>NZ_LZZS01000001.1 GCF_014170335.1 Achromobacter sp. UMC46
CAGATGCAGGTTCATCTCCGCGGCCATCGTCCGCTCGATTACCGCTTTCTGGAACGACAGGAACAGGTCTTGAACCTCGCTGGGCGTCATCGGTCCCTTGACCAGATGGTCCAGTAACTCGGCCGGCACTTCAGGCAGCGGCCCACGGGCCGCCGCCTGCGCGGCTGCTGTGCGTCTCTTCTTCATCGGCATATCCATGATCTTTATTCCTCATGATATGCCCCGCACACAAAATCCCGGATAGGCCCCAACGGCGAGATCGTGGCCTACGAAACCAGCCGACGACCGGTGTTCAAGCTCGTGGGCAGCATGTTGAAAAAGGCGCTGGCTCGGCTACGTCCGGCAGACCGCCCCGTCCTGCACTCCGACCAGGGATGGCAGTACCAGCAGCCCAACTACCGTCGCATGCTCGCCGCCCGGTCAGTGACGCAGAGCATGTCACGCAAGGGAAACTGCTTGGACAATGCCGCCATGGAGAGCTTCTTCGGGACGTTGAAGGCCGAGTTCTTCCACCTGAACCGCTTCGAGAGCATCGACCAGTTGCAGGTGGGCATCAGGCAGTACATCCGTTACTACAATCACGACCGCATCAAGCTCAAGCTAAAAGGCCTGAGCCCGGTGCAATACCGAGCTCAGGCCTTCGGGCTTTAGCTTCTGACCGTCCAACTTCTGGGGGTCAGTTCACCTTCACGGGGCGTTTTCATGTGCGGGACGGCAACCGGTTTATTTGACCGCCGACACGTCCAGCTTGGCCAGCGTCTTGGACTGGATCTCGTCCACCGTCACGCCCGGCGCCGTTTCCAGCAGCTTCAGGCCGTTTTCGGTGACTTCCATCACGCCCAGGTCGGTGATGATCAGGTCGACCACGCCCACGCCGGTCAGCGGCAGATTGCATTCCGGCAGGAGCTTGATGTCTTCGGTGCCGTCCTTCTTCTTGGCCACGTGCTCCATCAGGACCACGACGCGGCCGACGCCGGCAACCAGGTCCATCGCGCCGCCCATGCCCTTGACCATCTTGCCCGGGATCATCCAGTTGGCCAGATCGCCCTTTTCGGACACCTGCATCGCGCCCAGGATGGCCAGGTTGATCTTGCCGCCGCGGATCATCGCGAACGAGTCAGCGGACGAGAAGATCGACGAGCCCGGCAGCGTCGTCACCGTCTGCTTGCCGGCGTTGATCAGGTCGGCGTCGACTTCGTCGTCGGTGGGGAACGGGCCGATGCCCAGCAGGCCGTTCTCGGACTGCAGCCACACTTCCACGCCCTTGGGCACGTGGTTGGCCACCAGGGTCGGCAAGCCGATACCCAGGTTCACATAAAAACCGTCTTGCAGCTCGCGCGCGGCGCGCGCCGCCATTTCATCGCGGGACCATGCCATGTCGTCTTCTCCTTAGGCCGGGCGAGTGGTGCGTTGTTCGATGCGCTTTTCCGGCGTCGTGTTCAACACGATCCGCTGCACATAGATGCCGGGCAGGTGGATCTGATCGGGATCCAGGCTGCCGGTGTCAACGATCTCTTCCACTTCGACCACCGTGAACTTGCCGGCCATCGCGACGTTCGGATTGAAGTTGCGGGCCGTCTTGCGGAACACCAGGTTGCCGCTGCGGTCGGCGATGTGCGCCTTGACCAGCGACACGTCCGGCACCAGCGAACGCTCCATCACGTATTGCTGACCGTCGAATTCGCGGATTTCCTTGCCGTCGGCCACGATGGTGCCCACGCCGGTGCGCGTGAAGAACGCGGGGATGCCCGCGCCGCCGGCGCGCAGCTTCTCGGCCAGCGTGCCCTGGGGGGTGAACTCAAGCTCGAGTTCGCCCGACAGGAACTGGCGTTCGAATTCCTTGTTCTCGCCCACGTACGACGCGATCATCTTGCGGACCTGGCGCGTATTGAGCAACTGGCCCAAGCCGAAACCGTCGACGCCCGCATTGTTGCTGATGCAAGTCAAATCCTTCACGCCCGAATCGCGCAGCGCGGCGATCAGGGCCTCCGGGATACCGCACAGGCCGAAACCGCCCACGGCGATCATCTGACCGTCCTTGACGATGCCTGCCAGCGCCTCCTGGGCGCTTGCAAAAACCTTGTCCATCGCTCCAACTCCTAGTTAAGGTCGAACTCAAGAGTGCCCGCCCCGCCGCTTGCGCGGCCGTCCCGCCTGGGGATCAAGAAATTCGGGGAAGGCCCTGTCTTTCCTTGGAGCGCGGCTGCCGGCGTCGGCCCCAACGACATCGCACGACATTGCCCGATGTCCCTGGGTCGCGGCGCCGAGGGTGGCGCGCCCCTTTATTTCTGTTTTGATTTTGTGCCTGATTTTAACGGCATGACGGGCAATTCCGCGCGGGCTTTCAACGGAGAGCCCCTGCGGGATTGCCCGCCCTCAGGCGGAAGCCTTGAACTGCGTGGCCATCTGCGCCAGCACTTCCTGCGGCCACGGCGCGGACGTATTGGCCACATAGTCCATCCAGACTAGCACGTTGCGTCCGCGGGCATAGGGGCCCGCGTCGTCGCCCGCCTTCTCCAGCAGCAGCTCGAATTCCGCGCTGGAACGGCCGATGCGGGTCACCTTGTGCGTCACGCGCACGGTCGCCGGATAGGTCAGCGGGCGCAGGAAATCGCACGAGGCATGGGCCAGGATGGCGCCGTTGTCGGCGGGCAATTCGAAGCCCGCGTCGTACAGGATCTGCATGCGCGCCTCTTCCATGAGGCGGAAATACAGCGTGTTGTTCAGATGATTCAAGGCGTCTGAGTCGCCCCAACGCAAAGGCAATTCCACCTGATGGGTATCGCCCACCGCCAGAATCCGCGCAGACAGATTGTCCGGGTTCACCAATTACTCCTGAAGGCTAAAAGAAATACGAAGGCGTACACGGCCTCCGCCTGCAATACAATCGCCGATAATACTTCCAGCCAAATATGGAATACATACGGGGAGCTTTGCAAATGTCTGAACGCGAGTCGATGGAATATGACGTGGTCGTGGTTGGCGGTGGACCCGCCGGCCTGGCCACCGCAATCCGTCTAAAGCAGCTGGCCGCTGAAAAGAATCAGGAAATCGGCGTCTGCGTACTTGAGAAAGGCGCGGAACTGGGTGCGCACATCCTGTCCGGCGCCGTCATGGACCCGCTGGCACTGACCGAGCTCATCCCCGACTGGAAGGAAAAAGGCGCGCCGCTGAACGTGCCGGTCACGCAGGACAAGTTCCTGTTCCTGTCCCAGACCGGCGCGCGCGCCACGCCGAACTGGCTGCTGCCGCCCTGTTTCCACAACGAAGGCAACTACATCGTCCGCCTGGGCGACGTCGTCAAGTGGATGGGCGAACAGGCCGAGGCGCTGGGTGTGGACATCTTCCCCGGCTTTGCCGCCGTTGAAGTGCTCTACGACGAAAACGGCGCCGTGCGCGGTGTGGTCACCGGCGACATGGGCGTGGCCCGCGACGGCTCGCACACCGACCACTACCAGCCCGGCATGGAACTGCATGCCCGCTATACGGTGTTCGGCGAAGGCGCCCGCGGCCAACTGGGCCGCCAGCTGATCGAACGCTTCAAGCTCGACGACGGCCGCGACCCGCAGGCCTACGGCATCGGCATCAAGGAAATGTGGGAAGTCGATCCGGCGCAATCCAAGCCGGGGCTGGTCATCCACACCGCCGGCTGGCCCCTGGATTCCGACACCTACGGCGGCTCGTTCCTGTACCACCTGGACCACAACCTGGTGGCCGTGGGCATGATCGTCGGCCTGGACTACGCCAACCCCTGGCTGTCGCCGTTCGACGAGTTCCAACGCTACAAGACGCATCCGGCCATCCGCGGCACGTTCGAAGGCGGCAAGCGCATCGCCTACGGCGCCCGCGCCATCACGGCAGGCGGCCTGCTGTCGCTGCCCAAGCTGACGTTCCCGGGCGGCGCGCTGGTCGGCTGCGAAGCCGGTTTCCTGAACGCGTCCCGCATCAAGGGCAGCCACGCCGCCATCAAGTCCGGCAAGCTGGCCGCCGAAGCCGCGTTCGACGCGCTGGTCGCCGACCGCCGCCAGGACGAACTGACCGACTACCCGAAGGCCTTCGAGGCGTCGTGGCTGCACGCCGAACTGAACAAGGCGCGCAATTTCAAGCAGTGGTTCAAGAAGGGCCGCACCATCGCCACCGTGATGACCGGCGTCGAACAGCTGCTGCTCAAGGGCAAGATGCCGTGGACCTTGCGCCACAGCAAGCCCGACCACGCCTGTCTGCAACCGGCCTCGGAATGCGCCCGCATCGACTATCCCAAGCCGGACGGCAAGCTCACTTTCGACAAGCTCAGTTCGGTGTTCATCTCGAACACCAACCATGAAGAAAACGAGCCCATCCACCTGACCTTGAAGGACCCGTCGGTGCCGGTCAGCGTCAACCTGGCCAAGTACGGCGGCCCGGAATCGCGCTACTGCCCGGCCGGCGTGTACGAATTCATCAAGGACGACCACGGCGACGACCGCCTGCAGATCAACGCGCAGAACTGCGTGCACTGCAAGACGTGCGACATCAAGGACCCGACCCAGAACATCGTCTGGGTAGCGCCGCAAGGCGGCGAAGGGCCGGTGTACAGCGGCATGTGATCCGGCCGGGGTGACCTGCATGACGGAACGCGTACTTCTCATTGGCTGCGGCGACCTGGGCCAGCGCGTCGCCCGGCGCTTCCTGGCGCGCGGCGACGACGTCCACGCGCTGCGCCGCCATCCGCCCATGGACGACGGCACTGGCATCCGCTGGCTGCAAGGCGACATCACGCGGCCCGGCGAACTGCCTGCGCTGCCCGAGGGCGTGACCCGGCTGATCCACCTGCCCGCCCCCGGCTCGCGCGACGCGTCCGTCTACCGGGGCGTCTTCATCGACGGCCTGCAGGCCGTGCTGGACGCGCTGGACACCTCCCGGCTCAAGCGCGTGGTGTTCGTGTCGTCCAGCGCCGTCTATGGCGAACACCAGGGTGGCTGGGTGAACGAAGACACGCCGCCCGCCCCGCAGGGGTTCAACGGCCAGGTGCTGCTGGAAGCGGAAACGGCGCTGGCCGTGCGCGGCCTGTCGTCCACGTCGCTGCGGCTGGCCGGCCTGTACGGGCCGGGCCGGCTGCAATTGATCGAACGGCTGCGCAGCGGAGCGGCAGGCGCGCCCGTCCAGCCCGAGCATTGGGCCAACCGCATCCATATCGACGATGCGGCCGCGGCGGTCGTGCACCTGGCGCTGCTGCCCACGGCGGACCCCGTCTACATCGGCTGCGACGACACGCCGCTGCCCTTGCATGCGCTGTATGCCGACCTGGCCGCGATGATCGGCGCGCCCGCGCCGCGCATCGCGCCCGCCCCGGCGAACGTGGGCAGCAAGAAGCTCAGCAACGCCAGGCTGCGGGCAAGCGGGTTCACGCTGCAGTGGCCGGATTCCCGGCCCGGGTACGCCGCGCTGCTGGCAGCGGGCGGCCCCCCTCCAGCCGGCACGGCGCAGGCATAGTTCGCCCGGCACCGAATCGTTGCGTGCGCGGGCGGCGGATACTGGCAGCCGGATCCACCACCGGCCACGCCATGCTTCCCGCCCCCCCCCTGCTTGCCGTCACGCACGCCGACCCTTACCCCTACTACGCCGCGCTGGCGCGCGAAAAACCGCTGTACCGGGACGACGCGCTGGACCTTTGGATCGCCAGCCATCCGGACACGATCCTGGCCGTGATGCGCGCCCCCGCCGCCCGCGTCCGGCCGCCGTCGGAACCCGTGCCGAAAGGCCTGTGTGGCGGCCCGGCCGGCGAGTTGTTCGGCCGCTTCGTGCGCATGAACGATAGCGCGGTGCACACGCGGCTGAAGGGCTTGCTGGCCGCATTCATCCAGGAACAAGGCGCGCGGGCCTGTACGCCGCAATGGCCCGCGATGCCGGCCACGGACGCCGCCGCCGTGGACCACTGGCTGACCGCCGCGCCGGTGCATGCGCAAGCCGCTTTTCTGGGACTGGCCCCCGCCTTGCAGGCCGATAGCGCAGCGCAGATCGCCGCCTTCCTGTCCGCCCTGCCCGCCACGGCGGATGCAAGCCAGGTCGCCGCCGGACATGCCGCCGCCCGCGCGCTGCAGACCCGTCTGGAATCCTTCCTGCTTGCCGATGACGTCGCCCCGGCGTTGCGCACGCTGCGCGACGACGGCGCCCGCGCGGACATCCCCGTTGCGGTGCTGGCGGCCAACCTTGCCGGCCTGCTGTTCCAGTCTGGCGAAGCCGGCGCCGGGCTGCTGGGCAACACGCTGGTCCATGCGGGCAGGCGCGGCCTGGCTGCCGCCGAGGCCAGCGCCGATGCCGAGGCGATCGTCGGCCACGTCATCCGCCACGATCCGCCGCTGCACAACACGCGGCGGTTCCTGGCGGACACGCTCACGGTCGGCGGCCAGCGGATCGAAGCCGGCCAGACCGTGTTGCTGGTGCTGGCCGCCGCCGCGTCCGTGCAGCCCGACGCCAGCTGGACGTTCGGAGCGCTTGGCCACGCCTGCCCCGGCCAAGGCTTGGCGCGCCACCATGCGGCGAGCGCGCTGTCCCACCTGCTGCGGGCCGGCGCCGACCCCGCGGCCCTGGCCTTCCGTTTCCGTTATCGGCCGCTGCCCAATGCGCGCGTGCCGCAATTCGCGTTTTAAAAGGAACCCGCACCATGATCGCCGTGATATTCGAAGTCGAACCCGCCAATGGCAACCCCGATCCCTATCTGCAGATCGCCGCCGGCCTGATCGACGAGCTCAAAGCCGTCGACGGATTCATTTCCGTCGAGCGCTTCCAAAGCCTGACACAGCCGGGCAAGCTGCTGTCTCTGTCGTTCTGGCGCGATGAAGAGGCGGTGAAGCGCTGGCGGTCGCTGGAATCGCACCGCCGCGCGCAGGAAGCGGGGCGCGGCGTCGTGTTCCAGAACTATCGCCTGCGAGTCGCGCAGGTGCTGCGGGACTACGGCATGGCCGAACGCGACGAGGCGCCGTCCGATAGCCGCAGCCGGCATGGTTGAGGGGCACTGGATTCACGTCGTTTTGTATTAATTTCCAATAAAATTCACGAGACGGCACTTACCCCTGCACGTCGGCCTGCGGCGCTCCGGTACCATTCCCCTTCTGCCGCCCTTTTTACCGCCACGCCGACGCGCCATGTCCACCGCCGCCCCCGCCCGCCCCACGCCGCTGCAAGTCGATCTGGCTCGCCATATCGCAGAAGACATCGTGGCGCGGCGCCACCGGCCGGGCGACCACCTGTCGGAAGAGGCTCTGGCCGCGGCCTACAAGGTGTCGCGCACACCGGTGCGCGGCGCGCTGCGCTTGCTGGCCGCACAGGGCCTGATCACGCACCGTCCCAACAGCGGCTATACCGTCGCGGACAACGCGACGGCGGGCGCCCCGTTGATCGAAGGCGCCGGCCCTACACAAAACGAGCTTTACCGCCGCCTGATCGACGACCGCGCATCGCGCGGCCTGCCCGAGACCTTCACGGAACGCGACCTGCTCCTACGGTATGGCATTGCGCGCAGCGTGCTGGCCAAAACGCTTCTGCAGCTATCCGCCGACGGGTTGATCGAAAAGCGCAAAGGGCACGGCTGGCAATTCGCGCCCTCGCTGGAGAACGCCGAAGCGCTCAACGAAAGCTACCGCTTCCGCATGGCCATCGAATGCGCGGGGCTGCTGGAACCCGCGTTCCGCGTCGACAAGCCGGCGCTGGCGCGCATGCGCGCCGCGCACGAAGCGCTGATCCAGCACGACGACGCCGACATCTCGGCCACCGATTTTTTCGCGCTGAACACGTCCTTCCATGAATTGCTGGCCCGCTTCTCCGGCAACCGCTACATCCTGCAAGCGGTGCAGCAGCAGAACCAGTTGCGCCGGCTGGAGGAACACGCCGCGTTCTATCGCGACGCGCGCTTCGTGAACTCCACCAATGAACACCTGCAGATCATCGGCGCGGTGGAATCGGGCGACCAGGAATGGGCCGCCCAACTGATGCGCCACCACCTGAAAGCCTCGCTGCAAGCCTCCTGACACTACCTCGGCCCGCTCGCCGCGCCCGCCCAACAAGCCGACATGCTGCCTTGAGCACGACCCATATTGTATTTATCATTTATTTAATACAAAATAAGCGAACCTGAAATCACCCGCAGCAGGATCGCCCATGCCGTCGCTTCCCTCTTCCCCCCCCAGTCCCGAAGCCTATTGGATGCCCTTCACCGCCAACCGGCGCGTCAAGCGGGATCCCGTGCTGTTCAGCGCCGCCGAAGGCATGCACTACATCCGCCCCGACGGCCGCCGCGTGCTGGACGGCATCGCGGGCCTGTGGTGTGTGAACGCGGGCCACCGCCGACCGGAAATCGTGGAGGCCATCGCCCGCACGGCCCACGAACTGGACTACGCGCCGTCGTTCCAGATGAGCCACCCGCTGGCCTTCGAGCTGGCCGATGCGTTGTGCGCCGAAGCGCCCCCGGGGTTCTCCAACGTCTTCTTCTCGAACTCCGGATCGGAAGCGGTCGACACCGCCTTGAAGATCGCGCTGGGTTATCACCGGGCGCGCGGCCAGGGCCAGCGCGTGCGGCTGATCGGGCGCGAACGCTCGTACCACGGCGTGGGCTTCGGCGGCTTGTCGGTGTCGGGCATCGGCGGCCACCGCAAGCCCTTCGGCAATCTGCTGCCATATGTGGACCACCTGCCGCATACCTATGACCGCCAGCAGATGGCCTATACGCGCGGCCAGCCGGATTGGGGCGCCCACCTGGCCGACACGCTGGAGCGCATCGTGGCGCTGCATGACGCCTCGACCGTCGCCGCGGTCATCGTCGAGCCGGTCGCCGGATCCACCGGCGTGATCGTGCCGCCGCGCGGCTACCTGCAGCGGCTGCGCGAGATCTGCGACGCGCACGGCATCCTGTTGATCTTCGACGAAGTGATCTGCGCGTTCGGGCGCATCGACGGCGCCTTCGCGTCGCCCTACTTCGGCGTGAAGCCGGACATCATCACCAGCGCCAAGGGCCTGACTAACGGCGCCATCCCCATGGGCGCGACGCTGGTGCAGCGGCATGTGTACGACGCGTTCATGCAGGGGCCGGAAAACGCCATCGAACTGGCGCACGGCTACACGTATTCGGGCCACCCGGTCGCGTGCGCGGCCGGCCTGGCGACGCTGGACGTCTGCCGCCGCGAAGGCCTGTTCCAACGCAGCCAGGAACTGTCGCGCTATTGGGAAGATGCGGCGCACAGCCTGAAGGGGCTGCCGCACGTGGTTGACATCCGCAACATCGGCCTGCTGGCCGCGATCGAACTGGCGCCGCTGGAAGGCCAGCCGGGCCAGCGCGCGCATGCGGTGCACAACGCCTGCCTGGAGCGCGGGTGTCTGATCCGCTCGGCAGGCGACACGATGCTGCTGTCGCCCCCGCTCATCATCGAACGCGCGCAGATCGACGAGCTGTTCACGGTGCTGGCGGACGTGCTGCGCGCCAGCGCCTGACCCCGTCCGCGCCGCTCAGGCCAGATGGCGCGCCACGGCCTGGACGACCCGCCGCACATCGTCGGCGGACACATCCAGGTGCGTCACCAGGCGCGTCGGGCCGCCGTAGACGGCGCGCATCAGGATCTCTTCGCTGGCCAGCGCCGCCGTCAACGCATCGCAGCGCGACGGCTCGAATTCCACGAACACCATGTTGGTGTCCTGGCTCAAGACCTTGACGCCGGCAATGGCGCGCAGGCCCTCGGCCAACGCTCGGGCGTTGTCGTGGTCGTCGGCCAGGCGCTCGACGTTGTGCTCCAGCGCGTACAGGCACGCCGCCGCCAGCACGCCGGATTGGCGCAGGCCGCCGCCCAGCATCTTGCGCCAGCGGTGCGCGCGGGCAATCAGCTCGCCGCTGCCCACCAGCACCGAACCGATCGGCGCGCCCAAGCCCTTTGAAAAGCAGATGGACACCGAATCGAACGGCCGGCACATGTCGACCAGAGGCTTGCCGCTGGCCACGGCCGCGTTGAACACGCGCGCGCCGTCCAGGTGCGTGCCCAGGCCCAGCCCGCGCGCCCAGTCCGTCGCGGCCTGGATGTAGGCGGCCGGAATCAGCTTGCCGTGGAAGGTGTTCTCCAACGCCAGCAACCGGGTGCGCGCAAAGTGCGAATCGCCCAGCGGCTTGACCGCCGCCGCCAGTTTTTCCAACGGCAGCGACCCGTCTTCCGCATGCTCGACGGGTTGAGGCTGGATGCTGCCCAGTACCGCCGCGCCGCCGCCTTCGTATTTGTAGGTGTGGGCCAGTTGCCCCACCAGGTATTCGTCGCCCCGGTCGCAATGCGCCATCAGCGCGGCCAGATTGCTTTGCGTGCCGGACGGGAAGAACAGGCCCGCCGCCTTGCCCGCGCGCTCGGCCACCGCCGCCTGCAACCGGATCACGGTCGGATCGTCGCCCATCACGTCGTCGCCCAGGGGGGCGGAAACCATCGCCTGCAACATGGCCGCCGAAGGCCGTGTGACAGTGTCGCTACGCAGATCGATCATGGGAAATCCTTGGAGAGGGAACGGAATCGGAAAAAGGGGTCGGGCGTGGGCGCGGAAGGCCGGATCAGGACGCGCGCGCCGCCGGCGCCGCACGGCTGACGACGAAAATGCCGGCCAGGATCAGGACCATGCCGCCCACTTCGCCCAGCGAAGGGCGTTCGGACAGGATCGCCCAGGCCAGCAACATCGCGACCACGGGCACGCCCAGGCTGGACAGCCCGGCGATCGCCGCGGGCACGCGTCGCACCACCTGCAGCCACAGCAGCCAGCCGGCCGCCGTCGCGATCAGCACGATGTAGGCCATGCCCGTCCAGAGCGGCCAGTTCCACTGCGCGGTCATCTGCGGCACCAGATAGGCCACCGGCACCATGACCAAGCCGCCGAACAGCATCTGCCAGGCGGTGAATGTCATCACATCGGGCGCATGGCGTTCGAACATCCGCTTGGACAGCACGGTGCCCACGCCCCAGCACAGGCCGCTGCCCAGGCCCAGCAGCACGGGGCGGATGTCGCCCAGGCCGTTCCACGGTTCCACGAAACAGACGAGGCCCACCGCCGCCAGGCCGATGCCCAGGCCGTGCCGGATGGACGGGCGCTCGCCAAGCAGCCACCACGCGAACAGCACCACCCAGAACGGCATCGTATAGGCCATCAGCGAGACCTTGCCCACGCCGCCCGACACCAGCGCCGTCTGCACGAAGCCCTGAAACCCCGCCGTCTGCGTCAAGCCGATCAGCAAGGTCAGTTTCCACGGCGGCATCGCCAGCGGCCGCCGCGTGGCGATGGCCAGCGCGAACAGCACCAGGCTGCCCGTCACGTAACGCAGCGCCACGAAGTCGAACGGACCGATGTAGGGCACGATCAGCTTCATCGCGATCCAACTGCCTGCCCACACCACGATGGTGCTGAGCATCAGTGCCAACCCTGCGCGATCGAAACTGCTGCGGCTCACTTCCATGGCTCCGTTTTGAGGGAAATAAAAAGAAAAGACGCCCGGACCGGGGATTACCGGTGCGGGCGTCTGACATTATGCTCCCGTCCTGTTGCAGGACGCCGGCCGCGCGCGGCCGGATGCCGTTACAGGGGCTTGGCCAGTTGTTCCAGGATGGCGGGGTTCTCCAGCGTGGACACGTCTTGCGTGACTTCCTCGCCCTTGGCCACCACGCGCAACAGGCGGCGCATGATCTTGCCCGAACGCGTCTTGGGCAGGTTGTCGCCGAAGCGGATGTCCTTGGGCTTGGCGATGGGGCCGATCTCTTTCGCCACCCAGTCGCGCAACAGCTTGGCGATGGCCTGCGCCTCGGCGCCTTCCGGACGTGCCTGCTTGAGCACCACGAACGCCACCACGGCTTCGCCCGTCGTGTCGTCGGGGCGCCCCACCACGGCGGCTTCCGCCACCAGTTCATGCGCCACCAGCGCCGATTCGACTTCCATCGTGCCCAGGCGGTGGCCCGACACGTTCAGCACGTCGTCGATCCGGCCCATGATCCAGAAGTAGCCGTCCGCGTCGCGCTGCGCGCCGTCGCCGGCCAGGTAATAGCCGCGCAGCTCCGGCGGGAAGTAGCTCTTCTTGAAGCGTTCCGGATCGCCCCAGATATTGCGGATCATCGCGGGCCACGGGCGCTTGATGACCAGGAAGCCGCCGTTGCCCTTTTCGACGTCGCCGCCGGTCTCGTCCACGATGGCCGCGGCGATGCCCGGCAGCGGCAGCGTGCACGAACCCGGCTTGGTCGGCGTGGCGCCCGGCAGCGGGGTGATCATGTGGCCGCCGGTCTCAGTCTGCCACCACGTGTCCACGATCGGGCAGCGTTCGCGGCCGATGTTCTTGTGATACCAGATCCAGGCTTCGGGGTTGATGGGCTCGCCCACCGTGCCGATGATGCGCAGGCTGTCCAGATCGTAGTTTTTCGGATGCGCCTCGGGCGTCGCCTCGGACGCCTTGATCAGCGAACGGATGGCGGTGGGCGCCGTGTAGAACGTCGTGACCTTGTGGCGCGCGATCATGTCCCAGAAGCGGCCGGCGTTCGGGTAGGTCGGCACGCCTTCGAACACGACCTGCGTCAGGCCGGCGGCCAGCGGGCCGTAGGTGATGTAGGTGTGCCCGGTGACCCAGCCCACGTCGGCCGTGCACCAGTAGACGTCGTCCTTGCGGGCGTCGAAGGTCCACTTCACGGTCAGCAGCGCCCACAGCAGATAGCCCGCCGACGAATGCTGCACGCCCTTGGGCTTGCCCGTGGAGCCGGACGTGTAGAGGATGAAGAGCGGATGCTCGGCGTTGACCGGCACGGGTTCGCAGGTGTCGGGCTGGCCGGCCTCGACGTCATGCATCCACAGGTCCCGGCCTTCGGTCCATTGCACCTTGCCGCCCGTGCGCCGGTACACGACGACCTTGGAAATGGCTTCGCAGCCGCCCATCGCGATGGCGTCTTCCACCGCGACTTTCAGCGGAATGGTCTTGCCGCCGCGCACTTGCTCGTCCGCGGTGATGACCAGCGACGCGCCCACGTCCACGATGCGCTCTTGCAGGCTCTTGGCCGAAAAGCCGCCGAACACCACCGAATGCGTCACGCCCAGGCGCGCGCAGGCCTGCATGGCCACCACGGCTTCGATCGACATGGGCATGTAGATGATGGCGCGGTCGCCCTTCTTGTAGCCCAGCGCGGTCAAGCCGTTGGCGAAGCGGCACACCCGCGCCAGCAGTTCGCGGTAGCTGACCTTGTTCACCGTGCCGTCGTCGCCTTCGAAGATGATGGCGGTCTTGTCGGCGTTGCCGTTGGTCAGGTGCACGTCCAGGCAATTGGCCGAGACGTTCAGTTCGCCGTCGCCGAACCAGCGGTAGAACGGGGCGTCGGATTCGTCCAGCACCTGCGTGAACGGCTTGGTCCATTTCAGGTTGTCGCGGGCTTGTCCGGCCCAGAAGCCGTCAAAATCGCTTTCGACCTGGGCGCACAGCGCGTTGTAGGCGTCCATGCTGGGAATCGCCGCGCCCTGCGCCGCACGCTCGGGCGGCGGAAAGACGCGGGTTTCTACCAGTACGGACTCAATGGCATTCGACATGATCTTGTCTCCAATCGGTGATTCTGTTGTTTGTGCTGCTGTTTTATTACCCACCCGCCACCGTATCGCCGCGCTCTTACGGGCACCTTACGCAAAATGCGGGCCGGAGCCCGCATACGCACGTGAACGCGAAAGACCTGACGGCGCCGGCTCAGGGCGGGACACACCGGAACGGCGTCGACCCCAGCGGCACGAACAAGCTGACAACGCACCTGCATAGCAGTGCAGAGCAATCCGCTCGATGCATCGCAACGCGCGATGCATCGAAGGCGGTTCATAAGGATAGCAGCCCGCCGCGGCGCGGAGGATCAGGCGGCGGGACGGCGGGCCAGGCCGCGCTTCATGTCCACGCGAGACAGCAGCGCCAGGCCGCCGACAAAGAACAGGCCGGTCACCAGGATGGCCAGGCGGTGGTCGCCGTGCGTGGCCCAGGTCACCAGGCCGTAGGTCAGCGGACCAATCACCGCGGCCAGTTGCACGGCGAACGTCCACAGCGAGAAGAACTCGGCCAGACGGCCGGCAGGGGCCAGCGCCCCCGTCATCGCGCGGCCCGCGCTTTGCGTCGTGCCCATGCACAGGCCGGCGAGCGTGGCCGCCACCCAGAACACCGGCGCCGTCGTCGCCGCGTAGGCGACCAGCACCATCACGATCCAGCCGCATAGCGTGATCGCCAGGGCCGGCTTGTGGCCGATGCGGTCCTGCACGTAGCCGAACGAGAACGCGCCCAGCGCCGCGCCGATGTTCACCGTGAACACCAGCAGCATGATCTGCGGCGTGGTGAAGCCCATGACTTCGGACGCATACACGGCCGCCAGCGTGATGACCACCGAAATGCCAGCCTGGTAGCAGGCGATGCACATCAGCAGCCGGCGGAACTCGGGGAAGTGCTGGCCGGTCTCGCGCCAGGCGTAGGCCAGGCGCTTGAGCATGTGCAGCGCTTGCGGCTTGTCCGCCTGCGGGCGCGTGCGCTCTTTCAGCATGAAGAAGGACGGCAGCGCCGCCAGCGCGAACACCGCGCAGGTGACGACGATGACCCACGGCACGAAGTGCTCCGCCGTCATGCCGCGCGCTTCGGCCTGCGTCACGACGACCAGCGACAGGCCCAGCGTGAGCATGCCGCCGCAATAGCCGAAGCTCCAGCCCCAGCCGGACACGCGGCCCAGCGCCGCAGGCCTGGCCAGTTCAGGCAGGAACGCCGCCACCACGGACTCGCCCACGCAGTAGCAGTAGTTGGACACCACGATGGCGGCCAGCGCCAGCCAGACGTCGCCCGGCCCGGCCTGCGTCAGCACCAGGGTCGCGGCCACGCAGCCGATAGTGCTGGTGTAGAGCAGGCGGCGCTTGCTGCCGCTGGCGTCCGCGCGGGCGCCCAGCGTGGGCATCGTCAGCATGATGAGCAGATAGGACAGCGACAGCGCCGCGGTCCAGGCCAGCGTGGCCCACGGGGCACGCCCGCCGACCACGCCGACGAAATAGGTGCTGAACACCGCCGTGAGGATCACGGTGGTGTAGCCGGAATTCGCGAAGTCGTACATGGCCCAGGCCCAGACCTCGCGTTTGGCCACCCCGGGATTCAGGGGGCTCGCGCGCCCTGCCCCGGTGGCCGGCATGGAACCGTCCGCAGACGGCTCCGGATGCTGCGGCTGGCTCACAGGCCCAGCGCGGCGATGCCAGCTTGTGCGATCAGCACGTCTTCGGTCGACTTCACGCCCGACACGCCGACCGCGCCCACCACGTGGCCGTCGACGGTGATCGGCACGCCGCCTTCCAGCATGCCGTCGATCAGCGGCGCCGACAGGAACGACACGCGGCCAGTATTGATCATCTCTTCGTAGATGCGCGATTCGCGGCGGCCCACCGCGGCGGTCTTGGCCTTCGACGGCGAGATGTGCGCCGAGATCGGGGCCGCGCCGTCCAGGCGCAGCATGCCCAGCAGGTGGCCACCGTCATCGACCACCGAAACGGTCACGGCCCACTTGTTCTGCACGGCGTGTGCTTCGGCCGCGGCGAGGATCTTCTTGACGTCTTCGGCGCTCAGCACGGGTTTGGTATTCATTGCAGCGACTCCTTGATCTGTTCCAGGGCGTTGGGATCTTCAATGGTCGTCAGGTCTCCGGGGTCGCGTCCTTCGCATACCGCGACGATCGCACGGCGCAGCACCTTGCCGGACCGGGTTTTGGGCAATGCGCCCACAAACCGGATCCGGGCGGGTCTGGCCACCGCTCCCAGCTGATCTTCCACCAGCCGCATGATATCGCCTTCCAGCTGCTTTGCCCCTTCCGGCGTTTCCGCGCTGGCGGGATTCTTCAATACCGCGAACGCCATGGCCACCTGCCCCTTCAGCGCGTCGGCCACGCCGACCACCGCGCATTCCGCGATGCCGCTGTGGCTGTTGACCGATTCCTCGATCTCGCGCGTACCCAGGCGATGGCCCGCCACGTTGATCACATCGTCGGTGCGGCCCAGGATGAACCAGTAGCCGTCGGCGTCCACCCGCCCCCAATCAAAGGTCGAATACACCTGGCGGCCGGGAATCGAGGTGAAGTAGGTCTGCACGAAGCGCGCGTCGTCGCCCCAGATGGTGGACATCGCGCCCGGCGGCAGCGGCGGCACGATGGCCACCACGCCTTTCTCGTCCGGTCCCAGGTCTTCGCCCGTGGATTCGCTGACGATGCGCGCGTCGAACCCGTACACCGGGAAGGAAGGGCTGCCAAAACGGGTCGGCACGCGCTCCACGCCCGGCTGGGCGGACAGAATGGGCCAGCCGGATTCGGTCTGCCAGTAGTTGTCGATGATGGGCTTGCCCAGGCCTTCCGATATCCATTGGGCCGTAGGCTCGTCCAGCGGCTCGCCCGCCAGGTAGACGGCTCGCAGGCTGGACAGGTCGTGGCGCTTCAACAGCGCCGGGTCCTGGCGCTTCAGGACGCGCACCGCCGTCGGCGCCGAAAACAGCGTGTTCACGCCGAACTGCTCGACCAGCTTCCACAGGATCGCGCCGTCGGGACGCACGGGCGTGCCCTCGTACAGCACCGTCGCCTGGCCGCCGATCAGGGGGCCGTAGATGATGTAGGAATGCCCCACCACCCAGCCGATGTCGCTGGTGCAGAAAAACGTGTCGCCCGCGCGCCCGTTGAACAGGTATTCCATCGACGAGGCCAGCGCCACGGCGTAGCCGCCGGTGTCGCGCTGCACGCCCTTGGGCTTGCCGGTCGTGCCGGACGTGTAGAGGATGTAACTGGGTTCGGACGATTCCAGCCATTGCACCGGCACGCGCGCCCCGCGGTGGCGCTCGCGCAGCGTCGCGTAGTCCTGATCGCGGCCGGCCACCGGTTCGAACGGCGCCAGGCCCCGGTCGAACACCACCACCGAGGCCGGCGGCGTCTTGGCCAGGGTCAGCGCCCGGTCCAGCAACGGCTTGTAGGGCACGACCTTGCCCCCGCGCGAACCGCCGTCGGTGCAGACCACCACCTTCGGCGCCGCGTCGTCGATGCGCTGGGCCAGGTTGACCGACGCGAACCCGCCGAACACCACCGAGTGCACCGCGCCGATCCGGGCGCAGGCCAGCATCGTGAACACCGCTTCGGGCACCATCGGCATGTACAGCAGCACCCGGTCGCCGCGCCCCACCCCAAGCTCTTTCAGCATGGCGGCGGCAGCGTTGACCTCTTCATAGACGTCCTGGCGGCTGTAGACGTGTTCGCGGTCCACCTCGGTGGACACCCAGATCAGCGCCGGCTTGTCCGCCTGGGTCGGCAGCCAGCGGTCGACCGCGTTGTAGCAAAGATTGGTCTGCCCGCCTACGAACCACTTGGCGAATGGCGGGCGCGAGAAATCCAGGACAGACTCGTATGGCGTCTCCCAGTGGATGCGCCCGGCCTCTTCGCGCCAGAATCCGTCTCGGTCATGCAATGATCTGTAATGGAAATCCCGGGTTTTTTGCATTTATGTCTCCTGTTATCGTTCATACGCCTTAAGGCTGATTGATTTCTTTCGAATCATTTGGTCATTCTGGTAGGCGAACCTTGCACGAGGCTTGCCACAAGTCAAAATGTTCCACCAAATATCCACGCGTCATGGATAAATAGCCGATCTGTCACTGACCGGTCTTGAAAGTTTGGTAGAATGCCCGCGAAGTTGTAGATAATTGTTGATTTTGCTGACATCTCGGCCCGATCCACGGCTAATCCCGTGGTTTTTGCTGTCATCCGGCAAGTCATCCCAGGCGAATGCATCGACACTCCATCCTCGCGCGATTCAATTCATCCACTGGCCAAGCGTACCGGGGTCTGCGTACGCTCGCGTTGATGGCATGTGTGGCGGGTTTGGCAGGTTGTGCTGGCACTGGCCAGAAGTCAACCGCCCATACGTCCGAGATTGATCCGTACGAAATGGAATGGGTTGCCACCTCCGATGATCCCATCGGCCTGCTGGTCAGCCACAAATTCAAGCGCGATCGCCAGCAGAGCCGTACCAGCTCCGTCGCCGGCGGCGACAACGCCATGGTCAGCGAAGCCCTCAATTACCTGGGCATCCGCTACCGCTTCGGCGGCAGTTCCCCCGATACCGGATTCGATTGCAGCGGCCTCGTCGCCTACTCGGCCGAACGCTCGCTGGGCCTGAAGCTGCCCCGCAACGCCGCTGAAATCGCCCAACAGGGCATTTCCGTCGCCAAGAACGAACTCAAGGCCGGCGACCTGGTCTTCTTCAATACGATGGGCCGCCGCTATTCGCACGTCGGCATCTATCTGGGCGACGACCGCTTCGTGCACTCGCCCAGCGCCGGTGGCGTCGTCCGCGTCGAAAGCATGACCATGGCCTACTGGACCAAGCGCTACAACGGCGCCCGCCGCCTGGACAACAGCCTGATGGCTTCCGCCCGCGCCGCGAATTGAATCCCGCTTCCGGCATCCTGGCATAAGCAGGCTGCCCGACGCCATCCCCAAAAGCAAAACGCCGCCAGACTATCGTCCGGCGGCGTTTTTCATTGCTCTTCGCGGTCCAGGGACTCAATGCCTACGCCGCAGGCCGTTTCGGCCTCCCCAGTTCTTGTGTTCGATCGGCAAGCGGCTGAATCAGTGAACGGTGCCAGCACGCGGGCACAGGCCGCATTGCTGCAGCGCCTGCTGCATGCTGCATACCGAACGGCGACAAGCCACGACCCGGATGCCGCCGCGCTGCGCGGCGTTGCGGAAGGTCTTCATGACGTTGTGCCCCAGGAAGTCGGTCAGCAAAATCACCAGTTGCGTGCCCGACGGCAATTGAAGCGTCTTCTTCTGATGCGAGGGATCACGGCCACTGATGTGGTGCGTGATCGAAATATTGTGTCCTTTCAGCAGATCCGGGATGTTGCCCAGTCGATCTGCGCCAACCACTACTGCACTGAGTCCTGCCGTCATGATGAACCTCACTGGTCGTTGAGCTTGGATGTAATGATAATGATTCCTATTTTTTAGTCAACTTAAATGAGATCGGTTCTTATTTAATAATATTAATGAGCTTCTCAAAAGAGATAGCGAGATTTGCTATCAGCCAGGGAACTCGCGGCTTTCCGGCGAGTCGCGGTCCTCGGACACCAAAGAAAAAGCGCGGCATTCTCGGAATGCCGCGCTTTTTCTTTGGTGTAGGCCAAAGACCGTGCGGGCCGCCCTACTTCGGCGCGCCCTGGACGGCTTCGGTCACCACCGCGCGGGTCAGCGACGGCGCCAGCATTTCCAGGAACGTGTAGACGTAGTCGCGCAGGAAAACGCCCGACTTCACGCCCACGCGGGTCGTGTGCGTGCCGAACAAATGGCCGACGGGTAAGCCGACCAGGTTGGAATCGCGCCGCGGGTCATAGGCCACGCCGGCGATGATGCCAATGCCCAGGCCCACGTCCACGTAGGTCTTGATGACGTCGGCGTCGATGGCTTCCAGCACGATGTCCGGATGGATGCCCTGGTTGGCGAAGACCTCGTCGATCGTGCTGCGGCCCGTGAACGCGCGGTCGTAGGTGACGATGGGGAATTCCGCCAACTGCTGCAAAGACAGGCGCTTGGCGGCGCTGGAGGTCAGTTCGGCCAGCGGGTGGTCGGGGCGCACCACGACCGTGTGCTCCCAGGCGTACACGGGCAATGTGGCCAGGCCCGGCGTCAGCGCCAGGGATTCCGTCGCCAGCGCCAGGTCGGCCTGCTCGTGCAGCACCATCTCGGCCAATTGCGCCGGGCTGCCTTCGGCCAGGGACAAATGCACTTTGGGGAATTGCTTGCGGAATGCGGGGATCACACGCGGCAGCAGGTAGCGCGCCTGGGTGTGCGTGCACGCGATCACCAGGCCGCCTTCGTCGCGGCGCGCGAACTCGTCGCTGACTTTCTTCAGGTTGTCGACTTCGCGCATGATGCGGTCGATCACCTGCGAGACCGCCAGGCCGGGCTTGGTCAACCCCTTGATGCGCTTGCCGTGCCGTTCGAAGATCTTGATGCCGAGTTCGTCTTCGAACTCGATGATGGCCTTGGAGACTCCAGGCTGCGAGGTATAGAGCATCCGGGCGGCTTCGGTCAGATTGAAGTCGCGCCGGATGGTTTCGCGCACGAAACGAAATTGCTGGAGGTTCATTAATTGGCCCCTGATAGATGGACCAATTATAAGTAATAAGGACGCCTTGTTATATAACTTATTTATATAAGCTTAGGAGCCAAGGCGTCCCTGTTTCAGCGCATCGAGATCGTGGTGTTCACGGTCTTGGCGTGGGCCGACCAGCGAGCGGTGACCGTCTTGGTCTGCGTCCAGAACTGAACCGCCTGCTTGCCGTTGGGACCCAGGTCGCCCAGCTTGGAGCCGCGCGAACCCGTGAAGCTGAACCACGCCACCGGCACGGGGATCGGCACGTTGATGCCCACCTGGCCCACATCGATGTTGTTCTGGAAGTAGCGCGCCGCGCCGCCGTCCTGGGTGAACAGCGCCACGCCGTTGCCATTGGGGTTGCGGTTGATGAACGCCACCGCGTCTTCCAGCGTTTCCACGCCGACGCAGCACAGGACCGGGCCGAAGATCTCTTCGGTGTAGATGGTCATGTCTTCGTTCACGCCGTCGAAAATCGTCGGGCCCACGAAATTGCCCTGCTCGAAGCCCGCAACCTTCAGGTTGCGGCCGTCCAGCAGCAGCTTGGCGCCTTCGTCCACGCCCTTCTGGATCAGGCTTTCCACCCGCTTCTTGGCGTTCGGCGACACCAGCGGGCCCAGATCGGCTTCGCGGTCGGTGCCCGAATTGACCTTCAGCTTCTTGGAACGCTCGACGAAGTCGGGCAACCAGTTGCGGGCGTCGCCCACCAGCACGGCGACGGACGACGCCATGCAGCGCTGGCCTGCCGCGCCGAAGGCGGCGCCGACCAGTTGGTTCAGCGCGACGTCCGGATCGGCGTCCGGCAGGATCACGCAATGGTTCTTGGCGCCCATCATCGACTGGCAGCGCTTGCCGGCGGCCGATGCGCGGTTGTAGATCTCGGTGCCCACGCGGGTCGAACCGATGAACGACACCGCCTTGATGTCGGGGTGTTCGCACAGGCCATTGGCGGTATCCGGGCCGCCATGCACGACGTTCAGCACGCCCGGCGGCAGGCCGGCTTCCAGCGCCAGCTGGGCCAGGAACAGCGACGCGGTCGGATCCTGTTCAGAGGGCTTGAGCACGAAGCTGTTGCCGCAGGCCACGGCGATGGGGAACATGAAGCACGGCAGCATCACCGGGAAGTTGAACGCGGTGATGCCCGCGCACACGCCCAGCGGCTGGATCAGCGTGTAGACGTCGATGCCGGAAGCGGCATTTTCGGCGTACTCGCCCAATTGCAGGTTGGCGATCGAGCATGCGTGTTCGACCACTTCCAGGCCGCGGCCGATTTCGCCCTCGGCGTCCGGCAAGGTCTTGCCGTGTTCGCGGGTGATCATCTCCGCCAGCTTGCCGGTGTTGGCGCGCAGCAGTTCCTGGAACTTCAGCATGACGCGCATCCGCGTGCCCTGCCCGCTGTTGCGCCAGGTCTTGAAGGCTTCCTTGGCGTTGGAGACGGCCAGGTCCAGCTCTTCGCGCGTCGCGAAGGGCACCTTGGCCACGACCTCCTGGGTGGCGGGGTTGATCACGTCTCGCCATTCGGTGGTTTTGGACTGCACAAGCTTGCCGCCGATCAATAGCGGAACGCGGGGGACTTCACTCATTTGATGCTCCTCACACTGCGTAGTCGATGCGGATGGAATCCGCGTTCATGGATCTTTCCGCGCGCCGCCGGGCAAGGGCCCGGTCGGCGCGCCAGCGGTTATTGCTTCACCAGCGAGCAGGTCGAATCGGCCAGGGGCTGGAACGCTTCGGCCGCCGGGATGGTGGCCACCAGCTTGGAATAGTCCCAGCCGCCCTTGGACTCCGCGGGCTTCTTCACTTCATACAGGTACATGTCGTGGATCACGCGGCCATCAGGGCGGATCGACGCATTGCGCATGATCGGGTCCTTGATAGGCAGTTCGCGCATCTTGTCCGCCACCACCTTGCCGTCGGTGCTGCCGGCGGCTGCCGCCGCGCGCAGGTAGTGCAGCACGCTGGAATACACGCCGGCCTGCGTCATCGTGGGCTTCAGGCCGCGGAAGGCCTTCTCGAAGCGCGACGACCATTGGCGCGACGCATCGTCGTAATCCCAGTAGAAGCCGTCCACATACGACAGGCCTTGGGCGCTTTCCAGCCCCAGCGCACGCAGGTCCGACAGGAAGATCAAGAGCGACACCAGACGCTGGCCGCCGGCCACGATGCCGAACTCGCGGGCCTGCTTGACCGCATTGACCGTGTCCTGGCCGCCGTTGGCCAGCGCCACGACCTGCGCTTTCGAGCTTTGCGCCTGCAGCAGATAGGACGCGAAATCGGGCGCGTTCAGGGGATGGCGCACACTGCCCGCCACCGTGCCGCCCAGCGCCTTCACCGCCTTGGCCGTGTCCGCTTCCAGCGAGTGGCCGAAGGCGTAATCCACGGTAATGAAGTACCAGGACTTGCCGCCCGCCCGCACGGTGGCCTTGGCGCCGCCCGCGGACTGCGAATAGGTGTCGAACATCCAGTGGAAACCGACGGGCGAGCATTCCTTGTTGGTCAGCGCCGTCGTGGCCGGGCCGGAGAACATCACGACCTTGTTCTTTTCGCGAGCAATGCCTTGCACGGCCAGCGCCACGGCGGAATTCGTCAGGTCGGCAATCGCCGTCACGCCGTCGCGGTCGAACCATTCACGCGCTTTCGCGGCGCCCACGTCCGCCTTGTTCTGGTTGTCGGCGGACACCAGTTCGATCTTCATGCCCTTGCATTCCGCCGCCAGGCAGTCGTCGATGGCCAACTGCGCCGCCGCCACCGACCCCGCGCCCCCCATGCCGGCATAGGTGCCGGACATGTCAGTCAGAATGCCGATCTTCACCGGCGGCTTATCCGCCGCTTGCGCCTGGCTCACCAACAATGCGCCCAGACACAAGCCTGCGGCCAGCCCGCGTGCGTGCAATTTCATGGATTTGTCTCCTGAGTGTTATGCGCTGATTTTTAGCGTTGTGCGCCGTCTTTGCGGCCTGCGACTCCCAGGGCAATGCCCCGAGGCCTGCCAGCCCAGTGTAGATGTGTGAAAATCAACAAGCAACACCAGAAATGCACATTCCTTGTGCATTCATGCACAATCAGATTTTGAGCCCCGCGCCCCTGGCGCCAGGGGTCTGGGAGCGCCATAACGTGCTTGATTGGGACAGTCTGCGATATTTCCTGGAAGTGGCCCGGACCCAGCGGGTCAGCGCGGCGGCGCGCAAGCTCGGGGTGGAGCACACCACGGTGTCGCGCCGCATCCGGGCGCTGGAAACCGAACTGGACACCCTGCTGTTCGAGAAATCGCGCAGCGCGGGTTTTATGCTGACCGACGACGGCCAGCGCCTGTTCGTCCATGCCGAACAGATGGAAAGCACGGTGCATACCGCCCGCGAGAACCTGTCGGGCATCGGCCAGGCCCTGTCGGGCCACTTGCGCATCGGCGCCACGGAAGGCTTCGGCAGCTACGTGCTGACACCGCTTGCGGCCGACTTCCAGCGCCGCTACCCGCACATCACGCTGGACATCCTGCCGGTGCCGCGCTTTGTCAGCCTGTCCAAGCGCGAGGCCGACCTGGCCATCACCATCGAACGCCCCCAGCGCGGCCCCTACGTCTGCAGCAAGCTGTGCGACTACACCCTGCGGCTGTACGGCACGCCGGGCTACCTGGCGCGCCACCCTCCGATCGCCAGCCGCGCCGACCTGGCCGACCATACCTTCATCGGCTATGTGGACGAACTGCTGTTCAGTGAACGGCTGCGCTATCTTGAGGACCTGCTGCCGGCCAGCAAGGTGGTGCTGCGCAGCACCAGCGTGGTCGCGCAGTACCACGCGGCCTTGCAGGGCCAGTCGCTGGCGATCCTGCCTTGCTTCATCGCCGCGCAGGATCCGCGGCTGAAGCCGGTGCTGGAGAACGAGGTGGAGATCACGCGTTCGTTCTGGATGTACTGCCACGAAGACCTGCGCAAGCTCAAGCGCGTGACGGTGCTGTGGGAATTCATCCGCAAGTCGGTGCTGAAGAACGCCGACCTTTTGGCCGGCAAGCGCGGCACGATGAAATATCTGCCCTGACGGGCGCAGGGTGAGCGGAGGGCCGGCACGGCCCTCCTCCGGGCGTCATGCCTGGCCGGTGTTCTTGGGCGCCTTCACCCGCAGGCGGCGCATGAGCAGGAACACGGTGAGCAGGGCCACGGCGCCATGGATCGCCCACACGCCGACGCCGAAGCTGAGCTTGCCGTTGGAAATCCACGCGCGCGACAGGTTGATCAGGTTCATGTAGAGCAATCCGACCAGGCCCGCGATCAGCAAGTCGCCCGAACGGCCCAGGCGCGGGTTCACCGCCCCCAGCGGAATGGCCAGCAGCGCCAGGTTCAGCGCCGCCAGCGGCAGCGACACGCGCCACATCACCTGCGACCAGCTGCTGTCGGTGTTGTCCGCCATCAGCTGCATCGTGGTGCGGGCCTTGGCCGAGCGTTCGGCGGCGGCCCGGGCTTCGCCGATGGGGTCGCCGCCGGCCTTGCTTTCAAGGCGCAGGCCGTACTTGTCGAAGTGCACCAGCCGGATTTCGGGCGTACCGGGTTTCAGGTCATAGCGATGGCCTTCGCCCAGCA
This sequence comes from Achromobacter sp. UMC46, assembly GCF_014170335.1. Lineage (GTDB taxonomy): Bacteria > Pseudomonadota > Gammaproteobacteria > Burkholderiales > Burkholderiaceae_B > Achromobacter. The sequence goes on from NZ_LZZS01000001.1 coordinate 24,717, forward strand.
CCAGGAAGCGGTCGCCATTAGGTAGCGTTTCGCTGCGCGCGCTGCTTGCGGTGAGCACGCTCAGCCATTCAGGCCCGATTTCGCGCGCAAACACGTTGCCCAGTTCGTCGGAGGGCGTAGCGGGGTCTTCCGAAAAGAACACGCGGTTGCCACCGGAGGATTCCGCGAACTGCCCCGCCGTGACTTTGGACAGGTCTGAGCGCTGCTCGAAGCGTTCGTGGTATTCGCCGATCTGGCGGTACGCCCAGGGCGCGGCCACCAGCGTCAAGCCGGCCACCGCCACGGCGATGGGGATGGCCACCCGCAGCACGGGCCGGAGCCAGTCGGCCAGCGACAGGCCGCTGGCGAACCACACCACCATTTCGGATTCGCGGTAGTTGCGCGTGACCGTCGTCAGCACCGCGATGAACACGGAGACGGCAAGAATGGTCGGCAAGGCGGTGATGGTCGACAGCGCGGCCAACACCAGCACGACGTCGGCTCCGATGTTGCCGCCCGCGGCCTCACCGAGCAGGCGCACGAGAAGCACGCTGAGCCACACGACGAGCAACGTGGAAAAGACAACGCCAGCGTGACTGGTGATCTCGCTGACGACAGAGCGTTTAAATAGAGACATGGGAGAATATGCGGGATAATCGACCGCATCATACACAGACGCACACGGGAAACCCTCATGGAATTTAGCACACAGACCACTGCTTCCCTGCACCAAGTCAAAACCGCCGCCCTGGCTGTCGGCGTCTTCGCGGATGGCGTGCTGAGCCCCGCCGCCGACATCATCGACCGCGCCTCCAACGGCGCCGTGCGCGCGGTGGCCAAGGCCGAGTTCCGCGGCCGCGCCGGCGCCACTCTGACCTTGCGCGCGCTGCCTGGCGTTGCCGCGCAGCGCGTGGTGCTGGTGGGCCTGGGCAAACAGGACGAATTCTCGGCCCGCGCCCATGCGTCGGCCGAACAGGCATTCGCCTCGGTCTGCGTCGCCGCCCAATTGGTTGAAGGCGTGTCCACGCTGGTCGCCAACCCGATCGCGGACGTGCCCGTCATCGCCCGCGCCCGTAGCGCCGCCATCGCGGCCGGCAACGCCACCTACCATTACGACGCCAGCTTCGGCAAACCCGACCGGGACGCGCGCCCCAAGCTGAAGAAGATCGTCCAGATCGTCGAACGCGCCGATGCCGCCCAGGCCCAGAAGGGCTTGCGCGAGGGCGGGGCCATCGCCAACGGCATGGACCTGACCCGCACGCTGGGCAATCTGCCCGGCAACATCTGCACCCCCACCTACCTGGGCGACACCGCCAAGCGCCTGGCCCGCGAGTTCAAGTCGCTGAAGGTGGAAGTGCTGGACAAGAAGCAGGTCGAAGCGTTGGGCATGGGCTCGTTCCTGTCGGTCGCCCGCGGCTCCGCCGAAGCGCTGCGCTTCATCGTGCTGCGCCACAACGGCGCCAAGGCCCCCGCCAAGAAGGGCGCCAAGGCCGCCGCCCAAGGCCCGATCGTGCTGGTCGGCAAGGGCATCACGTTCGATGCGGGCGGCATCTCGCTCAAGCCCGCCGCCACCATGGACGAGATGAAGTACGACATGTGCGGCGCCGCCAGCGTGCTGGGGTCGTTCCGCGCCCTGGCCGAACTGGAGCTGCCGCTGGACGTCGTGGGCCTGATCCCGGCGTGCGAGAACCTGCCCAGCGGCACGGCCAACAAGCCCGGCGACGTCGTCACCAGCATGGCCGGCCTGACCATCGAGATCCTGAACACCGACGCCGAGGGCCGCCTGGTCCTGTGCGACGCCCTGACCTACGCCGAACGCTTCAAGCCGTCCGCCGTCATCGATATCGCCACGCTGACCGGCGCTTGCGTCGTGGCGCTGGGCAACGTCAACAGCGGCCTGTTCTCCAAGGACGACGCCCTGGCCGACGCCCTGGCCGCGGCCGGCCGCCAGTCGCTGGACACCGCATGGCGCATGCCGATGGACGACGCCTACCAGGAACAGCTGAAGTCCAACTTCGCCGACCTGGCCAACATCGGTGGCCCGCCCGCCGGCGCGGTCACCGCGGCCTGCTTCCTGTCGCGCTTCGCCAAGGCCTACCGCTGGGCCCACCTGGACATCGCCGGCACCGCCTGGCGCGGCGGCAAGGACAAGGGCGCCACCGGCCGCCCCGTGCCCCTGCTGATGCAGTACCTGCTGGACCAGGTTTGAAGCGCCTGCAACGGAACCGGGCATGACGCGGATCGACTTCGCCTTCGGCGCGCCCGACCGCCTGCGGATGGCCTGCCAGGTGGTGCGCAAGCGCTTCCTGGCCGGCCAGCGGCTGGTGGTGTACTGTAAAGACGGCTCCCGCCTGGCGGCGTTCGACCGCATGCTGTGGGCGTTCGACGACACGTCGTTCGTGCCGCATGTGCTGGCCAATGACCCGCTGGCGTCCGAGACGCCGGTGGTGCTGACGGCGGGCGATCCGCAGCAGGCCGCGCAGGCGGCCCAGCCGGCGGATGGCGCCGACGCCGCCCCGCTATGGCTGCTGAATCTGGACAACGAGTGCCCGCCAGGCTTCGACACGTTCGAGCGCGTGCTTGAAATCGTGTCGGACGACCCCGACGACAAGCAGGCCGCGCGCCAGCGCTGGCGCGTCTACCAGAATGCCGGCCATACGCCGGTCAGCCACGACCTTACCCGCCAGCCGTCCGGCGACTGACCGCCCTACCTGCCCCGGCGGGCCCGCCGCCCGCCTATCGATTTTCGGAAAGCTCCATGCCTACTCGCCCCAACGATCCCGGCATCCCCACCCTGACGCAGCGGGCCGAGCCCACGCTCTACCGGCCCGCCGACGAGGAAGATGCCCCCTTGCTGACGGAACGCGCCGATGACGACGGCGACGACTCTGCATTCGCCGACGACGCGTTCCCGCTGCTGACCGAGGTCGCCCACGAGCAGGAAGCGGAAGCCGACGCCGAGGCCCAAGCCGAGGCGGCCCACGCCACCCTGCCCGACGCCACCGTCCTGACCGCCCGCCTGCAGGCCGAGGTCGAGCAGTTGATGCGCCAGGCCCTGGCCGAGGCCGTCGCGCTGATTCAAACCCGCATGGATGCCGAATTACCGGGTATCGTTGCCCGTGTGCTTAAAGATGTCCGGCCGGGTTGAACCGGCCGGCGGCGGGTGTCCGGCAACCGGTCTAAATCTTCCAAAAACTGGATTCTTCAGGGAACTGTAAGGTATCCTTCCCCTCTAAGCCTTCTAGGCAATCACTATTTTTGCCGTACACAGGAGTTCTCCATGAACGAATATCGTCCGTCCCCTTTTAACCGTTCCGGCTCGGTCGCCGGCGCGCCGGGCGAGGTCGCTCGCAACCAGGTCCTGCGCAACACCTATTGGCTCTTGGCGCTGTCGCTGATCCCCACGGTCCTGGGCGCCGCTGTCGGCCTCTACACCGGCATCAACCGCGTCATGGGCGCCAGCCCCGGCCTGTCCGCCATCGTGTTCCTGGTGGGCGCGTTCGGCCTGATGTTCGCCATCGAGAAGAACAAGAACAACTCAATGGGCGTGGTGCTGCTGCTGGCCTTCACGTTCTTCATGGGCGTCATGCTGTCGCGCCTGCTCGGCTTCGTCATGGGCTTCAGCAACGGCTCGACGCTGGTCATGACGGCCTTCGGCGGCACGGCGATCGTGTTCGCCACGATGGCCACGCTGGCCACGACCATCAAGCGCGACCTGTCCGGGATGCAGAAATTCCTGTTCATCGGCGCCGTGGTGATCCTGGTGGCAGCCCTGGCCAACATCTTCCTGCAGATGCCCGCGCTGATGCTGACCATCTCGGTCATGGCCATCCTGGTCTTCTCGGCTTTCATGCTGGTTGACCTGCAACGCGTCGTGAACGGCGGCGAGACCAACTACGTGTCCGCCACGCTGGCCATCTACCTGGACGTCTACAACGTCTTCTCGAACCTGCTGATGCTGCTGGGCATCTTCGGCGGCAACCGCGAGTAAGCACCGGTCGAAAGACCCCTGCAAAAGGCCTGCATTCGCGTGTAGGCCTTTTTTCTTTGGAGCGCCCATATGCCCGATCGCCGCCGCTTCCTCCAGACTACCGCCTGCGCCGCGCTGCTGGGATCCGCCGGCGCCGCGCGCGCGCTCAGCGTCAAGCCCGCCATGCTGAGCCGAAGCATTCCGTCGTCGAAAGAACAGATTCCCGTCATCGGACTGGGCACGGCCGACACCTTCAACGCGTCGCCCGGCGACGCCGCGGCCATGGAACCCTTGGCCCAGGTGCTGGACATCTTCACCCGGGAAGGCGGTTATCTTATCGACACCGCACCCAGCTACGGCCAGGCCGAAGCAGTCGTTGGGACGCTGCTGGCCCGCCAGGGCGGAAGGGGCGACGCTTTCTTCCTGGCGACCAAGATCGGCGCACAGGGCCGCGAATCCGCCATGGATCAAATCCGGCAGTCGCAGAAACGCCTGGGCCGCGACAAGCTGGATCTGATCCAGATCCACAATCTGATCGACACCCGCAACCAGCTGGCGCTGCTGCGCGAACTGAAGCAGCAAGGCGTCACCCGCTACATCGGCATCACGCACTACACCGACTACGCGCACGACGAGCTGACCGAACTGGTCGAACGCGAAAAGCCCGACTTCCTTCAGATCAATCTGTCCGTCGGCGCCCGCAACGCCGAAAAGCGCCTGCTGCCCGCCTGCCAGGCCAACGGCGTGGCCGTACTGATCAACCGCCCGTTCCAGGACGGGGCCCTGTTCCGCCAGGTCAAGGGCCGCGCCCTGCCCGGTCTGGCCGCCGAGATCGGCTGCACGTCGTGGGCGCAACTCTTCCTGAAATTCATCATCGGCCATCCAGCCGTCACCGCCGTCATCCCCGCCACGTCCAAACCCGCCAACATGGCCGACAACGTGCTGGCCGGGTTCGGGCGGCAGCCGGATGCCGCCCTGCGCGAACGCATCGCCGCCTTGCTGGCATAGCCCGTCATGGCCGCGGCCGCCCCCTCCTCCCTGTGCACACGCGCGGCGCGGGCGCTGGGCATCCACGACGAGGAAGTCGCGCCTGCCGCCTGCGGCTTCGCCTTTTTCTTCTTCCTGTTCTGCGGCTATTTCATGCTGCGCCCGATACGCGAAACGCTGGGCATTCAGGCGGGCGTGAACCAACTGCAGTGGCTGTTCACCGCCACCTTCGTCGCGACGCTTGCCGTGGTGCCGCTGTTCGGCTGGCTGTCCGCGCGCGTGGCGCGCGCCACCTTGCTGACCTGGGTCTACAGCCTCTTCGCGCTGACCATGGCGGGATTCGCCGCGCTGCTCCACCTGCGGCCTGAAAGCGTGTGGGCGGCGCGTGCCTTCTATGTGTGGCTATCGGTGTTCAACCTGTTCGTGGTCTCCCTCGCCTGGAGCCTGATGGCCGACGTGTTCCGCATGGAATCGGCCAAGCGCCTGTTCGCACTGATTGCCGCCGGCGCCAGCGCAGGCGGACTCTGCGGCCCACTGCTGGGCGCCTTGCTGGCGGGCGCCCTGGGTCCGGCGGGATTGCTCCTGCTGTCGGCCCTGCTGCTGACGGCCACGCTGCCGCTCAAGCAGTGGCTGCTGCGATGGCGCGCCGCCACGCGCATGGAAGCCGGGCTGGAGGACATGCAGCGCCCCATCGCCGGCACCGTCCTGGCCGGCATCTCGCGCATCTTCCAGTCGCGCTATCTGCTGGGTATTTCGCTGCTGGTCGTCCTGCTGGCCACGCTGAACACCTTCCTGTACATGGAACAGGCGCGGCTGGTGGCCGACACGTTTCCCGACACCGCCCAGCGCATCCGCGTCTTCAGCGCGCTGGACTTCACCGTCCAGACGCTGGCGCTGTTGTCGCAGCTCTTCATCACGGGCCGGGTCGCCGCCCGCCTGGGCCTGCGCTTTTTACTGACGGCGGTGCCGCTGGCCGTGGGGCTGGCCTTCCTGGCGCTGGCCGCGTTCCCCGTCTTCAGCGTGCTGGCCGCCGCGATGATCCTGCGGCGGGCGGGCGAATACGCCCTGATCCGCCCGGGGCGCGAGATGCTGTTCACCGCCGTTCCGCCTGAAGACAAATACAAGACCAAGAGCGTCATCGACACGGTGGTCTACCGCGGCGGCGATGCGGCCAGCGGTTGGGTCAAGGCGGGCGTCGACATGCTGGGCCATGGCGCAGCGCTGATCGCGCTGCTGGGCGCGGTGGTCGCGTTGGCCGCGGCTGCGGTCGGCTACGGCCTGGGCAAGCAGGCCGACGCGCGCAAGCCCGGAAACCATTAGATTTTTCCGAATATCCATCTGATAAAGGCAAACGGATTCTCCAGGCCGCGACCGCACAATGGCGCAGCGCTGATCGCCTCGGGAATCGTCATGAAACGCACTGCCTGCCTTGCCGCCCTGTTGCTTTGCCTTGCCGCGGCCTCCGCGCAAGCCGACTATCCGGCCCGCCCGATCACGCTGATCGTGCCTGCCGCCGCAGGCGGCAACGCAGACATCACCGCGCGCCTGATCGGCCAGGAGATGAGCCGCCAGCTGGGCCAGCCCGTGGTGGTGGAAAACCGCGTCGGCGCAGGCGGCCGCATCGGCACGCAGGCCGTGGTGCGCGCCGCGGCCGACGGCTACACCATCGGCTACGCCCACGTCGGCACGCTGGTGCTGCACCGGTTCCTGTTCAAGCAGCAGCTCTATGACCTGGACCGCGACGTGACGCCGATCGGCCTGGTGGCCGAAACCCCGAACGTCATCGTGGTGAACGCTGCATCGCCCTATCGCGACCTGAAGAGTTTCATCGACGCCAGCCGCGCCCAGCCCGACCGGCTGACCATGACCTCGGCGGATCCCGGCACGACCAGCGAAGTCGGCGTCAAGCTCTTCATCGCCCAGACTGGCGCCGCCGTGCGCCAGATTCCCTACAAGGCGACGGCCGCGCAGTTGTCCGACCTGCTGGGCGGCCATGTCGACGCCATGATGGAGAATCTGCCTCCCTTGATCGGCAACTTGAAGGACGGACGCCTGCGTGCGCTTGCCGTCACGACCAAAGGCCGCGCCGCCTCCAACCCGGACGTGCCCACGGTGGCCGAGCAGGGCTATCCCGACTACGAACAGTCCGCCTGGAGCGCGCTGATCGCGCCCGCCGGCACCCCGCCCGCCGCCGTCGCCCGCCTGAACACCGCGCTGAACCAGGCGCTGCGATCGCCGAACGTCGAGAAGGAACTGCGCAGCCGCTCCCAGGAACCCCTGGGCGGCACGCCGCAGGATGTACAGACCCAGATTCGCAAGGAGCTGCCCAAATGGGAGAGCATCATCAAGGCCGCCACGCTGGATTGAAGCGCGCGCCCGCTCGCACCGGAGCCGCCGCATGGTCCGCGTAAGCCGGGAAGATTTCTCCGTCGCCGCCGCGACGAATGAATCGGCCTATCGCCGCATCACGGTCCCCATGCTACGGATCGAGGCGGGGCCGGGCCCTGCCGTCGCCTTGATCGCCGGCGTGCATGGCGACGAATGGGAGGGCCAGGCGGCCATCCTGGATTTGTGGCACCACCTGCCGGCCATCCTGCAACGCGGCACGGTCTATCTGCTGCCCGCCGTCAACGCAGAGGCGTCGCTGGCCGGTACGCGCCTGTCGCCCGCCGACGGCGGCAACCTGAACCGCGCCTTCCTGGGCGCGCCGGCGCGCGGCTACACCGAAAGCGTGGCGGCCGCGCTCGAAGCCCGGCTGCTGCCCCGCGTGCAGGCCATGGTCGATGTGCACAGCGGCGGCGCGTCCCTGCGCTACCTGCCGTCATCGGTGATCACGCGCTACGGCGACGACGCCTACGACGAGCGTCTGCCCGCCCTGGCGCGTGCCTTCGGCGTGCCCCATTGCGTCTTCTTCCGCGGCAGCGAAACGGGTTCAATGCCCGCTGCGGCCAGCCGTCACGGCGTCCTGCGCCTGAGCGCCGAGATCGGCGGCGGCAGGGAAACCAGCAGCAGCCTGGCCGACCGGTGCCGCGACGGACTGCTGGGTTGCCTGGGTGAACTGGGCCTGTTGTCGGACCTGCCTCTGCCCCGTCACCCGAAAATCCGGCTGTATGACCTGGACGCGCCCGCCGCCACCCTGCGCGCGCGCGGACCCGGCGTCTTCGTGCCGGGCGTCGAACTGGGGCAATCGGTCACGGCAGGCCAGCGCATCGGCCGCCTGATCGAACCCGCCCGTCCCGATACCCCCTTGCGCGACCTGCTCAGCCCCCAAGCCGGCACGGTCGTCTGCCTTCGCGCCATCGCCCGCAGCGACGACGGCGACTGTCTGCTGCAAGTGGCCCCCGCCCTCCCCCTGGACTCCCTTGCATCCAAATACTGACCCATGCTGATGAACCCCAGATTGTCCGGCCTGCGCTGCATCCGCTGCGCAAGCCTGTGGCTGCCCGACGACTATGCCGAAGGCTGCCCGACCTGCCTGGTCGGGGGCCACCCCGCCACGCTGGAATGCGGCTACGACGCCCCTGAGCCCGACAACGCCATGCCCTTGCCCGTGTTGTCGCCCGTCACCCTGGGCGAAGGGGACACGCCTTGCCTGGACGCGGCGGACCTGGCCCGCACCGAAGGCGTCGGCCAACTGTGGCTCAAATGCGAGAGCGCCAACCCCACGGGCAGCCACAAGGACCGCATGGCCGCGCAACTGGTGTCGCGCGCCCGCCTGGCCGGCGCGACCCGCGTGGCGGCGGCCTCCAGCGGCAATGCCGGCGTCTCGCTGGCCGCCTATTGCGCGGCGGCCGGCCTGCAAGCCGACATCGCCATCACCCGCAATTGCCCGCCCCTGCAACGCGAGGCCATGCAGCGCTTCGGCGCCAAGCTCAGCGCCTTCGAAGACAGCCTGGCCCGCTGGCCCTACGTGTCGGACCTGTGCCGCCACCACGGCGCGTTCGCCGGCACCAACTACCTGAATCCCCCCGTCGGCACGCATCCCTACGGCGTCGAAGGCTACAAGCCCATCGCCCAGGAAATCCTGGATGCCTGCGGCACCCCCACCGACATCATCGTGCCGACCGCGCGCGGCGATCTGCTGTGGGGAATTTTCCTGGGCTGGCAGCACCTGCTGCAAAGCGGACGCATCGCACGCCTGCCTCGCCTGCACGCAGTCGAGCCGTATGCCCGCCTGTCGCGGGCCCGGGCGGCAGGCGACGCGCGCGGCCAGTGGGAGGGCGTCACGGACCAATATTCCATCGCGGGCGGCACTTGCACCCTGCAATCGCTGGAAGCCCTGACGCGCTCGGGCGGGACGCCGGTAGAGGTCTCGGATGCCGCCGCGGCCCAGGCGCAGCAGCGGCTTGAACGCCGGGGCCTCAGCACCGAGCTGTCTTCCGCCGCGGCGCTCGCGGCCGTGTCCCGGCTCAGGCGTTCGGGGGTGCTGGATGCGGAATCGTCGGTGGTACTGATCGTGACGTCCGACGGACGCCGAGGCTGATCGTCGCGCGCCCGCGCCCTAGACGCCGAAGCGCTCCACCAGCGGGGCCAGCGCGCCGCGCAGGCAGGTCGCCCAGAACTTGCCGGCTTCCGACAGCGGGCGGCTGCCATGCAGGATCATGTGGCACTCGAAATGCACGGCGGCCGTCAACGGCCGGTAGCACAGCCCCGCGGTCTCCATGCCCACGGCCGTCGCGGGGTTGGCGATGCCGACGCCATGCCCGGCCAGCGCCAACTGGCACACGGTGCTGGAATACGGCGTTTCGATCGCCACCCTCAGATTCTGGCCCGCCTGGCGCAGCAGGGAGTCCAGCCGCTTGCGTGAGCCGTCCTCGGCGTTCAGCGCAATCACGTCCAGATCGGCCAGATGCGGAAAATCCACGCACGCCAGGCGCGCCAACGCATGCCCCGCCGGAAAGACGGCCACCGCCCGCAAGCTGGCCAGCCGGTGGCCGCGCAGGCCTTCCAGTTCGGATTCATCGGCCACGACGGCCAGGTCCAGTTCGCCCGACACCACCATGTCGCGCAGAGTGTTCGAGTCGCGGATCTGCAGATACAGGGGCGTGTCCGGATAACGCGTGCGGAACCGCGAGATCGCGTCGCTGACGACGGCGCCGCTGTAGGCGTGGATGCAGCCGATGCGCAGGCGCGGCTGCGCCGCGCCGCGGATCGCGCGGATCTTGCGGCCCAGGCTTTCCAGGCCGACATTCAAGCGGCGGATTTCCTCGTACAGCAGCGTGGCCTCGGGCGTGCGCTGCATGCGCTGGCGCACGCGCTCGAACAAGCGCAGCTCGATGCTGGCTTCCAGCGCGGCCAAGGTGGCGCTGACCGTCGCGGGCGACACGTCCAGCCGCCGCGCGGCGGCCGTCACGCTTTCCGTCTCGTAGACGGTGCGGAAGGTCTCGACCTGTTTTAGCGTGAAGGTCATAGGCGGCGTGCGGCGCGCTTAGATGCGTTGCAGGTCCATCAGCACGCGCCGGGTGGACAGCGGGCGGCCGGCCAGGATCTCGGCCAGCCGTTCCCGCAAGTCGCGGCGCAGCGCCGGCTCGATTGCAGGGTCTTCGAAATCGGGCGCGTCTTCGTCCACGCCATAGCCCGTTTCGCGCAGCAAGGTCCATTCGAACCGGCGCAGCGCGCCCGCGGCGCGCGTGCCGTTGGACAGTTGCTGCAGCGCCATGTCGTAGGCGTCGAACAGCAAGGGGTGGGCGTCCTCGCGCGGCAGCAGGCGCAAGAGCAGCTCGTTCATGTACCAGGCGGACATCAGGGCGGTGCCCGTCAGCGGACGGATGCCGGCGATCTCGGCACGCGTCAGGGTCTTGACCTCGCCGTTGCCGGTCCAGGACAGCAGCAGGGGCTGAAAGGCCGACAACACGGGACGCAGGACGGAATACGGGCGCTTGGCGCCCTTGGCGACCATGGCCACACAGCCATGATCGCGGGAGAACGTCTGAACAATAAGGGAAGTCTCACGCCACGCGGTGGCGTGCAGCATAAACCCCGGGCGATCCTGGACGCGAGGCGCCCGTCTACTCATAGCCCAAATCGCGGAGCGCACTCTCGCGGTCGGACCAGCCCTTGCGCACCTTGATGTACACCTCAAGGTGAACGGGCTTGTCCAGCAGCTTGGCGATGTCCTGCCGCGCCTCGGAGGCAATACGCTTCATGTGCATGCCGCCCGTGCCCAGCAGGATGGGCTTGTGGCTGTCGCGTTCGACCACCACGCAGGCGTTGATGCTGGCGCCCTTGCTGGTCTCTTCCCACTGCTCGATGACGACGGTGCAGCCGTAGGGCAGCTCGTCGCCCACCAGGCGGAAGATCTTCTCGCGCACCAGTTCGGCGGCGATGAAACGCATCGGGCGGTCGGTCAGCGTGTCTTCTTCGAACATCGCCTCGCCTTCCGGCAGGCGGGTCGCGATCTCTTGCAGCAGCTGGTCCAGCTGCTGGTTCTTGGTGGCGCTGACCGGCACCACGGCGCCGAACGGATGCAGCGCCATGATCTTGGCGACGAAGGCGAACAGGTCGTCGCGGTTCTTCAACGCGTCGATCTTGGACACGACCAGGATCGTGCGCTCGGGGTTGGGTAGAAGCGGCAGCAGCTTGGCGTCGCCTTCAGACCACTTGCCGGCCTCGACCACATGCACCACCACGTCCACGTCGGCCAGCGCCTGCGTCACGACGCGGTTCATCATGCGGTTCATCGCGCCGCCATGGCGCGTCTGGAACCCCGGGGTGTCGACGAACACGAACTGCTCGTGCTCGCGCGTCAGCACGCCATGGATGCGGTGACGCGTGGTCTGCGCCTTGCGCGACACGATGGAGATCTTGGAACCGATCAGGGCGTTCGTCAGCGTGGACTTGCCCACATTGGGACGGCCAACAATGGCAACGAAGCCAGTACGAAAAGGGGTATCGCTCATTTAGTCTCTTGAGCCACTGCCACGGGCAGCGACAATTGCGCGGTTTTGCGCGCCTTGCCCGACTTGCGGGCAGCCTTGGTCGCCGGGCTGATGGCCAACGCGGCCTCCAACGCCAGCTTGGCCGCCGATTGCTCGGCGGCGCGGCGGCTGGCGCCGGGCGCCGTAACCTTGATCTCGAGCGCCGGGATGGCGCACTCGACTTCGAACTGCTGGCTGTGGGCCGCGCCATGCGTAGCCACCACCGTATACAACGGCAGCGCCAGCTTGCGGCCTTGCAGGAATTCCTGCAGCAAGGTCTTGGCGTCCTTGCCCAGCGTTTTGGGGTCGACCGAGGCCAGTACCGGCTGGTACTGGCGCACGATCACGCGACGCGCGGCATCAAAGCCCGCGTCCAGGAAGACGGCGCCGAACAGCGCCTCGACCGTATCCGCAAGGATGGACGGCCGGCGGAATCCGCCGCTCTTCAGTTCACCTTCGCCCAGGCGCAGGTACTGCGACAGTTCCAGGCGCTGGGCGATATCCGCCAGCGACGCCTGCTTGACCAGATTGGCCCGCAGGCGCGACAGGTCGCCTTCGTCGATTTTGGAATAGCGCTCGAACAGCATGGCCGCAACGACGAAGTTCAGCACGGAATCCCCAAGGAATTCCAATCGCTCGTTGTGGCGCGCACCATGACTGCGATGCGTCAGTGCCTGTTCCAGCAAGCCTGCATCACTGAAGTGGTGATCCAGGCGGTTTTCTAGCGTGGCTAGCGACATAATCAGTTGAACCGGCCGATGCGGCTGAGATCGCTGAAATTCATCCAGATGAAGAACGCGCGTCCGACGATATTGGATTCAGGTACGAAGCCCCAGTACCGGCTGTCCGCGCTGTTGTCCCGATTATCGCCCATGGCGAAATAACTGCCTTCAGGTACTTTGCAGCGTACCCCATTGCGGCTGTATTGGCAGTTTTCCCGGTTGGGAAATTGCCACATCGGCGAATAATCTTGCGGCTTGTTCTCATCCAGCAGGATCTTGTGCTCAACGTCGCCCAACTTCTCTTTATATTGTGCGATATAGGAGACACGATCCGGCTCGAAGTAGTCGCCGTCGCGCACATGCGGCACCAATTCGCCGTTTATGTACAGTTTTTTGTCCAGGTAGGCGATTTCATCGCCCGGCAGGCCGACCACGCGCTTGATGTAGTCCACGTCCGGATCCACCGGATACCGGAACACGAACACGTCGCCGCGCTGGGGCTTGCCGATATCCACCACCTTCTTGTCGATCACGGGCAGGCGCAAGCCGTAGCTGAACTTGTTCACGAGGATCAGGTCGCCGGATTGCAGCGTGGGCAGCATCGAACCCGACGGGATCCGGAACGGCTCCACCACGAACGAACGCAGCATGAAGACGAACAGGATGACGGGAAAGAAGCTGACGGCGTATTCGATCCACCATGGCACGCGCCGCGCGGCGTCGCCGGCTTCGCGGCGCAGGCGCTCGGCTTCCTGGGCGTCTCCGACCAGGGCCGCGTCGTACTGCGCCATTGCCGCTTGCGCGCGGGCTTCGCGACCACGTCGCAGCACCGCAAGATCAAGCACCCAGATAATGCCGGTCAGGACCAGCAGAACAAACAGGATCAGGGCAAAGTTCCAACTCATCAGCTAACCGCCTTCTTTTGGTTCTACTTGTCTTCCACTTGCAGGATGGCCAGGAACGCCTCCTGCGGAATTTCCACGCTACCCACCTGCTTCATGCGCTTCTTGCCGGCCTTCTGCTTTTCCAGCAGCTTCTTCTTGCGCGAGATATCGCCGCCATAGCACTTGGCCAGCACGTTCTTGCGCAACGCCTTCACGTTTTCACGCGCAATGATTTCGGCGCCGATGGCCGCCTGGATGACCACGTCGAACATCTGGCGCGGGATCAGGCCGCGCATGCGGGTCACGACGTCGCGGGCGCGATGGCGCGCATTGCTGCGGTGGACGATCACGGCCAGCGCATCCACGCGGTCGTTGTTGATCAGCAAGTCCACGCGCACCACGTCGGCCGAGCGGTACTCCAGGAATTCGTAGTCCATCGAGGCATAGCCGCGCGACACCGACTTCAGCTTGTCGAAGAAGTCCAGCACGATCTCAGCCAGCGGAATCTCGTACACCAGGTGGACCTGGCGGCCGTGATAGCTCATATTGACCTGCGAGCCGCGCTTGTTGTTGCACAGCGTCATGACCGGACCGACGTAGTCCTGCGGCATGAACAGCGTGACCTTCACGATGGGCTCGCGGATGTCCTGGATCTTGCCCACTTCCGGCATGCGGGACGGGCTTTCCACAGTGATCACCGAGCCGTCGCGCTGCTCGACTTCATACACCACCGACGGCGCGGTGGTGATGATGTCCATGTCAAATTCACGCTCCAGGCGCTCCTGCACGATTTCCATGTGCAAGAGGCCCAGGAAGCCGCAGCGGAAGCCGAAGCCCAGCGCCTGCGAGACTTCCGGCTCGAACATCAGCGCGGCGTCGTTCAGCTTCAGCTTGTCGAGCGAATCGCGCAGCTGGTCGTATTCCGAGCTTTCCACCGGGTACAGGCCGGCGAACACCTGCGGCTTGACTTCCTTGAAGCCGGGCAGCGCGCTGGTGGCGGGCTTGTTGGCCAGCGTGACCGTATCGCCCACCTTGGCGTCTTCCAGCTGCTTGATGCCGGCGATGATGAAGCCCACTTCGCCTGCCGACAGATGCGGACGCTGCTGCGACTTCGGCGTGAACACGCCGGTCTGCTCGCACAAGTGGGTGGCGCCGGAGGCCATCAACAGGATCTTGTCCTTGGGCTTGAGCACGCCGTTGATGATGCGCACCAGCATGACCACGCCCACGTAGTTGTCGAACCACGAGTCGATGACCAGCGCTTGCAGCGGCGCGGCGGGATCGCCCTTGGGCGCCGGCACGCGGGCCACGATGGTTTCCAGGATCTCGTCGATGCCCATGCCCGTCTTGGCGCTGGCCAGCACCGCTTCCGAGGCGTCGATGCCGATCACGTCTTCGACTTCCTGGCGCGCGCCTTCGGGATCGGCCTGCGGCAGATCCATCTTGTTCAGGACCGGCACCACTTCCACGCCCAGCTCGATGGCGGTGTAGCAGTTGGCGACCGTCTGGGCTTCCACGCCCTGCGACGCGTCCACCACCAGCAGCGCGCCTTCGCACGCCGACAGCGAACGGCTGACTTCATATGAGAAGTCCACGTGCCCCGGGGTGTCGATCAGGTTCAGGTTGTAGGTCTTGCCGTCGTTCGCCTTGTAATGCAGGGCGGCGGTCTGAGCCTTGATGGTGATGCCGCGCTCGCGTTCGATTTCCATGGAATCGAGCACCTGCGCCGACATTTCGCGATCCGCCAATCCGCCGCAGCGCTGGATCAGGCGATCGGCCAGAGTCGATTTACCGTGATCGATGTGGGCAATGATGGAGAAGTTGCGAATATGCTGCATGCTTGAAATTATAAGGGACGGAACACTCGGCACAAGGCCGGAAGACACCGCCGCCGGAGTACGCACGGCTGACGTGAAGGGCGCTGGCGGGCCGCTGGTAGGCAATACCCGGGCAAAAACGAGGGGGCGCCAAGCGCCCCCTCTTGCGGCAACCAGCCATTTTAGCTGGTCTTGGGGTTTTTTTTCTGCCGCCGGACCGCACCGGGGCAAAAAGCAGCGCGCTTCAGCCTTTACTTCGAGGCCGGAACCGCCACCCATTGCGTCTGATCGCCGCGGCGCACCAGCAAACCTGCGGCGCGGGACTTGTCCAGCTTGCCCACGAGCGTGGCGAATTGCTTCGCGCCGGTGACGTCAGTGTCGTTCAGGGCCAACACAATATCGCCTTCCTGCAGGCCGGCCTTGGCGGCCGCGCCTTCGGCGACCTTCACCTGGACGCCGCCCTTGATGCGCAGCTTCTTCTGCACGTCGGCGGGCACATCCACCACGCCCAGGCCCAGCGCGTTCGTGACTTCGGGCGCCGGCGCCGGCTTCTTGCCTGCCGCCGCGGCCTTCTCGGTCGGAATCTCGCCGACCTTGACCGACAGCGTCATGCTCTTGCCCTTGCGCCACACTTCCATGTTGGCGCGCGTGCCCGGCTTGGTTTCGCCCACGATGCGCGGCAGGTCAGACCAGCGTTTGATCGGTTCGTTGTTGAACTTCAGGATCACGTCGCCCGGCTGCACACCCGCTTCTTCGGCAGGACCTTCGGCTTCCACGCTGCTGACCAGCGCGCCTTCAGCCTTGGGCAGGCCGATGGCTTCGGCCACATCCTTGCCCACTTCGCCGATCTGCACGCCGACCCGGCCGCGCGTCACCTTACCCGTGGCGCGCAACTGGTCGACCACCCGCATCGCTTCGTCGATCGGGATGGCCAGCGAAATGCCCATGAAACCGCCACTGCGCGAAATGATCTGGGAATTGATGCCCACGACCTCGCCGTCCAGGTTGATCAGCGGGCCGCCCGAGTTGCCGGGGTTCACGGCCACGTCGGTCTGGATGAACGGCAGGTATTCGCCGGTATCGCGGCCGATCGCGCTGACGATGCCGGAGGTCACGGTGGAATCCAGGCCGAACGGCGAACCGATGGCCAGCACCCACTGCCCTTTCTTCAGCTTCTTGGGGTCGCCGATGACCAGCGGGATCATGTCCTTGGCTTCGATCTTGATCAGCGCCACGTCGGTGCGTTCGTCCGTGCCGATGACCTTGGCCTTGAACTCGCGGCCGTCGGTGAGCGTGACGTAGATGTCCGTCGCGTCGACCACCACGTGGTTGTTGGTCAGGATGAAGCCGTCATCCGATATGAAGAAACCCGACCCCACGCCACGCGGCACGGTCCGTTCCTCTGGCTGCGAAGGCTGCGGACGCTGACGCGGCGTCGGGGACTGACCGCCGGGGCCCGGAGGCTGGAAGTCGGGGCCGAAGAACCAACGGAACAATTCATAGGGATCGCCGCCGCCACCAGGGCCAGGGCCACGCACCGGCACGGTTGCCGTGGTGCGGATATTCACGACCGCGGGGTCGGCCTTTTCAACAATGCCCGTAAAGTCGGGCAACGCCACCGTGGGCGTCTGCGCCACCGAAGCGGGGACATACGCGGCGGACATCGCCACGCTTGCCGCCACAACCATCAGAAAGCGCCGGAAAAAAGCGTTCGACACCGTCATTGCTTTCATAAATTACTCCGAAATTGCTGCTAGCCGCCCCGGGGAACGGGTCACTTGGACCCGGCCGTCCCGGTTGCCGGTGCTGCCGCCGCAGGGGCGACGGGCACATACTCAGTCGCTTCCGCCAACTGTTCCAGCGTCGCCACGGGCACTTCGCCTACGGCCGTCAGCCAGAAGTCCGCAATGCGCGTTCCGTAGACGGTAATCGACCCGCGCTGCGCGGCGCCATGCGGGGGATGATGCCCGCGTTGGCTGTCATAAGGCTCGATGAAGACGGATATGGCCGCCAGTCCGTCAGACAGCACCATCTGATTGACGGTTGCGCCGCGCCCCATCGAGCGCGCCACCTGCATGATTACCTTGAAGCCCTTGGGCGCCGGAATGCGCCACCCCTGGGCCGACAGGTCCACGGGCGCCATCGACGGCTCAAGCACCTTCCAGTCGCGGGTGCTCCAGCGCGAGGTCAGCAATTGGGGGTCGACTTCCGACCCCAGCCGCAACGACGTGAACGACACCTGCTCGACCACGCCGCGCGCGGCGTTCAGGGTCTGGGCCTTCAGCAGCAGATTGGTTTCAAGGTCGGCGCACAGGCGGTAGCCGTAGCGCAGCTTGTCCAGTGGCTCGATCGTGATCAGCCGGCACTCGCGGCCCGCCACCCGGTGCAACTTGGGTTCGGTGCTGATCTTGTAGTGTTCGGCCAGGTTGGCGGGATCGCCCAGCAACAAGCCGGGGAAACGGTCGCCGCGGCGGCGCTCGACCAGCACGGTCTTGCGCTCGGGGATCAGGCACTGCACGTCTTCGTTGTGCCGCAGATATTCGCGCGGCTGGCCATCCAGGATTTCCAGGCGTTCGCGTTCACCGGTGCCGTCCAGGACGTGCACCAGGCGCGAAGACTGGATCATTTCGCCCTGTTGATACATGAAGACGCCGGCGTAATCCTGCTTGCGCGCGGCCTGCTGGATGCGCGACAGCAACTGGACGACGTCATCGGCTGCCGGAGCGGTATCGGCGGCGCGCGCAGGTTCATGCGCGGCCAGGAAAGCGGTCAGAAGCGTGGCGGCGAACCAGCCAGCACGGTGCGCGTGCCAGGAGGCTGCGCGCGGCCAACGTGTCGGTAACACCAGCGCCATCAACGCCCCGCCCCGACGTCGAACGAGACCTGGCGAACCGCGCTGGGGCCGGCCATCTGGCGATGGGCCTCCAGGTAGTCGCGCAGGCCCGCATCATCCGCGGAGGCAGGCGTGCCGCTGGCATCTGCCAGCACGCGCACTTCGGTCGCCGGCGTGCCCGTCAGGTAGGGCTGAGCCACCCAGGCGACCGTCGCCACGGCGGCCGCCACGGCCAGGCCGGACAGGCCGTAGCGCAACGGCGAACGGCGCCGGGGCGCCGCCACGATCGGCAATTCGGCGTCCAGCGCCCGCGCCAGCCGGGACTGGAAAGCGGCGCTGGGCGTCAATGCCAGATCGGCATTACGGAGGGAATCACCAATCAAATGATAGGTGTCCCAGGTCTGACGTCCTTCCTTGGACAACAGACCGGGAAGAATATCGTCGGAATCTTCTCCGTCCATCCAGGCGGAAACCGATTCCTCCCAGGAGGATTCGGTGATTTCAACGGACTTGGCTGCGGTTTGCATGACTGCCACTCCTTACCAGCGACGCTCGGCATCGGTGCCAAGCAATGGACGCAATTTGGTCGCGATGGCCTCGCGCGCACGAAAAATGCGGGAGCGCACCGTACCGATCGGGCAATCCATGCTCTGGGCGATGTCTTCGTAACTCATACCTTCGATTTCACGCAGGACAATTGCGGTACGCAACTCTTCGGGCAATTGCTCGATGGCCGCGTTCACCGTCTCGGCGATTTCGCGGCTGGCAACCATGGACTCCGGCGTGCTTATATCGGTTAGGTTGTCGGTTTCGTTAAAAGTTTCACCGTCTTCCGTTTCTATCGCATTTGGCGCGCTGGGACGCCGGCCCTGCGAGGCCAGCCAATTGCGCGCCGTGTTGATGGCGATACGATACAACCAGGTGTAGAACGCGCTGTCGCCCCGGAACTGGGGCAACGCCCGATAAGCCTTGATGAAGGCTTCCTGGGCCACGTCCTCGATTTCCGAGGGGTCGCGGATCATCCGGGCCAGCAGGCGCAGAATCTTGCGCTGGTACTTCAGCACCAGCAGATCGAAGGCCTTCTTGTCGCCCCGCTGAACGCGCGCGACAAGCTCGGCGTCGACTTCGCGCTCGCTCATGACGCCTCCTGCGGGCGTGCCGCCGGCTGCGTGCGCCGCGCCGTGCCCGTCAGCAGGCAAAGGCGCCGCCAGGACTCGGGTCGCAGCGTCCGTTGCCAGACGGTGAGGGTGATTGTTCTATTTGTAAAGGCCGTACTCCCGGTGGGCAAGGGCTGCAAAGTGAGCGTGAGCCAGCGCAGGCCGCGCTGCTGATTCAACAGCACCGCGTCTTGCCAGCCTTGCGGCCGGCGCACCTGCCAGCGCCCAACCCCGGTCGCCGTTCGTATTGCCGATACCGGGGACAGGCTGCTCCGTGCCGAGTGTAACAGCCCGGCCGGCACAAGCAGGAACAACACAAGCAGCAGCGCGATCACCGCGCCCGCCGCCCATGCCGGGCCGCCCCAGGAAGCCGCCGTCAGCACGCAGGCCGCAGCCACGGCGATCGCCAGGCCGCAAAGCGCGCGGACGCCAGGCGGCTGCCCGGCAGGCACCTGAAACGACCAGCGCCCTGCGTCCGAGCCTTCCAAATCAGACCCGGCGAACGGCCATGGAGCCGTTGGTGCCGCCGAAGCCGAACGAATTGGACAGGCCGACCTCGATCTTCATCTGCCGCGCTTCGTTCGCGCAGTAATCCAGATCGCATTCCGGATCTTGATTGAAGATGTTGATCGTGGGAGGCGACACCTGGTTGTACACGGCCAGCGTGGTGAACACGGCCTCGATGCCGCCCGCCGCGCCAAGCAAGTGCCCGGTCATGGACTTGGTCGAGTTGACCACCAGCTTCTTGGCGTGATCGCCGAACGCCAGCTTCAGCGCATCGGTTTCGTTCTTGTCGCCGAGCGGCGTGGACGTACCGTGCGCGTTGACATACTGAATGTCATCCGCGTTCAGGCCGCCGTTGCGCAGCGCATTGAGAACGCCGCGGCGCGGGCCGTCCTTGTCGGGGGCCGTGATGTGGTGCGCGTCCGAGCTCATGCCGTAGCCTGCGAGCTCGCCATAGATGCGCGCGCCGCGCTTCTTGGCATGCTCGTATTCTTCCAGCACGAGGACACCGGCGCCCTCGCCCAGCACGAAGCCGTCGCGGTCGCGGTCCCAGGGGCGTGAAGCCGTCTGAGGGTCATCGTTACGGGTCGACAGGGCGCGCATCGCGGCGAAACCGCCGATGCCCAGCGGGGACACGGTCGATTCTGCGCCGCCCGCCACCATGACGTCCGCATCGCCGTATTCGATCAGGCGCGCGGCGTCGCCGATGCAATGCAGGCCGGTGGTGCAGGCCGAAACGACGGCGTAGCTCGGACCCTTCATGCCGTAGGCAATGGACAAATGACCGGAGATCAGGTTGATCAGCGAACCCGGCACGAAGAACGGCGAGATCCGGCGCGGACCCTTGGCCAGATATTCGACCTGGGTTTCCTCGATGCGCGGCAAACCGCCGATACCGGAGCCCACGATCACGCCAATGCGCTCGGCATTGGCTTCGGTGACTTCCAGGCCGCAGTCGCGCCATGCCTGCATCCCGGCAGCCAGGCCGTAATGGATAAACGTATCCATCTGGCGGGCTTCTTTGGACGAGACATAGGTGCTGATGTCGAAGTCTTTGACTTCGCCAGCAATGTGCGTGGTGATGGCCGAGGGATCGAAACGGGTGATGCGGCTGATGCCAGAACGTCCGTTGACGATATTGTCCCAAGCGGTGGTCAGGTCGTTCCCTACAGGAGAAACGATACCAAGGCCGGTGATGACGACACGTCGCTTCACGGATGACTCCTCAAACAGACAAAAGAAAGGCGGCTTTCGGGATGCGCTGCACGTGTGGCCCACGCGAAAGCGGGTCGGGCATGACTACGCCCTTCCCGCATGCGGACCACACGGCAAATTCCTGAAACCGCCCCGTTTCCCGGTTGGCCCCGAAATTCGGGCAACCGGAAGGATATAGGCTGAGCTTACTGCTTACCGTGCGAATTGATGTAGTCAATCGCTTGTTGCACGGTCGTGATCTTTTCGGCCTCTTCGTCGGGGATCTCGGTCTCGAATTCGTCTTCGAGCGCCATGACCAGTTCGACCATGTCGAGCGAATCGGCACCGAGGTCGTCAAGGAAGGAGGATTCGTTCTTGATCTCGGCTTCGTTCACGCCAAGTTGTTCAGCGACGATCTTCTTGACGCGCTGTTCGATGCTTTCCATGCAGATCTCCAATTGGGAAAAATCCCGCGAATTATAGCCAAGCGTAGAGGAAAGCAACGCCTGGCCGTGACAAAAATAACACCGCGCACTTGTTCTGTCGCCCGTCTGGGCGCAGGAATACCGGTATGCGGCGTTTCCGGATGAACTGCGCGCGGGCCTCGCCGGTTGCCCGGCGGCGACGCGGCGGCCTGGGCCGCCCGCGCGCAATTCGTGATTTATTGCATGTACATCCCGCCGTTTACGTGCAGGGTGGTGCCGGTAATGTAACCCGCTTGCGGCCCGGACAAAAAGGCCACTGCATGGGCGATGTCCTCGGGCGA
Organism: Achromobacter sp. UMC46; assembly: GCF_014170335.1. Lineage (GTDB taxonomy): Bacteria > Pseudomonadota > Gammaproteobacteria > Burkholderiales > Burkholderiaceae_B > Achromobacter. The sequence continues at coordinate 46,447 of NZ_LZZS01000001.1, forward strand.
GCCCAAACGGCCCAGAGGAATCTGCTGCAACAGCGCCGTGGTCTGGCTTTCAGCCAGCGCACGCGTCATGTCGGTGTCGATGAAACCGGGCGCGACGCAGTTGACGGTGATGTTGCGGCTACCCAACTCCCGGGCCAGCGCGCGCGACATGCCCGATACGCCCGCCTTGGCGGCGGCGTAGTTGGCCTGGCCGGCGTTGCCGCTGGAACCCACCACGGACGTGACGTTGATGATGCGTCCCCAACGGGCCTTCATCATGCTGCGCAACACGGCGCGCGACAGGCGGAACACGGACGTCAGGTTCGTGTCCAGGACCGCCGACCAATCGTCGTCCTTCATGCGCATGGCCAGCGTATCGCGGGTGATGCCGGCATTATTGACGAGGATGTGCGGACCGCCGCCTTCCTTGCCCAGCGCGTCGATCAACGCATCGCACGCCTCGGCGTCGGTCACGTTCAGCACCACGCCACGACCGCCAGACGGCGCCAGGGCTTCGGTGATGGCGGCCGCGCCCGATTCGGACGTGGCGGTGCCCACGACGGTCGCGCCGCGCGCAGCCAGTTCCTGGGCGATGGCGCGGCCGATGCCGCGCGTGGCACCGGTCACCAGCGCGATCTTGCCCTGCAGTTCGATCGAGTTGTCCATGTCTTTAATTTCCGTTAACGACGGCCAACGCGGCTTCAAGCGAAGCGGGGTCGGTGATGGCCATGCCGGTAAGTTCGGGGTCGATGCGCTTGGTCAGGCCCGCCAGCACTTTGCCGGGGCCGCACTCGATGATGTGCGTGACGCCTTGCGCCTTCATCGCGCGCAGGGTTTCGACCCAGCGCACAGGATGCCATGCCTGACGCACCAGCGCATCCCGGATTGCCCCGGGTTCGGTGGGCGAGGCGACATCGACGTTGTTGATGACGGGGATCTGCGGGGCCGAGACCGTGACGCCGGCCAGCGCGCCGGCCAGCACGTCGGCGGCGGGCTTGAGCAGGCTGGAGTGGAACGGCGCGGACACCGGCAGCAGCAGCGCGCGCTTGGCACCCGCTGCCTTGGCCAATTCGCAGGCGCGCTCGACGGCAGCCTTGTGCCCCGCGATCACGACCTGCGCAGGCGCATTGAAATTCACGGCCTCGACGACTTCGCCCTGGGCGGCCTGCGCACAGGCGGTGCGCACGGAATCGTCGTCCAGGCCCAGAATGGCGGCCATGGCGCCGGTGCCGACCGGCACGGCGGCCTGCATGGCGTCGGCGCGCACGCGCACCAGGCGCACGGCGTCTTCAAGCGACAACGAACCGGCGGCAGTCAGCGCGGCGTATTCGCCCAGACTGTGGCCGGCCACGATGTCGGGCTTGCGGCCGCCGGCGGCGCGCCAGGCGGCGTAGAACGCCACGCCAGCAGTCAGCATCGCCGGCTGGGTGTTGGTGGTCAGGTTGAGCTGCTCGACCGGGCCCTGGGCGATCAGCGCGCCCAGATCCTGGCCCAGGGCTTGCGATGCCTGCGCCACGGTGTCCGTGACGGCGGCCACATCCGACCAGGCGTCCAGCATGCCGACAGCTTGCGAACCTTGGCCGGGGAAGACAAATGCGATTTTCATGATTGACCGGTTGGATTGATTCAGTATCTGTGTGGAATGTCAGGCGCGCTCTGCGGGCGGCGGCGCGTGCGCCGCACTGCCCGGGCACGCCCTTACATGCGGGCGAGTACCGAGCCCCAGGTGAATCCGCCGCCCACGCCCTGCATCAGAATGAGCTGGCCCGGCTTGACGCGGCCATCGCGGCGCGCGGCGTCCAGTGCCAGCGGCACGCTGGCCGCGGAGGTGTTGGCGTGACTATCAACGGTAATGACGACTTTTTCGACCGGCACGGCGAGCTTGCGCGCCAGGAAATTCAGGATGCGGACGTTGGCCTGATGCGGGATCAGCCAATCGACGTCGCCAAGCGCGATGCCGGCTTCCGCGCAAGTGTCGCGCGCGGAGCGGTCCAGCACGGTCACGGCCTGCTTGAACACGGCTTGGCCATCCATGCGCAGGAACGGATCGCCCGTCACGTCGCCATAGGCCACGTTGCCCGCGGCGCTCAGGATCTTCATCTGGCTGCCGTCGGCATGCAACTGCGCGGCCAGGATGCCCGGCTCGTCGGAAGCCTTCAGCACCACGGCGCCAGCGCCGTCTCCGAACAGCACGCATGTGCTGCGGTCGTTCCAGTCCAGGATGCGCGAGAAGACTTCGGCGCCGATCACCAGCGCGCAGCGGGCGCGACCGGCGCGGATGAAGCTGTCGGCGGTGGTCAGGGCGTAGACGAAGCCGCTGCACACGGCCTGCACGTCGAACGCCGCCGATCCCTTGGCGCCCAGGTTGGCCTGCACCAGGCATGCCGTGCTGGGGAACACGAAATCGGGCGTGGACGTGGCCACGATGATCAAATCGACGTCGGCGGCTTCGACGCCGGCATCAGCCAGCGCGCGACGCGAAGCCTCGGTCGCAAGCTGGCTGGTCGTGACGCCGCGTTCGGCCAGATGGCGCTGACGGATGCCCGTGCGCTCAACGATCCATTGATCGGAGGTGGCGATATCGCGCGTCGCCAGTTCCGCTGCCAATTCGTCATTCGAAACCACGCGTTCCGGCAAGAAGCTGCCGGTGCCCGCGATTGCGGAATATTTCATTGCGGTATCCATCAAGCGGTGTCCCCAGCCACGTTCCGCGACGGCGTTGCGGCGCCCTCGCCCGATTGAACGCGCTTGGTAATCTGAGCGACCGTCTGAGCGGTGCGCTCCAGCAGTTTACTCACTACGGCTTCACGAGCTCGCTGCAACGCAAAACCGTAGGCGTAGACATCCGCGGAACCATGGCTCTTGATGACCACGCCGCGCAAGCCCAGCAACGCGGCGCCGTTATAGCGACGGTTGTCGACGCGGTTGCGCAGACGGTTGAGCACCGGCTTGGCGATGGCGCCGGCCAGCAGGGTGACGATGTTGCGTTTGAACTCTTCGCGAATGATGCTGGACAGCATCTTCGCCAGCCCCTCGACGGACTTGAGCACGACGTTGCCGACGAAACCGTCGCAGACGACGACGTCGACCGTGCCCTTGAAGATGTCATTGCCTTCCACGTTGCCGTAGAAATTCAATGGGCTGCCGCGCAGGAGCTCTGCAGCTTCCTTCACGACTTCATTGCCCTTGATGACTTCTTCGCCGATGTTAAGCAAGCCCACGGAGGGGTTCTCACGATGGTCCACCGCCTGCGACAGCGCGGCGCCCATGATGGCGAATTGCAGTAGGTGCTCGGCCGAGCAGTCCACGTTCGCCCCCAGGTCCAGCACCGTGGTGGCACGGCCCGTCTGGTTCGGAATGGACGTGGCGATCGCGGGGCGGTCGATGCCGTCCAGCGTCTTGAGCACGTAGCGTGAAATGGCCATCCATGCGCCGGTGTTGCCGGCGGAAACGCAGGCGTCAGCCCGCCCGTCCTTGACGGACTGGGCGGCCAGGCGCATGGAGGAGTCTTTTTTGCGGCGCAAGGCGACCTCGACAGGGTCGTCCATGGTGACAACCTCGGATGCCGCCACGATTTCCATGCGATCGCGCGCCACGCCGCGGTGCTCGGAGAGCGCCGCTTCGATAGCGTCGGGAAGCCCGACCAGCAATAGCCGGGTATCCGGAAATTGCCGGGCGAACTCGATCGCAGCCGGAATTGTGACGGGCAGACCGAAGTCTCCGCCCATACAGTCTATGGCGATGCGTATCACGGGTGCCAGGTATCAGCGCTCAGCCGAATTGGTCCGAGTACGAGTTCGGCCCGGGGGCCTTATTCGTCGGCCTTGGTCTTCAGGACCTTGCGGCCACGGTAAAAGCCGTTGGGGCTGATGTGGTGACGCAGGTGCGTTTCGCCGGTGTTCGGCTCGATGGCGGTCGACGGGGCAACCAGAAAATCGTGCGAACGGTGCATACCGCGCTTGGAGGGGGACTTCTTGTTTTGTTGAACGGCCATGATGACTCCTAGAAACGGGGCGCATTGTACGCGATGCGGCCCGATGTTGATCTCAATCTTTGTGCTTCAGTTGTTCCAGCACCGCAAACGGCGACGGACGCTTGACAGCGGGCTCTTCAGGAGCTTCGCTGACTTTGGCCTGCGCGCCCGGGCATATTTCATGCTTGGGCACATACGGAACGCTCAGAATGAGCTCATCTTCGATCTGGGCCAGCAGATCGAAATGATGCGAACCGACCACCTTTTCAGGCTGGTTGGACACAAAACCATTTCCTTCTTCGTCTTCATCGTCCTCGCCGGCATGACCATCGGTGTAATCACCGTTGGTATTGCCATCATCGAGGTCGGCTTCGGACTTGACCAGCTGCAAGAGGACTTCGCTATCAATCGGATACACGAACGGCACATTGCACCGCTGGCATACCAGCACCGGGTTCGCCTGCACGTGAACGTGCAAGAGGGGCCGGCCAAGCAACAGACCAGACTTGCCCACCTCACCGCGCACAGACCACGTCACAAGCCCGGCATCGCCCAGCGGTTGTTCGGGTAACCCTTCAACCGCGCGCGAAAACCGCACAAGAGGTATGGTGCCATGCGCTTCCTTGCCGCTATGGGCAAATGCGAATGCATCGATGCGCTTAATGATCAATCCTTTGCATTCACGGGTCTTTGCGATTGCTCACGCTTTGCCAAATTGGCCTTGACGTCCTGCCTTGCCGTTCTCCCTTGTCGTTCTTCGACAAGTTCTTCGACAAGCTAACCATCTAGTGCAGCTAGCCGCAGCCTTTGCACTGCAAAAATCCCGCAAAACGTTAGATAATACTGCGACTTACGCTTTAACGTCAAATATCGCATGCCTTCCAAGCCTAGCCTGATCCTCGCATCCAGCTCGCGTTACCGCAAAGAACTGCTGTCGCGCCTGCGCCTGCCCTTTACGGCCATTTCCCCCGATGTAGACGAAACGCCACACCCGGGTGAAACGCCTGCGGCGCTGGCCCTGCGCCTGTCGGTCGCCAAGGCCATGGCCGTGGCAGACAAGCATCCCGGCAGCCTTGTCATCGGATCGGACCAGGTTGCCACGGTGGACGGCCAGCCCATCGGCAAACCAGGGGATTTCCCCCGCGCCCAGGCTCAATTGCGCGCCCTGTCGGGGCAAATCGTGGAATTCCACAGCGCATTGGCGGTGACGGATGGCCAACGGGTGGAAAAAGCCGACATCATCACCCGATGCCGTTTCCGCCAGCTGTCGGACCACGCCATCGAGGCCTATTTGCGCGCCGAGGAACCCTACGATACCGCAGGCAGCGCGAAGGCGGAAAGCCTGGGCATCGCGTTGATGGAAAGCATCCAGAGCGACGACCCGACCGCCATCATCGGCCTGCCGCTGATCGAGCTGACGCGCATGCTGACCCGCTTCGGGCTGGACCCGCTGGACGCCCCAGGAGCGTTCGCATGAGCGGCGCGCTGCACCTGATCCCAGTCGGCCTGGGCGAGGCCCCGCCCGAGCGCTGGCTGCCCGCCGACGTCCGCGCGCTGGCTGGGCGGCTGGACACGTATATCGCCGAAAACGCCAAGACGGCGCGCGCGTTCCTGAAGCTGATCGGCACCACCCGGCCGCTGCAGGAAATCACCATCCATACGCTGACCGACAAGGTCAACGACGGCCAGATCAAAACGTGGCTGGACCCGGTCAAAAAGGGCGCCGAAATCGGACTGGTGTCCGAGGCCGGCTGCCCCGCCGTGGCCGATCCGGGCGCCAAGGTCGTGGACGCCGCCCATCGGATGGGGCTGACCGTCAAGCCCTGGGTGGGCCCCTCTTCGATCCTGCTGGGCCTGATGGCCAGCGGCCTGGACGGGCAGCGCTTCGCCTTCCACGGCTATGCGCCGGTGGACCCTGCCGAGCGCGCCAAGCAGTTGCGGGCCTGGGAGCAGCATTCGGCCAAGCACAACCAGACCCAGCTGCTGATCGAAACGCCCTACCGCAACGCCGCCATGTTCGCGACGCTGCTGGCCAGCCTGAAGGGCGACACCAAGCTGTGCGTGGCCCGCTCGGTCACGACCGCCGACGAATGGGTCGCGACGCACACCGTGGCCGACTGGAAAAAGCTGCCCGCGCCCCAGCTGGACAAGCTGCCGACGCTGTTCCTTTTCCTTGCCCGCTAACTCCGGCCCGCTGATCCCCATGTTTCGCCTGATCACCACACTGCTAGCCACGGCAGTCTTGGCCGGCTGCGCCACGCGCGGCCCCGCCGGACTGGACCTGGACACGTCCATCACCGCCGTCAGCCAGACCAGCCGCGTCCGCAGCGTCGTCCTGCACTACACCAGCGTCAACGACGCCACCTCGATGAAGCTGCTGTCCAAAGGCAAGGTCAGCGCGCACTATCTGATCAACGAGGACGGCCGCGCTTATCGCCTGGTCGATGAAAATCGTGCCGCATGGCATGCCGGCGCCAGTTCCTGGTACGGCAACATCGCCATGAACAGCACCTCCATCGGGATCGAGGTCGTCAACCCCGGCTGGACCGACGGCCCGGACGGCAAGCCGCTCTGGCACGCCTACAACGATCGCCAGGTGCGCGCGCTGACCATCTTGCTGCGCGACGTCATCCAGCGCCATGGCATCGCCCCTGAAAACGTGGTCGGCCACAGCGACATCGCCCCGCAGCGCAAAGTGGACCCCGGCCCGCTGTTCCCGTGGAAAGCGCTGGCCGAGGCCGGCATCGGCCGCTGGTACGACAAAGCCGGTGCGGCCGCGCACCTGACCCGCCTGCAAGCCGAAGGGGTGCCGGACGTCGCCTGGTTCCAGAAGCAACTGCAGCGGCTGGGCTACGCCTGCCCGCAGGACGGCGCCTTGGACCGCGCGACGATCAACACGCTGGCGGCGTTCCAGATGCACTACCGCCCCGCCCTTCACGATGGCCAACCGGACGCGGAAACCGCCGCGATCATGCTGGCGATGCCTTGAGCGGACACTGAGCGGGCATTGGCCGGACCTTGATCGCGCCCTGCCCCGGGGCACCGTACGCAAGGGTCACGCCCGGCGCCGCCACCACACCACGATCCGCCAGCCCAGCAGCAGGGCCAGCACGGAGGCATACAGGAGCGGCTGCGCCAGGTCGTTCTTGCCGGCCTTGTGCCACCAGTAGTGCAGCACCGCCAGCAGGCCGATCGCGTAAATGGCCCGATGCAGCTGCTGCCAGCGCTTGCCCATCCGGCGCATGGCCCACTGCGTGGAGGTAGCCGCCAGCGCCGTCATCAGCACGAAGGCTGCGAACCCCACCGTGATGAAGGGCCGTTCGCCGATGTCCTGCAGCATCGCCGCCGGATCCAGCCCCCGGTCCCACCAGACCCAGGCCATGAAATGCATGGCCCCGTAGAAAAACGCGAATAGCCCGCACATCCGGCGCAGGCGGACCAGCGCCGGCTGCCCGGTCAGCCTGCGCAGCGGCGTGATCGCCAGCGTGACCAGCAGGCAGACCAGCGTCCAGGTGCCGGACGAACGCGTCAGGAACTCCACCGGGTTGGCGGTCAGGCCGTTGTTGAAACCCAGCCAGATCCAGCGCAGGAACGGCGCCAGGCCCAGCAGGAACAGGAAGGGCTTGACCCGCCCCACCGCCCGCGCGGACAACTGCGCCTTGCGCGGTGAAGCGGCCATGGCGGATGGCGAAGTGCCTTCAGGCATGGGGGACGCCTCAGTAGTTCGCTTTCAGGTCCATGCCCTGATAGAGCGATGCCACCTGTTCGCCATAGCCGTTGAACATCAAGGTCCTGCGCTTGGGGCTGAACAGGCCGTCTTCGCCGATGCGGCGCTCCGTCGCCTGGCTCCAGCGCGGATGCGGGACATTGGGGTTCACGTTGGCGTAGAAGCCGTATTCCTGCGGCGCCGCCTTGATCCAGGACGACACCGGCAGCTTTTCCACCAGCCGGATCTTGACCAGCGACTTGGCCGACTTGAAGCCGTATTTCCACGGCACCGCCAACCGCAGCGGCGCGCCGTTCTGGTTGGGCAGGATCTTGCCGTACACGCCGAAGACCAACATCGCCAGCGGATTCATGGCTTCGTCGATCCGCAAGCCTTCGACGTAGGGCCATTCAAGGATTGCCGCGCGCACGCCCGGCATGTTCTCGCGCTGCACCGCCGTCACGAACTCCACGTATTTCGCGTTGCCCGTGGGCTCGACCTGCTTGAGCAGCTCGGACACCGAATAGCCCACCCACGGAATCACCATGGACCAGCCCTCCACGCAGCGCAGGCGGTAGACGCGCTCTTCCATCGGCGCCAGCTTGAGCAATTCTTCGATAGTGAAGGTGCGCGGCTTGGCGACCTCGCCTTCGACGCTGACCGTCCACGGGCGCGTCTGCAACTTGCCGGCATTGGCGGCCGGATCGCCCTTATCGACGCCGAACTCGTAGTAGTTGTTGTAGGACGTCACGTCCGCCAGCGAGGTCTGCTTGTCCATGACACTCAACGGCGCGTTCGGCTTGCCCGCCAGGGCGCCAGCGTCCAGGGCGAAGGCGCTGCGCGCCGCCCAACCCGGTAAGCCGACGGCGGCGGCCGTCAGTCCGGCGCGCAGCATCAGCTCGCGCCGCGAGCGCCAGACGGCTTCGCCGGTGATTTCAGACGGAAGAATATCGGCGGGCTTGCGTATCAGCATCGTGGTCTCCGGTGTGGCGCCCCGCCATCGGCGGGCTCGCCCTGCGCAAGCCATAGACGTTGCGCGATCCCATGATATTCCGCAGCGGTGCCGCCGCGGATGGGAACTTCCAGATTGACCCGCTTTGGCGCCGGACGTTCCCGCCCCGCTGCCGGATCAGGCGCTGGCGGACACCCGCGGCAACAGCCATTCGCGCACCCGCGGCACGCTGTCCAGCACCGCTTGCGGCGCACAACCTTGAAGTTCCTTCAAGGTATGCGCCCCATACGTCACGCCCAGCCCGTGGACGCCAGCATTGGCCGCCATCTGCAGATCGTGCGAGGTATCGCCGATCATCACGACACGGCCGGCGTCCACGTCCAGTTCCTGCATCAGCTCGTGCAGCATCGCCGGGTGCGGCTTGCTGAAAGTTTCGTCGGCGGTGCGGGTGGCGTCGAACATCGGGCCCAGGCCGGTCGCGGCCAGCGCGCGGGTCAGGCCGACCCGGCTCTTGCCCGTCGCGACGGCCATGCGCACATTCTGCCCAGCCAGTTCGGCCAGCAGCTCGGGGATGCCGTCAAAGAGGCGCAGCTCAGGGTCGCGCAACAGGTAATGGGTACGGTAGCGCTCCAGGAAGCGCGGCATCATCGCCTGCGTCAGTTCCGGCACGGCGCGGCGCAAGGCGCTTTCAAGGGACAGACCGATCACCCAACTGGCTTCGGATGCCGACGGCACCGCCAGTTCCAGATCGCGGCACGCGCCCTGGATGGCCGCCACGATGCTGTGCGTGGAATCCATCAAGGTGCCATCCCAGTCAAAAACGACCAGCGAATACGACGACATAATCAGACCGACTCCAGTTGTTTCAGTATTTGCCGGCACGCGGGAGGCAGCTCGGCGGTAAGCGTCAGGGGCTCGCCCGTGACCGGATGCGCCAAGGTCAGCTGGTGCGCGTGCAGGAACATGCGGCCAAACCCCTTGCGGGCGAATTCGGCCCGGACGTCGTCGTGGCCGTATTTGTCGTCGCCCACGATGGGGAAGCCGCTGGCCGCCAGGTGCACCCGGATCTGGTGGGTGCGGCCCGTGCGCAACTCGGCGCCGACCAGGCTGTAGCCGCCGAAACGCTGCTTGAGCGTGATGATGGTGTGCGCCGTCTGGCCGTCCGGATCCACCTTGACCCGGCGCTCGCCGGACTGCGTGGTCCATTTGGACAGGCCCAGCTTGATGTGCTGGCGGTCGTTCACCCAATCGCCCTCGACCAGCGCCAGATAGTGCTTGTCGCTCTTGCCTTCGCGCAGCATGGCGTGCAGGGCCAGCAGCGCGCTGCGCTTCTTGGCCACCATGAGCAGGCCCGAGGTCTCGCGGTCCAGCCGGTGCACCAGCTCCAGGAACTTGGCCTCGGGGCGCGCGGCGCGCAACTGCTCGATCACGCCGAACGACACGCCGCTGCCGCCGTGCACCGCCACGCCGGCGGGCTTGTCCACGACCAGCAGTGCATCGTCTTCGAACACGATCGGGAATTCCGCGCCGGGCACCGGCCGGGGCTTGCCCGGATCCGGCAGCCGCAGGGGCGGAATGCGCACGACGTCGCCCTCGACGATGCGGTAGTCGACTGAAATCCGTCCCTTATTTACCCGCACTTCGCCGCCACGGATGGCTTTGTAGATGTGCGTTTTGGGGACGCCCTTGCACAGGCGCATCAGGAAGTTATCCAGACGCTGGCCGGCATGCTCGGCATCGACCTCCACCATTCGGACGGCGGGGGGGGCTTTAGAGGGGGATACGGGGGAGGAAGTTTCTTTGCGCATTGCGGAAAGCGACATATAATCGGGACAGCCTTAAGGGGCTGAACTAGCCGCCTGACGTAGAGATGCAATTTAAATACGCAACTCCGTCGAGCGCGTGGGCCGCCATTGTACTGCCTGCTTATTCAACCCCTGGGTCTCTTGGTCGCCGGCGCAACCGCGCCCTGCCGGATAGTGGTGTGGCATTCACTTTGCCCGCTGTCCCAGCAGGTCCGTTGCATGCCGCAAGCGGCTCTGAAGCACTGCAAGAATCGTCGCATATTTAAAGCACCAGCTGCGTGTAGGCAACCAATCCGACCGCAACTGCCGTTCACAGCAATTTTTCCGTCAAACCACATTCAGTGAAGCTGACCCTCCTGCTGACAGAACCCCGTGCCCCACGGCACGACGTGCCCGCCTGACCCGCGGCGGATACGCCTGGGCGCCGCCCAGGTACGGTCCGCATTTCTTGCCCGCTTCAGCCGCAGCCCGAGTGACCCGAGGTCACGCGCCGATATCGGCGCGTCATGACAACGGAGAAACCCTCTCATGAAGCGCATGCTGTTCAATGCGACGCATCAGGAAGAATTACGCGTCGCAATCGTTGATGGGCAAAAACTCATCGACCTCGACATCGAGACTGCCGGCCGCGAACAACGCAAAGGCAACATCTACAAAGGTGTCATTACCCGGATCGAACCCGGCCTAGAAGCTTGCTTCGTCAATTACGGTGAAGACCGTCACGGCTTTCTGCCCTTCAAGGAAGTTGCCCGCAGCTTCTTCAAGGAAGGGGTAGATGTCCGTAGCGCCCGCATCCAGGATGCGCTGCGCGAAGGTCAGGAACTGATCGTCCAGGTCGAAAAGGAAGAGCGCGGCAACAAGGGCGCTGCCCTGACCACGTTCATCTCGCTGGCTGGCCGCTACCTGGTCCTGATGCCCAACAACCCCCGTGGCGGTGGCGTTTCGCGCCGCGTCGAGGGTGAAGACCGCCAGGAACTGCGCGACACGATGGAGCAGCTTGAGCTGCCCCAGGGCATGAGCATCATCGCCCGCACGGCCGGCATCGGCCGCAATGTCGAAGAGCTCCAGTGGGACTTGTCCTACTTGTTGCAGCTGTGGACCGCCATCGACGGCGCCGCCCGCGATAACTCCGCGCCCATCCTGATCTATCTGGAATCCAGCCTGGTCATCCGGGCCATCCGCGATTACTTCTCGCCCGAAATCGGCGAGATCCTGATCGATACCGACGAGATCGCTGACCAAGCCACCGCGTTCATGAGCGTGGTGATGCCGGACAACGTCCAGCGCGTGAAGCGCTACCGCGACGACATCCCGCTGTTCTCGCGGTTCCAGATCGAACACCAGATCGAAACGGCGTATTCGCGCACCGTGACGCTGCCCTCCGGCGGCGCCATCGTGATCGACCACACCGAGGCGCTGGTTTCCGTCGACGTGAACTCGGCCCGCTCCACGCGCGGCGCCGACATCGAGGAAACCGCGCTGCGCACGAACTCCGAAGCGGCCGACGAAGTGGCCCGCCAGTTGCGATTGCGCGACTTGGGCGGCCTGATCGTCATCGACTTCATCGACATGGAAGACAGCAAGAACCAGCGCGCCGTCGAACAGCGCCTGCGTGATGCCCTCCATTTCGACCGCGCCCGTGTGCAAATGGGCAAGATCTCGCGCTTCGGCCTGATGGAACTGTCGCGCCAGCGCCTGCGTCCGGCCCTGAACGAAGGCTCGCACATCACCTGCCCGCGTTGCAACGGCACCGGCGTGATCCGCGACGCCGAATCCAGCGCCCTGCACGTCCTGCGCCTGCTGCAGGAAGAGGCGATGAAGGAAAACACCGCGGCGGTCCACGCCCAGGTGCCGGTCGATGTGGCCACCTACCTGTTGAACGAAAAGCGCGCCGACATCACCAAGATGGAAGCCCGCCTGAAGGTCAACCTGATGCTGATCCCCAACAAGCATCTGGAAACGCCCCACCACCACATCGAACGCCTGCGCCACGACGATCCGCGCCTGGAAGAGCTGAAGACCAGCTTCGAGCTGGTTGAGGCTCCGGCCACGAACGCGCCCTGGCAGCCCCGCGAAAGCGAGATCAAGGCCCGCCCGGAAGCGCTGGTCAAGGGCATCACGCCCTCGCAGCCCGCCCCCGTTTCGACGCCTGCCGCACCGGTTGCCGCGCCCGCAGCACCCGCTGCGGCCGGTGGCCTGGGTGGCCTGTTCAAGCGCCTGGTAGGTTGGCTGACCGGCAACGCCGATACCGCCAAGCCCGCTGCCACCGCCCAGGAAGACAGCGCCAAGCGCGCCGCGTCCGGACGTGGCGGCAAGGGCCGCAGCGGCCATGACGGCCAGGAACGCCGTGGCGAACGCCACGGTTCGGACCGCAACCGCAACCGCCGCGGCGAATCGCGTGGCGAAGGCGCTGAAGGCGGCGAAGGCGGCCGTCATCACGTCCGTGGCAACCGCCGCCCTGAAGGCGAACGCGGCGAGCGCCAGGAACGTGGCGACCGCGGCAACCGCAACGAGGCGCGTGGCGATCAGGTCGCGCAAGCAGCCCTGGCCTCCAACCGCCCCGACCAGGCCGACCTGGCCAATGGCGACGACACCGGCGCTGGCCGCAACCGCCGCCGTGGCCGTGGCCGCAATCGCCGCGAAGAGGGTCAATCCGACGCCCCGATGAGCGAACAGGAAAGCATGGTCGCCGCGTTGGCGCAGAGCGTTGCGACCGCCCTGCCCGACACCAAGCCGGCTGCTGAAGCCGCGCTGGACGCGGCCGACGCCGCCGATCAGACCGCCGATGGCGTGCTGACCGCAGAAGGCGCCGAAGGCGCAGCCGATCCGGAACGCAAGCGCCGCCGCCGCCGCAGCCGCCGTGGCCGCCGCAGCCAGGAAGAAGGTGGTGTGGCCGGTAGCGACGACCAGCTGGAAGACGGTTCGGACGACGACCTTGGCGAACAAGCCGAAGGCGTAGCGACGCAAGCCGCTCCCGCCACTCCGGTCGCCCCGGCTCAAATCGCCGAAGCCGCGGAAGCCGTCCAGGCCCCCGCCCCGGTCCAGACGCAAGCCGTCGAAACCAAGGTGACGGAAGCGCAGGCGATCGAAGCCGCACCGGCGTCTGCCCAAGTGGCTGCCGAAACGCCCCGTGAACCTGCTGCTCAACCCGTTGAAACCCAACAGGTCGAAGCCCAACAGGTTGAAACCCCGAAGGCCGAACCGGTGCAAGCCGCCGCCGAACCTGTGGCTCAGCCCGAGCAAACGGCTGCTGCCCAGGTGACGCAACCGGTCGCCGTGGAACCCGCCACCCAGGTGTCCGCACCCGCTGCCCCGGCCGAGCCCGTGGAACCCGCTGCCGCCGAACCCGTCGTGACGGCACCGGCTCCGGTGGTCCAGGCTGCCGCTCCCGTCGCTCCCGCTCCTGTCGCCGCGCAGCAGCCGATCGTGGTGCCGGCAACGGCGCCGACGGCCAAGGCGCAAGCCTTGCACGATGTGGTCAATGCCGCTGGCCTGAAGTGGGTGGAAACCGATCCGGACCGCCACGCCCAAACCCAGCTGCGTATCGCCGCCGCGCATACGCCGACCCGCCTGGGCCGCGAGCGCAAGCCGGTCGCGTCCGTCTCGAACGAACCGCTGGTTCAAGTCGAAACGCACTCCTAAGCCGTCCGCGCGACAAAAAGCCCCCATCGCCGTGTGAACTGACCCCCGAAAGTTGGACATTGATCCAACCTTCGGGGGTTTTTACATGGCGAAGTACGACGAGCAGTTCAAGTTAAAGGTGGTGCGGGAGTATTTGAAGGGTACTGAGAGCGGTCGGTCGGTGGCGGCGCGTCACGAACTGGACCATTCAGTTGTCCGACGATGGGTTGAGAGCTATCGCGTGCATGGTTTATCGGGCCTGCGCCGGCAGTCAGGCACGTACAGCGCACCCTTTAAGCAGTCTGTGTTGCGCAAGATCCGCGACCAAGGGCTATCCGACACCGAGGCTGCGACTCTGCTGGGGATCCGCAGTTCAGGTCATATTGGGAAGTGGCGAGCCCAGTATGATGCTGGGGGTATAGAGGCGTTGGCGCGCAAGCGTCCAGGAGCAAGCATGCCCCATAAATACCCACCGGAGCCCGTGTCCAAGGACATGACCAAGGAAGAGCTTCTCGAGGAAGTTGCGAACCTGCGAGCGGAGTTGGACTACCTAAAAAAGCTCGATGCCTTGATCGAAGCGGAAAAGACCAAAGCGCTCGTTGGAAAGCGCAAGTGGTCCGAGGATTGAGGCATAAGCATCCGCTGGAACGACTGCTGA
>NZ_LZZS01000002.1 GCF_014170335.1 Achromobacter sp. UMC46
CAACGGCGAGATCGTGGCCTACGAAACCAGCCGACGACCGGTGTTCAAGCTCGTGGGCAGCATGTTGAAAAAGGCGCTGGCTCGGCTACGTCCGGCAGACCGCCCCGTCCTGCACTCCGACCAGGGATGGCAGTACCAGCAGCCCAACTACCGTCGCATGCTCGCCGCCCGGTCAGTGACGCAGAGCATGTCACGCAAGGGAAACTGCTTGGACAATGCCGCCATGGAGAGCTTCTTCGGGACGTTGAAGGCCGAGTTCTTCCACCTGAACCGCTTCGAGAGCATCGACCAGTTGCAGGTGGGCATCAGGCAGTACATCCGTTACTACAATCACGACCGCATCAAGCTCAAGCTAAAAGGCCTGAGCCCGGTGCAATACCGAGCTCAGGCCTTCGGGCTTTAGCTTCTGACCGTCCAACTTCTGGGGGTCAGTTCACGTGATGGGGGCTTTTTTTTGCCTGGCGCCAGTGATGCCCATCGCCTGAGCCCCTGTGCCGGGCCAAAAAAAAGCCCTCGCGATCGAGGGCTTCGAGATACCGCCAGCTAGTGCTCAGAATTGGTACGTGTACGTCAGCTGAACTATGTCCAGGCCCGGATTCGGGCGCTTGATGCTGGCGTTGGAGAAGTGCGAATAGCGCACGCCGATGCGGTTGTTCGGGGTCAGCAGAAAACCCATGCCGATGTGATCGCCGAACTGGAACGCCGTGCTGATGTTCTCGTTCGCGAAGCGCGTGCTGGAGAATACCGTCGCACCGATGCCGGCCTCGAGATAGAAGCGTTCACCCGTCCACCAACGGAACATCGGGATGGCGTTCAATTGCCAGACATGGCCCGGCGAACGCGAACCGTCCGCCCACCAGTAGGACGCGCCGAGCTCGGGCGTCAGGTCCAGGCGGCCCCAATTGCCGCCGAACTGGTAGGTCCAAACAGAAGGCGTTTCGTAGTTCAGCGTGAAGCGCTGATAATGGTCGCCAATGCCGTAATGCATACTGACGCCGCCTTGCGTGCCCTCTGAGGATTGCGCACTAGCCAAGGTGGCAGCGCCGGCAAGAGCCAAACCGACAAGGCCCGTGAGCATTTTCTTCTTGGTCGACAGCATAGATAACTCCGTGGATTTCAGGTCTAACCGGCAACATATCAAAATCCGGGCCGCATGGCTTGACGATTGTCGCAATATGGCAACAATCAGTCGTGGAAAACACTGTTCCGAAAAACGCACTCACATTCGATACAAACCCGGTCCGGCCCGAAACGAATATTCATGACGCGCCAATGAAAATGCCGCCGCCGGCCTAAGGCCCGCGACGGCTTTTTTTCGGGGCGGGTTGCGTGGAAAGACGCGCGCCCGAACCCGGCGATCAGGCAGTAACGACGTCCGCCGGCTGGTTGGTCAGCAGCGCCAGCAGACGGGCGATTTCCTCGCGCAGCTGACGGCGGTCGATGACCATGTCGATGGCGCCCTTCTGCAACAGGAACTCGGCGCGCTGGAAGCCTTCGGGAAGCTTCTCGCGCACGGTCTGTTCGATCACGCGGGGGCCGGCAAAACCGATCAGCGCCTTGGGTTCGGCGATGACCACGTCGCCCATGAAGGCGAAGCTGGCCGACACGCCGCCCATGGTGGGATCGGTCAGGACGCTGATGAACGGCAGGCCCGCCGCCGAAAGGCGGGTGAGCATGGCGTTGGTCTTGGCCATCTGCATCAACGACAGCAGGCTTTCCTGCATGCGCGCGCCGCCAGAGGCTGCCACGCAGATGAAGGGCGTCTTGTTGTCCAGGGCGGCCTGGGCACCGCGCGCGAAGCGCTCGCCCACCACCGATCCCATCGACCCGCCCATGAATTCGAATTCAAAGCAGGCCAGAGTCGCAGGCACGCCGCGGATCGAGCCGCTCATGACCACCAGCGCATCGGATTCACCGGTTTGCTTGACGGCCTCTTGCAGGCGTTCCGGGTACTTGCGGGTGTCTTTGAACTTCAGCGTGTCCACGGAGCGCGTGTTCTGGCCGATTTCGACCCGGCCTTCCATGTCCAGCAGCGAATCGATGCGGGCGCGGGCCCCGATGCGCATGTGGTGGTCGCACTTCGGGCACACGTGCAGGTTGGCCGCCAAGTCTTCGCTGTACAGCACCGATTCGCACGACGGGCATTTCACCCAAAGGCCTTCCGGAACGCGGCGCGCGCCGCTGTCGCTGGTTTTATTGATGCGAGGAGGCAGGAGTTTTTCGATCCAGCTCATTGATGTTTCATCCCGTATGAGGTCGCGCCCGCCGTTCAGGCCGACGCGTCTTCTCGTTTTACTTGATCCAGCGCTTGCCGGATGGTGCGCAGCCAGCCGCTGGCGGCGGTGACTGCAGCGTCGGTTTTCTGGGCAGCCGGGGCGTCAGCCGCCGCCTGCTCCATCGTTTCAATCAGTTTGCTGCCGATGACCACCGCGTCGGCCACGCGCGCCACGCGCTGCGCGCTTTCGGCGTCGCGGATGCCGAATCCGACACCCACCGGGATGTCGCGCACATGGCGGCGGATGACGGCCACGCGCTCGGCGACGTCGTCGGTGTTCAGCGAACCCGAGCCCGTGACGCCCTTGAGCGACACGTAATACACGTAGCCGCGCGCGACTTCCGCCACGGCCCGGATCCGGGCCTCGGTGGAGGTGGGGGCCAGCAGGAAAATGGGGGCAATGCCGTGTTCGCCCAAGGTCGCGGCGAACTCGATGACTTCTTCAGGCGGATAGTCCACGACCAGCACGCCGTCCACGCCCGCCTTTTCGGCGTTGACCGCGAATGCGGTCTGGCCCATGCGTTCGATCGGGTTGGCGTACCCCATCAGCACCACCGGGGTGGAGGTGTCGCGTTGGCGGAATTCGGCCACCAGTTCCAGCACGCGGGTCAGGCCCACGCCCTGCGCGATGGCGCGGTCGGCCGCGCGCTGGATCACCGGGCCGTCGGCCATGGGATCCGAGAACGGCACGCCCAGCTCGATCACGTCGGCGCCGGCTTCCACCAGTGCGTGCATGAGGGGAACGGTGGCGGCAGGCGAAGGATCGCCTGCCGCGATATAGGGGATCAGCGCCGCGGCACGGCCGGATTCGGCGGTGCGCGCAAAGGCGGCGGCGATGCGATCAGTGCGAGTAGTCATGTATTAGAGCTCGATACCGGCACGTTCGGCGACGGTATGCATGTCTTTGTCGCCACGGCCCGACAAGTTGACCAGGATGACCGCGTCGCGCGGCAGCGTGGCGGCCATCTTCGCGGCTTGCGCGATGGCGTGCGACGACTCCAGCGCAGGCATGATGCCTTCGATGCGGCAGCAGTCGTGGAACGCCTTCAAGGCCTCTTCATCGGTGATCCCCGCGTATTCCGCGCGGCCGGTGTCTTTCAGCCAGGCGTGTTCGGGGCCGACGCCGGGGTAGTCCAGACCGGCGGAGACGGAATGCGTTTCCTGGACCTGGCCGTCGGCGTCCTGCATGACGTAGGTGCGGTTGCCGTGCAGCACGCCCACCTGGCCGGCGGCCAGCGATGCGGCGTGCTTGCCGCTGTCCATGCCCTCGCCTGCGGCTTCGACGCCGATCAGGCGCACGTTCTCGTAGGGGATATAGGGATGGAAGATGCCCATGGCGTTGGAGCCGCCGCCTACCGCCGCCACGACGTAGTCGGGCTGGCGGCCGATGGCCTCGGGCATCTGCGTCAGGCATTCGTTGCCGATGACGGTCTGGAAGTCGCGCACCATGCGGGGATAGGGGTCGGGACCCGCCACCGTGCCGATGATGTAGAACGTGTTTTCGATGTTGGTGACCCAGTCGCGCATGGCTTCGTTCAGCGCGTCTTTCAAGGTGCGCGAACCGGAAGTGACCGGCACCACCGTGGCGCCCAGCAGCTTCATGCGATAGACGTTCGACGCCTGGCGGCGGATGTCTTCGCTGCCCATGTAGACCACGCATTCCATGCCGTAGCGGGCCGCCACCGTGGCGGTGGCCACGCCGTGCTGGCCGGCGCCGGTTTCGGCGATGACGCGGGGCTTGCCCATGCGCTTGGCCAAGAGGGCCTGGCCGATGCAGTTATTGACCTTGTGCGCGCCGGTGTGGTTCAGGTCTTCGCGCTTGAACCAGATCTGGGCGCCGCCCAGCTGTTCCGACCAGCGGCGGGCATGGTAGACCGGGCTGGGCCGGCCGACGAAATGCTTGAGTTCGTAGTTGAACTCTTCCAGAAAGGCGGGGTCGACACGGTAATGGTCATAGGCGGCACGCAGCTCGTCGAGCGCGTGCATTAGCGTTTCCGCCACAAAAACACCGCCATAAGGGCCGAAATGGCCCTTGGCATCCGGAAAGTCGTAAGGTTTCACCAAGCATCTCCCCCGGTATCGCGGCAGACCACTGCCGGCCGCAAATCCGGTTTGCAACCCGTCATTTTACCTGACCCGGGCCCGGCCGGGGCGGGAAGTCCCCTGCCCGGCCGCCCCCGCCCGGCGCCTAAAGCGATTGGCCCAGGCGGCGCAGGAAGGTCTCGCACGAGGCCATCTGGTCCAGGGCGACGTATTCGTCGGGCTTGTGGGCCTGTTCGATGTGGCCGGGGCCGCAGACGACAGTGGGGATGCCGATGCCCTGGAACAGGCCGGCCTCGGTGCCGTAGGCCACTTTGCGGGTGGTCCGGTCTTCGGTCAGCGCGCGCACCAGCTGGGTGATGGCGGCTTCCTCGGAGGCTTCCAGGGCGGGTGCGGCGGCGCCGGTCTCGATTTCGATGCTGGCGCCGTCGAATTCGGCCTTCATGCGCGGCAAGAGCTCATCGCGCACGTATTTTTCGACTTCCGCCTGGATCTCGTCGGGCTGCATGCCCGGCAGGTTGCGGAATTCGTAGGTGAATTCGCACAGTTCGGGAATGGTGTTGACCGCGATGCCGCCACGGATCTGGTTGGTGGTCATCGTGGAGAACGGCACGTCGTAGAACTGGTCGTACGGGCCGTTGGCCTTGAAGCTGTCGGCCAGGTCGCGGATGCGGCAGATCAGGCGGGCGGCGTATTCGATGGCGTTGCAGCCGCGCGGGGTCAGGGACGAGTGCGCCGCCTTGCCATGCACCTTGCAGCGGAACAGGTTGATGCCCTTGTGGGCCACGACCACCTGCATGCCGGTGGGTTCGCCCACCACGCAGCCTTCGGGGCGGATGCCGCGCTCGAGCAGGTCGGCCAGCATGTACGGCGCGCCGGCGCAGCCGACTTCCTCGTCATAGGAGAACGCCAGGTGGATCGGCTTCTTGCGCGGCATGGCCAGGAATTCCGGCACGAGCGCCAGCGATCCGGCGATGAACCCCTTCATGTCGCAACTGCCGCGCCCATAGAGCAGCCCGTCTTTCTCGACGAGCTTGAACGGGTCCGTGCTCCAGTCCTGGCCATCCACGGGCACCACGTCGGTGTGGCCCGACAGGACGATGCCGCCCTGCTGGTTGCCGTCTTGCGCCGGCAAGGTGGCGAACAGGTTGGCCTTGGTGCGCTCGGGGTTGTGCGCCAGCCATGCATCGACGCCCTGGCCTTTGAGCCAATCGCGGACGGTTTCGATCAGGGCAAGATTGGAATTGCGGCTGGTGGTATCGAAACCCACCAGCGTTTCCAGCCAGGTGCGCGCGTTCATGTCACTTCTCTTTTGGGGAAAAGCAGAAGTGTAAAGCCAGGAAGCGCCCGCGTCTTGGACGGCATCGGGCGCCGTTCACGGGTTAAGCGCCTAGAATGGCGCCCGGATCGGAAAATGCCCCCAAGGAGAAATCGTGCAGCACAAAGCAGTCCCCACACGCAACATCGTGGCCGCAGTGATAGGCAACGCCCTCGAATGGTATGACTTCCTGGTGTTCGCGTTCATGACGCCGATCATCGCCAAGCTGTTCTTCCCCACCGACCCCAACCTGCCCGGCAGCGAGCTGAACGCCATCCTGATGACGACGGCGATCTTCGGCGTCGGCTTCTTCATGCGCCCCGTCGGCGGCATCATCCTGGGCCTGTACGGCGACAAGAAGGGCCGCAAGGCCGCGATGGTGATGGTGACGTCGCTGATGGCCGTGTCCATCGCGCTGATCACGGTCGCCCCGACCTATCACGCCGCCGGCATCCTGGCCCCGATCTTCATCCTGATCGCGCGCCTGTTGCAAGGTTTCTCGGCGGGTGGGGAGTTCGGCACCTCCACGGCACTGCTGATCGAAATGGCCCCCAACGGCAAACGCGGCTTCTACGGGTCGTGGCAGATGGCCGGACAGATGCTGGCGCTGCTGATCGGCGCCGCCTGCGGCACGCTGATCACCGAGTTCTTCACGCAGCAGCAGATCGCCGACTGGGCCTGGCGCCTGCCGTTCGCCTTCGGTCTGGTGATCGTTCCCATCGCGATCTATATCCGCCGGAACATCGACGAGACCGAAGTCTTCAAGCAGATGCAGGAAGAGGACCGCCAGGCCGCCGCGCGCGGTGAAGTGCAGCGCCTGAGCCTGGTCCAGATGATCAAGACCCACACCCGCGAGACGATGATCGGCGTGGGTCTGGTCGTGACCGCCACGGTGTCCATCTACATCACCTTCACGTACCTGGTGACGTATTCCACGCAGATCCTGAAACTGCCGATGAAGGACACCTTCATGGTGCAGATGGCGGGCGCGGCGCTGATGGTGCTGATGACCCCGTTCATGGGCGCCTGGTCGGACCGCATCGGCCGCCGCCCGCTGGTGATCGGTTCGCTGATCGGCTACCTGATCGTGCTGTACCCGCTGTACCACTGGCTGTCGGACGCGCCGTCGATCGGCCGCCTGCTGACGGTGCAGATCGTGGTGTGCTTCTTCGTGTCGGCCTTCTTCGGCGTGTTCAGCACGGTGATGGCGGAACTGTTCCCGGCGCGCGTGCGCTCGGTGGGCCTGTCCCTGGCCTATAACGTGGCCGTGATGATCTTCGGCGGCTTCGCGCAGTTCATCGTGACGTGGCTGATCAAGGTCACCGGTTCGCCGATGGCGCCGGCCTACTACGTGATGTTCGGCGTGGCGCTGGGCCTGGTCGCCGCGTTCTTCATGCGCGACCGCGCGCACGAGAACCTGGACCACTGAAGCCTGATCCCCCACGGCCGCCCGGCCCTGGGGGTGTCGTCCTAGCGGCGCGCCGCCGAGGACACGCCGGCCACTTCGGCCAAGGCGTCCAGCGCGCGGGCGAGCGATTCGCCCCCGCGCACTTCCACCGTGAACACCATATGAGCCAGCGACTGCTTGCTCTGCGTGTTCACGCCCACCACGTTCAGGCGCAACCGCGCAAAGACCTCGGACAGGTCGCGCAGCAGGCCGGGCCGGTCGTGCGCGCGCACGCTGATGTCCACCGGATAGAAATTGTCCGAGGTCTCGCCCCAGGCCACTTCGATCACGCGTTCCGGTTCGCGGGCGGCCAGCGCCAGGTAGCTGTGGCAGTCGCTGCGGTGGATGGACACGCCGCGCCCCCGCGTGACGAAGCCGGCGATGGCGTCCGGCGGCGCCGGGCGGCAGCAGCGCGCCAACTGCGTCAGCAGCGACCCCACCCCCACCACCAGTACGCCGCTCTTGCCGCTTTTCTCGGCGCTGCCCGAGCCCGCATGGCGCAACGCCGCCGGTTGCGGTTCGACGGCCGGCCCCGGCTGCTGGAAGACGCTGTCGATCTGGCGCAGGCTGAACTCTTCCTTGGCGGCCGCCACGTACAGGTCGTCGGCGCGGGCGAAGCCCAGGTTCTGCGCCAACTGCTCCAGGTTGACCGCCGTCTTGCCCAGCCGCTGCAATTCCTTTTCGACCAGCGCCTGCCCTTGCGTGATGCGCTGCTGGAGTTCGATGGCGTTGAACCACATCCGCACCTTGGCGCGCGCGCGCGGGCTGGCCAGGAACCCCAGCTGGGGGTTGAGCCAGTCGCGCGACGGCCCGCCGGACTTGGCGGAAATGATCTCGATGGTCTGTCCGGTGGACAGCCGCGTCTGCAGCGGCACCATCTGCCCGTCGACGCGGGCGCCGCGGCAGCGGTGGCCCAGGTCGGTATGCAAGTGATAGGCGAAGTCCACCGGCGTGGCGCCGGCGGGCAACTCGATCACCCGCGCCTGCGGCGTCAACACGTAGATGCGCTCGTCGGTGTGCGCGGGCGCCGTGACCACATTGCGGTTCTTGCCCGGCCCTGATCTGGTTGAGGCAGGTTTGGCGGACTCCGGCTTGGCCGCGTTGGCGCCCGGCTCGCTACCGCCTTCGACATCGCTGTTCCAGGCCAGCAGCTGGCGCATCCAGGCCAGTTGGCGGTCGTATTCGCTGGAGGCCGCCACCTGGCCACCCTTGGCGCCGGCCTCTTTGTAGCGCCAGTGCGCAGCCATGCCGTATTCGGCGAACTGGTGCATCTCGCGCGTGCGGATCTGCACCTCGAACGGCCTGCCGTCGTCGTCCGCCACGACCGTGTGCAGAGAACGGTAGCCGTTGGGCTTGGGCCGCGAGATGTAGTCGTCGAACTCGTCGGACAGCGGCGTCCACATTTCGTGCACCAGGCCCAACGCCGTATAGCAGGCGCGTACGTCGTCGACGATGATGCGCAAGGCGCGCAGGTCGTACATCTGGGCGAAGTCCAGGCGCTTGACGCGCATCTTGTTCCAGATGCTGTAGATGTGCTTGGGCCGGCCGCTGACCTCGGCCTCGATCCCCGCTTTGGACAAGGCGGTCTGCAGGCGGTCGATGGCGCCCGCGATGAAGGCTTCGCGCTCGACGCGCTTTTCTTCCAGCAAGCGGGCGATCTGCTTGTAGCGGTCGGGCTCCAGGAAACGGAAGGCCAGGTCTTCCATTTCCCATTTAATCTGCCAGATGCCCAGGCGGTTCGCCAGCGGCGCGTACAGGTCCAGCGTTTCGCGCGCGAAGGCGATGGAGCACGGGGCCTTGCTTTCGGCGTGCCAGCGCAAGGTGCGCAGCCGGGAAGCCAGCCGCATCAGCACGATGCGCAGGTCGGCCGCCATCGCCAGCAGCATCTTGCGCTGCATTTCCTTCTGCGAGCCGCTTTCGGCCTCGGCATCGCTGGCCTGGCGGGCCACGACGCCCAGGCGCAGCAGCGCGCGGGTGCCCTGGACCAGCCGCGCGACTTCGGCGCCGAACGCGGTGGCGACGGGGTCGTTGCGCAAGGCCGGCGCGGGCGCCATCAAGTCGGTGGGCAAGGCGGCCAGCAGCGCCGCGGCACGCGTGGCGGCGTCGGTGTGCAGGGCCGCCAGGATGCGGACCACGCCGGCGCCGTGGCTGGCCAACGGCTCGCCCGTCAACGCCTGCTGCCCTTCGAAACGGGGGATGGCCCAGGCGACGGCCTGGTCGATCAGCGCCATGCCGTCGGCATCCAGGCCCGCCCCTACCTCCTGCCGCCAGGAAGCGTCGAAAGGCGAAGGCGCGTCGAGAACAGGCGGGGCGGACATGACGGGTGTCGAGCGGGATCGGGTTGAGATTCCCGACACTCTACACTAGGGCTTGCAAGCCCTGAATCCCCCGCCTTATCCCGATATATAGAAGGAACCCAAGCTTATGTTGCGCTGGCTCAAGGGCCGGGGCGCCCGCGCGTCCGAGGTGGCCGAGATGCAAGCCCGCATCTCGCCCGAACTCTGGCGGCAGGTGCTGGATGCCCACCCTTTCCTGGCGGCGTTGAACGCCGGCGAAACCGCCCAATTGCTGGCACGGTCGGCCTGGCTGCTGGCCAGCAAGACCATCAATGGCGCGCAGGGCCTGGAAGTCTCGGACTTCATGCGCCTGTCCATCGCCGCGCAGGCCAGCCTGCCCATCCTGAACCTGGCGCCCGAGCTCTATGAAGGCTGGGACGAAATCATCGTCTACCCCGCCAGCTTCCGCATCCCCCGCTCGCGCCAGGACGACGACGGCGTGGTCCACGAATACATCGAGGACGCGGCCGGCGAAGCCTGGGAAGGCGGCCCGCTGGTGCTGTCCTGGGAAGACACGCAGCTGTCGGACGGCGGCTTCAACGTCGTCATCCACGAGTTCGCCCACAAGCTGGACCTGCGCTCGGGCTTCGCCGACGGCATGCCGTCGCTGGGCGCCCACCCGGACTTGAAGCCCCAGGCCTGGCGCCGCATCCTGGACGACAGCCTGGACCGCTTCATCGCCGCGCTGGACGCGGTCGAAGCGGCCATCCCGCCCGACGTGGACCCCGAAAGCGAGGACGCGGACGCCTGGTACGGCCGACTGCCGATGGACCCGTACGCCGCCACGGACGAAGCGGAATTCTTCGCCGTCAGCTCGGAGCACTTCTTCGTGGACCCCGCCCCCATGCAGCAGGCGCTGCCCGAATGGTATGGCTTGCTGCGGGCGTACTACCGGCAGGACACCCTGGAACGCTACGCATGAAGCAACTGCTGATCGTCTGGCATTCGCGCACGGGCGCGGCCCGGCAGATGGCCGAAGCCGCCGCCCGGGGCGCCGCGGACGCCGCGGCGCAACTGGAGCAGGCGGACGAATTGCGCATCGGACTGCAACGCGCGGCCGACGTCGGGGCCGACGCCTTGCTGGCCAGCCAGGGGTTCCTTTTCTGCGCGCCGGAAAACCTGGCCAGCCTCAGCGGCGAAATGAAGGAATGCTTCGACCGCAACTACTACGCCGTGCTGGACCGGATCCAGGGCCTGCCCTATGCCTGCGCGATCAGCGCCGGCAGCGACGGCGCGGGCGCGGCGCGGCAGGTCGAACGCATCTGCACCGGCTGGCGCCTGAACCCGGTTGCCCCGCCCCTGATCATCAAGCTGGGCGCGCAGACGGCCGAACAGATCCTGGCGGATAAAACGGTGCCCCCGGAAGATCTGGGCCGATGCGAAGCGTTGGGCGGGCTACTGGCGGGGATCGTGCTGATGGGGGGATGACGGGCCATCCGTTGACCCTGCCCCAAAAAAAAGCCCTTCGGCATGCCGAAGGGCTTTTCGCTTGCAGGCGGATATCGCTCAGACGGCGGCCGTCACGACGATCTCGACCTTGAAGTCCGAATTGGCCAGGCGGGCTTCGACCGTGGCGCGCGGCGGCGAATTGCCGTCGGCGACCCAGGCGTCCCATGCCTTGTTCATGCCATCGAATTCCTTCATGTTGGCCACGTAGATCTGGGCCATCAGGATCTTGGTCTTGTCGGTGCCGGCTTCGGCCAGCAGGCGATCGATCGTTGCCAGCACTTGCTCGGTCTGGCCGGTGATGTCCAGCTTGGCATCGTCAGGCACCTGGCCTGCCAGGTACGCGACGCCGTTGTACACGGCCATGTCCGACAGGCGCTTGGCGACGTGGAAGCGCTTGATGCTGCTCATGAATATTCCCCTAGAGTCGAGTGGGTTGGGTGGATCAATACAAGGAAACCCGCAATTTACCCCGAGCCGCCCTCAGGCGGGAGGCAACTGGAACACCTGGCGCAGGTAGGCCAGGTACGCGGGATCGTCGCACATGGTTTTTTCCGGCGCGTCGGACACCTTGGCCACCGGCTGGCCGTTGCAGCGGACCATTTTCATGACGATCTGCAGCGGTTCGTGGCCCAGGTCGTTGGTCAGGTTCGTGCCGATGCCGAACGACACCTTGCAGCGCCCGGCAAACTGGCGGGCCAGTTCGATGGCGCGCGGGAACGTCAGCGAATCCGAGAACACCAGAGTCTTGGCGCGGGGGTCCACGCGATTCTTGCGGTAGTGTTCCAACAGGCGCTCGCCCCAGACGAAAGGGTCGCCGGAGTCGTGGCGCGCACCGTCGAAGAGCTTGCAGAAATACATGTCGAAATCGCGCAGGAAGGCATCCATGCCGTAGACGTCCGACAGTGCGATACCGAGGTCGCCACGATATTCCTTGGCCCAGACCTCCAGCGCGTACACCTGCGAATCGCGCAGGCGCGGGCCCAGCGCCTGGCAGGCCTGCAGGTACTCGTGGCCCATCGTGCCCAGCGGCAGCACTTCATGCTGCTTGGCCAGCAGGACGTTGCTGGTGCCCGCGAAATGCGGGCCCATCTGCGCCTTCATGGTGGACACGACTTCCTGGTGCCAGACTTTCGAGAAGCGGCGGCGCGTGCCGTATTCGGCCACGCGGAAATCGGCCAGCGCCGGGTCGTCCAGCACCAGGTGCATCTTGGACTGCAAGCGTTGGCGGCCTTCTTCCCAGTCGGGATTCTTGCGCGTGTTGCGGAAATAGACCTCGTTGACGATGGCCAGCACCGGGATCTCGAACAGGATCGTGTGCAGCCATGGGCCCTTGACCTCGATCGAGATCTCGCCGGGCGCGTCGCCTTCGCTGATATGGATGCAGCGCTCGGGCATATGGAACAGCCCAAGGAAATCAACGAAGTCGCTCTTGATGAAACGCAAGCTGCCCAGGTAATCCAGTTCGTCCTGCGTGAAGCGCAGCTGGCACAATTGGTGCACTTCTTCGCGGATTTCATCCAGATAGGGGCGCAGGTCGGCCCCGACAGTGCGGCACTTGTAACGGTACTCGACCTGTGCAGCGGGGAACTGATGCAGCACCACTTGCATCATGCTGAATTTGTACAGATCGGTGTCGAGCAGCGAAGTGATTATCATGATTGCGCGTTTCGTTTCGCGACACCATAGCATAGAGGGCCGGGGGGTTCAGGGCGATGGGCCACGATGTCAATACGGGTATTACCGGCACATCCGGCCCGCATTGGGTAAAATCCGGCCAACAAGACACAAAAGCCGCCGATCCCGGAGTTCCTGAATGACCCACGTTGTCACCGAAAACTGTATTAAGTGCAAGTACACCGATTGCGTTGATGTGTGCCCGGTGGACTGTTTTCGTGAGGGTCCGAACTTCCTCGTGATCGATCCGGACGAATGCATCGACTGCGCCGTCTGCATCCCGGAATGCCCGGCCAACGCGATCTACGCCGAAGAAGACGTGCCGCAGGACCAACTGAATTTCATCGCGCTGAACGCCGAACTCTCCCCCGAGTTCGCCAGCATCAGCCGCGCCAAGAAGCCCCTGCCGGACGCCGACGACTGGAACGGCAAGCAGGACAAGCTGCAATACCTGGAAAAATAATCCGCGGCCGCTGGCCGCCGCCTGGCGGCCGGCATCGTGCGATGCCCCGATGACCGACGACTCCAAATACACGCGCCAGACCGTAACCCAGATCCATACCTGGGTGCCCGACAAGCTGTTCTCCGTGCGCGTGACGCGCGACGACGCGTATGCGTTCCTGCCGGGCCAGTTCGCCCGGGTCGGTTTACCCGGCGCAGACGCGCCCGACGGCCCGCCCACCCTGTGGCGCGCCTATTCCATGGTGTCGGCGCCGCACGAGTCCGGGCTGGAGTTCTATTCCATCGTGGTCCCCGACGGCCTGTTCAGCCCGCGCATGGCGCAATTACGCCCGGGCGACGCGCTGTACGTGGAAAAGACGCCCTACGGCTTCCTGACGCTGGAACGCTTCGCCCCGGGCGGCGACCTCTGGCTGCTGGCATCCGGCACCGGCCTGTCCGCCTACCTGTCCATCCTGCGCGACCCGGCCACTTGGCGCGCCTTCCGCCGCATCATCCTGGTGCACGGCGTGCGCACCGCGGCAGAGCTGGCCTACCGCGAAGAGATCGAGTCCTGGGGCCAACGGCCCGAGCTGGCCGACCTGTCCGCGGCCGATCCGCAAAAGCTCGTCTACCTGCCCATCGCCACCCGCGAGCCCCTGCCGGGCATGCCGCAAGCGCGCCTGACCACGCTGATCGCGGACGGCCGGCTGGAGCGATTGGCGGGGCTGCCGCTGGATCCCGAGCACGCGAAGATCATGCTTTGCGGCAACCCTGACATGCTGGCGGACGCCCGCAAGCTGCTTGGCGAACGCGGCTTCAAGCCGGGCCGCCGGGGCATTCCCGGCAATCTGGCGGTTGAGAATTACTGGTGATCCCGCACGGCCAGGCGTAGTGCAGATATCCTCCGTTTGGTCTCTGGGCAGCGCAAAAAAACGCCCTAAACTGGTGCTTAATGGGATGACGGGTCTCTTTTTAGCAACAGAATCCCGGTTTTTGCCGCAGTTTCTTTAGGCTGATTGGATATATCTTTAGTCCTCGGCGCAATAATCGGGGCACACGCACGACCCAGAAGGACTTCCCCCAAATGCTGTACCAATTGCACGAAATGCAGCGCGCCTTCCTGACTCCGTTCGCTGCATTCACGGATGCCGGTTCCCAGCTGTTCTCCAGCCCCTACAGCCCCCTCGCCTATACCCCGATTTCCCGCCAGATGGCTGCCGGGTACGAGTTGATGACGCGAATCGGCAAGGAATACCAGAAACCCGCCTGGAATCTTCCCGAGACCCGGATCAACGGCAAGGCCGCACGCGTCACCGAGTCCGTGGCGCTGGACAAGCCCTTCTGCCGCCTGGTGCACTTCCACCGCGACGTGCGCGCCGCTGGCCGCGACGACCCCAAGGTCCTGCTGGTCGCCCCGCTGTCGGGCCACCACGCCACGCTGCTGCGCGACACGGTGCGCGCCCTGCTGCCCGACCACGACGTCTACGTGACGGACTGGGTCGATGCCCGCATGGTGCCCCTGGCCGCCGGCCCCTTCCATCTGAACGATTACGTGCGCTACGTGCAGGATTTCATCCGGCACCTGGGCCCGGACGTGCATGTGATCTCGGTCTGCCAGCCGACCGTGCCGGTGCTGGCCGCCGTCTCGCTGATGGCCACCGCCAACGATCCCTGCCAGCCGCGCAGCATGGTGATGATGGGCGGCCCCATCGATCCTCGCCAGTCCCCCACGCAGGTGAACCGCCTGGCCACGACCAAGCCCTATTCGTGGTTTGAAAGCCAGGTGATCCACCCGGTGCCGCCCCGCTATCCGGGCGCCGGCCGCAAGGTCTACCCGGGCTTCCTGCAGCACGCCGGGTTCATGGCCATGAACCCGGACCGCCACATGAAGTCGCACTACGAGTTCTACCTCGACCTGCTGCGCGGCGACGACAGCGACGCCGAAGCGCACCGCCGCTTCTACGACGAATACAACGCCGTGCTGGACATGCCGGCCGAGTTCTACCTGGACACGATCCGCATGGTGTTCCAGGACTTTTCGCTGCCCAACGGCACGTGGGAAGTGGACGGCCAGACCGTGCGCCCGGCCGATATCAAGCAGGTCGCCCTCTTCACCATCGAAGGCGAACTGGACGATATCTCGGGGCAGGGCCAGACGCGCGCGGCCATCAAGCTGTGCAAGAACATCCCGGCCGAACGCAAGACGCACTACACCGCCCCCAACTGCGGCCATTACGGGATTTTCTCGGGCCGCCGGTGGCGCGAAATGATCTGTCCTAAAATTGCCGAATTCATCCGGCAATCGGCTTGACCACAGCCTAGCGCCGTCCGGCATGTGACGCGCGGGCCCCGCCCGCGCGCCCCTCAAGCCAGATCCGTATTCCACGGGGCCCGAGTGGCCCCTTTTTCTTTTATTGGCCTTACATGTCCTGTCGCTCACTTGCCGACCGCATCGACGCCTTGCTGCCCCAGACGCAATGCACCAAGTGCGGCTATGACGGCTGCCGGCCCTATGCCGACGCCATCGCCGAAGGCGCAGCCCCGATCAACCGCTGCCCGCCCGGCGGCGACGACGGCATCGCCGCGCTGGCGGCATTGCTGCAGACGCCGCCCCTGCCGTTGGATCTGGACCGCGGCGAACCCGGTCCGCTGCTGGTCGCACGCATCGACGAATCCCATTGCATCGGCTGTACGCTGTGCATCCAGGCCTGTCCGGTCGATGCAATCGTGGGCGCCAACAAGCACATGCACACGGTGCTGGCCGACTGGTGCACCGGCTGCGACTTGTGCGTGGCGCCCTGTCCGGTCGATTGCATCCAGATGGTGCCTGCGGGGCGCGCCTGGAGCGCGCAGGACGCCGCGGTCAGCCGGCAGCGCCACCGCAGCCACGCGAGCCGGACGGAACGCCTGGCGGCCGACAACGCGCGCCTGATGGCGCCAGAGGCACCCGCTCAGGATGAATCCGCTCAGGCGGCCCCCGTCGCCGACGCGCAAGGCGAAGACCGCAAGCGTTCCGCCATTGAATCCGCGCTGGCCCGCGCCCGGGCCCGCCGCAATCCGACGCAGTCATGAACGCAGCCAAACGCCGAGAGATCTTCGCCCGCCTGCAGGCGGCCAACCCGCACCCCACCACCGAACTGGAATACGACAGCCCGTTCCAATTGCTGATCGCCGTGCTGCTGTCGGCGCAAGCTACCGACAAATCGGTCAACATCGCCACGCGCAAGTTCTTCCCGCAATACGGCACGCCCCAAGCCCTGCTCGCGCTGGGCGAAGAAGGTCTGACCGACTACATCAAGACGATCGGCCTGTTCCGCACCAAGGCCAAGAACACGATCGCGACCTGCCGGATCCTGATCGAGCACCATGGCGGCGAAGTGCCGCAAACCCGCGAAGCGCTGGAGTCGCTGCCCGGCGTGGGCCGCAAGACGGCCAATGTGGTGCTGAACACCGCTTTCGGCCAACTCACCATGGCCGTGGACACGCACATCTTCCGCGTCTCCAACCGCACCGGCATCGCCCCCGGCAAGAACGTGCTGGAAGTCGAAGAGAAACTGGTGAAATTCGTGCCGCGCGAATACATGCAGGACGCCCACCACTGGCTGATTCTGCTGGGCCGTTACATCTGTGTCGCGCGCAAACCGAAATGCCCGCAATGCGGCATATCGGACCTGTGCGAATTCAAACAGAAAACGCCCGCGTGAATCCCGCGCCCGGAATATTGCGGGATTATTTCATCGCGTGGAAAACCGGGTTTCCCCTCGCCGAAATTGCATGACGCGTTAGTATCGATCAACGCGCATTTGCTGCAACGCATTGGATAGGGAAAAGGGTTTTCCCGCCCTGTGGGGCCCGTATTGTCGGCCTGCCGACAATTCGCCATGCGGCACTGCAAAACCTATGTAAAACCCTCATGGAATTTTGATAAAGAGGTCCGCATACTCGCCGGCAACTCATCGGAAATCAGCGAACAACCGCTGTATTTCACGACCCCGCGGGGGGCCTGTCGCAATGACGTCAGGTGGAGACCATAAAAATCAACGCCGGTGCAGCGGACATGGATGACACAATCCTGGAGACAAAAGGCCTCACCAAGGAGTTCCGCGGATTCGTCGCGGTCAATGGGGTCGATTTGCGTATCAAGCGGGGCGAGATTCATGCCTTGATCGGGCCTAACGGCGCGGGCAAGACCACTTGCTTCAACCTGCTTACCAAGTTCCTATCTCCCACTTCGGGAACGATCAAATTCAACGGCATCGACATCACCGGTGATCGCCCCGCGCAGATCGCGCGGCGCGGCGTCATCCGCTCGTTCCAGATTTCGGCGGTGTTCCCTCACCTGACCGTGCTTGAGAACGTGCGGATCGGCTTGCAGCGCAAGACCGGCCTGTCGTTCCATTTCTGGAAAAGCGACAAGCGCCTGGCGGCACTGAACGAGCCCGCCCGCGCGCTGCTTGAACAGGTGGACCTGGGCGCCTTCGCGGACGAGACCACGGTGAACCTGCCCTACGGCCGCAAGCGCGCGCTGGAGATCGCGACGACGCTGGCAATGGAACCCGAACTGATGCTGCTGGACGAGCCCACGCAGGGCATGGGCCACGAAGACGTGCACCGCGTCACGCAGCTGATCAAGCGCGTCAGCGCCGGGCGCACGATCCTGATGGTCGAGCACAACATGAACGTCGTGTCCTCCATCGCCAACACCATCACGGTGCTGGCGCGCGGCTCGGTGCTGGCCGAAGGAACGTACGCGGAAGTCTCGCGCCATCCGGCCGTGATGCAAGCCTACATGGGCACCACTGACGGCGAACTTCAAGGAGCGCATGCATGAGCACCCCGGCACTCGAAATTTCGGGCTTGCAAGCCTGGTACGGGGAATCGCATATCCTGCACGGCGTGGATATGCGCGTGGGGCAAGGCGAGGTCGTCACGCTGCTGGGCCGCAACGGCGCCGGCCGCACCACCACGCTGCGGGCCATTCTTGGCCTGACGGGATCGCGCAAGGGTTCGGTGCGCATCCATGGCACCGAGGCCATCGACCTGCCCACCTACAAGATCGCCCACCTGGGTGTGGGCTATTGCCCGGAAGAGCGCGGCATCTTCGCCAGCCTGTCTTGCGAAGAGAACCTGCTGCTGCCCCCGGTCGTGGGTTCGCTGGGCGGCGGCATGTCGCTGGCCGAGATCTACGACATGTTCCCCAACCTGCAAGAGCGCCGGAATTCGCCCGGCACGCGCTTGTCGGGCGGCGAGCAGCAAATGCTGGCGGTGGCGCGCATCCTGCGCACCGGCGCCAACCTGCTGCTGCTGGACGAAATCTCCGAAGGCTTGGCGCCCGTCATCGTGCAGGCGCTTGCCCGCATGATCACGACGCTGAAGCAGCGCGGCTACACCATCGTCATGGTGGAGCAGAACTTCCGCTTCGCGGCTCCGCTGGCCGACCGCTTCTATGTCATGGAGCACGGTCAGATCGTCGAGCATTTCGAAGCGGCTGAACTTTCAGAAAAACAGGACACGCTCAACGAGTTGCTGGGCGTCTAAAACAACCTGTCATCCGCCGGATCTCCGGCAACACTACACCGTAGGGAAGAGGAGTCATCCCATGAAGCTGCACACCATCACTGCTGCACTGGCCATGGCGGGCCTGGGATTTGCAGGGGCCACCGCCCACGCGCAAGGTATCTCCGACGATGTCATCCGCATCGGCTTCATCACCGACATGTCGGGCGTGTATTCCGACATCGACGGCAAAGCCGGTCTGGACGCGATCCGCATGGCGATCGAAGACGCCGGCGGCTCGATCAACGGCAAGAAAATCGAAGTGGTCTCGGCCGACCACCAGAACAAGGCCGACGTCGCGTCGGCCCGCGTGCGCGAATGGTTCGACGAACAGAAGGTGGACGTCATCATCGCCGGCACGAACTCGTCGACCAGCCTGGCCATGGCCGGCGTGGCCGCAGCCAAGAAGAAGCCCTTCATGGCAATCGGCGCGGGCGCTTCGGACCTGACCAACGCGCAATGCTCGCCCTACACCGTGCACTATGCCTACGACACCGTGGCCCTGGCGCGCGGCACCGGCTCCGCCGTCGTGAAGGACGGCGGCAAGAGCTGGTTCTTCCTGACCGCCGACTACGCCTTCGGCCATGCGCTGGAGCGTGACACGATGGCTGTCGTCAAGGCCGCGGGCGGCGAAGTGAAAGGCCAGGTGCGGGCGCCGCTGGGCGCTTCGGACTTCTCGTCCTTCTTGCTGCAGGCGCAAGCCTCCAAGGCGCAGATCCTGGGTCTGGCCAACGCCGGCGGCGACACCATCAACGCGATCAAGGCCGCCAATGAATTCGGCGTGACCAAGACCATGAAGATGGCGGGCCTGCTGGTCTTCATCAACGACGTGCACGCGCTGGGCCTGCAGGCAACGCAGGGCATGTACTTGACCGACGGCTGGTACTGGGACCAATCCGACGCTTCGCGCGCCTGGTCCAAGAAGTTCGAAGCCAAGGTCGGCCGCAAGCCGTCCATGCTGCAGGCGGGCGACTATTCCGCCCTGACCTTCTATCTGAACGCGGTCAAGGCCACCGGCACGGACGACGGCGATGCCGTGATGAAGTGGATGAAGTCCAACAAGGTCAACGACTTCTTCGCCCAGGGCGGCTACGTGCGCGAAGACGGCCGCATGATCCACGACATGTACCTGATGCAGGTCAAGACCCCGGCCGAATCCAAGGGCCCGTGGGACTACTACAAGGTCGTGGCGACGCTGCCCGGCGACGAGGTCTACACCAAGTTGTCCGAGTCCACCTGCAAGCTGGTCAAGAAGTAATCCACCGGCTTATGTGACCCCGAGGTGTGGCCAGGCGCAAGCCGCCGCGGCCGCACCTTGAATTTGCTCGCTTCCATCCGTACGCGCAGGATTTTCACAAGATGACTGACCTTTTCGGCATCCCTATACAGGCCTTGTTCGGCCAGCTATTACTGGGCCTGGTCAACGGTTCCTTCTATGCCATGCTGTCGCTCGGGCTTGCCGTTATCTTCGGGCTGCTGAACGTCATCAACTTCGCGCACGGCGCGCTCTACATGCTGGGCGCGTTCATCGCCTGGATGGGGCTGTCGTACCTGGGGTTGAACTACTGGGTCATGCTGATCCTGGCGCCGCTCGTCGTCGGGCTATTCGGCATCCTTATCGAGAAGCTGCTGCTCAAGCATCTGTACAAGCTTGACCACTTGTATGGTCTGCTGCTCACCTTCGGATTGACCTTGCTGATCGAGGGGCTGTTCCGCAGCTTCTACGGCGTGTCGGGCCAACCCTATCCCACGCCCGACGCCTTGCGCGGCGCGACCAACCTGGGCTTCATGATCCTGCCGAACTACCGCGGCTGGGTCGTGGCGGCGTCGCTGGTCGTGTGCCTGGCGACCTGGTTCGTGATCGAACGTACCCGCCTGGGCGCCCTGCTGCGCGCCGGCACCGAAAACCCGCGCCTGGTCGAGGCCTTCGGCGTGAACGTGCCCCGCATGATCACGCTGACCTACGGATTCGGCGTGGCGCTGGCGGGCTTTGCCGGCGTGCTGGCCGCGCCCGTCCTGCAGATTTCCCCGCTGATGGGGTCCAACCTCATCATCGTCGTGTTCGCCGTGGTCGTGATCGGGGGCATGGGGTCCATCATGGGCGCCATCGTGACCGGTCTGGGCCTGGGCGTGATTGAAGGACTGACCAAGGTGTTCTGGCCCGAAGCCTCCAGCACCGTGGTGTTCATCATCATGGCCATCGTTCTGTTGATCCGCCCGGCCGGGCTGTTCGGAAAAGAAAAATGAATCGTCAACTCCTGGGCTATGCGGTCCTGGCCGTCGTGGTGGCCGCTCTACCCTTTCTCGGGGTGTATCCGATCTTCGCCATGAAGATCATGTGCTACGCGCTTTTCGCCTGCGCGTTCAACCTGCTGCTGGGCTTTACCGGGCTGCTGTCCTTCGGGCACGCCGCCTTCCTGGGCAGCGCGGCGTACGCCGCCGGCCATGCGATGAAGGTCTGGGGCCTCCCCACCGAAATCGGCCTGCTGTTCGGCGTGGGCGTGGCGGCGCTGCTGGGCTTGGCGATGGGTGCCATCGCCATTCGGCGCAGCGGCATCTACTTCGCGATGATCACGCTGGCGCTATCGCAGATGGTGTTCTTCTTCTTCCTGCAGGCCAAATTCACGGGCGGCGAAGACGGCCTGCAAAGCGTGCCGCGCGGCACCCTGCTGGGGCTGGTCGACCTATCCAAGGACATCAACCTGTACTACCTGGTGATGGCCATCTTCATCATCGGCTACTTCATCATCTGGCGCACGGTGAACTCGCCCTTCGGGCAAGTGCTGCAGGCGCTGCGCGAAAACGAGCCGCGCGCCATTTCGCTGGGCTACGACGTAGACCGGTTCAAGCTGCTGGCTTTCGTGCTGTCGGCCGCGCTGGCCGGCCTGGCGGGCGCCACCAAGACGCTGGTGTTCGTGTCGGCCACGCTGTCGGACGCCACCTGGCAGATGTCGGGGCTCGTCATCCTGATGACGCTGATCGGCGGTCTGGGCACGTTGACGGGGCCGATCCTGGGCGCCTTCATCGTGGTGCTGCTTGAGAACAAGGTCGGCGATTTCGGCCAGATGATGGCCAACCTGACCGGCGTGGACTGGTTCCTGCGCCTGGGCGAATCCGTCACCATCGTGATCGGGCTGATCTTCGTGATCTGCGTGCTGGCTTTCCGCCGCGGCATCGTGGGCGAAGTCGGCGCCTTCATCGACCGCCGACGCGCCGCCCGCGCCTGACGGGCAGACGCTGGCCACCCCATACGGGGACTCCGACGGGGCCGCACCATGCGGCCCCGCTTGCTTTTGGCCGGCGGCCAAGCACCCGTACAATAAAACGCACCCAATCAAACAGGTGCCTGACCATGCGCAACCCGCATCCCCTCGCCCCCGTCTACGGCGCCCTGGCGCTGGCCGCGGCCCTCTTGGCC
>NZ_LZZS01000003.1 GCF_014170335.1 Achromobacter sp. UMC46
ATCCTGTTACAGGCCGCGCCCCGCCAGATTGGCGTACAGCGCGCGCACCCCGAAGGTCCACGGCGCGATCCCGGTGCTCAGCTGCACCTCGTTGACCAGCGCGCCGATGCGCTCGGACGCGATCACCACGCGGTCGCCCAGCTTGTGCGTGAAGCCCGTGCCCGGCCCCTTGCGGTCCTGGCTGGGCGAGAACATCGTGCCCAGGAACAGCATGAAGCCGTCGGGATACTGGTGATGCGCGCCACAGGCCTGGCGCACCAGGTCCAGCGGATCGCGGCTGATTTCCCGCATATGGCTCACGCCGCTCAGCGCGAAGCCGTCCTCGCCGTCGATGCGCAGCGACACGTCGGCCTGGCGGACGCTGTCCATATCGAAATCGCCGTCGAACAGGCGGATGAAGGGGCCGATGGCGCATGACCCGTTGTTGTCCTTGGCCTTGGTCAGCAGCAAGGCACTGCGGCCTTCGATGTCGCGCAGGTTGACGTCGTTGCCCAAGGTGGCGCCCACGACCTCGCCCCGACTGTCCACCGCCAGCACGATTTCGGGTTCCGGGTTGTTCCATTCGGATTCGGGCAGCACGCCGATCTGCGCGCCGAAACCCACCGACGCCATCGCCGGGGCCTTCGAGAAAATCTCGGCATCGGGGCCGATACCCACCTCCAGGTACTGCGACCACTGGCCGCGTTCGACCAGCCCAGCCTTCAGGCTTGCCGCCTGGGCGGAGCCCGGACGCAGGCGCGACAGGTCCGAGCCGATCAGCGCCTGCATCCGCACGCGGATCTCGTCGGCGCGGCGGGCGTCGCCACCCGCCTCTTCTTCGATCATGCGCTCCAGCAGGCTGATGGCGAAGGTGACGCCGGCCGCCTTGACGGGTTGCAGATCGCAGGGCGCCAATAAGCGCGGCCCGTCCCCGCCTTGCAGCGTGGCGGCCATCAGCGGCCGCACGTCGCCCAGCGATTCCCCGCGGGCATTGCGCGCGACCTCCACACGGTCGGCACGGTCCAGGAGGTCGGCCACGGTGGGCGCGACGGCGGTGATGTCGAAAACTTCGCCGTCGCGCACCACCACGACGCTGGGGCCGTTCACGGGTGCCGGACGCCAAACCCGGCCCACCAGCAGCGCCTGCGGCAGATCGGACGGCAACGTGTCTTGCTGGTTCATGGTGTCTCCTCGCGTTGTGCGTGCCGTCGCCGTGCGTTGCCAATGATTGGCCTGCGATCCGGCATGGCATTGATGGAGCACGAGTCTAGGGGAATGGCCTTATCATGTCCAACATCCTGAATTTCGTTCCAATATGTTGGAAAACAAACCGCCCATGGCCACTGATTACGACGTTCCCGCCATTCGGCGCACGCACGACATCCTGCGGGTGCTTGCCGGGCGCCGCACGCCCGCCAAGGCGGCGGAACTGGCCCAGGCCTGCCAATTGGCCAAAAGCACGCTCTACCTGTTGCTGGATTGCCTGGAGCAGCGCCGGTGGATCGAACGCAAGGATGGCGGCTACGTCATCGGCATCGAATTGATGGCGTTGGGCGCCGCCTATCTGCGCCACGACGGCCTGGCGGCAGCCTTCCACGCGGCCGCCGGCGATTTCGTCGCCCGCTGCAACGAAGTCGTGCAGTTGGCGGTGCTGGATGGCTTCGACGTGGTCTACCTTGCCCGCGAGGACGCCCGCCGCCCCGTGCGGCTGGTGTCGGACCTGGGCTTGCGGCTGCCCGCGCACGCCTGCGCGCTGGGCAAGGCGCTGCTGGCCAACCTGCCCCCGGACGAACTGGCCGCCCGTGTGCCGGCGGAACTGCCGCGCGTCACCGACCGCACGCTGGCCACGCCGGACGCGCTCTACCGCGAACTGGACCAGGTGCGCCAGACCGGGCTGGGCCAGGACCACGAGGAAATGGCGACGGGCCTCGTCTGCTACGCCGCCTATGTGGGCGTGACCCCGCTGGGCAAGCGGGCGGCGGTCAGCACGTCCATCCCCACCGACCGGCTGGACGACGCCCACCGGCGCGCCGTGACGGACGGCATCCGCGAAGTGGCGCGCCGCATCGCGCAGCAGGTGATTCCTGCGATTTGAAGCCTGGGCGCCACACCTAAGCCCTTAGCCTGCAACGGCTTTTTGACTTTTGAAAAGTCCCGGGCTAATATCGCAGATTCGGTCAGCAATGCCCGAATTACGTCGGTTGTCCGCGTAAACCCTCTGGATACTTCCAAGCACTACGCTTGAAAGCACATGGGCGCTTTCCTTCTTGCCAGGTTCTGGCACCAAGACATGGAAGCGGCCAGTCCAGGACGGCAATCCCACCCAGCAGGGCGGGCCCGCGCGGATAGACCCATTTACCTATTTAAGGAACACCCCATGTACGCGGTCGTAAAAACCGGTGGCAAGCAGTATCGCGTTGCCGCTGGCGAAAAACTCAAGATAGAACAGATACCGGCAGACATTGGGCAAGAAATCACCCTGGACCAAGTGCTGTCCGTGGGCGAAGGCGACCAACTGAAAGTTGGCACGCCCCTCGTCCCCGGCGCTGTGGTCAAGGCAACGGTTCTTGCGCAAGGCCGCCACGACAAGGTCAAGATCTTCAAGATGCGCCGTCGCAAGCACTATCAGAAGCGTCAGGGCCACCGTCAGAACTACACCGAAATCCGCATCGAAGCCATCACGGCTTAAGAAGCGACTCGGTACCACTTAGCAGGAGCTAAACATGGCACAGAAAAAGGGCGGCGGCTCTACGCGAAACGGACGCGACTCAGAATCAAAGCGTCTGGGCGTCAAGACTTTCGGCGGTGAATTGATTCCCGCTGGTTCGATCATCGTGCGTCAGCGCGGTACGCGCTTCCACGCTGGCGTGAACGTCGGCATGGGCAAGGACCACACCCTGTTCGCGCTGATCGACGGCAAGGTTCAATTCGGCTTCAAGGGCGCATTGAACAAGCAGACCGTTTCGATCATCGCTGCCGAGTAATCGGACAAGCACGGTCAGGGCACGCGGCTCAACGCGTGCCCGAACGGCAAAAGCCCTGTCGCATGCGGCAGGGCTTTTTTGTCGCCGGGCCGCCCCAAGACAAAAAGCGCCCCCTTGGGGGGTAGCAAGCACACGAAGTGTGTGCAGCGCGGGGGGCTCGTTTAGTTTTAAGGCAAAGGACGAGTAAGCTCTTCTTTGCCCCCTGGCAGCGCCCCACGACGGGCGGCTGCCCTATTACCCACTACACGCGCAGACACCATGAAATTCGTAGACGAAGCCACCATTGAAGTGGTCGCCGGCAAAGGCGGCAATGGCGTGGCGAGCTTTCGCCGCGAAAAGTTCATCCCCAAAGGCGGCCCGGACGGCGGCGACGGCGGACGCGGCGGCACCATCTATGCGGTGGCCGACCGCAACATCAATACGCTGATCGATTTCCGCTATGCGCGCCTGCACCGCGCGAAGGGCGGCGAGAACGGCCGCGGCTCGGACCAGTACGGCGCGGCCGCCCCGGACATCACCCTGCGCGTGCCCGTGGGCACGGTCATCCATGACGCCGAAACCGGCGAAGTCCTGTTCGACCTGGACACGCACGAGCAGAAAGTCGTGCTGGCCGCCGGCGGCCAGGGCGGCATGGGCAACATCCATTTCAAGTCCAGCCTGAACCGCGCACCGCGTCAATGGACGCCGGGCAAGGAAGGCGAACACCGCTACCTGCGCATGGAACTGAAGGTGCTGGCCGACGTGGGCCTGCTGGGCCTGCCGAACGCCGGCAAGTCCACGCTGATCACCCGCATCTCGAATGCGAAGCCGAAGATCGCGGACTACCCGTTCACCACGCTGCATCCCAACCTGGGCGTCGTGCGCACGTCGCCGTCGCGCAGCTTCGTCGTGGCCGACATTCCCGGCCTGATCGAAGGCGCCTCCGAAGGCGCGGGCCTGGGCCACTTGTTCCTGCGCCACCTGGCGCGCACCCGCGTGCTGCTGCACCTGGTGGACGTGTCCACGCCGGACCCGGACGCCGACCCCGTCGAGCAAGCCGTGGTCGACGCGCGCGCCATTGTCGAAGAACTGCGCCGCTACGATCCGGAGCTGGCCCAGAAGCCGCGCTGGCTGGTCCTGAACAAGCTGGACATGGTGCCGGACCCCGAAGACACCAAGCGCCGCTTCCTGGAACTCTACGACTGGAAGGGCCCGGTGTTCGCCATCTCCGGCTTGACCGGCGAAGGCACGCAAGACCTGCTCTACGCGCTGCAAGACTACCTGGACGCCGAGCGCGAAAAGGAATACGTGTCGCGCGACCAGGC
The DNA here is from genome assembly GCF_014170335.1 of Achromobacter sp. UMC46. Lineage (GTDB taxonomy): Bacteria > Pseudomonadota > Gammaproteobacteria > Burkholderiales > Burkholderiaceae_B > Achromobacter. Next base: position 4,268 of record NZ_LZZS01000003.1, read on the forward strand.
AGACGGCACCTATGTGGCGCCGGACCCCCGCTTCGACGACACCCGCACGGATGCCGACAAGCCCGCCGCGCCGCGCGCCGGCGACGAATAAGCCATAATCGCAGTCCTTACGATTACGTCTTTTCTCGCCGCAGCCGGCGCCCATCATGTCTGCTGAAACACCTGCCGTTTCCGTCGTCACCCACGCCCAGCGCCTTGTCGCCAAAGTCGGCTCGTCGCTGGTCACCAACGAAGGCCGAGGCCTGGACCGCGCCGCCGTAGCGCACTGGGCTGCACAGATCGCTGCCCTGCACAAGCAGGGCAAGCAGATCGTGCTGGTCTCCAGCGGCGCCATCGCCGAAGGCATGGCCCGCCTGGGCTGGCGCAAGCGCCCGTCCGTCATGCACGAACTGCAGGCGGCGGCGGCCGTGGGCCAGATGGGCCTGTGCCAGGCCTATGAAGCGGCATTCGCCGAATACGGCCTGCGCACCGCGCAGATCCTGCTGACGCACGAAGACCTGGCCGACCGCCACCGTTACCTGAATGCCCGCAGCACGCTGTTCGCGCTGCTGCGCCTGGGCGTGGTGCCGATCGTGAACGAAAACGACACGGTCGTCACCGATGAAATCCGGCTGGGCGACAACGACACGCTGGGCGCGCTGGTCACCAACCTGATCGAAGCCGACACGCTGATCATCCTGACCGATCAGCGCGGCCTGTACGATTCCGACCCTCGCAAGAATCCCGACGCCACGTTCATGTCGCACGCGCAAGCCGGCGACCCGGCGCTGGAAGCCATGGCCGGCGGCGCCGGCAGCGGCATCGGCACGGGCGGCATGCTGACCAAGGTGCTGGCGGCCAAGCGCGCGGCGCACAGCGGGGCGCACACCGTCATCGCCTCGGGCCACGAACGCAATGTCTTGACCCGGCTGGCCCAGGGCGAATGCATCGGCAGCGAATTGCGCGCCGTGCTGCCCGTGTGGTCCGCCCGCAAGCAATGGCTGGCCGACCACCTGCGGCTGCGCGGACGCGTCGTGCTGGATGACGGCGCGGTGCAAGCACTGCTGCGCGAAGGCAAGAGCCTGCTGCCCATTGGCGTGACGGAAGTGGAAGGCGAATTCGGCCGCGGCGACGTCGTGGCCTGCGTGGACAGCCAGGGCCGCGAATGCGCCCGTGGCCTGATCAACTATTCATCGGTGGACACGCGGCGCATCCTGCGCCAGCCGTCGTCCCAGATCGCCCGAATCCTGGGCAGCATGACCGACCCCGAGCTCATGCACCGGGACAATCTGGTCGTGCTCTAGGGCCCTTCCTTCCGGATTTAACCTTGCTGTTCCGTGACCGGGTAGTGCTGCAGAAGAATGTAGCCCCACCCGCGCACGGCCAGCACGGGTAGATCGATATCAAAGCGGCGCGCCTTGCTGCGCAACCGCGACACCAGCACATCCACGCTGCGCGCACCCTCTTGCGGATCGCTGGGGAAGAACCGTTCGCGGCGTAGGCATTGGCCGGGCGCGTTCAACAGCCGAAGCAGGAATGCCCGTTCCGTCACGGTCAGGGGCAGCCGTTCGCCGCCGGGGCCCGACAGCACCCGCTCGCCGCCATGCACCCGCCACGCCGGCCCGTCGGTCGCGGGGGGCAGTAGCCGCCTGCGCGCGTTGCGCAACAACGCATCCCATTCCCGCGCATCCATGCGCACCGAGCTGTAGGCATCCACGCCGGCCTCCAGCGCTTCGACGCGTTCTCGTGCCGAGGCCGCAGGCGCCTGCCACACCACCACCGCATCCGGGGCCGCGCGCCGCAAGGCGGCGATCAACTGCGGCACCTGCTTGCCCTGGCCGCGCAGCACCATCGCATCGACATCCTGCGTGCGCAGGCGGTCCAGGAGTTCGGTCGGCGACTCGCACGCGCTGACTTGCCAGTGAAATTCACGCAAGGCAGCGACAAAATTATTGCTCGTCATTTCATCAAGTTGCACGACGAACACATTGCCCCGTTCCCGCATGCGTTCGCACCTCCGAAATTATCACTTAAGTAATGCTTATAGCCACCAAAGTAAACCATGAGCAAGCTTCAATCGACGCGTGAAGACATTTTCAGACCGATTGAAGCAAACCCGTCTTCTGCGTGGTCACACGCAGAAGACGCTCGCGCGTCTGGCGCGGATTTCGCAAAGTGCAATCGCCAGTTACGAAAGCGGGCTGCGCCACTCCAGCCGGTCCGTGCGCAAGCTTGCTCAGATTCTGAAGATCGAACCGGAATGGCTGGAAACCGGCAAGGGCCCCATGGAACTGCCCATGGACGGCTACGACCTGTCCGACACGCTACCGCCCGCCGGCGTCGCCGAAACGATGCCGCGCCTGCCCAAGCGGCGCCGGCCTCAGGCACCCTGGCCCTTTCCGAATATCGCGCCCGCGCAGTTCGACGGACTGACGCCCGAAGACCGCGTGATGCTCGAAGCGCTGACGCTGACCTTCATCGAAACCGCGCAAGCCCGCCGCACCGTCAAGCCGCGCGGGCGCAAGATGGGCTGATCCCGGCCTGACCGGAACGCCCTCCCCCTGATTTCACGCGCCCGTCGCGGACAAAAAAAAACCGCATCGATCGATGCGGTTTTTTGTCGTCTGCCAGAAGCTGGCAGGCGCGGAGGAGCGGGTGGCAGGCCCGCCTGAATCAGGGCTTGGGAGCCGGTGCGGGTGCCGCACCGCCTGCGGCCGGAGCCTGCCCGGCATCGCCACGGATCTTGGCGGCGATTTCAGAGGCGGCTTGGGCCGAGGCCACGCCAAACGCCAGCACGCCGCGGTTCAGCGGTTCGGCGATGCTGGGAGCTGCGACCAGTTCCTGATCGATCACCAGCGCCAGGCGGTTGCCGACGTTCTTCGTGCTCACGTCCGTCAATTTACGCGCGCCGGCTTCCGAGAAGCGCAAGCCCACGAAGTTCTGGCCTTGGCGATCCACCAGGGCCGCGGCGTCGGTCAGGTCGGCGCGCGTCAACACGGGCGTCGACTGCATGTAGAGCTTGCCGTCAGGCAGCGAGATTTCGCGCAGGCCCGGCGCGGGCTGCTGCTGTGCCAGATAGAAGTCGACCGACGAGGCGGTGGCCGGCTGCGTGGCCTGCTGGCCGGCTTCGGGCGTGGCCGCGGCACCGGACGACTTTGTCGGGGCGGTCTTGCAACCTGCCAGCGCCAATGTCACTACAACCAGGGCGGGCGCCAATTTGCGTAGGGTCAGTTGCATGCTCGATTCCTTCTTAAGTGGGCTGGTCCCGGCGAGACGACTGCCCGCCGGGCGTTTCATTGAAAAAGTGTACCGAACCTGAATGACACTGTCGCCCCAGACTGAATCCAAATGTAAAGCAGTAATACCAGCCCTGCTCGCGGTTGGCTCTATACTTCGCTTTCGCGCAGGGGTACTCGTCCCGCCTTTCCGGCAGGACGTGTTGAGAGAGTCCCTTCGTACCAGTACGGATAATGCCGATGCTGGGAGCCGTATTTCCGCCACGCGTCCCCGCACGCCTGGCGGAAGTCCATTCCCGATCGGCTCCAACAACTCTGCTTGGAGCTTTCCATGAACGTCAATCCCAAATTCCTGGCCGCTACCGCCGAAGTCGACGCGGCGGCCGTCGCACCGCTGCCCAAATCGCGCCGCGTGTATGAAACGGGCTCGCGCCCCGACATCCGCGTCCCGTTTCGCGAGATCGAGCAGGACGACACGCCGACGATGTTCGGCGGGGAAAAGAACCCGCCGCTGACCGTCTACGATTGCAGCGGCCCCTACACCGATCCCGACGCCAAGATCGACATCCGCCGCGGCCTGCCAGAACTGCGCCGTGGCTGGATCGAAGAGCGCGGCGACACGGAAGTGCTGTCGGGCCCCACCAGCGACTACGGCCGCGAACGCCTGACCGACCCCAAGCTGACGGCCATGCGCTTCGATCTCCAGCGGCCGCCCCGCCGTGCGAAGGCCGGCGCCAACGTGTCGCAGATGCATTACGCGCGCCGCGGCATCGTCACGCCCGAAATGGAATACGTGGCGATCCGCGAAAGCCTGCGCCGCGAACACTATCTGCAAACGCTGCGCGACAGCGGCCCCGACGGCGAAAAGATGGTCAAGCGCTTGCTGCGCCAGCACCCGGGCCAATCGTTCGGCGCGTCCATCCCCGCCGCGATCACGCCGGAGTTCGTGCGCGACGAGATCGCGCGCGGCCGCGCCATCATCCCCGCCAACATCAACCACCCCGAAGTCGAGCCGATGGCCATCGGCCGCAACTTCCTGGTGAAGATCAACGCCAACATCGGCAACTCGGCCGTCAGCTCCGGCATCGGCGAGGAAGTGGAGAAGATGACCTGGGCGATCCGCTGGGGTGGCGACACGGTCATGGACTTGTCCACGGGCAAGCACATCCACGAAACCCGCGAATGGATCATCCGCAATTCGCCGGTGCCGATCGGCACTGTGCCGATCTACCAAGCACTGGAAAAGGTCGACGGCAAGGCCGAGGACCTGACCTGGGAGATCTTCCGCGACACGCTGGTCGAGCAAGCCGAACAAGGCGTGGACTACTTCACGATCCACGCCGGCGTGCGCCTGCCGTTCATTCCGATGACGGCCGACCGCATGACCGGCATCGTTTCGCGCGGCGGTTCGATCATGGCCAAGTGGTGCCTGGCGCACCATAAGGAAAGCTTCCTGTACGAGCGCTTCGAAGAGATCTGCGAGATCATGAAGGCCTACGACGTCAGCTTCTCGCTGGGCGACGGCTTGCGCCCCGGCTCGGGCTACGACGCCAACGACGAGGCCCAATTCGCCGAACTGAAGACGCTGGGCGAGCTGACGCAAGTCGCCTGGAAGCACGATGTGCAGGTGATGATCGAAGGCCCAGGCCACGTGCCGATGCAGATGATCAAAGAGAACATGGAGCTACAGCTGGAACACTGCCACGAGGCGCCCTTCTACACGCTGGGGCCCCTGACCACCGACATCGCCCCGGGTTACGACCACATCACTTCCGGCATCGGCGCCGCGCTGATCGGCTGGTATGGCACGGCGATGCTCTGTTATGTGACGCCGAAAGAGCACTTGGGCCTGCCGAACAAGAAGGACGTGAAGGACGGCATCATCACGTACAAGATCGCCGCGCACGCCGCGGACCTGGCCAAGGGCCACCCGGGCGCCGCGATCCGCGACAACGCGCTGTCAAAGGCGCGCTTCGAGTTCCGCTGGGACGACCAGTTCAACCTGGGCCTGGACCCGGACACCGCAAAGGAATTCCACGACGAGACGCTGCCGAAGGATTCCATGAAAGTGGCGCACTTCTGCTCGATGTGCGGTCCGCATTTCTGCAGCATGAAGATCACACAAGACGTCCGGGAATATGCGGCGGCGCAAGGGATCAGCGAGAAGGATGCGTTGCAAAAAGGGATGCAGGAGAAGTCAGTGGAGTTCGTTAAGAAGGGGGCTGAGGTTTATCATCGGCAGTGATTTTTTTGTTGATGGCGGGCGTTTGAGTTCTTAAGACGCCCGTCACGTCGGTGGCCTGGGGCAGGCGGCTTTCTTAGGGTTCTGCTCCACAGTGGGGAGTGGTGGAGGGTCTTGCGGGGCCCGCTCCCGGCCGGCCGCGCGGGCGGCCTTGGGGAGCTTACGCATCGTCTTGCGTCGTTGCGGGGTTCGCTTCGCGTGTAGGTGGGTTGCGTCGTGATAATGCTGGCCGGGCTCCGTAGATTCTATGGTTTGGCGCAAGCCTGGTTGGCGATAAAGCGATTGACGTCGAAGGGTTTGCGCGATTTCCATACGCCGAAGGCGATGCGTAGGAGTTTTCTGGCGATGATGTTTAGGGCCTGTCTTGAGGCCCAGCCCTTGGCTCGTAACGCTGCATAGAGGGGTTTGAAGGCAGCCGTTCGGCTGGCTGAAGTTGCCGCGTTATAGGCAAGGCTTCTCAGGGCCGCATCGCCCTGCTTGCTGAGTTTGCGCAGGCCTTTGTAGGCTCCAGATTCTTTGGGCCTGGGGTCTAGCCCCGCGCAGGCCACCACTGCGTCCGAAGAGGCGAACGGGATGCGGGTTACGGCCGTCACCAGAACGGCCCCATCAAGCGCATCTGCCAACTGCGACAAGGCATCCAACGCGTGCTGGACCTGAACTTGCGATCCCACGTGCTTATGCCGATCGCTGGACAGGCGCCAGCCTCGTCTTGCGATCAATCGGCGGTCACGGCCGCTAGAGTCTTAATCGACGTATTTGGGCGGGGTGGGATATCTACCAACGTCAGTCCGCTAGTGACGGCTGATGAATGGGTGCGCCCCGGTCCCCAGCACCTCCGACGTGAGATCGGCAAGTGCTATAAAAACATACAAGGATGGGTGGAGTGTGTTCACGATCAATCCATCAGAGGAACGTCATCGCCGCCCCCCATCACCGGCCTCCCTTTTAGACGGGTGGCGCGCGTACAGACTCGAAAAAGCAAGCAGCTATCTAGCGCGCGCCACCCGTCGCTCCACCTCCCCCACCTGACTGCGGGAACCACTAGCAAACCACTCATCACCAGCGCGCAAGCGACTACCGCCCCGACGCATCAACAACGCGTATGCCGAATGCGGCCGCCCGCGCGGATGCATGAGGCGGGCCCCGAAAATCTCGTGAGTAAACAGCGCTCTAGCAGCGCACAAACCAAGACGGCGCAGCTCGTCGCCGGGGTCGGGTGGGTGGCGCGCAACCTTGATGCGCCCGAGGGAATCTGAAGGCAGCGGCCACAGGCCGCAACGAAGATGACGAGAGGGCAGTCCGGAGCGAAGGCTCCGGACCGCAATCGTGGGCGCGCGCCACCCACCCGACCCCGGCGACGAGCGACCTACGAAGCTCCCCATCCGCGCCTACAAAACAAAACCCGACAAAGCTCCGCCGCGAGCAACCAACAGAGCACTACCCCGCCGACTCGAAGATCGCCCCAAAAATCTCCCTACAGCAACTTCCCCGGATTCATGATCCCACCCGGATCCATCACCCGCTTGATCTCCCGCATCAACCTCAACTCCACGGCATCTTTGCTATGCAGGAAATGCTCCCGCTTCAACTGCCCGATCCCGTGTTCCGCTGAAATGCTCCCGCCATAGCGGTTCACTTCGTCCAGCACCGCATCCGTGATCGCCGCACCGTTTATTGCCACCCAATCCCGGTCAGCGCCTGCCGGGCGCGACAGGTTGTAGTGCAGATTGCCGTCGCCGAAGTGGCCGAAGATGAAGGGGCGGATATCGGGGTACAGCGCGCGCACGCGCGCCTCTGCCGACACCATGAAGTCTGGAATGCGTTCGATCGGCAACGACACGTCGTGCTTCAGGTGCGGGCCGTCCGCGCGTTGCGCTTCCGAGATTTCCTCGCGCAGCTTCCATAGCGTCTGCAGCTGCGACAGCGATGCCGACACCGCCGCGTCCAGGCACAGGCCGCGTTCCAACGCCGTGCCGATCACGCTTTCCAGCAGCGTCGTCAGGCCTGCCTCGTCCGCCGTGTCCGCCAACTCCACCAGCACATACGCCGGGTAGCGCTGATCGAACGGTTCCTGCACACCTTCGGCGTGCGTCAGCACCAGATCCAGGCAATCGCCCGAGAAGTACTCGAACGCCTGCAGGCGCGCGCCGCACTGCTCGAACAGGATCTCGAACAACTGCAGCGCCTGCGCCGGCGACTCGACGGCGGTCAGCACCACCGAACGCACATCCGTGCGCGGGAACAGGCGCAGCGCCACTGCCGTGATCACGCCCAGCGTGCCTTCGGAGCCGATCAGCAACTGCTTCAGGTCGTAGCCCGTGTTGTCTTTGCGCAGCGTGCGCAAGCCGTTGAAGATTTCCCCGGTGGGCAGCACCGCTTCCAGGCCCAGCACCAGTTCGCGCGCCATGCCATAGCGCACCACATTCACGCCACCGGCATTGGTGGCGACGTTGCCGCCGATCTGGCTGGAGTCTTCCGCCGCCAGGCTCAACGGCAGCAGGCGTCCCGCGTCCTGCGCCGCGCGGCGCAGGTTGCCCAGAATGGCGCCGGCTTCGGCCACCATCGTGTTCGCGACGGTATCGATGGAACGCACGGCGTTCATGCGGTCCAGGCTAAGCACCACGTTCTTCGGGCTGCCGTCCGGCGTGGCGCCGCCGCACAGGCCGGTGTTGCCGCCGCGCGGCACCACCGGCACGCCTTCCTGCTGGCACAAGGCCAGGCAGGCAGCAACGTCGGCCGTATTGCGCGGGCGAACCACGGCCTGGGCATGGCCGTTGTACAGGCCGCGCCAGTCGGACAGCCAGGGCGCGATGTCCGCGTCGGCGGTGTAGACGGTATCGGGGCCCAGGGCCTGGGTAAGGCGTTGCGTGAAGTCGGAGGCGCTCATGGTGTCTGCGTTGCCGCGGAAAAGAGGGGATCGAGTTGCAGGCGGCGCGCCGCCTGCTGCAAATGGAAGACCGCCGCTTGGCGGGCCTGTTCGGGATTGCCCGCGCGGATGGCCTCGAACACGGCGACGTGTTCCTGGTGCACCGCCGCGGTCAACCCGTCCTGCAAACGGCTGTTGGACCGCGCGGTGCGGACCGCCAACCGCAATTGCAGATTCAGGTACTGCAACAGGTCTTGATAGGTGCTGTTGTGGGTAGCCGCGGCAATCGCGACGTGGAACGCCACGTCGTGTTCGACGCCTTCGTCGGGATGTTCAAGATGGGCTTCCAGGTCGGCCAACGCCTGGACCATGGCGGTCAGGTCGGCGGCGTTGCGGCGCACGGCCGCCAACGCCGCCGCGCCCCCTTCCAGGTCCATCCGCAATTCATAGACGCCGGCCAGTTGCACGCGGTCCACGCCGATGCCGCTGGACACCTGGAAGCCCTGGGTCCCGGTGCGCGACACCACGGTGCTGCCGGAGCCCTGGCGGCTTTGGATCATGCCCTGGGCGCGCAGGCGTTCCGTCGCCTCACGGATCACGGCAGCGCTGACCCCGTACTGCTCGGCCAGGATGCGGCCGGGCGGCAGCTTGGCGCCGACGGGGTGCACGCCATCGGCGATGTCCGTGGCGATCTGGCGGGCGACCTGTTCGGTCAGGGTCAGGGTCTTGGTCAGCATGGGCGGATTATAAGCTTATTTTTCAGGTTATCTGATAACTCTTGACCGAGTTCCGCCTCCAACTATCAGCCCCTGCCCGTGTTCAGGCCGTGGCGGGTTCCCCGTTGGCGCCGGCCAGCGCGGCATCTTCGACGTCGTCGTCCCCCACGATCTCGCAGCAGCGGCCGCCGCGCGCCTTGGCGCGGTACAGCGCGGCGTCCGCCGAATCCAGCGCGGCCTGCGGGCTGCGATTGGCGCCCGAAATGATCGAAATGCCGATCGAAAGCCCTACGCTGACTCGCGTGCCGTCCGCCAGCGAGATAGGCTGGGAGGCGTCGCGCAGCAGGTGTTCGCCCAGCCGCAACGCCGCCGTGGCGTCGATGCCTGTCACCAGCACAATGAACTCGTCGCCCCCGATCCGGGCGGCCACGTCGTCCACCCGCAGCATCCCGCGCATGCGCTGGGCGACGGTGGTCAGCACCTGGTCGCCGGCGGCATGGCCGTAGGTGTCGTTGATCCGCTTGAAATCGTCCATGTCCATGTACAGCAGCGCGGCGTGACTGTCATGCCCGCGCGCGCTGGCGCAGACGCGCTCAAGCGCCACCTGCAGCCCGGCACGGTTGGCCAGCCCCGTCAGCGCGTCTTCGCTGGCGCGGCGTTCGCTGTCGCGCTCGGCCAGCATGGTCGACACCAGGATGCGGTTCAGCCGGTGCGACGCGATGCTCATGCTGACGAGATAGAACGGGATCTGGATGAAGACGATGGCCGTGACGTATTCGCCGGTGAACAACGCGCCCAGGCACATGGGCCCCAGGCTCAGGAAGATCATCGCGCCGACCAGCCGGGGCGCGCCGTAGTTGCGAAAGCAGATGCCGCCCGCCATCGCGCCGCAAGACACGCCCGCCAGGGTAGCGGCCAGCCAGTCCCCGTTCAGGAAGGTGATGAACACGCCGTAGCCCACGCTGAAGGCCCACAGCAGCGCCAGCAGAATGTAGACGTCGGTATGGGTGTTGCCGCCCTTGGGCGCCGCGCGCAAGGCGGCGCGCAGGATCGAGACCCGGACGACGGCCAGCACCAGCTCCAGCACCAGCCAGGAGATGTACAGGGGCTCGGGGCGGCGCCAGGTGACGACGCCGGAAATCATCAGGGTATTGATGACGCCGCCGGCGAAGATGGGCAGCGTACCGAACAGGCTGGCGATCAGCGCCGCGCGGATATCCGCGGGCGTGTCTTGGCCGGCGTGCGTCAACCAGCGCGTCAGGCGCCACTTGGGCAAGCTGAACTTCAGTCCTGTATCCACACCGTCACGTCCATCGCCGTTACCTGAATTGTGTAGGCTGGCTGGCGTTATAGCAGGTATTTCAAGCCTTTAATATTGTCCCGAAGGGCAATAAGGCCATGGTGTGAGACGAAATCCGCCGCTTGGGACCCGGGGCCCGCTTCAGTGTCCGCGATGGCCGCAAACCGCGCATTCGGGGTCGCGCTGGACGTTGACGCTGCGCCATTGCATGGTGCGCACGTCCAGCCACAACAAGCGGCCGGACAGGCTTTCGCCCACGCCGGACAGCAGCTTCAGCGCTTCGGCTGCCTGCATGCTGCCGATGATGCCGACCACTGGGGCGAACACGCCCATCGTGGCGCAGTTGGCTTCCTCGACGTCGTCCGCTTCCGGAAACAGGCAGTGGTAACAGGGCGCGTTGTCGTCGCGCAGGTCGTACACGCTGACCTGCCCGTCGAAGCGGATCGCCGCGCCGGACACCAGCGGCTTGCGGTGCTGCACGCAGGCGCGGTTGATGGCGTGGCGGGTGGTGAAATTATCGGTGCAGTCCAGCACCAGATCGGCAGCGGCAACGGCGTCGGACAACGACTGGTCTTTCAGGCGTTCGACGCGCGCATGAACGTGCGCCTGGGGATTGAACGCCGCCAGCATGTCGCGCCCGGATTCGGCCTTGGGGCGGCCGACGCTGGCGGTGGTGTGGAGGATCTGGCGTTGCAGGTTGCTGAGCTCGACCACATCGTCGTCAGCTAGCGTGATGTCGCCCACGCCGGCGGTGGCCAGGTAGAGCGCGGCGGGTGAACCCAGTCCACCCGCCCCAACGATGAGCACACGCGCCGCCAGAAGTTTTTCCTGCCCTTCGATGCCTAGCTCGTCGAGCAGGATGTGGCGGGCGTAGCGCAGCAATTGCTCGTCGTTCATTTGTCCTTGCTGGGCTCGACTCCGGTCGGCGTGATCTTCATGCGCGTGGGCGTGCCGCCGCCGGCCTTGGCGTCCGCCTTGGCTTGCGCGCGAGCCGAGCCCTTCTGCACCGGCTTGCCGGCCAGCACGTTCAGCGCTTGCTGCAGCTGGAAGTCGTCCTTGCCGCCGAATTCGAACACCTTGGTCGGCACGTCGACGTTGTCCTGATCCGAATTGGACTTCACTTCGTTGGCCGTACCCGGGTTGGACAGGTGGCGTTGCAGGTCGGCTTCGCGCGGCAGGCGGAACAGGTCGCCGTCGGCCGTGTCGGCAACGACGTAATCCGGTTCGATGCCCGTGGCCTGGATCGAACGGCCGTTCGGCGTGAAGTAGCGCGACGTGGTCAGCTTGACCGCGGTGGTTTCGGACAGCGGCAGGATGACCTGCACCGAGCCCTTGCCGAAGGTGCGGTTGCCCAGCACCTTGGCGCGCTTGTGGTCTTGCAGCGCGCCGGCCACGATCTCGGAAGCCGAGGCCGAACCCACGTTCACCAGCACCACCATCGGCACGGTCTTGGTCCAGGCCGGCAGGCCGGCCAGGTAGTTGCTTTCACCGCGGGCGTATTCCGACGGCGTGGCCAGGTACTTGTGGCGGGCGTCGGGCGTGCGGCCATCGGTGGACACCACCAGGGCGTCGGTCGGCAGGAAGGCGCCGGACACGCCGATGGCGCTGGTCAGCAAGCCGCCCGGATCGTTGCGCAGGTCCAGGACCAGGCCCTTGAGCGGTTCTTTGGCGCCCAGCTCCTTCAGTTCCTTGGCAAGGTCCGAACCGGTCTTTTCCTGGAACTGCGCGACGCGGATGTAGCCCACGCCGTTGTCCAGCATCTTGCTGCGCACGCTGCGCACCTTGATGATGTCGCGGACGATCTTCAGCACGATGGGCTGGGGACGGTCGGCGCGCATGATGGTCAGCGTGATCGGCGACTTGGGTGCGCCGCGCATGAGCTTGACCGCATCGTTCAGGGTCATGCCCTTGGTGGGTGTGTCGTCGATCTTGATGATCAGGTCGCCGGCCATGACGCCTGCGCGCGCGGCGGGCGTGCCTTCGATCGGCGAGATCACCTTCACGAAGCCGTCTTCCGCGCCGACCTCGATGCCCAGACCGCCGAATTCGCCTTGCGTGGCCGTCTGCATTTCGCGGAAGGCGTCGGCATCCAGATAGGCGGAATGCGGATCCAGGTTGGAGACCATGCCGGAGATGGCATTGTCGATCAGGGTCTTGTCGTCGACCGCTTCGACATAGTTGTTCTTGATGGCGGCGAAAACGCTGGTCAGTTGCCTGAGTTCGTCCAGGGGCAATGGACTGCCGCGCTGGGCGACGGCTGTCACTCCAACACTAAGCAATACGCCAGCCACCGCACCGATGGCTATCAGACCGAAACCGCGAAACTTGCGAGTGCCCATGCACACTTCCCGAATTTTGTTTTCGCCGATGGGGTTTGGTAATTCACCAACGGTTATTTACCAACGACAATTTTGCCAATGCCCCTACTGGGCCAGCCACTGGGCCGGATCCACAGGAGCGCCACGATGGCGAATTTCAAAGTATAGGCCGGATTCCACTTGGCCGCCGGTTGCCCCTACCGTAGCAATAGTATCGCCACCTGTCACCGAATCTCCCACCCGTTTGAGCAGACTTTGGTTGTAAGCATAGACCGTCAGGTACTGCTGGCCATGATCCACAATGATGAGGTTGCCAAAACCGCGCAGCCATTCGGCGTAGACGACGGTACCGGGAGCCACTACTTTGACGGGGGTGCCTTCCGGCGCGCGCAGCACCACGCCACGCCAGACGCCGCCGTCCGGGCGGTCGACCCCGAAACGGCCCTGCACCTGCCCGCGCACCGGCATGGCCAGGCCATGCTTCAAACCGCTGCCGCCGCCAAGCGGCACGGCACGGGCGGCCTGCTGGGCCGATGCACTACGGGTTGGAGTGGTTTCGGCCTCGACGGGTTCCGCCTTTTTGGGGGGCTCCGCCGGTTTTTCCGCCGCGGGCGGCGGCGTGCCTGCCGGATCCGTCAGGCGGGTGTGCCGCTGTTCAGCCGGACGTAATCCGGCGGCGTCCGGGTCGGCCACGGCGACCGGGCCGCGGTTCTGGCGCGACGCCGCTTCCACTTGTTCGCGGGCCTGGGCCGCATCGCGGGCATCGCGGCTGTCGCGGTCGCGCCGGGCGGCGTCATCGGCCGCTAGCTTGCGGTCCGCCTCGGCCTTCTTGCGGGCGTCGTCCGCGCGGCGCTGCGCTTCGGCACGCTTTTTGGCGTCTTCGGCCGCGCGGCGGGCTTCTTCTACCCGGCGGGCCTCTTCGGCCTTCCTGCGCGCCTCTTCGGCCTTGCGGGCCTCTTCGATCTGCTTGGTGATCGCCGCGTCCAGGTCGGTGATCAGGCGGGACAGGCGCTGGTCGTCGCGGCCCAGCTTGTTGGCTTCGGCACGCTGGGCGGCGATCTGCCCTTCCAGCTGCGCCAGCAGCGTGGCGCGCTCTTTCTGCTGGCCAACCAGGGCAGTCTTCTGCTCGGAGGTTTCGGCCACCACTTTTTCAATTTCGCCGCGGCGCGCGTCGGCGCGCGTCTGCAAGGCGGCCAGGCGTTCGATATCGGCCCGCAGCGCCTGCACGGCGTTGGCGCGGGCCTGGGACACGTAGTCCAGATAGCCCAGATTGCGGCCCAGCACCTGGGGATCGTCGCCGGACAGCAGGGCCGTCCAGGGCGACACGCCGCTGGTGTATTGGGTGCGCAACTGCTCGGCGAGCTCGGTGCGGCGCTTGGCCAGCACGGCTTCTTGGGCGCCGATCTGCTTTTCCAGGCCGGTCAGGTCGGCCTGCGCCTGGCGGTTGGCGTCGGCCAGCTCCCGCAAGCGCAGGTTGATCTTGGAAATCGAGGATTCCGACTGTTTGAGCGCGTCGGCCGCTTCCTTGCGGGCGGCCTCGCGGCCGTCGATGTCCTTTTGCAAGTTCTCGATGCGGTCGCGCAAGGCGGCCTGCTGGCGTTCGGCGTCGGACTGGCGTCCGGCAAGGTCGTTGGGCGCCGCCTGAGCCGACAGCCCCCCACCGGCCAACATGACCGCCAACAACCACCCTGCCGTGCGACGCATAGAAGGACCTGCTCTCACCGGAGGGAGCCTCGCACAGGCTGGAAATCGGGTGCCAGGCTAGGCGTGGCCGACGCCGCGTGGCCTGCACCACGCAAGGTGGTCACAACGACGCTTGGCGCCCGAGTTCCAGCCTGCCCGAAGGGTGATTGCGCAATCATGCGAGGTTCCATCTGGTGTGAACAGGTCCTTTTAGTCCTTCTTAGCCTTGCCTTGGGCTGCGACGGCAGCCATGGCCGCCTCGATCTCGGCGGCATCGCCCAGATAATAGTGGCGGATGGGGCGCAGGTCATCATCCAATTCGTAGACCAGCGGCTGGCCGGTCGGAATATTCACGTTGACGATGTCGTCGTCCGACACATTGTCCAGGTGCTTGATCAGCGCGCGCAAGCTGTTGCCGTGGGCGGCGACCAGCACCTTGCGGCCGGCGAGGATGGCCGGGGCGATGGATTCGTTCCAGAACGGCAGCACCCGGGCCACGGTGTCTTTCAGACACTCGGTGGCCGGCAGCTGGTCGGCCGGGATCTTGGCGTAGCGGCTGTCGAAACGCGGATGGCGCTCGTCGTCCAGCGACAGCGGTTCCGGGGCGATGGCGTAGGCACGGCGCCAGACCAGGACCTGCTCGTCGCCGTACTTGGCGGCGGTTTCGGCTTTGTTCAAGCCCTGCAGCGCACCGTAGTGGCGTTCGTTCAGGCGCCAGTTCACGCCCACCGGGGTGTACATGGCGTCCATGGCGTCCAGCGCGATCCACAGGGTGCGGATGGCACGCTTGAGCAGCGACGAATAGGCCAGATCGAAGGTGTAACCCTCTTTCTTCAGCAATTCTCCGGCCTTGCGGGCCTGTTCACGGCCGGTTTCGGTCAGGTCGACGTCAGTCCAGCCGGTGAAGCGGTTTTCCAGATTCCACTGGCTTTCGCCGTGGCGCATCAGAACAAGTTTATGCATGGTTTGGCACGCTTTCCGCGCGGGTTAAAGTTAGGGGATGGTTAAAGAATGCGCTCATTTTATAATTGAGTGATTTTGCCCTTGATTTTGCCCCGGCGCACCCGTCCATTTCCATGGCGCGGCGCCTGAGGCGACGCCAAGGGTTCGCCCCTACCTGGCTTGTCGCCGTACTTCAGGATGCCCCGTGGATCTTCTGCAATTCTTGCTCGATAAAAACAACGTCTTCATCGTCGCCGTCGCCGTCATCGCCGGCGTGATGCTAGCCATTCCCGCGCTCCGCAAGGGGCGCAGCGGCTCGGCCGTCAGCACCGGCGAGGCCATCCAGATGGTCAACCAGCGCAACGCCGTCTGGGTCGACGTGCGTACCGCCGAGCAGTTCCAGGCCGGCCACATCGCCCAGGCCCGCAACGTGCCGGCCGCCGACATCGAACAAAAGGCCGCGTCGCTGCCCAAGAACAAGCCTTTGGTCGTGGTTTGCGACAATGGCCGTGACTCCGCCCGCGCCGCCACCAAGCTGCGCGCGCAGGGTTTCACCGACGTGGTGCCGCTGGATGGCGGCATGCGCGCCTGGTCGGCCGCCAGCCTGCCGGTGACCCAGAAGGGTTGAGCCGGGGCGCCCGTCCCCTTCTTTCAACTCCGAATCGCAGGAGCGCCTATGAATAAAGTTGTCATGTACAGCAAGGACTATTGTCCTTATTGCGCCCGCGCCAAGGCGCTGCTCGAGCAGCGCGGCGTGGCCGACCTGGAGATCATCCAGATCGACCGGGACCCGTCCCAGCGCGATGTCATGATCGAACGCACCGGCCGGCGCACCGTGCCGCAGATCTTCATCGGCGATACCCATGTCGGCGGTTGCGACGACTTGATGGCCCTGGACCGCTCGGGTGGCCTTGCCCCCTTGCTGAACGGCTAATCGCCCTTACCTTTGCCCCTCCCACCAACGGAAACACTCATGGCTGATCAAGACCAAAACACCCAGCAAGAAGGCGGCAACGACGCGCCCTCGTTCAATCTGCAACGCGTCTACCTGAAAGACCTTTCGCTGGAAATGCCGAATGCGCCCCACGTCTTCCTGGAGCAAGAAGCGCCCCAGGTTGAAGTGAGCATCACCGTGGGCGGCCAGCGTCTGGCCGAAACCGTGTTCGAGACCACGGTCACCGTCACCGTCACCACCCGCATCAGCGACAAGGTCGTGTACCTGGTCGAAGGCACGCAAGCCGGCATCTTCGAAGCCGCCAACATCCCGGAA
The DNA here is from genome assembly GCF_014170335.1 of Achromobacter sp. UMC46. Taxonomy (GTDB): domain Bacteria; phylum Pseudomonadota; class Gammaproteobacteria; order Burkholderiales; family Burkholderiaceae_B; genus Achromobacter. Next base: position 20,820 of record NZ_LZZS01000003.1, read on the forward strand.
GAGCAGCTGGATCCGCTGCTGGGCATCGTCTGCCCGACGATGCTGTACCCGTACCTGCGCGCCAACATCGCCGACGCGATCACCCGCACGTCGATGCCGCCGCTGCACCTGACGGAAGTCAACTTCCAGGCCCTGTACGAGCAACGTCTGGCCGAACTGCAACAGCAGCAAGGCGGCGCCGCCAACGGCAACGGCAATGGCAGCGACTCGGGCATCATCCTGCCCCCCAGCGCCACGCGCCAGTAAGCACACCCTGCCCCGATGAACCATCCCACAGAGCCGCGCTTGCGCGTCGCCGTCCTGGGTGCGGGAAGTTGGGGCACCGCGCTGGCGGCGGCCTCCAGCCGCCGCCACGCCACCCTGCTTTGGGCGCGCGACGCCGCGCAGGCCGCCAGCATGGCCGCCACGCATGAGAACGCGCGCTACCTGCCTGGCATCTCCCTGCCCCAGGCCCTGAATGTCTCCTCCGATCTCGACGCCACGCTGCGCAGCCTGCAAGACGAGGGCGCGCGCCGCCTGATCGTGCTGGGCGTGCCCGTGTCCGGGCTGACCGCCATTTGCGGCGAATTGTCGCGCCGGCTGCCCGCCTTGGGATTGCAGGACACCCCCATCGTCTGGACGTGCAAGGGCTTTGAAGCCGACACGGCCAGGCTGCCTCACGAAATCATGCGCCAGGCGTTGCCTGACGCAGTCGGCGGAGCACTGTCCGGCCCCTCTTTTGCGCGCGAAGTCGCCCAGGGCCTGCCCGTGGCGCTGACGGTCGCCAGCACCAGCGCGGCCTTGCGCGACGCCACCACCGCCGCCTTCCATGGCGCCGCGCTGCGCGTCTACGCCAGTACGGACCTGGTGGGCGTGGAAGTGGGCGGCGCGTTGAAGAACGTGATCGCCGTCGCCTGCGGCATCGGCGACGGGCTGGCGCTGGGCACCAATGCCCGCGCCGCGCTGATCACCCGCGGCCTGGCCGAAATGACGCGCTTCGGCGTGGCGCTGGGCGCCCGCGCCGAGACCTTCGCAGGGCTGACCGGCCTGGGTGACCTGGTGCTGACCGCCACCGGAGAACTGTCGCGCAACCGCCGCGTCGGCCTGGAGATCGGCGCCGGCCGCAAGCTGGCCGACATCCTGGCCAGCGGCATCACGGCCGAAGGCGTGCGCTGCGCGCGCGCCGCGCTGAACCGCGCCCGCGCCATCAACGTCGAATTGCCCATCACTGAAGCCGTCTGCGCCGTGCTGTTCGACGGCGTGGCGCCCATGACCGCCGTGTCCGCCCTGCTCGCGCGTGACGCGCGCGACGAAAGCGCCGATGCGGGCGGCCCGCTGGACCCGTCGCTGGGCGGCCATCTCTGACCCCTCCCTAACAACAAGACACCGCACCGATTCCGAGGAGACATCCTTCATGACGCAAACCCGAAAACTCCGGGTCGGCCCGCTTCTGCGCGGCCTGTGCCTCAGCCTGGCCGCCGTGCTGCCGGCCGCCGCCCACGCCGACTGGCCCGACCACCCCATCCACATGGTCGTGCCCTTCCCGCCCGGATCGTCGCCCGACATCCTGGCGCGCACGATCTCGGAGCCGCTGTCACAGGCGCTGGGCCAGCCCATCGTCATCGACAACAAGCCGGGCGCGGGCGGCAACATCGGCACGCGCGTCGTGTCGCAGGCCAAGCCCGACGGCTACACGCTGCTCTATACGATCAACGGGCCGCTGGTCACGGCGCCCACGCTGTACAAGAAGACGCTGGGCTACGACCCGCTGACCGACCTGGCCCCCATCACGCTGGTGGGCACCAGCCCCAACGTGCTGGTCGTGCCGGGCAGCTTGAAGGTCGACAACGTCCAGGACTTCGTCAAACTGGTCAAAGGCCGCGGCAATTCGCTGAACTATGGTTCCGTGGGCCCGGGCAGCTCGGCCCACCTGGCGATGGAGATGTTCAAGGAAAGCGCCGGCGTGGACCTGGCGCATATCCCGTATTCGGGATTTCCGCAGGTCATCACCGCCATCATCGGCGGCGACGTGCAAGCCGGCTTCATGGTGCCGGCCATCGCCGTGCCGCAGGCCCGCGACGGCAAGGTCAAGCTGCTGGCGGTGACCAGCCTGCAACCCAGCGAGGCGCTGCCGGGCATCCCGACGATGGCTTCGCAGGGCTACCCCGACTTCGAAGCCATTTCGTGGAACGCCGTGCTGGCCCCCGCCGGCACGCCGACGCCGATCATCGAACGGCTGAACAGCGAACTGGCCCGCATCATCGACAGCGAGGCCGTGCGCAAGCAGCTGGCCCTGCAGTACTTCACCCCCGCGGCGTCCACGCCGGAAGCCCTGACCGCCCGCATCAAGAGCGAAAAGGCGCGCTGGGACCAGGTGATCGAAAAGCTGAAGCTGTCGCTGGACTAAGCGGCCGGGAATAAGCCCCCTGGAAAACGCCGCCTGGGCCAGGCGGCCTACACGCCGCCTTCGAAGCCTTGCTGGCGCCAGGCTTCGAACACCGTCACCGCAACCGCGTTCGACAGGTTCAGGCTGCGCTGGCCCGCGCGCATCGGCAGCCGCAAGCGCTGCTGAGGCGCGAACATCGCCTGATGCTCCGGCGACAGCCCCGCCGTTTCTCGGCCGAATACGAACACGTCGCCCGGTTTGAAACCGATATCCGCCACGCTGCGCTGCGCCTGCGTGGTCAGCGCGTAGATGCTCGACGCATCGGCGCCGGTGTCGTCCAGCGCCTCTTGCAGCGTGTCGTGCACCCGCACGGGCTGCCACTCGTGATAGTCCAGGCCGGCGCGGCGCATGCGCGCGTCATCCAGTTCAAAACCCAAAGGGCGCACCAGATGCAATTGGGCCCCGGTATTGGCGCACAGCCGGATGGCGTTGCCGGTATTGGGGGGGATCTCGGGGCAGACGAGGATGACGTGGAACATGGCGGATAAGGAACTAGGACGGCTTGCGGCGCCAGATTGGCCGCGCAGGCGGATTGTCGCCGATTTGCCGCCGGGACGCGCTGCCGCTCGCCTTCAAGGCGTACGCGCCGCCACCACGATGGTCACGCTGGCGGCACCTGCCGCCAGCAAGGCGCTTGCGGCCGCCTGCACCGTGCTGCCTGTCGTCATGACGTCGTCGACCACCGCCACGTGGCGCCCGCGCACCCGGGAAGACGCGGCGAACAAACCCGTTGCGCCCGTCTGGCGGGCGCGCCGTCCAAGCGATGTCTGGCGGGGCGTTTCCCGGCGCCGCCGCAGCGCGCCGCGCGCCAAGGGCAACGCCAGTTCGGCCGCCAGGCTGCGGGCGATTTCACCCGCCGGGTTCATGCCGCGCAGGCGCAGCGACGCGCGGCTGGCGGGCACCGGCACCAGCAGGCAGCCCTCGGGCAACCCGCCACCACGCCGGATCTCCGCGGCCAGCAGCCGGGCCAGCACTGGCGCCATGCTCAGGCGCAGCCGGGTCTTGAGCATCTGGATCAGGGCATCGGCAGGCGGGGTGTAGTCGAACGCGGCGAAGGTCCGCCCGTAGGCCCATGACCCACCCAGGCACGCCGGGCAAGCAGGCGCCAGGGCGGGCAACCGCAGCGCGCACCGGGGGCACCGGGACCGGCCGCCCGGCAAGGCGGTGATGTCGGTTTCGCAGCCACTGCACAGCCGCGCGCCCGCCACCCGCGCGCCGCATAGCGGGCAATCGCAGCCGATCCGCGACCACACCCGCCGCCCCATGCCTTGTAGGGAGAATCGGGCCCGGCCGCCGGGATGCGCAATAATGTGTGCCATCCCTCATGAAATCATGTTCCGCCCCGCGGCGAAGACGCGGGCGCGACCGAAATGTCCCTGCCAGAATCCGCACCGCTCCCCTCCCTTCCCCTCGTCAGCGCCGACGTGCCCCGCCAGTTCGCCCGCCGTGGCGACTTGTCCGACGCCCAGTTCCTCTATGGGGAAGTGGCCCGGCGCATGCTCGGCCGCCTGCAATACATCCGCGTGCAGCCCCAGGCGATGCTGGACGCGGGCTGTGGCGCGGGCGACAACCTGCCGCTGCTGCGCGAGCGCTATCCGGACGCCGGCTATACCGGGCTGGACAACTGCGAGCCGTTGCTGGAACGGGCCCGCAAGCGCCATGCGCCTGCCGGCCTGGGCGCCTGGATCGGCAAGCTGGCCCGCCGCGGTCCGACGGCCCCGGCCTTCCTCAATGCCGATCTGGCGGATACCGGCCTGGCCCCCGAATCGCTGGAACTCGTATGGTCCAACCTGGCCATGCACTGGCACCGCGCCCCGCACGCGGTGCTGGCGGAATGGCGCCGCATCCTGAAAGTGGGCGGGCTGGCGATGTTCTCGTGTCTGGGGCCAGCCACCCTGCGCGAACTGCGCCAGGCCCTGACCGATGCCGGCCTCGCGACCGCCACGCCGTCCTTCGTGGACATGCATGACTTCGGCGACCTGCTGGTGGAAAACGGCTTTGCCGATCCGGTCATGGACCAGGAACTGCTGACCCTGACCTACCGCAGCCCCGAAAAACTGCTGCAAGATGTGCGCGCGCTGGGTGGGAATCCTGCCGAGGGCCGCCGCGGCGGCCTGGTCGGCCGGGACTGGCGCGACCGCCTGTACGCCGCGCTGGAAGCGCAACGCCGGCCAGATGGCCTGATTGCCTTGAGTATCGAAGTAGCGTACGGCCACGCCTGGCGCGCCGCCGCGCACCGCACGGTGGCTGGAGAGACCCGGTTGTCCGTCAGCGCGATCGGCGGGCGGCACCGCGGAAATCCTTGAAGCGCGGCCCCATCCGGGGCCGCTTCGTGCTTGGTGCCTGGTTGCTTCGTGCTTACTTAGTGCAAGCGTTCCGGCAGCGGCACGCTGACGCCGGGTTCAGAGGCCGACAACGGCTGCATCGGCTCTGAATTGGCGCGGATGCGCCGGCGCAGGACCGCGGTGGGTTCGGCCGGGGCAGCCCCGGCCGGCTCGCCACGCCAGGTGTGCGTCATCGCGTCCACCACCAGCGGCAGATCACGCAGGCGATGGAATTGGCTGCGCAGCCACCGCGCATCGTTGCCGCTACGCATGGCTTCGTCGCGCAAGGCAGCGATCATGTCGCCCGTCCCCAGTTCTTCCGCCACCGGCATCAGCCGCTGAAACAACGCCCGCAGATGGTCCATCAGGCGCAAGCGCTGGCCTTCCGGCGTGACGTAGCTGCCCTGCAGGCCGAAACGGCAGGCCTGGAAGTGGTTGCTGCGGTAAGACAGCCACGCACTGTCGCTGGGATCGTCCTCGCGCATCAGCAAGACCGCCAGCGCCTGGGCGAAGGCCGCGATCTGGCACGCGCGTTCAACCGTCAACGGCGTATCGCACACGCGGATCTCCACCGTGCCGAACTCCGGCTTCGGGCGGATATCCCAGTACAGGTCCTTGATGCTCTCGGCCAGGCCGTAGGCGCGCAGTTGCGACAGGTGGGCCTCGAACTGGTACCAGTCCTTGACGTCGGGCGGCATGTGGCCAGCCAGCGGGAAGCTGTTGACCGCGTTCAGGCGCGAGCACGAAAACAGCGTATCGACGCCCTCGCAATACGGGGACGAGGCCGACAGCGCGATGAAATGCGGCACATACGGCGACAGGCGGCGCAACAGTTTGATAGAGTCGTCGCCGCTCTTCACACCCAGGTGGATGTGCTGGCCGAAGACCGTAAATTGACGCGCCAGGTAACCGTACATTTCGGCCAGGTACTGGAAGCGCGGGGTATCCGAGATGGAGCGCTCTTGCCAGCGCATGAAGGGATGGGCGCCGCCGCCGGCGACCGCGACGCCGACCGCGTCGGCCGCTTCGACCAAGGCGTCGCGCATCTCGCGCATTTCGGCCAAGAGGCCCATGGGGTGCTCATGCACCGAGGAATTCAATTCGATCATGGACCGCGTGATTTCCGGTTTAACGCGGTCGGCAATGGGATGGTTGGCCATTTGGGCCAGCAGCTCGTCAGAGGCTGCGGTCAGATCAAAACTACGGGGGTCGATCAGTTGCAGCTCGAGTTCGATGCCCAGGGTGTTGGGGGCCGACGAAATGAACGGGATCTGTTCCATCTCGGACTCCTTTGAATGTTTGATGAGGGACGCGCCGTTCGACCTTGAAGCCCGGCAGCTTCCCGGGGGGCACTAGACGGCGACTTGTGAACGCATGATAGCCGCAGGTTTGTGGCAAAACGATTGAAAATCGTGACATTTGTGTGCAACATCGCGAAGCATTCGGTTTTGCCCTCTGAGGGGCAGTGAGCAAGCGCTCACAACATAGAAATGGCGCGGCTCGCGGGCCGATGGCGGCCGGAATGGCAGTCGGGAAGCGGTTTCCGAGACCGGGCGGGATAACCCTGATTCGGGTTTTCCCTTATAAAATTTCGGGCCCGGTGGCCCTTATTTGCGCCAGAAAATCGGCGTGAACAGCACCAGGACGGTCAGCAGTTCCAAGCGGCCGATCAGCATGGCGAAGGTGCAGACCCAGATCTGGAAATCGGACAGCACCGCGAAGTTGCCCATGGGGCCAACGGGGCCCAGGCCCGGCCCGGTGTTGTTGACGCTGGCGAAAACGGCCGAGAACGCCGTGATCGGGTCCAGGCCCGACAGCAGCAGCAGGCTCGTGAATACCGCGATGGAAAGCCCATAGAACAGCATGAAGGCCAGCACGGACGACATGGTCCGGCTGTCCACCGCCCGGCCATTGATCCGCACGGGACTGATCGCATGCGGATGCAACATTGTTACCAGTTCATTGCGTGCCTGCTTGACCAGCAGGATCGCTCGGATCATCTTGATCCCGCCCCCGGTGGACCCCGCCGACGTGGCAAAACCCGACAGCAGCAGCATCGTCAGCGGCGCGAACAGGGGCCACTGCGCGAAGTCGGTGTTGGCGTAGCCCGTGGTGGTGGCCATCGAAATGGTGTTGAACATGCCATAGCGCAGCGCCTCCAGCGGCGAGCCATAGACGCCCTTCACGTACAGGAAGATGGAAATGACCAGGCCCGCCCCCAGCACGAGGACCAGGTAGGGCACGGCTTCCGGGCATCGCCAATAGGCGCGCGCGCTGCGCTGGCGGAACGCGTTGAAGTGGGTGGCGAAGTTGATGCCGGCGATCAGCATGAACACCATGGCCACCATTTCCACGGCGACCGAGTCGAAATGGGCGAAACCGTCGTCCCAGGTCGAAAACCCGCCCAGCCCCATCGTCGTGGCCATGTGGCACCAGGCCTCGAACCACGACAGCCCCACGGCGCGGTAGGCCAGGAAGCACAGGATCGAGAACACGAAATACACCGCGTACAGGGCCTTGGCCGTGCTGGCGATGCGCGGCGTCAGGCGCTCGTCTTTCATGGGACCCGGTGTTTCGGCCCGCACCACCTGGTGGCCGCCGACCCCCAGCAGGGGCAGAATCGCCACCGCCAGCACCAGGATGCCCATGCCGCCGATCCAGATCAGCGTGGCGCGCCATAGGTTGATCGACGCGGGCAACGCATCCAGGTTGGTCAGCACCGTGGCGCCCGTGGTCGTCAGCCCGGACATGGCTTCGAAGTAGGCGCCGGTGAACGACAGCGGCAGCCCGGCCCCGTGGAAGTAGAGCATCAGCGGAATGGCCGCCAGCAGCGGCAGTCCGGCCCACACGGCCGACACCAGCACGAAGCCGTCGCGGGCGCGCAGTTCGCAGCGGCTGCGTCGCGTCAAGGCGGCCAGCCCGCCCCCGATGCCCACCGAAATCAGGAAGCCGTTCAGGAAGGCTTCGCGCGCCGCATCGCCGCCCACATAGGCGACAAGCAGCGGGATGAGCATGGTGAGGGCGAACATCACCATGGTCAGGCCCAGGATATAGAGGGTGCCCAGGACGCGCTTCATGGGAGCCTATCCGGTGGCGCGCGGCCCGTGGCGGAGCATGGGGCGGATCCGCATCAGAAGAACGACGCCGACACTTGGAACAGCTTTTCCACGCGCGGCATCTGCCGCCGCGAGGGCACGAAGACGATCACGTGGTCGTCCGTTTCAATCACGGTGTCGGCATCCGGCAGGATGATTTCGTCGCCACGGACCAGCGCGCCGATGCTGGCGCCCTTGGGCAGGCTGATCTGGCCCACCGGCCGGCCCACCACCTTGGAGGTCGAGCGGTCGCCGTGGGCGATGGCTTCCAGCGCTTCGGCCACGCCCTGGCGCAAGCGGTGCACGGCGGCCACGTCGCCGCGGCGCACGTGGCGCAGCAGCTCGCTCATCGTCGCCTGCGACGGCGACACGGCGATATCGATATGGCTGCCCTGCATCAATTCGCCATACGCCTGGCGGTTGATCAGCGCGATCACCTTGCGGGCGCCCAGGCGCTTGGCCAGCAGCGACGACATGATGTTGTCTTCGTCGTCGCTGGTCAGCGCCAGCCACGTGTCCATGTCTTCGATGTTCTCGCGTTCCAGCAAGGCTTCGTCGGTGCCGCTGCCATGCAGGACCAGCACGCTGTCGGGCAGTTGGGTCGCCAGGTATTCGCAGCGCTTCAGGTCGCGCTCGATGATGCGGACGCTGTATTTCTCTTCGGCCAGCTGGCGCGCCAGGCGCAGGCCGATGTTGCCCCCGCCCGCGATCATCACGCGGCGCACGGCCCGTTCGGCCTCGCGCAACTGGCGCACGGCGCGGCGCGCGTCGCGCGAATCCACCACCAGCACGACCTCGTCGCCCGGCGCGATGACCGTGCCGCTGCCCGCCCGCAACGGGCGCCCGCCGCGCAGCACGTCGATCACGCGCGCCTTCACGTCGGGCCACACGTCGCGCAGCTTGTCGACGGAAGAATGCGCCATCGGGCTGCCATGCCCCACCCGCACGGTCACGACGCACACGCGGCCTTCGGCGAATTCCACGACCTGCAAGGCCTCGGGAAATTCGATCAGGCTGTGCAGGTAGGTGGTGACGCTGCGTTCGGGGCTGATCAGGGCGTCGATGCAAAAGCCCTCTTCGCTCATCAGTTCCGGGTGTTCCGGGAACTCCGCGGAGCGGATGCGGGCGATGCGGCGGGGGATATTGAACAGCTGGCGGGCGATCTTGCAGGCCACCATGTTGGCGGTGTCGGACGCCGCACAGGCGATCAGCAGGTCGGTATCGGCGGCGCCGGCGGCTTCCAGCACCGACACCTGCGAGCCGTCGCCATGGACGACGCGCAGGTCGAAGTGTTCTTGCAGGTATTGAAGCTGCGTGGGATCGGAATCCACCACGGTGATGTCGTTTTCTTCGGACACCAGGTTTTCGGCCACGCTGGTGCCTACGCGACCAGCGCCCATGATCAGGATCTTCATGTGCTGCGCTTGCGCGCCGACTCAATGCCCAATTGCTTGAGCTTGCGGTAGAGGTGGGTACGTTCCAGCCCGGTGCGTTCGGACACGCGCGTCATGCTGTGACTTTCGCGGACCAGGTGGTATTCGAAATAGATGCGCTCGAATTCGTCGCGCGCTTCACGCAGCGGCTGGTCCAGCGAAATACTGCCCAGTTGGCCGTTGGACGTGACCGGCACTTCGTTGGCGGGCGCCGTCGCCAGGACCGGGGGATCCAGCTCGTCTTCCAGCGCCACGGCGGCGTTGGCGGCAGCCGGATTCGCGGCGGCAGGCGCCGGATGCGGGGCGCGCCCGCGCGCCAGCCCAGCCGCGACGGTCTTCAGCAGACGTTGCAGCGTGATGGGCTTTTCCAGGAAATCCATGGCGCCGATGCGCGTGGCCTCGACCGCCGTGTCGATGGTGGCATGGCCGCTCATCATGATCACGGGCATGTCGAGCAGGCCTTGCGAGCCCCACTCTTTCAGCAAGCTCACGCCATCGGTGTCGGGCATCCAGATGTCCAGCAACACCAGATCAGGACGCATGCGAAGGCGCGCGGCACGCGCTTGCGCCGCATTTTCGGCCAGCTCGACCGTGTGTCCTTCGTCGTAAAGGATCTCCGACAAAAGCTCACGTATACCGACTTCGTCGTCAACCACCAGAATTCTGGCCATAAAGCATCCACCTATTGCGTAGCCGCATTATCCTTTTCTTGCGCGGTCGCGTCCATAGTATCTGCCCCGGGAGCCAACCGGGTCAACAAGATGGAAATCCGCGCGCCTCCTTCCTTGCGGTTGGCAAGGTCGATACGTCCGCCATGCTCTTCCACAATCTTGCGTACGATTGCCAATCCTAACCCAGTCCCGTGGGACTTGGTGGTTACGTAGGGCTCGAACGCGCGCTGCATCACCTGCGGCGGGAAGCCCGGCCCGGTGTCGGCAACGGTAAATCTCAGCGCCTGCTGATCAGCCCGGTCGGGCTGTTCGCTGCGCATCAGCTGGGTCGTCACGCTGACCCGGCCCTCGCCGCCCAGCTCGGCGATCGCGTCGCGGGCATTGGACATCAGGTTGTGGATCACCTGGCGCAACTGCGTGGGATCGCCTTCGATCGGCGGCAGGTCCGCCCCCAGGTTCACGTCCAGGTTCAGGGCCTTGCCGGTCAGGCGGGACGAACCGCCGTCCGGCTCCCAGCCGTACAGCGACAGCACGTCGGCCACCAGCGCGTTGAAATCGATGCGCTGCATGACGGCCGGCGGCGTGCGGGCGTACTCGCGGAAATCGTCCACCATCTGCTTGAGCGACGCCACCTGGTTGACGATGGTGTTGGTGGAACGCTCGACGATCTGCGCCTCGGCCGGCTGCAGCTTGCCTTCCAGCTTCATGGCCAGGCGCTCCGCCGACAGCTGGATGGGGGTCAGCGGGTTCTTGATCTCGTGCGCCAGGCGGCGGGCCACTTCGCCCCAGGCCACGGTCCGGTTGGCCGAAATCACTTCGGTAATATCGTCAAACACCACCAGATACCCGTTGCCGCGCCCGTCCACCCGCAGGTGGGTACCGCGCGCCAGCAGGGTCAGCGGCTGCGGCGGGGCGGGCGCGTCGCCCTGGGCCGGACTGATTTCGAACTGCTGCTGCCAGTGCTGGCGCTCCGAGCCCACGGCCGCGTGGGTCGAAAACGCCTGGCGCACGATATTGGCGAACTCCAGCATGCCGTCCACGGTTTCCAGCGGACGGCCGATCACCGAGCGCAGGTCCGCCCCCAGGATGGTCTGGGCGCCCTGGTTGACGGTAGTGACGCGGAACGACTCGTCGAACACCAGCACGCCGGACGACAGGTTGGACAACACGCTTTCCAGATAGACGTTGGACCGCTCCAGCTGCTGCCGGTTGCTTTCGACCATGCGCCGGGCTTCGTCCAGCTGCCGCGTCATGGCGTTGAACGAGCGTGTCAGCTGGCCGACTTCGTCGCGTTCGGGCGGCTCGGGCAGCGGGCGGTAGTCGCCCACGCCCACGGCCTGCGTGCCGCCGGCCAGGCTCAGCAGCGGCCGGACCAGGCGCTTGGACAGGGACAGCGCCACCGCGATCGCGCCGAACGCGGCCAGCAGCAGCGCCAGCGTCAGCGTAATGCCATAAAGCTTGCGCAGCCCCAGGCGGGACAGCGCCAGCTCTTGATAGTCGCGAAAGCCTTGCTGCACCAGGTTGGCGTTGTGCGCGATTTGGTCGGGCACCGGTTGCAGCAATTGCAGCCAGCGCGGCTCGGACGCCGCGCCCAGCAGGTTGTCGTAGCGGTCAGGCCCCGTCAGCGGAATCACCACGCGCAGGTGCAAGCCGCCTTCGGCGCCCGCCGTGACCGGGTCGTCGGCTTCGGCCGCGGAATAGCCGCGCGCCAGCCGCAGCTGGTTCATGACCGTCGACGGCGGCATCGCGGGCAGCAACTGACCATATTGGCTGGTGGAAAACGCCACCATGCGCCCGCTGCCCGTGAATACCATGGCCTCTTGCACCCCATTGGCTTCGCGCAGCCGGGTCAAGGCCAGCATCACGCCGCTGTCCGTGCTGCGGTTCAACTCCATGGCCATGGAGCGCGCACGCGCATCCAGGTCGGCCAGCAGCGAATCCAGCGCGGCGCGGCCCAGGTTCAGGCCCGCCTCCAGCGCCGTATCCACCCGCACGTTGAACCAGGATTCGATGGAGCGCGACATGAACTGCACCGACACGGTGTAGATCAGGGCTCCGGGCACCACGCCGATCAGCGCGAACGCCAGCGAAAAGCGCGCCGTCAGGCGCGCGCCGAACTGCCGGCGCCGGATCTGGCGGGCCAGCCGCACCGTCAGCGCCACCACCCAGATGAACAGCGCCAGCGCGAAAATGCCGTTCAGCACCAGCAGCGTGTCGTAATAGCGCGCAAAGCGCGAAGCATTGCCCGTGGACCATGCCAGCAAACCCAGCAACGCCAGGCCGCTTACGGCACCCACCATCAGGGCCAGCCGGAGCAACAGCCTCATGAGGGATCTTTCTCCTTGCCGCTCAGCGTGAACGAGAAGTCCATCCAGGGAGTCCCCTGCGCCCACGAGCTGCTGTTCAAGGCGTTCACCTGGAACGGCCGGGGCAAAAGCGAGGTGTCCAGGCGCAGCCGGAGCTGGCCGGCGTACAACACCCCTTCGTCGAAGTCGCCGGCATCCGCCACCGACCAACTCCGGATGTGGCGGATGACGCTCATGGCGTCGTCCAGCGACGCCACCGGGAAGGACAGCTCGCCCACCCCCGCGCGCCATTGCCGGGTCAACGCGTTATAGACGACGCGCCACGTGCGGGAGGTGTCGACCAGCGCCTTGTCGAACCACCACCAGCGCTCCTGCGTCATGGTGAGATCGGCCGTGAAATACAGGGGGACGCCGCGCTGGGCGGCGTCCCGCAACTGCTGGTTCAGTTCGAATTCGATGTCCGCGTCGATCTCCAGGCGGCCGTCGCGCACGACCGGTTCGACCCGCACGACCTTCGGCTCGGCGCCATATACCTCGCCGCCCGGCACCAGTGAAAGCAAGGCGGATACGAGCAACAACCCAAGAAATAAACGCGAAATAATGGACATACGACACCGAAACACCGTCATGCCCCTATTCTTGGGGATTCAGGACTGCTTGGCAAACAAGGCGTAGAAAAACCCGTCATGTTGGGCCGCCGGTGTTGCATCGACCGCAACTGGCAGCAATTGGCCCGGCGCGTCCAGGCGTTGGGCCTCCGGGTGGCGCTGCAGGAATTCCAGGGCCTGGCGCGCGCCTTCGATCGGGAAGACCGAGCACGTCACATAGAGCAGGCGGCCGCCGGGCGCGACGGTCTGCCACAGCGAATCCAGGATCTTGGCCTGCAGCGTGGCCGTGCGGCGAACGTCGTTTTCGCGGCGCAGCCAGCGGATGTCGGGGTGGCGGCGCACGATGCCCGACGCCGTGCAGGGCACATCCGCCAGCACCGCGTCGAACGGCTTGCCGTCCCACCAGGCGTCCAGGTCCGACGCGTCGGCCGCTTCCAGCTGGACGCGGCTGCTGGCCAGACCCAGGCGGTCCAGATTCTGCTCCACGCGTTCCAGCCGTTCGCCGTCGGCGTCCAGCGCCACCAGGTCGATATCGGCCAGCTCCAGCAGGTGGGCGGTCTTGCCGCCGGGCGCCGCGCAGGCGTCCAGCACGCGCATGCCGTCGGCCGGCGCCAGCAGTTCGGCCGCCAACTGCGCCCCGGCGTCCTGCACCGACCACCAGCCTTCGGCGAAGCCGGGCAACTGGGTCACGGGCTTGGGGCTGCTCATCACCAGGCCGGACTGGCCCACGGGCTCCGCCGACAGGCCGGCGTCCTGGAAGGCCGCCAGCACCTGCTCGCGGCTGGCACGGCGGCGGTTCACGCGCAACGTCAGCGGGGCGGGCACGTTGGCCGAGGCCAGGATCTCGCGCCATTGCTGCGGATAGGCCACGCCCAGCTGCTTGACCCACCAGCCGGGGTGGTTCCACTGGGCCTCGGGGCTATCCGCCACTGCGGCTTCCAGCGCCGCGCGCTCGCGCAGGAAACGGCGCAGGCAGGCGTTGAGCATGCCCTTGAAGGACGCCAGGGCGCGGGTATTGGAGGCGGCCGTCACGGCCTGGTCCACGACCGTATGCGGCGCGTACACCGGCATGCCGGGCAGCGCGGAGGCGGCTTCGCCCTCTTCTTTCAGCAAGGTCAGCGACACGAGCAGCAGCGATTCGAACAGCACGCTGGGATAGCGCTGGACCAGTTCGCGGCCCACGGCGTCGGCCCAGCCCAGGTAGCGCATCGCATGGAACGACACGGCCTGGGTGGCCGGGCGCAGGGCGGAACTCACGTCCGTCAGCGCGTCCGTCAGGGAACGGCCGTCCAGCACGCCCTCGACCACCCCCGCGCTGGAAAGAAGAACGGAGGAAAGCGGGGGGGCCAGATGGGGGGAGTCGGAACGCGTGGACATGGTGGGAATTCAGAAGATAAGACCGATATGGTAGCCGCACCTGGACGAATGGCGGCCCGCGCGTCAAACTGGCCCCTACCCGGGAGCGCTTTCGTCATGACCACCGCCACGCTGCTGCTGTTCATCCTGGCCTCGGCCGTCGCCATCGTGACGCCCGGCCCCACGACCCTGCTGGCCCTGAGCAACGGCTCGCGCCATGGCGTGCGCGCCGCGGGCTGGGGGATGGCCGGGGCGGTGCTGGCGGACCTGATCCTGGTCGGCGCGGTGGCCTCCGGCCTGGGCGTGGTGCTGGCGGCGTCCGAAGTCGCCTTCCTGCTCATCAAATGGGTGGGCGCGGCCTATCTGGCCTATCTGGGCTGGAAGATGCTGCGCTCGGACGCGGCGCTCGTCCTGCCGTCGGCCACGGCTGGCGCGGACCGGCCCGTGGGCCTGGCGCTGGGGATGCGCAGCTTCATGGTGGCGCTGACCAATCCGAAGGCGCTGCTGTTCATGTCGGCCTTCCTGCCCCAGTTCATCGACCCGCAAGCGCCGCTGGCGACCCAATACGCCATCGTGGCCTGCGTCCTGGCCACCATCAATATATTGACCATGCTGGTCTACGCCACGCTGGGCGCCCAACTGGTGCGCGCCTTCCAGGGGTCGGGCCTGCGCTGGCTGAACCGCGTTTGCGGCAGCCTGATGATCGGCCTGGCGGGAACGCTGGCGCTGTACCGGCGCGGAGCGCCGTAAAGGGCAAAAGGGATTAGGGCGCCCTGGAGGCGCGGCCAACAATCAGGGACGCACCATTGCTAATCGTTTCCACTATCCGCGGCACCGGCGTTGCGAAGACATATCGTGTACCGCGCCCACCTACGCCACACCGCGGAACCCTTTCGCTATCGCCCCCTACGGCATTGCCGTATAATTCCCCGCTTCCCCGCAGTTGCTGCTCCCGGCGCATCGCATGAACCCAGGCGATGGCGAGAGGCGGCGCTGCCCGTAAATTGAACGAGTCATGAAGAAAGTAGCTCCGCCGGCGCTTCCCGCCCGGTGGCAGGCGTCGCATATCAGCGAAGCGCGCAGCCGCGTCGGTTTGCCGCAAGCGGATTTCGCGCAATTGCTGGGCGTCAGCGTGCGCACCTTGCAGGATTGGGAACAGGGCCGCCGCCATCCGTCGGGAGCGGCCCAGACCCTGCTGCAAGTGGCCATCCTCCACCCGGAAACGCTGCGCGACCTGCCGCCCCGCCACCCAGGCGAATCCGCCTGAACCCGAACACTTGACGAATACCCCGCCGCACCGCAAGAGCCGGTGCGCGAACCTACGGTGAACTAGATTGGAAATCCTTGAACAATCCCGGCCCGGCAAAGGCGCCGGCACTTCCGCCAGCGATGGCAGCAACTCGACGCTGAACGCCATCACGGCCGCCGCGCAGGGCGCGGATCCGGGTCGCGCGCCGCGCGTGGGGTTCGTGTCGCTGGGCTGCCCCAACGATATGGAAACTAAACTAAGCCCCACTTGATAAAGACAGGCGGCCGCCCGTCGCTGGAAGCCCATCGCAGGCGGCGCATCCGATTTGGTCGCGAGCGGCTCTTGGCGCTCAACCAATTCAAAGGTCGTCGACTAAATGAGTGGCGACCGCCGACCCATGTCGCTCGGTCGTTCGATCTCCATAATCGCTTCAATAAAATCGACTCGAGCGGCGCTCCACGCGCCCGATTTTGTAATAAAATATATCTTATTATTTCTTGCGATCTGAAAGCTATGCGGACTCGGCGACCCGGATGCTAGGCTTCTGCATTCCTATTACCAGCAGTTCTTCGGCGTTGATCTAAAGGGAGACGCCTTCCTAGTAACTATGCGAGAGGCCAGGTGTGTCCGACGAGGTTTTGAAGCAGTTCGGTGACGCTATCACGAGCAGTCGACCCGTTGTCCTATTCTTGGGGCAGAAATATTCCAGCCCGTGCGCCGGTCCGGACCCCCTCGTGGCCAAGATTGAAGAACATCTCGGCACGCCCAGTCCTCATCCAACGTGGACCTCCGTATTGCAGCAGCCATTGAATGATGAAATCTATGGCTGGATCGTTGAGCGTTTTGAGCGCCAAGTGCTATCCGAGACGCTTGAGCAGATATTTCAGGTCGCATGGAGTGCGGTTTTTACGTCAGCCGTAGATCCTCGAATCGTAATGCGGCTCGAGACGCGGGGGCGAATCCCAGAGTCTGTTCTTTCCAAGGATCATTTCCCGCGAGTGCCCCGGAGCCGCGCCCGCCCAGGAGTCCACTATCTTTTCGGTCGGGCTGATGAGACATCACCGGAAACTCGCGCACCACGATCACGAAAGGACTTACAAACACGGCGCCTGGTTCACGCCAATGCCCTGATCAATCGAATTCCCGAGACCGCCACATCGCTAGGCCTTCTAGTAGTCGCAGGCCTTGACGCTGGTGATTGGCTTGCAGTCGATGAACTGCTCGCGCCGTTGTCCTCCGAGCCTGGTCTACGCATTATTTGGTTCCTCGCGCACCAAACACCGCCACCGTCTGAGTTTTTTGCCGACCTCGTCGCCAGCGGCAATCTGCACTTTGACGAGCGAAGCCTTGAAGAGGCTGTACTGGCAATTGAAATTGCGCAAGACTCGTCTCCCAGCGCGCCGACAATTTTTCAGTCCGACTCCGGCACCATCATGTTGGGCGGCGACAGATTTTTACGCCTGCCAGCGGGCACGCGACTCCGCGTTGAGGCCGCAGCAGCTGTCGTAGACGACACGTGGACTGATCCACCCGAGCCACTCGACAACTTCCAATTGACCGAAGCCTTTCGTAGGTTCCATGGCGACTTGGCCGGTGCCCGCGGATTAGTTGAGGGCACAGCTAGAGAATTTTCGATCACTCGAGACTTCGAGGCGAAGCTCTGGGGTTATTTGGAGCAAATTGTGCAGCGGCCCGGGCAAGGAGAAAGCTTGCTCATCGTTCATGGCCAGTCGGGCATGGGGAAAAGCCTCGCGATCGCACGCGCCGCGCTGCGGTTGCGGAACGAGTTCAACCTACCAGTGCTGTATTCGTGGGCCCGCGTGCCGGTGCCGACGGAATTAGACGCGTTTTGCGAGATAGCAGAACGCAGCGGCGCTGAATGCACGGCGATTTTGTGTGATTGCAATTCCGATATCCGCCGCTACAGGGAACTGATAGATGGTCTGAAGAGTCGGGGTCGTCGAGTCATCCTCATCGGCACTTGCTATCGACTCGAAGAAAAGGCACGCGCTCCGGACGCGAAATATGCGGAAGCCTTACCGACCTTAAGCCCTGGCGAGTCCATGCGACTCAAAACACTAATTGCGCGGTTCGGGCAAAGCGTGGGAATCGACTACCATCGCGCCGGCGACCAAGTGCTTCCTATGTTGTATCGACATCTGTCGGTCAGCCGAGCGCGCCTCGTCGGGGGTGTCAACGACGAGGCACGTGCTACGGAGGAATTGATCCGTCTTAGAGCGCGGAATGTCCCGAGGCCGCAACGTATCCAGTCGCAGCTTGCGCAAAAGCTGATTGACGCTGGTTTAGTCGAAGGCAACATGGACATTTTCGACGAAGGTGCCGCAGTAGCCGACGGCGAGGATGCTGCGGGGCGTTTCGTTGATTACGTAATGATCGCCGGACGGCTTGACTGCGCTGTTCCTGTCAACTTGTTGCTTCGTGCAATACGCAACGTCAATAACAACTTAGACTACGCGCAAATCCTCTACATGTTCGACCAGCTGGACCTTTTCCGGTGGAAGATGGCCGACACTGAGGGCAACGATCTGTTAGTGTTCCCTCGATTGCAGCTGGAGGCCGAGCTGATTTGCGCTAGACGCTTGACCAATACATCGCGTGAGGTCAGCTACATTGTGGAGCTAATCCGCGCAGCACGGCTTTCTAGCGTAGACGCCACGGCCGAGCGCGACTTCCTGCTCGACCTTTTGCACAAGATGCGCCGTGACGGACCGAGGCTAAAGAATTACCAGAAAGGATATTTGGATTTCGCTCGTGCCCTGACGGAATTGCGCACGCGGTACAACGTGCATGATGCAAGCCTGATGCTCCAGGAGTCGGCGTTCCGCCGCGACACGGTCTACATTTCGGATCAGACGGCTGATGAGAACGACCGGCTGTCCGACGAGCAGCGCGACCAAATTCTTGAAGAGGCGCGAGAAGTAATCGAAATTGCACTAAGAGAGACAGCGGCTGGAAAGCTGTCCGCAGGCAAGAGAACACGGCAAAGCTTATACGTTGAACGCGCAACGATATATTGCTATCAGGCATGTGGGCTGGCCAGCCGAAACGCCAGTGCCGAACAGGTAATGATCGCCTACGGCGCTGCGCGAGTAGCGATAACTACCGCATCCACAGCGAACTCATTCCATCCGTTCGACGTTGCGATGTGGGCACCCGCGCTTATCGTGCGAGAGAATGTTCTCTCAGACGAAGGAAAGCTGGAATTGGTCGCCGATATCTATTCCACGATTGACAGTTTTAATGCGGACAACAGTCTGCAACGCTATCGGCCGGAGTTCGAGGAGCGGCGTCTGAAGGTTGCACTAGTACTTCGAGACAACAAACTCGA
Organism: Achromobacter sp. UMC46; assembly: GCF_014170335.1. GTDB lineage: Bacteria > Pseudomonadota > Gammaproteobacteria > Burkholderiales > Burkholderiaceae_B > Achromobacter. Next base: position 39,636 of record NZ_LZZS01000003.1, read on the forward strand.
GGAAACCTCATTTAATAAACTTGAGTTACTCAAGCCCGCTACGGCCTATTATTTGCGCGCGCGTTCGTTTTGCCCAGACGTACTCGACGGAGCAGCCCCTGTTGACGCGGCAATGCTAAGAGACGCTGACAGCGGCGCCACTTATCTTGAAGATCGATACGAGAGAATTGTCCACGACGCTCGCGCCCTGCAGCTATTGATCCAGCTGCGATGGCTAGCCGTAGCGGGCGATCGACTACTGCGACGTGATAGATGCGTCATTCCGCAAGACCCTACCTTCCAGAATACGATTCTGAAATATGTGCGCTCCTTGAATGAATTGTCCGGGACCGGCGCATCCAATGTTTATCGCCTCCTCGAGGCGGCACTGCACTGGATCGTCGGCAATCCCACGCTGGCACGTGAGCAATTCAACCAATTGTCGCGTGACTCGGACTTTGAGGATGGCTCTCGCGTCGTACGTCGGCTACTCCTGGTTAGCAAGGACCCGGAAGGATATCGTGGCACGGTGGAACGCCTCCGCAAGGAGGGCAATTGGTCAATTTCAGTAAAGAGTTTTTCCGGGACGATCGATCTTGAGGCCAGGCAGTTCCCAGAACAGGACCTCCGAAACGGACGAGAAATCCGGGAATTCAACATCGCATTCAATTTCCTCGGGCCGATCGCCGATCCGATCCGTATCGGAGGAAAGCCATGACATTCGTAATGCTGCATTCTTCGTTGACCAATCTGCGGCGACGCCTCGCGGTGCACGTATCTCCGCCGCTGGCCGAGATCACGCTCGAGCCGCCGCAAGGCGATTCCGACGAGCTTTCTTTCTATCGTTTGGTGGCGTGGGGTTACGTCATGCTCAACGAAACGGCAAAGGTCCCGTTAGGCTTCCTGAAGTCACTTCCCCCCTGGAGCGTGGCAAGCGCCCTGCTCCCCCACGTTGGCGCGTTACGTACTGCGACGAGCCACAACCTTGCGTTGGATAGCACGCGCGACATCAAGACTCTGCGCAGTGCCGCGGACTGGTTTGCAAAAACATGTGGCGCCGGCACTCCCGTAAGCCCAAGCCAGTGGAAGGCCTGTTTTGACGCGCTCCTCATCGAGCTGTCGGAACTTCTGACGCTCGCAATTAGGACCTGTGATCAACTGAGCGATCCCATTGACGGTGAACAGCTTGTCGCACAACTTCAATTTCGGCTGGACCGCGAATGGCCTGCGTATAAGTTCGACCCCTACGTAGAGCGAGCAGTTGAGAAATTCGGTTACGGTCTGGACCCCGTCGCTTTGCGGAGTACCAGGTTGACTCAGTGGAGAAAAGTCGTAGCCGCAGCGCAACAAGACGAAATAGAGCGGGTGTTAACCCAACGGATCGAGGCTGACGTCCTTGAATACATGTGTAATGCGTTGCCTGCGCCTACCGAGGAAATTGCGGAGCTATTGCAGTACACCGATAAGGCAGCACTTGCCGCAGCATTGCTTACCTTACGCGCGGCACGTCCTGATGAGGCGAAAGACGTTCTAGCGCGACTGAGGCAGTTGTCGGGGGCTATCGGACATGCAAATATTCCTTCAGCCGCCGCTTGCAACGGCAGTTAAGTTGCTCGGTACCTTCTGGCTGAAGCACTGGCAGTGGATCACCGGCAATGCCTTGGCTGTGATCGGCATCGTTGTGTCGCTGAAGTGATGCGGACAAATCCAGCGCCCACAGGCATGCACCTACGGACAATCGATCATAAGTTTGGGGCTTGAGCCTCGCGATGATCTTCGAGCCTAATATTTCAAATATTGACCAGACCGCTGGTTCGACCGCAACTATCAAATCTTGGAATGCCATGGACGAAGAGCAGAAGGAATTCCAGGCCGTGCTGCTGCGATCAGTCGAGGACATGAAGGCCGGGAGGTTTGCGAGCAAGGCGGTGATCGGAGAACTTCGAAAGCCGTTCTCTGAGACCCATCCGCACCTGAACGGTTTCATGGATTTCCTGGCCGAGTTCAACAAAGAGACTGAGCGCGGAACGGCTCTTGCGGCTGCAGCGATGCTCGATGAGTTGCTGGGGCGGATCATCGAATCGTTCCTGATTCCGAACAAAGGGAGCAAGGCTTTGCTCGACGGCTTCAATGCTCCGCTTGGTACCTTCTCTGCGCGCATCGCGTCGGCGTTCGCCCTGGGCCTCTTGTCGGAGGTTGAGTATCGAGAGTGCGAGCTGATTCGAAAGGTGCGTAACGAGTTCGCACATCAAATCAAGGTGTCATTCAAGACAGAACGGATCGTGAGCCTGTGCGCACAACTCCAGCTTTCAGCAAAAAGCTATGGCGACGTTCACGTTGATACCCGAGGTCAGTTCACGACGGCGGCGGTCGGGCTTATTCTGAATCTGACGAATCGGCCTCATTATGTTGGGCAAAAGCGGTTGCAGTCGGTGAGTTGGAAAACGTAGGCCCTGCCTAGATCTCAGAAGCATCCATTCGCTCACTCACGCGCGAATGCGCTGGCGCAGCGCGCTTTGGTTTCGCGCATGACTCTTGGCGTACCAGGTCGACCGTTGCAGCAGCGCCAGTGCGCAAGCGCGCTGCACGCTGCTCCTCAAGCTGCTTGAGCTTACGCAGCTCACTCACCCCGAAATCGGCGTATTTCTTCTTCCACGTGTAGAAAGACGCCTCCGACACGCCAGCTGCCGACATAGGTCGACCAACGGCGTACCACTATCGGCCAATCGCAGCGCAAAGGTGATCTGCTCTTCGATAAATCTCGACCGTTTCATGGCTTCTCCTCGCCCCGTTTGGGGCGCTGAGAAGCAACCTTAACTCTAGTTTTGACCTGTACGAATATTCCGGCTCCCGCGATTCGATTGCTCTGCAATGTCCCTCACGCACACTCACGACGACCTCAGGTATAGTAAGGCGTTGTAACAGCCCACCACTATTGAACTGCGAAGCATAGGAAATGCCTATAGCCAGCTGGCTAGCGAGCCCATAGAGGTGGAAAAATGGGGGTGAAATGACTGCATCGGTAGCGCGCCTCGTAGGTACCGACTGGGAAGAATGGGCGAATCGTCTGTTATCACACCACTACGGGCCGACGGAATATCAAAGAGTCCCATCTAAAGATCGCGGAGATGCAGGCATCGAGGGCTTCTGCATTGCCAACAGCCTAGCCTTTCAGTGCTACGGGTGCGACGAGCCAATTAGCGTACAGGAGCGCTACGACAAGCAGCGCGACAAGATGACCGAGGATTTGACGAAGTTCATCCAGAACAAAAACGTACTCCAACGTCTATTTCGGCCTTCACTGAAAATCAAACGCTGGATCCTGTTCGTCCCATTATTTGACAGCAAGGAAATCGTTGCACACGCCGCCAAGAAGACAAAAGAGATTCTTAGTGCTGCTTTGCCCTATGTCGACACGACTTTTCGTGTAATGGTGGTACAGGAGTCAAGTTATTCCGTGGCGCGCGAACAGTTACTGAGCACGGCACCACAGGGCTTGAGGTTCAATCAATCGCCAATCACAGAAGAGGAAGTCGATGCCTGGAGCACTTCCAACGACAAGTTGGTCGACGTCCTCAAGACAAAGCTCGCACGGCTACCCATGATCAAGAATGAAGCACAACTCGATGCATTCGTCGGCCGCATTCTGAAATGGTATTTGATGGGACAAGAGCTACTGGAGCAACTGAGAAAATATCCTGATGTGTACGAGAAGGTTATTGCAACCAAATCCCATCGCGAAGAGTTTCTCGCATTGAGTTGTCTCGATGGAATCGCCGCAAATGCACGCTTAAATGAGGTGGTCGCGGACTTCAAAAATGACCTCCAAGCAGAAGCAGGCGAACTCCATACTTTCAGCGCTCAACATCTTGCTACTGAAGCGGTGGCTGATTGGTTGATGCGTTGCCCGCTCGACTTCCCGAGTCCGGCCCATGACTGAACATGACATCGAGAATGTCTTCGACATCTCCGAGCTAAATGTCGAGTTCGTTTTCGGCCGACGTCCTATTGCACTTCCCGGCGACTTACGGCCCACGTGGCGCATTGGGCTGCTAATGCTGTTGCTCGCACAGTGTTGTCGGCAGCAACGCTCCAGCCTCACTAGGCTGCATGTATTGAACTGGGCGATGCGCTCCGAAGAAAACCACGAGAACCTTATGGCGCTGATATCACAGCAGCTCCGCCCTGACGCGCTGGTCGTTCGTTTTGACCCCGCATTCAACCGTGCGATCGACTTTGCCCTCGGCGAGAATCTCGTCCAGCGTGTAGACGGCTCGCGAATTGAACTTACTCAACAGGGGAGAGCGTTCGCGGCAGACGTCTTAAACACGCCCGACGTCTATATAAATGAAAAACGGTTGATCGGCGCCATAAAGCAGAAAGCGTCGGAGACGCTGGTGGAAAACATCTTCGGAATCAGGAAATAGAGGCATGCGCCTTCGACAGCTAAAGATCAACATTAGTACCACGGACGGCCCATACGGGACGACATTGAATTTTTCCGACGGCCTAGTTGTTGTCTGGGCAGACAATTCAATGGGAAAGTCTACGTGCGCACGCGCCATATTGGTCGTGCTTGGCATGGAGGCAATGCTCACCACCTCGCAGCAAGAGCTCCCGTTGACACCGGCTATGACGACAAAGCTCGATGGAGGTCGACATTCGCATGCGGTGCTTGAGTCCGAGATATGGCTCGAAATTGAGAATGACTCAGGCAAGCGCATTACCGTTCAACGCACGGTAAAAGGAACGCGGGATAAAAATCTCATTACCGTGCACGAAGGTCCTGCGTTAACCCAACCAGCCGACTATAACTCCCGCGACTATTTCGTGAACCGTTCGGGAGGGGCTGTGCGCACCGTCGGATTTCATTGGTATCTCGCCCAGTTCCTTGGTTGGGAATTGCCTATAGTCCAGAACTATGAAGGAAATGAAGTCCCACTGTACCTTCAGTGCATACTCCCATTTGTGATGACCGAGCAGACTCGAGGCTGGTCGAGCATTCAGCCGCCGGTCCCTAGCCAATTCCGCATCCGCGATGTTCACAAGCGAGCAGTCGAATTTCTAATGGGTCTGGATGCCCACAAGATTGCGCTAGACCGGCAGATTCTGCAAATGCGTAGAGCTCAACTCGAGGCACGATGGTCGGCTCAGGTTCGGCAGCTTAAAGAACTTGCCTCGGCCGCTGGTGGGATCGTCAACGCCCTCCCGGCCGAACCGTTGACCCAGTGGCCGCCGACGGTCCCTCCGACGATCAATGTGCCCCAGTCAAAGCACTGGATCAGCCTTTCGGAACGTATAAGACAACGCACCGAGAAGAAGGCCGTCTTGGAAGCACAGAGTATTCCAGAATCATCGTCCGACTCGGAGACTGTGCGGCAGGAGCTCGCAGAGCTCGAAACGTTCGTGGCGAATCAGCAAGCCGTCCTGTCTAGGCTGATCGATGCGTTAGCCGCTGAAGAACAAGAAGTTGCCCGCGTTCAACAGCGTCTCACCGCGATCAAAGAGGACATCCAGCAAAACAAGGATTCCCGGACGCTCAGACAACTGGGTTCCCGTCAGGGATCCGAGCTCGACCAGGGCTCATGCCCGGTGTGTCATCAATCCGTGCTCGACGCGCTGGTGCCGCTTGCACCGCACCAGATAGTGATGTCCCTAGATGAGAATATTGAGTTTTTGCAAGAACAAAATCGCACGTTCACGGGCGTGCTAGAGCAAAGCAAACGTGTCGTCGCAGCGCGTCAGCAGCAAGTGCACGCGGCACGTGCAGATATAGCAAACGCGCGCGAGCGCATTCAGTACCTTCGGCGGACACTCACATCCAGTGGCAACAGCCCTTCCATTGCGGCAGTCTATGAACGTGTCGAGCTCGAACGCGACCTGAAACAAGATGCTCACTTCTACAGCGCTTTTCTACGCGCCTCGGCGACGTTTGCATCGTTGTCTGAGGAGTGGCAGACCGTACAAACAGAAATTGGGAATCTCCCAAAAGACGACCTCTCTCCGACTGACCATCGCAAGTTGGAAAGTTGGGGAGTCTCGATTCAGAAACAGTTGCAGGACTACGATTTCAGGAGCTTTCCGATCACAGAAGTCACTCTCTCCCCCTTAACCTATCGCCCTGAAATTGAGGGCTTCGAGATGCAAACGACGATCTCTGCGAGCGATCTCATCCGCACCATCTGGGCCTACCAGTACGGCATGTTGGAAGTGGCCCGCACTGCGTCCACGCATCACCCCGGCTTGCTTGTCTTCGACGAGCCAAGGCAGCAGTCCACGCACGATGTCAGCTTCCTTGAGTTGCTGAAGCGCGTCGCTCAATCGGCCAAGTTTGGCCAACAGGTGATCCTTTTCACAAGCGAAGATAAAACGCGCTTAAAAAGTCATCTACAAAGCCTCGACCATCAGCTTGCAGAAATTGACGGCCGGGTCATTCAGAAACTCCAGGTCAGCGATTAGCGCCATACATCTGTCTCGTATGTTGCGGCCCCTTGATCGGCGCCGGCTCGAAGCGGTAATTTAAAATAGTACCAGGCTTAAACTAGGAAGCCCCCTCCTGCGCGGACTTAACACAGGATCATGTGAAATGGCTATGCCAGCATTGGACGCTGAAAAGTTGAAGGAAAACGCGCTGACGTCAATTCGCCTTGGAATTGAGGACTTCCAGCGAGGCCGCCTTTCGCCTGAACAAAATGGCGATCCTGCTCGTGCCCTATCAGCCATACGCAATTTGTTTGCGGGAGTTCTACTTCTATTTAAATACAAGATTGCGACATCAGTCGATGATCCAGAGGATGCTGCAACCCTCATTTTTAACCCACCTGAGGTCTTACCCCAGGCCGATGGCAATGGCGGCGTTGAATGGCAGCCCGTTGGGAAGTTCAAACGTACGACTATTGACGTGGCCACGATAAAAAAGCGATTCGAAGGTTTCGACATCGAAATGGATTGGACCACGATAGAAAAGCTGCAGGAATGCCGCAATCACCTCGAACATTTGCACCCAGCAAATACGCTTGGCGAGGTTGCAGATTTCGTTGCCGAGCTTTTTCCGATATTGCGTGATTTTGTTCAGACGCAGATGAATGAGCAGCCTGCAGAGCTCTTGGGCGCGGCATGGCCGATCATGCTTGAGCATCATAAATTCTTCATGGATACCAGAGCGGAGTGCGTTGATGCCTGGAATCAGGCCGGCGTGCCAGATCTGATGCAGCCCTGGCTTGAGAAATGCCAATGTGAGGCTTGTAGCTCGTCATTGCTACGTCCTCATGCAGAAGATATCGAAGAAGGTATAAGTGTTGAAAGCTACGATGAAACGTTCAGGTATGTCTGCGTCGCCTGCGGCCAATCCGATCTGATCGGGCCGTTGATGATAAAGAACCTCGAGGACGCGCATGACTATGATCCTCGCGACGGTGGGGAACCTGGTGTCGAGACCTGCAATGAATGCCAGCGCGACACTTTCGTTATTGGCGAGCAACAATGCTTATGGTGTCGAGCAGAGCTCGATTATGCGGAATGCGACGTTTGCGGAGAGGCACTGCGACAGGAAGACCAGTTTAATGGCGGACTTTGTGGATATCACAATTACGTGCACGAAAAGATGATGCGCGATGATTAGCCGTCACCTTAAAGTGAACCGCCCCGCTTTCTCTGAAACTGGCGAGCCTCACAGTGCTGATCTCATGAAAATTCGTGGATGGCATAGAACTGCGACACTAATCCTCAAAATGTTTCAAACGGGAGATGGTAGCGCCAGTATCCCCCAGGAACCAATATGATGCACAACCCGCCGCATCCGGGCGAAATCCTTCGAGAAGACGTTTTTGCACACCTAGGGTTGTCGGTGACTGAAGCAGCTAATCGATTAGCTTTGCCGCTGACTATATTGTCCCGAGTGCTCAATGGCAAAGCCAATATCAGCCCAGATCTCGCGGTTCGACTGGAGCAGGTCGGAGCAGGCACCGCCGAGGCATGGGCCGCCATGCAGGCCAACTATGATTTGTGGCAAGCCCAGCAGCGTGCGTAGCCGCCCGTGAGGCCGTTTACCTCCGCGTAGCGAGTTTGGATTAGGACACGCCTCTAACCCTGAAATGGCGCGCACCCTTGCGGAGATCCTCTATGCCCAATACATTTGGCCGGAACGAGCGCCTGCGCACGATCAATAACGTCATTGCTAACCAACGACTGGCCGGCTTGGAACCCAATACTAGGACGGTGGAATTACTCTATCGAGTCGCCGCCGGAGAACTCCAAATTGACCGCGTGATCCAAGATGCGCGCCAGCGCACAGCATTCGACGAATTTTGCTCCAAATCTGCAACGTAAGCATTTGGCAATGCAGCCAACTGACCGGTACTGGACCAAGCACCTAGTGATTCTGGGCAATTGCCGACCTTTATTGCATGACAAAGGTCCTTGAGAAAGCTGCTGTACCAGCAGTTCAGCTATCGCGTTCTCGCGCACCTCGAAAGTCACCGCAGTCTCTTCGTCATAGGCATTGCGCCCCTTAGATGCCTGCATACGGGCACCAACCTGACGTCCGAATTCCACGACACGCTAAAATCAACGCCGGCTTTGTCTCCTTGGGCACTTTCCTCGCCCCACCAAGGCCACGTCCGGAACCATCATGAAAAGCTCTTCTAAATCAACAGACTCTAAAGACCATACTCCGCGCGTGGGATTCGTTAGCCTTGGATGTCCCAAAGCCCTGGTCGACTCCGAACGCATCCTGACGCAACTGCGCACCGAAGGGTACGAAGTCACGCCCGAATACAACGACGCGGACGTCGTCGTCGTCAACACCTGTGGCTTCATCGACAGCGCCAAGGCGGAATCGCTGGAAGCCATTGGCGAAGCGCTGGCCGAGAACGGCAAAGTCATCGTCACGGGCTGCATGGGCGTCGAGGAATCGGTGATCCGCCAAGTGCACCCCAGCGTGCTGTCGGTGACCGGCCCCCAGCAATATGAAGAGGTGGTGCGCGCCGTGCATGACGCCGCCCCGCCCAAGAAGGACCACAACCCCTATCTGGACCTGGTGCCCCCGCAGGGCGTCAAGCTCACGCCGCGCCACTACGCTTACCTGAAGATCTCGGAAGGCTGCAATCACCGCTGCAGCTTCTGCATCATCCCGTCGATGCGCGGCGACCTGGTCAGCCGCCCGGTGGGCGACGTGCTGAGCGAAGCCGAGCGCCTGGTCAAGGCCGGCGTGAAGGAAATGCTGGTGATCTCGCAAGACACCAGCGCCTACGGCGTGGACGTGAAATACCGCAGCGGCTTCTGGAACGGCCGGCCCGTCAAGACCCGCATGACCGAGCTCTGCGTGGCCTTGTCCGAAATGGGCGTCTGGACGCGCCTGCACTACGTGTACCCGTACCCGCATGTGGACGAAGTGATCCCGCTGATGGCGGAAGGCAAGATCCTGCCGTACCTGGACATCCCGTTCCAGCACGCCAGCCCGCGCATCCTGAAGGCCATGAAGCGCCCGGCGTTCGAAGACAAGACCCTGGCGCGCATCAAGCGCTGGCGCGAGATCTGCCCCGACCTGACCATCCGTTCGACGTTCATCGTCGGCTTCCCCGGCGAAACCGAAGAAGACTTCCAGTACTTGCTGGACTGGATGCAGGAAGCGCAGCTGGACCGCGTGGGCTGTTTCCAGTATTCGCCGGTGGAAGGCGCGCCCGCGAACCTGCTGGACAATCCCGTGCCCGACGACGTGAAGCAAGACCGTTGGGAACGTTTCATGGAATTGCAGCAGGGCATCTCGACCGCGCGCCTGGCCCGCAAGGTCGGCCGCGAAATCGACGTGCTGATCGACGAAGTGGACGAAGACGGCGCCGTGGGCCGCAGCAGCGCCGACGCGCCCGAGATCGACGGCTGTGTCTACGTCAGTTCGGACAAGCCGCTGAAGGCGGGCGATATCGTGCGCGTGCGCGTCACCGATTCGGACGAGTACGACCTGTGGGGCGACGCCCTCTGATCGACGCGGGCGGCGCGTTGACCGCCGCCGCGACGAAAAAGCCCGGCCTTGCGAGGCCGGGCTTTTTTATGCCGTCTTGCTTACGGCTTGACCAGAAGGTCCGACATGTCGTCGGCGTGCTCCTCTTCCACCGCCAGGATCTCTTCCAGCATGCGACGCGTGGTGGAGTCCTGTTCGCCAAGGTAGTCGATCATCTGCCGGTAGCTGTCGATGGCGATGCGCTCGGCGATCAGGTTTTCCTTGATCATCTCTTCCAGCGTGGCGCCTTCGACGTATTCCGAATGACTGCGCTCCAGCAGGCCCTTGGGCGACAAGTTCGGTTCGCCCCCCAATTGCACGATGCGTTCGGCCAGGCGGTCCGCGTGCTCTTGCTCTTGCATGGCGTGTTCGGCGAACTCCGCCGCCACCGGTTCGGCATTCAGGCCGCGGGCCATGAAGAAGTGGCGCTTATAGCGCAGCACACAGACGATCTCGGTGGCCAACGCTTCATTCAGCAGCTTCAACACCGTCTGCCGGTCCGCGCGGTAGCTGTCCGTGACCGCCCCCGATTCAATGTCCTGGCGCGCCTTGGCACGGATGGCCTTCACGTCCATGTCGAAAGGACGGTTTGCCTTCTGGGCGTTTTGGGTTGCGTGTTCCATATCGTTAGCTCCTCGGGTTAGTGAAAGCACGACGACGCTGGATTTCCAGTCGTACCGAACAACCCAGTCTACCGATCATGCGCGATCTTGCTGTGTCCAAACATTGCTCCTGCCCCCGATTAGCCATGCGGCCCGGGCTGCGGGAACCCCTCGCCAAACCTTGCGTAAACTATCGGCTTCCCGAAAAGCCCGTGACGCAATCTGTAACGGGACAGGCAATCTCCGACTTTCTATGACTCTGAAGAACATTTGCGTGTATTGCGGCTCGAATCCGGGCTCGCGTCCGGACTACATCGAGCAGGCCCGCGTGCTGGCGCGCGAACTGGTCAAGCGGGACCTGGGCCTGGTGTATGGCGGATCGGTGGTCGGCATCATGGGTGTCATTGCCAATGAAGTGCTGGCCGGCGGCGGCCGTGTGATCGGCGTGATTCCCGAACTGCTGCAAAAGAAGGAACAGGCGCACCGCGGCCTGACCGAACTGCATCTGGTGCAGAATATGCACGAGCGCAAGGCCATGATGATCGAGAAGGCCGACGGATTCATCGCGTTGCCCGGCGGCGCCGGCACGCTGGAGGAGTTCTTCGAAGTCTGGACCTGGGCGCAGTTGAACATGCACCAGAAGCCCTGCGGCCTGCTGAACATCGCGGGATACTACGACGCGCTAGTGCAGTTCGTGGACCATGCCGTCGACGAATCGTTCATCCGCCCCCAGCACCGCGACATGCTGGTGGTGGAAGAAGACCCCGCCGTGCTGCTGGACCGCTACGCCATTTACGAGGCGCCCAACGTCTCGAAGTGGTTCGAACCCATCAAGGCCTGAAGCCGCCCTTTCATGACGACACGGAAGCTTACGCAATGATCCTCGATTCGTTGTCCCCTTCCTGCACCGAGTCCGTACTGCGCGACTATTTCCACGCCAAGGACGAGAATCGCCCGCACTACATGGCGCGCGCCTTCGCGGACGACGCCGTGCTGAAAATGGCGCTGCGCACGCAGGCCATCGCCTTCCCGCCCGAATCGCATGGCCTGGCGGCGATCGCCGACACGCTGGTGCGCAAGTTCGGCCAGACCTACGACAACGTCTACACGTTCTACCTGTCGCGGCCGGCGGCGGGCGCCTGTCTGCCCGACTACCAATGCGACTGGATCGTGGCCATGACCGAGAAGGCCACCGGCAACGTGCGCGTGGGCTGCGGCCGCTACGACTGGAAGTTCCAGGCCGACCCCTACCGCGCCACGGACCTGACCATCACGATCGAAACCATGGTGACGCTGCCCCCGGGCGACATGGCCGCCGTCTTCGGCTGGCTGCTGGCGCTGGACTATCCCTGGACGAACGCCGCCCGCGTGGTGGCCAGCGCGCCGCCGCTTGAAGCCCTGGCGCCCGTCGTCCACTACCTGCTTCACCCCAACGGCCTGTAGCCCTCTCTTGGCCGTCTACTGGATCCCTACTTGAAATACGACATCGCAGCTTTTGATTTTGACGGAACCCTGGCGGACACCATGCCCTGGTTCAACTCCATCCTGAACACCGTGGCCGACAAGTACGGCTTCCGCAAGATCGACTTGTCGGAACGCGAAAACCTGCGCCACCGCGAAGCCTCGGACATCCTGAAGTACCTGGGGATCCCGCTGTGGAAGCTGCCGGCGATCATGTCGCACGTGCGCACCTTGATGCAGGACATCGATCCCAGCGTGCATCTGTTCGACGGCATCCCCGAGGTGCTCGCGCGCTTGAAGGCGGGCGGGCTGCGGCTGGCCGTGATCAGCTCGAACTCCATCGAAAACGTGCAGCGCGTGCTGGGCCCGGACGCCGCCGCGCTGTTCGACGACTACGAATGCGGCACCGACCTGTTCGGCAAGGCCGCCAAGATCGACCGCCTGATGCGCCGGCACGAGGTCGCCCCCGAGCGTTTCCTGCTGGTGGGCGATGAAATGCGCGACATCGACGCCGCCCGCAAGGCAGGCGTGCATGTGGCTTCCGTCGCCTGGGGTTATAACCATGTAGACGCCCTGCGCGAACGCGGCCCCAACGAGATTTTCCTCTCCGTCGCCGATTTGCCCGCCATCCTGGACTGAACCCGGACTCCGCCATGCACACCGATCCCGCCCATCTCATCACCGACGCCGCCGCCTTGCAGGCGCTGTATGGCTCGCCCGGAGAAGCTTCGCTGAAGAAGGAAGTGGATCACGTGCATCCGCACTATCGCGCGTTCATCGAAGCCGCGCCGTTCGCGGTGCTGGCCACCTCGGGCCCGGGCCGGCTGGACGCCTCGCCACGCGGCGACCCCGCCGGCTTCGTCGTGGTCGAAGATGAAAAGACGCTGCTGCTGCCCGACCGCCGCGGCAACAACCGCATCGACAGCCTGCTGAACATCCTGGACGATCCCCGCGTGGCGCTGCTGTTCCTGGTGCCGGGCGTGGGCGAGACCCTGCGCGTGAACGGCACGGCGCGCATCAGCGTGGAACCCGCGCTGCTGGCGCGCTTCGAAATGGACGGCAAGCTGCCGCGCTCCGTGCTGATCGTGGACGTGCTGACGGTGTACTTCCAGTGCTCGCGCGCGCTCTTGCGCTCGCGCCTGTGGGACCCGGCGACGCAGGTGGAACGCAGCACGCTGCCCAGCGTCGGCCGCATCCTGTCTGACCTGACCGCCGGCACGTTCGACGGCGCCACCTACGACCGCGACCTGCCCGCACGCGTGGCCGGCACCCTGTACTGATCCCGACCGAAGGACGCCCCGCATGGCCCGCAACGTGGAAATCAAGGCGCAGGTCGACAGCCTGGCCGCCATCGAACCCCTGGCCGCCGCACTATCCGGGCAGGAGCCCGAGTCCTTCTCGCAGGACGATACCTTCTTCACCTGCACCCACGGCCGGCTGAAACTGCGTGTGTTCGCCGACGGCAAGGGTGAACTGATCTTCTATCAGCGCGCCGACGATACGGGGCCGAAGGAAAGCTTCTACGTCATCTCGCCGACTGATTCGCCCGGCACCCTGCGCGACGCGCTCACGCACGCCTACGGCGCGATCGGCCGCGTGAAAAAGCAACGCACGGTGTTCATGGCCGGACGCACCCGCATCCATCTGGACCGGGTCGAAGGGCTGGGGGAATTCCTGGAGCTGGAAGTGGTACTGCGCGACGGCGAAAGCGCCGAAGCCGGCATGGAGGAAGCCCGCACCTTGATGCAGGGCCTGGGCGTGGCGCCCACGCAGCTGCTGCGCGGCGCCTACCTGGACTTGCTGGCCGGCCGTCAGCCGTAAGGGCTCAAGCCGGCTGCCAGCCGCGCACGAACACATCCACCGGCTGGCGCTTGCCGCCGGCTTTCTGCAATTCAAGCAGGCGCAGCACGCCGTGGCCCGTGGCGATATCGATTCCCGACGCGTCGGCGCGCAGCACGCTGCCGGGTTCGGCCGGCGTCGACGACGCCAGCGCCTGCGCGCGCCAGACCTTCACCGGGTCGGGCAAGCCGGGCAGGCGGATGCTGGCGCCGGGCACGGGATTGAAGGCGCGCACGCGGCGCTCCAGCAGTTCAGCCGCCCGGGTGCAGTCCAACGCCGCTTCGGCCTTGTCCAGCTTGGCCGCGTAGGTCACACCGGCTTCCGGCTGCTTCACGGGCGTCAGGCCGCCTTGGGCCAACGCCGCCAGGGCTTCGACAATGGCCTCGCCGCCCGCCAGCGCCAACGCGTCGTGCAATTGCGCCGCGTTGGTCTCACCCGTGATCGGCACCACGCGTTCCAACAGCATGTCCCCGGTATCCAGGCCCTGATCCATCTGCATGATCGTCACGCCCGTCTGCGAATCGCCGGCTTCGATGGCGCGCTGGATGGGCGCCGCGCCACGCCAGCGCGGCAGCAGGCTGGCGTGGATGTTCAGGCAACCCAGGCGCGGCAAGTCCAGCACCCATTGCGGCAGGATCAGGCCGTAGGCCGCCACCACCATGACGTCGGGCGCCACCCGTTCAAGCAGCGCGCGGGCCTCGGCGGCTTCGTCGGGATAGCGGCCGTCCAGGCGCAGGCTGCGCGGCTGGGCGACCGGGATGCCCGCATCCAGCGCGGCCTGCTTGACCGGGCTGGGCGAGAGCTTCAGCCCCCGCCCGGCGGGGCGGTCGGGCTGCGTCATGACGAGGGCGATGTCGTGGCCCGCGGCCCGCAAGGCGTCGAAGGCGATACGGGCGAACTCCGGCGTGCCGGCAAAGACTAGGCGCATGGGGGAAAGACCAGAAAGGGGAAATCGGGAATTAGTCGCGCAGCGCTTCGCGCTCGGCCTTCTTCAGCTTGGTCTTGATGCGGTTCTGCTTCAGGTTGGACAGGTATTCGACGAAGACCTTGCCTTCCAGGTGGTCAAGCTCGTGCTGCACGCACACGGCCAGCAGGCCGTCGGCTTCGAATTCGAACGGCTTGCCGTCGATGTCCAGCGCCTTGCAGCGGATGCGCGAGGCGCGTTCGACCTCGTCGTAGACGCCGGGCACGGACAGACAGCCTTCTTCGTAGATCTTGTGGTCGTCGCTGCGCCAGGTGATCTCGGGATTGATCAGGGTCAGCAGTTCATTGCTGTCCTCGGACACGTCGATCACGACGACGCGCTCGTGCACGTCGACCTGGGTCGCGGCCAAGCCGACACCCGGCGCGTCATACATGGTCTCGGCCATGTCGCGCACCAGTTGACGGATGCGGTCGTCGACTTCGGCTACCGGCTTGGCCTTTTTGTGCAAGCGCGGGTCCGGATAGCGAAGGATAGGAAGTAAAGCCATTGAAGGGGTATCGCCAGTGATTGATGCTTAGCTAAGAGTTTAATTCATTAGAGTCTTGATTTCTAATAGTTTTCAGCTAAGTCGAGCATTGCGGGCATTGCTGCGTCCCCATTTATTTGAGCTGGCTCCGCACACCCGGCGTGGCAGTTCTGTCCCGCTTGGGCGGACGGCCCGGCCCCGCATGCGACACTCATGCACCTCTTGACGCCTTACGCGCCTGCTCCATGCCGCTTACGCATTCTTCCGACGAACTGGCCGCCTGGCTGCGGCTGTCCCTGGAACCCAATATCGGTTCCGCCACCGCCTGCATGCTGCTGGGCGCGCTCGGCCTGCCCGAGCAGATCTACGCGCAGCGGGCCACGGCGCTGATCCGCCATGTTCCCGAGGGGCTGGCGCGGCAACTGGCCGCGCCCATGCCTGAAGACATGGCGGCCCAGGTGGAGAGCGCGCTGGAATGGGTCAGCGCCCCCGGCCGGCACATCCTGACGCTGGCCGACCCCACCTATCCGCAAAGCCTGCTGACCATCGCCGATCCGCCCATCCTGCTGTATGTGGCCGGCGACCCGGCGTATCTGCAGGGACCGTCGCTGGCCGTCGTGGGCGCGCGCAACGCCACGCCCGGCGGCCAGGAAAACGCCCGCGCCTTCGCCCGTCATCTGGCCGCGCACGGCTGGCGCGTCGTCAGTGGCCTGGCGCTGGGCATCGACGCGGCGGCGCATGAAGGCGCGCTGGACGCCGGCCCGGACGGCGCGGGCACGGTCGCCGTCATGGGCACCGGCATCGACCGCATCTACCCCGCCCGCCACCGCGATCTGGCGCACCGCATCGCCGCGCAGGGCGCGCTGGTCTCCGAGTTTCCGCTGGGCACGGGCGCCCTGCCCCCGCACTTCCCCAAACGCAACCGCATCGTGGCCGGCCTGGCGCGCGGCGTGCTGGTGGTCGAAGCGGCCAGGCAAAGCGGCTCGCTCATTACGGCGCGGCTGGCCGGCGAAAGCGGACGCGAGGTCTTCGCCATCCCCGGTTCCATCCATTCGCCGTTGTCGCGCGGTTGCCATGCGCTGATCCGCCAGGGCGCGAAATTGGTGGAAACCGCGGCCGACATCACGGACGAACTGGGCGCCGGCCCGATCCCTGCCGCACGCGGCACGCCCCGACCCGAAGCTCCGTTGCCCGACCATCCCGTGCTGGACGCGCTGGGCTTCGACCCGCTGCACCTGGACACCCTGCAGGCGCGCCTGACGCTGGACACCGGCGACCTGCAAGCGCAACTGGTCGAACTGGAATTGCAGGGCCGCGTCGCCCGCCTGGATGACGGCCGTTACCAGCGCCTGAAGTAGGGCCGCATTCCCCGCCCCGGCGCAAGCGGGGTGCCGCGCGATGGCGCTAATATTGGCGCAAGCGCCGCAGACTTGCGCGCCGCGTCACCCAATACCGAACCAGGAAGAGACATGGCTTTGCCCTCCCGCGTGAAGATCGTCGAGGTGTCGCCTCGCGACGGTCTGCAGAATGAAAAGGAATTCGTGCCCACCGACGTCAAGGTGGAACTGGTCAACCGCCTGGCCGCGGCGGGCTTCCCCAATGTGGAAGCCGCCTCGTTCGTGTCGCCCAAGTGGGTGCCGCAGATGGCCGACGGCGCCGACGTGATGGCGCGCATCGAACGCCGCCCCGGCACGATCTATTCGGTGCTGACGCCGAACATGAAGGGTTTTGAAGGCGCGCTGGCCGCCGGCGCGGACGAGATCGTGATCTTCGGCGCCGCCAGCGAAGCGTTCTCCCAAAAGAACATCAACTGTTCCATCGCCGAGTCCATCGCCCGCTTCGAGCCTGTCGTCCAGGCCGCGCGCGAAGCCGGCATCCGCGTGCGCGGCAGCATCAGCTGCGCGCTGGGCTGCCCCTATCAGGGCGACGTCCCGGTGGAGTCGGTCGTCGACGTGGCCCAGCGCTACCTGGCGATGCAGGTCGACGAGATCGACGTGGCCGACACCATCGGCGTGGGCACGCCGCAGCGCGTGCGCGACGTGATGGCGGCGGTCACGCGCGTGGTCGATCCCGCCCGCGTGTCCGGCCACTTCCATGACACCTACGGCCAGGCGCTGGCCAACATCCTGGCCGCGCTGGAAACCGGCATCTCAATCTTCCACACGTCGGTCGCCGGCCTGGGCGGCTGCCCCTACGCCAAGGGCGCCACCGGCAACGTCGCGACCGAAGACGTGCTGTACATGCTGCGCGGCCTGGACATCGACACCGGCGTGGACTTCGACGCCGTAGTCGACATCGGCCAATGGATGTCGGCCCACCTGAACCGCAAGGGTTCCAGCCGGGCAGGCAACGCCATCGCCGCCAAACGGGCCGCATGACCACGCCTGGCACCGCCCCCGACGCGGAAGACCGCGCGGCGCTGCTGCGCGAGATCGGCCCGCTGCCGCTGTCGGGCCAGGCATGGCCCGACTGGGTGCGCATCCTGGCCTGGGTAATCCTGGCCATACTGGGCGTGCAGGTGGTGACGACGGCCATCCGCGCGCCCGCGCAGCCGTTCGATACCCTGCTGGCGGTCGTGGTGGTGCTGTGCTTCGTGGGCCTGCTGTTCGTGTCCTGGCACATGCAGACGTCGATCACCACCATCGATGAACGCGGCCTGCGCCAGACCTGGTTCACGCGCCGCGAAGTCGCCTGGGAAGACGTGCGCTACGCGCGCTTCGTGCCCATGCTGTTCTCGAAACGGCTGGTGGTGTTCACCCACCGGGGACGGCCGGTGATCCTCCAGGGAGGCACGCGCGAATTGCGCAGCGCCTTCGTAAAGATTGCGCAGGTGTACCGGCGCGGATAGGCAAAAAAAAGCCCCGAAGGTTGGATCCATGTCCAACTTTCGGGGGTCAGTTCAATTCCAGGACTTTTTTCGTCAGGCGCGTCGGTCGATCAACGGATCGGCAACGCATACATCAAACCGCCTTGCGTCCACTGCGCATTCAGACCGCGCTTGATCTTCAGCGGGCTGCCCTGCCCTACGTTGCGCTCGAAGCTCTCACCGTAGTTGCCCACCTGCTTGACGATGTTGTAGGCCCACTTCTCGTCCAGCCCCAGGTTCGCGCCGCCACCGGGCGTGACGCCCAGGATGCGCTTGATGTTGGGGTTGGCGCCCTTGGCCTGCTCGTCCACGTTCTTGGACGTCACGCCGTATTCTTCTGCTTCGATCATCGCCGACAGCGACCAGCGCACGATGTTCAGCCAGGCATCGTCGCCCTGGCGCACGAAGGGGCCCAGCGGCTCTTTGGAGATGATCTCGGGCAGCACGACGTAATCGTCTGGATTCTGCAGCTTCGAGATCCGGATCGAAGCCAGGCCGGACGCGTCCGTGGAAAAGACGTCGCAGCGGCCTGCGGCGAACGCGTTGACCACTTCGTTGAACGTCTCGATCACCACCGGCTTGTACGTCACGTTGTTGGCGCGCGCCCAGTCGGCCAGCGTGTTCTCGTTGGACGTGCCGGTCTGCAGGCAGATCGTGGCGCCGTTGATCTCTTTGGCGCTCTTCACGCCCAGCGACTTCGGCACCAGGAAACCCTGGCCGTCGTAGAAGTTGATGCCGGCGTGGATGATGCCTAAAGCGGTATCGCGCTGCTGCGTCACGGTGGTGTTGCGCGTCAGCACGTCGACTTCGCCGGATTGCAGCGCAGTGAAGCGCTGCTGCGAATTCAACGGCACCACCTTGATCTTGTCGGCGTCGCCGAAGACGGCCGCGGCGATCGCGCGGCACAGGTCCACGTCCAGCCCTTGCCATTTTCCTTGCGCATCGGGCGCCGAGAAACCCGCGAAGCCCGTGGTCGTGCCGCAAGCCACTGCGCCGCGCTGACGCACGACGTCCAGTGTCGCCGCCTGCGCGCCTTGCGCCGCCGCCATCAAGAGCGCCGCGCCCGCCAACCCTTTTGCAATGTTCATGACCTGGATTCCTGTTTTGCCGGGCGCGGGAACGCGCCGAGGCAAGAAGCTTATAGACATGAAGCGCCCGCGCCAAATAACAAGCGCTTATTTAGGTATATCAGGCCGCCAGCGAGATCGACACGGGCTCGTTGGCTTCGCAGGCCTCCAGCGCGCGGCCCAGCCGGACCATGCCCTCGGCGATCTGGCTTTCGTTCATGGTGGCGAACGACATGCGCATGGCGAACAGGTCGGCCTGGTCCGCATTGGCGTAGAACGCCTTGCCGGGCACGTAGACCACTTCGTGCTCGATGGCGTACGGCAACAGGCGGGTGGCGTCGACGTCGCCCGTCAGGCGCGCCCAGAAGAACATGCCGCCTTCGGGCTTGCTGAAGCGGATGCGGCCGTTGAGTTCACGGGCCAGCGAATCGGCCATCGCGTCGCAGCGCAGGCCGTACGCGGCGCGGATGCGCGGCACATGCTCTTCGTAGCGGCCGTTGGCCAGGTATTGCGCGACCACTTCCTGGATCCAGGCGGAAGAGGCCATGTCGTCGGCCGCCTTCGCGCCGACGCAGCGGCGGCGGATCTCGGGCGGGGCGACCAGCCAGCCGATGCGCAACGCGGGCGCCATCGTCTTGGACATGCTGGCCAGATACACGGCCCAGTGGCGCGCTTCGCCTTCGGCCAGGGCCGCGATGGGCGGCACGGCTTCGCCGGCAAAACGCAGTTCGCTGTAGGGGTCGTCTTCGACGATCAGGAAGCGGTGCTTCACCGCCAACTCCAGCAACCGCAGGCGGCGCTGGCGCGTCAGGGTCGCGCCGCAAGGGTTGGAGAACGACGCGACCACGCAGACCATCTTCGGCTTGATACGGGCGGCCAGTTCATCCAGCGCGTCCACATCGATGCCGTCGGGGCCCGAGGGCACGGTGTGCACCGTGGCGCCCGTGTAGCGCAGCGCCTGGACGGAATTCGGGAAGGCGGGCGATTCGATGATGGCGTGGTCGCCGGGTTGCAGCATCACGCGGGTCAGCAGGGCCAGCGCCTGCTGCGATCCGCCCGTCACCATCAATTCGGTGTCAGCGTTGCACTGCAGGCCTCGCGCGGCGGACAGTCGCGCCAGTTCGTTGCGCAGGCTGGCCTGCCCGTCGATATTGGAATACTGCAGGCAGGCGCCCAGACGGGCCAGCACCTGGGTCGACGCGATCGACAGGCCGTCCACATCGAAAAGCTCTTGCGCGGGATAGCCGCCCGCCAGCGAAATCGTGCCCGGCCGCATGGCGTAGGGCATGAGCGATCGGATGGGGGAAGCGGGGGGATTCAGGAAAGGCGTGGCAAAGGCGTATTCTGGCGCAGCGCTGGACATGGCGGGGGAACTGGAAAGGTGGGAGACCGTGTCGCCCGAGGGGCGGCATAGGCGGCATAGAACATTGAAATATAAACAAATCCCTGTAAATTCTAAGCCTGCCGATTACGCAGGGTCAACGGCGAAAGCGGCCAGTGTGGCGAAACGATCCTGCGCAGTCCTACACTATGGGACATCCTGTTCCTGCAAGAGAGCTGCATGACCGTCGTAGACACCATGGCCGGGCGCCTTGCCCAGATCCAGCAACGCATCGCCCAGGCCTGCGCGCGCGCCGGGCGCGCGCCCGACAGCGTCGTCCTGCTGCCCGTCAGCAAGACGTTCGACGTGGACGCGATCCGCGAAGCCATGGCGCTGGGCCTGACCCGATTCGGCGAGAACAAGACCCAGGAGATCCGCCAGAAGGCCGCCGCCCTGGCCGGCCAGGGCCTGGAATGGGTGCTGATCGGGCACCTGCAGACCAACAAATCGAAGGATGCCGCCCGCGACGCGACCGAGGTCCAGTCGCTGGATCGGCCCGACCTGGCCGAAGCCCTGCACCGCCGGCTGCTGAATGAAGGCCGCACGCTGGACGTGCTGGTGCAGGTGAAGACGTCGGCCGAGCCCAGCAAATTCGGCATGGCCGCCGAAGACGTGCCCGCCTTCCTGCGCCGCATCGCCGCGGAATTTCCGACCCTGCGAGTAAAGGGTTTGATGACGCTGGCCGTGAATTCCCCGTACCCCGAGGAAGTCCGCGCCTGCTTCCGCGCGCTGCGCGAACTGCGCGACCACCTGCGGGCCGAGGACATCGAAGGGGTCTCGCTGGACCGCCTGTCGATGGGGATGAGCGGCGATTTCGAGCTGGCGATCGAGGAAGGATCGACCGAAGTGCGCATCGGCACGGCGATCTTCGGCGCGCGCACCTACCCCGATCCGCAGTAGCCGGCGGCGTGGTGCCGTGCGGGAAAACCGGGGGGCCGCAAGGCCCCTTTTCGACGGGCGCGCGAGGCATAATAGCGTCGCAAAAAATAGCGACGCAGACTGACGGCGCATGACTCGACCGCCACAGGCGTCGCGCTCAATACAGACCCCGCACGAGGAGACACCCCATGCAGAACCCCGCACGGCGCCTATTGGCGCTGGCCGCCCTGTCGCTGGCCGCCGCCACCGCTTCCGCCCAATCCTGGCCCACGCAGCCGATCCGCTGGATCGTGCCCTACCCGGCCGGCGGCGGCACCGACGTCGTCGCCCGCACGGTCGCCAGCGGCCTGGAAAAGCCCCTGGGCCAGACCATCGTTGTTGAAAACCGCCCTGGCGCCGCCACCATCATCGGCGCCACCGCCATCTCGCAAGCCGAACCCACCGGCTACCTGGTCGGCACGGCCGACTCCGGCACCTTGGCGTTCAACTCGTCGCTGTACGCCAAGCTGTCCTACGACCCGGCCAAGTTCACCTATATCGGCGGCATCGCCAAGTTCCCGCTGCTGCTGGCCGTGAACGTCAATTCGCCGTACAAGACGGTCGACGACGTGCTGGCCGCCGCCAAGAAGGAACCGGGCAAGCTGACGGCGGCTTCCGCCGGCGCGGGTTCGCCCCATCACCTGGCGCTGGAGCTCTTCAAGCAGCGCACGGGCGCCAACCTGCTGCACGTGCCCTACAAGGGCGCCGCCCCCGCCATCCAGGACCTGCTGGGCGGACAGGTGGACGTGATGTTCATCGACCTGGCCTCGGGCCTGCCCAACGTCAAGGCCGGCAAGCTGCGCGTCCTGGCGGCCGCCACGCCCGAGCGCGTGTCCGTGCTGCCCGACACGCCGACGATGGCCGAGCAAGGCGTGGCCAACTTCACGGCCTACGCGTGGCAAGGCCTGGTCGGCCCCGCCAGCCTGCCGGAAGCGGTGGTCAAGAAGCTGTCGGCCGACCTGGACGCCACCCTCAAGACCCCGGCCGTGTCGCAGAAGATGCTGGACATGGGCGTGATCCCGATGCCGATGTCCGCGCAGGACTTCAAGGCCTACGCCGAGCAGGAGCGCAGCGCCTGGGCCGACGTCATCAAGAAGGCGAACATCAAGCTGGAGTGATCCGGCAAGACGTAAAAAAAACCGCGGCCAGATGCACTTGGCCGCGGTTTTTTTTTGCGCGAGTCGCGTTGAGACCCGCGGCTTACACCAGCACCCGCTCGATCCCGCCCGCGTTCGCGCGCTTCACGTAGTCTTCCATCCAGCCTTCGCCCAGGATGTGGCGCGCCATTTCGACCACGATGTAGTCCGCGTCCATGCCGGTGTCGCCTTCATAGCGCGACAAGCCTTGCAGGCACGACGGACAGGAAGTCAGCACCTTCACGTCACCCGTGAAACCGTCGCTGCGCAGCGCGGCGTCGCCCTTCAGCAACTCTTCCTGCTTGCGGAAGCGGACCTGCGTGGAGATGTCCGGCCGGCTGACCGCCAGGGTGCCCGATTCGCCGCAGCAGCGGTCGCTCTTGATGGCGTCGTCGCCCACCAGGGCGCGCACCGTCTTCATGGGCTCCTGCAGCTTCATCGGCGTGTGGCAGGGATCGTGGTACATGTAGCGCACGCCCTTGGCGCCTTCCAGCTTGATGCCCTTTTCAAGCAGGTACTCGTGGATGTCGATCAGGCGGCAACCCGGGAAGATCTTGTCGAATTCATAACCGGACAGCTGGTCATAGCAGGTGCCGCAGCTGACCACCACCGTCTTGATGTCCAGGTAGTTCAGCGTATTGGCGACCCGGTGGAACAGCACCCGGTTGTCGGTGATGATCTGTTCGGCCTTGTCCGTCATGCCGTTGCCGCGCTGGGGATAGCCGCAGCACAGGTAGCCCGGCGGCAGCACGGTCTGCACGCCCGCATGCCACAGCATGGCCTGCGTGGCCAGGCCGACCTGCGAGAACAGGCGCTCGGAGCCGCAGCCCGGGAAGTAGAACACCGCTTCCGTATCGGCCGTTGTCCCCTTGGGATCGCGGATGATCGGCACGTAGTTCGCGTCTTCGATGTCCAGCAGCTTGCGCGCGGCCTGCTTGGGCAGCCCGCCCGGCATCTTTTTGTTCACGAAGTGCACGATCTGCTCGCGCAGCGGCGGCTTGCCGACGGTGGCCGGCGGCTTGGCAGTCTGCTTCTTCACCAGGCCCGAAAACAGGTCGTGCGCCGCGCGCTGGACCTTGTAGCCCACGCCCACCATCGCCTTGCGCGTGGCGTTGATGGTGGCCGGATCCTTGGCGTTCAGGAAGAACATGGCGCTGGCCGTGCCCGGGTTGAACGACTTGCGGCCCATGCGTCGCAGCACGGCGCGCATGTTCATCGACACGTCGCCGAAATCGATATCCACCGGACAGGGGTTGTAGCACTTGTGGCAGACGGTGCAGTGGTCGGCGACGTCTTCGAATTCTTCCCAGTGCTTCAGGCTGACGCCGCGGCGGGTCTGCTCTTCGTACAGGAAGGCCTCCACCAGCAGGGACGTGGCCAGGATCTTGTTGCGCGGCGAATACAGCAGGTTCGCGCGCGGCACGTGCGTGGCGCACACGGGCTTGCACTTGCCACAGCGCAGGCAGTCCTTGATGGAGTCCGAGATGGCGCCGATGTCGCTTTGCTGCATGATCAGCGACTCGTGGCCCATCAGGTTGAAGCTGGGCGTCCAGGCGTGGCGCAGATCGGCACCCGGCATCAGCTTGCCGGCGTTGAAGTGGCCGTTGGGATCGACGCGGCGCTTGTAGTCCTGGAACGGCGCCAGTTCGGCTTCGGTCAGGAATTCGTACTTGGTCAGGCCGATGCCGTGTTCGCCCGAGATCACGCCGTCCAGGTCGCGGGCGATCTGCATGATGCGGTCGACGGCCTGGTGGGCCTCCTGCAGCATCTCGTAATCGTCCGAGTTGACCGGGATGTTGGTGTGCACATTGCCGTCGCCGGCGTGCATGTGCAGCGCGACGAACACGCGGCTCTTCAACACGCGGCCATGGATGGCGACCAGCTCGTCGACGATCTTCTTGTAGGCGGCGCCCGAAAACGCGCGTTGCAGGCCGGGCAGCACTTCGACCTTCCAGGACACGCGGATCGTGCGGTCCTGCACGATGTCGAACACGCGGGCGCCGGGCTGCGCGGCCAGGCGCTCGGTCAGCGCGGCATGCACGTCGCCCAGGCCCAGCCCTTGCAGTTGCGGCAAGGCCTCGGCCAGCGGCAGGTCCAGGTTGTCCAGCAGCCACTGCCAGCGCTGGCGCGTGGCGCCCAGCAGTTCCAACGCCTGGCGCGTGCGCTCGGCCAGCACTTCGGCGCGGGTGCCGTCGATGTCCGCGTCGTCCGCCTTGCCCACGGGCAGCGGCGTGCACAGATACGCGTCCAGCGCGCCCAGCAGCTTCAGCTTGTTGCGGGTGGACAGTTCGATATTGATGCGTTCGATGTGGTCCGTGTATTCGCCCATGCGGGGCAGCGGGATCACGACGTCTTCATTGATCTTGAAGGCGTTGGTATGACGCGCGATCGCGGCGGTGCGCGAGCGATCCAGCCAGAACTTCTTGCGCGCCTCGGGGCTGACGGCCACGAAGCCTTCGCCGTGGCGCGTGTTGGCCAGACGCACGACTTCGCTGGCGGCAGCCGCCACCGCGTCGTCGTCGTCGCCGACGATGTCGCCGATCAGGACCATCTTGGGCAGCACGCCGCGCTTGCTCTTGGTGGCGTAGCCCACCGCGCGCAGATAGCGTTCGTCCAGATGCTCCAGCCCGGCCAGGATGGCGCCGCGCGCGCGGCCCTCGCCGTCCAGGTAGCCCTTGACCTCGACGATCGACGGGATCGCGTCACGCGCCTGTCCGAAGAACTCCATGCAGACCGTGCGCGTATGGCGCGGCATGCGGTGCAGCACCCAGCGCGCGGACGTGATCAGGCCGTCGCAGCCTTCCTTCTGGATGCCCGGCAGGCCGGCCAGGAACTTGTCCGTGACGTCCTTGCCCAGCCCTTCCTTGCGGAACACGCGGCCTTTGATTTCCAGCATTTCCGTCTTCAGCAGACGCTCGCCGGGCTTGCCTTTGCCGTCGAACCACTTGAGCTCGAAGCGGGCCAGCTCCACATCATGGATCTTGCCCATGTTGTGTTCCAGGCGGCTGACTTCCAGCCAGTTGCCGTCCGGGTCGACCATGCGCCACCAGGCCAGGTTGTCCAGCGCGGTGCCCCACAGCACGGCCTTCTTGCCGCCCGCGTTCATGGCGATGTTGCCGCCCACACAGGACGCTTCGGCCGAGGTCGGGTCCACGGCGAACACGAAGCCGGCGGCCTCAGCCGCTTCCGACACCCGCTTGGTCACCACGCCGGCGCCGGCATGGATGACGGCCACGGGCTCGGTGAGCCCGGGCAAAATACAGGACTCGACCTTGCCCAGCTTGTCGAATTTTTCAGTGTTGATGACGGCCGACTTCCACGTCAGCGGGATGGCCCCGCCGGTATAGCCGGTGCCGCCCCCGCGCGGGACGATGGTCAGGCCCAGCTCGATACAGGCCGTGACCAGCGCGGCGATCTCGTCTTCGGAATCCGGCGTCAGCACCACGAAGGGGTATTCCACGCGCCAGTCGGTCGCGTCCGTGACGTGCGACACGCGCGACAGGCCGTCGAACTTGATGTTGTCGCGCGCCGTGATGCGGCCCAGCACCTTCTGCGCCTGCTTGCGCATCATGGTGGTCTGGTCGAACTCGCCCTCGAAGGCGGCGATGGCGGACCGGGCGCGGGCCAGCAGGCCGACGACCTTCTCGTCGCGACGCGGATCGTGGCCGTCTTCGGTGGGCGTGCCCGGTTCGCGGCGGCGGTCGATTTCGCCCAGGCGGTGGTGCAAGGCGTCGATGAGCTGCTTGCGGCGCTTGGGATTGTCCAGCAGGTCGTCCTGCAGGTACGGATTGCGGCGCACGACCCAGATGTCGCCCAGCACTTCGTACAGCATCCGGGCGGAGCGGCCGGTACGGCGTTCGCCGCGCAGGTCGCCCAGCAGGCTCCAGGCGTCATCGCCCAGCAGCCGGCCGACAATCTCGCGGTCGGAAAACGACGTGTAGTTGTAGGGGATTTCGCGCAATCGCGCGGGTGCTGCGGGCGGCATCGCCCCGTTCAAGATGTGGCTAGCGAGTGGGGCGTTCATGGCGGCAAGAGGGGCCCATAAAAAATTATTTTATGCCATCGGGCGGACTTGACCCCGAATACCCCCAGGAAACCGGCCGAAAACGGACGGAAACAAGGATTATCCGTCCCTGTTTAAGCTTCGAGTCAGCGTCAGACCTGACCGGGAAAGAACCACAGCAGGCTGGCGGTCATCACCAGATAGCGCAGGAATTTGCCGATGGCCATATAGAGCACGCAGGGCCAGAAGGACAGCCGCAGCCATCCCGCCACCGCGCACAGCGGGTCGCCCACCGCCGGCAGCCACGACAGCAGCAGCGCCGGCGGCCCCATGCGGTGGATCCAGTCGTGGGCGCGCTCATTCCAGCGCCCGCGCATACGGCCGGTTTCGGTCGCGCCGGGGTGCGGGTGCGGCGTGGGGGTATGTCCTTCCTTCCAGCGCTGCATCGCGCGTTCGGCGCCCCAACCCATCCAATAGCTGATTGCGCCGCCCACGGTATTGCCGGCGGTGGCCACCAGGATGGCCGGCCAGAACATGTCCGGCGACAACTTGATGTAGCCGAACACCGCCGGCTCGGAGCCCAGCGGCAGCAGGGTGGCGGACACGAGCGACACCGTGAAGATGGCCGACAGGCCCACCGAGGGCAGCGCCAGCATCCCCAGGAGCCAGTGAACAGCGGACAAGAGGCTTTCTTCCATGATGAGCGAGTGTAGCCGCGCGCAAGAGAATAACGGCCGGGAATCCGGCCTTGCGGCTTTCCCTGCAATAATCGTGCCCACGTCTCCACTCTTGTCCCGCCGCAGTCCATGTCCACTGATTACCTGAAACGCATCCTGACCTCGAAGGTTTACGACGTCGCGGTCGAGTCGCCGCTGGAGATCGCGCCCCAGCTGTCCCAGCGGATCTCGAACACCGTCCTGCTCAAGCGCGAGGACACCCAGGCCGTCTTCAGCTTCAAGCTGCGCGGGGCGTACAACAAGATGGCCAACCTGGCGCCCGCCGTGCGCAACCGCGGCGTCATCGCGGCATCGGCCGGCAACCATGCCCAGGGCGTGGCGCTGGCCGCCAGCCGGCTGGGCTGCCGCGCCGTCATCGTCATGCCCACGACCAGCCCGCAGGTGAAGATCGACGCGGTGCGCCGGCTGGGCGGCGAGGTCGTGCTGGCGGGCGAGAGCTTCACCGACGCCTTCGCCCACGCCCAGATCCTGGAAAAGAAAGAAAAGCTGACCTTCGTCCACCCCTTCGACGACCCCGACGTGATCGCCGGCCAGGGCACGGTGGGCATGGAGATCCTGCGTCAGCACCCCGGCCCGATCGACGCCATCTTCGTCGCCATCGGCGGCGGCGGCCTGATCTCCGGCGTGGCCGCCTATATCAAGCAGCTGCGGCCCGAGATCAAGATCATCGGCGTGCAGACCGAGGACTCCGACGCCATGCTGCGCAGCGTGCGCGCCGGCCGCCGCGTGCAACTGAGCGATGTGGGCCTGTTCTCTGACGGCACCGCCGTCAAGATGGTGGGCGCCGAAACGTTCAAGCTGACCCGCAAGTACGTCGACGACTTCGTGGTCGTCGACACCGATTCGATCTGCGCCGCCATCAAGGACGTCTTCCAGGACACGCGCAGCGTGCTGGAACCGGCAGGCGCCATGGCCGTGGCCGGCGCCAAACAGTATGCGGCCGAACACCACCTGAAGGGCAAGACGCTTGTCGCCATCGCCTGCGGGGCGAACATGAACTTCGACCGGCTGCGCTTCGTGGCCGAACGCGCCGAAGTGGGCGAGATGCGCGAAGCCGTCTTCGCCGTGACCATGCCCGAGCAGCGCGGCAGCTTCCGCCGCTTCTGTGAACTGGTCGGCGAACGCAGCGTCACGGAATTCAACTACCGCATCTCGGATGCGGACCGCGCGCATGTCTTTGTCGGCATCCAGGTGTCGTCCGCCGCCGAGCCGGACAAGATCGCCGCGAATTTCCGCCGCCACGGGTTCGACACGCTGGACCTCACGCATGATGAAATGGCCAAGACCCACCTGCGACACATGGTGGGCGGGCGCTCGGCGCTGGCGCGCGACGAACTGCTGTACCGCTTCGAGTTCCCGGAGCGTCCGGGTGCGCTGATGCGTTTCTTGAATGCGATGAATCCGGATTGGAACATCAGCCTGTTCCACTACCGCAACCAGGGCGCCGACTATGGCCGCATCCTGATCGGCATCCAGGTGCCGGCGGCGGACAAGAAGCAATTCCGCACGTTCGTGGCCGAACTCGGCTATCCGCATTGGAACGAGACCGACAACCCGGCCTACAAGCTGTTCCTGTAGCGCCGGCGCCAAGCGCCAAACTGCCGCCCCAATGCGAGAGGGCCTCCTTCCGGAGGCCCTTCCCTTCTGACCGTCAAACGCGTCCGGCCGGACCCAAGTAGGGGGGGGTTCGCTGTCACTCGGCGGCTCACGGAGATGAGCCGCGCATTCAGCAAGGTCCGGTCGGGCGCTTTGGCCGCTTAGAAACGGTGGCGAATACCCATGGCGACTGCGGTATCGCGCGCATCGTGCTGGAACGCGTAGTTGTCGCCGTAGGAGGCGTACGCGTACAGGTTGGTGCGCTTGGTGAAGTCGTAGGTATAGCCCAGGCTGTACACGTTGAACGTGGCGTCGTCGCCCGTCAGCTTGTCGTTGCCCGGGGTCGCGCGCTGCCAGGAACCGAACACGGCGTGGCGGCCCAGGGGCACGGTGGCGCCGATCATGTAGGAATTGGCGCGGAAACCGTCAGCCAGCTTGAACGAACCCAGGTTGTTCATGCCGTCGGGCGTGGTGCCCATGTTCTGGCCGACGAACCAGCCGTCGCGGGTCTGGCCGAACGCGGCCGCCAGCTTCACGACTTCAAAGTCGTACGAACCGCCAATGATGTATTCCTGGATACGGGCCGAGTCCTGGCCGCCGACACGCTTGTTCGTCGGGTCGAAGCGGTCGTAGGCCAGGGCCAGGTTCAGCGGGCCGTTGACGTATTGCACACCGGCGGTCAGCACGCGGTTGTTGTCGCCCGTGGCGAAACCGGTCTGCGTCGTGTCGCTGACGCTGTCGTCGGCGCTGAACGAATAGCCCACGCCCGCCTTGAAGCCGCTCAGGCTCGGGGTCTGGTACAGGACCATGTTGTCCAGGCGCATCGTGTTGGCGCTGCCAAACGTGGTGCCCATGTTGGCGGTGTTGTAGCTGATCGAGAACGGGTCGATCGAACCGAAGTACTTCGACGCCAGGTTCGTCTGGCGGCCGAATTCAAGACGGCCCCAGGAATCGCTGTCCAGGCCGACGGTCGCTTGACGGCCGAACAGGCGGCCGCTCTGCAGCGACTTGCCGTTCATGGGGCCGAAGCCGCCTTCCAACGTGAACACGGCGCGCAAGCCATCGCCCAGGTCTTCCGTGCCGCGCAGGCCAAAGCGCGAACCGCTGCTCACGCCCTGCACGCCGCCGACGCGGCTTTGCGACACCCCATTGAACTTCACTTGCTCGTACCCGATACCGGCGTCGATCAAGCCGTACAGCGTGACGGAGTCTGCGGCTTGCGCGGCGCCGGCAGAGCCTGCCAGCAACGCGACGGCCAATAGCGTCTTCTTCATGTAAGTCCCCAAAATGGCGAGATAAAAGGCAACCGCAAGCGCACCGTCCGAACGACGGGGCCTTTGCGTGCCGCTGCGAACAAGCAGGCGGCGTCTGCACTGAATCTAGTGTCCGGCTTGCGGCAACCCGAAGTAACACGGATTTCGACGAACTACTTTCCATGGTTGGGATAATGACGCGCACCTGACATGCCGCAAGGCCAGGAAACCGGCGTTAACGCCTTGAAAACAAATATGAATCATTGCTCGCAAATCGGGATTACCGCGCGTCCGGCGCATTCGCCGCGCCGGATTCACCGACAACACTTGTTCGCGCATGCGCCTAGTTTTGCGGCAAATACGCCACACTGCGCGGCCGTCCGCGCAACGGACAGGCAATAAAAAAACCCCTCGGCGTCTCAAGGGGTTTCTCGTGACCATCCGGGGCCGGGCATCCGGCCTTGGGAATTACTTGCCCTTGGGCGGGTAATCCAGTTCACCGAAGGTGTATTCGCCGCGGGCCTTGGCTTCGGCCAATTCCTGGCGGACCTGCTCGCGGGTCTTGCCACCGGATTGCGACACGGCGGCGCGGGGCGGGTAATCCAGCTCGGCGGTTGTGACCTGGCCAGCGGCCTTGGCGCTTTGCAGTTCCTGCTGGACTTGATCGTGCGTCAGGCTGGTCTGGGTCGCAGTGGCGGGCGGATAGTCCAGTTCGCCGAACGTGACCTGTCCTGCGGCCTTGGCGGCTTGCAGTTCTTGCTGAACCTGTTCACGCGTCTTGCCATCGGCGTGAGCGGCGGACATGCCAACCAGGGTTGCGGTGACCATAAGTGCGGTTGCTAGGGCTTTCATTGTGATGACTCCATCCTAAACCTTGCACAGCGTCTTCTGCCAGGCTGGCAGGTGCGATGTGACTGTTTGATTGCTGGGACGAAGTATCTGGTGATTGGCGCCTAGTAAAAACCCTTATTTTGGTGAACATCTTTTCACGGATGGGACAATTGCACGATGTATCCGGCGCTATCTGCCCAATTTCTGCGCAGTTCGCCCGCAGACTCAGGCATAGCAGGCCTTGCGGTCATTCAGCCGAAAGCAAGCTGGGCAACGGGATACGCGTCCGCCACATGGGGAACGGGATGTTCCTTGTGGATAAATAGACATTTCTACTGGCGGGACAATAATTCCATTTATCATACAAATCTGCCAGAAATGGAATTTTGAGTCTAGAGGGCCATATGGATATCCAGCTTAACGACATCGCGCTCTTCGTCGAAGTCGCCAAGCGCAAGAACTTCAGCCACGCCGCGGAAGCCTTGAATATTCCAACCTCCACGCTCTCTCGCCGGGTCAGCGAACTGGAACGCAGCGTGGGCATGCGCCTCTTGAACCGCAGCACGCGCAAGATCGACCTGACCGAAGCGGGCGCCATCTACTTTGAACGCTGCCGGCACATCGTGGAAGAAGCGCGCATTGCGCACGACCAGTTGCTGGACATGGCAGTGCAGCCCAAGGGCCGCCTGCGCATTTCGCTGCCGACCAGCCTGGCCCAGTTGTTCCTGCCGGCCGTCATCAGCGAATTCCGCGAGCAGCATCCCGACATCGAATGCGATTTCGATTTGAGCATGCGTCCGATCGATCCCATCAGCAATCCGTTCGACCTGATCCTGCGCTTCGGGCAACAGCCCGATTCCAGCCTGATCTCGCGCAAGATCGTGCTGATGGCCCACCAGCTGTACGCCTCGCCCGACTACCTGGCCCGCCACGGCGAACCGCGCGTGCCCGGCGATCTGACGCACCACGAATGCCTGCGGCCGACCATGCGCGAAGAGTCATCCTTCTGGATGCTCCATTCGGGCGACAAGGTGGAACGCGTGCAGGTGTCCGGCCGCTTGTCGGCGAACAATGTGGGCATGCTGGGGCGCCTGGCCGGCCAGGGCCTGGGCATTACGCCGCTGCTGGTGTTCGATGCGATGGAACGCGCCATCAAGCAGGCGGGGCTGGTGCGGGTGCTGCCCGACTGGAGCCTGACGCCCCTGCCGCTGTTCGCGCTGCTGCCGTCGCGCATGCTGCCCGCCAAGACCAAGGCATTCCTGGATTTCATCCAGCCGCGCCTGGCGGATTCGTGATCAGGGCGCCGCGGCTTGGCCGCGGCCCAGGTTATGGCGTGGCGTCGCCGTACTGACAGACCGTGTAGAGCGGCGTACCGGTGGCAGCCACCTTGGCCGAACCGCCCAGGTCGGGCAAATCGATGATCGCGGCCGCTTCGACCACGTTCGCGCCCAGGCGCTGAAGCAGCTTGATGGCGGCCAGCATGGTGCCGCCCGTGGCGATCAGGTCGTCGACCAGTAACACGCGCTGGCCGGTGCGCACGGAATCCGTGTGCATCTCGACCGCGGCGTTGCCG
Organism: Achromobacter sp. UMC46; assembly: GCF_014170335.1. GTDB lineage: Bacteria > Pseudomonadota > Gammaproteobacteria > Burkholderiales > Burkholderiaceae_B > Achromobacter. Next base: position 72,326 of record NZ_LZZS01000003.1, read on the forward strand.
TACTCAAGCGAGTATTCCTCGGCCACCGTGCGAAAGGGCAGCTTGCCTTTCTTGCGCACAGGCACGAAACCCAGATTCAGTTCATAGGCCAGCACGCTGCCGACGATGAAGCCGCGCGCATCCACGCCCGCCACCAGATCCAGGCGCTGGCGCATGTAGCGGTAGACGAACAGATCGATCAGCACCCGGAACGCGCGCGGATCTTGCAGAACCGGCGTGATGTCACGGAACACGACACCCGGTTGGGGCCAGTCCGGAACGCTGCGGATGGTGCGCCGGATGTACTCGGCGTTGTCGGTCTGCATGGAAGGCGGCCCTGAAGAATTGAAGCAAGGCGAACTATAACCTTGCCACCGCGCTTAAGCCAGGATTGCCGCCGGTGACAAGTCATGTAATTGCGCGTTGCGCAATTCGTAGCAGCGGTCGACCGCCCCGGGGGGCAACGCCGCGTGCGTCGCCAGCACCACGGTGCGTCCCCGCACCGCGCGCGCCAGATCGTTGAAGAAGTCGGTTTGCGCGGCAGCGTCCAGCCCGGCGGTCGGTTCGTCCAGCACAATCACCGCGGCCGGCGACAGCAGCGCCCGCGCCAGGCACAGGCGGCGCGCCTGCCCCGCCGACAGTTGCGAGCCGGTCTCGCCCGCCCAGGTATCCAGCCCGTCGGGCAGGCCGCGCACGAAATCCCCCAGCCTCGCCGCGTCCAGCGCGCCCCACAGGGCCGCATCATTCGCGCCGGGATCCCCGATCAGCAGATTCGTGCGCAAGGTGCCCAGGAAGACGGGCGCGTCCTGCGACAGCAATGCGATGCGCCGGTGCCAATCCGCCTGCGCGCAATCGCGCGCGTCGCAACCACCGAATCGCACCTGCCCCGATTGCGGATCTTCCAGGCGCAGGATCAGGTGCAGCAGCGTGGACTTGCCCTGCCCGCTTGCCCCCACGATGGCGATGCGCTCACCCGGTTCCACCCGCAGGTCGATGCCGTCCAGCACCGCCGGGCAAACGCCTTGCGCGCGGGCCGGATAGCGGAACACCACCCCGTCCAGCTCCAGCACGCCCGCTGACGACAAGGCGCGCGGGGCGGGCGCGTCCTGCATGTCCGGCTGCGCTTGGGTCACTTCCCGGATCCGCGCCGCCGCCGACATCGCCGATCCCATGCGGGATGCGCCGCGCATGATCGGCCCTGCCACCTCGAAAATGCCGATCACCGCCAGCAGCAAGCCCACCAGCACGGGGCCTTCGATCTGCCCGGCCTCATGCGTCCCCAAACCGAACCACAGCAAGGCCAACACCGACAGGCCGGCCGCGACTTGCAGGAACCACTGCCCGCGCGCCGCCACCCGGGCCTGGCTGCGGCGCGCCAGCGCGCTGGCTTCGCACAGCCGTTCGAAATGCGCGGCGGTCGGCGCCTGCGCATGCAACGCCACCATGTCCGCGTGGCCGTCCACCGCATCCAGCGTGGCCGCGCGCAGCCCGGCCGCGCTTTCCTGGGCGGCCGCCCCCGGTTTGCGCGCCGCGCGCAGCAGCCACCCGGGCACCAGGACACAGGCAGTCAGCAACGCCAGCGCAAACGCCAGCGCGGCGGCAGGCACCCACATGCCCAGCACCGCCGTCAGCACGGCGCCCCCCAGGATGGCGGTCGCCAAAGGCGCCAACACGAACAGGAAGACGGTATCCAGCGCGTCGACGTCGCCCGTCATGCGCGCCACCAGATCGCCGCTGCGGTACTTCGCCAACTGGCGCGGCGTCAGCCGGATCAGCGCCCCGAACACCGTGGCGCGCAGATCCGCCAGCAAGCGCAGCGTGGCCGAATGGCCCACGACGCGGTCGGCATAGCGCGACACGATGCGCAGAAAGGACAAGCCCCGCACGAGCGCGGACGGCGCGAACAGGTTGAAGACCCCGCCCGCCCCCGCCAAGGCCGCGCCCGTCAGGAACCAGCCGGACACGCCCAGCAGGCCGACGCCTGCCGCGACAGTCGCCAGCGCGCAGAACAATGCGAGCAAAAGCCCGCTTTTACGGCGCGCGTACAAGGGCACGAGCAACAACAGGTTCTTCATGCTTCTTCCACTTTCTCGCGCGCCACCCGCAGCACGCGGCCAAGCCGGGCCGCGACTGTCGGCGCATGGGTCGCCAGCAGCAAAGTGCGGCCCGCGGAGAACGCCAGGATTTCGTCCAACACCCGGTCCTGCGTCGCCTCGTCCAGATGCGCCGTGGGTTCGTCCAGCAGGATCAGGCCGGGATCGCGCAAGAACAGGCGGGCCAACGCCACGCGCTGCGCCTGGCCGCCCGACAGGCCATGGCCCCGGCTGCCTAGCAGCGTGTCCAGGCCGTGCGGCAACGCGTCCGAAAACTCCAGCACACAGGCGCGGCGGGCGGCTTCGCGCAAATCGGCATCGGACGCGCCCGGGCGTCCGAGCCGGATGTTGTCGGCGATCGACCCCGCCAGCAATTGCGGCTTCTGCCCGATCAGCGCCACGCGCCCGCGCAAGGCGGCTTCGTCCCAACCGGCCAGCGGCACGCCGTCGATGCGGACGTCGCCTTCAAAGGGCCGCAGCCGGGCAAGCGCTTCGATCAGCGTGGACTTGCCGATGCCGCTTGGGCCCATCAACGCCACCTGCTCGCCCGGCGCCAGCTGCAGCTCGGCGTCGGCCAGCACGGTTTGCCCGCGCCCGGGCGCCGTCACCCGCAAGCCCTGAACGTCGACGCGCGCGCCCAATCCGGGCGCGGCCGGCAGCGCGGTTCCGTGCGCGGCCGGATGTGCCTTGCCGGCGTCGTCTTGCGGCAGGCCATCGAACAGCACGGCGATCTGCGTCACGGCCGCCAGCGCCGTGGCGCGGTCGTGATAGTGCGCGGCGAACTGGCGCAGCGGCGCATAGACCTCGGGCGCCATCAGCAGACAGAACAGGCCCGCCTGCAAGGTTAAAGGCGACCAGCGCACGTCCAGAAATCCAAGATAGGTCAGGCCGATATATACGGCCACGCCCGCCACGCCCAGCGCGGCAAAAAACTCCAGCACCGCGGACGACAGGAACGCGATGCGCAGCACCGACATCGTGCGCTGGCGCAGCGCGTCGCTGGCGGCCACGACGGACGCGGCCTCGGCTTCGGCACGGCCATAGAGCTTCAGCGTGGACAGCCCGCGCAGCCGGTCGGCGAAGAAGCCGGACAAGCGGGCGAAAGCGCGCAGGTGCCGACGGCTGGCGCCTTGCGCGCCCCACCCCACCAGCGCCATGAACAGCGGAATCAGCGGGGCGGTGATCAGCAGCACCAGGCCCGCGACCACGTCCACTGGCAGCAGCAGCACGGAAAATGCCACCGGCAGCATCGCGGCGGCAGCCATCGCAGGCAAGTACTTGGCGAAAAAGCCGTCCAGCGCCTCGACCTGGTCCACGACCGCGCTGGCCAATTCGCCCGACGCCTTGCCGCGGCTCCAGTACGGGCCTTTCGCCACCAGCCGGGCGAACAGGGTCTGGCGCACATGGCGCTTGATGCGTTCGGCCGCGTCCGCCCCCGCACGTTCCCCCGCCCAGATGATGCACGCGCGCAGCAGCATCAGCCCGGCGATGCCCAGGATGCCGGCCAGCAATTCCTGGCGCGGCGCCTGGCGGACGATGGCCGCGTCCAGCACGCTGGCCAGCAACCAGGCCTGCACGACCAACAAGGCGCCGCTGACCAGCGGGGCAGCCCCCGCGAAAATCAGCGGAACCCTCGCCGCCCTGGCAAGCGCCATCAACCACCGCGACTGTTCGCGCGGCGGTTTCTGCAGACTGGCCGAAGGATCGTGCTCGAGGGTGCTAGCGCCGCCGCTCACTCGTCGCCACGGCTGGCGCGCGGGTCATGCGAATGCCCTTCACGCAGCTCGAACCACATCGCATTGAGGATAGCGAACGCACACGCCAGGCCCAAGCCGAGTATCCACGAGAAATACCACATGGTGGAGGCTCCTTAATCAGTAAGAGTTGGGCGTGTCGCCCACGGAATCATGGGTGACCTTGCCGCGCATGACGCGATACACCCAGGCGGTGTAGAGCGTCACGATCGGCAGGAAGATGACCACCGCGATCACCATGATCCACAGCGTCAGATGGCTGGACGAGGCGTCCCAGACGGTCAGGCCGGCTTGGGGATTGGTCGACGACGGCATCAGGAACGGGAACAGCGAGAAGCCCACCGTCAGGATGACGCCGGCGATCGACACCGCGGAAGCCAGGAACGACAGGACATGGGCGCGCACGCTCAACAGCAGCAGCACCAGCACGGCGCCCGCCACGCCCAGCGCCGGCGCGATCCACATCAACGGCCATTTCGCGTAGTTGGCCATCCAGGCGCCGGCCTGCACGCTCACGGACTTGAGCATGGGGTCCGACGGCCCTTGCATGTCGACCGCGCTGGTGATGACGTGCCCGCTGATGCCGCCCGCCACCCAAAAGCCGCCCGCGACAAACAGCGCCACCGTTACCAACGCCAGCAATCGCCCCCAATTGCGGGCCCGCGACGAAATCGGGTCTTCCGTGCGCCAGGCCAGCAGCACCGCGCCGTGCATGGCCAGCATCACCACGCTCAGCACGCCGCACAGCAGGGCAAACGGCGTGAACAGCTGGTAGAAATGGCCTTCGTACACCATGCGCAGCGCCGAGCCCTGGAATGTGAACGGCACGCCCAGGATGATGTTGCCGACCGCCACGCCGAACACCAGCGAAGCCACCACGCCCGAAAAGCACAGCACGCCGTCCCAGCTGTTGCGCCAGCGGGTGCCTTCCATCTTGCTGCGGTACTTGAAGCCCACGGGGCGCAGGATCAGCGCGATCAGCGCCAGCATCATCGCCAGGTAGAACCCGGAGAACGACGCGGCGTACAACAACGGCCACGCGGCGAAGATCGCGCCGCCGGCCGTGATCAGCCAGACCTGGTTGCCTTCCCACACCGGGCCGACCACGTTGATCACCACGCGGCGCTCGGCGTCGGTCTTGGCCACGACGGGCAGCAAGGCGGCTACGCCCAGGTCGAAACCGTCCATGACGGCGAAGCCGATCAGCAAGGCGCCCAGCAGCCCCCACCAGATCACGCGCAAGGTGCCATAGTCAAAAGGAATAAGGGTATCCATCTGCTTCTCCCCCTCAGGCGCGCACGGCGGCGCGCACAGGATCGGCGGCGTTGCCCGCCACCGGCCCATCGGATTTCGGACCCGCCTTGATGGCGTGCAGCATCACCTTCACGCCGATGATCAAGAGGACCGTGTACAGCACCAGGAAGATAGCCAGGCTGATGGCCAGATCGGCGATCGTCAGGCCCGAGGCGGCGTAGTACGTCGGCAGCACGCCTTCGATCACCCAGGGCTGGCGGCCATATTCGGCCACGAACCAGCCGCTTTCAATGGCGACCCACGGCAGCGGCAGGCTCCATAGCGCCACCTTGAGCAGGCCACGCCGGCTATCCAGGCGCCCGCGGGAGGCCAGCCAGAAGGCCACGCCGAAGAACAGGATCAGGTACATGCCCACCGCCACCATGATGCGGAACGCCCAGAACAGCGGCGCCACATTGGGCACGGTGTCCACTGCGGCCTTCTTGATGTCGGCTTCGGTGACCTTGCTCATGTCTTCCTGGTAGCGTTTGACCAGCAAGGCGTAGCCCAGATCGGGCCAGGTCTTGTCGAAGGTCATGCGCGCGTCCACGTCCTTGGGATTGGCGCGGATCTTCTGCAAGGCCTCGTACGCCACCATGCCGTCGCGGATGCGGTTCTCGGCGCGCAGGATCAGGTCGTCGATGCCCAGCAGCGGCGTGGTCAGCGAACGCGTGCCGATGATCCCCATGACGTACGGGATCTCGATGGCGAAGTCGTTCTTGCGCTCTGCCTGGTTGGGGATCGCGATCAGGTTGAAAGACGCGGGCGCCGGCTCGGTGTGCCACATGGACTCCATCGCCGCGATCTTCATCTTCTGATGTTCCGTGGTCAGGTAGCCGCTTTCGTCGCCCAGCACCACGACGGACAACGCGCCCGCCAGGCCGAAGCTGGCGGCCACCGCCATCGAACGCTTGGCCAGGTCGGTGTGGCGGCCTTTCAGCAGGTACCAGGCGCTGATCGACATCACGAACATGGCGCCGGCCACGTAGCCCGCGCTGACCGTGTGCACGAACTTGGCCTGCGCCACCGGGTTGAAGATCACCGCCGCGAAGTCGGTCATCTCCATGCGCATGGTGTCGGGGTTGAAGATCGCGCCGACCGGATTCTGCATCCAGCCGTTGGCGATCAGGATCCACAGGGCCGAGAAGTTCGTGCCGAACGCCACCAGCCAGGTCACCACAAGGTGGCTGACCTTGGACATGCGGTTCCAGCCGAAGAAGAACAGGCCGACGAAGGTGGCTTCCAGGAAGAAGGCCATCAGCCCTTCCAGCGCAAGCGGCGCGCCGAAGATGTCGCCCACATAGTGACTGTAGTAGGACCAGTTCATACCGAACTGGAACTCCATCACCACGCCGGTGGCGACGCCGAGTGCGAAGTTGATGCCGAAAAGGGTGCCCCAGAACATGGTCATCCGCTTCCAGATGGGGCGGCCGGTCATGACGTACACGCTTTCCATGATGGCCAGGATGAACGACAGGCCAAGCGTGAGAGGGACGAACAGGAAGTGGTAAAGCGCGGTCGCGGCAAACTGGAATCGCGACAGATTCACGACGTCGAGATCAATCATTGGGGCGCTCCCAAGCAGTCGAGATGCCGCGGCAACCGGCATGGTTCCCAGGCCGTCTCTCGCGCCATGTTACGGGCGTTGCAAACAACTTCATAGAGGTTTCCTGAAAAATCGGGGCGCATGGGCAACTTAGCCCTTGCCCCGCAATTTGCCGGCGAAGCCCAGCACTTTCTGCACTTGCGAACCCAGTCGCATGAGCTTTTGCACCGTCTCCGGGGGCAGGCGTTGAACCTCATCGAACCATCCGGAAGACAGTTCGATGAGCTCCAGCATTTCGGTCATGCGCTGTTGCGCGTAGGCGTCGTTGGGCCCCGACGGGGTCTCCAGCAGGGTGTCGCGCAGCAGGGTGAGCGTGGGGTTGATTTCGCGTTTGCGCTTTTCTTCCATCAGGATGCGGAAGATCTCCCAGACGTCTTTGGGCGTCTCGAAGTAGTCGCGGCGGTCGCCAACTTGATGGATCAGCTTGACCAGCCGCCAGGACTGCAGCTCTTTCAGCCCCAGGCTGACGTTCGAACGCGAAAACCCCAAGGTCTCGGCGATATCGTCGGCATTCAGCGGATCGGGGTGCAGGAACAGCAAGGCGTAGATCTGGCCGACGGTGCGGTTCACGCCCCAACGGCTGCCCATTTCGCCGAAATGCAGCACGAAACGTTCGTTTTGAGGAGTGAGAACCATGAGTTATCGGCGCCAGCGGGTCAGGAGCGTGGCTTGGCTGATATACCCGTTGGGTTGATATATACAGTTACACCGCTTTCAGTAATTCCTGAAATTATCGAACAAACTGTGCGAAAGCGCAAACCATACTGCCGGTAGGGGCAATGGCGCAAGTCTCGCCCTCACGGGGCGCAACGACTGACCCGACACCGTGCGCGCCTGAGGTGGCCGGAGACGGCTGCCCCAATGCAAACAGCCACCGGCCGTGAGGCGGGTGGCTGCGAAAGGGCGCGCGCCCCGGCGGAAATCAAAAAGGGACGGATTTGTCCGACAGTGTCAGCCGGCCTTGACCGAGACCGCGGCGGACACGCGCTTGGCCTTGGCCCGGGCGGTGGCCACGTCGTCGGCCACGGCCAGACCCACGCCCATGCGGCGCTTGACGAAGGATTCCGGCTTGCCGAACAGGCGGATGTCGGTGCCGGGTTCGGCCAGCGCCTCGGCCACGTTGTGGAACGACACGGCGGCGGCATCCACCCCGCCGTAGACGACGCTGCTGGCGCCCGGCTGACGCAAGCGGGTATCCACCGGCAGCCCCAGCAGCGCGCGGGCGTGCAGTTCGAATTCGTTCTGAGCCTGGGTGATCATGGTGACCATCCCCGTATCGTGCGGGCGCGGGCTGACTTCAGAGAACCAGACCTGGTCGCCGGCCACGAAGAGCTCGACGCCGAAGATGCCCAGCCCGCCCAGATCGGCCGTGACGGCCAGGGCGATTTCCCGGGCGCGGTCCAGCGCGGCGGGCGACATGGGGTGTGGCTGCCAGCTTTCGACGTAGTCGCCGTCGACCTGCTTGTGGCCGATGGGCTCGCAATAGCGGGTCTCGACTTGGCCGTCGGCGCCGCGGGCGCGGACGGTCAACAGCGTGATTTCGTAGTCGAAGCGGATGAAGCCTTCGACGATGGCCCGGCCGCCGCCCACGCGGCCGCCTTCCTGGGCGTAGCGCCAGGATTGCGCCACATCGTCCGCGCTTTTGATCACCGACTGGCCTTTGCCCGACGAGGACATGACTGGCTTGATGACGCAGGGGTAGCCGATGCCGCCGTCGATGGCGGCGCGCAATTCCGCCTCGGAATCAACGAATTTGTAGGGGGACGTGGGCAGGCCCAGGGTCTCGGCCGCCAGGCGGCGGATGCCCTCGCGGTTCATGGTCAATTGGGCTGCGCGGGCGGTCGGGGTGACGCGCGCCACGCCGGCCGCTTCCAGCTCCACCAGCAAACTGGTGGCAATAGCCTCGATTTCGGGGACAATAACGTGCGGCCGTTCCTGTTCGATGATCTTCTTCAGGGCGTCCGCGTCGGTCATCGAGACCACATGCGCCCGGTGCGCCACCTGATGGCCGGGCGCATCGGCGTACCGGTCCACCGCGATGACTTCCACGCCCAGCCTCTGCAGGGCAATGATGACCTCTTTACCCAATTCGCCGGATCCGAGCAGCATGACTCGGGTGGCCAGGGGGGACAGGGGCGTGCCAAGGACGGGGCTGGAAATGCTGGACATGGAGCGGGCCTGGATAGAAGGATTGAAAGCCGTTGAAAACAGCCGCCAGGATGCCATACGCCCCTGCTGGGGGCAAACCCGCATACTGATATTAAAATCCCTGCATGACTGATCATCCCACTACATCGTCCGATACCGCGCTGGCATCTGCGCGGAGAACGCTGCAAATCGAAAGTCAGGGTCTGCTGGACCTGTCCGCCCGGCTGGACGACGCCTTCACCCAGGTCGTCGCCCTGCTGCTGGCGTGTCGTGGCCGCGTGGTCGTCACCGGCATCGGCAAGACCGGCCATATCGCCCGCAAGATCGCGGCGACGTTCGCCTCGACCGGCACGCCCGCCTTCTTCGTGCACGCCGCGGAAGCCGTCCATGGCGACCTGGGCATGATCACGCAGGACGATGTCGTCATCGCCATCTCGTATTCGGGCGCGGGCCAGGAACTCCTGACGATCCTGCCCGTGGCGCGCCGCATGGGCGCCAAGCTGGTGGCCATGACCGGCAATCCGCAATCGGAACTGGCCTTGCTGGCCGACGTGCACCTGGACGGCAGCGTGGCCCAGGAGGCCTGCCCGCTGAACCTGGCGCCCACCGCCAGCACCACGGCTGCGCTGGCCCTGGGCGACGCCCTCGCCGTCGCCTGCCTGGAAGCCCGCGGCTTCGGCCCGCAGGATTTCGCGCGGTCGCATCCGGGCGGCGCCCTTGGCCGCCGCCTGCTGACCCACGTGCGCGACGTGATGCGCCAGGGCAACGCCCTGCCGATCGTGCTGGCGGGTACCCCGGTGTCTCAGGCGCTGGAAGTCATGTCCGCCAAAGGCATGGGCATGACGGTCGTGACCGACGCGCAGCGCCGCCCGCTGGGCATCTTCACCGACGGCGACTTGCGCCGCCTGATCGCCCGGCACGGCGATATCCGCAGTCTGACCGTGGAGGCGGGCATGACCCGGTCGCCACGCAGCATCAACCCCGACGCGCTTGCCGTCGAGGCCGCCCAGCAGATGGACGAACAACGGCTCAACCATATGCTGGTGCTGGACAATGACGGCGCGCTGCTCGGCGCCTTGCACATGCACGATCTGATGGCCGCTAAAGTGGTATGACTATGAATCTTCCTGCTTCCGTGACTCACCCGGCCGAAGCGCTGGTCCTTGCCCGAATCCCCGCCCCCGTGCGCGAGCGCGCCGCGGCCGTGCGCCTGATGGTATTCGACGTCGACGGCGTGCTGACCGACGGCAGCCTCTACTACGGCGAAAACGGCGAACTGCAGAAGCGCTTCAATGCGCTGGACGGCCACGGCCTGCGCCTGCTGATGGAAGGCGGGCTGAAGGTGGCGCTGATGACGGGCCGCTCCGGCCCCATCGTGGCGCGCCGCGCCGCGGAACTGGGCATCGCGGAAGTCATGCAGGGCGTGCGCGACAAGGGTTCGGCCCTGGCAGAACTTGCGCAGCGCAACGGTGTCCAACTGAACCAGACCGGCTATATGGGCGATGACGTCATCGACCTGCCGGCCATGCAGCGCGCGGGCTTCGCCGTCAGCGTGCCGAACGCGCCCGGCTATGTCAGCCAGGCGGCGCATTGGATCTCGACGCAATCGGGCGGCAACGGCGCGGTGCGCGAATGCTGCGACCTGCTGCTGGCCTCGCAGGGACGCCTGGGCGCGTTCCTGGCGGCGCCCGGCTTGCTGGGCCCCGGCGCCATCCAATGACCCTTTTGAATACGCACACGCCTTTGCGGCGAATCTGATGAAAGAACGCTTCCCTTCACTGATCGCGCTGTTCCTCCTGCTGGTGCTGGTCACCAGTTCGTGGTGGGCGGCCGATTACGCGCAGCGCGCCATCCAGGTGGACCCGCCGCGCCGCATCACCCACGAGATGGACGCGTGGTCGCGCGACTTCGTGATGCTGCGCACCGATCCCACGGGGCGCCCGATCAACCGGCTGGAAGGCGAATACGCCGAACACTTTCCGGACGACGACTCCTATCACATCACCTCGCCACGCGCGGTGGGCCAGCGCGAAGCCAACCCGATCACGGTGGGCGTCTCGAAGACCGCCGTGATGGAGCAAGGCGGCAAGCGCATCGTCATGAACGGCGACGCCCACGTGCATCGCCAGCCCGACGCCAACAACGACGTGCTGGACGTGCGCAGCCAGCAACTGATCATCATGCCCGACGAAGACGTGGTGTTCACCGACCTGCCCGCCGAAGTGATCAAGGGCCGTTCGCGCATGAACGGCAAGGGCATGCACTACAACAACAAAACACGCCAATTGCAGGTATTCGCGTCAACGGACGTCGAGATCGCCGGTTCCGAAGGCAAGCAACAGCGCCAGACCGAGATACCCGCCAACAACTCTGACCAGAAGAAACCATGACCGACCTCCGGATTCTCCTTGCCCCGACGACCCGCCTGCTCGGCGCGGTCCTGCTGACGGCTTCGGTGCTTGCGCCGGCGCACGCGCAGGACGCCGCGCCCAAGCCCGCGGCCGGCGCCAGCAAGGCGGCGACCCCCGCCGAGGAGCCCAGCACGCTGATCCTGTCGGACACTCTGCACTATGACGACGTGAAAAAACAAAGCGTCTTCACGGGCAACGTCAACATGACGCGCGGCCTGATGACGCTGACCTCCGATACGCTGGAAATGCACGAGGACGCCCAGGGCGGCCAGTACGGCACGGCCACCGCCACCAAAGGCAAGGTCGTGACCATCCGCCAGGAACGCCCCGACACGTTCGAACTGATCGAAGGCAAGGGCCTGCGCGCCGAATACGACGGCACCAAGAGCACCTTCGACCTGATCGGCCAAGCCGTGGTGGTCCGTTACGTCTGTGGCAAACCGTTCGACACGATTCGCGGCGAACGGGTACGCTACAACGAGAAAACCGGCACCTACGAAGCCCAGGGCGGCCCCAATTCCGCCGCCGCCGGCGGACGGGTCCGCTCGGTCGCGGAACCGCGCGCCAAGTCGGATGCGGCAGTCGCCGAATGCCGCAAGCAGCAAGCCGCCAAGAAAGGGCGTTAACCCGCCCCCCATGCCACACCACTCGCAGCCACGATGAACCAACCCTCTGTGCCGACACCCGTGACCTCCACCCCCTCGGGGGTCAAGCAGGGCAGCCTGCGCGCAACCGGTTTGCGCAAGACCTATAACGGCCGGACCGTGGTGCAGGACGTGTCCCTGTCCGTGGTCAGCGGCGAAGTCGTCGGCCTGCTGGGCCCCAACGGCGCCGGCAAGACCACCAGTTTCTACATGATCGTGGGCCTGGTGCCCGCGGACGCCGGCCGCATCGAAATCGACGGCTCCGTCATCACGGCGATGCCGATCCACAAGCGCGCGCGCATGGGCCTGTCGTACCTGCCGCAGGACGCCTCCGTGTTCCGCCGCCTGACGGTCGAGCAGAACATCCGCGCCGTGCTGGAACTGCAGGTCGGCGCGGACGGACGCCCGCTGTCCACGCCCAAGATCAACGAGCAGATGGAGTCCTTGCTGGAAGAGCTCCAGATCGGCCACATCCGCAGCAATGCCGCGATTTCGCTGTCGGGCGGCGAACGCCGCCGCGTGGAAATCGCGCGCGCGCTGGCCACCAGCCCGCGCTTCATCCTGCTGGACGAGCCCTTCGCCGGCGTGGACCCCATCGCCGTCATCGAAATCCAGCGCATCGTCCGCTTCCTGAAGGGCCGCGGCATCGGCGTGCTGATCACCGACCACAACGTGCGCGAAACGCTGGGCATCTGCGACCGCGCCTACATCATCAGCGAGGGCAAGGTGCTGACCGACGGCCACCCCGACGAAATCGTGGGCGATCCGGCCGTGCGCCGCGTCTATCTGGGCGAGCACTTCCGCATGTAACAGGCACCTTGGGGAAGACCCCTAGCCCCCTGCGGGCAAGGGGGGATACGCCCCAGGGACTCCGCCATAAAAATGCCATGTTCTTGCGCTAGGTCAGCTTGTTTTATCGGCCCGAGTCTATACACTAGTACTTAACGAAGCCACCCAATCAAGGAGAACGCCTAACGACCTCATCGCGCATTTTGCGCACCCATTTTTCTCTTTTAGAAGGAGAGCACACTATGAACCTGAGCATCTGCGGTCGTCACCTCGACGTCACCCCGGCAATCCGGGAATATGTCATGAACAAATTGGCGCGAGTGCTGCGGCATTTCGATCACGTCATCGATACCCAGGTCATGCTCTCAGTAGAGCCCCTGCGGCATAGAGCCGAAATCACCATGCGTCTAAGCGGTAAGGACATTCATTGTGAAGCAACCGATGAAAACCTCTATGCAGCCATAGACCTTCTTGCTGACAAAGTCGACCGTCAGGTCATCAAGCACAAGGACAAGGTACGAAGTCACTCAGCGGAGTCCGTGAAGCGGCAAGCGGCGAGCCTCTCGCCACCCCAGCAGTAATGCGCTTCATGACCACTCGCCCTGGGCGATCAAGCTAAACAGCGATTGTAAAAATCCTGCCTAAGTCCCGGTGTCCCGCTAGACGTCAGTCCAGCCGGGGCATCGGCAAACTCCCCGCACTGCCCCCCTCCTGGCATCACCCCCACCCCAAGCTTTGTCCCTGAATTTCCGGTTTCGCCGGAGAAGCGTCGTTGCGTCGTGGATTTCCCGGCTTTTCGCGCCCAAACGGCTTTTGAAGGCGGCGTTGGCCCCCGGAATGCCCACAATGCGGCGCGATCAGTCTATGCTGTCGCTCTTGCCGTGCTGTCGTCCGCCCACACAATGGGCGCGGCGCGAGGCCAATTTATTGCACTGCGTCATATAACCATATAATGATCCGATGAATCATTTGTCGCGCATCCTACCCGCCGGCAACGTCGTGCTCGAAATGCTCGCAACGAGCAAGAAACGTGCGTTCGAACAAGCTGGCCTTCTTTTTGAAAACAACCATGGCTTGGCACGCGCGCTCGTGTTCGACAGCCTGTTTGCCCGGGAACGTCTAGGCTCCACTGCCCTTGGGCAGGGCGTTGCCGTTCCCCACGGCCGCGTGAAGGGGTTGGAGCAGGCGCTGGCGGCATTCATCCGCCTGGCCCAGCCCATCACCTTCGACGCGCCCGACGGGCAACCGGTGTCGATGCTGCTCTGCCTGCTGGTGCCGGAAACGGCCACCCAGCAGCACCTGGACATCCTGGCCGAACTCGCTCAACTCATGTCCAACAAGGCATTGCGCGAGGCCCTGGCCACGGAGGCCGACCCGGCCATCGTCCACAAGATGCTCACGACCGGCCAACTCTGACCCTCCGCGGAAACGCTGCCATGCTCACGGTGCAGGAACTCGTCGACGACAACGCCGACAAAATCCCCTTCAACTGGATCTCTGGCCAAGGCGCCGCGGACCGCGCAATTCCCGATGACGGCATGGCGGCCGCCGACCTCGTCGGCCACTTGAACCTGATCCACCCGTCGCGCATCCAGGTGTTCGGGCAGGAAGAACTGGCGTACTACACGCGGTTCGACCTGCGCCGCCGCATGCACCACATGGACGAGCTGCTGATTGGCGGCGTGCCGGCCATTCTGCTGGCCGACGGGCTGACGCCGCCGCAAGACCTGGTCGACCAATGCGACCAGCACCAGGTGCCGCTGCTGTCCACGCCGGTGGCCGCGGCCCAGTTGATCGACCTGCTGCGCATCTACCTGGGCAAGAAGCTTGCGCCCACCACCACCGTGCACGGCGTCTTCCTGGACGTGCTGGGCCTGGGCGTGCTGATCACCGGCGAATCCGGCCTGGGCAAAAGCGAACTGGCGCTGGAACTGATTTCGCGCGGACACGGCCTGGTGGCCGACGACGCCGTGGAATTCTCGCGCACCGCCCCCAACATGATCGAAGGCCACTGCCCGCAGTTGCTGCAGAACCTGCTGGAAGTGCGCGGCCTGGGCTTGCTCGATATCCGCACCATCTTCGGCGAGACCTCGGTGCGCCGGAAGATGCGCCTGAAGCTGATCGTGCATCTGGTGCGCGCCACCGCGCAAGACAAGTTCGAGCGCCTGCCCCTGCAAGACATCACGCAAGACATGCTGGGCCTGCCCGTGCGCAAGGTGATGCTGCAAGTGGCCGCCGGCCGCAACCTGGCGGTCCTGGTCGAAGCCGCCGTGCGCAACACGATACTCAAGCTGCGCGGCATCGACACGCTGGGCGAGTTCATGGAACGCCAAGCCATGGCGATCCTGCAAAGCAGCAAATGAACGCGCGTCGCCACGCGTCACCGTGAGCCTGTACGAAACCCTGGCCGCCGAAATCGCCAAGTCGATCGCGGACGGCGTGCTGCGCGTGGGCGACAAACTGCCGTCCGTGCGCGATGCCTGCGCATCCCGAGGCGTCAGCCCCTCCACGGTGTTCCAGGCGTACTACCTGCTTGAAGCGCGCGGCCTGATCCGCGCCCAGCCGCGCTCGGGCTACTACGTGCACGCCCCGGCCGAATCCCTGCCCCCCGAACCCGGCCCGTCAAGCCCCGGCGGCGAGTCCACCGAACTCGCGATCAGCGAACGCATCTTCGATATCCTGGGCTCGGTGCGCAACCGCGATGTGACGCCGTTGGGGTCCGCGTTCCCCTCGCCGCTGCTGTTTCCGCTGGCGCGCCTGGCGCAGGCGATGGCCGTGCACCTGAAACGCCACGATCCGCTGGACACCGTCGAAGACCTGAGCCCCGGCAATCCCGCCCTGCGCCGGCAGATCGCCCTGCGCTACCTGATCGGCGGCATCAACGTGCCCGCCAGCGATATCGTCGTGACCAACGGCGCGCTGGAAGCACTGAACTTGTGCCTGCAAGCGGTCACGCAGCCGGGCGACACCGTGATGGTCGAAGCGCCCACGTTCTACGGCGCGTTGCAGGCGCTTGAAAGGCAGGGTCTGAAGGCGCTGGAAGTGCCGACGCATCCGCGCACCGGCATCGATCTGGACGCCATGGAAGCCGCCATCCAGCGGCACGCCCCCAAAGCCTGCTGGCTGATGACGCAATTCCAGAATCCGCTGGGCTGCCTGATGCCGGACGACAAGAAGCGGCAGTTGGTCGAATTGCTGGCGCGCCACGGCATTCCGCTGATCGAAGACGACGTCTACGGCGAACTATATTTCGGCGCCGCGCGGCCGGTACCCGCCAAGGCCTACGACAAGCAGGGGCTGGTGCTGCATTGCTCATCGTTTTCGAAATGCCTGGCGCCCGGCTACCGCATCGGCTGGGCTTCGGCCGGCCGCTACGCGCAGCGCGTCCAGCGCTTGAAGCTGACATCCACGCTGTCCGCCTCCGGCCCCGCGCAGGGCGCGATCGCCGAATACCTGGAACAGGGCGGCTACGACCGCCATCTGCGCCGGCTGCGCGAAACGCTGCAATCGCAGCAAGAACGCATGGCCGATGCGATTGCGCGCGAATTCCCTGCCGGCACGCGCGTGACGCGTCCGCAAGGGGGATTTTTCCTGTGGCTGGAGTTGCCTGCGGCAGTGGATGCGCTGGCCTTGCATCGCGATGCGCTGGCGCGCGGCATCAGCGTGGCGCCGGGTCCGATATTTTCCGCAAGCGGCCAGTTCACCAGCGCCTTGCGCCTGAACTACGGCCACCCCTGGGACGCGGCCCACGACACGGCCATTCGCGTGCTGGGCGAACTGGCGCGGCAGGCTTCTTCGCGGGCAACCCGGCCGCGCTAGCGCGACATCAGCGCAACGTCAGTTCAGCGTCGACGCAGCGCGCGCCCGCTTGACCTCAAGCGCGGTGACGCCGCCGGCCTCGTTGCCCCAACTGTTGCGCAGGTAGGACACCAGCATGGCGATGTCGTTGTCATTCAAGATCTGCCCGAACGGCGGCATGCCGTGAGGCCGGGGATTGGCGGCCGTCGCCGGCGCATAGCCGCCGTCCAGCACCATCCGGATCACGTTGAGCGGCGACGGCGCCGTCACCGTGGGGTTGCCGGCCAGCGCGGGCCAGGCCGTGCCGCTTCCCTCGCCTTTCGACTGATGGCATTGCGCGCATTGCTGTTCATAGATCTTGCTGCCCAGTTCCATCGCGGCCGGCGCCGCCGCCACCTTCGGCCTCGGCGTGGAAGCCGGCGTGGCGGGCAGCGTCTTGATGTAGACGCCGATCGCCAACGCGTCGTCGTCCGTCAGGTGCTGCGTGCTGCCCAGCACCACTTCGGCCATCGGGCCGCTGGCGCTGGAATGCGCGGAAATGCCCGTCTTGAGCAAGGCCGCGATATCGGCCGCCGTCCAGCGGCCCATGCCCGTCTGCATGTCGTTGGTGAGCGGCGGCGCGTACCAGTCCAGCACCGGGATGACGCCGCCGGTCAATGATTCCGACGCGCGCGTCGCGCCCAAGCTGTTGCGCGGCGTATGGCAAGCGGCGCAATGCCCCAGGCCTTCGACCAGATAACGCCCGCGGTTCCATTGCACCGACTGCCCGGCGTCGGTCTCCTGCACGCCGGGTTTGAAGTACAGCGCGCGCCACGCGGCCAGCAATGCGCGCTGGTCGTAGGGAAACTCCATTTCTGGCGGGCGGTTGGGCTGGCTGACGGGCGCCACGCTGCGCAGATAGGCATACAGCGCGTCGGCGTCGGCGCGCGTGACGCGCGTGTATTCCGTGTACGGGAAGGCCGGATACAGCAGCGTGCCGTCTTTCGACTTGCCGTTGTGCAGCGCCTGCCAGAAGTCGTCGGCGGTCCAGGTGCCGATGCCTGTTTTGTCGTCGGGGGTGATGTTCGGGCCGAACACGGTGCCGAACGGTGTCGGGATCGGCGTGCCACCCGCCAGCGCCTTGCCGCCACGGCTGGTATGGCAGGCCATGCAGTTGCCCGCCAGCGCCAGGTAGCGTCCGCGCTCGATCAGCGTGGAGGCATCGGCGGACGCCGCGGCGGGCCCGGTGCTGGCGTCGTCGCGCGTGCCCAGCCAATACAGGATGCCCACGGCGGCAACCACCGCCAACAGCAATACGCAGAGGATCTTCTTCAGCAGTTTCATCGGGGCCCCCTGTCAGCGTTGCGCCTGGCTGCCGCACTCGGCGGGCAGGCGCAGCGATCCGGCGGCCTCGGGCGCATAGGGCTCGACGACCGGCTGCGACGACAACCACGCCGCCAGGGCGCCGATGTCGGCGGGGGTGAGCTTGTCGGCGATGTCCGCCATGCAGTCCGGCGCAGCGGCGTGACGCAGCCCGTTCTTCCAGCTGCCGATCTGCGATCCGATGTAGTCGCGGGGCAGACCCAGCAGGCCGGGAATGGCCGGCATCAGGCCGCCAAGGGCGGTGCCGTGGCAGGCGGCACAGGCGGGCAGGCCGCGGGCGGCGTCGCCATGCAAGGCCAGCGCGCGCCCGGCTTCCATCGTGGCGCCCGATACCGGCGCACGCGCTGGCGGCAGATACGGCACATGCTGCCCGGAGAAATACGCGGCCATCTCGCGCAGGTAGTCGTCGGGCAAGCCGGCCAGCAGATGCGCCATGGGGCGGTACTGGCGACGGTCATCGCGGAAATTCAGCAGTTGGTGATAGAGGTATTCCTGCGGCTTGCCCGCCAGGCGCGGGTAGTAGCCGTCAGAGCCGGCCTTGCCCTGCGCCCCATGACAGGCCGTACAGGCCGCGACCCGGGCCGCCATGGTGTCGGGGCGCAAGGTGTCCTGGGCCGCCGGCTGCGCCAGCGCGGACGTTGCCATAAAGGCAACAACGGCTGCCGCCATCACGCGGAAAATCGCCCCAAACCGCGGCAGTGAAACACTACAAAACGAAATGAGGGCTAACATCTAGGTCGAATTCCAATCCCCCGAAACGCATGACGGCGGGGCGCGTAAGTGAATCGATCAAGTATCCGGGCCCAAGCTTACGCCAGGGCCACCGAAACGGTACAGGCGCAGATTCCCAGTTTACGGCCATATCAGATGCCATCCCGCCGGCATCGTCCTGGAAAAGCGTGCCACAATCATGTCCATGTTGAAAGTCGTCCTTGTCACCGGTATCTCTGGCTCAGGCAAATCGGTCGCCCTGCGCATGCTCGAGGATGCCAGCTACACCTGCGTCGACAACCTGCCCGTCCGGTTCCTGACCGAATTCATCGCCAACGCGCGGGATGACGGCCTGGAGCGCGTCGCGGTGGCCATCGACGTGCGGTCCCCGGGCGAACTGGCGGAACTGCCCGACGTGGTCACGGCGCTGCGCGCCATGGGCACCAGCCTGCGCGTGGTCTTCCTGGACGCCAACACCTCGACGCTGGTGCAACGCTACTCCGAATCCCGCCGCCGCCATCCGCTGACCGACCGCCTGCAGCGCGGCGGCACCCCGCCGTCGCTCACCGACTGCATCGCGCTGGAGCGCGAACTGCTGGCGCCGCTGCGCGAGCAAGAGCATGTGATCGACACGTCTGACCTGACGCCCGGCCAGCTGCGCGCCTGGGTCCGCGACCTGATCCAGGCGGACCGCGCGCCGCTGGTGCTGACGTTCGAATCCTTCGCCTACAAGCGCGGCGTGCCTGGCGACGCCGACCTGGTGTTCGATGTGCGCTGCCTGCCCAACCCGCATTACGACCGCAACCTGCGTCCGCTGACCGGCCGCGACGAACCCGTGGCCGCATGGCTGGCCGGGTACGAGCAGGTCGGGCAGATGATCGACGACATCGCCGGCTTCCTGAACCGCTGGCTGCCGCAGTACACGCAAGACACCCGCAACTACCTGACCGTGGCGATCGGCTGCACGGGCGGCCAGCACCGCTCGGTCTATGTCGTCGAACAATTGGCGCTGCGCTTCGCCGACCACGATCCCCTGCTGGTGCGCCACCGCAACCAATTGCCCGCCGAATCCGCATGACCCTGTCCCGCCCGCTCCACCTGATCCTGATGCTGTTCCTGGCCATTGCCGTGGCGGGATGCTCTTCCAGCGGTGGACGTAAAAAGGGCGGCGGCTATTACAAGGACGACGGCCCGGACGCCAACCCGCCGTCCAACCTGGACCAGGTGCCCGACGCGGTGCCACGCATCGAACCCTACGCCAGCGGCGCCAACCGGCCCTACGTGGTGTTCGGCCAGCGCTATGTGCCAGACACCAGCGGCCAGCCGTACAAGCAGCGCGGCACGGCGTCCTGGTATGGCAAGAAATTCCACGGCAACTCCACGTCCATCGGCGAGTCCTACGACATGTACGCCATGACGGCCGCCCACACGACGCTGCCGATCCCGAGCTATGCGCGCGTCACGAGCCTGGTCAACGGCAAGACGATCGTCGTGCGCGTGAACGACCGCGGGCCGTTCCATAGCGACCGGATCATGGACCTGTCGTACGTCGCGGCGTACAAGCTGGGCATCATCGGGCCGGGCAGCGGGCAGGTGGTCGTAGAGAGCATTCCGCAAGCCGAGATCCGCCGCCTGGCCTCGCAAGGCGCGCCGGCCGCGGCGCCGGAACCCGCATCGGCCACGGGCTCGATGCCCGTTCTGGCGCCGGTGGCCGCCCTGCCCGTCGCGCTGACCGCTGAACCGCTGCCGGGCCCCGCGCCCGGCTCGGCCCCGGTACGCCAGGCCCCGGTGGCCGGCGCAGGCAGCGTGTATCTGCAAGTGGGCGCCTTCAGCCAGCCGGCCAACGCGCAATCGCTGGTCGCCCGCATCAATTCGCAGTTGGGTGCGGCAGGCGCGCCGCCTGCTCAGGTAGAGCAATCCAACAACCTGTACCGGGTCAGGATCGGGCCCTACCCCGACCGGCAAAGCGCCTTGAACGCCGTGCAGCGGGTATCGGACCGCATCGGCATCCTGCCGAGCATCGCCACGCAATAAGCGCAGGGGGCCAACGGCTTACCAGGGCAATTCGGCCTGACCGTCGCAGACGCGGCGCGCGCGCGGGTTGCGGCTGACGTACCGGTTGCCTTCGTGCGCCAGCAGCGCCTGCTTGCGCGGCAAGCCCCCGCCGAATCCCGTCAGCGACGTATCGGCGCCGATCACACGGTGGCAAGGGATGATGATGATGATCGGATTGCGGCCCACCGCGCCGCCAACCGCCTGCGCCCCTTTCGGGCGTCCCACGGTGCGCGCCAGATCGCCATAGCTGGCGAGCTTGCCGAAATCCAGCGCGCAGAGCGCGTGCCAGACCTTATGCTGGAACGTCGTGCCGACGGGGTCGAGCGGCACGTCGAACCCCTGGCGCTGGCCCGCGAACCATTCTTCCAGTTCGCGCCGCGCCTGCTCCAGGATGGGGTCGGTTTCGGTCTGCGTCCAGCCATCGGCCGACGGCAGCAGTTCCTGGTCGGTGAACCAGGCGCCGCGCAGGCCCTTGGGGCTGGCGACGAGCCGCATCTGGCCCAGCGGCGTGGCCATGTCGCGATAGGTGATCGGTTCGAGGGGGTCGGCGGGCTTGTTCGACACGACCGTTGAATACACCATGCCTTACTCCGACGACTTCTTGCGGGCCAGCGCCCGGTTGTACAACACGTCGCGCGCCACGCCCGTGACCTTGGCGGCCACGCGGGCGGCGTCGCGCACCGACATCGATTCCAACAACGCGTCCAGCAGCACGTCCGTGCGCGGGTCGGCGTCCTCGTCGACGTCTTGTCCAGCTTGCGCGTGAGCGATCAGCACGAATTCGCCCTGTTCGCGGTGCGAGTCGGCCGCCAGCCAGGCTGCGGACTCGCCCAGCGTGAAGGTGGCGATCTCTTCAAAGCGCTTGGTGAGTTCGCGCGCCACGGTCAGTTGGCGGTCGGGGCCGCAGACTTCGAGCAGGTCGGCCAGGGTGGCGGCCAACCGATGCGGCGATTCGAACATGACGACCGGCGCGGGCAACGCGCACCACGACCGCAGCCAGCGCTGGCGGGCCACGGCCTTGGGCGGCGGGAAGCCGGCGAACGCGTAGGCCGGGTTTTCGTCGGTCGTGACGCCGCTGCCCATCAAGGCCGTGATGACGGCGCTGGGACCGGGCACGGGCACGACGGTGAACCCCGCTTCGCGCACCGCGCGCACCACACGGGCGCCCGGGTCGCTGACGGCGGGCGCGCCCGCGTCCGACACCAGCGCCACGCGCTGGCCTTGCGCCAGGCGTTCACAGATGGCTTGGGCGGCGGCGGCCTCGTTGTGGCGGTGGGCTGCCATGAGCGGCGTGCTGACGCCCCAGGCGTCCAGCAACGTGCGGCTGGCCCGCGTGTCTTCGGCGGCGATCACATCGGCGCGTTGCAGCGCATGCCAGGCCCGTAGCCCCAAGTCGCCCAGGTTGCCGATCGGCGTGGCCACGACGTACAAGGTCGACGCGGGCCAATGCTGCCCGGCCACGCGTTCGGAAACGCGGCTCCAGGCATCGCCGGCAGGCGGGGGTGAGACATTTTGATTCATTGCAGCCTACTGACACGGAAAACCATGTCAGTGTAGCCGCCAATGCCCGCCCTTTCGGAGCCCCCATGACGGACGACACCCTGCGCCTGGCCTGTGAACTGGCGCTGGTGGCCCGGCGCCGCGCGGACAAGCGCCGCCGCCGCGCCCGGCCGAGCGCGTCACCGGACGACACGCCCGTGCGCCGTTCGCCCATGCAACGCCGCGGCGATTTCCACGAAGACGCCGCGCTGCGCCTGCTGCTGGCCCAGGGCCTCGTGCTGCTGGCGCGCAACCTGTGGACGCGGGCGGGCGAGATCGACCTGGCCATGCGCGATGGCGACACGCTGGTTTTCGTGGAAGTCCGGGCGCGCGGCCGCACCCGATACGGCGGCGCCGCGGCCAGCATCGGCCGCGACAAGCAGGCCCGGCTGGCCCGCGCCGCGGCGCAATGGCTGCCGGAACTGGCCCGGCGGCACTGGCACGGCACGCCGCCCGCGGCCCGCTTCGACGCCGTGGTCTTCGATGACGGCCAGCCGCAATGGCTGCGCGGCGCGTTCCTGCTGGCTTGATTTGCGCATGCGTCCGCCCCGGTCCGGCCCCGGCGGGACGCCGCCGTAACGACCTGCCGCAGCATCGTTACGGATCGACAGAACAGCATGACCGCCCCGTGAGATAATCGCGGCCATGGATATGACCTCTCGTATGACGTCGCACTTTCGCGACGCCATGGCTGCGTGCGAACAAAGTATGAACGTCCTGGCCGAACCGCTGGCAGTGGCGGTGGACGTGCTATTCGGCGCCCTGGCGAACAACGGCAAGATTCTGGCTTGCGGCAACGGCGGATCCGCCGCTGACGCGCAGCATTTCATCGCCGAACTGGTGGGCCGCTTCGAACGCGAACGCCTGCCGCTGGCGGGCATCGCGCTCAATACGGATACCGCCATCCTCACGGCCGTCGGCAACGACTACGGCTTCGATGAAATCTACGAGCGCCAGGTCAACGCCTTCGGCCAGGCCGGCGACGTCCTGGTGGCGATCTCCACCAGCGGCAATTCCCCCAACGTGGTCCGCGCCATGGAAGCCGCCAGCGCGCGCGAAATGCACGTTCTTGCCCTGACCGGCAAGGGCGGCGGCGTCATGGGGGAACTCATTACGCCGATGGACGTCCATCTATGTGTTCCCAGCGACCGCACGATGCGGGTCCAGGAAGTCCATATTCTGCTGCTGCACGCGCTGTGCGATGGCATCGACGCTCTTCTGCTTGGAGACACCGAATGATTTCTGACGTCAGAACCGCCGTCCGCCCCCTGATGCTCGCGGCCGCGATGTCCACCGCGGCGCTTTCGCTGACGGCCTGCGCGCCCCTGATCGTAGGCGGCGCCGCCGCCACCACGGCAGTCGTGGTCACGGACCGCCGCACATCCGGTATCCAGCTTGAAGACCAGAACATGGCCTTCAAGGCGCAAAGCCAGATCTCGCAGAAATTGGGCGACACCGCCCGGGTCAACGCGATGGCTTACGGCGGCCACCTGCTGCTGACGGGCGACGTGCCCACCGAAGAAGCCAAGGCCCAGGCCACCACCATCGCGCAGGGCATCGAGAACGTCAAACAGGTCGTCAACCAGTTGAACGTCGGCCCAATCGCCTCCTTCGGCACCCGCTCGAACGACACCTGGCTGACCTCCAAGGTGAAGACGGCGCTGATCAACACCAAGTACGTGCCGTCCGGCACCATCGCGCTCACGACGGACCACAGCGTCGTCTACCTGATGGGCAAGGTCACCCAGGCCGAGGGCGATTACGCCGCCAACGCCACCGCCGACGTCGGCGGGGTCGCCAAGGTGGTTAAACTGTTCGAGACCATCAGCCGGGAAGAAGCAATCCGGCTGTCCAACAGCAGCACCCGGGACCAATCCACGGAAACCAAGGCGCCCATTGAAAGCGGCGCCGGCGCGGCACCCAGCAACAACGCAGCCGGCACGAGCAACGGCGTAGAGGCCATGCCCATCAAATGAAAAAAGCCATCGTAGCCCTGGCCGTGCTGGTCGCGGTCGGCATCGGCGCATGGTTCGTCTGGCGCCCTGCCCAGACCGCGCCCGACGTCACCTTCACCACGCTGGAAGGCAAGTCCTTCTCGATGCAGGACCTGCGCGGCAAGGTCGTGCTGGTCAAGTTCTGGGCGACCAGCTGCGTGACCTGTGTGAAGCAGATGCCGGAAACCATCGCCGCCTATAAACAGTACGCGGGCAAGGGCTACGAGGCCGTGGCGGTCGCCATGGACTACGACCCGCCCAACTTCGTGCTGAACTTCGCCGAGCAACGCAAGCTGCCCTTCCCCGTGGCGCTGGACACCAAGGGCGACATTGCCCGCGCCTTCGGCGACATCCGCCTGACGCCCACGGCCTTCCTGATCGACAAGCAGGGACACATCATCAAGCGCTATCTGGGCGAATACGATGTGGCCGAATTCCACGCCACCGTGGAAAAGGCGCTGGCGGCAGGCTAGACGCACCGCCGCCGCCCCATGAAAAAACCGCCCGATGGGCGGTTTTTTCATGCTTGGCCGGAGACCGGCCGGATTCAGAACGCGGGCACCACGGCGCCTTTGTACTTTTCCTGGATGAACGTCTTCACGGCGGGCGAGTGCAGCGCTTCGACCAGCTTCTTGATGCCCGGCGCGTCCTTGTTGTCGGAGCGGGTGACCAGGACGTTCGCGTAGGGCGAATCGGCGCCTTCGATGAACAGCGCGTCTTTCGTCGGCACCAGGCCGGCTTCCAGCGCGTAATTGGTGTTGATCAGCGCCAGGTCCACGTCGTCTAGTGAACGCGGCAGCATCGCGGCTTCGAGTTCGCGGAATTTCAGCTTCTTGGGATTTTCGACCACGTCGGCAGCGGTCGCGAGGATGTTGGACGGATCCTTCAGCTTGATCACGCCCTGCTTTTGCAGCAGCACCAGCGCGCGACCGCCGTTGGACGGGTCGTTCGGGATGGCGACCGTGGCGCCGTCCTTCAATTCGGACAGGCTCTTGATCTTCTTGGAGTAGCCGCCGAAAGGTTCGACGTGCACCAGCGCCACCGGCACCAGCGTGGCCTTGCGGTCCCGGTTGAAGGAATCCAGATAGGGCTTGTGCTGGAAGAAATTGGCGTCCAGCTGCTTGTCTGCCAGTTGCAGGTTGGGCTGTACATAATCGCTGAACACCTTGATGTCGAGCTCGACGCCTTGCTTGGCCAACTGCGGTTTCACCACTTCCAGGATCTCGGCATGCGGCACCTGGGTCGCGCCCACCACCACTTTTTCAGCATGAGCGGCATTGGCCGCCACCAGGAAGGCCGATGCCACGAGGGCAGAGCGGACGAAGTTCAAACGCATGTTTTGCCTCTTATAGGGATAAAAATGGGGGCCCATGTCCGCCCGGATGCGGATTCACCCCCTTTTGCGGGGCGCCGCGCTCTCGAAAACGCCCCCAATTTACCTGAATGCCGGTTATTTGTCGGGCATATGGACATAGGTTTTAGGCATATGAAACCTGTGGGTACTACAATCCGTCGTATGCTTGCGCTACCGCGTTCCGAACGCGATTTTGTGCAGGCATTTTTTCTAACCACTCATACCTATTTGCCGACTTAGCTGCCATGACCGACACCCCCGACCCTGCTGCCGTTTCGTCCCCCGCTGTCAAAGCCGCTGTGCTGTCTGAAGCACTGCCGTATATCCGACGATTCCACGGCAAGACCATCGTGGTCAAGTACGGCGGCAACGCCATGACGGAAGAGCGCTTGCAGCGCAGCTTCGCGCACGACGTCGTGCTGCTGAAGCTGGTGGGTCTGAACCCGGTGGTCGTCCATGGCGGCGGTCCGCAGATCGACGACGCGCTGCGCCGCATCGGCAAGCAGGGCACCTTCATCCAGGGCATGCGCGTGACCGATGCCGAGACCATGGAAGTGGTCGAATGGGTGCTGGGCGGCCAGGTCCAGCAAGACATCGTCATGATGATCAACGAAGTCGGCGGCAAGGCCGTGGGCCTGACCGGCAAGGACGGCGGCCTGATCCAGGCGCAAAAGAAGCTGATGGCCAACAAGGACAACCCCAACGAACCGATCGACATCGGTTTCGTGGGCGACATCACGCTGGTCGAACCGGCCGTCGTGAAGGCCTTGCAGGACGACCAGTTCATTCCGGTCATCTCGCCTATTGGTTACGGCGAAGACGGCACGGCCTACAACATCAACGCCGACGTCGTCGCCGGCAAGATGGCCGAAGTGCTGGGCGCTGAAAAGCTGCTGATGCTGACCAACACCCCGGGCGTGCTGGACAAGGCCGGCAAGCTGCTGCGCAGCCTGTCCGCCCAGACCATCGACGAGCTCTTCGCCGACGGCACCATCTCGGGCGGCATGCTGCCCAAGATCTCGTCGGCGCTGGACGCCGCCAAGAACGGCGTGAATTCCGTGCACATCGTCGACGGCCGCGTGCCGCACTGCCTGCTGCTGGAAATCCTGACCGATCAAGGCGTCGGCACGATGATCAGCTCGCATTGATGCCCCCCCCGCAGCGCTGCGCGCTTCCCCCCAGGGGGCGCCGCTGCGGACCGGCGGAGCCGGATCCGCGCGGCCCGGATCGGGACGGCTTTGCCATGTCTCTCCGGTGGCGTTTTTGATGCAAGCGCGCCGACAATTGTTGCGACCGGCGGTGCGCGTGCGCCGCTCGCGCCGCATGGCCACGGGCGTTCCCGAACGCCTGTGGTTGTTCGATCTGGACAATACGCTCCACGACACCTCGCACGCCATCTTCCCCAAGATCGACCACGGCATGACGATGGCCGTGGCCGAGGCCTTGAACGTGGACATCGACACGGCCAACGACGTGCGCCGCCGGTATTGGAAGCGCTACGGCGCCACGATGATCGGCATGGTGCGCCACCACGGCGTGAACCCGCACGACTTCCTGCACCGCAGCCACGACTTCGACGTCAACCCGCTGGTGCGCGCCGAAAAGGCGCTGGCCTACAAGCTGCGGCAGTTGCCGGGCCGCAAGGTGCTGCTGACCAACGCGCCGCTGCAATACGCCCGGGCGGTGCTGGCCCGGCTGGGCATCCTGCGCCAGTTCGACAGCCTGTGGGCCATCGAGCACATGCGGTTGCATGGTGAATTCCGGCCTAAGCCGTCGCCCGCCCTGCTGCGCTATGTGCTGGCGCGGGAAGGCGTGCCCGCCCACCGCGCGGTCCTGGTGGAAGACACCCTGGCCAACCTGCGCGGCGCACGCCGGGCCGGGGTCCGCACGGTGCATGTCTATCACCCCGGCACGCCTTTTTCCCGCGGCCGCTCGCATCGTCCGGCCTACGTCGACTTGCGGGTAAACTCCGTCAGTGATTTGTTGTTACGCCGGCGTCCCCTGCGGGGATAGCGGCGCGCTCCTCCCCCCATTCACCGTCAAGCCTGCGCGAGAGCAGTACCTTCCATGGCGAGCAAACCCGGCGAGCGCAAGACCCAGATTCTGCAGACTCTGGCCGAAATGCTGGAGCAGCCGCATGCGGCCCGCATCACTACGGCTGCGCTGGCCGCGCGCCTTGAGGTGTCGGAAGCCGCGCTCTACCGGCACTTCGCCAGCAAGGCGCAAATGTTCGAAGGGTTGATCGAATTCATCGAAACCAGCATCTTCACGCTGGTGAACCAGATTGCCACCGCCGAACCCTACGGCGTGCCGCAAGCGCACAAGACCGTCTCCATGCTGCTGACCTTCTCGGAACGCAACAAGGGCATGACGCGGGTGCTGACCGGCGATGCGCTGGTCACGGAAGACAACCGACTGCAAGAGCGCATCAACCACATCAACGACCGCATCGAAACTTCGCTGAAGCAATCGCTGCGCATCGCCATCACGGACGGCGGCCTGCCGCCGGACGCCAATGTGGCCGCGCACGCCAGCCTGCTGACGCATCTGGTGCTGGGCCGCTGGCTGCGCTATGCGCAGAGCGGCTGGCGCGTGACGCCCACGCTGCATCTGGACGAGCAACTGCGGCTGGCGCTGGGTTGAACCCCCCGCTGGCGGCCCAGACGTGGTCCATTTGTGATTCTTTCGCGACCAATTTGCGCCATAACACGATCGAATTACCCGAATCTCACCGGGCGGGGCACATCGACCTCCGGCCCAAGTGGTGGGCATTTATGCAACATTCCAACGCTTGCGACCAACGAGGGCCGACGAGCATAATGCCCGAGGTGGGTTTCTACAAGCGCAAAACCTCTTCGGTTTGACCCACATCAATACGGGTTTTCCTCAATGCCGTCACGATCATCCTGTAGCACCGACACATCGAATTGAACAAACCCGAGCTCGCGGGGAATGTGTCGGAAGTTTGACCTCAACCGGAGATGGATATGACCGCGCCAGCCGCTGTCCCTGCCTCGCAAGCCCCAAAGAAAGCAAAAATCCCAATCGGACTCGTCGCCGGCATCCTGGTGATGATCGGGGTGCTGATGATGCCCCTGCCCGCCGACCTGCCGGTCGCGGGCCACCGCATGCTGGCGATCCTGGCATTTGCCGTGGTGGTCTGGATTACCGAAGCCGTGTCTTACGAAGCCAGCGCGATCATGATCACGACGCTGATGGCTTTCCTGTTGGGCACGGCTCCGACAATCAAAGACCCGAACGTGCTGTACGGCACGTCGGCCGCCATCAGCATGGCCCTTACCGGCTTCTCGAACTCGGCGCTGGCGCTTGTCACCGGCGCCTTGTTCATTGCCGCCGCCATGACCTTCACCGGGCTGGACCGGCGCATCGCGCTGGTCACCCTGTCCAAGGTCGGCACCAGCACGCGCCGCATCCTGATCGGATGTATCGCCGTGACGATCGTGCTGAGCCTGGTCGTGCCTAGCGCCACGGCGCGCAGTGCGGCCGTGGTGCCCATCATGATGGGCGTCATCGCGGCCTTCGGTGTGGACAAGCGTTCGAACATCGCCGCCGGCATCATGATCATCGTGGCGCAAGCCACCAGCATCTGGAACGTCGGCATCCAGACCGCCGCCGCGCAAAACTTGCTGACGGTCGGCTTTATGGAAAAGATGCTGGGCGAACGCGTGGCGTGGTCGGACTGGCTGATCGCCGGCGCCCCCTGGTCGCTGATCATGTCGGCTGTGCTGATCTTCGTCGTGCTGAAACTGCTGCCGCCGGAAAGCGACAGCATCGCCGGAGGCAAGGAAGCCGTCGAAAAGTCGCTGCTTGAACTGGGCCCCATGACCAGCGCGCAAAAACGCCTGATGGCGGTGTCGATCATGCTGCTGCTGTTCTGGTCGACCGAAGGCAAGCTGCACAAGTTCGACACCACGTCGACCACCTACTTTGGCCTGGTCCTGCTGATGCTGCCGCGCTTTGGCGTGATGACGTGGAAAGACGTGCAATCGCGCATCCCATGGGGCACGGTGATCGTGTTCGGCGTGGGCATCAGCCTGGGTACCGCCCTGCTGACGACGCAAGCCGGCCAATGGCTGGGCAACCAGGTCGTGGCGCATACCGGGCTGGATCACCTGGGACCGCTGGCGATCTTCGCCGTCCTTGCCGCGTTCCTGATCGTCATCCACCTGGGTTTTGCCAGCGCCACCGCGCTGACCTCGGCCATGCTGCCCATCCTGATCTCGGTGCTGGCCACGCTGCCGGGCGATTTCAGCCGCCTGGGCATGACCATGCTGCTGGGCTTCGTCGTCAGCTACGGCTTCATCCTGCCGATCAACGCGCCGCAGAACATGGTGTGCCTGGGCACGGAAACCTTCAACGCCAAGCAGTTCGCCAAAGTCGGCATCATCGTCACCATCGTGGGCTACCTGCTGATGCTGGTGATGGGCGCGACCTACTGGCGCTGGCTCGGCTGGCTCTAAGGAGAACGCATCATGAAACTCTCCATTGCCCAAGCCAATGAATACGGCCGCCGCGTGCTGATGGCGCAAGGCGTACCCGAAGACATCGCCCGCGACGTGGCCGAACACCTGGTTGAGTCGGACCGGGTCGGCTACACCAGCCACGGCCTGTCGATCCTGACGAACTACCGGCGCGTGCTGTCCGAAGGCCTGGCGCAGGCCGACGGCCGGCCCGAACTGGTCAACGACCGCGGCGCCATGCTGGCCTATGACGGCCACCACGGCCTGGGCCAGTACGTGGGCAAAGTCGTCATCGAAAAGGCCATCGAGCGCACCCAGGAACACGGTCAGTGCATCGTGACCCTGCGCCACAGCCATCACCTGGGCCGCATGGGCCACTTCGGGGAAATGGTGGCGGCCAAGGGCCTGATCCTGCTGGCCTTCACCAACGTGATCAACCGCGCGCCCACCGTGGCGCCGTTCGGCGGCGCCCAGGCGTGCCTGACCACCAACCCGCTGTGCTTCGCCGGCCCGCTGCCGGGCGGCCGCCCCCCATTCATCGTGGACATGGCCACCAGTTCGATCGCGGTGAACAAAGCGCGCGTGCTGGCGGCCAAGGGCGAACAGGCGCCCCCCGGATCCCTGATCGACGCCGACGGCAACCCCACGACGGACCCCGGCGCGCTGTTCGCCGACCCGCCCGGCGCCCTGCTGCCCTTCGGCGGCCACAAGGGCTACGCGCTGGGATTGGTGGCTGAACTGCTGGCCGGCGTCTTGTCGGGCGGCGGCACGATCCAGCCGGAGCATCCCCGCATCGGCGTGGCGACCAACAACATGTTCGCGCTACTGCTGGATCCGCAAGTGGACTTCAACACCGACTGGCGCACGATGGAAGTCGGCGCGTTCATCGACTACCTGCACGCATGCAAGCCGCAGCCGGGCGTCGAGGCGGTGCAATACCCGGGCGAATACGAAGCCCGCAACCGCGCCGTGAACGCAGATTCGGTGGAGTTCGATAGCCGGATCTGGGATGGGTTGAAGAAGCTGGCGTCCGACCTGGGTGTGCCGGAGGCGTTGCCGGGTTGATGGTGTGTGTTTGGTGACGGGTGCTGGTTCTTGAGACGCCCGTCGCGGCGGTGGCCTGCCGGGGCGAGCTGCATGCTTAGGGTTCTGGCATACGGCATCGAGAAGAGAAATAGCTTGTAGTGCCCGCCCCCGGCCGGCCGCGCGGGCGGCCTTTGGGGGCTTACGCGGCGTCTTGCATCGACGTGCTGCCGCCACGCGTATAGGCAAGAAAACGGGCCGCCGCTAATCGCCACTTGAACCCCTGTGCCGGATGGGCGGCGTGCGCGAGAGGGTCTGCATACGCAACAGGCTCCCTGCCGCGCGCCGCCCATCTCTACCCCCCCACTTGATTGCGGGCCCATCAGCAATCCCTCCACGCAAGCGCGCAAGCGATCACCCCCCTGACGACGCACCACGCGTATGCCGATTGTGGCCGCCCGCGCGGCCGCAATCGGCGGGCCCCGCAAATCTCGACATGATTGACAGGCCCAGCAACGCGCCGAGCCAAGACGGCGTGAGCCCGTCGGCGTGGGCGGCATGGGCGCGAGCAACCTCGATGCGCCCGAGGGAATCGGAAGGGAGCCGCAGGCGGACGACGATGACGACGGGGCAGTCCGGCGCCTGCGCGCCGGACCGCAATCGTGGGCGCGAGCGTCCATGCCGCCCACGCCGGCGAGCGACCGACGAAGTGCCCGCCCAGAGCTCCCCAACGATGCCCCGCAACCCCCCCTCGCCGCAAGCGTTATCATGGCGGCCTTCACGCAATCTGCACGATTTCAACGGATTTTTCGCTATGGCCCTGCGCGCCACCATCTACAAGGCCGAACTCAACGTCGCCGACACCGACCGCCACTACTACGGCAGCCATTCGCTGACGGTCGCCCGTCATCCCTCGGAGACCGACGAACGCCTGATGGTCCGCCTGGTCGCCTACGCCCTGCATGCGCAGGAAGACCTGGCGTTCACCAAGGGCTTGAGCGACACCGACGAACCGGACTTGTGGGTCAAGGACCTGACCGGCGCGATCAAGCTGTGGATCGAAGTGGGCCAGCCCGAAGAACGCCGCATCCTGCGTGCCTGTGGCCGTGCCGACGAAGTCATTGTGTATTGCTATGGCGGTTCGGCCAGCAAGATCTGGTGGGATGGCGTGCGCAACAAGCTGGAGCGCACCCGCAACCTGAAAGTCATCAACCTGCCGTCGGACCAGAGCCGCGCCCTGGCCAAACTGGCCGAGCGGACGATGCAACTGAACGCGAACATCTCGGACGGCATCGTGTACTTTTCGGCCGACAAGGGCGAGGTCAGCGTCGAGCCGGAGGCCTGGCGGTAAGCGCCGCGCCTGCCGGCCTGCATCACCGCGTTACACATTCCCCCGGATTTTTCTTGCCCGGGGTGTTTTTGCGGGATTAATATGATGATCATCATATTTCGGATTCCGGACCATGGCTGCCCCGTCTTCCCGCAAAGCGCTTTCTCACGAACGCATCGTCGACGCCGCCGCGCGCGCGATCCGGCGTGAAGGCTATGCGGGCGTCGGCGTGGCCGACGTCATGAAAGAAGCCGGACTGACGCATGGCGGCTTCTACGCCCATTTCCCGTCGCGGGACGCCTTGCTGGCCGCCGCCATGGAGCGCGCAGGCCGCGATGGCGCGGCGCGCATCTCGCAGCGCATCGCGCAGCGCCGGGAGGAGGGCGCCAGCCCCTTGCGCGCGTGGGTGGAAGCCTATCTGAGCGATGCGCATCTGAAAGGCTGCGAAGGGGGGTGTCCGGTGTCGGCGTTGGCATCCGAGATGCCGCGCCAGTCGTCCGAAGTGCGCGAAGCCTCCGCGGTGCGCGTGCAGCGCCTGATGCAAGCCGTGCGGCAGGCGTTGCCCGAGACAGCCGGCGAACATGCCGCGGCGGCCGTGACCAGCACCTTGGTCGGCGCGTTGCAACTGGCCCGTGCCCTGGGCGACAACCCCAAGGGGCGCGCCGTGCTGGCGTCTGCCCGCCACGCCATCCTGGACCAATACGACCGCGAGGCCAACCGCCCGTCCGCCTGACGCGAATCCTGTCCGAAGGCCGCTTTGCGCGGTCTTTTTACCGGTCAATAATATGATGATCATCATATTTTTCTAACACCTGTTGCTGTATCCCATCAAGGACATCCCATCATGGATCTCAAGAATGCAGTGGTTTTGATTACCGGCGCCAACCGCGGCTTAGGGTTGGCTTTCGCCCGCGAGGCGACGGCCCGCGGCGCGCGCAAGGTCTATGCCGGCGCACGGGATCCGTCGACGGTCACGCTGGCCGGCGTGGAAGCGATCAAGCTGGACGTGACGAATCCCCAGGACGTGGCGGCGGCCGCGGCGCACGCCTCGGACGTGACGCTGGTCATCAACAACGCGGGCATCGCGGCCATGGGCGGTTTCATGGCCGAGGGCAGCATCGAATCCGCGCAACGCCATCTGGACACCAACCTGTTCGGTTCGTTGCGCGTGGCGCAGGCGTTCGCGCCGGTGCTGGCCGCCAACGGCGGGGGCGCGCTGTTGAATGTGCTGTCGATCGCCAGCTGGATCAACGGTCCGGTGCTGGGCGTGTACGCCATGAGCAAGTCGGCCGCGTGGGCCATGACCAACGGTCTGCGCAACGACCTGCGGGCGCAGAAGACGCAGGTGCTGGGCTTGCACATGGGTTTCGTGGATACGGACTTGACCAAGGGTCTTGACGGCCCGAAGTCCACGCCGGAATCCATCGTTGTCCAGGCGTTCGACGGGCTGGAGGCCGGCGCCGAGGAAGTGCTGGCCGATGAACGCACCCGCCTGGTCAAGCAGGGCTTGTCCGCCGAGCCGGCGGTGTACCTGAAGGCGGTGGGATAGATCCATCATGCACGCTACCGCCCGTTCCGCGCCTGTCCCTGCCCCGGCCGCCTCCGCAAACGACCCGGCGATCGATCCCCCGGCCACGCCCGCCGCGGCCTCTCCCTGGCCCGTGTTCTGGGTCGCCAGCATCGCCGTCTTCCTGGTGTCGCTGGACAGCACCATGCTGTACGCGGCCTTTGGCGCCTTGCGCGCCGGCTTTCCCCAGGCGTCGGCCGCGGACATGTCGTGGGTGCTCAATGCCTACACGGTGGTGTTCGCCGCCATGCTGATCCCGTCCGGCGGCCTGGCCGACACCCATGGACGCAAACGCATGT
The DNA here is from genome assembly GCF_014170335.1 of Achromobacter sp. UMC46. Lineage (GTDB taxonomy): Bacteria > Pseudomonadota > Gammaproteobacteria > Burkholderiales > Burkholderiaceae_B > Achromobacter. Next base: position 106,556 of record NZ_LZZS01000003.1, read on the forward strand.
TCATGGTGGGCGTGGTGCTGTTCCTGGCCGCCTCCGCCGCGTGCGGCCTGGCGGGTAGCGAAGGCTGGCTGATTGCCGCCCGCGTGCTGCAGGCGGTGGGCGCGGCGCTGCTGACGCCGGCTTCGTTGTCCATCGTGCTGGCCGCCTTTCCTGCTTCCCAGCGCGCCGTGGCGGTCAGCCTGTGGGGCGCGGTGGGCGGCCTGGCAGCGGCTGTCGGCCCCAGCCTGGGCGCGTTCGTGGTGGACGTGGCGGGCTGGCCGTGGGCCTTCTACATCAATCTGCCATTGGGCGCCTTGTCGCTGTGGTACGGCGCGGGCTTGTTGAAGGAATCCGTGAAGCCGAACGCGCGCCGCCGTGTGGACGGCGTCGGCATGACGCTGTTGATGGTGGCCGTGGGTGCGCTGGCGCTGGCGATCGTGCAATCCGAATCGCCGTCTTGGAGCCGCGTGGAGCTGGGCGTGGTGGCCGCCGTGGGCGTCGTGTCGATGGGGGCCTTCGTGGCCTGGGCACGCGCGACGCCGCATCCGCTGGTGGACCTGTCGCTCTTCAAGCACCGGACCTATCGCTACGTGAACCTGGCCACCCTGAGCTTCGGCATCGCGTTCGCGATGATGTTCTTCGCCTTCTTCTTCTACATGACGGGCGTCTGGCACTACAGCCTGCCGCGCGCGGGCCTGGCCGTGACGCCCGGGCCTCTGCTGGTGATGCCCACGGCCATTTTGACCGGGCGGTTGGCGGCGCGCATGGGCCATCGACCGTTCCTGGTGGGCGGTGCGCTGATCTATGCCGCCAGCGGCTTGTGGTTTCTGCTGGTGCCGGGCGAACAGCCCGCCTATCTGACGCAGTGGCTGCCGGGCCTGTTGTTGAGCGGCGTTGGCGTGGGCATGGTCCTGCCGTCGTTGTCGGGTGCGGCCGTCAGCCGGCTGCCTGCGCAGCACTACGCCGTGGGCAGCGCCGTCAATCAGGCGACGCGGCAGATCGGCGGCGTGATGGGCGTGGCGATCACGGTGTTGATGCTGGGCCATGGCGCAGTCAGCCATGCCGATTTCTCACCGCTGTATGTGGCGCATGTGCTCTTGGCGCTGACGACGGCGGCGCTGTGCCTGGCGGTGGATACGCGGCCACGCCAGGCCTGAATCGTCACTTCGTGCAGGCGTCCGGCGCCAGATTGGCCGGATCGCCGCAGGCGGTCCATTGCGCGGGCGTCATGGCCGGCAGCAGGGCGACCCGCCCCATCGGGTCGAAATAGAACAGGACCCGGCCCGGGTGCGCGTGCATGGCCTGCCAGATCTGCTCCTGGGCCTGCGGCGTCAGATTCGCCGCGCCTTGCGCATCGGTTTCCCCCTTGGCCAGCACGGTCTGCAGTGCCGGGTCCCAGGACGACTGGTCGTCGCCGTCCATCGGCACGTCGTCGGGGATGCGCACGATGCGCCATTCCACGCCCGGGATTTCACCGGGCATCGCCGCCATCTGTTCGCGCTGGCGCGGGTACAGGCGGTCAGGCCGCACGGCGGGTTCGGGGTAGGCGAAAAGCCCTTGGCTATCGCCCGGCGCGATCAACGCGGAAGGCTGGCGCACATAGCGTTGCGCCGGCTTGCCCTGCGCGTCGAAGGTCTGCACTGCCAGCGGCTGGCCGGGCGACAACGTGTCGACCACGCGCAGTAAACGGCCCGAGGCGTCGTGCAGATAATGGCGGCTGGCGCCTGGACCTTTGGCATCGCCGCAACGGTCGTCGATGAAGGTGGTCAGCACGCCCTGCGCGTTGCGCTGCAGGCAGACGCGGCGGGTCGCGGCGTAGGGCAGCGCGCTGGACGCGCCGGCCAGGTCGTATTCGGTGTAGGCGGCCAGCGCGCCGGCCGCGTCGTAGGCCAGGGTGTAGCCGCTTTCAAGGAGGGTCCGGCCGCGGATCTTGCCATAGCGCTCGATGCGGCACAGCTTGCCCGCCGGATCGAAGTAAAGCCGGGTGGGCGCCGCCGTGCCCGGAGTTTCCCGTGCGCGGTAGGCGGACCAATCCACCTTGTCGGCCCAGGTCTGCGGATTCAAATCGCCGCGCTCATGCGTCCAGGCCAGTTTGCGGTTCGTCGGGACGCGTTCGCCGCGCTTGCCCAGCAGCACGCGATCGTCCGCCAGGTCGACGGACACCGGCACGGCCGGCAGCGGCGAGGGCACCGAAAAATCGGTTTCCACCGGCCCGCATTCCGCCAGCGCTAGCGCAGGCGCGGCAAGCAGGGCATGGGCGGCAGCCAGCGACACCGCAAGCGATAGCTTATGCATATTGTTGCGCGTCCATGTGCTTCACCAGGTCCCAGAACTCTTTGGATACGCCGCCCAGGCGCAGCTTGCCCTGCGCGTCTTCGAACAACAGGAACGGGTAGGCGTCGCGCGTCAACACGCCCGGGTCCGGCAGCCGGTAAGGCTTGAAGACCTCGGGGTTGTTGAAGTAGCTCTCCAACCGCCCGCCGCCATCCACGTGCATATAGCGCACGCGCAACGTCTGCTGCTTGAAGGCCGCCTGAGTTTCGGGATAGACGCCGCCGTCACCCGCGACGACGGCGTTGGCCAGCGCCGCCATGAACACGCGCTGGATGCCGACAAAGCGGATTTCACCGTGGGTGCTGTCGCCTTGGGCGCGAGCCACCTCCTTCACCAGCTGCGACGCGCGTGAGCCAGGCACCAGGGTGTTGGCGAAAAGGGCATCGACGTCGGCATCCGCTCGGCCAGGGGATTGCCGCAGCTTCTGGAAGTCTTGCCGGAAGTCATGCAGCCATTGCCGGTAGCGCTGGTTCTCCAATTCGCGGTCGAAGGACTCGGCGCGGCTGGCCCCCGCGTATAGCGTGGCCAGGCAGAGCAGGGCCAGCAGGCAAAGGCGCTGGAACCATAGGGTGCAGACGTGAGGGTAGGTGCGCATAGGGTAGCCCGACGAGTGTGCTGCGATTGTAGCGGCCACGCGTGTCGCATCCGTGGCGGTGTGGCCGGTCGCGCTGACCGCGATGGAAAACAACCGGGCCTGGTCTCATCCGACGCGATCGGCTACTACGCCTTCCAGTTCCGCGGCTTCAAGATCAAAGCCGGCAACAGTACCGATCTGCAGGATGCCAAGGTGATCATCAGCACCGGCAAGGTGTACTGGAATGCGTTGGCCAACAACGATTGGAACGCCGCCGCGTTGAAGAACGACGGCACCCGCTACTCCCGACCTGCCTTATGAAGCGCTGTCGGCAAGTTGCGGCTTGCCGTAGAACCAGTACGCGCACAGGAACGCGCTTACCAGGCCGGTCAGGCCGCCCACGCACAGTGCGAACATCAGGTCCGACCATTCCATGTCCCGATGCGTGAACGCCGCCAGGAACGAGAAGCCGAACAGGCCGCCCACCAGCGCAAGCCTGGCGTAGTCGCGCCAGGCGGGGCGGGCGGGCCTGAGGGCGCCGGCGACGACGCCGCACAACAGGGCGGGCACGGCGCCGAACAGGTAGAACCAGGGCAGACCGTAGAGCATCATCATCAGGGTCTGAGGATCCAGGGTGATGGCCGCCAGGGCCAGCACCACACCGATCCCGCCGATGGCGGGCGCGGCGAAGGCATAGATGATGCCGCCGGCCAGCAGGTCACTGAAGATGCGCCGCCGGGTGTCGTCGGGACGGGGCCGCCAGAAGCGGCGGGCGACCGCGGCTAAGGTCGCAAGAAGCAGGGCGCCGAGAACAAGGGGGATGGCCATCGCCGTATTCTGGCACAAGCGTGGCGGGCAGCCCGCCAGCGCCTTAGCGCGGCGTGCGCTGGTGCGGGACCAAGGGCGGCACGGGCTGATCGGCGATCAATTCCCAGAAGCCCGGCAGGAAGCATTCGGCCACCAGGAGCGGCTGGCCTTGGCGCCAGAACACGGACCGGCGCGCCCAGACGCGGGCGGCGTCGCGGTCGCGCTGTGCGGACGGCAGCACGCCGCGCGCCGTGGCGTGGAACGGCACCGGCGAGGCCAGCCGGCGGCACGCGAACGGCGAGCGGATGACGGTGCTGTCGTGATACAGCATGTCGGCCAGCGGCCGCGTCAGCAGCCGGCGCATGCCTTGCCAGGCGCCGTGCGACGCGCCCAGGGGCGTCAGGCTGCGGGCCGGCACGCTGTCCACGCCGTTCACCGACATCAACACCTCACGGATCCACACCGGCGTGCCTGGTGCGATGCCCATCGCGCGGGCTTCATCCAGCGGGGCGCCGTCGGCGTATTCCGCCAGCACGCGCAGGCGGACCTGGCCCACCTGGCGCAGGCCGGCGGTCAGCGCGCCGGGACGGAACAGCCAGTGGCGCACGGCAGGGGGCAGGATCGGCGGGGCGACGGGAAGCCAGCCGGCGGCAAGAGGAGGGTGATGTGCTGCGGGTTTCATCATGGCTGCGTATTATGCCAAGCTCGGCTCACGGCCCCAATGCGTCGCAATGACGCAGCGGGCGTTTCCAGCGTCCGGGAAAGCACTTATTGTCCCAGGCGTTGGCGCCTCTCTATTATCTGCCCACGGTCAAGATTGACCAAAATGCCTTCACGGCATGCAGTGCCCCGCAGCAATGATTGCTGCTTGAACATTCAGTATGGCTATAGAAGCCCCCGACTTGCACGCGATGCGTGGTCGGGGGCTTTTTCGTTTTCAATTTCTGGAAAGAGGGAGATCGCATGCAAGCGTCGGACCCGCAGAGTTCCCCGGCCGAGCCGACCTGGGTGGCCAGTGTGCAGATGGCCCCCGTGATCGGCGAAGTCGCCGCCAATGTGGCCCGTTCGGCCGAACTGGTGGAACAGGCCGCCGCGCAAGGCGCGCGGCTGGTGGTGCTGCCCGAACTGGCCAACACGGGGTATGTGTTCCAAAGTCGCGCAGAGGCTTATGCCTTGGCCGAAGCCGTGCCCGGCGGCCCCAGTTCGCAGGCCTGGATCGCACTGGCGCAGCGGCTGGGCATCTACCTGGTGGCGGGCATCGCCGAACGCTGCGGCGACCGGCTGTACAACGCCGCGCTGATCGCAGGCCCCGCCGGCTATATCGGCACCTATCGCAAGCTGCATTTGTGGGGCGACGAAAACCTGTACTTCGAAGCGGGCGATCTGGGCCTGCCGGTATTCCATACCGAACTGGGCCGCCTGGGCGTCGCCATCTGCTACGACGGCTGGTTTCCCGAGGTCTACCGGGTACTGGCAGTGCGCGGCGCGGACATCGTGGCAGTGCCGACCAACTGGGTGCCGATGCCGGGGCAGACGCCCGACGGCCCGGTGATGGCCCATGCGCTGACGATCGGCGCCGCGCACAGCAACGGTTTGACCGTGGTGTGCGCTGACCGCGTGGGCACCGAACGCGGCCAGCCGTTCGTGGGGCGCAGCCTGATCGTGGGGTCGCAGGGCTGGACGGCGGCAGGCCCCGCCAGCGCCGACCAGGAAGAAGTGCTGCTGGCGCCCTTCGACGTGAAAGCGTCGCGGCGGGCGCGCCAATTGAACGATTTCAACCACGTGCTGCGCGACAGGCGCTGCGATATCTACGACGAGCAACTGGGCGCGGGAGCTGCCGAAGGGCAGCCAAGCGCCAGGCATGTAGCCGACTTCCAAGGAGCCACCTCATGAAACCCCTGTTCAGCAGCTTCCGCAACCGCTTGTCGTTCGTCGCACTGCTGGCCGCTATCGGCAGCGCGCACGCCGCGGAACCGTTGCGCATCGGCGTGCCGGTCGGCCTGTCGGGCGCTAATAGCGTGGTGGCGCCCGGCGTGGTGCAGGCGTCCCAATTGGCGGCCGACGAGATCAACGCGGCGGGCGGCATCCTTGGCCGCCAGGTCGTCCTGGAGATCGCCGACGACGCGTCGGGCGCCGTCGGCGCGCAAAAGGCCTACGACACCCTCGTGTTCCAGAAGAAGGTCGACGCCATCATCGCGATGGAGACCAGCGCGGCCCGCAACGCCGCGCTGCCCATCGTGTCGCGCGGCAAGGTGCCGTACATCTACACCTCGTTCTACGAAGGCCGTTCGTGCAACCGCTGGATGCATGTGAACGGCTGGGTGCCCGAGCAGCAGGTCGCGCCGGTCGTGGACCATTTCATGAAGGAGCGCGGCGCCAAGACCTTTTTCCTGGTCGGCAGCGACTACGCTTTCGGCCGCGGCATGCTGAAGTTCACGCGGGCGTACATCGAAAAGCAGGGCGGGCGCGTGGTGGGCGAGGAATACCTGCCCATCGACGGGTCAGACTGGACGCCGGTGGTGTCGAAGATCCGCTCGGCGACCCCGGACGCGCTGATCAGCTCGACGGCGGGCGGGGGACCCAACGTGAGCCTGGCCAAGCAGATCAAGGCGGCGGGGCTCACCATGCCCTACGGCAACCTGGCGATCGACGAGGGCACGGCCAAGACCATGGGCGACACGGCGGTGGGCATGTACATGTCGGCGTCTTACCTGACCAGCATCGATACGCCGCAGAACCGCAAGTTCCTGGGCGGACTGAAGACGAAGTTCGGCAACGACGCCAAGACCGCCAACGAGTTCTCGGGCCCGCAGTACGAAGCCTTCTTCCTGTACAAGGCCGCCGTCGAGCGGGCGGGCGGCCTGGATCCGCAGAAGGTGGTGCAGGCGCTGAGCGAGGTGTCGTTCGACGGCCCGCGCGGCCCCGTGAAGATGGACCGGCAGCGGCACGCCGCGTTGACCATGCGCCTGGGCCAGGTGCAGCAGGACGGCTCCATCAAGATCTTGCAGACCTTCAACCAGGTGGACCCGGGCGCGCAATGCCCGGACTTGAAGTGACGCCGCAGTCGCGTGACGCTGCAGTAACGTGAAAAACGCCGCCGGCCTGGTCCGGCGGCGCCGGAGACCGATATGGGTTTGCTGCTGGACATCTTGAGCACGGCCGCCATGCTGTTCATCGTGACGTCGGGGTTGATGATCATCTTCGGCGTGATGAAGGTCGTGAACTTCGCGCACGGGGCGATCCTGACGCTGGGAAGCTATGCCAGCCTGGTGGTGACCCAGTTGGGCTTGAACCCCTGGCTTGCGCTGCCGTTCGCACTGGCGGTCGGCGTGCTGGTGGGCATGGGCGTGGAACGCCTGATCGTGCAGCCGCTGTACAAGCGGCCGCTGGATGCGATCCTGGCCACGTGGGGGCTGGGCATCGTGATCGGCCAACTGATCACGGTGGCGTTCGGGCGCGAAGTGCAGTTCGTGGATTCGCCGATCCAGGGCGCCGTGTCCTTCCTGGGCACGGAATACTCGGCGTACCGCCTGTTCCTGGTGCCGGGCGCGCTGCTGATCTACGTGGCCATGACCTTGCTGCTGAACGGCACGCGTTTCGGCGTGCGGACCCGCGCGGTGATCATGAACGAGGACCTGGCGCGCGGCCTGGGCATCAACGCCGAACGCATCCGCTTCACGACGTTCGGCCTGGGCGCCGGGCTGGGCGCGCTGGCGGGCGCGCTGATCACGCCGCTGTCCAGCGTGGATCCCAACATGGGCCTGCCGTGGCTGGTCAGCGCCTTCATGCTTGTCATGGTGTCGGGCCATTCGATCACCGCATTGTTGCTGACCTGCCTGGTTTACGGCGCTTGCCAGGTGCTGGTGAGCATTTTCGTCAGCCCGATCCTGGGCGGCGTCACCATCGCCGTGCTGGCCGCGCTGACGCTGCGCCTGCGTCCCCAAGGATTCGCCCATGACTGACCAGACCCTTGCACAACCGAGCGAGGCCGGCCCGGCGCCCGAGGCGCGCGGGCGGCGCGGCAGCGGACTGCCGTGGCTGGCCGGCATGTGCCTGATCCTGACCGTGGCAGGCCCCTGGCTGTTCGACACCTACTTGCTCAACGTGCTGATCAAGGCGCTGTTTTTCGCGATGGCGGCGGTGACGGTGGACGTGCTGTGGGGCTACACCGGCCACCTGACTTTCGGCCAATCCGCCTTTTTTGGCGTCGGCGCCTATGCGGCGGGGCTGGCGTTCACGCATTACGGCTTTTCGCCATCGATAGCCGTGCTGGCGGCGTTGGCGGCAATAGGGGCGGCGGCGCTGCTGGCGCTGGCGACCGGATGGCTGTCGTTCTATCGCGGGGCGTCGCCGTTCTTCGCAACGGTCATCTCGCTGGTGCTGCCGATCGTATTGATGCAGCTGGTGCTGGCCGGCGGGACGTTCACCGGGTCGTCGTCCGGCCTGACGGGTTACGAGACGTTCGACCTGTCGCTGGAGGCCTGGTATGTGATCGCGGCCGGCACCTTGTCGGTGGTGGCCTTGCTGGCGTGGGTGGTGGTGCGCAGCGACGGCGGCCGCATCCTGGTGGCGTTGCGCGACAACGAGTCGCGGTGCAGCTATCTGGGGCTGAACACCGCCCATTGGCGCATCGTGCTGCTGGTCGTATGCGGCGCGGTGGCCAGCCTGGCGGGGTTCGGCTACGGCGCGTTCAGCGGCGTGGTGGCGCCGGAGCTCACGGGTTTCGTGTTCGGCACGGAACTGATCATCTGGGTGGCGTTGGGCGGACGGGGCACCATCTGGGGGCCGGTATTGGGGGCGATCCTGATCAATGTGGCGGGCTCGTACCTGAGCGGCAATTTGCCGTTCCTGTGGCAGCTGCTGCTGGGCGTGACGTTCATTCTCGTCATCCTGCTGCTGCCGCGCGGGCTGCTGCCGCTGCTGACGGCGCCGTTCTTCCGGCGTGGCGCGCCGGTGGCCGTGCCCGCGCTGGGCGCGCGAGCCGGCCGCCCGCAACCGGCCAGCGAGGCCTCGTTGGCATTGAACCTGTCTGGCGTGGCCAAGCGCTTCGGCAGCCTGAAAGTGCTGGAAGGGATCGACCTGCAGGCCCGGGGCGGCGAACTGGTGGGGCTGATCGGCCCCAACGGCGCCGGCAAGACCACGCTGATGCGCTGCATCGCCGACGGCGCCGAACGGTCCGAAGGCGAGCTGGCGCTTTACGGCCACCGGGTGCTGCGAGACGGCCCCGAGCAATGCGTGCGGCATGGCCTGGGGCGCAAGTTCCAGAACGCCAATGTGTTCGACACGATGACGGTGGCCGAAAGCCTGCGCATCGCGACGACGCTGCGGGAGCAGCCGTCCTGGTGGCGGCGTTCGCCCACGCTGGACCTTCCGCCCTACGCGCTGGAAGTGCTGCGCGTGAGCGGGCTGGACCAAAAGCTGGCCAGCGTGGCCCGCGACCTGTCGCACGGGCAGCAGCAGGCGCTGGAGTTGGCGATGGTACTGGCGCTGGAACCGCGCATCGTGCTGCTGGACGAACCTACGGCGGGTCTGTCCAAGGCCGAGCGGGTGCAGATCGGCCAGATGCTGGCGTCGCTGGCGCACAAGTATGGCTTGTGCTGCCTGCTGGTGGAGCATGACCTGGATTTTGTGAAAGAAGTGGCGACGCGGATCGTCGTGCTGCATCAGGGCCGCATCGTCATGGACGGCAGTTTCCGCGAGGTCGTGGAATCCGAGCTGGTGCGGACCATCTACGCAGGCAGCGCGCAGGCCGCGCAAGGAGCAGGACAATGACGGGACCTACGCCGGCATTACGCCTGGAAGGGGTGTCCAGCGGCTACAAGGGCTCGGTGGTGCTGAACGAGGTGTCGCTGTCGGTCGAGCCCGGCACCTGCGTGGCGCTGCTGGGCAAGAACGGCATGGGAAAGAGCACGCTGCTCAAGACCGTCATGGGCTACCTGCCCAAGCTGCGCGGACGCGTCAGCGTGGGCGGGGTCGACGCCACGCGCTTGCGCCCGCACGAAGTGGCGCGCTGCGGCGTGGCGTACGCGGCGCAGGAACAGCCGCTGTTCCCCGACCTGAGCATCCGCGACAACCTGCGCCTGGGCTTGCCGCGCGAGAATCTCTTCGACGAGCGCTTCGCCGACATCGCCGAGCTGTTTCCGGTGTTCTCGACGCGGTTGCGCCAGCACGCCGGCACCTTGTCGGGCGGCGAACAGAAGATGCTGCTGGTGGCGCGCGGGCTGATGCAGCGGCCCGGATTGCTGCTGCTGGACGAGATCACCGAAGGGCTGCAGCCGTCGGTGATCGAGCGGCTGGGCCGCGCCCTGAACTGGGAGCGCGAACAACGCGGCACCACCATGCTCATCGTTGAGCAGAACGTGGCGTTCGCCCTGGACGTGGCCGACCGCTACCTGGTGTTGAAGCAGGGCGCCATCGTGGACGCGGGCGATGCTGGCGCGCCCGAGGCCATCGGCCATATCATTGACCACCTGAAGGTATGAACGCCGCCGCTTCCGTCTCCGCCCTGGCCGGCCTGCTGGATTCACGCTCAAGGACGCAATGATGACCTCGCTCCAGGACAAGGACGCGGAACGGACCGGGTGGCGCATCGGCGTGCTGTATTCCCGCAGTGGCGTGACGGGCACGACCGAGTCGCAGCACTTCTTCGGAACGGTGCTGGCCGTGGAAGAGATCAACGCCTTGGGCGGCGTGCTGGGCCGGCCGCTGGAGCCGGTGGTGTACGACCCGGGCAGCGACGCCGAAGAATACCGCCGCCTGGCGGCCCGCCTGCTGCTGGACGACGAAGTCAGCGTCATCTTCGGCGGCTGCACCTCGCATTGCCGCAAAGCGATGCTGCCCGTGGTGGAACGCAGCAATTCCCTGCTGTGGTACGGCTCGGTCTACGAAGGCTTCGAGTATTCGCCCAACGTCATCTACACCGGCGCCGCGCCCAACCAGGGCAGCATGCAGCTGGCGGCCTACCTGATCCAGAATTGCGGCTCGCGCATCTTCCTGGTGGGGGCCGACTACATCTACCCGCGTGAAACGAACCGCATCATGCGCGAGACCGTGGAAGAGCACGGCGGCGAGATCCTGGACGAAACCTATCTGCCGCTGGGCTGCGACGAAAGCGACATCATCGATGTGGTGGCGGACATCCGGCGCATCCAGCCCGACGTGGTGTTCTCCACCCTGATCGGCGCGGACGCGCAGCGCTTCTACCAGCGCCACCACGAGGCCTGCCAGGAGGCGGGGCCGGAAACGGCCCACATCCCCATCGCCAGCCTGACCATGGCGGAGTCCGAAGTGGCCGAAATCGGGCCGCAGCGCTGTGTGGGCCACATCACCGCCGCCACCTATTTCAATACCGTCGATACGCCGGCCAACCAGCATTTCCTGGCGCGCTGGCGCGAGCGCTTCGGCGAGCAGCCCGCCAGCGTCTACGCCGAAACCTGCTACAGCCAGGTGCACCTGTTCGCGCGCGCGCTGCAGCGCGTGGGCGGCATGGACACGCGCAAGCTGGTGCAGGCGGTGCATCAGGTCCAATTCGACGCGCCGGACGGGCGCATGTCCATCCTGGCCGAAAACAACCATTGCGTGCTGACGCCGCGCATCGGCGTGTGCCGGGCCGACGGGCGGTTCGACATCGTCTGGGAAAGCGACCAGCCGGTGAAGCCGGATCCTTACCTGACGGCGTTCGGCCTGGACGAATTCTGGTTGAAATGAGCATGGACCATAGCCTTCGCCGCCTCTACGAGGATCTGCGCAGCGTGGCCGTCGCGGTGGTGTATCCGCCGGGCGAAGACCGCGACGTGCTGGTCGAGCAGCTCAAGCGCATCGGCTGCCGCATCCACTTGCACTGGCCGTTCCCGGATGCCGCGCCGGCGGGCGCCGACGTGATCTTCTTCCAGGTGTCGCAATGCGTGCAGAACAGTTCCGCCTGGTCGGCCAGCGAGGTCGAGGCCACCCTGATCGCGTTGTCCGAATACGAAACGCCCACCACGCTCAAGCTATTGCTGAAGACCAACGCCCACGGGGTACTGACACGGCCGTTCCGCTCGGCGGGCATCCTCAGCACGCTGGTGCTGGCGCGCTCGGCCAAGCAGTTCCAGAACCGGCAGCAGGTCAAGATCGACAAGCTGGAGAACACCATCAAGGCGCGGCGCGTCATTGAAAAGGCGATCCGCGTGCTGATGGACCATCAGCGGCTGGACGAGCGTGCGGCCTATGAACACATGCGGACCCGCGCCACGGGCTTGCGCGTCAGCGTGGCGGAAGTGGCCGCGATGATCATCGAGGCCAGCGAGGCCATGGAAAAACTCGGCCTGGGCGGCACGCGCCCGGGGCCGCCGCAAAACGGCTAAGTGCCGGCCTGTAAAGAGGAAAACAATGAAAGTCATGATCGCCCGCCTGAACCACGAGACCAATACGTTCTCGCCCGTGCCGACGCCGTTGGCGGCCTTCGGCAACGACGGCCCGGCCTTTGGCTTGGACGCCTACGAAGAGAACAAGGGCAAGCGCACGGCCATGTCGGCCTTCATCGATATCGCGGAGGCGAACGGCGCGACGGTGGTCACGCCGGTGTCCGCCACCGCCTATCCCAGCGGCCGGGTGGACGCGGACGCCTATCGCACGCTGTGCGACGCGATCGTGGCCGGCGCGCGGTGCTGCGGCGCGATCCTGCTGGACCTGCACGGCGCCATGGTGGTCGAAAGCACCGACGACGGCGAAGGCGACCTGCTGGAGCGCTTGCGCCAGCAGACGCCCGACGTGCCGATCGCGGTGGCGCTGGACCTGCACGGCAACGTCACGCCCAAGATGATGGCCAACGCCGATGTCATCGTCAGCTTCAAGACCTACCCGCACGTGGACATGTACGAAACCGGCGAGCACGCGGGCCGCATCCTGTTCGACTGGCTCCGCGGCGGGCCGCGCCCGGTGATGGCGTGGCGCCGCCTGCCGTTGATGACGCACACCTTGCGCAGCGCTACGGCGCAAGGCGCCATGCGCGACGCGGTGCAGGCGGCCCGGCGCGCCGAAGACGCCGGCATGCTGGGCGTGTCGGTGCTGGCGGGGTTCGCCTTGGCGGATATTCCGGACCCCTGCCTGAGCGTGGTGGTGGTCGCGTCGGGCGACCCGGCGCCGGCCGAGCAGGCGGCGGCCGAGATGGTGAAGGGCATCTGGGCGGCGCGCGACGGCTTCTTCTACGACAGCGAGCCCCTGGCGGATTCCCTGGCCCGGGCCGTCGAACTGGCGTGCGGGGCAAGCAAGCCGGTGCTGTTGCTGGACCATGGCGACAACTGCATGTCCGGCGGCACCTGCGACACCATGGAGGTGCTGATGGCCGCGGTGGACGCCGGCCTGACGGGCATTGTCGCGGGCCTGTACTGCGACCCCGAGGCCGTGGAGGCATTGACGTCGGCGGGCGAGGGCGCGCGGGTGGACATCCTGGTGGGCAACAAGCGGCCGATCCCCGCCATCGGCCGCCCGGCGGCGCCGGTGCGCCTGCAGGGCGTGGTCGGGGCGGTGACGGACGGCCAGTACGTCATCACGGGCCCGACCTACACCGGTCAGACGGCATGCATGGGCCGCAGCGCCGTGCTGGATATCGGCGCGGCGCAATTGGTGATCACCGAAAAAACCCACGAGCCCTGGGATCTGGGCGTGTTCGAAAGCATGGGCTTGGACCCGCGCCGGGCCCGCTTCGTGTTGGTGAAGTCCCGGATGTATTGCCGACCCGTGTTCGAGCCCATCTCCCAGGCACTGGTGGAGTGCGCCAGCGCGGGCGTCACCAGCTCGGACTTCTCGCTGTTTCCCTACGAGCGCCGGAGCCGTCCGCGCTATCCGCTGGATTCCATGGCGCCCTCCGATTACGACCCGTCGGCCTGAACGGCAAGCCGGCGGGCGTCCGCATACAATACCGGCCATGGAAAAAGTACGCATCTCCAAGCTCATGTCCGAGCGCGGACTCTGCTCGCGCCGCGAGGCCGACAGCTATATCGAACGCGGCTGGGTCCGCGTGGACGGCGCCGTGGTGTCCGAACTGGGCGCCCGGGCCTATCCCGACCAGGTCATCACGCTTGAGCGCGCCGCGCAGGCGCGACAGACCTCGCGGGTCACGATCCTGATCAACAAGCCCGTGGGCTACGTGTCCGGCCAGGCCGAAAAGGGCTACACGCCGGCGGTGGCGCTGATCGATTCGCGCTCGCGCTTCGCGGGCGACCGGGCGCCGCAGCGCTTCGAACGCGCCCATCTGGACGGGCTGGCCGTGGCCGGCCGGCTGGACATCGATTCCCAGGGCCTGCTGGTGCTGACCCAGGACGGCCGCATCGCCAAGCACTTGATCGGCGAAGATTCCAGCGTGGACAAGGAATACCTGGTACGCGTGCAGGGCGACTTGTCGGACCGCGGCCTGGAACTCCTGAACCACGGCCTGTCGCTGGACGGCCGCGCGCTCAAGCCCGCCCATGTGCGGTGGCAGAACCATGACCAGCTGCGTTTTGTGCTGCGCGAAGGCAAGAAGCGCCAGATCCGCCGCATGTGCGAACTGGTCGGTCTGAAGGTCGTGGGCTTGAAGCGCGTGCGCATCGGCCGCGTGTCGTTGGGTGACCTGCCGTTGGGCCAATGGCGCTATCTGCGCGACGACGAAGGGTTCTGACCCCCGTTTCGCCGAGCATTCGGGCCATTTTTTCGGCTATCGCGGCCGCAGCGCCCCGTCGGCGGCCGGCAGATTTTTCAATCTGTTTCCGTGACACCGTTATTTCATGAAAGCGGGGGTATCCTTCGCTTGCCCGCCGCTGCCCAGGCGCTCCATCAGGAATTCGATGAAGATCCGGGTCTTGGCGGGCAGGAGCCGGGTTTCGGTGACCGCGTAGACAGGGAAGGGCCCCAGTTGCCAGTCCGGCAGCACGCGCCGCAATTGGCCGGACTGCTGCTCGGCCGTCTGGCCGCCTACCAGCACCGCGATGCCCGCGCCCAGCATGGCCAACCGGCGCGCCATGGCGACGCCATTGACCGAAAACCGGTTGCCCGGGGTGAATTCGATGTGCTGGTCGCCGTTGGAAAGCGGCCAGCGGGTCACGCGGCCAGCGCCTTCGGCGCGGAACTCTATGCACTCGTGGCGGGTCAAGTCGCTGGGGTGCCGCGGTTCGCCGTGCTTCTCCAGGTAGTCATGCGAGGCATACAGGTGGGCGGGCAGCATGCCCAGCAGCCTTGCAATCTGCGTCGAGTCCGGCAGTTCGCCGATTTCGATGGAGATGTCGCAGGTCTGGAATACGCGCGACGCGTGGTCCGGATTGGCAAGATCCAGGAAAAACGTGACGTCGGGATAGCGGCGGGAGAACTCCATGAACGATTCAGCCAGGAAGTCCGTGCCGAAATCCGCGGGCATGTTCACCCGCAACGGTCCGGCGGGCGTATCGACCAGCTTCTGCAGTTCTTCGTGGGCGATCTGCGCTTCAGCGACGATGCGCTGGCAGCGTTCGAAGTACAGCCGGCCGGCGTCGGTCAGTTCCACCTTGCGCGTGGTGCGGCTGAGCAGTCGCAGGCCGACGGAGCGTTCCAGTTCGGCCACCTGGCGAGACAAGGTGGACTTGGGGACGCCCAGCGTCGCCGCGGCGCGGCTAAAACTGTGCGTCTTGGCCACCTCTACGAAGAGTTCCATGCCTTGTAAGCGTTTCATGGCGAGATTCTGTCACATGCCGGGGAGTAAGAATTGTCCCATAAATGGAATGATGTTTTCTTAATGCGCCCCTTTGTTTCCCGGGCGGGATAACGCAGAATGCGAGTTCTGCAATGCAGCAATGCGACTAAGCCCACCCTGCGTGTTCAACGCGAATCCACCCAAGTTGATGCACTGCCTTGCCAGATTCGGGCGCGGCCCGGCCTTTTTTTTTGCCGCCGGGCCGTGCCAAGGTAAAAAAAGCCCCCTCGGGGGCAGCAAGCTCGCCAAGGCGGGTGCGGCGTGGGGCCTCATTTTTTTTGGAATGCAATCTATGAACAAGAAAAGCGCTATGTGGCGCGGCGCGGCGATTGTCACGCTGACGGCATCGGCTCTCACCCTGGCCGCCTGCGGCAAGAAGCAGGACGCGCCGCAGGCGGGCAAGCCGCAAGTCTCGGTCGTGACCTTGACCACGCAGCCCGTTTCCCTGACCACCGAATTGCCGGGCCGCACGTCCGCATTCCGGGTCGCCGAAGTCCGGCCCCAGGTCAACGGCATCGTCCAGAAGCGCCTGTTCACCGAAGGCGGTGAAGTCAAGGCGGGCGAACAGCTCTATCAGATCGATCCCGCTCTCTACCAAGCCAGCGTCGACAGCCAGAAGGCCGCTCTGGCGCGCGCCCAGGCACAGCAGAAGACCGCCGCCTTGCTGGCCGAGCGGTACAAGCCGCTGGTGGCTACGCGCGCCGTCAGCCAGCAGACCTATGACAACGCCGTCGCGTCGCGCGACCAGGCCGCCGCCGACGTGATGTCGGCCAAGGCCGCGTTGGACACGGCCCGCATCAACCTGGTCTACACCAAGGTGCTGTCGCCAATTGACGGCATCATCGGCCGTTCCTCGGTGACCGAGGGGGCGTTGGTCACGGCCAACCAGACCGGCGCCTTGGCTGCGGTGCAGCAAATCGATCCGATCTACGTCGACGTGACGCAGTCCAGCGTCCAACTGCTGCGTTTGCAGGACGCGCTGGCCAGCGGCCAGTTGAAGAAGGCCGACGGCGAGCAGTCCGCGCTGGTCACGTTGACCCTGGAAGACGGTTCGCAATACAAGCAGACGGGCAAGCTCCAGTTCTCGGAAGTGACCGTGGACCAGGGCACCGGCTCGATCACGCTGCGCGCGGTGTTCCCGAACCCGGACCGCCGCCTCTTGCCCGGCATGTTCGTGCGTGCCCGCCTGGCTGACGGCGTGGCCGCCGACGGCCTGCTGGTGCCGCAACGCGGCGTCACGCGCAACCAGCGCGGCCTGCCGACGGCGCTGGTGGTCAACGCCAAGAACCAGGTCGAATTGCGTGAATTGAAGACCGACCGTGCCATTGGCGACAAGTGGCTGGTGACCGACGGCCTGGCCGCCGGCGACAAGGTCATCGTGGAAGGCCTGCAGATGGTGCGTCCGGGCGTCGAAGTCGTCGCCACCGAAGCGGGCGCCAAGGCGCAGCAGCCGCAAGCGGCGAACGCCGCGCCGGCCAAGCAGTAATCAGGGAGCCATGCATGGCAAAGTTTTTTATCGATAGGCCGGTTTTCGCCTGGGTGATCGCGATCGTGCTGATGATGGCCGGCGCGCTGTCCATCCTGCAATTGCCGGTCTCCCAATACCCCAACATCGCACCGCCGGCCATCGGCATCGCGGTGACCTACCCGGGCGCCTCCGCGCAGACCGTGCAGGACACCGTGGTGCAGGTGATCGAACAGCAGATGAACGGGCTGGACGGCTTGCAGTACATCTCGTCGGAAAGCAACTCCGACGGCAGCATGTCCATCACGCTGACCTTCAAGCAAGGCACCAATCCGGACACCGCGCAGGTGCAGGTGCAGAACAAGCTTGCGCTGGCGCAGCCGCTCTTGCCGCAGGAAGTGCAGCAGCAGGGCATCCGCGTCACCAAGGCCACGAAGAACTTCCTGATCGTGGCGGGCTTCGTGTCCACCGACGGCACGATGACCAAGGATGACTTGGCCGACTACGTCGCCTCGTACATCCAGGATCCCATCAGCCGCACGCAGGGCGTGGGCGACTTCCAGCTGTTCGGCTCGCAGTACGCGATGCGCATCTGGCTGGATCCCGCCAAGCTCGTCAATTACGGGCTGACCACGGTCGACGTGGTCGCGGCGATCAAGGAACAGAACGTGCAGGTGTCGTCCGGCCAGCTGGGCGGCCTGCCGTCCGTGCGCGGGCAGCAGCTGAACGCCACCATCATCGGGCCGTCGCGCCTGGAGAAGGCGGAAGACTTCGGCCGCATCCTGCTGAAGGTCAACGCCGACGGCTCGCAAGTGCGCCTGGGCGATGTTTCGCGCATCGAACTCGGCGGCCAGACCTACGCCATCGACAGCTTCTACAACGGCAAGCCCGCTTCGGGCCTGGCGATCAAGCTGGCGCCGGGCGCCAACGCCCTGGATACGGCGCAGGCGGTGCGCGACACTATCAACAACCTGAAGCCGTACTTCCCGCCGGGCATGGACGTCGTCTATCCGTACGACACGACGCCGTTCGTCAGCCTGTCGATCCATGAAGTGTTCAAGACGCTGGTCGAAGCCATCATCCTGGTCTTCCTGGTGATGTACCTGTTCCTGCAGAACTTCCGCGCCACCATCATCCCCACCCTGGCCGTGCCGGTGGTGCTGCTGGGTACGTTCGGCGTGCTGGCCGCGTTCGGCTATTCCATCAACACGTTGACGATGTTCGGCATGGTGCTGGCCATCGGCCTGCTGGTGGACGACGCCATCGTGGTGGTCGAGAACGTGGAGCGGGTGATGGCCGAAGAAGGCCTGACACCCAAACAGGCCACCCGCAAGTCCATGGGCCAGATCACCGGCGCGCTGATCGGCATCGCCATGGTGCTGGCCGCCGTGTTCATCCCGATGGCGTTCTTCGGCGGCTCCACGGGCGTGATCTACCGCCAGTTCTCGATCACCATCGTGTCTTCGATGGTGCTGTCGGTGCTGGTGGCAATCGTCTTCACGCCGGCCTTGTGCGCGACCTTGCTCAAACCCATCCCGAAGGGCCATCACGGCACGAAGCGGGGCTTTTTCGGCTGGTTCAACCGCGCGTTCGATCGCAGCAGCAACGGCTACGCCAACAGCGTGGCGCGCGGGCTCAACCGCACCAAGCGGCTGATGGTGGTGTACCTGGCGCTGGTCATCGCCATGGGCTGGCTGTTCACACGCATCCCGACGGCGTTCCTGCCTGCCGAAGACCAGGGCATCCTGTTCGCCCAGATCCAGACGCCGGCCGGCGCCACCGCGGAAGCCACGAAGGCCGTCATCGACGACGCCACGAAGTATCTGCTGACCGAAGAAAAGGATGCCGTGACCTCGGTGTTCGCGGTCAACGGCTTCAACTTCGGCGGCCGCGGCCAGAACGCGTCCATCCTGTTCATCAAGCTGCGCGACTGGGAAGAACGCGGCGACGCCAGCCTGAAGGCCGGCGCCGTGGCGGCGCGCGCCAACGCGCACTTCGCCAAGACCGAACGCCGCGCGCAACTGTTCGTGGTGCCGCCGCCGTCCGTGATGGAATTGGGCAACGTGACCGGTTTCGACTTCCAGCTGATGGACCGTGCCGGCGTGGGCCATGAAAAGCTGCTTGCCGCGCGCAACCAGCTGCTGGGCGAGGCCGCGAAAAGCCCGGTGCTGATCGGCGTGCGTCCCAACGGCATCGAAGACGCGCCGCAGTACCAGCTGGACATCGACCGCGAAAAAGCGCGCGCGCTGGGCGTGGCCGTGTCGGACATCAACAGCACGCTGGCCACCGCATGGGGATCGTCGTACGTCAACGACTTCATCGACCGCGGCCGCGTGAAGAAGGTGTTCGCGCAGGGCGAGGCGTCGTCGCGCATGCTGCCGGAAGACCTGAACAAATGGTATGTGCGCAACAACGCGGGCGACATGGTGCCGTTCTCGGCATTCGCGAAAGCGACGTGGAGCTTCGGCCCGCAGAAGCTGAACCGCTATAACGGCGTGCCGTCCTACAACATCCAGGGCCAGGCGGCGCCGGGCTACAGCTCGGGCGCGGCGATGGACGAAATGGAAAAGCTGGCGGCCAAGTTGCCGGTGGGCGTGGGTTTCGAATGGACGGGCCTGTCGTTCGAAGAACGCCTGTCGGGTTCGCAAGCGCCGGCGCTCTACGCCATTTCCCTGATCGTGGTGTTCCTGTGCCTGGCCGCGCTGTATGAAAGCTGGTCCATCCCCACCGCGGTCATGCTGGTGGTGCCGCTGGGGATCATCGGCGTGCTGCTGGCGACGTTGATGCGGGGGCTGTCCAACGACGTGTACTTCCAGGTGGGGCTGCTCACCACAGTGGGGCTGGCGGCCAAAAACGCCATCCTGATCGTGGAGTTCGCCAAGGAGCACTTCGAGGCCGGCGCCAGCCTGACGGAATCGGCGATCCATGCCGCCCGCCAACGTCTGCGTCCCATCCTGATGACGTCCCTGGCGTTCATCCTGGGCGTGACCCCGCTGGCGATCTCGACGGGCGCCGGTTCGGGCAGCCAGAACGCCATCGGCACGGGCGTGATCGGCGGCATGCTGACCGGCACGTTCCTGGCGATCTTCTTCGTCCCGGCCTTCTTCGTGATCATGCTGCGCTTGTTCAAGGTCAAGCGCATGAGCGAAAACCAAGACAAGCACGACGCGAGCGCCAACGGCTCGCAGGAAGTGTCCGCCGAAGGACAACCGTAATGAAATTCCAGATGAGAACTTTATTGTCTGTTTCCCTGGCGGCGGCCCTGGCGGGCTGCTCGCTGGCCCCGACCTACGAACGGCCGGATGCGCCGGTCGACGCCGCCTATCCCGCTGGCCCGGCCTACAAAGCCGACGGCTCGCAGGCGGCGCAAGGGATGTCCACGGCCGATATCGGCTGGCGCGATTTCTTCGGCGACCCGCTGCTGCAGCAGTTGATCGAACTGTCGCTGGCCAACAACCGCGACCTGCGCGTGGCGGCCTTGAACGTCGAGGCGGCGCGGGCGCAGTACCGCATCCAGCGTTCCGACCTGCTGCCTAGCGTCGGCATCGCGGGCCAGGAAACTGCCCAGCGCTCGCCGGCGGACCTGTCCGCCAGCGGCCGCGCGACGACCAGCCACAGCTATCAGGTGGGCGCCGCGGTGTCCTCGTGGGAACTGGACCTGTTCGGCCGTATCCGCAGCCTGAGCGACAAGGCGCTGGAATCCTACCTGGCGCTGGACGAGACCCGTACGGCGACCCAGCTGACGCTGATCGCCGAGGTGGCCAATGCCTATCTGACGCTGCGCGCCGACCAGGAGCTGCTGAGCCTGACACGCGACACGCTGAAGAGCCAGGAAGACTCCTTCAAGCTCACGCAGCAAAGCTATGACCAGGGCCTGTCCACGGCGCTGGACTTGAGCCAGGCCGAAGTGTCGCTGCGCACGGCCCAGCGCAACCTGTCGCAATACACGCGCCAGGCCGCGCAGGACCGCAACGCGCTGACGCTGCTGGTGGGCCAGCCCATGTCGCCCGAGATCACGGCGGCGCTGGACCAGGCCGTCAAGCTGGACGACGGCATGCTGCCGACCACGCTGCCGGCCGGCCTGCCGTCTGACCTGCTGGCCCGGCGCCCGGACATCCGCGCGGCCGAGCACCAGCTGAAGGGCGCCAACGCCAACATCGGCGCTGCGCGTGCGGCGTTCTTCCCGACCATCAGCCTGACGGGCCAGGCCGGGACCGCCAGCGCCAGCCTCGGCGGACTGTTCGAAGGCGGCTCCGGCGCCTGGAGCTTCGTGCCCCAGATCACCGTGCCGATCTTCGCGGGCGGTTCGCTGCTGGCGGGCCTGGACCTGGCGAAGGTGCAGAAGAACATCCAGGTGGCCCAGTACGAGAAGTCCATCCAGACGGGCTTCCGCGAAGTGGCGGACGCCTTGGCCGGCCGCGGCACGCTGGACGACCAGATCCAGGCGCAGCGCCTGCTGGTGAACGCCAACCAGCGCGCCTACGACGTGTCCGACCAGCGTTTCCGCCAAGGCATCGACGACTACCTGAGCGTGCTGGATTCGCAGCGTTCGCTGTACACCTCGCAGCAGGCGCTGGTGGACACGCGCCTGGCCCGGCTGTCCAATCTGGTGACCCTGTACAAGGTGCTGGGCGGCGGTTGGACCGAACGCACGGCCACGGCCCAGGCCACGCCGGCCAGCGGTTCGTAGGATGGGGGAAGCGCGAGAATCCGCACGCAAGAACATAGGTGCGCAGCGCGCGTAACCCATCAGGCGGCGGGTGCGTTGTGGCCGAACCTGGAAGAAAACGGGCCGATCAAAAGATCGGCCCGTTTTCATTGATGCTTGCCTAGCGGAACGTCAGGTTCGCTTCTTGGCGATCATGCCAACCACGAACAGCACGATGATGGCGCCCACGACCGATGCGATCCAGCCTGCGGGTTCGCCTTCCGCGTACCAGCCCATCGTCTGGCCCAGGAATCCGGCGACGACGGCGCCGACGATGCCCAGGATGGTGGTCATGATGATTCCCATGTTCTGATCACCGGGCATGATGGCCCGGGCGATCAGGCCCACGATGAACCCGACGATGATCATGATGATGAAGCTCATGCGCGTACTCCTTACTAGGGGAAAAGGGGCAATCTGCTGTGATGATACTCACGCTCCGAAT
Organism: Achromobacter sp. UMC46; assembly: GCF_014170335.1. Classification (GTDB taxonomy): domain Bacteria; phylum Pseudomonadota; class Gammaproteobacteria; order Burkholderiales; family Burkholderiaceae_B; genus Achromobacter. Next base: position 128,551 of record NZ_LZZS01000003.1, read on the forward strand.
CGCGCCGCTGTAACAACTGGTATGTGGCGCACGGCCGCAACATGTTGCGGCGCATCGTCGTTGCGCGCCCGCGGTCAGGAGGTCAGGTCGATCAGTTGGCGGACGTCTTTCGTCAGCGCTTCGATGCTGTCGGTGTCCGAGGCCAGCAGGCGCGCGCGGCCTTCTTTGTCGAAAATGTACACGCCGCGGCTGTGCGTCACTTCGTACATGTCGGCATCGTCGCCAGGGCGGGGTTTTTCGATCTGGTAGGCGACGCGATAGCGGCGGGCCAGGTCGGCGATCTGCTTTTCGTCGCCGGTCACGCCGATGGCGTTGTTGTTGAACGCGTTGACGTAGGCCTGCAGGATGTCGGGCGTGTCGCGGTGCGGATCCACGCTGACGAACAGGATGCGCACGTCCCGTGCCTTGTCGCCCAGGTTCTGCAGCACCGCCGTCAATTGCGCCATGGTGGTGGGGCAGATGTCCGGGCAACTGGCGTAGCCGAAAAACAGCAGTACCGTCTTGCCCTTGAGGTCGTCGCTGCTGACTGTCTTGCCGCCGGCGCCGGGCAGCGAGAATTTCAGGTCGGGCAGGTGGCCTTTGACGTTATAGAGCGTCCAATCGACATTCCGGTCGCCGCACGCGGCAAGCAAGACGCACAGGGCCAGCAGCAAGCCACGCCAGGCGCGGCCGGTAATGAGGTGTCGCATAAGTCCAGGGGCCGAAAGGTTGGTCGGGAAAAAGCCCGGCAAACCCGTTGATTCTACCTGCAAGCGCGGGGCGGGGCGGACCTGCGCAGGCCGCTTGCCAGGACCCGCAAGCACGCATCTTGTCCTGGCGCAAAGATCCGGCTCGTAGCGGGCGCGGCCCGACTTGTGAAGCTTTGTCTAGATATTGTTGGAGAACTGGCAAGATCGCCCCGGCGGGGCCTGCCGGCGCTCTACATTCGGAGCCTTGCCAGCGCAGCTGGCGCAGGGGGACTTCAAACGTGGACATGGCCGTGGGCACCGCCCTTCGTTACCCGTATTACCCGTATTACCCGGTGGTGGTGGACATTCTGCGTAGCCGCGAGGCCGACCGGGTGCTGGACGCGCCATGCGGGCTGGGCTGGCTGGGCGACACGCTGCCCGGCGTAAGCGGACGGCAAGTGGTGCTGGATGGGGTAGGGCTATGGCAGTTTCCGCCGGCAAGCGCCGGTTACTGTTCGGTGACCGAGCACGACCTGGAAACCCCGTTGACCGTGTCCGGACACTATGACGCGGCCGTCTGCTGCGAGGCCATCCACCTGCTGACCAATCCCGGGGTGCTGGTCCAGAGCCTGTACCGGGCGCTGCGTCCTGGCGGCACACTGATCATCACCACGCCGAACACCTGGTATTTCCGCTCGCGCCTGCAGTTCCTGATGCGAGGCTTCCATTCGGGATTCCGCCCCATGGTGGGCCGACAGCGGGGGGAGGACTACATCACCTACTTCCCGTGGAGCTTTCCGCAACTGCATCTGCTGCTGTCGCACTACGGGTTCGGGGACATCACGCTGCATGACGTCGAAGAGGTCAAGCCCAAGCGCGTGGTCGAGCATCTGCTGGCGGTGCCGTCGCGGCTGTACTACCGGCGGCAGCTCAAGCGTGCGGAATCCGATGAAATCCGCCAGTTCTGGAAGCAGGCGGGGTCGGACCAATCGGTGCATGGTCGTTGGCTGGTGGTGTCGGCGCGTAAACCGGCCGACGAAAAATAACGGCCCGCGCATGGCGGGCCGTCGTGGAGGCGGGCGCGGGGCTTAGTTGCCGCTCATGCCGCTATGGCGCAGCAGGGCGTCGATGCGGGGCGCGCGGCCGCGGAAGGCAGCGAACGATTCCGCAGCCGGGCGCGATCCGCCCACGGCCAGCACTTCGCGGCGGAAGCGCGCGCCGGTCTCGGGGTCCAGCGTGCCCAGGGCATTGCCGGGCTGCTTTTCCGCCTGTTTCGCCGCGGCTTCCTCGAACGCTTCGTACGCGTCGGCGGACAGCACTTCCGCCCACTTGTAGCTGTAATAGCCCGCGCCATAGCCGCCTGCGAACAGATGCGAAAACGCATGCGGCAAGCGATGCCAGGCCGGCGGGAACAGCACGGCCACTTCCTGGCGCACTTCCTGCAGCAGGGCCAGCACTTCGGTGATGGTGGCGCCGCGGGCGCGGTCATGCATCAGCATGTCGAACAGGGCGAACTCGATCTGGCGCACGGTCTGCATGCCGCTCTGATAATTGCGGGCGGCCACCAGGCGGTCGTAGAGCGCGCGCGGCAGGGCTTCGCCCGTGTCCACGTGGGCCGACAGCTTTTGCACCACCGCCCATTCCCAGCAGAAGTTCTCCATGAACTGCGAGGGCAGTTCAATGGCGTCCCATTCCACGCTGGCGAACGCCGCGGCGCCTGGCTCGTCGACTTCGGACAGCAGCGCATGCAGCGCGTGGCCGGTTTCGTGGAACAGCGTGATGACGTCGTCGTGGGTCAGCACGGCGGCGCGGTCGCCGTTGGGGCGCGAGAAATTGCAGGTCAGGTAGACCACGGGCGTCTGCACGCGGCCGGCCACGACGCGGCGCGTGCGCTCGCTGTCGACCCAGGCGCCGCTTTGCTTACCGGAGCGGGCATACAAGTCCAGGTACAGGTAGCCGATCAGGTCGCCTGCGGGGCTTTCCACGCGCACGCCGCGCGCATCGCTGTGCCACGTCGAGACGGGCGTTTCCGCCAAGCGCACGTCGAACAGCTTTTCGATCACTTCATACAGGCCCGCCAGCACGCGCGGTTCGGTGAAATACTGTTTCACCTCGTCTTCGGAATAGGCGTAGCGCGATTCGCGCAGGCGTTCCGAGGCAAAGGCCACGTCCCAGGGCTGCAGGCTGTCCAGGCCCAATTCGCCGGTGGCGTAGGCCGTCAGTTCGGCCAGGTCGCGTTGGGCGTAGGGCTTGGCGCGGCCGGCCAGGTCGCGCAGGAAGACGGTCACTTCGCTGGCGTCGCGGGCCATGCGGGTCTGCAGGCGCAGCGCGGCGAAGGTGCCCAGGCCCAGCAGGCCGGATTCCTCGGCGCGCAGGGACAGCAATTCTTCGATCAGCGGGGAATTGTCGAATTGGGCGTCGCCTTGCTCGGAGGCGACGGTGCCGTAGCCGCGGTACAGCGCTTCACGCAGCGAGCGGTCTTGCGCGTACTGCATGACGGGCAGGTAGCACGGCATCTTCAGCGTCAGCTTCCAGCCCGGCTTGCCGTCTTCGGCGGCGGCGGCGCGCGCGGCGGACAGGACATCGGCGGGAATGCCGGCAAGGCGAGCCTCGTCTTCCACCACCAGCGACCAGGCGTCAATCGAATCCAGCACGTTTTCCGAGAACTTCTGCGACGCCTGCGCTTCGCGGTCGGAGATCCGGGCGTAGCGCTCGCGGTCTTCGCCCTGCAGTTCGACGCCGCTCAAGCGGAAGTCGCGCAGCGCCATGTCGACGATGCGGCGGCGCACGGGCGCCCACGCCGCGAAATCGGGGGCGGCGGCCAGGCGCTGGTACTGCTTGTACAGGCCTTCGTGCAAACCGACCCAGGTCGAGAATTCGGTGATCAGCGGCAGGGCCGCGTTATAGGCTTCGCGCAGTTCGGGCGTGTTGACGACCGCGTTCAGGTGGCCGGCCACCGACCACGCGCGCCACAGGCGTTCGGAGGCGGTGTCCAGCGGTTCCACCACCGCTTCCCAGGTGGGCGCCAGGGCGGCATCGGCCGCGTGGTCGACGGCTTTGCGGGCGATGCCCAGCAATTCCTCGATGGCGGGCACGATATGGCCGGGCTTGACGGCCGCATAGTCGACCAGGTCGGAGACGGGAGCGAGCAGGGGGTTCTGGGTCATGGTGTTACCGGCGTGGTCAATGGCGGGCGGCGCGCGGGGCATGCACCCGGGCGCCGGCGGAGTTCATAGGGATCAGGTAAGGGCGATCCGCCCGAATGCAAGGGCGGACCCGGGCGATTCGCCCGGGCCGCAAGGCGGGTCAGGCGGCAGCCCGTTCCGCGGCTTCAACCGTATTGACCAGCAGCATGGCGATGGTCATGGGGCCCACGCCGCCGGGGACGGGGGTGATGGCGCCGGCTACGTCGCGGGCGGAAGCGAAGTCCACGTCGCCGCACAGCTTGCCGTCGTCGCCGCGGTTGATGCCCACGTCGATGACCACGGCGCCGGGCTTGATCATCGAGCCGTCGATCATGCCGGGCTTGCCGGTGGCCACCACCAGGACGTCGGCGCGGCGGGTCTGGGCCGCCAGGTCGCGCGTCTTGGAGTTGCAGATCGTGATGGTGGCGCCGGCGGCGAGCAGCAGCATGGCCATCGGCTTGCCGACGATGTTGCTGGCGCCGACGATCACGGCTTCAGCGCCGCGCAGGGCCACGCCTTCGGATTCCAGCATCTTCATCACGCCGTAGGGCGTGCAGGGGCGGAACAGCGGCTGGCCGGTCATGAGCAGGCCGGCGTTGCTGATATGGAACCCGTCCACGTCCTTCTCGGCCGCGATGGCTTCGATGACCTTGTGGGAATCCATATGCTTGGGCAGGGGCAGCTGCACCAGGATGCCGTGGATCGCCGGGTCCTGGTTCAGGACGGCGATGCGGGCCAGCAGTTCGGCCTCGGTCATCTCGGCCGGGTACTGTTCCTTGACGGAATGCAGGCCGGCTTTCTCGCAGGCGGCAACCTTGTTGCGCACGTACACCTGGGACGCGGGGTCCGCGCCCACCAGCACCACGGCCAGGCCGGGGCGGGTTCCCTTGGCCGCCAGGGCGGCTACGCGCTGGGCGACTTCTTCGCGAATGCGCAGCGACAGTGCTGCGCCATCGATAACTCTTGCGGTCATGCGTGTGCCTCGGGTTTGGCCAAGGCCACTTTCATCAAATCAGCAACGGTAGTCACTTCCAGTTTTTCCATGATGTTGGCGCGGTGCGCCTCGACGGTCTTGATGCTGATGCCCAGGTCGTCGGCGATCTGCTTGTTCAAGCGGCCGGCGACGATGCGCTCCAACACCTGCTGCTCGCGCGCGGTCAGGCGCGCCAGCATGGCTTCGTGATCCTTCTGGGCCTGGTGCTTGCTGACGCGTTGCGTGGCCTGTTCCAGCATGCGCGCGACGATCTCGCGCAGGTCGGACTCGTTGAAGGGCTTTTCCAGGAAGTCGACCGCGCCTTTCTTCATCGTGGACACGGCCATGGGCACGTCGCCGTGGCCGGTGATGAACACGACGGGCAGCGGCGCGTTGCGGGCGATCAGCTGTTCCTGGAGTTCCAGGCCGCTCATGCCGGGCATGCGCACGTCGGCGATCAGCACGCCGATCTGGCTGGCGTCGTAGTCTTCCAGGAAGGATTCTCCACTGGCATAGGCGCGAACGCGGTAGCCATTGGCTTCCAGCAGCCAGCGCAACGAATCGCGGACCGCTTCGTCGTCGTCAACAATGAATACCGTGCTCGACAGGTGGGGCGTGTTCATGCGTGCAACTCCTCGGACTGATCATTCTGGGCCTGCGTCTGGGACGCAGCGCAGGGCAGGGTAAAGCGGAAAATAGTACCGCCGGCGGGGTTGGGGTCCGCCCACAGGCGGCCGTGGTGCGATTCGATAATGGTACGGCAGATATTCAGCCCCATGCCCAGGCCTTGGGACTTGGTGCTGAAGAAGGGTTCGAACAGGCGCTCGGGCTCGGCCAGGCCGTGGCCGCGGTCCACCACGGCGACTTCGATGTGCTGCTCGTGCAGGATGACCGCCACCTTGAGCTCGTCGGACTCGCTCTTTTCCATGGCTTCCAGCCCGTTCTTCAGCAGGTTCAGCAGCACCTGCTCGATCAGGATCGGGTCGGCCAGCACGTCCGGCGCGTTCGACGGCACGAAGCTGTCGATGCGGATGCGGCGCTTGCGGGCGTCAATTTCGGCAAAACCGATGGCATTGTCGACAATGCGGCCGATGGCCACGCGCTGGCGGCGCGGTTCGCTGCGCTTCACGAATTCGCGGATGCGGCTGATGATTTTGCCGGCGCGCTCGGCCTGCGCCGCGGCCTTTTCCAGCGCGGGCAGCAGCATGTTGGGGCTGGTGTGGCCCGCCTTGACCAGCGCGACGGCGCCCATGCTGTAGTTGGCGATGGCGGTCAGCGGCTGGTTCAGTTCGTGCGCCAGCGACGAGGCCATTTCGCCCATTGTCGTCAGGCGGCTGGTCAGCTGGATCTTTTCCTGCTGCAGGCGGGAGGCCTCTTCGTGGCCGCGGCGTTCGGTGATGTCGCGCGCCACCTGCATGCGCACGCGGCGCCCGTCGGTCCAGGCCAGCATCCGGTGGTGCACTTCAAACCAGCGCTGCACGGAAGGCGCGAACACTTCGACCGATTCGTCGGTGAAGCGGCCGCGGCGGCCGGCCAGCAATTCGTCGTGGCCGCCCGTCTGCGCGCCGAATACGCGGCGGTAGGTGCGGTTGGCGAACAGCAGTTCCAGACCGTCGTGGGTATCTGCCGTCACCGAAATGGCGTCGTCCAGGCCTTCCAGCACCGTCATGAAGCGCTCGTGCGCGGCCGTCAGGGCTTCGCGGATGCGCTTGGGCTCGGTGATGTCCGTCATGGACGTCATCCAGCCGATCTGGTTGCCGTTGGGGTCCAGCAGGGGCGACACGTACATGCGCGCCGTGAAGCGTGAGCCGTCGCGGCGCTGCGCTTCGACTTCCAGGCCGCTGCTGGGCGTCTTGCCGGACATCAGCACGTCCAGCGTGTGCTGATGCTGTTCGTGGCGGCCGGGCACCCAGTAGGGGAAGGGCGGGCTGCGGCCGATCAGGTCGGCCTCGTTCCAGCCGATCATGCGGCAGAACGCCGGGTTCACATAGGCGATGCGGCCTTCCATGTCCAGCACGCGCATGCCGGTGGACATGGAGTTCTCCATGGCGCGCCGGAATCCGGTTTCGGCGATCAGGGCGGCCTCGGCGGCGGAACGGAAGCGCGTGTAGCGCCACAGCATCAGCAAGCTGATGACGATCACGCAGGACAGGGCCAGCACTACCCAGATCAGGCGTTGCTGACGCATTTCCTGGTCGATCGTGACAAACATGACGCTGTCGTCATGAATGCGTTGCAACCAGAAGAACACGGCCATCACACAGATGTACAGGATCAGCACCATGGCGGGCGTGACCCAGTACACGCCGCGGCGGCGAGTGCGGGCGTGATCGTGGAAAGGCGTAGGGATATTGGACTTGGGCGCGCTGGACATGGAATTCGGGCCAGATAGACCGCGCATTTTAGTGCGGGTTGGCAGGGAATTGCCGGGAATCGGCCCCTGCTTTTAGCGTAAGCCTAAAAAAGTGCAGTCGGGAGGTGTTCAGCTTGCATTCATGATTCCGCATTATGAAATGCCGTACCGCAACATGAAATTTTCCTTGCGAGCGGTTAATCTTCTTTCTTAGAATGCCGGCTGATAGGGAACCGACCCAAAGCAGGTCTCTAGAAAAACACCCCGACCCATGCCTGACATGGTAGCCCGGATGATCCCGGCTACCATGCAGAGTCCGCGAGTAGATAAGCGGGTGTGGTCACGAACGAACCCCAACAGGAGACACACGATGTCCTCTTTCGCCCAGGCTGGCGCCCCGCAGGCTGCCAACGACGAAGACACCCTTGAAACCCAGGAGTGGCTCGAAGCCCTGGCGGCAGTCCTTGATCGCGAAGGGCCGCAGCGCGCGCACTACCTGCTGGAACGCCTGATCGACGAAGCCCGTCGCTCCGGCGCCCACATCCCGTTCTCGCCGAATACCGCTTACGTCAACACGATTCCCCCGGGCCTGGAGCCCGCGCATCCGGGCAACCTGGAGCTGGAATCGCGCATCCGTTCGTACGTGCGCTGGAACGCCATGGCCATGGTCGTTCGCGCCAACAAGCACAATCCGCCCGACGGCGGCGACCTGGGCGGCCACATCGCGTCGTTCGCTTCGCTGGCCACCATGATCGGCTGCGGCCAGAACCACTTCTGGCACGCTGAAGACGAAGGCCACGGCGGCGACCTGGTCTATTTCCAGGGCCACACGTCCCCCGGCATGTACGGCCGCGCCTATCTTGAAGGCCGCCTGACCGAAGACCAGTTGAACCACTTCCGCCAGGAAGTGGACGGCAAGGGCCTGTCGTCCTACCCGCACCCGAAGCTGATGCCGGATTTCTGGCAATTCCCGACGGTGTCGATGGGCCTGGGCCCGCTGATGGCCATTTACCAGGCCCGCTTCCTGAAGTACCTGCACGCCCGCGGCATCGCCGACACCAGCAACCGCAAGGTCTGGGTGTTCTGCGGCGACGGCGAAATGGACGAACCCGAATCGCTGGGCGCGATCGCCCTGGCGGCGCGTGAAAAGCTCGACAACCTGATCTTCGTAGTGAACTGCAACCTGCAGCGCCTGGACGGCCCGGTGCGCGGCAACGGCAAGATCATCCAGGAACTGGAAGGCGACTTCCGCGGTTCGGGCTGGAACGTCATCAAGCTGATCTGGGGCGGCTACTGGGATCCGCTGCTGGCGCACGACAAGGAAGGCATCCTGCGCCAGATCATGGAAGACACCGTGGACGGCGAGTACCAGGCGTACAAGGCCAACGACGGCAAGTTCGTCCGCGAGCACTTCTTCGGCAAGCACCCGAAGCTGCTGGAAGCCGTGTCGCGCATGAGCGACGAGGACATCTGGCGCCTGAACCGTGGCGGCCACGACCCCCACAAGGTGTACGCCGCGTTCGACGCCGCGACCAGCCACACCGGCCAACCCACCGTCATCCTGGCCAAGACCATCAAGGGCTACGGCATGGGCCACGTGGGCCAGGCCAAGAACCCGACGCACCAGCAGAAGAAGCTGGAGCTGGAATCGATCCGCGAATTCCGCGACCGTTTCGGCATCCCGATCCCCGACGACCAGTTGGCGGACCTGCCGTACTTCAAGCCGGCCGAAGACTCGCCGGAAATGAAGTACCTGCACGAGCGCCGCGCCGAGCTGGGCGGCTACCTGCCGCGCCGCCGCGCGAAGGCCGACGAGCAGCTGAAGGCGCCCGCGCTGGACGCGTTCAAGGCCGTGCTCGAGCCCACCGCCGAAGGCCGCGAGATCTCGACCACCCAAGCCTTCGTGCGCATCCTGAACCAGGTGCTGCGCGACAAGGAACTGGGCCCGCGCGTCGTGCCGATCCTGGCCGACGAATCGCGCACGTTCGGTATGGAGGGCCTGTTCCGCCAGATCGGCATCTACGCGCCGGAAGGCCAGAAGTACACCCCGGTCGATAAGGACCAGGTGATGTACTACAAGGAAGCGGCCGACGGCCAGCTCCTGCAGGAAGGCATCAACGAAGCGGGTGCAATGAGCTCGTGGATCGCGGCGGCCACGTCGTACTCCTCGAACAACCGCATCATGATCCCGTTCTTCATCTACTACTCGATGTTCGGGTTCCAGCGCATCGGCGACCTGGCCTGGGCAGCGGGCGACATGCAGGCGCGCGGCTTCCTGCTGGGCGGCACCGCCGGCCGCACGACGTTGAACGGCGAAGGCCTGCAGCACGAAGACGGCCACAGCCACATCCTGGCGTCCACCATCCCGAACTGCGTGTCCTACGACCCGACGTTCGGCCATGAACTGGCCGTGATCATCCAGCATGGCCTGAAGCGCATGGTGGAAAACCAGGAAAACGTCTATTACTACCTGACGGTGATGAACGAGAACTACCCGCAGCCGGGTCTGACCCAGGGCGACGAGGAAGGCATCATCAAGGGCATGTACAAGCTGAAGTCGCACGGCAAGGGCAAGAACCGCGTGCAGCTGATGGGTTCGGGCACGATCCTGCGCGAAGTCATGGCTGCGCAAGACCTGCTGGCCGCCGACTGGGATGTCGCTTCGGATATCTGGAGCGTCACCAGCTTCACCGAACTGCGCCGCAACGGCCTGGACGTCGAACGCCACAACATGCTGCACCCCGACGAGAAGAAGCCGCAAGTGGCTTACGTCACGGAACAGCTGGCCAAGACGGAAGGCCCGATCATCGCGTCGACCGACTACATGAAGCTCTTTGCGGACCAGATCCGTCCGTTCGTGCCCAAGGGCCGCGAATACAAAGTGCTGGGCACCGATGGTTTCGGCCGCTCGGATTTCCGCTCGAAGCTGCGCGAGCACTTCGAAGTGGACCGCCACTTCGTCGTCGTCGCCGCGCTGCGTGCGTTGGCCGACGAAGGCAAGGTGCCGGTTGCCAAGGTGGCCGAAGCCATCAAGAAGTACGGCATCAATCCGAACAAAGCCAACCCGCAATACGCCTGAGGGTAAAGAGACATGAGCATCGTGCAAATCAAGGTTCCGGACATCGGCGACTTCAAGGAAGTGGAAGTCATTGAGGTGCTGGTGGCGGTGGGCGATACGATCAAGGCCGAACAAAGCCTGATCACGGTCGAATCCGACAAGGCCTCGATGGAAATCCCCGCGTCGCAAGGCGGCGTGGTGAAGTCCATCACCGTAAAGGTCGGCGACAAGGTCGCCGAAGGCGCGGTTGTGCTGGAAGTGGAGGCGGAAGCCGCCGCCGCCCCGGCCGCCAAGGAAGAGGCTCCCAAGGCCGCCGCGAAGGAAGCGCCGAAGCAGGCCGCCGCCGCCGCGCCGGCAGCGAAGGCCGAGGCAGCCGCCCCGGCCGCCGCAAGCGGCCCGATCGGCATCGAAGTGCCCGACATCGGCGACTTCAAGGAAGTGGAAGTCATCGAGATCATGGTCGCCGTCGGCGACACGATCAAGGCCGAGCAAAGCCTGATCACCGTCGAATCCGATAAGGCGTCGATGGAGATTCCGGCCTCGCAAGGCGGCGTGGTCAAGGAAGTGAAGGTCAAGGTCGGCGACAAGGTCGCCAAGGGTTCGGTCGTGGTCGTGGTGGAAGGCGCCGCCCCGGCGGCTGCTGCCGCTGCGCCGGCTGCCAAGGCCGAAGCCGCCGCGCCCGCCGCCGCCAAGGCTGAAGCGCCTGCCGCGCAAGCCCCGGCGGCTTCCGAATCGCGTCCGGCGCCTGCCGCCGCGCTGGAAGACCCCAACCTGAAGCCCGGCCAGCTGCCACACGCCTCTCCGTCGGTGCGCAAGTTCGCCCGCGAACTGGGCGTGAACCTGAGCAAGGTCAAGGGTTCGGGTCCGAAGGAACGCATCACCGCCGAAGACGTGCGCGGCTTCGTCAAGCAGGCGCTGGCCGCTGGTCCCGCCGCCGCCAGCGGCTCGGGCGATGGCGCGGCCCTTGGCCTGTTGCCGTGGCCGAAGGTCGACTTCACCAAGTTTGGTCCGATCGAAGCCAAGCCCTTGTCGCGCATCAAGAAGATCTCGGGCGCGAACCTGCACCGCAACTGGGTCATGATCCCGCACGTCACCAACAACGACGAAGCGGACATCACCGACCTGGAAGCGCTGCGCGTCACGCTGAACAAGGAAAACGAGAAGTCGGGCGTCAAGGTCACGATGCTGGCCTTCCTGATCAAGGCCGTGGTCGCGGCCCTGAAGAAGTTCCCCGAGTTCAACGCGTCGCTGGACGGCGACAACCTGGTGCTCAAGCAGTACTACCACGTCGGCTTCGCCGCCGACACGCCCAACGGGCTGGTGGTACCGGTGATCCGCGACGCCGACAAGAAGGGCATCCTGCAGATCGCGCAGGAAATGACCGAGCTGTCCAAGAAAGCGCGCGACGGCAAGATCTCGCCCGCGGAAATGCAGGGCGGCTGCTTCTCGATCTCGTCCCTGGGCGGCATCGGCGGCACGTCGTTCACGCCGATCATCAACGCGCCTGAAGTGGCCATCCTGGGCGTGTCGCGTTCGTCGCACAAGCCGGTTTGGGACGGCAAGCAGTTCGTGCCGCGCCTGATCGTGCCGCTGTCGCTGTCGTACGACCACCGCGTCATCGACGGCGCTTCCGCTGCCCGCTTCAACGCCTATCTGGGCGCCTTGCTGGCCGACTTCCGCCGCATCGCGCTGTAAACGGGGAGCCCTATGAGCAATACCGTTCAAATCAAAGTGCCGGACATCGGCGACTTCAAGGAAGTGGAAGTCATCGAAGTGCTGGTGGCCGTGGGCGACACGATCAAGGCCGAACAAAGCCTGATCACGGTCGAATCCGACAAGGCCTCGATGGAGATCCCCGCGTCGCAAGGCGGCGTGGTGAAGTCCATCGCGGTGAAGGTCGGCGACAAGGTCGCCGAAGGCGCGGTCGTGCTGGAAGTGGAAGCGGGTGGCGAATCTGCCGCGGCGCCCGCCAAGGAAGCCCCCAAGGCTGCCGAGGCCCCCAAGCAAGCCGCCGCCGCACCGGCGCCGGCCGCCAAGGCCGCCGCACCTGCCGCCGCCAGTTTCAAGGGTTCGGCCGACGGCGAATACGACATGCTGGTGCTGGGCGCGGGCCCTGGCGGCTACTCCGCCGCCTTCCGCGCTGCCGACCTTGGCCTGTCCGTGGTGCTGGTCGAACGCTACGAAACGCTTGGCGGCGTGTGCCTGAACGTGGGCTGCATTCCGTCCAAGGCGCTGCTGCACAACGCGGCGGTCATCGACGAGGCCCGCGAGCTGGCTGCCCATGGCATCAGCTTCGGCGAGCCCAAGATCGATCTGGACAAGCTGCGCGGCTACAAGGACAGCGTGGTCGCCAAGCTGACCGGCGGTCTGGCCGGCATGGCCAAGGCTCGCAAAGTCACCGTGGTGACGGGCGTAGGCGAATTCGCCGATGCCAACCACCTGACCGTGACGTCGGCCGACGGCAAGAGCCAGACGCTGCGCTTCAAGCAAGCCATCATCGCCGCCGGCAGCCAGTCGGTGAAGCTGCCGTTCATGCCCAAGGACGATCGCGTCGTCGACTCCACCGGCGCATTGCTGCTGCGTGAAGTGCCGAAGAAGATGCTGATCGTGGGTGGCGGCATCATCGGCCTGGAAATGGGTACGGTGTATTCCACGCTGGGCGCACGCCTGGACGTCGTGGAAATGCTGGACGGCCTGATGCAGGGCGCCGACCGCGACCTGGTCAAGGTATGGCAGAAGAAGAACGCCTACCGCTTCGACAACATCATGTTGAAGACCAAGACGGTGGGCGCGGAAGCCAAGAAGGACGGCATCTACGTCACCTTCGAAGGCGAGGGCGCGCCCAAGGAACCGCAACGCTACGACCTGGTGCTGCAAGCCGTGGGCCGCAGCCCCAACGGCAAGAAGATCGGCGCCGATCGCGCCGGCATCGCCGTGACCGACCGCGGATTCATCGAGGTCGATCGCCAGATGCGCACCAACGTGCCGCACATCTACGCCATTGGCGACATCGTCGGCCAGCCGATGCTGGCCCACAAGGCCGTGCACGAAGGCCACGTGGCAGCGGAAGCCGCCGCCGGCCAGAAGTCGTTCTTCGACGCGCGCGTCATCCCGTCGGTGGCCTACACCGATCCGGAAGTGGCATGGGTCGGCCTGACCGAAGACGAAGCCAAGAAGCAGGGCATCAAGATCGAGAAGGGCGTGTTCCCCTGGGCCGCGTCCGGCCGCGCCATCGCCAATGGTCGCGACGAGGGCTTCACCAAGCTGATTTTCGACGCGGAAACGCATCGCATCCTGGGCGGCAGCATCGTGGGCACCCACGCTGGCGACCTGATCAGCGAACTGGCCCTGGCCGTTGAAATGGGCGCCGACGTCGTCGACATCGCCAAGACCATCCACCCGCACCCGACGCTGGGTGAATCGGTGGGCATGGCGGCCGAAGTGGCCGAAGGCGTCTGCACGGACTTGCCGCCGATGAAGAAGAAGTAATTGCCGGTGGGGCGGCTTGCCGCCTCACGCGAGTCATGCAACGGCAAACAAAAAGCGCCGGCCCTGTTCAGGGTCCGGCGCTTTTTTTCGGTTGGCCGCGCGCGTGGGCGGCGCCGCTGGAACTAATTCGTGCTTAAGCGTGCGCGTCAGGCGTGGGTATTGATGCGCGAACCCAGTTGGCTGTCGATCGCCATCGGGGCCACGGATTGCATCAGCGTCGCGACGGTGTCGGCTTGCGCGTTCAGCGCCTTCTTCAATACGGTGGCTTGGACTTCCTGAACCACATTCGCGTCCTTCAAAGCCAGCGCGGTGTTGACGGTGTTGTTGATGGAATCCATGGTCGCAGGGTCCTTAAAAGTAAGGCAGGGCGTGAGCCCGAAGTGTTCGCATTATTGCGTACATTTTCAGTTTGCTGCAAACGATTGTCGTGCCCCCACGTGGCGGACGTATGACATACCGGGCAACTGTCCCAGGCAACTGCCTAGGGCCGTGCCGGGCATTCCTTCACAACGTTCCAGCCATGGTTCGGCCCGCAGAATTGATCACGGGCTGCCCAGGCGCAATCGGGGCGGTCAAAGAAGCCCAACGCTGCACATTGGGCTAATTCGGCTTGCAGGGCCTTGACCCACGCCATCGGGTCCTGCGCAGGAATTTCGGTGATACGCAATGTCGAATGCGGGCCGCTTGAGGCAGGCGGCGTGGTATCTCCGGCGTTGGAGGGCGGCAGGGGCGCTGGGGTTTCCGGACGCGACGCAGGCGGTTCAACAACCGACTTCGATGGCGCCACCGGCACAATCGGCGCCGGTGGTGCCAACGCATCCGCCTCCCAATCGCTCGGTGACTCCTGGGTCGGCACTGTGGTCGGAGGCCTCAGCGGCACGCGGACCGGGCTGGCCGCAGTGGCGCCGGTAATCCCGTTGTTCGGAGCATTCCACGACACGACCAGCAGCACCAGCGCGCCGTAGATGGCCAGGGTGTAGAGCACCGTCAACGTCGCCGACCCCACGCGCCGTCCCGTGATCCGGGGCGCATCATCACGGCCCAGCAAGCGGCGCCAGCCGACCAGGGCCGCACCCGGCGCCGAAATCAGCCACCAGCATAGACGCCGCACCCCGCCGGGTTCAGGGGCCGGCGGCGGCAAGGTGGCGTGTACCTGGGCCGCCAACAATTCGCGCAATGCGCGGTTCTCTTCGCGCAGACGCAACGTCTGCGCATCGACCGGCGCCTGATCATCGAGATCCGTATTGCTGTCGTGCTGCGTAGCGAGTGGATCGGGGGGCGTGGCGGTCATGGTTTGAAAAATATAGATACAAAAGCGTGCGGCCGCAATTATGACGTAAGCAGAGGGCGCCTCAAAAGGGGAATAGAACGGGAAAAGGGTGGCTTGGCTGGGATTCGGGGCGGAGGGCCGGCCAGGCTCACTCGAGGATGGCGTAGCTGACGTGGGGTTCGTAGGTGAACCGTTGAATCCGCAGCTTATTCAGACCCAGTTTTTCCATGACGGCCAGCGTCTCGCCCGGCCAGGTGCGGTTGTTCAATTCATCGAAGACGATGACAGCGCCCTTCGGCATGCGCGGCACGAAGTGTTCCAGGCAAACCTTGGTCGGCTCATACAAGTCCAGGTCCAGGTGCAACAGCGATACAACCGTCTGCGGCTCGCGCGCCAGATAGCGAGGCACGCTTTCTGCCACATCGCCCTTTACCAATTCAACTTTCTGGATATGCCCGATGAACCGGTTCGCGTCGAATAATTCGATAGCGCGTTGCAGGTCGCCGTAGCTGTCGGCTTCATACCCGTTGACGCGGCGCTCGGTCGTCTGGATCACGGCGTGCTGGTCCTGCTCGGAAATTCCTGAAAAACCCGAGAACGTATCGAAGCCGACGATGCGCCGTTGCAGGTTGACGGGTTCAAGCGTGGCGCTCAACTGTGCAAACGTCATCAGGCCGCCACCCCAGTTCACGCCGCATTCCATGATGTCACCCTGCACATGCAGCGCCATCTTGAAGAGTTCGGACAAGCAAAGGAAGCGCGCGATGCTTTGGCGGGGAACGAAGCAGGGGAAGTTCTCCAGCTTCTCGACGGCGCTGCCGCGCGCTGCGGCAAACAGATCGCCCAGTTCGGCACGGTAGTTGACTTCGCGGCTCGTGCTGCGGCCGTCCTGGCGAAAGCGGGAGGGGTCGGTAGTGTCGTTCATGCGGCTGCGTTCTCGGATTCTTGCTCGCGGCGTTGCTGGGCGTTGTGGCCCAGATAGTCCACGTAAAAGATGTTGGTGCGGTCGCCAGTGGGAAAGCGCTGGCGGCGATACTCCGCATCGGCCAGGTCGGTGATGCGCAGTTGTGTGGTCCAGCGGATCTGTTGACCCAGGTTGGGGGTGCTGCGATGCAGGAGCATCTGTTTGAAAATGACGATGTCGCCGCGTTCAGCCGCAATCGTTTCAGGCGTCTCGGTGACTTCGGCGTCCAGGCTCAGGTCGCGTTGCAAGAACGGCACATACGGCGCAATCACTTTGTCGCTGATGCGCTTGAAGGGGTAGAGGCCGCGCTTGTGGCTGCCAGGTATGACCTGGATGGTGCCAGACGCCAGATTGACGTCTTGGAACGGAATCCACAACGTGACGGCATTTTCCGACCCCAGCAGGTAGAGTGAATCCTGGTGCCAGGCGAACAGGTGACGCGAGTCTGCCGGCTTGTCCAGGCGCATGTTGCAGCACCCCATCAATGAGGGATGCGCCAGGCCCAGCTCGCGGCACAGGTCATGGACGGCCGGGCTGCCCGACATCCGAGACAGGGCGGGCAGGTACTTCAGGCGGTCATACAACAAGGATTGCGTGGCCGGCTCTAGCTCGTATTGGCCGAAGTTGCGCGGGTTGAATTGCGGACCGACGATGCGCTGGCCCAATTCGGCCAGCTGCGTTTCCAGCTCGATGAGTTCGCCGTGCTTCCAAAAGTCCTTCAGGACGAGGTAGCCGTCTTCTTCAAAGCGTTCCCGCTGCGTGGTGCTCATGATGTCCCTACTATTGTCTCGTTGATTCAGGCGACTTCAGGCGCCCGTTTCTTCACGCCGGCCCAGCACCTTCATCGGGTTGCCGCCCTGTATCGAAAACGCAGCTACCTCGCCGCGCACGACGGAGCCCGCAGCAATCACGCATCCTTCCCGCAGGATGGCGCCGTCAAGCAGCACGCAGTTGGCGCCGATCCAGACGTCGTCTTCAATCACGATGCCGCCTTTACTTGGCCGGAACCCTTGTTCGCGGATTGTCAGGTCACGGCGGCGGAATTCATGATTCGCGGGGGCGAACGTGCAATTCGCGGCAACCGCTACCCGCGCACCCATGCGGATGCCGTTTCCGGTGTAGAGTACGCAGCCTGAATTGATCACGCATTCCGGGCCGATCTCGACATCGCCCGACCCGCCGGCAGGCTTGATCTTCACGAAGGCATCTACGACAGCCTTCGGGCCGATCACAATGCGCGTGCCGCGCGTGGAGTCTTCAATATCGGCCAGTGGCGACACGCGTGCGGTGGGGTCGATCAGGATCATGGCGTTAGCTCGATACCGCAATCAGGCCTTGCGGCGCAGGAAACCGTCCGGCGCGGACGTGACCAGCAGGCGGTCTTCCACCGAGCGGTCGATCTCGAACTCCGGGTGTTGCTTGATCCATTCCCAAACGGCGGTCTTGGGGTTGTTGCCCTTGCCCCAGTGGCGGCCCGGCCAGGGGGTGTCGGCGGGCATGTCTTCGACAAAGGTGTCGAAGACCACGCAGTAGCTGCCCACGCTGACCAAGTCGGCATAGGCGTTCAGCTCCGCCAGCACATGGTCGTGCGTGTGGTTGGAATCCAGGCAGACCAGAATGTTCTTCTTGCCCTCGGCGTGCGTACGCACTTGCGCGATGGTCGCCGGATCAATGCTGGAGCCTTCGATCAGATGAATGCGCTTTGCCAGCGGATGCGTCTCGATGGCCTGGCGATTGTGTTCGCGGATTTCGATGTCGACGCCAACCACTTCGCCCGCGCCCAGCAGCTGAAGCATCGATGCAGACAGCATCAGCGAACCGCCGTGCGCAATGCCGGTTTCGATGATCAGGTCAGGCTTCACGGCCCAGATCAGCTCCTGCATGGCCATGGCGTCCATGGGCAGTTGGATCAGCGGCCGGCCTGCCCACGAGAAGTTGTTCATGTACTTGCGTTGCAGCGCCATCTGGCGCCACGCATTGGACAGCTCGCGGAATTCCCGGTCCGTGGCAAAGCCGGCGATGCGGGCTTCTTTTTCCTCGCGGTACTCGGGGTGCGCGTCGGGCGTGGTTTCAAGGTAGGACATTCAGATTCCTTTGTGCAGACGGTACTGCTCTAGAAAATTCGGGAAGTAATCGGAAAGGGCTCGGGGACGCAGGCCGCAAAGGGCTTGCGTGCGGCTTACATCAATGTCGGCAAATGCCCATTCGGGTGCATCGGCGGCAACCGTCGTGCGGTAGCCCAGCTTGGTTTGAATCCAGCTGGCGATATCGCCGTTGGTTGCCCCTGCGCCTTGGGCGACGTTGAAGATGCCTGCGGCGCCAGAGCGCGCAATGGCCAGAATCTGTGACACCGCGTCGTCGATATGCAAATAATCCTTGCGCGACGACAGCGCCGTGCGCAGCGTGATGACGCCGTCGCGCGCGCCTTCTTCCAGCAACTGGTCGATGAAACTGTCAGGTGTGTCGCGCAGGCCCACGATGTTCGACAACCGCGCGACGTTCGCACCGGCGCGGCCTCCATGCAGGCAAAGCGATTCACCCATCAGCTTGGACAGGTTGTAGAGGTCGCTCGGGTCATTCGGGTTGACGGCAAGCGTCGCGGTTTCGCGCGTGTCCGACGCACCTGCATAAACTCGTGTGCTGGACAGATACGTCAAGCTGTCAAACTCCGCGTCGGCCAGCAGCGAGCGCAACACGCATACATGCGCCTCGACGGTCTCCAGCGGACGGCTCCGGAAGTCTGAGGTCAGGCCGATCGCGTAAATGACATGACCCAAAGGGCGTCGCAGCAGGCCAGGGTCGTAGCGCGGCGGGGCCTCGCACGGCACGCCGTCCGCACGCAAACGCGCGATCAGATGGCGGCCGATAAAGCCCGTTGCGCCCAGGACGGTGACCGGCCGGTGGTTCATGCTGAGGGGCTGCTTTCAATGGACAGCGACGGAATCGCGGTGACGAGCTTGGCGTGCCATTCCAGGCGCGCGTAGTCCAGTTGCTCGGCAACTTCAGCCTTCAGGTTCCACGGCAGGATCAGGATGTATTCCGGGCGGTCTTCGCGTAACCGGGCTTCCGCAACGATCGGGATGTGGCTGCCAGGCAAGAACTTGTCCTGCTTGGCCGGGTTCAAGTCGACCACGTAAGGAAGCAGGTCGGGGCGTACGCCCGCAAAGTTCAGCAGCGTGTTGCCCTTGGCGGCGGCGCCGTAGGCCGCAATGCGCTTGCCCCCGCGACGCAACTCCACCAGAAAGGCCAGCAAGTCGTTCTTGACCCGTTCCGCTTCTTGCTGAAAACGCGAATAGAACTCGGGTCCCGTCATGCCAGCCTGTTGCTCATGGGCGAGGGTGCGCGCGACGTCGTCGCTGACCACATGCTTGCCCGTGTCGGCACGTTGCGCAAAAACACGCAGGCTGCCGCCATGCGTGCTCAACTGCTCTACATCGAACACCGACAAACCGTTGGATTCGAAGATGCGCGACACAGCAGTCAGCGACAAGTACGAATAGTGCTCGTGGTACGCCGTATCGAACTGGCTGTCCTGCACCATGCGCAGCAGGTGCGGAAACTCGAACGTGGCCACGCCCTGCGGCTTGAGCAGGGCCGTGAACCCGGACACGAAATCGTTGATGTCCGGCACGTGAGCCAGCACGTTGTTGGCGGCGATGAGGTCTGCCGCGCGGCCCTGTTCGGCAAGCTCGTCGCCCAACGCGACGCCAAAGAACCGCTGCACGATGTCGATACCGCGACCACGTGCGGCCTGCGCCGTGCTGGCGGTGGGTTCGACGCCGTAGCATGGGACGCCCGCTGCCTTCACATACTGCAGCAGGTAGCCGTCGTTGGCGGCAATCTCGGTCACCATGCTGTCTGCGTCCAGCCCGAAGCGGCTGATCATCGTGTCCACGTATCGGCGCGAATGTGCCAGCCATGATGACGAGAACGAGCTGAAGTACGCGTAGTCGTCGGTAAACAAGGCCTCGCGCCCAGCGTGGTCTTCGGTCTGGACCAGCCAGCACGATTCACACACCAGGATGCGCAGCGGGAACCAGGTTTCGGGGCCGCGCAAGGCCGTATCGGTCAGGTAAGCGTTGGACGGGGGCGCATGGCCCAGATCCAGAAAGGGAAGGCGCAGGTCGGCCTGGCAGTGGCGGCACTTCACAGTGCGACTCCAGAAAAGGCGGTGTCCAGGCGGGGGTGTTGCTGATCGCGCTCGGACACCAGGGTAAGGGGCAACGGCCAGGTGATCCCGACGCGGGCATCCTGGAAATGCAAGCCGGCTTCGGCTTGCGGGGAATATGGGGCGGTATGGCAATAGAGCATTTCCGCGTCGTCGTTCAGCGTCTGAAAGCCATGGGCAAAGCCCTCGGGAATCAGCAGGGCGCGGCCGTTTTCGGCGCTCAAGCGCTCGGCGTGCCATTGCAGAAACGTGGGGGAACCCGCTCGCAGGTCCACGGCCACATCCCACACGGCGCCGCGAATGCAGCTGACCAGTTTCATCTCGGCATGCGGCGGCAACTGATAGTGCATGCCGCGTATCGTGCCGGCTTGTGCCGTATAGGTGTGGTTGACCTGCTCAATGGCGCGCTCCCAGCCGCAAGCGCGCAAGTCGCCGGCGTCGAACAGCCGCGCAAGGAAGCCTCGCGCATCGCCACGAGGATGACGCTGCACGACTTTCAAACCGGCAAGGGGCGTGTCGATGACATCCAGGCTCATGGCCACGCCTCGTACTTGTCGATGTCGGCGTGGCACAAGGCCAGCGCATCTTCGCCCGCATCAACGCGGCGATACCAGTCCATGCTGCGCGTGACGGCCTGGGCCAGCGGCCAGCGCGGCGCCACGTTCAAAACCGCACGCGCCTTCGACGTGTCCAGGGTCAACAGGCCGGCCTCGTGCGGGCCTTCAATCTGGTCAGCGTAAACCGTGCGGCCGCGTCCGTAGGCGGCTTGCGCTACGTCCACCACGGTGCGCACCGAGGCCGCTTCCGCGGCATCCGGCCCAAAGTTGTACGGGCCGGCAAGCGCGGGCTGTTCCCACAGCGCCTGCGCCAGCGTCAAATATCCCCCCAAGGGTTCCAGCACATGCTGCCAGGGGCGCACGGAATCCGGACGGCGAATGTGCAGATCGCCGTTGTCGCGCCAGGCGCGCACGGCGTCTGGCAACAATCGGTCCACCGACCAGTCGCCGCCGCCAATGACGTTGCCGGCGCGGGCCGTCGCGATCGCGACGCCTTGCGCGTGCAGGAACGCATCGCGGTACGACGCGATGACCAGTTCGCTTGCTGCCTTGCTGGCGCTGTAAGGATCATGGCCGCCGAGGGTGTCGCTTTCGCGATAGGGGTGTGGCCATTCGTTGTTGCGGTAGACCTTGTCCGTCGTGACCATGACGGCGACTTTCGCGGACGGCGTGGCGCGCAGCGCATCCAGCAGGTGCGCCGTACCCATGATGTTGGTCGCAAAGGTCTCGACCGGCTGCGCATAGCTGGGTCGTACCAGCGCCTGCGCGGCAAGATGCAGCACGATGTCGGGCTGGGCGGACAGCACGATGTCGCGCAACGCGTCCGCATTGCAGATGTCCGCATAACGGCTGTCGATCAGGCTGCCGACGCGCGCGGCCTGGTACAGGCTGGGCTCCGTGTTGGGGGGCAGCGCCACGCCCGTCACCTGCGCACCCAGGCGGTGCAGCCACAGCGCCAGCCAGCTTCCCTTGAAGCCGGTGTGGCCGGTCAGCAAAACACGTTTGCCGCGCCAGAAGCCGGGAGCGGGGCTTACCAGACTTTCCATGGCGCCTTGCCCGTGCTCCACAGCGACTCCAGCAGGTTCTTTTCGCGCAGCGTGTCCATGGGCTGCCAGAAGCCCAGATGTTCAAAAGCATGCAGCTCGCCATCACGGCTGAGCGTTTCCAGAGGGCCGGCTTCCCAGGTAGTGTCGTCATCGTCGATCAGCGACAGCACGCTGGGCGACAGCACGAAGAAGCCGCCGTTGATCAGGCCGCCGTCACCACGGGGCTTTTCGGTGAAACCGGTCACGCGATCGCCGTCGCGGCGCAGCGCGCCATAGCGTCCGGGCGGTTGCACGGCGGTGACGGTGGCGGCCTTGCCATGCTTGCGATGAAACGCAATCAGCGCGCCGATGTCGATGTCTGCCACGCCATCGCCATAGGTGAAGCAGAACGCGTCGTCTTCCTTCACATAGTCCGCCACGCGCTTCAAGCGGCCGCCGGTCATGGTGGTTTCACCCGTGTCCACTAGCGTCACGCGCCACGGCTCGGCCTTGCGCTGGTGCACTTCCATGCGGTTGTCGGCCATGTCGAAGGTGACGTCGGACATGTGCAGGAAGTAGTTGGCGAAGTACTCCTTGATCATGTAGCCCTTGTAGCCGCAGCAGATCACGAAGTCGTTCACGCCGTGGGCGGAGTACGTTTTCATGATGTGCCACAGGATGGGCCGCCCGCCGATTTCGATCATCGGCTTGGGGCGCGTGTGGGTTTCTTCGGAAATCCGGGTACCCAGGCCCCCGGCGAGGATGATGGCTTTCATGCTTGGGATTCGCACCAGGTGTTGAACATGCCGCGCACCGCGGCTTCGAATTTGCGGGCGAATGCGGGTTCGTCCATCAAGGGGCTTGCCTGCATGTCGCTGCGCAGGTTGGCGCGGATGCGGGTCAGGGCGGGCAGGTCGCTCGCCAGGGCGACGACCTTCTGGATATATTCTTCTTCGTTCTGCGCAATCCATTCCGGGTGGCCGATACCGTGCAGCACGGAACTGCCGATGCGTCCCACGCTGGGCCGGTCGGCAAGCGTCACATACGGCACGCCCATGTACAGCGTCTCGACGAGGGTCACGCCCGAGTTGTGCGGAAAGCAGTCCAGGCCGATGTCCATGCTGCGCAGCACATCCCACGGGGGGCTGTGGCAACCGATCATGAGGCGGCCGCGCTCAATGCCTTGCGCTTGAAAGCGGGCGATCAGTTGTTCGCGCATGGGACCGTCGCGGTAGCTGTTGCTGTCTACCATCAGGCGGCCTTCGGGCAGGCGGCGCAATATTTCGGACCAGACGCTGACGGTGCGGTCGTTCATCCGGATGGCGCGGGTCAGCGTCCCCAGCGTGACGTAGCCGTTGGCTAGCGCGGGTAGCGCACCGTAGTCGCCCATCGCCAGGTTCGGGCGGTAGATGAAGTTGCTGTCTTCCAGGCGCCAGGGCTTTTCTGAAAACAGGTGTTCGCTGCCTTCCGGCACCATGACAGCATCCGACATGATGTAGTCGATCGCCGATAAGCCGGTGCTGTAGCCAAACCCCAGCCACGTCAACGAGACGGGGGCGGGTTTGCGAGCGAAGGCGCCCAGGCGGTTTCCAGCGGTGTGGCCGGCAACGTCGATCAAGATGTCGATGCCATCCGCGCGTATGCGTTCGGCCAATTGGGCATCTGTCAGCGTGGAGGTGGGAACCCAGTAGTCGAAATAGGTTTTGAGGCGCTGGGTGGTCTGGTCTTCGGTCGTCAGTTCGGCGTAGGCCGTCAGCGTGAAATTGGACCGGTCATGGTGTTGAAACAGCGGCTCGATGAAATAGTTTCCCGAGTGTTGACGGAAGTCGGGAGATACGTAGCCCACCTTGAGTTTTCTGGGCAATTGGCGCGAATTCTTGTGCGGCCTCCAACTGGGGCGATGCTTGGCGAACAAGTCGGTATCGCAGTCGCGGTATGCCTGGAAGATTGCTTCGGCGCTGCGCTCGTCCGAATAGTTCAACGCGAACAGTAGGTTGTTGCGCGGCGTGGGCTCGGTGGGGAACACGGCAACCGCCTCGCGTGCAGCAAGCTCCGCCTTCGTGACATCACCGGCATCGATATAGGTCTTGCACAGGTTGATGCGGGCCTTGCGATGGGCAGGGTCCAGGGCGATGGCGAGCAGGTTGCTGGCCTCGGCCTCTTTGTAGCGCCGTTCGGTCGTCAGGGCGTCGGCCAGCGCGGAATGCGTTTCGGCGCTAAGCGGTGCCAGTTCGACTGCGCGGCGGCTGGCGCCGATGGCTTCGGACGTGCGCCCCAATTGCGTCATGATCGCAGCCAGCAGCACGTAGCTTTGCGGGTCGGCCGGCCCCAGTTCCAAGGTCGTCAGCGCAGGCAGCACGGCCTCTTGCACGCGTGCGGTGCTGAAAAGAGCAATGGCCAGCGCTTCCCATGCGTCCCAGAATTTGGGGGCGCTCTTTGTCAGGCGTCGCGCGATTTGTTCTGCTTCCAGGAAGGCCTTCTTCGTCATCAACTCGTGCAGGCGAATGGCCTGGGCGGCGATGGCCTGTCCCGGATTGGGCTGGTGTCCGCTTGCGGCAAGAATGCGCGCGTTCAGGCTCAGGCATGCCAGTGCGCTGATGTACAGGCCTAGCAGCGGCATATTGCCGTGCGCAGCGATCATCGAGTCGCGCAGCATCGTTGCCCACGCGCGCGTATTGCCTTGAACGAGCGCATAACGCTTGAGCAGCGACAGCGTTTCCGCTACATCCGAAGGGTCCGAGGGCGTTCCCCCCGTGTCCGGCACATTGGGTAAGCGGCCAGCGGCAAGATTGCGGATGATGGCGGACTGCGCATCCGACGGTATCAGTTTGACGGGTTCATGCCAGAGGTTGAAGCGCGGCAGGGCAGGCGCCGCGTCAGCGGCAATCAGAAAGGGTAGCGGCCGCAAAGCGGGATCGCCTTCGCGTTCGTAAGGGCCGGCGTCCAGGGTGTAGTGCAGCAGATCGTTTTCCATCAGCGTCTGCAAGACGCGGTCCAACACCTTGCGTCCTGCGGCGTCGTCGATCTGATTCTTGTTCAGCAGGACGGCGAGCAGCGTCGGGTAGGGCAACGTCGCCGGCCACGCGTGGTTGAGCATGTCCGTGACTGCAACCACGTCCGCATCCTGGGTGACCAGGGCTCGGCCAAGGTGGTTCACATACGTGGCGCCGCTCTCTTGTCCATTGGCGGCCAGGCGGATCAGCCCGCAGGCAAAGCGCAGCTCCCGCATGCGGTTCAGGTCAGGCTTGCCCGCCACGCTGGTTGCGCGCGCTTGCGCTACCCATAGGCTCTGACGGAAGGCGCGGCCCGTGGCGAAGTCCAGGTATTGCTGGCGCACGGTAGCGGGCTGGCCCATGGCCAGCAGGCTGTGATTCAGCGATACGCCTTGGCCGAAATTCAAGGCGATTTCGCTGAGCGGCTGGGTGTCGCCCACGTAGGCCAGCCCGGCCTCGGAGGCGCGTCCGGCCAGTTCGACGAAGTAACTCGGATTGCAGGCCAGCAACTGGAGCCCGCCCTCGTCATCCCCTTGCGCGGCGTTCAGGTCGCGCTCGAACTGCGCCACGATGCCGGGTAATGCCGCTTGTTGAGGGTTCGTCGCCGCCAAGCCTTCCTTGAACAGGGTCAGGGCGGCCAATGCGCTTTGGCGCAATTCGGCGTTGGTCTGCGCGGCGTGGCCATGCAGCATGATGGCGTCGCGCACCACATCCAGCGCCTTGGCGCCCGGGTAGACGTGGCTGTCCAGGTAAAGAATGCCCTGGGGCGTCAACAGGGCGGCGCAGGCTTGCAGCAGGGCCTGCGCGGCGTCGGCGGTCAGGTAACTGTAGACGCCAGTGGCGATGATGTAGTCGAACAGACCCAACTGTGAGCCTACGTCGGTCGCTTGACCTACATAGAGCGCCAGGTTGGATGCACCGAGGCGGCGTGCCGCCTCGGTGCCCTGGCTGACCAAGGTTTCCGAAGGATCAAGCCCGATCGCCTGCGCGTCGGGGTACGCTAGCGCGAACGGCAGCAGTGCCTCGCCCATACCGCAGCCAATGGCCAGCACCCGTGCGCGTTCTAGCGGCGGGGTTTCGACCCCGTATAAGTGCGCTGTGGCGTGCAATCTGGCAGGAGAATGGCTGGGCGACAGCCGGCCCGGATCTGCAATGGCTTGTCGTTGGGTGAAGGCCGGATAGGACATGTGGCGTTAGGGCTGGTCGAAGCTAGGGAGTCTGATCCGGGAATTCTACGAATGGCGGCCGGGACTCATTCGGCGAATCAGCGTTGGAATATCCCGCCACTTTGGACAAAGCTCGCCAGCCACAGACGCCAGGTCTGGACGAAAAAAAACCCGCCGTGAGGCGGGTTTTCGAGGTGGCCAGGCCTGGCGCGAAGGGCCAGTCCTGGCTGCCAGCCAGAGGAAGCCGAAGTTTCCTCTGCCGACCGTTGCCGAAGCTGAGAATTAACGCAGCAGGGACAGAACGGTTTGCGGCACTTGGTTGGCTTGCGCCAGAACCGAGGTACCAGCTTGTTGCAGGATCTGAGCCTTGGACATGTTCGACACTTCCGTGGCGTAGTCGGCGTCTTGAATACGCGAACGAGCGTTGGAGAGGTTGTTGACCACGTTGTTCAGGTTGGCGATCGTCGATTCCAGGCGGTTTTGCACAGCGCCCAGTTCGCCGGTCAGCTTGTCCAGCTTCGTGAAGGCGGAGTCCAGCGTCTTCAGCGGATCGGTGGTCAGCGTGCCCTTGCTCGTGTTTTCCGTGGTCAGCTTACCCGAGCTGTTGACCTTGGCTTCAGCGCCGATCTTGGCGGTGTAGTCACCCGTGCCCGTGCCGCTCTTGACCGTAGCCTTGCCCGTGTTCGGGTCAACGGTGTAGGTCGTGTCGTACGTCTTGGTCGTGGTGAACGTGCCCTTGTCATCAACGTACGTGTCGGTCGACGCGCCGCTGGTGAAGGTGACGTTGGCGCTGGTGATGCCTTGACCCAGCTTGACGACCACGCCGCCGGCGGTAGCGTTGGCCTTGACGTTGGCCAGCAGCGCATCGGTAGCGATGGTGTTGGTGAACGACAGAGCGTTGGCGGTGCCGGTGCTGGAGTACGTCTTGCCACCGATCGAAACCGACGACGAACCAGCGGCGCCGGTGTTGGCGGCGGCGGTCAGCACGGTGTTCAGCGTAGCGGCGGTAGCCGATGCGTTGTTGGTGGTCAGGTTGCCAGCGGCATCCAGGAAGGCGTCTTGGCCGCCGATGGTGACCTTGCCCGTAGCGTCGACTTGGAAGTCAGTCTGGCCGCCGTTGTTGTGGGTGTAGGTCGCGGTCGTCGTGCCGGTAGCCGGACGCAGCGAGTTGGCCAGGGTGGTGATGGCGCCAGCGCTCGAAGCCGACTTGTCGGTGAACGTGAAGTTCTTGTTGGCCGCGTCGTACGTGTAGACGGTAGCGGCGGTGCCGGAGCCAACGGTAACGGTGTTGCCGTTTTCCACCTTGGCGAACGTTTGGTCAGCCGTTGCAGCGGCGTGCGTCGTGGTGACGGTCCAGTCGTTGCCGGCGGCGGTGCCGCCAGCGGCTTGCAGGTCGGACACGGTAGCCGAACGGTTCTGGGTCACGCCCGAGCCGTTGACGTTGAAGCCGTCCAGACCCAGCGTCTTGACGCTGATTTCCGACAGGTTCAGGGTGATGGTTTCGCCGTCGTTGGCGCCGACTTGCAGCGTCAGGGGCTTGGCGTTGGCCGACAGGACCTTCACGCCGTTGAAGTCGGTTTGTTGCGAGATGCGGTCGATGTCCGACAGACGTTGGTTGATTTCGTCTTGCATCGAGTTCAGCTGCTCTTGCGAGTAGCTGCCGTTACCGGCTTGCACCGACAGTTCGCGAACGCGCTGCAGGTGGGTGTTGATTTCGGAGGCGGCGCCTTCCGTCGTCTGAGCCAGCGAGATGCCGTCGTTGGCGTTACGAGCGGCTTGGGTCAGGCCCTTGACGTTCGCGGTGAAGCGGTTGGCAATGGCCATACCGGCGGCGTCGTCCTTGGCGCTGTTGATGCGCAGGCCCGACGACAGGCGTTCGATGGCGGTACCCAGGGACGATTGCGACTTGTTCAGGTTGTTCTGAGCAACGAGCGACAAGTAGTTGGTGTTAATGACTGCAGCCATGTTTAGGCTCCCAAGAGAGAAAGGCTTCTTCAAACCGGGCAGCGGGGCCGCCCATCGTGTTAACGGGAGAATTCGCTTTCTTGCGTCTTCGAATTGCTCCGTTGCCAGGATTACGGCAGTCGCAAATCAATCTTTAGGCTTTTTTTTCGGCAATCGTAAATATGTTGAGGTTTTTGGTGCTTTCCGGAGCTGGCGAGGCCTCGCGCCAGCTCCGGCGGCCAAATGTATCAGTTCAGCAGCAGCCCGGCGCGGCGCAATTCAGCCAGCAGGGCGTTCAAAAATTCCTGCGCGACCGGCTCCAGATTGCGGGCGCCCTTATAGGTTTGTCCGTTGGGATGGGCAAGACGGCCCGAGGTCAGCGCGTCCCGCACTTGTGTACGCAGGTCGGTCAGGGAGTGCGTGCCATCCATTTGAAGGGCGATGAATTGGCTTAACGCATCGGCCGGAGGGTTCACGGGCTGATGCCAAAAGTTGTACATGCCCACCTGGCTCGGCTGGCGGATGACTTCACGAAGCAATGGGAGGGCGCCCGGGATCAAGGCGGGTTTGCTGTCCGCTGCCATATAGGCCGACGGCTCCATGCGGAAATGAACTGCACTGGATTGCACCAGCGTGATCAAGTTCATATAGACGGCGTTGCACAAATCTTCTCGCGCTGCGTCCCGGTTGTGGTGCTGTGCAATGTCCAGAATGGCGCCAAAGGGCAGGGCGCGCGGCCAGGCTTGGTTCAGCGCGTCGATCATCCCGACCATGGCCGGGTCCTTGCTGCTCAGGGTCGCGCCATTGGGTGTCATGTAGTGGCGATGTTCCGCCGATGCGCCCGTCGTCGCCGCTGCGGCAGCGTCAAGCTTCGTAGAAAAGTGCATCTCTTTGAAGGCGCTGCCTTCCGGCTGGGCCAGCATCTGGTCCGCGCGATCCGCATGCACCAGCAGGCTCTTGCGAAACGAGCGTCCCACAGCGAAATCCAGATATTGCTCGCGCATTTCGCGGTTGCCATTGGCTGACAGGCCATTCAGGCCCAGCGCGACTTTGGCGCCGTAAGTTGACGCGAAGGTCAAATGTGGCTCGGCGTCCGTGACGTAGGCCAGGCCGGCCTGTTGCGCGGCGGCCGCAAATTCCAGGAAGTAGCAAGGCGTGTTGATCGCTTCCAGGTATTCGTGCAAGACGTAATGGTCGGACTGGCCACGCAGCTTGCCCGCAACATTTTGCAGCGCAGCGTGCAGCGGGTTGTTGTGCCACAGGCCATTTTCGATGAGATCCAGCATTTCCTTGGCGCTGGCAAGTTTTTCCTGTGCCGTCTGCGCGCCAAAACTGTTCAGGATCATCGCGTCGCGAACCACGTCGGCGGCTTTCCATCCCGGGTAGGTGTTGTAACTGATATAGGCAATCCCTTCCGGGGCCAGATTTTCCCGGCAGATGCGGAAGATCGCGTCGCGCACTTCGGGGGGTACCCAGCTGAAAACGCCGTGGCAAATGATGTAGTCGAACATCCCGAACTCGGGCGTGATGTCGGTCAGGCTCATCGCGCGCAAGTCGAGATTGCGCGCGCCGACTTTCTCGGCGATCCGCTGGCCTGCCTCGATCTGTTGAGGCGCCAGATCAATGCCCACCACCTGAGCGCCCGGGTAGGCCATCGCAAAGGGCAACAGGTTTCCGCCGGCGGCGCCACCGAGTTCCAGCACGCGGGCGTTGTCGAGTGCTGGCGTGGCCAACCCGTAGAGACTGGCCACTGCTCGCAAGTTGCCTGGCGACGTGTAGGCGAACGCGTTCGAAATGTACGGGGTTTCGTCGTAGGCGTCAGAAATTGCCTGCGTCAAATGATCGGCTGCGGTCATGACTGAATTCCAGGGGTAGGCGGGGTGTGCTGCATGCGTGCGCGATCGCGCACGCACTAAGACTCGATTTGAGAGGCTAGCAGCCCGGCATAGCGGCCGATGGGCTGAATAGCGTCGGATTTCCGGGGGATTTTGGAGCAGCCGAAGGGCTCGATCTCAAATAATCTGCGCGATCTGCCCCTCCTGGGGCAGCGCCTGCCAGGCCTGGTCCTTCATCTTGGCGCGAATCCGAGCCGTCGCCTGCGAGCGCAGCTGGCATACGCGGGCTTCGGTCACATTCATGATCGCGCCGATTTCCTTCAGGTTCAGGCCCTGTTCGTAACACAGCGACAGCAGCAGTTTTTCGCGGTCGGGCAGGGTGTCGATGGCGTGGATCAGCGCTTGGCGGAAATCGCCTGCCAACAGCGAGTCGAGCGGATTCCCGCCGGCCGACCCGTGGTTCAAGGTGGCGGACCAGTCGGCTTGGCCGGAAGCCGAATCGGGCTCGGTCGTGAAATCCTCGTAATGCACGATCTGCACGCCTTGGGCGTCGTGCAGGAGCGTCTGGTATTCATTTAGCGGCATATCGAGCTGAGCGGCGATTTCGGCTTCGCCGGGCGCGCGCATCAGCCGCTGTTCCAGCTGCTGGATGGCCTGTTCGATCTTGCGCGCCTTGGCGCGGACGCTGCGCGGCAGCCAGTCCTGGCCGCGGAGCTCGTCCAGCATCGCGCCACGGATACGGGTCGTGGCGTAGGTCTCGAATTGGGCGTCTGCCGTTTCCTGATAGCGCCTTACGGCGTCAAGCAGACCGATCATGCCGGCCTGTATCAGGTCGTCAAGCTCAACGCTGGCGGGTAGCCGGGCGAGCAATTGCAGGGCCAGCTTCCGCACTAGCGGGGCATATTCGACCAAGCTGTCATCTGCGTGGGGCATTGCGGGAATGTCAGGCGGTGTCCATCGTGACGCATTGTCAGACGTTGTCAATTTGCGACATTGTCGACAAACGCGCGGCTGCGCTAAAGCTAGCAATTAAGTGATCGGCAAGGTGCCATTGTCGGGACTGCACAACATTTCATTCGTTGAAGTACGCAATGTTTTGAATGCTTATTTGCCAAATTGACGTAAATTCGCCTGAAATTTCTATGTCAAGGTGTATCTATTTTCGCAAGTTGCGCAATATCAACAAAGTTTTGTCATATAAGTCATAGAAAATGACATCAGCTGTGGTAAATTTTACTTAAATTGCGAACAAATGATACATTTCGCATTAAAACAGATCGCAGCAAGCCGCCAGGCAATTCGGGTTGCCGGCGCTTTTGGTTATCGAGCCCCGTGGGTGGGATAGGGATAGGGAGTAGGGCGTGCAACAAGTCGAAAATTCATTGCTGGCAGATATTCGCGAAGTGAATCTGTCATATCTGTTACTTGCGCAACGTATGTTGCGTGATGACTATGCTGCATCGATGTTCCGTCTGGGGTTCAGCAACGAAGTTGCCGACATCCTGATGCGACTGTCGCCGGCCCAACTCGTGAAACTGGCCAGTTCCAGCTCGCTGCTGTGCCGATTCCGTTTTGACGATTACAGCCTGTTGTCGGCGCTGACCCATGACGTTCTGGGTGGTGCGCTGCAACAAGCGCATGCAACCATCCTGCTGGCCAAGCAACCTGTAGAAGAACTGGCCTGACGGCCGTTCGGACCCTCAATCGGACTCGCGCAATGGCCTCCAAAAGCGTTTCACAGGAAGCGGACGACATCCTGCTTGCCAGCTCCATGATTACCTTGGGAGCGCGGTTGCAGGTGCTGGAGGCTGAAACCAGCCTCAGCCACGACCGCTTGGCACGCTTGTATCGCGAAATCCGCGGCTGCTCGCCACCCAAGGGCATGCTGCCATTTTCGGTCGACTGGTTCATGACCTGGTTGCCGAACATCCATTCTTCGCTGTTCTACAACGTTTATTCGTTCCTGAACGCGCGCACCAGCAGCAAGGGCATCCGCGCCACCATCGACGCGTATCGCCTGTATCTGGAGAACGCGGGCCTGGATGCCTCGGAAAACGCCGAACCGGTGCTGAGCTTCACCCGCGCCTGGATGCTGGTGCGCTTCTTCGACAGCGGCATGCTGCAACTGTCCGCCTGCCGCCAGTGCGGCGGCCATTTCATCGCCCACGCCCACGATCCGCAATCGGATTTCGTGTGCGCGATCTGCCGGCCCCCACCTCGCGCCGGCAAGACGCGCGCGGCCGCCAAAGCACGCGCCGGCAGCCGTCCGGCGCCCGCCGTCGACGCCGCTCGGCCTTGATCGCCGGCGCTTGGCTGGCCGGACCCGGCTGGCCACGCCTAGGCCGGCGGCAGCTCGCCGGCCGCAGCCAAATACATCAAAAGCCCTGTAAAACTCCCCGTAACCCGCCTTTTTGGGTCGGGGGGAACAGGGGATCATTGACGCCAGTTTTAGACTTCGTTGGCAGGGGCCTGATGTGTTGATTGTTATCGGTTTTCTCGTGGTGATCGTGTCGGTCGTCGGTAGCTTCATAGCGCTGGGCGGCCACTTGGGCGCGCTTTACCAGCCCTTCGAGCTGACGCTGATCTTCGGTTCGGCTCTAGGGGCGTTCCTTGCCGGCAACAGCAAAAAGTCGCTGATGCTGGTGAAGAAGGCGCTGCCCGACGCGCTGAAGAGTTCGCGCTACGGCAAGGACGTGTACATGGAGCTGATGGCGCTCCTGTATGTATTGCTGAACAAAGCGCGCCGCGAAGGCCTGATGGCCATCGAATCGCATATCGAGGATCCGGCCTCCAGCCCGATCTTCAGCGAATATCCCCGCATCGCCAAAGACGCGAAGCTCATGGAGTTCATCACGGACTACCTGCGCATCATGATCAGCGGCAACATGAGCTCGTTTGAAATCGAAACGCTCATGGACGAGGAAATCGAAACCTACCGCCACGAGCGCGAAGTGCCCGCGCATGCGTTGCACCAGATGGCCGACGGCCTGCCGGCATTCGGCATCGTGGCCGCGGTGCTGGGCGTGATCAAGGCGCTGGCCGCCGTGGACCAGCCGCCCGCGATCCTGGGCGACCTGATCTCCAAGGCCATGGTCGGCACCTTCCTGGGTATTTTGCTGGCCTACGGTTTCGTGGGGCCGCTGGCCTCGCGCGTCGAACGGCGCACCGACGAAGCCATGAAAGTGCTGGAATGCATCAAGACCACGCTGCTGGCCAGCATGAACGGCTACCCGCCCCAGTTGGCGGTGGAATTCGGCCGCAAGGTGCTGTTCTCGTCCGTGCGTCCGACTTTCGGTGAGCTGGAAGAGCACGTCCGGCAAACCAAGTCGACCGCAACCGGCAAGGCCTGACGGAGCGGGCCATGAGCACGGTAAACAACCACCGTGTGGTGATCCGCCGCAAGAAGGTCAAGGGCGGCGGGCACCACGGCGGCAGCTGGAAGATCGCCTACGCCGACTTCATCACGGCGATGATGGCGTTTTTCCTGGTGATGTGGCTGATCAGCATCGTGCCGCGCGAAGAACTCAAGGGCATCGCGGAGTATTTCCGCATGCCGTTGCGCGTGGCGATCATGGGCGGGCCTAATAACTCGGCCGAAACCAGCGCGGTGCCGGGGGGAGGGCAGGATCCCTTGCGCAGCGAGGGCGATGTGCGCCGCGCCCAGGGCAATCGGGTGGAAGCCCAGCCCATGGGCGATGCCGAGCGCCGCGAACAGCACCGCCTGGAGAACCTGAAAAGGCGCCTCGAGAACGTCATCGACACCAGCCCCGTCCTGAAGAGCTTCAGGCCGCAGCTGCTGATCGACCTGACGACCGAAGGCCTGCGCATTCAGATCATCGACAACCAGAACCGTCCGATGTTCGCGACCGGCCGCGCGGAAGTGCAGCCCTACATGCGCGACATCCTCCGGGAATTGGGGCCGGTGCTGAACGAGCTGCCGAACAAGGTCAGCATCTCGGGCCACACGGACGCCTCGCAGTATGCGCGCGGCGAACGCGCCTACAGCAATTGGGAACTTTCGGCCGACCGCGCGAACGCCTCCCGCCAGGAGCTGGTGGCCGGCGGCATGAATGAAAGCAAGGTCATGCGCATCCAGGGGCTGTCTTCCAGCATGAGTCTGGTTAAAGATGATCCTTACGCAGCCGTTAATAGACGTATCAGCCTCGTGGTGCTCAATCTGAACACCCAGAAGCGCATCGAAAACGAGAACGCCGCCGCAGCGGACGTTAGCGCCAAGGATGCCCGCGAGGTGGGAACGGCCGTGGAGGCGGTGCAAGCCGCCACCCAGGCCGCGACGGCAACCAAGCAAGGCGAAGCGGCGAATGTGCCGCCCGCTGAAGGGGTTCGATAGCAATGGCGGCAACGATTCTGGTGGCGGACGATTCGGCGACGATGCGGATGATCGTGCAGGCGACGCTGACGGGCGCGGGATGGAAAGTACTGACGGCCGGCAATGGCCAGGAAGCGCTGGAAGTGGCCAAGAACCACCCGGTGGATCTGGTGGTCAGCGACTGGAACATGCCGGTCATGGGCGGGTTGCAATTGATTCAGGGCTTGCGCGAGCAGGACCAGTACCTGGACGTGCCGGTGCTGGTGCTGACCACCGAAGACGATGTGGATAGCAAGATGGCCGCTCGGGATCTGGGCGTTTGTGGCTGGCTTTCCAAGCCGGTCGACCCCGATGTGCTGGTGGAATTGGCGACCGAACTGCTCGACGAGCAGGCCGGCGCGTAAAGCAGGTTCATTTATGAAGGCGTACGGGTCATGAGTGCTGGTTTGGACCTCAGTCAGTTTTACGAGACCTTTTTCGACGAGGCGGATGAGCTGCTCGCGCAAATGGAACAGTTGCTGCTAGAGCTGGATGTGGGCGCGCCCGACATCGAGCAGCTCAACGCCATCTTCCGCGCGGCCCACTCGATCAAGGGCGGTGCGGCGACATTCGGCTGTTTCACGCAGCTTGCGGGCACCACCCATCTGCTGGAAAACCTTCTGGACGCAATCCGTCGCGGTGAAATGGCGCTGCGCACGGACATGATTGATATCTTCTTGGAAACGAAAGACGTGCTCAAAAGCCAACTGGATGCCTATCGGGCCTCCGAAGAGCCCGATGAAGCCGTGTTTGAGCGTATCTGCGCCGTATTGAGGCAGCTGGCGCTGGAGCATAAGGATCCTGCCGCGGCTGCCGCGGCTGCGGCGGACCCGGCTGGGGCTGCGCCCGCTGTGGCGGCAGCACCTGCGCCGGCACCGGCTCCGGTTGTGGCCGCACCGGCGCCCGCGCAAGCGGCCGCCGACGCTGGCGATCTGCCGCTGAAGGTGCGGATCACCAAGGTGTCGGACAAGGATGCCGCGGCCCTGCTTGAAGAAATGGGCAACCTGGGTACGGTGAAGGCCAGCGAACGCGCCGACGGCGTCCTGACCGTGTGGGTGGACAGCACCTGCACGCCGGACGATATCGAGGCCGTGTGCTGCTTCATCGTCGACGGCGACCAATTGAACATCAGCCGCGAAGCGGCCCCGGCAGCCGCCGCGGCGCCGGTGGCGGCCGAACCGGCTCCCGCTACTGTCGCACCCGCGCCGGTGGCTCCGGCCCCGGCCGTCGCGGAATCGGCGGCTGCCGCCGAAGCGATCACCCAGGCGGCCGCCCGCGCGTCGCGCCCGGCCGCGCCGGCGCACGCCGACAAGGAATCCACGTCCATCCGCGTGGGCGTGGAGAAAGTCGACCAGGTCATCAACCTGGTGGGCGAACTGGTCATCACGCAAGCCATGTTGGCGCAGACGGCGTCCACGCTGGACCCGGTCCTGCACGACCGCCTGTTGAACGGCATGGAGCAGCTGGAACGCAATGCCCGCGACCTGCAGGAAGCGGTGATGTCGATCCGCATGATGCCGATGGACTACGTGTTCAGCCGCTTCCCCCGCCTGGTGCGCGACATCGCCGGCAAGATGGGCAAGCAGATCGAACTGCAGACCCACGGCCGCGCGACCGAACTGGACAAGAGCCTGATCGAACGCATCATCGACCCGCTGACGCACCTGGTGCGCAACAGCCTGGACCACGGCATCGAGACGCCCGAAAAGCGCATCGCCGCCGGCAAGGATCCAGTGGGCCAGCTGGTGTTGTCCGCCCAGCATAACGGCGGCAACATCGTGATCGAGGTCAGCGACGACGGCGGCGGCCTGAGCCGTGACAAGATCCTGAAGAAGGCCATGGCCCAAGGCCTGCCGGTCAACGAGAATTCACCCGACGACGAGATCTGGCAACTGATCTTCGCGCCAGGCTTCTCCACCGCCGAAAAAGTCACGGACATTTCCGGCCGCGGCGTTGGCATGGACGTGGTGCGCCGGAACATCCAGGACATGGGCGGCCACGTGCAGCTGTCTTGCGAACCGGGCAACGGCACCACGACCCGCATCGTGCTGCCGCTGACGCTGGCCATCCTGGACGGCATGTCGGTACGGGTGGGCGAAGAAACCTTCATCCTGCCGCTGAACAATGTGACGGAATCGCTGCAGCCGACGAACGACCAGATCTATTCGGTGGCGGGCAACGAACGCGTGATGCACGTGCGCGGCGAATACCTGCCGCTGGTCGAAATGCACCGCGTGTTTTCGGTGGCGGGAGCCCAGTCGGATCCCACGCAGGCCATCGCCGTCATCATGCAGGCCGAAGACCGCCGTTTCGCGCTGCTGGTCGATCACCTGATCGGGCAGCACCAGGTCGTGGTCAAGAACCTTGAGTCGAACTACCGCAAGGTCCCCGGCATCTCCGCCGCCACCATCCTGGGCGATGGCAGCGTAGCGCTGATTGTCGACGTATTTGCGCTTGCGCGCGCCAACCGTGAACGTTGGTCGCAGCCCGAAGCCATTCTGAATTGATGGAGCACTAAAAAATCATGGCAGCCAAACCGCAAGCGCAATCCGCGCGCAACGAAGATGTCGGCAGCGAATTCCTGGTCTTCACGCTGGGCGATGAAGAGTACGGCATCGACATCCTGAAAGTGCAGGAAATCCGTGGCTACGACGCCGACACGGTGACCCGCATCGCCAACGTCCCCTCGTTCATCAAGGGCGTGACGAACCTGCGCGGCATCATCGTCCCGATCGTCGACCTGCGCATCAAGTTCAACCTGAGCCGCGTCGAATACAACGAGCAGACCGTCGTGATCATTCTGAACCTGGATCGCCGCGTGGTCGGCATCGTGGTCGACGGCGTGTCCGACGTGTTGATGCTGAATGCGGGCCAGATCCGCCCGGCGCCGGAGTTCGGCGCGACGCTGTCCACCGAATACCTGACCGGCCTGGGTACGGTGGATGAGCGCATGCTGATCCTGGTGGATATCGAGAAGATGATGACCAGCGATGAGATGGCGCTGGTGGAGAAAGCCGCTTCCTGATCGGAATCCGGCTGGAATGCGGGGTAGAGGCGCCATATTGAATCCGATGTGGCGCTTTCCTTTAACGATTGCAGTCAAGGGATGGTTCTTGTGATGCGCAAGTTTTTCGCGAACATGACGATACGCAGCAGCCTGTTGTGGGTGCTGGCGTTCTTCTCATTCATGTTGGTGATCGGGGCGGCGCTTGGCGTGTTGTCCTTGCGCATCAGCAACGGGACCCTGGCTGAAATCAAGCAATCGCAGGAACTGGACGACGCGGTGGGCCGCGTCGTGTCCAGCTACAAGGATTCCATGAACGGCCTGGGCCGCGCGGCGACCGCCAACTATGCGGACATCGTCAGCAGCGTGGGTCAGGCTACCTTGCTGACGCAAGGCCTGTCTGCCGAGGCCACCGGCCTCTTGGAACGCGCCAAGGCGGCCATGAACAAAGGCCAGGCGGAATTCGAGTATTACAAGACGCTGCCGCAGCCTGCGGAGGCCTCCGAAACGCTGAAAGAAATCGAGGCTTCCTATGGCGCGCTGGTGCAGCAAGGCTTGACGCCGCTGGTCGCCGCCCTGGAAAAGGCCGACATGCCGGCCTACCAGAAGCAGGTGCAGACCGTGCAGGATGCGCTGGAAGGCCGTTTCGCGCGTGCCGTCGAAGGTTTCGATTTCTGGCGCGCCAGCAAGATGCTGGACGCGCATGAGGTGGCGCAGTTGCGTTACCAGTTCGTGCTGATCGCCGTCGGCGCAGGCGGCGTGATCGCCGCGTTGCTGGTGTTCGCGACTTATGTCTTCCTGCGCCGCCGCGTGCTGCAGCCGCTGAGGGAAGCCGGCCACCATTTCGACCGCATCGCCGGCGGCGACCTGACCGCCCGCGTGGACGTGCACAACACCAACGAGATCGGCCAGTTGTTCGCGGCGCTCAAACGCATGCAGGAAAGCCTGACGCGCACGGTGTCGACGGTGCGCCGCGGCGTGGATGAGATCAACGTCGGGTCGCACGAAATCGCGGCCGGCAACACCGACCTGTCCAGCCGGACCGAACAGCAGGCGGCCTCGCTTGAGGAAACCGCTGCGTCCATGGAGCAATTGGCATCCACGGTGAAGCAGAACGCGGACAACGCGCGTCAGGCCAACCAGCTGGCCGCCAGCGCGTCGGACGTGGCCGAGCGCGGCGGCTCGGCCGTGGCGGAAGTGGTGAACACCATGCACGGCATTTCGGCCAGCTCGCGCAAGATCTCGGAAATCGTGTCGGTCATCGACGGCATCGCGTTCCAGACGAACATCCTGGCCTTGAACGCGGCGGTGGAAGCCGCGCGTGCGGGCGAGCAGGGCAAGGGCTTTGCGGTCGTGGCGGGCGAAGTGCGCTCGCTGGCGCAACGCAGCGCGCAGGCGGCCAAGGAAATCAAGGGCCTGATCGAAGACTCCGTCACGACAGTGGGCGCGGGTTCGCAGCAGGTGGAACGCGCGGGCGCGACGATGCAAGAGATCGTGGCCTCGGTCAAGCGCGTGACAGACATCATGGGCGAGATCTCGGCGGCGTCGGAAGAGCAATCCAGCGGCATCGACCAGGTCAACCGCGCCGTGTCGCAAATGGACGAAGTGACGCAGCAGAACGCGGCGCTGGTGGAAGAAGCGGCCGCTGCCGCCGGCTCGTTGCAAGAGCAGGCCCAGCGTCTGGCGGAAGCCGTCGCGGTGTTCAAGATCAATGCGGGCGAGGTCATCGAAGTGCCGGCGCATCGCCTGTCTTCCGCGCGTTCGTCCGATGACGATACCCGTCTGCATGCACCCGACGCGTTCGCGCTCGGGCACCGAGGAGCGTAGTGGCAACCGCAGCAACTTCGGCGCCGTCCATTTCGGTTGAGCGCCAATTCGATTTCCGCGACGCGGATTTTTCCCGCGTCCGCAAGATGATTCATGCGCGCGCCGGTATTTCGCTGGGCACGCATAAGCGCGAAATGGTCTACAGCCGCCTGGCGCGGCGCCTGCGCGCCTTGGGCCGGCAGGACTTCGGCAGCTATCTGGACCAGCTCGAAAACGAGCCCGACGCGGCCGAGTGGGAAGACTTCGTCAATGCGCTCACGACCAACCTGACGGCGTTCTTCCGGGAGTCGCACCACTTTCCGATTCTGGCCGATTTCGCGCAGAAGCGCGGCGGCCCGGTGTCGGTATGGTGTTGCGCCGCCTCTACCGGCGAAGAACCGTATTCCATCGCCATGACCCTGGTCGAGGCCATGGGGCCGCGCGCCAGCGCCAGCACGGTGCTGGCCACCGACATCGACACGAATGTGTTGAACCGGGCTCGCGCGGCGGTGTACCCGGCCGAACGCGTGGCGAAGATGGAAGACGAGCGCCTGCGCCGCTTCTTCCTGAAGGGCCGCGGGGCGAACGCGGGCCAGGTCCGGGTGCGCCCCGAGATCGCCGACATGGTGCGCTACGAGACCTTGAACCTGTTGGCGCCGTCCTGGGCGATCAACGAAAAGTTCGACGTGATCTTCTGCCGCAACGTCATGATCTATTTCGACAAGCCGACGCAGGCGAAGATTCTGGAGCGTTTCGTGCCGCTGCTCAAGCCGGGCGGCCTGCTGTTCGCCGGACACTCCGAGAACTTCACCTACATCAGCCGGGATTTTCGTCTGCGCGGGCAGACGGTCTACGAATGTGCGAGTAAGGCCTGAATGGGCCGAGGCAGCAAGCAATGAAAAAAATAAGCGTATTGTGTGTAGACGACTCCGCGCTGGTGCGCGGGCTGATGACGGAGATCATCAATAGCCAGCCGGACATGGAAGTGGTCGCGACCGCGCCGGATCCGCTGGTGGCGCGCGAACTGATCAAGCGCCATAACCCCGACGTGCTGACGCTGGACGTGGAAATGCCCCGCATGGACGGGCTGGATTTCCTGGAAAAGCTGATGCGCCTGCGGCCGATGCCGGTCGTGATGGTGTCGTCGCTGACGGAGCGCGGCGGTGAAATCACGCTGCGCGCGCTGGAACTGGGCGCCATCGATTTCGTCACCAAGCCCAAGCTGGGCATCCGCGACGGCCTGCTGGAGTACACGGAGCTGATCGCGGACAAGATCCGCGCGGCCTCGCGGGCCAAGCTGCGCACGCCGGCGCCGCACGCGCCGCAAGCCGCGCCCGCGCCGATGCTGCGCCGGCCGCTGGCCAGCTCGGAAAAGCTGGTCATCGTGGGCGCGTCCACGGGCGGCACCGAAGCCATCCGCGAAGTCCTGCAGCCGTTGCCGCCGGACAGCCCGGCGATCCTGATCACGCAGCACATGCCTGCCGGCTTCACGCGGTCGTTCGCACAGCGCCTGGACGCGCTGTGCGCGGTGACGGTGCGCGAGGCGGTCCACGGGGACCGGGTGCTGCCCGGCCACGTATACCTGGCGCCGGGTGGCGACACGCACATGCGGCTGGGCCGCAGCGGCGCCAACTATGTGATCGAGCTTGACGCCAGCGAACCCGTCAACCGCCACCGCCCGTCGGTGGACGTGTTGTTCAATTCCGCCGCCGTTGCCGCCGGCAAGAACGCCATCGGTGTCATCTTGACCGGCATGGGCAAGGACGGCGCCGCCGGCATGCTGGCGATGCACCGGGCCGGCGCGCACACGATCGCGCAAGATGAAGCCAGCTGCGTGGTGTTCGGCATGCCCCGGGAGGCCATCGCCATTGGCGCCGCGGATGAAGTGGTAGCGCTGTCGGCGATTAGCGAACGCATTCTGACTCGCCTGGGCGACCGTGGGCACCGCGTTTGACGCGGATGCATCCACGATCGGTCTCAAGCAAATTTTTCTGGAGTGAAAGATGGTAGACAAGGGCCTGAAGATTCTGGTGGTGGATGACTTCCCCACGATGCGGCGGATCATCCGCAACCTGCTCAAAGAGCTGGGTTTCGAGAACGTGGATGAGGCCGAGGACGGCGCGATCGGGCTGGAGAAGCTGCGCAACGGCGGTTTCCAGTTCGTCGTGTCCGACTGGAATATGCCCAACCTCGATGGCCTGGAAATGCTCAAGCAGATCCGTGCCGATGCGGCCCTGGCATCGTTGCCGGTGCTGATGGTGACGGCCGAAGCCAAGAAGGAAAACATCGTGGCGGCGGCCCAGGCCGGCGCCAACGGGTACGTGGTCAAGCCTTTCACCGCGGCGACGCTGGAAGAAAAGCTTACCAAGATCTTCGAGAAAATTGCCGGTTGAGGTGTGCAATGAGCACAACGCAAAACGTTGAACCCGCCGCCGAGAATCCTGACCTGATCCACCGGATCGCCTCGCTGACCCGCATGTTGCGCGACAGCATGCGCGAGCTGGGCCTGGACCAGGCGATCAAGGACGCCGCCAATGCCATCCCGGATGCCCGCGATCGCCTGCGCTATGTGGCGCAGATGACCGAACAGGCCGCCAACCGCGTATTGAACGCGACCGAGCAGGCCGGCCCCATCCAGGACAGCATGTCGCGTTCGGCGCAGTCGCTGGATACGCGCTGGCAGCAATGGTATGACCAGCCGCTTGAAATGCCGGAGGCGCGCGAACTGGTCAAGGACACGCGCGCGTTCCTGGCCGACGTGCCCAAGCAGACGCAGCAGACCCAGTCCAAGCTGATGGAAATCATCATGGCGCAGGATTTCCAGGACCTGACGGGCCAGGTCATTATGCGCATGATGGATGTGGTGGGCGCGATCGAACGCGAGCTGCTGCAAGTGCTGCTGGACAACGTGCCGCAAGAGCGCCGCGACGAGGCCAACAGCCTGCTCAACGGCCCGCAGATCAGCCCGCAGGGCAAGACGGATGTCGTCACCAGCCAGGATCAGGTCGACGACCTGTTGGCCAGCCTGGGCTTCTGACCGTTTCCCCGTGCCGCCGGGCCTTGCCGCGGGCGGCACGCGGGGACCTTGCATCGCGGTTGCGCGCGCATGAACGTATTCCCTAAGGGCGCGAATACCGCCTGATCGATAGACTTTCCGCCATAAGAAAAAGCGGGGCCTTGCAGCGAAAGACACGGCGCGCGCCCTGCGCGCCAGGCAACGGATGCCCATAGAAGGCGATCCGGGCCAGCACAAGGAGGTCCATCTTGGCCAGATCCGTATTCCGCCTGGGCGGCATGTGGGGGTTGTTGCGTCGCCTCAACCGTGGCGACGCCATGCTGTCGGAGCGCACGCTTCCGATCAGCCCCGCCGTTTTTCCGCTGCACCGCTTTCTGGGGAAGATCCGCCGGCGGATCATGACCGTGCGGCAATCCAGCATTGAAATCGCGCTGAACGCGGCGCGCACGCAGTTCCAGGCGGGCCGCTGTTCGCTGTTGGCGCAGGAGCAGGCGCGCGCGGCGGGCGCGTTGGCAGACAGCGGGGCGCAGATCGCCGCGCTGTCCACGTCCACCTCCAGCCATGCCCGCGAGATCGCCCAGGTGTCGGGCCAGAACCTGCATGCGGCCGAGCAGGCGCTGGCCGAGCTGTCCGACGTGCGCGCGCGCGTGGACCGCATGACCCGTGAAATGGCCGCATTCACCGACGTGGTGGGGCAA
Source organism: Achromobacter sp. UMC46 (assembly GCF_014170335.1). Classification (GTDB taxonomy): domain Bacteria; phylum Pseudomonadota; class Gammaproteobacteria; order Burkholderiales; family Burkholderiaceae_B; genus Achromobacter. The sequence continues at coordinate 171,092 of NZ_LZZS01000003.1, forward strand.
CTGACGGGGCGCGCGCGCTCGGTGGGCGACATCAGCAAAGTGATCAAGGACATTGCGTTGCAGACCCAGTTGCTGGCGCTGAACGCGGGGGTGGAGGCGGCCAGGGCCGGGGATGCCGGCCGGGGTTTCGCGGTGGTCGCCAGCGAGGTCGGCCGCCTGGCCGAGCGCGTGAATACCGCCACCGGCGATATCGGCCGGCATACGGCCGAGATGCTGGAACTGGTGGACACCACCCAGCGGCGGACCGGCACGCTGCGCGACGACGTGGATGCCTCCGGCGCGGTGCTGGACCGGACCTGCGCCGATTTCCAGCGGTTCGTCCGCGACTTCGAGAACATGAACCGCCAGGTGGGCGAAGTGGTGCTGGCGATCGGCGAGGTCGACGCCACCAACCACGGCATGAGCCAGGAAGTGGGGCGTATCGCGGCGCTGAGCGCCGACGTGCTGGAGCGCGTCGGCCACATGTCCGGCGAGATCGACCGCATCCGGCGCCAGACCGAAAGCGTGCAAGAGGTCCTGGCCGACATGCGCACCGGCAATACGGCGTTCGATGAACTGTCCGGCGCGGTCGACGACTTCCGGGCCGCCGCCGTCCATTTGCTGGAAGACGCCCGCCGCCGCGGGGTGGACGTGTTCGACCGGCATTACCAGCGCATTCCCGGCAGCGAGCCGGCGCGCTACCACACGCGTTATGACCGCGCGATCGACGAGCCGCTGACCCGGCTGCTGGACAGCGTGCTGGAGGCGGTGCCCGGCGGCATTTATACGATCCTGGTGGACGGCCGGGGCTATGCGCCGGCGCACAACAGCCGGTTTTCGCACGCGCCGACGGGAGACGCGGCGACCGATATCGTCCGGGTGCGGCACAAGCGGATCTTCGACGATCCGGTCGGCGCCCGGCTGGCCGCGAATACGGGGTCGATGCTGTTCCAGACCTACTCGCGGGATACCGGCGAAATCGTCAACGACATTTCCCTACCCCTGTATTTGGGGTCGGAACACTGGGGCGCCGTCCGGATCGGCCTGGACTACGTGCGCTTCCAGGCGGCGTTGGAAGGCGGGGCGCCATTGCAAACGGCCGTTCCCGCCGGGCGTTGACCGCGCTGGCGGGCGCCCGTGGCGGTGCGTCCGGCCGAGGGCGGGCGGCCGGGCCTGGCGCGCATCCGGGAATAGCGCCGCTTTCCCCCCGTTTCTTGGCTTATCGCCGAAGGCCGGGGCCTCCTAGAATCTCGGCGGGCAGCTCGTAATCCGAAAATCCGCGAGCCGCAACGACACCGCAGAGCATGGCCGAAGAAAGCGACCTCGAAAAATCCGAAGCCGCCTCTCCCAGGCGCCTGGAAAAGGCGCGCGAGGAGGGGCAGATTGCGCGTTCCCGGGAATTGGGCACGTTCATGATGCTGGCCGCCGGTGTCGCGGTGATCTGGATGGGCGGCGGCGCGCTTTATCAAGGCTTGAGCGGGGTGCTGCGCAATGGTTTGGCGTTCGATCAGCGCGTCGTGACGGACCCCGGCGTGATGGTGGAGCTGGCGGTCAGCGGCTTTGGCCACGCCTTGCTGGCGACCTTGCCGGTCTTCGGCGTGCTGGTGGTGGTGGCGGTCCTGTCCAGCGTGCTGCTGGGCGGCATCGTCATTTCGGGCAAGCCGCTGCAGGCGAACTTTTCGAAGCTCAGCTTCTTTGCCGGCCTGAAGCGGATGTTCTCGTCGCAGACCGTGGTGGAGCTGATCAAGGCGCTGGCCAAGGCCCTGCTGGTGGGCGGCGTGGCCGTCTGGGTCATCTGGCGCTACCACGACGACATGCTGAGCCTGATGCACGTGGCGCCGTCCGCGGCGCTGATCAAGGCGCTGTCGCTGGTGGCCATGTGTTGCGCGTTCATCGTGGCGTCGCTGCTGATCATCGTGATGCTGGACGTGCCGTGGCAGATCTGGAGCCATTTGAAGAAGTTGCGCATGTCCAAAGAGGATGTGCGCCAGGAACACAAGGAAAGCGAAGGCGACCCGCATGTGAAGGCACGCATCCGCCAGCAGCAGCGCCAGGCGGCGCGGCGCCGGATGATGTCGGAAGTGCCGAAGGCGGACGTCGTGGTGACCAACCCGACGCATTACGCCGTGGCGCTGAAGTATGACGAGGAAAAGAGCGGCGCGCCGCGCGTGGTGGCCAAAGGCACGGGGCTGATCGCGGCCAAGATCCGCGAACTGGCTGCCGAGAACCGCGTCCCGACATTGGAAGCGCCGCCGCTGGCGCGCGCATTGCATCAACACGTCGATCTGGGGAAAGAAATCCCAGGCGAGCTATATACCGCGGTGGCCGAAGTGCTGGCGTGGGTCTTCCAGCTGCGTTCATGGCGTTCGGGATGGGGAGTCGAACCGACGGCTCCGACCCGTTTGGCCGTGCCCGCCGAGCTGGACCCGCAGGCAAACACCGCAGCACAAGGAGTTTAAGGAATGAGCGCTTTGCTCACCATGTTGAAGAATAGCGGGGCCGGCCATGCGCGGCTCCTGGCGGGTCCGATCCTGATCGTGATGGTGCTGGGCATGATGGTGCTGCCCCTGCCCACGTTCCTGCTGGACCTGCTGTTCACCTTCAACATCGCGCTGTCCGTGATGATCCTGCTGGTGGCGATGTTCACGAAGAAGCCGCTGGATTTCGCCGCCTTCCCGGCCGTGCTGCTGTTCGCCACCTTGCTGCGGCTGTCGCTGAACGTGGCGTCTACCCGCGTCGTGCTGCTGAACGGGCACACGGGCCCGGACGCGGCGGGCAAGGTGATCGAGGCGTTCGGCCACTTCCTGGTGGGCGGCAATTTCGCCGTCGGGATCATCGTGTTCGTGATCCTGACCATCATCAACTTCATCGTCATCACCAAGGGTGCCGGCCGTATTGCGGAAGTGGGCGCGCGTTTCACGCTCGACGCCATGCCCGGCAAGCAGATGGCGATCGACGCCGACCTGAACGCGGGCCTGATCGGCGAAGACGAGGCACGCCGCCGCCGCGCGGAAGTCTCGCAGGAATCGGACTTCTTCGGTTCCATGGACGGCGCCAGCAAGTTCGTGCGGGGCGACGCCATCGCCGGTCTGCTGATCATGGCGATCAACATCATCGGCGGCCTGATCGTCGGCGTGGCGCAGCACGACATGTCGATGAGCGATTCGGCGCGCGTCTACACGCTGCTGACCATCGGCGACGGCCTGGTCGCGCAGATTCCGGCGCTGGTCATCTCGACGGCGGCCGGCGTGGTGGTGTCGCGCGTGTCGACCGACCAGGACATCGGCCAGCAGATCATCAGCCAGCTGTTCTCGAACCCGGCCGTGCTGTTCCTGACGGCCGGCATCATCGGTATCATGGGCCTGATCCCCAACATGCCGCACGTCGCCTTCCTGACGCTGGCCGGCGCGCTGGGCTGGGGTGGATGGACGCTGCACAAGCGGCGGCAGGCAGCGGCCCAGGCCGCCGAGCAGATTCCGCCACAGGCGGTCACGCAGGCGCAGGCCGCCGCCGCCGAGGCGAGTTGGGACGACGTGTCCATGGTGGACCAGCTGGGCCTGGAGGTGGGCTACCGGCTGATTCCGCTGGTGGACCATGCCCAGAACGGCGAACTGCTGCACCGCATTCGCAGCCTGCGCAAGAAGTTCGCGCAGGACGTCGGCTTCCTGCCGCCGGTCGTGCACATCCGCGACAACCTGGAGCTCAAGCCCAACGACTACCGCATCTTGCTGTCGGGCGTGGAAGTGGGGCATGGCGTGGCGATGCCGGGCCAGTGGCTGGCCATCGATCCGGGCGGCGTCACCATCCAGATCAAGGGCACGCCCACGACCGATCCCGCGTTCGGCCTGCCGGCCCTGTGGATCGATGGCGGCCTGCGCGACCAGGCGCAAGTGGCGGGCTACACCGTGGTGGATGCCGGGACGGTGGTGGCCACGCACTTGAACCACCTCATGCACCGCCACGGCTCGAACCTGCTGGGGCGCCAGGAAGTGCAGCAGCTGCTGGACCGCATCGGCCGCGACGCGCCCAAGCTGGTCGAGGACCTGGTGCCCAAGACGTTGTCGCTGACCGCGCTGCAGAAGGTGCTGCAAGGCCTGCTGTCCGAAGAGGTGCCGATCCGCGACATGCGGACCATCATCGATACGCTGTCCGAACACGGCCCGCGCCTGGCGGCGCAAGCGGCCGGCGCGGGCGGCCAGCCCGATATCAACGAATTGATCATGCTGACCCGCCGTTCGCTGGGCCGCGCGATCACCCAGCAGTGGTTCCCGGGCGAGGGCGAGCTGCGGGTCATCGGGCTGGACGTGAAGCTGGAGCGCGTGCTGTCGCAGGCGATGACCACCAGCGGCGGGCTGGAGCCCGGCCTGGCGGACACCTTGCTGCGCGAAACGCAGGCGGCGGTCGAGCGTCAGGAGTCGCAGGGCAATGCGCCAGTGCTGCTGGTGTCGCCTGTGTTGCGCGCGCCGCTGTCGCGGTTCTTGCGCCATCACCTGCCGCAGCTGGGCGTATTGTCGAATACTGAAATACCCGATGAGCGCATGGTCCGCGTGACCGCGCTGATCGGCGGGAGCAATGGGCAATGAAGATAAGCCGGTTTTTTGGCGTCAACAGCCGTGAAGTGATGCGCCAGGTGCGCCAGGTGTTGGGGCCGGATGCGCTGATCGTGTCGAACCGCAGCGTGGACGGCGGGGTGGAAGTGTTGGCTACGGTCGAGGGCGCGTTCGACGACGCGGCCGCAGAGACGCCGCAACGGGAAGCCGTTTCGTACGCGCCTCCGGCCGCTGAGTCCCGCCCGCAGCCACCGGCAAGCTCGCCCTTTGGCGCGCCGGCGCCGGCCGAACGGCCCCATGCCGCGCCGGCGCCCATGCCGCAGCCGAACTATGCCGCACCGTCGCGTTCGATCGCGGCCTATCAATCCGCCTACGCCTCGTCGGCGTCGCCGGAAGAGGATGCTGCGCCCGAAGATTCCGCCGGCGCCCTCGCCAAGCCGGCTGTGCCGTATCCGGCGGCGCTGCAACCCGCGTCGCCTCTGGCGGCCGCGTCGGCGACACGGGTCGAACTGCCCGCGTTACCGCCGGCCAGGCCGGCCAATGCAGCGGCCCCGGCGCCCGTCGGCATGCCGACGCTTCCGCCCGCGGCAGCGCCCGCAGCCCAGCCCGCCGCGGCATCCATGTCTGCGCCCGCCGCTGTTGCTGCGCCGTCCATGGCCCGGATGCCCGATGCGCCGTTGCGCCAAGGACCGGCCACGCCGGCCCCCGCGTTGCCGACCGATGCCGCTGCGGGGTTGCAGGATGCGATCAGCGCCTTGCGCGGCGCACTGGAAACCCGCATGGACGGCTTGCTGTGGGGCGGCCGCCCGGGCTCGGGCCGAGAGCCCGCCGCCGCTGCGCTGTTCCGCAGCCTGCTGGATGCGGGTTTCAGCACGAAGCTGGTTCGCGCGTTGGTCGAGCGTCTACCGTCAGGCATGACGGCGGACGCCGCCCAGGCATGGGCCCGCAACGAACTGATGACGCACTTGCCCGTCGTCGCGTCCGAAGACGAATTCCTGGCCGGTGGCGTGTACGCGCTGGTGGGCCCGACCGGCGTGGGCAAGACCACGACGCTGGCGAAATTGGCCGCCCGTTGCGTGGCCCGCGAAGGCCGAGACCAGGTCGCGATGCTGACGACCGACTTGTTCCGGATCGGCGCGCTGGAGCAATTGCAGATCTACGGCCGCCTGATGGGCGTGCCCGCGCACTCGGTGCGGGATGCCGCCGAGTTGCGCCGCATCCTGGCCGAGCTGGGCAACCGCAAGATCGTGCTGATCGACACCACCGGCATCAGCCAGCGCGACCGCCTGGTGGCCGAACAAGCCGCCATGCTGTGCAACGCCGGCAAGCCGGTCCGCCGCTTGCTGGTGTTGAACGCCGCCAGCCAGGGCGACACGCTGGATGAAGTCGCCCATGCCTACCGCAACGGCGTGGGCGAGGACGTGGCCGGCTGCATCATCACCAAACTTGACGAGGCCACGCGCTTGGGCGCGGCCCTGGACACGGCGATCCGTCACCGGCTGCCGATTCACTATATGTCGGTCGGGCAGAAGGTGCCTGAACATATGGAGCTGGCGCGCGCCGATGTGCTGATCGACCGCGCGTTCGCGATGGTCGAGCGCGCCCGCGCGCTGTACACGCCCAGCGAGGCGGACCTGGCGTCACTGGCGCCCGCCGCCCGCGACGCCGAGGCCGTGGACCCGGCGCGCCGCCGGCAGTTGCTGGCCTCCGCGATCCTGCGTCCACAGGGTGGTTCGGCCTCCATCACGGCTGCGCAGAACCTGGACGACACGATCGCCATGCTGGACAGCGATCCCGCCTGCGCGCAGGCGCGTGCGTCCTGGCGCGACTATGTGGGCGATGGCGCGGGCGCAAGCCTGGCCGCGCTGGGCGAAGAGCCGTTGGCGATGGTGCGCCGTGAATTCTCCGCCACCTGCCATCGCCACCTGCTGGCCATGCACGGCAAGGCCGCGATGAAGGGCGAGGGCCTGCCCGGCGGCACGCTGTTGGGATCTTTGCTGATGAGCGACCGCGGCGCCGCCTTGGCTGCGCCGGCGCAGCAACTGGCGTTGGCCCACGGCATGCTGACGTCGTTCGCGCCCTCGGCGTCTGGCCAGCCGGACGCCGGCCTGGCGCTGGAAGCGCGCGTGCGCTGGCTGGGCGAGCAGTTGCCGCGCCTGCCGCTGGTGCACATGCTGGAGTCCGGCACGTCCGGCCTGTGGCAGTCGTTGAGCGGGCAGGGCGCATCCTGGGTGGCGCGCTGCCCCGGCGGCATGCGGGTGATCCAGGACGAATGCCCGACCCATCTGAATGCGGTCGGCAAGAGCGTCGGCTATCTGCCGGTGGGCCAGCCGGGCGATATGCCGGGTCTGCTTGTCGACAAATCCGGCAAGCGGGTGCCGCTGGCGCTGTGGGCGTCGGGCACCGAAATCGCGTTGCCGGGCAAGAGCGGCGGCGGCGCCTTCATCCGCTTGGTGTGCGCCCGGCTGATCGATACGGACAGCGGCGAGATCGCCGCGCAACTGTTCGGCCTGACGAATCTGCCCGCGGCGCAAGCCGATGCCGCAACCGTGGCGCGCTGGCTGGTGCTGCAGGACGAGGCGCGCGCGGGCTTTCGCTACATGGTCAACGCCTGGCAGGCGCTGCCCGCCGTCGACGGCGCGCACACCCTGGCGCGCCAGTCGCTGATGGCGGGCCAGTTGGGCGCCGCCTGCTGGCAGATGGCGCATTCGCCGTCCGCGGACGTGGTGCGCGGGCCGCTGTCAGGCATTGTGGGTTCGGAGCGCAAGCTGTCGGGACGCATGCTGCCCGTGGCGATCCTGAAGATGTTCGCGATGCTGGAAATGACGGGCGGCGCGTAACGTCTGCCTGCGGGGCGGGGCAAACAAAAGGCGGCGCATTGCGCCGCCTTTTTCCATGCCCGGAGCGGGAAGGGCTCAGCCCGCCACGATCGGCCGGCGTCCCGGGGTGCCGCGCGCGCCGCGGCCTTGCGCGTCATACGTGGTGGCGACGCCCACGCCGTTGATGTTGCGCAGCGCATCCAGCGATTGCTGGGTATAGCGCAGATGCACGTCGATCAGGGCGCCGTTGCGCATATTGATTTCGTTGGCCGACGCGGACTTGGTCAGCAGCGCCTGCCAGATGCCGGACAGCTGCGGGTGCAGCACGGCGGCCTGTTCAGTACCGGCGTGCCCGTTGGACAGGCCGATTTCAGATAGCAGGCCGTCGCGGGTTTCGCTCAGGTCGACCAGCTGCTGGGCGATGCGCCCCTTGCGTTCGGTGATGGCCTGCAGCGCGCCGACGTTCCCGGGGCCCACCAGCACTTCGGTCTCTTCTTCCAGGACGGCGGAGAACTCGGTGATCAGGGCATCTTCCTGCCGCATGCAGGACTGGAGGGAATCGACGGGGTTCATGGTCATGCTTCGAAGGCGGTAGGGCGGTGAACGGAGAGTTACTTCAGCAGATCGCGGGCGCTGGCGATCAGGCTGTCGGCAATCTTGCCGGTATCGATCTTCAATTGGCCCGAGGCAATCGCGGCGCGAATGGCGGCCACGCGCTCGACGTTGATGTCGTTCGAGCCGTCTTGCAGGGCCAGCATCTTGCGCGACGCCGAGCTCAGCGCTACTTGCGAGCTGCTGGAGCCGCTGCCATTGCTGGCGCCATACGCCTGCGCCACCGCGGAATCCGGGCGTTGGGCAACGGCGTCGGCAGAAATGGGCCGGTTGGTGGTCGAATTGATTTTCAAGGTTTTCTCCGCAGGGCGTCCTGGGTCGGTTTGCGACGGATCCGCCTACTTATGTCTCTGTAACGGCAGGGCCGGAACGAACTTTAGGGCAGCCCGTCAGCGAGCGCAGCGCGATTTGTAACATTACCTACAGTTGTATTTCAACCAGCCCCGCGTTCCGGACCACGCCGCTGACCACCTGGCCGCTGGCCGTGCGCACCTGGACCATGGCGCCGGGCGCGCCGTTGTCCAGCGCCTGGCCTTCGCTGCTGACCACGAAGCCATTGCCGCGCGCATTGATCCGGACGTTGGTGCCGCGCATGACCGATTGCGCGTTGCGCAGCGACGAGCCCCGGACCGGTTGCCCGGCGTTGATGCGGTAGGCGGCCGTCATGCCGACGACGGTCTGCGGATCGGTGATGGCGCCGGGCGGCAGTGAAACCAGATCGCCGTCCCGGGGGGAAAGGTCGTCCGGCGTCAGCGCCTGGCCGGCCGAGATCATCCTTGAAGCGACGTAATAGTAGCCGGGGACGCTGACGGTGGCCTGCACGTACGTCGTCCAGGGCTTGGGCGCGTTGCAGCGCACGCCGACCGTCATGCGCGAACGCAGCTTCATGCCCGACGGCATAAATGGGGACATGGCGTCGCAGGGGGCCAGGCGTTCGGTGCGCGGCGGGTCGATGGCGACGGCGGGTTGTCCGGGCAGTCCGGCCAACTGGTCCAGCAGATAGCTTTGCGCCGCGACGGCGATTGCCTCGGGCGCCTGGCTGGCGGCGTCCTGCGCCTGGACGGTCCCGAGGGAGGCCAGGGCCAGGGCGGTCAGGCAGCCGGCGCGCGCGAGGAGATGTCGTGCGGAGATTTTCATGGTGGATGAATTGTAGGAGTCCGCGGCGTTCGGCAATACGTGAATTGGATGAGAAATGGCGGGTTATTTGGCTGATTGTGTTCTGCCGCCGACCCCTATGATGCCGTCATCCAATGGGATAACGGTGTGTCCGAAGTCCCTTGCTCTATCCGTATTGCAACGCACGAAGGCGCCACGATGCTAGACAGGCTCAACGAAGATTTCCGGTTCTACCAGCAGGCCTTGGGGCTGCGCGCGCAGCGGCAGGAAGTGCTGTCGTCGAACATCGCCAACGCCGACACGCCCAACTACAAGGCTCGCGACTTTGACTTCAAGGCCGCGATGCAGACCGCCATGGAAGGTTCCAAGCGTTTGCCGGACACGTCGCTTGCGCTGACGTCGGCGCGCCATATCCCGGCCAAGGCCGTGTCTCAGGGACCGACCGAGCTGCTGTACCGCCTGCCGTATCAGCCCAGCATGGACGGCAACACGGTGGACATGGATAGCGAGCGCGTGCAGTTCGCCGACAACACCTTGCACTACCAGAGCACGATGCAGATGATCTCCGGCCGAATCCGGACCATGCAGACGGCCATTCAGGATTGATCCATAAAGGGAGCGACAGGCAATGTCCTTGTTGAGCATTTTCGATATCGCCGGTTCGGCGCTCAGCGCGCAATCGCAGCGCATGAACGTGTCGGCCAGCAACATGGCCAACGCCGACAGCGTCGTGGGTCCCGACGGCCAGCCGTACCGCGCCCGCCAGGTCGTGTTCCAGGTCAATCCGGCTGCCGGCCAGGCGATGGGGCAGGAAATCGGCGGCGTCCGGGTGGCCGGCGTCATCCAGGATCCGTCGCCCTTGAAGCAGGTCTACGACCCCAAGCATCCGTTGGCCGACGCCCAGGGCTATATCAGCATGCCCAACGTCGATCCGGTGGCCGAGACGGTCAACATGATCGCGGCGTCGCGGTCGTACCAGGCGAACGTCGAGGTGCTCAACACCGCCAAGGCGTTGATGCAAAAGACGCTGACCATCGGTCAATCCTAATTTCTTGACAGAGTGAATCCATGACCACCGTCGACCAAAACACGAGCACCACCGGCCTGGGCCTGGCGCAAAGCGGCGCCAACGGCTCCAGCACGGCGCAAGGCTTGCAGGACCAGTTCCTGAAGCTGCTGGTGACGCAGCTGCAGAACCAGGATCCGCTGAACCCGATGCAGAACGCCGAGTTGACCTCGCAGCTGGCGCAGATCTCCACGGTGGAAGGCATCACCAATCTGAAGAACACCATGCTGGCCATCAGCGGCCAGATCGACGTGTCCCAGTCGATGAACGCCGTGGCGATGATCGGCAAGGGCGTGCTGATCCCGGGCGCCAAGGTCAAGGTCGGCGTGGACGGCGAGAACGCCGCCGAACGCGTGGTCACGCCTTATGGCCTGGACCTGCAAGGCGACGCGCAGAAGGTGCAGGTCCGCATTTCGGATTCGAACGGCGCGGTCGTGCGCACCATTGAAATGGGTGAGCAGAAGACTGGCGTCTACACCTTGAACTGGGATGGCAAGAACGACAGCGGCGTGGCGATGGAAGCCGGCGCGTACACCGTGTCCGTGCTGGCGACCGACGGCGATGGCAAGAAAGTGAATGCGGAAGTGCTGAGCTACGGCCAGGTCAAGAGCGTGGCGTATTCCACTAACGGCTTGCGTCTGGATCTGGGCCTGGACGGCCAGACCAGCATGCTGGACGTGCGTAAGGTTATCGGCGCCTGAACCGGGCGGATTTGAATCGGCGCCGGCGCATGCGCGGCGGCTTCACTAGATAAAGATTAGCGAGAGAAAACATGGGCTTCGGACAAGGATTGAGCGGCTTGAACGCCGCATCGCAGAACCTGGACGTAATCGGCAACAACATCGCCAACTCGGGCACCGTCGGCTTCAAGTCGTCGACCGCGTCGTTCGCTGACGTCTACGCCAGTTCGCGCGTGGGCCTGGGCGTCAAGGTCGCGGCGATCACTCAGCGCTTCACGGTCGGTGCCGTGAACGGCGGCGGCGGCGAATATGACATCGCCATCGACGGCGCGAAAGGCATGTTCCGCGTCACGGACCAGAGCGGCGCGGTGATGTACACCCGCAACGGCGAATTCCTGGTCGACAAGAACAACTTCATCGTGAATGCCCAGGGCTACCGCATGACGGGCTACCCGGCTGGCGCGATCGGCGCAAACCCGGTCGAGTTGCAGTTGCCTACCGCCAACGTCGCGCCCAAGGCGACCGGCACTGGCACGACGGTGGCCAACCTGGATGCGAACGCCAAGGTGGTGTACCTGACGGATACCGTGACGTCGCCCGCAGTGAACGGTTCGGTGACCATGACCGGCACGACGCCGCCTTCGCCGGCCACGCCTTATGAATTCACGCGCAATGCCACGGGCGGGATCGTCTGGGTGAACCAGCCGCCGGCGGGCACGTACGGCGCAGCGCCCAATCTGATCACCGTGGACGCCGCGGGCGTCGTCACCACGGGTGACATCACCCAGGTCGCGGGCTACAAGAACTACACGGCCGCCGTCACCGAGATTGGCCGCCCGTTCGACCCCACCATTTCCAGCAGCTACACGAACGCCTCGCCCATGACGGTGTTCGACTCCCTGGGCAATTCGCACCAGGTGATGCAGTACTTCGTCAAGCGCCCGGCGGATGCCGCCGGCAACAGCGTCTATGACGTGTATTACACGATGGACGGCCAGGCCATGGCGCCGACGACCCAGGGTGGCGGCACGTGGGGCAATCCCCAGCAGTTCACGTTCAACAAGGCCGGCGCGATGACCAGCGCACCGGTCGTGACGCTGAGCTTCGCGACGCCCGGCGGCACCACGACGCCCGCCGACCCGCTGAGCATCTCGATGAACTACACCGGCACCACGCAGTACGGCAGCGACTACAAGCTGGTCGCCAAGCCCGACGGCTACACGTCCGGTGAATTCAGCGGCATCAACATTGGCGGCGACGGCAGTCTGGTCGCCAGCTACACCAACGGCGAAACGCAAGTCGTCGGCACGATCGTGCTGGCCGATTTCTCCAATTTGCAAGGCCTGCAGCCGGTGGGCAACAACGCCTGGACCGAAACGGCCGCCTCCGGCCAGCCGATCCTGGGCCAGCCCGGCACCAACGGCCTGTCCAAGGTGGTGGGCCAGGCGACGGAAGCGTCCAACGTCGACATGAGCAAGGAGCTGGTGAACATGATCATCGCCCAGCGCACCTACCAGGCCAATTCGCAAACCATCAAGACCCAGGACGAAATCATGCAAGTCCTGATGAACCTGAAGTAAAGCCGGACTGGCTCGCGACGACACCGACGGAATAGGCAATGGACAGAATCATCTACACCGCCATGAATGGCGCAGCGCGTATCACTGAGCACCAGGCCGCGCTGGCCAACAACATGGCCAACGTGAACACGACGGGTTTCCGCGAGCAGATCGCGCTGTACCGTTCGGTTCCGATGACGGACGGGGTGAGTCTGCCTACGCGTGTTTCGACGGTGGCGTCCACGCCCGGCAACAGCTTCCAGATGGGCGTCATGCAGACCACGGGCCGGGACTTGGACGTGGCGCTGGCCAGCGAAAACGGCTGGATCGCGGTGCAGACTCCGCAGGGCGAGGCCTATACCCGCGGCGGCAGCCTGCAGGTCGGCATCAACGGCCTGCTGCAGACCTCGCTGGGCCAGCCCGTGCTGTCCGACCAGGGCGGCCCCATCGATGTGCCGGACCAGGCCGCGTTGACGATCACGTCGGACGGCACGATCACGGCGATCGGCGCGGGCGACGGTCCGAACAACATCCTGAACCTGGGCCGCATCAAACTGGCGAATCCCAATAATGCGCAACTGGTGCATGGCGACGACGGCGTGTTCCGCCTGGCGCCGGTGAACGGCCGGCCTGCGCCGCCCGCGCCCGCCGATCCCGGTCTGCGCGTGTTGTCCGGCGTGCTGGAAGGCAGCAACACCAATCCCATGAAGGTGATGGTGGGCATGATCGAGAACGCGCGCCGGTTCGAGCAACAGATGCAGGTGATCCAGCAGTCGGACCGCAATGCCGAGCGCGCCAACGGAATTCTGTCCGTTAGCTGATTCAACGGGCTGATTTAAACAATTTTCGCGTGCGGCCAGTCCGCCGCACCAGGAGTACTTCATCATGATGCGTTCGTTGTGGATTGCCAAGACGGGCCTGGAAGGTCAACAGACTTCCATGGACGTGATTTCCAACAACTTGGCCAACGTCTCCACCAACGGGTTCAAGCGCGGCCGCGCCGTGTTCCAGGACCTGATGTACCAGACGCTGCGCCAGCCCGGCGCCCAGGTGGGCGACGCCACGCAATTGCCGTCCGGCCTGCAACTGGGCACGGGCGCCCGCGTGGCCGCCACCGAGCGCATCCACACGGCAGGCAACCTGAACAACACGGGCGGCGAAATGGACATCGCCATCAACGGCCGCGGTTTCCTGCAGATCGAGCTGCCCGACGGCACCCAGGGGTATACGCGTGACGGCGCGCTGCAGCGCGACCAGAACGGCCAGCTGACGACTGTCAGCGGCTATGTGATCCAGCCGCCGATGAACGTGCCGGACAACGCGCTGTCGATCTCGATCGGCAAAGACGGCATCGTGTCGGTGACGCAGCCCGGCGCCGCCGGCGTGAACGTGCAGATCGGCCAATTGCAGATCGCCACCTTCATCAACCCGACCGGCCTGCAGAGCATCGGTGAAAACCTGTACCTGGAAACCGACGCGTCGGGTCCGGCCAACCTGCTGCAGCCCGGCGTGGACGGCGCGGGTTCGATCATGCAGAACTACGTGGAAACCTCCAACGTCAACGTTGCCGAAGAACTGGTCAACATGATCACCACGCAACGCGCCTATGAAATGAACAGCAAGGCCGTCAAGACCTCCGACGAGATGCTGGCCCGCCTGTCCCAACTGTGATGCCCATGTCTGTCCTGCGTCTGGTATTTGTTGCGGCACTGGCGTTGCTGGCGGCCGGTTGCGCCATGATCCCGCCCGAGCCCATCGTCACCGGGCCGACGACGGCGGCGCCGCCGCCGCCGCCGATGCCCATGGCGCAGCCTACGGGTTCGATTTATCAGCCGACCACCTACGGCAACTACCCCTTGTTCGAGGACCGCCGTCCGCGCAACGTGGGCGACATCGTCACCATCGTGCTGAACGAACGGACAAACGCCTCCAAGAACGTGGCGACGAACACCAACCGCACGGGATCGGCCTCGCTTGGCATCGCCGCGGCGCCGTCGTTCATGGACAGCTGGGCGAACGCGAACCTGAATACCGACGCCAAGGGCGGCAACGTGTCGCAGGGCAAGGGCGACAGCACGGCCAACAACGCGTTTACCGGCACCATCACCACGACGGTCGTCGGCGTGATGTCCAACGGCAATCTGCAAGTGGCCGGCGAAAAGCAGATCGCCATCAACCGCGGCAGCGAGTACGTGCGCTTCGCCGGGGTGGTGGATCCGCGTTCCATCACCGGAACGAACACCGTGTCGTCCACCCAGGTGGCCGACGCCCGCATCGAGTACCGCAGCAAGGGCGTCATGGACGAAGTCCAGACCATGGGCTGGCTGCAACGCTTCTTCCTGATCGCTTCGCCGTTCTGACTATGACACTACCGACTCCGATATCCGCCTTGCTGTCCCTGTTCGCCCGAGTCTGCGTGGCGGTCGGACTGGTGGCCGGCGCCGGCGCGGCCCAGGCCGAACGGCTCAAGGACCTGGCGACGATCCAGGGCGTGCGGGGCAACCAGCTGATCGGCTACGGGCTGGTCGTGGGGCTGGACGGCAGTGGCGACCAGGTGCGCCAGACGCCGTTCACGCAGCAAAGCCTGACCAACATGCTGTCGCAGCTGGGCATCACGGTGCCTGCCGGCAGCAACATGCAGTTGAAGAACGTGGCCGCCGTCATGGTCACGACCACGCTGCCGGCGTTCGCCCGGCCCGGCCAGACGCTGGACGTGGTGGTGTCGTCCATGGGCAACGCCAAGAGCCTGCGGGGCGGCACCTTGCTGATGACGCCCATGAAGGGCGCGGACAGCCAGGTCTACGCCATCGCCCAGGGCAACATCCTGGTGGGTGGCGCCGGCGCCTCCGCCGGCGGCTCCAGCGTGCAGATCAACCAGCTGAACGGCGGCCGCATCAGCGCGGGCGCGATCGTCGAACGCGGCGTGCCGACCACATTCTCGCGCGACGGCTACATCCATGTGGAACTGAACAACACGGACTTCGGCACGGCGCAGAATGTGGCCACGGCGCTGAACAAGAAGTTCGGCCAAGGTACGGCGACGGCGCTGGACGGCCGGGTGGTGCAGGTGCGCACGCCGATGGAGCAGGCGTCGCAAGCGCGCTTCCTGTCGCTGGTCGAAGACCTGCAAGTGGCGCGCGCCCCGACGGTGGCCAAGGTCATCATCAATGCGCGCACCGGCTCGGTCGTCATGAACCGCACGGTCATGATCGAAGAGGCGGCCGTGGCGCACGGCAACCTGTCGGTCATCATCAACCGCCAGAACCAGGTGTCGCAGCCGGATACGCCTTTCACGGAAGGCCAGACGGTGGTGGTGCCCAATACCCAGATCGAAGTGCGCCAGGACAATGGCTCGCTGCAGCGCGTGAGTACCAGCGCCAATCTGGCTGACGTCGTCAAGGGCCTGAACGCCCTGGGAGCGACACCGCAGGACCTGCTGGCCATCCTTCAGGCCATGAAGACGGCGGGCGCCTTGCGCGCCGAACTGGAAATCATCTGACGATGGCTGTCTCAAACGACGCGTCGCGCGGCGCCGCCCGGCAAGATTCGGTGTTCGACATGGGTCGCCTGTCGGACCTGAAGCGGGACGTCAAGAAAGACCCTGAGGGCACGGATCAGCAGAAGCAGGTCGCCAAGCAGTTCGAGGCCCTGTTCCTGCAGATGATGGTCAAGCGCATGCGCGAGGCGACGCCCAAGGAAGGGCTGTTCGACTCGCAGCAGACGCAGATGCTGCAATCCATGGCCGACGAGCAATTGGCCCTGCATCTGGCGACGCCGGGGATCGGGCTGTCGCAGTCCATCCTGGCGCAGATGCAGCAAGGCAAGCCGGCCGACGTGTCCGACGACGCCGTCCGGGCGATCGGGCAGGGCGGCGACCTGGATTTCCGCACGGGCGGATCGCGCGAAGTGTCGGCGCTGCTGAACGTGATGCGCAACAACCGCGCCAGCGACCGTGCGTTGGCCGCCGCCGAAGGCGCGCCGGAGCATGTCGTGGACTTCGTGTCGAAGATGTCGCGCGCGGCCAACCTGGCCTCGCAGCAAAGCGGGGTGCCCGCCCGCCTGATCATGGGCCAGGCGGCCCTGGAGTCCGGTTGGGGCCAGCGCGAAATCAAGCACGCCGACGGCACTACCAGCTACAACCTGTTCGGCATCAAGGCAGGCGCAAGCTGGAAGGGCAAGGTCGTCAACGTGCTGACCACGGAATACGAGGACGGTATCGCGAAAAAGGTGACGCAACCCTTCCGCGCCTATGCCTCCTACGAGGAATCGTTCGCGGACTACGCACGCCTGATCGGCAACAGCCCGCGCTACGAGGCGGTCACGCAGGCGCGCAACGAGGTCGACGCGGCGCGCAAGATCCAGGACGCCGGCTATGCGACCGACCCGCGCTATGCGCAGAAATTGATCGGCATCATGGGCCAGCTGCGCGGGGCGGCGTCCCGTGTGGAAAATTCTCGCCAGATGTTGGAAGGACTCTAAATTTGGACGACCTCCTGCCGTTAATGGAGTATCCAGAGATAACAGCTGCGGTTACATACGGGGCATTGTCAGCATGAATTTGTATAAAACGGCATTGGGCGGGCTGAACGCCGCACAGGCGGGTTTGGCCACCACCAGCCACAACATCAACAATGCCACCACGGTCGGCTATAACCGTCAGCGCGTCATGACGTCCACCGCGGGCGCGCAAGCCACCAGCAACGGTTACATCGGCCGCGGCGTCCAGGTCGACACCGTCGAGCGCAGCTACGACAGCTTCTTGTATAAGCAGCTGGTCGGCGCGCAAGGCAGCGGCGCCCAATTGCAGGCGCAGTTGGACCAGGTGTCTCAGGTCAACAACCTGTTTTCCGACCGCACGGTGGGTATCGCCCCGGGCCTGACCAACTTCTTCACCAGCATGAATACGGTGGCCAGCAAGCCCGCCGATCCCGCCGCACGTGCGGATTTGCTGGGCAAAGCCAATAGCCTGACCACGCAGATCCGTTCGGCCTATACCGAAATGCAGAATCTGCGCGAAGGCCTCAACTCGCAGATCACGACGACGGTTGAACAGGTCAATAGCTACCTGAGCCGGATCGACGATCTGAATTCGCAGATTTCGCTTGCTTCTGGCAAAGCGGGCGGCAGTCCCCCCAACGATCTGCTCGATCAACGCGATCAAGCCGTCATGGAGCTGAACCAGCTCGTCGGCATCACGACATACGAGCAGGGCGGCAAGATCAATGTCTCGCTTGCCAAGGGCGGTCAGGCGCTGCTGTCCGGCACGACGATTTATCCGCTGCAGGCCGTGCCTTCCACCAAGGACGCCGGCCGTACGGTGTTGGCCTACACGTTGCCGGCAGGTGCGGGCAAGACGGTAGCGGTGGAGATGCCTGACAACGACGTGACCGGCGGCAAGCTGGGCGGTCTGCTTCAGTTCCGCGCATCGTCGTTGGACGTCATGCAGAACCAGCTGGGCCAATTGGCTGTTGGCTTGGCGTTGTCCTTCAACGAGCAGCACAAGCAGGGCGTTGACCAAAGCGGCAACCCCGGGACTGATTTCTTCAGCATCGGTTCGCCTGAAGCCGTGCCCAATACGCAGAACAAGAGTAATGCGCAGATTTCGGGCCAGTTCTCAAATCTGGCGAATATCAACGCCAAAGACTACGAGATCTCGTTCGACGGCGCGAACTATCAAGTGACGCGCATGCCGGAGGGCACGCAAGTCTATAACGGCCCCGCAACGGGCACGCCGCCCAACGCCGTTTTGAACATGGATGCGGAAATGGGCGTGACGTTGACGATCGACGCCCCGCCGCAAGCGGGCGACA
Organism: Achromobacter sp. UMC46; assembly: GCF_014170335.1. Taxonomy (GTDB): domain Bacteria; phylum Pseudomonadota; class Gammaproteobacteria; order Burkholderiales; family Burkholderiaceae_B; genus Achromobacter. The sequence goes on from NZ_LZZS01000003.1 coordinate 189,283, forward strand.
AGTGGTCCTTGTCGCCGACGCGCAATGCCGCCCGCGATATCAATGTCGTGATCACGGATCCGGACAAGATCGCCGCGGCCGACGCCGCAGGCGGTGACGCCAACGGCAAGAACGCGCTGAAGCTTGCCGCGCTCCAGAACGCCAAGCTGTTGGGCCACGGCACGATGAGCACTACCGACATGTTCGCCCAGGTCGTGAATACGGTCGGTGTGCAGACGGCGCAGATCAAGTCGGCCGCGACGGCGCAGGTCAATCTGATCAAACAGACGACCGCCGCCCAGCAAGCGGTGTCGGGCGTCAATCTGAATGAAGAATATGTGAGCCTGTCGCTTTATCAAGAGCAGTATCAAGCCAGTGCCCGCATCATCGATGTGGCGAGTACCGTCTTTGACACGCTGCTGGGACTGCGCGGCTGATCAGGCCGTTGAACTGTGATGATTAAAAAAATATCCGGAGTTGCACCATGCGCCTGAGCACCACCATGATGTACACGAACGGCCTGAGCGGCGTTCTCGCGCAGGAATCCGACATGAACCGCCTGGTCGAGCAGGTCGGGAGCGGTCGCAAGTTCTTGAGCCCGGCGGATGATCCGCTGGCTGCCTCCTTGTCGATCGGCGTGGCGCAGACGCAAAGCATGAATGCGACCTACGGGCTGAATCGCAATACGGCAAAGACCAATCTGGGGCAAGAAAGCAACGTGCTCGACGCGGTTACGACGGCATTGCAGGATGTTCGTACACGCGTCATTCAGGCGGGTAACGGCACCTTCGCCGACAGCGACCGCCAAGCGCTTTCGACGGCGTTGAAGAGCGCCCGCGACGCCCTGTTGGGCTTGGCGAACAGCACGGACGGCAACGGCCAATACCTGTTTTCGGGTTACCAGGGCGGCGTGATTCCTTATTCGCAGGACGCCAACGGCAAGATCGTCTACAGCGGCGCCACTGGCGAGCGTACGGTTCAGGTGGATCAGTCGCGTCAGCTTTCGACTGCTGATCTGGGCAATGACATTTTCGACCGCGCCAATCCGGGGTCTCAGGCTTATGTCGCCACCGCCGCATCGGCCAATCAGGGCACGGCCCAGTTCGGCACGGTGTCGGTCACGCCGGGCAGCCCCAATATCGGCAAGAACTTCAGCCTGCAGTTCGAAACCGACACGGCGACGGGCAATATGGGATACCGCGTGATCACGACGGATCCGAATGCGAATCCGCCCGTTCCTCCCGTTACCACGCCGGCGCCGCCGGCTAGCCCCACTGCCTATACGGCCGATTCTTCGATCGATTTCGGCGGCGTTGCAGTCGTGGTCAAGGGCACGCCCAAGAACGGCGACGTGATCGACGTGCAGAACATCCAGTCGGCCGACGTCGATATGTTCAATACCTTGGACGGCCTGATCAAGGTGCTTGACTCCCCCATCGCAGGCGATGAGGTGGCGCTGGCCAAGTTGAATAACGAGCTGGCGACTGCCAACAAGAAGCTGGCAAGCAACTATGACAACGTGTTGACCGTCGCGGCATCGGTTGGCGCACGCATGAACGAGCTGGAAGCGTTGGACGCTACCGGTACGCAAAAGGGGCTTTCTTACGCCAAGTCCTTGTCCGATCTGGAAGATCTGGACTATTACGCCGGCGCCAGCCAGCTTGCGCTGCGCCAAGTGGCGCTGCAAGCCGCATCGGCGGCATTCATGACCATTCAGGGGTCCAGCCTGTTCAGCCGCAAATAAAGCGGCGGGACTCCACAAGCCGCACCGGTCGCGTGCGCAGAGTTGCGCCCTTGCGGACGCTACTGGCCAGAGGCCAGGGCGTCCGTGGTTGCGTGCAGGGTAGGTAGTGTCGTTTCACGTTGCTTAACGCTCGGATATTTCATGCTTGTCAATTTGAAAGTTCGCACCTGTATCGTCCTGGTGTTGTTGCTCTTCACGGGCGCCATGTTCATATCCAATGGCGTGGCCTGGATGGGGTTGAACTCCAGCAACGATAAGCTGGAGCAGGTCAATGACGCCTATTCCAATCAAGGCACCCAGCTCAATCGCGCCAACGCGGCGCTGTTGCGCGGCCGGCTGTTGCTGGCGACGTCCCTGATGGACATGCAGCAAGGCAAGACCGAGCAGGCCAATGCCCAGACCCAGCGCGCCGATGTCCTCATGAAGGAAGGCGCCAAGTGGCTGGACGAGTTCCGCAAGGTGCCGAGCATGGCCGGTTCCGAGGCGCTGGTGGCCAAGCTGGAGACGGCCTACAAGCAGTTCGACGACGTCTACAAGCGCCAGGCCGCCGCACTGTCCAAGATGGCGGTGCAGGACTACCTGGATCTGAACGACGCGGGCAGCGCCGCCAACACGGCATTCCGGGAATCCGTGAATGCCGTGCTGGAATTCCTGGATAAGCGCACCGACGAACTGGTGGTTCAGGCGGAAGTCGACCACAACATTTCGCGTACTGTCACCATCGCGATGCTGGCGATCGCGCTGGCGCTGGCGCTGGGCTGCTGGATTTTCATCAACCGCACCGTGCTGCGCCCGTTGCACCAGGCGGGTGACCACTTCGACAAGATCGCCGGCGGGGACTTCACCGGCCGTATCGAGGTGCGCAGCACCAACGAGATCGGGCAACTGTTCGGCGCCATCAAGCGCATGCAGGAAAGCCTGACGCGCACGGTGGCGATGGTGCGCCGCGGCGTGGATGAAATCAACGTGGGCTCTCGCGAGATTTCCGCGGGCAACACGGACCTGTCCAGCCGTACCGAACAGCAGGCGGCCTCGCTTGAGGAAACCGCTGCGTCCATGGAGCAATTGGCGTCCACGGTGAAGCAGAACGCGGACAACGCGCGCCAGGCCAACCAGTTGGCGGCCAGCGCGTCGGACGTGGCCGAGCGCGGCGGTTCGGCGGTGTCTGAAGTGGTCAGCACGATGCAGGGCATTTCGGCCAGCTCGCGCAAGATCTCTGAAATCGTGTCGGTGATCGACGGCATCGCGTTCCAGACCAACATCCTGGCGTTGAACGCCGCCGTGGAAGCGGCGCGCGCGGGCGAGCAGGGCAAGGGCTTTGCGGTGGTGGCAGGCGAAGTGCGTTCGCTGGCGCAGCGCAGCGCGCAGGCGGCCAAGGAAATCAAGGGCCTGATCGAAGACTCGGTCACGAAGGTGGGCGCAGGTTCGCAGCAGGTCGAGCGTGCGGGCGCGACGATGCAAGAAATCGTGTCGTCGGTCAAGCGCGTGACGGACATCATGGGTGAGATCTCGGCGGCGTCCGAAGAGCAGTCCAGCGGCATCGACCAGGTGAACCGCGCGGTGTCGCAGATGGATGAAGTGACGCAGCAGAACGCGGCGTTGGTGGAAGAAGCGGCGGCTGCCGCCGGTTCCCTGCAAGAGCAGGCCCAGCGTCTGGCCGAAGCGGTCGCGGTGTTCAAGATCAATGCCGGCGAAGTGATCGAAGTGCCGGCGCATCAACTGGCGCAGCAGGCTGCCGCTCCGCGTATGCCGGCACCGCGCTCGGCCGCGCCGGCCTCCCGGCCGGCTGCGCCCGCCGCGCGTCTGGCCAAACCGGCCTCGGCGCAGCAAGGCGCGCAGCATGGCAGCCCGCAGGCCACCCCGGAATCTGCTCAGCCTTCCCAGGCGCCCGCGGATGACGGCGATGCGCCGGCCGCCAAGCCCGCGCCTCGCAAGACCCAGGTGGCCCGCCCCAAACCCGCGGCTACCCCGGCCACGGTGGCTCGTCCCCTGCGCCGTCCGGCCACCCGCGCCGACAGCGCCAGGGATACTGCGCCAGCCGCCTCCGCCAGCCGTCGGCCCCCGCCTGCGGATGATGATTGGGAGTCTTTCTGACCGGACGACCCGGTCGGCGCATTGAACAGGCAGTAGCCCACGCAGTACCCCCCTTTTACGGTCCGGCGGCCACAGCGCGCCACCGGGACGACTACCGGAACTATCCGAAAATGTTCAGCAATCTGAAGGTGCGCACGGGCTTGATGCTCGCTCAGTTGGCAGTCGCCCTGGCCGCACAGGTTGCCATTGCCTTGGGCTGGAACAGCATGCGTTCCAGCGCTGACACGATCAACGCCCTGGACTCCCTGAGCGTCCAGCAAAGCAATCTGATCAAGGACGCCTACACGCAGATGCTGCGCGCGACCATCCGCGCCGACATCACTGCCGCGCAGCGCGCTGCGGGCGATGCCAACGGCGCCGCCGAGAATTCGCGTACGGTGCAGCAACTGATCGCCGACGCCAAGAAAAAGATGGACAGCTTCAAGGCGATCCCCAAGGTGACCACCCTTGGCAGTTCCGCCGAAGGTGATCTGCTGACGTCGTTCAACACGTTCTCCGAGGCGCTGCAAGCCATGATGGGCGCGTTGGACAAGGGCGATGCGGCGGCTTATCTGTCGTTGAAGAACACGAAGGCGGGCGCGGCCAGTGGCGCGTTCTCCAAGCAGCTGACCGAATTCGCCAACGATATCAACACCTTCAGTGAGCAGCAGGTCCAGTCCGCTCGCGGCCAGGCTTCGACGATGGCCTATGTGTACCTTGCGCTGGCCGTGCTGATCCTGGTGGTGTCGATGGGCGCCTTCCTGTTCATGAACCGGGTGATCCTGCGCCCGTTGCGCGTTGTTGGCGACAGTTTCGACAAGATCGCGGGCGGCGACCTGACGGTGCGCGTGGACGTCAACTCGTCCAACGAGATCGGCCAACTGATGGCGGCCGTCAAGCGCATGCAGGAAAGCCTGGCCCGCACGGTGTCGACGGTGCGCCGCGGCGTGGATGAAATCAACGTGGGCTCGCGCGAGATTTCCGCGGGCAACACGGACCTGTCCAGCCGGACCGAACAGCAGGCGGCCTCGCTTGAGGAAACCGCTGCATCGATGGAGCAATTGGCGTCCACGGTGAAGCAGAACGCCGACAACGCGCGCCAGGCCAACCAGTTGGCGGCCAGCGCGTCGGACGTGGCGGAGCGCGGCGGTTCGGCGGTGTCTGAAGTGGTCAGCACGATGCAGGGCATTTCCGCCAGCTCACGCAAGATCTCGGAAATCGTGTCGGTGATCGACGGCATCGCGTTCCAGACGAACATCCTGGCGCTGAACGCCGCGGTGGAAGCGGCGCGCGCGGGCGAGCAGGGCAAGGGTTTCGCGGTGGTGGCGGGCGAAGTGCGTTCGCTGGCGCAACGCAGCGCGCAAGCGGCCAAGGAAATCAAGGGCCTGATCGAAGACTCGGTCACGAAGGTGGGCGCGGGTTCGCAGCAGGTGGAACGCGCAGGCGCGACGATGCAAGAGATCGTGGCGTCGGTCAAGCGCGTGACGGACATCATGGGTGAGATCTCGGCGGCATCCGACGAGCAGTCCAGCGGCATCGACCAGGTGAACCGCGCGGTGTCGCAGATGGACGAAGTGACGCAGCAGAACGCGGCGCTGGTGGAAGAAGCGGCCGCTGCCGCCGGTTCGTTGCAGGAACAGGCCGAACGCCTGGCGCAGGCCGTGGCGGTGTTCAAGGTCACGGCCGGTGAAGTGATTGAAGTGCCCGCCCGTCAACTGGCGCAGCAGCGCCCGGCGGCGCGTGTCGGCACCCGCGTGCCGGCGCCCGCTGCGTCGGCGCAAGCAGCGCCCGCCGTGGAGGGTGCGACAGCCAGATCCGCGCCGGCCGCACGCCTGACGCATGCGGCGCGCGCCAAGCCGCCGGCATCCGCTGTCGAGGGCGCCACGGCGGCGCGTCCGCTGCGCCGTCCGGCGCCCCGTGCAGCAACCGCCGCGAACGACGCCAAACCGGCACCGGCCGCAAGCCGTCGCCAGGCGCCGTCGGACGACGATTGGGAATCATTCTGATACCGGCGTTGCCGGTGAATGGGTAGGGTATGCGAGGCTATATACATCTTCTGGCGGCGGCCGCCATTGCGGTACTGCTGGCCGGCTGCGCGGCAACGGGTCATAACTTCGACCCGGGCAAGCTGTCGAGCCTGACACCGGGTCAAACGACGCTGGAAGACGCTTCGCGGGCGCTGACCGCGCCGCCCGACAAGCTTTACAAGCAGACCGACGGCACGCTCCTGGCCCTTTGGTCCTTCAAGATCACGTTTGTCGCCGACGGCTTGTACAGCCGCAAGGAAGCCCTGCTGCAATTTGGCCCGGACGGCCGTCTGATGCGGCTGGTCGATAGCACCAATATTCTGCTGGAACCCTGGGAACGCCAAAAGCTGTTGGGGCCTGCACCCGCGCCTGATCTGAATCAGGCCTGGACGCCGGCGCCCTCGGCCGAACCCGAGGTGCAAACCATCTACATACCCGGCCCGGGCGAACCGGCCGCGTTGGCGCCTGCGAACAAATAAGTCTTGTTGTAGTCCAGGCAGAGAGCATTGCGGCAGAAGCCGCAATGACCGTCGCCCTGAATGTACACCCCATGTAACAGGGCGTGTCGACAGGGTGGTTTTTCATTTGGTCAGAGCAGTTCCTGAGGGATGGGGGAAAATATGGAAGCGAGTCTCGAATCCGGCGCCAAGGCCGGCAAAGGCGGCAAGAAAAAGGCCGCGCGCGCGCCCAAGGTGAAGCGCAAGCTCCGGTTGCGCGATGCCCGCGTCGGTACGATGTTGCTGTGGGTCATGGCGTTCTTCGCGATCTTGATCGCGGCGGTAGGCGGCCTGGCGGCGTTTTTCCTGCAGCACAATTACGAATCCATCCGCGAAGTCAACGCGCTGACCGAGCGCGCCAAGCAAGTCGAAGTGATCAATAGCGACATGCTGCGCGCCCGCGTGAGCCTGATGGTGGCCGCACGCCACCTGCAGGAATCCGGTTGGGGCAGCGGCGAGAACTCGGCCCGCGACGCGGCCGCGGCCCTGAAGGGCGCGACCGACCTGTTGACCGGCGTGCGCGCCCGTTTCGCGGACTTCCAGAAGAACATGCTGCAGGACGATACGGGCCGCCAGCTGTCGATGAATCTCGTCCGCCGCTACCGTTCGTACATCGATGACGGCGTGGACACCATGGTGGAAGCCCTGCGCAGCGAAGACTATTCGACGTTCTACATGGTGAACAACGAATACGGCACGCCGCGCAGCGCGGCTTTCATCGAAGCCTTGAGCGACTTCGGCAAGTACATCGGCGCAGAGCAGCAAGCCACGATCGATCAGGCCGAGGCGAACTTCAACCGCGCCATGGTGGCCGTGGCCGTCGCGGTGGGCCTGGCGCTTCTGTTGATGGTGTTCTGCCGCATCCTGTTCGGCCGCCTGGTCGTGCGTCCGCTGGTGGAAGCCGGCCAGCACTTCGACAAGATCGCTGCTGGCGATCTGACCAGCCGCGTCGAAGTCCGTTCGCATAATGAAATCGGCCAACTAATGGCCGCTGTCAAGCGCATGCAGGAAAGCCTGACGCGCACGGTGGCGACGGTGCGCCGTGGCGTGGATGAGATCACGGTGGGCTCGCGGGAAATCGCCGCAGGCAACACGGACTTGTCCAGCCGCACCGAAGAGCAGGCCGCTTCCCTTGAGGAAACGGCGGCATCGATGGAAGAGCTGGCGTCCACGGTGAAGCAGAACGCGGACAACGCGCGCCAGGCCAACCAGCTGGCGGCCAGCGCGTCGGACGTGGCCGAGCGTGGCGGTTCGGCGGTGTCTGAAGTGGTCAGCACGATGCAGGGCATTTCTGCCAGCTCGCGCAAGATCTCGGAAATCGTGTCGGTGATCGACGGCATCGCGTTCCAGACGAACATCCTGGCGCTGAACGCCGCCGTGGAAGCGGCGCGCGCGGGCGAACAGGGCAAGGGCTTCGCGGTGGTGGCGGGCGAAGTGCGCTCGCTGGCGCAGCGCAGCGCGCAGGCGGCCAAGGAAATCAAAGGCCTGATCGAAGACTCGGTCACGAAGGTGGGCGCGGGTTCGCAGCAGGTGGAACGTGCGGGCGCGACGATGCAAGAGATCGTGGCGTCGGTCAAGCGCGTGACGGACATCATGGGCGAGATTTCGGCGGCGTCCGAAGAGCAGTCCAGCGGCATCGACCAGGTGAACCGCGCGGTGTCTCAGATGGACGAAGTGACGCAGCAGAACGCGGCCTTGGTGGAAGAAGCGGCCGCCGCCGCGGGTTCCCTGCAGGATCAGGCGCACCGTCTGGCCGAAGCCGTCGCGGTGTTCAAGATCAACGCCGGCGAAGTGATCGAAGTGCCAGCGCATCAACTCGGCGGCTATGCCGCGCCGACGTTGACGCAAGGCTGACCTTCCGCGCCTGCTCGGGCTGGCCGCGAACCGCGCGCCCGGCCTGACTGGTGGCGCAAGGCAAGGAATACGGCCGCGCCTGTGCGCGGCCGTATTCCTTGAGGCAGGCGTTCAAGGATGCCGCGTGCGATTCCTACGCACGTTAAGTTTTCGAAAATTCAGCCGTAAATAAAAATAGCGCCCGAAATGGGCGGTGAACAGCGTTTGACTGCGGCGTGCCCGCCAGACAAGCCACGGCGGGTACCGGTCGATGCGGGGCGTCGGGTCCGGTTTGCCCGCTGCGGTGCATTCGCTGCGCAATCGAGGTAATTGGAGACTAGCTGTGCGCGTAAACCTACCCGTCCATGATGTGGAAACCAAACTGCGTGAAGATCAATACCTGATCTCGCGCACCGATACCAAGGGCCGCATCGTCTACGCGAACCCGGCATTCGTCGAAGTCAGCGGATTCACTCGCGAAGAACTGATCGGCAAGCCGCACAACATCGTGCGCCATCCCGACATGCCGCCCGAAGCCTATGCGGATCTTTGGGATACGCTGGAAATGGGCGAATCGTGGTTGGGCCTGGTCAAGAACCGGCGCAAGGACGGCGGCTACTACTGGGTGCTGGCCAACGCCACGCCCATCGTGGAGAACGGCGAAGTCGTCGCGTATTCGTCGGTGCGCGTGCGTCCGTCGGACGAACAGATCGAGATGGCCGAGGACCTGTACGCGCGGATCCGCGAAGGCACGGCGCGTGGCGTGCGCATCCATCGCGGGCGGCCGGTGCGCGCCGGCTGGCGGCGGGGCCTGGATGTGGCGGCGTTTCCGTTCAAGCGCAGCGTGCGCAGCCGGATGTTGCGCCACGCCTTGCTGTCGGCCGGCATCGTGGCGGCCGCGGGCGCCTACGGCCTGCACGCCAATTGGGCCAATTTGGACACCCTGGGCGTCAGCCTCGGGTGCGGCGCGATCGCGCTGGGCGTGATCGCGATTTTCGGCATGGGATGGAGCCTCTCCCGGTCGCTGCTGGATCCGATGGTGGATGCCGCCAACATGGCGCGCCAGGTCGCCGCCGGCAACTTGACTACGCAGATCGTGGCGGACTCCGACGACGAAGTGGGCAGCCTGAAGTTCTCCCTGGAGGTCATGCGCAAGAGCCTGATCGGCATTGCGCAAGACGTCTATCGCGGCATCGAGGGCACGACCCATGCCGCCGTGCATATCGCGCGCGGCAACCAGGAACTGGCCGGCCGCACGGAAGGTCAGGCGGCCTCGTTGCAGCAGACGGCCGCCAGCATGGAGCAGCTGACGTCGACGGTACGGCAAAATGCCGACAACGCGCGCCAGGCCAATCAACTGGCCGCCAGCAGCATGGACGTGGCGCGCCGCGGCGGCGTGGCGGTGGGCCAGGTGGTAAGCACCATGCACGGCATTTCCGACAGCTCGCGCAAGATCGCGGATATCGTCAGCATCATCGAAGGCATCGCGTTCCAGACCAACATTCTGGCCCTGAACGCCGCCGTGGAAGCCGCGCGGGCGGGCGAGTCGGGCAAGGGCTTTGCCGTGGTCGCCGGCGAGGTGCGCAGCCTGGCGCAAAAGAGCGCCCAGGCGGCCAAGGAAATCAAGGGCCTGATCGAAGACTCCGTGGACCGCGTGTCGGAAGGCTCGGCACAGGCTGAACAGGCCGGCGCCACAATGGAAGAGATCGTCGCTGCCGTGCATCGCGTCACCGACATCATCGGCGAGATTTCGCAGGCTTCGCAAGAGCAGTCCAGCGGCATCGAGCAGGTGGATTCCGCGGTGTCGCAGATGGATGTGATGACGGTGCAGAACACGGCGCTGGTGCAGGAGCTGGGTGGTGCAGTGCTGCAGTTGGGCAACCAGTCCGGCGCGCTGCGGGAAACGATCCGCGTGTTCCGGCTGACCGGACAGCCCTGATTTTCCGGGCGGTTCCATGCAATGCGAAACGGCCACTGGAAAGTGGCCGTTTTTACGCGTGTGGCGGTTCCTGGGGTAGAGGAGCTATCGGCCCGCCAGGGCATCGACCACGCGGCTCATGGCGCCCAGGCCGGACTCGAACAGCGACTCCAGGAAGGGACCTGAATGCGGCAGCACCACGGTCAGCACCGTGACGCCAACGATCAGCGTGACCGGGAAGCCCACCGAAAAAACCGACAACTGCTGTGCCGCGCGGTTCAGGATGCCCATGGCGAGGTTGATGGTCAGCAGCGCGCAGATCAGCGGCAAAGCCAGCAGCAGGCCGGAAACGAACACCGTCTTGCCCCATTCCACGACCACGCCCCAGCCGTTCTGATGCAGTTGGACCATGGCGACGGGCAGGGTGTCGAAAGAGCGCACCAAGGCCGCCAGGACCAGCAGGTGTCCGTCCAACGCCAGGAAGGTCAGCATCGCGACGATGTTGAACAAGCGGGAAAGCACCGCCGTGTTGGCGCCGGAACTGGGATCGAAGAACGATGCGAACGACAAGCCCATCTGCAGGCCGACGAATTCGCCGGCTGTCTGTACGGCGGCGAACACGATTCGCATGGTGAAGCCCATGGCGATGCCGATCAGCACCTGCTGCATCACCATCCACAGGCCGGCGAACGACCCAGGCGCGATCGGCGGCATCGGGTCCAGCGCCGGGCTGATGGCCACCGACAGCACGAACGCCAGGCCGACCTTGACCTTGACCGGGATGATGGATTCCGAGAAGAGGGGCGCCGTGCCCACCAGCGCCAGGATGCGCACGAACGGCCAGAGGAACTGGCCGATCCAGCCGTTGAGCTGTTCGAGCGTGAAGGCGATCATGGGGGAGGCGTCCAGCGTCCAGCGGCGCGGGCGCGCTCAGGACACCAGCATGGGAATCTGGCCGATCAATAGCCGGATGTAGTCGACCATGACGCCGATCAGCCACGGGCCCAGCAGCACCAGTACGCCGCACATCGCCAGCAGCTTCGGAATGAACGACAGCGTCATTTCGTTGATCTGCGTGGCGGCCTGGAAAATGCTGATGACCAGGCCGACCACCAGCACCACCAGCAGCAGCGGGCCGGCCATCGCCAGGACGATTTTCATCGCCTGGTAGGCCATGGTCATGACGGTTTCGGCTGTCATGGCGACTCTGCTCCCGGCGTTATTGGTAGAAGCTCTGGGCCAGCGAGCCCATGAGCAGGTTCCAGCCGTCGGCCAGCACGAACAGCATCAGCTTGAAGGGCAGGGCCACGGTCACGGGCGGCACCATCATCATGCCCAGCGCCATCAGCACGCTGGCTACCACCAGATCGATGATCAGGAAGGGGATGAAAATGGTGAAACCGATCTGGAACGCCGTTTTGAGTTCACTGGTGATGAACGCCGGCACCAGGATGCGCAGCGGCACCTGCGAGGGGTCTTCCAGCGCCGGCTGCTTGGCCAGATTGGCGAACAGCGACAGATCGTTCTCGCGGGTCTGGTGCAGCATGAAGGTGCGCAGCGGGGCCGCCGCCCGTTCGACGGCGGTCTCGAACTGGATCGATCCTTCGGACAGCGGCTTGTAGGCGTCGGCGTATATCTTGTCGAACACCGGCGACATCGTATAGAAGGTCAGGAACAGCGCCAGCCCGATCAGCACATGGTTGGGCGGCGACATCGCCGTGCCCATCGCGCTGCGCAGCAGCCCCAGCACGATGATGATGCGGGTGAAGCCGGTCATCATCAGCAGCGCAGCTGGCAGGAACGACAGCGAGGTCATCAGCAGCAGCGTCTGCATGCTGAGTGAATAGGTCTCGGAGCCGTTGGGGCCAGGGGTGGTGGTCAGCGCCGGCAGCGTGGCCTGGGCGACGACGCCTGCGGGGAACATCGCCAGGCCCAGCACTGCGGCGGCAGCCAGCAGCGGCAGCGCGTTCTGGCGGGCGCGGGTGGAGGTCGTGCGGGTGAGCAAACTCATGGGTATCGCTTGGATCGCGCGCGGGGCGCTAGCGGCGCTTGAGCGCCTGGCCCAGCTTGGCCGCAAACGCTGCGGCGGGCAAGGGCGAACCCTCCGGCAACTGGCCGGCGGGCAGGGTATGCAGGGTGCTGATCTGGTTCGGGCCGACGCCCACCACCAGCCAGGTGTTGTCGATCTCGACGACGACGATGCTTTGGCGCGCGCCGACCGGCAGGCTGGCGACTTGCTTGAGCAGGTTGCCGCCGCCGCGCTGAGTCAACCCGGCGCGCTTGGCGAGCCATGCCGAAACCAGGATGGCGGCCACCACCAGCACAAGGCCGATGATGACGCGCAGCAGGGAGGACTCGGTCATGGCGCCGGTGCCGTCAACGGCGGTTGTTCAAGCGGTTGATCCGCTCGGACGGGGTGATGATGTCGGTCAGGCGAATGCCGTACTTGTCTTCGACGACGACGACTTCGCCCTGGGCGATCAGGTAGCCGTTGACGAAGATGTCCATCGGTTCGCCGGCAAGGCCGTCCAGCTCGACCACCGACCCCTGGCCCAGCTGGAGCAGGTTCTTGATGGTCAGGCGGGTGCGTCCCAGTTCGACCGTCAACTGGACGGGCACGTCCATGATCAGGTCGATGTCGGTGCCGGCGCCGGCGGTGGTGCCGGCCAGGGGCTTGAACACCGACTGCGACGCCGATTGGGCGGCGGGCTTCGCGGGAGCCGGCGCCGGTGCTGCCGCCGCGGGCGCAGGCGCTTCGGGTGTGGCGGGCGTGGCGGCGGATTGTTCAGCCATCGCGGCTGCCCAGTCGTCCTGCGGCTTCAGGCCATCGGCCTGGGTGGGCGGATTGGCGCGGGATTGTTCGGCGAGCGCGTCGGCCCAGTCGTCGGCCGGGGACGAGCCGGTGCCGGGCTCGTTCTTGTCAGTCATGGTCGGGGGCCTCGTGTGAATCGGTATCGTAGGTAAACATGTTCTGTACGCGAAGCGCGTACTGGCCGTTGAAGACGCCGTAGCCGCATTCCATCAGCGGCACGCCATCCACATTGGCGATGATGGTATCGGGCACGTCCACGGGAAGGACGTCGCCCACTTTCAGGCTCATCAGCTCGCGGATCGACGACGGGATGCGCGCGAATTCGGCGATCACGTCGATGTCGGCGCTGCGGACCTGGCGCGACAGCTGCTGCGACCAGCGCTGGTCCACTTCTTCCAGCGTGGTTTCCTGCAGCGGACGCGTCAGCAGATCGCGCACCGGCTCGATCATGGAGTAGGGCAGGCAGATGTTCAGGTCGCCGCCGGTCGCGCCGAATTCGATATGGAACGAGGTGACGACCACCACTTCATTGTTGCCGGTAATGCTGGCGAACTTGGTGTGCATCTCCGAGCGCACGTACTCGAATTCGATCGGATAGACGGGGTCCCAGGACTTGCCGTAGCTTTCCAGGGTCAGGTTGAGCAGGCGCCGGATGATGCGCTGTTCGGTCGTGGTGAAGTCCCGGCCTTCGACGCGCGTGTGGTAGCGGCCATCGCCGCCGAACAGGCTGTCGATGACCAGGAACACCAGGTTCGGGTCATACGTGAAGAGCGCCGTGCCGCGCAGGGGCTTCATCTGAATCATGTTCAGATTGCTCGGCACGGGCAGGTTGCGTTCGAAGTCCGCGTACTTCAGGATTTTGATCGAGCCGACCGTGATGTCCGCGCTGCGGCGCATGAAGTTCAGCAACACGTTGCGCATATGGCGCGCGAAACGTTCGTTGATCAGCTCCAGCGTCTGCATGCGGCGGCGCACGACACGCTCGGGCGAGCTCAGGTCATAGGCGCGCGCGCCGTCGTTGGGACTGGCCGCCGCGGTCTTGCTGTCGCTCTCGCCGGTGACGCCGGCAAGCAGCGCATCGACTTCGTCCTGTGAAAGGAATGCCTCGTAGGCCATGCTTATTGCACCACGAACGCCGTGAACAGCACGTCGGTGACATACTGGCCGTCCGGCAGGGGCGAGAACGGGCGGTTGACCGCCTGCTTGATCGCGGAAGCCATGTCGGTCTTGCCTTGCTGGGTCTGCACGCCAGTGGGCGATTGCGACGACAGCACCATCAGGATGCGGCTGCGCACTTCAGGCATGTATTTTTCCAGGCGGGTGCGGGTCTGTTCGTCGCTCACGCGCAGGGTCAGGCCGACGTGCATGATGCGTTCGGTGTCTGCGTTCTGCAACGTGACGGTGAATGCTTCGATCGGCACGAAGATCGGCGCGGGCACGGCGATAGGACCTGCCGGCGGCGCGACGAAGGTGGTCTGCGCCGCTTGCGGGCCTTGGCCGGGCTGGCCAGCCTGGCCAGGCTGGCCCCCAGGGACCTGGCCGACACCCAGCTGCACCGCTGCGCCGGCTTGCGGCTGCTGCATGCGTTGGCTGATGAACCAGGTTGCGCCGGCGCTGGCGGCGGCGACGATGAGCAGGACCAGTATGGCCAGGATCGGGCGAAGGATGCGGCCGGCGCCGCCTGCGTTCTTCGCGCCCGACGGCGCGGATATGGATTTGGAAGTCGCCATCTCGGTTTCGATGCGTATTGGGCCGCTGGTGAAAACGGATACTTAGTGGATGAAAGCATTCTGCCCCAGATCCCGCCTCGGCTTGGAGGCGAAAAACAGGGCGAAAGCCGCGTATCTCAAGCTATTGCTGCACTGCCCGCATCCATCGCTGGCTGCGGGCCGCCTGTTTGCTACGCGAAGGTATCGACCAAGGCGTTGGCATTGCGCGGAGTGGGCACGACGGGTGCGGTGTTGCCGGCCGCCGCATCGGCGACCGCCGATCCGCCGCCCGGCTGGCGCTGCGAGCCGTTGCCACCGTGCTGTTGCGCGAACTCCTGTTGCGCGGCCTGTTCGCCGACGCTGGTCTGGCCAAGCGAAATGCCGGCTTGCGCCAACGCTTGCTGCAACTGCGGAATGGCGGTTTCGATCGCCTGGCGCACGGATGCGTGGGCTGACACGAACGAGGCGGTGGCCACACCATCCGCCAGATTCAGGCTGACGCGCAGCGGGCCCAGATCCGGGGGATCCAGCCGCAGTTCGGCAGTCTGCATGCCCTGGCGGGCGTTGGTGCTCATCATCACGACTTGCTGGCCGAGCTCGGTGCCCCAATGGGTACCGCCCACGGGGGTGGCGACCTGCATCACGACAGGCACGGCTGGCGCGGCGACGGCGGCTTGGTTCAATACAGGCGCTGCCTGGCGCTGCGTGGCCGCGGCAAGGGCCTGCGCCAGGTGGTCCTGAGCCGAAGGGGCGCCGTGCTGCGGCGCCTGGAACTGTTGCGCGGTGCTGGTCAGCGCGGCCGTCAGCTCTTCTTCGGTATGGGCCGCTTGCGTCGTCGTGCGTTCGGCTTCCGGGCGAATATCGCGCGGGACGCGCGGCAGCGGAAGGTCGGCGGCCAGGCGCGGCGGTTCGGCCTTGACAGCCGGCTTCGGGTTGGCGGGCGCAGCTTCCAAAGGAGCCGTCACGGCGCCGCTCGGTTTGACGGCGGCCGTGACGACGGGCAACGCGGCCTGGGCGTCGCGGGCGCTGAGCGCGGCGGCCGCTTCAGCTTGCACGGCCGTTGCGGCGACGGGCGTACGCGGGGTGGCGGCGACGTCGGCGGCATTGAGCGTGGCGGCAAGCACGGCAGCGCCGGAACTCATCGCGGTCGCGGCGGCCTCGGCATTGCCGCGGGCAAGCTGCACCTGCTCGGCGGCCTGGGTGGCAATCTCAAGCGCTTGCTGCGGCAAGACCGGCATTGCCGGTTGTTGCGTGGCGGCGACGGCCAACGCGCCGGCTTCCGCAGCGACGGCCGTATTCACGGCATCGTCGATCGCGCCGGCGGCAGCGGCTTCAGCCTTGTTGGCGGAGTCGCTGGCGGTGGTGCTCTTGTCGGGCGTTTTGGCGCCGTTGTTCGCGGGACGCGAATCGGCGGACGGCTTCGGGCGCTGCTGGGCCAGAACGTCCGAGAAGCTCGGGCCTTTCTTGTTCGCGGATGCGGACTTCTTGGCGCCAAGCGCGTCGGCGATCGAAGTCGGCGCGACGGGGCTGATCGTGGGCAAGGGCAGGGGAGCGGTCATCTGGGGCTTCCTGTGAGGTATCGCTTAATGCAGGCCTGCCTGGCGTTGGACCAGGCGGGCGGAGTATTCATCGTTGGCGCGCTGTTCGCGGCGGGATTCCACGACGGCCTGCGCGCGCATTTCGCGCTGCGCCAGGGCGTCATAGGAATTGAGCTTGCGTTTTTCCTGCTGCCAGTACTGCCGGCCTTTGGCCAGATTGTCATCGGCCTGGCGCAGCACCGTCTGCTGTTGGCTGATCGCGTCGTCCAGGGTGCCGATGAAGCGCTGGTAGTTGTGGCAGTCGCTGGCCGACATTCCGGTCGTCATCGCCTGCTGCAGGCGTTCCAGGTAGTCCTGGCGGTAGTCGTTCAACATGCCCAGCTGGCGTTCGGCGTTGGTGCGCTCGGCGCTCAGGCGCCCCAGCAGGCGCGCGGCTTCATCCGTGCTTTCCTTGGCCAGGTTGATCAGCATGTCCAAGGGCAATTGGCTAGGCATAGGTATCCCTTAACTCGAAACTGGCACGCAACTGGTTGACGGCGTCGTCATAGCCGACGTTTTCGCCGATGTCCTGCTGCAAGAACGCTTCCAGACGGGGGTAGCGGGCAATGGCTTCGTCCAGTTGCGGATCGTTGCCGGCGGCGTAGGCGCCGACGGCGATCAGGTCGCGGTTGCGCTGGTAGCGCGACAGGTTCTGCTTGAAGCGGCGCACGACGGCGAATTGCTGCGGCGTGATCAGCGAAGTCATCGCGCGGGAGATCGACGCTTCGATGTCGATGGCGGGGTAGTGCCCGGCTTCGGCGAGATGGCGGGACAGCACGACGTGGCCGTCCAGGATCGCGCGCGCCGAATCGGCGATCGGATCCTGCTGGTCGTCGCCTTCGGCCAGCACGGTATAGAACGCGGTGATGGAGCCGGCCTTGCCCGAGGGGCCAGGCGCGCCCATCCCGGCGCGTTCGACCAGCATGGGAAGCTTGGCGAACACCGACGGCGGATAGCCTTTGGTGGCCGGCGGTTCGCCGATGGCCAGCGCGATTTCCCGTTGCGCCATCGCGTAGCGGGTCAGCGAATCCATGATCAGCAGCACGTCCAGGCCCTGGTCGCGGAAGTGCTCGGCCAAGCGCGTGGCATAGGCGGCGCCCTGCAGGCGCAGCAGGGCCGACACGTCGGCAGGAGCGGCCACCACGACCGAGCGCGCCAGGCCTTCGGGGCCCAGGTTGTGCTCGATGAATTCCTTGACTTCCCGGCCCCGTTCGCCGATCAGGCCCACGACGATCACGTCGGCCTTGGTGTAGCGAGCCATCATGCCCAACAACACCGACTTCCCCACGCCGGAGCCTGCGAACAGGCCCATGCGTTGGCCTCGGCCTACGGTCAGCAGCCCGTTGATGGCGCGCACGCCCGTGTCCAGCACGGTGTCGATCGGCGCGCGCGACAAGGGGTTGATGGGCAGGGCGGACAACGGCGCGAGTTCGGCGCCCGTCAAGGGCCCAAGCCCGTCCAGCGGGCGGCCGGCGCCGTCCAGCACGCGGCCCAGCAGGGCGTTGCCGACGGGCAGGTGGCGGCCCAGCTGGGGTTTGGCGTTGCCGTTCAGTTCGGCTTTTCGCGGCAGCGGGATCTGCCGTTGCACGGGCGGTTCGCCGGGCACCACGCGCGCGCCGGGCGGCAGGCCGGAAATGTCGGCCTGCGGCATCAGGTACAGCGTGTGGCCGTCGAAGCCCACGACTTCGGCATCGGCCCAATGGTCATGGCCGCGCGCGATCTCGATGCGCGCGGCGGCGCCGACCGGCAGACGCAGGCCGGTCGCGTGCAGCACCAGGCCGGTCGCGCGGGTGATCTTGCCGCTGACCAGCCACGGATCGGTCGAGGCGGCGCGGATCGAGCCGATCTCCAGCTGGGTCTTCCAGCGGTCGATGACCGGGATGGCGGGCGCCGGCGCGGCAGGCGTCAACGGGCCGGCGGCGGGCGCGGCCGTCTGGCCGGATTGCGCCGTTTGCGCCGAAGCCGGATGGCCGTTCACGCCGGCTCCTCCCACGAGACGTTGCGGCCTAGCGAGGCCGCGACCCGGCGCCAACGCGTCTGCAGTGTGGCGTCGATGTCGCCATAGGGCGTTTCGGCGCGGCAGCCGCCGCGCGCGATCGATTCATCGGCCAGCACGCGCCAATGGCCTTCTTTCAGTTCGTCCGCCAGGTGCAGACGGATCAGCTCGATGTCGTCGGGGTTGGCCCACAACCGCATCTGGCCGCCTGCCGACGGATTGATGTGCAGGACGTCGCGCACGGCGGCCGCCACGGTATCGGGCTGCTCGGCCAGCGTCGTGCGCACGACCTGCTGCGCGATGTCCAGGGCCAGCGTCAACAGGCTCTGGCCCATCTTTTCTTCCAGCGAGCCCAGCGACGTGGCGCAGGCTTCGACCAGCGCGTGCAGGCGCTGTGCTTCCGTGGCGCCTTGCTCGCGCGCCTGGGCCAGGCCCTCGGTGAAACCGGCTTCGCGGCCGGCAGCGAAGCCGGCGTCGTGGCCCGTCTGCTGGCCGGCTTCCATGCCGGCCGCATGGCCGTTCGCATAACCTTCCTCGCGGCCCTCGGCGATGGCTTGGGCGCGCAGCTGCGCCATCACCACGGCGGGGTCCGGACCCGGATCGGGTTCGGGCTCCGGCTCGATTTCGACGGTCGCCGGCTCGTCGAACGACAGCATCTGCCAGCGCCGCCAGGCGGCACTGCGCGAGATGAGCGTCGCCGCGCCGTTGTCCGCTTCAGACATACGCGTCGTCTCCGGAGTTGCCCAGCACGATCTGGCCGCTTTCGGCAAGGCGGCGGGCGATCTGCAGGATCTTCTTCTGTTCGGCTTCGACCTTCGACATGCGGATCGGGCCCTGGGCTTCCAGGTCCTCGCGCAGCATTTCGGCGGCACGGCTGGACATGTTGCGCAGGAACTTGGCACGCAGCTCTTCCTGCGCTCCCTTGAGCGCGACCATGAGCGTGTCGTTGTCGATTTCCTTGAGGATGAGCTGGATGGCGCGGTCCTCGACGTCCAGCAGGTTGTCGAAGACGAACATCTCGTCGATGATCTTCTGCGCCAGGTCGTTGTCGCGTTCGCGCAGGCTGGCCACGACGGTTTCCTCGTCCGAGGAGTTCATCATGTTCAGGATCTCGGCCGCCGTGCGCACGCCGCCCATCTTGCTGCGCTTGGCGCCTTGTCCTGCCAGCACGGAGTTCAGCACCTCGGTCAGTTCGGACAATGCCGCCGGCTGTACGCCGCCGAAGGTGGCGATGCGCAGCATGACGTCGTTGCGCAGGCGGTCGGTCAGCAGCGCCAGCACGCCCGCGGCGCGGTCGCGCTCCAGGTGGACGAGGATTGTCGCGATGATCTGCGGGTGCTCGTCGCCGATCAGCTCGGCCACGGTGTTGGGATCCAGCCAGTTCAGCGCATCGATGCCGCTGCCGCCGTCGCCGGCTTCCAGGATGTCTTCGATCAGGCCGGCGGCGCGGTCGCTGCCCAGCGCCTTGGTCAGCACGCTGCGGATGTAATCGTCGGAGCCCAGCGTGACGGCCATGAACTGGTCGGCTTCCTGGCGGAATTCTTCCAGGACGACGGCCACGTCATTGCGGGTGACCTGCTTCAAGCTGGCCATCGCCGCGCCGACCTGCTGCACTTCACGGGCGCTGAGGTACTTGAAGACCTCGGCCGCCGCGTCCTCGCCCAGCGACATCATCAGGACGGCGCTGCGCGTCATGCCGTCCATCGGGGTGGAATCATTTTTCATCTTTGCTCATCCAGGTGCGCAGAACCATCGCGACGGCACGCGGATCCTTATTGGCCATCGTGCGGGCGCGTTCCAGGTTGTCTTCGTAGCGGTTGACTTCCTTCGTGCGGGCCACGTCCTGGGCCTCGCGGGCGGCTTCGATGCGCTCGGCCTCGGCCATTTCCGGATCAACCGGCGGATACAAGTACTCGGTGACCGAACGGCGGACCTTGCGGTACAGCCACAAAGCAACCACCAGACCCACCAGCCATGCCAGGATGGTCTTGAACAGGGCGATCATTTCCGGGTCACGCCACATCGGCAGCGGCGGCGGGCCATCATTGAACTGGCTGTTCACCAGATTCAGGGAATCGCCGCGCGTTTCGGAATAGCCCATGGCTTCGCGGACCAGATTGGTCAGCTTGTTCAGCTCCTCGGGCGGCAGGGCCTGCGGCTCGCCGTCCTTGTCGCGGATGTAGTTCACCACCACAGCCACCGACAGGCGCTTCAGGTTGCCCACCGGCTGCTTGATGTGGCTGATGGTGCGGTCCACTTCATAGTTGGTGGTGGCGTCGCGGCGCTCGTTCAGATTGGTCGCGGCGGCCTGCGTGCCGGTCTGCTGTGGCTGCTGGGCGTTGGCCGGTTGCTGCGGCTGGCCCGGGCGCGGAGGTTGCGGCGCGGGCGGATTGGCGATGGGCGCTTGCGCGTTGGCTGGCGCCTGGTTCGACAGCGCGCCAGGCACGCCCTGGGCGGGGTTCACGCCGCGCTGGGTGGAGTCGCTGGTTTGCTGGCTGCGGATGGCGGATTGGCCCGGTTCCTGGTTCGGGCGATAGACTTCGGACGTCTCTTCGCGGCGGGCGAAGTCGACGTCGGCGCTGGCCTGGGCGTGGACGTTGCCGGGGCCGACCAGCGGATTCAGGATGGTCAGGATGCGTTCGACGGTGCGCTGTTCCGTTTCGCGCACAAAGCGCATCTGGTCGGCGTCCATGCCACGGCCTTCGCCCAGCGGCGCGGACAACAGGCGGCCGTTCTGGTCGACGATGGATACGCTTTCAGCGGTCAGCTCGGGCACGCTGGAGGCCACCAGCCACGAAATCGCGGACACCTGGGAGTCGCTCAGGCTGCGGCCCGGGTAGACGTTCAGCAGCACCGACGCGGTGGGCGCCTGGCGTTCGCGCACGAACAGCGACTGGCGCGGCATGGCCAGATGCACGCGGGCGTGCTGCACCGTGTGCATGGCTTCGATCGAACGGGCCAGCTCGCCTTCCAGAC
The DNA here is from genome assembly GCF_014170335.1 of Achromobacter sp. UMC46. Taxonomy (GTDB): domain Bacteria; phylum Pseudomonadota; class Gammaproteobacteria; order Burkholderiales; family Burkholderiaceae_B; genus Achromobacter. The sequence goes on from NZ_LZZS01000003.1 coordinate 210,424, forward strand.
CGCGCTGGTAGTTGATCTGCTCGGCGAACTGGCTGGCGCCGAAGCGGGCGTTGTCCATCAGTTCGAAGCCCACGGAACCGCCGCGCGGCAGGCCCTGGGATGCCAGCTGCAACCGGGCGTCATACACGCGGTCGGCCGGAACCAGCAGGGCGGTGCCGGTCTCGTTGTAGCGGTAGGGCACGTTCATCGTGCCCAGGGCCGTTACGATGGCGCCGCCGTCGCGGTCGTCCAGGTTCGAGAACAGGACCTTGTATTTGGGTTCGCTGCCCCACATCACGGCGGCGACGATCAGCGCAACGACGGCAGCCGCCGCGCCAAGCAGGATAGGCTTGGGCAGCGCGCGTATCTTTTCCAGGGCGGGGAACTTCGCCAGCAGCGACGAGCTCAGAGTGGCCTGCTGATTCATCGATGGCTCCCGCTGGCTACGCGGAGCAGGGAAAAGGACTTCATGGCTGGGTAGGGCAGATTACACATGCAACGTGCTTCTGGTCTGGGGAGAGCCTGGATTATTGCTGTTGGTACGACAATCCCAATCGATGAAAACAGCCGGTTTTTGGCGTTACTTATCCTCTATGTCGACGGCAAGGCGGCAGCTGCGGCCACGGCGTCGGGTCCGGGTCGGGGCATTCGGGGAAATGTCGGGGTTTTTGGTGGTTTTTATCGGCTATGGCCACGCGCGATCGGCGTTACGCTCTGTGCAACATTGGCGTCATGCCCCACCAGCAAGGAATCAGGTAATGGCTGTATCAGGCTTGTCCGGCATCGAAAGCATGCTCCAGCAGATGCGCACCGTCGTGAGCAAGGCGGAAACCGGCAATCTTGCCGCAGGCGAAATGGTCGGCCAGCCCGACGGGTTCGCAGCCGAACTGCAGCGCTCGATCCGCCGCGTAACCGCGGCCCAGAACGCGTCGTCGGCCCAGGCGAAGGCCTTTGAAATGGGCGCGCCCGACATTTCGCTCAATGATGTGATCATCGACATGCAGAAAGCCAGCCTCGGCTTTCAAACCGCCGTGCAGGTGCGCAACAAGCTGGTTGCCGCCTACAAGGAAATCTCGTCGATGGCCGTCTAAGGCCATGTAGGGAAGCGGGGCCTCTCCAAAAGGGAAGGACCCCTACGCTGCGCATGCTTCGCATGCTTGCTGCCCGCTCGGGCAGATCAGTCGCGCTGCGCGCCTTTCTCAAGGCGCCACACCACTTTCTGCAGCCAGTTCTCCTGGCGCGCATCCAGATTCAGGAAGACGGCGCCCACGTGGCTCATCGGCGGTTCGCCGGTCAGGGACACGTGCCGGGGGGCTTCCCCTTCGGGCGTGCCGGGCTGCATCATCGGCTGACCCGAAATCGGGTAGACGTTGCGCACTTCCAGATTCGCGCTGAACGTGCCCAGCTCGCCGAAGTCCAGTTGCACGTCTTCCATCACCGTGCCGCGTTCGGGCAGCACCGGCACCGCCATTTCCACCCGCAGGCCTACGCCATCGACCGACAGGTCGCGCACGGTGAAGCTGTAGGGCTTCACTTTGGGTTCCGGCTGCCAGCTTGCCTGGCACAGGTTGGCGCTGCCGGCCAGCGAGGCGCGGAACATCTTGCGTCGCTGGATGCGGGCCAGGCGGTCGGGGAAGGGCGACATCAACGCCGCGCTGCCGTCGTCGAAGTGGATCACGTCGGGACGCTGGACGCGGAATCGGATCTGCACGCCGCCGTAGGCGGTGGCATGGAAATGGAACGTGGTGCCGCTCAAGAGGCCCATGCTGTCGGATTGTTCGAAGTCGGCGCCCGCGTAGTCGCGGGGCCGCCAGAAAAACTGGCGGGTCTGCTTGTCGGCCCCCAGGATAAGCACGGCCATCTCGCGGTCGGCCGCATCGCGCACGAGGATGTGGCTGTCCGGGTGCGTCAGTTCAAACAGGGCTGAGCGCATGTCTTCCGGCCGGGTCAGCAGGAATTCCGGGTCGCTGGCATCCAACACGATGGTGGTCCTTAGAGAGTGAGATCAGGCGGGTGGCGCGGGGTCGGGTAGCTCGCGCGATTCCAGGCGATAAAGCCAGGCCAGCAATTCTGCCACTGCTACGTACAGTTGGGGAGGAATATGTGCGTCCAGGTCCACTTGCATGAGCAAACCCACCAGTTCGCGGGACTCGTGCACGTACAAACCGTTCTCTTCGGCGGCGCGCACGATGGTGTCGGCCAACTGGCCGTAGCCTTTGGCGACGACGCGCGGGGCGCCGTCCTTGTCGTCATAGGAAATGGCGACGGCTGCGTTGCGGTTGGCGTTGGGGCCGTTGTCGTCGGCGTGGGGGGCGATGCTCATCAGAAGTCGTTCGGAATGACAGGGCGTGGATCCGTCACGCTGACCGCCAGATTGCTCAGGGTCAGGCCCGCGGCCAGCAGTCGTGACCGCAACTGGTCGGACGAATCATTGATCTCGGCAGCAGCCAGCGGCGCAACCAGTTGCAGGACGATCTGGTCGCCGGCAAGGTTCAGCCGGGCGTCCACCAGGCCAAGGCGGGGCAGATCCAGTTTCAGGCGCGTGGCCCAGGTGGGCGTCGCCGAATCGGGGTCGCCGCCGTAGGGATCGCGTTCCACTTCCCATTCCATCGGCGTGCCTGGCCAGGCTTCGCCTTGCCAGGCGAGCGACTGGTTGGCCAGCACATCCAGCTGCTGGCGCACCAGCACGGTCAGGTCCTGGTGGATGCCGGCGATCGGCGTGCCCGGCGCGGGCGTGGCCGACGGCCCACTGCCCGATGGCGCATCCGCGCCGCCGCCCGCGCGTCCGGCCGGGGACGTCTCCGGACGGCCGCGCGCCGGCGCGGTGTTCTGCGGGATATCGTCTTTGCTCAGCTTGGCCTGGGGTTCATTCTGCAGCGACGACGGGCTGGTCCGGCCGAACACCATGTTGGTCAGGTGCGATTCATAGAACAGGCCGCTGGTCTGCAGCGCTTGGCGCAACGCCTGTCCCAGCAGGCGGGCGGACGGTCCGTTGGTCGCCGTCGAGGCGTGCGCCAGAGCGTCGGCGCCGCGCGCGGCGTTGGCGTCGGCCTGCCCGGCGGGGCGGGCAAGCTTGGTCGTGGCGGCGGCATTCGCGGCGGCGGCAAGTCCGGCGGGCGTAGCGGGCAGGGCTGGCGCTGGCGTTGCCGCCGGCGGGAGTTGGCCAGCGCCCGGCGCGGTCTGGCCGGGGGCAGCTTGGCCTGCGGCAGCCTGGCCTGTTGCAGCCTGGCCGGCAGCTTGCCCAGCCGTGCCGTTGGCGCTCCACAGCGGGGCTCGCCCCTGCACGGCAGGCGCCGCTTCAGGGTACTGGGCCAACAGGGCCAGGATCGTCCGGGCGGTCGTGCCCAGCGTGGTCGGGGCGGAGGCCGTGGTGTCGTTGCTGGTGACGAGGCCGCGGGCGGCCAGCGCCAGGGCAGCGGCCGTTTTGGCATCGACGACAGTATTCTGGCGGTCGCCTCGGGCGCCGCCAGTCTGTATGCCTTGCCGGGGATCGCGGGTAGAACCGTCCGAGGAACCGGGCTTCTCCAGGCCCCCGGGCTGGCTGACAGCATCAGGCCGCGCACCGGAGACCTGGTTGGCGTTGGCGGCGGACATCGTCGTGCCAAGCACGGCGTCCAACCGCTGCACCAGGACGTTGCCGAGTGCGGCGGGGCCTACGCTCATTCTTCAGACGCCTGATAGCCGTAGGCCGAGAGCAGGGTCTGTTGCCGTTTCATGCGTCCCAGCAACTCGCCCAGGCGAGCCAATTGAGGAAGGGCCAGATCTCGGGTCAAGGCATCGTTTTCCAGGATGCGCACGAGCAGGTCGTACTTCATCGCGCGGGCGGCTTCATCCAGCGGAACCTTTTGTTCGGACTGGCGCAAACGTTCGACGCGTTCGCAATACTGTTGGCCATGGACCATCGCCATGTCCCAGTCGCCCGCCTTGGCGGCGGTCAGCATTTCATCCGTAATGGACGCGATTTCCTGGTAGTTTTCCAGGATGGGGGGAGGGGACTGGGTAAGGGACGTCATGGAAATCTCGGGCGTTCGCAGGCTGACTGCAGGCATGTTCTGGGCCATTACGGCTCCAAGCCGCCAGCCGGCCGGTCGATGGAAGTCTGCCAGGCGTCGGCCAAGTCGGCCAGCAGCCGGTCGGCAATATCGAGCTGCTCGACATCTGCCTTCAGGTTCGCAGTCAGCAGCGTGCGGATGATGTAGTCGTATAGAAGGGCAAGATTGGCGGCGATATCGCCGCCTGCTTCCATATTCAGACCGGTCTTCAGACCTTCATCGACAATCTTGATCGCTTTCGAGATGGCCGCGCCGCGTTCGGCGATCCGGCCTTCGTTCAAATGAATCCGGGCCTGCCCGATCGCTGCCCGGGCACCCAGGTAGAGCAATGTGATCAGCCGCTCCGGACTGGCGCCCAGGACTTGCGTTTCCAAGCCGATATCGGCATAGGAACGAACGGAATGAGACCCTGAGGGCCGTCGGGCGGCATACGTCATTTAATGCATCTTCTATAGGTTACTTGGCGGACTTGTTCAGTGCCTCGAACTGCTGGGTCAGATAATTTCCCGTGCTTTGCATCTTCATGTAGAACGAGTCGAGCGCCACGAACTGCGTGCGCATCCGTTCGATTTCCGCGTCGCTTGAAGCCTTTGCGCGCGCCTGCTGCGCGTCTAGCGCGCTGATCGTCTTGGCCAGGCCGTCCTGGCGCGTCTTCAACGAGCCTGTCGAGCCCAGCACGTCCTTCAGCGCCGCGTCGATATTCTTGGCCAAGCCGTTTTCGCCGGTCAGCAGCTTGGTGACATCGGCGGGATTATCGGTCAACGCCTTGGTCAGCTTGGTCGTGTCCAACTTCAATTCGCGGGCGGTGGCATCGGTCGTGATGCCCAGATCCGCCAGCGAGCGGAGCGTGCCGTTGCCCAATACGTTCTGCAATGCGCCAGCCAGTGCGGATTGGATCGAGCGGGTGGTGCCGTCGCCCGTCAGCGGCTGGTTGGTCGCTGCTTTTGCGTCGAACGACGTCAGGTTCTTGATCGTGGTTTGCAGCGTCTTGTACTTGGTGACGAAGTCCTGGATCGCCTTGGTGGCCACCGAAGCGTCGGCTTCCAGCTTCAGCGTGATGGGCTTGTCGGTTTCCGTCTTTTCGGTCAAGTTCAGCGTAATGCCGTCGATGGCGGTCGAAATATTGTTCGAACCGCTTTTGACTGAAATGCCGTTGATGATGACTTCAGCGTCTTGCGCCTTGGTGGCCGCCATGCCGGTCGTGTTGCCGCTGGCGTCCGTGCTGAAGCTCAGGATGTTCTGAAGCGACGCGTCGCCGTTCACGGTGATGGACTTTACCGACGCCTTTTCACCGGTGTCCCGCGCGGTGAGCATCAAATAGTTGTTGCCGTTGCCGTCGTTGATGACGGTGGCGCGCAAGCCGGTCTTGTCGTCGGCGTTGATCGCTTTGACGATGCCGTTCAGCGAGGTGTCGTTTTTCAGGTCGACCGTGCGCTTGGTGCCGTCCGCCAGTTCGATCTCGAACGTGCCCGTCGTGCCGTTCTGTGCGGTTCGATCAGCGACGGCTGACGATTGCAGGCTTTGGGCCCGCGCCAGGTTTTTCACTTCGATCGTATATTGGCCCGCGACGGCGCCCTCGGCTGCCACGGTGGCCGTCAAGGCTGAACCGCCCGTGACGCTACCCTTGATGGCGCCCATCGTTTCCGCCTTGCCCAATACGGCGGCCGACGACTGCAGCGCTTCCAGCGCGCTTTGCAGCTGCGAGTAAGCGTCAATGCGGGTCTGATAACTTTGCGCGCGCGTGGTGTAGACGGAGAGCTTTTTCGTCTCGGCGTCTTGCAGGTCAGACAGGATTTTTTCCAGCGGCAAGCCGGAAACTGAGCCGAGGTTAGTGATGGAAGCCATGTGAAATTCCTTTCTTGCGAAGCGATTCTGTCAAAAATACGGTGCCGGCGATTGGCCGGGTAAGGGCATAAGGCGGGCCTAATTCGGTGCTTCTCTCACTGATTGGCGCCAAAAAGGGCGATAAACGCCGTTTTAAGGGCCGCATTAGGCTGTTGTTTTGATGCCATTGCCTTGCATGTTCACGATCATTTTGGCGATTTTCAGCACGGTTTCGCTGGGGATGGTGCGAATGACGTCCCCCGATTCCGCGTCCACGACCGACACCACGACCTGGTGCACGTTGGGGTCGATTTCGAACTGGAGTTGCGTGGACCAAGCTTTCATCTGGTCGTTGATCTCGTCCAGCGCCTTGTCCAAAGGCAACTTCTGCGAGTCTGACTGGTCCGACGTGGCGCTGTCGGAAGCACCGCTATTGGTCGCTGCCGCGGCCGGCGTCACGCTAACGGCCGGTTCGGCCACGACGGGCGCCGGCGTGATCGCAGCGGGTGCGTACGTAGCGGGTGCTAAGGGGGTTACGGCCATGATCACTCCAGCGGCGATGTGGGCGTCTCGGAGGAACGCGCTGTTTTCAGGGAATTCTCAGCTACCATAACGGCATGCCCGCAGGGAACTTTAGCCCCCGGCGCGGCAGATGTTTCACGTGCTAAACAGTTCGGATCGGGCAATGAGTGTCAAGACGGCGCTGCGAGTCATCGAAATCATCGAAACCTTTGCCCGCGAAAAACGCGCGCTGCCCTTGTCGGAACTGGCCCGGCTGCTGGATGTCCCCGTTTCCAGTTGCCTGGCGCTCATCCGCACCTTGACTGGCCTGGGCTACCTGTATGAAACCGGGCGCCGCCAGGGCTATTACCCGACCGGCCGCCTGCTGGCCATGGCCCAGCGCATCGCGCGCGCCGACCCCGTCCTGGACCGGGTCTATCCCAGCCTGGTCGAATTAAGAGACGCCACCCGCGAAACCGTCGTGTTCGCCAAGCTGACCCAGGACGGGCGCGTGGTCTATCTGGATGTGCTGGATTCGCCGCATACCATCCGATACGCGCCCGTTGCAGGCGAGTTCAAGGACGTTCACGCCAATTCGTTGGGCAAGGCCCTGATGTCGCTGATGGCGGAGCCCGCCCGCACCGCGATGCTGTCGGGCTTGGCGATGACCCGCTACAACGAGCGTACGCTCGTCACCGCGCAGGCGCTCGAGGACGATATCCACCTGTCGCGCCAGCGGGGGTGGTTCATGAACAGCGGGGAATCCATTGCCGACGTCGGCGCCATCGCGTGGCCCGTCACCTTGTCGGGCGAGCACTACGCGATCTCCGTGGGTGGCCCGATCTACCGGATCGAGCCGCAGCAGGAAACGTACGCGCGCATCCTGCGCGCCGCCTGCACCGGGCTGGAACAGCAGGCCTGAGGCGGCCACCGCGCCGGGTCGCGCGGCGGCCGCCGGCCAGCCTCAGTACGATTTCGGCAGCCCTAGCACTTTTTCCGCGATGAAGCACATGATCAACTGCGGGCTGACAGGCGCAATGCGCGGGATGAAGCTCTCGCGCAGCAGGCGCTCGACGTGGTATTCCTTGGCGTAGCCCATGCCGCCCAGCGTCATCACGGCGGTCTGGCACGCGTTGTAGCCGGCTTCGGCCGCCAGGTACTTGGCGGAATTGGCGTAGGGTCCGCAGGGCTGGCCCGCGTCGTACAGGCTGGCGGCCTTGAACACCATCAGGTCCGCCGCTTCCAGCTGCATCCAGGCCTGCGCCAGCGGATGCTGGATGCCCTGGTTCTGCCCGATGGGCCGGCCGAACACGGTGCGCTCGCCGGCGTACTTCACGGCCCGGTCCAGCGCGGCGCGGCCGATGCCCACCGCTTCGGCGGCGATCAGGATGCGTTCCGGGTTCAGGCCATGCAGGATGTATTCAAAGCCGCGGCCTTCTTCGCCGATCCGGTCGGCCACCGGAATGCGCAGGCCATCGATGAACAGCATGTTCGAGTCCACGGCCTTGCGGCCCATTTTCTCGATTTCCCGTACTTCGATCTTCTCGCGGTCCAGGTCGGTATAGAACAGCGACAGCCCTTGCGTGGGCTTGTCCACCTCGGCCAACGGGGTGGTGCGCGCCAGCAGCAGCATCTTGTTGGCCACCTGCGCCGTCGAGATCCAGATCTTGCGGCCATGCACCACGTACTCGTCGCCCTGGCGCACGGCGCGCGTGGACAGCTTGGTCGTGTCCAGCCCGGCGTCGGGCTCGGTGACGGCGAAGCAGGCCTTCTCGCGGCCGGCGATCAGCGGCTCCAGCCAGCGCGCGCGCTGCTCGTCGCTGCCGAACACCACCACGGGGTTCAGGCCGAAGATGTTCATGTGGACCGCCGACGCGCCGGTGAACCCGGCGCCGGAGGCGGCGATCGTCTGCATCATCAGCGCGGCTTCCGTCATGCCCAGTCCGGCGCCGCCGTATTCCTGCGGCATGGCGATGCCCAGCCAGCCGTCGCGGGCCAGGTCGGCATGCAGCGGCTCGGGGAAACCGCCTTCGCGGTCGCGTTCCAGCCAGTATTCGTCGGGATAGCGGTCGCAGATGCGCGACACGGCGTCGCGCAGCGCCAATTGCTCGGGGGTGAAGGCAAAGTCCATCATTCGTTTCCGTCTTGGGTAATGCCGCGGTCGATCAGAGCGTCGATCCGGGCGGCGTCATAGCCGGCTTGCGCCAGCACTTCGCGGCTGTGTTCGCCCAGCCTGGGGGCCGGCCGGCGCAGGGACGTCGGCGTGCCCTGGTACCGGCCCAGCGGCGCGGTGGTGCGTATCCGGCCTTCCGAAGGGTGGTCCATTTCGCGGATGAACCCGGTGGCGGCCAGGTGCTCGTCCTGCAGCAGGCCGTCCACGGTGTACAGCTGGGACGCCGGGATGTCCGCGCGCGCCAGGTCGTCCAGCCATTCCTGGCTCGTGCGCGTGGCGATCACCTCCGCCACGAAGGCGTAGACCTCGCCGATGTGCGCGGCGCGCGCCCCGTGCGTGCAGAATCGCGGGTCCTTCTGGAGTTCAGGCCGGCCGATCAGGCCGAAGAAATTGCGCCAGTGCTTGTCGTTGTAGATCAACAGGCAGATATAGCCGTCGGCCGTCGCATAAGGCCGCCGATGCGGCGCCAGCAGGCGCGCGTAGCCGGTCGGGCCCAGCGGAGGCTCGAACGTGGCGCCGCCCAGGTGGTCGCCCAACACCAGGTGCGCCATGCCTTCGAACATCGGGATTTCCACTTGTTGCCCGTGGCCCGCGGCTTTGGCGTGCAGCACCGCCGACACCAGGGCAATGCCCACGTGCAGCCCGACGGCGCGGTCCGCCAGCGTCAACGGCGCGTAGCGCGGCACGTCGCCGCTTTGTTGCGCGGACAGCGCGGCGATCCCGGTCTGGCCCTGGATCAGGTCGTCGTAGGCGGGCCGCCCCGCATACGGGCCGGCCTCGCCGAAGCCATAGGCGCCCAGGTAGACGATGCGCGGATTGCGCGCGGCCACCGCCTCGTACGACAGTCCCAGGCGCGCCATGGCTTGCGGCCGGATGTTATAGAGCAGCGCGTCGCAGCTTTCGGCCAGTTTCAGGCAGGCGTCCAGGCCCTCGGGCGTCTTCAGGTCCAGCACGATGGATCGTTTGTTGCGGTTCAGGTGCAGGTACAGGTGGCCCATGCCGGGGTTGCGCATGGGGCCGACGGCGCGCATGTTGTCGCCCGAAGGGGGTTCCACCTTGATCACGTCGGCGCCCAGATCCGCCAGGATCTGCGTGGCGTAGGGGCCCATCACGACCGAACTCAGGTCCAGGATGCGCACGCCGGTCAGCGGGCCGGCGCCGGGTGTTGCGTCAGGCGCGTTCTGTTGCGTCATTGCTGCTCGATTCCCGCGTCGCGGATCAGCTTGCCCCACAGGTCGCGTTGTTCGCTGACGAACTGGGCGAACGCTTCGGGCGTGCTGGAAAAGGCGTCGAAGCCCAGGCCGGCCAGACGCTTCTTCACGTCGGGTTTCGCCACGACCTGATTGATCGCGGCGTTCAGTTTGGCCACGACTTCGGGCGGCAGCCCGGCCGGGCCGAAGTAGCCGTTCCACGAGTTCAGGTCGAAGTCCTTCACGCCAGCCTCCGCCATGGACGGCAGGTCCGGCACGATGGCGCTGCGTTCGGCGGTGGATACGGCCAGCGCGCGCAACTGGCCCGATTGCACGAAGGGCAGGCCGGAGGCCAGGTCGGTGAACATGAAGTCCACCTGTCCGCCGACCACGTCGGTCAGGCCTTGCGGCGTGCCCTTGTAGGGCACGTGCAAGATGTCGATCTTGGCACGGTCGGCCAGCGTGGCGCCGGCGACGATACCCGTGCTGTTGCCGCTGGCGTAAGTGATGCGGCCGGGGTTCTTCTTGGCGTCGGCCACCAGTTCGCCGACGTTTTTCCACGGGCGCTTCGGGTTCACGACCAGGATGAACGGCAGGTTGCCGCCGCGCGCGATGGGGGTGAAGTCCTTGACCGGGTCGTAGGGCACGTTCTTCATCAGCCAGGGCGCGGCCGAGTGCGACGTATTGGTGGTGACGAACAGGGTGTATCCGTCGGGTTTGGCGCGCGCCACGTAGCTGGCCGCGATGGTGGCGTTGGCGCCGGGCTTGTTCTCGACGACGATCTGCTGGCCCAGGATGGCGGACAGTTCGGATCCGAAAATCCGGCCGACGGCGTCCGTGCCCGAGCCGGCCGGGAAGGGCACGATCAGGGTGATGGGCTTGTTGGGATAGTCGGCGGCGTGCGCGGCAGGGGCGGCCATCACGGCCGCTCCGCTGATCAGCGCGGCGCCCAGCAGGCGTAGGTTTCGCATGGGTTGTCTCCAGTTTTTTGTAAGGTCAAGCGCGGCTCTACGTCCGCGGCTTGCCGCTGCGCCGTCAGGCGGCAGAGGGTGGCGCCGGGAAATCGCGGATCACGCGATCGGGGGATTCTTCGTAAGGCGGCGTGTAGATCACCAGCAGGCGGGCGGGCTCGTCGCTGGTGACGGTGAAGACGTGCGGGATGTCGGGCGGGAAATAGCAGCAATCGCCCGGGCCCATGTCGGCCCATTCGTCCTGCACCTGGGCGCGCGCCGTGCCCGAAATCAGGTAACAGACCTGTTCGATGCCGGGATGGGCGTGCGGCAAGGCCCCTTTGCCTTTGTCGATCACGCCCAGCAGCACTTCCACGCCGCGCGCGCCGACGGTGTCGGGACCGATCAGTCGGCGGTTGAGCGTGCCGGTGTGGTTGGCGGGGTGGTAGCCCGGAACGTCGGCCTCGCGGACCAGCCAGCCTGGGGTTTTCTGCTGCGTCATGTTCATCCGTTTAAATTTCCATACATAAATTTATTTTCACGTATGAGAAAAACATCGGCAAGCGCTTTTTCAGGCCAGATACCGTGCCGCGCCCTAGGGGATTAGGGAAAACACCGTGCGCGGACTGCTAAAATCCAAGGCTGATCTCACTTCGCGACCCCGCCATGTCCCTTGTTCGCCCGCCCGAGGCTTCGGCCACCCTGTCCGATTGGCTCCAGTACCTGGAATCAATCCACGCCACCGCGATCGACATGGGCCTGGACCGCGTCCGCGAAGTGGCCGCACGCATGGGGCTGGAGTTGTCCGGCGTCAAATTCGTCGTGGGCGGCACCAATGGCAAAGGGTCCACCTGTGCCATGCTGGAAGCCATCCTGCTGGCGGCGGGCTACAAGGTCGGGCTGTATACCTCCCCGCACCTGATCGATTTCAACGAGCGCGCCCGCGTCAACGGCCAGATCGCCTCGGATGACGCTCTGATTGCGCAGTTCCAGGCGGTCGAAGCGGCCCGCGGCGAAGTCTCGCTGACCTACTTCGAATTCACCACGCTGGCCATCCTGCGCCTGTTCTCACAGTCGCGCCTGGACGCCGTCGTGCTGGAAGTCGGCCTGGGCGGCCGACTGGACGCCGTGAACATCGTCGACGCCGACTGCTCCATCGTCACCAGCGTCGACCTGGACCACACCGACTGGCTGGGTGACACCCGCGAGAAGATCGGCTTCGAAAAGGCCCACATTTACCGCGCCGGCCGTCCCGCCATCTGCAGCGATCCGGTGCCCCCGCAATCGCTGCTGGACCACGTCGAGCAGATCGGCGCCGAATTGTGGCTGTTCGGGCGCGACTTCAACTATTCCGGCGACCGCCAGCAATGGGCGTACGGCGGGCGTGAACAACGCCGCAGCGCGCTGGCCTATCCGGCCTTGCGCGGCGCCAACCAGCTGCTGAACGCGTCGGCGGCCCTGGCCGCGCTGGAATCGGTGCGGGACCGCCTGCCGGTGCAGCAGCAGGCCGTTCGCCTGGGGCTGCTGCAGGCGTCGCTGCCGGGCCGCTTCCAGATCCTGCCGGGCCAGCCTTCGGTCATTCTGGACGTGGCGCACAACCCGCATGCGGCGGCCGTGCTGGCGCAGAATCTGGACAACATGGGCTTCCATCCGTACACGCACGCGGTGTTCGGCATGCTGAACGACAAGGATCTGGCGGGCGTGGTGGCCAAGATGGGCACCCGTATCGACCACTGGTACTGCGCGGGCCTGCCCGGGCCGCGCGGCACCTCCGGCGAGGCGTTGGCGGAACAGGTCGCCGCCGCCTTGCCGCCGTCGCCGGCGGGGGCCGAAAGCCCCAGCATCGCCGCCTACGCAGATCCCGCGCAGGCCTTTGCCGCAGCGCGCGAACGGGCGGTCGAGAATGATAGAATCGTCGTGTTCGGGTCGTTTCTCACCGTGGCCTCGGTTTTGCAGGCTCTGGGTCGCAAGGCATAGGCAATTCGGGACTTGGCGGCCCGCCGCCATATTGCCGCAAGGCGCCGCAAGGAATTCTCTTCCATGGGTTTTTTCAAACGCAAAGATCCTGCCGATCAGGCGCAGTCCTCCAAACGGGCGGCAGTGCCTAGCGAGGTGCAGGCTGCGGAGCTGCGCGGCCGCGCGCGGCGCAGGTTGGCAGGCGCCGTCGCCCTGGTGCTGGCGGCTGTCATCATCCTGCCCATGGTGCTCGATTCGCAGCCGGTGCCGGTTGCCGACAACATTCCGATTCGCGTGCCGGAACGCAATACGCCTTTCCAGCCGCAAGTCAGCGAGCCGCAGGCCACCGCGCCGGCCACGCCGGGTTCGGCTGTGCCGGGCACGGCGCCCACGGATCCCGCCGCCGTCCCGACGCCGCCGCCGGTCACGTCCGTGCCGCCCGTGGCCACCGCGCCCACGACGCCGCCCGCCACGCAGGTGACGCCGCCGGTCACGCCGCCCAAGCCCGACGTCAAGCCGAAGCCTGAGCCCAAACCCGAGCCGAAGCCGGCCACGCCCAAGCCCGACGCACGTTCCGACGATGGCGCGCGCGCGCTGGCGCTGCTGGAGGGCCGCTCCGCACCGCCCGCCGCCGCGCCCGCCCCGAAGCCCGCCGCCAAGGGCAACTTCGTGCTGCAGATCGCGGCTTACACGACGTCCGAAGACGCCCAGTCGCGCCGCGGCAAACTGCATCAGGCCGGCGTCACGAACGCCTTTGTGGAACAAGCCTCCATCGGAGGCAAACAGCAGTATCGTCTGCGCGTGGGGCCGTTCCCTTCGCGCGAGGCGGCGCAGGCGGCCCAGGCGCGTTTGCGCACCTTGGGCTATGACAATGGTTTCATTGCCGCGCAGTAAATAGTGACCGGCTTCGACTTCGTCGTGCTGGCCATCCTGGCGGTCTCGGGTGTGCTGGGCCTGGTGCGCGGCTTGCTCAAAGAGGTGCTGTCGCTGGTCGCCTATCTGCTGGCCTTCGTGGCCGCGATATGGTGGGGCCCCACGGTCTATACGTGGCTGGAGCCCTATATTGAAACGACGCTGCTGCGCATGGGAGTCTCATACGCCGTGGTGTTCATCCTTGTGCTGCTCGGTGTGGGTTTGGTCAACATGACGCTAGCCGCCTTGATCCGCAGTACCGGACTCAGCCCCGCCGATCACGGCCTGGGCGGGATGTTCGGACTGGCCCGTGGTCTGGTGATCGTCCTGGCGCTGGTCGCCGCCGCCGGCTATACGCCGCTGCCCCAAGAGCCGTGGTGGAAGGACGCCATGTTTTCGCATTCGGCCATCGAGGCCATCAAACATATCAAGACGTGGCTGCCGCCGTCTTTGGCGACATGGCTGCCGTATTGATTAGCTTCAAATCAACCAGGAAATCTCACCATGTGTGGAATCGTAGGGGTCATCGGGCGCGGGCCGGTCAACCAGCTGCTCTATGACAGCTTGCTGCTGTTGCAGCATCGCGGGCAGGACGCCGCGGGCATCGCGACGTCGCAAGGCAACCAATTCAATATGTACAAGGCTCACGGCCTGGTGCGCGACGTTTTCCGTACGCGCAACATGCGTTCGCTGCCGGGTACGTCTGGCGTCGGTCAGGTCCGCTATCCCACCGCGGGCTCCAGCGCCAGCGAGGAAGAGGCCCAGCCGTTCTACGTCAACGCCCCGTTCGGCATCATGTTCGCCCACAACGGCAACCTGACGAACTGGCGCGAACTGCGCGAATCGCTCTACCGGGTCGATCGCCGCCACATCAACACCAACTCGGATTCCGAAGTGTTGCTGAACGTGCTGGCGCACGAGCTGCAATCGTCGGCCAATGGCGTGTCGCTGGACGACGACGCCATCTTCCGCGCAGTGTCGGCCGTGCACAAGCGCGTGCGCGGCGCCTACGCGGTCGTGGCGCAGATTTCCGGTTATGGCCTGCTGGCGTTCCGCGACCCCAATGGCATCCGTCCGCTGTGTATCGGCCGCATGGAAACGGACGAAGGCACCGAATGGATGGTGGCGTCGGAGTCCGTGGCGCTGGAAGGCAGCGGTTTTGTCTTCGTGCGCGACGTCGATCCGGGTGAAGCCGTGTTCATCGACCTGGACGGCCGCTTCGTCAGCCGCCAGTGCGCCGACAACCCGCAGCTGGTGCCGTGCATTTTCGAATACGTGTACTTCGCGCGCCCGGATTCGCTGATCGACGGCGTGTCGGTCTACGATGCCCGCCTGCGCATGGGCGAATACCTGGCCGACAAGGTGGCGCGCAACATGCGCCTGGGCGACATCGACGTCGTCATGCCGATTCCGGATTCCTCGCGTCCGGCCGCCATGCAGCTGGCCGCCCGCCTGAACTTGGACTACCGCGAAGGGCTCATCAAGAATCGCTACGTGGGCCGTACGTTCATCATGCCGGGCCAAGCCGTGCGCCGTAAGTCCGTGCGCCAGAAACTCAATGCCATCGGCATGGAATTCAAGGGCAAGAACGTGCTGCTGGTCGATGACTCTATCGTGCGCGGCACCACCAGCCGCGAGATCGTCGACATGGCGCGCGCTGCCGGCGCCAACAAGGTGTACTTCGCCTCGGCCGCGCCTCCGGTCCGTTTCCCCAACGTCTACGGCATCGACATGCCGACGCAGTCGGAACTGATCGCCACCGGCCGCAACGACGAGGAAATCGCCCGCGCGATCGGCGCCGACTCGCTGATCTACCAGGACCTGGCGGACATGCAGCAATCGGTGCGCGACCTGAACCCCAAGATGTCGCGTTTCGAAGCGTCGTGCTTCGACGGCGAATACGTCACGGGCGACATCACCGCCGAATACCTGGCCCGCCTGGGCCAGTCGCGCGCGGAGCCGGGCCAGGACGAAGGCGCAAGCGGCCTGAAGTTCAACATGGGCTACGCCGCCAACGAGGCCTGACGGGGCCGCATGTCGACGCATGAAAAAGCCGTCCCGATCGGGACGGCTTTTTGTTGGGGGGAAGGCGGCGTGCCGCGCGTCGGTATCAGGAAGTGGCTTCAGCGAGTCGGGCCCGATGGGTGGCCCGGACGAATGTCACGAGTTTCCAGACGATGACCAGCGCGATCATGCCTAGCAGTGTGCCGCTGATCGGGCGCGTCACAAACACGTCGAAAGAGCCTCTGCTGAGCAGCATCGCCCGGCGGAAGTTCTCCTCCAGCATGGGGCCCAGAATGAAGCCCAGCATCAATGGCGCTGCCCCCATCCCCAGGCGCAGGAACGCGTAGCCCATCAGGCCGAACACCGCGGTAATGTAGATGTCATCCAGGCTGTTGTTGATGCTGAACGTGCCGATAATGCAGAAAAACAGAATCGACGGAAACAGCACGGTATAAGGAATCTTGAATACCGTGAGCCAATACCGCACCAAAGGCACATTAAGCAGCAGCAGAAAACAGTTGCCGATCCACATGCTGGCTACCAGGCCCCAGAACAGGTCCGGATGGTTTCCCAGCATATTGGGTCCGGGTTGTATTCCCTTGATAACAAAAGCCGCAAGCATCAAAGCCATGACGGCGTTTTCGGGAATGCCGATTGCCATCAATGGAATGAAGCTGGTGCGGGCGGCGGCCTCATCGGCGGCAGCTTGGCCGGCCACGCCTTCGATCGCGCCGGTGCCCATTTCGTGCCGGTACTTGCTGAAGCGCTTATCGGCCGCGTAGGCGGCAAACTGTGCGATCGTGGGCCCTCCGCCCGGCAGGATGCCAAGCACGGAACCAATCACGCTGCCCCGCAGCGCGCTGGGGATGATCCGCTTGAACTCCGCCCAGGTAGGCATGAGCTTGATCTTGCCGTTAAACGGCGTCAGCACATTGCGGTTGTCCAGGTTCTTCACGATTTCGGCAATGCCGAAACAACCCAGCGCAATGCTGATAAGACCGATCCCATCCTGCAGGAATACGAAATCCATCGTGAAGCGTGCTGTGCCGCTATTGACGTCCGTCCCGATGGAAGCCAGCAGAACGCCGACGACAGCCATCGCCAGTCCCGTCAACATGTTGCCGCCGCTGACAAAACTGACGCAGAAAAAACCCATCAACATGAGCGCGGCATAATCCGCGGGCCCAAAAAGGAAGGCCGCTTCGCCGAGTATCGGTGTCATGGTCGACAGCACCACGATGGCGACCGTCCCCCCGATGAAGCTGGAAACCCCCGCGGTAAACAGCGCCAGACCTGTTTTTCCGTTCAGGTTCATCTGGTATCCGTCGATACACGCGACGATACTGCTCGCGTGGGGGATCTTCATCGTGATGGCGCTTACGCTGTCGCCGTATTGTGCGCCGTAATAGATGCCGGCCAGCATGATCAGCGCGCCGCCGGTGGGAATGGAATAGGTCAGCGGCAGCAACAGGCTGATCGTGGAAAGCGGACCCAGGCCGGGCAGCAGGCCGACAAGCGTGCCGATGACGCATCCCATCGCGCAATAGAGCAGATTCTGCCAAGTCAATGCATGCTCGAATCCGAGCATCAGGTTATTCAGGATTTCCATCGCGGGCTCGGATTAGAGTAAAGGCAGGTTGAGGCCAAGAAACGTCTTGAATCCGAAGGCCACCGCAATCAGCCCTGCGGAGATCTTCACGTTGCGCACGGTCGAATAGGATGTGGCGGCAAGCGAAGAGCAGAAAACCAGGAATACGATTCCGGCGATCATATTGACAAGGCCGGATATCGCCGCGCAGCCTGTCAGGCTGAGCATGATGATCGATATGTTCTTGATGCTATGGCTCATCGGAACCGGCTTGGTGAAAATCGCGGTAATCACGGTAATCACGCCGATCGCGAAAAGAACCGAGCTTGCCATTAGCGGGAATAAACCCGGACCGCCTCTTGAAAAATGTCCGATGGGATATTTAAATGAAGATATTCCGAATAGCAGGGCGAATGCCATTATAAAAACGCCCTTGATGAAATTCTGGTTATTCATATGTCTATGAATACCCCCTCCGCCCTCGACGCTGCTCTTTCCGATCACAGTTTTCTCCTTGTTATCAACGGCATCCGTACGGGTGCTGACTTGTCAGCAACCTTACAAACGCCTGAGAAGTCTAATTACGGGGTCTTTCAATTGGCTTTCCTTTTTTGGTTGGCCAATCGATTTTTTATTATCGGTAACCCTAGCTGTCGGACCAATCTTGCTTACACGGAGATTTAATTCAGCATACGTTAAGAAAACAGTCAGAATATGGTCAGCTATGGTTCAGTGGTTCGTCAGCAATTATTCAGCAGGCGAAATGCAGGAGGCGGCCGCGGCGTGTCGCATTACCCAATGCGAGGGGCGGCGTTTGGCGGATTTTTATAATGCAGGGGGTGGAAGCCGTCGCGCTGCGCGGTGTGCGGCGGCGGCATGGGCGCGCGGAAGGGCGAATTTATTATTTATTATTTATCCGCGCCGGCCGACAGGTGTGGAACTGATTTATTTGGATTGAGGCGTTTGCGTATCCCACAGGGGGTCTTTGGTTGCCTCCAGATGTGTCATGTATAGCCGGAGATCAAATTCATACTGATGGTAATGGGGTTCCATCCGCAGGCACATGTTGTAGAAGGCCTTGTTGTGGTCCTTCTCTTTCATGTGCGCCAATTCATGCACCGTGATCATCTTCAGGAATTCGGCGGGTACCGTCTTGAATAGCGTTGCCACGCGGATCTCGTGCTTCGCCCGCAGCTTGCCGCCTTGCACGCGAGAGATGTACGTGTGTTGCCCCAGCGCATGCTGGATCACGTGGATCTTGCTGTCGTAGGCAACCTTGTTGATCAGGTCGCCATTGCGCATATAGGTGTTCTTCAGGTCCGTCACGTACTCGTACAGCGCGCGATCGGTCCGCACGGCGTGGGGGCCATCGGGGTAGCGAGACAGCAGCGCGGCGCCCAGCTTGCCTTGGTCGAGCAGTGTCTGGGCCTGGAGCAGCAGGGTTTCCGGGTAGCCGGTCAGGTATTTCAAAGGGGTCACGATCAGGGGAGGCTGGAAGGAGAATGATGCTCAGCTGCGGCCAGGTTTCAGCGTAGCGCTTGGCGGGTAGCCATGCAGAGGGTTCCAGGCGAGGGAGCGCACGACGCCGGCAGCAATGCAGCCGTCGGCGGGCCGTGATCGCGTGCCGCGCGTAGCCAGCGCATCAGGGGCGCATGCGCCAGGACCAAGGCACGCAGCGCGTCTGCGCGGACGTTTTCGGCCTGGGCCGGCGCGGCGCTTACTGGGGGCGGCTGCGCCGGAAAACGACGGGCAGCGCCATGAAGAACAGGATCACGAAAAGCGCCAGGCTCCACAGGGCGTACTCGATGCCCAGCACCGGCACCTTGGCGTCCATGCAGGTGGCGAAGATGCCGAACAGCCAGGGGACGGCGCTTTCCAGGCCGATGCCGGTCATGAAGCGATCGGCAAAGGTCTGGTCGCACGACAGCATGTTGGCGGCGACGCTGTACTGGTACCAGGCCGCGGCCACGCCGCTCAGGGACAGCAAGGCGGCCAGCGCGCCGGCCAGGCGCGTCAGCGCGCGCCCGCCGCCGAAGCCGCCGATCAGGGCGACGACGCCGATCACGAGGTAGATCAGGCGCTGCATCACGCACCAGGCGCAGGGCGCCATGTCGAAGGCATGCTGAGAGACGAGGGCCACGCCGACCGAGCCGAAGCAGAACAGGGCGATCAGGCGAAGCAGGCGTTCAGAACGAGTGGTCATTGTTGTCGCGGGGGTATCGGGTTGGTCGGGGCGGAATCCAGGTCCGGCGAGGCTTAGGCCTTGGGAATCGGAATTGGTTGCATGACTTGCGTCAACACGCCAAGCATCAGGTCGCGCGCGCCTTCCCAGAAGATCTGCACGCCCAGGCACAGCATGATGAACGCAGACAAGCGCATGAACACGGCGGTGCCGTTGTCGCCCAGGCGATGCAGCATCTGGGCGGCGAAGCGCAGGCATATATAGAGCGTCAGCGACACGGCGATGATGCCCGGAATCGAGCCGCCCAGCCGCACCAGGCTCAGCACGTGGTTCTGGTCGCGCAGCGAGACGCCCACGGTGATCGCGGCTGCGATCGAGCCCGGGCCGCAGCTGATCGGGAACGTCAGCGGGTAGAAGGCGCGGGCCTTGGCCATTTCAGGCGTGAAGGACTCGGCCATGCGCGCGACGCGTTCGGTATCGGCGTCGGGGGAGTTCACCAGGCGCCACGCGCTGGCGATCACCAGCATCCCGCCGCCGACCCGCACGATGGACAGCGAAATGCCGAAGAAGCTCAGCAGCACGTTGCCGGCAACCATGGCCACGACCAGCATCAGGCAGACGTTGATCGCCACCCGCTTGGCCAGCACCACCCGCGTGGACGATGACGCGCCTTCCGTCAACGACAGGAAGATGGGCGCGATGGCCGGCGGGTTCAGAAAGGGCAGTAGCGTGGCCAGCGCGAAGAAAAAGCTGCCACCGAAAACGCGCAAATAGTCATTGAGCTGCATGGGAGCGGGCATCGCCGGGCCGAAAACCCGGATTGTATGCGTTCCAGGGGTGGTCTGGCGATGCCGAAGGGGGGCGGATCAGGCGACGCGCTGCTGGGCTTCTTCGCCGGCCAGCGCGTCCAGGACGTCGCGTTCGAACTGCATCTGGCTGCGGGGGCGGGCCAACGTCGAGCCGTCCACGATGAACACGTCTTCCACGCGGTCGCCCAAGGTCATGATCTTGGCCATGAGCAGGTTGACCTCGTGCTGGGCGAAGACGCGGGCCAGGGCGTGCAGCAGCCCGGGGCGGTCGGTCGCGGTGACCGACAGGCGCCACGAGGTGCTGCGCTCGTCGGGCTGCAGTTCGGCTTGGGGCATGACGGGGAACACCCGCGACACCCGCGACTGCCGGTTGCGGCCGTAGTAGCCGCCGCGATTGGGCTGCGCCTGGGCGGCTGCGTGCGGATCCTTCAGGCGTTCGGCCAGTTCGTGTTCGACCAGCGTCGCCTGGGCGCGCAGGTCGCTGGCGCCTTCAGGCAGCAGCACGATGAAGCTGTCCAGCGCCCAGCCGTGCCGCGTGGTGTGGATGCGCGCGTCCTGAATGGACAGGTTCTTGGCGTCGAAGTAGCCGCAGATCGCCACGAACAGGTCGGGCGCGTCGCGGGTGTAGACCATGATCTGCAGGCCTTCGCCCTGTTCGGTGGGGCGGGCCCTGACGACCGCTTGGGCCGGCGCGACCTGGTGGTACAGGTGGCGCGTATGCCAGGCGATGTCCGAGGCGTCGTGGCGCAGGAAATAGGCCACGTCCAACTGGTTCCAGAAGGCCTCGCGGGCATCGTCGCGCAATCCGGCCAGCCGGGTCAGGCGGGCGGCTTCTTCCTTGCGTTCGGTCAGCACGGTGTGGGCGTCGGCGTGGGCGCCGCCCAGGGCCGCCAGCGTCAGCTTGTACAGGTCTTCCAGCAGCTTGCCCTTCCAGGCGTTCCAGACCTTGGGGCTGGTGCCGCGGATGTCGGCCACCGTCAGCAGGTAAAGGGCCGTCAGATGGCGTTCGTCTTTGACGGTGGCGGCGAATTCCTGCACCACGGCCGGGTCGGACAAATCGCGCTTTTGCGCGACGGCCGACATCAGCAGGTGCTGGCGCACCAGGAATTCCGCCAGCATGGCGTCTTCGGGGTCCATGCCGTGGTCATGCGCGAACTTGCGCACTTCGCGGGCGCCGAGTTCGGAGTGGTCGCCGCCGCGGCCCTTGGCGATGTCGTGGAACAACGCTGCCACGTACAGCACCCAGTGCCGGTCCAGGCCCGCGATCAGCTGGCTGGCCAGCGGATACTCCTGGGCGTGTTCGGGCATGGTGAAACGGCGCAGGTTGCGCACCACCGCCAGCGTGTGCTGATCCACCGTGTAGGCGTGGAACAGGTCGTGCTGCATCTGGCCGACGATGCGGCGGAACACCGGCAGGTAGCGCGGCAGGATGTTCAGCATCGTCATGCGCCGAAGTTCGTGCACGATGCCGCGCGGCTGTTGCAGGATCTGCAGGAACAGCTTGCGGTTGACCGGGTTGCGGCGGAATTGCGCGTCGATGCGGTGGCGCGAATGCCAGATGGCGCGCAACGTGCGCGCCGACATGCCGGTCAGTTCAGGGTGCTGCTGCATCACCAGGAAGGCGCGCAGCAGTAGCGTGGGATTGCGTTCGAAACCGTCGTCCCGGATGATGTCCAGGCGGTCGCGCAGGTTGCGGAAATCGTCGTCGATGTCTCGCGCATCGCTGTCCGGACGCGGGAACAGGCGCTCTTCGATGTTCTGCACCAGGATGCCGTTCAACTGTGTGACCAGCCGCGCCGCCCAGTAGTAGCGCTGCATCAGCAGTTCGCTGCCGCGCCGCGTGGCGGTCGCATGGATGCCGTAGACCTCGGCCAGCGCCGGTTGCAGGTCGAACAGCACGCGGTCTTCGCGGCGGTTCGACAGCAGGTGCAGTTCGATGCGCAGGCGCTTGAAGGCCTGCTCGGCCTTTCGCAGGTCGCGCGCTTCAGAAGAGGTCAGCAGTCCCGCCTGGGCCACCGAACGCCAACTGTTGCCGAACCCCGCCGCGCGCGCCATCCACAGGATGACCTGCAGGTCGCGCAGGCCCCCGGGCGATTCCTTGCAGTTTGGCTCCAGGGCGTAGGGCGTGTCGTGGTAGCGGGCGTGGCGCTGCTGCATTTCCACGCGCTTGGCGCGGAAAAAGGCGCGCGGGTCCAGCCGGGATTTCGTCGCGGCGTCGAACTTCTTCATCAGCGCCCGGCTGCCGGCCAGCCAACGCGATTCCAGCAGCGCCGTTTCCACCGTGATGTCGGCGTCGGCTTCGCGTTCGCAGTCTTCGATGGTGCGCACGCTGTGGCCGGGCTCCAGGCCCAGGTCCCACAACGACGCCACCAGCCGTTCGATGGCGGATTCGTCCTCGGGGGTCGGCGGGTGCGGCAGCAGGATCAGCAGATCGACGTCGGAATGGGGGTAGAGTTCGCCGCGGCCATAGCCGCCCACGGCGGCCAGCGTGGCGCCGGCCGGCAGGGGACAATGCTTGATCAGGTCGCGCAGCGCCGCATCCACGATGCGCCGCAGCTCGGACAGCAGCGTGTCGGGCCGTTCGTGCTCTCGGAACTGGGCCACCGCGGCCCGCCGGGATTGCTGGATGCGTTCACGCAGGGAGCTCAGGATTTCGGCGGTCATGGCGGCGGGCGGCAGGGCCTCAGACGGCGGGGATGACGATGGGCTCGGTGATGAAGGCCGGCGGCTGGGGCATGCCCGGCGACAGGGTCAGGACTTCGTAGCCGGTCTCGGTGACGCAGACAGCATGCTCCCATTGGGCCGACAGGCTGTGGTCGCGGGTGACAACCGTCCAGCCGTCGGACAACTGGCGGATCTCGCGACGGCCGGCGTTGATCATGGGTTCAATGGTAAAAAGCATACCCGTCACCAATTTCACGCCCGTGCCCGGCTTGCCGTAATGCAGCACCTGGGGGTCTTCATGGAAGCGCTGGCCGATGCCGTGCCCGCAGAATTCGCGGACCACCGAAAAACCGTTGGATTCGGCATGCTTCTGGATCGCGTGGCCCACATCGCCCAACGTGGCCCCGTTTTTCACCTGCTGGATGCCTTTCCACATGCACTCGAACGTGATGTCGGTCAGGCGCCGCGACAGGATGGATTGTTCGCCCACGGCGTACATGCGGCTCGTGTCGCCGAACCAGCCGTCCTTGATGATGGTGACGTCGATGTTCAGCGAATCGCCGTTCTTCAGCACCTTGTCACCCGGGATGCCGTGGCAGACCTGGTGGTTCACGGACGTGCAGATGGCGCCGGTGAAGGGCGGGTAGCCGGGCGGCGCGTAGCCGACGGTGGCGGACTTCACCTTCAGTTCGTCAGTCAGGTATTCCAGACAGAGGCGGTCAAGCTCACCGGTTGTTACACCCGGCTTCACGTGGGGGGTGATGAAATCGAGGACTTTGGCGGCGTCCTGGCAGGCGGCGCGCATCTTGGCCAGGTCGGCCGGGTTGGTAATTGTGCCCATGGAGTAACTTGACGATCTCTCGCTTGAATGTCTGCTTGAAAGAATAGTAGAATTATAGGCTTCCCTAAAATTTTGGGGAGCAATCGGGTTACGGCAAGAGTCGATTCCAGGTGGTGTGGCCAAAAACGGCCCAACACGGATCAGCCGGTACCGTCACAAGCTCGCCCGTCTCATGAGATCGGCGGCAGGTCCTGAAGTTTCACCGCAAGCGAAGGTTGTGGAGCGAAATCGGGCAGGCCGTCAGGTGCTGGGAGGGGTGTCGCGGGTAGGTGCCGGCAGGTGCGTGCGGGGAAGTTCGAGGCCAGCGAAGCTGGGGCACGGCGTGCTTGTAATCCCGGTCATGTTTTAGAGCGGCGATGCAGGTTCGGTATGGATGTCGGATTAAGTTCTTGAAAACGTTATTGTTTTCTTAAGAAATGCCCCGGCGGTCTGATGCGCAAGAGGGCTGTAAGGCCTGAGGTGGCAGCAATGCCTCCATGCGAAGAGCTGGATTTCGCTGCCAACAAAACAAGTCCGGGTGCGCTGAGCGGGAAACCGCCGGAAACTTCCAGGAAATTCCTGGAGTGTCTGGATCAGCGCAATGCAAGCGTGCAGTGCAAGGCTCTCGTCGTGGCGGCCGTCTGGGTTTATCGCGGAAGCAGTAGGTTTATTGCGGCAGTGATCGGTCGGCCCGGTTAAAATTTTGTCCATCCCGCGTGTTGCGGGAAATCGCGCGCAACACCACCCAGGGTGTCAGCCAGATGCTGATGCAGGTGCGGCGCAAGAAATCAACCCTTGGAGAATTACATGTCTTTGATGCGCGAAATGCTGGAAGCGGGTGTCCACTTTGGTCACCAGACCCGTTACTGGAACCCCAAGATGGCTCAGTACATCTTCGGCCACCGCAACAAGATTCACATCATCAACCTGGAAAAGACGGTTGATAAGTACCAGGAAGCCACCAAGTTCGTGAAGCAGCTGGCTGCTCGCGGCGGCAACATCCTGTTTGTCGGCACCAAGCGCGCTGCGCGCGATCTGGTCGCTTCCGAAGCCGCCCGTTGCGGCATGCCCTTCGTCGACGCCCGCTGGCTCGGCGGCATGCTGACCAACTTCAAGACGGTCAAGACCTCGGTCAAGCGCCTGAAGGACATGGAAGTCATCGTCGCCGACGGCGGCGCTGAGCGCATGATCAAGAAGGAAGGCCTGCTGTTCCAACGCGAACTGGACAAACTGAACAAGTCGATCGGCGGCATCAAGGACATGAACGGTCTGCCCGACGCCATGTTCGTCATCGACGTCGGCTACCACAAGATCGCCATCGCCGAAGCCAAGACGCTGGGCATCCCCGTGGTCGCCGTGGTTGACACCAACCACTCGCCCGACGGCATCGACTACGTCATCCCCGGCAACGACGACTCGGCCAAGGCCATCGCGCTGTACGCCAAGGGCATCGCCGACGCCGTGCTGGAAGGCCGCGAACAGAACCTGAACGGTCTGGTCGAAGAGCAGGGCGAAGGTCAGGAAGAGTTCGTCGAAGTGCAGGACAACCAGGCTTAAAGCCTGCTGTCATGTCCGGCGGTTAGTGTCTGGGAGCGGCTCTGAACAAGGTCCGCTCCCGCCTCGCCGGCGCTGCGAAGGTGGGCTCCCATCTTCCGAACCCGCGAAACGCGGGCGTCCCATCGAATCAAATCACTGCCCCGGCGAGCCGGGGCGTGTCTTAGCAAAATTGGAGCAAACATGGCTGAAATTACCGCTGCCCTGGTCAAGGAACTGCGCGAGAAGACCGACGCGCCCATGATGGAGTGCAAGAAGGCCCTGACGGAAGCCGAAGGCGACCTGGTTCGCGCCGAGGAAATCCTGCGCGTCAAGCTGGGCAACAAGGCCAGCAAGGCCGCTGCCCGCGTCACCGCCGAGGGCCTGATCGGTCTGTTCATCTCCGCCGACGCCAAGCAAGGCGCCGTGATCGAAATCAACTGCGAAACCGACTTCGTCGCCAAGAACGACGATTTCGTCGGCTTCGTGAACAAGCTGGCCGAACTGGTCGCCACGCAGAACCCGGCCGACGTGGCCGCTCTGTCGGCGCTGCCCTACGGCGACGGTACGGTTGAAACGACCCGCACCGCCCTGATCGGCAAGATCGGCGAGAACATCTCGATCCGCCGCTTCGAGCGCATCCAGACCCCGAATTCGCTGGCCAGCTACGTGCACGGCGGCAAGATCGGCGTGCTGGTGGAATACACCGGCGCCGAAGAAGTGGGCAAGGACCTGGCGATGCACATCGCCGCCACCAAGCCCAAGGCCCTGAACGCCGACGGTGTGAACCCGGCCGACATCGCCGCCGAGCGCTCGGTTGCCGAGCAGAAGGCCGCGGAATCGGGCAAGCCCGCCGAAATCGTCGCCAAGATGGTTGAAGGTTCGGTTGCCAAGTTCCTGAAGGAAGTGACGCTGTTGTCGCAACCGTTCGTCAAGAGCGACAAGCACACGGTCGAACAGCACCTGAAGGAAAAGGGCGCTTCGATCAGCAAGTTCGTGCTGTTCGTTGTCGGCGAAGGTATTGAGAAAAAGACCAGCGACTTCGCTGCTGAGGTTGCCGCAGCCGCCGCCGGCGCCGCCTGACCTCGGGGTAGTGCTTAAAGGCCGGCACTAGATTAAATTCTAGTCCGGCCTTTTTCGCCGCAGGGCTCCCCATTCTTGTCTTACACTTTCGTCGGATTGTTCTTCGGGATATCACCTATGAGCAGCAGAGCATACAAACGGGTTCTTCTCAAACTTTCCGGCGAGGCGCTGATGGGCGATGATGCATTTGGCATCAATCGCGCCACCATCGTCCGCATGACCGATGAGATCGCCGAAGTCGCCGCCACGGGCGTCGAACTGGCCATCGTCATCGGCGGAGGTAATATTTTCCGTGGCGTCGCCCCGGGTGCGCAGGGCATGGACCGCGCCACCGCAGACTACATGGGCATGATGGCCACCATCATGAACGCGCTGGCGCTGCAAGACGCGCTCAAGCACAAGGGCATCGACACCCGCGTACAATCCGCCCTGAACATCGATCAGGTCGTTGAGCCCTACATCCGCCCGAAGGCCTTGCGTTACCTCGAAGAGGGCAAGGTCGTCATTTTCGCCGCGGGCACGGGCAACCCCTTCTTCACCACCGATACCGCCGCCGCGCTCCGCGGTGCCGAAATCGGTGCTGAGATCGTGTTGAAGGCCACCAAAGTGGACGGCATCTATAGCGCGGATCCCAACAAGGATCCCACCGCTACGCGCTATGCGCGCATCAGCTTCGATGAAGCGATCGTGCGCCGTCTGGAAGTCATGGACGCCACCGCGTTCGCGCTGTGCCGTGACCAGAAACTGCCGATCAAAGTGTTTTCGATCAATAAGTCCGGCGCGCTCAAGCGAGTCGTCAGCGGCGAAGACGAAGGCACGTTGGTACACGTTTAAAGAAAAGGAAATTCCATGAGCGCCGCAGAAATTCGCAAATCCGCCGAAGACAGGATGTCCAAGTCGCTTGATACGCTCAAGATCAACCTGGGCAAGATCCGTACGGGCCGCGCCCATACCGGCATCCTGGATCACGTGCAGGTCGAGTATTACGGTTCGCCGGTACCGGTCGGCCAGGTCGCCAACGTGAATCTCGTGGACGCCCGCACCATCAGCGTGCAGCCCTACGAAAAGCACATGGCCGGCCCGATCGAAAAGGCCATCCGCGAATCGGACCTGGGCCTGAACCCCATCTCGATGGGCGACACCATCCGCGTGCCGATGCCGGCCCTGACGGAAGAGCGCCGCCGCGACCTCACCAAGGTCGTGCGCAGCGAAGGTGAAGATGCCAAGATCGCCGTGCGCAACCTGCGCCGTGAAGCGAACGAAGCATTGAAGAAGCTGGTCAAGGACAAAGAGATCTCCGAGGACGACGAACGTCGTTCGCAGGACGACGTCCAGAAGCTGACCGATCGCGCCGTGGCCGACATCGACAAGATGGTCGTCCAGAAAGAAGCGGAAATCATGACCGTATAATTCTGGATCGCCCTGGGGCGGACGGCTTGGCCGTTTCGCTCCGGCGTCAGGATTCCTTGCCTATGCGCCGTCCTTTCCATTGCCCCGCAGCACCTTCATGCAGCAGCGATGGAACGACGGCGCAGGTTTTTCTCCCGTATTTCTGATTTCGCCGGTTTTCCGCGCAGTCCCCAATCCATGGCAACCAGTTCGACCCAGGCGGTTCCCGATACTCGCGATATCCCCGAGCACGTCGCCATCATCATGGATGGCAATGGCCGGTGGGCAACGCGTCGGTTGCTGCCGCGCACGGCCGGGCACGCCAAGGGCGTGCAGGCAGTGCGCCGCGTCGTCGAGGCCTGCGGCCGCGCCGGCGTGCGCTACCTGACCCTGTTTGCGTTCAGTTCCGAGAATTGGCGCCGGCCCGCCGAAGAGGTGTCGCTGTTGATGCGCCTGTTCGTGCAGGCGCTGGAGCGCGAGATCGGCAAGCTGGACGAGCAGGGCGTGCGGCTGCACGTGATCGGCGACCTGAGCGCGTTCGAGCCCCGCTTGCAGGAGCTCATCTTCGCCGCTCAGGCGCGCACCGCGCACAACGACCGCCTGCACCTGACGGTGGCGGCCAATTACGGCGGCCGTTGGGACATCCTGCAGGCCACCCGCGCCATGCTGGCTGCGGAACCGGCGCTTGCCGCCCACCCTGAACAGGTGGATGAAGCGCGCCTGGCGCGGCACCTGTCCATGTCCTGGGCCCCCGAGCCCGACCTGTTCATCCGCACGGGCGGCGAACAGCGCATTTCCAATTTCCTGATCTGGCAGATGGCCTACGCGGAGTTCTACTTCACGGACCGCTATTGGCCGGATTTCGGCGCCGCGGAGCTGCAGGCGGCTTTTGACTGGTATCGCACCCGCGAACGGCGCTTTGGCCGCACCAGCGCGCAAGTCAGCGAAAACGGCGCGCAATAAGCAGACGGCGGCAAGCGCGTCTTTCCAAAGCAGCACCCGAGGAGACCGTCATATGTTGGGCCAGCGTATCGTTACCGCCGTCATCCTGTTGGCCATTCTGGCCGCAGCGATGATCAGCGCCAATCCCTGGTGGTTCGTCGCCTTGCTTGCCCTGGCTGCCGCGTGCGCCAATTGGGAATGGCTGCGCCTGACGCTGCCGCAACCCCCGTCCCCCCTGATCGCCGTCGGTGTCGCCGTGCTGTTGTTCGGCGGCATGCTGGCGCTGACGTCCGCGTGGCTGACCGGCGACGGGACCGGCGCGAGCGACCCCGCCTGGGTCCTGTACTACGTCGTGCCGGCCGTCGCCGCCGTGTGGCTGTTCGGCGGTGTGGCCGCAGTGGTGCGCGGACGCTCCGACGCGGCGCCAGCCAGCCTGGGCTGGTCGGTGTTTTCGGTTCCGGCGGCGTTCGCGGCCTGGGCGGTCCTGGCGCAGCTGTTCATGGCCCGCGGCGCGGGTTTCGTGGTGTCGCTGCTGGCGCTGGTCTGGGTCGCGGATATCGCCGCCTATTTCGCCGGGCGCGCCTTCGGCAAGCGTAAACTGGCTCCGCGCGTCAGCCCCGGCAAGACGATCGAAGGCGCCATCGCCGGCGTGTTGGGCGCCGTCGTCTGGATCGGCTTGTCCAGCTTGTGGGCGGGCTCGTTCGGCCATGCCCTGGTCGAGCGCTGGAGCTTCTGGCTGGCATTGCCGATCGCGGCGCTGCTGGGTGTGCTGTCCATCGTGGGCGATTTGTTCGAGTCGCTGCTCAAGCGCCGTGCGGGCCGCAAGGATTCCAGCACACTGCTGCCCGGCCACGGCGGCGTCTATGACCGCATCGACGCGATTCTTCCCGTCGCGCCGTTCGCGCTACTTTTGTCTGGAGTGTTGTTTTGAGGGCTTTTCAACGCGTCGTCGTGCTCGGGTCGACTGGTTCGATCGGTGAAAGCACGCTGGATGTGATTGCCCGCCACCCCGAGCGGCTGGCGGTTTATGCGCTGTCCGCGTACAGCCGCATGGAACGCCTGGCCGAGCAGGCCCAGGCCAGCCGCGCCGCCGTGGTGGTGGTGCCCGACGAGGCCGCCCGCAAGCGTTTTGCCGCCGCGTGGGGCGGCGCCCGGCCCATGCCCGAGATCCGGGTGGGCGCGCAAGCGCTGGCCGATACGGCCGCCGACCCGCAATGCGATTCGGTCATGGCCGCAATCGTGGGTGCGGCCGGCTTGCCGGCGGCGCTTGCTGCCGCCCGCAGCGGCAAACGCGTGCTGCTGGCCAATAAAGAGGCGTTGGTCGCCGCCGGCTCGCTTTTCATGCAGGCCATCCGCGACAACGGCGCCGAATTGCTGCCTATCGACAGCGAACATAACGCCATCTTCCAATGCATGCCGCACGGCGGGCGGGCGGGTGCGCCCGAGGCGCTGGCGCCCGGGGTTCGCCGACTGCTGCTGACCGCGTCGGGCGGCCCGTTCCGCAACCGCGACCTGGAAGACCTTGAGGACGTGACGCCGGACCAGGCCTGCGCCCATCCCAACTGGAGCATGGGCCGCAAGATTTCGGTGGATTCCGCGACCATGCTCAACAAGGGCCTGGAAGTGATCGAAGCGCACTGGCTCTTCGCCATGCCCGCCGACCGCATCGAGGTCGTGGTGCACCCCCAAAGCGTCGTGCATTCGATGGTCGAGTACGACGACGGCTCGATCCTGGCGCAGTTGGGCCAACCCGACATGCGTACCCCGATTGCCTACGGACTGGGGTTTCCCGAGCGGCTGGGCAGCGGGGTAGGCCCCTTGGACCTGACCCGCCTCGGCCGCCTGGATTTCGAAAAGCCCGATCTGGCTCGATTTCCGTGCCTGGCGCTGTCGTTTGCAGCGCTTCGGGCCGGGCAGGCCGCCTGCGTGGCGCTAAACGCCGCCAACGAAGTCGCCGTCGAGGCGTTTTTGGGCGGCCGGCTGTCCTATACCTGGATTCCGAGAGTGATCGAGGCTTCCCTGGAGTGGCAGGCGCGGCAAGCATCTGTTACGCTCGGCAGTCTTGACGACGTGCTCGCGCTGGATTCAGAGGCGCGCATCTTCGCAGGTAACCTGGGGCTGGCCTGATGGCTGGCCGCGCTTGCTTTCAGATTTTCTAGATCCCGATTCCGATGCTTTTCACCCTGCTGGCCTTTGCGGTAGCGCTTGGCTCCCTGATCATCTTCCATGAGCTGGGGCACTATTGGGTAGCCCGCCTGTGCGGGGTGAAAGTGCTGCGCTTTTCGGTAGGGTTCGGCAAGGTCATCCTGCGCCGCACGGATCGCCACGGCACCGAATGGGCCGTTTCCGCTTTGCCCCTGGGCGGCTACGTCAAGATGCAGGACGAACCGCCTCCCGGTGCGTCCGCCGCCGAGGCCGCCAGCGCGTTCAACAACAAGTCCGTCGGCAAGCGTATCGCTATCGTCGCCGCCGGCCCGATCTTCAACCTGATCCTCGCCGTCTTCCTGTATGCCGGGCTGAACATGGCCGGCACAGACGAGCCGCAAGCCATCATCGCCCAGCCAGCCGCCGAGACGCCGGCCTCGCAGGCCGGCCTGCTTGCGGGCGACCGCATCCTGGCGATCGACGGTCAGGAAGTCGGCTCCTGGTCCGACGCCCGTTGGCGCCTGATGGACGTCATGGCCACGGGTGGCCGCGCTCAGATCGAAGTCAGCACGCCCGCCGGCGCCGTCCAGCAGCGCGAACTGAACCTGCCCGCCAACGCGATGGACCCTTCCGGCGGCGATCCGCTGGCCGCGGCCGGCATCCGCCTGGCCCAGCCCAAGCCCGCCGTGCGCGCCGTCAACGACGGCGGGGAAGGGCAGGCGGCCGGTTTGCGCCAGGGCGACCTCGTCATCGCCGTGGACGGCCAGCCCACGCCGGACACCAGCGCGCTGGTCAAGCAGATCCAGGAAAGCGCCGGCAAGACGTTGGCGCTGACGCTGGTGCGCGATGGCGCCAATATCTCGCTGAATGTCACGCCCCGCCCGGAATTGGTCAACGGCCAGGAAATCGGCCGCCTGGGCGTGCAGCTTGGCGGCGATATCCCGATGGTCACCGTGCGCTACGGCATCTTCGAAAGCGTGTGGCGCGGTGCCGTGCGCACCTGGGACACCGCTTGGTTCTCGCTGCGCATGATGGGCCGCATGGTGACGGGCGACGTGTCCTGGCGCAATGTCAGCGGCCCCGTCACGATCGCGGATTACGCCGGCCAGACCGCAAGAATCGGCATTGTTGCGTACATCGCCTATATCGCCTTGATCAGTATCAGTCTGGGCGTACTAAATTTGCTTCCCATTCCTATGCTGGATGGTGGCCATCTGCTGTACTATCTCGTCGAAATTGTGCGGGGTAGCCCGCCGCCAGCGAGGTGGATCGATATCGGGCAACGCGCCGGCATAGGTTTATTGGCAGGCCTCATGGGGCTTGCGCTGTTCAACGATTTCACGCGTTTGTTCACTTGAACGCGATTTAGCATAAAATCCCCCGCCATTTGCACGACCGAGGATACTGGATGTCTTTTCGCCGGATGTTTCATCACAAAAAGGGTGTACTGCCGGGTCTGATCGCCGCATTGCTGCTGCCGGCCATGGCCCAAGCCTTCGACCCTTTTGTCGTGCGGGATATCCGCGTAGAGGGTATTCAACGGACTGACGCCGGCACGGTGTTCGGCTATCTGCCCGTCAAGGTCGGCGAAAAGTTCACGGAAGAAGAAGCGACCGAAGCGATCCGCCGCCTGTACGGCACGGGTTTCTTCACCGACGTGCAGATCCAGACGGACAATAACGTGGTCGTCGTGGTCGTGCAGGAACGCCCGACGATCGCCTCCGTCAACTTCAACGGCATGCGCGAATTCGATTCCAAGGCCATCACCACCTCGCTTGGGCAGGTGGGATTCGCCGAAGGCCGCATTTTCGACCGTTCGATGCTTGAGCGCGCCGAATACGAACTGAAGCAGCAATACCTGTCCAAGGGCAAGTACGGCGTCGAAGTGACGTCCACCGTGACCCCGCTGCCGCGCAACCGCGTCGGCGTGAGCTTCGACGTGTTCGAAGGTTCGGTCGCCCGCATCCAGGAAATCCGTTTCGTCGGCAACAAGGCCTTCTCCGAAAGCGACCTGCTTGACGAGTTCAAGCTGACGACGCCGGGCTGGCTGACCTGGTACACCGATACCGACAAGTACTCGCGCGAAAAGCTCGAAGGCGATCTGGAGCGTCTGCGCTCGTTCTACCTGGACCAGGGTTACCTGGAGTTCTCGGTCGAGCCCCCGCAGGTCACGATTTCACCCGACCGCAAAGACATCCGCATCACGATCACCGTTCACGAAGGCGAGCCCTACAAGGTGCGCAGCGTGAAACTGGCCGGCAACCTGCTCGGCCTGGACAAGGAAATCAACGCGCTGGTGCAGACCAAGCCGAACGAGACGTTCTCGGCCGCCAAGGCCAACGATTCGGCCAAAGCCATCACGGACTACCTGGGTGAACTGGGCTACGCGTTCGCCAACGTGAACCCGAACCCGCAGCTGGATCGCGCCAAGCACGAAGCCGACTTGACGTTCTACGTCGACCCGAGCCGCCGCGTCTACGTGCGCCGCATCCAGATCGGCGGCAACACCCGCACGCGCGACGAAGTCGTGCGCCGCGAAATGCGCCAGCAGGAAGCCGCCTGGTACGACGCCAAGGACATCAAGACCTCGCGCGACCGCGTCGATCGTCTGGGCTACTTCAGCGACGTCAACGTCAAGACTGATCCGGTTCCGGGTTCGCCCGACCAGGTCGACGTGAACGTCGACGTGAAGGAAAAGCCCACCGGCATGATCAACCTGGGCGTGGGCTACGGCTCGTCCGAAAAGGCGATTCTGTCGGCCGGCATCAGCGAAGACAACGTTTTCGGCAGCGGCACCAACCTGACGCTGCAGTTGAACACCAGCAAGACGAACCGCGCGATCGTGCTGTCGCACACCGATCCGTACTGGACCAAGGACGGCATCAGCCGCACGACGTCCGCGTACTACCGTGTGACCGAACCCTGGAACAACAACGACGGCGACTATCGCGTCAAGGCGCTCGGCCTGGGCATGAACTTCGGTATTCCGATTTCGGAATACGACCGGATCTTCCTGGGCGCGAACTTCGAACACAACCAGATCGACCTGTTCACGAATTCGCCGCAGGCCTACAGGGACTTCGTCGGCCAATACGGCGATTCGACGAACTCGGTGATCTTCAGCACGGGCTGGTCCAACGATACGCGCGACAGCGCGCTGGCCCCGACCAAGGGCTCGTACACCCGCCTGAAGGCCGACGTGTCCACGGTCGACCTGCAATACACCATGTTGACCGGCCAGCAGCAGTATTTCGTGCCGCTGGGCGGTTCCTACACCCTGGCCTTGAACGGCATGGTGGATTGGGGCCGCAGCTACGGCAGCAAGAACTACCCGATCATCAAGAACGTCTATGCCGGCGGTATCGGCACCGTTCGCGGCTACGAAGGGTCGTCGCTGGGTCCGCGCGATACGCTCACGGGCGATTATCTGGGCGGCACGCGCCGCATGATCGCCAACGCGCAGTTGTACCTGCCGTTCCCGGGCGCCTCGAAAGACCGCACGCTACGCTGGTTCATCTTCAGCGACGCGGGCCAGGTGGCGGCGGGCAGCGGCTTGAGCTGCACCCGCGGTCGTAACAACACCGAGGTCGACGATCCTTGCGGCTGGCGCTTCTCGGCCGGTGTCGGCCTGTCGTGGCAGTCGCCGATGGGTCCGCTGCAACTGTCTTACGCCCGTCCGCTCAACTCCAAGGCGGGTGACGACAAGCAAAGCTTCCAGTTCCAGATCGGGACGGGTTTCTAAGCAGGCCGTTACGCTTGAAAACAAGGGGGAGGCCCGCTGGACCGGCTCCCTTGCTGTTTAGTGGCACAATACACACTTTGGCTTTGCCTTACTGGAAGGTGAGATTTTCATGATGTCTGATTTCGCACTTAAATCATCGAATACGCCGGGCGCGAAGCGCCGTGGCAAGCTGGGCGGCTCCATTGCCCTGGTGGGTGCGCTCATTCTCGGTTCGGCTGCCGCGATTCCCGCGCAAGCTCAAAACACCAAGATCGGCTTCGTCAACACCGAGCGGATTTTGCGTGAATCGGGCCCGGCCAAGACGGCGCAAAGCAAGATCGAAGCTGAATTCAAGAAGCGTGACGACGAACTCCAGCGCCTGAACAACAGCCTGCGTTCGCAAGCCGAAAAGTTCGACAAGGACGCGCCTGTCCTGTCGGAGTCGGACCGCGTCAAGCGCCAGCGTGAACTGTCGAACCTGGACACCGACCTGCAACGCAAGCGTCGCGAATTCCAGGAAGACTTCAACCGCCGCCGCAATGAAGAGTTCTCGGGCATCGTGACGAAGGCCAACGAGGCCATCAAGCGTATCGCCGAGCAAGAAAGCTACGACCTGATCATCCAGGACGCCGTGACGGTCAACCCGCGCATCGATATCACCGACAAGGTGATTCAGAGCCTGGGCAAGTAAGCAGTACCCGTCGAGTTATGCCGGTTTTACTGGATCTTGCCCGCGCGCCGACACTTGAAGCACTGTTGAGCGCTGCCGACACCCAGGGAATGGACTGGCGTATCAGCACGGCTCCCGGCGCGGACCCCCTGCGGGTCTGCGGCATCGGGACCCTGTCTTCGGCAGGCAGCCAGGAACTCGCTTTCCTGGCCAATCCCCGCTACCAGAGCCAGCTTGGCACCACGCAGGCGGGGGCGGTCATCGTCTCGGCCGACGTTGCCGAAGCCCTGGAAGCCGAGGGGGCTGCCCGGCCGCCGTTCGCGCTGGTCGTCTGTAAACATCCCTATCTGCTTTACGCCCGCGTGGCGCAATGGTTCGATGCCGCCCGCCGGCCTGCGCAGCCTGCCGCCACGCATCCTTCGGCGGTGGTCGCGCCCGACGCGGTGATCGAGGAAGGCGTGCGTATCGGCCCCAATTGCGTCGTGGAAGCCGGTGCGCGCATCGGCCGGGATACCATCCTGGGGCCAGGCTGCGTCATCGGCGCGGGCTCGTCCGTCGGGGCGGGAAGCCGCCTGCACGCGCATGTCACGCTGTATGAAGGCGTGAAGGTCGGCGCCCGGGCGATCATCCACAGTGGCGCCGTGCTGGGCGCGGATGGATTCGGCTTTGCGCCGGATCCGACGCTGGGCAAGGGCGCCTGGGGCAAGATTCCCCAGTTGGGCGGCGTGACCGTCGGTGCCGATGTCGAAATCGGGGCCAACACCACGATTGACCGCGGTGCCCTGGACGACACCGTGGTGGCGGACGGCGTCAAGCTGGACAACCAGATCATGGTGGCGCACAACGTGCGCATCGGCGCACATACCGCCGTGGCGGCATGCGTCGGCATCGCGGGATCGACCTCGATCGGCGAACGCTGCACCATCGGCGGCGCGGCGATGCTGTCGGGCCACTTGAGCCTGACCGACGACGTACACATATCGGGCGGCACTGCGGTGACGTCCAGCATTTCGAAGCCTGGCCGCTATACCGGGGTGTTCCCGTATGCGGAGCATGGCGAATGGCAGCGCAACGCAGCCGTGATACAACAGTTGGCGCAACTGCGCCGCCGCGTGCGGACGCTGGAAAAAGACTAGGGCGCGCGGTTGCCGCCCTGGCGCGCACGCGCCAAAATTATTTCATATCGCAGGAAAGCATAGAAAAATGGAACTCGACATCAAGGGGATCATGGAGAGGCTGCCGCATCGTTATCCGATGCTGCTGATTGATCGCGTCGTTGAAATGGTGCCTGGCAAATCCATTGTCGCCATCAAGAATGTCTCGATCAACGAGCCGTTTTTCAACGGCCACTTTCCTCATCATCCGGTGATGCCGGGCGTGCTCATCGTCGAAGCCATGGCGCAAGCCTCGGCTCTGTTTTCGTTCACCGACGAAAATGGCGGGCTGAAGTGCGAAGGCACCAAGACGGCGTACTACCTGGTCGGCATCGATGGCGCGCGCTTCCGCCGCCCCGTCGTGCCGGGCGACCAGTTGCGCATCGAAGTCGAAGCCGAACGCCTGAGCCGCAGCATCTGTAAATATGCCGCGCGCGCAACAGTCGACGGACAGGAAGTGGCGTCCGCCAAGCTGATGTGCGCGATTCGCAGCCTGGAAGAGTAAATGGCAGGACATATCCATCCTACCGCTGTCGTGGATCCGGCGGCAAAAATCGACCCGACCGCCGTGATCGGACCGTTCGCGGTGGTGGGGCCTGATGTGACCATCGGCGCGGGCAGCGAAATCGGCCCGTACTGCATGGTCGACGGTGTCACGAGCATCGGGCGCAACAACCGCTTCTACCGCTACTGCTCCATCGGCGGCATGCCGCAGGACAAGAAGTACGCGGGCGAGAAGACGCGCCTGACGATCGGCGACGGCAACACGGTGCGCGAATTCGTCACGCTGAACACCGGAACGACGCAGGATGGCGGCGAGACGACGCTGGGCAATGACAACTGGATCATGGCTTATGTGCACGTCGCGCACGACTGCCACATCGGCAACCACACGATCCTGGCGAATTCCGTGCAGCTGGGCGGCCACGTCCACGTGGGCGACTGGGCGATCATCGGCGGCCTGACCGGCGTGCACCAGTTCTCGCGCGTGGGCGCGCACAGCATGACGGGCGGCAATAGTTCGCTGATGCAGGACTCGCCGCCGTTCGTGCTGGCCGCCGGCAACCCGTGCCGTCCGGTGGGCATCAACGTCGAAGGCCTGAAGCGCCGGGGCTTTACCCCGGTGATGATTTCCGCGCTGCGCGAAGCCTACAAGGTCATGTACCGCCGCGGTTTGCCGCTGGACGCGGCACGGGCTGAACTGCGCAAGCGCCAGCAAGAAGTCCCCGAGGCGGCCGAGCATCTGCAAACGCTGCTGGATTTCCTTGACGTCGCATCGCGCGGCATCATTCGTCCATGAGTACGCGGATCGGCATGGTGGCCGGCGAGCCTTCGGGCGACTTGCTGGCCGGGCGCATCATTGCCGGTCTGCAAGCGCGAGATGCGGACGTGCGCTGTGAAGGCATCGGCGGGCCGCAGATGCAGGCCCGCGATTTCGATGCGTGGCATCCCATGCATGCGCTGACCGTGTTCGGCTATGTCGACGCCTTGAAGCGGCTGCCCAGCCTGCTGGGCACGTATCGCGACGTCAAGCGCCGCTGGCTGGCCGAGCCGCCCGCTGTGTTCGTCGGCATCGATGCGCCCGATTTCAACCTGAGGCTGGAGCACCAGCTGCGCCTGGCGGGCACGCCCACGGTGCACTTCGTCGGCCCCTCCATTTGGGCGTGGCGCTACGAACGCATCCATAAGATCCGCGAATCGGTGTCGCACATGCTGGTGCTGTTCCCGTTCGAGGAAGAGATCTACCGCAAGGAAGGCATTCCGGTCACGTACGTGGGCCACCCGTTGGCCGGCGCCATTCCGATGGAACCCGACCGTGCCGCTGCACGCGAGCGGCTGGGCATCGACCAGGACGCGCGCGTGCTGGCGATCCTGCCGGGTAGCCGGTCGTCCGAGATCCGGCTGCTGGCGCCCCGTTTCCTGCAGGCTGCGCAACGGCTGCTGAAAAAGGACCCGGCCCTGCAATGCGTCGTGCCCATGGTCAACGACCAGCGGCGCGCGGAATTCCAGGCCATTCTGGCGGAACACCCGGTGCCCGGCTTGCGCTGCATCACGGCGGACGACCTGCACGGCGCGGGCGGCGACCGCAAGGCGCCGGTGGCATGGTCCGTCATGGAGGCTGCCAACGCGGTGCTGGTGGCCAGCGGCACCGCCACGCTGGAGACAGCGCTGTATAAGCGGCCCATGGTCATTTCGTACGTGCTGTCGCCCTGGATGCGCCGGATCATGTCCTGGAAGTCCGGCCAGCAGCGGCCTTACCTGCCTTGGGTGGGGTTGCCGAACGTGCTGTTGCGCGACTTCGCGGTGCCCGAGCTTCTGCAGGACGACGCCACGCCCGAAAAGCTGGCCGAGGCGACCTGGGCGTCGCTGACCGACGATGCGCTGATCGCGCGCGTCGAGGCCCGCTTTACCGCCATGCACCAGGAATTGCTGCGCGACACGCCAGCCCTGGCCGCACAGGCGATCCTGGAGGTCTCCGGTGGAGCAGCCTGACCTGTTCGCGGCGCCTGAGCAGCCCGCCCTGGTGACGGCCGGCGTCGACGAGGCGGGCCGCGGCCCGCTGGCGGGCGCCGTGTACGCGGCGGCGGTCATCCTGGACCCCGCCAGGCCCGTTGAGGGGCTGGCCGATTCAAAGGTGCTGAAGGCCGCTACGCGCGAAGCGCTGGCGTTGCTGATCCAGGAACGCGCGTTGGCCTGGTGCGTTGCCAGCGCCAGCGTGGGGGAGATCGATTCCTTGAATATCCTGCGCGCCACCATGCTGGCGATGCAGCGGGCCGTCCAGGGCCTGTCCGTGCCTGCGCAGCTGGCGTTGGTGGACGGCAACCAGGCGCCCAAGCTGACCTGCACGGTGCAGACCGTCATCAAGGGCGACGCCCTGGTGCCGGCGATCTCCGCCGCATCCATCCTGGCCAAGACCGCGCGCGACGCCGACCTGATGCGTCTGCACGCGCTGTATCCGCAATACGCGTTCGACCAGCACAAGGGATACGGCACGGCGCTGCATTTGCAGTTGCTGCGCGAACACGGCCCTTGCGCCGAGCATCGCCGCAGTTTCGCTCCCATCAAGGCTTTCGGCCTGGTCTCATGAAGCACATCAGTTCCCGCGACAATCCCGCGGTCAAGGCGCTGGCCAAGCTGGCAGGGGCGGCGGGCAAGCGCGGCGCGCCCGTGCTGCTGGACGGGGTGCACCTGTGCCAAGCCTGGCTGCAGCATCATGGCGTGCCTGACCAGGCCGTCTTCGACGTTGACCGACTTTCCCAGCCCGATATCGCCGCGCTGGCGGCCGCCGTGCCGGATGCGCGCTGCCTGGCGCTGGACGCTCGCCTGATGCAGGCGGTGGCCAGCGTGGAAAGCGGGCAGGGCGTCGCCTTCGTGGTGACACCGCCGGCGCCGGAGCTGCCGTCCGTCGTGGCCGAGAATTGCGTGCTGTTCGATCGCATCCAGGACCCCGGAAACGTCGGCACCTTGTTGCGCACCTGCGCGGCGGCGGGTGTGAAGCGCGTGTTCCTGGCGACGGGCACGGCGGCCGCCTGGTCGCCCAAGGTGGTGCGCAGCGGCCAGGGCGCGCATTTCGCGCTGGCGATCCATGAGCACGTAGACCTGGCCGGGTTGCTGCCGCATCTGCACGTGCCCTTGGTGGCTACTGCGCTGGACGGCGCCCAGGACCTGTACGAAGGCAGCCTGCCTGCGCAGTGCGCCTGGGTCTTCGGACACGAGGGCCAGGGGGTCGCGGCGGCATTGCTGGATGCGGCTCGCCTCAAGGTGCGCATCCCCCATGACATGGCGGCCGTCGAATCGCTGAATGTCGGGGCAGCGGCGGCTATCTGCCTGTTCGAGCAACGCCGTCAGGCGCTGCGGGGCCATCCCCGCTGACGCGGGAATTTCCGGCTGTTTTCGTGGACTGACCCCGTTTATACTGCGGCGATCACGAGCTTCAGCAGCGCGCAACGGGCGCCTGCAGCTTATCCACCTAAGGGCGAATCATGAAGAACTGGGCCAAGTTGATGCTTGCCGCGGCGGGCGCCGCGCTGCTGTTGGCGGGTTGCGCCGGTCCCCGTTATGCGGACGTGGCTGCGAAGATCCCGCCCTTGGAGCCCCAGAACGGCCGGCTCTATTTCTACCAGCTTGCCTCTGCCGCGGGCGAGGCCGCCGCCGAACCGGCCATCATGGTGGACGGGCGCAAGGTGGGCCGTTCCAAGCCTGCCCGGTTCTTCTTCTTGGACCGGCCGGCAGGCACGGTGTCGCTGGCGCTCGCGGAGCGAACCAGCCAGAGCGGGGCGCTGAGCGTGCCGCTGAGCGTGCCGCTGAGCGTGCCGCTGAGCGTGCCGCTGAGCGTGCCGCTGGCGGCGGGCCAGACGCGGTATGTGCGCGTGGAAATCGAAAACGGTAGGCAGGTCTTGCGCCAGGAAGCGTCGGAAGAGGTGGCGCTCCAGTCCATGGCCGACCTGAAGTACTGGGGCGCAGGGTGGCGCGACCGCGAAAAGCTGCGGTATTGACCGCGGTGAACATTTTGTAAAATTCAGTCGCCCTCATATACTTCACGCTTTATTTTCCCGAGGTGTCTATGGTGTCATCGCCGGTTCACAAGCTTGAGGGTCGTTTCACGCGGGCAAGCCGGGCGCTACTGATGGCTGCCGCCTGCGCCTTCGCGTTAGGGGCGTGCATGTCGGTCAGCACGCAAAAAATCGCCATGGTTCCTGTGGCGCCCGCGGATCCTGTCCATACGATCCAGCTGTCCCGGGTCGTGATCGCTCCGCTGCCCAATGACAGCAGCGTCACGCTGCCGTCGGGGTCGCAATGGCGCCGCGTGGGCGCCTTGCCGCAAGGCGATGTCTACCGCTCGCAAAGCGGCCTGTTCACGGTCCAGACCCGCCGCCAGGGCGAGGCCTATGTGGTCGCGACGTCCGGCAAAATGGTCGGTTTCTATCTTCCCGGAGAAAGCGCCTTCATGCCCCTGTCCCGTCCCGTGACGTTGCCTGTGGAGATGCGTCAATGAAAACGTGGTTGAAAATGTTGGCCGGCGCCGCCGTTGCCGTCGTGCTGGCGGGTTGCGCCGGGGGCAAGTACGAAGTGCTGGAGAACCGGATCCCCCCGATCGCCGAAGGCAAGGGGCGGATCTATTTTTACCAGCCGCAGCCGTCGAATTTTGCGTCGTCGCAGCAAAAGCTTCGGGTCAACAACGAAGTGGTCGGCCGCAACAAGCCGGCCAGCTTCTTCTATGTGGACCGCCCGGCGGGCAGCTATGTGGTGACCAATCTGTATTGGACGGGCGACGGCGTGAGCTTCATGCTGGATGCCGGCCAGACGCGCTATGTGCGCGTCATGGCGGAATCGTTGGGCAGCACGGGCGCCGTGGGCAAATTGTCGATGCAACTCGTCGACCCGGCCGAGCTGGCGGTGCATGAAATGCAGGGCCTGCGTTATTGGGGCGCGGCATCGCCTGAGCGGGTGCCTGGCCTGTAAGCCTGTCATTCCTGCCAAGCCCGTCCCGGACGGGTTCGGCGGAAGTAGCAAGGGCGCGCCAATGGCGCGCCCTTGTCGTTTCAGCGCCGAATCAGCCGCGGTCCAGCCCCACTTCCTGCAGCACCGTCGTCGCGATTTCTTCGATCGACTTGGTGGTGCTGGACAGCCAGGAAATGCCTTCGCGGCGCATCATGCGCTCGGCTTCGGCGACCTCGTAGCGGCATTGCTCCAGCTGCGAGTAGCGGCTGTTCGGGCGGCGCTCGTTGCGGACTTCCGCCAGGCGTTCGGGCTGGATGGACAGGCCGAACAGCTTGGCGCGATGAGGCGCGATGGTCGAGGGCAGGGTGCCGCGCTCGAAATCGTCGGGCGTCAGCGGGAAGTTGGCGGCCTTGATCGCGTACTGCATCGCCAGGTACAGGCTGGTGGGCGTCTTGCCGCAGCGGGACACGCCCACCAGGATCACGTCGGCCTGGTCCAGCTGGTTCACGAACTGGCCGTCGTCGTGCGCCAGGCTGAAGTTGATGGCGTCAATCCGGTTGCGGTATTTTTCGGAATTGGCCTGCATGTGCGAGCGGCCGATGGAATGGCTGGACTTCAGGCCCAGCGCCTGTTCGATGTGGCTCACGAAGGTGCCGAACAGGTCCATGAAAATCCCGTTCGCCTGGCGAACACGGGCCAGGATCTCGGGGTTGACCAAGGTGCTGAACACGATGGGGGGCACACCGGCTTCCAGGGCGCTGCGGTCGATGCGCATCGCGACCTCGGCCGCTTTCTCCAGCGTGTCGACAAAAGGCAGGCGGATCGGCTTGAAATCGACCTCTTCGAACTGGGAAAGCACCGACTGGCTGAACGTCTCAGCGGTGATGCCGGTACTGTCGGAAACGATGTATACCGTGCGTACGATCGGGGTAGATGTCATGTGTAAAAAATTCCAACCAGTCAGATAGCCGAAGGTACTCCACCGAGTACAATCAGGCCCCTATAAGTCACCCCAAGGGCGGTCCAAGGC
This sequence comes from Achromobacter sp. UMC46, assembly GCF_014170335.1. GTDB lineage: Bacteria > Pseudomonadota > Gammaproteobacteria > Burkholderiales > Burkholderiaceae_B > Achromobacter. The sequence goes on from NZ_LZZS01000003.1 coordinate 253,137, forward strand.
CAGTTTGGTCAGCGTTTGGAAATGCGGGTTTTTTCCGCTTATCCATGCATTGACCAAACTCGCTTTCATTCCATTGTAAAAGGTGACTTCAATGTCGTACGTTGTTTTGTTCGAGCAGCTCCGCATGACGGACGTGGACTCGGTAGGAGGCAAGAACGCATCACTGGGCGAAATGATCAGCCAGCTGTCTGGCGCGGGTGTCCGCGTGCCGGGCGGCTTTGCCACGACCGCTGACGCCTTCCGCGACTTCCTGAAGGCGTCGGGCCTGGACAAGCGCATCGCTGAACGTCTGACCACGCTGAACCCGGAAGACGTGCGCGAGCTGGCCAACGCCGGCGCGCAAATTCGCCAATGGCTGGTCGAAGCCCCTTTCTCGGCCGAATTCGAAGCCCAGATCCGCGAAGCCTTCGCCAAGCTCGACGCTGACGGCAAGGGCTCGTTCGCCGTGCGCTCGTCCGCCACGGCCGAAGACCTGCCCGACGCCTCGTTCGCCGGCCAGCAGGAAACCTTCCTGAACGTGGTCGGCATCGACGACGTGCTGGACAAGATCCGCCACGTGTTCGCCTCGCTGTACAACGATCGCGCCATCTCCTATCGCGTGCACAAGGGCTATGCCCACGCCGATGTCGCCTTGTCGGCCGGCATCCAGCGCATGGTGCGTTCCGACAAGGGCAGCGCCGGCGTCATGTTCACCATCGACACCGAATCGGGCTTCGAAGACGTCGTGTTCATCACGTCGTCGTACGGCCTGGGCGAAACCGTGGTGCAAGGCGCGGTCAACCCCGACGAGTTCTACGTCTTCAAGCCGACGCTGGCCCAAGGCCACTTCCCGATCGTTGGCCGCCGCATCGGCTCCAAGCTGATCAAGATGGAATTCGATCCCGAGCGTCCCGAAGGCCGTGCCGTGCGCACCGTCGACGTGCCGGTGTCCGAACGCAACCGCTACTCGCTGACCGACGACGAAGTCAACGAACTGGCCCGCTACGCCGTCATCATCGAAAAGCACTACCAGCGCCCGATGGACATCGAGTGGGGCCGCGACGGCGTCGACGGCAAGATCTACATCCTGCAGGCGCGTCCGGAAACGGTGAAGTCCCAGCAGGGCGTGAACGACGTCCAGCAGCGCTACCGCCTGAAGGCGACCGGCCAGGTCCTGATCACCGGCCGCGCGATCGGCCAGAAGATCGGCGCCGGCCCCGTGCGCGTCGTGGGTGACATCTCGGACATGGACAAGGTCCAGCCGGGCGACGTGCTGGTCACCGACATGACGGACCCCAACTGGGAGCCCGTAATGAAGCGTGCCGCGGCCATCGTCACGAACCGTGGCGGCCGTACCTGCCACGCGGCGATCATCGCGCGCGAACTGGGCATTCCGGCTGTCGTGGGTTGCGGCAACGCCACCGATCTGCTGAAGGAAGGCCAGGCCGTGACCGTGTCTTGCGCGGAAGGCGACGAAGGCCGCATCTATGACGGCCTGATCGAAACCGAAGTGGAAGAAGTCCGCCGCGGCGACATGCCCGCCATCGATCTGAAGATCATGATGAACGTGGGCAATCCGCAACTGGCGTTCGATTTCGCGCAGATCCCGAACAGCGGCGTGGGCCTGGCCCGCCTGGAATTCATCATCAACAACAACATCGGCATCCACCCGAAGGCGGTCCTGGACTACCCGAATGTGGACGGCGAACTGAAGAAGGCCGTGGAATCGGCGGCCCGCGGACACGCCAGCCCGCGCGCGTTCTTCGTCGAGAAGATGGCCGAAGGCGTGGCGACGATCGCTGCCGCTTTCTACCCGAAGCCCGTGATTGTGCGCATGTCGGACTTCAAGTCCAACGAGTACCGCAAACTCGTCGGCGGTTCGCGCTACGAGCCCGAGGAAGAGAACCCCATGCTGGGCTTCCGCGGCGCGTCGCGCTACATCGCCGAGGACTTCGCCGAGTGCTTCCGCATGGAATGCGAAGCGCTGAAGAAGGTGCGCGACGACATGGGCTTGACCAACGTCGAGATCATGGTGCCGTTCGTGCGTACCGTGGGCCAGGCGGAAAAGGTCGTCAACCTGCTGGCCAAGCATGGCCTGGCGCGTGGTGAAAACGGCCTGAAGCTGATCATGATGTGCGAAGTGCCGTCCAACGCCATTCTGGCCGACGAATTCCTGCAGTACTTCGACGGCTTCTCGATCGGTTCGAACGACATGACCCAGCTGACGCTGGGCCTGGACCGCGATTCGGGCATGGAACTGCTGGCCGCCGACTTCGACGAGCGCGACGAGGCCGTGAAGTTCATGCTGCGCCGCGCGATCAAGGCTTGCCTGGCCGCCAACAAGTACGTGGGCATTTGCGGCCAAGGCCCCAGCGACCACCCGGACTTCGCGCAATGGCTGAAGGACGAGGGCATCCTGTCGATGTCGCTCAATCCGGACACCGTTGTCGACACCTGGCAACGCCTGGCCAAGTAACGACTGGCTGGCTGATCAAAAAAACCCTGCATCGGAAACGATGCGGGGTTTTTTTCGCGTCGGCCGTTTGGATGAGGCCACTGCGCCGTCACGCTGTCCGGTGCGCTTCCAGGTATCGCGTCGGCGTGTCGCCCAGGGTCTGGCGGAACGCGGATGCGAATGCGGCAGGACTCGCATAGCCGAGGTCCATTGCCACCCGGGTCACGGCCTGCGCGCTGGCGCTGGCCGACGAACTCGGCTTCCACACCTTCGGCCTGACCAGACCGATCATCGCAGGACCATCATCGACCGCAGCAGTCTTGAGGTGCGGCCGGCGGCCGGCCATTATCCGATGAACGAGACGCCGTTGGCCCTGGCAGCGGCGATCGAGTCGTTCCTGGCGGAAGCGACCGAAGCTGTCTAGGCATCAGGCCGCTTGTGCTTCCCGGGCCAGCAAAACGCGTTTGCGGTCGATGCCCCAACGGTAGCCGGCCAGCGATCCGTCGGTGCGCACGACGCGATGGCAGGGGATCGCAAGCGCGATGTGGTTGGTCGCGCAGGCGCGCGCCACCGCGCGCACGGCGCGCGGGGAGCCGATGCGTTCGGCGATGTCGGTGTAGGTGGCGGTCGTGCCGGCGGGAATGTCCCGCAGGGCTTCCCAGACGCGGCGCTGGAATGCGGTGCCGCGCACGTCCAGCGGCAGGTCCAGCCCGCGGGAGGGGTCTTCGACGAAGCCCACCACGGCGGCCACCCACGCCTCGAAGGCGGTGTCCGCCCCGATCAGCCGGGCGGCCTTGAAGCGGTCTTGCAGGTTGCGGACCAATTGTTCGGGATCCGCGTCCAGGGCGATTTCGCAGATGCCGGTGCTGCTGGCCGCGACCAATAGGGCGCCCAGCGAGCATTGGGCCACGGCGAAACGGATATCCACGCCTTCGCCGTCCCGGCGGAAAGCGGTGGGCGTCATGCCCAGGATGGCCGGAGCGGATTCATAGAAGCGGCCGCTGGAGTTGAAACCGGCCTCGTACATGGCGTCCGTGACGCTGGCGCTTTGCTTGAGCTGATGGCGCGCGCGGCTGGCGCGCAGGGCATTGGCGTAGGCTTTGGGCGTGATGCCCGTGGCTGCCTTGAAGACGCGGTGGAAGTGGAAGCGGCTCATGCCCGCCTGCTCGGCCAGGGTGGACAGGTCGGGCGGCTGCTCGGCTTCCAGGGCGCGGCAGGCGCGCTCGACGGCGGCGGCGTGCTGTTTGCTCAAGGGGGCTGCGGCTGGGCTCATACGGGACTCCTGTCGTGCGCATGGTCGGATGCGCGATACCCCATGGTCTCAAAGCCGTCCGGACGCCGCACTCCGGATGTTGCGTGCGGGCGGGGGCGGGTCAGGCCGGCGCGTAGACATCCAGGAACCGGCGCAGCAATCCGCCCGCCACGGGCGTGGCGCGGACGTTGGCCGACAGATCGGGGATGTCCAGGTTTTCGGCGGCGTAGCGGCGGCTGTAGCGTTCCAGGTGGGCGCGGACGAAGTCCGGGCCGAATTCGGGGTGGAACTGAGTGGAAAAGACGTTACGGCCGATGCGGATCATCTGGTGCTCGTCCAGGTCCGAGCGCGCCAGCACGGAGGCGCCGGGCGGCGGCTGCAGCACGGTCTGGGCGTGCAACATCTGCGCAGGGAAGGTGGGCGGCAGGCCGGCCAGCAGCTTGTCGCCCGCGGCGGGCGGCAGTAGTTCCACGGTTTGCGTGCCCACTTCGCGGCCGGCGGGGTTGTAGCCCACCTTGCCGCCCAGCGCGTGCGCCAGCAACTGGTGGCCGTAGCAGACGCCGAACATGGGCAGACCTGCGGCCGCGGCATCGCGCAGCCAGGCTGCGGCATCTTCGCTCCAGGGTTCCTTGTCCGTGACCATGGCGGGCGAACCGGTGATCAACGCGGCGCGGTAGCGGGCGGGGGCCTGCGGGCGCTGGCCCTCGTGTACGGCGACGACTTCGACGGCGCTGGCCGTCAGGCCGGCAGCTTGCGCCAATTGTTCGGCATAGCCGCCGAACTGGCTTTTGAGCGTGTCCTCGGGATCACCGGTGTGCAGGATCAGGACGGGTAGGGCAGAAGGGATTGCAGCGGTCATGGAAGCTTGTGCGTGGATAGGCAGACGCCAGCAATCCGGACGGGATCCCGACATCTACGCACATCATAATCCAGTGCGAAATTTCACGAGGATGGCATCCCGCCCCGCTGCGTCCCGGAAATACGTACAATCCGCTCACGACTCATCCTTTCAGGCGACCTTAAGACTATGTGGATCTGGCTGGGACTGGCCGCGCTGGCCCTTATCGGGGAACTGGCGACGGGTACCTTCTATTTACTGCTGGTGGCCTTGGGGTTGGCGGCCGCGGGCGTTGCCGCATGGCTGGGCGCCGGCCTGGAATGGCAGCTTGTGGCCTGCGGCGTAGTGCTGCTGCTGGGCCTGCTGCTACTGCGCAAGACGCGCGTCCTGAAAAAGCGCGAGGTCAATTCGGCCCGCAACGCCGACGTCAATCTGGACATCGGGCAGACGGTGGCGGTGGAAGCCTGGTCCGACCAGGGCACCGCGCGCGTCTGGTACCGCGGCGCCCATTGGCAGGCCGAGCTGGCCCACGGCCAGACCCCGCGGGCCGGCGAACACATCATTACCGAACTGCGTGGTTCGATCCTGGTGCTGACCCCCCGGGGCACGCCGGGCTCGGCACAGTAGAACCGGCTTGCGCCAGGCGCAGCCCGCAGCAGGCGCCGTTGCCGACAGGCGAAGGCGCCCTCGCACTTACTCCAGGAGAGGCTTTACATCATGATCGATACTTCCACTATCGTCCTGCTCGTCGTCGTCGCGCTGGCGATCCTGATCGTCATCAAATCGATCGCCATCGTGCCCCAGCAGCACGCCTGGGTGGTTGAACGCCTGGGCAAGTTCGACCGCGTCCTGTCTCCGGGCGCGGGCTTCGTCATCCCGTTCATCGAACGCGTGTCGTACAAGCATTCGCTGAAGGAAATCCCGCTGGATGTGCCCAGCCAGGTTTGCATCACGCGCGACAACACCCAATTGCAGGTCGACGGCGTGCTGTACTTCCAGGTGACGGACCCGATGCGCGCGTCCTATGGTTCGTCGAACTACATCTCGGCGATCACGCAGTTGTCGCAGACCACCTTGCGTTCGGTCATCGGCAAGATGGAACTGGACCGCACCTTCGAAGAACGCGATTCGATCAACAGCAATATCGTGTCGTCGCTGGACGAGGCCGCGCTGAACTGGGGCGTGAAGGTCCTGCGCTACGAGATCAAGGATTTGACGCCGCCCAACGAGATCCTGCGTTCGATGCAGGCGCAGATCACCGCAGAGCGGGAAAAGCGCGCGCTGATCGCGGCGTCCGAAGGCCGCCGCCAGGAACAGATCAACATCGCCACCGGTGAGCGCGAAGCCGCCATCGCCCGTTCGGAAGGCGAAAAGCAGGCGCAGATCAACCAGGCGCAGGGCGAGGCCGCCGCCGTGCTGGCGATTGCCGAAGCCACCGCCAAGGCCATCACGCAAGTCGCCGACGCGGTGCGCCAGCCGGGCGGCATGGAGGCCGTGAACCTGAAGGTGGCCGAGCGCTACGTCGAGGCGTTCGCCAATGTGGCCAAGGAAGGCAATACGCTGATCCTGCCGGCCAACATGTCGGACGTGGGCGGCATGATCGCTTCCGCCATGACCATTGTGAAGTCCACGCGCAACACTTGATACCGCGCCTTGCGGCGCCCCGGCCATGATCGCTCCCGTGAATTTGCTTTTGATAGCAGGGCTGGCGGGAGTGCTGTCCTTGTGTGTGCTGGGGTCCCTGGCGCGCAGCGGCATGGCCGGTATCCGCGAAACCATACGCGCCAACTTGCTCACGCTGTTGGCGTTTTTTACGTTTGGTCTGCAAAGCACGGCGGCGCCCTTGTGGCTGTCCGTCGTGGTGCCAAATTCGGCCATCGCGCTGGCGCTGTGCTCGTACTACGCGGGCGTGCGGCGGCTGATGGGGCTGGACGTGCCGCGGCACCTGATGACGCTCGGTTGCCTTGTGGCCCTGGTGGTGCTGCTGGGCTACACCTACGTGGATTGGCAGGTCGGGCCGCGCATCGTGGCGATGTCGCTGCTGCAGATGGGGTTTCTGCTGGCGGTGGCCATCACCGTGCAGCGCAACATGCCGACGCACCGCTCGCGTTACAGCTACCGTTTCGTGTGGTCGGTGGCGATGGCGTCGGCCGCGGTCAGCGGCGCGCGGGCCGGCGCCCACCTGCTGGACCTGGTGCCGCCGCAGACGTTGCTGGAACCCAGCATCTGGAACATCGCCTATCTGACGTTGGGCGTGTTGGTGATGCCCTGCCTGACGCTGGGCACCATCATGGTCATCCACGACCGCATGCTGGCCGACCGCGAGAACGAGGCCAACACCGATTTCCTGACAGGGCTGATGTCCCGCAAGGCCTGGTGGATGCAGGCGGAGCGCTATTGCGCGCAAGCATTGCGCACGCGCCGGCCATTGACCTTGCTGTTGCTGGATATCGACCACTTCAAGACGATCAACGACACGCACGGCCACGTGGCGGGCGACGCGGTCCTGCGCCATTTCGGCTTGCTGGCGACGGCTACGCTGCGCACGGGAGACCACGTGGGCCGCGTGGGCGGCGAGGAATTCGGCGTGCTGTTCCCCGACATGCGCGGCGACGCGGTCATGGAGGTGGCGGCCCGCCTGCTGGATTCCGTGCACCGCACGCCTTGCTCGCACGGCGGCAGCACCATTTCATACACGTTCAGCGCGGGCATCGCGGAATGGATGCCCGGCGAGAATCTGCAGGTGTTCTTCGAAAGGGCCGACCGCAAACTCTATGCGGCCAAGTCGGCCGGCCGCAACCGCATCGTGGGGCCGGGCGGCCAGGCCGAGCCTGCGGCGTTGCAGGCCGTGGCCTGAACTCAGTCTGCCTTGTCTTTGCGCGGGGCCCGCGTGTCGTGCTTCATGATGCGTTCTTTCTCGCGCTGCCAGTCCTTTTCGCGCGCCGTGTCGCGCTTGTCGAACATCTTCTTGCCGCGGCCCAGGGCGAAGTCCAGTTTGATGCGCCCGTTCTTGTAGTGCAGGTTCAGCGGCACCAGCGTATAGCCGCGCTGCTCGACCTTGCCGATGAGCTTGCTGATTTCCTCGGCCTTGAGCAGCAGCTTGCGCGTGCGCATGGCATCGGGGTGGATATGGGTGGACGCCGTCGGCAACGGGCTGACGTGCATGCCCAGCAGGTACAGTTCGCCATCGCGTACGATGACGTAGCTTTCCTTGAGCTGCACGCGGCCATCGCGGATCGCCTTGACTTCCCAGCCTTGCAGGACAAGGCCGGCTTCGTAGCGGTCTTCGATGAAATAGTCGTGCGTGGCCTTGCGATTGTCGATAATGCTCATAACGCCTTTTTTGCCTGGGGGCTTTGCGGGTCTTTTAGGGGGGCTGACGGGCGGGGCCGGGTTGGACGTGCCGAAGGCGCAGTCCAGCATGCCGCGCTGTGCTTTCCCCGTTATTAGGCCCAGGTCGTGCGGTGCCGGTAAAATCTTGCCATTCTAGCCATTTGCGATAGTCGATGCACAAAGTACAACGATCCGTCCTGGTGCCTTACAGCGCCGCCCAGATGTTCGATCTGGTCGCCGACGTGGAAAAGTACCCCGAGTTCATGCCGTGGTGTGGCGGCGCCGAGGTGCAGACCCGCGACGAGCACGGCATGCAGGCCTCTATCCTGATCAGTTTCGCGGGGATGAAGCAGCGCTTCACCACGCGCAATACCCACGTCTATCCCGACCGGATCGACCTGGAGCTGGTGGATGGCCCGTTCTCGAGCCTGATCGGGCATTGGGAATTCCAGCCGCTGGCCGAAGACGCCTGCAAGGTGCTGTTCACCATGGAATACGCGTTTTCCAACCGCGCCTTGGAAATGGTGGTGGGGCCTGTGTTCAACCGCATCGCCACCAGCTTCATCGATTCCTTCACCAAGCGGGCGCAGGCCAAGTATGGGGAATGAAGCCGCCGGCGCGGCGCTGCTGAACATCAGCGTCTGCTATGCCTTGCCGGGCCATGTGTGGCTGCGCGACATCCAGTTGCCCGACGGGGCGACGGTGGCCGATGCGTTGGCCGCCAGCGGTTTTGCACGGGCCTTTCCCGTTGTCCAGCCCTGGGAGCGCGGCGTGGGCATTTTCGGGCGCGCGACCGAGCCGCAGGCGCGGCTGACTGACGGCGACCGCGTGGAGATCTACCGCGGGCTGAGTTTCGACCCCAAGGAATCGCGCCGCCGCCGCGCGGAGCACCGCCGTTCCAAAACGGCCAGGAACGGCAGAGTGCGTCCGGCGGGCCTGCTGTAGGGGCAGCTGGCGGACCGCGAGCGCCGGGGCGTCCTCCGGGCGTTCTTCGCCCCGTCCGCCTGTCCACATTGTCATCAATAAGACAAATCGCGCCGCGGCATCCGGCGTAACATAAACACGGTATCGCACTTACGTTTACGTTAACGTCATGTCAAAATCGGCTGGCTGACGAGCATAAGGGGCTGACGTTCATAAGGCGGCAGCAACCCCGACAGACAATACCGATGACAACAGGAGACAGGCTGTGGACTTGGAACTGACCGACGAGCAGCGCGCGTTCGCGCAGGCCGCCCGTGATTACGCCGAGGGCGAACTGGCGCCGCATGCCGCGCGCTGGGACGCCGAAGGCATATTCCCGCGCGAGGCGTTCGCCCGGGCGGGCGAGATGGGCTTTTGCGCCATCTATGCGAGCGAAGAGATCGGCGGCCTGGGCCTGCCGCGCCTGGACGCCACGCTGGTGTTCGAGGAAATGGCGGCGGTGGACCCGTCGACGACCGCGTTCCTGACGATCCACAACATGGCCACCTGGATGGTCGGCAAATGGGGGCAGCCTGGATTGCGCGAGGCCTGGGGCCCGTTGCTGGCCAGCGGCCAGAAGCTGGCCTCGTACTGCCTGACCGAGCCGGGTGCCGGCTCCGACGCCGCGTCTTTGTCGACGCGAGCGCAGCGCGACGGCGACGACTATGTGCTGAACGGCGCGAAGGCCTTCATTTCGGGCGGCGGCGATACCGACCTGCTGGTGGTGATGGCGCGTACTGGAGGCGAGGGCGCGGGCGGCATCAGCGCGTTCGCGGTGCCCGCCGACGCGCCGGGCATCAGCTATGGCCGCAAGGAAGAGAAGATGGGCTGGAACAGTCAGTCCACGCGCCCCATTACGTTCGAGAACGTGCGCGTGCCGGCAGGCAACCTGCTGGGTCAGGAAGGCGAGGGCTTCAAGATCGCCATGAAGGGCCTGGACGGCGGCCGGATCAATATCGGCACCTGCTCGGTGGGCGCGGCCCAGGGCGCGCTGGACGCTGCCCGCCGCTACATGGACGAGCGCCGCCAGTTCAACCGCCGCCTGGCGGAATTCCAGGCCCTGCAGTTCAAGCTGGCCGACATGGCCACGCATCTGGTCGCGGCGCGCCAGATGGTGCGGCTGGCCGCCTGCAAGCTGGACGCGGGCGACGCGGACGCGGCGACCTACTGCGCCATGGCCAAGCGCTTCGCGACGGACATGGGTTTCCAGATTTGCCTGGACGCGCAACAGATTCATGGCGGCTATGGATACTTGCGGGACTATCCCTTGGAGCGTCTGGTGCGCGATACTCGCGTTCATCAGATTCTGGAGGGCACCAACGAGATCATGCGCGTGATCATTGCCCGCCAATTGTTGGAAAAAGGAGCCGACATAAGATGAATGCACCGGTGTTGTTCGAAGAAAGAAATGCGGCGAACGGCATGCGGTTCGGGATCGCGACGCTGAATGCGCCGCAGACCCTGAACGGCCTGTCGCTGGAAATGGTGGACTTGCTGGCGGCGCGCCTGGACGAATGGGCGCGCGACCCGGGCGTGGCCCTGGTGGTGTTGCAAGGCGCGGGCGAGAAGGCGTTTTGCGCCGGCGGCGACCTGCACGGCCTGTACCGCAGCATGGGCGAGAATCAGGGCAAGAGCGGTTGGAGCAACGCCTATGCGCGCCGCTTCTTCGAGCACGAGTACCGGCTGGACTACCGCATCCACACCTATCCGAAGCCCGTGCTGTGTTGGGGCCACGGCATTGTCATGGGCGGCGGCATCGGCCTGATGATGGGCGCCAGCCACCGCGTGGTCAGCGAGGCCTCGCGGCTGGCGATGCCGGAAGTGTCCATCGGCCTGTTCCCCGACGTGGGCGGCAGCTGGCTGCTGAACCGCATGCCGGGCCGCATCGGCCTGTTCCTGGCCCTGACGGGCGCCCAGATGAACACCGCCGACGCGTTCTTCGCGGGCTTGGCCGACTTCCGCCTGAACCACGCGGACTGGCCGAAGCTGCTGGCGTCGCTGGAAGAGCAGCCTTGGGCCGGCCAGGCGGCAAGCGCGCCTGAGACGTCCATGGCGCCGCGATCGTTGAACGACGGCCTGCTGCGCCGCGCGCTGACCGCGCTGGAGCCGCAGACGCCGCTGGACGCGGGCCATCTGCGCCAGCACTCGTTCCTGATCAACAACCTGTGCAACGGCAACCGGCTGGACGAGATCTACGAAGAGCTGGCGCTGTTGAAGGACCACGCCGATCCGTGGCTGGCGCGCGCGGCGACGACGATGCTGGCGGGCTCGCCGGGTTCGGTGCGCCTGGCTTTCGCCTTGCAGCAGCGCACGCGCCTGCGTTCGCTGGACGATGTGTTCCGCGCCGAGTACATCGCGGCGCTGGCGTGTACCGCGCACGGCGATTTCGCCGAGGGCATCCGCGCCTTGCTGGTCGACAAGGACAAGAAACCGCGCTGGAATCCGGCCGTCATGGACATGGCGACCGATGCCTGGGTGCAGAAGTTCTTCGAAGAGCCGTGGCCCGAAGGCGAGCCGCATCCCCTGGCCGACCTGGGCCAGGAAGGGCGCTGACGCGCCGGCCGGTTCGCCTGGCGGGCCGGCCAATCCCAGATTTCCGTCATGCAGGTCACGATGAATCCATACCTACAGCAATAGCAACAGGAGACAAGACATCATGAGCAGTATCGCGTTTATCGGTTTGGGCAACATGGGCGCGCCCATGGCATTGAATCTGGTCAAGGCCGGCCACAGCCTGACGGTGTTCGACCTGGTGCCGGCCGCCGTCAAGCTGCTGACCGACGCCGGCGCCCGTGCGGCGGCGTCCGCATCCGAAGCGGTCAAGGGCGCCGAGGTGGTGATCTCGATGCTGCCGGCCAGCAAGCATGTGGAAGGCCTGTATCTGGGCGAAGACCTGCTGGGCAAGATCCCGTCCAGCGCGCTGGTCATCGAGTGCAGCACCATCGCGCCGGATTCGGCGCGCAAGGTGGCGCAGGCGGCCGACGTGCGCGGCATCGCGATGATTGACGCCCCGGTGTCGGGCGGCACCGGCGGCGCGGCCGCCGGCACGCTGACGTTCATCGTGGGCGGGCAGGACGCCGCGTTGGAGCGTGCGCGTCCCGTGCTGGAGAAAATGGGCAAGAACATTTTCCATGCCGGCCCCGCGGGCGCCGGCCAAGTGGCCAAGATCTGCAACAACATGCTGTTGGGCATCCTGATGGCGGGCACGTCCGAGGCGCTGGCGCTGGGCGTGGCCAACGGCCTGGATCCCAAGGTGCTGTCCGACATCATCGCCAAGAGCTCCGGCCGCAACTGGGCCACCGAGCTCTACAACCCCTGGCCGGGCGTCATGGACCATGCGCCGGCCTCCAAGGGCTATGCGGGCGGCTTCGGCGTCGATCTGATGCTCAAGGACCTGGGCCTGGCGGCCGAGGCGGCGCTGTCGGCGCGCGCGTCGATCCCGTTGGGCGAACTGGCGCGCAACCTGTATTCGCTGCACAGTTCGGGCGGATCGGGCAAGCTGGACTTCTCCAGCATCGTCAATCTGGTCAAGCGCGAGCAGGACTGACATGACGGGGCACCATTCACCGTCCGACCCGGCCGCCCGGGTCAAGGCCAGTTTCGACCAGCAAAGCATCATGCGGCTGCTGGGCGCCGGGCTGGACGTGGTGGAACCGGGCAGGGTGGACATCGTGCTGCCCTACCGCGCCGACCTGTGCCAGCAGAACGGCTTTCTGCATGCGGGCATTTCGACGACGATCGCGGACAGCGCGGGCGGCTATGCGGCCTACACGCTGTTCGGGCCCGGCGAGGACGTCCTGACGTCGGAGTTCAAGATGAACTTCCTGGCGCCGGCCAAGGGCGACCGCTTCGTGGCCAGCGGCCGGGTGGTGAAGCCGGGCAAGCGCCTGTCGATCTGCCAGGTCGAAGTGCATGCGTACGATGGCGAGCAGGTCACGATGTGCGTGATAGGCTTGCTTACCGCGGTACGCGTGACGCCGCGATGAATCGGGCGCGGTGCGCGTCTGGCCTTCCGGGCCGGACGCACGCCGCGTTTGTCACGCGCCGCATGGGTGCCGCGCAATGCCTTCAAAAGAACATCATCGGATTTTCCGCAGCAATTGGCTGCGTGCCGCCGTGCTGGGCGCCAACGACGGCATCGTCTCGACGGCCAGCCTGATCACCGGCGTGGCGGCGGCGCAGGCCACGCATGGCGCCATCCTGACCTCGGGGCTGGCCGGCCTGGTGGCGGGGGCCTTGTCGATGGCGGCCGGTGAATACGTATCGGTGCGGTCCCAGGCCGACACCGAGGCCGCGGACCTGCGCATGGAGCAGCGTTCGCTGAAAGGCAATTCGGCAGAAGAACTGGCCGAGCTGATCGACATCTACGTGGGGCGCGGGCTGACCCCCGACCTGGCGGCACAGGTGGCCCGCCAACTGACCAGCCATGATGCCCTGGACGCCCACGCGCGCGATGAATTGGGCATATCCGTCCATAACCGGGCGCAGCCCGTGCAGGCCGCGGTGGCCTCCGCGGCCTCGTTCGCCGGCGGCGCCGCCTTGCCGCTGGCGGTGGCCGTGGCGGCGCCGTTGCCGCAACTGATCATCTGGGTGATCGGCGCGTCGGTGGTCTGTCTGGCGGTGCTGGGCGCGCTGGCGGCCGGAGCCGGGGGCGCGCCCAAGGCGCCCGCGGCGATGCGCGTGACGGTGCTGGGTGCCTTGGCGATGGCGGCGACCGCCGCCGTCGGCGCGCTGTTCGGCGTGGCCGTCTAAGGCCGGCGCCAGGCGAAATAAGCTTAAGGCGTGATCGAGTACGGCAGCGGCGCCGCGGCGATGCGGGGGCCGTCCGCCGCACCCAGGCGCAGATCGCCTTCGGGCAGGGCGGCCAGTGTGGTTTCGAACAGGACGGACGCCACGCCGGCTTCGCTGGCGGCATCCACGACGCGGCCGATGGGCTCGCCCGGCTGGGTGGCGTCGAACACGTCCACGCCGGCCAATGCCGCGCCTTGCAGGCTGGCGTCGGTGATGGTGCCGTAGGCCATGCGGCGTTTGACGGTGCCGCGGTAGTGGCTGCGTGCCACCACTTCCTGGCCGGGATAACAGCCCTTGGTGAAGCTCACGCCCTGGATCAGTTCCAGGTTGACGGTCTGCGGGATGAAGACGTCTTGCGTGGCCGTGGCGATCCAGGGGATGCCGGCGGCCAGGTCGGCCACCTGCCATTGCGAGGCGGGAGCCAGGCCCAGTACCGCAGCCAGCGGGGCGGCCTGGTCCAGTTGCTGGTCGGACGCGATCCACCACCAGCGCAGGCGGCCGTCGGCCGACGGCGCGGCGATCCAGGTGCCGGACGGCAGGTCGGCGCGCTGCCAGGCGCCGCGCGGCAATGCGCCGGTCACGGCTTCCAGCGCGGCGGCGTCTTCGGCCGATGCCTGGACGCCGGTGACGTTCAGCGGCGTGGCGGCCAGCTTGACCTTGGCGCGCAGCACGAACATCGACAAGCGCTTGAGCAGGGCTTGCGACAGATCCTGGCGCACCAGGCCATAGAGTTGGGGGGCGTCGTCGGCGCCGGGGGCGGCGCGCCACATCACCAGCGTGGCCAGCAGGCGGCCCTTCGCGGTGCAATAGCCCGCCAGGCGGGCGGCGTCGGCGGGCAGGCCGGTGACGTCCTGCGTCAGTTGGCCGTGCAGGAAGGTCAGGGCATCGGCGCCGGCGGCGCTGAAGACCACAAAATCTTCCAGCGGCGCGCATTGCGCGCAACCTTCTGCGCGGACGGGGATCGAACTGTAGAAAGCATGCATGGCGGCGGTGTTATCGCAACATCAAAGAGCAGATGATAGCCGTCTTCCCTTGGCGAAAGGCCAGTGCCCCCGACGGGCGCAGGGCTGTGCCGCGCGCCCCGGCCCCACTTTTGCCGCGACAGGTCCGCCTGATCCATTAAACTTCTGGGACTTATGAAGAAGCGACTCCGTTTTTACGTCTTGTGGTCATTCCTGCTCATCGTGATTGCCGCCGCGGCAGCCGTGGGCGCCGCATGGAGCTGGATGCACCGGCCCATGCAGTTGCCGGCCGACAGGATCGATTTTGTGGTGGACCCGGGCAGTAGCCCGCGCACGGTCGCGCGCGCGCTCAATGCGGTCGGCGTGCCGATGTGGGAGCCGGGTTTTGTCTGGATGGCGCGCCTGACCGAGCAGGACAAGCTGATGAAGGCCGGCGGCTACCAGGCCATCAATGGCGATACGCCGTGGCTGCTGCTGGAGCGGCTGGCGAGGGGTGACATGACCCAACGCCAGATCACCTTCCTGGAAGGCTGGACCTTCCGCCAGATCCGCCAGGCGCTGCGCGAGAACCCGGACGTCAAGCAGACGTTGGGCGACACCAGCGATGAAGCGCTGATGGAGCGCCTGGGCTCGGACATCAAGCATCCAGAGGGGCTGTTCTTCCCGGACACCTATATCTTCACGCCCGGCAGCACCGATTACGACCTGCTGCGCCGCGCCTATCAGGAAGGCCAGCGCATCCTGCAGGACACCTGGGCCAAGCGCCAGTCCGACCTGCCGGTGGCGACGCCCTACGAAGCGCTGGTGCTGGCGTCGATCATCGAAAAAGAAACGGGCCACGGCCCGGACCGCCGCCGCGTGTCGGGCGTGTTCACCAACCGGCTGAAGATCGGCATGCTGCTGCAGACCGATCCCACTGTCATCTACGGGATGGGCGAGAACTATCAGGGCCGGATCCGCAAGCGCGACTTGCAGACCGATACGCCGTGGAACACCTATACGCGCCCAGGCCTGCCGCCTACGCCGATCGCGGCCGCGGGCCGCGCGGCGCTGCTGGCCGCGGTGCAGCCTGAACAGCACAAGTACCTGTTCTTCGTGTCGCGGGGCAACGGCACCAGCGAATTCGCCGAGAACCTGTCGGGGCACAACCGCAACGTCTCCCGCTACATCCTGGGCCAGGGGCAGACCGTGCGCCCGGCCGCGGTGCCGACGCCCGCAGGCGCACCCGCTCCAGCGGGGGCGCCGACTGCGCCTGCCGCTGCGCCCGCCGATTCCGGCCCGGCTGATTCGGGTCCGGCCGCCGGCGCCCCTCCCGATACCGATTCCGATACACCAAAAGGACAAGATCAATGACCTCACGCGGACGCTTCATTACGCTGGAGGGCGTGGACGGCGCGGGCAAGAGCACGCACACCGTCTGGATCGCGGACTTTTTGCGGGGCCAGGGCGTGGACGTGGTGTCCACGCGTGAACCCGGCGGCACGCCGCTGGGCGAGAAGCTGCGCGCCCTGGTGTTGACCGACACGATGGGGCTGGACACCGAAACCCTGCTGATGTTTGCGGCCCGTTGCGAACATGCCCGCCAAGTGATCGAACCGGCGCTGGCGCGCGGCGCATGGGTCGTATGCGACCGCTATACCGACGCGACTTACGCCTATCAGGGCGGCGGGCGCGGCTTGGGGGCTGCGCGCATCGCGGTGCTGGAAGCCTGGATGCAGGCGGGCCAGCCCGACCGCACCTGGCTCTTCGATGTGCCGCTGGAGGTCGCGCGGGCCCGGTTGGCCGACGCGCGCGAACCCGACCGCTTCGAGCGCGAGGGCGCCGAGTTCTTCGAACGCACCCGCGAGGCCTATCACGACCGCGCGAAGGCCGATCCCGGCCGCATCCATATCGTGGACTCGACGCAGTCCATCGAGCGGATTCGCACGGAACTGGAAGGCGGCCTGCGCGAACTGCTGGCTGCCCAGGCATGAGCGCGCCCCAATTCCTGCCTTGGCAGATGGACACGGCGCGCGCCTGGCTGGGCAATCGCGACCGCTTTGCCCATGCCTGGCTGGTGCACGGCCTGGCCGGCATCGGCAAGCTGGACTTCGCGATCGCGGCGGCGGCCAGCCTGCTGTGCGAAACGCCCGAGAACGGCCTGGCCTGCGGCCATTGTGCCGCCTGTGCCTGGTTCGCCAGCGGCAACCACCCCGACTTGCGCCGCATCCGGCCCGAAGCCGTGGCCGTGGAAGAGGGGGCGGACGCCGCCGAGCCCGCTGAAGACGCCGAGCCCGCTGCCGGTCCCGCCAAGCGGGCGCCGTCCAAGGAAATCCGCATCGACCAGATCCGTTCGCTGGAGTCGTGGTTCAACACGGCGACGCACCGGGGCGGTTGGCGCGTGGCGCTGCTGTACCCGGCGCACGCGCTGAACGTGGTGTCGTCCAACGCCTTGCTCAAAGTGCTGGAAGAACCGCCTCCGCATACGGTTTTCCTGCTGGTGGCCGACGCGCCGGACCGCTTGCTGCCGACCCTGGTGTCGCGCTGTCGGCGTTTGCCGCTGCCGGCCCCGGACCCGGATACCGCGCTGCAATGGCTGCGCGGTCAGAACGTGGAGCCCGCACGCGAATGGCTGGCGGCCGCCGGCGGCGCGCCGCTGGCCGCGCTGCGCCTGGCGCAGGCCGGCGATACCGCCTGCCCGCCGTGGCTATCGCAATTGATCGGCCCGCTTGCCCAGGGGCAGCCGCCTGATGTCGGCACGTTGGCCGAATCGCTGGAAAAGGTGCCCGCCAGCGAATGGATCGATGCGCTGCAACGCGTGTACACCGACCTGATGCTGGCCAGCGCGGGCGCGCCGGTGCGGTACTTTCCGGCCTTGGCGGCGGGCGTTGTCCAGGTCGCCGCACGCATGGACCGCGCACGCGTGTCCGAGGCCGCGCGCTGGCTGACGCGGCAACGCGCCCTGGCCACCCATCCGCTGAACGCCAAGCTTTTCGCGCACGCCACCCTGCAACGCGTGGTGCTATCCTGCCAGGCGTAAGTCCCTGATCCAGTGGCGTTTCTCCCGGCAACGGGATGAGGGGCCACGGCCTTTTTACGTAGTCAAAACATGTACGTCGATTCCCACTGTCATTTGAATTTTCCGGAGCTGGCCGCCGATCTGCCGGCCATCCTTGAGCGGATGGCCGCCAACCAGGTGACCCACGCGCTGGTCGTCAGCGTCAATATGCCCGAATGGCCGGGCCTGATGGCGCTGGTCGAGCCGCAGCCCAATTTGTGGGCCTCGGTGGGCGTGCATCCCGACTACGAGGACACGCCGGACCCATCGCCGGAAGAGCTGGTCCGGCTGTCCGAACACCCGAAGGTCGTGGCCATTGGCGAGACCGGCCTGGACTACTACCGCCTGTCGGAACCGCTGGACTGGCAGCGCGAGCGCTTCCGCCGCCACATCCGCGCCGCCCGCGATACGGGCCTGCCGCTGATCGTCCATACGCGCTCCTCCGCCGAAGACACCGTGCGCATGCTGCAGGAAGAACGCGCGTCGGAAGTGGGCGGGGTCATGCACTGCTTCACCGAGAATTGGGACATGGCGCAAGCCGCGCTGGACCAGAATTTCTACATTTCGCTGTCGGGCATCGTCACCTTCAAGAATGCCCAGGTCGTGCATGAAGTGGCCGCCAAGGTCCCGCTTGACCGCCTGCTGATCGAGACCGACTCTCCGTATCTGGCACCCGTGCCGTACCGGGGCAAGCTCAATGACCCGTCCAAGGTGATCCACGTGGCCGAGAAGATCGCCGACCTGAGAGGCATTACGGTGGCCGAGGTGGCGCAAGCCTCAACAGATAATTTCTTCCGTCTTTTCAATAAGATAAAGAAATAAGTTAAACCTGATTATTTAATGTGATTTCTAGGATAGCCATGACCGCCCACGCTTCGACTGCCCGTCACGTCCTGTTGTCGCATTGCCGGGGGGCGCTGCTGGCGCTGGCCATCGGACTGGCGGCGCCGGTGGCGCATGCCGCCAATCCTGGCGACTGGTGGGTCTACGTCGCCAATGACTATCCCGACGACATCAAAGACCTGCTGGCCCACGGATCGGATCCCAACGTGCGCTACAAGAACGGCCAGCCGGCGCTGATGCGCGCGGTGGTGGATGGCGCCTGGAAGGTGTTCGACGTGATCGCCGCCGACAAGCGCACCGACGTGAATGCCGAGAATCCGGCGGGCGAGACGCCGCTGATGTACCTGGCGATCGCCGGCCAGACCGAGCGGGCGAAAAAGCTGATCGCGCGTGGAGCGCAGGTCAACCGGCTGGGGTGGACGCCGTTGCACTACGCGGCCTCGAAAGGGCAGATGGAGATGGCGCGTCTGTTGCTGTCGAAGAAGGCCATCGTCAATGCTCCGGCACCCGGCGGCGAAACGCCGCTGATGATGGCGGCGCTGGGCGGCAATAAAGAGATGGTGGACCTGCTGCTGAAATCAGGCGCCGATGTGACGACCCGCGACCTGAAAGGGCAGAGCGCGGCCGACTGGGCCCGCAACGGCAAGTCGGCCTCGTTGGCGACCGAACTGACCGCCATGGTCGCCAGCGCCGACGACGCCAAGCGCGCCCGCCGAGCGGCCAATCCGGCGCCTGAAGGGGCAGAAGCGGCGTCGGCCCCCGTGCCGGAAGCGGTCGCCCCGGCGGCGGCGCCCCAGGGGCAACCTGCTCCGGCGGCGGCCGCGCCTGCGCCCGCGGCAACCCCCAATGTGGGCGGCGTGTCGGGGGTCCGGCTGAACAATTACGACACGCCGGCCTCGCCCTGAGGCGGCAGCCGTGGCGGGGGCTGCCAGCCAAGGCGCTGGCCGGCCCGCCGCCGCGCCTGTCGCCTGGTCGCTTAGATTACGTAGTTCTTGTAGCGCTCGATGTATTCGCGGGCGCTGGCGTTCAGCTCGCGCACGCAGCGCTCGGCTTCATCGGCGTCGCCCCGAACCATCGCGTCCAGCAGGGCGCGGTATTGCTTGATTCCCATCTCTGAACGGCCCGGCAGCAGCGCCACCCGACGCATCGACACGCGGGTGCGGTCGTAGATGCGCTCGATCATGTCGCTAAGCACGGGGTTGCCCGCCAGCGCTTTGACGTGATTGCGGAACTGTTCGATCGTGGCCACGTGGGCTTCGATGTCGCCGTTCTTCAGGCTTTGTTCGAAGGGCTCGCCCAGCAGGGCCTGCATGGCCTCCCAATCGGCGGGCGTCGCGTTGGCGATCGCCAGCCGCACCGCCAGCCCGTCCAGCGCCTCTCGCACCTGATACAGGCGGTACGTGGTTTCCATATCCACCAGCGCGACGACGGCGCCCTTATTGGGCACCCGCTCCACCAGCGCGCGGTCTTCCAGCGTGGCCAGCACTTCACGCGCCTTGGCGCGCGGGATGTCATAGGCGCGGGCCAGATCCTCTTCGGGGACGCGGGTTCCCGGCAGCAAGGCTTGCGAGGCGATGCGTTCGCGCAGATCAAGAATGACGTCGTGGGTCGAGGCCGCCTTGCGCTGTTCTGTCGTGACGGCGTCAGAGGGGGGATTGGCGCGTTTCGTGGGCATGTAGGCACCTGGGATGAGTCGCGGCAAGCATAGCATTATTTTGAACTCAAGATTGTGCACAATCAAGAATGCGAAATTGTAAATTGCCGTTGACACAATAAAACGCACAAGAATATAGTGACTTCACTTCGTCGGCCTACCCACGCATCCAAGGAGCCCAGGGCAATGAAAGACGCCGTGCAGTCATCTCAACTTCCTGGCCCGCAATGCGCGGCCTACCTGCAGCGGCGCAATGCCGCCGTGGCGTCGGGCGTGGCCAACGGCCCGCCGGTCTTTGCGGAACGCGCTTCGGGCGCGACGCTGACGGACCTGGACGGCAATGCCTACATCGACTTCGCCGGCGGCATCGGCACCCTGAACGTGGGGCATGCCCATCCCGACGTGGTTGCGGCGGTTCAGGCGCAGGCCGAACGCTATCTGCACACCTGCTTCAACATCGTCATGTACCCGGGCTACATCGAGTTGGCCGAAGCGCTGATCGATCTGGTTCCGGGCGACTGGCCCAAGAAGGCCATGTTGCAGACGACAGGCGCGGAAGCCGTGGAAAACGCCATCAAGGTGGCGCGGCGCGCCACGGGCCGGCAAGCGGTGGTGGCCTTCGAGAATGCCTTCCATGGCCGCACCTACATGGCGCTGTCCCTGACGGCCAAGGCGCCCGCCTACAAAAGCGGCTTCGGCCCCTTCGCCGCCGAGGTCTACCGCGCGCCGTTCCCCGTGCGCTACCGCTCGGGGGTGAGCGACGCTGAATGCGCCCAAGCGGCGTTCGACGCATTCCGCCGGTTGGTCGAAACCGAGATCACGCCTGAGCAAGTGGCTGCCGTGATCATCGAACCGATCCAGGGCGAGGGCGGCTTCCATGACGCGCCGCCGGCGTTCCTGCAAGCGTTGCGGGCGTACTGCACGCAACACGGCATCGTGCTGATCGCCGACGAGATCCAGTCGGGCTTTTGCCGCACCGGCGAATGGTTCGCCACCGCGCATGCCGGCATCGAAGCCGACCTGTACACCTTGGCCAAGTCCATGGGCGGCGGCCTGCCCATCGCCGCGCTGGTGGGCCGGGCCGACTTGATGGACGCACCCAAGGTGGGTGGATTGGGCGGGACCTATGGCGGCAACCCGCTGGCATGCGCCGCCGCGCTGGCGACGATCGCAGTCATGCGGCGCGAAGACTACCCGGCCCGCGCCCGCGACGTCGGCGCGCGGGTGCGCGAACGTTTCTCCGCCTGGGCCGGGCGCTTCGGCATCGTGGGCGACGTGCGCGGCCTGGGCGCCATGGTGGCGTTCGAAGTGGTCAAGAACAACGCGGGACACGAGCCGGCCAGCGACCTGGCGGCGCAGATCGTGCAGGCGGCGTATCAGGGCGGGCTGATCCTGGTGAAAGCGGGCTTTCATGGCAACGTCATCCGCTTCCTGGCGCCCCTGTGCATCACGGACGACGAACTGGCCCGCGGGCTGGACGTGCTTGAGCGTGCGGTAGCCGATGTCCAGCAAACGGCCGATGCCCGTGCACGGCGCGCGGCGTAAGGGGAATTCCATGCATACGCTGTTGAAACTGAAGAACGCCCGCAAAGTCGTCAGCCAACTGGGCGCCGCCCGGCCCGGCATGGAAGTGCTGGTGCTGTACGACCTGTACACCGGCCACAACGTCGAGCCGTTGGCCATCGCCGTGGACGAGGCGGGCGCGGGGTTGAACCTGTTGCAGATCGCCGGGTCCACGCGCCACGGCCGGCAGTTTTCGCCCGTGGTGGCGCAAGCCATGCAGGGCGCGGACCTGGTGATCGCGCTGACCCGCGCCAATGCCGCGCACACGGATGCGCGCCAGCAAGCGACCCGGGCCGGCGTGGGCGTCATCGTCCTGCCGGAATCGCATCAGGCCGACTTCTTCCTGGCTGAAGGCTGGGAGGCTGATTTCGACGCCTTGCGTCCGCAGATCGAAGGCCTGGCGGATGCCCTGACGCGGGCGGACACCGCCCGGGTGACGACAGCGCTGGGCACCGACGTCACGATGAGCATCGCCGGCCGCCGGGGCAGGGCGCTGCACGGTTTCGCCAATACGACCGATATCTCGGCCGGGTATTGCCTGGAATCCAGCCTGGCGCCAGTGGAGGGCACGGCCGAGGGCGTGATCGTGGTGAACGCCAGCATTCCCGGCGTGTCGCTGATCCGGGACGAGCCGGTGCGTATCCATATCGAAAAAGGGATGGCCGTGGCGATCGAGGGGGGCGAGGTGGCCCGCCGGTTCCGCGACCTGCTGGCCAGCTTCAACGACCCGCTGGTCTACAACCTGGGCGAACTGGGCGTGGGCATGAATCCGCGCTGCCAGCTGGACGGCACCATGCTGTCGGACGAATCCGTCTACGGCTCGATCCAGCTGGCGCTGGGCACCAGCGCCTACATCGGCGGCACGGTCAAGGCGGCGGCGCACTACGACACCATCGTCACGGACGCCACGCTGACCCTGGACGGCCGCGTGGTGCTGCAAGGCACCGAGCTGCGGCTGGAGGATGCGGCATGAGCATCGACCTGAGCCGCGAGCCCGACGGCGTGGCGACCGTGCTGATGAACCGCCCGGCCAAACGCAATGCCTTCACGCTGGACATGTACCGGGATTTCGGCCGGATCATGGGCGAACTGGATGCCGACGACGCCGTGCGCTGCGTGGTGCTGCGCGGCGCGGGCGGCGCCTTTTGCGCCGGCAGCGACATCGCGGGTTTTGGAGACGACCGCGACGGCGCGGAGCAGGCTGCTGACTATGCCGCCTTCACGCTGTCGATGACGGACAGGCTGAAGTTCCTGCGGCACCCGACGCTGGCCTGCATCGAAGGCGTATGCGTGGGGGGCGGCCTGGAGCTGGCGGCGCTTTGCGACATCCGCATCGCCGGGCGAAGCAGCCGTTACGGCATTCCCGTCAATCGGATCGGCCTGACCGTCGACCACCAGGAACTGGCGGACCTGATCGCGGTCATCGGCGCCACGCACGCGCTGGAGATCCTGCTCGAAGGCCATGTCTTCGGCGCCGAGGAGGCCATGTCCAAAGGCCTGCTGAGCCGCGTGGTAGACGACGAACACGTCGTCGCGCAGGCCTATGCCGCGGCAGCCCGCATCGCCGCAGCCGCGCCGCTGGTGAACCGTTGGCACAAGCGCTTCGCCAGCCAGTTGCGCGCGGGCCGCCCGCTGACCGACGCCGAACGCCGCGAAGCCTACGCCTGCTTCGGCACGGAAGACTATCGGCGCGGACGCGAGGCGTTCGCCCGCAAGCAGGTTCCTGAATTCACCGGCCGCTGACCGGCCACCGACCCGAGACGGACCCGACATGACTCAAACTGCATCCCCCCTGGCCGGCATCAAGATCCTGGATCTGTCCCAGATCATGGCCGGCCCGTATTGCACGATGGTGCTGGCCGACCTGGGCGCCGAGGTCATCAAGGTCGAGAAGACCGGTGCGGGCGACGACTCCCGCGAGATGGGCCCCTATGTGAACGGGGAATCCACCTGCTTTGCGCAGATCAACCGCAACAAGCAGGGCATCGCGCTGAACTTGAAAGATCCCGAGGCGCGGGACGTGCTGTATGAACTGGCGCGCTGGGCCGACGTGGTGGTGGAAAACTATCGCGTGGGCGTGACCCGGTCGCTGGGCGTGGACTACGAGACGCTTTCGAGGATCAATCCGCGCCTGGTGTATTGCTCGATTTCCGGCTACGGCCAGTCCGGGCCGTATGCGGGCAAGGGCGGTTTCGACCTGGTGGCGCAAGGCATGAGCGGCATCATGAGCATGACGGGCGAGCCGGGCGGGCGGCCGCTCAAGTCCGGCATCGCCATCTATGACGTGGGCGCGGGGCTGACGGCGGTTTACGCCATCCTGGCCGCCTGCATCCATCAGATGAAGACGGGCGAAGGCCAGCACATCGATATCGCCCTGGCCGAATGCGGCCTGCCGTGGTTCGTGTGGGAGGCCGCCGCCTATTTCGCGGACGGCACCGTGCCCGAGGGCACGGGCAGCCGGCACCGGGTGTCCGCGCCGTACCAGGCATTCGGCACCCGCATGGGTTTCATCATGATCGGGGCCGCCAACCAGCGCACCTGGGAGCGCCTGTGCGCCGATGTGCTGGAGCGCCCCGAACTGATCTCCGATCCGCGCTTCGTGACCAACTCCGACCGGCTGGCGAATATCAGCGAGCTGGAGCCGATCCTTGAGGCCGAGTTCGCGCGCGCCGACGCCGCGGAATGGATCGCGCGCTGCGAACGGGCCTCGGTGCCTTGCGGGCCCATCAACGACTTCGGCCAGGCGATGCAAGACCCGCACTATCTGGCGCGCGGCATGGTGCAGGAGCTGAACCACCCCGTGCTGGGCGCGATGAAGACCATCGGCATTCCCACCAAATTCTCGCGGACGCCGGGCGCCTTGCGCACGGCGGCGCCGCTGATGGGCCAGCACACCGACGATGTGCTGCGGCGCTTCGGCGTGGCCGAAGACAGGATCGCGGGCATGCGCGCGCGGGGAGTGATCGCGTAGTCCGGACACCGGCGGTAGGCAGTAGGCAAGTAGGCAGTACCGAAGTCGCATCCAAGCTACAGGGGACGCCGGCGTGGCACGCGCCGGCGGCTATTCGAAGTTGAACAACGATGTTCACGCCGCAAGGAACCTTCATGACGCAGCCCACTCATCTTTCCCGACGCGATTTCCTCGCCGCCAGCGCCACGCTGGCGGCCGCAGGCGCGATGCCCGGCCTGGCCTGGGCGCAGGCGCAAGCCGCCCCGCCGTTCCGGCTGGGCGCGCTCAATTCCATCACCGGTGTCGGCGGGCCGTACGGCCCCGCCATGCTGGAGGCCATCAAGATCGCCATCGCGGAAGTCAACGCCGCCGGCGGCGCGGCGGGCAGGCAGATACAGCTGTACGCCGAAGACGACCAGACCAAGCCCGATGCGGCCGTGCTGGCCGTGAAAAAACTGATCGAGATCAACAAGGCTGAAGCGGTGGTGGGCATCTGGCCGTCGTCGGTGGGGCTGGCCGCCATGCCGATCACCAACGCGGCGGGCCTCATCACCATGAACACCTGCGGCGCGCCCGAGATGCTGACCGAGAACAAGCAGGGGCTGGCGTGGATGTTCCAGGCGTCCAATGCCGTGTTCGGCCGCGCGTTCGCCGAAGTGGCGCGCCAGCGCGGCTTCAAGCGGCCGGCGGTGATGGCCTTCAATAACTCCACGTTTGTCGGGCAGGCCAACTACTTTCGGGACGCGTGGCGCGAGAAGGGCGGCGACGTCAGCGCGTTCACCGTCTACGAGCCGAACCAGACCACCTACCGCACCGAGCTGAACAAGGTGCTGGCGTCCAAGCCGGATGTGATTTCGCTCAGCGCCTACCGGCCCGACGCCACCATCATCCTCAAGGAATGGTTCCAGACCGGCCAGGACTGCAAGTTCATCATGCCGGGCTGGACCGCCAATGAAGACCTGGTCAAGGCGCTGGGCAAAGAGGCGACGGAAGGCATCATTTCGATTTCGAACGTTGCGGCGCACGAGCACGAGGCGTACAAGCGCTTCGCCGCCGAGTTCCGCAAGCGCACGAAGCGTGAACCCGACATCTTCGCGTCCCAGTCCTACGACATGGTGATCACGCTGGCGCTGGCCATCGAGGCGGCGGGCGCGCGGGCGGACGTGGCGGCCATCAACGGCAAGATCCGCGCGGTGACGGCGGAAGGCGGCGGCGAGAAGGTCAGCAGCTTCGCCCAGGGGCAGGCGCTGCTGCGTGCCGGCAAGCCGGTGGACTACGACGGCGCCTCGTCGCGGCTGGACTTCGGCAAGCAGGGCGAGACGGTGCCGGATTTCGGCGTATTCGACATCCGCGACGGCAAGCTGGTGCTTAACGAAGTCATTGCCGGCAAGGTCTGACGGCCATACCAAGGGGAACATAAGATGGATGCAATCACCGTCATCAACGCCGGGATCAACGGCGTTGTGATCGGGATGCTGCTGGCGTTGCCGGCATTGGCGATTACGCTGGTGTTCGGCATTGCCCGCTTTCCCAACGCCGCTAGCGGCGACTACATGACGCTGGGGGCCTATGTGGCCGTTTTCACCCAGGCGGTGACAGGCGGGTCCATGCTGGCGGGCGGCCTGGCGGCCGTCGCGGCGACCATCGCCGTCAGCCTCTTCTTCTACGCCTGGGTGTTCCGGCCGCTGGAATCCCGCACCAACGTGTCGCGCCTGATCGCCTCGATCGGCGTGGCGTTCGCCTTGCGCAGCACGATCACCTTTTTCGCCGGGCAAGACCAATACACCTTCGACCTTCCGCTGACGCGGGCATGGAACTTCGGCGGCGTGCGGATCCTGCCCACCGATGTGGCCATCGTGGGCATCGCCGTTGCGGCGCTGGCGCTGGTCTTCGCCCTGATGCACATGACGCCGACGGGACGGCGCATGCGGGCCGTGGCCGACAACCCCGAACTGGCGGCGGCCAGCGGCATCCGCGGGCGGCGCGTCATGGTCACGCTGTGGAGCATCGCCGGGGCCTACTGCGGGCTGGGCGGCGTGCTGCTGGGCGTCAAGGCGGTGGTGATCCCCGAGCTGGGCTGGGAACTGCTGATGCCCATGTTCGCGGCGGTGATCCTGGGCGGCATCGGCAACCCGGTGGGCGCCATCGCCGGGATCATGGTGTTCAGCATCGCGCAGGAGGTCGCCAGCCTGGTGGTGGGGCCGGCCTACAAGATCGTTTTCGCGTTCGCGGTGCTGCTGTGCGTGCTGCTGCTGCGTCCCCAGGGAATTTTCGGCCGGCCGATGGCGGCGAGGTGACATCATGGAAGCCTATCTGATTGCAATCGCCATCGGGATCCTGATCTACATGCTGCTGGCGTTCGGCCTGTCGCTGCATTACGGGTTCACCGGACTGATCAACTTCGGCCACGTGGGTTTCTTCGCGATCGGCGCGTACACATCGGCCTTGTTGTCGCTGAAAGGCGTGCCGGTGCCGGTGTCCATGGCGGCGGCCGCCGCGTTCGCGGCCTTGGCGGCCTACCCGCTGGGCATGATCGCGTTGCGGCTGGGCAGCGACTACCTGGCTATCGTGACGCTGGGGTTCTCGGAATCCGTGCGCATGGTCCTGCAGACCGAGGAATGGCTGACGCGCGGGATGCACGGCCTGCCAGGCATCCCGCGGCTGTTCGCGGGCTGGGCGTCGCCGCAGACGGTGGACCTCTGGATCATGCTGTTGCTGCTGGCCGTCAACGCCGGCGCGCTGCTGCTGATCCAGCTGGTGATCCGCAGCCCCTTCGGGCGCGTCATCGAAGCGGTGCGCGACAACGAGGTCGCCGTGCGCGCGCTGGGCAAGGACCCGGCCAAGTTCAAGACGCGGTCGCTGATGCTGGGGGCGGGGCTGGCCGGGTTGGCCGGCGCGTTCCAGGCGCACTACCTGACCTTCATCAGCCCCGAGCAGTTCGTGCCGCTGATCACCTTCTACATATGGATCGCCATCATCCTGGGCGGCGTCGGGCGCTTGAGCGGGGTCGTGGCCGGAACGGTGTTGCTGGTCGGATTCCTGGAAGGGTCGCGCTTCGTGCGGGACTTCGTGGGGGGAATCTCCGAAGTGCAGATGGCCAGCGTACGGATCGGCATCATCGGCATCGCGCTCATCTGCGTGGTGCTGTATCGGCCGCAGGGCCTGTTCGGCAACACCTCGACACGCAGGAGAAAGGCATGACGCTGCTTTCCATCACCGGGCTGAGCGCCAGCTTCGGCGGCTTCAAGGCGCTGGACGACGTGACGGTCGAAGTCCGCAAGGGCGAACTGCTCGGGGTGATCGGCACCAACGGCGCGGGCAAGAGCACGCTGTTCTCCGTCGTCACCGGGTACATTGCGCCCACTTCAGGGTGCGTGCGGTTCGCCGGCGAGGACATCACTGGCGTGGCGGTCCATCAACGCGTGCGCCGCGGCCTGGCGCGCACCTTCCAGGTGCCGCGCGAATTCAGCCAGTTGACCGTCTTCGACAACATGATGGCGGCGGCGCCCGACCAGCGCGGCGAGAAGCTGGCGGCACTGGTGTTCGCGCGCCGCGAGGTGGCTCGCGAAGAGGCGCGCCTTGCCGAACGCGTGCACGAACTGCTGGCCTTCCTGAACCTGTCGCGGGTGGCGGACGAGCCGGCCGGCAAACTGTCGGGCGGCCAGAAGAAGCTGCTGGAACTGGGCCGGCTGCTGATGCTGGAGCCGCGCTGCATCCTGCTGGACGAGCCCTTCGCCGGCGTCAATCCGGTGCTGATCGAGGAACTGTCGGCGCGCATCGTGGAATTGAACCAGCGTGGCCTGACGGTGGCGATCATCGAACACAACCTGGACGAACTGGCGCGGATCGTGCCGCGCATGTATGTGATGGACCGGGGGCGGGTCATCGCCGAGGGCGCGCCCGATGCCGTGCTGGCCAACGAGCGCGTGCGCGAAGCCTATATGGGAGGGGTGATATGAGTCTGCTCGTCATGCGGGGTTTGTCCGGCGGCTATGCCGAAGTCGACATCGTCAGCGGGATCGACATGACGGTGGCGGCCAACGAGATCGTCACCATCGCCGGCACCAACGGCGCGGGCAAGTCCACGCTGGTCAAGGCGGTGATGGGGCTGCTGCCGCGCATCGGGGGCACGATGGCGTTTGACGGCCGGGACCTGCTGGCCCTGCCGGTGGAGGAGCGCGTGCGCATCGGGATTTCATACGTGCCTCAGGTGCGCAACGTGTTCGGCGCGTTGACCGTGCTGGAGAACCTTCAGGTGGTCGAGCACGTGCAGGGGCGCGACCAGCGCATCCGGGACATGTTCGACCTGTTCCCGGCGCTGGCCGGACGCCGCAAGACGCATGCCGAAAACCTGTCCGGCGGCGAGCGCCAGCAACTGGCGTTTGCGCGGGCGCTGATGTCTTCGCCACGCCTGATGGTGCTGGACGAGCCGTCGGCCGCCTTGTCGCCCGCGCTGACCGAACAGGTGTTCGCGGAAGTGCGCCGCTTGCCGCAGATCGGCGTGGCCGTGCTGATGGTGGAGCAGCGCGCGCGCCAGGCGCTGGCTTTCAGCGACCGGGGCTACATCCTGGACTCGGGCCGGATCGTGCTGACCGACACCGGGCAGGCGCTGCTGGCCAATCAGCACATGAGCGATCTGTACATCGGGCGGGGCGGCCATGCGTCCGATGCGTCCAATGCCCGGCCGTCGGCCTGAGGCGGCATCGTCCTCGCCCGCAACCCTTCGTATTCATCCAGGAGCCGTATCTTGCCTACTACCGACACGATCGACCGCCCGGCGTCCGCCGTCCGGCGTCCCGCACCCACCGCCACCGCCGCCTTGACCGCCACCGAGGGGCTGGCGGCGCTTGAGCAAGGCCGCCTGACCTGCGAGGCCTGGGCGCGGGCCTGCCTGGAGCGGATAGAAGAACGCAACGCCGGCGTCAAGGCCTGGGTGCGCGTGGATGCCGACGGCGCGCTGGCGCGGGCGCGGGAATGGGACCGCCACGGCCGGCGGCGCTTGCTGGACGGGGTGCCGCTGGGCATCAAGGACACCATCGATACCGCCGGCATGCCGACGGAGCTGGGCGATCCCGAGATCTTCCCCGGACGCCAGCCCGAGGCAGACGCGCCGGTCGTGACACAGGCGCACGAGCTGGGCTTGAACGTATTGGGCAAGAACACGGTGTCGCGGCACGCCATCATGCTGCCCGGGCCGGCACGCAATCCGCACGACCTGAGCCGCACGCCCGCCGCCTCGTCCGCGGGCTCGGCCGCCGCCGTCGCAGACTTCATGACGCCGCTGTCCATCGGCACGCAGACGGCGGGTTCCATCCTGCGGCCGTCCGCCTTTTGCGGCGCGGTGGGGTTCAAGCCCACGCTGGACGCCATTCCCTACGTGGGCATCCGCCGCTACTCGCGGGTCCTGGACGTGATCGGCCCGATCTCCCGCAGCGTGGACGATGCGGCGCTCTTCATGCGCGCCTTCACGGGCGACCCGCGCTTTGATCCGAGCCTGGCGCTGCGCAACGATTTCCGGGCGGGCGTCTGGCGTCCCAAGGACTGGGCCGGCACCGAGCCCTGCATGCGCGAGAGCTTCGAGGCGAACCTGCGCGCCTTGTCCGCAGCCGGCGTGACGGTGACAGAGCTTGTCATGCCGGCCGCGTTCGACACGATGGGCGAGGCGCAGGACGTGATCATGGCCTATGACCTGGCCCGCGAGTACGCAGCGCTCAAGCGTGATCATGCCGCGCTGTGCGATCCGGGGCTGATCGACTACCTGACCATGGGCGAGGGGCTGTCGGCGGTCGAGTACGCCAGCGCGCTGGACGCGGCCGACGCCTGCCGTCGTGCCTTCTACGACGTGGCGCGCGACGTCGACGCCGTGCTCATGCCGTCCACGCTGGGCGAGGCTCCGCCCGCCAGCAGCACCGGCAGCTCGGCGTTCATCCGCATCTGGTCGCTGTTGCACAACCCGTCGATCACGCTGCCGGTGGCGCGCGGGCCCAACGGCCTGCCGCTGGGATTCCAGATGGTGGGCTTCGTCAAGGAAGACGCCCGGTTGCTGTACTGGGCCCGTTGCGCCGAGCGCATCCTGGGGTCGACCGCGCAACAGCCCTGAGTCCGACGCAAGAACCGGGATTGTCCGACGCCGTTCGCCGGCAATGTCGGGCGGTTTGGCGCCTTCGGGCGCCTTTTTTTATCTCCGAATTCGGGGTTTTCCCTGTTATTTCTCAGTATTCGGGAATCAAAAGCCAGTATTTAGCCGGAAATTGATAATCTCAGCGCCATATTGCTTGGAGTTGAGATTGATGTCGGATCCCTCGGTAGGGGCAGGCGCGGATCGCGTCCTCTATGTGCTGGCTACGTTGGCCCGGCACGATGGCACCCTGACCATCGCCGCGCTGGCCGAGAAGACCGGCTTGGCTCAAAGCACGCTGTACCGTCAGGTGGCGTTGCTGAAGCGTTGGGGGTTCGTGGCCGAGCACGAAGGCGAATACGGTCCAGGGCCGCTGTGCGTACAACTGGCCTGGGGCTTTGACCAGTCTTCCTTCCTGATCCATGAAGCGCAGCCCGACATGGCCGCGCTGGCTGCCGCGTCCGGAGAAACCATCGGCTTGCTGGTGGCCGTCAAGGATCAGGCCGTCTGCCTGGACATGGTGGAAAGCCAGCACCCGCTGCGCTGTTCCTTCACGAAGGGGCGCGGCCTGCCGCTGGCGCGCGGCGCCTCCGCGAAATCCCTGCTGGCTTTCATGCCGCAGGCGCGCCTGCAGACCGCGCTGGCCTATCTGGCCGCCGAAGCCGGCGTCGATGCCGGCCGTCTGGCCGATGAACTGGAAATGATCCGGGCCCAAGGCTATGCCGTGACCGACAGCGAGGTCGACGCCGGTGTCTGGGGCGTCAGCGTGCCGATCTTCCAACGGCCGAACCAGGCCGTGGCCTCGATCACGCTGATGGCGCCTTCCACCCGCGCCGCCCAGCGTCCACAGGCGCTGATCGACCTGACCGTCGGCGCCGCCCGGCGCATTTCCGAACGTTTGAAGGTGCACTGACCCGCCGTTTTCCAGGCTTGCGCCGCCCGCTTGCATTGCACGCTGACCCACCGCTGTCGCCGTACCCACCCGCCGTATTCATCGCCGTACCCCTTTCCCATAGGACTGACCATGACCACTCGCCGCACATTGCTGACCGCCGCCCTGACGCTGGGCCTGGCCTGGAGCGCCGGCCCCGCGCACGCCCAGGAAACCATCCGCGCCGTCACCGACGCCACCTTCCCGCCGATGGAGTTCGTCAAAGACGGCAAGCGCACGGGTTTCGACATCGAATTGGTCGAAGCCCTGGCAGGCGCCATGGGCAAGAAGGTCGAGTGGATCGACATCGACTTCAAAGGCCTGATCCCCGCCTTGCAGGCCGGCCGCGCCGACATCGCCGTGTCCGCCATCTACATCACGCCCGAACGCAGCAAGGTCGTGGACTTCACCGACCCGTACTACGCGGGCGGCCTGGTCGTGCTGACCAAGA
Organism: Achromobacter sp. UMC46; assembly: GCF_014170335.1. Classification (GTDB taxonomy): domain Bacteria; phylum Pseudomonadota; class Gammaproteobacteria; order Burkholderiales; family Burkholderiaceae_B; genus Achromobacter. The sequence continues at coordinate 285,257 of NZ_LZZS01000003.1, forward strand.
CGGACAGCCCCATCAAGACACTGAAGGATCTGGACGGCCGCAAGGTGTCGGTGCAGGTCGGCACGAAGTCGGTCAACTACCTGAAGGACCACTTCCCGAACGTGCAGCGCGTGGAAGTCGAAAAGAACCAGGAAATGTTCAACCTGGTGCAGATCGGCCGCGCCGACGCCGCCGTGACGGGCAAGCCTGCCGCCAAGCTGTTCGCCCAAAGCACGACCGGCCTGACGGTGCTGAACGATCAGGTCACGACCGAGGACTACGGCATTGCCGTGCCCAAGAACAAGCCCGAGCTGACCCGTGATCTGAACGCCGCGCTGCAGAAGTTGAAGAGCGACGGCAGCTATCAGGCCATCGTCACCAAGTGGTTCGAGGCGCCCGCGAAATGAACCTGGATTTCTCCCCCGTCTTCGCCGACTTCGACGCGCTGCTGCGCGGCGCGTTGGTCACCGTCGAGGTGACCGCCGGCGCCTTGCTGCTGGGCTGCGTCATCGGCCTGCTGGTCGGCGTCGGCCGGCTCAACCCGCAGCGCCGCATCGTCTACCACCTGTGCAGCACCTACCTGCTGTTCTTCCGCGGCACGCCGCTGCTGGTGCAGCTGTTCATCTGGTTCTTCGGCTTGCCGCAGTTCGGCGTGACGCTGCCCGCGTTCGCTTGCGGCGTGCTGGGCCTGGGCATGTATTCCGGCGCCTACGTGTCGGAAATCGTGCGGGGCGCGATCCAGTCGGTCGACCGCGGCCAGACGGAAGCGGCGCGGTCGCTGGGGATGTCCTCCGGGCAGGCCATGCGCATCATCATTCTGCCGCAGGCGGTGGTGCGGATGATCCCGCCGCTGGGCAACGAATTCATCGCATTGATCAAGAATTCGGCGCTGGTGTCGCTGTTGACCATTCACGATCTGATGCACGAAGGGCAGAAGATCATCAGCGTGTCGTATCGCTCGCTGGAAACGTATCTGGTGGTGGCCTTGATCTATCTGGTCCTGACGACCGCCGCCATGGTTATTTTGCGCAAGGTGGAGCATCGCCTGCGCGCCGGAGGGATGGTGCAATGAACCAGGTCGGCAATCGGCAGGAAATGATCCGCATCCGCGGCCTGCATAAGTCTTATGGCGACCACGCCGTGCTGCGCGGGATCGATTTCGACGTGCTGCCGTCGCAGGTGGTGGTCGTGATCGGGCCCAGCGGTTCGGGCAAAAGCACGTTGCTGCGCTGCTGCAACGGGCTGGAGGTGGCGCAGGCGGGCACCGTGGACATCTGCGGCCAGACCTTGCTGGACGACGGCGTGCTGCTGCCGGAAGCGCAACTGAACCAGTTGCGCATGCAGGTCGGCATGGTGTTCCAGGGCTTCAACCTGTTTCCCCACCTGTCGGTGCTGGAGAACGTGACGGTCGGGCCGCGCAAGCTGCGCGGCATGGGTCGCGAAGAAGCCAATGCGCTGGCCGAAGACCTGCTGAAGAAGGTGGGCCTGTCGCAGAAGATGGCGGCCATGCCGGCCAGCCTCTCGGGCGGGCAGAAGCAGCGCGTGGCCATCGCCCGGGCGCTGGCCATGCAACCCAAGGTGATGCTGTTCGACGAGCCGACCTCGGCGCTGGATCCGGAGCTGGTGGGCGAAGTGCTGCAAGTGATGAAGCTGCTGGCCCGCGAAGGCATGACGATGATGGTCGTGACGCATGAAATGGGCTTTGCACGCGACGTGGCCGACGTCGTGGCCGTGATGGACGGCGGGGTGATCCTGGAATCCGGCACGCCGGAGGTGATCTTCAGCCAGCCGCGCGAACCGCGCACCCGGGAATTCCTGCAGGCCGTCTTGAACGCGGGGCAGGGGGCGGCGGCATGAGCGCCCTGCCATTGGACAAAAGCCTGTGGAAGGCCCGCGACGACAGCGCCGAACAAGGCGACACGCGCCGCCTGGCGCATATCGTCGAAGCCGCCGCCGGCCAGGTCGAAAAGGGCGAGCCGGTGCTGCTGGGCTTTGCCTGCGACGCGGGCGTGGCGCGCAACCAGGGGCGCATCGGCGCGGCCGAAGGCCCCACTGGCATCCGCAAGTTCATGGCGGGCCTGCCTGCGCATGGCTTGACGCGCTTGCTGGACGCGGGCGATGTGGTGTGCGTGGGCGACCAATTGGAAGACGCCCAGGAACGCTTGGGCCTGCGCGTGGCGGAACTGCTGGAGCAGGGCGCCCGCCCGCTGGTGCTGGGCGGCGGCCACGAGATCGCCTGGGGCAGTTTCCAGGGCCTGGCCCGTTGGCTGGAAGCCCGCGGCGACACGGATCCCGTGCTGGTGCTGAACCTGGATGCTCACTTCGACCTGCGCACCGGGCGTCCGGGCAGTTCGGGCACGCCGTTCGACCAGATCGCCCGCTACTGCGAAACGCGCGGCCAGGCGCTGCAATACGCCTGTCTTGGCGTGTCGCGGCTGGCCAATACGCCGGCCCTTTACGCCCGGGCCGCCGAAATCGGCGCCGTCTGGGTCGAGGACCACGACATGCAGGAGCGCCATCTGGAGGCGCGCCTGGCCAACGTGGACGCCTTGCTGGCCCGGGTGCGCCACGTGTACCTGACGATCGACCTGGACGTGTTGCCCGCGGCAGTCATGCCCGGGGTGTCGGCGCCCGCGCCTTACGGGGTGCCGATGTCCGTGATCGAAGAAATCGTGCTGCGCGTCAAGGCCAGCGGCAAGCTGCGGCTGGCCGACATGGCCGAGTACAGTCCGCGCTTCGACGTGGATGGGCACGGGGCCCGGGCGGCGGCCCGCTTGGCGTGGCAACTGCTATCGGCCTGAAGACGGACGCGGACGGCTCTCGGGGCGGTTTCCTTCACGGAGACCGCCCCTTTTTTCATCACCATGCAGACCGGGCCGCGCCGCCTCGGAGGGCGGCCGGGCAGGCTGGACGCTTCCGGATTGGGGGCTTAGGATAGGGGCAGTTTTCAGGCCGGGCTTGTGACCCGTACGGTATCCGCAACAGCAATGCGTCCCCATTAAAAATATTTATCGTTTAAATGGGGACGCTATGACTTTCGTGGATAAAATGGCGCAACTTTGTCAGGAGATCATGCTCATGTCTCAAACGCCCACTCATGCCTTGCCGTCTTATCTGAATGCCGATGACCTCGGCCCCTGGGGTAATTACCTGCAACAAGTTGACCGGGTCACCCCGTACCTTGGCACGCTGAGCCGGTGGGTCGAGACGTTGAAGCGCCCGAAGCGCGCGCTGATCGTCGACGTGCCGATCGAACTGGACAATGGCACGATCGCCCACTTCGAGGGCTATCGCGTGCAGCACAACGTGTCGCGCGGCCCGGGCAAGGGCGGCGTGCGTTTCCACCAGGACGTGACCCTGTCGGAAGTGATGGCGCTCGCTGCCTGGATGTCGGTCAAGAACGCCGCGGTGAACCTGCCGTACGGTGGCGCCAAGGGCGGTATCCGGGTTGATCCGCGCAACCTGTCGCAATCGGAACTCGAGCGCATGACGCGCCGCTACACCAGCGAAATCGGTGTGATCGTGGGTCCGTCCAAGGACATCCCCGCGCCTGACGTGGGCACCAACGCCCAGACCATGGCCTGGATGATGGACACGTATTCCATGAACGAAGGCGCCACCGCCACGGGCGTGGTGACCGGCAAGCCGATCGCGCTGGGCGGCAGCCTGGGCCGCGTCGAAGCAACGGGCCGCGGCGTGTTCGTCGTGGCGTGCGAAGCCGCCCGCGACCTGAACATCGACGTCTCCAAGTCCCGCGTGGTCGTGCAGGGCTTCGGCAACGTGGGCGGCACCGCCGCCCGCCTGTTTCATGAAGCCGGCGCCAAGGTCATTGCCGCGCAGGACCATACTGGCACGGTGCACAACGCCGAAGGGCTGGACGTTCACAAGCTGCTGTCGCACGTGTCGCAACACGGCGGCGTGGGTGGTTTCTCGGGTGGCCAGGCCTTCGACAAGGACGAATTCTGGACGCTGGAAACCGAATTCCTGATCCCGGCGGCCCTGGAAAGCCAGATCACGGCCAAGAACGCCGCCAAGGTGCGGGCCAAGGTCGTGGTGGAAGGCGCCAACGGCCCGACCACCCCGGAAGCGGACGATATCCTGGCTGAACACGGCGTCTACGTGGTGCCGGACGTGCTGGCCAATGCCGGCGGCGTAACGGTGTCCTATTTTGAATGGGTGCAGGACTTCTCCAGTTTCTTCTGGAGCGAAGAAGAGATCAACCAGCGCCTGGAACGCATCATGCGCGAGGCCTACGGCGCCGTGTCGCAAGTGGCCAAGGAACACAAGGTCACGCTGCGCACCGCCGCGTTCATCGTGGCTTGCACGCGGATCCTTCAAGCGCGCCAGGTGCGCGGCCTGTATCCTTGACGACTGAATCGGCGATGCGTTCTTGAACGACTCGCCGAGGAGGCAAAGGGAGACAAAAACAGAAATCGCCCCGCAAGGGGCGATTTCCATTTCAGGAGACACCGATGACGCAAGAACTGCCGTCCACGACGCTGGCCGTGGATCCCGCCTGGATCGACGCATACGGGCATCTGAACGCCGCCCACTATGTCGGCATCTTCGACCGGGTCGGATTCGAACTGCTCAGCCAGGTCGGCGTGGGGCTGGACTACACCGAGGCGACGCGCTGCGGCATCTATACGATGAACGTGCACGTGGCCTATCTGCGCGAAGTGCTGGCGGGGGATCCGCTGATGCTGCGGGTCCGCCTGCTGGAATCGGACAACAAGCGGTTGCTGTGTCTGATGGAGCTGATGCAGACCCGCGACGGCTATCTGGCGGCCACGATGGAGCAGTTGTCGTTGCATGTGGACCTGAATACACGGCGGGCCACGCCGTTTCCGGAGGAGCTGGCGGCACGGCTGGCGCGTACCGCGACCGAGCACGCCGGGGAACCGCTGCCCAAAGGTTATCGGCGGCTGCTGCCGCTGAAAGGGGCCCGATGATCGGTCCGTACTAGTACGCACATCCTGCCCGCGCATCCGGAAAAGGGCGGAATGTTGCTTCTTAGCACACCCTCATGACAGGCTTGCGACCGAGCCGTACACTGGCTCCGGGTGTGGAGCTCAGGCCACAAGTAGGCGTTTTTTTCGAGATCTTGGACGGGTTTTCCTTGCGTCTAGAAAACTGACACATTGCGTCCCTAGAATTCGTTCCTGCCATGCGCCGCACGCCGTTTGCAATGCAAACCCAGCCACCTGCGCATGTATGTTCAATCAAAGGGATTACGCAATGAAAAAGACTCTGCTCTTCACCGCGCTGTTCGCCGCCCTGTCCGGCGTGGCCCAAGCCGAAACGTCGGTGACGCTGTACGGCCTGATCGATACTGGTATCGGCTTCCAGCAAATCAAGGGCAATAACGACTACAAAGAATCGAAGTTCGGCATGGTCAATGGCGTGTCGAGCGGTTCGCGTTGGGGCCTGCGTGGCGCCGAAGACCTGGGCGACGGCCTGAGCGCCGTCTTCACGCTGGAAAGCGGCTTCAACTCGGGCAACGGCCAATCGGGCCAAAGCAGCCGCCTGTTCGGCCGCCAAGCCACCGTCGGCCTGAAGGCCGATTCGTGGGGCCTGCTGGAATTCGGCCGTCAGACCAACATCGCCTCGAAGTACCTCGCTGCGATCGATCCGTTCGCCGGCAGCTACGGCCAGGCTAACGTCGGCGTGGCCTTCAGCGCCGCCAACACGGTCCGCTACGACAACATGGTGCAGTACTCGACCCCGTCGTTCAGCGGCTTCCAGTTCGGCGCCGGCTACTCGTTCAACGCGGCTGACACCACCGCTGCGCAAACCGGCTTCAAGACGGCCGACAACACCCGCGCGATCACGACCGGCCTGCGCTATGTCAATGGCCCGGTGAACGTCGCGCTGACGTATGACCAGCTGAACCCCGCCAGCCAGTTGAACAACGACGCCACGCCCAAGTCCTGGACCGTTGCCGGCGCCTACGACTTCGAAGTGGTGAAGCTGGCGTTGGGCTTCGGCCAGACGCGCGACGGCTGGTTCACCGGCCAAAGCATCAACTCGTTCGGCAGCGGCACGCCGACGGCCACCAGCTTCGGCACGAACGTCGCGGTCTCGGGCTTCAAGGCCAACTCGTACCTGGTCGGCCTGACCGTGCCGTTGGGCGCCAGCAGCATCCTGGCTTCGTGGCAGCGTGCTGACCCCAACGGCAATCCGTTGACGGCTGGCAACGATTCGACGATGAACGTCTACAGCATCGGCTACACGTACAACCTGTCCAAGCGCACCAATCTGTACGCGCTGGGTTCGTACTCGACGGACTTCGCGTTCGTCGACGGCCTGAAGAGCTCGGTCGGTATCGTCGGTATCCGTCACCGCTTCTAAGCGCCTGACGTGAACCGGCGGCGGGGGCGCGCAAGCGGCGCGCCGCCGGTTCCTTCAGGCCGCGGTTGCATTGAGCGGACTGGGCGTCTTACCCGGCCACAGACGCGAAAAAAGCGGCCACCTCCCTAGCTCCACCCTCAGTCCGCTCACCCGAACCCCGGTCTCGAAGAGACCTTGCGCGCCACGGCGCGCGCGAACGCCGGCAACAGGCCCGATGCCTGTTGCCGGCGTTCGCATGATGGGCGGCGCCTACGGCTACGACTGCGGCAGCAACTCCGGTTTCAGGATGCCGCGCAGATCCGCGTACGGGATGGCGAGCTCCGGCTCGCCGTGCGAGTAGGGCGCGATCGAGTAGGCGTCGTACTTCACGACGATGCCGTCGCGCGTCAGCGCGAAGTTGTCGCTTTCCTGGAAGGGCCACATCTTGTTGTAGGCCGAGGGGTCCCGTTTGGCGTCCGGATTTCCTGTCAGCCACTTGGTGTGGGCGCGCTGCAGCGCCGCGACATACTCGGCGCGGCGCCCGGGGATCAGCGCTTCGTCCAGGCTCATGACGCGTTCGCGGCTGCGTTCCCAGTTCAGATACTGCGTGGCCGGGATACCGTGCGCGGCGCCGGTCAGGAACTGTTCGGTGTGCAGTTCGATCGACACGATGTCGCCGACGGTGTCTTTGACGCTGGCCTTGAAATAGGTGGCGTCGCGCGGCCGCGCGGTCGACCAGAAATACTGCGTGTATTCCGACAGGGTGCTGTAGGGGCCGCGGCGGTTGGCGTCGGTGCCGGTCATGTAGGCCAGCACGTGGTCCACCAGCGCCGTCAGTTTAGGGATGCCGGGGAACGCCACGCTGTCGATTTCGATATGCGGGCAATCGCCTTCGCAGCCGGGCTTGTTGGATGCCCACTTGATGCGTTCCGTGGACAGGTCGCCCACCTTCTCCGGCGTGGAAGAGGCGGGGCTGGCCAAGGTGATGTTCGCCGGCGGCGCACTGCCGCAGCCGGCAAGCGCCAACAGGGCGGCGCCCAGGATCAGACCGCTTATCGCGCCTTGCGGCGTGAACGTGCGACGCATTGAACTCCCTCCAAAAAATCAAAGCTTGACGGCAACAGTCGCTGGCCGTCAGGGCACCACGCCCGTCCATTCGGGTGTCGAGAACTTTTCATCGGCCTGCTGCTGGGCGCGCGCCAGCGTATCGCTGCCGATCTGCCCGGGGGTCAGACGGTGCAGGCCGGCAAAAGTTTCCAGCATGCGGTCGATGATGACCTCGCGCGCCAGGCCGGTCTGCGTACGCAGCGGGTCGACGCGCTTCTTCGCGCTGGTGGTGCCTTTGTCGGACAGTTTTTCGCGGCCGATCCGCAAGACCTCGACCATTTTATCGGCGTCGATGTCATAGGACATGGTCACGTGGTGCAGCACGGCGCCGGCGCGGCGGGCTTGCGCCGCGCCGCCGATCTTGCCGATGTCGGAGGCGATGTCGTTCAGCGGCTGGTACCAGGCCTTGATGCCCAGGCCTTGCAACGCGGTCAGGACCCACGCGTCCAGGAAGGCGTAGGACTCCTGGAAACTCATGCCGTGTACCAGCGCTTGCGGCGCGCTGAGCGAATAGGTGATGGAGTTGCCGGGTTCGATGAACATCGCGCCGCCGCCGCTCACGCGGCGCACGACCTCGATGCCATGGCGCTTGGCGCCGTCCGGATCGACTTCATTCTTCAGGGATTGGAAACGGCCGATCACGACGGCGGGCGCGGACCATTCCCAGATGCGCAAGGTGGGCGGGCGTTGGCCGGCACCGACTTCATCGGTGATGACCGCGTCCAGCGCCATGTGCAGCGACGGCGCCTGCGGGCCTTCGTGGATCAGTTGCCAGTCGTAGTCGTTCCAGTCGGTGCGCGTCATGCCAGCGCCCTCCGCAGGACGACGGCCACGGCCTCGGCGGAAAAGCCGAACAGTTCTGCGTCGGCGGGCAGGGCGGACTGGACGGCCACGGCCAGTTCCAGTTCACCGGAATCGGCGGGCATGCCATTCAGGCTGTCGTTGATGGCTTCAAGCGCTTCGGGCGGTTCAAGGAAAAAATCGCCGCTGATGCGCACATCGGCCAGTCGGCCGTCTCTCACTTCCAGATCCGCCACGACAAGCTTGCCGCCGGGGACTTTATATTCGCCATGCATGGGCGCTCCTTGCAAAATCATCTACTAGCACTACAGGCTGAGCTTCATGCCGTCGTGGCTGGCCGTGAAACCCAGGCTTTCATAGAACCGGCGCGCGTCCGGACGCGCGCGGTCGGTGGTCAGCTGGACCAGGCCGCATCCCTGGATGCGGCACTGTTCGATCGCCCATTCGAACATGGCGCGTCCCAGGCCCTGGCCGCGCGACGACGAGGCGATGCGCACGCTCTCGATCTGTCCGCGCCATTGGCCCTGACGCGACAGGCCGGGTATGAACGATAACTGTAAACAGCCGACCAGGTGCGAATCGCGCTCAACCACTGCCAGGAATTGATTCGAATCCTGGTTGATCGCCGCGAACGCGGCGACATAGCGCGGATTGGGCGGAACGGACGGGTCTTCGCGCGTGGCGCCCAGCTCGTCGTCGGCCAGCATGCCGACGATATGCGGCAGGTCTTCGGCGCGGGCGCGGCGGAACGCCAGTTTCGGTTCTGTCATGGGCGGTCTCCGGGGATCAGCGGGCGACTTGCTGTGCGGTCTGGCCGAACAGGATGCGGCGGGATTCCTCGTCGCTGATCGACGGCGCGGTGTTGATGGTGTCGGCCAGCGCGTAGGCGCGCTGCGTGGCGGGGCGCGCGGCAATCGCGTTGAACCAGCGCTGCAGGTGCGGGAAGTCGTTCAGGTCCTGGCCTTGCTTGGCATGCGGCACGATCCAGGGGTAGGCGGCCATGTCCGCGATGGAGTAGTCGCCCGCGACGAATTCGCGGTCGGCCAGGCGCTTGTTCAAGACGCCGTACAGGCGGTTCGTTTCCTTGACATAACGGTCGATGGCGTAGGTGATGCGTTCTTGCGCGTAGCCCGAGAAGTGGTGGTTCTGGCCCGCCATGGGGCCCAGGCCGCCCATCTGCCAGAAGAGCCATTGCGAGACCTCGGCGCGTCCGCGCACGTCGGCGGGCAGGAAGCGGCCGGTCTTCTCGGCCAGGTACTGCAGGATGGCGCCGGATTCGAACAGCGAGATCGGCGCGCCGCCGTCGGCGGGCGCCTGGTCGACGATGGCCGGGATGCGGTTGTTCGGCGCGATGGCCAGGAATTCGGGTTTGAACTGATCGCCGCGGCTGATGTTCACCGGGTGGATCTTGTAGGGCAGGCCGGTTTCTTCAAGGAACAGCGTGATCTTGTGGCCGTTGGGGGTGGTCCAGTAGTAGAGATCGATCATGGGAGGCGTCCTGGGAATCTTGGCGCCGCCGGCTTTGGCCGGCGGATGGAAAAGCCATGATAGCGGGGACGGCTTGGCGGGGGCCTGAATAACCGGGGCCGAGGTGCGGGTTTCCCTTGGGCTTTCCGCAAGCTTCCTGCGAGTTTCCTTTCCGTGGCCGCTATCAGGCCGCGCCCGCGCCGGGCCGCGTGCTGCCCGGCAAGCGCCAGGTCCAATTCAGGCTGACGCCCGCGGCGGCCAGGAAAATCATCGCCACGCCCACGATCTGCGAGGCATCCATGCGGTGGCCGTAGACCGCGAAATCCAGCATGATGGCCACGGCGGGATAGATGAAACTGAGCGCGGCGGTGGAGGTGGTGGGCAGCTTCTGGATGGCCGAGTACATCAGGATGTACATCAGGCAGGTGTGGATCAGGCCCAGCGCCACCAGATAGCCCCACTGCAAGGGCGCAGCCGGCAGGGCGTTGAAATCCGCCATGGGCAGCAGCATGAGGGCGCCAAGCGCGACTTGCACCAGCGCCAGCACTTGTGGCGGGATGCCCGTCAGCCGCTTGACGATGATGGCGGTGACGCCATAGAGCGCTGCGGCGCCCAGCCCCAGCATCAGCCCCGTCAGATAACCGCCGCCTGCGGCACCCGTGTCCGACAGGCGCAGCACCAGCAGCAGCCCGGCGAAGGCCACCACCGACCAGGCCAGCTTGCCGCGCGAGGGACGTTCGCCCAGGAACAGCACGCCCAGGCCGATCAGGAAAAAAGGCTGCACGTTATAGACTGCGGTGGCCAGCGAGATCGATGCCAGCCGGTAGGCCGAGAACAGCAGCACCCAATTCAGCACCAGCGCGGCGCCGGCCGCCAGCGCCAGGGCCAGCGTCCTGGCCGTGAACAGGCCAGGCTTGAGCAGCCCGCGCGCCCAGCAATACAGGAACAGCGACAAGGCGCCGAAGACGCAGCGGAAGAAGACCACGTTCCACGCGCTCTGGCCGGATTCGATGACGAAGACGCCAAGCGTGCCGGACAGGGTCATGGCGGCGGCCATTTGCGCCAGGCCGAGGCGTTCTGATGCGGAATTCATGTGGGTTCTCCGGGCGGGCGATCCGCGATGTGCGATGGAGAAATTATCCCAGGCAGATAAACGTGGTTATATGATGTTCTTGTGGTGCTTTTAACGTCATACCTTCTTTTAGGTGGAATTTATGCAAAACGACCTAAAAAATGAAAACCCGGTTCTGGATGGCATCGACCGCCGCCTGGTCGAGACCCTGTCGGCCAACGCGCGCACCACCACGGCCGACCTGGCCCGGCAGGTGGGCATGTCGGCGCCCAGCGTGGCGGACCGCCTGCGGCGCCTCGAAGAATCGGGGGTCATCCGCGCCTACACGCTGGATGTGGATCCGGTGGCGCTGGGCTACACGCTGGAGGCCATCGTGCGCATCCGCCCCTTGCCCGGGCAACTGCGGCATGTGGAGGGATTGATCCAGGAGATCCCGGAATTCGTGGAATGCGACAAAGTCACGGGCGACGATTGCTTCATCGCCCGCGTGGTGCTGCGGTCGATTTCGCACCTGGACGGCATTCTTGAGCGCGTGACGGAATTCGCCGAAACCAACACCGCCATCGTCAAGGCTCACACGGTGCGCCGCCGCCTGCCGCCGTTGCGGTAAGCGGGCCCGGAGCCTCAGACGGGGGCGGACAGCGCCTGGACGATGTCGTCCTTCAGGCCCGACGGCGTGTCGGTGGGCGCGTAGCGCTTGATGACCTGGCCGTCGCGGCCGACCAGGAACTTGGTGAAGTTCCACTTGATGCCCTCGGTGCCGAAGACGCCGGGCTTTTCGCCCTTCAGCCAGCGGTACAGCGGGTGCGCGTTGGCGCCGTTGACGTCGATCTTGGCGTACAGCGGGAACGTGATGTCGTACTGCGTCGAGCAGAAGTTGCGGATCTCGGCTTCGTCGCCGGGCTCCTGGTGGCCGAACTGGTCGCACGGAAAACCCAGCACGGTCAGTCCGTCGTCGCGCAGCGACCGGTAAAGCTCTTCCAGGCCCGCGTATTGCGGCGTGAAGCCGCACTTCGAGGCGACGTTCACGACCAGCAGCACGCGGCCGCGGTGGATGTCCAGGGACTGGTCCTGCCCGTTGATGTCGCGGACGGTGAAATCGTAGATCTTGCTCATGCGGGCTCCTGTGTCAGGCGTCTGGACGCGAGGGCGCCAGTGCGCTGCCTGCCGTCGAGTGTAGCGCCTGGACGCGCGCGCGAGGGGGCCTCAGACCAGCTTCAAGTCCAGCGGAGCCACGCCCGGGAATACTTGCGCCAGGCGCGCCTTGTCCAGCCCGTACAGCCGCGAAAACAAACCGGCGAACACGGCCCGGTATTCGTTCAGCACGGGATAGTCGCGGTCCTGGAACAGGGTGTCGCGCTTGACCGCCACCTGCCGGCCCGCGATGCGTCCGCCTTGCACGTTGCCGCCCATCACCCAATACACCGTGCCGTGCCCGTGGTCGGTGCCCTTGTTGCCGTTTTCGCGGAAGGTGCGGCCGAATTCGCTGATCACGACGACGGTAGTCTGCCGCCAGGCGGGGCCCATCGCGTCGGCGTAGGCGGCAAGGGCGCGGCCTAGCTGGCCCAAGCGGTTGGCCAGGGCGCCGTTGGCAGCGCCTTGCCCCACATGCGTATCCCAGCCGCCGACGTCGACGAAGCCCAGGTTGTAGCGGTCGGTCATGAAGCGGGCGATGCGGCGGATCTCCAGCTCAAGCTTGTCGGTGGATACGGCATTGCCGTTGGCCGCCTGCATTTCGGCGTCGATCTCCGAGCGTGCGGCTCCCATGACGCGTTGCCCTTCGGTGACGGCCGCATGCAGGTCGGTGCCTTCATAGAGCGAAGCAATGACGCGGGCGTTCTCGTCGCTCAGGCGGGATTTCCTGCCAGCGTCCAGCAGGTCGATGTTGGGAACGCGGGTGTCGCCCCGGAAGATCTGCGGCACGTCGGAGGTGAAGGCGGCGGGCTGGGACCGATTCGCATTCAATACCGTGGTCAGACGATTGAGGAACCCCGACCGGTAGTTGCCGCTATTGCCTGTGTCCAGCCCGCGCTCGATGCTGTTCTGCGTTTCGAAATGGCTGCGGCTGAGGTCGTCGGTGCCGGCGAACGGTACGAAGGCCAATTGGCGCTTTTCATAGAAAGGCAGAAGGCTTTCGGCTAACGCCGGGTGCAATGCCCAGCCGTCGGTCAGCGGCGAGGCCGACCCCGGCCCGCCGCCGGGGCGGCCAATGGCGATGGTGGGCCGGGATTCGTAGTAGAAGTCGCTGCCGGCGGGAACCAGCAAGCTGGCGGCGTCGTAGGCGCCGCGCATGAAGACCACCAGCAGGCGGTTGCCCGAAGCGGCGGGTGCGGCATAGACGCGGCTGCCGCCCAGCACTAGCGGAGCGGCGGTCATCAATTGGAGAAGTCGGCGTCGATCCATGGGGGGCTCCTAGCGGCGCATGAACTCTGGCGAAGCCAGCAGGTAGGTGTTGGCGAGCGCTGTCGATTTGGCTTGTTCGATCGCCTTGCGGGTACGGGGCGACAGGGATGAGAACAGGCCGTTCGCGTCGTCGGCTTGCAGCAGGTTCCGTGGTTGAGGCAGAGTCGGCGGACGTTCCCCGGCGCTCTCGCGATAGAAGGCTTGCGGGGCCCCGGCAATAACACCGGCGATCTCGAAGCGTGTCGTCATCTGCCCTGATCCGGACCAGTCGGATTGGGACAAGGGATAGCCGTCCGGGGTCACACGTTGGTTCAACGGCTGGCCGAGCCGTTTGAGCAGGCCGACACCCGCCTTGCTGTTGATGATGGGCGGCATGCCGTCATAGGTCAGCCGCAGCGACGAGTAGACATAATGCACCGGGTCCTTGAAGACGCCGGCCTTGAGCGACGCGGCGAATTCGGGCGACGCGAACAGTGTCTGGAGCGTGGCAGTGATATCGCCGTCCTTGTCCCGGAAGGTTCGGCTCATTTTGTGTATCAGCGACGCGGGGGGCGCGTCGCCCACGAAGTACGTGGCCAGCTTACTGCTGATGAACGTCGCGGTGGCGGGTTGGCGGGCAAGCAGGTCGGCTGCCTGTTCCACTTCCTGCATGCCTGTGCCGGCGATGGCGTGTCCCAGAAAGACCTTGTTGCCGTAATCGTGTCGGGCCGGGTGGAAAAGGAAATAGCCCCGCTGCACGACCTGTCCGCGCAGCGCAGGCCTGACCTTGGGCGGTTCCAGGCTATTGCCGATGCCCAGTCCGGTGAGGATGCGGGCAAGCTCCTGCACATCGTTCTGAGAGTAACCGCCGTCCACGCCCAGCGTATGCAGCTCCATGAGTTCGCGCGCATAGTTCTCGTTGATCTTGCCTGCCACGTTCCGGGAGTTGTCCAGATAGATCAGCATCGACGGCGAGCGCATCGTGGCCAGCAACAAGTCGCGGAACTTGCCCAGCGCATGCGGGCGGATCGCGCGGTCTTCATATTGGGAAAGAAAAATGCCGACGTCGCCTTTTTGAAAGTCGACGTTGAAATGATTCATCCAGAACCAGGTCATCTGGTCCTGCAACTGATTGCCGGCATACACCGCGCGCCACAAGGCGCGTTCATTCACTTCACGGCCGCGTTGAAGCGCCAGTTGGCGCGCTTCTCGATTAGCCTTCTGTTTATCGGCCTGTGGCAGCGCTTTGGCCTGTTGCCGCATATTGACCTGGATCGCGCGCGCGTCTTCGTCCGATTGCCGCGAAATCGACAAGGCGTCGATCCGTTGCTGCACCTCGGCCGGCAGCGTGTCCGGCGTCGACGGATGCAATTGCGCGTGCAGGTAGCGGTCGATTCCCATGTCGCGGGCACGCGCCAATTCGGTGGGCGTGGCGCCCCAGGTCACCCGGTTGACCACGGCGGCATCACGCGGCTGCGGATCGGGTCCGTGCTGCGCGAACGCGCCAACGGCCAGCGGCAGCAACAATAAGGGCGCAAAGCGCAAGAGCCAGGGTGTCAACCGTGCCATGAACAGGTTTCCTTCAATAAGGAGGCAGAGCGTCAGACAGAGTATTCACCGAAGCGATTCCGGCGGGATCGGTCTTGAAACGCAAGGAAACGGATCGTTTGTGATTGACGGGCCTATCCCCGAGTGCGCGAGGGGCCATTCGGGCGGCTGGCGGGCCACCGTCCTATCATGTCGCAACGATATTCAAGCGCCAGCAGGAGAGCCGCGATGGAAGGAATGATTGAACGCCTGGAGGCCATGCTGGCCAAGGGCACCGACAACATGCTGCTGCGGTTTTCGCTGGGCAAGGCCTATGCCGAGCAAGACTGCTTTCGCGAAGCTGAACCGCACTTGCGGGCGGCGCTGGCGTTCGACCCCGCCTACTCGGTCGCATGGAAGTGGCTGGGCAAGGCGTGCCAGGGGCAGGGCGACCTGGACGGCGCCCGGGCGGCGTGGACCTCTGGCCTGGAGGCCGCCCAGGCGCGTGGGGACAAGCAGGTGGAAAAGGAACTGCAGGTGTTCATCAAGCGGCTGGACAAGCCGGCCGCGGCCGGCGCCTGAGCCGGCCGTTTCTGTCACGGCGGCACCTGCAGGGATCAGGCCTGGCGTTCCAGCAGCGGCCGGTCGCCGGTTGCCGCAACCCGTCCCACCGGCACGGGCGCGGGAGCGCGCTTGGGCAGCACGGTCTGGCCTGCTCCCACGCGGAATACTTCGATGGCGTGGCGCAGTTGCGCGCCGCGGGTGCGCAGATTGTCCACGGCCACCGCCGCTTGCTCGACGCGCACCGCGTTGCGCTGAGCTGCGGTATCCGTCTCAGAGATGGTGCGGCTGACGTTGTCGATGCCGGTATGCTGCTCGGTCGACGTGGCGGCGATCTCGTTCATGATCCGCGTGACCTGCTGCACGGAATCCACGATGTCCCGCATGGCGTCGCCGGCGCGTTCCACATGCCGCACGCCGTCGTTGACGCGCTCATTGGATGTCTCGATCAACGCTTTGATTTCGCGGGCGGCGGTGGCGCTTTTCTGCGCCAGGCTGCGCACTTCGGTCGCCACCACCGCAAAGCCTTTGCCGGACTCGCCGGCACGCGCCGCTTCGACCGCGGCGTTCAGCGCCAGGATGTTGGTCTGGAACGCGATGCCGTCGATGATGCCGACCACTTCAGCGATGCGCGAGGAGCTGTCGACGATCCCGTGCATGGCGGCCACGGCGTCGCTTACGACCTGGCCTGCGCGCCGCGCCACGTCCGAGGCCTGGCTGGCCATGCGGTCCGCGCCCTGCGCGTTCGACGCGTTCTGCTTCACCGTGGCGGCCAGTTGCTCCATGCTGGCCGCGGCTTCTTCCAGTGACGCGGCCTGGTGTTGCGTATGCGCGGACAGGTCTTCGTTGCCGTCGGCGATTTCCGAGGCGGAATGCAATGCGCTTTCGATGCCGTCATGCACGTCTCGCGTGATGCTGACCAGGCTCTTGCGCATGACCTCCAGCGAGAACTTCAGGGCGCCGATCTCGTCGCGCAAACTGGCCGGGGGAAGGGGCGTGCTGAGGTTGCCCGCGGCGATCTGCCGGGTGAAGTCGGTGGCCGTCGCCAGCAGCCCCGAGATGCTGCGCGCGAACCCCCAGCCCGAGGCGAAGATCACGACCACGCCGGCCGCCAGCAGCGCGGCGGCGATGGCCAGCTCTTCGGGCCGCAGGCGGTCGAACATGCCGTATAGCGCGACGCCGGCAGCGCCCAGGAACAAGGTGGACGCCAGCATCGCCCACGCCAGCATGCGTGAACGCACGCCGGTCAGGTGCCATAGCTTCAGTCGCGCCAGCAGGCCTGCGGCGCCGGTCCGTTGCGGCTGGCCGCGCACCAGCCGCACGCTGCGCGCCGTGCCGTCTCGCAGTCCCGCATAGAGTGTGGCGGCTGCGTCGATCTGCGCGCTTGTCGGCTTGACGCGCACGGATGCATAACAGACGGTTTCCCCGCGTTCGATGATGGGGGTGACGTTGGCCAGCACCCAGTAGTAGCCGCCGTCCTTGCGGCGGTTCTTGACCACGCCGGTCCAGGACTCGCCGCGCTGGATGGTGCGCCACAGGTCCTCGAAAGCGGCTTCGGGCATATCGGGGTGGCGCACGATGTTGTGGGCGGCGCCCACGAGTTCCTCGCGCGAGAAGCCGCTGACTTCCACGAACGCGGGATTGGCATAGATGATGCGGCCGCGGGCGTCGGTGCGGGAAATCAGGTACTGCTCGTCGTGAAGCGTGTATTCCTTGTCGTATACCGGCTGATTGTTGCGCATGCGTCTGTCGTCCTGTGATGGGCGGGGCGTGGTGCAGCCCGGGATCATCGGGGAGGGGGACGTGCGGGGGGTTGATTTATATCAAGATATTTGGATGTTATGCAAAACGTAAATTCGAATGGCCGGACTCAAACGGCAGGCAGATTGCCGAACGCCTCCAAGGCGCGCAGCCGGCTTTGCGCCAGGTCGACAATCGGCAGCGGATAGCCCGCGGCCGCGCGTTCCATCGGGCTGGGGTCGTGGATGGCCTGATCGTCCAGGTGCGCCAGTTCGGGCAGCCATTCGCGAAGGAAAGCCCCGTTCGGATCGAACCGGCGGGATTGCGACAAGGGGTTGAAGACGCGGAAGTAGGGCACCGCGTCTGCCCCGGTGGACGCGCTCCATTGCCAGCCGCCGTTGTTGGCGGCCAGATCGCCATCGACCAACTGCGCCATGAACCAGGCTTCGCCCAGCCGCCAATCGATCAGCAGGTTCTTCGACAGGAACATGGCCGTCACCATGCGCAGCCGGTTGTGCATCCAACCCAGCGCCAGCAGCTGGCGCATGGCGGCGTCGACGATAGGGATGCCCGTCTGGCCGCGCTGCCAGGCGCACAGGTCCGCAGGCGCGTTGCGCCACGGCACGGCGGCGGTTTCGGGTTTCATGGGTTGGTGCATGGACAACGACGGGTAGGCGGCCAGCAGGTGCTGGTAGAACTCGCGCCATAGCAGTTCGTTGATCCAGGTGGCGGCGCCGGCCTTGCCGCTGTCCAGCTCGCCGTGATTGGCGGCCAAGGCCGCGCGCAGCGCCTGGCCGGGCGACAGCACGCCGGCCGCCAGATAGGGCGACAGGCAACTGGTGCCGGGCAGCGACGGGAAGTCGCGCTCGTCCTTGTAGGCGTCGATGACGCCGTCGGCAAAGGCGGCCAGGCGGTCGCTGGCCGCCGCTTCTCCGGCGGGCCACAGGGCGCGCACGGCATCGCTTGCGGGCGGGAAACCGTCGAATGCACCGGGCAGGGGATCAGCGGTCCAGGCGGGCGCGGCCTGAGCACGAGGGGCGGGCACGGGGCGGATCGGCGCCGTGCGCAGCCGTTCCCGGCAGGTGCGCGCATAGGGCGTGTAGACGCGGTAGCACTCGCCTTTACCCGTCAGCACCGTGCCGGGGCGCAGCAGCGAGGCGCCGTGATGCAGCGTCCAATCCACGCCATTCGCCGCCAACGCTTCCGCGACTGCCGCATCGCGGCGGCGCTCGTTGATGGCCCATTCGGTGTTCGCATGGACTTGCGTGATCCCGTGCGCCTGGCAGAACCCGGCGATGGCGCTGGGGGCATCGGTCCAGTCGGCAACCGTCAACAGTTTGAGGGGAATGCCCAGCTTGCCGAGGTCGCCCGACAGCGCGCGCAGGTTGCGGAGCCAGAAATCCACCTTCGCCGGGGCGTCGCCATGCCGGCGCCACTGTCCAGGCGAAGCCAGGAACAGCGCGGTGACCGTGCCGTTTTCGGCGGCGGCGGCCAGCGCGGGGTTGTCGTGCAGGCGCAGATCGGTGCGCAGCCAGAGCAGCGTATTCATCCAGGGCGGTCCAGGGCAAGATCGGCGGCCAGGCGGGGCCTGGCCACATAGAGGGTGGGATTCTAGCTTGCAGGCGAGCGCATGGAAGACGATGTAAAAACTAAGAGTAGATGTGACGGGGGATTCGTGCCGGCGCGCGCAGGGTACTGGGCCAACGCCGCGCTTATGCCGTCCCGCCGCGGTCAAACCATGAAACACGCTGGGACTGCGTACGTATTGACGCGCTTGCCCCCGCGCCATGTAATCGTATTAACGACGAGAGCAAAGTTGAACGCTATGGGAAATCTGATGGACCTCCGCCCGTCCTTTCTGAGGGGACGCACCTCCGCCGGCAAGACGTCCCGCGACGCCCTTCAAGCGCTCTGGCGTTCACTCGACCTTCCCGACGAGTCGCTCGAGCACGTGCTGCTGACCGGCGCGGATCCGGTGCTGCCCTCGTCCTTCGCCGTCGGCACGGCAGCGCAAGCCAGCATGGCCGCCGCCGCCCTGGCCGCGGCCGAGCTCTGGCACTTGCGGGGCGGCGCACGCCAGCAGGTCAGCGTCGACATGCTGCATGCCGCCCAGGAGTGCCGCAGCCATTTCAAGATCAACGGCGTGACGCCCAACCCATGGGATCCGATCAGCGGCCTGTATCGCTGCGGGGATGGGGGCTGGGTGCGTATCCATGCCAATTTCGCGCACCATCGCGACGGCGCGCTCGCGTTGCTGGGCTGTCCCACCGGCGAGGGCACCACGCGTGAAACCGTGGAGCGCGCTTTGAGCCGTTGGAAGGCGCTGGACTTCGAACAGGTCGCCGCCGACGCCGGCATGGTGGTGGCCGCCATGCGCAGCTTCGACGAATGGGACCGGCATGCACCGGGCCAGGCGATCGCCTCGCAACCCTTGATGACGATCGAACGCATCGGCGAAGCCGATCCACGGCCCTTGCCCAAGTACGGCCATGATGCGCGGCCGCTTGCGGACATCCGCGTGCTGGACCTGACCCGCATCATCGCAGGGCCGGTCTGTGGCCGGGCGCTGGCGGCTTACGGCGCCGACGTGATGCTTGTGAATTCGCCGCAGTTGCCCAATATCGACAACATCATCGACACCAGCCGCGGCAAGTTGTCCGTGCTGGCGGACCTGGACACGGCGGACGGCCGCATTGCGCTGGGCAACCTGCTGCGCAGCGCGCACGTGCTCGTTCAGGGATACCGGCCGGGTGGCTTGGCCGCGCTGGGCTTCGGTCCGCAGGACGCGGCGCGTATCCGGCCGGGCATCGTCTACGTGTCGCTGTCGGCCTACGGCAACGTCGGCCCCTGGGCGAATCGGCGGGGCTTCGATTCCCTGGTGCAGACCGCCACCGGCTTCAACCACGCCGAGGCGCAGGCCGCCGGCCAGGAAGCGCCGAAGCCGCTGCCCGTGCAGATCCTGGATCATGCGTCGGGATACCTGATGGCGTTTGGCGCGCAAGCCGCGCTGGCGCGGCAGGCCACCGAAGGCGGCAGCTGGCATGTGCGCGTGTCGCTGGCGCAGACCGCGCATTGGCTGCGCAGCCTGGGCCGGGTGGATGGCGGGCTTGCCTGTCAGATGCCAGGGTTCGACGGTTTGCTGGAAACCGAACCGTCGGGCTTCGGCGAACTGTTGGCCGTGCGCCATGCCGCGCGGTTTTCCGACACGCCGGCCCGCTGGACGCGTCCGTCCAGCCCGCCGGGCACGCATCCGCCAGTCTGGCCCTTCAACTAGGCTGTTGGGGTTCCCAGCCCGGGCGTCGGCCCGGGCCGAGCTTGCCCGCTATTGCTTGGCCTTCCAGTCGCGCAACGCGCGCATGGTGTTGGCCACGTGCGAATCGGGGTTCATGTCCGTGAATTCATACAGGATCTTGCCCTGCGGCGAGATCACGTAGGACACCCGTTGCGCGTATTCGGGACGCTTGTCATGCACGGCGTCATAGGCCTTCATGATCTTGCCGTCGCCATCGGCCGCCACCGCGAATTTGCTGCGGCACTCGCTGACCGAGAATTTGTTCAGCGTGTCGATATCGTCCGTCGACACCCCAATGACCGTGGCGCCCAACGTCTTGTATTCATCCGTGGCTTCGGCGAAGTTGTGCGCTTCGATCGTGCAGCCCTTGGAGAACGCCGCCGGGAAGAAATACAGCACGACCGGGCCTTGCTTCAGCGCCTCGGTCAGCTTGAACGTGAAGACGTTGCCGCCCAGCGACGCCTGGGTGCTGAAGTCGGGCGCGGGCGCGCCCACGTTCAAGGCGGCCTGGGCCGACGTGGCGGCCAGCAGGCCGCAGAGCATCAAACGGGAGACTAGGCGATTCATGGGAAGCTCCGATATCCAGTCGCCGCGCGGCGGGAGCGCGGCAAAGTGCCTACTGTAGTCCCGCCGCCAGCCAGGGTCCAGTTCAGTCGCGGTTAGGCCCGCCGCGTCCTTCGCCGCGTTGCGCATCCCGGTCCCGGCCGCCGCCTCCGCCTTGCTGCGGCGGGTGGCCTTCTGGCCGGGCCGAGGCTTGCTGGCGCGCCTGCTGCTGGGCTTGTTGCTGCGTTTGCTGGCGTTGTTGATGCTGCTGTTCCCGCGCTTGTTGTTGCGAATCGCGGGCCTGCTGCTGACGCCCCTGTTGCTGACTCGCCTGCTGCTGGTCCCGCGCCTGCTGCGGCGCCGGCGATTGCGGACGCGCCGTGCTTGTGACGGTTTGCCCCGGGTTCGGTTGCGGGCCGCGCGGCGGGGGGGCGTCGCCGGGCCGGGCGCCCGATCCAGGCCGCCCGTTCGGATTGCCGTTCTGGCCGGCATGCTGCCCCGGGTTGGGGCCGCCGGTCAGGTTCGCGGCGGGCGCGCCGCCTGGCGCACCGGCTCCGGGCTCCGGACGGTTGTCTCGCCCTGGGTCCCGTCCGTTGCCGGGCGCGTTCCCCGGCCGCCCGTCGCCGCCGGGGCGCTGCATGCCGGGGGGCCGGCCGTTGTTGCCGGGATGGTCGACGAACGCCTGGGGCGGGCGGCCCTTGTTGTGGTCGTAGAACTGCGCGCGGTTGTTGCCCGCGTCGCGCACGAAGCCGCGCTGCATGTCGGTGGGCGGCGCGTGACGGTCGTTGCGGGCGGCAATTTCACGGGGATCGGCGTTGCGGCGGATGCCGTCGGGGCCTCCGTTATAGCTGACGCGCCGGTTGTCCACGTTGTTGACGATGACGGTGTGGTTGTAGACATTGGTGACGCGCGTGACGTTCACGTTCGTCACGGACCGGTTGTAGTAGAAGCGGTCGCGGTTCCAGTAGCCCCCGACGTACCCGATTCCGACGTAGCCGAAGCCGTAATTGATCCCGCCATAGAAGCCCACATGGGGGCCCCAGTAGCCGCCGTTCCAGACATACAGGCCGTTCACGAAGCCCCAGTACCCCGGCGTCCAGAGCGCGCCGTTGTAGGGCGCCATCACCCATGCGCCGGGCACCCAGAAAAAGCCGTAGCGGTTGCGGCTCCAGTAGCCGGGCACCCACATGTAGCCGTCCGCCGGCGCAGGCGGTTGCACATAGACGGGCAGGGGCGGCGGCGGCTCCGGGCTGCGGTCCACCTGCGCCAGGTTGGCGTTGGCGGGGTCGCCGTTGTCATAGGCCGGGGCCGCGGGCGCAGGCGGCGCAGGGGGCGGGGCGTAGGTCTGCGCGGCGGCGCTGGCGCATGCCGCCAGCAGGGCCGCGGTGGCCAGGGGCCGCAAACGGGAAATCCGGACGGAGGGTGTCATGGCTGTTCCTGATCGCCTCGGGTGCGAGGGTCAATATCCGCGGTAGTAGTAATGCGGGGCGGGGTACGCCGGGTAATAGTAGTGCGGCGTGTAATAGACGGGCGCCGGGCGGTAGTAGGCCGGGCGGGCCGGCACTACGACGCAACCGGTCAACGAACTGGCTATGGCCAGCATCAGCAGCAGACGCTTCTTCATTTCAATCACTCCCAACCAGCGCCAGGGGTGTGATTGACTCCCTGATGCGCTGATAAGGATTAGGCCATACCCTCAGGCGCGAGTTCGCGCCTGTAATCGTTCCGAAACAGCTTTCGGGTGACGGATGTTTGCGCCTGCGTGACGTCTCATGTCGTTCGTATCAATCTCTGCCGAGAAAACAAACGGGGCCGCCTGAGCGACCCCGTTTTTCGTGCGCCGCGCCGTCAACCGGCGCGATGCGATCCTGCCTATCAGTTCCAGCGGCCGCCGTTGCCGGCCAAGCTGAAACGGCCGGCGCCCATGAAGGCGATGGCCAGGGCGGAGAACAGGAACATGCCTTGCAGTTCCAGGGCCCAGCCGCCGCTGTTGGTGATGGTGCCCAACTGGCCGGTGTGGGCCAGCAGGATCGCAACCACCATGTTGATGGCGATCACCAGGCCGCCCAGGCGCGTGTAGACGCCGATGATGAGCAGCACCGGAGCGACGATCTCGCCGATATAGACGCCATAGGCCAGAAAGCCCGGCAGCCCGTGCGACGACAGCATGCCGCTGATGCCGGTGACGCCGCCGCCCATCAATTTGGACAGGCCATGGAGCAGAATCAGAATGCCGAGGGTCAGGCGCAGGATCAGCTTGCCGGTATCGTCGGACTTGATCATGGTGAGTTTCTCTTGTGATGGTTAAGGGGGCAGCGGCTCGTTGGAGCATGCCGTTGACCTTTGGTTCCGCGTCCGGCGCGCCGCGATTGAAGCGGAAACGCCGGGCCGGGCGGGGCCATTATGGCAAAACCCGAGCAAAATCATCAAGCTTTCATCGCGGTCTTTCGGCCGCTTCACCGTAAAAAAAACCTGTCCCGGCAGCAATCAAAATTCTTCGAGGAACCGCATGCGGAACCGGCGGCCCTTGATGTTGCTGTTGGACACGCGCGAGAACACCTGCTTGGCGATCTGGCGGTCCAGCGCTACGTAGGAATTGAACTCGGTGATGTTGATCTTGCCGACCTGTTCGAAAGTCAGCCCGCCGTCGCCGGTCAGGGCGCCCAGCAAGTCGCCCGGGCGCAGCTTGTCTTTCTTGCCGCCCTGGATGCACAACGTGACCATCGGCGCGCGCAGGGGGCGGTCGGCCTTGGGTTTCAGGGACTTGATGTCGCCCCATTTCAGCGGCGAGCCCTGGTATTGCTCGACCAGGTTGGCCCAGCGCATTTCGTCAGGCGAGCACAGGCTGAGCGCCAGGCCCTTCTGGTCGCCCCGGCCGCTGCGGCCGATGCGGTGGACGTGGACTTCGGTGTCCTTGGTCACGTCCACGTTGATGACGGCGCCCAGGTTCTGGATGTCGAGTCCGCGGGCGGCGACGTCGGTGGCGACCAGCACGGCGCAGCTCTGGTTGGCGAACTGGATCAGGATCTCGTCGCGCTCGCGCTGTTCCAGGTCGCCGTTCAAGGCTTGGGCGCTGATGCCGTCGGCCTGCAGCCGTTCGACCAGGTCATGGCTGCGGACCTTGGTATTGCAGAAGGCCAGCGTGGAGACGGGGCGGAAATGCGCCAGCAGGCGCGCCACGGCGTCCAGGCGGTCTTTGCCGTCGATTTCGTAGAAGATCTGTTCGATGCGGCTGGCGTCGTGCTGCGCTTCCACCTTGACCTCGGCGGGGTTGCGCAGGAAGCGGGCGCTGAGCTTGCGGATGTTGTCCGGGTAGGTGGCCGAAAACAGCAGCGTCTGGCGCTTGGCCGGGCAGTGCGAGGCGATGGCGACGATGTCGTCGTAGAAGCCCATGTCGACCATGCGGTCGGCTTCGTCCAGCACCAGCGTGGTCAGGCCGGACAGGTCCAGGCTGCCGCGCGTCAGGTGGTCCTGGATGCGGCCGGGCGTGCCGACGACAAGGTGGGCGCCGCGCGCCAGCGATTCGGCCTGGGGGCGGGCGGCCGCGCCGCCGCACAGGGTCAGGATCTTGACGTTGGGGATCAGGCGCGCCAGCCGGCGCAGTTCCTGCGCCACCTGGTCGGCCAGTTCGCGGGTGGGACAGACCAGCAGCGCCTGGGGCGTCAACCGGTTCGTGTCCAGCTTCTGCAGCACGCCCAGGCCGAACGCCGCGGTCTTGCCGCTGCCGGTCTTGGCCTGCGCGATGATGTCGCGGCCTTCCAGGATAAGCGGCAGGCTTTGCGCCTGGATGGGCGTCATTTGCTCGAACCCCAGGCTTTGCAGGTTGTCGAGCAGGGCGGGCAAGAGGGGCAGGGAGGTGAAAGGCGTGTCGGTCACAATAGGGGGATCGCAAAAAAGCGCGAAAAGCGGAGTCGACCGACAGTGTAAGCCCTGGGCAGTCCTTTGCCGTTATGGCTGGGGCGCATAGGTGCCGGCCAGCGCGCCGGCCGCTTCCTGCATGCGCGGCAGCCAGGCCCGCGCGCCGTCGATCGACAACCGGGCGACCGGCGCGTGCAGGGCCACGGCCGCGATGACGCGGGACCCGTGCAGGATGGGCACGGCCATGCAGACGATGCCCAGCAGGAACTCTTCGCGGTCGAAGCTGGCGCCTTCCTTCTTGATGGCGCGCAATTCCTGCTCTAGCGAGGCCACGTCGCACAAGGTATTGGGCGTATAGCGCGGCAGCGGGGCGGCGGCCAGCAGGCGCGCGCGCGGTTCGCGCCGCATGTGGGCCAGGAACAGCTTGCCGCTGGCCGAACAGTGCAGCGGCACCCGCGAACCGGTCTGCAGGTTCACCCGCAGCGGCCAGGCGGTTTCCACGCGATCCAGATAGATGACTTCGTCGCCGTCCAGCATGGTGCAGTTGCAGGTTTCGCCGATTTCGTCGACCAGGCTGTCCAGGATGCGGTGGCGTTCGCCGCGCAACGGGGAATTCAGCAGCGTCTCGCGGGCCAGCGCGCTCAGGCGCGGGCCGCTGACATAGCTTTTGCCGGCGGGTTCGCGCAGCAGCATGCCGGCGTCGACCAGTCGCGTCAGGATGCGCAGCACGGACGGCTTGGGCAGGCCGGTGGCGTCGGTCAGGGTGGCCAAGGACACGGGGGTTTCAGAGCGGGCGACCTGTTCCAGCAAGGTCAGCGCGCGCAAAGCGGCGGAGGATTCGTCTTTCATCTTTCAATATTTGAAGATTCGGCGGCCAACGGCCTATCGTCGCACGGATTTTGCAGAAAATGAAACGCCATGGGGTGGGACGCGCGGGTTTTCTCCGGCAGTATCGATTCACCCCGGCCACGATGCAACCACACAAGCGCCGGCCTGCCAGGAGAGAGACCATGAGCAGCAAGCAACACATGACCCCCAGCGAAGCGTTTGTCGAAACGCTGGTCGCGCAGGGCGTCAAAGACGTATTCGGCATTGTGGGTTCGGCCTTCATGGACGCGCTGGACCTGTTTCCCGCCGCGGGCATTCGCTTCGTGCCCACGGTGCACGAGCAGGGCGCCGCGCACATGGCGGACGGCTATTCCCGCGTGACGGGTCGCCACGGCGTCTGCATCGCGCAGAACGGCCCCGGCATCACCAACTTCGTGACCGGCGTGGCCGCGGCGTATTGGGCGCACAGCCCGGTGGTGGCGATCACGCCCGAGACCGGCACCGCCGGCATGGGGCTGGGCGGCTTCCAGGAAACCGAACAACTGCCCATTTTTTCCCGCATCACCAAGTACCAGGCGCACGTGAACCGTCCTGACCGCATGGCGGAATTCACGGCCAAGGCCTTCGACAACGCGATGGCAGAGCGCGGCCCCACGCAGCTGAACATCCCACGCGACTACTTCTATGGCGAAATTGACGTGGCCATCCCCGAGGCGCGCCGCATCCGCCGGGGGCCGGGTTCGGAAGAGGACCTGGAAGCGGCGGCCCGCCTGTTGGCCGAGGCCAAGTTCCCGGTCATCGTGGCCGGCGGCGGCGTGCTGTTCTCGGAAGGCCAGGCCGAATGCGTGGCCCTGGCCGAATTGCTGGGCGCGCCGGTCGTCACCAGCTATCTGCACAACGACGCGTTCCCCGCCAGCCATCCGCTGTGGTGCGGGCCGCTGGGCTACCAAGGCGCCAAGGCCGGCATGAAACTGCTGTCGCAGGCCGACGTGGTGCTGGCGCTGGGCACGCGGCTGGGGCCCTTCGGCACCTTGCCGCAGCACGGCCTGGACTATTGGCCGCAAGGCGCGCGCATCATCCAGGTGGATGCCGACCACCGCATGCTGGGCCTGGTGCGCCCCGTGTCGGTGGGCATCTGCGGCGATGCGCGCCCCGCCGCGGCCGCGCTGACCGCCAAGCTGACGGACCGCGAGGTGGCCTGCATCCGCACCAAGGCGGCGCGCGGCGACCAGATCGCCTCGCAGAAAGCCGAATGGGAGAAGGAACTGGACGGCTGGTCGCATGAACGCGACGACTGGAGCCTGGACATCATCGAACAGGGCGGCGGCCGCATGCATCCGCGCCGCATGCTGCGCGAGCTGGAACGCGCGATGCCCAAGCACGTGATGGTGTCCACCGACATCGGCAACATCTGCTCGGTATCCAACAGTTACCTGCGTTTCGACGAGCCGAACTCCATGCTGGCCGCGATGAGCTTCGGCAACTGCGGTTACGCGCTGCCGGCGCTGATCGGCGCCAAGCTGGGGCGCCCCGACCGGCCCGCCGTGGCCTATGTGGGCGACGGCGCCTGGTGCATGAGCTTCCAGGAATTGCTGACTTGCGTGCGCGAAAAGATCCCGGTGACCGCCGTGGTCTTCCACAACGGGCAGTGGGGGGCGGAAAAGAAGAACCAGGTGGACTTCTACGGACGCCGCTTCGTGGGCAGCAACCTGATCAACCCGAACTTTTCCGAGCTGGCGCGCGCGATGGGCGCCGAGGGCATCCGGGTCGAGCACGCCGATCAGGTGGGCGCCGCGTTGCAGGCGGCGTGCAAGGCGCAGTCGGAAGGCAAGACGACGGTGCTGGAGATGATGGTCAGCCAGGAATTGGGCGACCCCTTCCGGCGCGACGCGCTCAAGCAGCCGCTGCGCCTGCTGGACAAGTACAAGCAGTACGTGAACCAGCCGTTCCATTCGGGCGAAGTGCCGCTGTCGATCGAACCCGTCAAGGGTTGACCGAAGCGTGCGGCGCGGCAGGCGCCGCGCCGCACGCCTCCCATTTGACCTTGCGGACATCCGCGGCAGGAGCACGTATCCATGGCAATCGACCGGTTGTTCGAACCCCTGCGCGATGCAGCGCTTTCGGCCGGGCGGCAGCGCACTGCGGTGGCCTACCCGCTGTGTCCGTCGAGCCTGGGCGCGGCGATCCAGGCCCGGGACGCCGGCTACATCGAGCCCGTGCTGGTGGGGCCGGCGCGCCGCATCGCGGCCTTGCTGGCCGAGCTGGGCGTGAGCCCCGGCGGGCTGGAGATCGTGGACACCCCGGACGACGAGAAGCTGGCTGCGCGCACCGCCGCCGCCTTGGCGCGCGATGGTGCAGCCAGCATGTTGATGAAAGGCAGCCTGCACACGGACCACTTCATGTCGGCCGTGGTGGCGCGCGAATCCGGGCTGCGCACCGGACGCCGCATCAGCCACGCTTTCGTCATGGCGGTGGCTGCGTATCCCAAGCTGTTCATCCTGACGGACGCGGCCGTCAACATCGCGCCTACCCTGCAGGAAAAGGCGGACATCGCCCAGAACGCCATTGATCTGGCGCGGGCGCTGGGCGTGCCGCGTCCGAAGCTCGCCGTGCTGTGCGCCACCGAATCCGTCAATCCGGCGATGCCGGCCACGCTGGACGCCGCCGCGCTGTCGAAGATGGCCGACCGCCAGCAGATCCGCGGCGGTGACATCGACGGGCCGCTGGCGTTCGACAACGCGATCTCGCGCGACGCGGCGGCGCAGAAGGGCATTGTGTCGCGCGTGGCCGGCGATGCGGACATCCTGCTGGTGCCGGACATCGAAGCGGGCAACATGCTCTACAAGGAACTGACCTGGCTGGCGGGGGCGGGCACGGCGGGGCTGGTGCTGGGCACCCGCGTGCCGGTGCTGCTGACCAGCCGGTCGGATTCCATGGACGCGCGGGTCAACAGCTGCGCGGTCGCCGTGCTGCTTGCGCGCGCGTCGGCCGCGGACCCGGTCAGCCTGCCTTGATTTTTCCCGCTCCGGCGCTGGCACCAAAGACTCCGGCTGTTTGGTACTAAGGCCTGGTCCATGGGATGGCTACGCTAGTGCGAAAGCCATCCCATGAATGGCTCGGGTAGCAAACACATCAAGGGAAAAATCATGCGCAGCGCACGACAAGGCATTGCAACGATTCTGGCGGTGATGGCGATGGCGGGCGGGGCCGTGGCCGCGGACGCGCCCAAACCCGGCGGCACGCTGGTGGTGGGATCGACGCAGGTGCCGCGGCACCTGAACGGCGCGGTGCAATCGGGCACCGCGACCGCGTTGCCCAGCGCCCAGCTCTTCGCCAGTCCGCTGCGCTACGACGCCGACTGGAAGCCGCAACCCTATCTGGCCGAGTCGTGGGAGCTGGCCCCTGACGGCAAATCCCTGACGCTGCATTTGCGCAAGGACGCCTTGTTCCATGACGGCAAGCCCGTCACGTCCGCGGACGTCGCCTTTTCCGTCATGACGGTCAAGAACAACCACCCGTTCCAGACCATGTTCGCGCCCGTGCAGTCGGTCGAAACCCCCGACCCCTACACGGCCATTCTGCGGATGAGCCAGCCGCACCCGGCGATTCTTCTCGCCTTGTCTCCGGCCCTGATGCCGGTGTTGCCCAAGCACATCTACGACGACGGGCAGGACATCAAGAGCCATCCGCGGAATTCGGCCGATGTGGTCGGGTCCGGCCCGTTCAAGTTCAAGGAATTCAAGCCCGGGCAGGAGATCGTGCTGGAACGCTTCGACAAGTTCTTCCTGCCGGGCAAGCCGTATCTTGACCGGATCGTGGTGAAGATCAATCCGGACGCCACCAACCTGCTGATCGGGCTTGAGCGCGGGGACATCGGGGCGCTGCCCTTCATGACCGAGCCGACCATCCTGCGCCGCGCCAAGGACAACCCCGCCATCGCCATGACCAACCGCGGCTACGAGGGCATCGGCGCGCTGAGCTGGCTGGCCTTCAACACGGCGCGCAAACCGTTGAACGATGTGCGCGTGCGCCAGGCGATCGCGTACGCGACCGACAAGGGCTTCATCACGAAGGCGTTGAACGCCGGCTTCGCGAAGCCGGCCGACGGCCCCATCGTCGGCACCAGCCCCTTCGCGACGCCCGACGTGAAGAAGTACCCGCTGGACCTGAAGAAATCCGAGCAGTTGCTGGACGAGGCGGGCTTCAAGAAGGACGCCAAGGGCGAACGCATGACGCTGACCGTCGATTACATGCCCGGCTCGGACGTGCAGGGCAAGAACGTGGCGGAATATCTGCGCAGCCAGCTGAAGAAAGTGGGCATCGCGGTGCAGGTCCGCGCTTCGCCCGATTTCCCGACCTGGGCCAAGCGCATCGCCAGCCATGATTTCGACATGACGACGGACATCGTCTTCAACTGGGGCGACCCGGTGATCGGCGTGCACCGCACCTATTTGTCCAGCAACATCCGCGACATCATCTGGACCAACACGCAGTCCTATTCCAACCCGAAGGTCGACGCGTTGCTGGCGCAGGCGGGCATGGAGACCGACACGGAAAAGCGCCGCGCGCAGTACGCCGAGTTCCAGCGCCTGGTGACCGAGGACGTGCCGATCGATTTCCTGACGGTCATCCCGTACCACACTCTGACGTCGAAGAAGGTGCATGGCATGCCCGCTGGGATCTGGGGCATGCTGTCGCCGCTGGACGACGTCTACCTGCAATAAGGCGGAGCCGCCATGCTGCGTTTTCTCTTGCGCCGTCTTGCCTACGCGGGGTTGCTGCTGTTGGCCGTGGTGACGCTGAATTTCCTGCTGATCCACATCTCGCCGGGCGATCCCGTCGAGACCATCGCCGGCTCCATGGGCGGCATCAGCGAAGAACTGCGTGCGCAGCTGCGCACGCAGTACGGGCTGGACAAGCCCTTCCTGGTGCAGCTGGGCCTGTACCTGTCGCAAGTGCTGCGCGGGGACCTGGGCTATTCGTATTTCTTCAACGTGCCGGTCGCGCAACTGATCTGGGAGCGCGTGCCCGCCACGCTGCTGCTGGTGGTGACGTCGGTGTTCAGCGCCTTCGTCACGGGCACGCTGCTGGGCACGCTGGCCGCCAGGAAGCCGAACGGGCCGCTGTCGCAGGGCATCACGCTGCTGTCGGTGGTGGGCTATTCGGCACCGGTGTTCTGGACGGGCATCATCCTGATCATCCTGTTCGCCTCCGCGTTGCCGATCTTTCCGGTGTCCGACATGCGGTCGGCGGGCGGCCCGCAGGACGGCTGGCCGGGCGTGCTGGACGTGCTGCACCACCTGGTGCTGCCGGCGTTCACGTTGGCGTTCGTCTACCTGGCGCAGTACAGCCGCCTGGCGCGCGCCAGCGTCATGGAAGCGTTGTCGGCCGATTACATCCGCACGGCGCGCGCCAAAGGGCTGCCCGAACGGACGGTCCTGTACAAGCACGCCTTGCGCAACGGCGTGCTGCCGGTGGTGACGATGCTGGGCCTGCAATTCGGCAACGTGCTGGCCGGCGCCATCCTGGTCGAGACGGTCTTCAATTGGCCCGGGCTGGGGCGGCTGGCGTTCGACTCAGTGCTGCGGCGCGACTACCCGACACTGCTGGGCATCCTCCTGTTCGCCTCGTTGCTGGTCGTGGTGATGAACCAGCTAACCGATCTGGCCTACCGCCTGATCGATCCCAGGATCAAGACATCATGAGCCAAGCGCCTTCCGCGATTCCCCTTGCCGCCGTGGCGGCCACGGCCTCGCGCGCCCCGGCGCGGCAGTCGTACGAGGCCTTGCGGGTGTTCGCCCGCAATCCGTCGGCGGTCTTCGGCGTGCTGCTGTTGACCGCCATTCTGGCGGTGACGATCTTCGGCCCGATGCTGATGCAGGCGGACCCGTTTGAAATCGTCAGCGCGCCCATGGAGCCGCCCGGCGGCGACATGCTGCTGGGAACCGACTATCTGGGCCGCGACGTGCTGACCGGCATGGTCTATGGCGGCCGCGCGACCCTGCGGGTAGGCGTGGTGGCGGCGGTGCTGTCCATGGCTATCGGCCTGACGGTTGGCGCGTTGGCCGGCTACTACGGCGGCTGGGTCGACGAGACCCTGATGCGCATCACCGAATTCTTCCAGGTGCTGCCCACCTTGCTCTTCGCGATGGTGCTGGTGACGCTGTTCACGCCGTCGCTCGCGACCATCGCGGTGGCGATCGGCGTGGTCAGCTGGACCGGCACCGCGCGGCTGGCGCGGGGCGAATTCCTGCGTTTGAAACGGCGCGAGTACGTGCTGGCCGAACGCGTGATCGGCGCG
This sequence comes from Achromobacter sp. UMC46, assembly GCF_014170335.1. GTDB lineage: Bacteria > Pseudomonadota > Gammaproteobacteria > Burkholderiales > Burkholderiaceae_B > Achromobacter. The sequence continues at coordinate 317,045 of NZ_LZZS01000003.1, forward strand.
GGCGACGCGCGCATCATCTGGCGGGTGATCCTGCCCAATGCGCTGGCGCCGCTGATCGTGTCGGCCACGTTGGCCATCGGCACGGCGATCCTGTTCGAGGCCGGCCTGTCGTTCCTCGGGCTGGGCGATCCCAACATCATGAGCTGGGGCCTGATGATCGGCAGCAACCGCCCGTACATCCTGACGGCATGGTGGGCCGTGACGCTGCCCGGCGCGGCCATCTTCCTGACCGTGCTGGCCGTCAGCCTGATCGGCGACGGGCTGAACGACGCGTTGAATCCGACGTCGCGGGGCCGGTCATGAACGACCGCCTGCAAGTCCCCGTCCTGGAAGTCGAGTCGCTCAGCCTGGAGTTCCGCTCCCGCGGCCGCGTGGCCGAAGTACTGAGCGAAGTCAGTTTCGAACTGCGCGCCGGCGAGACTCTGTGCCTGGTTGGCGAGTCCGGTTGCGGCAAGAGCATGACGGCGCTTGCCGTCATGCGGCTGATCCCGGCGCTGGGCCGGATCGGCGCCGGCCGCGTCCGCCTGTCGGGCGTGGATCTGGCGCTGCACGACGACGAGGCCATGCGGCGGGTGCGCGGCAACAAGATCTCGATGATCTTCCAGGAACCCATGACCGCCTTGAACCCCGTGTATACGGTCGGGGACCAGATCGCGGAGCCTCTGCGGCTGCACCAGGGGCTTGGCAAGTCGCAAGCCCGGGCGCGCGCCATCGACATGTTGAAGTCGGTGGGCATCCCGGTGCCCGAGCGACGCGTGGACGACTATCCGCATCAGATGTCCGGCGGCATGCGCCAACGGGTGATGATCGCCATCGCGCTGGCGTGCGACCCGGACGTGCTGATCGCCGACGAGCCGACGACCGCGCTGGACGTCACCGTGCAGGCGCAGATATTCGACCTGCTGCGCGAGCAGCAGGCGCGGCGCGGCACGGCGGTGCTGCTCATCACGCACGACATGGGCGCGGTGTCCGAAATGGCCGATCGCGTCGTCGTGATGTATGGCGGAAGGGTGGTGGAGCAGGGCGGCGTGCGGCAGATCCTGTCGCATCCCCGCCATCCCTACACGCAGGGGCTGATCGCCTGCCTGCCCGAACTGGACCGCGAGCCCGACGATATCCGCCCCGACTTGCCCGAGATCCCCGGTGTGGTGCCGTCGGTGTGGGACCGTGGCGCGGGATGCCCCTTTCTGGACCGCTGCAGTCAGTCGCTTGCGCGGTGCCGCAGCGAATTTCCGCCGTTGGCGCACGTGGCCGAAGGCCAGGACGTGGCCTGTTGGCTCTATCAGGAGGCCGCATGATGGCGCAGCCGCACACGCCCGCATTGCTGTCGGTCCGGGATCTGGCCGTGCATTTCCCCGTGGGCGGCAAGGGCCGCGACGGCAAACCGGTGGTGGTCAAGGCGGTCGACGGCGTGTCGTTCGATCTGGCCCGTGGGCGCACGCTGGCGATCGTCGGCGAATCCGGCTCCGGCAAGACCACCACGGCGCTGTCGGTGCTGCGGCTGGCGGACCCGACGTCGGGCTCCATCCATTTCGACGGCACGGACCTGACCGCCTTGGGCGGATCGTCGTTGCGGCAAATGCGGCGTCGGCTGCAACTGGTGTTCCAGGATCCGTACTCGTCGCTGAATCCGCGCCAGCGCGCCGAAGACATCGTGCGGGCGCCGCTGGACCTGATGCGCATCGATCCGCCCGGCGGGCGCGAGGCGCGCGTGGCGAAAATGTTTGAACTGGTCGGCCTGCGGCCCGAACAGCGCCAGCTGTTTCCGCACCAGTTTTCCGGCGGCCAGCGGCAGCGCTTGAACGTGGCGCGGGCGCTGGCCAGCGCACCCGACCTGATCGTGTGCGACGAACCGGTATCGGCGCTGGACATCGCCATCCGTGCGCAGATCCTGAACCTGCTTCGAAAGATCCAGCGCGAACAGGGGCAATCGTTCCTGTTCATTTCGCACGACATGGCCGTGGTCGAGCACATCTGCGACGACATCGCCGTGATGTACCTGGGCAAGATCATTGAACAGGCGTCGCGCCGCGCCTTTTTCACACGCCCCTTGCATCCGTACAGCGTGGCGCTGATGTCGGCGGTGCCGACGGTCAAGGGCGGACGCGAATCGGCCGCCCGCCGCGTGCGGCTGTTGGGTGACCCGCCCAGCCCGGTGAACCCGCCGCCGGGATGCCGCTTCGCCGGACGCTGTCCGGCCGCGCAGCCCGCCTGTTCCACGCGCGAACCCGAATTGCGCGAAGTCGTGCCCGGCCATCGCGTGGCCTGCCATTTCGTAGAGGTCCGTGACGGCGCCCTGGTGGCGCCGCTTGTGGGCTGATCCCAACCGTCATGAGGAACCATCGATGACCCGGCCTGAAGGCAAGACGACGATCTACGCCGCCCGCAGCATCCTGACCATGAATCCGGCCCAGCCCCGCGCCACCCACGTGGCGGTGCGCGACGGCCGCATCCTCGGCGTGGGCAGCAGGGAAGACCTGGCCGGCTGGGGCCCGGCCGACGTGGACGACCGGTACGCGGACAAGGTGCTGATGCCCGGTCTGGTGGAAGGGCACTGCCATCTGCCCGAAGGGGGCATGTGGAAATTCGTGTACGTGGGCTTCTACGACCGCCGCGGGCCGGATGGCCGCTTGTGGAGCGGGCTGAAAAGCTTTGAGGACGTCGCCGGCCGGTTGCGCGAGGCTGAGCGCAGTCTGCCGGCGGGCGAAACCCTGATCGGCTGGGGCTTTGATCCGATCTTCTTCGACGGCCAGCGCATGCGCGTCCAGGACCTGGACCGCGTATCGCCCGAGCGCCCCATCGTCGTCATGCATGCCAGCATGCACTTGATGAACGTGAACACGCCGATGCTCGCGCGCGCCGGCATCGACCGCGATACCGATATCGAAGGCGTGACGCGAATGGAAGACGGCCGGCCCAGCGGCGAGCTTTGCGAATTCGCCGCCATGTTCCCGGTCATGCGCCTGATCGGCAGCCCGTTCCGCACCGTTGGGCTGTCCGAAGACGGATTGCGCATGTTCGGCAAGGTGGCGCAATGGGCGGGCGTGACCACTGCGACGGACCTGGTCAATGAACTGGGCGACGAGGGCATCGCGACCCTGGCGCGCATTACGGCCGAACCCGACTACCCCGTGCGCATCGTGCCCGCCGCGTCGGCGCTGACCTACGCAGGCGATCCCGCGCGCTGCCTGGAAAAGCTGGCGGCGGCCAAGAAGTTGAATCACGACAAATTGCATCTGGGCATGGTCAAGCTGGTGGTCGACGGATCGATCCAGGGCTTCACCGCCCGGGTGCGCTGGCCGGGCTATTACAACGGCGCGCCCAACGGCATCTGGGTCATCGCGCCGGCCGAACTGGACGCGACCGTCCAGGCCTATCACGACGCCGGCGTGCAACTGCACATCCATACCAACGGCGACGAAGCCACGCAGCGCGCGATCGAGGCCGTGGACCTGGCCTTGCGCCGCACGCCGCGCCGCGACCACCGGCACACGCTGCAGCATTGCCAGATGGCCGACGCGGCGCAGTTCCGGCGGATGGCCAGCCTGGGCATGTGCGCCAACCTGTTCGCCAACCACATCTATTACTGGGGCGACGCCCACTATGCGCTGACGATGGGGCCGGACCGCGCCAACCGCATGGACGCCTGCGCGTCGGCGGCGCGGGCGGGCGTGCCGTTTTCAATCCATTCCGACGCCCCGATCACGCCGCTTGGGCCCTTGTTCACGGCTTGGTGCGCGGTCAATCGCCAAACCGCGTCGGGCCGCGTCCTGGGCGAGTCCGAGCGGATCAGCGTGGACGCGGCGCTGCACGCCGTCACGCTGGGCGCGGCCTATACCTTGCACATGGACCATCTGGTGGGTTCGATTGAAGTGGGCAAATACGCCGACTTCTGCGTGCTGAAAGACGATCCTGCGACGGTGCCCGCCGACCGGTTGAAAGACGTCGCCGTGCTGGGCACCGTCGTCGGTGGACGGCCGCTGGCCCTGGAAGGCGCCTGAAATGGCCGGCACCAGCGCGGCGCGCATCCCGCTGACGGTCGTAGGCGGCTTTCTGGGCGCGGGCAAGACGACCTTGCTGAACCATGTGCTGAGCGCCAGCCGCCGCCGGGCGGCGGTGCTTGTCAACGACTTCGGGCCCATCGACATCGATGCCGGCCTGATCGCGCAGCGCGCGGACGAGGTGATCCGGCTGGCCAACGGCTGCGTCTGCTGTTCGATGGCGGGCGGCTTGGACGATGCGCTGGCGCGCGTGCTGGCGCTGGATCCGCCGCCGGAATGGATCGTGATCGAAGCCAGCGGCGTGTCGGATCCCGGCCGCATCGCGCAGGTCGGCATGTGCGACCCGCTGCTGCAGTTGGAAGGCGTGGTGGTGCTGGTGGACGCGGCGAACGTGCAGGCGCTGGCTGCGGACCCCTTGCTGAGCGATACGGTGGCACGGCAACTGCGGGCGGCCGATCTGCTGGTGTTGAACAAGACCGACCTTGCGACGCCGGAAGCGCTGGCGCAGGTCAGCGCGTGGCTGCGGGACGTGACGCAAGGCGCGGCCATGGTCGAGGCCCGGGAAGGGCGCGTCGATCTGCGCTGCCTGTCTGGCGAGGCCATGCCGGGCGCGTCCGCCCACCGTTGCGCGCATGCGGGTTGCGGCCACGCGTCGCATGCTGTGGCGATGTCGGATCCGGAGCCCGACCACCCGTTCCAAAGCTGGCTTTGGGAGGCGCCCGGCATGCTGGACGCGGACCGGCTGACGGGGCAACTCCGGCAAATGCCCCGGCATCTGCTGAGGGCGAAGGGGTGGGTCCGCACCGACCGGCACGGTCTGGTGCTGGTGCAATGGGCGGGCCGCCGCGTGCGCTACGACACGCAGGCGGCGCCACCGGAGGGCCTGGGCGCGGCGGGCCTGGTGTTCATCGGTTTGCGCGACGCCATCGATCCGCGGCAAGTGTCCGCGCTGCTTGCGCCCGCCACGGCTGCGTGACTGGTGCAAGCGATTTCCCTTTTCTGGTTCTAGACCCTGCCGGACCGCTCTCGTACCTTGGACCTTGTACGCAGGCGCATGCCGCGCCGGCGTCTATTGGAGGGTAGGCAATGCACAAGACCGTCACCGTGGACATGCTGGCCGAATTCGCGGCCGCCTGGAACCGCCACGATATCGATGCCTTGATGAGCTTCATGAGCGAGGACTGCGTGTTCGAGACCGTGGGCGGCCCGGATGCCTGCGGCAGCCGGCACACGGGGACCGAAGCGGTCCGCGCGGCCTTCGCGGCGGCCTGGAAGAACTTTCCCGATGCGCAATGGAACAACGGCCAGCATTGGATCGCAGGCGACCGGGGCGTGTCCGAATGCACGTTCACGGGCACCGCTGCGGACGGCTCGCGGGTCGAAGCGGACATGGTCGACGTCTTTACGTTCCAGGACGGCAAGATCCGCGTGAAGAATGCATTCCGCAAGCAGCGCCCGGCATTGCCGGCCCGAGCCTGACGCCCGCCTCGGGCCTCGGAAGCACGCCGGAAGCTCTCCGGAAACACCCAGGACACGGATTCGAAGCATGGATACCCAAATGCCCTTCGACACCTCCCGCCCGCCGCGCGCGGCCACCCCGGGCGCCAACGCCTACAACCCGACCTATGACCCCCTGGTGTCGCCGCCCGGGCGGGGGCAGGACTATGCGCCCACCTACTGGGTCGCCAGCGCTGGCGATCCGCCCGAGGATGACGGGCCCATCCAGGGCGACGTCGATGCCGACATGGTGATCGTCGGGTCGGGCTTCACAGGCCTGTCGGCCGCGTTGACGCTGGCGCGCGATTTCGGCGTGCGCGCAGTGGTGCTGGAGGCCAACCGCGTCGTGTGGGGTTGCACCAGCCGCAACGGCGGCCAGGGGCAGAACGCATCGGGGCGCCTGTACCGGTCGCAATGGATCGAACGCTGGGGGCTGGATACCGCCCGCCGCCTGGACGCGGAAATCCGCGAGGGCTTCGAATACTGGAAGAGCCTGGTCGCGCAAGTGGATTGCGACGCGCAGCCGGGCGGGCATCTGTACACGGCGCACCGCCAGAAGAAGATGGCGTTCCTGGAGAACGAGGCCCGCGTGATGCGCGAGGTGTTCGGCTACGACGCCAGGATGCTCGGCAAGGACGAACTGCGCGAGCGCTACGTGGACGACCACGAAGCGGTCGGCGCCATGCACGAGCCCGATGGCGTGGGCGTGCACCCGTTGAAGCTGGCCTATGGCTATCTGCGCCAGGCGCGGGCGCTGGGGGTGCGCGTGCACCCGTCCAGCCCCGTGCTGGGCTGGCGCGTGGAAAACGGCGTCATCCTGCTGGAGACGCCGGGCGGCGTGGTGCGGGCGCGTCGGGTGGCGTTCGCCACCGGCGGCTATACCGCGCAGGGCGTGAACCCGTTGCTGGACAACCGCATCATGCCCGTGCTGTCGAATTCGCTGGTGACGCGGGTGCTGTCGCCGGCCGAACGCGAGGCGGCGGGCTTGAAGAGCACCGTATTCATCACAGATACCCGCACCTTGCGCTTCTACTACCGTCTGCTGCCGGATGGCCGGATGCAGATCGGCAGCCGCAGTGCGTTGCGCGGCGCGGACGCGCAGCATCCCCGCCATCTGGCGCTGCTGCGCGAAGGCCTGGCGCGCAAGTTCCCGTCGCTGCGCGGCGTGGACGTCGCGTATTCCTGGTGGGGCTGGGTGGACGTCAGCCACGACATGATGCCGCGCGTAACGCAGCCCGATCCGGCACTGCCGGTGTACTACGCGTTCGGCTATGGCGGCAATGGCGTGGCATTCTCGGCACACGCGGGCAAGCGGCTGGCCGAACGGATGATGGGCAAGGACGGGCTGGCCTGGGACTTGCCCATCTATGATTCGCCGCTGCCCGGGCACTTGTTCGCGCCGTTCCGCCGGATCGGCCAGGGCTTGCTGTACCGCTGGTACCACCTGCGCGACGAGCACCTCTAGCGCAAACGGGCGCGGGGCGTCGGGCGCGGGCCTACGCCGCCGTGCGCAAGCGGTAGCGGTGCACCACCTGCGCCAGCTTTTCGATTCCCGGCCCGATATGCTCGGGCCGGATCGACGTGAAACCCACCCGCAGGTAGTTGCGCGGCGCGTCGGCGCCGTTCATGAAGAACACGTTCCCCGGTTCGACCACGACGCCTTCGGCCAGCGCGGCCTCGGACAGTTCGGCGGCGTCCAGCCAAGGCGGTCCGGCCAGCCAGCAGGACGACGAGCCCGTGATGGGGATCGCCTTGAAATCGGGCAGGTGCCGGGCCAGCGCCTGGGCCAGCTCGGCGCCGCGCTTCTGATATGCCTGCGACTGTTTGCGCAGCAGCGAATGGTGGTGGCCCAGCGAGATGAACAGCGAGAAGGCGCGCTGGATATACGCGGAGGGATGGCGCAGCATCAGCCGGCGCAGGGCCCGCAGTTCGCTGGTGAGTTCGCGCGGCGCGACGATGTAGCCGATGCGCAGGCCCGGCGCGAACGATTTGGCCAGGCTGCCGACGTAGATGACGCGGCCGTCGCGGTCCAGGCTTTTCAGCGCCGGGATCGCCCCTTCTCCCCAACGGCTTTCGCTTTCGAAATCGTCTTCGATGATCATGCTGTCGGCCTGGCGCGCCAACGCCAACAGATTTTCCCGGCGTTCCATCGCCAGCGTGACCGTGGTGGGGCACTGATGGCCGGGCGTGACGAAGACATAGTCGCAGCCGAGCAGGTGCGTGCCCGTGCACAGGCCGCGCTCGTCCACGGGCAGCGGCAGCAGGTTGCGGGTGTGGCTGGCGAAGATGTTGCGGGCATCGGGGTAGCCGGGGTCTTCCATGCCGACGACCGTGTCGTCGTTCACCAGCAGGTCGGCCAGCAGGTACAGGGCGTGCTGCGCGCCGACGGTGATGACGATTTCCTCGGCGTCGGCCCAGACGCCCCGGCGCGGCAGGACCTGGGTGCGGATCTGCTCGATCAGCGTGGGGTCGTCGTGCGTGATGAGGTCTGGCGCCCAGCTGCGGATGTCCAGCACGGACAGCGCCTTGATGCAGCATTCGCGCCATTCGGCGGTGGGGAACAGGTCGGGGTCGAACTGGCCGTAGACGAAGGGGTAGGGCTGCTTCTGCCAGTCTTGCGGTTTGGTGATATTGCGCTGCCGTGAAGGACGGAAGCGCAGCCGTTCCTCCCATCGCACGCGCCGCGGGTCCGGCGCCTCGTCCTGGGGCGCGGCATGGGCGACGTCTGAGGCCGAACCGGAATGTCCCTGCATGACGGAATCGCAGACGAAGTGGCCGCTGCGCTCGCGCGACACCAGATACCCTTCGCTGACCAGTTGCTGGTACGCGAAGACGACCGTGTTGCGGGCGATGTGCAACTGGTCGGCCAGTTGCCGGCTGGAGGGCACCGGCATGCCGGGCGGCAGGTGGCCGCTGAGGATGGCCGACACCAGCATCTGGCGCACGCGGCCCTGCAGGCTGAGATTGGGTGCGCTTTCCCTTTCAAACAGGCGTTCCCACAACACAGGCTTGAGCATCGAGGCCTGGCTGGACATGACGGCTCCTTGTGAAGGCGATGCGGGACCCCGGCGCAGGGCGCGGGCGGGGTCGGGTTCCGGATCTGAGCCTCAGGATAGAGGAGCCGCCAGGGCGAAGAAATGGGGGATTGCCCTGTTGGAAACCGTCTTAGATGCGTCCCTTCCAGGGGATGGCGAATTTCTCCAGGTAGCGCACCAGCAGGTCGAAGGCGAAGGCGAACACGCCGATCACGATGATGCCCATGATGACGGTATCGCTGGCCAGGAACTGGGCGGCGTTCAGCACCATGAATCCCAGGCCCCGGTCGGCGGCCACCATTTCGGCGGCGACCAGCGTGGTCCATCCGACCCCGATCCCGATGCGCATCCCCGTGAAGATCTCGGGCATGGCCGCCTTCAGGATCACGTGCCAGACGATCTGCATCCGCGTGCCGCCCATCGCATAGGCGGCATGGATCTGCTCTATCGAGACCGAGCGCACGCCCGCGCGGGCGGCGATCGCCATGGGCGCGAAGATGGCCAGGTAGATCAGCAGGATCTTCGGAAACTCGCCGATGCCGAACCAGATAATGATCAGCGGCAGATAGGCCAGGGGCGGCAGCGGGCGGTAGAACTCGATGGGCGGATCGAAGATGCCGCGCGCAAAGCGGTTCACGCCCATCAGGATGCCCACTGGAATGGCGGTGAGGCAGGCCAGGAGGAACGCGCCGAAGACGCGCGTCAAGCTGGCCAGCGCATGCTCGGCCAGGGTGGAATTGGCGACGCCGTCCGTCATGGCCGAGACGAACTTGTCATACACGGCGATCGGAGACGGCAGGAACAGCGGCCGCACCCAGCCCGCGCTGGTCACCAGGAACCACAGGGCGATCACCGCCAGGCTGGTGATCAGGCTGATGTGCCCGCTGTAGCCGGCGCCCGGCGCGCCGTAGACCATTCCCGGCGTCGCGGGCTTGTGCCCTGACCGGTTCCTAGCCATGGACGGCTTCGGGCGAGGCGGCGGCGCGCTCGTCGCCGTAGATGATGCCAAGGACTTGTTCGCGCATGGCGATGAAGTCGGGACTGGATTTGATGCCACGGCCATCGCGGGTCTCCAGGTAGCGCCGGTTGAAGTCCGGCGTGAAGGTGTGCGTGATGCGGCCCGGGCGAGGCGACATGACGATCAGCCGCGACCCCAGGAAGAGCGCCTCTTCAACGCTATGGGTGATGAAGAAGAACATCTTGCTGGTCTGCCGCCAGATGTCCAGCAGCAGCTCCTGGATGGTTTCGCGCGTCAACGCGTCCAGCGCCGCCATCGGCTCGTCCATCAGCAGCATGGCGGGGTCGCAGGTCAGTGCGCGCGCGATGCCCACGCGTTGCTGCATGCCGCCGGACAGCTGGTAGATCATGTGGCGGTGGAAGTCCTGCAAACCCACCAGTTCCAGGTTGCGGCGCGCGCGGGCGCGTCGCGTTGCCTTGTCCACGCCTTGCAGTTTCAGCCCGAATTCCGTGTTCTCCAGCACGTTCAGCCAGGGCAGCAGGGCGTGCTTCTGGAAAACGACGCCGCGGTCGGCGCCGGGGCCCACGATGGGCCGGCCGCCCAGCGTGATTTCCCCCTCTGTCGGGGACAGGAACCCCGCCAGCAGGCTGAGCAAGGTGGTCTTGCCGCAGCCCGAGGCGCCCAGCGCCACGACGAATTCGCCGGGCTGGATGGTCAGGTTGACGTTCTGCAGCGCGATCACCGGCCCGCTGTCGTGCAGGCCAGGATAGGTGACGCTGACTTGTTCCGCGCAAAGCCGCTGCGCGGCGGAGGTGGACGGCATGGTCATGCGGGCTCCCCTTGTGGCGCGCCAGGCCGCTTACTTGGCCGCGGCTTTCGCGTACTGGTCCGTGACGTGCGGGCTGTAGTCGGCCAGAGCCTTGTCAATCTGCTTCTGGTCTTTCAGGAACGTGGCGCTGGCGGCGAAGGCCCGCGCCGCGCCCGATTCCTTGCCGCCGCCCAGCCATTCGTTCGACGCCTGTTCCTGCGCGGTGGGGAACACCAGCAGGCCCAGCGCCTCGACGACGTCATCGGGCTTGCCGCCGATCAGGCGCACGATGCCCTTGACCTGCGGCGACTCGGCGGTCCACTTGGCGCCGTTGGCGCGGTAATCGGCGTAGGACTTGGCCAGCACGCCGGTGAAGGCGGCCATGAATTTCGGGTTCTTGGCGGCCCAGGCGCGGTCCACCACGATGCCGTCGAAGGTGGGCACGCTGGCGGCGCCGATCTGCTGGGAGTCGGCGATGATCTTGCCGCTCTTGGCGATCTCCGTCAGCGCGGGCGGCCAGACATAGGCGGCGTCGATATCGCCGCGCTGCCAGGCGGCCACGATTTGCGGCGGCTGCATGTTCAGGATGCGCACGTCGCGCGGCGAGATCTTCCATACCTGCTCCAACCCCACCAGCAGGTGGAAGTGGGAGGTCGATACGAACGGCGTGGCGACGCGCTTGCCTTTCAGGTCGGCGGTGCTGTTGATGCCGGAGCCGTTGCGGGCGACCAGCGCTTCGGATTTCCCGATGTTGTCCAGGATCCAGAACAGCTGCATGTCCACGCCGCGGGTGGAGGCCGAGGTGATGCCGGTGGAGCCCAGCACGCCGACAGGCACGTTGCCGGAGGCCAGCGCGGTGGAGATGTCGCCGCCGGAGGTGAACTGCCGCCAGTCGACCTGGTAGCCGGCCTCTTTCAGCGCGGAATCGAAACTGCCGTCCGCGATGGCGGACAGGAACGGGCCCACGATCAACTGGTAGCCCACGACCAGCTTGGTCTGGGCATAAGCCGGCGCGGCCAGCAGCGCGGCGGCCAGGCCGGCAAGGGTGCAGCGGCGGATGTGGCGGAATATCGCGTTCATGGTGGTCTCCGAGAGAGAGCGGCCGCGCCCCGGCGCAACCGGCTTGCTGAGTGCCAGTTTGCCCGGATCGGACCAGAACGCTAGGGCCAGATTCTCGGTTCCTTAGGATCCAACCGGATCAGACCAATTGTTATGCATTTGTTAACAATCTGACGAGTTGTTGCGGATAAATTTGAGCGATTCCGATCTGCGGCAGATCGCTCTTTCAGACGGCCCGAGACGTAGGCGAAAAGTGGGGGGAAATTATGTTGAAGAATTTAAAGGTGCGCCATTGCCTGGCGCTGGTGCTTGCGGCATTCATGGCCGCCATGATCGCGGCAAACGGCGCGTCATGGATGGGGTTGCGGTCCAGCAATGAAAAACTGACCGACCTCAATGCGACGATGTCGAAACAAGTGATGCCGGCCTACGGGGCTTTCACGCTGATGTTGCGCGCACGCCTGATGATGGACAGGGCGTGGGCACATTCGCAGGCGCAACGAGAGGCCGAAGCGGCGGTGGCAATACAGCGTGCGGACGAGTTCTGGAAGGCGGGTTTGGCGAGTTTTCGGAAGTTCGCGGAAGCGCCCAAGTCGGCGGACGTGCAGGAGAAGGCCGAACCGGTGCTGAGGGAGTTCAAGCAATATGGCGAGCTGATGCAAGCGTATTTCAAGCAGCTGCGGCAGCCGGAAAATGCCGAATCCGCGGCGTTGAGCCGTTCGTTCCAGGCGGCCACGACCGAGTTCGACACCGTCATGTCGGATTTCCTGCGCTATGTCGACTTGAAGACGGATCAGTATGTCCTGGAGAGCGAGGAAGCCTACGTCGACGCGATTATCGTCATCGTGGTGCTGCTGGCGGGCTCGGCGCTGCTTGGCATAGGGGCCGCCTACTTCGTCAGCCGCGCCGTGCTTCGGCCATTGACGCTGGCTGGAGACCATTTTCAGCGTATCGCCGGCGGTGACTTGACTGGCGACATCACGGTGCATTCCACGAACGAGCTGGGTCAGCTGTTTTCTGCGTTGCAGCGGATGCAGGCCAGTCTGGCGTACACCGTCGGGGAGGTCGGCCGGGGAGTGCGAGAGATCGGTTCGGGTACCCAGGAAATCGCTGATGGGAACCTGGACCTGTCCGCGCGCACGGAGCAGCAAGCGGCCTCGTTGGAAGAGACGGCGGCATCGATGGAGCAGCTGGCGGCCACGGTGAAGCAGAATGCCGACAATGCCAGGCAAGCCAATCAACTGGCCGAGGGAGCGTCTCAGGTGGCGAACCGGGGAGGCCAGGCGGTAGCCGAAGTCGTGCGGACCATGGAAGAGATTTCGACGAGTTCGTCGAGGATCTCCGAGATCGTCTCGGTCATTGACGGGATCGCATTTCAGACGAACATTCTGGCGCTCAATGCCGCGGTGGAGGCGGCGCGCGCGGGTGGGCAAGGCAAGGGGTTTGCCGTCGTGGCGGCCGAGGTCCGGGCATTGGCGCAGCGCAGCGCAATCGCCGCGAAAGAGGTCAAGGAATTGATTGTGGAGTCCTCGGCGCGAGTCAGCGCAGGCACCCAGCAAGTGGGGTTGGCGGGCGAAACCATGCAGGAGATTGTCGCGGCTGTCAGCCGGGTGACGGAGATCATGGCACAGATTGCGGCGGCATCGATCCAGCAGTCCGCAGGTATCGAGCAGGTCAATCGTGCAGTCGTCCAAATGGACCAGGTGACCCAGCAGAACGCGGCGCTGGTCGAGCAGGCGGCGGCGGCCGCGCAGTCGTTGCGTGAACAAACCCAGGGACTGGCGGCGACGGTGTCGGTGTTTACCGTCGCCGAAGCGATCGGGGCTGTGCATGTCCTGGCCGCGCCCAGCCGGCATGCCTTGCAGCAGCCATTTGCCGCACTGACGTCGGATGCCCGGTATGGGTGATTTCGACATGGTCGTCCGTGGCGACTTTGTCACCTCGGCGGGCACCTACAAGAATAGATGGTTGGCCGTGCTTGACGGCAAAATTGCGGCTTTGGGCAAGTACAGGCCGCCGCGTGCGCGCGAACTGGTCGACGCTCGGGGGAACTGGGTCATGCCGGGCGTTGTGGATGGCCGTATCCGCGCTAGCGGAATGCCTGGGGGCGCGGGGTTGGAGATTGCTTCGCGCGCGGCGGCGGCGGGTGGCGCCACGGTTGTCGTGGATATGCATTTCGAGCATGCTCAACCCGTTGTCTGTCGCATGCGCCTGGAGGCGGTGGCGGCCGATATCGCACGTCGGGGGCATGTGGACGTGGCCGTGGCTGGCACGCTGGACGCCGAACATGGCCTGATGGCGGCCATGGAACTGATGGAAGGCGGAATCTGCGCTATCTCGATTCCCGCGTTCGAGGCCGGCCGCGATCCGCTGGTTCGCTTCGAGGACGATCTGTATGCGACGTTCCGCGCACTGGCGCCATTGGGCCTGGCATGTGGCATGCACTATCAGGTGGATGGGGCGGCCAGCCGGGCCTCCAGACGGCTGCTTGGCATGGGGGGGAGACGCTGGGACGCGTTGCGGCGTCGGCACACGCAACTTATTGAAGGGCTGGCGACGCGGTTGTTGTGCCGGATCAGCGCGGTGACGGGAGCGCGCACGCACGTCGCCGACGTGTCGACGCCCAGAGGTTTCGATCTATGCGCTGGATACCGGCAGGCAGGATTTCCGGTCAGTGTCGAAACGGGCATACGCAGTTTGGTGGCGGGCGGCGATATGGACCCGGCTGGCGACGGGTCTGCCGAGGCTCGCGACGACGTGGAGCACGTATGGCGTCGCCTGGCCAATGACGAGTGCACCTTTGTTTCGTCAGGGTTCATGGTGGGCGGGCAGCCGGATGGCTACGGCCCCGACGTGCTGTTGCCCGCCTTATGGACGGGGTGCGCACAGCGCGGCATTGAACCGGCTATGGTGGTCAGACTGCTTTGCCACAACCCGGCCTGTCACTTCTTCTTGAACCACGCCAAAGGGTCGTTCGATATTGGAAAGGACGCGGACCTTGTGATCCTGGCACCTCAGCGTTCTGTCCCTTCGATGCTGAACCGCGAATCCGGCGACCGGATTTCAGCGGCTGATCCGCGGGCGTTTTCAGTGCGTGTAGCGGGAACGTGGTGCCGCGGCCGGCAGGTTTTCGACGGACGACGCGTTACCAGCGCGCCCGGCTATGGACGCTATCTGCGCGCCAACGGCGGTGATGACGCTCTGGCGTGGCGGTAGTCCATGAGGTAGCGGCGTCTCCATGCCGCATGCGGCATTCGGCCGGAAAGCGGCGCTGGCCTTCGGCCGCAATCGGGATCAGCGGATGAGGCTCAGGAATTCAGCCCGGGTCGACGGGTTTTCGTGGAATTCGCCCAGCATCACGGACGTGACCATGGACGAGTTCTGCTTTTCCACGCCGCGCATCATCATGCACATGTGCTGGGCTTCGATGACCACGGCCACGCCTGCCGCGCCGGTGACCGTCTGGACGGCTTCGGCGATCTGGCGGCTGAGGTTCTCCTGGATCTGCAGGCGGCGGGCGTACATCTCGACGATGCGGGCGACCTTGGACAGGCCCAGCACGCGGCCGGCCGGCAGGTAGGCCACGTGGGCCTTGCCGATGAAGGGCAGCATGTGGTGTTCGCACAGCGAGTAGAGCTCGATGTTCTTGACCAGCACGATTTCGCGCGTGTCCGAGGTGAACAGCGCGCCGTTGACGATTTCGTCCAGGTTCTGGCCATAGCCGCGGCACAGGTGGCGCATGGCCTTGGCCGCGCGGGCGGGCGTGTCAGCCAGCCCTTCGCGGGACGGGTCTTCCCCTAGTGCTTCGAGAATGGCGGTGTAGTTCTTTTCCAATGACATGGGGGGACTCCTGGGGGCAGCGCGCTCGTCGTGGCGTTGTGTCGTGTCGTCTGGCGTCGGGGACGCCGCAATGGAGGCAAGTCTACCGCAGCGCGGGCGGCGGGTCAGGCGGCCGTTTCGGACCCGGCGGGTCAGACGCCCCGGTTCTCGACGGCGTACTTGATCAGTTCGGCCTGCCCGTCGATGCCCAGCTTGCGCTTGATGTTCAGCCGGTGCGTCTCGACCGTGCGCACGGACAGGCCCAGCGCCAGGGCGATCTGCTTGTTGGCCTGGCCGCCGGCGATGTGGCGCAGCACGTCGCGTTCGCGCTGCGTCAAAAGGGTCGCGGGAGCGCTGGCCTGGGACAGCCGCACGGCCACCGCCGCGCTGAAATAGCTGCGGCCCGCGACCACCGCACCGATCGCGGTGACGATCTCTTCGGCGGGTTCGTCCTTCAACAGATAGCCGCGGGCGCCGGCCTTCACCGCCTGCACCATGTATTCGGGGTTGTCGTGCATGGACAGCACCAGCACGGCGATCTGCGGGTAGCGTTCGTGCAATTGCGCCGTCAGCTCCAGTCCGCCCACGCCGGGCATGTTCAGGTCCATCAGCACCAGATGGGGCAGGGTGCCGCCCTGGGGATCCTCGGCCACGCAGTCCGCCAGGAACATCAGCGCCGCCTGCGCGTTGCCGGCTTCGCCCACCACGCGCAGGCGCGGCACGGTCTCCAGGCGCAGGCGCAGCCCGTCGCGCACCAGGGGGTGGTCGTCGACCAGCAGAAGTCGGATGGCGTCGTGGGGTTCGGTCATGCTTGGGTCGTCGCGGTAGGGGCGGCCGGGGCCGGCAGGGGCAGCCACGCCTGCAAGGTCGTGCCTTGGGCGTTGGTGTGGAAACTGAGGTTACCGGATAGCGCGGTCATGCGTTCTCGCATGTTGCGCAGCCCGATGCCGCGCCGGGGATCCTGCTGGACCTCCGCGTAGTCGAAGCCGCGGCCGTCGTCCGAAATCGTCAGGCGCAGATCGTGCGCGCTGTAGGCCAGCGTCATGTCGGCCCGGGTGGCGCCGGCGTGGCGCATCACGTTGGTCAGCGCTTCCTGGGTGACGCGGAACAGCGCGGTGGCATAGGCGTCCGGCAGTTGGACCGGGCGCCCGGCGGTGCGCAGGCGGACGGCCAGCGGCGGCGCCCCGTCCGCGCTGGGGATGGCGAACTCGCGGCCCAGGTGCTCAAGCGCGGCGGGCAAGCCCAGGTCGTCCAGCAGGGTGGGGCGCAGGTTGTGCGAAATGCGCCGTACCTCGCCTACGGCGCTGTTCAGGCGGTCCAGCGCGCCGCCCAGTGGCCGGTCGATATGGGCCAGGGCCTGCGGCTGCTCCGGCAGCGATTGCCGCAACCGTTCGCGCGCGGCCTCCAGCGACAATTTGATGGACACCAGCACCTGGCTGATGCCGTCGTGCAATTCCCGCGACAGGCGGGCGCGCTCGTCTTCCTGCGAGCGCACCAGCTGCTGGGCCATCAGCCGCAGCTTGGCGTCGGACTGCCGGTGGTCGCTGATGTTCAGCGCCAGGCCGCAAGCCGCCACCCCCAGGATGGACACGGCGGCGATGCCCGCGACCCAGGCGAACATGTTGCGGATGTTGGCCTGCGCGGCGGCGTCGATGCTCACCAGCGCCTGCTCCACATCGTCCAGGTAGATGCCGGTGCCCAGCATCCAGCCCCAACGGTCCAGCACCACCACATAGCCCAGCTTTTCGACGGTCAGGTGGGTGGAAGGCTTCTCCCACAGGTAGTGCACCACTTCGCCCTGCTGGCCGCCGCGGCGGGCGGCCGTCAGCAGGTTCTGGATGACGGCCTGGCCGCGCGTGTCGCGCAGGTTCCAGAGGTCTTGCCCGACCAGTTCGGGCTGGCGCGGGTGCATCAGGTTCTTGCCGTTCAGGTCGTAGACGAAAAAGTAGCCGTCGTGGCCGAATTCCATCTGCGCCAGCAGTTCCAGCGCCTGCTGGCGCGAGGCCTCGTCGTCGCCCGCCGCCTGCAAAGGGGCGACGGCGCTGTAGGCCAGGCTGACGTAGTGGCGCAGTTCGTTTTCCTTGCTGGCCAGCCAGGCGCTTTCCACGACCTGCTTTTCGCGCTGGGCCAGTTGCAGGCCCTGCACATAGACGGCCACGGTGATGGCGGCGACCGCCACCAGCAGGGGCACGGCGGCAAGCAGCAGGATTTTCAGGCGCAGCTTCATATTGTGGGGGGGCGGCCCCGGTTGGGATTGGTGCAATGCATCACGACGATTTCCCCTTGAGGGGTGTCGGTCGACGCGCCGGATTTTACGATTCCCACCGGTTTATGTTGCGGCGCATTGCGTAGTAACACGTACCCGGCGTGCGTAGTTCCGCGCTTGTTGGCAGGGGGGCAAAACGAAATACTAACGCCCGCGTCCCAAGGACGCAGTGCGGACGCCTGCGCGCCCGCCACCCCACAACAATGAGTCTGCCTTCCGCGGGACGAAAAAAGCGTTTCACGCCACAAGCATGGCGGGAGGCAAGAGGAGCACTTATGCAAACCAGCAGTAAGGGACTGGGTCAACACCTGGTCTGGCTGGCGGTTGCGGTACTGGGCGCGTTCGCGCTGGGCACCGTGGCGCTGGCCAGAGGGGAGACCATCAACGCGCTGTGGGTGGTGATCGCCGCCGTATGCGTTTATTTGATCGCATACCGCTACTACAGCCGTTTCATCGCCAAGAACGTCTTCCAGCTGGATGCTTCGCGCATGACGCCGGCCTGGAAGCACAACGACGGCCTGGACTATGTGCCGACCAACAAGCACGTGCTGTTCGGCCACCACTTCGCCGCCATCGCCGGCGCCGGCCCCCTGGTGGGCCCGGTGCTTGCGGCGCAGATGGGGTATCTGCCGGGCATGCTGTGGATCCTGGCGGGCGTGGTGTTCGCCGGTGCCGTGCAGGACTTCACCATCCTCTTCATCTCGACCCGCCGCGATGGCCGGTCGCTGGGCGATCTGGTCAAGTCCGAACTGGGCAAGATCCCCGGCGTGATCGCGCTGTTCGGCGCCTTCATGATCATGGTGATCATCCTGGCCGTGCTGGCCCTGATCGTGGTGAAGGCGCTGACGCACTCGCCGTGGGGCACTTTCACCGTCGCGGCCACCATTCCCATCGCGCTGTTCATGGGCGTGTACCTGCGATACATCCGTCCAGGCAAGATCGGCGAAGTCTCCATCATCGGCTTCGTCGGCCTGATGGCGGCCATCACCTTCGGCCAGGACGTGGCCGCGCATCCGGTCCTGGGCCCGATGTTCGACTTCGACGGCAAGGGCCTGACCTGGATCCTGATCGTCTACGGGTTCATCGCCGCGGTGCTGCCCGTGTGGCTGCTGCTGGCGCCGCGCGACTACCTGTCGACCTTCCTGAAGATCGGCACCATCCTCGGCCTGGCGATCGGCATCGTGGTCGTGGCGCCGGAACTGAAGATGCCCGCGCTGACGCAGTTCGTGGACGGCACCGGCCCGGTCTGGTCCGGCAACCTGTTCCCGTTCCTGTTCATCACCATCGCCTGCGGCGCCGTGTCGGGCTTCCATGCCCTGATCGCGTCGGGCACCACGCCCAAGCTGATCGAAAACGAAACCCAGGCCCGCTATATCGGCTATGGCGGCATGCTGATGGAATCGTTCGTGGCCATCATGGCGCTGGTGGCGGCTTGCGTGATCGAGCCGGGCATCTACTACGCCATGAACAGCCCGGCCGCGGTCATCGGCACCACGCCGGACCAGGTGGCCCAGGTCGTGTCCAGCTGGGGCTTCGTGGTGACGCCGCAAGACCTGATCCAGACGGCCAAGGATGTCGGCGAAAGCACGATCATCTCGCGCGCGGGCGGCGCCCCGACGCTGGCGGTCGGCATGGCGCACATCCTGCACCAGGCCATCGGCGGCCCGGGCATGATGGCCTTCTGGTACCACTTCGCCATCCTGTTCGAAGCGCTCTTCATCCTGACCGCGGTGGACGCGGGCACGCGCGCCGGCCGCTTCATGTTGCAAGACCTGCTGGGCACATTCGCCCCGTCGCTCAAGCGCACGGATTCGCTGCCTGCCAACCTGATCGCCACCGCCTTGTGCGTGGCGGCCTGGGGCTACTTCCTGTATCAGGGCGTCGTGGATCCCCTGGGCGGCATCAACACCTTGTGGCCGCTGTTCGGCATCGCCAACCAGATGCTGGCCGCGATTGCGTTGACGCTGGGCACCGTCGTGCTGTTCAAGATGAAGCGCGACCGCTACGCGTGGGTCACGATCCTGCCCACGCTGTGGCTGCTGGCTTGCACGCTGACGGCTGGCTGGCAGAAGCTGTTCGACGCCGACCCCCGCGTAAGCTTCCTGGCCCACGCCGCGAAGTACAACGCGGCCATCGCCGAAGGCAAAGTCCTGGCTCCGGCCAAGTCGCTGGGCGAGATGTCGCGCGTGGTCATGAACGACTACATCAACGCCGGCCTGTGCGCGATCTTCATGTTCGTGGTGGTGAGCATCGTGGTGTTCGGCCTGAAATCGGTGCAGCGCGCCCGCGCCGAGAACAAGCCGACCTCGCGCGAGACGCCGTACGAAACGCTGCCGGTCGCGGCCGGCGCCGACTGACCGCCAAGGAGGCGCCGCATGCTGTTTGGCAACATGAGTTCAGCCGCCGGCGCCGCCGGCCGTTACCTGGGGCAGACGCTTCGGCTGATGGTCGGCGTGCCGGACTACGAGACGTATGTGGAACACATGCGGCGTACCCACCCCGACCAGGAGCCGATGACCTACGAAGCCTTCTTCCGCGAGCGCCAGGACGCGCGCTATGGCGGAAAGAAGCGGATCGGCTGCTGCTGACAGTAAAAAGGCCTTGCAACCCGCAAGGCCTTTTTTTAATCCGCGCCGCCTGCATTGCTCCCTGCATTGCTCTCTTTATTGCGCCGCCGTCCGCCGCCATTTCTCGGATGCCCATATCAGCGGCACCGCGCCTAGCGCGCAGATGGCCATCACCATGAAGCCGCCGGGCGCGTAGCTGCGGTACAGCGCGCCGCCCAGCTGGATGCTGGCGAACATGAATACGCCACCCGACAGCAGCGCGTACAGCGCGATCGCCGACGTCTTGCAGGCGGCGGGAACGTGGCGCGTGATGTACCACATGATGGCGGCGTTGTTGCCGGCCAGTGTGAAGCACTGCAGCAGCTGCAGCCCGGCGATCAGCACCGGGTCGGTCGTGGCGGACAGCCCCGCCCAGCGGATCGCCGACATCACCGCCGAGGCCAGGATCAGCCATTGCGCGCCGGTCCGCGCCAGCACTTTGGGCGCCAGGAAGAAGAACAGCACTTCGCTGCCGACGCCCACCACCCACAGCAGCGAAATCAGCGAGGTCGACAGGCCGCTTGCAGTCCAATAGAGCGTGGAATACGAATAGAGGAAACCGTTGCTGGCCTGGACCAGCGACGCTGCCGCAATGCACATCACGAGCGGCCGGTCGCGCAGCACCGCCAGCATGGGCAGGCGCACGCGTTCGACGGGCGCCTCGTCGGCGGTGGGGCGCGCGGCCTGCGGCAGCAGCCGCACGCAGGCCAGGCAGGCGATGATCAGCAGAATCGACAGCCACATCACCCAATCGGTATCGAAGGTCTTGATCAGGTAGCCGCCGAGGACGGTGATGGTCGCAAAACCGAGCGACCCGCAGGCCCGCATGATCGTGTAGGAATTTCCCTGCCGCCGGCCGCTGGCGATCGCCATGCGGTCCATCAGCGGCAGCACGGCGGGAAATACCGCGTTCAGGAGCAGGGTGATTGCCAGCATCCAGCCTGGCGTCTGCGAAAACGGATAGCAGATGAACAGCACAAGGGACGCCGCCAGCGCCGAGGCGATCAGCGCGTGCGCGCGGCCGCTTTGGTCGGCCAGGTGCGCCACCACCGGCGTGGAGAATATCTTGGGCAGGAAGGAGGTGGCGACGATCAGCCCGATGACGGCGGGATCCACGCCGCGGCTGGCGAACCACAAGGGCAGGAAAGGGATGCTGACGCCCTGCAGGCCGTAATACAGGAAGTAGAACCCGTGCAACGCGATGGCGCCTTGCCTGGCGTCGGGATTGCCGCGCATAGCGATGGTGTGAATCTGGCTGAGACGAAGGCGCGTAGCATACTCCTTCCCGATAGGCCCGGGATGCCCGCCATTGGCAAAGCCTCTTTGCGGGATTACCCTTGGGTATCGCGCACGGCATTGTCCGTGCCGCGACTGCGTACTTTCTATCATTCCTAGGAGCGGCATTTCATGGCCAAGAAACTGAATGAGAAGACCACCAAGACGCTGAAAGAGCGGCGCAAACTTCCGCTGGCAACGCCTACCGACCTGGCGGCGGCGGCCACTCGCGACATCTCCGCCGCGCTGAACCAGCTACTGGCCGACGTGTTCGCGCTGTATCTGAAAACCAAGAATTTCCACTGGCACGTAAGCGGGCCGCACTTCCGCGATTACCACCTGCTGCTGGATGAGCAAGGCGATCAGCTGTTCGCCATGACCGACCCCATCGCGGAACGCATCCGCAAGATCGGCGGCACGACGCTGCGTTCGATCGGGCACATTTCGCGCACGCAGCGGATCTCGGACAACGACGCCGACTACGTGCAACCGCTGGACATGCTGGCCGAGCTGCGTGAAGACAACAAGGTGCTGGCGGCGGCGCTGCGCGAAGCCCACAACATCACCGACGAACACCGCGACATCGCCAGCTCCAGCCTGATCGAGAACTGGATCGACGAAACCGAGCGGCGCACCTGGTTCCTGTTCGAAGCCAGCCGCCAGGGCGATTCGACGGGGCATTGATTCCGGTGCTATCCCGGCGGGAATGAAAAAACCGCCCAGGCCACGGCGGCTTGGGCGGTGTTGCATAGGCGAGGTTGGAAGGCTCAGAAATTCTCCAATCCCGATGCGCGGCTCATGCACAATCTGGATCTTTCGCATCCGGATATTGGAAACCATGACCACACAAGCCCACGGCAAACTGGAAATCAGACGCTTGTCCCCGGCGGAATGGAGCGGCGCCTATCCCGTCATTGCTCAACTCCGATCGCTTGGCGAGGCGGAGTTCCTGGAGCGGGTGCGCCGGCAATCGCATTCTGGCTACGAGCTTGTTGCCGCCTTCCGGGATGGGACGATTATCGGCGTGCTGGGCATGCGGCCCGTCCACACGTTGGCGCGCGGGGCGCACCTGCATGTCGATGACCTGGTCGTAGACGCGTCGGTGCGGGGCAGTGGCGCGGGTCGTGCCCTGATGGATTATGCCGAACGCGATGCGCGCGCTCGCGGCATGACCGCCGTGTTTCTTGACGCGCGGCCGGATGCCGTTCCCTTCTATGAGCGAGAGAACTATCTGCTGCATCCCGCGCCATCAATGAAAAAGGTCCTGGCGCCATAGCGGAGAGCCGGCGAGGTCTTGGCCGTGGCCTCGCGTGGCCGATGCATGTGCTTACATAGATTCATCAGCGGCTAACAGTGAGTAGGGCATATTGCCTGCGCTGCGTAGGCGGCACGATCGCCGCGCGGCCCTTGCGGCAGGGCGGCGCGTAAACCTGATCCCTTTATTGCATTGGAGACCTGAATTGCCGATTTTCAATCAAGCTAACGCCATCGTTTCCCGTCGCCGCAATGCCGTCCTGGTGGCTGCCGCCTTGACGTTGAGCAGCAGCGCCGCCTTCGCGCAGCAGGCCGCGCCGGGGCAGATGCCGAGCATGGCGACGCTGAGCGGCCAGATGCACGCCGCCGCCGAGTATTGCAATGCCTACACGGCGGCGCAGCTCGATCAGATGAAGCAACAGCAAAAGACCGCGGCAAGCGCCCATGGCATGACGCCCGCGGATTTCGACACCGCCTTCTCGCAGTCGTACACCAAGACCAAAGGGCAGTTGGGCGCGCTGAGCGCGGCCGACAAGGAAAAGACCTGCGCGCAACTCAAGGCCATGTCGGCGGCCGGGGCGAAGTAACGGGGGGCAGGGTGACTACCTCGGAGTGAGGGGCACCCGTCGTTCAACAATCCTTGACGTGGAATGCCAGTTCTCGTACGATTTTTTAACCGATCGGTATAAAAGGAACTGTCGATATGGAATTCCAAGGCAAGGCTGCCCTCGTAACCGGGGGCACGCGTGGTATTGGCGCGGCCATCGTCCGGCGGCTGGCCCAACAGGGGGCTGATGTTGCATTCACCTATGCGAAATCGGATCAGGCGGCAAAAGACCTCGTCCACGAACTGGCTGCAACCGGTGGCAAGGTCCTGGCCATCAAGGCGGATAGCCGCGACCTGGCCGCCGTCCGGGCGGCGGTAGCGCAGACCGCCACGGAACTGGGCAGACTGGACATACTCGTCAATAGCGCCGGTGTGTTCCCCGCCGGCCCGATCGAGGACACCACGCTCCAAGAAATCAACGATACCTTGGCGATCCACGCGGGGGCGGTCTTCGTGGCATCGCAGGCCGCGCTTTCCTACATGGGTTCCGGCGGCCGCATCATCTCCATCGGCTCCTGCTTTGCTCAGCGGGTGCCGTATGGGGGGGTGACACTTTATGCGATGAGCAAATCAGCACTTATCGGGTTCACCAAGGGTCTCGCGCGCGAGGTTGGCGAGCGTGGCATCACGGTCAACATTGTCGATCCGGGATCGACCGACACGGATATGAATCCCGCCGATGGCCCGACCGTATCCGCGGAATTGGAGCTGATGGCGATCAAGCGCTATGCGCAGGCAGAGGAAATCGCGGCCGCGGTCGGGTATCTGGCGGGACCAGAGAGCCGATTCGTCACCGGCGCATCGCTCGCCATCGATGGCGGCTTCACGGCGTAGCGTCGCCATCAGGGGCCGTGAGCCGCGATTGACACCATCGCAGTTAAAAGTGAGAGGGGATTCCAGATGGCGTGGGCACTGTTGGTTCTGGCTGGCGCACTTGAAGTCGTTTGGGCATTGGCGCTTAAACAGGCAGACGGATTGACGAGGTTTTGGCCGAGCTTGATCGGTATCAGTGTTGCCATGCTGAGCCTTGTTCTGCTCGGGTTGGCGCTGAAGGATCTGCCGGTGGGCACCGCGTATGCAATTTGGGTGGGGATCGGCGCGTTCGGCGTGGCGGTCTTCGGAACGCTGGTGCTTGGCGAGCACATGTCATCGGCCAAGCTATTGTTTCTAGGGCTGATTGGGGTTGGCGTGGCGGGTCTGCGGATGATCGAATCGTGAATGCCGGCAGCAAACCCAAAGCAGAGCCTGCCCCGAAAATCGGGCGTCCAAGGGCATTTGACAGGGACTCGGCATTGCTTGCCGCCATGCGAACCTTCTGGGCGCAGGGTTATGAGGGCACATCGATCCAGGATCTCGTCGGCGCCATGGGCGTCAACAAGCCTAGCCTCTATTCGACCTTTGGCTGCAAGGAGGAGATTTTCCGGGAGGCGGTCGAACTCTACGACCGCGTCGAGGGGCAAGCAACGTCACGAAGTCTCAGCGAAGCCCGCACGTCCCGCGAGGCAGTCGAGACCATGCTGCGATCGAACGCACGAGGCTATGCCGTCGACGAGGGGCCGCGCGGTTGCATGATCGTGTTGTCGTCGCTGCTTGGCGCGCCCGAGAACGAGGGCGTGCGTG
This sequence comes from Achromobacter sp. UMC46, assembly GCF_014170335.1. Lineage (GTDB taxonomy): Bacteria > Pseudomonadota > Gammaproteobacteria > Burkholderiales > Burkholderiaceae_B > Achromobacter. The sequence goes on from NZ_LZZS01000003.1 coordinate 341,850, forward strand.
CGTTCCTTGCCGACAACCGGTTGGACGGAGAAGCGATGCTGAGAGACCGCCTTGCGCAAGGCATTGCAGAAGGGGACCTGCCGTCTTCCGCCGACGTCGATCAGCTTGCCGCCTTTTACACCACCGTTCTTGAAGGGCTCTCCATCCAGGCCCGCGACGGCGCTTCCGAGCAGAAGCTCAACATGATCATCGATGCCGCCATGCTCGCCTGGCCGGCCGGTTAACGTCCGGCTGCGCGGCGGCTATGGTTGCACGACCATCCAAGCGACGATCCGGCGCACGACGGGCAGCAAGAGAAGCAGGCTTGGAAATGCCACGATCCAGGAGGCCGCCCAGGCGTTGGGCCAATGGCCGACAAAATCAGGGCCCAAGCCGACGCTTGTGGCCGTTGCCACCGCCGAAACGATGGCCGACATGAAAACTGAAAGCACCAGCGGCATCAAGAACCGCGTATAGCCCTGAGGCAGTTTTCTCAGGATCGATGCGGGTGGGTTTTTAGGCATTTCAATCTTCCTTGCTGGCATTGGCTGATTGTTTTTCGGCGATCAGATCCTTGACGTATTGGCGGAGCGAGCGCGGTTCCCGTCCAAGCGCGGCCCTTAGCGCAAGACTATTTCCCCCGAGCCCGTACGCCTGGTAGTGGTCGAGGACTTTTGACAGCAGAAGCAGCTGATGGCCGCTGTATGGGAGGCGCGCATTCGCCACCCATTCGCTGAAATCAGGCTGCTGCGCCGCGATCGGAGATCCCAGCGCTTCCGACAAGGCCGCCACGATGTCCATCCGGCTGAACATGCCGGCGCACAGCTCCAACGTAGCGAAGGCCAGCCTGTCTTCGGTCAATGCCATTGCGGCAATTTCCGCGACATCCCGATAGTCCACGCGAGCGACTCTCGTGTCGTTGGGAAAGGGCTCGCCGAAGCAGGCGTGGTCCCGAATTGACGGCCAGGCCAGACCAATGTTCTGCATGAAGTTGGCAGGGTGCAGGATCGTGTATTCCAGGCGGGACGAGTAAAGGGCCTCCTCTACCGGAATCTTGCTGGCGTGATTGGCCAGACGCGTGTTTGTTGGCTGGATGACCGATGAGAAGACGAATTTCCTTACGCCGTTCCGCTCCGCCGCTTCGACCAGGGCGACACCCATTGCCGCCTCGTCGGAGGCGAATGCGGGGCCGATATGGAAGACGCCGTCCACACGCTCCGTTGCCCTGGCAAGACTGTCGATATCACGGAGGTCTCCGATGGCGACCTCCGTCACGCCGAGGGAGCGGGCGACCGTAGCACGTGCCTCGTCACGCACCAGCGCCCGGACGGCGACGTTGCGGCGCTGCAATTCAGGGATTACCAAGCGCGCGAATTTGCCGGTGGCTCCTACGACTAGAACAATGGGTTGAGGGGATTGCACTGGCTTCTCCTTGGTGTCGAGGCACGAATGAGAGCAGTGTAAATTCTCACTATTAGTGAAACAATCCATTAAGAATCATATTCTGAATCACGATATACGATATACGAGATAAAGATGAGTCGGCTCGAAGATCTTGAAGCATTCATCCATATTGCTGAAACGGGAAGTCTGACGAAGGCTGCCCGCCGCCTTGAGCGCACGCTGCAGGCCGTCAGCCGTTCCCTTGCGGCGCTGGAAGAGGATGTGGGCGTTCAGCTTGTCCACCGCACCACGCGGCATTCCGCGCTTAGTGAAGCCGGCGAGACCTTCTTTCGTCGGGTGAAGCCGGCGCTGGAGGAAATAGGCGAGGCCCGGCTGGAGGTCGCCGACCGCCGTACGGCGCCGTCAGGCACCTTGCGCGTAGGGGCGCCGATACTGTTCGGTCCCGACTACCTGGTGCCCGTCATCGCGGAATACATGCGGGCGTATCCGCAGGTTGAAGTCGATCTGCAACTGACAGATTCTTTTGTCGACCTCTCCGGCGAAGGCCTTGACCTGGTCGTGCGGATCGCAGACCTGCCAGATTCCGGCCTGCAAGGGAAGCGGCTGGGGGCGCTGCGCAGGGTCGTATTCGGCGCGCCGTCCTACTTTGAACGACATGGCCGCCCCGCGCATCCTTCGGAATTGCGCCGGCACGCCTGCATCGTCAGGACGATCGACCAGCGTCCGAGTCAGTGGGCGTTTCAGATTGCCGGAAAGCCGCGCAATGTCGGGGTCCGCGGGGCGTTCCGCACCAATACGATGGCGGCGATTTACTCCGCCGTCAGCGCCGGACTCGGTATCGGCTATTCGCCAATGTGGCAGATCAGGCACCTTTTGGAGTCGGGGCAGGTAGAAACCATTCTTGAGGATTTCGAGCCCAAGCCCGTGCCTATCCACGCACTCTGGCGGGAGAACAGGCTTCCGCCCGCCAAGGTGCGTGCTTTCGTCGATTGCCTGGCGACACGGTTAAAGCTCGATCACCTCTAATCCTCGCGTTTCAGCGGTCCGCTGCCGGCCGGCTTCCATTAGAGATTCCGCTCCGCGCGGTGACGGACCGCGTTGGCCAGATCGGCGATCGGTGCCAGCAATCCTCGATCGAACACCTCAGGTTCGTCACCCGCGCGTAGTCTTGCGGGCCAGTCGGCATGCGTGAGCGCGCCGCGGCCCAGCGAAACGAAGTCCGCTTCCTGCCTTGCCAGCATCCCGTCGGCCTGCATCGCATCATGCAGCGAACCGTTCGCCAGCACGGGCACCGAAACGTGTTGCCGCGCCAAGGCGGCAAGACTCGGGCCGGACGCGCCGAAGGCGGGGCGCCAGGCTTCGAATTCGGTCGTGTGCAGGTAGTCGATGGGCAGCGCGCCGAGCGTGCCGAATATCTGCGCGGCATCGGCGTGGCCGCCCGCCCACTTGTGCGTGAAGTCGTTGACCTTGCCTTGCGAGCTGCGCACGCCCACGATGAAATTCGCCGGCGTCGCCCGCCGGACGGCGTGGATGACTTCCGCCGTCAGGCGCAGGCGATTGTCCAGGCTGCCGCCGTAGCGGTCGTTGCGCAGGTTGGTGTGGGCAGTCAGGAACTGGTCCAGCAGGTACCCGTTGGCGCCGTGTATTTCGACGCCGTCGAATCCCGCCTCCTGCGCTCTGCGCGCGGCTTGCGCGAAACCTTCGATCGCTTCGGAGATGTCGTCGGCCGACATGGCTTCGGGCATCCGGTACGGACCTTCACCGCGATAGAAGACCATTTGTCGGCCGGCGGGCAATACGGCCGACGGGCCCTTCGTCACGAGGCGATAGGGGTTCCCCTGCGACAGCGCGCCAGCGTGCATGAGTTGCGCGACGATGCGGCCGCCACGCGCATGCACCCGGTCCACCACGGCCCGCCACGCATCGCGCTGCGCGTCGTCGGCCAGGCCGGGCTGGAACAGGTAGCCCTGCGAAAAAGCCTTGTCCGTATAGATGCCTTCGGTGACCACCAGGCCGAAGCCGCCCGCCGCGAAGGCTTCGTAGTAGTCGGCCATCTGCGTCGTGGCGTGGCCATCCGCCGTGGCGCTGACGCGGGTCATGGGCGCCACGGCCAGGCGGTTGGACAGGGCAAGTCCGTGGCCCAGCCGTAGCGGCGTGAATAGCGTGGCGCGCGCCGTTTGCACGTCGCCTGCCGGACGATCAGCCAGCGTGTTCATGTCAGCGGCCCTCCGGTTGGCGGACGGCCGCGATGGCTTCGATTTCGATCATGGCGGCGGGGTCGTACAACGCCTTGATTTCCGCAATCGTGTCGGCCGGGTAGGGGGCCGAGAAGAAGCGGCGGCGCAGCGCCACCACGTCGTCGAAATGCCCCATGTCGGTCACGAAGATGGTGACCTTGATCACGTCCTTCAGGCTGGAGCCCCCGGCTTCCAGCGCACGGCGCAGATTGGAGAAGGCTTGCTCGCCTTGGGCAAGAAAACCGCCTTCGACGATCTTTCCGTCGTCGCTGGCGCCCGCTTGGCCAGAGATGAAGAGCAGGTCGTTGAACCGGATGCCCTGCGAGAGCAGGAAGGGCGCGTAATTGTCGGGCTGGGTGATGACACGTTGCAGCATGGTGCGAATTCCTTCACTTATGGTGGGTAGGAGGATCAGGCGATGAATGGCCGATCCGTACCGCTACTGTAGGAATTCGCGTTGCCTGTGACAAAGGTTCAATTGTCAGCTATAAGAAGAGAATTTCTCACCTATAGGCCACTGAGATTCATGCAACGCCGATATCTTCCGCTCTCTGCGCTTCGGGCTTTCGAGGCCGCTGCGCGCCTGGGCAGCTTCAAGGCCGCCGCCACGGAACTGGCGGTCACGCCAACTGCCGTCAGCCATCAGATCCGTGCGCTTGAGGCGCAGACCGGACTGGTGCTGTTCGACCGCCAAGTGCGCAAGGTGTCGCTAAGCGACGCCGGGACGCAGCTGTACCCGGTGCTGCGTGACGGGTTCGACGCGTTCGAGGCGACGCTGGCGCGGTTGACGCAACAGCGCACGCGGAGCCAGGTGAGTATTTCCGCAACGAATGCGTTCACCGTGAAGTGGCTGGTGCCGCGCATGAGCGATTTCCGGGCACGGCATCCCGGCGTCGACTTGCAGTTGCAGGCCAGCGACGATCTCGTCGACCTGCGGTCGGCGGCGGTCGATATCGCGATCCGCTATGGCAAAGGACCGTATCCCGGTCTTGTGACCGAACCCCTGTTCAACGACCGGTTTGCTCCCGTGGCCAATCCGCGATTGGGCGTCGTGTCGGCGGACGACCTGGGGCGCGTGCCGTTGATCCGTTTCGACTGGAAACGGCCTCAGCCGGATAACCCGACCTGGGAGCGCTGGTTCAAGGTCGCGCAGCGCCCGCCGCCGCCCGAAGCGGGCCAGCTACGGTTTTCCGACGAGGGCCACGCCATCCAGGCGGCCGTCGCCGGCCATGGCATCGCATTGGTCAGTTTGGCGTTGATCGCCGATGAGCTGGAAGCCGGCCATCTTGTGCAGCCCTTCGGGCCTGTGATCGATGGGCACACCTTTCACCTGGCCATGTACGCCGACCGGCCGCCCTCGGCGCCAGTCCAGGCGGTGGCGCAATGGTTGCGCATGCAGGCGGCGGCAGCCTGACCCGCTACGGCTGTTCCAGCGGCCAGACCTCGACCACGCCGTGCGCAACCGCGCAGGGGGTACGCGACACCATGTCTATGGCCTCGGCCAGGTCGGCCGCCTCGATGATGGCGAAGCCAGCCACCGGCAAGGACGATCTCAGGTAGGGCTCGCTCGTCGTTTCAACCCCGGCGGCTTCGGGATTGCGCACTTGCACGGGGCGGCCTGCGATGCCCATCAATGCGCCGCCTTTTCGCAAGGTGGCGTCATGTGCATGGGCGGCGTCGCGCATGGCCGCCGGGGTGCGATCGTAACCCGCTTGGTCCCCATATCCGATCGTTACGAACTTAGGCATGGTCGCTCTCCTTCAGAAGGTCAAAAAACCCGCCGCCGGCTGCGCCCCGCTTTTTCTGCCGGATCAGCCGTGCTTGCCGAAACCGCCGGCAGCCCAGTCCGATGCGCGCTGCACGTTCAGCTTGTACGTCGGCGCCACGTGGGTCTGGGCCAGTTGTTCGCCAAATTCATCGTAGGCGCTCAGCACGGCGTAGGGCTCGTCCTCGTCGGGAACGATATCCAGCTTGATGGTCAGGCGGCCGGCGGCGGCGTCGATCTTCACGCTTTTGTGCAGCGTCGCATGCAATTGCTGTTCGTGGCGGCGCAGGACTTCGTTGGCGGTCTTGACCAGGGTGGAAAACGCGGAGGAGTCGAGCGGCTTGGGGTTCTTCTTGTCGCGGCCCATGGTCCAGGGGCCGACCAGGGCCGGCTCGGCCTGGCCGTCCAGCGTCATTTCCACGGCCCAGCCGTCGTCGTCTTCGTTCTTGATGATCCGGGCGGTCCAGCCGTCGTCACGCCAAAGCCTGGGTTCCTGTTCCTTCCGGTCTTCTGCGAACCCTGTGTCCGGATTGCGGGTGTCATTCACTGCGGTAATTCTCCTGAATTCGTTGGCTGGCCGGCCCTCGGCGACGGGGCATCCACCTTTGCACTGTAGCCCGGCGCCGGCGGGAGCCTCGGGCGCGCGGGGTACTTGAAGGACAATTTTGGCACAACCGCATGAGGCCGGCCGGTCGCGGCTACAGCTCGTCCAGGCGCCGGGGGTCGAATTCCCATCGATGCGTGGCGTCTTTCGTGCATTGCATGACGGTCTTGACGTAGCGCTTGGGGCCGACATCCTTGAGCTTGACCTCGCCGTCGCACACCGGGCAGTCCCCGCTGAGCGTGGTGAGATAGACCCGCCCCGACTTGTCCGCTTCGAAATTGATCAGGCCCGCAACCCGGATAAACCGCTTTTGAATCAAGCGATAGCCGATAAAGAACGCGAATCCGCTTGGAACCACCAGCCAGAACCACCAGACGCCCCATCTGAAAACCGTGTCGCAGATCGTGGCGATCAGGCCGGCGGCACCCACCCCCACGAGCCAACCGCGCTTGAGGAAATGGCCGCCAAGCGCAATGGGGATGACGTCGGTCCGAAGGAGCTTCGGCCCGCTCCAGCCGCCTTCGTCGGGGGGCGGAGTTTGACGCGCAGGCGCCTTGACGTCCTGATCGGTATTGAATTCGCCGGCGGGTGCCGGGGCCGTCTTCGGGCCGGAAAGGCCGGACAAGGTTTTTTGGCATTCGTCGCAAAGACGGCCGCGGCCGCGATGCGCTGCCCCACAAGTTTGGCAATGCACGTGCGCTCCCTCGCGAATGATTGCAACGGCCGAAAGAATACAACTATTGAAGGCCCGGGGCTTGCTGCTGGATTACGCGATGCAATTCAGTGCAAAGTCGGAGCCGCCTGCCCCCAAGGACCGCACGCGGGGGCGGGCGTGGATTCGCGGCATCAGCACATCGGCCGAAACGACCTGCGACATGCGGTCGGTGGATCTGGTTGACTAAGCCGCGAACAGAATTGAGCGGAAAGGGGCCTGCCAGCTAGCGGTCAGCGCGCCGGCAGCAGATACTTCAGGCCCTGCGTGAAGCCGCGCGGCGCGACGCTGAGATGGTCCTCGTCGTTCAAGACCTCTGACTTCAACGTCAAGCCCGGATACTTTCGGCTCTGCAGGGTCGTCTCCAAAGCCCGATTGTCGGCGACCATGTCCACCGTCTGGTTGTAGCGCCGGTCCCCTTTGCGCAGGGCTTCGAAGGCGCCGACATACAGATAGACCTTCGCCGGCAGGTCCTGATTCTGCTGGGCATAGCGCGCTTCGACCTTGAAGGCGTGGCGTTTGTCGTACCAGAGAGACGGGCTGCCGAGAATATAGCCGTTGAACAGGCCCGGTTCGGTGAAGAGGATCTGTGTTCCAAGCAGGGCGCCGTAGGAATGGCCGAGGAAGAGGGCTCTGGCAGGATCGGCCCGATAGCGGCCGGTGATGAAGGGCTTGACCTGATCGCGCAGATACTTTTGATAGGCGCGCGATTGTCCATGGATCGCACCGGCTGGCGCGGTGCTGGGGCCGTTCTGTGTCGGCGTGTAGTCACGCTGGCGGCTGACCCCGCCGTCCTCGCCTTTTCCATAAGACAGGCCGACAAGGATGAATTCTTCGATCCGCGGGCCTTCAACATTCAGGCGGCGTCCCAATTGCCGGATGATCGGAAAAGCGTAGTCGGCGTCGGTCACGTAAAGCACGGGGTAGCGCCGCTGCGGTTGCTTCGCATAGGACGCCGGCAAAGCAACGAAGACCTGGTAGCCGCGCCCTGAAACCGGGTCGGGCACGTCCCAGACCTCGCTGTCGGCGACCTCGTAGGGGCGCCCCTCGCCAGCTTGCACCTTTGGCGTCGATGGGGTCTGGGCGCGTGCCAGGCCGCCAGACATGCCGATACTGACGACGAGTGCGATCGTCAGCAGGGAATTGGGAAAACGTTGTCGCATGGGGAGTCTTCGGGTTAGGAGTCTACGGATGTGGGGAAAGGGGATCAGGCGCCGAAGCGGACTGCCGGCGAAAGGGTAAAAGATTCCCGCATGTCGCGGACCTCATCCAGGGGCGTCCGTCCGAACAGCCGCTTGAACTCGCGGCTGAACTGAGGCGCGCTTTCGTATCCGACGCGGGCTGCTGCGGCCGCCGCGGTCACGCCGTCGCGGATCATCATCAGGCGCGCCTGATGCAGGCGGGTCGACTTGATGTATTGGATCGGGGATGTCTGCGTCACCGCGCGAAAGTTGGCGTGGAACGCGGGCACGCTCATGCCGGCCTCCTCGGCTAAACGAGTGACATTCAGCGGCTGCGCATAATCCGTATGGACACGCTTGAGCGCCCGCGCGACGCGCCCGAATCGCCCGTGATGCGCAAGCGCCGCACGCATCGCTCCGCCTTGATCGCCCGTGAGGACCCGATAGCAGATCTCGCGCACGATATCCGGTCCCAGCACCTGCGCATCCAGAGGATCCGTCAGGGCTTCCAGCAACCGCAGCGTGGCCTGCGCCAGGTGCCCCTCCAGCCGCGTCGACGCCATGCCGGCGGGCGGCGCCTCGGCATGTTTTCCGGCCGAGCCGATCTGTGTGATCAGGTCGCTGAGTTCGAGCAGGTCCAGGCGGATCGACACCGCAAGCATGGGTTCTTCTGCCGAGGCCTGCGTTTCGGTGGAGAACGGCAGCGGCACGGACAGCACAAGGTAGTGCTGCGAGTCGTAGGTATACACCTCGTTGCCCAGGAACCCGAGTTTTCGACCCTGGCAAACAATCACGATGCTGGGTTCATAAAGCACGGGCGTACGTCCGAGCGGACGGTCCGACCGCATCAGCCGCACGCTGTCGAGCGCCGACTGGGTGTATCCCTCGCTGGGCGCCAGTTTCTGCAACAGGCGAACCATTTCCATCGAACCGGAATTGCGGACGTTGGACACCGCCTTCTCCTTCTTGACGCGATAGGCGCCATTCTAGCGCCGTGCTTCTGGCGGCATCACCCGAAATGATAGGAATAGGCAATAACGGGATCGGACCAGGTATTCGCCTCGGGCCCGCGTTTTCCTACCATTCTTCTACCGGCCGATGCATGAATTCCACCTTTAGGCTGGCCGAAACCTGTCAGGCGCATCTCGCGGCAAGACCAGGGGAAGACTCCGGTCAATTCTGATCGATGAATAGGAGTATGCAAGATGGCAACCCCCACCCCGAAATCGAAAGTCATCCTGATCACCGGTGCCAGCAGCGGCATCGGCGAGGGTGCCGCCCGTTTGCTCGCCGCGCAAGGGCATCGGCTTGTCATCGGCGCCCGCCGCACCGAGCGGCTCGCCGAATTGACGACGTCGCTGCAGGAAGCAGGGGGCATCGTCCGGTACCGCAAGCTTGACGTCACGTCGGCAGAGGACGTCGCGGCGTTTGCGCGCTTTGCGCTCGACGCGTTCGGCAGCATCGATGTGCTGATCAACAACGCCGGCGTGATGCCGCTTTCGCCCCTGAACGCGCTGAAGGTGAACGAATGGGACCGGATGATCGATGTGAACATCCGCGGCGTGCTGCACGGTATCGCCGCTGTCCTGCCGACGATGGAGCAGCAAGGGCACGGCCAGGTCATCAACATGTCTTCGATCGGCGGCCTGTCCGTGTCGCCGACTGCCGCGGTCTATTGCGCCACGAAGTTCGCCGTTCGCGCCATTTCCGACGGGCTGCGCCAGGAGACCGACAAGATCCGCGTCACGGTGATCTGCCCGGGCGTCGTGGAGTCGGAACTTGCCGACTCCATCTCGGACGATACCGCGCGCTTGGCCATGCAGGCGTTTCGCCGCGTCGCCATCACCCCCGATGCCATCGCTCGTGCAATCGCCTATGCCGTGGAGCAGCCGGCCGATGTCGATGTCAGCGAAATCGTCGTGCGCCCCACCGCCAGCCCGTTCTGAGCGCCGGGCAGGGCACCGGCGCGCCACAACACAACAAATCCCATCAACGACACACACTCAATCCTGGATCGTCATCATGAAAACACCATCCCGTATCTGGCTCATTACCGGCGCATCGAAGGGCGTCGGCCAAAAACTCGCCAAGCACCTGCTTGAACAAGGCCATCGTGTGGCCGCTACATCGCGCACTTGCGCTTCGCTGACGAACGTGTTCGGACAGGCGTCGGACGCCTTCCTGCCGCTGGAAGTGGATTTGACCGACGATCGAAGCGTCGAAAAGGCGGTCGCGCAGGCCGTGCGGACTTTTGGGGGCATCGATGTGGTCGTCAACAACGCCGGCTATGCGCAGCAGGGCACCGTCGAGGCCTTGTCCGATGAAGAAATCCGCCAGAACTTCGAGGTCAATTTTTTCGCGCCGGTGGCCGTGCTGCGCCACGCGCTTGCAACGCTTCGTGCGCAGCGTCATGGGCACATCATCAATATCGCGTCCATCGTCGGCTATCAGGGGGGATACGCGGGCTGGGGCAGCTACGCGGCAAGCAAGTTCGCGCTGGCCGGGTTGACCGAATCGCTGGCCGCGGAAGTGGCGGAGTTCGGCATCCACGCCACGGTGGTCTACCCCGGCCCCGTCCGCACCGATTTTCTGTCCAGCGGCGCGCTGGCCGTGGCCAAGCGCCAGATCGATGATTATTCCGAAGCCAAAGCCTCGCTTGACCTGCATCTGGGCACGCTGCACGGGCATCAGGCCGGCGACCCGGACAGGCTGGCGATGCTGATCATCCAGGCCGCCAGCGTCGAGAAACCGCCGCTGCATCTGTTTGCCGGAAAAATCGCCAATGAACTTGCCGTGGCCAAATCCATGTCCGTCGCGAAGGACCTGGGCGCATGGAAAGGCTCATCGGAAGCCACCGATTTCATGGATTGACGAAAAAGGGAGATCTGGGAAATTAAGGAATTGCGAGTAAGGTACGGCGTAGAGGCCTTGTTTGTCCGGCACGCCGGCCTGTGCCACCAGCGGGAACCCAAATATCATGAAGATTCTTCGTTTAGCGCTGCGGCCCGTCCTTGCCGTGGCCGTATGCGCGTCGATCGCCGCCTGCGCGGACAGTCCGCCCCGGCAAACCGATATGGACTATCGGAGCCGGACCTCTTCCACGGCGAAGGCGAACAGCGCCCCGGGGTCTACGGACCAGCGTTTGACCATACAGTCCGGCGAAGGGGAAAGATTGAATCTTCCCTGGTTTGTCCGGGATACGCAGGACTGGGTCAACAGCAACTGATGCCTGCCGGCCTCTGAAGGCGCGCTGCGGGCGTCCGGCCTTACAAGAGCGACGCGCCGTGCTTGAGGACTTGATCGCACGCCTTGCGGGTGATTTCTTCCTTCAGCCCGCCGCCGCTCAGGTCGACCGACTTGCCGTCACTGCCGTTGAGCATGCCCTGCACGCCCGCCAGATACCCGGAGTCGGATTTCGCCTTGGCCGGTTCACCGGATACCTTGCCCATCAGCTTGTCCTTCATGGCCTGCGCGTCGCCGCCGCTCAAGTAGTTGTTCTTCATGCAATATTCGAGCACGCCGGCCGCATTGCCCGCAGTGGCCGGACTGAGCGACGACGAGGGCAAGCTGTCGCCCATCTGGCCTTTCACGGCGTCAAGCCACTGCGCGTGGGCAGAAACCGCGAAACACTGCGCCGCGACGAGGGTTGCCGCGGTAACGGCATGGCGGAGATTGATTTTCATGATGTGCTCCTGATGCTGAAGATGACTGCGGTCATCGTAGCGCCGCGCGGCGGCCGGCCGCGAGCAGGCGGAAGGGCCAATGCGACAAATCATGTGCGCTTGGCCACGCTGCCAGGGGAGCTGTAGCAATTGCATTCGTAACGTCACGGGTTTGATACGTGGCCCGCGCTGCAGGCCACGCGCCCGGAAGATCCATGTCGGGCGGGTCAGTGCAGGTCTGGTTTGGCCAGCATCAGCCTGGGGTGAAGCGCCTGCGCGTAAAGGATCGTGCCGGCGGGCGCGTGCTTCCATCGTTGAGGCATGGCGCGGCCCATCAGGCGTGCGCTTGGGCGCGCGTCAGCCCATCGAGCACGTTGCTCGCCGCGGCCACGCCCATGTTGACGTAGGCCGCGCTGGTGACGCCGCCGATGTGGGGGCTGAGGACAATGCGCGGCTCCTGCTGGAACGGATGGCCGGCCGTCATGGGTTCCACGGCGAAACTGTCCAGGCCCGCAGCCAGCACATGGCCTGAGCGCACGGCCTGCAACAGCGCGTCTTCGTCGACCAGGCCGCCGCGCGCGGTATTCACCACGATCACGCCCTGTTTGCACTGCGCCAGCGTCGCCGCGTTGATCATGCCGCGGTTCTCGTCGGTCAGCGGGCAGTGCAGCGACACGACATCGGCCTCGCGCCAGATCGCGTCCAACGGCACGCTCTCGATGCCGCCCGGCAAGTGCTTGGCGTATGGATCGAAGCCGATCACCCGCATGTTCAGGCCGTGGGCCATGACCGCCATGCGCTGACCGATCGCGCCCAAGCCGATCAGGCCGATGGTCTTGCCACCGAGTTCAAGGCTCTTGTGGGTGGACTTGTCCCAGTAGCCCGCGCGCATGCGCTCGTCCAGCCCGACGACCGATTTGGCGCAGGCCAGAAGCAGCGCCAGCGCCTGTTCCGCCACGGCGGCGGCGTTCACGCCGACTGCCGCGACGACCTGGATGCCGCGTTCGGCGGCTGCCGTCTTGTCGATGGTATCGGTGCCGCTGCCATGCTTGGAGATCACGCGCAAGGCGGGGGCGGCGTCCATCGCCGCAGCGCCGACCTTGCTGTAGCGCACGATGATGGCGACCGGGTTGTGTTCGCGGCATAGCGCGACGATGTCGTTCTCCGTGGGTGTTTTGCCAGCGAAAGCCAGCTCGAAATCCTGCAGCAGCGCAAGCGCCTCGGGCGCCAGGTCGGCGGCGGTCACGACGATGGCGGGCTTGCCCGTCGCGGCGGTATTCACAGCGATTCCCCTTCTTTCAGGACGCCCGCGGCGCGCAGGGCCGCGCTCAGCCATTTGGCTTCGGTGTCGCCTGCCTGAATGGCGGCGATGCGCGCCGCTTCATCGCGCACTTTCTTTTCGGCGGCGGGCAACAGGCCTTCGATCTTCTCGCGCTCGACTACGACCACGCCGTCGGCATCGCCGATGATGAAGTCGCCGGCATTGACCGTCACGCCGCCCACCGACACGGGATGGCCGATGCGGCCGGGGACGTTCTTCGTCGGGCCATTGGGATTCGTGCCGGCGGCGAACACCGGGTAGTCCATCTCGATGATCTCGACCGTGTCGCGCGCGGCGCCGTCCATCACCACGCCTGCGATGCCGAGCTTGCGGCAGGCATTCATCATGATGGTGCCCATCAGAGCCGAGTTGAGGTCGCCTTTGCCGTCGATCACCAGAACGTCGCCCGGCTTGGCCAGGGAGATCGCGGCGTGAATCATGAGGTTGTCGCCGGGACGCACTTCGACCGTCAGCGCCGTGCCGGCAAGCTTCATGCCGGGATGCAGCGGACGGATGCGGCCGTTGAGGGCGCCGCGCCGGCCGGCCACGTCGGCCAGGATGGCCGGTTGCAGGTCGGCGGCGCGACGCACGACATCGGCGCTGACGCGGGGAAATTCCTTGATGATGTCTTGATTGGCCATGAGTATTCCTGTTTGGAGAAGAGGGTGATGCAGAGAGTGATCAGGCAGGCTTGATGCCGGCGTCGCCAATGACCGTGCCCCATTTGTCGAAGCCCGCCTTGCGGCCTGCATGGCCAATCACTCGACCTTCGCGCCCGATTCGTCGACGATCTTGCCCCAGCGGATGCGGTCGTCGTGGATCAGCTTGGCGAATCCCTCGGGCGTGCTGGTAAGCACGCGAGCGCCCTGTTCCTGGTACTTCACGCGCAGGTCGTTCGCCTGCAGGGCCTTGTTGAACTCGGCGTTCAGGCGCTGCACGATGTCCTTGGGGGTGCCGGCCGGCGCGGCCAGGCCAAACCAGGTCACGGCTTCAAAGCCCGGAAAGCCGCGTTCGGCAATGGTGGGCACGTCGGGCATGTCGGGCACACGCTGCGCCGAAGTCACCGCCAGCGCCCGCATCTTGCCGTTGCGCACGTGGCCGATCAGCGTGGGCACCGATGACAGGTACATGTCGATCTGACCGCCGATCAGGTCATTGGACGCTTGCGCCGCGCCCTTGTAGGGGACGTGCGTGAGCTTGATGCCCGCGGCATTCTGCAATTGCACCGCAGCCAAGTGGGCCACGGTGCCGTTGCCCGAGCTGGCGAAGTTCAGGGACTCCGGCTTGGCCTTGGCGGCGGCGATCATGTCGTCGAAAGTCTTCAGCGGCGAGTTGGCGGGCACCACAATCACCAGCGGCGCGTCCGCGACCAGGCCGATAGCGGTCAGGTCCTTTTCGGGGTCATAGGGCAGCTTGGCGAAGAGCGTGGGATTGATCGCCAGGTTGCTGGTTTGGCCCAGCACCAGCGAGTAACCGTCCGGCGCCGACTTGGCCACCGTATCCACGCCGATGTTGCCGCCCGATCCAGGCCGGTTTTCCGTGACGATGTTCCAGCCGGTATTGCCAGCCACCTTGATCGCGGCCTCTCTGGCCAGCACATCGGTGCCGCCACCGGGCGGGAAAGGGACGATCAGGCGAATGGGTTTGTTGGGGTAGCCCTGAGCGGCGGCAAGGCCGCTCACGTACACCAGGGCCAGCCCCGAAAGCACACGCGCGATCTGCTTCATGGTTTGTCTCCGATATTTGTTTTTGGTGAGAGCATTGTGAATCCCTGTTCCGCTGAATACAATGCAAGTCCGTACAGCGAAACATGTTCCGCATAATGAACGAAGACATACTTCAGGATTCTGACCAGGCCCCGGCGGAAGACGGCGTGGTGGCCGTGCGCCGGGCGATGAGCATCCTTGCGGCGTTCGGCGTGGACGACACCCATTTGCCGCTGGCTGAACTGAGCCGGCGTACCGGCTTTCACCGGTCCACCGTATTGCGCTTGGCGCGCACGCTGGCGATGGATGACTATCTGGCGCAACGGCCAGACGGCACATGGCGCCTGGCGCGCGCGGCCGGTTGGCTTGGCGCCTGCTACCAGGCCACGTTCAACATTGTGGAAATCGTGCAGCCGGTACTGAGGGATCTATCGGCGGCAACAGGAGAAAGCGCCACGTTCTATGTGCGCGAGGGCAAACAGCGCATCTGCATGGCGCGGGTCGAAGGGCCCAAATCGATCCGCCATCATGTGCGGGTCGGCGCGGCGCTGCCGCTTGCATTGGGTTCCCCGGGACGGGTACTGCTCGCGTTTTCCGGAGAGCCGGGCGAGCCTTACGAATCGGTGCGCCGCGCGGGCTACATGATGTCCCTGGGCGAACGCGATGCCGAGGTTTCCAGCATTTCCGCCCCGGTCTACGGCATCAACTGGACGTTGCAGGGCGCGATCTGCATCTCGGGGCCGATTTCGCGCCTGACGGAAAGCGTGCTGCTCGAACTGAAAGAGCCCATTCTCGCCGCAGCCAGCCGGTTATCGAGGTCGATGATGGGCGTGCGGCAAGGGTAGGGGGCGGGACGTTTGGATGGAGGTTGCGATTGTTCGATTGTTCTTTGGTGCGCAGCGTCCTGGATGTCTGCTTTCGACTGCACAACCCACAACGGTCAATCGAGCCTGTGCCAACCGGACATTCAGTTCGGCGCCCATGCTGTTTCCACTAGCTTCCGATATCTGTGGGGGGCGTGGAGATTTCAGTCAGGCGTTGCCCGTCGTTGCCATCCTCGACTCTCCAGCCTCGGGTGTTTAACATCTTCCGTATTTCATCGGCTTTTGCCCAGTTCTTTGCCTCTCGGGCTTGAGCGCGTTCACCGAGCAGCACCCGGATACTTTCCGGAATGTCAGACGTAACTGGGTTCCAATCGCGTAACCCGAGGCCCAGTACGAAATCAAAGCTGTCCACGGTCGCTTTCAAGGTCGCAGGTGGGAGCTCGCTCTTGACGAGTTCCCATAGCACGGCCAATGCCCTCGGCAGATTCAGGTCATCATTCAATTCGGCGTTGAAGCGTGCGGCGAAATCCGGATCGATGCGGCCCCCGTCCGACCAACCGGAATAGAGATGCCGCAGCCGGTTCAAGGCTGTCTGCGCTGCACCAAGAGACGCCCAACTGAAATGCAGCTTGCTCCGGTAATGAGCTGTCATGCACAGGTAACGATAGGCAAGGGGATCGATGTTCCGACTGCGCAAGGTCTGCAAGCGAACAAAATCCCCACTCGACTTCGACATCTTGCTGTCGGCATTGAGTGTTAGAAAATGTCCGTGTATCCAGAAATTCGCAAGACGAGTGCCGTAGGCCGCCTGTGTTTGCGCAATTTCGTTGCTGTGATGCACGGCGATATGGTCTTCTCCGCCACAGTGGATGTCGAACCAGATGCCGAGGTGTTTCGCCGACATGGCCGAGCACTCAATATGCCAGCCCGGAAATCCACGCCCCCATGGGCTATCCCATTCCATCTGCCGTGCTACGCCCTCCGGACTGAACTTCCATAACGCAAAATCCGTGATGTTCCGCTTCGCGCCAAGTGCTACGCGCTTGCCCGCCTGCAGGCCGGCACGGTCGAGCCGGGCCAGAAAGCCGTAGTCATCCTGTTTGCTTGTGTCGAAATAGAGACCGTCGTTGGTCCTATACACATAGCCGGACCGGTCCAACTCGCCGATAAAGGCGATCTGTTCGGCGATGTGATCGGTCGCGCGGCACCATACCGTCGGCTCCAGCAAGTTGAGGGCATGCCAATCCGCGAAGAACGCCTCGGTGTAGCGCTGAGCAATAGCATAGGCGGACTCCCCGGTCCGTCTGCTACCTTTTTCCATCTTGTCTTCGCCTTCGTCGGCATCCGAAGTCAGATGACCGACGTCGGTGATATTAACGACGTGACGGACCTCGTAGCCGTTACGAATGAGTACCCGGCGCAGAATGTCTTCAAACACATACGTCCTTAGATTGCCAATATGCGCATGGTCGTAGACGGTGGGTCCGCAGCAATACATGCCGACGTGGCCGGCGTGGATTGGCGTGAACGAGCGCACGGTACGCGACCAGGTGTCATACAACGCAAGTGGCATCAACTCTCTCCGTATCGAAGGGCGCAGGCAAAACAAAAAAGCCGCCGGTTTTGCAACGGGCGGCCAGAGGCGATGGATTTAGCGTGTAGCTAATTGCTAGACGCAGTTTCCCCCGGCACGTTCTGACAACATGCACGGACCAGCGAAAAGAGGGATATGGAGCGAGTAGTCATGCCTACAATCCTAGCGGCGTTTGGCTGTGCAGGTCAATACTGGCGAATGACCTGAGCGTCGCCTTCGTGCGCCGCATCGAATGGGTTCCGTACGTTCTGAACGCTGGGGCAATGATCAATGCCGACCACAACACGGTCGTCGTTCGCGGTCACAAACCATTCTTGTGTGTGCATGCAGACAAGGCCAGATGACGTCCGACCCGCGACGCGCGATCGCGCGCCTCGGGCTGCCTGTTGGACGATGATCAACTCTCAAGTTTCGGCAGCTTGTATGCACCTTCAACCACGGACGCGCCCGGCATGTAGATGCGCGTGCAAGTCCAGAAAGGCGCGGTAGGAATGATCAGTTCGTTGGCGTGTTTGCCCTTGCCATACTCGCTCTCCGGCACGAAATAGATGTCGAATGTTTTCCCGTCCGGATTCAACTTGATGTCGCTGTTGCTGATTGTGGAAACCGCCATTGACGCCCGGCGCTCTCGACCCATTGCTACCGTTCAAACTTCGTCGAGCAACGTTCGATTTGTAGCGGATGATTCTGCGGCATGTCTTTTGACGCGCTACTTTTTCGCAAGAAACGCCGCCACTAAGGCGTTTGCGTGACCGTGACCGATCTGGTGCTGCGTCTTTAGGCAGTTGACGAGTTCCATGTGTTTTAGCGGACCCGCATTCTGAAGAATATCCATCCAATGCGTTATTGGTTTTTCGTAAGTCTTTTCGATGGAAGGAAAGTAGGAGGCAGGTCCTTTTACCTTGGATGTCTCAACCATGGAAGGCTCCGTCAAAGGGTGGAAGTGGGGTTCGAGAAGGATAAAGGTGTGAGACTACAATTTCTCCAGCCATATGCCGCGAATTTGTAGTCTGACATCTTTTATTGATTGCTCATCTGCTAGTACGCAGATCGAAACGAGTCGTGGCCATCATCCTGATACGGCTGGTCGAATTGACGGAGGGGGTGTGCAGCACGCGCATATCCATCAAAAAAACATCGCCAGCCCGTCCCGACATCTCGATGATCTCAGTGTCGGTTGTGCTGAGAACAGCTTCGAGATCAACTGGCGTTTTCAACGAACTACGAAGCCTCCCAGCCGTTTCACCCGCCACGCGATGAGAACGGGCCAACGCTAAAGTCGCGCCTCCGTGTTCAATAACGTCGTCGATCAGATAGAACACCTGGATGCCGGGGATCTCAGCGCCGGATTTCGCAGCTAGGTCAACGTGCCAGTTCAGGCGGCCCAGAGACCATGGCCCTTGATGAGACAGGGACAGCAAAGGCTGCGTGCCTTGGCTGGATTGCGGGGCTCTGCCGGTCAGGTCTGCGATTGCGTTGCGAATTTCCGCCGTGTTCAGCGTTTCATCCAGATCCGCAATCTTCACCATCGAGGATAGCTTTGCGATCTGCTGAAACGGCGACAAATTGTTCAGTGAACTGCCAAGACTTTTGCCGCCGGCCCAGACCTTGAGCCGCGATAGCTCTCCCAGAATGCACTCCCGAAGCGGCTTCAGACACCGCTTGGAATGTACATGGCTCAATCGTAAGTACCCTTCTCTACGGAAAAAGTCGAGCTCTGATTGATTGAACGTTTTGCCTGTCATGTTCGAGACTTTCGTATAACGGCTTCTGTTCGGAAGTCGTAAAGGTCATTTAATCCGTAGGTTGCTGGTTTCGGTAGTTTACAGATTCCAACTCGCTGAACGTCTGAAACTGGCCGGAGGCAACCCCTCGTCGAAGTCCGCCGCTGACCCGAAGCAGCCTTTGGTCGGAACGGTGGGAGACTGCGCTATGCTTTCGGCGCTATGCAACCGACCGTCGTCGCAGAAACTCTACAAAGGCCTCTGAGCTCAACGGGCGGCTAACCAGATAACCCTGGATGGAGTCGCAACCGGCGTCCTTCAACTCATCGGCCTGATGCTGATGCTCGACCCCTTCGGCGACAGTTTTCATGCCCAGCGAACGAGCAAGACCAACGATGCCTCGAATTACCGCCGAGGCCTTGTCTGACACCGCCAGCCCGCGGACAAAGGATTTGTCGATCTTGAGAGTGTCCACAGGCAGTCGGACCAGATAGCTCAAACTTGAGTAACCCGCACCGAAGTCGTCCAGCGACGTGCATAGCCCGGCTTGTTTCAGCGTGGCGAGAACTGAAGTCGCCATGTCGATATCGCTCACCAGGCAGTCTTCCGTAATTTCCACATCGAGCATGGCGGCGGAGATGCCGTGTTTCCCGACGACATGGCGAATTCGATCTGCGAGCTCCATGTCGAGTAGTTGCCGAGCCGATAGATTCAGGCTGATTCGCGGTACGGTGACGCCCATCCGTTGCCATGCGGCGATATGCAGGCAAACCGTATTGAGCAGCCATTCGACTAGTGTGCTTTCATAGGGGGACTCAAGCAGCAGAGCCAGGAACGCGTCAGGAGTCAGCAAGCCCCGGTCGGGATGACGCCAGCGAAGAAGCGCCTCAGCACCGATCAGTGAGGCGTCAGCAAGTGATATCTGAGGCTGAAAATGAAGCTCGAACTGGTTCTCGGAAAATGCCGCACGGAGATCGGAGCGCAGCGCGACACGGTTGCGCACGCCCCGGTCCAGTATCACGTCATACGTGCGGACTTGAAGCCCGCCGGCCGACTTGGCTGCGTACATGGCCGTATCGGCCTGACTCAGCAATGTCTCGGCGGTTTCCGGGTTTTCTCCCATTACCGCGATACCAATGCTGGCGGACAGAGAGATCATTCGACCGCCTATTTCGAACGGCATCGCAAGCGAGCTGAGTACCGAAAATGCGCACGCTTCTGCTGCGCTTTTTGTGGTGTTGCGTAACAGGAGAACAAACTCGTCGCCGCCTACGCGCGCAGCAAAAAAGGCCGGTCCGAGGCTGGCAGTAAGCCTTACCGAAAAATTACGTAGCAATTCATCACCGGCAGCATGTCCGAGCGCGTCGTTGACTTCCTTGAGATGGTCCAAGTCAATAAATAGCACCGCGACAGAGACGCCATTCGGTGCGCGTGGCACGGCTGCGTCCGCGACTGCACGAGATAGCGCTTCCATGCAACTGCGTCGATTGGCCAAGCCCGTCAGATAATCGTGGCTCGCTTCAAATTCCAACTGGGCAGCGTGCTCGTGTTCGCGCGTGACGTCGCGAAAAAGCACCGTAATGCCTTCATCGTGGCGAAAT
Organism: Achromobacter sp. UMC46; assembly: GCF_014170335.1. Classification (GTDB taxonomy): domain Bacteria; phylum Pseudomonadota; class Gammaproteobacteria; order Burkholderiales; family Burkholderiaceae_B; genus Achromobacter. Next base: position 362,164 of record NZ_LZZS01000003.1, read on the forward strand.
GAGCGCGCTTCAAACCAAGTACGAAGTGGGGCGTAATAGCCAGTGTGACAGCCGGGAAGTCCTGTAGCCGCTGTCTGCTGGTAGATTCGGTAGTAGCCGGAGTGCACCAAGTCCGGGTAGCACTGCCAGATTCCGCGTCCGAGGAGGTTTTGCCGGTCCTGCTGCAAATATCGCTCGGCGGTATCGTTGAGGTACGTGAAGCGCCAAGACTTGTCTATCGACATGAATCCGTCGCTAAGGCTATCAAGCATTTCCGCCAGATGAGCCGGCGCAGGCTGGTTGGCCCCCGCCGATGGATGGTGCGTATGTCGTGCCATTTTTCGGACCTATGTTTGCCTGGAACTTAAGAGCCATTGTTGGCCCGCAAACCGTGTGTCCGAATATTCTAACGGCCTGTGCTGATCCATGTCAGACAAGGGGCAGGCCTTACAAATCTCAAATTTTCACATTGTCGAAATCGCCAGCCCGGACCGGGACCGTCCAATGGATGGGCCGAGTCATCTTCACCCCCAAGCAAAATGCGCATGCGAAGAGGTATAGATGAGCCTGAGGGAAATTGATTCTTGCATTCCTGCTGAACGGCATGACTACGTCCGTTGAATAACGGGCATTGGCGCCTGCTTCTCACAGCGCGAGCAGAACCCCAACCCCAATGACCGCCAGCACAAAGGACGATAGCCCCGCAAAGACGTAATCGCGTTCGCGGAGGAACATGCAGGACAACAGCGCCACGCGTGCCACTGGCAGCAAGATGAAGACTACGACGCCAGCCTTGACGAGCCAGAATCCCCCTTTCAGAATCGGCACGGCATAGCCGAATTGACAGAATGCCATCATGGTCATGCCCACCGCGATCATTGCCGACGCAATCCAGGTGCCATACCAAAGCAGGCCGGCGATCAGCCTGTCGTTCTTTTCGATTGCATTGATGGGCTGTTTCATCAGTGGCCGCTCGGAATGGCGGTATCAAAGGCGCTCAGCAGCATCTGCACGGCCAGAAGGACCAGCACGATCACAAAAAAGATGCGCAGCTTGTCGGCCGGCAGCCGCATCAGCATGCGCGCGCCGGCAAGGGCGCCGACCACCGAACCGAGCGCGACTGGGCCGGCGATGCCTATGTCGATGTCGCCACGCACCAGGTACGCGCCCGCGCTGGCAGCGGCCGTGACGCCGATCATGAAGTTGGAGGTCGCCGATGAAACCTTGATAGGCAGCCGCAAGGCCGTGTCCATCGCCGGAATTTTCAGTGCGCCGGAGCCGATGCCCAGCAGCGCGGAAATCAGGCCGGCGCCATACATCAGGGAAAGGCCTAACGGCAGCCGGCCAACCTGATAGGCCACGTCCTGGCCAAGCGCGCGATCCGGAAACTCGGAGTGCAAGCGCAGCCTCGTGGCCCAGCTGCGCGCATCCGGCGCGCGCGTGTTGAGCGCCTCCCGGCGGCGGGCCAGCATCTGCTGCGCGGACAGGACGAGGATGGCGGCGAACAGGAAATACAGGAACTGCGTCGGAATGATGCCGATGAGCAGAACGCCCGTCAGCGCGCCGACTGTCGTGGCGGTTTCCAGAACGATGGCGAGCCGCACATTGGTCAGTCGCGCCTTGAGAAACGGGGCTGCGCTGCCGCAGGAGCATGCGATCACGGAAACGATGCTGGCGCCGATGGCCACATGGATATCGACCCCAAACAGCAGGGTAAGGATCGGGACGATAAAGATCCCGCTCGCCATGCCGAGCACGCCGCCCAGGGCGCTTGCGCCAAAGGCGGCGGCAAATAGCCAAAGGGTCGTGGACAAGGCCACGGAAGGGAACTCCATCATTTCCCTGCCCGGCGCAGCAGCCTCGTGGAGAACCGGATCAGGTCTCCCCGGTAGAACAGTTTTTCGTAGTCTATCGGCTTGCCGCCCTCGGTAAATGAGGTTCGCACGATAAGAAAAATCGGTGCCCCGACGTTCACGCCCAGCGCGGCAGCAACGTGGCCGTCGGCCGTTACCGACTCCAGCTGATACCGTGCCTCGATCAGCGGCACCAGGTATTTCTTTTCAAGCAGGTCAAAGATCGGCTCAACGTCCAGATCATTGCTGACGATTTTCTCGCCGATATCCAGCGGCAAATAGGTTTCATCGAACGACATGGCGATGCCATCGGCCAGCCGCAAGCGGTCGATCCGGTATACCTTGGTGCCGACCGCCAGGTTGAGCTGTTGAGCAACCTCTCCGTCGGCCTCCACGATCCGCTTGTCCAGCAACTGCGCCGTGGGGTCCTTGCCCAGGACGATCATGTCCTCCGCAAAGCCCGTCAGTTCGGTCAATTCCTGCGTGAGCCGGGGTTGCGTGACAAAAGTCCCTTTGCCGCGCCGTATTTCAACCAGCCCGCGAGCGACCAAATTCTCTATAGCCTTGCGCAGCGTAGTCCGGCTGACGCCGAATCTCTGAATTAAGTGCTCTTCTGGCGGAAGTTGGCTTCCAGTGGGGAGAACTCTGGAAGCGATCTCCGAGGCCAGTGCCGATTCGACCTGCGCGTATAGGGGGATCCCATGTAAGAAGGCGGTGTTCATAGGAGCCATCATGACATCATGATGTCATGATGTCAAAGACCCCGTTTGGGGTGGCGTCGTAACGAAGCGGCCTTCCACATGGGCAAACCGCACAATTGCCCAGTTGAGTGAACTTTTTGGGAATTTGGACTTCGACCGGCTTTATTTCCTGCTTTCAGTTCACCAGCACCGGCTTGTCGCGATACCGGTCGGGGAAGGCCTTGGCCAGGTTCTCGACCTTGGGGATGTCGTTCACCATGATGTACATGCTGTACGGATGGCGAACGAGATAGTCCTGGTGATAGCTTTCGGCGGGGTAGAACGCCTGCAACGGTTCGATCGTGGTTGCCAGCGTCTTGGGATACACGCCCGTCTTGTTCAACTGCGCGATGTAGGCTTCGGCCACCTTGCGCTGGCCGTCATCGGTGGGGAAGACGGTTGAGCGGTACTGCGTGCCGCTGTCGGGGCCCTGGCGGTTCAATTGCGTCGGGTCGTGGGCCACCGAGAAGTAGATCTGCAGCAGTTGGCCGTAGCTGACCTGCTTGGGGTCGTAGGTGATCTCGACGGCCTCGGCGTGGCCTGTGCGGCCGCTGCTGACGGCGTCGTAGTCGGCGGTGTTCGCCTTGCCGCCGGCGTAGCCGGAGACGGCATTGGTCACGCCTTTCACGTGCTGGAATACGGCTTGCACGCCCCAGAAGCAGCCGCCGGCGATGACGGCTTTTTCTTGCGTGGCCACGTCTTTCGCCTGATCGACGGCGGGCGGGGGGATGATGAAGGCGGATTCGGCGGCCTGGGCAGCGCCCGAGCCCAGCAGGCCGACGGCGGCGGCAAGGCTGGCGCAGTGTTTGCGGAACGGGATGTTCATGGTGTGGGGTCCTGATAGGGGCTGGCTGGAGTCAGGCTTGGGGGGCGAAGGTCATGGCCACCCCGTTCATGCAATAGCGCAGGCCGGTCGGGCGGGGGCCGTCGTCGAAGACGTGGCCCAGGTGGCCGCCGCAATTGGCGCAGTAGACCGCCGTGCGGACCATGCCGAAACTGCTGTCCCGGGTTTCGCCGACGGCGGCGTCCAGGGGTTGCCAGAAACTGGGCCAGCCGGTGCGGCTGTCGAATTTGGTGCTTGAAGAAAACAGCCGCTGCTCGCAACCCGCGCAGGAAAACGTGCCTTTGCGATGTTCGTCGTTCAGCGGGCTGGTGTAGGGGCGTTCGGTGCCCTCGCGGCGCAGCACGTCGAACTGCGCGGGCGTCAGGCGGGCGCGCCATTGCGCGTCGGTCAAGGCATAGGGGAACGAGGCCGCGGGGGAGGCGCCGCGCGCGGCCAGCAACGGGGCCAGGCCGGCGGCCAAGGCAGCAACGCCGCCCAGGCTCAGGAAATGTCTGCGATTCAATGTCATGGCGTGGCTCCGTCAGGGCAATAGGGGCGGCCGGCCCCGCATACCGGCCAAGGGATGGCGGGGCAGGCGGCCGCGGGGCTTACTTCTTCATGCTGTCGTTGGCCATGCCGCCCTTGGACATGCCGTCCTTCGACATCCCGTCTTTGGACATGCCGTCCTTGGCCATGCCGTCCTTCTTCATCCCGTCATGCGACATGCCGTCCTTGGCCATGCCGTCTTTGGACATCCCGTCCTTGGCCATGCCGTCCTTCGCCATGCCATCCTTGGCCATGCCGCCCTTGGACATGCCGTCTTTCGACATGCTGTCCTTGGACATCGAGTCCTTGGCCATGTTGTCCTTGCCCATGGTGTCGGCGGCGTGGGCTGCCACGGCGCCAAAGGCCAGGCACAGGGAGAAAGCGGCGGTGGTGAGAGTCTTCATGATGCGTTCCTTTGATGGAGGGGGGGGTAAAAAGAGCATGGAATAAATCTCCACCTAGCTTCCGCCGAACCAGTTGTAGCCCTGGTCCTCCCAGTAACCGCCTGGGTAGGTGTTGGTGACGAAAATCGCCCGGATGTGCTTGGGGTTCTTGTAGCCAAGCTTGGTGGGCATGCGCAGCTTCATGGGGAAGCCGTATTCGGGCGGCAAGGTCTTGCCGTCATAGGTCAGCGCCAGGATGGTCTGCGGGTGCAGCGCCGTCGGCATGTCGATGCTGGTGTAGTAGTCGTCCGAGCACTTGAATCCCACGTACTTCGCGGTCAGGTCGGCGCCCACGCGCTTCAAGAACGTCGAAAACGGCACGCCGCCCCATTTGCCGATGGCGCTCCAGCCTTCCACGCAGATATGCCGCGTGACCTGGTCGATCTGGGCCATGGCGCGCAGTTCCTCCAGCCGCCATTGGCGCTTGTCGGCCACCATGCCGGTGACTTCCAGCCGGAACGATTCCTCTTCGACGTGGCGGACCTCGTCGATGCCGTAGTAGGCGTTGAACGGGAACGGCCGCGTGATCATCGATTCCGGGTAGGTCGGCGCCAGCTTGTTGGGGTCGAAGATCCAGCCTTGCACCCGGTCGTTGAACCGGGACACGGAAGACAGCGCTTTCTCCACGTTGTCGTCGTCGGACAGCGTGCAGCCCGACATCATCGCCAGCCCGCCCAGCGTCAGGCTGTTGCGCAGGAACGTGCGGCGGGACGGCTGCTCGATCCGCTTGGCCAACAGGTTCTTGGCCTCTTTGAGAATGGCCGAGCCATCCAGGCCCAGCAGCGACAAGCGTCTTTTCTGGCTCACGAAGGGCTCCTTATTTGCCGCGGATCATGGCGAGCAGGCTGCGCGGAACCAGCGCGACCATCACCAGATGGACCGCCACGAACGCCACCAGCAGCGCCATGGCGAAGAAATGGATGCGGCGCGCGAATTCGTAGCCGCCCATCAGTTCGCGCAGCAGATCGAATTGCACGGACTTCCACAGCACCAGTCCGGACAGCACCAGCACGACGATGTCGACCATGACGAACAGGTAGGCCAGCTTCTGCACCTGGTTGTAGTGGCGCAGATCATTGTGGGACAGCTTGCCGCGCAGGGCGGCGCCCAGGTCGGCGGCCACGCCGCGAGGGCTGACCGGGAAAAATTTGTGCCGGAGGCGGCCCGTCGCCACGTTCAGCGCCAGATAGAGCAGGCCGTTGGCGAACAGCAGCCACATGCCGGCAAAGTGCCATTGCAGGGCGCCGCCCAGCCAGCCGCCCAGCGTGATGTCCTTGGGAAAAGTGAAGTCGAAGAACGGCGCGGCGTTATAGACGCGCCAGCCGCTCATCACCATGACCACCACGGCCAGCGCGTTGATCCAATGCATCACCCGCAGCCATCCGGGATGGATGACGCCGGCCGGGCGGGGGGCGGCCGGTGTATCGTGACTTGCGGGGCTTGCCATCATGGCGGGTCTCCGGGGCGTTCTGTTGTTGACGCCATTCTTCACCGGAGCCGATATCGGAGTCCTCACGCAGATTTAAAATAATTGTGATAACTCCCCGCCAGCGGATTGGCGACAATGGCGGTACTGAATTGGCCCGAGCTCCCCATGGAAACGCCCCGACGCGTGCTGATAGTTGAAGACGACGCCCACATCGCCGAATTGCTGCGCCTGCACCTGCGCGACGAAGGCTATGCGGTGGAACATGCCGCCGACGGCAATGAAGGCATGCGGCGGCTGGAAGAGGGCAGTTGGGACGCGCTGGTGCTGGACTTGATGCTGCCCGGCATCGACGGCCTGGAGATCTGCAAGCGGGCGCGCGCCATGGCCCGCTACACCCCCATCATCATCACCAGCGCGCGGTCCAGCGAAGTGCATCGCATCCTGGGCCTGGAACTGGGCGCGGACGACTATCTGGCCAAGCCGTTCTCCATGCTGGAACTGGTGGCGCGCGTGCGGGCGCTGCTGCGCCGAAGCGACGCGGTGGAGCGCAATGCGCGCATCGATGCCGGCAGCCTGGCCGTGCATGGGGTGTCCATCGACCCGATCGCGCGAACGGTGGATGTCGACGAGCGCCGGCTGGACCTGACGCCGCGTGAATTCGACCTGCTGCATTTCTTCGCGCGCCATCCCGACAAGGTCTTCTCGCGGATGGATCTGCTGAACCACGTCTGGGGGTATCAGCACGAAGGCTACGAACACACCGTGAACACGCATATCAACCGGCTGCGCACCAAGATCGAAGCCGACCCCTCCAACCCGCAGCGCATCCTGACCGTGTGGGGCAGGGGCTACAAGTTCGCGGCAGCGCCGGGCGGCGGCACCGGAGCCGCATCATGAAACGTTTCAGCTTGACCCAACGCCTGTCCGGCGTATTCGCGCTGCTGCTGCTGGCCAGTTGCGGCGCATCGGCCTGGCTGCAGATCGCGGCCAATTCGCGCTACGAACAGGAAGTGGTGCAGCGGCTGTCCAGCGGGCTGGCGCAGCATATCGCCGGCACGACGGAACTGATGGACACCAACGGATGGAAGCCGGACGCCGTGCGTTCGCTGTTCGACATGCTGATGGTGGTCAACCCTGCAGTCGAGGTTTACCTGTTGTCCAACGATGGCCGCATCGTGGGCGATGCGGCTCCTGCAGGCCAGATCAAGCGGGACCACGTGGACCTGGCGCCGGTCAAGCGGCTGCTGCAGGGCGGGATGCTGCCTATCGTGGGCGACGACCCGCGCAATGTGGACGCGAAAAAAGTATTCAGCGCCGCGCCGGTGCGGGTGGCGGGGCAGGAAAAAGGCTATGTCTACGTGGTGCTGCAAGGGCAGGCGCATGACGCGCTGGCGATGTCCGTGGCACGCAGTTCGGTGCTGCGCACGACGCTGTGGTCGATCGCGCTGGTGGCCCTGCTGGGGCTGGTGGCCGGCTTGACGGCATTTGCGTTGATCACGCGGCCGTTGCGCGGCCTGACCCGCGCGGTGCGGGCCTTTGACGGCGACGACGGCCAGGCGCTGGCCGCACTGGAGCGCCCGGGCGACGCGTCGGATAAGGATGGCGACGAGATATCGGTGCTGCGTCGCAGTTTCGTGCAGATGGGCCGTCGGATTTCCGACCAATGGCGCGAGTTGACACGGCAGGACCAGCAGCGGCGCGACCTGGTCGCCAATATCTCGCACGATCTGCGCACGCCTCTGACCTCGCTGCATGGCTATCTGGAAACCCTGCGCCTGAAGGACGACACGCTGGATGCTGGCGAACGCCGCCGCTACCTGGACATCGCGCTGGCGCAAAGCCGCAAGGTGGGACGGCTGGCGCAGGAACTGTTTGAACTGGCGCGGCTGGAATCCGGCCTGGTGCGGCTGGAGCCCGAGACGTTCTCGCTGCCGGAACTGGTGCAGGACGTGTTGCAGAAATTCGAGCTGGCCGCCGAAGCGCGCCAGCAGCAACTGACGACCGACATCCCGCAGGCCCTGCCGCTGGTGCGCGCGGACCTGGGCTTGATCGAACGCGTGCTGACGAACCTGCTGGACAACGCCATCCGCCACAGCCCGCCGGGCGGCCGGATCGAATTGCAGCTGGGCGTGGCGCAGAGCCGGGTGCAGGTGCAGGTCAGCGATTCGGGCAAGGGCATTCCGGCGGAACTCCGCGCGGGGCTGTTCACGCGCGCGTCGGCGCTTAGCCGCGGGCCGCGCGACAGCGGCGGCCTGGGGCTGGTGATCGTGCAGCGCATCCTGCAGCTGCACCAGAGCGAGATCCGGCTGGTGGAACGCGCCGAGCGCGGCGCGGTGTTCCAGTTCGAACTGTCGGCGGCGCGCTAGCGCAACAGGCGCCATGGCCGCCGTCGCATCAGGCTGTGGCAGGCATCCGCCCATGCAGCAGGTAGTCCATCAATTCGCGCACCGAGCGCATGGCGCCGCCAAACGGCAGCTTGGACGCCCCGCGGAAGAACAGACCGCGGCTGACTTCGCCGCGCAGGGCGGCGGCCAGCTTCAAGTCGATGCAGAACTGGCCGAAGCGCGACAGGCCGTCGCGCAAGCCGCATTGCGTCAGGCAGTCCATGCGCTGGCTGCAACGCCTGGGATCGGCGCGCGTGCAGGCTTGAAGCGTCTTTTCCTGGCGTAGATAGCGGGTCAGCCAAGGCGTTGCCACCGCGCGTGCCGGCAAACCGGCGACGCTGGTGAATTCGGCCAGTTCGGCCGGGTCCGCATCCATCAGCACGCGCTTGAAGTTCTCGTGCGCGTCGCCCTCATGGGTGACGGCGAACGCAGTGCCCACCTGGACGCCGTCCGCGCCGTTGGCCAGCCAATGGCGCACCTGGTCATGGCTGCCGACGCCGCCCGCGACGATCAGGCGCGGGGCATCCTGGCCCAGTTGCAGCTCGTCGAACAGGGCGTGGCATTCGCTCAGCACGCGCTGGAAATCGAAGCGTTCGTTGTGGATGTCGTCCAGGCGCGCCGCGCCCAGGTGGCCGCCCGCGTGGCCGGGGTGTTCAATGACCACGGCGTCGGCAAGCTTGCCTTTCTTCATCCATTTTTTCAGCACGACTGCCACGCCGCGCGCTTCCGACAGGATCGGCACCAGCGCGACCTTCGGGAAATCGGCCGTCATTTCCGGCAGGTCCATCGGCAGGCCTGCGCCCATCACGATGGCTTGCGCGCCGCTTTCGCAGGCCTGGCGCACCAGCGCGGGATGGCCGCGCACGGCCTTCATGACGTTCACCGCGATCAGGCCGCGGCCTTGCGCGGTGTCCAGCGCAGCGCGCACTTCGCGGTCCAGCGCTTGCAGGTTGGCGCTGTCGATGGCGTCGCGGTCATTGCATTTGTCGGTCTTTTCGAGCAGATCCGGGTGGTGATGGCGCAAATCGATGCTGGCGATGGTGCCTACCGCGTTCTGGCTGGCAACCGCGCCGGCCAGGCGGTGAGCGGACACGCCGACGCCCATGCCGCCCTGAACGATGGGCAGCAAGTCGCGTCCGGCGAGGTTGAGTGATTTGAACCACGTCATGTTGAGTCTTTCCTCTGGTCTAGTGGACAGAGGCTAGAACAAGGGATGACGGGTCGCCTTGCGCGGGATCAAGCGGGCGGGCAATGGCGGGGCCGGAGCAGGGCCAGCCGCTGCGGTCAGCCGACCCGGCCCGTCAGCCGGCGGGCGGCCTGCAGCACGGACGCCAGGTGGTCCGGGTGGTAACGATGCGCGGGCGCCGTCAGCGTCACCGCCGCCGCGATGCCGCCCGACAGCAGGAAAACGGGGGCGGAAATGCCCGCCACCTCGCTCAGGCGGTCGCCCAGCGCGGCGAAATGGCCGTCCTGGCGGATCCGCGCGTACAGCGCCTGATCCGGGCCCGGCGCGTGCCCCAGGACGTCGTCATAGGCCGTGAGCACCCGTCCGCCGCTGCCGCGCTCCAGCGGCAGCAGGTCCCCCGCCCGGATATGGTCGCGCACCGGATGCGGGGAATCGACGCGGTACAGGCACAGCCGCGCATCGCCCTGGCGCACATGGTAGGCCGCGCTTTCGCCGGTGGCGGCCACCAGCTCCCGCAGCACGGGCATGACCACGTGCTCCAGCGAAAACGATGCCGAATAGATGCTGTGCAGGCGGGCCACTTCGGGGCCCAGCGCATAGCGGCCGTCATCCAGGCGGCGGATCCACTGCGCGTGTTCCAGCGACGCCAGCAGGCGAAGCGCGGTGCTTTTGTAGAGACGGGTGCGTTCCGCCAGTTCGCCCAGCGATAGCGTCCGATCGGCGGGGGTGAACACCGCCATCAGGCTCATCGCCCGGTCGACCGCGGCGACTCCGCCTTCAGCGGCATCGGCATCCGCCACGGATTCGGTGACGGCTTTACGAGGCATGGCCAGCCCTGGCAGCGCAGCGGACTTCGATCGGCATATTCCATCCTTTAGAACGATAGGGGCCATTGTAGGCACAGGCCGGGCGGGGATCCGGGCCAGACCCGGCTTGACAGCGATTTTGCGTTCGCATTTAATTCTATTCTAAAGAACAACATTCTATTAGATAGAATTAACGGGAGACGCAAACATGGCGAATGACATCCGGGCCCAGACGGACGTCCTGATCAGCGAAGTCGGGCCGCGCGACGGGCTGCAATCGGTGAAGGCCACCATGCCGACCGCGGACAAGTTCCGCTGGATTGATGCGCTGGTCGCGGCAGGCGTGCGTGAAATCGAGGTGGCCTCGTTCGTGCCGGCGCGCTTGCTGCCGCAGATGGCGGATGCGGCCGAAGTCGTCGCCTACGCAGCCCGCCAGCCGGGGGTGACCGTGATGGCGCTGGTGCCGAACCTGCGGGGCGCCGAGGCCGCATTGCGCGCCGGGGCCCACAAGCTGACTTTGCCCGTTTCCGCCAGCCGCGCCCATTCGCTGGCCAACGTGCGCAAGACGCCGGAAGACATGGTGGAAGAAGTCCGCGCCATCGCGGCGCTGCGCGACGGCATCGCGCCGGGCGTCAAGCTTGAGGCCGGCATTTCGACGGCCTTCGGCTGCACCTTGCAGGGCCTGGTGCCGGAAGACGATGTGATCCGGCTGGCGGCGATGTGCGTGGCGGCCGGCGCGGACGAATCCGGTCTGTCCGACACCGTGGGCTATGCCAACCCCGCGCAGGTGCGCCGCCTGTTCCGCCGGTTGCGCAGTGAAATCGGAACCCGTGCCGGTGCGGCGCACATGCACAACACCCGGGGCCTGGGGTTGGCCAATTGCCTGGCGGCCTGGGACGAGGGCGTGCGCACGTTCGACAGTTCGCTGGGCGGGTTGGGCGGGTGCCCCTACGCGCCCGGCGCGTCGGGCAATGTCGTCACCGAAGACCTGGTGTTCATGTTCGAGGCGATGGGCGTGCGCACCGGGATCTCGCTGGAAAAAATCATCGCGGCGCGCTTGCCGCTAGCCGCCGGCCTGCCGGGCGAGCCGCTGTACGGCATGACGCCGGATGCGGGATTGCCCAAGGGCTTTTCGCCGTCCCGACCTGTTTCCCAATGAAGGTGCCTGACATGTCCAGCCGTTCCCCGTCCCGTCTTCCGTACGAAGGCATCCGCGTCGTGGAGTTCACCCACATGGTGATGGGGCCCACGTGCGGCATGCTGCTGGCGGATCTGGGCGCCGAAGTCATCAAGGTGGAACCGGTCGGCGGCGATTCGACGCGCCGCCTGCTGGGATCCGGCGCGGGCTTCTTCCCCATGTTCAACCGCAACAAGAAAAGCATCGCGCTGGATCTGAAGCAGCCCGAAGGCATCGAGGCGGCGCGGCGCCTGATCGATACCGCCGACGTGGTCAGCGAAAACTTCAAGTCCGGCGTGATGGACAAGCTGGGCTTGGGGTACGCCGCGCTGAAGGCGCGCAACCCCCGGCTTGTGTATGTCAGCCACAAGGGCTTTCTGCCGGGCCCGTACGAGAACCGGACCGCGCTGGATGAAGTGGTGCAGATGATGGGCGGGCTGGCCTACATGACGGGCCGCCCGGGCGACCCGCTGCGCGCGGGCGCCAGTGTCAACGACATCATGGGCGGCCTGTTCGGCGCGCTGGGCGCGATGGCGGCGCTGGCGCAGCGGGAGCACACCGGCGTGGGCATGGAAGTGCAGGCCTCGCTGTTCGAGAACAACGTCTTCCTGGTGGGCCAGCACATGATGCAACACGCCATGACGGGCAATGCGCCGGCGCCGATGCCCAGCCGCATCTCCGCGTGGGCCGTGTACGACGTCTTTACCGTGCGGGACGGCGAACAAGTGTTCCTGGCCGTCGTCAGCGACAAGCAGTGGGACATCTTCTGCCGCGCGTTCGGCCTGGCGGATTGGCTGGCGGACCCGCGCCTGAAGACGAACAACGACCGGGTATTGGCTCGCGATTGGCTGATGCCGCAGCTGCGCTCGCATCTGGCGGGCTACCGCGCATCCGAACTGGCCGCGCGGTTTGAACAGGAAGGACTGCCGTTCGCGCCCATCACGCGGCCGGAGCAGCTGTTCGACGATCCGCACCTGAAGGCCACGGGCGGGCTTGCGCCGGTCACGCTGCCGGACGGCCGGCAAACACGGGTGCCGCTGGCCCCGCTGACATTGGACGGCGTCCAGCCGCCCATCCGCCTGCAGCCACCGGCCGTGGGCGAACACACCGACGAGCTCTTGCGGGCCGCCGGCTATCGCGACGACGAAATCGCGGCCTTGAAGGCAAGGCACATTACACAAGGAGACAAACCCTCATGATCGCTCTATCCCGACGCTCGTTCCTGGGCGCAGCCCTTTGCGCGGCCGCATGGCCGTTGCGGGCACAGACTGCCGCCGGCTATCCCGACGGCCGCCCGATCCGCCTGATCGTCCCGTATACGCCGGGCGGCGGCACGGATTCCGTCGCCCGGGCCATCGCGGCCAAGATCACGGGCGCGGCCGGCTGGTCCGTCGTGGTCGAGAACCGCCCGGGCGCGGGCGGCAACATCGGGCTGGACTACGTCGCCAAGACCAAGCCCGACGGCTTCATGCTGGGCTTGGGGCAGACCGCCAACCTGGCCATCAACCCGGCGTTGATGCCGAAAATGCCGTTCGACGCCGGCAAGGATTTCGCCGCGGTCGCGCTGATCGCGTCGTTGCCGGTGGTGCTGGTGGTGAAGGCCAACGCGCGCTGGAACACCCTGGCGGATCTGGTGCGCGACGCGCGCGCCGCGCCCGGCTCCATCAAGCAGGCGTTGGCGGGGTCGGGCACCGTGGGCCATCTGGCGGGCGAACTGCTGGCGTACCAGGCGAAGTTCGAAGTGCTGAACGTGCCTTACCGCGGCGCGGCGCCGGCCCTGAACGACTTGCTGGGCGAAAACACCGACTACATGTTCGCCACGCCGCAGGCCGCGCAGGAAATGCTGAAGGGCAAAGTGCTGCGCCCCTTGGCCGTCACGGCGCGGGCGCGGCTGCCGATCCTGCCGGATGTCCCCACCGTGGCCGAGTCCGGCTTCGAGGGGTTCGAGGCGTTGGACTGGAAGGCGCTGGTGGCGCCCGCCGGGACGCCCAGAGACGTGATCCAGGCGGTCAATGCCGTGGTGGAAAAAGTGCTGGCGGATCCGGCCACGGTGGCGCTCTTCACGGCCGAAGGCAGTACGGCGATGGGCGGCACGCCCGAGGCGGCGCAGCAATACATCCTGCAGGAACAGAAAAAGTGGGCCCGCCTGATCCGCGAAGCCAACATCCAGACCGCCGCTTGAAGCGGCCGGCGGGTCCGGCAACGGCGCGATTCCGTGCGCGCCGCTGCCGGGCTAAGCCGCCTAGGCCATCAGCTTGACGATGGCCGGCACCGACAGCACGGCGGTGTAGTAGCCCATGAACTGCACACCGGTATTGAAGCCGAACCGGCGCGACAGCAGGCCGCCGAAGAGACCCATCGTCAGGATTACGAGCAGGCCCAGGAACTGGCCTTCCCAGATGCTGATGACGATGATCAGGCCCACGAACGTGGCGATGATGGCCTCGTGGCTGACCTTGCGCGACACGAACAGCGCGGCGCGGCGCGCGAAGTTCATCGCGAAGGGGTAGGACACCAGCGCCGCCAGCAGCACCGCCAGCATGCCGTAGCCCAGGAACTCCCAGTGGTTCAGCAGGTTGTGCAGGTTGTGCGTCTGGCCCGTGGCGGCATCCACCGTGAAGCGCGGCGGCGCGTTGAACAGCGGCGCGGCGGGGCCGGCGGCCACGGGGCTGAGCGGCAGGCCGAACGCGATCAGCGGAATCAGCGCTTCGGCGATGTAGGTCGCTTCGGTGACGCCGTTGCGCGCCGACAGGACCGTCGTCAGGCGGTGGTAGGCGTGCTTGATGCGCGAACCGACCAGTTCGCCCAGCACCACGGTCATGGCGACGGGGCTGAATACGAAGGTCGCGCTGGAGATCGCGGCCGTGGCCAGCGTCCAGCGGGTCTGCGTGCGGTCCATCACCTTCAACGGGTTGGGAAAGTAGCCCGACCAGCCCTTGACGTCCGGCGCCAGCGAGAACGTGCGCACCTTGTCGCGCATCATCTGCGAGCGGCCCATCGGCGAGATGACGGTGAACAGGTCCGCGATCAGCGGGCCGATGGCGATGCCCAGGAAGTAGCTGATGCTGAGCTTGACGCCATATTTGGCCGTCAGGCTTTGCAGCGCGATGATGACCACCACGAAGGGCACCAGCAGCGCCACCGCGGCCCAGCGGCCGGCCGAGAAATACGCGATCAGCACGGCTGCCGCCAGGAAGATCCATGGCGCGGATTGGGTGATGGCCGCGCCGAACGGCGCCAGCAGCACGGCGAACAGCACGGCCAGCGGCACTGCGACAAAGGCGGCTACGATGGCGCCGGACACCATCTTGCGCAGCGCGATATGCGGCACGCCCAGCTTGCGCAGCATGTTCGCGTCCTGCAGCAGCGGGGTGGCCAGCGTGTCGCCGGGGATGCCGAGCAGCGCCGTGGGCACCGCGTGCGTCATGTGCTTGGCGACCGCGCCGGCCAGGAAAAAGGTGAACACGCCTGCGGGCGGCACGCCCAGCAGCACCACCAGCAAGGTCAGCGGCGCCAGCGTCGTGGTTTCGTCGGTTCCCGACACCAGGCCGATCGCGGCGAACACCACCGCGCCCAGCAGCCCCATCGCGGCGGCCACCATGATTTGTTCAAGCAGGGCGGGATCGCTCATGCCAGCGCCTCCTTGGATGCGCCCTGGGGGCGGGCGGACGACGCCGGCGCCGCGGCGGGCGCGGCAGCAGGCGGTTCGGTGAACAGGTCGTACAGGCCCAGTTCCTTCAGTTCGCGCACGACCGCCTCGGGCAGGTCGTCCAGGGTGCCCAGGCCGCCGGGCTGCTCGGCCAGTTCGGCCAGCACTTCGGCGCGCCAGGCCGGGTCATGGGTAGAGGTGTGTTCGATGACTTCGCGTTTGGGCGGGAACAGGCGCGCGCAGATCACGCCCGCGATCACGCAGCCGGCCAGGCCGGCCAGCATGGCGTAGGCGTGCGCCAGTTCGGGGGACGCGACCATGCCGCGCAGCCAGCGGCTGGCGGCGAAGAAGCCCGCCACGCTGATGGTGATGCCGATGCCGATGGCCCACGCCAGTTGGCGCAGGTCCACGGTGTCGCTCCATACCTCGGCCAGGCGCCAGGGCGGCGCGGGGGATTTTGCTTCCATGTCTCTCTCCGTTGTGTCCGGGCGGCGCCGGCGTTGCCGTGCGCCGCCTCTGTTCTTGTATGGCCTGAACCGGCCGGGCTTATCGGGACTGCCGCAGTTCCTCCAGCAAGGCCAGCGCGCGGTCGGTGCGGACGTCCTGCTCCGCCGCCATGCGCTTGGCGATGGTATCGATCTCGGCGCCCGAGGCGCCGGCCACCAACGCGATATTGCGGGCGTGCAGCGCCATATGGCCGCGCTGAATGCCTTCGGTCGCCAGCGCGCGCAACGCGCCCAGATTCTGCGCCAGGCCCACGGCAACGGCCACTTCGCCCAGTTCCTGCGCCGAGCCCACGTCCATGATCTTCAACGCCAGGCGGGCCAGCGGATGCGTCTTGGTCGCGCCGCCCACCAGGCCCACGGGCATCGGCATTTCAATCGTGCCGACCAGCGCGCCGGACGTGTCTTTTTCCCATTGCGTCAGCGACGTGTAGCGGCCCGAGCGGGCCGCGTAGGCGTGCGCGCCGGCCTCGACCGCGCGCCAGTCGTTGCCGGTCGCCACGATGACGGGGTCGATGCCGTTCATGATGCCCTTGTTGTGCGTCGCGGCACGGTAGGGATCGACGGCGGCGAAGGTGTAGGCGTCCAGCACGCCTTCGATGATTTCGGCGCCGCTGCGGTCTTTGGTGTCGAGCGCCTGCGGCGTCAGGCGCACGCGGGCCCGCGCCAGCCGCAGGTCGGCCAGATTGGACAGGATGCGCAGGCGCACCGATCCGCCCGTGATCGATTCCACCAGCGGCGCCACGGCCTCGGCCATGGTGTTGACGGTGTTGGCGCCCATCGCGTCGCGCACGTCCACGATCAGGTGCAGCACGATCATCGGGCCGCGCGGCGTGTCGGCGAAGACATGCACTTCAAGGTCCTGGCAGCCGCCGCCCAGCCCGATCAGCACCTTGTCGCGGCTATTGGCCAACGCCAAGACGCGTTCGCGTTCGCGCAGCAGCGCCAGCCGCGCGCCGTGCGGGTCGGTCAGGCCCAGCACCTGGACCTGGGCGCGCATCAGCGGACGGCTGCTGGACGTTTCGAAGCCGCCGCATTCGCGCGCGATCTTGGCCATGTAAGACGCCGCCGCCACGACGGACGGTTCCTCCACGGCCATCGGTACCAGCACGTCGCGGCCATTGACCAGGAAGTTGCCGGCCACCCCCAGCGGCAGCTCGAACGCGCCGATGACGTTTTCGATCATGCCGTCGGCACGGTCCAGGCCGAGCGCGCCGGGGCGGGCCAGCAACTGCTGTTCTTCGGGGGTGAGCGAGGCTTTATCCGCGATGGCGGCCAGGCGTTGCGCAGGCGTCAGCGCGCGGAAGTTGGGCAAGCGTGAATCGGCCACGATGGCAGGTCTCCGTATAGGTATCAAGTGGCCTGATTCTAGGTAAACTGTACCGCTATTGAGAGGTACAGTTTTGGCAAACAGTACCATCGCACTGCACCAATTTTGGCCGCGAATCACACGGTGGACGAGGCATGGAAGACGCAATCAGACCGGGCAGGCGGCCGCGCGCCGCGCCCATCGCCGAAAGCCTGGCCAAGCTGATCGGGCAGCAGATCGCCGACGGCGTGTACCGCCCGGGCGACAAGCTGCCGTCCTTGCGCGAACTGTCGCAACTGCACCGCTACGCCAAGAACACCGTCGTCGTGGCCTTTGAGATGCTGGTGGCCCAGGGGCTGGTGGAACCGCGCCGGGGCGCCGGCTTCTATGTGCTGGACGGCGACTTCGCGCGCAAGGCGGCGGACGAGGAACCGGGGCAATTGAGCCGGGCAATGGACATCGTCTGGCTGATGCGCGAACAGCTCAAGACGCAGCCGGACGCGGTGCAGGCCGGGGATGGTTTCCCGCCGGTGGAATGGCTGGCCGACATGCGCATGGACCGCTATCACCAGAAAGTGGTGCGCACGGGGCTGGGCGCCTTGTTCCGCTATGGCAGCCGCTTCGGCTATGCGCCGCTGCGCGAAAGCCTGGTGCGCAAACTGGGCGATGTGGGCGTGAATGTGGCGCCGCGTCAGCTGGTGCTGACGCATGGCGCGAACGAGGCCATGGATCTGGTGATCCGCTATTTTGTGCCGCCGGGCGCGACGGTGCTGGTCGACAACCCCGGGTACTACCCCTTGTTCGGCAAGTTGAAGCTGGCGGGCGTGCGCATGCTGGGCGTGCCGCGCTTGTCCGACGGCCCGGACGTGGTGGCGCTGGAAGCCTTGCTGCAACGCGAAAAGCCGCGGCTGTTCTTCACGCAGTCGCTGGCGCACAACCCGACCGGTTCCGACATTTCGCTGGCCAAGGCCTATAAGGTCCTGCAACTGTCCGAACGCCACAACCTGATGGTGGTCGAAAACGATTCGCTGGCCGACTTCAAGCCCACGTCGGCCGTCCGCCTGTCGGCGCTGGACCAGTTGGAACGGACGATCTACATCGGCAGTTTCTCTAAGTCGTTTTCAGCCGCGCTGCGGGTGGGTTTCATCGCCTGCAATGCGGCGCTGGCCAGCGATCTGGCCGACCTGAAGGCGCTGGTGCATGTCAGCAGTTCGGAATATTGCGAACGCATGGTGGACGTGATGTTGCGCGACGGGCACTACGAGCGCCATCTGGTCCGGCTGCGGCAACGCCTGGAGGCCGCGACCGGCCATGCGCTGCAGGTGCTGGATTCGCTGGGGGCCGAAGTCTTTGCGCGGCCTGGCAGTTCGCTCTACCTGTGGTCGGCCTTTCCGGGCGTGTCCGATTCATTGACGCTGGCCGCGGACCTGATGCCCGAAAAGGTCATCATGGCGCCGGGCCGCGTGTTCAGCGTGGACCCGACCGCCACGTCGCCATGGTCGCGCTGCAATGTCGGCGCGATCGGGTCTCCGCGCTTTCATGCGACGTTGGCGGCGGCGCTGGCTCAGCGGTAGGCGAATTCCGCGAACCACTGCGATAGCATGGCCTGCGCCTGGGTGCCCAGTGCGCGGCCGGGCGGCGCGCCGGGCGAACTGCGCGCGCCTTGCACGGCGAAGCGCCTCACGCCGCGGCGGGCCAGCTCGCGGGCCAGGGCCAGCAACCGCGTTTCGTCCAACCAGTCGGGATGCCAGGTGATGCGGCATTCGAAATCGGTGCCGGCAGCCAGCAGCTGCGTCAGGCAGGCCAGCGCGGGGCGCTGGGAATCGCGGCGGCCGGTGATGTCGTCGTAGCCCTGGGTGTCGGCCTTGATGTCCAGCCCCACCCAGTCCAGATGGCGCAGCACGTCGGCCAGGCGCAAGGGGTAGATGCCCGCCGTGTGCAGGCCCACGCGGTATCCCATGCGCCGCACGTCGCGGATCAGGGACGGCAACCGGGGTTCGCTCAAGGGCTCTCCGCCCGAGAACACCACGGCATCCAGCAGGCCGGTGCGCGTTTCCAGAAAGGCGCGCGTTTCACGCCAGTCGTACCGGGCGGCGCGGGTTTGCAGTTCGGTGTTGTGGCAGTAATGGCACCGCCAGGGGCAGCCCGAAATGAAGACCACGGCGGCCAGTTTGCCCGGCCAGTCCACCGTGGAAAAGGGCACCAGGCCGCCGATCGCGGGCGAATGCCGCGGCAGCGGTTGGGCGACGGGTTGGGGCGGCGTCGCGCAGGCTGGCCTTGCGGCCAGCCTGCGGGTACCGGGTTCAGCGTGTTGAGGTGCGCCTTCAGGCGCGTTGCTCGACGAAGAAGCGGCGTTCATTGAATTCGCCTTGTTTGCCGGTGTTGAAGGATGAGACGGGACGGTGGTAGCCCATCACTCGGGTCCAGATTTCGCAGCGCACGCGCTGGCTGTCGTCCCGTTGCAAGACGGGCAGAGCGACGGCGGCGGGGGCGGGAACGGTCAAGGTTTGCATCGAGGACTCCTTGGGGTGAATGCCGGCGTTGTGCCGGCGGGGTGTCGCGCGCTAGGCGGGTGCGCAGCACGCGGATTGCTTGGCCAGCAGTTCGGCGTCGCATTTGGGGCAGAACTCGTGATGCCCGGCCAGATACCCATGGTGGGGGCAGATGGAAAACGTGGGCGTGACCGTGATGTAGGGCAGCCGGAAGTTCGACAGCGCGCGGCGCACCAGCTGCTTGCAGGCCTCGGCGGACGACACCGCTTCGTTCATGTACAGGTGCAGCACGGTGCCGCCGGTGTATTTGCCTTGCAGCGTTTCCTGAAGCTGCAGCGCGTGGAAGGGATCGTCGGTGTGGCCCACGGGCAACTGGCTTGAATTCGTGTAGTACGGCTGGGTTTCGGAGCCCGCTTGCAGGATGCCGGGATAGCGTTTCCTGTCTTCGCGGGCAAAGCGGTAGGTCGTGCCTTCGGCGGGCGTGGCCTCCAGGTTGTAGAGGTGGCCCGTCTGCTCCTGGAATTCGGTCATGCGGTCGCGCACGCGGTCCAGCAGGCGCACGGCCAGCGCGTGGCCCGCGGCGGTGGTGACGTCGTCCGCCCCGTTCGAGAAGTTGCGGATCATCTCGTTGATGCCGTTCACGCCCAGCGTGCTGAAGTGGTTGCGCAGCGTGCCCAGGTAGCGCCGGGTGTAGGGGTACAGGCCTTGGTCGATGTAGCGCTGCACCACCTTGCGCTTGGTCTCCAGCACGTCGCGCCCCAGGCCCAGCAGGGTGTCCAGCCGTGCCATCAATTGCGCTTCGTCGCCTTGGCACGTGTAGCCCAGGCGCGCGCAGTTCACCGTCACCACGCCCACCGACCCCGTCTGCTCCGCCGACCCGAACAGGCCGTTGCCGCGCTTGAGCAGTTCGCGCAGATCCAGTTGCAGCCGGCAGCACATGGACCGCACCATGTGGGGTTCCAGGTCTGAATTCAGGAAGTTCTGGAAGTAGGGCAGCCCGTAGCGCGCCGTCATTTCGAACAGGCGGTCGGTGTTGGCGTGGTTCCAGTCGAAGTCGGGGGTGATGTTGTAGGTGGGGATCGGAAAGGTGAACACGCGCCCCTTGGCGTCGCCGGCCATCATCACTTCGATGTAGGCGCGGTTGATCATGTCCATTTCGGCTTGCAGGTCGCCATACTGGAAAGGCATTTCCTGGCCGCCCACGTAAGGCACCTGTTCCTTCAGGTCGGCCGGGCAGGTCCAGTCGAACGTCAGGTTGGTGAAGGGCGTCTGCGTGCCCCAGCGGCTGGGCACGTTCAGGTTGAAGATCAGTTCCTGCATCGATTGCTTCACCTCGGCGTATGTCATCGCGTCGCGGCGGATGAAGGGCGCCATGTAGGTGTCGAATGAACTGAAGGCCTGCGCGCCCGCCCATTCGTTCTGCAGCGTGCCCAGGAAGTTGACGATCTGGCCGATGGCGGCCGACATGTGCTTGGGTGGCGTGGATTCCACCTTGCCCGGGATGCCGTTGAAGCCTTCGGTCAGCAACTGGCGCAGCGACCAGCCGGCGCAATAGCCGCTGAGCATGTCCAGGTCATGGATATGGATGTCGCCGTCGCGGTGGGCCTGGCCCGCTTCGGGCGTGAAGACGTTGGACAGCCAGTAGTTGGCGGTGACTTTGCCCGCGACGTTCAGGATCAGGCCGCCCAGGCTATAGCCCTGGTTGGCGTTGGCGTTGACGCGCCAGTCGCGCTGGTCCAGGTATTCCTCCATGGCGCTTTCCACGTCCACCAAGGTGTGGCGCAGCGCGCGCAGCCGGGCGTGCTGTTCGCGGTGCACGATGTAGGCGCGGGCGGTGCGCCAGTGGCCCGCCTGCACCAGGGCTTCCTCGACGCGGTTCTGGATGGTTTCGACGCCGGGGCAGGGCTGGTCTGCTAGCGCGCCGATGACGATATCGGTCAGGGCCTGCGCGCCCGCCAGGTCCAACTCTCCGGTGCTGGTTCCGGCCGCCGCCATGGCGTGTGCGATCTTGTCGCGATCAAAGGCCGCGACGCGGCCGTCGCGCTTGAGGATGTGTTGGATAGGCATTATCGACACCATATGTAGTGGAGTGAGGAAACTCTACCACCACATATGGTGCTATCGGCGCGGCATTGGCGCGGGATATCAGCCTGGGTTGATGCGGGTCAAATGCGGTCAGACGGCCAGCGGAATGCGCAATGCGCGTCAGAAGCCGATGCCGATGCCCGCCAGCGAAATGGCCACCGCCAGTGCGGCGGTGCTGGCGGCCGGACGGGGCGCCCAGGACAGCATGCCGACCCACAGCAGCGCGCCGGCCGACAGCCAGCCCAGCCAGGCGACCACGCCCACGGTGTTGCCCCACAGGCCCACGCAGGGCAGCAGGGCCAGCGCCAGCAGCAGCACGCCGGCACCGCGCAGCACGCGCGTGTGGCCGGCCGACGGATCGCGGCCCCAGACCTGGTCGTAATGGCGCGGCATGGCCAGGCTCAGGCAGGCCATGCCGGAGTAGGTCAGCAGCAGGGCCATCACAATGGCGAATACGTCGTTCATGTTCATGCCGGCGCCTCTTGGTTCGCGCGGGATTTGCGCTGATTGGGCGCGGACAGGGGCTTTTTCCAAATACGGAATGCCGCCCAGGCGGATAGTACGCCAAAGGCGACGGCGGTCAGTTCAAGCCCCGCGCTTTCCCAATCGCCGCGCCCGACCTGCGCGAACAGGTGATCGCCCAGCGTCGCGAACGACATCAGCGGCAGTAGCAGGCACAGCGCGGCCAGCAGGCTCAGTTGCAGGATCCAGGCGCGGCGCGGACGGCACAGCCAGGCCAGCGCCAGCATCAGCGCCCAGATGCCGAAGAAGCAGCGCAGTTCCCACAGCACGCGGTTCTCCAACGCGACGGGCAGCAGGCGGTTGGCCCAGAAGTAGCTGATGCACGCCACCGCCAGGCCGGCCAGCGCGGCCACGTTCAGGCCTTCGAACAGGCGGTACATGCGCGCGGTGGCGCCGCCGAATTCATTGCCCAGCTTGGCGCGCCGCTTCACCATGAACAGCACCGCGCCCGTGCCAATCATGGCGGCGCCCGCCAGGCCGCAGACGAAATACAGCCAATGGATGGCCAGGCCGCCGAAGCGCGCCATGTGCAGGTCGCTCATCACCTGGCGCGCCAGCGCCGGCGTGCCGCCGTTGACGCCACCCGCGGGCCGCGTGCGCAGCAGTTCGCCCGTGGCGCCCGAGAATTCGGCCATGCCGGTCGTGGCGCTGATGTTGTGGAAGGTGTCGCGGTCTTCGTTCCAGCCGTAGACGGCGATCCGCATGGAGCTGTCTTCGGGGTTGTTGATGACGATGGCACGCGCGGTCTGGCCGATCAGCGCTTCGGCCTGGGCCACGATGGGTTCCAGCTTAGGCATCGCAAGCGCCGCGCCGGTGTGCAGCGGTTTGACTTCGCCCTGCATCTCGGCCAAGTACAGCCGGGTGCCTTCCATTCCGGCGCCGTAGTGGGCGGCGACCGGCGCCGGCATCAGCTCGGCGCTGGAAATGACGATGCCGGTATACGCGATCATGAACTGGAAGGGCAGGGTCAGCACCGCGACGGCGTTGTGCGCGTCCAGCCACGAACGCTGGCCCTTCTTCGCGCGGAACGTGAAGAAGTCCTTGAAGATGCGCTTGTGCGTGACCACGCCGGACACCAGCGCGACCAGCATCGCCATGCTGGCGAACGCCACGATCCACAGGCCATAGCGGCTTTCGTGCAGCATGTAGTGGAAGTTCACGAAGTGCGTGCCGCCCATCGTGGCGCGGCCTTCCTCGTCGTGGTGGTCGTCCAGTTCGGCGCCGGTGTCCGGGTCCAGTTCGGCGTCGGCGTATTGGCCGTTCTGATCGAACCAGTAAACGGACAGGCTGTTCTCGTGCGAACGGTTGACGGGCCAGATCTCCCACATTTCAGCGCCGGCGTGCTTTTTCGACATGTAGTCGATCGCCAGGTCCAGGCGGCGGGCGCGGTCCACGGGGGCGCTTTCCTGCTGCGCGGCCAGGGCCTCGGCCGCATGGTGCTCGGGCGTCATCCAGTGGGTGATGGGCTCGGTAAACACGGCCAGTGACCCTGTCAGGAACACCGCGAACAGCAGCCACGAAAACCACAGGCCGACCCAGGTGTGCAACCAGGCCATGGATAGGCGGAAACCGGATTTCAGAACGAGCCTCTTATTCGTTGTCGCCGCCGCGAGCCGACGGATTTTGGTTTTATTGAGAATGGTTCCAATTCTAAGCGAATTGGGGCCGGAGTTGCGATGCCAGGCATTCCGGGGCTTTCCGTTTTTCGGGCAGGCGCGGTGCCACCAGGCATGGCGATTGCTGAAGGGGCGCCTCATCCCGCTCGACTGTCCGCCCTGGTCGGTCCGGCCGCAGATGCCATTGAACGAGGAGCCCCCTGATGA
Source organism: Achromobacter sp. UMC46 (assembly GCF_014170335.1). Classification (GTDB taxonomy): domain Bacteria; phylum Pseudomonadota; class Gammaproteobacteria; order Burkholderiales; family Burkholderiaceae_B; genus Achromobacter. Next base: position 385,913 of record NZ_LZZS01000003.1, read on the forward strand.
AAAACAAAGCCGGAAGCGCCCAGCAGATCAACGAACTGCTGTATCAGGCGCTGGAGACCGAGATCGGCGGCTTGTCCGTCTACGAGACCGCGGTGTCCTGCGCTATTAACGAAGACCTGAAGAAAGAATGGAAGGAATACCTGGAGGAGACGCGCACGCACCACCGCGTCCTTTTGACCGTGTTTGAACAACTGGGACTCGATCCCGAGGCGCAGTCGCCAGGCCGGGCAGTGGTCCGCCACCTGGGCGAGTCGCTGGTCAAGGCCATGAAGATGGCGGCCAGCGCGGGGGACCCGGATGCCGCGCAACTGGTGGCGACCGAATGCGTGGTGCTGGCCGAAACGAAGGATCACGCGAATTGGTCGTTGATCGGCGTGATCGCCGACCAGCACGCGGGCCGCGAGGCCAAGATCCTGAAACAGGCCTATGACGCCGTGGCCACCGACGAAGACCACCACCTGTATCACACGCAGGGCTGGTCGCGGGAATTGTGGATCGAATCGCTGGGCTTTCCCGCCGTGCTGCCGCCGCCCGAAGAGGTCAAGCAGGTGGAGTCCGCCATTGGCGCATCGCGGGCCGAACAGGCGCGCGACAAGATGCTCAAACACTAGGAGACCGGCCATGGCAACGAAGAAATCCCCAGGCAAAACGCCAGCAGGAAAGCCCCCCGCCGGCAACTCTGCCGGCGGCAAGGGCGGTGCGCTGGATACCGCCTATATGAATACCGATAGCGGCCCGGCCGCCGGCCCAGGCGGCAAGCCCGGCCACCCGGCGCTGAAGCGGGCCGCCGCGGTGGGCGACACGGCGGCCGCCATTCCCCACAACGCCGGCAAGGCGGCGGAGTACGGCGCGGATGCCGCGCGTTGCCCCGTCGCGGGTGCGCATGTGCCCCTTGCGGATCCGTCCGTGGGCGCCAGCACCTTGTCGGAAAGCGAGGCGTCGGACAAGACCGTCGACGCGGCCGCCCCGGGCGTGAATGCCGTGGACGGCCGGTTGGCGCGCGTGCGTTCGGACGCCAGCGACCAGATGCTGACGACGAACCAGGGCGTGCGCGTGGGCGACAACCAGCATTCGCTCAAGGCCGGATTGCGCGGCCCGGCCTTGCTGAAAGACTTCATCCTGCGCGAGAAGATCACCCATTTCGACCACGAGCGCATTCCGGAACGCATCGTGCACGCGCGGGGTTCGGCGGCGCACGGCTACTTCGAATGCTACAAGCCCCTGACAGACCTGACGGCCGCGTCGCTATTCGCCGAGAAGGGCAAGCGCACGCCTGTGTTCGTGCGGTTTTCGACGGTGGCGGGCGAACGCGGCTCCAAGGACACGGCGCGCGACGTGCGCGGCTTTGCGGTGAAGTTCTACACCGATGAAGGCAATTGGGACTTGGTGGGCAACAACATCCCGGTCTTCTTCATCCAGGACGCGATGAAGTTCCCGGACCTGGTGCATGCGGTGAAAGCCGAACCGCACCACGGCATGCCGCAGGCTGCGTCCGCCCATGACACGTTCTGGGATTTCGTCTCGCTGATGCCGGAATCCACGCACATGCTGATGTGGGTGATGTCCGACCGGGGCATCCCGCGCAGCTACCGCATGATGCAGGGCTTCGGCGTGCATACGTTCCGCTTCGTCAACGCCCAGGGCGAATCGCGGCTGGTGAAGTTCCATTGGAATCCCGTGCTGGGCACGCATTCCCAGGTGTGGGACGAAGCGGTCAAAGTGTCGGGCGCCGATCCCGACTTCCACCGGCGCGATCTGTGGGAAGCCATCGACGCCGGCAACGGCCCTGAATGGGAACTGGGCGTGCAGGTCTTCACGGAAGAACAGGCGGAGCGCTTCAGTTTCGACGTGCTGGACGCCACCAAGATCGTGCCCGAAGAACTAGTGCCGGTTACGCCCATCGGCCGGATGGTGCTGGACCGCAATCCCGACAACTTCTTCGCCGAGACCGAGCAGGTCGCCTTCTGTACGGCGCATGTCGTGCCAGGCGTGGACTTCACCAACGACCCGCTGCTGGCCGGGCGCATCCATTCGTACGTGGACACGCAGATCTCGCGCCTGGGCGGCCCGAATTTCCACGAGATCCCCATCAACGCGCCGCTGGCGCCGGTGCACAACAACCAGCGCGACGGCATGCACCGCCAGGCCATCCACCGGGGGCGCGTGGCGTATGAACCGAATTCGCTGGCGGGTGGCTGCCCGTTCCAGGCCGGGATGGACGGTTTTGTGCCGTTCCCGGAACCGGTGACGGGCGACGAGCTGCGCGGGCATCCCGAAAAGTTCGCCGAACACTACAACCAGGCCACGCTGTTCTTCGATAGTCAGACAGACTGGGAGCAGCAGCACATCATCAACGCCTTCGCCTTTGAACTGAGCAAGCTGACGGTGCCGGCGATCCGGCAGCGCATGGTGGCGTCGCTGCGCAATGTGTCGGACGAGCTGGCTCTGGCCGTGGCCGACCAGCTGGGCATGGCCTTGCCCGAGCCCTTGCCGCGCGCCATCGCCGAGCCGCCCAAGCCCGAGGTGGCGGTGTCGCCGGCGCTGTCGCTGACCGCCAGGCCGGGTGACGGCGGGGTCGCTACGCGCAAGGTCGCCATCCTGGTGGCCGAAGGCGTGGACGGCGCGGCCGTGTCGGCCGTGGCGGATGCGCTGATCAAGGCGGGCGTGGTGGTGCGGCTGGTGGGCCAGCGGATCGGCCCCGTGCAGGCGGATGACGGCAGCACGCTGGATGCGGACGCGTCGTTGGACAACCACCCCTCGGGGCTGTTCGACGGGGCCGTCGTCCCGGGCGGCGAGGGCGCCGTGGGGCGGCTGCAGACGGATGGGCGGGCGCTGGAATTCCTGCGCGACGCCTTCCGCCACGGCAAGACGCTGCTCGCATTGGGACGGGGCGGGCAGTTGTTCGGAGCGGCGGGCATTGCGCCTGACGAATCGGACGGGGGCCTGGTGATGGGCGGCGGAGCGCCGGCGAAAAGCGGGGCCCAGTTCATCGAGGCGCTGGCCAAGCACCGGCATCCCGAGCGCGAAACGGTGCCGCCGATGGTATAGAAGCGGGCAGGCGCCGGGAAGATGGCGGGCGATTGCCCGCCATCATCAATAATGATTACAATTCCCATTCTTAAAAATCAGGAAGCGGTCGCGCTACGGCCATGTCGTCCTCGGAATCTCTGGAGCACCGCGAGCTAGGCTTGCTCTATCGCGATCATCATGGCTGGCTGCGCGGGTGGCTGCTGCGGCGGCTGAGCGTGCCCGCCGAAGCCGCCGACCTGGCGCAAGACACCTTCCTGCGCCTGTTGGCCTCGCCGGCGTCCATGGCGCAATTGCAGGGCGTGCTGCAGCCGCGCAGCTTTCTGGCCACCGTGGCGCAGCGCACGCTGGTGGACCACATCCGCCGCCAGGTGCTGGAGCGCGCCTGGCTGGAAACGCTGGCGCAGCAGCCCGAGGCCCATGCGATCTCTCCCGAAACACAGGCCATCCTGCTGGAAACCATCCGCGAGATCGACGCCATGCTGCACGGGCTGGGCGACAAGGTGCGGCGCGCCTTTCTGATGTCGCAGCTTGAAGGCAACAGCTACGCCGACATTGCGGCCAAGCTGGGCGTGACGGTCAGTTCGGTCAAGAAATATATGGCGCGCGCGACCGAGCACTGCCTGGTGTACGCCTTGGAACGGCAGTAGGCGGCGATGGCGGACAAAACGATTTCCGCGGCGGCGCAATGGTATGCGCGGCTATGCGCCGATGACGCCGACGCGGCCGATGTGGCGGCGCACGGCCGCTGGCTGGCCGCCGATCCCGAACATGCCCGTGTCTGGCGGCAGGTCGAGCGCCTGCGCGGCACATTGGGCGCAGCGCCCGCAAGGCTGGCCGCCGATACCTTGAGCCGCGCAGACCGCCACTTCGAGCGCCGGCGCGCCGCGCTGCGCAACGGACTGGGGGCGATGGCCCTGCTCGGCGCGGGCGGCGTGCTGGCCTGGCGCACCTTGCCGGTCGAGCAAATGGCGGCCAGCTATCTGGCCGACTACCACATGGGCACGGGCGAACGCCGCGAACTGCGGCTGGCGGACGGCACCTTGCTATGGCTGGATAGTGCCAGCGCGGTCGACGTCTCCATGGACGCGCGCGGCCGCCAGGTTACCGTTCATGCCGGCGAGATCCTGATCGACACGGAACATGCCGCGCCGGGCTTGCCGCCCTTGCGCGTGACGACGCTGCACGGCACGGTGCGGCCGCTGGGCACGCGCTTCACCGTCAACCGGCAGGATGCGCGCACGCGCGTCGCGGTGCTGCGGCATGCGGTCGAGCTGCTGCCCGCCGACGGCGCCGCGCCGCTGGTGCTGAACGCGGGCGAACAGGGCGTGCTGGAAGCGTCGGGCGCCCGGCCCGAGGGCGTCATCCTGGGCGAACCCGACGCCTGGACCCGCGGCCTGCTGATCGTGGACGGGATGCGGCTGGGCGCTTTCATCGCGCAACTGGACCGATACCGTCCCGGCCGCCTCAGCTGCGAGGAATCCGTGGCGTCGCTGCGCGTGTCGGGCGCGTTTCCGATCGACGACACGGATCGCGCCTTGGCGGCCGTGGAACGCGCGCTGCCCGTGCGCGTGTCGCGTTTCACCCGCTACTACACCCGGGTAGTCGCCCGCGCCTGATTTATTTTCAATCGGCATTGTCCTTTTTCCGCGCTCGTCCGACTTAGCAGGGATTACGTCGGATTTGATTCACGGAAAACCTGAGCTTATGCCTTTCAATATGTCCTTCCACCGCCATACCGGCCCGCTGGCGCCGATCGCGCGCGCCGTCTTTGTCGCCTTGATGGCGCTGGCTTGCGCGCCGCCCGCGCTGGCGCAGGCGGCGCCGTCCGCCGATGCGGCCCGCCGCTACGATGTTCCCGCCGGCCCGCTGGGGCTGGCGCTCGGCCGCTTTGCGGCCCAGGCGGGCGTGGTGCTGTCTTTCGATGCCCAATTGACGCAAGGCAAGCAAAGCGCCGGCCTGCAAGGCGAATACGGCGTCGCCTCGGGGTTGGCGGCGATGCTGTCGGGCACCGGGCTGGAAGCCGTCAGCCAAGGCGGCAACAATTACGGCTTGCGCATCGCCGGCGCGCAGACGCTCGCGCCCGTGGAAGTGCTGGGCTCGCGTGAACCTTCGCCCAGCGAGGGGTCGGATTCGTACACGGTGGGCTTGTCCACCACCGCGACCAAGCTGCCGATGACGCTGCGCGAGACGCCGCAATCGGTATCGGTGATGACGCGCCAGCGCCTGTCGGACCAGGGGCTCAATACGCTGGAGGACGCCATCGTCAACACGCCGGGGCTGACCTTCAAGAAAAAAGGGTCGGCCGACGACAACGAAAAGGGACTGTATGCGCGCGGCATGGAGGTCACCAACATGCAGGTGGACGGCGTGCCCACGCATAAGGATTTCAATGCGCTGGGGCTGGATACCGCGCTGTATGACCGGATCGAGGTCGTGCGCGGTTCCACCGGCCTGTTGAACGGCGCCGGCAATCCCGCGGCGTCGATCAACCTGGTGCGCAAGCGGCCGACGCGCGAATTCGAGGCGGGCGTGGGGGTGGCTGTCGGCTCCTGGGACTACAAGCGCACGGAATTCGATCTGGGCAGCCCGCTGGACGAATCCGGCAAACTGCGCGGCCGGCTGGTCGGGGCGTGGCAGGAAGGCGGCTCGTTCATCGACCGCGTCAAGCAGGATTCGCAACTGCTGTACGGCGTGGTCGAGGCCGACCTGGCCGAACGCACCATGCTGACCCTCGGCGCGGAGTATCAGCGCAAGAAGTGCACGGCGTGCTCATATTTCGGCTTTCCCGCCGCCTATGCCGACGGCACGAAAACCGATTTCCCGCAGCGCTTCAATTCCGCTACCGACTGGAGCCGCCAGGAACGCACGCGCTACAACGTGTTCGCGACGCTGGACCACGAATTCTCGCCGTTGTGGAAGGGCTCGGTGACCGTGTCCCGCACGGGTGACGACAACGACCGCACGTACGGCTGGTTCAGCAGCAACGGCTGGGCCAACCCGACGACGGGCCAGGGCGCGTCGGTGTGGGTGGCCAAATGGCCCATTCCGAAAACCCAGAACGCAGTCGACGCAAGCCTGAGCGGCGCGTTCGACGCCTTCGGACGCCAGCATGACCTGGTGGTGGGCGCCAGCGCATCGCGCACCCGGGGCGACTACGACACGTATCCGCTGTGGACCGCGCCGGGCTACAACCCCAAGATTCCCGATATCCGAGAATGGAACGGCGATATGCCCGAACCCGACTGGCAATCGACCGGCAAGCGCTATTACACCGAGAAGCAGGCGTCGATCTACGGCGCGGTGCGCCTGCGTCCGACCGACGGGCTGTCGCTGGTGCTGGGGTCGCGCGTGACGTGGTGGGACCAGCAAGCGTCCTACAACTATACCGATGGCTCGTCCTATCCGGACAACATGCGGGAGCAGGGCGTCTACACGCCTTACGCCGGCGTGGTCTATGACCTGACCAGCACCGTGTCCGCCTACGCCAGCTACACCAGCATCTTCCAGCCGCAACAGGCGCAGACCGTGACGGGCAGCGCGTTGGATCCCATCAAGGGCAACACCTACGAGATCGGCCTGAAGTCGGCGTTCCTGGATGGTCGCCTGAACGGGTCGGTGGCCTTGTTCCGGACTCGCCAGGACAACTACGCCATGCTGGACGGCGACCGTCTGGCGCCGAACGGCGACAGCGCGTTTGTCGCCGCCGACGGGGCGGTGATGCGGGGCGTGGAAGCCGAAATCACCGGCGAGCTGACGCCCGGCTGGCAGATGCAGCTGTCGTATGCCTACGTGGACCGCCGCCTGCCGCAAGGATTCGTCACGCAAGTCGGCCTGCCGCGCCACATCGCCAAGCTGTACACGACGTATCGCCTGCCGGGCGACCTGAGCGCCTTGACCGTGGGCGGCGGCGTGCGCTGGGAAAGCGGAAGCGAGTATTCCAGCCGCGGCCCGGGCGGCAAGCCGTTCGAATCGTCGCAAAGCGGCTATGCGCTGGTGGACTTGATGGCGCGCTACCAAGTCAACCGCCAGTGGTCGGCCACCTTGAACCTGAACAACGTCTTCGACAAGAAGTACTACGCCAGCACCAACGTCTACAGCAACTACTATGGCGCGCCGTTCAGCGCCATGCTGGGCGTGAACTACAAGTATTGATCCGCCTGGCGGCCGGCCTTGGCGCATGCCCACGCGCCGAGGCCGGCCAACCGTGTCAGTCCAGCGTGATGTTCGCGCGCTTTGCCACGTCGCCAAACGTGCGCAGCTCGCGGGCGATCTGGTCGTGGAACGCCTGGCCCGGCAGGTACACGGGTTCCAGCGCCAGGTCCGACACGGCTTTGCGCACTTGCGGGTCTTCCATGATCTTGGCGACGGCGCGGTTCAGCGTGTCGATGACCGGGGCGGGCGTGCGGGCCGGGGCGGCCAGCGCGTACCAGCCGACAAACGATACCTGCGGGATGCCGGCTTCGGTGAAGGTGGGCACGTCAGGCAGCTGCGGCACGCGGTGTTCGCCCGTGACGGCCAGCGCGCGGACCTTTCCGGCGCGCACTTGCGGCGCCGCTGACGACACCGTGTCCACGCCCAGCGCGACCTCGCCGCCGATCATGGCGGTGATCAGTTGGGCGCTGCCCTTGTAGGGCACGGGCAGCATCTTGGCGCCCACGGCTTCGGCGAACATCTCGCCGGCCAAGTGCGGGGCGGAGCCGGGGCCGAAGGTGCCGTACATCAGGCCGCCCTTGTCGCTTTGGCGTTTGGCCAGCGCCGCCGCTTCCTGCACCGTGCTGATAGACAGCCCGTTCTGCGCCAGCAGCACGACCGGGGCCATCGCGACGATGGCGATCGGTTCGTAGCTGTGGATCGGGTCATAGGGCAACGAGGATTTCAGCGCCGGCAAGACCGTATAGGTGGTGCTGCCCGACAGCAGCAGCGTATAGCCGTCGGGTTGCGCGCGCGCCACGGCATCCGCGCCGATCACGGTGGACGCGCCGGGGCGGTTCTCCACGATGACGGATTGCCCCAGGCTGCCCGACAGCCGGTTGGCCAGCAGCCGCGCCACCGCGTCGGTGGCGCCGCCCGGCGTGAACGGCACGACGATCTTGATCGGCTGTTCGGGATACGCGGCATGGGCCTCGCCCGCATACGCGGCCACAGCAAGGTTGAACGCCATCACGGCGGCACAAAATCTAGCGGTCATGGCAAAGCTCTCGATCAGTCAGAGGGAAACATGGAAAAGGGCCGGACGGTCAGGCGGCCGCGGGAATAGCGCAGACGGCTACCGCCCCGCGCAGGGCGGCGCCCTGGTCGCCCAGGTCCCAGAACAGGCCGGCCATGATGGCCAGCCCCTCGCGCGCCACGCTGCCCAGCAGGTGCTCGTTGGGCGCGTGCTGCGCGCAAGCGGGGTAGGAGTGCGGCACCCACAGGGTGGGCAAGCCCAGCAGGTCGGCGAATATGTCGTTGGGCAACGAGCCGCCCAGGTTGGGCAGCAGCGCGGGGCGTTTGCCGGTCGTGCGTTGCAGCGACGCGGCGGCCCAGCGCACCCAGGCGTTGTCGGGCGACAAGCGCGTGGCGCCTGCCTGCATGCCAATCCGGACTTGCACGTCTTCAAACCCCGCCTGGCGCAAGTGTGCGCGCACATGGGTCTCAAGCGCACGCCAGTCGGTGCCGACCACGAAACGCAATTGGCACCAGGCCACCGCTTCGGGCGGGATCGCGTTGACGGGCTTGGCCGGGTCGCCCGCGCCGAAGGTCAGGACGTCCAGGCTGTTCCAGCCGAATACCTTCTCGGGCGCCGTCAGGCCGGGTTCGCCCCACCATGCGTTGATTTCGGGGTCGTCGGCGCCGCCGCCCACCTGCAGGTCGGCCAGCGCGCCGGCCACGGCGGCGGGGATGGGGGGCGGGCGCAGGCCGTCGACGGTGATGCGGCCGCGGGCATCCACCAGGGTGCCGATGGCGTGCATCAGCACGATGGCGGGGTTGGCCAGCAGGCCGCCCCAGTTGCCGGAGTGGTAGCCGCGTTCACGCGCGCGCAGCTTCAATTCGAAGTTCACCGCGCCGCGCGATCCCATGAAGAGCGTGGGGCGTTCCGCATTCAGGCGCGGGCCGTCGCTGGCGATGAACACGTCGGCCGCCAATGCGTCGCGCTGGGCCTCGCAAAAGGCGGCCAGGCCGGGCGAACCGGCCTCTTCGCCGGTCTCGATCAGCCAGGTCGCGTTGAAACCCAGCTTGCCGCCGCGCGCGGCGATCACGTGCCGCAAGGCTTCCAGGTTGATGGAGTGCTGGCCTTTGTTGTCGGCCGTGCCGCGGCCGTACCAGCGGTCGCCTTCGACCTGCAGGCGCCATGGGTCGCGCCCGGCGTCCCATTTGGCGGCGTTGCCGCGCACGACATCGCCGTGGCCATACATCAGCACGGTCGGCAGGCCGGCTTGTTCAATGCGGCGCGCCACCAGGACGGGCAGGTCCACGCCGGCGGGATTGGCATGGACCTCACAGGAGAAACCCAGTGCCGTCAGCAGCGGGATCAGGTCTTCATTCAGGTAGGCGTGCTGCGCGGGCGCCTGCTCCGGCACTTCGCTTTCCGTCGCGTAGGCGACGCGGCGCGCCAGCGCCGCCAGCAGGGCGCCGGAATCAAAGGCTTCAACGGCGTGGAGGATGGCTTGTTCGCGATTCACATCGACTCTCGGGTGCGCAAGGGAGGCACAAAGTTATTACGCTTCACCCCGTGCCACAATTAGATAATTAGCATCTATGCCATGCCTTTAAGGCATGGATTTCGGAGCCGACCATGATTTCACTGGCCTTGAGGTACTTCCTGGAAGTGGCCCGTTGCGGGTCCATCGCGGGGGCGGCGGCGGCGCAGCATGTGGCGGCCTCGGCCGTCAGCCGGCAGGTCGCCAAGCTGGAAGACGATCTGGGCATCGTGCTGTTCGAGCGCCAGGCGCGCGGCATGGCGCTGAGCGAAGCCGGCAGGCAGCTTGCCGCCTACGCCAATGCCGCGGCGCTGGAGGCCGAGCGCGTCACGACGCAGATCCGGCAGCGCGGCCATGTGGGCGACGTCACGATCAGGCTGGCCTGCACCGAAGGCTTCGCGCACCGTTTCCTGCCGCTCAGCATGGCCGAGTTCAAACGTGTGCGGCCGGAGGCGCGGTTCCACCTGCATGTGGAGCGGCCGGACGAGGTCAGTCGCCAGATCCTGGAGGGCCTGTCGCAGATCGCGTTGCGCTATTCCACGGCGCAGGACGATCGATTGAAGACTGAATTACTCACGCGGGCCCCCGTGTATGCGGTGATGTGCCGCGACCATCCACTGGCCAGCCGGCGCAGCGTAGGCATGCGGGACCTGGCGGACTACCCGCTGTCGCTGGGCGATCAGGGCACGACGGTCCGGCAGTTGTTCGACGCCGCATGCGCAAATGCCGGGCTGCATATCGAACCGGCCTACGTGTCGAACCATTCGGCGGCGTTCCTGCCGATGCTGCCAGGCAGCCGGATCGTGGCGCTGACGGGCTATCTGACGCTGATGGGCCAGGTGGGCAGCGACAAGCTGGCCGGCGTGCCGTTCACGAACCCCGAAATGCGGCAGCGGAGCATCCAGGTGCTGACGCTGCAGGGCAGGACCCTGCCGCCGCTGGCCCGGGAGTTCCTGGCGTTCATGTCCGAGCGGCTGACGGCGGCGACGCGCCTGCCCGAGTAGGTCCGCCGCCCCGGGACAGGCCGTCCCCGCGTGCCGGGGTCACTCGGGCGTGGCGCCGTCGCCGGGCTCGTTGCGGGTTTCGTTTCCAGCTTCGATTCCGGCGTCGTTTCCAGCTTCGTTTCTGGCTTCAATCGGCACGTCGATATGACAGGCGATGCCGTCGGATCTGAAATCCATGGCGGTCTTGGCGCGCAGCGTTAGCGCCAGCGCCTGCTCGATCAGGTCGCGGCCATAGCCGCGCCGTGTCGCGTCGGGCGCGGCGGGAAGCCCGGATTCGGTCCAATCCAGGATCAGGTGGTCGCGATTGCCGTCGCGGCGTTCGATGCGCCATTTGACGTCCAGCCGGCCCGATTCGTAGCGCAGCGCGCCGTACTTCACGGCGTTGGTCGCCAGTTCGTGGATGGCCAGCGCCAGGGTCTGGATGCGCTCCGGGGCGATGCGGACTTCCGGCCCGTTGATCGTCACCTGCCGTTCGTTGCCGACGGCGTCGAGTTCGCGGCGGATGACGCCGCCGAGTTCGATCTTGCCGCCATCGGATTCGGTCAGCAAGCCCTGGACGCGACCCAGCGCGGCCAGGCGGGTCTCGAATCGCTGAAAGGGCTCGCCGTCGCCCAAGGTGCGCCGCGCCACGCTCTGCACCAGCGCCAGCAGGTTGCGGGTGCGGTGCTGCAGTTCCGAGATCAGGACGCGATGGCGCCGTTCGGCGCGGGTGATGAGGGTGATGTCGATGAAGGTCACGACGACCCCGTCGACCTGGCTGTCGCTGCTGCGGTAGGGGACCAGGCGCAACAGGTAGTGCTTGCCGTCCAAGGTGCCCGCGATGCGGCGTTCGATCGGCTGGTAGTGGGTGTATACCTTGGCGATGTCGTTGGCGAACGAGGGCAGGTCGAAACGGCTGGCCAGATCGGTGATAGGGCGGCCGCAGTCGCTGGGCAGGATGTTGAAGACGTCGCCCATGGCCGGCGTGAAGCTGCGGATGATCAGGTCGCGGTCCAGGAACAGGGTGGCGATGGCCGTGCTTTCAAACAGGTTGTGCAGGTCGCTGTTGCTGCGGTCCAGTTCGTCGACTTTGCCGTGCAGTTCGGCGTTCACCGTGTGCAGCTCTTCGTTCAGCGATACGAGTTCTTCCTTGGAGGCTTCCAATTCTTCGTTGGTGGACTGGAATTCCTCATTCACCGACACCAGTTCTTCGTTGGAGGACTTCAGTTCCTCCAGCGCGGTTTCGTATTCCTCGATCATCGACTGCAGGCGTTCACGCGTGTCGCGCAATTCCAGTTCGATCTGCTGGGCCGCGCCTTGTTGCGTGACGCTGCCCTGCGCATAAGCCTCATCGCGGCTGAGCAAGGGGCCGTGGTCGGCGAACAGGATCAGGAACAGGGGCTCGTTTTCCTTGTGGTCGGCCAAGGGCTCCACCGTCAAGGTCACCATCTGGACGCGGCCGTCTTCCCCGTCCACGGCGACGTTCTCTCGCACCGCGGGCCGGCCGGTTTCGGCGGCTTCGTGCAACAGGGTGCGCAGGTCCAGGCGCAGGCCCTTGCGCGCCAGCGTCAGCACCTGGCGGGTCGGCACGCCGGCCGCGGCTTCCAGATACTTGCCGGTGCGGCCTGAGTAATAGACGATATCGCCGTCGCGGTTGACCAGCACGTGGGGCGGAGCATGTTGCGCCAGCACCTGGCTGTCGACGGAGTGGCGCAGCGTGGAGGTGCCGGTTTGCGTGCGGCGATGAGAGGAATGTGGCAGGTCCGGTTTATGCATGGAGGGCAAGGTGATCGGTGGGCGTGGGTGCGCGCCGATATCCGCTCGGCGCTGGAAGATCCGGTGCTTTTTGTCGATCGGGCTGAATAGGTCGTTGAATTGGCTGACGTTTTCCGACATGCCCAGGAACAGATAGCCGCCGGGACGCAGTGCATAGTGGAACGTCGGGATGACCTGCTTCTGGATGCCGCCGCCGAAATAGATCAGCAGATTGCGGCATGACACCAGGTCGATCCGGGAGAAAGGCGGATCGCGCAGCACGTTGTGAGGCGAAAAAATGCATAAATCCCGTACCGGTTTACTGACTACATAACTGTCGCCATCGGCTACAAAGTGACGTGCGCGCCGTTCGGGCGACAGGGCATCCAGCAAGGCGGCCGGGTAGCGCGCCGCGCGGGCGACGGCCAAGGCGCGGTCGTCGATATCGGTGGCGAAAACCTGCACCCGGGGCGCGGCAGGCAGCGTGTTCATGTGCTCGCGCAGCAGGATCGCCAGCGAATAGACCTCTTCGCCCGTTGCGCAGCCGGGCACCCACAGGCGTATGGTTTCGGTGGCCTCGCGGTCTTTCAGCAATTGCGGGATCACCAGCTTCTGCAGGGACTCGAAGGCCTCGGCGTCGCGGAAGAAATTCGTGACGCTGATCAGCAGGTCGCGGAACAGGGCGCCCGCTTCCTGGGTGTGTTGCTTCAGGAAAGCGACATAGGCGTCCAGGGTGGGCATCTGGTTCACGTGCATGCGGCGCTGGACGCGGCGCATGAAGGTCTTGCTCTTGTACCCGCTGAAATCGTGGCCGATGCGGGCGCGCAGGAGCGCATAGATTTCGTGTTTGGCGGCCTCCAGCCGGGCGCGCTCCGGCCCCTGGGCGGCGGTGTCGTCCAGATCGTCCAGATGGCCCAGCCCCGATGCGAAGTCAACCAGTTTCACGCCCATCTGATCCGCCGGCACGATGAAATCGACCAGCCCCGTGGCGATCGCGCTGCCGGGCATTTCCGGGCTGCTTGGCCCGAAGCCGTCGGTCGCCTGCGCCAGGGTCAGGCCACCTTGTTCCTTGATCGCCTTGATGCCCAATGTGCCGTCCGAGTCCCCGCCGGACAGCACCACGCCCGCAGAGGATTCGCCGCGGTCCAGGGCCAGCGAGGTGAAGAACAGGTCGATCGGGCGCGGCCCGCGCTGCTCGGGCACCCGTTGGCGCAGCCGCAGCCGACCTTCGTGGATCGACATGACGGCGTCGGCGGGCAGCACGTAGACGTTGTCGACCACGACTTCGGCGTCCTGCGTAGCCGTCTGGACCTTGAGCGGGGTGTAATGCTGGAGCACCTCGGGCAAGTGGCTTTCGCGCACGGGGCTCAGATGGGTCAGGACGACGAACGCCAGCCCCGGTTTTGGGGGCACCCCGCGGAAAAAGCCTTCCAGCGCTTCGACGCCGCCGGCGGAAGCGCCGACACCCACAATAGGGAAATCCGTTTGCACAGTCATGGTCTCTTCGGCCTGATCAAGCAGGTAAACAGCGTATGAAGCGTCAACGAATCAGAAACCAGGGAATGATGCGCCAGCTGCGGAAAAAAAGGAGGCGGCGCGGGTGCGTGCATAGTCCCCTTTTTTTCTGCGTCGGCGCCGGAACGCCATGGCTAACGCGCTGTTATCGGAATACACGCAGCGACATTACCATGGACGCCTGGGGATTGATATGCGAAGGACTAGCCCGGCCGGACTAGGGCGATTGGGCTATCGCAATCAGGACGCCGCCCGGACGCGCGCCGCGCGCACTTTCAGGCGCAGCCGTTCCAGCGCCAGATAGACGATGGGCGTCGTGTACAGCGTCAGGAATTGGCTGATCGCCAGGCCGCCGATGATCGCGACGCCCAGCGGGCGCCGCAGTTCGGAACCTTCGCCCATGCCCAGCACCAGGGGCAAGGCGCCCAGCAGACCCGCCAGATTGGTCATGACGATGGGCCGCAGGCGCAGCATCGCGGCGCGGTGGATGGCTTGCTCCGGCGTCAAGCCTTCCCGCCGTTCCAGGCTGAGCGCGAAGTCGATCATCAGGATGGCGTTCTTCATGACGATGCCGACCAGCAGGAACAGCCCCAATAGCGCGATCAGGGTGAACTCGATGTTGGCCAGCCGCAACGCCAGCAAGGCGCCCACGCCCGCCGAAGGCAGCGTGGACAGGATGGTCAGCGGATGCAGCGGGCTTTCATACAGGATGCCCAAGACCAGATAGATGGCGACCAGCACCGCCAGGATCAACCAGGGCTGGTCTTGCACGCTTTGCTGGAAGTTGCGGGCGTCGCCGCCCAGCCGCGTCTGGATCGACGAAGGCACCATCAGTTTGGCCGTCGTGGCGTCGATGGCAGCCAGCCCCTGTTCCAGCGATACGCCTTCGGCCAGGGAAAAACCCACGCCCACGGCCGCGAACAAGCCGTCATGGAACACGCGGTCGTTGACCAGGCCGTTCTCGTACGTGGCGAACGCCGTCAGCGGGACGCGCGTGCCGTCGGCGGCAATGACCTGCACCTGCTCCAGCACTTCGGGGTCTTCGGTGTAGCGGGGGTCCAGCTCCAGCACCACGCGGTACTGGTTCATCGCGTCGTACAGGGTGGCCACCTGGCGCTGGCTGAAGGAGTTGCTGAGCACGCTGCTGATCGTGTCCATGTCCACGCCCAGGCGCCGGGCGGCGCTGCGGTCGATGTTGATCACCACCTGTTGGGTGGCGCCGTCGCCCTCGGCGTCCACGTCGCGCAGTTCGGGGATGGCCTGCATGGCCTTGGATATCTTGCGCGACCATTCCCGCAGCGCGGGCACGTCGCTGGCCATGATGGCCAGTTCATGGTCGCCCGAGTTGCCGAATCCGCCGGGCATGCGCAAGTCCTGGTCCACGTTCAGGAAGAACATGCCGCCCGGCACCGGCGGCGCATTCAGGCGCAGCCAATTGATGACCTCGGTAGAGGATTCGCTTCGCTGGGACACGGGTTTCAACCGGATCAGGAACAGCGAATTGCTGATGCCCAGGCCGCCGCCGTTATAGCCGATGACGTCCTGCACGGCCGGATGCTTGAGCACCAGTTGGCGGTACTGGTCGATCTTGGGCTGCATGACCTGGAACGAGAAGCCGTCGTCGCCCCGCACGAACCCGACCAGCTGGCCGGTATCCTGCACCGGCAGGAAGCCCTTGGGCGCCGCGACATACAGGTAGACGTTCAGGCCGACGACGCCCGCCAGCAGCAGCAGCGTCAGGCGCGCATGGCCCAGCACGCGCGCAAGCGACGCGCCGTACCAGTCGTGCACGCGGGCGAACGCCGCCTGCATCCGCGTGGGGAGGACGGGTGTTGCCTGATGCGCCGTGCCGGGCTTGAGCCAGCGCGCGCACAAAGCAGGAATGATCGCGACGGATACCACCAGCGAGATCACCGTGGCGGCCACCAGCGTGATCGAGAACTCGCGGAACAGCCGTTCGACCAGCCCGCCCATGAACAGGATCGAGACGAACACCACGCTCAGGGCGACGGTCATGGCGACCAGCGTGAAGCCCACTTCGCGCACGCCGCGCAGCGCCGCCTTGGCGGGCGACAGGCCTCGTTCGATATGCCGCGAGATGTTCTCCAGCACCACGATCGCGTCGTCCACCACCAGCCCGGCGGCCACGATCAGCGCCATCAGCGACAGGTTGTTCAGTGAAAAACCCCACGCGTACATGACGGCGAAGGTGGCGATGAGGCATACCGGGATCGCCACGCTGGGGATGGCCGCCGCCCGCGCATTGCCCAGGAACAGCCACACGACCAGGATGACCAGCGCCGTGGCTAGCGCGAGGGTGATGTGCGCTTCGCGCAGCGTGGCGTTGATGCCGGGCGAGCGGTCCAGCGCCACGGTCAGGTCCACGTCGGCCGGCATCAGCGCGCGCAGGCCGGGCAGGGCCTCGTTGATGGCCTTGATGGTTTCGATGATGTTCGAGCCCGGCTGGCGGCTAATGGTCAGCACGACCGCCGGGTTGCGGTTGTGGAAGCCGCTGCTGTAGCGGTTTTCCACGGAATCGCTGACTTTCGCCACCTGGGCCAGCCGGATGACGGCGCCGTCCTGGTGGCGCACGATCAGGCTTTGGTATTCCTCGGCGCTGCGTGGTTGCGCGGGCGTGCCAACTTCCCAGCGCTGGCCGGCCGAATCCAACTGGCCTTGCGGGCGCATCGGCGCGGCGTCCGAAATGGCTTCGCGCACGTCGTCCAGCGCCACGCCGTAGTGCGCCAGCGCATTGGGATTGACCTGCACGCGCACGGCAGGCAGCGAACTGCCGCCCATCGTCACTTCACCCACGCCGTTGATCTGAGAGATCTTCTGCGCCAGCACCGTCGCGCCCAAGTCGTAGAGCTGGCCCGCCGGACGAGTGGGGGAGCTGAGCGCCAGCGCCATGATGGGCGCCTGCGACGGATTGATCTTGCGGTAGCTGGGGTTGCCGGGCATGCCCGCAGGCAGTTCGGCGCGGGCGGCGTTGATGGCGGCCTGCACGTCTCGGGCCGCTTCGTTGATGTCGCGGTCCAGGTCGAACTGCAACTGGACGCGCGTGGCGCCCTGGTTGCTGGACGAGGTCATGGCGCTGACGCCGGCGATGCCGCCCAGGGCGCGCTCCAAGGGCGCCGCCACGGTGCTCGCCATGCTTTCGGGGCTGGCGCCGGGCAGCTCGGCGCGCACTTCGATGGTGGGGAAATCCACTTGAGGCAGCGGGGCCACGGGCAGCAGCCGCCAGGCCACGGCGCCCAGCAGCGTCAGCGCCAGCGCCAGGAAAATGCAGGCGACCGGCCGGTGAAGCAGGGCCCGGATCATGCGGCGGGCCCGTCCGTCCTTGCGGGCTTGGCGCAAACGCCGCGCCGCTGGCCCAAGCGGTGGAAGAACAGGTAGACGGCGGGCGTCGTGAACAGCGTCAGCACCTGGCTGACCAGCAGCCCGCCCACCATGACCCAGCCCAGCGGCTGGCGCAGTTCGGCGCCGGAACCCGTGGCCAGCATCAGCGGCAACGCGCCAAACAAGGCGGCCAGCGTCGTCATCAGGATGGGGCGCAGGCGCAGCAGCGCGGCTTCGCGGATGGCGGCTTCCGGCGGCAGGCCGCGCGAGCGTTCGGCTTCCAGCGCGAAGTCCACCATCATGATGCCGTTCTTCTTCACCAGCCCGATCAACAGGATGATGCCGATGACGGCGATCAGGTCCAGCGGCCGGCCCGTGATCAGCAGCGCCAGCAGCGCGCCCACCGTGGCCGACGGCAGCGTCGACAGGATGGTGACGGGGTGGATCGCGCTTTCATACAGCATGCCCAGCACCAGATACATCGTGACCACGGCGGCCAGCATGAGCCACAGCGTGTTGGACAACGACGCCTGGAACGCCGACGCCGCGCCCTGCAGGCGCAGTTCGACGCTGGGCGGCATGCCGATTTCGTGCTGCGCGGCCTCGATGGCGGCGATGGCTTCGCCCAGCGAGCCGCCCGGGGGCAGGTTGAACGACAGGTTCACCGCCGGGAATTGCGACAGGTGGTTCACGGCCAGCGGCACGGCGCGTTCGCTGACGGTGGCCAGCGCCGACAGCGGAATCGCCTGGCCGGTTTCCGTCTGCAGATGGATGCGCTCCAGCGCGTCGGGGCTCAGGGCCAGCCGGCGGTCCACTTCCAGCACCACGCGGTACTGGTTGGACTGCGTGAACAGGGTGGCCACCTGGCGTTGGCCGAACGCGTTGTACAGGGTCTGCACCACGTCGTCCATCGTCATGCCCAGCCGCGCGGCGGTATCGCGGGACACTTGCAGGAACGCCTGGCGGCCGTCGCCTTGCAGGTCGGACGACACCTCGGCCAGCTCGGGCGACCGGGCCAGGCGCTGCGTCAGCGCGTGGCTCCATTGCGTCAGCAGCGCGCTGTCCGGCGATGTCAGCGTGAATTGGTACTGGCCGCGGCTGACGCGGTCTTCGATGTTCAGTTCCTGCACCGGTTGCAGGAAGAGCGAAATGCCCTGGATGTCGCGGGCGCGCGCGTCCAGCCGGGCCATGATGTCGGCCAGCGGCGCGCTGCGCTCGGCCCAGGGCTTCAAATTGATCAGCAGGCGGCCGGTGTTCAAGGTGGTGTTCATGCCGTCGATCCCGATGAAGGACGACAGGCTCTGCACGTCGGGGTCGGCCAGCAGGCTGTGCGCGACCGCCTGCTGGCGCCGGGACATGGCGTCGAACGAGGTGTTCTGCGACGACTGGGTCACGCCTTGCAGCACGCCGCCGTCCTGCACGGGGAAGAAGCCCTTGGGCACGGCCACGTAGAGCAGGCCGGTCAGCGCCACCGTGGCCAGCATGACCAGCAGCGTCAGGCGCTGATGGCGCAGGGTCACGTCCAGCCAGCCGGCGTAGCGCGCCTGGACGCGGTCCAGCAGGCCGGGGCGCGATTCCACGTGGGCGGGCAACAGGCGCGCGCACATCATCGGCGTCAGCGTCAGCGACACCGCCAGCGATATCAGGATGGCCACCGCCAGCGTGATGGCGAATTCGCGGAACAGGCGCCCCACCACGTCTTCCATGAACAGCAGCGGGATCAACACGGCGATCAAGGACAGCGTCAGCGACACCAGGGTGAAGCCGATCTGCCCGGCGCCTTTCAGCGCGGCCGACATGGGGCTATGCCCCTGTTCGCGGTAGCGCGCGATGTTCTCCAGCATGACGATGGCGTCGTCCACCACGAAACCCGCGCCGATGGTCAGCGCCATCAGCGTCAGGTTGTTGGTGGAAAAGCCGGCCAGATGCATGAAGCCGAAGGTGCCGATCAAGGACAGCGGCACGGCCAGGCTGGGGATCAGGGTGGCGGGCAGGTTGCGCAGGAACAGGAACGTCACCAGCACGACGAGGCCCACGGCGAACACCAGCTCCCACTGCACGCCGCGCACCGACGCGCGGATGCTCTCGGTGCGGTCGGTCAGGATGCGCACCTGCGCCGCGGCGGGCAGGCTGGCGGTTAACTGGGGCAGCAGCGCCTTGACCTGGTCGGCCACGGCGATCACGTTGGCGCCCGGCTGGCGCTGGATGTTGACCAGCACGGCGGGCTGCTTGTCGACCCAGGCGGCCAGGTAGCGGTCTTCGGCGCCGTCCTCGATCATGGCGACCTGGCCCAGCCGCACCGGCGCGCCGTTCTTCCAGGCCACGATCAGCTCGCGATATTCCCCGGCGCTTTGCAGCTGGTCGTTGGCGTCCATGATGACCGACCGCACCGGGCCGTCGAAACTGCCCTTGGGCTGATTCGAATTGGCCTTGCTGATCGCTTCCTGCACATCCGACAGTTGCAGGCCGCGGGCGGCCAGCGCCATCGGATTGACCTGCACCCGCACGGCGGGACGCTGGCCGCCGGCCAGGCTGACCATGCCCACGCCGGACAGTTGCGACAGGCGTTGCGTCATGCGCGTGTCCACCAGGTCGTAGACCTTGGGCAACGGCAGGGAATCGGAGGTGACCGCCAGGGTCAGGATGGGCACGTCGGCGGGGTTGACCTTGCGATAGATGGGGGGCGTCGGCAGGTCCGACGGCAGCAGCGAGCCGCTGGCGCTGATGGCGGCCTGCACTTCCTGCTCGGCCACGCCCAGGGATACGTCCAGGGAGAATTGCAGCGTGATCACCGAAATGCCGCTGCCGCTGGTGGACGACATCTGCTTTACGCCCGGTATCTGCCCGAAACGCCGTTCCAGCGGCGCCGTCACAGCGCGCGCCGTCACGGTGGGACTGGCGCCGGGGTAATGGGTGGTCACCTGGATGATCGGGTAATCCACCTGCGGCAGCGCCGCCACCGGCAGCATGCGCCAGGCCAGGATGCCCGACAGCAGCAGGGCGATCATCAGGAACGACGTTGCGACCGGGCGCAGGATGAAAGGGCGTGACAGGCTCATGCGCGGTTCAGGTTAGGGGCTCGACGATCTGGACGTCGCGTCCGTCGTGCAGGCGGTCCACGCCCTCGACCACGACGCGCTCGGTAACGGCCAGGCCCGCTTCCACGACCACGCGGCCGGCGTTGGCGGAACCCAGTTGCAGGACTCGCCGCGTGGCGCGCTGGTCGTCGCCGATGACGAAGACGAAAGCGCCCTCGGCGCCGTACTGCACGGCGGCGGACGGGATGGTGATGGCGTTGTCTTGCTGCACCACGGCCAGCCGGATGTTCACGAACTGGTTGGGGAACAGCGATTCGTCGGCGTTGTCGAAACGGGCGCGCAGCCGGACGGTGCCGCTGGCCGCCTGGATGCGGTTGTCCAGCGCCTCCAGCGTGCCTTCGGCCAGGATGCGGCGGTCGTCCGCGTCCCAGGCCTGCACGCGCAGCACCGCTGTCTTGGCCTGGGCCCGGCGCAGGATGTCCAGCCGGGTTTCGGAAATGCTGAAGATCGCCGAAATGGGCATCGTCTGCACCAGCGTCGTCAGGCCGTTGGTGTCGTTGGCCCGCACGTGGTTACCGGCATCGATGCGGCGCAGGCCGATACGGCCGTCCTGCGGGGCGACGATGCGCGTATGGCTCAGCAGGCGCTCGGCGTCGGCGACCTGGGCGCGGTGCAGCTGGCGTTGCGCGGTGTACGCGCGCACCTGGGCTTCGGCGGTGTCCAGTTGCTGGCCCGCCACGGATTCCTGACGCGCCAGCCGGCGATAGCGTTGCAAGTCGGCCTGGGCGTTGTCCAGCAGCGCCTGGGTGCGCGCCAGCTCGCCTTCGGCGGCGGCCAGCGCGGCCAGGTACGGCCGAGCGTCGATCTCGGCCAGCAAGTGGCCCCGGGTGACGGCCTGGCCTTCGGTGTAGTGCAGCCGGACCAATTCGCCGTCGACCTGGCTGCGCAACGTTACTTGCGCCAGCGGCGTGATGGTGCCCAGCGCGTGGAGGTCGCGCTGCAGCGGGCCCACGCGGGCGGCGGCAACGCTGACGGCAACGGGGATCTGCCCGTATTCGGGCAAGCGCGGGGCGGCGGGGCGCGTCTTTCCCGTCAGCCAGTACGCGGCCCCGATCAGCACGGCCAGCAACAGGGCGGCGGCGATCAGGATCAGGCGCTGGGTTCGGGAAGGGCGGCCCGCGAAAAAGGGCAGTGACATCAGGGCTGCCAGGCAGGATGTTGCGGACAGCCGGAATTCTATATTAATAATAATGATTAGCGTTATTAACGCCGTATTTCAAGAAGGGTTTTCGCCATGTCCCGGTAGGGAATTCAACGTAAAATCCGGCCGACGCCGTGAAGGTTCGGCGCAATACGCCTTCCCCTACGGCATGTACGTCGACCTCCATACCCTTTACCTCCTTATCATCGGGACGCTGCTGGCCAGCGCGGGGATGATCTTCTGGGAGCTCCGGGCCCACCCGCTGCGAAGCAAGACGCTGCGCCTGCTGGGCGTCGGCTTCGCGACATTGGCGGCCGGGTGCGTGCTGATCCTGTTCCGCCGCGAACTACCTGGGGCCTACGGCGCCGCGCTCAGCAATCTGGTCGTCCTGTCGGGCTATCTTCTGGTTTTGAATGGCGTGGCGTCCTTGCGTGGGCGCCAATACCGCGGGGCTTCCTTCGGCTTGCTGGCCGTGATGGCGCTGGTGTGGGCGGTCACGGGCGAACGATGGCTGGATATCGTCTGGGCCTATGCCAGCGCGGTGCCGATCGCGCTGATCAGCGCCATGACGTCGCTGGAGATGTTGCGCTGCCGGTCGATGCAGGCGTTGCAGCCGCGCCGGATCATCGTGGTGGTGACGGGCATCCATGCGCTGCTGTACGCGGGCAGGGCGTTCGTCTTGCCCTGGATGGTGGCGCAGTACGGTCAGCCGGTGCTGATGGCCGCCAGCAACATCACGATGTACGAAGGCGTGCTGTATTCGGTCATCTTGCCGATGACGCTGCTGAAGCTGATCCGCGAAGAAACCCACGGCCAGTTGTTGCAGGAATCCCAGACGGACTATCTGACCCGGCTGGGCAACCGCAGGTGGTTTTTCGAGCAGGGCGCGCGCGTCATCGGCGCGGCCGCGCCAGGCCCCGTTGCCGTCCTGGCGTTCGACCTGGACCACTTCAAGGTGATCAACGACCTGCATGGCCATGAAACGGGCGACAAGGTCCTGACGTCGTTCGCGGGCGTGGCCCAGGGCGCGGCAGGCCCGGGCGCGGTGCTCGCCCGGATCGGCGGAGAAGAGTTCGCGTGCCTGCTGGCGGGCGACGACGCGCGCCGCGCCCACTTGCTGGCCGAAGGCATCGTTCGGCGGTTTGCCGAGACCGTCGCGGATCCGGTCCGCGGCGTGGGGGTGCCGGCCACGGTCAGCGTCGGCCTGGCCCAGTTCGACGACGACGCCCCGGTGCTGGCTGCCGGACTGGCCGCGGCGGACCGGGCGCTGTACCGCGCGAAGGCGCTGGGCGGCAACCGCGTCGAATTGGCGGGCCTGTCGGCCAGTTCCGCGGCCGCCTGAGCCGCCAGTCGTTATAGTGGCGGCTATTTTCAATACCCGATCAGCAAGGAGCAGGTCCATGGGTGAGCATCCCCTCGAAAGTCCGCGGCAATGGTTCGAACGCCTTCAAGCAAGATTGGAGACCGAACGCGCCCGCTTGCGGCTGTGGCAGGCGCTTGAGGCGGATTACGGGCAGAAATATGCCGAAGGGTTGTCGCCGCTGGAGCAAAAGCTGCATGAACTGCGCATGAAGCTGGTGCTGTGCTTCGACCACGCGCACAAGAACATGGGGCTGTCCAAGTCGGAACGCGAATTCGTGTCCGAACTGGTAGTGGAGTTTTCAGAAGAACTGTTGCAATTGGCCGCCAAGGGTCAATTGCCGGCGGGCTGCGACGCCGGCCGGCTCAAGACGCTATATAAAAAGCATGGCGGATCCGACTACGACGCGGACGTGGCGGCAGAGACCGAGGATGCCAAGGTCGAGCTGGCCGATGCGCTCGGCCTGGATCTGGACGCCGATCCTGCCGCCTTGTCGCCCGCGCAGCTGCTTGCCCGCATCCAGGACCAGTACGAAGACGACGAGGCCGAGGAACTGCTGGCGCTGGCGCGGCTGGCCACCCGCACGTCCACGCCGAACGCCGTGGCGTGGCAAGCCTTGCAAGACGCCGAGCGCGCGCGTGTCGCCCAGGCCGCGCAGAACCCGGATCTTCAAGCCGTCGTGGATACGGCTGGCGACATCGCGGATGAGCGCCTGCCGCAAGTGAACGCCGTTTTGCAGGCCCAGCTGGACGAGGCCCTGCAGCAGGGCGCCTACGCCGAAGAGGGCTTCAAGTTGCGCTACGACCTGGACCCGTTCGCGTCGTTCGACCCGGAAACGGTGATGGAAGACCTGGACGCGGATATCGTCGACATCCAGGAATACATCCGCGAACTCGAGCACGAAGTCATGCAGTTTTCGGATCAGGGCTTGCTCAAGTCCTGGATCAAGGCGATGAAACGCGAAGTCGAGGCGATCGAGCGCCGTGAAGGCCAGGGGCGCGGCGGCTGAGGCTTTTGGCCTGGCGCTACGTGCGCCGGGCCACCGGCACCACGCGCATCACGGGCGCCGCCGGCTTGGCGGCGTCGGCGCGCGGCCGGATCATCATCGGGAAGAAACGCCACAGGTATAGCCCCAGGGCCAGCACCCAGGCGGTGGTCGAGGCGTGCAGGAAACCGATCGTGGCGGCGGTGGGCAGCAGGGCGGCCAAGCGCAGCAGCGCCGCCAGGATCATCAGCGCGTAGCTGGCCACCATGCTGCGGTCGGTTTTCAACGGCCGCCCCAGATGGCCTAGCGCGGTGCGCGTGACCATGCCCAGGATCAGGACCGAAAAACCGGCCACGCCGACCACATGGGCGGGCCAGGCCGGCCGCAGGACGTAGCCGGCCAGGTGCGCGGCGCCCACCAGCAGGCCGATCCCCACCCCCAGATACCCCGCATACAAAATCCATAGCAGCGGCACGCGGCGCACGGCCCAGGGCTTCCAGGACAGCCATTGCGCCAGTGCGATCAGACCGGTCGCCGCCAGCGCCAGCGCGGCCGCGCGCGGTGCGCCGGCGACCAGGCAGGCGATGGCGGCCACGCCCAGGGCCAGTTGCCAAAGCCCGCTGCGGGTGTGGGCCGGAATGTCCAGGCCCGGCACTGCGCGCTTGGCAAAAAAGGGCAGCACGCGGCGCGCGATCAGCAACGTCAGCACCGCCATGCACAGCAGCCCCACATTGAAGTAGCGCATCAGCGCCAGATAATCGCCCTGCACGGCGGCCCACAGATACATCGCGTTGGCGGCGGCCAGCCCCAGCAGCAGGAAGGGCACGCCGGCGTTGCGCTGGTTGCGCGTGACCCAGACAGCGCGGCCCAAGGCGGCGGCGCCCCACAGGAAAAACCCAAGATCCGCAGCGGCGGCGATCAGGAACGCTGGTCGGCCGGGCATCAGGTAGCCCGCGCGCGCCACGATCCACAGCAGGCAGAGGCCCGCCAGCGCGTTGCCGCGCAAGGGGTTCTTGCCCGTCCAGTTGGCCCCCGCCGTCAGCAGGAAGCCCACGGCGATGGTGGCGACGAAGCCCCACAGCATCTCGTGCGCATGCCAGAACACGCCGCCCAGCACGCCGGTGATGCGCGCGGGCGCATGCACCCACAGCCACACGGAGGCCAGCGCCCAGAAACAGCCCGCCAGATACAGCGGACGGAATCCCATTTCGGTGAAGGCGCGCCATTGGGGGCGGGGCGGCCGGGGCGGCTGCGCGGGTTCGTCGATGGTCAGTAACGGGGGCATGGCGGTCTGCGGTTTTAAAGGTGTATTCAAAATGCATATTAAACCTGGGGCGGCCTCGTCGCCAGCGGGTTTGTTTGATTCAGCGCAAACCCGCCCGGGAACCCTGCGGTGACTAGGCACATTGGCAGGGCCGGATGGTCAGCCGGCGAATGGCGGCGAAGGCGCCGGGTCCCTAGCCTAGCTGCATGTATCCGTGAGCCAAGCGAGAGTAACCATGACAGCAGCAACTTCCCCGTCCGGCAGGCCGATGCGGGTCCTGATTTCCAGCACGTTCGCCTTCACCATCTGTTTCGCGGTCTGGATGATCTTCGCGGTGCTGGGCATCCCCATCAAGGCGCAGTTGGGTCTTTCCGAAACGCAGTTCGGCCTGTTGGCCGCCATGCCCGTCCTGACCGGCTCGCTGGTGCGGGTGCCGCTGGGCATCTGGACCGACCGCTACGGCGGCCGCCCGGTGTTCTTCATCCTGATGCTGCTGGCGGTGGTGCCGATCTGGCTGCTGTCCTACGCGACCGAGTACTGGCAGTTCCTGGTGCTGGCGCTGTTCGTCGGCCTGACGGGCGGCTCGTTCTCGGTCGGCACGCCCTATGTGGCGCGCTGGTTCCCGCGCAGTAAACAGGGCTTGGCGATGGGCGTGTTCGGCGCCGGCAACTCGGGGTCGGCCATCACCAAGTTCGTGGCCCCGGCGCTGATCGCGGCCGCCGGCGGCGCCTGGGTCATCGTGCCCCAGGTGTACGCCGTGGCGTTGCTGGTCACCGCCGTGCTGTTCTGGATGTTCTCGGCCTCCGACCCGGCCCACCGCGTCACGCATGGCGCGACCCTGTCCGCGCAGTTCGCCATGCTGAAGGACCCGCGCGTCTGGCGCTACTGCCAGTATTACTCGGTGGTGTTCGGCGGCTATGTGGCGCTGGCGCTGTGGATGACCAAGTACTACATCGGCGAATACGGCTTCGACATGAAGCTGGCCGCGTTGCTGGCCGCCTGCTTTTCATTGCCGGGCGGGGTGCTGCGCGCCCTGGGCGGCTGGATCTCGGACCGCCACGGCGCCTACAAGACCACGTGGTGGGTGATGTGGGTGTGCTGGGTGGCGTTCTTCCTGCTGAGCTATCCGCAAACCGAATTCACCATCATGACGGCCAATGGCCCGCGCAGCTTCGGCATCGCGCTGGGCCCCGTCTCGTTCACCGCGCTGCTGTTCATCGTCGGCATCGCCATGGCGATCGGCAAGGCCTCGGTCTTCAAGTTCATCTCGGATGAATTCGGCGAAAACATCGGCGCGGTGTCCGGCATCGTCGGCCTGGCGGGCGGTTTGGGGGGCTTCGTGCTGCCCATCCTGTTCGGCGTGCTGCTGGACCTGACCGGCGTGCGCTCCAGCGCGTTCATGCTGCTGTACGGCACGGTCTGCGTGTCGCTGATCTTCATGCACTTCAGTTTCCGGCCCGAAAGCGCGGCCAGCGCTTCGGCGGCCGCCGCCAAGCAAACCGCCTGATCCCGACCCCTCCCACCCAAGCAAAGAGCCCTCATCATGTCCACTCAAGTCCTATCGCGTTGGGAGCCGGATAATCCCGGTTTCTGGAAGCAGACCGGCGCCCGCGTCGCCAACCGCAATCTCTGGATCTCCATCCCGGCGCTGATGCTGGCGTTCAGCATCTGGATGCTGTGGAGCGTGGTGGTGGTCAACCTGGACCGCGCCGGCTTCATGCTGTCGAAGAACCAGCTGTTCTGGCTGACCGCGCTGCCGGCGCTGTCGGGCGCCACCTTGCGGATCTTCTATTCCTTCCTGGTGCCGGTCTTCGGCGGCCGCAAATGGACGGCCATCTCTACGGCCTCGTTGCTGATCCCCGCGCTAGGCATGGGTTTCGCGCTGCGCGACCCGACGACGTCGTTTCCCACCTTGCTGATCCTGGCGCTGCTATGCGGCCTGGGCGGCGGCAACTTCAGTTCCAGCATGGCCAACATCAGCTTCTTCTTCCCCAAGGAAAAGAAGGGCCTGGCCACGGGCCTGAACGCCGGCATCGGCAACCTGGGCGTGTCGCTCGTGCAGTTCGTGGTGCCAGTCGTGATCTCGGTGGGCGTCTTCGGCGTGGCCGGCGGCGCGCCCCAGGAAATCACCGTCAACGGCGCGCAGCAGAACCTGTGGCTGCAGAACGCCGGTTTCATCTGGGTGATCCCCATCGCCATCGCGGCCATCGCGGCGTGGTTCGGCATGAACGACATCGCCGACGCGCGCGCCTCCTTCGCCGACCAGGCCGTGATCTTCAAGCGCAAGCACAACTGGCTGATGTGCTGGCTGTATGTGGGCACGTTCGGGTCTTTCATCGGCTTCTCGGCGGGCTTCGCCATGCTGACCAAGACGCTGTTCCCGGAGGTCAACCCCATGACCTACGCGTTCCTCGGTCCGCTGGTGGGTTCGCTGACGCGCCCGGTGGGCGGCTGGGTGTCCGACAAGCTGGGGGGCGCGCGCGTCACGCTGTTCACGTTCGCCGGCATGATCGCCGCGGTGCTGGGCGTGGTGGTGTTCCTGCCCGTGAACGGCCAGGGTGGCGACTTCAACGGCTTCCTGGCCATGTTCATCGTGCTGTTCGCCCTGACCGGCCTGGGCAACGGGTCCACCTTTCGCATGATCCCCGTGATCTTCCTGCGCGAACGCACGCAGGCGGCGAAAGGCAAGGGCGAGGCCGGCCAGAAGCAGGCCATGAGCGAAGCGGCCAAGGAATCCGCCGCCGTGCTGGGCTTTTCCGGCGCCATCGGGGCCTACGGCGGCTTTTTCATTCCCCGCAGCTTCGGCACGTCGCTCGACATGACGGGCGGCGTCCAGGCGGCGCTGTATTGCTTCATCGGCTTCTACGCCACTTGCATGCTGATCACCTGGTGGTTCTACGCGCGCCGCAATGCGCCGGTGCCTTGCTGAGCACGCGCCGCGCGCGCAGCCGGGGTGACTAGTCACTCTGCCGCGCCCGGCCTGTGCCACTGGCGAATAGGCGGGGGACAGAGCCGCGCCTAAAGTGGTTTCAACGGCATTGATCGCAGTACGCGCCGGCCAGGCCGGCGTTCTTGGAGAAACACAATGAGTCACTTTCTGGACCGGCTGAAGTTCATGTCGCGGGTGAAGTCCACCTTCGCGGACGGCCACGGCGAAACGGTCAATGAAGACCGCAAGTGGGAAAACGCCTACCGCTCCCGCTGGCAGCACGACAAGGTCGTGCGTTCGACCCACGGCGTGAACTGCACGGGCTCGTGCTCGTGGAAGGTCTACGTCAAGAATGGCCTGATTACCTGGGAAACGCAGCAGACGGACTATCCGCGCACGCGTCCCGACCTGCCCAACCACGAGCCTCGCGGCTGTCCCCGAGGCGCGTCCTACAGCTGGTACGTGTATTCGGCGCAGCGGGTGAAGTACCCGATGATCCGGGGCCGCCTGATGGAAATGTGGCGCGAAGCGCGCAAGACCATGGACCCCATCGCCGCATGGGAATGGATCAGCCAGGACCCCGTGCGCGCCAAGCGCTACAAGGCCATCCGCGGCCTGGGCGGCTTCGTGCGCGCCGACTGGGATACGGCAACCGAGATCATCGCCGCCGCCAACGCGCTGACCATCAAGAAGTACGGCCCCGACCGCGTGATCGGCTTTTCGCCCATCCCGGCCATGTCGATGGTCAGCTACGCCGCCGGCGCGCGCTACCTGAGCCTGTTGGGCGGCGCCTGCCTGAGTTTTTACGACTGGTACTGCGACCTGCCGCCCGCCAGCCCGCAGATCTGGGGCGAACAGACCGACGTGCCGGAGTCGGCCGACTGGTACAACTCAACCTACCTGATGGTGTGGGGCTCGAACGTGCCCCAGACCCGCACGCCCGACGCGCACTTCTACACCGAGGTCCGCTACAAGGGCACGAAGACGGTGGCCGTGTCCAGCGACTTTGGCGAAATGGTCAAGTTCGGCGACATCTGGCTGGCGCCCAAGCAGGGCACCGACGCCGCGCTGGCCATGGCCATGGGCCATGTAATCCTGAAGGAATTCCACCTGTCGGCCAACCGGTCGCCGTATTTCCAGGACTACGTGCGGCGCTACACCGACATGCCGATGCTGGTCCTGCTGAAAGAGCGCGACGGCTTCTACGCGCCTGACCACTTCCTGCGCGCGTCGCATCTGGACGGCGCGTTGGGCGAGCAGAACAATCCCGACTGGAAGACCCTGGTGCTGGACGCGCACACCGGCGACCTGGTCGCGCCCAACGGCAGCATCGGTTTCCGCTGGGGCGAAGGCGCGGTCAACGGCGGGGAAAAGGTCGGCCGCTGGAACCTGGAATCCAAGGACGGCGGCAATGGCCGCGAAATCGAACCGGTGCTGAGCCTGATCGGCGGGGACAGCGACGTGGTCGGCGTGGGTTTCCCGTACTTCGGCAGCGAACACGACGAACTGCTGGTGCGCAACGTGCCGGCCCGCCGCATCCGCCTGGCCGACGGCACGGACGCGCTGGTCGCCACCGTGTATGACCTGCAGATGGCCAACTACGGGCTGGACCGCGGCCTGGGCGGCGGCAACGTCGCCTCGTCCTTCGACGACGACGTGCCCTATACGCCCGCCTGGCAGGAAAAGCACACCGGCGTGCCGCGCGTGCAAGTGATCCAGGTGGCGCGCGAATTCGCGCAGAACGCGCACGATACCGAAGGCAAGTCGATGGTGATCGTCGGCGCCGGCCTGAACCACTGGTATCACATGGACATGATCTACCGCGGCATCATCAACATGCTGATGATGTGCGGCTGCGTCGGCAAGAGCGGCGGCGGCTGGGCTCACTATGTGGGCCAGGAGAAGCTGCGCCCGCAGTTTGGCTGGGCGCCGCTGGCGTTCGGGTCGGACTGGGTGCGCCCGCCGCGCCAGATGAACGGCACGTCCTTCTTCTATGCGCACACCAGCCAGTGGCGCCATGAAAAGCTGAACGTGCAGGAAATCCTGGGCCCCACCGCCGATCACGCCAAGTACGGCGAACTCAGCATGATCGACTTGAACGCCCGCGCCGAGCGCATGGGCTGGCTGCCGTCGGCCCCGCAGCTGCGCACCAACCCGCTGGACGTCGTGGACCAGGCTGAGGCCGCAGGCCTCGACCCCGTCGCGCATGCCGTCGAACAGTTGAAGTCCGGCGCGCTGCGCATGTCGTGCGAAGACCCGGACGATCCCGCGAACTTCCCGCGCAACATGTTCGTCTGGCGCTCCAACATCCTGGGCTCCAGCGGCAAGGGCCACGAGTACTTCCTGAAGTACCTGCTGGGCACGCAGAATGCGGTGTTCGGCGACGAAGGCGATGCGATCAAGCCTACGGAAGTCACGTTCCAGGACGACGCGGCCGAAGGCAAGCTGGACCTGCTGACGGTGCTGGACTTCCGCATGAGCACGACCTGCCTGTATGGCGACATCGTGCTGCCGACGGCCACCTGGTACGAAAAGGACGACTTGAACACGTCCGACATGCACCCCTTCATCCACCCGCTGAGCGAAGCGGTGCAGCCCCTGTGGGAAAGCAAAACCGACTGGGAGATCTACAAGCTGCTGGCCAAGAAGTTCAGCGAGATCGGCGGCCCCTATCTGGGCAAGCGCCGCGACCTGGTGCTGACGCCCCTGATGCACGACACCCCGGGGGAACTGGGCCAGGCCTTCGAGCCGAAGGACTGGAAGCTGGGCGAATGCGACCTGGTGCCGGGCAAGACGGCGCCGTCGATGACGGTGGTCGAACGCGACTACAACGACATCTACCGCAAGTTCACGTCGGTCGGCCCCTTGCTGGAAAAGCTGGGCAACGGCGGCAAGGGCATCAACTGGAACACCGAGCACGAAGTGCGCGAGCTGGCCGGCATTAATGAAAGCGTGGCCGACGCCGGCGTCAGCCAGGGCCGTCCGCGTCTGGACACCGCCATCGACGCCGCTGAAATGATCCTGACCTTCGCGCCGGAAACCAACGGCCACGTGTCGGTCAAAGCCTGGGAAGCACTGGGCAAGATCACCGGGCGCGACCACACCCATCTGGCCGCCGGCCGCGAGCACGACAAGATCCGCTTCCGCGACGTCCAGGCGCAGCCGCGCAAGATCATCTCGGCGCCCACCTGGTCGGGCCTGGAAAGCGAAGAGGTCAGCTACAACGCCGGCTACACCAACGTGCACGAACTGATCCCGTGGCGCACGCTGACCGGCCGCCAGCAGTTCTATCAGGACCACCGCTGGATGCTGGATTTCGGCGAAGGCTCTTGCGTGTACAAGCCGGCCATCGACACCAAGACGGTGGCGCCCATGCTGGGCCGCTACCCGAACGGTGAAAAGGAACTGGTCCTGAACTGGCTGACCCCGCACCAGAAGTGGGGCATCCACAGCACGTACTCCGACAACCTGCGGATGCTGACGCTCAGTCGCGGCGGCCCCCACGTGTGGGTGTCCGAGACCGAGGCCAAGCAGGCCGGGCTGGTCGACAACGACTGGGTAGAAGTCTTCAACGTGAACGGCACCTTGACTGCGCGGGTGGTGGTCAGCCAGCGCGTGCCGGTGGGCATGTGCCTGATGTACCACGCGCAGGAAAAGATCGTGAACGTGCCGGGCGCTGAAACCAGCGGCAAGCGCGGCGGCATCCACAACTCGGTCACGCGCACGGTGCTCAAGCCCACGCACATGATCGGCGGCTACGCACAGCAGGCCTACGGTTTCAATTACTACGGCACGGTCGGCGCCAACCGCGACGAGTTCGTGGTGTTGCGCAAGATGAAGAAAGTGGACTGGCTGGAAGGCCCGCTCGTGGAAGACCCCGCCATGGAAGCAACGCAACAAAAAGAGAAGCAATCATGAGGATACGCGCCCAAATCGGCATGGTGCTGAACCTGGACAAGTGCATCGGCTGCCACACTTGCTCGGTCACCTGCAAGAACGTCTGGACCAGCCGCGACGGTGTCGAATATGCCTGGTTCAACAACGTCGAGACCAAGCCCGGCATCGGCTACCCCAAGGAATGGGAGAACCAGGACAAGTGGAAGGGCGGCTGGAAGCGCACCGCCGCCGGCAAGCTGGAACCGCGCCAGGGCGGCAAGTTGCGCATCCTGGCCAACCTGTTCGCCAACCCGAACCTGCCGGCCATCGACGACTACTACGAGCCCTTCACGTTCGACTACGAGCATCTGCAGAACGCGCCGTTGCTGCAGACGCCGCCCACGGCGCGCCCCATTTCGGTGCTGACGGGCAAGAAGATGGAGAAGATCCATTGGGGCCCGAACTGGGAAGACGACCTGGGCGGCGAATTCAGCTCGCGCAGTCGGGACGCGCTGTTCGAAGGCGTGCAGAAAGAGATGTACTCGACGTTCGAGAACACCTTCATGATGTACCTGCCGCGCCTGTGCGAACACTGCCTGAACCCGGCCTGTGTCGCCAGCTGCCCGTCCGGTTCCATCTACAAGCGCGAAGACGACGGCATCGTGCTGGTGGACCAGGACAAGTGCCGCGGCTGGCGCATGTGCATCTCGGGCTGCCCGTACAAGAAGATCTACTACAACTGGAGCAGCGGCAAGGCTGAAAAATGCACCTTCTGCTATCCACGCATCGAAGCCGGCCAGCCGACCGTCTGTTCGGAAACCTGCGTGGGCCGCATCCGCTACCTGGGTGTCATGCTGTACGACGCCGACCAGATCGAACGCGCCGCATCCACGGCCAACGAGCAAGACCTGTACGAATCGCAGCTTGACCTGTTCCTGGACCCGCATTCGCCGGAAGTGATCGCCGCCGCGCGCGAACAGGGCATTCCGGAATCGTGGCTGGAAGCCGCGCGCCAGTCGCCCGTCTACAAGATGGCGGTGCAATGGCGCGTCGCGTTCCCGCTGCATCCGGAATACCGCACCTTGCCGATGGTCTGGTACATCCCGCCGCTGTCGCCTATCCAGACGGCCGCGGAATCCGGTCAGATGCCGCAGCGCACCGTGGGCAAGAGCGCCATGATCCCGGACGTGTCCAGCTTGCGCATCCCGGTGCGCTACCTGGCCAACCTGCTGACGGCAGGCAAGGAAGCGCCGGTGGTGCAGGCGCTGGAACGTATGCTGGCCATGCGCGCCTACAAACGGTCCGAGACCGTGCACGGAGAGCTCGACACCGCCTTGCTGGAACAGGTGGGCCTGACCGATTCGATCGTGCAGGACATGTACAAGATCATGGCCATCGCCGACTACGAAGACCGTTTCGTCGTGCCCAGCAGCCACAAGGAAGTGGTGGAAGACAGCTTCAACGAGAAGGGCAGTTGCGGATTCACGTTCGGCAACGGCTGCTCGGGCGGCGTGTCGGAAGGCACCTTGTTCGGACGCAAGCCCCAAGGCAGCGAGATCTTCATCGAGATGCCGAAATCCCGCAAGAAGGCCGCCCTGGCCCGCTAGGAAAGGAGAACACCATGAATCTGTACCGCTTGCTTTCCGCCTTGCTCAGCTACCCCGAGCCTGATCTGATGGACGCCCTGGGCGACGTGGAGTCGGCGCTTGCCGCCTCACCGGACGCCGAGGAAGCCCTGCAGCCGCTGATCGCCTATCTGGCCACGAACGACTTGATCGCCGTGCAAGAGAACTACGTGGCCACGTTCGACCGCAACCGTTCGCATTCGCTGCACCTGTTCGAACACGTGCATGGCGAAAGCCGCGACCGCGGTCAGGCCATGGTCGATCTGTTGGAAACCTACCGCGGCCACGGCTTTGAACCTGTCGTGTCCGAACTGCCGGACCACGTGCCGCTGTTCCTGGAGTTCCTGGGCGTGATCGAACCCGGAGAGGCGCAGGAGCTGCTGGATGAGGCGATCCACGTGCTGGCCGCCATCGGCGCCCGGCTGGCCAAGGGCGACAGCCCTTACGCCGGCGTCTTCGCGGTGCTGCGCGCGCAATCGACGGTGACCCCGCGCGAGCAGACGGCGCCGCCCGTGCGCGACATGGATGAAGCCATGGACACCTTCGGCGTCAGCCAGGACGGCGTGGAACCGCTGCTGCGGCCGTTCGCGGGCGATGGCGCGCAGACCGTGCGCTTCTACCCCCGGACGCCAAGCGCCCATTAATGCTCAGGACGACGCATCATGAATTCCCTGAATCAGTTTCTCTTCGGCATCTATCCTTATATTGCGCTGACGGTCTTTCTGCTGGGCAGCCTGGCGCGTTTCGAGCGAGAGCAATACACCTGGAAGACGGACAGCTCGCAGCTGCTGCACCGCGGCCAATTGCGGTTGGGGAACATCCTGTTCCACGTCGGCATCCTGGGCCTGTTCTTTGGGCATCTGGCCGGGCTGCTGACGCCGGTCGTGGTCTGGGACACGCTGGGCGTCTCGCACACGCTGAAGCAGACGGTGGCGATGGCGGCGGGCGGCCTCATGGGCGGGATCTGCCTGATCGGCCTCTTGATCCTGATCCACCGCCGCTTGACCGACCCGCGCATCGCCCGCACGACGCGCCCGGGCGACAAGCTGCTGCTGTTGTGGATCCTTGTCACCCTGCTGCTTGGCCTGTCCACCATCGTGCTGTCGGCCGGCCACATGGACGGTGAAATGATGGTGCGCCTGATGACCTGGGCGCAGCACATCGTGACCTTCCAGGGCGACGCCGCCAGCCATATCGCCGACGTGCCGCTGCTGTTCAAGGCGCACCTGTTCATGGGCCTGACGCTGTTCGTGATCTTCCCGTTCACGCGCCTGGTGCATGTCTGGAGCGGCTTCGCGTCGCTGGGCTATCTGGGCCGCGCGTGGCAGCTGGTCCGCCAGCGCTGAACCGACACGCACCCAGGAGCCGAACATGCCTGTCATCGTCAATGGCGTCGAATTGAACGACGCCGATCTGGAACGTGAACTGCCGCTGCACGCGGACGCCAGCAACCC
This sequence comes from Achromobacter sp. UMC46, assembly GCF_014170335.1. GTDB lineage: Bacteria > Pseudomonadota > Gammaproteobacteria > Burkholderiales > Burkholderiaceae_B > Achromobacter. The sequence continues at coordinate 420,947 of NZ_LZZS01000003.1, forward strand.
GATGCGCCACGCGATCACCGCGCTGGTCTTGCGCCGGGTGCTGCTGGACGAAGCCGCCCGCCTCGGGCTGGCCGCCGAGGACGAGGAGGGCGCCATCAGCGCCTTGCTCGCCGCGCAGGCGCCGGCGCCCGAGGCCGACGACGCCGCCTGCCGCCGCTTCTACCAGATGCATCCGCAACGCTTCATGGTCGGGGAACTGGTCGAGGCCGACCATATCCTGTTCCAGGTCACACCCAGCGTGAATCTGGACATGCTGCGCGCCCACGGCAACGTGGTGCTGCAAGAGCTGCTGGCCGATCCCTCGCGCTTTTCCGACGTGGCGCGCGAACAGTCCAACTGCCCGTCGGCGACGGTGGGCGGCAACCTGGGCCAGCTGGGCCGGGGCGACACCGTGCCGGAGTTCGAGCGCGCCGTCTTCGCGCTGCCTTCGGGCGGGGTGCTGCCGCAGCTGCTGCAGACCCGCCACGGCCTGCACATCGTGCGGGTGACGCGCCGCATCGAAGGCCGGCTGCTGCCGTACGAGCATGTGGCGCAGCAGATCGCCATGGCGCTGACCGCCATGAGCCGCGACACGGCCTGGCGGCAGTACACCACGCTGCTGGTCGAGCGCGCCGACGTCCAGGGGATCGACCTTGCGGCCGGCGGCGAGTCCGACCGCGTCTACGGCGGGAGCGCCCCATGAGGGACGAGCCAGCTGCGGGACCCTTGACCGACGGGTTCGGACGCCGGATCGACTACCTGCGCGTTTCCGTCACCGACCGTTGCGACCTGCGGTGCAGCTATTGCCTGCCGAAAGACTTCAAAGGCTTTGAAACCCCGGCCAACTGGTTGCGCCATGACGAAATGGCCAGGCTGGTGGGTCTGTTCGCGAGCCTGGGCGTCAGCAAGGTCCGATTGACGGGCGGCGAACCGCTGCTGCGCCGGGGCGTGGCGGGCCTGGCCCGCGATATCGCCGCGATGCCCGGGCTGACCGACCTGTCCGTGTCCACCAACGGCACGCAGCTGGTCCGCCACGCTAGTGCGTTGCACGCCGCAGGCGTCACCCGGTTGAACATCAGCCTGGATACCCTGGACGCCGCCGCGTTCAGCCAGATCACCGGACGGGATTGCCTGGATTCCGTGCTGGCGGGCTTGGCGGCCGCCCGGCAGGCGGGCTTTTCCCCCATCAAGTTGAATAGCGTGGTGCACGCCGCCACGCCCGAGGCCGATGTGCGGCGCTTGCTGGACTATGCGGTCGGGCATGGGTTCGTGCTGCGCCTGATCGAACCCATGCCGATGGGCGAATGCGGCCGCGGCTTCACGCATACCGACCTGAACGCGCTGGGCGCGCGCCTGGCGGCCGACGCGGGGCTGGTGCCGGCGCTGGCCGGTTCAGGCGCGGGCCCCGCGCGCTATTGGACGGCGGGCGAGGGCGCGCCGGTATTGGGCGTGATCACGCCCATGTCCCGCCATTTCTGCGCCACCTGCAACCGGGTACGGCTGGGGGTGGACGGCACCCTCTACCTGTGCCTGGGGCAGGAAGCCCAGGTGCCGCTGGGCCGGCTGCTGCGCGGCGGGGCCAGCGACGCCGAGTTGGTGCGGGCGATCCGGGCGGGCATCGCCGCCAAGCCGGCGCGCCACGATTTCGTGGGCCGCCCCGAGCGCATCGTGCGGTTCATGGCGCAGACGGGGGGCTGACATGGGGGATATCGAACGCTTCATCGACGGCTTCCAGCGCTTTCAGCAGCAGTACTACGAACAGGCGCCCGCGCTATACCGCAACTTGCGCGACGGGCAGCACCCCAGCACCTTGCTGATCGGCTGCTGCGATTCCCGCGTGGACCCCGCCATGATGCTGGGCTGCGACCCCGGCGACATCTTCGCCGTGCGCAACGTCGCCAACCTGGTGCCGCCCGCCAGCGCCGACCGGGGGCTGCAGGGCGTGCTGGCCGCCATACAGTTCGCCGTCGAGCAATTGCAGGTCAGCCGCGTCATCGTGCTGGGGCACGCGCATTGCGGCGGCATCCGGGCGTTGATGGAGCGGCGCACCCGCAGCGACGGCGAGACCGATTACCTGGAGCGCTGGATGGATATCGCCGAGCCGGCCCGCCACCGCGTGCTGCGGCAGATGCCGCAGGCCAGCGACGCCGAACGCCGCCGCGCCTGCGAGCAGGCGTCCATCCTGATCTCGCTGCGCAACCTGGAAGAGCTGCCTTTCGTGCGCCGCGCCGTCCAGGCGGGCGACCTGACGCTGCATGGCTGGTACTTCGACCTGGTAGCGGGGGCATTGCTGGCATACTCGCCGCGGGCGGACGCATTTCTGCCCATGGTCTGTCCCTTGTTTACGGAGCATGCATGAGCCCAGTTTTCGGTATCGCCGGCCGGTCCGGCAGCGGTAAAACCACGCTGATCGAAGCGATGCTGCCCTTGCTGGCGGCGCGGGGCCTGCGCGTGAACGTCATCAAGCACAGCCATCACGACTTCCAGATGGAGCCGCCGGGCAAGGACAGCGCGCGCTTCCGTCTGGCCGGCGCGCAGGAAGTGATGGTGGCCTCGCCGTACCGCTACGCCATCGTGCACGAACTGCGCGATGCACCCGAGCCGACGCTGGCGGACCAGCTGGCCCGCCTGTCGCCGGCCGATCTGGTGCTGGTCGAAGGCTTCAAGCAGGCGGAAATTCCGCGCATCGAGGTCTACCGGCCCGCCCTGGGCAAACCGCCGCTGCACGCCGAAGACGGTAGTTTCCTGGCGGTCGTGACCGATGCGCCGCTGGATGCCGGCTTGCCGTGCCTGCCGTTGAACGACCCGACACGGGTAGTGGACTTCCTGTGCGGCGCGCTAGGCCTGGACTGAAGGCGACTACACTATCCACCGCATCGCGCCGCCCGTACCCATCGTCATGACGTCTTCCTCGCCCATCGCCGGACTTGATGGCCTGCCTTCCCCCCGGCATCGCCTGTCCACGCGCATCATCGCCAGTTCACTGGTGGCGCTGGTGGTGGTGCTGTCCATGATCAGCTGGACGCTCTGGCTGTCCTGGCAGCTGGAAGGCGCGGGCGCCGCCATCAACGACACGGGCAGCCTGCGCATGCGCGCCAACCGTGTGGCGGTTGAATTGATGCGCCCGCAAGCCGGCCGCGAAGTCCGCACCCAAGAGCAGATCGCGGTGCTGGACGAGACCATCGCGCGCTTGGCGCGGGGCAACCCGGCCCGGCCGCTCTTCATCCCCAGCAATGAGGCGATCCGCGCGCAATGGCACGATGTGGCCAGCTATTGGCAAGACGTCATGAAGCCGGCCGCGCTGCGCGCCTTGGCGCAACCCGACGCGGCGGTCTACCTGCAGACGCTGCCTGAATTCGTCGCCCGCGCCGACACGCTGGTGGGAATGATCGAACAGGACAACGCCGGCAAGACGACGTCGCTGCGCTTGTCGCAAGGCATCCTGGCGGCGATCGCCAGCGCAGGCACGCTGGCGATGATCTATCTGCTGTATCTGTGGATCATCGCGCCGGTGCTGCGTTTGCGCGATGGCTTGAGGCGCATGGCCGAGCGCGAATTCAGCACGCGGCTGCCGGTGGAAAGCCAGGACGAATTCGGCCTGCTGGCCCGCGGCTACAACCGCATGGCGGACGAACTGCAAGACCTGTACACCAGCCTGGAACAGCGGGTGGAACACAAGACCGCGCAGCTGGCCGCGCAGAACCGCGACATCGGCGCCCTGTATGACATGGCCGCCTTCCTGAACCAGCCGAACGAGATCGAGGCCATGTGCGACGGCTTCCTGCGCCGCGTCATGCTGCAGTTCGACGCCGAAGGCGGCAGCATCCGCGCGCTGGATCCCACCAACGAAAAACTGAACCTCGTGGTGTCGGTGGGTCTGTCGGACGAACTTGTGGAATCCGAACACTGCATGAAGGTCGACGACTGCTATTGCGGCGTGGCCACGCGGCAGGCCGGCGTCATCGTCATCCAGGATTTCCGCCATGCGCCGCCCGAACTGGACCTGAACTGCCAGCGCGACGGCTTCGCCAGCGTGGCGGTGTTCCGCATCGTGACCCGCGACGAAGTCCTGGGATCGTATTCGCTGCATTTCCGCCAGCAGCGGCGCCTGACGCCGTCTGACTCCCAGTTGCTGGAAACGCTGGGCCAGCACCTGGGCGTGGCGCTGGACAACCGGCGGCTAAGCGCCCAGGCCCGGCAACTGGCGGTGGTCCAGGAACGGGGGCTGGTCGCGCAGGGCTTGCACGACAGCCTGGCGCAGGGCCTGAATTTCCTGAACCTGCAATTGCAGATGCTGGACGCGGCGGTCAAGCGAGGCGACCAGGAAGAAATCACCGAGATCCTGCCGCTGCTGCGCACCGGCGTGGACGAAAGCTATCAGGACGTGCGCGAACTGCTGACCAACTTCCGCAGCAAGCTGGGGCAGGGAGACTTGCAGGCCGCCATCGAATCCACGGTGGACCGCTTCCGCCGGCAGACCGGCATCGAGACCGACCTGCGTTTCGGCCGTGACGAGGGCGGACCGCTGCCGCCCGAGCAGCAGCTGCAAGTGCTGTTCATCCTGCAAGAGGCGCTGTCCAATGTGCGCAAGCACTCCGAGGCCAGCCGGGTCCAGGTGTCGGTCAGCAACGAACGCGACTTCTTGCTCTTGATCCGCGACAACGGGCAAGGTTACGACGCGGCCGAAGTGGCTGCGCGCGGCGAATCCCACGTCGGCCTGCACATCATGCAAGAGCGCGCCGCACGCATGCGCGCCGTGATAAAACTTGAATCCCAGCCCGGCGCCGGCACGCGCGTCGCGCTGACTTTGCCTGGCAGCGAGCGCCAGGCCGCCTGACACGTTCCAAACATGCCTATCCGTATCCTGCTTGTCGATGACCACACGCTGTTCCGCTCGGGCGTGCGCCTGCTGCTGCAACGCCAACCCGATTTCGAGGTGGTGGCCGAGGCGGGCGACGGCGTCGAAGGCATCAAGCGCGCCAAGGAGCTCAAGCCCGACGTGGTGCTGCTGGACCTGAACCTGCCGGGCCTGTCCGGCCTGGAAACGCTGCAATTGCTGACGCAGGACCTGCCGTCCTGCGCCGTCATCATCCTGACGGTCTCGGAAGAGGCCGACGAGCTGGGCCAGGCGCTGCGCGACGGCGCGCGCGGCTATCTGGTTAAGAACATCGACGCCGACGTGCTGACCTCCGCCATCCGCCGCGCCGCCGCTGGCGAATCGGTCATCGCCGAAAGCATGACCGCCAAGCTGGTCGACCAGTTCCGCGGGCAGGCCACGCTGGCGGCGCAGGCTCCTGGCGGCGCGGAGCGCCATCGCCTGACGGCGCGAGAAACGCAGATCGTCCAATGCCTGGCGCGCGGCGCCAGCAACAAGGTCATTGCGCGCGAACTCGACGTGAGCGAAAGCACCGTCAAGATCCATGTGCAGAACGTGCTGAAAAAGCTGAACCTGACCAGCCGCGTGCAGGTCGCCGTGTATGCCGTGGAGCACGGGCTGCATTCCGAGGAATAGCGCTGCGTTTTTCCGTACGCGGGCGCGGCCCGGTTTGATCTTCGACAAGGCCGGGATGGCGGCCGGACCCTAGACTGGCCGGCATGCAAACTCGAACCTCTCCCATCGAGCTCGTGGCCCCCGCCGGCAGTCTTGCCGCCCTGATAGCCGCCATCGAGGCGGGCGCCGACACCGTCTATCTCGGGCTCAAGAACGCCACCAACGCCCGTAACTTCGCCGGGCTCAACTTCACCGAGAGCGACATCCGGGCAGGCGTCGACCTGGCGCACCGCAACGGGCGTCAGGTGCTGTTCGCCATCAATACGTTCGTGCAGGCGGGCCGCACGCAGGAATGGCGCGACGCGGTGGACGCCGCCCATGAATTGGGCGCCGACGCGGTCATCATGGCGGATCCCGGCCTGCTGGCCTACGCCAGCGACCGCTATCCCGATCTGCGCCTGCACCTGTCCGTGCAAGGCTCGGCCACGCATGCCGACGCCATTGAATTGATGAAGGAACAATTCGGCATCCGGCGTGTGGTGCTGCCGCGCGTGCTGACGCTGGCCGAAGTCGCGCGCATCTGCGCCAACGTCAGCGTGGAAGTGGAAGTCTTCGGTTTCGGCAGCCTGTGCGTCATGGCGGAAGGCCGCTGCCTGTTGTCGTCCTACGCCACAGGCGATTCCCCCAACAACAAAGGCGTCTGTTCGCCCGCGCACGCCGTGCGCTGGGTCGAGGAGAACGGCCGGATGGACGCGCGCCTGTCCGGCATTCTCATCGACCGCTACGAACCCGGCGAGCCGGCGGCCTACCCGACATTGTGCAAAGGCCGCTTTGAGGTCGACGGGCAGGCCGACCACGCGCTGGAAGAACCCACCAGCCTGAACGCGATCGGCCTGTTGCCGCGCCTGGCCGAAATGGGCGTGTCCGCCATCAAGATCGAAGGCCGCCAGCGCAGTCCGGCCTACGTGACGCAAGTGGTGTCCACCTTGCGCGCGGCGCTGGACAGCGTGCACGCGGACGCCGCGCGTTTTTCCCCGCGGCCGGAATGGAATGCCTTGCTGGCGCGCCATGCGGAAGGATCCCAAGTCACCCAAGGCGCATTTGAACGTCCATGGAAATGAAACCGAACGCATTCCAGATATCCGTCGGCCCGTTGCCGTACTACTGGCCGCGCCAGCGCACGCTGGACTTCTACGCCGATCTTGCCGACAGCCCGGCCGACATCCTCTATGTCGGCGAGACGGTCTGTAGCCGCCGCCACGAGCTGCGCGCCGAAGACTGGCTGGACCTTGCCCGCGACCTGCGGGCAGCGGGCAAGACGGTCGTGCTGTCGGGCCGTACCCTGATCGAAACCGGGGCCGAGGCGCACGCGCTGAAGAAACTGTGCGGCCAGGACGACTTCATGGTCGAGGCCGGCGAGCTGGGCGCCGTGCGTCACCTGTCGGGCCGCGCCTTCGTGGCCGGTCCGCACGTCAACGCCTATCACGGCGGCACGCTGCAATGGCTGGCCAGCCAGGGCGCGGTGCGCTTCGTGGCGCCGCTGGAGATGGACGGCAGCACGCTGGCGCGCCTGCTGCACGAGCGACCGGCCGACATGGCGGCCGAAGTGATGGTGTGGGGCCGCATGGCGCTGGCCTTTTCGGCGCGTTGCTTCACGGCCCGCCACTTCCGCCTGAAGAAGGACGATTGCGGCTTCCGCTGCATCGAACACCCCGACGGCCTGGACATGCGCACCCGCGAGTCGCACGACTTCCTGAGCATCAATGGCATCCAGGTGCAATCCGCCGCATGCCTGGACTTGCTGGCGCAGGCGCCCGAACTTGCCCGCATGGGCGTCGACGTCCTGCGCGTCAGCCCGCAGTCGGCCGGCACGCTGGACGCGGTGGCGGCACTGGATGCGACGCGCCACGGCGTCGAACCCAAGGCGGTTTCGCCACCGGTGGGCATCGGCCGCTGCAATGGCTACTACTACGGCCGGTCGGGCATCGAATTGCTGGAGGCCTCCGCATGAACGCCACTGTGCAAGTGGATCCCCCCGCGTGGTTCGCGCGACTGGGCCGGCGCATGCCCGCGCCGTTCGTGTCCCTGCATTTCGTCGCGGGGCTGGAACTGGCGCGCCGGTTCAAATGGCTGCAACCGCCGCCGGAACTGGACGGCCGCAGCTTTGCGATCACCATCGAAGACCTGGGCCTGCGCAGCGCGTTCGTGGTGCGCGCCGGCGCGTTCCGGCCGGCTTGGGACCGCGCGCCGTGCGAATTGGAACTGGGCGCCAAGCTGGGTGACCTGGTCAGCCTGATGCGGGCGGAGACCGACGCGGACACCTTGTTCTTTCAACGCCGACTGCGGATTTCAGGCGATACCGAACTGGGACTGATCGTGAAGAACTGGCTCGACGCCGCGCCTCGGCCGGCGTGGTTGCAGCGGGTCAGCGGGGCGGCGGGCTAGATGCGCTTTCGTGGCGGGGCAGCACGCAAGCGGTTGAAAATAAGGGTTTTTACTCATTAGCCAAAGTAATTCGGCGGATAAGAAATAAGAATTTTTCTTATGGTGGGGCCAGGGCTATAACAGCTGGCTGATAGACCTCAACCTACCTTAAGAGAGATAAACATGAGGGGAAAACCTGCGACGGGGCACCAGCCGGTGCGCGCGTCGACCGCCGCTTTTGTCGGCACCATGATCGAGTGGTACGACTTCTACATCTACGCCACCGCTGCGGCGCTGGTGTTCGGCAAGCTCTTCTTCCCGTCGGCCACGGGCTTCTACGGGACCCTGGCTGCGCTGGGCACGTTCGCCGTGGGCTTCTTCGCCCGCCCGCTGGGCGGCGCGATCTTCGGCCATATCGGCGACAAGATCGGGCGCAAGAAATCGCTGGTGATCACGCTGGTGATGATGGGCACCGTGACGGTGCTGATCGGCCTCTTGCCGACGTATGCTTCCATCGGCTTCTGGGCGCCGGTCCTGCTGATCCTGCTGCGCATCGTGCAGGGGATCGCGGTGGGTGGCGAATGGGGCGGGGCGGTGTTGATGGCCGGCGAGCATTCGCCGGACAAGAGCAAGCGCACCTTCTTCGCGTCCTTCGCGCAACTGGGCAGCCCCGCAGGGTTGATCCTGTCGATGCTGATGTTCAAGCTGGTGACGGGCCTGGACGACGACGCGTTCCTGACCTGGGGCTGGCGCGTGCCATTTCTGTTTTCGGCAGTGTTGCTGGTCGTGGGTTTCGTGATCCGGCTGAGCGTCAATGAATCGCCGGATTTCCTGGCCGAAAAACAGGTGCAGGCCGACCGCGCGAAAGCCGCTTCGTCCAGCAGGCACGCCACGCCCGTCCAGGCCCCGCTTGCGCAAGTGCTGCGCGGCGCGCCCCGATTGCTGATGCTGGCGGTCGGTGCCAACGTGCTGGGCATTGCGGGCTTCTACTTCACGAACACGTTCATGATCGCGTACACCACGCAGTATGTGGGCCTGAACCGGGCGGTGATCCTGGATTGCCTGCTGGTCGTGTCGATCATGCAATTCTTCATTACGCCGCTGGCCGCCTACGTCGCCAGCCGCGTCGGCAACCTGCGGTTCCTGGGCGCGATGGCGTTCGCGTCGATCTTCACGCCCTACGCCATGTTCAACCTGGTGGACCAGGGCTCGCTTACCAGTATTACGCTGGGCGTCGGCGTGGCGGTATTCTTCATGGGCGCCTACTACGCGGTGATCGCGGGTTATGTCAGCGACAGCTTTCCGACCCGCATCCGCTACACCGGCATTTCGATGGCCTACCAGTTGTCGGGCGCCATCTTCGGCGGTTTGACGCCCTTGCTGGGCACGGTGCTGGCTGAGAATTTCAAAGGCCAATGGTGGCCGCTGGCGTTGCTGTTTTCGGCGATATCGTTGCTTTCCCTGGTTTCCGTCCTGCTGCTGGGCAATATCGGCCAGCGCACCGAACAATTCCAACTGAAGGATCAGCAAGCATGAAGGCATTTTTCCACGACGACCAGAAGCTGCACCATCCGCAGACCTATTTTTCGCGCGGCAAGATGCGTACGCCCCAGGAAGTGCCGGCGCGGCTGGATGGCCTGGTGCAGGCGGCGCGGAAGCTGGGGTTCGACGTGCAGTCGCCCGCCGACCACGGGGCGGGCGCCTTGTCGGCCGTGCATTCCCTGGACTACCTGCGGTTCCTGCAAGGCGCGCACGAAGACTGGATGAAACTGCCGGGAGATTGGGGCGATGAAGTCGTCTCCAACGTATTCGTGCGCGAACCCAATGCCCTGCGCGGCGTGCTGGCCAAGGCCGGGCGCTACCTGGCCGACGGCAGCTGCCCGGTCGGCCCGCAGACCTGGCAGTCGGCCTATTGGTCGGCGCAGTGCGCGGTCGCTGGCGCCGAAGCCGTGCTGGCGGGCGACCGCCACGCCTACGCGATCTGCCGTCCGCCCGGCCACCACGCGCGCCGTGACGCCGCGGGCGGGTTCTGCTATCTGAACAACGCCGCCATCGCAGCCCAGCGCCTACGGTCGAAATTCCAGCGCGTAGCAATTCTGGACACCGACATGCATCACGGCCAAGGCATCCAGGAGATCTTCTACGAACGCAGCGACGTGCTGTACGTGTCCATCCACGGCGACCCCGAGAACTTCTACCCGGTGGTGGCGGGATTCGAGGACGAACGCGGGGCAGGCGAGGGCTACGGCTACAACATCAACCTGCCGATGCCGCACGGGTCGCCGGAATCGGTGTTCTTCGACCGGTTGGCGCAGGCGCGCCGCGCGATCGAGTTGTTCCAGCCGGACGCGCTGGTGTTGTCGCTGGGCTTCGACATCTTCGAAAAAGATCCGCAAGCCATGGTCAGCGTGACGGAAGACGGCTTCGAACGGCTGGGCCGCGACGTCGGCAGCCTGCGTCTGCCGACCCTGATCGTGCAGGAAGGCGGCTACTATATCGAAGGGTTGGAATCCAACGCATCGCGGTTTTTCGCGGGGTTGGCCGGCGTCTGACGCGCACGGCGCCGGCATGGCCGGCGGGGTTCGGAATCCGTCCTTTCTTTCGAACCCGTCCGCGACGCCATGCCTCATCCGCCCGCCCGAAAACCGACCTCGCCGCCTACCGCGCTGACGCTTGCGCCTGAACGCATGGACTGGAACCTGCTGCGCACCTTCATGTTCGTGGTGCAAGAGCGCGGGGTCGGCCGTGCGGCGCAAGCGCTGCACTTAAGCCAGCCGGCGGTCAGCCAGGCGCTCAAACGGCTGGAAGAGGCGGTAGGCGGCCTGCTGCTGCATCGGCGCAACGGCGAATTCCGCCTGACGGGCCTGGGCGACGAGATCTACGCCATCGCCCGCGACATGTACGGCACGATGGCACGCATCGAGAATGCCGCCACCCAGGACAAGGCCGAAATCGCGGGCACGCTGCGGCTGCTGGTGATGAGCAAGGTGCAAAGCCCCGCGTACGACGACTTCCTGGCGCAATTCCATCGGCGCTATCCCAAGATCGAATTCCACATGGACGTGCTGCCCAGCGCGGCTATCCTGGATGCGTTGGCCAAGCGGGTGCCGGCACTTGGCATCTGCCTGTGCCGCAAGCCCGTCGACGTCCTGGAGCGCCGCCTGTTCCTGAGGCACCAGTACGCGGTGGTCTGCGGCCGCCATCATCCGCTGTTCGCAAAGCAGCGCGTCAGCATCGAAGACCTGATGGACCAGAACTTCGTGTGCTTCGCCAGCGACCAGATCGGCGACACGCTGTCTCCACTGACCATATTCCGGGACCAGCAGGGTTTTACGGGCCGGATCGTGGGCACCTCGCCCAATATCGAAGAGGTGCGGCGCATGGTGGTGGCCGGCATCGGCCTGAGCTTCCTGCCCGAACACCTGATCCGGCAGGATGTCGTCAACGGCGAACTGCGCCGCCTGCCGCCTGCGGAGTCCGTGGCCGAAATCGATGTGTTCCTGACCTGGCACAAGCAGCGCAAGCTTACGGCGGTGGAAGTGGCGTACCTGAACGCCTTCGACCGGTTTTTGAACCGCACGCCGCTGGATTCGCGGGCGGGTTGACCTCCATGCGCCTGGCGACCCGGGACAGCGCCAGGCTCGCCGCGAAGTACAGCATCGCCACCGCCAGATAGACCTCGACGTGATAGGGCCGCCAGTCGGTGCCGGCCACCACCGCCTTGGCGGCGCCCAGCACGTCGAACACGCCGATGATGCTGACCAACGACGTGTCCTTGACGGCACCCACGAAGACGCCCAGCGCCGCGGGCGCGGCGATGCGGCGCGCCTGCGGCCAGATTACCGAGGCATAGGCGGTGGCGGGGCGCATGCCCAGCGCACGGGCCGCCATCATCTGGCCCGGGGGAATCGCTTGCAGCGCGCCGCGCAGCACTTCCGCCAGCAGGCAGGCGGTATGCAGCGTCAGCGCGGCTAACGCCATGCTGAATTTGGACACGCCGCCGCCCAGCAGCATCGGCATGACAAAGGACGCGAACAGCAGCTGCGTCACCAGCGGGATGCCTCGCACGCCTTCGATCAGGCCGGCGGCGGCAAGCGAGCCGGTGCGGTTGGCGGACCGGCGCAGCAGCGCCAGCGCGAAGGCCAGCGGCACGGCGGCGGCCAAGGCGGCGATGGCCAGTATCAGCGTCACCAGCAACCCGCCCCAGCGCTGGGGGCCGATCAAGGCGCCGCCCCAGGGCCAGCCCGTCAAGGCGCTGGCGACGATCAGCAGCAAGAGGGCCAGTGTGCCCGCGCGTGCCTTGCGCGGCACGCGCCGCCCGCCCAGCGCCAACGCGATTCCCCCCAGCAGCGCTACGCAAGCGATGGCGGCTGGCGTGCGGTCGGCGGCCGTCATGGTGCCGAAGAGCAGCAACGGCAGGTTTTCCCCGACAGCGGCCCAGCAGGCGCCGGCCGTGTTGGCGCAGGCCGAGGGTCCGCCCACCCATACGGCTCGCAGCACGGCCCAATCCAGCAGCGCCCAAGCAAGGGCGGCCAGCAGCACGGCCAAGATGGTAGACGCTGCTTTGCCGCGCCAGGGATGCGCGTCGCCACCTGTGGCGCGCCATAGCGGGCGGTCACCCAGCCTTGCCCCGTGCGTGTCGCCCGGGCCATGGCGGGTATTGCGCGCGTTCCAGGCCGACAAGCCGCCGCCCAGCACCAGCGCCAGCAACAGATAGGCGGCCACGGCCACTGCGATGCCCTCCAGCGCCAGCCCGGTCTGCGTGATGGCGGTGTTGATGACGGCCATCAGTTCCTGGTAGCCGATGGCGATCGCCAGCGTGCTGTTCTTCACCAGCGCCAGGCACTGGTTCGCGTAAGGCGGCAGGGCGACGCGCGTGGCATAAGGGGCGATCACCCGCCGTAGTACGGCCCAAGGCGTCAGGCCCATGGCCTGGCCCGCTTCAACCAGCCCGACCGGCACGGCGCGCACCGAGGCGCGCACGATATCGGCGATGTAGGCCGCGTGAAACACGACCAGTCCGATCAGCAGCGCCGCGAACTCGATGCTGGGCTGCCAGCCGCCTTGCAACCCCAAGCCGCGTTTGACGGGCAGGTCGATGTGCATGGCGGGCAGGATCGCCCAGGCTAGCGCGGCAACCAGCAGCGAGGCGATCGCCGCGCGGCGGCCCCATCGGCGTTGCGCGTGCCAGCCCAGCACCAGGGCTATCAGCGCGACGGCGGCATACGGCAGCCATCCTTGCACGGCTGGCAGCGCCAGCCCGCGGTTGGACAGCAACACGGAAGGCAAGGGGGACCACGCTTGCCGCACGTCCGGCAAGCGCAGCAGCAACCCGTACCAGACGAACAGTTGCAGCAGCACCGGCGTGTTGCGCAACGGCGCGATGACGGCGGCGGCGCAGCGCGCCGCCAGCGGGTGGGTGGACAGGCGCATGAGGCCCAGCGCGATGCCCAGCGCGGTGGCCAGCGGAATGGCTACGGCCGCCACGGTCAGCGTGTTGACCAGGCCCGCCGCGATCGACATCCAGTACGGGGCGTCGGGCGTGACGGCAAGCAGGCTTTCCGAAATTCGGAAGCCCGCAGGTTGAAACAGGAAGCCGAATCCGCCCTGGACGCCACGCGCCGCCTGCACGGATTCGACGTGCCGCAGCAGGACGGCGGCCATGCCGCCCAATGCCAGGATCCAGGCCAGGGGCGCCAGCCAGCGGCGCAGCGGGCCGGGCGGGGGGAAGGGAAGGGTCGGTGCAGTCGTCATGGCGGGGGGGCAATGCAAAAGGCGGGCCGTGGGCCCGCCCGCCGCGCTCAAAAGGGGCGCGAATTCAAAGGGGGCGCGACGTTATTGGAATGGCGGCGAATACAGCAGGCCGCCCTGGTTCCACTGCGCGTTCAAGCCGCGGTCCAGCTTCAACGGCGTGGCCGCGCCCAAGTTACGGTCCCACACTTCGCCATAGTTGCCCACGGCCTTGATGGCGTTCTTCGCCCAGCTTTCATCCAGGCCGAAGCTCTTGCCGATGCCCGCGTCCACGCCCAGCAGGCGGCGGACTTGCGCATCGGTGCTTTGCGCCTGGCTGTCGGCGTTCTTCGCCGTGATGCCCAGCTCTTCGGCGGCGACCAGCGCGTTGACGGTCCAGCGCACGATGGCCGCCCAGTTGGCGTCGTCCTGGCGCACGAACGGGCCCAGTGGCGACTTGTTGATCCGCTCGGGCAAGATCACGAAATCGTCCGGCTTGCCGGCGCGCGCGGCGCGGCTGGCCGCCAGCGTGGAAGCATCCGACAGATAGACGTCGCAGCGGCCGGCGTAGAAGGCCTGTTCCAGTTCCACCAGGTTCTCGATCACCACCGGCCGGTACGTGAGCTGGTGCTTCTTGAAGTAGTCGACCAGATTCTGTTCGTTGACGGTGCCGGGCTGCACGCAGACCTGGGCGCCATCCAGCTCGGTGGCGCTTTTGACTCCCAGCCTGGCGGGCACCAGGAAGCCCTGGCCGTCATAGAAGACAATGCCGGCGGACACGATGCCCAGGCCCGCGTCGCGGCTGGATGTGATGGTGGTGTTGCGGTTCAGCACGTCGATCTCGCCGGATTGCAGCGCGGGGAAGCGCTGCTGCGAACTGAGCGGCACGAAGCGCGTCTTCTCGCCGTCACCCAGCACGGCGGCGGCCAATGCGCGGCACAGGTCCGCGTCCAGGCCGGTCCAGCGGCCTTGCTTGTCGGCGATCGACAGGCCTGCCGAACCCTGGCTGACGCCGCATACCAGTTCGCCGCGCTTCTTGATGGCGTCGACCGTGCCGGCCTGGGCGGCGCCTGTGATCGTCAGCGCTGCAATCACGCCCGCCGCTTTGAATAGTTGAGTCAATCGCATGCCGTTCCCGTATTGTCTGTATGCAAGAAAGGCATGAATTATGGGCGGGCGCCGCGGGTTTTCGAGCGACTGTATGGTGATATGAATATAAGAACTAAGCCTTATCCAGATCCGCGTCATATACCTAGAATTCCGGCATACCAAGTTGGAATTACACGGAAGGTCGCGCATGAGCTGGCAGGACGAATTCAGGCAGTTGTTTCCCATCACGCGTGACAAGGCCTACGCCAACATCGCCTACACCAGCCCGCTGTCGCCCAAGGTGGCGGACGCGGTCGCCGCCTTCTTCGATGGCATCACGCATGCCCGCAGCGACAAGCCGCAGTGGTTGCGCGACGCCGACGCGCTGCGTGGGCGGCTGGCCCGCCTGATCGGCGGCGAGGCCCGCCGGCTGGCCTTCACCAAGAACACCACCGAAGGCTTGAACACCGTTGCGCAAGGGCTGGCATGGCAAGACGGCGACAACCTGATCGTGGACGATCAGGAACATCCCACCAATGCCTTGCCCTGGCTGAACCTGCGTCGCCGCGGCGTGCAGGTGCGGGTGGCGAAAGCGAATTCGCACCGCTACACGGTGGACGACCTGTGGCAGCACGTGGATGCCCGCACGCGCCTGATCGCCGTGTCGTGGGTGCAGTATGGGACGGGCCTCCTGACCGACATCGCCGAGTTGGGCCGCCGCTGCGCGGCGCGTGGCATCTGGCTGGTCGTCGACGGCATCCAGGGCGCGGGTCTGCTCCGCGCCAAGGTCGATGCGTGGCACGTGGACGCGTTCGCCTGCGGCGCGCACAAAGGTCTGCTGGGCCCGTTGGGCGTGGGTTTCCTGCACGTGTCGCCCAAGCTGCTGGACGCGCTGGATCCGCTGTACATCGGTCCGTCTGGCGTGACCACGCTGGACAAGTCCGGCCTGCAATGGCAGGTGGGCGTCTCGGATGCGGGCGATGCCCGCCGGTTGGAAAGCGGTAATCTCAATTACCCGGGCATCGCGGGTTGGGCAGGCGCGCTGGATTTGATCGAAGGCGCGCAACCCGAGCGCATCGAACCTTGGGTGCTGGAACTGTCGCAAGCGCTTGGCGAAGGCCTGCGCGCGCTGGGCGCGCAAGTGGTGTCGCCGGCCGACGCCGCGTTGCGCAGCACGACGACCGCATTGCGCGTGGCCGATCCCGCCGCCGCCTTGGCCCATCTGAACGAGGCGGGCGTGGTGGCCAGCGTAGTGGAGTATGGTTACGTGCGCCTGTCCGTCGGCGCCTATAACAATCATGCAGACGTTGAACGCATCTTGCGCGCCGTGCGCGCGCTTGGCGTCTGATCTGAATCATCGAAAACGCATCACCTGGAGAGACACATGACTGAACCGAAGAAGCCCAACTGGCGCCTGGAAACCGTTGCCGTGCATGGCGGCTACCGGCCCGACCCCACCACGCGCGCCGTGGCCGTGCCCATCTATCAAACGGTTGCCTACGCATTCGACGATACGCAGCATGGCGCCGACCTGTTCGACTTGAAGGTGCCGGGCAACATCTACACCCGCATCATGAACCCGACGACCGACGTGCTGGAACAGCGCGTGGCGGCGCTGGAAGGCGGCATCGCCGGGTTGGCGCTGGCCTCGGGCCAGGCCGCGGTCACCTACGCCATCCTGACCATCGCCGAAGCGGGCGACAACATCGTGTCGTCCAGCACGCTGTACGGCGGCACCTACAACCTGTTCGCGCACACGCTGCCGCAGTACGGCATCACCACGCGCTTCGCCAACCCCAGCGACCTGGCGGCGTTCGAAGCGCAGATCGACGACCGCACCAAGGCCATCTTCGCGGAGTCGGTCGGCAATCCGTTGGGCAACATCACCGACATCGCCGCGCTGGCCGACGTGGCCCACCGCCACGGCCTGCCGCTGATCGTGGACAACACCGTGCCGTCGCCGTACCTGTTGCGCCCGATCGAGCACGGCGCGGACATCGTGGTGCAGTCGCTGACCAAGTACCTGGGCGGCCACGGCACCAGCCTGGGCGGCGCCATCATCGATTCCGGCAAGTTCCCGTGGGCCGAGCACAAGGCGCGCTTCAAGCGGCTGAACGAACCCGACGTCAGCTACCACGGCGTGGTCTACACCGAAGCCTTCGGCGCCGCCGCCTACATCGGCCGCGCGCGGGTCGTGCCGTTGCGCAACACGGGTGCCGCGATCTCGCCGTTCAATTCCTTCCAGATCCTGCAAGGCATCGAAACGCTGGCGTTGCGCGTGGACCGCATCGTCGAGAACGCCGTCAAGGTCGCCAACTTCCTGCGCGAGCACCCGAAGGTGGAATGGGTGAATTACGCCGGCCTGCCGGACCACCCCGACCACGCGCTGGCGAAGAAGTACCTGGGCGGCAAGGTCCCCGGCCTGTTCACGTTCGGCGTGAAGGGTGGCCGCGAGGCGGGCGCGCGCTTCCAGGACGCGCTGCAACTGTTCACGCGCCTGGTCAACATCGGCGATTCGAAGTCGCTGGCCACGCACCCGGCGTCCACCACGCACCGCCAGTTGAATCCGGAAGAGCTGCAAAAGGCCGGCGTGCGCGAAGAGACGGTGCGCCTGTCGATCGGCATCGAACACATCGACGACCTGATCGCCGATCTGGAACAGGCGCTGGCGCAGGTGTGACGCAATGACGCTGATTCCCCGCAGAACCCTGTTGAAGCTGGCTGCCGGGCTGCCCGCCCTGGCCGCGGCACCGGCGGCGCTTGCCGCCACGCCGGCCAAGAAGGCCAAGACCTATGTGCTGGCGCACGGCTCCTGGCATGGCGGCTGGTGCTGGCGCCCGGTGGCGGACCGCCTGCAGGCGGCGGGCCATCGCGTGTACGCGCCCAGCTACACCGGCATGGGCGACCGCGCCCACCTGCTGAACAAGGGCATCACGATCGACACCTTCGTCGAAGACCTGGTGCAGGTCATCGAAACCGAAGAGTTGCAGGACGTGGTATTGGTGGGGCACAGCTTCGGCGGCATCCCCATCACCGGCGTGGCCGACCGCATTCCCGAGCGCCTGGCGCACCTGGTGTACTTCGACGCCATCGTGCTGCAAAGCGGGCAGGACGCGTTTTCGGTCTATCCGAAGGCGGATGCCGACGCGCGGATCGCGGCGGCCTCGAAGGCCACCGGCGGCCTGGCGGTGCCGATCCCCGATCCGATTCCGGCCGCCTGGGGCTTCATCCCGGGCAGCGCGGACGACGAATGGGTCAAGCGCCGCCTGACCGCGCATCCGCTGGCCAGCTACACCACGCCGCTGACGTTGAAGCATCCCATCGGCAACGGGCGCCCGCGCACCTATATCCATTGCACGCAGCCCGAACTGGCAGTGCTGGAAGCATCGCGCCAACTGGTGAAGTCGCAGCAGGGCTGGAGGTGGGTGGACATCGCCGCGCCCCACGAGGCGCACATCACGCACCCCGGCCTGCTGGCCGAGCTGCTGCTGGGATTAGGCTGAAATCCGGGGGCTTTCGCCTAGCCTTGCGCCGTGCGGCGCTTGCGCCAGATCGAAGGCGCCATGCCCTCCGTACGCTGGAACACGCGGCTGAACGCGGCCTGGGATTGATACCCCACGCGCTCGGCCGCATCCTGGATGCTCACGCCCTGGCCCAGCAGGCGGCGCGCGACGCGCATGCGCAGCAATTGCAGCAATTGCGCGGGCGTCGTGCCGCTTTGCAGCGTGAAGCGCCGGTGGAACGTCGCCTTCGACATGTGCAGGCGGTCCGCCATGTCCTGCATGCTCCAGGTGGAGGCGGGATTCTCCAGAATGGCTTGAAGCAGGCCCGCCATGGCCGAGTCGCGCGCCAGCACGAACAGGCCATAGGCCTGCCGGTCGTGGATGGCCAGATGCCGCAACATGAAGAAAATCAGCAGATCGGTCAGCCGTTCCAGCACCACGGGCGACGCGCCGGGTTCGCGCGCCGTTTCGCCAAGGATCAATTCGAAGACGCCCCGTGCCGTGCGGAAGCGCTCGTCATCGGCGCGCAGCACCAGATAGTCGGGCAACGTATCGGCAAGCATATCGGCCAGCCCGGGGCGAAATTGGAAAAAGCCGCAGGCAAGCCCCGTGCTGTCGGCCTGGCGGGGCAACAGCGGCTCCATGGCCGTGCACAAGGCGCCGCCTGGCGCCGGGTTGTCCAGCGGCGTCAAAGCATGCGGAATGTCGCGCAGGAAGAAGATGCCGTCGCCGGCTGCCAAGGTCAGCGGGTCTTGCCCTTCGCCCAGGTCGACCCGGCAGCGGCCATGCAGGATCAAATGGAAACTGGCGCGCGCCCGCCCGCTGGTGCTGGCGGACCAATTGCCGCAGTATTGCCCCAGGTGATACAAGCTGGACTGCACTTCCAGGCTGGACAGCAGCAGCGCATCGACGGCGGCTTGTTCGGTGTGGTCGGGATTGAAAGGCAAGATGGTTATAAGCGCATAGCTGAAAGTCGATAAGATCTAGCATCAAGTTGCGATCTTCATGCATTGTCGCTTGCCGCCGGGCACCCGCACAATAAGCTTTTCCACGATACCCCAGGAGACCTTCATGGCCCGTTTGCCCGTCCACACCGCGCAAAGCGCTCCCGAACCCACGCGCGACGCGCTGGCCGCCGCGGAAAAGGCGTCGGGATACCTGTCCAATCTGCTGGGGGTGCTGGCCAACGCGCCCGTCGCGCTGGAAGCGTATCAGACGCTGTCGCAGATCAATGCCCGTGCGGGCCTGACCTTGCAGGAACGCGAGGTGGTCCAATTGGTGGCCGGCACGCGCCACGGCTGCACGTTCTGCGTGGCCGGCCATACGGCGCTGGCCCGCAACAAGGCAAGGCTGTCGCCCGAAGTCGTGGACGCGCTGCGCGCCCAGGGCGTGGTGCCCGATGAACGCCTGCAGGCCTTGGCCGCCTTTACGGAAGCCGTCATCCAGACGCGCGGCCGTGTCAGCGACGAGGCCTATCAGGCGCTGCGCGACGCCGGCTACACGGACGGCAATGCGCTGGAAGTCATCGTGGGCGTGGGGCTGGCCACCATCTGCAACTTCGGCAACAACCTGGCCCAGACGCCGCTGAACGAACAATTGCGCGACTACGCGTGGAGCGGCGCGTGACGGCGGGGCAAGCGCTCAGCGCAGTGCCCGCCGCGGGCTGGGCCTTGCCCCAGAACCTGGCGGCATGGCTGGACCAGCACGCCGACGCGTTGGACGACGGTAGTCTCTCCGCCGCCGCCGTGCTGCCCCGGCTGGCCGATGCCGGCCTGTTCCGGATCGGCGTGCCGGTGGCCGAAGGCGGCTTGCCCGGCACCGATATCGGCGACGCCATCGAAGCGGTATCCCAGGTGGCCGAGCGCTCTGTCGCCAGCGCCTTCGTGGCCTGGAGCCAGCGCGTATTCATCGAATACCTGTTGCGCAGCCCGAACACCGCGTTGGCAGACGCCTGGATGGCGCGGCTGCTGGCGGGCGAACAAGCTGGCGCCACCGCGCTGTCCAACGCCATGAAGTTCCTGTCCGGCATCGAATCCCTGCAGATCGGCGCCCAGGACGACGGCGGCCAATGGGTGCTGGACGGGCGCATGCCCTGGGTGACCAATTTGCGGCCGCAGGGCTTTCTGGTGGCGGCCGCCGTCACCGCGCCGGATGGCACGCCCGCCGTGGTGGCGCTGCCGAACGGCATCGCGGGCCTGGTCCGCAGCCCGGACCTGTCCCTGCTGGCCCTGCAATCCAGCAACACCGCGGCGCTGACGGTGCAGGGCGTGCGCATCGGGCCGGAGTGGTTGATCCATCCCGATGCCCGGCAGTATCTGCCGCGCGCGCGTCCGGCGTTTGCCGGCCTGCAATGCGGTTTGTCCATCGGGCTGGCCCGCCGGGCATTGCAAGCCGCAACGCAAACGGGCCAAGGCCAGGCGTCGCGCGGCATCCTGGGTGAACCGTTGCAAGCGCTGGGTGAGCAGGTGGATGCGCTGGCCGCCAGCCTGATCGCCGGCGTGCGCAGCGAACGCTTCGTGGCCGAGCCTTGGGCCTTGTTCGAGATCCGCATCGCCCTGGCTGAAGCGGCCAACCAGGCGGTGCAGCTGGAATTGCAGGCCAGCGGCGGCGCCGCCTATTTGAAACCGGCGGGGGCCGGCTTCGCGCGGCGCTGGCGCGAAGCCGCGTTCCTGCCGATCGTCACGCCCAGTCTGGTCCAGTTGAAGACCGAGTTGGCCAAACGCCAGGCCAGACTGGCCGCCGAGGCCGCCGCATGACGGCCGGCGCGCCGACGGTATTGCAGGCGCGTGGCCTGGCGCTGCGCTACCCCGGCGCAGCCGGCCCCGTTTTCCACGAGGTGGACCTGGACCTGGCGCGCGGCGAAGTCGTGGCGGTGCTGGGTGCCAGCGGGGCAGGCAAGTCCAGCCTGCTGCGCGTGCTGGCCGGCTTGCAGCCCGCGACCGCCGGGTCGCTATTGATGGAAGGCGCGCCGTTGACCGGCGTGCATCCCCGCGTGGCCGTCGCATTCCAGGATCCCAGCCTCTTGCCTTGGCTGTCCTTGGAACGCAATGTCGCGTTCGGGCTGGACTTCAAGCATCAACCCGCGCTGACGGACAGCCAGCGCCGGAGCCGGATCGATCAAGCCATCGACGAAGTCGGCCTGTCGCATGCCCGGCATCTGCGGCCGTCGCAATTGTCGGGCGGCATGGCGCAACGCACTGCGCTGGCGCGCTGCCTGGCGCGCCAACCCTCGGTGCTGCTGCTGGACGAACCCTTCGGCGCGCTGGACGAAGTGACGCGCAGCGAGATGCAGGGGCTGCTGCGCAAGGTGGTGGCCGACTTCCAGACCGCGGCCGTCCTGATCACGCACGATATCGACGAAGCGCTGGTGCTGGCCGACCGGATCGTGCTGCTGGGCGGCTCGCCCGGCCGCATCCTGGGCGGTTGGACGGTCGGTCTGCCGCATCCGCGCGCCGACCTGCTGCCTGAAATGGGCGCGCTGCGCCTGGAAATCCTGACCCGTCTGCGCACCGCGCTGCGGGCCGTGCGCGGCGATGCCGCAATGGTTTGAACGGACGTTCGTCCACCAAGGAGCTCATTGATGTGCCTGGAACACATGTCGCGTCGCGACTGGTTGAAACTCTCGGCCCTGCTGACGGCAGGCGGTGCCAGCACCTTGTTGTCGGCGTTCAGCGCCCGCGCGCAAAGCGAGCCCGACGCACCGGTGCGC
Source organism: Achromobacter sp. UMC46 (assembly GCF_014170335.1). GTDB lineage: Bacteria > Pseudomonadota > Gammaproteobacteria > Burkholderiales > Burkholderiaceae_B > Achromobacter. The sequence goes on from NZ_LZZS01000003.1 coordinate 442,872, forward strand.
ATCGGCTACCTGCCCATCACCGACGCCGCACCGCTGCTGGTGGCGCATAACAATGGCCTGTTCGACAAAGCCGGCGTCAAGGCAGAAAAGCCCACGCTGCTGCGCAGTTGGGCGCAGGTGATCGAGGCCTTCATTTCGGGCCAGGTGAATGTGGTGCACCTGTTGTCGCCGATGACGGTATGGGCGCGCTTCGGCAGCAAGGTGCCGGCCAAGGTGGTGGCCTGGAACCACGTGGGCGGATCGGGCCTGACGGTGGTGCCCGCCATCAACAGCGTCAAGGAATTGGGCGGCAAGACGGTCGCCATCCCGTTCTGGTATTCCATCCACAACGTCATGCTGCAGCATCTGCTGCGCGAGAACGGTTTGACGCCGGTGGCGCGCAAGGACGGCTCGGTCGGCGCGAACGAGGTCAACCTGATCGTCATGGCGCCGGCGGACATGCCGCCGGCCCTGGCGCAGAACCGCATCGCGGGCTACATCGTGGCCGAACCCTTTAACGCGGTCGCTGAAACCCTGGGCGTGGGCAAGGTGCTGCGCTTTACCGGCGATATCTGGCGCAACCACGCGTGCTGCGTGGTCTTCATGCACGAGCGCGACCTGGAACAGCGCCCGGAATGGTCGCAGAAGGTGGTTGACGCCATCGTGCAGGCCCAGTTGTGGATACGCGACCACCGTTCAGAGACCGCCCAGCTGCTGTCCAAGGAAGGCATCAACCGCTATACGCCGCACGGCCTGCCTGCGTTGACCAAGGTGCTGGCGCCGCCGGCGTCCGACCGCGAAGCGTACCTGGGCAGCGGCGCCATCCGCCACGCCGATTGGGACGAGCGCCGCATCGATTTCCAGCCTTATCCGTTTCCCAGTTACACCGAGGAGCTGGTGCGCCGCCTGCGCGACACGCTGATCGAAGCCGACCGGGGCTTCCTGGCCGACCTGGACCCGGCGCGCGCCGCCCGCGAACTGGTCGACGACCGCTACGTCAAACGTGCCATCGAATCGGTCGGCGGCCTGAACCGCTTCGGGTTCCCGGACGCCTATACGCGGACTGAAATGGTGCAGGCGTGACGGTACGCGAGTCGTTTGCCGATGCCGCAACGGGCGGTTCGGCGGCGGCGCAGGCCACATCGGCGGCATCTTCCGCGGAACCGGTCAGCCGCCCCGCCACGGCCGGCCCGGGCCTGGGCGGGCGCTGCCTGCTGGGGCTGGGCGGCTTGGCGGCCTTGCTGGCGTTGTGGTGGCTGGGCACCGATGTCCTGTCGCCCGCAGGCGGCATGGCACGGCGCTTTTCCCCAGGCGCCACTTTCGCCAGCCTGGCGGAACTGCTGACCGCGTCGGATCTGCCTATGCACATCCTGGTCAGCCTGCGGCGCATTGCCGTGGGACTGGGCTTCGCCTTGTTGATCGGCGTGCCGCTCGGCTTGGCGATCGGCAGCTGGCGGCGGCTTGAGGCCGCCGTATCGCCCGCCATGCAGTTCCTGCGCATGATTTCGCCGCTGTCGTGGATGCCGATCGCCGTGATGGTGTTCGGCGTCGGCGACGACCCGGTGTATTTCCTGCTGACCTTCGCCGCCGTCTGGCCCATCGTGCTGAATACGGCGGCGGGCGTGCAACAGCTGGATCCACGGTGGCTGCAACTGGCCCAGAGCGTCGCGGCCACCCGTTGGGAGACGCTGCGCAGCGTGATCCTGCCCGGCGTGCTGGGTCACATCCTGACCGGGGTGCGGCTGGCGATCGGCATCCTGTGGATCGTGCTGGTCCCCTGCGAAATGCTGGGCGTGTCGGCGGGAATGGGATATTTCATCCTGGACACGCGTGACCGGCTGGCCTATTCCGAACTGATGGCCATGGTGCTGATGATCGGCGTCCTGGGCTTCCTGCTGGACGCGGGCGCGCGGGCGCTGTACCGGTATTGGCGCGGGTAGGGCCGGCCCTGGCCTACTTGCGCACGGTCTTGCCCGGGGCGGGGCACACCATGGCGCGCAGCTTGCGCTGGACCGGGTCGCGCGCCACGGGCGCGTTGTGGATGCCCGCTACCGGAATCGACTCCACCAGTGCACCCGTCGCGTTATTGCCGGCGTAATGCCGGGTCTCGTTGACGGTGTAGGTGTTGGCGCCGCAGTTCAGCAATACGGGCTGAGAGACCGATCCGTAAGGCTGGCCATTCGTCTCCGACACGCGGGGCTGTGCATAGAACCACGCGACTGTCACCGCCATCACCACGGGCTTTTCGGATACCGGCGCAATCGACGACGTGTCGTAGAACACGCCGGGCATGGCCTGCGGATCCAGCGGCGTCCACGTGGGGCCGTCGCCAAACACGATGAGCGTTGCGTCAAGGTTGCGGGGCACGATATTCACGGCGCAGGCGTCCGGCGGAATCGGATCCCCTTCACGCACGGTCACCGCCTGGCAAACGTCCGGGGGCGCGGCCAAGGCCTGTTGCGTCCAACCGGCGGTCCCCAGCAGAGCCAGGGCCAGGGCGAAGCTTGCGTGCCTTGCGATCATGTCGGGTTTCCGTGTGCAGCCGGGTGCGGCGTGAGAGTATGTCACGTCAGTATAGAGAACGTCGCGCAACACGCTATAGTTTCGTCCATTCCCCCAAAAGCCGCCCGCCGGAAGGCGGACTCCCATGCATCAGGATGCTCTGCAGCCATGAACCTTAGACTGCTTGCCAGCGGTGCCGCGATCGTGGTCGCGGGGGTCATCGCCTATGGCATCTATCAACTGATGCCGATGGGTAAGCCGCTGGTCCGCAGCGAGGTGATCGGCGAGCTCAACGGTCCGCCATTCGCGTCGTCGTCGCGCGTGTCGCTGCAACGGTTCGGTGAACGCCAATTGCTGATCGGGCAGCGCCTGGTCACGGCCAAAGACCTGCCCGGCCTGGAAAAGGCGCCGCTGCTTGATGCGCAGGTGCCCGCGCTGAACGCGCGCCCGCAGAATCCATGGCAGTTGGCCGACACCCGCAACCTGATCTATGGCGGGCAGGGCACGGGCGTATTCGAACTGCTGGGCTCGATCAGCGGCGACACCGGTGTCAGCCTGATCGGCTCGCCCCAAGGCCGCACGCTGTACCTGATCACCGGAACGCCGCGCAGCCCGGGCCCTGCAAGCGAAGGCGATCCGCCCGCCGCCTGGGAAACACTGCGCTCGGATGACCTGGGCAAGACCTGGGCCTACGACCCGGCCGCCGTCCTGGGGGCGCCATTGCAGTACACGGTGTTCCTGACCCAAGACCGCGTCATCGCTTTGGAACGGCACGACGCCGGCCAGCGCCTGTTGGTCAGCGAAGACGGCGCGCGCCATTGGTCGGCCACCTTGCTGAACGAGCAGGTCTGGCCCGACGCGCAAGCCTTCGACCGCGCCTTTCAGGAAAAGGCCGGCAAGGACGGCAGCCAATTGGCCTATGACTGGTCGCTGTACCCCCTGGACGACAAGCGGGCAGTGGGCTGGAGCTGGCGCACGCGGATCAGCCTGAACGCCGCGGAAAAGAATGAGGTGCTGGAAACCCGGCGCTTCGAAGTGGCCTTCCAGAACGGCGCGTCCCCCGCCTTCCGCATCACCCCGAACGTGCCGCCCGTCCCGGCGCCCGCACCCGATGCGCGCTATACCCGCGACGAGCCCGTCTTCGAGACATCGGGCAGTGCCGTCTATGAACTGGACAAAGGCGACCGCACCTGGCGCCAGCGTTCGGTGTCGCCCACTGTGCAAGGCAAACCCAGCTGGATCGGCGACGCCTGGTTCAGCCGCAACGCCTGGGTGATCAAGACCTACGCGGACCATCTGTTTTCATTCAACGAATACACCAAAACCTATTTCACGACGCGCGACCAGGGCAAGACGTGGAGACCGTTCCAAATCCCCCAGGACGTGGAGACTGGGTTGCTGGGCATGGACGCGTCGGGTGAAGCCTTGCTGTCGCTGGCGGAGCGTGACGGGAAGACGGTGATTCGCAGGTATCCATTGGATTGAGGCTCGGCCGGGGTGTGCCATCTATTCAGAGGTCGTCCCTCTAAAAAATCGTCACCAACCAATCCCCCTCAAACCACCAGCACCGGACATGGCGCGTGCGCCAGGATCCTTCCACTGACCGACCCCATCAGCGCATTGACGAGCGGGCTGCGGTGATGCGATCCCAGCACGATGCAGGCGGCGTTGACGCTTTCCGCGTACGTGACGATCTTTCCGGGCGTGAATCCCGTCAGCTCGTGGCATTCGTAGTTGACGTTTCCGCGGCGAAGTATGTCCACCACCGAGCGCATCGCCTTGCCGCTTTCTTCGTGGTGCCAGGCGTCGATCTCGGCCTTGCCGATGAACGACTGGACGTCCCCCGACACGTCGGGTTCGCAATGGACCACATGCACGACGAAGTCGCGGTTCAGCAATGGGCTTGCGACCAGGTAGCGGGCCGCTTCATCGCTGTAGGTCGATCCGTCGGTGGCGAGAATGATCGTGTTCATGGCAACTCCTCGGTGTGTGCCTTCTTCACGTTGCGGCGGTTGGCCGGGGCCTTCCGCCTGGGCAGCAGCAAGCTGGCGCCGATGGATGCGGCCAACACCAGGCCGACCACGCCAAGCGACCAGTGCACCGGCACATGGACCCACTGCGCCGCCAGCATCTTGCCGCCGATGACGATCAGCACGATCGCCAGCCCATACTTCAGGTAATGGAAACGGTCCACCATGTCCGCCAACAGGAAGTAGAGCGCCCGCAGGCCCATGATGGCGAAAATGTTCGAGGTGAAGACAATGAACGGGTCCCGCGTCACGGCGAAGATTGCCGGGATGCTGTCGACGGCAAAGACGACATCGGTCGCTTCGATCATCAGCAGGACGACGAACATGGGGGTGGCGTAGCGCAACCCGTCGACGCGGACAAAAAAGGACTGCCCGTGGTAGTCGGGGGTGATGCGCATTCTTGCCCGCATGAAGCGGACCAGCGGGTTCTGGGCGATATCGGGCTGGCGTCCGGCCGTGGCCAGCATCCTGGCGCCGCTCAAGATCAGGAAGACGCCAAGCACGTAGAACAGCCATACGAACTGCGACAGCAGCCAGACGCCCGCAAGAATCATCCCGATGCGCATCACAATGGCGCCCAGCACGCCGTACAGCAACACCCGCCGCTGCAATTCCGCGGGCACCGCGAAGTACGTGAAGATCAGCGAAAAGACGAACATATTGTCCGCGGACAGGGACAGTTCGATCAGGTATCCGGTGAAGTACTCCAGCGCCTTTTGATTGGCCACGGCCCGGCCGGCGCTGGCGTCGAGAAACCACCACATCGACAAGCCGAAAAGCGTCGCCAGCGTGGCCCACGCAAGCACCCAGGCCAGCGCCTCCCGCGACGACACCCGGTGCGCGCGACGGCCGCCCAGCGCATACAAGTCAATCGCCAGCACAGCCAGCACGAAGCCGATGAATCCCATCCACATCGGCGTTGTGGCGAACGTCTCGACCTGACCCATTTGGCGCCTCCTGCAAAGTACGAGGCCAGTCTAGATCACGCCAATTCGTCGGACAATTCGCATATCATGAAGTGATAGTCAGATTTTTTGGATTGATCGGCCATGGTCACTCTCAACTACAAGCATCTGCGCTATTTCTGGATGGTCGCCAAGGCGGGCAGCATTGCCCGCGCGGCGCAGCAATTGCAGCGCACGCCGCAGTCGATCAGCGGCCAGTTGCAGGAACTGGAATCTTCGCTGGATTCCGCCTTGTTCCGGCGGGTGGGGCGCGGCCTTGAACTGACGGATATCGGCCGCCGCGCGTTGCAGTACGCGGACCGCATCTTCACGCTTGGCGACGAGCTGCTGGACGATCTGCGTGACCGGCCCGCGCGGCCCGCCGTGGAATTCAGGCTGGGGATCGCCGAAGGGGTGCCCAAATCGCTGGTGTACCGGATGATCGAACCGGTACTGCGACTGGAAGAGCGCGTGCGGCTGATTTGCCGCGAAGGCCGGCTGGCCTTCCTGCTGGCGGACCTGGCGGTGCACCGGTACGACATGGTGATCGCCGACCGCCCTATGCCCAGCCATTTGAATGTGCGCGGCTTCAGCCATCTGCTGGGCGAAAGCAGCCTGACGTTTTTCGGGGCGCCGGCGTTGCTTGAACAATTGCCGGGCCGCTTTCCGAAGATGCTGGATCAGGCCCCGTTCCTGCTGCCGGGCGAAGACGCGGCGATCCGGGCGCGCTTGGTGCAGTGGTTCGACGACCACGATATCCGGCCCCGCATCGTCGGCGAATTCGACGACAGCGCGTTGTTGAATTCATTCGGCCAGACCGGGGCGGGCCTGTTTGTGGCGCCGACGGCGACCACTGCCTATCTGGTCAAGCAATACCGGGTGCGCGCCATCGGCAGCACGGCTGCCGTCAAAGAGCAGCTGTATGCGCTGACCACCGAGCGGCAACTGCAGCATCCCGCCATCATCGCGCTGAACAAGGCCGCCCAGGAGGACATCTTCGGGCAGGGCGCCAAGCCGAGCCGCCGGCGTCATTCCGCCAGCACGTACTCCGGATAACGCTTGCAGATCTCGGCGACCTGGCTGAGCGTGCCTGACAGGTGTTCGCGCAGCACCTGCTGCGCGCGTTCGGGCGCTTGCGCCACGATGGCATCCAACAGGCGCTGATGGTCGTCCATGATGCGTTCGGCCTTGCCGGCTTCCGGCAGGTGCAGCCGGCGCAGGCGGTCCAGGTGGCCGCTGTAGCGTTGCTCCAGTTCCCACAGGCTGGTCACGCCCGCCGCCGCATGCATGTCACGGTGGAAGGCCTGGTCGGCGTCGATGAAATGCTGATATTCGCCGTTGGCATGGCTGACGCGTTGCAGGTCGATGCTGGCTTGCAGGCGCTTGTGCAGCATCGGGTCGGGCCGTTGCGCCAGCAGGTGCACGATTTCCAGCTCCAGCGATTGGCGCAGGAAGTGGGCCTGCCGGGCGGCGGGGATGTCGATGCGGCTGACGACGGTGGTGTGCTGCGGGTAGATCTCGACCAGCGCTTCTTCGGCCAGGCGCATCAGGGCGTCGCGGATGGGTGTCTGGCTCAGTCCATAGGTTTCCGCCAGCGTGACGCGCGACAACGCCGCGCCGGGCGCGAGTTCCAGCGACACGATCTGTTCGCGTAGATGTTCGAAGACCTGGGGCGCTGCGTGGCGCGACCGGTCCAGTCTGAGCTTTTGGCTTTGCATCCGAATGCGTGTCGGGAGTACGGTGGTCGAAGTCCGCAGTGTAGCGGGTTTCCACCTAGCTGACGCACTAATGTATTAGTGTTTAAATGATCCCATCCCCACCACGCTTTTCCCCCTCATCTCCTATGAAACGTTCCTACGAAAGTCTGCGCAGCGCCGCCTGGATGGCCAAGGATGACCTGCGTTCGTTCGGCCACCGTTCCCGCATGATGCAAATGGGCTATGGCCCTGACGATTGGGTCGGCCGGCCCATCATCGCCATCATCAACACGTGGTCGGACCTGAATCCCTGTCACAGCCATTTCAAGCAGCGCGTCGAAGACGTGAAGCGCGGCGTGTTCCAGGCGGGCGGTTTCCCGGTGGAGCTGCCGGCGATTTCGGTATCGGAATCGTTCGTCAAGCCGACGACCATGCTGTACCGCAACTTCCTGGCGATGGAAACCGAAGAGCTGCTGCGCAGCCATCCGGTCGACGGCGCCGTGTTGATGGGTGGTTGCGACAAGACGACGCCGGGCCTGATCATGGGCGCCATCAGCGCCGGGCTGCCATGCGTGTACGTGCCGGCGGGCCCGATGCTGCGCGGCAACTGGAAGGGGAAGATCCTGGGGTCGGGCTCGGACGCCTGGAAGCTGTGGGACGAGCGCCGCGCGGGCAAGATCACGCAAGAACAATGGACCGAAGTGGAGGGCGGCATCGCCCGCAGCTACGGCACCTGCATGACGATGGGCACGGCCAGCACCATGACTGCCATCGCCGAGGCCATCGGCATGACGCTGCCTGGCGCGTCCTCGATCCCGGCGGCGGACGTCAACCACATGCGCATGTCCGCCGAGTGCGGCCGCCGCGCGGTGGAGATGGTCTGGGAAGACCTGACGCCCCAGCGCATCCTGAGCCTGGCGTCTTTCAAGAATGCCATCAACGTCGCCATGGCGATGGGCTGTTCCACCAACGCCATCGTGCACCTGGTCGCGATGTCGCGCCGCGCCGGCCACGCGGTGGGCCTGGACGACTTCGACGCGGCCAGCCGCAAGGTCCCGGTCATCGCCAACATCCGGCCCAGCGGCGATACGTATCTGATGGAAGACTTCTATTACGCGGGCGGCCTGCCCGCGCTGATGTCGCGCTTGCAAGACCACCTGGATCCCACGGCCATGACCGTCACGGGCAAGTCGCTGGGCGAGAACATCGCGGGCGCCGAGGTCTATAACGACGACGTGATTCGCAAGCTGGACACCGCCATCTACGACGAAGGCGCGCTGGCCGTGCTGCGCGGCAATATCGCGCCGGACGGCTGCGTGATCAAGCCCAGCGCCTGCGCGCCGCAATTCCTTCAGCACACCGGCCCGGCGCTGGTGTTCGACGACTATCCCAGCATGAAGGCCGCGGTCGATGACGAGGACCTGGACGTCACGCCCGAACACATCATGATCCTGCGCAACGCCGGCCCGCAGGGCGGCCCCGGCATGCCGGAGTGGGGCATGCTGCCCATCCCGACCAAGCTGGTGAAGCAGGGCGTGCGCGACATGCTGCGTCTGTCGGATGCCCGCATGAGCGGCACCAGCTACGGCGCCTGCATTCTGCACGTGGCACCCGAGGCCTATATCGGCGGTCCATTGGCGCTGGTCAAGACGGGCGACACGATCACGGTGGACGTGCCCGCCCGCAGCATCCACTTGAACATCAGCGACGAGGAGCTGTCCGCGCGCCGCGCCGCCTGGACCCCGCCGCCCAAGCGCTACGAGCGCGGCTACGGCTGGATGTACTCCAAGCACATCCTGCAAGCCAACGACGGCTGCGACTTCGACTTCCTGGAAACCGGCTTCGGCGCACCCGTGCCGGAACCCGAGATCTTCTAAGCGCGCAGGCGGGCGCGGCCCGCCTGGCGCTTCCCCATTCATCGTCTATCGACCCCCGGAGTCATCGTGTCCCAAATGAATCCCGAAACCCGCGCCCGCCTGGCCGGCATCAGCACGGCCACGCTGTGCACGGCCTTGTTCAAACGCGGCCTGCGCAACCAGTTCATCCAGGACGTGCGCCCGCTGAACGCCAATCTGCCCAACATGGTCGGCCCGGCGTTCACGCTGCGCTATATCCCCGCCCGTGAAGACCTGAACACCATCAAGGTGTTTGAAGACCGCTCGCACCCGCAGCGCGTCGCGGTCGAGACCTGCCCGGAAGGCGCGGTGCTGGTGATGGACAGCCGCAAGGACGCGCGCGCGGCCTCCGCGGGCTCTATCCTGGTCACGCGCCTGATGAAGCGCGGCGTGGCGGGCGTCGTCACCGATGGCGGTTTCCGCGATTCGCCCGAAATCGCCGAGCTGGGCTTTGCCGCCTATCACCAGCGACCGTCGGCCCCGACCAACCTGACGCTGCACCAGGCGCTGGACATCAACGCGCCCATCGGCTGCGGCGACGTGGCGGTGTGGCCGGGCGACATCGTCGTGGGCGACCGCGAGGGCGTCGTGGTGATTCCGGCGCATCTGGCCGACGAGATCTCGGTCGAAGCCGTGGAGATGACCGCCTTCGAAGACTTCGTGACCGGCCAGGTGCAGCAGGGCGCGTCCATCCTGGGCCTGTATCCGCCCACCGACCCCGGCACCAAAGACAAATTCGCCGCCTGGCGCAAAGAACAGGGCCGTTGAGCCTTGCCGCCGGCCGCCCGGCCGGCGACCCATACCTATAAATCAAGGCAGGAGACAATATGAAACCGCAACGACGCATCGCGTTGGGCGCGCTGCTGGCCGGCGCCGCCATTGGCGTTATGGCCATGCCGGCCAGCGCCGCCGACTGGCCCGCCCAGAAGCCGATTTCTTACGTGGTGCCGTTCACCGTCGGTGGTTCGACCGACGTGGTGGGCCGCGTGCTGGCCCAGAAGCTGGGTGACCGCCTGCACCAGAACGTCATCGTCGAGAACAAGCCGGGCGCTGCCGGCGGCATCGGCGCGACCTATGTGGCCAAGGCGCCGCCCGACGGCTATACGCTGTTCGGCGGCACCATCAGCACGCATGCCATCAACGCCAGCCTGTACAAGAACCTGAAGTACGACCCGGTGAAGGACTTTGAACCGGTGTCGCTGATCGCCTACCTGCCCAACGTGCTGCTGGTGGATCCCAACCTGGGTGTGAATTCGGTGGCCGACCTGATCGCGTTGCTCAAGCGCGATCCGAACAAGCGCACGTTCGCGTCGTCCGGCGCGGGCACGTCAACGCACCTGGCCGGCGAACTGTTCTCAAGCATGATCGGCGTGCCGTTGACGCACGTGCCGTACAAGGGCACGCCGCCCGCGATGGTGGACGTGTCGTCGGGCGCGGTGACTTTCATGTTCGATCAGATGACGGCGGCCTTGCCGCTGTTGCAGACCGGCAAGCTGAAGCTGTTGGCCGTCACCACCAAGGACCGCATTTCGCTGGCGCCCGATGTGCCGACCATGCAGGAAGCCGGCGTGCCGGGGTTCCAGATGGCGTCGTGGCAGGCGGTCTATGCGCCCAAGGGCACGCCCAAGCCGATCCTGGACAAGCTGGCACAGGAGATCGCGGTCATCCTGAAAGAGCCCGATGTGCAGGAAAAGCTCGGCAAGACCATGGGCATGGAGCTGGTGGGCAGCACGCCCGACGAACTGCGCGCGCTGATGGCCACCGAAATCCCCCGTTGGGCCGAAGTCGTGAAGCGGTCCGGCGCAACGGTGGAATAAGACGTTTGGCGTCCCGGGCTGGGCCTACGGTTTCAGGTTCAGCTTGGGCACCAGGGTGTTGAAGGCCTGTTCCTGGCGGGCCACGTCAGCCGCGAACTGCGGCTGATCGGCATAGGACGGCGTCAGGTTCTGCTTGCGCATTAGGCTCTGGAATTCCTTGGATTGCGCTACCTGGCTGGCGGCGGCGCGCCATTTCGCCACCGCATCGGCGGGGGCGGACTTGGGCAGGCCGATGCCGCGCCACACGCTGAATTGCAGGTCGGCGCCGCGTTCCTTCATGGTGGGCACCGCCGGCAGGTTTTCCAGTCGTTTCGGCGCCATCACGGCAAGCGTGCGCAGCTTGCCGGTGTCGACGTGCTGCTGCAGTTCGGCATAGGCGACTGTCGTGGCTTGCACGTCGCCCGCCAGCAGGCCCATGATGGCTGGCGCCGATCCCTGATAGGGCACATGCACGAACTTCACGCCGGTCTGTTCGCCCAGCGCGGCGGCGGCCATGTGCGGCACGGTGCCGATGCCGGCGTTGGACACCGCCACCCGCTCCGGATTCTTCCTGGCGTATTCCAGGAACTCTTCCACCGTCTTCCAGGGCGCATCGGCGCGCACCGTCACCGAGGACGGATCGTCGGTGAAGCGCGCGATCGGCAGGAAGTCGGCGACGGTGGTCTTGCCGATGCCCATCAACGGAACCACCAGCATTTCCGGCGTCATCAGGACGAGCCTGTAGCCGTCCGGCTGCGCGTTGGCCACATACGACCACCCGATGGAGCCGCTTGCGCCGGGCTTGTTGATCACGACGGTGGGCTGCGCAAGCAGCGGGGGACGCACGGCCTCAGCGATGGCGCGGGCAGTGTTGTCGCTGCCGCCGCCAGGCTGGTAGGCGACGACAAGTTCCATGGAGCGGACGGGATAGTCCGCGGCATGCGCGGCGGACTGGGCAATCAGGGCGCTGGCAAGCAGCGCGGGCAGGCGGATGAGTCGCATGGTGGCGGTTCCGAAATCAGTGATCAGTAGCCCAGGGCGGACAGGTCCGCGAGCGTCTGTTTGGTGATGGCGATGGTGCGTTCGCGTTCCGCGCCCGCAAGGTCCAGGCGCGGCGGCTTCACGGTTTCGGCGCTGCCGGTGATCAGGTGTTCGGCCAGCTTGATGTGCTGCACCAGCTTGACCACGGTGTCCAGGTGGAACAACGGTGTCAGCGCGGCGTACAGCTTGCGGGCACGCACGAAATCGCCCTCGGCGGCCAGCCGGAGCAAGTCGACCGAAGCCTTGGGAACGGCGTTGGCCATGCCCGAGACCCAGGCGGTCACGCCCAGAGCGGCGCTTTCCAGCACCAGGTCGTCCACGCCGCACACCACCGCGAGTCGGTCGCCGAAGCGGGTGATCAGATCGGTGACGCGGGTCGTGTCGTAGGACTCCTCCTTGATAGCCACGATGGTCGGTTCTTCCAGCAATTCAGCCACCACGTCCGGCGTCAGGTCGACGCCGTAGCCGCGGGGGTTGTTGTAAAGCAGGATGGGCAGGGGGCTGGCCTGCGCCACTGTGCGGTAGAACGCCACCGTTTCGCGGTTGTCCGACTTGTAGGTCAGGCCGGGAAACACCATCAGCCCGTTCACGCCGATCGTCGCCGCTTCCTGCGCGAACGCCGCGGCACGGGCGGTGCCGGTCTCGGCCACGCCGGAGATCACCGGCACGCGGCCGCGCACGGTTTCCACGGCCGTGCGCAACACGGTCAGTTTCTCGTCGGGCGATAGTTGGGCGTTTTCACCCACCATGCCCATCATCACGACGCCGCCCACACCGTTGGCGATCAGGCGCTCCAGGCCCTGCCGCAGGGCGTTCAGATCCAGCGAGAAGTCGGGGTTCAGTTTGGTGGTGACGGCGGGGAAAACGCCTTGCCATTGAATGCTCATGCTGCAACTCCTGATGCGTGGCCGCCCGGCGGTTTTCAGGCGGATATTGGTTATTGGATATTGGATCCAAAAATAAAGAGTCAAAAAAACGAGGCGGTTTGCCTCGAATCGCCACGTCCTCGGACGGGCGTTAACAACTGGATCATGGATCCAATATACTCGCATTAAACGGGCTGTGGATACCGGCTGTCTCTCGGGGTTTTCCTGGGCACAACGGGCCCGCCGCCCGCATTCCCATGCCGCCTGGCGTTTGCCTGGCGGCCCAACCAGGCAGGTTTCACGTGTCTCAGAATTCGCCGCTTTCCGCTTCCCCGACCCGTCCCCAAACCGGATCCGCCGGCCGGCTGGTCCGCAAAACCGCCGTCGACCTGGTGGTGGACGAGCTGCGCGACCGCATCCTGTCCGGCGTGATCCCGCCGGGGTCCGCGTTGCGCCAGGAGTTGTTCGCGGAAGAACTGGGCGTAAGTCGTCTGCCCGTGCGCGAGGCCATTCGCCAATTGAGCGCCGAAGGGCTGATCGACATGATCCCGCACCGGGGCGCGTACGTGTCGATGCTGTCGCGCACGGAAGTGCAGGAATTCTTCGATATCCGCATGCGGCTGGAGCCGTGGCTGTTTCGCCTTGCCGTGCAGCAGCATGACGACGGCGACCTGGACCGCGCCGACGACGTGGTGGCGCAGATGGACACGGCGGCGCCCGAGCAGTGGGGGCGGCTGAATTGGCAGCTTCACGAATTGCTGTACCGGTCCGCGCAACGGCCGGCGGCGCTGGGCATGGTCCGCGCCTTGCACGAAAAATCCGAACGCTATTTCCGCTTCCAGATCGTCAATGCGCCGATCCGCCAGCAGGCCCATGACGAGCACAAGGAATTGATCGCGCTTAGCCGCCAAGGCCGGGCCGAGAAGGCCGAGGCCGCGTTGGAACGGCACATCGCACAGGCCGCCGAGCAGATCCTGGCTATCGTCGATCATCTCCTTGATGCGGCGATGCCGTTGCAACCGGGCTAGGCAGCCGCCAGGCGAAGCGGACGTGGAATGGCCGCACCCACTTCGCCTGCGTCCCTAGAATCGGATCGACAAATTGGCCTGCAATCGCTGGTCGGTGTTGCTGGAACCGAACTGTCCGCCGTAGGCCAGTCCCAGGGTCGCAGTCGGGGAAAGCGCCAAGTCCGCGCCGATCTCGACCACGGCGGCATCCTCGGCGATGGGCGCGCCGGAGACGCTGAAGGCGCTGCCCCCGGAAAAGGCCACGGTCGATGTGGGCGTCGTGTCGCCGAAAGCGTGCCGCCATCCGATCAGGCCGCGAACGGTGCCGCTCATCTTGCCGACTTCGATATCCAACGACGGCCTGATGCCGAGCGTGGAAAACCAGGTGTTGGAGCTGTCGGAACGACTGCTCAGCGCGGCATCACCACCACGCTCATCGAACCCGTCTGTGCGGAGGTTCACGAAGGCCAGCGCGGCAATCGGCTCAATACGAAGAACGCCTCGGGACAGCCCGTATCCCACTTCTCCGAAGACTTGGCTTGCACCCGCGTCGTAATCGGCTCGCAGGTTGTTGCTCAGGTTGCCTATACGTACCGAGCGGCGCGTATCCACGTCATGCCACGAGTAAGCCGCGCCCACGCGCAGCGCCAGGCGATCCCACTGTCGTCCGCCATAGACGCCGAAGTGGTAGCTGTCGGCGCCGCCCTTGGAGTCAAGCTGATCCACGTTGAAGCTGGTATGGGTGTAGCCGGCAAAGGCGCCTGCCCGCCAATCGCCCGCAAGAGGCATGTCGGCACCGATCAGGAAACCGGCGGTGTCCTGTTTGATCTGGGAAATGCCTTGTCCGCCGCCGGCGCGGCCCCAGCCACCCAGCGCCTGTGCCCACGCGCGGGGTGTAGCGTCGCTGGCGCAGGCGCGCGCCAGTGCGCTGCCGCGGCCTTCACGCCCGTCGTTCAGGCATGACGTGTCCCGCAGGCGGTCATTGACCGAATTGCGGACCAGCAAGGTGCCCGAGACCAGCATGCCCTTGGACGACGCCAATGCTTCGCCGGACAGCGCGTCCAACATGTCGCGCGCTTGCGCGTCGGAATCCGCGTTCAGCACCGTGTCGCCTGCCGCGCCGGCAAGGCCGCCGGCGGTGCTGCCCTGGTTGGGTGTTTCCGCAGCCTGGTCGACGCTACGAACCTGCACCAAACTGAGATAGACATGGTTGCTGTCGTAGCTGTCTTGCAGGGCAAGAAACGCCGAGACGGGCACCGACTGGCCATAGGTCCCGCCGACCCCGCCCGTCGCGCTGAGCACGGTGTACTTCGTGCCCAGGCGGTAGCTTGCCGCCGAGACGGGTTTGAGGTCATAGCGCGCGCCGGGTTGCAGCGTGGCCGCGCCGTTCACCGCGATCAGATCCGATGCCGAGGAGCTCGGGTCGAGTTCGATCTGATACACCGAACCTGCCGCCTGCGTGAAATTGCCATTGACCGTCAGGGTGCCAATGGATGATCCGGGAGCCACCACGCCGCCGCGCTCCACCTGCGTCGTTCCGACCGTGCCCCCGCCGGCCAGCGTGCCGCCTTGCCGGACCGTCACGGCGGAGTTTCCGATCGACCCGTTCACGGCCAGGACGCCGCCCTGGATCGTGGTGGGTCCCGTAAAGCCGATGCTGGTGCCTGAAAGCCCTTGCGTGCCGGCATTCAGCGTCAGCCCGCCGCTTCCTTGCAGCGTGCCCCCGAAGGTATCGTTCGCCGCGGTCAACGTTAGCGTCTGGGTGCCGAGGGCGACGTCGCCCGCGCCCGCCAGGGTGCCGATGGTTGCTCCGGCCGCCGTCGCTGAAATGTCAAAGATGCCATCGCCGACCACTACCCGGTTCGACACTGCCAGGCGGCCTGCGCCCGTCAATGACAGCCGGCCGGATTCGATGCGGGTGTCTCCGCTGTAGCGGTTGTCGCCCGAGAGCGACAGGGCGCCCGCGCCGAGCTTGGTCAACGAACCCGTTCCGGCGACCCCCGTGCCTACCGTCACGGTGTTGCCTGCGTCCGCGACGTCGAGCGTCCCTCCGCGCTCATCCAGCGTGATTGCGCGCGCCGTTGCGGTGAATGTGGTGCCGCTGATCTGCAGCACGCCGCCATTGAATTCGAGCGTTCCGGCCGCATTGCCCAGGTTGGCGTCGCTGGACACCCGCAAAGTTCCGCCGTTGATGTACGTTCCGCCCGTGTAGGTATTGGCGCCGCTCAGCGTGGTGCTGCCAGCGCCCGAGATAATCAGGCCGCCGCTGCCGATGATTGCCTGTTCCAGAACGAAGGCATTGCCGGCGTTGACCGCGTTCAGCGTCAGCACCGAGGTATTGAGGTTCAGATTGCGGGTATTGCCGTTGGTCAATTGCCGAACGCTGCCGCTCTCGCTCTCGATGCGCCATTCCTGGTCATTGCCCAGCGCGATTCTGGAACTGAGATCGATCTGTTGATTCACCCGGCTTTCCACGCCGACACCGTCAACGCCATTGATCGTCATGACGGCATTCAGCGTCGGACTCGCAGTGTTGGGGATGAAACCCGTGCCGGTATACGGCGCTAAAAAGACGAGGGAGCCTATCTGGCGGGCTGGGCCCCACAACATGGATTGCCCGCTTCCAGCCATCGCGTAGATTGCCCGATCAGTTCCACCCGGAACCGGGCTGCCGTTCGTGTCGAATCCGCTGCTGGGGGTTTGGCCCCACGTTATATTGCCTGTTTGAATGAAATACCGGTCCGCCGCCAGCGCCGCTGGCGCGGTCAAAACCCAAGAGGCCGTGCCAAGGATGGCGGCGAACGAAAAGAAGTAACTGCCCCCACTTCGCCGCGCCCCTGCCCGCTTCACCGTGTGCTGTTCCTGTTCGGCAAATCGCACGCTTTTAAATGCTGAGAACACTGTTCGATTCCTTCCTGGATGAATATCGCTAGCAATCGTTACGATCAAAACCTAATGAGGTTGTTTTTGACTCGATGATCCAAAAGGAGCCAGATTTCCCCAAGCATTTGTTCAACCGGCAGGCTGGCGCCGGGGTTTGCCGGTTCATGTTCCCGGCCTGCAGGGCGATCACGGGCCGGCCCGGACTCTCGCGACCCGCCGCCACGTCGGGCTGTTCCCCCCCGGGCGAATCGTGGTAGCAGATCCACTTCGATAGGTGCTCGGTGCGTCTTCCGCAGACGCTGAAGAGCTCGATCGACGCTGATGCGAGGGCAATGGATTGACCGAGCACGTCTCTACCACCGAGCTTGGCGTTCCGCATGCTGAGCGGCGACGGCGGCATCGAATCGTCATGAGTACGCGGTAGATTTCAATTGCGCGCGGTGCGAGCTCGCGCTCCTATATATTGGTTTTTTATTGTCCAGTACAAAATATGGCGTGCTAATTCACTCCGACAGGTAGATCACTGCTTGCCTCTTCAGCGCGGGCGCGGCGGACGTTTCGAATGGGCGGACTCGATAGCCGCGTAGTTGAAGCGTCCCTGACGAACGACAGTCGCAAACTGGCGAAACTGGAGGACAGCCTTGCTGGCCTCCAGTTTTCGCTGCTCGACAGGTAAACCCGATTCAAGCGAAATACGTTGCGCGAGTTCCGATGCGATCGCGTCGATCCCGTCGGCGAAACGTTCGAGAAGCGCGGCGCGTTTCTCGCGCAAGGTGTTGTCGCAGCTGTTGAATACGTTGTCTGTGAGTTGAGCGACGCACGCGACTTCGGCGGCGCCTCCCAATGCGAAGAGCGATTCTTTTTCGGCGTTTGTCGCCAGGCCGGCGATGGCAGGCGCTTGAGCGTCGACGAGAAAATTACCATTGCGCGGCATCTTGATTTCGTCGGCCTCAGGCGCTGGCAGTGCTATTGCCGATGGCACCGATGAGCGTGGCTGTCGTCAGGATCTCGTGGGCGTAGGTCGGGCCGTTCAGTTCGTGCGCGGCGCGCATCATTTCTTGGGTGAAGGAAGACGTCGCGTCGCGCACAAGCGTTACGTGATAGCCGAGTTCCATCGCAAAGCGACCAGTAGATTCGATGCAAGTATTGGCCAAGAGGCCCACAACTACCACGTGAGTGATGCCTTTCTGCTTTAAATGGAAGTCGAGATCGGTGTTGGCAAAGCCGCTCTGAGCCCAATGTTCCTTGACGATGATGTCGGATTCCTGCGGCACGAAATCGGGATGCCATTCTCCGCCCCACGAGTCCTTGGCAAAGGTACGGCCTTGTTGCACTAGTCGCTGGGTCGGATTTGGATGATCCCAGTTCTCGTAATCGCCAGGCTGCCAGCGGCGGTGCGGCACGTAAAACACCTGGATATCCGCTTGGCGAGCGGCGGAGACCGACGCACGCAAATTGTCGAGCAGGCGGACGTCGTCGGCGACTTCCTTAATCATCGAAAACAGCTTGCCGCCTTCTGAAAGAAAGTCGTTGTACGGATCGACCAACAGCAGGCCCGTGCGCTCCGCGCTATAGGTGAGAGTAGCCACTTCGTTTTCCAGTTAGAAAAGCTTGCGAACAGGTTCGCGTTTCGTCGGCGACGACATGCTTTGAAGAGTATCACTATGAAAATCATAGTGTCAAGAAGGGTTCCCAATGCTCGTGCTACTATGTAAATCATAGTTTTGACGAGAAACGCCTATGGCACAGCATTCATCAGCGCCGTATACGGTGTGTCCGGTCGCGCGCTCTCTGGATCTCGTTGGTGACCGGTGGACAGTCCTGATCCTGAGGGAGCTGTATATGGGCGCGACTCGTTTCGAAGAGATCCAGATTCAGACCGAAGCAACGCCGCAGATGCTAGCGACGCGCCTCAAATCGCTTGAGGCCAACGGATTGATTGAACGCCATCGGTACAACGAGAGGCCTCTACGCTTTGAATATCGACTGAGCGAGAAAGGGCGAGCGTTTTATCCTGTTGTTTACGCCATGCGCGCGTGGGGCGAGACCTGGTGCAAAGATGATGGCGAGGAGGTAGCAGTGCGTTTTGTCCACCGTGAGTGCGGTCATGACGTCGGGCTGGGATCTGTATGTCCGAATTGCGGCGTGCCTGTCGAACATAATGATCTTGATGCGTTGGTGAGCGATAAGTTTGCGGCCGAGCGAGTCGAGCGGCGCGCGGCGTTCAAGAGAAAGTAAGCGGGCTTGCAGTCCCATCTGCACCGAATTCGGAACGTATGATGGATGGCCAATATGGCCGCCTTGCACGCCAGCGCCAACTCCTGAACGCCTTCTGGCTAACTGGAGGTTAGCGAAGCCCGCCGGCGGCTAGTAGGTGGACGCCGGTGATAAAGGCCGCATCGTCGGACGCTAGAAAGACTGCGGCCTTAGCAATCTCATCCGTCGTGCCGAGACGACCGAGGGGCGTTCGTGAGAGAAAGCCCTGGGCGAAGACGGAGTCGGGAATGCCGTTCGCGAGTGCTTTCTCGGTCAGGGTCAAACCAGGTTTCAGGGTGTTGACCCGTATACCGCGTGGTCCAAGCTCGTTGGCGACAATGGTGGTGTAACCGTCGATCGCTGCCTTGGACGCTGTATAGACTGAAGATCCGAGAAGTGCGTAATGAGTCGTGACAGAGCCCAGATTGATAATGCTGGCGCCCTTCTTAAGGTACTTCACGGCGGCGGCCGTCATGTGCATCGTCCCTAGCACATTTACCTCGAACATTTGATGGTAGAGCTCTTTGTCGAACTCCTCGACTGGCGCGAACGCAGCCGCGCCCGCGTTGTTCACGAGGATATCGAGTTGCCCATAATTCTGGATCGCAGCTTCCACGATGGCTGCGGCCGATGCCTTCTTCGTCACGCTCGCGCCTACGGCGACGGCGTCGCCACCTGCCTTTTTGATTTCCTCGACCACGGCATACGCCCCGGCCTGATCAGTGTTGTAATTGACGACAACCGAAGCACCTTCAGCAGCGAGTGCGTGCGCTATCCTGGCGCCAATGCCAGTTGATGCGCCAGTTACGACGGCGACCTTTCCCGCGAGTTTTTGAGACATAGTTATTTTTTCACATAAGGTTATGTATTAACTAGTACAAAACATGGTGAACCGATTCATACCGTGCATGCACGCAACGACCGCCCGCCGCATTGGCTTGAGATCGCGCCCACAAAGACGACTTCAGTCTAGGTTTTGTACTGATCAGTATTACAATAACGCGATGAATTTAATCGCGTCAAGCATGTTTTGTACTTTTCG
Organism: Achromobacter sp. UMC46; assembly: GCF_014170335.1. Lineage (GTDB taxonomy): Bacteria > Pseudomonadota > Gammaproteobacteria > Burkholderiales > Burkholderiaceae_B > Achromobacter. The sequence continues at coordinate 462,810 of NZ_LZZS01000003.1, forward strand.
ATAAAAAACCTATTTTTCCTCTAAAAATGGCAAACCTTTCAGCCAAGAATCTGGGTGGGCGCCCCGTAGAGTTTTGCCTCGAGACAGCACTTGAGGCAGCAACGAGCGTTTTTGCCTCAAAGGGATTCGAAGCCGCCTCATTGAACGATCTCTGCAGTGCGATGGGCATCAACCGGCCCAGTCTCTATCTGCACTTCGGGAACAAGGAAGCGCTTTACTTGAAAGCGGCCGAACGCTTCTCTCGCATGAGCGCACAGCTCCTAGAGGCCTGCCTTTCTGACCCCTCCGCGCGAGCGGGCACCGAACGGCTACTGCGCGAAGGCGTAATGATGTCCACCGATCCGCACGGACCAGGTGTGTGCTTCATCACGCAAAGCCCGCTGACAAGCAGCGAAGCATCCGCGGAGACACGAGAGGAACTTGAACGACGGCGCAACACCGTTGCGGTCATGCTGCGTGCTCGTTTTGACAAAGCGGTAATGGACGGCGATGTACCGGCGGGCACGAACACGGAAAGCCTCGCAAACTTCTACGCGATACTGATGCAGGGACTAGCGCTGCAGGCGCTGCACGGCGGAAAGCGCGAGGCGCTGCTTGATGTGGTCGCCGTCTCGATGACTGCTTGGCCAGCAAGCTGCTAGTTGCGTGTCGTCTGTCTGCTCAATTCCGGGCGGGCCTCAAGAAATACGGGGACACAAGCCCTGTACTTACTGCGGGATTCCCCTCATTTTCCAGCGTGGCGGGTCAACCGGCGCGCCACGCCGAGCACGTGCTAGCTGTTTTCGGCCGCCTCTTCGCGCGCGCTGCGCCAGCGCGGCGGGGTCGTCTGGATCAATGCGGGTTCCGTCCGAGGCTTTGGCTGCGCGATGGCCATCCCGGTGGGCATGCCCAGTTGACGCTGGAAAACACCGCACGCGCTCGCAGCGGGATCGGTTTCGTCGCGACCGCTGAGCAACGGGCAACCCGCGAACAATTCCGCTACCCAATCGGTGAAGGCGCGCACCTTGGGCGACAGCTGGCGGCTTTGCTGATACAGCACCGAAATCGCGGTGGTGCTGGGCTTCCATTGGGGCAGGATTTCGATCAGTTCGCCGGACTGCAAGTGCGGCAACGCCATGTAGCGGGCCACCTGAATCAGACCAAACCCCTTCAGGCCGCAGTCTAAGTAGGCGCCGGCCTGGTTCACCGCCACCGAGCCCTGCATGTTCACTTCCTGGTGCTTGCCGTCCACCTTGAAGTCCCAGGCGTAGTTGCGGCCAGTGCGGCTGGAGAAATAGTGCACCGCATGGTGGTCCCGCAACGATTCGATCGTCTGCGGCATGCCGTGGCGCGCCACGTAAGTCGGCGAAGCGCAGGTGATCGTCTGCAGGGTGCCGATGCGGCGCGCGACCAGGCTGGAATCTTCTAGCTCGCCGGAACGGATCACACAGTCCACGGCCTCCTGCACCATGTCCACGGGGCCGTCGCCCAGGCCGAGCACCAGCTCAACGTCTGGATACTTGCCGTAGAAATCCCACAATGCGGGAATCAGGATCAGGCGCCCGATGCTCGCGGACACGTCGATCCGCAGCCGCCCCTTCAGGCGCAGGGAGGCTGCCTGGAAGCAGACCTCGGTCTCTTCGACATCGGCCAGAATCCTCACGCAATGCTGGTAATAGTCCGCGCCGTCCGGGGTCAGGCCGACACGGCGCGTGGTGCGGTTGAGCAGACGCACGCCCAGAAGGCGTTCGAGGTTCTGGATGATGGTGGTGACCGTGGTCCGCGGAAGCGAGAGGCTGTCGGCCGCCCGGGTAAAGCTATTGGCATCCACGATGCGCACAAACACCTGCATAGCCTGAAAACGGTCCATGGCGGGGGTGTCCTTTGGGGCGAATAAGTCGGCGTGAACGGAGAATAACCTGTTTTCCGCACTGATTAGTCACCCTTGAAGAACAGTATATTCGTAATAGACGTGTTTATCTGGCCCCGTAAAACACCCAGAATGCAAACCATCTTGAACCGCCCTTGCCGCCTTACGCCACAAAAGCGGCATGTCAACCCTCAGATTCCGAACCCGCAGCGATCCGCCTTCACCTGGCGCCGCAGCCCAGGATACGCAACGCCGTTGCATGCTGCGGCGCACCAATAAACATATATCCATCGGATCCTTAGGACTGACATTCCCCGGATCATCACCGCCGCTCCCTGGCTTCCCGGCAAGCGCGCTATCGCCCCTACACCACTCAAGGAAGCATCATGGTTTCGCGCAATCGAATCACTACTCTCGTCGTCTTTGCAGCCGTACTCGCGACCGGAGGCGGCTACGCCCTGACCCGGGGCCCCGCCGGCGGCAATGTCGCCATGGCGCAAGGCGCCCCCGCCGCCACGCCGGTCGAGGTGGCCGAAGTCGTCACCAAGACCATCGTGGACTGGCAACGCTATTCCGGCCGCCTGGAGGCGATCGACCGCGTCGACATCCGCCCGCTCGTGTCCGGCACCCTGACCGCCGTGCACTTCCAGGACGGCAGCATCGTCAAGAAGGGCGACCTGCTCTTCACCATCGACCCGCGCCCCTACGTCGCCGAAGTGGACCGCGCCGCCGCCGCGCTGACGGCCGCGAAGGCCCGCGCGTCGTACACCGCCACGGACCTGGCCCGCGGCCAGCGCCTGCTGACGGACAACGCCATCGCCCGCCGCGACTTCGAGGAAAAGCAGAACGCCTCGCGCGAAGCCGCCGCCAACCTGCAAGGCGCGCAAGCCGCGCTGGACTCCGCCAAGTTGAACCTGGGCTACACGCGCATCGAAGCGCCGGTGGCCGGCCGCGTCTCGCGCGCCGAAGTCACCGTGGGCAACGTGGTCTCGGCCGGCGCCGCGTCGGTGCCGCTGACGAGGCTGGTGTCGGTGGCGAAGATGTACGCATCGTTCGACGTGGATGAACAGACCTTCCTGAAGTATGTGAACCCGGCGCGCAACGGCCGCGCGGGTTCGGTGCCGGTCGAGCTGGGCCTGGCGAACGAGGACGGCTATTCCCGCACCGGTTTCGTGCAGTCGGTGGACAACCGCCTGGACACGACGTCCGGCACGATCCGCGTGCGCGCCGAATTCGACAACGCCGACGGTTCGCTCCTGCCCGGCCTGTATGCCCGCGTCCGCCTGGGCGGCGGCGACCCGCGTTCGGCCGTGCTGATCGACGAACGCGCCATCGGCACCGACCAGGACAAGCGCTACGTGCTGGTGCTGGACGACAAGAATCACGCCATCTATCGCCAGGTGAAGCTGGGCGCCAACCAGGAAGGCCTGCGCGTCATCGACACCGGCTTGGCCGCCGGTGAACGCATCGTCGTCAATGGCCTGCAACGCATCCGCCCCGGCGCCGCCGTGGCCCCGACCCTCGTGCCCATGGTTGTCGCCAAGGCCGCCCCGGTCAAGACCGCCGCAGCCGACCTGAAGTAAGGCCTGCGCGTCTACAGAGAACGTTCATGAATATCTCAAAGTTCTTCATCGACCGGCCGATTTTCGCCGGCGTGTTGTCCATCCTGGTGCTGCTGGCAGGCTTGCTGGCCATGTTCCAGCTGCCCATTTCCGAATACCCGGAAGTCGTGCCGCCGTCGGTCGTGGTGCGCGCGCAGTATCCGGGCGCCAACCCCAAGGTCATGGCCGAAACCGTCGCCTCGCCGCTGGAAGAATCCATCAACGGCGTGGAAAATATGCTGTACATGCAGTCGCAGGCCAACAGCGACGGCAACCTGACGCTGACGGTCAACTTCAAGCTGGGCGTGGACCCCGACAAGGCGCAGCAGCTGGTGCAGAACCGCGTGTCGCAAGCGCTGCCGCGCCTGCCGCCGGACGTGCAGCGCCTGGGCGTCACCACGACCAAGAGCTCGCCCACGCTGACGCTGGTCGTGCACTTGATCTCGCCCAATGACCGCTACGACATCACCTACCTGCGCAACTACGCGATCCTGAACGTCAAGGACCGTCTGGCCCGCATCACGGGTGTGGGCGAAGTGGCGGTGTGGGGGGCAGGCAACTACTCGATGCGCGTCTGGCTGGACCCGCAAAAGGTCGCCCAGCGCGGCATGACCGCGTCGGAAGTAGTCGCCGCCATCCGCGAACAGAACGTGCAGGTCGCCGCCGGCGTGATCGGCGCATCGCCTACGCAAGGCGACGTGCCGCTGCAACTGAACGTGAATGCGCGCGGCCGCCTGCAAAGCGAAGAAGAGTTCCGCGACATCATCCTGAAGACCTCGCCCGACGGCGCCGTGACGCACCTGTCCGACGTCGCTCGCGTGGAGCTGGACGCCCAGGAATACGGCCTGCGGTCGCTCCTGGACAACAAGCAGGCAGTGGCGATGGGGATCATGCAATCGCCGGGCTCGAACGCGCTGGATGTCTCCAGCCAGATCCGCGCCGCGATGGCCGAGCTGGAACAAGACTTCCCGCCGGGCGTGGAATACCGCATCGAATACGACCCCACGCAATTCGTGCGCTCCAGTATCGAAGCCGTGGTGTATACGCTGCTTGAAGCCATTGCGCTGGTCGTGCTGGTGGTGATCCTGTTCCTGCAGACCTGGCGCGCATCCATCATCCCGCTGCTGGCGGTGCCCGTCTCCATCGTGGGCACGTTCGCGCTGATGCTGGTGTTCGGCTATACCATCAACGCCTTGTCGCTGTTCGGGATGGTGCTTGCCATCGGGATCGTGGTCGACGATGCGATCGTGGTGGTGGAAAACGTCGAGCGCAACATCGCGGCGGGTTTGAGTCCACGCGACGCGACCTACCGCGCCATGCGTGAAGTCAGCGGCCCCATCATCGCCATCGCGCTGACGCTGTGCGCCGTGTTCGTGCCACTGGCCTTCATGACGGGCCTGACCGGCCAGTTCTACAAGCAGTTCGCCATGACCATCGCCATCTCGACGGTGATCTCGGCCTTCAACTCGCTGACCCTGTCGCCCGCGCTGTCGGCCCTGCTGCTGAAAAGCCATCACGACAAGCCGGACTGGCTGACCCGCGGAATGAACCGCGTCTTCGGCCGCTTCTTCAACTGGTTCAACAACATGTTCGGCCGCGCGTCCGAGTCCTACGGCTCGGGCGTGTCCGGCGTGATCCGCCGCAAGGCCAGCGCGATGGGCGTGTACGCGGTGCTGGTGGCCGCCACCATCGGCGTGTCGTACCTGGTGCCCGGCGGCTTCGTGCCGGCGCAGGACAAGCAGTACCTGATCGGCTTCACGCAGCTGCCCAACGGCGCGTCGCTGGACCGTACGGAAGCGGTGATCCGCCGCATGAGCGACATCGCCCTGAAGGAACCCGGCGTGCAATCCGCCATCGCCTTCCCGGGTATGTCGATCAATGGCTTCACCAACAGCTCCAGCGCCGGCATCGTGTTCGTGACGCTCAAACCCTTTGGTGAACGCAAGGACGCCGCGCTGTCCGGCAACGCCATCGCGGCCTCGCTGAACCAGAAGTTCGCGACGATCCAGGACTCGTTCATCGCCGTATTCCCGCCCCCACCCGTACTGGGCTTGGGCACGCTGGGCGGCTTCAAGCTGCAACTGGAAGACCGCGCCGCGCTGGGCTATGCCGAACTGGATAAGGCCAAGCAGGCCTTCCTGGAAAAGGCGCGCCAGACGCCCGAACTGGGCCCGTCGTTCTCCAGCTACGAGATCAACGTGCCGCAGCTGGATGTGGACCTGGACCGCGTGAAGGCCAAGCAGCTGGGCGTGCCCGTGACGGACGTCTTCGACACCATGCAGATCTACCTGGGTTCGATGTATGTGAACGACTTCAACCGCTTCGGCCGGGTGTTCCAGGTGCGTGCGCAAGCCGATGCGCCGTTCCGCGCCCACGCCGACGACATCCTGCAGCTGAAGACCCGCAATGCCGCGGGCGACATGGTGCCGCTGTCGTCGCTGGTGACGGTCAACCAAACCTTCGGGCCTGAAATGGTGGTGCGCTACAACGGCTACACCGCCGCCGACATCAACGGCGGTCCGGCCCCTGGCTTCTCGTCCGATCAGGCGCAAGCCGCGGCCGAGCGCGTCGCCGCCGAAACGCTGCCGCGCGGGGTGAAGTTCGAATGGACCGACCTGACGTATCAGCAGATCCTGGCGGGCAATGCCGGCTTGTGGGTGTTCCCGATCAGCGTGCTGCTGGTGTTCCTGGTGCTGGCCGCGCTGTATGAAAGCCTGACCCTGCCGCTGGCCGTGATCCTGATCGTGCCGATGAGCATCCTGGCCGCGCTGACGGGCGTCTACCTGACGGGCAACGACAACAACATCTTCACGCAGATCGGCTTGATGGTGCTGGTGGGCTTGTCGGCGAAGAACGCGATTCTGATCGTGGAATTCGCAAGAGAGCTGGAAATGAGCGGCCGCACGCCGCTGGAAGCCGCCATCGAAGCCAGCCGCCTGCGCCTGCGCCCGATCCTGATGACGTCCATCGCGTTCATCATGGGTGTCGTGCCACTGGTGCTGTCGTCCGGCGCCGGTTCGGAAATGCGCTACGCCATGGGGGTCGCTGTGTTCTTCGGGATGCTGGGCGTGACCTTGTTCGGCCTGTTCCTGACGCCGGTGTTCTACGTGCTGCTGCGTTCGCTGGGCGGCAAGACGCTGCACTCCGCCGCGCCGCACGAAGCGCCGGTGAGCACGCAGCATATCGACCCGAACGCGCCGCCCGTCACGCAACCTCACGCATAAGGCCGGCAACGCCGAAAGAGCAGCCAGCGCGCCCCGTCACGAACGGCGGGGCGCGCGCTAAAGAGAATTCATCATGATCCAAAGACTGACCCGCGGTTCCGCCTTGCTTGCCGTCCTGCTTGTGCTGGCCGGCTGCGCGGTGGGCCCCACTTACGAAAAGCCGTCCGCCGCTGCGCCGGCGACATTCAAGGAAGCCGCCCTGCCCGCCTCTGAAGCCGGCACCTGGAAGCCCGCAGAGCCGTCTGAAGACGCGCTGCGCGGCGCCTGGTGGAAGGTGTTCGGCGACGACGGCCTGAACCAGCTGGAAGACGAGGCCCAACAGGCCAACCAGAACCTGCAAGCCGCCGCCGCCCGCCTGGCGCAGTCGCGCGCCCTGCAGCGCGAGGCCCGCGCCGGCTTCTTCCCCACGCTGGATGCGGCCTTTGGCCCCAACCGCCAGCGCCCGTCGGCCGTGTCGCAAGGCCTGCCCGACGGCACGTCCACCAATCCGGTGACGACGTGGCGCGCCCAAGGCGCGGTGTCGTATGAAGCCGACCTGTTCGGCCGCGTGGCATCCACCGCGGACGCCGCCACCGCCGACGCCCAGCAAAGCGAGGCACTGTACCGTTCGGTGCTGCTGGCCCTGCAGGCCGACGTCGCCACCACGTACTTCCTGGTGCGCGAACAGGACGCGGAATCGCAGCTGTACAACCAGACGGTCAAACTGCGCACCGACACGCTGCAATTGATCCAGCGCCGCTACGACGCCGGCGACATCAGCGAACTGGACCTGGCGCGCGCCAAGGCGGAGCTCGCGTCCGCGCAATCGGAAGCGCTGGGCATCGACCGCCGCCGCGCCACGACTGAACACGCGCTGGCCGTGCTGCTGGGCCGCGCCCCGTCCGACTTCACGATGCCGCCGCAGCCCATCCAGAAGGTCGCGCTGTCGATCCCCGCCGGCCTGCCGTCGACGCTGCTGGAACGCCGCCCCGACATCGCCGCCGCCGAACGCGCGATGGCTGCAGCCAACTCCCGCGTCGGCGCCGCCAAGTCCGCGTTCTTCCCGCGCCTGGACATCACCGGCGCCTTCGGCTATGAGTCCTCGGACCTGGGCAACCTGTTCCAGTGGTCCAGCCGCACCTTCCTGCTGGGTCCGCTGGTAGGCGCCGCGCTGTCGATGCCCATCTTCGACGGCGGCCGCCGCCAAGCCGGCCTGGACCGCGCCCGCGCGGTCTACGAGGAAGACGTCGCCGTCTACCGCCAGACCGTGCTGAACGCGTTCCGCGAAGTCGAAGACAACCTGGCCAACCTGCGCATCCTGGCGGACCAGACCAAGGCGCAAGACGCCGCCGTCGAAGCCTCCGCCCGCGCCGCCAAGCTGTCGCACACGCAGTACCGCGAAGGCTCGATCAGCTACCTGGACGTGATCGAAGCCGACCGCAGCGTCCTGCTGCAACAACGCGTCGCCGTGCAGTTGAGCGGCGAGCAGGCACGCTCGGCAGTCGGCCTGATCCGCGCGATCGGCGGCGGGTGGGAAAACCCGGTTCCGCCTGACGCGGTGGCGGCGAAGTAGAAACCGCCAAAGGCGGTGACAAAGATGAGGCAGGGGCAGTCCGGAGCGCAGGCTCCGGATCGCGACACGCTGAACGACATTATGTTGATGCTGACGACGCTCAAGGACTCCCTGGTCAAGGGAGACGTCATGATCACCGGAGATCAGTCGAAGCTGATCGATGTCTTCGGCTCGGCGGACGATTTTGAATTCTGGTGCAACATCGTGACGCCGTAAGGCGGGTATATCCGGGACGAGCGAGGCCGACGTAGGTCTGCGTCGGCCTCGTCGCTTTCACTGCGTGGGGCTCGCCGATGTCCGCTTTGGGTTGTGCATTCAATCGGTCGTTGACGAATTACTCCTTTCGGCGAAAAGCCCGAGCCGCGAAGCGGTGTCGGCTTGAGTGAACTATTTAAGCTTGCATGCCGAAGGCTCTCGGCCCTTCGAGATGCGACCGCGGAATCCCCAATGAACAACACCTGGCCACTTCGTCCTCAAGCTCTCTCTCCCTCTGCTCAAGTAGTGCAGAAGGAGGTGTCACACCAAGCTCAGCAGCGGCACCAACAAGATCAAGCGCGCGAGACATAACGAGATCCGCATCGCAGTCCCTCCGTGCGCGTCCATGCTCCTGAGCCCAACGCATTAGCAGGCGATATGGGGAACGCCGTTCGCCAATGTAGACCAGCGTTCCAAAGGCATGAAAGACAACTGCTTTAAGAACCTTCACATTCCCTTCACGAGATCTGGCATCACCTTTCTTAGTTCAGTGACAGGACGTTACACCAGCAGCGTCGCCGTGGCGCGGCCCGCAATCATGTCTTCGAACAGGGCCGCGAGGCTCGGGGCAACGTCGCGGGTGTCCTCGAATTCCGGCTCGATACCGTGCACGATGCGGCCCGAGTTGCGTTCTATCGCCAGGAATTCATAATCGCCCGCAACGCTCATGTAGATCGGCGTGTGCTGTTGCCAGAAGTCCAGGACCGCCTGCCGGCCGGCGTCGTCCAGCGCGGCCTCCAGGCTGATATCGCGCAGGGTGTGCCAGGCAAAGGCAGTGTCCGCCGTGCCGTCATGGTCGGCCGCGCTCAGGAACCAGCGGGTCTGGTTCGCGTTGTGCAATTCGGTGAATGCCGCCAGGAAAGCGCCATAGCCATGCGCATCGGCCGGCGCGGCCGCTGACGTCGAGTTGGGCGTCGTCCGCAGCACCGTCCAGCCGCGGGCGGCAAGATGATCCAGAAAGCGTTGTTGCGACGTCATGTCGGTCTCCTCGGAGGGAATATAAAGCACTATCGGGCACGGCAGAAGTCGCATTTGCGTCTTCGGGAAATGGACAGTCGACGCCCCGGCGCTCAATGATGTGGTCGCCGGCCACGTCCCCATGAGGTTCGATGCGTTGCTGTCGTTCATGCCTTTCGTCAAGGCGGGCCGGCTGCGCGCCATCGTCGTCACCGGCGCGCAGCCGGCCTCTGCCCCGCCCGGCGTGCCTACCCTGGACGCTGCAGGGCCTTGAATCCGCTTGGGCGGATCTGGCCCAGACAAAAGCCCTCGTGCAATCAGAAGTCGCCATAAGGGCCGACGTCGTCCACCAGAGCGGCGTGCAGATCGACTGAGCCAGGCGTTGCCTGGCAAGCCGATGGCGAGACGCCCCGCTGGCGTCCGCCGCGCCGGCCTGGGCTCAGTCGATGACGATGTTCTCCCGTTTGACGACATGAGAAAGCTGATCGACCTCATGCCCGATGCGCGTGGACAATTCCTTCGGATCGCGCATGACGACGATACCCTGCGCACTGAGTGAGGTATTGGCAGCGGGTTGCTCCATCGCGCGCTTGGACTGCTCGTACAAGGTGTCGACGATCTGGGCAGGCGTGCCTGCCGGGGCGAACAGGCCCAGCCAGAAAGTGACATCGATGTTCGGATAGCCTGCCTCGGCCATCGTGGGGATATCCGGCATTTGGGAAATCCGTTGCTTCTGCGTGACTGCCAGGGCTTTCAACTTGCCGGCCGCCACTTGCGGTGCGCTGGCCAGCGTATCGAAAGACGTGTTCACCTCGCCCGCCATGACCGCCATGCTTGCTTGCGAGGCCGACTTGTAGGGGACATGGGTTGCCTTGAACTGGGCGTCATTGCTCAGTTGCGCAAACGCCAGATGGGCCAGGTTGCCTTGGCCTCCCGACCCATAGGTAAGCTCGCCCGGATTCTTCCTGGCGTACTCAACCAGATCCTTGACCGACTCGACGGAGTGCTTCTTGGCCCATTCGGGGTTGACGTTCAGAATGAACGGCGCGTCCAGTACCAGGGCGATGGGAGCGAAATCCTTGGCCTTGTACAGGGAGTTCTTGTAGATCAAGGGATTGACGGTGATGCTGCTGCTGTTGGTGGCCAGCAGCGTGTAGCCATCCGGCGCCGAACGGGCCACCTCGGCCGCCCCGATCGATCCATTGGCGCCGCCTTTGTTCTCCACAATGACGGGCTGCTTGAGCGTCTTGGACAAAGAATCCGACAGCAGGCGAGCCATCGTGTCGGTGATCGATCCGGCCGGAAACGGCACGATGATCTTGATGGCTTTAGTGGGCCATGCTTTGTCCTGCGCGAACGCGGCAGGTGACCCCAACCCCAATGCCGAAGCCACAGCGAGGTGCGCGGAAGTGATGAGGAAGTTACGGCGGGAATCGGATGTAGCCATTGTTTGTCTCCACGAAGGTTAGATCTTGTGCATTGCATTGTGCTTGCGCGGCTTGTCAGGCCGCCTTCCTGGTTGCGGTGTTTCCTATGATTCCGTCTCGCTCCAGTGTCTGTTGCTGATCCACGCTCATGCCCAGCACGCGCGAAAACACATCGCCATTGTGCTGCCCGAGCGTAGGCGCCGGACGCACCGCCGCGACCGTAGCGGCCGGCTCCCTGAACCAGGGCGTGGTCGCCAGAAACTCGCCGATATAAGGGCGGGAAGTCGCCTTGAAAAACTCACGGGCCCTGAGATGCGGGTCATCAAGCACCGTCCAGACCGGCTTGACCTCTCCTGCGCTGATGCCGGCCTGCTGCAGTTCGGCCATTGCGCTTTGCGCGGAGCGCGCGCGGGCCCATGCGTTGATCCTGCGGTCTATCTCTTCCTGCCGGGCCCGTCGGCCTGCCGCCTTCTCCAGAGCAGGGTCCAGGGCAAGGTCAGCCGCCTGCATGACCGCCAGCAATGCCTGCCATTGCGCATCGCTCGTGATGCTCACCACCACCCAGGCGTCATCGCCCGCGCACTGGTAAATCCCCTGCGGGGCATGTAGAGGATGCGTATTGCCGCTGCGGGGCGTAGTAGTGCCGTGCACGGACTGCTCAATGAGGAACGGCGCTGTCATGGGCAGCATGCATTCCACCTGAGACAGGTTGACGTGGCGCCCCTTGCCCGAGCGTTGCTGCACGAACAGCGCCAACAACGCCGCCGCCCCCCCGTTGAAGCCACCCACCGGATCGCCATAAGCGTAGGAGGTCAGCGCCGGTGGGTTCTGCGCGAAACCGGTGTGTTGCGGCAGGCCGCTAGCCTGCTCCAGCGTGCCGCCATAGGCCCTGATCGTGCTCCATTCATTGCCCGACCCGAATGCCGGCATGGATACCATGACCAACCGCGGATTGACCTGGGAGAGCACGGCATAGTCCAGCCCGAGTTTGGGCAACACCTCGGTCGAGTAGTTCTCGATGACGATATCGGCCTTGGCCACCAGATCTAACAGGACCGCACGTCCTTCAGCACGGGTCAGATCCAGCGTGATGCCCAACTTGTTGCGGTTCATCAGCGCAAAGTTCGAGTTCTTTTCGTACAGCTTTTCCTGATAGAACTCATCGGTGTAATGCGTGCCCCGCCACCAGTCCGGATAGCGCGTGCTTTCAACCTTGATGACTTCCGCGCCAAAATCCGCCAGCGTCCTTGCCGCCAATGGCCCGGCCCACCCCATCGTCAGATCCACCACCCGGATTTTTCGTAGGGGCAGCGCGTCCGGCGCAGCCCTGGCCAAGCCGGCGGCGGGCGTCAGACTCTGCGCTTCACGGTAGCGGGGGCCGTCAGCGTCCAGGAGCGCTGCCTTACCGCCCGGCAAGGGCCCCGCCTCGCCCATGGGCAGCGGAACGACCGGCCCCTCGAATTCGGCCGCCCCCGCCTTGACGGGAACAAAGGCGCCGCGTTCGCGATGCACGCCTTGTTGAAGCAGTTCTGCCATGGTGGGCACGATGACCGCGGGGAATTTCTCCTTGCGCAGCACATCGAACCATTCCTTGGCTGTCCTGGCGCGCAGACTGGGAATCAGGAATGCATCGATTTCGTCCGCATGGACCATACGGGTCGGCCCGCTCGCAAAACGCAGATCCGCAGCCAGGTCCGGGTGGCCGATGGCAGCGCACAGCGCTGCCCACTGCGGGCCGGTATGGGCGAACAGCCCAATCCAGCCCTCCTTTGTCTCGTAGATGCCGGCGGGATGCGCTGTGCAGAACCGGTTGACACCCAGCCGCGCCAAGGGATGCCGGCCATCCTGCACCATGCCGGCTTCCATCTCCACCAGCGAAAACGCAATCTCATGGATGCTCAGCAAATAACGCCGGCTGCCGTCGGATCGTCCCAGCAACGCGGCGGTCGCGCTCGAGAATGCCGCGACACCGGCGGCAATGGCGGTCTGAATGTCGTGCGGCAGATGGGGCGGGCCCTGCGCCGCGCCACTGCAATACACCGCGCCGGCCAAGGCGCGGCACACGGCCTCGGTTCCCGCGAAACCACTGTAGGGCCCGGACTCGCCGAACCAGGTCAGACATACTTCGATCGGCGCAATGCCCTGGCCGTCATTCCCATCGCCCGCGTACGCGGGGCGCTTCAGAACCTCCAAGCCTTCATCCAGGGCCCGGGCGTCGAGAATCACATCGCATGTCCGCGCGAGCCCAGACAGCCACGTGGTATCCGCGCCTGTCTTTCTAGGATGGACTACGCTGCGCTTGTTGGTATTGAGCCAGGCATACAAGGCACTTGCGGGTTCACCATCGGCCTGGTTCAAAAGGGGCGGCAGGCGGCGCAGCGTGTCGCCGTCGGCGTCCTCCAGCTTGATGACCTCGGCGCCAAAATCCGCAAAGAGCTTCCCGGCATAAGCCACGGCCGCTCCGCAACCGATTTCCAGCACGCGCAACCCGGAGAAGGCGAGCCGGCTTTCAGATGTATGCATAGTCGCAATCTGTTCCAAGAGACTTCGCCTCGATTACCAGGTATCGACAAAGGCGCGGCGGGCCCGGCCGGCGCGCACAGATGCCGACGCGATGCCTTGGCGTATCCAAGTGCGGGTCTGCGCGGGATCGATGACTGCGTCGATCTCCGTCGTGGACGCGACATTGATGGCGTGCCCGCGGTCGTAGGCGCGAGCCACCAACTGGTCGTAAAGCGCCTGGCGCTGCGGCCCCTCGGGGACGTTCTCGAGTTCCTTCTTGAAGCCCAGCCGTATGGACCCTTCCAGGCCCATGGGGCCGAATTCGCCCGTTGGCCACGACACCGCGCAACTGGCCGAGCGAAAGCCCCCGCCGGCCATGGCCATGGCACCCAGACCGTAGCCCTTGCGCAAGGCAATTGCCAAGATGGCGACCCGCAGCTTGGCCGCGACCACGAACATGCGCGACACATGCCGGACTTGCGCCTTGGCCTCTTCCTCCGGCCCGACCATGAATCCCGGAGTATCGATCAACGAAATGATGGGTAGACCGTGGATATCGCAAAGATTCATGAAGCGCGCCGCCTTGTCGGCCGCATCGGCATCGATGGCGCCTCCCAGGTGATGCGGATTATTGGCGATGATCCCTACAGGCTGCCCTTCCACGCGAGCCAGGGCGGTGTGCATTCCGAGGCCGAACCCCGAGCGCAGCATCAATACACTGCCTACGTCGGCAATGCCTTCGATGACCTTCCGGCTGTCGTAGACACGCAAGCGATTCTCCGGCACCACATGACGGAGGTGGCGCGGGTCGGGCGCCACCCAGTCCTTGGTGCGGCCCTGGAACATGGACAGATAGTGCTTGGCCGCCACGACGGCCTGCGCCTCGTTGTCGACCAGGATGTCGATGACGCCATTGGCGAACTGCACCGGCGCGGGGCCGACGTCCTCTGGCCGGAAGATGCCCAGTCCTCCGCCTTCGATCATCGCCGGTCCGGCCATGCCGATGTTGGCGCTCTTGTCCGCGATGATGACATCGCAGACCCCCAGAAAGGCGGCGTTGCCCGCGAAACAGCGCCCGGAGACAATGCCGAGCAAAGGCACTTCGCCACTGAGTTCGGCCAGCGCGGCGAACGACGGCTGATAAAGCCCGGATACGAACGGAAAATCGACATCGCCCGGCCGACCGCCTCCGCCTTCGGCGAACAACACCATCGGCATTTCGTCGCGGCGGGCACGTTCCACCAGCCTGTCGGTCTTGATATGGTTGCGTTTGCCCTGCGTGCCCGCCAGCACCGTCGCGTCATAGGCCATCACGGCGGTCAGCGACCCGTCGTAGCCGAATGCGTCGCCGTTGACGTTGCCAATGCCGGTGACAATGCCGTCCGCTGGCGTGTTGGCGATCAGGTCTTCCTTGCTGCGGCGGCTGGCCTGCGCGGCAATGACCAGTGCGCCGAATTCCACGAACGAGCCTTCATCGCACAGATCGTCCACGTTCTCCCGTGCGGTGCGCTGCCCTCGCGAACGGCGCTTTGCCACGGCCTGCGGGCGCGCGTCATCATAAAGCGCCGCATGGCGGTCGAAGACGGCTTGCAGGTCAGGGCGCACGGCATTCAAATCGATCGCGTCTGTCACGACCTCGGTGTCGACACCACTCGATTCCTGCTCCAGCAAAACCAGGATCTCGCCTTCGAGCACATTGCCGCCACTGGCGGCCGGCACCTCGACGACCCTGCCATTGAAATCGGCGACGACGCTGTACTCCATTTTCATCGCTTCGATCACGGCGATGGGTTGGCCCTTGAGCACGACAGCGCCAGCGCTTACGGACACCTCGACCAGGCGGCCGCTCAACGGTGCGCGCGATGCCGAGAGCCCTTCCGGCACCGCGGCCTGCGCGGCCTGCGGCAGCTTGGCCGCCGACGCGCCGCGCCCCCCCGAATCTCCGATCAGGCTGTCCTTGGCCTGCTGCGCTTGCGCGTACTGCTCGGCCGCTGCAAGCAGTTCCCCGAGGATGGCCTCGATGTGGCGCGTATGGTTGCGCTGCGACAGGAAGTCCTCCCGGGCCACGAGCGCCTGCAAAAGATGGATATTCGTCGCGACACCGGCAATTCGGAACTCGGCCAGGCAGCGGCGCAAACGCCGCACCACTCCCGAGAAATCGTCACTGCCGCTAGACACGATCAGCTTGGCCAGCAGCGTGTCGAACGCCGGGGCGGGCGAGTACCCGCTGTAGGCATGGGTGTCGACGCGCACGTCTGGGCCGGCGGGCGGCTCGAAACGCTCCAGCCTGCCGTGTGCCGGGCGTGCCATGCCCGTGGCATCGATCGATTCTGCATTGATGCGGAGCTGAATGGCATAGCCGTTCAGCCCCGGCGGGTTGGTCGGGTCCACGCCCAGTTCGGCCAGGCGCTTTCCCTGCGCGACCCCGATCTGCAAGGTCACCAGATCCACGCCCGTGACCTGCTCGGTAATCGTATGTTCGACCTGCAGCCGGGGATTGGCTTCGATGAATACATAGTCCGTCTGCACCCCCTGCTCGTTTTCTTCGACCAGGAATTCAAAGGTTCCCAGGCTGCGGTACTCCACCCTGGCCGCCATTTTCTTTGCCGCGGCAAGAATGGCGGCGCGCAGCGTGGCGCTCAGCACCGGGCTGGGCGCGATTTCGACCACTTTCTGAAAGCGGCGCTGCAGCGTGCAATCCCGATCGCCGAGCGCGACCACCGACGCACCATCGCCGGCGATCTGCACTTCGATATGACGCGCGCGATTGACCAGACGCTCCGCGTACAGCGCGTCCACACCAAAGGCCGACATGGCTTCCGACCGGCAGCGGGCATAGAGCTCGGCGATATCGGCTTTGGACTTGACGACGCGCATCCCGCGTCCGCCGCCTCCGCCGACCGCCTTGATGACGATCCCCACCCCGCCCTGCTCGTCGAAGAACTGTTCGACGTCCGCAAGTGACGCACCGCCCGGCGTGGCGGGCATGACGGGCACGCCGCATTCGCGGGCCAGTTGCAAGGCGCGGCCTTTGTCTCCGAACAGGGCGAGGTGATCGGCGTTCGGGCCGATGAACGTGATTCCCGCCGCATCGCAAGCCAGGGCGAAATCCGCCCTTTCACTCAAGAAGCCATACCCCGGATGGATGGCGTCGCAATGCTCGGCCGTGGCCGCGGCAATGATGGCGTCGATATCGATATAAGCCGCCGGACCGGAGCCGGCCAGAGCAACCGAGGTATCCGCGAGAATTCGATGCTTCGAGTTTGAATCGTCCCGGGAATACACCGCGACGCTTTCCAACCCAAGGTCGCGCACGGCGCGAATGGCTCGCACGGCGATTTCGCCACGATTGGCAACCAACACTCTCTTCATGGTGATCCTATGTCTCTGCTCTAACTCTTATGCTCAAGTCTTAGCTGCTGCCCGTAGCCATTGCATGTTCTCGCCAGACGAGGCGCGCCTGCGGGCAGGCGCCGAAAAGCACTAACATGGAAACGCATACGCGCAATCGCAGCCCGGCTTGATCCGGTGGTTGTCGTTAACGTGGTGAGGATGGTAGGTGTCGTGCAACAGCCGCACAATTCACATTTTTCTCTGACCCCTATAGCCGTTTGGCATGTGTCTCGATAAAAGCAGGCGGAAATGGAACTCAGGCAGTTAAGAACGGTTCTGGCGATCGCGGAAACCGGCAGCCTCACCAAGGCGGCGGAACTGCTGCACGTTGTGCAGCCCGCCCTGTCTCGACAGCTGAAACAGCTGGAAGACGAACTTGGCACTCCGCTTTTCGAGCGCAACCGGCTTGGGATGGTGCTGACCGTGCCAGGCCGCCGGTTTGTCGATCAGGTGCGGCTTTCCCTTAAGGGGCTTAATGAAGCCCGGGCCGACATCGGCGCCGCAAAATCGGAGCTGCTTGGCACGGTGTCCATCGGCATGCTGCCCAGCCTTGCGGCCGCGCTTGCCGGCCCGCTCGTCATCGCGCTGCAGCAGCAGTATCCCAATCTGCGCGTGCGCATCGCCACCGGCTTCTCGGATTTCCTGCAAGAGGGCCTGGAGGGCGGCAAGCTTGATATCTGCCTCATGGGCGACTATCTGCAATCCGAACTTCTGCAGACCTCGCCCGCTTATTCCGAACCCATATACGTGTTCGGCATGCCGGGGGCCGGATTGTCCGAGGACTCCCCGATGACGCTCGAGGCCGTCTCCAGAATGCCCATGGTGGTTCCGGAAGCGCGCAGCTTGCGCAACGTGATAGACCGGGCCTGCACCATCCTCGGCGTCAACCTGAATCTGGTTGCCGAGTCGGACAGCACTACGGTCATTCTCGATCTGGTGTTACGCGGCGTCGGCTACACCATCCTGCCAGTCATCCCCATCATGACGATGCTGGCCGAAAAGCGCATCGAAGGCGCTCCCATCATCAGCCCCACGCTGCAACGCACCGTGATCATCGGCACCGCCGTCCTGAACCGCAACCCCCGCATCGTCAATGCCCTGCATGCCGAACTGATCCGCGTGCTCGAGCCCTACATCAAACAGTTCGACCACGTCGGCGTACGCTGGCTGGCTGACTAAGTACACCCTCCGCGTACACCCTCCGCGCGCGAACCCGGCACGCACCGGGCCATGGCCCAGCTATGCTCAATCGCTATGACCCTCGTCAAAATTAGTTAATTGTCCCGAGACGGCTCGCCCCCCTAACATCATTCGAGCGTCGTGGCGTCGCCAGCAGACAAGCCATGCACCCAACGGGTGTATGTGCCGTCCGTCTGCCGGCCGGCTGCGGCCAACGAATCTTGGGAGGCGAATGTGCAGAATTCCTCTAACAGCACACACACAACGGGCGACGAGGCAGTCGGCCCGGAGCAGTACTTCCAGCGCATGCTCGAACAAGGGCAGTTCATGATTCAGCGCTGCGAAACAACCGGCCGCGCCGTTTTCTATCCGCGGGCCATCTCCCCTTATGGCGGCGGACGCTTGCGCTGGGAAGCCGCCAATGGCGACGGCACCATCTATTCGACCACCGTCGTGCGCCAACGCCCCGAACGGGGTGGGAACTATTGCGTCGTGCTGGTAGACCTTGAAGAAGGACCGCGCCTGATGAGCACCGTTGTCGATATGGAGCCCCTGGCGGTGACGATCGGCATGCGAGTACGTGCAGAAGTGCGCCGCCAGTCCTCAGGCGTGCCGCGCGTGGTTTTTGTGCGCGCGGACTGACCGCCGTTGGTGATTGCGCGCGCGGACTGACCGCGCGACCCATGATAATTGGAATGAATTGATGGCTACTAGTACAAGAGGGGCCTCGGCGATTGTCGGGATCGGCACCACGCCTGGCTGGAACAACCCCGGCTTCTCGGCGTTGGATCAACTCGGCATCGCCGTTCAGGCGGCGGCCGCCGATGCGGGCATCGGCGTGGACCAGATCGACGGCTTGTTCACGTCCACCCTGACGCACTTCATGCCCGCCCTGTCCGTGGCAGAGTATCTCGGCATCCATCCGACCTATATGGATGGCACCAACATCGGCGGATCCTCATTTCTGGCCCACCTGTTGTCGGCCACGCTTGCCCTGCAAGCCGGGGTGTGCAAAGTGGCCTGCATTTGCTATGGGTCGAACCAACTGTCGGCGGGCGGCAAGCTGACCACCCTGACCGAACCCGCACCCTGGGAGGCGATGTATTCGCCGCGCAACCCCATCAGTGGCTACGCCTTGGCTACCGCGCGCCACATGCACCAGTACGGAACCACGCGCGAGCAGTTGGCCAGCGTCGCGGTCGCCTCGCGCCAGTGGGCGCAGCTCAATCCTGCCGCGCACGAGCGCGGCCCCCTGAGCGTCGCCGATGTCCTGGATTCCCGGCCCATATCCGATCCTCTCACGCTACGGGACTGCTGCCTGGTGACCGACGGGGGCGGAGCGATGATTCTCGTCGCCGCGGAGCGCGTGCCGGAATTTGCCAACAAGCCGGCCTATGTTCTGGGTGTCGGCGAGGCAACCACGCATCGCCAGATTTCGGCCATGGAAGACCTCACGGTCACCGGCGCCGTGCAATCCGGCCAACGCGCCTTCGAGATGGCCCGCGTCGCGCCACAAGAGATCGACGTCCTGCAGCTCTATGACGCATTCACCATCAACCCGATTCTGTTTCTTGAGGACCTGGGTTACTGCGCCAAGGGCGAAGGTGGCGCGTTCGTGGCGTCAGGCGTGACCGCGCCCGGTGGCGCACTGCCGGTCAACACCAACGGCGGCGGCCTGTCCTGCAATCATCCGGGCATGTATGGCATTTTCGCGGCCATCGAGGCGGTGCACCAGATCCGCCGCTCCGCAGGCGCCAGACAGGTGGACGGCGTCGATCTGGCCCTGGCCCACGGCAATGGCGGCCAGCTGGCCAGCCAGGTCACGGCGATTCTCGGATCGCGCGCCGCCCTGTAAACGATGAAACCGCGGACACCATCATGAGCAGCACAACCAGCACGCAAGTCGTCACCTACCATCCCATCGTGGCCGAAAGTCAACTACACAAGCTTCCGTTCGCGGCCAAGGCCAGGTCCGTCAGCCGGGCGGCGGTGATAGGCGCCGGCACGATGGGCGGCGGCATTGCGATGTGCTTCGCCAACGCCGGCATATCCGTGATGCTGCTGGAGAAAGACGCCGAGCGCCTCAGTCAGGGCTTGGCGCGCATCGAAGAAAACTACGCCAACTCCGCTCGGCGCGGCCGGCTCAGCGCAGGCGACGTCGCGCAGCGTCTCGCATGCATACAGGGCAGCACACGCTTCGAGGATCTGGTTGACGTGGATCTGGTCATTGAAGCGGTGTTCGAGGAAATCGGGCTCAAACACGAGATATTCAAGACGCTTGATCGGGTCTGCAAACCCGGCGCCATCCTGGCCTCCAACACCTCTTATCTGGACATCGACACTATCGCGAGCGCCACCCGGCGGCCCCAGGACGTGGTCGGGATGCACTTTTTCAGTCCCGCCAACGTCATGCAGTTGCTGGAGAACGTGCGCGGCTCCGCCACCTCTGACGAAGTGTGCGCCACCGTCATGGAAGTGGGCCGTCGCCTGGGCAAGGTCGCCGTGCTGGTGCGGTCCTGCGACGGATTCGTCGGCAACCGCATGTTGGCCAAGCGCACGCGCGAAAGCCATTTCCTGCTTCAGGAAGGCGCCTCGCCCTTTCAGATAGACCGTGTCCTGCGCGACTTCGGCCTCCCGATGGGGCCGTTCGCCATGGCGGACCTGGCAGGTTTGGACGTGGGCTGGCGCAATCGCCAGAGCCGCCTGCAGAACCTGACGCCGCGCGAGCGTGAGTGCGACATGCTGGACCGCATGGTCGCCGCGGGCCGGCTGGGCCAGAAGACCCAGGGTGGTTTCTACGACTATGACAGTGACCGCAAGGCCACCCCGTCACCTGCTGCCGAAGCACTGGTCGCCGCCCACCGCGCCGCCTCCGGCCGACAAGCGCGGCAGATCTCCGACCCGGAAATTCTGGAACGCTGCCTGTACTCCATGATCAACGAAGCCGCCTATATCCTGGAAGAGAACATCGTCGAACGCGCCGCCGACATCGACGTCGTCTGGCTCAAGGGTTACGGCTTTCCCGCCTATCGCGGCGGCCCGCTGTGCTACGCGGACCAGATCGGTCTGCCTGCCATCCTGGCGGGGCTGCGCAAGTACGAGGCCGAGCACGGTTCCCAATACTGGAAGCCGGCCAATCTCATCGTCAAGCTCGCTCAGGAGGGGCGAGGTTTTCACGATGGCTCTGCCTGAAGGCGCGCACACGCATTTAGAGAGAGCACGTCAACGGTGTCCCCAAGGGAGGCAGGCACGGTCAATACCTGACCTGCGTGGGCAGCGGACCTGACCTATACAGAGGTTTTGATAACTACAACAAACCGGAGACAAGCGTGTCTGACAAGCAACTGCATCGCATCCCTTTGGGCCGCAATCTTGCCGCCATCATCATCTGCGGCAGCAGCGCCCTGCTCGCGCCAGGAGTCGCGGCTGCCGCCGATTGGCCCGATGGCAAACCCATCACCATCGTCGTCCCGTTTTCCCCTGGCGGATTCACGGATCTGGTTGCGCGCCGCTTCGCTCAGGACCTGGGCAATGAGTTGAAGACGACCATCGTGGTTCAGAACAAGCCCGGCGCCAGCGGGCAGATCGGCACTGCGCTCGTCGCGCGCGAGAAACCGGACGGCTACAACCTGCTCGTCACGGCCACGCAGCACGTGATCTATCCCGGCCTGCAGCCCAGCCTGCCCTACGACCCGAAGAAAAGCTTCTCCAACGTGGCCATTCTGGCTTACGCGCCTAACGTCCTGCTGGTTCCCGCCAAATCTCCCATCTCCAACACCAAGGAGTTCACGGCCTACGCCAACAAACAACCTGGCGGTCTGGCTTTCGGCTCCAGCAGCGTGGGCGGCTCGGCGCACATGTCCGGCGAACTCTACAAAATGGTCGCTGGCGCCAATCTGCGTCATATCCCCTACAAGGGCGCCGCTCCTGCCGTCACCGACCTGATAGGCGCGCAGATCCCGGCGGCATTCTTGGACGCGACATCGGCTGCCGCCTTCATCCGCTCGGGCGACGTCAAAGCCCTGGCCGTCACCTCAAAAGACCGCCTGCCCAGCTTGCCCGATGTCCCCACCGTCGCCGAATCCGGCTATCCGAGCTATGAATCTCAGGCCTGGATAGGCCTCTTCGGCCCCGCCGGCATGCCGACACCGATCGTGCAGAAACTGAACCAGATCGCCATCGACAGCGCCAACACCGAAGCCAACATCAAATGGCTCAACGACAACAATGCCACGCCGGCCAGGCTCTCGCCGGCACAGGTCACGGGCTTCGTTGACGCCGAGCTCGACAAATGGAAAACCGTCATCGACCAGGCGCACGTCACGGTCCAATAGCACGGTGAGGCGCTCGAAAACGGGCGCCGTTTTGGGCGCAGGGGTGCCCGCCGCCGTTGATCCCGCTGCGCGACCGCCCGGGGCGTCTTACTCAAATCAGGCCGATGAGCTGAAGGACGCCGGCTGCGACGCCATCCAGGGCCATCTGGTCAGCCGCCCGTTGCGCTCAGAGGCCTTTGTTGCGTTTCTGCGACGAGGGTGACGGCAGAGAGCGGATGTTGCGCTGTCGTGCAGTCGATGCAGGGCTTCACGGTCCGCATCGGGTCGCAAGCGGTCCGCTAAAACCAGCCACTTTCGGCCCAAAGCGGTCCTTAGTTTTTTTAATACCGAAACCCTGGACATGTGTTAGGATTTTTTCCGAAATCAAAGATATTGCCAGTTTCATCAAGTCTGACCGTGTGAGTTTTATCTCGCAACTTCGGGAGAATGATTATGAAACGCTGGTTAGTATCAGGGTCTTCACGTCCGCGGCGTCCAGCGCTGCGCTGGTTATATCCTCTGGTCACCACAGGGTCGCTACTACCCGCGGCAACATACGTCTCCGCACAGACGGTTGGTCCCGGACCGATCGGGGTTCCAGTCAACGTGGGCAACGGCACCACCACCGTGGTGGGCGGTACGACGATCACCACCCCGGGGACGGCGTCGGCCGTGACGGGCGGGACGTTGATCGTCGATCCCGCAGCGGGTCCAAGCCCCGGACCGGTGTCATTCTCCGCAAGCAACTTCAATTCATTCGGCATTTACGCAACAGGCGGAACGATTATCTTCCGTAGCGGCGCAACGCCCGGCATCACCACATCCATCACGACCGCCGGAAACGCGTCGGCCGGTCTGTGGACGCAAAATACCGGTGTATCAGCGACGTCGGCCGGCGGTCTGAACATTCATACCACCGGAGGCTACGGCAACGTCGGCGGTCTGCCCGTCGGCTCCTACGGTGCGGTCGCCAGCCACAACAGCAGTATGTCTCTGACCCAAGCCAACATCCTCACGGAAGGCTTGGGCGCAACGGGCGCTTATGCCTTCGGTAGTCAAATTACGCTAAATAACGTTGCCATCGTGACGCGAGGCAATGCGTATCGGGATGGCACGGGCACCTATGGCGCCTATGGGGCCCTTGCCAACGCACTGAATGGCGTACGCGGCAAGATAATGATCACAGGCGGAACGATCTCCACGGCCGGCGACGTTGCCTATGGTGTAGGTTCCATCGGCTCGGACGTCACGCTCAACGGCACCACCATCACCACGACGGGTGCCAGCGGCGCCGGCCTGTTCGCCAATGCCGGCACGATCAACGCATCGAACGTAGCGGTGACCGCATCCGGAGGGTCAGCCTATGGGGTCTATGCGGTCCAGGGTTCGACTATTACGCTACAAAATGCACAAGTGACGACCCAAGGCACTTCGGGGTACAACTTGCTCAGTTATGGCGCGAACTCTCGCGTGACCGGTACCAACGTAACGGCAATATCCACAAACAGCAATGCTCCCGGCGCGACGGCATGGGGCACGACGCCCACCGACATCGTGGCACTGAGCCTGACCGGCGGCTCTGTTCAAACGCAAGGCACCAACTCGCATGGCTTGTATGCCCGTGGCGCGATGGCGACGGTTTCTGTCGACGGCACGTCCGTCAGCACCTCCGGCGAGGGCGCCTTTGCCGCGCGTGTCATCAACGGTACCTTGAACGCGACCAATGCCACATTGCAGGCGACCGGCACCTCCGCGACTGGTTTGGGACTGAGCAGCGATGCGGGCATCACGGCTACCGCGACCTTGACGGGCGGTACCCTGAGCAGCGCGCAATTCGACGCCATCGCCGTCAATGGGGGCACCGCGCAAGTCACATTGACCGGTACACAAGTCACGGGAGCACCTCGCTGGCTGCATGTGATCGGCGGATCGGCGCTTGCAGCCGATCCGCTGGCGGCTCCCGATACAGCGACCGCTTCAGGGACAGATTCGCCCGGCCTGTCAGGGGTGAGGGTGGCGATCCTGGCGGGCGGCGTGGCTGCGCCAGCGGCTGGGCCCACGAGCATTGCCATAGTCAACGCCTCGGGGGCCACGCTCAACGGCTCGGCCCTGACCGAGAGCGGCGCTGCGTCCACCGTCTCGCTTGGCAATGGCTCGGTATGGAACATGACCGGAGATTCCAACATTACCTCCCTGAGCAACAACGCGAGCCAGATTCTGTTCACGGCCCCCTCATCGGGCACATTCAAAACACTGACCGCAACCAATTACACCGGTTCTAGCGGCGGCCTGATTGGCTTGAACACCTATCTGGGAAATGACAGTTCCCCCTCGGATAAGCTGATCATTGATGGCGGCGCCGCCACAGGCACCACAGGCCTGCGCATCACCAATGCCGGAGGCCCGGGGGCGTTGACCACGGCGGCCGGCATCAAGGTCGTCGACACCATCAATGGGGCCACGACCCAATCGTCCGCATTTTCCTTGACCGGACGCGCCGTCGCAGGCCCCTACGAATATCGGCTCTACCAGGGGTCCGCCGCAGCGCCTAGCGATCAGAGCTGGTACTTGCGGTCTGAAAAGGAACCGGAGCCGCCGCCCGAACCGCCCGTCCCGCCTGGGCCGCCTGGGCCGACACCTGCCCCCGAGCCGCTGTACCGACCCGAAGTTGCGGCTTACCTGGCCAACCAACGCCTGGTCGGGCAGATGTTCGTGCAGAGCATGCACGACCGGCTGGGAGAACCTCAGTTCATCGAATCGCAACAGTTCCCAGATCAAGGCAGCAAGCGCAGAGCGCTCTGGTTGCGCGCGGTAGGACAATGGGAAGGCACCCACAGCCGCGACGGCAACTTTGACGTCAGCACCGACCTTTTCCTGTTGCAGGGCGGCGGAGATCTTGCGCAATGGAAGCTCTTTTCAGAGACCGATCGCTTGCATCTGGGAGCCATGCTCGGTTACGGGACGGCTGACAGCACTGCCCGCGCCGACGGCAACCCATACAAAGCAAAAGGCCGCGTGAACGGGTACAGCGCAGGCGTGTACGGCACATGGTTTCAAAATGATGAGACCAAACTAGGCGCCTACGTGGACACCTGGTTCCAATACGGCTGGTTCAACAACCGTGTGCAAGGAACCGAGCTGCCGAGAGTCGACTACGACTCTCAGGCTTGGGCGGTGTCTGCGGAGGCCGGCTACGCCTTCAAGCTGCAGCAAAACTGGATGCTGGAACCGCAGGCGCAAGTAATCTATGTCGACACCAACACCGACAGCATCACGGAGCAGAACGGCACTCGGGTAGACCGAGCCGACTCCAACGGCACCATTACCCGTCTTGGGGTGCGCACGTTCACCACGCTTGACCTTGGCAACAACCGCAAGGCGCAACCCTTCGCGACCGTGAATTGGTGGCACAGCAGCGTCGACAGTTCCGTGTCTTTCAATCAACTGCCCGTCGGGGGCTTGTATCCCAAGGACCGGTATGAATTGAAGGTCGGCGTCCATGCCGACTTCACCAAGGGCTGGACTGGATGGGTCAACGCTTCCGGCAGCTGGGGCGCGCAAGACTATCATCAGTATGTGGGGCGGATTGGCGCGAAGTACACGTGGTGAAGCTCGCCTTGTGACCTCGAAATCAAAGGTGCGATTGTCAACGATGCAACAGACGTCCGAATTTCTCTCGGACGTCTGCTTCGGGTCCAACGCGGACCGGGTCAAGGACATGCTGGTCGCCGATCGACGTACTGCGCGGTTGAAATGTCTCCCGTCAAAAAGCGCGAACTTTATTGCGAGTGCTCTATCCCTGACAACAACAATAAAAGCGTGATCAGAACGGCACGACAGCCCTTGTGCGTAGTCGTTGGGGCATAGGAGTATTGGCGACTACGTAAGGGACGTGGATGTCTCGGATCCTTGATCCGCTGGCAAGACCTCCGAGTCCGGCATGCCCAATGACGAAGACAAGAAGAACACGAATAGCTTTGAAGAGGCCATCGAGAAGGGCTTCGAGAACTCCGATATCGGGGTACAGGTGGCTTGCCTGACGGGCAATCATCTGAAGGAGTGGCGTTACTACACTGTTGACGTCGAAGCCTTCCTGGACGCGTTCAATGCATGCCTGGCCGGGCATCCGGCCTATCCGATTCAACTGCGCACGTACACGGATCCCGATTGGAATACCTTGTCGGAATTGCAGCAAAAGGCTCAGAACAGATTCATTGAAAACGTTCGGCGGCGACAACGGCCGTTGGCTGGCCTGTGCGCGCGCCGCGGCCAGCACGGCCTGCGCGCATACGGCCGGGCCAACTAGCAGTTATTTCACGATGGCAATCCTTCGCAAACGACGAATGCCGGGCAGAGAGGAGGCATGCTCAACTTGCCGCATTTCGAGTTCATTCACAACGTCGTAGGCACGGACTGCATCATCTATGCGGTCGACTACCCTTACCTTACCAACACCGGCGCGCGCGCGTTTCTGCAAGGTCTTCCCGTGAGCCAGGAGGACAAGGAAAAGATTGCGCATCGCAACGCGGAGTTGTTGTTCGGCTTGTGAATGACGTGCTGACGCCATTCGTGCTCAAGCACATTCAGATCTACCGCAGCAGGAAACGCGCGCTTTCGACCGCTTGGCCGATTGCATCGCAAGTTTCTTCAACGCTCAGGCCCGCAACCGACAGCGAATGGCCTTCCAAGACACCCAAATTTTCGAACTGCTGGTACAGGGCAGAAATGGGAACGGGGTCTGAAAGGGTGTCGCCGCCTCGTTCCTGGCAGCGCCTGATTGCCTCCCCCAGGTCCGGACGAAGCACGATGTAGTGCAGGGCCACGTTGAGGCTGCGGAACGCGT
This sequence comes from Achromobacter sp. UMC46, assembly GCF_014170335.1. Classification (GTDB taxonomy): domain Bacteria; phylum Pseudomonadota; class Gammaproteobacteria; order Burkholderiales; family Burkholderiaceae_B; genus Achromobacter. The sequence continues at coordinate 489,905 of NZ_LZZS01000003.1, forward strand.
CGAGAAACCAGGGGCCGATGATGCCATCCACCAGTACGAAGTAGCCTCCGTTGGCATAGCCGGCCGCCGCCCTGGCCAAGACGTCGATCACGGTGGCGTTCTGGCCATGGGCTTCGGTTTCCCAAGGAGGGATCGAACCCGTCTTGATGAAATGCCAGAAATCGTCTGAATGCAGGTGGACTTTCGGGCTGCCAGGCAACTGCGCAATGATGTTCGCGGCAGTCGTTTTTCCTGAGCCAGGCGCACCTGTCAGGATGAGAATTTCTTCGGGTCTGAACATCTTGCGCCCTTGGTCCGGTTCCATGGCGATGGCCATCTCAGCATCGCCTGGCTAGATTAACGCAACGCCCGCGAGACCCTCGTGCACGCGGGCAAAAGTAAAGCCAGGATTGAAAACCCTGTCCTGCCGTTTCTAGTTGTCGGATGACGCTCGGCTTCCGCATCATTGAAAGTGCAATAATGACAACCTACTAAACGTATACTACTATAAGTACATAGCAATCTTCGTATGGACGTCACAAGACATGCATGCACTTATCGTCGTTGCCCATCCCGATGCGGCCTCCCTCACCCACGCCATCGCTGGCCAGGTTGCGCAAGGGATCGCCGCCGCCAGCCCCCGGCATTCATTCGAAATCGCCGACCTGGCTGCCGAGGCCTTCGATCCCAGGTTCACGCGAACCGACGTGGCGCTGCACCTGAAGAATGCGGTCCCGCCCCCGGACGTCGCCGCCGAACACGCCCGGATCGACCGCGCGGACGCGCTGGTGCTGGTCTATCCCGTTCATTGGTGGTCGTTTCCCGGCCTGCTGAAAGGATGGATCGACCGGGTGTTCACCAATGGCTGGGCCTATGACGCCGGCCCGGACGGCAAGTTGATCAAAAAGCTGCAGCGCCTTCAGGTGCATCTGATTGCCAGCGGCGGCGCCGATATGCGAACCTACGCCCGGCATGGCTATTTCGGCGCGATGAAAACGCAGATCGACCATGGGATCTTCGGTTACTGCGGCGCACGCGTCTCGACCTCGGATTTGCTGGTTGCCTCGGACGCCGGGTTCCCGGCGTCTCATCTCGACACGGCGCACGCCATCGGCAAGCGGGTTTTCGCCTTGCCGCAATGATCCAGCAACACAGGATGAAAACGATGTCCGCCCCATCCGCCCCCTCGCCGCGCCGCCGCTTGCCGAAAGAAGCGCGGCTGCGCCAGCTTCTGGACGTCTCCTGGAAGCTGATCCGCGACGAAGGCACCGACGCCTTGACGCTGGGGCGGCTGGCGGAAGCAGCCGGCATCTCCAAGCCCGTCGTCTACGACCACTTCGGGGCGCGCAACGGGTTGCTGGCCGCGCTCTACCAGGACTTCGATGTGCGCCAGACCGCGATCATCGACGCGGCCGTCGCCGCCAGCAAGCCGACGTTGAAGGACAAGGCCGGCGTCATTGCCAAGAGCTATATCGACTGCGTGCTGACGCAAGGGCGCGAGATCCCCGGCGTTCTTGCGGCGTTGAACGGATCGCCCGAGATCGCAGCGGTGAAAAGGCAGTACCAGCTTGCCTTCATCGAGAAATGCCAAAAGATCTTTGCGCCCTTCGCCAGCCCGCGTACCGTGCCGCCGGCTAGCCTGTGGGCCATGCTCGGCGCCGCGGATTCGCTTTCGCATGCCGCGGTGGCCGGTGAAATCACCGAAGCGCAGGCGCGGGAAGAACTCTTCCAGACCATCCTGAACATGGTCAAACGAACCCGGTGAATCCGCACTGGCGCCTGATCCCAGCCAAGGGCACGCCGTCCCGTCCCGGGCGCGGCGAAGGGCCGACATTACCGCACCTGCCGGGATAGTGATCGGCGCCAGGGAAGGCAGTACCTGCAACCCGGGCACGCGGCTTGCTATCAGCGCCTGAGCAAGATCTTCAGATGGCCCAGCCGCCGGAGTACAACGTAGAAGAAGGCGCCTTGGACGAACCGTCGCTTCCCGACTGCGGTGACCGCAATGAACTCGCCCCAACCTGCCTCTGCCTTGACGCCGACTCCGGCCGGCAACATCCTGATCGTCCGCCTGGGGCCGCAAGACGCGATAGACCCTTTTGCAAAAGCGCGCGAAGCGGCCAATGACGGCATCCTGTCCAAGCCGCCCGGCGAGTTGGCAGCCCCCGCCGCCCGGGCAGAGCAAGCGCATCCGATTCGGATTCCGCTTGCCGTGGCTTTAGCGGCGATGTTGTGGGTGTTGGGCGCCATCGTCCTGCTGACCCTTGCCTTGGGCTATCGGCTATTGACCTGAGGCAACCGCCGCAGGATCTGCAAGCGCAGGCATTTTTTTCCGAAATCTCAGTGTCAGACTGCAATATCGCCTAGCCTGGCAGCACCGCTGCAGGATTCTTGCTCCCCCTATCCATATCCCTATTATGGTTGCATCCACTCGGTTCCCTCACGGTTTTTCCTGGTGGCGAACGTGTCCGGGAGTGCGTGATATAAAGAGGCCCCAGAATCAGAGGCGCGTGTTGCGCCGTCAGCCACGCAGCCATGCCTAAATCTGAAAAGGGTCGCGCCCTTCCCGCTGGTTGGAGCGCTCTCGCTCATAAAAGTTGGTCGCGGGGCGATGCGCAAAGCGCAATTAACATTGTCCTGGCAGACTTGAACCGTCAAGGTGCGCATAAGCCGTTGGGGACCATTCTCCAGTTCGCGTTTTATCTCTTTGAGGTTGGCGATTTTGAAGCGGCTGCGCGCGTCCTGGAAGGTGCCCGGGCTGGCTATCCGCGAGATCCGCAGTTGCTGCTCAATTTAGCCATCTGCCTCACCAGGACGAAACGGTATGACATCGCTAGCGATCGACTTGCGGAGCTGATCGAAATACAACCGAACAACATGGTTGCATGGGACGCTCTGTGCACCTTACGTAGTGCTCAAGATCGACTCGACGACGCCGCTCAAGCTGGGACCCAAGCGCTGAAATTGAAGGATGATGGCCAACCTAAAGCGCCTTCGAACTGGAACGTGCCGGCCGAAAGCCCATCCGCTTGGCTACGCGCCACCGGTAAAGACTCGAATTCCGTCCTCTCGTTTTCGCTTTGGGGCTCAGGCCAAAGCTACTTACGCGGCGCGATCGACAACACATTGGCAGCGGCAGTCTTGTATCCGGGCTGGCGCGTCCGTTTCTACCTCGACAACACTGTCCCGGTTGAAGTGCGCGAAGCGCTGTCAATGCTGGGGGCCGACATACGGATGGAAACTGCGGGCCAAAGCGACCGCCAGCGTCTGACCTGGCGTTTCAAAGTCGCCGACGATCCGCAAGTCGGACGATTCGTTGTGCGCGATGCCGACTCCGTTGTGAACCAGCGCGAACGATCAGCGGTAGAAGCATGGATTGCGTCGGACCGCTGGTTTCACGTCATGAGGGACTGGTGGACGCACACGGATCTGATGCTTGCTGGAATGTGGGGCGGGATCGCCGGCGCTCTACCCAACATGGAACGTCTGCTGAAAACATATTCGCCACCGGCGGTGGCGAGCAGGACCATCGATCAGTGGTTCCTGCGAGACCAGGTTTGGCGATATGTCCGTACCAGCTGCCTCGTTCATGATCGTTGCTTCCCGGTGCAGCACGCTGTGCCTTGGCCCGATCCTGCGCCGACGGGTGAAACGCATGTGGGAATGAACGATCACATTCTGGCGACTGATATCCAGGCGGCCAGATTGCGCGACGCGCTGAGCCTTCGCATGCCAGATTGGCGTGAACAACTGGCGTGCCTAGCCCTGTAAAGGCGCCTTGTTCTTATATGTCGGGACTCGCGTAACCCTATCGCTTTTTGAGTCTGGCATTGCCCGCGCAACGCCGACTCGGCGACGAGGGCACCGATGCTTTGACGCTGGGTCGGCATGCCGAAAAGGCGGGCATCTCCAAACCCGTCGTCTACGATAATTTCGGGATGCGCAACGGGCTGCTGGCCGAGCTCTACCAGGGTTTCAACTTGCGCCAGACCGCGATCATCGGCGCCGCCGATTCGCTTTCGCATGCGGCCGTGGCCGGTGAAATCACCGAAGCGCAAGCGCGCTAAGAGCATTTTCAAACTATCGTGAGCACGGTCAGGCGAAGCAAGGATAGCGCGTAGGCGCGTGCCTCATTCCTGGGGCGCGTCGCGTGACGAACGCTGGTGCGCCGTGCCGCCAGCGGCGCTCAGGTTGTAGGCCGTATTGACCAGGCCGATGTGCGAAAAACCCTGCGGGAAGTTGCCCACCAGCCGCTTGCGCGCCACGTCGTACTCTTCGGCCAGCAGGCCAAGATCGTTGCGCAGCGACAGCAGGTGGTCGAACAGGCGGCGCGCATCGTCCAGCCGGCCCTGCATGATGTAGGCATCGGCCAACCAGAAGCTGCACGCCAGAAACGCGCCTTCATCGCCCGGCAGGCCGTCGTCGCTGTGGCGGGTCGAATACCGCAGCAACAGGCCGTCGCGCAGCAGTTCGCGTTCGATGGCCTGCACGGTGCCCGTCACGCGCGGATCGTCCGCAGGCAGGAAGCCGACCTGCGGAATCAGCAGCAGGCTGGCATCCAGCGCCGTGCCGCCGTAGTACTGCACGAAAGTATTCCGCGCGGCGTCATAGCCATGCGTGCAGATGTCGCGACGGATCTCGTCGGCCAGCGCCCGCCAGCGGTCCACCGGCCCTTCCAGCCCGAAGCGTTCGCAGGATTTCACGGTGCGGTCCAACGCCACCCAGCACATCAACCGTGAATGCGTGAACGCGCGGCGCGGCCCGCGCATTTCCCAGATCCCGTGGTCGGGCTGGCGCCAGAGCTTCTCAAGCGGTTTCAGCAAGACCTTCTGCATGCGCCAGGCTTCGGCCAGCGGGGCAAGGTCGGCGACGCGTGCGGCGTGCAGGGTCTCGATCAATTCGCCATAGACATCCAGCTGCATCTGCCCGGCAGCGGCGTTGCCCAGGCGCACCGGCACGCTGCCCTCATAACCGGGAAGCCAGGGAATGTCGTGTTCAGGCAGCCAGCGTTCGCCAGCGATGCCGTACATGATCTGCAATTGGTTCGGGTGCCCGGCCGCCGCGCGCAGCAGCCATTGGCGCCAGGCCTCGGCTTCCTCGCGGTAGCCGGCGTTCAAGAGCGCATACAGCGTCAGGGCCGAATCGCGCAGCCAGCAATGCCGGTAATCCCAGTTGCGACTGCCCCCCAACTGTTCGGGCAGCGAGGTCGTGGGCGCCGCGACGATGCCGCCGGTGGGCTGGAAGGTCAGCAGCTTCAGCGTGATCAGGGACCGCACGACGGCATCGCGCCGTTCGCCCGGTCCGTTACTCCAATGACAGCGTTTGCACCATTCATGCCACCACGAGATCGTGCGGTCCATGCTTTCCATGCGGTCGGGCACGAAATGCGGCATCTTGTGCGAACGGTGATACGACAAGGTGAAGGGGACGGTCTCGTCCTTCCTGACGGTGAATTCGGCCACGCTTTTCATGTCGCGCCCGGCCAGCGGCACGGCCGTATGCAGTTCGACGGCATCCGGCCCGGCGATGGCGCTCAGCCCATAATCGCGCCGGCGCACCCAGGGCACAGCCTGCCCGTAGTTGAAGCGCAGCGTCAACTCCATCCGCATGTCCACCTGGCCCGACTCGCCCTGCACGATGCGCACGACGTCAACGCGCTCTTCGTCGTCGCTCAACGGCATGAAGTCGTAGACGCGCACCACCCCGCCCGGTGTTTCATGGCGCGTTTCCAGTACCGCCGTATCCGGCAGATAGCGGCGCGTGGTGATGGCGCCAGGGACGCCGGGCGCCAGCAGCCAGCGGCCATGGCTGTCGTCGCCCAGCAGCGCCGCGAAGCACGCCGGCGAATCGAAATGCGGCAGGCACAACCAATCAATGGAGCCGTCGCGCGCCACCAGCGCGGCCGACAACATGTTGCCGATCAGGCCATAGTCTTCGATAGGCTTGGACATAGGCTCAACCCGCGCCGCGAAACGCGGGGTACAGCGTCATCCCGCCGTCGACGAACAAGGTCGTTCCCGTCACGTAGTCGGAGTCGTCGCTGGCCAGCCACGCCACGGCGCGCGCCACGTCTTCCGGTTCGCCGATGCGGCCGTAAGGAATCAGCTTCAGCAGCGACGCCAGGCTTTCCGGGGTATTCCACGCCGGCGCATTGATGGGCGTCCGTATCGCCCCGGGCGCCACGGAATTGACGCGAATTTTCAGCGGCGCCAGTTCCTGTGCCAAGGACTGCATCAGCAGCGACACGCCCCCTTTAGAGGCCGCGTAGTTGGTCTGGAACGCCCACGGAATCACTTCGTGCACCGAGCTGATGAAAATGATCTTGCCCACCGCCGCGTCCGCAGGCGGCGGATCCGCGCGGTTCAGGAAAGCCCGCACCGCAGCGCGGGCGCACAGGAACTGCCCGGTCAGGTTGGTGTCGATCACCGCCTGCCATTGGTCCAGCGTCATGTCTTGAATGGCGGCCGGCCGCTCGATGCCGGCGTTGTTGACGAGTATGTCGATGCCTTGGAAGTGCTCGGCCGCCACGCGGAACAGATGGTCGACGTCTGCCTCGCGGCTGATGTCGGCGGCCGCGGTGACGGCCTCGCCGCCCGCGCGCGCAATCATCTGCGCCACTTCGGCGCCCCGCCGTTCGGCGTCTTCATTGGGGCGGTGGTTCACGACCACCCGCGCGCCCGCCGCCGCCAGGGCCAGGGCGATACCGCGCCCGATTCCGGAACTGGCGCCGGTGACGACCGCCACGCGCCCGGACAGATCGACTGCATGCCGCATGCTGCGCTCTCCTTGCGGTGAGCGGGTCCGGTGCTGCTGACGTGCGGATCCGCAAACGCCGCTTTCGATAGCCAAGCTTGCAGCTTAGTCCCGGACGGGCCTCGGTTCAACCGCCCGGGGCGTCGTGGCATGTTTCACCGATGCCTGGCACTTATTTCGCCGCTACAACCTTGATCTCGACGGCCAGTTCAGGGCGCGCAAGCGCCGCCACGCCCAAGATCGTCCAGGCGGGAAAGTCACCTCGGATGTACTGCTCCTTCACCGCGCGGAAGTCGGCCAGGTCTGCCCCGACATCGACGTGATAAGAAACCATCTCTACCACGCGGGTGAAATCCAGGCCCAGGTGCCCCAGGATGGCGTCAATGCGCTGGAAGGCCAAATCGGCCTGTTCGCGGGGAGACTCCGGAATGGAACCGTCTGGCCGCAGGCCGATCTGGCCCGAGATGAACACCATTCCATTGGCCGTGACCGCCGGGGAATACTGGAAGAGATCGAAAACTCGGTTGCCGCCGAAGGTGGGCTCGTTCTCCGTCAGACGCAGACGTTCTATCTTGCTCATTGAGGGTCCTGATCATGCAGGTTGTTGCCAAGGGCCTGGCAACACAGACTCTACAGGATCGCCTACACGCCGCCGCGCAGCCAGTTCCCCGGCGCGTCCCCGCGGTGCGCCTTGAAAGCCCCGTTCCGCTGCCGGCTACATCGTCAGCTACCTGCTGCTGGCATGCACGCTGCGGTACGGGTTGCGCCCCTGGGTGACGGGTCCGGAAGGTAGCGCGCGTACTCGGGGCAAGGATGATTTCATTCAAAGCCGCTTGAAAACGTACAAGCCTCGGGACGGCATGCGCGTTACGCTGTGGATTGGCCGGCCCATATGCCCGCCCCCCAGCGGTTCCCCTTCCCTGCCTCTACCCGGAGTCATTGACCATGAGCACCATCACTACCCCCGACGGCGTGCAGATCTATTTCAAGGACTGGGGCCCCAAGACGGCCCAGCCCATCATGTTCCATCATGGCTGGCCCTTGTCCAGCGACGACTGGGACGCCCAGATGCTCTACTTCGTCGCCAAGGGCTTTCGCGTCATCGCGCATGACCGCCGCGGCCATGGCCGCTCCAGCCAGGTCAGCGACGGCCACGACATGGACCACTATGCGGCCGACGCGTCGGCGGTGGCCGAACACCTGGATCTGCGCAACACCGTCCACATCGGCCATTCCACCGGCGGCGGCGAAGTCGCGCGCTATGTCGCCAAGTTCGGCCAGCCGCAGGGCAGGGTCGCCCGCGCCGTGCTGGTCAGCGCCGTGCCGCCCCTGATGGTCAAGACCGACGCCAACCCCGGCGGCACGCCGATCGAGGTGTTCGACGGTTTCCGTGCGGCGCTTGCCGCCAACCGCGCCCAGTTCTTCACCGACGTCGCGTCCGGCCCCTTTTACGGGTTCAATCGCCCCGGCGCGAAGGTGTCCCAGGGAGTCGTCAACAACTGGTGGCGCCAGGGCATGATCGGCTCGGCCAAAGCGCATTACGAGGGCATCAAGGCGTTTTCGGAAACCGACCAGACCGAAGACCTGAAGGCCATCACCGTGCCCACGCTGGTCATGCATGGCGACGACGACCAGATCGTGCCCATCGACGACGCCTCGCGGCTGTCGGTCAAACTGCTGAAGCACGGCACACTGAAGGTCTATGCGGGCTTTCCGCACGGCATGCTGACGACGCATGCCGAGGTCATCAATCCCGACCTGCTGGCCTTCATCAAGGGCTGATTTCCGCTGCAAACGGGGTCAGCGGGCGGAGGCGTCCTCCCGCTTTCGCCTCCGTCCCACCCCCCCGCGCCGGCATTGGCCTATATACTCAGCTATTGCCGACCGCAGATCGGGCGCCGCACGCGCGAAAACCTGCGCCGCAACGACGCTTGACCCGCCCGCAAGGGCGCTCCCCAGGGACAAGGCGCTTATCCGCCCTCCGCCGCCATCGCAGCGCTTCCCTCGGGACCGGCTTTACTGTCACCTCCTCCATCGCCCCGCCCGAGCAAGCCTGAAAAGCGTCTGCCGAGGGGGCCATTCGTCTTAGAAGAATCCATATGAACGCCTTGCCGCAAGACAAACTGATTACCGCTTTGGACCACGCCCGCCTGCTGGGCATGATCACGCGCCCCGGCAGCGCCGCCGCGCTGTCGCGCGATGCGATCGACGCCACGCAGGACATCCTGGATTCCGCGCCCATCATCCCGCTGGAGGAAGTCACGCCGGACATCGTCACGATGCGTTCGCGCATGCGCCTGCTGAACGCCAACGGCGATGAAATGATCGTTACCCTGTGCTATCCGGCCGACGCCAACCTGGCGCAAGGCCAGGTATCCGTGCTGTCCCCGCTGGGGCTTAGCCTGATCGGCTCGCGCCAGGGCCAGCGCATCACCTGGACCGCGCCCAACCAGACCGAACACGCCGCCACGATCGAAGAGATCGTCTACCAGCCCGAAGCGGCTGGCGACACCACGGCGTAAAGCCTGCCTGGAGCATGCCATGAAGCTGCTGCTGATCGGATCGACCGGCCTGGTTGGCCGTCATGTGCTGGACTTGGCGTTGGCCGATCCGCGCGTGGCGGAGGTGGTCTCGCTCGCCCGGCGTGCGCTGCCCGCGCATGCCAAGCTGCAGACCCCTGAGGCCGACTTCGAGCATCTGCCGCAAGACGCCGACTGGTGGCGCGCCGACGCCGTGATCTGCACGCTGGGCACGACCCTGCGCGCGGCGGGGTCCGAGGCCGCCTTCCGCAAGGTCGACCACGACTATCCGGTGGCGGTCGCCCGCCTGGCGCGCCAGCACGGCACCCCGGCCTATGTCTTGAACTCGGCCATCGGTGCCGACGCGTCCTCGCGCTTCTTCTACAACCGCGTCAAGGGCGAAGTGGAACGCGATCTGGCCAGCCTGGGATTTGCGTCACTGACCGTGGTGCGGCCCGGCCTGATCGGCGGCCGGCGTGCGGAATTCCGCCTGGGCGAACGCGCCGCGATCGGCGCGCTGACGTTGCTGGGCCCGCTGCTGCCGCGCCGCTGGCGGATCAACCCCGCCAGCACGATCGCGCAGGCCATGCTGGACGCGGCCATCGACGCGCGGCCCGGCATGCACGTCGTCACGTCCGATCAGTTGACCTGAACGGCCCGACTCGGCGTCCGCGGCTCGGCGTCCCCGGCTCGGCGTCCCCGGCTCGGCGCCCCCGGCTCGGCGCCCCCAACTAGGCGACCCCGACCAGACGCTCCGCCTCCTGCAACTGGCGCCATAGGATCTTGCCCGTGTTGGACTTGGGCAGCGCGTCAACGAATTCCACGATGCGCGGCGCCTTATAGGCCGCCATGCGCGTGCGTGCCCAGGCGATCACCTCGTCTTCGCGTGCGCTATCCCGCGCTTCAGGACGCAGCACCAGCAGCGCCTTCACTGTTTCACCTCGGCAGGCGTCGGGCACACCGATCACACACGCTTCGTGCACGGCGGGATGCTCATACAGCGCGTTCTCGACCTCGGCCGGCCAGACCTTGTAGCCTGACGCGTTGATCATGCGTTTCAAGCGGTCGGTAACGAAGAAATAGCCGTCCTCATCCATCCGCCCCAAATCACCGGTGCGGAAGTACCGCTCGCCGTCCAGCATGAAAAACGCGTCCGCGTCGGCGGCCGGATTGTTCCAATAACCCTGCATGATCTGCGCGCCCCGCGTGACCAGTTCGCCGGTCTCGCCAGGCGGCAGTTCCGCAAGCGTCGACGGGTCCACCACCCGCGTATCCACCCCGAACGTCGGCACGCCGATGCATTGGCGCTTGTTGCGCTGTATGGGATTGCAGTGCAGGAACGAGGCGGTTTCGGTCAGGCCATAAGCCTCGTTGAAGATGATGCCGTAGCGCTCGGCCAGCATCGCCGCCACGGATTCCGGCATGGGCGCGCCGCCGCCGCACAGCAAGGCCAGGTTGGACAGGTCGAACGATTCGATGCCGGGCTGCGCAAAGAAATCCACCACCATCGCGGGCGGCGCGGCCCACACGCTGACCCGGTGCCGCGCCATCAACTGCGCCGCCACCTGGCGGTCCCAGCGCGGCAGCAGCACAACAGTGGCCCCCAGCAAGATCGGCAGGTTCATGCAGTTCTGCATGCCCAGCAAATGGAACATGGGCGCCACCCCCATGATGACGGCTTCGGCGGTCAGGCCTCGCCACAATTGCGAGCCCGTCACTGCCGCGCCCAGCGTGCCGTGCGTGTGCCGGCACCCCTTGGGACGGCCGGTGGTGCCCGACGTGTACGGCAGCAGGCACAGGTCCGCGGCCTTCGCCTTGTGCGGCGCCGGCGGCGCGTTGACGGCCAGCGCGCCATACCAGGGCACGCCGCCCGCGACATCCGGCGCCCGCCGTGGCGCGGCGATCCAGTCGGGCGGCGCCAGGTCGCCATCGCCTGGCCCCAGATAATCCGAATAGGTGTGCACGATCACCCGGTCCAGCCGGCCGTCGTCCACGAAATCCGCCAAGCGCCCGGCCAGCTCCTGCGCCGCGAACGCCACGCGGGCGCCGCTGTCTTCCAGGTAGTGCGCCAGTTCGTCCGGCGTGCTCATCGCGTTCACCGGCACCACCACGGCCTCGGCTCGCAGGATGGCGTAGTAGGCAATGATGAACTGCGGGCAGTTCTGGCTGAGCAGCAGCACGCGGTCGCCGGCCTGCACGCCGGCGCCGTGCTGCAGATAGCCGGCCATCGCGTCGACTTCCCGTTTGAGCCGTGCGTAGTCCAGCACCGTGTCGTAGAACACGATGGCGGGCTTGCCGGGATAGCGCGCGGCCGACGCCTCCAGGTTGAAGACCAGGCTGGATTGGGGTTGGCTGATGTGATGCGGCAGCCCCTTGGGCCAGTACTGATGGTGCGCTTGCTGCATTCGTGTCTCCCCGCCTCAGGCGGTCATCCCGCGGGCGATGATTTCTTTCATGATCTCGTTCGAGCCGCCGTAGATCTTGCCCACGCGCGCGTCGGCATACATGCGGGCGATGGGATATTCCAGCATATAGCCGTAGCCGCCATGCAGCTGCAGGCACTCGTCGATCACCTGGCAGTTCATCTGCGTGGTCCACCACTTGGCCATGGCGGCAGTGGACAGGTCAAGCGTGCCGCCCAGTTGCCGCGCAATGCAATCGTCGACGAATCGCGCCGCGATGGTCGCCACGGTCTCGCATTCGGCCAGCTTGAAGCGCGTGTTCTGCATGTCGATCAGCGGTTGGCCGAAGACCTGCCGCGTCCGGGTGTACGCGACCGTCTCGTCGATGGCGCGCCGCATCGTCGCCACCGCGCCCACGGCGATCAGCAGCCGTTCGCGCGGCAGTTGCTGCATCAGCTGCTTGAAGCCGCGCCCTTCGACCTCGCCCAGCAGATTGCCGGCAGGCACGCGCACGTCGTCGAAGAAGAGTTCCGCGGTATCCCCGCTTTTCTGGCCCAGCTTTTCCAGCAGCCGGCCGCGCCGGAACCCCGGCAGGTCCCGGGCTTCGATCATGATCAGCGACACGCCGCGCGAACCGGCCTGCGGATCCGTCTTGGCCACCACGCAGACCAGATCGGCATGCAGGCCATTGGTGATGAAGGTCTTCGACCCATTGACCGCATACGCGTCGCCGTCGCGGACCGCCGTGGTGCGCACACTTTTCAGGTCGGATCCCGCGCCCGGCTCGCTCATCGCAATGGCGCCCACAAGCTCGCCCGTCGCCATCTTCGGCAACCAGCGTTGCTTTTGCGGCTCGGTGCCGTAGTTGAGGATGTAGTGCGCCAGGATCGCGCTGTGCACATTGTTGCTGAAGCCGTAGACCATGGCTCGCGCCTGCTCCGCGGCCACGATGGCCTCGTGGGCGAAGGTGCCCCCGCCGCCGCCATAGGCCTCGGGCATGCTCACGCACAGCAGGCCCATCCGACCCGCCTTGTGCCAGACTTCACGGTCGGCATGCTGTTGCTTTCGCCACTTTTCCTCGTCGGGCACGAATTCCTTTTCGAACAGGCGGCGCGTCGAATCCTGGAACAACGTCAGGTCGGCGTCCATCCAGCTTTGGCGTGGCATTTCCATCGCGTTCCCCCCGGGCATCAAGGACGGCCGCCGCCCACGACCAACACCTGGCCGCTGACGTAGTTGGATTCGGGCAGGCAGAACAGGTACACGGCGCCCGCCGCTTCCGCCGGCGTGCCGGCGCGGCCGATCGGGATCAGGCTTTCGGCGTTCTTCAGCACCTGCGGATTCACGCCCACCTTGATCTGCCGTCCCTGGATATCCAGCGTGGCGTCGCCATCGGCGGCGGCCTCGGTCAGGCGCGTCTTGATCAAACCGAACGCCACGCTGTTCACGTTGACCTTGTAGCGCCCCCACTCCTTGGCCAAGGCGCGCGTCAAGCCGTTGATGCCCGCCTTGGCGGCCGCATAGTTGGCCTGGCCTGCGTTGCCCATCACGCCCGACGTGGAGGAGATATTGACGACCTTGCGGAACACCTCGCGCCCTTCGGCGGCCTCGGCCTTGGCGGCCTCGCGGATGAAACCGGACGCGGCGCGCAGGATGCGGAACGGGGCCGACAGGTGCACCGCCAGGATCTCGTCCCACTGTTCGTCGGTCATCTTCTGGATCACGTTGTCCCAGGTATAGCCGGCGTTGTTCACGATGATGTCCAACCCGCCGAACGTGTCCACCGCCGTTCCCACGAAGCGCTCGGCAAAGCCGGATTCCGTGACGCTGCCCGCGCAGGCCTGCGCCTGCCCGCCCGCCTGGCGGATCATCGCCACCGTGTCTTCGGCCGGGCCCGCGTCCAGATCGTTCACAACGACCTTTGCCCCTTCGCGCGCCAGCTTCAGTGCGATTTCCTGGCCGATGCCGCGCCCCGATCCGGACACCAGCGCCACCTTTCCGTCAAGCGTTCCCATCGTCTCTCTCCTGTACCGTATTCAAGGCGCGGCCAGAACCGCCACGCCGCTCAATCTGAGTTCACCGGTCTGGCTGCGCGCCTGCAGCTCCACCCTAAGCCGGGTTTCGCCTTGCGACGCGAAGCGTTCGACCACCTGCCCGGTGCAGCGCACCTCGTCACCCACATGCGTGATCGCCACGAAGCGCACGGCGAATTCGCGCAACGCCGATTGCGGTGCCCAGTTCGTCAGCAGGCGCGCCAGATAGGCCGCCGACAGCATGCCGTGCGCGAACACGTCTTCCATGCCGGCCGACCGGGCGAAGTCCAGATCGACGTGGATGGGGTTGTGGTCGCCGGACGCGCCGCAGTACAGCGCCAGCGCGTGCCGGCTGACGGGGCCCGCCGTAAAGCCGGGCAGCGCATCGTCCGCCCGGGCGTCCTGATACTTGTTGCCGTTCATCGCGCTCTCCTCAGCCGTTGCGCACGACGGTGGTGGCGCGCAATTCGGCCACCAGTTTCCCGGATGCATCGGTCACCCTTGTCTCGCGCACCACGAATTCCAGCGCGCCGCCTTTCTTGGCATAGATGTCGGTGATGCGCGGCTCGAAGCACAGCACGTCGCCCGCATGCGCCATGGCGTGATAGGTGAAGCCCTGCTCGCCATGCAGCACCCGGCCGATGTCGATGCCCAGCAGGTCGCGCATGGCGGCGGGATTCGGGCTGTCCATTTCCAGGCAGAAGAAAAAGGTCGGCGGCACCGGCAACGCCGGATGGCCGGCGGCGCGTGCGGCGGCCTCGTCCGCATAGACGGGATCGTCCTGCCCGGTCGCCTTGGCGAAAAACCGCAACCGCCCTGCTTCCACCGTCGTGGTGAACGCGGGCAGGGCGGTGCCGATATGTCGGGTGTCCAGCATGGCGGTCTCCTCAGGCGGCCTGGTACAGCGTGACGACGCAGGCGCCACCAAGCCCCAGGTTGTGCTGAAGCGCCAGCCGCGCCCCCTCCACCTGGCGCAGGTCCGCCTGCCCACGCAATTGCCAGACCAGTTCCGCGCACTGCGCCAGGCCAGTCGCGCCCAGCGGATGGCCCTTGGACAGCAGGCCGCCCGACGGATTGGTCACGACACGGCCGCCGTAGGTGTTCTCGCCATCGACGATGAATTGTTCGGCGGTGCCTTCCGGCGTCAGCCGCAGGCCTTCGTAGGTGATCAGTTCGTTGGCCGTAAAGCAGTCGTGCAGTTCCACCACATCGACATCGGCGGGATCGACTCCGGCAGCCTCGTACACCTGGTCGGCCGCGGCGCGCGTCATGTCGTAGCCCACCAGCTTGCGCATGTCGCCCTCGCCGAACGTGGACGGCGTGTCGGTCGTCATGGCCTGCGCCGCGATGCTGACCGCGGGCGACAAGCCGTGGCGGCGCGCAAAATCCTCCGAGCACAAGATGGCCGCCGCCGCGCCGCAAGTCGGCGGGCAGCACTGCAGACGGGTCAGGGGATCGAAGATCATGGGGGCGGCCAGCACTTCGTCCAGCGTGACCGTCTGACGGAACACCGCGTATGGATTGCGCGCCGCGTGCTGGCGCGCCTTGACCGAAATGCGCGCGAACGTATCAGGCCGGATGCCGTGCGCTTTCATGTAGTCGCGCCCCGCGCCGCCGAAGAACTGCGCGGCGCGCGGCTTGGCCGTGTCGTAGCCTTGAAGGTCCGTCATGGACGAGACGAACGCCGCCAAGGGCGAAGGGCGGTCCTCGTAGACGCCCTTGAGCGCACCGGGCACCATCTGTTCGAAGCCCACCGCAAGCGCGCATTCCACCGCACCGCTTTCCACCGCCTGGCGCGCCAGGAACAACGCGGAGGATCCGCTGGCGCAATTGTTGTTCACGTTGAAGACGGGGATTCCCGTCAGGCCCACCCCGTACACGACCGCCTGGCCGGACGTGGAATCGCCGTAGACGTAGCCGGCGTAGGCCTGCTGCACGGCGTCATAAGGCGCGCCCGCATCCTTCAAGGCTTCGCGCACGGCGCGCATGCCCATCACGGAATAGGGTTCGCTTGCGCCGGGCTTGCTGAACGGGATCATGCCGACGCCGGCCACCCATACTTTTCGATTCATGCCTGCTTCTCCTGAAGGGGCGCCGCGGCAGCCGCCGGGCGCGGGGATTCATGGTCTTGCCGCAGCACGGACTTCAGCACCTTGCCCGCGGCGGACAGAGGAAGATCGTCGCGGAACGCGTAGCTCTTGGGACATTTGTAGGTGGCCAGCCATTGGCGGCAATGGGCGTGCAGCGCATCGGCATCCGGCGCGTGGCCGGCGCGCGCGACGACCACGGCATGCACCGCTTCGCCCCAGCGCTCGTGGGCCACGCCGATCACCGCGCAGCGCGCCACCAGCGCGTGCTGCGCCAGCACGGCCTCGACTTCGGCGGCATAGACGTTTTCGCCGCCGCTGACGATCATGTCTTTCAAGCGGTCGACAACGGTCAGGTAGCCGTCCTCGTCCAGCCGCGCGGCGTCGCCCGTCAACAACCAACCGTCGGAGAAGGCGCGCGCGGTCTCGTCAGGCAGATTCCAATAGCCCGAGATCACCATGGGTCCGCGCACCGCCAGTTCGCCGACCTCGCCGGTCGCGGCTTCCCGCCCGTCGGACGCCAGGATGCGCACCTCGACCCCCACGGCAGGGCGCCCGGCGGACATCGCGCGCGGGCCGCCATGCCGCACGTTGGCGTTGATCGCCACCATGGCCGATGTCTCCGTCATGCCGTAGGCATGCACGAATTCCGCCTGCGGAAATGCGGCCAGGGCACGCGCCAGCAGCGCTGGCGAAATCGGTGACGCGCCCCAGATCACGCGCTGCAAGCCATCCAGGCGGTAGTCCGAGAATCCGGGTTCATCCAGCAGCATCTGGATCATGCTGGGCACCAGCAACACCTCGGTGACGCCGTCGTCCTGCAAGGACTGCAACGCCGCCTTCTGGTTGAAACCGCGCTGCATCACGACGGACGCGCCCGCCAGGAACTGGCCCATCAAGCGCCCCAGCCCCGCCACATGGAACAGCGGCGCCACCAGCAGCACGCAGCTGTCCTCGTCCGTCGGCACGGTGGCCAGCCGGGCGACGGCGGCGCTCCACAAGTTCGCGTGCGTCAGCATCGCGCCCTTGGGGAACCCGGTGGTGCCGCCCGTGTACAGGATGGCGGCCAGCGTGGCGCCGCCCGCGCGCAGGTCTTCGATCGGCGCGGCGGCGGCGGCCTGCGCTTCCAACGCCGGCATCGGCAGCACGCGAGTCGATGCCGGCGCCGTCACGTCCGTCATGCGCGGCGCCAGCGCCTCATCCAACAGCAACAGGCGCGGCGCGCCGTCGGCCAGTCCTTGTATCAGCTCAGCACCGCTCCAGCGGGTATTCAGGGGCTGGATCGCCGCGCCCAACCACCAGCATGCCAGCATCCACGACACATAGTCCGCGCTGTTGGCGCCCAGCAAGGCGACGCGGTCGCCCGGCTGCACGCCGTGGTCGCGCAGTACCGCGGCCTTGCGCGCCACCCAGGCCAGCAGTTCGGGATACGTCCAGCGCTGCGCCCCTTCGCGCAACGCGGTCTTTGCGGGATACAGCCGGCTTGCGCGATGCAGGCCTTGCGTCAGATACATGGCGTTGTCTCCTGCGGCACGCGGGCTCTGTGGCCCGCTGTCCTGTCCAGCCGGGTGCCTTGCGCCCGACCGTTGCCGTGCCCATAGCTTCCCGCCAGGCGCCGCAGGCGGCAATGGCCGCAGGCGTCAAACGGATTGGCGGAAAGTGTCAGCGGCGTCAGGCGGCATGCAGGCCGGGCCGCACACCAGACGGTTGCGGCGGTACTCGCCAGGCGATACGCCGGTCCATTTCTTGAACGCCCGGTGAAAGGTGCTGGATTCGGAAAAGCCCAACCGTTCCGCGATATCCATCAGGGACAAGTCGTGCCGGCCCAGGTATTCCACCGCCGCGTCCCGGCGCAGGTCGTCTTTCAGCACCTGGAACCCCTGGCCCTCGTCGCGCAGATGGCGCCTGAGGGTTTGCGGCGTCATCGACAACTGCGCGCTGACCTGCGCCAGCGACGGCAGGTCGGCGGACAAGTCGTTGCGCAGCAGCCGGCGGATGCGGTCCGTCAGGGTGGCCCGGTCCTGATACTTCACCAGCAGATCGAACGGGGCGTTCGCCAGGAACGCCTTCAACGCCTGCGCGTCCTGAACCACCGGGAGCGCCAGCCAGCGCGATTCCAGCCGCAAGCCCGACACCGGTTGCCCATAGCGCACCGGCGCGTGAAACACCTTGTGCGCGTCGGCGCTGCGCGCGCCTTCGTGGTAATCCACGCCTGACACGGGGATCCGCCGCGCTGCCAACCAATTGGCCACGCCCAGCGTGAAGAACAGGAACGTGCGTTCGCCATACCATTGCGTGCCCCGGCGTTCGCCTCGCGAGTCCAGCACGATGTGCGCGGATTCGCCGTCGACGCACAGCCGCGCGGTGAAGTCGCGCAGCACGCCGTGGTAATAGCGGAACGCCGCGCGCAACGCTTGCCCCACCGTCGCCTCTTGCAAGGCCAGCCGGCAGGCGTGGGCGAACGCGCCCATGGGCACGGGATGCTGCCCCAGCGCCAGAAAGTCGTCGCGCGTGGCGCGCCGCAGCATCCGCAAGATCTGCGCGAACTGCGCCTGCGACACGCGCGCCATCGGCGCCTGCAGCAACGCGGGCGACACGTCGGCGCGCACCAGGACGCGATCCACGTCCACGCCCCGGCTGCGCGCGCCTTGCAGGATCTGGGCGATGTGCCCCACGGCGATGGTGTGATGGGTCATGGCGTATTCCAACGGCTGAGCGGACACCGACATCGCCGATGGTAGCCAAAGGCCCTGCCGCGCGGAATGCCCGACGTGAGCATTCCCGCCAAGCGGAATCAGCGATTTCGCCATTGGTTGGCCGCAAAGCCGCGCCTAGACTGGTTTTCCCCTCAGGCCGGCCGCCTCTTCGTATTTACCGGAGTCCCTCTTTGGATACGCCGAACACCGCCCCGCTTGCGGGCATCAGGATCCTGGACCTGTCGCGCTTGCTGCCCGGCCCGCTGGGCGCGCAGTACCTGGCCGACCTGGGCGCGGACGTCATCAAGATCGAAGACACGCAGGCGGGCGACTACGCGCCGCCCGCGCTGCGCGCCGTGTGCAACCGCAACAAGCGCGGGCTGCGCCTGGACTTGAAGCATCCCGACGGCCAGGCGGCGCTGGCCGCGCTGGCGCGCGACGCCGATGCGGTGATCGAGAGCTTCCGGCCCGGCGTGGCCGCGCGGCTGAAGGCCGACTATCCGACCCTGTCCCGGCACAATCCCCGATTGGTGTATTGCAGCATCACCGGCTACGGCCAGGACGGCCCGCAGCGCGACGCCGCCGGCCACGACCTGAACTACTCGGCCTACGCCGGCGTAGCGGATCAGATGGGATGCGGCCCCGACCAGCCCGCGCTGTCCAACCTGCCCGTGGCCGACGTCCTGGGCGGTTCCTTGACCGCGGTGATGGGAATCCTGGCGGCGCTGGTCGATGCGCAGCGCACCGGCCGCGGACGCTATGTGGACGTCGCCATCGCCGACGGCCTGCTGGCCGGGGCCGTCGTGCCACTGGCCACGCTCAACGCTGTGGGCGACACGCGTCCGGCGGGCGCCGACAGCCTCTCCGGCGCGCTGGCCTGCTATCACCCGTACCGCACGCAGGACGGGCGCTATCTGGCGGTGGCCGCGCTGGAATCGAAATTCTGGGACGCCTTGTGCCGGCGGCTGGAACGCCCCGACCTTCTGCCCCTGCATCGCGAAGGCGGGCCGGCGCAGCAGGCCTACGTCAAAGACGAACTGCAGCGCCTGTTCGGTGCTCGGCCGCTGGCGCATTGGCTGGCCTTGCTGGACGGCACCGACTGCTGCGTGTCGCCCGTGCTGAAACTGGCGGAAAGCCTGGCGCATCCGCACTTCACCGCGCGCGGCATGGTGCACCACGCCGTGCATCCGGCCTATGGGCCCGCGGCGCATATCGCCAGCCCCGTGAAGATGTCGGGGTTCACGTTCGCCATTCACCGCCAGGCGCCGCTGCCTGGCGAACACACCGATCAGATCCTGCGCGAGGCCGGTTACGACGATGCCGGCATCGCCAGCCTGACCGGACGCGGCATCGCGCGGTAGGCACATACGGCCGATGCGTCAGGTGCGGCGTCCACGCCGCGCCCATGAAAACCAGGACGGAGACAATCATGATCGATCCTCATCGCAGCACTGCCTTGCCCACCCGCCGCCGCCTGCTCCAGCTGGGGCTGGCCCTGCCCGCCGCCCTGGCGCTTGGCCGCACCGCGCGCGCGGCCACCTTTCCCGCGCGGCCGGTCACGCTGATCGTCCCCTTTCCCGCCGGCGGCGCGACGGATACGCAGATGCGCGCGCTGGCGGTGGCCGCCTCGCGCGAGCTGGGCCAGACCGTGATCATCGCCAACCGTCCCGGCGCGGGCGGCACCTTGGGGCCGGCCGCCATGGCCCAGACCGCCGCCCCCGACGGCTACACCGTGTCGGTGGTGGTGGGCACGCTGTTCCGCTATCCGTTCCTGCAGGCGGTGAACTACGACCCGCTCACGGATTTCACCTATGTGGCCTGCATGACGGCCTACTCCTACGGCATCGTCGTGCGCCAGGACGCGCCCTGGAAAACGCTGGATGAGTTGATCGCGCATGCGCGCGCGAATCCCGAGAAGATCAGCTACGGCGGCACCGGCACGGGCGGCTCCGGCCGCATCGCCATCGAGCGCCTGTCGCGGCTGACGGAAGTGAAGTTCAACTTCATCCCGTACAAGGGCGCCGCCGAAGAGACCACCGCGCTGCTGGGCGGCCATATCCAGATGGTGTCGGACGCGGGCTGGGGGCCGATGATCGATACCGGCAAGGCGCGCCTGCTGGCCGTCATGGGCGATGCGCGCGCCAAGCGCGTGCCCGACGTGCCCACGCTGACCGAGCTGGGCTATCCCATCGTCGCGTCCAATCCCGTCGGCATCGCCGGCCCCAAGGGCATGGATCCCAAGGTGGTGGCCGTGCTGCAACAGGCGTTCCACCGCGCCGCGCGCGATCCCGACTACAACCGTGCGCTAGAGAATGCGGACCAGCCGCACATGCTGATGGACAGCAACGCCTACACCGACTATGCGGTCCGTCAGGTCGCGGAGGAAAAACGGTTCGTGGCCGAGCTGGGCCTGAAGACGGAATAGAGCAAGCCGATGGCGGGCGGGGCCTTGGCCCCGCTGCCCCGGCTCAGCGGCCGGCCGCCTTGGCGCTGATGCCGTTGGCCACGCCCATGTCGACCTTGGGCACGTCGCGGATCAGCACGCGCACGTCTTCGCCCGAAATATCGATACTGGTGCATACCGCCTGGTTCACCGCGGCGATCAGCGCGGCCTTCTTGGCTTCGTCCCGGCCTTCGATCAGCGCCGCGTCCACGCGCACCATACGCTTGCCGATTTCGCCCGCCACGATCACGTTTTCAGCGGGTACTTCCTGCAGCACGATGCGCACGCTGGGCAGCGGCGCGGCGATACTTTCCACCACCGCGCTGGACACGGCCTTCAGCAGCGCGGCCTTCTGGGCGGCCGAGTGGCCTTGCAGGATCTGGACATTCAAAATTGGCATGACGGCTTCCGATTTTTCGAATAGCGGGAATCCGGCCGAAATGACCGGCCAGCCATCATATAGCGACTTTGCCCGCGTGCAAGCGATTGCAGGCGGGCAAAGTCCGGGTGCCGAACGCCCCAGGGGGCGCCGGCAGGGTCAGGCCGCTTCGCCCCGGTGTTCGGGCGCGGGCTGGGCTTCCAGTTCGCTGGCGGCGCTTTCGGGGGACGCCGCGGCTTCGGTCAGCGCCGGGGTCACCAGCTCCACGACCTTCTTGCGCGACAGCATGCCCAGGAACTCGTCGTCCTCGCCCGTGACGGCGACCGGCTGATCGCTGTGCACCAGTTGCGCCAGCACTTCGCCCAGTCCTGCCGTGGCGGGCACCGACGCCAGGTCTTCGACAAAGCGCGACACGTCGCGCGCGCCTTGCTCGATGGCCTGCTCGGCCGCCTTGGCCGTCAGCACGCCAGCCAGGCGCTTGCCGTCCAGCACGGGCGCGTACTGGTAGTCCATCGCCCGCATGCGGTCCAGGGCATGCGCGGGACGCGAACGCATCGTCAGCGTCAGGCGCGCCGGATTCACAGCGTGCGTCGCGTTCAGCACCTTGGTGCGGTTCACGTCCTGCAGGAACGACTGCACATAGTCGTTGGCCGGATTCAGCAGAATGTCCTCCGGCGTGCCTTCCTGCACCAGTTCGCCGTCTTTCAGGATGGCGATCCGATTGCCCAGGCGCAGGGCCTCGTCCAGATCATGCGTGATGAACACGATGGTCTTGTTCAGCTTGGCCTGCAGCTGCAGCAGCTGGTCCTGCATCTCGCGGCGGATCAACGGATCCAGCGCCGAGAACGCTTCGTCCATCAGCAGGATTTCGGCGTCGGTGGCCAGCGCGCGCGCCAGGCCCACGCGTTGCTGCATGCCGCCGGACAGTTGATGCGGATACTGGTTTTCAAAGCCGGCCAGGCCCACTTGCTCCAGCCAGTCGCGGGCACGCTTCTCGCGTTCCGCCTTGCCCACGCCCTGCACGGTCAGGCCGTACGCGGCGTTGTCCAGCACCGTGCGGTGCGGGAACAGGCCGAAGCGCTGGAACACCATGCTCATCTTCTTCTGGCGGAAGACTTCCAGGTCGCGCTTGTTCAGGCTGACCACGTCCACGCCGTCCACCAGGATGTGGCCCGCGCTGGGCTCGATCAGCCGGTTGAAGTGGCGGATCAACGTCGACTTGCCGGAACCCGACAAGCCCATGATGACGTAGATGCTGCCTTCCTCGATCGACAGGCTGATGTCGCGCAGGCCCAGCGTGTGGCCACTTTCGGCCAGCAGTTGTTCCTTGCTCATGCCGTTCTGGGCGGCTTGCAGCCATTTCTTCGGATGCGAACCGAAGACCTTGTAGATGTTCTTGACCTCGATCTTGCTCATCGCTGGCCTCCCATGCGCATGCGCTGTCCATACGATTGCGTGATCCGGTCGAACAGCACGGCCAGCACCACGATACCCAAGCCCGCCAGCAGGCCGCGGCCCACTTCCAGGCGGTTGATCCCCAGCAGCACTTCATAGCCCAGGCCGCGCGCGCCGATCATCGACGCGATCACCACCATCGACAGGGCCATCATCGTGGTCTGGTTGATGCCCGCCATGATGTTGGGCAATGCCAGCGGCAGTTGCACGCCGAACAGTTGCTGGCGCGGATTGGCACCGAAGGCGCGCGACGCTTCCAGCACTTCGCGGTCGACCAGGCGGATGCCCAGATCGGTCAGGCGGATCAGCGGCGGCACGGCGTAAATCACCGTGGCGATGATGGCGGGAATCTTGCCCAGGCCGAACAGCATCACGACCGGAATCAGGTACACGAAGCTGGGCATGGTCTGCATCACGTCCAGCACCGGCAGCATGATGGAGCGCAGCCAGTTCACCCGCGCCATCAGCACGCCCAGCGGGATGCCGATCACCACCGACAGGCCGGCGGCCATGATCATCAGCGCCAGCGTCTGCATGCCGGCGTCCCACAGGCCCAACACGCCGATCACGCACAGCAGCGCGCCCATCGCCAGGCTCAGGCCGATGCGGCGGCTCACGCCCCACGCGATGGCCACGGTCACGGCAACCACCGCCCACCAGGGCGAATTGCGCAGCACTTGCTCCAACCACACCAAGGCGTGCAGGACGGGCTGAGACAGGGTCTCGAGCGTGTCCGCGTAATTGGTGACGAGGTGATCGACAAACCCGTCGATCGCCGCCCTTACCTGACGGGCGGGAATAATTTCAGGAAACATTGTTTCGACTCCATTCTGGGGCGCTTACGGTGGCGTTGAGACCGCCAGCGGCTTGCATCCGGACGCGTGCGTCCGGCAAACAGCCATCCCAGGGGAAAAAGCCCAGGGCAACTTGCCCGCCACGGGGCTTTTTCCCTTGAGGCGGCCCGACAGGCCGGAAGACTTCCGGCAAGCCGGGCCGGCACGCGCCGAAGCGGCGCGAGGCCTGCACCACGATGTATTACAGCGCGCTTTGGACGCGCCCGGCGACGTCGGCGGGGACCCACTTGGTCCAGACGTCGGGCTTGTTCTTCAGGAACCACTTGGCCACGGTGCTGGAATCGTCGCCAGACTCTTCCATGTGGGCCAAGGTTTCATTGATCACCGGCAGCGGCACCGACACCTTGGCCAGGAAGGCGGTCAGCGTGGGCGCTTCTTCGGAGAACTTGGTGTTCACCGCGGTGAAGACGGGATTGTCGGGGTAGGCGCTGGCCTCGGGCTTGGCGCACTTGGACGACGTCAGGCACTTGTGCTTTTCGGCGTCATAGGGCGGCATGTCCAGCTTGACCAGGTCCATCGCGCCGACGAGGGGCGTGGGCGACCAGTAGTAGAACACGACGTTCTGCTTGCGCTTGTAGGCCGACATCAGCGCCGCTTTCTGGGCCGCGCCCGTGCCGGGCGAGTACAGCGTGTAGCTGTCGTCCAGCTTCAAGGCATGGAACAGGTTGTTGCTGGTGACTTCGCAGCCCCAACCCGCCGGGCAGCCGTAGAAGCGGCCCTTGCCGGGCTCTTCGGGGTCTTTGAACTTGTCCTTGAATTTCGGCAGGTCGGCCGCGGCCTTCAATTCGGGCAGGCGTTCCGCGGTGTAGCGGGGGATGTACCAGCCTTCGGCGCCCATGTAGAGGTCGCCGATGCGCTTGACGCGGCCGGTCTTTTCGGCGCGCTCCCAGGGATCGGCCACGCTGTTCAGCCAGATCTCGGTGTTGATATCCAGGTCGCCGCGCTCAAGCGCAGCCAGGGCGGGCAGGGTTTCCGTCGGCAGGGTTTCGGTCTTGCAACCGTAGCCCTTTTCCATGATGAAACGTTCGACATCCACCAGAACCAGGTTGGATTCCCAGTTCATGGCGCCGAAATTGACCGGGCGCTTGATTTCACATTGCGGCGCGTCGGCGGCTTGGGCCGCACCGGCAAACGCAAACAGGACGGCCGTGGCGGCCAGGGTCTTGACAGGGGTAAAACGCATTTGGCTTTTGCCTCCATAGGTTCAGGGACACACGCCGGGTCTGGCCCGGAAGTGCCATGGAGCTAAGGGGGTTGTGCGGAAGACGGGCAGAACCGCCAATACAAACCGACACTAGCGACAAGAGGATCCGCAAAGGGTGCGGAATCTTGCTAAGACAGGAGCTTCAAAAACGGTGTTTTTGAAAACCCACAGAAAGTGAACAAACTGAACGAAGAAGGCAGCATCTTAAACGAAATTGCTGCGGCGCCCAACCCCGAGGCTGAATGAAACAGATACATAAGGGCCAAAAAAGCTACGGGATAACCCCGATCGACCAGAGGTGGATTATTAATTTTCCCTGGGGAATATCGCCTTCCGTGCAGTGACACATTTAGTAAATATATTATTCTTATTAGTACAGTCTAGCGGTTTCAAAGGCGCCGGAAAGCCGGTTTTCCGGCGCCAAAAGGGCATGGATTCAACTGAAATTCAGCTGCCACGGCCCTCGCTATACATATAGTCTCGCCGCCACGGGTATGAAAGGTCCGACGGGTTGTCCAGCTCGTCCGGCCGGCCAGTGGCGGGCGGTTGGCCCAGGATCTGATGCAGGGCGATCCAGCCGTGCTCGAACGCCATGGCGCAACCGGCCAGGTACAGGCGGTACGCCCGCAATGAGCGTGCGCCCTGCTCGCCGCCCAGCACCTGCACCGCCTCGGGCAAGCGGGCTTCCAGCGCGTCGCTCCATGCCCACAGGGTGCGCGCGTAATGGGGCCGCAGGTTCTCGACGTCCACTTCTTCCAGTCCGCCATTGGTCATGGCTTCCATGACGACGCTGATATGGGTGAGTTCGCCCCCGGGGAAGATGTACTTTTCGATGAATTCGCCCATGCCGTTGCCCAGCTCGGGGTTGTAGACCCCTGCCGCGGTGATGCCATGGTTCATGATCAGGCCTCCCGGCTTGAGCAGGCGGCGCAGCTTGGCGAAATAGCCTTCCAGTTGCGCCCGGCCCACGTGCTCGAACATGCCCACCGACGCGATCTTGTCGTACTGCGCGGATTCTTCCAGCTTGCGGTAGTCCAGCAATTCCATGCGGACCCGGCCGCTCAGGCCCTTTTCCTGGATCAGTTTCGTCACATGCGCGTGCTGGTTGCGCGACAGCGTGATGCCCGTGGCGTCCACGCCGTAGTTCTCGGCGGCCCACAGCAGCAATCCGCCCCAGCCCGCCCCCACGTCCAGAAAGCGTTCGCCGGCCTGCAATCGCAGCTTGCGGCAGATGTGGTCAAGCTTGGCTTCCTGCGCCTGGGCCAGCGTCAGGTCCGGCGTGCGGTAATAGGCGCAGGAATAAACGCGGCGCGGATCCAGCCACAGCGCGTAGAAATCGTCGGACAGGTCGTAATGGAATTCGATCTGCTTGGCGTCGCGCTCGATCGAGTGGCGCCACACCGACACCACCTTGCGGACCAGTTCCGTCAACCAGCCGCCACGCGCCGCGTCCACCGGCGAACCCGGCAGCAGCGCCGAGGCCGCGGCCATCACATCGCGCATGTTGCCTTCGATATCGATGCGGCCTTCCACATAGTCCTGCCCCAGCACGCCCACGGCGCCTTCGGCCAGGTGGGCCAGTGCGGTCTTGTCGTGCGTCACAAACCGCACGCGCGGATCGCGCGGCCCCAGTACGGCACCGTCGGGCAGCACCAGCTGGACAGGGACGGGCAAGGCCTCAAGCTTGCGTTCCACAACAGATAACAAAGGATTCACGACTTCTCCTCTGGATACTTTACGGACGCTCACGACTGTATCGGAAAATGGCTGAAATTTGCGTGTCAGGTTACCCGTGATAAAGTCGCTGGCTTGGCGCAAAACCTGCAACAACACGCATGCGCGCCCTGTCTCTGCGTTTTACCGCGACCACCATGCCCCCAACACCCCTTTCCCGCAGCAGCCTGCCCGGTTGGCTCATCCTCATGGGCGCGCTGACGGCGATCGGTCCGTTCGCTATCGACATGTACTTGCCCGCGTTCCCGACCATTGCGGCGAACCTGGGCGTGCCGCGCGGTGACGTCGAACGCACGCTTGCGGCCTATCTGATCGGGCTGGCGCTGGCGCAGGTGTTCTACGGGCCGATGGCCGACCGCTTCGGCCGCAAGCCGCCGCTGATGGTGGGCCTGGCGCTGTTCATGGTGGCGTCGCTGGGCTGCGCCCTGTCGGGCTCGGTCGAGGCCCTGACCGGCTGGCGCGTCGTGCAGGCGATGGGCGGCGCGGCCGGCATCGTGATTCCTCGCGCGGTCATCCGCGACCATTATGAAACCCACGAGGCGGCACGCGCGATGTCGCTGCTGATGCTCATCATGGGTCTGGCCCCGATTCTGGCGCCGCTTGCAGGCGGCCAATTGCTGGCTGTTACCTCGTGGCGCAGCCTGTTCTGGATCATGCTGCTGGGCGGTGCCATGCTGATGGTGGCGGTGGCGAAGATCATGAAGGAATCGCTGGCGCCCGAACGCGTCGTACCGCTGCGCTGGAGCACTATCCTGCGCAACTACCGCGACCTTTTCGCGCATCGCGGCTTCATGGCGCACAGTCTGGCTGGCGGCTTCGGCCAGGCCGGCATGTTCGCCTACATCATCGGATCGCCGCGCGTCTTCATCGAACTCTATGGTGTGCCGCCCCAGTACTACGGCCTGCTGTTCGGCACCAACGCGCTGTCGCTCATCATCTGCTCGCAGATCAGCGCCCGCCTGCTGCGCACGTACAAGCCCCGCCAACTGCAACGCAAGGCCCTGACCTCTCTGGCCATCGCCAGCCTGGCCGCCGTGGCACTGACGCTGGCCGGCTGGATGACGCTGCCCCTCTTGATGCTGTGCCTGATCGGCTACATGGGCAGCCAGGGCTTCGTGAACCCGAACTCGGCAGCGTTGGCGCTGTCGGACCAGGGCAAGCGCCTGGGCGCGGCATCCGCCTTATTGGGGACGCTGCAATTGTCCTGCGGCGCGCTGGCCGGTTTCGCCGTCAGCGCCTGGCAGACAGACAGCGCCCTGCCCCTGACCACCACGCTGGCCACCTGCGCCTGCCTGTCCTGGATATCGGGCCGTGTGGCGCAGACGCACACGGCATAAGCACGGCCGCTTGATTTACTTGGCTTTTTCGTATTAGAATCTAAGTCTTCACATGAAGTTTCCCGTGTTGGACTACTATGCTTTGTAGTGCAGCACTCTGACCCCAACCGCGTAGCGTTGAGAAATCCGGTCCAGGAATTCGACAAGAATTCCAAGCAAGGATTTCAGCGGGTGGCAGGCAGCGGGTATAAGCACGGGCGGATCCCGATCCCCCTCATCCACTAAGACTGGGTGGCCGGCAAAGGCAGCGCAAAGGCAACACATTGCGCTTCCCACACAGCCCGGCGGCTAAAACCCTGTCTACCCCCCAAGCGATGCGCGAAAAGAACGACATAAAGAGGTGCATCCATGGCACGCGTATGCCAAGTGACCGGCAAAGGCCCGATGGTGGGCAACAATGTTTCGCACGCAAACAACAAGACCAAGCGTCGCTTCCTGCCGAACCTGCAATCGCGCCGGTTCTGGGTTGAAAGCGAAAACCGCTGGGTCCGTCTGCGTGTTTCGGCCAAGGCCATCCGCACGATCGACAAGAACGGCATCGACGTCGTCCTGGCCGACATGCGTGCCCGCGGCGAAATCGCCTAATCGGCGCCCCCTACAATCACCATACTAGGAGCACGACATGGCCAAAGGTATCCGCGAAAAGATCAAGCTCGAGTCGACTGCCGGCACGGGTCACTTCTACACGACCACCAAGAACAAGCGCAACATGCCCGAGAAGATGCTGATCAAGAAATTTGATCCGGTCGCTCGCAAGCACGTTGACTACAAGGAAACCAAGCTGAAGTAATTCAGCCGGTATTCTGGTGAGTCCAAAAAAAGCCCTGCCTTGCAGGGCTTTTTTTATTGGCCTGCCATCGCAGGACCTCCGCGGGAGGGGGGAAGCGTCTATTGCGGCACAGCAAAGGCGCGTGTTTCAATTGGCCGCAACCTGCAGCGCCCCGTGCCGCGCGGCGACGCCCGATTCCTCTTGCCTGCGATACCCCCTGCCATGCTTCGTCCCAGCCTTACCCTGCTGCGCCGCGCATTCGCGCCCGCGCTCCTGGCCCTGGCGCTGACTCCGGTCGCCGTTGCCGTCGCCAAAGACAAGGAGCCGCCGATCCGCATCGGCGAGATCAACAGCTACAAGGCCATCCCGGCCTTCCTGGGCCCCTACAAGAAGGGCTGGCAACTGGCGCTGGAACAGGTCAACGCCGAAGGCGGCGTGCTGGGCAGGAAGCTGGAAGTCATCTCGCGCGACGACAACGGCAACCCCGGCGATTCGGTGCGCGCCGCCCAGGAACTGCTGGCGCGCGAAAAAGTCGAGCTGCTGTTCGGCGGTTTCCTGTCCAACACCGGACTGGCCCTGACCGACTTCGCCAAGCAGCAGCAGGTGTTCTTCCTGGCCGCCGAGCCGCTGACCGACAAGATTACCTGGCAGGAAGGCAACCGCTACACCTACCGGCTGCGCCCTTCCACCTGGATGCATGTCGCGGCGCTGGCGCCCAAGGCGCTGGCCTTGCGCAAGAAGCGCTGGGCCATCGTCTACCCCAACTATGAGTATGGGCAATCTGCCGTAGCCACGTTCAAGGCCATGATGAAGTCGTTCCAGTCCGACGTGGAATTCGTGGCCGAACAGGCCGTGCCGCTTGGCAAGGTGGACGCCGGCGCCGTGGTGCAGGCCCTGGCCGACGCCAAGCCGGACGCCATCTTCAACGTGCTCTTCGCCGCCGACCTGACCCGCTTCGTCCGCGAGGGCAACACGCGCGGCCTGTTCGAAAACCGCGCGGTCGTGTCCGTGCTGTCGGGCGAACCGGAATACCTGGAACCGCTGGGCGCCGACACGCCGACGGGCTGGATCGTCACCGGATACCCCTGGTATGCCATCGACACGCCCGCCAACAACGCCTTTGTCGACGCCTACAAGAAGCGCTACAACGAAACGCCCAAAGTGGGCTCGGTGGTGGGCTACGCCTCGCTGATGTCGATCGCCCAGGGCCTGAAGGCTGCCGGCGCGGTCGACACCGAAAAGCTTGTCGACGCGTTCGCCGGCCTGAAGGTGGATACCCCCTACGGGCCGATCCAATACCGCAAGATCGACCACCAGTCGACGATGGGCGTCTACGTGGGCGTGACCGCCGTGGAAGACGGCAAGGGCATCATGAAGGACTTCGCCTACATCGACGGCGCACGCCTGCAACCGCCCGACGAACAGGTCCGCAAGATGCGTCCGGCGCACTGATGAGCCTGTCGGGGCTGCTGTCGCAGCTGCTTAATGGCCTGGCGGACGCCAGCGCGTTGTTCCTGGTTGCCGCGGGCCTGTCGCTGATCTTCGGCGTGACCCGCGTGGTGAACTTCGCGCACGGGTCGTTCTACATGCTGGGCATCTACCTGGCATGGACCTTCACCACGTACTTCGGCGATGGCGCCGGTTATTGGGCCGGCCTGCTGCTGGCCGCGCTGGCCACAGGCCTGATCGGCGCGGCCGCCGAATGGCTGGTGCTCAAACGCCTGTACCAGGCGCCTGAACTGTTCCAGTTGCTGGCCACGTTCGCCCTCGTGCTCATCATCGGCGACGCCGCCCTGGCGGTCTGGGGCCCCGAAGACCTGTTCGCCGCGCGCGCCCCCGGGCTGTCCGGCGCAGTGCAGATCCTGGGCCGCCGTTTTCCGCAATACGACCTGCTGCTGATTGCTGCCGGCCCCGTGGTGCTGGGCCTGCTGTGGCTGCTGCTGATGCGCACGCGCTGGGGCCGGCTGCTGCGCGCGGCTGCTGAGAACCGCAACATGCTGGCCGCGCTGGGCGTGAACCAGGCCTGGCTGTTCACCTCCGCCTTCACGCTGGGGGCGTTTCTGGCCGGCCTGGGCGGCGCCTTGGCCGCCCCCCGCGTGCCCGCCACGCTGGGCCTGGACCTGGAGATCATCGCCAGCGCCTTCGTCGTCGTGGTGGTGGGCGGCCTGGGCTCGATTCCGGGCGCTTTCCTGGCCGCCCTGCTCATCTGCTCCGTCAAAGCCGTGTTCGTCTTCCTGGGCCAGGTGCAGATCGGCCCCTGGATGTTCAACCTGTCCAAGTTGACGCTGCTGGCCGAGTTCGCCGTGATGGCCGTGGTGCTGGTGGTGCGGCCGTGGGGCTTGTTGGGCAAACCGCCCGCGCCCGCCGCGCACGCAGGCCCGCCCGAGCGACCCATCGCCCCCGCCGGCACCCGGCTGCGCCTGGCCTACGGCCTGCTGCTGGTCCTGCTGGCGCTGGTGCCCGTGGCCACGCTGCAATGGCCGTATCTGGGCATCCTGATGACCGAGATCCTGATCGCCGCGCTGTTCGCGGCCAGCCTGCATTTTTTGACCGGGCTGGCGGGCATGACCTCTTTCGGCCATGCCGCCTGGTTCGGCCTGGGCGCCTATGGCGCCGCGCTGCTCCTGAAACTGGCCGCCGTGCCGATGGAAGCCGCGTTGCTGCTGGGCCCCTTCGCCGCCGCTTTCGGCGCGCTGCTGTTCGGCTGGTTCTGCGTGCGCCTGTCCGGCGTGTACCTGGCGATGCTGACCTTGGCCGTCGCGCAGATCCTGTGGGCGCTGGCCTACCAATGGGACGACGTGACTGGCGGCAGCAACGGCCTGATCGGCTTGTGGCCCTCGGCCTGGCTGGCCCAAGGCCCCTGGTTCTACTACGCAACGCTGGTTCTGTGCTCGGCGGGCATCGCCTGGCTGCGCCGCCTGGCGTTTTCGCCGCTGGGCTATGCGTTGCGCGGCGTGCGCGATTCCGCCATGCGGGCCGAAGCCCTGGGCATGGAGGCCCGCCGCGTGCAATGGGCGGGCTTTGTCGCCGCGTCCTTCGCGGCGGGGCTGGCCGGATCGCTCTACGCGTTTTCCAAGGGCAGCATCGCGCCCGACGTGCTTGCCGTCAGCCGCTCGGTGGACGGGCTGGTCATGGTGTTGCTGGGCGGCCTGCAAACGCTGGCCGGCCCGCTGGCGGGCGCCGCCGCCTACACCTGGCTGCAAGACGTGGCGGCGCGCAGCACCGAGTACTGGCACGCCGTGCTGGGGCTGGCCATCCTGGCGCTGGTCCTGGCGTTTCCGGAAGGCCTTGCGGGCGCCGCGGCGCGACTGCGGTGGAGGCGCGCATGACCCCGCCCCCCGCCCTGCTTCAGGTCGATTCGCTGCGCAAATCGTTCGGCGGCATCGAGGCGCTGGCCGGCGTGTCGTTCACGCTGGAAGCCGGCAAGATGCTGGCGCTGATCGGCCCGAACGGCGCGGGCAAGTCCACCTGCTTCAACGTGCTGGGCGGCCAACTGCGCCCCGACGCCGGATCGGTGCGGCTGGATGGCCGCGAACTGGTCGGCTTGTCCGCCGGCAAGATCTGCCGGTTGGGCGTGGGCCGCACCTTCCAGACCGCCGCCACCTTCCGTTCGATGACCGTGCGCGAAAACGTGCAGACCGCCCTGCTGTCGCGCGACCGGCTGCTGTTCAACCCGTGGCGCCGCGCCGCCCGCCACGCCGTCGATGAAGCCATGGCGTTGCTGTCGCAAGTACAGATGGCGGACAAGGGGGACGCCGCCTGCGGCACACTGGCCTACGGGGACGTCAAACGGGTGGAATTGGCAATGGCGCTGGCGCACCAGCCGCGCCTGCTGCTGATGGACGAACCCACGGCCGGCATGGCCACCAACGAACGGCACGCGCTGATGCGGTTGACGCGCCAGCTTGCCGACACGCAACGCATCGCGGTGCTGTTCACCGAGCACAGCCTTGATGTGGTGTTCAAGCATGCCGACCGCATCGCCGTCCTGGTGCGCGGCGCCCTGATGGCGGAAGGCGAACCCGCCGCCATCGCAGCGGATGCGCGGGTCCGCGCGGCCTACCTGGGCACGGAAGCGCCCTGAGGCCCAGGCCGCTGCCGCGTCAGTGTTCGCTTTGCGGGCTCTGCGGCTGGCATTCCCAGAAGATCCGGGCCGTGCATCCCGCGCAGATGGCGGGGTCCAGCTTCGCGTAGATGGTGTGCAGCGCCGTGGCCTTGTCCGGGAAAATGTGGTCCATGCCCAGACGCTCCAGGAATCCCGTGCGCCGCCACATGTCCAGCACTTCCGGCCGCGGCCGGTGGAAATACAGGTCGCCGCCCATCGCGCGCCGCGCGGCCAGTTCGTCTTCCCACACCTGGGCGCCTGCCAGATCGATGAAGTTCATGCTTTTGGCCATCACCAGCAGGTGGCGTGGCGCGTCCGGTGCCGCCCGCAGCTCGTGCAGCCGCTGGGCCACATGCGCCGCCGCGCCGAAATAGATCGAGCCTTCCATGCGCAGCAACTTCAGTTGCGGGCACTCCGGCAGCGCGTCCTGCTGATGCTCCAGCACGACGAAGCGCCGGTCCAGCCCTCGGGAATCGAAGCCCATCGACCGCATCGCCGGCCGCGAGGTGCGGTGCAGATACGCCATCAGCGACAACACCGTCCCCAGCAGAATCGCCACTTCCATGCGGATCGTGACCGTGGCGGCCAGCGTCGCACCCGCAATGGCGCATTCCCCCGGCTGCAGCCGGATCAACTGGCGCCAGCGGGGAACATCCAGCAAGGTCCACGCCACCAGCAGCAGCAGGCCCGAGATCGCAGCATTGGGGATCATCGCCAGCAACGGTGCCGACAAGGCCACCAGCACCACCAGCAGCACGGCGGAAAAGACGGCGGCCAATGGCGTCTTCGCTCCTGCCTCGAAATTGGGCACGGACCGGTTCAGCGACCCGCAGGACAGGTAGCAAGAGAAAAACCCGCCCACGATGTTCGACAGCCCCTGCCCCGTGAATTCGCGGTTGGCGTCGATGCGCTGGCCCGAGCGCGTCGCGACTGCCTTGGCGATGGAAATCGATTGCGCCAGCGCCACGATCGTCAGCGCGAACGCCAGGCTGAGCAGGTCGGGCAGCGTGCGCCAGTCCACGCTGGGCACATGGAACGGGGGCCATGGCTGCGCGATGGCGCCAACGACCGACACCGGCGTTCCGCCCTGCGGCACGGCCCACTTGTTGAACGCGGCCGCCGCCAGCGCCCCCGCCACCAATCCCAGCAGCATGTAGGGCTTGCGCTTGTCCAGCCGGCGCACCAGCAACGCCACGCCCAACGTGACCAGCGTCACCATCAACGCCCCTTTATGCACGTCGCCGATATGCGTGCCCACGCTTACCAGCAAGGCCCCCGCGCCATGCGAATCCGGCGACGGCACGCCCAGCGCGTCCTTCAAGGCGTGCACTGCGATCAGCAGCGCCGCGCCGCTCGTGAAACCGAACAAGGCCGATGGTGAAATGAAGTGCGCCAGCGACCCCAGGCGCAGCACGCCCACCAGCCACTGCATGATGCCGACCAGCACCGTCACCGCCAGCGCCAACTGGATATAGCCCGGGCTGCCTGCGGCGGCCAGCGGCGTCAGCACGGCGAACAGCGCCAGCGAATTCGCGTTGGTCGGACCCGACATGACATGCCGGCTGGACCCGAACAGCGCCGCGACGATACAGGGGATGATCGCGGAGTACAGGCCGTACTCGGCGGGCAACCCCGCCAGCGTGGCGAACGCCACCCCTTGCGGCAACACCAGCAGCGCGCCCAGCAGGCCCGCCGACAGGTCGGCGCGCAGCGTCAGCTTGTTGACGTCGTCCACCCAAGAGCCAAACATGCGGCCCGCCAGATTTCTTGCCCCCTGCGTCATCCTGTCTCTTTCCCCTTTTTGGTTCCTCGCCCGGCCGTCGATGCGCGCGGGTCAAGGTCGCCTAGCGTAATCGCTCGACGGGGCTGGCGCAACGCGCCGCCGGCCGGCTACTTCAGATAGCGGCGCTCAAGGTCGCGCATAGCGGCGTCGCCCTGCAGCGCGATGATCTCCTTGACCGTCGGCAAGCCGGCGTCCACGGTGTGGATGCCACCGTCCTGGCGGATGCGGGCGAATACGTCGCGCATCGCGCCCACGGCTGCGCGGATGGCGTGGTTGCCGTAGATCACAAGCCCCACCTTGCCCAGCGCCTGGATATCCGATTCGCGCAACTGCGGGTATGCGGTCGGCACCAGCACCAACGGCACGCGGCCCGACCAGGCCTGGGCAAAGGACAGGATCTCGTCGGGCGTGGTTTGCTTGGAATGGATCAGGATGGCGTCGGCGCCCGCGGACTCGTAAGCGGTTGCCCGGGCCAGCGCTTCTTGCTGGCCCAGCCCCGCAATCAAGGCTTCGGTGCGGGCAATCACGCAGAAATCCGGATCGCGCCGCGCGGCGCAAGCCGCTTCGATCTTGCCCTGGAATTCCTCCACGCGCACCAACTCCTGCCGGCCGTCCGTGCGCAGGCTGGTGTCTTTCGGGAAGGTCTTGTCTTCCATCACCACGGCCGATACGCCGGCCGCTTCGTATTGGGGCAACATGTACGACACGTTGATGGCGTTGCCGAAGCCCGTGTCGATATCGGCAATGACCGGCACCGCGACCGTGGCCGCGATGGCGCGCATCATGTCCAGATGCTGCGACGCGGAAAGAATGCTGGCATCAGGCACCGCATAGCTTGCCGAGAGCTCGAACCCGCTGCCCCAGATCGCATCGAACCCGGCTTCGGCCGCCAGGCGGGCCGACATCGGGTTGTGCGCCGACATGGCGTGCATCAAGAGGGGGGCCTGCAATTTCTGGCGGAATGCGTGGTGGCGGCTCATGGCGTGAATGCAGAAATCCAGCGCCCGATGCGCCGGCTAGAGGCATCGTAGCGCCATTTTCCGCGCGTCAGGCGCCGCAACTCAGCCCGCGTCGCCGCCGCGCCGCTCCTTCATCGCCTGCCCGATTTCCGCCAGCGCGTCGTCCGGAATCAGCCGCGCCGCCATCGGCAGCAGCTCGTCTTCTTCGCGTCGGATATGCGCCGTATAGGCGTCGGCGAACGCGCCCGCCTGCACGAGCGGTAAGGCCGCGGACCGCCCAGCGGCGATTTCGGACAAAGCCTGCCGCAGCGGCGACCACAAGTCCGCCAAGCGCCGATGTTCAGCCACCAGCCCCTCCACCAACGCGTGCAGGCAACCCGCATCGGACCCCGCCATGGACTCGATCAAGGCCGGGAACAAGTCTTCTTCCTCGTCCTCGTGGTGGTGCGCGGCGGCCGTGTCGAAATAGCGAACGACGGCGGCGGCGGCCGTCTGCGCCGCCGCGTCGCTGCCATGCAAGGGCACGTGCGCCGCCAGCCGCATCAGCGTGGCGCATTGGCGCGCGATCCGACCATGGCAGGCGGACAGCAGCGCCAGCGGATCATCCGCCCCGGGCGCCGGCGCCGGACCTCCTGGAAAGCTCACCGCCATATCACCCCTCCTTGCCGTCGCCCGAACCGCATGCTCGCGCCACATGCCCGATGGCATGCTCAGGTCAACTTGAGCTGCCGCGCCACCACAAGCGCACCGAATCCCAGGCGCGGCCCGCGAAACCCGCTTCCGCCACCGGCTCCAGCGCCACCACCGGGAACTGCATCGACGGCTTGCCGTCCACCAGCACCCGCAGCGCGCCCACCGTATCCTGGGCCGCGATCGGCGCCATCAACGGTTCGTGCGGCGTCCACACGGGTTCGACCTTGGCCCCCGCGGGCACGGTCACATAGGCATCCCGCGCAAAACCAGCCTTCAGGCTGTCGCTTTGGCCCTTCCAGACTTCAGGCGCGGCCACGGCCTGGCCGCGCGCGTACAGCTTGATGGTATTGAATCCCTGAAACCCCCATTCCAGCAACTGCCGGCTTTCCTGGGTGCGCAATTTGTCGGACGCCGTGCCCACCACCACCGTGATCAGCCGGCGCTGGTCCGCGCCATTGGGACGGCGCGCCGTCGCCACGATGCAGTAGCCGGCAGAGTCGGTATGGCCGGTCTTCAGCCCGTCCACGCTGGGATCCAGCCACAACAGCCGGTTCCGGTTGGGCTGCGTGATCTTGTTGAACGTGAACTGCTTGGCCGAATCGTAGGTCTTGTACAGCTGGGGATAATCGCGGATGAAGCGCGTGGCCAGGACGGACAAGTCGCTGACCGTGGAATACGTGCCCGGATCCGGCAAGCCGTGCGGGCTGGCGAAATGCGTCGCGTGCAGCCCCAGCCGCGCGGCCGTGTCGTTCATCCGCGCGACAAAGGCCTCGACGCTGCCCGACACCGCTTCGGCCAGCGCGATGGCCGCGTCATTGCCGGACTGGATCATCAGGCCGCGCAGCAATTCGTCCACCGACACCTTGGAACCCGGCTCCAGGAACATCTTGGAGCTACCCGCCGGCACTTTCCAGGCGCGGGTGGAAATCACGACCAATTGGCCGGGCGTCACTTCCTTCTTATTCAGGGCCTCGAACACGACATAGGCCGTCATGATCTTGGTCAGCGACGCGGGTTCGATCCGCGTGGTGGCCGCATGCGACGCGATCACCTGGCCGCTGGTCTCGTCCAGCAGCAACCAGGCTTTGGCCGACAGCGCGGGCTCGGGCATCGGCTGCGCCATCGCGCCCGACAGGCACGCGGTCGCAACGAGCAGGCCCGCTGCAAACTTTTTCATCAACAACATATAAGAGCTTCAATCCATGCTTGGGTTATTCCCGCGCGGAAACGAGCGCCATTCGGCCTGGCCAGCAGGCCGACGCCAAAAAAACATTCCCGCGCGCCGGACGCAATTGGAACACGCCTGACGCCATTGGTTCATCGACGCGAAGTCCCGCAAAAATAGGCTTCGAATGTCACGACCTATTGCAGAAGCCCTTGCTGCAAGCACTTTCTGCGTCGAAAACAACAAACAGTGGCTGAAATCCCGCTACAAAGCCGCAAGAACTTCAAGTCTTCCGCTATCATCGGGCGCGTAGCGTTAAAAGCCGATACCCGGCGCGCGCTGCTCCATGTCCTCAACTACGGATTTTGACCATGGCCACGAAAGCAAAAGCTCCTGCCAAGAAAGTCACCAAGCCCGCCGTCAAGGCGCCCGCAAAGAAGGCAACCGCCGCCAAACCCGCTGTGAAGCCCGCAGCAAAGAAGGTCGTCGCCGCCAAGAAGGTCGCTGCTGCACCCAAGGCCATCAAGGCTGCCCTGAACAAGACCCAACTGGTTGCTTACATCGTTGAGCAATCCGGCGTTGAAGCCAAGGCCGTCAAGGCCGTCCTGGCCAGCCTGGAAACCTCGGTGCTGGGTTCCGTTGACAAGAAGGGCGCTGGCGAATTCACGCTGCCCGGCCTGTTCAAGGTTGCCGTGCAAAAGGTTCCGGCCAAGGCCAAGCGCTTCGGCAAGGATCCGTTCACTGGCGTCGAGCGCTGGTTCCCCGCCAAGCCGGCTTCGGTCAAGGTGAAGGTTCGCCCGCTCAAGAAGCTGAAGGACGCCGCGCAGTAATTCGCGCGAGTATCCGGTCAAGCCGGAAGGGCCCGCCTCGAAAGAGGCGGGCCCTTCTTTTTTGCCTCGCGCTTTGCGCAGGTGCGGGTCCTGCTGGTAGAATTTATCTCAACGTGAAGAAACTTCACATCAAAGTAAATTCGATTTACCCATGAATGACCTTGTCGATCAGGTGATCTCGCAATGGAGCGCGGAATGTCCCAACCAGGACTTCGCCGCCATGACGGTCGTCACCCGGGTGTTCCGCCTGAACGCCTTTGCCGCCCGCAATGTGAACCGCAGCTTCCGCCGCTACAACCTGCACCAGGGCGAATTCGACGTGCTGGCCACGCTGTACCGCACGGGCGCGCCCCACGCCATGAATCCGCAGCGGCTGGTCGAGGCCCTGCTGCTGACTTCCGGCGCCATGACCAACCGGCTTGACCGCCTTGAACAGGCAGGCCTGCTGGTGCGTAATCCCAACCCCGACGATCGGCGCGGCGTCATCGTGTCGCTGACCGCCGAAGGGCTGCGCGTCATCAAGCTGGTCTTGAAGGACTATCTGAAAGACCTGAACGAACTGCTGGACCCGCTCTCGCCGGCCGAACGCAAGCAAATGGCCACGCTGCTGAAAAAGCTGCTGATCAAACACGATCAGGAGACCCCCGGCGGCATCGGCGCCTGACGCCGGCCTCGCTGTTCCCGCGGCTTTTGCCACCCCCATTTCGCTTTGCCCCGCGTTTCCCCTGTTCGCCGCCCTCGCATCACCTCCCGCCTGCCTTCCATGACGACCGCTTCACCTGCCAAGACCACGCCCCCCGCGACGCCGACGCTGACCGCGCCGATCATCCTGCTGATGTCGGTCGCTACCGGCCTTGCCGTCGCCAGCAACTATTACGCCCAGCCGCTGCTGCACACGATCGGCCAGCAGTTTTCGCTGTCCAACGCGACGGCCGGCGCCATCGTCACCACCGCGCAGCTCAGCTACGCGTTGGGGTTGATGCTGCTGGTGCCGTTGGGCGACATGTTCGAACGCCGCAGCCTGATCGTGCTGATGACGCTGCTGTCGGCGGGCGGCCTGCTGATCTCGTCCTTCGCCACCAGCATCGCGGTGCTGCTGGTGGGCACCGCGCTGACCGGCATGCTGTCCGTCGTCGCCCAGATCCTGGTGCCGTTCGCCGCCACCCTGGCCGCGCCGCACGAACGGGGCAAGGCAGTAGGCACCGTCATGAGCGGCCTGCTGCTGGGCATCCTGCTGGCCCGCACCGTCGCCGGCGCGCTGGCCGACGTGGGCAGCTGGCGCACGGTGTATTGGGTGGCCGCCATCCTGATGACGGTCATGTCGGCGGCCCTGTGGCGCCTGCTGCCCCGCTACCAGAGCCCCACGTCGATGAGCTACCCGCGCCTGCTGGGCTCGATCCTGCGCATGTTCATCGAAGAACCGCTGTTCCGTGCCCGATCACTGCTGGGATTCCTGCTGTTCGCCGCGTTCAGCATGCTGTGGACGCCGCTGACGTTCCTGCTGGCCAGCCCGCCCTATGAATACAGCAACACCACCATCGGGCTGTTCGGCCTGGCGGGGGCGGCGGGCGCCTATGCCGCCAACCGGTTCGGCCGCCTGGCCGATCGCGGCCTGGGCAACCTGGCCACCCGCGTCGGCCTGTTTCTGCTGCTGGGTTCCTGGGGGCTGATGGCCTTCGGCCAGGCCTCGGTGTTCGCGTTGCTGGCCGGCATCCTGATCCAGGATCTGGCCATCCAGGGCGTCCATGTCACCAATAGCAGCGCCCTCTACCGGCTGCGCCCCGAGGCCCGCAGCCGCCTGACTGCCGGCTACATGACCTGCTACTTCATCGGCGGGGCGACCGGTTCACTGGTATCGTCCTGGCTTTACGCCCATTTTGGCTGGCCCGGCGTGGTCACCGCGGGCGCCGTCCTGGGCGTTGTTACCTTGGCATATGGCGTGTTGTCGCCCAGTGCGCGCATCCCCGAAACGGCTCCGTCCCCTGCCCACGCCTAGCACCTCCTATAATCAGGGGTTTTGACCGCCACCGCGTCCGCGCGGCAGGGCGGCTCACCCTTTTTTGCCACCGTGCCCGAGCCCATGCAGGAACGTTACCTCCCCACTACCGTCGAAGCGGCCGCCCATCAAGACTGGCAGGCCCGCGACGCCTATCTGGTCCACGAACACGCGAAGAACGCCGACGGCTCCGAAAAGCCGAAGTTCTACGCCTGCTCGATGCTGCCCTACCCCAGCGGCAAGCTGCATATGGGCCATGTGCGCAACTACACCATCAACGACATGATGGCGCGCCAGTTGCGCATGCGTGGCTATAACGTCCTGATGCCCATGGGCTGGGACGCCTTCGGCATGCCGGCGGAAAACGCCGCCATCAAGTCCAAGGTTCCCCCGGCCAAGTGGACCTACGACAACATCGCCTATATGAAGAAGCAGATGAAGGCGATGGGTCTGGCGATCGACTGGACGCGCGAAATGTGCGCCTGCGATCCGCAGTATTACAAGTGGAACCAGTGGCTGTTCCTGAAAATGCTGGAAAAGGGCGTGGCCTATCGCAAGACCCAGGTCGTGAACTGGGATCCGGTGGACCAGACCGTGCTGGCCAACGAACAAGTCATCGACGGACGCGGCTGGCGCTCCGGCGCGCTGGTTGAAAAGCGCGAGATCCCCGGCTACTACCTGCGCATCACCGACTACGCCGACGAACTGCTGGGCGCCGTCCAGAACGACCTGCCCGGCTGGCCCGAGCGCGTCCGCCTGATGCAGGAAAACTGGATCGGCAAGTCCGAGGGCCTGCGCTTCGCCTTCCCGCACAAGATCGCCGGCCAGGACGGCCAGCTGATCCAGGACGGCAAGCTGTATGTCTTCACCACCCGAGCCGACACCATCATGGGCGTGACCTTCTGCGCCGTGGCGCCGGAACACCCCCTGGCCACGCACGCCGCACGCAACAATCCGCAGCTGTCCTCGTTCATCGAGCAATGCAAATTGGGCGGTACGACCGAGGCCGAAATGGCCACGCGTGAAAAAGAAGGCATGCCCACGGGCCTGTTCGTCACGCACCCGGTCACAGGCGCTGAAGTCGAAGTCTGGGTCGGCAACTACGTGCTGATGACCTACGGCGACGGCGCCGTCATGGGCGTGCCGTCGCACGACGAGCGCGATTTCGCCTTCGCCAAGAAGTACGACCTGCCCATCGTCCAGGTCGTGGACGTGCCCGGCAAGGACTATTCCACCGACGCCTGGCAGGAATGGTACGACGACAAGCAATCCGGCCGCACCATCAATTCGGGCAAGTACGACGGCCTGACCCACAAGGAAGCCGTGGACGCCATCGCCGCCGACCTGGGCGCGCTGGGCCTGGGCGAAAAGCAGACCACGTGGCGCCTGCGCGACTGGGGCATCTCGCGCCAGCGCTACTGGGGCACCCCGATCCCCATCATCCACTGCGCGGACTGCGGCCCCGTCCCGGTCCCCGAAAAAGACCTGCCGGTCGTCCTGCCCGACGACCTGATCCCCGACGGCAGCGGCAACCCGCTGGCCAAGAACGAAGCCTTCCTGTCCTGCGCCTGCCCGAACTGCGGCAAGCCCGCGCGCCGCGAAACGGACACGATGGACACGTTCGTGGACTCGTCCTGGTACTTCATGCGCTACACCTCGCCTGGCAACGACACCGCCATGGTCGACGCGCGCAATGACTACTGGATGCCGATGGACCAGTACATCGGCGGCATCGAGCACGCCGTGCTGCACTTGCTGTACGCCCGTTTCTGGACCAAGGTCATGCGCGACATGGGCTTGCTCAACTTCGACGAGCCCTTCACCAAGCTGCTGTGCCAGGGCATGGTGCTGAACCACATCTATTCGCGCAAGACGCCCCAGGGCGGCATCGAATACTTCTGGCCCGAAGACGTCGAAAACGTCTATGACGACCGCGGCGCCATCACCGGCGCCAAGCTGAAGTCGGACGGTTCCGCCATCACTTACGGCGGCGTGGGCACGATGTCCAAGTCCAAGAACAACGGCGTCGATCCGCAATCGCTGATCGACACGCTGGGCGCCGACACGGCCCGCCTGTTCGTCATGTTCGCCAGCCCGCCCGAGCAGACCCTTGAGTGGTCCGACTCCGGCGTCGAAGGCTCGAACCGCTTCCTGCGCCGCCTCTGGTCGATCAGCTACGCCCGCCGCGACGCGGTGGCGCGTGGCCTGGCCAATGGCGCCGACTGGTCGCAAGCCCAGGCCGCCGTCAAGGACCTGCGCCGCGAGGTCTACACCCTGCTCAAGCAGGCCGACTACGACTACCAGCGCATCCAGTACAACACCGTCGTGTCCGCCTGCATGAAAATGCTGAACGCCATCGACGACGCCAAGCTGTCCGAAGACGCCGCGTCGGATGCCGCCTACGCCGAGACCCTTGGCGTGCTGCTGCGCGTGCTGTATCCGATCGTCCCGCACATCACCTGGCACCTCTGGCAAGACCTCGGTTACGCCAAGGAACTGGGCGACCTGCTGGACGCGCCGTGGCCGCATGTGGACGAAGCCGCGCTGATCGCGGACGAAATCGAGCTGATGCTCCAGGTCAACGGCAAGCTGCGCGGCTCGATCCGCGTGGCCGCCACCGCCGCCCGCGAAGACATCGAGAAGCTCGCCGCCGGCCAGGAAGAAGTCACCCGCTTCCTGGAAGGCCGTCCGCCCAAGCGCGTTATCGTGGTTCCGGGCAAACTGGTCAACGTCGTAGGCTGATGAGGTCAAGCATGTACTTCGCCGGGCAACAAACGCACTCCCCCCGCCAATCCTGGCTGCTGCGCGGCGCCTGCCTGGCGCTGTTCATGCTGCTCTCCGCCTGCGGGTTCGCATTGCGGGGAGTCACTCCGATGCCGTTCGACACCCTGTATGTCGGCATCCCCGACAACACCCAGTTCGGCGCCGACGTGCGCCGTTCGCTGCGCGCGGCCTCGCCGGCCACGAAGATCGTGGATACCCCCAAAGAGGCGCAGGCCATCCTCCAGCAGATCTCCGACACGCGAACGCTGCGCGAGGTGTCGCTGAACGCCCAGGGCCGTGTCGAGGAATACGAACTCGGCATCAACTACACGTTCCGCCTGATCGACAACAAGGGACGCGCGCTGATCCCCGACACCACGCTGTCGATCTACCGCGAAATGCCCTACGACGATCAGGTCGTGCAAGCCAAGCAAGGCCAGATCGACACGCTGTACAAGGCCATGCAACGCGATCTCGTCAGCCGGGTGCTGCGCCGCATGACCGCGCCTGATGTGCGCCGTGCATTCGAGAACATCGAGGAACGCGGCGAAAACGGCGAAATCCCGCTGTACGACCCGAATGCGCCGCAACCGCAGCGCACGCCCACGCCGTGGCAGACGCCATCGACCACTGACCCGGCCATCCTCCGCTAGCCCATGGCACAGTCTATGGACGCGGACCGGCTGGCCGAACATCTGCAGCGGCCGGGCAACCGGCTCGCCCCGATGTACACGGTATCGGGCGACGAGCCCCTGCTGGTGACCGAAGCGGTTGACGCGTTGCGTGCCTCGGCGCGCAACGCCGGGTACACCGAACGGCTGTCCATGGTGATGGACGCCCGCAGCGATTGGAGCGCGGTCACTGCCGCCACCCAAAGCGTCTCGCTGTTCGGTGACCGCCGCATCCTCGAAATCAAGATCCCCACCGGCAAGCCCGGAAAATCCGGTGCCGACACCTTGGCCAAGCTGGCTGAGCAGGCCGAGAAGCAGCCCGACGCCGACACGCTGGTCCTGATCGCCCTGCCCCGCCTGGACAAAGCCACCCGCGAAAGCCGCTGGGTCCAGGCCCTTGCCCGCGGCGGCGTGATGGTCGACATCCCCAACATCGAACGCGGCCGGCTGCCGGCCTGGGTCGGGATGCGCCTGGCCCGCCAGAACCAGCGCGCCGACGGCGCCACGCTGCAGTGGATGGCGGACAAGGTCGAAGGCAACCTGCTGGCGGCGCACCAGGAAATCCAGAAGCTGGGCCTGCTCTATCCCGAAGGCCAACTGGCTTCGGAGGACGTCGAACGCGCCGTGCTGAACGTGGCCCGCTATGACGTCTTCGGCCTGCGCGACGCGATGCTGGCTGGCGACATCTCCCGCACCATCCGCATGATTGACGGGCTGCGCGCCGAAGGCGAAGCGCTGCCGCTGGTGCTGTGGGCGGTCGGCGAAGAAATCCGGCTGCTGGCCCGCGTCGCGGAAGCGCGCGCACTGGGCCACGACGTCAACGGCCTGATGCGCCGGCTGCGCATCTTCGGCGCCCACGAACGGCTGGCGCTGCAAGCCTTGAGCCGGGTGCAGCCCGGCGTCTGGCCGGCGGCTGTCCAGCATGCCCACGAAGTCGACCGGCTCATCAAGGGTCTGTCCGTA
Source organism: Achromobacter sp. UMC46 (assembly GCF_014170335.1). Taxonomy (GTDB): domain Bacteria; phylum Pseudomonadota; class Gammaproteobacteria; order Burkholderiales; family Burkholderiaceae_B; genus Achromobacter. Next base: position 534,477 of record NZ_LZZS01000003.1, read on the forward strand.
CCCGGCCGCCTGTCCGACCCCTGGGAAGAAATGACCCGGCTGGCGCTGCGCGTCGCCGCTGCCGGCGGACGACCGTGAAGGCGGCGTTGCCGCCGCCTTCGCCTCGCCCCTGCTCCCTACGCCCGGCCATCCGGCCGGATATACACTGAATCCTCTGACGGCGCCCGCGCCGCCCCCACTCCATGATCGACGCCGCCATGTCCTCGTCCTCCATCGAACACGCCATGCTGACCCTGGGCGAGAACGCCCGCCGCGCTTCGCGCGCGATGATGCGCGCCAATAGCGCCGCCAAGAACAATGCGCTGCTGGCGATGGCCGACGCCCTGGCCGCCAGCCACGACGAGCTGAAAGCCGCCAATGAAAAGGACGTTGCCGCCGCCCGCGCCAATGGACTGGAACCCGCCCTGCTTGACCGCCTGACGCTGTCGGACAAGACCCTTGCCCACATGGCCGAAGGCTTGCGCCAGATCGCCGCCCTGCCCGACCCGATCGGCAGCATCACCGCTACCACCGTGCGCCCCAACGGCATGCGCGTGGCCCAGATGCGCGTGCCGCTTGGCGTCATCGGCATCATTTACGAATCGCGCCCGAACGTGACGATCGACGCCGCCGCGCTCTGCCTGAAATCGGGTAACGCCGCCATCCTGCGCGGCGGCAGCGAAGCGCTGCACTCCAATATCGCCCTGGGCCGTGTGGTGCAGACGGGCCTGGCCGCAACCGGTCTGCCGCAGGACGCCGTGCAGGTGGTGGCCACGGCCGACCGCGCCGCCGTAGGCAAGCTCATCACCATGACCGAGCATATCGACGTCATCGTGCCCCGTGGCGGCAAGGGCTTGATCGCCCGCCTGTCGCAGGAAGCGCGCGTGCCGCTCATCAAGCACCTGGATGGCAATTGCCATATCTATATCGATGCCGCAGCCGATCCGGACAAGGCGCACAGCATTGCGTTCAACGCCAAGACCTACCGCTACGGCATTTGCGGCGCCATGGAAACGCTGCTGGTCGACGCCGTGGCCGCCGTATCCATCCTGCCCACGCTGGCCGCCGCATTCATCGAGCACGGCGTCGAACTGCGCGGCTGCCCGCGCACGCAGGCCCTGCTGCCGCACATCACGCCGGCTACCGAAGAAGACTGGGGCACGGAGTACCTGGGCCCGATCCTGGCCGTGCGCATCGTCGACACGCTGGACGACGCCATCGAGCACATCGCGCGCTGGGGCTCCGGCCACACCGACGCCATCGTCACGGAAGACCTGTCCGCCGCGCAGCGCTTCCAGCGCGAGGTCGATTCCAGCTCGGTCTACGTGAATCTGCCCACCTGCTTCGCCGATGGTTTCGAATATGGGCTGGGCGCCGAGATCGGCATCTCCACGAACCGCCTGCATGCCCGCGGCCCGGTCGGCCTTGAAGGCCTGACCACGCTGAAATGGGTGCTGAACGGCGAAGGCCAGACGCGGGGCTGATCCCGGCCTGTGCCTGCATGGGGACGGTCCCCGCGCCGCGCCCATCGCTGACGCAGCCCTGAACACGGGGCTGCGCCAAGCCTTCTACAATACGGCCAGGATATTCTCCCAGGCTTCTTATCATCCCGACGCGGCCCGCCGCGCACTCTCGAGACCCCCCATGCATTCACCCGTCATGGCCATGGCCTTCAGCCTATTCGTGCTCTGCTTCATCACCTGCTCGATCAGCGGCATCGTGCTGTTCTTTTTCAAAAGCAAGCAAATCAACGCTGCGCTGAAACACCCGTACCTGCAGCACCGCCCGTTCAAGCAGTACCCGTTATCCATCCAGGCCGCCATCATGCTGGATTATTTCTTCCGCCTCATGTTTCCCGGCACCCGCCTCTGGCTGATCGGCAACGCCAATGACCTGCTGGGCCATGTCGATCCAAAAAAGACGCCGCTGGCGTTGAAGTGGCCCATCGTGGGCTTTTGGGGGTCTTGCTGGCTGGGCCTTATCGCCATGATCGTCTTGTGGATCATGCTGTATCTGGGAACCTGAACGCATGCAGATCAGAATTGAAGACTATCCCGGCAGCCTGGATGCGGCCCGTGCGCTGATCGCTGCCCGCGATGCGGGCGTCGCCGGCCCGCGCCTGCCCGCCGCCTGCCGCCCGCAGTCGCTGGGCCAGGCATTCGCCGTGCAACAGCGCACCGCGCAACTGCTGCAAGAAACCCGGCAAGACGGCATCGCGGCTTGGAAAAGCGCACTGCCGTCGCCGGAGAAAACCGTGGTGGCGCCGATCTACGCGTCAAGCACGGCCTACGCTGAAGCCGGCCCTATCCCCAGCCGCACCGCCATCGTGCGGGTCGAACCCGAAATCGCGTTCGAACTGGCCCAGGACCTGCCGGCACGCGACACCCCCTATACCGAGGCAGAGGTCGACGCGGCGGTCGGCAGCGCTCGACTTGCGCTGGAAGTCCTGGGCTGCCGCTACGCATCGCCCGAACACGCCAGCCTGCCTGAACTGCTGGCGGATCACATGCTCAACCAGGGCATCGTGCTGGGCCCGCGCATCGCATCGCCGGACGCGGCGCCCGCCAGCATGAGCCTGACACTGACGATCGACGGCCAGGAAATCGAGCAGCACGCGGGCTTCCATCCGAACGGCCGCCCCAAGGCGGGACTGTACTGGTTGGCCAACTTCCTGCGCGAGCAAGGCTTGGGCCTGCACGCTGGCCAGCACGTCATCACGGGCTCTTATGCCGGCTTCCTGGATGTGCCCGCCAATCAGGACATCGAACTGACGTATGGCGACCTTGGCGTGCTGCGCCTGAGGTTCGGCAAGTAACTCGCCCCCCCCCGGACACCGGAGCCCGTCCCATGCTGACCCTGCGCCCCTTCGCAACCTTGGATTTTCCGCTGCTGGCCAGCTGGTTCTCCACCTTGCCAGAGGTCGTGCAGTGGGGCGGCTCGCATCTGTCGTATCCGCTGACGCAAGCAGACATGGCCGACATGCTGGCGCAGGGGCAGTCCAGCCCGCCCAGCCGCCGCTGCTGGATGGTTTGCCGCGATGGCGCGCCCGTGGGCCATGCGCAGTTGGCGTACGACTGGCGCGACGGCAATGCCCGCTTGGGCCGCGTCGCCATCGCACCCGCCAAACGCGGTCAGGGCCTTGCACGCCCGATGGTCACACTGATGATCGACGAAGCCTTCCAGACGCCCGGCATCGAGCGCCTGGAATTGAACGTCTACCTGTTCAACACGCCCGCGATCCGCACGTACCAGGCACTGGGTTTCACCATGGAAGGCGTCAGGCGATCGTCCACCCGCGCGGGCGCCGAGCGTTGGGATACGGGGATGATGGGGCTGCTGCGCGGCGAGTGGCAAACGCCCACGCCTGCCCCCGCGACCAGTTGACCTAGCGCGGCTCGGGTTCCGCGATGCTGAGGGGATCTCCGGCGGCTTCGATCACTTCGCCGGCAGCCAGGCACAGGTCTTCCCGGTAGCGCCCCGCCACGATCTGCACCCCGACCGGGCTCTGCCCCACGCTGCTCATGGCGCGCCCCATCGCCACCGATAACGCGGGCAAGCCCATGAACGGCACGCCGATCTGGGTCAACTGCGCCCGCCACACCCGGGCGTAGGCCGCATCGCCCTGCAAATCCAGCTTGTCCGGGAACGGCAGCTCGGCCGACACCGGCAGCAGCAGGATGGGATATTCCGCAAAGAACAACTCCCACAAACGCGTCAGCGTCGCACGGCGCGTCAGCACGGCGGAAAAACTGTTCAGATCAGCGCCCGCGGCCTTGTCGCGCTGGCCTCGCAACGCCACCAGCGCGCCCGGGTCACCCTCTTTTTCGGCGGCGGCCACCATGCCGTCATAGCCGTCCGCCATCCACATGCGGATCTGAAGATCAGCGGCCTCTTGCAACGGCGGAACCGAATCCAGCGTATCCACCGTCCAGCCGGCCTCGGTCAGCCTGCGCGCGGCCTCCTGCAGCGCCTTGACGACCGCCGGTTCGGTCTCCATGCCTTCGGGATTCACGCACAGCGCCGCGCGCCGCGGCACATCCGGGCCCACCAAGGGCGCGGGCACCCACCAGGGGTCGCGGGGATCGGCCGCCGCCAGTGCGGCCAGCCCCAATCGCACGTCGGCGATCGTGCGCCCCAAGGGCCCCGACACCGCCGTCAATTGCCCGCCGATCGAACGTTCTGGCAACGCGGCGTTGTAGGCTGGCACGCGGCCCAGCGACGGGCGCAGCCCATGCACGCCGCAGGCGTACGCGGGATAGCGGATGGACCCGGCGATGTCCGTGCCGTGCGCCAGATGCCCGATGCCCGCCGCGACCGCCGACGCGGCGCCACCCGACGAACCACCGGGCGTCAGCGCCGCATTGCGGGGGTTGCGCGTATCACCGTGCACGAGGTTGCTCGTGAACCAGCGCAGCGAAAAGGCGGGCGTATTGGTGCGCCCCAGGATAACGGCGCCGGCCCGCCGCAGATTGTCCACGACAGGGCTGTTCACCGCTGCAACCAGGTCCTTCTGCAGCGTGACGCCATTGGTGGTGGCATAGCCCGCCTGGTCCACGTTGACCTTCACCGTGACGGGCACGCCGGCCAGCATGCCGGGGGCTTCGCCGCGCGCCAACGCGGCATCCACCTCGGCGGCTTGCGCCAGCACGTCTTCTGGGCGATGGTCCACCACCGCGTTGATCGCGGGATTCGCGGCGTTCAGCCGGTCTAGCGCGCTATGCGCGGCGTCCACGGCGGACACGTCGCGATTGCGGATGCGGGCGGCAAGTTCAACTGCGGACAAACGCCAGATATCGGACACGCGTCACTCCTGAGGGGATGGGTTTCCCAGCAACCTTAGCGCCTGCCGCGCCCGCCTACAAGCACGGTTTGCCGCAGTTGCACCGCCTGCTCGCCCGGGCGCCAGCGTCCAGACGTTGATCGCGCATTCATCCCCTATGCGACCGTTTCGAAGACCTCGACGATCGCATCCGCCACGGCTCGCACGCGGGCGGTGCGGTTCAAATCCCCGTGCATCACCAGCCACAGGTCGTAGGGTTCACTGCGGGCCGGCCAGATGCGGACCAGCTCCGGATAGGCCGCCGCCATATGCGTGGGCACCTCGCCGATGCCCAGGCCCGCCGCCACGGCCTCGATGATCATCGTCCCGGAATTCAGCTCGATCGCCACATGGCCGTTGCCGGTGGGTTCCCCGCAGAAGGTGTCCGACCAACCCGGCAGCACCGACTGCTGATAGGTCACCAGCGCATGGCCGGCGAACGCCGTGCCCGGGCGTGGCTCGCCATGCCGGGCAAGATAGCTGCGCGACGCGTACAGCCCGACTTCCTTGCGCGCCAGATGCCGCTGGATCAGGTCCGGGCTGTCCGGCTTGATGTTGCGGATCGCCAGGTCCGCCTCGCGCCGCGTCAGGTTGCTGATCTGGATCGACGCGGACAGCAGCACGCGGATATCCGGATGCTGGGCATGCACCCGGCGCACCGCCTCCATGATGAAGTAGCTGGCCACGGTCTCCGAAGCGGCCACGCGCACCACGCCGGACAGGCGATGGTCCAGGCCCTGCATCTGCCGCTGCAGCTGGTCGGCCGCCTGCTCCATGCGTTCGGCGGCGGCAAACGCCAGTTCGCCCGCCGCGGTCGGCACATAGCCACCCGGCGTGCGCAGGAACAGCCGCGCGTCCAGCGAAGATTCCAGCGCCGCCAGCCGCCTGCCGGCTGTCGCCTGGTCGATCTGCAGCAACGCCGCCGCGCCCCGCAATGTGCCGTTCCGATAGATGGCCAGGAAAATCCTGGCGTTGTCCCAATCCATGACACCTCTTTTACCGCGTCACACGGCTTTTCTTGATGCAATTTCGCATCACTATAAAGCAGTTATACGGCTTTTTTGCATCACCAAAACCTCCTAAGCTTCAGCCCTCGGAATGCCGCCACGCGCCTCGCCATCATGACTACCGCCTGCCCCCAAGCCCCTGTCCCTGCCCCAGCCCCAGCCGTCGACGTCAAGCCCGCCACCGGCTGGCTGCCGCTCGTCACCCTGGCCATCGGTTTCATCATGGCCATGCTGGACGTCACCGTGGTCAACGTGGCGCTGCCCAGTATCGCGCTGCAATTCACCGTCCCGCTCACCGATCTGGTCTGGATCGTGGACGGCTATACGCTCACCTTCGCGGCCCTGCTGCTGGTGGCCGGCGCCCTGGCGGACCGCTACGGCGCCAAGACCATCTACCTGGCCGGCCTGGGCGTCTTCACGCTGGCGTCGCTGCTTTGCGGCCTGGCGCCGGACGCCGATTCGCTGATTGCCGCCCGCATGCTGCAAGGCGTGGGCGCCGCCCTGTTCATGCCCAGTTCGCTCAGCCTGCTGACGCACGCTTATGACGACGAGCACGTGCGCAACCGGATGCTGGCCGCATGGTCGGCCATCGTGGCGGTGGCGGGCGCATCGGGCCCGCTGCTGGGCGGCGTGCTGATCCATCAATTCGGCTGGCGCGGCATCTTCCTGATCAATCTGCCGCTGGGCGTGGCCGGACTATGGCTAGCCCGCCGCCGCATCCAGGCCGCGCCGCGCCGCCCGCGCGCGCTCAATCCCCTGAGCCATCTGCTGGGCGTGGTCGCATTGTCGTCCTTGTGTTTCGTGCTGATCCAGGGCAACGCCTACGGCTGGACGTCCAGCCGGATCGCAGGCGTCGCCGCGCTATGCGCCGTGGCCGTCGTGCTGCTGGTGCGCCGCGAACGCCGCCACGCCGAACCCATCATTCCGCGCGCCCTGTTCAAGACGGCGCAGTTCGCCGCGGCCAACGGCGTCGGTTTCCTGATCAACCTGGCGTCCTACGGCCAACTGTTCCTGCTCAGCCTGTTCCTGCAGCATGCGCGCGGTATGGACGCCTTGCAGACCGGCATCCAACTGGTGCCCATGCTGGCCGTGTTCTCCATCGGCAACATGATTTCGGGCCGCGTTTCGGCGCGCTGGAACGTGTCGGCCTCATTGCTGGGCGGCGTGTCGCTTGCCGCCATCATGAGCGCCGCCGGCATCTATGCGTTCTCGCCGGACATGGCCTATTGGCCGTTCGCCCTCATGGTCGCGCTCGGCAACCTGGGGGTCGGCATCGCCGTGCCCGCAATGACCAGCGTCGTCATGCAAGTCTCCGGCAAGCAGCACGCCAACAGCGCGGCCGCGGCGTTGAACGCCAACCGCCAATCCGGCGCACTGGTGGGCGTCGCGTTGATGGGCACGGTCCTGCATCTGCTGCCTGACTGGCACGCCAGCCTGCCCGCCGCCTACGTGATCATCGCCGCGGGTTACGTGGCTGCGGTCGGGCTGGTCTGGCGGCATCTGCGGCACGGCCGCAATGCCTGACGCTTCAGGGCTTGCCACCCGGCAGGATGGCGATGCCGCGGCCGGCGAAGAACCCGTCGAATACGGTCAGCGGCAACTCCACATCCGCTTGGCTGCCCACTTCGCCCGATGGATTGTGGAACGTCACTGACGTGGCGGTCGCCCGCGTCACCAGCACCAGATGGCCGCCCTTGGTCGCAGGCAGCCGATCGGTCTGGCGGATGTCCGGGTGCACGGACGCCATGAAGTAATCGGCGCGTTCCAGCACCGCCGGCAGCGCGACGGTATCCAGCCCCACATGCACTTGGGCATCCAGGCCGAACTCCTCGGAAACGAAGCGCACAAAGGGCGCGTAGATCAGCCCTTTGATCTCGCCGTCGCGGTCCGTATAGGCGCCGAACGGCACGCTGCGCCGAGCCAGTTCCAGCGTGGGATGGATCTGCCCGCTACGCGCGGCCAGCACCATTTTCAGGCAGGCCATGCCACAGACATGATTCGCCCACCGGGCATATTCCTCGACCTCGCGCGCCCCGGACGTCCGCCACGCGGGGTCGTCGGCCAGAGGCATTTCTTTCCGGATGAACGACCCGGCCAAGTGGGCCGACTCCCATTGGCAAAAATACGGCACGGCCGGTTGGCCGGAAGGCAAGGCATCCACGTCGCGCGCTCCGCATGTGTTCAGCAACATCCGCTATCTTGCCGTCTGACCTGTCTCATGGCAACGGTCCGGCGTTTGCTTCACAATGTGGCAATCCCCCCAATCCGGAGAGCCGCATGTCCAGCACCGCCCCGTCCAGCCCGCCCATCCGCCGCGTCGCCGTCGTCGGCGCGGGCACCATCGGCGCCAGTTGGGCCGCCCTGTTCCTGGCGCACGGCTTGGACGTCGTCGTCAGCGATCCCGCCGCCGACGCCGAATCGCTGACCCGTGCGCGCGTGCAGGCGGCATGGCCCGTGCTGACGGAACTGGGCCGCGTGGTCGAAGGCGCCTCGCCCGATGCGCTGCGCTTCGAAACCGAGCTGACCACGGCCTTGGCCGGCGTGGACTTCGTGCAAGAAAACGCGCCCGAACGCGAAGATTTCAAAATCGATCTCTTCGCGCGCATGGACGCGATCCTGCCGCCGCACGTGATCGTGGCGTCCAGTTCCTCGGGCCTCATCATGAGCCGCCTGCAATTGCGTTGCCGCCATGCCGGACGCTTCGTCATCGGCCATCCGTTCAACCCGCCGCACCTGATCCCGCTGGTCGAAGTGGTGGGCGGGGACCAGACATCCGCCGACACCATCGACCGCAGCATCGCCTTCTACCAGGCGATGGGCAAATACCCCATCCGTCTGAACAAGGAAGTGCCCGGCCACATCGCGAACCGCCTGCAAGCGGCGTTGTGGCGCGAAGCCATCCACCTGGCCGCGGAGAACGTCGCCAGCGTGGCCGACATCGATGCCGCCGTCTCCCAAGGCCCGGGCCTGCGCTGGGCGCTGTTCGGCCCCCACATGACTTTCAACTTGGGCGGCGGCGCGGGTGGTCTGGCCAACTTCATGGACCACCTGCTGGGGCCCGTGCAGACCTGGTGGGACGACCTGGGCGCACCCGAGGTCACCCCCGAATTGCAACGGCGCCTGATCGACGGCGTCAATGCCGAAGCCGGCCAGCGCAGCATCGCGGACCTCGTGGAAAAACGCGACGCCCAGCTCACGGCGTTGCTCAAGGCCTTGGGCAGTTGACCCCGATGCCTCTCATGACACCGAAGCGCCGGCGCCCTTTGCCGCGAGCCGGCCGCGGCAGGCTGGCCGCTCGGGGCGCTCTGGCCGCACTGGTCTTCTGCGCCGCCCTTCCTGCAGGCGCTACGCAGGCCAGCGCCACAGACGACGTCCAGCCCCCCGCCCTCGTGTGGGGTGCAGTTCCCAACGGGGATCTCTATCTGCTCGTCGCCAGCCCACGGCTCGGCAAGTCCGAACTGCAACAACTGGCCGCGAAGACAATCGGGCCTGGCATCGGCGACAACCAGTACCTCACCCAGGTCTGGAGCAACCGGCCGGAACCTATCCAGCTTTGGCTCTCGATCGATCCCGCACGGCTTCGCGAAGCCGGCCTGTCCAGAGATCAGGCACTGGAGGCGGCAGGCGCGAAGCTCGGCGTCTCCGCCCAGCCGAATTCTGGAATCGGCGTCCCGTCCTCGTGGCGCTATCCGGGCGCGACGCGCGAAAAATTCCAAGCCTGGACGGATACGCCTCCCCGTCTGGCGAATGGCAGCGTCGTCGACCTCTCGGCGTTGGCAACGCTCACGTATCGGCAGGCGCCGGACTCCTGGGAAGCCTGGAACAAGGTCACGCTCAGTCTGTCGATCGCCGCAGAGACAAACCGCGACTCGCTGGAAGGCGTCGTCAGCGGGCGCTTGAAAGCACTTGCCTCCAAGCTGCCCGAAGACGTCTCGATCTTGATCCTGCCCGCAGGCCACGGCCTGGGTGAAGCCGACGGCATCTTTGTCACCTTCGGGCCGGACGAATAGGCAATCGCCTGGCCACGCCTGCGTCGGCCCCGCCATGCTGGTAACCTGAACGCTTGGCTTCGTATCGCGACCCGACCAAGGAATATCCGAATGACCGTTGTCACCCAAGACCCCGGGCAGTCCCGCTTCACCGCCACCGTCGACGGCGTCCTGTGCGTGCTGGACTATCAATTGCAAGGCGATGTCATGGCCATCGTGCATACCGGCGTGCCCAGCCAGGTAGGCGGCCGCGGCATCGCGGCGGAACTCACCAAATTCGCGCTGGACACCGCGCGGGCCAACGGTTGGAAAGTCCGCCCCTTGTGCTCCTACGCCGAGGTCTACATGCGCCGCCACCCCGACTACAACGACCTGCGCGCCTGAGCGCCCAACGCCGAATCGTGACGAAGAAATCCCCGTCCCCGGCCGCATCCTGCCCCTGTGGCGGCGCGGCCTATTCAAGCTGCTGCGGGCGTTGGCATGAAGGCCCCTTGGCCATGCAGGCCCCAACGGCCGAAGCACTGATGCGCTCGCGCTACAGCGCTTTCGTGCTGGACAAGCTGTCCTACCTGCTGGCCAGTTGGCATCCCAGCACCCGCCCTGCGTCCCTGGAGCCGAATCCGCCAGATCTCAAGTGGCTCGGACTGGCCATCAAGCAAGCCCGCGATCAAGACGCCCACCACGCCACTGTGGAATTCGTCGCCCGCAGCCGCCAAGCCGGCCGCGCGCATCGCCTCCATGAAATCAGCCGCTTTGTCAGAGAAGACGGCCGCTGGTACTACGTGGACGGCGACCTGAATTGACTGTCCGTCTCGACGGCCTGCTTTAACGCCTCTACCAGCTGCTGTTCCATTCCGCTTGCCGCGCGCGCGTTCCCCACGATCGCCAGCTCGGTCGGCGGCACCGCCGCAAACCCTTCTTGCGCACCCAGCAGCGCATGCGTCTCCAACGTTGCGAACGCGGGCAGCAGGCTCACGCCCAGCCCCGCCGCCACGGCAGCTTGAACGCCCGCCAGGCTGTGGCTGTGATACGCGACATGCCAGGGCCGCCCCGCGCTTTCCAACGCGTAGATCATGCGCTTGCGATAGATGCAGCCATGTGGAAACAGTACCAGCGGCACGGCCGCGGATCCCGACAGGTGACGCTTGTCGCCCACCCACACCAGCCGCTCCGGCCAGGCCGCAAGGCAGGCGCCGTCGCCCGGTTCGCGCTTGATCAGCGCCAGATCCAGGTCGCCCGAGGCCAGCCGGCCGCGCAGATCCGTGCTCATGCCGCTCACCGTCTCCAAACGCGCCTCGGGGTGCCGGGCGACAAACCCCGCCAGCAACACCGTCAGCCGCGACACATCGAAGTCTTCGGGGATCCCCAACCGCAACACCCGCGCCGCGCGCGGGGCCGCCACGACATGCTCCGCCTCGTCGGCCATGGCCAGCAAACGGCGCGCGTACACCAGCATCAACTCGCCGTCCTCCGTCGCCACGACATCGCTGCCAGCGCGATCGCGCAGCAAAAGCGTCTTGCCCACGGTCTGCTCCAGCTTGCGCACCTGCTGGCTCACCGTGGACTGCGTGCGATGCACCCGGCTGGCCGCCCGCGTGAAGCTGCCTTCGTCCACGACGCACACCAGGGTTCTAAGGAGTTCAAGATCCAACATGATCGGTTTGATATCCGTCTATCGGCTGAAGGGAGGCAAGGGGCTTGGTATCGGCCTGTCGCCCAAGCCGAGGCTAGGGGTGTCCGGTATCAGCCTATCGTCCCAGCTGAGATAAGGGGTTTGGTATCGGCCTATCGCCCAAGCTGAGACAAGGGGTCTGATGGCACCCTATCGGCTGAGCGGAGATAAGGGAATCGATATCGATTTATCGACTGAGTCGAGTTCAATTATTAATTTTACGACTTTACCAGGCGGACGATAAGCTGATCCCACCCCCACTCCCTTCATTCCTGAGGAAACCGACATGCCGCTGGATCACCTTCCCCGTCCCCAATGGCTCACCTTCGACTGCTACGGCACGCTGATCCAATGGGACGAAGGCTTGCAAGCCACCGTCTCTCGCATTCTGGCGGCCAGCACCGACGCGCCGACGCCGGCGCAGTTCCTGCAGGTGTACGACGAACACGAACACCGGTTGGAACGCACGCCGCCGCACCGCAGCTTTGCGGACATCACGCGGGAATCGCTGCGCCTGACGATGCAGGACCTGGGCCTTGCGTATCGTCCAGAAGACGCCGACTTGCTGACCCGCGGGATCTCCGCCATGCCTCCCTTCCCCGAGGTCGTGGACACGTTGGCCGCCTTGAAGCAGGCCGGCTTCCGCCTATGCATCATCTCCAATACCGACGACCAGATCATCGCCGGCAACGTCGCGCAGCTGGGTGGTCATGTCGACCGCGTCATCACCGCCGAGCAGGCAGGCGCCTACAAGCCTTCACGCAAAATCTTCGCCCATGCCCACGACGGCCTGGGCGTCACCCCGGACGAGGTGGTGCATATCTGCGCCAGCCCCCATCTGGACCATGCCGCCGCCCGGGACATCGGCTTTCGCTGCGTATGGATAGACCGCGGCACAGGCCGCAAGCTCTTGCCGGACTACCGCCCGGACGCTACCGTACCCACTTTGGACCGCGTGCCTGGCCTGTTCCGCGACGCCGGCTGGCTCTGACCGGGGCGCGCCTCCCCTCTCTTAACCTTTGTAGGCAGTCATGAATCAAGAACCCCGCTTCGCCGACGCTCTTTTTCACGCCGAACCCGTTGCCGCGCTTCGCGCAGATCTCGCGCTTGCCCTGCGGGCGGCTGCCGCGCACGGCTTGGGCGAAGGCGTTTGCAACCATTTCAGCGTGGCGCTGCCTGGGGATCCGGACCACTTCCTGCTCAACCCGCGTGGCCTGATGTGGAATGAAGTGCAGGCGGACGACATTGTGCTGATCGACGCGCATGGCAATAAATTGGCCGGGCGCCACGAAGTGGAACCCACCGCCATGTTCATCCATGCCGCCATCCACCGCATCGCCGGCAAGGCCTGTGTCCTGCACACGCACATGCCCTATGCCACGGCATTGACGCTGACATCCGACCGTGGACTGGACACGACCTTGTCGCAGAACGCCATGCGCTTCCACGGACGGCTGGCGATCGACGAAAACTACAACGGCCTGGCGCTGGACGTGAGCGAAGGGGAACGCATCGCCCATGCGATGCAGGGCGCGGATATCGTTTTCCTGGGCAACCACGGTGTCGTCGTCTGCGGAGAACGCCTGGACTACGCCTACGACGATCTCTTTTTCCTCGAACGCGCCTGCAACGCGCAGGTCCTGGCGCAATCCACGGGATGCCCGCTTAAACCCGTAGATACCGCAATCGCCAGCAAGGTCGCCGCCCAGATTCAAAGCGAACGCCTGCAATCCGAACTGTTTTTCGCTGCATTGCGCCGCCAACTGCCCTGACGCCACCAGGCCCAAAACAAAAACCCCCTCGTGGCGTCAGCCACGAGGGGGTTTTCTTCAATCCGATCGCCCAAAGACAAAACCCCACAGGATCACCTGTGGGGTTTTGCGGAATAAAAGCCTGACGATGACCTACTTTCACAGACGTCCGTCCACTATCATCGGCGCGAAGGCGTTTCACTGTCCTGTTCGGGATGGGAAGGAGTGGTACCACCTTGCTATGGTCATCAGGCGTAACTTGTTGAGCTGCTGCGTATGAACGCAACCGCTCCAATCTTGGAAGAAACACAACGTGTGGGTGATCAGAGACTAGCTCGATGATCACGCACAGGGGGGTGTAATTGGTGTTGGCTGGCTGCCGACGGTGCAGCCAGATTTTGTATTGAACGACACTTGGAACGCTATATCACCAGGTCAATAACCATCAGTGTTATAGGATCAAGCCTCACGAGCAATTAGTATCGGTTAGCTTAACGCATTACTGCGCTTCCACACCCGACCTATCAACGTCCTGGTCTCGAACGACTCTTTAGGGGGATCAAGTCCAACGCCCACGGCAGATAGGGACCAAACTGTCTCACGACGTTTTAAACCCAGCTCACGTACCTCTTTAAATGGCGAACAGCCATACCCTTGGGACCGGCTACAGCCCCAGGATGAGATGAGCCGACATCGAGGTGCCAAACACCGCCGTCGATATGAACTCTTGGGCGGTATCAGCCTGTTATCCCCAGAGTACCTTTTATCCGTTGAGCGATGGCCCTTCCATTCAGAACCACCGGATCACTATGTCCTGCTTTCGCACCTGTTCGACTTGTCAGTCTCACAGTCAAGCACGCTTATGCCATTGCACTATCAGCACGATTTCCGACCGTACCTAGCGTACCTTCGAACTCCTCCGTTACACTTTGGGAGGAGACCGCCCCAGTCAAACTGCCCACCATGCACTGTCCCCGATCCGGATAACGGACCAAGGTTAGAACCGCAAACAAACCAGGGTGGTATTTCAAGGTTGGCTCCACGTGATCTAGCGACCACGCTTCAAAGCCTCCCACCTATCCTACACAGGCCGGTTCACAGATCAATGCAAAGCTACAGTAAAGGTTCATGGGGTCTTTCCGTCTAGCCGCGGGTAGATTGCATCATCACAAACACTTCAACTTCGCTGAGTCTCAGGAGGAGACAGTGTGGCCATCGTTACGCCATTCGTGCAGGTCGGAACTTACCCGACAAGGAATTTCGCTACCTTAGGACCGTTATAGTTACGGCCGCCGTTTACCGGGGCTTCGATCAAGAGCTTGCACCCCATCACTTAACCTTCCGGCACCGGGCAGGCGTCACACCCTATACGTCGACTTTCGTCTTTGCAGAGTGCTGTGTTTTTAATAAACAGTCGCAGCCACCGATTCTCTGCGACCCCATCATGCTAAGCGCGCAGGCGCTTCACACTACCGGGGTATACCTTCTCCCGAAGTTACGGTATCAATTTGCCGAGTTCCTTCTCCTGAGTTCTCTCAAGCGCCTTGGAATATTCATCCCGTCCACCTGTGTCGGTTTGCGGTACGGTCTCGTACAGCTGAAGCTTAGAGGCTTTTCTTGGAACCACTTCCAATCACTTCGCAAGCAATGCTCGCTCGTGCCACACCCTTGATTTACGCGCCCGGATTTGCCTAAGCGCCATCTTCGATGCAGCAACAGGGACATCCAACACCCTGATGATCTTCCGCGATCCGTCCCCCCATCGCACTGTACGACGGTACTGGAATATTAACCAGTTTCCCATCAGCTACGCATCTCTGCCTCGCCTTAGGGGCCGACTCACCCTGCGCCGATGAACGTTGCGCAGGAAACCTTGGACTTACGGCGAGGGGGCTTTTCACCCCCTTTATCGCTACTCATGTCAGCATTCGCACTTCTGATACCTCCAGCAGCCTTTACAAGCCACCTTCGCAGGCTTACAGAACGCTCTCCTACCGCGTGCACTAAAAGTGCACACCCGCAGCTTCGGTTTATCGCTTAGCCCCGTTACATCTTCCGCGCAGGACGACTCGATCAGTGAGCTATTACGCTTTCTTTAAAGGATGGCTGCTTCTAAGCCAACCTCCTGACTGTCTATGCCTTCCCACTTCGTTTCCCACTTAGCGATAATTCGGGACCTTAGCTGGCGGTCTGGGTTGTTTCCCTCTTGAGTCCGGACGTTAGCACCCGGTGCTCTGTCTCCCAAGCTGTACTTGCGGGTATTCGGAGTTTGCCATAGTTTGGTAAGTCGCCATGACCCCCTAGCTATAACAGTGCTCTACCCCCCGCAGTAATACTTGAGGCACTACCTAAATAGTTTTCGGAGAGAACCAGCTATTTCCAGATTTGTTTAGCCTTTCACCCCTATCCACAGCTCATCCCCTAATTTTTCAACATTAGTGGGTTCGGTCCTCCAGCACGTGTTACCGTGCCTTCAACCTGGCCATGGATAGATCATCTGGTTTCGGGTCTACACCCAGCGACTGAATCGCCCTATTCGGACTCGCTTTCGCTACGGCTTCCCTATTCGGTTAACCTTGCCACTGAATGTAAGTCGCTGACCCATTATACAAAAGGTACGCAGTCACCCCACAAGGAGGCTCCTACTGTTTGTATGCATACGGTTTCAGGATCTATTTCACTCCCCTTCCGGGGTTCTTTTCGCCTTTCCCTCACGGTACTGGTTCACTATCGGTCGATCACGAGTATTTAGCCTTGGAGGATGGTCCCCCCATCTTCAAACAGGATTTCACGTGTCCCGCCCTACTTGTCTTACGCTTAGTTCCACACACAAGATTTCGCCTACAGGGCTATCACCTGCTACGGCCGGACTTTCCATTCCGTTCGACTATCTTGCGTGCTAAAACGTAAAGGCTCTTCCGATTTCGCTCGCCACTACTTTCGGAATCTCGGTTGATTTCTTTTCCTCGAGCTACTGAGATGTTTCAGTTCACCCGGTTCGCTTCCACTAGCCTATGTATTCAGCTAGGGATACTGCATTGCTGCAGTGGGTTTCCCCATTCGGACATCTACGGATCAAAGCTTGTTTGCCAGCTCCCCGTAGCTTTTCGCAGGCTACTACGTCCTTCATCGCCTGTGATCGCCAAGGCATCCACCATATGCACTTAGTCGCTTGATCCTATAACGCTGTAGGCTATAGGACCTGAGTATTAGCGTTTGTGCCGTTCATAAGTTTCAAAGCAGTCTGAGGTTATTCACCTCAGTCTTGAGAACTTGGAACAAAATAATGCAATCACAACCCGTACTTATCTTCTTCGACTTGCGTCGAGTACTTGATAAGTACATTTCGTTGTGCTTCTTCCAGATTGTTAAAGAACGAATATAGCTGTTAGGTAAAACCTAACTCATAACGCTGCAAGCAGCGCTATGAGTTAGCCTCTACATCACCACCAGGTGAGTATTTGAGAATCAATGGTGGAGGTGAACGGGATCGAACCGATGACATCCTGCTTGCAAAGCAGGCGCTCTCCCAGCTGAGCTACACCCCCATATCCCACACAGCGACCAGCACTACGCGAAATACTTTGGTGGGTCTGGTTGGATTCGAACCAACGACCCCCGCCTTATCAAGACGGTGCTCTAACCAACTGAGCTACAGACCCAAAACCTTCTCGGATCAGTAGTCAGGTAGCTGAAGACCCAGGGAAGATTCCCTCGACCCAAGCCTACAACTGATCCCAGCTATATCAAACAACCGATAAGAGTGGACACTTAACACGAGCACTTAAGCTCTGAAAGGAGGTGATCCAGCCGCACCTTCCGATACGGCTACCTTGTTACGACTTCACCCCAGTCATGAATCCTACCGTGGTAATCGCCCCCCTTGCGGTTAGGCTAACTACTTCTGGTAAAACCCACTCCCATGGTGTGACGGGCGGTGTGTACAAGACCCGGGAACGTATTCACCGCGACATGCTGATCCGCGATTACTAGCGATTCCGACTTCACGCAGTCGAGTTGCAGACTGCGATCCGGACTACGATCGGGTTTCTGGGATTGGCTCCCCCTCGCGGGTTGGCGACCCTCTGTCCCGACCATTGTATGACGTGTGAAGCCCTACCCATAAGGGCCATGAGGACTTGACGTCATCCCCACCTTCCTCCGGTTTGTCACCGGCAGTCTCATTAGAGTGCCCTTTCGTAGCAACTAATGACAAGGGTTGCGCTCGTTGCGGGACTTAACCCAACATCTCACGACACGAGCTGACGACAGCCATGCAGCACCTGTGTTCCGGTTCTCTTGCGAGCACTTCCAAATCTCTTCGGAATTCCAGACATGTCAAGGGTAGGTAAGGTTTTTCGCGTTGCATCGAATTAATCCACATCATCCACCGCTTGTGCGGGTCCCCGTCAATTCCTTTGAGTTTTAATCTTGCGACCGTACTCCCCAGGCGGTCAACTTCACGCGTTAGCTGCGCTACTAAGGCCCGAAGGCCCCAACAGCTAGTTGACATCGTTTAGGGCGTGGACTACCAGGGTATCTAATCCTGTTTGCTCCCCACGCTTTCGTGCATGAGCGTCAGTGTTATCCCAGGAGGCTGCCTTCGCCATCGGTGTTCCTCCGCATATCTACGCATTTCACTGCTACACGCGGAATTCCACCTCCCTCTGACACACTCTAGCTCGGTAGTTAAAAATGCAGTTCCAAAGTTAAGCTCTGGGATTTCACATCTTTCTTTCCGAACCGCCTGCGCACGCTTTACGCCCAGTAATTCCGATTAACGCTTGCACCCTACGTATTACCGCGGCTGCTGGCACGTAGTTAGCCGGTGCTTATTCTGCAGGTACCGTCAGTTTCACGGGGTATTAGCCCATGACGTTTCTTTCCTGCCAAAAGTGCTTTACAACCCGAAGGCCTTCATCGCACACGCGGGATGGCTGGATCAGGGTTTCCCCCATTGTCCAAAATTCCCCACTGCTGCCTCCCGTAGGAGTCTGGGCCGTGTCTCAGTCCCAGTGTGGCTGGTCGTCCTCTCAAACCAGCTACGGATCGTCGCCTTGGTGAGCCGTTACCCCACCAACTAGCTAATCCGATATCGGCCGCTCTAATAGTGCAAGGTCTTGCGATCCCCTGCTTTCCCCCGTAGGGCGTATGCGGTATTAGCTACGCTTTCGCGTAGTTATCCCCCGCTACTAGGCACGTTCCGATACATTACTCACCCGTTCGCCACTCGCCACCAGACCGAAGTCCGTGCTGCCGTTCGACTTGCATGTGTAAGGCATCCCGCTAGCGTTCAATCTGAGCCAGGATCAAACTCTTCAGTTTAATCTCTGTATTTGTTTCGTATTCTTGGTCCGAATAAATCCGAACCAGGTCATACGTCGCTACTCAAAGGAAGTGAGGTATGTTCTTAAACTTGACGTCTAAGGTACTTCACTTCTAGTGAGCACTTGATTTCATTGTGCTTGTGAAGAGGCCAGGGTTTAACGCCTAACCTAATCACAGTGCATCGCATCAAGCGCCCACACTTATCGGTTGTTTAATTGTTAAAGAGCGGTACTGCTAAATTCTTCACTGCCATTTCGCTGAACCCGCCAGCTTCGCGCTGCTTTCGCTTTGCGTCGCTTGCTGT
>NZ_LZZS01000004.1 GCF_014170335.1 Achromobacter sp. UMC46
GGGCGGGGGAGGCGGCGGGGGAGCCACATCGATGATCCAAGGCTGCAAGGGCGGCGCGCCGCCGCCCAGCGACGGGCGCGCAGTGGAGAGCGTCAGCTTGACGTTCTTCCAGTCTTCGCCCGTATTCTGGCTGATGACGCCGAAGTAGCCCAAGTCCACCGTACGGTCCGCCGGACGCAGACGCGCGTCATAGGCCGGCGTCCAGCGGGCGCCGCCCACGGCGTACGACACGGCCAGGTCCACCTTGCCCGCGCGGGCAAGATTCACGCGCAGGGTGACGGTCTTGCTGCGGCGGCTCAACTGCCCCTGTAAAACGTCCAACTGGGCTTGCAATGCGCCCATGTCGCGTTCCAGCACGGCTTTGCGTTCGGCGACCTGGCGCAGGCTGGCCAGTGTCTTGCCCAGGCTGTCGGCGCTGAGCGCCTGGATCGCCTTGAGTTCGTCCAAGGTCAGGCGAGCGCCTTCTTTCGCGGGTTCGGTCGCGCCGCGCTGCATCATCAGGACCAGCTCGCGCTGGTTGTCGAGCACGGCGGCCTCGTCGTCCAGTTCGGCCTGCTGAGCCTCAAGCTTGCGCATTTGCTCTTGCAGCGCGCGGACCCGCTCGTTCGCGGTGTCGGCCTGGAAGGCATCACGCACCTTGACATCCAGCAGCGAGGCCTGGCCGGTGCTTTTGGCCGAGACTTGCAGGGAGTTCTCCTGCAACGAGACCGGCAGGTTCTCAAGCACCAGTTCATGTTCGCCTGCCGCAAGTTCGCTGCTGGCGGACCGGGTCACCACGGCGCGGTCCTGATAGACGGTCACCGCGCCAATGGAGGAAGCCAGCCCGGCGGCTGCGCCCAAGCCGGGAATCGTTGCGATGGCCAGGGCCAGAAGAGTACGTCGCACTAAGTCACCTGTAGAAAGGTTGGATTCGGCAAGGCTGCGGCCCGGTTCAGGGACGGATCACCGATAGCGCGACAATTTACTCTGCGTCTTCTGCCGCGGCTTTACAGAAGATGACAAAAGCGACAGGGCAATACCGCCTGGTTCGGCGTGGGCGCCTCAGGGGCGTTCGGGGTGGGCCAGCCGGCGCAGCATCTCGACGGCGTTGACGGCTGCGATCGAGCGGTCGCGGCGCCGGTACGCCATGTCCAGCAAGGCGTGCGGGGCGTCGCCTTCGATGGGTCGGTATTCGATGCCTTCGGCGCCCATGTGGCGCATGGCCGCCGGCACGACAGAGATTCCGACGCCCGCGGCGACGAGGCTGACGATGGAGGCCATTTGCGGCGCCTCCTGAATCACGCGCGGGGTAAAGCCCGCCCGCTGGCAGGCGGACTGGATGGCGTCATACAAGCCGGCGCCGATGGGGCGCGGATACAGCACGAAGTCTTCGTCGGCCAGCGCCGCGACCGGCACGCTGGGAAGGTGGCTCAAGGGATGGTCGGGGGGCAACGCGACCAGCATGGGTTCGTCCAGCACGCGCTCGGATTCGAATTCTGCGTCCAGCAGGTAGGGCGGCCTTACGAATGCCACGTCGACCTCGCCCAGCCGCAAGCCACGCAGCAGCGATAGGGTGTTGCCTTCCGTGAGCGTGACGCGAACGTCGGGATAGCGGTCGCGGAAGGCCCGGATGGCGCGCGGCAAATAGGGGTGGAACACGGCCGAGGCCGTGAAACCGACGGTGACCGCGCCGCGCTCGCCACGGCCCAGGCGGCGGGCGGTGTCGATCGCCCGGTCTGCGCTGGCCAGGATGGCACGGGCGTCCTCCAGGAACTGCGCGCCGGCCTCGGTCATTTCGATCCCGCGCGGCAGCCTCAGGAACAGCGGGGTGCCGATTTCGCGCTCCAGCTGCTGGATCTGCTGGCTGAGCGGCGGCTGCCCGATCCCCAACCGCGCGGCGGCGCGGGTGAAGTGCAGTTCTTCGGCGACGGCAGTGAAGTAGCGCAGGTGGCGCAGTTCCATTGCTTTAGAATATAAGGTGTGCGAGTTTCATATATTGGACATATGCAGGGGAAAAGTCTACTTTGATGGGGCGGGCTGCAAGCCCGATGCCATTCCGAGAATCCTGATGTCTACCCCCTCCGCCAGTCCTTCCGCCCCGGCCCCGACCGCATACCTTGCACGGGGCACGCCCGGACTGCGCCGCGCCCAATGGGCCTTGTTCGCCGCCGGATTTTCCACTTTTTCCCTGCTGTATTGCGTGCAGCCGCTGATGCCGATGTTCACCCAGGCGTTCGGCGTGTCGCCTGCGCAGAGCAGTCTGGTGCTGTCGCTGTGCACCGGCTTGCTGGCCGTGGCCATCTTTTTGGTCGGCCTGTTTTCTCAGGCGCTGCCGCGCAAGCGCGTGATGGCGTTGTCGCTATTCGCGTCGGCCGTGCTGGGCACGATCGCGGCCGTGGCGCCGGACTGGCACAGCCTGCTGGCGCTGCGCGCGCTGCAGGGCGTGGCGATGGGCGGCGTGCCGGCGGTGGCGATGGCCTATCTTGCCGAAGAGGTCGAGCCGGACACGCTGGGCTTCGTCATGGGCCTGTACATCAGCGGCAGCGCCTTCGGCGGGCTGTCGGGCCGCGTCATCACCGGGCTGGTGTCCGACCACTTCGGATGGCGGGCGGCGATGGGGACGCTGGGCTTGCTGGGGATCGTGGCGGCCGTGCTGTTCGTCTGGCTGCTGCCGGCCTCGCGCCGTTTCACGCCGCAACGTGGCCGGGGCTGGGCCGGCGTGGCGGCCGACGTGCGCGCCGGCGTCGGCGCGCACCTGAAGAACGGCCCGCTATGCGCGCTGTTCGCGATGGGCGGATTGTTGATGGGCGCGTTCGTCACGCTCTACAACTACGTGGGCTTTCGCCTGTTGCTGCCGCCGTTTTCGCTTAGCCAGACTTTCATCGGCTTCATCTTCGTCGTCTACCTGGTCGGCATCTTCGCGTCGACGTTTTTCGGCCGGCTTGCCGACCGCCACGGGCGCGGTGCGATGCTGTGCGCGGCCACGGGGCTGGCGCTGGCCGGATTGCTGCTGACGCTGTCGAATTCACTGCCCGTGCTGATCGCCGGGATCATCTTGTTCACTTTCGGCTTTTTCGCGGCGCACGCGGTGGCAAGCGGCTGGGTCGGGCAAATGGCGCGCGGCTACAAGGCGTTGGCCGCATCGCTCTACCTCCTGGTCTATTACGTGGGGTCGAGCGTGCTGGGTTCGTGGGGCGGCCATTTCTGGGCTTCCAGCCAATGGCCCGGCGTGGCGGCCATGGCGGGCGGCCTGTTGACCCTGGCGCTTGTGATCAGCGCGGGGCTGGCATGGCGCACGAGTAGCGCAGTCAAGCGGGGATCGGACATTATCGCGGAATCCCCTTGATGACCGGCGTCCCTGCGCGGAACCAGGACGCGCAGGGACCGGGAAAAGCTAGGGCATCCCAAGTGTGTGGGGTTCAGGCGGCGTTGCGGCCGCTGCGCGCGCGGCCAGCGTGGCGTCGATGCCTTGGCTCAGCGCCGAGAGCAGCAGGTGCGGCGCAAGATCCAGCTGCGCCAGCAGCACGCTGCATCGCGACATCTTGATCAGATCGTTTTGGGAAAGGGCGGCCAACCACTGGCAGGCATGCTCCGAAATCTGCAGGCCCGCCATGGCGGGTGCGTTGCCGGTGCGCGCCAGGCGCTGCAATAGCAGCAGATACATCAGGTTGGTTTCGTGGATATCGCGCAGAAGTTCGGTGGATTTCGGCATCGGGCATCCCTGACTTCGTTGGTTCCGCGCGTCGGCCGCGGCCGATGCGGAAGGGCGCGTGGCGTCCTCGTGGGGACGTCTATTCCAAGCCCGGGAGGGGCCTGCGTGCCGGTGGAGTCTGTCGATCATATTTAAGCGACCGGGGCGCGTCAGCTATGGATTTCCCTGTACGCGCCGTGGATGTGCGGCCTATTTATAAAAAGGAAGCATTCTCATTTATAATTGCCCGCATGCCAAGTGGCGCGTCGCGGAGCCTCTCTCAGCCTGCAGCCGTCCGGCGACGTTTCAACCCGAGGCCTGTGATGACATCCTCTTCCCTAGACCGCCAGACGCTCCAGCGTGAACATGCGGCGCTGCTTGCCGCATACGGACAGGCGCAATCGCATTGCAGCCAGTTGATTAGCGCGCAGGCAGCGCGGATCCAGCATCTGGAAGCCGACGCGATGCGCTTGCGCGCCGCCGTCATCCTGCGCGATACGGCGTTGGCTTGGGCGCGGGAAGACCATCGTGCCCTGGAAGGATCGATACCGGGCTTGCCCAAGCGCGTAGCGCTGGCGCGCCGGGTCACGCAGCTGATGGAACGCATCCAGAGCCTCATGCGCGAACGGCTGGCCTGGCAGGACCGGGCCAGCCAGGCGCGGGCGCGTCCCGCCGAGCGGCTGGCGGACACGGTTTGCTCCCGGCCGGCCGTGACTGCCGTCGCGCTGCGCGAGAAGTCCGTGCTATGCGTGGGCGAGGACGCCATGGCCTTGATGCTGACGCGCAAGGTCGTGGAACTGGCCGGGGGCCGGTACCTGGGCCACAGCGGCGCGGGCGATGCGGATGGCGCGACGCTTGAAGCCAGCCTGGTCGCCGCGGACCTCGTCATTTGCCAGACGGGCTGCGTGAGCCACGGGGCCTATTGGCGCGTCAGGGACCATTGCACCCGGACGGGCAAGCAATGCGTGCTGGTCGACAAGCCCGAAGCGCTGAACGCCTTGCGGCTGGACGGCGAACCGGCGTTCGAGCAGGATCGGTAGCGTCGCGTTACCGAGCGTTTCCGCAAGGCAGCGCCGCCCCGCAATACAGTAGGCATTGGCAAAGGGGCAGACATGTTGAAGAAACAAGATCGCGTTGCGCTCCCCTGGACGGATACCTTGGCGCGTCTGGAGGACGAACGCATCATGCTGCAGCGGATTGCCGCGGGCATGCCGCTGGCGCATGTGCTGGAGCACGTGCTGCACGCCATCGAAGCGCAATCCAGCGTGGAGTTGCGGGCGGCGATCGCCTTGATCGACGACACCGGGACGTTCCTGCTGCATGCCGCGGCCCCCAGCTTGCCGGCGGCGTTCAATGTGGCGATGCAACGCACGCCGATCGGACCGCACGTGGCGTCATGGGGCGCGGCGGCGCATGCGGGAAGCGCCGTTTATGTGGCGGATATCGCCTTGCATCCTGATTGGGAGCACTGGCGCGACCTGGCGCTGTCGCATGGCTTGCGCGCGTGCTGGTCGACGCCGATCAAGGCGCCTGATGGACGCTTGCTGGGTGTGTTCTCGAACTACTACAGCATCGCGCGTTCGCCGTCCGCCGACGATATCGACGCCATCGCGCTGGTGACGCGCAGCGCCGCCCTGGCGATCGAACGGCACCTGACCGACACCGCGCTGCGCGATAGCGGCGAGCGGTGGCGCGCCATGTTCGAAGGGATGCAGGAGGCCTTCTTTTTAAGCGAGGCGCTGCGGGACGGGGATGGCCGCATCGTGGACTTCCGCTTTCTGGAGGTGAATCCGGCCTTTGAACGCCAGAGCGGCATGCGGGAAGGCGACACGCTGGGCCATACGCTGCGCGAAATGATTCCCGGGGTGCCCAGCCAGATCATGGACGCGTTCGCCCAGGTGGTGGAAACGGGCGAACCGACGCAATTCGAGTTTGCCGTGCCGGCGCCCAACGAAGCCTGGTACGAGGCCCGCGCGCGCAAAGACGGCACCGACCGCATGATGGCGCTGTTCCTGGACGTCACGGCGCGCAAGGCGGCCGAAACCGAATTATGGGAAGGGCAGCACCGCAAGAACTTCCTGCTGTCGCTAGGCGACCGCATGCGGGAACTGCACCTTCAGTCCGAAATCGAACAGGCCGCTTGCGAGGCGTTGGGCCAGCACCTGGCCCTTGGCCATGTCGCGGTTGTGGACGGAGCCGGCGACGAGGACGCGGTGAGAGCGCCGTCGACCAGTTGGTGGTCCGAAGGCGGCCGGGCGACACGGGAGCCGCTCGCGCCGGAGCCGTTGGGCGAAGAATTCAAAGACGCGCTGCGCAAGGGCCGCACCGCGTACCTGCAGCCGCTGGTGGCGGACCAGGTCGGCGAAGTCCGGCCGTCCGCGATCGTGGTGCCGATGCGTCGATGGGGACGGCACGGCGCGTTGCTGGTGCGGCCGCAGGCCACCAGTCGCCTGCGGGGCAGCGATATCGCCTTTATCGAAGAGGTGGCGGAGCGCATGTGCGACGCCGTCGAGCGGTCGCAGTACGCGCGCACGCTCGAGCAGCGCGTCGAGGACGCGATCGCCGAGCGCGACCGCATCTGGCGCCTGTCTCCGGAACTGCTTGCCGTTGTCGACGCGCACGAGCGCTTCGTCAGCGTCAATCCCGCGGTGCGGCCGATCCTGGGCTGGAGCCCTGAACAGTTCTTGTCCATGGCGCTGACCGAACTGGTGCACCCGGACGACCAGGCGGCCACGCGCGCCGCCATGGCGCAAGCATCGCTGGCGGATCCGGCCCAGGCGGTGCGGCATATGGAGAACCGCCTGCTGGGGCGCGACGGCGTATACCGCTGGATCACCTGGAGCATGTCATGGTCGCAAGACAGCCTGTACATGACGGGCCGTGACGATACCGATTTGAAGGCGCAGGCCGAAATGCTCCGGGACACCGAGCAGGCGCTGCGGCAGTCGCAGAAAATGGAGGCGGTGGGGCGGCTGACCGGCGGCATTGCGCACGACTTCAACAATATGCTTCAGGGCATCACGGGCGCCTTGTACCTGATCAAGCGCAAGCTCGGCGCCCGCACGCCCGAGCAGGCGGAACGCTTCATCAACGTCGCCATGGATTCGGCCAACCGCGCCGCGCACCTGACGCAACGGCTGCTGACCTTTTCGCGGCGCCAGCCCATTGACCCCAAACCGTTCAGCGTGGCATCCACGCTGCAATCGATGGCCGACCTGTTCCATCGCTATACCGGCGAACGCGTCCACCTGGCCTCCGACCTGGAGCCTGAGTTGTGGACCGTGCGATGCGACAGGAACCAGTTCGAAAACGCCATGCTGAATCTGGTGATCAATGCCTGCGACGCGATGCCCAATGGAGGCGTGTTGACCATCGCGGCGCAGAACCAGTCGATGGATCCCACGCGATTGCGCCAGTTTCCGGGATTGAGTCCGGGAGATTTCGTGGAAGTGTCAGTCGCGGACGTGGGCTGCGGCATGCCGCCCGACGTGTTGGCCCACGCCTTCGATCCGTTCTTCACCACCAAGCCGCTGGGCGAAGGCACCGGCCTGGGGCTGTCGATGATCTATGGCTTTGCCAAGCAGGCAGGCGGCGTGGCCACCCTGGAAAGCGCGGTGGGCAAGGGCACGACGGTCCGGCTGCTCTTGCCCCGGTACGACGGCGCGCCGGACACGGCCGCGCGGCAGGAGTCCGCCGCGCAGCAGGTGCCGGGCGTCGGGCGGCCGTCCGTCGTGGTGTTAGTGGAAGATGACGCCAACGTGCGCGACATGGTGCGCGAATGCCTGATCGAACTTGGCTTGCAGGTGT
This sequence comes from Achromobacter sp. UMC46, assembly GCF_014170335.1. Taxonomy (GTDB): domain Bacteria; phylum Pseudomonadota; class Gammaproteobacteria; order Burkholderiales; family Burkholderiaceae_B; genus Achromobacter. The sequence continues at coordinate 7,478 of NZ_LZZS01000004.1, forward strand.
TGACCGCAGCGGATGGCGAGGCGGGATTGGAGTTGGTCCTGGGCACCGCCGGTATTGATCTGCTGGTGACGGACGTGGGCTTGCCCGCCTTGAACGGGCGCCAGTTGGCGGATGCCGCGCGGGCGGCGCATCCTGGGCTGAAGGTGTTGATGATGACCGGCTATGCCGAAAGCGCCGCGCATGACCGGGGATTCCTGGAGCACGGGATGGAGTTGATCGTGAAACCGTTCTCGCTGGATGCGCTGGGCGAACGCGTGCAGTGCATGTTGGACGAGCCCCGGGGTGCGGGACTTGACGACGGCGGCTAGGCGGCGCCGGTCCAGCGGGATGCCAGTGTTGCAAAGGCAGGTAAAAACTACCCGTCCGGACGCGCTAGGCGGGTAGTTGGGGGGGCTGGCGGTCGGAAGGCCGCCGTGTCGGGACGGGAACGGGGCTTGCGTACAGGTCCATGCATCCCAACCAAGGAGCCTGACTATGAAAACCCGTGCCATGACTTGCGCTTTTGCACTGCTGGCTGGCCTGACGTCCGCCGGTGCGGCGCTGGCCCAATCGGCCAACCCGACCACGCCGTCTTCCACGCCGAACGACGCCTCCGCGGCCCAGCCGAACCGTCCGTTGCCGGCGGGGCAGATGGCGCCCGCGCCTAACGCGACGCCCTCTACGGGCACCACCGCGCCCGCGATGCAACACAGCGGCACCATGTCGTCGGGCAAGAAGCACTCCGATGAAACGCCGAAACGTCCGCGGGAAGCCAATGACAACGTGCCGCGCACGCCCGCCGCCGGCGCTGCGCCGCCTCCGGGGTATCCGAATTCGGGCGGTTCCAAGTAATCGCCAGACCGGCGGCAACGAAGAAGGCTTCCCCAGGGAAGCCTTCTTTGCATGCGGGGCAGGTCGTCCTAGTGCTGGCGGCGCAGTTCCGCGGGAGGCACCCGCAGTTGTCCGCGGTACTTGGACACGGTGCGCCGCGCCAGGAGGATGCCGCTGGAGGCCAGTTGCTGGGTCAGGGCCACGTCGGACAAGGGCATGGAGGGGTCTTCGGCGTCGACCATTTCCTTGATCAGCGCGCGCACGGCGGCGGCGGAACACGAGCCGCCCGATTCCGTTGCCAGTTCGCGCGAAAAGAAATGGCGGAATTCAAACACGCCACGCGGCGTCACCATGTACTTGCCGACCGTGGCGCGCGACACCGTGGACTCGTGCATGTCCAGATCGTCGGCGACCTCGCGCAGCATCAAGGGGCGCAAGGCCACCTCGCCATATTCGAAGAACGTCTGCTGCCGCTTGACGATGGCCTCGGCGACGCGTTGGATGGTCGTGTAGCGTTGTTCCACATTGCGCACCAGCCAGCGCGCTTCCTGCAGCTCCTGCGCCATGGGGCTGCGGTCGTCCAGGCGGGCGCGGCGGAACAGGTCGGCGTAGGTGCGGTGCAGTCGCGCGTGCGGCATCGCGTTGCGGTTGGGCAGCACGCGCCAACGGGCATGCCACTTGTCCACGAACACATCGGGCACGACATAGACCGGGGCTTCCGCGCTGTAGCGGGCGCCGGGCTTGGGGTCCAGGCTGCGGATCAGCGCGCAGGCCTCGCGCAGCGCCTCGTCCGAGCAATCCAGCACGCGGCGCAGTCCGATGCAGTCGTTCTTGCCCAAGCGGTCCAGATGCTCGCGGACGATGCGAAGCGCCAGCTCCCGGGTGGATGGGGCGACCGTCCGCGCGGCCGCCAGTTGCAGCGTCAGGCATTCGGCCAGGTCGCGCGCACCCAGCCCGGGCGCGTCCAGCTGCTGCACCAGGCGTAATGCGGCCAGCCATTCGCCGTCATCGGGAGGCGGGCTGAATTCGGGCCGGTCCGCGCTGCAAAGGCTGCCCAGCGGCACGCGCAGATAGCCGTCGTCGTCCAGCGCGTCGATGACGAATTCGGCCAGCAGCCGGTCGCGCGGCTGAAGGTGGTAGTTGCCCAGGTCTTGCGACAGGCGTTCGCGCATCGACAGCGAGGCGCTGGCCCATTGCCCCAGATCCTTGCCGTCGCCGTTGCCGGACGACGGCATAGGGTAATCGCCGGAATAGGCGGGCGCGTCCGGGGGCGCCTCTTCCCCGTCGCCCGCCGCAGCAGGGGACTCGGCCGACGATGCGGCCGGATTGTCGGCCGATGTTTCGGCGTTGTCGCCATGCGTGGCGGGCCTGGTGTCGCGCTCCCTGTCCGCAGGCTCGACTTCGGGTTCGTCGCCGTCTTCAAGAAAGGGATTGGTGGCCAGCGCATGCTCCACCGCGGTCGTGAACTCAAGCGCCGACATCTGCAGCAGCTTGACGGACTGTTGCAGGCGGGGCGCCAGTGTCATCTGCTGGCGCAGGCGCAATTCTTGCGTAGGGTGGCCCAATCGAGTCTCCTTGCCAGGAAGCCGCCGGATGGCGGCGCATCCTTGATACTCAAGCAAACTCTGTGCCAGGCGGGCTTGCGGGCGGGTCTCGGGGATCGTCCGATCGCAGGCGTGGCGCAATTACAAGCCAGCGGTAAGAACTGCTCAGCGCTCGGCCAAGCCTTCCTTGTCGTACACGTCCAGCCGGTTGTAAAGCGTCTTCAGGCTTACGCCCAACGTGTCCGCGGCCAATCGCTTGTCGCCGTCATGGTGCGCCAGCGTGGCCAGGATGAATTCGCGCTGCGCCCGGCCCAGTGGCATGCCCACCGGGAAGCTGAGGGCGCCGTCGCGCATTTCGGTGCGCTGGCGGGCCGGGACGCGGGCCAGCAGGTCGGTATCCAATTGCGTGTCCGACAGAATGAAGGCGCGCTGCACCACATTGCGTAGTTCGCGCACGTTGCCAGGCCAGTCGTGCTGCAGGATCGCGTCCAGCATCTGCTTGGAAAACACCTTCTGCGTACGATGCTGCGCGTTAAGGGTATCCAGGAACCGGTGCGCAAGGATCAGCGCATCGTCCCCGCGTTCGCGCAGCGGCGGCACGCGCAGCGGGATGACCAGTAAACGGTGCAGGAAGTCCTGGCGCAACCGGCCTTCGGCGACCGAGGCCGCGGGGTCGCGGTTGCTGGCGCAGATGATGCGCACGTTCGCTCGCAGCAGGTCGGATCCCCCGACGCGCTGGTACGTTCCGGCCTCCAGCACGCGCAGGAAATGCACCTGCATGTCGGGCGGCATCTCGGTGACCTCGTCCAGGAACAGGGTGCCGCCGCTTGCGTATTCGAAGTAGCCGGCGTTCTGGGCCAACGCGCCCGTGAAACTGCCTTTTTCGTGGCCGAACAGTTCAGCGTGCGCCAATGTGCCACTGATGGCGCCGCAGTTCACGGCCACGAAGGGCTGGTTGCGCCGTTCGCTGGCGTCGTGGATTGCGCGCGCCACGATCTCCTTGCCGGCGCCGCTTTCTCCCACGATGAAGACGCTGGCGTCGGTCGACGCCGCCAGTTGCAACTGGGCGCCCAACTTTTGCATGACCGGCGACAGGCCGGTCACGTCCATCGGAAGAGCGGGGGACGCAACCGCATCCGCGCGCCCGGTGGTGGTGCGATTTGCCATGCTGATACCTCGGCCCGGGGGCTTTGCCGCGATAGTTCATCGTAGCGGCCGGGTACGCCAAGGAATGCGACCAGTTGCAAGTATTCGAAATCTTTAGTGGACGGTATCGATTGTTTACGCCTGTCGCCGTCAGAGTGACTATTCTCGATCCCATGTCCATGCGCGGCGCGGAACCCCGGTCGCGCACTGTATTACGGAGAAGCTATGCCTCATTTGCTGATCGTCGACGACGACGAGGCGATTCGGGAAACACTGGCCGAGATGGGCCGCGACAGCGGCTTCTCGGTGGCGTTGGCCGCCAGCGTCAAGGATGCCCTCATCCAGTTGGAAAGGCAGGCGCCGGACTTGGTATTGACCGACGTCCGGCTGCCAGGCGGCAACGGCATGGATATTTTCAAGAATGTCGCGGCGGCCAGCGCCGAAGTCGTGGTGATGACGGGTCATGGCTCGGTCGACTACGCCGTCCAGGCCCTGCGCTTGGGCGCCACCGATTTTCTGGTCAAGCCGATCTGCATGGACCGCTTGAACGGCATCCTGACGCGGGTCGTGGCCAACGCGGGAGGAGACCTGCCCGGCATGCCGTTCGAGGAAGCGGGGCGATTCGGCAAACTGTATGGCGCGTCGGACTGCATGACCGAGCTTTACCGCCAGATCGGACGAGTCGCGCCTACCAGCGTCACGACCTTGCTGATCGGCGAAAGCGGCACCGGCAAAGAGCTGGCCGCCCACGCGATCCATGAACTGAGTGCGCGTCGCCAACGCCCGTTCATCGCCGTGAACTGCGGCGCGATTTCTCCAAATTTGATCGAAAGCGAAATGTTCGGCCATGAACGCGGCAGCTTCACGGGCGCCGACCGGCAGCACAAAGGCTATTTCGAACGCGCCGACGGCGGCACCTTGTTCCTGGACGAGGTCACCGAAATGCCGCTGGACCTTCAGGTCAAATTATTGCGGGTGCTGGAAACCGGACAGTTCATGCGGGTGGGCACCAACCGCGAGATCGGGTGCGATATCCGCATCGTGGCCGCCACCAACCGCAATCCGGAGCAGGCCGTGCAGGACGGCAAACTGCGCGAAGACCTGTACTACCGGCTTAGCGTGTTCCCGATAGAACTGCCGCCTCTGCGCGAGCGCGGCGACGATATCCTGTTCCTGGCCCAGCGGTTCCTGCAGGCGCAGAATCAGGAAACGGGCAAGAACAAGGTGTTTGCCCCGCAGGCGGCCGAGGCCTTGGCGCGATACGACTGGCCGGGCAATGTGCGCGAGTTGAAGAATTTCGTGCGCCGGGCGTTCATCATGGCCGACGGCGACGTTCTGGATGTGGACATGCTGGCGCCGCACGTGTCGCCAGGGGGTGACGCCAGCAACGGCCAGGTCAGCGTGCCCGTGGGCGAGACGCTGGCCGAGGCCGACCGGCGCCTGATTCTGGCCACGCTTGCGCGCTGCAACGGCGTCAAGAAGCAGACCGCTGCGATGCTGGGCATCAGCCCCAAGACGCTCTACAACCGGCTCGAAGAATACGCGGCGGCCGGCTACGTCCTGCCGGGCGAAGACGGGTCCGGCGAGGCGCGCGGGGCCGGCTAGTCGCGCCGCCCTGCGGGGCGGCGCGACGTTTCGCAGGGCGCCAGCTTACTTGCCGTGGCGCGTCTTCAGGTCGGCCATGCAGGCGTCCTTGGCGTTGCCCGACATGGCGTCGCATTTTTCCTTGCCCACTTTGTAGTCGGCATCGTTGCGCGTCTTGGCGGCGTCATGGTTGGCCTCGGCTTTTTCCTTGCCCGCCTTGGCGTCGGCTTTTGCCTTGTCGCGGGTGGCTTCGGCTTGCTGCTGGCAGACGTCCTTCTGGTTGCCCTTCATTCCGTCGCACGCTTTCTTGTCCATCTTGTACTGGTTGTCGATCTGGTCGCTGTTGCGTACGGGCGTGGTTTGCGCAGAGGCCTGGAACGCCAGGGCGGACAGGCACAGGGCGATCGCGGGGCAAACGGTTCTGGACAGATTCATGGCTGACTCCTTTGGGTAAAGGCCCGGCATGAGGCGGGCCTGCGATCATGCCAAGCAAGCGGCGTTCCCGGCGTACCCGGGCACGCCGCTTGCGCGGTACCCGGCACCATCGGCAACACGGAGAGCAAGATGAGGCAACCCGCTGAAGAGAAGGCCAAGCCCGAGGCGAACACGCCGAACGACGAGACGGACGCCGCGCACCGCAGCGGCCAGTTCGGGGCGGACAAGCCCGGTTTCGGCAAGCCGCCGCCGGCGGCGAACCGGCCCGCGGACAAAAAGCCCAACACCAAGGGCCCGGAGTATGAAGAAGGGGGGCAGTATCCCGGCAAGCGCCCTGGCGAACAGTAGGTCGGCGGGCGGACGCCTACTCGGCGCCGTCGCCCCACTTGAACAACAGCACGACGCAATGCAGCGCGGCCAGCCCGATCAGCCCCTGGACGGCTCGGGTGGCCGCCGCGTGGGGCAGGATTTTCGCGAACACGTCCAAATTGACGGCGGCGATCAAGCCGCAGTTCAGGCCTGCCGCCACCACGGCGATCAACGCCACCCAATCCAGCCACGACATTTCGCGGCCGCGCGGCCGCGCGTCTGCGGCGGCTTCGGCGAATTGCGGAGGCGCCGGCTCAGCCACCATTTCGCTCCGGGTTAGGCGCCGACCGGGATACGCCGGCATCGTCCGCCCCGGTCACTCGGTCCGGCGCGATATCGCTGCCGTCGCCATCACGCGGGTCGGGGTCGACGCTTTCGCGTTCGCCGGTCGCTTGGGAATCGCTGTCGGTATGCGCCATGCCGGGCGGCAGGTCGCTGGCCGAATCGGAGGAGTCGCTGGGTCCCAGGTCCGGGCGGCCGGAATCATCGGGATCCAAGAAGTCGGGGGCAGGGGTACGGGGCATGGCAATCTCCGGACAAGGGCTCGAAGGGGAACGCGGAGTTAACAGCAAGCGCCGTACCGTCGCGGGACGGGCATGCGAGTTGCTGCGCCCATGGGTAAGATCCAGCCGGGAGATTTCCATGTCCTTGATTGTCGCCGCACGCTTCCAGACATTCGACCAGGCCACCGTGGCCGCGCAAAAGCTCTTTGCCGAGGGCTTCACGGAAGACGACGTGCACACGTTCTATATCAATTCGGCGGGCGAACACGCGCGCTTTCCATTAGGCGGCGACCGCATCGCGGATCCGGACGCCAAGGGCGCCCACTTGGGCGCCGTTGCCGGCGCTTCGGCGCTTGGCCTGCTGTTCGCGCTATTGGGTGGCCTGATCGCGGCGCGGCTGGCGGCGCCGATCCTGATCGTCATCGCGGCGGCGGGCGTGGGCGCCTATCTGGGCGCCCTGGCCGGGGCGCTGTGGATCGTCGGCCGGGACAAGCGCCGGAAGCAAGCTTCGCCCCGCGCCCAGGAGATGCACCCTGCCGTGCGCGCGGCAGGCGTGATGCTGGCGCTGCACGTGCCCGTGGGAAAGGAGGCGCTGGCCCGTCAGGTCCTACGCGAATCAGGCGGCCGCGACATTGAGCGGGCGCGGGGCCGGTGGTTGAACGGAAAATGGGAAGACTTCGATCCCCTGAAGCCGCCCAAGCATGTAGAGGCGCCGACTTCCGTCGCCTGACGCGTCAATCGCCGGCGCTGCCCGTAATGGGCAACACGATGCCCGTGATGTAGCTGGCGCACGCGGGCGACGCCAGAAATACGTACGCCGGCGATATCTCTTCGGGTTGCGCGGGCCGACCCAGATCGGTGTGCTTGCCGAATTCCTTGATGGCCGTCGGGCTTTGGTCCGCGGGGTTAAGTGGCGTCCAGACGGGGCCCGGCGCCACGGCGTTCACGCGGATGCCTTGATCCGCCAGGTTCGCGGCCAGCGAGCGTGTAAAGGCGTGGATCGCGCCTTTGGTGGAGGAATAGTCCAGCAGCTTGGCGCTGCCCCGCAAGCCGGTGACGGACCCGGTATTGATGATGGAAGCGCCCGCCTTCAAATGCGGTAGCGCGGCGCGGGCCATGTAGAAGTAGGCGGTGATGTTGGTGCGCAGCGTCTTATCCCATTTGTCGTCGCTGATGTCGGTCAGCGCGTCGGTGTGCTGCTGGTAGGCCGCGTTGTTGACCAGGATGTCCAGTTTGCCGAAGGCCTCTACGGCCTGGGCGACGGCGTCGTTGCAGAACGCGGCGTCCCGCACGTCACCGGCGATCAGCAGACAGCGCCGTCCTTCGGCCTCGACGGCGCGCAGTGTCGCCTGGGCATCCTCGTGCTCGTTAAGGTACACGACAGCGACGTTGGCGCCCTCGCGCGCAAACAGCACGCTGACCGCGCGTCCAATGCCGGAATCTCCGCCCGTGACGATGGCCGCCATGTCCTGCAGTTTGGCGCTGCCCCGATAGCCTGGGGCCTGATACTGGGGTTTGAGTTCCATGTCGGCTTCGTTGCCGGGTTTCTCAAGATGCTGGTCCGGCATCGGCGGCGTGGGATGCGGACGGTCGCCGGTGGCGCTGCGGGCGTTGCGGACGTTGGCCATGCGATGCTCCTTGGGTCGGGCGCGGGAGGTGCGTCGCGGTCCTTCCAAGCAAACGCTGTTCCCGAAGATGCCGGTCCGGGCACGCGACTTGCGGAAGGGTGTCCGGCTGGCGCATTCGCTAGCGCCGCCAACCCAACCATGCGATGAAAAGGTAGAGAGCCATGAACAAGGACCAGGTGAAGGGCAGAGTCAACGAGGCCGTCGGCAAGGCAAAGGAAGTCGCCGGCAAGGCGACCGGCAGCACGTCGACCGAACTGAAGGGCACGGCGCAGAAAGTGGCCGGCAAGACGCAGGCGGCCTACGGCGATGCGAAGGATAAGGTGCAGAAGCCGGGCTGACGCCCGGCAGAACCCAGGCTGGCGCGGCTATTGGCGGCCCACGACGACGCCGAATAGAAAGGCTGCGCCAGCCACCAGCCCGATGGCTTGCCACGGCCGGGCGTGAATGTACTCTTCGGTGCAATCGAGGGTCTCGCGCATCAGGTCGCTGGCGTTCTCCGACGCGTCGCGCAGGCTGCGCCGCGTCGCGTTCAGCTGGTCCGACAGGCGCGCCTTCAGCGCGTCCAGATCCGTCGGGTCGGCGTCGCGCAGCGTCGCTTCGATTTCATCGATCCAGCTCTCCGGATGGCGAGCGCGCCTGCGCGCCCCACGATTGTCCGGGCCGTTCTCGGGAAAGTCGGAAGGCAGAGGGGTGTTCGTAGAGGCCATCAGAAAGCTCCTGGCAATCGGGCGGGATGTTTCACCTGCGCGGGCCGGCCCGTGCGGCCGCGCGGCGTGTCGGGGCGCTAGGCCTCGAGCATGTCTTGACAGGCCAGCGTGCAGGCCAGGCAGGCGCCGGCGCAAACCTGGCAGTGCTCCATGTCCTGATGCGGCGCGCATGCACGGGCACATGCATCGGACACCAGAGCGCACAAAGTGCATAGCGCGGTAGAAAATTCGCCGTTGCGCGCCAGCATGGCGGCACACAGCCGGCACACGCCGGCGCAATCCGTGGCCAGGCTGATGCAGCGCTTCATGCGGGCCGCGTTGATTTCCAGACTGGTCGCGGCGCATTGGTCGCAAGCCACCGCGCATTCGTAGCAGGCTTGCACACATTGCTCGAAGTTTGGGTCTCGCATTGCATCTCCTTGTGAGTTCCCGTGGCGTCTGGCGAAGACATGCTCGGCCGGCCCGGGCACATCCACTTGCAATTTGAAGATGTTGACAGTGCGTTAACCCGGCGGCAGGCCGTAGGATGGAAATTCGAAATTTGACAGGAGAAGCCAATGACAACCCGCTCCCGTTCGACCGCCGCCGTCCCGGGCCAGGCGGACAAGGCCGCGCCGGCCGGTACGCAGGACAACGCTAAGATACTGCCCCCACGCGGCCCCGTCGATGTGCCGAAACAACCGGTCAAACCAGACGCCTCGACGCCGGACGAAGCCGCGCGGGACCAGCGCGCGGTCGTCGACAATCAAACGGAATCGAACTGGGCCGACGGCGCCGCGCCGCAGCCGCGTGCGAAGAACGCCCGCTCATCCATTTTGTGACTCCCCCGGGGCGCCCATGCCGTCAGGGGCGCCGGCAGGGGCGCCGGGCAGGGCGCGCAGGAACGCCAACAGGCGACGTTCGTCGGCGTCCAGGCCGCGCGGCGCAACCGGCGCCCGGGCCTTCGGCGGAAGGGTGCCCGCCAGATAAGCCTGCAGCACGGCGGGGTGCACATAGCAGGCGCGGCACACGGCGGGCGTGTTGGCCAGGCGCTGCGAGACCCGCTTGATCACGTCCACCACGGCCTGTCTGGCCTGCGCGTCGTCCTCGAACGGGCGCGCCTGCAAGGCCGCGTACGCCAGCACCGACCCTGCCCAGGTGCGATAGTGCTTGGCCGTGAAATCGCCCGCGCCCGCGGCGCGCAGATAGGCGTTGACCGCGCCGGAGTCCACGGGATGCTTGGCGCCGTCTTCATCCAGGTACTGGAACAACTGTTGGCCCGGAATTTCCAGGCAGCGCTTGATGATGCGGGCCACGCGGCGGTCTTTCACCGTGACATCGTGGGCCACGCCGCTCTTGCCCTGGAAGCGGAACCGGAAGCCGCCGCGCGCAGCGCTCGCATGCCGTCGTTTCAGCGTCGTCAGGCCGTACGATTTGTTTGCCCGCGCATACTCGCGCGCGCCGATGCGGATCAGCGTGGTCTCAAGCAACCGGACCAGGGTGGCGATCACTTTTTCCTGCGCCAGCCCCGCCGCCCGCATGTCGCGGTCGACCTGGCGTCGGATGCGGGGCAGTGCCTGGCCGAACGCCAGCAGATTCTGGTATTTGTCCGCGTCGCGCATGGCGGCCCAGCCCGGGTGATAACGGTACTGCTTGCGGCCCCGCGCGTCGCGGCCGGTGGCCTGCAGGTGGCCGTGGGGAAGGGGACAGATCCAGACGGCTTCATACGCCGGCGGGATCGCCAGCGCCTGGATGCGGGCGATTTCCGCGGCATCCGTGATGCGCGTGCCCTTGGCGTCCAGGTAGTGGAACGTGTTGCCGTTCACGCGCAAGCGGCGATAGCCCGGCTGGGTGTCGTCGACGTAGACCAGCGCTGCGGGCTCGGGCTGCGATGTGCGGGCGTCCATGCTGTCTCCGGCGGCGTTGGCGGGCCCCGCAGCAGCAAACGCCGTGCCCGGCCGCCGTCTCCTGCCCGGAAATTGCCGGGCCGGGCACGGCGCTTGCTGAGGCAAACGGCACGACGACATCAGCGAACCGATCTTTGCGGCCGGGGCTATTCCCCGGTCCGGCAAGGATCCCTAAAGGAGAGTGCCATGCAAGCCACATTGCAGCTACACGTGCCGCCCAAGCCCGATCCGATCCCGCCGGGATCGCCGCCGGGGGACCTTCCGGTGGAACCCGACACCGACGAGCCGGAAGTGGATCTGCCGCCGCTGTCGCCTCCGATCAGGGAAATAGACCCCCCCAAACGCTGATGCCCGCCTGCCGCTGAGCCATTCAAATCAATAACGACGAGGAGTCATCATGTCGACCATTCTGCTGATCATTCTGATCTTGCTGCTTATCGGCGCCGTGCCGGCCTGGCCGCACAGCAAGGGCTGGGGCTACTACCCCAGCGGCTTGCTCGGCATTGTCGTGATCGTGCTGATCGTGATGCTGCTGATGGGGCGGCTATAGCGCCTGACGGCCGGCTGAGCGCCATGCGGCGCGGGCCGGCCGTCTTTGCAAGGAATGGTCGTCCGCTGGACGGCGGGTAGCGCGGGCGCTTGGCGAGGCGTAAGATTTCCCGGCTTTTTCGAGAGACCTCCGCCTATCGGGCAACGCCACCATGACCATTCCCTTATTGATTCTGATCGACAGCGTGCATGATTTCCTGCCCGCGATTCAAGCGCGCGGCTTTCATGCCGTCTACGCGCCCACGGCGCAAGCCCGCAAGCAAGCCATCCAGGACCACGGCCACGAGATCCGCATCGTGCTGACGCGCGGCGCCACGGGTTTGCGCGCCGACGAAATGGCCGCCTTGCCGAAACTTGAACTGGTCTGTTCGCTGGGCGTGGGCTACGAGAACATCGATCTGGCCGCCGCCGCATCGCGTGGCGTCATTGTGACGAACGGCCCGGGCGCCAACGCCGTGTCCGTCGCCGATCATGCGATGGCGCTGTTGCTGGGCGCCGCCCGCCATCTGCCTCAAGCCGATGCCTGGGTACGGCAGGGGCATTGGAGCGGTTTCATGGGGCCGCAAGTGACGGGCAAGCGCCTGGGCATTCTAGGTCTGGGCACCATCGGGCTTGAAATCGCCAAGCGCGGCGCCAACGGGTTCGGCATGAGCGTCGGGTACTACAACCGGCGCGCGCGGGCCGAATCGGGCTATACCTATTTCGATAATCCTCGCGCTCTGGCCGCGGCGTCCGACTTCCTGGTGGTGGCGACGCCAGGCGGTGCCGGCACGCGGCATCTGGTGGACGCCGGCGTGCTGGACGCGCTGGGCCCCGACGGCTATCTGGTGAACATCGCCCGCGGCAGCGTGGTGGATACCGCCGCGTTGATTGCCGCGCTGGCGGAAAAACGCATCGCGGGTGCGGGGCTGGATGTGGTGGATGGCGAACCGAATGTCCCGGATGCGTTGAAGCAGCTGGACAATGTGGTGCTGACCCCGCACAGCGCGGGGCGGTCCCCCGAGGCGGTGGCGGCGACCGTGGCGCTGTTTCTGGAGAACGCCACGGCGCATTTCGGCGGCAAGCCGGTGTTGACGCCCGTGCTGGACGCGCAGGCCGAAGCCGCTTAGCCGAGCATGCTCAGTGCGAGAACATGATCGGCACGGTCATGCTCTTCAAGATGGACGCGGTAGCGCCGCCCATTGCCCATTGGCGGAACTTGCTGTGCCCGTAGGCGCCCATGACGATCATGTCGGCGCTATGGTCGGCGGCGGCATTCAGGATGGTGCTGCCGACACCGACGCCCTTGATGTCGCGGCGGACGTGGTCCGGCGCGGGCATGCCTTGGGCGACGCAATACGTGGCCAGGTCTTCGAAGGGCACGGCTTCGCCTTTTTGCGAAGCCCCGCCTTCGTCCATGGTCAGCGCGATCAGCTGCTTCGACAGGCGCAACGCCGGCGTGGCGTCGCCGAGCGCGCGCGCGGCCTCGCGGCTGCCATCCCAGCAAAACAGCACGCGGTCGCCGACGGCGGGAAAATCGCCGCTTGAGGGCAGCACCAGCACCGGGCGTCCGGCGGTCAACAGCATCTGCTCGACGAATTCCGCTTCGTGCGCGGCTTCCACGTCTTCGCGATTGAACTGGCTGACGATGACGAGATCGCTGGTGCGGGCGTGCAAGGCCACACAGACGCTGGGCGCGGTGTCGCCGGCACGCAAGACGGCGGGAACGTCGGCCGCGGCCGCCGCTTCCAGGAAGGCGTTCTGCACGGTGGCGCGGTTCTGCGCCTGCAGTTCCTTCATGACGTTCAGCGTGCGCGACATCAATACCGATTCGCCGTAGTAGTACTGGGGCGGCGCGGCGCTGGCGTAGATGCCGACAAGTTCGGCCTGATGGCGCTTGGCTAGCGACAACGCCAGCTCGGTGCGGCGTTTGCAGTCGAATCCGTGGTCCAGGTGTACGGCAATGCGGCGATACATGCGGGTCTCCTTGGTAAGCGTCCCATGGACACATGGTTGCGCTTTCCTGGAGGCCGGCCCTTGATTCGCGTCAAGCCGCGTCCAGATACCCGGAGACGGCGCAAATAGCGCCCGCCGCCGCACCGGAGCGGGCTAGCCGGGCGGGTCCTTTTCGATGCGGTCGCGCAGTTGGCGGACCTGACGGGCCTGCTGGGCGATGCGTTCGAGCGGATCCGCCAGAGCCGGGTCGGCGGCGGTGACCGCGGCCGGGACGGCCCACGGGCGGGCAGGCAGGTCCGGCGCGTCGTCCTGGGGATGCAGGGCGTGCGCCAGGATCCGTCCATAGTCGCGCAGCGCTACGGCGGCAGGCGCCTCGGGCGGCAGGGCCGGTTGAATCTCCAATACCGTTCCGGCAGCCGTGATCCGCCGCATGGCGTTCAACAGGTTCACCGCCGTGTCGACGTTGCGTTCGCGGTGCACCGGATTCTGTTGAAGGCGCTGTAGCGAGGCTTCGGCATTGTCGGCCGACAGGCAGGCCTGCCGGCGCAGGGCGACGATAGCGCCGTCCGAATCGGGGGCTGCGCCGCCTTTTTGCCGGATCAGCGCCAGCGCATAGGCCGCGTGCCGGTCAAGCGCGCGGGTCAGCGCGCCGGCCAACTGCCGCGGCTCTTTTTCCGGCCACACGAGAAACCCCACCAGCAATGCCAGGATGCCGCCCAGCACGCTATTGAAGGCGCGCAGCGCCGCCAGTGTGGGTTCGTAGATTTCCGGCTGCTGGATATGGCTGACCAGCACGAACTGGGATGTCAGGAAGAACGTGAACAGCGCGTAGTGGATGGTGCGCGCGGCGAAGGTGCCCAGCGCGATGGGCAGTACCGCCAGCGCGACGGATAACGGCGTGCTCAAGAACAAGCCCAGCAGGGACGCGCCGATGGCGCCGGCCACGCTGCCCGTCACGCGTTCCAGGGTCCGCTGCCAGGTCGTCGCGAAGTAGGGCTGAAGGATGAAGACCAGCGTAAGCGACATCCAATAGCCGTGGTTGACGGCGAACGTCCTGGATAGGGCCACGGCGATGGTGGCGCCGACGCCGACACGCAAGGCGTGGCGGAAGGCGTCGGACTCCACGCCCAGGTTCTGCCGCAGCGTGCGCCACGCCTGCCGGACGCGGGACGCCGCAAGGCGTTGCCGGTCAGGCGCGGCGGGCGCGTCGACCTGGTCGAACAAGGCTTGCATGACGGCTTGCGCTGTATGCAGGAGGCGGTCCAGCACGGGCACCATCGTTGCCAGGTCGGGCGCATAGGCCATGGCGCCGCCGCGCAAGTCGTGCAGGCCCGCGCCAAAGTGGGCCAGACGCTCGCGCAGGCATTCCGCCTGCTTGGGATCGTTGACGTCCGACGTGCTGGCAATGGCGTTGCACACGCTGGCATAGCGGTGCAGCGCATGCGACAGGTGCGCGCCCGCGCTGCGGCCCAGCCATTGCGGCGCGTGGGATTCCAGCAGGTCGGCAGAGGCGACCAGCGCAATGAAGCTGTCTTCAGCGCTGTCCAGCAGGTAAGTCAGCTGATTGGCGCGGGCACGGCGCGAAGGCCTTGTGTCCTGCACCTCGCGGATACGGACCCGGGCGGCTTCCAGGGCTGCACGCTGGGCGCTGCGCTGCGGTTTGGTGACCGCGGTCCAGGCTTCGGGGCCGGCCGTCGGGGTCAGGCCCGAATACATGCGCGCCAACGCGTCGGCGAAATCGGCCAGCCCGCGATAGCAATGCGCGACCGCGTGCGTGGCGTCTTTCCACGGCCGGCGGCGCCATACCAGCGCGGTCATCAAAATGGCCCAGACGGCGCCCGCCAGGAAGAACATGGTGAACCAGAGACTGTCGGCCAGCGTCGGGGTGGGCAGCTCGGCTGCCACGACGAAACCGGCGGACAGCAGCGTGCCCACGATCGCCGCCGCCGGACCCAGCACGCGCAGCAGGCCGCCGAAGGTGCAGCAGACGAAAGTCAGGGGCAGCAGCAGCCAAAGATGGCCGGCGCTGGCACTGGCCAGAAAGCAGAACAGGGCGCCGATCAGGCCCAGCGCCAGCATGGAGCCGGCACGTTGGCGTAACGGGCCGCCGGGGTCGCCAAAGCACGCCCAGAACGCGGCGATCGCGGTCCAGCCCAGCCGCGGCTCGTGCGCAAGCACGGCCAGGATGACAGGGGCCGCGCTGATCGCGGCGGCTTGCAAGGCGTCCAGCCACAGGACATTGCGCAGGGATACGCGCCAACGGGAAAGCAGGGTCGTCACGCTATTCACACCACCACAAAAAGGGGCCGAGAGCCGAAAGATGCAAACCCTATCATGTCGACAAAGCGGTTTTCGCGTCGCCGCGAACGCTGTCCACAGCGTGTCAGATTCATGAATCCGAATGGGTGTATACAAATAGTTTCATTTGTGTGACTTTGCGGCGTCTTAAGCGCAAAATTGCCTGGAACAATTGCTCGAAATCGCATAAAAAAACAGTTGGCGGTTCAAGGTGCCGGAAACGACGGCCGGCGCCATAGCGGCAAGCCGATAGTGAATACTCATGTCCCAATGTGCCTCTTTCTGCGCCCGGACAGCGCAGGCCATACCCAGAGGCACGCGAGGAGCGTAGACATGACGCCCAATCACGAGGCTTCCACAAGCTCGGTGGTCAGCGACGAAGAAATCGCTGCCATGGTGACAGGAAAGGATGGGCTGCGGGTGTTGTTGCAACCGCAGGTGGACCTGATGACCGGCAGGATCGTGTCGGCCGAAGCATTGGCGCGATGGCAGCATCCGCGCCTGGGCGTTGTCATGCCCGCGGAATTCATTCCCGCCATCAACCGCATGGGGATGGACAAGCTCCTGTTCGAGCGCGTGTGCCTGCGCGTGATCGACGTGCTGCTGACGATGCGGCGGGCCGGCATGGCGGTGCCGATCGCCATCAACGCGCCTGCCACCACGCTGTCGGACGAACGTTCCGTCGATTTCCTGCTTGATCTGATCCGTGCGGCGGAGCTTCCGGCATCGCTGGTACGGGTCGAACTGACCGAAGACCAGCCGATCCGCGAACTGGATGTGCTGCGCGCATCGCTGATGAAGCTGGAAGAGGCGGGATGCGAGGTCAGCCTGGACGACTTCGGCACTGGCCATGCCTCTCTGAAACTGCTGTCGGCCATTCCCTTGTCCGAAGTGAAGATCGACCAGTATTTCGTGACGCGCATGCGGCGCAGCGCGGTTGCCTTTGAAGTGCTGCGCACTGCCGCTGAGCTGGCCACGCGCCTGGGCTGGCGCGTGGTGGCCGAAGGCGTGGAGAACGTGGCGGACATCCCGGCGTTGCGGGCGGCCGGCTGTCGCTACGGGCAGGGCTTCGCGCTGGGGCGTCCGATGCCGCTGGATGCGTTGATGGTGCGACTGCGTACCCAGCGCGACGGTGGCGAGCCCTTGGCGGCGCCCGCCAACTACGCGTCATCGTGGATCGAGGCATTCGACGGCGCCGCTTCGGAAACCGAACCCGGTTTTCCTGTCCGCGCCACGGCGCAGTAGCGCCTGTGGGGCGGTTCGCCGCGCGCAATTTCTTCCATGGGGGCCGGGACTTACCGGTCTGAAAACGGGGACTCCAATCGGAGCGCCCGCGCACGTCCCGTTGCGGCGTTTGGGCACGTCAGTTGCTACTTCAGATCCAGCGGAGTCCTTTCCGCCTAATCAGGAGACTTGTAATGTCCAATCAGAACCAGCCCGACCAGCAAAAGCAGCCGCAAAAGCAACAGGCCCAGGAAAACCCCAAGGACCGCAATCAGTCCCCCGGCCAGCAACCCGGCCAGTCCGGGCAGACCGCCGATAAAGGCCAAGGGCAGCAGCCCGGCCAGCAGCCTGGCCAGCAAAACAAGACACAACGCTGACCCTTTGATCGCGCATTGAGTCCGAAAGCCGGCCGCGCGATGCCCGACGGCCCCGTCCCCGCCTTTATTCGGCGCGGACGGGGCCGATTGCGTCAGGGGGGCATATGCTGCCATCATCCATTTCGTCCATTGAATAATGGCCCCATATCGCCGACCATTTCTTACTCCGTCGCCACCCCGAACCTGGAACCGCAATGAGTTTGAACGCAGCCGCGCCGCGCCGCAGATCGGCCCTGGGCACCGCCATTGCCGTGCTGCTTATCCTTGCCGCGCTGGCCGGCGTCCTGGCCTTCGCCGCCACCCGCATCGCGGAGCAGCGGATTTCAAGCATGCTGGGACCTCGCGGACAGGTGGGAGACGTGCGGGTGGGTTGGCGGCAGGTGGTGCTGACCGACGTCAACGTGCCTGGCGCGTCTGGCCAGGCTGGCGCAAGCGCCAAACGCGTTGTTCTGGAACCGGAGTGGCCGGCGTTTCTGCGCCACGAGGCCGTCTTCCATACCGTCGTGGTTGAAGGCTTCGATTTCGCCGTGGTGCGTGGCGCCGACAGCGAATTGCAGATTGCGCCCGCGCTGCAGGCGGCGCTGCATGCAGGTGCAGGCGGGGCCGCCAAATCGCGCGGTGACAGGACGATCCGCATCACCGAACTGATCCTGCGCGACGGGCGCCTGGATTTCGAGGATGCCGTGGTGGCGAAGCCGCCGCATCGCATCCCGTTCAAGAACGTGCAGGCGCGATTAAGTCCGGTGTCGGTTCCTGGCGACGGCGTGCGCAGCGACATGACGTTCAGCGGCACGTTGGCAGACAACCGCAACGGGGAGTCCACCGTGCGCGCGGAAGGATGGCTGCAAATCGGGGGCACCGACGCCGACATGAAAGTGGCCGTGCGCAACATGGATATCCGGCACGCCGCGCCTTATCTGTCGGAAAAGGAAGCGGGTTCGCTCACGGGCGGCGCGATGGATCTGGACATGAAAACGACTATCGCGAACCGTGAACTGCGCGCCTCGGGTACGGTCGCGTTGCGCGGCCTGACCTTCAGCGGCGACGGCACGTTGTTCTCATTGCCGCGCAAGGCGGTGCTGGCGGCGATGAAAGACAAGCGTGGCGCGCTGCGCTTTGACTTCAAGCTTCAGGGCAGCCTGGATAACCCGAAATTCTCGGTCCGGCGGGGCTTTGCGGCGCAGGTGGCGCAAGGGTTCGGCCACGCCATCGGCGTTGGCGCGGAAGGCGCGGCCGAGGGCGTGACCGGGGCCGTCAAAGAACTGGGCAACGCCTTGTCGGACCTGCTCAGCCCGTAATCCCTAAAGCCCTTAATCCCCTAGTGCGCGCCGCCCGTGGCGTGCTTGCCGATCAAGGTGGCGCTTGCCTCGTTCAGGCCGACGACCTCGACGGCGAGGCCCGCACGGCGAAGCTTGGCGACGGTCTTGTTCAGCGCGTCGACCGCCGAAATGTCCCAGAAATGCGCGTCGGACACGTCGATGATCACGGTGTCGACCGCCTCGTGGAAGTCGATGGCCGCGGCAAATCGTCCGACCGAGGCGAAGAACACCTGGCCGGCATAGCGGTACGTGCGGGTCGCACCGTCCTCGGACAGGCTGGCCGAGACGTTCAGCAGGGCCCGGACCTTGCCGGCGAAGAACAGGCCGCTCAGCACCACGCCGGTCAGCACGCCGCGAGCCAGGTCATGCGTCCAGACCACGACCAGCACCGTCGCCAGCATGACGACCGACGATTGCCAGGGGTGGGACCGCAGGTTGGGCAGCGACCGCCAGTTGAAGGTGCCGATCGACACCATGATCATCACCGCCACCAGCGCCGGCATCGGGATGCGCGCCACCAGCGGGCCCAGCACCACGATCAGGAACAACAGGAAGGCGCCCGCCACGAGCGTGGACAGCCGCGTCCGGCCGCCCGAACGGACGTTGATGACCGACTGGCCGATCATGGCGCAGCCGCCCATGCCGCCCAGGAAACCGGTGACGATGTTGGCGATGCCCTGGCCCTTGCATTCACGGCGCTTGTCGCTGGACGTGTCCGTCATGTCGTCGACGATCTGTGCCGTCATCATCGATTCCAGCAGGCCGACGGCCGCCATGGTCAGCGAGTACGGCAGGATGATGCGCAGCGTTTCCAGCGTGAAGGGCACGTCGGGAATCTGGAAGAACGGCAAGGCGGACGGCAGCTTGCCCATGTCGCCCACGGTGGCGACGTCCAGCCCGCCATAGATGGACACGGCCGTCATGGCGACGATCGCCACCAGCGGGGAGGGCACCGCGGTGGTCAGGCGCGGCAGCAGGTAGATGATGGACAGCGCACCGGCGATCATGGCGTAGGTGACCCAGGTCACGCCGGTCAGGTGGGGCAGTTGGGCCATGAAGATCAGGATGGCCAGCGCGTTGACGAAGCCGGTCACGACCGAGCGCGACACGTACTGCATCAACAGGTCCAACCGCAGGAAGCCGGCGACGATCTGGAACAGGCCCATCAGCACGGAGGCCGCGAACAGATAGCCGATGCCATGGTCGCGCACCAGCGGCACCACCAGCACGGCGATGGCCGCGGTGGCCGCCGAGATCATCCCCGGCCGCCCGCCGGTGAACGCGATGATGACGGCAATGGAGAAGGAGGCGTACAGGCCCACGCTGGGGTCCACGCCGGCGATGATGGAAAAGCCGATGGCTTCGGGGATCAGGGCAAGCGCGACCAGTACGCCCGCAAGGATGTCGGCGCGCGGATTGGACATCCACTCGCGACGGAGCTTGGAGAAAAAAGGCATGGATTGGATAAAACAGAGGTCATCCGGGGGATAGGCGCCCGGCCGAGCCACCCGGCAAGCCGGGTCCAACGGGGCCGCAGATGCAGCGACCGCCGCCTCCGTTGCAGAAGCGGCGGTCGAATTGTACACGCGGGTCGGGGCCCGCTGCGGTTCAGAACCGGTAGTTGGCGCTGAGCTCCACGCGCCGGCCTTCGCCCAGCAGCCACTGCGTCTGGTTGTAGTAGGCGGTTTCGGCGTACTGGCGGTCGAACACGTTGAAGGCGCGGAGCGCCAGGCTCAGGTCGCGCCGGGGCTCCCATTGCAGCGCCAGGTTGGTTGTCGCGTAGCCCGCCATTTCCAGGCGGTTGGCCGCGTCCGCGTAGCGTTTGCCCACGTAGCGCACGCCGGCGCTGGCCGTCCATTGCGGGGCGAACTTCCAGCTGAGCCACGCGTTGGCCACGCGTTCCGGCACGTCGGTGGGCACATTGCCATTGCGCGACACCGCCACGCCGCCGACCGACTCGTTGAAATCGTCATACCGGGCGCGCAACGCCACGGCGTTCACGTCCAGCCGCCATGCCGGAGACAGTTCGACGCCCAGCGTGGCCTCCAGTCCGCGCGACGATTGCTCGCCCACCTGGATGCGCAACGCGGGGTCGTTGGGGTCGCGCGTGACCAGGTTGTTCTTGGTGATGTGATAAGCCGCCAGCGTCCATTGGCCCTTGTTGTCCCAGAACGTCTGCTTCACGCCGATCTCGATCTGTTTGCCCTGCGACAGTTCGTAGTCCTTGTTGGCGGGCGACAGCAGCAGCAAGCTGCCGATCGGATCGGCGGCCTGCGCGTACTGGCCGTAGACGGACAAGGTGGGCAGCACGTCGTAGACCGTGCCCAGGCGCCAGCCGATGTTGGTGTAGGTGCTGCGGAAGGCCGTTTCGTCAGCCACCAGGTCGCGCCGTTTCAGGTCGATATGGTCGTAGCGCAAGCCGCCCAGCACCGACCAGCGGGAAGTCAGCATCAACCGGTCTTCGGCGAACAGGGCGTACTGGCTGGCCGTGTTGCGGTAGCGTGGAGTCGTGCCGGCCATATTGATGAAGCGGCCGTGATCCACGTCGTACGGGTCCACCAGCGACGTGCCGGAGTAGGGCGAATTGTTGGTGTGCTTGAGCGAAGCGCGGTTCAGTTCGACGCCGACGGCCACCTTGTTCGCGAGGCCGAACAGGCGGCCGTCGAACGCGGCGTCCGTGACCATGCCGGTCTGCTCCTGGTCGTGGCCGATGTCGGTGTAGCCGCTGCGCAGGATCTGGCCGACGGGCGTCCACGCGTAGTTCTCGGCATCGCGGTAGTCCCGGTTGCTGCCGATGTAGTAGAGGCGGCTGCGCACGGTGGTCGCGGGGTTGGGGGACCATTCGGCCTTGAGTTCGGTGCGGCTGTCGCGGTAGATGATCTTGCTGTCGGCCACGTTGTAGTTCTGCTTGCGCAAGCTGTAGTCCAGCGTGCCGTCGGCAAGCGGCGTGCCGAAATAGCGCGTGGGCTCCTGCCAGGCATAAGCCTGGGTCAGCGTGACATTCAGTTCCGGCGACACGTCCAGGCGCAGCGCGGCGGTGACGGCGGCATCGCGCGAATCCCCCAGACTGATGCCGGAATCGGTATGGTTGCCGCTGACATCCAGCCGGTACGACCACTTGTCGTCCAGCGCGCCGCCGCTGCCGAAACCGAAACGCTGGGTGTCGTGCGTGCCGATCGTCGTCATCAGCTCGTTTTCGATGGGGCCGCGCGTGGGCTTCTTGGGGATCACGTTCACGACCCCGCCGATGGCCCCTTCGCCGTACAGCACCGAGGCCGGACCGCGAAGCACTTCGATGCGGTCCACGGCCCAGGGGTCGTAGATGAACGTCTGGCCGACGCCGCCGTATTGGCGCACGCCGTCATAGAGCTGCGCGACGGAGTTGGAATCGGTGAAACCGCGGGAAGACAGCGACGAGCCGCCGTTGCCGGGATGCCGCATGGCGCTGATGCCAGCCGCCTGGGTGATGGCGTCCGTGACGGTGGTGGCGCCGCGCGCGCGCAGTTGTTCGTTGCTGATGATGTCGATGCTGGCAGGCGTTTCGAAGGGCGTCAGGCCCAGCAAGGTGCCGGTGGAAGCCTGGTCCAGCAACGTCGGCGCGGGCAGATCGCCCTGCACGGAGATGGCCGGCAGCGTGGCGACCGGGGCCGTTTGCGCATGCAGCGCGGGCGTGAAGGCGAGCGCGGTCCAAATGGCCACGCGCCGCTTCAGGACGCGGTGCGTCCTGGCGGAAGAAAAAGGCATGAATACTCTCGGTAGGCTAAGGATTGCCGCGCACGGGCGGCGCAGGATTTAGCGGAATACCGGGAGTCGGGGCGGCGCGCGGGCGCCGAGCGGGGCGCCGGTGATCGACGCATGGACGGGGCCGGGCGGGGCGCGCGCAGCCAGCGGATGGGCCATGACGGCCAGCGCGGCCGTCAACACCACGGGCGAGGGGGGCAAGGCCACGGCGGCAAGCGCCATGCCGACCGGGCAGGTGGCGGCTTGCGCCGCGTGCCGTTCGTCGGGCGCGTTGTCCTGCTTGGACGGCCCGGCCACCCAGATGGGGCCGGCGGCCGAGCACAGCTGGATCAGCGTGCCGCTTTGATGCGTGGCCGGCATGAAGCCCTGCGGCACCATCGCCTTCAGCACGAACAGCATCAGCACCAGCCAAAGGCCGGCGTTGCCGCGGTTCAGGGTCGTCAGGGAGGCTCGCATGGTCGGCGCCCATTCTAGAGCGTTTCGGCGCGGCCGTCGCCAAACCTCACACGGTGCGGGCGGCCCAGAACGCCGTGCGCACCGCAGGCGATGCGGCAATGCTGGCCGTGACGCGGTCCAGGTCCAGCTCGTTGACCGAGGCCTCGCTGAGCGCGGCTTCGATCTCCACCTCGTTCTCGCCGAACTGGTCGATCTTCAGCTCGGACAACGGTAGCTGTTCGGCCTCCAGCACGTCTTCCAGCACGGTCATGGCGGCCTGGCGGTGTTCTACGTTCGCGATCACATGAATCACATTCGTGACTTCCGAGGTCTGCGAATCCAGCGGTTGGCGGTTCACATAGCTGACCACGGGGCGCAGCAAGGTGTTGGCCGCCAGCACGAAGGCCGTGGCGGCCACGGCCTCCAGCATGAGCGATGCGCCTGCACATGCGCCGATGGCGGCCGAGCCCCACAGGGTGGCGGCGGTGTTCAGCCCGCGGATGCTGCCGCCTTCGCGCATGATCGCGCCGGCGCCCAGGAATCCCACGCCCGACACCACGTAGGAGATGACACGCGTGCCGCCGTCCGCGCCGCCGACACGGAATGCCAGGTCGACGAAGATGGCGGCGCCCACCGCCACCAGCACGTTGGTGCGCAGGCCGGCCGTGCGTTGGCGGAACTGGCGTTCGAATCCGACGATCGAGCCCAGCACGAACGCGGTCAGCAGGCTGACCAGGGTGTTGGCCAAGGTCAGGAATTGGATATTTTCGAAGTTCTTCATGGTCTTGCCCCTTTTCAGCTTATTGGAGGTTCGGCGTGGGGCTCGCGTGGCCCCTTGGCGCGCTCAGGGCAGGCGCCAGACCGAGGCCAGCACCAGGCCCACGCCGACCAGCCAGATCAGCACCAGGGCCAGCACGCGGGCCAGCAACAGGACTTTGTACGGGTCTTTCATGACAATCTCCTTGCCAGGAAAACCGTGGTTCAGGCCGGCAGCACGGCGATGGACGCGCCGGTTTCGTTTTCCCAATGCACGCGGCGCACGTCCGGGCTTTGGCCCAGGCGCAGCGCGACGGCGCTGAGCAGGCTGCGCAGATGCGGCGGGCAATGCAGCGTGACGACCGTGGACGCCAACTGGCCGGCTTCAGCCTGCGTAATGCGTACGGCGACTACCCGCAGGTCCAGCGCCTGCAGTTCGTAGTACAGCTGTTTGCGCAGCGTGTTCAGCGTGGCGCTCAGGCTGACGATGGTGAATTGATAGACCGGCGTGACGGGCGCGCGGGCAGGCAGGGCGCCCAGCGGGACCGGGCCCGCGGCGTGGCCGGCCCGGGCGTCATGGGCCCGGTCCAGGAACGGGAAGAAATTCTTGATACGCATGGTCGTCTCCTTGACAGGGGAGTACGGTGGAAGGTCCACAGGCATGCGCCGCTTGACCGGCAAGACACGCGCGCAACAAGGCCCGCGTATCGCGTCGGTAAGCTTTAGGGGGAAAGGGGCTGAACGCCCAAGTCCTGGCTGAACGCAGGACTCACGCGGAAGGGGGATTCCGCGGATCCTGCGTCAAGCGGCGCGAGCAGTCGGTTTTCGACTACATCCGTCGTTGTCCACAGTGATCTCTAGGTGGTTGAAAGTGCCGCGAGTATAGCGCCGCACTAGGGTAAACACCAGGAAAATTTCCCCGCCCTGCGCCGCGCGCAAGGCGGGGAGGCGGTCACTTCGGCTTGGGCGGCGGGCCGGCGTAATACAAGGCCAGCGCCTCGATTTCGCTGTCAGTCAGCCGCTGCGAAAACGCGCGCATCACGCCCACGTCGTCGTTCTGGCGCGAGCCGTTGCGAAACGCATTCATCTGGTCCGTGAAGTATTCCTTGGATTGGCCCGCCAACCTGGGCAGCAAGGGGCCTTCGCCCATGCCGCGCAAGCCGTGGCAGTTGGCGCAGGCGGGCAGCGCCCGCGCGCCGTCGCCTTGCAGGTCCAGCTTGCGCGCCGCGTCGCCGCCGAATTCGCCCACGTGCAACGGCGGGCCGGCCAAGGTGCCGTAGTAGGCCGCCACCTGGCCGATCTCCTGTTCGGTCAGCGCACGTGCCACCGTGTTCATCAGCGGCTGGACGCGCGTTCCGCTGCGGAAATCGGCCAACTGCTTGGCGAGATACTCGCGGCTCAGGCCGGCCAGGTTCGGAAAGATGCCGCCGGTGGGCGTGATGCCCGCAGGACCGTGGCAGGCGATACAGGCCTGCACGCCGGCTCCGGGCTTGCCGGTGGCGGCCAGTTGCTTGCCGGCTTCCGGGTCGGCGCCGCGCAGGAACCCTTCCCAGTCAGGGCGCGACGCGCTGAAATCCAACGCGCTGCGGCCCGGCACCTGTGCCGGGGCAGCGGAGGTTGCCGTCGGGGCAGGCGCGGCGGGTGCGGCAGGCGTAGCGGCAGCGGGCGCCGCCGGCTTGGCGGCGGGCGGCGGCGGGGCCGGCGGCGCGACGACCGCGCTTGCCCGGATCAGGCCGTCGCCGCCGGTGCCGATCATCTGATGCGCGGTGGCGATCAGCGTCACGAGCGGTGGCGCGATGATCAGCAGGATGGCAATGGTGATGCCTTTGCGATGTTCAATCATGATCACACCAGCCGCCCTGGCGAACGCAGATAGTCCGCCTTGATTTTGTCGACGATCCAGTAGGCGGTCGCGCCCACGGTGCCTGTCGGGTTGTAGCCCGAGTTCTGCGGGAAAAGCGCCGCGCCCGTCACGAACACATTGGGCACGTCCCAGCTCTGCCCATATCGATTGACGACGCTGGTCTCGGGGTTGTCGCCCATGGCCGCGCCGCCCGTCAAATGCGTGGATTGGTAAGCGGTGGCCGAGAACGGCCGCTTGCGCGGGCCGGGCTCCGTGCGGGCAATCCCTTTCATCGCGCGTCCGATCTCGTCGCCCTTGGTGGTCAGGAAGGCCGACATGCGGATGTCGTTGTCCGGGAAATCATAGGTGACGCGCAGCAGCGGCAGGCCCCAGGCGTCATTGTAGGTGGGGTCCAGGCTCAGGTAGCCGCCGCGCCAGGGTTGGGCGGAACCCGTGATGGTGATGGACGCGGAGTGGTTGTAGTAGCGCTTGACCGCCTTTTTCCAGTCGGCGCCCCACGCCGGCGTGCCTTTGGGCGTGGGGTGGTAGCCGATGGGCGCGCCGCTGACGACCTGGATCTGCAGATAGCCACCGCCCACGAATCCCAGCGGCCCGTGGTCGAAGTTGTCGGCGCTGAAATCGTCCATCGTCACGGCCACCGCGCCCGCGCCCATGAAGGGGTTGATGTTGACGGATTCGTCGAAGAACAGGTTCACGCCCGACGTCGTCTGGTGCGTGTAGTTGCGGCCCACGACGCCCGTGTCCGTGATCGGATCGTAGGGCTTGCCGATACCGGAGAGCAGCAGCAGCCGCACGTTGTTGATGCCGAACGCGCACAGCACGACGACCTCGGCGGGTTGGAAGATCTCTTCGCCGGCGGCGTCCACATACGTCACGCCGCGCGCGCGCTTCTTGTCCGGCGTCAGCTCCACGCGCAGCACGTGGGCGCCGGTGCGGATTTCGAAGTTCGCCATCTTCATCGCCACGGGCAGGATACAGACCTGCGGCGAGGCCTTGGCGAAGTGCTCGCAGCCGAAGTTGGAGCAGAACCCGCAGTAGACGCACGCGCTCATGTGCAGGCCTTCGGAATTCACGTAGGGCCGCGTACAGAGCGCCGACGGCTGCACGTAGGGGTGGTAGCCCAGCGTCTTGGCTGCCTCGCCGAACAGGGCGGGCGCGTAGGGCACCTTCATGGGAGGGTTCGGATACGGCCGCGACCGCCATGGCTCGAACGGGTTGCCGCCTTCCTGCTTTTGCCCCTTGATGTTGCCTGCCTGCCCGGATGCGCCGATCAGGTAGTCGTAGCGGTCGAAGTAGGGCTCCAGTTCGTCGTACGTCAGCGGCCAGTCCTGACAGGTCAATTCGCGGTCGAAGATGCCGGCGCCATAGCGTTCTGTGTAGTGGCTGCGGATGCGGAAATCCGTGGGATCGAAGCGGTAGTAGGCGCCCGACCAGTGGTTGCCGGCCCCGCCCAGATGCGTGCCGGGATAGGCGAACTGCCAGCGGCGCATGGGCAGCGCCTTCTGGTCGGTGCTGTTGCGGAACGTGAAGGTTTCGGTGGCGGCGTCCTGATGCAGCTCGTGGCGGCGGGTGTACTTCAGTTCGTCGTGGACGTTCGGTCCCTGGAAGTCGGGCGATGGCCAACGCGCCTGGCCGCGCTCCAGCACGACCACGCGCTGGTTGGCGGCGGCCAGCTCCTTGCCGATGATCGATCCCGTCCAGCCGCCGCCGATAATCGCCACGTCTACTGCGGGCAGGGTCTTAGCCATGGCCGTCTCCCGGTTTCATCACATGTCCCGTGGCGTTGGCGATGGACACCGGCTTGCCGGCCCAGATGACGCCATGCCGCTCGATATCGTTGGAGAACGAGGCGAACGCGCCCGGAAACCCCACCAGCTTCCAGCCGACCATGTCGGCATTGCCGCCGTACAACGGGTCCGAGAAGAACCCTTCGATGGTGGCGTCCAGTAGCGCCTGGAAAAACACGTCGGAGGGCAAGGGTGAAAAATCGGGCTTTCCGGCCTGCATGTCATGCAGCCAGGCGTCCTGCCGGGCGTCGTCCAATTCGGCAAACGGCTTGCCGTCCTGCTTGCGGGTGGCGGCGTCCAACGCGGCCAGACCGCGCCGGATCATCTCGGCGGGGGTGAATGACAATTGGTAACCCTGTTCCGGCGTGCCTTTTTCGAACGGGCCTTGCCGGTAGAACTGGCTGCCTGCCCCCCATGCGCCGGCCAATTGGCCATCCAGGAAACGGGTCACACCGGCTTCCTTGGCGCCCGGTCCCAGTTCGTCGGCCGGGATCAGGCGTGCCGCGATCGCGTCCATCGCCAGGGCTTCCTGGGCATTGAAAAAGGTCAAGGTTCGATTGACGGGCGTCGCCGCGGGGGGGAGCATCTGGCCCGTTCCCGCCGCAGGCGGGGACTCGCCCGGCGCGCTGCGGGCCGTGACGGCCCATGCGGCGCCGGGAACCCCGACCGCCAACGCCTTGAGCAGGCCGCGTCGCCCGGGGGCTGGCGGATCGTCCGGGCGTCGAGCCTCAGGGGATAGATCGTCGGAGGGTTGATCGTCCATGCATCACTCCAGCATCGGGGCAGGCACGCAACTTGCCCCTGGGTGAAAGAGATCCCGCACCAGCTCGTTATCCGTCGGCGCCTAGTTTGTCACTGTTTTCCTTCTGGAGACAACCATGAAAAGCCACAAACTGCTACTGCTGTCCGTCTTGGCAATCCTGCCCTGGCACGCCGCCTGGGCGCAGTCCCCCCGCTCGACGCTGGTTGCGCAGGCCGCCGCTCCCGCGCAACCCATGCCGACGCCGGACGAGAAGACCGCCCCGGCCAACGCCATCGGCAAGCCCGTCCCCGGCGCGCAGAGGCCGGATGAGAAAAAAATGCCTTCGTCTGAAGAAAAGGGCATGGATGAGAAGGGCACGGATTCCAAGGCGGGCTCAAGCCCCCGGCAAAAGGATCCTGGCGCGGATACGGCCGACCCGCAGAAAACGCCCGGCAACAAGACCGGGGCGCCCGACAATGCCGGTATGCCGGGCTCTGGCGCGACGTCAGGATCCGGCGGCGGGGCGGACCCGCGCTAGCCGCAGCCGGCCTCCCCATTACCTGTTCCGGCAAGATTCAGGTAGTATTCAGGTTCCTGTAAGAACGAGAGCCCGGCGGTTTTCATGCGCCATCGCTGCCCGATGGGCAGTGCGCGATTTCCGCCCACCATGACCGAAGACCCCCCTCCTAGCAGGGCGCCCCGGCGCCCGCCATCCCTTCCTGTTTCCCCCACGGCCTCCGGTTTCCGAAGCGCCGATCCGGCCCGCGCCAATGCGGCGACGCCCTTGCTGGCGTGCCGCGCGCCGCCATCCGCCCGATCCCCATCGCTTGATCACGCATTTTCCTTTCAGCAAGGTGGCGCTATCGTGTGCGCTCGCCCGATTACCGTGGACCGACAATGATTTTCGACTGGATGAACGACCCCACCGCCTGGCTTGGCCTGGCGACGCTGGTCATTCTTGAAATTGTTCTGGGCATCGACAACCTGGTGTTCATCGCCATCCTGGCCGACAAGCTGCCGCCCGATCAGCGCAACCGCGCACGCTTGATCGGCCTGACGCTGGCGCTGGTGATGCGCCTGGGCCTGCTGGCCAGCATTGCATGGGTCGTCACGCTGACGGCGCCTCTGTTCACCGTGTGGGGGGCCGAGATCTCCGGGCGCGACCTGATCCTGATCCTGGGCGGCCTGTTCCTGCTCTTCAAGGGCACGATGGAACTGCATGAGCGCGTGGAAGGCAGCGCGTCGCACGACGCCGGCCAGAAGGTGCAGCATGCCGTGTTCTGGCAGGTGATCCTGCAGATTGTGGTGCTGGACGCCGTGTTCTCGCTGGACTCCGTGATTACCGCCGTGGGCATGGTGCAGGACCTGAGCATCATGATGATCGCCGTGGTGGTGGCGATGGCCGTCATGATGGTGGCCAGCCGTCCGCTGATGGCGTTCGTGGGCCGCCATCCGACGGTGGTGATCCTGTGCCTGGGCCTCTTGCTGATGATCGGCTTCAGCCTGGTGGCCGAAGGCCTGGGCTTCCATATGCCCAAGGGATACCTGTATGCCGCCATCGGCTTCTCGATCCTGATCGAGCTGTGCAACCAGTTGGCCCGCCGCAATCGCGCTCGAGGCACGCATGCGCTGGGGCGTCGCCAACGCACCGCGCAGGCGGTGTTGCGCCTGCTGCGCGCTGGTCGGTCGGGCCAACCGGGACACCAGGCTGACGAGGTCGTGGCGCTGGTGGACAGCGCAGGCGACGAGCCCGCGTTCGCGCCTGAAGAAAGCTCGATGATCGAGCGCGTGTTGTCCGTCGGCGCGCATGACGTGCGGTCCATCATGGTGCCGCGCGGCGACATGACGTGGCTGGACGTGTCCGACACGCCCGGCATCGTCGTCCGCAAGTTCGCCACCGGCCACTCCCGCCTGCCGCTCTGCGCGGGCGAGGCGTCCAACGTGCTGGGCGTGCTGCACTTCAAGGATGTGCTGCCGCTGCTGCAGAACCCGGGTCCGATCGACCTGGTGGAACTGGCGCGCGAACCGCGCTATGTCATGGAGACAACGCCGGTGCTGAAGGTGCTGGAAGAGCTGCGCGCCTCGCGCGACCACATGCTGATCGTGGTGGATGAGCACGGCGTCTGCGAAGGCCTGGTGACGCCGATGGACGTGCTGACTGCGGTGGCGGGCGATCTGCCCGAGCATAGCGACGACGAGCCCGAAGCGCTGCAATTGTCGGACGGTTCGTGGCTGCTGGAAGGACGTCTTTCGGTTGGCGAGGCGGCCCGGCTGCTGGAGGCGCCTACACTGGCCGACGACTATCCGGACGCCACCCTTGCGGGCTGCCTGTTGCGGGCGGTGGGCCGGATTCCCGACGCGGGCGACACGGTATCACTGCATGATTGGAGTTTCGAAGTGACGCGTCGCGACGGGCTGCGTATTCATCAAGTCCATGCGCGCCCGCCGGCGTCGCGGATGCAGCAGGCCGACCGACCGTTTGCTACGCGGTGAATGCAGCGGGGACGCCAATAAGGTGTCCCCGCTTTTTTTTCCGCTCGCGAGTGCTGGGATCGACCGGGTATTCCGCGAAGAAACCACGGGATGGCCGGCGAAGACGTGGCGCTTGGGGAAAGTAAAACTCTGTGCGAATATTGCGGAAGATTTAAATCTTCTTAGTACTCATATTAATAATTCCAAGAAGATCCTTTGCACTACCGCATGTCTTTGCATTTTGTGATTCCTGGTTGGAGAGCAGCGCATGGGCAGTTTGAGGTCAGGGTGGAGAAAATCGGGAAAGGGGTGGATTGCCGCATGGCTGGCGTTGAGCGCGCCGCTGGGGTTTTCAGGCGCTGCCTTCGCGCAGTCCGCCGACGACGCGAACAAGAGCAATAATCCGTTGAATGTGGGCGCGTCGCTGGGATTTCAGAATTACTACACGCCGAAACTGTTCGGGTCGAATGCGCACACCAATGACTTCCTGATCCGGCTGACGATTCCGTTCGCGCCGAGTGATTGGGTGGGCGTGCCGCAGATATTGCGGACGACGGTTCCCATCAGCACGCGTCCACAGGCCGATGGCAGCGACACGGTCGACGGCCACGTGGACCTTCGATCTTCAGAAGAACAATTACTACATCCCCATCGGACTGGGCGCCGGCAAGGCCTGGCGCGTGGGCAAGAACATCTTCAACCTGTTCGCCGAGCCGCAATGGACGGTGGCGCACAAGGGCGAAGGGCTGCCCCAGTTCACGGTGTTCGCCGGGTTGAACATCACGTTCGGGAATTGATCGCGGCATCGGGTCCGCAGAACTCCAGGAGCAAGCATGCAAAAGATGATGGCGTCCCTTCGTAGTGCATTGGGCATCGCCGGCCTGGCGGCGTTGGCGGCCGTGGCGGGCTGCGCCACCTCGCCTGCGCCCATCCAGGACGAGTCGTTGCGCAGCATCGCCAAGGAGGCCTATATCTATGCCTACCCCATGCTCTACAACTACAAGACGATGTACGTGCAGGCGATCGATCCCGGCGGCGAGGAGTATGTCGGCGGCTTTGGAAAGTTCCGCCATTACTCGCAGCCCTACACGCCGGAGAACCGCGAAATCGTCACGCCGAACAACGACACCCCGTACTCGTGGGCGTGGCTGGACCTGCGCACCGAGCCCTGGGTGTTGAGCCTGCCCGCCACCCCGAAAGACCGGTACAACGTCTTTCAGATGGTGGATCTGTACACCTACAACTTCGCCTACGCCGGCGTGCGCGCCACGGGCTTTGGTGCCGGCAACTACCTGATCGCCGGGCCGCATTGGGATGGCGGCAAGCCCCGTGGAATCAGCAAGGTGCTGAAATCCGAAACGGACTTCGTCGGGATCCTCGGGCGCACCAGCCTGAACGGGCCGTCGGACGTGAAGAACGTGCAGGCCTTGCAGGCCAAGTACCGGTTGCGCCCGCTCAGCGACTTCCTGCGGCATCCGCCGCCGGCGGCCGCGCCCGCCAGCGTGGACTGGCTGCCGTGGGACGAACAGCGCGCCACGTCGGTGGACTTCATCGCCTATCTGAACCAGTTGCTGGCGTTCACGCAGCCCCAGCCGGCGGCCGAACAGGACATGATGCGGCGTTTCGCGCTGATCGGCATCGGGCCGGGCAAGCCCTTCGACGCCGCCAAATTGGATGCGACCACGCGCAATGCAATCGAGCTGGGCGTGGCGGACGGCAAGGCCGCGCTGCTGCAAGCGGAAAAGCAGACACGTTCGTCCATCGGCCTGTTCGGTTCGCGGACGGACCTGGGCGGCGATTACACGAAGCGAGCCGTGGCCGCCGCCATGGGCATCTACGGCAACTCATCGGAAGAAGCCGTCTATCTGGGCTATGAGGAAGACGGGCAGGGACGCCCGCTGGACGGTGGCAAGTCTTATGAGATCCGGTTCGAACCCGGGCAGTTGCCGCCCGTCGCGTTCTTCTGGTCCATGACCATGTACGACCTGCCTGGCCGCCACCTGGTCGACAACCCGATCAAGCGCTACGCGATCGGCGACCGCACCCCCGGGCTGAAGCGCGGCAAGGACGGATCGTTGACGCTGTACGTGCAACACGCCAATCCGGGCAAGGACAAGGAGTCGAATTGGTTGCCGGCGCCGGAAGGGCGCTTCAACATCGTGGCCCGGTTCTATGGCCCGAAACCCGAAATTCTGAACGGTACGTGGAAGCTGCCCAAGGCCGAATTGGTGCCTTGAGGCGTAAGGGAAGGGGAAGCAATGAAGTCGAACCATGCGCGCCGGGCCATCTGGCGCAAGGCGATGGCACCATGGGTGACGCTGGCCGCGCTGGCCGCGCCATCCGTATCCTTGGCAACCGAAGGCGCCTTGGGCCGCCAGATCACGGGCACCAACGTGCAGCCGAACGCGGGTATCGTTTCGCCCGAACCGATCTGGGCGGTGAACTTCGCCGAGATCTATCTGGACGGCAAGGTCGGCGGCAGCCGTGAAGTGCCCGTGGGGGGACGCACGTCGCTGGGGCTGGACGGGCAGGTCGCGTTCACGCTTGCCACGGTGCTGAAAACCTGGGACACCGGGCCGGGCCGCTGGAACTTCGCATCCAGTTTCACCTTGCCCTACGTGTGGACGAAGGTGGATTCCAAATTCAACGGCCCCGGCGGGCGCACTGTCGGGCAAAGCGATACCGCCTCGAACCTTTTCGACTTGTACTTCTCGCCCATCATCGCTGGCTATCACTTTTCCGAAACGTCGCACATGGCACTCAGCCTGAATATCTGGGCGCCCACCGGCAAGTACAACGCGAATGACATGGCCAACCCCAGTCTGAACAACTGGACCTTCATTCCCCAGGTGGCCTACACCAAGATTTTCCCGGAGTCCGGCTTCCAGCTGGACACGGTGGCGGGCGTGCAGTTCTACACCCGCAACAACGCCACCGACTATCGCAACGCGCCCATCTTCAGCCTGGACGTGATGGGCCGCAAGAAGTTCAGCAATGGCGTCAGCGCCGGCCTGATCTTGGGCACCATGCAGCAGATGGGCCGCGACAAGGGCCCCACGGCCGACAGGCTGAATGGCTTCCAGGGGCGAGACTGGGCATTGGGCCCGATCGTGACCTACGACACGAAACTGGCGGACAAGCGTTCGCTGTCGCTGAGCCTGCGTTGGGTGCCCACGATCAGCAGCACCAACCGGCTCGACAGCACCAGCACGGTCATGGGGACGGCCACGCTGGTATTCTGAGCGCGCTGTCGGGACATTGCGGCAGGGGGTTTCGCATCCGGCGCGTCGGACCTGCCGCGCTCAACTGCAGACGCGCCGCCAGGGCGCCACGCCACGCGGCGGACAGTAGCCCGCGCACGGCGTGGCGATCGATATGCCGCTTTGGCAACGTAGTTCGGGGGCCTTTTCTCCGTACGGCACGGTGCCTTGGCAATCGCAGCTGGCCAGCCCCGAGCCGGACGGCAGTTTCCGCGCGGCGGGCGCGGGCGTCGAGGCGTCCGCCGAGGCGTCGGCGTTGCCCTCGTCGCTTTCGATCGCTGCCCGCACTTTCGCCGCTGGCATGTTGCATGCCTTGGCGATCGCCTTCACCGATTTTCCTTCGTCCGACATCGACAGTATTTTCTTGTCGCTGCATGCCGCATCGGCGGCGGACGGGAATCCGGCGGACACCGCGCAAAACAGGACGGTGGAAAGCACAGCCCGGCATAGGGTCATCACGTGTCTCCAACATGTCGTTGCGGGTTGGGGGAATACGCCGTCCGCCTGCAGGCGCGGACTTTTGCGGCCTAGCGTAGTGCGCCGGTTTTCGCGGTGTCAATGCGACACGCTTAAATAATCCGACCGGCGGCGGATTAGTTTCCGCCGTCGCGCCGGATGTGCCCGAAGGGCCCGGTAAGCCTGCAGGGATCAGGAATCACCAGGCGTGAGCCTGCCCTGCCAACGATGGATGCGCTGCGATATCTGCGTCGGCGCGGCGCCGCGCGGCTTGCAGCGCATCTTCGCCGCGTGCGGTGCCTTCGACCGAGAAAAACGTCACGGTCTGCAGGCCGACGGTGCCCAGCACATGCTTCAGATAGGGCGTCAGGAAGTCGGGTTGGCGGGCCGCGCCGCTTGAGAATTCGCCGCCGGACGAGATCGCGACATACACCGGCCGGTCCGGCAGATTGCCGGTCTTGCCTTCGGGGGTGATGCGGAAGGTGCTGCGCACGCGCACGACATGGTCGATCCAGACCTTCAAGGACGACGGCACCGTGAAATTGTGCATCGGCGTGGCGATGACGATATGCGTGGCGTCCTGCAGTGCCTGGATCAGTTGGGCCGATTGCCGCAGCGCGCCGCGCGCCAAGATGTCGTCGGCCGGGTCGGCGGACGCGCTCAAGGCCGCGGCGTAGTCCTGGTCCACATGGGGCAGGGCCGTGGCGTCGATCTCGACGATCTCGGGCTTGCTGTCGCCTGCGGCGGCGATCAGGCGGTCGAGGATGCGCTGCGACAGCCGGTAGCTTTCAGAGTGGCGGCCGCGCGGGCTGCAAGTGATGTGAAGAATGCTCATGCTGCGGGGGTATCCAGAAGCTTGCTGAAACGGATGGCGCTGGTCAACAGGCCTTGGCGGAAGTAGAAGCGTTGGGCCAGCGCGTTGGACAGGCCCGTATCCAGCACGAACTTGGCGCAGCCGGCAGCGCGGGCCATGCCTTCCAGCGCGAGCAGCAAGCGGGCGCCCCAGCGGCCGCTGCGGCGCGTGCTGTCCACGACCAGGTCGTCCACATACATGAAGCGGCCGTAGATCAGGTTTTCCTGATAGCGGTAACCGGCCAGGGCCACGACCTGGTCGGCGTCGACGGCGGCCAGCAGCCGATAGCTTTCCGCGCGCATGCGGGCGATGCGCGCAACGAAGTCGCCCGCATCGGCAAGATGCGGCCGCAGTTCGCGCATCAGCGGCAAGCAGGCGTGCAGTTCGTCGTCGGTCTCGATGTGTTTTAAAGCGGAGTCGGTCATGGAGGAATTCACGGGTGATTCAGAAAGGACAAGACGTCATCGTAGAAAGACCATGACATAATTTGAAGGGCCATAAATTGAACTTTGGACTATGCCATATGACCGATCATCGCCCGCAGGACGGAATGCCGCCGCTTGCGCCCGGCAGCGGGGATCCGCTCTATCGCCAGATCTACGACCGGTTCCGCGGCGCGATCACGGCAGGCACGCTGGCGCCAGGCGACCGCATTCCGTCGGCCCGCGCGCTGGCCAAGGAAATGGGCGTGGCGCGCGGCACGATCGAAGTGGCGTACTCGTTGCTGGTCGCCGAAGGCTATATCCAGAGTCGCGGGCAGGCCGGCACGATCGTCACGCCGGACCTGCAGCCGCAGGCGGCGCCCGCCGCGTCGACGCCGTTGCCGGAAACGCCCGACGACGAGCATGGCTGGCATCGTCCGGCCGTCATCCTGCCGTTCCAGATGGGGGTGCCGGCGCTTGACGAGTTTCCGCGCAAGCTCTGGGCCCGCCTGGGCGCCCGGCAACTGCGCAGCGTGCAAGCGCCGGACCTGTCCTATCCACCGTCCAACGGGCTGATGGGATTGCGCACGGCCGTGGCCGCCTATCTGCAGGTGGCGCGCGGCATCCAATGCCAGCCCTCGCAGGTGTTCATCACGTCGGGCTACAACCATACGATGCAGCTGATCATGCAAGCGCTGCTTGCGCCAGGCGACCACGTGTGGGTAGAGGACCCCGGCTATCCGCCCACGCGCGCCTTGCTGGCGCAGGCCCGCATGCAGGCGGTGCCGGTGCCGGTGGACGCTGACGGCCTGATAGTCGGCGAAGGCATCGCGCGATGCACCGATGCGAAGGCGGCCGTGGTGACGCCGGCGCATCAAAGCCCGCTGTCGATGTCGCTGTCGTTGCCGCGCCGCCAGGCCCTGCTGGAATGGGCCGAACGGCGGCAGGCCTGGATCGTGGAAGATGACTACGACGGCGAATACCGCTATGTCAGCCGGCCCTTGCCCGCGTTGAAGAGCCTGGATGCGCACGGACGGGTGCTGTATGCCGGTTCGTTCAGCAAGGTGCTGTTCCCCGGCCTGCGGCTGGCCTATCTGGTGGCACCGGCGGCGCAGGTGGCGCGCTTCGACCGGATCTGCAGATTGCTGTCGGGCACTGCGCCGGGCTACACCCAATCCCTGCTGACGGCCTTCATGGCCGAAGGGCATTTCGGGCGGCACATCCAGCGCATGCGGCGCCTGTACAGTGAACGGCGCAATGCCACGGCGGCGGGCTTGAGCGCGGCGCTGGGAGACCGCATGACGATCGATCCGCAACCGGGCGGCATGCATCTGGTGGCGCGCATGGAAAGCGGGCAGCCGGATCAGCCGCTGGCCGCGCGGATGCTGGAGCAGGGCATGTATGCGCATCCGCTGTCTCGATGGTCGTCCCTGCAGGACCCGCGGCGGGGCCTGTTGCTCAGCTTCACGAACATCGCGTCCGAAGCGCAAGCCCATGAACTGGGCTTGCGGATCAAGGGGCTGATGTAGCCCCTAGTTCAATCCGGCCTTGTCCAGGCCGAAAGCGGCGTCCGCCGACCCCGGCACCGTCCGGAACGCCACGTTCAGGCGGTTCCAACCGTTGATGGCGACCACGCGGAATGTCAGGTCCGAGATTTCGGCTTCGGTGAACTGCTCGCGCGCCTGCTCGTAGACGTCGTTCGGCACGCCGTGCGCCGTCAGGGTGGTCACCGCTTCGGTCCATGCCAGGGCGGCGCGTTCGCGTGCCGAGAACAGGGGCGACTCGCGCCACACCGCGATGTGGTGCAGGCGCAGTTCGCGTTCGCCATGCAGGCGGGCTTGCTTGACGTGCATGTCCAGGCAAAAGCCGCAGCCGTTGATCTGCGACGCGCGGATGTCGATCAGGTCGCCGAACTCTTCGACCACCGCCACCTTTTTCATCGCCGCACTGAAGTCCATGTACTTCCTGGACAGTTCCGCCGACACCTGGAAGTAATTCAATCGTTGGCTCATTTGCCTACCTTTCTTGATGCGCTGTTTTCGAATGGGGTGAACAGGTCGAATCATCCGACAGATTGGACTAGGCAAGAAGTGCCATAAAGGATGTTTTGTTATAGGCCATGCGGGGATAGGCCATGGGGGGCTGCGCCGCCCGCACGGGGCCAGCGCAGCACGAAGCGCGCACCGCCCAGCGGGCTGTCCTGGATCTCGATCGTGCCGCCATGGTTCGCCGCCACTCGGCTGACGATAGCCAGTCCCAGGCCTGCGCCGCCCGTGCCGCGGTCCCGGCTTTCGTCCAGCCGGGTGAAGGGTTCGAAGACTCGTTCGCGGTCGGCTGCGGCGATGCCGCCGCCGTCGTCGTCCACCCGCAGCTCGTAGCCTTCGGGCGCTTCTTTCAGTTCGATCTCGACCCGCCGGCTGGCATAGCGCACCGCGTTCTGCACCAGGTTCAGCAAGGCGCGGCTCATGTAGCGCGGGTGCAGTTCGACGTGGGCGGGATAGCCCTCGCGCACCTGGCATTGGATGCCGCGTGCGTCGGCCTGATGGGCGACCAGCGCCAGCGCTTCACCCAGCCAATCGCACACGTCCACGGTCTCCAGCTTCACGGTATCGTCCGTGGGGCGTTCCAGCCGCGCGTAGACCAGCAGCTCGGCCACCATCGCTTCCAGTTCCGAGATGTCGGTGCGCATGTCCTGCAGGATCTGGCCGCGCCGGGGCAGATACCGGTCGTGGCCCAGCATGTCCACTTCGAACGACAGGCGGGCAAGCGGCGTGCGCAGCTCGTGCGATACGGCATTGGTGAGGCTGCGCTGGTTGTCGATCAATGCGGCAATGCGTTCGGCCATGTGGTTGAAGCTCTCGCCCACATGGCGGATGCCCGAAATGCGCGACAGGCGCACGCGGACGCTCATGTCGCCCTGGCCCATCCGCAGGGTCGCCTTGCGGAGCGCGTCCAGGTCGCGCCAGATGGGCAACGCCCACCCGAGCAGCAGGATCACCGCCAGCACCATGCTCAGCGCTGCCCAGGCAGACCACGTGATCCACCGTTCCATCGCGGGTTCCAGCGGCAGCCGCACATCGAGCCACTGCACGGGTTCGCCCGGCAGGCGGGTCAGGTACGTGTTGTAGTTGTCTCGCATGATAAGGCCGGTGCGGTCCATTTGCTGTTGCTCCGCCGGCGTCAGGCTCACCTGGCTGCCGGGCAGCAGAGTCAGCGCAAGCCCATAGTGGGGCAGCAGTTCTTCCACGATATAGCTGGCCCGGGCCTCCGGAGCGACGGGGTCCAGGTCCTTGTGCAAAGCGTAGATCTGGCCCCGCACCGCCCGGTATGACAGGTCGGCGCTGAGCGAATCCAGCAGATACCCGAAGCTGAGGTTGACCAGCTGCGTCGCCACCCCGTAGCCGATCACGGCGATGATGACGATGCGCATCGCGAACTTAAGCATCAGAGGCCGTTCCTGTGGCGCCGCCAGGACGGGCGTGGTGCGAAGCTGAGATGGGCAAGGGCGGCAAGAATCATGCGGCGATAGCTGGCAAATCGCGCATGCTAGCGGCGCCTCTCGGCTGAATTCTTCTAGATTTGTGTGTCAATTGTGAAGATTCGTGCAGTGGGCCGCTGCGGGCAAGGGCCGCAGGCGCCGGGAGGGGGCCGTCAGACCCGATTGAAACTGCCGCGCGGCCCGGCTATAAGCATGAAGAAGGGGCGGAATTCCGGCGCCCCGTCCGCCACAGATATCCCCAGTACGATGCCGCACCCGCCCCCCCACGACGAGCACGTCGCCAGCAGGCCCACCACGCACGAACGCGTGGAGAGCGGGCGGGGTTCCTGTTGGGAAGTGTTCCTGGTCTTCCTGCGTTTGGGCTTGACGTCGTTTGGCGGGCCGGTCGCGCATCTGGCGTATTTCCGCACGGAATTCGTCGACAAGCGCCGCTGGCTGGATGACTACGCCTATTCGGATCTGGTGGCGCTGTGCCAATTCCTGCCCGGCCCGGCAAGCAGCCAGGTCGGCATGGCGATCGGGCTGCGCCGGGCGGGTTGGCCCGGCATGGCGGCGGCCTGGCTGGCCTTCACCTTGCCAACGGCGCTGGCGCTGATCGGCTTCGCATTGGGCCTGGCGCATTTCGGCTGGTTGTCGCAGTCGGGCGCCATACACGGGTTGAAGGTGGCGGCGGTGGCGATCGTCGCCCAGGCCGTCTGGGGCATGGGCCGGACCCTGTGTCCGGACCGGCCGCGAGCCAGCTTGGCGGTGGTGGCGGCGTTGATCACGGCCGCGCTGCCGACCGCATGGGGCCAGGTCGGCGCGGTCCTGCTTGGCGCTGTCGTTGGCGCCGCCGCGCTGCAGGTGCCGCCCCGGCCGATTTTGGCCAACCGCGCGCAAGGCGCGTCGCGTCGCGCAGGCTACATCGCGCTGGCGCTTTTCGCGGCGCTGCTGGCAGGCTTGCCCGCATGGGCGGCCCTGTCGGATTCCCCGCTGGCAACGCAAGCCGCGGGCTTCTATCGGGCCGGCGCGCTGGTGTTCGGCGGCGGCCATGTGGTGCTGCCCTTGCTGGATGCCGCCGCAGTCGCGGGCGGCATGGTGTCCGAGGCCGATTTCCTGGCCGGTTACGGTGCGGCGCAGGGGATGCCCGGCCCCTTGTTCGCATTCGCCGCGTTCCTGGGCGCCTTGTCTTCGGGCCCGCTGTCGGGCTGGGCGGGCGGGTTGGCGTTTCTGGCCATCATCTTCCTGCCCGGCGCGTTGCTCGTGGCCGGCGCATTGCCCTTCTGGGAAAGCCTGCGGCGGCGGCCGGGCGTGCGCAACATCGCCGCGGGCGTAAACGCCGCCGTGGTCGGCATTCTGTTGGCTGCGCTCTATGACCCGGTCTGGACCAGCGCGATCCTGAGCAAAGCCGATTTCGCGCTAGCGTTGCTGTTGTTCGCGCTGCTGGTCTATGCGCGCTGGTCGCCCGTCTGGGTCGTGCTGGCGGCGGCGGCCGGCGGTTGGGCCCTGACCTGGCTGAGCTAGCCCTGCCAGCGCGGCGCGCGCTTTTCCAGGAACGCGTCGATGCCTTCGCAGGCGTCGGCTTCCATCATGTTGCGCGCCATGACATCACCCGCGTAGTCGTAGGCGTCGGCCAACGCCATCTGCCTTTGCTTGTAGAACATGCGTTTGCCGTAACGGATGGCGGACGGGCTCTTCGCCAGGATCTCGGCGGTCAGGGCGCGCACCCGCGCATCCAGTTCCGCCTCGGGCACGGCGTCATTGATCAGGCCCCAATCCGCGGCCTGGGTCGCGTCGATGAAGCGGGCGGTCACCAGCATTTCGAAAGCGCGCTTGGCTGACACGTTGCGGCTGAGGGCCACGGCGGGCGTCGAGCAGAACAGGCCCACGTTGATGCCTGACACGGCGAAGCGCGCATTGTCGGCGGCCACCGCCAGATCGCAGCTGGCGACCAGTTGGCACCCCGCGGCGGTCGCGATGCCTTGCACCTTGGCGATGACGGGCACGGGGAGGGCCTGCAGGCCCTGCATGACGCTGCCGCATTTGCGGAACAGCGCGCGGTAGTAGTCCAGCGAGGGCTGGCTGCGCATTTCCCGCAGGTCGTGGCCGGCGCAGAAGGCGCGGCCCGCCGATTCCAGCACCACGCAGCGCACGTCGGCGTCGCGCTCCAGGGCGTCGATCTCGTGCTGCAGGGCGCCCAGCAATCCTTCGGACAAGGCGTTGAATTGCGAGGGCCGGTTCATGCGCAGCGTGACCACGCCGTTTTCCGTGATGCGCTCAAGCAGCGGTTGGTCCGCCGAGGTATCCAGGGCCATGCCGTCTCCAGGAAAGGGGTTCCCTGGATACTAGCGCAAGCGGCGCCGCCGGGCCCCTAGGCCAGCGCCGCCACCAACTGGGCTCGCAGCCAGCACAGGCCGGCATCGCCGTCGCCGCGCTCATGCCACAGCATTTCGAAATCCAGCGCGTCGATGGGGAACGGCACGGGATGCACCGCCAGCCCCTGCGCGGCCGCGTTCGCCACCGTGCGGCCGGCAACGGTCAACACCATGTCGGTGCCCGGCAGCACGGCAGGCGCCGCCGCCCAATGCGGCAGCCGCAACACGACGCGCCGGGCCCGGCCCGTCCTGGCCAGGGCTGCATCGATTTCACCCGCGCGCTGGTCCGCGCCTGCCGCGACCAGGACGTGGGGACGCTCCAGATATTGCTCAAACGACAGCGGGCCGGCGTCATGCGCCGCGTCCACTGCACACACGAAGGTCTCGTTGAATAGCACGCGCCGCCGGATCACGGCCGGCGTTTCGCCGAACACTGCCATCGCCAGGTCGAACTGACCGTCGGCGACGCCCGCGATCATCGCGCTGCGGCTGCCGGCGGCGATCTCGATGTCGATGCCGGGCGCTTCGCGCCGCAAGCGCCGCATCAAGGGCGGCAACGCCATCGCGGCGCCATAGTCGGACATGGCCAGGCGGAACACCCTGCGGCTCGTGGCGGGGTCGAACACCACGCCCGACAGCAGCCGGCGCAATTGCGCCAGGACCTCGCGCAATGGTTCGTCCAGCGTCAGGGCGTAGGGGGTGGGGCGCAAACCGCCGCGTGCGCGCTCGAACAGGGGATCGCCGAGCAGGGTGCGCAACCGCCCCAGCGCGTGGCTGACCGCGGGTTGGCTCAGGTGCAGGCGGCCCGCCGCGCGGGTCAAGTGGCGCTCTTGCAGCAGCGCATCCAGCACCACCAGCAGATTCAAGTCCACGGCGCGAAGATTATTCGTTTGGTGCATGCTGGATAGACAATCTTGGAATTAGAGTTAACGTTTGGTGAATAAGAGAATACCTCCATCCCTGCCATTGGAGGCTCTCCATGAACGTTTCGACCCTTGTTCCGATTTCCGCCGCCGTCGTCGCCGGTGCGCTGGTTCCCATCCAGGCGGGCGCCAACGCGGCGCTGGGCCGCAACCTGGGCCATCCGCTTTGGGCCACGATGGTGTCGCTGGCGGTCAGCGCCGTGGCGGCGATGGTGGTGATGGCGGCGCTGCGCGTGCCCGCGCCGTCTTTCAGCGAGATGGGCCGCTTGCCCTGGTGGGGGTGGACCGGCGGGCTGGCCGGCGTGTTCTACATCACGGCTGCGCTGATCCTGGCGCCTCGACTCGGCGCCGGCGCCTTCCTGGCGGCGGTGATCGCGGGGCAGATGATCGCGGCGCTGGCACTGGACCGATACGCGCTGGTGGGATTCCTGGGCAGCGCCATGAACCCGGGGCGTCTGGCCGGCGCCGCGCTGATCGTCGTCGGCGCGCTCGTGATGCACCTGTCCACCGCGCCGCGCGCACCGGGCTGACGCGCGGCGGGATTCAGCCCGCCAGGCGGCGGGCCATGCCAGGCGACAGGCAAAGCAACGGCACGACGATCACCGCGCCGATCAAGGCCATTGCGGCCTGTGGCGCCATGCCGCTGTCCAGCAGCAAGGTCGCGATGACCGCGGAGCCGCTCATCTGGAACAGGCCGTACACGGCCGCGGCGGTGCCGGCGCGTTCGGCGAACGGCTCCAGCGCCAGGCTCAGGCCCGAGCCCAACGCCAGCGAAAAACCGACCGTCAGCACGGCGACCGGCAGCATGAAGATCCAGGCCGACAACGGCGCCCACCACCACGCGGCGGCATGCATGGCCGATGCCAGCAACAACGCGGCCATTCCGACCCGCACCATGGTGTGGCGGCCGTAGCGCGAGATAAAGGCCGGGGCCATGAAGAAGGCGGCGATGTTGATCGCGGCGTTGCCGCCGAACCAGGCGGAAAAGCCCAGCTCGGAATACCCCAGCTGCTGCACAAGGACCACAGGCGCGGCGGAGACGAACACCAGGATCATCGCCATGCCGGCGGTGCCGAACATCGCGAAATACAGGAACCTGCCGCTGGCGACGATGGGCAGATAGCGGCGCAGGCTATAGAGCGCCGCGCGCGGCTGGGCGGGCGCGGCGCGCGTCTCCTCGAAGCGCTTGGCCAGCAGCACGGCCAGGGCCAGCGCGAACAGCACCATGAACACGAACGTGCTGCGCCAGCCGGCATGCACGGCCAGGATGCCGCCCAGCATGGGTGCCAGCGCAGGCACGGAACACAGCGCGCCGTTCAGATAGCTGTAGACGCGCGCGCCCATGGCCGGGCTGAAACGGTCGCGCACGGCGGCGAACGCCACCAGTGAGGCCGAGCACGCGCCAAGGCCCTGAATGACGCGAGCCGCGTAGAACATGTCGAGCGATGTGGCCGCGGCGCCGAGCGCCGAGCCGGCCAGATAGGCCACCGCGCCGCCCAGCGCGACGGGCCGGCGGCCATAGCGGTCGGCCAGCGGGCCGATCAGCATCTGTCCCAGCCCGACCGCGAAAATGAACAGCGTGATACTGGCCTGCAACGCGCTGACCGGCTGGCCGAAGCCTTCGGCCATGGCGGGAAGCGAAGGAAGGTAGATGTCGATGCCCATCGGCGTAAGCGTGACCAGTCCCATCAAGAGACCGATCAGCCACCGTTGGCTTCGAGAGGATGCAGCAGACTTCATGGCAGGCTCTGGGTCGCATTGCGCACCCGGGAAAACCCGATATTATCCACCAATGCGCGGCGCGGCCGAAGCGGGGTGCGGCCATGACGGGCACAGTAGAATATTCGTCATGAACACGCCCGCCTTTCGACCCCGCATCGTCATCCTCTACTGCACGCAGTGCCAGTGGCTGCTGCGCGCAGGTTGGATGGCGCAAGAACTCCTGTCCACGTTTTCGACCGACTTGGGCGAAGTGGTCCTGCAGCCCGGCACCGGCGGCATCTTCCAGATCACGTACAACGGCGACCTGATCTGGGACCGTAAGAGCGACGGCGGTTTCCCCGAAGCCAAGGTGCTGAAGCAGCGCGTGCGAGACCGGCTGGATCCGGGGCGCCCGCTAGGCCATATCGACGGTCATACCGCCGGCCCGCTGGCAGCGCCTCCGGACGCCTGACGGCTACGCCGCCGATTCCGACTCCTGCAACGCCGCACGCCCCTTGTTGCGCTGGCGCACCGCCGACACGACCAGCAATGCGATCAGTGCGACGCAGGCCAGCACGAAGCCCAGGCTGATCGGACGCGTCACGAAGATCGACAGTTCGCCGCGCGACAGTAGCAGGGCGCGGCGGAAGTTCTCTTCCACCATCGGTCCCAGCACAAAGCCCAGCAGCAACGGCGCCGGCTCAAACCGCAGCCGGATCAGCGCATAGCCCGCCGCGCCGAACACCGTCACCATGCCGACGTCGAACAGGTTGTTGTTGGTGCTGTAGACCCCCACGCAGACAAAGAACAGCGCGGCCGGGAACAGGTAGCGGAACGGCACCGTCAACAGGCGCACCCACATGCCGATGAGCGGCAGGTTCAGCAGCAAGAGCAGCACGTTGCCCACCCAGAAGCTGGCGATCAGCCCCCAGAACATGTCGGCGTGTTCGATCATCATCTGCGGACCGGGCTGGATGCCGTGGATGATCAGCGCGCCCAGCATCAGGGCCATCACGGGGTCGCCGGGGATGCCCAGGCTCATCGTCGGGATGAAGCTC
Organism: Achromobacter sp. UMC46; assembly: GCF_014170335.1. Lineage (GTDB taxonomy): Bacteria > Pseudomonadota > Gammaproteobacteria > Burkholderiales > Burkholderiaceae_B > Achromobacter. The sequence goes on from NZ_LZZS01000004.1 coordinate 52,115, forward strand.
GTCTGCGTGGACGCGCTGGTGGCGGCTTCGGGGCCGGCGATCCCCTCGATCGCGCCGCGGCCGAAGCGGCGCGGCTCGCGCGCCACCTTCTTTTCCACCGCATACGAGATGAACGACGCGATGGTCGGGCCGGTGCCCGGCAGGATGCCGAACGCCGCCCCGATGGCCGTGCCGCGCACCAGCGCGCCGCGCGATTGCTTGATGTCGCCGGCTTCGGGCCGCATGGACTTCATGCTGATCTTGCCGGTGGTGATCTTGCTGTCGCCGCCGATGCGGTTGATGTTCTTCAGAAAGTCCGCCACGCCGAACAGGCCCATGGCCAACGCCACGATCTGCAACCCGTCGGACAGTTCCAGGATGCCGAAATGAAAGCGCATCGTGCCGGTGTTGACGTCGGTGCCGACCACGCCCAGCAACAGCCCCACGACGACCATCGCCACGCCTTTGATCGCCGACCCCTTCGCCAGGGTGGCGCCGGCCAGCAGGCCCAGCATCATCATGGAGAAATACTCGGCCGGCCCGAACTTGAAGGCCACGTCCACAAGCATCGGGGAAAACAGGATCATCGCCAGGATGCCGACGGACGCGCCGCAGAACGACGAGAACATCAACATGAACAACGCGGACCCGGCCTTGCCGTTGCGCGCCAGCGGATTGCCGTCCAGGCAGGCCACAGCATGCGACGCGGTGCCCGGCAGGTTCAGCATGATGGAGGTGATGCCGCCGCCATACTGCGAACCGTAATAGATGCCCGACAGCATCACCAGCGCCGCGGTGGGCGTCATGGTGTAGGTCAGCGGCAACAGGATGGAAATGGCGGCCAGCACACCCATGCCCGGCAGCACGCCGATCAGGTTGCCCATGAACACGCCGAACACGGCCCACATCAGGTTGTCCAGTGCGAACGCGACCGAAAACCCGTGCATCAGGTTATTGAAGATTTCCATCGATCAGCCCCAGCGGAACAACGGAAACTGCAATTGCAGCGCCCAAGAGAACACGGCCACGCCCAGGACCGTCACGCCTGCGGCAAGCAGGGCGGCGGTGCGCCACGTGTGCTGGCGGTCGCCCATCGCGGAAATGAACACCAGGACAAAGGTGGCAGGCACCAGGCCACCGAACTTGCCGACCAGGATGAAGGCCAGCAAGCCGCCGATGATGCAGCCCCAGCCGCGCCATTCGGGTGGCGGGACCTCTTCGGCGTCTTCTTCGGCGGCGGCGGGGGACGTAGCCATCTTGGCGATGACCAGCCCCAGCATGACCAGCAAGGCGCCCAGGATCGCCGGGAACATGCCCGGCCCCATGCGCGCAAGGCTGCCTAAGGTGTATGTGGATGCCTGCGCGATGGCGCCCAGGCCCAGCACGATCATCGTGCCGGCGGCCCACGCCTCGCGCCGGACGGCGCTGCGTTTCGATTGCATTGGTCTAGTCCTCCCGTTGTTGTGCTTTTGCCTGACTACTGTCTGAACAAAAGCTGACATTGCAATGAATGCGGGAGTCTAAAAATCCAAACTTCCGTTCACCTTTCAGGCAAGCGGAGAATCGAGCCGAGGCCGGTATTTAGGCGGAAAATCGCGGGAAATCCCTAGGATGCGTGCGCCGCTGACGGCGGACGGAAGCGGATCGCCATGGCGAAAAGCACCAGGCAGATCAGCGTCATCAAGATCCAGGCCAGCTTGAGGTCGGCCAGGTGTTGGCGGATCAGGCCGGCGGCGAACGGGAAAAGCGCGGCGATGAGATAGCCCACGCCTTGCACGAACGCCGCCAGCCTGCCGGCGTCCGATGGCGTCGCCGCGTGGTCCATGGCTACGATCAGCGACAAGGGAAAGAGCGCGCCGATGCCCAGGCCCGCCAGGACGGCCGCAGGCCAGGCCAGCGCGGCAGGCGCCGCGATCAGGCCGATCAACCCCAGGAACAGCGCGCCGATCGCCATGAACAGTGCTGGCCGACGGTCGGGCAAGCGGCCGATGCACAACGACACCAGCAGGCCCGCGGCGATTTCGGCCATGGTCACCGCGCCCAGCAACTGACCGGCTGCAACAGGCCGCCAGCCCAACGCGGTGTAGTAGGGCGGCAGCCACGCCAGCACCAGGGTGTAGGCGCCGGTGCCCAGCCCGAAGAACACTGCCAACAGCCAGGCGCGCGCACGCGGCGTGTGAAGGGGGCTGGCCATGCCTTGCCCGATGGATGGGCGGGGCGACGACCGGTTCGCAAGCAGCCAGGCCGCCAACGCGACAGCGGCGGGCAACGCCCACACCGCCAGCGCCTGCAGCCAGCCGGCGTGCTGCGCCATGACGGGCGAGGCCACGCTGGCCACGGCCGCGCCGCCCATGATGGCGGTGGAATAGATGCCCATCATGGCGCTGCTGCCCGCCGTGAAACGGGTTTTGATGTAGCTGGGCAGCAAGGCTTGCGTGACCGCGATGCCCAGGCCTGCGACGACGCCGCTTGCCAGCATCAGGCTGGTGTGCCCCGCCCACAAGCGGCCGGTGGCGGCGGCCGTGACCAGCGCCAGACCCAGGGCCACGCCAAGATGTTCGCCAAGCAGGCGGCGCAGGGGCGCCACGCTCAGCGCGCCCAAGCCCATCACGAAAACGGGCAGGGCGGTCAGCAGGCCGGCCACCGTGTCGGACATGCGGGTGGCGGCTTGCACCCAGTCCAGCAATGGGGGAACGGAAGCCAGGACGGGGCGCAGGTTCAGGCCGACGAGGATGATGGCGGCGATGCGCCAAGCGGTGATGCGGGGAAAAGGCACGGTGGCTCCAAACCCGGAAAGGGCGGCCGCGCGCGGCGGCTTCCGGTAAACTATCTTGGCATCAAGATATTTGTATTGTATCTCTACGTCAAGATAAATAGGGGAAGACCGTGGATAGAGCAAGCCGGGCGGTAGAGCAATGGAACCGCGAGCGTCCCGACCTGGATGTGTCGACGATGCGGGTGCTGGGCCGGTTGGGCGAGTGCGCGCTGGCGATCACGCGCGACCGCATCAATCCGCTGTTCGCCGAGTTCGGGTTGCAACCGGGCGAATTCGATGTGCTGGCCACGCTGCGCCGCAGCGGCAAGCCCTACGCCTTGACGCCCACGGCGTTGTACGAAGACGCCATGATCTCGTCAGGCAGCATGACCCACCGCATCGACCGGCTGGAGAAGGCTGGTCTGGTGGTGCGCACGCCCAACCCGGACGACGGGCGGGCCACGCTGGTGATGCTGACAAAGCCCGGGCTGAAGTTGATCGACGAGGCCGTGGTGGCGCACCTGCGCAACCAGGCCGAGGTGCTGTCGCCGTTGAGCGCGCCCGAACAAGAGCAGTTGAGCCGCCTGCTCGGCAAGCTGTTGAAGGCCTACGAGTAAGGCGCCGCGAACGGCCTGGCGCGTGCGGCCTACAGGCCAAGTTCCGACAAGCCCGGGTGGTCGTCTGGACGCCGGCCCAGCGGCCAGTCGAACTTGCGGTCGGTTTCCTTGATGGGCAGGTCGTTGATGCAGGCGTAGCGGTTCACCATGAGGCCGTCTTCGCCGAACTCCCAATTTTCGTTGCCGTAGGACCGGAACCAATTGCCCGAATCGTCGTGCCATTCATAGGCATAGCGCACCGCGATGCGATTGCCCGTATAGGCCCACAGTTCCTTGATCAGCCGGTAGTCCAGTTCTTTGGCCCATTTGCGCGCCAGGAAGGCGCGGGCTTCGTCCCGGTTCTTCACGAATTCGGCGCGGTTGCGCCAATGCGTGTCCAGGCTATAGGCCAGCGCGACCTTGTCGGGGTCGCGGCTGTTCCAGCCGTCTTCGGCCAGCCTGACCTTCTGCACGGCGCTTTGGTGGGTGAAAGGCGGAAGGGGCGGACGGACTTCAGGGGTCGATGTCATGGGAAGGGCCTCGTGCGTGGGGGGAATGCGGTTCAGGCGCCAGCGGGCAGCAGCGCGGCCGCGGCGCGTTCGGCACTGTCGGCAATGGACAGGTCGCCCGTCACCAACGCGACGGCGATGGCGCCATCGATCAGCACCAATAGTTGGCGCGCCGTTTCATCGGGGTCCGGCAAGCCTGCGGCTTGGGTCAGCGTCAGCACATGGGCCAATAGGCGGGCCTTGTGCAGCCGGGACACCTCGCGGATCGGATTGGCCGGGTCGCCGATTTCACCGGCGGCGTTGATGAACGCGCAGCCGCGGAACCCGTCCGACGCAAACCACTCCCGCAAAGCGTCGAAGATGGACAGCAAGCGCGCGCGCGGCGTCGCCGCTTGCGTAGTGGCGGCGACGAACCACTGCATCCAGCGCTCATCGCGTGCCTGTAAGGCCGCGGCCACCAATGCTTCCTTGGTGGGGTAGTGCTTGTACAGGCTTTTGCGCGCCACGCCGGAGGTCTTGACGATCAGGTCCATGCCGGTGGCGTTGATGCCGCCTTGATAGATGAGGTGCTCGGTGGTTCGGAGCAGGCGTTCCTGAGTGTCCTCGAAGGCGTCGGGCGAGCGGCGGATTGTGGCGGATGTCATGGATGCGCTATTGGAGAATGGTCGTTCTTCGTTGTGTCGGATGAATGGTAGAACGATCATTCTCGCGCGTCAATTGATTTGTTGGAAGCGGGATCAGACAGGGCGACCTAGCATGATTTGCTTGCTTTTTCTGTCAAAATTATGCTAATATCTTTTAATTCGCAGAAAAAACAACAACACGGACGCGGCAGTAGAGACTGCCTAGGCCAAAAGCGAAATACGCGAAACACGGCGCTGCCTTTTCCGAATGCCTCCCCCGCGTCCCCACACGGCATTCCTGGCACGCTCGAATCCGGCAGGTACTTTGCTTACGCGGGGGAGGCCATGCGCCTCGCACAGGAGAACGCTCATGTCGCATCAACTGATTGGTAAGAAGTGGCGCTTCGAGATTCCGCCCTTGAACTGGAAGGCCCCCGAAGCGACCCTTGATTCCGAGGCCGACGCAGCACCCGCAGAAGCGGAAGCCTCGAAAGACGGCGATAAGCCGCGACTAACCGCCTGATCCCTTCTTTTGACTTTCGCGGTCCAGCCCGCATTCCCGGGCTGATTCAATTCTGATCGATCGGTGTTGAGCGGCGCGCCCTGTGCGCGCCGTTCGAACTTATTGGTTTTCCTTTCGACCGTTCCCGTCCCCGCGCTTTCCGCCTTCCGCTTGCACGCCGCGTGCCAGCGGCGTTTCGCCTGCGCGCGCGGCGTGCAGACGCATCGATGGGCGCGGCGGCCGGCCGCCCCTTAATTGCCCTAAGCGAGTATTCGAAATGCCTGAAAGCACATCGAGCAATCAACAGGTTAGGCCTTTCATCTATGCCACGACGACGTCGCGGTCCCTGATGTTCTCCCATGCCGAAATACAGAGCCGCATGTGGACGCGGGACCCGTCCGCGCTCAACCTGGAATACACGCGCATCATGATGGCGTTCCTGCTGTTCAACCCCCAGCCCCGGCGGATTGCGATGGTTGGCCTGGGGGGAGGGTCGCTGGCCAAGTTCTGCTATCAGCACTTGCCGGCTACCCGGATTGACGTATTCGAGATCAATCCGCATGTCATCGCATTGCGGGACGCCTTTCTGGTGCCGCGCGACGATCACCGGTTCGCGGTCCTGCAAGGCGACGGCGCGGCCCTGATCCGCCAATACCGGAACGAGTACGACGCCGTGCTGGTCGACGGCTACGACATCAATGGCTTGCCGCCGCAATTGACGACGGACGCGTTTTACGACGCCTGCTTCGACGCGCTGGCGCCCGATGGCATGATGGTCTGCAACTTCCACGCATCGCACCCCAAGTACGGCAGCTATCTGGGCCACATCAAACAGCGCTTTGCCGGGTCGGTGATGGAGATCAACGACCTTGCTCGTGCGCACAGTATCGTGTTCGCTTGCCGCGGGGATGTGTTGAAAGACCGCACCAGCCTGCCGACGCGCAGGCCGGATGCGATGAGTACCGAAATGTGGTTACGGCTGGCGCCGACATTCTGGCCGATGCTGGTGTAGTAACGAGAGGCGGTGGCGCCTAGAAGTGGTGCCGCAACCCCACTACGGTTTGCAGCATGTGCGACTGGCGCCGGTCCACGCGGTCCAGCAGGGCGTACAGGTTGGTGCGCTTGGACAGGTCATGCTGATAACCCAAGCCCCAACCCTTGATGTGCGACGCGGTGGCGCGCTGGTAAGCCGCCAGCACGGTGCCGCGGCCGCTGACCGGAAAGCTGGCGCCGCCCACGAACGAGTTGATTCGCCGGTAGCCGGCTGACGGGCCCGTGTTGGGATTACGCAAGTTGCCATAGCCGGCGTGCAGCCGCATCCAGTCGAAGTCGTAAGCGCCGCCCAACTGGACGTTCGAGGCGCGCTTCACGCCCCGGACGACGGCGTTGGGATTCAGCCGTTCATAGGTAAGGGCCGTGGAGAAAGGCCCGTTCCGGTAGCGCAACCCGGCGGTCCAGACGCGGTCGTGGTCGGCGGTTGCGAACCGGCCTTCGTCGTGGGACGAAAAGCTGTAGCCCAATGCGGCCTGCCAGCCGCTCCAGACCGGCGTGCGGTAGGTCACCGCATTGTTGATGCGCCCGCCGATGCCGAAGTCGCCGTCATTGAAGCCGGACGTCACGGACGCGGCCGCACCGGCCCAGCTGGTGCCGAATGGTGAAGCGATTCCGCCCCAGCTGTCGCTCAAGACCAGTTGGCGGCCGGCGCGCAGTTCGCCGAATCCGCCCGCCAGCCCCAGGTAAGCCCACCGGCCGAACAAGCGGCCTTGCCCTTGCGTGCCGTTCGATGCCTGGAAGCCGTTTTCCAGCCGGAACACGACGCGGTATCCGTCGCCCAGGTCTTCGACGCCGCGCAATCCCCAGCGCGACCCGGATTGTGTGCCGTTCCTCATGCCGATCCGCGACGAGGCGCCGCCCGCATCCTGGCGCTCACGCTCATAACTCAATCCCAGGTCAATCAAGCCATATAGCGTGACGCTTGTGGTGGACGCCTGCGCGGCGCCACCCGTGGACAGGGCCGCCAACACGGCGACCAATGTACTGCGCGTTGTTCTTGCTGCGATCATGAAACCCCCTTGAATGACCGGTATGCCGCGATGGGCACAAGGATCCTCGGCAGCCGCGTGACAAGCGGGCCGCGAGGTGAAGGGAGTCTAGGTGGCGGGGCAGTGGGGGTTGCCGGGAATCGGACCGTTTGACGGCCTGGCTGATATTGCTGGCAGCGCAGGCAAGCCCGTCAGCCCAGCATGCGTTGCAGCACCTGATTGCGGCCGTTCAGTTTTGCCTGATACAGCAGTTCGTCGGCAACATGGAACAGCTTGCGGGCATCCGCGGCGTGCTCCCATCGGGCGCAGGCCACCCCGAAGCTGGCCGTCAGCGAGAATATGGCGCCATCTTCGGCCGTGACCGGTTCGGCCGACATGGCCGAGCGCATGCGCTCGGCCATCTCGACGGCTTCGTCGGCGTTGCCGGTATGGCAGAGCACGGCGAATTCCTCGCCGCCCACCCGTGCCACGGTGTCGGACTGGCGCCAGATCTTGCGGCAGAGCTCGGCCACCGATTTCAAAGCGATATCGCCGCTGGCGTGTCCGTAGGTGTCGTTGACGTTCTTGAAATTGTCGATATCGAACAGGATGAAAGCCAGTACCGGACCTTGCTCCTGCCATTGCGCTCGGGTGACTTCAAAGCGCGTCTCGAAGGCGCGCCGGTTCAACAGGCCGGTCAGGTAGTCGGTTTCGGCCAGGTTCGCCAGGTCGACGATCAGCCTGTCGCGCTCGGCTTCCAATCTTGTCTTGACGGCGGAATTCTCTTTCAGGACCCGCAATGCGCTGAAGACCTCGTCGACTTCGCCTTGGTGCTTGCCCTCGGGGATGCGCGGCGGCGGCGTGCCGTTGGCGATGGCGGTGATGATGCGGGAAGCCAGGCCGAAAGGCCCGATCACCCGGCGCCGGAATTGCACCAGCGCCAGGCCCAGCGCCGCCACCAGCAAGGCCGTGGCGGCCAACGTCACCAGCATCAAGCGCAAGGCGCCCGCGCGGTAGCCGTCGATGCTCTGGCCGATCGCATCGAGCAGGACGTCGCGGAACTGGATGATGGAACCCATCATCGGCACGTAGATCGCAGCGAGTTGCCCGGTGCTGGTCGTGACGCCCGCGCCGGGTAGCGTGGCATCCTGGCGCACGTGCTCCAGGTATTCCAGGCCGTCGCCGAAGTAGCGCCGCTGCAATTGCGCGAAGCTTTGCGACCGCATCAGCTCGGGGCGGGTCGCAAGGCGCGAATCGATCAGGCTGCGCAGCTCGTCGATGCGACCCCGCACGCGTTCGATGCGGAAATGCTCGACCTGCGTCAAGGGCCGGTGCCCGGCAAGCGCGGGCGTGTAGATCGATCCCAGCAAGCCGGCCTGTTCCCGCAGTTCGCTGGCCAGCAGCGCCAGGGACAGCATGCCGGGCGTGTCCACTTCGTTCAGCATCGCCACGCCGACGTCGCGGCCCATGCTGGCTTGCCATTGCGGGATGACCGCGACCATGGCGCTGACGACTTCCCAGACGGCGTCGCCGGTCAGCGGTTCACGCGGTGTGGCGATCAGCAGATCGGCATTGCGCCGGGCCAGCTCCAACGCCTCGCGGATGCGCTGGATGTCAGCGCGCGCACCGATTTGCCCGAAACGCGGCGACGGCGTGGCGTACAGCGCCAGCAACTGGTCGATTTGCGCGTCGGTCCTGGCGCGCGCGGCGCGCAGGGCGGCCAGATTGGATTCCGGGACGGGCAGGTCGGCGCCCAGCGCCGCGTTCATGGGGCCGCGTTCGGCCGACGCGAGTTCCATGACGCTGACCGTGGCGCGAATGACGGCGAACGCGTCGCGTGCCTGCGATGCGGATGAATAGGTCTTCCAGCTCTGGAACAGCAGAATGCCGGCCAGGACCGAGACCAGCAACAACACGCCCACTGCCAGTAGCAAAAAATACCGTTCCAGGGACTTTGGAGCGAACGCGCGGCGCGACATGCTGAAGGACCAGGGAAAACATAAAGCCGTAGCAGCGCAGGATACTGTAATTGCCCCTGCGCGGGGGCTGGCTTTGGCCTGGTCGAACATAAACCTTGCGACGCAAGAAATAGTATTTCATGCAAATACAAAGCATTGCACGACAAACGCAAGAATTGGCGAACTGCGTGCGGGTCACGCGGCGTGGGTGACGACGCGGTTGCGCCCCTGTTGCTTGGCGGCGTACAGCGCCTTATCAGCGGCCTGGAAAACCTGCCCGATGTCCGAGCCGCAGGACGGCCAATGCGCCACACCGGCCGACACCGTAATGCCGCTCACGCCATGCAAGGACCGATCGGCCAAGCGCCCGCGCAGGCGCTCGGCGACTTGGCTGGCCTCTTTGGCCCCCACGTTGGGCAGCAAGATCAGGAATTCCTCTCCACCGTTGCGGCACAGGATGTCCGAGGGCCGCGAACAGTCCCGCATCAATTGCGCCATGCCGCGGATGACCTCGTCGCCTGCGGTGTGGCCGTAGGTGTCGTTCACTTGCTTGAAGTGGTCGAGATCCAGCGCCACGACCGCGAACGGCGTGCAGGATGCCTGCAGGTCCTCGACGGCATCCTGGGTGCCGCGCCGATTGCGCAAGCCCGTCAGCGGGTCGGTGATGCTGGCCAGGTTCAGCTTGCCGATCTTCTCCTGCAGCGCGGTGAAGCTCCAGATCACCGCGCGCTTCAGGCGTTCGGCCTCGAAGTACCACGCCTTGACCGATTTCACACGTTGCATCGCCACCGCCAGGTCCTGGTGCTCGACATTGGCGGCTAGTTGCGACAAGGGCAGCGAGATCAGGCGCGCGCACCACCAGATGGCCAACAAAAACACCAGCGCCAGGGGCGCGGCGTAGCCGATCAGCGTCCAGATCAAGGCGTTGATCGGTTTGAGCGTGACCTCGGCCGGCCGCTGCGCGATGATGCCCCAGCCGCTGATCGGCACGGCCGCGTAGCCCGCAAGCATGTCCACGCCTTGGGTGTTGACGACGCGCTGCGCGCCCGCATGGCCTGTGGTCACGGCTGCCACCACCGGATTGCGCATGACGTTTTCGCCCACCCGGTCGGTCTCCATGTGATAGATCAGCTGGCCGTCGCTATCCACCACGAACAGATACGAGCCGTCCTGATAGTGGTGTTTGCCCAGCAGCTCCTGCAAGGCGCTTTCATTGCGCAGATAGATCGTGCCGGCGATGTAGCCCCTATAGCGGCCGTCGTTGGAATAGATCGGGTGCGACAGGTTGATGAGCATGTTGCCAGCAATCGACACATAGGGCTTGCTGATTACCGGTTGGCGAGCCTGCAACGCGGCGCGGCTGCCCGGGCTGTCCACCCGCGTGCCCAGGAAATTCCGGAAATTCTGCGTGGTGGCCAGGATGACGCCGTCGGCGCTGACGATGCCCACGGAGTTGAAGCTGTCGGTCTGCTCTTGCACGCGCGCGACTTCGGCGGCAAGAACGTCGGGCGCATCGATTTGCGCGGCCATGTGCCGGGCACTGTAAGCCAACTGCTGCTGCGCGCCCTTCAGGAAGTTGCCGGTGCTTTCGGCCAGCTTGGCCGCGTACACGCGGTTCGATTCCAGCGTGTTGGTGATGAGCAGGTCACGCTGCACGCGATAGCTGGCATAGAGCGCGTTGGCCGTCGCGGCGACGGCGCTTAGTACGGTAAGCGCAAGCACAAGCCCGCGTAGATTGATTCGCATGGTCGGGGCGGGCTGGGGGGGCCAGGGCAGGCGCGGCGCCAGGCCGCGGGTGATAGGAGGGGCGTCATGCCGGCGGGCAGGGCCACGTTCAAGAACCGCTGATTGCAAACGATTGTAAACAAAACAAAGATTCTTTCGGTCCTGTCTACGCCAACAGTTACGGCAGCGCCTGAGCCGATCTATAGGCCGTCTGCGTCGGGCTCGTCCAGCAGCCGCGCCGCGGGGGACCGGGCGGCGGCGCCGGCACGGAAATAGCCCATCACGGTCGCCACGCTGGCGTGCCCGGTCATGGCCATCGTGTCGCCCAGCGGCACATTGCGCCGGCCGGCCTCGGTCACGAAGCCCGAGCGCAGGCTGTGCGCCGAGAAGTCGCCTTCCAGGCCCGCCAGCCGGCAGCGTTCCTGCACGATGTCCCGCACTGCGGCGGCCGCCAGGGGTTCGCCGACAACATCGCCTCGGCGCACGCGGCGAAAGATCGGCCCTTGGCGGATGCCGCTTGCGGCCAGCCAGGCGTTCAGGGCCTGGGCGGCGGAACCGGAGATGGGCTTCTGGTCGTCCGCACGCTGCGCGCCTGATTGATTGGTCTTGGAATGCGCCAGCGTGTAGAGGAATCCTTCTCCCGTGCGCACCGTGTTTTCAACCGTCGCCCGCACGACTTCCGAACGGCGGCGGCCGCCACTTGCCCACGCGAACAGCAGCAGGGCGCGGTCGCGCACGCCGCGCAGCGTGTCGTCGCACGTGGCCAGCATCGCCTGCAGGGGCTCGCGGGTCAGCGCTTCTTTCTTGGCGGGCGCCACGCCTCGCCGGGCGTAGGCGCGGCGGGTCTTGGCCAACAGCTCGCGGACCGGAGCCGCGCGGCAAGGGTTGGGGTGGCCCAACAGTTCATGCGCCTTGGACAGCACGGACAGGCGCTGGAGCAGCGTGTTCAGGCTGGGTGCGCCCAGCTTGCCTTTGGCTTTCAGGCGCACCAGTTCCAAGTCCAGCGCCAACGGCAGTTCCCATTTCAGGCCGTGATCGGTCGACCGCTGGGCGTGGTCCACTACGAACTGGATGACGGCAGCTTCGGGCAGGGGCAGCGCGAAAGGCTGCCCGTAACGCAGTTCGAACCAGGCCGTCCAGTACCGGATGGCCGCGCGGTAGCTGGCGGCGGTGTTGGCCGAACTGCCTTCCCGCATGAGGTTGCGGACTGCGGCATCGGCCTGACTGTCCAGCGCATGCGGGTCCAGCAAAGGCAGCGAGGCAAGCAGGGTCAGCTGCATCGGGGGAGGGGTCTGGAACGTGTCATCGGCCCCACCATTTTAGGGCATGGGGCCGGCACTTGGGCGTTGCTGCGCGGCCTGCATCAATGCCTCCAGGATCGGGCAGGAGGGTTGCGGCCCGTCGGGATACGCGTCCGCCAGGCGCTGCAGGACCTGCTGCGGCGCCTGGCCGCCCCGCCACAACGACAGCAGTTGGGCGGTCTCGTTCATGCCGAATCCCAGGACGTGCGTCCGCCTGATGAAGCGCAACACGGAGATATCGTCGTGCGTATAGCGTCGTTCGGATGCGCGGGCGCGTGTGGCGTGCTTGGCGCGTTCGGCGCCGACGAGCAAGCCTCGCGCTTCGCAATGGCGCACCAGACGTTCCGACACGTCGGCGCGCGCAGTGACCTCTTCGATTCCCCATCGAGGCTCGTTTCCGGCGGCCGGCGGCCGGGGCGTGGTCGAATGCGCGGGCGGGGTGTGGTTGCGATCGTTCATGTGAGCTCCTGTCCGTTGAAACCAGCTTGGAGCTTCCAGCCTTCCATGCGGTCAAGGTCAAGCGCCCTCTGCCTTTCCTGTCGAGTGTCGCCGCTCAGGCCGCCACGCCATGGCGTTCAGCGATGCGCAGCAACAACGCGTCCAGTTCCTGAAGAATCTGCCGATTGTCGTCCGCCCGGCGCACCACCGCCGAGGGCATGGCGGGCAGGTCGATTTCGACGAACGCGATCTCGGGCGTGGCGTAATAGCTGGCCGCGCGCTTGGTCAGCATGAGCAAGCCCTGCCGCGTATTCACCGCCGCGATCCCTTCCCGAATGGTGCGGACCACGGGTCCGTCGCCGATCGGGCGGCCTTTCGGGGTGTGCCGCGGGAAGTGATAGTCCTGCCATTCCTGATTGACCGACCCCGGCACCATGCGCACCAGGCGTTCGTCGGCCAACACCTCCGGATCCAGCAGCGCCGCCGTGGCAAACGGATGATCGTGCGCGACGCAAAGCATGCGCTGGTCCCGCAGGACGATCGGGCCGTGGCTGAGGCCGTCCGCGCCCAGGGGCAGCCGGCAGAAGGCGGCGTCGACGGAGCCATCCGCCACCGCGGCATAGTGGGTGACGTAGGTCAGCTCAATGAACTCCAGCTCCACGTAGGGGTGGGCGGCCTTGAATTCGGATACGAGCGGGCGGTATAGCTCGTAGAAACCGCCGCCCAGAAAACCGATGCGCAAATGGCGCGGCTTGCCGGCCGCCTGGCGCTTGCAATCGTCCAGGGCGCCTTTGATCATGATGACGGCCGGCCCGGCGCCCAGTTTCAAGGTTTCTCCCAGCGGGGTCAGCGCGACGCGACGGCTGCTGCGCTCGAACAGCGGGCCGCCGAGCGTCCTTTCAAGCGCCTTGACGGCTTCCGACACAGACGATTGGCCCATGTGCAGCGCTTCGGCGGCGCGTCCGAAGTGCAGCGTCTCGGCGACGGTCAGAAAACATTCCAGTTGGCGTAGATCCATGCTCGCGGTCGTCGAAGGCAGGGCGGAGCGTCGCCCAGATTGATCGGAAACACCGATTGATTGGGCGAATAATACCGCTTGTTCCCCCTTCCGGCGATGGGCAGAATTTCCTCCGCCTGCCAACAAACAGGCAAATCAATCATGACGGAGGGACAGAAGTGGAAGAGATAAAACAGAAGCGCGCGGCAATCAAAGAATCGGCAGAGCCGATTGAATTCCTGGTGGATGGCGACCGTATCCGCGGCACCTTGTATCTGCCGGCGAAGGCCGAAGGGCCGGTGGGCGCCGTTGCCCTGGCGCACGGCTGGTCCATGGTGGCGGGCGGAGACCTCGAGGACTACGCCGCCGCCGTCGTCAACGAAGGGCTGGCCGCCATGACGTTCGATTTCCGTAACCTGGGGCGCAGCGACGGATTGCCCCGCCAGGAGATTGATCCGCAGCGGCAGATCCAGGATTTCAGGTCGGCCATCTCCTACCTGCGCCAGCGGCCGGAGGTGGATAGAGAACGCATCGGCATCTGGGGCAGCAGCTACAGCGGCGGACACGCGCTGACGGTTGCCGCGATCGACCGGCGGGTCAAGTGCGTCGTGAGCCAGGTTCCGACGACCAGTGGCTTTTCGGCCGCGCAACGGCGCGTGCGATATGACAAGGCGCAAGCCCTGCAGGCCGCGTTCGAGGCCGACCGCGAGGCCCGCGACGCGGGGCTGCCGCCCGCGACTTTGCGCATGGTCGATGCGGATCCGGACGCGCCGGTGGCTTACCCCGGACCGGATTCGTACGAATACATGAGCGGCGAGGCCGAGCGCTGCCCGTCGTGGGTCAACGAAGTGACCCTGAGGTCGTTGGAACTGGCCCGCGCTTATGAGCCGGGCATGTATGTCCGCCGCATCGCGCCCACGCCATTGCTGATGATCGTGGCGACGGGCGACGGATTGACGCCTGCCGATCTGCAGCAGGACGCCTTCAATGCCGCGCATCAGCCCAAGCAATTGCTGCTGCTGCCCGGCGGCCACTACTCCGTCTACACGGAACACTTTGAACGTACCAGCCGCGAAGCGGCCGCTTGGTTTGCCCATCACCTGCGCTGACGCGCCAACGGAAAAAAAATGACAACGACAATCATGGAGACACAGGACCGCCGGCGGCGGCTTGCATCGCTACGCGCCGCCGCCGTGGGCAATGCGCTGGAATGGTTCGACTGGACGCTGTATGGCACGTTCTCGGCCTATCTGGCGATGAACCTGTTCGACCCTGCCGACCGCACGTCGGCGCTGTTGGCCACGCTGGCCGTGTTTGCGGGCGGCTTTCTTGCCCGGCCCGTCGGCGGCTGGCTGTTCGGCCGCATTGGCGACCGTTATGGCCGCAAGTTCACGCTCGTCCTCACGATGTGCCTGCTGGCGCTGACCAGCCTGGCCATCGCCGTGCTGCCGACTTACGAACAGGCGGGCGTGCTTGCGTCGATCCTGCTGTTCGCCTGCCGCCTGATGCAGGGGCTGGCGCATGGCGGGGAGTCGGGCGTGGCCTATACCTATGTCGCCGAAATCGCGCCGCCCGCCCGCCGCGGCCTGTGGTCCAGCTCGGTGTTCGTCAGCGTGACCATCGGCGTCATGGCGGCCACCGCGCTTGCGGCGCTGTTGACGTCCTGGCTGGGCAAGCCGGCGATGGAGGCGTGGGGATGGCGGGTGGGGTTTGCAGTGGGGGCGCTGTTGGGCGTCTACGCGCTGTTCCTGCGCCGCAGCGCCAGCGAAAGCGAGGTGTTCGAGCATCAGGCGGAGCAGGGCGGGCGCCAGAAAGTGTCAAAAGGCCAAGCGCTGCGCATCGCACGCAACATCGTGATGATCGCGGCGGCGTCCAACGCCACGTACTACACCTGGGTCACGTTCGCGCCCGCCACGGCCATCGCCACGAAAGGCATGGACCCGGCAGGCGCCTATACCGCCAGCCTGATTGCGCAATTGATCTGCCTGCTGTGGCTGCCGGTCTGCGGCTGGCTGGCCGACCGCTATGGACGCAAGCCCATGGTCATGGCCTTTGGCCTGGCGGTGGCGCTGGTGGTCTTCCCGGTGTCGCACCTGGTCACCGACCAGCCGTGGACGCTGTTCGTCGCCCAGTTGATCGGGCTGCTGGTATGGGCGTTGCTCGCGGCCATTTTTCCGGCCGTGCTGGCGGAACAGGTTCCCACCGGCGCGCGGGCGATGGGCGTGGGGTTCATCTCTTCGCTGTCGGTCGCGATATTCGGCGGGACCGCGCCCTACATCAATGCCTGGCTGGGCGCCCAGGGGCTGGAGTGGGTCTACACGGCCTACGTGGGCGCGCTGGGATTGATGGCGTTCGCGGGCGGCCTGTTGATCAAGGAGACGGCGGGGATGGACCTGAACGACATCCGCGTGCCTGGGCAGGCATCCGGCGGCGCAACGGGCAAGCGCGCGGCCTTCAACTGATTTTCAAACTTTTCACTACGGTATGAGCAACATGATTTATGCGGATCTTGCAGGGAAAGTCGCGGTCGTCACGGGCGCGGGCGGCGGCATCGGACGCGCGGTGGCGGCGGCGCTTCGGGCCCAGGGAGCAATCGTAGTCGCTACGGATCGGGACGCCGGCGCGATGTCCGGGGTGGACGCGGATTGCCGCGAGCTCGACGTCACCCAGGCGAAGGCGGCGCGAGCGCTGGCTGCCGCCGTGGCGTCGCAATATGGCGCGGTGGACATCTGGATCAACAATGCCGGCTTCATGGCGCGGGCGCCCGCCCTGGATATCGACGAAGCGGCGTGGCAGCGCACGATGGACATCAACCTGAAGGGAACCTTCTTCGGCGCCCAGGCCGCCGCACGGCACATGATCGCGCAAGGCGGCGGCGTCATCATCAACCTGTCCAGCTATGCGGGCGTGAAGCCGCGGCCGAACTGCGCCGATTACGCGGCGGCGAAAGCGGGTGTCGCGCACCTGACCCAATGCCTGGCCCTTGAATGGAGCCCCAAGGGCGTTCGCGTCAACGCCATCGCGCCTGGATTCATCGAAACGCCGATGAGCAGCTGGATGCATGGTGACGCCGGCACCTACGCGGAATATGTAGAGCGCCTGCCCGCGCGGCGCATGGGGCAGCCCGCCGAAATCGCCGACGCGGCGTTGTATCTGGCGTCGCAGGCGTCGTCCTACGTCACGGGTCACGTGCTGCTGGTGGACGGCGGCGTGTCCAAGACATGAGGAGCGAACCTGGAATGGACCAATACTGGAAGGGCAAGGCTGCCGTCGTCACGGGCGCGGCGCGCGGACAGGGCGCTGCCGAGGTGCTGCGGCTGCTGCGGGCGGGCGCGGTCGTCCATGCGCTGGATGTGTTGCCCGACGATGACGAAAGCTGGGCGGCGCTGAGGGCTGCCGCCGGCGAGGATGCGGACCGGTTGCGGGTGCGGATCGCAGATGTCAGCAGCGAATCGGATTGGCTTGCCCTGGCGCAAGACCTCTCTCAAGGCGAGGCGCCCTTGTTCGGGCTGGTGAACAACGCCGGCGTGACCCTGCGCAAGACCGTGACCGAAACCACGTATCGCGAATGGCGCCGCCTGCTGGACATCAATCTGGACGGGCCTTTCCTGGCTATCCGTACGCTTGCCGGACTGATGCCAGCCGGCGCCGCGATCGTCAACACCTCGTCCACCGCCGGGCTGACCGGCTATTTCAGCGCCGCGTACACGGCCAGCAAATGGGCGTTGCGCGGTTTGACTCGGGCGGCATCGATGGAGTTGGCAGGGCGGGGCATCCGGGTGAACACGGTCTGCCCGGGCCTGGTTGAAACGCCGATGATCATGCAGCCCAACGCCGTCCACGACGCCGGCCGCGCTCGGCTGTTCTACGAAGGCAATCGCGATGCCACGCCGCTTTCGCGCGGCGCCGACGCCGACGAGATCGCCGCTGCCGTGATGTTCCTGTTGGGGCCCGAGGCCTCGTTCATTACCGGTGCGGACTTGCCGGTGGATGGGGGCATGACCGGTGGCGGTATCTATTGGCGCATCGGTAAGGCTACCGGGAACCTGTAAACGCGTGCCCGCATGGCCCCGCGCCCCTTGATCAAGGGCGCGGGGCTTTTTTAACATTGAAATTCTCTTTCGTGGGCACCTGGCGGGCGGCTTCCGTCGTCCATTAACTAAACAATACATATGCTGTATGATATATAACACAAACAACATTTAAGTCTCGATAAGGTTCCATTATCGTGACTAGTTATTCTTCACGGCGCGAGCCAATCACGGAGTAGCGGGCCATGGCCACAGGAATCACCGAAACCGACGTCTGGACCGCAGCGGACGCGCTGTTGCTGGAAGGTGCCCGGCCCACCATCGAACGGGTGCGGCAGAAGATCGGGCGCGGGTCGCCCAATACGGTCAGCCCGCACCTGGAAACCTGGTTCCGCGCATTGGGCGCGCGCATCAAGGACCCCGGCGCATTCGCCGCGTCGCCGGCGATCCCGGACCCGGTCGCCCAGGCGGCGGCCCATTTTTGGGCAACCGCGCAGGCGGAAGCGCGCGCCGAACAGGCCGAAACCTATCGGCGGCGGTGGGGGGAACTGGCGGAGGAAGGCGAACGGCTGGCTGCCGATGCGGAACAACTGCAACAACGCGAAATCCAGCTGGCCAATCGCGAACAGGACCTGCAGGAAGGCCTGAAAGTGGCAACGGCCCAATTAGCGGCCACCGAAGACCGTTTGCGCGCAGCCGAACAGCAACTGCGTCACCGCGACGATCAGCTCAAGCAGAGCCAGTTGCAGCTGGAGGACGCCCGCAGCGCCGTGCAGACCCTGCTGACCGAGGCAGAGAAGCTGCGCGACCTGCACGCCCAGGCGCTAGCGGCGACCGAAACACGCCATGCGGCGCACGAACGCCGCTGGCTGAACGAGCTGGACGCGGAACGCGGGGCGGTCAAGAAGCTGCAGGCGCGTCTGGACGATACGCAGGCCGCGAGCCAACGGCAGGCTGCCCAATTGCAGACGGCATTGGCCGAGACGCGGGAAGCCAAGCGCGCAGCGGAGCAGGGCGCTCAGGCGTTGCGCGGCGAGATCTCGTCCGTCCAGCAACGGCTGCTTGCCGCCGACCGGGCAGCCGGCGACGCATTGACCACGGCGCGGCAACGCGAGGCGGCGTTGGAAGCCCGTCTGGCCGCGGGGGACGCGCAATCGGCGTCGCTGCTGGCGCAACTGGAGCAAAAGGACGGGCAACTGGCCGAGCTGACCCGCCATTTGATGGCACTGGCCAACGAGAAAGCCGCCACGGCGGCTGCGGCGGCGCTGCCCGCGCAACGACTGCCTTAATGTCCGGGATAGACGCCCTGGAACGGCGTGTTGTCCGGTTCGCCGAAGTTTTCCGCGTGGTAATTGGCCTGGTCCTTCATGCTGTTGTTCCCGCGCGGCGAGTTGGAACTGTACGACGTGGGCGCGGTGCACCCGGCTAACGCGATGGCCAGCAGGACGCTGGCGGTGGTCAATAGCTTCATGGCATACCTCCTTAAGAGATAGACGCCGTCGACATGCGGCGCCCGGGGAGCCCGGCGCCATCGCCATCCGAGTCCGGCGGCATCGGCCCCAGGAGCAAGCGGCGTGCCCGGAACGTGCCACGGCAAGGTACAAGTCCGCGTGGATTTCGGATAAATTCCTGGGGATCGCATCGACGCGCATCCATGCGCATCCCCGGGCAGTCCGCCCACGGGCCACGAGGCGTCATCACGCGGGGCGTCAAGCCTTGCCAGGAGCAGCGGGTGAACACACGTCCTACAGCCGATCTTGCCCGAATCCTGCTTGTCATCGTGATCCTGTCCGCGTTGATGGTGGGCAGTCTTTACATCTTGAAGCCGTTCCTGCCCGGTCTGATCTGGGCGACCACCATCGTGGTGGCGACCTGGCCCGTGCTGCTGGCCATCCAGCAACGGTTCGGCGGCCGCCGCTGGGCCGCGACGGGGATCATGCTGCTGATCCTGCTGTTCGTGATCGTGCTGCCGCTGTATCAGGTGATATCGACCTTGGCGGAACATGGCGGGGCGATCATGGCGGCCGTGAAAAGCCTGCCGGATTACGCGCTGCTGGCGCCGCCGAGCTGGGTGCGCGCCATTCCGCTGGCCGGCCCGCGCATCGCGCAGGAGTGGCAGACGCTGTCCGATGCGGGCGCGGGCGGCCTGCTGGCCCGGCTGGAACCCTATCTGACCATCGCCGCGCACTGGTTGCTGAGCCATGCGGCCATCGTCGGCGTGTTCGTGATGCACATGCTGATCACCATCGTCATCGCCGGCATCCTCTACAGCCAGGGCGAATCGGCGGCCGATTTCGTCAAGCGTTTCGCCAACCGCCTGGCCGGCCAGCGCGGCGTGGCCGCGGTGCGCCTGGCCGGCGCCGCCATCCGGGCGGTCGCGCTGGGCATCGTGGTGACCGCCGTGGTGCAGTCCGTGCTGGGCGGCGTGGGGCTGTGGATCGCGGGCGTGCCTGCCGCCGGCATCCTGACCGCCTTGATGGTGATGCTGTGCCTGGCGCAACTGGGCCCGTTCCTGCCGATGCTGGGAGGCGTGATCTGGCTGTTCCAGAACGATATGAAGGTGGCCGCGATCCTGCTGCTGATCTGGGCGGTGCTGGTCGCCATGCTGGACAACCTGCTGCGCCCGATGCTGATCAAGCGCGGGGTGAACCTGTCGTTGCTGCTGATCTTGTCCGGGGTGCTGGGCGGCATGTTCGCTTTCGGCATCGTCGGCTTGTTCATCGGGCCGGTGATCCTGGCGGTGACGTCAACGCTCGTGAATGCCTGGATCTCGGACGTGCCGCCGCCAGTGGCGACGGCGGAAATTCCGGAGACGGCAGCGGGCCAACTGCCCGGATCGCCTCCGGAAAAGGCGTAACATCTGCCTGACGCCGCGGGCGCTTCGCCCGCGTTTTGCAACACCCCGGCAATACTTAATGACGATGCACCCGTTTGTGCTGGCTGACAGCACGCCTGAATCCCTATCCCGACCCGCCACGCCCGCATGCAAGGCGGTGTCGCAATGAGCGAAAGCGAAAGACTGGCCAAGCGCTTGGCCACGGAACAGTCCTGCTCGCGCGGCGATGCCGAACGCTATATCGAAGGCGGCTGGGTCGCCGTCGACGGCAAGCCCGTGGAAGAACCCGGCTTTCGCGTCGCCCCCGGGCAGACCGTCAGCCTGCTGCCCGGCGCCAAGCTGGAAGACATGCGGCCCGTGACCGTGCTGGTACACAAGCCCGAGGGCATGTACGCCGACAACGAACCGGGTTCGGCGCGCGACCTGATCGTGCAGAAGAACCTGATGCCGGGCGACCGTTCCGGCCAGCGTTACCTGAAACGCATGTTCAACGGACTGAAGCTTGTCACGCCTTTGGAACGCGCGGCCAGCGGCCTGGTCGTCTACACGCAGGAATACCCCGTGTCGCGCAAGCTGGTGGAAGAGGGCAAGCTGGTGGAGCAGGAGTACGTGGCGCAGGTCAGCGGCCAGCTGAGCGAGGGCGATCTGGCCCGGCTTCAGCGAGGGCTGGCTTTCGAAGGGCGCGCCGCCACGCCGATGAAAGTCAGCTGGCAGAACGAAACGCACCTGCGCTTTGCGCTGAAGACGCCGCCGCTGGGCTTCATCGAATACGTTTGCGATACGGCGGGCTTGCAGCTGCAAGCCTTGCGCCGCATCCGCATCGGCCGGCTGCCGATGGCGGGACTGGCCGCGGGCCAATGGCGCTACCGGCTGGACTACGAACGGTTTTGACGCGGCCTTGTTTTGGCGCCGCATTGATTTGACGCCACCTTGTTTTAACGCCGTATTGATACGACCGACGACGACCATGAACCTGCCTGGCGAGCTTGCGCGCAATCAGAACCCCGGCCGCCGCGGCTTTCTGAAACAGACCGGCGCGCTATGCCTGACGGCGCTGGCGCTAAGCGGCTGCGCCAGCCGCGCGCCAGTCGGACGCCAGCCGGTAGCGGGCGCGCCGACGCCTCCTGCACCCGCGCACGGCAAAGGCGCGCTTCCGGTGCCCGCCTTGCGCCCCGGCGCGCGGATCGCCATCGTGGCACCGGCCTCCGCCGCGCCTGGCGCCAGCGACGATGCGGCGGAATGGCTGGAGGCGCGGGGCTTTGCCGCGCAGGTCATGCCCGCCAGCCGGACGCGCCTGGATTCGCCGTATGACTACCTGGCCGGCAGCGACGCCGACCGCCTGGCGGACCTGCACGCGGCCTTCGCCGCGCCGGACATCGGCGCGGTGTGGTGCCTGCAAGGCGGTTTCGGGTCATGGCGTTTGCTGGACCAGCTGGATTACGCGTTGCTGCGCAACCATCCCAAGCCGTTCATCGGCTATAGCGACATCACGGCGCTGCATCTGGCCATGCAGCGCCATGCCGGTTTCGTCACGTTCCACGGGCCGATGCTGGGTCAGGACTTGCTGGCCGGCAAGCGCGAGCCCACGGAATCCACTCTGCTGGCCATGATCACCGGCCAGATGGGGAGCGGGTCGTGGATCACGCCGCCGCAGGATGCGCTGCCGACCGAGTTGATTCCGGGCGCGGCCAGCGGACGGCTGATCGGCGGCAATCTGGCGCTGATCGCCGCGCTGACAGGCACGCGCAACGAGATCGACACGCGCGACGCCATCCTGTTCATCGAAGACGTCAACGAAGCCGTGCCGCGCGTCGACCGGTTGCTGGGCCAATTGGCGGCCGCCGGCAAGTTCGACGGCGTGAAGGGCTTGCTGGTGGGCAACTTCACGCGTTTGGGCGTGCAGATGGACGACGCCCAGGCCCAAGGCCTGCTGTATCCGCTGATCCTGGACCAATTCCGTTCCCGCGGGATTCCGGTGCTGGGCGGATGGCCCAGCGGCCATGGCGACCCGAACCTGACGTTGCCGTTGGGCGCGCGCGTCACCCTGGATACGGGCCGTGGCGCCCTGAGGCTGGACCAGGCGGTCGTGGTTTAGGCAATTTATGCCTCATTAATAGCGCAAAATTTATCTTAAAGCGCTATTATCAAGACATGAAAAAGAAGATCGAACCCAGTTTCGAGGCCGCCGACGCGCTGGTCCGGCTTGGCGCGAACTTGCGCACGGCCCGGTTGCGCCGCGCCGAATCGGAGAGCGTGCTGGCCGGCCGCCTGGGCGTTTCGCGCGCCACCATTGCGCGCCTGGAACGCGGCGACGGCGGCGTGTCGCTGGCGCTGGCGGTGGAGGCCTTGCTGCAATACGGCTTTGGCGACGCGTTGTTCGCGCTGGCTGACCCGGAGCAGGACGGTGTGGGCAAGCGGCTGGACGCCTTGCGCCGGCCCAGCCGGGGCGGCGGCGCGGCGCAAGCGCACCGCGTCGATCCCACCAAGCTGTAAGGGGCAGGCATGGCGCGCGCCAGGAAACACAAATCCGTCGAAAGCCAGCTGTTCGTCTATGTGGACATCCGCGGCGAAGCGGTCCTGACCGGCGTGCTGACGCTGGACGACTCGGACGAGAACCATTTTTTCGCCGAATTCACGTATGTGCAGTCTTATGCGGACGATCCGCGCGCCTTTGCGCTGGACCCGCTGAACTTGCCCCTGATCGACGCCAAGACGACTTTCCGCACCGAAAGCCGCTACGAGACGCTGGGTGCGATCTTCGATGCGGCGCCGGACGCCTGGGGCCGCAATGTCATGCGCCTGGACAAAGCCGGCGCCCGGGTGACGGAAGACGAAGTGCTGCTGCGGGGACGGGGCATGGGCGTGGGCGCGCTGTTTTTCAGCGCGCGCCCACTGACGCCCAACATGCGCAAGACCTATCGCCTGCCGGAAATCAGCCAGTTGGAATCGCTGGCGGATCTGCTGACCGACATCGATCAGGGCGTCCAGCCCAAGGGCCTGTACCGGGACATCCTGGGCAGTTCCTGGGACATCGGCGGCGCGCGACCCAAGACCATCGTGCGCGACGGGCAGGGCGAGATGTGGATCGCCAAGTTTCCGCGCCAAGGCGATTCGTATGACCGGCAACGCGTCGAGTTCGCGAACCTGGAGATGGCGCGGGCGATCGGGCTGACCGTGCCCGACATCCACCTGACCGACACCCATCTGGGCGCGGTGCTGCTGACCCGGCGCTTCGACCGCGAACGGCTGCCGGCCGAGCGCGGCGGGGAACCCGTGGTGGCGCGCCGCCATTTCCTGAGCGGCGCGTCGCTGATCAGCCCGTCGGCGCAGATCGGCAAGCGCGAACTGGATGGCGCACGCGGCAAGGCCACGTATTCGTATGCGCGGCTGGCGGATGTGCTGCGCCGCATCTCGTCGAATCCGGTCCAGGACCTGAAAGAACTGTATGCCCGCATGATCCTGAACGTGGCGGTACACAACACCGACGACCATCTGAAGAATGTGGGCTTCGTGAAAGACGAAGGCGCAGGCACGTACCGGCTGTCGCCGCTGTTCGACGTGGTCACGCAGGAAGGGTCGGCCAAGCATTACCTGCACATCGGCGCGGCCGGGCGCGACAGCACGTTCGAGAATTGCCTGACCGAGTACCGGCGCTTTGGCTTGCGGTCCGAGGCGGCGGCGCAATCGATACTCGACCGCGTGCGGGAAGTCGTGTCGGAACGCGCCGAATTCTATGAACGCGCAGGGATGAGCCGCGGCGAAATCGTGCAGGTGGAAGCGACGTTGACGGCGTGGCGGCACGGTATATTGCCGGTATGAAAAAGCTGGATATTCCTGCACTGGAAATCTTCGTCGCGGCCGTCGAAGAAAAGAGCCTGTCGAAAGCGGCCGAACGGGAAAATCTGGTGACGTCCGCCGCCAGCAAACGGGTGGCCGAGCTGGAACGCCACCTGGACCGGACGCTGTTGCACCGCCATGGCCGTGGCGTCGAACCCACGCCCGCGGGTGCCTTGCTGTACCAGCGCGCCAAGGCTATCTTGCGCAGCGTCCAACTGACGGAGCAGGCGATCAACGGCTTCTCCCTTGATGGGCAGGCGAAGATCCGGCTGGCTTCCAACCCGTCCACCATCCTGCAGTTCCTGCCCGGCGTGATGGGGCGCTTTCTGGCGGGCCGCAGCGATGTCAGCGTGGACCTGCTGGAAGGCCACAGTTACGACATTCCGCGCCTGGTGGCCGAAGCGTCGGTCGATATCGGCATCTACCACGCGGATCATCCCGTGCCCGGGGTGGCTTCGTTCCCGTTCCGGCGCGACCGCGTGGGGCTGGTGGTGCCCGTCGGCCATCCGCTGGCCGACCGGACGGAGCTGTTCCTGGAAGACGCGCTGGACTATGACCTGCTGGGCTACTTTCCCCGGCATTCGCTGGACCAGTTCCTGGCGTATGCCGGGCAGACGCTGTCGCGGCCGCCCAACGTCAAGCTGCAAGTGTCCAACTTCGAAACCCGGTGCCGGATGATCCGCGAAGGCCTGGGCATCGGCGTGGTGCCGGAAGGCATCGCGCGCCATTATCTGGCGTCGATGGGGCTTGTGCTGCTGCGGCTGCGCGATGACTGGGCCGAACGCCAGTTCTATGTCTGCGTGCGCGACACGGCGCAACTGGCGCGCCCCGTGGAAGAATTGCTAAAAGCGCTGACGGCGTCCGAGCCGGCGCGATAGCCGCGCCGGCCCGGACGCGGCGGCGCTATTCGCCCAGGCGCGCCTCGGCCGCCTGCGCCAGTACCGGCCGCAGATAGGCCAGGAACCGGTCGGGGTCTTCGCTCATGGGAAAGTGGCCCATGCCTTCCATGATCTGCCAATGGGATCCCGCGATGCGCCCGGCCAGGAACTCGGTGTCTTGCGGCGTGCAGGAATAATCGTATTCGCCGGTCAAGAGCCACAAAGGGCAGCGGCGGGTGTCGATCCCGGCCACGCGGTCGCGGATATCGCCGTCGGCCGTGTAGAAGTGCAAGTCACCCTTGAACACGCCCGGCCCGCTCTGCATGTAGTGCCATAGCGTTTCCCAGCGGTGGTTGTCGGGGCTGCCCGGGCCGACCAGGCCCGATACGATGCCGGCGCAGACCTCGCCGCCGTGCACGTCGGGCCGGTTCAGCCATTCCAGGTCGTAATAGGGATCCACATGGGCGCCCGATTGCAGCCCGATCGCGCCGCCGAAGCGCTGCGGGTGTTCCAGCGCCAGATGCAGCACGATGCGCCCGCCGATCGAGCACCCCATCACTAGCGGTCGGTCCAACGCCATGGCGTCGGCCACGGCGATGATGGCTTGCGCGTAGTCCTCGGACGTCAGCCGGTAGGTTTCCTGCTGCCAGCCCTCGGGCGGCGACGATTTGCCGTGCCACGGCAGGTCGAAGGCGATGACGCGGAAGGACTCCAGGATTCGCGGGTCGTTCATCACCGCGCGGTACTGGCGGGTATCGGCGCCGGCGGTATGCAGGCACAGCAACGGGAAGCCGCTGCCGGCTTCCTCGACATACACGCGGTGCGCGCGGCCGCCCAGCGTCAAATGCAGGTAGCGCCCGATCACCGGCTCGAAGACGGCGGCGGGGGGATTGGCTTGTTGCGGATTCACGAGGACGCTCCTTCGGCGCGCGGGCAGGCCAGCACGTCCTTGAAATACAGCAAGTTGGACATCAGGGGATACAGGTCGCCTTCGGCGCGCAGCCGCCGGAATTTCACCAGCGCCATCAGGTCGTGGTAGCCCGGCGGGGGCAGCGGGCGCCAGAACTGCGCCCAGTCCTCGGCCGATGCCCGTAGCGCGAATTGCCAGCGCGGCATCACGAAGGGGCCCGGACGCACCGTTTGGATACGGCCCGCCGCCACCGTGATCAGGTAGGCGTCCGGGCCGCGTTCCAGCAGGAACACGGTGTTCAGGTGCCGCCCCCGCCACACCAGGCGGTCCTGCCGGTTTACGGCGTCGGCCAGGCGGTTCAGGATGAAGTCGTCGTCTTGCATCAGGTTTTCCTTGTCACAAGGGCGGCATGTCCAGCCGGTAGATGCCCGCTTCGCCATCGGCCAGCGGGTACTGCCGGGCCACGGCGGGATCGTGGCCCGGCACGATGTGCGCGTCGGAGTCCGCCAGCGTGCGGATGCGCGTATAGCCGTCGAGCATCTCGCCCAGATGGAAGATAGCGGGAAACGGGTTGTTGTCGGTGAAGTTGCGCGTGTAGTGCAGGGCGTCCGAGGCCAGCACGATCCAGCCGCGCGCGGTATGCGCCCGCACCACTTGCAGGCCCTGCGTATGCCCGCCGACGCGATACAGCTCCAATCCGGGCGCCAGCACGGCGTCGCCGTCATGGAAACGGACGCGCCCCGCGTAGACCTGGCGTACCACCGCCTGCACGTCGTCGACCGAAAAGAAATGCCGCATGCTCGCAAAGCACATGTACCGGCCGGTGGCGTACCGCATTTCGTCATCCTGCAAATGGACCTGCGCGCCGGGATAGGCCTCGACATTGCCGGCGTGGTCATAGTGCAGGTGCGTCAGGACCAAGTGGTCGATGTCGCCCGGCGCCAGCCCCAGCCGGGCCAGCGCTGTTTCGGGATGCAGCGTGAAGGCCCGGTCCCGCGCGCGCGCCGAACACGCGCTGAAACCGGTATCGACCAGCACATTGCCGGCCGGCCCCCGCAGCAGCCAGCAGTAGAAGTCCATCGGCATCGGCCCGTCGTGCACATCGGCGCGCGACAGGAAATTGTCGGCGGCGCGCCGGGTCACGCTGGCATAGCGGATGGCGTAGGCCTCGTAGACCGGCAGCGGGGCGTTGGCGGCCGGCGGCGCGGTCATTTCTTGACCAATTTGCATTGGCTTTCGGCCAAGGGCATGAACGCCTGGTCGCCCGGCACCGTCTTGACGATCTTGTAGTAGTCCCACGCGGCCTTGGATTCCTTCGGCGACTTCACCTCGACGACGTAGGTGTCGTGGACCAGTTTCCCGTCTTCGCGCAGGCGGGCGTTGCGGGCGAACGCATCATGGATCGGCATGCCGCGCAGCGTTTGCATCACGGTATCCGCCTTGTCCGAGCCGGACTTTTCGACGGCGCGCAGGTAGTTCAGCACCGCGGAATACTGGCCGGCCTGCAAGGCGGTGGGCATCTTGTTCGCTGCCTTGAAGAAGCGCTGGGCGAACGCGCGCGTTTCGTCGTCCATGTCCCAATAGAAGGTCTCGGCGAACGTCATGCCTTGGGCCGCATCCAGGCCCACGCCATGCACGTCCGTGATGCTCATCAGCATGGCGACGAGCTTCTGGCGGTCGGCCAAGCCGAATTCCCGCGCCTGCTTGATCTCGTTCTGCAGGTCTGCGCCGGCGCTGGCGAACCCCACCGCGTCGGCCTTGCTGGCCTGCGCTGACAGCAGGAAGGACGCGAAATCCGTCCCCGGGAACGGGTAGCGCACCGAGCCCGCCACCGTGCCGCCGCCTTCCTTCACGAAACGCATGCCGTCGCTTTCCAGCGAATGGCCGAAGGCGTAGTCGGCCGTGACGAAATACCACTTCTTGGCGCCCGCCTCGACCAGCGGCAGCGTGCCTACCTTGGCCAGCGCATAGGTGTCATAGACCCACTGGACGTTGTTGGGCGAGCAGTCCTCGCCAGTGATGCGGGTGGCGCCCGCGCCCGTCACCATCGTCATCCGGCCTTTCTCGCGGGCGATGTTCATGACGGCAAGCGCGACCGCGCTGTTGCCCAGTTCGGTCACTACGTCGACTTTTTCGCGGTCCATCCACTCCCGCGCGCGGCCCGCGGCGACGTCGGTCTTGTTCAGGTGGTCGGCCGACAGCATGTCGATCGGCTTGCCCAGCACCTTGCCGCCGAAGTCCTCGATGGCCAGCTTGGTGGCCAGGACCGACCCGGGGCCGACGTTGCCCGAATACGCGCCGGACATGTCCGTCAGCACGCCAATGCGCACGACGCCGTCCGAAATGCCATCGGGCGCCTGCGCCTGCGCGGGGGCTTGGGCCAGGCCCGTGCCAGCGGCCAGGGCGAGCAGGGCGGTGATCTTCTTATTCATGGTCTTCTCCTTGGAATGGGGCGGCTACATCTGGCTGACATACTTGACCTGCATGAACTCCTGCAGGCCTTCAACGCCGCCTTCCTTGCCCAGTCCGCTGTCCTTGAAGCCGCCAAAGGGGGTTTCAGGCAGGGATGCCTGGCAGTGGTTGATGCAGACGACGCCGCTTTCGATGCGTTCGGAGGCCAGCCGCGCCGTCGCCGCGTCGCGGGTGAACACATAGGACGCCAGGCCGAACGGCAGGCGGTTGGCCGCTGCCAGCGCTTCGTCCACCTCGCGGAAAGGCTGCACCAGCGCCAGCGGTCCGAAGGGCTCGGTGTTGGCGGCCAGGCATTCGGCGCTGACATCGCGCAGCACGGTCGGCGCCCAGAACCAGCCCGGCAAGTCCAGGCGCGTGCCGCCGGCGGCGACCTGCGCGCCGTGCTGGACCGCATCCGCCACCATGGACGCCATGGCGGCCAGCCGGCGGGGGTTCGCCATCGGCCCCATCTGCACGCCGGGCTCCAGGCCGTTGCCCACGCGCCAGCCTCGGGCGCGGTCGGCCAGGCGCTGTATGAATCGTTCATAGACGCCTTGCTGCACGAACATCCGCGTGGGCGACGTGCAGATCTGGCCGCTATTGCGCAGCTTGGCGGCCAGCAGGGCATCGGCGGCGGCTTCCGGGTCGGCGTCGTCGAAGACCAGCACCGGCGCGTGGCCGCCCAACTCCAGCGTGGCGCGCTTCAGGCCGCTGGCGGCCATCACCGCAAGATCGCGGCCAATGGCGGTGGACCCGGTGAAGGTCAGCATGCGGATCACGGGTGAGGCGATCAGGCGCCGGGAGATCTCGGCCGGGTCGCCGAACAGCATGTTCAGCACGCCGGCGGGCAGGCCGGCATCCGCCAAGGCGCGGCCGATCTCCAGCGCGATCGCGGGCGTCTCTTCGGACGGCTTGATCACGATCGAGCAGCCGGCGGCCAGCGCACCCGCGATCTTGCGCGACGGCGTGATCGCCGGCGCGTTCCAGCCCGCAAATGCGGCGACCGGGCCGACGGGTTCAGGGATGGCCAGTTGACGGATGCCGCCGACGCGCCCGGGGATCAGGCGGCCATATGTGCGCCGGGCTTCTTCCGCCGCCCATTCGAACATCTCGGCGGCGGTTGCTACTTCCTTTTCCGATTCGGCCAGGGGCTTGCCTAGCTCGCGGGTGATCAACCACGCCAACTGGGGCGTGCGCTCCCGCATCAGGGCGGCGGCGCGGCGCAGGACGGCCCCCCGTTCAAGCGCCGGCGTATCGCGCCAGCCGGGAAACGCGCGGTGCGCGGCATCCAGCGCCTCGTCGATGTCTTCCGGCGCGGCCACCGGCACGCGCCCCAGCACGGCCAGCGTTGCGGGGTCGATCACTTCCAGGCTTGGGCGGTTGCCGGCGGGCACCGCGCGGCCGTCGATCAGCAGGTTCAGTTCGGGATAGCGCATCTAGTCCGCCTTTGCGATGTGGCTGGTCTGCATGACTTGCGCCCAGCGTTCGGTTTGCGTGCCGATATGCCGCGCGAAATCTTCGGGGCTGCCGGTCATCGGATACTGGCCCAGCTTCAGCAAGGCCTCGCGCGAGGCATCGGAGCTCATCACCTTGTTGATCGCGGCGTTCAACCGCTGCGTCACGGCGGGCGGCACGCCGGCGGGTGCCAGCACCCCGTTCCACGGTTCGGCGGTGAATCCGGGAATGCCGGCCGAGTCCGCCACCGTCGGCACGCCCGGCGCTACCGAAGACGGCTGGGCCGCGGCGATGCCAAGCGCGCGCATCTTGCCCGCCTGCACCTGCGGCATCGCGGCGATCGCGCTCAGGAACGCCATGTCGACCCGTCCGGCCACCAGATCGGCAATGGCCGCCGAGTCGCCCTTATAGGGGATATGGGTGATGTCGACGTGGGACGCGCTCTTGAACCATTCGCCGGCCAGGTGGTTCACGGCGCCGCTGCCGGCGGACGCGAAAGTCAGCGCGCCGGGCTTCTGGCGCGCGCCGGCGATCAATTCCTGCACGGTCTTGAACGGCGAACTTGCCGGCACGACCAGCAGGTAGGGATAGCTGGCCACCAGGCCGACCGGCTGGAAGTCTTTCAGCACCTGATAGTCGACTTTCTGCTTGTAGACCGGTTCGATCGACAGCGTGCCGCTGCTGCCGAGCATCAGGGTATAGCCGTCGGCGGCGGCGCGCTTGACCGCCTGCAGCGCCACGACGCCATTGGCGCCCGGGCGGTTTTCCACCACGATGGTCTGGCCGAGTTCGGCCTCCAGGCCACGGGCCAGATAGCGGCCGACGGCGTCCGTCGGGCCGCCGGCGGTGAACCCGATCACCAGGGTGATCGGCTTGGCGGGATAGTCCGCGGCCGCGGCGGGAAAGCCGAGCGCGGTGGCGAGCACGGGCAGCGCCCACCTGCAAAGCATGGATGTCATGAGGGTCTCGAATAGGGAAGTGCGCGGCGCGGCGGGCGCCGGTGGCGATACGGGGGGATTCAGGCGTAGCCGCGTTCGATCAGCTTGACCATCACCGGGTAGTACTCCTTGACGTAGCCCGCGGCGCGCGTGCGCTCCAGCAGGTCGTGCGTCAGCTTGGCGGCGCGGGCGTCGACGTCGCCCTGGTTCGCCAGCTCCAGCGCCAGCAGGATGTCCTTGATGGCGTACTCGGTCGGGAAGGTCTTTTCGGGGAAGGTGTCGGCGGCAAGCGCCTTCTGGCCCGGGTTGCGCAGCACGAAGCTGTCGGCCGACCCTTTGCTCAGCGCATCCAGCAGCAGCGTGCCGTCCACGCCCGCGCTGCGCCCGATGGTGATGGCTTCGGCCAGCGCATGGACGGTCATGAACACCACCATGTTGTTCATGATCTTCACGACCTGGCCGTTGCCGATGCCGCCGCAAAGCAGCACGTCCGTGCCCATGCACGACAAATAGGGCAAGACCGCCTCGCAGTCCTCGCGGGTGGCGCCCACGGTGATCATCAGCGTGCCCAGGCGGGCGGCTTCGCGCATGCGAGCCACCGGCGCGTCGATCAACAGGATGCCATGGCCGCGCAGCACCTCGGCCAGGCGGCGGGTGCGGCCGACGTCGCTGGTGCTCATGTCGACCACGATACGCACGCGGCCGCCAGCTTCCACCAGGCCGCCCGGTCCGGTGCATACCTGTTCCACCTGCACGATGCTGGGCAGCGACAGGAACACGATCTCGGCGGTCTGCGCCACCTCGACGATCGAGGCGCAGGCGTGGCCGCCCAGTGCGCCGATGCGAGCCACCGGATCGGGGCTGATATCGGTCACGAATACCGGGTGCCCGGATTTGCGGACCAGATTGGCGCACATGGGTTCCCCCATCACGCCCAGGCCGATGAAGCCCAGCGGGGTCTTTGTCTCACTCATTACTTCCTCCTTGGTATGACGTCTGTTTTTCTAGCTATTGCCATGCAGCTTACGGAAGGCCTCCGCCCGGCGGTATGAAAAATTGGCAAAGCAACTATCTCCAAATCCGCCCCCCCAAGATCAAGAACGCTCGTTTTCCTTTTTATCAATGCTGAGGCGGGGCGAACGCCTAGAGTGGACGGCAGATATCAGCGACGCCATCGCGGCGCCGCCAAGACAAGAGGAGAGACAAGCATGCTGCTGGAGACGATCGCCGCGTATGGCGCGCAGGACACGCTGGCCCGGTTGCCGGACGAGGTCATCCACCACGCCAAACGCGCGTTCCTGGATTGGCTGTCGGCCTTGTATCCGGGTACGCGCACCGCGCCTTGCCTGCAACTGCTGGGCGCGCATGGCGCGGAACTGGGATCGGGCGCCTCCAGCCTGCCCGGTTGCGCGACGACGGCGTTCGCGGCCACGGCGGCCTGGATCAACGGCAGCGTGTCGCACGCCATGGAATTCGACGACATCTTTCGCGACGCGATCTACCACCCGGGCTGCCCGACCATCGCCGCGGCGCTGGCCCTGGCCGAAGAGGGCGACGCCAGCGGCCAGGCGCTGCTGAACGCCATCGTGGTGGGCTACGAGATCTCGACCCGCATCGGCGCCGCCGTGCAGCCGTCCCACTACCGCTACTTCCATACGACCGGTACGGTGGGCTGTTTCGGCAGCGCGGCGGCGGCCGCTGCCTTGTGTGCGCCGGGCGACGCCCAGGCGATGCTGCACGCGCTGGCCACCGCCGGCACGCTGGCCAGCGGCTTGCAGCAAGCGTTCCGGTCCGACGCCATGAGCAAGGCGCTGCATGCCGGCCATGCCGCCGAAGTAGGCGTGCGGGCCGGGCAGGGCGCCGCGCACGGCATCACGGGCGTGCCCGACATCCTGGAAGGCAAGGTCGGATTCGGCGCGGCCTTGGCGGAGGCCCCGGACTGGGCGGCCGCCGTCGACGGCCTGGGTCAGCGTTACAACATCCTGTCGATCACGCAGAAGAACCATGGCTGCTGCGGCCACACCTTCGCCGCCATCGACGCCGCGCTGGCGTTGCGCCAGCAAGGCTTGCGCGCGGAAGACGTGGCATCGCTGCGCGTGGACGCCTATCAGACCGCCCTGGATGTCACGGGGAACTTCACGCCAGCTACCGCTTTCGAGGCCAAGTTCAGCCTGCCTTACGTGGTGGCGCACGCGCTGGTCCACGGGTCCGTCCGGCTGGACGCCTTCAGCCCCGACCGGTTGCAGGATCCACGCGTGCGCCAGTTGATGCAACGGCTGGAGCTCTGCGCCGACCCGGCATTCACCGCCGGCTTTCCCAAGATGCGCGCCGCCCGGTTGTCGGTCACGACCCGTGGCGGCCTGGGGCTTGAACACCATTCCCCGTACCGCAAGGGCGATCCCGAATCCCCGCTGTCCGACGCTGACCTGGACGACAAGTTCGATGAACTGGCCGGCCCTGTCCTGGGCGGCGCACGCGCCCGTGCGTTGCGCGTTGCCGTCTGGCGCCTGGACACGATGCCGGTGCGCGCCTTGCGCCTGGCCGCCGACATGCCCCGGCTGTGATGCCTTCATCCCCTTTTCCGCAACTCATGACATCCGCCGCATCCATGTCTTCTTCCTTATCGCCGTCCTTCGCCGACGCGCTGCTGTCCCCCCGCGCGGTCGCCCTTGTGGGCGCCTCGGGCGACGTGCGCAAAAACACGGCACGCCCCTTGCGCTTCATGCGCAAGCACGGCTACACCGGTGCCGTCTATCCCATCAACGCCGCCCGCGCCGACATCCTGGGCGAACGCGCCTACCCGTCGCTCGCCGGCCTGCCAGGGCCGGTGGACCATGTCTTCGTGATGATTCCCGGCAGCGACGTGGCCGCGCTGCTGCCCGCTTGCGCCCAGGCCGGCGCGCGGGTCGTGACGATCTATTCCGACGGGTTCGGCGAAACCGGCCCCGACGGCCAGGCCCGCCAGGCCGCGCTGGTCGCTCAGGCGCGCGGCCTGGGTCTGCGCTTGCTGGGCCCGAACAGCATCGGCCTGGCCGATCTGCACACCGGCGGGATCCTGTCCGTGAACGCCGCCTTCGAGGCCGATACGCTGCTGGCCGGCGACATCAGCATGGTGTCGCAGAGCGGATCGATGATGGGGTCGCTGCTGTCGCGCGCCGCGGCCCGCGGGTTCGGCTTCGCCAAATCGGTGTCGGTGGGCAACGAAAGCGATATTTCCGTCGGCGAGGTCGTCGACGCGCTGGTGGACGACCCGCACAGCAAGGTCATCCTGCTGTTCCTGGAGACCTTGCGCGACGCGCCCACGCTGGCCCGGGCGCTGACGCGTGCGCGTGCTTGCGGCAAGCCGGTGATCGCCTACAAGCTGGGCCGCTCCGAGCAAGGCGACGCGCTGGCGCAATCGCATACGGGCGCGATGGCGGGCAACGACGCGGCGGTCGACGCCTTCCTGAAGGCGCATGGCGTGATGCGGGTCCAGCATCTGGAGACCTTGTTCGAGATGGCGCCGCTGGCCTCGCGCTATGCCAGGCCGCAGCGCGCACCGGCTGCCGCGACCGGGCCGGCCGCCCGGGTGGCCGTGATCACCACGACCGGTGGAGGCGCCGCCACCGTGGTCGACAACCTGGGGCTGCACGGTCTGGCCGCCGTGGCGCCGCCGCCGGAGTTCGTCCGGTTGATCGCGCAAGCCGGCCTGAACATCCGCGAAACGCCCGTCATCGACCTGACGCTGGCCGCCACCAGCGCCCAATACAAGATGCTGCTTGAACACCTGCTGCGCGCCGACTGGTGCGACGCGGTCTTGAGCGTGGTCGGGTCATCGGCGCAATTCCATCCCGGCCTGGCGGTCAAGCCCTTGCTGGAGGCGGACAAGCCGGACGGCAAACCCCTGGCGGTCTTCCTGGCGCCGGAAGCGCCGGAATCGCTGGCGTTGCTGCGCGCGGGCGGCATCGCCGCCTTCCGCACCCCGGAGGCGTGCGCCGACGCGTTGTCGGTGTTCTTCGCCGATGCGGGCCGTCCGCCTGCCGCCGGCGGCCCCGTCGCGTGGCCGGCAGACCTGCCGCAACACGGCATGCTCAGCGAACACCAGGCGGGGACGTTGTTCCGCAGCCTGGGCGTGCCGGTGGCGGGCGGCCAGCTTCTGGCGCCGGATGCGCTTCACCACGCCGTGCCTTACCCGCTGGTCGCCAAAGTGTGCTCGCCGGACCTGGCGCACAAGACCGAACTGGGCGCCGTCCACGTGGGCATCGCGGACGCAGAGGCGTTGTCCGACGCCGTGCGCCGGATGCTGGAGTCCGTGCGCCGCGAGGCACCGCAGGCGCGGATCGACGGCATCCTGGTCCAGCCCATGGAAAGCCGGCTGATCGAATTGATCCTGGGTTATCGCCACGACCCCTTGGTGGGCCCCACGGTGCTGTTGGGCGCGGGCGGCATCGCCGCCGAATTGGCGCCCGACTTCGCGCTGCGCCTGGCACCGGTGGACGTGGACGAAGCCCGCCGGATGATCCTGGAAGTGCGGCAGACCCGCCTGATCCGCGGGTTCCGCGGCTTGCCCGAAGGCGATTGCGACGCGCTGGCCCACGCCATCGCGGCATTTTCACGGCTGGCGTGCGTGTCCGGCGCTCGGGTCGAAGAAGCCGAAATCAACCCCTTGTTCGTCCGCGCCGACGGCGTGGTCGCCGTCGACGGGCTGGCGCGCCTGGCCTGACCCCCCATTTCTCCACCTTTGCATCGGGAACCCCCTAGATGGACTTCACACTGACTCCGGAACAGCAGGACTTTCAAACCGCCGTGCGCCGGTTCGCAGACCGCGAATTGCGCGAGGGCGCTGTCGCGCGCGCCCATTCCGACGACTACCCCTGGGATGTCGCCCGCAAGATGGCCGGGCAGGGCTTGCTGGGCATCACCATCGCCGAACAGGATGGCGGCGTGGGCGGTTCGTTGATGGACGCGGTCATCGCCATCGAGACCGTGGCCTCCGTCTGCCCGCGCAGCGCGGACGTGGTGCAAGCGGGCAACTTCGGCGCCATCCGCGTGCTGGCCGAGTACGGCAGCGCGCTGCAAAAGCAGAAGTACCTGACGGCGCTGCTGGCGGGCGAAGGCCTGATCTCCGTCGGCATGACCGAACCCGACGCCGGGTCTGCGGTGACCGAGCTTAAGACCAGCGCCACCCGCGCCGAAAGCGGATGGCGCATCAACGGCACCAAGATCTTCACCACCCATGGCCCGCACGCCAGCGTGATCCTGACCTACGTGCGTTTCGGTCCGGGCACGGGCGGCATCGGCTCGGTCCTGATCGACACCAAGGCCGAGGGCGTGAAGCTGGGCAAGCGGTCCGCGTTCATGTCCGGCGAGGAGTGGGTCGAAATCTTTTTCGACAACGTGTTCGTGGCGGACGACATGGTCGTCCTGGGCGAGGGCGGCTTCAAGAAGCAGATCGCCGGCTTCAACGTGGAGCGCATCGGCAACACGGCGCGCTCGCTGGCGCTGGGGCGCTATGCATACGAAGAAGCGCGCAACTGGGCGATGCAGCGCAAGCAGTTCGGCCGCCTGTTGTGCGAATTCCAGGGCTTGCAGTGGAAGTTCGCGGACATGCGGATCAAGCTGGATGCCGCCCAATTGCTGCTGTATCGGGCGGCCAGCGGCGCGGATACCGGATTCCCGTCGGCGACCGACACGGCGATCGCCAAGGCCTATTGCAATCAGGTGGGCTTCGACGTGGCCAACGACGCCTTGCAGGTGCTGGGCGGGTTGGGCTACAGCCGGGAGTCGCTGGTGGAGTATTGCGTGCGCCGGTGCCGCGGATGGATGATCGCCGGCGGCTCTATTGAAATCTTGAAGAACCGCATCGCCGAAGGCATCTTCGAACGCAGTTTTCCGCAGCGGCCCCCGCGCTGAAGCACTATCCGGCGTGCGCCGTCGCCAGGTTGAACCCCCGGCCGTGGCG
Source organism: Achromobacter sp. UMC46 (assembly GCF_014170335.1). Classification (GTDB taxonomy): domain Bacteria; phylum Pseudomonadota; class Gammaproteobacteria; order Burkholderiales; family Burkholderiaceae_B; genus Achromobacter. Next base: position 88,796 of record NZ_LZZS01000004.1, read on the forward strand.
CAGCATGCCGGCGTGGAAGTCCTTGCTGAGGGCCGCGAGCGTCACGGCGCCAAAGCGCGCCATCAGCAAGGCTTCGGCGTCTTCGAAGGCGCCGGTCAGCGCCTTGTTCACGGCGGCTTCGACCAGGCAGCCGGGCGCATCGCTGCGATTGCCCATGGCGAAGATCTCGGGCGAACCCAGGGCTTCGTAGATGTCGCGCAGCGTGACCTGGTTGAAATCGCACGAAATCGTCCAGCCGCCGCCGTGGCCTTTCTCGGAATGCACCAGCCCCTGATCGCGCAACCCCGCCATGATGCGGCGGATGACGACAGGATTGGTCTGCATCACCCGCCCCAGGTCGTCGGAGGTCATGGGGCCGGGCGCTTCGGCCATATGCAACAGGACATGGAGCACGCCCGAAAGTTTGCTGTCTCTTCTCATGCAACGGATGCTATTGCATGAGAAGCGGCCCGGTCAAACGCGTCAACCGCGCCTGGCCGTCCAGTTGCCTTTGCCGGCCGCCGTCCCGCTCATGGTCTTGCCGTTGACCTCCCCGGTATAGCGCACGCCGTTGGCGCTGAACGAGATCTGGTTGCCCTTCATGCGCGCATCCGAGATGTTGGCGCTGCCCAGCTTGCCCGACAGCACCTGGTATTGCTGCGTCAGGTGCAGCGTCTGGCCATCCACGTCCCATTTGCCGTCGACCTTGGCCGGCACGATCCACAACAGCGCCGTGCAGTAGGTCGAGCAATTCTGCGTGATCGTTTCCGAGGCGTCCGGCTCCCAGTCGCCCATGCGGAACGTATTGGACACCACCCGGGTGCCGGGCGGCAGCTGCAACAGCGTGGGCCGCAGCTTTTCGTTGATGGTGGACAGCAGGAACATGGTGATCACATCCGCCTTGGACAGGTCGGTCTGGAACAGGTCGGCCGCCACGAACGTCGCGCGGTCGGCGACGCCGGCCAGTTGCGCATTGCGGCGCGACAACTCGACGAGATCGGGGTTGTACTCGATGCCTTGCGCGGTCAGGCCGCGCTTCGCCGCAGTGATCACGGTGCGGCCATCGCCCGACCCCAGGTCCATCAGCCGGTCTGTCGGGGTGACTTTGGCCATATCCAGCATCTTGTCGACCAGTGTCTGCGGCGTGGGCACCCAGATCACGTCCTTGCCTTCCTGGCCGACGTCCGGCACGTATTCCTTCTGGGTGTCCGGCTGGGCGCCAGAGGGGGGCGCCTGCTGGGCGGTGGCCGTGGCACTGAACGCCAGGGACAGCGCCATGGCCGTGGCCGCCGCCGCGGTTCGGGCCAGGGCCGGTGGCAGACGCAGGCGGCGGCCGGCGGCAAGCGGTTGCGTCGAGGGTTGCATGGTGGGCTCTCCTTTTGGGGGTCAGTCAGGCAAACGGGCGGGCTTGAGCAAGCGCAGCATGGGAATGCCGGCGGCTAGCACTGCCAATCCGATCAGGGCGCCGGCGCCCGCGTAGACGGCGCTGGAATAGACCAGGCCGGCGCAGGTCAGGCCCAGCAGCAACGGGGGCAGGGGATAAAGCGGCACGCGGAACGGCCGGGGACGGTCGGGGTCCCGCTGCCGCAGGCGCCATACCGACGCCGCCACCAGCAACATGAAGATCCAGAACACGGGCGCGGTATAGGCCACCAGCGTCTGCACGCTGTTCTGGCTGAAGGCACCCAGGCCCACCAGCAGCACGGTGATCGCGCCTTGGGCCAGCAGGGCGGCGACCGGGGTTTCATTGCGGGCGCTCCAGCCGGCCAACGCGTGCAGCCGCGGCACGTCGCGGCCCAAGGCGTAATAGACGCGGGCGCCGGTGATGATCGTGCCGTTGATGGTGCTGAGCGCGGTGGCGCAGATGGTCAGGCTGAGCAGCGCGGCGGCATACGGGCCGGCGGCCAGCTGCATCACGTCGGCGCCCAGCGCCGGGGTGTCGCGCAGGCCTTGCAGGCCGAAGATCTCCAGCAGCGCCAGATTGGTCAGCACGTAGGCGCCGGTCACGACGGCCGTGCCGATCAGCAGCACCCGGCTCATGTTGCGGCTGGGCTCGCGCAGCTCGCCGCTGAGGTAAGCGGCTTCGTTCCAGCCGCCATAAGTCAGCAGCACGAACACCATGCCCATCCCCATCAGCCCCGCCGGATTGCCGCCAAGCGACGCGGGCGCCTGGGCGGCTGCCGTCGGATCGCCCGCCGCAGTCAGGCTGGCGACCAGCACCGCGCCCAGTGCCGCCAGGGTCAGTAGGGTGAAGACCCATTGCACGCGTTTGGAATAGCGCGTGCCGACCACGTTCAGCGTGGTCAGCGCCACGACTGAAATCGCGGCATGCGCGGCCGGGCCGTAGGCGCCCAGCGGCATCAGGCGCTGCGCGTAATCGCCGTAGATGTAGGCGACGACCGCGATGGCGCCGGTCTGGATCACCGTGCAGCGGGCCCAGGCGAACATCAAGCCCACGCGCGGCCCCCACGCCCGGGTCAGGTACAGGTATTCGCCGCCGGCGCCGGGGTAGGCCGAGCCCAGCTCCGCATAGCACAGCGCGCCCACCAGCATCACCAGGCCGCCCGCGCACCAGAGCGCGATATACATGGCCTCGGACCCGGCGTGCTGCGCGACCAGCGGCGGGAATCCGAAGATGCCGATGCCGATCACGACACCCACCAGCACCACGGTGGCGTCCATCACCGATAAGCCCGGCGACGCCTCTTGCCGCATAGGGGTCGGTAGCGCGGCGGCGGGCGGACGGTTGAGTGACATGGAGGCTCTCGCAAGGCGGCGGCAGGGCTCAGGCGCAGCGCGTGCCGGAGAAGGCGCCTGACGTTAACCTGAACAATTTGCGACCGACGCGAGCGTCGAAAAGTTTCTCCGGGTTTTCCCGGGAAAAGCGGAAAAACGTTTGCCACTGCCGTTTTATAGCGTCTTAATCACTTTAACTACGTTAAATAAGTTATTGATTTATAGCTAAAAAAATATCAACTTAAAGTGAATTAGTTAAAGTGATTTATCACGCGTGAACTGAAGACGTAGCCCTAACGCTGGCCGTCATGGACCGACACGGCATCCTGGGTCAGGCCGCCCAGCCGCGAATGCACGCGTCCGCCGGTGCCCATCACCAACGCGAACAGGATCTCTCCTGCGCGCGGCGCGTCCTGGATGCCGATTTCGATGCTGTTGAAGTGGCTGCGCACGTAGGACGCGTGGATGTAATGCACCGGCACCATGATGCGGTAGCCGGCGACCGCCACCGCTTTCACCGCCGGCACCATCGCCTTCGGTTCGCCCAGCACCGTGCGCATCGCCCAGCCGCCGGCTTCGTGCCAGACGGCGCCATGCTCCATTTCCCCATCCAGGCCGACGATGGCCGCCTTGCTATAGACCTCAACGTCGTCCTTGCCCAGCGTGTCGACCAGTTCAGCGGCCAGCAGCGTGCCCAGCGTGCGCAGTTCGGCCATGAAGGGCATCAGGTCCGGTTCGTAGCGGCCGGCGTAGGGGTTCTTGACGACGGCGCAGGATGCCGCCAGCTTCAGCGGCTTGGCCGGGGCGGGGCCGTTCTCGTGGAAAGTGGTTTCGACGATCAGGCAGCGCTTGCGGATTTCAATCAACGACATGGGAGTCCTGTCAGGTGGAAAGGGAAGGATAAGAAGCGGTTCATTGCGGCGGAATGCCGGTTTCCTTGACGATCGCGGCCCATTTGCCGATCTCGGCGACGACAAATGCGCCGAATTCGGCGGGGCTTTGCGTCTTGACGGTCAGCCCCTGGCGCGCATACGTCTCTTGCAGTTCCTTATTTGCCAACGCGACGTCCAGCGACCGCGCCAGCCGATCGGCCACGGGCTGAGGCAAACCGGCGGGCCCCATCAGGCCGAACCAGACCGTCAGGTTGAATCCCGGCGCGCCGGTTTCGTTCAGCGTCGGAATGTCGGGCGCCAGCGGGAAGCGGTCGGGCGTGCTGACGCCGTAAGTCTTGACCTTGCCCGCGCGGGCCTGCTGCAGGCCGTTGGCCAGGTCCGTGAAGGTCAGATCGACCGTGCCGCCGATGACGTCTGTCAGCGCCTGCGGACCGCCCCGATACGGCACGGCGGTGACCGTGATGTCGCCCATCGCGGCCAATTTGGCCCCGAAGACCTGGGCGCTGCCCGATCCGTAGGCGTAGGTGAGCTTGCCCGGGTGCTTGCGGCCATAGTCGAATAGTTCGCCGACGGTTGCGCCCGCCACCTTGGGCGACCCTACCAGCAGGTACGGGGTTTCCGCGACGGCGCCGATAGGCGACAGGTCTTTCGCGGGGTCGTAGGGCAAGTCCTTGAACAGGCTTACGCCGCTGGCCGCGGTGGACACGCCGACCACCACCAGCGTGTAGCCATCGGGCTTGGCCCGGGCCACGTCATGGGTGCCGATGATGCCGTTGGCGCCGGGCTTGTTCTCGACGACGACGGGCTGGCCCAGGTCTGCCGCCATGTGCTTGCCCAGGCTGCGCGCCACCACGTCGGTGATGCTGCCCGGCGGAAAGGGGACGACCATCCGGATCGGGTGGTCGGGATAGGGGGATGTCGCCAGCGCCGGGGCGGCGGCGGTCAGACCCAACGTCAAGGCGATGGAAAGGCCGGTTCTGTGCATGGTGTTGTCTCCCTTATGGCAGGTATGCCTTTGTTATAGGTGTCTTGCTACGCGCCTATTCGGCGCCTTGCCGCGATTCCAGATAGCGGTAGATCTCCGTGTTGTCCGCAGTGGCGGGCAGGCTTTCCAGGGCCTGCTGCCATAGGCCCGCGCAGAGCGACAACTGCGGCGCCGGCACGCCCGTCAGTTGCTGCAGGCTGTCGGCGGTGCGCAGGTCTTTGGCCATCAGCGCCAGCGCGAAGCCGCCATTGAACGTGTGCGGCACGATGAATTGCGCCAGCTTCGTTTCGGTGGCCACGTTGCGGCCGCTGGACGCGTTGAGCACCTGCGTGAAGACCGCCGGGTCCAGATCCATGTTCTGGGCGATCAGCATGGCTTCGCTCGCGGCCAGCAGGCCCGCAGCGTAGACGTAGTTGTTCAGCGCCTTCATGGCATGGGCCGAGCCCACCGCGCCGGTAGGGATCAGGGTGGCGCCCATGCGGGACAGGATCGGCTGGACACGCGCCAGGTCGTCCGTCGCCCCGCCCGCCATGATCGCCAGCGTGCCGCTGGCGGCTTTGGCGACCGCGCCGGAGACCGGGGCGTCGATCAGCGTGATGCCGGCCTCGTGCAGCAGCGGCGCCAGCCGCAGCGTGTCGGCAGGGTTCGACGAACCCATGTCGATCAGGGTCGCACCGCACGGCAGCAGCGCGGCAAGGCCCGGCGTGTCCGGCGTGCCTTCGATGACCGCGTTGGTAATGGTGCTGTTGGGCAGCATCGTGATGACCACGTCGCAGCCAGCCAGGTCGGCCAGGCGGGCGGCGGGCAGCAGCGTGCGGCCCCAGGCGGGATGGGACTGCAAACGGTCCAGCCGCTGCGGATCGCGGTCGTAGGCGTGGATGCGGAAGGTTTCCCCGCGGGCCAGGTTCTCAAGCATCGGCAGGCCCATCATGCCCAGGCCGACGAATCCCAATGTCAACGTCATGCAATCCCTTTATCGAAATGGCCGGAAGCGCGTCCGGCGACGACTGTGGATGCTACCGATGCGACGGGATTTCCTCTTATGCTAAGTTGGCCGGGGGATATAACAATTGATTATCGGAATGACGAAATGCGGTTCAAATTGAGGCAAATGGAGGTCTTCCGGGCGGTGATGCTGACCGGCTCGATGAACGGGGCGGCCAAGCTGCTTTTCGTGTCGCAACCCGCCGTCAGCCGGCTGATCGCCCACACGGAGCAAAGCCTGGGCCTGACCTTGTTCGACCGAGACAAGGGCAAGCTCACGCCCACGCCGGAGGCCCACCGGTTGTTCGAAGAGGTCGGCCCGCTGTTCGAAGAGGCGCTGCGCATCGACGACTTCGCGCGGGATCTGGCGGCGCGGCCGGACGGCGCGCTGACCCTGTGTTCAAGCCCCAGCCTGGGGTTGAACTTCCTGCCGCCGGTGATGGCGCGGTATCTGGAACGCTATCCGAATGTCCGGCTGAAATACCACACCACGCTGCTGGCCGACATGGGCCATGAACTCCTTGCGCGGAAGGCGGAATTGGCGGTGTCGGTGCTGCCCATCGACCATCCCAACCTGATCGTCGAACCGTTCGCCACCGGCGAAATGGTCTGCATCCTGCCCACGGGCCATCCTTTGGCCGCCCAGGCGCAGGTGGGGCTGGCCGAACTGGCCGCCTACCGGCTGGTGCTGTATAGCCGCAACATCCCCTTCGGCCAGTTGGTCGCGGCGGCATTCCAGAGGGCGGGCGTGGCCTGGACCGCATCGGTTGATATCGTGCGCGCCGAATTGGCGTGCGCGCTGGTGCGGGCAGGCGCGGGCGTGGCCATCGTGGACCAGTTCTCGGTGGGGCAGGACGGGTGGCCGGGGCTGGTCGTGCGTCCATTGCGCGAATCGATTCCGCTGGCGCTGAGCCTGGTGCGGTCGCGATTCGATGCCCCCAGCCGCCACGCGCAGCGTTTCGTGCGCGTGTTGAAGGACTATGCGGGAACCGGCGCAAGCCCGGCCCCGGCGCCCGGCGCGAGCGGGCCGGGGGGCGCCTAGCCGGCCGCGCCTAGCCGGCCGCGCCGAGTTGCTTGCAAAGTTCGGCCGCGTATTCCTGGCCGTTGCGCATTCGCACGTACTCGGCATACCGCTGCCGGTATACCGGGTTGGTCGTGTCCAGCCGCTGGCGGCCTTGGAACAATTCGTCCATGCCGGCGCGATTCCATATCAGCGTGTCGGCGCGCACCTCCGCGCGGGTCTTCATGCCTTTTTCCTGCATGCCGAGGTACTTGGCCAGGTTTTCAGGCGGCGCATCGCAGGTTGAAAGCGCCGTGTCGGCCAGACGTGGCTGTACCGTTGGGGCACGGGGCTGCGCCTGGGCGGTGGCGCCGAACGCGGCAAGCGTCAGGGCCAGGAGAAGAGGGCGAGAGATCGTCGTCATGGCATTCACCGGTTGGCGTTGGAAAGCCCGCCCTCAAGCTCAAGCGCCTGCTGGTACTCGGGGCCTGTGCGCATCCGGACGTACTCGGCATAGCGCGTGCGGTAGTCCAGGCCGAAGACATCGGGCTCTAGCTCGCCGCGATGCAGCTCGGTCAGGCCGGCCCGGGTCCAGAGCCTGAGATCGGCCCGAACTTCCGCGCGGGTCTTGGACGACGGTTGATAGATTTGCGGGGGATATTCCTGCTCGCCATACGTGACGAGCCCGGCGGCTTTGGCCTGCTGCAGTTCGGCAGCGACTTGTTCCCGGGTCTTGGGCTCGGCCTGGACGGCGGAGGCCGCGGCTGCGATCGAAAGGGCAAGGATCAGCAGCAGCGATCGGCGTTGAGTCGGACGGTTCATCATTTCTCCATGGAACGGGTTGGGCGTACCAACAAGTCTATGGAGGGGCCTTCGACAGAAAGCGGACCGGCAGATTAGTTTTCTGTAATGTCGCGCGCGAAGCCGCTGGCATGCGGTTTTAAGACGCTGAAGCCGATAATGGTGGAGCGTCCTTCGGACCGCGCGAAGCTGGTTCCGCCGTGCATGCGGGCAATGGCCGCCACGATGGCCAACCCCAGCCCGTGGTGGTTGCCGTCGAAGCCCCGGGCCTCGTCCGTGCGGTAGAAGCGGTGGAACAGGCGCGGCAGGTGTTCGGCCGGTATCGGTTCGCCCGTATTGCGCACGGCAACCTGCACCGCGTCCTCGCCGCTGGGCGACAGGATGATGTCGATCACGCTGCCCGGGTCGGCATAGCGGACCGCGTTGGACACCAGATTCGAAACGGCGCGCTGGAGCAGCCTGCGGTCGATGGCGGCGGTGCCCGTGCCGACAACGCGGATATGCAGGTTCTGCTCCAGGGCTTCGGCTTCGTGGTATTGCGCGACTTCGCCGGCAACCTCGGCAAGTTCGCCTTCCCAAGTGGCCCGGGCTTGTGCGCCCCGGTCTGCCTGCGACAGGAACAGCATGTCGTTGACGATGCTGGACAGCCGGTGCAGTTCTTCCAGATTCGACCCCAGGATCTCGCGCAGGGCGTTCTGCGACGGGCGGGTCTTCAGCGCCAGTTCCGTTTCGCCGATCAGGGTGGCCAGCGGCGTGCGCATCTCGTGCGCCACGTCGGCATTGAAGCCTTCCATCTGGACGTAGGCGCGCTCCAGCCGCTGCAGCACCGCGTTGAACTGATGCACCAGCGGCCGGACTTCATCGGCCTGGCCGCTTCCATCCAGCCGTTCGCCGATCCGGTCCGGCGACAGCTGGGCAGCCTGCGTGGCCAGGGCGTCCAGCGGCGCCAGCCCCCGGCGCACCAGCATCGTGGCCACTTTGGCCGCCACGATGGCGCCGACCAGCGCGCAGCCGAACAAGGTCCACGCCAACGCGCGGCGCAACCGGATGTCGGGGGTGATGTCCAGCACCAGTTCCGCGCTCATGGAGTCGCCCGGCGTGCTGGGGTGGGGCAGCGAGAACGTGATGCGGCGGTCGTGGCTGGCGACGTGGTCGCCGCTGACCGGACCGCCGTAGGTGACTTTTTCGCCGTCGATCTCCAGTTCCAGCGAAAAGTCCGGCCGGCCATAGAAGAAATCGTCCAGCTTGTGGCGCAAGCGGGTGGAGTCGCCGTTGCCCCGGTTCTCTTCAACCAGGTGGCGGATCACCTCGACCTTCTGCTGCAGCAGCGCGTCCTGGCGGATGCCCAGGTTGAGGTTGGTGGCGTAGTAGACGGCGATGCAAACCAGGCCAAGCGCGATGAACGTCTGGATGGCGAGCCAGCGCGACAGCCAACGGCGCAGCGATCGGGGACGGCGGGCGGCGGGCATCAGTCCTCACGGACCTCAAGCACGTAGCCCATGCCGCGCACGGTATGCACCAGCTTCCTCTCGAACGGGTCGTCGATCTTGCCGCGCAGGCGCCGCACCGCGACTTCCACCACATTGGTGTTGCTGTTGAAGTTGATGTCCCAGACCTGCTCGGCAAGCTCCAGGCGCGACAGGACTTCGCCCTGCTTGCGCATCAGTAGCGCCAGCAGGGTGAATTCCTTGGCCGTCAGGTCCAGACGCACGCCATCGCGGCTTGCCCGGCGGCGCAGCAGGTCCAGTTCCAGCCCGTCGACCCGCAACAGGTTCTGGCCGCCGGCCTCGGTGTGCTGATGGCCGCTACGCCGGCCCAGCGCCAGCACGCGCGCCAGCAGTTCAGACAGCGCGAAGGGTTTGACCAGATAGTCGTCGGCCCCGTCGCGCAACCCCTTGACCCGGTCTTCGATCTTGTCGCGGGCAGTCAGCATCAGGACGGGCGTGCGCGAGGTGCCCCGGATGTCGCGCAGGACTGAAAACCCGTCCATGCCGGGCAGCATCACGTCCAGCAGGATCAGGTCGTACTGGCCTTCGCGGGCCAGATGCAGGCCGTTGATGCCGTCGTGCGCCACGTCGACCACATAGTTGTGCTCGGTCAGCGCACGCCGCAGATACTCGGCCAGTTTTTTCTCGTCTTCGATTACCAGGACTTTCATGGAGGGCCAGGAAGAAGGGGGCGAACGCGGTAGCGTCGTGCCGCCGTTGCCCGACGGCACGGGCGGCGCGGGCAAGAAGCCCGCAGGGAGCATCCGTGCCGATTTTACGGCGCAATCGGATTGGAGGAGGGGGGAGGCGGCCGCAAGCGCTGCGGCCGCAGGGTAATCAAGGCATGAATGCCGGGGCGGAATCAACCGGGCGTGTAGATATCCGCCAGACGGGCGCGTTCCGCCGGGGTGACGGCTTCGGCCTCGGCCAGCGCGTCGGCGCGGGTGCGCGACGTTCCTTGCTTGGCCCAGGCGGGCTTCGGCAAGTTGCGGTAGGTCAGGAACCACTGGCGCTTGTCGGCTTTCGCCTCGGCCAGTTCGGCCTGGACCTGTTCACGGGATTTGCCGGCGGCCGCGTGCTCGGGGGCGATGGCGTAGCCGATTTCTGTATCCGTCTGGTGCCAGACGTTATTGGCGCTGGCCACGGCGGGCACGCTGATCAAAGCGGTCAAAGCGACGGCGGCTGCGATACGGTTCTTCATCAGGAATCTCCTTGTTGCGTGCGGCCGGATCGCGGCGGTTGCTGCGCCCGCGACTACACGCTGTTTGTGAAACGGTGGAGACACTTTACGAATTCAAGTTCGTCAATTCGCATACACCCTGATTACGAATTCGTAATGCCGCGAACCTTACGGAATTGTCATGTAGCGGTCGAGATTTTGACGAAGCTGCCTGGATACAGTGCGGGGCACACCCATCCTCTTGATCCCCGCCTGGCATTGCCGCAGGCCGTCTTCGTTGGTTGACCCATGCGTTTATCCGTCTTACCGCTTGCCGCTGCGGCGTTGGCCGCGGCGTTCGCCTTATCCCCGTATGCGCAGGCCCAGCCCCTGACTTTGGAAGGGGCGCTGTCCGCCGCATTCGACAACAATCCGGCCTTTGCCGCCGCCCGCAACCAGGCCGCGTCCAGCGAGGGCCAAGTGACGCAAGCCGGCCTGCTGCCGAATCCGTCGCTGGATGTCAGCGTGGACGACACCCAAAAGGCCACGCGCACCACCACCGCCATAGTGAGTGTGCCGATCGAAACCGGCGGCAAGCGCGGCGCACGCATCAAAGCGGCCGGCCTGTCCCGCGAGATCGCGCAACGCGACCTGTCGGCGGCGCGCGCCAGCCTGCGCTCGGCGGTCATTGCCGCGTTCTTCGACGCCGCGATCGCTCAGGAAGCCGTGCGCGTGGCGGCCGGCAATATGGATATCGCCAACAGCGCGCTGCGCCTGGCCGAACGGCGCGTGGCCGCCGGCAAGACGCCGCCGCTGGAAAGCAGCAAGGCCCAGGTGGCGCTGGCCAATTCCCGCATCGAGGCGCGCGCGGCGCAGGCCTCCCTGGAAACCGCTCGCCGCAAGCTGGGCTTGCTGTGGGGCAACGCCAGGCCGGATTTCGACAGCGTCGACGGCAATCTGGACACCTTGCCCCAGCGCGGCTCGCTGGATGACTTGAGCGCCGCGTTGGGCGATGCGCCGCTGATGCAAGGCGGAAAGCTGGCGGTGGACCTGGGCCGCGCGCAGCTGGAAGTCGAGAAAAGCAAGCGATATCCCGACATCACGCTCAGCGCCGGCATGGCCCGCGACAACGAGGCCGGCCGCAACAAGGCCCAATTGGGCTTGTCGATCCCGTTGCCGCTGTTTGACCGCAACCAGGGCAACGTCTATGCGGCCACGATGCAGGCCTACAAGGCGCAAGACACCTATCGCGACCTGGCGGCGCGCCTGACGGGCGACCTGCTGCAGGCCGTGTCGCAATTCGACCTGGCGGTGGGATCGGCGCGCGAGTACCGGGGTGCGGTGCTGCCCGGGGCCGCGCAGGCCTATGACGCCGCCCGTAAAGGGTTCGAAGCCGGCAAGTTCGGATTCCTGGAAGTGCTGGACGCCCAGCGCACGCTCGCCCAGGGAAATATCGCCTACCTGACGGCGTTGGCCTCGGCCTACCAGGCCTCCGCGGAAATCGACCGCATTCTTGGACGTTGAAAAGAACCTTAGACATGGCAAAGCACCGAATCGAATCCGTCCGCGCGCGCAACGCGCTGGCTATCGCCATCTTCTCCGGCCTGCTGCTGGCTCCCGTGGGCCCCGCCTGGGCGGATGCGCCGGCCAAGCCGGGGCAACCCGCGCAGCCAGCTCAAACCGCAAAGCCCGTCAAACCCGCGGAAGCCGCGGAGCACGGCCACGCCGAGGGGGAATCGGACCACGACGAGTCCGAAAATGAAGAAGAAGGGCGCGTCGCGCTGTCCGCGGAACAGATCGCCGTGGCGGGCATCAAGGTCGCCGTCGCTGAGCCGGCCCTGCTGGCAAGGTCCGCCGCGTTCCCGGGGGAAATCAAGTTCAACGCCGACCGCACGGCCCACGTCGTGCCGCGCATGGCAGGCGTGGTCGAAAGCGTGTCGGCGGATCTGGGCCAGCAGGTCAAGAAGGGCGATTTGATGGCCACGATCTCCAGCGCCACCTTGTCCGAACTGCGTAGCGAATGGCTGGCGGCGGTGAAACGGCGCGACCTGGCCACGCAGAACCACCAGCGGGAACGCCGGCTGTGGCAAGAGAAGGTGTCGGCCGAACAGGACTATCAGCAGGCCCGGACGGCGCTGGCGGAAGCGGGCATCGCCGTGCAGAATGCTGAGCAGAAACTGCGCACGGCCGGCGCGTCGCCCCAGTCCAAAGACCTGGGGATTCTTGAGATCCGCGCGCCATTCGACGGCGTCATCGTGGAAAAGCACATCGCGCTGGGCGAGGCGCTGGCGGACACCGCCAGCATCTTCACGCTGTCGGACATGCGCACGGTCTGGGCGGAATTCGTGATTGCACCGAAGGACCTGCAGGACGTCCGGGTCGGCGAGCGGGCCCGCGTCGCCTCGGCGGCCTTCACCGAAACCGCGGACGGCAAGGTGTCGTACATCGGTTCGCTGCTGGGCCAGCAGACCCGCACCGCGACCGCCCGCGTCACGCTGGACAACCCGGACATGGCGTGGCGCCCCGGCCTGTTCGTGACCGTCAACGTGGTGGTCCAGACGTCTGACGCAGCGGTGGCGGTATCGGCCGACGCGGTCCAGACGATCGAAGACCGCCCGGCGGTGTTCGTCGAAGTGCCCGGCGGCTTCCAGGCGAAGCCCGTCACGCTGGGCAAGCAGTCGGATGATCAGGTAGAGGTGCTGTCCGGCCTGGAGGCCGGCACCCGCTATGTCACCCGCAACGCCTTCGTCCTGAAATCCGAGCTGGGCAAAGCCAGCGCCGACCACGCGCATTGAGCCGGAGCCCAAGCATGTTTGAACGCCTTATCCGTTTTGCCATCGAGCAGCGCTGGCTGGTGCTGTTCGTCACGCTCGGCATGGCCGCCATCGGCGTCTACAACTATTCCAAGCTGGCCATCGACGCGGTGCCCGACATCACCAACGTGCAGGTGCAGGTCAACGTGGGCGCGCCCGGCTATTCGCCGCTGGAGACCGAACAGCGCATCACCTATCCGATCGAAACGGTCATGGCGGGCCTGCCAGGCCTGCAGCAGACCCGGTCGACGTCGCGCTACGGTTTGTCGCAAGTCACCGTCATCTTCAAAGACGGCACCGACATCTACTTCGCCCGGCAGCTGGTGAACCAGCGCCTGCAGGAAGCCCGGGAAAGCCTGCCGGAGGGCGTCACGCCTACCATGGGCCCGATCTCGTCCGGGCTGGGCGAGATCTACCTGTGGACGGTGGAAGCCGACCCGGCCGCGCGCAAGGAAGACGGCACGCCCTATACGCCGACGGACCTGCGCGAAATCCAGGACTGGGTCATCAAGCCGCAGCTTCGCAACCTGGCCGGCGTCACCGAGATCAATTCCATCGGCGGCTACGCCAAGGAATACCAGGTGGCTCCCAGCACGGAACGGCTGGCGTCCTACGGGCTGACGCTGACCGACCTCATGACGGCGCTGGACCGCAACAACGCGAACGTCGGCGCGGGCTACATCGAGCGCAACGGCGAACAGTATCTGATCCGCGCGCCCGGCCAGGTCCAGTCGATCGATGACATCAAGGACATCGTCCTGACCTCGGTGCAGGGCCAGGCCATCCGCATCCGCGACATCGCGGACGTCGGCATCGGGCGCGAACTGCGCACCGGCGCCGCCACCGACAACGGCGAAGAGGTGGTGCTGGGCACGGTGTTCATGCTGATCGGCGAAAACAGCCGCAGCGTCTCGCAGGCGGTGTCGGCCCGGCTGGAGACCATCAACAAATCGCTGCCGAAGGGCGTGCAGGCCGTGACCGTGTACGACCGCACCCACCTGATTGACAAGGCCATCGCCACCGTCAAGAAGAACCTGCTGGAGGGCGCGGCGCTGGTCATCGTCATCCTGTTCGTCTTCCTGGGCAACATCCGGGCCGCGCTGATCACGGCCATGATCATCCCCTTGTCGATGCTGTTCACCTTCACCGGCATGGTCGCCTACAAGGTCAGCGCCAACCTGATGAGCCTGGGGGCATTGGACTTCGGCATCATCGTGGACGGCGCGGTGGTGATCGTGGAGAACTGCGTGCGGCGCCTGAGCCACGCGCAGGAACATCACCGGCGGCCGCTGACGCGGGCCGAACGGTTCCACGAGGTGTTCGCGGCGGCGCGCGAGGCCCGCCGGCCCTTGCTGTTCGGCCAACTGATCATCATGGTCGTCTATCTGCCGATCTTCGCGCTGAGCGGCGTGGAAGGACGCATGTTCCACCCGATGGCGCTGACCGTGGTGCTGGCGCTGCTGGGCGCCATGATCCTGTCGGTGACCTTCGTGCCCGCGGCCGTGGCGTTGTTCATGGGCAACAAGGTGTCCGAAAAGGAAAACCGGCTGATGGTGTGGGCGAAGCGCCGTTACGAGCCGCTGCTGGATTTCGCGCTGCGCCGCACGCCGATGATCCTGGCCGGCGCCACGCTGTTCGTGGTCCTGTGCGGCGTGCTGGCGTCGCGCCTGGGCAGCGAGTTCATCCCGAATCTGAACGAAGGCGACATGGCGATCCAGGCGCTGCGCATCCCGGGCACCAGCCTGACGCAGTCCGTCGAAATGCAGAAGCAGATCGAAAAGCGTCTGAAGGCCAAGTTCCCGGAGATCGAACGCGTGTTCGCCCGCACCGGCACGGCGGAGATCGCCTCGGACGCCATGCCGCCCAGCATTTCGGACGGCTACATCATGTTGAAGCCCGTGGACCAGTGGCCCGAACCCCGCAAGACCCATGCCGAACTGCTGGCGGGCATCCAGGCCGAAGCCGCGCAGGTGCCCGGCAACAATTACGAGTTCTCGCAACCGATCCAGCTGCGCTTCAACGAACTGATTTCCGGCGTGCGCAGCGACGTGGCGGTGAAGGTCTTCGGCGACGACAACGCCGTGCTGAACAAGACCGCGGCGCAAATCGCGGAAGTCCTGCAGAAGGTGCCGGGCGCCTCCGAGGTCAAGGTCGAGCAGACCACGGGGCTGCCCATGCTGACCGTGAACATCGACCGGGCGCGGGCGGCGCGCTACGGGCTGAGCCTGGCCGATGTGCAGGACACGATCGCCATCGCCGTCGGCGGGCGCGAGGCAGGCACCTTCTTCCAGGGCGACCGGCGCTTCGACATCGTGGTTCGCCTGCCCGAATCGGTGCGCGAGAACCTGACGGCGCTGCGCAAGCTGCCGGTGGCGCTGCCCAAGGCGGACGGCCAGGCCCAGACCGCCTACATCCCCTTGAGCGAAGTGGCGTCGTTCGACCTGGCCCCGGGGCCCAATCAGATTTCGCGCGAAGACGGCAAGCGCCGCATCGTGGTCAGCGCCAATGTGCGCGGCCGCGACCTGGGGTCATTCGTATCGGAGGCGTCCACGGCCATCGGCGAACAGGTCAAGGTGCCCGCCGGGTACTGGACCTCGTGGGGCGGCACGTTCGAACAGTTGCAATCGGCGGCCAAGCGTCTGCAGATCGTGGTGCCGGCCGCGCTGCTGCTGGTGTTTGCGCTGCTGTTCGCCATGTTCGGCAACGTCAAGGACGGGCTGGTCGTCTTCACCGGCATCCCGTTCGCCTTGACCGGCGGCGTGATGGCGCTGTGGATGCGGGGCATCCCGCTGTCCATCACGGCGGCGGTCGGTTTCATCGCGCTGTGCGGCGTGGCCGTGCTGAACGGGCTGGTGATGCTGTCTTTCATCAGTTCGCTGCGCGACGAAGGCAAGAGCGTCGACCAGGCGGTGCGCATCGGCGCGCTGACCCGGTTGCGGCCCGTGCTGATGACGGCGCTGGTCGCCTCGCTGGGCTTCGTGCCCATGGCGATCGCGACCGGGACGGGCGCCGAGGTGCAGCGCCCGCTGGCCACCGTCGTGATCGGCGGCATCATTTCGTCCACCATTCTCACGCTGCTGGTGCTGCCCGCGCTGTACCGCCTGGTGCACCGGCGCGATCCCGAGGAAGAGGAGCTCGCTCATGCGAAAACTTGATCCCGCGGCGCGCTTGCCGTCGCTATCGGTCGTCATTCCCTTTCTGAATGAACGCGAGGTGCTGCCCTTGTGCCTGGCGCGCTTGCGGCAGGTCCTGGACGGGCTGGGCCTGCCTTACCAGATCGTCTTTGTCGACGATGGCAGCCGCGACGGCAGCGCCGAATACCTGCAAGGCCTGTTGTCGACGGAACCGTGCCTGAAACTGGTCCGCCTGGCCCGCAATTTCGGCAAGGAAGCCGCCATGACCGCCGGGATCGCCCACGCTGAAGGCGATGCCGTGATCCTGCTGGACGCCGACTTGCAGGACCCGCCTGAACTCATTCCCGACATGGTGCGCGCCTGGCAGGCGGGCGCGGACGTCGTCTGCATGCGCCGGCGCAGCCGGGCAGGGGAGAGCTGGGCCAAGCGCGCGTCGGCCTACGCGTTCTACCGCCTGCTGAACCGCCTGAGCCGGGCCGCCATCCCGGCCGACACCGGCGATTTCCGGCTGATGAGCCGGCGGGCGGTGCGGGCCTTGCTGAAGCTGCCCGAACGTTGCCGCTATATGAAGGGGCTGTACGCCTGGGTCGGCATGCCGACGCGCATCATCGACTATGACCGGGCCGCGCGCGCGGCCGGCACCACCAAGTGGAACTACTTCGCCTTGTTCCGCCTGGCGATGGAGGGCATCACGTCGTTTTCGACCGCGCCCTTGCGGTGGGCCACGGGCATGGGCGCCATCGCGGCCTTGCTGGGCGGACTGTTCGGCGCGGGGATCATCGCGAAGACCTTGATGTACGGCGGCGACGTCGCCGGCTACCCCTCGCTGATGGCGACCATCACGTTCATGGGCGGCGTGCAGCTCCTGACCATCGGCCTGCTGGGCGAATACGTCGGCAAAACCTATCTGGAGGCCAAGCAGCGGCCCGTTTACCTGGTGCGCGATGTGCGGAGCAGCCGCGCGACCGCGTTGCACGATCCGCTGTCCAGCTCGCCGTTTGATGCGTGCCACCTTGCTCCCCATCATGCGTTTGACCGCTAGAACCGTACTTTTTGGCCTGGCCGCCATCCTGGGCGTCCGCCTGCTGGCGATGGCCGTCATTCCGTTTGCGGACACGTCCGAGCCGCGCTATGCCGAGATCGCCCGGGTCATGGCGGCATCCGGAGACTGGATCACGCCCTGGTTCGCGCCGGGCGAACCCTTCTGGGGAAAGCCGCCATTGGCCTTTTGGGCCCAGGCCGTGTCCGGCGCCTGGCTGGGCATGGGCGAATTGAGCCTGCGGCTTCCGTCCTGGCTGGCCATGCTGGGCGTGTTGGCCATCCTGCACGAATTGGGCCGGCGCCTGTACACGGTCCAGGCCGCGCGGTGGGCGGTGCTGGTGTTCAGCACCATGCTGCTGCCACTGGTGGCCGCAGGCGCGGTGTTGACCGACCCGTTCCTGGCGTTGGGCGTCACGCTGGGCATGGCGTCGTTCATCCTGGCGCCGGCGGCCCGGTCGTGGTTCTGGCGCTACGGCTTGTTCATCGGGCTGGCCATCGGGTTCCTGTCCAAAGGGCCGTTGGCCGCCGTGCTGATGGCCGGCGCAATCGTGCCGTGGCTGCTGTGGCACGGCAACGCGGCACGCCACCTTCGGGCCTTGCCATGGGTAGGCGGCACGGCCCTGTTGAGCGGGCTGACGCTGCCCTGGTATCTGTTGGCGGAGTGGAAGACGCCCGGTTTCCTGCAGTATTTCGTCGTGGGCGAACACGTCCTGCGCTTCATCGACCCGGGCTGGACGGGCGACCGCTACGGCTCCGCGCACAGCCGGCCCTATGGCGCGATCTGGCTGGATTGGGCGATGGCGGCGTTGCCCTGGAGCCCGGTCGGACTGTGGCTGCTGTTGCGCCAGGGCCGCGGCGGCGCGCTGGCGGCGCGGATGCGGGCGTTCGGACGATCCGTCCCGTCGACGTACCTGTTCGCGTGGGCGGTCGCGACGCCCGCGTTCTTCACCTTGTCCGGCAATATCCTCTGGACTTACGTGCTGCCGGCTTTGCCGCCGGTCGCGCTCGGTATCGGCGCGGGCCTCAGCCGCCTGGACGGCATCGCGCCGCGCCGTGTCGCGCTGGCCTGCCTGATGCTGGTGCCCGCGGTGGCCATCGTGCTGGGAATCCTGTCCTTCGCGCAGCCAGACCGGTTCAAGACGGAAAAGCAGCTGATCGCGCGGGCCGACGCCGAAATACGGGCAGGGGAAAAGCTCTACTTCGTCGACAGCATGCCGTTTTCCGCCAGGTTCTATTCGCGCGGAAGTGCCGTCGCCGTGTCCCGGGGCGACTTGGCCGACGTGTTGCCCAGCCAGGGCGGCCGGGTGCTGCTGGCGGTCGAGAAGAGGGATCTGGCCGACATCCGCGCACGCATTTCCGGCACCGTCACGCCGCTGTACACCAGCAGGCGATACGTGTTGCTGGACGTTCTTGCCCCCGAAAAACATTAACGCAGCAATGGCTTGCGTCAATGTGGCGACTATTTTGGCGCCTATTTACTTGCAAATGGATCCTATTTATACTCCGGCCCCGAGTCGGCCCTTGATGGTCCGGCTTTCGCGTCATTGACTCTTGCTGCTCTAGGTCGCACTGAGGATGACCGCCAATCATGGTGACGCCTCGACAGGCGCTTGGAGAAGCAAGATGGTTAGGGCCAGAAACGAACACGCGCGGGCAGGGTTCCCGTTGAACCGCCGCGCGGCCGCGATTGCCGCCGCCTTGGCCGGCCTGTCCGGCATGGCGCACGCGCAGGCGGCGCCTGCGGCGGCCGCTGGCGAAGGCGGTGAACTGGCGCCCGTTACGGTCACTGGCGACTGGCTGGGCACGCCCACCGAAGAAAAGGTGCTGTCCCACCCGGGCGCACGCACCGTTGTCGAACAGCAACAGATCCAGGAAAGCGGGTCCAGCAACGTGCGTGACGTGCTGCGCCAGATTCCCGGCGTGCAGGTGCAGGACAGCAACGGTACCGGCGGCAGCGACGTGTCGCTGAACGTGGGGGTGCGCGGCCTGACCTCGCGCCTGTCGCCCCGGTCCACCATCTTGATGGACGGCGTGCCGATGGCATACGCGCCTTATGGCCAGCCGCAGCTGTCGCTGGCGCCCGTGTCGCTGGGCAACCTGGAATCGGTCGACGTGGTGCGCGGTGCGGGTTCGGTCCGTTACGGCCCGCAGAACGTGGGCGGCATCATCAACTTCGTGACGCGCCAGATTCCGCAGGACTTCACGACCAGCCTGAATGTCGACAGCGAAATCTACAGCCACGGCGGCAACGTCAAGACCTCGCCCAGCCTGTTCGTGGGGGGCACGACCGACAAGGGCCTGGGCGGCGCGCTGCTGTATTCGGGCACGCACGGCGACGGCTACCGCTCCAGCAACGATTCGACCGACATCGACGACGTGATCCTGAAGGGCGCCTACCGCTTTTCGGCCACCGACGACGTAGCCGTTTCGCTGCATCACTTCGAAGGTAAGGGCCGGATGCCGGGCGGCCTGACCACGGCGCAATACTCGGAAGACCCGTTCCAATCCACGCGCCAGTACGACCAGTTCACCGGCCGCCGCACGGACGGATCGTTGAAGTACACGCATAATGACGGCGTCAACAACTTCGAAGTCCTGACGTACTACGTGGATTCTTTCCGAGGCAGCGACATCGAGCAGGGCGGCACCGGCGCCACGGCGAACCAGTTTCGCCTGACGACCGCGCCCCGCAGCTACCACTACTTCGGCTTCGAGCCGCGCTATTCGCGCCTGTTCGATTCCGGCTCGTTCGTGCAGGAAGTCACCGTCGGCTACCGCTACCTGAAGGAAAGCAGCTCGGAAGTGGCGGGGCGCACGGCCTACTACAACCCGGCCGCCGGCGGCGACGCGTTCGACCTGAACATGCCGACCTATCAGACGAGCGACGGCGGCACCACCGCCCACGCCTTCTACATCGATGACCGCATCGACATCGGCAAGTGGACTATCACGCCCGGCGTGCGCTTCGAAAGCATCAGCACCTACAACAACGTCACCAACTTCAACACGGCGACGGGCGCCGTCACCAGCGCCTTGTCGCCGTCGATCGATTCGCGCGTGACCTTGCCCACGCTGTCGGTGCTGTACCGCGTGGACGACAAGTGGTCCCTGTTCGCCAACGCCGGCAAGTCGTTCGGCCCGCAGCAGTACAGCCAGTTGGCGTCCACCACTGAAGGCCTGCACCCGGAATCCGCCAAGACCTACGAAATGGGCACGCACTTCGCCGGCCAGGCCTGGAGCGGCGAACTGACGCTGTTCAACATCGACTTCGACAAGGAACTGCAACTGACCCGGTCGATCGTGGGCGAGGGGATGTGGACCGACTTGGGCGCTACCCGCCACCGCGGCGTGGAGTCCGCGTTGCGGTACGACATGGGCGATCTCAGCGACGCCTTGCGCGGGCTGTCCGTCTACGCCACCTACACCTACACGCAAGCCATCGCGCGCGCCGGCGCCTTCGAAGGCCGCGACCTGCCGCTGTACTCGCGCCAGGTGGCGTCCGTCGGCGCCCGCTACGCCGTGCAACGCTGGACCTTCAACGCAGACGTCTTCGCGCAATCCAAGCAACGTTCGCCGGGTTCGCCGGACGCCGGCGCGGGCTACGTGACCGAGGAAGACGCCAGCGGACGTTTAGGCGACATCCCCGGCTTTGCCACGGTGGCGTTGCGCGCAGGCTACGACTTCGGCCGCGACATGAACAACCTGAAGCTGGCCGTGGGCGTCAAGAACCTGTTCGACCGCCGCTACTACACGCGCTCCACCGACAACAACGGCGGCAAGTTCGTGAGTCAGCCTCGCACGATCTACATGCAGGCGTCGATGGCGTTCTAAGCATGGGCATCGTCTCCACCGGATCGACCTCGTGAAAGGCCTGCGCGGCGTGTGGCTGCGGGTCCACCGCTGGCTGGCGCTCAGCGCCGGCTGGATCCTGATCTTCTCGGGACTGTCCGGCGCGGCGTTGGTGGTCACGCCGGCGCTGGACCGCTGGGCGAACCCCGAACTGTTCCAGGCCCATTCCCGCCTGGCGCCGGGCCAGGCGGGCGTTGCGCTGGAATCCGTGCTGCGGTCGGCCAGGAAAGCGTTCGGCGACAGCGCGAATCTGGTGTTCCGGCCCGCTCGCGCGCCGGACGAAACGCTTGAAGTCCGGGTGCGCGGCGCCTGGCGCGGCACGCTTTACCTGGACCCGGCCACCGGGGCCGAGCAAGGCCGTCGCGGGGAAACCGAGGGCGCCGCCAACGTGCTGTTCAAACTGCACAGCGCGCTGTACCTGGACAGCACCGGCAAGGCCATCCTGGCCTGGGTGGCGCTGGCCTACCTGTTCCTGCTGGTCTCGGGGCTGATCCTCTGGTGGCCGCGCCATTGGGCGAAGGGCTGGAACATCGCACTGGACCGCGGCCTGCTGCGTTCACTGTTCGACCTGCACCGGGTCGGCGGGGCCACGCTGGGCCTCCTGATCGCGGTATCGGTCGCGACCGGCGCCTACATGGCGTGGCGTCCACTGGGCGCGGCGGTGACGTGGCTAAGCGGCGCCACGCCGGTCAAGGCGCCGAAATTGCCGGTGTTGGCCGCCAACGGGCAGGCGGGAAGCATCGCCGGCCAGCCGCTGACGCTGGACGAACTGGCCGCGAAGGCCGTGGCGCAATTCCAGGAGCCGGCGCCCATCGGCTACATCGTGGTTCCGCCGCATGCCGGCGCGCCGACCCGTTTCCGCATGATGTTGGGCGATGACCCGCATCCCAACGGAATGACTTCCGTCTGGATCGATCCCCGCACGGCCGACGTGCTGGCGGTGCAACGCTGGAACACGCTGGACCCCGGCGCCCGGGCGACGGCGGTGGTCTATCCGCTGCACACCGGCGAGCTGGGCGGCGTGGCGCTGGAAACCGCCGTGGCGCTGGGCGGGCTGACGCTGGGCGGCCTGGGCATAAGCGGCGTGTGGCTCTGGTGGCGCCGCCGGTCCGTCAAACTGGCCACCGCGAAGGCGCGCATGCACTGAGGTGGCCTGCCGCAGCGCGCAGGAATACTATTTGCTGATCACTTCCCGGTCTAGAGGAGCTGATCATGGCAACACGAACCATCTGGAAAGGGGCCATCTCCTTCGGCCTCGTCCACATTCCCGTCGGCCTGCACACCGCCACCACGGAGTCCGGCGTGGACTTCGATTGGCTGGACAAGCGCTCCATGGACCCCGTCGGGTACAAGCGCATCAACAAGCGCACCGGCAAGGAAATCGACAAGGACAATATCGTCAAGGGCGTGGAATTTGAAGATGGCCAGTACGTCGTCATTTCCCCGGAAGAGATCGCCGACGCCTATCCGCGCACCACGCAAACCATTGAAATACAACAGTTCGTGGACGCGGCGGACGTGTCGTTCGTGTATCTGGAACGGCCTTACTACGTGGCGCCCATCAACAAGGGCCAGAAGGTGTACGCCTTGCTGCGGGACACCTTGGCCAAGACCGGCAAGATCGGCATCGCCAAGGTGGTGATCCAGACCAAGCAACATCTGGCGGCGCTGATCCCGTCGGGCGATGCGCTGGTGCTGGACCTGATGCGTTGGGGCGACGACGTCAAGCCGCAGGACGAACTGGACCTGCCCAAGTCTGGCGCCCGGGGCATGACGCCCAGCGCCAGCGAACTGAAAATGGCCAAGATGCTGGTCGAGGACATGTCCGGCAAGTGGGATCCCGCACAGTACAAGGACGAATTCAAGGCAGCCGTGATGGGCCTGGTGGCCAAGAAGGTCAAGGCCGGCAAGACCGAAACCGTCATTGAACCGCAAGAGGACGCGCCCGCCTATGCGGACAACGTGATCGACTTGACGGAGCTGCTGCAGCGCAGCCTGAAAGGGGGCAGGAAGGCAGCCCCTGCCGCCGCGAAAAAGGCCGCGCCGCGAAAGGCGGCGGCAAAGAAGGCGCCGGCGAAAAAAGCGTCGGTGAAAGCGCCGGCGAAGAAGGCGGCGCGGGCACGCAAGGCGGCCTGACATGGCCGATTCCCTCAAGGCCTATCGCAAGAAGCGCAACTTCACGGTCACACCGGAGCCCGCCGAGGGCGGCGACGCGAACGAGGACGCCCGGGCCTTCGTCATCCAGAAGCACTGGGCAAGCCGGCTGCACTATGACTTCCGGCTGGAGCTGGACGGCACGATGAAGAGCTGGGCGGTACCCAAAGGCCCCAGCTACGACCCGGCCGTCAAGCGCATGGCCGTGCAGGTCGAGGACCATCCCATCGCGTACAACCAGTTCGAAGGCCAGATCCCGGCTGGCCAGTACGGCGCCGGCAAAGTCATCATCTGGGACGAAGGGCGTTGGGCGCCGGTCGGAGACGCCCGCAAGGGCTATCGGGATGGGCACCTGAAATTCGACTTGCAGGGCAAGAAGATGCAAGGCCGATGGGCGCTGGTGCGGATGAAGGGCAAGGCGTCCGACAAACAGCCCGCCTGGCTGCTGATCAAAGACAAGGATGGTTTCGCGCGGCCTGAGCGCGAGTTCAGCGTCGTGGATGAAATGCCTGACAGCGTGGTGGCGTTGCGCAAGAAACGGGCCAAGAAGCAGGCCGAGAAGCAGGCCGAGAAGCAGGCCGAGAAGCGCGCGCCGCCGGCCAAGCCTGAACGGAAGGCGGCGGCGCTGCCTGGGGTGGCGGCCGAGTTGCCCGAGTCCTTCAAGCCCCAACTGGCCACGTTGGCCGACGGCATGCCCGCCGACTCGGCGGACTGGCTCTATGAATTGAAGTTCGACGGCTACCGCTTGCTGGCGCGGCTGGATGGCGACACGGTCAGCCTTCACACGCGCAACGCGCATGACTGGAGCGCGAAGCTGCCGCATCTGGTCAAGGCCTTTGGCCGGCTGCCGGCGAAGTGCGCCTGGGTGGACGGAGAAGCGGTCGTGCTGGACAAGCACGGCGTGCCCGACTTCCAGGCGCTGCAGAACGCCTTCGACGGCGACGCCACCGGCGGCATCGTGTTCTACGCGTTCGACCTGCCGTTCATCGGCGGCCGGGATCTGCGCCGCGAGCCCTTGCGCGTGCGCCGGGCGTTGCTGGCGCAGTTGATGGCGACGGCCGACGACGATTGCCTGCGTTTCAGCGAAACGCTCGCAGCGGCGCCCGCCGATCTGGTGGCGTCCGCCTGCAAGATGGGCTTGGAGGGCATCATCGCCAAGCGCGAATCCGCCCCTTACGTGTCGCGCCGCGCCGATACCTGGCTGAAGATCAAGTGCGGTCGCCGGCAGGAATTCGTCATCGTCGGCTATACCGCGCCGCAAGGCAGCCGCGAGGGGCTCGGCGCGCTGTTGCTGGCCGTCCATGAGGACGACGGCGCATTGCGCTACGCCGGCAAGGTGGGCACCGGATTCGACCGCCAAGGGCTGCTCTCGCTTCAGAAAAAACTCGCCCGCATCGAAACCCCCGACAAGCCGGTGTCAGGCGGGCAGGGCAGGGGCGTGCGGTGGGTGAAGCCGCAACTGATCGCCGAAGTGTCGTTCTCCGGCTGGACCACGGGGGGCCATATCCGCCACTCGGTCTTCCAGGGCCTGCGCGCGGACAAGCCGGCGCGTGGCATCACCCGCGAAAAGGCCGTGCCTGCACCACGCGCCGCAGTTGCGGCGGAGCGCCCCAAGGCCGCCGGCAAGCTCGGCAAGCTGACCCATCCCGAACGCGTCATCGACCCCTCGACCGGATTGACCAAGCTGGACCTGGCGCGCTATTACGGTCTGATTGCCCCCTTGTTGCTGCATCATCTGACCGGCCGCCCGGTGTCGTTCCTGCGTGCGCCGGGCGGCATCCAGGGCCAACTGTTCTTCCAGAAGCACCTGGAAGCGGCCATGCCAGGCGTCAAGTCCTTGCCCGTCCGGCTGGACCCTGGGCATCCGCCGTTGCTGGAAGTGCCCACAGCCCAGGCCGTCATGTCCGCCGTCCAAATGAATGTGGTGGAGTTCCACACCTGGAACGCCGTCAAGACCGCCATCGGCAAACCGGACCGCATGCTGTTCGACCTGGATCCGGGTGAAGGCGTGGCGTGGCCGACCCTGCAGCAGGCGGCGCGTCTGGTGCAGACGATGCTGTCCGAAATCGGCCTGACGGCCTGGCTGAAGACCAGTGGCGGCAAGGGCTTGCACGTGGTGGTGCCGTTGCGCCGGCAGTACGGCTGGGACACCATCAAGGCGTTCTCGCAGGCGATCGTCGCGCATCTGGCGGCAACGCTGCCGCAGATCTTCGTGGCCAAGAGCGGGCCGAAGAACCGCGTCGGCAAGATTTTCGTGGACTACCTGCGCAACGGCTTCGGCGCCACGACGGTCGCCGCCTGGTCGGCCAGGGCACGGCCGAGATTGGGGGTGTCGGTGCCGGTGGCGTGGGCAGAACTGCCGACGCTCAGCGGCGGCGCGCACTGGACCATCGCCAACATCCACGCCAGACTGGACGCCGGCAACACGCCCTGGCAGGGATATGCGCCCCAGGCAATCGGACCGGCCATGGCAGCGATGGATTTCAAGCCGGGCAAATGAATGATGGTTGGGGTGTGGACCCGTTTTGCATGATTCTGTATGCTGCTTTGCAGGCCGATAGCGGGCGGGATCCTCCACGATGAAAAGAAAAGTCAGCTTGTTCACGGTGCTCATCGCCTTGGCGGTGCTAAGCGTGGCGATCGGCTTTTTCAATGCGCTCTATGCCGGCTACCAGGTGCAGAAGGCGCAGGTCGTCAAGAATTCGCTAGCCTCGAACGTGGCCTATGCGGAGAAACTGGCCGAATTCATCAACCTGTACATCGATGCGCTGCACCGGCAATTGAAGATCAGCGCCGCCCGCCTGCCGGATGCCCAGGGCACGCCGCAGGCGCTGACGGCCGAATTGTCCCGCGTCGCCTCGCAGGCCCAAGGCGTAACGGCCGTGCTGCTTGCCGATGCCGGCGGCACCATCATCGCCCGGTCCGCGCAGGCGCCCGCGCAACTGGCCGCCTTCAATACGTTGGCCGAACTGGGCATGAAAGGGCAGCGCCCGGCAGACTGGGTGGTCCCTTGCTGCGAGCATGACGGCCAGCGCGCCGCGCTGATGCTGGTCGAGCCGGTGCCGGGCAAGGACGGTACGGCGGCCGGGTTCCTTGCCGCCGTCGTCATCCTGGAACGCGGCAGCCGGCTGGACCGGTTGATCGGTGAACACCCTTATGGCGACGGCGCATCCGTCTACCTGGTCAATGTCGATGGCCGTGTGCTGTATAGCCACGCCGCCGGCGGGCCGGACGAAAGCGTGCTCAGCCTGGTCAAGGCCGACGTGTCGCCCACGTCGGGGCCGGGCTCGGCACAAGTCAGTGACGCCTCGGGCGCCCCGGTGCTGGCGGGCTATGCGCCGATCACGAAAGGGAAATGGGCGGTCGTCATCCAGCGGCCGCTGGACCTGGCCCTGTCGCCGCTGAAGACACTCTTGGCCGAGTCCTTACGCTTCGCCATCCCCGCCGTCATCGTCACGCTGCTGCTGGTGTGCGGATTGGCCTATGCCATCGCCCGGCCGCTGGCCCGACTGACCCGCGCCATGGGCAGCCCCGAAGCGATCGACAAGCAAGGCCCGCGGGCCAGTTTGCTGAAGACCTGGTATTTCGAAGCGGACAAGCTGCGCGAGGCCCTGATCGCCACATTGGCGCAGCACCGGCACGAAGTCGGCCGACTGAACACCCAGACGATGACCGATCCCATGACCGGCCTGATGAACCGCCGCGCCCTTGAACTGCGGTTCGACGAACTGGCCGCCGCCGTAACGCCATTCGCGGTCATCGCGCTGGACCTGGACCATTTCAAGCAGGTCAATGACGTATTTGGCCACCCGGTCGGCGACAAGGTATTGATCTTGCTGGCAAAAACCCTGAGCGACAGCGTGCGCCAGCAGGACAGGCCGTTTCGGGTGGGCGGCGAGGAATTCGTGGTGATCGTCCCGGCCTCGTCGCCGGAGGTCGCGATGCACGCCGCCGAACGCATCCGCGCCGACGTGGCCAAAAAGGCGATGCCTGACGGCGTCGGGCATGCGACCGTGTCGGTGGGTGTCGCGTTATGGCCACAGCATGGAAAATCCCCGCAGGCTGTTGTCAAATGCGCGGACGAGGCCCTGTATGCGTCCAAAGCGGCGGGACGCAACCGCGTTACGCTCTGGAAAGAAGGCCTGCCGCAATAGGGACTTCCCGCTTTATTCGAAAGTCTGTTCCGCTTTTCCAACGTGTCCGATCAACAAAGACCAGGCGTAAGGTGGCAATGTGAACTATTCATTTGCGTTGGCAGGTTCGGCGGTCGTCTTCTTCTTCATGTTGCTGGGGGCCATCCGGTTCGGACGGCTATTGGGCCTGCGGGGCGGCTCGGAAGACAAGGGCACGGCGGGTTCGGCCGCCATCGAAGCCTCCGTTTTCGCGTTGCTGGGCCTCTTGATCGCGTTCACGTTTTCCGGGGCCGCGCAGCGGATGGCGGACCGCAGGAATCTGCTGGTCACCGAGGTCAACGCCATCGGCACCGCCTGGCTGCGCATCGACCTGCTCAATGCCGACGACCAGCCGCAACTGCGGGAACAGTTCCGCCGCTACGTGGACGAGCGCGTCAACTATTACAAGCATGTCGCCGACCTGGACCAGCGCGACGCCATCGCAACGAAAGTGGGTGCCATCCAGAACGAAATCTGGAAAAGCTCCATCGCGGCGGGCAGGAACACGGTGCCGCCGTTCGCCGCGTCGTACATCGCATCGGTCAATGACATGTTCGACGTGTCCACCGCCCAAACCGTCGCGCAAAAGGTCCATCCGCCCATCGTCACCTATGCGTTCCTGGGGTTCCTGGCGCTGGTCTGCGCATGCCTGATCGGCCTGAACCTGGCCGGTGCCAAGCGCGACACGCTGTTCCACCAGATCATCTACGCGCTGGTTATGACGGTGGCGCTCTACATCATCGTTGACTTCGAATTCCCGCGCATCGGCGCGATACGCATCGACCAAAGCGACACGTTGCTGTTGTCCCAGCGTCAGGCCATGGGGAGCGCCGCGGCGGGCGCGGTGAAGTAACTGAGCGGAGAAACGGCATGGTTAACCGCAAGGCAGGGAGTCGGGGCTGGGCGGCACGTCGGCTATCCGCGTGGCTGATCGCGGCGCACGCGTGCGCCGCGGGCGGCGCGGCAAGCGCGCAACCGACCATCAGATTGTCGCAGGACGACCTGCAGAAGCGCGCCAACGGCGTCCTGGCGCTGATGTCGTTTTCAATCGTTCCGGACATCACGACCAGCGCGTTGTCGATCGGCGGCGGTGGCGGCACGACGGGTTCGACCGAGTTCTACATGACGCAACTGGGCGGCGGCGACACGATATCGAAATCGGTGCCCATCTATCTGGAAGGCGTGCTGGCCGGCAGCCGCTACGACCCGACGTTCGTCGCCTCCGAAGGCCTGGAATCCCGCAAGATTCCCACCAAATGGAACAGCGTTTCCGCCACGGGCGGCATCGGCTGGGACTTCAAGTTGACCGACGAACTGAAGCTGCGCCCCATCTTCAACGTGGCCTTGGGCAACGTCACCAGCGACCTGCGCGCAGCCAGTTGGTACGTGGGGCGCCAGACCGGCCAGGACGTGACGTTCCTGGACAAAGGCTCGTTGAACGCGTATGGCCTGGGCGGATCGCTCATGCTGGATTACGAACACTACCGGCCCGGCTACGAAGTGGACGTGGAGCTGCGGTATTCCGACATCCGCTTAAAGAGCTTTGCCAGTTCCGCGGCGGTTCAGGGCAACGCCATCGCGCAATCCGCCAACCTGTGGGCGCGCTACCGGGCGCCCACAGGCCTGACGATGCTGCAACGCCCGCTGCGCTATGTGCTGGAATTGACTCACTCTGAATTCCTGGGCGACCAGCGCGGCGTGCTGGGTTTTGACCGGCTGACGTCCGTGGGCGCCGGCCTGGAACTGGATTCCAGCGCCTACAACGTCTTCATCACCCGAACCCGGCTGGTCGGCCGCTATGTCTTCGGCACCAATGTGTCGGGGTTTTCGGTGGGATTGGCGGTCAGCTTCTGATGCCTTCGTGCGCCGGTGCGCTGCCCAGCAGGCGGCTGATGGCCTGCGCCTCGCGGCGCACGGCCCGCCCCACGGGGCCGTCGGGCGAGGCGTCGAAGCCGCCGGTGGCCCCCAAGGCGGTCAGCACCGCGCAAGGCCGGCCGGCGTAATGGTAGATCGGCGCGGATACCGCGCTGATGCCGCGCAGATTCGTGTCGCGCACCACGGCGCAGCCCGCCGCGCGCACCTCTCGTTGCAGGGCGCCTATCGGGTCGCTGGCATGCAGCATCGCCCGCTGCTCGGGGGTGGCCGCGTCCAGGTCGGCCTGGGCAAGCGCCCGCACGGCGCTCTCGTCCAGCGTCGCGAGCAATACCTGGCCGGTAGCCGACCACAGCATCGACAGCACCGACCCCTCGCGCACGTTCACCGTGACTGGCAGCCCCGGCTCTTCGAAACGCACGATGGTCGGGCCCTTGTTGCCCATCACCGCCACGAAGCACGTCACCTCCAATTCTTCGCGCAGGCGGGTCAGCGACGCTTCGGCCAGGCGGATGGGATCCGCCTGCCGCATGGCGGCCAGCCCCAGCAACAGGGTCTCCAGTCCCAGGAAATACTGCTGGGTGGCTGCGTCCTGGCCGACCAGACCGCCTTCCATCAAGCTGACCAGATAGCGATGCACTTTGGCGGGGCTTTCGTCGATCCGCGCAGCAATCAGGCTCAAGCCCGCGCGCCCGCCAAGTTCGCCCAGGGCCTTCAGGACGGCCATGCTGGTTTCGGCGGCTTGCACGCGCTGGCGGCGTTCGCGGGGACGCGGGGAGTCGGTGGCGGTCATTGGCGGCGGGCGGGTAGGGGAGGATCGAAGGGTAAACCGGGTTTATCAAGTTACGCAATGCGTATATGATTTACGCATAAAACTGATCATATCCGGAGTGCAGACATGTCCCAACCCGTCCAACCCGCCCCCCGCTCGTCGGGCTGTCCGGTGCACGCTGCTGCCGGCGTCGAAGGCTGCCCCATGCACGTCAGCGAGCGCGCCGCCGAATTCGACCCCTTCGGAGACGGCTACCAGCAAGACCCGCCCGAGTACGTGCGGTGGGCGCGCGAGCAGGAACCCGTCTTCTACAGCCCGAAACTGGGCTACTGGGTGGTGACCCGGTATGAAGACATCAAGGCCATCTTCCGCGACAACATCACGTTCAGTCCGTCCATCGCGCTGGAAAAGATCACCCCGACCGGACCGGAAGCCAACGCCGTGTTAGCGTCCTACGGGTACGCGATGAACCGCACGCTGGTCAATGAAGACGAGCCCGCCCACATGCCGCGGCGGCGCGTGCTGATGGAACCGTTCACGCCCGACGCCCTGACGCACCACGAACCGATGGTGCGGCGCCTGACCCGCGAATACGTCGACCGCTTCATCGACGACGGAAGCGCCGACCTGGTCGACCAGCTGCTTTGGGAAGTGCCGCTGACGGTGGCGCTGCATTTCCTGGGCGTTCCCGAAGAGGACATGGATCTGCTGCGGCGCTATTCCATCGCGCACACCGTCAATACCTGGGGCCGCCCCAAGCCCGAGGAACAAGTGGCCGTGGCGCATGCAGTGGGCAATTTCTGGCAATTGGCCGGCAAGATCCTGGACAAGATGCGCCAGGATCCGGACCAGCCCGGCTGGATGCAGTACGGCATCCGCAAGCAGCGCGATTACCCGGACGTCGTGACCGACTCCTATCTGCATTCGATGATGATGGCCGGCATCGTCGCGGCGCACGAGACAACCGCCAACGCATCGGCCAACGCCCTCAAGCTGCTGCTGCAGCACCCCGACGCGTGGCGCGACCTTTGCGAAGACCCGTCCTTGATTCCCAACGCGGTCGAAGAATGCCTGCGGCACAATGGTTCGGTCGCGGCCTGGCGGCGCCTGGCCACGCGCGACACCACGATCGCCGGCACGGCGATCCCGGCGGGCGCAAAGCTGCTGATCGTCAGTTCGTCGGCGAATCACGATGAACGGCAATTCGCGGATGCGGACCTGTTCGACATCCGGCGCGACAACGCCAGCGATCAGCTGACTTTCGGCTATGGCTCGCATCAATGCATGGGCAAGAACCTGGCGCGCATGGAGATGCAGATCTTCCTGGAAGAGCTGACGCGCCGCCTGCCGCATCTGCGCCTGTCGGCACAGCAATTCACCTATGTGCCCAATACCTCGTTTCGTGGGCCGGAACACTTGCAGGTCGAATGGGATCCGGCGCAGAACCCCGAACGCCGCCAACCCGGCCTGCTGGATCAGCGCCAGCCGGTACGCATCGGCGAACCCTCCGCCCATGCCAGCGCGCGCAACCTGGTGGTCGAACGGGTGGAACCCGCCGCGCACGGCATCGTGATGCTGACGCTAGCCTCGCCCAATGGCAAAGCGCTTCCGCGCTGGGCGCCCGGCGCGCATATCGACATCGAATGCGGCGACACCGGCTTGTCTCGCCAATACTCGCTTTGCGGAGATCCTTCGGATACCGGCCGCCTGCGCATCGCCGTCTTGCGCGAAACCGACGGCCGCGGCGGTTCGGCCTGGGTCCACGACCACGTCGCGCCCGGCCAGCGCCTGCGCGTCCGCGGCCCCCGCAACCATTTCCGGCTGGACGAAAGCGCGGGCAGGACAATCCTGATCGCCGGCGGCATCGGCATCACGCCCATCAGCGCCATGGCCCGGCGGGCCCAGGCGCTGGGCATCGACTACGAATTGCATTACAGCGGCCGCACCCGCGCCGGCATGGCGTTGCTGGACGAACTGGCGGCCCTGCACGGCGACCGGCTGCACGTCTACGCCAGCGACGAGGGACAGCGCAACGACTTCGGCGCGCTGCTGGCGCAGCCGGACCCGACTGCGCAGATCTACGCCTGTGGCCCGGAACGCTTGCTGGACGCCTTGCAGCAGGCCAGCGCCCATTGGCCGCAGGACGCGCTGCGCGTGGAGCATTTCCATTCCACGCTGGGCACGCTCGACCCCGACCGGGAACACGCCTTCGAGGCGGAACTGAAAGATTCCGGGCTGGTGGTCGCCGTGCGCGCCGATCAGACATTGCTGGCCGCGCTACGCGCCGCCAATATCGACGTGCAAAGCGATTGCGAGGAGGGCTTGTGCGGATCCTGCGAGGTCAGCGTGCTGGCCGGTGAGATCGACCACCGCGACGTGGTACTGACTCGCACGGAACGCGATGCGAACCGCAAGATGATGAGCTGCTGTTCGCGCGCCTGCGGCCAGCGCCTCGTGCTGGCGCTCTAACCCACGCAGGCGGCGCGACCGGCTGCTAGCGGGCGTCTTCCAGGGCGCGCTGCACCGCCGGCCTTGCCGCGACGCGGGTCAGGTAGGCGGTCAGCTTCGGAAACTGCGCCATGTCGACGCCGTCGGCGTCGAGCCAGCTGCCGATGGTGAACAGGTAGCCGTCGGCCACGTTGTAGTCGTTGCCCATGGCCCACGGGCCGGTGATCTGGCCTTCCAGATACGCCGCGCAGGCCGTCATCGTCTGCGGGACCTTCACGCGCATGGATTCATGCGCCGCGGGATCATCCGCCCACCGGGCGCCGCGCCGCTTGTGCGCGTGGGCCACGTGGGCCGTTGCCGCCAGATAGCTCGTCAATTCCTGCATCCGCGCGAAGGCGAAGGGGTCGTCCAACGGCGCCAGTTTGGCCGCCGGAAAACGCTGCGCCACAAAGGAGAGGAGGGCGGGGGTCTCGGTCAGCACGCCATGTTCGGTGGCCAGCGCCGGCACCCGGCCCTTGGGATTCACGCGCAGGTACTCGGGGCTCTGCTGCTGGCCGGCGCCGAAATCCAGCTTGACCAGATCGAAGTCGGCCCCCGCTTCATGCAGCGCGATATGGGTCGCCAGCGCGCAGGTTCCAGGGGCGGAATAAAAAGTCCAACGGGGCATCGTCATCCTCTATCGGTTTGGGGCGGGAAGTGGCCGGGCCGTTTTGCGTCGGACCCGAAACCCGCTCACGATAGCAAACTCCGGTTCGATTGGCGCAGAACCGGGCGCGGCACGCTGCCCATGGCGTCTTACAGGATCGGGGTCCTCATGACCAGGGCGGTAATGGTATGGCCCTGCCAGAAGACGCCGTGTATCCGGGGAAGCAAGGCGCGCAACGCCGCTGGGCCAGTCTCGTTGAATGTGACGAGTACCGCAGGCCGCGACTGGTCACCCGCAATGCGTTCGATTCGATCGAACACTGGGAAACCATATTTGCTGAGGAACGCCCTGACGTCTTCGTCCGACGTGCTGTCTGCTACATGGTTGATCAGCAACTCTGCCATGTCCGTTCTCCCTTGTGGCGCTAGCTAGAACTTCTGCGGGATCTGCATGCGCGAATGGTCGGGCTCGCGATAGCCTTGCGGCTTCTGCTGGCGCTTCGGCAGTCTGACCTTCGCCCTGGGAAGCGCTTTATAGGGAATGCGGCCGAGGATATGGCTGATGATGTTCAATCGCACCCGCTTCTTGTTGTTCGAATCGGCCACGAACCAGGGTGCGAAATCCGTGTCCGTCGCCGCGAACATGTCGTCACGCGCCCGCGAATAGTCGTACCAGTGGCTATAGGAATCCAGGTCCAGCTTGGACAGCTTCCAGATCTTGCGTTCGTCGTGGATGCGCGCTTGAAGCCGGCGCGTCTGTTCCTCCTCGCTGACTTCAAGCCAGTACTTGAGCAGGATGACGCCGGATTCGATGATGGCCCGTTCGACCAGCGGCACCGCCTTCAGGAAAGATCTCACCTGGTCCTTGGTGCAAAAGCCCAGTACGCGTTCGACACCGGCGCGGTTGTACCAGCTGCGGTCGAAAATCACGATTTCACCAGCGGCGGGCAAGTGGGGCAGGTAGCGCTGCACGTACATTTGCGTCTTCTCG
This sequence comes from Achromobacter sp. UMC46, assembly GCF_014170335.1. Lineage (GTDB taxonomy): Bacteria > Pseudomonadota > Gammaproteobacteria > Burkholderiales > Burkholderiaceae_B > Achromobacter. The sequence goes on from NZ_LZZS01000004.1 coordinate 122,711, forward strand.
CGGTCGGTGGGCGAGGGCAGCGCCACGACGCGGAACACGCGCGGGCTGACGCGCTCCGTGAGGGCCTTGATCGTTCCGCCTTTGCCGGCGCCGTCACGGCCTTCGAACAAGATGCATACTTTGGCTCCGGTATGGATCACCCATTGCTGGAGTTTGACCAGTTCGACGTGCAGGCGCGCCAACTCCTGTTCGTACCGTTTCGCCGACAGCCGCGCCCGGGCGGACGCGCCGCCGTTTTCCACTTCGCCTTTCTTTGCCATCATCGCACTCCTTGACTTGGAATTGTGAGCCGTGACGCCATCGCAGGTCCATGATGATTCCGGCGAAAACCCGTCAGGTTGGACATCCGGGCTGACCACGGCGGTGCCGCGTTTCGGACGGTGTTTCAAGGAACAGGGCGCGGTAGCGCGCCGCCGCATAGGTGGAATAGGGGTAGCCGTGCAGCAGGAAGCAGTCCGCCACCGACATCCGCGGGCCTGCGTTTTTCGCCAGATCCAGATAGACATCGTGCAGCTTGCGTAGGCAGAGGTAGTGCCCCGGAGCCATGCCGAAACAGGCTTGGGAAAAATCCCGCAGGCTACGCTCGCTGATCCTCAGGCCCTTGCACAAGCCGTCGACATCCACCGCCTGGCCTTGCTTGCGAAAGACCGTCAAGGCCGTTTCGCACAACAGCGGCATCGGCGAGCCTGGGCGCCCCTTGCAGCGGCTGGCTGGCGCACGGGAGGCGATCAAATCGGACAGCCGCTGTTCCAGCAGCCGCCGGCCGATCGCCGGCGGACAAGCCGGCGCCATCGACAGGAGCGCGGCTTCGCGCAGCGCGGCCAACTGCAAACGGTCTGTTCTGACGATGTCCGCAACGCGCGCCCATTGCCGCAGCGTCTGGGCCATGACGGTACCGCCCGCGAACAGTGCGGAACCCATCGGCACCGCGATCGTGATCCATTCATTGGGTCCGGCGGCGCGAAAGACGAATCCGCGGCCTGGCGCCAGCACCCCCAGGGACTCCTGATCAAACGGAACGCCGTTCAGCCAGGTCGGGCTGGGCGAAGGCTGCGACAGGAGCAATGTCAGATGCGAGGGCCAGCCGACGCCTTCGCACAGGTTCGGCACGGCCGCGACGCCGTGCTGAACGTCGATGCCGTCCACATCCAGATGGCCGACCCCCCAGCCGCCGTCTCGGGCCCCCAGTAGAAACACCCGGGCGTCCGCATCGAATATCGCGTCCGCATACGCATCAAATGACTCGAATCGATGAACGTTCATCTGGCCCTCCGCAGCGGGAAGCTGACTACATATTGCCGAAATTAGCATGGACTTGCGGGTTGGTCACTGGTCAAAATGCGGTACAGCGCTGCTGCGCAGGCATTCCGAAGCGAAGACCACCGCGACGACGTGCCGGGCCACCGGCATCCCATTGGGAAGAGGGGGTTCGATATGTTTCTTGCCAATCCGCGACGTGGACTCATCGTCATCTCTGCCATCGCGACCCCGCTTCTGCCCGTAACGGGCCACGCGGCGGGCGGACACCTGGAAGACGCCATCGCCGATGTGCTCGTCTGGGTCGTGCTGGTCTTCGTGCCCATCCTGGCGATCTGGATCTTCTGGAAGCTGCACGTCCTGCCCGAGGTCATCGCCGAAAAACGGCACCATCCTCAAGCCGAAGCGATCAAATCGCTGTGCCTGCTGTCCCTGGCGTTCGGGGGCATGCTCTGGCCGTTCGCGTGGTTGTGGGCCCACACCAAACCGATCGGCTACCGGCTGGCTTACGGCCACGACAAGCACGAGGACTTCTACCAGGAGATGAACGCCAAGGAAGAAGAGGAGGCGCCGCCCCCTCCGGGTAGCGCCACCGGTCCCCAACAGGAAGTGCGGCCCGGTTCCGAAGCCGTGGGTTGACGAGGGAGGCGACATGCTTGAACTCATCTGCGTCGTCTATGCGCTGCTGGTCTGGCTGGTCTTCATCAAGCTGAAGCTGCTTCCCTGGAACATCCAATCTCAGGTCGGCGTGGTGGCCGTGGGCGCCGCCGGCTTGGCAGCGCTTGTCCTGACGATCAATGTCGTCACGCCGTCTTCGACGGAATTGCGGGTCATCAACTACGTGGTCGAAATCGTGCCCAGGGTCACCGGGCGCGTGGTGGAAATCGCCGTGGAGGGGAACCGGCCGATCAAAAAGGGCGATGTGCTGCTGCGTCTGGACGCCGAGCCCTATCAACTGAAGGTCAGGCAGCTGGAAGCCAAACTGGTGGATGCCCAGGCCAGCCAGCAATCCCTGGACCGCGACCTCGCCTCGGCGCAGGCGATGGCGGCCGCCGCCCTGGCGCAAGTCGAGCTGGCCCGCATGCGGTTGCGCCAAAGCACCGCCTTGGCGGCGCGCGGGGCGGGCAGCCAGTACGACGTGCAGAGCTATCAAAGCGAATTGAAGGTCCGGCTTGCGAACTGGGCGGCAGCGCAGGAAGCGGAACGCAAGGTCCGGCTCAGCGTGGGCGCGGTGTTCGAGGGCGACCAGGTCGCCGTGGCGCAGGTCAAGGCCGAACTGGATACGGCGAAATGGGAACTCGCGCAGACGACGCTTTACGCGCCTGCCGACGGCTACGCGATCAATCTGCAAGCCCGCGTGGGGTCGTATGCGGCCGCGATCCCGATACGCCCCATCATGTCGTTCGTCGAGACGACGCAGCAGGTGATCGCGTTCTTCGACCAGAACCAGCTAACCAAAGTGAAGCCCGGCAACGAGGTGGAGGTGTCGCTGCGCACCGTGCCGGGGCACGTCTTCAAGGGCAAGGTCGATTCGATCGTCTGGGCGACGTCCCAGGGGCAATTCCAGGCATCCGGGCTGCTGCCGGGCACGACGTCCGAGGGTGATCACGCCGAAGCGCCCATGCAGTATGCGGTACGCATCGACCTGGAGACGCCGCAGGACATGGCCTTGGCCATGGGCGCGCGCGGCAACGCGGCCATCTACACCGACAGCCTAGGGGCGCTGCACATGGTGCGCAAAGTGATATTCCGCGTCTCGGCCAAGCTTGATTATCTGGTTCTCAAGCTTCACTGACGGGGCCGACATGCCAGCGCGCAGCACGATCGTCCCACGCGTCCTCGCAGCGGTGTGCAGCGCCGCGGTCTTGATGGCGGGCTGCGCCAACCTGGATCCGCCCGCCAGCGATGCGCTGTATGAAGAGGCCATGGCGGGCACGAAAGTGCCGCCCCAATGGGTGGCCAGCGCAGAGGCCGCCGCGTTCGCGCCCCAATGGGCTGGTTTTCCCGAACACGGCACGCTGCAATCGCTGATCGACGAGGCGCTGGCCAACAACCTGGATCTGCGCGTGGCCGCCAGCCGGATGCAACAGGCGGCGCATCAAGCCAGATTAGCCGGCGCGGACCTGCTTCCCACCGTCGGCATAGGCGCCCGCACGGCGACGGACCCGACGCCCGGCAGCGCCTTTTCGGCCAACGGCTATGCCGTCCTCATGAATTGGGAAATCGACCTGTGGGGCAGGGCAAGGGCGGAAAAGAAGGCCGGCGAGGCCGGCTACCGTTCGTCGGAAGCGGACTACGCCTATGCCCGCCAATCCATCGGCGCGTTGACCACCCGGAGCTGGCTTGCCGCCCTGGAAGCCAGCGGTCAGCTCGCCCTGGCGCAAGAGCTGGAAAGCACCACCGGCGAACAGCTCAAGCTGATCGAGTACCGCCGCCGCATCGGCAAGGTCAGCGAGCTGGACGTCGCGTACTGGTCGGAGCAGGTCGCCGCCGCCGCCGACGTGGTCGCGCAGCGCGAACAGGCGCGGGCGCAAGCGCTGCGGGCATTGGAACTGATACTTGGCCGTTACCCCGCCGGCGCCGCGCAAGCCGACGAGCCGATTCCGGACTCGCCCGCGCCCTTGGCCCCAGGCCTGCCGTTGGACCTGCTGGACCGCAGGCCCGACCTGGTCGCGGCGCGAGAGCGGCTGGTGTCGGCGTACTTCGGCGCAGAGGAGGCGAAAGCGGCCCGATTGCCGACCATTGCGATATTCGCCGGAGCAGGGCGCTTCACGAAGGACTACTCCGGCCTGGCGACCAGCATGCAAAGCTGGGTCTTTCCGGTCGGGGCTTCTCTGGCGTGGCCGCTGTTCGACGCGGGGCGCCGTCAGATCACGCTGGAATTGCGCACAGAGCAGCAACGGGAGGCGTTGGCGCTGTATGCGCGCGCGATCCTTACCGCCATGACCGAAGTCGAGAACGGCCTGACAGGCGAACAGCAGCTCGCGCTGCGCGAACGGTCGATCCAGCGCCAGTTTTCCGAAAGCAGCCGGGCGCTGGAACTGGCGCGGGTGCAACGGCAGATCGGCCAGTTCGACGATTTCGACGTCTTGCAGCGCAAGCGCGACCTCTTGCGGGTGCAGAGCGACCTGATCCACGTGCGCGCGGAGCGGCTGGTCCAGCGTGTGAATCTGCACCTTGCGCTGGGCGGCCGTTTCGGCTCGGAAGCGCAGGCGGACCAGGTCGTGGCCGGCCCGCCTGCCGTTGGCGGCGCTTCCGCCCCTTAGCGTTGCGCCGCCGCCTCGTTGATGCCGCACCATTGCGCGATGAAGAGCGCGATGGACTTTGTGATGAGGCGTAGCGACTCGATATGGACCCGTTCGTCGAACCCGTGGATATCGAGCGATTTCGGGCCATAGACCAGCGTGGGCATGTTGCCGTAGATCACGAACACGCGCGCATCCAGGTAGCCGGGCGTGGTGAAGGTCTCCAGGTCGCTGTGGAAGGCCTGTTTGTGGCATTCGCGCAGCGTGTTCTCGGCGTCGCTGCCTTCCTCCAGCACATAGCCTTCGGCGTAGAAACCGGTGTAGGTCACCTGGGGCGGCGTGCCGCCGAATCTCGGGTCCGACGCCGCGTCGCGCAGGCACGCATCGATCTGCTCCCGCGCCGAATCGGCGGTGGTCCCGGGGTAGATGGCCGCGCGCACGTCGAATTCGCACCAGGGCGGTACCGTCGACGGCCAATCGCCGCCCGCGATCTTGCCGATGTTGAAGTTGATGGGATGGTCGAGGTGCTCGAAGTGGCGATGGCAATGGTGTTCGCCGTTCCACTTGGCTTCGATGCCGCGCAACGCCTCGATCGCGGCATAGGCGGCGTCGATGGCATTGAAGCCATTGGCCATCTCGCGGGTGTGGGTGGGATGGCCCTGCACGCGCACCTTGAACCACAGCACGCCGACGTTGGCGCGTACCAGCATGTTCTCTTCGGGTTCGGGAATGATCACGGCGTCAGCCTGGTAGCCGCGCAACAGTGCCGCGAGCGCGCCATTGCCGGTGCATTCCTCTTCAACGACCGACTGGAAGTAGATCGGTGCCGCAGGCGCATAGCCCGCCGCGCGCACCGCATCGTAGGCGTACAGGTTGGCGGCCAGGCCTGCTTTCATGTCCGCCGCCCCGCGGCCGTGCATCCAGCCGTCGATGATCGCTGGATCCCACGGCGAACGGCTCCACATCTCGACCGGGCCGGTCGGCACGACATCGATGTGCCCGTTGAGGATGAGCGAGCGGCCGGTTTGCTGCTCGGGGCGATAGGTGCCGACGACGTTGAAGGCGTTTTCGTATGACACCGTCACGGGGCCAAAGCCGGGGTGCGACTCGATGTCTTTGACGTCGATCCGCCAGCGGTCCATCGAGAAGCCGCGTCCCCGCATGGCTTCGTACAGGAAATCCTGGGCGGTGTGTTCCTGCTCACGCAGGGACGGGAACCGGACAAGATCCTGGGTGAACGCGAGTTGCGCATCGAATTGCGCGTCGACCGCCTGGAGGATGCGTCGGGTCTGCGCCTCGGTAAGCGCGGGCGGCGTCGTGGATTGCGTCATGTGAACTCCTTGTTCTGTGATGGGGCGGATATCGGGGTCAGGCGGCCGACGGGGCGGTGCGCGGCGTGTCCAGCGCCAGGCGGCGCTTGTGGCCGGCCAGCCCCCAGAGCGAGATCAGCGTGATGGCCGACAAGGTGGAATAGAAGATCGCCAGGGGCAGCCATTGGCCGGGATAGTGGTAGGTCAGCCACGTGCCGATCAGCGGCGTCATGCCGCCGGCCACCGCGCCGCAAAGCTGATACGACAGCGAGATCCCGGAATAGCGCACATGCGTGGCGAACGCCGAGCTGATGTATCCGGCCATCGCTGAATAGATCGCTGCCATGAACACCAGCACGATGGAGATGCCGGCGATGATGCTGAAGGCCGTGCCCTGGCTCACCAGCATGAACATCGGGTAGGGCGCCAGTACCGAGCACGCCGCCGCGGTGATCAAGACGCGGCTGGGTCCGATCACGTCCGCCAGCCAGGCCGCCAGTGGTTGGACCAGGAATTGGATGACGGCGACGACGAACAGGCAGTCCAGGATCAACGTGCGGGACAGGCCCATCGTCTGGGTGGTGTACGACAGCATGAACGTGTTGGTGAAGTAGATGCCGCCGATCGCGACCGTGCAGACGCCCATGCACAGCAAGACCGTGCGCCACGCGGTGCGCAGCACTTCCTTGGCCGGAATCTCGGCGCGTTCCTGGCGTTCGAGCACCTGCGCGAAGTCGGGCGATTCGTTGACGCCCACCCGGATGAAGTAGCCCACCAGCAGCAGGACGGCGCTGATCAGGAACGGCACGCGCCAGCCCCAACTGACAAAATCGGCTTCATCCAGCGTCGTCAACAGGCGGAAGGCCAACAGCGACAGGATCAGTCCCGCCGGGCTGCCCAACTGCGCGAACGAGGCGGCGAAGGTGCGTCGGCGCTGCGATGCGTGTTCGCCGGCCATCAGGACGGCGCCGCCCCATTCGCCACCGACCGCCAGGCCTTGAGCCAGGCGCAGCAGCAAGAGGAGGGCGGGGGCCCACAGGCCGGCCGTCGCATAGCTCGGCAGCAGACCGATACCGACCGTGGCGGCGCCCATGATCACCAAGGTGGCCATGAGCGCATTCTTGCGGCCGACCCGGTCTCCCAGATGCCCGAAAATCACGCCGCCTAGCGGCCGGGCCAAAAAGCCGGCGGCAAACGTGCCGAACGACGCCATGGTGCTGATGAACGGGTCCGCGGTGGGAAAGAACACCTTGCCGAACACCAGGGCGGCAGCCGTGGCGTAGATGTAGAAGTCATACCATTCGATGGTGGTCCCGACGAATGCGGCGGTTGCGGCCCGAACAGGCTGACGCGCCGTGGAAGGACTGGCGGAGGCGGCCATGGTTTCCCCTTGACTGAATATCGTTGTTCGAAGGCGCGTTTATCGCTCCGAGCTGGACATAACGTCAATTTATGCTTTTTAATAATCGACTTAAGCCACTTTGATGTTCGGCGCAGCCGCGGCGTTTCCCGCCATTTTTTAGCGAAACAGGGCCAAACATCGGTTAACCGCAAGCGATCCTCATGACCCCTGCGACGCTTCTCGACACCCGCACCGGCGATCGGCTGGACTGGAATCTGCTCCGTACGTTTCTGGTGATTGTTCAGGAGCGGAGCATCAGCGGCGCGGCCGCCAAATTGCATCTGACGCAATCCGCGGTCAGTCAGGCGTTAAAGCGCCTGGAGGATCAGCTTGGGCGCCGGCTGATCGAGCGGCACAACATGGCCTTTACGGTTACGAACGCGGGCGAGGAGGCGTGCCGGGCCGCCGAGGCCATTTACGGCAGCGTGTCGCAGCTGCTGACGGATGTCTCGCAGACGAAGGTGGAAGCCACGGGCCGCATCCATCTGCTTGTGGCCAGCCGGATTCACTCGACGGTGTACGACAACTTCTGGGCCGATTTCCATCGCGCGTTCCCACGGATCGAAGTGCAGATGGACGTGATGCCAAGCAGCGAAATCGTGACGCTGATGCAGCAGCGGGCCGCCACGGCGGGTATCGCGTTAAGCCGCCGGAGCCCTAAGCGCCTGGAAAGCAAGGTGTTCCTGCAGCAGCGGTATGCGCTGTTCTGCGGACGCAACCATGCCTTGTTCGGCAAGCCCGACATCCGCATCGAGGACTTGCTGGGCGAGAACTTCGTGTCGTTCGCAAGCGACGCCTTGGGCGACAGCCTTTCCCCGCTGACCATCTTCCGCGATCAGCGCGGCTTCTCGGGCCGCATCGTGGCGTCGTCGACCCAGCACGATGAAGTCAAGCGCCTGCTGATCGCGGGGTTCGGCATCGGCTGCCTGCCGGAGCACAGCGTCCAGGCGGACCTGGAACAAGGACGTCTGTGGCGCCTGCCGCCCGGGGAAGGGGTCTGCTCGGTCGAGCTTCATCTGCTTTGGCACCGCGATGCGCAGCTGACGCCCGCCGAGAAGGTTTTCCTGAAGCATTTCCGGGACTACATCGACGGCTATTCGATGGCGGAGCGCCTGGCGTCCCACGATCTGGCCGTGCAATAGGCCAGAGACTCCCACGGTTTGCACGACAGGCGCTGCCCGGTGATCCCGCAGCCCTCATGCCATACCAGGAACGCGACGGTGTCCGCGCTGTCTTCCGGCTGCGGCAACCCGGCCAGCGTGACCGCACGCCAGGCCGCCTAGATGGAGGTTTGCTTCATCCGGCTGGAAAGGGCCGCGGCGGTTTCCTTGCGTTCGCTATAGCGATCCACCAAGTAGGCTGCGGCATCCCGCGTGAGCAGGGTGAACTTCATCAGTTCCTCGACCACGTCCACGACACGGTCGTAGTAGGGCGAAGGCTTCATCCGGCCCGCGTCGTCGAATTCCTGATAAGCCTTGGCCACCGACGATTGGTTGGGAATCGTCAGCATCCGCATCCACCGGCCCAGTACCCGCATCTGGTTCACGGCGTTGAAGGACTGCGATCCGCCCGATACCTGCATGACCGCCAGGGTCTTGCCCTGGGTAGGGCGCACGGCCCCCATCGACAGGGGAATCCAGTCGATCTGCGTCTTCATCAGACCCGTCATGGCGCCGTGGCGTTCCGGCGAGCTCCACACCATGCCTTCGGCCCATTGAACCAGCTCGTGCAGCTCGCGGACTTTGGGATGGTCGTCGTCGGCGTCGTCAACCAGGGGCAGTCCGGACGGGTTGAACATGCGGGTTTCGCCGCCCAAGGCTTGGAGCAGCCGCGCAGATTCCTCCGCGACCAGACGGCTGTAGGAACGTTCGCGCAATGACCCATACAACACCAGGAAGCGCGGCGCGTGGGTGGCCCGTTGGGGCGAGAACAACGCTGCGGTGGACGGCTGTTCCAGCAACGATGGATCAATATTAGGCAAGTCGGCGTTGCCCGACGTGCCGCTGGTCGGGTTGTGATGATTGGTGGTGGAACCCATGCAATACCTCTGTTGATGCAAGACTGAAAATTCAATGGCGGCCTGGCTGAGCGCGCAACAGCATCAGCGCGCCGCAAGCGGCCAGGCCGATGCTGCCGGACAGCCACAACGCGTTGGCGCCCCAGGCGTCCAGCGCCAGGCCGAAAATCAGCGGGGCGAGCGCCTGCGCGATTCGCGCGGGCATCATCAGCCAGCCTTGGCGCGCGCCATATCCCTGCGCGCCGAAAAGCACCAGCGGCAACGTGCCTTTCGCGATGGTCAGGATGCCGTTGCCGGCGCCGTGCAAGACCGCGAATACCGGTGCTGCAGCTGGACCGGCCAGCAGCAACACCGCCACGCCCGCCGGATGCGCCAACGCGGCAAGACGTGCCGACAGCAAGGGATGGACGCGGCGCAGGAATCCGAACTCCAGAATCCGCCCGGCGACTTGCGCGGGACCGATGAGGGCGCCCACCGCGACGGCCGCCGTAAGCGTGGTGCCAGCGGCTTCCAGCATCCGCGGCAAATGCGTGGCCATGGCCGTGCTGATGAACCATGTCGCCGCGAAGACGAAAGCGAGGAGGGCGGTTGTGGCCCCCTGGCGCGCCGGCGCAGGCAGGGGCACAGCCGCAGCGGGTTCGGCAGCAACCGCTTTGTTCGCCATGGGCGATTTCGGAAGCCAGGCGTTCAGAGGCAGGCCGACCAGCAGATGCAGGCCTGCCCAGCCGAGGCACGCATAGCGCCAACCGAACTGTGTTTCCATCCAGGCCGACAGCGGCCACCCGACGGTGCTGGCGAACCCCGCAATCAGCGTAATGCCCGTGATGGCGCCGCGGGCCTGGTGGCCATACAGGCGCACCAGGCTGGAGAAGGCGGCTTCGTACAAGCCGGAACCCATCGCGACCCCAACGATGAGCCACGCGGCTGCCATCGTCCAGAGCCCCTCTGCCGAACCAAGCGCGGCCAAGCCCAGCGCGAATATCAGGCTGGTGCCGACAAGGACGACGCGGCCGCCGCGGCGGTCGATGGCGTGCCCAGCCCAGGGGCCGACCAGGGCCGACACCACCATTGCACCGGAAAAAGCCGCGTAGACGGTTGGAGTCGAAATGCCCAGTTCATCCGCCATCGGAGCGGCCAGCATGGCCGGCAGGTAATACGACGAAGCCCAGGCCAGCGTCTGGGCGGTGCCCAGGGATCCGACGACCCGGACGGGGGTTCCGGTCACCGCGTGGCCCCGGCGTCGTACCAGTTCCTGGACTGGTTGACGACCCTCACCACCAGCAGCATCACCGGCACTTCAATCAGCACACCCACCACGGTCGCCAACGCCGCGCCGGACTGGAACCCGAACAGGCTGATCGCGGCCGCGACGGAAAGCTCGAAGAAGTTGGATGCCCCGATCAGCGCCGACGGGCAAGCGATACTGTGTTTTTCGCCGACGCGACGATTCAACCAATACGCCAGGCCCGCGTTAAAAATCACCTGGATCAGGATCGGCACCGCCAGCATGGCGATCACCAGCGGCTGGCTGATGATGGCTTGCCCCTGGAATGCGAACAGCAATACCAGCGTCAGTAGCAGTGCGGCCATGGAGAACGGGCCGATCCGCGCCAATGCCGCCTCGAAGGATGCCTGCCCGCGCCGCAACAGCGCGCGGCGCCAGAGCTGGGAGAGGATGACCGGAATAACGATGTACAGCCCGACGGAGATCAGCAACGTGTCCCACGGCACGGTAATCGCCGACAAGCCCAACAGCAGCCCGACGATCGGCGCAAAGGCGAAAACCATGATCGTGTCGTTCAATGCGACCTGGGACAACGTGAAAACGGGATCGCCGCCCGTCAAGCGGCTCCACACGAACACCATGGCCGTACACGGCGCCGCAGCGAGCAGGATCAAGCCCGCGATATAGCTGTCCAGCTGGTCGGCAGGCAGCCAGGGGGAAAAGACCTGGCGGATGAATAGCCACCCCAGGAACGCCATGGAGAAAGGCTTGACCGCCCAGTTGATGAACAGCGTCACGCCGATGCCGCGCCAATGCTGCCTGACTTGGCCCAACGCCCCGAAATCCACCTTGAGCAGCATCGGGATGATCATCACCCAGATCAAAAGGCCGACGGGAAGATTGACCTGCGCGACCTCCAGGTGCCCGATGGCTTGAAACAGGGCCGGCATGAGCTGGCCCAGGGCAACCCCAAGGACGATGCAGAGCAATACCCAGAGCGTCAGATAATGCTCGAAGACGCTCATCCCGTCGCGCCCTTGCGCCACGGGCGCTACCTGCGTACTGGGGGGCATCGGCTTACTCCTCAGCGTTGCCGATGCCGCGCAATTCGGTCTGGAGCGACATCGCGTCCAGGCGCTCGAGGGGCAAAGACAGGAAAAGCTCGATGCGGCGCTTGAGCACGCGCGCGGCATCCTGGAACGCCTTGCGGCGCTCGTCCTCGGTCCCCTCGACGGCGGCGGGGTCGGCAATGCCCCAGTGCGCGGTCGTCGGGTGGCCTGGCCAGACGGGGCAGACTTCTCCGGCGGCGTTGTCGCAGACCGTGATGATGAAGTCCATTTTCGGTGCGTCGGGTTCCGCGAACTCGTCCCAGCTCTTGCTCCGGTAACCGTCGCCGGGAAGCGAAAACGAGAGGAGGGTGGCGAGCGCCAGCGGGTGGACGTCGCCTTTGGGTGTGCTGCCGGCGGAATAGGCCCGGAAGCGGTCGCCGCCCAGCCCTTTGAGCAGCCCTTCGGCAAGGATGGAGCGCGCGGAATTACCCGTGCAAAGGAACAGCACGTTGAAAGGAAGATGCGGCATGGCGGGTAGTCCTGGTTTTCAGCAAGTCTTGCAGGCGCTGGGGTCGGAAGCCTCGCAAGAGGCGCCTTGACAGCAATGTTCGGTCAGATAGCCCAGCAACCCGTTCATCTGGGAGAAGTCGGCGCGGTAGATCAGATTGCGTCCTTGTTGTTCGACGGTGACCAGCCCGGCATGCGACAACTCCTTCAAGTGGAAGGACAACGTATTGCGCGCGACGCCAAGCTGGTCGGCCAACGTGCTGGGCGTGAGTCCGGGCAAGCCGGCCACGACAAGAGCACGGAAGGTCCTCAACCGCTGAGGATGGGCAAGGGCGCCTAGCGCCGAGATGGCTCGATCTTCGTTCATGAATCGATGATACAACGATTATTGAATCAATAAAGAGAGATTTGCCCGCAAAGCACTGCGAGCCCATATCCTTTGCTTTACATAATACACATTATGCGTATAACTGGCATGTTTGAGGCCGTTGCGCTCTGCATGCCCCAACGTCGACATTGCCCATCCCCTCCAATTCACTAATTTCAGTTATATGCGAGCGGTTTGGTTTGGTTTTTAATCAGCCCCTCTTGCCTGCGCACACGAATCAATTGCGCAAACTGGGACAACTGCCAAGCCCATGAACAATCACCTCTATCGCATTATTTTCAACCGCAGCTTGGGTCTGTGGCAGGTCGTCAGCGACACCGCCAGAAGCCGGACCTGTGGGGGAAACCGGCTGCGTCGCCGCGCCAGGCGGGCCGCAATCGAGCTGGGCGCCGCAACGCTGGCCATGGCTGCGTCCGCGCCGGGCTGGGCCGCCGATAATCTGCCCATTAACGGCGCGTGGTTGGCAGGTAGCGGCTTTTCCCAGCTCAACTCAACCGAATTGTCCATCGGAGTCACGACGCCCGGTGCCGCGGCCACGGCGATACAGTGGGCATCCTTTGACGTCGCCCAAGGCTACACGCTGAATATCTCTCAGCCGACCGCCGGCTCCTTGCTGTTGAATGCCGTGGGAGGTGCCCGAGCCAGCAGCCTTGCGGGAACGATCCAGGGCAGCGCCCTGCTCGCCGTGTCCAACGTGTACGGGCTGCAAGTGCAGTCCACCGGCACCATCATAGGGGCCCAGGCTGTCCTGTTGACCAGCCTGGGGCTGCTGGCGCAACCGGCCATGATACTGAGCTTGACTGATGGGCAAAGCCAGGGAGGGGTCAGCAACGCCGGCACCATCTCGGCTTCCGGCAGCGTCGACCTGTCCGGGCCGACGGTCTCGAACGAGACGGGCGGCAAGATCACCGCGAGCCGCATCACCCTGGTCACCGGTTCCAGCCTGATCGCCGACGCCACCACCTCCACGCCCTCCGCCTTCTCGATCACCGCGCCCCTGGCCGGCACCACTGGCGCGGCCGGCGCCACCCCCAAGGTCTTGAACGCCGGAACGCTGACCGCGACCAACGGCAGCGTTCTGCTGCAGGCCAGCACGGCGCGAACGCAGGCCTCGCTGACCACGCCCGTGATCAGCAATACGGGCACCATTACCGCGCAGAACATCACCCTGGCCGCACAAGGCGGCAGCATCGCATCCAGCGGCACGCTGGACGCGGCCAGTGGCACGCTGTCACTGCAATCCGATATGGATATCCGCGTCACGGGCCAACTAAACGCCAATGCGCTGACCGCCTCGTCAACGGGAGATCTGGCCTTGACGGGCAACAACCAGATCAACCTGTTGAACGCGATTCAGGTGGGAGGCAATTTCTCACTAAGCAACCAGCGGTCCCTGTTCCAGCTCGATGCCATGCAGGTAACCGGCACAACGGCCATCGACGCCAGCTCCAGCAATTTATTCCTTACCAACGCCGGCAACCGCTTCGGCGGCGCGGTTGCCCTGGCGGGCTACAACGTGATGTTGCAGTCGTCGGGCGCACTGACGATCGCTCGCCTGGACGCCGCTAACGACGCCAGCTTGACCGCCGCAGGCGCCCTCATGATCAGCGGCAATGTGGACGCGGCTTCCCTCGCGCTGTCCGCAGGCAGCGATACCCTGGTGACCGGCGATGTCGCCGTGACCCGTAACGTCTCCACCAGCCTGGGCGTATTGCGCATCGGCGCGGGCGGCACGACCGGATCGGTCAGCGGCAATATCGCCAACAACTCCAGCGTCGTTTTCAACCGCAGCGATGCCGTGACCTATGACGGCGTCATCTCGGGCAATGGAGCGGTGGTCAAGGATGGTGCGGGCGTGTTGACGCTCAACGGCGTCAACACCTACCGTGGCATCACCGAGGTGTCAACCGGCACCCTGCTCGTGGGCGGCTCCCCGGCCAACGCGTCGGCCAGCCTTCCCGGCGTGGTGCAAGTACGCAACGGCGCCCGGCTGGGCGGCTATGGCACGGTGGGCGTCACCACCGTCCAAGCCGGCGGCACGCTCGTGTCGGGCGGCGCGAACGGCGCCACCGGCCCGTTGACCATCAATGGCGACCTGATCATGCAGACGGGCAGTACGTTGCAATTCGGCCTGGGCGCACCCAACTCCACCAGCGCACTGCAAGTCATCGGTAACGTGTCACTTGGCAATGCCACGGTGCGCATCACCGACGCGGGTGGCTATGCGACGGGGCTGTACACCCTGCTCGAATATGGCGGTACGCTGGGGGGAAACTTTGGCCTTCCGGTGTCGTCCCCATCGGGTTCGACAGTCATTGTCCAAGACGCCGCGCAAAAGCGCGTCTTGCTGAGCGCTCAGGGGGTAAACCCCTTGCATTACTGGAACGCCAACGGCCTGGCCGGTCCAGGTCAGTTCGGCGGCGGCTCGGGCGTTTGGTCCACGACCTCGCCGGTGTGGGCTGATGCGAACGGTTCCGCCACGGGCACGATGTTCCCGCAGCCCGGCATGGCGATTTTCGCTGGCACGCCCGGCACCGTCATCGTCGACGGCACGCCCGCCCCCGTGCAGGCCACTGGCCTGCAATTCGCCAGCGACGGCTATTACCTGGCGGGAGACACGCTGACATTGACCTCCGGCGCCGCGCCGGCAGGCCCGGTGGAAGTGCGCGTGGGCGACGGTGGCCACAGCAGTGGGCGCTATACCGCCACCGTGGACAACGTGCTGGCTGGCGCCAACGGCCTGGCCAAGACCGGAGCCGGCACGCTGGTGCTGAACGGCGCCAATATCTATTCCGGCGGCACTTGGGTTCAGGGCGGCACCCTGTCGGTCAGCGACGACCGCAATCTGGGCGCGGCCGGCCAAGCCGTGACGCTGGATGGCGGTGCGCTACGCATCAGCGGCAGCAGCTTGCAGGCCCTGCCCCGCGCCATCGTGTTGGGCACGGCGGGCGGCGGTCTGGACATCGCCGACGCCGGCCATACCTTTACGGTGAGCGACGCACTGACCGGTCCGGGCAGCCTGGCCAAGCTGGGCGCCGGCACGCTGGTGCTGAACGGCGCCAACCACTACACGGGCGGCACATCCATCGCAGCCGGCACCCTGGTGGCAGCGCGTGACGGCGCACTGGGCTCGGGCCCGGTGAACAACGCCGCTACCTTGGCGTTTCAGAACGACGCATCCGCCGCCGCGCTGGCGATCAGCAATAGCGGCACCGTTGACTTCTCGGACAGCCGCGGCCCCGCAGGCGATGCTCGCGTGAGCGCCGGCTCCATCGCGGGCAGCGGCCGCTATGCGCTGGGCGGCAATACGCTCACTGTGGGTGCCAGTAACGCCAGCACGGAAGTATCCGGCGTCATCGCGGATGGCGGGCTGGCCGGCGGCACAGGCGCGGCGTTGGTCAAGCAAGGCACCGGAACCCTGACGCTGTCGGGCATCAACACCTATACCGGCTCTACCACCCTGACGGGCGGCGTGCTGCGGGTGACGGGTTCCATCGCGGCGTCATCCGGCTTGCAAGTCGGTTCGGGCGCCACGCTGGCCGGCACCGGTGTAGTGGGCGCGACCACCGTCCTGGCGGGCGGCGTCTTGGCGCCGGGCAACACAACCGCCACCTTGTCGGTCGCGGGCGACCTGACGATGCAGCCCGGCTCGATCTACCAGGTGCAGGCCGATTCCGCCTCAACCGCCAGCAGCCGCGTCGCAGTGACGGGTCGCGCCAACCTGCTGGGCGGGTCGGTGCTGCATGCCGGCCCCGATGGCAACTTCGCGCCCTACTCCACCTACACCGTGCTCACGGCGGCGGGCGGCGTGAACGGGCGTTTTGACGAAGTGAGTTCGAACTACGCATTCCTGACGCCCTCGCTGGCCTACGGCGCCAACGACGTTACCTTGACATTGCAGCGGCGCGAGTCCGCCACCGGTCCGATCCGCTTTGCCGACGCGGCCCGCAGCGGCAACCAGCGTGCCGTGGCCAACGCGCTCGACAGCCTGCCCACCAGCAACCCGCTGTATCAACGCGTCCTGTCCCTACCCGAAGGCTCACCGCCGGCGGTGTTTGACAATCTGTCCGGCGAGGCTCACGCCAGCATCGGTTCCGCGCTCTACAGCGGCGCCACCACCGTGCGCGCCACCCCCTTCAAATACCTGCGCGCCGGCCTGGCCGCGCCCCAGCTTCCCGGGGCACCCACCGCGCAAGTCGGCGCCAGCGACGCCGCCCCGTCCCTGAGCGCGATGCCTGGTTCCGGTGCGCTGCCGGCCTGGGCCGAGATCATCGGCAACTGGCGGACGCTACGCGGCGACGGCAATGCGGCCACCACCACCCAACGCACTGGCGGCCTGTTCGTCGGCGCTGACCATGCCATCGGCAATGGCTGGAGGCTGGGCGCCGCGCTGGGCTACACAGACAGCAACATCGAGGTCGACGGCCGCAGCGCCAAGAGCGATGTCAGCGCCTACAGCGCCGCACTGTACGGCGGCAAGGCGTTCGGCGCCGGCCCAGCCAAGGTGAACCTGCTGATGGGCGGCGCCTACACCTGGAACGAAATCAGCACACAGCGCGCCGTCAACACCGCCGGCATGGACCAGACGCTGAAAGCCGACTACGGCGCCAGCACCAGCCAGCTGTTCGCAGAAGCCGGCTATGCGCGCCCCTTAGGCAGCGGCGTCACATTGGAACCGTTCGCCGGCATTGCATGGACCGACACCCGCACGCGCCGATTTTCCGAATCGGGCGGCGACGCTGCCCTGAGCGGCAGCGCCAAGCGCGAAGACCAGACCAGCACCACCCTGGGTCTGCGCGCGCAGACCGAGCTGGCGCTGGGCCGGATGCAGGGCACGGCGCGGGCCAGCCTGGGCTGGCGCCACGCCTTCGGCGACGTCAACCCCATCTCTACCCTGGCCTTCCAGGCCGGCCAAGCCTTCACCGTGGCCGGCCTGCCGATCGCGCGCGACGCGGCACTGGTCGAATTGGGCGCGGACGTCACGCTGTCGCGCAACGCCAAGCTTGGAGTGAGCTACGGCGGCCAGTTTGGCGGCGGCGACCGCGAGGACTCGGCGTCGGTCCTACTCAGCTGGCGTTACTGACGGAGCCATCGGGAAGCGCTTGGCGCCTGACGGCAGCGTGTCGCATGTAGTCCATACCCCTCCATCGTGGCCAGGGCTGGAGCACCGCGCCATCCTGCTGCGCTACACCCCCAACGCGAGCAACGTGAGGAAGGCCCCGAAGAGCACAAAGTGCGTCATCCCCTCAATGGCGTTCGTCTGGCCGTCGTTCAGGTTGATGGCCGCCGCCAGCAGCGTCACTAACATCATCAGCGTCTGCAGGGGCGTCATCGCCATGTTGATGCGTTGGCCGGAAATCATAGCCATTGCCTCCATCGCCGGCACGGTGAGGATCACCGTGGACAGAGACGCTCCCAGAGCGATGTTGACCACCGACTGCATGCGGTTGGCAAGCGCAGCGCGAAACGCAGTCAGCATTTCCGGCGCGGCCGAAATGCCGGCCACGATCAGCGCAAGCAGGCCGATGGGCACGTCAAAGCCTTTCAGGCTGCGGTTCAGCGAATGCGACATCAGTTCCGCCAGCGCTCCTACCGTAACGATGCCAACAGCTATCACGACGGCCGACTGGCGCCAGTGCGGAAAGCCGCTGGCCGGCGCCTGCCGGCGGGAGTTCTTTTCCGGGTAGCTATAGCTGAAGAAGTAGCTGTGCGGTCCCGTCTGCATACGCAGGAACACGCCATAGAGCAGGAGCATCGCCACCACAGTGAAAGCACTGTATGCCTGCCATCCGGACTGCGGTACGAATGCGGGAATGATCATGGACACCGTGACCGCAGTCAGGATCATCACGCTGTAGGTACGTGCGGAATCGTCGTTGTAGGCCTGTTCGCCGTGCTTGAAGCCTCCGATCAGGGCGGCCACCCCGAGGATGCCGTTGATGTCCAGCATGACGGCGGAATAAATGCTGTCCCGCACCAGAGTGGGCGATCCGGCGCGGGCCGACACGATCACCAACACGATGACCTCGACGAGCACGGCGGACAGTGTGAGGATCATGCTCCCGTAGGGATCACCAGCTTCTGTGCGATGCGTTCGGCGTGTCGCGCCACGCTCAGGGATGCCACCAGTATGGCCACAATCAGCACTACCGTCTCCAGTAGGCTGGGCCACTCACTCAGCCTTTCCAGCAACGGGGTTGCGGCATATCCACCTGCCGCAAGCAGGCAGACCATCAGCAAGGGCTTTTCGGACCGCAGCATGAAATTCATCCTAACGTAACGGGCCAGTATATTTTGAGACCAGCGCACGCACCCGCGTCTGATAGGCAGCGCTCCCGGGCACGCAGCTTGCTGGAAACGGTTTCCGTACCCGCAGGAAGAGAGCGCCATGTCGAACAACTTCGAAGCTCGGCGGCAAAAGTCCAAGCCGGAGAAACCGTCCGACAAGAATCGCCAGGGAATGACAATTTCCCAGTTCTTCGACCACTTCGCCGCACTGGTGACGAAATGGGCCGGGTCCCCTGTCGCATTCGGCATCGCGTTGATCACCGTAATCGTTTGGGGCATATCGGGGCCGGCGTTCGGGTATTCGGAGACTTGGCAATTGGTCATCAATACTGGCACGACCATCGTAACGTTCCTGATGGTCTTTTTGATCCAGCAAAGCCAGAACAAGGACAGCGAGGCCCTACACCTGAAGCTTGACGAGCTGCTAATCGCAGTCAAGGGTGCCGACGCAGGTCTGGTCGACGTGGAGCGCCTGGATGAAGGCAAGCTGTTGGCTCTGGCCGCTGCGTGCACGGCCCGGGCCAGAAAGCAGCACCGCCAGCAGGCCCGGTCGCGCAGGCAGAACAGGCGGAACCCGTCTGCCCGTGGCCGACTTGCCCGCGGTTAGCCGCAAGGCGCGAACCTGGAGCAGTAGGATCGGGAGCGAATTACGGTTGGGGGTGACCGCTATTCGATCTACGCAACGGGCTCGACACTCGCCAAATGCTCCAGCAGGACGCGCGCTGCCGGCGCCAAGCTCTCTTCATCACGGAAACAAATGATGAAACTGCGCGTGGCCCAAGCGTCGGTCAGCGGGATCACGACCAATCCCGTCGCGTCGGCATAGGATTGCGCGACCTCGAACGGTACGACCGTAATGCCTAGGTTGGCGCGCACCACACGCAATGCAGAATCGAAGTTGGAGACGATCACCCGGTGCAGCAAAGCCTGCCCGGCCTGCGCCGCGGACCGATGCAGCATGACTTGCACGGAGCTTGCCACAGGCATACCCACGTGTTCGTAGTCCAGCGTCTGATGGAATTGCAGACTGCGCATGTGCGCAAGCGGATGGCTGGGGTGCACTACGATGACCAAATGATCATTGCGGTATCGCCGCGACTGCAACCCGTCCAGCGGTGACGCATCCCAACATATGCCCAGCGACGCTACGCCCTCCTTAATGCCGCGGATCACTTGATGGCTCAGGCCTTCCTCCAAGTCGATCCGAATGCTGCGATGACGCGGATCCTGCAGAAACACGGCCACGTCCTCGGCCAGCGATTCCGCCAGCACTGACGAGGTGGCCAGTACGCGCACCTGGCCGCGCAGCCCATGGGAATAGGCCGACATGTCGCGTTCGATGCGCGCCGTGCTGGTCAGGATCGCGCGCGCGTGCTCGAGCAGCGTCTCGCCCGCAGACGTTAGCTCCACGCCATGCCTGCGGCGGGAGAGCAACTTGGTGCCCACAACATCCTCCAGTTGCGCCATGCGTTTGCTGATGGCGGATCCCACGATATTTGCGTTCGCACCGGCTCGCGCGATATTGCGGGTTTCGCAGACGGCCACGAACAGCCGCAATGAAGTCAGATCCAGATCGCGCATGAGAAGAGGCCCTCGAGAAAATCGCGTCACCACGAAACACCCAAGATATTCCATTTAGGAACTTCATGCATTCCAAATAATCGCTATCGGAAGAATTCACGAAATCTAAACTGTGCCTATTGCTGTCTACTCTGGGCGCTTGTCATCCATGTCTACTACTGAATTTCCTACCGACTGGCCCGCACGCGCGATCGTGCGCGAAGTGGGCTTGCGCGACGGTTTGCAAAGCTTGGCCCGTGTGCTGCCTACCAAGATCAAGCTCGAATGGATAACCCAGGCCTATGCGGCTGGCCTGCGTGAAATCGAAGTCGGCTCCTTTGTGCCCGCACGCCTGCTGCCACAATTGGCCGACACCGCGGAACTCGTCGCCTATGCCAAGACGCTGCCTGGGTTGCATGTCTCGGTGCTGGTTCCGAACTTGAAAGGCGCGGAACGCGCCATCGAGGCTGGCGTCGACCTCATGATCGTGCCGCTGTCGGCCAGCCGCTCCCACAGCCTGGCCAATCTGCGCAAGACACCGGACGAGGTCGTCAAGGAGGTCGGCCGCATACGGGCGGCGCGCGACGCTGCGGGCTCGCGTGCCCTGCTGGAGGGTGGGGTGGGAACGGCCTTCGGTTGCACGCTGCAGGGCGTCGTGCAGCCGGCCGAGGTGCTGCGCCTGATGCAAGACTTGCTGAACGCCGGCGCCGACCGAGTCAGCCTGGCCGACACCGTGGGGTATGCCGACCCCCTGATGGTGCGGCGCTTGTTCGATGCTGCACGCAAGATTGCCGGCGACCGCCTCACATGCGCGCATTTCCATGACACGCGTGGCCTGGGCATGGCAAATGTCATGGCGGCCCTGGAGTCGGGCATGACCCGGTTCGACGCCTGCCTGGCGGGCATCGGTGGATGCCCGCATGCGCCGGGCGCCAGCGGCAATGTGTCCACAGAGGACGTAACGTACCTGCTGGGCAGCATGGGCGTGGAGACGGGGGTGGACATGGCGCGCCTGCTCGCCCTGCGCAAGCAGGCGGGCGCTTGGCTCGAAGGCGAGACGCTGCGCGGCGCGATCGCTCAGGCGGGCCTGCCCGTAACCTGGCCGGCCGCCGGGTCCGGCCAGGCGGGTAACACTGCCTCGCGCCCGGCCCCGCATGCCATTCCAACGGAGCGCGCCACGCCCGCCACGGCGCCTCGCCGCCTGCCGTTGGCCGGCATCCGCGTGGTGGAATTCACGCACATGGTCATGGGACCGACCTGTGGACTAGTTCTTGCCGACCTAGGCGCTGAGGTGATCAAGGTCGAACCCATC
Organism: Achromobacter sp. UMC46; assembly: GCF_014170335.1. Classification (GTDB taxonomy): domain Bacteria; phylum Pseudomonadota; class Gammaproteobacteria; order Burkholderiales; family Burkholderiaceae_B; genus Achromobacter. The sequence goes on from NZ_LZZS01000004.1 coordinate 144,271, forward strand.
GACGGCGACCGCACACGCCATCTGCTGGGCGCCGGTGCGGGATTCTTCCCCATGTTCAACCGTAACAAGAAGTCCATCGCGCTGGACCTGCGTAGCGCTGAGGGTGCCGAGATCGCGCGAAAGCTGTGCGCCAGCGCCGACATCGTCGCCGAGAACTTCAGGCCCGGCGTGATGGCCAAATACGGACTGGATTATGCCGGGCTCAGCCCACAAAACCCCGGGCTGATCTATGTCAGCTGCAAGGGCTTCCTGCCTGGCCCGTATGAACACCGCACGGCGCTGGACGAAGTGGTACAGATGATGGGCGGGCTGGCCTACATGACCGGGCGTCCCGGCGATCCCCTGCGCGCCGGCTCCAGCGTCAACGACATCATGGGCGGCATGTTCGGAGCGATCGGGGCCCTGGGAGCGCTGCTGGAACGCAAGACATCGGGCCACGGCCAGCAGGTGCAGTCGGCGTTGTTCGAAAACAATGTCTTCCTGGTGGGACAGCACATGTTGCAGTACGCGATCACGGGCCAAGCGGCGGCGCCCATGCCTGAACGTATCTCCGCCTGGGCCTTGTACGACGTATTTAACGTCAAGGATGGCGGGCAGATATTCCTGGCGGCGGTCAGCGATGCCCAGTGGATCACTTTCTGCGACGCCTTCGGATTCGACGATCTGAAAGACGCTCCGCACCTGAAGACGAACAACGACCGCGTAAGAGTACGACCGGCCTTGCTGACCGATCTGCGATCGCGTCTGGAAAAGTATGGGGTGGACGAGCTGGAGCGCATCTTCGAGCAGTGTGGCCTGCCGTTTGCACCCATCGTGAAACCGGAAGAGCTGTTTGCCGATCCCCATCTTCGCGCAACCGGCGGCCTGGCAGACATCCGGCTGCCTGACGGCGAGCGCGCCGGCCAAACTGCGCAGGCTACCCTGTTCCCCCTCACGATGGGAGGCGAACGGCTGGCCGTGCGATTGCATCCGCCCCTTTTGGGCGAACACACGATGCAGTTGTTGGGCGGACTAGGGTATTCGACCGAGGAGATCCGAGCACTGCGCGAGCGGGGTGCCATCCACTGACTTCACGCACGAATTCCATACCTATAAATCAAGGAGACAACCATGAAGACTAATGAAGCTTCACACCAGCGCCGTGCGTTGCTAGGCGCGATGGGCGCGGGCATGATAGGCGCGGCTTTGCCGTGGCGCGCCGGGCAGGCACAGGCCAGCCGGCCCTTGCGCCTGATCCTGCCCATCAGTGTGGGATCCGGAGTGGACACGATTGTGCGGTCGGCGGGGCCAGCGTTGAACCAGGCGTTCGGGCAAACGGTGGTCGTGGAGAACCAACCAGGCGCAGGCGGCATCCTGGGCACGTCCGCCATTGCGCGCGCCACGGCCGATGGCAATACGCTCGGAGTCGTGTCCAACAACCACGTTATCTTTCCCAGCGTATTGAAATCGCTTCCCTTCGATCCGATAAAGGACATCACGCCCATCACGCTTATCGGCACCACGCCTTTGTTGCTGGTGGTCAATCCGACGAAATTGCCTCAGGGCAACGTGCACGATCTCGTGGCGGCGTTGGGGGCCAACCCCGACGCGTACAACTACGGATCGTCGGGCAACGGCACCATCCTGCACCTGGCCTGTGAGCTGTTCCTACAACAAAACGGGCTGAAGATTCGGCATATCCCGTACAAGGGCACCGGCCCGATGGTCTCGGACATCATCGGTGGACAAGTGGATTTTGGGGTGACCTCTTTGCCCTCCATCCTGCCCCACCTGAAAAGCGGCGCGCTCAAGGCGATCGGCACGGGCAGCAAGGAACGTAGCGCGGCGGCGCCCGAAATCCCGACGCTGCGCGAGCAAGGCATGCCGGATTACGAGGTGGAAGGCTGGTTTGCCGCCATCGGCCCTGCCCGCCTGGAGGCCGGGCAGGTGCAGCGTGCGTACGAGGCCTTTGCGAAGGCCTACCGGGACCCGGTAACCCGCAAAGCCATGGACCAGCAGGGCAACCTGATCACCTTGCGCAATCCCTCGGATACGGCCGCGTATTTCCAGAACGAGATGCGAAAGTATGCGCAAGTGGTAAGAGCAGCAAGAATCGAGCCGCAGTAATAGGTGCCGTGGGTGTCTGGCGCCATCATTCCTGCTGGACCTCTGTCCGTACCCGAATCGGAGCCTTTTCATTTTGGAAGCGCAACCTGCCGATTGACCCGTTGCTCCCCAGAGCAATGGGCCTTCCGGCGAATTCCGAACGGCAGCCTCCGCCCTTTTCGGGGCGACAAAAGATCCATTCGAGATCCGCACGCAGCACGCCTGCCGGGTCGACGGCCACGAGTGCTTGGCTAGCCCGAACCGTCCGACTACGGACCATCCAAACCCGGAAATTACAGCCCGCTTTCGCGCACAACCAAACTTGCCAGCGAACGCATCCAGTGCAGCAAGCGGCTGCGTGCGGCGCCTTCAAAGTAAGCTTTTCCGCGTCGCTCCATCAAGCCCGGCATCGGCGCGTCAATGTCGAGGATGACGCGATACAGCGCATCTTCGGCCATCAATGCACCCTGCTTTTGCACGGACGGAATCGGTCCGCCATGACTTGTCGCCAGCAACGGCGCGTTCAGTTGCTGCGTGCGCGCCGGTGCAATGGTGCGAATCCGCCCGCACACACGCTTTGGCCCATCCTCCAGATAGAAGCAACCCGAACCGCCTACCGCCAGCAAATGAACATCTGCCTCGCCCACATAGGTGTCCACCACCCAACGCGTCGGGTCGATCAGATGACCCAGCGGTTGTTTGGGGCCGACCCACGTGCCAGGCCGGAGTTCTGCGGCAGTGTCCACCCACAGCCCGTCGATAGGAGCCGCAAGCAGCAGCTTGTCTTGCTCGGCGGAGACGGACCTGGCCGTGGCGCGGCTGTGGGCCAGCGCTTCGATGGCGGCGGCCTGCTGGTCAAGTCCTGCGCTTTGCCCCAACAGACCCGTCAAACGCGCGGACTGCCCTGCCACGCCCGCCTGCGCGGCACGCGCTTCGCTGGCCAGCTCCGGCCGATCCAGCACCACGAGTGGCGTGCCCGCCTTGACCATGCCAGGCGGATGATTGTCCTGGATCAAGGCCGGCGCGGGCGCATATGCCGTCCATAGCGTGATGCTGCGGGCCAGCGCCGGCGCCCGCACGGCTGTGGGCCACGGCACGGCCAGCCACGCCAGCGCCAGGACCAGAACGAGCGGCACCAGCCACCGGCGCGACCGCTCGATTTCCTGTCGTCGCTGCATCCACATTCTGACCTCCCGCCAACAGGGCAACACGATGAAATAGGCAATTTCCACAGCAAACAGGAACAGCCCCAACGCCTTGAAGAACAAGTGATAAACGGCCAGCGCAATGCCGAAATACACGATCAGCCTGTACACCCACGTCACGCAGGCGAACACGATCAACTTGCGTCGAAAGGGTCCGGGCAGCGCTTCCGGCCACGGGTCTTGCCAGCCCCAAAGCCGCCGCCGGATCGCGGTGCGCGTCAGGGCGCTGGCGCGCTCGTGCAGGTTGGGCATGTCCAGCCAGTCGGACAAGATGAAGTAGCCGTCAAAGCGCATGAACGGGCTGGCGTTCAGCGCCAATGACAAGACCCAACTGGTCGTGGCCAGATAAAAGCACGCCTGGCGCGGCACGCCGGGCGGCAGCAGCGCCCAGCCCAAGGTCGCCAGCCCGGCGATGGCCAGTTCGGTGATGATGCCGGCGCTGGCGATCATCAGCCGTTTGCGCGCGTCGGCCAGGCGCCAGGATTCGCTGGTGTCCGTGTACAGCATCGGCCACATCACCAGGAAGGCCACGCCCATGTGACCGACGCGCACGCCCATGTGGGTGGCCATCAGCGCATGGCCGAGTTCATGCAAGGTTTTCGCGACCACCAACGCGCAGGCAAATCCCAACGCGCCTTCCCACGACACGGATTCGAATAGCGTATGGCGGAACGTGTCCCACTGGCGCACAGTCAGGAACAGGCCCAACAGCGTCAGGGCCACGATCGTCCAGGCGGTTGCCGGCCGGAACAGCCACCGCAGCCAGGGATACAGACGCTGCAACAGATAGGTTGGCCGCAGCAGCGGGACGCGAAAGAACAGGTAATGGTGCAGCCACCAGTTCGCCGTCAGCCATTCGCGACCCGCCGGTGCGGCGGCCGCCATGGACTGGCTGCGAGCAGGATGCGGACGCAGCAATTGGTTGTGATGCAGGAACCCTGCAAATTGCAGCACCTGTGCGCCGTCCGGCTGCAACGGCGTCTGTTTGCGGATGTCTTCCAGCATCGCGGCCGGCAGCAGATGCCAGCGCGCCAGGCATTCGAATTCCAGCCAGCCGATACGAAAATGCCGGTTGCGCACCGGATCTTCAATGATCCACGCCGGGCTGCCGTCCGGGTACGGCGCACCCGCGAACAGCCGCAAGTCTTCGCGCATGGGCGCTAGCGGCTGGGCGAGCGGATCATCCATGGTGCGCCCCGCCCTGCCCTACAGGCCCGTAAAGGCGCGCAGCGCGGCCAGTGGCCGGCGGATCGCCTCGTAGCCCAGGAACGAGCGCCCGCCCTGAATGCGGGCAGTGCCTTTCAAACCGATGCGCGCATCTTGCGCGTCGGCCGCATCAATGCTGGCGCGCAGCCGATAGCTTGGCACGCCTTCAGGCGTCAGCGCAGATTGATAGCTGGTTTCGATGATCTTGCCGGACAACGGGTCCAGCGGTTTGACCGTCAGGAATAGCGTCACGGGCGCGCCCACTTCCAGCGATAAAGCGTCCGCCACGGGCAGTTGAATCAGCATGGAGGGCTGGCGCGGGTCGGCCAGTTGCATGATGCGTTCGCCCGTCACCACCGGTTTGCCCAGCCAATCGTTGACGTCGACAAAGACGGCAATGCCGTCACGCGGCGCGGTCACGTCAAGCCGTTGCAGCTGCGAGCGAATGGATTCCAGTTCCGCGCGGCGCTCTTCGGCCCGGCTGAGCAATGTGGTCACCCGGGCGCGGCTGTCTTCGCTGCGAAATGCCGTCTGCCGCGCCGCCATCAGCTCGGCATCGGCAACCCCCACGGCCTGAGTCGCGACGTCAAGCCGGTTACTGAGCGTGGTGTCATCCAGCGAAAACAGAGGCTGCCCTGCCTTGACGGGTTGGTTCGGACTGACGTGCACGCTCTTCACCACGCCATCCAACGGCGCACTGATTACCTGCAAGTCCAGGGACGTGACCTCTGCAGGCGCCAAGGCGCTTTGGCGAACCGGCATCAGGCACAGGGCCAGCAGCACCAGCGCCACCAAGTAGCGGAACCGCCGCTTCCAGAGCCGACGCATGGGTTTGCGACGGCGTTCAAGGAGTTCCCAGCTGTAGGCCCAGGTCTGGCACAGCCGACCCATGACTGTGGCCTGGCCGGCAGTGGGCGCTTGTTCCAGCAGATACAGCACCCAGCCCAGCACCGCGCCGCTACGCGTTTTCAGGGGCAAGGCCCAGACGCCCGCCGGCCACCATTCGCGCCAGCCATCACGAATCAGCGGGCTGGCTTCATCCGCGGCGGGTGCATCGATCCACACCGCCTGCCCGCCCGCCGTGCGCTGCCGCAACCATTTGCGCGCCTCGGTGAGCCACACGATATAAGGCGACTGCTCATCCACCGACACCAGCGCGGAAATGTTCAGCAGCTTCCAGTCGTGCCCGTCGTCTGCATAGACCAGCGCCTGCCGGTAGGCCAGCAGCGGGTGCGCGTCATTGGCGATATGAAAGCTCAGTTGCTGCACGCTATCAGCCTGACGCGCCAGCCCCTCCACTTCCGCCAGTTGCAGCAACAGCAAGAGATCGTTCTGCATCGTGTTCAACGGGGCAACGGAAAGTCCGCGATGCCGCTCATGCCAGGCAGGAGTTCGCCGGCAGGGTCGCGCACCTCAGCTTCCAGTTCAATTGATTGCGCCACGGCGTCCACGCGCGCGTTGATGGCGGACACGGCCGCGCCATAGGTCTTGCCGGTTTCACTGACATCGATCTGGAACTCGGTGCCTATCTTGATGTCGCGCAACGATCGGGACGGCATGTTCAGGCGCACCTTCAATGGGCCGTCGCCCACCAGATCCACCAGCGGCGCGCCCGCAGCCACGCTTTCGTGAGGGCGCACATACACCTTGGCGATACGTCCGGAATACGGCGCGGCCACGGCGCAGTAGTCCACCTGCGCCTGGGCCAGTGCGGTCGCAGCGGCGGCACGGTCGGTGGCGGCGCGGGCCAGATTGACCTCGGTATCGCCCGCCGCATCCAGCTTGCGCAAGCCCACCTTGGCTTTCAGCGATTCCCGCGCGCCGGCCAACTCCGCATTCGCCATCCGCAGCCGCGCCTTGGGTTCGGCGCATTCCAGCTGGACCAGCACCGCGTCCTTGGCCACCGTCTGGCCCAATGACGCGTCCAGGCTTTCCAGGCGTCCGGTCATCGGTGCGGAAATCGTGCTTTCCGGATTCGCACTCAGCAATACGCGGATGGCGTTCGGGTCATTCTGCCCGGCGCGGGGGGTAAGGGGTTGCGCCGAGGCGGCTGACATCAATACCAGGGCGGCTACGCCGCTCCAACCTGCAAGGGGCATCGTCATGGGTGCATCTTCATCCGTGCATCGTCATTGGGGCGTGCTCATGGCTTGCAGCGCCGAATGCTCCCAGCCGTGCATGGTCTGTTCGATCTGCGTGGCAAGCGTGCTGAGATCGTGGCTGGCGATGGTTTCAGGCATCACGTCCAGTCCCACCGAGTTGTACAAACGGCCCCAGGCCGCCTGCGCATCCGAATACGCCGCATAGCGCTGGTACTGCGACAGCAGCCAGCGGGCGTCCGCGCGCAGGAATTCCAGCTTTGAGTCGGCGGAAATGCTGGCGCTGGCCTTGGCGTAGTCGCGCAAACGCCCATCGACCTGCATGCTCTGGTCGGCAAAGTCCAGCTGCTCGCGCGCCAGGTAATAGCGCTGCGCTGCGACCCGCACCTGCGTCAAGACGGCCATGGACAAGGCCATGCGGCGCAAGTCGGCCACCTTGCTTTGGTTATCGCCCGCCGCCTGCAAGGCGGGCGCCTTCAGGATGTTCAGCAGGTTCCACGAAATGCGCAGCCCCACCGACGACCAGCTGTTGTTGTACAGATAGTCGTTGGAATCGTAATGCGTACCCAAGGTCAGGCTCAGGTTGGGCCAGAGTTCGGCCTTGGCGATCTTGATGTCGTTGTCGGTGACGCGCTTGCGATACCACTCTTCCATGATCTCAGGCCGGTTCTCAAGCGCCAGGCGCTCCAACGCGGCGATGTTGAAATTGGGCGGGGGAATCTTTTCCTCGGCGTCGTCGGCCACCTGGAATTCCGTGCCCGGCGGTAGCGACATCAGCGCCGCCAGCTCGGCGCGCGCCAGCTCCAGATCTTGCCGACGCGTGGCCAGCAAGCCCACCGCGTCCAGCAGCGCACGTTGATAAGCCAGCGCCTGCTGACGCGGCAACAGCCCGCGCGTTTCCGCTTCCTGCGCGGACTTGATGCCGTTACGTGCCTGCACGGTCAAGATATCCACGGCGGCAATCAGGCGCTGGGCGCCCAGCGCGCGCCAGTACGCATTGCGCACATCCTGCAAGACATTCTGAATCACTTTGCGGCGGCGCTCTTCAGCCATCAGCACCTGGTCGGCCTTCTGCTGAGTGCGCTCATAGGCGACGAAGAAATCCAGCGTGCTCCAGGTCATCTCCAGATCCGCCAGCCGGTGATAGCGCTGTTCCGACGTCGACGGACGCAAGCTGACTTCGCCGTCTTCGATGCCGACGGAGGTGCCGCCCGAATCGTTCGACCGTGATGTATAGCCGGCCGAGGCCACCAGGCGGGGCAGCATTTCGTGCCGGGTCACGTCGACCAGATTGCGCGACAACGCCGTCTCCATGAGCTTCAACCGGTAATCCAGGTTGTATTTGAGGGCCCGGGCGGCGGCGTCGTAGAAGGTAAGCGGTCGCGTAATGGGTTCCTGATCCGCGTACATCAGCTTGCGGTCGTCTTCCACGCGTTGGCGGACTTCGTCGCGGCTGAAAGCCTGCGGGGTTTGGGGCGACGAACAGGCAGTCAGTCCCAAGATGGCGATGGTGGCGATAGCGCCTGAGTAACGTCGGTTTTGCTTCAGTTTCATCCCGCGTGCTCCGTCTTCACCGTTGCGGCGTGGTCGGTGTAGCGTTGAACGTCTGCCGCAACGCCAGCCGATTGATCTGATCACTGAACGTTCCCCGCTTCGGGGCGGCCTCTTTCGGGGCCTCTTTTTGTGCAGGGGCCTTGTCCTGCGGAACGCTCTTGTGCGGCCGATGCATCTCCAGTTCCTTGCGGGCGAATACCGACACGTCCGGCAGCAAACCGTCCGCAGACAGCGAAATCGCGCCATGTCGCGCCTGCATCCGCGCGTCCTCGTAGCGCGACAAGCGTTGCAAGGCCTCGATGGTGCCGGTCAGCGACAGCGACATGCCGTCCTGCCCCAGACCGTCCGCCAACGATTCCAGCGAAATCTCGGGCGGCAGCGCCATCCCGGGGCGTTCGCCCCGCACCAGCGCATCCAGCCATTGATGCAGCAGCAAGGCGTCGCGCACGGCCGGCGTCACGTACACCGCCGGGTCCAGCGTCAGGTCAGAGAACGGCCCCGGTGGCTCGAAGTCGCGGAACAGCGCATGCGGGTCGGCGCCAGCCACGTAGATGGCGTCCATATCCAGCGTGATGGTCAATTGCGCCGAGTCCGTCTGCCCGCTGCGGTCGCTGATCGTGTAGACGAACACATCGCGCAACAGCGGGCCTTGGCCGCGCGCGGCCTCGACCTCGGGATTGCTCAGGTCTATTTCATAGGTGTAGCTGCCGTCGGCGTTCAAGGTCAGGAAACCGTAGCGGCCGGCCAGCCGTTGACCGATCTGCCCCGCCGTAACGACTGACCCGCCCTCGCCCGCCGTGCGCACGCCCACCACCGTCAACTGCTCGTTCGCATCGACATCGCTGTCATTGGTCAGCACATTGCCCTGCGTGACCGGCGGCCCGCTCACGTCGTTGACACTGCCCGCGTCGTCACGCGCCACCGGCGTGTCGTCCTGGCCATGGAGGGTGATCGTCAAGGTGGCTTGCACGGAGGCGCCGGCGGTATCGGTCAGCGTGTAGGTGAATACCTCGGTCAGCGTTTCGCCGTTGGTGCGCAGCGCCTGGACACGCGCATTGTTGTTGTCGACCACATAGCGGTAGGTGCCGTCGGCGGCCAGCGTCAACGTGCCGTACAGGCCCGCCGTGATGCCGCCTACCTGCCCTTGAACGCCTGTGGCCGTCAAGTCGCCGGTGCGAATGGCCGACACGGTCTGCGTGTCGCCCGCATCCACGTCCGTGTCATTGGCGAAGACGTTCCCCGTCGGGTCCACACCCGGCGTGCCGTTGTCGCGTCCGCCCGCCTCGATGGCGATGGCCTGGTCGGGCAGCGCCACCGGCTTGTCGTTCTGGCCCAGGATCAAGATGGCGATAGACGCCTGGTCGCTGGCGCCCTGATCGTCCGCCACAGTGTAGGTAAAGGTGTCGATCAGCGTGTCGCGCAAGGTCCGCAGCGCCTGGACTTCGGGAAGGCTGTTGTCCAGCGTGTAGCGGTAGGTGCCGTCTGCCAGCACCAGCAAGGTGCCGTACTTGCCCTGCAAGGGCACGCCCACGGTGCCGACGGTGCCAGCGCCACCCGCGAGCCCCGTGCGAATTTCCGTGATCGTCAGCGCCCGGCCTTCGACGTCGACGTCGTTACGCGTCAAGTCGCCGCTGGCGTCGCGCCCGCCGGACCGGCCAGCCACATCCCCTTGTTCGATGGCGACACCGACAATGGGCGCCGCAACGGGCGGGTCATTCACGCCGATGACGGTGATGTCCAGCTGCGCCAGGTCGGTCAGGCCGCCGCCGTCAACGACACGGTACGTGAAGGAGTCCACCAGGGTTTGACCCGCCGCAAGCGCCGCCACTTGCTCGTTGCTGGAATCGACGTGATACGTGTAGCGGCCATCGGAGCCAATCTCAAGCCAGCCGTACTGGCCGTTCACGCGCACCGGCGTGCCGCCCACGCTGACCAGCGGACGGATCGGGTCTTCGATGCCGGCACGAATGCCATTGACCGCCTTGGTGTCGCCGCCGTCCACGTCCAGGTCGTTGCCCAGCACTTCTCCGGTGGCGTCGATGGGCGCCACTACCGACGAGCCTGCCGTGGCGGTGTTGGTATCGTCGACGGCAATGGGGGTGTCGTAGCGGCCGGCGATGGTGATGGTCAGCACGGCCGTGTGGGTCAAGCCGCCTGCGTCCTGCACGGTGTAGGTAAAGGTCTCTTGCAGCGACTGCCCGGCGCGCAGTTGTTGCACGGCGGCCAGCGCGTCGTTGACCTCATAGGTATACGTGCCATCGGCACCCAGGCGCAGCGTGCCGTACAAACCGGCCGAGTCCCCGCCAATCACGCCCGCCGCGTTGTTGCTATTGACGACCGCCGCCACGCTTAGCGTGTCGCCCGCGTCCACGTCCTTGTCGTTGTTCAGCACATTGCCGCTGGCGGCCTGGCCGCCGGTGCCGTTGTTCACCCCGCCCGCTTCCTCGGCCGATCCGGCATCGGGCGCGGCCACGGGCGCATCGTTCGCGCCACGGATCGTGACGGTGAATTGGGAATCGCTGAACAGCCCGCCCGTGTCCGATACGCGGAATGTGAAGGTGTCGATCAGCGTTTGCGTGCTCAAGCGCAGTTGCTGCACGGCGGTCAGGTCGTTGTTGACCGTGTAGGTGTAGCTGCCGTCTGCATTCACCCGCAAGGTGCCGTACAGGCCGACCAGATCGGTGCCGGCGTTGGTCATCGCGCCGCCGTCGCCAAGCGCCCCCGTGCGGAAGCCGCTGATGTGCAAGGCGTCGCCGTTGTCGGGGTCGGTGTCGCCCGCGTCCAGCAGATTGCCAGTGGGATCAAGGCCGCCCGTGCCGTTAGCGGTGCCGCCCTTCTCTTCGGCGATGGCGGTTTCGTTGTCGGACGTGGGCGCGTCGTTCGCGCCGCGTATCGTGATGGTCAGCTCCGCCACGTCAGACAGGCCGCCCGTGTCCGTCGCCTTGTAGCTGAAGGTCTCGCTTAAAGTCTGGCCGGGCGCCAGCGCCTGCACCAGCGGATTGTTGTTGTCTACCGTATAGCCATAGCTGCCGTCGGGCCGCAGCGTCAACGTGCCGTAGGTACCGACGATGGTGATGACCCCGCCGGGACCATCGGCCACCGGCGGCCCAGCCGCACCCGTGCGTGCGCCGGTGATGGTGAGCGTGTCGCCGCTGTCCACATCTTCGGCATCATTCAGCACATTGCCCGATGCCGCCTGGCCGCCGCTTGTGTTGTTGGTGCCGCCCGCTTCCACGGCTTCGCCGGTATGGTCCTTGACGTCGGGCGCATCGTTGCGGCCGAAGATGCGGATACGCAGTTCGGCGGTGTCGGTCAGCGTACCGTCGCTAACCGTGTAGGTGAAATAGTCCACCAGCGTGTCGCCCGCCGTGCGCAGCGCCTGTACCGTGGCGTCGTCGTTGTTCAATTCGTAGGTGTAGCGGCCGTCTGCGCCCAGGATCAGCGTCCCGTACTGGCCAGTGAGTGCCGTGCCGATGGTGCCGGTGCTGCCGGTAGCCGCCTCCCGTCCGGTACGGATACCGACCACGTTCAGCGCATCGCCATCGGGGTCCGTGTCGTTACGCGTCACATCGCCCGATGCGTCCAGGCCGGCCTGGCCGTTGGCGACGCCACCCGCCTCGACGGCCACGCCGATGATGTCGCTGGCCACGGGTTGGTCCTGTACGCCGTGGATCACGATGGACAAATTGGCCGACGACTTGCCGCCCTGGGCATCCTGCAAGGTGTAAATGAAATTCTCGGTGGCCGTCTCACCGGGGGCCAGTGCAATCAGCGCGGGGCTCAAACTGTTGATTTCGTAGCGATACGTGCCGTCCGGGCGGATGAACAACGTGCCGTACTGGCCGACCACCTGCACATCACCGGGGCCAGTCAGGTCTTGGTCGGCACCGCCAGAAAGTCGGATCTGGCTGATGGTGTCTGCGGCAACGGGGTTATCGACATCGCTATCCACGTCACCCGCTGTCGTCGCGTCGCGCTCGTCAAGAATCACGTTGCCCGACGGATTCACCGGCGTGCCGATGACTGTGCCGTTCGCCGTATCCACGCGAGCCGTGTAGCCGTCGGCCGCGTTATCGCGGGCCACCGGGTTGTCGTTGGCGCCGTTGATGGTGATGGTGATGGTGGCCACCGCATTCAGGCCGCCAGCATCAGTGACGGCGTACTGGAACACTTCGGTCAGCGTCTGGCCCACGTTCAGGGCCTGGACTTGCGGGTTGGCGTCATCCAGCACATACCGGTATGTGCCATCTGCACCCAGTGTTAGCGTGCCGTAGCGGCCGACTACTGGCGCCGCGTCGTCGCGCGTGGTGCCGGCGGCCACGGTCACCAGTTCGCCAAAGCCGGTGGACAGCAGCGGCCGCGCCAGCGTGACCGTGCGCGTATCGCCCAGATCCACATCCGAATCGTTCGACAGCACTTCACCCGTCGTCGGGCCGCCGCCGGTGTCGTTGTTCGTGCCGCCCTTTTCCGTGACGCCAGCCGTGTCGGGCTGCGCCTGCGGCGCGTCGTTTGCGCCACGGATGGTGATCGTCAGGCTGGCGGACGACGTCAGGCCGGCAATATCCCGCAACGTATAGCCGAAGGTTTCGGTCAGCGGCGCACTGGAGGTCAACAGCTGTTGAACCGCCGTATTGTTGTTGTTCAACACGTACTGGTAGCCGCCCAGCGCGTCCATATGCAATTCGCCGTACACGCCAATCAGCACGGCGGTGGTGCCGGGCGATACCGTTTGCGTCGCCCCGCCTTGCGAAATTGACGTGACGCTCAGGATGTCTTGATTGGTTTCGATATCGACATCGGTGTCGTTGGCCAACACATTGCCGCGCGGGTCGACGCCCGGCGTGCCATTGGCGACCCCGCCCGCTTCGACGGCTTCGTCGGTGTCATTGACGCCCAGCGGCGCGTCATTCACCGGCGTCACGGTTATGGCCACGGTGGCAGACGCACTCAGGTTGTCGTCACCGGTTTCGAACGGGATGCCATCGCCATCCACATCGCCGCGCTGCCCCTGGTCGTCTACCCGTATCGCCAGGGTTTCGTCGCCGTTGTAGTTTGCGGATGGCGTATAGGCCAAGGTGGCCAGCGCCGTGTTCAAGTCGTCTTTGCTGCCTTGCAAGGTGACCGTGCGGCTGTTCAAGGCCCCGGCGACGACGGTTGCGCCGCCCAAGGTCAGATTCAATCCGCCATGCCCCACGGTCAGCGTTACGCGGATCAAACCGGTGCCGGAATCCGGGTCGTCCACGGTGACGCCGGGGATCAACAGCGTGGTGTCTTCATCCACGGTCTGCGCGCCGGACGGTGTCACCGTGGGCGCGTCGTTGCGCTCCACATAACCGATGTTGCCCGTGGTGCTTGCGCCCAAGTCACCAAACTGCGCGCCCACCTGCGCCAGCGTGCCACCATCGCTATCGATTCTGACGTTCAGTTGGCCCACAGGCGCCGCCAGGGTGATGCCCGGCGCGGCGTCGATACGGAAGACGCCCGCGCCCAGCACGCCGAAATGGTAGTAGCCGTTGGCGTCGGTTGCGACCGTCCAGGTGCGGTTGTCGGCAGTGGTGGCCAAGTCGTTGTCCGCCCCGCCCCACGTCAGGGTCACGTTCTGGCCCTGCAAACCCGGGCCGTCCGCCGCGGTGCTGCCGGTGGCGCTATCGGTGTCGTTCCACAACACGCCGCTGATCAAACTAACGCCGGCGGCGTCGTTGTCTGTGTAGGTATTGGGCGCGGCCCCGGCGCCCGTCCGTTCGCCGCCCGTCGTGCCTGCCGCGCCGACCGTTGTGCCGGCGTAGCTTTGGAAGCTGTCGGGCAGGCTGGTGTAGGCGACGCGCGCCTGTGTGTCGGCCAGCAGCACGTTGTTGGGCAAGTCGGCGGTATAGACCAAGCCGACGGTTTGGCCGACAGCCAGGCGATCCATCGTGACAGTGATGGTGTCGCCCGCTACCGTCACCACGACGCCGGCCGGATACGCCCCGGGCGCGTACAGCACGCCGTCGATCGTCAGCCCCTGCACGGTCAGGTTCGTGCCGCCCGCGGGCAGCGTGTCGGTAAGGGTTACGTCATAGGCGATGGCGCTGCCGGTATTGCCGAAGGTGATCCCATAGGTAGCCTGGCCCGTAGCGCCGCCCACCCCAGGGTCGAATGCGGTGACGGTTTTGTCCAGATTGTCGATCTTGGGTTCCACGACCCGCTCGACGGCGGAATCCGTGCTGGTCCGCACTTCCCCGCCGCTCAGGAAATCGGCCTTGACCGCCAATTGCTGGCCCGCCGCCACGCCCGCGGCGTTATCCACGCGCACATTGAATTCGAAATAAATCACTTCGAAATCGGCGTCGTTGTTGGCGTTGACGAGTGTGCCCAGTTGCAGCATGACCGCGCGCGGGTCGCTGGTATTGATGTTGGCCTGATTGATGACCCCGGTGGCGCGGGTGCCGGACAGGTCGGGCGCCAGCAAGGTCTGGCTTTCGTCGGTGATGCCGCCATTGATGGCGACGCTGCCGGACGCGATCAACCCAGCCAGCGTCGATTGCAAGCCCGCCACGCCGCCCACGCTGTCGGCGATGAAGCCTAGCGTGGCAGTGCCGTCGTTCATGAAGGTCAAACCTTGCGGCAGCAGCACACGAATGGCGGCGGCGGGGTCCGTGCCTTCGGGCACCACGAAGGCGACCCGGTAATGGATGATTTCGCCCACCGCGACGTCTTGCGGGTCGGCGGTGGACGGCGTGCCAGCGGCGGTATCCGTCAGCCCGCCCACGTGGCTGATCGTGGCGTCGGCCGCGATCCGCTCGGACAAGGTGTTGCTGAGCTGGTAGTCATTCAGCACGCCGCTGGCCAGCACGCCGTCAACGCCCGTGCGCTCTCCGGCCGCCGCCCCATTCAGGCTGGTCCACTGCACGTTGACCTGGTTATCGACGGAGCCCTGGGTGCCGGTCAACGCATTCAGGGTTCCGGTGACACGCAACACCACCGCGCCGCCCTTCGGGATATCCAGCTTGCTGCCATCCGCCGTGCGCAGTTCACCGTTCTGAATGATGAAGTCGCCGGTGCCGGTGATGGTGGCGCCCGAATACAGCGTTACGCCGATGATCTGCGCGCCGCTAAGCTCAGTGGGCAACACGTCGCGCAGGGTCACGTCAAACGCGTCGACATCGCTTGCCGCCGTGCCATTGCTGATGGTGATCGTATAGGTCAGCGTATCGCCGCGGTCCACCCCGACACTCGACCCGCTGCTGACGGCCGTCTGCGTGACGCTTAGCGTGGGTTCAACAATGGTGACGGTGGGCAAAGCGCCCTGCGCCGCCACATTGCGGTCGGCGGGCGTGGCGCCATTGGGGGTGTCGCCGTCCGGATCGCTATAGGTCAGCCGCGCGTCGTTGACCAGCAGCGTTCCCGATTGGTTCGATTGCGCGTTCACGGCAATCAGCGCCACGCGAATCACGAAGCGATTGTCGGCCGCGTTGTTGTTGGCCGACGCGGAGCTAGCGCTGAAGGTCATCCGAACGTCGGTGCCATCCGTACCTGCCGTGCCGCCAATGCCTCCCACGCTGGCCACCGCAACCACGCCGGCAAAGTCCGCGCTGAGCGCCGTGCTGCCAGACCGCGTCGTGATCAGCAGGTAGCCGCCCGTTCCGAAGCTCGTGTCCAGCGCCATGCCCGCAGGGATCAGGTCATCCAGCCGCAAATTCTGCGTTTGGCCTTCGGGCAAGGTCACGATAATGTCGTACAGCATGCGTTCACCCACCACCAGATCACTGCCGCTGGTGTGAGCCGCGCTGGAATCGGTGGGGTCCAGGCTGCCGCCCGCAAAGACTTTTTCAACGGTGGGCGCGGCGACAGAGGCATCGGCCGTATCCGTCAGATCAGTGGGCGTGAAATCCGTGCCGTCGTTCGTGCTGGCATAGCGCGTCAACACAGCGGTGCTGCGCAGATTCTGGCTGGCGGCCACCGACGCGCTGGCCACCGTGTCATAGGTGATGACCACAACGTTGCTGCCCGCCGTGTCCGCCGCCGATCCCGCACGCCCGGCCAGCAGCGATGCTTGCCCGCCCGCGTCCAGAAACGTGATGGCGTTGCCGTTGACGACATAGTCCACGTTCAGCTGCAACACCGTGCCGTCGCCACGCGTCACGACCAGATTTGCGGCGGCCAGGCTACCGCCCAGAAAGCCCAGCCCCGACGGCAGTTGCACCGTCGTACTGACGTCAAACGCGCCGCCGCCACCCGTGTTCTCGATGCCGGTGGCCAAGCGCACGATGTCGCCGGCGTCCATGCCTGCAACGGTTCCTTCAAGCGCCGCCAGGTCCGTGACCGAGCCTGTGAAGGCCGGCCCGCCCGTGCCCGCGCCCGACCACGTGCCGGTTGTTCCGGTGACCGCGCCGCCGGTAGATGCGACCACGCCGTGCTTGATGGAAAGGACAGGCTCCGCCACGGATTGAATCAACACCGTATCGGTGCTGACGAGCTGCTGCTGGCCGATGGTCGTCAATTGGTTCGATTGCCCCAGCACGGTGATGGACCGCTGGTCGGCAAACGGCTGATCGGTCACACGTAACGTGAACAGCACTTCGATACGATTCTGCCCCGTGGGGTCGGCTTGCATGGCGTAGTTGCCAAAGTCGAACACCAGTGCGTCGCCCGCCGCGGCCGTGACCGACTGGACGGTGCCGGGATGGCTGTCATTCAAACCGTACGACCAATTGTGGTCACCGATGCCTTGGGACCACGCGCCGCTGGTATTGAAGAGCGGCAACGGCAGGTAGGCCGTGAGTTTCAAGTTTTCATAGTCGCCCGTCTGCAGGTCGTAGCGCAGGCGGAAAGTCACCACGTCGCCGGGCTTCAGCTCGTAAGACGGCGACACTACATTGCCGTTGACCTGGAAGACGCCAATATCGACCGTTCCGGTGGGGATGGTCAACGTGACGTCAGAGCTGTCGCTTTCGCTGCCGCCCAGATTCACTCGGTTCTGCACGACGGTGCCTTCCAGCACCGCGCTGTTGCCCAGCGTATCGCCTTCATTGATTTCGGCTTGCGGATATGCGCCCTGGTAGGCCTGATCCACCACGGCCTGATAGGTGACCGTGGCGCGCGTGGCGGCTTCCTTCGTGTCGTTGCTGGCAATGTCGCCCGCCAGAATCTCCAGCGGCAGGCCGGCATTGCGCAGCGACGCGGCGATGTCGAACGTGATGGGCGTGCCGGCGGCCGTCTTCGCGCCTAGCGAATAGACCAGCGCGACCGTATAGACCTGGCCGTCTTGCGTGAAGGTCAGCATCGGCGTGCCGGTAAACGTCAGTCCATTGCCCAACATGTCCGTCACGGACAACTGCCCCTGCCCCAGCACGGTCTTGCCAAAAGCGAAGTAGTCGGACAGCGCGATATCGTACTGAAAGCCCAGCGTGTCGCCGGGCGACAAGCCTGAAATTCCCTGATCCACGGCGATGGCGCCGGTCTTGTGCAACGTGATGGACTTGGCCACGAAGGCGGCCGGGTCGCCAATGTCGACCACCGGCACCAGCGGCAACGGCGACGGCACATCGCGCGGGTCCAACGGATGCCAGCCGCCGGCCACGGTGGGGCTGCCGATATCGATCGTGCGGTTGTCGCCCGACACCGGGTCCAGCACGGCGACGCCGCCCGCGTCCGTCTGCGCCACATAGAACTTCACCAAGGTGTCCGCAGGCGCGGACAGGCTGGCGTAGGTAACGGTGTAGGCTTTCAGGTACGGCGAGGTCGACAAGGCCGCCGTGATCGCGAGGGACGACGTCAGTTCGGTGCCGTCGGCCAACACCAGGCGAGTGATCACGCCGCCCGCGTCCGGCGTGATGCTCTGCACGCGAATGGTGTCGGGCAGTGTCTGGTTCAGCACCACGTTTTGCAAGGTCTGGCCAGGCGCGGGTGTGGCCGTGACCGTCAACGTGTGCGGAAAGTTCTCGCCGGTGACGGTCTCGCCTTCCACCATGTCCAAGGTTTGCGTCACGGTCAGCGGCGTTGACCGCAATGCGTAGGTGTCAAACGACGCCTCCAGGATAGACGGATCCTGCTGCGGGTTGTCCAGCGCATCATTGCCGTATTGGAAGCCGCTGCGCAGGCTGACGATGTGGTCCTTGTTCACATCGGCCAGGTCGCTCATATGCAACTTGATGTCCACCACAATGGCCGGTTGGTCCTTGCCGAAGCCTGCGAATGGCAGCTCCAGCACCACGAGTTGATCACCGGCCCGATAGCCATAGTCCGACGCCCGAATCACCAGCGGGTTGCCGTTGACGTCGCGCGCAAGCGGATGCAGCGCCGTGCCGTCCGCGCCAAAGGTGACCACATGGCTGACGAGGTTGATGCCCAGCGCGCTGGCGGACACAAAAGTCACGCCGTCATCGCCGTCGAATCCGGTGGTGGGCAGCAGCACGTCGATGAATGGCGCGTAACCCGTCTGGGTGGACGGATTGGTCACGGTCGCCTGGATCAGCGCATCGCTGCCCAAAAGGATGTCGGCTGAGGTGCCGCTGACCGTCAGGGTCGGATCAGCGTTGGCTAGCAGCCCTTGGTACGACGCCAGCGCCGCGGCGCTGATCGCCAGCCGGCTTTCGATAGGGCCGGTAGACGTTTCCAGCAGCCAGTCCCCGCCCTGCCCGGCGTTGCCGGTATCGTTGGTCGAGGCAGCGATGTCGGCGCCCGTCAAGGACGCCATCTTGGCCATCAGGTCGTTTCCCCCCTGCCCTTGGCCGGTGTCGCAACCGTAGAGCAGGATGTCGGCGTTAGCGCTCAAGTGCGAACCCCAGCCAGCGGTGCGCAGCGTGTCGGCGGACTGTGCCGACAACACGCTGCTGCCCAACATCATTTGCCCGGGTGTGCCATGGCCCAGAATTTGAATGGAATCCACCTGGCCCAGCGCATCCAGCGCCGCTTGCACCGCAGCGATGCCGTCGCGGGCGGCGTCCACCACCACGACTTTTGTACCGGGCGTGGCGCTATCGGCAAGTGCCTTCGCGCCGTTCACCCGGGCGTCGATCACCAGCACGTTCTTGGCGGGGGCCGTATCGCCGGACCCTGAGTCGGCGTGAGCGGCGTCGGGCTGGGCGTTGTGCTGTTGCTCGGCGGCGACGGCGCCCGCCGCGTCGAAAAGCAGACGGGGCTCAAGCGCCAAAGTCCGCGACATCGGATGAAACGCTAGACGGTCTTCCTGTTGCATGCGCTGACTCCGATTGGATCAGTGTTGCTTGCTCGCGCGGATTGACTCCGCAGGGAAATGGTCACACGACGGCTATTCGATCGGCCACGGCGGCACGCCGCGCAGGGCGCACGGAAAAAATCCGGCCTTCTGAGTGATATGGGAGGGGAAAGGTCTGACAGGGGAACGTCGGGCAACACCGGCACCGCAACGACCGTCGCATCGGCTTCTCCAGCAAGCGAAGCAATTCATAGCGGCATCCCGCGACATGGATGGGAAACGAACATCGGGTGCTGACTCATGCAGTAGCAATTTAGAATACTCCGCCCCTAGATATTCATGTCAAGAAATATCATTCGGTTTGTATCCAAGTGGCGCAGCCAAGGACGTGTTCGGCTTCAGTCCTTGAAACGGATCCCATCACAGGGCGATGTGCCGAGTATGCCTGAACGACCACGTTTCAAAGTATCACTGGGCAACTCGCCGAAAGCTTGCCGATAGTACTGAGAGAAACGAGACAGATGCCGGAATCCCCATTTGATTGCAATGTCAGAGATTGTTCGCTCTGCACTGCATGCAATCAAATCGCGAAGCGCACCGTTTAGCCGCGCGTTCATGAACCAGCGCCCCGGCGTCATCCCCACGCTGCGACGAAAGATCAACTCCAGCGAGCGCAGCGTATAGCCGCTACGCCGAGCAATCTCGACCAGGGTTATCTCCGAACTCGCGCCGGAAATGGCCAAGCGTTCGCAGGCCGAAACCAGGTAATGATGGCGCTGCGACGCCGACGATGCTTTGGGCTTCGCGGTCGGCTCTGCATCCCGCAATACATCGACATAGCGCGTCAACATCGAGTCACCCATCACCGACACCAAGTCTGGCGCCATGCCTCCTGAGTTTTCCAGTCGCCTCGCGACAGCCATAGCGTCATCAGCGAGCACGGTCAAGGCGCGTCTTTCCCCGGCACGCAAACGCACCGAGTAGGCAGCGTTCTTCAAGATTTCGAGTGGCCGCCCGTTGCGAACAAAAGCGGCCTGTTGAAGTTGGTCTTCGGGTACTGTGAAATTTACCCAACGAGACGAACCGGATGCGTGATACAGAAGATCCGCGCCAGGCGGATAGATCTGAATATCTTCGTCACCGATCAAAGAGGTGTTGTATCGCGTGACGTGACCACCCGCCGCCATGAACCCAATGCAGACGGCCTCTTTTGGCATGGACCCTTGTGCAACCACCGGAAAATCATAGCAACCTGTCTCAAGTCTCAGATTGCCGAGGTTGAGGCGCTGGTGCTCCATGGTCGCAAGTTTGGAGGACAGTAGGCGATGTTCGAACGTCCCTCCGTAAACGATATCAAACGCCTGGGACGGTTCTAAGCCCGTATAGACGTGTCGCATATAGGTCGGCTGAAACAGCATTCGGCATCCACCCCAAAGATTTCGCTTTTTGGATAGCAGCGTTGGCAGATTAGCACTACCTTGATCCCCAACCTTCAAACAAAGCAGATCCATGACGCCCAAGAACCATCCGAGAAAAGGCCCCCCTGGCGCTAAGGCGCCGACTGATCTATCCAAGGCCGAACTTCCAAACGGTAGTGGAAACCCTGATTTGTCGGCACTTGCTGAGCTCGTTCGCTACCAAGATCCAGAGACAGGCAACACCTGGTGCGGGTTCGGCCGGCCGCCCAATTGGATTCGTGGGAAGGACCGCGCACGCTTTCGCATTGCTTAGCCCTCTCGTGCTCCAGGTCCCCAACGTCGTCGCAGGTGATTTCATGCAAAGAAAGTGTGCCGCATTGGGTGTCGTGCTGGCAGCTATTGCAAGCGCTGCAGTTGCTGATGAGTCCGCCCAGGCCAACAATCCCTTGGCCAAGACGACCGCATTCAACCTACAGAACTACTACATCGGCGACGTCTCGGGATCTGAAAAAGACGCCAACCAATTCTGGATGCGCTATGCCAAACCGTTTTCAGTCGGTAGCGCCAACTGGATCTTTCGCGCTTCGCTTCCGGTCAATAGCTTTCCTGGCGCGTCATCGGGTGGCCATCAGACAGGAATCGGCGATCTCAACGCCTTCGCAGCGTACCTGATAGATGTCGGCAATCCCGCAGTGAGTTTCGGCGTGGGACCGCAGATCACCGCTCCGACCGCAAGCAAGAACGAGGTGGGCAGCGAAAAGTGGTCCGCTGGCTTGGTCAACGTGCTGTTCGATGCCAGCTCGTCGAAATTTCAATATGGATACCTGCTGACCTGGCAGACAAGCTTCGCCGGCAACAGCAATCGGGCCGGCGTGAACATCGGCGCATTCCAGCCCTTCGCTTTCTACCAGCTTGGTGGCGGCACCTATCTTCGCGCAGCGCCAATCTGGGCCTACAACTTCCAAAACGACGCCTATAGCGTGCCGATTGGCCTGGGCGTCGGCCAGGTCATCAAGCGCGGAAAGACCGTGTATAACTTCTTTGTCGAGCCCCAGGTCTCGGTCGCCGACAGAGGGCCGGGCCAGCCTAAATGGCAGTTGTTCTTCGGAATGAATATGCAATTCCCGAACTGACTCGCGCGGTAATGCAGGCGGCAAGCAGGATTTCCAGCAAGGAGAGATCGATGGCTTTTCCAGCAACACGCAAGATGGCTGCCATGTGCGTAGCCTCGCTCAGCATCGGCGCTACCATGATCGCGCCTTCCCAAGCCGAGACCGACCGTTTCGAATCGCTTGCGAATTTGCCCTTCAAGCAGAATCGGCCCACACCGGCAACCGCCAAAACGCTGGCGGAAGAACTCGTCTTTCAGCGTGCGACGCAGACGTATCTCTGGGCCATGCCACTGCTGAACACGATGGGCATGCGGGACGGCTTCGCGGCGTCGTACCCCCCCACTTACAACACCATGGCAATCTGGGAAAAGCGCCTGGACGCCAAGACTCTCATCACAACGCCCAACTCCGATCTCATCTACGGCATGGTGTTCGTCAACCTTGCCGATACGGGGCCGCTGGTGTTTGAGGCCCCTCCCAAATTGCAAGGCATCCTGCTCGACTTCTGGCAGCGCCCGATTCCTGTAGACGGCGGCCAGTATTTTGGCGACGTCGGATTGCCAGGCCCCGATGGGGGCAAGGGTGGAAAGTTCCTGATCTTGCCACCTGGCTATAAAGGCGACGTACCAGACGGATACTATGTCTACCGTTCGGCCACCAATAACGTCTTCATATTCCTGCGCTCGTTCTACCAGAGCCTGGACAACATCCAGCCCGCCGTGGACGTCCTGAAGCAATCGGTGCTCTATCCCCTGGGCAAAAAGGACAGCGCCGAAAAGATGAAGTTCTTCGACGCATCGGGCAAGCCTCACAACATGTTGCCCCGCTCCGATGCCGACGCGTTCCGGCAGCTCAAGTACCTCGTCGACACCGAAGGCGCCAACCTCGCCGATCCGGACTGGCTGGGCATGCTCGCTGGCCTGGGAATCGTCAAGGGAAAGCCATTCGAACCGGACGCCCGCACGAAGAAGGTCCTTTCCGCCGCGGCGAAGACGGCTTACAAGACCAGCCGCGTCATCGGCCTGCAAGGAAAGTCGGGCGACGCCGACTTCCGCGTGTATGCCGATCGGCAGTGGTTGAATCCGGTCAACAATATGGCGGCGCGCTGGCCCGACGCGCTGGTCGACCTGAGTTTCACGTCGCGTACCGGCGGTTACCGGGATATCGATAGCCGTGCCTGGTTCTTCACGGACTACTACTCCATCAGCCCGGGCATGGTCTCGATGACGCCCGGCAAGGGCGCGTACTACATGATCGCCTTTAACGACAAGGACGGCAGACCACTAGTCGGAGCGAACGGCTACAAAGTCACCCTCCCGGCGAACATCCCCGCAGAGCTGTTCTGGTCCGTCACGCTCTATGAGGCCGAGAACGCATCGGGGCTGGCAAACGGCCAAGGCTTCCCCTCATTGGGAAAGCTCAACAACCCGAAACAGAACGCAGACGGCAGCACCACGCTGTACATCGGTCCGAAAGCGCCGAAGGGCGCGGAGCATAACTGGCTGGCAACGGCTCCGGCACGTGGTTTCTTCGCGATCCTGCGCCTTTACGCACCATCGCAGCCCGCTCTGGACGGAAGCTGGAAGCCGGGCGATATCGAGCGCGTCAAGTAAGCACCGCGACAACGCACGACTTCCACAATCCGGAGCGTTCATCATGAGAGCCACCAAGTCGATATTGGCAGCCGCAGTAATCTCGATGTTCTCGGCCGCAGCGCCTGCGCAGCAAACCATGCCGGTTCCACCCGTGAACATGACCACACCGCCATTGCCCGATGTCATCGTCACCAAGGAGTATGTCGAGGCCGTCGGCCGTATGGCCTATCTTTGGGGCTGGCCGCTCATCAACGAGCGGCACCGCCATGACTCCTTCAATAAAGCCCCTGAGCCGGGCTTGCTCGGCGGCGTGGTTCCCGTCGGCCCGTCGGGCTATGTCGGCCTGCTGACGGACTACATCGCACCCGAACAACGCTTCGTCACGTGCCCGAACCAGGACGTTGTGTATGGGTTCGGCTTCGCCAAGGTCGACAAGGAGCCCGTCATCATCCAGGTGCCGGACTTCGGGAACCGCTATTGGGTCTATGCGCTCTACGACGCGCGCACAAACAGTTTCGGCGGGCTGGGCAAGCAGTACGGCACAAAGCCGGGCATCTATATGGTCGTGGGGCCAAATTGGAAAGGCAAGACACCCAAGGGCGTTACCCAGGTCATTCACGCACCCACGGACACCATCGGCATGGGGCCGCGCATATTCATGGATGACACGGACCAGGACCGCAAGGCCATCCAGCCTTTGCTCAACCAGGTCATGGTTTACCCCTTGAGCAAGTTCACGGGCAAGGCGCAGACAAAAGACTGGTCGAAGGTACCGAAGTTTCCGGCTGGCGATCAAGGCCAGGGCGAAACCAAGTGGGTCAACCCAGAGACATTCTTCGACGAACTGCCTGACGTGCTTCGCGAGGTACCGCCGCTGCCAGGTGAAGAAGCCTGGTACGCCCAGATGAAAGTTGTGCTGGATGCCGCAGCGAAAGACCCGGCCGTCAAGGACCAATTGAAGGCCCTGGCAATTGATGCGGAGAAAACGCTCATGGGGCCGATCTTCGAGTTCCGCAACAATGGCATCGCCGTCGGCAATGGTTGGACAACGGCGCCGAACGGCGGTCGCTTCGGTTACGACTACCTTACCCGAGCAGCCATCGCCCGTTCCAACATGTACGTGAACCGGCCTGAGGAAACCCGCTACTTCTATCTGGACGTGGACAGCGCGGACCAGCTTCTCAATGGTGCCAATCGCTACACGGTCACGTTCAAGACGCTTCCACCCGTCAATGGCTTCTGGTCGCTGACCGTGTACAACGAGCACCACCTCTTTGAGCCGAACTCGCTGAATCGCTACTCGTTGGGTACGAAAAGCAAATCGCTCAAGCGCAATGCGGATGGCACGCTGACGCTGTATGTGCAGGCCGACTCTCCCGGGCCGGACAAGGAATCCAACTGGATCCCTACCCCCAAGGGCAAGTTTTCGCTGTATCAGCGCAACTACTGGCCCAAACAGGAGATTCTTCAAGGCAAATGGACCCCGCCCGCGGTCCTCAAAGCCAACTGACGGTTGGCTTCGAGACCGCACGAAACAGATCGCACGTATTAAAGAAAGGAGTACGCCAATGATTAGGAAGCAATCCCTTGCCCTCGCCTGCCTGGCCCTTTCGCTCCTGGCGGGTTCGGCTGTCGCCCAGGATACCGTCAGCGTCACCAAGCAGAATTTCTCGCAGGCGATGACGGACTACGCGATGCAGAAGGAGTTCTCGCAAGGCGCCGACAATACCTGGAACCATCACCGCAAACCGATGCCGCTTGATGAACAGCCAGCACCGCTGATGAACAGGGACACCGTCTATTCCTTTGCGATTCTTGATGGTAGTGGAGACGTCGCAATCACCCTGCCTGAGAACGACGGGCGCTACATGTCGCTGCACGTGATGGAGCACAACCACGTGACCTATAAAGTGTTCTATGGTCCTGGCCGCTACGTCATTCCCGCTTCGAAAACCACCGACTTTTTCTACGCGAATGTGCGGATGCAGGTCAACGCCGCGGACCCGGCAGATGTGAAAAAGGTGAACGACTTCCAGGATCAGTTGAAAATCGAGTTTCTGAACGGCTACAAGCCGAAGTCGTTCAAGGTCACGAACTGGAACAAGGCGGAGTTCGAAAAGCTTCACAAGGAATACGTGGCCGAAGCACAGAAACAGGGGGTCACGGGCACCATGGGAACGGTGGATCACCCCGTCTCCACGGAAGCCCGCAACCGCGGCGTGGCAATCGCCACCGGCTTGCTGCCCGACAAGGACGCCGTCTATCTGACCGCGATGCACAAGGTTGAAATGGGTAAGACCTACAAGGCGACCTTCGCCGTGCCCGAGATGAGCGACCCAAAGCTCGGCTTCTATTCCGTAACGGTCTATGGCGACGACCAGTACCTGAAGACCGACAAGGGCTCCACGATAAGTAACAGCGAAATCAAACTGAACCCAGACGGGAAAACGTTCGACATCTATTTCGTGCCTGAGAGCGAGTACGGCAAGGGCAAACACGCCAACGAACTGATCATTCCTACCGCGCCTTTCTGGACATGCACGCGCATCTATATGCCGGGCGCGTCCGTGGTTAAAGGTGCATACAAACTGCCGAAACTTGAGAGTTGATCGTCGTCCAACAGGCAGCCCGAGGCGCGCGATCGCGCGTCGCTGGTCGGACGTCATCTGGCCTTGTCTGCATGTACACACGAGAATGGTTCGTGACCGCGAACGACGACCGCGTTGTGGTCGGCATTGATCATTTCCCCAGCGTTCAGAACGTCAATCTGCGCGCATGCCGTCGTTGTTCCTGGCCGTTATAGGACCAGAGCGCATTCCGTGGAATCCAACAATTCGATGGGAGACCATTTTAGGGGCGACGGCCACAAGTGGTTCAACGGTGTTGCGTCGCCACATACAACAAGCGCAACAACGACGCCCGATGTGTCCGTGCAACACTTCCGACCTGAAAATGGAGGCGTTTGGACTCGCTGCTCGGTCCAACGTTCAAAATGCGTCCACGCAGCAGGTACCGAAGTTGCCAAGAATGCGTAATTCACCTAGTACGGCGAAGCAGCGCCTTCCGGCCGCTCGCCGAACCTGGCTCTAGTCGGCCTTTCCGCCCGTAAACCATCGCAGATACGAGTTGTCGCGGCTGGCTGCCGCCAACCGAGCTCCGTTGCGCGCCCATCCATCGCGGTCGCCTTCATAGGCTGCCAGCGCACTTTCGTAGAACGAGTCCAGCGCACTGCGCTCGCGATCGATCTCCTGCGTCAGCGCGGCGTCCACGGTGCCCAGCGGCGGCTCGCTACGTTCGGCAAGCAAGGCCGGCAATGTGCGCGCGACTTCCCTTGGGCGTACCCAGGTCGCGTATTCAATGGCCGGACGGTCGTCGGTGACCGCAGGCGTCTCCCCGGCAAAGCGCACCAGGCCGTCGCGGTCGGTCACCCAGGTGGCCAGCAGCGCGGCCGGCGACGCAACCCCGACCTCGGCAAGCGCCGCCTTCACTTTCGGGTCGGCGAATCGGGCGGCGATGCGGGCGGGATCCAACGGCAACGGAGCCATCGACCCCACCATCAGCATTTCATGGAACTCGGTCGTCCAAAGGGAGGCGTGCGGAAAGACGTTGATGAAACTGGCCACAAGCGAGCGAGTGTCGTCAAGATTCTGCGTGGGCAGCGGCAGCCACTGCGCGACGATGCCCTGCGGGTTCAGCCGCGCGGCGGCAAGGGAATAGAAGTCTTGCGAGTAAAGATTGACCACGCCTGCGGCCGACGGCGGAGGCGGCTCGAGCGTGATCAGGTCGTAGCGTTCAGCGCTGCCCAACAGTTCCCGCCGCCCGTCTTTCAGCCGCACCTCCAGACCGGGGTCTTTCGACGCCCCGTAGCTGCCCTTGAACAGCGGCGCGGCGTGAAGCACGCCGGGCAGCAGTTCGGCGACCACCCTGCGCTCCAGGCCCGGATAACGCGACAAGGCGCCGGCCGTGATGCCGGTGCCGTAGCCGATCACCAAGGCGGAGCGGGGTTCGCCGGCGTGCACGATCAAGGGCAGGAGCGCTTGCAGGCGCATGTAGCGCAGCGACGGCATCGCGTCGCCGGAGTTGGAAACGCCCTGGATATAGAGGCGATGAAAGCGCCGGTCGCCCTTCCCTTGCTCCACCACCGCGACCGTGCCGCCATGGTTTTCCTCGTAAAAGACCAGGCTGCCCCCTTGCGCGCCCGGCAAGAGACGGGCCAGGTGGTCGACCGGCATCGCAACGCCCAGGATGATGGCCGCGCCCGTGAATGCCACGCCCAATCCTTTTGCCAACGACGATGACGATGGCGCGCGCCAGATCGCCGCGACGCCAATGCAGCAGGCGATAACCGTCAGCAGCGCCAGACTGCGCACCGTGCCGAGCTGCGGCAGCAGCAGGAACCCCGTCAACGCGGTTCCCGCGATGCCGCCAAGCGTGTTCGAGGCCAGCACCGCGCCCGCGCCCTGCCCTCGGCATTCCGGCGGCACGGCGATGCGCAACACCGCCGGAAAGGCCGCGCCCAGCAGCAGCGTGGGCAACAGCACCACGGCGCCGGCCGCCACGGCGAACCGTCCGCTCATGCCGGCCATATTGCTTTCGGTCCAGCGCAGAATGGACGCTTCGGCCAGGCTTTGGGCGCTGATCAGCCAGCGTCCCAACAGCGCGGCTTCGACCAGCGCGATCAGGCCGGCGCCCGCCACCAGGAACCCGAAGACGCGCCACGGGTCGCCCAGCCAGCGTTCGCAGCGGGCATACAGCGCCGCGCCCAGCGCCAAGCCGGCAAGATAGACCGCCAGCACGATCGAGAACGCGAACGCCCGGGTGCTCATGAAGGGCACCACCATCTGTGACCAAAGCACTTCATAACCCATTGCGACCGCGCCCGCGGCCGCGTACAGCCCCAGCGCCGCCCGGGCTTCACGAGACAAGGCCGGCGCAGGCGCTGTCACGTCTGGCGGCGGCATTTCCCGGGCTGTGGGCCAGCTCTGCCGGGCCAACGCCCACGCGCCCAGCGCGGCGGCCAGATTCAGGCCGGCGGCCACCCAGGCAGTGCCGCGCACCCCAAACGCGGGGATAAGGAGAAAGGCGGGAAGCAAGGCGCCGATGATTGCGCCTCCCGTGTTGGCGGCGTAGAGCGTGGCGCCTGCCCGGCCGACCCGTCCCGCACCGGTCGCGCGCAACAGCACCGGCAAGGTCCCGCCCATAAAAAAGGGCGCGATGCCGACGACCAATACGATGGCAAGCCAGGCCAGCAAGGGGCTGAACGCCTCGCCGCGCGCAAAGGCCGGTGCGCCAAGCGCCAGCACGGCGGTCACGCCCACGCCCAGGACGGCGATGGCCACTTCAATGCCCGCATACAGCAGGAACGGCCGCGCGGACAGGTCGGCCCGACGCCCCAGCACCCAGCTGCCCGCCGCCAGCCCCAAGAAGAATGCCCCGACCGCAGCCGCGATCGCGTGCACTTCGACGCCGACGATCAGCGACAGTTGTTTGATCCACAGGATCTGGAAAATCAATGATGCCACGCCGGACAAGGCCAACAGCGCGGCCGCGGGCCACAAGGCCGTCCGGACAAGCAAGGCCGCGCCTGCCGCAGGGATAGCCTTCATCGGGCGCGCGGATGCATTCATCGTGTTGTCCTCTTCCTAATATCGGTCCACCAAACTACCAGGGGCGGGCGCGGCCGCAAAGCCGCGCCCGCCCCTTACTGCTTACTTGCCCTGCTTCTTCGCCTGCTGTTCGAAGTATTCCTCGATCTTCTTATCCACTTCCTTCTGCACCTGGTCGGTACTGAAGCTGGGCGGATTCTGGCTGGGCGGCCAGTCGATGAAGGTCTGCAGGAACTCGCCGGCCTTGGCGGATCCGATGAACGCCAGGTACGCGTTCTTCGTCAGCCAGTCGTTGTACTGGTCGGAGACGATGTCGGCGCGCTCATACGGGTCCATGCGCAGGTTGAACACCTTGGGCACGCGCAGGCACACGAAAGGTTCCTTCCACACCGCGAACCCGCCGGGCGACTTCTGTTCGCAGAACACGACCTTCCAGTTCTCGAACCGCATGGCGACCAGCAGGCCGTCATCGTTGAAGTAATAGAAGTCGTCGCGCGCGCTCTTGTCGCTCTTGCCGGTCAGGTAGGCCAACTGGTTATAGCCGTCCAGATGCACTTTGAAGTCCCGGTTGGCGCCGTTGGGCCGCCAGCCCTTGAGCAACCGCTCCTTCACCCCGTCGTCGCCAGCGGCCGCCAGCAGCGTCGGGAACCAGTCCATGCCCGAGACGATGTCGTTCTTGACCGTACCCGGCTCGATGTGGCCTGGCCAGCGGATCATCGCCGGAACGCGGAAGGCGCCTTCCCAGTTGGTGTCCTTCTCGCTGCGGAATGGCGTCGTGGCGGCATCCGGCCAACTGAACTGGTTGGGCCCGTTGTCCGTCGTGTAGATCACGATGGTGTCCTTGGTGATGCCCAAGTCGTCCAGTTTCTTCAGCAGCTTGCCAACATCCTGGTCATGCTCCCACATGCCGTCGGCATAGTCGTTGCCGGGCATGCCGCTCTTGCCCTTATGTTCGTCGCGGATGTGCGTGAACAAGTGCATGCGGGTGGTGTTCATCCACAGGAAGAAGGGCTTTTCCGCCTTTCCGTGCTTGTCCAGGTAGTCCAGCGCCGCGCCCACGGTCTCATCGTCGATGGTTTCCATGCGCTTGGTGGTCAACGCGCCGGTATCTTCGATCTTGCCGTCGGCCGACGCCTTGATCACCCCACGCGGCATATAGGCTTTGATCACCGGGTCAGTGGGATTCTTCGGGAAGTACGGCCGCTCGGGTTCCTCTTCGGCGTTCAAGTGATAAAGATTGCCGAAGAACTCGTCGAAACCGTGTTTGGTAGGCAGGTATTCGTCGCGGTCGCCCAGGTGGTTCTTGCCGAACTGCGCCGTGTTGTAGCCTTGGCCCTTCAAGGCTTGCGCGATCGTGATGTCGCGGTCTTGCAGCCCCACGGGCGCTCCCGGGATGCCGACCTTCGACAAGCCCGTGCGGCGGGCCGACTGGCCGGTGATGAAGGTCGACCGGCCCGCCGTGCAACTGTTTTCGGCGTAGTAGTCGGTGAAAATCGCACCCTCGTTGGCGATGCGGTCGATATTGGGCGTCCTGTAGCCCACGACCCCTTTCGTATACGCACTGATGTTGCCCTGCCCCACGTCATCCCCGAAGATGACAAGGATGTTCGGCTTTTTGCCGGACGTTTGCCCCTGCGGGCTGGACTGGGCATTCTGGGCTTGCGCATACGCGCCGCCCATCACCGCAAGTCCGCTCGCGGCCACCAGCGCCGCGCCCAACCATCGTCTTGCTTTCATGACTGCTCTCCTCGCCCAAAAGGGCCATGTACTCCCAAATCACGCTTGCTTAAGGCTTTTCGAACCCGTATATCCGTTTCCACTCCGTCTTCATGTCAACAACCGTCCAGCCGCTGCGCTGGGCTTCGTCCAGCGCGCGGTCCAATCGCCCGACGCTGGAATCCCGGTCATAGGCCCATTCGCGCTGCGCGTCGGTGTGGTGCACGATCCCGGCGAAGCGTTTGCCCGCGCCAGCGGTCGTCCACTGCAACATCTGAAGGTCGCCGTCGGAGTTGCCGAAGGCCAGTAGCGGGCGGCGGCCGATGTAGCGTTGGATGGCCACCGGCTTGCCCGGACCGTCGTCATTGAACTCGAGCTTGCCCTGGCGCCAGAGCACCGGCTTGCCTTCCCGCATTTCAAACGTCGTGGCGAACCCGCTGCCGATGACCTGCTCCGGCGGCACCCCATAGGCCGCCTGTGCCCACGGCCGCATGAACTCGGTTTCGCCACCCGACACGATGTAGGTCTTGAAGCCGTTCGCGCGCAGATAGTCCAGCAATTCGCGCATCGGCACATAGGTCATCGAGGTGTAGGGCTGGTTGAACCGCGGATGCCGCGCGGTCGTGGTCCATTGGGTCACGCTTTGCGTGAAATCCTCCACGGTCATGCTGGTGTGCGTCGCGCCCACGATCTTCAGCAGCCCCTCCTGCCCGGCTTTCGCCAAGGCGGCTTTGTCGCCTTCGATGGCGGCTTTGAACGGCTGGCGCTTGGCCCATTCCGGATGCGCCGGCGCCATTTCCTTGACCCGGTCCAGCGCGAACAGCACCTGAAAATACAGGGGTTGCTCGGACCACAGCGTGCCATCGTTGTCGAACACCGCGATGCGTTCCTCGGCCGCGACAAAGTCCGGACTGCCCGGTTGAGTCACCGCATGCACGAAATCCACGATGGCGGTGCGCGATGGGCCGTCGTTCCAAGAAGGCAAGTCTGCTTGCGTGGGCGACGCCTTCTGCGGCGAGGCGCAAGCCGTCAACAGCAGCGCGATGGACGCCGAAGCCAGCCACCCCGCCCAGCCACGCCGTCTTTCAGTCGTTCTTTTCATCGTTGGCTTCCTTGCGCATCTTGCGCCGTTGCTGTTCTTCCTGCTTGAACCGGATTCAAGTCGCCCGGCAAGGCATGCGCGGGCGCCGTCACATGACGTCCCCGCCATGCGAGCCTCCATTGAACCGATGACTTGGCGAGCACGCCGCGCCATGCCGAAGCCGGTTGCGACGCGCCGCCATAGGCGTCCCGAAGCACGGCCGCTGCCGTCTGCCGCGGGGTTTGGCCTAACGGCGCAACGGCCGCGCGCAAGTCCTGCGCGCCTGTCGCCACGCGCAGCCAGCGATAGAACGTCCCGAGCGACGCGGTCTGCCGACGGGTCTCACGCTGCCATGCGCGCCAATGCCAAGCTTCGCTGGCGCGGCGCGCCGCTGCCGCGCGCGCTGCGCGGGCGCGCAATGCCGCGGCAAGGCGCCGCCACCAAGGCCAGGTCAGCCACAGGGCGGCAAGGGCCGCCAGCAGGCCTGCGCCCCATGCCAGCCATGCGGCCGGGATGACCCAGCGTAGTCCGTGGCGCAACCGGGCCAGGTCTTCCGTCAGCGAGAACGGCGGCGTGACGGCGGGCGCCGTTGCCACGGTGAATTCGCGTCCTGGCAACTCCGATTTAGCGGGTTGGCCGGTCGCGCCGTCGCGCCATCTCACGGTCAGCGGCGGCAGGCGGAACGTGCCCGCCTCCTCTGCGACGTAATCCGCACGGTCGATCCGCTGGCCCCCGACGAAACCGCCGCGGCCGTCGTCCAAGGTGGTCACCTCGGGTTCGCGCGGGTAGCGTTTGAACCCCGGCAGGTCCGGCAGCGCCACGGCGGGCAGCAGCATCGCCTGCACGCCGTCGGCCCGCTGCGTGACGGACCGCGTGATCCGCCCGCCCACGATCAACGGGTCCGGTGCCATCGAGAAGTCCTGGGTCACTTCCATCTTTCCGGCCGCCATCGCTTGCCCGGCGGCCGCCGTCTGCGGCAGCACGGAAAACGAAACGGGTTTGCTCGCCCCAGATGCTTCCTGGCCCCCCGGGCCCACCTTGGCCGTCACCGCCAAGGCCGGCACTTGCATGGCGCCCGCAGCCGTCGGGCTGAGCACATACGTGTAGCGCACGCCGCTATAGGACACGCCGCCGACGGTGTCGCGCACCAGTTCGCCCTCGCCTTGCGGTGGCGTCACCAGGGCGCCCGGGATATCCAGCGCAGGCAGTACCGGCGGTTGCGTGAACCAGGTCGGCGTCAACACCTCAAGCTGCAACTGCACCGTCGCGCCCACGCGCACTTCGGACGGCGCCTGCAAGGTGGCCGTGACCCGCAGGGCCGGCGCATCTTGCGCGGCCGCAGGTTGGCCAAGCGAGACAACGAGGCCAAGCAGGCCGAAGAGACCAGATAGGCCAAACCAGCCGGCTCGGCCGCGCGTCAAGAACCAGAGCATCCGGTGCATGCAGCTCATGGGCGCCCTCCCGCCGCCGCATCTTCGACGGCGAACCTGCCGCGCAGGAAGCGTGTCGGCGACAGCGTCAGATTGCGCAACCAGACGTCGTCGGACGTGGCCTGGGCGACGGGCACGTCGACCATCTTGCCCGTCTTTGCCGTCTTGTCCGCGATCGTCTGATCCGGTGGATCGGCCTGGTCGCCCTGCTGTTCCTGGCTCATCGCCGCCAACAGGCGCTCGACGATGCCCCGGTTCACCGCGGCGGCCTCCCAACCCGGCGACAAGGCCAGGGCGTGGTCGTAGGCGGCCAATGCGGCGTCGTATTGCCGCAGGCGCGTCTGGGTATTGGCCACGTAGAAAGCCCCCTCCGGGGTTGCCACCTTTGAAAACGCGGCCAAGGCGTCAGCGTACTTGCCTGCCTGGTAGGCGGCCCGCCCCTTCCAGTAAGGATCCTGGAAAAGCGTGGCGGCTTCTTCGAAGCGGCCTTTGTCGAACGCCAGGCGCCCCTGCTGGTCCGCCGTCAGGAAAGCGTCGGCCAGCGGATTCGCGCGTGATTCAGCCGGCGCGCCCACCGACACGGCGATCAGGATCGCGGCCGTCCACGCCACATTCCAACCGCGCCGCACCGCCAACAAGGCCAACAACGCCAGCGGCCAGCAGAGCCAATAGCCGGCGTCCTTCCAGTGAATGGCGCCGGATTGCGCATCCTGCACGGCCTGGAAATGCTGCTGCGCATGCAGCGTGATCCAATCCAGGTCGTCGGGGCTGGCGGAAAGACTGCCCAGCGGCGCGCCCGCCGCCCGCGCCAGGCCTTGCAACGCGTCCTTGTCCAAGCCCGATTGACCCACCGCCATCACCAATACTTGCAGGTCGGCCGCCGCTTGCGCGCGCTGGCGTACCGCGTCCAGGCTGCCGGCATCGGCGCTGTCGGTCAGCAATAGCAATGTGCCGCCGGCGCGCTCGGCCGCCAGCACTTTCGCTGCCAACGCGATCGCGCCTGCCGCGTCGCGCCCTTGCGGCCCGATCAGATCGGACGCCAATGCCTGGGTAAACAGGTCCAGCAGGTACGTATCGTCGGTCGGCGGCAATACCAGGTGGCTCGTGCCCGAGTAGGCGATCAGGCCCGTCTTGGCGCCGGCGCGGCGGGCGGCCAGATCGCGCACCAGATGCTTTGCCGCTTCCAGCCGCGTGGGCGGGACATCCGCGCCGTCCATGGACGGCCCCAGCGCGACGGCCACGATAAGCGGCGCCACATTGTCCAGGAACTCAGGCTGGTCGCGATGCCATGCCGGGCCTGCGGCGGCGATGGCCCCGATGGCCAGGATCAACCCCAGCGCGTCGATCGGCCGCGGCCCGCGGCTGCCCGGAGAACGCACGATCAGGTAGGGCAACAGCACGGGAGAAATCTGGCTGGCGCGCCCCGTGGCATCTCCTTCGCCGCGCCGGACCCACCAGGCCAGCGCCGCGGCAAGCAGGCCCAGCAACCACCAGGGGCGCAGGAAATGAAAGGCGCTCAGGTCGAGGTCCATGCTTCCCCCTCTTCCGTCCGCCGTCCGCGCGCGCCCGGCGCGCGACGGGATCGCCATGCGGCGATGGCGGCCACGCCGTGCCAGGCCGCCAGCAAGCAAAGGGCCAGGCCGAGCGGCAACCAGAAATAATCCCGCTTCGGTTGATGCCGCAACGTCTTGACCTCTTGCGGCGTGATGCGGTCCAGCGTGGCATACACCGATTGCAGGCTGGCCAGATCTTCGGCCTTGAAAAACTGGCCGCCGGTGGCGCGGGCGATGCCTTCCAGCACGCCGAAGTCGACCCGGTCTTCGCCGGTCGCGGCGGGATCGCCGATGCCGATGGTATGCACGATGATGTGGTGCTGGGCCGCCAACGCGGCGGCGCGCGCAGGCGGCACCGCGCTTCCGGTGTCATTGCCGTCGGTCAGCAGGATCAACACCTTGTCGCGTTCCTTGGCGGCATCCAGCATCCGTATACCCAGGCCGATGGCGTCGCCAATGGCGGTGTTGGGGCCAGCCATGCCGACGGCGGTCCGGTCCAGCAGCAGGCTCAACGCGACGTGGTCGCCCGTCAAGGGGGCCTGCGGATACGCGCTGGTGCCGAACACGATCAACCCGAGCCTGTCGTCCGCGCGCTTGGCGATGAAGTCCGCGACCACGGCCTTGACGGCTTTCCATCTTGATTCAGGTTGCCCCTGGGCATTCCGGAAATCGGCAGTGTCCATCGACTGCGAGATGTCCACGGCCAGCAGGACATCGCGAACCGCTTCGGTGTGCGTCAGCGGCGGCTCGACCCATTGCGGACGCGCCAGCGCCAACACCATCAGCAGCCAGACCGCGACGTTCAGCCAGAGCTGGCCCGGGCTGGCCCGCACGCCCGGCCGCGACGGGGACTGCCCCGTAATCGCGGCGACGGAATCGAAGAACGGCACGCGCAGCGCGTTGCGCTGCTGCACATAGGCGGGCAGCCAGCGATAGGCGGCCAGCGCCAGCGGCGCGACGGCGAGCAACCAGGGATATTCAAGCCGCCACATGATGCTTCACCATCCACTCGCGGCTTGCGCGGATCAATTGCGAAACCGTTGCGCTGTCCAGCCCACGGACCGCCTCGTCCGGGGCGTACGCCAGCAAGCGCATCAGTGCCGGGGAGTCCTTTGGAAAGCCTTGCGGCACCGCGCGCTCCAGGTAGGCCAGCCACGCCTCGCCGCTCAGCGACGCCACGTCGGCGCGCCCGCCCGGCGGTTGGGCGGCCAGCGCCGCACGCTTGAGCAGCGCCGGCAAGCCGCGCGCCGCCAACGGATCGATTGCGACGTCTTGCGCCAGTCGCCGCAGCGCCGTCAGCCCCTGACGGCGGTACAGATTGCGGCGGCGGCGGCGCAACGCGGCCGCTCCGGCCCATGCGCCGCCAACCACCAGCACGACGGCCAGGACGGCCCACCCCCAAGTCTGGGGCCAGTAGGACACGGCCGCTGGCAACGGCAGTTCGCGCAACTGGTCCAGGCCTGGCAGCGCGTCGCTCATCCTCGGGCTCCCTGTCGCTGTGCCCCGGCCGGCGCCGTCGCCTGCTTGCCGAGCTCGCGACGCAGCTGCGGTAGTTCATCTTCCGCCGTGTCGATGGACAGCAGCGGCACGCGGCTGCGGCGCAGCAGTTCAGCCACCTGGCGAAGGCGGTCGCTGAAGAAATGCGCCAGCGGCTCGCGCTCGCGTTGCCGGCCCACGGCGACTTCCAACTGCAGTTCGCCCTGCGTGACCGCCAACCGTCCGCTGCGGGGCAGTTGCTGCGCCATCGGATCGAACACCAGCATGGCCAACACATCATTGTGTGCGGCCAGCAGGCGCAGCGTGCGCAGTGTCTCCTCGTCCGCGCCGGCGAAATCGCTGATGACGCAGACCAGGCAATCGTGCGGCGCGTTCAGCAGCGCGCCGCGCAATGCGCGGTTCAGCCCTTGCGCGGCGGGCGCATCCGGCTGGGCCGCAGACAAGTTCGCGTTCGCCCGGGCGACTTCGGCCAGCAAGGCGCGGACCCGGTCGCGGCTGCGCAACGGCTTGAATGCCCTGCACCCGGCGTCGTCGAACACCAGCCCCCCGACGCGGTCCCCTCCTCGGTAGGCGATCCAGGCCGCTATCGCCGCAAGTCGCGCCGCCACGGCGCACTTGAACGCGCGCACCGATCCGAAGTACATGCTCATGCGTTGATCGACGACGATCATCGCCGGGCGGTCCCGTTCTTCGGTATACGACCGCACAAACGGTTTGCCGTAGCGCAAGGACGCGCGCAGATCCAGGCGACGCAGGTCATCGCCTGCCACGTAGCGTCGAAGTTCAGCGAAATCGAGCCCCCTGCCCCGCAGGCGCGACCCATGCGGGCCGGCAAGCACGCTGCTGAGCGGCTGATTCGCCAGGAACGACAATCCGCTTGCGGCCGCCTCCAGCGCGACCAGTTCGGACAGCGGCGGGTGGACGGGGTGCGGCGTGCGGTTCATGGCGGGCGACCCCTATGCCGGCACGGCGACAACGTCCAGAAGCCGGTCGATGGCCTGGTCGGCCGTAATTCCGTCCGCCACCGCGTCGTAGGAAAGATGCAAGCGATGGCGAAGCACCGCGTGGGCCACCGCGCGCACGTCGTCCGGCGCGCTGAAGTCGGCGTCTTCCAGCCACGCGTGCACGCGGGCCGCACGGTCCAGGGCAATCGCGCCGCGCGGGCTGGCGCCGACTTGAATCCATCGGCCCAGATCCGCGTCGTAGTCGGCGGCGCGGCGCGTGGCGTTCACAAGATCCACCGTATAGCGGTCCACCGCGGGCGCCACGTGCACCGCCGCCGCTTCGGCGCGGCATGCGAACAAGGTCTCCTGCGAAATGCGCGCCGCGTCGGGTTGCGCGCCCGCGCCAGCATCCTGTGGCGTGCCCCTCAGCATCGCCAGCATCGCCATTTCGTCCTCGGCGCCGGGATAGTCCAGCTTGATCTTCATCAGGAAGCGGTCCATCTGCGCCTCGGGCAAGGGATACGTGCCCTCTTGCTCGATCGGGTTCTGCGTGGCCAGCACCATGAACAGTGCCGGCATCTTCCGCGTGTTGCCGCCGACGGTGATCTGCCTTTCCTCCATCGCTTCCAGCAGCGCGGATTGCACCTTCGCCGGTGCGCGGTTGATCTCGTCGGCCAGAATGAGGTTGCCGAACAGCGGTCCGGACTGGAACGCGATGTGATTGCGCCCTTCCGCATCCTGCTGCAGCACATCGGCGCCGGTGATGTCCGAAGGCAGCAGGTCCGGCGTGAACTGGATGCGGCTCATGTCCGCCGCCAGGTGCGCGGCCAGGGCCTTGACCATGCGCGTCTTGGCCAGCCCGGGCAGGCTCTCAAGCAGCACATGGCCGTCGGCCACCAACGCGATCAGCATTTGGCGTATTACCGCTTCCTGCCCCAAGACCTCTTGAGAAATCGCCGCTTCCAACGCCAGAATTCCATCGCGCTGCGCCATGCTTATCCCTTTCGTCAAATGCAAAACGGGTACAGCTCGCCGGGCAGCCCGGCGAGGGCTCAACGGCTGGCGACTTGTCCGGGGCGGGTTTGCGCCTGCTTCCACTGGTCGGGCGTCATCACCGTGCGAAAGCCCAGGTGAGACATCCCGTTCAAGGGGTCGGTGCCCCGCCGCGCGCTGGCCCGGTAGCTGATGCAGTACGTATCGCTGCACAGGAAAGAGCCGCCGCGCGTGACGCGCTTCGGCGCGGAGGCCGGGACGTTGCCGTCGTCGGGGTCGAAGCTGTCGGCAGGCCCTGCGGGGTCCTGCGGCGGCTGGCGGTACTGGGCCTGAATGCGGAACGCATCGGCGCGATACCAGTCGGCTGTCCACTGCCAGACATTCCCCGCCATGTCATAGAGGCCGTAGGCGTTGGCGGGGAACGTACCCACCGGCGTCGTGCCGACCTGGATCTTTTCGTCCTTGACCACCGGGAACGGTTGCTGCTGCTGCGTATCCCAGATGTTCGCCATGGGTTTGCCGTCGGGGCTGAGTTCGTTGCCCCAGGCATAGGTCGCCTGCTCCAGGCCGCCGCGCGCGGCGAACTCCCATTCCGCTTCCGTGGGCAGGCGCTTGCCCGCCCACTTGGCATACGCCTGCGCATCCTCGTACGACACCTGGACCACCGGGTGGTCGTCCTTGCCGTCGATGCTACTGCCCGGACCTTGCGGTTGACGCCAACTTGCACCTTGCACGAACCGCCACCACCGGCTGTAGTCGCGCAACGACACTTCGGTTTCGGATCCCACAAAGACCATGGCGCCCGGCACAAGCAGGCTGTCGTCCGGACGCGGCGTGCCCGGAGGCAGCTGGACCTTCAGGTCTTCCCACTTCGGCTTCTGCTCGGCGGTCGTCACGTAGCCCGTGGCGTCGACGAAACGACGGAACTCCGCGTTCGTGACGTCGTGGGTGTCCATCCAGAATCCGCTTACCCGAACGCTATGCGGGGGCAGTTCGTTCGGTTGCGAGAGCTTGTGGTTATTGCCCATCAGGAATTCCGCGGGCGGAATCCAGGCCATGCCGGCCGGCCCCTGCTTGCCGTCGCCCAGCGTGGCCACCACGGCCGTGGGCTTTGGCGTGAGGCTGACGCCCGCGACATAAGCGCCCAGCGCACTGGCGCCAAGCAGGACCCCGGCTATCGTCAATCCAACTTTCAGTTGCTGCTTCACGTGCCCCTCCGTACTGCTATGGAAACGAAACGGCGCGCCGGTACGCTGGCGCATGGGTATCACGAACTGCTTGTCACGCTGAATCGGAAATGCATTCGGCGAATGCCGACGGAGACCTTCAAAAAGCGCACTGCCCGGCGTGGCCGGACAATCATTCCACGCTGTAAGCGTGGCGGTCCTTGCCCCGGATCCAGTTTGGCGGACGGCCAATGCCGTTCCACGTCTGGCCTGTCTCGGGATGGCGATACCGGACCAGGTCAGAAAGATCGGGGCCAAACAAATGGTCTGGTTTTATTCCATATTCCTTGATCTTCTGCCGCATGTCGACAAGAATGATCTGCAGTTCCTGGCGACGCAGACGTTCTGCCTGTGCCTCAAGCGTGCGTATGCGCGCTTTGACTTGCCGATAATTCTCCTCCATGGACCCACCTCTCAGCCGTTCGGTGCGTGCAGTAAAAATAACGTTAAGCGATTATTGGCGATATCCGAAAAGCGAAATCTTCCGGATGCTTTTTGTTAACGTTAGCTACGAGCCCGCCGCAGCGTGTCGCGCGGCGACTCGCCGAATGCTTGCCGGAAGTACTGGGCGAAGCGGGACATATGCCGAAAGCCCCATTTCGTGGCGATCTCCGACACGCTACGCGTCTGGCCGTGGGCAAGCAAGTCCCGCAGCGCACCATTGAGCCGGGCAGTCATGAACCATCGTCCCGGCGTCATGCCCACGCTGCGCCGGAAGATCAATTCCAGCGAACGCAGGCTGTAGCCGCTGCGCCGTGCGATCTCGGCCAACGCGACATCGGCGTCTTCGCCCGAGAGCACCAGGCGCTCACAGGCGGAAATCAAGTGGTGATGGCGCTGTTCGACGACCGAGCGCGCGGCCGCTTGCGCGGGCGTCGCATTGCCCAGCGCGTCCAGATAGCCGTTCAGGAGCGACTCGTGGATCACGGCAGCCAG
The DNA here is from genome assembly GCF_014170335.1 of Achromobacter sp. UMC46. GTDB lineage: Bacteria > Pseudomonadota > Gammaproteobacteria > Burkholderiales > Burkholderiaceae_B > Achromobacter. The sequence goes on from NZ_LZZS01000004.1 coordinate 184,682, forward strand.
ATCCGGGTCCATCCCCCCTGACGATTGCGCGCGTTTAGCCACATTCAGCGCGTCATCGACCAGACACGTCAAGGCGCGGCGGCGGCCCGCATCCAGGTGCAGCGATTGCGCGGCTTGCCGCGGCAGCGTGAGCGTAATCCCTAACCTGCGCGTTGCCCCCACCTGGAGCACGGCTTCGGGAACGGTGAAATTCACCCAGCGTGACGGTCCGGATGCGTGATAAAGCAGCTCCAGGCCTGCCGGATAGACCTGTATGTCATCGGCGCCGATCAACGTGGTGTTGACTTTGGTCTGGTCCCCGCCTTCAGCCATGAACCCGATGCAAATGCCGTCTTCAGGCATGCACCCCTGCGCAATCACGGGAAAGTCGTAGCACCCGGTTTCCAGGCGAAGGTCGCCGAGGATCAGCCGCTGATGCTGCAGCATGGTTTCCCGGGACGAGAGCAGTCGGTGTTCGAAGCGGCCGCCGTACACGACGTCGAACGCCTGCGACGGTTCGAAACCCGAATACACCTGCGTCATGTATACCGACTGAAATGACATGGCAAAACCCCTGCATGATTTCGCTTTTCGGATAACGGCCGAATGAGATTAGCATCAGGCGATAAATCGCGACAAGGCTAAAAGCCGCTTTCCATCGATGTACCCGCAGGGTTATTACTCTTCATCGATTTGCCGGAACCGCAGCACAAGAAAGTCGATCAGCGCGCGCACCGAAGGCAATAGTCCGCGGCGGGACGGAAATACGGCATGGATGATTTCCGCGCGGGGCGCCCAGTCGGGCAACACGTGGATCAACGCGCCGCTTTCAACGAAGTCCCGCACCACCATCTTGGGCAATTGCACGACGCCCACACCCGCCAAGGCGGCGGTACGCAATGTCAGCATGCCGCGCGTCACCAGGCGGGGCTGATGATGGACTTCCGCCATTTCCCCTGCGGGCCCCAGCAGGTTCCAGGCATGCTGGCTCTGCGGCCGGCCAAGCTCCATGCTGGGCAACGTCGGCAAATCCGCCGGCGTCCGGGGCGAACCGAAACGCGCCAGCAGCGACGGGCTGGCCACCAGGCATTGCCGCCGTTCGGCCAGCACCCGCATGACGAGTTCGGAGTCTTCCAACGGCGGCGGCCGCACGCGTATCGCCACATCGATGTTCTCGGCCAGCAGATCGACACGGCGGTTGGTTTCCTCCAGGTGCACCTCGACCCCGCGGTGCTCCACCATGAAATCCGCGATCATCTCGCCGACCCGGGTATCCAGCAAGGTCACCGGGCACGCCAGCCTGACGATGCCGCGCGGCTCGCTCCGAGTCTGCTCGATGGCGTTGTGGGCGGATTCGGCCTCGACCAGCATCGCCTTGCAATGCGTGTGGAAGGTCTGCCCGATTTCGGTCACTGAAAAATGCCGCGTCGACCGCTGGATCAGCCGCACGCCCAGCCGGTCTTCAAGCATCGACACCCGGCGGCTGAGCTTGGATTTGGGGATGTCCAGCGCGCGCCCCGCCGGCGCGAACCCGCCGTGGTCGACGACTTGGGCAAAAAAGTAAAAATCGTTGAGATCGTGCATATCGGGCGCAGTGTTCTGAATGTAGAACTATGATGCCAAAAATCGGCACTACCGGAGTTATTGTCCGTATTTTATCGTCACCGCCATCCCGCATATCCCAGATGGCATCACCCTGTTTTCCTATCTACGCATCGCTCGCTGCGCCTTCCTCTCGTTAGCCGCCGCGTCGCTGGCCGTGCCGGCGATTTCGCGCGCGGATCAGACGCCCCCCCTGCCCTCCATCGACCCTTGGCGCTACACCGAGGACTACCGCTATCTGGACGATCCCGCCCATCGCACGGGCGCCTGGGGCGAGCGCGGGAAATGGCTGCGCCTGGGAAGCGGCGTAGGCTTGACCTTGGGCGCCGAGGTGCGCGCGCGATACGAGCATTACCAAAACAATGAATTCGGCGCCGCCGCCGTGCCGGACGAAGGCTACGCGCTGTACCGCTTCTTGCCTTATGCGGATCTCAAGGCCGGCCGTCACTTCCGCGCGTTCACCCAACTGGCCCTGACGCAGACCAACCGCGACGCAGCCTCCGTCGGTCCGCCCGACGATACGGGCAACGATGTGCTGCAGGCGTTTGCGGATATCTCGCTTTCTGGCTCCGGCGGCGATTTGACGCTTCGCGCCGGGCGCCAGGTCATGGCCTACGGCAGCGAACGCCTGATCTCGGCACGGTACGGGCCGAACGTGTTGCGCGCCTTTGACGGCGGCATGGCCAGCTGGCAGGCGTCCGCCCTGCGCGTGGACGCCTTTCTTGTGCGCCCGGTTCGCAACGACCCTGACGATTTCCACGACCGCGCCGACCGGGACCGGAAACTCGGCGGCCTCTACGCGACCTGGTCCGAGCCCGGCGTCCAGGCCGGCACCGGCCTGGACGCCTATCTGCTGAACTTGTCCAGCAGCGCCGCCCGCTACAACCAAGGCGCCGGCCCGGAAAGCCGCAATACCGCGGGCCTGCGCTATTTCGGCGAGCGCGCAGGCTGGGACTGGGATCTGGAAGGCGTCTACCAATACGGCGACTTCGCCGGCGCACCGGTACGGGCATGGTCGCTGGCCAGCCATGCCGGCTACACCTTCGCCAGCGTGCCGTTGCGCCCGCGCCTGAGCCTGAAGGCCAACGTCATCAGCGGCGACCGGAACCCGGACGACGCATCGCTCCAGACGTTCAACGTCCTTTTTCCCCAAGGCAAGTACTTCGGCGAAGCCGGGCAAATCGGCCCGTCCAACCTGATCAATCTTCACCCGGCGCTGACGCTGGACTTGGGATCAGGGTGGTCGCTTGGCGCGGCAGCGGTTTTTTACTGGCGTCAGAGCCTGCAAGACGGCGTGTACGGCGTGGCGGGCAACGTGTTGCGCCCGGCCGGGGGCAGCCGCGCGCGCTACATCGGAGCGCAGGCAGACGCCGTGCTGGGCTGGACGGTATCGCGGCACTTGAGTTTCGAGGCGGCCTATTCGGTCTTCCGTCCCGGCAGCTTCATCCGCGATACCGGCCGCGCCGACACCCTGCATTTCTTCGGTTTGGAGGCGCTTTGGCGCTACTGATGTTCAACCACAATACGAGACAAGCAATGAATACAAGATATGGATCGGTCATCCTGGCGTTGGCGGCCCTGCTTCCGTACGCCGCCTACGCGCAGGAGGCAGACCTGGTGTTGCGCAATGGCGCGATCCTGAGCATGGATCCGTCGGCGCCGAACGCCACCGCAGTAGCCATCCGCGGCGAACGCATTGTTGCGATCGGCGACGACAGCGTGGTCGAACGGCACGTCGGGGCCGGCACGCGCCAACTGGACCTGCAGGGAAGAACCGTCATCCCCGGGCTGATCGATACCCATATCCACGCGATTCGCGGCGGTCAAACCTACGCATTCGAAACCTATTGGTACGACGCGCCAAGCCTGGAAGATGCCCTGGGCCGGCTGGAACGGGACGCCGCCGCCCGGCCCGTGGGCGACTGGGTGGCCGTAGTCGGATCGTGGCATCCGCAGCAGTTCCAGGAGCGCCGTCCGCCTACCTTGGACGACCTGGATCGCGCGGCGCCGCGCCATCCCGCTTACGTGCAATATCTCTATGACTATGCCTTGCTGAACACGCGCGGCATCGAGGCCCTGGGGCTGGACCTCCCGCGCCCGCCGTCCCTGGCGGGCATCACCGTCGAGCGCGATGCGCAGGGCCGCGCCACCGGAAAGCTGCTGGGCGGCGTCGGCCCATTCAATGCGCTGTTCGCCCGGTTGAGCCATACCGCCGATCGCGAAGCGGGCCTGCTTGCGTTCCTGCGCGCGATGAACGCCCGCGGACTGACCGGATTCATCGATCCCTCCGCCGGCGCGCCCGACGCCTACGAGCCCTTGTTCGCGTTGCGCGACCGCGGCCAGCTCACCGTGCGCGCCGGCTACCGGGTTTCAGCCATGCGCCCGGGCGGCGAGGCCGACTGGTTTCGCGGCGTAATGGCCTTCCGTCCGCCACGGCATGACGATGGCGAAATCGCGTTCCTGGGCCTGGGCGAAAACCTCGTCACCGCGATGAACGACGCAGTGCGCATGGGCCCGGGGTTCGATCCTCCCGCCGGCGCGCGGCAGGAACTCGTCCAGGTCGCCCGGTTCGCCGCCGAACGCCGCATACCCTTGGAGATCCACGCCTATACGGATGACGCCGCCAGCGCCATCCTGGACGCGTTCGAGACCGTGGGGCGGGACCACGATCTGCGCCCGTTGCGCTGGTCCATCGCGCACTTGAATACCGGCAGCCGGCGCACGCTGGAACGCATGGCGCGCCTGGGATTGGCTTACACGGTGCAGATGGGGCCTTATTTCGAAGGGGCGGCGATCCGGGAAGCCAATGCCGCGACCGTCAGCGATATCTCACCCCCTGTGCGGATTGCCCTGGACCTGGGCGTTCCGGTGGCGGGCGGCACGGATTCCACGCGGATCGGGGTGGCCGGCGTCTGGCAGGCCATCGAATACCACGTCCGAGGCGTGGCGATCGGCGGCTCGGCCGAGCGCCGCCCCGACATGCTCCTTTCGCGCGAGGAAGCCTTGGCGATGTATACGCGCCAGGCGGCGTGGCTGGCCTTCGACGAAACGGACCGGGGCCAGTTGGGCGTCGGCAAGCTGGCGGATCTGGCGGTGCTGGATCAGGCCTATCTGACCATGCCGGCCGACCGCATCCACACGGTCCGTTCGGTGCTGACCCTGCTGGGCGGCAAGCCCGTGCATGATACGGGCGCGCTGCCTGCCGCGGCTGGCGCGCCCGTCCGGTAGCGCTGCGCTGGCGCTCAGAAGGAATGGCTGATGCCGACCTGGAACCCTCTGGAGTTCTCGCCCGGCACGCCTTCCGGCGCCACGTCGCCCGTCACGAACGCCGCGTTGCCATCGTTTTTGATGAACGACATTGCGGTGTACAGCACCGTGCGCTTACTGAGCGGATGCACATAGCCCAGCGCGAATTGCTGGGCATTGTCGCCGTCCGACGCGCCGGTCTGGGTGGAACGCGAGTAAGACAGCTTCACTTGGCCTCGCCCCGCCGGGATCATGGCCCCTGCCAGCGCGACGTGCTGACGTTCCGCCTTGACCGATTGCCGCAGATAGTTGGCGAAGAGCTTCACGACGCCGAAATCATAGGTTCCGCCCAAGGTCGCCGTTTCATAATCATCCCGGCCGAGCGACGTGCTGCCATACGCCGCCGCGATGTTGACAGGCCCGGACTGGAACCCCAGCCGGCCCCCTGCGTAGCCCGCGCCCGACTTGTCTTCGTCGCGGGCATAGTTGATATGGCCGTACACCCCGCCCAGGTTCTTGGGCAGAAAGTACGCGACCATATCGCTGGCGCGCGACAGCGTCTTGGCATTGTCCAGGCCCAGCGGCCAGCCTTTGATGATGTTGCTGCTGCCGCCCACCCCGACGGTGCCGAATGGCGAAAAGGACGACACGTTCCAGAACGCCGCCGTGTAGTCGCGGCCCAGCCGCAGCTCGCCGTACCGGTCATTGATCAGGCTGATGGTCGACCTGCGGCTCCAAGTCAGCCCTTGCGGCCCGCCGGAGTTCGGCAGGATGGGCGCTTCCAGCCAGAATCCGACCGAATTGCCGTTGCCCAGCCCCTCCGTCCCGCGAATGCCGATACGGCTGGGAAGCATGTAGCCGCCCTGATCCAGGCCGATCTTGGACGAGCCTCCCGCCGATGCGCTGGTCACGTTCGTGTCGATATGACCGAACACCGTCACCGAGGCCGATTGCGCACCTGCCGGCCCCGCAATGGCGCAGGCGCCCAATAATCCCATTCTCATCATTAATGTCATGTCCCCTCCCCCTTGCTTTAGTTGCCCGCGCGGATGCCTGCGTCCCGGATCAGGCGGGTCGTGGTTTCCATTTCGACGCGGATCAGTTCGGCGAACTGCTGCTGCGGCATCGGCGCGGGTTCGACGCCCAGGCCGTCGAACCGTTGTCGGGTCGTATCCGAACTCAGCGCCTGGACCGCGCCCGAATGCAGCGTGTCGAGCACCGGACCGGAGATGGAAGCCGGCACGAACATGCCCACCCAGAACTTCTGGTCCGCGCCGCCGAATCCCGCTTCTGCCGTGGTCGGCACGTTCGGCAGCGCGGCGGCACGCGCATCCGCGCTGACCGCCAGCGCGGTGAGCTTGCCTGCGTTGACCATCGGCAGCGCCAAGGGCAAAGGGAGGAAAAACCAGTCGACCCGGCCTGCGATCACGTCGTTCACGGCTTCGGGGGTGCCCCGGTACGGCACATGGATCGCCTTGATGCCGGTTGCCGCATTGAATTTCTCGCCGGCGATATGGGCGCCGCTTCCGCTGCCTGACGAGCCGTAGGTGTATTGGTCCGGCTCCGCGCAGGCGCGGTCGACCAGGTCCCGCAAAGATTTGAATTCGCGCGCACTGGCCGCCACGATGACGTTCGGCATGGACGCCAGCATGGTCACGGGGATGAAGTCCTTCAACGTGTCGTACTTCAAGCCGGGGTACAACGACTGGTTCGCCAGATGCGCGGCCGAATGGACCAGGACGGTATAGCCGTCGCCTGCCGCCCCAGCGACCAGGGTCGCGCCCAGCACGCCGCCTGCGCCCGGACGGTTCTCGACCACCACCGGCTGGCCCAGCCGCTTTTCCAATTGTTCGGCCACCGTCCGGCCGATCACGTCGGTGGTGGAACCCGCCGTGAAGGGAACCACCATCCGGATGGCGCGGCTGGGATACGCCTGTTGGGCCAGTGCCAGGGCGGGCGCCCCGGCCAGAGCACAGGCGAGTTGCATGAATCTTCTACGATGCAGCGTCATGGTTTGTCTCCTTCCTTATCGTTATTTGCCGCGCGAAAAAATGCCGATCGCCCAGGGCTGAGCGGCGATCGGCATCGAACTGCTGTTATCGGGTCAAGGCGTGATGACGGGCCTGTCTTGTGCGCCTTCCAGCACCTTGATGTAGGCCTCACGTGCGCGCTCAAGCGGCATCAGGGCGTCCGTGCCGACGGGAAAGGACTGCAGGCTTTGATCTTCGAATCCGGCAAGCAACTCGCGGAAGACCGCGGCGCATTGCGTCGCATCCAGCTTCAGGCTGTCGACGCCGATCAGTTGCAGGTCGCGCCGATAGAACGCCTGGATGTCGAACGGCACATTCCGGTCGGGCGTGGAAATGACGACCTGCCGGCCGCCCACTTTCAGCGACTCGAGCGCGGCCGCGAAATATGGGGAGCCCACGGTGTTGTAGGCAATATCGGCGCCGGCCTGTCCCGTCAGGTCCATGACTTGCGCGGCGATGCCGCCCTGGCTTCCGTCGATGATCCGCACCGCGTCGCCTGCGTGGCCCACGTAGGGTGCGCCGCCCCGCTCCACGCCGATGACCTGCGCGCCCGCGCGCCGGGCCAGCTGGATAGCGGCCTGCCCCACTTTGCCGTTCGAGCCGAACACCAGCACCGTCTGCCCGGACCCGGTCAGGCCCGCGCGGCGCAGCCCTTCGTACGCCGTCACGAACGGCACGCCGGCGGTCGCCGCGCTGGCCGCCGGAATGTGCGCGGGCCGCCTGACCAGCGCCGCCACGGGCAGCAGCAGATAGCTGGCATGGGTGCCGTCACGGGTGATGCCCAGGTCGCCGCCGGTGCCCCAGACGTCCTGTCCGATCCACGCCGCCGGCCCGGCCACCACCGTGCCGGCATAGTCGCGGCCAGGCGTGCGGGGCCATATCGCATACGGCATCATGCCCATGGCCGCCTTGACGTCGCTGGGGTTGATTCCCGCCGCCCGGACTTCAACGACCGCGTGGCCGCTCGGAGCCTCCGGACAAGGCATATCGATGATGACGGGCCGCAACGCGGCGATGTCCGGGGCGCGGTCGGTGACACGGAGGGCTTGGCTTTTTCTAGTCATGTCTGTGATTGGAGATTCAAGGATTTTTGAGTAAGGCTTCCCCGCAGCGCGGAAAATCCGCGCCGGCCGGTACTGCTCTTGAAGGAAGGTTTCCGGGGCTAGGAAAGCGGCGGCGACGGCATGCGCGTCTCGCCAGGCTCGAGCGTCAGCTGCACGTCCAGGTGGAACGTGCCGTCGCTTGAGGCTTCGAATTTCCTCAACAGCGACCCCACCGCGCCGAACGCGGCGTCGCTATAGGCAAACGGATCGTTGGCATCGAATATCTGGGTGGTCAGGACCTTGTGGCCCGGCGCCGACGCGATGAAGTGCAAGTGCGCCGGCCGCATGTGGTTGCGTTGCTGCATAGCCAGCAGGTCGCCGCAAGGGCCGTCGATCGGCACGCCGTAGCCGGCGGGCTTGACGCTCTCGAACCAGTAGCGGCCGTCTTCGTCCGTCACGAACACCGCGCGCAGGTTCATGTCCTCCTGATGCGGATCCTGGTTCTCGTACAAGCCGCTGGGCGCGGCCTGCCATGTCTCGAGGCGGGCCCCTGCCAGCGGCTTGCCGTCCAACGAACAGATGCGGCCGGTCACCAGCAGCGGTGCGCCCGTCGTGTCGTCGGAGGCGATCTTCGCCCCGTTCTCCAGGACCGGCTGGTTGGCCCGCCAGAAGGGGCCGATCAGCGCCGGCTCGGTCCCGCCCGCTTCCAGCACGCCCTTGGCGTCCATCAGCAGCACCAGCGTCGCCACGCCCAGGATATCGGCCAGCAGGATGCCCTCGTGCCGCAAGGGGTTGGTCGCCTGGCCCACCCGCACCAGGAAATCCAGGCCTTTGTGCAATTCTTCGTACGTCAGCGTCACGTCGGCCGCGAACGCATGAAGATGGCGGATCAAGGAATCCAGGATCTCGCGGGTGCGCGGGTCTTGCGGCCGGTTGACCGCCAGCACGGCGTCCAGCAGCGCTTGCGGCGTGGCGGGGATGGCGCACTGCGTGCCGGCCTCCCGGCTCGGTTCTGAGGAAATGGCATGACTCATATTCATTCAACCCTGTAATCTGACGTTAATGACCTGCGCATTCCACGCATCAATCGGCGGCGATTCCGGCGTTGGCCGCCAGCACCGTCCAGACCGGCAATTCCTGCGCGATCCGCGCGGCCAACTGATCCGGAGAACTTGCCACGCAGCGAAAACCCTGGTCCTGAAATTGGCGTTGGACGGCGTCATTGGCCAGCACCTCGCCGACCGCCTTGCTCACGCGCTGGACAAGCGCGGCGGGCGTTCCCGCCGGCGCGAACAGCGCCTGTATGGTCTCTGAGCGGAAATCCGGAAAGCCGGCTTCCGCTATCGTCGGCACGCCCGGAAGTTCCGGCCAGCGTTGCGTGCTGCCCACCGCCACCGCCCGCAGCTTGCCTGCGGCCACGGCGGCCCGGGCGGCAGGCAATGCGGCGAATGCGCAGTCCACGTGCCCGCCCGCTACGGCCATGACGGCAGGAGCGGCGCCCGAGTACGGGACGTGCATCAAGTCCACCAGGGCGCGCTGCCATAGGAGTTCCGCCGCCAGATGCACGCTGTTGCCGTTGCCGGGCGTGGCGTAGGTGCGTGCCCCGGGCGTCTGCCTGGCCAAGCCGAGCAGCGCGGATAAGCTGTCGATCCCGCTGTCGGCACGGACCACGATGACGTCGGGAGACGTCACGACCAGGCTGATGGGCGAAAAGTCCCGGACGGCGTCATAGGACGCCCGCGCGCCGGCGACCGCGGCATTGGTGATAAAGGAAGAGGAAACGATCAGCAGCGTGCTGCCGTCCGGTTCGGCCTTGGCGACCGACGACACGCCAATGTTGCCGCCCGCGCCGGCCCGGTTGTCGACGATGACCGGTTGGCCAAGCGCATCCGCCAGGCGTGCGGCCAAGAGGCGCGCAACAATGTCCGTGGTGCCGCCTGCCGCGAACGGCACGACGAGGCGGATCGGCGGCCGCCGCGCGCTTCTCCCGAAAAAGGGAACGAGCTGTTTCGCCTGGCCGGTGGCCGGGTATGCGCACAGCACGCCCATACAGGCCATTGCGCGGATCACGCTCCTTCTTGAGAATCGACGGGACATGCTGCGGGCATCGATCATTCCTGCGTTCCTAATGACGAAAATTCGGGGCGACGGCGCTGCGGGCTGCCCTGCGGACGCCATCGGTCGGGCTCATCGTTCAGCCGTTTCTTTCAAGAATCCGTCCGTGCCATAGACCAGGCCCGTGTCCTCGGCCGCGCGCACCACGTCGGGATGCCAGGCAATGCGCCCGCATTCCTCGTCGGTGCCGCCCACTACCGAATACACGACAAGGGCATGCGGATTGGGGTTGCGGAATCCGCGCATGACGCCGATGGGGCAGGAAATCACGTCCCATTGGTTCAGCATCACCGAGTGTTCGCCCTTGTCTCCCCAGATCACCTCCATATTTCCATTCAGGGGGCAAAAGACTTCCTCGGTCTTGTGCGCGTGCAGACTGGCGCCCTGCCCCACGGGGATTTCGATGAAGGTCACGCCGAAACGGTGATTGCCAGGGATGGCGGGTTGGACGCCTTTGTTTTCGAGCACACCGCGGTTCATGATCTTGTAGATGTTCTTCTTCATACCCGGCAGGCGGCTTTCGATGAAGGTTTCGCGGTACGGCTCGACCTTGCCCCAACGCGCAATACGATTCGCTTCCATTTCCTGAGGGGAGATGTTCATATCATTCCTTTATTAGATGGGCTGTCAGCATTATTTTCTGCACGCAATTGCGCGGCTGATGAAAGGTAATTCGCGGCCGGACACAGCGTCCATTACCATTTTCTGACTGCTTCCATATAATTTTGTTATGACTGTTTTTTCACCCAAGGAGCCGGTACGGCGATGGATCTGCGACAACTGCGCTACTTTGTGGCGCTGGCCAATCAAGGGCACTTCGGACGCGCCGCCAGCGTGCTGCACGTCGCTCAGCCAGCGCTGACCCGGCAGATTCAGCTGCTGGAAGAAGAGCTGGGCGTTCAACTGTTCGTGCGCCACTCCCGAGGCGCGACTCCCACCGAGGAAGCGACCTTCCTGCTGGAACGGGCGAACTTCCTGCTGCGTTACGCCGAACAGCTCAAGCAGGACATGTCCGCCCTGCAACGCACCCCCAGAGGGCCAATCGTGCTGGGGCTTTCCCCCGGGCTGGCGATGACATTGGCGGCCCCACTGACCCACGCGGTGCAAAATGCCCTTCCAGACGTCCGGCTGCGTTTCGTCCAAGCCTTCTCTCCCGTGCTGCACGACATGCTGCTTAAAGGCCAGGTCGATCTGGCCATACTCAACGGCCCGGTTCCCCTGGCGAATCTGGCGACCTACCCTTTCCTGACCGAAGGCCTGTGCCTTATCCGGCAGCCGGAAAGCCCGCGCAAGCGTACCGGTCCGAAAATCGGGTTGAAGCAGCTTGCAGACCTGCCGTTGGTCATGACAGGCCTGGCAAAATCCGGCGTACGCCTGGAGCTCGAGGCGCAGGCCGCCCAGGCGGGCATACAGCTCAATCCCGTGGTTGAAGTGGAAACCATCGAAGTCGCCAAGCGCCTGGTTCAGGCAGGCGTAGGCGTGACCGTGCATTTCGCCGCCACCGTGCAGGAAGACATCGAGGCAGGCCGTCTGGCAGCTTCCCCGATAGAGGGGCTCCACATGCGGCGCATACTGGCTCACACCTCCGATCGGCCCGCATCCCGCGCGACCAAAGCCCTGGTCGTCATCCTTCGCGAAGTCGCCCGGGATCTGGTCGCGCACAAACGCTGGCCGCACGCCGTGCTGGACTACCGAGAGCAGGAACGGATGGCAGTTGGCGAGTCTTGATTTTTATCATCGCCTGCCGTTCTAAAGGTAGGACGCTGCGTACGCCGGCGTGCGCTACCCGGCAACGCGCTGCTCTGGTAAGCGTTCTGCGGCAGCGCCGCTTTCAGCCTACAGGCGGTTCAGGCTGTACACCGACGCGGGCGGCAGGTTCAGCGGCACGAAACGCTCCCTGCGAGCCGACAGTCCGCAGGCGTCAAGCACGTTCCGGGAGATGGGGCAACGTACGCCATAGGTAAAAAAGTGCATGGCCGCCCCGGGCCGCATGGCTTCGAAAACCGCCGTCAGCAATTGATGGTGGTGCTCTCCGCTCATGTTGCGCAGCGGCAAGCCACAGATGGCGGCGTCGATGCCGTCAAGTTCCGGATGCAGCTGCCGGGACAGGTCTTGCGCCGACACCTGCAGCACGGCCGCTTCCGGAAACTGCGTCCGCAGGCTTGAGCTCATGCCCGAATCCTGCTCGACCAGGACCAGACGGGACGGATGGACGCCCTTGCGCAGCAGTTCCCGGGTGAATACGCCTGTGCCGCACCCCAGTTCAAGGACTTTTCCCGCCATGGCCGGCACTGCCGCGGTGATGGCCGAGGCCAGCGCCGCGCCCGAAGGGGTTACGGCGCCGATCGCCGCCGGGTTGGACAACAGGGCTTTGACGAACTGCTTGCGTTCTTGCAGCCACGACATCCGCCAATGAGACGGATGGATGTGGCGGGTTGCGGTCTTGCATGACGACGAGGAATGCATGGGTGCCTTTGTCTCGGGAATCTGAAACCCCATGCAGGGCGCATGGCTGCGCCGCACGGGGGAAACTACGGAGACATTACCTGGGCCGCCCCGCCCTGGCCGGCAACCGTACGTAAGCACCCTTATCAAATGGCGGCGGCCAGGCCGGACGGCCGCTGCAGCGGGCGGCCGTCGCTGACAGCTTGCGTTGCAAGTCCCTGGCGCGGATCAGTCGATCGCGGCGCCCGCCGTCTTCACCACTTTTCCCAGCCGCGTGTATTCCTCGGCGCCGAATTCCGCCAGGGATTGACGCGTCGTCGGCGACGGGACCGCGCCGCGCGACTCCAGCGACTTGCGGACCTCGGGGCGCTGCAACGCCTGGTTCACGGCGGCGTTCAACTTGTCCAGCACGGCCGTGGGCGTGCCCTTGGGCGCGTACAAGCCATCCCATGCGAAGAACTCGTAGCCCTTCACGCCAGCCTCGCTGATCGTGGGGATGTCCGGGTTGGACCCTACGCGTTCGGGCGTGGTGACGCCCAGCGCGCGCAGCTTGCCGGCGGCGATCTGCCCCGATACATTGGGCATCACATCGATCAGGAACGAGATCCGCCCGCCGAGCAGGTCCGTCATGGCCGCGCCGCCGCCCTTGTACGGAATGTGCATGACGCGGATGCCCGCCATCTGGTTCAAGAGTTCACACGCAAGATGCGACGACGTTCCGTTGCCTGCCGAGCCGCAGGTCAGTTCACCGGGATGCGACTTGGCGTAGTCGAGCAGCTGCGAAAGCGTCTTGAATCGGTCGTCCGTGCCGTTCACGACCAGCGCCGCGGCGATGACGGTAAAGCGCGAGATCGGCTCGAAGTCGCTGGGCGCATAGCCCGGCGACTTGTACAGCCAGTGGTTAATGGCCTGCGTGCCGTTGGTGCCGTAGGACAGCGTGTAGCCGTCCGGCTTGGCCCGCGCGGCAATCGACGCGCCGATGTTGCCGCCCGCGCCAGGCCGGTTTTCCACGATGATGGACTGGCCCAGTTCGCGCGACAGCGGTTCGGCCACCAGGCGGGCCAGCGTGTCGCCGCCGCCGCCCGCCGCGAAGGGCACGACCAGCGTGATGGCGTGCGCGGGCCAGTCGGCCTGCTGCGCGGCCGCCGCGCCCGCGGCAAGCGCGGTACAGGCGGCGGCCAAGCAGATAAGTGTTTTCGAGGGGTTCATGTCTTGTCTCCTGAGGGATGCTGTGGCGCGCGCCCGCTGCGTTTTAGGTATGTCGGGCACGCGGATCGAATCGGAAATCTGGCGGGCGCCTCCTGGCGGGTTGCGTTATACGAAGCGGCAGCTGACGGTGCCCAGCGGACCGTAATCCACATGGAAGGTGTCGCCTGCCTGAGCGAAGACGGGCCGCGTGAAGGACCCGCTCAGGATGATCTGGCCGGCCTCGAGCGTGACGTCGTGCTCCGCCAGCTTGTTGGCCAGCCACACTACGCCGTTCGCGGGATGGTTCAGCACGCCCGCGGCCAACCCGGTTTCCTCGATCACTGCGTTGCGCGACATCATCGCGCCCACCCAGCGCAAGTCCAGGTCGCCGGCTCGCACCGGCCTGCCGCCCATCACGACGCCGGCGTTCGCCGCGTTGTCGGCGATGGTGTCGAACACCTTGCGGGGCCGTTTGGATTCCGGGTCGATCTGGTGCGACCGCGCGTCGATGATTTCCAGCGCCGGAATGACATAGCGCACGGCATCCAGCACGTCGAACAACGTTACGCCCGGCCCGTGCAGGCGCCGGTCCAGGATGAACGCCAGTTCCACCTCGACGCGCGGCACGATGAAGCGGTCGCGTGCGATCTCGGCGCCGTCGGCGAACAGCATGTCGTCCAGCAATGCGCCGTAGTCGGGCTCGTCGATCTGCGAGGACAGTTGCATCGCCCGCGACGTCAGTCCGATCTTATGGCCGACTAAACGGCGGCCGGCCGCGATCTTCTGGGCGACCCATTCGCGCTGGATCGCATAGGCGTCGACGATCGTGATGTCCGGATGGTCCAGCGACAGTTGGCGCACCTGGGTCCGTGTCTGCTCGGCCTCGTCCAGACGCCGCGCCAGGGCCTTTATGGTGGGGGTATCCATCTTGTCTCCTTGATGTGCCTGAAGGCGTATCTTTATTCGGGCGGCAAATGGCGCCGGCTGCGTTTGTCTGCCAGACGCCAGCCGGAGCCTGCCTCCACCAGTTCATCCTGGCATTCCCTGATGGAAACCAGACGGGGCGCGCCGCCCTGCTCTTGCGGCACGCTTTCGTAGGCGGTCAGGAAATAGGCGACGCTTGCACGCGGGCCTTCCACGCCGGTCAGGCGCAGGTTGGTGATGATGTGGCATGTCACGCGCTCGGGCGGGCGGACGTTCAGGGCGGCCAGGACTTCCTGTGGGCCGCACAGCCGTTTGCCCTGCCGCAGCCAGACGCCGTCGGCCGCCATCAGCGCCGAGGCCGCTTCGTGACGCCGCGTGTCCAGCGCGTGGAAGAAATCCAGGATGACCGCTTCGCACGCGGCCTTGACCTGCTGGGTTCGGGTTGAATGTTCCAAAGGTGTCCTCATCTGATCTGGGCGTTGGCCAGCGGCGCATCTGGCCGCCGCAGCAACGCCGGGTCCAGGACCGCGCCTTCCGCGATCCACTTGCGCAGTTGCCGGAGCTCCCGGGGCGCATCCACCGCCACCGCCGCCACGAGCCGTCCACCGGCGTCCAGCGCCATCGACAGCAGCGCCCGGCCGTCCGCCTGCGGACGCAGCACCTCGCACATCGCCATCGCCGGAAATCCGATAATCTGCACCATGGCGTCGTATTGCTCGGACCATACGGCGCCCGTCGGCACATACGGCGTGGCGTCGCCCAGCGCTGAACGCGCGGCAGCAGTGCCCTGGTCCTGGGCGTTCTGCCAGGACTCCAGGCGGATGCGACCGCCAGCGGCGGCATGGGCGGTGACGGCCACGTCGCCCGCCGCATAGACGTCCGGCGCCGACGTGCGGCAGTACGCGTCGACCAGCACGCCGCGTTCACAAGCGATGCCGGCCTCGCGCGCCAGCGCGTCGTTGGCCTGCAAGCCGACGCCCAGCACTACGGCGTCGACGTCGATGCGGACGCCGTCCGACAGCACTGCGGCCGTGCGCCCGTCCGGCAGCGCCTGCACGGCCCGCAGCGCGGCCTGCAAGCGGATGTCCACCCCGTGCGCCGCGTGCAGCGCGGCCAGATGCGCCGACACGCCCGGCTGCACGCTGCGCGCGCACAACCGCGGCGCCTGCTCCACCACAGTGACCGCGCAGCCCGCCTGGCGCGCGGTGGCCGCGACCTCCAGCCCGATCCAGCCGCCGCCGACGATGAGCACGCGCTTGCCTGGCCCCAGGCTGGCGCGCAGGCGCATGGCGTCGTCCCGTGTGCGAAGGACGTGCACGCCGGGATTGCCGACGCCCGGCAGCGCCGGCACCAGCGGCGTGCCGCCCATGCACAGGATCAGCCTTTCATAATCCAGCACGCCGCCGTCGGACGTGTCCACGCGCCGTTCCTCCGGGCGCAACCGCGTCGCCGATACGCCCGGCGCGAACTCGATCTGCAACTGCGCCAGGCGCGGCGCGGAGAACAGTTCCGTGCTCTCGGGCGGGGCGTGCCCGCCCAGCACCGCCTTGCTCAAGGGCGGGCGTTCATAGGGCGCGTGGGGCTCTTCCCCCAGCAGCACGACCCGGCCGGTGTAACCGCGGTCGCGCAGCGTAGCGGCGGCCCAGCCGCCCGCCTGACCCGCGCCCACAATGACGATAGCGCCCGCGTTCATGCGGCCTCCGCCTTCAGGTAGACCGTATTGGCCTCGATCCGCACCTCGTAGCGCCGCAGGTCCGTCGTGACGGGCGGGCATTGCGGCTTGCCGGTGCGGATGTCGAACACGCCCTGATGCAGCGGGCATTCGATGGTGCCGTCCTCCATGTAGCCATCCGCCAGGCTGGCGTTGCCGTGCGGACAGCGGTCCTGGGTGGCGCAGATCTCGCCCTGCAGGTCGTAAAGGCAGACCGCCTCGCCCTCGTGGAGGACGCGCAAGGTCCCGGTGTCGGGCGAGATCTCGCCGACCTGGGCGACGGGTTTCCAGGTTTCCATGGCTACAGCCCCATCGCCTTGCGGTAGTAGTCGTAGAACGACCGGATCAGCACTTCCGTCACCATGTAGTCGGCCGGTTCGGTGTCTCGGCCGCCCATTTCGACGATGCCGCGCGCTTCGGGATAACCGGTGACGCCGATCTGCACCTGGTTGAGCATTTCGCTGTCGTCCATGGACACGAACCCGGCCGGGCCCAGCAGATTGGCGTGCTTCAGGCGCAACCGCGTCATTTCCTCGTCGTCGTCCTCATACCCGTAATAGGTGAACACCAGTTCATGCTCGGTGGGGCTGCGCGGGATGACGTGGCGCGTCTTCAAGGAGTTGGCCTGGATGCCGAACTGCGCAGCCGGAAACACCCAGGCGCCGCCCACGCGGCCCCGGTTGAACTCGGTGCGGGGCGTCACGGTTTCCAGGTCGAGCAACTCCAGGTCATCGCGGAAGCGGCTCATTTCGGTGGTGGCCGCCGTCTTCTTCTTGCCTTCGTTCTGCGACACCATGACGCTGTGCGCGCCGCCGCCTGTGGGGATGCACTCCGATTTGGAGTCCGCCCGCCACAGGCCGAATGTGATGTAGAACGTGTGCAGCAAGGTGGCGTGGTACGGGTCCTTCAGGTTCTCCAGGTACATCTTCCAATTGCTGGGGATCAACTGGCGGCTGTATCCCAGCAGCTTGAGCGGCTTGCCCGGAAGCATGTGGTCGATCTCGGCCAGCACTTCCGGCCCGCAGTAGTCCTCGAAACTGGGCGCCTCGTCCGAGAACGTCGCCCAGATCGACCCGCCCCGGTTCACGCTGCGCAACTTGCGGATGCCGTTCTGCCTGGGGTCGAAGTCTTTCGGCATCCCGCCCTTGCCCATGGCTCCCCGGCGAAACGGCACGCCTTGCAGATTGCCGTTCAGGTCGTAATTCCATTGGTGGTAAGGGCACGTGAAGTCGGCCACGCGGCCGGTGTTCTGCCAGCAGATCTGCGCGCCGCGGTGGGCGCAGCGATTCTCCAGCACCGCGACCTCGCCCGTTTCGGTGCGGACCATGACGACCGGGCGGTTGCCGATCCAGTTGCGCTTGTAGCAGCCGGTCTCCGGCACTTCGCATTCCAGCCCGACGTAATTCCAGGTCTGTCCGGCGAAGAAGATGTCCATTTCCTTCTGGAAGATGGCCGGATCGGTGTAGACCCAGTTGGGGATGCGCGTATAGCCCTCTTCAGGCCAGCGGCGCGGGATGTGGATGGCGGTCTCGGCGGGCGCGTCCAGGACGGCGGAGTCGGAACAGGTCATGGCGGTTTCCTTGCAGCGGGTTCAAAGGGGCACGATCAACGACGTGCGCACGCGGTAGTTGTCGTAGACGCAGTCGCGCCGGGCCAGCGCCAGGCCGTCGGGCGCCACGCGCAGCACGTCCAGGTAGCGGCCCACCATATTCAAAGTAGGTTCCCGGTCGGACAGCGATTCCATGACGGCGAAGTTGGCTTGCGCCACGATGTGGTCGCCCTGCACTTCCATCACGCGCACCCCGCTGATGAAATGGCGCAGCGAACGCGGTTCGAACATGGTGGTTTCGCGCAGCGCCGTGACGCGGTCGCGCAGCATGTTCTTGTTCATGCAATAGATCAGGCCCAGCGGCAGGCCGGCATCGTGGTTCTCGCGGGAAAGCACGCGGTAGTGGCAGTCTTCGGTGAAGAAATCGGGCCACGCTTCAAGCTGGTTTTCGTCCAGGCAATAGGCGTAGTCGTCGTAGAAGTCCCGCAGGCGGGCCCGCAGCGACGACACGTCGGAATAATCAGTCAAGGTCATGGGGGATCCGGAAGTCGATTCGTGGGAAGGCGCCGGGTCAGGATGCGGCGGCCAATTGCGCGCGGTTGCTTTCAAAGCCGCTCTGGCTGCCCAGCGCGAGGATGGGCTCCTGCATGCGCTCCTGCCAGATCAGCGACTCCATGGCGATTTGCAGCGGATGGTCCTGCACGGTCAGCGCCGAGGTCGTTTCGGTGCCCGAGTGATGCGAATGCATGGCCCAGCCCGGCGCGGACAGGATCAGGTCGCCCGCCTTCCAGTCCAGCCGCGTGCCGCTGACCTTGCTGTAGCCGTTGCCGCGCAAGTAGTAGTTGATGGCTGACGAGCTGTGGCGGTGCGGCACATGGTGGTTGTCCGGCGGCGACGAAGAAATGGTCGCGAAGAAGCTGTGCGTGGTCCCGATGCGGCGTTCGGTCGCCGGGTTGTAGAGCACGAAGAGCCGGCGGCCGTTGTAGCCGCGCGCCATGTCCTCGACCGTCGGCAAGTAGCGGGACACGTCCGCCCAAGGCCAATGCAGCGCCTTGGATTCCAGCACATCGATGTCGATCAGCCATTCGTAGCCCATCAGCCACGCGCCGTCTGGCGTGATCTGTTCACGCAAGGCCAGGTCGCGCGACCGGGGGCCGTCCGGCATGCGGGCCGGCACCGGACGGGTGTTGGCGTCGGCCGGCGGGACGGCGCCTTCGAACTCCTCGACGTAGTGGATCTCCAGCTTCTCCAGCAACGGCGCATTGGAGTACGACAGCCGCACCCAGGGCGTCTTGCCTTCGTTGCGGTAGGAATGCACCTGCATGGCCGGCGTATTCCAGACGTCCCAATGCCCCACCCGGAGATCGCGCCCGGCGACTGTCGCCACGCCTTCCCCGGCGATGCAGATTTCCAGCATATTGGAGTTCTTGCGCACATTGAACGTGCGCTCGCCCGGGTTCACCACGTTGATCGTCACGTCCGTGCCGGGCGCCAGGCCCAGGCCCGGCGCGGTCGCCTCCGGATGCACGATCAGCGATGCGCGGCGGCCGTTGCCGGGCCGGGGCGCATCGGTCAGCCGGGCGATTTCCAGATCGATGTCCTCTTTCGGGATCACGATCGACGGCCATTGGTTCTGCTCGCGGGGGCTGGCCCCGCTGACATCGACGAACATGCTTGTCTCCTTGCCGCCGGCGCTGCGGCCGGCTGTCTCGTTGATTGAATTCGGTTCAGGACTGCGCAAGCAGCAGGTTTTCCCGCGTCTGCGGCGGCAGCGCCACGCCCAAGCCCTGGTCGCGGGCGCGCTCGTAGACCACGCGCGCCATCGCCAGGTCGGACAAGCCCATGCCCATGCCCTTGAAGATCGTCAGGCGCGCGTCCGCCAGCCGGGTCTGCCCCGAAGCCAGCAGGCTGCCCAGCACCGATACCCCTGGCCACGGCGTCCCGTCGGCGCCGTAGCGTTCGCGCAGTTCGCGGGAGCCCCGGCGGGCGTTCTCCAGGTCATCCACCACCACCATGCCGGCCCGCTCGAAGACGTCTTGCGCGAACTCGGCCTTGGCCGGCAGGATCGCGCCCAAAGCGTTCAAGTGGCGGCAGTCGGCCAACAAGGCGGCGTCCACGAACGGGTCGACGGCGCGCGTGATCAGCGTGACGATTTCCGCCCCCCCCAGCGCGTGTTCCAGGCTGGGCGATGCCTCGATGTCGAACGCGTACTTGCCGGCCACGCTGGCGACAAAGGCCTGGCGCTTCTCGGGCGTCGGGCTGTAGACGCGCACCCGCCGCAGCGGGCGCACCGCGGCCAAGGCCGCCAGTTGCGTGACGGCCTGCGGCCCGGTGCCGACCAGCGCGGCATGGCTGGCGCCTTCCGGCGCCAGGGCCCGGGTGGCCACGCCGCTGATCGCCGCGGTGCGCAACATGCCCAGCGCGCGCGCTTCGATGATGGCGCGCAGCAAGCCGGTGCTGGCATCGAACAGGCTGAACAACGACCCGCCCCCGGTCTTTGTGTGGACCCAGGTCTTGAAGCCGGCGTATCCGCCCGCGCCCGTCTGCACCGACCCCAATGCATGCATCGAGCTGCCGTCGCCCCAGGTCGCCAGCGCCTTGGGCAGGTTGCGCGCCTGCTCATTGCCTTGCGCGACCAGCATGGCCTGCAGCGCGTCGATCGCCCCATGGATGTCCAGCACGGACACCACGTCCCGCTCCGTCAAATACCGCAGCGCATCAGCCATGCGCGTCTCCTTGTTCCTGGGCGGGTTCGTCCGCCACCGTATTGACCAGCGTCCCGACGCCGGGGATTTCCACTTCCAGCGTGTCGCCCGCCGCCAGGAAGCGCGGCGGCTTGCGGCTGGACCCCACGCCTTCGGGCGTGCCCGTGGCGATGACGTCGCCCGGCGACAGCGGCGTGAAGGCGCTGATGTACGCAATGAGTTCGGGGATCGGGAAGATCAGGTCGGACACGTCACCCTGCTGCATGACGGCGCCGTTCAGGCGGGAAATGACCTGAAGGCGCGCCGGGTCGCCGATCTCGTCCGCGGTGACGAGCCACGGCCCGATCGACCCGCTGCGCTCGAAGTTCTTGCCGGGCGTGACCTGGGCGTTGTGCTTCTGGAAGTCGCGCACCGAGTTCTCGGCCATGCACGTGTAGCCCGCCACGTGCGACAAGGCGTCGCGTGCCGCGATGTGGCGCCCCGCCCGGCCGATGACCACGGCCAGTTCGCCTTCGTAATCGAACTTGTCGGACAGGCGCGGCTTCCATACCGGCTCTCCGTGCCCGACGAAACTGTCCGCGAAGCGGGGGAACACCGACGGATGCGCGGGCAGTTCGCGCCCCGCCTCGGCCACGTGCCGGCCATAGTTCAGGCCAACGCAGAGGATTTTCCCGGGCGCGGGCACCGGCGGCAGCAGCCGCACGCCGGCCAAGGGCCTACAGGGCATGCCGTCGGCCCGCGCGGCCAGGGCGATCTGTTCAACGCCCGCTTCCAGCGCGGCGGCCACGTCGGGCCAGACCTGCGTCAGGACCACGACCTCGGCGCCGCTCACCACGCCCCAGGCGCGGCGGCCCGCTTGATCGAAGCTGATCAGCTTCATGTTGTCTCCTGTTCCTATGCGATTCAGCATGCATTGGCTTATTTCTTTGCATGCAATTGGCGTATAAACGCCACTTAGAACCCTGTTTTTCTGAATTATTGCATGCAATTTTGATGAATCGCAAGACTCAGAGAGGTTTTTTATGCCGTATTGCATGCAATTTTGTAGGTAC
Source organism: Achromobacter sp. UMC46 (assembly GCF_014170335.1). GTDB lineage: Bacteria > Pseudomonadota > Gammaproteobacteria > Burkholderiales > Burkholderiaceae_B > Achromobacter. Next base: position 206,271 of record NZ_LZZS01000004.1, read on the forward strand.
ACTGGAGGCCCTACCGCCCCCAATTCAGCCGACGCTTCGCTATGGCCGCTCAGATCGACAAAGTAATTTCGGAACTCCGAGACATGGTGCTTTCCGGCGCCCTGCAACCCGGCGAACGGATCGTGGAGTTGCAGTTTTCCGCCCGGCTGGGCGTCTCGCGCACGCCGCTGCGGATCGCCCTGACCGAACTGGAAAAGGAAGGTTTGCTGGAACGCTTGCCGTCCCGGGGCTTCCGGGTGCGGTCGTTCACCGTCGATGAAATCGGCGACGCCGTGGATGTGCGCGGCGTGCTCGAAGGCATGGCCGCGCGCCTGCTGGCCGAGCGCGGCGCGTCGAAAGACGTGCTGGAACAACTGTCGCAGGCCGTGGAAGAAGGCCGCAGCCTGCTGGCGCCGGCCCGCCGCGACCCGAACACCACCGTGGATGCACGGGCCTGGGGCCAGATCAACCGCCGATTCCACGAGATCCTGTGCGAAGCCGCCGGCAATCGGGCGCTGCTGTCGGCGCTGGAGCACAACAACAAGACCCCGCTTGCCGGCCCGGCGGCGCTGACGCTGCCGTCCACCCCGTCCTTGCTGGAAACGCCCTTTGTCTTACGGGCGCAGGCGGACCACGAAGACCTGTTGCGCGCCATCACGCGGCGCGAGGCAGTTCGCGCTGAAAACCTGATGCGCGAACACGCCTACCGCAGCCGGGAAAACAAACGCGTCCTGCTGGACTCGCTGCGGGGCGCCCTGTCGGCGCAGCCGCTATTGGCCGACCACAGCGCGTAGCCCGGGGGGCCAGCGCCGCAGCGGCGTGATCCGTACAGCCGCGCAGCAGCCACCTGATCGGTCCAAGGTCAGTTCAGGGAAATGCCGGATTCGGCGATGACGCCATGCCACACGTCGATCTCGTTCTTGAGCCAGGCGTGGAAGGCCGGCCCCGCGACCGGCTGCGCCGGCATTTCAACGAACTGCTGCGCCATGATTTCCTTGAACTTCGGACTGGCCAGCACCGCTTGCAGGGTTTGCTGAAGCTTGTCGACGACATCCGGCGAGACGCCTGCGGCCGTATACAACCCGAACAACGCCGACGCGTCGATCCCTTCGTAGCCGAACTCCGTAATGCTCGGAATCTCGGGAAAGGTGCTTGAGCGCTTGCTGGACAAGGTTGCCAGGGCGCGCAGACTGCCCGCGCGGTATTGCGCCACCATCGGTTGCGGCACGTCGAACTGCACCGGGAACACGCCGCCCAGCATATCGTTGAGGGCCTGGGCCGACCCCTTATAGCCAACGTGGGTCATGACCGTGCCGGAGCGCTTCTGGAACAGCAGGCTGGCCAGGTGCGCCACGGTCCCGGGCCCGGAAGAACCGTAATTGATCGTGTCAGGCGTCTCTTTCGCCAACCTCACCAGGTCGGGCAATGTTTTGGCCGGGTAGTCGTTGCGCACCCACACGAATATCGGCGTGGTTCCGATCAGTGCGATGGGAGTGAAGTCCTTCAGCGGATCGAACGACAGCTTCTTGTACAGACTGGGATTGGTGACGACTGTCGCCGTGCCGAGCAGGATGGTGTAGCCATCCGCGGGCGCACGCGCCATCGCGTCGTAGCCGATGTTGCTGCCGCCCCCCGCCCGGTTCTCGACGATGACGGATTGGCCCAGGCGCGCGCCCAACTCCATCGCAAGCGAACGCGCCAGCACGTCGGTCGGCCCGCCGGCGGCGAACGGCACGATCATCTTGACAGGCCGGGCGGGCCAGGCATCGGCCGCCTGGGCGCCCTGGAACGCCTGCATGGACAAGGCGGACAACAATCCGACGAATACGTTGCGTAGACCCTTCATGGTTTCTGTCTCCTCATGTCGTTTTCCCGTGCCGCAAGTCGTGGGCGCCTGGGCCGGTCCTGCCGCCGAACCCCGGGCGCCTAACGGCGCGCCAATCTGGCGAGGGCCGCCTCGTACTCTTGTTTCAGCTGCGCCACGACGGCCTGGACCGGGGCGACTCCGTGGATGTTGCCCACGCCCTGACCCGCCGACCAGATATCGCGCCAGACCTTCTTGCCCGACTCCGACGCGGCGTTGAAATCCGCTGAGGCGCGCCCTTCGTTTGGAAGATGGTCGGGGTCATAGCCCGCATCCCGCACGCTGGACCGCAGGTAGTTCGCTCGGATTCCCGAAAAATGGTCCGTGTAGACAATGCCCGCGGCGGTGGAGTCCACGATCGCCTGCCGGTACCCCTCGGCCACATTCGCCTGCGGCGTCGCGATAAAGCGGGTGCCCATGTACGCAAGGTCCGCCCCCATCGCCTGGACGGCAAGGATGTCTTCGCCACGGGATACCGCCCCCGCGACCAGCAGCAGGCCGTCGAACAGGCGCCGGACTTCGCCGACCAGCGCAAAGGGCGACGAGGTGCCCGCGTGACCGCCTGCGCCGGCGCACACCAGGATCAGCCCGTCCACCCCAGCCTGGATCGCCTTTTCGGCGTGGCGGACATTGATCACGTCATGCAGCACCACGCCGCCGTAGCCGTGCACTTCCTTGACGAAGTCGGACGGGTCGCCCACGGAGGTAATGACGATTGGCACGCGGCGCCGGACGCAGACGGCCAAGTCCTCGTCCAGGCGGGTGTTCGACTTGTGCAGGATCAGATTGACTGCGACGGGCCCCGGGCGCACGGATGCTTGTCCCTGTCCGCCATCGCTCAAGGCCGCGTCGATCTGAACCAGCCATTCGTCCAGCAACGACGCCGGACGCGCGTTCAAGGCCGGAAACGACCCGACGATACCGGCCCGGCATTGCGCAATCACCAGTTCGGGACCGCTGGCGATGAACATCGGCGACGCCACCACCGGCAACTCCAGCGTCTTCATCCATTCCATCAAATCACTCCCTTTGCGGCCAATCCGGTCAATTCGTCTTCGTCCAGCGCCAACAGATCTCCGTAGACCTCCGCGTTATGCCGCCCTATCCCCGACGCCGCGACCCGCACGCCGCCAGGATTCGTCCGGAACCGGGGAACGGCGTCGGCCATGCAGATGCTGCCGAAATCTTCGTCCGGCACCTCCTTCAGGATGCCGCGCGCCTCGAAATGCGGGTCATTGCAAATCTGATCGGCCGAATAGATGGGCGCGATGGTGCCGTGCGCCGCATGGAATGCCGACAGCACGTGCTCCAGTTCATGTTCGCCGCACCATGCCGCGAAAATGGCGTTCAGCGCATCGGCGTGGCGCGCCCGCAGCGGATTGCTGCAGAATCTGGGGTCGTCGATCAGGTCCGGGCGCCCGATGGCGCGGCAGTTGTTGGCGTAGAGGGCATTGGTGCTACCGGACAAGGACACCCAGCGCCGGTCTTTCGTGGCGTATACCGCCGCCGGCGCCGAGTACTGGCTGGTGTTGCCCGAACGTTCATGCACCTCGCCCAGCATCTTGTACTTGGCGGGCAGGAACTCCATGAGCTTCAACATGGCCTCCGTCAGCGACAGGTCGATCTCCTCGCCGGGCGCATCCGGGTTCGCGGAGCGCGCCCACAGCGCCGCCAGGACACCCACTGCCCCGAACAGGCCGCCAATGGAGTCGCCGATCGGATAGCCGGTATGCATGGGTTCGCCGTCGGGCTCTCCGCTGATGTAGGTCAGCCCGCCCATGGCCTCGAAGATCCGCGCAAACCCGGCGCGGTCTTTATAGGGCCCCGTTTGACCGAAACCCGAGACGCGCAGGATCGTCAGCGACGGTTGGGCCGCCCAGAGCGTGTCGCGGTCCAGGCCCCAACGGTCCAGCGTGCCGGGCCGGAAGTTCTCGATCAGCACGTCGAAGTGGGGCAGCATGCGCAACAGCATGGCCTGTCCTTCCGGCTGACGGAAATCCAGCGTCACGAAACGCTTGTTCCGGTTCGTCACCTTCCACCACAGGGCCTTGCCATCTTTCAGCGGCGGGAACGCCCGGGCCCCGTCGCCCTGGCCCGGAAGCTCTACTTTGACGACGTCGGCGCCATAATCCCCCAGCAGCGCCGCCGCGGAAGGCGCGGCGATGATGGTGGCGATATCCAGCACCCGCAATCCGGTCAGCGGCCCCTTCATGACGCCTCCTGGGCCAGATGATCCACGTAGCCGTCCAGCGCTACGCCCGGCCCGCCCAGCAAGGTCTCGTTCACCAGGAGGCGCTTGGCAAGATGGCTGATCGCCGTTTCGTCCTGCAAGCCGATCGCGCCATGCAGTTGCAGGACGTCCAGCGCCACCGCGTGCGCGCTTTCGCCGCTGATCCAGCAAGCGGCGGCCACGGCGCCCACTTGCGCCTCGGGATCCGCCTGCCGCCATTGTCCGATGGCGTTCCAGGTCAAGGCTTGCGCGTTGCGCCAGGCGCGATACAGGTCCACGACGCGATGCCGCAGCGCTTGAAATTCCGATAATGGGCGCCCGAACTGGCGGCGGGTGCCCAGGTATTCCACGGTCTGGCGCAATGCCTCGCGCATGACGCCGACATTCTCGACGCACCACAACAATTGCTCTGCCTGCCCGAACGCGGCGCAGAACGCACGCGCGGCCGGGCCCCGCACGATCAAATCGGCGGCGTCGGCGCCGACGGCATCAACGTCCAGGTCGGCAGCGCCCCGGGCGTCGTACAGGCGATAGGAACGCCGCGTCAGGCCTGGCGCCCCGGCGGGCAACAGGAAGACGCCAAGCTCGGCATCAGGCGCGTCGGATAACGCCGCGGCAACCAGCATCCGGGTAGCGCTATCGCCCCCCAGCACCGTCGACAGCTTTCCCGTCAGCGTCCAACCGCCTTGAACGGGCCGGGCAGCCAGCGGCGAATCCGCTTCCAGCGCGCACGACAGCATGGCTTGGCCCGCCAGCGTGTCGACGAGCATCCGGCTGACGGTATCCGCCGACGCCGCGCCCGCTATCCCCCAGGCCATCGGCGCCGCAATGGCCGCCGCGCCGTAAATGGGCAGGAAAAGGTGAGCCGCCAAGGTCTGGGTCACGTGCGCCACGTCGGCCAAGCGACCGGACGCCCCGCCCTGCTCCTCGTCGGCCATCAAGCCCAGCACGCCGAACCCGGCGATTTCCGCCCACGCCTGGGCGCAGCGGGCGCCGCCGCCCAGGATGGACTCCCGGCGGGCGTCGGCGCCGTACTCGCGGGCCAGATATTTGCGCAGCGATTCGTCGATCATCGATTGCTGTTCGTCGGCGCCGGCGTCGGCGACCGCACCCAATTCCGATTTGCCGCTGAACAAGACGCGCGCAATGATCTCTTTTTGGATCTCGGACGCGCCGCCGCCCAAGGTCACGCCCCGATAGCGAAGGAAGTGCAGATGGATGTTGTTGACGCTGCCAGGGACCAGGGGCGGCAGGGTCGCGCGCCCATCCAGCGCGGCGGGATCGACCGGCAGCCCATGCCTGCCGATCAACGCCATCTGCGCCGCGTACAGGTCCTGGATTAATTCCGTGCCTTGCAGCTTGAGCAACGACGGCGCAATGTCGGAATCGCTGCCCGCGGCGACCGCCGTCAGCGCCTGCCACCACTGCGACTCGTGGGCAAGAAAGCGGCATTCCAGCTTGGCCAGTTCCGCCCAGGTGCGCTGGTTGGCGCGCGCCAAGGCCGGCGGACCTTGATACTGCCGCGTCAAGCGCTTGAGCTTTTCAAGTTCAGCCTTGCATTCGCCTACCCGCGCCAGGAACAGGCGTTCCGTGACCAGCAGGTCTTTCGCAACCGCCCAGCCGCCGTCCTGCGCGCCGACCAGGCAATCCGACGGTACGCGGACCTCGTCGAAGAACAATTGCACATGGAACTCGGCGCCATTGATGAAGCGGATCGGCCGCACCGTCACGCCGGGCAAGGTCATGTCGATCAGCAGCACGGACAGGCCGTCCTGCTTGCGGCCAGCCCCGGCATCGGTGCGGACCAGGGCAAGCGCCCAGTTCGCCCAATGCCCGAAGCTTTGCCAGATCTTGGTGCCGGTGACGACAAAGACGTCCCCGTCGCGCCGCGCGGTTGTCTTGACCGAGGCAAGATCGGACCCTGCGTCGGGTTCGGAGTACGCCTGTGCCCAATAATCTTCGAACGACAAGATGCGGGGCAGGAACCTGACCTGCTGCGAGGGGGTGCCGTGGTTCATGAGGGTCGGCCCGATCATGTCGATTCCCAGGTTTTCAAACCGGGGGCATCCCGCCAACGCGTATTCCTCGCGAAAAATCGCCAATTGCCACAGCGCCCAACCCGGCCCGCCATGCTTGGCGGGCCACGCCGGGGCCGCCCAACCTTGCGAATGCATGATCTGCTGCCAGCGCCGGGCCTGCTCGCGCGTGACCAGGCAGTTGGCCGCGTCGGCCTCGCGCAAGTCCGCCGGCAGGCTGGAATGCAATGCGCGACGGATATCCTGCCGGAAGTCCGCCGCCTGCCGGGCGTCGATTGCCATGTCGCTGCCGCCGTTGGTCATGCCGGCTCCTTGCTTGCGCGTGCCGCGTGCTCGGAGGCCATGCGGTCCCAGTCGTACCGGGCGGGTTGGCGATCCAGGAACCGCAACACCGCGTCCCGGTGATCGGCGGAGGTCGCGCAGGCGCTTTGCGCGCAGCCTTCCATGTCCACGAACGTGCCGTAGTCCATGTCGAAGCTGCGACTGAGCAGGCGTTTGGTAAGACCGATGGCCGGCTGCGGCGCCAAGGCGAACCGGCCGGCCAATTCCATGGCGGCGTTTATCAGGGAGCTTGGATCGCAGACCTGGTAGACCAGCCCCAGCTCCACCGCTTCTTCCACCCCGACGGGCCGGGCCGTCATCAAGAGGTCGCGCGCCTTGGCCAGGCCGATCAGGCGCGGCAGGATGTGGATGGCGCCCATGTCGGGCAAGACGCCCAGCCGATTGAACACCATCGAGAAGGTGGCCGTCCGCGATGCGACGATGAAGTCCGCCGCCAGCGCGATGGAAAAGCCCGCGCCGAATGCGGGGCCATCCACGGCGGCGATGACGGGAATCTCCAGCCCGCGCAGGCGCTCAAGCCAGTCATGCAGCCGCAGGATGCGCCCGCGGGCCGCATCGCCCGCGTCCCGCTCGGGCGTCACGCCAGTGATCCGGTCACGCATGGCGCGGATGTCGGCCCCCGCGCAGAAGCTGCCGCCCGACCCCGTCAAGACCAGCGCTTTGATCGTGTCGTCCGTGCGAACCCGGTCGATCATTTCCGAATAGTCCTGGCGCAGCGCTTGCGTCAAGGCATTGCGGTGAGTCGGGTTGGCATGGGTGAAGACAGCAATGCCATCGTGAATCGCCAAGTGCGATTCCCGGAAGTCCGAATCACGGTTTTCCATATCGTCTCCTCCGGGACGGTTGCCGCCTGATGGCGGGTCCGTCCGGCTGTGTGTTGACGCTATGGTCTGCCTGGCGGCCGGTGCTGCACCCCCCCTTATCGGGGGGGGCTGGCAGAAAACCGGATGTCGCGCAATGCGGTGTCGATCAACCCGAGGTGCCGCGCGCGCAGCACGGCTTCGTCGCGCCCCAGCACGCCCAGCTTGCCGTAGACGTTCTTCAAGTGCCACTTGACCGTTTCGGGCGAAATGCCCAGCACGCGCGCGATGCGCTTGTTCGGCATCGCGCAGGCCAATGCCTGAAGGACATCGAACTCCCGCGCACTGAGCGTCTCGATCTGCGTCGGGGCTTCGCGCACCGGCGCCTGAACGTCGGTCTCGATGGCCGCGGCCTTCAAGCGCTGCCAGTAGAACGCGGCGACCGGACTCAACAGATCCGCCTGCGCCACGCGGTCGCCCAAGGTTTGCAAGGCGGGGCCGTAGTCCATCAAGACGCGCATGCAACCGAGTTCCTGGGTGTCGTGCATGGCCTGGGCCAACAGGGGCAACGCCTCGTCCGGCCGGTCGCCTTGCGCCCGCAGCAATGCGGCTTGGGCGCCCATCTGTATCCGGATCCGCCCGAACCCCAGCGTGCCGGCCAGCCGGTAAGCGTCCTGCGCCTGGCGCAGCGCGTCGTCCAGGTGGCCCGCGGCCACCAGCCATCGCGTGCGGGCCATGGCCAGCAACATGCCGAAGGGCCGTTTGGAACCGACCGGGTTGGCGCCATGGCGCTTCGTCATGAAGGTCAACTGGGCCAGGCATTCTTCAGCGCCGCCCATATCGCCCGCCAGGCACAACACCCGGCAGCGCTCGGCCAGGCTATGCACCAGCGCGCGTTCCAGCCCGCGCTCGGCGGCCTGCTCGTCCAGCCGGTCTAGATGGGAAAGTGCCTCTCGATAACTGCCTTCCCTGGCATAGATGCGCGCCAGGACGACCCCGATGCGCAGCAGGGAGTCGGGCAGGGACACGCGTTCGATCAGGTCGATGCGCAGCTCAAGCATGGAACGCGCGGTCTCGATGTCGTTGACCTCGTACAGCACGTCGCCCAGGTACCCGGCCGCGATGCATGCCGGGTCGCTGACCATGCCGAGGGCGCCTTCCGCTTCTTCGAGCGCCGCGCGCAGCACTTGCTCGGCGCTGCGCATGTTCCCCTGCTGCAAATAGGTGAAGCCCGCAATGCACTGCCCGGTCAGCGTGCCGAAAGCCGAATCCAGCAGCACCGCGCCGTCGTCCAGCACGGGGCGCGGGCCTTGCTGGAGCTCGCGCGCCCGCTCGAACTTGCCCTGGTGGGCGTATAGCCAGCTGAGGATATTGCGGCGCCCGCCGATGAGGATGGCGTTGGAGCCGCCCGACAAGGCTTCGACTTCCTCCAGCATCGCCGCGGCGCCGTTGGTATCGTCTTCCTGCACCGCCAAGGAACCCTTCAGCAAGGTCAAATGCGCCCGCGACGCGGCGTCGTCCGGGGCCAGCGCGGCCTCCAGTTCGGCGATGCTTGCCCGGCATTCGGCAAACCGCCGGTAGCACAGGTGGGTCCACGCCTCCCAGACGCGCAGGGCCGGGCTGCCCCGGCGGGCGGCAAGCGGCAGCTGGGCGACCGCGCTGACCAGGGCGCGCATCTTTCCCCGCAGGAACAGGGCGGGTGCATCGCGCTCCAGCCAGAAGGCCGCGCGGTCCTCGCGTCCTGCGCTGAGCGCATGGGACACGGCCTCTTGCAGGTGGCCATGTTCACCGAACCAGTCCGCCAAGGCGTGATGCGTATCGACCCGCACCGCTTGCGGCAGGTTCCGGAACCGTTCCGTCAGCAATTCGCGCAGCAGCGGATGAAAGCGATGCCAGCTTTCGCGCCCGTCGCCGTCGGAAGACATCAGAAAGAGGTTCTCGCGGCGCAGCCGCGCCAGCAGCGCCTGCCCGTGCGCGGGGCCGAACAACACCGCGCACAGCGACGCACAGAATTGCTTGGCCGCGGACAGGCGCGTAATGTCAGCCAGCAACGCCGCGTCCATCATCGCGAAGACATGCTGATTGAAAAAGGCGGCGAAATCGGCGGCGTTCTGCAGGCTGGCCTGGGCGGCGGCGCTGGACGCCGACGCGTCCAACGGGATCGCCGCCAATTGCAACCCGGCGATCCAGCCGTCCGTCAGGTCATACAGCAGCCGCGCCGTGCGCTTTTCAATCTGGGGATGACGGTGCTTGAGATACTGTTCAACCTCTGAAAACGAAAACCGCAGCGCGTCGAAACCGAACTCCGCCACGTGATCCTTGTCCCGCAGCCGGGCCAGCGACAAGGCAGGCGCACTGCGCGACAACAAGGCCAGATGGAGATTCGGCGGCGCAAAGTCTGCCAACGTCTGGAAGAACTGTTGGCCCACCGGCTCGGACACGCTTTGGTAGTCGTCCACCAGCAGGTAGAGTTCCTTGGCATGGCGTTGGGCCGCAAGGATAAAGGCGATAGCCACGGCATCCGCGGATACCAGCGCGCCATCGCGGTTCAAGATGAACGCCGCTTCACGGCCAAGCGCCGGGTCGATGCGGTCCAGGCTGGCGAACACGCCTTCCAGCAGGTGGCCCGGCTCGGCGCCTTCGAGGGACAGCGCCGACCAGGCGAAGTCATATCCCATGGCAAGCATCGCGCTGCGCCATTGCTCGCCCAATGCGGTCTTCCCGGCCCCGGCCGGCCCCTGGATCACCACCAGAGTTTTCCCTCGGGCTTCGATCAGCTTGTCCAGCAGGCGGCCGCGCGGCAGCAGATTCTGGCCGCTGGCCGCGCCTTTGGCTCCAGCCGGGAATGTTTCATCGGGACGCATCGGTCCTTGCCTCCATTGCCGCGATTCTAGGCCAGCAGGATGCCACGTCCCTCCCCGATTCAGGGGGAGAAGGTGGGTGGGTTTATCACTAGTCTGCGGAAATCAGCACATATCAGACCAATCGGAGACGCCATGTCCACACACGTCCTAGTCGCCGGCATCGGCATGACGCCCGTCCGCAAACCGGCGCAGTCGCCGTCCTACTTCGAACTGGTCAGCCAGTTGCGCGGCGCCTGCGTCGTGACGCTGTACGCGCGCCACTGAGCCCCCTGCGCGTCCCCCGTCCCTCCCCTCATCCCCAAGGTCCGACATGAAAATCCATGACCAGGTATTTTTGATCACCGGCGGCGCGTTGTCCGATACACCCCCAACGCGGACGGCGAACGGGGCGTCATCCTGTGCACCGCGTCCATCGCGGCGTTCGAAGGGCAGATCGGACAGGCCGCCGACTCGGCGTCGAAGGCGGGCATCGCCGGGATGACGTTGCCCATCGCGCGCGAACTCGCCGCCCAAGGCATCCGTATCGTCACGATCGCGCCCGGGCTGTTTTGCACTCCTATGATGGATACGTTTCCGGCGCATATCCAGGCGGCGCTGGGCCAGGCGGTACCCTTCCCCGCGCGCCTGGGAAAAGCCGACGAGTACGCACACTTGGCGCAGGCGGTCATCGAGAACTGCCTGATGAACGGCGCCACGGTACGGCTGGACGGCGCGGTGCGGCTGGCGGCGTAGTGAGGGGCACCGATACCGTCTGACGTTAGTTCCCGCCCTATCGTCCTATTTTCAGAACGCTGCTGGCAAAATTCGGGAACTACCGGACCGGCTGTTCTTCACCTATCGTTAATGGCAGCAAGTATCCGGGTGGCAGACAACGAATGTCGGCCACCGCTGGGTAGTTGCCCCCTATCGATTCTTCCCGGGAGTCCCTCCATGAGCAATCCAGCAAACTTCAACGGCGCCCGCCCCGTCATCGACCCCGATCAGGCCGCCATGCTGCTGATCGACCACCAAAGCGGGCTGTTCCAGACGATTGGCGACATGCCGTTCACGACGGTGCGCTCCCATGCCGGCGCCTTGGCGAAGATGGCCACGCTGACCAAGATGCCCGTCATCACCACGGCCTCGGTGCCGCAAGGCCCCAACGGCCCGCTGATCCCGGAAATCCACAAGTTCGCGCCCCACGCCAAATACATCGCCCGCCGCGGCGAAATCAATGCGTGGGACAACCCGGAATTCGTCGCGGCGGTGAAGGCCACCGGCCGCAAGCAGCTGATCATCGCTGGCACCATCACCAGCGTATGCATGGCGTTCCCCAGCATCGCCGCGGTCAATGAAGGCTTCCAGGTGTTCGCCGTGATCGACGCGTCGGGCACGTATTCCAAGATGGCGCAGGAGATCACCCTGGCCCGCGTCGTGCAGGCTGGCGTCGTGCCAATGGACACCGCCGCCGTGGCTTCTGAACTGCAACGAACGTGGCACCGCGAGGACGCCGCGCAATGGGCCGAGCTCTACGGCGCGATCTTCCCGTCTTACCAACTGCTGGCCGAAAGCTATGCCAAGGCCCAGGAAGTCGAGAAAAACCAGGAACTGCTGGATTCCCAGCGGACCTGATCCCGACGCCCACGCCGGGGCCGGGCCGTTGGGCCGGCCCCGGTTTCGAGGGTAAACGATGGCTTGCGTGGCGCGGCGTGTGCGGGCGGCGCCGGGCGGTTGACGCCCATCCGCCCGACTAGTCGATACGGCCGATCTCGGCGCCCGCCGTCACCGCCTTGCCTGCGGCCGCCTGGTGCTTGAGCACGCCGTCGCAATGCGCCAGCACTTGCATTTCCATCTTCATGGCTTCCATCGTGGCGATCAGGTCGCCTTGCCTGACGGTGGCGCCGTCTTCGGCGTTCCACGACTGAAGGGTGCCGGCAATGGGCGCCGTCACGCTTTGCGCGCTGGCTTGCGCCGACGCGCCAGCGGCGCTGGACGTCTCGCCACCCGCCGCCGCGCCCGCTGAGTGCAGCCCGCGCAGCAGTTCCGCAGGCAGGCCCAGCGACACGCGCCGGCCGTCGATTTCCACGGCGGTGCGGTGCAGGCCAACGCCGCCCAAGGGCGCCGGGCGCACGGCGGCTTCCAGGTCATTGGCGAAGTCGGTCTCGATCCAGCGGGTATGCACCTTGAAGCCTTCACCGTCGCCGATGAAATCGGCGTGGTCCAACACCGCGCGGTGGAACGGCAGCACCGACGCTACGCCTTCGATGCGGAATTCCGCCAGCGCGCGGCGGGCCCGCGCGATCGCCTGTTCCCGCGTGGCGCCGGTGACGATCAGCTTGGCCAACAGCGAATCAAACGTGCCCGGAATGGTGGAACCCGATTCCACGCCGCTGTCCACGCGCACGCCTGGGCCGGACGGCGCGGCGAAGGCCGCGATGCGGCCGGGCGACGGCAGGAAGCCGCGGCCCACGTCTTCGGCGTTGATGCGGAATTCGATGGCGTGACCGCGCGGCGCGGGAGCCGCGTCGATCGCCAGCGGCAGGCCGTCGGCGATGCGCAATTGCTCGACCACCAGGTCCAGGCCGCAGGTTTCTTCAGTGACGGGATGCTCCACCTGCAGGCGGGTATTGACCTCCAGGAACGAGATCGCGCCCGAGCCGCTGAGCAGGAACTCGACCGTGCCCGCGCCGACGTAGCCGGCATGGGCGCAGATGTCGCGCGCCGACGCGTGGATGCGTTGTCGTTGATCGTCGCTCAGGAACGGCGCGGGCGCCTCTTCCACGAGCTTCTGGTTGCGGCGTTGCAAGGAGCAATCGCGCGTGCCCAGCACCACGACCTTGCCGTGCTTGTCGGCCAGCACCTGCGCTTCGACGTGGCGCGGATGGTCCAGGAACTGTTCCACGTAGCACTCGCCGCGGCCGAAGGCCGTGACGGCTTCGCGCACGGCGGACTCGTACAGGTCCGCCACGTCTTCCATGCGCCAGACGACTTTCAGGCCGCGCCCGCCGCCGCCGAACGCCGCCTTGATGGCGATGGGCAAGCCGTGTTCGCGCGCGAAAGCCAGCACCGCTTCGGCGTCGTCGACCGGGCCCGGCGTGCCGGCCACCAGCGGCGCGCCGACTTCCAGCGCGATCTTGCGGGCCTGGACCTTGTCGCCCAGGCGTTCGATGGTTTCCGGCGACGGGCCGATCCAGGTCAGGCCGGCGCCGATCACGGCACGCGCGAACCCGGCGCTTTCGGACAGGAATCCATAACCGGGGTGCACGGCGTCGGCGCCACTGCGACGCGCCACGGCCAGCAGTTTTTCGATGTTGAGGTAGGTGTCGGCCGGGCGGTCGCCCTCCAGGCCGAACGCTTCGTCGGCCATGCGCGCGTGCAGCGCGTCGAAATCGGCGTCGGCGTAGACGGCGACGGACTTCACGCCGTAGTCGGCGCAGGCGCGGATGATGCGAACCGCGATTTCGCCACGGTTGGCGATCAGGACTTTCTTCATGGCTGGCATAGTCAGGTTATGGCGTTGCGACCGGTACGGCGGGGGCGTCGACCGGAACAAAATCGGAAATGGGATTGAAGCGCACGCGCGCGCCGATGGGAATCTGGGCCGCGCGGTCCAGGTGCCACGGCGCGACGGAGCCGATCACCGGGTAGCCGCCCGTCAACGGGTGGTCGGCCAGGAACAGCACGGGCTGGCCGCTGGCCGGCACCTGGATCGAGCCTTTGCGTGTGCCCTCGCTGGGCAGTTCGGCGTGGTTGGCGCGTTGCAGCGGCCGTTCGCCGTTCAAGCGGATGCCGACGCGGTTGGACTGCGGCGTGACCGTCCACGCCTGGCGGGACAGCAGCGCCACCGCGTCGGCGTCGCACCAATCGGTGCGCGGCCCCAGCACGACGTCGAGCACGACCTCGATATCCTGCACGGGCAAGTCTGCAGCGGGCAGTTCCGGCGCCCCGACGATGGCGCACGGCAAAGCCGGCAGGATGCCGATGCGGTCGCCCGCGGCCAAGGCGTCGGGGCCGACGCGCGCCAGCGTATCGGTGGAACGGCTGCCCAGCACGGGTTCCACATCGAATCCGCCGCGCACGGCCAGGTAATAGCGGATACCCGCCACCGGCTGGCCCAGCGTGAGCGTGTCGCCATCATTCAAGGCGATGGCCTCGTGGCCCGGCACGGTCCAGCTGGCGCCGGTGGCGTCCCGCAGCGCAAGGTCCCCACGGGCCCCGGTCACGGCCACCACGCAGGCGCCGTGCGCGCGAACCTGGAAGCCACCGTAGACGATTTCGACGCAGGCCTGGCCGGGCGTGTTGCCGACCAGCCGGTTGGCGGCGCGCAGCGCGCCCCGGTCCATCGCACCCGACGCCGCCACGCCCTGGCGGGCCTGCCCCGGGCGGCCCAAGTCTTGAAACTCCGCCTGCAAGCCGGGCGCCACCACTTCAAGCGCGGGGCCGACGCCAATGGCACGCCGGGGCGCGGCCGGACCGGAACCGGTTGCGCTCGAAGGCTGCGCCTGCGCGGCAGGCGCCGGGCCGGCATCGACGAAACGGACGCGATAGCCCGGTTGCAGCAACGCCGGCGTGTCGCGGGACAGGTCCCACATGGCCGCTGGCGTAACGCCCAGGATCTGCCAGCCGCCGGGGCTGGCTTGCGGATAGACGCCGCTGAACGTGCCGGCCAGCGCCACCGCGCCCGCGGGAATGCGGGTACGCGGCGTCTTGCGCCGGGGCACGTCCAGGCTGGGGTCGCCGCCGCTCAAGTACGCAAAACCGGGCGCGAACCCGGTGAAGGCGACGCTATAGGTGCCGCCGGTGTGGCGGCGCACGACGTCTTCGCGCGACATGCCCAGCAGCGCGGCGACTTCGTCCAGGTCTTCACCGTTGTAGTGGACGGGAATCTCGATCAATTTGCCGTCGCGCGCGACACGGCCCGACGTATCGCGGCCGCCGATATCGGCGATCAACGCCTCACGCGTGACGCTGTCGGGCCGGAACACCACCAGCACGGTGCGCGCGGCCGGCACAAGCTCGGTGACGCCGGCGATCGGCCGGGCCTGCAGCGTATCGAACAGCGCCAGCGTCTGCTCCAGATCGTCCAGTTCAACAAGCAGGGCATCGGTATTCACGGGCAAGAAACGCACGGGGCCTCCTAGGCGGCAAACGAGCGAATGGTAACGCCGGACTGCTCAAGGCGGCGGCGTACTTCGCGCGCCATGTCCACGGCGCCCGGGCTGTCGCCATGCACGCAGAGCGAGTCCGCCTGCACGCGGGCGAGCGATCCGTCGATGGCTTCGACCACCCCTTCTTCCACCAGGCGCAGCATGCGCCGTGCCACCGTTTCAGGGTCATGCAGCACCGCGCCCTTTTCGCGGCGCGACACCAGCGCGCCTTGCGGGGTATAGGCCCGGTCTGCGAACGCTTCGGCCACCACGCGCAGACCGCGCTCGCGCGCCAGCGCCAGCAGCGGCGAACCGGCCAGGCCGACCAGCGCCAGCGACGGGTCGACCGCCAGCATGGCGGTGATGACGTCGTTGCCTTGGCGCGGATCGTGCGCAATCGTGTTGTACAGCGCGCCGTGCGGCTTGACGTAGCTGACTTGCGTGCCGGCCGCGGCGGCCAGCGCCTTCAGCGCGCCGATCTGGTAGATGACGTCGGCAACCAGGTCGGCGCTGGCCACATCCATGTTGCGCCGTCCGAAGCCGGTCAGGTCCGGGTAGGACACATGCGCGCCCACCGCGACGCCATTGGCGGCCGCGCCCTTCAACGTGGCCAGGATGCCGGCGGGGTCGCCGGCATGGAATCCGCAGGCCACGTTTGCGCTGGAGACCAGTTGCAGCATTGCGGCGTCGTCGCCCATGGTCCACGCGCCCAGGCTTTCGCCCAGGTCGCTGTTCAGATCTATCGTCGCCATCGCTTGCTTCTCTATTTACCGTCGGGCCCGGAATGTAGGGCGGCTGTTACAGTAGTGTTCTACAATTCTTATAAATAGTAGATCAAACAATATAGGATTGCCTATCAGTGTTTCCACTTGGTCGATACAAATTAGCGTTATTTGAGGGGCAATCCGGTAATCCCTCGGATACACTCGCAAGAGAAAGCCCTCCCCGTCTTTGCTGATTTCCCGCCAATGACCGATCCCAACGCGCACCAGACCCTGACCGATAAAGTCACCGAACAGATCCGCCGCCGGTTGATCAACGGCGACTTCGCGCCCGGGCAGCGCCTGTCCGAAGCGACGCTGACGCAAAGCCTAGATGTCTCGCGCAATACGCTGCGCGAAGCGTTCCGCAACCTGACCAAGGAAGGCTTGCTGACCCATTCGCCCAACCGCGGCGTCGCGGTGGCGGTGCCCAGCATGGCGTCCATCATCGACCTCTACCGCGTGCGCCGCATGATCGAATGCCAGGCGCTGGCCCAGGCGTATCCGCATCATCCCGCGCACCAGCGCATGCGCCAGGCCGTAGACGACGCCGTCGCCCGCCGCCAGACCCAGGACTGGTCCGGCGTGGGAACGGCCAACATGGCCTTCCACATGGCCATTGTTGAATTGGCCGACAGCGAACGGCTGAACGCCATGTTTTCACTGCTGCTGGCCGAATTGCGGCTGGTGTTCGGCCTGCTGCAGGACCCCGAATTCCTGCACGCGCCCTACGCGGAAATGAACGCGCGAATCCTGGAATGGGTCGACGCCGATGAATTCCAGAAGGCCGCCGATGCGCTCAAGGACTACCTGGCGCAGTCCGAGCGCATCGTGCTGGCAAGCTATGCGCGGCGCGTCAGCGCCTTGGGCGGCTGAGCCCGCCACGACCGCAAGACGTCCACCGCCAGGAACGCCAGCAGGCTGGCGCCCATCACCGGCAGGCCCCACCCCAGTGCCAACGCCAGCGCGGCAACCATCAGGCGCGCGGGCCACGACAGTTCGCGCCACGCTTGCGTCAGCGTCTGGCCGGATGCGCCCGCCGCCGGGCGGCGCAGCCACCACATGCGGTATCCCAAGACGATCATCGCGGTCAGCGCCGAACCGATAGCCGCCATCAGCAACTGGTTGGGCCAGCCGAAGAGGATGCCCATGTGCATGTCCACGCCCCAGCGGATCAGCTTGGCGATCAGCGGGAACGTGGCGAAGTCGGCACGGCTGGTGATGGCGTAGGTGGCCGGATCGATGGCGATGGTATCCACCTGCGTGGGCCAGGACCGGTCCACTTCGCGCACCGTCCAGGCCTGGTCCGCCGTGCGCGGCGGCCGGATCTCCAACTGGTCGCTGTCGATGCCGCCCGCCCTGGCGGTGTCCAGGATGCGGTCGATATCGCCTGCCGGGGCCGGCGTGGACGTCATGGCCATGCCGTCCATCCCTGCCATCCCGCCATGATGATGCGCGTGCTCGTCCTCGCCCTGCGCCGCCGGCGCCCCGGCGACGGGCAGCTTCAGCGATACCGATGGCGTGATCCAGCCCAGTTGCGCGCGCAGCTGATCCACGCGGCCGCCGGCCCAGTTCGACCAGGTCAGGCCCGTCGCGGACAGGAACAGCAGGCCGACGGCCAGCCACAGCCCCAGCAGGACGTGCAACCGGCGCGTGCGCAAGCGCGGGCTGCGCGCCGGGTCAGGACGCCGGCGGCGCCCCGCCAGCCACATCGCCAATCCGCCCAACGTGGCCAGCCACATCCACGAGGCGGCCAGCTCGCTGTAATTGCGGCCTGGTGCGCCCAGCATCAGATTGCGGTGCAGATAGTCCAGCGCCGTGCGGAACGGCAGCGTGCCGCTGGTGCCGTAGACGATCATGTCGCCCTTGATCTCCAGCGTGGCGGGGTCGACGAACAAGGCGCGGCTCTCGGAATCGCCCAGGCCGGGCTGCGTGAACATGACGCGCGTGGTGTCGCCCGGACCCGGCGCCGGCCGGACGGCGAACAGGCGCGGCCCGGCGCCGATACGGACCTGCGCCGCCTGGACCTGGCTGGCCAGGGATTGGGCCGGGCCGGCCGAGCCGGTGCGCAACTGGTCGGCATACAGCAGGTTTTCGATCTGGGGCGTCAGCACGAACAGCGTGCCGGTTACGGCCGCCACCAGGATGAAGGGGCCGACGAACAGCCCGATATAGAAGTGCAGGCGGGTGACCAGCGCCATCAAGGCGCTGCGGCCCGCCGCCCGCTCGCGCGCGGACGCGGCGGGGGAATCCAGGGTTTGCGTGGACATGGGGTCCTCGAAGACGAATGACGCCGCCCGGCTCGGGCGGCATTCATGCGCGCGATGCGCGCACGCCGATAGCGGTCATTCGGGTATCGAGGGCGGCGCGCGCGATCCCAGCGGCGGGCCGGCGGCCGGCATCGCCGGGCGCGGACTGCCCGCTTGCACGGGCGCTTGCGCCAGCCAGCGCAGCAGCACCGGTGCCACCGCCAGCATCGGCGGCACATCCAGCACCTGATGCGCGTTCAGGCCAAAGGGGCATTCCTGCCCGGCCCCGCCGTGGTCGGCGGGCGCGCCATGGTCGTGATGGACGTGATGGGCTTCGTGCTGCGCCGCAGCCGGCGCGCGCAGCACTGGCAGCGCGCCGCCGCCTGCCGCGCAGAACCCCAGCGCCAGCCGGCCCTGCCGCAATGCGTCGGCATCCGGCATATAACCGACGGGCACCCAGGCCCGCGCCACCAGCAACAGCAGCAGCAACAGCCGCCCGATATCGGCGGCCAAAGCGGTACGTGAGGGTCGACAGGAAAGCCCGGTGCGCATGCGCCCCATCCAGCGCGCCGGCGGATTCCGGCGCCACGCAGGAATTCTACTCGCCGCTTTCGGCGCGGCGGGCGTCGCATTCTGCTTGCGAATGACTTCTTTCGAGCATAAATTGAGCAAACCCGTTTCGGGTCCGGGCTGCCGGCCCGCCCGACACGGCGTCGAAAGGTCGTTTTTTATCTTTTAAGCCCGCGAGGAGCGTTGCGATGAAAGTGAAACACCTGTTAGGCCCGACAGCCCTTGCGCTGTCCCTGCTGTTCACCACGCCTGGCGTGGCCCAGACCACCGATCCCGCCCCCATCGTCACGGGCAAGCAATGGTCGGAATCAGACGCCAGCCATAAGAAAGCCTACCTGCTGGGGATCGCCAACCTGCTGCAAGTCGAGCGCGCCTACCAGGAACGGCGCAAGCTCAACGACACCCAGACGCTCGTTCCCCGATTCACGACGGGCCTGCAAGCCCAAACGCTGGATTCGGTACGCGATAGCCTGGACAGCTGGTATGCCGCGAACCCCACCAAGCTGGACCGCCCCGTGATCGAGACCCTGTGGTTCGAGATCGTCGTCCCCGGCGCGAAGCGCAAGCCTTGAAGGAGCCGTCATGAAGCTTATTCGAACGATTGTCATCGGCGTCGCGATCGGGACGCTTGCGGCCTGCACGAACATGTCGCCGAAGCAGCAAGGCACCATGTCGGGCGCGGCCATCGGCGCCGCGGCGGGCGCGGGCATTGCTGCCATCGCGGGCGGCAGCGCCTGGACGGGCGCGGCCATCGGCGGCGTGGCGGGCGGCGTGGCGGGCAATATCCGCGGCGGCAAGTCCTACTGATCCGGCATCCCGGCCCGGCGCGCGGCCGTCATGCGGCCGCCGCGCGGGGCAACCGGGGCGGGCTGCGTCCTGCCCCCCGCCTAGCTTTGACTGGCGCGCCAGGCCTGGTACTTGGCCTGGCTCTCTTGATTCGGCGGATACAGGCCGGGCAGTTTTTGCCCCGCTTCCACCTGCTGCATGATCCAGCCTTCCAACCGTTCCTGCTCGATGGCGATCTCGACCACTTCGTCCAGCACGGCAGCCGGAATCAGCACCGCGCCGTCACGGTCCAGCACGATCACATCGTTCGGAAACACCGCGACGCCGCCGCAGCCGACGGGTTCCTGCCAGCCCACGAAGGTCAGCCCGGCGACGGACGGCGGCGCGGCCGCGCCGCTGCACCAAACCGGCAGCCCGGTACCCTCGACGCCTTCCAGATCCCGGACCACGCCGTCCGTCACCAACGCGGCCACGCCGCGCTTGGCCATCCGCGCGCACAGGATGTCGCCGAAGATGCCGGCGTCGGTCACGCCCATCGCGTCGACCACGGCGATGCAGCCTTCGGGCATGTCTTCAATCGCCGCCCGCGTGGAAATGGGCGACGCCCACGAGGCCGGCGTGGCCAGATCCTCGCGGGCCGGCACGAAGCGCAGCGTGAACGCGCGCCCCACGATCCGCTTGGCGCCCGGCGCCAGCGGCCGCGCGCCGCGCAGCCACACGTTGCGCAGCCCCTTTTTGAGCAGCACAGTGGTCAGCGTGGCGGTGGTGATACCGGACAGGGCCTGGACGACGCGCGCGTCCAAAGGCTGAGGTGCAATCGTCATGATGCGGATTCTCCTGGAATGACCTTCGATTGTGACGCTGCGCAAAACGCAACACAACCCGGTTTTTACAGATTCAGAATCCGCTTTTTATGCCTGCGTCACACAAACGCCACGCCAGCCCGCCCCCCGTCCGCTTCCCCGTTACCAGCGGTGCTGATACGTCAGCGTCAGCACCGTGCCGGCCGCGGGCAGGCGGCTGGTGTTGGTGCCGCTGCGCATCAGCTGGCTGTACAGCGGGTAGTACTCGCGGTTGAACAGGTTTTCGACGCCGATCGTGATCGTGTCCTTCTTGGTGAACTGGTAGCGGCTCATCACGTCTACCGTGAAGTAGCTGTTGACCTCGCGCCGCCCGAAGCTGGCGACCCCATCCAGGCGGTAGTCCTTGCCGGCGTAGTAGTTGGCCTGGATGCGGTTGCTCCAGCGCTCGTTCGGCCGGTACTGCACGTAGCCTGTCAGCTTGACCGGCGGAATGCGGTATCCCGTCATGTTGCGCCATTCGCCGCCCTCGGGCTGTTCCTGCCCCTTCATCCACGTGAACGTGCCGCCCGCGCCCCAGCGTTCGTCGTCCGTCAGGTAGTCGGCGGCCGCTTCCACGCCGTACACGCGTTCCTTGGTGCGGGTCAGGATCAAGCCATTGTTGAAACTCTGCACATCGCCCAGCTTGGACGTCGTGTAGAACACGGCCAGCGACGCCGCGGTGTTGCCGAATCCGCCGCGCCAGCCCAGCTCGTAGTTGTTGGTCTTGACGGGTTCCAGGTCCGACGAGCCGATATCGAAGCCCGGACGCGCATTGCGCATCTGCACGCCGATGTCGGGCAGCTGGAAGCCCTGGCTGAACGACGTGTAGAACTCCTGGCCGCGGACCGGCTCATAGCTCAGGCCCACGTTGAACAGCAAGGCGTCATAGTCCACCGTGCCGCCCTTCACCGTGGCCGGCGAGGGCACGCGCGACTGCGACAGCGGCACGAAATCATCGAAACGCGCCGACGAATATTCGTAGCGCACGCCGCCCTGCCCCGACCACTGGTCGTTGAAGCGGTGTTCCAGCTGGCCGAACAGGCCCGTGCTGCGCGTGGTCAGCTCCGGCATGTAGGTGAGCGTGCCCGTCTTGCGGAACACGCGGCCGCCGCTGCTGTCGAACGCGGCCGAATCGAAGATGTCGATCGGCATGTCGCTGCGTTCCTGATTGAAGTCCACGCCCCACAACAGGCGGGTCTTGTCGGAGGCGCCCAGCGGCGTGTCGATCGTCAGGCGGCTGCCCAGCACCTTGGAATTCTGCATGGCCTGGTCCACGTTGCCGCCGCGCGTGACCACGGCGCGGGCGTCGAACGGCGTGAAGCGCGTGTAGTAATCGCGGTAATACACCTGGGCGGACAGCTTGCTGCCCCACAGGTTCTGGTGCTGGTACTCCAGGTTCACCAGCGTGTTGCGGATCTGGTTCTGGTCAGCCAGCACCAGCCCGTCCAGCGGCAAGGCGCGCGCGGAGCCGGGCGGCAGGCGCCCCACCGAGGGGTCGGATCCGTAGTCGCTGTCCTGGTCGGCGTTGTAATAGCTGGCCGACAACTGCACCCGCTGGTCGTCGTCGATGCGCAGCCCCAGCTTGCCGCCCACGCTGTAGATGTTGGAGTCGAACAGGTCGCCCTGGCTGGGTTCGGACGCGATGCGGCGGCCCTGGGCGTCATACGAGGCGCCGTTGTGGCGCGCGCCCAGGTCCAGCGCGTAGTCGAGCTTGCCCTGGCTGCCGGCAAAGTGCTGCTGCAATTGGCCGCCCAGCCCGTCGGCGCCCAAGCGGCTTAGCGGGGACACGGCGGTCAGCGTGGTTTCGGATACGGGGTCGCCGCCGGCCGGCCGCGTGGTGATGGAGACGATCCCGCCCGTGGCGCCCGCACCGTAGATCGAGCTGCTGCCACGCAGCACTTCGACGCGTTCGATGATGGCCGGGTCGATGTTGGCCAGATTGCGCGACGAATCGCGGTTGGTGTTCAGCGGTATCCCGTCCACCAGCACCAGGATGCCGCGGCCGCGCAGCGTCTGGCCGTAATCGGTGATGGTGCGGCTGGAATCGGCCATGCCCGGCACGACCTTCGACAGCACCGTCGCCAGGCTGTCGGAACCGGTCCGCAGTTCCTGCAGGTTGTCGCGTTCCAGCACGATGGTCTGCTGCACTGGACTGACCAGGTTGCTGGCCATGCGCGAGGCGCTGATTTCGATCGGCGCCAGCACGGCAGGCGCGGCCGCGCCGGCAGGTTCAAGGATGATGGCGCTGCCTTCGCGGCGGGCACGCAACGGCGTGTCGCGCAGCAAGGCGTCAAACGCCTGGTCGGGCGTCATCGTGCCGGACACGGCTGGCGCCTGAAGGCCGGCCACGGCCTGGGGGGTATAGAAGATCTGCAGCCCGTGCTGCCGCGCCAGCGCTTTGAGCGCGCCGTCCAGCGGCTGGGCGGGCATGTCCACGGCGACAGGCGGCGACGCGGCCCAGGCGGCAGGCGCCCCCAAGGCGATCAGCACCGCCGCGCTGACGGCGCTGATCCGGCAGCCCAGCCGCTGCGCACGTTTGTTCTTATTGCGATCCACTTCATCCTCTCCTGAGTCGGGTGGTCTCCGGCCCCCTGGCCGGAAGTGCCCCCCGATAAGAGAGAAGACGCAGAAGCGGAAAAAAACCTGAATGCGCGGCCAAACCATTTTTCCCGGACGGGAATTACGGGCCTAGCGGGCCACCACTTCGGCCCGCCCGTCGGGCAGCCGGCGCACCGTCACCGGCAAGATATGCGGCAACGCGGTCAGGAAGGCGTCGGTGTCGTCGATGCGGAACACGCTGGTCAGTCGCAGGTCCGCCACCCCCTTGCCGCCGCCCAGCACCACCGGCTGCGCGCGATAGCGCGATACCTCGCGCACCGCGCTGGCCAGGTCGGTATCGCTGAAGACGATCTGCCCCGCACGCCAGGCCAGCGCCGACGCCACAGGCGCCGTCTGCGGCGCGTCGACCTTGCCCCGCGCAGTGACGCGGGCGCCAAGCCCCGGGGTTACCGACACGGCGCTGGCGGCGTCGTCCTGCCGGCCGGCCACCCGGACCGACCCGGATTCAACGACGACCCGCACTTCGTCCGCGTCCCGGCGCACGTCAAAACGGGTACCCGTGACCGTGGCCGTGCCCAGGCCGGCGTCCACGACGAAAGGACGCCGCGCGTCCTTATCGACCGAAAAGAGCGCCTCGCCTTCCAATAGTTCGACCTGTCTAGCGTCCGCGCCGAACCGGACTTTCATGTGGGTGCGGCTATTCAATTCCGCGCTGGATCCATCCGGCAACGCCACGACGCGCCGTTCTCCCGGCGCCGTCCGGTATTCGGCCGTCTGCACGGCTGGCAGTTGCGCGCGCTGCCAGAACAACACGCCCGCCCCCACCGCCAGCGCCGTCACGCTAAGCGCCAGCACCTGACGGCGGCTGGATGACCGCGCGCGGCGGCGCGGCTCGGCCAACGTGCGCAAGCGGTCCGGCGGCAAATCGGCCGCAGCTTGCCAGATGGATTCCAGTACGCGGTATTCGTAGGCGTGGCGAGGATCGGCCGCCAGCCACGCCTGCAGGCCGGCCTGTCCGGCGGCGTCCAGTTCGCCGGAGCGCGTCCGGGCGAACCAGGTTGCCGCCTCGGCGCGCGCGGCGTCGCTAGCTGGGCGCATAGGCCCCCAGCCGTTCGCGCAGGTGCAAGGCGGTGCGGATCATGTACTTTTCGACCATGTTTTTGCTCAAGCCCATGCGCTCGGCGATCTCGGCCTGCGTCAGGCCTTCCAGGCGTTGCCAGATGAAGACCTGGCGGCACTTGAGGGGCAATTCGGCCAGCGCCGTTTCCAGCGCCTGCCCCAATTGCTGCGTGCGCGCCTGCGCCACGGGATCGCCCAGCTCACTGGGATGGGTCGCTATGGTATCAAGCGGTACCCACTCGTGCCCGTCTTCGCGGCGGAAGCTGTCGATGGCCCTGTTGCGCGCGGCCTGGTGCAAATAGGCACGCGGCTGTTCGACATGGGCGGAACCGGCCTCCAGGCATTTCACGAAGGCGTCATGCGTCAAGTCCTGGGCGGCGTCGCGGCAACCCAGCTTACGGGTCCAGACGGCGAGCAGTTCTTCGTAATAGGCAAGAAAGCCGTGTGGACGGGACCGGGACGATGACATGGGGCAACTTCGTGGCGAAGCGACATGATAATGCTTTTTATTACGAATTACCATGCCGTTCGCCGTGCCGCTTGGCATTGGCAGACCGATTCATGCTCGACTAGAATGCAATCCATTCTTATTCACTTTCAATCACGGATATGCCGGGCGCCGCCGACCTTGCCGCCGTTCAACGGCTGCACACGCTCTACCGCAACCATCACGGCTGGCTTTACAACTGGCTGCGCGGGCGGCTGGGCAACGCGGCCGACGCCGCGGACCTGGCCCAGGACGCCTTCGTGCGCCTGCTGAGCCGGCCGCGCGACTTCGACGGTTTCGACGGCGAACGCGCTTACCTCAGTACGATGGCGCGCGGGCTGTGCGTCGACTTGTGGCGCCGCCGCGAAATCGAACAAGCCTGGCTGGTTGCGCAGGCGGCGCGCCCCGCACCCTTCCAGCCGTCTCCCGAGCACCACGCGATCATCATCGAGACGCTATGCGAAATCGATGCCCTGCTTAGCCGCCTGCCCTGGCGCACCGCCGAAGCCTTCCTGATGGCGATGGCCTACGGCATGAGCGACGCCGAAATCGCCGCCGAGTTGCGGGTGTCGGACCGCATGGTCCGCAAGTACGTGGCGCAAGCCATGCTGCATTGCATCTCGCTGCAGGCGCAGACCGCGCAGGCGCTTGCCGCGCAAGCCTGACCCCTGCCCGG
Source organism: Achromobacter sp. UMC46 (assembly GCF_014170335.1). Taxonomy (GTDB): domain Bacteria; phylum Pseudomonadota; class Gammaproteobacteria; order Burkholderiales; family Burkholderiaceae_B; genus Achromobacter. The sequence goes on from NZ_LZZS01000004.1 coordinate 231,561, forward strand.
ACGACACGCCCATGGCCGCCCACGCGCCCCCCTCGCATGAAGCCTTGCAGCAAGCGGCAGCGTGGTTCGCCGCGCTGCGCGCAAGCGACCATCCCGAGCGGGATCAGCGCCGCTGGCAGGATTGGCTGGACCAACGGGAAGAGCACCGCGCCGCCTGGCGCTATGTGGAAGACGTCAGCCGCCGCTTCACGCCGGTCCAGAACGAGGGGCCGGGCACCCTGGGCGCATTGAAAGCGGTGCGCCAACGCGGCCGCCAGCGCCGCCAGGTGCTGGGCGGGCTGGCGGCGGCCGCCTGTGCGGGCCTGCTGGGATGGACCAGCTGGGAATATGCGGGGCTGCGCCGCATGACGTTGTCCCATCTGGCGCAATACCGCACCCGGGTAGGCGACGTGCAGGACCTGCGCCTGGCCGACGGCACCCGGGTCTGGCTGAACACGGCCAGCGCGCTGAACGTGCATTACTCGGCCGATACGCGGTTACTGGAATTGGTGGCGGGCGAAATCCTGATCGAAACCGCGCACGACGGCGCCCGCCCCTTCGTCGTCCAGGCCGGCGCCAGCCGCATGACGGCGCTGGGTACCCGCTTCACCGTCAGCCTGGCTCATGATTCCGGCTATCTGGCCGTGTATGACGGCCGCGTGGCGCTGGACGCCGCCGACCGGCGCCAGGTGATCAATGCCGGGGAGCAGATCACCTACGGGCCGGACGGCCGCTGGCAGCTGGAACCCGCCAGCCGTGCGCGTGAGGTCTGGACCAGCGGCGTGCTGCTGGCCGAAGACGTACCGTTGGACGTGCTGCTCAATGAGCTTGGCAGATACCTGCCGGGACACCTTGGCGTGTCGCCCGAGGCGGCCGGCCTGCGCGTCGTCGGCGGCTTCCCCTTGCGCGATCCCGACCAGGTGCTTGCTTTGCTGGAAAGGGTCTTGCCCATCACGGTCAAGCGTCCCCTGCCCTGGTGGACGTCCGTGGAACGCCGGCCCGGACGCTGACCGGCGCCGCACTATCTCATCGAATTTGTAACTGCGGTTCCGGAATTCGCCGCCTGCTCGATACACAAGATGAAACCGTACTTGTGCTATCCCTCCGAGGCCCCGCCGCATGCACTCCCTTCTTCGCCGCCGTCCTACGACCTTACGCCCCCGGCTCGCGCTGTTGTCCACCACGGCCCTGACCGGCAGCCTGGCGTTCGCCGTCGCCGCCCACGCACAGCCGGCCGCTGAACAGGCCCGCCAGTACCAGATCGCCTCCGGGCCGCTGACGACCACGTTGCCCCTGTTCATCGCCCAGTCCGGCATCGTGCTGGCGGGTTCCGGGGACCTGGCCCGCAACCGGCTCAGCCCGGCGCTGAACGGCCGCTACACCCCTGCGGCGGGTCTGGCCGCGCTGCTTAGCGGGACGGGATTGCGGGCGGTGCGCAACGCGCAAGGGGCGTTCGTGCTGGAGGCTGAACCGCAAAACACACCCGGCGTGACGGTGCTGCCGGCGGTGCAGGTCACCGGCCAGACGCAGACGGCGACCGGCCCGGTGGAAGGCTACCTGGCCACGCGCAGCCTGTCGGGCAGCAAGACCGACATGCCCATCCTGAAGATCCCGCAAACCATCAACGTCATCACCGCCGACCAGATGCGCGACCAGGGCGCGCAGAGCGTCAGCCAGGCGTTGCGCTATACGCCCGGCGTGCTGGCCGAAACCTACGGCGCGAGCTCGCAATTCGACGTCTACACGCAAGTACGCGGCTTCCGTCCGGCATTCTTCCTGGACGGCACCCGCCTGCCGCTGGGCAGCGTGACGACCGGCTGGGCCAGTTCGGTAGTCGAGCCCTATGGGCTGGAGCGCATCGAGGTCCTGAAAGGCCCCGCGTCGGCCTTGTATGGGCAGAGCGGCCCGGGCGGCCTGATCAACATGGTCAGCAAGCGCCCCACCGCCGATACGCTGCGCGAAGTCGAACTGCAGACGGGCAGCTTCGACCGCCGCCAGTTGGCGATCGACCTGGGCGGCCCGATCGACCCGGACGGCAAGTTCCTGTATCGGCTCACGGGCATGGTCCGCGAAGCGGGCACGCAGGTGGACTACATCGGCAACAACCGCGCCTATATCGCGCCGGCGCTGACCTGGAAGCTGACCCCCGACACCACGCTGACGCTGTTGGCCAGCTACCAGTCCGAATGGGGCGGCAAGACCGGTTTCAACTACCTGCCAACGTCCGGCACGCTGACGTCCAACCCGAACGGCCGCATTCCCATGCACCGGTATCTGGGCGAACCCGACTTCGACCGCCTGAGCCGTAGCCAAAGCTCGCTGGGCTACGCGTTCGAGCACCGCTTCAATGACGCCCTGACCTTCCGCCAGAACCTGCGCTACAACGAATCGTCGGTGGACCTGCGCGCGCTGAACCGGATCGGCGAGCTGCTGCCCGACAACCAGACGCTGAACCGCGCCGCGTTGGGCATCGATACCGGCGTCCACCTCTTCACCGTGGACAACCAGCTGGAATCCCGATTCCAGACCGGCGCGCTGTCGCATGACGCGGTGGTGGGCTTCGACTACCGCAAAGAAAGCAGCCACTACATCGTGGGCCGCGGCACGGCGCCGCCGATCAACGTCTACCACCCCGTCTACGGCTACGACATCCCCAACCCGCCCTACGACAACTTCGTCAGCCAATTCGGCGACGACCGTCAACTGGGCCTGTATGCGCAGGACACGATCAGCTGGGAAGGATGGAACCTGATGCTGAGCGGCCGCCACGACTGGGCCGACAGCACGGTGGACAACCGCCGCAGCGGCCGCAGCACCACGCAGCGCGACGAAGCCTCGACCGGCCGCGTCGGCCTGAACTACGTGTTCGACAACGGCGTCGCCCCGTACGTCAGCTATTCGACGTCGTTCGAGCCGACCGGCGGCGCCGATTTTTCGGGCACGCCCTTCAAGCCCACCAAGGGCGAACAGTACGAGGCGGGCGTCAAGTACCAGCCCGCCGGCACCGACAGCCTGTTGACGGCGTCCGTGTTCCAGATCCAGCAGCGCAACGTGCTGACGCCCGACCCCGACCCGCAGCGCGGCGCGCTGGGATTCAGCGTCCAGACCGGCGAAGTGCGGGTGCGCGGGCTGGAACTTGAGGCGCGCACGGCGCTTAGCCGCGCCTGGACCGTACTGGCGTCCTACACCTATCTGGACAACGAAGTCCTCCAGAGCAACCGGGCCGGCGAAGTGGGCAACCGGCTGGCCGGCACGCCGACGCACCAGGCCTCGTTGTGGACGGACTACACCTTGCAGCAAGGCTTGTTCGAAGGCCTGGGCCTGGGCGCGGGCGTGCGATATGTGGGCAACACGTACGACACCAGCAACGCCACCAAGACGCCCGACTACACCCTGGTCGATCTGAACCTGCACTACGACCTGGGACGCACCCATCCGTCGATGCGCGGCGCCCGCGTCTCGCTTGGCGTCACCAACCTGACCGACAAGTACTACCTGACCCAGTGCACCACGGGCCAGGGCTGCACCATCGGCGTGGGCAGGACGGTGCTGGCCACCTTCAACTACCGCTGGTAGCGCCGATGAGCACGCCCCGCAACGGCACGCGACGCTGGAGCGCCGTGCACAAATGGTCCAGCCTGGCGGCCACGCTATGGCTGCTGCTGCTGTGCCTGACCGGGCTGCCGCTGATCTTCCACGAAGAGATCGAAGCCGCCCTGGACACGCACCCCGGCTTGCCGGCGCTGGCGCCGGACGCGCCACGCGCAACGCTGGACCAGATCGTGGCGGCGGCGTTGGCCGCCAACCCCGGCGCGCGGATGGATTCGCTGGGGCTGATGCCCGACAAGCCCGCGGTGCTGGCCACCACCCAGGGCGAAGACGCGCAAGGCGAGGCCGCCTCGCAGCGGCAGGTCTATGCCCTGCAGGACGGCAAGCCGGTGTCGCTGCCGCCGCCGCGCAGCGACGGCGTGATGGAGGGGGTCCGGCGCCTGCACACCGACATGTATGCCGGCCTGACGGGCACGCTGTTCCTGGGCGCGATGGGCCTGCTGCTTGCCGTGGCGATGGTCTCGGGCATTGCGCTGTACGGCCCTTTCATGCGCAAGCTGCCCTTCGGCAGCATCCGCCGCCAGCGCGGCGCCCGCATCCAGTGGCTGGACCTGCACAATTTCCTGGGCATCGCCACGGCGGCCTGGCTGCTGGTCATCGCGCTGACCGGCATCATCAACAGCCTGCACGACCCTTTGGCCGCCCTGTGGCGCAAGCACGACCTGGCCGCCATGGTGGACCGGGCCAGCCAGGCGGGCCAGACGCCGGCGGCGCGCCTGACCTCGGTCGACGCCGCGGTCGAGACCGTGCGCCGTGCCGCGCCCGACATGAAGGTGGCGGCCATCTTCTTCCCCGGCTCGCTGTTCAGCAGCCCGCGCCATTATGCGATCTTCCTGCGCGGCAACACGCCGGTCACCTCCCGCCTGCTCAAGCCCGCGCTGGTCGACGCGGAAACCGGCGCGCTGACCGCCATGGAAGACATGCCGTGGCACATCCGCACGCTGTTCCTGTCGCAGCCGCTGCATTTCGGCGACTACGGCGGCCTGCCGCTGAAGCTGATCTGGGCGGCGCTGGATCTCGTCGCCATCGTGGTGCTGGCAAGCGGCCTCGTGCTGTGGCGGCGCAAACACGGAAAGGACCGGATCGCCCCGCAAGCGTGAAAGTGGCCAGCAGGACCGCTTGTTGCCATCCGTAAGCAGCGGGAAATTCTGCCGGCCATACCGGCTTTTCCGCACTATCGCTGCCCGGCTCCAGCCGAATTTGCCGGTTTCCCCTCACCCGGCGGGCGACACCGGGCCAGGCACGCTAATTGCGCCTGCATGGGGATTTCCACCTTCGGAGAGCCCATGCCCGCCCCGACCGACGATCCCTCGCGGATGCTGACGGTACTGACCGTCAACACCCACAAGGGATTCACCAGTTTCAACCGGCGCTTCATGCTGCACGATCTGCGCGCGGCCTTGCGCACCGCCGCGCCCGACGTGGTGTTCCTGCAGGAAGTGCTGGGCGAACATCAGGCGCACGCCGAGCGGCACCCGGCCGCGTGGCCGGCGTTGTCGCAATATGAATTCCTGGCCGATACGCTGTGGACCGACTTCGCCTACGGGCGCAATGCCGTCTATCCCGCCGGCCATCACGGCAATGCGATCCTGTCGCGCTACCCGATCGACCGCTACGAAAACCACGATGTCAGCGTCGATGGGCACGAAGGCCGTGGCCTGCTCCATTGCGTGCTGCGCGTGCCGGACAGCGCGCCCGTGCATGCGATCTGCGTGCACCTGGGGTTGTGGGAGCGGCACCGCGGCCAGCAATTGAACGGGCTGTGCGATTTGGTCAGCCGCGACGTGCCGGCCGGCGAACCGCTGCTGATCGCCGGTGATTTCAATGATTGGCGGCTGAACGCCGACCGCCTGATGGCCGGTTGCGGCACGCACGAAGTCTTCACGACGCGCCTGGGCCGCCCCGCGCGCACCTTCCCCGCCCGATGGCCGTTGCTGCGGCTGGACAGGATCTACGTGCGCAACGTGCGCGACTGGCGGCCCGTGCCGCTGGCCTCCCGCGTGTGGTCGCGGCTGTCGGATCACGTGCCGATTTCCGCGGAGATCGCGCTATGACGGCCGCCGACCTCGGGTGGCGGGAGGGCAACCGCTACCTGTTGCTGGAAAACGGCGAGGCCTATTTCCCCGCCGTCCGCCGAGCCATCGATTCGGCCACGCGCGAAGTGCTGATCGAAACGTTCATCCTGTTCGACGACAAGGTGGGGCAGGCGCTGCAGCAGACCCTGATCGCCGCCGCCCGCCGCGGCGTCAGCGTGGACCTGCTGGTGGACGGGTACGGCTCGGACGAACTGACGGACGGCTTCATCGGCGCCTTGACGGAAAGCGGCGTGCGCGTCCATATCTTCGACCCGCGTCCGCGCCTGATGGGCGTGCGCACCAACGTGTTCCGGCGCATGCACCGCAAGATCGTCGCCGTCGACAGCCGGTGCGCCCTGGTGGGCGGCATCAATTTCTCGGCCGACCACCTGCCGGACTTCGGCCCCGAGGCCAAGCAAGATTATGCGGTGCAGGTGGACGGGCCGTTGGCGGCCGATATCGCCGACTACGCCCGCGCGGCCCTGAAGCGGCGCCCGCCGCGCCGATGGCGGCGCCCCGCCGCGGCGTCGGTACCCGACGGCGACGGCGGCGGACGGCTGGTCGTGCGCGACAACCTGGGCCACACGACCGACATCGAACGCTATTACCGTGCCGGCCTGCGCGCGGCCAAGCGCGACGTGCTGATCGCCAACGCCTACTTTTTCCCCGGCTACCGCCTGCTGCGCGACTTGGCCAATGCAGCGCGCCGAGGCGTCCGGGTGCGCCTGCTGCTGCAGGGCGAACCCGATATGCTGGTCGCCCGCCTGGCCGCCACGATGCTCTACGACTACCTGATGAGCGCGGGCGTCGAGATCTTCGAATACTGCAAGCGGCCCCTGCACGGCAAGGTGGCCTGCATGGACGACGACTGGTGCACCGTGGGTTCCAGCAACCTGGATCCGCTGAGCCTCGCCTTGAACCTGGAGGCCAACGTGGTGGCGCGCGACGCGTCGCTGAATGGCACATTGCGCGACAGCCTCGACCGCCTGATCGCGCAAGACTGCAAACCGGTCCCCAAGAGCGCCAAGCCCACGCGGGCGCTCCGGCGCTTCTGGGTAGGCGTGGTGGTCTTCCACTTCCTGCGACGCTTTCCGGCCTGGGCAGGATCCCTGCCGGCCCACAAGCCCAAACTGCATACCATCAAACCCGCCGCGCCCGGCGAAGGCGAGGCGGCATGAGGGTGTTCCGGACGACCCTGATGCGGTCGCTGCGCCACCGCTGGCCGCGCATCAAGAAAGTGCTGCCCTGGCTGATCCTGGGCGTGGTCGCGGGACTGCTGTTCTATTTCGGACGTACGGTCGATTGGCCCCAGGTGTGGCAAGCCATGCGCCGCATTCCCCGCGACGCCATCCTGTTGGCGAGCGGCCTGGTCGTGCTGGGCTATCTGAGCTATGGCGCGCTGGACCTGCTGGGACGCAGATACACCGGCCACAAGCTGCCTTGGCCGACCGTACTGGGCGTGGCGGTGCTGAGCTATGCCTTGAACCTGAACCTGGGCGTGCTGGTCGGCGGCCTTGGCACTCGACTGCGTCTGTATGCCAGGCTGGGCTGCCGCAAGGCCGTCGCCACGCGCGTCGCGCTGTTTTCGGCGGCATCGAACTGGATCGGCTATGCGTGGGTAGCGGGGGCGGTGTTCGTCAGCGGCGCGTTGCCGGTGCCTGATGGGTGGGATGTCGGCAGCGGCGTGCTCCGGCTGATCGGCGCGGCCATGCTGGCGGCGGGCGCCGGCTACGTCTGGGCATGCGCCCGCGCGCGCCGGCGTTCGGCCACATGGCTGGGCCAACGCGTGACCTTGCCGCGCGCGCGCATGGCCGTGCTGCAATGCCTGTTCGCCGGCCTGTCATGGATGTTCATGGGCGCCATCGCCTATGTGCTGCTACAGGGCAAGGCGCCCTACCCCGTGGTGCTGGGCATCCTGCTGTGCTCGAGCTTTGCGGCCGTGCTGACGCGCGTTCCTGGCGGACTGGGCACGACGGAAGCGATCTTCGTCGCCGTGCTGGCGCCGAAGTTGCCGTACTCCGAGGTGCTGGGCGCCGCCCTGGCGTACCGCGCCTGCTACGCGCTGGCGCCGCTGTGCCTGGCGTTGGCCGCGTTTCCGATCGTGGAAGCACGCCTCGCGTGGCGCAAGCGCCAGGCGCCGGCCGCGTTGGCCGGGCACGGGAAGACGTCCCCGTAGCGCAGCGCCGTGCCCGGGCACGGCGCTTGCTACAACCACCACCATGACAAAGATCCCGCTCCCCCCCGCGTCAGACCTGGTCGTCGCCTACCCGCGCCGCGCCAACGCGTCGGAACATGAGATCGCGTCCCAGGAGGCGCTGGCTTCCCGCTTGGCCGCCTTGCTGGGACGCCGTTTCAAACCGGATTATCGGCCCAGCCGGCATCGCGGCGAGCCGCCGCCCTACTACGTGCCCGATCGCACCTTGATCGGCCCCGCCCGCGCCGCGCGCTTGGGCATCACGCGCGCGGCGGACCTCTATGGCGGCGTGGCCCCGCATTCCTTCGTCGCAGGCAAAGCCATTACCCATGGATTGGCCGGCCCGCACGCAAAGGCCCCGAAAGCCTGGGTGGCGAACCTGGCCGAGACGTTGCGCGACGTGGTCCTGGCGGGGTACACCGCCTTCACCCTGCAGGACGCCGAGGCCGCCGGCCTGCTGCTGCTCAAGCACGGCAGGCTGCGCATCAAGCCCGCGAACGCCACCGCCGGACGCGGGCAAGTCGTGGTGCGCAACGCCGCGGAGCTGCGCGCGGCGTTGGCGGACCAGTCCGCCACGGCCATGCGCAGGCTGGGACTGGTGCTGGAGGAAGACCTGGAAGACGTCGCTACCTATAGCGTCGGCTGGGCGCGGGTGGGAAAAATGGAAATCTCGTACGTGGGCACGCAATCGCTGACGCCCGACAACGCGGGCATCCCCGTCTATGGCGGCTCGGAGCTGCGGCTGGCGCGCGGCGGGTTTGACGCCTTGCGCGCCCTGGACCTTGACCCCAGGGAACGCCAGGCGGTAGACATGGCCTGCCGCTACGACACGGCGGTGTCCACCGCCTATCCCCAGCTTTTCGCGTCACGCCGCAACTACGACGTCGCTTTCGGGTGGGACGCCTCCGGGCAAGAGCGCGCCGGCGTCCTGGAGCAATCCTGGCGGGCGGGCGGGGCCAGCCTGGCCGAACTGGCCGCCATGCAGGCATTCGCGCTGTCGCCGTCCAAGGCGTCGGTGCGCGCCGCCACCCGCGAGCGCTATGGCCACGACGCACCCCGTCCGATTCCGCAGCATCTGGTCTTCCATGGCGAGGATTGCGCCGTGGGCCATATCAGCAAATCGGGTGGCGTAGTGGAGGAAACTGATGGCGGCGCATAGCGATCCCATCGCGCTATCGGTCGACGGCCACGTGCTTGACGGCACGTTCCTGACGCCGGAAGACAAGGTGCCTGGCGTCCTGTTCATTCACGGATGGGGCGGCTGTCAGGAATTCGACCTGTCGCGCGCCAAGGGGATCGCGGCGCTGGGATGCGTGTGCCTGACCTTCGACCTGCGCGGCCACGCTGCCACCCGCCAGCAGCAGTTGCAAGTCACCCGCGAAGACAATCTGCGCGACGCGATGGCGGCCTACGACCGGCTGGCCTCGCACCCGTCGCTGGACTCAGGTTCCGTCGCGGTGGTGGGCAGCAGCTATGGCGGCTATCTGGCCGCCCTGCTTAGCGGCCTGCGGCGCGTACGCTGGCTAGCGCTGCACGCGCCGGCCTTGTATCTGGACGACGAGTGGCTCCTGCCCAAGAACCAGCTGAACCGCGACACGCTACGCGCCTACCGCAACAGCCATGTGCCGCCGGAATCGAACCGTGCCCTGAAGGCCTGTGCGGAATTTGCCGGCGATGTGCTGATCGTGGAGGCCGAGCACGACACCTACATCCCGCATTCCACCATCATGAGCTACCGCTCAGCGTTCCGGCGCTCGCATTCGCTGACCCATCGCATCATCGACGGCGCCGACCACGCCCTGACGGAGAAATTCGCGCAGCGGGCCTATACGTCCATCCTGGTCAGCTGGGTCACGGAAATGGTGACCGGCGCGCGGATGTCGGATCCGCGGCCGGCGCCGTGACGCGCTCCGGGCCGTCCGCCCCGGCCGCCGCCTACCAATAGATGTCTTGCTTATAGTACGTATGCAAGCTGCGCGCCCAAGTCTCATCCGCCATGCTGGGCCAATTGTCCTTGTCGAAGCCCGGCGCGTTCTTCAGCGTCTCCTTGTCGACGTTCAGCACAAAGCACTTGCGGTCCGTGTCCAGCGTCAACGCGCCCCAGGGGATTGCGAAGAGTTTGTCACCGATGCCCAGCACGCCACCGCGCGACAGCACGGCATAGGCCACGCGGCCGCGGGGCACATCGATCATGATGTCCTTGATCGACCCCAGCTCCTCGCCCGCCGAGTTGTACACGTCGTTGCCTTCCAGGGTATCCGCCGCCATGACCTGCGGCCCCGGGCCGCCCGGGTTGCTCTTGGGGCCGCCCACGATGTTGGTCTGAGTTTCCATGGTCTATCTCCTTTGCCGGGCGTGCGCCCGCGTTGTGGTGGTACGAAACCATTCCTCCGCAAGTGCCGTGCCGCATGCGCCGCCCCATCTGCGCGCGTCAGCCTGCCCACCACTGCTTGATCGTGGCGCGTAGCGCTGCCGCGCCCGTGGCGGCATCCTCTTTGCGCAATGCGGCCATGTAGGCGCCGAACTGCTTGAGCGATATATGCGGAGGCATCGGCGGCACTTCCGGGTCGGTGACCATTTCCAGCACGGCGGGCCGCCCGGCGGCAAGCGCGCGGTCCCAGGCGGGACCGACATCGTCCGGCTCGGTCACGCGGATACCTTCCAGGCCCAGCATGTGGCCGTAGTCCGCATAGGAAAACGGCGGCAGCCATTGCGAATCGCCAAAGCGCGGATCCCCGCCCATGACACGCTGCTCCCACGTCACCAGGTTCAGGTCGCCGTTATTGAGCACCAGCACGACCAGCGTCGGGTCGGCCCAATCCTTCCAGCGGTGCGCGATCGTGATCAGTTCGTTGATGCCCAGCATCTGCATCGCGCCATCGCCCACCAACGCCACCACCGGTCGGCCGGGATACGCCAGCTTGGCCGCCAGCGCGTACGGCACGCCGCAACCCATGCTGGCCAAGCCACCCGACACCGACCCCATCATGCCGGCGCGCAGCTGCACATCGCGCGCGTACCAGTTGGCGGCCGACCCCGAGTCGCACGTGACGATGCATTGCGGCGGCAACCGGCGGGACAATTCCACGAACGGGCGCTGCGGATTGATGCCGTTGGCGGGGACCATGGCGCGGGCCAGGACCGTCTCGCGCCAGCGCTGCACGCGCTTCTCGATTCCCTTGACCCAGCGGTCGGACGCCTTGCCCTCCAGCCGGGGCAGCAAAGCCTGCAGGGTCAGGCGCGCATCGCCGACCAGGCCGGCCTCTACCGGATAGCGCAGGTTGAGCCGACGCCCGTCGACGTCGATCTGCACCGCCCTGGCTTGCCCCGCCTTGGGCAGGAATTCGGCATACGGAAACGAGGTGCCCACCATCAGCAGCGTGTCGCACTCGTTCATCATTTCCCAACTGGGCTGCGAACCCAGAAGGCCGATGGCGCCCGTTACGTAGGGCAGTTCGTCAGACACCACTGCCTTGCCCAACAAGGCCTTGGCCACGCCCGCGCCCAGCCGTTGCGCCACCGCCTGCACGGCATCACCAGCGTCGAGCGCGCCCGCGCCGACCAGCATCGCCACGCGTTCGCCGCGGTTCAGGATCGTCGCGGCGATGTCCAGGGCGGCATCCGGCGGCACGGCGGCATGCGAGGTCAAGCCGATGCCGGTGTGCACCGTGCCATGCTCACGGGGCGGCTCCTCCACCGCTTCCAGGTCCTGCACGTCGTTCGGGAATATCAGGCAAGTCACGCCACGCCGCTCCATCGCGATGCGCATGGCGCGATCCACCATATGGCGCGCCTGCAAGGGCGAGGTCACCATGTGCACGAAGTCGTGCGCTACATCCTTGAACAAGCTGACGAGATCTACTTCCTGCTGGTAGTCGCCGCCCAGGGCGCTGCGAGCCTGCTGCCCCACGATTGCCACCACGGGCTGATGGTCCATCTTCGCGTCGTAAAGGCCGTTGAGCAGGTGGATAGCGCCAGGGCCGGACGTCGCCAGGCACACGCCGACCTGGCCGGTGAACTTGGCGTGGGCGCAGGCCATGAACGCCGCGCCCTCCTCGTGGCGCGCCTGGACGAATTCCAGTTCTTTGTTCTTTCCGAGCGCGCCAATCAGTCCGTTGATCCCGTCCCCGGGATAGCCGAACACGCGCTGCACGCCCCATTCGCCCAGCCGGGCGAGCACAAAATCGGAAACGGTTTTCAAGTCGGCGCTCCTTGCCAAAGTCCTCAGGAAGCATGAGGCGCCGCAACCCTCATGCCCAGCCATCCGGGCGGCCCGGAAACCGGGCACCGCTCCCAGTTTTACAAACGTCAGCAACAACGACACCCGGCGTCCTGTCCCCGCACGGGTGCCTTGGCGGCAGTGACTCGGGCACGCCTCTTGCGCATTGAAGGCTTGCGAAATCGGGCCCCTTTTTCAGCGGCCCTCCGACCCCGGAGCACCAAACATGTCGACGACGACAATACTCATAGTGGCTGCCGAAGCGTTCCCCCTGGCCAAGACCGGCGGGCTGGGGGACGCCATCACCGGCATGGCGCGGGCGCTGACGGAGCGCGGCATTGCCGCGACCGTGCTGCTGCCCGCCTACCGCGGCGTGGCCGGCCGCCTGGACGGCGCGCGCGAAGTGGCACGGCTTGAAGACCTGCCCGGCGGAGACGCCCGCCTGCTGTCAGGCGTGTGCCCGGTTTCCGAGCTGTCGTTCCTGCTGCTGGAGAACGACGCGCTCTACGACCGCGGCGGCCTGTACATGAACGACGAGGGCGCCGAGCACGCGGACAACGGCGTGCGCTACGCCGCTTTGTGCCATGCCGCGGTACGGATCGCGCGCGGATTGCCCGGCCTGCCCCGCCCCACGGTAGTGCACGCGCATGACTGGCATGCCGCGCTGACGCCGCTATTGCTGCGCGACGCCGGCATCGATGACGTGAAAAGCGTCCTGACCATCCACAACCTGGCATTCCAGGGCCAGTTCCCGCTAGAGGACGCCGCCGCCTTGGGCATCCCGCCCGCCTGCCGTAGCGAAGACGCCATGGTGGCCTGGAACCAGCTGAACTTCATGAAGGCGGGCATCCGCCACGCCGACCGCGTGACGACCGTCAGCCGCACGTATGCCCGCGAAATCCTCACCCCGGCATTCGGCTGCGGGCTGGACGGCCTGCTGCGCGAACGCGCTGCGGACCTGATGGCGATCCCCAACGGCATCGACACCGCGCTCTGGGACCCCTCGCGCGATCCGCAACTGGGGCCGTTGCGCTACCACGCCGGCGACCTGGCGAACAAGCGCCTGTGCAAGACCGTCTTGCAGCGCGAGTTCGATCTGCTGCCGGACCCGCAGGCCACGCTCGTCGTGCTTGGCAGCCGCCTGACCGAACAGAAGATGGCCGACGTCGCCGCCGACGCCTTGCCGCGCGTGCTGGACACGCACGCCGATATGCAGGTGGCCATCCTGGGCCAAGGCGACCGGCGGCTGGAAAGCGCGCTGAAGTCGCTGGCGGCGCGATACCCAAAGCGCTGCGCGACGCGCATCGGCTACAACGAGACCGGCGCGCACCGGCTGCATGCGGGCGGCGACATCCTGCTGCACGGCAGCCGCTTCGAGCCGTTCGGCCTGACGCCGCTGTACGCCATGCGTTACGGCACCGTGCCCGTGGGGTCTCGCGTCGGCGGCATGGCCGACACCATCGAGGATCCGGGCGCGGACGCGCCGCTGACCGCGATGGCGTTCGCCAACGGCCTGCTGTTCGACGGCGACGGCCCCGACGCCATGGCCGACGCGCTGTCGCGGGCGATGCATCTGCGCCGGCACCCGACCCTGTGGCGCGCGATGCAACGCAATGCGATGACCCGGGATTTCAGCTGGCAACGCGCCGTCGGCCCATACGAACGGCTGATCCATTCCCTGGCGGGGGACGCCGCCGTCGAAGACGCCGCTGTGGCATCCGCACCGGCCCGGTCATCCCACGCGGGACAACGACGGACACGGCAAGCGCGCGGCTCCATGCCGATGCCGCTTTAAGGGACACGCATGGTTGCCACCGCCCATCGTGCCCCGGCCCAGCCCGGCCTGCCGCGCCTCTGCCATGCGCCGCAGGGCTTCCCGGACGCCGTGCCGGCGGCTGGCGACTGGGACGCCAGGCTCGCGCGTATCCGCGAGGCCGGCTTCAATGCCGTGCTGATCCCGGCGCCCTGGCTGCGGCCCGCGGGCACGCATTCATTGGCGCCTGTCGATGCCGACCTGAGCCCCTCGGCAGACCGGACCGAACCGGTCACGGACCGGCTGGCGCGGCTGGCAACGGTGGCTACCCGCCATGAACTGGCCTTGTGGGTCCGGGTGGCGTTTGACCGGGTATCGGTGGACGCCAGCCCCGGCACGGCGCCGACGGGCTGGTATCGCGCGCATCCCGAAGACCCGGCGCGCGACCCCCGGTTGCCCCCAAGCGATCGGGGCCTGATGGCGTTGAACGACGGCCCGCCCGCGGGCTTTGCCGCGACGTGGGCAGCGCGGCTGTCGCGTTGGGCAGACGCCGGCGTGTCCGGCTTCCTGTTCGAAGCGCCGCATTGCCTGACCGGCACCGCATGGCGGGATCTGCTGGCGCCGTTGCGGCGGCATGCCGCCCGGCCGGCCTGCCTGGCCTGGACGCCGGGCATGACGCCGCCGCAAGTGGACGCCCTGCGCGAGGCCGGCTTCGATGGCGTGTTCTCGTCCCTGGCCTGGTGGGACTACAAGGCCGCGTGGCTGGCGGAAGAAGCGGTGCGGCTGGAACGGGTCGCCCCAGTCCTGGCCAGTGTCTCCCCGCTGGACGGCATGGCGGCGGCCGGCGGACGCCGCGCCTGGGCTGCCGCCTTCACCGCCAACGGCTGGCTCGCCGGCGAAGCGGATGTCGATCCGTCCGGACCGGCTCGGGACATCAACCGTTGGCTTGCGACGCAGCCCCCGCAGACGGGGCCCCCCCGCGTGCTCGGGGGCCGGGATGGCCGCGCGACGCTGGTGCTGCGCGCCGCGACGGATGGGGCAACCGATGGGGCAACCGCCCTCCTTGCCCTGAATCCCGCCGAATCGGCGATGGCGCGGGTCGATTGGGATGCCGTGGCATCCAGCCTGCCGCCCGGCGACATCGTGCCGCACCCGGGCGCCGGCATGCCGATGCCGGACGGCGACGCGCTGCCGCCCGCCGGCTGCGCGGTGATGTCGGTCGCGCCCATGCCGCCCGTCCGCGAAGCCTCCCGCCACCCAGGCCCGCGCACCGAAGGCGGCGCCGGCTTGCGCATCGCCATCGAAAGCGTCTCGCCCGTCGTCGACGACGGCGCGCACCCGGTCAAGTGCGTCGTCCACGAACGCGTGACCGTTCAGGCCGACCTGCTGATGGACGGTCACGACCGCATCGCGGCCGAATTGCGGTGGCGCGCAGCCGACGAGCCGGACTGGCGCCGCGTCCCCCTTCAACTGTTGGCCAACGACCGCTGGCAAGCCAGTTTCCGGCCACGCCGCATCGGGCCGCACGAATTCCAGGTGGCCGCCTGGTTCGACGTCTGGCAAACGTTTCGCCATGACCTGGAGGTCAAGCATCGGGCGGGCCGTGCGCTGGGGTTGGAAATCGCCGAGGGCCTGCAAACCCTGCGCGATGCCGAAAAGCGCGCGGGCCGGCATGCGGAGGGAAGCGACGCCGCGACGGAGATCCGGCGCGTGCTGAAAGCGCTGCCCGATGTGCCTGCCGATACCGCGCCGACGGACGAGCAGGTCGCCCTGCTGCTGGGCGCCGGCCTGGCGCACGCCATGCGGGCGCTTGACGCGCATCCCTTCGAATCCGTGACTGCGGCGCGCTATCCGGTCTGGGTCGACCGGCCGCAAGCCGCCCACGGCGCGTGGTACGAACTGTTCCCGCGCTCGCAAGCCCGCGAACCCGGCCGCCACGGCACCTTCGACGACGTCATCGCGCGCCTGCCCGACATCCGGGAAATGGGTTTCGACGTGCTGTACCTGCCGCCCATCCATCCCATCGGGCTGCGCAACCGCAAAGGGCGCAACAACAGCCTGACCGCAGGCCCGGACGATGTCGGCAGCCCCTACGCCATCGGCGCGGCGCAAGGCGGCCATGATGCCATCGAACCCAAGCTGGGCACGCTTGCCGACTTCGTGCGCCTGGTGCACGCGGCGCAGGACCACGGCATGGAAGTCGCGTTGGATTTCGCCATCCAGTGCTCGCCCGACCACCCCTGGCTGCAGACGCACCCCGACTGGTTCTCGTGGCGCCCGGACGGGTCCTTGCGCTATGCCGAAAATCCGCCGAAGAAGTACGAAGACATCGTCAATGTGTCGTTCTATGGCGCGCCGCCGCGCCGGGCCCGCAAGCTTGCGCTATGGCGGGCGCTGCGCGACGTGGTCCTGTTCTGGGTCGAGCGCGGCGTGCGCATCTTCCGGGTGGACAATCCGCACACCAAGCCGCTGCCGTTCTGGCAATGGCTGATCGCCGAAGTGCATGGCCAGCATCCCGACGTGCTGTTCCTGTCCGAAGCGTTCACCCGGCCCAAGATGATGTTCCGGCTGGCCAAGGTGGGCTTCACGCAGTCCTACACCTACTTCACGTGGCGCAACACCAGGGACGAACTGCAAGCCTATCTGGAAGAGATCTCGCGGCCGCCGCCGGCCGATTTCTTCCGGCCGCATTTCTTCGTCAACACGCCGGACATCAACCCGCTGTTCCTGCAGACATCCGGCCGCGCGGGCTTCCTGATCCGGGCGGCGTTGGCCGCGATGGGCGCCGGTCTGTGGGGCATCTACAGCGGATTCGAACTGTGCGAGGCCGCCGCCGTGCCCGGCAAAGAGGAATACCTGGATTCCGAAAAATACGAACTGCGCCCGCGCGACTGGCATCAGACGGGCAACATCCGTGCCGAGATCGCGCGCCTGAACCTGATCCGCCGCGCCAATCCGGCGCTGCAGACCCATCGCGGGCTGACTGCGGTGGCCACCGGCAACGATCGGGTGCTGGCCTTCGTGAAGGCCACGCCCGGCCTGGGCAACGTGGTGCTGACCGTCGTCAGCCTGGACCCGTTCAACCCCCAGGTCGCCCACCTGGACCCGCCGCTATGGCGTTTCGCGGACACGGGCGCCGAGCAATTGACGGCCGAAGACCTGCTGACGGACAGCCGCGACACCTGGCGCGGCGCGCCGCAAGCCGTGCCGCTGTCCCCCGATCAACCCTATCGCGTCTGGCGATTGTCCCTGCACGGTTGACGCCGCCCGGAGCCCAACGACATGATCAGTGAAACCCAACCCCTCAAGGACGACGGCCTTTGGTACAAGGACGCGGTCATCTACCAGTTGCATGTGAAGTCGTTCTTCGACTCGAACGACGACGGGGTGGGAGACGTTCCCGGCCTGATCATGAAGCTGGACTACATCGCCAGCCTGGGCGTGAACACGATCTGGCTGTTGCCCTTCTACCCGTCGCCCCGGCGCGACGACGGCTACGACATCGCCGATTACCGGGGCGTGCACCCCGACTATGGCACCGTGGCCGATGTGCGCAAACTGATACGCGAAGCACACGCCCGCGGCCTGCGCGTGATCACCGAACTGGTCGTGAACCATACGTCGGACCAGCACCGCTGGTTCCAGCGCGCCCGCACGTCTCGCCCGGGCTCGGCGGCGCGCAATTTCTACGTCTGGTCGGACAACGACAAGGCCTACGCCGGCACCCGCATCATCTTCTGCGACACCGAAAAATCCAACTGGACGTGGGACCCCGAGGCACAGGCCTATTTCTGGCACCGCTTCTATTCCCATCAGCCGGACCTGAATTACGACAATCCCCAGGTGCTGAAGGAAGTGCTGTCCGTCATGCGCTACTGGCTGGACATGGGGGTGGACGGGCTGCGGCTGGACGCCGTGCCTTACCTGGTGGAACGCGAGGGCACCAACAACGAGAACCTGCCCGAAACGCACCAGGTGCTCAAGCAGATACGCGCGGTGATCGACGCCGAGTACCCCGGCCGCCTGCTGCTGGCCGAGGCCAACCAATGGCCGGAGGACGCGCAGGAGTATTTCGGCGCCGGCGACGAATGCCACATGTCGTTCCACTTCCCGCTGATGCCGCGCATGTACATGGCGATCGCGCAGGAAGACCGCTTTCCCATCACCGACATCATCCGGCAGACGCCCGACATCCCGGCCACCTGCCAATGGGCCATTTTCCTGCGCAACCACGACGAACTGACGCTGGAAATGGTGACCAGCCGCGAACGCGACTACCTGTGGAGCGTCTACGCCGCCGACCCGCGCGCGCGCATCAACCTGGGCATCCGCCGCCGGCTGGCCCCCTTGCTGGAACGCGACCGCCGGCGGGTCGAATTGATGAACAGCCTGCTGCTGTCGATGCCCGGCACGCCGGTGCTGTACTACGGCGACGAACTGGGCATGGGCGACAACGTGCACCTGGGCGACCGCGACGGCGTACGCACGCCCATGCAATGGTCGCCCGACCGCAACGGCGGCTTTTCGCGGGCAGACCCCGAGCGCCTGCCGCTGCCGGTGCTGATGGGGCCGCTGTACGGCTACGAGGCGGTCAACGTCGAAGCCCAGCAGCGGGATCCGCATTCGCTCTTGAACTGGACCCGCCGCATGCTGGCGCAGCGCCGCCAGACGCACGCCTTCGGCCGCGGAACACTGCGCTTCATCCTGGCGGGCAACCGCAAGATCCTGGCGTACCTGCGCCAGTGGAACGACACCATCATCCTGTGCGTGGCGAACCTGTCGAACGCCGCGCAGCCCGTCGAACTGCCGTTGCAGGCCTTCAACGGGCGGGTGCCGGTGGAAATGCTGGGCGGCACGCCGTTCCCCGCCATCGGCGAACTGCCCTATCTGCTGACGCTGCCCCCTTACGGCTTCTACTGGATGGACCTGAGCGCGGACGCCGCCCCGCCCGGTTGGCACGCCAGCGGTCCGGCGCAGATGCCCGAGCTGACGACACTGGTGCTGAAATCGCGCGGCGGCGCCGCGCTGACCGACGCCTCGCGCGCCACGCTAGAAAACGAAGTGCTGCCCGAGTACCTGGCGCGCCAGCGCTGGTTTCCCGGCACACACGCGCCCGCCCGGGCAAAGCTGGCCTACGCCACGCCCTTCACCGCCGCCAGCGGCGAATACTACTGGGCGGAAGTGCAGCCGGAAGACGGCGTCGAAGGCTGGCGGGCACAGGCCCCCTTCGTGCTGGTGTGGGACGAAACGGCCCAGGTGCAATACCCCATCGCGCGCGTGCGCCGGGGGGCCGAAGTCGGCACGCTTGCCGACGCCTTCCTGCAACCGGGCTTCGTGCTGGGCGTGGTCGAGGCCTTGCGCGCCGGCCGCGAGCTGGACGGCCGCGAGGGCGGCAAGCCGGGCGACAAGCCCGGCATCATCCGCTACCTGCCAGAGCCCGGCCTGGCCGCGCTGGAACTCGGCGACGCGCCTGCACTGCAGTGGATCAGCGGCGAACAATCCAACAGTTCGGCCATCATCGGCGGGCAGGCGATCCTGAAGCTGATACGCAACGTGCAGCCCGGCATCTCGGCCGAAGTCGAGCTGACGCGCCATCTGACCCGCGCCGGCTACGCCAACATCCCCGCGCTGCTGGGCGAGGTGCAGCGCGTGGACGCCGACGGCGTGCCGCACACGCTGGCCGTGCTGCATGCGTTCGTGACCAACGAGGGCGACGCCTGGACCTGGACGCTGGACTACCTGAAGCGCACGCTGGGCGCCGCGCTGCTGAGCGGCGACAGCCCGGAAGAATTCGAGGCCAGCCTTGAGGGCTACGCCGTCATGGCCGCCACGATCGGACGGCGGCTGGGCGAACTGCACAACGCCCTGGCGCAACCATCCGATGACCTCGCCTTCGCCCCGCGCACGGCCACCCCCGAAGATGCCGACGAGCACGCCGCCCGGATCATCGCCCAGCTGGACCGCACGGCTGAAGACTTGCGCGCCGCGCAGGACACGCTGCAGGCGCCCTCGCGTGCCTGTGCGCTATGGTTCTTCGAACACCGCGCGCGCCTGGCCGAGGAAGTCGGCGCCATGGCGCAGGCGGTGGCCGGGGCGCCGCTCATCCGCGTGCACGGCGACTTCCATCTGGGCCAGGTGCTGGTGGCGCAAACGGACGCCTACCTGATCGATTTCGAGGGTGAACCCATCCAGTCCCTGCAAGCGCGCCGGCAGGCGGCAAACCCGTGCAAGGATGTGGCCGGCATGCTGCGTTCGTTCGACTATGCCGCCGCGTCCATCGCGCGGGGGGATCCGTCTGGCGTGCCGTCGGGCGGCGCTCCGTCGGACGCCAACGCGGGGCCGGCCGATTCGCCTGCCGCGCCGGGGGCGCCCGTGGAACTGCGCGATGCCTTGCTTGCGCGCTTCGGCGCTCGGGCCGCCGAGGCCTTCCTGCAGGGCTACGCCGAAGCCGCCACCACGGCGGTCGCACTGTCCGCCGCTCAGGAAGGCCCGTTGCTGAAACTGGCGCTATTGGAAAAAGCCGCCTACGAGGTCTGCTATGAAGCGGCCCATCGTCCCGACTGGATTTCCATACCGCTGTGCGCGCTGACCGGACTGGCGCGCGAGCTGCTGCAGGCCGCCGCGATCCGCAACGAGGAACAATCCCCATGAACCGCCGCGCCACCGCCCCGCCGCCGTCCCGCGCCATGCCCGCGGGCCAGGTGGACCCCGACACCCTCGCCGCGCTGGCCGCCGGGCGGCATGCCGATCCGTTCTCGGTACTCGGCCCCCACGATGGACAGGTCCGCGCACTGGCACCCGGGGCGACCGGCGTGTGGGTCGTCACCCGGGACGGCCAGCGCGCCGCGCTGCATGAACAGGCGCACGGACTGTTTACCGGCGCGGCGCCCGGCGCGCGCCCGGGCCAGCCGGGTTCGTACCGGCTGGCGATCCAATGGCCGGATGCGGAACAGGTCACGCCCGATGCCTATGCCTTTGGCCCCATGTTGTCCGCCCGGGACCTGGACGCGCTAGCGGCCGGCGACTGGCGCGCCGCACGGGATTTTCTGGGGGCACGGCTTGCCGACATGGACGGCATCCCCGGCTTGCGCTGCGCCGTATGGGCACCCAATGCCCGCCGCGTCGCGGTCGTGGGCGACTTCAACAGCTGGGACGGCCGCCGCCATCCGATGCGTTTGCGCCACGCGGCGGGCGTCTGGGAGCTGTTCATTCCTGGCGCCGCAGCCGGCGACCGCTACAAGTTCGCGATCACCGGCGCCGACGGCGCTATCGCTCTGAAAGCTGACCCCATGGCGCGGCGCGCGCAGGCGGCCCCCGCCACGGCGTCCGTCGTGGACGACCCCTCCCCCTACCCCTGGACGGACGATGCATGGATGCGATCCCGCGCCGGGCGCCACGCGCCCCAAGCCCCCCTTTCCCTCTACGAAGTGCACGCCGGCTCCTGGCTCGCGCCCGATGGCGCGCGTTGCGTCTGGGACCAGCTTGCAGACAAGCTGCCCGCCTACGCGCACGCCATGGGGTTCTCGCATGTCGAGTTGATGCCGATCATGGAGTATCCGTTCGGCGGTTCCTGGGGTTACCAGCCGCTCGGCCTGTTCGCGCCCTCCGCGCGCTTTGGGCCGCCCGACGCCTTCGCCCGATTCGTCGATCGCTGCCACGCCGCCGGCATCGGCGTCATCCTGGACTGGGTACCCGCGCATTTTCCCGATGACGCCCATGGTCTGGCGCGCTTCGACAGCACGCCGCTATATGAATACGCCGACCCGCGCGAAGGCTATCACCCCGACTGGAACACGCTCGTCTACAACCTGGGCCGGACCGAGGTGAAGGCCTTCATGATCGCCAGCGCCATGCATTGGCTGCAACGCTTCCATATCGATGGCCTGCGCGTGGATGCCGTAGCGTCGATGCTGTACCGCGACTACAGCCGCCAGCCCGGCGAATGGATACCGAACCGGCACGGCGGGCGCGAAAACCTGGAGGCCGTCGCATTCCTGCAGGCGCTGAACGAGACCGTGCGCGAACACGCGCCCGGCACGATCGTCGTGGCCGAGGAGTCCACCGCCTGGCCGGGCGTCACGGCGCCGGTCGCGGACGGCGGCCTGGGCTTCCACTACAAATGGAACATGGGCTGGATGCACGACACCCTGCGGTATATGCATGAAGACCCGGTGCACCGCAAGCATCACCACCACGACATCACCTTCGGCATGGCGTACGCCTATTCCGAGCGTTTCGTCCTGCCGCTTTCGCATGACGAAGTCGTTCATGGCAAGGGCTCGCTGCTGAACAAGATGCCGGGCGACCGCGCAGCCAAACTGGCGAACCTGCGCGCGTACCTGGGGTTCATGTGGGCGCATCCGGGCAAGAAGCTGTTGTTCATGGGCGGGGAACTGGCCTGCACCGCCGAATGGAACCACGACGCCGCCCTGGACTGGAACCTGCTGGACGACGCCAGCCACAAGGGCGTGCAGCGCCTGGTTGCCGACCTGAACCGTTTGTACCGGGACACGCCCGCGCTGCATGAACTCGACGCCGATCCGGAAGGCTTCGCCTGGGTCGTCATGGACGATGCCGACAACAGCGTGGCCGCGTTCCTGCGCCGGGCTGGCGGGTCGCTGGTGCTGGCCGTCTCGAATTTCACGCCCGTCGCGCGCCACGGTTACCGGATTGGCGTGCCGGTGGCCGGAACATGGACCGAAACCCTGAATACCGACGCCGGCTGCTATGGCGGCTCCGGCCAGGGCAACCAGGGTGCCGCGCGCACGGCGGCCGAACCCTCGCACGGCCATGCGCAATCGCTGCCCCTGACATTGCCGCCCCTTTCCACCCTGTTCCTCACGCTGGAAGACTGACCCCATGGACCCCTCTCAACTGCCCCGCCTGACTACCGGCCAGCCGTACCCGTTGGGCGCGACAAGCGACGGCCTGGGCGTGAACTTCGCCGTCTTCTCGGCCAACGCCACGCGCGTCGAACTGTGCCTGTTCGACGCGCGCGGCCGCAAGGAACTGCGGCGTTTCGACCTGCCGGAATGCACGGACGAGGTCTGGCACGGCTACCTGCCCGACGCCCAGCCGGGGCTGATCTACGGCTACCGCGCGCACGGCCCCTATGACCCGCGCAACGGGCATCGTTTCAATCCGCACAAGCTGCTGCTGGACCCCTACGCCCGCCACCTGACCGGCCCGGCCAGCTGGAGTGATGCGCTGTTCGGCTACCGGCTGAACCACGCGCGCGCCGATTTGTCGATGGACCGCCGCGACAGCGCACCGGCGATGTCCAAAGCCATCGTGACGGAAGACGTGCCGTTCAACTGGGGCAACAGCAAGGCGCCGCGCACCGCGTGGACGGACACGACGATCTACGAAGTGCACTTGCGCGGCGTGTCCATGCAACGCGAAGACCTGCGCCAACCGCTGCGCGGCACCTGCGCCGCCCTGGCCGACCCGCGCTTCATCGAACACCTGCACCGCCTGGGCGTGACCGCCGTGGAACTGCTGCCGGTGCACGCCTTCCTGCAAGACCGTTTCCTGCTCGAACGCGGCCTGCGCAACTACTGGGGCTACAACACGCTGTCGTTCTTCGCACCCGAACCCGCGTATCTGCAGCGCGGGCCCAACGACCTGCGCCAGGCGGTGCGCCGCCTGCACGCCGCCGGCCTGGAAGTGATCCTTGACGTCGTCTACAACCACACCTGCGAAGGCAGCGAACTGGGCCCGACGATGTCCTGGCGCGGGCTGGACAACGCCAGCTACTACCGCCTGATGCCGGGCGAAGAACGCTATTACATCAACGACACCGGTTGCGGCAACACGGTGAACCTCTCGCATCCCCGCGTCTTGCAGATGGTGATGGATTCGTTGCGCTATTGGACGCACTCCTACGGCGTGGACGGCTTCCGCTTCGACCTGGGCGTGACGCTAGGCCGCGAAGGCACGGGCTTCGACCCGGGATCGGGCTTCTTTGACGCCCTGCTGCAAGACCCGGCGCTGGCCGGCGTGAAACTGATCTCGGAACCCTGGGACATCGGGCCCGACGGCTACCAATTGGGCAACCATCCGCCGGGCCTTGCCGAATGGAACGACCGCTACCGCGACACCGTCCGCCGCTATTGGCGTGGCGACGAAGGCATGCGCGGCGATATGGCGGCCCGGCTATGCGGTTCGCGCGATGTCTTCGACCGGCGCCACCGCCGGCCCTGGGCCGGCGTGAACTTCGTGGCTTCGCACGACGGCTTCACCACGCAAGACCTCGTCAGCTACGACGCGAGCCACAACGAGGCGAACGGCGAAGGCGGCAACGACGGCCACGCCGAAAACTACAGCCGCAACTGGGGCGAGGAAGGGCCGACGCAGGACGACGCCATCCTGGAGCGACGCGGGCAGGTGCAGCGGGCGCTGCTGGCCACGCTGTTCCTGTCCGACGGCACGCCGATGATGCTGGCCGGCGACGAGTTCGGCAATAGCCAGGACGGCAACAACAACGCCTACTGCCAGGATGGCCCCCTGTCGTGGCTGGACTGGACCCTGGCCCAGAGCGACGCCGGGCGTGCGCTGAGCCATTTCGTCGCGCGCGCCGTCGCGTTGCGGCGTGACCATCCCAGCCTGCGCGCCGCGCGCTTCGGCGACGCCGCCCAGGAAATCTGCCCCGGCGTCGCGGCCATCAGCTGGTTCGACACGGGCGGCGACCCGATCAGCCAGGAATCCTGGGACGATCCGCAGACACTCGCGATGGCCCTGCGCCGGGCTGCGCTGCGGGACGACGGCAGCGCGGACATCACGCTGTTGCTGTTGAACCCGGGCGACGAACCCGTCGCCTTTACGCTGCCCGAGCCCAGCCAACCCTGGATCCGCGAACTGGATTCCGCCACGCAGGTCCCGGCCGCGCCCATGTCCGACGCCAGCCTGACCGTGCAGGCGCATGGCCTGGTCCTGCTGTCGGCCGCCTGCATCCCCGGGGGGATGCCATGACGGCGTGGCCCGAACCCTACACCCATGGCGCGCTGCCGCTGCCCGACGGCCGCACGCGCTTTCGCCTGTGGGCGCCCACCGCGCCCGCCGCGCTGGCGCTGGTGATCGACGGACGCGAACCCGTAGCCCTGCACCCCGGCCCCGACGGCTACGCCCAGGCAGACGTCGACTGCCCACCCGGCACCCGGTACCGCTACCGCTTGGGCGACGACCTGCTGGTGCCGGACCCCGCCTCGCGCCAGCAAGATGGCGACGTGCACGGCGCCAGCGTCGTCGCCGGACCCGACGCCTATCCTTGGCAGCATCCGTCATGGCACGGCCGCCCCTGGGAAGACGCCGTCGTCTACGAAACGCACGCGGGCCTGGCCGGCGGCTTCGCTGGGCTGGCCGCCAGGTTGCCCGAGCTGGCTGCGCTGGGCGTCACCGTCGTCGAACTGATGCCCGTCGCCGACTTCCCCGGGCCGCGCAACTGGGGCTACGACGGCGTGCTGCCCTACGCGCCGGACGAAGCCTATGGTTCTCGGGACGCCCTCAAGCACCTGGTGGACGCGGCGCACGGCCTGGGAATCAGCATGATGCTGGACGTGGTCTACAACCATTTCGGCCCCGACGGCAACTATCTGCCGCAATATGCAGCGCCGTTCTTTCGCCAAGACATATCCACGCCGTGGGGCCCCGCCATCGATTTCCGTCAGCCGGCGGTACGCCGCTATTTCGAAGAAAACGCCTTGTACTGGCTGACGGAATTCCGGTTCGACGGTCTGCGGTTCGACGCCGTGCACGCGATCGCCGACCCGGATTGGCTTGTGGAACTGGCGCAGTTCGTGCGCGGCCAGATTCCCGCGCAGCGCCACATCCATCTGGTACTGGAAAACGACGACAACCGCGCCAGCCTGCTCAGCCAGGGCTACGACGCGCAATGGAACGACGACGCCCACCACGTGCTGCACCACCTTTTGACCGGGGAATCCCACGGCTACTACGCCGATTATGCCGACCATCCCGCCGACGCGCTGGCGCGTTGCCTGGCGCAGGGCTGGCTGTACCAGGGCCAGCCCTCGCACGTCCGGCACGGTGCTCCGCGCGGCGAACCCAGCGGCCATCTGCCGCCCACAGCATTCGTGCTGTTCCTGCAGAACCACGACCAGACCGGCAACCGCGCGGCGGGCGAACGGCTGACAGTGCTGGCGGAAAATCCGGACCGCCTGCGCGCCGCTGTCGCGCTGCAACTGCTGGCGCCGCAGATTCCGCTGATCTTCATGGGTGAAGAGTCCGGCAGCCGCGCCCCATTCCTCTATTTCACCAGCCACACGGACCCGGCCCTTGCGCAAGCGGTACGGGACGGCCGCCAGCGGGAATTCTCGGCCTTTCCCGGTTTTCGCGGCGCGGATGCCCAGGCGGTGCCGGACCCGAACGCGGAGGCCGCGTGGAAACAAAGCGTCCCGTGGCCCAAGGCCCGCGACAAGAATGAAGACGACGGCGATGCGCAGGCATGGCGCACCTTTTATGGCGCGCTGCTGTATCTGCGCCAACGCGTGATCACGCCACGTCTGGCCGGGACGCGCAGCATCGCGGCTTGCGCCGTCGGACCACATGCCGTCCGTGTGCAATGGCGCCTGGGCGACGGCGCCGTGTTGACCCTCTACGCCAACCTGGGCCCGGATCCCCAAGCGCTTGGCCCCGGCCTTGCGCCGGCAGGATCGCTGTTTTCGTCGCTGCTGTTCGAATCCCGGCCGGGCGCGTTCGACGCGCTGGGCCTGGGCAGCCTGTGCGCGGAAAGCGCCGTCTGGCTGCTTGAGGAGGCGGCATGAACGCCCCCGCCCAAAGCGCCTTGTCGGCGCTGGCCGCCGACGCCGGGATCGTCGAAGACTGGACGGGCGCCGACCACCGCCCACGCCGAGTCTCCACCGATACGTTGCGCGCCCTGCTCGACGCGATGGACCTGCCTGCCGGAACAGATGCGGAGATCCGCGATAGCCAGCAACGCCTGTCCGCCGCCTCGGCGCAACATCGCTTGCCGCCGATGCTGATCGCATTGCCCGGCGAAACGGTGCCGCTGCCTGCGGATTGCGCCGGTGCCTGCCACATGCAAACGCCGTCACAGCCGCCGATTGCCGTCCGCACCGCCACCGGCGCAGATGGCGCACCCACCCTGCGTGCGCCCGCCACGCCGGGCTACTACGCGTTGGACACGCCCGGCGGGTCCGCGACACTCGCCGTCGCGCCGCCGCGCGCGCCCACGCTCGACGACCTGTTGGGCGTCAAGGATGCCCGCGCTTGGGGATTGGCCGTCCAGCTCTACAGCCTGCGCCGCCCGTCCACGGATCTGGCGCGGGCCACGCACGGCTTCGGCGACTTCGGCGCGTTGCGCGACCTTGCCAGCGCAGCCGGGTCGGCGGGCGCGGACGCGCTGGCCATCAGCCCCGTCCACGCCATGTTCGCGGCGGACCCCGCGCATTGCAGCCCCTACTCCCCGTCCAGCCGCCTGTTCCTGAATACGTTGTACGCCGACCCGGCCGGCGTCCTCGGACACGCGGCGGTCCATGACGCCCTGGCCGGCATGGACCATGCGCAGTTGCGCGCGCTGGACGCGCGGCCGCTGATCGACTGGCCTGCCGCCGCCACGGCACGGCTGGCGTTGCTGCGCCGCCTGCACGCCCGGTTCCCGGCAGCGGCTTCGGCCGCGCAGCGCCAGGCGTATGACGACTACCGCAACGCGGCAGGGCAAGACCTGCGCGACCACGCCTTGTTCGAAGCGCTGCACGCCGATCGCGCACGCATGCAGGGCGCGCCGGTTCCCTGGACGGACTGGCCCGCCGATCTGCGCGACCCGCGATCCCCCGCCACCGAACGCTACGCCGACGCGCACGCGGACGACGTCGGCGCGCACATGTTCGGCCAGTGGCTGGCATCGGCCAGCCTGGCGCGGGCCCAGCAGGCCGCCCGCGACGCCGGCATGCGCGTGGGCTTGCTGGCCGATCTGGCGGTGGGCGGCAGCCCTGCGGGCAGCCACGCCTGGAGCCGCCAGGCCGACCTGATGTCGCGCGCAAGCGTGGGCGCACCGCCGGACCTGCACAACCCGCTGGGCCAGGGCTGGGGCCTGACCGCGTTGTCGCCTACGGCCTTGCGGCAATCGGGATACTCGGCGTTTCTGGCCATGCTGCGCGCCAGCCTGGCCCAGGCCGGCGGCGTGCGCATCGACCATATCCTGGGCATGGCGCGGATGTGGTTGATCCCCGATGGCGCCCCGCCGCAGGACGGCGCCTACTTGCGCTACCCGCTGACGCAGTTGCTGCGGCTGACGGCCTTGGAAGCCTGGTTGCACCGCGCGCTGGTCATCGGCGAAAACCTGGGCACGGTGCCCGACGGATTCGATGCCCAGTTGCAAGGCCATGGACTGCTGGGCATGGACGTGCTGTGGTTCATGCGGGCGGACGAACCGGCAGCGGACGCACCTGGACCCGCGCCCGACCGCGCCCCGGATGCCGCCGGACCGGCCGAGTTTCTGGCTCCCGCCGATTGGCCATCCCACGCCGTGGCCATGACGACCACGCATGATCTGCCCACGCTTGAGGGCTGGTGGCACGCGCAGGACATCCTGTGGCGCTCGCGCTTGGGCCTGCTAGGTCCCGATCAGAACGAGGCCGCGTTGCGCGCCGCGCGGCTTGAAGACCGCGCCGCCTTGTGGCGCACCGTGCAGGCGTCCTCGCCTGCCGCATCCACGTTGACGCTGCCGCGTGAGCCGCCAGGCGCCGAACTGCTGGGCTTTGTCGCGGCAACGCCGTGCCCGCTGATGCTGGTGACGCTGGAAGACCTGACGGGCCAACTGGATCAGCCCAATCTGCCCGGCACCGTCGCCGGCCACCCCAACTGGCGCCAACGCGTGCCGCTATCCGTCGCCGATTGCCTGAACGCGCCGACCAGCGTCGCGCGCCTGCAACCCGTGCGCGCCACAAGGGGCCAGCCATGAACGCGCCCCGCGCCACGGCGCGCCTGCAATTGCATGCCGGATTCACGCTGGACGACGCCCGCGAGCAGCTTCCCTACCATGCGGCGCTGGGCGTCAGCCACCTGTACCTGTCGCCCATCACAGAAGCGCGCGACGGCTCGACCCACGGCTACGACGTGATCGACCATCAGCGCGTCAGCGCGGTGCTGGGCGGAGACGCCGCGCTGCGCCGTCTGGCCGTCGCCGCCCACGCGCTGGGCATAGGCCTGATCGCCGATATCGTGCCCAACCACATGGCCGCGGATCCCGCCAACGCGTGGTGGGCGGACGTGCTGCGCCTGGGCCCGCGCAGCCCGCATGCCCGCGCGTTCGACATCGACTGGCAGCCACCCGACCCGGCCTTGCACGGCAAGGTCTTGCTGCCGGTGCTGCCGCAACCTTACGGGGCCTGCCTGCAAACGGGCGCGATCCGGCTCGTCCAGGACGCGGGCGAGTGCGTCGTAGCCGTCGGCGACCAGCGTCTGCCCCTTGCGCCGGAGCCCATGGCCGACGGCCAGGACGTCGCCAGGTACGCGCCCCGAACCGCCGATGGACGGGCACGGCTGCACGACTTGCTGGAACGCCAGCACTACCGCCTGGCGTGGTGGCGCACCGCGTCCGACCAGATCAACTGGCGCCGCTTCTTCGAAATCAGCGAACTGGTCGGCGTGCGCGTCGAAGACGACGCCGTGTTCGACGCCGTCCACGGGATGGTGTTGCGCCTGTATCAGGAAGGCGTGCTGGACGGCCTGCGCATCGACCATGTCGACGGCCTGGCCTGCCCGGGCGCGTACCTGCGCCGCTTGCGCCAGGCGCTCACGCAAGCCCGAGGCGGCCGCGCAAGCGCCTGGCTCATCGTGGAAAAGATACTGGCTGATGGGGAAACCCTGGACTACCGCTGGCCGGCCGACGGCACGACGGGCTACGACTTCATGGATCAGGTCGGCGCGTTGCTGCACGCCCCGGGCGCGCACGCGCCGCTTACGGCATTCTGGAACGCCCTGAGCGGCGATCCGCGCGACGCGTCCGCCCAATTGCAGGACGCGCGCCACCGGATGCTGTCCAGGCACTTTCCGGCCGAACGCCTGGCGCTGGCGCGCGCCTTGGCGGGCGTCGCGCAAAGGGACCCGGGCACGCGCGACTGGACCCTGGCCGCCATCGACCGCGTGCTGACCGCCTGGCTGGCCGTGTTTCCGGTGTATCGCACCTACGCGGAAGACGGCGGCCGCAGCCTCGCGGACGCGCACTGGTGCGCCGCCGCCCTTGACCAGGCCCGCGCGGCGCTGGGGCCGGACACGGCAGACGCATGTCTGCTGACGCAAATAGACCAATGGCTCAGCGGCGCATCGCAGGATGAGGGCCCAGCGGCCGAGCGCGGCGGCGCCCCCCTCGCGCCGGCCGACGCCCTGGCGCACTGCCTGCGGCGCTTTCAGCAACTGACGCCGCCGCTGGCGGCCAAAGCGCTGGAAGACACGCTGTTCTATCGGCGCGGCCCGCTGCTGTCCCGCAACGAGGTGGGATCAAGCCCCGACCGGTTTTCGCTGTCACCCGATGCGTTCCACGCGCTGTGCGCCGAACGCGCCGCCACCCATCCCCACGCCATGCTTGCCACCGGCACCCACGACCACAAGCGCGGCGAAGACACGCGGGCCCGCCTTGCGGTACTGAGCGAAGCGCCCCACGCGTGGATCGGCCTTGCCCAAGCCTGGGTGCCGCGTCTTGCCCGACCCGGCCCCATCGCGCAGGCCGACGCCTACCTGCTGCTGCAATGCCTGGTCGGCGCGTGGCCGCTTGGCCTTGCCGCCGACGGTTCCGGCGGCCCCTTGGCGGAATATCTGGAACGCATCGCCCAATGGCAGCAGAAGGCGCTGCGCGAGGCCAAGCTGCGCACCAGCTGGACGGATCCCGATCCGGCCTACGAAGAAGCCGCCCGGCGCTGCATCGATGCGCTCAAGGACACGGAAGACGGCTGTGCCCTGCGGCGGGAAATCGCGCAATACGCGTTGCGCATCGCGCCCGCCGGCATGGTGAACAGCCTGGCGCAGACCGCGCTGCGCTGCACGCTGCCCGGCGTGCCGGACCTTTACCAAGGCACGGACCTCTGGGATTTCAGCCTGGTCGATCCCGACAACCGCCGCCCGGTCGACTATCCCGCGCGCACGCGCCTGCTGGCATTGGACGACGCGGACGGACCGATCCCCACGGGCACGGAAGCCTGGCAAACGGGAGCGGTCAAACAGGCGTTGATCCGCCGCGCACTGACCTTGCGTACCCGTGATCCCGCGCTGTTCCATCATGGGCGCTACGCGCCCCTTGCCGCGCACGGTCCGCAGGCCGCCCATGTGCTGGCCTACCTGCGGCGGCACGAAGCGCGAAGCGTGCTGGTCATTGCCCCCCGGCTATGCGCGCTGGCGCTTGGCGCGTCGTATGCCCACGGCCAATCCACGCAGGCGCGCCGGTTCTGGGACGGCACGCACGTCCGGCTGCCCGCCGGCCTGCCCACGGATGGCCTGCTGAATACGCTGTCCGGACGGCGTCCTGGTGTCGGCGGCGCCGGCGACCTGGACCTGGGCGAGCTGCTGCGCGATTGCCCGATCGCGCTGTGCGTGGCCGCTTGACGCGAACGGCGCGGCTGCGCTGAATTTGCGCTGCCGCCGCTTTCTCTTTACGCTGCGGATCTTTCGCAGGCCGGAATCCGCCGGCCCGCCCCGGGATTCCCCTCCAATCCAAACCCCATGATCCGACCCATGCCGGCATCGCGCGCATGATCGCGTTGCTGCAACCCTTCTTCCGAGAGGAATGGCGGCCCTACGCCGAAACGGTGCAGTGGAGCGCGCCGGCTGCCGACGCGCGCAATGCCGCCGCGCTGCTGGGCGACGAGGCCGGGCTGGCGGACGCACTGGCGCGCCATCGCCGCCATTGGTCGGACGCCGATCCGCGCGCGGTGGCCTCCGCCTGGGCCATGAGCTATCTGTGGACCCTGTTGCCGCCCATGGCCGCCGCCGCCAGCGGCGCGCGCCACGCGCTGCCTGCCCGCAGCGACGCCATGTGGATCGAACTGGACGCCAACGCGGCACCTGCCCGCTTCCAGATCCAGGCGCTCGGCGCAGCGGATCCCGCCGGCGATGTCTGGCGCCGGTACCACGCGCTGGTCTGGCACCACCTGCAGCCGTTGGCCGAGGCGTTGTTCCGCGCCGGCCGGCTGCCCCGCAAGGTGGTCTGGGGCGGCGCGGTGCGCTACCTTGAGGTGGTGCTGAAGGCGGTCGAGACCCATACGCACGGCACGGCGGCAAGCGACGCCGTGCGCCAGGACAGGCTGCAGTTGCTGGAGAACCCCTGGTGGGGCGATGCGGCGGACGAACGCCCCAACCCCCTGTGCCTGCCGCCCCGGACCTCGCGCGGCGCGGATCCCATGGTCACGTTGCACCGCGAGTGCTGCCTCTACCATCTTCTGCCGACCGCGCAGTACTGCGCGGCCTGCCCGCTGGCGCCGCAGCACCGGGCAAGCCGTGCCAAGACCCGCTAGCCTCGCGCTGGGGCCATTGCCGCCCCGCTTTTCCTAGATATCCGCCGACCGCGTGATGTGCCGCCTGAGCAGCGCGGTCGCGTAGTCGCGGTCGCCCTCGGCCAGCGCCGCCAGAATCCCCAGGTGGTCGGTGCACGCCTGGTGGATATGGACCTCGGCCAGATGCCCGAAGTTGGCGTATTCGGTCATGCGCCGAAGTGAATTCTGGCGCCGCACGGCCTCGGTCAGGAAACGGTTGTTCGACCACGCCGCCAGCGTTTCATGAAAGGCCGCGTTGGCGTTGAACCAGGCGTCGCGTTGCAGCTGGTCCACCGGCATCTGCAGGATCTCGGTCTGTTCGCGCTGCAGCGCGGCCAACTGGTCGGCGCGTGGCGCATACCCCGGTGTCATCAGCGCATTGCACTCGACGATCAGCCGGAACTCGTAGCTCTCGTTCACCGCCTGCTCGTTGTCCAGACTTTCCGCGAAATGCCAGCCGTGCCCCGGCAGGCGCTCGGCCAGCCCTTCGGTCGCAAAGCGCATCAACGCGCGCCGCACCGCGCCGCGCGTCACCTGGAATTGTTCGACCAGTTGCGCCTCGGACACTTCGGCACCCAGGCGGCCGACGGCGCGCGCGCTCATCAGGTCGCCATACAGGCTTTCCGACTCGGAATGCGGCATCAGTTCGTCCAGGCTTTCGTCGCTGCCGGGTTCGCGCTCCAGCCGGTAGCCCTTGCCCGGCGTATACGCCACCAGCCCTTGGCGCGTCAGCAGGTTCAGCGCTTGCCGGATCGGCGACCGCGACACCTTGAGCTCCTGCGCCAGCCGCGCATCCGACAGGCGTTCGCCCACCTGCCAGCGGCCGCCTTGAATCAGCGCCGTCAGCTTGCGCGCGACTTCGATCTGTAGGGGACTTAGCTCCTGCATGGCATCGCGCTCCTGCGCTTCACGGGTGGTTCCTATCCTCAATGCCAATTCGCATCCTTGGCATTCACGTTTTCCCTAGATTTCATATACCGCGTCATAAAACAGATTGACAGCCAACAACCGGGCTAATTAGTGTATTACACAGCAACAAAATACAAAAGGACGGATAGATGGCGATCACCCCCTTCCCCTGTGTGACGTTGACGGGCGGCCCGGAAAGCCGCGGCCGGCAGTACGGGCAGGCGCTAGCCCCCCGCATCCGCCAGAGCGTGGCGCTGTATGGCGGGGCCCTGGACGGATTCGGCATGAGCGCCGCCCAGAAGTCGGCCCTGATCGCCGATTACGCACGCCGCATCGGCGATTTCGACGAACGCTATGTCGAGGAAATGCACGGCATCGCGGCGGGCGCCGGCGTGCCGTTCGAAGACATCGTCATGATCAACGCCCGCACCGAAGTCATGGCGCTGGCGCGGGCCCAAAGCGCCGCGGCCAATCCCGACGACGAGGCCGACGACGGCTGCACCGGGGCCATCCTTCTGCCCGAACGCAGTGCCTCCGGCAACCTGATCCATGCGCAGAACTGGGACTGGCGCGCCGAATGCGCCGACACCGGCGTGGTGCTGCGGGTGCGCCAGGACCACGGCCCCGACTACCTGACCTTCGTGGAAGCGGGCGGGCTGGCGCGCAGCGGCTTGAACGCGGCCGGCGTGTCCATCACCGCCAACTACCTGGAATGCGAGCGCGATTACAAATCCCTGGGCGTGCCGCTGGGCCTGATCCGCCGCAAGGTGCTGGAACAGGAGCATTTCGCGCTGGCGGCCAAGGTCGTGGCGACCACGCCCAAATCGTGTTCGAACAACATCATGATCGCAACCGCCGCGGGCTTCGGCATCGATTTCGAATGCGCGCCGGACGAGGCGTTCCCGCTGTACCCGGACGACGGCCTGATCGTGCACGCCAACCACTGGGTCGGCGCCATCGCGCTATCCAAGCTGCGCGACACCGGCATCCCGCACGTGCCCGAGAGCTTCTACCGCGACTGGCGCGTGCGCCGGCTGCTGCAGGCCCAAGGCCGCCTGCTGGACCGCGACAGCGTCAAGGCCGCGCTGTTCGATGACTTCCTGGCGCCCTATTCCGTATGCCGCCCGGCGCGCCACGGCGACGGCGGCAACCTGACCGCCACGGTGGCGATGATCGTCATGGAACCGGCGTTGGGCATCATGGAGATCGCGCCCATGCCTGCCGCCAACCGGCGCTTCACCACCTACCGCCTGGACGGCGACGAACCGCAGGACGCGGTCGACGTGCGCGAGTCCGAACTGGCGGCAGGCTGACGCCATGCTCAGATTCGTCGCCTCGCGGATCGGCATGGCGTTGCCCACGCTGCTGATCGTCGCGCTTGCCGTGTTCATCCTGCTGCGGTTGATCCCGGGGGATCCGGCCGCGCTGATGCTGGGCGACTCGGCGGACGCGGCCAGCCTGGCCGCGTTGCGCGAACAACTGGGCCTGAACGCCAGTTGGCCGACGCAATTCGCCATCTGGGCCGGTCATGTGCTGCAAGGCGACCTGGGGCAATCCATCGCCAACCGCCAGCCGGTGATGACGCTGATCCTGGACCGGTTCGCGGTCAGCGCGCAGATCGTGCTGCCCGCCGTGGTGCTGGCCACCCTGGTGGCGGTGCCGGCCGGCATGTTCGCCGCCTGGCGCCAAGGCCGCATGGCGGACCTGGCGCTGGTGGCAGGCGCCACGCTGCTGCTGTCGCTGCCGGCGTTCTGGATGGGCCTGCTGCTGTTGCTGCTTTTCGCGCTGAAACTGGGCTGGTTCCCCGTCGTGGGCTTTGTCGCCTTCAGCGAGAACCCCGGACGCGCGCTGCTGTACCTGGTGCTGCCCGTGGCCACGCTGCTGCTGCACGAGATCGGGGTGATCCTGCGCATGACCCGCGCCTCGACGCTGGAAGTGCTGCACCTGGACTACATCACCCACGCGCGCGCCAAGGGCCTGCCGGAAAGCAAGGTGATGTGGCGCCACGCCTTCAAGAATTCGTTCGGGCCCACCTGGACATTGCTGGGCCTGATCCTGGGCAACCTGCTGGCCGGCATCGCGGTCATCGAAACCGTGTTCACCATCCCCGGGCTGGGGCGCCTGCTGGTGGACGCGATCTTCGCCCGCGACTATCCCGTCATCCAGGGCTGCCTGCTTTTCATCGCCACCGTCTATGTGCTGGTGAACCTGCTGGTGGACCTGCTTTATCCGATCTTCGATCCCAGGGTGGCCGCGAAATGAACCGTCGTTCCCTTACCGCCGTCGTGGGCGGCGCCTTGGTCGCGGCCGTGGTCGTCACCGCGCTGGTGGCCCTGTTCTGGACGCCCTACGACCCGCTCAAGCTCAATTTCAAGGCGCGCCTGGCGGCGCCCAGCCTGACCCACCTGATGGGCACGGACGAACTCGGCCGGGACGTGTTCAGCCGGCTGATGCGCGGCACCACCGCCAGCCTGCGCGTCAGCCTGATGACCGTGCTGCTGGCGACCGGCGCCGGCGTGCTGATCGGCGCGGTCAGCGGCTACCTGCGCGGCTGGCCGGACCGGGTGCTGATGGCGTTGAACGACGCGCTGCTGGCTTTTCCCGGCCTGCTGCTGGCACTCGGCCTGCTGGCCGTCTTCGGCGCCAGCGAAACCGGCATCATCCTGGCGCTGGCGCTCGCCTACATGTCGTCGGTCGTGCGGGTGGTGCGCGGCACCGTGATGAGCCTGCGCGAACGCGAATTCGTCCGGGCCTCCCGGGTAATGGGCAATTCCGAGTTCTACACGCTGATGCGCCATCTGCTGCCGAACTGTCTGGCGCCGGTGATCGTCATGGCGACGTCCATGTGCGGCTGGATCATCCTGGCCGAAAGCTCGCTCAGTTTCCTGGGGCTGGGCGTGGCGCCGCCCGCGCCGACCTGGGGCAACATGCTGGCCGGCAGCCGCACCTACATCGGCCAGGCCGCGTGGCTGGCCGTCTTCCCCGGTCTGGCGATTTCGCTGTCGCTGCTGGGCATCAATCTGCTGGGCGACGCGCTGCGCGACCGGCTCGACCCCCGCATGCGGAGGCGCGTATGACTTCCCCCGTCCTGCTCGATATCGACGGACTGACGCTGGCCGCCGGCCACGGCCACAACGTGGTCTCGCAGGCCAGCATGCAGGTCGCGCGCGGCGAGATCGTGGGCGTGGTCGGCGAATCGGGTTCCGGCAAGACCCTGCTGGGCCGCGCCATCATGCGGCTGACGCCGCAGGCCATCGGCCGCACGGCGGGCGACATCCGGCTGGACGGCACGTCCGTCTACGGGCTGCGCCCCGCCCAGTTGCGCGCCCTGCGCGGCCCGAAGTTGGCGATGGTGTTCCAGGAACCCATGACGTCGCTCACGCCGTCGCTGACCATCGGCCAGCAATTGGCGGAAGGCCTGGAGCAGCATGCGCCCCGCGAACGCGCCTCGCATCGCGGCCGCATCGAAGCGATGCTGCGCCGCGTGGGCCTCGCCGACGTTTCCCGCGTGCTGGACGCCTATCCGCACGAATTCTCGGGCGGCATGCGCCAGCGCATCATGATCGCCTCGGCCATGCTGCTGCGTCCCGCGCTGCTGATCGCCGACGAACCCACGACCGCGCTGGACGCCGTGATCCAGCGCGAAGTGATGGAAATGCTGGTGGAGCTGACCCAGGAGAACGGCACGGCCGTGCTGCTGATCAGCCACGACCTGCCCATGGTGGCCCGCTACGCGCACCGCATGGTCGTCATGCGGCGCGGCGACATCGTCGAAACCGGCCCGACCGCGCAACTGCTGGCCGCGCCCGCGCATGCCTACACCCGCCAGCTGCTGGCGACGCTGCCGCAACGCCGCCCGCCGCGCCCGCTGGCCACCCAGGCGCCGCTGCTGTCGACGCGCGGCCTGACGGTGGAATACGGCGCGCGCCAGGGCGGGTTCGCCCGGCAGCCCGGCAACCGCGTGCTGCACGGCATCGATCTGGATATCCACCCCGGCGAAGTCGTGGCCGTGGTGGGCGAATCCGGCTCCGGCAAGACGACGCTGGGCTCCGTGCTGACGGGGCTGGTCGCGCCGACCGGCGGTGAGCTGCGCTACAAGGGCCAGCCGCTGGCGGCGCGCGGCGCCGTCTTCAACGACTACCGCTACAACTGCCAGATGGTGTTCCAGGACCCGTACTCGTCGCTGGACCCGCGCATGACGGTGTCCGCCCTGGTGGCCGAGGCGCTGCGGCTGTCGCCCGGGCTGACGCCGGCGCAGAAGGACGAGCGCGTCGCCGCCACCTTGCAGGACGTGGGCCTGGGCGGCGATTTCGGTGTGCGCTACCCCCACGAACTGTCCGGCGGGCAACGCCAGCGGGTGGCGATCGCGCGCGCCCTCGTGCGCCGGCCGGCGCTGCTGATCGCCGACGAAGCCGTATCAGCGCTGGACGTCACGGTCCGCGCCCAGGTCCTGGACCTGCTGGCCGACCTGCAGCAGCGTTATGGCTTTTCGTGCCTGTTCATCAGCCACGACCTGGGCGTGGTGGAACAGATCGCCGACCGCGTCATCGTGATGCAGGCGGGCCGGATCGTCGAGGAAGGCGTGCGCGACGCCATTTTCGACCGCCCCCGCGAACCCTATACGCGCCAGTTGCTGGACGCCATCCCCATGCTTGAAGCCACCGGATCCGGCGGCGTGCGCCTGAAATGGCGCAACGACGCCCGGGCCAGCCAGCCGCAACCCGCCGAATCGCTTTCCCAGGAGACCCCGCCATGTCCACGACTCCCCCGCGCCGCCAAGGCCACGGCGTGAAGCTCAGCTTCTACGACTTCGGCGCCACGCCGTTCTTCGCCAGCCAGTTCGACCAGCGCTTCAGCTACTGCCTGTATGTGCCGCCCGACTACGACGAAGCCGGCTCCAGGGCCTACGACCTGGCCGTCATCGTGCACGGCACCGGCCGCACGGCCGCGCAGTACCGCGACCGCTTCGCCGACTTCGCCCAGCGCAACGACTGCATCGTCCTGGCGCCCCTGTTCCCGGTGGGCATCATCGAACCCGGCGACCTGGCCAACTACAAGCGCATCCAGTTCCACGACATCCGCTACGACCACGTGCTGCTGTCCATGGTGGACGAAACCATCGCCAAGTACCGCATCAACGGCAACCGTTTCCTCCTGTACGGCTATTCGGGCGGGGGCCAGTTCTGCCAGCGCTTCTTCATGCTGCACCCGGAACGGCTGCAAGCCGTCTCCATCGGCGCCCCCGGCGTGGTGACCCTGCTGAACCCGGACTACGACTGGTGGGTGGGCGTGCGCGACGTGCCGGCCCGGTTCGGCCGCACGATCGATATCGCCGCCATGCGGCAGGTCGCGGTGCAGACCCTCGTGGGCACCGAAGACACCGCCACCTGGGAGATCGCCATCCCGAAGGACAGCAAGCTGTGGATGCCCGGCGCCGAGCTGCAAGGTGACAACCGCATCCAGCGGATCGAGGCGCTGGCCGCGAGCTTCGAAGCCCACGGCGTCAAGGTGCGCCGCGACACGGTGCCGGGCGTGGCCCACGAACCCTTCAAGGTCATCGAGCCGGTCGAAGCATTCTTCGAGGGATTTTTGAAGTCTCGCCGCTAAGACATTAAAAACAAAGGGGAAAATATGAACCGAAACGTTGCCTTTCTTGCCTTGTTGTCAAGCGGCCTGCTGGCCACGCCCGTCCACGCCGCCGGCGACGCCCAGATGTTGCGCGTGGCCCTGCATGCGGACATCGCCAGCATCAACCCGGGCGTCAACCGCGACGCCAACGCCGACATGGTGCTGGCGCATGTCGTCGAAGGCCTGGTCGCCTACGGCGAAGACCTGAAGATCAAACCCGTGCTGGCGGAAAGCTGGCAGGCCAGCGAAGACGGCAAGGTCTACGAATTCAAGCTGCGCCCCCAGGTGCATTTCCAGAACGGCGCCGTGCTGACCGCCGACACCGTCGTCTGGAACTTCAAGCGCTACCTGGATCTCAAGACCAACTTCCAGTGCGTCAACCGCTACAACGGCAGGATCGGCCCCGCGCTGCAGGACGTAAAGGCGGTGGACCCGCTAACCGTGCGCTTCACGTTCGCCGCGCCCGCGCCCAATTTCCCCATGACGATGGCCACCGTCCAGTGCACGCCGTGGATCCTGCACCCGGATTCCGTCAAGGCGGACGGCAGCTTCATCGCGCCGATCGGCACCGGCCCCTATGCCTTCGGCGGCATGATGCAGGGCCGGCAACTGGACCTGAAACGCTTCGCCGGCTACGACGCCCTGCCCGGCGCGCGAGACGGCTATGCGGGCAACAAGACGGCCACCATCCCCGTCCTGCGCTTCATGACCGTGCCGGACGCCAGCACCCGAAGCAACGGGCTGCTCTCGGGCGATCTGGACGTGGTGGACGGGATCGAGCCCGCCACCATGGCGACGCTGCGCGCCCAGGGCATCCCCGTCCAGGTCCAGCAGACGCCCAGCTGGCTGGTGATGCAGGTGCAATCCAACGCCCCGGCGCTGCAAGACGTGCGGATGCGCCAGGCCATCGCACAGGCGCTCAGCCTGCCGGACCTGGCCGAAGCCTCGGGCGAAGGGCTGTACACGGCCAACCCCTCGGTGCTGGTCCCGCAAAGCCCCTATTACGACGAACGCAGCAAGACGTGGCCCGCCTACGACCCCGCCGCCGCCCGCAAGCTGCTGGCGCAGGCCGGCTACAAGGGCCAGCCGATCACGCTGCTGGTGGCCAACCGCCAGGAACGCGTGCAGGCGGCCACCATCGTGCAGGCCATGCTGGCCGCCTCCGGCATCAACGTGGAACTGAAGGTGCGCGACTGGGCGTCGCAGCTGGACCTGTACGGACGCGGCCAATATGAACTGGCCATCTTCGGCTATTCCGCGCGCCTGGATCCGCTCTTGATGTACGAATCGCTTATTGGCGACAAGAAGCTCGAACCGACCCGCCAGTGGGACGACCCCAAGGCCGCCGCGCTGCTCAAGCAAGTGGCGATGGAGCCCGACCTGGCCAAGCGCCGCGACGGCTTCAACCAGCTGCACGAGCTGATGGCGCGCGACATCCCCATCATCGGCCTGTTCAACCTGCCGGTCGTGACCGCGCTGCGGCCCGTCGTGCAGGGCTACGCAGGCTGGCCGGCCGGCACGCACCGGTTCTGGGGCGTGACCAAGACCCAACCCTGATCCCGCATTACCGACATGTCATTCACTGAAATCCATTACCTGAACGCCGACGCCACCGCCCTGGCGGCCGCCATCCGCGACAGCCAGCTCAGCCCCGCCGACGCCGTGGCGCACGCGTTCGCCGCCATCGACCGGGTCAACCCCCAGTTGAACGCCGTCATCCTGACGATGCGCGAAGCGGCCGAAGAGCAGTTGCGCCACTTGCCCGCCGATGCGCCGCTGCGCGGCGTGCCGGTGCTGCTGAAAGACGACTGCCCCACCTATGCCGGGGTCCCGATGTCGTTCGGCTGCCGCGCCGCCCGCGGCCATGTGCCCGCGCACGACCACGAAATCGTGCGCCGCTACAAGGCGGCCGGCATGGTCATCGTGGGCAAGACGAACCTGCCGGAGTTCTCCGGCAACATCGCCACATCGCCCACGCTGCACGGCCCCACGCTGAACCCGTGGGACGCCGGCCGCAGCATCGGCGGATCGTCCGGCGGCGCGGCCGCCGCCGTGGCGGCCCGCATGGTGCCGCTGGCCTATGGCAACGACGGCGCGGGTTCGATCCGCATCCCCGCATCGTGCGGCGGCCTGTTCGGCCTGCGGGCGTCGCGCGGCCGCACGCCTTGCGGCCCGGTGTCCAGTGAGAACTGGGGCGGGCTGGTCAGCCACCACGCCCTGACGCGCTCGGTGCGCGATTCGGCCTTGCTGCTGGACCTGACCGACGCGCCGGAGCCTGGCGCCCTCTACGCCGCGCCGGCCAAGTCCGGCCCGTATTCGCAGGCGGCGTCCCGCGATCCGCGCCCGCTGCGCATCGGCGTCGTGACTCGGCCCGGCATGGGCTTGCGCCTGGACGACGACGTCGCCGCCGCGCTGGAAGAGGCCGCGGCGCTGTGCCGCCAGCTGGGGCACCGGGTTGAGCCCGCCGCGTTCAACTTCGACGAATCCGCCCTGGCCGACGCCTACCTGCGCATCATCGCCGCCTACACGGCGCTGGAAGTGGACGCCATCGCCGCCGACACCGGCCGGCCGGCCGATGCGGACGGCTTCGAACCCGTCAACCTGGGCCTGGCCGACTATGGCCGCAGCCTGTCCGCTCCCGCCCTGCTGGCCGCCCGCAACACGGCCAACAGCGTCGCCCGCAGCCTGGGCGGGTTGTTCGGCGAGGTCGACATCCTGCTGACCCCCGTCATGCCGACGCTGCCCCCGCCCATGACCGCGCTGGACGTGCGCGGCCCCGACTGGCGCGCCTTCGCCGACGAATTCATGCAAGGCACCGTCTTCACCCGCCCGGCCAACGCCGCCGGCATCCCCGCCATGAGCGTGCCGCTGTTCCAGCGCGCCGGCGGACTGCCCGTCGGCATCCAGTTCATGGCGCCCTACGGCGACGAAACCACGCTCTTCGAGCTGGCCGGCCAATTGGAGCGCACGCGCCCCTGGGCCGGTCGCCTGCCCCCGGTCCATGCCTGAGGCCATCAGGTGATGGCAGGACCGCAGGCTGACGCTTTATCCCTACACGCCGCGGGCCTACCCTGCCCCCTCGGGGGCGGGCCGTCATAATGTCGCTGGCTTCGGCCCCCACATTCCCCGCCGCTTTCAGTAGGAATCACCGCGTGTTCCAAGTTTTCACGGGACTGATCAGTCTCTATGTCATCTGGCGTTTCGTCCTGCCGCTGTCCCTGTCCAAACCCGCCAAGGCGTTGCTTTCCGTCGCGTTGCTGGCGGTGGCCGAACACCACCTGGTCACCCGCAACTTCTTCGGCAGCATGGCCTCGCCCGAAATCCCGGCGACCCTGTTGATGGTGCTGGGCTGGCTGTTCGGCAGCTTGTTGCTGCTGGCCATGCTGCTGCTGGCCCGCGACCTGGCCGGCATGGCCGTCTATGCGGTCTCACGCGAACGGGGCCGCCGGCTGTGGGCGGCGCCACGCTTGACCCTGGGCGCCGCCGTCGTGGCCGTGGCGCTGTCCGCCATCGGCGTCTGGCAGGCGGTGCGCGTGCCGGACGTGAAGACCCTTGAAGTCGTCTTGCCGAAGCTGCCGCCCGAGCTGGACGGCTTCCGCGTGGTGCAACTGACCGACCTGCACGCCAGCCGCCTGCTGGAAGCGCCGTGGATCGACGCCGTCGTCAAGAAGGCCAACGGCCTGGACCCCGACCTGACGGTCATCACGGGCGATCTGGTCGACGGCACGACCGAGGCTCGCGTCGCCGACGTGCTGCCGCTGCAGGCGTTGCGCGCCCGTCACGGCGTGTACGCGATCCCCGGCAACCACGAGTACTACGCCGAGTATCAGCGCTGGCTGCCCGCGTTCGACAAGCTGGGCCTGCGCCTGCTGCTGAACGGCCACGTCACGCTGACGCCGAATGGCCAGCGCCTGGTGCTGGCCGGCGTCACGGACAGGATGGCCGCCGCCTACGACCAGCCCATGCCCGACGTGAAGCAGGCGCTGGCCGGCGCGCCGCAAGACGTTCCCGTCATCCTGTTGAGCCACCGCCCCGGGGGCGCGGCGTTGAACGCGCAAGCCGGCGCGGGCCTGCAATTGTCCGGCCATACCCACGGCGGCCAGATCCTGGGCCCGCACCTGCTGACGCAAATGGCCAATGAAGGCTACGTGTCGGGGCAGTACCAGGTGGGCGGCATGACCTTGTACGTCAGCAACGGCACGGGCCTGTGGCCCGGCTTCCCGATCCGCCTGGGCCGCCCCTCGGAAATCACGCAGATCGTGCTGCGGTCACCCGGCGCGTCCACGCCACAATAACCTTCCCCGATAACCCCGCCCCGCCGCGCCCATGACGTACCTTCTGTGGTCCCTGCCCGCCTTGACCGTGATCGCCGCCATCGCCAGCGGGCGGGTCAACACCACGATCGCCGCCGTGCTGGGGCTGTTTGCCGCGGTCCCCATCGCGCTTTACGCCGCGCCCGCGCCCTTCGGCGGCGCGCAACTGGCCGTGACGCTGGAACGCGGCCTGTGGATCGGCTGGATCATCACCCCTTACATCCTGGGCGGCCTGCTGTTCTGGCAGATGGCCTCGCAAGGCGCCGCGCCCGCGCCGGCCGCCGCCGGCCATGCTGAACTGAATGACCCGCTGGCCCGCCGCCGGCGGCTGTTCTTCGCCTGTTTCCTGATCGGCCCGTTCGCCGAATCCGCCACCGGCTTCGGCGTGGGCATGCTGGGCACCGTGCTGTTGATCCGTCCGCTGGGCCTGAAGCCGCGCGACATCATGGTGTTCGCCTTGCTGAGCCAGATCCTGATCCCCTGGGGGGCGATGGGCAGCGGCACCTTGCTGGCATCCGCCTATGCGCGCGTGCCGGCCCCGCAACTGGCGCTCTACAGCATGGTGGCGGTGGCGCTGCTGATGGTCGTATGGATGATCCTGTTCTGGCGCACCGCCCGCCATGCGGGTTTGCGGGCGGACGCCGCCGAACACCGGCGGGAAGCCGTCTGGATGGCGGCCAGCCTGGGGCTGCTGACGGCCGCCACCGCCGTGCTGGGCCCGGAGACCGCGTTGCTGGCCGCCTACGGCCCCTTGATCGTGCTGCGCTTCCTGCTGGACCGCCGCCCGGACCGCGCCCAAGCGGCGGCCGCGGCACGGCGCGCGTTGCCCTATATCCTCGTGATCGCCTGTCTGGTGGCGACGCGTCTGATCCCCGGCGTCAACCGGACCCTGGCAGCGCTGGCCGACTTCCGGCCCTTCGCGGACCTGCCCGCCTGGTTGCCGTTCCTGCACGCCGGCAGCTGGCTGATCGCGGGCGCGCTCGCCATGGCCGCGTGGCAGCGCCGGCCCGGGGCGCTTGCCGTCCAGGCGCGCGCCTCGTGGAACACGGGCCGCCATGCGGTCATGTCCGTCTTCCTGTTCGCGATGATGGCGGAAGTGCTGGCGGGCGCGGGCATATCGCAGGCATATGCCGATGGTTTGTTCGCCGCCTTTCAGGACTGGACCATCCTGATCACCCCTGT
Source organism: Achromobacter sp. UMC46 (assembly GCF_014170335.1). Classification (GTDB taxonomy): domain Bacteria; phylum Pseudomonadota; class Gammaproteobacteria; order Burkholderiales; family Burkholderiaceae_B; genus Achromobacter. Next base: position 275,925 of record NZ_LZZS01000004.1, read on the forward strand.
GCTGGCCGGCGCATTCGGCATCCTGGCCAACAGCGGCAACGCGCCGAACAGCCTGTTCATGCCGTCCCAGCTATCATTGGCGGTTCAAGCGGGCCTGAACGTGCCGGCGGCGGCCGCGCTGTTACACGTATCGGGCACGGCGATGGGCATTTTTTCACCGGTAAGAATGTCGATCGCGGCCGGTTTGGCTCACGGGCAAGGGCAAGAACGCAGCGTGTATGTTCTACTACTGCCGTTCGCCTTGGCCGCGTTCGGCATTCTTTTGTCCCTGGCACTGCTTGTCGTGGTGTCGGGATAGCCGCCGGAGCGCTGATGCTCACGGCCTCAACCTTTTTTTTGTGTAGCACATGGGACTAGAACAGTTAGCCGCGATCCGGGCATTGATTACCAAGCAAGCGCCCGAAGAGACGACCCCCAAGAAGGAAGCGCGTCCGCAAGGCGGCGGCAAAGGACCCCGTTCGCCTCAAGGCGCCGGCAAAGGCCCGCGTCCGCAAGGCGGCGATAAAGGCGCTCGCCCGCAAGGCGGCGACAAGGGCCAACGGCCGCAGCGCGCAGAACGCCGCGAGACCCCCGTGGATCCCGTCGTGGTCGCGATTTCGCGCCTGCAACGCCAATTCCCCAAGGCCTTCCCCAAGAACCCCGCTCCCAAGCTTCCCCTGAAGCTGGGCGTGCTGGCGGACCTGGTGCAACACGCCCAGGCCCTGCAGCTGGACGAGGCGCAGATCAAGGAAGCGGTCAAGACCTGGTGTGATGGCCGCCGCTACTGGACCTGCATGGTGGAAGATGCGCCGCGCGTGGACCTGAACGGCGAACCCTCGGGCGCCGTGACCGTCAACGAAGCCAAGCACGCCAAGCGCATGGCTTCGCGCAGCGCCTCCAAGAACGCCGCCGCGCGCAACAAGGCCAAGAAGGCGGAAGCCGCTGCCGCAGCCGGCGTGCCGGCCGCTGAAGCGCCGGCCGCTACCGACGCGCCTGCCGCCGATGTGGCTGATGTGGCTGATGTGGCTGATGTGGCTGATGTGGCCGCTCCGGTACTTGCCGATACGCCTGCAGCCGCCGCCGAGGCCCCCGCGGCCGACGCGCCGGCCAGCGCTCCGGTGGATGCTCCGGCCGAAGCGCCTGCATCGCACGCGCCCGCGTCCGACAAGCCTGCGTAATACCGCCGCCAGGCGGCATTGATGGCGACAAGCAACCCGGCCTGCGGCTCTCGCCGCAGGCCGGATTTGCACGTGCGCGGCCGACCCCGCGTCAGGCCGCCAGCGCCTTGTCGATATGCGCCATCCCTGCCGGCGAATACGGCAGCGTCAACGCCCACTGATGGCCGGCCGCGTCCATCTTCAGCAGCGACTTCTTCAAGATATCGACGATCTTCTCGCCGTGGGCGGGATGGAAATCTTCGTATTGGAATTGCAGGAACACCAGGCACAACGCGTTTTCCATCGTCTGCACATCGGCGTCCTGCTTGATGCCCTGCTTCATGACGATCGCCGCCACCCGCTCGATCACGTCCTGCGGGTAGCCCGCATCGCGCAAAATGTCTTGCGCGATGCCCGCGTGATGCCGCGCCAGCGCCTTGCGCCAGGTCAGGTAGCCGATGCGCCCTTCGGGGTAGGACTTCCTGGCGATCTCCCACCGCCCGATGTGCTGGCAACGCGACGCGAGGATCAGCGGCTCAGGCGCATCCGGCGCCAGTTTCAGCACCCACCCGTGCAGCTTCTGCGCCAGGAACAATTCCTGGGGACAGGTTTCTCCCTGCCACGAAAACAGATTGGGGTCGGCGCCGTTGTACTGGTCGAACCGAAGCAGCGTCTGTTGTAGACGGTCATCCATGCGTAGCGTATCCAAGAAGGCGCCGGTGGCCGGCGGAAGTCCGGGTGCGGCCGGAACCGAAATCATCATAGCGCTCGGACGGCCTGCCCATCCCGGCGAAGTTGGATCAATATGCCTAGCGCTTATTTAGCCGAGTACGGCCAAGCGCGTCATACTGACGGGTTGCGAGCACTGGAATCCCTATGAGCAACGCCTCCTCCACCCCTACCCTGGCCGCCGACGTCCTGGCCGCGCAAGCGCTGGCCAAGCAGCACGGCGTCGGCACGCCCAATGTGCTGACCACGCCGCTTGCCGAAACCCGCGAGAAAAGCCGCGCGTATCAGCAATGGCTGAGCCAGCCCGCCCCGCCCGTGGGCCGGGTGGTCGAACACCGGCTGGATCACCTGCCGGTGCCCGCGACGTTGCGCCTGTACTACCCGGAAGGCGCGTCCAAGGCGCCGCTGCCGCTGTACCTGCATCTGCACGGCGGCGGTTTCGCGCACGGCGACCTGGACACGCTGGACCGCTGGAAGCGAGAAATCGCGGCCGACGCCGGCATCGTGACCGCCGGCCTGTCTTACGCGCTGTCGCCCGAAGCCCGCTACCCGGTGGCGCTGGAACAAGTCCTGGGCGCGCTGCGCTGGCTGCGCGACCAGGCCCCATCGCTAGGCCTGGATGCGCAGCGCCTGTCGGTGGGCGGCGAATCGGCCGGCGGCAACCTGACGCTGGCCGCGTTGCAGCGGCTGCGCGACGAAGGCGACGCGTTCATCAAGACCGGCGTGGTGATCTACGGCATGCTGTCGGCCCGCCGCGATACGGCTTCGCACGAATCGTTTGGCGACGGGCGCTTCGGGCTGTCGACGGAAAAGCTCGACTGGTTCTGGCGCCAATACGTCACGGATGCCGCCCAACTGACGGATCCCGGCGTCGCGCCCCTGCACGGGGACGTGGCCGGCCTGCCCCCGCTGATCTTGCAAGCGGCCGCCCTGGACCCCTTGCTGGACGACACGCTGGACCTGGCCAACAAGCTGTTCGCCGCCGGCGCCGCGCCGAACTTCATCGTGTACTCCGGCGTGCCGCACAGTTTCATCGGCATGACGCGCCTGCTGCCCCAGGCGCAAGAAGCCAGGACCGACCTCGTCCAGGCGCTCAAGCGCAATCTGGCGGCGTAGCAGACCCGCGCTCAGCTGCGCGCCGGCTTGTTGCCGTGCGACACGCTGGGCGTATCGCGGAACAGCGACATGTGCGTATGCGTGGCCACCCACGGCTCGCCCACCGCGTCGCGCGCAAACGACACGGTGGCGCGGCCGACGCGCTCGAACGGCTTGCCGTCCGGGTGGTAGCCGGTCGAATCCCACACCGCCAGGCCCACGGCGAACAGGCGGTCGGGCGACACGAAGTTCTGCACGTCGTCCAGGCGCCAAACGAAATCATCGATCGTGAACCAGACATTGCGCCACTGCGTCTTTTCCGCATGTTCGCGGCCGCTGACGAAATTCGTATAAGTGCCGAAGGCGACGAAATCGTCGGCGAACAGGTGGCGGGCGGCCGCGTAGTCCACGGCTTGCACGTGGTCGGACAGTTCCTTGAACCAGGCGCGCACGGCGGCGGCGTCAGCGGGGTCGACAGGAGCTAGGGCTTGCACAGGCATGAAGGTGTCTCCATTAAGGGTCATGAATTCGGGAAGCGGATCAAGGTGTAGCAGGAATGGGGTCGGCGAACCAGCAGGCCACCGCATGGCCCGGGGCGCGCGTCTCCAGCGGCGGCGCGGCCAGGCGGCAGCGGTCGGCTGCCTGCGGGCAACGCGGGTGGTATCGGCAGCCCGAGGGCGGCGACATCGGGCTGGGCGGCTCGCCGGCGGCGGCGGCAAACGCCTGTCTGGAGGACGCGCCGCGCTCGGGCTCGGGCACCGCCGCCAGCAAGGCCCGCGTGTACGGGTGCCGAGGACGGTCGTAGATATCGTCGCGCGACCCGGTTTCAACCACCTGCCCCGCGTACATGATGGCGATGCGATGCGACACGTGCCGCACCACCGCCAGATCGTGGGCGATCAGCAGGAACGACAGGCCCAGCTCTTGCTGCAAGTCCTGGAACAGGTTGATGATCTGGGCGCGCACCGACACGTCCAGCGCCGACACGGGTTCGTCCGCCACGATCAGGTCCGGCCGGATCGCCAGCGCGCGCGCAATGCCCACGCGCTGGCGCTGCCCGCCCGAAAAGGCATGCGGATAGCGTGCGGCGGCGTCGGCCGGCAGGCCGACCTGGCCGATCAGTTCGGCGACCCGTTGGCGCAAGGCGTCGCGGCCCGCCCGCCAGCCGTGCACAATCAGCGGTTCGGCAATCGCCTCGAACACGGTGTGGCGCGGGTTCAGGCTGGTGGACGGGTCCTGGAACACCAATTGCATATGCCGGCGCAGCTCACGCAGCTGCGACTTGCCGGCATGCGTGATGTCTTCGCCCTTGAAATGGATGGAACCCGCCGTCAGCGGCGTACGGCGCAGCACCGCGCGGCCCAGTGTGGTCTTGCCCGAACCGGACTCGCCGACCAGGCCTAGCGTTTCGCCGCGCGCCAGTTCCAGCGACACGCCATCCACGGCGCGCGCCAGCACGGGTTTGCCGAACCAGCCCGCCGACCGCACGGGGTAATGCACGCGAAGGTCGCGCGCTTGCAACAGCGGGGATGAATCACTCATGGTCTTGCATCCAGACAGGCGTCGACGGCCGCACGCAGGCGGCCAGGCGGCCATCGCCGATATCGCGCAAGGCCGGCCGTTGCGCGCACGCCGCATCGGCGCCGGGACAACGCGGCGCGAAGTCGCAATGGCTGCGGCGCACGCGCAGATCGGGCGGCGCGCCGTCGATGGCGATCATGCGGCGGCGCGTATCGGTCAGGCGCGGCGTGGCGCGCAGCAAACCCGCGGTGTAGGGATGCGCGGGGCCGGCGAATAATGCGTCGGCGTCCGCCAGTTCGACCAGGCGGCCGGCGTACATGACGGCCACACGGTCGGCCACCTTGGCCACCACGCCCAGATCGTGGGTCACCAGCAGCATCGCCAGACCCAGCCGCTGCTTCAACTCGGCCAGCAGCTCCAGTATCTGCGCCTGGATGGTCACGTCCAGCGCCGTCGTGGGCTCGTCGGCGATCAGGATCTGCGGGTCGCACGCCAGCGCCATGGCGATCAGGATGCGTTGGCGCTGTCCGCCTGAAAATTCATGCGGCAGGCGGTCCAGGCGCTCGGCCGGCTTCGGAATGCCGACCTGGCCCAGCAATTCAATGATGCGGGCGCGGCGCGGCTTCCGATCCAGCGCGCCGTGGCGCGCCAGCACCTCGTCGATCTGCGTGCCGATGGGCAACAACGGGTTCAGCGCGCTCATGGGATCCTGGAACACCATGGCGATGCGGTTGCCGCGCAGGTCTTCCAGCACCCGGGGCGGCGCGGCCAGCAAGTCCTGCCCTTCGAACAGGACCTGGCCCCCGGCCACCCGGCCGGGCAGCGTGGTCAGGCCCATCAGGGCCAGCGCACAGGCGCTTTTGCCCGAGCCGCTTTCGCCCACCAGGGCCAGGGTCTCGCCGGCATGCAGGTCGAACGACACCGCATCGACGGCGGCCACGGTGCCGTGGCGGGTCAGGAATTCGACGCTCAGGCCGCGCACGCTAAGCAAGGGCGCGCGGCTCATCGGCGCACCTTCGCAATCAGCCGGCGGGCGAAGTCCTTTTCGCGCTCGTGCGGATCCAGCGCCAGCCGCAACCGGCTGGCCGCCACGTTGACGATCAGCACGGTCAAGGCGATGGACAGGCCGGGGAACGTGGCCAGCCACCACGCGCTGGTCAGGTAGTTGCGGCCATTGGCCACATCCAGCCCCCACGACACCGCCGGCGGCTGCACGCCCACGCCCAGGAACGACAAGGCGGCTTCCGCCAGCACCACGCGGGCGAACTCCAGCACCATCAGGGTGATGAGCGGCGCGGCAAGATTGGGCAAGATGTGCCGAAACAGGATGCGGCCGGCGCGCGCGCCCGCCATTTCAGCGCTTTCGATGTAGGGAAGCTGGCGCACCGACAGCACCACGCTGCGGATCTGCCGCGCGTAGACCATCCAGCCGTTCAGCGCCAGCGCCAGGATCACGGTGCCGGCGCCCGGCCCCAGGATCACCAGGATCACCAGGGACAGCAGCAGCCCGGGAAACGCCACGTGCACGTCGACCCAGCGCATCAACGCCGCGTCCATGCGGCCGCTGGCAAAGCCCGCCACCAGTCCGACCAGCACGCCGAAGGTGGCGGAAACCGCCACCACCGCCGCGCCGATCAGGATCGACAGCCGCGCTCCGTGCAGGATGCGGCTGAGCACGTCGCGGCCCAGGTTGTCGGTGCCCAGCACGTTGGTCCAGGCGCCGCGCGCCTCCCAGACCGGCGGACGCAGCCGGGCGGACAGCTTGATCGCCGCCGGGTCGTACGGCGCCAGCCAGGGCAACACGATCGCCACGGCCGCCAGCAGGGCCAGCAGCGACGCGGCCAGCACCCAGCCGCGCTGCCGGTCGGACAGCGCGCGCCAGCCTCGCGGCGCGGCGGTCGGCGGCGCATCGGCCGCGTCGCCCATCCATGCGGGAACCGCGCTCATACCGCGATCCTCCGATCCAGGAGCCGGTACAGGATGTCCAGACAGAAATTGATGATCACGATCAGGAACGCGATGAAGAACACGACGGCTTGCAGCAGCACCAGGTCCTGGCGCTCGATGGCCTGGACCGCGGTCTGGCCCAGCCCGGGCCAGGCGAACACGGTTTCAACCACCACGGTGTGGCCGGCCAGCATGCCGGCGAACTCCCAGCCCAGCAGCGCCACCGTGGGCACGGCGGCATTGCGCAACGCGTGCACCAGCACGATGCGGCCCGACCGCAGCCCCTTGGCCCGCGCCGTGCGCACATACAGCGAATTCAATTCGTCGATCAGCGCCGACCGCAGCATCATGGCGATGCGGCCCAGCGCGGGCAACGCCAGCGTCAGCATCGGCAGCACGCCGCTGCCCGGCGCCTCGGCGCCCGAAGACGGCAGCCAGTTGAGCGTCACCGCAAACAGCAGGATCAAGAGCAAGCCCAGCCAGAACTGCGGCAACGACAGGCCGGCCAGGCTCAGCACCACCGAAATCCGATCGGCCCACTGCCCCGGACGCAGCGCGGCCACGATGCCCAGCGGCACGCCCGCCAGAATGGCCAGCCCCAACGCGCCGGCGCACAGCGTCAGCGTGCTGGGCAGCCGTTCCAGCACGATGTCCATCGCAGGGCGTTGCTGCCAGATGGAATCGCCGAAATCGAACAAGGCGATGTCGCGCAGGTAATGCAGGTACTGCGCCCAGATCGGGCCGTCCATCCCCAGCGCCTGCGCCAGCACGGCGCGATCGGCCGCGGACGCGTCCACCGGCAGCATCGCCTGGACGGGATCGCCCACCAGACGCGTCACGATGAACACGATGGTGGTCACGCCCAGCACGACCAGCAGGCCCTGCGCCAGGCGGCCCAGCAAAAAGCGCGGCAAGCCGCGCCCGGCGGCATTACTCGACGACACGGATGTCCTTCACCGGAATCAGGCCGTCGACGCGCGGCGAAAAATCGATGCGCTTGGACAGGCCGAAGATCTCGCCGCCTTCCAGCAGGAACACCAGATAGGCCTCGTCGCGGCCGATCTTCAGCGCCTTGGAGTACAGCGCCTGGCGCTTGGCCGGATCGGCCTCCTGGCGCGCCTGTTCGATCAGGCCCTTGAGTTCCGCATTGTCGTTGGCCGCCGCCACTCCGCCCTCGGCGTAGTAGGCGCTAAGCGTGCGGTCGGCGTCCAGCAGCTGGTTCGAATGGCTGCTGCTGATCTGCGCTTCCGTCGGCACGCGGTTCTTGTTGATCGCCTCCAGGTACTCGGCCCAGGCCAGCACGCGGAAATTGACCTTCAAGCCGGCGGCTTCCCAATAGGCGGCGATGGTCTCTGCCAGTTCCTTGTCCTTGAGCCAGCGGCCGGACGGCGCGTACAGGTCGATGGTCTTGCCGTAAACGCCCGCGGCCTTCAGCAACTCGGTGGCGCGCGCGGGGTCATACGGATACGGCTGGATGCTGGCGTCGTAGCCGAACCAGCCCGGAGCCAGCAGCTGACCGTGCGACACCGTCGCATAGCCGCCGTACAGGTCCTTGGCCAGCGACTCCTTGTCCACGGCATAGTTCAGCGCCTGGCGCACGCGCACGTCGCGGGTCAGCCCCTTCAAGGCGTTCAGCGACACGAACGGCAGGTCAGTGCCCTGCAGGGTTACGGCCTTGGCGACCCGCTTGGTGTCCTCGGGCAGCACGTTGGTGATGAAGTCGAAGTCTCCGGCGCGCAGGCCCGACAGGCGCGTACCGGGCTCGGCAACGAAACGGTAGGTGGCGCGGTCCACATTGCCCACCGCCGAGGGGTTCCAGTAATTCGGATTGCGCGACAGCACGATGCGGTTGCCCTTGGCCCATTCCGTCAGGACATAGGGGCCGCTGCCTACGGGCTTCTGGCCCAGGCTGCCGTCGGCCGCCGCCGCGGGCGACACGATGGTCAGCCACGACAGGCGCGCCGGCAAGGCGGGGTCCGCGCCGTTGGTCAGCACGCGCACCGTCACGGGGTCCACGGCCTCGGCGCTTTTGATGCCCAGGAAGAACGGGCGCTGGCGCGACGCGGTCTTGGGGTCGACGATGCGGTTGATGCTGGCGGCCACGGCCGCGGCGTCAAGGGCCTGGCCATCGCTGAACTTGAGGTTCGGGCGAAGCGTCACTTCCCAGGCGTCGGCGCCGGTCTGGCGCGGCAGCGCCACGGCCAGCTGCGGCACGAGTTCGCCCTTGGGCGTGCGCGTCAGCAACGTTTCGAAGATATTGCGCGACACGGCGCGCTCGGAGCCGTCCTGCGCCGTCTGCGGGTCGAGCGTGGATGGTTCGGTGCCCAGCGCCAGGGTGATGTCGGCCGCGTGGGCCGCGGTGAAAACAGACGCGGACAGGACCAGGCCTACATAGCGTTTACGGCTCATTGCGCACTCCGGATCAAAGGGACATGCGCAACGGGGCACGATGTCGCAGTCGGTAAATAAGGAATCCGGAGTTTGCCGCTAGAAATCAGAACGTGCCGTTGTAATCATATGCGCGGGAAATCGTTGACGCGGCCGTTACTGCCGTCAAAAGTCATAAGGCGCGGGGCGAAATGGCCGGGCTTTCCCAAGCGCGGTGCGCGACGGCCGGCGCACGGTGCCGCTCGACCTGCACCAGCGCCGTCTGCGCGCTGGGCCCTTGCGCCAGCCGCGACGTGCCGATGTCGGCCGTCAACGTGTTCGGGTTGCCGTGCCGGTCCAGATCGCCGTCCGGATCCGACCAGGCGCCGGTGGCCATCACCACCACACCGGGCATCAGCCCGCTGTCGAGTTTCACGCCGGCCAGGCAGCCGCCGCGCCCGTTGAACACGCGCACCCGGTCGCCGTCCCGGATCTGCCGCGCGGCGGCATCGTCGGGATGCATGGCGATGGGTTCGCAGCCCTGTATCTTGCCCTCGCGCGACAAGGCCGCCGGATCCAGCTGGCTGTGCAAGCGGTGGCGCGGCTGATTCGTCAACAGGTGCAGCGGCCACTGGTCCGCCGCGCGGGCGCCCAGCCACTCCGACGGCGCCAGCCACACGGGATGCCCCGGGCAGTCCGCGTAGCCGAACCCGGCCACCACCTCCGAATGCAGCTCGATCTTGCCCGAAGGCGTGCGCAGCGGATGCGCCGCAGGGTCGCGCCGGAAGGCGTCGAACAACACATATTGCGTGTCGGGCGGCGGCAGTTCGGCGTATCCCCGCGCCCAGAATTCATCGAACGGCGGCAACGCCACGCCCTTCTCGGCGCAGCCCCCGCGCATGCCCTCGTACACGTGGCGGCACCAGCCCATTTCGTCGCGCCCGGCCGTGAACGCCTCGTAAAAGCCGGCCCGCCGCGCCAGCTCGGCGAAGATGTCGAAGTCGTTGCGGGCTTCGCCTTGCGGCGCCACGGCCCGGTGCATCGCGAACACATAGGGATCGCGCGTCGACCCGCCGACGTCGCAACGTTCCAGCGACGTCGTGGCCGGCAGCACGATGTCGGCGCGACGCGCCAGCGGCGTCCACCAGGATTCGTGCACGATCACCGTTTCGGGCTTGCGCCATGCCTGCCGGAAGCGGTTCTGGTCCTGATGGTGATGGAACGGATTGCCGCCCGCCCAATAGACCAGCTTCACGTCGGGATAGCGGTGCCGCGCGCCGTTGAAATCGTATTCGGCGCCCGGCGACAGCAGCATGTCCGTAATGCGCGCGACCGGAATGGCGAGCTGCGCGGGGTTCTTCGGCACCGGCACTTCGGGCCCCGGCACCTGCCGGCGCGGCTGCCCGACACCATTCAACGATGCGTGCCCGAAGGCGAAACCGCCTCCGGGCAGCCCGATCTGGCCGACCATCGCCGCCAGGCCGATCACCGCCCAATACGGTTGTTCGCCATGTTGCGCGCGTTGCAGCGACCACGCCGCCGTCAGCAGACTGCGCTGGTTCGCGATGCTGCGCGCCAGCGCGGCGATGGTCTCGGCGGGCACGCCCGTGATGCCGGCCGCCCAGCACGCGTCTTTGGGCTGGCCGTCGGCGGCGCCGGTCAAATACGCGGCCCAGGTGTCGAATCCCTTGCAATGCGTGTCCAGGAACGCCCTGTCGTAGCGATTCTCAGACAGCAGCGTGTGGGCCATCCCCAGCATCATCGCCGTGTCGGTGTTGGGCCGCACGGGTATCCAGTCCGCGGCCACGCCGTCGGGGATGTCTGCCCGCGTCGGGCTGATCACGACCAGGCGGATGCCGGCGGCCTGGGCCCGCGCGAGCCAACCCGGCAGGTTGTGCAGGCCGGCGCCGCCGGACGTCACCTGGCTGTTCTTGACCGGGATGCCGCCAAACGCCACGATGACGCGGGTATGTCCCAGCACGCTTTCCCAATCGGTCACGTCGCCGCTGACCGGGCTGGTGGTGCCGATCACGTGCGGCAACAGGAACTGCGCCGCGCCCCAGCTGTAGTTGCCCACCTGGTCCACGCAACCGCCGCCCTGGAACAGGAAGCGCCGGATCAGGCTGCGCGCATGATGCACGCGCCCGGCCGACGACCAGCCGTAAGAGCCGCCGAAGATGCCGGCTGGGCCGGACTGCCCGCGTACCCGGGCGAGTTCCCCCGCCACCAGGTCCAGCGCGTGTTCCCATGACACTTCCACGTACTCGTCGCCTTCGCGGTCCCGGTTGCCTGCCAACCAGCCCTTGCGCACGGACGGACGCTGGATCCGCAAGGGCGAATGCAGCATCTCCGCGATCGAACCCAGCATGGCGGACGGCGCCCTATCCGCCCCGAACGGTTCGCAGGCGACGACCCGGCCCTGTTCGACCACGGCGGTGAAGGCGCCCCAGTGCGCCAGCGAGGGGTGGCGGCTGCGGGTCGGCGTGCCGGCAACTTCGGCCATGCGGAATCCTTTACGGGCGGCCCGTGCCGCATCACGGCGCGGCCGGCCCCTGAACAAGAGGCGGATTATGGCAAGAAAGCCCGGCGCGCCAGCCGATCAATTCGGCATAACCACATAACCCAGACTGCTATGGGCGGCGCGCAGCCCCGCCCAGCATGCGCGAAGTAATGGTAGAACGTGCCCTTGGCCACCTTGGCCTCTTCCACGATGCTGCTGATGGTGGTGGCTTCCACGCCGTTGGCCAAAAACAGTTTTTCGGCGGCGGCCATCAGTTCCTCAAGCCGCACCTCGGCGGGTGGGTCCGAGGCGGACGCGGCTCGGAAGCCGGCTGCGGAACAACCGGCTGCGGAGCGTTGGCGCGGGTCGATCTCATTGAAGCATTCCAGGCGGCTGGCGAAGACGCCCAGTCTAAGGGAACGCGGCGCGGCGCAGGGCGGCTACCGGGGCGACCCGTTGATCCGGGCGTAGCTCAGCTGGTCCGCCGCGTAGCAGTCGCAGGCGGCCGATTCAAGGCCCGGGCGGTCCAGCACCGCGATGTTGCCCCGGTGGTACGCGATCAGCTTGCGTTGCTGCAACGCCGACGCCGCCACCGTGACGCCCACGCGGCGCACGCCCAGCATATGCGCCAGATACTCGTGGGTCAGGTGGAAATGGTCGGCGTGGGCGCGGTCCTGCGTCATCAGCAGCCAGCGCGCCAGACGGCCCTCGACCAGATGGGAATGCATGCAGGCCGCCGTCTGCGCCAGTTGCTGCAGCACGACGACGGTGTAGCCGTTGATCAACTGGCGCAACGCCTGGCTGCTGCCGAGTTCCTGCCGGAAGCGGTCTGCGCGCATGCGCAGGGCGATCCCCCCGCCCTGCACCACCACCCGCAATTGCGACGTGTCGGTGCCCAACGGCACGTCCACGCTCCACATCCCTTCGTTGCCGATCAGCCCGACTTCAAGCGACGCGCCCCGCGCCAACGGCAGAATCAGCGAGATATAGCTGCGGGTCGGGAAGTAGACGTCGCGCATGTTCCCTCCCGGTTGCAGCAGGCATTCGCCGAACGCCAGTTCCACGGCTTCGAAGCGCCCCAGCAGCCTCGCGCGTTCGGGCCCCGGCAAGGCCTGCAGCAGGCGGTTGGGCATATCGTCAAACGCGGATCGGGTAGGTGGCACGATCAGTTTCCGGTTCGCTTGGGTTATGCGCGGACGGCCTCGACACGCCGGCTGAGCAGACGCTCGTACTCCTGGCGGACCACGGTGTAGCACTCGCAAACACGCGCCTCAAGCCCGGGGCGATCGGTCACCAGGATATGGCCGCGGCGGTAGCGGATCAGCCCCGCCGCCTGCAAATGCCCGGCGGCCTCGGTCACCCCCTCGCGCCGCACGCCCAGCATGTTGGCGATCAGCTCCTGCGTCATCACGATCTCGCTGGATTGCAGGCGGTCCAGGCTAAGCAGCAACCAACGGCAGAGCTGCTGGTCCAGCGAGTGGTGCCGGTTGCACACGGCCGTCTGCGCCATCTGCGTCAGCAGTGCCTGGGTGTAGCGCAGCAGCAGATGCTGCATGGCGCCGCCCCGGTCGAATTCGTCTTTCAGCGCCTGCCCCTTCAATTGGTAGGCCGAGCCGGCGCTTTGCACGATGGCGCGGCTGGGCGTGGTTTCCCCGCCCATGAACAGCGAGATGCCGACGATGCCCTCGTTGCCCACCACCGCGATCTCGGTCGACGCGCCGTCTTCCATGACGCACAGCAGCGACACGATGCTGTCTACCGGGAAGCAGACGTGCCGCATGCGCCCGCCGGGTTCGTAGAGCGCCTTGCCCAGCGGCATCGCGACGTGTTCAAGCTGCGGAAACAGGCGGTCCTGCTCGTCTGGGGGCAATGCCGCCAGCAGATGGTTCTGGGTGGGATCGTGCGAGTCAGGCATGACGGCTCCCTGCAACAAGCCTAATGCGGTCCCGCGACTCGGGCGGGCGCAATCCGAAGGCGCTCCGACAGGCCTTACCCGCTCGGCAAGGGTAATCGGCAGGCGCTTGGTGCGCTGCCGAACAGAGTGCTTCCAGGGTAGCGCACTATTGCTCTGCCCCCCGATTTGCCTTTCCCGTCCTGGCGTCCAGGTATTTCTGCATCAGTGCCCGCGTGGAACTGTCATGGTTCTGCATGCCCGTCATGCCGGCATCCAATTCGTGGACGATGCGCAGCGCCAGCGTCTTGCCCAATTCCACGCCCCATTGGTCAAAGGAATCGATGTTCCAGACCGCCCCTTGCGTAAAGGCGCTGTGTTCATACATCGCCACCAGCGCACCCAGCGCGCGCGGGGTCAACCGGGCGGATATCAGCGTATTGCTGGGACGGTTGCCTTCGACGTGCCGGTGGGGCGCGGCCGCCGCGTCATCCACCAATGCCTGACCGAAGGCCAGGGCCTCGGCCTGCGCGAACATGTTGGCCAGCAGCTCTTCATGCTGACGCGGCAAGGCCGCGAGCGGCATCAGGAATCCGATGAAATCGCAGGGCACCATCTGGCTGCCCTGGTGCAGCAACTGATGGAAGGAGTGCTGGCCGTTCGTGCCGCAAGCGCCCCAGTACACGGGGCTGGTGTGCCCCCCCACAGGCGCGCCCGCCTGGGTCACGGACTTGCCGTTGCTTTCCATCATCAACTGCTGCACATAGGCCGGAAAGCGCCGCAGATGGTGTTCATAAGGCAGGACGGCGGCCGTTCGCGCGCCCAGGCAGTTGTTGTTCCAGATCGCCATCAACCCATGGATGACCGGCAGGTTCCGCTCGAGTGGCGCGCTGCGGAAATGGGTATCCATATCGTGGCAACCGGCCAGCATGTCGTTGAAAGCATCAGGCCCGGTCGCCACCATCAGCGCCAGACCCATGGCCGAGCATAGGGAATAGCGTCCGTTGACCCAGTCCCAGATGTCCAGTACTCGGTCCGGCGCGATGCCCGATCGGATCGCGGCCTCGCGATTGCCCGTGACCGCCACGAAGTGCGCCTGCAACGCGTCTTCGTCCGGCAGCGCCTGCATGCACCAGGCCCGTGCCGCCGCGGCATTGTGCCGGGTTTCCGACGTCTGCCAGCTTTTTGAACAGACGATGAATAGCGTTTCACGCGGGTCCAGGCCCTGCGTGCCCTGCGCGAAATCCGCGCCGTCCACGTTCGACACGAACCGCACCCGCAAGCCGGGCTGGGCGTACTGTTCAAGCGCCGCGCAGGCCATCTCCACGCCGATCGCCGATCCGCCGATGCCCAGGTTGATGACGTTCCGGATGGGGACGCCGGTGCCGCCCAGGCAGGCGCCGCCGCGCAATTGCACGGCCAGTGCCGCCATGCGCCGCAATGTCTTATGCACAGTCGGCACGACATCGCGGCCGTCTACCTGCACCGCTTCCCCGGCAGGCATGCGCAAAGCGACGTGCAGCGCCGCCCGCCCTTCGCTGGCATTGATGGCGTCACCCTGGAACATGGCGTCGATCCGCGCCGGCAGCCGGCATTCCTTGGCCAGTTGCGCTAAAAGCTGCAAGGTTCGAGGGGTGACCCGATTCTTGGAATAGTCCAGGTACCAGCCGGCCGCCTCCAGCGTCAGGCGCGTCCCCCGCGTGGGGTCTTCTATGAAGAGTTGCCGCAGGTTGACCGGGCGCAGTTCTTCCAGATGGCCTGCCAGTGCCTGCCAGGCGTGCGCGTGAAGCTGTGCGGCGTGCGGCCCCGATTCCTGCATTTCCATCGACTTGCACCTCCAACCCATCCGTCGGCCTGCACAAGGACATCGCGCGTTGCGTCGCGATGCCGTCAGGCTCGCGATGGTTATGGCACACCCCGCGACCGCCGTCCGTGCGGTAACGCACAGAGCCGGCGCGCCGGCTTGGTCACTCTATAGGCGAGACGCCGCCAGCCCTGGCGGCGCCGCTGCCTGATGGACCACACATGACGCAGGTTCGATGAAACCCATAAATTGGCCTTCCCTGGAGGCCGCCCCCGAATGGATCGACCTGTTCGCACGCAGCAAACCCTCGCTGAGTTCAGCCGAAAGCGAGCCGCCGCTGCGTGCCGAACTGTTCAATGCCCTGCAGATGGAGGCGCACGGCCAGGCACTGGCGCATGCGCACGCGCTGGGCGCCTTTGGCGCGCATGACCACCTGCTGCCGCGGCTGACCGAGAACCAGACGCTGCTGGCGCAGGCCTGCGCGCTGCTGACCGAATCAATGCAGCAAAGCCGGCAGATCACCCCGGCCGACGAATGGCTGCTGGACAATTTCTACCTGATCGAAGAACAGATCCGGCTGGCCAAGCGGCACTTGCCCAAGGGCTATAGCCGCAGCCTGCCCAAGTTGGCGGCGGGCCCGTCTAACGGGCTGCCGCGCGTGTACGACATCGCGCTGGAGATGATTTCACATAGCGACGCGCGGATCGATGCCGACGGGATCAGCGCATTCGTGGCCGCCTATCAGCGGATAGAACCCCTGCAACTGGGCGAACTCTGGGCCATCCCCATCATGATGCGCCTGGCCTTGATCGAAAACCTGCGGCGCGTGGCGATCCGGCTGGCCTACGCGAACATGAATCGCGGCTTGGCGGACACCTGGGCGGACGCGATGCGCAAGGCCGCACAGGACGACCCCACCAGCCTGATCCTGGTGATTGCCAACATGGCGCGCTCGAATCCGCCGGTGGACGGCGCCTTCGTCGCCGAACTGGCCCGCCGGCTGCAAGGCCACGGCCCGGCGCTGGCGTTGCCCTTGACCTGGTTCGAGCAACGCCTTGCCCAGTCCAACCTCACCATCGAACAAATGGTGGTGGCCGAAAACCAGCAGCAGGCGGCCGACCAGGTATCCATCAGCAACAGCATCGGCAGCCTGCGGGCGCTGTCGAAGACGAACTGGAATGAATTCGTCGAAGCCATCAGCCTCGTGGATCGGTCCTTGCGCCAGGATCCGGCGGGTGTCTACGCAAACATGGACTTCCCCACCCGCGACCGCTACCGCCATCGCGTGGAACGGCTGGCCCGGAAATCCGATGCCTCCGAGATCGAGCTGGCCGCCATGGCCATCGACCTGGCCCGCGCGGCGGTGGACGACGCAGACCCCCGCAGACGGCACGTCGGCTTCTACCTGATCGATCAGGGCCTGGCTGACTTGGTGAAACAGGCCAAGGTCAGGCCGAGCCTGACGGACAGGTTGGCGCGTTTGTCGCCCGGCTTGGCGCTGGCAGGCTACGCCGGCGCGATTGTCTTGTTGACGGGCTCCCTGTCCGCCTTGCTGGTGGCCGCGGCCCGGTCCGCCGGCGCCGGGCCCTGGCCCCTGGCCGCGCTTGCCCTGCTGTCGGTGATCGGCACCAGCCACCTGTCCGTGGCCATCATCAACTGGGCGCTGACCTGGCTGGTGCGCCCGCAGCGCCTGCCGCGGATGGATTACGCAAAACGCATCCCCGATTCCGCACGCTGCCTCGTCGCCGTACCCTCCATGCTGATCGATGCCGATGACGGCGAACAGCTTGCCGAATCGTTGGAGATCCGGTTCCTGGCGAACCCGGGCGGTAACCTGAGCTTCTGCCTGTTGACGGATTTTGCGGACGCGGCCGCGGAACACCTGCCGGCGGACGCACTACTGCTGGAGCGCGCCAAGGCGCATGTCCAGGCGCTGAACCATAAGTACCGGCGCCTGGGCCGCAGCCCCTTTTACCTCTTGCACCGCCCGCGCCGATGGAACCCCCGCGAACGGGTGTGGATGGGCCAGGAACGCAAGCGCGGCAAGCTCGCCGACCTGAATGGCCTGCTCCGCGGCCAAGGCGCGGGCGCGTTTTCCTGCGTGGTCGGAGACCTTGAATCCTTGGCCGGCGTGAAGTACGTCATCACGCTGGACACCGACACCGAATTGCCGCGAGAAAGCGCCTGGAAGCTCATCGGCGCCATGGCGCATCCGTTGAACCAGGCCCAGTTCGATCCCGCCCGCCGCCGCGTGACGCGGGGCTACGGCATCCTGCAACCGCGCGTGGCGGTCAATCTGGCCGACCTGGCCGCCTCGGCGTATGCGCGCCTGAACGGCGGCGACGCCGGCATCGACCCCTACACGAACACCGTCTCTGACGTCTATCAGGACATCTTCAAGGAAGGGTCCTTCATCGGCAAGGGCATCTATGACGTCGATGCCTTTGAAGCCGCGCTGAAAGACTGCTTTCCGAACAACCGCGTGCTTAGTCATGACCTGCTGGAGGGCTGCTACGCCCGCTCCGGCCTGCTAAGCGACGTGCAATTGTTTGAAGGCCACCCCGCACGCTACGCGGCCGACGTCAGCCGCCGCCACCGCTGGGTTCGCGGCGACTGGCAGTTGCTGGGCTGGCTGATCGGCCGGCCACCCCGCCCCCCCGGCACCACCGGCGGCCCGGTTCTGCCGTGGCTGGCGCGCTGCAAGATTCTGGACAATTTGCGGCGCAGCCTGGTGCCGCCCAGTCTGGTGCTGCTGATGGCGCTGGGCTGGATATTCCTGCCGCACCCCTGGTTGTGGACGGGAGTCGGCTTGTTGGTCGTGTTCCTGCCCGCCCTGTTCGCCTCGGCCCTGGGCGCGGTCAGAAAGGGGGAAGACGTGATGCTGGCGCAGCATCTGGTGGGTTGGGCGCCGTCGACGCTGCGGCAGTTCAGCCGGGCGGCATTCGCGTTCAGTGCGGTGGCGCACGAGGCGCTCTACCACCTGGACGCCATTTGCCGCACGCTATACCGGCTGACGGTATCGCGCCGCCGCCTGCTGGAATGGAAGCCGTCCAGCGTCACCAACCGGGATGGCGCGGCGCGAGCCGGCCCGTTGTTGCTGTCCGTGTGGGGTTCTCCGCTGCTGGCGCTGGCGATCGGCGCCTGCGTGTTGCGCTGGAACCCGTCGGCCTGGGCCGCGGCATTGCCGGTACTGGCCTTGTGGGCGCTGATGCCGGCGATCGCCTGGCGCCTGAGCCGGCCGCCCGCTGCGGCCAAGACAGCGCTTTCCCCAAACCAAGACCAGTTCCTGAGATTGCTGGCGCGCAAGACCTGGTCGTTCTTCGACGGCCACGGCGGCGCCGAAGACAACTGGCTCATCCCCGACAACGTACAGGACCGTCCCGCCCCGACCACCGCGCATCGGACGTCGCCCACCAACCTGGGGCTGGCCCTGCTGTCCAATCTGGCCGCGCACGACTTCGGCTATCTGCAGGCCGGCCGGCTGATCGAACGTACGCAAGCCACGTTAAGCACCATGGGCAAGCTTGAGCGCTACCTGGGCCATTTCTACAATTGGTACGACACCCTCACACTGGCGCCGTTGAACCCGCTGTATGTCTCGACGGTCGACAGCGGCAACCTTGCCGGCCACCTGTTGACGCTACGCCCCGGGCTGCTGGCGCTGGCGCAAGCCCCGGTCCTGCATCCCCGCACCTTCGCGGGGCTGGCCGACGCGCTTGCCGTGCTGCGCGACAGTCTGGCGGGCGACGCCTTGCCGGCGCTGGACCCGCTGGAATCTGCTTTGCGAACGGCGCAAGGGCCCGGCGGGAAGACGCCTCCCATGACGTTGGCGCAGACCCGGCAGCGCCTGGAGCACATCCGGCAACTGGGCTATGGCCTGCTGGAAGCCTTCGAGGCGCCCGCCGCTTCCGAACCGCTATGGCACTGCCAGGCCATGCTGCGTCAATGCGAAGAGGCGCGCGACGAGCTGGACTTGCTGGCGCCCTGGCCCGATCCCCCGGCCGACGCCTCCTGGCCGGGCATTCCTCTCTTGCAAAGGATTCCGACGCTGCAGCAGGTAGCCAACCAAAGCGGCGACGTGCTGGCCGCCTTGCGAGCGCGCCTGGCCGAACCCGACGCGACGCCGGACGAACGCGCCTGGCTGCAGCAAACCGAGCTTGCCGTCATCCTGGCGGCGGACCGCGCCACCCAACGATGCGCCGCACTGGAAAAGCTGGCCGACACGCTGGCCGACATGGCGGTGGCGGAATACGGATTCCTGTACGACAAAGGCAGCCGCCTGCTGGCCATCGGCTACAACCTGTCCGAGCGCAGGCGCGACGAAGGCCTGTATGACCTGTTGGCCTCCGAGGCCCGGCTGGGCAGCTTCGTCGCCATCGCGCAGGGGCAACTGCCGCAAGAGACCTGGTTTGCGCTGGGCCGGCAGTTGAGCAATTCCCCGGGCGGGCCGGTGCTGCTTTCCTGGAGCGGGTCCATGTTCGAGTACTTGATGCCCCGGCTTGTCATGCCGTCGTATCCCCAGACCTTGCTGGAGCAGACCTGCCTGTCCGCCGTGCGCACCCAGATCGACTACGGCGACAAGCTCGGCATCCCCTGGGGCATGTCCGAAAGCGCGTACAACCTGTTCGACATCGGCATGAACTACCAGTACCGGGCGTTCGGCGTGCCGGGGCTGGGCTTGAAACGCGGCTTGGCCGATGATGTGGTGGTGGCGCCGTACGCGTCGATGCTGGCGCTGATGGTGGCGCCGGACGAGGCCTGCCGCAACCTGCAACGGCTGGCGAAAGACCAGCTGATCGGGCGTTACGGGCTGTACGAGGCCATCGACTACACGCCGCGCCGGCAACCGCCCGGCAAGCACGGCACCATCGTGTATGCCTATATGGCGCACCACCAGGGCATGGGCTTCCTGTCGCTCGCCAGCGTGTTGCTGGGCCGAACGATGCAGGCCCGCTTCGAAGCCGATCCCTCGTTCCAGGCCACGATGCTGCTGCTTCAGGAACGGGTGCCCCGCGCCGCGGCCGCCTATGCCAAGGCCACCGAACTGTCGGTAATCCGCAGCACGCCGCCGGGGCAGGCCGAAGTGTCGGTGCGCGTGCTGGACACCCCCGACACGCCGATCCCGGAAGTCCAATTGCTGTCCAACGGCCGCTACCACGTGATGGTCACCAACAGCGGCGCGGGATCCAGCCGCTGGAAGGACCTGGCCGTCACGCGATGGCGCGAAGACGGCACCTGCGACAACTGGGGCACCTTCTGCTATGTGCGCGATGTGGACAGCGGGCAGGTCTGGTCCACGTCCTATCAGCCGACCCTGCAACGCCCCGATCACTACGAAGTCATCTTCTCGGAAGGCCGGGCCGAGTTCCGGCGCACCGACCACCAGATCGATACGCACATGGAGATCGTCGTGTCTCCCGAGGACGACATCGAACTGCGGCGTTGCCGCCTGACCAACCGGGGACGCGAACGCCGCACGCTGGAGATCACCTGCTATGCCGAGGTCGTCATCGCGCCACCCCTGGCCGACGAACTGCATCCTGCCTTCAGCAACCTGTTCGTCCAGACCGAGATCGTACCGTCGGAACGCGCCATTCTCAGCACGCGGCGGGCCCGTAGCCCAGAGGACAACCCGCCCTGGATGTTCCAGCTGCTGGCCATTCACGGCGGTGCGCCCGGCCGCGCGTCGTATGAAACGGACCGGTCTCGGTTCTTGGGGCGCGGCCGGTCCGTCGCCAATCCGCTGGCGATGGACTCCCGCGGCCCCCTATCGGACAGCCAGGGTTCCGTGCTGGATCCGGTGTCCGCCATCCGCTGCTCGATCACGCTGGAACCCGAGGAGACGGTCGTCGTCGATGTGGTGCAGGGCGTGGGCGACAGCCGCAGCGCCTGCATGAACCTGATCAACAAGTACCAGGACCGCCACCTGGCGGATCGCGCGCTGGAACTGGCCTGGACCCATGCGCAGGTGCTGGTGCGGCAGTTGAACGCCACCGAGGCCGACGCCCAGCTGTATGCGCGTCTGGCCAACGCTATCGTGTACCAGAACCCCACCCTGCGCGCCGACGCCGCGACTCTCGTGAAAAACCGCCGCGGCCAGTCGGGCCTGTGGGGCTACGCCATTTCAGGCGATCTGCCGATCGTGTTGCTGCGCATCAAGGACCCGGCCAATTTCGAACTGGTCCGGCAACTGGTGCAGGCCCATGCCTATTGGCGGCAAAAAGGCGTGACCGTGGACCTGGTGATCTGGAACGAAGACACCGGCACCTACCGCCAAACGCTGCAAGACCGCATGATGGGCCTGATCTCGGCGGGCGTGGAATCGCACATCATCGACCGCCCGGGCGGTATCTTTGTGCGACCCGGCGACCAGATATCGGAAGAAGACCGTACGCTGCTGCTGGCCGTGTCCCGGGTATCGCTCAGCGATGCCCAGGGCACATTGGCCAATCAGGTGAACCGCCTGGCCCTGCCCGAGACCCGTATCGCGCCCCTGGTCATATCGGCTGCGCCGTTGCCGGCAACCGTTGACAGCCCGCCGGCCGCCGCGCCGGTTCCCCTGCTGCACGCCAACGGCCTGGGCGGCTTCACGGCGGACGGCGAGGAATACGTCATCACCACCACACGCGAACAGCGCACGCCCGCTCCCTGGGTCAACGTGATCGCCAATGCCGCCATCGGCACCGTGGTCTCGGAAAGCGGGCAGGCCTATAGCTGGGCCGGCAACGCCCATGAATTCCGCTTGACGCCCTGGCACAACGACGGCGTCACCGACGCCTGCGGCGAGGCCTTCTATCTGCGCGACGACATCAGCGGCCACTACTGGTCCGCCACCCCTTACCCGGCTGGCGGCACATCGGCCTACGTAACGCGGCACGGTTTCGGCTATACCGTCTTCGAGCACGTGGAAGACGGCATCGAATCCGAATTGCGCATCCATGTCGCCCACGAAGCGCCCGTCAAGTTCTATGTCCTGACGCTGCGCAACCGGTCCGGGCGCCGCCGGCGCCTGTCCGCCACGGGATATGTGGAATGGGTGCTGGGCGACCTGCGCGCGAAGTCTTCGATGCACGTCGTCACCGAGATCGACGCCGACACCGGCGCCCTGTTCGCCCGCAACAGCTTCAATGGCGACTACGCCGGGCACGTGGCTTACTTTGACACCCCCAGCGCCACCCGCACGGTGACGGGCGACCGCAAGGAATTCATCGGCAGGAACGGCACGCTGCGGCACCCTCAAGCGCTTCGCGCCGGCCGGTTGTCTGGCCGTTGCGGCGCGGCGCTGGACCCTTGTGCGGCGATCCAGGTCCCCGCCACCCTGGACGACGGGCAAGACACCCGGATCCTGTTCCAGCTGGGCGCGTCGGCCGAGGGCGCCGAACAGGCCAGGAACCTGATCCGCCAGTACCGCGAAACGGGCGCCGTCGACCAGGAATCGCAAGCCGTCAGGCAATACTGGCGCGACACGTTGGGGGTCGTGCGCATCGACACCCCGGACGCCGCCGTGAACACGCTGGCCAATGGCTGGCTGCTGTATCAGACGCTGGCCTGCCGGCTTTGGGGGCGCAGCGGCCATTATCAATCCGGCGGCGCCTACGGCTTCCGGGACCAGCTGCAGGACGTGATGGCGCTGGCGGTCGCGCGCCCCGAATTGACACGGGCCCATCTGCTGCGCTGCGCGGCCCAGCAATTCGTGCAAGGCGACGTGCAGCATTGGTGGCACCCCCCATCCAACCGGGGCATACGCACGCGCTGCTCCGACGACTACCTGTGGCTGCCCTTCGCCACCAGCCACTATGTGGCTGTCAGCGGAGACGTGGCCATCCTGGAGCAAGACGTGGGATTCATTGAAGGCCGCCCCCTCAACCCGGGCGAATCGTCCAATTACGATCACCCGACCCCATCCCGCGAGTCGGCCAGCCTGTATGTGCACTGCACGCGCGCCCTGACGCATGCGCTGAATGCCCTGGGCGCCCACGGCCTGCCTCGCATCGGCTCGTGCGACTGGAACGACGGCATGGACAAGGTGGGCGATGCGGGCCGCGGCGTAAGCGTCTGGCTCGGCTTCTTCCTGCATGACACCCTGAACCGCTTCGCCCCCGTGGCCCGCGCGCGCGCGGACCTGCCGTTCGCGGCCTTCTGCGAATCGACCGCGCGGCAATTAGCCAAAGACCTTGAGCAGGCCGGTTGGGACGGCAACTGGTATCGCCGGGCCTACTTCGACGACGGCGCGCCGCTCGGCTCCGCCGAAAACCTCGAATGCCAGATCGATTCCATTTCACAGAGCTGGGCGGTCTTGTCGGGCGTCGCCAGCCCGGATCGCGCCCTGTCCGCCATGCAGGCGGTCGATGAACGGTTGGTGGACGACGAGCTCGGCCTGATCCGCCTGCTGACGCCCCCGTTCGACACGGCGCCGATGAACCCCGGCTATATCCGCGGCTACGTGCCGGGCGTGCGCGAGAACGGCGGCCAGTACACCCACGCCGCCATCTGGACGGCAATGGCCTGCTGCGAACTGCGGGACGAGGCCCGCATCGGCCGCCTGCTTCCCATGCTGAACCCCATCAACCATGCCGACACGCCGGAGGGGGCCGCCACCTACAAGGTGGAACCTTATGTCATGGCTGCCGATATCTACACCACGCCCGGCCAGTTGGGGCGCGGCGGCTGGACCTGGTACACGGGATCATCCGGGCTGATGTACCGGCTGATCCTGGAATCGGTGCTGGGCATGCGGCGACGCGGCGACACGCTCAGCTTCCGGCCCTGCCTGCCGGCCGACTGGAACGGATTCACACTGCAATACCGGTTTGGCGCCACGACGTACACGGTCATTGCAGGGCGCGTGTCGGACGCGGGCGGCCCGCTGCGGCTCACGCTGGACGGGGTGAACCAGGACGATGGCGTGATCGCGTTGCGTGACGACGGGCAGACTCGCCAGATACGCATCGATCTGCCCGCAGCGCCTTAGGCGCTGCGGCACGGGGCGCCGCGCGCTAGTGGTTTTCCCTGAAAACCCGTAAAAACCGGCGGTTCCTGGTTCCCAAGCCGAATTCCGTCCGGTACATTTCGTCCAGTGGCCTGACCACTGGACCATCAGGCACCTGAACAATCTTTCTACCATCCTTCGATCCCGCGCAAGACACGGCCGCCCCGGAACCATTACGCTCTACCCCCCGAACACTCCTTCCCACGCCACGATGACTTCCCTTCAGGCCGTAGCCTCGACCCGCCTCTACCGCATGATCGCCGACCAGATCGCCGCGCGCATCAAGGCGGGCGATTTCCCCGCAGGCGGCAGATTGCCCGCCGAGCGAGAGCTGGCGGAGCAGTTGCAAGTCAGCCGCGCGTCGGTGCGGGAAGCCCTGATCGCGCTGGAAATCGAAGGCTATGTGGACGTGCGCGTGGGCACCGGCGTGTTCGTGTGCCCGCCGCGCGAAGACGGCAATTACCAGGACGCGCCCCAGCCGCAGGCGGCCGACAGCGTCGAAGCCACCGACATCGGCCCCTTCGACCTGCTGGAAACGCGCTTGCTGATCGAACCGGAATGCGCCGCGCTGGCCGCCCAGAAGGCGTCGCCTGCGCAGATCGCGGCGATCCGCGTGGCGCACGAAGGCATGTCGCTGACCGAATCGCCCAGCGTGCACGACCGCGCTTTCCATAGCGCCATCGGCGCGGCCTGCGGCAATGCCGCGCTGGCCGCGGCCATCTCGCACATCTGGCACCTCAGCACGCTCAGCCCGGTCTTCCATCGTCTGGAAGAGCACTTCGTGACCACCAAGGTGTGGAGCGAGGCGCAGAAAGAACACGAACGCATCCTCGCGGCCATCGTCGACCGCGATCCGATCCGCGCGCGCCATGCCATGCACGACCACCTGGTCGGCATCCTGGCGCGTTTGCGGGAAGACTTCGGCAATGTCGGGATCCGATGATCCGATGACCTGCTAATCCAATAACCCGCAGCCTGGCGACCCAGGCTCCTCTCTCCCTACCGACCGTGTGCATGCACCGCCGGCGCGAACCGCGCCGCCTGCGGCAAGGGGAGCGGCTTGCCCGCGATTTCGCGGGGCCAGCATTACCGAGCCGCAACACCTCGGAAAACCCCAGCAGTCCCCGCAAGACCCGTACGTCAAATACTTAAAACATATCAAGGTGAAAACATGCAGCTGACCCGTACCGTGAAGCTAGTGAGCGCGGCGCTATTGGCGCTTGGCGCCCACGCCGCCCAGGCCAACAAGGCTGACAACTCCCTCAACATCGCCTTCGACGCGGCGCCCGCCACGCTGGACGCGTACAAGGAATCGGACCGTCCCGGCCTGGCGCTGGCGCGCATGGTCTTCTCGGGGCTGCTGCAAAAGAACCAGGACACGGGCGAATTCGGCCCGGCCATCGCCACGGGCTACAAGTTCGTGGACGACACCACCATCGACCTGCCCATCCGCCGCGACGTTAAATTCCACGACGGGTCGCTGTTGACTATCGACGACGTGCTGTACACGCTGAACCTGGTGTCGTCCGACGGCTACAAGGCGCGCTTCCAGAACCAGGTCGCCTGGATCGCCAAGGCCGAGAAGGTCGGCGACGACACCGTGCGCATCAAGATGAAGACGCCCTACCCGCTGGCGCTGGAGATGCTGTCGGAGAACCTGCCGATCTACCCGCGCAAGTACTACGAAGCCAACCCGTCCGACATGGGCGCCAAGCCCATCGGCACCGGCCCCTACCGCCTGACCGACAGCCAGCCCGGCAGCCGCTACGTGTACGAGCGCTTCGACGACTACTTCGGCCCCAAGCCGGCCGTGAAGAAGCTGGTGGTGCGCGTGCTGCCCGACGCCAACACCCAGTACGCCGAACTGCTGTCCGGCGGCCTGGACTGGATCTGGCGCGTGCCGCCGGACGTGGCCCGCCGCATGGAGAAGACGCCGTCTGTCACGGTCAAGAGCAGCAGCATCATGCGCATCAGCTATATCTCGCTGAATCCGCGTTTCGACGACGGCAAGTCGCCGCTGGCCAAGCAGGAAGTGCGCCAGGCCATCAACTACGCCATCGACCGCGAGGCGATCCGCCGCGCGCTGGTGGGCGGCGCCTCCAAGGTCATCAACGCGGCGTGCAACCCGGCCCAGTTCGGCTGCGCCGCCGACGTGCAGGCCTACAAGTTCGATCCCGCCCGCGCCAAGCAGCTGCTGGCATCCGCCGGCTACCCCAACGGCATCTCGCTGGACCTGGTGATCTCGGCGCCGCCGCGCAGCATCCTGGACGCCGCCGCCGCCCAGATGGCGCAGGCCGGCATCAAGCTGAACCTTGTCGAACAGCAGTACGGCACCGCCATGACCAACTGGCGCGACGGCAAGATCGCCATGCTGTCGTCCAACTGGGGCTCGTACGGCATCGCGGACGCGGCGCTGTCCACCAGCAACTTCTTCCGCGGCGGTCCGGACGACCAGGCCCGCAACCCCGAGGTCATCAAGTACCTGGAGGCGGCCGACACGTCGGTGGACCGTGAACTGCGCGCCAAGAACTACGCCGCCGCGCAGAAGATCGTGGCCGACCAGGCGTACTGGGTGCCGCTGTGGAACCACTCGTTGAACGCCGTGCAGGCCAAGGACCTGAACTTCTCGGTGGACGGCGACGAATTCCCGCGCTTCTACAAGGCCACCTGGAACTGATCCAGGCGGCGCGCACCGGCGCACCGTGACGAAGGTTTACCCATGATTGCATTCCTGTTTCGCCGCTTGCTGGTCGCCGCCTTGCTGGTGGTGTTCGTGTCGCTGATCAGCTTTTCGCTGGTGTTCGCCTCCGGCGACCCGGCCGCGCGGCTGGCCGGCGAAGGCAGCGCCGCCGACGCCGCGCGGCTGTCGCAGCAGCACGGGTTTTCCGACCCGATCCTGGTGCAGTACGGCCATTGGCTCTCCGGCGTCGTGCACGGCGATTTCGGCGACAGCCTGTACTTCAGCCGCCCCGTGGCCGAATTGCTGGGCCAGCACTTCCCGGCCACCGCCAAGCTGGGCCTGGCCGCGATGGCGTTCGCGTTGTTGCTGGCGATTCCGCTGGGCGTGCTGGCCGGGCTGCGCAAGGGCTCGCTCGCCGACCGCGCGACCATGCTGCTGTCGGCCTGCGCGCAGGCGATGCCGCCCTTCTGTCTGGCCTTCCTGCTGATCATCGTGTTCAGCGTGCGCAACCAATGGCTGCCGGCCTCGGGTTTCGACACCTGGAAGCACTATGTGATGCCTGTCGTCGCGCTGGGGCTGTTCGCCATGCCGGCGATGCTGCGCCTGATGAAATCCGAAATGGAGACGGTGCTGGCCACCGACTACATCCGCACCGCCCGCGCCATGGGCCTGGGGGGCGCCAGCGTCGTGCTGAAGTACGCGCTGCGCAACGCCCTGCGGCCGCTGGTGTCGCTGGCGGCCGCGCAGATGGGCACCTTGCTGGCCGGCTCCGTCGTCATCGAAACCGTCTTCGCGATCAACGGCGCCGGGCTGCTGGCCTGGACGTCCATCCTGCGCGGCGACTTCCCCACGATGCAGGCGCTGATCCTGATCTTTGCGCTGATCTACATCGTCCTGACCCTGGCCGCCGACCTGATCAACGGTTGGCTGGACCCCCGCGTGCGAGTCGCCTCATGAGCATCGTCCTCTCTTCCACCCTGCCCGCCGCGCCGCGCGGCGACCGCCTGGCGCGCGCCGGGCGCCGCATGGGCCTGGCCGTGCTGGCCCTGCTGGTGTTGGCCGGCCTGGTCGGCCCCTACCTGATCGCGCACGACCCCTATTCCCAGGACCTGCTGGCGCGGCTGCAGGAACCCGTCTGGGGCGAAGGCGGCGACTGGAACCACATCCTGGGCACCGACCAGCTGGGCCGCGACGTGCTGGCCCGCGCCTTGTACGGCGTGCGCGTGTCGGCGCTGATCGGCCTGTCCGTCGCGCTGATGGGCGGGCTGATCGGCACGACGCTCGGCGTGGTCGCGGGCTACTTCGGCGGCACCGTCGACCGCGTCGTGTCGTTCCTGATCACCGCCCGTCTGGCGCTGCCCATCATCCTGGTGGCGCTCGCCGTCGTGTCGGTGGTGGGCGCTTCCCTGACCGTGGTGGTGCTGGTGCTGGGCCTGCTGCTGTGGGAACGCTACGCGCTGGTCGCACGCACCATGGCGGCCGGTCTGCGCCATGCCGAATTCGTCACGGCGTCGCGCCTGCAAGGCTGCACGCACCTGCAGATCATCTGGCGCGACATCCTGCCGAATCTGGTGGGCAACCTGCTCATCATCGGCACAGTGGATGCCGCCATGGCGATCACGCTGGAGGCCTCGCTGTCGTTCCTGGGCCTGGGCGTACCGGCGCCGATGCCGTCGCTGGGCCTGATGATCGCCGAGGGCAAGGAAAACATGCTGTTCCAGCCGTCTCTCGTCGTCATCCCCAGCATCGTGCTGTTCGTGCTGGTCCTGTGCGTGAACCGTGCGGGCGAGACGTTGCGCGCCATCCAGATGAAGAAGGGCTGACGCCATGACCGCCACCGGCCACCCCCTCCTGCACGTCCAGGGCCTGCACATCGACATCCACACCCCCACGCACACCAAGCACGTCGTGCGCGCGGTGGACTTCAGCCTGGAACGCGGCAAGACCCTGTGCATCGTCGGCGAATCGGGCTGCGGCAAATCATTGACCGCGTTGGCCTTGCTGGACCTGCTGCCCGCCGCCGCGCGCCGCCGCGTGGCGAAGCTGGAATTCGCCGGCCAGGACCTGTCCGCCCTGACCCCGCGCCAACTGGCGGCGTTGCGCGGGGCGCGCATCGCCATGATCTTCCAGGATCCGATGACGTCGCTGAACCCGGTGTTCCCGATCGGCACGCAGCTGATCGACGTGCTGCGCCGGCACAAGCCCGTCAGCCGCCGCCAGGCCGCCGAACGCGCCGAATACCTGCTGCGCCGCGTCGGCATCACGAACCCGCAAGACCGCATGAAGCAGTACCCGTTCGAACTGTCGGGCGGCCTGCGCCAGCGCGTGATGATCGCCATGGCCCTGATGTGCGGCCCCGAGCTGCTGATCGCCGACGAACCCACCACGGCCCTGGACGTGACCGTGCAGGCCGAACTGCTGGACCTGCTGCGCGACATCCAGGCGGAGTTCGGCCTGGGGATGGTGTTCATCTCGCACGACATGGGGCTGGTGGCGCGCATCGCCGACCACGTCATCGTCATGTACGCGGGCGACATCGTCGAAGGCGGCAGCGTGCGGGAAGTGCTTGAACACCCCAGCCACCCGTACACCGCCATGCTGCTGAACTGCATTCCGCAACCCGGCCGCACCGCACCGGGCACGGACCTGCCCACCATCGCGGGCGCCGTGCCGTCGCTGGACACCGCCATCCGCGGCTGCGCGTTCCGCGAACGCTGCCCGGTGGCCGAACCGCGCTGCGCGCAACCCGTCACCGCCCGCGTGCAGGGCGGGCACCGCTGCCTTTGCGTCAAACCCGGCGCCATGCGCCTTGGAGCCCCGGCATGAACCCGACCGCCGCCAGCATCAGCCTGACCGGCCTGTGCTTCCAGTACGGCCGCGCCAGGTTGTTCTCGCGCCGTGCCGCGCCGCGCATCCTGCACGACATCGATCTGCACGTGCCCGCCGGTCAGACGATCGGCCTGGTGGGCGAATCCGGCAGCGGCAAGTCCACCATCGCCAAATTGATGCTGGGCCTGCTGGCCCCGACCCAGGGCCAGGCGCTGCTGGACGGCCGGCCGCTGGCGGCCATGCCGGCACGCGCCCGCGCCCGCCGCATCCAGATGGTGTTCCAGGACCCCTACTCGTCCTTGAACCCGCGCCGCACGATCAACGAGATCCTGACCGCACCGCTGCGGGTCCACGGCATGGGCAACGCGTCGACGCAGGCGGCGTCAGTGCGCCGGATGATGGACGCCGTGGGGCTGGTGCCGGCGTTCGCGGCCCGCTATCCGCGCGAACTGTCCGGCGGGCAGCGCCAGCGCGTGGCCATCGCCCGCGCCCTGATGCTGGAGCCGCAACTGCTGATCTGCGACGAACCCACTTCGGCGCTGGACGTGTCGGTGCAGGCGCAGATCCTGAACCTGCTGATGGAATTGCAGCGCGAGCGCGGCCTGGGCTACCT
This sequence comes from Achromobacter sp. UMC46, assembly GCF_014170335.1. GTDB lineage: Bacteria > Pseudomonadota > Gammaproteobacteria > Burkholderiales > Burkholderiaceae_B > Achromobacter. The sequence goes on from NZ_LZZS01000004.1 coordinate 306,026, forward strand.
GTTCATCAGCCACAACCTCGCGGTCGTGCAGCACATCGCGGACCAGATCGTGGTGCTGCAAGGCGGCCGGGTGGTCGAACGCGGCAGCGCGGACCAGGTGTATTTTTCGCCCGAGCACCCCTACACGCGACAACTGATCGGCGCGACGCTGGCCGTGCCGCACGTCCAGGAGCTGGCGGCATGAGCACGGCGCCCCATTACCTGCTGGTCGGCAACGACGAGAAAGTCACCTGGGACGATGGCCGCATCCGCTTCCTGGCCCCAGGGCGCGACACCCTCAGCCTTTTCGACGCCGCCGCCGATCCCGCCGCGCCGGTATGGGTCGCGACGTTGCCGCTCCCCAACTCGCTGTTCGGCCCGCCCGTCAACCTGGCCGTCACCCCGGACCAGCGGCTGGCGCTCGTCGCCGACTCCATGGCTTGGCCGGCACGCGACGACGGCGCCGGATGGCAGCCCGCGCCCGGCCGCGACCTGCATGTGATCGACCTGGCCGCAAACCCGCCCGCGCGTGTGCAAACGCTGCAAATCGGCTTGCAGCCGTCCGGCCTGTCCATCAACCGCGCGGGCACCCTGGCGCTGGTCGCCAACAAGGCCGGCCGGTCCGTGTCGGTACTAAAGATCGCCGATGGCCGTGTCGAAGCCTGCGGCGAGGTCGACGTGGGCACGCCGGTCGTCGCCGTTTCGTTTTCGGCGGACGGCCGCCGGGCCTTTGTCGTCAAGACCGACACGCACCGGCTGGGCGTGCTGCACATCGATGAAAGCGGCCCCGCGCCCCGCGTCACGCACGACCCCGCCGAAGACCTGACCACCGGCCTCGTGCCCTTCAACCTGGTCGTGTCGCCCGACGGTGCGCTGGCGCTTGTGGTGGACATGGGCAGCCCGACGGCGTCGGACGGCCACGCGGACTCGGTCAGCGTAGTCGACCTGTCGGCGACGCCGCCCCGCGTGATCGACCGCCTGATGGTCGAAGACGGCCCAGAAGGCATCGCGATCAGCCCGGACGGCCGCTATGCCGCCGTGGCGATCGTGCAAGGGTCGAACAACCCGGCATCCGAATGGTTCCACCACCCTCGCGGCCAGATCGTGCTGCTGCGCATCGATGGCCGGCACGTTGCGCGCGTGAATGCCGTCGAGGTCGGTGCGCTGCCCGAAGGCGTGGCCTTCAGCCCCGACAGCCGCTACCTGTACGTGGGCAATTTCCTGGATGCGAATTTGCAGGTGCTGGCCGTCGGAGACAACGGCCTGACCGATACCGGCACGCGCATCCCGTTGCCCGGCCACCCCGCATCCATGCGGGGGCAATCCTACTGAGCGGGGCCGCGCCCTGCCGCCGATTTCCTCCATCCATCCCTACCTTTTCCGCATCTGGAGCCACCCCATGATCCGCACCACCCCGAAACTCCCCGCCCTGCTCGGCGGCGCCCTGCTCGCCATGGCGGGCCTGGCCCCGCTGTCGGCCCATGCCCTGGACATCAAGCTGGGCCATGTGCTGGCCCCCAGCCACAGCTGGAACAAGGCGGCCGAGGGCTTCGCCGCCGAGGTCAAGGAAAAGACCGCCGGCCGCGTCAACTTCGTGCTGTTCCCCAGCGGCCAGCTGGGCAACGAAAAGACCATGCTGGAAGGCCTGCAGATCGGCAGCCAGGGCGCGGCCATCATCGGTTCGGGGTCGTTGCAGCCAATCGAGCCCAAGTTCGGCGTGGTTGAACTGCCCTATACGTGGTCAAGCTCGCAGCAAGCCTACAAGGCCTTTGACGGCGAACTGGGCGAGGCGCTGGCCAAACTGGCCGACAAGAAGAACCTGACCATCATTTCCTGGTGGGAAAACGGCTTCCGCCACGTGACCAACAACCGCGGCCCCGTCGCCAAGCCCGCCGACCTGGCCGGCCTGAAGACCCGCGTGACGCCCGACAAGATGCGCCTGGACACCTTCACCGCGCTGGGCGCCAACCCGGCCCCGCTGGCCTTCGGCGAACTGTATTCGGCGCTGCAGCAAAAGGTGTTCGACGCGCAGGAGAACCCGCTGTCCATCATCTACACCTCGTCCTTCTTCGAGGTGCAGAAGTACCTGTCGCTGACCGGCCACGTCTGGGGCCCTGCCAACCTGATCATCTCCAAGCCCGTCTGGAACCGCATTTCCGCCGACGACAAGAAGATCGTGCAGGCCGCCGCCGACAAGTGGCGCGACGTCCAGCGCAAGATGATCACCGACGGCGACCAGCAGTTCGTGGCGCAGTTGAAGGAAAAAGGCATGCAGGTCAACGACGTGGACAAGACCGCATTCGCCGCCGCCGTCCAGCCCGTGTGGAAGACCTATTCGGCCACCTACGGCCCCGAGCTGATGGCCATCGTGCAGAAGTACCGCGAGGCCCAGTAATGCTGAACCAACTGTCCGCCATCCTGTCGGGCATCAGCAAGGCCTTCGCCGCCCTGGCGGTGGCCTTGCTGGCGATCCTGATCTCCTATGTGGTGTTTTCCCGCTTCGTCATGCACACCACGCCGCATTGGGCCGAAGAGCTGCCGCGCCTGGTCCTGGTGTGGTCCGCCTTCATCGGCGGGGTCGCCTGCAGCTACGAACGGTCGCACCTGATGGCCGGCCTGCTGCCCTTCGTGGTACGCAGCCCGCGCGTGCTGAACGTGTTCGAACGCGTCAACCAGGTGCTGGTCATCGCCGGGCTCGTCGCCCTGGGCTATGCCGGCTGGCAACTGGCCGACCTGACGAAGGACCAGACGCTGCCCGCGCTGGACGTGTCCGCCGGCACGGTGTACCTGGCGCTGCCGTTCGCCTGCGCGGTCACCGTCGTCGTGCATCTGGCGCAACTGTTCTCGCCCGCTCCCGCCGCGGCAAAGGATTAACAAGATGTCTTCGGGTGCTCTCTTCCTGATGGGCGTGTTCACGATCACGGTGCTGATCGACATGCCCATCGCGTTCGGCCTGGTGCTGTCCTGCCTGGCCTATCTGGCGGTTTACGATTCCGCGCCCATGATGGTCGCGGCCCAGCAATATGTCGTGGGGCTGGACAGCTTCACGCTGCTGGCGATCCCGCTGTTCATCCTGGCCGCCCAACTCATGAACGGCGCGGGCCTGACCCAGCGCATCGTGCGCCTGTGCGCCGCCATCGTGGGCGACATCAAGGGCGGCCTGGCGGTGGTGGCCGTGCTGGCCTGCCTGATGTTCGGCGCGCTGTCGGGATCCGGCGTGGCCGACGTGGTGGCCATCGGCAGCCTGCTGCTGCCCGCCATGGCCCGCAGCGGCTACGACAAGGGCTTTTCCTGCGCGCTGGTCGGCAGCGCCGGCGCCACGTCCACCATCATCCCGCCCAGCATCGTGCTGATCGTCTACGGCACCATCACCGACACGTCCGTGGGCAAGCTGTTCGTCGCCGGCATCATTCCGGGCATCCTGCTGGGCCTGTCGCTGATCGGCGTGGCCATCTGGCAGTCGCGCAAGCACAACTGGGCCGGCGGCCAGCCGTTTTCATGGGGCGAGCTGCGCGCCGCCGCCATCGACGCCCTGCCCGCGCTGATGGTGCCGGTGCTGATCATCGGCGGCATCCGCTTCGGCATCTTCACCGCCACCGAAGCCGCTTCCAGCGCCATCGTCTATGCGTTGCTGATCGGCTTCTTCTGGTACCGCACGCTAAGCGTGAAGTCGTTGTGGGACAACCTGAAGTCCACAGGCGAAAGCAGCGCGTCCATCCTGCTGATCATCGGCGCTTCGGGCCTGTTCGCCTGGGTGCTGGTGGCTGAACAGGTGCCGCAGGCGCTGTCCACGCTGCTGGTGGAATGGACCGACAGCAAGACGGCCGTGCTGCTGGTCTTGACGGTGGTGCTGTTGCTGCTGGGCACCTTCATGGAAGCGATTCCGGTCATCATCATCGTGGCCCCCGTCGTCATGCCCGTGCTGGCGCACTACAACATCGACCCGGTGCATTTCGGCATCCTGCTGTCCATCAACATGGCCATCGGCGCCAACACGCCGCCCGTCGGCGTCGACCTGATGGCCGCGTGCAAGATCGGCGGCATCAACATGATGCAGACGCTGCGCCCACTGTCGTGGATGATGCTGGCGATGACCGCCGTCATGCTGCTGCTGACGTTTGTCCCTGAACTGGTGCTGTTCCTGCCGAGGCACGTGCAATGACCCCTACCGCTTATCACCGCCGCCCCGCGCCGCTGCGCCGCAGCTGGATGTTCGTGCCGGGCCTGGATGCGGCCGCGCACGCCGCGGGCCTGGCCAGCGGCACCGATGCCCTGGTCGCCGACCTGGAAGAATTCACCGCGCCGCCCGAACGGCCGGCGGCGCGCCCGCGCATCGCCGCGCTGTTCGCCGACTGCCGCGCCCGGGGCGTGGTGGCCGCCGTGCGCATCAACAAGCTGGAAGACGACGGCTTGGAAGACCTGCGCGGCGTGATGCCCGGCGCGCCGGACGCGGTGTTCCTGCCCCATGCCGAAAGCGCCGCGCAGATCCTTGCGCTGGACGCGGCCATCACCGCCCTGGAAGGCCAATTGGGCTTGCCGGCAGGCAGCACCGAGATCGTGCCCACGCTGGAGTCGGCGCTGGGGCTGGTGCGCGCCTATGACATCCTGACTGCCAGCCCGCGCGTGTCCGCCTGCCTGCTGGCGGCCGAAGACCTGACCGCCAGCCTGGGCGCCGAACGCGGCAAGGACGGCATCGAACTGCACGCCGTGCGCGCCCGCTTCCTGGTGGACTGCACGGCGGCGGGCTGCGTTCCGATCGACTGCCCGTTCAACTACCGCGACTTGCCTGCGTTGGAAACGGACCTGCGCTGGGCGCGCCGGCTGGGCCTGAAATCCAAATGCGCGACCGTGGCCGAACAGGTCCCGCTGATCCACGCGGTGTTTACGCCCGGCGCCGCCGAGGTGGCCGCCGCCCGCGACTGCATGGCCCGCTTCGATGCCCAGCGGGCCGGCCGCCACGACGCCGAACGCATCGATCCCCCCACTTACAACACTGCGCGCCGCCTGCTGGCGCGCCATGACCAATTCGAACGATGGGACGCCGGGCGCCGTACGCAGGCCGTTCCGCAACAAGGAGACTCCGCATGACGTCAGCCGCATTACCCGAACGCAATGGCGGTCAGATCCTGATGCAGCAATTGCGCATCCATGGCGCGCGCCGCGTGTTCATGATTCCCGGTGAAAGCTATCTGCCCTGCATCGACGCGCTGAATGAGCACACCGACGCCATCGAGCCCGTCGTCTGCCGCCAGGAAAGCGGCGCGGCGTATATGGCCGAGGCCTATGGCAAACTGACCGGCGAGCCCGGCATCTGCTTCGTGACCCGCGGTCCGGGCGCCACCAACGCCAGCATCGGCGTGCACACCGCCTACCAGGACTCCACGCCGATGATCCTGTTCGTCGGCCAGGTCGGCAACGATTTCATGGAGCGCGAAGCCTTCCAGGAAATCGACTACCGCCGCATGTTCGGCCAGATGGCCAAGTGGGTCGCGCAGATCGACCGCACCGACCGCATCCCCGAGTACATTTCCCGCGCGTTCGCGGTCGCCACCAGCGGCCGGCCCGGCCCCGTCGTGCTGGCGCTGCCGGAAGACACGCTGTGGGGCACCGCCCGCGTGGCGGACCTGCCGCATTATCCGCGCGTGCACAGCCACCCTGGCGCCGCCGACCTGGCACGCATGACGCAACTGCTGGACGCGGCCGAACGCCCCTTCCTGCTGCTGGGCGGCAACGGCTGGCACCAGACCGCCATCGACCAGATCGCCGGTTTCGCCGAACGCTTCGAACTGCCCGTGGGCACCGCGTGGCGCCGCCTGGAATGCTTCGACCAGCGCCACCCCAACGCCGCCGGGCACGTCGGCTGGGCCATGACGCCCGCGCTGCGCCAACGGCTGCGCGACGCCGATCTGGTGCTGGCCGTGGGCACGCGCCTGGGCGAAGCCACCACCGAAGGTTATACCGTCATCGAAAGCCCGCTGCCGCGCCAGAAGCTGATCCACGTCTACCCCGATGCCGCCGAACTGGGGCGCGTGTTTTCCCCCACGCAGGCCATCGTGGCCGACGTGGCCAGCTTTGCCGCCGGCGTGGCCGCGCTGGTCCCCGGCCACGCCACGCCGCGCGGCGACGCCGTGCGCGCCGCGCACCAGGAACTGGCCGACAGCCTGGCGCCATTGCCGTCGCCCGGCCCCATGAGCCTGGACGCGGCCGCCGCCTATGTCGACGCGCACGTTCCTGCGGACGCCTGCATCACCGTGGGCGCCGGCAACTACGCGCTGTACCCGCACCGCTACCGCCGCTACACCGGCCCGGGCACCAGCCTGACCCCCACGGTCGGCTCCATGGGCTACGGCCTGCCCGCCGCCTTGTCGGCCAAGCTGGAAGACCGCCAGCGCACCGTCGTCTGCTACGCAGGAGACGGCTGCTTCCAGATGAACATGCAGGAGCTCGGCGTGGCCCTGCAGTACAAGCTGGGCGTCGTGGTCTTGGTGTTCAACAACGGCATCTGGGGCACCATCCGTGCGCACCAGGAACGCGAATTCCCGGCGCGCACCATCGCGCTCGGCTTCGAAAACCCCGATTTCACGCAGATCATCCGCGGCTACGGCGGCCATGGCGAAGCCGTCGACACCACGGCGGATTTCGGCCCGGCTTTCGAGCGCGCGCTGGCCTTCGCGCAGGAACACAGCATGCCCGCGCTGCTGGAAATCCGCTACGACGCCGACGGCATCGCGCCGGGCGAAACGCTGATGGGCATCCGCGAAGCCGCCCAGGCCCGCATCGCCCGCAGCGGACATTGAACCAGGACCGACAACGATGACGACGATTTCAATCAATGGACAGCGGCTGTGGCAGTCGCTGATGGACCTGGCGCGGATCGGCGCCACGCCCAAAGGCGGCAACTGCCGCCTGGCGCTGACGGCGCTGGACGGTCAAGGGCGCGACCTGGTCACGGGCTGGATGCGCCAGGCAGGCATGACGTTGCGCGTAGACCAGGTGGGCAACATCTTCGCCCGCCGCGCCGGCCGCGACAACGGCTTGCCGCCCGTCATGACCGGCAGCCACATCGACACCCAGCCCACCGGCGGCAAGTTCGACGGCTGCTATGGCGTGCTGGCCGGTCTGGAAGTCATGCGTACCCTGAACGACCACGGCGTGGTCACCGAGGCGCCGCTGGAAGTGGCTATCTGGACCAACGAGGAAGGCTCACGCTTTCTGCCGGTGATGATGGGTTCGGGCGTCTTTGCGGGCAAATTCCCGTTGGAAACCGCGCTGAACGCCCGCGACCACGACGGCAAGTCGGTGGCCGACGAGTTGGCCGCCATCGGCTACGCCGGCCCGGATGCCGTGGGCGGACGCCCGGTCGGCGCCTATTTCGAGGCGCACATCGAACAAGGCCCGATCCTGGAGCATGAAGAAAAAGTGGTCGGCGTCGTGACCGGATCGCTGGGCGTGCGCTGGTACGACGTCGTCGTGACCGGCATGGAAATGCACGCCGGCCCCACGCCCATGCCGATCCGCAAGGATGCGTTGTACGCCGCCACGTTCCTGCTGCAATCCGTCGTCGGCATCGCCAACGACAATCAGCCCAACGGCCGCGGCACCGTCGGCGAAATCCATGCGCACCCGGGTTCGCGCAACGTCATTCCCGGTCAGGTTCGCTTTACCGTCGACCTGCGCCACGAAGACGAGGCCACCCTGACGCAGATGGATGCGCGCTGGCTGGCCGCTTGCACGGACGTGGCCGAGCGCCACGGGGTGACCGTGGACGTCAAGCAAGTCCAATACTTCCCGCCCACCCCGTTCGATCCGGACCTGATCGGTAAAGTCCGCCACGGCGCGGTGCGTCGAGGCCTGGCCGCCATGGACATCGTGACGGGCGCGGGCCACGACGCCGTCTACATGGCCAGCGTCACGCCCACCGCCATGATCTTCGTGCCGTGCAAGGACGGCGTAAGCCACAACGAAATCGAAGACGCCAAGCCCACGGACCTGGAAGCCGGCTGCAACGTGCTGCTGGACGCCATGGTCGCGCGCGCCAACCCTCCCGGAGAGCAAGCATGAGCCACCACGATTCCGCCTACTGGCACGCCCGTGCCGCCGAACTTCGCTTCAATGGGCAGGCCTACATCGACGGCGCCTATTGCGACGCCGCCGACGGCGCGACGTTTCCCGCGTCCAGCCCCATCGACGGGCGCAAGCTGGCCGATGTGGCCGCCTGCGGCCAGGCCGATGTGGACCGCGCCGTGCAGGCCGCGCGCCGCGCTTTCGAGGCTGGCGTCTGGAGCGGGCTGGCGCCGCGCCAACGCAAGGCGCGCCTGCTGCGCCTGGCCGCCTTGATCGACCAGCACACCGAAGAGCTCGCGCTGCTGGAAACGCTGGACATGGGCAAGCCCATCCGCGACGCGCTGGCCTTCGACGTGCCGGAGACGGCCCGCTGCTACGCCTGGTACGCCGAAGCCATCGACAAGATCTACGACGAGATCGCGCCGACCGGCCCCGACGCGCTGGCCACCATCACCCGCGAACCCCTGGGCGTGGTCGCGGCCGTGGTGCCGTGGAACTACCCGTTGATGATGGCGGCCTGGAAAGTCGCGCCGGCGCTGGCCGCCGGCAACAGCGTCATCCTGAAACCGGCGGAACAGGCCTCGCTGTCATCCATCCGGCTGGCGTCGCTGGCTGAAGAGGCCGGCATCCCCGCCGGCGTCTTCAGCGTCGTGCCCGGACTGGGCGCGGTAGCCGGCCAGGCGCTGGGCCTGCACCCGGACGTGGACTGCGTGGCCTTCACCGGCTCCACCGCCACGGGCAAGCGCTTCATGACGTACTCCGGCGAATCGAACCTGAAGCGCGTGTGGCTGGAATGCGGCGGCAAGTCGCCCCACATCGTGTTCGACGACTGCCCGGACCTGGACCGCGCCGCCCAGGCCGCGGCGCTGGCCATCTTCTCGAACCAGGGCGAGGTCTGCATCGCCGGATCCCGCCTGTACGTGCAGGACGGCATCTACGACGCCTTCATGGACAAGGTGGCCGCCTACGCCGCCGGCCTGCAGCCCGGCGACCCGCTGGATCCCACCACCGCCATGGGCGCGATGGTCGACGAACGCCAGATGCAGGGCGTACTGGCCCGCATCGCGGCCGGCCAGGCCGACGGCGCCTGCCTGCGGATGGGCGGCAAACAGGCCCGCAGCGCGACGGGCGGCTACTACATCGAGCCCACCATCTTCGATTGCGCCAGCCAGGACTCGGCCCTGGTGCGCGAAGAGATCTTCGGCCCCGTACTGGCTGCCCAGCGTTTCGCCACCGAAGACGACGCCGTGCGCCTGGCCAACGATTCGGTCTATGGACTGGGCGCCGGCCTGTGGACGTCGAACCTGTCGCGGGCGCACCGCTTGTCGCGCCGCCTGCGCGCGGGCCTCGTCTGGGTCAACTGCTACGCCGACGGCGACATCACGGTGCCCTTCGGCGGCGTCAAGCAGTCGGGCTTCGGCCGCGACAAGTCCCTGCACGCGCTCGACAAGTATTCGGACCTGAAGACCACCTGGATCAGCCTGACGGTGTAACGATGCGCCACCTGGGCGGGAACCCTCCGGGCCGGATCCCCGGACGGCCCCGCCCATGCCGTTTCGCGCTATCTGCTTGGCCGCCCGGGCCATTGAACCCGCCTGCCCCTTGTGCCACCTTGAACGGCATTGGGGCAGGAAGAGGAGCCGGCCCCGATGCGGGCCGGCGCCAGCGCGCTCCCGCCATGAAAAACATGACCGGAGACAACCATGCGCAATCCCCCCGCCCTTGCCATTCCACGCCGGCGCAGGCTGGCCATCGCGTTGGCGCTGGCAATGGCCGCCCCGCTGTGGGCCGTCAGCACGCAAGCGCCGGCCCAGGACGCCCCCTATCCCAGCAAGCCGGTCACCCTTCTGGTCGGCTTCCCGCCGGGCACCGCAACGGACACCGTCGCCCGGATGCTGAGCGAGCGGCTGGCCCAGCGCATGGGCCAGCAATTCATCGTCGAAAACAAGCCGGGCGCGGGCGGCTCGATCGCCGCGGGCCTGGGCGCCCGCGCCAAGCCCGACGGGTATACGCTGATGATCGGCGCCTCGGCCCCCCAGGCGATCAATCCGCACGTCTATCCCAACCTGAACTACGACGCCCGCAAGGACTTCGCGCCCATCGGCTTGATCACCTGGCTGCCGTACCTGTTCGTCGTCAGCCCCGACAATCCCGCCCGGGACCTGAAGGGGTTCCTGGCCGCGGCGAAGGCCAAGCCGGGTCAACTGACCTACGCCACCACCGGCATTGGCACGACCAGCCATCTGGTGACCGCGGTGCTGCTGTCCAAGGCCGGCGCCACCATGGTCCACGTGCCCTACAAGGGCAGCAGCCAGGCGCAGACCGACATCGTCGGCGGCCGCACCACCGCGACGTTCGACACGATGGTGTCCTCGCTGGCCATGGTGAAGTCGGGCCGGCTCAAGGCCCTGGCCGTCAGCACGCCCGAACGCGTCGCCATGCTGCCGGACGTGCCCACCGTGACCGAACAGGGTTTTCCGGGGTTCGACATGGGCGCCTGGCTGGGCCTGATCGCGCCCGCCGGCATTCCGCCCGCCATCCAGGACCGGCTGGCCCGCGAGATGAACGCCGTGCTGGCCGACCCGGCGGTGCGCGACAAGCTGGGCGACCTGGGCGCCCAGGTCCGCACCACGCCCACGCCCGCCGCCTTCGGCGCCATGATGAAGTCCGAATACGAGTCGTGGGGCGCCATCGTCCGCGAATTCAATGTCAAAGCCACCGACTGAACAGGACACCGCGATGCACGCCAGCCCCGACATGAGCCCGCAGGAACACGACACCCGCGTCCAATTGGCCGCCTGCTACCGATTGGTGTCGCACTTCGGCATGAGCGACCTGATCTACAACCACATCACCGCGCGCATCCCCGGCACGGACGATCACCTGCTGATCAACCCCTACGGCATGATGTATGACGAGATCACCGCGTCCAGCCTGGTCAAGATCGACCTGGCCGGCAATATCCTGAGCCCCTCGCCCACGGGATACGGCATCAATGCCGCGGGGTATGTGATCCACAGCGCGGTGCACGGCGCCCGCCCCGACGTGGGGTGCGTGATCCACACGCACACCCGCGCCGGCATGGCGGTGTCGGCGCTGAAGTGCGGTTTGCTGCCGCTGACGCAGACCGCCATGCGCTTCGCCAAGATCCCGTACCACGACTACGAAAGCGTGGCCCTGGACTTGGGCGAGCGCGAACGCCTGGTGGCGGATCTGGGCGCGTCCGAAGCGATGATCCTGCGCAACCATGGCCTGCTGGCCGCCGGCCCCACCATCGCCCAGGCGTTCAACTCCCTGTACTGGCTGGAGATGGCCTGCAAGGCGCAGGTGGACGCGCTAAGCGCCAACCGGGAGCTTTGCCTGCCCCCGCCCGACGTCATCGAAAAAACGTGGCATCTGTATCAGCCCGCCACGCGCCGCCCGTTCGGCGAACTGGAATGGCCGGCCATGCTGCGCCTGATGGACCGCAAGGACCCCAGCTACCGGGACTGACGGGCCACGGGGGGGCTGCCGGGGGCAGGCCTACTCGCCGCGCGGCAGCAGGTCCACGCCCGCGGCATGGCTTGCGCCGGCCGGCAAGATGGCCGCCAGGCTGGTCCGCACTTCCAGGAAGTAAGGGCGGCCGGACGCCAGGCCGCGTGCAATGGCCGCATCCAACTGGTCCGCGCGCGTCAGATATTCCGCTTGCATGCCGAAGGCGCGCGCCATCATCGCGAAGTCCGGGCTGGACAGGTTCGTGCCCACGTAGCGGCCAGGATAGGTGCGCGCCTGATGCAGTCGGATCGACCCATAGCAATTATTGTTCGACACGATGAAAAGGATCGGCAGGCCCCGTTCGGCGGCGGCCGCCATTTCGTTGCCCGTCATCATGAAGCCGCCGTCGCCCACCAGGCACACGACCTTGCGGTCGGGGTGGCGCAATTGGGTCGCCACCGCCGCCGGCGTGCCATAGCCCATGGCGCCGGACTGCGACGCCATCAACCGCTGCGGATACACGAACGGGAAATGCCGGTACACCGGTGCGGCGAACGTGCCTGCGTCCAGGCAGACAGCCACATCGTTGGGCGCCTGCCGCGCCAGCGCCCGCACGACCGACACGAAGGGCACGCCGTCATCCGCGGCTGGATCCGGCCACGCGGCGGTGCGCTGCTGGATGGCCCGCAGCGACGCCGCCCAGTCGTTCCGCCCCAGGCCCTGACCCGTCGCCGGCAGGTTGGCCAGCGCATGCGCGGTGGCCGCCGGGTCCGCGACCAGGCCGACATCCGCGGCGAAATGCTGGTTCACGATGTGCGGATCGGGATAGCAATGGACCAGCGCCTGCGCCGGCTTGGGGTGCGCCGGGAACGCGTAGCCCTGCGTCGTGATGTCGCCCAGGCGCGTGCCCAGGGCCAGGATCAGATCGCTGGAATCAAACGCCGCAATCTGCGCGGCGGGCGTCGCCAGGTCCAGGTCGCCGGCGTACAAGGCGTGCGTGTTGGGAAACAGGTCGTGCTGGCGGAACGACACCGCCACCGGCACCGTGTGCCGCTCGGCCAACCGGCGCAGCGCCTCACGCCCGTCCGGGCGGTTGAACGCGCCGCCTGCGATGATCAAGGGCCGGCGCGCCTGCGCCAGCAGCCCATGGAGTCGTTCCAGCGTGCCCGGCGCGGGCTGCGCGGGGCTGTCGGGCGCCGCGACCCAGCCGGGCTGCGGCGCATCGGCCTGCTGCACGTCTTCGGGCACCACCATCACCACCGGGCCGGGCGTGCCCGACACCGCCACGCGTATCGCCTTGAACGCCGCCGCCGCCAACTCTTCGGGCGTCGACACCTCGACGATCCATTTGGCCATCGACCCGAACATCTTCTGGTAGTCGATCTCTTGGAAGGCTTCCTTGCGCACGTCCCGTTTCGGCACCTGGCCGATCAGCAGGATCATCGGCACGCCGTCCTGCTGCGCGGCGTGCACGCCGATGGATGCATTGGTCGCGCCCGGCCCGCGTGACACCATCGCCACGCCCGGCCGCCCGGTCAGCCGAGCATCCGCGCCGGCCATGAAGGCCGCGCCGCTCTCGTGGCGGCACGTCACCACGTCGATCTCCGGGAAATCATGCAGGGCGTCCAGCACCCCCAGATAGCTTTCGCCCGGCACCACGAAAACGCGGTCGATGCCATTGGCGGTGAAGACCTTCAGCAAGGCGTGAGAAGACGTGTTCGAAGCAGCGGGCAGGGTCATGGGCGGCGTCTGGATTCAGGGTTGGAGTCTGGGTCGAGTCCAGGAAATTCTAGATTGGCAAGGCGGGGCCGACTAGGCATACTCTGGCAATCAGATATACAAGAAACGCACACTAGAGACAGCGGCGCGCCCCCGCCCGCGGACCCGGGATGGACCTACGCAAGATCGAAAACCTGATCCACGTCGCCGATCAGGGCAGCTTTTCCAAAGCGGCATCCGTGCTGGGCATCGCCCAATCGGCGCTGGGCCGGCAAGTCAGGAAGCTGGAAGACGAATGCGGCTGCGCCCTGCTCTACCGCAATGGCCGCGGCGTGTCGCTGACGCCCGACGGCGAGAAGCTGCTGGACCGGCTGCGCCCGCTGCTGCGGCAGATGGACCATGTCGTCACCGAATTTCATAACGACCAGAAGTCGCCGTCCGGCCAGGTCACGCTGGGCCTGACGCCAACGCTATGCCACATGATCGGCACGCGGCTGGTGGCCGAGGTCTGGAAGCGGCACCCACGCATCCAGCTGAACATCATCACGGGATACAGCGGCTATGTGCACGAATGGCTGACCAACGCCCGCGTCGACATCGCCGTACTGCACGACGCGCGGCGTTCGCAGCACATCGCGGTCGACGCGCTGGCCGAACTGGACCTGGCGCTGGTGTCGCCGCCGCAGAACCTGTCGCCCGCCGCGCGCGCCATGGCGACCATCGACTTCGAGCAGTTGCGCGATCTGCCGCTGGTGCTGCCCACGCGCAACCATGGCCTGCGCCGCACGCTGGAGCATGCCGCCACGCAGGCGGACATGCCGCTCACCGTGGCGTTTGAAATCGACGCACTGGAGCTGATGAAGGAGATCGTGGCCGAAGGCCTGGCCCATACCGTGCTGGGCCTGCCGGCGGTCATCAAGGAAGTCGCGGCCGGCCAGCTGATCGCCCGCCGCATCACGCACCCGGGCCTGTCCACCCGCCTGATGCTCGCCACCGCCGCCAGCCGCCCGATGACGCAGGCGGTGAAGATTGTGCAGGGGATGTTGCGGGAGGTGCTGGGGCAGATGACGGCAGAGGCGCCTTACCGGGACGGAATGAGGATGGTGCCTGATTGACTTGGCGCCGTCCTGGCTATATCCACGAGTTCCCGGAATCCAGGTGCTGCTCCAGTTCCATCACATCATGCAGCACTCGCCCAATGACGATCACGCTCGCCTCAATCCGATAGATCAAAAAATGCCTGGGTCGTTGCACGATGCCAGTCTCAGTACGCGCCCGTTCTCGGCTCAGCCGCAGGTGCCAGGAACGAACACCGGCGCCAAGCTCTGGCCGAGCGATGCTGCCGGCACGTTCTGGGGCGGTGGAAATATCGCGCATCGCGGCAACAAGTAAGGCGCTGTAGCGTTGACGTGCCGCATCGCCAAAATTCCCCTGGGTCCAGGCCAATATGTCGACAACGTCATGCTGCGCTACGTTGGACAGCCGATAGCGAACTATCACTTCGCGGTCTTCGCCCGACCGGCAGCTTGCGCTCCAAGTTTCCCGATGAAATCTTCGAGTTGATCGTCGGCCACATCCGTAAAGCGACCTGCGGCGATATCCGCCCAACCCTTGCCGGCTGCGTCGCGAAGCGCGTTGATCTTGGCCGTTTCCAGGCGTTCGCGTTGCTCGATCAGACGCAGCCCTTCGCGCAGCACTTCACTGGCGTTCTGATAACGCCCTGATTGCACCAAGGTTTCCACGAAATCATGCTGATGCTCACTGAGGACGACATTGCGTGTCGGCATGGTGATCTTTCCCTACCGTTAGAACGCCCCCAGTATAGATGCCCATTGGCATATTATGCCAATGATCAAGGACGACATTCGTCCTATATGGCTTACCCGTGGCTTTGCAGGGTCAGCCTCCGCGCGTTCCATCCTGTGCCGACGCCCCCTTCACCACCTGATGCACGAACTGAAGCTTGCCGACGACCTCCGCCGGCAGCACGAAGGGGTAGAAATCCCGTTGCCCCATGCTGCGCGACAGCTCGTTCAGCACCCCGGTCAGCGCCACCCAGGCGTTGACCAGATCCAGGAAAGCGTGGCCGTCGGGATCTTGCGGGTCATACAGCGACGCGGTGTTGAACGGCTCGTAGGACTGCTCGACCGCCATCCGCGTGACGCCGAAGCTGATGGCGGTATCCAGCGTATCCATCATGTGCAGGTAGTGCGCCCAGGTTTCCGCCCAGTCCTCCCACGGGTGGCATGACGCATACGTGCTGATGAAATGCAGGTCCCAGTCCGCGGGCGGACCTTGTTCGTAGTTGCGTTGCAGGGCTTGCGCGTAGTCGGCCTGCTCGTCGCCGAACACCTGGCGGAACGATTCCAGCCACGGGGTGCCCGCAACCAGCTGATCCCAATAGTAGTGTCCGATCTCGTGGCGGAAATGGCCCAGCAGGGTCCGGTAGGGTTCGCGCATGTCTTCGCGCACCTTCACACGGTAGGCGTCGTCGGCCTCCAGCACGTTGATGGTGATCAGGCCCTGCGCATGGCCCGTCAGCATCGGCGCGCCGTCGGCGGCGGGCGCCAGCAGGTCGAAGGCCAGGCCGCCGTCGTCGGGTTCCTCGGAACGCCGGATCGGCAGGCCCAGCGTCATCAGTTGCGCGATCATCTGGCGTTTGGCGGCTTCCACCTTGAACCACAGCGGGCCGTTGTCCGGCACGGACAGGTCCGGAATCGTGCGGTTCAGGTTGCACGCGGTGCACAGCGTATCCGCGGAATGCGCGGGCAGCAGCCAGTTGCACAGGGCCGGCAGCAAGAAATTGGCGCAGCGCTTGTACGTCTTGCCGCGCGCCCTGCCCGACTCGCGCCATGTGCCGGGCGTTGCGCCTTCGTCCAGCGCCAGCACATGGCCGCGCTTGGGGTCGAAGCCCAGTTGCCGATGGCAGTTCAGGCATTCGGTGTTGGAAAAGAATATCGGCTGGCCGCACACGCATTGGAACGCCTTCGCGCGGGCATGCCGCACCCGCTGGCGTTTCGGAGCGCGCAGTTGGCGGTTGATCGCGTCGAAGAAATAGCTCATGCATCCGTCCCGTCGGGAAATTCGTCGATGGGCGCGACAGTCACGCGCACATCCAGTTCGTGCCCGCCGCCCCGGATCACGCCCCGCAAGGGGGTGACGTCGCCATAGTCCCGGCCATAAGCCAGGATCACGTGCGCCGTGCCGGGCACGACGTCATTGGTCGGGTCCAGGTCCACCCACCCCGCATTGGCCGGCACCCCGGCACAATGCACCGAGACCCAGGCGTGCGAGGCGTCCGCCCCGACCAGCCGCGGCTTTCCGGGCGGCGGCTGCGACATCAGGTAGCCGCTGACGTAGCGCGCCGCCAAGCCGATGGCGCGCAGGCAGCCGATCATCACATGCGCGAAATCCTGGCACACGCCCACCCGCTCCTGAAACGCATGCAAGACCGGCGTGGACACCTGCGTATGCGCCGGCTGGTAGCTGAAATCGGCGTGGATGCGGTGCATCAGGTCCAGCGCGGCATCCGCCACGGGCCGGCCCGGCGTGAACGACAGCAAGGCGTATTCCCGAAGCTCCGCGTGCCGGGGCACATACGTCGACGGGAAGGTGAACTCGGCCTCGGGCGCGAACGGGACGGCCGGGTCATAGCGCAGGCGTTGCGCCGCGGCCTCCCAGGGCAGCCCGGCCGTGGGGTCCAGCCCGTCGAAACGCGCATGGACGGTGACGCGGCTGGTCGCCCGCACCGTCAACGATTCATGCGGGGCGACCAGCGCGAACGTGCAGCGCGCATTGCCGAACCCGTCGAGGGTTTCACTGAAATCGGACGGCGCGGGCGTGATGGCCAGCGCGTAGTCTTCCACCACCTGGCAGGCGTCGCTCAAGGGGCGCAGATACCCCAAGTGATGCGCCAATTCCACCGGCGAGTCGTAGCGGTAGGCAGTTTCATGGTCCACCCCCAACGTCACGCCGGCAGCGCACGCGGAAGGATCGAGGGGGACGGGGGTCGGCAGCGTCATGGCGGCGGTGGGCTGGAGCGCGGCTACGCCGACAGCGTCTGGTCGTAGCCGGCGGCATGGCTGAAGTAGCGCCGGCTGATTTCGTTGGATAGCGCGCTGGCTGCGGCGTCCAGCGTTTCGCACAACGCCAGCACGCCCGCATACAGGCCCTGCGATTGCTGGCACAGCGCCGCCAGCGTCGGTCCGGCGTCTTCCGACGGCAGCAGCCCCAACAGGTCCGTGGCGGGGCCGGCCACCGTGCCCGGCAGGCGCGCCACCTCTTTGCGCAACACGCTCAGCACACAGGCGATGGACCGCGGGTTCGCGGGTTCCTGCACCAGCAGGTTCAACAGCGCGGGCACTTCCTGGCGGCCCGGGTAATAGGCGCGATACGTAATCTTGCTGTCGAACAGGTCCAGCAGGATATTGAATCCGCTGTCGCCCAGCACCGCATTGCGGCGGAACAGCTCGCCCAGCAGGCCGGCCATCGCCGACAGGCGTTCGATCTGCCGGCCGATGGTCAGCAGCCGCCAGCCGTCGTCGCGCGTCATGCGGTCGGTCTGCGAACCCGTGATGGCCGATAGCTGCATGCCCAGGTTTTTCAGCGCCCGCAGCACGTCCGGCGCCGCCGCCGGCGTCTCGGCATCACGCTCCTTGCCGCCCGAGGCCAAGCGCCGGAAGAGTTCGTTCGCGGTCACCACCAGCCGCCAGTGGTCCGGCGACAGGCGGTCGCGGATCTGTCCGGCCGCGAACGCCAACGCGCCCAGGTTGCGCGAGACCCCGCCCTGGGCGTCCTGGCCCGCCAGCTCCGCGACCAGCGTGGATTCGAACATGCGCACCGACAAGGTCGGCGCGGGCGGCACCAGGCCGCCGCGCCGGCACAGCGCGGCCACGGCCGCGAACAATTCACCCGCGTTGTCCTCGTCGCTGTTCAGCCAGGTCAGCGCCACGTTGGCCAGGCGCACGTCGTTCTCGGCGCGCTCGGTGTAGCGGCCCATCCAGAACAGGTTCTCGGCCGCCCGGCTGGCCACCGGGCGACGGGCGGGCACGATATCTTCGGGGCGCAGCTGCGCCGGCAACATCGAAAACGTATCGACCGCGCCCCGAGTCGTGACCCAGGTATCCATGCTGCTGCCGCCGCGCTGCATCGACACGATCTGCTGTTCGCGGCTGGCGATGCGGGTCAGTCCGCCCGGCAGCACGTTCCAGCCCCCGTCGCCGTCGGCGATGACGAACACGCGCAGCATGGCGGCGCGCGGCACGATGTGGCCCGCGATCCAGCTGGGCGCTTGAGACAGCGGCAGGTATTCCTGGATGGTGTAGGCGTCGGGGTTGGCGGCAATGCGCGCCTGCAGCGCCTCGCGCTCGGACGGCGTCACCGCGCCGCCGATCACCGGTTCGAAGCCGCCGCGCGAATTGCTGGGGTACGTGGACTTGACCACCGCCCCCGGCAAATTGGCCAGCACTTGTTCGCACGCCGCGGCCTCGCCGCACCACCATGACGGCAAGGACGGCAACAGCAAGTCCGCATCCAGCAGGCGGCGGCTGATGGCCGGCAGGAATCCGTTGATGGCGGGCGACTCCAGAAAGCTCGCCCCCAGCGAATTGGCCACCAGCACATTGCCTTCGCGCATCACCTGCAAGAGGCCGGGCACGCCCAACGTCGAATCCGAACGCAGCTCCAGCGGATCACAGAAATCGTCGTCCAGCCGGCGCAGCACCGCATGCACCCGTTCCAGCCCATGCAGCGTCTTCAAGTACAGCAACTTGTCGCGCACGACCAGATCGCCGCCTTCCACCAGCGTCACGCCGAGGTAGCGCGCCAGATAGGTCTGTTCGAAGTAGGTCTCGTTGTAGGGGCCCGGGGTCAGCAGCACGATGCGCGGCGGCGTGTGCGCCGACAGGCCGCCCGGGCTGAGCTTGTACAGCATGTCCATCAGGCGCCGGTAGCTGGTGGCCAGATGCTGCACCCGCAGTTCCTTGAACGCCTCGGGAAACATGCCCGAAATGGTCAACCGGTTTTCCAGCAGGTAACCCAGCCCGGACGGGGCCTGGGTGCGTTGCGAGACCACCCACCAGCCGCCGTCGCTGGCGCGCGCCAGGTCGAACGCCGCGATGTGCAGAAAGGTGTCCCCCGGCGGCGCATACCCGCGCAGCGGGCGCAGATAGCCGGGATGGCCCAGCACCAGCGCGGGCGGAATCAACCTGTCGGCCAACAACGTCTGCGGCCCGTAGACGTCGCCCAGCAGCCGGTTCAGCAAGGTGGCCCGCTGGCTCAAGCCCTGTTCGATCGCCGCCCAGTCCGTGTCGTTGATGACAAACGGCAGCAGGTCCAGCGACCAGGGGCGCGCCGACCCGTTGGCCTCGGCGTAGATGTTGTAGGTGATGCCGTTTTCGCGGATCTGCCGGGCGACCCCGTCCACGCGCCGGTCCAGGTCGGCGAAGCCGCCGGTGCCCAGCAGCTCGAAAAAACGGGGCCATGGTTCACGCAGGCGGGTGGCGCCCGACGCGTCGGCGGTGTCGCGCAGCTCGTCATAGTGCCCGGGACGTGCGGGCAACGCCGCATGAACCGCCAGGGATGCGACATCCTGCGACGGATCCGTCTGAAAAAGAAATTGCGGCATAGCGGCTTTATCGCCGGCGGGTGGGCCGGGGTTCAACATGCGGTGAGGCTCAATCGTGCCTCAAATCCAACGAGAACGGAAATTCCCGGCTGGCCACGGCGGGGGCGACGTCCATGCGCCCCGGCGTATGGCCGGTCTTTTCGAAGCGCGCCAGCCGCCGGCTCTCGGCTTCGTAGGCATTCACGGGGAACGATTCCGGATTCAACCCGCCCGGGTGCGCAACGTGGTATTTGCAGCCCCCTAGCGACCGATGGTTCCAGGTATCGACAATATCCACGGTCAGCGGCACATGCACGGGAATGGTGGGATGCAGCGCCGACGGCGGCGCCCACGCCTTGTAACGGACGCCCGCCACGTACTCGCTGACCCGGCCGGTGGGCTGCAAGGGCAGCGCGCGGCCGTTCACCGTCACGACATAGCGGTTGCCGTTCAGGCCCGACACCCGTATTTCCACCCGTTCCAGCGACGAATCCACATACCGGACCGTCCCCGCAGACGAGCCTTCTTCGCCCATGACGTGCCAGGGTTCCAGCGCGCCGCGCAATTCCAGATGGATGCCGCGCGCGGCCACGTCGCCGAACAGCGGGAAACGGAATTCGAAATGCGGATCGAACCATGACGGGTCGAAGCCGTAGCCCGCCTCGTTCAGATCCGCCAGCACATCCTCGAAGTCCATCTTCACGAAGGTGGGCAAGAGGAAGCGGTCGTGCAGTTCCGTGCCCCAGCGGGTCAACCGCGCCGTATAGGGCGTCTTCCAGAAATGGGCGATCAGACCACGCAACAGCAGCTGCTGCGCCAGGCTCATGCGCGCGTGCGGCGGCATTTCAAAGGCGCGCAGCTCCAGCAGCCCCAGCCGGCCCGTGGCGCTATCGGGCGAATAGAGCTTGTCGATGCAGAACTCCGACCGGTGGGTATTGCCGGTCACGTCGACCAGGATGTTGCGCAAGGCCCGGTCGATCATCCAGGGCGGCACCGAAGCGCCCTGCTCCGCGCAGCGCCGGTGGATCTCCTGGAACGCCAGCTCCAGCTCGTAGACCTGGTCATTGCGCGCTTCGTCGATGCGCGGCGCCTGGCTGGTCGGCCCGATGAACAGGCCCGAGAACAGATACGACAGCGAGGGGTGGTTCACCCAGTACGCCAGCAGGCTGGCCAGCACGTCCGGGCGGCGCAGGAACGGGCTGTCGGCCGGCGTGGCGCCGCCCAGCACGAAATGGTTGCCGCCCCCGGTACCCGTGTGGCGGCCGTCGGCCATGAATTTCTCGGTGGCCAACCGGGTCTCGAATGCGGCCTCGTACAGGAATTCGGTGTGGTCGACCAGTTCGGCCCAGTTGCTGGCCGGATGGATGTTGACCTCGATGACGCCGGGGTCGGGCGTCACTTGCAGTACCTGCAATCGCGGATCGCGCGGCGGCGGATAGCCTTCCATCACGATCTTCACGTTCAGGTCGCGCGCCGTGCCCTCGACCTGGGCGACAAGTGCCAGATAGTCCTCCAGGCGGGGCAGCGGCGGCATGAACACGTACAGAACGCCGTTGCGCGTCTCGACGCACATCGCGGTGCGCGTCAGCCCGGCGGCGGATTCGAACTTGGCGGGCGCGCGGCGTTCTGGCTGGACGGCGCCGGGGCCCGCGCCCGCGCCACCGTTCGCGGCTCCCTTTCCGGCTGGCCCCTCGCCCGGTTCGTGGCGCGTGGCGGTGCGCAGGTTCTGGGTCAGCAGCTGCGCCGGCCCGGGCAGCGAACGCCGTGCATCGAACGGATCGCGCTCCGCCGGCATGGGCGCATCGGCCTCGTCCGCCCAGGGCAGCGAATCCAGCGGCAGGCGGTAGCCCATCGGGGAATCGCCGGGGAACAGGTACATGCGTTCGTCGCGCAGGAACCACGGGCCGGACACCCACGGCCCGCCCTCGCCCGGCTGGATCGGCAAGGCGTAACCGACCACGCTGTCCAGCTTCTGCTCGAACACGCGGCGCAGCCGCGCGCGCTCCATCTCGTCATCCAGCCGCGAATCGAACGGATCCACGTTGGCGGGCAGGCGGCGTTCACGCCACAGGTAATAGAACACGTCCTCGTAGCCCGGCACCACATGCTGGCCGCTGACGCCCAGCCGTTCGCACAGCCTGGCCATGAACCGGCGCGCGTCCGCCACGTCATACGTGCTGCGCTGACGCTCGTCGGCGAACAGCGCCGCGTCGTCCCAGCACGGCTGCCCGTCCGTGCGCCAATAGATCGACAGCGCCCAGCGAGGCAATTGTTCGCCCGGATACCACTTGCCCTGCCCGAAATGCAGGAAGCCGTTGCCGCCATAGCGGGTGCGCAGCCGGCTCAGCAATTCCAGCGCGTAGCCGCGCTTGGTCGGCCCCAGGGCGGCGGTGTTCCATTCCGCGCCCTCGCGGTCCGAGACGGACACGAACGTCGGCTCGCCGCCCATCGTCAGGCGCACGTCCATGTGGTCCAGATGATCGTCGATCTTGTCGCCCAGCTCGCGGATGGCGCGCCATTGCGCATCGGTATAGGGCTTGGTCACGCGCGGCGACTCGAACACCCGCGCCACTTCCATCGTGTGCGTGAATTCCACCTCGGCCTCGTCGACCGCGCCCGAGACCGGCGCGGCGCTGCCTGGCTCGGGCGTGGCCGCCAGCGGGATGTGCCCTTCGCCCGCCAGCAGGCCGGACGTCGGGTCCAGCCCGATCCACCCCGCCCCGGGCAGATAGACTTCGCACCACGCGTGCAGGTCGGTGAAGTCGGACTGCGCCCCGTTGGGGCCGTCCAGCGCGCGCACGTCGGGCTTCAGCTGGATCAGGTAGCCCGACACGAAGCGCGCCGCCAGCCCCAGATGGCGCAGCGCCTGCACCAGCAGCCAGCCGGAATCGCGGCACGATCCGGCGTTGCGCGCCAGCGTCTCTTCCGGCGTCTGCACGCCCGGCTCCATGCGGATCAGGTAGTTGATTTCCTGATGGATCTGCTGGTTCAGACCCACCAGGAAATCCACCGTGCGCTGCGGGCGCACGTCCACGCGCGACAGGAACTCGGCAAAATGCGGCGTGGCCTTGCCGCACACGAGATACGGCGCCAGTTCGCGCGCCAGCCCGTCGTCGTAGGTGAAGGGAAACGTCTCGGCGTCCGGTTCCAGGAAGAAGTCGAACGGGTTGTAGACCGCCATCTCGGCGACGAGATCCACCGTGATCTTGAATTCGCGCGTCTTGCCCGGAAAGTTCAGGCGCGCCAGGTAGTTGGAAAACGGGTCTTGCTGCCAGTTGATGAAGTGTTCCGCCGGTTCGATGGTCAGCGAATACGACAGGATGGGGGTCCGGCTGTGGGGCGCGGGCCGCAGGCGCAACACCTGCGCCGACAGGCCCACAAGACGGTCATACTTGTATTGCGTAACGTGCTTGAGGGCTACGTGGATCGTCACTGCCTTCTCCGGATCGACTGGGCTGGCGCAGCGCGCCGGTGTCCTGCAAGGAAAACACGCGCATAAGTCAGTGGCTGGTCTGCACCTGCACCGAAATATTCATCGACAGCGCCGCGGCAGCGCCATGCAGCCAACGCACCGGCGAGGCCGATTCATAATCGCGCGCCACCGCCAGCCGGCAATGGCCGTCCGAGGCAAAGCACGCGTGGCTGACATCCACGCTGACCCAGCCATGCCGGGCCAGCCAGACGTCCGCCCAGCCGTGGTTGGCGGCGTCGTCGCCCGCCATGTGCCAATAGCCGCTGACATAGCGGGCCGGCGTGCCGAACGCGCGCACGCAGGCCAGCAGAAGATGGGTGTGGTCCTGGCTGCCGCCGCGCCCTGCCGCCAGCACCTGCGCCGCCGTCATCGGCGCTTCGTTCAACCCCGGCTCATAGGCCACGCGTTCGCGGATGGCGGCGCTTAGCCGCAACACGTCCTCCGGGGCCTGCATGCCACGGGGCACGACGTAGCGGCAGAATTCGCGGATGCTGTCGTCGCACTGGGTCAGCGCCGTGGGCACGCCATAGATGTAGACGGGCAGGCGCTCATCCTCGTCGCCCACATGGCCCTGGGCCAGCGGATGGATATCCACCTGCCCCGCCGCATGGATTTCGATTTCGCTGTGGGTGCGGTGCAGGGTCAGGGTGTGGATGACGTTGCCGTAGGCGTCCACCTGCGGCTGGATCTCGCCGGGCGTCTGGATCTGCCATCGCAGCGCATGCTGGTGGTCGTCGCGCCGGGGCGTCAGCCGCAGCGTCTGGATGCTGTAGTTCACCGGGGCGGCATAGCGGTAGCGGGTCACGTGCTTGATGAGATGCTTCATGAAAGTCTCCACACTGCGAAGTCACGCTGGCAACGTCGGGGCCGTCCGCCCCCTGGCCGGGCAGGCTCGACGTTCGATAGTAGCAATAGCTCGTTGAAGTATTTAAGCAACTTGCATGCCAAGTTGGGGGACGGGACGCCTATCTGCAATCCTGCGGGAAACCGTCGCGAGTTCGGGCGCCCACCGGCCCGCATCCCCCGGCCGCGGATGCCCCCGAATGCCCATTTGGCGGCATATTGCACCAAATCGGTGCATGCCCAGCCCGGTATGGGGCCACGGGGCGTTGCCCAAGACGGGCCTGGCGCGTCGGGCATTTTTTACAGCCCATTGCAGAATTGTTCCGCCGGCAACCGCCGGATCCTTCCCGCGGCACCCCGGCGCGCGATCACAATCTTCAAACGGGCGGACAAACGTTCAATACACCAGGCCTGCCGGGTGGCACATTGCAATCGTTTTTCATTGCAGTTTTCCACCGCAGCCATCCCCTGGAGACGTCCATGCCCATCACTGCCACGCCCACCCCCGGCGCCAAGCTGCTTTCCCCCAAGGACCACACGCTCATCATGATCGACTTCCAGTCGCAGATGGGGTTCGCCACGCACTCCATCGACGCCGTCACCTTGCGCAACAACGCCGCGCTGGTCGCCCACGCCGCCGCCGGCTTCGGCGCCTCCGCGATCTTGACGACGGTTGCCGAAAAGAGCTTTTCGGGCCCGATGTTCGACGAAGTCGTCGCGCCCTTTCCTGGCCAGACCTTGCTGGACCGCACGTCCATGAACACCTGGGAAGACGCGGCCGTGATCAAGCAGGTCAACGAAATCGGCAAGAAGCGCATTGTGCTCGCCGGCCTGTGGACGAGTGTCTGCATCGTGGGCCCGGCCCTGTCCGCCCTGGATCAGGGTTTCGAGGTCTACGTCATCACCGACGCGTGCGGCGACGTGTCGGCAGAAGCCCACAATCGCGCCATCGAGCGTATCGTGCAAGCAGGCGGCCAGCCGATCACCGCGCTGCAATACCTGCTGGAAATGCAGCGCGACTGGGCACGGACCGATACCTACGACATGACGACCGGCATCGCCAAGCAGTTCGGCGGCGCCTACGGACTGGGCATCATCTACGCCAAGTCCATGTTCAACGCCCACGAAGGCTGATCGGAGTCCGCTGATGAAGGTCTACCTGGTCTCATTGGGGCTCGGCCTGCTGGTCGGGATCATCTACGCGCTCTTCAACGTGCGCTCGCCGGCGCCTCCCGTGATCGCCCTGGTAGGCCTGCTTGGCATCCTGGCGGGCGAACAGATTCCCCCGCTGGTCAAACGCCTGCTTTCCGACGAGGCCACCCGCACGTCGTGGCTGCATCAGCAGGTCAAACCGCACATGTTCGGCGAGCTGCCCAGTTGCCCCAAGCCGCCCGCCAACCCTGCCCCACCAACCCCGGACGCATGTGGAGACAAGCGCAATGGCTGACACCCCCGACACCGCGCGCCACTGCGCGCCCGACCTGATCCTGCATCAAGGCCGCTTCACCACGCTGGACCCCGCCAACCCCACGGCCGACGCGATCGCCATCCAGGACGGCCGCTTCACGCGCGTGGGCGCCGCGGCCGATATCCTGCCGCTGGCGGGTCCCGGCACGAAGGTCATCAACCTGAACGGGCGCGGCGTGCTGCCGGGCCTGATCGACAACCACCTGCACATCATCCGCGGCGGGCTGAACTACAACATGGAACTGCGCTGGGACGGCGTCGCGAGCCTGGCCGACGCCATGGCCATGCTGCGCCGGCAAGTCACCATCACTCCCGCCCCGCAGTGGGTGCGCGTGGTGGGCGGGTTCACCGAGCACCAATTCGCCGAAAAGCGCTTGCCCACCATCGAAGAGCTGAACGCCGCGGCGCCTGATACGCCCGTGTTCATCCTGCACCTGTACGACCGCGCCCTGCTGAACGCCGCCGCCCTGCGCGCCGTGGGCTACGACAGGACCACGCCCGCGCCCGCCGGCGGCGAAATCGTGCGCGACGCGGCCGGCAACCCCACGGGACTGCTGCTGGCCAAACCCAACGCGTCGATCCTGTATGCCACGTTGGCCAAGGGCCCCAAGCTGCCGTTCGACTACCAGCTGAATTCCACGCGCCATTTCATGCGCGACTTGAACCGGCTGGGCGTCACGGGCGCCATCGACGCCGGGGGCGGCTTCCAGAACTATCCGGAGGACTATCAGGTCATCGAACAACTGGCCGACGCCGGCCAATTGACGATCCGCCTGGCCTACAACCTGTTCACGCAAAAGCCCAAGCAGGAAAAGGAAGACTTCCTGAACTGGACCGCCACGTCGCAGTACAAGCAGGGCACGGACTACTTCCGGCACAACGGGGCCGGCGAAATGCTGGTGTTCTCCGCGGCCGACTTCGAGGACTTCCGCCAGCCGCGCCCTGAAATGGGCCCCGAGATGGAGGGCGAACTTGAAGAAGTCGTGCGCATCCTGGCGCAGAACCGCTGGCCCTGGCGCTTGCACGCCACCTACGATGAAACGATCTCGCGCGCGCTCGACGTCTTCGAACGCGTCAACCGGGACGTGCCGCTGGCCGGGCTGAACTGGTTCTTCGACCACGCCGAAACGATCTCTGAACGCTCCATCGACCGCATCGCCGCGCTGGGCGGCGGCGTGGCCGTGCAGCACCGCATGGCGTACCAGGGCGAATACTTCGTCGAGCGCTATGGGGCGGGCGCGGCCGAAGCCACGCCGCCGGTCAAGCGCATGCTGGAGCACGGCGTCAACGTGTCGGCGGGCACCGACGCCACGCGGGTGGCGTCCTACAACCCCTGGGTATCGCTGGCGTGGCTGATCACGGGCAAGACCGTCGGCGGCCTGCGGTTGACGCCCCAACGCAACTGCCTGGACCGCGACGCCGCGCTGCGCATGTGGACCGAAAACGTCACGTGGTTCTCGAACGAGCAAGGCAAGAAAGGCCGCATCGCCCCCGGGCAATTGGCCGACTTGGTCGTGCCCGACCGCGACTTCTTCGCCTGCCCGGAATCCGATATCGCCGACACCACCAGCCTGCTGACGGTCGTGGGCGGCAAGATCGTGTGGGGTGCGGGCGAGTTCGCCGCCCATGACGAGGCCGCCCCGCCGCCCGCAATGCCGGACTGGTCGCCCACGCGGCTGTTCGGCGGCTACGGCGCCTGGGGCGATGCCGAGGGCAAGCCGCTGCAGGCCACGCTGCGCGAAGCAGCCGCCGCCTGCGGATGCGCGAACGATTGCAACGTTCACGGTCACCGGCACGCGGGCGCCTGGGCCAGCAAGCTGCCGGTTTCCGACCTGAAGGGCTTTTGGGGCGCGCTGGGTTGCGCGTGCTGGGCCGTATGACGATGCGCGCGGCAATCACCTCGCCCGCCGTCCGCTGGCTGGCCCTGCTGGCGCTGTGCGGCGCCTATCTGCAAGGCGGACTGGTCAAACTGCTGGACTTCGACGGCGCCCAGGCCGAAATGGTGCATTTCGGCCTGCACCCCGCCCCGCTCGCGGCCGCTGCCGTTATTCTGCTGGAACTGGGCGCCAGCGCGCTGGTCCTGACCGGCCGGCTGCGCTGGCTGGGCGCCCTGGCGCTGGCGGGTTTCACCGCTGCTGCGGCGCTGATGGCCAACCGGTACTGGGAAGCGCCCGCCGACGCGCGTTTCATGACCATGAACGCCTTCTACGAGCACTTCGGATTGGCCGGGGCATGGGTCCTGGTCGCTTGGCATGACCTGTCGGAGCGCACGCATGAACGGCATTGACCGCACTCCCCCCCCGCCTGCCGCCGTCGGCGGCATGGCCCCGCTCAAGCACACGCTGTTCGCCGTGCTGTGGGGCGCCACCATCCTCGGCAATATCGGCAGCTTCATGCGCGATGTCGCCAGCGCCTGGCTCGTCACCGATTTGTCGTCCAACCCCGCGGCGGTCGCGATGATGCAGACCGCCGCGACGCTCCCCGTCTTCCTGCTGGCGATTCCGGCGGGCGTGCTGTCCGACATCCTGGACCGGCGCCGCTTCCTCATCATCATCCAGGTGTTGCTGGCCGGCGTCAGCTTCACGCTGCTGATGATGGCCAAAACAAACACGCTGACCGTGGAAACCCTGATCGCACTGACCTTCCTGGGCGGCGTGGGCACCGCGCTGATGGGGCCGACCTGGCAGGCCATCGTGCCCGAACTCGTGCCCAAAGCGGAACTGAAGACGGCTGTCGGCCTGAACTCGCTGGGCATCAACATCGCCCGCGCCTTGGGCCCTGCCGTGGGCGGCCTGCTGCTGGCGGCGTTCGGCGCGGCGGCGGCCTACGGCGCGGACGTAATCAGCTACGTGTTCGTGATCGGCGCGCTGCTCTGGTGGAAGCGGCCCAAGAAAGTGGACGACGGCCTGTCCGAACAATTCTTCGGTGCCTTCCGGGCCGGCGTGCGCTTCGCCCGCGCCAGCCGCGAACTACACGTGGTGCTGCTGCGCGCCGCGGTGTTCTTCATCTTCGCCAGTGCCGTCTGGGCGCTGCTGCCGCTGGTGGCCCGGCGCATGCTGGGCGGCAGCGCGGGCTTCTACGGCATCTTGCTGGGCGCCGTGGGCGTCGGGGCGATCCTGGGAGCGGTGATCCTGCCCAAACTGCGCCAACGCCTGAACACCGACGGCCTGGTGCTGGCGGCGGCCGCCGCCGCGGCCGTCGTGATGGCGGCGCTGTCCTTCGCGCCGCCGCAATGGGCGGCGGTGCTGCTTCTGCTGCTGTTGGGCATGGGCTGGATCGTCGCGCTGACGACCTTCAACGGGGTCGCGCAAGCCATTCTGCCCAATTGGGTGCGCGGGCGCGGCCTGGCGATCTACCTGATGGTCTTTAACGGCGCGATGGCCGCCGGCAGCCTGGGCTGGGGGTTGTTGGCGCAAGAGATCGGCGTGCCCGCGACCTTGCTGGCCGGCGCCGCCGGCCTGCTCGTCGCCGGCCTGGTGCTGCACCGCATGCGCCTGCCCCAGGGCGAGGCCAATCTGGATCCTTCCAACCATTGGCCGGAACCGCTGCTGGATGCGCCGGTCGAGCATGACCGTGGCCCCGTCATGGTCCAGATCGAATACCGCATCCGGGTCCAGGACCGGCCCGCTTTCCTGCAAGCGCTCAAGGCGGTCGCGGAGGAGCGGCGCCGCGATGGGGCCTATGCCTGGGGCATCGCCGAACACACCAGCGACCCGGAACGGGTGCAGGAATGGTTCCTGGTGGAATCCTGGGCGGAACACTTGCGCCAGCACCAGCGCGTCTCGCAGGCCGACGCCGATCTGCAGGGCGAAGCGCAGCGCTTTCACATCGGCCCGGAAAAGCCCGTGGTGCATCACTTCCTGGCGCTGGACATGCGTCAGGCCAAGCCGGGGCCGGCCACCTGACGGCGCCTCGGCCTCAGTGCGCCGAGGCGTCCAGGAAGCGGTGCACCACCCGCACCGCGGCGGCGCCTTCGGCGATGCTGGCCAGCACATGTTTGGCGGATCCGGCGCGCACCGCACCCGCGGCGAACACGCCCGGCTGCGATGTTTCGAAGGCCCGTGCCAGCATCGAGCCCGCCGCCGCGCGGCCGGTATGGATGTAGCCCTGATCGTCCGTATCGAGGCAGCCGTCCAGCCAGGCCGTGTTGGCTTCCGGCTGCGGCGCGCCCGTCGCCACGATCAGGCTGCGGGCCTCGACCTCCTGCCCGTCATCCAGCGTTATCCGGTACGGGTAGCAGGCGCCGTCGAAGCCGCTCGCCATGCGGCCGGGCAGCACATGCGAGCCGAAGCGCCGGCTCTGGTCCTCGGCGCGGCGCAGCAAGCCGCCGTCGCACAGCCCCGTGATCGTGCCCGGGAAACCGGGCAAGGCGTCCGCCCCGGGCATGTCCGCGGCGCATCGGATGCCGCCGACCAGCAGGGTATGCAAGCCCTCGGAGGCCGCGTAGGCCGCCGCCGCCAGGCCTGCCGTGCCGCCGCCGACCACCACCAGGTCAAGCACCGGATCGGCCTGCCCCGCACCGGCCGCGGAGCGCAGGATCGCCCCCCCGTAAGGACGCTGCCTCACGTAGCCGATCCGCCGAAGCATGAAGGCACGCAGCACGATCTCAGCCAGCGGCCGTTCCGCCAGAAGCAGCCGTCCCAGCGCCTCCCGGCTGACCCGCAACAGGCGGCTTCGGCAGTCCGCGCGCACCGTGACCGCATTGGGCCGGTCGGTGAACAGGTCCAGGCTACCCGTGAACTCGCCGTCGCGATGCCGCAGCAGGCTATGCATGGCGCCGTCCGCCTCGCGTTCCAGCACCTCGACATAGCCTTCCAGCACGATATAGCAGGCCGCCTCGCGATCGCCGGAATTCTGCAGCACGCTACCCCCCGCCACCTCGATGGTGTCGCCATACGGCGCAATCTGCCCGACCTGGGCGGATGACAGCATCGGAAACGCCTGGGCATGCAAGGCCGCCACGCTGGCGGGCGGCGTGGCGGAAGTCTGGCCGGAAGTAAGACGATTCATGTATTCACTCAAGGGGCATCTCCGCATAACTTGCAACGTAGCCCTGTCGGATCTACCGGGTCTTGCGCACTTGCGTCCTGAATTGTATGAAAGAGTAATGATCGCACTATTGAAGGCGCACCCGCCGCACGAATGCAATCGGCAAGGTTTATCCTTTTCCGAATCATGCGCCCCGATCTCTCACTTGCCCTGGCACCGGCCCATGGCCGAACGGCCTGACCCGCGCCCCAGCCTGCGGCACGTCTATCCGGGCGCGTCGATCCAGGCGATAAGGACCAGCCCCCGCTGTAGCGCCGGGCTGGAAGTCCTGCGCGTCGGCTATGCACTGCCGGATTTCGGCGTGGCGCGCTCCGACGGCGATGGCGACGACTTCCTGTTGAATGTGTCGCTGACCCACGGCCAGCGCGTGGTGTACGACCGGGGCCGGCCCCATGCCATGCGGTTGGCGCCGGATGCCGTGACGATCCGCCGCGCCAGCGCCCCCTATCACGCCGAGCTCCACACCCCGTTCGATTTCCTGTACTTCCGCGTCCCGCCTGAATCGCTCGACCGGCTGTCCGAAGACCTGGGCCTGCCCCGCATCCGGGAACTTTCCTGCCCGCCCGGCCAACCCGACCCCGTGCTGGCCAGCTTGGGCAGCGCGCTGCTGCCCGCGCTGGATGCGCCAGGCAGCGCCGACCCGCTGTTCATCGACCACATCGCGCTGGCGGTGCAGGTGCACGTGGCGCAGAAGTACGGCGGCGCCGTGGCCGAAGCGCCCCAGACGCGCGGCGGCCTGGCGGGATGGCAGGAAAAGTTGGCCAAGGACATGCTCGCTTCGAACCTGCTGGCCAACGCATCGATCACCGATGTGGCGCAGGGCTGCGGCCTGTCACGCAGTTACTTCATCAAGGCGTTCCGCCAGACGGTCGGCACCACGCCGCACCGCTGGCTGCTGGAACACCGCGTGGCGCAGGCCAAGCTGATGCTCCTGAAGTCCGACCGGTCCGTGGCCGAGGTCGCGCACGACTGCGGTTTTTCCGACCAGGCCCACCTGACCCGCGTCTTTGCCAGCACCGTCGGCGCCCCGCCCGCCGCCTGGCGCCGGCAGCACCGCCTTTGAACCGCAGGGTCGACGCTCAGCCGCCGTCGCCACGCCGCCACGCGCCGGGCGACACGCCAACCACGCTCGCGAACACCCGCGTCATGTGCGACTGATCGGCGAAACCGCAGAGTTGCGCCACCTCGGAAATCGACCGCCCCGGCGTCCGCAGATATTCCTTGGCCTTCAGCACCCGTTGCTCAAGCAGCCAGCGGTGCGGCGTGGTGCCGACCGTCTGGCGGAACGCCTTGATGAAATAGCTGCGAGACAAGCCGCATTCCGTCGCGATGTCCGCGATGGATCCGTCTTCGCGCAACGCCGCCAGCAGCATGTCCTTGGCGCGCGCTTCCAGTTTGCGCGACAGCACGCGGCCGCCACGCGATTCCGCCCATCCGGAAGTGGCGCCGGCCCCATACTGCGCCAGCACGTGCGTGCCCATGGCCAGTCCCAGGTGTTCGACGAACAGGCCGCTGCTTTCCGATGGCCGTTCAAGCACCGTGGCCAGCACCTGCGCCAGATGCGCCAACACCGGATCCGGCTGCCCCGCGCACGGCGTCAGGCAACTGATGCGTGGTCCGCCCTTCTCGTCGTTGATGCGTTCGATGAAGGCGCGCGACAGTTCGACCAGCACGAAGTCGAACCCTCCCAGCAGGTCGGCGCGGTAATCATCGGAAAAATCCCGGATATAGATCGCGCCCGGGTCGAAGTCGTGAGTCGACGTCCAATGGCCATGCGAAATCCGGCGCTGGTGCCCCGGCCGCATCGCCACGCCGACCAGAAAGCCCCGGTCGGAAGCCGGCATGTCCACGCGGCCGAATTGTGCATTGTCCGTGCGCTTGCGGTAGAACGTCAGGCCCGCCCCTTGATATTCCTGACTCAATGCCAATTTGCTGGCGGCGCAGCCCAGCGCATCGGCGCCAGGCAAGGGGGCGAGATCGGCGGGCGGGGATGGGCGGGCAGGCATGGTTGGATAGGTTTCCGTAGACACGCGGTGCGCAAACCTTAGCGCGGCAACGCCGGTCCCGGCGTCAACGGTCCGACGGGTTGCCCCGGCCGCGACGGCATGGGCGGCAATTTCGGTTGGCTGGGGCCGCTCCAGGCCGGCGGATTGCCGCGGTCCGCGCCCGGCGTCCCCGGGGCGGGATAACGCGCCCCCCCGCATGCCGTGCCCAGGCAGGCGGGAGGCGCCCTGCCCGGATCAACCGTCCGAGGGCAGGACGTGCCCACGCAATTGTCGGGCAAGGTGCGCGCCGATGGAGGCGGTTGCGGAACGTCCGGCATGCCGTCCCGCGCGACGGCCGGGCTGCAGGCCAGCGCCATCCATGCCGCCAAGATCAGGGTTTTCATCGCCATGCCTCCAGGGACCTTACGCCTTCGAGTGTGCCTCCATCCTCCCCCCGTCGCAAGATGGAAACGCCCTTCGCGCGAACTTGCCCGCGCCCGGGCTTCAAGGCTTTTCCCGCGACCGCACCTGAAATCAATGGCGCCAAATTTGGATTTTATTTACGCCGCGTAACGGGGATGTCATCTGCGCTGCCTAGACTGGCGCCGCTGCAACATTCAGTCGTTATTCAACAGAACGACAGCCGTTCCACAGCCCCTTCATCTTCTCTCGATCCCATGCCGAACCCCTTCCCGTTCGGGCGCAGACCTGTCGCCCGCGCCCTCGCTTTTTCCTTGATCAGCCTGCTGGCTGCCTGTGGCGGCAACGACGACGACGATACCGCGCCGCCCGCGCCGCCGCCGGTCACGCCGCCCGTCACGCAACCGGAACAGCCTGCCGGCACGCAGGTGGCGTTCATGCCCGACATCCATTTCCATGACGTGTACGCCACGTTCAAGGACGGGTCGTTCCCGGGCGTGCCGAACCAGAAGACGGGCCGCAATGCGACGATCCGGACGATGCAGGCGCAGATGACGTCCACCCGACTGTTCAACGAAAACTACTTCGCGTTCCTGGCCGCACTGGATGACGCCGTGGCGCGCGGCGTGAAGTTCATCGCCCTGCCCGGCGACTTCTCGGACGACGGCCAGCCGGTGCACATGCGCGGCTTCCAGAAGATCCTGGACGACTATCACGCCCGCTACGGCATCGAGTTCTTTGCCGCGCCCGGGAACCACGATCCCAACCGGCCGCTGGCGCGCGCCGGCGGCAAATCCGACTACCTGGGTTTTGATTCCGCCACCGGCCGCCAGGGCGCCCAGCAGGCCATCTACAGCCGCGGCGGCAACGCCGATTGCTCGACGGGCTATGGGGGCGATTGGGCCAAGGTCAACAACACGTATTGCACGGAAGAAGTGCAGGAGCTGGGCTACGCCGGCATCACCGAATCGCTGGCGCAGCACGGCTTCATGCCCAAGCCCGCCTACCGCTACTACGAAACTCCGTACAGCAACTACACGTACAGCGGCTACTCGTACGAAAAGGCCGTCGCGCAGGCCAACTGGGCCACGCGCCAGTACGAGATCTGCAAGGAAGGCACGGGCGGCGCCTACCGCCAGCCCAGCTACACCCTGTGCCGCTCGGTGCCGGACACGAGCTACGTCGTCGAACCGGTCGAAGGCGTGTGGCTGGTCGCCATCGACGCCAATGTCTACGTGCCCACCGGCCCGGGCGCCAACGACTTCGCCGGCTCCGGCGACGCCGGCTACAACAAGATGCTGACGCACAAGCAACATGTCATCGCCTGGCTGAAAGACGTGGTGGCGCGCGGCAAGGCGTCGGGCAAACAGGTCGTGGCCTTCAGCCATTTCCCCATGAGCGAATTCTTCAACGACGCCTCCGACGACATCACGGCGCTGCTGGGCGCGGGCAAGATGCAGATGGTGCGCCGCCCGGCCGAAGACGTGACCCGCGCACTGGCCGAAACCGGCCTGCAGATCCACGTGGGCGGCCACATGCACTTCAACGATACCGGCGTGCGCCACTACGACGGCGACCATGCGCTGGTCAACATCCAGGCGCCGTCCATGGCGGCCTACGTGCCTGCCTACAAACTGCTGCGCATGAAGCCGGACAGCACGGTCGAAGTCGAAACCGTGCGCATGGACGAGGTGCCGCGCTATGACGAACTGTTCGAGCACTACCGCGCCGAACACGCCTTCTTCACGGACTTCCCCGCGCAGATCCCGGGCGGCACGCTCTGGAGCGCCTCGATCCTGGACGCCCGCAACTACGCCGATTTCAGTTCGCGCTATATGTCCGAGCTGGTGCGCCTGCGCCTCTTGAACGATGACTGGCGCTGCGAAATGCGCGAACTGGTGAAAAGCCCCTTGAACGGCTCGCACCTGCTTGTGCTGTCGCAACTGCAGACCAACGTCACGCAGAAGGAACTGGCCAACACCGGCGGGCAGGGCCTGTTCTCGACCGCGTTCTTCGGCTGCCTGGCTGAAGCGGGCGGCGCGGGTGCCGCCAACCCCGCCTACGCCACCGACTACGCCGCGGCCGAAGTGCGTGCCCGCGCCTTGGCGCAAGCCAACGGCATGCGCCTGGAAGACTTCGACGCCTGGAAAGCGCTGGACCTGGCAGGCGACTTCGTGCGCCTGGCCAATGCCGGCGACCTGGCCTTCGCGGATATCCCCGCCGCGCGGGCGCGCCAGTACAAGCTGTTGGCCCAGGCCCTGCAATCCACCAACGCCAACTTGCTGATGAACGGCAACCAGGTGCGCAACGACAATACCGCCGCGGCCGTGTTCCAGGCGCGCTTCAAGCCCCTGATGGCGATCCTCCTGAAACTGGCGGCCGGCGCGCCGACCCGCCACTTCATCGTCGACCTGAAGACCAACACGTTGACGGACATGACGGCAGAGGTTTCGCCGTTCTGATCCTGGCCCTGCCATGAAGCGCCGCGAGGCGCCGCGATTCCGGTCGCGGCGCCTCGCGGCATATCGAACACCAGAAAATCAATCCAGCCGGATATCCGCGCTTTGCACTACCTTGGCCCAGCGGGCGCGCTCGCTGCTGAAGAACTGGGCAAGCTCGGCGGGATTGCGGGTCACGATCTCGGCGCCCTGCTCGTTCAACTGCGCCTTCACGTCCGGCTGGTTGACGATCTGCGCCATCAGCATCGCCAGCTTTTCCGCCACCGGATCCGTCGTCGTGACCGGCGCCATCACGCCTTGCCACGTGCCGGATTCGAATCCCTTGACGCCTTGTTCCGAAATGGTCGGGATGTCCGGCACCAGCTGCATGCGTTCGCCCTTCGAAATCGCGATCGGCCGCAGCTTGCCCGCCTTGATGTGCGGCAAGGTGGCCAGCAGCCCGTTCATGATGACCTGCGTCTGCCCGCCGATCGTATCCGTCACCGCCTGCGAACCGCCCTTGTAGGGCACGTATTCCCACTGGGCGCCGGTGGCCTGCTGCACCGCCACCGCGGCCAGGTGCGGCGCGCTGCCGATCGCCGTCACGGCGAAATTCAGGCGTTGCTGCTTCGACAACGCCACCAGTTCCTGGACGGTCTTGGCCGGCACGTCCGGATGCACGGCCAGCACGTGCGGCGAATACGCCAGCATGCTGACGGCGCGCAGGTCCTTGGACGGGTCGAAC
Source organism: Achromobacter sp. UMC46 (assembly GCF_014170335.1). Classification (GTDB taxonomy): domain Bacteria; phylum Pseudomonadota; class Gammaproteobacteria; order Burkholderiales; family Burkholderiaceae_B; genus Achromobacter. The sequence continues at coordinate 342,285 of NZ_LZZS01000004.1, forward strand.
GACAGCTTGGTGTAGACCGACGGGCTGATCGCCAGCGCGCCCACGTCACACAGCAGCACGGTATGGCCTTCCGCGGCCGACTGCACGACCAGGCCCGCGCCCAGATTGCCGTTGGCGCCGGGCTTGTTCTCCACCACCACGGTCTGCTTCAGCGCGTCGGCCAGGCGCGGCGCCAGGATGCGGGCGATGATGTCCGACGATCCACCGGGCGGATACGGCACGATGATGCGCACCGGCCGCGTCGGCCAATTGGCGGCAGCGGCGGCTGTCGATGCGTTGGCCTGTCGCGCCCAGGCGGGCACCCACGGCGACAGGCAAATCGCCGCGGCGCCGCCCAGGAACTGCCTCTTGCTTGAATCCATGCTGTCTCCACTCGGTTTGATGTGTTGTCGGTAAAACTGGCGCAGGCGGCTGTCTCGCCGCCTTGCGTGGCATTCAGACGGCGCCCCGCGTTCGACATACAGGGCGTACAGGGAATGGCTGCTGGCCATGATGCGGTCCGCCAGCACGGTGACGGACCCGCCGTACTCTGTCCGCGTGACGCGTCGCGTCAGGTGCTCGCAGGCCAGCGCGCGGCGTCGCTCAGGTCACCGGGCCGGGATTGAACAGCGCCAGCGCGTTGTGCAGCTTGAGTTTTTCCGCACAGGTCTGCTGGCGGCCACTGGCCACATCCAGCATCAGCCGGAACAGTTCCCAACCCACGTCTTCGATCGTCGCCTGGCCGGTGGCGATGCGTCCGGCGTTCACGTCCATCAGGTCATGCCAGCGGCGCGCCAGGCTGTCGCGCGTGGCCACCTTGATCACCGGCACTTGCGCCAGCCCATAAGGCGTGCCGCGGCCGGTGGTGAAGATATGCAGGTTCATGCCCGCCGCCAGCTGCAAGGTGCCGCAGATGAAATCGCTGGCGGGCGTCGCCGCGAATATCAGACCCTTTTGCGTCAGGCGGTTGCCGGGCGACAGCACGCCGTGGATCGGCGACGAGCCCGACTTCACGATCGACCCCATCGCCTTTTCGACGATGTTTGACAAGCCGCCCTTCTTGTTGCCCGGGCTGGTGTTGGCGCTGCGGTCGGCCATGCCCCGCTGCAGGTAGTCGTCATACCAGGCCATCTCGCGCACCAGCGCGTCCGCCACCTCGGGCGTGGCCGCGCGCGCCGTCAACTGGTCGATGCCGTCGCGCACTTCGGTGTTCTCGGAAAACATGACCGTGCCGCCCGCCCGCACCAGCAAGTCCGTCGCAAAGCCCACGGCCGGGTTGGCGGTCACGCCGGAAAACGCGTCGCTGCCGCCGCACTGCACCCCGACGGTCAGGTCCGACACCGGGCAAGTCTCGCGCCGGCGCGCATTCAGCTTTTGCAGATGGCGTTCCGCGGTACGCATGATCAGGTCGATCATGGACTGGAAGCCGATGTTCTCTTCGTCCTGCAGCACGATGGTGTCCACGCCCTCGCCGTCGGCGCCCATGCCGTCGCCGGCCCGGATCGGGATCGCGCCTGGCGCCAGCAGCCGTTCCGGCTGCAGCTTTTCGCATCCCAGGCTGACCACCATCGACGTGCCGCCGAAGTTGGGGTTGCGCGCAATGTTGTGCAAGGTACGGATGGGGATCGCCGCGCCCGGCGCATCGATGGCCACGCCGCAGCCGTAGGTGTGTTCGATGCCCACCACGTCGTCCACGTTGGGATAGCGCGGCAACATTTCCTGCCGGATCCGCGCCACGGCGTGTTCGACCACGCCCTGCACGCACTGCACGGTGGTGCTGATGGCCAGGATGTTGCGCGTGCCCACGGTGCCGTCCGCGTTGCGATAGCCCTCGAAGGTATAGCCTTCCAGCGGCGGCAACGGCGCAATGCGCGTGCCCACCGGCAGATCCTGCAAGGTGCGCGCCGCGGGCATGGTCGTCACGCGCTCATTGATCCAGCTGCCGCGCGGCAGGGCTTTCGCCGCAAAACCGACCACCACGTTGTAGCGCACGACGGCGTCGCCTTCGGCCAGGTCGGCCAGCGCGACCTTGTGCCCTTGCGGCACCGTGTCCACCAATTGCAGCCCGTCCGGCAGCACGGTGCCGGCGGGCAAGCCGCCTTCGTTGGCGACGATGGCCACATTGTCCTGCGGGTGAATCTTGATAAGCACGGGCGCTTGGTCTGCCGCAACCTGCATGAAGAATCCTTTTGCGTGGGGATGCGCATTAGGCTGCATCCGAAACGTTATCGTACAACTAAGAGAATATCCTTGAACCAGATCAAAAATAAATTTCGGGTTTCCCCTTGCCTACAAGTCACCTCATAGGGAAACAGGCCTTGAAACGAATAAATTCATGTTGTACGATGACTTACCTTTAAAGCTTGCCTTTTAAACCCGCCCACCGTTCGGCGCCCCCCATGCAGGCCCGCAACGGACACACCGGACGATCGCGCTATGACCACCCCGCAGGAACTCAAGGAAATCGTGTCGGAAGGATTGCTCTCCTTCCCCGTGACGGACTTTGACCAGAACGGCGATTTCAACGCCAAGACCTACGCCGCCCGCCTGGAATGGCTGGCCCCGTATGGCGCCACCGCCCTGTTCGCCGCCGGCGGCACCGGCGAGTTCTTCTCCCTGGCCCCCCAGGAGTACTCGGACGTCGTGCGCACTGCCGTCCAAACCTGCGCCGGCAAGGTGCCCATCCTGGCCGGCGCCGGCGGCCCCACCCGCACCGCCATCGCCTACGCCCAGGAAGCCGAACGCCAAGGCGCCAAGGGCATCCTGCTGCTGCCCCATTACCTGACCGAAGCCTCGCAGGACGGCATCGCCGCCTACGTCGAACAGGTCTGCAAGTCCGTCAAGATCGGTGTCATCGTCTACAACCGCGCCCAGTCCCGCCTGTCCGCCGACAGCCTGGCCCAGTTGGCCGAACGCTGCCCCAACCTGGTCGGTTTCAAAGACGGCATCGGCGACATCGAAGCCATGGTCCGCATCCGCCGCAAAATGGGCGATCGCTTTTCCTACCTGGGCGGCCTGCCCACCGCCGAGGTCTATGCCGCCGCCTACCGCGCGCTGGGCGTGCCGGTGTATTCGTCGGCCGTCTTCAACTTCGTGCCCAAGACCGCCATGGACTTCTACCGCGCCATCGCCGCGGGCGACTCCGACACCACCAACCGCCTGCTTGACGATTTCTTCCTGCCCTACCTGGAAATCCGCAACCGCAAGGCCGGCTACGCCGTCAGCATCGTCAAGGCCGGCGCCAAGCTCGTCGGCCACGACGCCGGCCCCGTGCGCGCCCCGCTCACCGACCTGACCGGCGAAGAGCAGGAAATGCTCAACGCCTTGATCAAGAAGCTCGGGCCCCAATAAGCCGCCCGCCCGGCACGCCAGATCGCCACGCATTCATGCCCCCGGTTCGGGGGCGTATTTTTTCGGAGAATACTCATGACTTTGACCGGCCAAATGCTGATCGGCGCCACCGCCGTCCTGGGCTCGGGCGCCGCCCAGCACGCCATCAACCCCGCCACGGGCGAACGCCTGGAACCGGGCTTTCCGGCAGGCTCGTCCGACGACGTCGCCCGCGCGGCCGAATTGGCCCGCGCCGCTTTCGATCCCTACCGCGCCGCGCCGCTCGAGACCCGCGCGCAATTCCTGGAAAGCATCGCGGAAGGCATCCTGGCACTGGGCGACGCGCTGATCGAACGCACCCGCGAGGAAACTGGTTTGCCCATCGCCCGCCTGCAAGGCGAACGCGGCCGCACCGTCGGCCAACTGCGCCTGTTCGCCCGCGTGGTCCGCGACGGCTACTTCCTGGACGCCACCATCGACCCCGCCCAGCCCGACCGCCAGCCCCTGCCGCGTGCCGACCTGCGCCTGGCCAATGTGCCGCTGGGCCCCGTGGCGGTCTTCGGCGCCAGCAACTTCCCGCTGGCATTCTCGGTGGCCGGCGGCGACACCGCGTCCGCGCTGGCCGCAGGCTGCCCCGTCATCGTCAAGGCCCACAACGCCCACCCGGGCGCCTCTGAAATGGTCGGCCGCGTGATCCAGGCCGCCGTCGCCCGCCATGGCCTGCCGGAAGGCACGTTCTCGCTGCTGTTTGGCGCGGGCAGCGAAATCGGCACCGCCCTGGCGACGCATCCCGCCATCACCGCCGTCGGCTTCACGGGTTCCCGCCGCGGCGGCCTGGCCCTGGTTGCCGCCGCCAACGCGCGTCCCGTGCCGATTCCCGTCTACGCCGAAATGTCCAGCATCAACCCGGTGTTCCTGATGCCGGCCGCGCTGGAGGCCCGCGCCGAAACCATCGCCCGCGGCTTCGTGGATTCGCTGGCCCTGGGCGTCGGCCAGTTTTGCACCAACCCGGGCCTGGTCATCGGCATCGAAGGCCCCGCGCTGGAACGCTTCCGCCAGGCCGCCGCGCAAGCGGTCCAGGCCAAGGGCGCGGCCACCATGCTGACCCCGGGGATCTTCGCGGCCTACCAGGAAGGCGCCGACGCGCTGGCCAAACACGCCAGCGTCGCCACCCTGGGCCGCGGCGAAGCCTCCAAACCGGCCGCCAACGCCGCCGGCGCCGTGCTCTTCGGCACGCAGGCCGACCGCTTCCTGGCCTCGCACGAACTCGAAGCCGAGGTCTTCGGCCCGGCCTCGCTGGTGGTGGCCTGCAAAGACATCGCGCAGATGAAGGCCGTGGCCGAACATCTGGAAGGCCAGCTCACCGCCACGCTTTTCGTGGACGACGCCGACGTGGCGCCGGCGCAAACGCTGCTGCCCGTGCTGGAACGCAAGGCCGGCCGCATCCTGGCCAACGGCTATCCGACCGGCGTCGAAGTCAGCCACGCCATGGTGCACGGCGGCCCTTTCCCCGCCACGTCGAACGCCGCCTCCACGTCGGTGGGCGCCACGGCGATCCGCCGCTTCCTGCGCCCGGTCTGCTATCAGGACCTGCCCGACGCGCTGCTGCCCGACGGCGTGAAGCGCGGGAATCCGCTGGATCTGATGCGCATGGTCGACGGCGTGATGACGGCTGGCTGACGCCGGACACGGGGGTATGGCCCAGACATGGCGACGTCGCGCCCCCAAAAGACGGATCGAAGGGCGCGGCCAGTCGCTTCGGGATCCTTACCCCTACGCCCCGCCCTGGGGCACTTCGCGCGGCAGGTCCACCCGGAAATGCGTCAGGCCGTCTTCCGACGACGCACCGATGCGCCCGCCGTGGCTCAGCACGATCTGCTGCGCGATGAACAGCCCCAGGCCCAGCCCCTTGTGGCCTTCGGAGGGGCGGTCGCCGCCGCGGAACGGGTTGAACAGGTGCGGCAGCAGCGCGGGGGAAATGCTGCCGCCGTTGCTGACCGTGACGGATACACGGTCCGGCGCCGTGCCATCCATCCGGATCCGCACGGGAACGTCGCCGCTGCCGTGGTGCAGCGCATTGCCGACCAGGTTCGTGAACACCTGGCACAGGCGCTCGGCATCCCAGGCGCCGGCCAGGTCGCCCACGCACTCGCATTCGATCCGGCGGTCGGGGTAGCCGGTCTGCACTTCGTCGACCGTGCGCTGCAGCAACGCGTCCAGGGCGATCCAGGCCGGCTCAAGCGTCAGGCCGCCTGCCTGGCGGATGCGCGTCACGTCCAGCAGGTCGTCGATCAGGCGCGCCATGCGCTCGCTGCTTCGAAGCATGCGTTGGGCCAGACTAGCCACGCGCGCGTTGTCGTTCTGCCGTTGCAGCAGCGCCGCCCCCATCACGATCGATTGCAGCGGAGTCCGAAGGTCGTGGCTCAGGACGGCCATGAACATCTCGTTGATCCGCAAGGCTTCCGTGCGTTCTTCCAGCTGCTTGGCCAACGCGCGCTTGCGCTCGTGCAATTCGAAGAAGACGTTCGCCTTCATGCTCAGCATGTGCGGATCGATGGGCTTGTACAGGAAATCCACGGCGCCGCTCTCGTAGCCGCGGAATTGCCAATTCCGCTCACGCGAGCCGGCGGTCATGAAAATCAGCGGGATGTGTCGGGTACGCTCGCTGCCACGGATCAGTTCGGCCAATTCAAAGCCGTTCATGTCGGGCATCTGCACGTCCAGCAGCGCCAGTGCCACGTCGCCATGATGCAACAGCAGCTCCAGGGCTTCCGGCCCGGATTGCGCCTTCAGCACTTCGACCCGGCCGCTTTCCAGCAGCGCTTCCAGCGCGATCAGGTTTTCCGGGACGTCGTCGACCAGCAGGCACTTGATGCGTTCGTCTTGCGGTTTGGCGGATGTCAGGAACATGGTGTCGGAACAGGTAGGAGGTTACGGCAGGCGCGGCGCGCGCAGTTGGGCGAACAAGGTGGCGATTTCGGCAGGCGTCAACGCGTCGTGCGCGGGCTGGCGCGCCAGGGCCGCTTCAGGCATCACGGGCATCGCGGCGCTGGACGGTGCCTGCACCACGCTGCGGCCGCCTGCGGCATGGATCGCCGCCAGGCCGGCTGCACCGTCGTCGTTGGCGCCGGACAACAGCACCCCCAACAGGCGCTCGCCATAGCTGTCGGCGGCGGACTCGAACAGCACGTCGATTGACGGCCGCGAAAAACTCACCGGTTCGCCGACCGACAACGCCAGCCTTGGGCCCTGGTCCACCAGCAAGTGGTAGTCCGGCGGCGCGAAATACAGATGGCCGGGCCGTATCGGCAGCTGGTCCTCGGCCTCCAGCACGGTCAAGGCGCAACGATCGCTGAAAATATCGACAAGCAGGCTGCGGCGGTCGCGTACCAGGTGCAGCACTACGATCACCGCCGCGTCCAGGCCGGCCGGCAAGGCGGGCAGCAGCACGTTCAAGGCGTCGATGGCGCCGGACGATCCGCCGATGACGATCGCATCCCACGGGCAAGCCGCCGCCTGCGCGCGCGAATCGGGTGCGCCCGCGCTCACAGGCCCGCCTTTTTGCGGTAGATGCGGTCTTCCAGCACGAAATCGTCGAAGTTGCCGGCTTGGGCGGAAAACCGCAGCGACTCCCGGGAACCCAGCCCCAGGAATCCTCGGTGGACCAGCGCGTCATGGAACAGACCCAGGGCCCGGTTCTGCAGATCGCGCTCGAAATAGATCAAGACGTTGCGGCACGAAATCAGATGGACCTCGGCAAACACGCTGTCCGTGGCCAAACTGTGGTCGGAGAAGACCATGTGCTCGCGCAGCCGCTTGTCGAACACCACCCGCCCATACCGCGCGGTGTAGTAGTCCGACAGCGAGCTGCGGCCGCCGGACCGGGCATGGTTCGAGGAGAAAGCGGCCACCCGGTCCATATCGAAAATGCCCTGCTCCGCCGCGCGCAGCGCATGCGGATTGATGTCGGTCGCGTAGATCAGCGCGCGGTCGAGCAACCCCTCTTCGGCCAGCAGGATCGCAAGCGAATAGACCTCTTCGCCCGCGCTGCATCCAGCCACCCACACCTTGATCGACGGATACGTGCGCAGGATGGGGATCACCTCGTTGCGCAGCGCCAGGAAGTACCCCGGGTCGCGGAACATGTCGCTGACCTGCACGGTCAGGAACTGCAGCAGCGCGGTGAACACCGGGGGGTCGTGCAGCACCCGGTCCTGCAATTGCGACAGGGTCTTGCAGTCGAACTGCGTCAGCGCGGTTTGCAGGCGCCGCTTCAGCGACGCCTGCGCGTACTCGCGGAAGTCATAGTGGTAATGGTGATAGATCGCATCGAGCAGCAGTCGTTGCTCGATGTCTGCGATGCGCGCTTTGGTGGAGGATGGCATGACGGGTACTCGATGGAACGTGGCGCGGGCGGGCGGGCCGCCCTCTAGCTGCGCATCCAGACGCGGACGAGCGACAGCAGGCGCTCCACGTCCAACGGCTTGGCGATGTAGTCGTTGGCCCCGGCCGCCAGGCATTTCTCCTGGTCGTCCTTCATGGCCTTGGCGGTCAGCGCGATGATCGGCAGGCGGCGCCACTCGGGCCGTTTGCGTATCTCGCGCATGGCCGTGTAGCCGTCCATCTCGGGCATCATGATGTCCATCAGCACCAGGTCGATGGCGACCTGGCCGTCAGTTCCGGCGCGCTCCAGCGCGTCCAGCGCTTCGCGGCCGTTGCGCGCGATCTCCACGCGCAGGCCGGTGGGCTCCAGGATGCTGGAAAGCGCAAATACGTTGCGCACGTCGTCCTCCACCACCAGCACCGTGCGGCCCTCCAGCGCGGAGTCGCGGCTGCGGGCAAGTTCCAGCATCTGGCGATGCTCGGGCGGCAACTCGGCTTCCACCTGGTGCAGGAACAGCGTGACTTCGTCCAGCAGGCGTTCTGGCGAACGCGCGTCCTTGATGATGATGGACTTGGAGAAGCGGCGCAGATGCTGCTCTTCGTCGCGCGACAGCGCCCGGCCCGTATAGACGATGACCGGCGGGAACGACACGCCCTCCTGCTCGGTCATCTGCTGCAGCAGCTCGTAGCCGCTCATGTCGGGCAGGTTCAGGTCCATGACGACGCAGTCGAAAGTCGTCTCGCGCAGCAGCGCCAGCGCGTCGGCCGCCGTGGCCGCCGGTGCGATCTCGACGTCGTTGCGCGCCAGCAACTGGCGCACGCTTTCGCGCTGGCGGTCGTCGTCCTCGACGACCAGCACATGCCGCACGTGGCGCGTGAACTTGGCCTCCAGGTGCTGCAACGCGTGGATCAATTCCTCGCGCTTGACCGGTTTCAATGCATAGCCAGCCGCGCCGCGGCCCATCGCTTCGCGGGCATAGTCGGTCACCGACACCACGTGGACCGGGATATGCCGGGTCTGCGGATTGCGCTTCAACTGGTCCAGCACGCCCAGCCCCGAGAAATCGGGCAGGTTGATGTCCAGCACGATGGCGTTGGGCCGTTCCCGCGCCGCCAGCGCCAGGCCGTCGGTCGCGGTATGGGCCACCAGGCAGCCGAAGCCCATTTCGCGCGCCAGGTCGGCAAGAATGGCCGCAAAGCGCTCGTCGTCCTCGATGACGAGGATGCTGCGTTCCGGCTGCGGACTGGCGTCGCCGGCCGCCATGGGGGCCGGTGGTGCAGCCTGTGCTGCGGCCAGTGGCGCGACGGGCTCTCGGCGGGACGCCACGGGCGCCGCCTGGGCGGGCGCGAATGGCACGGCGGGCGCCACCACGCTGCGCGCGCCCGGCACGGACGGCGCGCCCTCCAGGCGCAGAGGCACTTCCAGCGTGAACACGCTGCCTTGCCCAGGCGTGCTCGTCACCGAAATGCCGCCGCCCAGCAACGCCGCCAGATCGCGCGAGATCGACAGCCCCAGCCCCGTACCGCCGAACTTGCGGTGCGTGCTGCCGTCGGCCTGGCGGAAGGCCTCAAAAATCAATTCCTGCTGATCGGCCGGCACGCCGATACCCGTGTCCTGCACCGCAAACGACAACCTGTCGCGCCCGGTGCGCGACACCCGCAGGGCGACCGTGCCGCGCTGCGTGAACTTCAACGCATTGGACAGCAGGTTCTTCAACACCTGGCCCAGACGCTGGGGATCGGTGTACAGGGTGGCGGGCACAGCCGGATCGATGTCCAGTTCCAGCGCCAGCCCCTTGTCCTGCGCCATCGGCCGCAGCGGCTCCAGCAAACGTTGCAGCATCGGCGCGACGGCCACCTGCTCGACCTCCAGCGTGGCCTGCCCGGCCTCGATTTTGGACAGGTCGAGGATGTCGTTGATCAGTGTCAGCAGGTCGCTGCCGGCGGAATAGATGGTCTGCGCGTACTTGATCTGCTCGGGGCTGAGGTTGCCGGGCTTGTTGTCCGACAGCAGCTTGGCCAGGATCAGCGTCGAATTCAACGGCGTGCGCAGTTCGTGGCTCATGTTGGCCAGGAATTCGCTCTTGAACTGGCTGGCCTGCGACAGTTCGCGGGCCTTGTCGGTCAGCGCGTCCTGCACGCGCAGCAATTGCTCGGCTTGCGCTTCCAGATTGGCGTTGGTCTGCTCCAGCTCGGTCTGCTGCAATTCCATGCGCGCCTGCGACTCTTGCAGGATGCGGCTCTGCTGCTCCAGCTCTTCATTGCTGACGCGCAACTCTTCCTGCTGGGTCTGCAGCTCTTCGGCCTGACGCTGCGTTTCCTCCAGCAGCGCTTCCAGGCGGGACCGGTCCTGGCCCGAACGGATCGCCGAGGCCAGCATTTCCGAGGCGCCGTCAAGCAGGTTGCGCTCGCTCTCGCCCACCGGGTGGTTGAAGCCCAGCTCGATCACGGCGTATACGCGCCCGTTCTGAATGGCGGGCGCCAGGACAAGCTCGGCGGGGGTGGAGCGGCCTGTGGCAGAGGCCACTTCAAGGTGTCCGGCAGGCACGTTGCGCACATGCAGCAACCTGCGCGAACTGGCGGCCTGCCCGGCCAGGCCTTCGGCCGACTGGATCTTCCGCGCCAGCCGCTCGGGCGGCATCGCGAAGCCGCCAAAAAGCTCCAGTTCGCCGCTGCTGCGGTCGACCACGTACCCCGCGCCCACGTCGGCGTCCAGATACTCCGCCAGATAATCCAATGCGCGCTTGCCGATCTCGTCCAGGCGGTGATCCCCCTGCAGCCGCATGCTCAGGCCGGATAGCCCGGCCGTGACCCAGGACTGGCGCGCCTTGGCCCGGTACTCACGCATGGTCATGCCGGCAGACGCCAGGATCAGCACCAGCAGCAACGCCGAACCGCCCCACGAGTAATAGGTCGACGTGGAGGCGGCGGCGGCCCAGGCTTCCTTGCCTTCGGTCAGTTCGTCCATTTGCCGCGCATACAGGTCGCCGACCAGGTCCCGCAACCGGTCCATTGCCTCTTTGCCCGAATCCGTCCGCACGACGGCCATCGCGCCTTCCACGTTGCCGCCCTTGCGCATCTCGACGGTGTCGTGCAATTCCGTCAGTTTTTGCCGCGTGATGCCTTCGATGTCGCTGACGATGCGGCGTTGCGCCGAATCGTTGGACGCCGCCTCTTTCACCAGGGCCAGGCGCTGCTCGATCAGGCCCAACGAGCGCAGGTACGGTTGCAGGTAGGTCGCGTCGCCCGTCAGCAGATAGCCTCTTTGGCCGATCTCGGCATCTTTCAACGCCGAGTTGAACAGGCTGAGCTGGCGCAGCGTCTCCGTCGTCCGGTCTACGGCCTTGACCGCCTGCTGGCGGGTGTCGGCAGAGCGCACATTGACGAAGGCGATGACCAGCGTGGCCAACGCCGCCGTCACGAATCCGGCCAGTAGCGTCCGGGGAAAGGCATAGCGGGCGGAAGGCTGCGACGACGGATTCGGCATGGTAGCGGGTGGCTTGCTCAATATAGGGGGATGCGGCCAAGCGGTACAGCGTTGCGGACGCCCGATGGAACAAGGCGCGGTCGCTGCAGTGGCCTAAGCGGTGGACTATACCTGTTTTGGCAGCACGCGAAAGCGGACCGGCGCCTCGCACAATAGGGATGATGCGCCCGACGCGGAATCTCGTTAAAGTCAGCCTCACGCATTGACCCTGGCGAGCCCGAATGGTCGCGACACATCGAATCCATGACTGACCTATCCCCCTTCCCCGTCATCATCGTCCTGGCCGCTGGCGCCGGACGTCGGTTCCGTGAAGCAGGCGGATCCGGCAGCAAGCTCGATGCCGACCTCCTGGGCCGGCCGGTCCTGGAATGGACGCTTGCCGCCGTACGCGCCAGCGGCTTGCCCTGGATGACGGTGGAACGGCCGGAATCAGAGCCCGAGGCCTATGGCATGGGCGATTCCATCGCCCGAGGCGTGGCACGCCAGCCGGATGCGCCCGGCTGGCTGATCCTGCCGGGCGACTTGCCCTTGATCGACCCCGCCAGCCTGATCGGCGCCGCCCGGTCGCTGCGCGAGGCGGCGCGTGCCGAACCCTGGACCGTGGTGCGCCCTGACGTGGGCATGGCGGATGGCACGGCCCAGGCCGGCCATCCCGTGGGCTTCGGTCCGGCATGGCGCAGCGCGTTGCTGGAACTGCGCGGGGAATCCGGCGCCATGCCTCTGGTACGCAAGGCCGCCCAACAGGGCACCCTGCATCTTCTCGCCTCCCGCGACGCGGGATGCGTGCAGGACATCGATCATCCCGACGACCTCATCCGGGCAGAAATGGCGTTGCAGGGCCGCCTTGCCTGACACCGGGCGAGCGCCGGACGCAGACCGACCGCTGCACCCCGCGCTAGCGTATCGGCCATCCGTACATCAGCCCCCCGTCGCGCCATTGCGCGTTCAACCCGCGCGGCAGTTTCATCGCGCTGGCCAGCCCCAAATTGCGGTCGTAGCTTTCGCTGTAGTTGCCCACTTGCTTCAGAACGTTGTAGGCCCACCGGTCATCCACGCCCAGGTTGCGGCCCATCCCGGGCGTCACACCCAGGATGCGCTGCACGTTGGGATTGGTGCTCGCCATCAGGGCATCCACGTTTTTTGAAGTAATGCCGAATTCCTCGCCCTCCAACAAGACGTTCATCGTCCAGCGGACCAGCGTGAACCATGTGTCGTCGCCCTGGCGCACCATGGGGCCCAGCGGGGTCTTGGCGATGTTCTCGTCCAGGATCAGATAGTCGTCAGGGCGTTCCAACGTCGTGCGCGAGGCGGCCAGTTGCGACTTGTCCGACGTGAACGCGTCGCAGCGCCCAGCCGCGAACGCGCGCAAGATCTCGTCGTACTTTTCAATGACGACGGGCCGGTAGCGCAAGCCCTGCGCCCGGAACCAGTCGGCAAGATCCAGTTCCGTCACGGTTCCCGGTTGCACGCAGATGGTCGCGCCGTCCATTTCCTTCAACGACTTCACACCCAGCTTGCGCGGCACCATGACGCCCTGGCTGTCGTAATAGTTCACCACGACGCCGATCAGCCCCAGCGTCGTGTCGCGCGCCAGCGTCGGCGTGGCATTACGCGTCAAGACGTCGACTTCGCCCGACTGCAACGCCGTGAAGCGGGCCTGCGTGGTCGGCGGCGTCACCTTGAACCGGGTCGCATCGTTGAACACCGCCGCCGCGATCGCGCGGCACATGTCCACATCCAGGCCTGACCACTGGCCACGGCTGTCCGGCGCCGAAAACCCCAGGATGCCCGTGGATACGCCGCATTGCACGTACCCGCGCTTTTTCACCGTCTCAAGCGTGGCGCCGGCATGGGCCGGCCACGCCGCCATGGTCAGCACAGCCCCCAAGGCCAGCGCGCGGGCGCCGGATATCAACGTTTTCATGATGAAGCTCCTGGCGCCGCGAACCGGCGTCCACTGGGAAAGGTAGAGAAAGGCCAGAAGGCGATCAGGCCGCCTGCGCACGCGGCCGCGCCAACTTGGACACGCTTTCAGTCAACGCCTGATCCAGGATCGTGACGGCCCGGTCGATCTCGTCATCGGTGACGGTCAGCGGAGGCGCAATACGCCACACCGAACCCCGCTCCGGACGCCGCCGGATGTTCATGGACAGCCCCAGCTCGAAGCACCGCTGGGTGGTCAGCGCCCCCAGCTCGTGGTGCGCCTGGCGCGTTGTGCGGTCCTGCACCAATTCGACGCCCAACAACAGCCCCAGGCCGCGCACGTCTCCGATCCATTCGTGCCGCTGCTGCAGTTCCAGCAGGCCCCGGCGCAGATAATCCCCTTGCGTGCGGGCGCGAGCGATCAGGTCTTCCCGCTTGATGGTCTCCAGAACGGCCAGCCCGACGGTCGCCGGCAAGGGATCGGAGACATGGCTGGTGTAGAACGTGAACCCCTTCTCATGCACATTCTGTTCGATGGCCGGCGTGGTCACGGCGGCAGCAAGGGGCAGACCGCCGCCCATCGTCTTTGACAGGCTCATGATGTCGGGCGTGACGCCGAAGTACTCCGACCCCGTGCGGTAGCCGATGCGGCCAAACGCCGTCTGCGCCTCGTCGAATATCAACAGCATGCCACGGGCGTCCGCCGCGGCGCGCAGCGCCTGCATATAGGACTTGGGCGGCACCAGCACGCCACCGGCGCTGATGACGGGTTCGACGATGATGGCCGCGGGGCGTCCCGCCGATGCCATATCGAACATCTTCAGACCGATTTCCAGGCAGGCAAGCGCGGATTGCTCGGCGTCCAGGCCCGCCAGATACGGACGGTAGCTGTTCGGTTCGGGCACCACGAACACCCCTGCGGGCGGGACGCCGTACCCTTTGCGGTCGCTGGCATACGAGACGGATCCGGCACCGCTGGTCACGCCGTGCCAGGAACCGCCCACGGCCAGGATCTCGAAGCCGTCCGTGTGCATTTTCGCCATGCGCAGGGCAATCTCGTTGCTCTCGGACCCGGTGTTGACGAAGATCGATTTGGACAGGCCGGGCGGCATCCAGTCCCGCGACAAGGTCGACGCCAGGCTGGCGACCACCTCCGGAATCATGCCGCTGAAGAAATGGAATGCCGTTTGCCCAGCCTGATTGACGGCTTCGACGATCGCCGGATGGTTGTGGCCGATGGTCGCGCACATCTGCCCTGACGTGAAGTCCAGGATTTCGCGGCCGGCATCGTCGCGGACCACGGTGCCGCGCGCCGACTTGAACAGGTTGGGAAAGGTGTCGCCGCCATAGCGGATCAGGAATTCTTTGGCAGCGGCACGCAGGGTTTCATCCATGTTTACACTCCGGGACGGGTGGGATCCAATGCGGAATCCCCTGGACGCAGTGTTTGCCTTACGGCCCTTGCGCGTCCAATGCGAAGTGCGCATGCGGGCCCATGCGTGGCACGCATGGGCGATGCAAAATAGGAAACGACAGGCATGGATACCCGCTGGCTTCAAGACTTCATCACGTTGACGGAGCTGCGAAACTTCACGCGCGCGGCCGAAGCCCGGAATCTCTCGCAGGCCGCATTCAGCCGACGCATTCAAAGCCTGGAGCAATGGGCAGGCGCGCGCCTGATCGACCGGTCCACGTTTCCGACGCAATTGACCGAGTCCGGCGAACGCTTCCGTTTGGCGGCGATGGAGCTCGTGAACCAATTGGCCGAAGCCCGTGCAGGCATCGGCGGCGTTCCGGCCCGCAATCAGTTGCGGTTGGCTACCTCGTATTCGCTGGCTACGGCCTACCTGCCGGATTGGTGGATCCGATGGAGCGCCGGCCAGCACTGGAGTTGCCAGCTGCAGACGGGCAACGTGCATGACACCGTGTCCGCCTTCACGTCGGGCGCTGCCGATCTGCTGATCTGCTTTCATCAGGTCACGCAGCCCCTGCCGCTCGACACCGCGCGCTATGAGCGTCTGGAGCTGTGCACCGAGCTGATCCGCCCGTATGCGGCCCGCACGCTGCTCGAGCGCACAGCCCTGGATTTGCCGGGAACCGCCGGCGAACCCGTCCCGCTATTGATGTATTCGCCGAACGTCTATTTTGCACGGCTGATCGAAGCCGCGATCGAGGGCGCCGAGCAGCCCGTGCATGGCGTGCGCGTGTTCGAAGCCGAAATGTCGGACGTGCTGGGCGATATGGCGGCCCAAGGCCTGGGCGTGGCGTGGTTGGCCGATAGCGCCTTGCGTCGACGCGGCGATCAGGCGCTTGCGCCGGTCGCCAATCGGGCGTGGGATGTCGAAGTCTCCGTCCTCGCCTTCAAGGAAGCGGCCGATACGCGCCCCGTCGTCAGCGAACTTTGGGAGAAAATGCGTACCCTTACCGCCGCCCTACCCCTCGAAGCGGCTCCCTGAATCGCGGTCGCGCTCGTACCGCCGGGTCAGCGGAAACGGCGGCAACCAGGATTCCCGGCGGATGATCCAGCTTTCGTAGGTCGGCGTCAGTTGGTCGGGGGCATCCAGCGACCCCAGGTTCACTTCGACCTCGTCCCCCGTGCGCCCGAACAGCGTCGACCCGCAGCGCGGGCAGAAATGCCGCCCGGCATAGTCGCGCGTCGCCCCTTCGATGGTCACCGCATCCCGAGGAAAGATCGCGGACGCATGGAACAGCGCCCCATGATGCTTGCGGCAATCCATGCAGTGGCAAAGGCCCACCCGATAGGGCTGCCCCAACGCCACGATGCGCACATCGCCGCACAGGCAACCGCCGGTGAATCGTTCCATGCTGTGTCTCCTTGAAGATTCTGCATTCGATGAATGGTTCCAGCCATTTTGCTTCCCGTTCTCCGCCCCGACGTGCTTGATATCGGCTGCGGCACCGGCGAAGGCTTGCCCGCGAATTCGAAAACAGTTTCATTTCGCCCTTTCCGCGAAAAACAAAAATGCCCATTAATTAGTGCGCAGTTTGGAAAAGAGTTTCCCATATTCGGTTTTTTTGACAGAATGAATCGCGGATTCCCTTTCACAAGGCGCATGAGAAAAGTGAAAACTTCACTCGACCGGGCATTACGCCATGCGCGTCGGCATTGGCGTGAATTTCTGCTAGGCATCGCAATTGTTTTTACGACTGCGGCAGCCGCATGGCTGTACTCGCATGGCTGCGAACGGGCGGAACGAGCCGCGCTGGCCATTGGCGGAACCCTGGTCGGCATGCTGTTGCTGGGCATCCTGGTCTGTAAGCGCTAGTCCTGATTACCGACCTGCAGCGATACCGGTCCAATACCCCCGATCAGTTTTCAAATGGAATTCGAATTCTCACGCCCAGGGTTTTCCTGATGGCCTGGGATGATTATCGAATTGCACATTGGCATTATTTCTATCCGCACTGGCCTTGACGATAGCCAGAAGTGAAAACTGGCTGCATGCCCGACATCGAATATCGAAGGGCGTGTCGACAATATTATTCAATAATGTAACGGCATCGAATGCCCGCCCCAGAATAGTGCACCCGCTTTGGTATTCACATGGGCCTCGACATGCTTTGCCTTGGCGGCGGCTAAAAGCCGCCGCCCTGCGACCGGGCTTCCCTGCCGTCTATTGCAATCGCAGATTCCCGTCCGCGATGATCTTCGCCCATTTGGCTTGTTCAGCGATCTGGAACGCGGTGAACTCCGCAGGCGTGTTCGGCGTGTAGGCCAAGCCCAGGCCCTTCATCTTGCCGTTGACATCCGGCTTGGCGATGATGGCGGCGATGGCCTTGTTCAGGCGGTCCACCACGGCCGGCGGCGTGTTGGCCGGCGCGTAGATGGCTTGCCAGCTGCTGACGTCGAAACCCGCGACGCCGGCTTCCTGCATCGTCGGCACATCCGGCATCACGTCGGTGCGCTTGGCCGACGTCACCGCCAGCGCGCGCACCTTGCCGCTTTGCACGTAAGGCAGCGCGACCAGCGCGGTTTCGAACGAGCTGGGAATCTGCCCGCCGATCAGGTCCTGGATGGCGGGCGCGCTGCCGCGGTACGGCACGTGGGTCAGGTGGGCGCCCGTCAACTGCTTGAACACTTCGCCCGACAGGTGCTGCGACGTGCCCTGCCCGGCCGAGCCGAAGGCGATGGTGTCCGGGTTGGCCTTGCCCGCGGCCACCACGTCCTGCACGGTCTTGTACGGCTGGCTGGCGCCCACCAGCAGCACGTTCGAGATGCTGCCCAGCAGGATGACCGGTGCGAAATCCTTGGCCGCGTTGTAGTTGATGCCCGGCAGCAGCGACGGGTTGATCGCATGCGTGGCGATCGTGCCCAGCAGCAAGGTGTAGCCGTCGGGCTTGGCCCGGGCCACGGCGTCGGCCCCCAGCACGCCGCCTGCGCCGCCCTTGTTCTCGACCAGCACGGTCTGGCTCAGGCTGGCGCCCAGTTCCTGCGCGATCAGCCGGCCCAGGATGTCAGACGTGCCGCCGGCGGCGAACGGAACCACCAGCGTGATGGGCTTGGCCTTCGGCCAATCGTCGGCGGCGTGGGCGCCGGTGCTCAGCGCGGTCAATGCCAAAGCGGCGAAAGTGCGGCGCAACAAAGGGAATGCCTTCAAGCTTGTCTCCTGAAAGGATAGATCGATTTCTATCTTGTACGTTGTCGTATGACTTCGGAGAAATGGAGAATACCGGCGCCTGGATCTGCTTTCAATCTAGGGTAATTCCGCATTTGTCACGGCCTGCCCGATCGTGTCGTATGAGGGGCGCGCTGAATATTGAGCGACTATTGCCGACTCAACTTGTATGTTGTACGATGACATACATCTACTGATCGGCAAGCAACAAAGCGCCTGTTTTCGGCCCTGCCCTGCGTTGCTCCGCTTTACCATTCCCTCTTATTGGATGACAGGCATGACGACTCCCCAGGAACTCAAGGAAATCGTGTCGGAAGGATTGCTCTCCTTCCCCGTGACTGACTTTGACCAGAACGGCGATTTCAACGCCAAGACCTACGCCGCCCGCCTGGAATGGCTGGCCCCGTATGGCGCCACCGCCCTGTTCGCCGCCGGCGGCACCGGTGAGTTCTTCTCCCTGGCCCCCCAGGAGTACTCGGACGTCGTGCGCACTGCCGTCCAGACCTGCGCCGGCAAAGTGCCCATCCTGGCCGGCGCAGGCGGCCCCACCCGCACCGCCATCGCCTATGCCCAGGAAGCCGAACGCCAAGGCGCCAAGGGCATCCTGCTGCTGCCCCATTACCTGACCGAAGCCTCGCAGGACGGCATCGCCGCCTACGTCGAACAGGTCTGCAAGTCCGTCAAGATCGGTGTCATCGTCTACAACCGCGCCCAATCCCGCCTGTCCGCCGACAGCCTGGCCCAGTTGGCCGAACGCTGCCCCAACCTGGTCGGTTTCAAAGACGGCATCGGCGACATCGAAGCCATGGTCCGCATCCGCCGCAAAATGGGCGATCGCTTTTCCTACCTGGGCGGCCTGCCCACCGCCGAGGTCTATGCCGCCGCCTACCGCGCGCTGGGCGTGCCGGTGTATTCGTCGGCCGTCTTCAACTTCGTGCCCAAGACCGCCATGGACTTCTACCGCGCCATCGCCGCGGGCGACTCCGACACCACCAACCGCCTGCTTGACGATTTCTTCCTGCCCTACCTGGAAATCCGCAACCGCAAGGCCGGCTACGCCGTCAGCATCGTCAAGGCCGGCGCCAAGCTCGTCGGCCACGACGCCGGCCCCGTGCGCGCCCCGCTCACCGACCTGACCGGCGAAGAATTGGAAATGCTCAACGCCTTGATCAAGAAGCTCGGGCCCCAGTAAGCCCTCGCGACCGACAGGCCAGACGCGCCCTCCCGCCGGAGGGCGTTTTTATTGCCAAGGCCCCGCGCGAATCAAGCATTGGCGGAAATCTCTGCCGTATGTTGTCATATGGGCTTCCGCCTTACCCATAAGAGAGACAATGCAAACTCCCGCCCGGCCCCGCCCGCGCTCGCGCCTGACCGACGTGGTGATCGAGGAACTGAACAAGCGCCTGGATTCGCGCCTGTACCGCGCTGGCGACAAACTGCCTTCCGAGCACCAGCTTTGTGACGAATTCGAAGTCAGCCGCACCGTCATCCGTGAAGCGGTCGCGTCGATGCGCCTGAGCGGTCGCCTGGTCAGCAAGCCCGGCATCGGCGTGTTCGTCACGGAAGACCGCGAAAAGCCCATCGACTTCGTCATTGAACACGCCGCGGATCCGCGCTGGGCGCTTCACATCATGGAATTGCGCGCCGGACTTGAAGTCGAGGCCTGTGGGCTTGCGGCAGAGCGCCGCACCGCCACCGACCTGAGCGGCATCGTCGAGGCGTTCGACGCCTTCAACCGCGCCACGCGCGACATGGAAGCGGCGGTCAAGGCGGACTACGAATTCCATCTGTCCATCGCCAAGGCCTCCAACAACCCGCACTTTCCGGCGCTGCTGAAAGCCGCGGTGCGCGACGTGATGCTGGACTTGAACATCAAGCACGGCGGCAAGACGCCCGAAGAGCTTGAAACCTACGAAACGCGCAACGTGCGCGAACACGAAGCCATCCTGACCGCCATCATGCGCCGCGACCCCGGCGCCGCACGCGCCGCGATGGCGCGCCACCTGGGCGACAGCATCGCGCGCTACCGCAAGCTGCTGTCTCAAGCGCCCGCACAATAGGTGCTGCCCCCGGCGGCCCTGCACCGCCGGCCTGAACGAATCGGGGAATTACGGGATTCCCCTGACTTGCCTACTTGTATGACGGCTGCCATCATACGTCTTATGACTTAGCCATGCACTTGCCGAGCAGTCTGCCGGCCAAGCGCCCCGCTACCGTATGACCCACGTTGTACAAGTACCGCCGATGAGCCCGATCTTTTCCCTCCGCACGACGTTCCACCGCTACGCCACGCGCATCCATCGGCATATCACCTGACCGGATATCCGGTCGCCTGCGGTTCCGCCGCAACCCTCCCCGTTTTCTTACCCGTCCGCTCACGCGGACGCCGCCTGCTCCGGCCTTCGCCCGGGGTGCGCCGGCGCACGCGTGGCGGGTCCTGACTCCCCCCCGCTTGCCCCAAGCGCTTTCCGACCTCCCAGGAGCATCCTCCATGCGTAAGTTTCTAAGCACCGCCGTCGCGGCGACCTTGCTGTGCGTCGCTTCCGGCGCCCAAGCCGGCGTGACCTTCGACGCCGTCAAGAAGAAAGGCTTTTTGCAGTGCGGCTTTGCCGGCATCCCCGGCTTCTCGGTGCTGGACAGCAAAGGCGAATGGACCGGCCTGGACGTGGACATGTGCCGCGCGGTGGCGGCCGCCCTGTTCGGCGATGCCTCCAAGGTGAAGGGCAACGTGCTGACGGCGCAGGCGAAGTTCACCGCGCTGCAGTCGGGCGAAATCGACATGCTGTCGCGCAACACCACCCAGACGCTGACCCGCGACACGACGCTGGGTCTGATCGGCGTGGGCGTGAACTTCTATGACGCGCAAGGGCTGATCGTCAAGAAGTCGATGAACGTGAAAAGCGTGAAGGAACTGGACGGCGCCACCATCTGCGTGCAGCCCGGCACCACCACCGAACTGAACCTGGCCGACTACTTCCGCAGCCGCGGCCTGACCTTCAAACCGGTCCTGGTCGAGAACTACGACGAGAACTTCCGCCTGCTGGAATCGGGCCGTTGCGACGCCTACACCAACGACAAGTCGAACACCGCCGCCAACATGCGCACGCGCCTGGCCAAACCGGACGACTGGGAGATCCTGGAAGAGAACCTGTCCAAAGAGCCGCTGGGCCCGATGGTCCGCCAGGGCGACGAACAGTGGTTCAACGTGGTTCGCTGGTCGCTGAACGCCATGCTGGAAGCCGAGGAATACGGCATCACGTCCAAGAACGTGGACGAGATGCTGAAGAGCACCAACCCCAACGTGCAGCGCATCCTGGGCGTGACGCCCGGCATGGGCAAGAACCTGGGCCTGGACGACAAGTGGGCCTACAACATCATCAAGCAGGTCGGCAATTACGGCGAAAGCTATGACCGCGCGATGGGCAAGGACAGCCCGCTGAAGCTGGACCGCGGCCTGAACAAGCAATGGACCCAGGGCGGTCTGATGTACGGCTGGCCGGTGCGCTGATCATGAACAGCATCGTCAACTCCCGCCTGAAGCAGATCAAACCTTCGCCCAGCATGGCCGCCAAGATCGTGGTCGATGAACTGCGCCGCCAAGGCCGTGAAATCGCCGACTTCACGCTGGGCGAACCCGACATGCCCACGCCCGCCCACATCGCGCGCGCCGGCCAGGACGCCATTGCCGGCGGCGACATCCGCTACACCAGCCCCAATGGCACCGTGGGCCTGCGCCGCGCCATCGCCAACAGCCTGGAACCGGCCCTGGGCGTTTCCTACGGCATGGACCAGATCACCGTGGGCGCCGGCGCCAAGCAGATCATCGGCGCCGCGCTGACGGCCAGCCTGGAGCCGGGCGACGAAGTGATCGTGTGCGCGCCCTACTGGGTGTCGTACCCCGACATGGTGCTGCTGAACGACGCCAAGCCCGTGGTCGTGACCGGCCCGGAATCGCAGGGCTTCAAGCTGGACGCCGCCACACTGGAAGCCGCCATCACGCCGCGCACCCGCTGGTTGATCCTGAATTCGCCGAGCAACCCCAGCGGCGCCGTGTATAGCGCCGCTGAACTGCGCGCCCTGACCGACGTGCTGCTGCGCCACCCGCAAGTCTGGATCTTGAGCGACGAGATCTACGCGCCCTTCTGCTACAGCGGGCAGCGCCACGCCTCGCCCGTTCAGGTGGAGCCCGGGTTGATCGCGCGCACGCTGATCGTCAATGGCATGTCCAAGTCCTACGCCATGACGGGCTGGCGCATCGGCTATGGCGCGGGCCCCGCCGACCTGATCAAGGCGATGAGCACGGTCATGTCGCAAAGCACGTCCTGCCCCAGCGCGATCTCGCAGGTGGCCGCGCAGGCCGCGCTGGAAGGCGACCAATCGAGCGTCACGCAAATGGTCGACATCTTCAAGGCGCGCCGCGACCTGATCGTGCGCCGCCTGAACGACATCCCCGGCATCTCTTGCGCCATGCCCGACGGCGCTTTCTACGTGTATGCCAACGTGCAGGGCTTGATCGGGCGCACCGGTCCGGCGGGCGAGCTAAAGACCGATCTGGACGTGAGCCTGTTCTTCCTGCGCGAAGCGGGCGTGGCCGTGATCGATGGCGGTTCGTACGGCTTGTCGCCCTATGTGCGCTTTTCGTTCGCGACGTCGACCGACGTGATCGAGCAAGGCATGGACCGGCTGGCTGCCGCCGTCAACGCCTTGATGGCGGGCTGAACCGTGGCCAGGCACAACGATCCGCGCCCGGCGCGGCGGCCGCCGCGCCGGGTCTCCTGGAACGAACCGGCCACGCGCGCGGTGGTCTACCAGGCGCTGGCCCTGACGCTGGTCGGGGCAGGCGTCTGGTTCCTGGTGCACAACACGCTGCACAACCTGTCGATGCGCAACATCGCCACCGGCTTCGGCTTCCTGGACCGCGAGGCGGGCTTCGCGATCGGCGAATCCGTGATTACCTACGGGCCGGCCGACACCTACGGCCGCGCCATCTTCGTGGGCGTGCTGAACACGCTGCGCGTGGGCCTGCTTGCGCTGGTCGCCGCGACGCTCCTGGGCGTGCTGATCGGCGTCGGCCGGTTGTCCAAGAACTGGCTGGTGGCGAAGATCACGTCGGTGTATGTCGAGGTGATGCGCAACGTGCCGCTCTTGCTGCAGCTGTTCTTCTGGTATGCGCTGATCACGGAGAATATGCCGGGTCCGCGCCAGGCGCACCACCCGCTGCCGGGCGTCTTCATCTCCAACCGCGGCCTGAAAGTGCCCGGGCTGGAAGGTGCATCGCTGGACTGGGTGCTGGGCGGCCTGGCGCTGGCCATCGCCGCGATCCTGTTCCTGGGCCACTGGGGCGCAAAGCGCCAGGAAGCCACCGGGCGCGTCTTCCCGCTGGGCCGCTGGGCCATCGGCCTCTTGGCCGGGCTGCCGATCATTGGCTGGCTCGTCAGCGGCGCGTCGCTGACGCTGGACATGCCCGAGCTGAAAGGCTTCAACTTCACGGGCGGCCTGACGCTGACGCCGGAGTTCGTGGCCCTGTTCCTGGGCTTGACCGTCTATACCTCGGCGTTCATCGCCGAAGTGGTGCGGTCGGGCATCCAGGCCGTGAACAACGGCCAGTGGGAAGCCGCCGGCTCGCTGGGCCTGCCGCGCGCGAAGGTGCTGCGCCTGGTGGTCCTGCCGCAGGCGCTGCGCGTGATCATCCCCCCGATGACCAGCCAGTACCTGAACCTGTTGAAGAACAGTTCGCTGGCGGTCGCCATCGGCTATCCGGACATCGTCTCCGTGGTCAACACCACGCTGAACCAGACCGGCCAGGCCATCGAGGGCATCCTCATCATCATGGGCGCCTACCTGACGGTCAGCCTGTCGATCTCGATATTCATGAACGGGTACAACAAGCGCATCGCGCTGGTGGAGCGTTGACATGGGCAGCACGATGCACATCCCCGCCGAAGCCCTGCCCCCGCCAAGCGCCCACGCAGGCGCCTGGCCCTGGATCCGCTCCCGCCTGTTCTCGTCGCCCTTGAACCTGCTGATCACGGTGCTGCTGGCATGGTTGCTGCTGATGGCGGTGCCGGCGCTCGTGGAATGGGCCTTCATCAAGGCCAACTTCACCGCGTCCAATGCGATGGAATGCCGGGCCTCGGCGGGCGGCGCCTGCTGGGCGTTCATCGTCGAAAAGCACCGGCTGATCCTGTTCGGCACCTATCCCTTCGATGAGCAATGGCGTCCGCTGATCGCCACCGTCATCCTGGTGGCGGTGATCGCGTGCAGCGGCATGCGCCGCGTCTGGAACGGCAAGCTGGCCGTCATCTGGACGGCGGGCCTGACGGCCGTGGCGCTCTTGATGTGGGGCGGCGTGTTCGGCCTGACCTACGTCGAGAACGCGCGCTGGGGCGGCTTGCCCCTGACGCTTATCCTGGCCACGTTCGGCATCGCGTTCGCGTTCCCCATCGGCGTGCTGCTGGCCTTGGGCCGGCGCTCGAAGATGCCCGCCATCAAGGCGCTGTGCGTCGTGTACATCGAGCTGATCCGGGGCGTGCCGCTGATCAGCCTGCTGTTCATGTCGTCGGTGATGCTGCCCCTGTTCCTGCCGGAAGGCTTCACCATCGACAAGCTCCTGCGCGCCCAGATCGCCATCATCATGTTCGCGGCGGCCTACATCGCGGAAACGGTGCGCGGCGGCTTGCAGGCCATCCCGAAGGGGCAGTACGAAGGCGCGGATTCGCTGGGTCTCAACTACTGGCAGCAGATGCGCAAGATCATCCTGCCGCAGGCGTTGAAGATCGTGATCCCGCCCTTGGTGGGCATTTTCATCAGCCTGTTCAAGGACACGTCGCTGGTGGTGATCATCGGCATCTTCGACCTGACGCTGGCGGCCAAGGCGGCCTTGTCGGATGCGGCATGGCGGGGGTTCGGCGTCGAGGCCTATCTCTTCATCTCGCTGATCTACTTCGCCTTCTGCTATTCCATGTCCAAATACAGCCAGGTGCTTGAAAAGCGGCTGGCCACCGGGCACGCGCGCTGAACACGCGGCGTCAACCCCGGTAAACCTTTACGGAGACCAAGCATGCCGGATTCCATTATCCGATTGCAGGGCGTGAACAAGTGGTACGGCCAGTTCCACGTGTTGCGCGACATCAACCTGGACGTGGCGCCAGGCGAGCGCATCGTGGTGTGCGGGCCGTCCGGTTCGGGCAAGTCCACGATGATCCGCTGCATCAACCGCCTGGAAGAGCATCAGCAAGGCCAGATCATCGTCGACGGCACGGAACTGACCGACGACATCAAGCACATCGAGGCCATCCGCCGCGAGGTCGGCATGGTATTCCAGCACTTCAACCTGTTCCCGCACCTGACCGTGCTTGAGAACCTGACGCTGGGGCCCATGTGGGTGCTGAAGCAGCCGCGCGCCCAGGCCGAGGCTACCGCCATGAAATATCTGGAGCGCGTGCGCATCCCGGACCAGGCCAGAAAATTCCCGGGCCAGTTGTCGGGCGGCCAGCAGCAGCGCGTGGCCATCGCGCGCTCGCTTTGCATGAATCCCAAGGTCATGCTGTTCGACGAACCAACGTCCGCGCTGGATCCCGAAATGGTCAAGGAAGTGCTGGACGTGATGGTGACGCTGGCCCAGGAAAGCGGCATGACGATGATCTGCGTGACCCACGAGATGGGCTTCGCGCGCAAAGTCGCCAATCGCGTGATTTTCATGGATCGCGGCGAAATCATCGAGCAGAACAGCCCCGACGAGTTCTTCGACCGGCCGCAAAATGAACGAACGCAGCTCTTCCTGAGCCAGATCCTGCACTGACTCGCGCCCGGCGGAACAGCGCATCACGGTGGACGGCATCCGCGATGCCGGCCTGTCCCGCCGCACCGACATCTTCAACCTGTGGACCACCTATGCGGCCACCGAGGACCTGTCGTTCTAGGCATTGGCGGCCGCTGCAAGATTCACACGGAACACCGTGCCGCGCCCCGGCGCCGACTGCAGCGACACGCGCCAGCCCTGATGCGCGCAAATGCGCTGCACCAGCGACAGGCCCAGCCCCAGATTGCCGGCGTCGGGCTGCTCGCCGCGCACAAATGGGTTGAAGATGGCCTCGTGCTGCTCAACCGCGATACCGGGCCCGTCGTCCTCCACCTGCATGAAATCCGGCCCGGCGGTGATCACGACGCTTGCCTGCGGGCCGGCGTACTGGAGCGAATTGCGGATCAAATTGGACAGCACGGCGCGCAACAACGGCGCGGGGAACTGCAAGGCCGGTGCATCGGGCTGCGCAAGCGCCAGGCTCAACCGCATGTCGCGGCGCTGCGCCACGGCGGCCCACGCGGCCAGTTGCCCGCGCGCCGCGGTCTGGGCGCTTTCGCGCGCGTAGCGCCCGGCCGCGTCGCCGCCTCGGGCCAGCATCAGGTAGGTGTCCAGGCGTTCGCCCATGTCGGCCGCGGCGGCGTCAATGCGGGCCAGACGGGCCAGGCCGCCTGAGTCCAGCGCCTGTTCCTCGCGCAGCAGTTCGCACGAACTCGAAATCACCATCAGCGGCGTCCGCAATTCGTGGCCGACATCCGCCGTGAACAGCCGTTCGCGGCGCAGCGCCTGTTCCAGCTGGTTGTAGGTCGCATCGAACGCGGCGGCCAGTTGGCCGATCTCGTCCGGCGGATAGTCTTCGGCAAGCCGCGTCTGCGGCGGCTGCGCGCCACGCGTGTTGACCTGCGCCGCCAGCCGCGCCAACGGCCGCAAAAGCCGGCGCGTGGCCAGGATGCCCAGGATGAAAGCCAGCGCCAGGCTGCCCGCCAGCCCGCTGACGGCCGCCCAGTGCGACGCCGCCTGGCTCTGCTCATAGTCGGTGTAGTCGCGCAGCAGCATGTAGCGCTGGCCGGCCTGGTCGTCGACCATCACGTGCCAGATACGGCCTTCGCGTTCGATCTTGTGGAAGCCGGGATCCAACCCCCGCAACCAGGCTGGAAACGCCTGGCTGCCGGGTTCGCCATGAAAAAAGCGGTTCGGCCGGCCCGGGTCGATGCCCGCCAGGAAGTCGCCGCGCACCCGCTCCACCGCCATCCCCATGTCGATGCGCTGCAAATGGGCTTCCAGCTTGCCGACGCTCCAGACGGACATCCACGAAAGCAGGCCGGCCACCAGCAGCGCCAGCGTCACATAGGTCAACACCAGATGGCGCGCCAGCCCGCGCCGGCTAGGCATCGTCCGCCGCCCGCAGCTGATAGCCGATGCCGTGCACGGTGTGCAGCAGCGGCGCGCCGTAGGGCTTGTCGACCACTTGGCGGATCTGGTGGATATGCGTGCGCAGGCTGTCGCTGTCGGGCGGCGAATCGCGCCACAGGGCCTCTTCCAACCGGGCGCGGTGCACGACGGCAGGACTGGCGCGCATCAGCAAGGTCAGCAGTTGCAGCGGCGACGGCGGCAGGCGCAGCGGCAGGCCGGCGCGCGCCAGCGCCAGCGTGCCGGTGTCCAGCGTCAGGTCGCCCACGCGCAGCACGCGCGCCGCGCCCGCACCGCTGGCGCGATGCAGCAGGGCCTTGGCCCGCGCGGCCAGCTCGGCCAGCGCAAAGGGCTTCACCAGGTAGTCGTCGGCCCCGGCGTCAAAACCCGTCAGCCGGTTGTCCAGCGTGTCGCGCGCGGTCACCATGATCACCGGGGTGTCGCAGGCGGCTTCCGTGCGCAGGCGGCGGCACAGCTCGTAGCCGTCCAGCCGCGGCAGCATCAGGTCCAGCACGATCAGGTCGAAACCGCCCGAGGCCGCCATCGCATAGCCGCGCTGCCCGTCTTCCGCGCAATCGACGATATAGCCGCGCCGCGCCAGGTGATGCGTGATGTTCGCCAGGATGTCGGGGTCGTCTTCGATGACTAGGACGCGCATGGAAACCAGTAGGGAATGGAAATCAGTCTCATATTGTAGGGGCCAGTGTATCTGCGCCGCTCCGCCGGCGCGTCACGTTCCATCCCTGTTTGCAGCACGCGCGCCACACCGCGCTGGTCTTAACGTTTTCTTGAGATGGCTTGGCGGACACTGCGTGTCGATAAGAATGGTTCGCGTTACCTGCAAGCCCGCAGGCAACGGCGCAACCCGGGATTCTTCGATGCGTGCGATCAAACTGTTCCGTGCGGCCGTGGCCGCCACCGCCCTGCTTTGCGCCCTGCCCGGCGCCCAGGCCCGTCAGGTCACGGATCTGGCCGGCCGCGTCGTCACCGTGCCCGACCACCCCAAGCGCGTGCTGCTGGGCGAAGGCCGCTTCGTCTTCGCCATGGCGCTGCTGGACCGCCAGGACCCCGTGGCCCGCGTGGTCGGCTGGCAGGGCGAACTGAAACAGCAGGACCCCTATTCCTGGGCCCAGTTGATCAAGCGCTATCCGAAAGCCGCCGACGTGCCCCTGATCGGAAAGACGTCGGAAGCCAGCGTCAGCCCCGAAAAGATCGTGTCGCTGCGGCCCGATGTCGCCGTGTTCAGCCTGAGCGGCCATGGCCCGGGCCGCAACAACCCCATGATTGGGGCGCTGCAAGAGGCCGGCATCCCCATCGTGTTCATCGACTTCCGCCAGCACCCGGTGCAGAACACCGTGCCCAGCATGCGCATTCTGGGCCAGGCGCTGGATCGTCAGGCAGAGGCCGAGGCGTACATCGCGTTCTATGAAGACCATCTGGCCCGCGTGCGCAAGATCGTCGACCCCGTGCCTGCGGCGCAGCGTCCGCGCGTGTTCGTGGAAATGCTGGCGGGCGTGTGGCCGGCCTGCTGCCACAGCACGGGCAACGGCAGCTTTGGCGACTTGCTGGACGCCGCCGGCGGCGTGAACGTGGCCGGCTCCGTGCTGCCGGGCGCCATCGGCGACGTCAGCCTGGAATTCCTGCTGGACGCCAAGCCCGACGTCTACATCGCCACGGGCAGCCGCTCTGAACCCGGGCGCCCGGGCCTGCTGGCCGGGCCGGGTGCGGCCGCCGCCATCTCGGCGGACAGCCTGTCCACCCTGCTTGCCCGCGACGGCATCCGCGACCTGGACGCCGTGAAGCGGCACCGCGCCTACGGCATCTGGCATGCGTTCTACAACTCGCCCTACAACGTGGCCGCCATCGAAGCCATGGCGACCTGGCTTTACCCCGAACGCGCCGCGGCGCTGGACCCGCAAGACACGCTGGACGCGCTGTACCGCCAGTTCCTGCACGTGGACAACGCGGGCACTTACTGGACGACGCCGGCCGCCGGCCCGGCACCGGCCCGGTAATTGCGCCATGCCCAGCATCACCACCCCAGCGGCGCCGTCCCTGCCCGCCGATCCTGAAGACCCCGTCGCCGCCTACCGCCGCACCGTCCGCAAGCGCCTGCTGCTGACGGCCGTGCTGGCGCTGGCCATCGTCGCCAGCCTGCTGGCCGACATCGCCAGCGGCCCCGCCGCGCTGTCGCCCGGCGACTTGCTGCAGACACTGCTGCATCCCGATGCGGCCAGCGCCGGCACGCGCGTCATCGTCTGGCAGTTCCGGCTCCCCTACGCGTTGATGGCCCTTTTGGTCGGCGTGGCGCTGGGACTGGGCGGGGCTGAAATGCAGACCATGCTGGACAACCCGCTGGCCAGCCCCTACACGCTTGGCGTCTCGGCGGCGGCCGCCTTCGGCGCGTCGCTGGCCATTACGCTGGACTGGCACGTGCCCGCCTTGCCGCCCGGCATGGTGGTGCCGATTTCCGCCTTTGCCTGCACGCTGGTGTCGGTGCTGATACTGGAGCGCGTCGCGCGCTGGCGCGGCGGTTCGACGCTGGGCGTGGTGCTGTTCGGCATCGCGCTGGTGTATTCCTTCCAGGCGCTGGTGATGCTGCTGCAGTTCGTGGCCAGCGAAGAGGCCCTGCAAGGCATCGTCTTCTGGACCATGGGCAGCCTGGCGCGCGCCAACTGGACCACGGTGGCGGTCATGGCCGCGGCCATCGCGCTGGCCGCGCCCTTTTCAATGCGCGACGCCTGGAAGCTGACGGCGGTCCGGTTGGGCGAAGAGCGCGCCGCCAGCTTCGGCATCGACGTGCGCCGCCTGCGGCTGGTCAGCCTGCTGCGCGTCAGCGCGCTGGCAGCGCTGGCCGTGTCGTTCGTCGGCACCATCGGCTTCGTGGGGCTCGTCGCCCCGCACATCGCCCGCCTGCTGCTGGGCGAAGACCACCGCTACTACCTGCCCGGCAGCGCGCTGG
Organism: Achromobacter sp. UMC46; assembly: GCF_014170335.1. GTDB lineage: Bacteria > Pseudomonadota > Gammaproteobacteria > Burkholderiales > Burkholderiaceae_B > Achromobacter. Next base: position 372,197 of record NZ_LZZS01000004.1, read on the forward strand.
CCGGCGCCTTGATCCTGTCGCTGGCGTCGGTGGCGTCCAAGACCGTCCTGCCCGGCGCCCTGATCCCCGTGGGCATCGTGACGTCACTGGTCGGCATCCCGTTTTTCCTCACCATCGTCGTGCGCGCGCTCAAGCGCGCCTGACGCCTCGCATCCCCTAAGGAGACTTCCCCGATGCAATCCCGCGTGTGCTTCACCCTTGCCGCCCTGCTGATGACCGGCGCCACCCAGGCCGCCCCCGATGCATGCGCCATCGACGTCGAAGGCCGTCCCGGCAAACAGTTCGGCCCTGACCACATCGTCGTGCCGTCCACCTGCCAGGAATTCACCGTGCGCCTGATCCACACGGGCAAGAACAGCAAGGAGAAGGCAGGCCACAACTGGGTACTGGCCAAGACCGAAGACATCGACGCCGTGATGGTCGACGGCATCAAGGCCGGGGCCCCACACGACTTCCTGGCGCAGGGCGACGCCCGCATCCTGGCCAAGACCCCCATGCTGGGCGGTGGCGAAACGGCCACGGTCACCTTCCCCGTCAGCCGCCTGCGCGCGGGCCAGTCCTATACCTACTATTGCTCGTTCCCGGCGCACGCGCAGCACATGCGCGGCACGCTGGTGCTGCAACCCTGACGATGGGCTGGCTGCAACTCCACGGGCTGGCCGCCGGCTACGGCGGCCGGCCCGTCCTGCAGGACCTGGACGCGGGGCCAATCGCAGAAGGCACAGTGACTGCCCTGCTCGGTCCCAACGGCAGCGGCAAGTCGACGCTGCTGAAGACGCTGGCCGGCCTGAATCCCGTCATGCGCGGCGAAGTGCTGCTGGACGGCGAATGCCTGGCGCGCGCCACGCCGGCCCGCCGCGCTGAACGCGCGATGTACATGCCGCAGGCGCTGCCCAAGGGCGTGCACATGACGGTGTTCGAGTCCGTGCTGGTGGCGGCCCGCTCGGGTCTTCAAAGCCGGCGCGACGCGGCCGGCCCGGCCCTGATGCGCGACGCCATGGCCGCGATCGCGGACCTGGGCATCGCAACGCTGGCCAGCCGCTACCTGGACGAGCTGTCGGGCGGCCAGAAGCAGCTGGCCTCGCTGGCGCAGGCTTTGGTGCGCCGGCCGCGCCTGCTGCTGCTGGACGAACCCCTGTCCGCGCTGGACCTGAACTACCAGTTCCACGTCATGGACGTGCTGCGCCGGCAGACCCGCCAGCACCGGCTGATCACGCTGGTGGTGCTGCACGACCTGAACATCGCGTTGCGCCATGCCGACCACGCGCTGCTGCTGCACGGCGGTGCGATCGAAGCGGAAGGCCTGCCGGCCGAGGTGGTCACGCCCGCCACGTTGCGCCGCGTGTACCGCGTGCGGGCCCGGGTCGAACGCTGCCCCCAGGGACAGCCGCAGGTCCATGTCGACGGGCTCGCCCAGGCATGACGGCGATATCCTGAGGCGGTATATATTCACCCCTTAGCCATCCCCGGAGTCCCCGATGTCGAGAGGCCGCACCATGGCGTTTTTTCTCAGCATGCTTGCCGCCCCCGCGGGCGCGTCCGTGATCTACGACAACCATGGCCTCGTGGTGGACGTCGCGACCAGCGGGCGCAGTGACTGGAACACCGGCCAGCGCCAGAACACCCGCACGACGACCATCAGCTTCCAGGGCCACAAACTGTGCGGCCGGGATGTGGGCCGGCTGCTGTACCCGGACGGCAAGGAGCCCGCCGCCAACACCTTCTTCTGCGCAGGTCCCGCCAAGGCGTTGGAGACCGACGCGGTGCTGGCCTACTTCAACAGCTCCAGCACGGATCCCGTGCTGGCCCATCTAAAGGTCGTCGACGGCGCCCTGCGCGTAAACCGGTTGGCGCTGTCCGACAAGCGCGACCGCGACCGCCCCAACGGCACCCGTTTCGAAGCCGCCCGCCTGCCCGGCTGGACGCGGGTCGAGACCGCCTGGAACGAGACGGTGATGATCCGCCACGCGCCGCTCAAGGCATTGAACCTGGGGGCCGGCAAGCTGCTGGATGTGGACGGCGATGTGGCTTACCTGGCCATCCCGCCGGGCCGGGACGTGGTGGTGGTGCAGCCCGCCACCCGTGTCAAAGACGCCCACGGCTACCAGCAGTATGTGCCCGAAATCACCAAATTCGTGGATGCGCCGATCGCGTTCCGCGCCGTGCGCATAAGCGACGGGCGCGAACTGGCGCGGCTGGATTTCAAGGACACGTGCCTGAGCCTGCCCGTGCTCGAATTCAACCAGCCCGACCCGCTGGCCTTGTCTTCGACCCGGCCCGACGTGGCCTTCGACGACGTGCCGGCCTGGCGCGCCCGCACCCTGCTGCTGACGCAGGCGCAGGGCCGCGCCACGTTGCGGCTGCAGCCCGGCGTGTCCCTGCCGGCCAAGGCAAACTGCAAACCGGGCTGACGTCCGACCTGCCGTCCGACTCGCGCGCTCAGATCAGGAACTGGCGGTAGGCCTCATTGCCGGTTTCCTCGAAATGGGCGTAGCCCAGTTGCATCAGGAAGGCGTCCAGCGCCGCGCTGTCGGCCAGCGGCGCCTGGATGCCCACCAGCGCCGAACTGAAGTCCGCGCCCTGATTGCGATAGTGGAACAAGCTGATGTTCCAGTTGGGCGCCATTTCGGACAGGAACTTCATCAGCGCGCCGGGCCGCTCGGGGAACTCGAAGCGGAACAGGCGTTCGCCGCCCGCCAAGGGCGAACGCCCGCCGACCATGTAGCGGATGTGCTGCTTGGACACCTCGTTGTTGGTCAGGTCGTTGACCGAAAACCCCTGCTCCTCCAACGCGGCCATGATGTCGGCCGCGTCCCCGCGGCGCGCGATCTGCATGCTGACGAAGATGTGCGCGGTGCGGGCATCGGCGATGCGGTAGTTGAATTCGGTCACGCTGCGCGGCCCGAGCACGCGGCAGAAGCGGCGGAAGCTGCCGCGTTCTTCGGGCACGGTCACGGCAAACACCGCTTCGCGCGCTTCGCCGACTTCAGCGCGGTCGGCTACGAAGCGCATGCGGTCGAAGTTCATGTTGGCGCCGGAGGTAACCGCCACCAGCGACAGGCCCTGCGCGCCTTCGCGTTCCACGTACTTTTTCAGCCCCGCCACGGCCAGCGCGCCGGCCGGCTCCAGCACGCTGCGCGTATCCAGGAACATGTCCTTGATCGCCGCGCATACCGCGTCCGTATCCACCAGGATCACTTCGTCCAGGTACTCGCGGCACAGGCGGAAGGTTTCCTCGCCCACCAGCTTGACCGCCGTCCCGTCCGAAAACAGCCCCACTTCCGGGAGAGTGACGCGCTCGCCCGCCTGTATCGATTGCGCCATCGCGCAGGAATCCTCGGTCTGCACGCCGATGACCTTCACCCCCGGGTTCACGGTCTTCACATAGGCCGACACCCCTGCCGCCAGGCTGCCCCCGCCGATCGGCACGAAAATGGCATGCAGGGCGCCAGGGTGCTGACGCAGGATCTCCATGCCGACGGTGCCTTGGCCCGCGATCACATAGGGGTCGTCAAAGGCGGGAATGAAGGTCAGGTCCTGCTGCTGCGCCAGCGTTTGCGCATGGGCGTAGGCGTCGCTGTAAGAGTCGCCCGCCTGCACCACCGTGACGGTCGGACCGCCATGCGCGCGCACGGCGTCCACCTTGACCTGCGGCGCCGTCTGCGGCACGACGATGATGGCGCGCACACCCAGTTTCGCCGCGGAAATGGCCACGCCCTGCGCATGGTTGCCGGCCGACGCGGTGATCACGCCGCGGTCCAGCGCCGCTTGCGGCGTGTTGCGCATCTTGTTGTAGGCGCCACGCACCTTGAAGGAGAAGACGGGCTGATTGTCTTCGCGCTTCAGGTGGACCGTATTATTCAGCCGCGCCGACAGGCCGCGCGCCGGGTCCAGTTCGGTCTCCCGCGCAATGTCATAGACCCGGGCGGTCAGGATCTGACGCAGGTACTCGATGGGCGAGGCATTGCCGTCCTGGAAGGCGGGGGTTTCGGCGGGGGTTTCGGCAACGACGGCGGCGGACGAGCAAGCGGACATGGGATTCTCTGCGTTGGGGATACTTGCCCTGCAGAGGCGGCCACAAAAAACCCGCCTCGTGGGGCGGGTGGCTGTGACTGACTGCGGTCGCGCGCTAACCCACCATTCCAGGAATGATGGTAATAATCAGCGAAATGCGGATGGCGCGGGAAGTCATGCACCGCAGCTTGCGCCCGGCGCGCCCGTTTGTCAAATCAGCCGCTGCGCCTTGCTCCACCCCGGCGGAACCCGCCGTTGGCGCTGAAAACACGGGACTTAGCCGCTGATGCATGTGCGATGGCGCATGTTGCCGCGCCAGGCAGCATCACCGGGCCGGCATTCGTTGCGAAAATTCGGCCATTTGTCCATATCGAGACCGTATTGATGCGATATCGAGCCCATAAGACGCCCATTGGCGCCTATTTCCATGCACGTTGCGGGTATCGCGGTATTACAATGTTCGGTTCGTGGCAGTCGCACCTCTCGGAATGCGCTGGACAACCAGCCATCAAATAAAGGGCGGGCGTCTGCCGATTTGGACCGATGCGGATCATTGATCCGCCTCTGCCCTTACGAACCCACTCTCGATAACATCTACCGGCGTACGCCGCTTAGCATGTTCGGGTTTGCGCCAAAAGCGCCTCAGCCGAACAGATTCAAGGATCATGTCTCTTACTCCGAAGATTATCTATACCCTCACCGATGAAGCTCCGGCGCTTGCAACCCGTTCGCTGCTTCCCATCGTCCAGGCTTTCGCCAAGCCCGCAGGCATCACGGTCGAGACGCGCGACATCTCCCTGGCCGGCCGCATCATCGCCCTCTTCCCGGATTACCTTGAAGACAGCCAGAAGCTCGCGGACGCCCTGGCTGAACTGGGCGCCCTGGCTGTCAAGCCGGAAGCCAACATCATCAAGCTGCCCAACATCAGCGCCTCGATGCCGCAACTGAAGGCGGCCATCAAGGAACTGCAGGAACAGGGCTACAAGCTGCCGGACTACCCGGACGCCCCCGCCAACGACACCGAGCGCGACGTGAAGGCGCGCTACGACAAGGTCAAGGGCAGCGCCGTGAACCCGGTCCTGCGCGAAGGCAACTCCGACCGCCGCGCCCCGCTGTCGGTCAAGAACTACGCCCGCAAGCACCCGCACAAGATGGGCGCCTGGTCGGCCGATTCGAAGTCGCACGTGGCCCACATGTCCGAAGGCGATTTCTACGGCACTGAAAAGTCGGCGTTGATCGCCGAGGCCGGCGACGTCAAGATCGAACTGACCGCCGCCGACGGCACGAAGACCGTGCTGAAGGAAAAGACCCCGGTCAAGGCCGGCGAAATCATCGACGCCGCCGTGCTGTCGACCGCCAAGCTGAAGTCCTTCCTGCAAGCCCAGATCGACGATGCCAAGACCACCGGCGTGCTGTTCTCGGTGCACCTGAAGGCCACGATGATGAAGGTCTCGGACCCCGTCATCTTCGGCCATGTCGTGTCCGTGTTCTACAAGGACGTGCTGACCAAGCATGCCGCCGTGCTCAAGCAGGCGGGCTTTGACGCCAACAACGGCATCGGCGACCTGTACGCCAAGATCCAATCGCTGCCGGCCGACCAGCAGGCCGCGATCACCGCCGACATCGACGCCGCCTACAAGACGCTGCCGCAACTGGCCATGGTGAATTCCGATAAGGGCATCACCAACCTGCACGTGCCCAGCGACGTCATCGTCGACGCGTCCATGCCCGCCATGATCCGCGACTCGGGCAAGATGTGGAACGCCGACGGCCAACTGCAAGACACCAAGGCCGTCATCCCCGACCGCAGCTACGCCGGCGTCTACCAGGCCGTCATCGACGACTGCAAGAAGAACGGCGCCTTCAATCCGGTCACGATGGGCAGCGTGCCCAACGTCGGCCTGATGGCGCAAGCCGCCGAAGAATACGGTTCGCACAACAAGACCTTCGTCGTCCCGGCATCGGGCACGGTGCGCGTCACCGACGCCTCGGGCAAGGTCCTGCTGGAACAAGCCGTGGAAGCCGGCGACCTCTGGCGCATGTGCCAGACCAAGGACGCCGCGATCCAGGACTGGGTCAAGCTGGCCGTCACCCGCGCCCGCGCCAGCAAGACGCCCGCCGTCTTCTGGCTGGACGAAAAGCGCGCCCACGACGCCCAGGTCATCGCGAAGGTCAAGCAGTACCTGAACGACCACGACACCAGCGGCCTGGACCTGCGCATCCTGGATCCGGTTGAAGCCACCAAGTTCTCGGTCAAGCGCATCCGCGAAGGCCTGGACACGATCTCGGTCACCGGCAACGTGCTGCGCGATTACCTGACCGACCTGTTCCCCATCATGGAACTGGGCACCAGCGCCAAGATGCTGTCGATCGTCCCGCTGGTCGCCGGCGGCGGCCTGTTCGAAACGGGCGCCGGCGGTTCGGCGCCCAAGCACGTGCAGCAGTTCCTGGAAGAAGGCTTCCTGCGCTGGGATTCGCTGGGCGAATTCATGGCGTTGGCCGAATCCCTGGACCACCTGGGCCGCGCCTACAAGAACCCGACCGCCCAGATCCTGGCCAAGACGCTGGATCAGGCGACCGCCAAGTTCCTGGACGAGAACAAGTCGCCCGACCGCAAGGTCGGCGGCCTGGACAACCGCGGCAGCCACTTCTACCTGGCCATGTACTGGGCCCAGGCCGTGGCCGCGCAGACCGACGACCGCGCACTGGCTGCCCAGTTCGCCGGCGCCGCTGGCGCGTTCGCCGAAAGCGAAGCCAAGATCGTTGAAGAGCTGAAGGCGGCCCAAGGCAAGCCGGTCGACATCGGCGGCTACTATCAGCCGAACGAATCGAAGGCCAGCCAAGCCATGCGCCCCAGCGCCACGCTGAACCAGGTGCTGGCCTCCATCGGCTAAGCCCCACGCCGGGCGGCGATCCCGCCGCCCCAGGCGAAAAAAAGCCGGCAGCCCTTCCAGGCTGCCGGCTTTTTCATGGCGTTTCGCGCTTACTGCGATTCGCCGCGGCGCAACTGCCGCGTTTGGCGCATCTGCACGAACTGCGCCGCGACGGGGATCAGCGACAGGCCGATGATGATCACCGACACCCAATGCAGGTTCGCGCGCACCCACGGGATCGACCCCAGCCAATACCCGGCCAGCAGCATCGTCGAACACCACAGCACGCCACCGATGACGTTGTAGGCGTAGAACGTGCGGCGTGGCATCTGCGACAAGCCGGCCACGAATGGCGCCAGCGTGCGCACGATCGGCACGAAGCGGGCCACCGTGATGGTCATGGCGCCGTACCGGGCGAAGTAGTCGCGCGCGCGCTCCATATGCGCCGGCTTGATCCAGCGGCTATGCGCCAGCCTCTGGCCGGCGGAAGACGACGCGATGGTGTAGTTCAACGCGTCGCCCGCGATCGCTGCCGCCGTGATCGCGGCCAGCGAAATCGCGGGATCGATACCCGCCAGGCCCAGAAACGCGCCTGCGGCGAACAGCAGCGAATCGCCGGGCAGGAAGGGCATGACCACCAGCCCCGTCTCCACGAAAATGACACCGGCGATGATCACGGTGCCCAGGATCCAGTTCTGCGCCAGCAACGCCATCAGGCCGTGCTCGCTCGTCAACCAGGAAAAAATCTCTGTCATGTTCGTCAATGTGTCCTGTCGGATGAAAATTCCAGGGCGGATCTACCGCGCCGGCGTGCCCGCGCACATCCGTTGGCGGAATGCCGCGTCGATATCAAGACGCCATACGGCTCGCTTCTCGCCGGCGATGCGCGCCGGCACGCCGGTGATGGCCGGATAGCGCGGGCCGTCATCGTCCCGGCCCCAGATCCAGAAGCGCGCGCCGTCAGCGGCCGCGCACAGGCGGGGCGTCAGGTCATCGTTGCCCACCAGCACGCGCTTGCCCATGACGGGATCGAATTGCGCGGCGTCGTACAGTTCCTTGCGCCAGTTGTCCCGGGTGGGAATCTCGGGGTCCTGCCAGTTGTCGACGATCCAGGCGGGCTCCGCGGCCTGGGTGTAGAAACCCAGGTCGAACGGCAGCGTGTGCAGGGCGATCTGCCCGTCTTGCGGGCGCATTTCGCTGCGCAGCTCTTGCATGGTCGGCCCTGCGCTGCCGCGCGGATTGTTCGATGCCGCAATGACCGCCCCGACGCAGATGACGACCGCGACGCCGATCGCGATGGTGATGCCCCGGCGCCTGCAGGCTGCCCAGGCGGGTGCGATACGCTCACTGATCAGCAACGCCAGGGGCGGAAACACCGGCAGCACGTAGCCAATCAGTTTGGACTGAGGAATGGAGAAGAACACGACCACCACCGCAATCCAGATCGCCATCAACCGTCGCAAGCCGTGCGGATCCGCTTCGCGCCAGAACGCCGGCTTGAAAAGCGCCACGCCCCAGATCGACCACGGCAACGCCAGCCCGACCACGATCGGGATATAGAACCAGATCGGCTGCGCGTTGTTGAAGCCGCTCTGCGCGAAGCGTTCGAAATGCTGATAGACGAAGAAGTAGTGGTAGAAGCCGGGAAACTTCACCTGCATCAGCCAGAACCACGGCACGGCCACCACGGCGAACGCCAGCAACGCCGGCACCCACAGCAAGGCGCGCATGCCGCGCCAGTCGCGCCGCAGCAGCAGCCAGGCCAGCACGATCGCTCCGGGCAGCGCCAGGCCGATCAAGCCCTTGGCCAGCACCGCCAGCGCCGCCAGGACACCGGTGGCGATGGACATGGCGCGAAACGGCCGCCCCTGAGCGCGCCGCAAGGCCGTGTCGGCGGCCGCCAGCACGCACAGCGTGATCATGCTGGCGACCAGCATATCCATATTGGCGAATTGGGCGGCACCGAAGAACAACGGCGTCAGCCCCAGGATGACCACGGCCCAGCGAGCCTGCGCCACGTTCCGGTAGCGCGAGACAAAGGCGTACAACCCTGCCCCGGCGCTCCAGGCGCCGATCAGCGACGGGATCCGCGCGCTGAATTCGTGTACGCCGAACAGCGCATAGCTGATTTGCGCCAGCCAGTAGTACAGGGGCGGCTTGTGGAAATACGGCATGCCATCCAGCAGCGGCACCATGGGCGAGCGGCTGCGCAGCATCTCCCAGGCCACGCCGGCGTAGCGCCCTTCATCCGGCAGCGTCAGCCAACGCGCCCAGGCCAGGGCGGCCAACCACACGGCCAGGCACAGCAGCACCTGCCAGCCGGGAATGTTCTTTTCCGCGCTGACGGGACGGACGGCGGCAGGCGTCATGACGGCGCTCATGCCTGATGCTCCGAGTGCGCGTGCGCAGCGGCAGAGCGGATCAGGCGGAACAGAAGGGTCAAACTGGACTCGAATGGCATCGGATTTGGGGGAAAAGGCATTCAAAAGAATGGAAAGCTGGGGACATTATGGAAAACCCCGCGTCGATTTCTCATGAAATTTCGTGCCCGAACCCGCCTTTTTCAGCCATTCGTAGGCTGCGCCCCCCCTATTTCGACGCCGCCAGCCGGTCCAGGCGCAGACGCCCGCGGTCATCCGTCAGCCTGCGCATCGCCCCATACGCCGCGCCTATCGCCGCCATGCCGCTGGCGCCGCAGAGCAGGAACATCAGCAGGATTTGGTATTTGGCCGCTTCGATCGGGTCCATGCCGGCGATGATCTGGCCCGTCATGATGCCCGGCAGCGTGATGATGCCGGCCGCCGACATCTGGTTGACGCTGGGCACGATGCCGCGCCTGACCGATTCCCGCAACAAGGACGAAAACGCCTGATGCGGCGTGGCGCCCAGCGACAGTCGGGCTTCGATCGCCAGTTTTTCGCGGCGCACGCCCGACAGCACGCCGTCCAGCGCCAGGCTGGCCGCGTTCAGCACGCTGCCCAGCACGATGCCGACCAGAGCGATGGCGTAGCGCGGGTCATACCAGGGATCGGGGCGCAACGCGGTGTTCAGGATGAACATCGCCGTGATCAGCGTGGTGGCCGCCACCGCCAGCGTGCCGACCCAGCCGTTGCCGTGCCCGGCCAACCGCATTTTGGGCCGGGCGGCTACCTCGCGGGCGGCCAGCGCCATCATCACCGCCACGACCAGCGCCGTCAGCCAGGGCGCAGCATGCGCGAACACCACGCGCAGGATATGGCCCACCAGCAGCAGCTGCACCACGGTGCGCACCGCCGCCCACAGGACCTGCCGCTGCAGGTTCAGCCGCAACGCGAAAGAGATCGCCGCGCACAGCAGCACCAGACAAGAGGCGATCACAAGATCCGTCGCCTGTAAGGTAATCACGTCCATAACGGCTCCAGTCTGCCTTGCTCCATCCGCCAGCCGCGCCGCGCCAGACGCCGCGCCTGCTCCGGGCTGTGCGTCACCATCAGGATCGCCGAACCGCCGTCCAGATAGCGTTGCAGCGCCCCCTCGACCAACGCGGTCGCCGCCTGGTCCAGCGCGGCCGTCGGCTCGTCCAGCAGCAGCACGCGCGGCGCTTGCGCCAGCGCGCGCGCCAAACCCAAACGCTGGCGTTCGCCTGTGGAAAGCTCGTGCACCAGGGCATCCAGTTTTTCCGGAGGCAGGCCCAGCGCCTGCATCAAGGTCTCGGCCTGCGCGCGGTCCATGAAGTGCGGCGCGACATGGTCGTCCCACCAGCCCGCCTCGGCCTGGCAGTAGACGACCTTGCGCCGCCATTCGAAGCCGCGCATGCCGGAACGGCGGGCGCCGTCCAGTTCGACTTCGCCGTGGCCGGGATCCAGGTCCGCGACCTGACGCAGCAACAACGATTTTCCCGACCCGGAGGGTCCGGTGATGGCCGCGCATTCGCCCGCCTCAAGGTCCAAGCTGACCGGGGACAGACGCTGGCTGTAGACGCCGCGCAGCCGCAGCACAGGAGCGGCGTCAGCCATGCGTGCTGCCCTCCGTCGCGTCTTCTGAATAGGCAAAGGACAAACCGGAATTCCTTTTCGATGGGACTGTCGCACGATAACCCGCAAAGCACGGCGGCCGCGCCTTCCGCATAGAGATTAGAAAAACTATCTTCTAGTGGGAGAACTTATCGTTTCCGAATTGCGATAGCGCTGCATACCATTCCTGATCTTTCCAGTTGCATGTTTAGCGCAACTACATCGACCTCTGAATGGACCTTATGTCTCAGCATTCCGCCCCCCCTCGGCCCCGCGCGGCGGCCAATCGCAGGCTCGCATTGGCCGCCCTGCTCGTGCTTGCCGCGATCGGCGGCCTTTATCTCTACGATGCCCAGCGCAAGACCGCCCTGGCCGCGCAAACGGCGGCGGCCGGCGATCCGGCGGCCGGCGATCCGGCGGCCGGCGATCCGGCGGCCGGCGATCCGGCGCCCGTTCCCGTCGTCGTCGCGCCCGCCCGCGTCCAGACGTTGCCGCTGAGCTTACAGGCCATCGGCACGGTGCTCGCCGACCAGCAGGTTCTGGTCGCTTCCGAAATCGCCGGTCGCGTGACGGCAATCCATTTCACAAGCGGCCAGCACGTAGCGGCCGGCATGCCGTTGGTGCAATTGAACGACGGGCCCGTTCAACGCGAACTGGAACGCCATCGCGCCTCGGCCATGCTTGCCCGGGCCAACCTGGGGCGCGCCAAGCGCCTGCACGGCCAGACCATGTCCAGCGCGGAATACGAACAGCATGTGGCCGCGTACACCCAATCGCGGGCCCAAGTCGCCCAAAGCGAGGAAGACGCCGCGCACCGTCTGGTGCGTGCGCCCTTCACCGGGACCCTGGGGCTGCGCCAGGTCAATCTTGGCCAGTACGTCGAGGCGGGAACGCCGTTGGCCACCCTGACCGATACGCGCGTGCTGCATGTGGATTTCACCCTGCCGCACCGGCACCGGTCCGCGCTGCGTCTGGGCTTGGACGTCTCCGTCACCGGCGACGGCAGCGCCGGCGCGCCGCTGGTGGGCAAGCTCACCGCCATTGATCCGCAAGGGGATGCCGGCGATCGCGCCGTGCGGCTGCGCGCCACGCTAGGCGCCGAGGCGGCGGGAAAATTATGGCCCGGCGCCTACACCCCGGTCCGCGTGACGCTGCCGCCCGCGCCCGCCACCGTCACCGTGCCCGCCGCCGCGGTGCAAAGCAGTTTGTCCGGCGAAACGATCTTCGCGGTGCAAGGGAACGGCGCCGACGCCCGCGCCCGCTTGATCCCCGTGCAGACCGGCGCACGCCAGGATGGCGTTGTCGCGCTTTCGGCCGCCGCGCTGCGCGACGGCGACCTTGTCATCGTCGCCGGCCAGATGAACATCCAGGACGGCTCCCGCGTCCTGGTGCGCCACGCCGACTGAGCCCGCCATGTCATTCACAGACTTCTTCATCCGCCGCCCGGTCCTGACGACCGCTTTCGCCCTGCTGATCGCCCTCGTCGGTCTGCGCGCGTTGCTCGACCTGCCGCTTCGCCAGTACCCGCGCATCGAAAGCGCTGTCGTCACCGTCACCACGGAATACCCCGGCGCATCCGCCGACCTGATGCAGGGCTTTGTCACGACCACGCTTGCGCAGGCCGTCGCCACCACGCAAGGCGTGGAGTACCTGACCTCGTCTTCCGACCAGGGCCGCAGCACGATCAACGCGTACCTGCGCCTGAACGCCGATTCCGACACGGCGCTGACCGAAGTCCTGGCGAAGGTCAACGAAGTGCGGTATCTGCTGCCCGACGACGCCTATGACCCCGTGGTTCAGCGCCAGTCTCCCGGCGCGATCGGCGTGGTGTATGCGGGATTCACCGCGCCCGAAGGCCAGCCATTGACGGGCATTACCGACTACCTGATGCGCGTCGCGCGCCCCATGCTGACCACGGTCGATGGCGTGGCCGCGGTGAACGTGCTGGGCGCTCAGGCGCTGTCGATGCGCATCTGGCTGGACCCGTTGCGCATGGGCGCCCACGGCATCACGACGGCGGACGTCGAATCCGCGCTGCGGGACAACAACTACCAGGCGGCGCCGGGCCAGTTGCGCGACGCGCTCGTGGTCAGCAACGTTCGGGCGGACACCAGCCTGGACAGCGTCCAGGGATTCCGTGAACTGGTCGTCAAACGCGGGATCAGCCTGGTGCGGCTGGAAGACATCGCGACCGTGGAGATCGGCGCCCAGAACCGCAATCAGATCGCCGGCATGAACGGCGAACCCGCCGTGTACCTGGAAGTCATGGCGACGCCCGGCGGCAACCCGCTGACGATCTCCCGTGAAGCCCGTCGCATCCTGAACGGCCTGGATCTGCCGGCGGGCGCCAAGATGGCGATCCCCTACGACGTCACCGTCTTCATCGACGCCGCGATCGGCAATGTGCTGGGCAAGTTCGGCATCGCGAGCCTGGAGGTCGTTCTGGTGATCTTCATCTTCCTGGGCTCGTTGCGCGCGGTAGCCGTGCCGGTATTGAGCATTCCGCTATCCCTGCTGGGCGCGGCCGCGATCATGCTGGCGCTGGGTTACAGCCTGAACCTGCTGACGTTGCTGGCGATGGTGCTGGCCATCGGCCTGGTCGTGGACGACGCGATCGTGGTGGTGGAAAACGTGCACCGGCGCATGGAAGAAGGCGAATCCCCGCGCGACGCGGCCATCCATGGCGCACGGGAAATCGTCGGCCCGGTATTGACCATGGCCGCGACGCTGGTCGCCGTGTACGCGCCGCTGGGGCTGATCGGCGGCCTGACCGGCGCGTTGTTCAGCGAATTCGCGTTCACGTTGGCCGCCGCCGTCACCGTGTCCGCCGTAGTCGCCCTGACCGTATCGCCGATGGTGGCCTCCAAGCTGTTGCGCCGGCAAGCGCCCAGCCGCTACGCCGTCGCGGTGGAGCACGCCACCGCAAGGCTCGTCGGCGCCTATGACCGCCTATTGGGCCGCATGCTGCGCGACACCCGGCTCACCCTGCTGATCGGCGCGGGCGTGCTGGCCAGCCTGCCCATCCTGTTCAACGGCCTGCAATCCGAACTGGTGCCCGCCGAAGACCAGGGCGAAATCATTGTCGACATGAAGGCGCCGCAAGCCAGCAGCCTGGAGTTCCTGGAAGGCGAGGCCAAACGCGTGGAAGCCGCGCTGCGTGCGTTGCCGGAGGCCGCCAACGTGTACATGGTGTCCGGCATGGGCGGCGCGCTGAACAAAGGCTGGGCGGGCGTGATGCTGACGCCATGGGCCGACCGCCAACGGGACGCCGCCGCCATCATGGCGGACCTGCAAGGCGCCTTGCCGGGCGTCGAAGGCATTGCCGGATCCGCCTTCCTGCCTGCGCCGTTGCCCGGATCGGTCGGCGGGTTTCCCGTGCAATTCGTGGTGTCTTCGCCCGCCGGCCACCAGGCCGTCTACGAGACCATGGAAAAGGTCAAGGACGCTGCGCGCCGCAGCGGGAAGTTCGCCTTCGTGGACTCCGACCTGATCTTCAGCAACCCCACCACGCTGGTGCGGATCGACCGGTCCAGGGCCCACGATCTGGGCCTGAGCATGAAAGAGATCGGCGACACCCTGGCACGTCTGGTCGGAGAATCCTACGTCAACCGCTTCGGCGCCCAGGGCCGCTCGTACGACGTGATCCCGCAAGCACCGCGCCACTTGCGCCTGACGGCCGAGTCCCTGGACCTGTTCCACGTGCGCACGGCCACCGGCGGGCAAGTGCCGCTCTCGACGGTCGTCTCGCTGGAGAACGGCGTCGAAGCCAATGCGCTGACGCAATTCAACCAGTTGAACAGCGCCACGCTGGTCGCCGTCCCCGCGCCCGGCGTGCCCCTGGGGCAGGCCGTGGCCTTCCTGCAAGGCGAAGCCGACCGCCTGCCCGCCGGATTCCAGACCAGCTTCCTGGGCGAATCGCGCCAGTACCTGCAGGAGCAAGGCGGCTTTGCCCTGACCTTCGCCTTTGCACTCGTCTTCATTTTCCTGGTGCTGGCCGCGCAGTTCGAAAGCGCGCGCGACCCGCTGCTGATCCTGACCACGGTTCCGCTGGCGGCGTGCGGCGCGTTGGCGGCTATGTTCTTCGGCTTGGGCACACTGAACATCTACACGCAGATCGGACTGGTCACGTTGATCGGCCTGATCACCAAACACGGCATCCTGATCGTGGAATTCGCCAACGTAGAGCAACGGACCAAGGGCCTGGACCGCGTGCAGGCCGTGCGCGCCGCGGCGGCGACCCGCATCCGCCCCATCCTGATGACCACGGCAGCCATGGTGGGCGGCCTGATGCCGCTGCTGTTCGCGAACGGCGCCGGCGCGGGCAGCCAGCGGGCGATCGCCACGGTCCTTGTGGCCGGACTGCTGGTGGGCACGCTGTTCACGTTGTTCGTGCTGCCCGCCGTCTACGCGCGGTTCGGCCGCGATCTGGCCGGGGCGACCGCCGCCGGCCAGCCGGGCCACACCGTTGCCCCCACTCCCGCTTTGCCCGGAAACCCCTGACATGCACTCCCTATTCCCTTCCCGCCCGGCCCTTGCGCTGGCGACCCTGGCGCTGGCCGGCTGCTCGCTCCAGCCCGCCTACCCCCCCGACACCGGACCTGTCCCGTCGCATTACAAGCAGGCGGAGGCTGGCCCGGATGGCGCCTGGAAGCCGGCATCGCCTGCCGACGACGCGCTGCGCGGCGCCTGGTGGACTGTCTTTCAAGACCCGGCGCTCAATGCGCTACAAGCCGCCGCGCAAGACGCCAATCCGACGCTGCAGGCCGCCTACGCAAGATTGCAGCAGTCCCGCGCCCAGCACCGTCAGTCACGCGCATCGCTGTTCCCCAGGATGGACCTTGGGTTCGGTCCGACGCGCCAGCGGGAGTCCCCCGCCTCGCAGGGCGAGCGCGATGGCGGGCCGGCCGCGCATTCGACGCTATGGCGGGTCGAAGGCGCCGTGGCCTACGAGGCCGACCTGTTCGGCCGGGTGGCATCGACCATCAGCGCGGCCACCGCCGACAGGGACCGCACAAGCGCGCTGTACCGGCTGACCTTGCTGGCGCTGCAGGCAGACTTGGCCGATGCCTACTTCCTGATCCGCGAGCTGGACGCCGCGCAGCGCATCTACCAACGCACGCTTGAGCTGCGGGAACGCAGTTATCAGTTGAGCCGCATGCGCCATGAAGGCGGCGACGCGGCCGAGCGCGATGTCGCGCGCGCCCGGCAAGAATGGGAAAGCGCCCGCGCCGACGCCCTGGGCGCAGAACGGCTCCGAGCGAATGCCGAACACGCGCTGGCCGTCCTGGTCGGCAAGGCGCCCGCCGAGTTCAGCTTGCCGCCGCAACCGCTGACCCGCATCGCCGTCGCCGTGCCGGCAGGCCTGCCTTCGGACCTGCTGGAACGCCGGCCGGACATCGCCGCCGCCGAACGCGCCATGGCGGCAGCCTATGCCCGCGTCGGCGCGGCCCGAGCGGCATTCTTTCCCAGGTTGGAACTGACAGGGTCGGCCGGATTCGAGTCCGCCGACCTGAGCCAATTGTTCCACTGGTCCAGCCGGACTTTCTTGCTAGGGCCGTTCCTGGGCACCGCGCTGACCCTGCCTGTCCTTGATGGCGGCAAGCGCCAGGCCGATATCAACGGGGCGCAGGCCGTCTTCGAAGAAGAGGCGGCGCGCTATCGCGAGACGCTGCTTAATGCGTTCAGGGAAGTCGAAGACAACCTCGCGGCCCTGCGCCTGCTTGCCCCCCAGCAGGCAGCGCAAGACAACGCGCGGCAGGCCGCCGAGCGCTCCGCCGAGCTGTCCCGCCTGCAATATGAAACCGGCACCCATACGCAGCTGGACGTCATCGATGCGGACCGGACGCTGTTGCAGCAAGAACTGGCCACGGCAAGGCTGGACGGAGACTGGGCGCGTGCGACGGTGCGGCTGATCCGCGCCTTGGGAGGCGGTTGGGATACGGCCGTGCCCGGCGTGCCGGCCAATCCGGCTGGCAGTGCGACGGTCAGTGCGCCGCCAGCATCGACGGTTCTTGCGCCGACTCTGCCGCTTCGGCCTTCACCCAGTCGATGAACGCCTGCACTTCCGGCCGCGCTACGGCGTCCGGCCGGCTGACGATGTAGTACGCAAAGCGCGCGGGCCAGGGCCGGTCCAGCGCAAGAGCAAGCCGGCCCGATTCGATGTCTTCCCGGGCATGCGTGTCCTGCACCAGCGCGATGCCTTGACCGGTGCCGGCGGCGCGCAGCAGCAGCAGGTCGTCTTCAAAGCTGGGGCCGCGTTGCGCGTCGGCCCCGGCGTCCACCCCATGCGCCTGTAGCCACAGCGCCCAATCGGCGCGGTCGGAATCCTGCAGCAACGGGTACTTCAGGCAATCTTCGGCCGATCGGATGGCCGGGCCTTGCGCCAGCAGCGCCGGACTGGCCACCGGCAACAGCACGGGCGTCATCAGCCTGAATGTCGACAGGCCCGGGTAGTGCCCCAGGCCGTGGCGCAACGCCACGTCGATGCGGTCGCGCTTGAAGTCGACCAGCTTGGACGACGCCTCCACCCTCACCTCGATATCAGGATGCAAGGCCGAGAACCTGCCGATACGTGGCACCAGCCAGGACGAGGCGAACGACGGCACGGTGCTGACGGTCAGCGTGCGTTGCGCGCCGTACGACTCCAGCAGCGACAACGACTTTTCGATCTGGTCGAAGGCCCGCAGCAACCCCGGATAGGCGCTGGCGCCAGCAGGCGTCAGGCGTACGCCGTGACGTTCGCGCACGAATAGCGCCAAACCCAGCCTGTCTTCCAGCAAGCGGATTTGCTGGCTGACCGCGCCGGGCGTCACGCCCAGCGCCTCGGCGGCGGCTTTCAGGCTGCCCAGGCGCGCGGTCTCGGTAAAGGCCCGCAAGGCAAGCAAAGGCAGCACGGCACCCATGGTGCATTCCTTTAGAAAAACTAATGTCTTAACCCAATAAGAATATCATGCAAGCTCTCAAGATAGCCGGTGAACTTACCTGGACCGCACCGTGACAAAAGTTAGCTGAGCTAAAAAGAAAACAGCCCGCTTGAAAGCGGGCTGTGGCAAGCGATGCCAGGCCGCAAGCGGCCAGGCAATCAGAGCATATGCGCCAGGAATTCCCGGCTACGGGCATGTTGCGGCGCCCGGAAGAAATCCGCCGACGGCGCTTCCTCGACGATGCGGCCTTCGTCCATGAAGATGACGCGGTGCGCCACTTCGCGGGCGAAGCCCATTTCGTGCGTGACGACCAACATGGTCATGCGCTCGTCGGCCAGTTGCTTCATCGTGCGCAGCACTTCGCCCGTCAGTTCCGGGTCCAGCGCGGACGTGGGTTCGTCGAACAACATGATGTCGGGCTCCATCGCCAACGCGCGGGCGATCGCCACGCGCTGCTTCTGGCCGCCCGACAGCCGCGTGGGATAGTTGTCGCGCTTGTTCAGCAGACCGACCTTGCGCAGCAGCTCTTCTGCTTTCGGGATGATCTGGGCCTTGGACATGCCCTTCACGGTCAGCGGCGCTTCGATGATGTTCTGCAGCACCGTCATGTGCGGAAACAGGTTGAACGACTGGAACACCATGCCCATCTTGCGGCAAATGCGGCGCACGTCGGCGTCGCTGGCGTACTGGCTGCGGCCGCCGTCGACGGCGCGGGCCATGGTCTCGCCTTCGACGTCGATGCTGCCTTCGTCGATGGTTTCCAGGTGGTTCAGGCAGCGCAGGAACGTGCTCTTGCCCGACCCCGACGGGCCGATCACCGCCACGACTTCGCCCTGGCCCAGCGTCAGCGACACCTGGTCCAGCACGCGGTTGGCGCCGAACGACTTGATGATGCCGCGGGCCTGGATCATGACGGGGCGCGCGGCCGCGTCGGCGCCCGGCGCCAGGTTACTGGTCATATTTGGCATAGCGCTTTTCCATGTGCTGGAAGAACCATGTCAACACCAGCGTCATGAGGAGATAGAAGGCGGCGGCGACCAGGAACGGCGTGGTCGTGAAGTCGCGCTGCACGATGCCGCGCGCTGTCCGCAAGATGTCGTTCAGCGCCAGCACGTAGATCAGCGACGTGTCCTTCACCAGGGTGATGGTCTCATTGCTCATCGGCGGCAGCACGCGCTGCACCATCTGCGGCAGCACGATGCGGCGCAGCGTCTGCAGATAGGTCATGCCCAGCACCTTGCTGCCTTCGTACTGCCCCCGGTCCACCGACTGGATGCCGGCGCGGAAGATCTCGGCGAAATACGCTGCGTAGTTCAGCGCGAACGCCACCACGGCCGCCGGAAAGTCCGGCAGGCGCACGCCCACCACCGGTACGAACGGCAATGCGAAATAGATGAACAGCATCTGCAGCATCAGCGGCGTGCCGCGCATGAGCCAGATGTAGCCGTTGACCAGGTTGCTCAGCAGCGGCCATTTCGAAATCCGCGCAAGCGCCAGCACCAGCCCCAGGGGCACGGCCAGGGCCAGCGTGATAAAAAACAGCGTCAAGGTCACTTTCGCGCCTTCCGCCATAGGCCCCAACAGGGAGAGTACGTAGTCCATTCAGTACGTCGCGCCGCTTGCCGCTTACTTGATGATGTTGGTGCCGAACCACTGGGTCGCGATGCGGCCGGCGGTGCCGTCCTGCTTCATCGAATCCAGCGTCTTGTCCAGCTTGCCCAGGAGTTCGGTGTCGTCCTTTCGCACGCCGACGCCGTAGTCTTCCGTGCCGAAGTTCTCTTCCAGCACGCGGTATTCGCCTGCGCGCTTGCTGATCAGATAGCGGCCCACCACTTCGTCCACGACGATGGCGTCCAGGCGGCCGGCGGCCAGGTCCATCAGCGCCGTGACGTTGTCGCCGAACTTCTTCACTTCCTTGATCTGGGCGGCAACCGGGTCCTTGGCGATGGCGTCGGTGGCGCTGCTGCCGTCCTGCGCGCCCACGGTCTTGCCGGCCAGGTCGGCCTTGACCTTCACGGGCGACGCGTTGCCGACGATGATGATCTGGTGGTTGGCCATGTACGGCGCGGTGAAGCTGATGTTCTTCTTGCGCTCTTCGGTGATGGTCAGGCCGTTCCACAGCACGTCGACGCGGCGGCCGTTGAGTTCGGCTTCCTTGGCGCTCCAGTCGATCGGCTTGAATTCGACTTCGATGCCCAGGCGCTTGCTGGCTTCCTTGGCCATGTCGACGTCGAAACCGACGATCTGGTTGCTCGCGTCACGAAAACCCATGGGCGGGAAATTGTCGTCCAGGCCCACCACGACCTTCTTGGCGGCAGCCGGCGCTTGCGTGCTGGCGGCGGGCGCGTTGTCGCTGGGGCCGCAAGCGGTCAGCATCGTGGTTGCGGACACGAGGAAAACAGCAGTCAGTTTTTTCATAGTTATGGGTGCGCCGGGCGCAATGAAGAAGAAGCCGGGGTGGCTGGCATTCAGCCGCGAGCCGCCATTTTAGCGTCACTGCGCAACCTGCCCAGGCAAGGCCCATCCGCACGCCGGCGCCCGGCCTCTTCGCGCGGCGTGATAGGCTTTCCCGTTAACTCGGGAGGCAGCATGCATCTGACGATCAACAACCAAAGCGCAACCCCTATTCACCTGACCCAGGCGGGCGGCGCATGACACCCGCCCTGCGCCTTGGCCCCCTCGTCATCCCCTCCGACTTCGCCCTGCTGATTGCGGCTGCCGCCGTGGGCCTGCTGGCTGCGCGCCTCTTGAACCGCCAGCGCGATCAGGCCAACGACCTGAGCACCGCCCTGTGGCGCGCGCTGTTGGTCGGCCTGCTGGTGGCCCGTCTGAGCTTCGTCTGGCAATACCGCGAACACTACCTGCCTGATCCCATCAAGATGCTGGACTTGCGCGATGGCGGCTGGCATGGATGGGCGGGCCTGGCCGCCGCCTGGGCCTACACGCTGTTCGCCGCGCTTCGGCGCCATGCGCCGCCCGCCGCCCTGGTGGGCGCCCTGGCGCTGGCCAGTGCCGTCTGGTTCGGGGGTGGACGCTGGCTGGCGCCCACGCCGCAGGCGCAACCCGAATTGGCCGCGCTGGCCGTGCAGGGTATCGACGGCGCGCCGGCCGCGCTATCCGCGTTCCACGGCAAGCCCACCGTCATCAACCTGTGGGCCAGCTGGTGCCCGCCCTGCCGCCGCGAAATGCCGGCGTTCGCCAAGGCGCAAGCCGCCAACCCCGACGTGAACTTCGTGTTTCTGAATCAGGGCGAAGCACCCGCCGATGTCGTGAAGTTCCTGGATCAGCACGCGCCATCGCTGCGCAACGTGCTGCTGGATCGGGCGGGCGAAGCCTCGCGCAAGCACAGCAACCGCGGCCTGCCGGCCACGCTGTTCCTGGATGCGCAGGGCCGCCTGGTCGACTTGCGCGTGGGCGAACTGTCCACGGCATCGCTTGCGCAACGCCTGGAATCCATCCAGCAAGCGGAAGGCGGCTAGCGTCAGCTAAACCGCCGCCGCGCATGCCCACGGCAACGACCGCCCCTGCATCGTGCGTTCATCCAGGCGCAGGCGCTGACCGGTGTGCGTGGGCGGCGCGTCCAGGCGGACCACCATCACCGGCCCGTCGGGCAGCGCGCGCACCGTCGCCACAATGACCGGCGCCGCCTCGGCCTGCCGGGCAGGCATCGCGGTCCACGCCAGCAGCTCGGCCTGCTCCACGGCAATATGCAGCGCCCCGCTTTGATCCTGGCCGCATGCCGGGCACCACAGCCGCGCGGGATACACGCGATGGTTGCAGGCTTGGCACTGAAAGACGATCGCGCTCATGCGGCCTCCGCTGCAAGCACCGCGGCGTTCGCGCACATGCCGTAGCGCAGTTGCACCATGCCATAGCCGGTGACGAGCCCGTGCCGCAACCCGGGCAACTGGCGCGCCCCCGCCTGGCCCAGCAACTGCCGCGAGACCTCCACCAGCCCGTGCATGCCGCCTGCCGTGCCTGCTTGTCCCGCAGACAGCTGGCCGCCCGCCGTGTTGACGGGCAAGGCCCGCGTCGCGATGCGGCGGGCGATGAACGCCGGCAAGTCGTCCGTGCCGGCAAAACCCAGATCGCGCAATTGCGCCAACGCCATGGCCGGGTAGTCGTCATACACGCTGACCACGTCCATGCCCTCCGGGCCCACGCCTGCCCGGCGCCACAGCGCCGGCGCAAAATCGGCGATGCCGGTTTCCAGCCCGTCGCCTTCCTGCTGGTCGTTGTTGTAGCGGGCGTCGCTGGCCACGAGGCGCACGCTCGCGCCCTGGGGACGCGCGCGCAGCACCAACGCGCTCGCCCCGCTGACGACCGGCACGCAATCCAGCCGGCCCAACGGCGGCGCCACCAGCGGCGCTTCCAGATATTGGGCCAGGGTCAGCGGCTGACGGTAGGCGGCATTCGGATTGCCAGCCGCCCATTGCCGCTGCGCCACGCACAGCGCGCCATAGTCTTCGCGCCGCAAGCCGGTGCGCGCCATCTGCCGCTGCGTCAGCATGGCGAAGAGCGGGTTCGGCCCTTCGCAGCCCAGCGGGCTCAGGTACTCCGTCGCGCTGCGGTTGTAGCCGCGCACCAGCCCGGCAAAATCCGCCCCGGTGAAATGGTCACCCGACACCAGCACGATGGTGTCGGCCTGCCCGGCTTCCAGCGCCAGCCACGCCTGGCGCAACAGGTTGATGGCGCTGGCGCCGCCCATTTCGTCCTGCATGCACCAGTTCAGCCGCAGCCCCAGCCGCCAGGCCAGATCGATGGCGCGGTCCGGCCGCAACGTGAACGACGCCACCCCCAGCCCGTCCACATCCGCCGGGGCCAGGCCGGCGCCGCGCAAGGCTTGGCCGACGGCCTGGGCCATCAACCCTGCGGTGCTGCACGACGCGTCGGGATGCCGTAGCGCGGGCGTTTCCCCCACGCCGACGATGCCGGGGCCGCGGACCACGCTCATTCCGTGTCCTCGCGGGGCGGTTCGCGCGTCAAGAGCAACGTGACCACGGTGACGGCGGCCATGCCGACCAGGAACCACGCGACCGGCGTGGCGGATTCATACTTGCGCAACAGCGCCATCGCAATCAGCGGCGACAGGCCGCCCGCGAACACCGACGCCAGCTCATGGCCCAGCGCCAGCCCGGTATACCGGACTTCGGCCGGGAACAATTCCGCGAAGTACGCCGGCTGCGTGCCGATCATGGCGGCGTGGCAGACCGTATTGCCCAGGAAGAAGGCCAGGAAGATCCAGACCGGTTCCTTCGTCTGCACCAGCCAGAAGAACGGAAACGCCACCAGCACCAGCCCGGCCGAGCCGATCAGGTACACCGCGCGGCGCCCGATGCGGTCGGACAGATGCCCGAACCAGACCAGCGTGCCCAGTTCGATGAACATGGACGCCAGCACGCCGCCCAGCATGACGTCGTTGGGGATGCCCAAAAATTTGCCGTAGGCCAGCGCAAAGGCCAGGAAGATGTATGAACCGCCGTTCTCGGCCACGCGCAAGCCCATCGCGGTCAGCACCTGGCGCGGGTAGCGGCGGAAGACTTCCACGGCGGGCATGCCGCGCTTGGCCGTCTTCTTGGCCTGCACGAATTCTTCGCTTTCGGGGATGTGCTTGCGTATGTACAGGCCCACGCCGAAGATCAGCACGCTGAGCAGGAACGGCAGGCGCCAGCCCCAGCTCATGAACGCTTCCTGCGGCAGTTGCTGGGCCAGCATGAAGACGGCCGACGACAGCACGAAGCCGCCCGCCACGCCCAGTTGGCTGAACGACGAGAAGTAGCCGCGCCGCTTGCCACCCACAGCCTCGCTGATCAGCAGCACGCCTCCGCCCCACTCCCCGCCCGCGGCCGCGCCTTGCAGGATGCGCAGCGCCACCATCGCCACCGGCGCCCAGACGCCCACTTGCTCGTAGGTCGGCAACAAGCCGATCAGGAACGTCGCCGCGCCCATCAGCCCCAGCGTCCACTCCAACGCCAGCTTGCGGCCATAGCGGTCGCCGATGTGGCCGAACACCACGCCGCCTAGCGGGCGGGCCAGGAAGCCCACCGCAAAACCAGCAAAGGCGCCCATCGTGCCAAGCAGCGGGTCGGTGCCTTTGGGGAAGAACAGTTCGCCGAAGACCAGCGCGGCGGCCGTGCCGTAGATGAAGAAGTCATACCACTCCATCGCGTTGCCCGCGACCGAGGCCATCACCACGCGCCGGGTGCGCTTTCTTTTCGCCTCGTCGGCGGCGGACAACGCCGCCCCTTTGTATGCCATCGTCATTGCCGCCCCTTGGATTTTCGAATGGATCAATGGCGCGCGAGCGCCGGTTCACGCTATCGCGCCACGCGATAGCCGGCGGCGTCCCGGTCCCAGGTGTCGCCGGTGATGCCTTCTTCCCGCAAGCGGAACTTGCGGACCTTGCCGTTCTCGGTGCGCGGCAGTTCGTCCAGCACGCGCAGATAGCGCGGCACGGCGAAATACGGCATGCGTGGCTGGCAGAAATCCAGCAGGTCCGTGTGCGTCAATGATTGGCCCGGCTTATAGACCACCGCCGCCATCACGTCGTCTTCGGCCAGCTCGGAGCGCACCGCGTAGACCGCCACGACGGCCACGGCCGGATGCGCCAGCAGCACCTGCTCGACTTCGTACGAAGAGATGTTCTCGCCACGGCGGCGGATGGCGTCCTTCATGCGGTCCAGGAACCGGAAGTAGCCGTCGGCGTCGCGGACCACGCGGTCGCCCGTGTGGAACCACAGGTTGCGCCAGGCTTCGACCGTCCTGTCGTCCATGCCGAAGTAGCCGGTGGCGACCGCGAACGGCGGCGTGGCCCGCAGCAGCAGTTCGCCCGGTTCGCCATCGGGCACGGGCGCGTCGTGCTCGTCGGCCACCATCGCGTCGAACTCGGGCGCGACGCGGCCCATCGTGCCGGCCCGTTGCTCGGCCAGCGTTCCGCCCAGGGCGAAATTGGTTTCGGTGGACCCGTAGCCTTCCAGCAGCGCGATGCCGGTGCGTTCGGTGAAGGCGCCATGGAAACGTTCCGGCACGCCGGGCGCCAGAGCGATGCGCGTGCGGTGCCGGCGTTCCGCCGGTGCCGGCTCATGCGCCAGCAGCATCGGCACCATCGCGCCCAGCAGATAGGTCACGGTGGCGCCGGTGGCTTCCAGCCGGTCGAAGTAGCGGCTGGCCGAAAAGCGCTCGTCGCAAATGATGGAAGCGCCCGTCACCAGCGCCTGGAAGCACGCGTTCAACGCGTTGGTATGGAACAGCGGCAGGCTGGTGTAGAGCACGTCGGCATCGGAGATTTCCAGATTCCGCGCGGCGATCTTTCCCCACCAGTAGAACTGCGCATGGGGGCAGCACACGCCCTTGGACAGGCCCGACGTGCCGGAGGTGTACAGGATGGCCAGCATGTCGCCGGGGCGGATGTCGGCGGCAGGCGGCAGCGGCGCATCAGGTTGCGGCGGCGGCGGGCCGGCCGGCGCGGGCAGGCCCTCGGCGGATACGGCCTCGTCCAGCAGCCAGATGGCGCGCAGCCCCAGGGCGTCGGCCGGTTCCGTGGCGGACAGCGCCGCCAGGGCCGATAGCGCCGGACAGGACGCCGCGTCGGCCACCAGCAGCACGCATCCGCTATTGGCCAGGATGTGCCGAAGCTGCATGCCGCGCGAGGCGGTGTTGATGGGCACGACCACCGCGCCCAGCCATCCGCAACCCAGCACCACGGACAGGAATTCGTGCCGGTTGCCAGCCATCAAGCCCACGCGGTCGCCACGCCGCACACCGGCCGAGGCCAGGCGCGCGGCCCAGCTGGCAGCCTGGGCGGACGCATCGCCGAAGCGCAAGGCGCCGCCCGGCGCCTGCACCCACAGGCGATCGCCCAGCCGGGCGCCCTGCTCCACCAACAACGACGGCAATGTCAACGCATGCATGGCGACGTTTCCCCGGTTGTGCGGCCGCTGCCCGAGGTGGCGCGGCTCTGTGGAATTAGTCTAGGAATCAACTATTTATGTGTCAAATTTATGGGTATTATTTATCTTATAAATCAGACTGATATCAAGGGCATGCGTGGACTTCGACCTGAATCTCATGCGGGTTTTCCTGACCGTGCTGCATGAACGCAGCGTCACGCGCGCGGCGCAGCGCCTGAACCTGACGCAGCCCGCCGTCAGCTATGCGCTGGCCCGGCTGCGCGAGCGTTTCGATGATCCGCTGTTCGTGCGCACCGCCACGGGCATGCAGCCCACCCCGATCGCGTTTGCGCTGGCCGACCCCATCGAACGCGGCATGAACAGCTTTGCCGAAGCCGTCAATCTGCGGCGGCGGTTCGACCCCGCCACCAGCACGCGGCGCTTCCGGTTGTCGATGTCGGACATCGGCGAAATGGTCTTCCTGCCTTTGTTGATGGAACGCGTGCACGCGCTGGCCCCGCGCTTGCAGGTCGAAGTGCTGGAGATCGCGCTGGAGCAATTGCCGCAGGCGCTGAAGGATGGCGAGGTGGACCTGGCCATCGGCAACCTGGCAGGGCTGGGCCGCCATACTTGCCACGCTGACCTGTTCAGCGAACGCTATGCCTGCATGGGCCGGCGCGGCCACCCGGTACTGTCGGCCGGCCTGACGCGCGGCCAATTCAAGCGGCTGGACCACATCCTGGTGGCCGCGCGCGCCAGCGCGCACCGCCTGCTGGACGACGTGCTGGGCGAAGCGGGCCTGCACCGCCAGCCGTATCTGACGTTGCCGCATTTTTCCGCCGCCGCCGAGATCGTGCGGCGCACCGACCTGACCGTCACGCTGCCCTATCGGGCGGCCATCTGGTTCAACCGCGATGACGCGTTCGAAATCCGCCCCCTGCCCATCACGCTGCCGCCCCTGTGCGTCACAGTGCACTGGCATGCGCGCTTCGAAAGCGACCCCGGCACGATGTGGCTGCGCCACCTGGTCGAAGCCACGCTGGCCGACCGGAAGCCCGCCTGATTTGATCGATTTTTGCAACAGACTCTGGCATTCGCGGGGATAGATCTGCGCATTTCCTGCAACTAGACTGGCTCCACTTCCCCTTCCGCCCTTTCCGTCCAGGAGCCCGCCATGTCCGTCCTCCCCTCCCTGCGCCGCCTGCTGCAGACCGCCGCGCTTGCCATGTTGATCGCCCCGGTCCACGCCGCCGGCACCGGCTTGTCGCTGACCCACTTCAATCCGGGCAACGACGCCATCTTCCAAGTGTCGTCGGTGCTGGTCAGCGGCCAGCGCGAAGCCATCCTGATCGACGCCCAGTTCGGCAGATCACAAGCTGAAAAGGTCGTGGAGATGGTGCGCGCCAGCGGCAAGACGTTGACCACCATCTACATCAGCCACGGCGACCCCGACTTCTACTTCGGCCTGGACACGGTGCTGGCGGCCTTCCCCGACGCCCGTGTCGTGGCCACCGAACCGACGGTGCGGCACATCAAGGAAACCGTGGACGGCAAGATCGCGTTCTGGGGCCCGAAGCTGGGCGCCGACGCGCCGGCCAAGGCGATCATTCCGCAAGTGCTGCAAGGCCGCACGCTGACGCTTGAAGGCCAGACGCTGGAAATCACCGGACTGGACGGCCCGCAGCCGGACCGCAGCTTCGTGTGGATCCCGTCGCTGAAGGCCGTGGTGGGTGGCGTCGTGGTGTTCGGCAACCTGCACGTGTGGATGGCCGACACGCAAACGCCGCAATCGCACAAGGACTGGCTGGCCACGCTGGCTCGCATCGAAAAGCTTGCTCCCGTCGCCGTCATTCCGGGCCACTATGCGCCGGGCGCCCCGCTGAACCTGGAATCGGTCCGCTACACGCAGGGCTACATCCGCGCCTTCGACACGCAAGCCGCCCGCGCCGCCGACAGCGCCGGGCTGATCTCCGCGATGCAGGCGCAATACCCCCAAGCCGGCGCCGCCGCGTCGCTGGACATCAGCGCCAAGGTCGCCAAGGGCGAAATGAAATGGTGATAAGCTGCGTGCGTGGCTATGGGAGTCCTTCCTTCTACCCCTAGAAACCTAGGGTTCCCGCTTTCCGCACTGCGCCTGCCATCGGCAGGCGTTTTCCATTTGACCAGCACATGAACCCCATCTATCTGCGGCGCCGTTGCCGCCTGCTTCTGGACAAGACCCCGCCTCCCGCCGATGTGGCCGATAGTCCGGTGACCGCCGTGGAGCTGGCCGCGATCCAGGCGCAAGCCGAAGAACTGGGTTACGTCATGTCTGATGCCGTGGTCGCGCGGCTGGCCGCCTGGCCGCTGCCGGCGGTGACGCAGACCGGACGCCAACTGCTGAAAACCCTGCGCCAGATGACGGGCGCGCACCGCCCGCACCGCCCGCTTTATCCGGATTTCCCGCAGCAGGTCCAAGGGCTGGACGACGCGCAGCGCTATCTGGACGCCATCAATCACTACCTGACGCTGCGCCGCGTGCCGGGCGACGGATCCGAGCGCCCGCCGCTGTTCCATGGCCGCAAGCCCCAGATCATTGAACTGGGCGACGCGGCGGATTGCGAAGCCATCTTCACCCGATTGGCGGCGTCCGCCACCTCGTTGTCGGATGAAGACCGCGCCGACCTGGCCTGGTACGTGAAGCAGTACCGCGCCGACATTTTCCGGCTGATCCCCGACGCCATCCCCTTCAAGGAAAACCTGGCGCACCTGGCCGCAAACCTGCTGCTGCATGTGCCCGGTCCGGCCACCGACGCCTTCCTGCAGGCGCAGTTGGATACCGCGACCGATGTCCTGCGGTTGGCCGTGGCGCTGGCCGGCGGCGATGCGTCGCTGGCCGTGCCCACGCGCTTCAAATCCATGCCGCGCGGGCGCCGCAAATTGCTGCTGGGCCTGGTCGAACGGCATGCCAATGCCGCCGAAGACATGCAGCGCTGGCCGGAACGCTGGAAACGCCTGGGCGAATTCCTGCACCCCGGCGAATTCGCCGGCCGCTATCCGCGCACGGCCGCCGCCTTTGCCCTGCTGCGCAGCGGCAAGCCCGCGCCCACCTTCAACAGCGCCATCGAGGCCCTGCTGGAATCCGGCCAGAACGCCGAAGCCGCGCGCCGGTTGGAAAGCCGTCCGGGCGATTACGCCCGGCGCCTGGACCATCTGCTGCGCCGCGCCCCCGACCCTGCACCCATCCTGGCCGGCTTTGCCCGCGTGGCGGATCAGGTTTCCACGCCCGTGCTTTTGCAGCTGACTACTCACGCCGTCCATCGCGATGCGCCAGCCGCGCTGCGCGCCTTCTATCCCAAGGGCGACGTGGCCAAGGTGTATGCCATGGAAGACACCCGTGCGCCGCTGCCGGCGGGCATGGCCCGCGCCGTCTCCGACATTTGCAAAACCGCTTTGCTGGCGCGCTTTGCCGCGCTGCCGCCGCTGGGCGCCTGCTATGTGGATCCGGCGTTGCGCGAACACGCGGCGCCCTTCGTCCAGCGGTCGGCTTCGCGCAGCCTGCGCACGCTTGCGCGCGGCAGCAGCCTGCCGCTGCCGGATGCCGCCTTCGTGCGCCTGTTTCTGTGGTGGAAGAACGGCAGCGGCCGCGCCGACGTCGACCTGTCCGCCGCGCTGTTCGACAGCGGTTTCAACTTCGTCGACGCGCTGACCTACTACCGGCTGCAAAGCTACGGCGGCTATCACAGCGGCGACATCGTCGACGCCCCGCAGGGTGCGGCCGAATTCATCGACCTGGACCTGGAACGTCTGCGCCGGCGCGGCGTGCGCTTCGTCGTGATGGTGCTGAACAGCTACACCCTGCAGCCCTATTGCGAACTGCCCGAGTGCTTTGCGGGCTGGATGGCGCGCCAGGACGCGAATTCGGGCGAACCCTTCGAGCCGCGCACGGTGATGGACCGGGTAGACCTGGCGTCCAACACGCTGATCTGCCTGCCGCTGGCGCTGGACCTGCAAGACCATCGGATGAGCTGGATGGATGTGGCGCTGCGGGCGCAGCCGCGCTTGAACAATGTGGCCAACAACCTGTCAGGCGTCTCGCTGATGCTGCGCGCGTTGCTGACACGCCCGCAGACCGACTTGCACACGCTCTTCACGTTGCACGCCCAGGCGCGCGGCCGGATCGTGGATGATCCGGCCGCCGCCGAAACGGTCTTCGCCGTGGACCGCGGCATCACGCCCTTCGACATCGACCGGATCCGCGCCGGGTTCCTGTAGCTTGCCTGCCGGCCCGCAGGGCGGCAGGCGCGGTGCCCCTACCCCATCGCGGCCAGCATCAGGTCCAGGTTCTGCACCGCGGCGCCGGAGGCGCCCTTGCCCAGGTTGTCGAACACCGCGGTCAACAGCACCTGGCCATGCGCCTCGTTGCCGTAGACGGCCAGGCGCAAATCGTTGGTGCCGTTGAGCACCTGCGGATCCAGATGCGTGTGGGCCGCGGCTTCCTGGCTGTCCACCACCTGCACATGCGTCGTACCTGCGTAGCGCTGCTGCAGGCAGTCATGCAGCCGCTGGCGGGTCGCGCCCGCCGGCAGCAAGCGCAAATGCAGCGGAATCGTCAGCACGATGCCTTGGCGGAACGCGCCGTATGCCGGCACGAACACGGGACGTTGCGTCAGCCCGGCATGCGCTTCGATTTCAGGCGTGTGCTTGTGCGCCAGGCCCAGCCCGTACAGCTGGAACGCCGGACCTTTCGCGCCGTCCGGCCCTTCATAAGCGTCCACGCTGGCGCGGCCGCCCCCCGAATAGCCCGACACGGCATGCACCACGGCCGGATAATCGGCCGGCACCAGCCCGGCCTGGATCAGCGGGCGCAGCAAGGCGATGGCGCCGGTCGGGTAGCAGCCCGGATTGCTGACACGCTTGGCATGCGCGATCTTGTCCGCCTGCCCCGCCTCCATTTCCGGAAAACCGTACACCCAGCCCGGCGTCGTGCGATGCGCGGAACTGGCGTCGATCACGCGCACCGTCGGGTTCACGACAGAGGCCGCCGCCTGGCGGGCCGGTTCGTCGGGCAGGCACAGGATGGCCACGTCGCTGGCGTTGATCGCCTCGGCGCGGCGTTGCGGATCCTTGCGCTCGGCCTCGGGCAGCGTCATCAGGCGCAGATCGGTCCGGCCATGCAGCCGTTCGTGGATCTGCAGGCCCGTCGTGCCTTGGTCGCCGTCGATGAAAACTAGAGGATGGGTCATGGCGTGCTCCGTCCCGGCCGGGAGGCGGGAGTGTGGGCTAAGGGGTTGTGGCAAGCCCGTATCATCGATCCGGCTACAACATAAGAAAAGTCGAATATCATGACCATTCAATTCATCTTTTCTGAATAACAACCCCATGCGTGAAATCAGCCTGGACCGTCTGCGCACCCTGGTGGCCATCGCCGACCTGGGCTCTTTCGCCGATGCCGCCCGCGCGCTGCACCTGGCGCCCCCTACCGTCAGCCTGCACGTGGCCGACCTGGAGGCCCGCATCGGCGCGCCGCTGCTGACGCGCAAACGCGGCCAGGTGCGGCCCACGTCCATCGGCGACACGTTGCTGGAACGCGCGCGCCGCCTGCTGGCCGAGGCCGACCAGGCGCTGGACGACGTGCAGCGGCAAGTGCAGGGCTTGTCCGGCCGCGTGCGGCTGGGCGCCTCCACGGGCGCTATCGCCCATCTGCTGCCGCAAGCGCTGGAGACGCTGGGCCGCCATCACCCCGGCATCGACGTGCAAGTTGCCGTGCTGACCTCTCAGGAAACGCTGCAACGCCTGCATGACGGCACACTGGATGTGGGGCTGGTGGCATTGCCGCAGCCGCCCATCGACGGGCTGGTGCTGAAACCTTGGCGCCGCGATCCGGTCATGGCGTTCCTGCCTGCCGGCTGGCCGGCGCCCGCGCGCGTCACGCCGGCCTGGCTGGCGGACCGCCCGCTGATCCTGAACGATGGCACGACGCGGTTGTCGCGCCAGACCGGCGAATGGTTCGCCGGCGCCGGGTTGAACCCGCGCGCGCGCATCCAGTTGAACTACAACGACGCCATCAAGAGCCTGGTGGCCGCCGGCTACGGCGCCACGCTGTTGCCGCACGAGGCGACCGCGCCGCAACCCGATCCGCGCATCGTCATGCGCCCGCTGCGGCCTGCGGTATGGCGTCCGCTGGGCATCGCGCACCGGGCGGAAAAGGTGGAACAAGCCACCCGGCATGTGCTGGACGTGCTGTGGGAACTGCGGGAACGCCGGACGGCAAGCGGCAGCCAAGGCGCTTGAGGCGTTAAGACGCGCGGCGGAAGTACGCCGTGCGCTCGCTTTCATCGCGCAGCCGGCGCGCGCGCGACCGGAACAGGTCCTTGCGCCCGACGATGCCTACCAGGCGGCCGGACTCGCGGTCCACGATAGGCACTCGTCCCACGCCGGACAGCGCCATGCGGTCCGCGATCCGGCTGGCCAGTTCATCGGGATAGCCGATCATCGGCTCGCGTCCCGCCAGCGCCTGCGCCAAGGTACGGGCGCCGTCCTCCGCGTCCAGCGCCCACGCCAGCGAGTCGGCGCGCGTCACCTCGCCCACGACCACGCCCTGCCGGTCCACCACCGGATAACTGGTGTGCACGGGTTGCAGCGTCGTGAAATGGGCGACGGCCTGCGCCACCGTCGCCGTGTCCGGCAGCGTGTCTACGGCCCGGGTCATGATCGCCGAGGCCCGAAGCAGATCGAAAGGGTCCACCTGGTATTCGCGGCTGATGTGATGGCCGCGGCGCGCGATCTTCTCCGTCAGGATCGACCGTTTCAGCAGCAGCACGGTCACGCCATAGGCGAAGACGCTGGCCGCAAGCACCGGCAGCAGCGCCGCGCCATCGCCCGTCAGTTCGACGGCGAACAGCGTGGCCGTCAACGGCGCGCGCATGGTGCCGCCCATCATGGCGGCCATGCCCAGCAGCGCCCAGAAGCCCGGGTCCGTCTGCGGCAGCCAGGGCGTGGCCAACGCGCCCAGCGCGCCGCCGAAGATCAGCAAGGGCGCCAGCACGCCGCCCGATGTGCCGGACCCCAGGGCGATGGACCAGATCGCCACTTTGACCACCAGCAGCAGCAACACCGCCTGGAACGCCAGGCCGCCCGCCAGCAAATGGCGGATGTTGTCATAGCCGACGCCCAGCGCGGCGGGATCGATCAAACCGCCGATGCCGATGGCCAGACCGCCGATGGCGGGCCACCACATCCAGTGCAGGGGCAACTTTTCGAACAGGTCTTCGGCGGCGTAGACCAGCGTCGTCAACACGCCCGAGCCCAGCCCCGCCAAGACGCCCACGGCGGCGCAGGCCACCAGGTTCCATGGCGTGAACGGCAACGCGCCCGAGTACGCGAAGACCGGGCCCGCATCCAGCGCGAAGGCGCGCGTGGCCGCGGCCACCAGGGCCGCCATCGCCACCGGCAGGAAACTGCGCGGCTTCCATTCGAACAGCAGCAGCTCGACGGCCAACAGCACGGCCGCCAGGGGAGTGGCGAAGATGGCCGTCATGCCCGCGGCGGCGCCTGCCACAAGCAACGTCTTGCGCTCGGCGTCGTCCAGATGGATGGTCTGCGCCAGCAACGAACCGATGGCGCCGCCCGTCATGATGATCGGGCCTTCGGCGCCGAACGGCCCGCCGGTTCCGATCGAGACCGCGGACGACACCGGCTTCAGGATAGCCACCTTGGGCTGGATGCGGCTCTTGCCGATCAGGATGGCCTCCATGGCCTCCGGGATGCCGTGCCCGCGGATCTTCTCGGACCCGTAGCGCGCCATCAGTCCGATGACCAGACAGCCGGCGACGGGAATGAAGACCGAGCCCCAGCCCAGCTGGCCAGCCGTGATCGGCATATCGGCGAATGAGAACTGGCCGTGGTAGGCCAGGTTGGTGCACAGCGAAATCAGGCGCAGGAGCGCCCAGGCGGCGGCCACGCTGGCCAGGCCCACGGGAATAGCCAGGGCCATCAGCATGACGACGCGGCGGTCAGTGGTGAAATCGCCCAGGCGGGCGGCCGCCCGGGCAGGTGCCGGCGCTGGCGCAGCCGGGGCTGATGCAGGATAGGTAGGCATTGTCGATGCAGAGATTGAAGGAAATGTTGGGAAGAAATCGCCCCGGTTTGCGCCAGGTCATTTATATCGTATCACGACATATATTAGAATCGGGACGTGAAAACGTCTCCGTCCCCCACTCCACTGTCGCCCGCCGATTACGAACTGCTGGCCGACTTCCGTTACGCGCTGCGCACGTTCGCCGCCTTCAGTGAAGGCGCTGCCGGGGAACTGGCATTGACCCCGCAGCAGCACCAGACCTTGCTGGCCATCAAAGGCACGCGCAAAAGCCCGTCTGGGCGGCGCGGCCTGTATGTCGGCGAAATCGCCGACCGCCTGCTGATCCGCCCGCACACGGCGGCCGAACTGGTGGGCCGGCTGGCCCGCCTGGACCTCGTCAGCCGCGAGGCCGACCCCGAAGACGGCCGTCGCGTCGAAGTCGTGCTGACCCCCAAAGCCGAACGCGTGCTGGAAAGCCTGTCGGCTTCGCACCTGGAAGAACTGCGTGCCATGCGGCCCTTGCTTGCGCGCCTGCTGACGCGCATCGGCGACGACACCGCCTGAGCGCGGCCCCCCCGGGCGTTTCCCGGCCCTGCGCCGCCGCGTGATAAATTGTCGTCCCGCGACATATTTCAAGCACGCGAGGAGAGATCGTTTTGGGTGTGGCAATCAAGCGCTGGCTGAGCGCGTTCGCGCCGGCGCCTGTCGGCGTCAACCGGCGCGAGAAGCTGTACGGCGTCCTGGGCGCCCTGGTCGGGCTGTTCTGCACGGAATGGGTGGGCCGCCATGCGTTGGGCAGCGCCAACCCGTGGTTCATCGCGCCCATGGGCGCATCGGCCGTGCTGCTGTTCGCCGCCCCCGCCAGCCCGCTGGCCCAGCCCTGGTCCATCCTGGCGGGCAATCTGGTGTCTGCCCTGATCGGCGTGTTCTGCGCGCAGATGATCCCCGTGCCTGGCGTGGCCGCCGCCGTCGCCGTGGCGCTGGCCATCGGCGCCATGTTCAGCCTGCGGTGCCTGCATCCGCCCAGCGGCGCCGTCGCGTTGACGGCTGTGTTGGGCGGGCCGTCCGTCGCCAGCCTGGGCTATGGCTTCGCGTTATGGCCGGTGGGGTTGAACTCCCTGATCCTGCTGTGCATTGCCGTGGCGTTCAATGGCGCGCTCAAGCGCAATTACCCCCGCCGCCATGCCGACCCGGCCCCCGGCCACCGCACCCGCGATGCCGCCCCGAGCGCCCGGCTGGGCTTCAGCCGCGCCGATCTGGACGAGGCCCTGTCCCAACGCGGCGAATTGCTGGACATCAGCAAGGAAGACCTGGAAGACATCGTGCTGGCCGCCGAACTGCGCGCCAGCCTGCGCCGTTTCGGCGACGTGTCATGCGCCGACATCATGTCGCGCGACGTCGTCACCGTGCAGGAGCAGGATCCGCTGGACTACGCGATCCGGCTGTTCGACAAGCACCGGCTGCAAGCGCTGCCCGTGCTGGATTCCGCCGGCCGCTACGCCGGCATGCTCGCGCAGGGGGACGTGCTGGCGCGCAAGAGCCGGCTCGCGACTGCCACCGTCGACGGCGTGCCCACCTTCGACCCGCTGGTGGCGGACTGCATGCGCAGCGAAGTCCCGTTCGCCACGCCCGGGCTGCCCGTGATCGAACTGGCGCGCCCCATGTCCGACAGCCTGCACTGCGTGCCGGTGCTGGACGCGTCGCGCATCTTGCATGGCCTCATCACCCAGTCCGACCTGGTGGCGGCCCTGTACCAGATGGCGATGTCGGCCAGTTCGCAAGCCGCGGCGGGCGCGGACACGGGCAAGCGCGTCGCCTGAGCCCTCCGTAGCCCTACGGATTCCTGTCCGCACAGGCCGCAAGGCATAATTTCAGGCGTGAACCTCCTATCGCGCACCCGCGTCCTCCTCTGTTGGCTGTTCCTGTTCTGCCTGGGCGCCGCCTGGATCGCCCGCCAGGAATACGTCGACCAATACGACCGCTTCTTCCAAAGCACCAGCATCGCCCAACGCATGCTGAGCCAGAAAACAGTGCAGCACGAAGCCGTGCTGGCCACGCTGGCGGCCCTGTCGCACCCGCCCGCGCCCGAACGCCTGTCCCCCAGCCTGCAACCCGCCTTGCCGCAATTGCTGGGCTTGGGCTATCTGGCCGACGGCGCTTGGGCCGGCAGCACGGCCGCGCCGCCGGATTTGCCAGCCGCGCTGGAACGCGCGCGGCAATCGGGCCGGCCCGTCACCGTGCCGGTGGACGCCGCGCGGTACTGGCTGATCGCGCCGTCCAGCTGGAGCCTGCTGCTGGACGCCCGCCAATTGGTGCCCGCCGCCGACTTTCCGCCAGGCCTGGCCAACCTGAGCCTGACAATCGACCGTGTTCCGGTACCGCTGCTGGACAGGCAGCCCGAGGACGCGCGGGGCCTGACGATCGCGCTGCAAAAGCCGCTGGGCGCGGCCAGCCAGCCCTTCCAGATGCGCAGCACCCGCACGCTGACACCGGACGCGTGGCCGTGGATGGCGTGGCTGGCGTGGGCCGCGGCCAGCGGCTTGATCGTGGCCGGCGCCGCGGCATGGCAACGCTCGCGCGCCGACGCGCGCCGCCAGCAAGAGCAGGCGCGGCTGGCGGCCATGGTGCGCTTGAGCACGCTGGGCGAAATGGCCGCGGGCATCGCCCATGAATTGAACCAGCCCCTGACCGCCATCCTGGCGCACACGCGCGCGGCCGGACGCCTGCTGGACGACGACGACGAACGCCCGGCCGTGCGCCATGCCTTGCTGGCCAGTTCCGAGCAAGCCAAACGCGCCGCCGACATCATCAGCCGCATGCGCGCCCTGGTGCAGCCCAGCTCGCCCGCGCGGCGCGAAGCCCTGGATCCGGACGCGATGGTGGCGTCCTTGCGATTCCTGCGCGAACCGGATCTGGCGCGGCAAGGCATCCGCCTCGGGTGGCACAACGCCACGCCCGGCGCACAGCCGCTGGGCGACCGCGTGGCACTGGAGCAGATCCTGCACAACCTTGTCCAGAACGCCGCGGACGCGCTGGCGGATGCCGATGGCCCGCGCCACATCCAGATCGAGGGCCGCGCCGACGGCGACAACTACCTGTTCACCGTCAGCGATACCGGACCGGGCATCGCCGCGGACGCCCTGCCCCGGCTGTTCGCGCCGTTCTACACCACGCGCGCCCAGGGCATGGGCCTGGGGCTGGCGCTGTGCGAAACGCTGGCCGGCGCCATGGACGGCCGCATCGCCGCCCGCAACCTCACCCCTGCCGGCGCCTGCTTCACCGTCAGCCTGCCACGCGCCGGAGCTCCCTCATGACCACGCCAGATGCGCGCACCCACGCGCTTTCCCCCCAGGTCTACCTGGTCGACGACGACGACGCCGTGCGGGACGGGCTGGCGCTGCTATTGCGCAGCGTCGGCCTGCGCAGCGCCGGCTTCGGCGATCCGCAGGCCTTCCTGGCGCAGTTGGCTCCCTGCGCCATCGGCTGCGTCGTGCTGGATATCCGCATGCCCGGCATCAGCGGACTGGACGTGCTGAGCCGGCTGGCCGAACAATCCGACCTGCCGGTGGTCATGCTGACCGGACATGCCAACGTGGACCTGTGCCGCCGCGCCTTCAAGGGCGGCGCCATGGAATTCCTGCAAAAGCCCGTGGACGATGACGTGTTCCTGGACGCCGTGCAGGCCGCCGTGCGGACCCACATCGCCAGCCGCGAACGCCTGGCCGTGACGCAAGCCGCCGCCGAACGGCTGGCGCGGCTGTCGGGCCGCGAACACGAGGTGCTGGAACGCATCGTGCAAGGCATGAGCAACAAAGAGATCGCGCGCGAGTTCGACCTGTCGCCGCGCACGGTGGAAACTTACCGCGCCAACGTCTTCGCCAAACTCGAAGCCGATTCGCTGGCGCAATTGATCCGCCAATACGCCACCTTGCTGGACCCGGGCCCTCCGTAGCGCTACGGAGATGCCCGCGTATTCGGGCGTATACCGCGCGCCGCGCGTTTTCGCGACACTGACTGCTCCTACCGAATGTTCCCGAAAAGGACGCAGACCATGACCCGTTTCTCGCTTGCCACGCTGATCTCCACCCTGGCTTTCGCCGGCGCCGCCAACGCCGCCGTGCTGAACGAAAGCAATTTGTCGATGGCCGATGCGCAGAAGCTCGCCACCGCCACCGTCGCCGCCTGCCAGGCCAAGGGCTATAACGTGAGCGCCTCGGTCGTGGACCGCGCCGGCTTGCTCAAGGCTTTTGCGCGCGCCGACAACGCCGGCCCGCACACCATCGAAGCCAGCCGCGCCAAGGCCTTCACCGCCGTGTCGGCCAAGACCCCAACGCTTGCCATGATGGAAAACGCGCAGAAGAACCCGGGCGCGGCCAATCTGACCGACATCCCCGGCTTCCTGCTGCTGGGCGGCGGCGTGCCGGTCAAGGCCGGCGCCAATGTCATCGGCGCGATCGGCGTGGCCGGCGCCCCCGGCGGCAACCTGGACGCCCAGTGCGCCGACGCCGTGCTGGAAGAAAACGCCGCGATGTTCAAGTAATGCGAGGCTGGGCGGGCGCGCGCACGACCCGCAAGCCCGCCCAGATCCCCGCAAAGCAGGCCGCGCCGAACACCCATCCCGACAGCGCGCCCGCCATCACCCCCGACAGCAGTGTGCCCACGGTGCAGCCCAGCGCCGTCATGCCGCCCCAGCCCATCAAGACCCCGCCCGTGAAATTGCGGACGATGTCTTTCACGGAAGGCAGCCTGGGCCGGAACGCGCCGGCCGCCAGCGCCGCCGCCCAGGCGCCCGCCACCAGCGCCAGCACGAACACGCCGTTGTTCGACAGCAGCATGCGCTTGACCACGGTGGCGCAGCCCGCGAACGTGTCCAGTCCTTCCAGCCGCTCGGGCAGCCAACCGGTGCCCGCCGCCGCCGTCCGCGCCAAACTGCCGAGTTCGGCGGTCACGCCCAAGGGCGCAATGCGAAGATAGGCGATGACGCCGATGAACCCCACCAGGATGCCGCCCACCGCGGGCGGCCAGCGGTCTCTCAGCACGGCTTGCCAGGGCGACGCGGCCCGCGCCGCCGCAGGCGCTTGCACGCCGCCTCGGCGGAACACGGCCCACGCCAACATGGCCAAGACCGCGCCCTGCAGCAGCAACGTCCCGCCATAGCCCAACCGCTGCGGCAGCCACACCACCGGCGCCTCCTGGATCAGCGCCAGGTACAGGGAATTCCATGTCGCGAACCCCAGCACGAAGCCCAGGCCCGCGCCCAGCAGCGCGAACGGCGACGCCATCGCGCCTTCGCCCAGCCGGTAGAAATGGGCGCTGATGCAAGAGCCTGAAACGCGCATGCCCACCCCGAAGACGAACGCCCCCGCCACCAGCGCCAAACTCACCGGACCGATATGCGCGCCGGGCGGCAAACGGTCCGCCGACGGCACGGGCAGGAACGCGCCGAACACCGCGTGATAGCCCAGGGTGCCCACCCCCAGCGCGATCAGCACGGCGACCATGCCGGCCGTCTCCTTTCTGTCGATGAAGTCGCGGGCGATGCAATAGAAGCAGAAACGCGAGCGTTGCAGCACGATGCCGAACGCCGCGCCCAGCAAGACCGACAAGGACAGGCTGCGCCCGCCCTCAGGCAGCGGCGCCAGGCCCCACGCCGCCACGAAAACGGCCGCCATCACGGCGGCGGCCGGCACCATTCGTCGCGCGCTCACTCAGGTCTTGCCCCATACCGTGCCAGACGGATTCGAAATGGGCGATCCGACGCTGTTGCCGTACTCGGTCCACGACCCGTCATAGTTGCGCACGTCGTAGCCCAGCAGCTTGCGCAATGCGAACCACGAATGGCTGGAGCGTTCACCGATGCGGCAGTAGGTGATGATGGGCTTCGTGCCGTCAACGCCGGCCGCCAGGTAGATCGCTTTGAGTTCGTCCGCCGATTTGAACGTGCCGTCTTCAGCCACCAGCTTGCTCCACGTCACGTTCACCGCGCCGGGCACGTGGCCCGCGCGCACCGCCAATTCCGGCACGCCGCTGGGCGCGAAAATCTTGCCGTTGTATTCGTCGGCCGAACGGATGTCGACCAGCACGCCCTGCTTGTCCTTGCGGGCCACGGCC
This sequence comes from Achromobacter sp. UMC46, assembly GCF_014170335.1. Lineage (GTDB taxonomy): Bacteria > Pseudomonadota > Gammaproteobacteria > Burkholderiales > Burkholderiaceae_B > Achromobacter. The sequence continues at coordinate 412,058 of NZ_LZZS01000004.1, forward strand.
AACACGTCCTGCAGATGTGCGCGCAGCGTGGGATCGGGCTGCTTGATCTGCGCCGTGCCAGCCGGCGGGACCTTGGCGCTGTTGGACAACGGCCGCCCTTCGGCTTCCCATTTCTTGCGCCCGCCGTCCAGGATCTTCACGTTGTCGATGCCGTAGATATCGAAGATCCAAGCGCCCCAGGCGGCAAACCAGTTGTTGTTGTCGCCGTACAGGATGGTCGTGGTGTCGGCATTAATGCCCGAACGCGCCACCAGCGCCTGGAACTGCTTGGGCGGCGCGATATCGCGGTTCACGGTGTCGACCAGATCGGTGTGCCAGCTGACGTTGGCTGCGCCCGGGATGTGCCCGCGTTCGTACAGGCCGGGGTTCACGCTCACCTCCACCACCCGTACCTTCGGGTCGTTCAGGTTCTTTTCCAGCCAATCGGTCGTGACCAGGTACTTGGCGTGTTGCGCCGTCGCCGGAAAGGCGATGCATGTGGCCAGCGCGGCGAAGGCGCCGGCCAGCAGCTTGCGTGGGGACATCGGATTCTCCTGAATGAGGCGACTGGATGCGCCTTTGGAATCCGGACGATATCGGTTGGCCCGCCGCGGGCGAACGACTTTGTTCTCATATTCTGATTACTTATTCAGCTTAATGTCAGGCTATGGCGGCGTCATGCGACACTGCACGACACTGCACGACATTGCCTGACCGCTGATCCCCGCCCATGCCCTTGCCGCCTTCCTCGCCGTTGCTGGACAAGATCCTCCGCGCCGTCCCGCGCCGCTACCGCGTGCCGCCCGCGCCCAACGCCGCAACGCAGGCGCCAAATGGCGGTGCGGCCACGATGCTCGCCATGACGGTCGAACATGCCCGCCAGGCGCTTGCCGGCGGCGTGGCGCCAGATTCGGCAACGCGGCACGATTTCTTGCACGCGCTGTCGCGGCTCATCCGCGAAGCCATGCGCGCGAACGAGGGAGACCCCGCCTTCCAGGCCATCGTGCTGCGTCACAGGGCGCCGCAGGTGCGCGAATTCGCGTCGTTATCCGCCGCCGCCGACCAGGACCGCCGGCAAATCCATGCCGCCGTCAACGCGATCGCCCACCCCGCCAAGCTGCAGCGCATGGCGCCGGGCCCGGACCGCGACGCCTTGGCACCGCTGCAAGCGGCCGTGTCCACGGCGTCCTGGACGGCCCTGCTTGACGCCGCCCGCCAGCTTCGCGCCATGCCGGAGAAAGCGGTCGACCCCTCCGTCGAACGCGCGTTGGCCCGCCTGCTGGACGACCCCGCGCTAGCGCGCCTGCGGCGCCTGGACGCCCTGGCGCCGGATGCCCAGGTTCGCCGCTACCAATCCCTCTGGGACCGCCACGGCCCGCGCTCCGGAAGCCCGACCGCCGCCGCGCAAGGCTCCGCGGCGCAGCGCCGTGGCGCGGCCGTCGAAGCCTTGGCCACGCAAGCGCTGGACGCGCTGGCCCAGCGGCTGAACGACGCCGAAGGCGCCCATGCGCCTTACCGTGTGGTGACGTCGATGCGCGTGCCCTCGTCGATCCCCGCCAGCTCGGATCGGGCCAAGAGCGAGTGGGATGCCGTGCTGCTGCGCCAGACCGGCGCCGCCGCCACGCCGGTCTGGGATGTCTGCCTGCTGATTGAAGCGAAAGCCTCCGTCGACGCCGCCACCGCCGACCTGCCCCGGCTTCAGCGCGGCTTGCGCTTGCTTGCACATGCCGAAGATCACGCGGTCTATCCGTTCCAGACCCGGCAAGGCGTCGTAAACCTGCGCGGCGCATCGCTCAGGGCACTGCCGGCCGACTCATCGGCGCTGGCCCACACGGTGCTCTATTGCTGCGATGCCCCCGCCGACGCCGCCCCGCGCCTGCTTAGCGCCGCCAGCCGGATGCAACTGCTGTCCGCGCCGGCCAGCGTGGAATACGCGCGCGGCGTGGAAAACGGGCAGACTCCAGACGTCTCGGCACTGGAACCGGTCTGGCGGCAATTGCTGGAATCGCCGCAATGGGAGCCGGTGCTGCACCAGTATCCGATGCTGCGCCAGGTCCGCGAATTGATGGTCCACGTCGACGACTTGCTGGCGTCGGTGTAGCGCCGCAAAAAAATGACCAGGACGTCCTCGCCGGCCGCCCGGCACGCCTCAGGCCGCCCGCCCGCTAATCCCATCCAAGGCCTGGACCTCGGCATCCGGCAACGCGAGGGTCGCCGCGGCCAGGTTCTCGCGCAGATGCGCTACCGACGACGTGCCCGGGATGACCAGGATGTTCGGCGCGCGCTGCAGCAGCCACGCGATCGCCACCTGCATCGGCGTCGCCCCCACGCGCTGCGCGACCTCGGTCAGCGTGGCGGATTGCAAGGGGCTGAAGCCGCCCAGTGGAAAATACGACACGTAGGCGATGCCGTCCCGGGCCAGCGTGTCGATCAGCGCGTCGTCGTGGCGGTGCGCCAGGTTGTACTGGTTTTGCACGCAGACGATGTCGCACAAGCCGCGGCCTTCCTGAACCTGCGTGGCGGTGACGTTGCTTAAGCCGATATGACGCACCAGACCGCGTTGCTGAAGCTTGATCAGCGCCGACAGGGGCTCGGCGATCGAGCCTTCCTCCGGCCCATGCACGCCGAACATGATGCGCATGTTCACGACGTCCAGCGCATCCAGCCCCAGATTGCGCAGATTGTCCTCGACGGCGCTTTCCAGGTCGGCCGCGCCGTCCGCGCGTATCCACGACGCGTCCTCACCCCGGCGCGCGCCGATCTTGGTGACCAGCACCAGGTCTTCCGGATACGGCGACAACGCCTCGCGGATGATCTGGTTGGTCACGTGCGGACCGTAGAAATCGCTGGTGTCGATGTGGTTGACGCCGTTGGCCACGGCCTCGCGCAGCACGGCCAATGCCGCGTCGCGGTCGCGCGGCGGGCCGAAGACACCCGGGCCGGCCAATTGCATCGCGCCGTAGCCCATGCGCTTGACCCGCTTGGCCCCCAGCGCGTAGGTGTCTTGGCGGTTACCTTCATTGTGTAGCGGCGGCATGTCGGATCTCCTGGGCGAAACGGACAGCTTAGCCCTTTCCGCAGCCTTGGATAATCGGGCAAAAAAGGCCCCGGCGCGCAGCCTTGCGCATGAGCCTTTCCGCCTGCCCCTACACTGCCGCGATCAGCCGGATGCCTCCGCTGCCTTCGCGTTCCAGCTGCGCGACCAGTCCCAGTTCCCAATCCAGGTAGTCGCGGAACCCCTGGTCGCGGGCAGACAGGTCATCGAACAGATACGGGCTGATGCTCTGGTCGTCGTCGCCGGTCAGCACGCCCTCGCCCCCTGTCGCCAGCGTCAGGCCCTGCGCCTTCCACGCGCGCGTGCCGCCCAGCAGATACGGCACGTGGCGCTTGCCGCGCCAAGCCAGCTCGGCCGCCACGGCGCTGGCCAGCACGCCGTCGGAAGACGTCACCACGACGACGCGTTGATCATCCGGCGACAGGAACTCCGCCAGGCGATCCGGCGCGGCGAACCGGGCACCGGGCACGTGGCCGCGCTCATACGCCACGCGCGATTCCACGTCGAACACGATGGCCTCGTCCGCGTCGAGCGCGGCACGCAGCGCCTCTGCGCGCAAGCCCGGGGTGTCCGGCCGATGACGCAATACCCGGCGCGGCTCGGGGCCGTTTTGCAAGACGGCCAGCGCGGGCGGCTGATACAGGTAGACCTCGACCGCGCCCAACTGCGCCAGCCAGGCGCCGGTGGTCAGCGCGCGCACCCCGTCCCAGTCCGCCAGCACGACGCGCGCGCGGCGCGTGGCCAGGTATTCGTCGGTGGCCTGGACGAGCTGGCCGCCTGGCGCCCAGCGCCAGCCTTCCAGATGCCCGGTCTCGTACTCTTCGCGGGTGCGCACGTCGAATTTGTAGAGCGTGCGTGTCGCCTGTTCGGCTTCGAACGCGTGCAGCGTGGCCGCGTCAACGTAGCCGATGCCGGCGCGCTGCGCGACGTCGCGGGCTTGTTCGCGCGCGGCAGCCAACGCCGCTTCGCCCGGCTCCGGCAAGGCCGCGTGGCGGCCATAAGCCAGCTCGCGGCCCGACAGCAGCCATTCCATCGTGCCGTTGCGCAACGAGGCCACACGGTTGGGAATGCCGGCGTCGATCAAGGTCTGCGCGCCGACGATGCTGCGCGTGCGGCCGGCGCAGTTCACCACCACGAAGGTCTTGGGATCAGGCGCCAGTTCGCGGATGCGGTAAACCAGTTCCGCCCCTGGCAGGCTGTGCGAGAACGGCAGCGTGAAGTGGTGGAATTCTTCTGGCGTGCGGCTGTCGACAACGACGATATCGTCGCCGCGCGCCACGCGCTCGTGCAGTTCCTCGACGTCGATCCATGGCGTGTGCTTCTCGTGTTCGATGACTTCGCCGAACGCCTTGCTGGGCACGTTCGTGCCCGAGAACAGTTCCAGGCCCGCGCGTTCCCAACCGTCCGTGCCGCCGGCCAGCACCGACACGTCGGTCCAACCCAGGCGGGTCAGCTTGGCAGCGGCCTGATGGGCCTGGGTCTCGTCGTCGTCCACCAGCACGATACGGGTGTCGCGACGCGGCACCAGCCGATCGGCCAGCAGTTCCAGGCGCCACAGCGGCGCCGGCACGGCGTGCAGCAGATGGCGGCGGGCATAGCGACCGGCTTCCCGCACATCCAGCACGGCGATCTCGGCTTCGCCGCGCAGTTCGTCCTGAAGCGCCTGGGGCGTCAGGCGCGCATGGTAGATGGCAGCCGGCGGCGAGAACGTGCGGTACGTGCCGCCCGCGGTGCTTTCGAACACCACGCGGCCGAGCAGCCGGTCCAGCGCCAGGCCGTAGAAATGCAGGTGCGCGCCGGGTTGGTCGCCGATCAGCTCGATCGTGTGCACATCATCCGGGCCCAACACGATCGAACCGCCAGGGCCGACGTCGACGCGCCGAACGTGGGTCAACGTGTCGCGCAGCGGATCCTGGGAGGAGGCGCGCGCGTAGACCTCGTTGCGCTCGTTGCCGTCCACCCCGGCGATGATCGCCCACGTCGTGTGGTCATGCGGCGGCTGCGCCTTGCCGGGTTCGCCCAGCGACAGGTACAGCGCATACCCGCCATCGATGTCCTCGGCCAGGCGGTAGATGGAGGTCGGGCGCCCTGGCACCACGGCAAAGGCGTCGGCGCCGAACAGGTCGCGGCGTTGGCCCAGCGCTTCCAGCAGCCTGGCGGCCTCGGCCAATTGTGCGGGGGTCGCACGCGACGCATCGGGCGCCAGTTGCCGGACCTGGGCGATGAAGGCGCGCACGGCTTGCGCGCGTTCCGTGTGCTTGCTGGCGGACGGTGCGGCGGCTTGGGAAGAGGTGCTCATGGGATGACCTGGGTTTCGTGAAATGACGAGACATCCAGGCTACGTGCGCACCCCGCACGGAACAACGTAGAAATGCGTCTATGGATATGCGGCGGGCGGTTCGGCGCCTGCTCAGCCCTCGCCCTTCAATTCCCGGTCCACCACCTCCCGCGTCAGCGTCGGCACGAACATCTCGATGAAATGGAAGGCGTAGCCGCGCAGCCAGGCGCCGCGGCGGATGGCCAGCCGGGTCAGGTTGATCTCGAACAAGTGGCGCGCGTCGATGGCAGTCAGGCGCGTATCGCGCTCGGCGTCCCAGGCCACCGCGGCCACGATGCCGACGCCCAGCTCCAGCTCGACGTACGTCTTGATCACGTCCGCGTCCATCGCGGTCATGACGATGTCGGGCGTGATGCCGGCACGGGCAAAAGCCTCGTCGATATGCGCCCGCCCGGTATAGCCGCGGCCATACGTGATAAGGGGGTAGCGCGACAGTTGCGACAGGCTGATGCCGTCGTGTTCGCGTTCCAACGGGTGGCCGCGCGGCACGATGATGCTGTGGCTCCACCGGTAGCACGGCAGGTTCACCAGCCCGGGATAGTCCGCCACCGCTTCGGTTGCCACGCCGATGTCGGCCTCGCCTTCCAGCAGCATTTCAGACACCTGCTTGGGCGATCCCTGGTGCAGATGCAGCACCACGTCGGGGTAGCGTTGCCGGAATTCCTTGACGACGGGCGGCAAGGCGTAGCGCGCCTGGGAATGCGTGGCTGCGATAGACAGCACGCCTTTACGGCTGTCCGCGTACTCCGCGCCCGCATGCCGGATGTTGTCGGCGCATTGCAGGATCTGCTCGACCAGCGGCAGGATCAGTTCGCCGGGCGGCGTCAATCCGATCAGCCGCTTGCCCGAACGCACGAAGATGTCGACCCCCACCTCTTCCTCAAGCTCGCGGATCTGGCGGCTGACGCCGGGTTGAGACGTATGCAGGCTTTCGGAGACGTCGGTCAGGTTGAAATCCTGCCGCACGGCTTCGCGGACCGACCGGAGTTGCTGGAAGTTCATCGCGCGCCTTCAGCCCAGAAAGGCCAGTTGATTGCCGGACGGGTCTTTCACGTACATGACACGCGGCAGCGCGTCGGGCAGTGAACAGACGGGGTGGTGCCCGGCCTGGCGCAGGCGCGCCAGGATGTCGTCGTAAGCCGGTGTCTTCAGCGCCAGGTAATCCGGCTTGACGGCCCGGTTCACCTCGGCCACCGGAGACAACGACAACGTTGCCGCGCCCAGCGAAAAAAGCAGGCGCTGGCCCTCGGCGTCCGCCAGCTCTTCCAGGCCGATCACGCGGCGATAGAAATCCCGGACGGTTTCCGCACGGCGCGACAGGAACGGAAGCTGTACCGATTCGATCGAAAATGAAGTCATGCCCTGCTGCCAGCCATGGAACAAGGCAAATTCTAGTACCCGGGGGTACAACCGGACAAAGAGGTTGTAATTGCTTCTACATAGCCAGAAACCCTAAAGCGCAAGGCTTATTTGCATATTCCTCAGGCGCTGCGGCGCAAGGCGTCGCGGGTGGCGGCGAAGGCGTTATCCAGGTCGCCGATCAGGTCCTGCGGGCTTTCCAGGCCGATGTGCAAGCGCACGACGGATGGCTTGCCCGGACCCTGCTGCCAGTAGCTGTGTTCGGCCAAGCGCTCGGGCGACGCTTCCAGCGCCAGGCTTTCATAACCGCCCCAGGACGCGCCGATGGAGAAGTAGCGCAACGCGTCGATGAAGCGCGACGCCGCCGTCGCATCCGGGTGGGCGAATGCGAACGACACCAGCCCGCTTGCGCCGCTGAAATCGCGCTGCCACAGCGCATGGCCGGGGTCTTGCGGCAACGCCGGATGGAACACGCGAGCCACGTCCGCATGCCGCGCCAGATACTCGGCCACGGCCAGCGCGTTCTCTTGATGGCGCGACAGCCGCACGTCCAGCGTGCGCAGGCCGCGCAAGGTCAGGTAGGCGTCGTCGGCGCCGACCGACAGGCCCAGCGCGTCGTAGGCCACGCCGACCTTGCGCGCCAAGTCGGCGCTGTCTACCGTGACGACTCCCATCATCACGTCCGAATGGCCCGCCAGGTACTTGGTGGCGGCCTGGATCGAAATGTTCGCGCCCAACGCCAGCGGCTGGTAGTACAGGCCCCCGCTCCAGGTATTGTCGGCGGCGACCAGCACGCCATGGCGACGCGCCGTGGCCGCCAGCGCGGGCAGGTCCAGCACTTCGAACAGCAGCGAACTGGGCGACTCCAGATACAGCAGGCGCGTGTTGGGCCGGATCCGCGATTCCAGCGTGTCCTGCGCGGGCGAAAAATACTCCGCGTCGATCCCATAGCGTTGCAGCAGCGACTTGTCGACCTTGCGCACGGGCGAATAGACGCTGTCGGCCACCAGCGCGTGGTCGCCCGGCGCCAGCGTCGCCAGCAGCACCAGCGCAATCGCCGACAGGCCGGATGGCGCCAGCAGCGCCCGGTAGCCGCCTTCCAGCGACGCCACCGCTTCCTCCAGCGCCTGGTGCGTATCCAGGCCGTGCCGGCCGTAGGTGGCGACGCGGTCGCCGGCGGCGCGCTGCTTGTTCAACGCGGCCTGGGTCGCCGTGTCGGCAAAACGCACGGTGCTGGTGCGCACGACGGGCACGTTCACCGGTCCCGAGCCGTTCTTCAATGCCGGTGATCCGGCATGCACCAGCCGGGTCTGCACCTGCGCGTGATCAAGGTCGCGGCTCATGCGCGCACCTCTTGGCCCGGCTTCATCTGGGTGGCGTTGTAGTTCAGGATCTGGCCGGTGGCCAGATCGATGCCGATGCGCCCGGACAACGTTTCCAGCGGCTGGCCGTAAAGATGGAAATGCAGCGTCGGCACATTCCCCGTGACGTGGATGCTATGGATGTCGTCGGGCAGGAACGACACGGACTGCCCGGGCTGCACCACCACTTCGCGCACCTGCGCAAGCGTGGCGCGGCGTTCCGCCAATTGCTCCAGGCGCGCCGTCACGGCGGCCAGTTGCTCGCGGGTCACGGAGCCGGAGCCCAGCAGGGCCTGGATGTCGGACAGCGTCACCTGCACCTGCTGGCGGCGTTCGGCGGTGATTGCGGATTCAGTGCTCATGGTCACACTCCAAAGGGGATCACACCGCCAGACGCAGCGGATCAAAGGTCAGGTAGCTTGCGATGGGGTCGGGCAAGGCACGGCGGGCGGCGGGCGCGCCGGACGAGCGCTGCAGGAAGGCCCGCGTGCGTTCGCTGTGCGGCGCCCCGAAGATGCGCGACGGCGGCCCGGATTCGACGATGCGGCCGGCCTCGGTGAAGTACACGGTGTCGCTGACCTCTTCGGCAAAGCGCATTTCGTGCGTCACCAACACGCAGGTCAGGCCGTCCTGCACCAGGTCGCGGATGACGGTCAGCACTTCGCCCACCATTTCCGGGTCCAGCGCCGAGGTCACTTCGTCGAACAGGATCAGCTCGGGCTGCATGGTCAGCGCACGGGCGATGGCCACCCGCTGCTGCTGGCCGCCCGAGAGTTCTCCGGGATAGGCCTGCGCCTTGTGATCCATCCGCACCTTTGCCAGCAGCTCGCGTGCGCGGGCCTCGGCCTGCGCACGCGGTTGCCCGCCGACCTTGATGGGCGATATCACCAGGTTTTCAAGCACGCTCAGGTGGGGGAACAGGTTGTATTGCTGGAACACGAAGCCCACGCGCTTGCGCAGCGCGATGAAGTCGGATTCCGTCTTCAGCTTGTCCACGCGCACATCGCCCACCTGGATCGCGCCACGCTGCGGGCGCAGCAAGCCCGTGATGCAACGCAGGATGGTCGATTTACCCGAACCGGACGGGCCGATGATGGACACCGCCTGCCCCTGCTTGACCTCGACGTCGATACCCTGGAGCACCTCCGTATCGCCGAAAGCGAGGTGGACGTCGCGCAGGCTGACCAGCGGCGAAAAATCAATAATGTTCATGGCGTCGTTCCAGATACCGCGTCCAACGCGCGATGGGATAGCAATAGGCGAAGAAAAGCGCCAATAGCGTGAAATAGACCAGGATGGTGAAGTCGCTGCGGGCGACGGTGTTGCTGGCGACGGTGGCGGTGTCGACCAGGTCGTGCACGCCCACCAGCGAAGCCAGCGATGTGCTCATGGTGATGCTGGCCATCAGGTTCATCCAGGACGGCAGCATGCGCCGCACGCACTGCGGCAGCACGATCATCCGGAAGATCTGCGGCCGCCTGAACGCCAACGACTGCGCGGCCTCCCATTGGGCGCTGGGAATCGACTGGATCGCCCCGCGGAAGATCTCGGCCACGTTGGCGCTGGCCGGCAGCCCCAGCCCGATCACCACCTTGATCCAGTCCGGAAACGGCAGATACCAGCCCGCCACATTCACTTCGAACGGGAACACGTAGGTCGTGAAGTACACCAGCACCAGGATGGGCGCGTTGCGGAACAGCAGCACATAGGCTCGCGTCAGGCGCCGCAGCTGCCGCGACGGCGACAGGGACAGCGCACCCACCACCAGCCCGGCGACGGTGCCCAGCGCCATCGCCAGCAGGCTGATCTGGATGTTCATGCCCAGCCCGCGCAGCAACGCCGGCGACCAATGCCACAGCGCCAGCACGGCGGCGGGCGTCGTCCCGGTCACGGCCCACACGGCGCCTAGCGCCACCAGCGCCAGCAACAGCCCGAACCAGGGGTCGCGCAGCAAGGCGGGCATGAATCGTCCAGGCGCGTGCGTGCGGCCGGACGGCAATGCAAGGTCATTGGCCATAGCCGGGCATCCTCAAACGGTCTTCCAGCCAACGGCCCGCCACGCTGACCAGCCAGGTCAGCAGGCCGAAGTACAGCAGGATCAGCAGCAAAAGCTCCAGCACGTTGTCGCGGTGCGACCAGATCATGATGGATTCGTAGGTCACGTCGCCCACCGCGATGGCAGAGGCGATGGCGGTCATCTTCACCAGGTCCACCAGGTTGTTGACCAGCGCCGGCAAGGCGAAGCGCGCCGCCAGCGGCAGCTGCACCTGCACCAGGATCTGCCGCCGCGAAAACGCCAGCGAGCGCGCCGCCTCCATCGTCACCTGCGGCACGGCCTCGATGCCCGCACGCAGCGCTTCGGCATGGAACACGCCCTTGTGCAGCGCCACCACGATCACCACCCAGGCGAACGGCGTGATGGGGTTGCCGCCGCCCAGCTTCTGCGTGATCAACATGTTCAGCACCAGGAAGGCGCAGTACAGCTGCACCAGCGTGGGCGTGTTGCGGGTGACCTCCACAAAGGCCTGCAACGGCCGCGCCAGCCACGGCCGGCCGCTGGTCAGCGCCGCCGCGATCAGCACGCCGAACAGCAGGCTGACCGGAATGGTCCAGGCGCATAGCTGCAGTGTCACCAGCAGCCCGTGCCCGAACGCCGACAGTTCGCCCGGATCCTGGACGAAGCTGTAGTTAAGGCCCAGTGGCTTGAAGAACGCCACCCAGGCATGCAGCACCGAATCGATCATGCGGCGGCCTCCAGCGCCTCGCGCAGCGACAAGGCCGCCACCGCCCGCCCGATGCGCTCAAGCGCCACGTCGATGTTCGCGTCCGATGCGGCGAACGACAGCCGCAGATACGGCGACAAGCCATACGCCGCGCCGTGCACCACCGCCACGCCCTCTGATTCCAGCAACCAGTCCACGACGTCGCCGTCATCTTCGATGCGCCGACCGTCCGGGCGCGCCGCGCCGATCAGCCCGGCCACGCCGATCCAGGCGAAGAACGATCCCTGCGGCGCATGCACCTGCACGCCAGGCACCGCGCCCAGGCCGTTCACGACGCGTTCCGCGCGGCGCGCATAGGCTTTCCGGGCGGTCTCGACGAAGCCGTCGGCGGCCCCCTGCAAGGCCGCCAGCGCCGCCGCCTGCCCCAACGAGCTGGGGCCGGACGACACCTGCGACTGCACGGCTTCCAGCGCGTGGATCAGGGCCTGCGGGCCCGTTCCCCAGCCAATGCGCCACCCCGTCATGGCGTAGGCCTTGGACACGCCGTTCACCACCAGCGTGCGGCCCGCCAGGTCGGGCGCGGCGCGCAACCAGTGCGCGGGCGGCTGGCCAAACCAGATTTCTTCGTACATCTCGTCCCACAGCACCAGCACATGCGGCGCGCCGCGCAGCACGTCGGCCAGCGCCCGCAGTTCATCGGCCGTATAGACCGCGCCGGTCGGGTTGCCGGGCGAGTTCAGGATCAGCCACTTGGTGCGTGGCGTGATCGCGTCGCGCAACGCCTGGGGCGTCAGCTTGAAGCCGTCTTCCGCGCGCGTGCCGACGATCACCGGCACGCCGCCGTTAATGCGCACCGCGTCCGGGAAGGTGGGCCAGTACGGCGCCGAGACGATGACTTCGTCGCCGTCGTCCAGGGTGGCGTTCAGCGCCAGGTAGATCACCTGCTTGCCGCCGTTGGAGATGATGACGTTGGACGCGTCGACGTCCAGGCCGTGGCGCTGGCGATAGCCGTCGGCCACGGCGCGGCGCAGCGCCGCCGTGCCTGCGGTAGGCGTGTACTTCGTCTGCCCCTGGTCCAGCGCGGCACTGGCGGCGTCCTTGATCGGGGCCGGCGTATCGAAATCGGGCTCGCCCGAGGTCAGCACGATGATCGAGCGGCCCTCGGCCGCCAGACGCGCGGCGCGAGCGCCGGCGGCGGCGATGGGAGACAGCTCGGCGCTGCGGGCGCGGCGGGACAACACGCCGGGAAACAGGGTTTCGGTCATGACAGTACCTTTCCGGGATTCATCAGGTTCAAAGGATCCAGCGCCTGCTTGATGCGGCGCATCAGGGCCAGTTCCAGCGGGCTCTTGTAGCGGGGCAGCGCGTCGCGCTTGACCTGGCCGATGCCGTGCTCGGCGCTGATCGAACCGCCTTGGGCGTGCGCCTGCGCATGCACGATGTCGTGGATGCGGTCTTCCAGTTCAAACAGGTGGCGCACGGGCCGCGAGGGGTCGTGCGACACGTTGTAGTGCAGGTTGCCGTCGCCCAGATGGCCGAACGCCATCGGCCGCAGCCCCGCGTCCAGCGCGCGCAGGGCGTCGGCCGCACCACGCAGGAAGGCCGGAACGCACGAGATCGGCACTGAAATGTCGTGTTTGACGTTGCCGCCGTCGCGCGCCTGCGCCACGCCGATCGCCTCGTCGCGCAGGCGCCAGAATGCCGCCGACTGCTGGAGGTTGTGCGCGATCACCGCGTCGGCCAGCAGGCCGGCTTCCAGCGCCTCTTGGCCCAGCCGCAACAAGGCGGCGCCCGCGCCGTCGGGGGATTCCGAGGACGCTTCCAGCAAGGCATACCAGGGCTGGCCCAGCCCCGGCAGCGGCAGCGGCTGATCGGGCACATGGCGGGCCACCAGGTCCAGCACCGGCTGGCTGATCAGTTCGAAACCCGTCAACGCCGCGCCCAGGCGTTGGCGCGCCAGCGACAGGAAGGCCAGCGCCGCGTCGATGGACGGCAAGCCCACGAAGGCGCTCCCCTGCCCGCCCGGCAACGGATACAGTTTGAGGGTAGCGGCCGTGATCACGCCCAGCGTTCCTTCGCTGCCGATGTACAAGTCCCTAAGCGAATACCCGGTGTTGTCCTTGCGCAGGCCGCGCAGCCCGTTCCAGATCTCACCTTCGGCCGTCACCACCTCCAGCCCCAGCGTCAATTCGCGGGTGTTGCCGTAGCGCAGCACCTGCGTTCCGCCGGCATTGGTGGACAGGTTGCCGCCGATGGTGCAGCTGCCTTCCGACCCCAGGCTCAAGGGGAACAAGCGCTGCGCCTGGCGCGCGGCTTCCTGCACGGCGGCCAGCACGCAGCCGGCCTGCACCGTGATGGTGTCGTTGTCGGTATCCAGCGCCAGCACGCGGTTCAGCCGGCCCAGCGACAGCAGCACCGCCTGGCCGCCGGCCTCGGGCGTGGCACCGCCCATCAAACCGGTGTTGCCGCCTTGCGGCACGACCGGCACGCCGGCCGCCCGGCACAAGCGCAACACGGCCGCCACCTCTTCGGCGTCGGCCGGTCGCGCCACGGCCAGCGCCTGCCCGTGCAGGCGGCCGCGCTGGTCCGTCAAGTACGGCTCGGCGTCGGCACCGGTCCACACCCACTCCTGCCCCAGCCGGGCACGCAAGGCGGCCAGCAGGGAATCGGCGGTTGCGGCCGTCATGGCTTGGCCTGCGCCTCGGGCGGCGCGCTGTCGAACGTTCCGGCTTGCGCCTGCGCGGTCGCCTGCCTCAGGTAATCCGCCGGCACGCCGAAACGGTCGGCTTCCTTGGTCAGCAGGCCGGTCGTCAGCCAATCCCGGATCACGCCGTCGACGAAGGAGCGCGTGTCGGCTTCGTTGCGGCGCGTCCAGATGACCGTGGGCGACGGAATCAACTGGTCGGACGTGGCCAGCTCGAAGTCGTTCCATTCCTTGCCGTTCGGGCCATGCAGCGTCTCATACAGCGCCGGCTGGATGTGCACCGACGCATCGCAGCTGCCGCCCTTCAACGCCAGCAGCGACTCGGGGATGTTGCGCAGGCCCTTGACCACCGCGCCGTACGTATCCTGCAAAGGCTTGGCGAAATTGCTGCCCTGCGACACGCAGGCCACCTTGCCCTTCAGGTCTTCCCAGCGCTTGATGCCGCTTTTCTTCGACACCATCGCCGCGCCGCCCACCAGGTTGTAGGGCGTGGGCGCATAGCTCAGGATCTCGCTGCGCTCCTGCGTCCACTGGATGTTGGCGATCAGCAGGTCGACCTTGCCGGCCTGCAGGAATTGCACGCGCGTGGACGCCGTGACGGGCACGGTTTCCAGCGTCACGCCCAGGCGCTTCGCGATGTCGGCGCCCAGTTCGGTCTGAAAGCCGCCGACCTTGCCGGTCGCCGGGTCCAGGATGCCGAAGGGCGGGCTGGCGCCGTCCACGCCGATCACGATCTTGCCGCGCTGCTTGATCTTGTCCAGGGTGGCGTCCGCGTGCGCGGCGCCCGAGGCCAATCCGGCCAGGGCCGCGAGGGCGACAGCCGCTGCGGCCTTCAGCCCCGCCTTGCTTTCCGCCATGTTCATGCTGATATGCATCATGTCTGCTTTCCGTTCCAGTCCAGGCCCGCGCTTAGCTGCCTTGTTTGTATTTCGCGTTGAGTTCCTGCAGCAGCGGTTGCGCCGGTTCGATCCCCAGGCGTTTTTCCGTGGCGATCAGCCAGCCCGTGCGGTGCCAGTCCTGCACCACCTTGTCGACCGCGGCGATGGTGTCGGCCTCGCCCTTGCGGGTCCACACCACGGAGTTGGCCGGCAGCACGTCGGTAGCGATGGGCGCGTGGTAATCGGCCCATTCCGGATTGCTGCGCAGCAAGGGATGGATCAGCGTGGAATCGTGCACGGCCGCCACGCACTGGCCGCCCCGCAGCGCCAGCAGCGAATCCGACGAGCTCTTGTAGCCCTTGACTACCGCGCCGTAATCGGCCGACAGCGGCCGGGCGAAGCTGCTGCCCTGCGAGACGCACACCGGCTTGCCGCGCAGGTCTTCCCACTTGGCGATGCCGCTGGTCTTCAGCGTGGCGGCCGCGCCGCCCACCCGGAAGAACGGCGTGGGGGCATAGCCCAGGATGTCGGCGCGTTCCGGATTCAGCTCCATCGATGCGATCAGCAGGTCCACCTTGCCGGAGATCAGGAATTGCGTGCGGGTGGCGGTCTGCACCTGCACCAGCTCCGCCTTCACCCCCAGGCCGCGGGCCAGTTCACGCGCCAGTTCCGGATTCCAGCCCACCAGTTGCTGGGTGGCCGGGTCCAGCGATCCGAATACACCGCCGTTGGCCAGCACGCCGATGGTGACGGTGCCCCGCTCTTTGATCTTGTCCAGCGTGGCGTCGGCGTGGGCTATGCCTGCGGCCAACGCCAGCGCCAGCGCGATTGCGGTGCGGGCTGCGCCCGATGTCTTGCGGATTGCCATGTTGTCGTCTTGTCGTATGCATTGAACGGAGGTCCATGCTGCGGGCCGCGGGCCGGCAAGACAAAGAAGACTTTCAGATATCAATATGCGGGGCGTCGTTTCCCAGGGGGAAGACGCCTGTGCGCCTATAACGATATGACAGGAAACCGCACTACTTAAGCTTCACTTGCGCCGACGCGATCACGCGCCGATAGGTCGCGATGTCGTCCCGCACCGTCTGGTCCACGGCTTCGGGCGGGGTCGCCGCGATGGTGAAGCCCAGGTTCTCAAGCAGCGCCGCCGTCTCCGGTTCGCGCAGCACCGCCACCACGTCGCGGTTGATCCGGTCCACGATGGCGCGCGGCGTCGAAGCCGGCACCGAGAACCCTTGCCAGCTTTCGACCACATAGTCCGGCAGCCCGGCCTCCTGGATGGTCGGCACGTCCGGCAGCGCCTTGGAGCGGTATGGCGTGGTGACGGCCAGCGCCACGAGCTTGCCGTTGCGGACGTTCTCGGTGGCGGCGGCCAGCGTGATCAGCATGGCATCCACATGGCCGCCCAACACGTCCAGCGTGGCCGGCCCGCCGCCCGGATACGGGATCTGATTGGTCTTGGCCCCGATGCGTTCGTTCAGCAGCTCTACCGCCAGATGCTGCAAGCTGCCGGTGCCGCCCGGCAAGGCCAGCGATATCTCGCCCGGCCGCCGCTTGACCAGCGCCACGAACTCCTGGAATGTCTTCACGCCCAATCCCGGCCGCACGACCAGCAGTTGCGGATTCACGACCGCCTTGGTGACCCCTTGCAGGTCTTTTCCCGGGTCATAGGGCAGCTTTCCCGGTTGCAGCGCGTTCAGCGACAAGGCGTCGCCGCTCAACAGCAAGGTGTAGCCGTCGCCCCGCGCGTGCGCGACCGCCGCGTTGCCGATGGCGCTGCTGGCGCCCGGCTGATTCTCGACCACCACGCTCTGATGCCACTTTTCGCCCAGCTTCTGCGCCACCGTGCGCGCCAGCTTGTCGGCGCTGCCGCCCGCGGACACCGGCACGATGATCTTGACCGGGCGGTTCGGATAGCGGTTGGCGTCTTCGCCTGGCACCGGCGCGGAACCCGCGAAATTGCTCAACAGCCCCGCCCCCAGCACCACGCCCGCCACCAATCCCAGGCCTGCCCGCCATGCGGACTTGCCGGCCAATCTCTGCTTGACGCTCATGCCGCCGCCCCCGTGTCCACCCCGAACGCGCTGAACGGCTTGCCCAGCACGGCATTCGAATGGCGGCCATCCACGCCCACGGGCACGTCGCCCTCCAGGGTGATGCGATACAGCACCCGCTCCACGTCCAGATAGGCGAAGTCGCCAGGCCCCTGATGGGCGGTGGCGCGGTTGTCCCAGAAGGCGATGCTGCCGGGTTCCCAACGGAAGCGCACCGTGTACTCGGGCCGCGTGATTTCTTCGAAGAACAGGTTCAGCAAGTGCCGGCTTTCCTCTTCGTTGACCTCTTTGATGCGCCGCGTGAAGCCCGGATTCACGAACAACGCCCGTTCACCCGTTTCGGGCAGCACCCGCACCACGGGGTGTTCCGACACCAGCGGGCTGGCCTGCACGCGCTGCGCGTAGACGGTCTGATTATCGAAATCGCCGTTGTAGCCCCCGAACTGGTGGCGGGCCCATAGCGTGTCCGCCAGCGCGCGCAACGCGGGCGACAAGTGCTCATAGGCCGCCACCAGGTTGGTGAAGACCGTGTCGCCGCCATACGCAGGCACCTGATGCCCGGCGCGCAGGATGGATCCCGCAGGCGGATTGACCACGCCGGTCACATCGGTATGCCAGCGCTCGCCGCGACGGCCGGTCTTCGATGAGGACGAAATGGTGCGGATCTGCGGATAGCCTTCGGGCGGGTTGGCATCGTAGGGATGCGCCGAGGTCGGCCGCCCGAAATGCCGCGCAAACGCCAAATGCTGCGCGTGGTCGATATGCTGGTCGCGGAAGAACACGACCTTCCAGCGCAGCAACGCCGCCTTGATCTGGTCGACCTCGCCGCCGCTCAATGGCCGGGTCAGATCGACGCCGTGGATCTCGGCGCCGGTAAAGACGGAAAGCGGCCGGATATCCAGCCGCGTGTGTTCTACAGTGCTCATGTGCCGCCCCTGTCTGTTCGGTAAAAACAGGATAGGTGCGGCGCACGGCCCCAACAAATACCGATACGCAATGTGAAAATAGCCCGCCTTGCGTGCGCGGATGGGGACTATCCGCGGGTTTGCGTGGACGGTTGCGTCAGGAAGGCCAGCATGCGGCGCGCCAGTTCGCGCGGCTGCTCTTCGGGCAGATAATGGCCGCAATCATCCAGCACGCCGCCCTGCACGTCGCGTGCCAACGCCTTCAAGGCCGGGTACAGATCCGGCGCGCTTCCCTGGGCGCCGCCCAGCGCCAGCACCGGCACTGTCAGCGGCGTTCCGCGCAACGCCGCGTTCTGCGCCGCGTCTTCGCCGGCCGCGCGGTAATACCCCAGCATGCCCCGCAGGCCGCCCAGGGTCTGATAGACGCGTTCGTATTCATCGATGTCCGCACGGCTGAAGACGCCCGGCTTGTTGGCGGTCTTGCGCGAGAAGAACCATTCGATCAGGATGCGTTCCCGCCCGGCCAGCAGCGCTTCGGGCAGGTCCGGCACGCTGTTGAACAGGAAATGCCAGCTCCTCCAGTTGTCGGGCCCCAGTTCGATGGCGGGCTTCAACGTCACCCCCGGGATGTTGGCGTCAAGCAGCACCACGCGTTCGACCTCGGCGGCATAGCGGGCCGCATACGGGTACGCGATCCAGGCGCCGATGTCATGCCCCGCCAGCGCATAGCGCGTCAGGCCCATGGTGTGGAACAAGGCGCGCAACCGCTCGCCCGCCGTGCGCGTATCGTAGCCATCCAGCGGTTTGTCCGAATCGCCTTGCCCCGGCAGGTCCACGGCGAACACGCGGAAATGCGGCGCCAGCAGCGGCATGACCCGGCGCCACGCGTACCAGCTCTGCGGAAAACCCGCCAGCAGGATAAGGGCCGGCCCGGCGCCCCCTTCCACCACGTGAAAGCCCAGGCCATCCACCGATACCCGCCGATGCCGGAACGCCACGCCGTCCAGCGAGAAGGCGTCCGCGCTTGCCAATGAGTTCGTCATCTTGACTGCTCCGTTTCAATGCAGCGCGCCGCCGCCCAGTTTGATGTCTTGCGTGACGGCCAGCGAAGTCGCCACCATGATCTTCACGCCATGCACCAGCACGTCCAGCGCCAGGCTGGGCGCGCCGGGGTGGTGCGTGGCCATCTCGGGCAGATACGGCACGTGCACGAATCCCCCACGCAGCGCCGGCCGCTCGGTGGCGATGAAGTGGGCCAGTCCGTAGAAGATGGCGTTGCAGTTGTACGTGCCTGCCGTCAGCGATACCGAGGCTGGCACGCCGCCTGCGCGCAGATCGCGCACGATGGCCTTGATGGGCAAGGATGAAAAGTACGCGGCCGGACCGCCATCGACCACCGGTTCGTCGATGGGCTGATGGCCCTCGTTGTCAGGAATGCGCGCATCCACCACGTTGATCGCGACCCGCTCGATCGTCAGGTCGCTGCGCCCGCCCGCCTGGCCCAGGCAGATCACCACGTCCGGCTGCACGTCCTCGATCGCCTGCCGCAACACCCCCACCACCTTTCCGATCACGCAGGGCAGCTGGCGCGCCGCCAGACGCGCGCCGGCGACAATCTGCCCGTCCAGGCGGCGGGCGGCCTCCCAGGACGGATTGAGGGTTTCGCCGTCGAAGGGTTCGATTCCGGTGATCAGCACGGTGGGCATGGCATGTTCCTTTTCTGTATCCATGCCGGCCATGGTAGAAGCGCTTCCAACAATTGTTGAAATCGATAATCGTTATTCGTACTATTGATGGTATGAATCTATCCGCCGTAGACCTGAACCTGCTGGTCGCCTTCGAAGCGCTGTACGACACCCGCAACGTGACCTTGGCCGGACAGCGCATTCACCGCGCCCAGCCCTCGGTCAGCAGCGCGCTCAACCGGCTGCGCCGCGTCTTCAATGACGAACTCTTCGTGCGCACCGCCGACGGCATGCAGCCCACCGACCATGCGGTCGCGCTGATGCCCGCCATCCGCAGCGCGCTGGACCAGATCCGCCGCGCGCTGGCGCAAGGCGCAGGCTTCGACCCGGCGGCAGCCGATGGGCGCCGCTTCACGCTCGCCGCCAGCGACTACGCCGACGTCGTGCTGGTGCCGCACATCGTCGCCCGGCTACGGCGCGAAGCGCCCGCGGCCGACCTGCGCGTGGCCCGGCTGGACCGTGCCACCATTTATGAACAGCTGGACAACGGCACCGTGGATATCGCCATCGGCGGACACCTGACGCCGCCCAAGCGGATGCGCGTCACGTCTTTGTACGAGGAATCGTTCGTCTGCATCGCAGACAGGCAGCATCCGGGCCTGCGCGGCCGCAAGCTGAACCTGGACCGCTACGTGGCGCTGCCGCACGCGCTGTTCGCGCCCAGCGACGACGGGTCGGCGCGCGGCGTGGTGGACGCCGGCCTGGCGCGGCTGGGCCGCAAGCGCCGCGTCGCCTGCACTTTCGCGCACATCGTCGCGTTGCCGCACGCGGTGGCGGGCACGGACCTGATCGCCACCCTGGCGCGCCGCGCCGCATTGCGGCTGGCGGGCCAGAACCTGAGCCTGCGGCCCTTGCCGCCCGAAGTGGACCCGGGCCCCTTCGGCATCGACATGGTCTGCAGCCGGCGCGCGCCCGCCGACGCGGCCCTGGCGTGGTTGCAGGGCCTGGTCGAAAACGCGGTCAAAGACCTGACGGACTGATTCGGCGCCTTATTCGACGCCGGAGAAGAACGCGCATTGCCCCGGGTATCCGGGACGCGCATCGCAAGCCTTCAGGCATCCGGGCTTGCCGCCCGGGAAGCTCGCGGCCACCGACATCCCGAAACCGTACGTCGGCGTCGTCACGTCGAAGCGGCTTTCGCACACCGTCTTCGCGCTGTACGCGAACGTCATGCCTTCGCGCCGCCCATTGATGGCGAAGGCGACCTGAAAGCTGTTCATGCTGTTCCATCCCGGCCGCGGCAGCACGACGAAGCGGTAGCGCGTGGCGTCCAGGCGTTCGCCGAAAATTTTCAGTTGCGCGGCGGTCGTCCGGATGGCGGGCGACGGATATGGCAACGCCAGCAACGCCCGCGGATCGCCCAGCACGCCCAGGTCGAACCCCAGGCCTTTCTGGTAGAACGGCACGTCGATGCTGGGATAGCCGGAATACTCCAGCCGCTTGGCTTTCGTTCCGTACTCGTTCGTCTTCGGCTCGTAATCCGGCGCCCGCGCGAACGTCACGTCAAGCGTCATCGCCACATCGGCGGGATTGGCGTCTTCCGTGCGGGCATGCCTTTCATACACGTCGGCGCGGCCCGCGCACCCGGCAAGCAATACCGTGCACGCAAGCGCCAAGCCGCAAAATCCTTGATAGAAAGACATCACGTTATCGCCCCTGCCGGGTTTGGATCGGAAGCGCAACGGGCTTCAGGCCCTGCCCGATGAGTTGCCAGCCGTCCTTGCCTTCCTGCCATTGGAAATTCCGGTTGACCCATTCCGCCTTCATGTTGGCGTACAGGCGGCGCTGGTCGATACGCTTGCCTTCGTCCAGCGCTTCTTTGGCCTGCGCGTAGCTTTGGTCCCAGGCCGCCTTGAACGCCTTGCTTTGCATCGCCTTGGTGAACGGCACGCTGGCATAAGGGCCTTCGTCCGCCCCGCTCAGCCGGATCTCGTTGTCCAACAGCAGCGCGCCATGCCGGTTGTCGGGCGCCACCGACACCAGAAGCGGTATGGAATGCACATATTCCTTGGGCCGCAAATGCTCGAACCACAGCACCTGCCCCGTGGACGTCACCAGCGCGCGCGACCCCGCGGTGAACAGCAGCAGGTCCTGGCGCCCGGGCTGCGCGAACCCCATGTCCGGGTCGCGCATATCGACGGTCGGGCTCAGCACCCGCGCAAGCGGCGTGTCGTTCTGCACGGCGATCAGTATGGTGCCCACGCCCATGAACTCATCCGACACCGCCAACAGTATCGGCTGACCGCCTTGCGTCGGGCCCAGCGCCTTGACGTAGATGAACTCATACGCGTTCAGCGGCCGCAACACTTTGCCGCGATACTTGATTTGCCGCAGTTTGGACTTGGGGTAGCCCTCCAGCTCAAAGGCGCCGGCAAGCGGCGTGGTGGCCCTCATGTAGTCCGGCGCGGGTGCCGCTGCCTGCGCGTGCGCGGCGGCGGGCATCAACAAGGTCCATCCCAACACAACGCCGGCGCACGCTTGCGTACAGCGGCGACGCGTCACAAAGGTTCTACGCAGATGAAGCAAGGCATCCTTGGCGGACAGCGCCGCATGAAAGAGGTGCCCGCATTCTAGGCCAAGCCGGCGACCGGCGCAGTCGGCCTACCCGCCAGGCAACCGCAGCACGCAATCGGCGTCCAGCGCCTTCAGGTCCACCACGCCCAGCAAACCCATGTTGCGGCGGACTTCTTCCACGATCAGACCAATGGCATGAGCCACGCCGCGCTGCCCCGCCACCGCCGCCGCATAGTTGAAGGGCCGCCCCACGAACACGCAGCGCGCGCCCAGCGCCATCGCCTTCAATACGTCCGAGCCGCGCCGCACGCCGCTGTCCAGCATCACGTCCATGCCGCCCGCGGCATCCACCACCGCAGGCAAGGCCTGCAGGGGGGACAGGCTGCCGTCCAACTGCCTGCCGCCATGATTCGAGACGATCACACCGTCCAGGCCGTGCGCGCGGGCCGTGCGCGCATCCTCGGGATGCAGGATGCCCTTGATCACCATCTGCCCCTTCCAACGGCGGCGGATGGCCGCCACATGCGTCCAGTTCAAATGGCCGCGGTCCGAGAAGTCGCGCAGCACGTTGGCGGACAGGATCGGCGCGCCGCGTGTCGCATAGTTGTTCTCGAAGTGCGGCATACCGTGGCGCCATAGCGTGCGCAAAAACGTGCCGAACAACCAGCGCGGATGCGTCAGCCCCTGCCATGCCAGGCTTGCGCTGGGACGCAGCGGCGTCGAAAAGCCCGCCCGCACATTGTTTTCGCGATTGGCGTCCACCGGCGTATCCACCGTCAGCACCAGCGTCGTCACGCCGGCCGCCGCCACGCGGTCGATCAACGCGGCAATCTGCGCGTCGTCGCCGGGCAGGTAGGCCTGGAACCACGTGCCGGGCGCGGCCTGCATCACTTCCTCCAGCCGGATCAGCGACGATCCGCTCATGATGCACGGCACATCCGCGTCGGCCGCGGCGCGGGCCAGCACGATGTCGCCACGGTAACTGGACAAAGCCGAAATGCCCATGGGCGCCACGCCCACCGGCGCGGCATACTCCCGGCCCAGCACCGTGGCCCGTGTGCTGCGCCGGGACACGTCCACCAGCACTTTCGGCCGGAATCCGTACTGGGAAAAGGCCTGCCGGTTGCCGCGCTCGGACTGGCCGTCTTCCACCGCCCCGGACACGTAAGCGAAGATCGGCTTGGGCAAGCGCTTCTTCGCCGCCGCCTCGAAATCGTGCAGGCTGAGCAGATGGCGCAAAGGGTCGGACATGGCGTGGGCTCCTGTCGGCGGTCGGCCGATCATGGATTGGGGCCTCCGCGCAGTTGTCATTGGGTGGCGGACGACTATAGGCCCGGCGACAGTTTGAATAAAGTGACTTTATCGATATTCGTTATTACACTTTTATTCGCTCTTGATTCCCCCGACACTTCACCCCCCGCCATGACGCTCAAGCAACTTGAAGCCTTCTACTGGGCCGCCACCTGCAAGAACTTCGCCATCGCCGCGAACCGGCTGAATATCTCGGTGTCGTCGCTGTCAAAGCGCATCGGGGAACTCGAAGCATCCATCGGCGCGGACCTGTTCAGCCGCAGCGCGCGCAGCGCCACGCTGACTGCCTTGGGCGAACAACTGGTGCCGCACGCCAAAGACCTGCTGCGCAACGCCGACCAGTTCATGCAGCAGGCCAGCAACAACCTCACGTATTCGGGGCGTTGCCGATTCGGCGCGGGCGAGCTCACGTCGGTCACGTGGATGCCGCGGCTGATCGCGGAAATCCAGCGCGCGCATCCGAACCTGCTGGTGGAACCTTACGTGGGGGTGGGAGAACTGGTGGAGCGCGGGCTGGAAGACGGCGACCTGGATTTCGCCGTGATCGCCGGGCCGTCGTCGCGCGCGTCCATCGCGTCGCACCTGATCGGCAGCGCGGACTTCGACTGGGTGGCCTCATCCCGCGCGGTGCCCGATCCCAACGCGCTGACGCCCGCCGACCTGCCCGGGCTGACCTTGATCACGCAGCCGCAAAGCTCGGGCGTGATCCGCATGCTGGACGACTGGTTGACCGAACAAGGCGTGTCCCCCGGCCGCACCCAATGCTGCAACAGCTGGGGCGCCATCGCCGGCATGCTGCGCCAAGGCTTGGGGCTGGGTTTCCTGCCCAGCGCCTGGGCGCGCATCCTGATCCAGCGTGGCGATTTGAACCGCCTGCCCGGGCTGGCGCCCTTGCGCCCCCTGCCCTATACCTTCCAATGGCGGCGGGACGACACGCGGCCCATGCTGGACAGCCTGCGCATTCTGGCGCAAGACACGTTGGACTTCGACGCGCCAGCGGGAATGGTTTGAACCGGCAATTGTTTACTAAATTTCGCTCTTAGATCAGAAAATTATTCGCTTTATATCCGGTTTTTGCGCGGGTAGAGTCGCCTCGACAGCCCCTCATGCGCCTATACGGAGACAAGCCGCAATGCCGGATTTCGGTTCCACCCTGCAAGACTTCCCCAAACGCCTTTGCCGGCTGGACCTGTGGTTGAACCCGGTGTTCGACCAGACTATCGGCGCGGCGCCCGGCATCGGCTTGTCGGTGCTGCCGGCGCGCGGCGACGATGCGCGCACGCTGGCCGGCCTGAAGACGGCCCATGCCTATCACGTGTCCGCCGCCAAGGACGAACTGCCCCGCCAATGGTTCGTGAACGCCGAGCTGATCGCGCAATGTCCCGATCTGGTGTGCGTGTCCTCCGGCGGCGCGGGCTATGACACCGTGGACGTGCCGGCCTGCACCGCAGCCGGCATCGCGGTGGTGAACCAGGCGGGCGGCAACGCCGCGTCCGTCGCCGAACACACGTACGCGCTGTTGCTGGCCGTGCAGCGCCGCGTGGTCGAATCGCATCAACGCCTGCGCCACGACACCGGATTTTCCCGCGAAGACCTGATGGGCCACGAGATCCACGGCACGGTGATCGGCCTGGTGGGCATCGGGCAGATCGGGTCGCGGGTCGCACGCATCGCCCAAGGCTTCGGCATGCGCGTGATCGCGCATGATCCGCTGCTGGACGCCGACACCATCCGCCGCCGCGGCGCCGAACCCGTGTCGCTGGCCGACCTGCTGGCGCAATCCGATGTCGTATCGCTGCATTGCCCGCTGGACGCCTCCACGCGCGGCCTGGTGGATGCGCGCGCGTTCGCCGCCATGAAGCCGGGTGCCGTATTCATCTCGACCGCGCGCGGCGGCATCCATGACGAAGCGGCCTTGTACGACGCCTTGCGCGGCGGCCATCTGCGCGGCGCCGGCCTGGACGTCTGGCAGCAAGAGCCGCCCCCGCACGACGCGCCCTTGCTGGGCCTGCCCAATGTGGTCGCCACCTTCCATACGGCAGGCGTCACCCACGAGGCCCGGCGCAACGTCGCGCAGTCCTCCGCCACGCAATTGATCTTGATGCTGCGCGGCGAACGCCCGCCGCAACTGGTCAACCCCGAGGTCTGGCCCATCGCCGTCGCGCGCATCGCCAACTTGAATCCGCCGCCCTACTGATTTCCTGCCGTCCCCGCGACGCCTGCGCGGCGTTGCACCCCTTTCAAGAACAGCGCGGCACCAAGCCGCCGACCCATCCCCCGAGGAGACACCATGCAACAACCCAACAAGCGCCGCTCGCTGCGCATCCTGGCCGCGTCCGCCGCCCTGCTGTCGGGCGCCGCCCTTTTTGGCGGCGCGGCCCAAGCCGCCGGCTATCCGGAACGCCCCATCAACCTGATCGTGTCCTACGGCCCGGGCGGCGGCACGGACCTGGTCGCGCGCATGATGGCGCCGTTCCTGCAGAAGTACCTGGGCAACGATGCCCGCATCGTGGTGTTGAACCGCCCTGGCGCGGGCGGCGCCATCGGCTTCACCGAATTGGCCCGCGCGCAGCCCGACGGCTACACCATCGGCTTCATCAACACGCCCAACCTGCTGACCATCCCCATCGAACGCAAGTCCAGCTTCACCTGGCAAAGCTACGACTTGCTGGGCAACCTGATCGATGATCCGGGCGCCTTCACCGTGCGCAACGACAATGAATTGAAGACGCTGGCCGACCTGTCTGCCTATGCCAAGCAGAATCCCGGCAAGGTCACGGTAGGCACCACGGGCACGGGGTCGGACGACCACCTGGCCATGCTGCGTTTCGAGCGCGCCTCGGGCGCGAAGCTCAGCCACATTCCCTACAAGGGCGCGGGCGAAGTGCGCGGCGCGTTGGCAGGCGGAGAAATCACGATCGGCGCGATCAACGTGGGCGAAGCGCTGCAGTACCAGAAAGGCGGCACGCCACTGCGTTTCCTGGGGCAGATGGGCAAGGCGCGTTCAGAAGCACTGCCCGACGTGCCCACGTTCAAGGAACAGGGCTATGACGTTGAACTGGCGTCGTTGCGCGGCCTGGCCGCGCCCAAGGGGCTGCCGGCGGACGTGCGCGGCAAACTCGTGGACGCCGTGAAGCGCACGGTGGACGATCCGGAATTCCAGGCCAAGGCCCATGAAATGTTCGCCCCGCTACGCTACTTGCCCCCGGCCGACTACGCCCGCGAACTGGCGGCTGGCGAAGCCGAATTCCAGCAACTGTGGAAGGAAGCGCCCTGGCTGGACAAATAAGCGCAGCCAGGACCGCGCAAGCTCTTATTGCGACTTGACGTCTTCGCCCTTGTAGCCGTCGGCATAGGCGCGGCCCGAGCAGCGCACCATTGCCACGCAAGCCGGCGCGCCCGTCTTGGCCGTGCAAGTGGCGCGCGATTCCTCGCGCGCCGACACGGAGTCGGGGTTCAACGCCGTAAAGCGCGTGCCCCGGCCTTCGCTGCCCTTGACCCACGCCATGCCGACGCAGCTGTCCTTATAGGTCAGGAGCTTGCGGCAGTCTTTGCAGTCTTCCCATTTCAGCAACGTATTAAGCGCCTCGTCTTCCGTCGGATAGCCGTCCGCATAGACCACGCCGCCATCGGCGTTTTCCGCCACGGCGCCCCAATAGGCGCGGGTGTCCAGCTTGGCCGACAGCGCCTCCACATCGGCGGGTTTGGCCCGCTTCGCGGCCGCCAGGTCTTCGGCGCTATAGCCCGGGCCCGCGCACACGGGCATCGTCGTCAACCGGCATTTGCCGTCAGGGCTGGCCGCCGTGCAGCGGCGCATGGCCTTCTTGGCCGCCATTTCGGGCGACACGCTATTGCCCGGGAACAGGTCCTGGCGCGAATTGCGCGCATAAGCCATGCAGCTGTCCCAGAAGGTGGTCAGCGACTTGCACCCTTTTCCGCCCGCGCGTTTGCACTCGGCGACGGCTGCCATGTCGGCCCACTGCTTGGTTTTTTCCGGCCCCACCCAGTACACCTTGGAATGGTCGCCGTCCGTCGCCATAGCGCCGTAGACGCTTTGGGCGAACGCCGCGGGAGAAGCCAGGCCCGCCACGACGGCGAGAGCGGCGAATGCAGCGCGGATCAGGGGAAGAAATCGGGCAGGCATCATCGTCGGAATGAGGGATCGAGTGGGGAGCGGGGACGATCTTAGCAAGAAGCCCTTCTGGTCTGTCCCCCTGTGAATACCCCCTGCCGGCATATTGCGTAACAAATTTCACATGCTTAGAGGACGATACTGGCCCCGTTTTCCGGTAAAAATGTCGAACTTTCTTAAGCACGCCGTCAGCGTCCGGCGCTTGCGCTGCGGGGACCTCCGCCTCAGCCCTGCCTGAAGCTGTCACATAAAGAAACAAACGCGTTGAGCCACCTTGACCTGCCACGGAGCATCGACAGCACGCCATGAAGTCGCCCCAGCCCTCCCCGATCCGCCGCACGCCGCTCTGGTTGCCGGCCAGCCTGATTGCCGCTGCGGCCACCCTGTCCGGCTGCGCACCGATGCCCACCGGCGGCAGCTCCGCGATGCCGTCACTGGGCAACGTGTTCAAGTCCGGCCTGTCGTTCTCGCCCAGCGTGAACGTGGCCAAGAACATGGAAGGCCGCTCGATCAATGACGCCATCGCCGCGTTGGGCGAACCGTCCAAGACGCGCGTCGTCGGCAACGAAGTGGAGCTGGAGTGGTCCGACTATCAGACCGCCCCCTACACGGAATGGGTCACCACCGGCTCCAGTCAGCAGGTCGTCGGCATGATCGCCGCCACCAACACCACCGCCGCCACGCCGGTGTTCCAAACGAACACGACAGGCCACTACCAGGACCGCTCGCGAGTCTATGAATGCACGGTGCTGATGCGGATGCAGAACAGCGTCATCGTCAGCTCCAGTGTCGACGGCAACGTCTGCCCGGAATTCATCGCGTCGCTGCGCAAATGGGCGGGTGAAAACGAGGCGAACAACTACGTCGTGAAGAAGTAGGCGGCCGGGTCAGTCCTGCGCCGCGCCCGGCAGCTTCGCGATCACCTTGATCTCGAAGTCGAAGCCGTACAGCCACGTCACGCCCACGGCCGTCAGAGCCGGATGCGGCGCCTCGCCCCAGTATTCCGGCACCACTTGCCAGACGGTTTCGAACTTGGACTGCGGGTCGATCATGAAGACCGTCACGTCCACCACATCGTCGAACGTGCAGCCCGCCGCCTTCAAGATGGCGTTCAGGTTTTCAAACGC
Source organism: Achromobacter sp. UMC46 (assembly GCF_014170335.1). Classification (GTDB taxonomy): domain Bacteria; phylum Pseudomonadota; class Gammaproteobacteria; order Burkholderiales; family Burkholderiaceae_B; genus Achromobacter. The sequence continues at coordinate 440,243 of NZ_LZZS01000004.1, forward strand.
CCGCCGCACCTGTGTTTGAAGTTCCGGTTCGGGCGAGCCGTCTTCGCGGCTGCCGACCTGCCCCGACACGAACAGGAAGCCGTTGGACCGGACGGCCGGCGAATAGCGGTTGCGTTCATAAAGCGCCTGGCGGCCAGGGGGAAAAACGACGTCGCGGCTTGCCATGAATCCTCTCCATTTATGGGCCGGAAGCGGCCCGTCATTAACGAAGGCTTCACTGTAAAGACCCGCCTGGCGCCGATAAACGGGCAATACTGTCCATCACTGTTTGTAGAATCCAAACAATCCGCGCAACCCTGGGAACCGCCATGGACCGATTCGATGCGATGCAGGCCTTCGCCCGCGTGGTGGAAGCCGGCAGCTTCACCAAGGCGGCGGAAACGCTGCACATGAGCAAAACCAGCGTCACGCAACTGGTGCAGCAGCTGGAGGCGCGCCTGCGCGTCAAATTGCTGAACCGCACCACACGCCGCGTCGCCGTCACCGCCGACGGCGCCGCCTACTACGAACGCGTGATCAAACTGCTGGCCGACATGGACGACGCCGAAACCGGCTTGTCCGCCGCGTCGGCCGCGCCCCGGGGCCGCCTTCGCGTGGACGTGCCCAGCCCGCTGGCCCGCATGATCCTGATCCCTGCGCTGCCCGCATTCCATGCGCGCTATCCCGACATCCAGTTGGACATGGGCGTCAGCGACCGCATCGTGGATATCCTCGGCGAGAACGTGGACTGCGTGGTGCGCGGCGGCGAAATCACCGACCAGTCGCTGATGGCGCGTCGGGTCGCCGACCTGCGGCTGGGCGTCTACGCCGCCCCCGCCTATCTGGAACGCGCCGGCCTGCCCTCGCACCCGCAAGAACTGGAAGATACGCATCACCGGATCGTGGGCTATCTGTGGTCGCGCATCGGCCGCGCGTTCCCCTACGCCATGCACCGCGGCGACGAAAGCGTCAACGTGCACGGGCGCTACGTGTTGGCGGTGGACGACGGCAACGCCTATCTGGCTGCGGGATTGGCGGGAATGGGCGTGCTGTGGCTGCCCGATTACATGGCCCGGCCCTACCTGACACGCGGGGAACTGGTGCCGCTGTTCGAAGACTGGCGCCTGGATCCGATGCCGCTCACCATCGCGTTCCCGCCGAACCGGCATGTCAGCGCCAAGCTGCGCCTGTTCATCGATTGGGTGGCGGAATTGATGGGGCCCTACGCGCCGGATCCTGGATTGGTCGCGCGCGCAGGTCGCGCTGATGCGCCCCACGCCAAGCACGCGCGCGCTTGAAGCCATCATGCGCGACCTGATCCATGCCCGCGACGGTGCAACGTATTTCGCCGAGCGCGTGTGGGGCGTGTCGCAGCGCCAAGATCTGGGCGGCGGTCATCCGCTGGTCGGACGCAGCATGCCCGACTTCGAACTGGCCAATGGCAAGAGAGCCGGTCTGCTTCTACGCGGCGGTAAAGCACTGTTTCTGGACTTCGATGCCAGCGCAGCACTTGCGGGCTTGCTACGCCCCGGGCAACCGCAGGGCGACTACGCCAGTTGCGACGCCCAAGACCGCTTGGGCTTGCGGGCAGTGCTGGTGCGCCCGGACGGCATTGTCGCCTGGGCCTGCGACACCGCCCCCGACGGCGTCGCTATGCCAGGCGTTCCAACAAGCGGGGCACGGCGGACGCCAGCAGCGCCAGGCCGGACACCGTAAGCAAGCCCAGGACGATCTGCCGGAAACGCGCCTCGCTGATGCCGATGTAAAGCTTCGCCCCCAGCAACGTCGGCACCAGCATCGCGGGCGCTACGATGGCGAACATCGGCACCATGTCGCGCGTCACGATCCCGGTGGCCAGGTACGTGCCCATCGTCACCGCCAGCATGGACAGGTTGAAGTTCTGGATGATGGCGCGCTGCTTGTCTTTTTCGAAGCCGCGCAGCGTGCACCACAGCGTAGGCAACGACCCCGAAAACCCGCCAATGCCGCCCAGCACGCCGCCCGCGAACCCCACCGTCCCGTCCGCCAACCGCCCGCCTGCCGTGATCTTCGGCAGGTTCTTGGCCAGCAGCATGATCGGGCACCAGACGATCAGCAATGCGCCGAGCAGCGCCTTGAACCAATCCATATCCAGATGCGGCAGCACGGCCACCCCAAGCGGAATACCCGCCAGGCCGCCCAACACGAACGGCAGCAGCAGCTTCAGATTGAAGCCGCGCCTGACCGTAACGGCCGCCAGCACCTGCCCCACCAGCGCACCGAATACCGCAAGCGTGGCCGCCAGTCGCGGCTCTAGCGCCCAGGCCCAAAACGACATCGCCACAAGCCCGAACGCGAAGCCTGACAAGCCCTGCACGAAACCGGCGACCACCGCGCCCAGCGCCACCATCAGATACACCGATTCCATCGTCGTCCTCTTATGCTCTACTTTCTGGCCTCGCGATTATTCTTGGCGAGTGGATTGAATTGTGATTCAGACCCATAAGAGAAAAATTCGAATTCTTGATGGACGAATAATGGATTGCTGATGACGCGTCCACGACCCAGGCCACCGATGGAACCCATACTGATTGCATTACCCCCCGCAGCGCAAGCGTCTCTACGACCGCTTCAGGCCACGGATGCCGCGGCATGGTCGGCCTACCTGAACCAGCCGGGCGTCATCGAACATACCAGCTGGGGCGATATCAGTCCGTCGGCACTTGCGGAACTCATCCATGGCTACGCGGGCCGGGGGGATGCGTTGCGATGGGCCATCGTGGGTGCATGCGGCGGGTTATTTGGCACGGTGGGTCTGAACGATATTTCCCAAGCGAATGGGCGGGCTGAACTGGCCTATGACCTGGACCCGCGCCATACCGGCCGCGGCTTGGCGACGCACGCTGCGCGCGCCGTCATCGGCTGGGCGCACGATGCCATGGACCTCCAGCGCATCCAGGCCACCGTCCTGGACAGCAACACCCCGTCCATTGCGGTCGTGGAGCGCGCGGGAATGCACTGCGAGGGATTAATGCGGCAGTACCGAAAGGTGCGCGGACAGGCGCGCGATTATTGGATGTACGCGGCCGTTCGTGACGCGTCCCAATAACGTATCCGACTACAATTTCCTGCAGCATGGATCCATCAGGAACGTTAGCAATGCCAACGCAGTTATTCTTTCAATCTAATGGGAACGAGGATGCGGCTTGGTCTGTTGTTATTGATAGCGTTCATTGCGGCGACTGCGCATTCGGCAAATCTTCCATGCTCCGGCAAGAAAGGAGGAATAGACCGATGTATCGGAGAGCAGTTTCTTTGCCGTGATGGATCGGCCATGCCTTCAGCGCGCGACGATCTCCGACGCCAGCTCGGCTAGCGACTTCCTGCCCAAGTGCCGCAGCAAGGCCTCCTCGCCTTCACGCAGGGCATCCCCCACCCACTGATTCGCGGCACGCTCGACCGGGCAAGCCGGATTGTCGTCGGCCGGACCGATGGCAAAGACGGAACCATGGGCGATCGCCTCATAGACATCCCGCGCCGTGATGGTGTCCAACCCCTTGGCCAGCGCCCATCCCCCGTTTCGCCCGCCCGTGGACGTGACCATGCCGGCCGTGCGTAGCGCCGCCATGGTCCGGCGCACCACGACCTCGTTGGTGTGCAGCATCTGGGCCAGCGTTGCCGAAGTGGTCATGCCGCCGCGCAAATCCATATGGATCAGCACGTGCAGCAGGCGCGCAAGACGTGTGTCATAGGCCATTGGGTTAATATACCGTAACTTTAACTGTTACGCTATTATAGCGGCATTGCAATCTTTCTCCGAGCGCCCACAATGACTGACCTTGAAACCCGGAATGTGAACGTCAACGGCATCACACTGCATGTCACCGCGCAAGGCGAAGGCCCGCTTGTCTTGCTGTGCCACGGCTTTCCCGAAACCTCCCACGCGTGGCGCCACCAGCTTCCCGCCCTGGCCCTTGCGGGCTATCGCGCCATCGCCCCCGATTTGCGCGGCTACGGCGCCAGCGAAAGTCCGGCGGACGTGGCGGCGTATACGACCCTGGACGTGATCGGCGATCTGGTCGCGTTGATCGACAACGAGGGCGCGGATGACGCCGTGATCGTCGGAGGCGATTGGGGCGCCAATATCGCGTGGCAGGCCGCGCAGATACGGCCCGACCGCTTTCGCGCCATTGCCGCGCTGGGCGTCCCCATGATGGGCCGGCCCCCCGTCCCGCCCAGCCGGCTGTTCCCCAGAACGGAATCGGCGATGTTCTATACGCACTACTTCAGTCAACCGGGCGTGGCTGAACAGGAGTTCGAACGGGACGTCAGCGCAACGCTGCGCGCCATCTACTTCGCCGCGTCGGGCAATGCCGGGCCTCGCGACGAACCGGGCACGCCCAATCCCTTCGGCATGGTGGCCAACGGTCGTGGCCTGCTCGATTCGCTGCCTATCCCCGAAACACTGCCAGCCTGGCTTGCCCCGCTGGACCTGGATGTGTTTGTCCAGAGCTACAAGGCCAGCGGCTTTCGCGGCGGGCTTAACTATTACCGGAATCTGGACCGTAATTGGGCCCTGCAGGGCGCACTGGACGGCAAGACGGTCGACGTACCCGCCCTGTATCTTGTGGGCGGACGCGACACGGGACTGGCGATCCCGGGCATGGACCAGATCATCAACGCCATGCCGAGCCTCGTTCCCCGATTGCGCTCGACCGAAGTGATCCCCCACGCGGGGCATTGGCTGCAGCAGGAGGCGCCTCGCGAAGTCAATGACGCGCTGGTCGAATTCCTGCGGGGGCTTTGACGGCTGCCCTTCGCCGCCGCGGCCACTTCGCATATTGACATATCGGTAAATCTCGATACAATCGCCGCATGGAATTGCTCGAAATATTCAAAGCCCTCTCGAACCGCACGCGCCTTGAAATCTTGAAAGGTTTGAAGGATCCCGCGACGCACTTCCCCCCGCAGGATGAGGGGGATGTTCATACGGTGGGCGTCTGCGTCAGCAGCATCCAGGAAGGCGTCGGGCTGTCGCAGTCGACGGTGTCTGACTATCTTGCGACCCTGCAGCGTGCAGGCCTGGTTGAAGTCAGGCGCATCGGCCAGTGGACTTACTACAAGCGGAACGAAGCGGCCATCAGTGCGCTTGCCGAGATCATCGGGAAAGAGCTGTAATTTTTACCTCGAACCTTTTTCGCCCCTTCTTTTCACTCCTTCTTTTCATGCCCTTTTTTTATTCCAATACATCGGTATTTCCCGATATCCCTTTTTTTCGAACTTAGGAACTGCAATGAAAGCGATCACCCTTAAATCATTTGGCGGCCCCGACTCGTTCGAGCTTTGCGATGTGCCCAAACCGGTGCCCCACACAGGACAAGTCCTGGTCCGCGTGCATGCCACCTCCATCAATCCCTTGGACTACCAGGTCCGGCGCGGCGATTATCCTGACCTGGTCCCCTTGCCCGCCATTACCGGACACGACGTCTCTGGCGTCGTCGAAGCCGTCGGGCCGGGTGTGACGGCCTTCTCCCCCGGAGACGAAGTCTGGTACACCCCGCAGATTTTCGACGGGCAAGGAAGCTATGCCGAATACCACGTGGCCGCTGAGGCCATCGTCGGAAAGAAGCCGCCTTCGCTAAGCCATCTTGAAGCGGCAAGCCTGACCTTGGTGGGCGGAACGGCGTGGGAAGCCCTGGTCGTGCGCGCGGCGCTGCGAGTGGGCGAAACCATCCTGATACATGGCGGCGCCGGAGGCGTCGGCCATGTGGCGATCCAGCTGGCAAAAGCCATCGGCGCAAAGGTGTTCACGACGGTGCGCGAATCCAGCGCTGATTTCGCACGCGGCCTGGGTGCCGACGGGGTCATCGACTACGAAAAGGAAGACTACGTCGAGGCCGTCATGCGAGCAACGGGGGGCCGCGGCGTCGACGTCGTGTTCGACACCGTCGGCGGCCACACCTTGTCGCGCAGCCCCGACGCGCTTGCACAACTTGGCCGGGTCGTCACGATCGTGGACATCGCGCAACCACAGAACCTCGTCCAGGCTTGGGGCAAGAACGCGAGCTACCACTTCGTCTTCACCCGCCAACACCGCGGCAAGCTTGATGAGTTGAGCGCGTTGATCGCGCGCGGCCAGCTGCGGCCACACCTTGGCGCGGTGTACTCGCTTGCCGACATTCCGCTCGCCCACGCCCGGTTGGAGGCGCCGAACAACGGTATCCAGGGAAAGCTCGCGATTGCAGTGGTGCCGCCAGCTGAATGAAGGATGGTGTCAGCGCCGACGGGCTACTGCGACGCAGCCAGAAATCTTACGATCAACCCGACCGTCGCGCCGGTGCTCTCTTCCATCAACCAGTGCCCCGCCCCTGGCACGACTTCTCCGCGCACATCGGTCGCCGCATTACGCATGACGATCGCCATGTTGTCGCCGAAGGACTTCTCTCCGCCGATGGCCAGCACCGGCATGGTGAGCTTGGTTTTGGAGAACGCGATGTTGTCGGCGACGTCGCTCTTGGCGATGGCGTTGAACTGCGCGAAGGCGGCGCGCATCGCGCCTGGCTGGGAATAGAGCTTGGTGTAGTGGCGTCGCGTGGCCTCGTCGATCTTCGACGGCGTGCCGGCAAACTCGTTCCAGAACCGGTCAAGATAGATGCGTTCCCTACCTGCGACCAGACGCTCGAAATCAGGGCCGCCGGCGTTGAAATGCCACAGCGCGGGCCACAGGATGATCTGGTCCCAAGGCGCGATGCCGGGCACGGGTGCGTCCATCACGACGAGTTTGTCGACTTTGTCGGGATAGCTCGCCGCATACGCATAGGCGACCATCGTGCCAATGTCATGGCCGACCACGGCGGTCCTGTCCTGCTTGAACGCCGTCACGACCGCGCGTATGTCGACCGCCTGCGACTTCTTGTCGTAGCCACTGGCGGGTTTTGACGATTTCCCCATGCCGCGCAGGTCCGGCACGATCACCAGGTGCGTCTTCGCGAGCGCTTGCGCGAGTGGCGCCCACATGTCGCCCGTGTCGCCGAACCCGTGAATGAGTACCACGGCAGGGCCGGCGCCACCGGAACGGACGAAAATCTTCGCGCCATCCGCCATGGTGACGGTCTGGTTCTTGAAGCTGCTTGGGAATGCCGGCTGTGCCGCGGCATTGGCGATGCACAGCACCCCGGCCAACAGCGCGACTACCCGCGCAAAGCGACTTTTCATATCGGAACTCCAGTATTGAAGACCAGATCCGCCCGAAACATTGGGAGGCATTGTCGCGCGGAGAACTCAAGATATTTGGGTTAATCCAAGCGGCAAGCGCCCACTCATGAAAAATGCCATATCGCGCCCAGCTTGACGGCGAGTGCCTGCAAGACGCTACATGGAGTCCCTGACAATCCGCTGTATCCGGCATGTCGGCGTCATGAAAACCATTCACCAGAATTCGCCTCCAAAGGCAAAGGCGACGTGACTTGGGGGAAGAGGCTGCCATCATTCGCAATTCTGGCGCGGAACGTGACAGAATGTCAGCCAGGTGCAGCCCGGCTGCACCGGTGAATCCAGCATTGATCAGGCCCTGAAATGCCCGTTATCGGTGATCCGTCCCTAACCCGACCCGCTGACGATGGCGCGGGCGGCGCACATTGCGAACCCGACGGTTCGTTGAACCGGCTGGTGCGTCTGACCCGGCGCTTGTTCAGCGTAGACGTGGCAATTCTGGTGTGCTCCGACGCCGATGACGCGTGGCAGGCGGTGGACGGCACGCCGCCCCCGGAATCCCAGCCCTGGGCCATCGAATGCCCCGTGCGCGCCGCCAATGGGCGCCTGCTGGGCGGCTTGCGGCTGCTGCACGGGCAGGCGCGCGGTTTTACCGACGAAGACAACCAGGCCTTGAAGGACCTGGCCGACCTTGCGGCAATGGCCATCGAACAGCGCCATGTGCGGTCAGGCGAGCGCGGCGGGGAAGACACCTGGCGCGAAGAAGCCCGAAAGCTGTCGCTGGCCATCGCGGGTAGCGGCACGGGTGTCTGGGACCGCAACGTGGTGACCGGCGAGATCACCTATTCGCCCGGCTGGAAAGCCTTGCTTGGCTATAGCGATTCGGAACTCACGACGCGCATCGAGGACGCCTACACCCGCCTGCATCCGGACGACCTTGACTACGTGCGCGCCGCCATGCAGGACCATTTCGACGGCAAGACCGAAAGCTACGAAGTCGAGCACCGCATCCGTTGCAAGGACGGCAGCTACAAGTGGATCTGCAGCCGCGGCAAAGTGATCAGCCGGGACCATTCCGGCAAGGCGTTGCGAATGATGGGCACGACCACCGACATCAGCGCGGTGCGCGCCATGTCTGACCGGCTCAAGCGTACGGCGGACCTTGTCGTCAACCTCACCGACGCTGTGCCCGGGCTGGTCTTCCAGTGCCGGGCGGTGCCCGAAGGCGGCTCGTGGTTCTCGTATGTCAGCGCCGGCATCTGGGACACGTTCGAGCTCACCGCCGATGACGTGCGCGCCAGCACCACCGCTATCGAACAGCGCATCCATCCCGAGGACTTGCCCGCCTATCGCTCGTCGCTGCAAAAGGCAGCCGCCGCACTGACGCCGTGGCACCTGGAATTCCGGGTCTGCCTTCCGTTACAGGGCGTGCAGTGGCGCCAGGGGGACGCCAGCCCGCGCCGCGACGCCGATAACGGCGTGGTATGGCACGGGTTCGTCACGGACATCACCGACCGCAAGCGCGCCGAGTTCGAATTGCGAGAGCACGCCGCCACGGACGCGCTGACGACCTTGCCCAACCGCCGCCATTTCATGTCGCGCATCGCCGCGGAGCTTACGCGGATCAAGGGCCACGGCGGCCTCGGTTCGGCGGTGCTGATGTGCGACCTGGACCACTTCAAGCACATCAACGACACATGGGGACATGCGATCGGTGACGGAGTCCTGCAGCATTTTGCGAATATGCTGCGCACCCAGTTGCGCGACACCGACCTGGTGGGGCGCATCGGCGGCGAGGAGTTCGCCGTCGTGCTGCCCGATACTGACATCGAAAGCGCGCACCGGTTCGCCCGGAACGTGCAGCGCCGGATCGCTGATACGCCGTATTTGTCGGACGGGCGGCATATACCGCTGACGGTCAGCATCGGCATTTCCGCGCTGCATACGAAGGACGACGACGCGGAGCTGGCACTCAGCCGCAGCGACCGCGCGCTGTACTACGCCAAGCAACGGGGACGCAATCGGATCGAATCGGTGTTTTTCCGATAGAAGCCGGCGTTCGGCCCGCCTCGTCCGGGTGTCACCCAACGCGAGCGGTCCTGTCCCAGTCTCGCATATGCCGTTCGATGTGCTCGCGAATGAAGTCGGCCAGCACGCGCGTCGCCATGGACGGAAAGCGGTTGGGCGCGGTAAGCAGGTAGATGGCGTCGCCGACGCCTTCGGGCTCGAACTCGGGCAGCACTTCAACCAGCGTCCGGTCGCGCAACTGGCTCCATACCGCATAGCGGGGCAGCAAGGCCACGCCCAGCCCCGCCAGGACCGCGTCCCGCAGGAACGGGTAATCGCCCGACTGCAGCCTTGGCGCCACGCGCAGGATCAGCGGGTCTCCGTGCTCTTGCTTCATGCGCAAGTCAAAGCGGCGGCCCAGGGACTGCGGCGCAATCAGATCGCAGCGCCCCAGCTGCGCCATCGTCTGCACCGGCGCATTTTCCGCCAGGAATGCCGGCGAGGCGCACAGGCACCACTGGATTCCGCACACGCGGCGCGCCACATGGTCCTCGGGCGGCGATGAGGTGATCTTCAGCGCGATATCGACTTCGGCGGAGATCAGGTCCCCGATGCCGTCGTTGATATGCACGCGCAACGAAATATCGGGATGCGTGCGCGCGAAGTCGAGCAGCACGGGCGCCAGATAAAGATGGCCCAGGCCTGTCGGCAACCGGATGCGCACGTCTCCCCTGACGGCTCCGTCCAGGCTGTCGATGGCGGCTTGCACTGCGCGCATCTCGTCAAGCAAGCGGATGCCATGCTGGTAAAGCAGTTGGCCGGCTTGCGTCAGCTCGACATGCCGGGTGGTCCGCCGGAAGAGCTGCGCGCCCAAGTCCAGTTCCAGCCGCTTCAAGCGATGAGACATGTTCGAACGCGTCATTCCGCAACGCAGCGCGGCGGCGCTCAGATTGCGCGACTCCACCATGGCCACGAAGAGTCTGACCAGATTCAGGTCCGGCATATTGTCAATCATCATTCACCATTCCAGGCACAAATACGTGGATTGTCCAATGCTGCCGGCGAGTCTAGCATCGACCGCATTGTCCTCAGCCGCATCACACCCATGCCGACCACGCCGTTCGCCTCCTCTTCCGGCCCCTATTCAGGCCTGCGCGTACTCGACCTCAGCCAGGGTATCGCGGGCCCCTACTGCGCCCAGATCCTCTGGCAGCAAGGCGCCGACGTGGTGAAGGTAGAACCGCCGGACGGCGATTGGGGCCGCCATGTCGGCGTCGTGCGCGACGATCAGAGCGCACTGTCGATCGCCTATAACGTGGGCAAGCGCGGCGTGTGCGTGGATGCCCGCCAGCCACAGGGCAAAGCCTTGCTGGCGCAAATGGCGCAACGCGCCGACATCCTGATCCAGAATTTCCGCCCCGGCGTGGCTGAACGCATGGGCGTGGGCTATGACAGCCTGGCCGAGCGCTGCCCCGGCCTGGTGTATGTGTCCATCAGCGGCTATGGCCCGGATGGCCCTAGCGCGAACGCGCCGGCGTCGGACTCGGTGATGCAGGCCGACAGCGGGCTGATGTTCGCGAACCAGACGCCCGAGGGCGAGCCGCGCCGGATCGGCCTGCTGATGGCCGACATCGCCACCGCGCTGTATGCCGTCCAGGCCACCAGCGCCGCCCTGTATCAGCAGGCGCGCGGCGGCCGCGGCCAGCACGTGCAACTGAGCCTGTTCCAGGCCTGCGCCGCCTTGCAGGTAAACGACATCCTGGCGTTCGGCATGGCGGGCGCCCGCGCGGCGGGCGCGGTCAGCGCGCCCAATGGCGTGTTCGATACGGCGGACGCCAGCCTGTCGGTCCTGGCGCTGAACAACGACCAGTTTGCCCGGCTCTGCCGCGCGCTGGATCGGACCGACTGGCTGGCGGATCCGGCGCTATCCAGCAACGCGGGGCGCATGGCCCAGCGCGAACGCCTGCACCGCGAACTGTCCGTTCAACTGGCGGCGCAGCCGGCCGCGCACTGGGTGGAGCGCCTGGCACGCGAAGACGTATTGCATGCGCGAGTCAGGGACTACGACAGCCTGGCCGCGCACCCGCAGGCCGCGCATATCGGCTTGCTGGAGCCCCTGGCGCAGCCCGGCGGCACCCCCCTGCCGTTCGCGCGCGTGCCCGGCGCGGCAACGCGCCGGCCGTTGCAGGCCGCGCCTGCGGTCGGCCAGCATACGGTTGCCGCATTGACGGACTGGGGCGTGCCGCCTTCGGACATCCAGTCCTTGCTGGACGCAGGCGTGCTGCGCCAGGCGCCTTCCCCGCAGGAGGACCGCTGATGCGCGCGCTGATCTGCCGACGCCATGGGCCGGTCGAGGACGTCTTGCCGGGAGACATGGCGGACGCTCCGGCCCCTGGGCCCCACGAAGTCACGGTCGCCGTGGAATACGCAAGCGTCAGCCATGCGACCAAGCTGCTGATCCAAGGCAGCTACCAAAGCCGGCCTCCCCTGCCCTTCGCGCCTGGCACGGAAGCCGCCGGGCGCGTCATTGCATGCGGCGCGGACGTCACGCGCCTGAAGCCGGGCGACAAGGTGGTGGCGCTGGCGCGCTGGGGCTGCTACGCGGAACGCCTGACGCTGCCCGAGCACACCGTCTACCCGGTGCCCGACGACTTGCCGCTGCTCTCCGCCCTGCCCATTCCCATTTCCTACGGAACCGCCTGGTGCGCCTTGCTATGGCGCGCGGCCATGCAGCCCGGCGACACGGTGCTGGTGCTGGGAGCCGGATCCGGCGTCGGCCTGGCGGCCGTGGAAATCGCCTCGTCGCTGGGCGCCACGGTACTCGCCTGCGCCAGCACCGACGCCAAACGCCAGGCCGCGCTGGCTGCAGGCGCCGCGCATGCGTTCGCGGCCGACGAAGACATGGCGCAGGCTGTCAAGGCGGCAAGCGGCGGGCGCGGTGCCGACGTGGTGATCGATGCCGTGGGCGGCGACGCCTTCGAACGCAGCGTGCGGGCGGCGGCGGCCAACGCGCGGATGGTCTCGGTCGGCTTCGCCAGCGGCCGCATTCCCGATGTGCCGCTGAACCTGCTGCTGGTGAAGAACATTGCCCTGCATGGGTTTTTCTTTGGCCGCTACATAGGCTGGACGCCCGCCGACGAACGCATCGTCCACGCGCCCGCCATGCAGCGGACGATGTCCACCTTGTTTGACTGGGCCCGCAGCAAGCGGATCCGGCCAGCTGTAACGGCGGTCTATCCGATCACCGGTCTTGCCGCAGCACTCGCCGCCCTGGAAAGTCGACAAGTCGTCGGCAAGGTGGCGATCACAATAACGACGGAGACAAACCCATGTACGCCATCACCGCCCGACTCGCCCCCAGGGCGAGCCGCTTCCGCCTAGCGCGACACGCCACGCAAATTGCCGCCGCCGCGCTGGCCTTGGGCCTTGCCGCAGGCCCATTGACCGCGCTGGCTGCGGACGCCGCGTTTCCCGCCAAGCCCATCACCATGGTCGTCCCCTACCCGCCGGGCGGCCCGACGGATATCGTGGCGCGCCTGGTGGCGGCGGAAATGTCCAAGACCATCGGCCAAAACATCATCGTGGACAACAAGCCCGGCGCAAGCGGGATGATCGGCGCCGATCTCGTGGCGCGCGCCGCGCCGGATGGCTATACCTTCCTGGCCAACGCGTCGCTGCACGTGATCAATCCGTACATCTACGCGTCGATGCGCTACGACGCCTTCAAGGATTTCGCGCCCATCACCCAGCTGGCGGACGTGCCGCTGGTGCTGGTGGTGCCGCAGACCGCCAAGGTCCGCACCGTCCAGGATCTGGTAGCGCAGGGCAAGACGCAGCCGCTGAACTTCGGTTCGGCGGGGTCCGCATCGGCGCAGCAGCTTGCGGGCGAGTCCTTCAAGGTACGCTCCGGCCTGCAGATGCAGCATGTGCCCTACAAGGGCAGCGCGCCGGCATTGACGGACCTGGTAGGCGGACAGATCCAGTTGATGTTCGACTCGATGCCGTCGGCCATGCCGTTCATCAAGTCGGGCAAGCTGCGCGCGGTGGCGGTGACGACCGCGCACCGGGTGGATGAGCTTCCCGACGTGCCGACCATGGCGGAATCCGGTTTCCCCGGTTTCGATATCAGCACCTGGTACGGCCTGTGGGCGCCCAAGGGCACGCCGCCCGAGATCGTGGCCAAGTTGGCCGACCATGCCGCGCGAGCGCTCAAGCAGCCCAACGTCGTGACGCAATACGCGGGGCTGGGCGCCAAGCCGGTGGGATCGGACCCCGCCACCTTCGCGCGCTTCAATGTCTCCGAGGGAGAAAAGTGGCGCGATATCGTCAAGGCGGCGAATATCACGCCGCAATAGCGGAGACCGGGGGCTTCAGCTGCTTTGCCCTGCATGGTCGGCGAAATAAGGGGGTCTTTCGCTAGCGTGCCCGAAATGCGTGCTGGGCGACCCGAAGGAAATCAGTGGCGCCTCCGTGCTGCCGACCCAGATCGCATTGACATCGTTGCAGGTTGAGAGATGGGTGCGTTAACGCGACATGTCAATGGAAGCACTTTCCGCGCGCCTGCGTCACGCCCGGCCCAAGCCGGGCCGGGCTGCGGCGCGGCCGAAAATATTCAATCGCGCCTGCCCTATTCACCTGCCTTGAACATCGTCGAGCTGTTTACGCCCGAAGCCGGCATGCGGGAGTATTCAACGGTCAAACGCGGCCTGCAGTGCTTCCTTGCTGCCCTGCCCCTGATGCAACATCAGCATCAGCAGCAGCCGGGCCTTCTGGGGGCTGAGATCCCCTGCCATGACCGCGCCGGCGTCGTAGGTCGTTTTCCCGCCGCCGGGAAATCCATAGACCGGCATCGTGCGCCCATTCGGCACGCGCGTCGAAATGACGACCGGCACGCCTTTGCCCAGCGCGTACTTGACGGCCTCGAACATCGACACGTTCATGTTGCCCATGCCCACGGCCTGGACCACGATGCCCTTCGCCCCCTGGTCCACCGCGTAGCGCAGCAAGCCGCCATCGGCGCCGCCGAACATGGGCAGGATTTCCACGCGCGGCATCTCGCCTTCGCCGATATCGATGTGCTGACGCCGCAAAGGCGTCCGCGAGAATTGCACGCGGTCCGACCAGACCTCTCCCAGAAACCCGAAGTCACCCGATTTGAAGGTCTCGACATCGGCGGTATGGGTCTTGGTCGCCGTGCGCGCGGCGTTGATCTGATTGTTCATCGCAATCATCACCCCCATGCCCTTGGCATCCGGCGCGGTGGCGATCCGGATCGCGTTGAGCAGGTTGCGCGGCCCGTCGAAATCCGGCGAAGACGCGTTGCGTTGCGCGCCGATCAGAATGACCGGTTTGTCGGACTTCACCGTCAAATCAAGCCAGTATGCGGTCTCTTCCATCGTGTCCGTGCCGTGGGCGATCACCACCCCGGCCACTTCAGGACGCGCCAAGGCGTCATCCACCGACTTGGTCAGACGCGTCCACCACTTGGGTTCGACATAATTGGCCGACATGGCCGAGAAGTTGTTGACTTCAATGCGGGCGTACTTGGCCGCGTCGGGAACCGTCTGCATCAGGTCGTCGCCCGAGATGGCGGGAACCACCCCTTTGGTGACCGGATCCACCTTCATCGCGATCGTGCCGCCCGTCGCGATGAACTGGACGACCGGCAGACTTTCCGCTGCGGCGCCTGCCGACATCGCGCACATTGCAAAAACCGAGAGGATTCGAAATTGCAGGCTCATGAGACGCTTCCAGAATGGTGTACGGAAAGCCCATTCTAGTCAGGAAGACAGCGCTGCGTCACCCCGCCCTGCCCACGTCGTAAACTGGCGTTCCAACGGTTTCTTTGGAAGGACGCATGCCGTTCATTCCGTTTTCAACGCCTCGGCCAAGCCGGAATCAGACCTGGCGGATGATGCATAGTCGCCAGCTTGCGCAATTCCCCGGGGCGCATGAGCGCGTCGTGTTGTACGATGCGCCGCCGGACGACGCCACGCTGGCCTCGATCGAGGACGTTCATCTCTGGGCGCCCCACGAGGATCCGCTGCATGAATTGCCGGAACTCATCGCCCGGCTGCCGTCGCTGATCCATCTGTCGATTGGTCCTGGCGCCATCCTGCCCAGCCTCGTGGATGGGTTGCGCGCTGACATGCTGCCCGCCAGCCTGCGCCACCTTTCCCTGCATCCCGAGCAAGGCACGTATACCTGGAACGCCGGTCCGATGCCCAGGCTGGAGGCCTTGACGGTAGACGCGATGCTCCGCTTCGAGCCGGAAGCATTCCCCGCGCTGATATCGCTGTCCGCGATTCCAGACCGGCGCGGCGTGCTGCTGGACCGCGCGTTGCGGTTGCCGCTCAGGGAGCTGAACCTGTGGAACGTGCCGTTCGATTCGTCAGTATTCGATCGCATCGCCGAAATGCCGTTGCTGGCGCTTGGCTTGCTGGGCGGCCGCACCTTGAAAACGCTGTCCGGTATCGAACAGCTTGCCGGATTGCGTTCGCTACGGCTAAAAAACCAAGGCATGTTGCAAACGATTCGCCCGGTCGCCGCGCTTCCCCACTTGGAGCGGTTGGACATTCAGTACTGCACGCGCATCGGCGACATCGACGTCCTGGGCGCGCTGCCCGCATTGCAGGAGCTGACGTTGGTCGGTTGCGGAAATGTCGGTTTGGGAGATCTGGAACATACCCTGCGCGCCGGCTTGCGGCGCACGAACATTGCGGCGACGCAATAGCGGCGTACTGATGGTCGTCCTGGGCCGCCCAGGCGCCGTCCAGGTCCGGATAAAAGCCCCCGCCGCTTGCCCGGCTGAGCAGAACGGCCCGCCAAACGAACGGCGCTACAATCCCCGGCGGTTTTTGCCCTTCGGCGACACCCAGCCCTCTCAGGAGGATCCCGGCAGGGCCGCGACGGCGCTTTCGGGCTTTCCGCCTGACTTTTCATTGCAGTAGTCCGGCCAGGCCGGATGGTTTTGCGCTTTTCGCGATCGAGGATGTCATGTCTCGGCAGTTGTTGGCTCTCGTGCTGGGGCCGCTTCTTGGCTTGTTCGTTGTCTGCATCGGCAACGCTTTCATTTCTTCCCTTACCACCCTGCGACTGGATGCGGCCGGCGAGTCCGCCACCGTCATCGGCCTGATTTCGTCGTCGTATTTCATCGGCCTGACGCTGGGCGCGATCTTCAACGACCGGCTGATCGTGCGCATCGGCCATATCCGGGCATACAGCAGTTTTGCGTCGCTGATCGCGGTAACGGTGCTGCTGCAAGGGCTGGTCTTCGGCGCCGAGGCATGGTTCGTGCTGCGGCTGATCAACGGGTGGGCAAGCGTCGGCGTGTTCCTGGTGGTGGAAAGCTGGCTGCTGCTGGCCGGCGATCCGAAGATGCGCGGGCGCTTGCTGGCGTTCTACATGATCTCGTTGTACGGATCCGGCATGCTGGGCCAGATCCAGCTTGGCGCCCTGACGCAGCTGGGCGAGATGGCGCCCTTCATGGTGGCGGGGCTGCTGGCCTCGCTGTCGGTGATGCCGATGGTCATCATTCCGCGCATTTCGCCGCTGGCGGAACGCGTCGAACCCCTGATGCCGCAGCACCTGATCCGCATGACGCCCACCGGGGTCATGGGCTGCTTCGGTTCGGGGGTGGCGATCGCGGCGGTATATACCTTGCTGCCGCTGTACCTGCAGCGCATCGGGCTGGATGTGGCCGAAGTCGGCAAGATGATGGGCGCCGTGATCCTGGGCGCCATGGTGCTGCAGTATCCCGTCGGCCGCTGGTCCGACCTGCGCGACCGGCAGGTCGTGCTGATCGCGCTGGCGGTTTTCTGTACCGTGCTCAGCCTGCTGATCCTGCTGTTGCCGACCGGGTCGCCGCTGCTGATCGTCCTGCTGTTCCTGCTGGGCGGCGGCGTGTTCGCCATCTATCCGGTCGCCGTCAGCCACGCCGCGGATCGCGCGCCCGCCGATGCGCTGGTGCGCATGATCCAGGGCCTGCTGCTGATCAATTCGCTGGGGTCGGCCCTGAGCCCGCTGGCGATTTCGCAGGTGATGGCGAAATATGGTGCGGCCGGACTGTTCTGGTGTTTCGCGCTGCTGAACGTCAGCCTGATGGCTTTCTTCATGTGGCGCCGCCGCGAGCGCCCTGCCCCGTCGCCTGTCGCGCCGTTTGCCGCCGCCGCCCAGATGTCGCCGGTGGGCGTCGAATTGCGCGTCACTGAAGACCTTGTCCAGGGCGCGTTGGACCATGAAATGACCGAAGACCTGACCAATGTCGTACCGGGCACGGACGCGGCGGAACCGGTGTTATCGGCCTCGCAGGAAACGCCGCCCGCTTCGGGCGGCGGTTGAAGCGTCTTCCTGCGTTCGTTCGGGCCGCCGCCGAAAGCGGTGCGGCGCAAACCCGGAACGGCTGAAAATGCCATATGTAACAGATTAGCAATACCTGCAATATCGTGAAGCCTGGACGATAAACAGCCCCCTTATACTCGCCTCCGCATCCCAATTCTGCCGGCCGCCATCACGTTTGATTACCCCCCGCGCCGGAAGATCGACCGTTCTATACCGACATCAACAATCAAAACGCTTTTATAGAAATTCGACAGGACGTTTCCTAACTCATGAGAACCCTTATGAAGGTCAGCCCGAGTTTCCGCCGCCGGTGCGTGCGCACCGCCCTGGCCGGCTTGCTTGCCTCCACCTTTGCCGTCCTGAGCAGCCCTGCGCCTGCGCTCGCCGCCACGGACAGCGCGCCAGCAATACAAAAATCCGTCGCCGCCGCCGTGACGCCTCCCGATGCCGCCACGGTGATGTATTTCATCTATCAGATCGACGGCAAAGGCGAAACGTCGTACGAAGTGGCAAACGGCAGCATCGCCACGTATTGGTTCGGCCATGCCTTCGAATCCGAAGGCACGCATTACTACACGGGCTTTGTCTGGGAAACCGCAGAACGGTACGGCAAGCCGGGCGAAGATCAGGTCGGCCCCGAAACGCAGGTCAATATTGCGGAATCCACGTTCGTGCTGAACGATCCCACATCCGAGCGCCCCTGGAAATTCCGGGGCCTTGAGCACACCATCGGCGAATTCGGCGCATACGAAAGGGCCCCGGACGTCGACAAGCGCCGCAAGCCGGTCGAATACCGCACGCCCGCCGGCAAGCTATTGCTGGCCGTGCCGGATACGAGTTTCGACAACGGCATCACCAGCGACGGCTACTCGCTGCTGGTGTTCGATCCCGAACGCCTGAAGACGGATTCGGACAACAAGGTCTGGACCTACGTGGGCAACGTCCTGACGGGCGAAGACAACAGCGCCGCCTGCTCGGATGGCGAAGTGATGCCGTGCACCAACAGCACCGGCGAACTGGTGTTCACCGCAGACGGCGCCAACGACATGCCGCGCCTGGCCGTCAAACCCAACGGCACCACGATCTCGGGGCCGAACAAGACCCGCCAGTTGGGCGCCGCCGACGTCACGCACTACACGTTCAACGCCAAGACCAAGCGGTACGTCAGCCAATAAGAAACTGCCGCGGCGCCCGCCGCGGCAGTTTCCCCTCACGCCATGAACCTGATCCTGCTTGCCTTCATCGTGCTGCTTGCGGCGGCAAGCGTCGTCTATCGCTGCGTCCGCCGCCAGCCCCACGACACCTGCCGCGCCATCGCGCGCAACGTGCTTGGCGGCGTTCGGGTCGGGGCGTCTGGGTTATGTCATCGACGCCATCAAGGCCGGCGCCCTGCCCAGTCTGGCCGCCGCCGTCGTGTGCACGCTGCTGTTCCATGGCGTGCCCTGGAAGCGGCGCACAAACGCTTCGCAACAACCATGACAATCGCCTGAAACCCGAGTGAAACTCGCCTGAAACCCCATGAAAACAGGGCTGGGCGCGCGGTTTCACGTGCCGCCCTTAAAGCTGTTATTAAGCCCGCATGACTACAATTTCCGAATCGCATTCCCGGTTCGCCCGTCATGCCGTTTCTTCAGTTTTCACCGCTTCATCCCGACCGGGGCGGCATCCGCATTGCACCGTCCGATGCCCGTCAGGCGGCCTTGGCGCTCCCCGCCATCCAGCACTTCCTGTCTTCGTTCGGGCTTCGCGACACGGCGAACTGTTCCGGCGTGGCCGGCACGGCGCCCGGCGCGCAGGCATGGCTTAACGCCGCCTTTGCGGCAGCCTGCATGCCGGACCATGACACGACCGGCGTCGCTCACGCATTGAACCTGCGCACGGACACCTGCGACATCGACCTGGACCGCGAGATCGTGCTGGCGATGCTGGCCAGCCCGGTCGCGTTCACGTTCCCCACCCTCGCGGAACTGGAATCGGCGGTGCGCATCCGCCGCTACATCGTCCAGGCCGCGCGCAAGACCGCGTTGGCGTTCGACACCGAACACGCCGAACGGCCATCGGACTACTGGACCTATGACGAGGCGCGCGGCTTTACCGCCCTGCCGGGGCGATCGCTGATCGAAGGCTTGCGCAAGGCCACGCAACCCGAAGCGTCAGGGCAGCTGTACGCGTTCTCGTGCTATCGGGCGACGGAGTACGTGACGGTCCTGGGCATTGCGCAAGAGCTGCTGCACGCCAACCCCGAACTGGGCCGCCGCCTGCAACGCCAATGGGAAACGCGCGCCGTCATGTCCGGCCGCTTCCATGAAGCGTTCCTGCACGAGTACGGTTCGCTTGCCGATCCCCTGCCCCAACGCTTCTACGTGCCGGGCGACCGGCTGTGGTTCCGCAACCCGGACGCGGCCTCGTCCGACGTCGAAGGGTACGAGGGTTCGTGGGTGTTCTATCTGGGCAATGGCCAGTTCAACAATTTCTGGGAACGCGGCGCCCCGTTCACGCTGACGACCAAGTGCGTCGAGATCTTCCATTGGCGCCACGGGCTTCGCACCGATGCCGCCGGCAAGCCCGTCATCGACGAACAGATCGTCCGGGAGCGCGTGCGGCAGACGCTGGCCGACCCCCAGGCCACGGCCGACGTGCTGGCGCGCATGACGCGGATCCGCGATCCGCAAGGCGTCTACGACCAGGGCGGCTGCATCGACGCGACGCGCGAGCGAGTGCGCTGGGTGCGCCCGGGCCATGCAGACATCGCCCTGCCCGAGGTTCCCGAGCGGCCGCAGTGGTCCATCGCGGCCTGATCGGTCGCTCGCGGTTCAGGACATGGGGCAGTAGGCGATCCAGCCCTTGAACGTGAAGCCGGCGTAGAACTAGTCAACATCGTCGAAGCCCGCCTCATGCAGCAAGGCCACGTCTTGCTCGGGCGTCATCAAGGCGCCAAGGCAGAAACGAAACTGTCGATGCTATCGCGTATGGCGCGACGGCAAGATGAAATCGCCTTTCAGGCGGCGCGTTGCCAGCATCACGGCCGCCAACACGGCGATGCCCGAGAGGATGCCCGACAGGCGCAGCAGCGCGGGCATCGGGTCATTCGCCCAATGGTGGTCTTGAACAAACACCATGATGAACGCGATGGTGAACTGGCGGCCCACATAGCTTGCGCCCTGCGGCCCCGACTGCACGTGGCATCCGGCCCACACGCCCAGCGACAGCACCAGCATGGACAGCACCGCTTGCCCCTGCGTCACCGGCAACAGCGCCATGCCCAGCGCGCCGGCCAGCAGGCAACCGATCACCCGCTGCACCATCTTGTCGATGATGGGCTGGCGCGTGCCGTCCACGAGTTTTCCGGCGGGCAGTATCAGCACGGCAATCGCCGTCACCAGCGCTTGCGCGAAACCGGGCATGTCCAGGAAGTATGTGGCCGCGGCCAGGACGATGATGGCCAGGGCGGCCTGCATGCCCAGCACCAGCCGATTGCGCCGCAGCGACTCCGCCGACGGCGCCGCGCTAGGCTCGGGCGCCGCGCCTTCGCCGCCGCCGAAGGGCGTGGCCGATGCGGCGGGCGGGCGGATCCGGCGATACCACTGCGGCCCGAAATGGAACAGGCTGGCGACCGCCAGGCAAGACAGCGTGCCCACCACGACCTCGGCCGCCCGCAGCGCGGCGAATTCCGCGGTGGACGGCAGGGAATTCAGCACATGCGCTTCGTAGGTCACCATCAGGGCGGTCACCCCGCCCAGCATCCAGGCATAAGGCGCCTTGGAGCCGTTGGCGTAATAGGCGGCCACGCCGCCGATCACGCCCAGCGCCGGCACGAACAGCCAGGGACGGTCGCCGATCAACGGTCCGGCCACGGCGCCCAGGCCGGCGCCTATCACGGTGCCGATGACCCGGTGCGCCGCGCGCTCGGCCGACGCGGCGAAGCGGGTCTGCATCACCGCAAAGCCGCTGATGGCGGCCCACCAGGTGTAGGAAAGGTGCAAGACGTTCGCCACCACGACGGCAAGCGCGACGGACAGCACGGCTTCAGCGCTGAAGATCGCGCGGTCCCGGCCGGGCTTCCAGGCGGCCAGTTCTCGGGCCAGCGCGGCAAGGGCTGCCCTGCAAGTTCGCAACAGCGTGCTGACCAGGTTCATCGCGTTCATCCTAGCGCCCCGCAAACCGCCCGGGCAAGCGTGGCGTCAATCGGCCAACCCCGCCGCCAACGCCAACGCCCGCGCCAGGAACTCGGACTGATCGTCCTTGCGGTAGCTGGCGATTACCGGCGACACGAACGCGTCGCCCTCGATCCGAACGTGCACCACATCCTGCCGCTGCAAGCGTTGCACCGACGCCGGCACCACCGACACGCCCAGCCCCGCCGCCACCAGGCCGATCGCCGTCTGCAGCTCGTTGGCCTCTTGCACGACCTGCAGCGCATGGCCCGCCGCGCGGAACAGTCCCAGCACATGGTCCGCGAAGTTCGGCCGCGGCCTGGCGGGATACAGCACGAAAGGCTCTTGCGCCAGGCGTTCCACCGATACGCTGCCCAGCGCCGCCAGCGGATGATGCAGCGGCACGGCGGCCATCAACGGTTCGGTCATCAGCACCCGGCGTTCGATCGCGGGATCATCCAGCAGGATCCGGCCGATACCCAGGTCGATGCGCCCCGCCTTCAGCGCTTCCAGTTGCGGCAGCGTCGTCATTTCCGTCAGGCCGACTTCCACCTGCGGGTCCGCGCTGCGTAGCTGGCGGATCAGTTCGGGTACGAATCCGTAAAGCGTCGACGGCACGAAACCGATGCCGAACCAGCGCCGCTGCGTTTGCCCAAGGCGGCGCGTGCCTTCCAGCACTTCGTCCAGCCGGGCGGTCAGCAGCCGGGACTGCTCCAGCAGGAAGCGCCCGGCTTCGGTCAGCTTCAAGGCGCGGGTGGTGCGTTCGAACAATTGCACCCCCAGCGCTTCCTCGAACTGGCGGATCTGGCGGCTGAGCGGCGGCTGGGCGATGTGCAGACGGGTGGCGGCGCGGGTGAAGCTGCCCTCTTCCGCCACGGCCTGGAAGTAGCGCAGGTGCCTAAGTTGCATGGCTTATTTAGACTGGAAAGGTATGAATCGGAACCCATATAGTCTTGGACTCAATGGGAAAGCGCAAGCCATACTGGCAACATCGCTAAATTCCTGGCAATAAAAGTATGAATCCGGCAAGCATTCTCTCGGTCGCAGCCATTCTGGTGGACCTGCCCACCATCCGCGCCCATCAACTGGCCATGGCGGTCATGCAGCGCCAGACGCTCGTGATCGTGCGCCTGACCTGCAGCGACGGCATCGAAGGCATCGGCGAAGCCACCACCATCGGCGGCCTGTCCTATGGCGAAGAAAGCCCCGAAGGCATCAAGCTGGCCATCGATACGTATCTGGCCCCGGCGCTGGCCGGCATGGACGCGACCAACATCCACGCGGCCATGCAGCGCCTGGAGAAAGTGGCGCGCGGCAACCGCTTCGCCAAGTCCGCGCTGGAAACCGCGCTGCTGGACGCCCAGGGCAAGCGCCTGAACGTGCCGGTATCGACCCTGCTGGGCGGCGCCGTGCGCACGCGCATGCCGGTGTTGTGGACGCTGGCCAGCGGCGACACCGCCCGCGACATCGAAGAAGCCGAATCGCTGCTGCAAAGCCGCCGCCACAATACGTTCAAGCTGAAAGTGGGCCGCCGCGCCGTATCGGAAGACGTGGCGCACGTGTCGCGCATCAAGCAGGCGCTGGGCGACCGCGCCCGCGTGACGGTGGACGTGAACCAGGCCTGGAACGAGGCCGATGCCGCCGGCGCCATCGCGCGCCTGGAAGCGGCCGGCGTCGACTTGATCGAGCAACCCATCCCGCGCGCCAACCTGGCCGGCATGGCCCGCCTGGCCGCGCGTTTCGTGGTGCCCATCATGGCGGACGAAGCCGTGAATGGTCCCGAAGACGCACTGGACATCGCGCGCCAGGGCGCCGCCGACGTGCTGGCCTTGAAGATCGCCAAGTCGGGCGGCCTGTATGAAATGCTGCGCACCGCGGCCGTGGGTGACGCCGCCGGCATGTCGCTGTACGGCGGCACGATGCTGGAAGGCTCGGTCGGGTCGATCGCATCCGCGCATGGCTTCGCCTGCCTGCCGCGCCTGTCCTGGGGCACCGAATTGTTCGGCCCGCTGCTGTTGAAGGACGACATCGTCGCCAATCCGCCGCGCTATGCCGATTTTGAACTTGAACTGCCCGCCGGCCCCGGCCTGGGCCTGACGCTGGACGAAGACAAGCTGAAATTCTACCGGCGGGACCGCTGACCGGCCCGCAATACGCAGACCGCGACACGCCCCCCGGCCGCGCCCGCCTTGAAGGGCGCACCCACAATAATTCAAGCACCACGGAGACAACCATGCGCATGCGCCATGTACTCAAACCCTTTGCCCGCGCCATCCTGGCGCTGTCGTTGCTGGGCGGCGCGTCCGCCGCGCTGGCGGAGGGCTATCCCGACCGTCCGGTCAAATGGGTCGTGCCCTTCCCGCCCGGAGGCGCGATGGACAGCATCGCCCGCACGCTGGGCGAATCCATGGGCAAGCAATTGAACACGTCGTTCATCGTCGAGAATCGCGCCGGCGCGGGCGGCAACATCGGCGCGGCCACGGTCGCGCGGTCCAAGCCCGACGGCTACACGATCCTGATCGTCGCCAACGGCATGGCCGTCAATCCGGCGCTGTACGCCGACCTGAACTACGACCCCATCAAGGACTTCGCGCCGATTTCGCTTCTGGCCGTGGTGCCGAACGTGCTGGTCACCAATCCAGCCCGCACGGGCGCGACCAGCGTGCAGGACGTCATCGCCAAGGCGAAGGCCCAGCCCAACCACTACACCTACGCCTCGGCCGGCGTGGGCACGTCGATCCATCTGGCGGGCGAGCTCTTCGTGTCGATGACGGGCGTCGAGATGCTGCATGTGCCCTACAAGGGCAGCGGCCCGGCCGTGGCCGATCTGCTGGGCGGCCAGGTCGACTACATGTTCGACAGCATCACGTCGGCCAAGCCGCACATCGCCACCGGCAAGCTACGTGCGCTGGCGGTCACCACCACCAAGCGCTCCGCCGCCCTGCCCGACGTGCCGACCCTGCAGGAAGCCGGCGTGCCGGGTTACGAGCTGATGCCCTGGTTCGCGGCTTTCGCCCCCGCCGGCACCCCGCCGGAAGTGGTGGCCAAGCTGAATGAAGCCATGCGCACGGCGCTGGCCGAGCCGAAGGTGAAGGCGACCCTGGATTCGATCGGTGCGGAGTCCATCGGCAGCAGCCCGGACGCGTTGCGCGACCATCTGGCCAAAGAAACCGAACAGTGGAAGACCTTGGTCAAGGAACGCAACATCAAGATCAACTGATCGCGGCTCCGGCGGACGGCGGGTGCGGCATTGCCGTCCCGCCATCGCCCTGTCGCACGTCAGTGCGTGAAAATTGGACCCGGCCCCAATTTGAAACAGTGTTTATCAAAAATAATCACAATAGATTTTAAACTGATACATTCCGCCCCCAATAAGCCGCCAACGGTATTCATCAAAAAAGGGGTCGTCGAGTGTTTTCGGTATATGAATGTGGGCAATTTACTGAATCAGCCAAACGCTCGATAAACGGGGCGATGGCACTGCGGCGGAAGCGCGATTATTTATTTTCCGCCGCCATGTTGCTAGGCGCCGCGCCTTGTCTGTTGACCGCGCCAGCGGCGCTGGCGGCGGACCGGTATTTCATTCAAACAGGCAATATAACGTGGGGCCAAACCCCCAGCAGCGGATTCGACGCGAACGGCAGCCCGGTTCCGGGTGGAACTGATCGGGCAATCTACGCGATGGCTGGAAGCGGGCAATCCATGTTGTGGGGCCCAGCCCGCCAGATAGGCTCCCTCGTCTTTTTAGCGCCGTATACCGGCACGGGTTTCATCCCCAACACTGCGAGTCCGACGCTGAATGCCGTCATGACGATCAATGGCGTTGACGGTGTCGGCGTGGAAAGCCGGGTGAATCAACAGATCGATCTCAGTTCCAGAATCGCGCTGGGCAATGACCAGGAATGGCGCATCGAGAGCGAGAGCGGCAGCGTTCGGCAATTGACCAACGGCAATACCCGCAATCTGAACCTCAATACCTCGGTGCTGACGCTGAACGCGGTCAACGCCGGCAATGCCTTCGTTCTGGAACAGGCAATCATCGGCAGCGGCGGCCTGATTATCTCGGGCGCTGGCAGCACCACGCTGAGCGGCGCCAATACCTACACGGGCGGAACGTACATCAACGGCGGAACTTTGCGGGTGTCCAGCGACGCCAACTTGGGCAATGCGGCCGGAACGCTCGAATTCAATGGCGGCGTGCTGCAGATCAGCGGCACCACATTCACCGCAACGGCGCGCGCAATCACGCTGGATGAGCGCGGAGGGACGCTCGACGTCGCGGACGCAGGCAACACCGTGACGGTAGGCACGGGGGTCGCCGGAACGGGTTCGTTGACCAAGCTCGGCGCGGGCGCCCTGTCGCTCTCGGGCGACAACCGCTACAGCGGAGACACCCGCATCGAATCCGGCCGGCTGTCATTGACGGGCGCAGGCCGCCTGGCAGTGTCGAACCGGGTAGTGGTCGGCGATGGCATCTTTGACATTTCAGCGACGGCGGCCGGAGCAACCATCGGCACCCTGGCGGGCGCGGGCGACGTCGCCCTCGGCACCCAGACGCTAACGTTGACCGCGGCGAACGATACCTTCGGGGGCACGCTGCAAGGAAGCGGCGGGCTGACGCTGAATGCCGGCACGCAAGGGCTTTCAGGCACCAGCATCGGCTTTACGGGACCCACCACGATCCAGGGCGGCGTCCTGGCCGTGAACGGGTCGATCGGAAACTCCGCCGTGACGGTCCGGCAAGGCGGCACGCTGGCCGGCGGGGGCACAGTCGGAACGACGCAGGTGGAGCGCGGCGGCGTGGTGGCTCCCGGATCATCCATTGGCACCCTGACGGTCAATGGCAATTTCACGCAGGCGGCCGGTTCGGTTTACCGGATCGAACTCGACCCGAGCTCCTCGGCATCGGATCTGATCGCGGTGAACGGCACGGCCACGCTGCAACCCGGCGCGCGCTATGACCTCAAACCCGTCTCGGCGGCAAGCTACCGCCTGGGTACGAAGTACACCGTGCTCAGCGCGACGGGCGGAGTTGGCGGGACCTATGGCCAGTCGCTGCCAGTCTCGGCGTTCCTTGCCCTGCAAGACAGCAATGACAGCAACCATGTGTACCTTAACGTGGTCCAGACGCGCAGCGTCGGCGAGGCAGCGGAAACGCCCAACCAGGACAGCACCGCCGGCGGCCTTGCTGGCGCGGCAGGCGACACGGTGCTGAACGCGGATTCCGACGCGCAAGCGCGCGACATGTTGGACGCGCTGTCCGGCGAAGCATTGGCGTCGTCCAAGGGCATGCTGGTCTCGGGCACCTTGCTGGTCCGCAATTCGGTCAATGACCGCCTGCGGGACACGTCATGCCTGAACGACGGGCGTGAAGGCCGCGGCAGCGCACTGGCGCGCGCCTGCGCCAGCGACGCTACACCCCGCGCGTGGGCACAGGCGCTGGGTGGCTGGGGCCGCGCCGGCGGCGGACAAGGCATTTCCCAGATCAAACAGGACACCGCCGGTTTCCTGATCGGTGCCGACATGCCTCTTGCGGGCGATTGGCGGGCAGGCGCCTTTGCCGGCTACACCCATACCAGCTTCAACGTGGATCAGCTTGACTCCAAGGGCGGCGCCGACAGCTACCACCTCGGCGTCTATGGCGGACGACAGTGGGATCGCCTGGCGCTGCGCGTGGGCGCGGCTTACTCGTGGCATGACGTGGATACGCGCCGCTCGGTACGTATAGGCAACCTGAGCAACAACCTGCGAGCCGATTACGACGCGGGTGCAAGCCAAGTCTTCGGAGAAGTGGGATACGGGCTGTCCCGAGGCGTTCTTCGTATTGAGCCGATTGCCGCGCTGGCCTTCGTGAACCTCCGCACAGACGGGTTCGATGAGCGTGGTGGTGATGCCGCGCTGAGCAGTCGTTCCGACAGCTCCAACACCTGGTTTTCCACGCTCGGCATCAGGCCGTCGTTGGATATCGAAGTCGGCAAGATGAGCGGCACCGTTCGCGGCCTGATCGGATGGCGGCACGCTTTCGGCGACACGACGCCCACATCGACCGTGGCCTTTTCCGGGGGCAGCGCCTTCAGCGTCTCCGGCGCGCCCATCGCCGAGGATGCCGCCGTGGTCGAGATCGGCGCGGACTTGGCGCTTTCCCCGACTGCGACCCTGGGACTGGCCTACGGCGGACAGTTCGGTTCCAGCAACACCGACCAGCGTCTGCAGGCCAACTTGTCGGTGCAATTCTAGGCAGGGGATTAGCGCAAAAGCCCGCGCCTCGGCGAGGGCTTTGCATTGGAAGGCGCTGATTTGATTGAGGCAGCCACACCTCCCGGTGCACTGGCGAGCCGTCCTTCGGACTTCATGAGCGTCCCACGGACGTTCACAGGCACCGGAGCGACCTCTATTGCAGTGTCGGCCCAAACCGAGGTGTTGAAAGCTATCTACAAGCGAAAGATAGATGCCGCTCTGATTTGGGATCTCAACAAAGACTGACGCCCAACCTTGCCGCTTCCAATAGGGTCGTGGCGAAGGCCTCAGTCGCGGAAAATCATGATGAAGATTCTTTATACAAACTTTCATGTTGGGCCGAATGTCAGTGGTCACGCCATCTACATCTCTCGCCTTGCGCAGAATTTGGTAGGGCGCCACTCTATCAGTGTTGCCGCGCCACCCGGGTGCGCGCTTTTGCGGCTTGCTGCGGATATTCCAAATGTCAGCACCTACCCTATAGCGTTTTCGTCTCGCTTCTACCGGATGCCCACTCCGGCAAGACAGTTGCGTGCGCTGCTCGAACTCGAGAATTTCGATGTGGTGCACGTCAACGGATCTGCCGATCACAAACTGGTTATCTTGGCGTCGCTTTTTCTAAAGCGACGACCAAAGATCGTTTTCACGAAGCACAACGATCAGCCCATATCTGCGCTTAGCGCGCGCATCCGTACATGGTTAGGCACAGATCATGTGATTGCAGTATGCGACCACGTACGCAGGAAGCTCGCTAAGACCGCGTATGCCAGCGCCGGCATATCTACGGTATTCAACGGCGTAGATACGAAAGTCTTTCGCCCCTTCAATGAGAAGGAAGGCAGCGGCATGAGGGCACGTTACTTCGGCAGAGAGCTTGCTGGCCGCATTGTGCTGGGCAGCAATGCTGGGACAGGTGACTACAAGAGTTGGATGGACATGGTCCGCGCTGTTGCTCGCTTACCCCTCATAGAGCGGGAGACCTTCCATGTAGCAGTTGCAGGCGGGCCGATATCCAGCGCTGACCTTGCAGAAATTCGAGGTCTGGGAATGGAAGGTCGATTCAGTTATGTGGGAATGCTTGACGACGTTAGGCCGTTCATTTCTGCGATTGATGTGGGTTTTGTGCTGTCTCATCGGGTAGAAACGATCTCTTTTGCCTGTCGCGAAATGATGGCCAGCGGGAAGCCCGTGATCGTGACCGAGTACGCAGGACTACCAGAGAACATCGCCCGTGACAAAGACGGTTGGGTGGTCCCGTCACGGTCACCCGATTCAATCGCAAGCTTGTTGACCCAGATCTCTCAGCGGAAGTTCGACCTCTCTGCCATGGGCGTCGAGGCACGAAGAAAGGCAGAAGCCGAATTCGACCACGTTGACTTTATCCAAGGTACCCAGCGTGTCTATGTGGAGCTGGTTTTCCCCGCCCCGGGGTGTCACGAATTGAGTGGCTTCGGTGGGTAAAGCTGAGGGTCGATGTCAGGATGCCTATTTCTTGAGCGCAACTGGGCGCTCTCGGACACATTTCAGCCTGCTCAGAGACATCCTCGAATTCCGCCTATCGGGCGCAGCAGCTGTTTACTTTAATCGGCTGTGTCTATGAATCCTTCTGAGAGCACAATATTGAGGCCTCCACCATCTCGATCCTCCGACGTCGACGCGCCAGCGTCTACACGCTGTTACCCGGACAGTTCCAGCACAAGTACAACCGCCGGCGGTCCGTCCGAGATCGAACCGGCGCGGGTCGCGCTGGCCGAACTCGCCAATACCGACTGTCTGAGTACCTCCGCCCGCCTTTCGATCTGGATACGTGCAAGCGGCCATCGCCCCAGGTACTTTGCGGAGATCCAGCCGTTGATGAAAGCGCATGGCTGGACCAGTCTACGGGCTTTGCGGCATTGCCGTGGATATACCAGAACCGAGATGGCGTTACGCATCGGAATGCACCTGCCCACTTATGGATTTATCGAGGATGGGACCGTGGATCTGGGAAGTTGGGTGCAGCCTGCCTTGGAGCTGCTTCTGTTGGACTAAGCAAACGCCGTGTCGAGACCGATCGGGTTCGCCGAGGATTCTGGATCGAATGATCGCCTTGCTTCCTCCACGGAGCTATTCAGGGCGTTCGTTCGTTTGGATACGATTCACGCTACTGGCGCGACGCTGGGCGTGATGGGGGCAAGCCGCGCAGTTGTGACCGCGGGTGAAACGAGGCTGCGGTCACAACTGCGCGGCGTCGGTGCCGAAGGCATCATCGTGGAACGCGGCGTGCGTGCGGGGCGCGACATGTGTAGCGGCTCGAAGTCCGTGCGGCAGCCAGGGGGCAGGGCCGCACCCTTTAACACAGTCGCAAGCATCGGAGTCGAAAACAGCATTCGTCTGATTTCCGCCCTGAGAGAATGACCGTCCGAGCTTGAAGTTTTGTCCTCACCCTAAGTCGACGCGATTGGCAGACAGAGATGGGCGTTGATTACTGCCGCAAGGGCGGCCGCATAGGTAGCCGGAGGTCCAACAACTCGGCCACAGGGAGCTGATCCAGCCTGTCCACCTATGCGATCGATCAGCTCCGGCGTGTGGAGTCTCCAGCCGCCCCAGGCTTGTTAGACCTGCGCCATGCCACCATCGACGAACAACTCAATCCCGTTTACGAAGCTCGAGGCGTCCGATGCGAGAAAGACTGCGGCCTTCGCGATCTCATCGGGTTCGCCAATTCGGCCCAATGGGATCCTATCCGCAAGGCTCTCAAGAAAAACCTGTTCCTGGTCTGGAGGGACAAGCCCGGTGAGTAAGGGCGTCCGGATCGGTCCGGGACTCAGCACGTTGAGCCGGATACCTTTGTCCTTCAGGTCGAGGATCCAACCCCGCGCCAGCGCGCGGACCGCTGCTTTCGTCG
The DNA here is from genome assembly GCF_014170335.1 of Achromobacter sp. UMC46. GTDB lineage: Bacteria > Pseudomonadota > Gammaproteobacteria > Burkholderiales > Burkholderiaceae_B > Achromobacter. Next base: position 471,038 of record NZ_LZZS01000004.1, read on the forward strand.
CGCTATAGACGCTGAAGCCGGCCGTGCCCGTGATCGACGCAATCGAGCCGGTCAATACCACCGCCGATCCCTCGGACAAGAGCGGTAGCGCATTCTGTACTGTGAAAAGCAAGCCTTTCACATTGACACCGAACTCCTGATCGAACTGTGCCTCGCTGATTGCTCCCAGAGGAGCGAGGACGCCAGTACCCGCATTCGCCACAAGGATGTCCACTCGACCGTAGCGATTGCCAACGAATTCATAGAGCGCGTCTGCATCAGCAAGCTTCGACACATCGGCCCGAAACGCACTGGCACGGCCTCCGATCTCCGCAATCGCCCTGTCGAGCTCTGCTTGGCGGCGACCAGTAATCACGACTTCGGCGCCCTCTGCGGCGAAGCGCATTGCGATGGCCAGCCCTATCCCGGAGCTTCCACCAGTAATGACGGCCACTTTATCTTTGAGTATCATTGCCACTTCCCTTCATATATCTGCGTAGTTTGGAGTCGCTGAAGGGGCACGGCCGATACCCCGCGAACTCCTCGTCACCTAAGCCACTGCCCCGAGCAGTGGCCTAGGTACTGACATTCCATTTGTGATTTAACTAGCCATCGCTACAATATTCGCAGGCTTAACCCCGGTCAAGCATTAATTTAGGGATCGATATAAAAATGTGTGCTACGACTCGCGGACGAGGTCGACCCCGCCTGTTGGAGCGAGATGCTGCGCTTGAAGTGGCGGCGAAGCTCTTCTGGCAGTATGGCTATGAGGGGACTTCGATTGCCGACTTGACGAAGGCTATGGGGGTCACGCCGCCATCGCTATATGCGGCGTTTGGCTCGAAGGAAGAACTGTATAGACAGGCGGTCGACTTTCAGGTCGATCGTCAAAGCAAGGCTCGTTCAGAAGCGCTGCGAAAGGAGCCATCGGCCTATCGCGCCGTCTCATTCTATCTCCACGATTTTGCGTATCGCTGTTCCGATCCAGACACGCCTCGTGGTTGCATGATTTCGACTGCAGTCCTGCAACATGCAAAAGAGAACGAGCCTGCCGCTCGCATCGTCGCAGCGCGACGCGAGACCGCTATTCAGGAAATCAAGACGCGGTTTGACCGCGCAGTCGCCGAGGGAGAGTTGCCTCCCGAGACCGATACTGACGCCCTCGCGCGCTTTTTTGCGGCGGTCGTTCAAGGGATGTCAGCGCAGGCATGCGACGGCGCAGGTGAGGCAGTCCTCCAGCGATTGGCCGATATCGCCCTTGCGGCGTGGCCCGGCCACCGTCCTGTCGCTGAGACGCCGCCCTGTTCCTGAGTCACTACGCGCGAGGCGCCCGAATAACCCATGCCGCAACTGGACTGGTTGAGCTCCCTTCTGAAAATGATCACCGTTACCGGCCAGTTGGAAGTCCGCTGCGCATACGGCGCCCCGTGGCGTGTAGCCTACGGCCAGGCCACCGCACGCGAGATTCCTTACCACGTCGTGCTAAAGGGCCGGGCTTTCCTTGAGGATCCTGAGGGCGGGACAGTAGGAGAACTGGTGGGCGGCGACATCGTGCTGTTGCCTCACGGGTCGGCACATGTGCTCCATGATGGCAGCGGACGGGCGCCGGCGCATACGTATAACCGCGTAGGTCTGACGGGATGGACCGTCAGCGAGAACGACGGCACAGGCGAGCATCTGGACATGTTGTGCGGGCGGTTCTTTATAGGACCTCCTCATGACCGGCTGCTTCGCGACTACCTGCCCACGAAGCTGCTCGTGCGGGCCGCGGACGGCAACGGGGGCGAAGGCGCCGGATCCGCCTCCAATCACCTGGCCCGTCTCGTGGACCTTATGCGCGCGGAATCCGCTGGCGACAAGTTGGGTGGATACGCCATGCTCAATGCGCTGACGTCAGCGCTGTTTACGCTGGTGCTGCGCGTGGCAAGTGAATCCGCGCAGGCTCCGGCGGGATTGCTAGCCCTGGCTGGCCATCCCAGGCTGGCCCCCGCCATCTCGGCTATGTTCGGCGATCCTGCGCGGGCCTGGACGCTGTCCGATCTGGCAGAGCTGTGCAGTATGTCGCGCGCTACCTTCATGCGCCACTTCCAAGACAGGCTGGGCCGCTCGGCCATGGAACTGTTGACCGATATCCGGATGGGTCTGGCCGCAAATGAGCTGAAGAAGCCAACAATGAGTACTGAGACGGTGGCCGAGTCGGTAGGGTATCAATCGGTGTCAGCTTTTCGGCGCGCGTTCGCCCAATGGATGGGCATGACTCCCGGGCAATGGCGCCGCTTGGCACGCTCAACCCTCGCCGAGGCGTAGAGGACGGTAGTCTAAGCCAGCGCTCCCTCGTCGTTCAATCACTGTCCAGCATTCTGCTTGTCATCTGCACGAGGATCAAGAAGAGCCAGCGCAGGCCTGACCATTCCTTCCAGCAGAGGCCGCTCGGGTCTGGTCCTGGCAAGAACGCGCAATCCGATATGAACACCCAGTAGCAGCCGCCCCAGGTCCGTGGCCGACTGGGATGTCGTTATCGTGCCGTCGCGCTGCCCGGCTTGGACACAGCGGCGAAAGAACGCCTCGATATGCCCAAGGACATCGGTGACGATCTCGCGGAACTCCGGGTCATGCGGGGCGACCTCCAGCGCCGAGTTCACAAGCATGCATCCCCTGCGTCGCTCATCGTCCAGGGAGCGTTGAATGATCTCCGCAAAAAAGGTGCTGATCGCCCTTGGGGGAGACAGCTTGCCTTCGAGCCGGCGCACGCGATCAGCGAAAGTGGTTTCGATGTAGTGATTGAGCGCCCGCCGGTATAGGGTGCGCTTGTCGCCGAACGCGTTGTACAGGCTTGCGCCGGTCAGTCCCATCTTGTCGGCCAGCTCTCTGATCGAGGTCGCTTCGTACCCGCGTTCCCAGAAGCAGTCAATGGCGGCAGCCAGGACTTCGGCTTCATCAAATTCTCTTGGTCGACCCATATGACGATTACTCAAAGGTCCGGCGCATGCCGGGGTAGTGGTCAATAAGGTTGAAATTTTAGATCAATTGATATAAAACACAATGCCATGCCCATGACTTCCCACAGGCCGAAGAATTCCTGCCTTCGGATCCCGTTTTTCCCAACACTTTGGCAACCGTGAACACGTCCTCCAATTCGGTTTCGCCCATGCGATGGGTCCGCGGCCTGACCTTCGCAGCGATCTCGGTCCTGATATTTTCCGGATGGTTCGTGGCGACGCGATTTACGGTCACCCATCAACAATTGAGCATCTGGGATCTCACGGCGCTGCGTTTTGGGGCCGGTGCGGTGCTGCTTGCCCCGGTGTTGTTCAAGCAACGGTTGCCGGCGAAGGCTTGGCTGGAAGGCCTGCTCTATGCCGTGCTGTGGGGGGCGCCCTTTACCTTGCTCGTCGCCACGGGGCTGAAGCTCACCACGGCAGCGCAAGCCTCATCGATGGTTCCCGCGCTGATGCCCGTGTTGGCTGGCCTGCTTGGGTGGCTTGCTACGAAGCAGCGTCCGGCTGGGTCGACGATATGGTGTTATCTGGCGATCCTGTTTGGCTTGATCGCGCTGGTGATCAGCCGCCCGGGAGTGGATGGAGGCAATGATCCGCTGGGCTACGGCGCGCTGGTGTTGGCGGCGCTGACTTGGGCCGTGTACTCGGTGCGGTTTCGCAGCAGTCGGCTGTCGGCGCTTCAGTCGGCGGCGCTAATCTGTTTCTGGTCGGCGGTGATTTTCGTCCCCGTGTATGTGGGTTGGAACCTGTCGAGGCTTAGCCAGGCGTCGCCCCAGGAAATCGTATTCCAGCTCGTCTATCAAGGCGTACTCATGAGTGGCGTGGCGCTCTTTGCCTATAACCGGGCCATCGCCCTTCTTGGCGCTGGCGCAGCGGCCGCCATGATGGCGTTGGTGCCCGTCCTGGCGACGCTCCTGGCGGTGCCTGTATTGGGAGAGACCCCGTCTTTGCTGGGCGTTGCTGCAATCGCCGTCATCGCAATCGGCGTGGCTTTTGCCGCAAGGCGTCCGCGACCGGTTCTCGTTCTTGAGACTGCAAGTAAGGCGCATTGAAAATGATCCGCCTCTACTACCATCCGTCGCCCGATCGCGCCAAGATTTCGCTCATAACGGCAAGGTGCCCGCAGGCAGGACTACTCTGTCCATCGCTGTAGCCGCGAAGCCGTGCGTCACTATCAAGTCCTGGACGCCTATCCGGCCCGCCGGGAGTACATCGTTGGCGATGAATACACCATTGCCGATATCTGTGCGCGGGGATGGCTGGACCAGGCGTTCAGGGGCATGAAGGGCGTCGAGGACGCCTTGGCGCCATACCCAAATATCAAGCGCTAGTTTTGGGAGGTCGACACCAAACCTGCTGTCACGCGCGTGCGGATGGTTGGATCCGATGCCGAGTTCAAGAAATTCAATGATGAGGAGACTCAGCGGGCGTTGTGCCCTACGAACCTTCCCCCGGCGGCCTGATTGCCGTCAGCATAAATCACAGGAGAGTCGCATGTCGGATACCAAGGCTGTTGTCTTTGACCTTTACGGCACGCTGTATGACGTTCATTCCGTAGTGCAGCGATGCGATGCCTCGTATCCCGGCCGAGGTATGGAGATTAGTGCCATGTGGCGCCAGAAGCAACTCGAATACACGTGGCTGCGCAGCTTGATGGGGCGGTATGTTTCGTTCGAGCAAGCAACCCATGACGCGCTTGTCTACGTCTGCAATCACCTGAAGCTCGATCTCGACAAGACGACTTGCAGCGAGCTGTGCGACGCCTATCTGCAACTGTCGCCGTATCCAGAAGTACCCGAGGCATTGCAGCGCTTGAACAGCGCCGGCTTGCCGCTGGCCATCTTGTCGAACGGATCGGTTTTCTCGATCGACAGCGTCGTGAAGAGTTCCGGTCTGCACGAGAAGTTTGCTCATCTGCTTAGCGTCGAGGCTGTGGGCGTGTTCAAGCCCCATCCGCGAGTCTATGCGCTCGCTTGCCAAGCCCTGGGCGTGTTGCCGCATGAGATTCTGTTTGTGTCTTCGAACGCATGGGATATCTCCGGCGCGCGCCACTTTGGGTTTCAGACCTGCTGGGTGAACCGCAGCGACAACACGTTTGATGAATTGGGCGCTACGCCTCAGGCCGTGATCGGGGGATTGGACGAGCTGCCTGCATTGATCAACGCTCGTGGTGTTTAGTTGATATATGGAGTTTGATCCTTATGGGCATAATTTCGAGCCGATGCAGGCTCGAAATACGTGCGGGGCCAGCCTAAAGTGACAACTCCGAATCACCTATCAAAGGAGTCAAACCATGAGCCGTATCGCTATTCCCACCGTCGAATCCGCTACTGGCGCCACTGCTGACGTTTACGCCCAGATCAAAAGGCTTCCAGGCGGTGCTGTGCCTAACCTGCTTGCTGCATTGGGCCATCTGGCCCCCGCCTCCCTGGCCGCAGTGCTGGCCGCCGAAGGCGCATTGGCGTCTGGCAGCCTCAGCAAGAAAGACATCGAAACGATCAAGGTGCTAGTCAGCGAGCAGACTGGCTGCGATTATTGTGCGGCCGCGCATCATCTGCTGGGCAAGATGGCGGGCCTGTCGGCCGACTCGCTGGATGCCATTCGCGCCGGCCAAGCCACGGGTGAGGCTAAACGCGACGCCCTGGTGCGTTTCGTGCTGATCTTGCAGAATACCCGGGGCACTATCAGCGAGAGCGAGTTCGCGGCGATTCGCGCGGTCGGCTACACGGACACGCAACTGGCCGAGATCTCACTGGCGATCGCGCTCACGATCTACACCAACACCTTCAATCGTATCAACGATACCGACGTCGACTTCCCGCCCGTGCCGTAAGTCGTCTTGCCGGGGGAGTGGCGCTTTTGGGGCTGCGCCGCGCCCGGCATCCACGAGGGCGCAAGGGGTCGGCCCATAGCGCATGGAGCGCCAAGTCTGGCCGCACGCGCTTAATCGCGCTTATCCCGAGGTTCGCCTTTCTTCGACCTGCAGGCCGTCTATCTGCGTAGAAGGTAGGAAGATGGTCGCACAATGGCTGCTCTTGAGTGCCGAAGGCGAAAGACGCACTTCAACGAAAAAACCGAACCCCATCCGCGCGCCCTCAGGGATTCCCCCAATCACATTCTCCTTGCGGAAAATCAATGCTCTATAGGACACTTTGTGTCATTAGGGCCGACACGGCGCAATCAAGGGGAATGGCATGAAGGTTTTGGGCAGATTGGCCGCGTTGGCGTTGGCGATGGGAATGGTGGCGGGCGCGCAGGCGGCGTTTCCGGAACGGCCTATCCGGCTGGTGGTGCCGTTCGGCGCCGGTGGCATCACGGATATCGTGGCGCGCCAGGTAGGCAAGGGCATGGGCGATGTGCTGGGCCAGAGTATCGTCATTGAAAACCGGCCCGGTGCGGGCGGTGTGATTGCCGCGCAGATGGCGGCCACGGCGCCTGCCGACGGGTACACGATCTTCATGGGGACGGTCGGCACGCAGGTCGTGAACCCGCTGATCTACAGCAAGCTGAGCTACGACGCGAACCAGTTCGCGCCGGTGGGCATGGTGTCCGGGTCGCCGTATGTGCTGGCGGTGCGGGCGGGGTTGCCGGCCGCGTCGTTCAGTGAATTCGTGGCTTATGCGAAGGCCAATCCGGCGCGTTTGAATTTCGGGTCGGCGGGCAATGCCAGTTCGCCGCATCTGGGGCTGGAACTGTTGAAGCTGACGGCGGGCCTGGACATCGTGCATGTGCCGTTCAAGAGCGGCAGCGAAGCGGTCAATGCGGCCATCGGCGAGCAGGTGGACGTGGTGATGGACGCCAGCCCGGTCATCATGCCGCATGTGGCCTCAGGCAAGTTGCGCGCGTTGGCGGTGGCGGCGGACAAGCGGTTGCCGTCGGCGCCTGCAGTGCCCGCCAGCCCCGAGGTGGGCGACGCGCAGTTGCAGATCAGTTCGTGGAACGCCTTTTTCGCGCCGGCCGGCACGCCGCCGGAGGTGGTGGCGGCCTTGAATGCCGCGCTGCAAAAGACGCTGGCGTCGGCGGAATTGAAGGAACGGCTGGAGGCCCAGGGCACGCAACTGTACACGGGGGCACCGGACGAATATCAGCGCTTCATCGCGGCAGAGAAGGCCAAGTGGGCCCAGATCGTGAAGCGCGCCAATATCAAAATGGACTGACCGCATGACTCAGACGAAGCATCCCCTGGCGGGCAAGCCGCTGGAACTGGCCGACACGCTGCGCTCGGGCAACGCGTGGAAGATCCGGCTGGCGTGCGGTTTCATGGGCCTGCCGCTGGCGCGGCGCACGTTCGACATCGTCCAGGGCGACCTTGAAACCGACGCGTTCGCGCGCATCAATCCGTGGCGGCAGGTGCCGGCCTTGCTGACGCCCGAAGGTGAATGGCTGGCCGAATCGCAGGCGATCCTGTGGTACTTGGCGCAGGGTACGCCCTGGCTGCCGGCGGATCGGCTGACGCAGGCGCAGGTCAGCAGCTGGCTGAGTTTCGAGCAGACGCAGCATATGCATGCGTTTGCGCAGCCGCGGCTGTTGATCCATCTGCGCAGGACTGCGGCCGTGGATGATCCGGCGATGGTGGCCTGGCGCGCGATCGGCATGAAAGCCGCGGCGCTGATGGACGCGCATCTGGCGGGCCGGACCTATCTGGTGGGCGACGCGCCGACGATCGCCGACGTGGCGCTGTACCCCTACACCAGCATGGCGGAAGAGGGCGGTTACGACCTGTCCGCCTTTACCCAACTCACTGCCTGGCTGGCGCGCGTGCGCGTCTTGCCGGGATTTACGCCGTTGATCGATGCGGCATGACGGAGACATGATGAACGATACGATGCACCTGGGAAAAGACGAACTGATCGCGCGGGCGAAGGCGGAAATGCAGCGCCAGTTCGACACGCCGCAGTGGAGCCTGCGCGAACGTCTGGCGCTGACCTGTCGCATCCTGTTCGACGGCGGCCATGATTCCGGGCTGGCCGGGCAGATCACGGCGCGCGCGGGCGAGCCGGGCCGCTATTACACGCAGCGGCTAGGGTTGGGGTTCGACGAGATCACGGCCAGCAACCTGCTGGTGGTGGATGAGGACCTGCGGGTACAGGAAGGCGGTGGTATGCCCAATCCGGCCAACCGCTTCCATTCCTGGATCTACCGCGCGCGGCCGGACGTGAACTGCATCATCCACACGCATCCGCTGCATGCAGCGTCGTTGTCCATGCTGGAGGTGCCGCTTGAGATCTCGCATATGGACAATTGCCCCTTGTATGGCGACGTGGCCTTTCTGAAGGATTGGCCGGGCGTGCCCGTGGGCAACGAGGAAGGCGAGATCATTTCGGCGGCGCTGGGCGACAAGCGCGCCATCCTGCTGTCGCACCACGGCATGCTGATCGCCGCCGGTTCGGTGGAAGAGGCCTGCGTGCTGGCGTTGCAGTTCGAGCGGGCGGCGCGCATGCAGCTGCTGGCGATGGCGGCTGGCCAGATCCAGCCCATCCCGCCGGCGCTGGGCCGCGAGGCGCACGCCTGGATCCTGACGCCCAAGCGTTCCCAGGTGGGCTTTTCGTACTACGCCCGGCGCGCGCTGCGCGCCCACGCCGACGTGCTGGCCTGAGGGGGCGGGGCGGGGTGAAGCGAGGGCGGCTCGACGGCGGGGCCGGTTTCGGGCATGCTTACCGGTCGGATTTTCGACCCTTTGCCCATGATCGATCTGCCCCATCGCCTGCGAACCCTGCGCCGCCAGCAATCCTTGTCCCTGGAACAGCTGGCGCAGCGCACGGGCCTGACCAAAAGCTATCTGTCCAAGCTGGAACGCGGCTTGAGCGAGCCGTCGATCTCGACCGTGCTGCGGCTGGCCGAAGCCTACGGCGTCGGCGTGTCTCAGTTGGTGGGGACGGATGACACGGCCCAGGACGAGGTGGTCAGCGTGGTGCGCGTGGCGGACCGCGAGGCCCTGCAACGCGGCGGGCTGGGCAGCGAATATCATTATGAATCGCTGGCCGGGCGCCGCAAGGTCAAGGCGATGGAGCCCTTCGTGGTGCATCCGCCGCGCGACTTTCCGGACGCCACCGCCGTGTTCCCGCATCCGGGCGAAGAGTTCCTGCTGGTGCTCAAGGGCGCCATCGAAGTCTTTGTGGGCGAACGCCAGTTCCGCCTTGAGACCGGGGATTCGGTCTATTTCGATTCCGAACTGCCGCACCGCATGCGCACCGTCAGCCGGGCCATGGCCGAGGTGCTGGTGGTGGCCGCGCATTAGGCGCAATTGGCCGGCGACCGCATAACGAGATTGATAGGTGTCCCATGAAACATGACCAGTCGCGGCTTGTCCGCATTGATGCCGGCCCCCTGAAGGATCCGGTGCCCGGCAAACCCCGCCGTCCGATTTCGGGCGATGCGGCCTTCCTGACCGTCACCGCCTTTGAGGGCAACGCCGGCAAAGCCGAGGCCGGTGTATGGGAAAGCACCGCGGGCGTGTTCCAGTCGAACACCACCGGCTACATCGAGTTCGGCTACATCGTCGAGGGCTCGGCCCGCCTGGTCGACCCCGACGGCACCGTGCACGAATTGACGGTGGGCGAAGCCTTCGTCATGCCGGAAGGTTATACCGGCCGCTGGGAAGTGGACCAGTTCGTCAAGAAGATCTACTTCATCACGCGCCTGGGCTGACGCCCTGCCGCCACACCCCTATGGCTGCGGCCGCTGCGGGTAGGCGGACGTGCCGAACGTGTTGCCCATGCGGTTGCCGATGGTGGCCGGCGTGGGCAGGCCCATCTGGTTGGGCGGGCGCTGCGTGACCGCTTCCGACGCCAGCCCCGGGGCTGGCCGTTGGGGGGCGTCGGGCGCCATCTTCTGGTTCAGGCAGTCGTAGGACAGCGCCCGATACCCGTTGACTTCCGTGTCGATGCACGCGCCGCCGGGCGCGGCGGGTTTCTGCGCGCCTGACGAAGGGGCGGCGGGCGCTTGGGGCTCGGCGGCCGACAGCGGCCCGGCCAACGCGGCGGACAGCAACAGCAGGACAACGCGGCCAGCGGCCAGGGGCACCGTGCGCATGCGCGCTCCTATCAGCAGTGCCGGCGGATCGCGGCCGGCGGGATCCGTGAAGTATAGGGAGGGCGGGCGCCGCGCAGGTGACCGTTGCGTGTCGGGCGCCGGGCCGCAGCGGCAAAGGTGTCACGAATGCGTCATTCGGCGCCTCTAGCATGGCGGCTTTTGTTAGGGCGGGCGCCCAAGCGCCTGGTGTTGCGGCCATGTCAGGCAATTCCCCCTTGCGGTCACGTTCATGAGCGGCGCCTTCACCGGCTGCGGCACGGCGCTGCGCGCCTGTCTGGCCTTGGGCCTGCTCACGCTGGCGGCGGCGGGCCAAGCGGAACCGCCTCCCAAGCCCGTCGCTTTCGCGATCACTGCGCAGCCTTTGGCTCAGGCGCTGGTCGAATACAGCCTGGCCAGCGGGCTGACCGTGCTGGTGGACAGCACGTTGACCGTCGGCAGGCAGGCCCCGGCGGTGATCGGCAACTACACGCCGGGCGATGCCTTGCGCAAGTTGCTGGCCGGGTCGCCGCTGGCGATCCGGTACGCCAGCGCGCAGTCGTTCACGCTGGTCTCGACAGAGCAAGAGGCCGCCGCCGCGCGGCGACCGGACAAGCGGTTGCGCGACACGCCCTATGCCGCCGTCGTGCAGGGCGCGCTGAAGCGCGCCTTGTGCAAGGCGGCCGGTACGCAGCCGGGCAGTTATCGGGCTTTGGTGCAATTGTGGTTCGACAAGGCCTGGCGGGTCAGCCGCGTCGGTTGGGTCGCGACGACCGGTTCGCCGGGGTTGGACGGCAGGCTGGAAGCCGCGTTGCGCGGCGTGGTGATCGGTCCTTTGCCGGCGGGTATGCCGCAACCGCTGACGGTCCTGCTGGAACCGCGCAGCGCGGCCGAGTGCGTGGCAGAATCCGGAGCCGGCCGTGCGGGATAGCAAACCGGAAAACTCGCTGCGGTCCTTGTTCCTGGAGCGCTACAACGACTTCCGCAATCAGCTCAAACGGCGCCTCGGGTCGGAAGACCTGGCGCATGACGCGATGCAGGAAGCCTTTTTGAAGGTCAATGACTTGCCCGCCAGTTCGTCGATCCAGCAGCCTGCGGCCTATCTGTTCCGCGTGGCGTTGAACATCGCAGAAGACCAGCGGCGCAGAGACTCCCGCTTGCTGACGGGAATAGAGATAAGCGAGCTGATCCACATCACGGACGAGGCCGCTGACCCCGCGCGCATCGCGCAGGGCCGCAACCAGATCGACGCCTTCCAGCGTGCGCTGCGCAAATTGCCTGAGCGCACGCAGCAGATGCTGCTGGCCGCGCGCGTGCACGAGTTGCCCCACGCGGAAATCGCGCGGCGCTACGGCGTGTCGGAGCGCATTGTCTCTAAAGAACTCAAACGCGCGCTGGAACACTGCGCGCGGGAACTGCACGTGGCGGGCATGGGGGCAGGGGCGTTGTCCGGCCGTGCGGCGGGCGGGGACGAAGAACCATGGCACTGACGATGAGCCTGCCCGGAAATAACAAGAACCATGATGCGGCTGCGCGCGAGGCGCGGGCCTGGCTGCTGACCCTGACCTCTGGCCGCGCCACCGAGGCCGATGCCCGGGCGTTCCGGGAATGGTTGCAGGCCGACCCGCGGCGCCAGGCGGCATTCACCGCGCAGAAGCAGCTGTGGCGCGACGTGGGCCCGGCGGTGCAGGAAGTGGTGGCCGAGGGCGCGCGCAACCAGGCGCGCAAGTCGCTGGTGAGCGGCCGGCGGGCATTCCTGGGCGGCGCGTTGGCGGCGTCGGCCGCCTATCTGGCGTTCAAGCCGCCGTTGGGGCTGTGGCCCGGCCTGGACACGCTGGGTGCGGACTACCGCACGGCGGCGGGCGAGCAGCGGCGGGTGGTGTTCGGCGATGCGCTGGATGTCCAGATGAATACGCTGACGCGCATCAATGTCAGCAGCGGCGGCGACGGCGCGGTGATCGAACTGGCCGATGGCGAGGCCGAGATCCGCAGCGGGGCGGCCCAGGCCGTCGTCGTCGCGGGCAAAGGGCGGATCACGGCGAAGGAGGCGGTGTTCAACGTGCGCTACATCGGCGGCGAGGCACGGCTGTGCTGCCTGTCGGGCGTCGTGCGGCTGGCGCATGCGCAAGGCGTATTCGATGTCGTGGCCAACCGCGAACTGCGCTATGACGACCAGCGGGTGATGCCGCCGATCCAGGTCGACCCCGCTATCGTGACCGCGTGGCGGCAAGGATGGCTGGTGTTCGACCAGCAACCGCTGGCGCAAGTGGTGGACGAGTTGAACCGCTATCGGCGCGGCCGCCTGGTGCTGATGAACGACCAACTGGGCAAGCGGATGGTGCAAGCGCGCTTTTCGCTGGCGCAGGTGGCCGACGCGGAACGCCTGATCCGGGACGCCTACGGGGCCCACGTGACCCGTCTTCCGGCGGGTGTCGTCCTGTTGTCATAGGCCGGTTTCGCCCTGGCGTTCTGATGAATTATTTGTGACAGGGTTCTGGTCGGCATTTTTCCATCCGTCTGTCTTGTTCTAGGTGGCGAACACGCGCGATTGGAACAAGGGATGGCGATCATGCAGGCACGGATGTCGGAAATGGGCGGCAAGAGGAACACGGCGCGCGCGCCGGGGCGCGGGCGCCCGAACTGGCGTCCGACGCCGCTGTCGCAGGCGGTGACGGCGCTGTTGATCGCGGGCAGCGCCAGCGGCGCGGCGCAGGCGCAGACACGCGCGTTCAGCCCCGGCTGGTTCTCCGACAAGAATGCCGTGCAGTCCACGGCGCAACGCACGGGCCGCATGCCGGACGGCAGCGTCGCGGGCATCGGCAGCAGCGTGCGCCAGCAGCAGCAATCTCGCCAGCAATTGCAGCGTTCGCTGGACAACCTGAACCGCACGGCCGCCGCGGTGGCGGCGCAGCAGGCCGCCCAGGCGGCGGCGCGCGCGGCGGCGGCCGCCAACGGCAGCGATGTGCCCGACGGCCTGGCTGAAGGCGGGCTGTGGGCGGCCGAGGGAGGCCTGGCGAAATGGGAAGGCGCGAAAGCCGCCAAACCCAGCGTGGAGAACGGCCGCCAGGTCGTCACCATCGAGCAAACGCAATCGCGGGCGATCCTGAACTGGGACACGTTCAACGTCGGCCGCAACACGACCGTGCAATTCAAGCAGGGCACGGACGACGCGGTGCTGAACCGCGTGGTCGGCGCATCGGCCAAACCCAGCCAGATCCAGGGTGCGATCAAAGCCGACGGCACGGTGATGGTGGTGAACCAGAACGGCGTGATCTTCTCCGGCACCAGCCAGGTGAATGCGCGCAATCTGGTGGCGGCAGCGGCCACGGTCACGGATGCGCAATTCCGCGACAAAGGGCTGTACGCCGACAACGGCGCGCAGCCGACCTTCCAGGACGCGCTGGGCCGCGTCGAGGTGCAGGCGGGCGCGTCCATCCGGACGGCGGTGCCGACGACCTCCACCACGGGCGGCGGCTATGTGCTGCTTCTGGGCAAGGAAACGGCGAACGCGGGCACGATCGACACGCCGGGCGGGCAGGCCCTGCTGGCGGCGGGCGACAGCTTCACGATCAAGCGCGGCCAAGGCACGTCGGGCAATCTCGTGTCCACCACGAAGGGCAATGAAGTGACGCCCGGCGGCACGCCGGGGCGCGTCGCGAACACCGGCTTGATCCAGGCGGCGACGGGCGACGTGACGCTGACGGGCGGCGATGTCGTGCAAGGCGGGGTGGTGTTGTCCAGCACGTCGGTGGACGCGCGGGGAACGGTGCACCTGAAAGCGGCGGGCGACGCCGGCAAGATCACCTTGGCGGAAAACAGCACGACGGCGATCTTGCTGGACCGCAGCGGCGCGCTGGCGTTGGACAGCCAGCGGGACGGCCTGCGAGTGCCGGTGACGACGCAGACGGATACGGCCTTGGTGGCGGCCGGTGCCGACCGGCGCGAGCTGTCTCGGGTGGAGATCGGCAGCTCCGGCACGGTGGACTTCGCGTCAGGCTCGATCACGCTGGCCACGGGCGGGCAGATCGCCGTGCACGCGTCGCAGCGCAGCCTGGTGCGCGACGGGGCGATCCTGGATGTGGCGGGCGCCGTGGGCGTGCCCGTCGCCATGGAGAACAACAACATCAAGATCAACGTCCAGGGCAATGAGCAGCGCGATGCGCCGATCAACCGGGACAGCGGCAAGCTCAACAGCAACGATGTGTGGGTCGACCTGCGCGATCTTGTCTTTGTGCCCGCCGGCACCAACGGCTACGCGACCGACCGCTGGTACACGGCCGGCGGCCTGCTGGAGGTCAGCGGCTACCTGGGCACGCAGGGGCACGCCGTCAACGAATGGATGGCGCAGGGCGGCAACGTGGAATTCACGGGCGGCGACGTCGTGACGCGCACCGGTTCGCAGATCAACGTGTCGGGCGGCACGCTGGACGTGCAGGACGGCATGATCCGGCAGACGTGGCTGCGCGGCGTGGACGGCAGGCTGTACGACGTGTCGCGTGCGCCGGGGGACCTGGCCTATGCGGGCCTGTACAAAGGGTACGAGGCGCAAAGCGAACGATGGGGCCAGACGCGCTACTTCTATAACCCGCTGATCGCGCCGCGCGAGCGCTTCGAGACCGGCTATACGGTGGGCCGGGACGCGGGCCGGCTGCTGATCGGCACCAAGAGCGCGGTGCTGGAAGGCGAGCTGATCGGCACGACGTTCCAGGGCGACCGGCAGAACGCCGCCGCGAAGGCCGGCCTGGATGGCTACCAGCAATCGCAGCGCGCGGTGGCACGCGGCGCGCAGCTGGTGGTGGGCACCTATATGCCGTACTACAACAAGACCACGGGCACGCTGCAGTACGTGCTGGGGCGCGGGGACGACACGGTCAATCAGGTGGTGCTGTCCGACCGGGTGGCGGCAGTCGCCGCCGGCCTGGACCTGGACACGGCGCTGCCCGCCGACCGCACGGGCATCCTGCAGCTGGATACGACGCGGCTCAATGGCTTTGGCCTGGGCGCCGTGAAGATCGCTGCGGGCGACATCACGGTGCAATCGGATCTGACGGTGGCCCCGGCGGGCGACATCACGCTGTTCGCAAACAATCTGGCGGTGGACGCCGCGCTGACGGCCAACGCTGGCAGCATCCGGCTGGGCAATGTGCTGTTCCAGGCCACGCCCGGCGGCATGGCCGACACCACGGCGGGCACGGCGAACGCGGGTGGCGGGCTGACCGACGACCGGCTGGCGCTGGGCGCGCGGGCACGCCTGGACACGTCGGGCCTGTGGGCCAACCTGGCGCAGGCGCCAGGGCAGACCGGCGACATGCCGTATCTGAACGGCGGCAGCGTGTCGCTGCGCAGCTCGCTGGATATTGATCTGCAAGCCGGCAGTGTGATTGACGTGAGCTCGGGCGCCGCGCTGCGCGGCAAGGGCAACGTCACCGGCGGCAAGGGCGGCAACGTGACCGTGGAAGCGGTGGCGGCCGGCACCGCCACCGGCGGTCGGCTGGTGCTGGATGCGGAACTGCGGGGCTATGGCGTCGAGGGCGGCGGCACGCTGGCCGTGACGGCGGGCAAGGTCGTGCTGGGCGCCAAACCATCTGACGCCGGCGACGACGTGCTGGCGCTGGCGGCGCCGTTGTTTCAGCAGGGGTTCTCGCGTTACGAGATCACCGGCAGCCGCGGCGCCTCGGTGGCCGAGGACACGCGCATCGACGTGTCGATGCCGGTGTACCGTCCGGTGAACGGCGCGGCCAGGATGGCGACGGGCGCGCCAGCCGGCGCGGCATTGGAAATCTGGCTGCCGCCGGTCTACCAGCATGACCCCGTGGCGGGCTCGGTGACGCGCCGTCGCGGCGCCAGTCTGTCGCTGCAAAGCGGCCGCAGCCTGTCGCTGCCGGGAGCGGATGCCGATGCGGCGTTGCTTGTCGACCGCGGCGCGCAGATCAATGTGGACCCGGGGCAGGCGATCCAATTGCGCGGCGCGGGCCAGATCACGGTGCTGGGCGCGTTGACGGCGGCCGGCGGCAAGATCGATATCCGCCAACTGGGCATGGGCGATATCGATGTGGCGGAGTCCATCGAGACCGCCGCGGGCCAAGTACACAACCGGTCGATCTGGATCGGCGAGCAGGCGGTGCTGAACGTGGCCGGCCGCGCGGAAACCGGCGTGGACGCGCAGGGCCGCCGCTATGGCGTGGCGGACGCAGGCGGCGTCATCGTGATCGGCGGCGAGATCAATCATGACCGCGCCACGGCGACCTCTTCCGACGCCTACGTCATCATCCGGCCGGGCGCGGTGCTGGATGCGTCCGGTTCGAGCGCGACCGTGGACGTCAACGGGGTGGGCCCCCTGCAGCTGGACCGCAACGGCGGCCGCATCGCGCTCAGTTCCTACAACGGCCTGTTCCTGGACGGCACGTTCATCGCGCGGGCCGGTGGCGCAAACGCCGCAGGCGGCGCCCTGGATATCGCGCTGGAAACGCCGCTGTACCTCGGCGCGGGCGAGAACCCGTCCAGCATGGAGGTGCAGGTGCCGCGCGAGCTGGTACTGGCAGCCGGCGCGGGCAACGCCCTGGCGTCGGATCTGAAGCCGGGCGAGACCGCCGACGCGCTGCGCTACGGGCAGGCCCGACTGGACGTCGCGCGCCTGTTGGCGGGCGGGGGCTTTGATCAGTTGGGGCTGCTGTCCAATGGTTTGATGTCGTTTGACGGCGCGATCGATATCGCGCTCGGCCAAAGCCTGCATCTGTACGCCGGCGCGTTTTCGCTGGCGCCGGACGCCGACGCGGCAACGCGCGTGAACCTGGCGGCGTCTCAGGTGCGCCTGTCCGGGCCGGGCAAGTACACCGCTACCAACGGCGTGATCCGGCCGCGCGTGCTGTTCGGCGATGCGCCGTCAATGGGGACGGGCGTCTTCACGGTGCACGCCACCGACCTGCTGGAAGTGGGCAATAGCCTGTCGTTTGGCACCCAGGGCAGCATCAACCGCAGCGTGGGCGGCCTTTTGGCGGTGGCGCGGCCGGGTTTTGACCGGGTGACGCTGGAAAGCGGTGGCGACCTGCGCTTCTTGCTGAATAACGACAGCGAGCCGCGCACCCGACTGTGGACGCGCGGCGATCTGGACCTGATCGCCGCGCAGTTGTACCCGGTGACGGGCGCTGAGGCCGAGGTGCTGGCCGGCTATACCCGCAACCCGGTTTCCGGCATCAATGTGTTCGATCCGACCCGCATGCTGCGAGTGGGCCGGTCCGGCGGGGCCACTGCGCCGTTGCCGGCCGTGCCGTATTCGGCGTTTGGCTCGCTGCGCCTGGCGGCGACCAACGTGGAGCAGGGCGGCGTGGTGCGCGCGCCGCTGGGCGCCATCGTCTTGGGCGATGTGAGTTCGACGTCAGGCACGCAGCGCCTGACGTTGCTGCCGGGTAGCGTGACCTCGGTCAGCGGCGCCGGGCTATGGATGCCCTACGGCGGCACGACCGATGGCGTGTCGTACAAGTTCAAGGGCGCGGAAGTCGCGCTGGTGGGCGCGGGCGGCGCCACCGGATCGGGCAGCGGCGCGTCGTTGCGCACGGGCATCACACTGGGATTCCGCGATGTGGATGCGCTGCCGGGATCGGTGCTGGACCTGTCCGGCGGCGGTGAACTGACCGGCGCGGGCTTCGTGTCCGGACGTGGTGGCTCGACCGACGCGCGCTATTCCCCGCTGGTGCGCAACGATCCCAAGGGCGGTTTCACCTTGCCCGGGCTGGCGGACAACCCCGTCTATGCCATCGTGCCGGGCGTGCAGCCGGGCTATGCGCCGGCCGGCGGTGAAGCCGGCGCCTCGGCCCCGGGTCTGGGGCGGCAAATCACCATCGGGGCGGGTGTGCCGGGCTTGCCGGCCGGCACCTATACGTTGATGCCGTCGACCTATGCCTTGTTGCCTGGCGCGTTCCGCGTCGAAATCAATACGGGGGCGACGGCGGGCGCCGCCATGGTGCCGGCGCAGATGCGCAACCTGTCGTGGGCGGCCAGCGGCACGCTGTCCACCGCCGGCACGCGGGTGGCCGATAGCTTGGCGACCCCCGTCATCCTGACGCCGGCCAACGTGCTGCGCACCTATTCGCAATACAACGAGACCAGCTACGCCAACTTTGTGCGTGCCGATGCGGCCACGCGCGGCGTGCCGCGCGCGATGCTGCCGGCCGACGGCCGGACCTTGCGCCTGGCGGTCCATGCCGGGTCGCAGGACGGGCAGGCGCTGCGCTTTGACGGTCTGGCCGATTTCAAAGCCGCCGAGGGCGGCTTTGGGGGGGCGGCGGCGCTCACCGGCGGCAGTACGAGCGTCGAGATCCTGGCGGCGGGCCAGGCGCCCACTGCGGGCTTTGCGGGCGCCTCGGTGCAGGCCGATGCGCTGGTCGCACTGGGCGCCAGCCGGTTGGTGATCGGCGCGCTGCCGGTGGTGATGTACGGCCAGGGCGGCCGCTTCTACACGTTCCAGGGCGGTGCCAACGAAGTGGTGATGCGCGCCGGCGCGCAACTGGCTGCGCCCGAGGTGTTGATTTCGTCGCGGACGATCGAGCTTGAAGCGGGCGCCGGCATTTCGACGCTGGGTCGCGGCGCGCCGTCGGTGGATTCGACCAACGGGTATGCGTTTGAACCGGGCAGCACGGGGTTGCTGGCCGTGTCCAACGGCCGCCTGGATGTCCTGGCGCCTGATGCGCTGGGCGCGGGCATGATCCGCATCGGCACCTGCGCGGCGCTGCCCTGCGAGGGCGTGACGCGGCTGTATTCCGAGGGCACGATCGCCGCGGCCACCAACGGCACCTTCGACCTGGGCGAGCAGGTGTCGTATGGCACCCGCAACCTGACGCTGGCGGTCGGGGCGATCAACGCGGGCACCGCCGATGCGCTGGCGCAGGCGGCCGCGCGCGGCGTGCTGCCCAACGGGCTGACGCTGAACCAGACCATCCTGGGGCGTCTGCTGCGCGGCGACACCAGCACCGGCGCCCCGGCGTTGGAGCGGCTGACGCTGACGGCGCGCGAGTCCATGAATTTCTACGGCACCGTCGCGCTGGATACACGCGATCCGCTTACCGGCAAGTACAGTCTGGCCACGCTGTCTTTGGGTACGCCGGCCATCTACGGCTACGGCGCTGCCGGCGACGAGGCCAGCATCCGCACCCAGAACCTGATCTGGAGCGGCGCCACGCAGGCGCCGGGGGCGGTGGCGGCAGGCGGGGCCGGCACGGGCCACGGTGTGCTGCGCATCGAAGCCGAACGCATCGAGTTCGGCTACGGCCAGGGGGCGCAGCCCAGCGGGCTGGACGACAACGGCCGCCTGGCGCTGGGCTTTGCCAGCGTCAACCTGAACGCCAGCGAACGCATCACGGCCAATCACCGCGGCAGCCTGGCGGTGTATGAATCGCAAGGCGCGTATGCCAGCGGCAGCGGCTACACCTACAGCGGCGGAAATCTCAACCTGAACACGCCGCTGTTGACCGGGTTGGCGGGATCGGTGAACAAGATCACGGCCGGCGGCGACGTGCGCGTGGCGGCCGCGCCGGGCGCGCAGGCGGCAACCGTGCAGGAATTGGGCGCGGAACTGAGCCTGGCGGGCGCCAATGTGCGCGTGGACGGCGCCATCGTGCTGCCCAGCGGCAAGCTGACGCTGCAAGGCCGCGACAGCGTGGTGCTGGGCGCCGCGTCGCAACTGGACCTGGCCGGCCGCGCCATCGCCTTCAACGACGTGTTGCGCTATAGCTGGGGTGGCGACCTGATCCTGGAAAGCAGCCAGGGCGGCATCCGGCAAGAGGCCGGCTCGGTGATCGATCTGTCGGCCAAGGAGAACAACGCCGGCAGCCTGCGGGCCGTGGCGCTGGCGGCAGGCGCGGGTCAGGTGGAGCTGCTGGGCCGCATCGTGGGCGCCAGTTCGGGTCACTACGACGCCGGCGGCACCGCAGTGCCGTACCGCGCGGGCAGCGTCGATATCCGCGCGCAGCGGCTGGGGGCGGCGGGCGCCTTGAATGCCGATTTCGACGCGCTGAATCAACGCCTGAACGACGGCGGCGTGTTCGGGGCACGTAGTTTCCAGATCAAGCAAGGCAGCCTGACGGTCGGCGATACGCTGCGCGCCAACGATGTCAACCTGTCGATCGACGGCGGCAGCCTGATGGTGGCGGGCCGGGTGGACGCCAGCGGCGAGCGGGTAGGCCGCATCCGCCTGGCGGCGCGGGACGGCTTGACGCTGGCGGGGGCGTCGGTGCTGGATGCGCACAGCACGGTGATGCGCGTGGACAGCTACGGCAAGATCATCGACGCGCCGAACCGCGCGGTGGTGGAACTGAATTCCGGCCAAGGCGTGCTGACCCTGGCCAGCGGCGCGCGCATCGACCTGCGTCACGGCACCTTGGCCACGGGGCAGCACGACGGCGTGCAACGCGGCACGCTGGAACTGCTGGCGCCACGCATCGACGCGGCCGGCAATACGGGAATCAACGGCGGCGGGGCACCGGGTTCCGCCGCCCGCTATGGCGATATCGCCATCGAGGCGCGTGGCCCGCTCGCGATCGACGGCGCCAAGTCGATCACGCTGACTGCCATGCAGCGCTATGACGACGCCGATGTGGGCAACTCCGGCGACCGGACCAACGGCCGCGAGTACCAGATCATCAATCAGGCCTACCTGGAAGCCAAGCACGGCGACAGCACCGCCTTCATGGGCGGCGCGGTGGTCAATGGCAACTTGATCAACGGCAAGCTGGCTGGCTTGAACAACGCCACGTATCGTGACGTGTTCCATCTGCGCCCGGGCGTGGAAATCGTCAGCAAGACCGCCGACGGTGATCTGGTGGTGCAGGGCGACCTGGACCTGTCGCGCTACCGCTATGCGGGCGTAAACCCGAGCTCGCCGCTGACGGGGGTGTACGGCTCGGGCGAGGCCGGCGCGCTGATCCTGCGCGCCAAGGGCAACCTGGATGTCTACGGCAGCATCAACGACGGCTTCGCGCCGCCGGCCGCCACGCCGGACGACGAGCACGGCTGGGTGCTGACGCCCGGCGTGCAGCCGTTTGGCGGCGACGTGGTGTTGCCGCGCGGCGGCGTCACGCTTGCCGACGGCACCGAGTTCCCCGGCGGCAAGACGCTGAACTATCCCTTGCCCCTGAAGGCCGTGAAACTGGCGGCGGGCACCCGCTTGCCGGTGGAGGCCGCGCTCGACCAGGAACTGTCTCTCGCCAGCGGCACGGTGCTTTCCGGCGACGTGCGGGATGCGTCTGGCCAACTGCTGTACGGCGCCGGCACGGTACTGAACCAGGCGGTGGACCTGCCCGCCGGCACGCGCCTGGGGGCGGGCACGCTGCTGGCCGGCGGCACGTCGCTGCAGTCGTTCACCTGGCCCGCGAACGTGGCCCTGCCCAATCTGTACACCACGCAGGGCTATGAGCCGAACGTGCTGCTGATGGAGGGCACCATTACGCTCAAGCAAGGCGCGTTCATTCCGTCGCAGACCAAGCTGGTATTCCCGGCGGGGACCGACTATGTGGACCTGCGGCCCGGCACGCCGGCAGATCAGCGGCGCAATTGGGCCGTGGCCCAGATGCTGCCCGCAGGCAGCCAGTCGTGGTCGGTGCAACTGGTGGCCGGCGCCGACCTGGACGCGGCCGATCCGCGCCGGGTGCTGACCGGGCCGGCCGCCGGCAAGCTGACGCTGGCGGACACGCATTACAACGCCAGCCTGGTCCAGGGCGGCGGGTGGGTCTGGGGGCCGGACGCCGAACAGTCAGGCTTCGAGCCCGGCACGCCGGTGCCGGACGACATGGCATGGCTTTGCGACGTGATCGAAGGATTCTGCGAGCGCGGTGACGCCAACGCGGTTTCGGTGACGCCGCATACGCAGAATTTCAGCGTGCTGCGCACCGGCACCGGTGACCTGGACCTGAACGCGGGCGGCGATATCAGCCTGATGTCGGCCTATGGCGTGTACACCGCCGGCACGCAGTCGGCGAACATCGCGTCCGCCTACCAATTGCCGCGCGGACGATTCGGCGCCACGGTGCTGGGCGACGACCATGCGGCGACCTATGAGCCGTTCGTGACGGCGGGCAGCGGTTACCAGGCCTGGTATCCCGAAGCCGGCGGCAACCTCAGCCTGTACGCCGGCGGCGCATTGCGCGGCGACGCGTGGGGCCAGACTGCGCAAAGCACGTTCGATGCCCGCAGGGTGGACGCCAGCGTGGGCGTCGGCAATTGGCTGTGGCGCCAGGGGACGGGCAGCGCCAACGGCGGCGATACGCCAACCGCATGGTGGATCAACTTCGGCAGCTACACCCAGGCACCGTCGGACTTCAAGGACACCACGCCGCTGCTGGTGGGCTTTACCGGCTTTGGCGCGCTGGGCGGCGGCAATGTCAGCGTGCGCACCGATGGTGATGCCGGCAACATCGAGGCGCGCGGTTCGCGCAGCACCCCGCGCAGCCAGGGTCTGGTCGTGGCGGTGGGCAGCTCCGGCCGCATCGCGGCCGACGGCGGCATGACGTTGACCGGCGGCGGAGATATCGACCTGCGCATCGGCGGGGCGCTCAACCCCACGCAGAATGCCCGCGGCGGCGTGTCGTCGACCTCCGGGCCCACGCCGTATTACGGCGATCCCGCCATCGACATGCAAGGCGCGCTGATCAACCTGCGCGGCAATGTGCAGTTCGCGGGCGGCGCGATCGGCGGGCTGGACCTGCGCTACAGCAGCCAGCCGGCCCTGCGCGACGCCAAGGACAGCCGCGGCTTCGATCCCTATGAATCGTCGCTGGCCAGCGCCACCGGCGGGTTGGCGCTGATTCCGGGCGATGCGGTGATCCGGCTGGACACGCGTGGCGACCTGGTGGTGGGCGGCGCCAGCGATCCGGGCCGTGTCGCGTTGCAGAACAGCACGCCGTTCCGGTTGCGCGACGGCACGCGGATCGATGGCGGCGGCTACAGCTGGTTTTCGATGTGGACGGCCAACACCGCCATTGAACTGTCCAGCGCGGGCGGCAACCTGACGCCCAGCCGGCAGACGTCGCACAGCGCCCAAAGCCTGGCGCTGCAGACCGGCCGCAACACGTCCGCGTCGGATGCGCGCTATTTGTACCCGTCGATCCTGCGCGCCACCGCGTACGACGGCAGCATCTACGCGGGCGTCTCGGCCGGCTACCTGAACGCCGAGGACGGCGGCCTGCCGTATTCGCTGACGCTGGCGCCCGGCGCGCGCGGCCAGCTTGAACTGCTGGCGGGCAATTCGATTTACGCGGGCGGCTACGCCATCAACCGCTCGGGGGCCGATCCGGCCAGCGTGGCCAATGTGCTGGCCCCGGCGTTCGCGGGCTATACCTCGCAGGCCACCAGCGCGGTCACCTTGAGCAACCAGGGCGCCAACGGCATCGTCGGCGCTCGCAACGCGCACTTTCCGTTGTTCTACTTCGAGGCGCCCACGGCCAGTGCGGCCGGGTCCGACCAGGTCACGCGCCTGTATGCCCGCGACGGCGACATCGTGGGGCTGCGCAGCGGCGAAACGCTGGCGATCATCGCGGGCCCCAACCTGGGGCAGGCCTGGTACGAGGCGTCGGGTCCCGTGTGGATGATGGCCGGACGCGACATCGTGGCGTCGGGCACCGATACCGGCGCGCAATTGAACGTGCCTACAACCAACGGCTACTACTTTGCGGCGGGCGTGGCCTCGGCCACCTCTTCCGGCAATCTGTTCCTGCACCGCGATGCGCTGGACGTGTCGCGGGTGTCGGCGGGCCGCGACATTCTCTACAGTTCGTTCCAGGTGGCCGGCCCCGGCACGCTGGAAGTCACTGCCGGCCGCCATGTGCTGATGGGCGACCGGGCGTCGATCAACAGCCTGGGCGCGGTGATGCCGGGCGACCACCGCCCCGGCGCATCGATCGCCGTGCTGGCGGGCGTGGGCGCCAAGGGGCCCGATTACGCGGGCTTTCTGGCGCGGTATCTGGACCCGGCCAAGGCGGCGGACCCGAGCCGCCCGCTGGTGGATCAGGGCCTGGCGTTCAAGACGTACGAGGCTGAACTGTTGCTGTGGTTGACGCAGCGGTACGGCTTTTCAGGCAGCACGGACGACGCGCGCGCTTATTTTTCGGCGTTGCCGGCGGAGCAGCAGCGCGTCTTCGCGCGACAGGTCTACTTCGCGGAGCTGCGTTCCGGCGGGCGGGAATACAACGACAAGGCCAACCCGCGCAACGGCAGCTACTTGCGGGGCCGCCAGGCCATCGCCGCGCTGTTCCCCGACACGGCGCCGGGGGCGTATCAAGGCGACCTCACGCTATATGGCGCATCGGGCATCCGCAGCAGCTTCGGCGGCGATATCCAGCTGATGACGCCGGGCGGGCAGCAGGTGTTCGGCGTGGAGGGCGTCGCGCCGCCGGCTTCCGCGGGCATCATCACGCAGGGCGAAGGCAGCATCCAGCTGTACGCGCTGGGCAGCATCCTGCTGGGCCAAAGCCGGGTGATGACGACGTTTGGCGGCGGCATCACGGCGTGGTCGGCCCAAGGCGACATCAACGCGGGCCGCGGTTCCAAGACAACGGTGCTATACACGCCGCCCAAGCGCGTCTATGACGCGTTCGGCAACGTGACCCTGTCGCCGAACGCGCCCAGCACCGGCGCGGGCATCGCGACGCTGGCGCCGTTGCCGGAGGTGCCGGCCGGCGACGTCGACCTGTATGCACCGCTGGGCACCATCGATGCGGGCGAAGCCGGCATCCGCGTGTCGGGCAACGTGAACATCGCAGCCCTGCAGGTGGTGAACGCGGCCAACATCCAGGCGCAGGGCGACAGCGCGGGCGTGCCGGTGACGGCGTCCGTCAACACCGGCGCGCTGTCGTCGGCCAGCGCGGCGGCGACTTCGGCGGTCAATGCGGCGCAGGATTCCGCCCAGCGCGCCCAGAGCCAGGCGCGTCAGAACCAGCCCTCGGTGATCAACGTGCAGATCCTGGGATATGGCGACGAGCCCGTGGCGGGCGCCGCGCCCGTGCCGCAGGGCAGCCCGTCGGCGGCCGCGCCGGCGTATGACCGCGCCAGCGCCGTTCAGGTGCTGGGCGCGGGGCCGCTGGACACCAGCGAAGCCGCGTCGCTGAGCGCCGACGAACGACGCAAGCTGACGATGTGAACATGACCGCCGGCAAGCCGCCGGCGGTCATCGGTTTGTCATGAAGCGGCCAGCATCCCCTGGCCGCTTTTTTTCGCCTTGCACGCTAGCGCCGTCATCTCGCACGGCCAGAATCGCCGCCGGGCAGTCCGCGCCTTGCGGCCGCCGATTCTTTTTCATGAAGTTTTTCTTACAACGCGCGGTCTTCGCCTTCCCAGTACGTCTAGTAACAAGCAGAAGCTGTGGACGCGAGGTAGCGGGCCAAAACCGTAACGGGATTGTCGCGAAGCGCATGGCACGGCAGCGGCCGGCACCAGGCCGGATTTCACACAAGGAACTGAGTGCATCGCTATGCATGATTTCGAAAGTAGGGGCTGCGCGTTGCGCGCCATATTGCGCCGCGCGCCGCAAGCATTCGTTCTGACCGCCGGCGTCCTGGGCGGCTCCGCGGCCTGGGCGCAGCAGGCGCCGGCTCCCGAGGCCGCTTCCGAAGCCGCACCCGCCGCCGCAGCCGCATCCGACGGCCGCCGCGTCAACATCAACGAGTACATCGTGCGCGGCAACACCGTGCTGGAAGCCCGCGACATCGAACGCGCCGTCTACCCCTACCTGGGGCCGGACCGCACGCTGGCCGACATCGAGTCCGCGCGCGAAGCCTTGCAAACCATCTATCAGGAACGCGGCTACCAGTCGGTCTACGTCGATCTGCCCGAACAACAGGTCGCCGACGGCATCGTGTTCCTGCAAGTGTCCGAGACCAAGGTGGGACGGGTGCGGGTGGTGGGTGCGCAGCATTACTCGCCGCTTGCGATCCGCGACGAGGTGCCGGCGCTGCAGGAAGGCCAGGTGCCCAACTTCAACCGCGCGCAGGCCGAACTGACCAGCCTGAACAAGGGCGCCAGCCGCCAGGTCGTGCCGCTGGTGAAGGAAGGGCGCATGCCGGGCACGATGGACGTGGACCTGAAGGTCGAGGACAAGAGCCCCTGGCATGCCAGCATGGGCCTGAACAACGACTACAGCGCCGACACCTCGCGCCTGCGCAGCACGGCGTCCCTGGGCTACGACAACCTGTGGCAACTGGGCCATTCCGTCAGCCTGACCTTCTTCACCGCGCCGCAGGAAACCGACAATGCCAAGGTCTGGTCGGGGTCGTATTCCATGCCGCTGTCCAGCCGCTGGGGCTTGCAGTTCTCGGGTTACAAGAGCGACAGCAACGTGGCGACCATCGGCGGCACCAATGTGCTGGGCAAGGGTTATTCCTTCGGCTTGTCCGCCATCTACACGATGGAGCCGCAGGGCGATTGGAGCAATTCGCTGTCCGTCGGCCTGGATTACAAGAAGTTCGACGAGTCCACGCGTTTCGGCGCCAACGAAGACCAGATCCCGATCAAGTACCTGCCGTTCACGCTGGGCTACAACGGCTATCGCTATTCCGAGTCGTCGCAGAGCAGCGTGGGGCTGTCCATCGTGGGCGCCAGCGGTTCGTTCTTCAACCAGGGCAGCGACTGGAAGGAATTCGACGACAAACGCTATCAAGCCAGCCCCAGCTTCGCCTTGCTGCGTGGCGACGGCACGCATACGCAGAACCTGTTCGGCGATTGGCAGCTGGGCCTGCGCGGCTCGTTCCAGCTGGCCTCGGGCGCCCTGGTGTCCAACGAACAGTTCTCGGCCGGCGGCGCGACCAGCGTGCGCGGCTACCTGGCCGCCGAACGCACGGGCGACGACGGCGTCCTGGGTTCGGTGGAATGGCGCACGCCGTCGCTGGCCCGCTGGCTGGGCGCGAATGTCAACGAATGGCGCTTCTACGCATTTGCCGACGCCGCCACCTTGCGCCTGCGCGACCCGCTGCCCGAACAGGATTCCAGCTTCTCGCTGGCCAGCGTCGGCCTGGGCACGCGCCTGCAAGTGCTGGATTGGCTGTCCGGCTCGCTGGACTGGGGCTATCCGCTCAAGGACGGCCCGAACACACGCAAACACGATCCCCGCCTGAACTTCAGCGTACGCGCCAGCTTCTGAGCGCACGCGTTTTACCTCATTCATCCCGGAGTCCCGACCATGCAACGCCTATTGATACTCCTGCTGACCGTGCTGGCCGGCCTATTGCCGGCCGCCGCCAACGCCTGGTGGCAGCCCGACTGGCAGTACCGCAAACAGATCACTGTCGACAGCACCGCGCAGGGCATGCCGCTGGGCGGCCCGGCCGGCCGCACGCCGTTGCTGGTGCGCCTGCACACCGGCAACTTCACGTTCGACGGCATCAACGAGAAGGGCGCCGACATCCGCTTCGTGGGCGCCGACGACCAGACCGTGCTGAACCACCAGGTGGAAGCCTTCGATCCCTTGCTGGGCATGGCGTTGGTGTGGGTGGACGTGCCTGAAGTGGCCGACGGCCAGCGCCAGGACATCTGGATGTACTACGGCAACCAGAAAGCGCCCGTCTCGGCCAATGGCCAATTGACGTTCGACCCGAACTACACGCTGGTCTACCACTTCGACGGCGCCGCCGGCGCGCCCCCGCGCGACACCACCGCCTACAGCAACCACGGCCAGACCCCGACGGGCGCCACGGTGGACGGCGTCATCGGTCGCGCCGCGCAGTTCACGGGTGCGGCGCCGCTGATGCTGCCCGCCAGCCCGTCGCTGGCCATCCCCGCCGCTGGCGCCTTCACGTTCAGCGCCTGGGTCCGCGCCGACCAGCCGGCCGGCGAACAACTGGTCTACGCCCGCCGCGATGCCGGCAACGCTTTGCTGATCGGTATCAACCAGGGCGTGCCGTTCGTGGAAGTGAACGGCCAGCGCAGCCAGCCCGGCCAGCCGCTGACGCCCGCTGCCTGGCAGCACCTGGCCGTGACGGCCGATGGCAGCCAGGTCCATTTGTACGTGAACGGCCGCGCCACCGCGTCGCTGGCCGCCAGCCTGCCGCCGCTTGGCACCACGGCCGCCCTGGGTGGCGACGTGCCGGCGCCGGCCGCGCCCGTGGCGCCCGCCGCCATGCCCGCTGCGGACGGCACGGTGCCTGCCGACGCCGCGCCGGCTCCCGCGCCGCATCCGGTCTATGCGCCGTTCGTGGGCGCCATCGACGAAGTGCGCCTGTCCAAGGTGGCGCGTCCCGCCTCCTTGATTTACGCCGATGCCAGTTCGCAAGGCGCCGAGTCGCGCCTGGTCGCCTACGGCGCGGATGAAGAGCAGTCGGGCTTCGGCTTCGGCGGCATGGGCTTCCTGCTCAAGGCGGTGCCGATCGACGCCTGGGTCATCATCGGCGTGCTGGTGCTGATGATGGTGCAGTCCTGGATCATCATGATCAAGAAGAGCCGCCACGTGGCCCGCCTGGCGCGCGCCAACGAGGCCTTCCGGGAATCGTTCGCCAATGTCGGCAAGCGCCTGGAGATGCTGGCGGACGACGTCGGCCTGGCCCAGCGCCTGGAACATGCCTCGCTGTGGCGCCTGTACCGCGTGGCCATCAACGAAATCCGCACGCGCCGCTCGCAGGGCGCCGACACGACGTCGATCTCGGCCGCCACGATCGAAGCCATCCGCGCGTCGATGGACGCCGTGCGCACCAAGGAAAACCAGGTGCTTGGCTCGAAGTTGGGCTCGCTGTCCAACGCCATCGCCGGCGGTCCCTACATCGGCCTTCTGGGCACGGTGCTGGGCATCATGGTGGTGTTCCTGGGCACGGCCATGGCCGGCGACGTGAATATCAACGCCATCGCCCCGGGCATGGCCGCGGCCTTGCTGGCCACCGCGATGGGCCTGTTCGTCGCCATTCCCGCGCTGTTTGGCTACAACCGCCTGGTGTCGCGCAACAAGGAAGTCAGCGCCGACATGCGCGTGTTCGTCGACGAATTCGTCACGCGCCTGGCCGAAGTGCACGGCGAAACGCAGGCGCAGGAAGTCGCCCATCACCCCGCAACGCGTGCGCCGGCGGGTAGCCGACCGGCCGCGCGCGATGCGCAACCCGCGCCCGCCGAGGCATAAGGAGCATCCATGGCTTCCGTATCCGCATCCCAGGACGATGACGACGACGCGCCCGTGGACGGCATCAACATCACGCCGCTGGTCGACGTGCTGATGGTCGTGCTGGTCATGTTCATCCTGACCGCCACCGCGCAGATCGCCGGCATCAAGGTCAACCTGCCCAAGGCCAGTTCCACCATGGCCTTGTCGCAGCCCAAGACCAAGGCGATTTCCGTCAACGACGCCGGCCAGGTTTTCCTGGACGCGTACCCGGTCACCTTGCCCGAGCTGGAAGACCGGCTGCGCACGGAGAAGGCGCTGAACCCCGACTTTCCGGTGATCGTGCGCGGCGACGCCGCCGTGCAGTACCAGAAGGTCGTGGAAGTGCTGGATCTGCTGCGCCGCCTGGAACTTGCCCAGGTCGGTCTCGTCACCGGCAAGCCGCAATAGGGGCCGGGACCAACGTCATGCCGCAACACGCATCCGATTCCTCGCGCGTCCCGCATCCGGCGCGCCGCTGGCTGAAGCTGGCGGCCGTGGCGGTGGCCGCGGCGGTCGCGGCCTACGCGCTATGGCGCTGGGCCAACGACATGTCCGGCGTCCGGCGCGATGCGCCCAAGGTCACGGCCATCATCCCGTTGCCGCCGCCCCCGCCGCCGCCGCCCGAGCCCGAGAAGCCGCCGGAGCAAGAGCAGCCCAAGGAAGAACCCGTGGCCACGCCCGAACCCGAGCCGCAGCCCACGCCCGAACCGCCCAAGCCGCAGGACGAGGCGCCCCCGCGCCCGGCCGACGACCTGGCCAACCCGATGCAGATCGACGGCGATGCGCAGGCCGGCAGCGACGCGTTCAACATCGGCGCGGGCCAGGGCAAGGGCATGGCGGGCGGCGGCGGTGGCCGTGCCGGCAACGCCACCTACAGCCAATACCTGGCCTACGCGCTGCAAAAGATCCTGCGCGAAGACGAGCGCACCCGCAATCTGACTTTCCGCCTGCAAGCCAACATCTGGCTGACGGCATCAGGCCAGATCACCCGGGTGGAACTGACTCGCGGCAGCGGCGACGCCGACGTCGACGCGCGCGTGGTCGCCGCCTTGCGCGCCGTGCCGGGTCTGGACGAACGCCCGCCCGCCTCGGCCAACATGCCCATCCGCGCGTCGCTGACCGGCCGCCGGCCTTCCTGAAATCCCGAACAGACCTGATCCCGGAGTGACTAGAGAATGAAGTTCGAACTAAACCGGCTGGCGGCATCGCTGGCGCTGGCCGCGGCGGGCGCCGTCGCGCTGCCGGCCCACAGCGCGCCCGCGCCGTCCGAGAACGCCACCATCAACCTGATCCGCCTGCTGGTGCAGCAAGGCGTGCTCAAGCCCGAACAGGCTGATGCGCTGGTCGCGCAGGCCGAAGCCGAAGCCAAGAGCGCGCGCCAGGCCACGCCTGACCGCGGCGCTGCCGTGGTGCAGGCAGGCGACGTGCGCGTGCCGTACATCCCGCAGACCGTGCGCGACCAGATCCGCGACGAGGTCAAGGCCGAAGTCATGGTGCAGGCCAAGGAAGAGAATTGGGCGCAACCCAACACCTTCCCGGACTGGGTGTCGCGCATCACGGTGGAAGGCGACGTGCGGGTGCGCGACGAATCGCGCTTCTACAACGGCGGCAACAGCAACGAAATCACCGATTTCGCCAAGCTCAACGCCAAGGGGCCGTACGACGTCAACCCCAACACCAACGGCGGTTATCCGCCCATGCTGAACACGCGCGAAGACCGCCGCAACCAGCTGCGCATCCGCGCCCGCCTGGGCGTGCGCGCTGAAATTTCGGAAGACTGGACGGCCGGCATCCGGTTGGCCACCGGCAGCGACGACAGTCCGGTGTCGACGTCCCAGACCTTGGGCGGCGGCATGGGCAAGAAAGAGATCTGGCTGGACCAGGCCTACCTGACCTACCGCCCCGCCAAGTGGGCCACCGTCACGGGCGGCCGCATCGCCAACCCGTTCGAGTCCACCGACACGCTGTTCTCCAACGACCTGAACTTCGACGGTGTCGCCGCGATCTTCAAGCACCCCTTGCAAGGCCGCGACGTCACCTTGTTCGGCACGCTGGGCGCGTTCGCGACGGAATACGCGAACAACGGCTGGAGCTCGTCGTCGATGAGCGAAGGCGGCAGCGAGAACAAGTGGCTGCTGGGCGCGCAGGTCGGCGCCGACTGGAAGATCAACAACCAGAACAGCCTGCGCGGCGCGCTGGCCTACTACCACTTCGACAACATCGCGGGCAAGCGTTCCAGCTCCTGCTCGCCGTGGGCGGGCGACGAGAACTGCGACACCGACTGGTCGCGCCCGGCCTTCATGCAGAAGGGCAACACGCTGTTCCTGTTGCGCAACATCGCGCCCAATCCGCTGAACCCGGCCGATACGCCGCAGCCGCAATACGTGGGCCTGGCGTCCAAGTTCGACCTGCTTGACCTGAACCTGCGCTGGGACACCCGCGTGTTCGACGGACTGGGCCTGCGCGTCAACGGCAACTTCATCCGCAACCTGGCCTACAGCAAGAGCAAGATGGCCAGCCGCTCGCAGGGCCATATCGTCAACAACTTCGGCGACAACGGCGACATCGAGAGCGGCCCCAACGCCTGGATGCTGCAAGCCACGCTGGGCCGGTCGTACGACTTGAAGGACAAGGGCGATTGGCTGGCCTTCGTCGGCTACAAGTACATCCAGCCGGATGCGCTGCCCGACGCGTTCAACGATTCGTCGTTCCACCAGGGCGGCACCAACGCGCGCGGCTACTACATCGGCGCGGGCTATGCCTTCGAGAAGAACGTCTACGGCGTCTTCCGCTGGATGAGCACCAAGGAGATCTACGGTCCGCCCTTGGCCATCGACACGATGCAGTTCGAAATCAACGCCAGGTTCTGAGGCCATGGACATGCACACCGTATGGGATGAATCCCGCCACTCGCCCGCGGCGGGGCGCGGCCGGCGGTTCGCCGCCGCCTTGGCCCTGTGCGCGGCCGGGTTGAGCCTGGCCGGCGGCGCGCGCGCCGAAACCATGGAAGAGCGCCTGCGCGCGCAGTTGCGCAGCACGACCCAGCAGCTGCAGCAACTGCAAAGTGAGCAGGCGCAGGTCAACGCGGCCAAGGCCGCCGCCGAAGCGCAGCGCGACGCCGCGCAGAAAGAGCTGGAATCGCTGCGGGGTCAATTGGCCAAGAGCCGGGGGCAAGCCGAGAAGCTGGCTGAACAGCAGGGCGCGATGATGGAAAGCGCCCAGGCGCAGGTCGCCGCCAGCCATGCCCAGTTGGGCAAATTCAAGGGCGCCTACGACGAGCTCCTGACCCTGGCGCGGACCAAGGAGGCGGAACGCCAGACGCTGGCTCGCAACCTGGCCCAGCGCGACGAAGAGGTCAAGGTCTGCGTGGCCCGGAACCGCGACATGTACGAGGCGGGCAAGGAAATCCTCAACGCCTACGAACGCATCAGCACCGGCGACATCCTGGCGCTCAAGCAGCCCTTCGCGGGCAAGGCGCGCGTCAAGTTCGAAGAGCAGGCGCAGGCGTACGGCGACAAGCTGTACGACGCGCAGGCGCCGCGCAGTCAAGCGGCTGCAACGTCCCACCCGTAACCTGTCCCTGATTGCCGTTTCATCTTTATCCAGGAAATACCGAAATGACCGAAACCAGCCTGATCCTCGACGTGAACGCCGAACGCCTGCAGGCGCTGCTGCAATCCGTGGGCTACCGCGTGACCTTGTCCGAACAGAACGGCATGGTCCAGTTGCTGAGCGCCAGCCAGGGTGTGGGCTTTGCCGCACGCATGGGCAACCCGGCCCAGCAGGAAGGCCACTATCTGGACTACACGCTGAGCTGCGCGCTGCGCGTGCAGGGCGAATTGCCGGCGGGCCTGGCCGACCGCTGGAACGTGGAAAAGCGCTTCGCCCGCCTGTCGGTGCAAGGCGTGTTCCTGGTGCTGGAGTTTGACGTGATCGTGGCCGGCGGCGTGGCGGAGACGTATCTGCGCGCCACCACCGAGCTGTGGGATCGCCTGTTGCAGGAATTCCTGCTGTTCCTGCGCGCCAATGCGTCGGCTCAGGACGCGCCTGCTGGCGCCCTGGCGACCGCTGCCGTCGACGCGCCGCAGAACGTCGACACGGAAGCCGTCGACAGCGAAGCCGTCAGTACCGAAACCGTCAATCCCGCAACCGCCGAAACGACGGCCGCCGCGTAACGCGGTCTCTGCCGGACACCGCCGGCGGCTTGTGTCGCCGGCGTGTCCTGATGCCCCACCGAGGTTCCCATCATGTTCAAGACCCTGAGCTCTTCCAACCGGCTGCGCCTGACCGCGGCGATCCTGGTGATCGCTGCGTTGGCCGGCGCCGTCGCGCTGATGCGCGGCAAGGATGCCCAAAGCAGCGAAGCCGCGCCCGCCAAGACGGTGGCGTCCGCCGCGCCGGCCGCCGCCGTGGCCGCGCCTGCCGCCATGCCGGCCAGCCGGCCGCCCGCGATCGCGACGCTGGGCGCCGTGCAGGTGGACCGCGATGAACTGCTGCGCCAGCTGCAAGCGATGCCGCCGCAGGCGCGCGCGCAGCTGAAGGAGAACCGGGCCGGTCTGGACCAATGGCTGCGTGCGCGCCTGGCCGAAAAGGCCTTGATCGAGCAGGCGCGCGCGCAGGGCTGGCAGGACAAGCCGGAAATCAAGCGGGCGTTCCAGGCAGCGCAGGAAAGGATCGTGATGCAAAGCTACCTGGAATCGGTCAGCCGGGCGCCGGACGATTATCCGGCCCAGGCCGATCTGCTGGCCGCCTATGAACGCGCCAAGCCGCAACTGGCGGAGCCGGCCCGATACCGGGTCAGCCAGATCTTCCTGCCTGCTGCCCTGGGCGATGCCGACGCGGTGGCCGCGGCGCGCAAGCAGGCCCAAGACCTGGTCAAGCGGGCCCAGGCGCCCAAGGCGGATTTCGCCGCCCTGGCGCAGAACTTTTCTCGCGACGACACCTCGCGTGCGCAAGGCGGCGATATCGGTTTCGTGCCGCTGGCGCAACTGATGCCCGAGATGCGTCCCGTGATCGAGCAGACGAAGGAAGGCGAGGTGTCGGCGCCAGTGCAGTCGGCGGCGGGGTTCCACATCCTGAAGCTGTCCGCATTCCGCGCGGCCGGCGTCACACCATTCGATCAAGTGAAGGACGAGCTGCGCGCGGCTCTGCGCTCGCAACGTCAGGAACTGGCCGCGCGGGCCTACATGGAGGGCTTGTTGAATGCCGGTACCGTCAGCATCGATGGCGCGGCCCTCAACGCCGCATTCGAGCAAACCGCGGCCGTCCCGGCGGCAAGCAGCCCGGCCGTCGCCCGCGTCCAGTGACTGGCCGGCGCCGCGCGCGGCACCCGCCATTGCACAGGTGCTGGATGCGCAGTTGAAGCTAGCGCTGGGCGACGCCGGGCCGCCCGCCAGCCTGCAATGCGCGGGGGCGCTGCTTCAGGCCCTGCGCCAGACCTATCCCGACGGGGCGGGGCGATGGTTCGCGCTGGTGCCCGAGCAGGCGCCGGTCCGCGCCAGGGACACCTCGCGCGAATCGGGGCTGGACGTATCCGACCTGCGTGTGCTGTACCGCGCGTTGCGGGTGACGTGGCTGGCCGAACTGGTGTTCGGCGGCCGCGAGCAAGCGCGCCAGTGGCTATGCAGCCCCAAGCGGCGCTTGCTGGGACGGGTGCCTTTGCTGCTATGCCAGCACGGGCGCCACGCGGCGGCGATCGAAGAATGGCTCGTCAACATCGATGAAGGAAACGGCCCATGATTGCGCTTTGGCGCTTGAGCAACAGCCAGGACCTGCAGCCTCGGGCCCGGCCGGCGGGGCGCTGGCATGGCGCGGGCGCGCCGGTGGTGGTGCTGGACGCCAATCCGGCCGCGGCCGTGTTCGCGCGGCTGGCCCTGTCCGAGGTGGCGCACCCCCGGGCCTTGCCCAGCCATTACTTCCTGTTGGGAGTGATGGCGCCGGACCACGCCGTCAGCGACGCGGTCCCGCCCCTGCATTGGGAAACCGACCAGCCGGCGACGCGCGCGGTCGGCAATGCGTGGCTGGCGCGCGGCGAAACGCTGCTGCTTCGGGTGCCGTCCGCTGCGGGCGGCATCCAGTACCTGCTTAACGCCGCGCATCCGCATTTGGCGCAATGCCAGATCGTGTCGTCGGTGGCGTATCCCTACGCGCCTCACCTGGCCGGGATCGACGGCGCGGTGCAGGACGGCGCCGGGTGGCTGGTCGCGGCGGGGGGCGACGGCACGCGGGACTAGAATGGTGCAGCTCCGGCGCTGCGCCGGAGCGCAACCCGTTCCTGTCAGGAGCCCGCCGTATGACCGCAATCTCCGCTGCCCCCGCGCCGGGCGCAGCGTTGCCCGCCTACACCGCGCAGGTGGACATCGTTTCGATCCAGTCCCAAGTTGTCTACGGCTATGTCGGCAACAACGCCGCCATGCCGGTCTTCCGCCGCGCGGGCCTGCGCGCCATCGCGGTGCCCACCGTCATCCTGAGCAATACGCCGCACTACCCGACGCTGCACGGCGGCGCGGTGCCGCTGGATTGGTTCGAAGGCCTGTTGAAGGGGCTGGACGAGCGCGGGGTGACCAAGGTGGCCCGCGCGGTCGTCTGCGGCTACCTGGGCCAGCCGGGGCAGGCAGACCTGCTGGCGCGCTGGCTGCCGGCGTTGCGCGCCGCGCGCCCGGACCTGCGCGTGCATATCGACCCGGTGATGGGCGACCGCAACGACGGCCTGTACGTAGACGCCGGGCTGGTCGCGCAGTACCGCGGCCTGCTGGTGCCGCTGGCCGACGGCATGACGCCGAACCACTTTGAACTGGAACTGCTGGTCGGCCGTCCCCTGGCGTCCATCGACGACGTGGTGGCGGCGGCGCGCGAACTCATCGCGCAGGGCCCCGAATGGATCGTCGTGACCAGCGCCGCCCCGATGGCGGCCGCCCCCGGCACGTTGCAGCTGGCGGTCGTGACGCGGGACAAGGCCAGCGTCGTCACGCATCCCGAAATCGCCATTCCGCCGTCGGTGCACGGCACGGGCGACGTGTTCATGGCCAGCCTGACGGCCAAGCTGCTGACGGGGCAGGACCTGCCCGAAGCGGTGCGCGAGGCCGCGGCCCAGGTCACGGCCACGCTGGAGCGCACGCGCGAGCTGGCATGGGAAGAGCTGGCCGTGGAAGACTAGGCGGACAGGCCCCGTTCCCGGACGGGGCCTTCGCCGTCAATACGTCTTGTAGGGCAGGAACTTGCCGCTCATCACGATCTGCACGCGGTCGCCCTTGGGGTCGGCTTCGCGCGACAAGTCCATCTTGAAGTCGATGGCGCTCATGATGCCGTCGCCGAATTCCTCGTTGATCAGCGCCTTGAACGTGGTGCCGTACACGTTGATCAATTCATAGAAGCGGTAGATCAGCGGGTCCGTGGGCACGGACGTGGGCAGCGATCCCTTGTACGGGACCACCTGCAGCTGCACGACAGCGTCGTCGGGCAGGTCCAGCACGCGCGCGGCGGCCAGGGCCTGTTCCTCGGTCAACGTCATCTGGCCCAGCAGCGCGGCCGTGGTCCATTCCTTGCTTTGGCCGACGGCTTCGGCGATGGCGGCCCACCCCAGCTTCTTTTCCAGTTTGCGGGTGACGATCAGTTCGGTGACTTCAGCGCGGGACATCATGATGGGGTTCACTCCTTGTGGGATGCCTTGTCGACCAGGAAGTCGACGAGATGGTTGCGGATGTCGTAGTAGCGGGGTTCGTGGTGCAGGCTGGCCCGGGTCCGCTCTCGCGGCAGGTCCACGCTGACGGACTCGGCGATGCGGGCATAGGGGCCCGCGCTCATCAGCAGGATGCGGTCCGACAGCAGGATCGCTTCGTCCACATCATGCGTGATCATGAACACGGTCTGGCGCGTTTCCTGGACGATGGCGCGCAGTTCGTCCTGGATGGTGCCGCGGGTCAGCGCGTCCAGCGCGCCGAAAGGCTCGTCCAGCAGCAGCATCTTGGGCTGGATCGCGAATGCGCGGGCAATGCCCACGCGTTGCTTCATCCCGCCCGACAGCTCGCAGGGCTTCTTGTCGGCCGCCTGGGCCAGGCCGACCATGTCCAGATAGCGCAGGCTGTGCGCGCGAACCTGTTCGCGGCGGTACGACGGCCAGCGAGAGCGCACGCCGAATTCGACGTTCTGCAGCGCGGTCAGCCATGGCAGCAGCGCGTGCGCCTGGAACACCACGCCGCGTTCCAGCGACGGCCCCGCGATCTGGCGGCCGTCCATGATGACGACGCCCTCATGGGTGTCGTCGATGCCGGCCAGCACGTTCAGGATGGTCGTCTTGCCGCAGCCCGAATGGCCGATCACGCACGCGAACTGGCCCTGTTCGATGGTGAAGCCGATGTTCTCGAAGACGGGCGGCTGGGGCTGCCCGTTGCGGCCCGGGTACCGCTTGCCCAGGCCTTCTATCTGCAGGAAAGATTGGCTCATGGCGTCATTCCCGGTAGCTGACCAGCCGCGCGGCGCGCGCCAGCAGCGTGTCCAGCAGCATGCCGATCAGGCCGATGAAGAGAATCGCGCAGATGATGTTTGCGATGGACAGGTTGTTCCATTCGTTCCAGACAAAGTAGCCGATGCCGGTGCCGCCAATCAGCATTTCCGCCGCCACGATCACCAGCCAGGCGATGCCTACCGATATCCGCATGCCCGTCATGATGGTGGGTGCGGCCGCAGGCAGGACCACCTGCAGCGCGGTGCGCAGGCGCGACACTTCCAGCGTGCGCGCCACGTTCAGCCAGTCCTGCCGCACGGCGCCCACGCCAAAGGCGGTATTCACCAGCATCGGC
The DNA here is from genome assembly GCF_014170335.1 of Achromobacter sp. UMC46. Classification (GTDB taxonomy): domain Bacteria; phylum Pseudomonadota; class Gammaproteobacteria; order Burkholderiales; family Burkholderiaceae_B; genus Achromobacter. Next base: position 508,924 of record NZ_LZZS01000004.1, read on the forward strand.
CACAGCGAGCAGATGAAGATGACGAAGATGGCGGACGTGTCGGCGTCCTTGATGGTGTAGAGCGCAAGCGGCATCCACGCCAGCGGCGAGATCGGTTTCAGCACCTGGATGAAGGGATCGAAGGCGCGGTAGACGGTCTTCGACATGCCGATCAGAAAGCCCAGCGGTATCGCTACCAGCGCCGCCAGCCCGAAGCCCGTCAGCACGCGCGCCACCGAATAGGCCAGCTGCACGCCGATGCCCTTGTCGTTGGGGCCGCGGTCGTAGAACGGGTCTTGCAGGTGGCGCCACAGTTGCGCGCCCACGTCAGCCGGCCCGGGGAACGGCGTCTTCGATCCGCTGGCCGCGGCTTTGCCGACCAGCGCGGCATAGGCCGGGTCCACCGTCGCGCCGCCCGTGTCGGGGCGGGTGGCGACGTGCCACAGCAGCAGGAAGGCCAGGAACAGCGCGATGGACAGGAATGCGGCCCGCCAATGTTGCACGGACCGCATCAGGTCCTCCGGATCTTGAAGCTGGCCAGGTAGGCCTCGGGCTGGCTGGGGTCGAACGGCTTGCCCATGACGCTGAATGTCTTGGCAGTTTCGGCGGGCGCAGCCAGTCCGGCTTCGCGCATCAGGCGCACCGCATCGGTCGCCAGGAAGACCTCGCTTGCCACCTTCTGGTAATCCACGTCGCCCTTGACCTGGCCCCAGCGCTTCATCTGCGTCAGGATCCACACCGCGAACGACTGCCACGGCATGGGGTCGAAGTCGATGCGGTTGGGGTCGGTGAGCACCTTGCCCAGCCCATCGGCATAGGTGCCCGTCAACACCTGTTCCACTACCGTGACCGGCTGGTTCAGGTAGTTGGGCACGGCGATGGCGGCGGCGATTTCCTTGCGGTGTTCGGGCGCGCGGGCGTAGGCCGTGGCTTCGATGATGGCCTTCAACAGCGCCTGGTAGGTGTTGGGCATCGTCGTTACGAATTCCTTGCTGGCCGAGAACGCGCAGCAGGGGTGGCCGTCCCAGATCGCCTTGGACAGCGTGTGGATGAAACCCACGCCGTCGTAGACCGCACGCTGGTTCACCGGGTCGGGAGCCAGGAAGCCGTCGATGTTGTCGGCGCGCAGGTTGGCCACCATTTCAGGTGGCGGCACGGAACGGATCTGCACGTCGGTATCGGGGTCGAGCCCGTGTTCGGCCAGGTAGTAGCGCAACAGGTAGTTGTGCATGGAATAGTCGAACGGCACCGCGAACTTGAAGCCTTTCCAGTCCTTCGGGTCGCGCCGGTCCTTGTGCTTCATGGACAGGGTGATGGCCTGGCCGTTGATGTTCTCCACGGCGGGCATCGTCCACGGCACGGCGCGGCTGGCGCCCACGCCCATCGAGATCGCCAGCGGCATCGGCGACAGCATGTGCGCGGCGTCGAACTCGCCCGACATGGCCTTGTCGCGGATCAGCGCCCAGCCGGCCGTCTTCACCACTTCCACGTCCAGCCCCTGCTTGGCGTAGAAGCCCATGGGGTGCGCCATGATGATGGGCGTGGCGCAGGTGATGGGAATGAAGCCGACCTTCAGTTTCTGCTTTTCCAGCGGGCCGGCGGATTGCGCGAAGGCGTCGCGCGCGGCGGCCAGCGGGAAGATCGACGCGATGGCGGCCATGGCGGTGCCGCTGCCCACCGCGCGCAGGAAGCGGCGGCGCAGCGCGTCTTGCGGGAAGAGGGCGCGCATCACCGCCTGCTCGACGGCGTTGTCCGCGGCGGATTGGCTGGCGCGCTCGTGCTCGGCTTTCGAGGCGTGGCGGCCGCAACCGCAGGCAAGACGGCTATCGGCGTCGAACGGATTGCTGAATAGGGACATGGGATGGCTCCGGCCAGACTGGGTTGGAGCCATCATGGGGCCGGCCGCGCGCGGACGGTATCCCGGGTTCGACGATATGCGTGTAGTGCCCTTACTACGCGGTGCGCGTCGTGCGCTGCCTTGGTGCGCCGTTCGGCTGTGCGGGCGGCTAAGGCGCACCCAGCTGGTGCGTGTTGGCATAGGCCACCAGCTCCACCAGCGTGCGCACGCCGAGCTTCTCGAAAATGCGGCTGCGGTAAGTTGAAATCGTGTTGACGGACAGCGCCAGCTGTTCGCCGATGGCCGATACCGAGCGGCCCGCCACCAGCAGCTGCAAGACTTGGAATTCGCGGTTCGACAGCAGTTCGTGGGGCAGGCGCGAGCTGTCCTGGCGCACGGTCTGCGCCAGCAGTTCGGCCACGGCAGGCGTCACGTACATCTTGCCGGCGGCGGCGTTCGCCAGGGCGGCCAGCAATTCGTCGGGGTCGCAGCCCTTGTTCAGATAGGCGTGGGCGCCGGTGCGCAGGGCGCGCACGGCGAATTGCGTTTCGGGGTAGACGGACAGCATCACGACGCCCAGCGACGGGTAGTCGGCGCGCACGGTCTTCAGCACATCCAGGCCGTCGCGTTCGCCCAGCGCCACGTCCAGCACCATGGCGTCGTAGCGGGCCTGGCGCAGGGCGCGCAAGGCGGAGGGCGCGTCGGCGGCTTCATGCACGAGGGCGACGCGCGGGTCTTCTTCCAGGATGCGGGCCAGGCCGCGGCGGATGATCAGGTGGTCATCGACGATAAGCAGGTTCAGGGCCATGTCGCGTGTCAGGTGGGGTTGAGGCGCAGGCGGGCACGCATGCCGGCCCCGGGGGCGCTGTCCAGTGCCAGTTCGCCGCCGATGCCTCGGGCGCGCTCGCGCATGCCCAGGATGCCGAAGGTGCGGGGGGCGTCGGGCAGCAGCATGCCGATGCCGTCGTCTTCCACGGTCAGCAGCAGGCCGTGGTCGCTCCAGGCGGCGCTGACGCTGACGCTGCGGGCGCGGGCGTGGCGCTGCACGTTGGTCAGCAGTTCCTGGACGATGCGGTAGACGGCGATTTCGGCATTGCGGTCCAGCCGGCGGCGTTCGGTGTCGGGCGGGCACAGGTAGCGGCATTGCAGGCCGGTGCGCGCCTGCACGTCTTGCAGCAGCGTTTCCAGCGCGGCCCACAGGCCAAGGTGGTCCAGGACGACGGGGCGAAGGTCGGTGAGGATGCGGCGGGTGGCGCCCATGGCGGTCTGGGTCACCTCCAGCATGCGGTCGACGTGGGTTTGCAAGGCGGGGGTGGCGGGCAGTTGCCGGCGCAGCCAGTTCAGGTCCAGTTGCAGGGCGGTGAACGAGGCGCCAAGATCGTCGTGGATATTGCGGGCGATGTGGGCGCGCTCTTCTTCGCGCAGGCTGGACAAATGCGAGGACAGGCGGCGCAGCGAGTCGTGGGCGTCGCTGAGTTCGGCGGTGCGTTCGCCGACGCGGCGTTCCAGTTCACGTTCGGTGCGCTTGCGGTCGGTGATGTCGGAAAAGGTGACGACGGCGCCGACGACTTCCTGGTCGTTCAGGATGGGGTAGGAGGCGTATTGGACGTCGAAGCAGGAGCCGTCGCGGCGCCAGAGCACTTCGTCGTCGACGCGTTCGCCGCGGCCTTCGCGGAAGGCCCGGAAGATGCGGCAGTCGTGGACGGGCATCAGGATGCGGTTGGCGTGCGAGTGGTGGATGAGGTAGTGCATGTTGCGCCCGACGACTTCGTCGGGCGTGTAGCCGAGCATGGCGGCGCCGGGGCCGTTGATGAAGATGCAGCGGCCGCGCAGGTCGATGCCGTAGATGCCTTCGCCGGCGGACTCCAGAAGCATTTCCAGCTGCCGGCGCCAGGCGGCATGGTGCGAGAGGTGGTTCAGGTCCGCGAACATGGTTTTGCTTTTCCCCCGGCGGGGCATTTTCCCGGCCCCTTGCGCTGTTTTTTTGCGCGTGATTTTTTGGAGGGAGTTTACGGGAGGCTTGGGGGGTGTGCGGGGGGATGAGGGAAATCCCTTTGCTTGCTGCTTGATTGTTCTTGTGGCTCCCGGGGCGTCAGCGGGGGCGGAAGGTCTTGCGGGGCCGCCCATCGCCTGCCGCGCGGGCGGCGGGCGGTGGGCATTCGAGGTGACGGGCCATCTGCGCGCAACCCATCACACGGCCTTTCCCTTACGGCACCAGCGACAACCCGATGCGGAACTGCGATTCGTTGCGTTGGTTGTAGCCCAGCAGCGTTTCGCCGTAGCCGTTGAAGTATTGCAGGTGCAGATACCCGTTCATGTTCAACCAGGTGCGTTGCAGGGGCCAGGCGAAGTCCAGCTGAGTCGTGCGGCGTTTCTGGTCGCCCTGGCGGTACATCGCCGAGACGACGGCGCCGTTGTCTTGGGCCCAGCGCAGTTGCCAGTCGACGCGGCCGGCGTAGTCGGCGTAGTCGCGGTTTTCGTCGGCGACGCCGAAGTAGGCCTTGACCTTGGGGGCGAAGGTCAGCGTGCTGCCGCTGTCGAAGCGGTAGTGGAAGCGCGGTTCGATGTAGCCGTCGTTGACAGAACGGGAGTCTTCGCCGCCCTTGCCGTTGGAGTTGTGCTCGACGCCGGTATTCATGCCGAAGCGCCAGTTCTGGTTGGCGGATTGCCAGATGTTGTCCGACAGCCAGAAGGCGCTGGGGTTGAAGGTGGTGTCGATGAAGGGCATGGAGTCGCCCTGCAAGTCCCACAACGAGGTCTGGGTGTAGGCCAGGTAGAAGTTCTCGCCCCAGGTCGCCGGGCGGTCGCCGCTGGGGCTGAAGAGGCGGTACTTGGCGCTGATCTGGAAGCGGGCGGTGGTTTGGCCGCGGGTGCCGATGTCGAAGTAGACGGGCTTGTATTCTGAAATCGAGCTGCGGAAGTGGTCGAACGCCGATTGCGACTGCACGGTGGGCGTGACGGCGGCCTCGGGGGCGGGGCCGCCTTCGGGCGATGCGCCGACGGCGGTGACGGCGGCGACGGGCACGGGCTGGCCGCTGCGGGCGTCCACCACGGGGCCTTGGGCGGGGGTGCTGGCGACGGTGCCGGTTTCGCGGCCGGTGGCGTCCAGCGCCATCATCGACGGCTGGCCTTCGATGGAGACGGCTTGCAGGCCGTGCGCCGTGGTCGGCACGACGGCGGTCCACGCCATGCGCGCGAAGTTGTTGACGGGCACGCTGTAGCTGGCGCGGTCGCCGGCAAGCTTGGCCAGGCTGCGCACGATCTGGCCGTCCTGGCCGCGCCACTGCAGCACGAGCTCAGGCGGCGCTTGCCAGTTGGCGCGCGCGCTGTCTTCGTTGAAGAAGACGGCTTCGATGGTGACGGTTTCGCCGGGGGCGGCGGAAGGGCGGTCCAGGCGGTACGACACGCCTGCGGCGGCGGAACCTGCTGCGCCCAAGGCGAGGGTGGCGGCAAGGGTGCGCAGGGCGAGCGAGGTGCGTGTGTGACGGCGTCGGGACATGGCGGGCTATGTTTTTTTGTGACGAGGCAATGTAGCATCGCGCGCCGAAACTGTTTGTAAGGCAGGCTTATCGGATGTAGGGCGTGTAATAAAAACAGGTGTTACTCAGGATGTCGGTGCCCGCCGGGCGCGCCCCATGCAACAAGGCCCCGCGCATTGTCGACAATGCGCGGGGCCTTGCATTTCAAGCGTTGGCGGGCTTATTCGCCGAACTTGATGCCTTGCGCGAGCGGCAGGTTGCGCGAGTAGTTGATGGTGTTGGTCGCGCGGCGCATGTAATTGCGCCAAGCGTCCGAACCCGATTCGCGGCCGCCGCCGGTTTCCTTTTCGCCGCCGAAGGCGCCGCCGATTTCGGCGCCGGACGTGCCGATGTTGACGTTGGCGATGCCGCAGTCCGAACCCGATGCGGACAGGAAGGTTTCGGCTTCGCGCAGGTCATTGGTGAAGATCGCCGACGACAGGCCTTGCGGCACGCCGTTCTGCAGCGCCAGCGCGTCGCCGAATTCCTGGTAGCGCATCACGTACAGGATGGGCGCGAAGGTCTCGTGGCAGACCACGTCGGTCTGGCCGGGCATTTCGGCGATGGCCGGGCGCACGTACCAGGCGTTAGGGTATTCGTCGGCCAGCACGCGTTCGCCGCCGGTGACCTTGCCGCCCTGTTCGCGCGCGGCCTTCAGGGCATCTTGCATGGCGTCGAACGACACGCGGTCGATCAGCGGGCCGACCAGGTTGCCGCCGTCCAGCGGGTTGCCGATGGGCGCGCTGGCGTAGGCCTTGTGCAGTCGCTGGACCAGCGCGTCGGCCACGCTTTCGTGCACGATCAGGCGGCGCGTGGTGGTGCAGCGCTGGCCGGCCGTGCCGATGGCGCCGAACACGATGCCGCGGGCGGCCATGTCCAGATCGGCGGTCGGGCCGACGATGATGGCGTTGTTGCCGCCCAGTTCCAGCAGCACTCGGCCGAAGCGTTGCGCCACGCGCGGGCCGACTTGGCGGCCCATGCGGGTCGAACCCGTGGCCGACACCAGCGCCACCGTGTGCGAATCCACCAGTGCCTCGCCGACGTCGCGGCCGCCGATCAGTACTTCGGACAGGCCGGCGGGCGCATCGCCGAAGCGCTGCATGGCCTGTGCGAAGAGCGCCTGGCAGGCCAACGCGGTCAAGGGCGTTTTCTCGGAGGGTTTCCACACCACGGCATTGCCGCAGACGATGGCCAGCGCCGCGTTCCATGACCACACGGCCACCGGGAAGTTGAAGGCGCTGATGACGCCGATGACGCCCAGCGGGTGCCACGTTTCCATCATGCGGTGGCCGGGGCGCTCGGAGGCGATGGTCAGGCCGTACAGCTGGCGCGACAGACCGACGGCGAAGTCGCAGATGTCGATCATTTCCTGCACTTCGCCTTCGCCTTCGGCCACGATCTTGCCCGCTTCCAGGCTGACCAGGCGGCCCAGCGCGGTCTTGTTCTCGCGCAGGGTTTCGCCCAGCAGGCGGATCAGTTCCCCCCGGCGCGGCGCCGGCACGTCGCGCCAGGCCAGGCTGGCCTGGCGGGCGCGGGTAATGGCCGAATGGGCTTGCGCCACCGTGTGCTCATGCACCTGAGCCAGTTCGGCGCCGTCGATCGGGCTGCGTGCGGTCAGCGTGCCGCCAGTCAGCGCGGCCGGATTCAGGCCGAGCGCGCGCAGAATGTCTTGGGGGGTGTCCATGCCGGTTCCTTGGATTGCCAGCGAAGCCCGTTGTCTTCGCTTAAGGGTTATGCCTATGTGGCGATTCTGGAAAAAAATTTACTATACGAAACTCCAGCATGAATTGCGAAACTTTTTTTTCTTAACCGGCTTAAGCGCCGCTTCCCTCCGGAGGCCGCCCCGGGCCGGTTCGGAAACCTCTTCCGGGGTACATCAGTGGCAGACGCTTTACTTGATGTCCAAGCGGTCACCAAGACCTTCCAGCGCGACGGCCAGCCGCCGCATCGGGCGCTGGACGGGGTCGATTGCCAGCTGAACCGAGGCGAGGTCATGGTGGTCGTCGGGCCGTCCGGCTCGGGCAAGAGCACCTTGCTGCGCACCCTGAACGGGCTGGAAAGCATCGACAGCGGCACGATCCGCGTGGACGGCGTGTCGTTGACGGACCCCGCCACCGACGTCAACCGCTGGCGCACGGAAGTCGGCATGGTGTTCCAGCACTTCAACCTGTTCCAACACCGTACTGCGCTGGACAACGTCGCGCTACCCCAACGTGTCGTGCGCGGCCGCAGCCGCGCCGACGCCGAACGCTATGCCCGCGACCTGCTGGGCCGCGTGGGGATGGGGGATTTCGGCGAACGCTATCCCAGCCAGCTGTCCGGCGGCCAGCAGCAGCGCGTGGCGATCGCCCGCGCGCTGGCCATGGACCCCAAATTGATGCTATTCGACGAAGCCACGTCCGCGCTGGATCCGGAGACCGTCGGCGGCATCCTGGAGCTGATGCGCGGGCTGGCGCGCGACGGCATGACGATGGCGGTCGTGACCCACGAGATGGGCTTCGCGCGCGACGTCGGCGACCGGGCCTTGTTCATGGACGCCGGCCGCATCGTGGAAATGGGCACGCCCGACGAGGTTTTCTGCCACCCGAAAGAGGCGCGCACACGCGCCTTTCTGGAAAAGATTTTGTAGTCCAAGCAGGCCGGTCCGGCTAATCCGGGCGCTGCCGGCCCTGCGGCAACACGACGTGCTTTGCCCGGAATGACAAGGTTTCATCCACCTCAAGGGGATAGTGAAATGCTGAAAATCAAACAATGGCTGGGCGTGGCCGGCGTCGCGCTGGCGGCCGCCACCGTGGCGCTGCCTGCGCAAGCCGACGAACTGGGCGACATCATCAAGCGCGGCGAATTGCGCGTGGCGGTGCAGACTTCCGGCCCGCTGATGAGCTTCATGGACAAGACCGGCAAGCGCACGGGCCTGGCCGTGGAAGTGGCCAAACGCATGGCTGACGACCTGGGCGTGAAGCTCGTCCTGCAGGACTATGAATGGAAGGGCCTGTTGCCGGCGCTGCTGTCGGGCAAGGCCGACATGGTGGCCGCCGATATGACGCCCACGCCGCAGCGCGCGGCCCAGGTGCTGTTCTCGGCCCCGATGTTCTACGCCGAAACCGTGGCCGTGGTGCCCAAGGATTCCCCGTACAAGTCCTTTGAGGAACTGGACAAGGCCGGCGTCAACGTCGGCGTGCTGGGCGCCAGCACCTATGCCGAAGTGGGCAAGAAGATGTTGCCCAAGGCCACCATGAAAGAGTTCTCGGGCGGCAGCGCCCCGGTCGGCCAGGCCCTGTCCAGCGGCCGCCTGGACGCCGGCATCATGTCCATGTCCACCGCCAACCAGTTCCTGGTCGACTTCGGCAACCTGCGCGTGCTGGACGGCGTGATGGTGCGCGAACCGCTGGCTTTTGCCGTCGGCCCCAACGCCTTCCGCCTGAAGTTCTGGCTGGATAACTGGCAGACCCTGAAGACCGCCGACAACACGCTGCCCGAGCAGGTGAAGTACTGGTATTCCACCGATTGGAAGAAAGACCATTAATCGCTAGAACCGCTACGGGGAGACCGGACCGCCCATGGACTGGCTGATCGATTACTACAACTGGCGCATCGTCAGCCAGTACACGGGCCAGTTCGCCACGGGCCTGGCCAACACGCTGATCGCCGCGGGCGCAAGCCTTGTGCTGTCGGTGTTGGCCGGCGTGCCGCTGGCGCTTCTGCACATGTCGTCCAAAGCCGCCATCTGGCGTCCCGTGGCCGCCTACGTGCAGTTCATCCGGTCCACTCCCCTGCTGGTGCAGATCTATCTGGTTTATTACGCCGTGCCCATGCTGATTCCGGGCGCGAAAGGCTGGAGCGAGATGGTGCTGGGTATCCTGGCGATGACCCTGCACCACGCCGCCTACATGAGCGAAATCATCCGCGTGGGCATCGAATCCGTTCCGCGCGGACAGGTGGAAGGCGCCAAGGCGTGCGGCATGAACTATCAGCAGCGGCTGCGCTATGTGGTGCTGCCGCAGGCCTTCGTCAACACGCTGCCGCCCCTGCTGGGCCAGACCGCCGTGCTGATCAAGGACACGTCGCTGCTGTCTTTGATCACCGTGTTCGAACTGGTTGCGGCCGGCGTGCAGATGAACAGCGACCGCATCGTGCCCAACGAAAGCTTCCTGACCATCGCCGCGGGCTACCTGCTGATCTACGGCGTCATGCTGTTGTTGTCCCGGGGCGTGAGCCTCTGGCTGGCGGGTCCCGCCTGGAACGCGAGGTAAGCATGCTGGATTCCTATCTTTCCACCGCCGGCGTCGTGCTGCCCTTCCTGCTGAAGGGCTTCTGGGAAACGCTGAAGATCTCGTTCGTGGCCATCATCGCGGGGTCGTTGCTGGGCTTCGTGATCGGCGTGATCCGCAGCTACCGCATCCGCGGCATTCACCAGGTCCTTGGCCTGTACATCCACGTCCTGCGCGGCACGCCGTTCCTGGTGCAGCTCTATATCTTCTACTTCGTGCTGCCCAGTTCCGGCATCGAACTGCTGCACTGGGACTCCGGCACCGCGGCCTTCGTGTCGCTGTCCGTGTACACCTCCTGCTATGTCGCCGAAATCGTCATGGGCGCTATCCAGTCCGTGCCGCGCGGCCAGACCGAAGGCGCCATGACCCTGGGCCTGCGTCCCCTGCAGATACTGCGGCTGGTGGTTCTGCCGCAAGCCATGCGGCTGATCGTGCAGCCCATGAGCGGCGTCTACGTCATGCTGATCAAAAGCACCGCCATCCTGTCGGTGGTCGGCATCACGGAACTGACCCGGCAAGGCGAGGTGTTCATCATCACCTTCCCGGCCAAGTCGCTGTTCATCTACGGCATGATCGCCGCCATCTATTTCATCTATTGCTACCCGTTGCTGCGTCTGGCCAACTGGCTGGAGAAGCGCCTGACGGGCGGACTGCAGGGCGCAAGCCTGCACTGACACGGACCCCGACCGGCATGGCCTCCGAGTACATCGACACCTATTACAAGCGCACGCTGTCCGACAGCGCGACCTACTACCCGCCGCTGGCGGGCGCATGCAGCACCGACGTCTGCGTGGTCGGCGCCGGCCTGGCCGGCCTGTCCACCGCGCTGGAATTGGCCCGCCGCGGCCGCAGCGTGACGCTGCTGGAAGGCCGGCGCATCGCCTGGGGCGCGTCGGGGCGCAACGGCGGATCGGTGTCGCCAGCGTTCTCGGCCGGCGCCGACGCCATCAAGCGCCACGTCGACGAAGACCATTACCGGCAGTTGTACCGGCTGTCGATGGAAGGCGTGGAAATCATCCGCGACAACATCCGCAGCCTGGCCATCGCCGACGCGCACAAGGTCGACGGGCGCCTGCGCGTGGTGCGCTACGAAGCGACCGACGCGCTGAACCAGTGGTGCGACGCCCAGCGCCGCGACTTCGGCCGCGACGTGCGTTTCCTGACCCGCAGCCAGGTGCGCGAACGGCTGGTGTCGGACGTCTACCGCCAGGGCGTCGAAGACCCCGCTTCGTTCCACTTCCATCCGCTGAACTATGCCCGGGCGCTGGCCCGCGAATGCGTCCGCCTGGGCGTGCGCATCCACGAAGACTCCCCCGTCATCGACGCCACGTTGAATGGCGCGGTCAAACACTTGCGAACTGCGCAGGGGCAAGTCGACGCCCGCGCCGTCGTCCTGGCCACCGGCGGCTACACGGGCGACGTCGTGCCGGCGCTGCGCCGGGCCATGCTGCCCATCGCCACCTACATCATGTTGACGGAACCGTTGGGCGACCGCGTGCGGGAAGCCATCCGCAGCACGGCGGCCATCGGCGACGACCGCCGCGCCGGCAACTATTACCGGGTGCTGGATGGCGGCCGCATCGGCTGGGGCAGTAGAATCACCACCCGTGTCGACGACCCGCCCGATCTGGCCGAGTCCCTGCGCCGCGAATTGCTGTCCGTCTACCCCCAATTGCAGGGGCTGCGCGTCGAGACCGCCTGGTCGGGGCGCATGGCCTACGCCCGACACCTGATGCCGCAGATCGGCCTGCTGGCGCCGGATATCTGGTATTGCACGGCGTTCGGCGGGCACGGCATGAATACCACCTCGATCGGCGGGCGCGTCGTCGCCGAAGGGATCACGGGCGACACCCAGCGCTACAAGCTGTTCCAACCCTTCGGGCTGGCATGGAACGGCGGCGGGCTGGGCACGGCGGCGGTTCAACTGACTTATTGGTCTTACCAGGCGCGCGACTGGTGGCGGGAGCGCACAACGCGGGCATGACAAGGTACACAGGATGCAAGGCAACAAACAGAGCGCATTGGCACAACGGCTGCGAGCCCTGCGCCAGGCGCGCGATTGGACACTGAAACAGGCGGCTGCAGCCACCGGCGTCGCCGCGTCCACGCTGTCCAAGATCGAAAACAGCCTGCTGTCTCCCACCTATGACAACCTGATCAAGATCGCCGCGGGCCTGGACCTGGACGTGGCCGAACTCTTCACCGCGTCCGACGCCCATATGGGCACTGGCCGCCGCAGCCTCAGCCGCCAGGGCGAAGGGCGCCAGTACGAAACGCCGTATTACGACCACCGGCTGCTGTGCACGGCGCTGTCGCACAAGCGCATGATGCCGTTCCACACCCGGGTCAAGGCGCGCTCGTTCGACGAATTCCAGGACTGGAGCCGCCACGGCGGCGAAGAATTCGTCTATGTGCTGGAAGGCGAGGTGCAGCTGTACACCGAGTTCTACGAACCGGCGCGGCTGAAGGCGGGCGAAAGCTTCTATATCGACAGCCGCATGGGGCATCGGGTGATCAGTTTGAGCGAAGACGACGCCATCGTGCTCTGGGTGTCGACCCACGCTGACATCGAGGAAGCGTAGGGCGGCATCCGTTCCGCCCATCTTTTTTCCCAACAAGGTAAAATGCGGCGCCCGGACCTCTCCCGGGGCGTCAAAAGACTGCGCGGCAGTAGCTCAGCTGGATAGAGCACGGGCCTTCTAAGCCCGGGGTCGGGGGTTCGAGCCCCTCCTGCCGCGCCAGAATAGCTAGGAAATACAAGGTTTTGCGAGGTTTTTGAATTCGCTGGCCTCCTGTCACGATTCGCGATCTTCTTGGTAATTGCTGCTGGACGAATATCCTGGCAGCGGCCCGCGAAGTGAGGCGGTAGATGTGTTAATTGGAAACGGTCGTATCTTTGTTGCGGACATTCACGCATAGTCCGCTCGGGAAAACTTTTCCCTGCAAATCTAGGACTTACATTGAAGATTGAAACTGGTATCGTGAAGTGGTTTAACAACGACAAGGGCTTCGGCTTTATCATGCCGGAGCTGGGTGGCAAAGACCTCTTCGCCCATTACTCTGAAATTCAGGGTGACGGCCACAAATCTCTTGAAGAGAACCAGCGTGTTTCGTTTATCGCCGGCCAAGGACAGAAAGGTCCTACGGCGACAATGATCAAATCGATTTAGTAGCTGGGCTGCTTGCTCTAGGGCAAGCAGCTTGGTAGCAGGTTGTGGGGCCGGATCCTTTGAAACATTGGATTCGGCCCTTTAGTTTTTGGGGCGCATCCCGCACGCGGGGCATGAGCCGGCGCAGAATTCTACTCAGTTGCCCTAGCCCAGCCGGGGGGGGGGCGGCCTGGGGCAGGCCAAACCCCCCGTTTCGTCACTCCTTCTTGTACGCCAAGTAATCCAGATGGATACCGATATGGTCGGCGATGTAGCGGGCGTCGTGCCACACGCCCCAGATAAAGGAAGAGCTGCGGTTGGTCAGGTTGGGCAGACCCAGGAAGTAGATGCCTTTCTCGACGGAGATGCCGCGCTTGTGGATGGGGTATCCCTTGTCGTCGAAGGTGTCGACGTCGATCCAGCTGAAGTCGACTTTGAAGCCTGTCGCCCACAAAATGGTCTTGATGCCGGCCTCGGCCAGGTCCAGGCTGAGGATGGGGTAGGCAAGGCATTCCGGGTCGGGCAGCAGTTTCCAGGCATCGGGCTCGGGTGGCAGGTCCAGGCCGTTCTGCTCGATATAGGCGTCGGCTTCGCGCAGGACTTCGAAGTAGTCGGCATCGCCCTGGGCGACGTCGCGGGCAAGGTTGTCGGCGAAGCGCAGCACGCCGTTTTCGTACGAGGTCGTGATGCCGACGAGCTGGATGCCGTCGTGGGCAAGGCGCCGGAAGTCGACGGTCTTGCCGTTTTCGTAGCCGCTCACGGCAAAGGCGACGTGTTCGCGCTTGGGCTTTTTCTTGACTTCGTCCCACATTCCCAACGCCCCCAGCCACCAGCAGTAATCACGTCCGCGGTAGGAACGGGGCGGCCGGTAGTGTTCGCCCACCGACAGGTAGACGGTGCGGCCGGCCTGGCGGAGCTCTTCGGCGATCTGCGAGCCGGAGGCGCCCGCACCGACGACAAGCACGGCGCCGTCGGCCAATTGACCGGGGTTCTTGTAGGCCGAGGAATGCAGTTGCTGGATGCCGGCGTTTTCCGGCACGATGTTCGGGTAGGTGGGGACCTGGAAGGGGCCGGTCGCGGCGACCACATGCAGGGCTTCGATGGTGCCTTCGGAGGTCGTGATGGTGAAGCCCGGGCGCTTGTCATTGCGCTGTACGCGTCGGACGTCGACGCCGGTGCGCACCGGCGCATTGAGCATCCTGGCGTAGTCCTCAAAGTACTGAGCCATGCGCTCTTTCGGCGGAAAGACGTCGGGACCGACGTCATCGAACTTCAAACCGGGAAAGCGGTCGTGCCAGGCGGGGCCGTTGGCCACCAGCGAGTCCCAGCGTTCAGAGCGCCAGCGCTCGGCGATCCGCTTGCGTTCCAGCACGATATGCGGAATCCCCATGGCGCCGAGGTGCTCGCTCATTGCGATGCCGGCCTGGCCGGCGCCGATCACCAGCGTATTGGTTTTTTCAATTGACATTTGAAGATCCTAAGGAATACCGAGACCCTGGTGCGTCTCGAGGCTGACACGACGATCAAGGAAAAGAAGGCTGGCGGACCGCGTGCACGATCAGGGTGCGCGCTGAACGATTGGCATGCAGTGTGACCTCGAAGCCCCGAGTTGATAACTTCGTTTTTCGGACGGCTGACTTAGGAAAAAGCAAAGGTGCCGGTTTTACCGGGCGGCGTGCGCCGCCGCGCTTGGGACCGTCGTGATTTCTTTTTTCCGATGGCCCCCATCAGCTTCGGCAACGCACTGGAAATAGGGCTTTACCGTATTCTTGACTGCACCAGAACGCTGGCGTCGCAGCCTTGCGTGCCATGCGGCCACCGCCTGTTTTTCCCGGAATCTTCGCGCCGGGAGACTGAACTCCGTGAGTGCAGCAGCCATGCCGAATCTTCCCTTTGCCTCCGATAGCTCCAGCGCGGTCCGCCTGGAGGGAGTGGTCAAGAAATACCGCGGTCACGCGGTGCTCCAACAGGTATCCCTGAAGATCGAGCGCGGGGAATTCCTGACGCTGCTGGGCCCATCGGGCTGCGGCAAGACCACCTTGCTGAACCTGATCGCGGGCTTTGCGGATGCGGATGACGGCGAGATCTTCATCGACGACACGCCGGTCACGGCGCTGCCGCCATATCAGCGCCAGATCGGCATCGTGTTCCAGAACTATGCGCTGTTCCCGCACATGCCCGTCGAACGCAACATCGCGTATGGCCTGCGGATGCGGCGCGTGCCGGCCGCCGAGATCGAGCAGCGGGTGCGTGAAGCCATGGCCCTGGTGAAGCTGGACGGACTGGGCGAGCGCAAGCCGCGTGAGCTGTCAGGCGGCCAGCAGCAGCGCGTGGCGCTGGCGCGAGCCCTGGTGATTCGTCCCAAGGTGTTGTTGCTTGACGAGCCGTTTTCGGCGCTGGACAAAAGCCTGCGCGGCGCCATGCAGGTGGAGATCCGCGACATCCAGCGCAGGCTGGGCGTGACGACGATTTTCGTCACGCATGACCAGGGCGAAGCGCTCAGCATGTCGGATCGCATCGCCGTGATGAACCAGGGCGTGATCCGGCAGGTCGCTACGCCGGACGAGCTCTACCGCAACCCGCAGGATCCGTTCGTGGCGTCGTTCCTGGGTGATGTCAACATCCTGCCCGCGCACTATCACGGCAGCAGCGCCGACACCATCCAGTTGCGCCTGGGGGCGGGGCTGACGCATATCCCCCGCCAGCGCCTGGTGGGCGGTTCGCACCAGGGCCACCGGCTTGATCTCTACGTGCGGCCGGAGCATATCAAGCTGGAAGCCCTGCACAGCGGATCGATCGTGAGCGGCACGGTCGTCAACCACGTGTTCCAGGGCGACCACGTCGATCTGTACCTGGAGGTGCACATTCCCGTGGAAGGGCGCCAGCACGTGATGGTGCGCACCTTCGACCTGAACTGCATCCATGAATGGCCCGTGGGCGCCGTGGCGGGACTTGCGCTGCCCGGCCACGGGGTCAGTGTCTTCAACGCGCCGTCCTGAAGCCGGTTTCACGCGATGCCCCTTCCTGGCGGCCGCGCCTGCGCAGCCGCCGAGTTTCCATTCGTCTGCGAGGCACAGTGCCATGAATCAAATCCCCGCTGAAATGCAAGCCATCGTCGCCCGCGAGCCGGGCGACGCCACCGTGTTGACGCTGGCTGGCAGGCCGGTACCGGCGCCCGGGCCCGGAGAAGTGTTGCTGCGCGTGCTTTCGGCCGGCATCAACCGGCCCGACATCATGCAGCGCCAGGGCGTGAGCAAGCCGGCGCCGGGCGTGACCGACGTGCTGGGGATGGAAGCTTGCGGCGAGGTCGCGGCGTGCGGACCCGGCGTGCTGGCGTCCTTGCTTGGGCAGCGTCTGATGAGCCTGCTTGCGGGCGGGGGCTATGCGCCGTGGTGCGTGGCGCGCGTGGATCATTCCCTGGCAGTGCCAGAGGGGCTGGACGACGCGCAGGCAAGCGCCCTGCCGGAAGGCCTGTTCACCGTCTGGCACAACCTGTTCGAACTCGGCCACCTGCGCATGGGTGAGACCGTGCTGATCCATGGCGGCGGCGGTGGCATCGGCACGCTGGCCATCCAGATGGCGCATGCCGCCGGCGTGCGGGTCATCGCCACGGACGGCGAACGCGATCGCTTGGATGCCCTGCGCGAACTCGGCGCCGACGAGGTGATCTGCTTTCATGACACGGATTTCGTGGAAGCCTGCGCGGCTTTCACGCAGGGCCGTGGCGTGGACGTCGTGCTGGATATCGTCGGCGGCGACTATGTGCGGCGCAATCTGCAGGCGCTGGCCTTCGGCGGGCGCCACGTGAGCCTTTCCTTTCTGCAGGGGTCGGCCGTCAACATCGAACTGCTGACCCTGATGCAAAAGCAGTTGAGCTTGCACTCTTCGACCATGCGTCCGCAAACCGATGCCGAGAAGGCTCGGATGGCGGTCGCGCTCAGGCGCCATGTGCTGCCGTTGGTGGCCGCGGGCCGCATCCGGCCCAGGATGGCGCAAAGCCTGCCCCTGGCCGACGCCGTACGCGCGCATCAGTTGCTGGAAAGCGGCAAGGTGTTCGGCAAGCTGGTCCTCAAACCCTGACAAACGGAGAACGGATTGAAACTTCTCTATGCCCCGACGTCCCCCTTCGTGCGCAAGGTCATGGTGTGCGCGCACTTGACCGGCCAGGCCAAACAGATTGAATGGCTGGCCAGCGCCGCGCATCCGGTCAACCGCGACACGCGCATCGCCGCCCACAATCCGCTGGCCAAGGTGCCCACCCTGATCCTGCCGGACGGCAGAGCGCTGTATGACAGCCGGGTGATCTGCGAATACCTGGCCGAGGCCGCCGGCGATACGCAGTTGTTTCCGGCAGGTCCGGCCCGATGGGTGGCGTTGACGCGCCAGGCCCTGGGCGACGGCTTGCTGGACGCCGCCCTGCTGGCGCGCTACGAGCACACGGCCCGGCCGGCCGAAATCCAGTGGCCCCAATGGCGCGAGGCGCAGCTCGTCAAAGTCCAGGCCTGCCTGGCGGATATCGAGTCGCAGGCAGACGACCTGCCGCGAACGCATCCGAGCATCGGCGACCTGACCCTCGCCTGCGCCCTGGGGTATCTGGATTTCCGCTTCCCCGAATTGGACTGGCGCACCGCGCATCCGCGCGCCGCGGCGTGGTTCTCCGTGTTCAACGAATTGCCTGCCATGCAGGCGACCCTTCCCCATGACGCCTGAGACTGCCTCCATGACGACGCCGAGCGCAACCCCAACATCTTCCACGGTGTGGTTTCTTAACGGGCCGAACGCCAATCTCTACGGACTGGACGCCAACAAGACCTATGGCTCCGACAGTTTTCCCGTGTTGCAGCAGCGCTGCGAAAGCAAGGCCGCCTCGCTGGGCATCCAGTTGAACTTCGTCCAGTCCAACCACGAAGGCCAACTGGTCGACTGGATCCAGGAAGCCCGCGGCACCGCTCAGGGCGTCATCATCAACGCGGCTGGCCTGACCTATTCGTCGGTGCCCATCCTCGATGCCTTGTTATCCTTTCCGGGCAGGATCATCGAAGTCCACATGAGCAACATCTGGCGGCGTGAAGCCTTCCGCCATCATTCCTATATTTCCAAGGCCGCGGATGGTGTCATCGCGGGGCTGGGCGGCGATGGCTATGAGCTTGCCATCGAGGCCATGTCCCGCCTGATCAACCGCGGCACCTGAGGTAGACCGCCATGCCCGCATCCCCCCGCCCCGCCGTGTCGGGCGCAATGATCTTCTATAGCGATTTCGACGACTACACGGCCTGGCGCGATGCCATGCAGGCGCGGCTGCCGGACTTGCGCGTGGTGCACGGCAACGACGCGCACGATCCGGCCGACATCCACTACGCGTTGGTCTGGAAGGCGCCGCAGCGCTTCTTCGACCGCATGAAGAACCTGCGCCTCATCGTGAATCTGGGCGCGGGGGTGGATTCACTCGTCGGCCGCGAGGACCTGCCCGCCGAGGTGCCCATCACGCGCATCACCGATCCCAACATGGCGCGCATGATGGCGGGCTATGTGCTGTTCGCCACCCTGCGCCATGCGCGCGACATTCCGTATTTCGAAGCGGCGCAGCGGCGGGGCGAATGGGCCTATCGCCATCCCCGTTCGCCGGAGACGGTGCGCGTGGCCGTGCTGGGCCTGGGCGAACTGGGCGCCTGCGCGGCGCGGGAACTGTCCCGCCAGGGGCTGACGGTGCTGGGCTGGTCGCGCAGCCCGCGCAATGTCGAAGGCATCGAGTGCCATGCCGGCATGGCGTCGCTGGATACCGTGCTGTCGCGCGCCGACATCCTTGTGGTAATGCTTCCGCTTACGCCGCAGACGCGCGGCCTGCTGGACCGCGAACGCCTCCAGCGCCTGCCGCGCGGCGCGGCGCTGATCAATGTGGCCCGGGGCGCACTGGTGGACCAGGCCGCCTTGACCGACTTGCTGCGCAACGGCCATCTGGGCGGCGCGACGCTGGATGTTTTCGAGCGCGAACCCCTGCCGCCAGGCGACCCGCTCTGGGCGATGGAAAACGTGCTGATCACGCCCCACCTGGCTTCGGTTGCCATTCCGGCATCGGCCGCCGAACAGATCGCCGACAACGTGCAGCGTGTCAGCCAGGGCCTGGAGCCCGCTAACCGCGTCGATCCGGCGCGCGGCTATTGAAGGGCTCGGCGGGCTCGCTCGGATGTTAGAGCTTGCGGATGTCAGGGTTCTGAACTCGCCGAGGCTGCCCTGCGCCATTCCGATGCTCGCCCCACTGGGGCTGCGCTTCGGATGGCTCCGGGGTCCTCGCCTTACAGCCGCCCAATGCGAGGGTTCTGAAACCCGTTCATAGGTAGATGCCGGCGGCCTTGAACTCGCTCATGGGCAGATGCCGTGAGCCGGGGGCCGGGCGGAGGGATCCGAAGCGCAGGACCACCGGGCCGAGCATCGGAATCCCGCAGTCCGGACTCCGGCGGCTCAAGAACGAACGAACCCGACGT
Organism: Achromobacter sp. UMC46; assembly: GCF_014170335.1. Taxonomy (GTDB): domain Bacteria; phylum Pseudomonadota; class Gammaproteobacteria; order Burkholderiales; family Burkholderiaceae_B; genus Achromobacter. The sequence goes on from NZ_LZZS01000004.1 coordinate 528,160, forward strand.
CACAAAATAAAACGTCAACATTCCACTCAAAAATTCTCTAGTGGTTGTCCTCGATATTGAGGATCCTGCCCAACCCGAGAAAGCGGTTGGCGAATATCAGCAACGTGGCCGTCACCACGATATACACCACCGACAGCGCGGCCAGGGTCGGGTCGGCGAACTCGCGCACATAGTTGTACATGGTCACCGGCAGGGTCTGCGTGTTCTGGGTGGTCACGAACAACGACGCGGTGAATTCGCTGAACGACATGATGGCGGCGAACAGCCAGCCGCCGAACAGGCCGGGTGCCAGCAAGGGCACGGTGATCGTGAACAGGACCCGCACGGGCGAGGCGCCCAGGCTGGCGGCGCTCTGCTCCAGGCGTTCGTCCAGGTTCTCCATCGAGACATAGACGCTGCGCAGCACGAATGGCAGCACGAGGATGACGTGGCACAGGATCACGATGCCGTAGCCGCGATCAATGTTCAGCTGCGCCACCAAGATCAGCAGGCCCAGCCCCACGGTGAAATGCGGGATCACCAGCGGTGAAAGCAAAATGGCCTGCAGGATGTTCTTGCCGGGAAACGCCATGCGCTTGACCGCGATCGCCAGTCCGGTGCCGATGACCAGCGCCAGCAACGACGACCAGAACGTCACCACCATGCTGGCGCGAAAGCCGTCGCGGAAGTCGGAGTAGGTGAAGACACGCTCGAACCAGCGCCAGGACCAGGCCTGCGGCGGAAACGTCAGCAAGGCCTTTTCATTGAAGGAAGCCAGCACCACCACCACGACCGGCAGCAGCACGAAGGCGAGGATGAGCGTGATCAGCACGGGCGCGCCGATGCGCAGCCACAGGGGAAGAGATTTACGGAGACCCATGTCAGTGTCCTCCAATGACCTTGAGACGGCGCGTGACACGGCCGAGCAGTATCAGCGAGATCGCCGTCAGGCCCAGGCCCATGACGCTCAGGCTGGCCGCCAGGGGAAAGTTCATCGACGAGAATCCCAGCTGGTAGACCAGTGTGGAAACCGTCGGGACACGACCTCCGCCGATCATTTGGGGCGTGGCGAAGGCGCTGAACGTCCAGGCGAACGACGTCGTGATGCTGGCCAGAATTCCCGGCATCGACAACGGAAGCGTGATGGTCAGGAACGTTCGCACCGGCCCCGCACCCAGGCTCTCGGCCGCTTTCTCGTAATCGCGGTCGATGTGCGAGATGGCGGTAGCCAGCATCAGCACGACCACCGGGACGGTGACGTGCACCAGCGCCACCAGTACGCCAAGATGGCTGAACATCAGCGCAAGCGGCGTATCGATCAGGCCCAGCTTGAGCAGCATCGAATTGATGAAGCCCGTGCTGCCCAGCACGATGATCCAGGAATAGGTGCGCACGATTTCGCCCAGGAAGAGCGGCGTGATGGATACGATCAGGATGAAAGACTTGATGTAGCGGTTTCGCACCCTGACCAGCGCATACGCCAACGGGTACGCGACGAGCAGGGAGAAGATCGTGGTTTCCACGCTCAGGCGCAGAGTGTTGACAAAGGCATCGACGTAGATCTGCTTGCCCATGCCGGAGAAATTCGTCAACGTCAGGCCGCCGACGTCCAGCGAACCGGGAATGAAAGTGCGCAAGCTGTACTGCAGCACGGCCGCCATGGCGACGCAGATGCACAGCGCGATGAAGCTGGCCGGGGATATCAGCCATCCCCTCAGGGTGGAACGCGCATCCATGGTTTACCCATCCTTCGTGTACGGTGAAAGCGTAGCGATGCCGCGGCCGGCAAGGCCGCGAGGCCGCGGTATCGGCAATCAGTTCATGATGTTCTCGGTAAACCACTTGCGCCACTCGGCAGTCTTTTCGGCGCGCAGCTTGTCATCGATGACGATGGCCTGGGTATCCCATTGCTGCTTGGTCGTGAAGACGCCCGGCAGCGCGGCGTCTTCGGGCGAGACCTTGGCGTCGTCGATGACGGGGCTGGCCTTCTTGGCGGCCACGATCTTTGCCTGCACTTCCGGCGACAGCGCGATGTTCATGAACTTGTGCGCCAGGTCGGACTTGGCGGTGCCTTTCATGATGCCCATGGTGTCGACCCCCAGCACCGCGCCTTCCTTGGGCATCACCACCTTGATCGGCACGCCCTGGCCGATCATGTAGTAGGCGTTCATGGACAGCACGATCTGCACGGGCGTCTCGCCGGCGGCGATCAGTTGCTGGCTGTTGGCATCGTTGGTGTAGAAGGCCTTGAAGTTGGGCTTCAGGGCCTTGAGTTTTTCCTGGCCCTTTTCCCAGCTGCTCGCGTCGCCGCCCGAGAGCAAAGCCGAGATGTCGATGATATGGCTGGGGTCGAAATCGGGCGCGGACAGCTTGCCTTTCAGCGCCGGGTTCCAGAGATCGTTCCAGCTGTTGAAGGTGATGCCGGCGGGAACCAGATCGGGGCGGTAGCCGATGGTGTACACGTACGCCCAGCTGCCGATATGGTACGGGCTGATCTTGGCGCGGTCGACCAGGTGCGCGTAATTGGGGATTTTGCTCAGGTCCAGCTTTTCGTACAGACCGGCATTGACGTAGAGCCAGCCGATGTGCGATGTGGTGAACGTGATGTCGCTTTCCGGCTTGTTGGCGAGCTTGGCCTTGTTCAGGCGGTCGATGGTGCCGCCCGTGATGTACTTCACCGGCACCCCGGTCTGCCGCGTGAACTCCTTGGCGATGGTCTCATCGATAAGGTCCCGGAAGCTGCCGCCCCAGGTGCTTACCACGAGGGCATCCTGCGCATGCGCCGTGCCGGCGAGGGCCGCGCCGGCAAGCATGCCCGCGCAAATGAGTTTTTTGATCATGACAACCCCTTGTCTATGTTGTTGGCTACAAAACCTGTTCCAGGAAATGCTTCAGGCGCTCGCTCCTGGGCGAGGCGAAGAACTGTTCGGCGGGCGCGGTCTCGATGATTTCGCCGCACTCCATGAACACGCAGCGGTCGGCCACCTTGCGGGCGAAACCGATCTCGTGGGTAACGCAGATCATGGTGATGCCGGTCTGGGCCAGGTCTTCCATGATGCGCAGCACGGAGCCGACCGATTCCGGATCCAGCGCCGACGTCGGTTCGTCGAAAAGCATGATGCGCGGCCGCAGGCAGAGCGCGCGCGCGATGGCCACGCGCTGCTGCTGCCCGCCGGAAAGCTGGATCGGATACTTGCCGGCCTGTTCGATCACATTGACCTTGGCGAGATACTCCCGTGCGGTCTGTTCGGCCTCGGCGGCCGGCGTCTTCAAGGCGATCTTCAACGCGAAGGTGCAGTTTTCCAGCACCGTCATATGCGGAAAGAGATTGAAGCTCTGGAACACCATGCCCAGCTGGCGCCGAACCTGCTCCACGCTTTCCGGACGCCGGGTCAGCGCGGTGCCATTGACGTGGATATCGCCCGAGTCGTGCTGTTCCAGATGGTTGATGCAGCGGATGAGCGACGACTTGCCGGATCCCGAAGGGCCGCACAGGATGACGATTTCGCCGCTGGATACCTCAAGGTGGATATCCCGCAGCGCGTGGAACGACCCGTAGAACTTGTTCACGCCCGAGATGGATACCGCGGGCGCGCATTCAGAGCGGACGGAGGACAACGGCGGCGTGATGCTGGACAGGATGGCAGTCATGATGGTTCGCGCTCTGATGGACGGTCGGCCGGGCGGCTCAGACTCGGGCGAGATAGCGGTTCAATCTGCGATCCGCGACCGAGAATCCAAGACGTATGCTGTTGGTGATGCACCAGTAGATGGCCGCCGCCGTGATCAGGGGCGTGAACGGGTCATAGGTGTAGTCGAAAACGGTATTGGCGGCCGCGGTCAGGTCGACCAGCGTGATGGCGCTGACGGCCGCCGTGCTTTTCACCATGATCAGCAACTCATTCTGATAGGCGCGCAGCACATAGCGCGCGACCAGCGGAAGCCGCAACCGGAACAGGATTTGCGCGGGCTTCAGGCCCAGGGTCTGCGCGGCCTCGATGGTGCCTTTCGGAATTGCCGCAAGCCCGCCGCGGATGATCTCGGCCATGAAGCCCGAGTGGGTCAGCGCCAAGCCCAGCCACGCGCAGACATAGGCGCTGGAAAAGACGTTCCACAGAAAGGTGTCGCGCACAAATGAGAACTGCGGCAGTCCGCTGTAGATCAGATACAGCAGCACCAGGCTGGGCACGCCTCGGAAGAAGCCGATATAGCTGCTGGCGAAGACGGCGCGCGGGCCTGGCCGGAAGCTCGCCAGGGCAACCGGCAGCGCCAGCAAGAGGCCGATGACCAGCACCGGCAGCAGCACGGCGAATGTCGTGCCGGCGCCAGCCAGCAGTTTGGGCAGGCTGTCCCAGGCCACCTGGAAATCAAAGTGCATGAGACGCTCCCTGGGTCACGACGGGATGAAAGCCGCGCGCGGCCCACGTTTCAACGCGGCGGGCCACGAAGTAGGTCAGCCAGGTCATCATGAGGAAGAAGCACGCCGCCAGCATGTAATAGACGAAGGGTTCCTTGGTCACGCCAGAGGCGAGCTTGGCGTAGGCCATGATTTCCTTCAGGCCGATCAAGGAGATGAGGGCGGTGTCCTTGAGCACGACGATCCACATATTGGTCATGCCGGGCAAGGCCAGGCGCAACATCTGCGGCAGGATGACCTTCAGCCAGATGGCGCGGCGCGGCACCAGCAGCACGCGCGCGGCCTCGAACTGTCCGTGGGGCACGTTCTGGATCGCGCTGCGTATCAGGTCGGCCAGATAGGCGCCGTACACCATGCCCAGAGCCGCGACCGCCGCCATGAAAGGCGTGATCTCGATGCGCTGGCCGATGCCGAACGGCGAGAGCAGGCCGGCGACGATCTGTGAGCCGCCGTAATAGAACAGGAATCCCACCAGCAGCGAAGGCACGCCGGTGAAGATGGAGGCATACGGGATCCAGATGATCCTGGCCAGCAGTGTCGGCCGTAGCGTGATCAGGGCAAAAAACGTCCCGATCGCGAGCGCCAGCAGATAGGCACAGACGGCGACCTGGATCGTCATCATCGCGCCGGTCGCGAGTTGCTGCACGAAACCCATCGAAGGCATGAGGTATTCCTATAGCCTGTTCACATTGAAAGGCGCTTTGCGCAGCCCAGGCAAGCGTATGAAACTTGCCGCCGGGCCCGCCGGCCCGGTGGCGGGCGGCCCTTGCGGGGGGCGCATATCCGGCTAGCGGCAGGCCGCTTCCTCGGGCAGGAGCTCCACTTCCATATAGGGTTTGCGCAATGTGGTGAAGGTGCAGTCCTTGATGATGGTTTCCAGCGTGGCGTTCATGCGGTTGAGCAGTTCGCCGCTGTCCTTGCGGGCGATCCAGCTTGAGCCGGCGTCGCCGCCACCGGTCCACAAGTCGCCGCCCGCGAATTTCCAGCCCTTGCCTTGCGGCTTGGACAGGAACTCGTTGGTCCAGCTGATCTTGGGCCCCAGGCTCATGTCCAGCCGCCCATTGGCGAGGTCGAGCCGGATCTGGTCGGGGTTGTCGTAGAACACGACTTGCACCGCATTGCCGAACGTCTCGGACACGTACTTGGCTTGCGCCGAACCCCGTTGCAGGCCGATGCGCACGCCCTTGAGCCCTTCAGGCGTGAAGGTGTAGTTCTTCGCTTCCGGAACCACGTAAGAGTCTGGATTGAACAGCACCGGGCGGCCGAACAGCACCTTTTCCTTGCGTTCCGGCAGCGGCTTGGTCTGGCTGACCACGGCGTCCAGCTTCTTCTGCAGCAGTGCGGGAATCAGGGCCTTGAAGTCCATGACGACGATTTCGCAATCGACCTTCATCCGCTTGCACATTTCGCGCGCCAGATCGGGTTCAAGGCCCGTCAGGCGGCCCGACGGGTCGACCATGCTGAACGGGGGATAGCTTCCCTCGTTGCCAAGCACCAGCTTCTCGGCATGGGCCGGCGCCAGGACGAATAACGAGGCGCTTGCGAGTGTCAGCGCCGTGATGGTTTTGTGCAGATGCATCTTTTTTCCCCTTGCTTATTGGTTATCCGCCGTGGCGAAGTGCTTACATCGTGTTGGCCTTGGTCAGGTTCGACTCGAACAGCGACCCGTAGCCGGGCTTGGCGCCTGCCGCGCCGGTGAGTTCCAGGCAATGCCAGAACGAGGCCTGGATGGCCGAAATCACCGGCTTGCCGAGTTTCTGTTCAAGCGCCTCGATGGCGCCGACGGTCCGGAAATTGGTGCACGAAACGAAGATGGCTGTCGCATCGGGGTGGTCGACCGAGATCACGTGGTCATAGACCTTCTCCAGCGGCACCTCCGCCAGCGCGTGATCATCCGAGATGCCCAGGCAGGCGCTTCTGACGACCTCGTGGCCGTTTTCCTGCAGGAAGCGGATGGCGCGCTCATGGATTTCCGGCACATACGGCGTAGCCAGCGCAACCTTGCCGGCTTTCACCTTCTTCAAGGCCGCGAGCGTGGCGGTGGACGCCGTGGTGATCTTCGGCCCCGGCACCCATTGCCGCAGCTTCTGGATAAGCGCCTGGTCGTAGGCGGTGCCGTGCAGAAACGAGGCGCTGGTCCCGCCGAACAGCAACACGTCGATGGGCGCCGCGCCGGCCAGGCGCGCGGCCTGTTCGAGTTCCGGCGCATTCATCATTTCTTCGATGCCCTGCACGGTGACCTTGGGCAGCTTGATGCGCGCGGTATGGGTGGAAACCCCCGGACCGGACATGGCCCACATCTCTTCTTCCATCACGACGCTGGAGGCGATGTAGATCAGCCCGATGCGGGCAAGATCGCCCGCGCCGTCATAGCGGAATCGGGGATAGGCAGCGGGTAGGTGCGTTGAGGCGGTGTTCATCCGTTTTCCCTGCAAAGAGAGGTGGCTTCAGCCAGCGAAAACCAATGATGAGAGACGCGATCCGAGCGACCAAGTCGCCTTTTCCGTTGGCAGGGATAGATTTTCCTGATGGCCGGGCGAGGGCGCATCGCCACGGGCGCCGCCCCGCGTCAGGATTTCCGAGACGGGACGCCGGAAAAAACAAATAGGCTGCCGCCCCGCTTGGGCCGACCATCAGCGGGCAGGTCACGGCCTGATGCGACGCCGCTTGCCAGGCAGGCGCGGGGTCTCCGGATAAACCCTAATAAAGAGTCGAGCCATGAAGCACAAGCGCATACGCACCTTCAATACCAAGACAACCTACCCGGAACAGAAACTCGACAACGATCTGTGCCAGGCCGTCGTCGCGCGCGGCAGCACCGTCTTCCTGCGCGGGCAGATCGGCCAGAACCTGGACACCTCCGAGAGCGTCTGCATCGGCGATGTCTCGGGCCAGGCGGAGCAGGCGATGAAGAACATCGACCTGCTGCTCAGGGAGGCCGGCGGCGAACTGCAGGACATCTGCAAGATCACGATCTACATCATCGATCCCCGTTATCGCGAAGCGGTCTATCTTGTGGTCGGCAAGTGGCTCAAGGGCGTGTTCCCGGTGTCCACCGGTATTGTGGTGTCGGCATTGGCGCGCCCCGAATGGCTGGTGGAAATCGACGCGACCGCTGTTATCCCGGATTGACGCCTCAGGAGGCCCAGGTCATGACTTTCTCGATCATCGCCCGTTGCCCGGCCACAGGCCAATTCGGCGCGGCCGTCTCGTCCTCGTCGCCCGCGGTGGCGGCGCGTTGCGTCCGCGCCCGCGCAGGCGTGGGCGCGGCCGTCAGCCAGAACATCACCGACCCCGCCCTGGGGCCACTCATTCTTGATGCGATGGGCCAGGGCCATTCGCCCGAGCGCGCGCTGCAGTCCCTGGCCGACCGTCCTTTCATCAGCTACCGGCAACTGATGGCCATCGACGCCACGCGGGCGCCGGCCATCTTCACCGGGTCGAACGCGCTGGGCCGGCTGGCCAGCGCAAAAGGCGAGCACGCCGCGTGCGCCGGCAACATGCTGGCGTCGCTGGATGTGCCCGCCGCCATGCTGTCGGCGTTCGAGAGGACGCCGGGCTCGCTGGCCGAACGCCTGATTCAGGCGATGTTGGCCGGTCAAGCCGCCGGCGGCGAAGAGGGGCCGGTACATTCGGCCGGGCTGCTGGTGGTGGCGGAACTGGATTGGCCCATCGTCGACCTGCGCATGGACTGGGTGGAGCAATGCCCCGTCGAGACGCTTTACGAGGCCTGGAAGGTCTACGAGCCGCAGGTCCAGGACTACATCACCCGCGCCAGGGATCCGCGCGCTGCGCCGAGTTTCGGCGTGCCAGGCAATCTGTGACAGCCTGCGGCAGGCGACGAGTGCGAGAAAACCCGAGGAGCGCCATGCCCGCCGTCCGGGCATAGTGGAGGCACTTTTCCTCGGTGCGGCGCATGCCGGCGCCGGGCCACGGTGGCGGCCCGCCAGCCGGAACGCCATCTCCTTCCAGCCGCTCCAGTTTTCTCTCTTCGGACTATGCTCAATCGCATTTCGCTGCGCCAGATGGAGTACTTCGTCGCCACGGCCAAGCACGGCAGTATCGCTGCGGCATCCAGCCAGATTCACATTTCGGCGCCTTCGATTTCGGCCGCCATCGCACATGTCGAAACCGAACTGGACGTGCAGTTGTTCGTCCGGCATCCGTCCAAGGGCCTGGCCCTGACGGTGCTCGGCCAACAGGTCATGGGCGAATGCGAGGACCTGCTCGAGCGCGCGTCGCGCCTCTACAAGATCGCGTCCGTCTCCAGCAATACCATTCAGGGCACCTTGCGCGTGGGCTGCTTCCAGTCGCTCACGGCCATGATCGCGCCCGAGGTGATCTTCGGGTTCTCGCGCGCCTTCGACAAAGTCGACCTGCACATGGTCGAAGGCGACCAGCAGTTGCTGATCGACAAGCTGCATACCCTGGAGATCGACGTCGCGCTCAGTTACGACCTGAGGCTGGGCGACGAAATCTCGTTCGAGGCGCTGGCGCGCCTGCCGCCGCATGTGGTGGTAAGCGAATTGCATCCGCTGTCGCAGCAGATCGCGGTGACGCTGGAGGAGCTGGCCCGCTTGCCCATGGTGCTGCTGGACCTGCCCTTGAGCCGTGAATACTTCATGTCGCTATTCGCAAAGTTCGGGCTGGAGCCGAATATCGTGGCGCGTTCGCGCTCCGAAGAAGTGGTGCGGTCCATGGTCGCCAACGGCATCGGCTATGCCCTGTTCAACGTGCGGCCGAAGTCCACGCAGGCGCTGGATGGCAAGCGGCTGGTGCGGCTGCGCCTGGTGGGCGAACACCGCCCCATGCTGCTTGGGCTGACGACCTACAAGCCGATGAAGCCGTCGCGCCTGACCGAGGTATTCATGCAGCGCTGCCGCGCCTACATCTCTGATCAATACATTCCAGGCATGAGCGAAGGCAGTTTCTTCGATCCTTATGTGCCTCCTCCTGAAAACAACTGAACAGACGGCGCGCCCGCGTGCCGCCCGCAACCTTGCAGGTCCAAGCCATGAGCACACCGACCCCCGACAACAGTCCAGATCTATTGCGCGAGCTGCTCGCGTTTCAATCCGTCACGCTGACGCCCAACATCGAACTCATCGACCGGGTGCGGGCGTTGCTGGCGCAGGCGGGCATCGCGTCCACGCTGGTGGCGGACCCTCAGGACGCCAGGCGCAGCAATCTGTTCGCCTCCACCGGCCCCCAAGACGTGCCCGGCATCGTGCTCTCGGGCCACACCGACGTGGTCCCCGTGACGGGCCAGCTCTGGAGCTCGCCGCCCTTCGAGGCGACCGAACGCGACGGGCGGCTCTATGGACGGGGCAGCGCGGACATGAAGGGCTTCGTCGCCTGCGCCGTGATGGCCATGATCCGCGCGGCCCGTCAGCCGCTTGCGCGGCCCCTGCATCTGGCGCTGTCGTTCGATGAAGAAATCGGCTGCGTGGGCGTGCGCCACATGCTGCGGGCGCTGGAGCACATGAAACCGGCCCCGCTGCTCTGCGTGGTGGGTGAGCCGACGCTGATGAAGATCGGCACCGGCAACAAAGGCAAGGCGGCCTACCGGGCCTTGTGCTGCGGCCAGGCGGGCCACTCCGGGCTGGCGCCGCACTACGTCAATGCCATCCATACGGCCAGCGACCTGATCAGCGCGCTGCGCGACGTGCAGCATGATCTTGCCGAACACGGGCCGCGCGAACCCGGCTACGAAGTGCCTTACACGACCGTGCATGCGGGCACCATCAGGGGGGGCACGGCGCTGAACATCGTGCCCGCGGAATGCGAAGTCAATTTCGAGATCCGCAACGTTGCGCAGGACGACCCGAACCAGATCCTGGAGCGGGTGCTGGAACTTACCCGGGCGAAAATGCGTGCCGCGGGCGCCTTGCCCGATGCCGAGCCGCCCCGGGTCACGACGGTCAATCGCTATCCCGGCCTTGCCACGCCGGAGGACTCCGCAGGCGTCGCGTTGCTGGCTTCGTGGCTGCCGCCGGACACGCCGCTCACCAAGGCCGCGTTTGGCACCGAAGGCGGGTTGTTCCAGGCGCTTTGGGCGCAGACGCCCGTGCTGATCTGTGGACCGGGCAGCATCGACGTGGCGCACAAGGCCGACGAGTACGTCGAGCTCTCCCAGTTGGAGGCCTGCGACGCCATGATGGAGAAGTTGACGCGGTATTTGATGGCGCCGGCTTGAGGCCCCTCTGCGCAGACCCTCAGCTTCGGTTGTTCAGCATGTGCAGTTGCATGGACGGGGCCTCGCGGGTAGACGCGGCATGCTGCGCGAAATGCTGATCGCGTTGATGGCGGAATTCATCGGCTTCGGCAAGCATCCAACCCTGCAGGGCGGCGATCTGTTCGGACGGCTGGTGCGCGGTCGCGAAGAAGTATGACGCGGGTGAGGGCGCGAAGATGCCGAACACATCGATCAAACGGCCTGCCAGCACATCTTCGAAAACGATCGCCGCGCGTCCCATCGCGATGCCTTGCCCGGTCATGGCCGAGCCCACCGCCAATTGCGAGAGGTTAAAGCGCTGGCCCAGGTGCAAGTCCGGCAGATCCACGCCGGCATGTTCCAGCCACGTGCGCCATTCGATCAGGGCGGGGGCACCCGCCCACGCCGAGTCGTCATGCAGCAGGAAATTCGGCCGCAGGTCGTGAGGGGTCAGGATTTCGGGGTGCGCTGCCAGGAACTCCGGACTGGCGACGGGGAAGATCCATTCATCGAGCATGGCCACGCCCTTGGCGGGCGCCGTCTGTGCGGGCGTGAAGCAAATAATGGCGTCGATGTGTTTGCCAGGAGGGTGCTTATCGTCCAAGGGCTGCACTTCGGCCTGCACGCGTAGGGGTACATCAGGATGGCATCGAAAAAAGTCTCCCATGCGGGGCATCAGCCACCGCATGGCAAACGAGGGCGCGCAAATCATTTCCATGGGCGCGGCAATGCGTTCCTGGCGGATGTCACCGATGACCGTGTCCATGCTGCGAAAGGCATCGCTGACTACGCCACGCAATCGCTCGCCTTCCGCGGTGAGCAGGACTTCCCGGGGTAATCGCTGCAGCACGGGGACATCGAGCCAACCTTCAAGCTGCTTGATCTGTTGGCTGACGGCGCCCTGGGTGATGTGAAGCTCTTGCGCCGCGCGCGTAAAGCTGCCGCAGCGCGCAACGGCCTCGAAGCAGCGCAACCAGGTCAATAGAGAGGGCGAGAAACGCGTCTTCATCATCTGCTTCGTTAGTTGGGTGGCCGTTCCCCGGCGTGGTGCAGGATTGGCATGAGATGGTGCGAAAAAAACGTCATCGCGGTGCAGCAAATTGTGCGTTGCCCGATCCCGGCGATCGTCCGGCCTGAGATTAGTGCCGCTAATGGGCTGGGCCAGTATAAGTCGTTTGTATCGCCTTCTGATCAAGGTGACTATGCAGCCATCAGCGACCACATGCAGGTCGACGCTTACGGAGACAACGATGGCACGGCATATCACGATCGGCGCGGCGCAGCTTGGCCCGATTGCCAAGGGAGAGGGCAGGCAGGCGGTGGTCAAGCGGCTGATCGCATTGCTTCGGCAAGCCAGTGCCCGCGGCTGCGAACTCGTGGTTTTCCCCGAGCTGGCCCTGACCACGTTCTTTCCCCGCTGGCTGATAGAAAGCGGCCCCGAGCTGGACGCCTGGTACGAGGCGGAAATGCCGAATGCGCAGACGCAGCCCTTGTTCGACGAGGCGCGCGCCTTAGGCGTCGGCTTCTACATCGGGTACGCGGAGCTGGCCGTCGAGGACGGCAAGACGCACCACTACAACACGTCCATTCTGGTCGGCGCAGATGGAGAAATCATCGGCAAGTACCGCAAGATCCATTTGCCCGGGCATGTGGAGCCGCAGCCCGGCCGCGACGCCCAGCATCTGGAGAAGCGCTATTTTGAACCGGGCAATCTGGGTTTTCCCGTATGGGACGCTTTTGGCGGCGTGGTGGGCATGTGCTTGTGCAATGACCGGCGCTGGCCCGAAACCTATCGGGTGATGGCCCTGCAGGGCGCGGAGCTTGTCGTGCTGGGCTACAACACGCCCAATGACCATACCGGCGACGGCGCGGTGGATGGCTTGTCCAATTTCCATAACCACCTGGCCATGCAGGCGGGGGCGTACCAGAACAGCGCATGGGTCGTGGGCACGGCCAAGTGCGGCCGCGAAGAGGGGTCGCTGATGATCGGGCAGAGCGCCATCATCGCGCCTTCCGGCGAAATCGTGGCGATGGCGACAACGCTCGAAGACGAACTCGTCACCGCGCGCTGCGATCTGGACATGAGCAAGGTGTATCGCGAGACATTCTTTGATTTCGCGCGCCACCGCGAGCCGCAGCACTACGGCTTGATTGTCGAGCGCAAGGGCGTGGGTCCGGCCTTGAACCAGAAAGCGGCTTGAGGCGGACACGATGATGAACCATTTTGCCTCTGAACATATCGTGGCCGCTTGCGAGCACGCCCCCCTTGATGCCTGCGTGAAAGGGATGCCGGGCCTGATCGGGTCGGTGCCCATCGACGACATCGCCCGGCAGGGATGGAACGTATTGCGCGAGGACCTGCCGCTGCCGCTGGCCGTGATCAGGCAAGACGCTTTGCATCACAACAGCGACTGGATGCGCCGGTTCCTGGAAGAACGCGGCTCGATTTTCGCGCCCCACGGCAAGACCACGATGAGCCCCCAGCTGTTTGACCTGCAACGCCGCGATGGCGCCTGGGGCATCACGTTGGCGACCTGCCATCAGGTCCAGGTCGCGCGCCAGTTCGGCGCAAAGCGGATCGTGCTGGCGAACCAGCTGATCGGCAAGCAATCCGTCGCGTACATCCTGCAGGCATTGCGCGACGATCCGGCTTTCGATTTCTACTGTCTGGTGGACGACGCGGCGCATGTGGAAACCCTGGCGCGGGCCGCCAGAGAGGCCAATATCGGCCGGCCCTTGCAGGTGCTGCTTGAAGTGGGATATGCCGGCGGCCGCACCGGGTGCCGGGATGATGCGTGCGTGCAAGCGGTGATTGCCGCATTGAAGCAAGCGTCGCCTTATCTGGCCCTGCGCGGGGTGGAAGGATTCGAGGGCCTGATCAAGCCTTTGCCTGGCCAGGACGTGGAAGCGCAGATCGCAATTTTTCTCGCCCGCATGATCGCGACCGTGCAGGCGTGTGAAGCCGAGCAGGTATTTGCCGACGGCCCGATTCTGCTGAGTGCCGGCGGGTCGTCCTTCTACGACCTGGTGACACGGCACTTTTCCTCGTTGCGCCTGTCGCGCGAGCACATGGTGCTGACCCGCAGCGGCTGCTACCTGACGCACGATTCACATTTGTACAAAGAGGCCTTCGCGCGATTGCAGGATCGCAGTCCGGATGTCGCCAGCCTGGGCCATGGCTTGCGGCCGGCTCTGGAAGTCTGGGGCTATGTGCAGTCCCGGCCGGAGTCGGGAAAGGTCATTGTCAATCTGGGAAAACGCGATATTTCACCCGACCACATGCCCCCCGTGATGGGGTGGTTCAGGCCGGCCGCGAATGGCGTACCCGAAGCCGCCGCGGCGCCGTCATCCTTGCCGCAAGGTCACGTGGCGACGGGCCTGGATGATCAGCACTGCCACATGAGCGTTCCCGTCGATTCGCCCTTGCGCGTGGGCGACATGGTGTGTTTCGGCATTTCGCACCCGTGCCTGACGTTCGACAAGTGGGAGGCCATTCTGATGGTGGATGAGCGGTACGACGTGGTGGGGGCCATCCGCACTTACTTCTAGGCAGCTTTCATTCTTTTAGACCAAGGGGAAAAAAACATGGCAAAAAAGCAATCGATGGCATTGCGGGCGGTGCGCCTGGCGCTGACCGCCGGCGCGGTATTCGGCACGGCCGCGTTTGCGCCCGTTCAGGCGCAGACTGTGACGGCGGTGATGCACGCCGCCTTGCGATCGCTGGACCCGGTGATCACCACCGGCTATATCGTCCGGAACCACGGCTACATGGTGTACGACACCCTGTTCTCCCTGGATGGGGACAACAAGATCCAGCCTCAAATGCTGGCGTCCTGGAAGGCCTCCGACGATGGCAAGACCTATACCTTCGTCTTGCGAGACGGACTGAAGTGGCATGATGGCAAGCCGGTGACGTCGGCCGACTGCATCGCGTCGATCAAGCGTTGGGCGTCGCAGGACAAAATGGGCCAGATGATGGCCTCGATGCTGTCCGGCATGGAGGCGGTTGATGACAAGACTTTTGTCATGCGCTTCTCTGAAGCCACGGATCTGGCGGTGCGCGCCTTGGCCAAGCCCAGCGCCATTCCCGCCTTCATGATGCCCGAGCGCGTCGCCAATACGCCGCCGTCGCAAGCGATCAAGGAGACCATCGGCTCGGGCCCGTTCCGCTTTGTGACCGAGGAGTACAAGCCGGGCGTGCAGGTGGTCTACGCAAAGAACACGGACTATGTGCCGCGCAAGGAACCCGCAAGCGGCCTGGCGGGTGGCAAGGTCGTCAGGGTGGACAAGGTCAAATGGGTGACCATGCCGGATCAGATGACGGCGGTGAATGCGCTGATCAACAAGGAAATCGATTTCCTCGAAAAAGCGCCCTTCGATCTGTTGCCGATGCTGGAAGGCAATAAAGACATCAATCTGCATGTCCTGACCGCGCAAGGCGGGCAATCCGAGATCCGCTTCAATTTCGAGCAGCCGCCGTTCAACAACAAGCTGATTCGGCAAGCCGCGATACTGGCGGTCGATCAGAAAGAGGTGTTGCAGGCCCAGATCGGCAATCCCAAGTACTTCCAGACTTGCGCCGCCGTCTTCGGCTGCGGCGGCCCCTATGAAAGCAGCATCGGCGCCGACAAGCTGGTGAAAGGCGACCCGGTGAAGGCCGCGGCTTTGCTGAAAGAGGCCAACTACGACGGGACGCCGGTCGTGATACTGATGCCTTCGGACAATCCGGGCTCGGCACCCATCCTGCAGGTGGTTGCGCAATCGTTGCGCAAGGCCGGCTTCAAGGTGGATCTGCAGTCCATGGACTGGCAGACGGTGCTCAATCGCCGCGCGTCGCACGAACCTGCGGCCAAGGGCGGATGGAATATCTTCGGCACTTATACGGTGATTCCGGATATCCGGGACCCGCTTGCCTTCATGGGCGTGGCTGCGAACGGCAAGGATGCCTGGTTCGGCTGGCCGGACGTGCCGGAGATCGAAAAGCGCCGGGCACAGTTTGCGCGCACGAATGATCCGGCCGTGCTCAAGCGCCTGGCCGACGAGATCCAGGAGCTGGTGATCGATGAAGGCGTCATCGTGCCCTTGGGCCAGTTTTCAAACCTGTCCGCGACAGGCAAGCAATTGACGGGGGTGGTGGTCGCGCCGGTTCCGGTGTTCTGGGATCTCCAGAAAACGGGTAAGTGAGTCGGCCATGCCTGGATTTCTTTTGAAGCGCCTGTTTTCCGTCATTCCGGTATTGGTGGTGGTCGCCATCATTGTTTTTGCCATGTTGCGTCTGACGCCGGGGGATCCCGCCGCGATCATTGCCGGCGACGGCGCCACCTCGGCTCAGATAGACGAAATACGCAAGAACATGGGGCTGGACAAGTCCATCCCGGATCAGTTTTCGATTTGGGTGGGACAACTGGCACAGGGAAATCTGGGCACATCTTTGATTTCCGATGCGCCGGTGTCCAGTCTCATCGCCGACCGCATCGGGCCGTCCATCGCACTGTCCCTGTCGACCATCGTCTTTACGGTGCTGGTCGCGATTCCCCTCGGCATCGTGGCGGCCTGGCGGCAGGGGAAGTTGCTGGACCGCGCCATCATGGCAGGATCGGTCGTCGGGTTTTCGGTGCCGGTTTTCATCATCGGCTACGTGTTGATCCTGGTCTTTTCGATGCAGCTTGGCTGGTTCCCCGTGCAGGGCTATCGGCCGATGTCCGAGGGCGGGTGGCAGTTCGCGCAGCGACTGGTGCTGCCCACGCTCGCCTTGAGCACGGTGTATGTCGCTCTGATCGCGCGCATCGTGCGCAGCAGTGTGATTGAAGTCATGCAAGAGGACTTCATCCGCACGGCACGCGCCAAGGGGCTGCGCGAAAGCGGCGTGTTGCTGCGCCATGCGCTGGGCAATGCCGCCGTTCCCATCGTCACGATCATCGGGGTCAGTATTGCGATGCTCATCGGCGGCGTGGTGGTGACGGAATCGGTGTTCAACATTCCAGGCCTGGGGCGATTGGTCGTGGACGCCGTCTTGGCGCGGGATTATCCCGTCATCCAAGCCATGATCCTGCTTTTCTCATTGGTCTATGTCGGAATCAATCTGGTGATCGATCTTTCGTACACCGTTCTTGATCCGCGCATTCGCTACTAAAGGTGCGCACACCATGTCTGCTACGACTTCATCTTTGCCGGCGCCTGGCGCGCCTGCCGTCGAGGCCGCCGCCACGTCTTCGATCCTGGGGCAACTCAAAGCCACGATGTCGGCCTGGCCGGCCATGCTGGCTATCGCCTTATTGACCTTGTTGCTGGCCGGTACGATTTTCGCCCCATGGTTGGGGACTGTGGATCCAACGCTGATGGATCCGGCCATACGCCTGAAGCCGATGTCGGCCGAGCACTGGCTGGGCACCGATGCGTATGGCCGCGATGTTTACTCGCGCACGCTTTTTGGCGCGCGCGTGTCTTTGGCGGTGGGGTTGGGCGCGGTCGTGGCCAGCTTGCTGGCCGGCTTGGTCCTGGGGATCCTGGCCGGATACTTCAAGTCCGCCGACACCGTCATCATGCGCTTTCTGGATGGCGTGATGGCCATTCCCGGCATCTTGCTGGCGATTGCGCTGGTGTCCTTGTCCGGCGCCAGCCTGTTCACGGTGCTGGTGGCGATTTCCATTCCGGAAATTCCCCGGGTGGCGCGCATGGTGCGCAGCGTGATCTTGTCCGTTCGTAACGAACCCTATGTCGAGGCGGCGGTGTCGCTGGGTACCAGGGTGCCGGTTCTGGTGCTGCGGCACATGCTGCCTAATACCTATGCGCCGCTGATCGTGCAAGGCACCTATATTTTCGCCGCGGCGATTCTGACGGAATCGGTCTTGAGCTTTCTTGGGGCGGGGATTCCGCCGGAAACGCCGTCCTGGGGCAATGTGATGGCCGAGGGGCGCGTGTACTTCCAGATGCTGCCGGGCCTGATCCTGTATCCCGGACTCTTGTTGTCGTTGACGGTGCTGAGCGTGAACATTCTTGGCGACGCGCTGCGCGACGCGCTCGATCCGCGATTCTCGCGCCGCTTCTGATGGCTTACCCAGGATTCACGACGTTATGAAAACGACATCCGCTAATCGCGAGACAGGCCAGGCGCCTGCGCTGAAGATCTCGGCACTTACCGTGCAAGCCGGCCATGGCGCCGCCCGTCGTCCGGTGATCGAGAATATATCGTTTGAGGTCTATCCCGGCGAAACCCTGTGCGTGGTGGGCGAATCCGGTTCGGGAAAATCCGTGACCTCGCTGGCCGCCATGGGGCTGCTGCCCAAGGGCGTGCTGACCGCGACGGCCGGCAGCATCCTGCTCGGCAATGATGATGTGTTGCGGGCCACGCCTGACCGGCTGCGCGCCCTGCGCGCTTCCCGGATCGCAATGGTGTTTCAAGAACCCATGACGGCGTTGAATCCGGTGCAAAAGGTGGGCAGGCAGATTGATGAGGTGTTGCGCTTGCACAGTCGCTTGGGTGCATCCGAGCGACGCAAACAGGTATTGGCAATGCTGGAGTCGGTGCATTTGCCGGACATCGAGCGGGTCTACAACGCCTACCCGCATCAATTGTCTGGCGGGCAACGCCAGCGCATCGTGATTGCGATGGCCTTGATCCTGAAGCCGCAAGTGTTGATCGCGGACGAGCCGACCACCGCGTTGGACGTGACCACGCAAAAGCAGATCCTGACCCTGATCCGCGAACTTCAAGAGCGGCAGCGCACGGCCGTGGTGTTCATCACGCACGATTTCGGCGTGGTGGCCGAGATTGCCGATCGCATCGTGGTCATGAATCGCGGCAGCGTCGTCGAGACCGGCACGCGCGATCAGATTCTTGCCCGGCCGTCGCAGGCGTATACGCGCATGCTGGTGTCTTCGGTTCCCAGCCTGGTGCCACAGCAGCGGCCCATGCCGAGCGGAGAGAAAGTGCTGGAGATCATGGGGCTGGACAAGACCTACAAGGAAAAGCCCTTCTTTGGCGCGGCGCGTGTGGTCGCGGCGGCCAAGGACGTGGCCTTGACGGTGAGGCGCGGTGAGATTGCCGGGGTGGTGGGGGAATCGGGATCGGGAAAATCGACCGTCGCACGCTGCGTCGTCAGGTTGATCGAGCCGAGCGCGGGCGCCATTTTCCTCAAAGACGAGGACATCGTGCAGATATCGAGCGCCCAGATGCGACTGCGGCGGACCCGTGTGCAGATGATTTTCCAGGATCCCTATCGTTCGCTGAATCCGCGGCGCCAGGTGGGCGATTCGCTGATCGAGGGCTTGGTCAACTTTGGCATCCCCACCGCCGAGGCACGCGAGAAAGCCGCGCAGGCACTGGAACTGGTGGGCCTTGGGCGTGACGTGATGCAGCGCTATCCGCACCAGTTCTCGGGCGGTCAGCGTCAACGCCTGTGTATTGCGCGCGCCGTCGTGATGGAGCCGGATCTGCTGGTGGCCGACGAGGCGGTTTCTGCCCTGGACGTGTCGGTGCAGGATCAGGTTCTCAAGCTGCTGGAAGAGATCCGCGCCCGTACGGGGGTGGCGATCTTGTTCATCACGCACGATTTGCGCGTGGCGGCGCAGATCTGCGACAGCATTGTCGTCATGCAGAAGGGGTGCGTCGTTGAATCCGGCCCTGCCGCCCGCGTGTTGACGGCGCCCCAGCAGGCATACACGCGCGAATTGATCGAGGCTGCGCCTGGGCGGGATTGGGATTTCCGCAATTTCCGCGCATTGCGCGCGGCGTGAAACGCTGGCCAAGCATTCAATTCACAGGGCCAGCCGGATCGAGGCTTGGTCCTCCGTCCAGACATGTCGGCGGTCTAACCGTTTTTCCCTTTGCACAGGAGCGCAAGATGCGCATTATTGTTGGCGGCTTTCAGCATGAAACGAATACGTTCGCACCAAGCAAGGCAGATTGGGAGGCCTTCAGGCTGGGCGGCGGCTGGCCCGGCATGGCGCGTGGCGAGGACGTCTTCCCGGCTATCCACGGAGCCAATATTCCCGCGGCGGGCTTTGCGGACGCGGCGCGTGGGCACCAGCACACCTTGATCCCCACGTTGTGGTGCGCCGCCAGCCCGTCGGCGCACGTGACGCGCGATGCCTTCGAGCGCATTACGGCGATATTGCTTGCGGACATCGCCGCGGCGCTGCCTGCGGACGGGGTTTATCTTGACCTTCATGGGGCAATGGTCGCCGAGCATTACGACGATGGGGAAGGGGAAGTGCTGCGCCGCGTGCGCGAACTGATCGGGCCGGATGTGCCGCTGGTCGCCAGCCTGGACCTGCACGCCAACGTGACCGAGCGCATGCTGGAAGAGGCGGACGCGCTGATCGCCTATC
Source organism: Achromobacter sp. UMC46 (assembly GCF_014170335.1). GTDB lineage: Bacteria > Pseudomonadota > Gammaproteobacteria > Burkholderiales > Burkholderiaceae_B > Achromobacter. The sequence continues at coordinate 548,100 of NZ_LZZS01000004.1, forward strand.
GCACGTATCCGCACGTTGATATGGCTGACACGGGCGCCCGCGCTTTTGCCTTCATGCAAAAGCGGCTGGACGGCATGCCGCGTCCGAGCGTCGCCGCTCGCCGCATTTCGTATCTGTTGCCGACCTGCTGGCAAAGCACGATGGCCATGCCGGCCAAAGCTCTTTACGAACGCCTTGAAACGCTGGAGGCCGCGCCGGGAGTTTCCAGCATGTCCTTTTGCATGGGCTTTCCGGCCGCGGACTTTCCGGACTGTGGCGCGCTCGTGTGGGCCTATGCCGATACGCAGCCGGCGGCGGATGCCGCGGCAGACGCACTGACAGCGGACGTCGAGGCGGCCGAAGCCGCGTTTGCGGGCAAGCTGTATTCCCCGGAAGAAGCGGTGTTGCACGCGGCGGCGCTGGCTGCCGTCGCTGATAAACCGGTCGTCATCGCCGACGCGCAGGATAATCCCGGCGCAGGCGGAGACTCCGACACCACGGCAATTCTGCGCGCGCTTGTGCGCTACAACTTGCCGGGCAGCGCATTGGGACTGATGGTGGATCCCCAGGCGGCCCTGTTGGCTCACAAGGCGGGGGAGGGGGCAACGGTGCGCATCGCGCTGGGCGGCCATTCCCGGATTCCAGGGGACGCGCCTTTCGAGGCGGATTTCGTGGTGGAGCGGCTGTCCGACGGGAGGTTTGTCGCAACCGGCCCCTTCTACTCCGGTTTCCGGATGGAGCTGGGGCCAAGCGCCTGCTTGCGCATCGGCGAAGTGCGCGTGGTCGTGGCGTCCCATAAAGCGCAGATGGCGGATCAGGCCATGTTCCGATACGTGGGAATCGAACCCACCAAGCAGAACATCCTGGTGCTCAAGAGCACAACGCATTTCCGGGCGGATTTCACGCCGATCGCGGCAGATATCCTGATCTGCGCGGCCCCGGGGCCGATGCCCATGAATCCTTTGGATTTGCCCTGGACCAACTTGCGCGACAGCCTGCGCATGCATCCCGGCGGCCCCACCTTCGCGCAGTTCAGAGCGGGGACGCGCCAGCTGGCATCGGCTTGAGGTGCCGGAAACGGGGGGGCGTCGTGCTTGCGACGCCTCGCCGCCTTTTGGGGCCGATGTTGACGGTCGCCTCTCGGTCAGCCCGTGCTTAAAGCAGAAAGGGCAATAGGATGATGCCGTGAAGCAGGACAAATGCGCCGAATATGGCCATTGCGGTAAGTCTCCCAAATCATTCGCGCCATCAGGGCGTGCGCTTTCGAATCTAGCACGGGCGATGGAAAGCGCAGGCAAATGGCGTCAAATTCACTGATTTCAGTGATAGGGCCAAACCGGGAACCTCGTTAGAGTTGCGCAAATTTCCAGGTTCTCTAACCCAACCAGCGGTGAAGCAATGAAATTTCGGAATTTCGCAATAACAGCCTTGGCCTGTTTTCCCATGGCCGCATCGGCCGCGGATGTCGTGTTCGTCAACCAGTCTTCCTGGGAAATCCACGAGATCTATTTTTCTCCGGCAAAGCAAAAGAACTGGGGGGAAGATCATCTGGACAAAGAGGTGCTGCAAAAAGGCGATTCCCTTACGCTGTCCGGGGTGACTCGCGGCAAGTGGGATGTCCGCATCGTCGATGAGGACGATGACCAATGCGTCCTCGAAGACGTCCACATCGACGGCGCGGACAAATGGGTGATTACCGACAAGGAATTGCTCGCCTGCCAAGCCGCCAGCTGATTGCGCTGGCAGGGTTCGCGGCGGCCAGCTTGCGCGGCCGCGAGCCGGGCCGCGCATCACTGTTTTTCAGTTGTGCGCGGTACATATCTGACCGCCCCGTCAGGCGGCTTCCAGGATTTCGTCTCCGCCATCCATCCAGCCTCCCAGGCCTCGACTTTTTCGCGCCATTCGGCGATCGATTCACCGGTGTGCCCAGGCATGACGGCTGCCTGATAGTAGGGACAATCCCACATGGTCAATCCTTCACGAGCCGCTTGGGCGCCCAGCTTTCGGATGTCATCGTGCATTGCCGCACCTCCAAAAGACGATGAGGGGGCAATAAGTATTGCGCGGCAGCTGGCGTTCCTGCAATAGTCTCGCGGCGCTACCTGGACTAGTGCGGCCGAAGGGGGGCTGCCTGCAGCGTCCCTTTTTGCAAGGCGGGTCCCCGTATCTTTTGGAACCCCTTTTCCTGGCCCAGGCTTGCTATAAAGATGCCTGCAACCGCTATCCAGGCCAGAAGAAGATGTCCATTCAAATGCTGAGTCGCTACGCCGTAGGGCTCATCGTCGCCACACTCGTTGCCGGGTGTTCTTCGATCCTTCCCGGATCTTCAAGCGCCCCTTCAAGTGGGAGTTCAAACGCGTCCTCTGAGCGGGTGGTCAGCGACAACTGCAAGTTCATTCGCAGCCGGTGCATTTACGAAGGATCGTATGACGCCGGCGAGCGGAACTATGCGGAGCAGGAAGCGAAGCGCCTGAACAAGGCCGAGTTGGAACGCCTTCGCCGCGCGTTTGCCCAGTAAGTGGGCGGCCGCCATGCGTAGTCTGGCACGTCGCGCAGCCTTGAACGAAAGTAACGGCTGACGGCCGGATCCTGACGGCGCGCCATGGGCGGACAAACTGTATTGCAGAATAAATCGAAATATAGTTAATGAGTTAGATACTTTCTGTCCGCTTTATTTGCGTTTACTAGCGGCGGCTTTTCGCATCTCTCTCTACACTTCGCGCTCCGTGTAGAAATGCGAATCCGGGATGCTGAACAGGGCGTTGGTAGTGTCTGTGGCTTCTTTGCTTGCGGTCTGGCCATCGCAGAAAATAATGGAAGAGATAATCTGCGTGAAGCCGGCAGCCGGGGCAAAGATAATCGTGCTAATGACGAAGGATGTCTTTCTGCAATGGAACCCGCCGCAGGAATCGGCATGTAGGAACACCCAGGAAAAGAGCGAGACCCACATCCGCATCGTGACTGGGATCCGCGGTTGACCGGTTTCCCGGCCAACCTCAACCTGCCGCCCGCCGATACGCTTGCAGCGTACTGAACATCTTCCCGGCCAAGCGGAAATTCGATTCCGCGAATGTGCGAGCGTTGGCCACGATGGCTTGGGCCTCGTGTGGGCGGTTCCGGATCTGCATGATGCAGCCGGCATAGCCCGCGATGTCTCCCGGCGCGGCCAACCAGCCGGTCTGGCCGGGCGCGACAATCTCCGGCAAGCCGCCCACCTGGCTGGCGACGACCGGCCGGCCCACGGCGAACGACTCGGGCACGATGCGCGACCAGGCTTCGGTGGCCGATGGCACCAGCACCACGTCGGCCGCCTGGATCATGTCGGCCACATCGGTCCGGTGCCCGGCGAAAACCACATGTTCCGCAATCCCAAGATCCACCGCCAGACGATACAGCTCGTAGGCGTAGGGCTTGGTACTTGGGGTGGGCATGCCGACGACCAGGCCAACGGCGGGCACGCCCTGGACGCGCAGCCATTGCACGACGCGCAGCAGATCGGCCTGGCCCTTTTCCGGGCGCAGCATGCCGACCGTGGCGATGACGTAGGCGTTTTCGGGGGCGGCCATTGCCAGGCTTTGTCGGATGCGTAGCGATGCATCGGGTTGGGTGGCCGGATGGAAGAAATCGTCACCCGCCCACTCGCCCACCACGCTGATCCTGTCTTCGGGAACCAGGCGCGCCGTCAGCAGCTCCTGCTTGCCGACGTCGCTGGTCGCGATCACGTGATCGCAACCGATCTTCCATTCCAGCCGACGGCGTGGCGAGGTCCGCATTGACTTGGCGAAATGCCGCGTCCTGACGACCGCGCACAGGTCGCGGCAAAGCGCGGCGGTCTTGCCGTCGGCGCGGCTGTGGCTATCGATGACCTGGATGCGCAGCGCCTTGACGGCGCGGCGCAGCGTCAGCACCGTAGACGGTGAATACGCCGGCCTGAAATCGATGTCCACCGTGGCGATCTTGCGCGCGCGGGCCTCGCGGCTGACCGCGCTGGCCGCGGGGGACGCGATTGCCACCTCATAGCCATGGCTTTGCAGCCAGCTTGCTTGCTCCAGGGTGCGGAATTCCAGTCCGCCCAGGCCGTGCTCAGCCAGCGTGTGCAGTATTCGCATGATGTTCCAGTACATGACGGCAGGCGTCCAGCACGTCGTCGGGAGTAATGGCGCCGATGCCTTCGTGCGGGTCGCGCGGAACGACCGCGGCGGCGCCGGCGCGGCGCCAGAACCACTCGGGGTTCGGTTCGTTGAATATCCCGACGTATGGCGCGCAAGCGCCTTGCGCGATATGCGAGGGGCCGCAGTCGTTGGCCACCACGAGGCGCGCGCGCAGCATGATGGCGCTAAGTTCGGGAAGCGGCCGGCAGTAGGCGATGGCGATGTCGGGGCGGCGCATGGCCTCCAATGTCTCTCGTTCCGCGGCCTCTTGCTGGCCCAGTACGAACAGGAATCGCGTGTCGGCGCCCAGCAGCCGCTTGAGCCGGTCCGCCAGGCGCAGGTAGTTGGTCAGGTTCCATCGCTTGAACGCGCCCGCGCCGCCACCCGGAATCATCACGACGTCAGCGCTTTGAACGGTACGCAAGTGCGTCCGCGCCAGGGCCTGGAAGCATGCCCGCGTGGCGCGTTCGGGGTCGAACGGGCGGTACGCCGCCAACAGGCGCAGATTCGCCTGGCCGATGTATTCGGTGGTGTCCTTCCTGTGGCAATGTGTCCAGATCCAGTCGCTGATCCGGGCGTTGCGGAATCCCAGGCGTATCGCCGGCAGGCGTATCAGGTTGACCAGGCCAAAACGCTCGCTGCTGTGATGCAGGCTGACCGATACCCGTGTCTCTTTCTTCAGGCTGCGCAAGTAGTCGCCGAACGTCGACGCGCGCACGAATTCATCGACCCAGGGCAACGACCGGTAGAACTCGCCCACGTCGTCGCGAGCCACCACTTTGATCCGCCTGGACGCCCACCAGGTCTTCAGTTGGTACAGCGCCGGCAGGGCGACGATCTGGTCGCCCAGCTGCGGCTGGCTTCTGACATAGACAACGATCTCCGACATTGGCGCGCCCCCAAAACCATGCAATGCGGTCCCGCGACCGCTGCATTGGACTGTATTCAGAGGGGGGCGCGAATCTTCCACAGTCCTTTTAAGGAGTGTGAAGAATGCGCAGGTCTTGCTTAAAAGAACTACACAATTGGCGCGCGCGAGGCGCTACGCGCCGCCGCGCGGGGCTTGCGCTTTACTTCCGGTTCGCCCCGCCTTGCCGGGCCTTGAAGCGGGGGTTGGATTTGCAGATGACATAGCTCAGGGCGCGCTGGCGCCCGCGATCGCATGCGCGACGTCGGGCAGGTTGCGCTCGGTGATCAGCGAAATGCCCAATCGCCCGGATGCGGACACGATGCGCCGGTCGGGCAGGCCGGGAGCTTGCGGCGCATCTTCTGCCGGGTGCAGGGCGGGGTCGTAGCTGAAGAAGCCGCGCTGATGCGTCAGGTACGACCAGTCCCAGGCTGGCGACAGCCGGCACAGGGTCTTGTGCAGGGCGGCGCGGACTTGGCCGACGCGGTCGCGCATGCCGTCCAGTTCGGACTGCCACAGTTTGCGCAGGCCGGGTTGGCTGAGGATGCGGGCCACGACGCCCAATGACGCTGGCGCCGTGTCCATCCGGGTCCAGGACTGCATGGCGCGCTGGATCGGCTGCGCCTGGTCCGCCGACGGGCAATAGGCGCTAAGGCTGCCGCAGCGGGCTTCCGACAATTGGAAGATCTTCGAACAGGATTGCGCGACCAGCGTGAAGACGCCGCGGTCGGCCATGGCGGTCACGCCGTAGTTGTCGTCTTGCAGCGTGTCGCCCAAGCCCTGGTAGGCCATGTCGATGAAGGGGATGTGGCCCAACGCCTTGACCACATCGGCGATGACGTCCCATTGATCGCGCGTGAGGTCGCTGCCCGTGGGGTTGTGGCAGCTGGCTTGCAGCACGATGACGGCGGGTCCGGGCAAGCGGCACAGGAAGCCGACCAGGGCGTCGACATCCAATTGCCGGGCGTACGCATCGAAGTAGGGGTAGTGCCCGACCGTCAGCCCCGCCTCTTCGAAGATGCGCTGATGGTTGCTCCAGCTGGGCGTGGGCAGATAGACGCGCCGGGTGGGCGGCAACTGCGCCAGCAGGCGCGCGCCCAGCGTCAGGGCATGGGTGCCGCTGGCCGCAGGGTGGGTCAGGAAGCGCCGGGGGTCCTGGCCGTCGCGGCTATCGCCGAACACCAGGCCGCCCACGGCCTCGGCATAGAGTCCGGCGTCGGTGGCGGCTTGCGCCGATCCGCCCACGCGCAGCTCGGCCCGGGCCTGGCGCACGCTCTCGAACTGGGGGATGTTGCCCTGGGCGTCCAGGTAAAGGGCGGGCGGCTCCGGCCGCAGGCGTTCCATCGTGCTTTCCTTGTTGCTTATGCCAAGGCCCGCCTTAGGGGCGAAGCTTCGCCTGGTCCACGGTCATGTCCATGGGCATCATGTTTTCGTTGGCGTTGTGCATGACCCACAGCGACCCCGCCACGATGATGGCGATCAGCAGCGCCGTGCAGATGAAGACGCCCGTGTTGTCGCGCTGCGTGCGGGACGCGCCCAGGTGCAGGAAATACACCAGTTGCACCAGCAGCTGCACGATGCACAGCACGACGAGCGCCAGCAGCCGCCCCTCGCGCGGCACCAGGTCCGTCATGACGGCGCCGAACGACGCCAGCGTCAACACCAGCGACAGCAGGAAGCCGACGATGTAGCTCTTCAGGCTGCCATGGGACTTGTCGTGCCCGTCCGCATGCGGGGGCGCGCCATGGGGGGAGGGATGGGTGATCGTGCTCATACGAACTCGCGCAGGTAGACAAAGGTGAAGACGCAGATCCAGACCAGGTCCAGGAAGTGCCAGAACATCGACAGGCAGGACAGGCGGCGCGTGACGATGCCGTCCAGGCCGAAGCGGTGCACCTGGTGCATCAGGACCAGGATCCAGATCAGGCCGAACGACACGTGCAGGCCGTGCGTGCCGACCAGCGTGAAGTACGCCGACAGGTACGCGCTGGTGCTGGGGCCGGCGCCTTCGGCCAGCAGCAGCGAGAACTCGTACAGCTCCATGGCGATGAAGCCCGCGCCGACCAGGAAGGTGATGCCCAGCCAGGTGATGACTTGCTGCTTGCGGCCGGCCTGCATGCCCAGCATGGCCACGCCGAAGGTGAAGCTGCTGATCAGCAGCAGCATCGTTTCGCCCAGCACGAAGGGCAGGTGGAACAGTTCCGCGCCGGTGTGCCCGCCCGCCGTGCTGTTGCCCAGCACCGCGAAGGTGGCGAACAGCACGGCGAAGATCAGGCAGTCGCTCATCAGGTAGATCCAGAACCCCATCGTGGTCTTGGATCCGTCGTCGTGATGTTCCTCGTGGGCGTCGTGCGCACTGTGCGCGCCTGGGGCGTTGTTGAGGGTCAGATGGCTCATGGCTTACGCGGCCTCCTGAAGGCGTTCATAGCGGGCGTTCTCGATTTTTTCGACGTCGGCCGCGGGGATGTAGAAGTCCACGTCGCGGTCATAGCTGCGCACCACGAACGTGATGACGATGGCGACCAGGCTGCCGGCCGCCACGGCCCACATGTGCCAGACCAGCGCAAAGCACAGCAGCAGGCCCCACATGGAGATCGCGAAGCCCACGGCGGTGTTGCGCGGCATGTGGATCGGGTCGTACTTGGCGGGGCGCACATAAGCGCGGCCCGACTGCTTGTTGTCCCAGTGCTGTTCCAGCGACGTGATCTGCGGCGTCACGGCGAAGTTGTAGGACGGCACCGGCGACGCGGTGGCCCATTCCAGGCTGCGCGCATCCCAGGGGTCGCCCGTCAAGTCGCGGTTCTGCTTGCGGTCCCTGATGCTGACGGCAATCTGGATCAGCAGCGACAGGATGCCCAGGCCGATGATGACGGCGCCGACCAGCGCGACGATCAGGTAGGGCTGCCAGTCGGCATGCGGGTAGTGGTTCATGCGGCGCGTCATGCCCTTGAAGCCCAGGATATACAGGGGCATGAAGGCCAGGAAGAAGCCGATCAGCCAGCACCAGAACGAGGTCTTGCCCCAGAACTCGTTCAAGGTGAAGCCGTAGACCTTGGGGAACCAGAACGTCAGGCCCGCCAGGCAACCGAACACCACGCCGCCGATGATGACGTTATGAAAGTGCGCGACCAGGAACAGGCTGTTGTGCAGCACGAAGTCGGCGCCCGGCACGGCCAGCAGCACGCCCGTCATGCCGCCGATGGCGAACGTCACCATGAAGCCGATCGTCCACAGCGTGGCGGAGTGGTAGCGGATGCGGCCGCGGAACATCGTGAACAGCCAGTTGAACAGCTTCACGCCCGTGGGGATGGAAATGATCGACGTCATGATGCCGAAGAAGGCGTTCACGTTGGCGCCCGAGCCCATGGTGAAGAAGTGGTGCAGCCAGACGAAGAACGACAGGATGCCGATGGACGACGTGGCGTACACCATCGACTTGTAGCCGAACAGCGGCTTGCGCGAGAAGGTCGCGATGATTTCCGAGAACGCGCCGAACGCCGGCAGGATCAGGATGTACACCTCGGGGTGGCCCCAGATCCAGATCAAGTTGATGTACATCATCGCGTTTCCACCAAGCTCGTTGGTGAAGAAATGCATGTCGAAGTACCGGTCCATCGTCAGCAGCGCCAGGGTCGCCGTCAGCACCGGGAACACGGCCACGATCAGGATGTTGGTGATCAGCGCGGTCCATGTGAACACCGGCATCTTCATCAGGTTCATGCCCGGCGCCCGCATGCGCAGGATCGTCACGATGAAGTTGATGCCCGACAGCGTCGTGCCCAGCCCCGATATCTGCAATGACCAGATGTAGTAGTCCACACCCACGGTCGGACTGTATTGCAGCCCTGACAAGGGGGGATACGCGACCCAGCCCGTGGCGGCGAAGTCGCCCACGAACATCGAGATCATGACCAGGACCGCGCCCACCGCCGACAGCCAGAAGCCCAGCGAGTTCACTAGCGGATAGGCCACGTCGCGCGCGCCGATCTGCAGCGGCACGACCACGTTCATCAGCCCCAGGATCAGGGGCGTGGCCACGAAGAAGATCATGATGACGCCGTGCGCCGTGAAGATCTGGTCGTAGTGGTGCGGCGGCAGATAGCCGGCGGCGTCGCCAACGGCCATCGCCTGCTGGGCGCGCATCATGATGGCGTCGGCAAAACCGCGCAGCAGCATGATCAGCGCCAGGATGATGTACATCGCGCCGATGCGCTTGTGGTCGACGGTGGTGATCCACTCGGTCCAGAGGTACCCCCACTTGCGGTAGTACGTCATGGCGGCCACCAGGGCCAGGCCGAGCAGGATGACGACCCCCAGCGTGCCCATGATGATGGGCTCGTGGTAGGGGACCGCCTCTAGGGTCAGTTTGCCGAACATAGTTCGCTCGCTATTGCTTGTTCCAGGGATTGCGTAAGCGCCAACTGCTTGGCGGTTGCGCGCGGGGTGCCGTGGTCGTGCATGTACAGGTTGACGATGGCGTCGAACAGCGCGGGCTGCACCTGCGAATACACGGCCGGTTCCATGCGGCCGCTGGGCTGGGCCAGGCGTTCGTAGGCGGCGGCGTCCAGCTTCTGCGGCGCGTTCTGCGCTTGCTTCACCCAGGCGTCGAATTCGGCGCGCGGGGTGGCGTGGGTCAGGAAGTGCATGTCGGAGAAGCCGGGGCCGCTATAGGCGGCGGACAGGCCGGGGAAAACGCCCGGCTCGTCCGCGATCAGGTGCAGGCGGGTCTGCATGCCGGCCATCGCGTAGATCTGCGTGCCCAGTTGCGGGATGAAGAACGAATTCATCATCGACTGCGCGGTCAGCTTGAATTCCAGCGGCGTGCCCACTGGCACCGGCAGCTGGTTGACCGTGGCGATGCCGTAGTCGGGGTAGATGAACAGCCACTTCCAGTCCAGCGCCACGACTTCGATGCGCAGCGGCGCCACTTCGGATTGCAGCGGCTTGTACGGGTCCAGTTCGTGGGTGGTCTTCCAGATCAGCACGCCCAGGATGGCCACGATGATGCAGGGGATGGTCCAGACCACGACTTCGATGGAGGTCGAATGCGACCACTTCGGCTCGTAGCGCGCGCGGGTGTTCGTTTCGCGGTAGCGCCAGCCGAAGTACAGCGTCAGCAGGATCACGGGGATCACTACCAGCAGCATCAGCCCCGAGGCGATCAGGATCAGGTTCTTGGTCTGAACGCCGATATCGCCCTTGGGCGCGAACAGGGCCCAGTCGCAGCCGCTCAGCAGCAACGGCAGCAGGGCGGCGCAGGCGGCGCGGGGAGCGGCGCGCAGGCAGGATGCCCGGGCGCCGGCCAGGCGGGCCCAGGGTCTAGAGTTGGACATGTGATATCCCTTGGTTACGGACACTAAATCCATACATCAGCCAGGGATTGGGTCGGGCAGGCGCGCAACAGCATCTGTCCGGCTATAAAGCCGTACAAGATTTCTAATGTATGGACTTAATTTAAGATTCTTGCCATACTAATTGATTAATATCATCCATACATTGCGACATTCTGGCGCAGGTTTATCCATGCAAGATAAAGATTTGTATGTATTTTGGCCACAGCAGCTGACGCGTGGCGGGGGCCCGCGCTACCGCCAGATCGCCGATTTCATCGAGCGCGCCGTCGCGGAAAACCAACTGCAGCCGGGCGACCGCCTGCCGCCCCAACGCGGGCTGGCGCAGCGGCTGGGCGTCGACCTGACCACCGTCACCCGCGCCTATGCCGAAGCGGGGCAGCGCGGCCTGCTGGATCCGCGCGGCGCCCTGGGCACCTTCATCGCTCGTCCGGCCGCGCAGTCCGTGCAACTGATCGACCTGGGCATGAACATGCCGCCCGCGCCATTGGGCTGCGACCTGCAAGACCTGGTGCAGCGCGGGCTGGCCAAGGTCATGGACCGCCACGACGTCAATGTGATGATGGCCTACCACCTGGCGGGGGGCGGCCCGGACGCCCGCGACGCCGGCGCGCAATGGCTGGCGCAGGCCGTCGGGCCGATCGACCCGGCGCTGGTGCTGGTGTGCCCCGGCGCGCAGGCCGCGCTGGCCGCACTGATCCTGGCCTACAGCCAGCCGGGCGACCGCATCGTGGCCGAACCGCTGGTGTATCCCGGACTGCTCAGCGCCGCGCGGCACTTGGGCCGCGAAGTGCTGGCGGCCGAGGCCGATGAAGACGGCATGACGCCCGCCGGCCTGGAACGCGCATGCCGGGACAGCGGCAGCCGGCTGGTCTACCTGAATCCCACTTTGCAGAACCCCACCACGCACACGATGAGCGCGCGGCGCCGTCGCGACCTGGTGCGTTCGGCCTCAGCGTGCGGCGCCCGCATCATCGAAGACGATCCCTACCGCCTGTTCCTGGACGACGCGCCGCCGCCGCTGGCCAGTTACGCGCCGGCCTCCGTGTTCCACATCGCCACGCTGGCCAAATGCCTGACGCCGGGCCTGCGCACCGCCTTCGTGCTAAGTCCCGACCAGGACAGCCGCGAACGCGTGCTGGCCGCCATGCGCTCGTTCGCGTTGATGGCCACGCCGCTGATGGGCGCCTTGACCACGCAATGGATCGTCAGCGGCGCCGCGGACGCGGTGCTCAACGGCGTGCGCGCGGAAGCCCAGGCGCGCCAACGGCTGGCGCGCCAGTTGCTGCCGGGCCCGTTTCCCGCCGATCCGGTCGGCATCCACGTGTGGCAGCCATTGCCCGTGCCATGGACGGCCTCGGACCTGGCTCGGGCGGCGCGCGACGAAGGGCTGAGCGTCACGTCGTCTGATGCGTTCCAGGTGGGGCAGGCGGCGGCACCCAACGCCATCCGCATTTCGCTGGGCGGCGTGAAAGACCGCGAACAGTTGGCGCTGGCGCTGACGCGCCTGGCCGACCTGATGCGCCGGCGGCCGTACGCGCAACGCGACCCGATCGTCTAGGCGATCGTGCAGGCCTGGCCGCTTTCCTCCAGCAGCCAGTCGCGGAATGCGGCGACCGGCGGGGTGGCGAGTTTGTCGGGCGGGGCCAGAAAGAAGTAGCCCGCGCCGGTGCTGAAGGGTTCGTCGATGGCGGGCGCCAACACGCCTTGGCGCAACTCGTCTTCGACCAGGAACGTCGGCAGCAGCCCGATGCCGATGCCTGACGCCACGGCCTGGATCAAGTGCGTGGTCAGCTCGAACTGCGCGCCCCAGCGCATGGTGCGCACGGGCAGATCGTGCGCTTCGAACCAGCGCTGCCACACGGCGGGGCGGGCCGCCACCTGCAGCAGGCTGTGCTGGGCCAGATCGGCCGGCTTGCGGATAGGGTGGCTGGCCGCCAGGTCCGGGCTGATCACCGGGATGACGTGTTCGTCCATCAAGCGGTAGGACGCCAGGCCCGGCCAATCGCCGTCGCCCACGGCGATCACGGCGTCGATGCCGGCCAGGTCCAGGTCGAAGCGCGTGACCCGCGAATGCAGATGGACCAGGATGCCGGGGTGCCTTGCATAGAAGCGGTTCAGTCGGGGCATCAGCCATTTCGCGGTGAACGTGGGCAGCGCGGCCAGATGGAAGGCGCCGCGTCCGGTCCGGTGCGAGATCGCTTGCAGCGACGCGCTGCGAATGCGCTGCAGGGCCGCTTCCAATTCCTTCTGATACCGCATGCCGGCTTCCGTCAGCAGGATGCGCCGCTTTTCGCGCCGGAACAGGGCGACTTCCAGCAAATCCTCCAGTGCCTGCACTTGGCGGCTGACCGCGCTTTGGGTCAGCGCCAGTTCGGTCGCGGCACGGGTGAAGCTGAGATGGCGCGCGCTGGCCTCGAAGGCCAGCAGCAGCGACATGGACGGGGTCAGGCGGCGCGGGTTCATTCTTTATAGACATGAATTCAAGGGGTTCACTATACCGTGACGCCAGGTCATTACCCAGGCTGAAATCGAGCGGCCTTCGGCAGTTTGGTTTCAGAAGTTCATTCATAAAATGAATGATGTTCCTGAGTATTTTCCGTTTTCACACGGCCGTCCAATGATTGAAAATAGGATCAAAGGATGGGCAGATGCCTGCCGGTCCGGACAGATTCGACGATGGAGGTAACGATGGATTTGGGTATCAAGGGCAAGACCGCGTTAGTGCTGGGCGGGGGCGGCGGGTTGGGCGGCGCCATTGCCGCATCGCTGGCGCAGGAAGGCGTGCGGGTGGTGGTGGCGGATCTGAACCTGGAGGCGGCCACCGCTACCGCGGACAGGATCAAGGCGGACGGGCTGGCCGCGTTTCCCATGCAGTGGGATCTGCGCGCACTGGACGCGATCGACAGCCAGGTCGCCTCGATCGAGTCCCAGGTGGGGCCCGTCGATATCCTCGTCAACAACACGGGCGGCCCGCCGCCTACGCCCTCGTCCGGCCAGGCGGCCGACTTGTGGCGCGAGCACTTCGAAGGCATGGTGCTGTCCGTCATCAAGCTGACCGACCGCGTGCTGCCCGGCATGCGCGAAAGGCAGTGGGGCCGGATCATCACCAGTACGTCATCGGGGGTGATCGCGCCGATTCCCAACCTGGGCATCTCCAACGCGCTACGCATGTCGCTGGTGGGCTGGTCCAAGACCCTGGCGCGCGAAGTCGGCAAGGACGGCATCACGTCCAACATCGTGCTGCCCGGCCGCATCGCCACCGCCCGCATCTCGTTCCTGGACGAGGCGCGCGCCAAGCGCGAAGGGCGCAGCGTGGAAGACGTCAGCCGTGAAAGCACCGGCAGCATTCCGGTGGGCCGCTATGGCGACCCGAAGGAATACGGCGACGCCGTGGCGTTCCTGGCCAGCGCGCGCGCCAGCTACATCACCGGATCGACGATCCGCGTGGACGGCGGCCTGATCGCCAGCATCTGACGCGGAATCGAACCCGCTCCTAGCCAAGACATTCCGAGCCAAGACACTCCAAACCAAGACACTTGAGGACGTTGAAGATGAAACTGACTGCTGACGCCAAGGGCGTATTCCCCATTGCGCCTACCCCGTTTTTCGAAGACGGCGCGGTGGACCACGCGTCGATCGACCGGATGATGGATTTCTACCAATCTTGCGGCGCGACCGGCCTGACGGTGCTGGGCCAACTGGGCGAAGCCCCCAAGCTGGATTTCGCCGAATCGCTGGATATCGCTTCGCAGGTGATTGGCAAGGCGGACGGCATGCCGATCGTGGTGGGCGTATCGGCGCCGGGCTTCGCGTCCATGCGCTCGTTGACGCGCGCCGTGATGGACCTTGGCGCGGCCGGTGTGATGATCGCGCCGCCGAACACCTTGCGCACCGACGACCAGATCGTCACCTACTACCATCAGGCGGTCGAGGCCATCGGCGACGACGTGCCGTTCGTGCTGCAGGACTATCCGTTGACGTTTTCCGTGCAGATGGCGCCGTCGGTCATCCGGCGCATCGTGACCGACCTGCCGTCTTGCGTGATGCTCAAGCACGAAGACTGGCCGGGGCTGGAAAAGATCTCGGCGCTGCGCCGCTTCGAGGCCGAAGGCGCCATGCGCCACATCTCGATCCTGTGCGGCAACAACGGCCTGTTCCTGGACTACGAGATGGCGCGTGAGGCCGATGGCGCCAACACCGGGTACTGCTTTCCCGACATGCTGTGCGACTTCGTCAAATGGGTGGGCGAGGGCAAACGGGAAGCGGCGCACGACTTGTTCGACGCCCACCTGCCACTGCTGCGCTACGAGCAGCAGCCAGGCGTGGGCCTGGCGGTGCGCAAGTACGTGATGATGCGCCGGGGCATCTTGTCCAGCGCGGCCCAGCGCCGACCGGGCGGCGCGCTGACGCCGGCGGCGAAGGCCGAGGTGGACCATCTGCTGAGCCGTCTGGCCAAGCACGATCCGCGCGCCAAAAACCTGGCTTAACGCTCCAGGTTCCGGACTTCGTCGTACAGGGCGCGACTAACCCAGACGCCTTCCTGCTCACTCTTGGCGCGCGCCTTGTAGCGCCGTTCGGACGGCATGCGGGCGCCCTGGCCGGCGATGGCGTCCAGCATGGCTTCGGCGCCGGCGTCATTGGCGGCGCGCTGCCCGCGGCCGAGAATGGCCGGGTCCAGCGCGATCAGCAGTTCGCCATGCAGGGGCGTGGCGTTCGCGCCGGCGTCGAACGCTTGCGATTGCAGGCTGGTCCAGTCGCCGATCAGGGGGCCGGCCAGCAGTTCGATCATGGTGGACAGCGCCGAGCCCTTGTAGGAGCCGAAGGTCAACATCGCACCGGCCATGCCGGCGGCAGCGTCGGTGGTCGGTTGTCCGTCCGCGTCGATCGCCCAGCCTTCGGGAATGGATTTACCGGTGCGGCGGTGCAATTCGATCTCGCCGCGCGCCACCATGCTGGTGGCGAAGTCGAACACGTACGGGTTGCCGGCGGGGCGCGGCCAGGCGAAGGCCAGCGGATTCGTGCCGAACACGGGCCGAGTGCCCCCGGCCGGCGCTACCCAGCTGTGGCTGGGCGTCATGGCGATGCCCGCCAGGCCTTGTTGGGCGATGGCCTCGACCTCGGGCCACAACGCCGAAAAATGGAAGCAGTTGTTGATCGCCAGCACGGCCACGCCGTTGCGTCTGGCCTTTTCCGCCAGGTGCGGCAGGCCTTCCTGGAACGCCAGCAGCGAATAGGCGCGCTGCGCGTCCACTTGCACGACGGCGGGGGCGGGATGCGTGATCAGCGGCAGGGCATTCGGGTCGACCAGGCCCGATTGCAGCGTCCGCACGCAGACGATCAGGCGGTACAGCCCGTGCGACTGGCAATCGTCGCGTTGCCCGGCCGTGATGGTCTGCGCGATGGCCGCCGCATGCGGCGCGGAAAATCCATTGCGGCTAAGCACCTCTATCGACAAATCGTAGACCTGGTTTATCGAAAGGTTGATCATGTCCGTGTTCACATTGCCTCCGGTACTGCGTTGCATGGCCGGGTCCAGCGGGTGGATGCCGGTCGAATGAAATGCGGGGCGCGGAATAGGCTGCGCGCGACCAGTGTAGCGGCCGTGCGGCAGGCGTTGCGACAAGTAGGACGTTTGCGGCACGGTGGGCGGCCGCATTGCGCGTCTTGAAGGCCTTAGCGGTTCAAGCGTCTTGCGCGATCTGGCGGAACGACTCGGCGAACTCGGCCAAGGCGCTTTCCAGACGCTGGACACAGGCGTCCAGCGCTTGCCCATCCTGCGCCGGGCTGGCGCAGAGCCGTCCCAGCTCGGTGCAGCATTCGCTCAGTTGGATGTCGCCCGACATCTGGGCCGCGCCCTTGATGCGGTGGGCAAGCAGGTTCAATCCCGCCCGGTCCCCGTGCCCGTGAAGCGTGCGCAGTTGCAGCAAGTCCTGGTCGTTGGCGTTGCTGAAGGCATGAGCCAACGCGCGGATGCGCGCTGGATCGGCGAACGTCAAATCGGTCAGCATGCGCCGCCGCTGTTCGTGGCGCGCTGATCGGGTGGGGGAAGGCTCGTCGCGAGGGAGGGGCGTGTGACTCATGCGCTGCCATTGTGCCGCATACTGACTTTCGTATTCCTCCTATTTTTTATGACGCATGCCGCAGCAATATGTTCTGAAATCAAGGACATGATCATCAATCAGGCGCTTTCGGCGCCGGATCCGGCCGCCTGGAGCGGCCCATGCACGTCTGCCGGCTTAGAAGCCCACCGCCTGTCCGTCGCGGCGCGAATCGGACGCCGCCAGATAACCGCCTTGCGGCAGGCGGCAGATCAATTGGGCGGAACCGAACTCCAGGCTGTCCGCCGGCGCCACCGCCACGTTGTGACCGCGTGCGCGCAGCGCCTCCACGACGTCCGCCGGCAGGTGCGATTCCACATTGACGACGGGGCCTTTTTCCACGCGGAAGCGCGGCGCATCGCTCATGGCTTGCGGGTTCTGGCCGAACGCGGCCAGGCGGGTCACCATTTGCAGGTGGCCTTGCGCCTGCATCGATCCGCCCATCACGCCGAACGACATCAACGGCTGGCCGCCGCGCGTGACGAACGCGGGGATGATCGTGTGCATCGGCTTCTTGCGCGGGGCGACCTGATTGGCGTGGCCCGGCGTCAGCACGAAGTTCAGCCCGCGGTTGTGCAGGCTGATGCCGGTGCCGGGCACGACCACGCCCGAGCCGAAGCCGTGGTAGTTGGACTGGATGAAGGACACCATCGTGCCGTCCGCATCGGCGGCCGTCAGGTAGACCGTGCCGCCGGTGGCGGGTGTGCCTGCGGTGGGCACGCTGGCGCGGTCCATGGAGATCAGACGCGCGCGCTCGGCCAGGTAGGCGCGGTCGAGCAGGGCGCGCGCGTCGGTGCGCATGTGGCGCGGGTCGGCCACATGGTGGTGCAGGTCGGCGAATGCCAGCTTCATCGCTTCGATGCTGACGTGGTAGTAGTCGGCGCTGTCGCGGCCCATGCCTTCCAGGTCGAATTGCTCAAGCATGCCCAGCGCCATCAACGCCGAAATGCCCTGGCCGCTGGGCGGAATTTCGTGCAGCTCGACATCGCGGAACGATTGCGAGATGGGGGCGACCCATTCGGGGCGGTGTTCGGCCAGGTCGGTGGCGCTTAGCGCGCCGCCTGTCTGGCTGGCGAAGTCCGTGATCTTGCGGGCGAGCTCGCCGCGGTAGAAGCTGTCGCCGCCGCTTTCGGCGATGTCGCGCAGGGTCTTGGCCTGGGCGGGGAAGCGCCACCATTCGCCGGCTTGCGGGGCGCGGCCTTGCGGCAGGAAGGCCTCGGCGAAGCCCGGTTCGTGCGCCAGCTTGGGCGCTTGGGTGGCCCATTGGCGCGCGATGGTGGGCGACACGGGGAAGCCGTCTTCGGCGTAGGCGATGGCGGGTTCGAACAGTTTGGCGAACGGCAGTTTGCCGAAGCGCTCGGACAGGGCTTTCCAGCCGGCGACCTGGCCGGGCACGGTGACCGTGCCCCAGCCGGTGCCGGGCATGGCGTCGCGGCCATTGAAATATTCGGGCGTCCACGCGGCCGGCGCGCAGCCGCTGGAGTTCAAGCCATGCAGGCGGCCGTCGTGCCAGACCAGCGCGAACATGTCGCCGCCGATCCCGTTCATGACGGGTTCGACGACGGTGAGGGCGATTGCGGTGGCAATGGCGCTGTCAACGGCATTGCCACCGGCCAGCAGCATGCGTAGTCCCGCCTGCGCAGCCAGCGGCTGGCTGGTCGCGACCGCGTTGGCGGCCAAGACCGGCATTTTTCGGGAAGCGTATGGAAAAGACCAATCGAAGGGGGAGGACATGGATGCTGGAACTCGTAGAAAGGGTTACTGCGGGGTGATGCCGGCTTGGTCGATCAACTGCTTGGTGCGCGGAATTTCGGCCTTGATGAAGGCGGCGAACTCGTCGCGGCTGCCGCCGCGCGGTTCGGCGCCGGCTTCGGCGAGCTTACCGCGCAATGCCGGGTCGGCCAGCACCTTGTTCACGGCGCGGTTCAGTTTTTCGAGGATGGGCGCAGGCGTGCCCTCGGGCGCGACCAGGCCATACCACGGGGCGATGTCGTAGCCGGCATAGCCCTGTTCCGCGATGGTGGGGATGTCCGGAGCCAGCGCCGAGCGTTGCGAATTCGACATGCCCAGCGCCAGCAGCGAACCGCTCTTGACCTGGGGCAGGCCGGTCATGATGGTGTCGAAGTACATCGACACCTGGCCGGAAAGCAGCGCCGGAATGGCTTCGCCCGCGCCCTTGTACGGCACGTGCAGGATATCGATGCCGGCGATGGACTTCAGCATTTCGCCTGCCATGTGCGAGGTGGTGCCGGTGCCGAACGAGGCGTACGTCAGCTTGCCCGGATTGGCGCGCGCGTAGGCGACCATTTCGGGCAGGGTCTTGAACGGCTGCTGCGGGTTGGCCAGCAGGATGTTCGGGGTGTAGGCCACCAGGGACACCAGCGCGAAGGCGTCCGGGTCATAGGCCAGGCGCTTCTGCAGGAAGCGGTTGGTGACGACGGCAGCCGGGCCGCCCATCAGCAACGTGTAGCCGTCCGGCGCGGACCGGGCCACCGAGGCGCTGCCGATCGCGGCCGCGGCGCCCGGACGGGCTTCCACGACAAAGGGCTGGCCCAGTTCGGTGGCCAGCGCCGCGCCCAGCTGGCGCGAAATCAGGTCGGTGGCGGAACCGGCCTGGAACGGCACGACGATGCGCACGGGATGTTGCGGCCAGTCGGTGGCCGGGGCGCCTGCTTGCGCGCCGGCCTGGGCCGCGAAGGCGGCGGCGGCCAGGCCGGCCAGCGTCCGGATGAGACGAAATTTCATGGTAATCCCCTTGATCGCGTGATGAAAAACGAGTGCTGCCGGGCGGATCTCGTGCCCGTTCCGGCGCGTCGGACGCATGGAAGCGCCCGCCGGAGAGGATTAGACGGGAAGGCCTTCGCTCGGACTATTGGTGTTTGCATCCATGGATCACTGGATCCAGTTTGTGTTATTTTTGCGTTTATCTATCATTGCGGCTTTCCAAGCCCTGGGGGACGACGATGCTGCAATTTCAGAAGACAGCGATCAGTGCCGAAGACGAGGCGTACCTGCATTTGCAGCGTGAGATCCGGCTGGGCCGCTATGCGCCCGGCCAGCGCCTGGTGCCGGATGTCGTCGCCAGCGAGATCGGCACCAGCCGCATGCCGGTGCGCGGCGCGTTGCGCCGTCTGGCGTCCGAAGGCCTGGTGGAAATCCGCGCCAATCGCGGCGCGGTGGTGCGCGGACTGAACCAGCAGGAAATGCTGGAAGTCTTTGAAATGCGGTCGGTGCTGGAAGGCCTGGCCATGCGCAACGCCGTGCTGCATATGAATGCCGAGCACATCCGCCGCCTGTCCAGCCTGCTGGACCAGTTGGAGCAGGGCTCCGGCGACTATCTGGACTGGACCACTGCGCACCGCGAATTTCACGAATACCTATGCGGCTTCTGCCAGCAGCCGCGCCTGTTGCGCCAGATCTCCGAGCTGCATTCGGTGGTGGAACCCTATATGCGCTTGTGGGCGGCACAGCCCGGCCGCGTGCTGCGCGTGCGCGAATCGCATCAGGAACTGATCGATGCGCTGCAGACCCGCGACTCTGCCCGCTGCGAGGCCGCCATGCGTCAGCACGTGCTGAACACCGTCCCCGCCTTGCAAGCCTTCCTGGAACAGGCGGCCTGATCGCGCACCAGTCCGCTCAGGCGTCGTTCAATCGGACTTCCACGGCTTTCTTTCGGCGAAACTTGATCTCGCTGGCCAGCACGCCGGCCACGATCAGCGCGGCGCCTGCCAGCGCCAAGGCGGGCAGCCGGTCGCCCGCCAGGCGGCCGACGATGCCGCCCCAGACCGGTTCACCCGCATAGATGACGGTGGCGCGGGTGGGCGACACGGACTTCTGCGCCCAGTTCATCGTCAACTGGATCGCGGCGCTGGCCAGGCCCAGGCCGATGGCGGCGCCGGCCCACAGCCACGAGAACGCGGGGACCGATTCGCCCAACGCCGGCATCAGCGCAAACGACACCAGCCCGGCCGTCAGCAACTGCACCGCGGTGACGCGGCGGCTGTCCACGCGTTTGGCGAACAGGCCGATCAGGATGATCTCGGCGGCAATGGCGACGGCGCCCGCCAAGGTGGCCAGCTCGCCCGGGCTGAAGCTGAGCGAGCCCGCTTCGGGGCCGGCCAGCAGGATCAGGCCGGTGAACGCCAGCGCCACGCCGATCCAGCTCATCAGTCCGGGCGGGCGTTTCAGCACGGCCCATTGCAGCAGCGGCACGATCGGTACGTACAACGCCGTGATGAAGGCGGACTGGCTGCTGGTGATGGTGCGCAGGCCATGCGTCTGCAGGTAATAACCCAGGAACAGGGCGCAGCCGATCGCGACGCCTGCGCCCGCTTCGAATCGGGTGATCGCCATCATGTGCTTGCGGAACAGCAGCATCGTCACCAGGCCCGCAATGGTGAACCGCACGCCTACGAAGAACAGGGGTCCGCTATGCTGCATGGCAATGTGAATGATGAGGAACGTGCTTCCCCACAGCATGGTGACCAGTACCAGGGCGATTTCCTGGCGCGTCAGGGCGAACATCGATGTCTTTGGGGGCACGATTGACTTCAATAGCTACGAAATTATGAGCAATATACTGCACATTACGTCGCCGGGCCGCGATGTCCTCACGCATGTCGGGGCCAATTTGCGGCGGATCCGCAAACAGGCCGGGTTGAGCCAGACGGACCTGGCCGACGCGTCGGGCATCAGTCGGCGCATGATCGCGGGGGTGGAAGCGGGAACGGCGAACATCAGCCTGTCCAGCCTGGATAAATTGGCCGGCGCGTTGGGGGTGGGCTTCGTGGACCTGGTCAGCGACCCCAACCGGGAACGCCGCCGCATCGAGGCCATGGCATGGCGCGGCGAGCGGCCCGGCAGCCAGGCGGTATTGCTGGGCGCCGCCCCCGCCAGCTGCGAGGCGCAATTATGGATCTGGACGCTGGCGCCAGGGGAACAATACCTGGCCGAGCCCGATCCGGACGGATGGCACGAGATGGTCTACGTGATCGAGGGGACGCTGCGGCTGGAACTGTCCGGCGTGCCGCAATCCGTCTCCGCCGACGATTTCGCCATCTACAGCAGCGCGCAGCCCTATGCCTACTTCAACGACGGCGACGCGCGGCTGCGCTTCGTGCGCAACGTGCTTCGATAGGGCAGCGGCGCTGGCAAGACGCGCGCTGGCCCCTTCCGGGAGCGCGCGCTCCCCCGACTGTCAGAACTCGTACTTCAACGTGGCGACGACGTTGCGCTCTTCGCCGTAGTAGCAGTAGTTCAGGCTGGCGCATGACGCCACGTAGGTTTTGTCCAGCAGGTTGTTGGCGGCCACGCGTACGCTCATGCCCTTGAGCGACGACGACAGCCGGGCCAGGTCGTAGCGCACCGACAGGTCCACCAGCGTATAGGCCGGCACCTTGAGCGTGTTGGCGCTGTCGGCCCAACTGGTGCCGACGTACCGCACGCCCGCGCCCACGCCCAGGCCGGAGTCGAACTGGTAGTCGCCCCACAGGGACGCCATGTGGCGCGGCGCCTGGTACGGCGTGTTGCCGGTCAGGCCCTCGGTGGACTCGCGGTAGGTCATGGCCGTGAAGGTATAGGCCGCCAGCATCGTGAAGTTGTCCGTCAGGCGCGCCTTGCCTTCCAGCTCGATCCCGCGCGATCGCACCTTGCCAGCGGGCGTGTAGTAGGTCTGCGCCAGCACGCGGTTGGCCACGTTGTCCTGCGTCAGGTCGAAGGCCGCCAGCGTCACCATGTTTTCGGTGCCGGGGGCCTGGAACTTCACGCCGGCTTCGTACTGCTTGCTTTGCGTGGGCGGCAGCAGATTGCCCTGCTGGTCCGTGTAGGCATTGGGGTTGAACGACTCGCTGTAGCTCACGTAAGGCGACACGCCGTTGTCGAACAGGTAGACCAGGCCGGCGCGCTTGGTGAACTTGGAGCCGCTCCAGCTTTGCCTGGACGCATAGTCGCCGGTGCGGCTGGATTCCGTGGTGCGGACCTCGTCCTGGCGGCCGCTCAGCGTCAGGCGCCAGCGGTCATAGGCCAGTTGGTCCTGCAGGTAGAAGCCGGTCTGCTCCAGGCGGCGGTCGAAGAAGGTGCGGCTGGCGATCTGCACGTTGCCGTTGGCATAGTTCGGATGGAAGGCATCCAGGTTGGACGCCGTGCCGGAATCCCAACGGCCGTCGGCATGGCGGTTCTGGTAGTCAAGCCCCAGCAGCACGGTGTGTTTGACCGCGCCCGTCTCGAACTTGCCCTGCAGCTGATTGTCGATGGCGAACGCATTCAACGATTCATCGGCGCCCGAGTAATAGCGGTTCAGCTCGGTGCCGTTGGCCCAGCCGTAGCCGTAGACCTGTTTGAGCGCCACATCGGATGAGACATAGCGCGCGTTTTGACGGAAGGTCCAGCGGTCGTTGAAGCGGTGGTCGAACTGATAGCTGAAGATGCGTTCGTTGCGCTTGAATTCGTTGTTGTCGGGATCGGAATCCACGAAATGGCGCGAGATGCGTTGGCCGGCATGGTCGTTGGTGATGCTGGCGTCGGCGGGCACGCCGCTGTGGAAGCCGCCGCTGGGATCGCGCTGCAGATAGGCCTGCAGCAGCAGGCTCGTGTCCGGCGTGAAGTTGAACATCACCTGCGGGGCGATGGCATAGCGTTCTTCGCGGGTGTTGTCGAATTGCGTATCGGTGGAGCGGCCCAGTCCGGTGATGCGATAGGCCGCTTTGCCGTTGTCGTCCACGGGGCCGGCAACGTCGAAGCCCACGCTCTTCTGGCCCTGGGTGCCGTACGACACTTCGACTGCGCGGTAAGGATCGAACAGCGGGCGCTTGCTGGTCAGCTGCACCAGGCCGCCGGGGGCGCTGCGGCCGAACAGCACCGATGACGGGCCGCGGAACACGTCGATGCGTTCGACGAAATAGGGATCGATCTGGATAGAACTGAAGGTGCCGGAATCGCTCAGCAGCTTCAGGCCGTCGTAGATGGTGTTGTCCGTGCTGTTTTCGATGAAGCCGCGCAGCGCGACATAGTCGTAGCGGTCGGCCGCGCCGACCAGGCCCGTGAAGGCGCCGGGCGTGTAGCGCAGCGCTTCCGTGACGCTGCGCGGCTTTTGTTCGTCGATCTGCTCGCGCGTCACGACCGACACGGATTGCGGCGTTTCGATCAGCGGGGTGTCGGTCTTGGTGGCACTGGAACTGGTCGATGCCAGCAGGCCTGAAGTCGGGTCCAACGCGCCGGGCACGCCCTGGCCGCTGACGCGCACGGCGGGCAGGGTGGTGGTGCCGGGCACGGGCGTCGCCACCAGCACATAGCCGCCCGCGCTGCGCGCGGCGGAGAAACCGCTGCCCGCCAGCAGCACGCGGAAACCTTCATCCACGCGGTAGCGCCCCTGCAGCCCGTTGGTGGTCAAGCCCTGGATGCGGCCGGCATCGACAGAGATCGCCACGCCCGCTTGCTGGGCATAGCGGTTCAAGGCCGGGGCCAGGGGACCGGCGGTGATGTCGAACGGGATCGCGGCATCGGTCTGTTGTTGGGCATGGGCGGGCAGGGCGGCGGCGCCCAACGTGGCCAGCAGCAGGCTGAATGCCAGCGGGGTGTATCGGAGGTTCAAAGTCGGCAGGGGCATGGAAAGTTCCGTGTGCGTGAGTGTCCTGATTGCTATGACGCACGAGCTCGGAAAAGCGGAACCCTGGACTAGAAAAAGTTATTTCCCCGGAGGAACCCGGTCGACGATGACGACCCACGGGGTCAGCGTGCGCACCCGGATGGGGAAGCTGCTGGCCAGCAGCTGCAGGGCGCGGTCGGGGTCGTCCAGCGGCAGGACGGCGTTGACCTGCAGGCCGGCCAGCGCGTCGCGGTCCACGCGCAACAGGCCGCTGCGGTAGCGGCCCAGCAGCTCCAGCACGTCGGCCAACGGCTTGTCTTGCACGACCAGCCGGCGGTACTTCCAGGCGTCTTCGACCGCGGCGGCGTCCAGCGGCTGCGGCGCGCCCACGCTGTCCGGAGTGATGCGCACCTGTTCGCCGGCTTGCACCTGCCGCGCGTGGTCCGGGTCGGCGTCGTCCCGGGCGGTAGCCAGCACTTTGGATTCCAGCATGCCCAGCACCGTCACGCTGGCGTCCGCGCTGACGACGAAGCGGGTCCCCAGCGCGCGCGCGCTGCCCTGGGCGGTGCGCACCACGAACGGCCGGGCCGCGTCATGGGCCACTTCCACCAGGATGTCGCCGCGCACCAGTTCGACCTCGCGGCGTTGCGGATCGAAATGCAGATTGACCGCCGCGCCGGGCTCCAGCGTGACGCGGCTCTGGTCGGCCAGCACATGGGTTTGCCACTGGCCGGCGCCGCTGCGCATGTCGGCCAGCAGGTAGGACGACGGATAGAAATGCAGGAACACCGCCAGCGGCGTGGCCAGCGCCGCGGCCACCGCCAGGCCGGCCGCCACCCGGCGGGCGCGCCGCCGCCTGCCGCCTGCCCAACCGGCCTGCAGGCCGGCGTGCAATGGCGTCGTCTGCCCTTGCGCATCGTCGCGCAACGCGCCCAGTTGCGACAGCACGGATTCCATCCGCCGCGCGGCGGCTTCGTGGCGTGGATCTTGCTGCTTCCATGCATCGAAGCGCTGGCGAAGGCGGTCGCGATTGGCCGGGTCGCCGTCGTCTTCGGTCAAGCGCATCAGCCACTGCGCGGCCTCGCGTGCGATGGTCTGGGCGGCGGCGCTGCTCATGCGTCCACCGCCTCGTGGCAGTGCACCAGCGCCGACACCAGGTACTTGCGCACCATGCGGTCGGTCACGCCCAGCTTGGCGGCGATCCCGGCATGGGTGTCGCCATCCAGGTAGTGAAGCAAAAAGGCCTGGCGCGGTCGCGCCGCCAGGCCTTCCAGGATGGCGCTGATCTGGGCCAGCGCCTGGGACGTCATCAGGATCTGTTCGGGCGAGGGCGCGCCGGGATGGTCGGCCATGGCCAGGCTCAGTTCCGCCAGATAGGCGTCTTCCACCTGGCGGCGCCGCGCCTGGTCGATGATGAGCCGGCTGGCGGTCACCGACAGGAACGCCCGGGGTTCGCGCACCGCCGCCAGCGCGTCGCGCGATGCCAGGATGCGCGCAAAAGTGTCATGCGCCATGTCCGCCGCATTGTGCGGGCAGCCCAGCTTCTTCTTCAGCCACGCCAGCAGCCAGCCGCCATGGTCGACATACCAGGCATGCAGCGCGGAATCGGGGCGGGAGGTTGCCGAAGGCATGGAGAACGCGGAATCGCCGGGGTGAAGAAGCCACCGCAGGGATGGCTGATGAATGAAAATCGATATCAATTATATTTACTTCGCTGGAATTTGCGAATCTGGCGGGAGCGACCGCTGACCGAACAGCAATTTCGGGGGTGCGGGCGGCGCGCCGCCTGACCGTCTTATAGCCAGGAGTAATATGTCGCGTCTGGCGGCGTCGGCCGCCGGCAAGAACATGCCGTTTCACGCCTCGTCCTTCCCACCCGTGTCGATAGCGGATCCCCTTCCGCGCCTTCCCTGCGGTGTCTGCAAGCCCTGGCGCATGAGCGGCCATAAGAAGACATCGAGGAGAAGGAATTGGACAAGCAAGCGTCGGGCGGCTGGTATTTCGGCTGGAACATCGTTGGCGCCGCCGCCGTACTCACCCTGTTGACGGTCGGCCTGCGCATGGGCATCGGGCCGTTCTTCCTGCCGATGGCGGACGGGCTGGGATTTTCGCGCAGCCTGTTGTCGGGCATCGTCGCGGTCGGCATGCTGTGCTATGGCCTGGCCATGCCGCTGGCCGGCTATCTGGTCAGCACGCGCGGCACCCGCTTCGTGCTGCTGACCGGCACCGCCATCGTCGTGGCA
This sequence comes from Achromobacter sp. UMC46, assembly GCF_014170335.1. Classification (GTDB taxonomy): domain Bacteria; phylum Pseudomonadota; class Gammaproteobacteria; order Burkholderiales; family Burkholderiaceae_B; genus Achromobacter. Next base: position 574,414 of record NZ_LZZS01000004.1, read on the forward strand.
TCGTCATTGTGGACGGTGTTCGCGCGGGGCCCCATCGAATTCCTGCTGTCGTTCGGCGTGGCGCTGTCCGTCGGCCTGGCCTTCACCAGCCCCGTCGCGCTGACGCCCGTGATCAGCCGCTGGTTCACCCGCCAGCGCGGCATGGCGCTGTTCTTCCTGTCCACCGGATCGATGGCGGGCATCGCCTTGATGACGCCCACGCTCACGTTCGCGATCGCGGCCGTGGGCTGGCGGGAAACGCTGCTGGCGTTTTCCGTACTGTTCGCCTTGCTGACCGTGCCGGTGGCGCTCTTCATCATGCGCGACACGGCGCCGGAACACACGGACCTGCTGCCCCACCAGATCATCGACACCAAGGCTTCCGCCAAACCCGCGGCCAAGGGCCCGGCGCCGAACGTGCGCAACGCTTTGCGCACGCTGCCGTTCTGGCAAGTGGCGCTGGGGCTGTTCGCCTGTGGCTACAGCATGAACCTGCTGGGCACGCACGGCATGCCGATGCTGATGGACCACGGCTTCGACGCCACCACCAGCTCGCTGGGCATCGGCCTGATCGGCCTGGTCGCCATCTTCAGCACGCTGGTGCTGGGCCGCATGTCCGACCAGGTCGAGCGGCGCAACATCCTGGCCGCCATCTATCTGGTGCGGGGCTTGGGATTCTTTGCGCTGGTCATGGTGGGCGCGCATTGGGAGTTGTATGCGGCGGCCACGATCGGCGGCATCGTGTGGGCGGGGAGCATCGCCTTGTCTTCGGCGATCCTCGCCGACGTCTACGGCATCCGCCTGGTCGGCGTGCTGTACGGCCTGACGTATCTGGGCCACCAGGTGGGCGGCATGATCAGTTCGTGGCTGGGCGGGTGGGCGTTCGACACGTTCCACACGCATTGGGTCGCCTTCGGGTCGGCGGGCGTGCTGCTGTTGCTGGCCGCGGCGATTTCCCTGCAACTGCCGGGGCGCGGTCTAGCACGCGCGCCGGCAGCCGTGGGACGCTGAATCAGCAGTCTGAATCAGCGGTCTTTCAGCAGCGAAACCAGTTCGGGCACGTAGCGGTCGCCGCCGCCTTGCGTGACGGCCTGGTCGAACGTGTGCTGAACGGCGGCGCCGATTTCGCGCACGGCGCCGGTTTCGGCCGCCATGGTGTTGTAGTAGGACAGGTCTTTCTGCGCGTTCGACATGAAGAAGCGCAGCGACGACGGGTCCTGCTCCAGCAGGTACGGCTTGATGCGTTCCAGCGCCACGCCGCCGCCGCCGCCCTTGGCCAGCACATCTGCGAATACGGCCGGATCGATGTCCGAACGCAGCGCGCAGGCGGCTGCTTCCGACAGCAACGCCACCACGCCCAGCGACACGTAGTTGTGCAGCAGCTTCATGCGGTGGCCGGCGCCGACCGGGCCGGCGTGCGTGATGTTCTCGGCAAAGCAGGCCAGGATCGGCTTGCATTCTTCAAACAGGGCGGAGTCGCCGCCCACCAGCAGGTTCAGCCGGCCTTCGGCGGCTTCCTTCGGCGTGCGCGTCATCGGCGCATCCAGGAAGCGGCCGCCGGATTCGGTCACGGCCTGCGCCACCTTCACGGTGGACGAGGGAATGGCGGTTGAGCAATCGATGATCACGGTGCCCGGGCGCAGGCCTTCCAGCACGCCGCCCGCGGACAGCAGCACGGCTTCCACCTGCGGGCTACCTGTCACGCACAGGATGATCACATCCGACGCGGCGGCCAGCGCGGCGCCGCTGTCCACGCTTGCCGCGCCAGCGGCCTTCAGCGCATCCAGGGGCTGGTTGCCCGGGTGCTCAAGCACGGTCAGCGCGTGACCGTGCTTGACCAGATTGCTTGCAATGCCGTGGCCCATGAGGCCGATTCCAACCATGCCGACTTTCGCCATCTTCCACTGCTCCTGCCATGTTTAGGGGTGTTGTGCCGTAAATCTTACTCCGTCTTCTCGGGGGGGCGGCGGGCGCTTCGAATACGCCGAATGATGCCTTCGAATCTTTCGGATGGTCAGGGGCGGGCCGCATTCCTAAAATCGTTTCACGCCCCGAGCCATGCCGGGCGGACAACGACCTATAACGGAGACATCCGCCTTCCGGGCGGATACGATCAGCATGCCGCACACTGAAACCGGGCCGGCCGCCAGCGCCGAGCGCCATTATTTCGAGCAGCTCGCGCAGGGCTGCTTCACGATCCCGCAATGCCAGGCCTGCGCCCGGCACCATTTCTATCCCAGGGTGGTCTGCCCGCATTGCGGCTCGGACGTCTTGCACTGGACCGAACCCAGCGGGCTGGGCGAGGTCTATTCCACGACTGTCGTCCGCAGCAAAGCCGGCGACTATACGGTGTGCCTCGTCGATCTGGCCGAAGGGCCGCGCCTGATGAGCCGCGTGGTCGACATGCCGCCCGAGGCGGTGCGCATCGGGATGCCCGTGCGGGCACGGATCGACACCGTGGACGGCGGGCCGTTGCTGGTGTTCGTCCCTCGGTTGGGGGAACAGGCATGAGCGGCCGCAGCTATCGCGGCGCGATCGCCGTCCTGGGCACCGGCATGGCCGGGCTGGGCGACTGCGGCGGGCGCACCGAACAGGAAATCATCGCGCAGGCGGCGCACCGCGCCGTGGCCGCCAGCAGCCTGAAGATGCAGGACATCGACGGCATCATCACGTCCAGCCTGACCTCGCCTTGGTGGGTGATGCGGATGTCGGAATACCTGGGCATCCGCCCGCGCTTTTCCGACAGCACGATGTTCGGCGGATCGTCGTTCATCGCCGATCTGAAGATCGCGGCCATGGCCATCGAAGCCGGCCAGTGCGACCACGTGCTGGTGTGCTACGGCGCCAACCCCCGCAGCGCACCCAGCAGCACGCAGATCAATCAGATGCGCGCGGCGCTGGACCCGCAACCCTACGAACATCCCTACAAGCCGTTTAACCCGGTGACCAGCTATGCGCTGGCCGCTGCGCGCCATATGCATCAGTACGGCACCACGCGGCGCCAACTGGCTGAAGTCGCGGTGGCCGCGCGCAAATGGGCGCAGCTGAACCCGGACGCCTTCCTGCGCGGGCCGCTGACGATCGACGACGTGCTAGGCGCGAAGATGATTTCAGACCCCTTGACCGTGCGCGACTGCTGCCTGGTGACCGACGGCGCGGGCGCCTTCGTCGTGACTCGCGCGGACCGAGCCCGCGACCTGCACCCGCGCCCGATCTACGTGTTAGGGACGGGCCACGCGCATTGGCACCGGCAAATCTCCTGCATGCCCGACGTCACGGTCACGCCCGCGGTGGATTCGGGGCGAGCCGCCTTCGCCGAAGCCGGCCTGACGCCGGCCGACATCGATCTGGTCGAGCTGTACGACGCCTTCACCATCAACCCCATCCTGTTCCTGGAGGACCTGGGCTTCTGCGCCAAGGGCGAGGGCGGCGCCTTCATCGGCGGCGGCCGGATCGAACCGGGCGGCGACCTGCCCATGAACACCAACGGCGGCGGCCTGTCGTTCACGCACCCCGGCATGTACAGCATTTTCCTGGTGATCGAAGCGGTGGCGCAACTGCGCCGCGAGGCCGGCGAACGCCAGGTCCCCAAGGCCGACGTCGCGCTGGTGCACGGCAACGGAGGCGTGCTGTCCAGCCAGGCCACGGCCATCCTTTCCCATACCTTGTGACGGAAACCCAGATGAACAAGATGGTCCATTGCGCTGCGCAGGCCGTGGCGGATATCCCCGATGGCGCCACGGTCCTGGTCAGCGGCTTCGGCCTGTCCGGCCAGCCCGTGGATCTGCTGGATGCGCTGGTGGAGCAGGGCGCGCGCAACCTTACGGTCGTATGCAACAACAGCGGCAGCCGCGACAGCGGCCTGGCCCGGCTGATCCGGCTGGGACGCGTGCGCAAACTGATCGCCTCATACCCGCGCGGCGCGGAATCCCAGGCGTTCGAATCGGCCTATGCCGACGGCCTGATCGACTACGAGTGCGTTGCGCAGGGCACGTTGGCCGAGCGGCTGCGCGCCGCCGGTTCCGGGCTGGGCGGCTTTTTCACGCCGACCGGGTACGGCACGCTGCTGGCGCAAGGCAAGGAGACACGCGTCATCAAAGGCGTCGGTTACGTGTTCGAAGAGCCCTTGCACGCCGACTACGCGCTGGTGAAAGCCTATCGCGCGGATCCGCTGGGCAATCTGGTCTACCGCAAAGCGGGGCGCAACTTCGGACCGTTGATGTGCATGGCGTCGGCGACTGCGATTGTCCAGGTGCATGCGCTGGCCGAGGTCGGCGGACTGGACCCGGAACACATTGTCACCCCTGGCATCTTCGTGCAGCGTGTGCTGCGTATCCCCGACGCCCAGTTGACCGGAGCCCTGCAATGATCCAACGATTTTCACGCGCGGACATTGCGCGCCGCGCCGCCGCCGACATCCCTGCCGGCGCCTACGTCAACCTGGGCATCGGCATGCCCGTCATGGCGCTGGACTACTGGACGCCCGAGCATGGCGTCATCGTGCATAGCGAAAACGGCATCCTGGGCATGCGGGCGCGCGCTGAAGACGATCCCATCGATCCCGACCTGACCAATGCGGCCAAGCAGAACGTCGCCATGTCGGCCGGCGGCAGTTTCTTCAACCACGCCGACTCCTTCGCCATGATGCGCGGCGGCCATCTGGACTACTGCATCCTGGGGGCCTATCAGGTGTCGGAAACCGGGGATCTGGCGAACTGGTCGCTGGGGCAGCCCGGCGTGGCCGCAGCGGTGGGCGGCGCCATGGATCTGGCTGTGGGCGCCAAACGCGTCCACGTGCTGATGGAGCACACGACGCGCGACGGCAGCTCCCGCTTGCGCCGCGTGTGCGACCTGCCGCTGACCGGCGCGGCTTGCGTCGACCGCGTGTATACCGATCTGGCCACGCTTGACGTGACACCCGACGGGTTCCTGGTGCGCAGCATGGCGCCGGGCCTGTCTCGCGAGGCCTTGCAGGCCGCCACCGACGCGCCGCTGCGTTTCGCTCAGGATCTTCAAAATGCCGGCTGATACGGACATGGCCGCGTTCCGCGACGAGGTCCGCGCTTTCCTGCGCGACGAACTTCCCGCGGACCTGCGGCGCAAAGTGCTGGACCACCAGCGTCTGGACAAGGAGGATTTCCTGCGGTGGCACCGGATCCTGCACGCGCGCGGCTGGGCCGCGCCGAACTGGCCGGCGGAATACGGCGGCGCCGCCTGGGGCATTGGGCAGCGCAACGTGTTCGATGAGGAATGCGCGCTGGCCGGCGCGCCAGAAACCGTGCCCTTCGGCTTGCGGATGGTGGCGCCCGTCATCATGGCCTATGGCTCGGCGTGGCAGAAAAGCCATTTCCTGCCGCGCATCCTGAGCGGGCAAGACTGGTGGTGCCAGGGCTATTCCGAACCGGGCGCCGGCTCGGACCTGGCCTCGCTATCCACCCGGGCCCGACGCGAGGGGGACAATTTCGTCGTCAACGGCCAGAAGACCTGGACGACCTACGCGCAATACGCCGACATGATGTTCTGCCTGGCGCGGACCAATCCCGAGGCCAAGGCGCAAGCAGGCATTTCCTTCCTGCTGATCGACATGCGCAGCCCTGGGGTGTCGCTGCGCCCGATCCGGACGCTGGACGGCGGTGAAGAGATCAACGAGGTCTTCCTGGATGATGTGGTGGTGCCCGCGTCGCATCTGGTGGGCGAGGTGGACCGCGGCTGGACGTATGCAAAGTACCTGTTGTCGCATGAGCGCTTCGGCGCGGCGCGGGTCGGCCGCGCCAAACGTGAACTGGGCCATCTTCAAAGGCTGGCGGCGCAGCGCGTGGTCGATGGCCAGCCCCTGGCCGACGACCCGGTGTTCGCGCACCGGATGGCACAGCTGGAAATTGATACGCTGGCACTGGAGCAGACCAATCTGCGGTTGATCGCACGCGATCAACGCGGCGCTGGCCATGGCGCGGAAGCGTCGATCTTGAAATACCTGGGTTCCACGTTGGCGCAGCGCATCAGCGAGGCCCTGGTCGACACCGCGGGGCCGAACGCGCTGGCCTATCAGTCCCAGGCCTTGGAGCGGGACTATGCGCGAGGCGGTCCGACCGCCGAGGAGGAACTGGCGGCGATGCCAGGCTTCTACCTGAACCTGCGCAAGATCTCCATCTATGGCGGCACGGACGAAGTCCAGAAGGACATCATCGCCAAACTTGGGCTGGGCTTGCCTGACGACTACACCGATGACGAGCGCGCGCTGGATGACGCCGTTGCGCGCTACCTGCAACGGGAATACCCCGTGCCCGCTGGCCGGACGCCGCCGGCCGCCGACGCGGATCCGGCGGCCTCGCCGCATTGGCGCGCCTTTGCCGAGATGGGCTTGCTGGGGTTGGGCCTGCCCGCGTCCTCGGGCGGCATGGATGCGGGGTTGACCGACCTGTGCGTGGTGATGCAGCAGTTCGGCCGCCATCTGGTGACCGAGCCCTATGACGTCAGCGCGTTGCTGTGCGGCCAACTGCTGGCGCTGATGCCGGATGGCGTTGCGGTCCGACGCGTACTTGCCGGCATCGCCCAGGGCACCGCCGCGCCGGTGCTGGCCATCGCAGGGCCGCAGTCGGATTGGTCGCTGGACGGCGATGGCGTCGTGGCCGAGCGTCAGGGCGACGGCTGGGTACTGAACGGCGTCAAACGCCGCGTGCCGTTCGGGGCCGGGGCCGCGCAGCTGCTGGTCGCGGCGCGCGACGGCCGCGACGTCGCCCTGTTCCTGATCGAGGCCGGGAAGCAGAACGCCATGTCCGGCGTCACCCGTCAGGGCGCGGTGGGCGTGGATGGGCGCAGCTATGCGGACATCGTCTTCAGTGCTTGCCGCGTTTCCGAAGACGCGCGGCTGGGCGTCGCTGGCGCCGCCTTGGAACAGGCGGCGGACACGACGCGCATCGCCTTGTGCGCCGAAGCGCTGGGCGCCATGCAGGCGCTGCTTGACGCGACCCGCGACTATGCCGACGCGCGCCGCCAGTTCGGCCGGGCGCTCAGCGGCTTCCAGGCGGTGCAGCACCGGCTGGTGGACATGTTGCTGGCGCTGGAGCAGGCGCGTTCGCTGACCTGGACGGCCGCTCGCGCGGATCCGGCCGACACGCGGCTGCGCGGCCGCCTGACCTCGGCCGCCAAGGCCTGCTGCGGCGAGGCCGCCCGGTACATCAGCCAGCAAAGCATCCAGCTGCATGGCGGCATGGGCATGACCGACGAGCTTGCCGTGGGCCACTACGTCAAGCGCCTGTTGGCGATCGAATACACGCTGGGCGACACCCGCCACCATTTCAACCGTTATCAGCGGCTGGCGCGGGCGTAAGCCGCGCTGTTGCAAGGAGCCTTCATGACCCTCATCGTCCCTTCTTCCGCCGACGCGGTGTCCAGCACGGTCCGTTATGCGCTGCATGGGCGCATCGCCGTGATGTACCTGGACAATCCGCCGGTCAACGGCCTGGGCGACACCGTGCGCAGCGGCCTATTTGCCGGCCTGGCGCGTGCACGAACCCACTCCGGCGTTGACGCCATCGTCATCGCGGGCGCCGGCAAAGCGTTCTGCGGTGGCGCAGACATCCGCCAGTTCAACACGCCGGCTGCGGTGGCCAAGCCCATGTTGCGCGACGTGATCGCCGCGATCGAGGCTTCGGACAAGCCCGTCGTTGCCGCCATCCACGGCTTTGCCTTGGGCGGGGGGCTGGAGTTGGCCCTGGGGTGCCACTATCGTGTCGCGCAGGCCGGCGCGCGCCTGGGCTTGCCGGAAGTGAACCTGGGCCTGGTGCCGGGCGGCGGCGGCACGCAACGGCTGCCGCGGCTGATCGGCGTAGTGCCCGCGTTGAGAATGATCCAGACAGGAACGCCGGTCGATGCGGCGGCTGCGTTGACGGCCGGGTTGGTGGATGCCGTCACGGAAGGGGACTTGATGGATCTTGCGCTGTCCTACGCCCGGGACCGCGCGGCAGAGGCCACGCATCCTGTTGCGGGTCAACGGGCGGTGGACGGCCACGGCGTCGATTTCGCCGCAGCGCGCGCGACACTCAACCCCAAGGCCCGCAATGCGCAGGCCCAGCGCGCTGCGACGGATTGCGTCGAGGCCGCGACACGCCTGCCCATCGAGGCCGGCTTGGACGAGGAGCGCAGGCAGTTCGACCTCCTGGTCGCCGGCGACGCCTCCAAGGCCCTGCGCCATCTGTTCTTTGCCGAAAAGGAGGCGCCGCGCGTCGCAGGCGGCGGCCGTGCCGCAACGGTGGGCCAAGTCGCCATCCTGGGCGCGGGCACGATGGGGGGCGGCATCGCCATGGCGTTCTCCAATGCCGGGTATGCGGTCACGCTGTATGAACGCGACCAGGCTGCCCTGGACCGGGGCTTGGCACTCATCCGCAAAAACTACGACGTCACCGCCGCCAAGGGCAAACTTGACGCCGACGGCGTGGCAGTGCGCATGGCGCGCATTACCCCCAGCCTGGACATCCAGGATCTTGCTCAGGCCGATCTGGTGATCGAAGCCGTTTTTGAGGACATGGCCGTCAAGCAAGCCGTGTTCCAACAATTGGACACGGTCTGCAAACCCGGCGCCATCTTGGCTACCAATACGTCCCGCCTGAACATCGACAAGATCGCCGCCTGCACGTCGCGGCCCGAGGCGGTCATCGGCCTGCATTTCTTCAGCCCGGCCAATGTGATGAAGCTGTTGGAGGTGGTGCGCGGCGAGCGCACCAGCGCCGACGTCATCGCCACCTGCATGGCGGCGGCGCAGAGAATCGGCAAGATTCCGGTGCTGGTCGGGGTATGCGAGGGTTTCGTCGGCAACCGCATGTTGACGGGCTACTGGCGTGAGGCCGGCTTCCTGCTGGAAGAGGGCGCCACCCCGCAGCAGATCGACGGCGCGCTGACGCGCTTCGGCATGGCCATGGGGCCGTTGGCCATGGCAGACCTGGCCGGCATGGACATCAACTGGGCGACGCGCAAACGCCTGGCGCCGACCCGGCCCGCGCATTTGCGGTATTCCAAGGTGGCGGACCGCATTTGCGAACAGGGCCGCTTCGGGCAAAAGACCGGGGCGGGCTATTACCGCTATGAACCCGGTAGCCGCGAGCCGTTGCCGGATCCTGTCGTGGACGCCATCATCGAAGATTGCGCGCGCGAGGCCGGCATCGTCCGGCGCTCGATCAGCGACGAAGAAATCGTCGAGCGCTGCATGCTGGCGCTGATCAACGAAGGGGTGCAGATCATCGACGAGGGCATCGCGCAGCGCGCCTCGGACGTGGATGTGGTCTACGTGCACGGATATGGGTTTCCCGGCGCGCGAGGCGGCCCCATGTTCTACGCCCAGACGCTGGGCCTGGCCGCCACGCTTGCCAGAATCAACGCATTGCGTGAGACCCACGGCGACCATTGGAAGCCCGCCGCCCTGCTGGAAAAGCGGGTGGCCGAAGGCGCGGCGGCGTTTTAAGGCGTCCGCAGAGCGGTCGAGGCCGGGGCCGGCGACATGCCGGTCCCGGCCTTCTTTGCGATACTGCTGCGTACCCCGCTAGCCTCCGAACCCTACTCAGGATTCCCCCCCGGAACCTTTCGCGTGAGTCCATGACAGACACTATTCCTTCGGGCTTCGAGCCCTGGCAGCCCAGTAGTCCCTTCATGACCCATCTGGCCGAGCTTGGCGCGTTGTACCGGCGCGATGCGGACTCGGTCCTGGCCATGCGAGTGGCCCACGCCCACACCAACATGCATGCAATCGCCCATGGCGGCCTGCTGGCCACGCTGGCCGACAGCGCGCTGGGGTTCACGATCGCGCAGCGGGCAAAAGTGTCGGTGGTGACGGTGCAGATGTCGGTGGAATACCTGAATCCGGTCAAGCCGGGAGACTGGCTGGAAGCGCACGTCCGCATCGACAAGCAGGGCAAGCGGCTGATCTACGCCAATTGCCTGCTGCAGGTAGCGGGCCGCGTCATGCTCAAGGCAAACGCGGTGTTCGCCGTACGTGCCGCGCCGACGCCCGCCTCGGATGGTTAAGACAACGGGGATGCGCGCTGCGCGCATCCCCGCCGCTTATTCGACCTTAACGCCCGTGGTCTTGACCACGTCACGCCATTTGGCCGTCTCGCCGGCGACGAATGCCGTCGCCTGATCCGGCGTCATCGGGCCCAGCGGTTCGCTATTCTGCCCCGCCAGCCGCTGCACCATTTCCGGTGAATTCATGATGTCGTTGGTGGCCTGGTTCAACTTGGCCACAATGGCCGGGTCCGTGCCTGCGGGGGCATAGAATCCCAGCCAGGTGTAGACGTCCAGCCCCGGTGCGCCGGATTCCGCGAAGGTAGGCAGATCAGGGAACAGCCTGCTGCGTTGCGCGCTGGCCACGCCGATCGGCCGCAACTGGCCCGATTTGATGAAGGGCGCCACGCTCATCGCGTCCTGCACGGCGACCTTCAATTCGCCGGACACCACCGCATTGGTGGCGGGCGACGCGCCCTTGTACGGGACATGCTCCATCGGCACGCCGGTGATCTTCTTCAACCACTCGCCGCCCAGATGCGTCGACCCCCCGAAACCCGCCGAGCCGTACGGTACGCCTGGCTGGGCTTTCCCCCAGGCAAGGAATTCGGGGACAGTATTGACCGGCAGGCCGGCATTGACCACCACCAGGTTCGGCGCGCGCGCCAGGATGCCGATTGGGGCAAAGTCGCGGACGGGGTCGTAGCGGACCCGGTCGTTGACCGCCGGGCCGATCACGTGGCCCGTTGCGCTGACCAGCAGCGTGTAGCCGTCGTTCTTCTGGCGCGCCACCAGTTCGGTGCCGACTTGGCCGGCGGCGCCGGGCTTGTTCTCGACCACGAAGGTCTGCTTGAAGCGTTTGCCCAATTCAGCCGACAGCAGACGCGCGACGATGTCCGTCATGCCGCCAGGCGCGAACGCCACGACGACGGTGACGGGATGGTCCGGGTATTCGGCGCGAGCTGCGCCAGCGGCGACGCTGCAGAGAAGCAGCGCGCTCAGCGTGCCGCGTCGCAGGATATTGCGGTTCATGGTTGTCTCCTGGGGTTCTTATCGTCCGGCGGCGCGGCTGCCTATGCGCCTCGGCCGAGCCAGTATGGCCGTGCCAAACGCATTACTCCATCCGAAATATTCGAACTCAACGTTCGCGCTTTTCTAAAGCCTGGCATGTGCTCCCTGGGGGGCGGAAGCCGCTTTGAAACCCCGCGAACGCACCGTTCGAAACTTTCAACTCCTCGTGGGACGGGGCCGCTGACATAATTTTCAAAAGCGGTTGAATCACGGAGACACTATGCTTCACAACGCCTTGCGCGGCGTCAAAGTCGTGGACTTGTCGCGCATCCTCGCGGGCCCCTGGTGCACGCAGAACCTGTCGGACCTTGGTGCCGAGGTCATCAAGATCGAACACCCGGAACGCGGCGACGATACGCGCGGCTGGGGACCGCCCGACTTGCGATCCGCCGACGGCGGCGCGTCCATGTCGGCCTACTTCATGGCCTGCAACCGCGGCAAGCAATCGGTCGCAATCGACTTCGCATCGGAAGCGGGCGCGGCCCGCGTGCGCGAACTGGTGGCCGACGCGGACATCCTGGTCGAAAACTACAAGGCAGGGGGTCTGCAAAAGTACGGCCTGGACTACGCCTCGCTTGCCCGCGTCAACCCGCGGCTGATCTACCTGTCCATCACCGGCTACGGCCAGTCCGGCCCGCTGGCCGGCAAGCCGGGATACGACTACGTGTTCCAGGGCATGGGCGGGCTGATGAGCTACACCGGGCAACCGGACGGCACGCCCGGCGCCGGCCCACTGCGCACCGGGGTCGCCGTCGTGGATCTGATGACCGGCATGTACGCCACGTCCGCCGTGCTGGCCGCCTTGCGCCAACGCGACCAGACCGGCCAGGGCATGCCGCTGGATATCTGCCTGCTTGACGTCGCCGTGGCCTTGAATGCCAACCAGGGCGCCAACTACCTGGTGTCCGGCGTGGCGCCCAAGCGCAGCGGCAACGCGCATCCGAACTGCGCGCCTTACGAGGTCTTCGCCTGCGCCGACGGCCACCTGATCCTGGCGATCGGCAATGACGGCCAATTCGGGCGTTTCAGCGGCGTGGCCGGGCATCCCGAATGGGCGGCCGATGCGCGCTATGCCACCAATAGCGCGCGCCTGGCGAACATGGACAGCCTGCGTCCGCAGGTGGCTGCCGTGCTGGCGGCCGCGCCGCGCCAGCGCTGGACCGACGCGTTCGACGACGCCGGCGTGCCATGGGGGCCGATCCACACGCTGGACGAGGTCTTCGCGCATCCGCAAGTGCTGCATCGGGAATTGCTTCAGACCACCACCCATCCGGTGCTGGGCGAAGTCCGGCTGGTGCGCAATCCGCTATTGGCCGGCACGCCGGCCAGCGCGATGGGCGCGGCGCCGCCTTTGCTGGGCGAACACACGGACGCGGTGCTGACGCGGCCGGCCACGATTTGAACCACCCCGAGGAGACAACAATGACACCCATTAAATTCCCGCTGGCCATCCTGCTGGCCTGCCTGGCCGTGCCCGGCCTGGCCGCTGCCGACTATCCCGACAAGCCGATCCGTCTGGTCGTGCCGTATGCGGTGGGCGGCACCACCGACATCATCGCGCGCGTCGTCGGCAACAAGCTCGGCATGCAACTGGGCCAGTCCGTCATCATCGAGAACAAGCCTGGCGCGGGCGGCAGCATCGGTTCGGCGTACGCCGCCAAGCAACCCGCCGACGGCTATACGCTGGTGATGGCGGTGGAAAGCTCGCATGCCGTCAACCCCAACGTCTACGCCAAAAGCGCCTACGACCCCGTCCGCGACTTCGCGCCGATCAGCAATCTGGCCGACGTGCCCAATGTGCTGGTGGTCAACCCGGCGCTGCCCGCGCAAGACTTGGCCGCGTTCCTGAAGCTGCTGAAGGCCGACCCCAATAAGTACGCGTTCGGGTCATCCGGCAACGGCGGGCTGAGCCATATGAATGGCGAACTGTTCATGAAGACCACCGGCACGCGCATGCTGCACGTGCCGTACAAGGGCCTGGGGCCCGCATTGAACGACCTGGTGGCCGGACAGGTCCAGGTGGTGTTCGACAACATCCCGTCGTCCTACCCGCTGATCCAGGGGCAGCGCATCCGTCCGTTGGCGGTGGCGGCCAAGCAGCGGCTCAAGGTCCTGCCCGATGTGCCGACCTACGCTGAGGCCGGCTTGCCCGCCATGAACAACCCGTCGTGGTTCGGCCTGGCCGCGCCCGCAGGTACGCCCGCGCCGGTGCTGGACAAACTGAATGCGGCCGTGCGCCAGGCGCTGGCCGATCCCGCGACCATCGACGCCATCGAAAAGCAGGGAGCCGTGCCCAGCCCGATGTCGCGCGATGAATTCGGCGCGCTGATCGCGCAGTCCTATGGCCATTGGAAGACCGTGGTCGAGGACATCAAGTTCGAGAAAATGCAGTAAAGGAGCACTCGTGAACACCAGAAACCTGACCTTCCCCCACGCCAGCGCCGAGATCGACGCCGCCGGCATCGCGACCTTGACCATGCAGGACGCCGGGGTGCTGAACATCCTGAGCACGCCCGTGATCAATGGCCTGCGCGAGGCGCTTGACCACTTGCGCGAAGACGACTCGGTGCGCGTGCTGGTGCTGCGTGGCGCCAGCGACCGCGCGTTCGTGGCGGGCGCCGACATCGCGGAAATGGCCGCCCTGGACGAGCCCCGCGCCCAGAAATTCATCTCGAACCTGCGCGACCTCTGCAACGCCGTGCGCCACTTTCCCGTGCCGGTGATCGCCCGCATCCCGGGGTGGTGCCTGGGCGGCGGCCTGGAGTTCGCCCTGGCCTGCGACTTGCGCATTTGCGCCGACCACGCGCAGTTCGGCATGCCTGAAGTCAAAGTCGGTATCCCGTCGGTGATCCACGCGGCACTCATGCCGCAACTGATCGGCGCGGCCAATAGTGCCTGGATGCTGTTGACGGGCGAACTGATCGACGCCCGTCGCGCGCAGGATTGGGGGCTGGTCAACGCGGCCGTGCCGCAGGCGGAACTGGATCAGGCCGTGCGCAAGCTGGCGGAAGGCTTCGCGGCGCTGGGGCCGGCGGCATTGCGCCAGCAGAAGAAGCTGCTGCGCCGCTGGGAGACGATGTCGGTCGACGAGGCCATCGAGGACAGCGTCGCGGAATTCGGCGCCGCCTTCAACACCGGCGAACCGCAGAAATTCATGAACGAATTCCTGGCCAGCAAGCGCGAACGCAAGGGCTGATCAGTCCGGCCCGCGCGTCGCGGCGACGATCGGGTCGTCCAGCAGATACTCGGCGACCTGTTCGACGAATGGCGACAGCGGCACACCGGCTTGCGTTACCAGCGTCAATTCGCGCAGCGCCCACGGTTCGCTGATCGCCACTGCCGCAATGCGCTTCTCGCGCAGCGCGGCCGCGGCGATGCTGCGCGGTACCAGCGACACGCCCACGCCGGCTTCGACCATGGACAGCACGGCGTCGAAGGTGTGCACGTGGATGCGCACCTTGGGCGTCTTGCCCGCCAGCTTGGCCATGTCGCGCAGGAAGACGTAGTTGCTGCTGGCCCGGCTCATGCACACGAAATCCAGGTCCAGCACCGCCGGGAACCGCACCGGCGAACTCTCCACCACCGGATGGTTCAGCGGCGCTGCGATGATGAGCTCGTCGATGGCGTAGCGGATGGCGTTCACGCCGGCGGACTTGGCCTGCCCGGCAAAGATGCCGATGTCCGCTTCCTGGCCCGCGATCGCGGCCTCGATCGTATTGCTGGAGCGTTCTTCCAGCAGGATGTTCACATTGGGGTTGGCCGACAGGAAGCGGCTCAGGCTGGGCACGATGAAGCCGTTCAGCGAACTGCTGTTGGCGAACAGCTTGACGCTGCCCTTCAACCCGCTGGCGAACCCGCTGACTTCGCCGTGCATGCGTTCAACGCCTGCCAGCAGCGACCGCACGTGCTTCAGCACGAACGCGCCTTCGGTCGTGAGTTCCATGCCGCGGGCCTCGCGCTTGAACAGCGGCACGCCCATCGCGAACTCCAGGTTCTTCAGGCGGTAGCTGGCGGAGGACGCCGTCAGGTGTACCGTGCCGGCTCCACCCGACAGGCTTTTCGCTTCGGCGATCGCAAGGAAAAGGCGGAGATCAGTGAGTTCGTAGCGCATGCCGCAAGATTACCGTAGATGCATCGGCCGCGTCATAGGTACGGTGTGGCCAGCCAGATGATCTTGTTGCGCAGGCGTTTGGCGAACGGCGCTTGCGTCAAATCTTCCAGCGCCACGCGTTTGGCCTGACCGATCAGCCCGTCGACCCGGTCGCCGATCCAGCGGGCGACGGTGGGGTCGTAGATCTCGGTGTCCAGCTCGAAATTCAGCCGCAGGCTGCGAGGGTCCAGGTTGGACGAGCCCACATACGCCCAGGCGTCATCCACCGTCATCAGCTTGGAATGGTCGAACGCGCCGTGCGCGCGCCAGACCCGGCAACCCGTGCGCACCACCTGGTCCAGCTGCGCCGACATGGCGTAGTCCACCAGGCGCAGGTTGTTCTTGCCGGGAATCACGATGTCCACATGGATGCCGCGCCGCGCGGCGGTCGCCAACGCCCCGATCAGCGTCTGGTCGGGCAGGAAGTAGGGCGACTGGATGCGCACATGGCGTTGCGCCACCGCCAGCGCACCCAGCAGCATATTGTGCGAACTGCCCAGTGCCCGGTCGGGGCCGGACGGCACGCAGCGCATCGGCACGTTGCCGCTAGGCGGCAGGGCCTGCGGGTCGAACCACGGCCTGGCGGGCAGCGATTCGTGCGTGGTGAAGTTCCAGTCGTGCGCGAACACCGACATCAGCTGCGTCACGATCGGCCCTTCCACGCGGAAGTGCGTGTCGTGGTTGGTGGCGTCGCCCGCCAGCGCGCTGACGAACGCCGCGCGCACGTTCATGCCGCCGGTGAACCCCACGCGCCCGTCGATCACCAGCACCTTGCGGTGGCTGCGCAGGTTGGCGTAGGGCATGCGCAGCACGCCCATCGGATTCGTCATGAAACGCGCGACCGTCACGCCGCCGCGCGCCAGCAGGCGCACGATGGGCGGGCGCGAGTACTTGGAGCCGATGGCGTCGATCAGCACCCGCACCTCGACGCCCCGCGCTTGCGCCTCGATCAGCGCCTGGGCCAGCTCGCGCCCGATCGGATCGTTGTCGAAGATATAGCTTTGCATCGCGATCGCATGACGCGCGCCACGGATGGCCTGCAGCATGGCCGGATACGTCTCGTCGCCGCCGGCCAGCGGCTGCACGGCGTTGCCGCCCAGCAGCCGGAACCGGCTGACGCGGTCGCCCAGCACCTTCAGCGACGCGAACTGCGGCCCCGAAATCGGCGCCACGTCTACGGGCAAGGTCTCGACCTGCTCGGCATCGACCACCATCGCCTCGTCGCGCTGCTGCGACAGCCGCGTCTTGCGGATGCGGTTGATCCCCGCCACGAAATAGAACAGGGCCCCGAACAGTGGCGAGAACAACGCCACCCCCACCCAGCCGATGGCCGCCCGCACATCTTGTTTGGTCATCGCGGCATGCACCGCCGCGCCAGTCCCGGCCACGATGCTGATGGCAAAAACCAGATGAGGCCAGTAATCGATCAAAACTGCGTGTATGCGATCCATATCGATGGCGTAAGAGACGACCTCCAAGGGGAACCAAGCGGAAGGATAGCAAGCTGGGAAACTCAGGCAAGCAAAATTGGGGGCAGGGCGTTTGACGGGCCAAAAAAATGTGCTATAGTTCGGCCTCTTCGTTGTTGAGCTTCTTTCTGAAGCGCGGCGGCGGAAGAAAAAGCACTACGAAAGTAGCGCCAAAGCAGTACCAGAGGTGGCTGTAGCTCAGTTGGTAGAGTCCTGGATTGTGATTCCAGTTGTCGTGGGTTCGAGCCCCATCAGCCACCCCAAGAATTTGTTGGAAGAAAGCCGCCTAGAGCGGCTTTTTTCTTTTGCGCGCAAGAAAAATTCTAATAATTCCTTGCCAGCGCTGATTCGGTGGATCGCGGGTGTGGCGCGCTCCGGTCCCCTTCTTTGCGATCAAGCCCGCAGGACCACTTCGCTATCCAAGAAACGACCCAATCGTTCGGATGCTCGCAAGGTGGCGAAAAAGGCGTACTCGTACACGTTCCGCGCCCATACCCGAAGGCCGCGACATTCCGGGTTCGTGCCATGGCATCTACAGCAGCCGCTCATCCACGCCATTACGCAGATCATAAGGCGACCACAAGATCCGCCCGACAATGCGCACCTCGCATCCGTCTTCCTTTTCAAGCGGAAAGGGCGCATAAGCGGGATTCAGCGATTTGGCCAGCCAAGCGCCTTCGCGTTCGCGCGAGATGCACTTCACGATCATCTTGCCGCCGTGGTTGATGGCGTACACCGTGCGCGGGTCGATCTCGCGCGGGTCGGTGACGGGGTCTTCGAAGAACAGCATGGGGCCGCCGTTGCGGATGACGGGTTCCATGCTGTCGCCCTGCGCGTAAACGATCTTCATGCGGCTGATCGGCAGCTTGAATGATTCCAGGAACGAGCGGCGCAAGAGGATCTCGCCGATCTCGGTCTCGTGGTAGTTCTCGATGCCCAGCCGGCCGGCGGCCAGGCGCACATCCAGTTCAGGGATGGGCATGAATTCCTGGTCGTTGGCGGAGTAGCCGGCGTTGGACACATGGCCGACATTGGCCGCCGTGCTGATGCGCAAGGCCTGGGCGCGATCGGCCTGATGGGTGGTGAGTCCATCAGGATCCCACGGGGCAGCAGCGACCGGCGCCATCGGGAATTCGTCCACGGCCGCGTCGATGTTCATGAGGGCGCCGCGCCTGGCTTGTTGGGCCTTGGACTGCGCGGACGGTCCCTTGGCTTTTACGCCCATCTGGCCCAGCGCCAACAGCAATGCGCCCTCCAGGCGCTTGAGCTGGTCGTCGGCCAGGCCTCTTACCAGTGATGCGGGCACGGAAGGAAAAGGCCATGCGACGTCTGCGGCCGGCGGGGGAAGGGGGGCGGCCGTCGATAGCGACGCTGCCTTTTTGGCTTCGACGGCCAGTCGCGGGCTGATCGCGGCGAGGGTGCAGCCGAAGCCTTCGGCATAAGCCATCGCGGCCTCGAGGCCAATAGGGCGACGGCCAGTAATGTGCTGATAAATCATCGCCTGGCCGCCCTTGACCTCGTGGTCGCGAGCGAACGCCGCGCGGTTCACGCCTTCAAAGCGTGCGCGCAGGGCGGCGGCTTCCTCTTCGATCGTCCACATTTTCATATAGCAATGCTATTCAAATAAAACTATAGCATGGCTTGCTTATAAACTGTAGCATCGCTATAGTTTTGTTAATGAAGCTACACGATTACTTCGACCGGGATGGAGCGCTTACCGCTGCGGCGCTCGCCCGACGCGTGGGGGTTTCCCCCGCGCTTATCTACCAATGGCGCACGGGCCGCAGGCCCGTTCCGGTCCAGCACTGCGTGCCCATCGAGCACGCCACCAGCGGCGCGGTAACCCGGCGCGACCTGCGTCCCGCCGATTGCAATCGAATCTGGCCCGAGCTGGCCGAAGGGGCGAAAGCGGAATGAATTACTACCCCCATCACATCGGCGATTTCAATAGCGCCACGCGGCACCTCACGCGCATTGAACGCAGCGTGTACCGCGATCTGATCGAACTCTACTACGACACCGAAGCGCCCTTGGCCCTGGATGTCGACAAGCTATGCCGCCTGCTGATCGCCCGCTCAGAAGAAGAGCAAGCCGCCGTCACCCAGGTGTTGAACGAGTTTTTTGTTCAAGCCACGGAAGGCTGGACGCACGCGCGCTGCGACGCCGAGATTGCCAGGTATCACGGCAACAAAGAAGCGAAGTCTGCGGCCGGCAAAGCCAGCGCGGCCAAGCGTGCGCAGAAGGCGCTGCGGCCTGACGCGGCATCGGCAGGCGAGCAACCGCCGTTGAACGGATGTGCAACTAACCAGGAACCAGAACCAGGAACCAAGAGCCAGGAAGAAGCTTCAACCCCCGGGCGCAAGCGAGTCGCCAGTTGCGATGTTTCTTTGATCGAATTGCCCGAATGGCTGGACCGGGAAGACTGGGTCAGCTGGGTAGCGGATCGCAAGGCCCGCAAAAAGCCCGTCACCGAAGAGGGCGCGCGGCGTCAGCTGCAGCAGCTTGCTGGTTACCTGGCCGAGGGATTTCCGGCGCGCGCCGTCATCGCCAACAGCATTGCCAGTGGCTATCAAGGTTTGTTCCCGCCAAGGGCGGCATCAAGGTCCGCTCCGGTCAGCCGGGCGCGGCAGCGGGCGGACTGGTCGTCGGAATTGCGCGATGTGTTGGCCGAAGGGCGGGCGCCGCGTGAAATCGACATGGGGGTGATTGATGCCGGTCACTAACGCTTCGATCGGGCTGGGAGCGCTGGTCGTCAACGAGATGCACTTGCTCTACGGCGCAAAGTTTGCCCAGCAGTGGGAGGGCCTGACCCCGCGTGAATTGAAAGATTCGTGGAACCAGAAACTGGCTGGCTTGGATGAGTCCCAGGTGCGCCGCGGATTGCACGCCTGCCTGGCTCGCGAATGGCCGCCGACGCTGCCAGAGTTTCTGAAGCTGTGCTGCCCCTGGCTCACGCCCGAAGTGGCGTATCACGAAGCCGTGCGTGGCATGTCAGCCCGCCGGCGCGGCGAACTGGGCGTGTGGTCGCATCCCGCAGTGTATTGGGCGGCGGTGGGCGTCAGCACGGTGGATCTCTTGAACAGCAACTACGGGTCGATCAAGAGCCGGTGGGAAAGAACGCTGGCCGAAGAACTCAGCAAAAGCACATGGCCCGATATTCCGCAACAGCGTGCGGCGCTGCCAGCGCCAGGCCAGAGCTTGGCGTCTCCTGCGCAGGTCGAGGCTGCCCTGAAAAAGATGAGCGCGGCAAAGCGACGGGATGGCGATAGCCCGCCGCACCGTCGTTGGATCGCCAAATGGGAAGCGCGCATCGCGCAAGGGGGGCATCCCACGCAAGCCATCGCACAGATGCTGACCCACGCGCAATGTGAATTCGACATGGCTACGCAAATATCGGCCGTCATCCGGCCTGGGGAGGGCAGGTAATGGAACAACGACGGGAAACCCTGTGCCGCTGGGAAATGGGCGATCCGATGAAAGTGCTGATGAGCCGGCAACAAACGGCGATCAATCGGTCATGCGCGGGCTGCGCAAACGCTCGTGCGGTGCAGACGCCCTTTGGCGATACGGTTCTGCGCTGTCTTAAGGGCAAGCCCTATGGGAAAAAATGCAACAAGTATGAGGTGTCGAATGGATGAAGGTTTGCCCCGTTGGGTGGAAGACGAAATACGCAATTGGGCGCGCTCGCAATGGGAAGGCGATTGGCCCGGCCCGCGTCGTATGCTGGAGGACGAACCCGACGTATGCGCGTTCCCGCCGCTGCCCGGTCACCAGGACGACGATGAGCCCATCCAGATTCCGGTCAATCACGAGCGCGCAAGCAAAGTTGACGGGCTGTACCAGGCGTTGCCTTTGGCCGAGCGGCGCGTGGTCCAGGCGGAATACACACGCCGTGCAGATTACGGCGACCTGCCAGCGCATCTGCGCCAGGACAAGGCAAGCCGTGTCATCGGCATCACATTGCCTTACTACAAGGTGGCGCTTGGCAGTTTCAAGCAACGGGTCTGGAGGGCTTTCAAATGAAGTATGCGCACGAGGTCATTGATCTGCTGGCGGCGTATCCGGGGCGCGAATTCAAGATGCGCGAAATCTTGCGTCATGTCAGCCGCGGCATTCCGCTGGCGCCCGCGTCTCATGAGGCCATGCGCCGCGGCGCCCGCCGGGTGCTGGATCATTTGCTGGATGCGGGCCACGTGCAACGCTGCGGCGGCAACACCAAGTCGGCTACCTATGCGTGGTCCGAATTGGGACATGTACTTGCCGAAAATCGTCCACATTTGGGACCGGATTTGAGACAATGACGGCGGGCCATTGCGCCCACACGAAATGCAGCCCGCCAACCACAAGGTTCGCGGGCTTTGTTTTTTTCGGGGCTGTAAAAGGCCTATTGATGCAACCCATTCACTGGGACGCCATGACGCCAGAAGACGCTATTTTTGAATTGGTGAGGGCCGCGGCAGATGGCATGCCTGTCGTGTCTGCCGAAGGAATCGAACCGGCCCCGCAGCCGCCTTATGTCACGTTGGTCGTGCGGTGGATAGACGCCGGGCCCGCCGAAGAAGGTCAAGTCGATGCGGACGGCAACCTGGCCATGCTGGAGCATCGCGATGCCACCGTTGAACTGAAGAGTTTCGGTGTTGCGGCGTTCAGCGCGCTGGATAAGCTGGGCCTGACTCTGCAGCATCCGGTATTTGAAGAGCGCGCCGAAGCGTTGGGTCTGGCGCTCTTCGAGACGGGGCGCCTGCAGAATGTTCCGCCCGAGCAGGGCACGGCATTCGACGTGCGGCGCGGCGCCTTGGAGCTGGGCATCCGCTATTCGCAAACCTATACCGCTTTCGTCGGCACGATTCAGACCGTGACCGGCGTGGCCACCACGACTGGCGGAACCACTGCCGCCATCGACACCCCTTTCACCGTGAAGATACCCACGGCGCCGTAGCGTCATGGATCTTCCTAACTGTCCTGCCGCCTTATGGCGGCTTTTTTATTGGAGCCGCAAATGGCAAAAATCGACCGGATCGTCAATGTGGCGATCTCGCTGAACACCACGGCGATCAAGGAACAGAACTTCTCTGACATCCTGATCCTTGGCGCACACGCGCTGGCCGTCAATCGCATTCTGGCCGTGACCGAGCCCGGCGAGTTGCTGGACATGGGTATCGCTCAGACCGACCCGCTGTACGTCGCCGTGCGCGATGCGTTCAAGCAGATCCCGACGGTTGCTCGTGTTTTTGTTGGCCGCCGCCACGTGGATGCCTCGACGTTTACCGTGATGCGCGCTGCCGCCACGGATTACACCGTGACCTTGTCGTGGCGTGATGGCGCCGGACTGGTCCAAAAGGCCGACGCGACGGCTAAGGGCGTTGCCAACAGCACGCCGGAGACGATCGCTACCGCCTTGGTCGCTGCCATTGCCGCGACCGACGCACCCGTGACCGCTGCCGCTGTTGGCGCCGAAGTGTCGGTGACTGCAGAGCAAACCGGTAATGCGGTAGCGATCGCCATCAAGGGCAATCTGCAGCTGTCGGCGCCCGTCAGCACCGAAACCCCCTCGGCCGCGCTGAATGCATGCCTGCGTGAAAACGGCGACTGGTACGGCGTGGCCTTGGCCAGCCGTGTTGAAGCCGACGTGCTGGATGCCGCGGAATGGGTGGAATCCAATGAGCGCCTGTTTGGTGTGTCGTCCGACCAGGCCGGCATCATCGATGCCGCCGTGTCCAGCGACATTGCGTCCAAGTGCCAGCAAAAACAATACTTTCGCACGCATGTCTGGTATCACGGCCAGGCCCAAAAAGAAGCGCTGGAAGCTGCTGTCAGCGCCAACCGTTTTACGTTCTATCCGGGCGGCGAAACCTGGGCCAATACGCGCTTGTCCGGCGTGACGTACGACAGCCTGAGCGAAGGCCAGGCGTTGGCTGCGCATGCAAAGAACGCAAACACGTTCGAGCAGATGCGCAACTTTGCCGTGACGCAAAACGGCAAGGTCGCCGCTGGCGAATGGATCGACGTGATCCGTGGCCGCGATTGGCTGTCCGAGCAGGTGAAGATCAACGTCGCATCGCAACTGATCAATGCGAACGGCAAGGTGCCGTACACCGACGTGGGCATTCAGATTCTGGTCAATGGCATTCGCCAGGCACTGCTGCTTGGTCAAAGCCGTGGCCTGATCGCGCCCGACGAGATCGACGACGCGGGCCGCACGATTCCCGGCTTTGTGATCACCGTGCCGCGCGCTGCTGGCATCTCCACGAACGACAAGGCCAACCGCATTCTGCGTGACCTGAAGTTCAGCGCCCGTCTGGCGGGCGCCATCCATGTTGCCGAGATCAAAGGCAACCTCACCTACCAACAACTGTAATCGGGGTATTTCCATGTCCGTCAAAACTTACGCACCGAACCAGGTGAAGATCGTGGTGGGCGCGCTGCCCATCTCCGGCTTGGCTGAAGACAACTTCGTGACCGTCACTGAACTGGGCGATGGCATTGCGTCCGTCGTCGGTATCGACGGCGAGGTGTCGCGCGCCATGTCGCGCAATTCGCGCCTGAGCATCAAGCTCACGCTGATGCAGACCAGCGCCAGCAATGCGGCCTTGTCGGCGCTGCATCAGGCCGACAAGGCCACCGAGGGCAATGGCGCCTTCCCGATTTCGATTACCGATCTGCGCGGCTTGTCTCTGCATGCGTCGGATTCGGCATGGATCGTGAAGATGCCGGATGCCGGCTACGGCGCCAAGGTCGGCTCCCGCGAATGGACGATCGAAACCGGCCAGGCCATCAACGTAGTCGGAGGTAACGCCTGATGGCCGCGATCAAGGAAGTGGTCATCGGTACGACGATCTTCCGCATTTCCCGCTTTGATCCGTTCCGCCAGCTCAAGCTGCTGGGCGATCTGCAAAAGGAAGTGCTGCCGGCGGCCGGTTCGATGCTGACTACCGTGTTTGGCAGCGATAACCCCACGCAGGAACGTGATGAAAGCGCCATGCTGAACGCCTTTCGTGAGCTGTCGGCCAAGCTGGGCGGCGACGCGCTGGGCGGCTGGGCCGAGCGCCTGATCGACTCGGAACTGATCAGCTTTGAGCTGGTGGGGCGCGAGCCCCAGAAGCTGACCGCCGCGCATCGTGGTTTGGCGTTTACCGATTACGCCGAAATCCTGGAACTGCTGTTTCACATTCTTGAGCACAACTTCGCCGGCCCTTTGGCGCGTTGGGTCGGCCGCTTTGGTCCGGCCCGCGAGAAGCTGGCGAGTCTGTCGGGCAGTTCGACGCAGGCTTCGAGCGAGAGTTGATCATTTGGCGGCCCATCCTGGCCCGCCATGTCAGTTTGGACGCCGTCAAACGCGGTGACGTCGACCTCCTGGACATCCTGAAGCTGAACGCTCTGATGGATGCCCAGGAGGCGGCGCAAGCCGCGTCAGAACGGAAGGCGAGGTAACGATGACCGTTGTAAGGGAAGTAGTGGCTGTCCTGAGCTACCAGGTGGACGAAACCGGAATCAGGCGATACCGGCAAGGGTTCAAGGACGCCATGTCGAAGATGGCGGCCGACTCGGCGGGCGCCATTCAGGCGATGCGTGATGTCGCAAGCAGCATGATCGGGGCCCAGGCAGGTCTGAACGACCTGATCCAGCTGCAGAAGAAGGCGGCAGGACCAACAGGCATTCTGACAAAAGCCGTTGCCAATTTGCGTGGCGCTTCGGGTTCGTTGGTGGGGTTTGGTTCGGTTCGGCAGATCTTGGGCGATATCGATGCCTGGGTGCAGGTGGAAGACGCCATGCGCCGGGCAACGAGTTCAACCCAGGAGTACACCGAGGCCGACCGCGAGTTGGCCAAGATGTCGCGAACGACGCGTACAGCCTATGCCGACAATGCCGATACGTTTATGCGCATGCAGCGCAGCATGGCGGGCCAGGGCAAGTCCACGCAGGACACCTTGGATGTCACGCAGCTTGTGGCGCTGGGCTCGGCCTTGTCTGGCAGCAAAGGCGGTGATCGAGGCGCCATCATGGAGTCGATGCTCAAGGCCGTCGAGCAGGGCGGGTTTGGCGCGGAGCAGTTCGCTGCGTTGCCCAAGCGTCTGCAAGACGCCATGGCCAAGGGAATGGGCACCACGCTGCAAGGTCTGACAGCCCAGGCCCAAGGCGGCATGCTCAGCACCGACCGCGCACTGCCGGCTTTGCAGTCACAGTTGCCTGCGCTGCAAGCAGAGGCAGGCGCCAAGCCGGCAAGTCTTGCCGGTTCGGTGACGGTGTTGAACGACGCTTGGCAACGGTTCTTTGGGACCATGATTGGCGGCCGCTCCACGTTGCAGATCGTGACGGGGGCCGTTGAACTGCTGGCGGACAACCTGGGCTTTGTGATCAGGATGCTCGCGCTGGCCGGGGCATCGTTTGGCCTGGTGATGTTGAACCAGTGGCTGGCTGCGGCGTCGCGTCAGTCGGGCGGTTTGCTCCGAGCGCTACGTGACGCGACGGGCGCTGCCTTTGGTTTGAATACCGCGATGTCTGCCGGCTCCGGGCCTGCGGGCGCGGCGCAGACGTTCTCGGGTTTGAGCCGTTCGCTCGGGCCGATGCTGCGCATGGCTGCGGTTCTGACCACGATCTATCTGATCGGCGAAGACATCTCCAACTGGCTGAATGGTAGCGAATCCGTGCTGGGCAGCATGGTCGGAGGCGTGGAGAACTGGCAGGACGAAATTGCGGCTGTTTCCACGGTCCTGGCTTTTGTGAGGGACTTGCTGGGCAGCGCAGGCCTGGCAGTGGGCGAATGGGCGAAGCAGCTCGCCATGGTCTCGGCGGTAGCCTATGGTTTGTGGCGCATTCTTTCGCCCATCGGCCCACTGTTCATGTTCTTGGCTCGGACGGCTGTGCCTATGTTGTGGCGGGCAGTGACCATGAACCCGCTAGGCCGGATTCTTATGCTGTTCGCCATGCTGGCCCTCGCTGTATGGCAAATCTACGAAAACTGGAATGTGATCAGCGCAGCGATAGTGGCTGTGTGGAGTTCCGTCACGGGATATCTGAAAGCAGCGTGGGATTCCGTCACGTCGTATCTGTTGGCGGCTTGGGATACGGTTACGGCCTATATCTCGCTGGCGTGGAACACGCTGATGGGATTGGCCCAGAGCTATTTTCTGGACCCCTTGATGGCGTGGTTTTCGGCGCTGTGGGCGTTCTGGAGCGGTCTGGTCAACGCCGTGGTGGCTGCATTCACAGGCGACTGGGATGCCGCGATCGCTCACCTGGTCGGCGCGTTTACCGGCTTGTGGACCTTCTTTGCCAACATCGGCAGTGGAATCCTGAACGTGATCCGCGCGATTGGCGACGCCATCCAGACCTGGGTCATGGACAAGTTCAAGTCGGCGGTCAGCTGGTTCAAGAGTTTGCTGCCTGGCCAGATGCTGTCAGATGAGCAGAAGGGCGCTATGACGGATTCAGCCAAGGCGCTGGCCGCACAACCGCAAGTGCAGGCATTTGCGGCGGGAAATGCCGTTCCGGGTGTGTCTCCAGGCTCGGCGCTGCGAGGCGGTTTCGGCAAGATGAACCAAGCGGTCAATGTGCAAAACAGCTTCACAGTCAACGCGACCGGTTTGGATCCTGTGGCTGTCGGCTCAGAAGTCAGGAAGGCCGGGGAAGGCTTCAACTTTGACAGCAGGGAAATTATTACTCGGTCTCTATTCGTGCCGAGAAGCGTCGAGGCCTCGAGCTAGGAGAAACCATGAGCTTTGTATCCATGATTTTTGGCTGGAACGGGGGCAGCAGGATCGGCACCGTTCCGCTTGATGCCCTCTTAAGCGAGAAAACCTCGCTTAGCAGCCAGGCGACGTCGTATGCCGTTGAGGAAGGTTCGCCCGTGTCCGACCACGTCGTGCAGGAATCCGAAAAACTCTCGCTGGACGGTTGGGTGACGGCGGCGGAAGTTGCCCTGATGGGTTCGGCCAATCGGGGCGTAAATGGCGTCAGCTCAGGCGGCGCGGGCCGCTCCAAATTGATCAGCGCCAAAGCGGCTTTGCGTGAGATTCACGCGAACCGTTTGCCCATCACGATTTCGACTGGCTTGGACCAATACGTGGACTTCGTCATGGAGTCCTGCGAAATCGGACGCAGCAATTCCGGTGGCGAACGTTTCGAAATCTCCGCCAGCTTCAAGAAGATCCGAAAGGTGGCGCTGCGTCATGTGGATATTCCACCCGAGCAGACCTCGGGCAGCGCTACCGGCAAAGCGGGTGCCACCAAAACCAATGCGGGCAAGGTTTCCAAGCCTTTTGAGACGCCCACCGCAATAGCATGACGTCTGCCAAATTTCCAGGAAGGTCCCATGTTTGAGATTCCAATTCTGGACGCCAACGACAGTCTCACCGAGGTGGAGCTGGACGGCGTCACTTATTTCTTGCGGCTGTCCTGGAACAGCGAGGCCGAACAGTGGGTCTTGTCGATCGAGAATGCCTACAACGAGCTGATCGTGGCAGGCATTGCCGTCGTGCCCGATACGCCGCTGCTGGGCGGCTTCCGGCACCTGGCGGTGCCGGCCGGCGAACTGGTGGCTCGCGCCCCGGACCGCCGTGACGCCATCAGCCGGAAAGCGCTGCCCAGCGGCGTGGTGCCGCTGATGTACATCGAGGTGGATGAGGTGGCAGATGGCCAGATTTAATCGGGTCTACCGGCTGTTGGTGGGCAAGGGTGGTGCCAAAGGCTTGGAGATCGTGCCGCCTATACGGCTGGTGTTCGAGGTCACCAAAGACGTCAACGAAGAGCCGAACGATCACAAGATCCGCCTTTACAACCTGGCGCCCGCAACGCGTAAAGCCTTGGAAGAACCGGGGCTGCGCTGTGTGCTGTACGCGGGATATGCCGAAGAGGGCGGGCCGATTTTGATGGCCTCGGGCAGTATCGTGTTTGCCTATTCAAAATTTGACCAACCCGACGTGGTCACTGAACTGATCGTCAAGGATGGTTATACCGAGGTGCGGGACACGGCCGTGTCTATCGGCTTGGGGCAGGGCGCTTTGGCAAGCTCCATCATTCGTGACATTGCCCGTCAAATGGGCTTGTCGCTAATGATGGCCGATGACGTGCCTGACCGCACCTGGGTCAACGGCTTTTCGTTCTATGGCGCGGCGCGTACGGCACTGCACAAGGTTACGCAAGGTACCGGCCTGGAATGGTCGATTCAGAATCAACAGTTGCAAGTGCTGCAACGTGGTGGCACCACGCGACGCCAGGCGGTGGTGTTGGCTGTCGATACCGGCTTGCTGGGTCATCCAGAGCGGGTAAGAGAAGCCGCGCAGGAGAAGGCGAAGCCGAAGGGCAAGCCGGCCAACGATGCCGCCAACCCGGTTAGCGCACATCAGGAGCGAGACGGCTGGAGTGTGAAATCCTTGCTGCTGCCGATGATCAACCCCGGCGATTTGGTCAAGCTGGAAAGCCGCACTGTTGAAGCCTTTCAGCGCGTCGAGAAAGTGCAACACAAGGGCGACAGTGAAACCGGCGATTGGCTGACCGAATTGAACCTGGTTGACCGGTACGCGCCGCCCAAGAAGAAGGATAAAAGATGAGCAACGCAATTAACGCGATCCGCTCGATTATTTCGACGGAGCTGGCCGACGTCTACACGACACTGCCGGGCGAAGTCGTGAGCTATGACGGCATGTTCGTGACTGCGCGTCCGGCGCTGGCCAAGCGTCTTGCCAACGGCGAGAACTTGCCTGCTCCCCAGATTGTTCGCGTGCCGGTGTGCTGGCCCGTGGGTGACGTGAATGGCGCTCAGGCCCTGATTTCGGTGCCGCTGAAAGCGGGCGACGCGATCAAGCTGTCGTTCTCGGCCCGCGCACTGGAAAACTGGCTGACGGGCGACAACGGGCCACCGGATGACCCGCGCCAGTTTGATCTGTCCGACGCCTTTGCCACGCCGTTGTTGAGGCCGGGTTCGTTGGCAGCCGATACCGACAACGTTTGCATTCAATATGGTCCCGGCACGCTTAAGTTGTCGCCCGCGGGCGAACTGACCTTTCAGGTCAAGAACTGGACCGTAGAGGCTGAGCAAGCCACCTTCAACACGCCTGTCACGATCAATGGGCCGCTTGTCTACACCCAAGGCATGGCGGGCGCGGGCGGCGCGGGCGGCGCATCCATGCGGATCCGAGGCGGTGTGGCCTATGAAGGCGGATCGATTACGCACAACGGCAAGAACATCGGCGACTCGCATCGCCACCCCTACGCCGGCGGCATTACGGAGGACCCTGTCTGATGGCTTTGGACCTAGCACTTTCCGCCGACCACGATCTGGATCTGGATCTGCTCGGGCGGACATCGTTTTTGGATGGCGCCGACCGGATCGCGCAACAGATCAAGGTGACATTGCTGGCCTTTATGGGCGAGTGGTTTCTGGACACGACCTTTGGTGTCCCGTACTTCGACGACATTCTTGTGAAGTCGCCTGACCGGGCCAGCATTGAAGCGATCTTGCGCGCCCGGATTCGAGCGGTGCCCGGTGTTGAGCGCGTGCGCCGCCTTGATCTTGAAATAGAACGCCAGCTGCGCGTTCTGCGCGTCAGTTTTGACGCGGATACGACCGCGGGACGACTCAATCGAGTCGTCGAACTGCGTAAGACTTAACCCCCACTTTTTTCGAGGTACCTATGGCCTACGGTGTCACACCGGACGGGTTCGTGCGTCCGCGCCTTCCCGAGATTCGACAGGAGATCGTGGCGGACTTGCGTGCGCGCATGCAATCGGCCGGCTTTAACGGGGCGGTAGAGACCCGCCCCGACAGCATCACCGGCTTGCTGATTGATACCTTCGCAGAGCGCGAAGCCACCTTGTGGGAGCAGGCTGAAGGCGTCTACTACGCCATGTATCCCGGCTCCGCCACGGGAGTGTCACTGGACCGCTCCGTGTCGTTTACGGGCGTGGCGCGCTACCAGGACGAGCCCTCCCGAGCCTATGTGGTGTTGTATGGCGACGCCGGAACCACTGTGCGGGCCGGCGCGCAAATCCGCCATCGCGTCAGCCAGAACCTGTGGGAACTGGCTGCGCCAACGCAGATTCTTGCCGGTGCGGCGGCCGATGTGACGCTTCAACCCGTTGTTGCGACGAACACCGAGTATCGCGTTTCGATCGATGGCCAGGCCTACGCTTACACAAGCGGCGCCACGACCAACCTGCCGCAGATTCTGGCGGGATTGGTCACGGCGTTGTCAGCCAGCGGCCTGGCGGTCTCCAGCGACGGCGCCGCCGTGCGGATTCATACCGATGGCCGCAGCGCGGCCGCGCTGGCCTGGTCTGCAGCGTTGAGCCTGGCCCGCTTGGGGTCACCTGCGCTGGTTCAGACCGCGCAGGCATCGACCGAGGGCGCTGCGGAAGGAGACCTGAACGGGATCGTCACGCAGGTGGATGGCTGGACCGCTGTCGACAACCTGCAGCCCGGCGTAGCGGGCAGGTTGGCCGAGAACGCCGCCGAACTCCGTGCGCGCTACCCCACCGGCCTGTTCCGTCTGGGCGCGGCAACACTGCCCAGCATCGCGCCGAACGTGCGCGACCGGGTGGCCGGTGTACGTACCGTCAAAGTGTTCATGAACAACACCGACGAGCCGGACGCGCTGGGCCGGCCTCCGCATAGTGTCCACGCAGTGGTTGACGGCGGCCTGGACGATGAAGTGGCCGACGCGCTGTTCGGGGTGGTCGCAGCCGGCATCGATACGCATGGCCAGCAATTGGTGGTGATCAAGGATGCGGATGGTGCAGATCAGCGTATCCGCTTCGACCGCCCGGAGCAGGTCTACGTTTGGGTGCGTTGCGTGACCACTTTGCTGCCGCCATCCGAGCAGGCGTTTCCGCCTGACGGTTTCCAGGAGATCGCGGACAACCTGGCCATAGTGGGCAAGGCCTTTGCCATCGGTGAAGACGTCATCCTGCAACGTCTGTACGGCGCGATTTACCGCAGTACGGGTCTGGCATCGGTGGACCTGACGCTGGCGTTTTCGCCAGACGCGGCTTTTGTGCCCGCGCCGTCGGATTACCGCGCCGCCAACGTGGCGATCCAGGATTTTCAGGTTGCTGCGTTTGATTTGTCGCGCATCGAGGTGACCTGATGGATCTGACTCAAGACCACGCACAAATGGCCTGGGGTCATTGGCTGGGCCAGTTCCAGACCAAGCGGCGGTTGGAAGCGCTGGTCAAGGCGCTGCTCAAGCCCGCCGACGGGCTGCAAGGAGCGCTGCGAGGGTTGTACGAAGACCGTTGGTTGGATACGGCGGTCGGCAAGCAGCTCGACGGCATCGGTGAAATCGTGGGCCTGCCGCGGGTGGTCGACGAAACGCTGTATGTGCGCTTCTTCGGCTTTCTGGATCAGCCCAACGCAGGCGGCTTTGGCGAGGCCCGCTTCCGGCGATCCCATGAACGCCCGGTTGCCGGATCCACCACCTTGCTTGATGCCGAGTACCGCAAGCTTCTGTACTGGAAGATCGCCCTGAACAACGGGCACGGCACCGCGCCGGAAATCGCGAGCTCCCTTAAACCGATTTTTGATGTGTCCCGCGTGATCGTGCAAAACGCGGGCAACGCAAAGATCCGCATCTGGGTCAGCCGGATTCCTGGTCCGAATGATCCCCTTATGGCCAACCCCTACAAGTGGGTCCCGCAAGCCGCCGGTATCGGCGTGCAACTCATCACCGGTTCGACGGAAAAGCCATTTGGCTTTCGCGAACAAGGTTTCCATGGTTTTGGCGTCGGCGTGCTGGCGCGAGGTATCTAAAAATGGCAGATCCCACTTTCTTCGATCTCTTCAAGTCGACCTGGGCGCAGAACGGCCTGACGGAAGGCATTACTGACCTGCAATACAAGACCGGCTGGTCCTATATCGGGTCCGTTCCGCCTTCGGTGGAACAGTTCAACAAGGTTCAACAGACCACCGACGAGCGCCTGAGCTGGCTATACAAGCAGCTTGACGGCCTGGCTGCGGTGACGGGTCGGCCGCTACAGGAAGGCGGGAGCGACGCACTAAGCCACGCGATCCAGAACCTGGATGCCGGCAATGTGAAAACCGGCACGCTGCCGGTGGCGCGGGGCGGGTCGGGTCTGGCGACCGTTCCGGCAGGGTCTTTTCTGACGGGCAATGGTACGGGCGCTTACGCCGCCCGAACGGCAGCCCAGGTATTGACGGACATTGGCGCTGCGCCTTTGCTGTCCGCCGCCTTGGCGGGTGCGCCCACTGCGCCTACGCCGCCCAGCGCAGATCGGAGCACTCGTCTGGCCACTACGGCCTTTGTGGCGGGGAATTTCCCCAGGATTTTCTCCATTACTGCGTTGCCCACGGAGGACATCGGTCCGATCATCGTGGCGGAATGCAGTGAGATCTGGATCTGGTCGGCATCCAGCTATTTCAACGGCTACCGCTCTCCTATCTGTGGTCGTCCGTTGGATGGCCATACCATCACTCCGCTGCCCAGCGAGATTGATGCCGTGGGAGGTGTCCTGCCGAAGGCGGCTTATGCGGGGTTGTGGGGCTATGCCCGGGAAAATAGTCTTGTCGTTAGCCAGGCGACATGGACAGCGAATCCTGGCGCGCACTACTTTGTGGACGTGGATGCCAATCAATTCCGGGTTCCTGATTTGCGCAACATGTTCCGCCGCTTTACGGGAACTGACGCTGACACTGCAAATGCAAGGGTGCTCGGCAGCCTGCAGAGGGATGCGATGCAGAATGGAACTGGCACCCTGCAGGGCCGGCCCATTCCATCCGCGTGGGGTGCAATAACCGCGGCATCCGGCGCGTTTTCCTTGACGTCTCGCGGTGGCGGCCCTGGAGCGTCCACATTGCTAACGTCAGATAACTCGCCGGCAAATGCGGACCTGGTCACGTTCGACCTTTCCAGGGTGGCCCGCACGTCGGGTGAAACCCGCCCGGCCAATGCCGCTTACTGCCCCCGCATCCATGCATAGGCGGCGCGCGAAACCGTTAGGTATGGATGCGGGGGTGGTAGGCAGTGTTTACGCCGCGGGTTTCGGAGCCGCCGTAGAAGGCCGTCAGGTGTCCGGAGAGTGAACCCTGTGGGCCGATCTGAGACGAGGTGGATCCCGATGCAAGCTGGCCACCGACGAAGTACATCCCATGCCGGTGCTCGCGCACCTGGTCTGCTTGGCGGTTCCCTAGCAATCTCGCATTTGCAGTGCAAATTTCATTTTTAGGAGAAAAATACATGCAGAAAACTGTATACCAAACCGATAGCAATGGTCTGTACCTCTACGAATCCGTGGCGAATGAGCTCTCTCTGTCACCCGGATCGTTCAATATTCCGTTTGGTGCTTATTTGGACGCGCCGCCGGTGGCCGAGGTCGGCAGTAGGCCTCGCCGCGAAGGCGATAAGTGGGGGCTGGTCGAGGACCATCGCGATACGTTTCTGTGGTTCGCGGAAACGGGCGAACAGTACACGCTGGGCAACGTGCATACCGTCGACGGCGTGGCCGTCAGCTATCCGGGCTGGGGGCCTCTTCCCGCTTGGCTCACTGATGTCCCGCCGCAGCAGTCGGCACAGGGCGCAGTTGCGGTGTCGTAGAAAACCGCGCTAAGCGGCAAGCGGCAGAGCGTCGAAATCCGCTTGGCGCTCCCTGCGCATTTCATCGAGTTGTCGCTTGCCGAGCGCACTGCGCGCAAGTTTTTGCGCAAGCTCGCGCCCGTGCGGGTGGTAGTACCGCAGCAGCATGCGCGTGTCGACGTTGCCGTTGACCTTGGCCAATTCGTGCATCTCGAACACCGTGGCGAGTTCCGAGGTGCCCTCGTGGCGTAAGTCATGAAAGCGCAGGTCGCGGAAGTAGGCCGCGTTGGGTCGGCGGCCAAGTTGCCGGCACATGCCCTCGTAGTGCTGTCGGGCTCGCCGCCTGGCGCGAATGAATGCGCGTGTGACCGATCCGGCCTGCATTGAGAAAATGCGACCCCGCATCGGCTTTCCCGTGAGCCAGCGTCTTAGTGTTTCACGCGCCCTTGGGGTCAAGGGCACATCGCGTGCGCGGCCATTCTTCGTGTGAGGTAAGTGAACGACCCCATGCATCATGTCCAAGTTCTCTCGGAGTATTCCCACGACTTCTGACCGCCGCATGCCTGTCTCTTTTGCCACGGTCAGGATGGTCGGAAGCTCGGGGGAGCGCGTGGCGCGGATGATCCAATCCAGCTCTTTGCGCGGACATTGGTCATCGGAGATCCCGCGCAGCGTAATGCGGTCAAACAGCCGTCTATCCCGGGCATCGTCGACCGCCGGCCGCCGAACCAGTTGCACGGGATTGGCCAGTTGGTCAAAGCCCCAGTCTTTCCGAATCACCGTGTACACGTGGGATAGGAACGCCATCCGTCTTACTACGGTGGCCGGCGCTTTTTCCTTGAGCCATTCATCGCGCAGTTCCATCAGATCAGAGCTGCGGATGCGGTCAACCGGCCGAATTGCCAACCGAGTGGCCCGCCAGATTCGTGCGATCGACACCTCGGACGTATGACCCTTTTTCGTCGATGACACCTCCACCAAATAGCGCGCAAGCGCTTCGGACAAGGTGGGCGTGGGCTTTCTGCGGGGCTGACGGCGGGACCAGGGTTTCATGGAAGCAAAAGCCCCAGGTTGTAACGCATATCCGCTTTTCTTATTTGAACAGGACGGCCCCGGGGGGCGCTTTCGTCCAAACGGCAGGCAATCATGCGAACCGTCTTCAGGAGCAGCACATCTATGGAACCAGGATCTACGGGGCTGGGAGGCCTCGCGGCCTTGAAAGTCGCAATGGCGTACGGTATTCCCGCAGCAGTGGCGGCCATGCTTGGCCTGTTGATCATGCCGCCGCACACCGTACGCGAGTTCACCGTTCGCACTGTGTCCACGGTTGCCTGTTCGTTCCTGTTTGGTCCAGCGCTTGCAAGCGCCGTGATTGCCTGGAAGCCGGGTTTGATGGATGCGATGACGTGGTTAGCCCGCAACGGCGCCGGCACGGACGATGCGTTGCTGGCTAAGTTCTATGTATTGGGGCCGAGCATGTTGCTTGCGGGGCTGCCGGCGTGGTGGGTGCTGGGCGCCTACATGCGGTGGATGGCCAGCATGCGGCAGAAGGGCGTGCTGCAGTGGGTGGCCGAGTTGCGCGACAAAGTGCTGGGCATGCACTCGGACGGGGGCGGTCATGGACCTTAATATCATCAACAAGACCGCCATCGGCCCCGCCTTGGCCTTGCTGCCAGCCAACATGGACTCGGTGGCGGCTCGCGTCATGTTGCTTGCTATCGGCCTGCAAGAAAGCCGTTTTTTACACCGCCGCCAGATCGGCGGACCCGCTCGTGGATTCTGGCAGTTTGAGCGCGGCGGCGGCGTGCGAGGCGTATTGACGCATCCGGCAAGCCGGGACCGGGCACGGCATGTATGCGATCTGCGGCAGGTGGAGGCCGCGGCCGCGTCCGTTTACAACGCATTGGAAACTGACGACGTGTTGGCCGCTGCGTTCGCCAGGTTGCTGCTCTGGACAGATTCCGCCCGCTTGCCCGCTGCAGGCGATGTGCAGGGCGCCTGGAATCTTTACACCCGGACTTGGCGTCCGGGCAAACCGCACCCGCGCACGTGGCCGGCGCTTTATGCCGAGGCCGCGGCCTCAGCGGGGGGCGGCTATGTGGGCGCGGCTTAAGCACTTCAAAAGTGTTGTGGCGGCCGCTGCGTTCGCGGTTGCTTTGTTTTTGATCAGCTATCTGCGCGGGCGCAGTTCCGGGCGCGCGGTAGAGCGCCAGGAGTACGCGGCGCGGATCAATGAGCAGGCTGACCAAGCCCGCAAGGAGGTACGAGATGTGCAGGATCAGACTGCGCGCATGGACGATGGCGCTATTGCTGATGAGCTCAGGCGTGACTGGGTGCGCGGCGCCGGCCAAGGTCGGCGTTGAATTCTGCGAACATGCCAGACCCATCTATTTCGATGATGTGGGGCAGGTGGAGGCTACCCCGGCGCCCATTCGGCGGCAGATCCGGGATGGCAATGCGACCTGGCGCACGCTCTGCGGCGCTTAAGGTCGATCCAGGGGATCGGGTGGTTGCCTTGGGTAGGCCCGGACGGTGCCGGTAACTGAGAGTTATGGCCTAGTTTGAAATGAGTTTTATGGCTCTGGAAAGCTGGGCCATGATGGCGCAAGATAGCCTTTCTGAACTAGCCAACACAGGACCTATCATGAGCCAACGTATCGACTACGCCACTGCATCGCCCGACGGCTACAAAGCCCTCGGCGGCGTGTACGTCTACCTTCAAAAGTGCGGACTTTCCAAAGCGTTGATCGACTTGGTTTATCTGCGAGTGTCGCAGATAAACGGATGTGCCTATTGCATCGACATGCATTCGCGTGACTTGCTGAAAGCGGGCGTTACCGTCGACAAGCTGGTGCTGGTTCCGGTCTGGCCCGAGGCGGGCGCCGTGTTCAGCAGCCGTGAACGCGCGGCGCTGGCCTGGGCGGAAACGGTCACGCGCGTGTCTGAGACTGGGGTCCCCGATGACGACTATGCCGCGGCGGCGGCCGAGTTCAGCGCCAAGGAACTGGCCGACCTGACCTATGCGATCGGGCTGATGAACGCGTTCAACCGCTTGGGCGTGTCGTTCCGCGCCACGCCGGCCGCGACCGTCGCCGCCGAACAGGCCTGATGCCGCACAGGCTTGCCGCCGACCTGTTGTTTTTTGATTCGCGCCGCGCGTGTTCTAGTGGATGATCCGCCTTCGAGATGCTAGAACGTATCTGATAAAAAAGCGGGCCGGATGGGGTCCGGCCCGTGAAAATCCGATACGGACTATCAGGAGGCCGCTTGCGCAAGCCCAGGATCACGTTGCTTCAACTTATTGTCGGCCTGTCGGTGTTCAGCGGCACCGTCGCCTTCGCCAATGCCCTGTTCGCGGCATATCACGTGCAGAAAGAACAATTGGTCGCCACGACGCTCGAGGCGAATCGCGCTTATGCGGTGAAGCTTGCCGAGGTCGTGGACCTGTACATCGGCGCACTCCAGCAGCAGTTGACGGCCAGCGCCAGTCGGGTGGCGTCGATGATGGACAAGCCGGCGGCGATGGACGAGGAAGTGCTTCGCGTCGCCGAGCAGTCCGACGGCGTCATCGCGGCGGCGGTCGTCGATGCGAAGGGGGACATCGTGGCGTATGCGTCGCAGCTGCCAGGCACCGAAAAGCAGGGCCGTACAACGTCCGGGATCGATCTTCGGGGCGCAGCGCAGGAGCGCAACGTGACGCCTCCCTATCTGTCTTCGCAGGGGCTGTGGACGGTGGCGTTGACCGAACCTGTGAAGGACGCCCAAGGAACGTACCAGGGCTTTGTAGGGGCGGCGGTCTACCTTCAGCACAACACGGAATTGGACAAGCTGCTGGAAGAACACTTCTACCGTGACGGCTCGTACGTCTATGTGGTGGGGTCGGACGGCAAGATCATCTATCACCGCGAGCCGCGCTGGATTGGAACGAACCAGAGTCAGAACCCGGCCATCCAGGCCCTGCAGCGCGGCGAGTCCGGAACGATGCCGATCACCAACAGCCTGGGCGTGGACATGCTGGCCGGCTACGCGCGCATGCAGCGCGGCGGTTGGGGCGTGATAGTCCAACGGCCCTTGGCCGCCACGCTGGAGCCGCTGCATGGCCTGATGTGGCGGATCTTCTGGTACTCCGTTCCCGCGGCGCTGGTCATGCTGTTGGCGGTGTCCGCGATGGGGTATTGGATCGCCAGGCCGTTGGCGATCCTGGCGGGCGCGATGAAGTCTGGCGATGGTGCGCAAGCGGCGCCGTTGATCCAGTCGGTGCAGGCCAACTACTTCGAGGCCGAACAACTGCGTGAAGCGGTCAGCTTCACGATGGCGCTGCACGAGCAGCAGATCGGCAAGCTGAATGCCGAAACCATGACGGATCCGATGACGCGCCTGTTGAACCGGCGCGGCGTCTCCAGCGAGATCTCGCGCTTGCTCTCCACGCGTCAGCCGTTTGCCGTGCTGGCACTGGACCTGGATCATTTCAAGCGGATCAACGACACCTTCGGCCATGCCGCCGGCGACCAGGTCCTGGTAGCGCTGGCGGATCTTATGCGCGACTCGATCCGGACGGAAGACGCGGGCTGCCGGGTGGGCGGAGAAGAGTTCCTGGTGCTGATGCCCGGCGCGTCCTCGGAGGCGGCAAGAGGCGTCGCCGAACGGATCCGGCAAGCGACCGAATCGCATCGGATGCCGGGCGGGGTGGGGCATGTCACGGTCTCCATCGGGACGGCCCGCTGGCCGGACGACGGGGACGACCCGGGCGCCGTCTTGAAATGCGCGGACCAGGCGCTGTATCAAGCCAAGGCGTCGGGGCGGAACAAAGTGGTGGTCTGGGGCGCTTAGCTTGGCTTCGAACTACAAGGCGTCTATGCCCGGCACGCCTTGCCGGATGTCCCGCGAAAACGTCGCAGGCGTTGCATTGGCGCGCGCGCGGTCCGTATAACGGCCCAGCCGGCGGTATTGCGTGGCGCTGCCCGCGCCTTGCAGCACATGCAGATCGTAGAAGTACTCAGGCAGATAGCCCGACACCAGTTGCCGGAAATCCAGCGGCAGGCCCGGCACGATGCGCCGCGCCATCTGGAACACGATGGTGGTGCAGTTGGCGGTCAGCGTGTGATAGAAGCGCGGCGTGTCCCGCAGGCGGTTCGCGCTGTCCACATACGCCAGGAACAGCGAACGCGCGGCATCCAGCGGCATGTGGACGCGGTACAGATAGCCGTCTTCGCCCCGGACGTTGGTGCGCACGCGCAGGCTGTCTTCTTCGGTGGACGCGATGACGCTCAGTTCGTACTGCTTGAAGAAGCCGCCGACCTCTGAAAAGCGGTCGCCCTGCTTGCGCCGGATCTCAACCGAAAACACGATGTAGCGGTCGTCGCCGAAGCCGAAAGACACCAGGGCGTGGGCGATGGCGGGGCGGCTCCAGTAGGACAGCGCCACGTCTACGGATTGCAGCGCGTCCAGCGCGTAATGCCGCGTTT
This sequence comes from Achromobacter sp. UMC46, assembly GCF_014170335.1. Taxonomy (GTDB): domain Bacteria; phylum Pseudomonadota; class Gammaproteobacteria; order Burkholderiales; family Burkholderiaceae_B; genus Achromobacter. Next base: position 613,070 of record NZ_LZZS01000004.1, read on the forward strand.
CCCAGCGGGGCGTGAAATCGGTCCGCGAGTGCCAGTCGAAGTTGCGCACGTTGTGCAGCGTGACCTGGTTGCCGTTTATCTCACCATAAGTCTGCCGCGCGACTTCGGGTATCCAGTCGCGATCATTGGAGGGCCGAAGGGTGTGCCACCAGGCCAGCAGCGCGATGACGGCGGCGGCAAACGCGTACCAGGCAGGCTGCCACGCCGGCCAGGCCAGCGCGGCGATGGCGGCAAACGCCGACGCCAGCCAGACCAGCGTCAGCGCCGCCCGTGCGCCGCGCGGCACGGGCGCGCGCACCCATAGCGCCAGTGCGCCCCAGGCGGCGGCCAGCGCGATGGCGATGCCAATCAGGAGGGACGCGGCCATGGGGATCAAGGGCGCTCCGGGAAAGGGTCAGCGGTCGGCGACCGTTGCTAGCAGGTCCGATTCGTACATGGCCGCCGGCGAGATCATCGGTTCGTCCCAGGGGATGTCCTGGCCGTACCGTTCCCGCAGCTTGGCCTGCACGGCCGATGAACTCAGGTCAAACCGCTTGAGCGGCGCCAGCGCCCCGATTTCCACGCCCAGCGTGCGCTGGTAGATTTTCCAGACGAGTTCCGAGCAATAGATCTTGTCGTCCGACCAGGCAAACACCAGGTCATAGGGCTTGCCTGCATAAGCGGCCCCCGCTGCTGCCAACTGTTCGCGCACGGCGGGCGTCAGCCGCGCCGCGTCGCGCAGGCGCCGGACGACATAGTGGCCGCGTTCGCCTTGCGCCGCCCATTGGTCAAGCGGCGTATAGCTGACGCGGGCAGCGGCCTCCAGCACGTAGGGGCGGCCCTGGCGCATCACGATCATGCCCATGTGGCTGTAGGGGGAGTGCGTGGCTTGCTGGATGGCCAGGCTTTGGGCCGACCGTGATTGCTGGAACACCAGGTCGCCGGTCTGCACATCGGGGGCGGCCGCGGCGGCCAGGGAAAGCGAGGACAGCGCGGCCAGGGCGGCGGCGCGTGGCCAGGCCGGCAAGGTCATGAACGCGCCCGGCTGACTGCCGGCGGTTCTTTCTTGCTGCGCGGTTTCGGCGCAGGCTTTTTGGTTTCGGCGGGAGCATCGAACTCCTGCTTGTTGCGCTCACCACGTGGGGTGTTTTCCGGATGGGGTTTGGGAAAAGCCCAGGGCTTCGTTTTCTGATCCATTGCTTGTACTCCTTGCACAGGCGGAACAGTAGCATTAGCCGTGGCCGTGAGTAAGTGAGGGTTGACGTCAATATTCATCACATCGTGATTTTCAAGGAAAAATTTCGGGGATTGGACCGCTTGGGCGCCAGGAATGTTCCCCGCTTGCGGTGATTGCCCGATCGCCCACTCGACGGCAGGCGGTCTTGCGGCGTGGCGGCGCATGTTATCGCGGATCGGCGGATCAGGCGCAGCAGCGTCGCGCGCGCTTGCCGTCAGGGTCTGGCGGCCTGCCAATTGCGGTCGAACTGCAGGCGCACCTGTCGCACCCAATCATCGATTGCCGAGCGCACGTCGTCTGGCGTGGGCTTCTGGTCGGGCGGAAGATTGCTGCCGGTGACGGTGCCCACCGATGCGATCAGCAGTTCGTTCGTGCCCGCGTCGCGCACCGAGGCCTCGATGAGCAGGCGCGCCGACTGATCGCGGTAGCCCGCGGCCTTGGCGGTCTGCCCGATTACGTAACCGATCGGAATGTACTCCATCGCCCGGGGATCGCGGTCGTTCTTGAAGGTGCCCGTGATCGCGGCCCGGATGCGCAGCGCATGCGGCGCGGGAGCGTCCAGCAATTGATAGCCTGCTTGCGAAAACTCGCGGCGCACGGCCTCGTTCATGTAGGCCAGCACGCGCTCGCGCAAGACGGCGTTGTCCTTGAAATCCAGCTCGTCCGGACGGTCGCCCGCAATGTAAGTCACCGGTTCCATGACGAGCTTCTTGTCGTACACGCTGCCGATCGGCGGGCCGGGCCGCGTCCAGACGCGGCCGGCGCTCCACGCCGGATCGGGCTGAAGCTGCGCCTGGTCTTCGCCCAGCGACGTGGAATAGTCCTGCGCGCGGGGCAGGTTGGTGCAGGCCGCCAGGGCGATGACGGCGCAGCCGGCGGCCAAGGTCAATCGGGAGGTCATGAGCGTTCCTTTCCAGACATTGGCGGCATCCGTGCCGGCGCATTTCTGATTATCTGCCTGTTCGCGCCGGCCGGCGCCGGATTCTGCCGGGGCCGGGCGGCCGGGGTTGGGTAAACCCTCTCGGGAAATGGAGCTCATCCTTTTTTCCGTGGCGGCGAGGCGTCCGCGCGTGCGCCGCCGGGTCTACGATGAAAGGCGTGCACATAGGGAGAAAACTATGGACACCGCCAAGGAATGGTATGCCGCAGTCAAGGAATGGCAACGTGCGCGCGACGAACTCACCGCCGCGATCGCCGCGATCAAGTGGCCCAACCCCACGCAGGGATGCCTGGCGAGCTACGACCGCGCCTACGCGCGTGAAACCGAGGCACGCGACCACATGAACCAGGCCTACGAGCGCGTCCGACGATAGGCCGCCTTCCCGCCAGCCGTGCCAGGGCATTGTTCTGGCTCCATAAAACTGAATTCCGTTGGCCCTGTGCATGGGGCCACGAAGGCGGTATGTTGTGTTTTTTCCTGCAACCAGACCGCCCATCATGTATCTGCCGTCCGCCTTTCGCGAAGATGATCTTGCCGTTCAGCACGACTTCATCCGCGCCCATCCATTGGGCGTCATCATGACCAGCGGGGAGGGGGGGCTGATGGCCAATCACATCCCCTGTCTGCTTTATCCCGAAGGGCCGCACGGCGTGCTGCGGCTGCACGTGGCGCGCGCCAATCCGCAATTGGCGCATCTGGCGGCGGGCCAGGAATGCCTGGTGGTCTTCCACGGCGCGCAGGCCTATATCACGCCGTCCTGGTACGCCACCAAGGCGGAAACGCACAAGGTCGTGCCGACCTGGAATTTCGTGGCGGTGCATGTCTGGGGCACGCCGGTGATCCAGGATGATCCCGCGTGGTTGCGCGCCCAGCTGGAGGCCTTGACCGACAGCCAGGAAAAGGCGCGCACCCAGCCCTGGAACGTGGATCAGGCCCCCCCCGATTTCATCGCCGCCCAAATGCGCGCCATCATCGGTGTCGAGATCCCGATATCCCGCATCGAAGGCAAATGGAAGGTCAGCCAGAACCGCACGGCGGCCGATCGGCAAGGCGTGGCGGAAGGGCTGGCGAGCGAGGGCGGCAACGCCGTCATGGCCGGGCTGGTGGCGCGGCGGGGCGGGCTGGCCTGAAGGCGGATGCGCCCAACCCGGCGGCAAAGCAGGCGATGGCGGCGGCTTGCAGCAGCGCCGCCAGCGCCAGGAAGGCCACCATCGACTGCCCCGTTGCTTCCAGCGCGGCGCGCAGCAATCCGAATACCGCGGGCGCGAAGGCGTAGGCGCCTTGCGACAACGCCACGATCAGCGGCACGACGCGCGCGGTGTCTTCGCGAGCGAACTCCGTTTGCGCGATCAGCGGGGGTAGCGAGGTCGCGTTGCCGATGCCCGATCCGAACAACACCACGCCCGCCCAGACCGCCCAGCCGTGGTCCGGCGCCATCATCAGCGTGAGCGATCCGCCAATCTGGATGGCATAGGCCAGGCACGCCACCTTGCGGCGGTCGGCGCCGGGGGGCATCAACCATCCCACCAGCGTGCGGCCCGCAATGGCGGCCGCCGTGGCGACGCCCATCGCCACACCCGCCAACTGCGCGCCCAGCAAGGGCGCCAGCAACGACAGCAAGTGCGCGATCAGGCCGATCTGGGCGAACAGCCCCAGCGCCATGCCGCCGGACAGCGTCAAGAAGGCGCGGTCACGCCACAGGTTGCCCACGCGGGATTGCGTGGCGGCCGCCGCAGCGACCGCCACGGCGGCGCCGTCGCCATCTGCCGGCTGGCCCAGTTGCTGCGGTGTGACGGCGAACACTTTGCGCGACAGCACGGCGATCACCACGACCATCACTACGCCCACCCCCAGCGCGGCCTGCGCGAATCCTGCCTGCGCGATCAGGAACACCCACAGCGGCGAGAACACGATGCCGCCCACGCTGGCGCCGTTGTAGGCCATGCCCAGCGCGGCGGGGCGCCGCCGCACGAACCAAGGGGCGATCAACGCGTTGACCGCCGCCGCGCCCAACGCCACCCAGCCCATGCCGCTAATCGCGGCCGCCACGTACAACTGCCACGGGGCTTGGGCCAGCGCCCATCCTGCTACCCCCAGCGCCAGCAGCACGGCGCCGCCGAATGTGGTTTGCGGGACGCCGGCGCGGCGGTACAGGCGGGGCAGATTCGCCACCACCACCGTGCCGGCCAGAAAGTGCAGGGTGACGGCGCCGGACACCAGCGCCACGCTCCAGCCGGTGCGTTGCACCACGGCATGCAGGAACACCGGCGGGCCGTAAAAGCCGACGCCCCAGCCGAATACGGCCAGCGTGAACGTGGCGGCAAGGACTTTCCAGCCGAAGAAGGATTGGGCAGAGGGCATGGGATTTGGGACGTGTCCGGTGTCTTATCGGGATGACTCGCAGTATGCTTAGGCCTTGCACACAACACTTTGGTCTACAGCGAATCATGGAATCCGAGTTCGCCGACATCAATCTATCCGGGGTGGCGGGCGCCATCGCCGACCCGGCCCGTGCGCGCATGCTGTGCCTGCTGCTGGACGGCCGCGCCCGCACGGCGACCGAGCTGGCCGCGGCCGCCGATATCGGCGCGTCCACGGCCAGCAGCCATTTTCAGCGGCTGCGCGAACAAGGGCTGGTCGACATGGCGGTGCAGGGCAAGCACCGCTACTTCCGGCTGGCCAACAGCGAAGTCGCGCACGCGCTGGAGGCCCTGCTTGTCGTGGCCGGCGCCGAGCGCGTGCCGTTCAAGCCCAACACGCCGTCCGCGCTGCGCGAGGCCCGCACGTGCTACGACCACATGGCGGGCACGCTTGCCGTGCGCATCCACGACGCGATGCTGGCGCGCCAATGGCTGGTGGCCGATGGTCGCGACTACGTATTGACGCCGCTGGGCGAGGCCTCGCTGGCGCAGGTGGGCGTGGACGCCGTGCAAGCACGCCAGCGCCGCCGGCGTTTCGCGTGCGCCTGCCTGGACTGGAGCGAACGGCGCTCGCACCTGGGGGGCGCGCTGGGCGCGGCCTTGCTGGATGCGCTGGTGCACCGTGGCTGGATCACGAAGGACCTGGACTCGCGTGCGCTGTCGGTCACGCGTAAAGGGGCGCAGCAATTCCCCGCGTTCTTCGGCAAGGCCGACGCGCAAGCGGCCGGCGGCTGGCAAGAGGGCAAGCATGCCGCGGCATAGTCCGATTTCTTTCAAGCCGATCAAGACGGATTCCGTTTTCTAGACGGCATATCGCACACATCCATTCTCAGCCGCGAATGCGGCTTTTTTTTCGTTTATCAACCCTGTACAGGAGGTGGCCTTGCCTACGTTGGCACTGCACGCATTCCGTTCCTTCACGCGTTTCGTGACGGAACTACGCATTGACGTCAATCATGCTCCAGAAGAAGTTGCGACCGAACTCGATGCCATACACGATCGGATGAATCGTCCCTTGGATCGCTTGCACGGGCTGCCGGAGGTCAAGACCGATATCCCTGGCATCGTGCTTCGCTATCGCGAAGCCGACGGCGAGTATTACGTGTATGTGGTGGATGTGCGGCGGGACCGCGTGGCGGGCTACACGGTGTTCAACCGGCTGATCGAAGTGGGCAGGCGGGCCGACCCTTACGTGCGCGCCCCGCATTCGAAGTACGCCGCGCCCTATCAAGGCATGGGGCTGGCGACGGCGGTGTACCGCTGGGGGCTGGACGCCGGGCTCTGCATCGTGAGCGGCGCCCGCCAATCCACCGGCGCGCACCGGCTCTGGATGGGTCTGGCGCAGCACTACGAGCTAGGCTATGTGGAGCTGCGGCGCAAGCAGTTGCGCTATCTCGGGCCCGCCGTGCAGCCTCGCGTGCTGGACGACCTTCACACCCGGATGATCCTGCTGGGCCGCGGCTGGACCTTGGCGGATTACATGCGGGCGACGGGCATGGCGTCGTCCGACGATGCGCTTTCGCAACACGACCTAGGGAAATCCCCGTAAGGCAGCGGCAAGAAGGGGGTGGCCAGATTGCCGTGCCGGGCCGCAGGCCGCATCAGGCTTGCCGATGCGCCGTATTCCCGGCCGGCATTCTTGGCATTTGAGAATCGGGGACGCAGGTGTTGTGCTGCAACAATGTTTCTAGTTTCTGCCCGCGTTACAAAACATATCAGAACTGTCATGAACAGGCGCGGTATGCTCGATTGGAGAAAGAGGGCATCCGAAGTGCATCAGAACAACTTGATCTACAAGGGATACCGGCTGACGGCCAAGGTGTCCCGGGGCGCGGACGCTGAAATCCCGGCGCTGCCCAGCGGCCCCGTATTCGTCGCATCGGTAATGGTGGTTCAGGCAGGCGCCGTGCTGGAAGGCGGCGACGAATACCCGGTTCCCCGTTTCGCCGACGGCGGTTTCGTCTTCAGTCCGCGAGAAGCGGTGCACGCGGCCATATTGCATGGCCGCGAGATCGTCGACGGCCTGACGAACATGTCGTCCTAGCCGGCAAAGACTTCCCGCCAGTCCCGCGTCTTGGCCAGCGTCTGCACCGTGGCGGACTGTTCGAGGATGGTCACGGCCTTCTTGAATTCCTCTGCCGATGCGCCGTCCTCCAGGATGACCATGCGCGAATTGCGCGCGTCCGCCATCTTCACGTCCGACATCTTGCCGTGGGTCTGGTAGACCTGCGTCCAATCCATCTTCTTGCCGGCCTTGAGCGCGATCGGTTCGATATAGGTCAGCGCCGTGCTGCCCGCCGCGCGCACTGCGAACGCGAAGTCCGCCGTGTGGCCGCTGCTGCCCTTGGCGCGCGCGCCTTTGACCATGCGGTTCGCGCCCACGCCTTCCGCCAGCGCGCGGCCGACCTGGGCGCGAAAGCGCAATTGGCTGAATCTGGGCATCCACTTGGCGCACTGGAACGACAAGGCCATGGCCAGCTTCACGGCGTCCCACAAGGCTTCCTGCAACTGTTCGTTGGGGCCCGAGGCGACGATGGCGCCGTCGCGGTCGAAATGCGCCAGGCTGACGCCCGGGGTTTCGTTCAGCAGATCGATGCGCTTGGCGCCGACTTCGATGCCGTAGCTGGACGCATGCATCGAGGTCTCACAGGCGTCGGTCAGGTAGAACGACGCGTCGTCCGGGTGCGCAATGAAGAAGGCGGCATGCTGGCCGTCGAGCCCCAGGGTCATGGGGGATACCGCGCGTATGGCGTGTTCACCGGCCGGCAGGACGGTCCAGCCGGAGGCTTCCAGAAAAGTGCTCATAGGATCAGTTCGATTTGGCGGCCTTTGAGGGGATGCGCGAATCCGCCGGCAAGGGTCAGGTTCGCCCGCGGCAAGAAATACTGCATCAGCGCGCCGATAGTGTGCAGGGCGGGCACGACGGGTTCGGCATAGCCTTCGCCTTCGTCCACCCAGATATGTTCGTGGCTGCGGTCTGCAAGCGGCTTGCGGTACTGTGGCCGGCCCACGCCGATCAGGCTGGTGTGGAAGGAATCGTCCGTGTCCACGCCCAACACCCGGTGCGGGCCGACAAAAAGGCTGGCACAGAACGCTTCCGTCAGGAAGATCGTGGCCTGGCCATGCACGGCGGTGCGCGCACCGCGGTAGATCACCCGGAAAATCACATCGTCGCGCACGTCGCCCTTGACCTTGCACGCGCTGGCGAACTCCATCCATTGGATGTTGTTGGCGGCGGGCTTCGGGATCCAGGAGATCGGTTTTACGGTTTCCTTGGGTTCGGCAAGGATCTCTTGCACCTCATCAACGGTGATTAACGGTTCGAACTTGTTGGCCATGGAACGGATCTAGGGTCTTGGAATTGCGCTACGGATGCGCTGCGCCGCTCGCGACAGGGCGCAGGGAACTCATGCGCGCAAACAGTGCGAGGGGGCGTAATCTTACAAGATGAAGACGGGATGACCCCTTTAGCTGTATATCCATACAGCTAAAGGTGGGGCGAGTGATTGCGGGTCAGCGGCGGGTCAGAGCGCGCTGGCCGAGAACGTGTCGCATTGCTTGATGTTGCCGCTTTCCAGCCCGCGCTTGAACCAGCGCACACGTTGGGCCGACGAGCCGTGCGTGAACGAGTCCGGCACGGCATAGCCCTGGGCTTGCTTCTGCAGCCGGTCGTCGCCGATGGCGGTGGCCGCTGCCAGCGCTTCCTCGACGTCGCCGCCTTCCAGAATGTTGCGCGCGGCATTGGCGCGTTGCGCCCACAGGCCGGCGAAGCAGTCGGCCTGCAGTTCCACCCGCACGGACAGCGCATTGGCTTGCGCCGGATTGCGGCGGCGCAACTGATCCACCTGGTCCGAGATGCCCAGCAGGTGCTGCACATGGTGCCCCACCTCATGCGCGATCACATACGCCTGCGCGAAGTCGCCCGGCGCCTTGAACTTGTTCTGCAATTCATCGAAGAAGGCCAGGTCGATATAGACCTTGCTGTCGCCAGGACAGTAGAACGGGCCCATCGCCGATTGGCCCGTGCCGCAGGCGGTGGGCGTGGCGCCGCGGAACAGCACGAGCTTGGGCGCGACATATTGGCGGTTCAGATCCTTCTGAAAGATCGCGGTCCAGGTGTCTTCGGTTTCGCCCAGCACCTTGGCCACGAAGCGGGCTTGCGGATCGTTGACGGGGGGGCGGGTGGCAGGCGCCTGCTGCTGGGTCTGGGGCGGGCCTTCGGCCATTTGCAGGACCACGCTGGGGTCCACGCCAAAATACATGGCCACCAAGGCAAGTACTATCGTACCGATGCCGATGGTTCCACGGCCGCCGATACGTGGACCGCTGGCACGTCGGTCTTCCACATTGTCGCTTTCACGCGAGTCATCGAGGCGCATACTGTTTCTCCGGGCGGGTCGGCGTTCCCGCCATTTTGCATCGCCGCGCCATGCTGGGCGGCATTCAAGAGTGTTAGGATAATCCCATGGCCTTGTATTTATCTATTCATCCTGCGAATCCTCAACCTCGCCTGCTCAAGCAGGCAGCCCAATGGCTGAACGATGGAGGCCTGGTGGCGGTGCCCACCGACTCCAGCTATGCCGTCGTCGCGCGCCTGGACGACAAGGACGCCGCGGACGGCTTGCGCCGCCTTCGCGGCCTGGACGAAAGACACCACCTGACCCTGCTGTGCCGCGACCTGGCTGAAATCGGCCACTTCGCCCGCGTGGACAACAAGCAGTACCGCCTGCTGAAGGCGGCTACGCCGGGTCCGTGGACCTTCATTCTGGAAGCCACCAAAGAAGTGCCGCGGCGCGTCTCGCACCCGTCGCGCAAGACCATCGGCATCCGCGTGCCGGACCATGCCGTCATGCTGGGCCTGCTTGAGCAAGTGGGCGCGCCCCTGCTTTCCACGACCCTGATCCCCAAGGACGAAACGGACGCGTTGAACGACGCCGAAGACATCCGCGCCCGCTACGACCACGATCTGGCGGCCATCATCGACGCGGGCGCCTGCCCGCAATCGCCGACCACGGTGATCGACCTGACCAGCGAAGACCCGGTGGTCGTGCGCGTCGGCCGCGGCGACCCGGCCACGCTCGGCCTTGCCTGATCCTTTCCCGCTCCGCAGTGCCTTGCGTGCCGGCCCCTGCCGGCACGCGGCTCATCTACAATCCGGCTCGCCATGAACGACATCATCCAAACCATTGCGGTCTACGCGATACCGGTCATCTTCGCCATCACCCTGCACGAAGCCGCGCACGGCTACGTCGCGCGGATGTTCGGCGACCCGACGGCCTACGAGGCCGGCCGCATCAGCCTGAATCCGGCGCGGCATATCGACCCGATCGGCACCTTGCTGGTGCCGGTCGTCATCCTGTTGGCGTCCAAGCTGCTGGGCAGCCCGGGCATGCTGTTCGGCTGGGCCAAACCCGTGCCGGTGGACTTCGGCCGCCTGCGCCGTCCCAAGCGCGACATGCTGTGGGTGGCGCTGGCCGGGCCTGCCGCCAACCTGCTGATGGCCGTCCTGTGGGCGTTTTCACTGCGCCTGATGCTGGAATCCGGCATGCAGGAGTCATTCTGGTTCCAGATGGGCGTGGCCGGGGTGAACATCAACCTGGTGCTGATGGCGCTGAACCTGCTGCCGATCCTGCCGCTGGATGGGGGACGCATCTTGTTCAGCCTGCTGCCGAACCGCCTGGCCTGGCAATACTCGAAAATCGAGCCGTATGGCCTGATGATCGTCATCGTCCTTCTGGTCACCGATGTGCTTTGGCTTCTGATGCGTCCGGTGTACGAGTTTGGAACGACTATCGTCCAGTGGTTTCTGTAGGATTCCGGCCAAATTCCGTTAAACTCAGCGGTTTCATTGATTCTGGCCCTGTGGCATCCTGCCGTGGGGCGTTGGAGCCCTACATTTATGGCATCCCCTGCAACCGCCGCAGGCGTTAATTTCCAGGGCAGCTTGGTGGCCCTGGTCACTCCCATGCAGCCCGACGGCAGCCTGGATTACGCTGCCTACCGGTCATTGATCGACTGGCACGTCCAGGAAGGAACCGACGCGCTGGTAGTGGTGGGCACCACCGGGGAGTCTCCCACGGTCTCCATGGAAGAGCACGCGGAATTGATCCGCGTCGCGGTTGAACATGCCGCCGGCCGCATCCCGGTCATCGCCGGCGTGGGCGCCAACTCCACCGACGAAGCCATCCACCTGACGCGCCATGCCAAAGCGGTTGGCGCGCAGGCTGGCCTGTCGGTCGTCCCTTACTACAACAAGCCTTCGCAAGAAGGCTTGTATCGCCACTTCCGCACGATCGCGGAAGCCGTCGATCTGCCGACGATCCTGTACAACGTGCCGGGCCGCACCGTGGCCGACATGACCAACGACACGGTCCTGCGCCTGGCTCAGGTGCCGGGCATCATCGGCATCAAGGACGCAACCGGCGACATCGCCCGCGGCGGCCTGCTGCTGCGCGAAGCGCCGGCGGGCTTCCAGGTCTTCAGCGGCGACGATCCCACTGCCGCCGCCCTGATTCTGCTGGGCGCGCGCGGCAACATCTCGGTGACTGCCAACGTGGCGCCCAAGCTGATGCGCGACCTTTGCGCCGCGGCGCTGGCCGGCGATGTGCCGAAAGTCCGTGAACTTAACGCGTACCTGGCGCGTCTGAACAAGGCTTTGTTCGTTGAAGCCAATCCCATCCCCGTCAAGTGGGCGTTGGCCGAAATGGGCCGCAGCACACTGGGCTACCGGCTCCCGCTGGTTGAACTGGGGACGCAGAACCACGAAGTCGTGCGTCGTGCGCTCCAGGAAACGGGTCTGCTCTAAATATCGTGAGGATACGTATGAACAAGCGTCATGCCGGTTTGTCGGCATTGATGTCTCTGGTGTTGTTGGCCGGCTGCAGCGAGGTCAATCAATTCCTGGGCAATGAAGAATCCGTCAACTACAAGAGCGCCGTCACCCAGCGAGGAGAGCCTCTGAGCATCCCGCCGGATCTGACTCAGGCCAACAGCGACCCGCGCTATCGCGCTCCCGCTTCGGGCTCGACGACGTACTCGCAGTTCCAGCAACAGGGCCAGGCGCAAGCCACCGCCCCGAAGACCAGCAACGTGCTGCCCGGCCGCCAGGACATGCGTGTCGAGCGTGACGGCGACCTGCGTTGGCTGGTCGTGGACCGTGCTCCCGAAGACGTGTTCCCGCGTCTGGTCGACTTCTGGACCGAGAACGGCTTCACCGTGGCCAGCAACAACCCCAGCGCCGGCCTGATCGAAACCGACTGGGCGGAAAACCGCGCCAAGATCCCGGAAAGCTGGCTCCGCCAGGCATTGGGCGCGGTGCTGGAATCCGCCTGGGATAGCGGCGAACGCGAGAAATTCCGCACCCGCGTCGAACGCGTCAACGGCCACACCGAGGTCTATGTCAGCCATCGCCAGATGCTTGAAAAGCGCGTCGGCTCCGACGGCGGCCAGGTGCAGTGGCAGAACGGCAAGGAAGATCCGGGCCTGAACGCCGCCATGCTCGCCCGCATGATGGTCTACCTGGGTTCGGACGTGGACAACGCCCGCAAGCTGGTGCAGCAGGCGGAAGCCGCGCCGCAGAAGCCGGCCGTCGAGGAAGATGTCCGTACGCAAGGCGCCTCGTTGCTGGTGGCTGAATCGTTCGACCGCGCATGGCGCCGCGTCGGCGTGGCGCTGGACGGCGGCGGTTTCGCCGTGGACGACCGCGACCGTTCCGCTGGCGACTACTTCGTGCGCTACGTCGATACCGACACCGGCGAAAAGAACGAGCAACCGGGCTTCTTCGGCCGCATGTTCTCGGGCGACAAGAAGGCCGAGGCGCCGCAATACCGCATCCACCTGGCCGCCACGGGCGATCAGACCACGGTGACGGTGCTGGACTCCACGGGCGCCCGCGACAACAGCGCTACGGCCCAGCGTCTGCTGAGTGTCTTGAAGGACAAGATGTAAAGCATGGCCGATCGGCGCTTCGGCGCCGGTTCAAGGCAGAAGGCCCCCGCAAGGGGGCCTTTTTTCATGGGCGCGCGCGGCGCTGCGTCGTGGGCCCAGACGTGAACAAGCCCCGGCAATGTCGTTGCCGGGGCTTGTTCACGTCTTCAGAGCGGGGGTTCGTCTCTGTTTTTATTAAGACGCCGGGGTGGTCGAGCCGCCCGGGGTATTCGAACCGCCACCAGGCGTGGTGCCGGGGGTGGGTGCCGGAGCCGGCGACGTGGCCGGCGGCGTCGTGCTGGGGGCAGGCGTGCTTGCGCCCGGAGTGGGGTTGTTCGCGGGCGCCGGGGCATCTTCCTTCTTGTTGCAAGCGCTGAGCGAGACTGCCAGCACCGAGGCAATAATCAAGGTTTTGCTCATCATTTTTGGACTCCTGTAGATGACGACTCTTGAAACCCCCTTAGGGGAAACCAGAATCCAGGCTACAGGAAGCTTGCGGCCGATCGCGTGTGAAAGTTAAAAAGGTCGCATCCCAACGGCAACAAACCTTTCAGCTCGGTGTTATGTCTTTCCTTATGTGACCGCACGCATAGACCTGATTGCGTTCTGTGCAAGTCAGATACGCGCAGGTGTCCGGATACTACGCCGCCACGTAATGAATCCAGCCGGAATCCAGCCAATCCGCCAGGCAAGAACGGGCATCGTCGGAAAGTTTGGCGCAGGCCGGGGCGGCGCAATCCAGGCTGCGGGCGTCCGCCAATGCGCGCAGGGCGGCGTCGGCAGGTGTCATCGCGGTTTCACCGTTGATGAAGAGCTGCTTGCCGCGATACAGCATGCGGGTGCGGCGATCCAGCACCAGGCGGCCCGAGGCGGGCCAGTCTTCTTCCAGGTCCACGTCCATGCCCTCGGGCGCGTCGAACACGCTCTGGTTGTGCGGTTCGGTCAGCCAGCAACCCAGGAAGCGCGACGCCAGCGCATCGTCGAAGCGCAGCTTTTCGACGGTTTCCAGCGTGGCGGCCACCAAGGCATCGGGCAGCGCCGCGGGCGTGTCGACGGCAGGCTGGCCCGGATCGCGGTAGACGGCCGACAGTTTGGGGCCGGGCAGGGCGGGTTCGCCGTAGGGGCCGCCCAGGAGGCCGACGCGCGCCATGACCTGGTCGGCGGCGGCTTCCAGCAGGCCGCGCGCCAGCGTGGCCTGCGTGGGGGCGCGGAACCCGATCGAGATGGTCATGCAGCCGTCGCCCATGGCGATGCCGTCATGGGCCGCCTGGGGCGGCAGATAGAGCATGTCGCCGGGGACCAGCACGGCCTTTTCTTCTGGCTGGAAGTTGCTGAGGATCTTCAGCGGCAGGCCGGGTTCCAGCGACAGGTCCTTCTGGCGGCCGTAGCGCCATTCGCGTTCGCCGGCGGCTTGCAGCAGGAACACGTCATAGCTGTCGAAGTGCGGGCCCACGCCGCCACCGTGGCTGGCGATGCTGATCATCACGTCGTCCAGGCGGGCGTCGGGGATGAAACGGAACAAACCCATCAGTTCGGAGGCCGCATCGCTCAGCAGGTCCACGCTTTGAATCAGCAGCGTCCAGTCGCCTTCGTTGTCTTTGGGCAGGCGGGCGAACGGGCCGTTCTCCATCTGCCATTCGCCGTTCTCGCGCCAGATCAGGCGCGACTCGACATCGTCACGACGCGCCAGCTTCTTGATGGCGGCGATGGTCAGCGGCGGCTTGAAGCCGGGGATGGCCTGGCGGATCAGCAGCGGCTTGCGCTGCCAATAGCGGCGCATGAAGTCGTTTGGGCTTTGGTTGCCCAGCAGCGGCAGGCGTTGGTCGAGGTTCATTGAAGGTGCTTCTTCAGGCGGTAGAGGGCATCCAGCGCTTCGCGCGGGGTGAGGCTGTCGGGGTCGATGGCGGCAAGCGATTCGCGCAGGCCGTCCAGCGCCTCGAGCTCGTCGGAGCGCTCGGTCTCGGCGTAGGCTTGCGCGTCGGCGTCGGCCGCGGCCGAGAACAGGCCCAGCTGCGGCGTGGGCGAACCCTGCGCCTCAAGCCGTTCGAGTTCGCGCGTGGCCTGGCGGATCACCGCGGCCGGCACGCCGGCGCGTTGCGCCACCTGGATCCCGTAGCTGCGGCTGGCGGGGCCTTCGCGCACTTCGTGCAGGAAGACGATGCCGCTGGCCGATTCCGCCGCGGCCAGGTGCACGTTGGCGGAGGCCGGCTGTTCGGCCGGCAGGCGGGTCAGTTCGAAGTAGTGCGTGGCGAACAGCGTCAACGCGCGGTTGTGCGCCAGCAGGCGGCAGGCGATGGCCCAGGCCAGTGCCAGGCCGTCATAGGTGGACGTGCCGCGGCCGATCTCGTCCATCAGCACCAGGCTGTTGGGCGTGCTGGCCGACAGGATGGCGGCCGCTTCGGTCATTTCCATCATGAACGTCGAACGTCCGCCCGCCAGGTCGTCGGCCGCGCCGATGCGGGTGAAGATGCGGTCAATCTTGCCGATGCGCGCGCGCGTGGCGGGCACGAAGCTGCCGATGCGCGCCAGCAGCACGATCAGCGCCACCTGACGCATATAGGTCGACTTACCGCCCATGTTCGGGCCGGTGATCAGCAGCATGCGGCGCGCAGGGTCCAGGCGGCAGCCGTTGGGCGTGAAGCGTTCGATGGCATGTTCCACCACAGGGTGGCGGCCGGCCTCGATATCGATGTCGGCCTGCTCGGACAAGTCGGGCGCCATCCAGTCGTGGCGGCGCGCGTGGTCGGCCAGGGCCGCCAGCGTGTCCAGTTCGGCCAGCGCGGCGGCGCAGTCGGACAGCGGCCGCACGTGTTCGGCCAGCACGTCCAGCAATTGCTCGAACAGCCACTTTTCACGGGCCAGCGAGCGGTCCTGCGCGGACAGCACCTTGTCTTCCCACGTCTTCAGTTCGGGCGTGATGTAGCGTTCGGCGTTCTTCAGCGTCTGGCGGCGCCGGTAGTCTTCCGGAACCTTGGCCGTCTGGCCCTTGGAGACTTCGATATAGAAGCCATGCACGCGGTTGAATTCCACGCGCAGGTTGTTGATGCCCGTGCGCTCGCGCTCGCGCGCTTCCAGCTGCACCAGGAAATCGCCGCCGTCGGCCGCCAGGCCGCGCAGTTCGTCCAGTTCGGCATCAAAACCGGTGGCCAGGACACCGCCGTCGCGGATGGCCACGGCCGGTTCCGGCGCAATGGCGCGCACCAGCAGCGCGGCCAGCGCCGGATCCACGGACAGGTGCGAAATCAGTTCGCCCAGGCGCGGCGAGTCGGCCATGGGTTCGACCAGATCGCGCAAGGCCGGCAGGGATTCCAGCGCGTCGCGCAGGCTGGCCAGTTCGCGCGGGCGCACCGAGCGCAGCGCCAGGCGTGCGGCAATGCGTTCGATGTCCGGGAAGGCGTTCAGCGCCGCGCGCATCGCTTCCAGCAGGCCCGCCGAGCCGAAAGTCTGCTCGACGTCCATGCGGCCGGCCAGCAGCGCCGAGATGGCTTGCTGGCGCGCCAGCGCCTGTTCGTTTTCGCGCAGCGGATGATGCAGCCACCGGCGCAGCAGCCGGCTGCCCATCGGCGTGCGGCAGCCGTCCAGCAGAGAGAACAGCGTGGGCGAATCTTCGCCCGACAGCGTCTGGGTCAGTTCCAGGTTGCGGCGGGTCACCGGATCCAGCAGCACGTACTGGCCAGGGCGTTCGGCCGACAGGCTTTGCACGTGCGCCAGCGCCTGCGATTGGGTGCGCGCCGCATAGCGCAGCAGCGCGCCGGCGGCGCAAACGCCCGCCGGCATGTCTTCGATGTCGAAGCCCGCCAGCGTGTCCGTCTTGAAGTGCGCCAGCAGGTGCGCGCGGGCGCCATCGCTTTCAAAGTGCCAGTCCGGCACGCGGGCGCGGGCGCCTTCGAACGGGAAATCGAAATCGGCGCTGTCGGCGCAGATGATTTCCGCGGGCGCGATGCGGTGCAGTTCGGATTCCAGCTGCGCGGGCGCGCATTCGGTCACGCGGAACTCGCCGCTGGCCAGGTTCAGCCAGGCCAGTCCGGCGCGCGGGGCGCGGGCATTGCCGGTGACGAATACGGCGGCGAGCGCGCGATCCGCCTTGGCGGGCAGCAGGGCGTCGTCGGTCAGGGTGCCCGGCGTGACGATGCGCACGATGCGGCGTTCAACTGGGCCCTTGGAGGCGGCCGGATCGCCGATCTGTTCGCAGATGGCGATGGATTCGCCCATGGCGACCAGGCGCGCCAGATACTGCTCCATGGCGTGCACGGGCAGGCCTGCCATCGGGATCGGGATGCCGTTGGACGAACCGCGCTTGGTCAGCGTCAGGTTAAGCAGGCGCGCGCCGCGTTCCGCGTCTTCATAGAACATTTCATAGAAGTCCCCCATGCGGTAGAAGAGCAGCAAGGGGCCAGCCTCCGCTTTTAATCGGAGGTACTGCTGCATCATCGGGGTGTGGCCGATAATCGAATCATCGATTTCTGCCGGGGTTTTCACTGTTTTGCCTTGTGCTGCTTGCATTTGCAGAGGGGTTTGCCTTGTTTGGTTGGATGGCGGGAGACCCAACGACACCCATAAAAACCCGTCGTCACTTGCCGATTTGGCGTAACTTTTTGGGCGTCGTTTTGAAAACTTACGCCGCTTCGATTAGCATCCTTTGGAAAACTTACGCCAGAGGGGCACCAGACCAATGCAATTCGATGCGCGCGCCGCCAAGCTTCTTGAGCCAGGGCAACACCTTACCATTGATGGATGCCCTGGTTTACGCCTTACTGCTACGGCGACGACGCGCACTTGGTCGTATCGATTCAAGAGCCCCGTCGACGACAAAATGCGGCAGCAAAAAATTGGCCGCTGGCCGGAAATTTCGTTCGCGGCGGCTATGGGCGCGTGGGACGCATTGCGGCAAGAGCGGGCCTCGGGCGTAGATCCGGTCAAACGCGCAAAAGAGGCCCGCGCGGCCGCAGCGGAGGCGCAGGCTGCGGAGCGGGGGGAGAAGGACGCCGGCGCTCTGTCAGTAGCGGACGTCTGCTCTGTCTATCTGACTGGGCACATCGAGACTAACCGCGCGGCGAAGGGGCAGGCAGAGATAAAGCGGACGTTAGAAACGATGGTGGGGGAGTTGGCCGGCGTGTCTGCCGCAAGTGTGACTCGCGCCCAGGCTTTCGAGCTGATAAATTCTTACGCCCATATACCCGTCCAGGCTCAAATCCTTCGACGCGAGTTGGGGGCGGCCTGGGAGTATTGCCACGATGCCGGCAAGCTGCCCGAGTCCGTGCCGAACTGGTGGCGCGTCATCTTAAGAGGCAAACTGAAATCGAAGGGAAAGGCTATCAACGGCGTGAAGGCGGGCGTCAAGAAAAGGGTGCTGTCGCCGGCGGAGGCCGGTGAACTAATCCGATGGTTGCCGAACTTCTCGCCAGATATCCAAGACATCCTGGCCCTGTATTTGTGGACAGCTGCGCGGGGGGCGGAGATCACGGTTATGGAGGCTGGCGAGATCTCAGAGGAGGCCGACGGCTTGTGGTGGACGGTTCCGAAGGCAAAGACCAAAAACGTCAAGCGCGAGGAGGCTACCGATTTCCGCGTGCCGCTGGTCGGCCGAGCCGAAGAAATTGTGCGACGTCGTTTGGAGGGATATCCGGAGGGCTACCTTTTCCCGTCGTATGGAAAATCTGGACATTGGGAGCAGAAATCGGTGCAGACTCGTGTCTATTACCAGCAACCGTACAGCAAAACGGCACCGGAGCGAAAAAGGCAAAGGTTGACCGTTACGCATTGGGCGCCGCATGATCTGCGCAGAACTGCCCGCACATTCCTGGCTTCCTTGAAATGCCCTCGGGATGTGGCAGAGGTGATTCTTGGTCACATGCTAGAAGGCGTGGAGGGCGATTACAACCGCTATTCCTACGACAAAGAGCGTCGGCTCTGGTTGCGGCGCTTGTCGGAATACCTGGAAAAGTTGGCGAAGCGCGGCAGCTAAGTGCCTACCTCCGGCGAGGGCGCGCGCCTCGGCTTCTTCGCTCCGGTGTTCGGGGGCGGAAGCATCGTAGAACGGGGGCGACTCGTCGCCCATTCCACAATTTCGGTATATAGCCAGCCCACGCGCCGGCCTGAAAGTTCCCTCGGTGCCGGAAATTCATTGCGTGTGACCATAGCCTGAATAGTGGATCCGGCCAGGGTGGTGATCATGGCTACCGTGGGCAGGTCAACGTACACCGGCTCAATACGAAATTCAACGCTCATTATTTGCCTCCTGCGGACACCGCCCGCCGTCCTTGTCACCGGGCCGATGTACAGCGCACGGCCAGCGCAGGGAGCCGTCACCAGTGGGGCAGGAGCAGACCGCGCCGTCCTCGTCGGCCTGGGTCTTGAGGACGCTTTCGAGTACGTCGTATGCCTGACGGATACGCACAACCTCATCCATAACCGGCGACCGATAGATCAGTTCCGGCTCATCTGCTTTTCGCGTGTTCGGCCCATCAGCCCTAGCGATGGCGGCAAGTGCCTTGGTAACCTTCGATCCGCAGGCCTTGATCGCTTGGCGCACCGCCTCGCTGGCCTGGGGCGCGGCATAGGCCAATTCCAAGGCCAGATCCGCATCTTGCTGCTTCACCTCGTTGAGGCTGGGTGCCGGTTCGCGCGCCGCATCCTGCCAGCCGGGCTTGGGGCAGCGCGGATGCGTAACCCGCCACGCGACCACCTCCCCGGATACAGGGGCGATTGCCTCGGTGACTTCGCCGCACTCAGGACAAAGCGGCCCGACACTGCCGCACATGCGTTCCGTCGTGCCACGCCATCCGCAGTCCGCATTACCGCATTCCCGCTCCCCGGCTACAGGGGCGCTTGCCAGGGCGGCGCGATAGCCGCGCTCGAACGACGGGCCGTCGTAGGCGATGCCGTCGCAATCGCTGGCGTTGATCCAGCATTCGGCTATCGCGTCATCGTCCGGCGCAGTCGGCCGGCGGTCCTCATCGGCTACAGGGGCGCGGAGCTTGGACAGCGCTTCGGCGACGGCCAGGATATGGTCGTACCGGGCTTTGGCTTCCGGTTCCTGCGCCCAGTCGTCTTTTGCCCGGGTGTGGCAGTCGCTGAGCGCATCGGCTTCCTCAGTCAAAATGAGTATGGCGTCGTGTACGGTGTCTTGCCATGCCTGGGCGGCGTTGTTCTGGTCGGTCATGCTGGCTCCAAAATTGAATTCACGCGATCGATCCTTTCGCCGATCCAGCGCACATTGGTAACGCACCAGGAATTGCCCAGTGCTTTGTAGCGAGGTCCGTCAGGGCATTCGCTGGCTGGCTTCTTGCGCCAAGGAATGCGTGTGTAGTCGCGCGGGTAGGCTTGCAGCGCTTCGCATTCTTCGGGCGTCAGACGGCGAACCTGCATTGCCGTGAGCAACGCGGGCGGTGGGCTGTTCCGATCAAGACCGGCTGTGTACTCTCGATAGACCTTGCCGGCCTGATTGCTCTGCGTGTTGTGCAGCTTGGTGCTATACGCGACCGCCTGATGGCCACCGCTGTTTGTATGGCTGGCGGAGTGCGCCATGGCGCGTCGGGTTCCCGCCAATTCAATGCCAACGCCAAACCCGTTTTGGCCGCTGCTTTTGCAGTCGAATGCGATAGCGAGACTGGGTCCGAGCGCCGAGTCGCTACTGTCCGGCTGCTTGCCGTAGTTGCTGGTCAGCGCGCCCGCGACTTCCCGCGATGCGACCGATATCAACGGCGTGCCGCGGCCCGTGCCGTCTTCACTGGCGTCAAATCCTTCGCCGCGCAGGCTATGCGCGATGAACGTCTCCGATTCAAAGTCCATTCGGCCGCTGGCGCTGGCGCATGCGTTGAGTGCCGTCGCTACATCGATCGAGCCAGTCGTGTTGTTGCCGCCGAAAGCTTGCGCGACGTACGTGTCCTGATCTGCAGCGTGCGAGCTGTTCGGCTTTCCGAGCAATGTGGCGGCGATCAAGCCTCCGTCGCAGTCGAAATCGGTACCGAGTCCGCCACCGCCTTTAGCGCGAGCGCTAAGGGTGGGGGCAAAGCCTTGCCGCGTTTTTCTGCTCGGCGCAGGATTCCCCGACAAGCCGTGGCGCTCAAAAAGAACCGCTGCGGCACTTCGCCAGTCTCCAAGACATCCGACAACGAACACACGACGGCGTCGCTGGGGTACTCCGAAGTACTGAGCGTCCAGCACCCGATAGGCGACGCCGTATGCGTCATGGATTCCGGAGACGATGCCGCTGTTGCTCCAGCCGCTTGCGGGGACTTTGACGACCTGGCCAGTGATGAGGCCCAGAAAGCTTGCAAAGTCTTGTCCGGCGTTACTGGAGAGGACGCCGGGGACGTTCTCCCAAACCAGCCACTTGGGGCGGTACTTTGCAGCAATGGCACCAAAGGTAAGCATGAGGTTGCCACGCGGGTCATCCATTCCTTTTCGAAGTCCTGCGACGCTGAAAGACTGGCAGGGGGTGCCTCCGCAAAGAAGGTCAATTGCGACATCAGGCCATTCCTTGTACTTGGTCATATCGCCCCAGTTGGGCGTGTCGGGGTAGTGGTGGGCGAGGACAGCGGACGGGAACGGCTCGATTTCGCTGAAGGCCACGGCCTTCCAGCCGAGCGGGTTCCATGCCACGCTTGCCGCCTCGATGCCGCTGCAAACGCTGAGAAAGCGCATTGGGTTTCCTTACGCTTGTGCGGCCGGTGCCAGGTCGATGACCTCCAGGCCCAGCTGCGTAGCGATGTGATGTTCGAGAGTTGCGCCCCGGGAGTTCTGCCACCCGGGCAGCATGGCGATGGCCTGGCACGTCACCAGTTCGGCGATATCGGCGCGCATGCAGTCTTCCCAGCCTTTGGCGGGGTCGACGTTGATTTCTGCGGGGTTGACGACGTCGTGGCCGGTGGCGCGCAGGCGCTTGGCCTCGGCGTGGAACAGGGGGAAATTCAGATCCGGGTGGCCGGTCATGGGGCCGGCTAGGTAGGTGCGCATGAGGTCTCCAGCTGGCGGTCGCCCTGCGCCGCGAGCGCCAAACCGGCCTGGACCGCCTTTATGATGCGTTTCAGGTACTGATAGTCGGGGTTGGGTTCCACGGCTTCGCCATCGAGGTAGTGCCACCATTCTTCGTGGAACACCTGGTCAAGGAAGTCGGATGCGAAATGGCAAGCAGAGGGCGTGTCGACACCTTCAAGTCGGCATTCGATTTCGTCGTACAACTCGCGGGCTTCGTGCTTGTCCAATGAATTGAAGGCGCTTCGATCATGGCGGCCGCGCCGCCGGTCGATGATGGTCTTCTTCGTGAGGGCGATCAGCGCGTCGTTGCTGAATCGGGTCTCTCTGATACCGGTTGATAGCTTGCCGATGAGATAGCCGGTCGAGCACTTTTGAAAGAATGACGAAATGGTGTGCTGTTTGCCCATGGATCCCCAATAGGCGCCCCAGGCAGTCCCCCACACGTCTATTGCAATCTTCCCTTGGCCCGCTTCGAAGTCCTCCAGGGTCACTGTGATCGGGTCGAGGTCGGGAACGTCGAAAACTTGGATTCGACGCACGGTTCCAATTTCAATTCGCATGCTTATCTCCGTCGCCGCGCAGGCTGCGCCGGTATGCCGCTAACGCCGCCTTATAGCTGGCCTTCGCTTCCTTCATGGTCGGCTTCCATTCGCCTTGGACCTCGCGATACGGGCTGTAACCTTCCCAGCTTGTGCGGTACATCCGATATTCGTAAGAGCGACGCCACGAAGCGAAGCTGCCGCGCACTTCGCGGCTCTCGAATTTGGGCACCCGGTAGCCGCAAAGGAACTCGCCGAACGTCTCGTCGCAGTCGGCATCTAGGAATTTTTCGTAGCGCGTCCGCTTCGGCGGGGGCGGGAGGCTCTGCAACGCGGTGGACTGGCCTGCCTCGGTGGCCGCAAAAACAGTGTCCCCGTCATGCAGAAAGGCCGGCGAGCGGCGAATTTCCATTAGGCCGCTGGCCACCAGCGCCTCCAGATGCGGCATGTCGTGGTGGCCGGAGCTGGCGACGAAGTGGTTACGGTGGGGGTTTCGCTGGTCGGGCCGGACGCCGATGGTGTGTTGCAGCAGCGAAATCTGGTAGCTGGTAGGTGTCATCGCGTGCCTCCATTTCCCAGTTGGGTGCTACGCCGCACCCAGACGCAAACCGGCCCCCAGTCTTCCGTGTCGTGGATGGATAGGGCAAACCAGCCGTCACCGGCCGGGCGGGGTGGTTGCCAGGCGCTGATGTGCGAATCACCGTCATCGCCCCAGTAAGCGACGACTGCGGGGTGTTCCTCCGACTCGCTTTCAAGATAGGCGATGCTGGTTTCAAGCTGCTGAGCCTTGAACCAGGCCGCCGCTTCGGCGCCTTGGCCTTCATCGAAGGGTGGGTAGGCCGGATGGGTCCAGTAGCCTTCCTCATCGCGCTGTACGGGGGCGGCTTGAATCAGATGTGCGGCGGGTGCCGCCATCACTATGGTTTGGGACATATGGTGTCTCCATGCGTGCCAAGTAAGGCCGCATACGCAGATAAGGGCGGCCAGCGCGACAAAGGCGTTAATCGGCTGTTTCAGGACGGCAGCGGCGAGGACGCTAGAGGTCCAGGCGAGGATCGAAAGCGGGAGCGTCCAATTTGCGATGAGGAACCGGCGCATTACGTGCCCCCTTTGTCCTGCTGGGCTGCAATGGCAGCAACTCGCCGCTGTTCAAGATCTTCATCCGCCTTCTCGGCCCACTGGCTGCCGTGCTTCAGGTAGAAGCCCAGCAGGTAGTGGATGACGGTGGCCTGCTCGGCCTCGGCTTTCGTGGCAATCTCGACGCCCGACAGGCGCAGCAGTTGTGCCAGGCGGATGCAGGTGAAGTTCGGACGCCCGAGAATGTCGATGAGGTCCGCATTGAGTTCGGGCAGGGCCAGGGCGGCGGGGTTGCGCAGCGCTTTCATGGCTTCGTACAAGAGCAGGGTGGAGGTGTTCTCCCGCCCGTAGCGGCCGATGTACTGCTCGATGCGTTGCGCCACCGCGCCCGGCGTGGCATAGGCGTGCTGCGCCGCCTGGATGGATGACACAGGAACGGATGTTTCGGGGCTGCCGATGGCTGCGCTCAGGAGGCTGCTCAGTGCGGCGTCCTGGCTGGTGGATGATTCGGGAGCGCCCATGGTTAGCGCTCCGCGCGTTGACCGCAGGCGTCCGGGCAGGAGCGGGTGGAGGCGCCAGCCGCCGGGTTGGCGGCGATGTAGTCCATCATCGCGTCCAGTTGGTCCGCAGTGGGATAGGCCAGTTGGGGAAGGCTCAGATGCTCCATGGCGGCGGTCATCTTGATGACTCCAGCGCCGGTCGCGTCGGTAAGGACTTCGCGCAGGGTGACGTACCGAACCGCATTGGCGGGGTCCACTTGGGCGCGAAGTGCCGCGTTGTGGCGCTCGATGCGCCGGCCTTCGTCCAGGCCGTCTGCGAAACCCTCCTGACGGTCGGCGGTATTGCCGGTACGGGCCACCGTTTCGTCGGCGGCATTCAGGGCGTCCCTGTAGCGCTGGCGGTCTTCCGGGGTCATACGGGAGGCCATATCAGCCAGGAGTCGGTCGCAAAGGGCCGATAGCTGTTCATCGGGTTGGTCCATCTGAGCGGGGGTGGTCATGCTGTCGCTTCCTGTTCGGGTTCAACACCAAGCACCCAGCGCAGGGCCGAGGCATAGTCGCCCTGGGCCTGTTCAAGTGCCTTTTGGATTTGAGTTCGGGATTTCAGCTTGGGGGCGGTGCCCATGATTTCCGCCTGGCGCCGGGACCGCTGATGCGGCTTGACGTCTTTGCCGGCGTCAACAAGCTGGGCCACCTTCGCGCGCTGCTCGGCGGGGGCCAGTTTCGCCAGGGCCTTGGCATGCGTCAGGGTGACTTGCCCTGCCTCGACGGCGTCCTGCACGACCTTGGGGCAGTCCAGCAGGGCCAGTGTGTCGCGGACTGTGATAACCGAGCAGTTGTAGATGACGGCTATCTGGTCTTCCCCGCGACCGAGGGCCACATGGCGGCGCATTTTTTCGGCGCGGCCCAGCGGTGTATCGGCGGTGCGGGCTTCGTTCTCGCTGACAATCGCGTCCAGGGCATCCTGTCGCTTCCCTGCATACACGACGCCGGGGATTAGCCGCTCGGCCACCCCGCGTTCGCGGCGCCGCTTGTTGGCGAGAATGGCGGCTTTGACCCGCTGTCGTCCGAAGACGACTTCGGTTTCGCCGGTCTCGGGGTTCTTGGATACCCCGATGGGTTCCAGGACGCCCTGATAGTCGATGTTGCGGGCCATCGCTTCGTCCACGGGCAGGTGCACCCGGGGGTCATAGAGCGGGCTGGCTTCGTCGGTCACGAGGACCAGCTTGGCCGGATCGAAGTTCAGCAGGTTGCTTTGGCCGTCCGCGCCATAAACGTCTTTGGATTTTTTTGCCATTTCGGTTCCAGGTGTTCAGATGCGCTTTTCGCCGCCCAGGGCGTGGACCATTTCGGCCATGAGCTTTGCCAGTTCGCCGGTCATGAGGGTCATGTCCGAATCGAATTTCTCGGTATCGTTGGAGGCGGTGGTGTCGTTGCCTTCCTTCAGCACGTCCAGGGGTGACACGCGCTTGATATCGAGGCCTTCGGTCAGGACGAACGAAACCCGGTCAGCCCATGTGAGCGCAAGGCGGGTGCATTGCTTGCCGGACTGGATGTGCCGGCGGGCGTCTTCGGCGTCAATGGAGTGCTTCACGTACCGAATGGCCGCGCCGCTTTCACCGGACGAGCGCAATTCGGTGTCCTGATCGATGGTGAAGTTGGAGGGGGCCTCGTCTTCGGCTAGCCAGCCCGTCATGGCGCTGGCCGGCGATTGCGTGACGTAGAGATTTTCCAGCGGGAACGGGTCGATGCACTTCGCCAGGATGCCAATCACCTCATCGGCCCTGCCGGAGGCGGCAGCGTCGATCACAAGCCAACGATTCAGCGGGTCGATCCAGACGCGGGTATCGCGGTAGATGCTGAAGGCGCGGGGCAGGAGTTCGTCGGTGACGCGCTCCTTGATTTCCTTCATCTGCTTGCGGCCCGGCCTGTAGCCTTGCTGCTCTTCGATTTCCTCGGCGCGGGCCTTGGCGACCTGGTTGACGACCGAAGCGGGCAGCAGCTTCTTTTCGGCGCGCAAGGACAGCAGGATTTGGCCGTTGACCACGTGAGCCAGACCGCCATTCGCACGGGGCGGAACCCACCCGATGGACTGCATTTCCAGATTGTTGCCGGGCTGGAATGCCTGGCGCGCCAGGGCGGCTTCCAGGTCATCGCCGAACAACGACCAGGCGGCGGACAGGCGGTAGATCTTGAGATTTCTAAACCACATGGGGAACTCCGGTTAAATTGGTTTTTGCGCGCGTCGGGGCTTCTTGGGGGCGCGGGTTTTCACTTGCCTGACCTCAGAGGCAGGAATGCGGCGGCGGGGTAGCGGAATCGGCGGCCACCATCCAGCGCGGTCTCGCACGATGAATTCAATGCCGTTCAAATCGCGAAGCTCAGCAACCAGCTGAGAAGTTGGCGGCCAAAGAGGAAGAACGCCGCGAAGGCGATGCCAGCGAACCACGCCCAAACGCGAGGGATATCGGCGTCCTTACTCCAGTTGCCTTTGCCTGCGTGGTCACGGGGAGCGATGAGGTCTGCGGCTTTGCGGGCCACCTGGGCGACGGACGGCAGAATGCGGCGGCGCGCAGCCGGCGCGGATGCAGTAATTGCGTTCATGATGCTTTCCAGGGATCGGCCGCGACATAGCGGCGGTTGAGGTATTCGCAGGCGGGGACCAGCACCACCGCCGCCAGGGCAAGCAGGGCCAGACCCCACCAGATGGCGGGGATGGTTGAGGGCATGGGGATGTGCGCGAACGCGCGGTGATGGGCTTTGGAGAGCGGGCCAGTAGCCCGGTTCTTTCCCTGAAAGTCACTTTCTGCGCCGGTGACGATGCGGCGCTGACCCGCTCTCCGAAGCCGCCCCGGTGAGGCGGGGCAGGCGGGATACTGCTTACTGCACCAGCAGGCCCTGGAACTTGCCCAGGCCGCAGGTCAGCTTCTTCTTGCCGACCAAGTGTTCGACGGTGAAGCCGCGGCTGCGCGGCTTGACGGCGGTGACGACGGCCTCGACGGGCGGCTTGCCCTTGGGGCCTTGCAGTTTGTAGGTGGTGCCGACGGTGATTTCGGACATGGTTCTCTCATTGGGATAACGCCGGCCGGGCGTTGCGGTCTTGCGGATTTCGTGGTCTTTCGGGCATGCAGGCCGGGGGGTGCTACTTGCTGATGCTGCTGCCGAAGTTGAAGGCGTCGATGAGTTCTTCGATGAAACGGATGATCATGGCGACCATGGGTAACTCCGTTGGTGGGGGTGGGGAATGGTTGATGGCGCCGGAAGCGATCCGGCTTGTGGCTTCTGCAGGTGGAGAGAATCACGCCTTGCAATCCAGGCCACGCCCGCCTTGCGTGGGGCGCCCATCGCCTGGGCGGTACTGCTTGCCATCATCGGAGCGGACTGGATTCGAACCAGTGCCGACTGCCGCCGTTCGGATGTGTCTGGGGCGCGACCCCTTGGCATTGCCGACCTCCCCATGCGCGGGGCGCTCTGTCCTCTGAGCTACCGCTCCGATGGTGGCCCTGCGCGCTTACCCGGCGCAGGTCAGGTACTTCCGTCTTTGCGTGTGGTGCCGTCTCCTGGCGTACAGAGGGTGGGTTCTCCTCCAGCCATCGGGCAACTTTTGACCCATGCCGATATCACCCGGCTCCTGTGCCCGTGAACTCAGGGATTGCACTGCGGTGCGTTTACATTGGTGCCTCCTTCGAGGTTGCCGTCATAGTCATTTCCTCGGATGGGGAGTGCTACGCCGTGGGCACTGCTCCCGTTCGTGAATTGCATGTGCAGGCCGGCGCAAAGCGGGCAGGTGGATAGCATGCCCCACGATTCGCCGTCCGGTGCTGCTTGTGTTTCGATCACGCCGCCGCAGTCTGGGCATTCGTAATTCGTTATCTCGTTGCCGCGAGCGCGGAGGTGGGCGATGTAGTCCTGGTGTGCCTGCTTCAGGCTCGTGGTCGTGGTTATGATCACGGTCACATTCATTTCCTCAATATTGGGGTTCAGCCGTGGGAATGTGCGGGCGTACCTGCAGCCCCGCACGCGGGGCATGAGCCGGCTCTGTCAGAATCGGCAGGGCATCAGCACGCCGCTGCCACCAGCGAACTCGAAGCGCGCGGCCTCCACGGGATCAGTGCCGACGATGAGGCGGGCCGATGGCAGGTCGCTGATGAGGCGCAGGTACCGTCGCTGATACCTGTACGTCTTGCCGTCGGCCTGCAGATCGACATACTGGGTGAACAGCTGTCCGACGCCGTCGCAGCAATCGCACTCCGTCGAATCGTCAGAGCCAGGGAGGGCCGGAGACGCATGTTGCCCGTGCCCCATGCACTCCTTGCAATCGTAGGTATGCGAGCCATGCTCAAACGACCCGCTGCCATCGCATTCGGTGCAAGTATCGACAAGGAGGCGACCGGATCCGCCGCATAGGCCACATGCGCGGCCCTGCTCCTCCGGTAGAACGATAGGCAGGTCAATATTGTGGCTTGCACTTTGTTCCAGATGCTTCTGGATTCGGCCGGCCATGGTGGGGGCCGCGGCGGGGAGTTCGGCGTCCGCTTGGGCCGTTAGCTTGATGGCAATGTGGCCATTGGTGGCGAACGAACTGCCATCTTCTTGCCAGGGGGCGTTCAAGTAGGGGCGCGGGTCGTCCTTTGCGCAGAAGCGTTTCAGGTCAATCATTTTCATTTCCTCAATGCTGGGACGGGCGGGCGGGCTTAGGGACGGGGACGAGCGTGCCGAAGTCGTCCATAACTGCGTTCGTTACCAACGGCGCGCCCCAGGTTTCGTCACTGACGCTTTCCCAGGCGCACCAGTAGCGGCGGTCGTAGTACCGGCGATTGCCGAAGACGCCGCCTGGCGTCTCGCCCACGTAGCAACCGCCTACGTGATCATGTGTCTCGATGATGGGCATGGTGAATCTCGCGGTGCGGGCAGTGAAGTATCAGCAGCCTTCGCCGATGATTTGAGCGGCACGCACGCGCACAACCGTGATGAAGCTCTCGGCGTGGCGGGCGCGGTCTTGGTCGCGATGTGCGTTCCCTTGTGCGAGGCGCATCAACAGAACCGTTTTTAAGAAGGCTATGGCGGAGGCTGGAATTGCGCGGGATGCGGCCCATCTGTCGAGTTGGGCTACTGCTGTTGTGCTGTTCATCTGGATCCTCTCTTGCCCTAAATGGGCAGTTGGTTTCGGTAAGCGCTGACCCGCAGCGCTGGCCGAAGCCCGCTTTTCAGCGGAATCGGATTTCATGCCGGGGTTATCGTCGCCACGCCCGGCTGGGCGTTGCTTGGCTGTCGAAGCCCAAGCACACAGGGTCCGGGGGCGCGCTGGCGCTTGGCTGTCCTGTTTCGCCCTTCCTCCCTCGCGGGGGCGGGCGGCCTAAGTTGTTAAAGAGCGGCGCTTCGTGTTTGTCACCCGAAGCATGCGTGCAGTATTACCGAATTGGTAATAGCAGTCAAACCAAAAAGGTAACTTTTCCATTGCATTTGTTTACCGATTGGGTAATTTTGATAGTCGCGGCTGCGCAACACCGACTTGCGGCGGGTAGGCCGGGACGAAAAAAAGCCGCCCGGTGGGCGGCTGATTGCTTGGTAGACGCTTTAAAGCAAGCGCTGATCGACCCCGTTTCGCAGGTCGTATGGCGACCAGAGGATCCGGCCGACAATGCGCACATCGCGACCATCTTCCTTTTCCAAGGGGAACGGCGGATAGGCGGGGTTCAGTGATTTGGCAAGCCAAGTGCCGTCCCGTTCGCGCGATAGGCACTTCACGATCATCTTGCCGCCATGGTTGATGGCATAGACCGTGCGCGGATCGATCAGACGGGCGTCTGCCACCGTCTCTTCATAAAAAAGCATTGGACCTTCGTTACGGATAACCGGCTCCATGCTATCGCCGTCCGCATACACAATCTTCATGCGCTCGATGGGAAGCTTGAACGATTCCAAGAATGACCGGCGCAAAAGGATTTCCCCGATAGCGGTCTCTTCATAGTTCTCGATCCCCAGCCTCCCAGCGGCAAGCCTGACATCCAGCTCGGGGACCGAAAGGAATTCTTGGTCATTGGCGGAATAGCCAGCGCGCGGCACATGGCCGACGTTCGCGGCATGGCTGATGCGCAAGGATTGGATTGTTCCCTCTGTTTGCTTAGTCGTAGCGCCACCTTCCCAGGGGGCGATAGGCAGGCCGCCAATGGGCATTGGAAACTCGTCGGCGCCGTCATCCGCGTACAGGCCGACGCGCGGTGCGCGTAGAGGAGTTGCTCCGACCGGCCGGGCTGGCGCTGTCACAGTGATACCTAGGTTCAGTTGGGCAATTGCCAAAGCCATAGCCCCTTCCAGCGCGCTCAACTGTCCAGCGGGCAAGGCGCGCACGGCTGCCTCTGCTATCGAGGGGAAGGGCCAAGGGCGAGCATAGCCCTGCACATTTGCACGGTCGTCGTGAGCCGGCGTGTGGTCGGCGTCCATCCAGTTACTCGGAAGCCCGAAAGCTTCCTCCATCTTGCGCGCGGCTCGGTCGCCAATGTCCTTCTTGCCCGTAGCGTAGCGGCTCACGAGGGAAGGCGTGGAGTACTCAAGGCGCGTGGCGGCCTCGGTCTGATTGCCGGAGCATTTTTCCTCGATGGCGCGAGCGAAGTTCGCCCGGCGGATTTCTTTGATGGACTTCATGGTGGTCATTGGACCCGCGTTTACCTTATAGGTAAATAAACCAAATGGGTAACTTCTTTCGGTTGATCTATTACCAAAAAGGTAATAGCATCTTGCGTCATGAACATCGCCAAACCCAAACCGAGCTTTAAGGCCTTCTACCTCGCCCTTTCGTCTGACGACAGGGCGAAGTTCGCTAAGCGGGCCTGCACGACCGTCGCGTACATCGAAACGCACCTTCTGTACGCCCGCAAGGTGCCTCGAAAGGGAACGATGGATGCGTTGTGGCAAGCCAGCCAGGATTTTGGCGCTCCTTTCGATCACGGAGAGTTGCTCGGGTTTTTCTACGGCGGCCCGACGCCGCAGCAGCCGACCTCTCCCCATTCAACTAAGACCCTTACGGAGAGCGCCGATGGATAGCGCGAATTCGCCGGCAGTGCCGGCAGACCAGACAGCCCAAGTGCCGGCGAAGTCCGAAGACAAGGTCCAGATTGGGCCGCTGGACGTCTGAAGGTCGTTTTCCATGCTTCACATCTTAGGGGCGGCAGAACACCGCCGAAACCCTGATATTTCTCGATTCCAAGGTATGCCCGATGACCATCCGCCTGAACTCCCACCATTGGCTTGATGTCCTCTACAACGATGTGCGTAGCGCGCCCGGCGGCGTCAAGGACGCGGCCAGCTTTCTGACCGAACGCCGCGGCAAGCGGATCCACTACGAATCGCTGCGCGCCAAGCTGAGCGGCCAAGAAGGCGAGTCGATGACCTTCGAAATGGCGGACCTGCTTACGGAATGGCTCGCGCAGAAGGCCGGGGGCGCTGAAGTGGCACACCGCTGGGCGCAGACCTACGCGATGGTCGAGCATGGTCTTACCTGCTTGGACGTGCCCGCACCCCCTGAGGGCGGCTGGCCTGACGAGTTGAAAGCCATCCACGAAAAGGTATTGAAGGTAGGTGCCAAGGTCGGAGGCTTGAATGCGTCGACTCTGGACGCGATGGGTGACGGCCGCATTGACCCCGATGAGCGCAGCGCGCTGTACACGCTCTTCATGGACTTGGCCGTGTTGGCGTTCCGTGGCGCGCGCAACGTGTCGAGGGTGCAATGCTGACCCGTGGAACTTCTGGTGTACCCGTGCGGGCGCGTGTCCCGTCCACGGAGCGTAAGGGGGGCGCGCTGGCGCGTGCGGCTGGGCAACTCTGCGGGAACGACCGGTTCCAGGCTTGGGTTGTTGCCCGCATCGGTGCCGCCCCCCAGGGTGTGACCGTCCAGCAGCATGCTGCGCAGTTCGTCCGTGATGCCTGCGGTATCACCAGCCGTGCGCAACTGGACCACAACGCCGGAGCGGCGGCGCTCTTTCATGAGGCCGTGCGAAAGCCGTTTGTGAAGTGGAGCGG
Organism: Achromobacter sp. UMC46; assembly: GCF_014170335.1. GTDB lineage: Bacteria > Pseudomonadota > Gammaproteobacteria > Burkholderiales > Burkholderiaceae_B > Achromobacter. The sequence continues at coordinate 644,686 of NZ_LZZS01000004.1, forward strand.
CATCTATGGCTGACTGCCTCCACATGTTCCGAGGGTATAGGGTGCCGCCTGAGGCCGTGCAAGCGGTCAAGCAGGCCATTATCGACACCCCGCGCCGGGTCGATGTCAAGGCGCTACAGGAAATCGTTCTACCCACCTTGGTGGCGGTGGACCCCTGGCCCAGCACATCACGCGCTGATGCTGCCGCCCGTGCGATTGAGTCGTTCCTGTTCGATGCGAGCCAGGCTGGCCTGGTCAAGCGCCGCACAAACGGCTGGAAGTTCCCGTACTGGTGGCGGGTCAAGTCGACGGGGGCGGTATGTCGTTGATGCGCCGCACCCCCCTCAAGAACAAGACGCCGATGAAGCGCAGCAGCGTGCCGATGATGCGGGCCACCCCAATGCCGCCGCCTCGCGCCGCCATGAAGGCGCGCAAGAAGGGCAAGAAGCCGCCCAAGACGATCTATCGCAATCAGGCGCTGCTTAATCTTGCCAAGGGCGAGGAATGCTTGCTCCGCGTGCCCCGGTATTGCCAGGGCCGCAAGGATACGACGGTCGCATGCCATTCCAACCTGCTACGGGATGGCAAGGGGAAGGGCATCAAGGCCCACGACTGGGCCATCGCATTCGGCTGTGGCCCTTGCCACTGGTTCGTTGACCAGTCTCCGGCCCCGCTGGAACAGAAGCTCAGCTATTTCATACCCGGCTTGCGCCTTACGCGCCTGCGGATCATCGCTATGGGCAAATGGCCCGACGAGGCCGAGCGCGGGTATCAACTTTTGTATGGAGAGTCGTCATGAGCGTTCAGGGCATGACATGGGCGCTTGCTCAGAGAATCGTGAAGGATCCGACCGCGCGTCACGTCCTGCTGTGCCTGGCTAACTATGCCGGCGCGAAGGGCGAGGGCGCTTTCCCGTCCGTGGCGACGTTGGCCGAAGACACTGGCCTGTCGAACCGGACGGTGCAGACCAAATTGCGTGAACTGGAAGCCCTGCAGGTGATCCAGCGCGGCAATCAGGATCTGGTGGCTGCCTACATTCGGCGCGCTGATCAGCGGCCGGTTTGCTACGACATTGATCTGTCACGGGGTGCAGTAGCTGCGCCCCGCGTGGAACATTCTGAAGGGCAAACACGGGGTGAACCTGCTGCGCCCCGTAATGAACGGGGTGAATCTGACGACGTCACGGGGTGCAGCTCACGACGTCACGGGGTGAATCTGACGACGTCACGGGGTGAACGTGCTGCACCCGAACCGTCATTGAACCGTCAAGGAACCATCAATGAACCTAAAGGCGTGCGCAAGCGCTCGCCGGGGTTCGACCCGATGAGCGTGGAATTGCCGGACTGGCTGGATGCCGATCTGTGGGGGCGCTGGGTGCGTCACCGCGTGCAGATCCGCAAGCCGTTGACCGAAGAGGCCGCCAAGCAGCAGGTGATGGACCTGGACGGATACCGCAAGCAAGGCCACACGCCGGAGGCTGTCATCACGCACGCCATCGGCAAAAGCTGGCAAGGCCTGTTCGCCCCGAGTGGTGCAGCAGCTGGGGGTGCCCCGCGTCCCGGCAAGTTCAACCCCACCGACTACGTGAACCGCAATCGCACCCAAGGAGGCCACGACTATGACGACGGTCGCACAATCGACGGCTAACCGGTCCATGTGGGCCGTGCCGATGGCAAAGCTGGAAGGCATTTCCCTGATCGACCACCTTTGGAATCGCCTTTCGGGCACGTATGGGGGGCGCTGGCTGAAAGACTTCCCGGACATGCAGAGCATCGAGAACTGGAAGGCGGCTTGGGCGGAAGCGTTTGACGAAGAGAACCTGACACCGCAGGACGTGGCCGAGGGGCTTCGCGCCTGCCGCCGCATGTCACCGGACTGGCCGCCGAGCGTGGGCGAGTTCATTCGGGCCTGCCGGCCGACGCTTGAGCCAGAGGTGGCGTTTTACACAGCGGTCGCGGGAATGGCTGCGCGGCACAACGGCGAGCCGGGGACCTGGCCGCATCCGGCCATCTTCTGGGCGGCGGTAGAGGTGGGGGCGCATGACCTTCAGCATTGCCCCTACACAACGATGAAGGCGCGCTGGGAGCGGTCCTTGAACGAAGTCCTTGCCCGAGGCGAATGGAAACCCGTTCCCGTCATCGTCAAGGCTCTGCCCGCTCCGGCGATTACGGCCACCAGCCGCGCCCAAGCCGAAGAGCAAATGCGCAAGATCGGAGAGACAGGGATCATGAACCAGTCCGGCCGTGATCCGATGCGCGGGTGGAAGCGGATCATCGCCGAGACCGAAGATCCGAATGGCAAACGCTTCTCGCCGGGAATCGTTGCGATGGCGCGTAACGCGCTACGCCTGGACGCTGGGCAGGGAGCGCGATCATGAGCGGCGCTATGGCACGCAACAAGGGCGCGGCGTTTGAGCGCAAGGTGGCCAACCTGTTGACCGAGGCAACCGGCAAGGTCTGGCGGCGGCGCGTGCGCAACGCGGTTGGTGATAGCGACGTGGTGGCGGATGATCCCGCCTTCGCCCGCATCAGTATCGAATGCAAGCACGCCAATACGCTTTGCCTGCCCGCCTGGTGGCGCCAGGCGCAGGAGCAGGCCGGCCAGGACGGCGTGCCGGTGCTGGTCTACAGGCAAACGGGGGCGCGGGGCGAATCGGTCATGGTCGACGCCCACGACGTGAACTCGAAGATTTTTCCAGTCCGGGGGCGGCATACCGTCACGATGGGCTGGGATGTGGCAATGCAATGGATGCGGGAAATGCTGCCCGCGAAAGTGATTTTTTCCCCGGATATCTACTGATGACTACGACCACATTAGAGCGCAAGGCTATGGCGAACCACGCAACGATCATCAGCGAACCTCTGTTCCGTAGTGCGCATGCCGCCCTGGTATTCGCTCTCAATTTCACCATGCAGCAATATGACCGGCCCCTGATGAACAAGGTCGCCAGCAATGATTCGGAGCGGGGCGAAGGCAAAGGCCTTTCGGGGCAAGATGGCGCGGCCCAAGCAGGGATGATTCGCCGCCGGTTGTCCACGCTGCCGCCTCTGCAACAGGCGATCATGGTGGCGCGCACCGCACCGGCAACGCTGGTGTGCAGCTGCGGTGCGCCCTGCTGCCAAGGGCGGCAGGCGAATCTTGAATGGACAGCTGCGATTCGCTTGGTGGCGGATTCCGCCGAAAAAGAAGCGTTGGCAAGCTGCTCCATTAACCGAGGGCTGACGCTGGGCCTGCTGGCCCGTCTCTTTGGGCAAGGCAGGGGACAACAGATGAGCGACATTGCTGAGCAGGCAGGCGTGTCCTCCAATACTGCGACGAATCACCTTTCGCGGTTGAAGCTGTGGCTGCATGGCAGTAAGACGCGCGGGGCCGGGTTCGGTGTTGGGCAAGAGGCGTTGGCGATTTTTGCAGCAGAGCAAGCGCTGATCGACGCAGGCATTGTGGGGGCGCTTGACGATATAGCTTGACGCTTGTGAATTTCACACGCAGAATAGGCGCAGCCCTGATACGGTCTGTCAGTGCGTCTACCAAAAGCCCGCCAGCGAAAGCAGCGGGCTTTTTGCATTTCTGCGGGCTTGGCCGAATGGTCAGGCTGCGGCCTTCCAAGCCGCCTACGTGGGTTCAATTCCCGCAGCCCGCTCCAAACAAAAGAAGGCCCCGATACGGATTCTCCGGTCGGGGCTTTGCCTTTTCGGCACGAATCAAGCTAGAAGGTGTTGACGGAGGCGTTGGCGCTCTGATTCGCTAAGGCCCTGGTGTTCTCCAAGCCATTGTTCAACCAGACCGTCCCAACGACGTTCGTATGCGGATTCAACTTTATCCGGCGGCCCATCGGGTTCATCGAAGTCAGCCAAATCTTGCGCCTGTTTGCCGATGAAATCTGTTGCGCGTATGAGCACAAGGGGGGGCGTGGTGGCGTCAGTACGTCCGTAATTTACGTATCGCTGGGAATTCAGCGTTAGAGCCTTATCGAACACGAAGGCTTCATACAGCGCTCGGTGGTCCCGATCTAACTGTTGGCGGGCGGATCCGTGTGCCTCGGTCATCCCGTGCTGTACCCCCGCCTTCCAGCCGATCCATACGGCACCCGCTACCAACGCGATGTACAGCAGTTCCACGACTACTCCCAAATAAGTTAAGAGACGGCGACAACGACGGAATCGCGAGTTCCTTCGTTGACAGCCGAAACACGGACTAGACCCGTGATCGACCCAAGGCCGTCCCACCTGTACAGGCGGGGGCCAGTTTACATGGACGCTCACAAGTGGCAAAACCGATCATTCCCTGGCTGGGTGGCAAGCGCCGCCTGGCCGACAAGATTCTTCCCTTTTTCCCCAAGCACTCCTGCTACGTCGAACCCTTCGCCGGGGGCGCAGCATTACTTTTCGCCAGGGCAGAGCCAGCGAAGGTGGAAGTGCTGAACGATATCAACGGCGACCTGGTGAATCTGTACCGAGTGGTGCAGCACCACCTGGAAGAGTTCGTGCGTCAGTTCAAATGGGCGCTGTCCAGCCGGCAGATGTTCAAGTGGCAGAAGGAAACGCGCCCTGAAACGCTGACAGACATTCAGCGGGCGGCGCGCTTCTACTACCTCATGCAGAACTGCTTCAGCGGCAAGCTGGAGGGCATGACGTTCGGCACGGCAACAACTTCGCCGCCTGGGTTGAACCTGTTGCGCATGGAGGAAACGCTGTCGGCGGCGCATCTGCGCCTGGCGCGCATCTTCATCGAGCATTTGCCGTGGCTGGACTGCGTGAAGCGCTACGACCGGCCGCACACGCTCTTCTATATGGACCCGCCTTATTGGGCCACGGCTGGCTACGGCGTCGATTTCGGCATTGAGCAATACGGCGCGATGGCAGAGGCCATGCGGACCATGAAGGGCCGCGCGCTGGTCAGCGTCAATGACCACCCGGAAATGCGGCAAGCTTTCGCCGGGTTCCCCATGCATGGGCTGGACATCCGGTACACGGTGGCCGGGGGCGCTGGTGTGCCAAGGCGCGAACTGCTGATCCAGAGCTGGCCCGCCGAATAGCTTACGCAACCGAAATATCGAGGCGGCGGCCCAGGTCATGGAACGCGGCCTCGATAGCTTCCAGCTTGGAGCTATGCGACAGGTCCAGCAGGCGGTCCACTTGCGGGTTGTGGACGCCTAGGCGGCGTGCAAGTTCGGTTTTGCGGATGCCTTGCTGGACCATTTCGTTAGACAGAAAGACCTTAGCCGTTGCCAATGCGCCCAGCGTCACGCTGCCATCCCCTACCGCCGTAGGCAGGGGAATCGGGCGGCGCGCGTCGATGTACAGCTGCAATATGGCTTCAAGCCCTTCAGCTGCGTTGGCCGCTAGGTCGTGTTCGCCTTCGCTGACAGACGCACCTTCGGGCAGGTCGGGGTACTGAATCAAGTTCGTGCCGTTGGTGTCCGGCGTCAGGGTGTAGCAGTAGGTCAACATGGTGTGTCCTCTGTGATTGGGGAGGCATTCATACAACGGGTAAGAGGCAGCCCTTGCGGGCCACCTCCTTTACTTCAGTCCAAGATCCTTTTTGATCTTCTGCACCAGCCCCGTACCGATTTCTTTACTGCCGTGGTCTGGAAAGCTGGTTTGCAGATCGCCAAGGGTTGCTTTGAAGTGGCTGCTACCTGATTTGTGGGGTTCTAACTTCACACCCTGTTTCAGCAGCCACCGCCTGAACTCGCTGTATTTCATTACCTCCCCTTCGTTGAACCGATAAGGAATTATACAACAAAAAAGATGTATGAAGCATCTTTTATGTTTTATCTGTTCGATTATTTTTTTGCGCATAAGGGCGCACATCGGCTACTTCGACCGCTCAGGTCACCGGCCACGGGTTGCGCCAGTGCCCGGACAAGCCTGCGAGTGTCCGCAAGAACCCAGGCAGCGCACCACGAGTAACACGCCACGGACTACGGGTGGCGAACGTGCCGGGGGTGCGCATCATCGAATCAAGGAAGACCAGATGGCAAGGCTCAAGCTCTCAACACTCAAGCCGCGTTTGGCTATGGTCGGCCCCAAGTTGGCGGCCGCGCCGACGCCCAGCGCCAAGCGCATGACAGGTAGGCGGTTGCAAGACCGTCGCTTGCGCATCTGGTCCGCGAATCCTCATTGCGCGCACTGCGGCAGGTTGACGATGTTCCCTGGCGGCTTCGAACTGGATCACAAGGTGGGCCTATTCGATGGCGGGGCGGACGCGGACGAGAACACGCAAGTGCTGTGCGTTTACCGCGCTGACGACGGACGCAAGACGGGATGCCATGACCTGAAAACGCGGGCGGATCTCGGCTACCGGAGCAAGGCATAGGCCACGAGGCCGCCAGAGGCCGCATATGCGTTCAAGCGCCGAGCCGAAGCGCGGTTCTGGCGTCGTGCTGATCGCCCCGTGGCGGGGCTGTGGACGGCTGTCGCGGCCCGTTGGGAGGGAGGGGGGGGTGAAAGTCTGAGCGGCCTCCGCATCGGAAACCACCTGTTCCCTCACGCACAGAAAATTTCCCCACTTCGGAAAATTGTTAACCCACTTTTGTTAACCAAAACCTATGGCATTAACCGACAAAAAGCGCCGCTTCGTCGATGCGCTGCTGTCGGGTCTATCCGGTGCGAAAGCCGCTATTCATGCGGGTTACAGCGAAAACGGGGCGGCCCAAGCAGCCGCCCGACTGATGCGTGACAAGCATGTTCTGGCGGCCTTGGGGCGCAATGCCGAGGTTAACAAAGGAGTTAACAAAAAGCGGGTTAACAAAAAGGCCGAATCGGCGGATGCGACGGAGCCAAATACACCGGCGAATGGACCGTGCGAAACAGCCGCCGACGCTGACTCCATGGCCGGAATCGGCTTGAAATCGCTAGGGCTTACCTCGGATCCGCGTGCGGTGCTGGTGGCCATCATGAACGACTCGTTAGAAGAACCGAAGCTTCGGCTAGAGGCCGCGAAGGCGCTCATGCCGTTCACGCACGGGAAAATTGCGGAACAGGGCAAGAAGGGCGCAAAACAAGAGGCGGCTGAAAAGGCCGCCACTGGTGGGCGATTCGCGCCGCCACCGCCTCCCACGCATCTACGCGTTGTCGGGAAGGGGTAACCCATGGCCTGGACAACCGCGTGCCCTGATTGGGCGGAACGCCTGCGCACGCGACAGTCGATCATTCCGCCGCCTATCTACCCCGACCAGGCCGAATATGCGCTGGGCATCTTCAAGCAGCTCAAGGTCGTAGATCTGGCCCAGGTCTACGATGAGGCCACCGGGACGTACCGACACCAGACCTTCGGGGAATGCTCCGAAGAATGGGTATTCGACTTTGTGCGGGCGATCTTCGGCGGATATGACGCCGATACGGGAAAACAGCGCATTCGGGAGTACGGACTCCTGATCAGCAAGAAAAATACGAAATCGACTATTGCAGCCGGCATCATGTTGACGGCGGTAATCATCTGCTGGCGTCAGGAAGAGGAACACTTGATTCTGGCGCCGACCAAGGAGGTCGCAGACAACAGCTTTAAACCGGCAGCGGCAATGATCCGGGCGGACGCTGAGCTGTCGGCCATGTTTCACGTTCAAGATCACATTCGCACCATCACGTATGTGACGACACGCAATACCCTCAAGGTGGTAGCTGCCGACACCGACACGGTGTCGGGCAAGAAGTCCGGCCGCATTTTGGTTGACGAGTTGTGGCTGTTTGGCAAGCGGGCGAACGCCGTGGCGATGTTTCTGGAGGCACTTGGCGGGCAAATATCGCGGGATGAAGGCTGGGTGATCTACCTGACCACTCAAAGCGATGACCCGCCAGCCGGTGTCTTTAAGGAAAAGCTCGCCTACTGGCGCCAGGTGCGCGATGGAACAATCGTAGATCCCAAAACCTTGGGAATTCTGTACGAGTTCCCGGAAGACATGCTTGAGGCTAAGGAATACCTTGACCCGGCCAACTTCTATATCACCAATCCCAACATTGGGCGGTCCGTCAGCGCTGAGTGGCTGGGTGATCAGCTCAAGGTGTTGCGCGCCAGGACAGACGGCGCATTCCAGCAGTTTCTGGCAAAGCACCTTAACGTTGAAATCGGCCTGAACCTACGGTCAGATCGATGGGCGGGGGCGGACCACTGGCAGGCGCAGGCCGACAAGGGGCTACGCCTGTTGGGCGACTTCATGCGCCGCGTGGAAGTAGTCACGGGAGGCATTGACGGCGGCGGACTGGATGACTTGCTGGGCCTTGGCCTGATCGGTAGAGAGATCGGGACCGGCCGGTGGTTGCACTGGGCGCGCGCATGGGCGCATCCATCAGTATTGGAACGCCGCAGGGAAATTGCCCCGCGTCTTCGTGATTTTGAGCAGGAGGGAGATCTGGTCATCGTCAACAAGATTGGCGACGACGTCACGGAGCTCGCCCAGATCATCAGACGCATTTACGACGCCGGGCTTTTTCCGGAAAAGGAAGGCGTGGGAGCGGACCCGAGTGGAATCACTTTTGCCGAGGCTTTTGCGGAAGCGGAAATTCCCGAAGAACTCCTTGTCGGGGTATCGCAAGGCTGGCGCATGGGCGGAACGATTAAAACGGTCGAGCGCAAGCTTGCGGAAGGGACTTTCGCGCATGCCGGTAGACCTATGATGGCATGGTCCGTGAGCAACGCACGGATCGAACAGCGCGCAAACTCGATCCTCATCACCAAGCAAGCAAGCGGAACCGCAAAGATTGATCCGCTTATGGCGCTCTTCGACGCCAGCCATTTGATGGCTCTGAATCCTTCGGCTAGCGGCAAGTCCGTATACGAAAGCCGGGGAATGCGCTTCCTATAGGGCAAGACACAATGAAATTCTTGGACAAGCTTTTCCGGCGTGGGGTGCCGGAGGCCCAGTCACGCCCGCACGCCAGCGCGCCTGGACTCACGTTCACTGGTCTTGACGATCCGACATTCCTGGAGTTCATCAGGAACGGCCAGCGAGGCGAGGCAAGCGCAATGCTGCGGAACACTGCCGCATTGCGTTGTCTGTCATTGGTTGGGAATGGCTTGGGCATGCTGCCCACGAACCTTTACCACGCTGGGGCAGACAAACGTGCGGCTAAAGATCATGCCGCCTACAAGCTTCTGCGCTTCAAGCCGAACCCGTGGCAAACGCCCATGGAATTCAAGAGCCAGATGCAACTGCTGCTCGAAACTGAGGGCAATGCCTACGCAAGAATCATCCGGGCAGGCGGGCGACCAATCCATCTGATTCCGTTTGAGAAGGGGCGCGTTCAGGGGAAACTGGCAGACGGGTGGCGGATGCAGTACCGCTGCACGACCGAAAGCGGTGGCATTCTCACACTGGATCAAGACGAGATTCTGCATGTGCGGGATTTGTCCCTTGATGGCGTGCTCGGCCTATCCAAGCGTCAATTATCGAGCCAGGTCTTTGAGCTGGCTGCGTATGCGCAGAGGGCCGCAGCAAACGTGTTTAAGACAGGGGTGATGGCCGGGGGCGCTATCGAAGTTCCAAACGCCCTCTCTGATACCGCATACCGCCGCATGAAGGAGTCGCTAAGCGACGAATACAGCGGGGCGGAAAACGCCAATAAATGGATGATCGCGGAAGAGGGGGCCAAGGCCAATCGCTTTAGCTCCACGGCACATGATGCGCAGCAGAACGAAACCCGCAATCACCAGATTGAAGAGGTGGCGCGGCTGTACGGCGTACCCCGGCCACTCCTGATGATGGATGACACCAGTTGGGGTTCTGGCATTGAGCAGCTGGCGATCTTCTTCGTCCAGTACACGCTGGCCCCGCGATTCGTTGCATGGGAACAGGCGCTTGCGCGGTCGCTCTTGACAGACCGTGAGCGCGAAACCATGTACTTCAAATTCAATGAGCGCGCGTTGATGCGTGGCACGCTCAAGGATCAAGCCGATTACTTCGCGAAGGCATTGGGAGCAGGCGGTCATCAGCCATGGCACTCGGCCAATGAAATCCGTGATCTTGCCGAATACCCCGCCGATGCAGACCCGAAATTCAATTCGCTTGGAAACCCTTCTGGGATGAAATCGAACAATGAGCCTAAAGCAACTACCTGAAATCCGCGCTGATCATCGGCTAGCCAAGGCTGGCTTTGATCTGCGGCCTGACGCCGTGGATCGTTGGGAGCCGGCGGTGTGCGCAGCAGTGGACGACCCCGACAAAAGCATCTCGATCTACGACGCGATCGGAGAAAACTGGGAAGGGACGGGCGTTACTGCCAAGCGCATCAGCGCGGCCCTGCGGAACATCGGCGCCAAGGACATAACCGTCAACATCAACTCGCCAGGCGGGGACTTTTTCGAGGGCATGGCCATCTACAACCTGCTGCGTGAGCATAAGGCGAAGGTTACGGTCCGTGTCCTGGGCGTAGCAGCGTCTGCGGCTTCAGTTATCGCGATGGCGGGAGATGAAATTCTGATGGGCGACGGATCATTCCTGATGATCCACAACGCATGGGCGGTGGCAGTCGGCAATCGTCACGATATGACGGAGACGGCCGCAGTCCTGGCACCCTTTGACGCCGCCATGGCAAGCTTGTACGCGGCGCAGGCCGGTATCGATGAGCGTGAGGCCGCCAAGCTTATGGATCAAGAAACTTGGATCGGTGCGCAGCGCGCTGTAGACGACGGGTTTGCGACCGGCCTCCTGCGCAGCTCGGACATCACCACGTCTGCGCAGGCCGCCACATCGCGCAAGCCCATGGCCTTGATTGAAGCCGCGATGGCTAAGTCGGGCTATTCGCGTTCCGCGCGGCGCGATGCGTTCAAAGCACTGTTTTCCAATGACACGCCGCGCGCTGTCGATCCTCCGGCCACGCCGAGCGCTGGCCATGAAGTTGCTGCATCTTTGCATTCCCTACTGAGCACTCTTCGCTCCTGACCATTCGCAACCAACATTGACGCCGCCCTAGAGGCGGCGTTGTCGTTTCTGAGAGGAAAACTATGAAGCAAGCACACATTTCCCGGAGCATCGTCCATCGCGGCCTCATGGCCGCATACGCCGAGGCAGCGCCGTCCGGTGCCGAAGTCAAAGCACTGATTGACGGTATCCAGACGGCCTTCGCACAGTTCAAGGCCGAGCACACCAAACAGATTGAAGAAATCAAGGCCGGCCGCTCGGGATCGGACCAAGAAGCGGTGTTGGCGAAGATCAATGCCGATCTTGAACGCCTTCAGCGAGAGTCCGACGATGCCCACACCAAGATCGCTGCCGCTCAAAGCGGGCCGGGGTCGGTGGCCGTGCGCGACAAGGACTACACCGACTCCTTCAACGCACACATGCGCAAGGGCGATATGCAAGCGGCGCTCAATAAGGGGGCCGCTGAAGAGGGCGGCTTCCTTACGCCGGTTGAATGGGATCGGACCATTACCGACATGCTGCGCGAAGAGTCGCCCATGCGGGAGCTGGCCCAGGTCCAGCCGACCAGCAAGGCTGGCTGGACAAAGCTGTTCAATATGGGCGGCACGGGTTCCGGCTGGGTGGGTGAGACTGATCAACGTCCGGAGACCGCCACGCCGAACCTTAAGGCCCTTGGCTTCGGCCATGGCGAGATTTACGCCAACCCGGCCGCAACCCAACAGATTCTTGATGATTCCGAAATTAATCTGGACGCCTGGCTGGCGGGCGAGGTTCAGGCGGAATTTGCGGAGCAGGAAGGCATCGCATTCATCAGTGGTGATGGCGTCAAGAAGCCTGCCGGCATTCTTACCTATGTCGAAGGTGGCACCAATGCGGCCAAGCACCCCTTCGGCGCAATCAAGGTCATCAACAGCGGTGCCGCAGCCGACATCAGCTCGGACGCCGTGCTGGATCTGATCTACGGGCTTCCCAAAAAATACCGCCAGAACTCCCGCTTTCTGACCAATAACCTGACCATCGCCAAGCTGCGAAAGCTCAAGGACGGCCAAGGCAATTACCTCTGGCAGCCGTCCGCGCAAGCCGGCCAGCCGGCCACGTTGCAGGGCTACGGCATTGCCGAGGACGAGAACATGCCCGACGTGGCCGCCAATTCCATCCCGATGCTGTTCGGCGACTACAAGCGCGGCTATCTCATCATCGACCGCATGGGCGTGCGGGTGTTGCGTGACCCGTACACCAAGAAGCCCTACGTGCTGTTCTACACGACGAAGCGCGTTGGCGGCGGTGTGCAGAACCCCGAATGCTTGCGCGCCCTGAAGGTCGCAGCGTAACCAAGTGGCGGGGGCTTCGGCCCCTGTCTTTCACAGGCGAAAACACATGAAGCTGATTAAAGCCATTCGCGGCGTCAAGGTGGGTGATATCTACCCGTCGGCCTTCGAGGCCGGGGAGGAATGCCCGGACGAGCTGCTGGCCGCAGCGCGCGAGCTGGGCGCGTTGGCGGATGACTCCACCGACGCTAACGAAAAGCAGGAACTGTTCGACAAGTTGGACGCGGCTGAAATCAAGTACGACAAGCGGTGGGGCCTGGAAAAACTCTCTGCCGCCCTGGCCGAAGGCAAGAAGGACTGACTATGCCTCTATTGACGCCTGATGAGTGCATAGCCCAATGCAGCGCTGATCCGGCGGACGCCGCGTTGCTCGAAAAGCTGCTCGCCGCTGCGGAAAGTGCCGTCGCGGGGCATCTGAATCGTGCTTTCTTCGCAACCGCGGCTGAGCTAATCGCGGCGCAGGATGCGCTGCCGGTTGCGGCGGGCGAGGCGCAAGATGCCTACGACGCAGCGATGGCAGCGGCGGGTGATTTCAGCAAGCCGGCGTCGCGCAAGATGGCGGTCGACTTGGCCGAGGCGCGGTTGGAGGAGGCCAAGATCGGCTTTCAGCGAGTTCTGTTCGGTATGGTGGCCACCCCTCGCGTCGATGCGGCGGTTCGCCTGACGCTGGGCAACCTGTTTGCAAACCGCGAAGAAGTGGTGGTTGGGGTGAGTGCAATCAGACTGCCGCAGGGCATCCCGGAACTACTGCGCGCTGATCGACGGGAAATGATGCCATGAGAGCAGGGCTGTTAAACAGAAGGGTTGTACTGTTGACCCGAGAAGTTCAGCGTGATGCCGCCAACGAGCTGATTGGCGAATGGGGTCAAGTAGCGGTAACGAGGGCATCGATTCGGAACACCTCCGGCATGTCAGCCATAAAGGCTGGTGCTGAGCTTGCAATAGTGAAGGCCAGTGTCCGACTCAGGTTTCGGCGTGATGTGACGGCGGGAATGCGCGTACAGCACGGTTCCGATTATTACGTTGTCGAGGCGGTTTTGCCGGATGAGATGAGACGCGAGCACGTGGATTTGGTGTGCCGTTTGCTATCTCCGAAGGAGGTCTGAACGTGAAGCAAGCTCGAAAGCACAGCGCCCGCTCGGTCACATTCTCTTTTGAGGGCGATATTGCCGGCCAGGCCGCCGCGTTCGTGAAGCAGGTGCAGGACGAAGCGGTTCGCCCAGCGGCGCACGCGATGGCAGTCGTTCTATACGATGAAATGCGGGCGCGAGTTCCATTCCACATGGGAAAGCTCCAAGCGGCTATCTATCGCTGGTTCGATGAATCCGATTCTGGTCCCGACAGAAAGACCTACTTAGTCGGCGTGAACAAGAGAAAAGCTCCGCACTGGTGGCTGGTCGAGCATGGCCATTGGCGTAAATACGCTGTGCTGAAACTGCCTGACGGTTCATACGTCACCCTCAAAGACAAGCCGCTGAAAACGCCTGTCTTCGAGCCGGCGCAGCCGTACCTGCGGGTCTCGGTCGATGCGAAGCTAGGCGCTGCGGTTGAGGCTGGCAGGCGCCGAATGGCAGAAAAGCTCGGGGAGATTCTGAATGCTTGAGCCGATGATTGTTGCCGCCCTTGCCCCTCTTGTGGAGGGCCGCGTATTTCCCGACACCGCCGCCGGCGACACGCCCTTGCCGTTCATGACGTACCAACAGGTCGGGGGGCGCGATGTCGTGTTTGTGGACGGGGAAACGGCGGACAAGCAGGGCGCTCGCGTCCAAATCAATGTCTGGGCGAAAACCCGCATGAATGCGTCGGATTTGATTGCGGCTACCAGGGCGATCCTGTGCCGGGCGCCGACGTTTGCCCGGCCCGAGGGTGGGCCGGTTTCCGTCACGGATCCTGTCACCGGGTTCAAGGGCGCCACCCAGGATTTCATGATCTGGCACAACACCCTATGACGACACCTCACGTATCCACTGGGTCCACGGTCGGAGTCAGCGCCGTTCTTCCGCCCGCGTTGACGCGCGCGGCGTTCGACGCATTGGCATATACGCCCGTCCGTGGCGTTCGGGTGCTTAGCAGCCTGGGAAAGTCCTATCAGACCGCTCCGTTTCATCCCATCGGTGCTGCAGTTCCTTTTCAGCGACGTGTCGCCCAGGCAGCCGCCTCGCTACCGCTGGAGTTGTACCGCCTGGTCGATCCCGGTCAGGTCTTGCTGCGCGCAGCGCTGGATTCCGAAACCAGCTTCAGTTTTCGCGTCACGGTTCCGGGTATCGGACATCACTATTTCACTGCCCGTGCCTCTAGCCGAATGTTGGGTATCGGGGGCGCAACCGATATCGCTGTCACCAGCGTTGCGCTGGAAATCGACAGCCCGATTATTGAGCCGCCGTAATCCCTTTTGATGGCCCGCTGGGCCGAAACCGCCCCTTTCTGGGGCAACACCACACAACCCGCCTCGTGCGGGTTTTTTTTCGTCCCGAGATAGGAAGCCCACAATGTCTGTATCCCTCCCCAATGGCGTGATTATCTCGCTGGCGACCGCTTACGGCGCCGCGAAGAACATCACCGCCCTGACGAACGGCAATCCGGCCGTTGCGACCAGCGCTGCCCACGGTATCGCCAACGGCGCGCTTATCGAAGTGAAATCCGGCTGGCAGAAGATCAACGAGCGCATCGTGCGCGTTGCCGATGCTGCCGCCGGAGCCTTCTCCCTGGAAGGCATGAACACCTCTTCCCTGGTGCAGTTCCCTGCTGGCACCGGCGCCGGCTCCGTGCGGGAAATCACGGCGTTCACGCAGATCACGCAGATCCTGGAAACCAGCACGTCCGGCGGCGAAATGCAGTTCGCCACGTACAGCTTCCTCGAAAACGACTTCGAAGCCCAGATCCCGACCCAGGCCAGTGCGCAGTCGCTGGCGCTGACCATTGCCGACGATCCGACGCTGGCCGGCTACAAGGCGCTGCAAGCCGCTGCGGAAACCCGTGAAGTGCGCGCCCTGCGCATCACGTTCCCGAACGGTTCGATGATTCTCTACAACGGCTACGTGTCGTTTAACGAGACCCCGACCATGACCAAGGGCGAAGTGATGGGCGTGCAGGCCACGTTCTCGCTGCTGTCGCGCCCAGTGCGCTACGCCGCCGCATAAGTCAACCGCGATCCTGCCGCCCTTTTGGGGCGGCATCGCAAACCAAACACCCTCTCGGAGTGCATCACATCATGGCAAAGACGAAATTCACCCTCAATCCGGCCCCCACGTTCAAGAAGAAGGTGCCGTTGCCCGTCCCTGGTGCGGGCTTTGAAGAAGTGGAATTCACGTTCAAACATCGCACCAAGGAAGAATTCAAGCAGTTCGCCGAAGGTCTGGCAGAACGCACCGATGACGTCCTGCTCTTGCTGGACATCGCGTGCGGCTGGGAACTGGATGATGCCTTTGACCAGGACAACATCGAACGCCTGGTCCAGGGCTATGTCGGTTCGGCGCGTGCCGTACTGGGCGCCTACATCGACGAACTCAGCAAGGCCCGCCTGGGAAACTAAAGACGCTGGGGGCCGCACTCTACGAGAAGGCACCCGATCCGCGCGAGTTGGCGGCATTCGGCCTTACCCCGGACGACGTGGCCGGCGACCCAGTCGAAATCTGGCCGGAGAACGAAGCTGCGTTCCTGCTGTTCTTCGCGTTGCGTTCGCAATGGCGCATCGGTATGGCAGGTGCGACAGGATTGGACTACTGCGCTCTGTTCCACAAGATGGACCGCATGGACCTCACGCCAGGGCAGTACGAAGAAGTGGAAGAACAGGTGCGCGTCCTTGAGTTTTCCGCACTGGAAGAAATAAACCGCAAGTAGCCCGCCAAGCGCGGGCATTTTTTTTGGGCTGACCATGTCGAAAGTTATTGCGGAAGGAGTCGTAGCCGTCACAGGTGACACGTCCGGCCTGACGGCCGCGATGGCGGACGTTGCGCAGGAAACTGGCAAGGCGAAGAAGTCGCTGGACAGCCTGGGGCGCGGTGCGTCTACCAGCCTCAACAAGGCGGCCGACAGCAGCAGCCAGGCCACCAAGAAGATTGAGCGCTCCACGCAGAGCCTGATTGGGCAAATTGAACGCCAAATCGCTGTGACCGAGGCGGGCGCGCGTGGCACGGCGGCCTACTTTCAGGAAATCGCCAAGCAGCGCGGCATTGACACGAACCAGCTCAAGCCCTACCTGGACCAGTTGAACGCGGTCACGGCAAAGCAGACTCAGGCCAAGGTGGCCATATCTGCAACGGCACCGGCGATGCAGCAGTTGGGCATGTCGGCGAAGGCTACGGCGGCGGCAATGCGCGGCGTGCCGGCGCAGTTCACCGATATCATCACGTCGCTTCAGGGCGGGCAGCGGCCGATGACGGTGATGCTCCAGCAGGGCGGGCAGCTTAAGGATATGTTTGGTGGGATCGGACCCGCTGCACGGGCGATGGGCACCTATATCCGTGGGCTCATCAGCCCCATGACGCTGGCAGCCGGCGCCGTCGCGGGCCTGGGCATCGCCTACTACAAGGGGTCACAGGAAACCTCGGCATACGTCCAGACGCTCATCAAGACGGGCAATGCTGCGGGCGTGACCGCGGGTCAATTGCAGCTAATGTCTGAGCGGATCGGCTCCACGGTGGGAACGCAGGGCCAAGCGGCGGCGGCGCTGAACGTCTTCGCCGGCACAGCGAAAGTGGGCGCGCAGAATCTGGAGGCGTTTACCGCTGCGGCGATTCGCTGGGAGAAGGCGACCGGCACGGCCGTGACCGATACGGCCAAGGCGTTCGAAGATTTGGGTAAGGCCCCACTGGAGGCATCGCTCAAGCTGAACGAAGGCATGAACTACCTGACGGCCAGCACTTATGAGCAAATTCGCGCCTTGGATCTGCAAGGGCGATCAAGCGAAGCGGCGGCCGTGGCGCAGAAGGCCTACGCGGATGCGCTGAACGACCGCGCCCCAAAGATTACGAACAATCTGGGCACGCTGGAGCGTGCATGGGCCGGCGTGCAGGGTGCAGCCAAGGGGGCATGGGATGCCATGCTGGACATTGGCCGTCCCTCTACCGCCGAGGATGCCATCGCGAAGATGGAACGCGAGGTGCGGCAGCGACAGGAAAACATCAGGCTGGCGCAACAGGGCGGCGCCACGGTCTCGGCGAAGGAATTTAGCGGCCTTGACGGCGCTCAGGCCGAATTGGGCGCAATGCTGGCGAAATCTGCGGCCGCCGTTGCTGCGGCACAAGCCGAAAAGAAGGCTGTCGAGGATCTGGCTGCCGCGCGTAGTCGGGCCGAGTATGTCGATGACCCCAACCGGAGCACGAAACCGCAGCAGCGCGCAAAGGCGATCGAGGCCGAATCGAATGCGTATCGCAAGGCGATTGCAGGTCTTGCCGCGGGGACCGAAGAGTATCGCAAGGTGTTCGCCGCGCACCAGGCGGCCTTGGCCGATATCGAGAAGCGGTTTGAAGACAAGGGGGCGGGCAAGGGGCCGAGTGCGACGGAGAACGAAGCGGCCAGGCTGCGGGCGCGCATTGCGGAGGAAAAGGCGCTGGCTGTGGAGCTGGCCGAACGTGGTCTGCAAACCAGCAAACTCAACGAACATGAGCGGCGCGCAGCGGAAATCGGCGAACTGCTTCAGGGCAACTTGAAGGGAGCGGCGCGCGCCGGCCTGGAGCGCACGCAGGCGCTTGCCGCAGAGGCAGGCGCCCTGGCGCGCACCAACAAGGAAACGGCAGCGTTTCTGGAGTCGCGCGCGAAATACATGCAGCAACTGGAAGAAGGCGTCGGAAAAATCAGCCTGGAGGCCGCCGCAATCGAAGATCAGGTTGCCACATACGGGCTGAGCAAGGCGGCGCTGGAGGGTCTGACTATCGCGCGCTTGTATGACCGCAAGGCAACGGTGGCTGGGTTCGAAGGGTCAGAGCGCGAAGTTGAACTCATCGAACAGGAAATCGAGGCCCGGGAGCGGCTTTCTGCCGCGATCAAAGCCAAGGACGTGAAGGACGCCCAGAAGAAGATCGCGGACGACGCAGCCCGTGACTGGGAGCGCAGCGTGGACAAGTACGGCGACGTGTTCCGGATCGGCTTTGCCGACATGCTGAACAACGGTAAGGAGGGCTGGAAGTCGTTCACCAAATCGCTGACCACGACGTTCAAGACCACGGTTGCGGACCAACTGTACAAAATGTTTGCACAGCCCATTGTTGTGAACATGGTCGCCAATCTTGCAGGGATCATGGGTGGCGCGTCGTCTGCGGCCGGTGGCGCAGCGTCTCTGGCCGGGGCGGCGGGCCAAAGCGGTTCTTTTGGGGGGCTGGGTCTCATGAACGTGCTGGGCGTCGCCAAGACCGCATATGGCGCTCTGACGGGCGGGATCACTGCGTCCCTGGCTTCTGGCGTTTCCGCCATCGGCAGCGCTATTGGATCAACGGCGGCCACGCAATTTGCATTGGGCATGACGGGGCAGGGTGCTACGCTGGCCGCGGGCTTGGCTGGACCGACGACGGCTGGAAGCGCGGCGGCCAGCGCCGGTTCGATGGCCGCCGGTGCAATCCCGGTGGTGGGCTGGATTGCTGCCGGCATGATGGCTTCTCGTTCGCTCTACAAGCAGGGGTGGGATGCGGGCAATGGGACGATGGCGCCGATTGCCAAGTACAACCCGATCACCGGGCCGTCGCTGTGGACGGACAAGATTCTTCGGGCGGTGGGCGTCAAGGGCGAATGGGCGTCGATGCTGTCCGGCTCATCCACCATTGCGAGGCTGTTCGGCATGCAGCCGAAGAAGTACGGCGATACGTCGATTGCTGGCGAGTTCGGCACGCTCGGCTTCATGGGCCACAACGAAACGCCCTGGACTCAAAAGGGCGGGGTGTTTCGCAGCAATAAGAAGGGGGTGCAATACGGTTCGCTGGACAGCGAATTCATGGATTCCATGACCGCATCCTTCGAGTTGATGAAGATGGGCGTTGGCGCCCTGGCGGACTCCATCGGGGTGTCGTCCAAGACGCTGGATACCTACAGCGAGCGCATCAAGGTCACGCTGACGAAGGACGCCGAAGAGAATCAGAAGCTCATCGATACGATGCTGGCAAACGTCGGCGAGAACATGGTTCGGGCGCTGATTCCCGACATCGAGCGGCTGGCCGCCGAGGGCGAGTCGGCCGGTCAAACGCTCGCACGGTTGAGCGACAGCCTGGGAGCAGTCAATTCCTCCCTGAAGCTGCTTCGCCATGACCTGTTGAGTGTTTCCCTGATGGGCGCGGAAACGGCTACGAAAGTCGCAGCGGCTTTCGGCGGGCTGGAGAGCCTGACGAATGCCAGCCAAGCATTCTACGAGGTGGCGTACACCGAAGGGGAGCGCGCCAAGTTCAGCCTGGCGTCGATCAGCGATGCGTTGCGATCGGTCGGCGTAGATATGCCCAACACCATGAAAGAGCTGAACAAGGTTGCTCTGGCGCTGGATCTAACGACCGATTCAGGGCGCGCGGCCTATGCCGCTTTGATTTCCCTCGGGCCGGCGTTTGCTGCGGCGATAGAAGCATCGGAAAGGGCGGTGCAGGAAGCGGCCTCGGCGTTGTTTGCGCCGTTTGTGGGGCGCGGGGCATCGTTGCCTGCGTTGTCTGGTGCCGCACTCGCGTTTGATGAGGTATCGGATAGCGCATCGGGGGCCACCGCGGCGGTTGGGTACATTTCGCGCCTGTTCCTGATTCTGGATTCCGGCCTTATCCAGTTCAATGGCAATCTGACCAGCGTTTCCGCTGAAATGACTGCCGGTCAGGAGGCGTCCGCGTTGCTCGGCGAACAAATCGCGGATCTGCGGGCGCAAGCTGGTGGCGCGATCATCGACTTTTCCGGGTTGGGCGCCGCTCTGGCCGCAGTTGATACCGATACCTTCGTCGCGACGATGGCGCAGGCATTCCAGAATCTGGCAAGCCGTTTTGCTGGGTTGTTGGATGGCATCAATGCCGAGCGGGTGGCCGTGCGTGACGCGGCGCGCGGAATCATAGATGCCAAGGTCATGACGCCGCAGGCCATCGCGAAGGAAATCGCCAGCGTTAACACGGTGGGGCCGAGCAATGCAGGGCTGATTGCCGCCTCTGGCCGCCTGAGCGCGGCTGATGCGTTGGCGGCGCAGCGGGTAGCAGAACGCAAGCAGCGAGAGGATGCATACAACGCAGTACAGGGAAGCTACGACAGCGCAACCTCGGGGCTTGCAACTGCCCAGCAACGGGCGGCCGAAGCGCAGGCACTGCTGGATAAGCTGAACTGGGATATTTACGCGCCCAAGACGGTCCCCTACAAAAAGAAGAACTGGTCGGAGCTTGATGCGGCGCGCAGCGTGGCGCAATCGCAGATGCCGGCGGCGCAAGCGGCCTGGGAACAGGCGCAAGCGGCGTTGCGGGCAGCTCAGGCGGCAGCGGCCGGCGCACCAGCGCTGGCAGACGTCGCCCGCTTGCAGGCGGAATATGCGGCGTCGGTGACGGCTGCCGCCAGCGCGCAGGCGGCGGCAACGGAGGCGGCAACAAACGCCAAGAGCCAGCAGACCGCATATGCGGATGCATTGCAGAAGTTCGCGCTAGATGCGACGAAGTCGGTTTCTCGGTTGGGCGAGTTGCGCGCGGAAACCGTGCGCTATTACGAGGCCCAGAAGGCACTGGCCGGCTTGATGGCGGACAGTGCCGCAGGCCTTCGTAAGTCGGTTTCGGACTACCGCTACAGCCAGCTATCTCCCGAGGATCAGTTTGCTTCGCTGCAGGGCGACTATGCGAAGGCATACGCCAGTGCGATGGGTTCGGACGGGGAAGCGCTGGCCGGCTATGCCGACAAGCTCAACGCGCTCATGCAACCGATGCTTGAGGCGGCGAAGGATTCGTTCTCGTCCGATGCTGCCTATCAGGCATTCGTCGCGACGGCGCTGGCGCGGGCCGAAGCGGTCGCCGGGCGCCTGGATTCCGTGGCGCCGAAGGACTACGCCAAGGAAAGCCTGGATCTGCTTGCGCAGATCGATGCAACGCTGGCCGCCCTTGAAACGTCTGCGCTCAGCGGTGAGCAGGTGATCACGAACGCGATCAACGCCAGCCGTGACGCAACGGTGAACGGATTGCGCCAAGTGGTCAATGCGTTGGCCGGCAAGGCCGTGGCGGCATTTGCGAAGGGGGGCGACCATGCTGGCGGGTTGCGCCTGGTCGGCGAGCGCGGGCCGGAGTTGGAAGTCACCGGCCCTTCGCGGATCTTCAGCGCAGAACGTACGCAGGCAATCCTTTCTGGGGGCGGCAATCAAGAGTTGCTGCTCGCGGAATTGCGGGCGTTGCGCCAGTCGAATGAGGCGCTGCGGGCAGAGGTTGCCAGCCTGCGCATCGAGGCGCGGGCGACGGCCAGCAATACCGGCAAGACCGCGCGCCAGCTGGACCGGCTCGAAATGGACGGGATGGTGGTCCGTACTGAGGCGGGGGCACCTCTTCAGGTAGAAGGCAAATGAAAGTAATCAAACCCGTGGTGATAGGTCCGGCACAGCTCATCTATTCGAGCGTGCCGGACAGCGATCTGCCTGCATACGATTCGGCAACCGACTATCCCCTGGGGGCGCAAGTCCTCTATGAGTCGATCATCTACGAATGCGTCCAGGCGCCGAACAAAGGCCATCAACCGGACCTGTCGCCGCTCTATTGGGCGGCGGCGGGGCCGACCAACAAATGGCTCATGTTCGATAGCGAGGTCAGCACGCAGACGGTCGCGGCCAGCCCACTTTCGGTAGTGGTAAAGCCAGGGATCACGAACAGCCTTGCGCTGCTGGAGTTGGGCGGGTCGCATCTGGCAGTGGTGGGCAGGGACGGTCTCGCAGGGCCAATTATCTACGAGCATTCGCGGCAGCTGGAGGGTTCGATTGTTTCGAACTGGTTCGAATACTTCTTCGAGCCGTTCATGCCGCTATCCGAAGTCGTTCTGACGGATATCCCCGCATATGGAAGCCTGCATCTTGAGGTGACTATCAGTGCGCCGGGGGCGGATGCGGCATGCGGCGCCATGATCTGCGGCAGTGCCTATGAGGTAGGGGAAGTGGAGTATGGCGGCAGCGCCGGCATCATCGACTACAGCCGCAAAGAGACTTCGGCAACCGGCGTCACGACGTTCCGGCGCCGGCGCTTCTCTCGCCGTATGTCGCATCGGCTATGGGTCGATGCCGCCCGCTTCAATGCGGTCTATCGACTGCTGTCTGGTCTTCGCGCCACGCCGTGCGTCTGGATTGGCACGGACGCGGAGGGCTATGGCCCGTTAACGATTTTCGGTTTTTACCGGGATTTTTCATTGGAAATCGCTTACCCGCTGGTTTCCTATTGCAGCTTAGAAATTGAAGGACTCACCTGATATGGCGATCACAGCATTACCGAATCCGCCTAGCCGGAGTGACCCGGCGAACTTTCCCGAGCGTGCTGACGCGTTCATGGCCGCGCTACCGGTCTTCGCTCAGGAGGCGAATCTCCTGCAGGGCCAGATCAATGATGCGGCCCAGGCGGCGGGTGAAAATTCCGCAGCAGCGGAGGGCAGTGCACAAGACGCGGCGAATAGTCGCTCGCAAGCTGGTCAGAAGGCGGCGGAGGCTGTGGCTGCGGCTGACGGGGCAGCCCAAAAGGCTTTGGAAGCCGCGAGCAGTGCAGCGCTTGCGGCGGAATGGGCAACCAAGACGGGTGCGCCTGTGGAAGGTGGCGAATTCTCCGCTAAGCACTTCGCCCAGCTGGCTGCCCAGGGAATGGGCCTGCCGGTGTTCTCTCCGACCAATATTCCTAATGCGGATGTGGGACCGATTTTCGTTCCGAATCAAGGAGGGATGGAGTGGCGGAACGGCAGGTACGTGGTCCAGCGGGCCGACCACGGGCAATGCCGCTTAATCTACATTAGCCCAACGGAACTCTGTCTCATCCCCTTTGGCGGCGACGGCCTGGTCATTAATGGACGGCAGTACCGCATTCCGGCAGCGGGGACCAGCATCACCACGGCGAGCACAACGGCCGCCACTGTTTACTACTTCTACGCCAAAAGCGATAGCGCCGGCGGTGTGGTAGTGGAGCCTCGGATCGCTGCGACAAATCCGCATAGCCGCCACTCAGACGGCGTGGAAATTTTGACGGGCAACCCGGACTACACGCTGGTCGGTTGGGCTTCGACCACAAGCACCAACACCTTCATGTACACGACCACGGATCGCCGGGTGATGTCGTGGTTCAACCGCCGGCAGCGCCATGCTCGTGAGATCGGCGGACCTTCGACGACGCTGAGCAACAGCAGCGTCCAGTTGACCAGTGGGGTCATTATCAGTTGCTGGGCCGGAGAGGAAATCAACTTCGCCGCCACCGGAGAGGTCCACACCACGTCCAGCACCCTTTCTACCGGCATTTATCTGTCCGTGCGAGTTGGCGCCGCAGCGTTGGAATACGGCAATTGGGGGTATTCGGTGGAACCGAACGGCACGCAGCGGGCATCCTCGGTTGTGGACACGTTTGTAGCCCCCTCTGACGGCACCCATGCTTTGGCGCCCTACGGCTTTACGAACACAGCTTCAGCGCCGGCCGTCTTTCGACAAACCCTTGTTGCTACGGCGATGATATGAACTCGCAGATCAAGATAGGCCCTAGCTTTTCTCTTGAGTTGGCCGCAGCGGGCCTGAATGGAAAGCCGTTCTCGTGGACGCCTGACGGGCAGTTCCTATTCGGTGCCGACATGAACGAGCAGCAGCGCGCCGCCGTGCTTGCGGTGCTGAATTCCCACGACCCCACGGCGCCAGCTCCCGTAACTGTGCCCGAATCGGTGACCAAGTATCAATGCTGCGTGGTGCTGGCGCGCCACGGTCTGCTGGGTCAGACAAATGCATTTTTTGCCGCCATGGCGTCTGATGACCCTCGCCGCCTTGCTTGGGAAATGGCGGCCACGGTACAGCGGGACAGCGAAAGTACGCTGGACGCCATCACACACCTTGGCCTATCCGAGGCCCAAGCCAATGCGATGTTCATCGAAGCCGGCCAGGTCGAATAGAACGACAGCGGCTCGCAATAGGCCCGCCACATCTTGGCGGGCTTTTTTTCGTTCATACGGAGGGCAATCATGCGCACCGTCTACAGGAGCAGTGCAATTATGGAACCAGGTACCACGGGGCTGGGAGGCCTCGCCGCCTTGAAGGTCGCGATGGCGTATGGCGTGCCGGCGGCGGTGGCGGCCATGCTTGGCTTGCTGATCATGCCGCCGCGATCGGCGCGCGAATTCACTGTCCGCACGGTGTCGACCGTTTCCTGCTCGTTCTTGTTTGGGCCGGCGCTCGCCGGCGCAGTCATCGCCTGGAAGCCAGGGCTGATGGAAGCCATGATCTGGCTGGCGCAACACGGCGCAGGCAGCGACGACGCGCTGCTGGCGAAGTTCTACGTGCTGGGGCCGAGCATGCTGCTGGCCGGGTTGCCTGCGTGGTGGGTGTTGGGGGCGTACATGCGATGGATGGCAAGCATGCGCCAGAAGGGCCTGCTTGAATGGCTGGCCGAGGTGCGCGCGAAGATTCTCGGCGTGCGACCTGGTGGGGAGGGGTGATTGTGGATCTGAAGACTGTTTTCGAGACTGCAATCAGACCTGCGCTGGCGTTCTTGCCGGCCAAGATGGACACGCTGGAGGCGAGGGTCATGCTGCTGGCGATTGGCTTGCAGGAAAGCCGCTTCGTCCACCGCCGGCAGATCAGTGGGCCGGCCCGCGGGTTCTGGCAATTTGAGCGAGGCGGGGGTGTGCGCGGGGTATTGACGCACCCCGCCAGTCGGGTCCATGCGTATCGGCTTTGCGGCGGGCGTGCCGTCGATCCGGTCGCCGCAGCGGTCTATCCCGCGCTGGAACAGGACGACGTGCTGGCCGCCGGGTTCGCGCGGCTGCTCCTGTGGACGGATGCCAATCGCCTGCCGGCTATCGGCGATGTTCAGGGCGGGTGGAATCTCTACGCTCGTACGTGGCGCCCGGGGAAGCCGCACCCTCAGACCTGGCCAGCCCTGCACGCGGAAGCCGTCGCTGTAGCAGGAGGCGGCCATGTGGGCTTGGATTGAACGCGTCAAGGGCGGGCTGCTGCTGATTGGCCTGGCGCTGGTTGCGTTGGTCAGCGTGTTCTATCGGGGGCGGGCTACCGGGCGCCAAGTAGAACGGAAGGAGCGGGCAGAACAAATCAATGAGCAGGCGGCGAACGCCCGCAAGGAGGTGCGGGATGTGGAGCAAGAAACGGCCAGCATGGGCGATGACGCTATTGCTGATGAGCTTAAGCGTGACTGGGTGCGGGGCGCCGGCAAAAGTCGGCATTGAATTCTGCGAGCATGCTCGGCCCATCTATTTCGATTCGGCCCAGCAGGTAGATGCAACTCCAGCACCAGTGCGCCGGCAGATTCGCGACGTAAACAAGGTTTGGGAGACGCAGTGCGACCGCTAAAGGTGAAACGCTTTTTGTGTTATTCCCTTTAGCGGCCGAGCTACAGACCTTGCATGTATTGCGGGCCGTTATCTCAGGGTGCCGCCAAGCTTCGCACAATCAATGGTGACACCTTCGGCTAATCGGTAGCTATCCCCGCTCGCCACTGGACGCGCCCAGGCCCATGCACTCATCCGGTGGCCTGTTTTTATGTTTGCCACCACATCGGCGCCCGAGCGGCGCGCTTCGTCTGCGGCCACTTGCAATACTTCGTTGGTGCCGCCATACCATTGCTTGGACCCCAGTAGCTTCCCAATCGAAGTAGCCTGGACATCTGCGGGCAGTGGGGACGGCAGGAAGCACACGGGGCCGCTGTAGCTCGCCACAACCGGGCTGTCTGAGGGCCGCTTTGTCCTGCTCTTTGCGGCGCAGCCCGCCAGAATTGCTGCGATCAACACGGCGGTTAAAGCGCTTCGATAAGGCACGTTGTCTCTCGTCTAGGTATTAGTCGAGGCGCATTGTATTGCGAAACGTTTCTGCGACCGTGGACTTCGAAGTTACGCTTTGGGCGGGGGTGCCAGGGCCTGCATTGCTCAATCACCGCTCAATCCACTGCAGCCACCACCCTTGGTAGTAACGCCGACCGTCGATCTCTTCGAATCCGCAGACCATCATGCCGCGATCGGACGAGAAAGTGAGCAATTCGGGCTGTAGTAGGTCGGGGATCGCTCCCTTATCGGTGGCGCCGAATTTTTGTAGGCCGTCCATAGTCATGACCCGGATGTATCGCTTCATGTCTTCGCGCATGATCGAGTACATGCGTACGGTCCCGGTGATGGTCGGACCTGGGTCTCGGTCGTGGCGCTTCTCGCCGAGGTAGTGGGTGCGGGTGACGGTGCAGAGCATGATCTTTTGTCAAAATACTGTATGGACATACAGTATAAACAGGCCTAGAATTCGCGCAATTCGGCCCTATTTCCAGGCCGGTGGGGACGGAGCATGGCGGACGCTGTGGAGTGGATGCAGAAAGGCGACTACTACTGGCAAGGCCCATCCGGCTGGACGATCTGCCGCGTGTACGTCGAAGGCATGTGGCAGTACGAACTGTGGTTTAGCCGCGGAGACAGCGGCACGATCTACGGGATGCGCGCGTCATTGGCCGCTGCACAGGACCTCTACCAGCAAAAATTGGGGTAGCGCTAATCGGACATAGGTTCCGCGATCAGGCGATCGGCAGGATAGGGCAGCAGGAAATCCCGGGCCGCGTCGGCCGGCGCCGTTAGCCAGTCGCCGTAGGTGCCTTCCGGCAGGATGACGACCATCCGCTTTTCCTTGCCCGCTTGATGGTAGTCGCGGAATAGGGGATCGTCGTCCGCGTTGATGGTCAGCATGGTGTAGCTCTCCTGCACCTGGCCGGCGGCGTCGCGCCAGCGATCCCACAGACCGGCGATACCAAGCGGCGCGCCGTCAGCCCTGGTAAACCGCGTGGCCACGGCGGAGCCCGATCTCCAGTCGGGTTCGAAGATGGCGTCGGCCGGGATGATGCAGTGCTGGCCGCGACGCCAGGCGTTCCCGAAGGTGAAGGACTTGGGCGCCGTCTCGCTGCGCGCGTTGAACGTCGACAGCTTGCCGGCCTTGTCCAGGCCGTCGGCCTTCGTCATCGCGCTGATAAGGCCCCAGCGGCCGGCGACCGCTTCCCGCTCCGGCACGGCTTCGTCGCCGGCGTCATGCTCGACAGGCCGGCGCACGAACACACCCTGATACCTGGGCCACATGTCGTACTTGCCAACGGCGGGCGGCTTCTTGCGCACTCCAAATTTCTTGAGCAGCAATTCGGCGTCTTTCAAAGTTTGGTAATGGCTGCACATGGAACACTCCGGGAGTGAGTCAGGCCATTAGGCTGGCGCGTTACTTTCGGTCCAAATAGCCTCATACGCTTCGCGTTTCTCGCGTGCAATAGCATCCGCGCGAGAGATGTGGCCTGGTGACCTTTTCGCGAAATCTTTGATCGATTGGGTGAGCGTCCATGCATGAGCGCAATCGACAAAAATTGCGCGATCATGTAGGCGGCGAGGCGGCGCAAGCCGCAATTCGGTGGGGCGCGTCTCCCCATGTTGCTGTCGCCACCTGGCTAGTGCGGGAAGGAGACTTTGTTTGTAGGTTCCCTGGTCCGCCAGAAGTCGAATGACCACCCCTGGCCCAACGCTAGAGCCGTACTCCGTTAGGATCATTTCGTCCATGTAGGGATCGACGATCAACAGGTCTTCAGTGGCTGAGCTGAGAACCTTCGAAATAGCGGAGTAGGCGTCGAAGACATTCCCGGGATGGATAAACTCTCCGGCCGACTGGGTCGGCATTCGGCGTTCGAGGGCCGCCAATGCGCGATATGCGATGACCATGAGAGCAGACCGTTGCTGCCGCTGCATTCCCTGAAGGCTTGAAAGTCCGGTGGACTTGACTGAAAACTCAATGGCGTCCATCCCTACGTCAGCGCGTTGGATGATTGCGTGAACTCTCCCCATCCAGAGAGGGGCATTTCCCTCCAACAAGTCGGGAGGGCACTTTTCAAGAAGTAGTGCCAACTGTGAATAGAGAACGGATGCTTCCTGCTCGGTGACCTTCATGAGATCCTTTGGCGTAGGTTTCAGCGTCACTTTTAAAAATTCTAGGGCAGCCCCCCTATGGAACGCGCCTATGCATCATCGGGGTGTGGCCCACGTGGGCGTCGGCGGCGGTGTTTTGTGTTGCTGAATTCATGCCCGTGATTGTATCGGGCTGGAGCCGGCGGCAGGGGGAAGAGGGCGGGACTTGTTTGTCCAGGCGCACCCGGACGTTGCTGTGGCCGTGGGAATTGCAGTCTGACACCGATTCTTTTCTTGAGAATCTTGATCGCGCGTCAATCGTTGTCGATTTCTTCCAGATTCATTTCAGGGGAACCCAACCGTTGCGGGCCTCCGACGAGTGCTGGCACCACACCCAGCTATTCAGGGTCCGTGTGCCGATCAAGACATCGCCCGCATCGACATTCAGTGCTTCCTTAGGTCGGGCCCGGCGCGGGCGTCGGCGGCGGTGTTCAGTGTTGCTGAATTCAGGCCCGTGATTGTATCGGGCCGTAGCAGGGGAAGAGGGGGCAGGCGCATTCGCGGGCAAATAGTCCAGAGCTATTGCGAGAATCCAGCGATTCAATTTTGTTTACTGCATAGTTCAGAATAATAATTGACCTATGACAAAATCCGATGTCTGTCGGATTCCCCATAGGAGCAAGCCATGAATAAGCCCGTGCAGGAAAAGACGCAGTGCCCGTTGACCACCGCTTTCGGCGCCCCGGTCGTCGACAACGACAACAGCATGACGGCGGGGCCCCGTGGACCCGTGCTGATGCAGGATGTGTGGCTGATCGAGAAACTGGCCAATCTCAACCGTGAAGTCATCCCCGAGCGCCGCATGCACGCCAAGGGCTCAGGGGCGTTCGGCCACTTCACGGTCACGCACGATATCTCGCGCTACACCCGCGCGAAACTGTTCGCCAAGATCGGCAAGCGGTCCGATGTGTTCGTGCGGTTTTCTTCGGTGGCGGGCGAGCGCGGCGCGGCCGATGGCGAGCGCGACATCCATGGCTTCGCGGTGAAGTTCTATACCGAAGAAGGCAACTGGGACCTGGTGGGCAACAACACGCCCGTGTTCTTTGTCCGTGACCCTCGAAAATTCGCCGACCTGAACAAGGCGGTCAAGCGCGATCCGCGCAGCAATCTGCGCAGCCCGACGCACAACTGGGATTTCTGGACCCTGCTGCCCGAGTCGCTGCACCAGGTGACCATCGTGATGAGCGACCGGGGCATTCCTGCCGGTTACCGGCACATGCACGGCTTCGGCTCGCATACGTACAGTTTCATCAGTCAGGATAATCAGCGCTACTGGGTCAAGTTCCACTGGCGCACCCAGCAGGGCATCCAGACCTTGAGCGATGCCGACGCGGGCGAGATCATCCGCCATGACCGCGAGAGCTTCCAGCGCGATCTCTTTGAGGCCATCGAGCGCGGCGACTTTCCCCGCTGGACGCTGTGCGTGCAGATCATGCCCGAGACCGATGCGGAAAAGGTCCCGTATCACCCGTTCGATCTCACCAAGGTCTGGCCGCACAAGGACTATCCGCTGATCGAAGTCGGCGTGCTGGAGCTGAACCTCAATCCCGAGAACTACTTCGCCGACGTCGAGCAGGCCGCGATGGCGCCGAACAATCTTGTGCCCGGGATCGGGATTTCGCCGGACAAGATGCTGCAGGCGCGCATGTTCGCCTATTCGGATGCCCAGCGGTACCGGTTGGGCGTCAACCATCACCAGATTCCCGTGAATGCCGCCCGTTGCCCCGTCCACAGCAACCAGCGCGATGGTGCGATGCGCGTGGACGGCAACTATGGAGGCGCGCTGCATTACACGCCCAACAGTTTCGGCGCTTGGGAAGACCAGCCTGCTTACCGCGAACCGCCCCTGAAGATCAATGGGAATGGGGATTTCTGGGACTTCCGGGAAGACGATGACGATTACTTCAAGCAGCCCGGCGACCTGTTCCGGCTGATGTCGAAGGGGCAGCAGCAGGTGTTGTTCGAGAATACCGCGCGGGCGATGGGCAAAGCCCCGGAATTCATCAAGCGGCGGCACGTGGCCAATTGCGGCAAGGCGGATCCGGCGTATGGGGCGGGCGTCGCCCGGGCGTTGGGGCTGGCGCCGGACGCCTGACACTCGTTCCACTAGCGCGGTGGGCGAACTTGCCGCTTAGGTGCGGCGGCGTCACAATCCTGCGACGCGGCCCTGTGATGGCCGCGGGAGCAGCAGATGCAGGATTACCCTTTCGCCGACCCGTTGGATGCGGCCGAGCGTGTTGCCATCGCCGGCGGTGCCCACCAAGCCGAATTTGCGCCAGGCGGCGGCGGACGGCTGACCCGGTTGTCTACCGGCGGTCATGACTGGATCGTACCGTTGACGCAGACGCAATGGCCGGCGGGCAAATGGCCTCGGGCAGGGTCTTACCCGTTGGCGCCGTATTCCAACCGCATCCGCGACGGCGTGTTCACTTTCAATGGCGCACGGCATGCGCTGCAGTCCGTGCCTGGGCGGCCACACGCGATCCATGGCGCGGGCCTGTTCCAGGCCTGGCAGGTGCGCGACCACGCGGCGGACAGCATCGATCTGGTCCTGAACCAGCCCGCCGGCGTGCTGGGATGGCCCTGGCCGTTCGAATGCGTGCAGCGCTACCGGCTGGACGCGCGCGGGCTGAGCCTTTCCATGAGCCTCATCAACCATGGCGATACGCCCATGCCCTTCGGCTTGGGCCTTCATCCGTATTTCACCGCCGAGCGGGTCGCGTTGAATGCGCGGCGGGTGTGGACGACGGATTCGGATGGCCTGCCGACGGGCAGCCGGGTCAAGCATGTGCGCGAACTGCGGCTGTCCGCCGAAGGGTGCGACATCTACCTGTCGCAGTGGGAAGGGCGCGCCACGCTGCATTGGCCGGACGGGCACGAGCTGGCGCTGCACGCCGATCCGGCGTTTGCGCACCTTGTGGTCTATACGGCGCCGGGTGCAGATTTCCTATGCGTGGAGCCGGTCACGAATGTGGCCGATGCGTTCAACCGGGCAGCCGACGGCGACACGCGCACCGGCATGCGAACGTTGGATGCGGGCGCGCGGTTCAGTGCGACCTGCCTGCTGGGGCTGAGCCAGCCCCGTGCCCAGCGCTGAACCGGGCCGCAACGGCGCGCTTGGAAAGCGCTGGCACCTCCGGCGATAATCGGGACAAATCCAACCCAGGAGTTCCTACGTGAAAAAGCTCAGCACCGAACAATTGCAGGCCGCGGCCGAGACGCTGCGCCGGGTGCAGGCGAAGCTGGCCCGCTCGGGCAGCCTGCCGCTTGAGCCCACCGTCTACGCCAGCGCGAAAGGCTTTCGGCGCAATGTGCCCGCGTACGTCTGGACCTGGTTGTCGGACCTGCTGGCGCCGCACAAGAGCCTGGCGTCATGGATGGACACGCATCAGGCCGGGTGGCGCGACGGCAAGACGCCCGCCGCCGTGGTGTACGCGCGGACGGAAACGGGCTGGTTCGACTGGTTGATCGCGGAACTGGATAGCGAGATCAATGATCCGCATGCCCGCGCCAAGCGGGAAGGGCGCGGATAGCAGCCTGGGTCAAGCGCGCCGGGCACGCACCCGGGCGAACACGTGAACAGCCGTTTCCAGGACGGCTGCCGCCAGCAAGGCGGCCAGCACCGAGCTCAGGACCAGCGAGTCCCACAGGCGGGGCGGGCCGACGCGGAACTGGATGGTGTCGAACACCATGCCGGCCGCGATGCCGGCCACGATGGCCGCCTTCCAGCCTTGCAGCGGCGCCAGCCGAAGCATCAACAGGGTAAACGCGACCATCCCCCACAGGAGCGGCTCCAGCGTTTGTTCGATCAAATGGGCAAGCAGGGGAGACTCCCGGTAAATTCGAGCGGAACAGTCCGCCCGCGTTTTTACCGCTTTCTGGCCCGAATGGCGAGACCTCCCGCGAATGCCCTGGGACGCGCCGGGCTCAGAACCCTTCCAGCACCACTTTGCCCTGGGCCTTGCCGCTTTCGATGAAAGCGTGGGCGCGGCGCAGGTTGGCGGCGTTGATCGTGCCGTAATGTTCGCCCAGCGTCGTGCGCAGCGTGCCGTTGTCGATCAGGCGGGCGGCCTCGTTCAGCAATTCGTGCTGGGCGATCATGTCGGGCGTGTTGTGCAGGGGGCGCGCGAACATGAATTCCCAGTGCAGCGACGCGGATTTGCCCTTCAGCAGACGGACGTCGATGGCGGCCGGGTCATCGATCAGCGCGATCTTGCCTTGCGGGGCGATCGCCGCCGCCATCTGCGGAAAGTGCTTGTCGGTCTGGTTCAGGCCGGCGATGTAGCTGACCTGGTCGAAACCGATGCGCGCAAGTTCCTCGGTCAGCGGCTTGCTGTGGTCGATGACATGGTGGGCGCCCAGTTCGCGCACCCAGGCTTGCGTCTCGGGTCGCGAGGCGGTGCCGATCACGGTCAACCCCGTCAATTGGCGCGCCAGCTGCACCAGGATCGACCCCACGCCGCCCGCTGCGCCGATGACAAGCAGGCTGCGCTGGCTGGGCGCGGCGTTGTCCAGCACGCGCAGGCGGTCGAACAGCAGTTCCCAGGCGGTGATGGTGGTCAGCGGCAGCGCGGCGGCCTGCGCGAAGTCCAGGCTGTCGGGCATGCGGCCGACGATGCGCTCGTCCACCACGTGGCGTTCGCTGTTGGCGCCCGGGCGGGTCAGCGCGCCGGCATACCAGACGCGGTCGCCCGGTTTGAACAGGCTGGTCTTGGCGCCCACGGCGCGCACGATGCCGGCGGCGTCCCAGCCCAGGATTTCGGGCTGGCCGTCCTTGGCCGCGCGGTTGGCGCGGATCTTCACGTCCACGGGGTTGACCGAAATGGCGTGCACGTCGACCAGCAGATCGTGGCCGCCCGGCACGGGGTCGTCGACCGTGATGTCTTGCAGGGCTTCGGGATGATCGGCGGGCAGGTTCTTGAAATAGGCAATGGCTTTCATGGGAAGGCTCGGTTCGGGATAGGCGGGGATCAGAGGATGGAGCGGACCACGCCGCCGTCGACGCGCAGCGCGGCGCCATTCGTGGCGGCGGCCTGCGTGGAGCAGGTGTAGACGACCATGTTGGCGACTTCTTCCACCGTGGCCAGGCGGCGCAGCAGGGAAGTCGGGCGGTGCTGGGCGATGAAGTCGCGTTCCATGTCGTCCTGGGACACGCCTTGCTCCTTGGCCATTTCGGCGAAGAAGTCGGCCACGCCCTCCGAGCGCGTCGGGCCGGGCAGCACGGCGTTGACGGTGACGCCGGTGCCGGCGGTCAGTTCGGCCAGCCCGCGCGACACGCCCAGCAGCGCGGTCTTGCTGACGCCATAGTGGATCATTTCAGCGGGAATCTGCACGCCGGACTCGCTGGAGATGAAGATGATCCGGCCCCAGTCGGCGGCCATCATGCGGGGCAGGTAGTAGCGCGACAGGCGGATGCCGCTCATGACGTTGGTGTCCAGCATCTGCTGCCAGTCGTCGTCCGTGATCTCGGTGAAGGACTTGGGCGCGAAGAAGCCGGCGTTGTTGACCAGGATGTCCACGTCGGGGTGGGCGGCGCAGACTGAGGCCGCGCCGTCGGCGGTGGCCAGGTCGGCCTGCACGGTGCTGACGCTTGCGGCCGGGAATTTCAGGGTGATGTCCTGGGCCGCGCGAGCCAGCTTGTCGGCGTTGCGGCCATGCAGTACGACGTCGGCGCCGGCTTCGGCCAGCCCGAGGGCGATAGCCAGCCCGATGCCGCCCGAGGACCCGGTGACCAGGGCTTTCTTGCCGTTCAGTTCGATTTTCATGAGGTGACTCCAAAGAGGTCTGGGAACGAGGTCATCATTACCGAGTCCGGGACGATGAAAAACCGGCTAGCATCCGACTCAGTTTCAATAATTTTTTGAAAATGAGGCGATCATGGTCCGGTTCGAGGACTTGAGGATCTTTGTGTCGGCGGCCGACCAAGGCAGCTTTTCCGCTGCCGCACGAGAGCTGGACCTGACGCCGGCAGTCGCCAGCGCCGCGCTCAAACGGCTGGAACTGACGCTTGAGACGCGCCTGTTCGTGCGCTCCACGCGCAGCCTGCGGCTGACGGGCGATGGCGAACGCTATCTGGAATATGCCCGCGCCGCGATCTCGACGCTTGAGGCCGGCAAGAATGCGATGGCCCGCGACAAGACGGCCATTTCGGGCACCTTGTCGGTCTCCATCCCGTCGGACCTGGGGCGCCACGTGCTGCTGCCCTGGCTGGACGATTTCCAGCACCAGCATCCGCGGGTCAGCTTCCAAGTGCGCATCAGCGACCGGCTGGCCGATCTGTACCGGCAGCCCGTCGATATCGCCATCCGCTACGGTACGCCGAATGATTCGGCGCTGGTGGCGCTGCCGCTGGCCGAGCACAACCGCCGTGTCGTGTGCGCATCGCCCGCGTATCTGGCGCGCCACGGGGTGCCGCAGGCGCCGCCTGATCTGCGCCGCCACAATTGCCTGTCGTTCGTGCTGGGCGAAACCTTGCATGACCGTTGGACCTTCGAGCGCGACGGCACCCGCACGACGGTGCCCGTCAAGGGCGACCGGGTGGGCGATGATGGCGACCTGGTGCGGCGTTGGGCGCTGGCTGGACACGGCGTGGCCTATAAATCGCGCTACGACGTGCTGTCCGACCTGCGCGCTGGCCGGCTGGTTGAACTGTTGCCGGACTACGGCACCGAAGCTTCGCCCCTATACCTGCTGTGCGTGCACCGCATGCTCTTGTCGCCGGCCGTCAAACGCATGCGCGAATTCCTGCAGGAACGGTTCAGGCGTTTCGACGCGGGCTAGCGGCGCAGCCGCGTCAATGCGGCGTCCGATGGTGCGCGCTGCCTGCCTGCTTGTTCGCTGCACGGGTGCGGGCCGCCTTCTTCGCCGCCGCCGAACGGCCGGCCGCGCCCTTGGTGGCGGCCGCTTTCCTGGCGGCGGCCGAGCGGTCCGCAGCGGTGCGCCGGCTCGCTGTCTTCGTGGCCTGACGCGACAGCGCGGCGCGCGAGACGGGCTTGGCGCCTTCCTTCTTCAACGCGGTGGTGGTGGCGCGGGCGCGCGTGGCGGACTTGGCGTGCCCGTCCTTGGCGGCATGGCTGTCTTGTTCTGCCTTGCGCTTGGTGGCCGGGCTGGCGGACTTGGAGGCCGGCAGCTTGACCCCTGCGCGCCGCGCCTGGGACAGCCCGATCGCGATGGCCTGTTTCGTGGACCGCACGCCGTGCTTGCCTTCGCGGACATGCTCGATTTCTTCGCGTACGAATTCTCCGGCCTGCGTGGACGCCGACTTGCCTTGGCGCTTGTCGTGCCGGGCTCGTTCCAGGGTTTTTCGTTCAGGCATGGTGATCTCCTTGCGAGGTTGCGGGAGCAGAGCCGTCGCCTGTCGAGATCGGGCGACGAAACTCGTAACACCACTCTAGCGCCGCGGGGGTATCCTGTGTGTTCGAATGGATTGCCGGTCGTAAGCGCCGGAAAGGCCCGCGCGCCGACGATTCACGACTCACACCCTTAGCGGAGACGAGCTATGTCGAATCATGTCTACAAGCAAATCGAACTGGTGGGATCTTCCACCAAGTCCACCGATGATGCGATCGCCAAAGCCATCGAGCGCGCCTCGGAAACCCTGCGCAACCTGGATTGGTTCGAGGTCACCGAAGTGCGCGGCCATATCAAGGACGGCAAAGTGGCGCATTGGCAGGTCGGTTTGAAGATCGGCATGCGGCTGGAAGGCGACAAGTAATTTCCCTGCGCTGCGCCTTTTTTGATCAGCCCTTCCAAGTGCTTGGCGGATAAGGACTTTTCGGGCTTGTTATCCGACTGTTCATAGGCTTGTCCACATTCGATGGGGACAAGCCTGTCCACTTATCCCCATCGCTTTGCATCGCAAAATGTCGAGGGGGTTGATGCGCGTGCCTGCTCGTTCTTTGCCCGCTGCTTGCAAGTCCTTGCCGCATAAGGGTTTATAGCGACTACCCGCATACTGTCCTCAGGCTTATCCACATTTGGCGGGGACAACCTGGGCCCGAAATCAGGCGCTTGGGCCTTTCTTGACCACCCCTTGCAGGGCATTGATATCGCAAGGAATTTCGGACCTGCCCTCAAGCTGTCCTCATGCTTTTCCACAGAATGCTGGGACAAATCCACATGTCGTGCCGGGCTCGGAAAAGGCCTGGATGCGCATCCAGTCTTCTCGTGGATAAATGCGGAAAAACTCATCCAAAAGGATGAATGGGCATTATTTGATCACCCCGCGCAAGTGCTTGGCAGGACAGGGTATTTCGGGTCTACCCCAAAGCTGTCCTCAACGTTCTCCACAGTTGGCGGGGATAAGTTGGCCCCCACTCCTCGCGCGCGTTGCGCGCTTGCTGCCCCCCGAGGGGGCTGCGCCGCCTTGGGGCGGCCCGGCGGTTCTTCTGCACGACTTTAAAAAAAAGCCCCCCGACGCATCGGGGGGCTTGATCGCCCGGAGGTAGATCGGGCGATCGGCGCCGGCTGGGACAGGGCCCTGGCCGGCAGCGGCGGCAATCAGCTGTTTACTTTCTTGACCCAATCCACATAGCGGTCGATCCAGCCTTGCAGGAACTTGCGCGTGCCTTCGTTGGTGATGTTGAACTGGTCGTCGACGAGGCCTTCCGTGTATTGCAGGAAGACTTCCGGCGTGGTCAGCGCAATGGCGCCCTCGGCGGCCAGGATGTTGCGCAGGTGCTGTTGCATCAGCGCGGTGCCGGCGGCGCTGGGCGATGCGCCGACGATGCCGACGGCCTTGCCCGGCCACGAGTTCTGGCCCCACGGGCGCGAACCCCAGTCAATGGCGTTCTTGATGGCGGCGGGCAGCGAACGGTTGTGTTCCGGCGAGACGAACAGGATGCCTTGCGCGTCGGCGATCTGCTGTTTGAGCTTGGCGGCCGGCGGCGGCAGGTTGTTCTCGTTGTCCTGGTTGTACAGCGGGATGTCGCCCAGGCTCACGTACTCGAACTTGAAATCGGCGGGAACCAGCTTTTCCAGGGCACGGGCCAGTCGCAAATTGATCGAGGCGGCGCGCAGGCTTCCGACGAAAACCGCAATCTTGTAGGTGCTCATGGGGCGTGTGCTCCAACGGGTAAGGGAAGGTCCAGTGTAGACCTGGACCGCAACCCGCTCAATGCCGATTCCGCATAACGATATCGTGCGCAGGTCCACCGAGTGTGGCGGTGCGCAGTGACAGCCCTATGTCATCAGGCTGACGTGCGCGGACACCACGCGCCAACCCTCGGGCGTGCGCATCCAGGTCTGGCTTTGGCGGCCGGTGCGGTCGCTGCCGTCGCGCTGGAACTCCAGGTTGGCCGTGGCGAAGTCGCGTCCGTAAGTGGTGATGGCGGTGCGCAGCACGCGGCGAGCCAGGCCCTGGGGTGAGCGCGCGGCGCGGAAGGCGCGGATGGCGTCGTAGCCGTACAGGTTTTCGCCGGCGCCGTAACGCAAGGTGTGGGGACTGTTCCAGAAGAGGGTGTCCAGCACGTCCACCTGGTTGTTCACCAACGCCGTTTCATAGCGCTCCAGCGCCGCCGCCACTTCCGCCACGACGTCGGGCAGATTGATATCCATGAGTCTTCTCCGCATGCACCGTTCTGGTGCGGGTTTCAGGGTAATCACCAATATGGTGTCTGCCGCGGTGCGCCGATCCGCGGGGAGAGCACCCGCCGGGGCATTGGCCCTGGGGAATGCCGCGCCGCAAGGCTGGCACGCCGCTTGCTAGGGTTAACACTGCACTCGCAATGCATCAGCAAGACATAACAAGCTGCACCGCTGCCCAGGAGTTCCGCCATGTCCCGTTCCGCCATTTCCGCCCCGGTCACCATGCTGGTCACCCGGCACATCGCGCCCGAGCGCTACAGCGATTTCCTGTCCTGGATGCGTCAGGGCGAAATCCTGGCGGCGGGTTTCCCGGGGTTCCTCGGGTCTGGCGTGCTGCAGCCGCCGGAAGGCGGCGACCAATACCAGATCGTGCTGCGCTTCACCGATGCGGCCAGCCTTGCCCGCTGGGAAAAATCCTTGCCGCGCAGGATGTGGCTGGAACGCGGGGCGACGCTGGTGCGGGCCAGCCACGAGCATCGCGTCAGCGGCACCGACGGCTGGTTTGCGCCCAAGGCCGCCAGCGCGCCGCCGCGCTGGAAGCAGGCGGTCAGCATCTGGCTGGCCTATTTTCCGGTGCTGCTGGTGTTTTCGATTCTGGTCAGCGAACACTTGAGCATCCTGCCGATATTCTGGCGCGTGTTGATCACCAGCGTGATCCTGACGCCCATCATGGTGTTTGTCTGCATTCCCGTCATCACGCGCGTGCTGCAGCGCTGGCTGCGGGCCGGCTGAAGACGTTCCCTCGGCATCCCCGGGGCGGCCTCAGGCCGCCTTGGCGCGGCGCGTGGAATACAGCCGGTGCAGCGTGATCTTGCGCACCGCCGTCTGGCTTTCCTGGATATGGGCCTGCAGCAAGCGGGCGGCATCGGCGGCGTCGCCTGCCAGCAAGGCGCGCAAGATCGCGCCATGCTCTTCGTAGGTCTTGCCGACACGGTCGGGCAAGGTGAAGTCCAGCCGCCGCACGATGCGGATGCGCTCGGTGGCGGCGCGGTGCACGCGCGCTATCTCGGGGTTGCCGGCTGCGGCTACGAGGTCGATGTGAAAGCGTTCGTCCAGATCGGCCAGCCATTCGCCGTCGCTGGAGCGCGCGCTTTCGTCCACGAGCCAGATATCCGCCAGCGCATGCAGCGCGCGTACGGGGGGCGGCGACAGGCCCGGCGCGCACAGCGCATGCACGGCCGCGGTCTCCAGCACGCTGCGCAGCTCGTAGAAATGGTCCAGCGTGTTGAAGTCCAGCGGCTTGACCAGCCAGCCGTTGCGCTGCCGCACTTCTAGATAGCCCTCGCGTTCCAGCCGGAACAGCGCTTCGCGCACGGGCGTGCGGCTGACTTGCAGGCGCTCCGCGATTTCGGTTTCCGTGAAACGGTCGCCCGGCGCCAGCCGGAAATCCAGGATGTCCCGTTTCAGCGACCCATAGGCCGTATCGGCCAGGGTGCGCGGCATGTCGATGGCAGCGAAAGCGGTTTCCATAGCGTGGCCTTGAATGGGATCGGAAAGGGGGCGGTTCAGGGCGTGCGGATGCGCGACACGCCGGCCTGCTCCAGCGCGTAGGCGGCGCCAAGGCAGTCGGCTTCGCGCCAGGGGGCGCCGATCAATTGCACGCCCAGCGGCAGGTGGCCGTCCTGCTCCGTTTCCGGCCACGTCGGCGCGGTGCAGACGGGCAGGCCGATGCACGAGATCGGCTGCGTCAGCAGGCCCATGCTGGCGCGTGCCGGCAAGGATTTGCCCGCCAGCGTCAGCCAGTCGGTCCCCACCTTCGTGGCGGATACGGGCGTGGCGGGCGCGATCAGCACGTCATACTGGCTGAACAGGGCCAGCGCTTCGCGGTAGACGCGGTGGCGGACGCGCTGCGCCTGCTGCACCCAGGCGGCGGGCACCAGGCTGCCCGCGACAAGGCGGTCGCGGGAATGCGGTTCGTAGTAGTCGTAGTGCGTGACGAGCTTGCGGCGATGCAGCGCGCCGCCTTCGGCCGCGGTGATGACGAACGCGGCCGCGCGGGCCTGCGCGGCGCCGGGCAATTCGACGACGGCGGTGGCGCCCAGCGCGTGTGCTGCAATGTCAACGGCGCGGCGTGCCTGCGGGCCGGCCCATTGCGCGAAATAACCGCCCAGCACCGCCACGCGCAGGGGGCGCGCGCCGGCGTGCAGCGACGGCAGCACGGGGTCGGCGGCGTGCTGCGCGCAGGCGGCGTCGTCGGCGTCCGGGCCTTGCAGCGCATCGTAGGCGGCGGCCAGGTCGCTGGCGCTGGCGGCGAATGGCCCCAGATGGTCAAGGCTGCCCACAAAGGGGAAAGAGCCGGTGCGCGGCAGGCGGCCCAAGGTGGGTTTCAGTCCGAATATGCCGCATAGCGAGGCCGGCACGCGGATGGACCCGTTGGTGTCAGATCCCAAGGTCAGCGGCACCAGTCCGCCCGCCACGGCGGCGGCGCTGCCGCCGGACGAGCCACCCGCGATGCGGGTGGTGTCGTGCGGGTTGCGGCATGCGCCGTAATGGGTGTTTTCAGTGGTGAAGCCGTACGCGTGCTCGTCCATATTCAGCGCGCCGACCAGCACCGCGCCCGCCTCGCGCATGCGCGTGACCAGCCGGGCGTCATGGCGCGCCGGCCCGTTGGACGCGTTGACCCGACCACCCGCCAGCGTCACTTCGTCGGCGATGTCGAACAGGTTCTTGACCGCGTAAGGCACACCGGCCAGCGGCGGCAGCGGTTCGCCGCGGGCGCGGCGCGCATCGATGGCCGCCGCCTCCTGGCGGGCGCGGGCCTCAGTGACCGCGGTGAAGCAGTTGTAGCGGGAATCGTGCTCGCGGATGCGCGCGAGCGTGGCGTCCAGCACCGCCTGGGCGCTGCGTTCGCCACTGGCGACCTGGCGGGCGATGTCTGCGGCGGGGCCGGTCACGGGCGGAACACCGAAGCCGATTCCAGCTCGACGGGCAGGGCCTCGTCCACGAAGCTGGCCGCGATGTCGTGGATGCGCGAGAACTGCTGCACGACCTCTTGCGTGGTGGCTTCGCGCAAGGCGTACCCCGACAGCGCCAAGGCGCTGCGTACGTATTGATCGATGGTTTCCTGGGTCATGGCGGATTCTCCCGATGGACTGGATGGTGACGGGCTTGCTGACTTGGGTACGTTTATTCGCGCACGTTCACTTGCGCACTTCGCGCTGGAAGATCTCCAGGCTCAGTTTCTTCATCTGGATGAAGCTGGGTTCGGACAGCGTTTCCACGGTGCGGGGGCGGGTGTCGCCGTAGTGCAGGATTTCGGCGACGCGCGTGGGCCGCTTGGTCAACAGCAGGATCTGGTCGGCCAGGTACACGGCTTCTTCCAGGTCGTGCGAGACCAGCAGCATGGTGGTGCCGGTCTGCATGAAGACTTCCTGCAGTTTTTCGCGGATGAACAGCGTCATCTCGAAATCCAGCGCCGAAAACGGCTCGTCCAGGAACAGCACTTCGGGGCCGGGCGCCAGCGCGCGCATGATGGACGCCGTCTGCTGCTGGCCGCCCGACAATTCGTACGGATAGCGCTTCAGGTCGAACTTGACGTCGAACGACGCGACCAGCTCTTGCACGCGCGCATCCACCTCGGCCTTGCTGCGGCCTTCCAGGCGCAGCGGATAGGCGATGTTGTCGATGGTGCGCAACCACGGGAACATGGCCTCGCGGTAGTTCTGGAACACGTAGCCGATCTTGGTCTGCGCCAGCGACTTGCCGTCGAACAGGATTTCACCGGCGTCGATGGGGATCAGGCCCGCGATCATGTTGATCAGCGTGGACTTGCCGCAGCCGTTGGGGCCGAACACCGAGACGATCTTGCCCTTGGGGATGTCCAGGTTGAAGTCTTCGTACAGGGGCCATCCCGCGAAGTACTTGGTCAGGCCGCGGATGGTGATGTGGGTGCCCAGCGGGCCGGGCGCGAACGGCGCGGCAGCGGGCGCGGGGACGATGATGGGGTTGATGACGGTGGACATTTATCGGCCGCTCCAGTGGACCACGCGCTTTTCCAGCATGAGAAAGAGAATGTTCAGAACATAGCCCAGGGCGCCGGCCGCCAGGATCGACGCGTACATCTCGCGCACGTTCAGCACCTGCTGCGCATTGATGATGCGGTTGCCCAGCCCGCTGTCGGAACCGATGAACATTTCCGCCACGATCACGATCACCAGCGCCATCGACACGCCGCTGCGCAGGCCCACGAAGGTCGGCTGCAGGCTTTCCCAGATCAGCACGTCCTTGAAGATCTGCCACCGCGACGCGCCCATCACGCGGGCCGCCATCACGCGCTGCTTGCGCGCATTGATGACGCCGTAGGCGCTGTTGAACAGGATGACCAGCACGGCCGCGAAGGCGGCGATGGCGATCTTGTTCATGTCGGTCACGCCGAAGATCATCAGGAACAACGGGATCAGCGCGGACGACGGCGTGGACCGGAAGAAGTCCACCAGGAATTCGACGCTGCGATACGCCTTTTCATTGCTGCCCAACAGCACGCCCAGCGGCACGCCGATCACGCCGGCGATGACGAAGGCCTGCAGAGTGCGGTTCAAGGACGACAGGAAGTCCCACAGCAGCGGGCCGCCTGCCAGGCCCTTGATCAGCGCCACGATGGTGGCGCCGGGCGTGGGTAGCAGCACGGGGCTGACCAGTTGCAGTCGCACCACGAGGTCCCACACGACGAACAGCGCCAGGGGGCCGATCAGCGGCAGCAGGCGCGACGCGTTGAACCTGGCGGGCGGCTGCTTCGCCGCCGCCGGGGCGCTGCTTGCGGTTGTGGCGGTCATGGGTCAGCCCTTGTAAAGCATGGCCGACACGTCGACCTTCTGCGCGAAGATGCCCTTGTCGGTGAACAGGTCGAAGAATTTCTGGAAGTACTGGATGTCGCTGGGCGTGAACTCGTTGTAGAGCGTGTAGGCGGCCAGCGGCACCTCGTTGGTCATCGGGCCTTCGATGGCGGTGTAGCCCTTCATGAAGGGGCGCGCCTCTTCGGGTTTGGTGCGGATCAGTTCGATGCCGCGCGCATAGGCGGCGATGAATTTCTTGCTTTCCTCGGGATGCTTTTTCAGGAAGGCGGTGGTCAGCGAGGCCGACCCGCCGAACCACGGTGCCATCGGATCGCCCAGCACGTACTTGGCGATGACGCCGGTCTCCAGCACACGGGTGGTACCGTTCAGGCGGCCCACGGTGCCGGTGGGCTCCAGCGTGTAGCACGCATCCAACTGGCCGGCGGCAACCGCGGCGACGTGCTGGCTGATCGCCAACTCGACCACGGTTGCCCCGGTTGCGCCGGCGCGCTCCAGGACTGCTTTGGCCAGCGTGGCGTTCTGGATGCCGGGTCCAGATCCGACCTTTTTCCCCTTGAGGTCTGCAATGCTCTTGATGGGACTGTCTTTCGCGACGATGAACTCGTCCAGCACGTTCTTGGCGTTGCTGGGGTTGGACGCGAAAATCTTGAACAAGCCGGGCGAGGCGATTTCCCCGATGGCCAGGTTGGCCGAACCGGTGCCGTTGGCGCTGCCGTCCGCGCGCCCGGCCAGCATGGCTTCCATGACCTGCTGCGCGCCGGCGAACTTCAGCGGTTCGACGTTCAGGCCCGCTTCCTTGAAATAGCCTTTTTCGACGGCGGCATAAAAGGGCAGGCCGGCGGCCACGGGCCAGAAGCCGATGCGGATCACCGGACCCGATTGCGCGCGTACCAGCGAGGGCGCGGCCAGCGTCGCGGCGCCCAGGGCGGCCCCCTGGATCAGGCGGCGGCGGGTGGCGTTGAAGGCATAGGGCGCATTGCGGTTGATCATGGGGGCTCCTGGTGTGCTCGCGGAAGTGTCCGGTGACGGCGCTTGCCTTGTAGACAAGCTTGCATACCAGTCATCAAGCAAGACCCGTGCCAACCTGGCCCGGCTGGCCCCCGCCCTATGGCGGACGCTGGGCCGGGCGCCGGCCCGGTGCTTTCCATGAACCATGTTGGTGCATGGCGCACCATTGAAGGGGACGCAACGGCGCGTGCCCGGCCCGGCGGCAGCGGGCGGCGGTAAAGGGGTAGCATGGTCGCGGACCCGCGGCGTGTCGCCCCGGGCAATCGAAGCAGACGGGAAACAGGGCGCCGCCGGTCGGCGCCCGTTCAAGATGAATACGCGTTTTGTCGAAGCATTTCTATGGTCGGCGCGGCTGGGCAGTTTCCGGGCCGCCAGCGACCGCCTCCACATCACCCAGGCGGCCGTGGCCAACCGCATCGCCTCGCTGGAAGAAGACATCGGGGCGCGCCTGTTCGAGCGCGACGCCAAGGAACTGCGCCTGACCGCGGTCGGCACCCGCCTGCTGGATTACGGTGAACGCTTGCTGGAGATCCGCCAGCAGATCCTGTCGCTCGGCAAGCGCGGCGACGAGGTTTTCGGCCTGGTCCGCATCGGCGCGATCGAAACGGTGGTGCATACCTGGCTGATCGGCTTCCTGACGAACCTGAAGTCCACCTACC
Organism: Achromobacter sp. UMC46; assembly: GCF_014170335.1. Taxonomy (GTDB): domain Bacteria; phylum Pseudomonadota; class Gammaproteobacteria; order Burkholderiales; family Burkholderiaceae_B; genus Achromobacter. Next base: position 688,961 of record NZ_LZZS01000004.1, read on the forward strand.
CGGGCATCGAAGTGCAATTGACGTCCGAGACGACGCGGGCGCTGCACCGGGGACTGCGGGAAGGGGCGCTGGACATCGCGCTGCAAACGGACCTGCTGAACGACACCGGCATCATCAGCAACGCTTGCCTGCCCATGGAAATGGGGTGGGTGGGCCGCGCGGGAGACGAGGAATCGCTGACCGTGCAGCAACTGCTGGGCGAACCCGTGCTGACCATGAGCCCCGGCTCGCAGCCGCATGAAGCGTTGAAGGCGCTGTACCGGGAGGTGGGCATGCCGCAAGGCAAGGTGCATTGCGTCAGTTCCATTTCGGCGCTGGCGCGGCTGGTGAAAAGCGGCTTCGGCCGCGCGCTGGTGCCGCTGCCGCCCATCTACGAATACGTGGCGCGCGGCGAAGTGCAGGTGATCCGCAGCGACATGCCGGTGCCGCCGCAACTGCTGGTGGTGAGTTACGTGGAAAGCGCCGGGTCGGACGCGATCCGGCTCGTGGCGGAACTGGCCAGCCGGGCCTCGGACCAGTTCACGATGTCGGTGGCGGAACCGCGTTTCGGATCTGCGCAATAGTGTTATCCCTAGGGTGGCGCTCAGTAATTCTGTTGCTGGAAGGAAGAATTACTCGTTTGTCCCCGCGCCGCCTGGCGGATGAAGATGTGGCCTTCTGAAAATGAAGGAACGCTGGTCTTCCGCCTATGAGCCATTCTGCCCCCTCCGCCTCGACTCCCCATGGCCTGCTGTTCGTCGCCACCGACGTCGAGGCCGCCGACGAGCCTGATTTCAACCGCTGGTACGACCGCGAGCATGTGGAAGAGCGCGTGCGCATTCCCGGTTTCCTGTCGGGCGCGCGCTATGTGTCGCGCGGCGGCGGGCGCAAGTATCTGGGCCTGTATCGCACGGAATCGCTGGCCGCCTTCACCACCGCCGACTACCGCGCCGCGTTCGAGCGCCAGACGCCGTGGTCGGTCGCGAACCTGGACCGCATGCGCGACCCGATGCGCCGCGTCTGCGCCGTCGAGGCCGTGACCGGGTTCGGCAGCGGCAGCGAATTGGTCGTGCTGCCGTTGCCGGTGGCAGGCGACGCCCAGGCGCTGATCGCCCAGGCCCGGGCCGCGGGCCTGGAACTGTCCCAGGCGGACGGCTTCGTGCAGTCCTACCTGCTGGTCCCGGACGCCACGCTCAGCACGCCGTTGCCGCGCGAATCCAAGGACAACCGCACGCTGGCGCCTCTGTTCGTCATCGAGGCCGGCAGCGCACCCGCGGCGCTTGCCCTGCGGCAACAGGCGGCAAGCGCGTTCGATGCGGATCCGGCCGGCGGCTGGCTGCTTGAACTGGGCTGGAAGCTGGCGGCGTCCGACCTGCGTTGAGCGGCGCCGAGCCTGACTCTCTACCCACAGACTACAAGGGGAAATCCATGGCAGAACATGCCTTGCACGCGGCCCGCGCGGCCGATAGCGCAGCCGCGCCGAACAAGATGCGCCGGCTGGCCATGGCCAGTTCGGTCGGCACCACGCTGGAGTGGTACGACTTCACCATCTACAACCTGATGGCGGCGCTGGTCTTCAATTCGATCTTCTTCCCGTCCTTCGATCCGTTGACGGGCACCATCCTGGCGTTCTCCACCTATGCGGTGGGCTATGTGTCGCGGCCCTTGGGCGGCATTGTCTTCGGCCACCTGGGCGACCGGCTGGGACGCAAGTTCGTGCTGGTCGCGACGTTGGTCATCATGGGCATTTCGACCGGCTTGATGGGCCTGCTGCCCACCTATGCGTCGTGGGGCGTCTGGGCGCCCGTGGCGCTGGTGGCGTTGCGCTTCGTGCAGGGCGTGGCCCTGGGCGGGGAATGGGCGGGCGCGGTGCTGCTGTCGATGGAACACGGCAAGCCGGACCAGCGCGGCCGCAATGCGTCGTTCACACAGGTCGGCCCGTCGTGCGGCACGCTGATCGGCACCGGCTTCATCGCCCTGGTGACGGCCTTTGTCAGCGCCGAGGACTTCCAGGCCTGGGGCTGGCGCATTCCGTTCGTGTCCAGCGTGGCGCTGGTCATGTTCGGCCTGTGGCTGCGCCGCGGCGTCGAGGAAACGCCGGTGTTCCGCGAAATGGAAGCCAAGCGCGAGACCGCCAGCACGCCGATCAAGGAAGTGCTGGGCCAGCATTGGCGCCAACTGCTGATCGCGGGCGGGTCGCGCATCGGCTCGGACGTGCTGTACGCGCTGGTCGTCGTCTTCACGCTGACCTATGTGACGACGGTGCTGCACCTGTCGCGGCCGATGGCGCTGACGGCCACCATGCTGGGCGCGGCGCTGAACGCGATCGCCGTGCCGCTGTGCGGGGCCTTGTCCGACCGGATCGGCCGCCGTCCCGTGTATCTGGCGGGCGCGGTGCTGGGCATGGTCTGGGCGTTCGTGTTCTTCGTGCTGATGGATACGGCGCATCCCGTCGCCATCTGCGCGGCGGTCGTGGTGGGCCTCTTGATCCATGCGCTGATGTACGGCCCGCAGGCGGCGTTCATCACCGAGCAGTTCCCGGGGCGCGTGCGCTATGCCGGGTCGTCCCTGGCGTACACGCTGGCCGGTATCGTGGGCGGCGGCTTCGCGCCGCTGATCATCGCCAGCCTGTACAAGTCCTGGAGTTCGACCGTGGCGATTTCGCTGTACGTGGCGGCTGCGTTGGCCGTGACGGCGATCGCGCTGCTGGCGGCCAAGGAAACGGCCAAGGCGCCCTTGCAGCGCTAAGGCTGGCGTCAGCCGGTCAGCCGGTGGGCCAGGGGTTCGTCCCGGGCCCATCGGCGCAGGTTATCCACGAACAAGCCCCGCACGCGGGCTTGATTGCCGTCCGAGAAGCCCGCGCTGTGCGGTGTGACGATGACGTTGTCCTGCGCCCACAGCGGGGATGACGGCGGCAACGGCTCCTGCTGGAACACGTCCAGGAAGGCGCCGCCCAGCCGGCCGCCGGCCAAGGCCTCGATCAATGCGGTTTCATCGATGACATGGCCGCGCGCCACGTTCACGATCGACGCGTGCGCGGGCAGGGCGGCCAGCGCCTGGCGGCTGACCAGTTCCCGCGTGGCGGGCGTCAGCGGGCACGCCAGCACCAGCCAGTCGGCGCCGGGCAGGAGGTTGGCCAGATCCGTGTAAGGCGCAGTTTGCCGCGCCTGGGGCACGGGCGCGCCGGAATGGCGCACGACGGACAGCGTCAGGCCCAGCGCCATCAGCAGTTCGCCGATGCGTTGTCCGATGCCGCCCCATCCCACCACCACCGCATGCTGGCCCGCCAGGTCGCGCGGCGTGCGATCGCCCAGCAAGGGGCGCCAGGCGCGGTCGCGCTGGTCCGCGGCCAGCAGGGACAGGCGGCGCGCCAGGGCCAGCACGCCGCCAATGGCCGTCTGTGCCACCACGGCGTCGCTGGCGCCTTGCGAGGTCGTGACGGCGACGCCGCGCGCGTGCAGGCTCTGGTAGATCTCGCGGTCGGCGCCAGCCGAATGGACGTGCACCCAGCGCAGCGCGGGCGCATGGCGCATGGCCTCGTAGTAGCGGGCGGTGTCGGGCGTGATCTGGAACTTGGTCGACGCGCCCGTGATGTCGCGGGACACGAAGGCCACTTGCGCATCGCTGGGCAGGCCGTCTTCGGGGTGGCGCAGGATGAAGCGCGGGCCATCCTTGGGCAGCGCTTTGACGAGGGCGGGTGCTTCAGCGGGCGAGCACAGGATGCGGATGTCGGGACGTGGCGTCATGGGGGAGTCAGTTGGCGCTGGGTCCGAACTTGCGCACCAGCGCTGCCCACTTGTCGTGTTCCTGGCGGATGAACGCGGTGAACTGGGCCGGTGTGCCGCCGATGGGTTCGGCCCCTTCATTGAGCATCTGCGCGTGCAGCGACGGCAGCGCGGCGTTGACTTCGCGGTTGATCGTCGCCACCACCTCCGGCGGCGTGCCCTTGGGCGCGAAGAAACCGAACCAGGAGCCGGCGTCAAAGCCGGGGTAGCCGGATTCGGCGACGGTGGGCAGGTCGGGCAGCGTGGCCGAACGCTGCAAGGTGCTGACCGCCAGCGGACGCAGCTTGCCGGCGCGGATCTGCCCGATCACCGACGGGATGGTGGCGAACATGAAGTCGATGCGTCCCGCCAGCAGGTCGTTGACGGCGTCGGCGCCTTTGTAGGGCACGTGCGTGGCTTCCACGCCCAACTGGTCCATCAGCATGTAGCTGGACAGGTGCGAGGACGTGCCCACGCCGGTCGAGCTGTAGTTCAGGTGGGTCGCCTTCTTCACGTATTGGAGGAACCCCTTGAAGTCTTTGGCGGGGGACGACGGCGGCACCACCAGCACGTTCGGCACGGTCGCGATCTGCACCATCGGAACCAGGTCCGTCAGGGGATCGAACGTCAGCTTCGCCAGCGAGGCATTCACCGCGATGGGGCCGACGGAATTGACGATCAGGGTGTGGCCGTCCGGCGCGGCGCGCACCACGAATTCAGTGCCGATGTTGCCGCCGGCTCCGGGTTTGTTCTCGACCACGAAGGGTTGCCCCAAGGTCTTGGACAAGGCGTTGGACATGCTGCGCGTCAGCGTGTCGGTCGTGCCGCCGGCCGTGAACGCCACGATGACTTTGACGGGCTTGTCGGGGTAGTCCGCGGCGGCGGCGGGTAGCGACGTACAGGCGCAGGCCGCCGCTGCGGCGGCGAGCAGGGCTCGGGCAGTGTTCATATCGTCTCCGTTCGTGGTTGTTGTCTTGGCATGCGAGGCGCCGTGCCGCCACGTCGGCCGGCGCCTTGGAAAAGCGGAATTCAGTCGCGGAAGCCCGGGTCGATGCGGTCCAGCTTGCGCAACAGGGCCGGCCACTCCATGACGCCATAAGGGCGCCGCGTGCCGGGCTGGTAGTTGTTCCAGGTTTCTTCCAGCACGGCCGGGCTGACTGCCCGCAGGGGCGCGCCGGTCGCCATCGCCGCCAATTGCGCGCGACAGGCCAGTTCCAGCCGATGCATCCAGTTGAACGCTTCGCCCACCGTCTTGCCGACGGTCAGCGCGCCGTGGTTGCGCAGGATCAGCGCTTCGCCCTGGCCCAGGTCTTCCAGCAGGGAGGCCTGCTCTGTCAAGTCCAGCACCACGCCCTGGTAGTCGTGATAGCCGATCTTCAGGAAGCGCATGGCCGTCTGCGTCAGCGGCAGCAGGCCGCAGTCCAGGGAGGCGACCGCCATGGAGGCCCAGCTGTGCGTATGGATCACGCAGTCCACCTCATGGCGCGCGCCATGCACGGCGCTGTGGATCACATAGCCCGCCTTGTTGATGCCGTAGTCGATGTCGCCGAAATCGGGCTTGGCCAGGATCGTGCCGTCCAGGTCCACCTTGATCAGGCTGGACGCGGTGATCTCCTCATACATCATGCCGTAGGGGTTGATGAGGAACGCGTTGTCTTCGCCCGGCACGCGCGCCGAGATGTGATTGGCCATCATGTCGGCCATGCCGTAGCGTTCGACCAGCCGATAACAGGCGGCCAGGTCGACGCGGGCCTGCCATTCCTGTTCGGAACAGTGCGGCCGCATGGAAGGAATGGAAAGCAAGCCCGGGGAAGGCAAGGCCGGGGGGCGGGTGTCGGTCGTCATCGGAAGTCGAGAAGGTCTGCTGCCGCAACACCATGCCGCGGCGTTCACGAATGCAATTTATCCGCGGGACCCGCCCGGGCCTAGCCATGCGCCCGGCATGGGGGCATCACGAATCGAGAAGGGTGGCGCCCGGCCAGGCGCCGTGGCGCACCTGCGCGCGCATCACGTCCACCAGCACCACGCGCGCGGCGAGTGCGGCCGGCGACAATTCTTCTTCATTGATGCAGTGCACCGCGTTGCGGCGGAACAGGAACGGGTCGTCGATGGGATGCATGTTCAGCAGCCCGGCCTCGGCCCGCGCCACGGCGGCGCCGGGCTGGATGGTGGCGATGGCGTTGGCCTGCACCAGGTCCATCAAGGTGGTCAGCCCGTCGACTTCGACTTCGACCCAGGGCTCGATGCCGGCGCGTTCGAAGGCGGCCTCGACCCAGGCGCGCAGGCCATGCGCCTTGCTGGTGACCGCCAGCGGCAAGGCCGCCAGGTGGGCGATGGTGACGGGTTCGCCGTCAGGCATCGCGAACATGCCCCGCCGCGCAAGCAGAAACAGCCGTTCGTCCAGGACCGGGATCGTGCTGCGGGCCTGGCCACTGTCGTTCTGGAACAGCACCGCAAGGTCCAGCCGCCGGTTGTTGAGCTGTTCGCCCAGGTTGCCCGACAAGCCTTCGACCAGGTGCAGCCGCACGTTCGGATAGCGTTCGGCCATCGCCGAGTAGAACGGCTTGGCCAGCACGGACGCGGTGGTGGGGGCGAAGCCCACGCTGACCATGCCCGACAGCCGCGCCTCGCGGGCGGCGGCCACGGCATTCTCCGCGTGGCGCAGCGTCAATCGGGCCTGGCGCAGGAACGCCGTGCCGGCGGCCGTGGGAACGACGCCGGTATGCGTGCGCAGCAGCAGCCGCGTCGCCAGTTCGCTTTCCAGGCGGCTGATCTGCTGGCTGAGCGCCGAGGCGACCACGCCCAGGTCGCGCGCGGCGCGGCCGATGCTGCCCAGTTCGGCCACGCGGACGAAGTAGCGGAGTTGGCGGAGTTCCATGGCGGCGAAATGAGGGGCGGGAAAGCCGGATAGTAGCGGCCGAATGCCCGAATCAGCGTGGATTTTCGCGTATCCGGCGTTCAAAAAAACGTCAGGTATCTGACTTTGCGCTGAACATCAAACGAAAATTGTTTACACTCGCATCCACAAAATTGAAGTCGGAACGGCCCGCCGCGGGGGCGGATACCGTTCGAGTTACGGGAGAAAGTCGATGCGCAAGTTGCTTTTGGGTGCGGTGCTGGCCGCCGCGGTATTCGGGGGAACGGCCCACGCCGCGGTTGAGCCCAAGGCCGTGGTCGCCACCTATTCGGATCTGGCGCTGGCGGGTTATGAAGATTCGCTGACCGCCGCCAAGACGCTGCGCACCGCCATCGACGCCTTGGTCGCCACGCCCAGCCCCGACACGCTGAAAGCCGCCCGCGAAGCCTGGCTGGCCGCCCGCGTGCCGTATCAGCAGACCGAGGCCTACCGCTTTGGCAATCCCATCGTCGACGACTGGGAAGGCCGCGTGAACGCCTGGCCGCTGGACGAAGGCCTGATCGACTACGTGGACGCGTCCTACGGCACTGAAAACGACGAAAACGCCTATTACACCGTCAACGTCATCGCCAATTCCAAGATCTCGGTGGGCGGCAAGACGGTGGACGTCAGCAAGATCACGCCGAAGCTGCTATCCGAAGTGCTGCACGAGGCCGACGGCAACGAAGCCAACGTGGCCACCGGCTACCACGCCATCGAATTCCTGCTGTGGGGCCAGGACTTGAACGGCACCGGTCCCGCGCCGGCCGACCGCAAGGGCACGCCGCAAGAACGCCATTCGGGCAACCGTCCGCATACGGACTTCGATACCAAGCAATGCACCGGCGGCCACTGCGAACGCCGCATCGAATTCCTGAAGGCGGTGACTGACCTGCTGGTGACGGACCTGGAAGAAATGGTGGGCAACTGGAAGAAGGATGGCGCCGCGCGCAAGGCCGTGGAAGAAGATCCCAAGGCAGGCCTGATCGCCATGCTGACCGGTCTGGGCAGCCTGTCGTACGGCGAACTGGCCGGCGAACGCATGAAGCTCGGCCTGATGCTGCACGATCCCGAAGAAGAGCACGATTGCTTCTCGGACAACACGCACAACGCGCATTATTACGACCAGCTGGGCATCCGCAACGTCTACCTGGGCGCCTACACCCGCATCGACGGCAAGCAGGTCAAGGGCGCGAGCCTGTCTGAACTGGTCAAGGCCAGGGATCCGAAGCTGGATGCCGAAGTGCGCGCCAAGCTGGATGCCACCGTGGCGGCCATGCAGGCAATGAAGACGCGCGCCGAAACGGTCGAAACCTATGACCAGATGATTGCCGACGGCAACAAGGAAGGCAATGCGATGGTGCAGGCCGCCATCGACCGCCTGGTCGACCAGACCCGCAGCCTGGAACGCGTGATCGCGTTGCTGGAATTGGGCAAGGTCGCCATCGAAGGTTCCGACAGCCTGGATAAACCCGACGCCGTGTTCAAGTGAAACTCGTATTAGCCGCCGTATTGGCGGCGTCGGCACACGCCGGCGCCGCCGTCGCATCTGAAGTGCCCGCCGGGCGTGACGACTTGACGCCCGAAGACCAGAAGCGCGTCACCGCCATTACCGCGCCCACGCGCGATTTCTCGAAGGTGGAAACCTTCGAGACCATGCAGGCCGGGGCGGGCACGACCAACAAGCTCGTCAACGCCGACATCTTTTCGCAGCCGTCGGCCAACATGAGCTTCGAGGGACGTCAGGAATTCCAGGTCGGCAACGGCCTGTTCCGGAAAGACTGGGTATCAGCCCCGGCTTCCACGCAGGCGTCCGATGGGCTGGGGCCGCTGTTCAACGCGCGCTCGTGCCAGGCCTGTCACACCAAGGATGGACGCGGCACGGTGCCGGGTTTCGATCCTTTGGAGCGCACGGACGCGGTGGCGCTGCTGCTGCGCCTTGCCGTGCCGGAAGGCCCCGACCGCGGCCATCCCAAGCTTGCCGCCGGCGAGCTGGCCGCCTTGCCCGAACCCGTCTATGGCGTGCAACTGCAGAACTTCGCGGTGGCGGGCCTGCCCGCCGAAGGCCGCATGGAGATCGAGTACGAGCCCGTCGCGATCGCGCTCAACGGCGGCGAAACCGCCACGTTGATGAAGCCCACCTACCGCATCGACAACCTCGGCTATGGTCCGATGCGCGCCGACACGCAGATTTCGCCGCGCCTGGCGCCGCCCATGATCGGGCTGGGCCTGCTGGAATCCATCCACGAGGCCGACATCCTGGCCAACGTGGGGGCGGACAAGCGCGACGGCATCGTCGGCAAGGCCAACTGGGTCACCGATGCGCGCACCGGCGCGCGCGTGCTGGGCCGCTTCAACCTGAAGGCCGGGCAGCCGACGGTCGAGCAGCAAAGCGCCGCGGCGTTCTCGAACGACATGGGCCTGTCCACGCCGATGTTCCCCAAGCACTCGGGCGACTGCACGCCCTCGCAGAAGCAGTGCCTGGAGATGCCGCATGGCGCGCAGCCGCGCTTCGGCCCCGAGGAAGTCCCGGCCAAGCTGATGGACTTCGTCACGATCTATTCCACCAATCTTGCCGTGCCGCAGCGGCGCGACGCGGATGAGGCGCGCGTGCTGGCGGGCAAGAAGCTCTTCTACGAAGCCAACTGCGTGGCCTGCCACGTGCCCAAGTACGTGACCAGCCGCAATGCCAGGCAGCCCGAGCACCGCTTCCAGCTGATCTGGCCCTACACCGACATGCTGGTGCACGACATGGGCGACGACCTGGCGGACGGCGTGTCCGACGGCGAAGCCAACGGCCGCGAATGGCGCACGCCGCCGCTGTGGGGAATCGGCTTGACCAAGACCGTGAATCCCAGCGCCACCTGGCTGCATGACGGGCGCGCCCGCACGCTGCTGGAAGCGGTGCTGTGGCACGGCGGCGCGGGCAAGCCCGCGCGTGACCGCGTCGTGGCGATGACGCCCGAAGAACGCGCTGATCTGATCCGTTTCCTGGAGTCGCTGTGATGGCCCGATCCTTTTCGCCTGTGTTCAAGCATGCCGCAGCGGCCCTGTTGCTGGCGGTCGCGCCGCTGGCCGTGCAGGCCGAATTGCCTGCCGACCTGGGCGAACGCCTGGCACGCGACTACGCCCGTCCGGCGGTCGGCAAGATGGTGCAAGCCGCCGCCGCAGTGAATGAGGCGTTGGGCGGGTGGTGCGCCAAGCCGGACGCAGCGGGCGCCGCGCGCGTCGGTGTCGCCTTCTCGAATCTGGCCCAGGCCTGGTCCGGCGTGGAGATCCTGCGCTTCGGCCCGCTGGTGCAGGCCAACCGATTTGAACGCCTGGCGTTCTGGCCCGACACGCGCGGCGTGATGCCCAAGCAGGTGCAGCAGTTGATCGCCGCCGGCGACCCGGCATTGCTGGCGCCGGGCGCGCTGGCCGGCCGCAGTGTGGCGGTGCAGGGGCTGCCTGCCCTGGAGTACGTGCTGTACGGCGAACCCGCGCTGCTCACGCAGGCGAGCGCGCCGACGTTCGCCTACGCGTGCGCGTATGCCCGGGCCGTGGCCGCCAACGTCTCGACGATTTCCGGCGATGTGGCGCAGGCCTGGAGCGCCCAGGGCGAATTCGGCCGCCAGTTCGCCAAGCCGCAAGCCGGCAACGACTTGTACCGCGATCCGCAGGAAGTGGCGGCCGAGGCCATGAAGGCCTTGTCCACCGGTCTGCAGTTCGCGCGCGATGTCAAAATCCTGCCCGTGCTGGGCGGATCTGCCGAGGCGGCCCGTCCCAAGCGCGCCGCCTTCTGGCGCAGCGAGTTGTCCACGCGTTTGCTGGCGGCCAACCTGGACGGACTGAAGGCGTTCTACCTGGCCGGCGGCTATCCGCTGCCCAAGGGCGGCGACTGGATGGACGTGTCCGTGCGCGGCGAATTGCAGAATGCCGCGCAGACCTTGCGGGCGGTGCCCACGCCGCTGGACGCCGCGCTGAAGCAGGAAGACGGCCGCCGCCAGTTGCTGCTGGCGGCCCTGACGATACAGAACGCCAAGGCCATCGTCGATCAAGACCTGGCGCCGGCGCTGGGCGTCACCATCGGATTCAATGCGCTCGATGGTGATTGATCGCCGCCGTTTCCTGTTGCTGGCGGCGGCGCTGGGGCTGTCGCCCGGCGCGGCGCTGGCCGTGCTTCCCGCGAACGGCGGGCCGTTGTACCTGAGCGCGCGCAAGCGCGGCGGGCGCGACGAAGCGGTGTTGCTGGACGAGGCCGGGGCCGACCGTCTGGTCGTGCCGATGCCCGCGCGCGGGCACAGCTTCGCCATCGATGCTTCAGGGCAGCGCGCGGTGGTGTTCGGCAGGCAGCCTGGATTCTTCGCCGTGGCGTTTTCGCTGCGCGGCGGCGGCGAGCAGCAGGCGTTGCCGGTGCCTGACGAACGCCATTTTTTCGGCCATGGCGCCTTCGTGGACGGGGGGCGGCTGCTTGCCGCCACCGAGAACGATTTCGAAGGCGGCCGGGGCGTGCTGGGCATTTACGATGCGTCGCCCGGGGGCGCCTGGCGCCGGGTCGGCGAATTCGATTCCGGCGGCATCGGCCCGCATGAAGTGGTGCTGATGCCGGACGGCAAAACGCTGTGCGTGGCCAACGGCGGCATCCTGACGCACCCGGACTACGGCAAGCTGGAGCTGAACCTGGACACGATGCGGCCGTCGCTGGCCTACATCGACGCGGCCAGCGGCCAACTGCTTGAGAAAGTGGAACTGGCGCCCGAACTGCATCGCCTGTCGATCCGGCATCTGGCGCTGGCGGCTGACGGTTGCGTCTGGTTCGGTTGCCAATACATGGGCCCGGCGGCCGACCGCCCGGCCCTGGTGGGACGGCATCGCCGCGGCGCGAAGCTGGAACTCTTCGACGGGCCGGTCGAGACCTTGCGCAACATGCGCAACTACGTGGGCTCGGTGACGGTCGACGCCTCGGGCGGCATCGTCGCCACCTCCAGTCCGGTGGGGGGGCAGGTGATCTATTGGGACACCGCCAGCGGCCGCTGCCTGGGCACGACGCTGCTGGCCGACGGCTGCGGCGTAGCCCCCGCGCGCGATGCCGGCTTCCTGGTCAGCAGCGGCCTGGGCGCGATGCTGCGCACGGATGCCGCGGGCAGGGAATCGTCCTTGCTGCCGCCGTCGCGCGAGGTGTCCTGGGACAATCATTTCCGCGTCGTGCCGGCCTGACATCTGTTGTTCGCCGGTCAGGCGTATCCTTACAAAGCTTGACATCCCGGGGCCGCATCGCGGCCCTTCGCCTACCGATCATCTGATACAGTTTCCGGTTGTCATTTTTGCGGGAGATTCCATGGAAGACGCCTTGAAGGAATTTAGCGCCTGGGCCCCCAGGCTGATGGATATGGGCATCAATCTGCTTGTTGCCTTGCTGATCCTGATCGCCGGCTGGTGGATTTCGTCGCTGTTGGGCGGATGGGTCCGCCGCGCGGCTTCGCGCTCCAGCAAGATCGATCCCACCATCGTGCCGATGTTCTACAGCACGGTCGTGTGGACGGTGCGCATCTTCACGGTGATCGCCGTGCTGGCGCGGTTCGGCGTGCAGACGGCCAGCCTGATCGCCGTGCTGGGCGCCGCCGGCCTGGCAGTGGGTTTGGCCTTGCAAGGCACGCTGCAGAACATCGCCGCGGGCATCATGCTGCTGATCCTGCGCCCCATCCGCGCGGGCGAGTACGTGGCGCTGAGCTCCGGCGCCGACGGCACGGTGGAAGAGGTCGGCCTGTTCCTGACGCGCCTGGTGCAGGTCGACGGCATCCACCTGACCTTGCCTAACAGCACGGTGTGGAACGCCACCATCACCAACTACAGCCGCAACAAGACGCGGCGCCTGGATATCCCGGTGCCGGTCCGCTATGGCGACGACCTGGAAGTGGTGCTGGCCAAGCTGAAAGAGATCGTAGATGCGCGTCCCGACGCGCTGAAGGATCCCGAACCGCTGGTCAAGGTGTTCGAATACAAGGAAAACGGCGTCATCGTGAACGTGCGCGTGTGGGCCGAAGCCAACAACTACTGGGACCTGCGCTGGGGCCTGTACCAGCAGATCCGCACGTCGCTGGAAGCGGCCGGTTTCCAGCCGCCGATCCCGCTGCGCGAGATCCAGAACCCCAAGACCGCGGGCAAGGCCGAAGCCGCGCCGGGCAGCGCGGCGACCTGATCCAACGGGTCTTGGCAAAGATACGGGCGCCGCAAGGCGCCCGTATCTTTGGGGGGAAGAGGTCTAGGCCTGCAAAGCCAGACGCGCCAGTTCCGCCTTGATCCAGCCGGCGATTTCGCGCTGGCGCTGGGCCGGCATGCGGTCGATGATGGCCGTGACGCTCACGGCCAACAGGGGCGCGCCTTGCGAATCCAGCAGCGCGCAGCCCACGCCCAGCGCGCCGCGCACGGCGTGATTGCCCACCACCGAATAGCCGCGCGCCCGGGTGTTTTCGATCAGCCGGTACATTTCCTGAGGCGTCATGCCGCCGTACTCGTCCAGCCGCCCGGAGTTGCGCTCGACGATGCTGCGCGCCAGATCGTCGGGCAGCGCGGCCAGCAGCGCCATGCCGCCCGACCCCACGCCCAGCGGCTGGCGCTTGCCGGCGTAGGTCGCCAGGATCTGCACCGGGTAGCTGCCGATCTCGCGGTGCAGGCTGATGGAATCGTCTTCGTCTCGCACCACCAGGAAGACGGCGTCGCCCGTGCGGTCGGCCAGGCGGCGCAGCACGGGCAGCAACTGGCGCACCCGGGGATCGCGCGAACGCGTGTCCGGATCCACCGCCAGTTGGGCGCGGTATTTCTTGGTGCCCGTCACCGGCAGCACCAGGCCCGCGTCGAGCAGGGCGGCCAGCAAGCGGTAAATGGTGGGACGCTGTATGCCCGTCAGGCGGGCGATATCGGTCACGCTGAGGCCATCGGGCCCTTGGTCGCGCAGGGCGGCCAGAACGGCCAAACCGCGCCGCAACGTGCGTGGGCCTGCGGCCGCGGCATCACTGTCTTGCATGCAAATCTCTGAAAACTGTAGGTTATTGCGGAACGGTCAAGGGAAAACCATTGTCCGTACCGTGGACTCTACCTTGATGCACTCGCCGTGTATAGCTCAGAATGCATCATCCAATAATTCGAATCGTCCATTCAATGGACAGTACCTGCACGGAGACACTATGACTACAGGTCAAAAGCCTGGCCTGCGGCGTCTGGCCGCCACCCTTCTGGCCACCGCCGCAAGCACATTCGCCATGGGATCCGCCCATGCCGCCTATCCCGACAAGCCTGTCCGTATCGTGGTCGGTTTTTCCGCCGGCGGCACGACGGACGTGATCGCGCGCATCATGGCCAAGGAGCTCACCGAGAGCCTGGGTCAATCGTTCGTGGTCGAGAACAAGCCGGGCGCCGGCAGCAACATCGCCACCGACCAGGTCCAGCGCGCCGCCCCTGACGGCTACACGCTGCTGTTCGTGGCCGTGACCAGCGCCATCAACCAGACGCTGTACAAGAACGTCACGTTCGACCTGCGCAAGGACTTCGCTCCCGTGGCGCTGGGCGCCAAGGTGCCGAACATCCTGGTCGTAAACCCGGAAGTGCCGGTGAAATCGGTGCAAGAACTGGTTGAATACGCGAAGAAGAACCCGGGCAAGCTGGCGTTCGCCTCGTCGGGCAGCGGCACCTCCATCCACATGGCGGGCGAACTGTTCAAGATGAAGGCGGGCATCGACGTCCTGCACGTGCCCTACAAGGGCAGCTCGCCGGCCATTACCGACCTGATCGGCGGCCAGGTGCAGTTCATGTTCGACAACATGCCCTCGGCATGGCCGCACGCCCAATCGGGCAAGCTGCGCGCCCTGGCGGTGACCACCAGCGAACGTTCGAAGAGCGCGCCGGACCTGCCCACGATGAAGGAATCGGGCTTCACCGATTTCGACGTGTCGTCGTGGTTCGGCCTGTTGGCGCCCGCCGGCACGCCGCCGGAAGTGATCAACAAGCTGAACGCCGCCATGCAGCAAGCGCTGGACAAGGCGTCCGTGCAGACCAGCTTCGAGAAGCTGGGCGCCGTGGGCGTGAAGACCACGCCGGCCGAATTCGGCCAGTTCATCAAGTCGGAAGTGGAAGGCTGGGCCCCGGTGGTCAAGGCCTCGGGCGCCAAGGTGGACTGATCGCGATATTCCCCGGCAGGCTTGCCGCCGGGGATGCAAGGAAGGGACAGGCTAATGCCTGTCCCTATTTTTTTGCGCCGCCGTTGCGCTTGGCGGTGGCCAGCATCGCCGTGCACACGCCGCGCATCATGTCGACTTCGTCGCGGGTCAAGGCCGGGCGTGAAAACAGGTGGCGCATGCGCGGCATCAGTTTCTTGGGGTGCGCCGGGTCCAGGAACTGGACGCCGATCAGCGCCTCTTCCCAGTGCGCCAGGAACGCCTGCACCGCTTCGCTTGAGGCGGGCTCGGCGCCGCGCGCCGGTTCCTGGGCGGTGGAGGCGGGCAGCAGCGCCGCGCCCTGGTCCACCAGCAAGGCGTAACGCAGTTCCCAGGCGGCCAGTTGCAGGGCCTGGGCGACGTTCAGCGAGCTGTATTCGGGATTGGCGGGAATGTGGCAGATGCGGTGGCACAGCGCGATCTGGGCGTTGGTCAGCCCGGCGCGTTCGGTGCCCAGCACGATCGCGGCCACGCCCTCGGCCGTCTCGGCCAAATGGGCGCAGGCCAGGTCGGCCGCCTGCCGGATGTCGCAGGGCGGGGGACCCAGGTCGCGCACGCGGGCGGTCAGGGCGAAAGCCATGGTGACGGGCGCCAGCGCGGCTTCCAGCGACGGATAGATGCGCGCGTTTTCCAGCACGTCCAGCGCGCCGCTGGCGAGCGCCACGGCCTCTGGCTGGCTTGTTACATCTGGAAATTTAGGCTCGACCAGCACCAGTTCCGAGAAGCCCATCGTCTTGATTGCACGGGCCGCCGAACCGACGTTTCCGGGGTGGCTGGGGTTCACCATAACGAAGCGAACACGTGAAAATGCTTGAGTCATTTAAAATGGCACGTTTGGCTGAGTGCCTTCCTGGTTTTTTGGGTCGATTTCCCCGGTGGGGGCGACGACGGACCCGGGGGGCGGCAAGTGGCCTACCATCACGCGAACCCACCGCATACGTACGGAATTTTATGCACCCGATGCTCAACATCGCCATCAAGGCGGCCCGGCGTGCCGGCACCATTATCAACCGTGCCAGCATGGATTTGGAACGACTCAGCGTGGCTCGCAAGGGGCCGCGCGATTATGTCACGGAAGTCGATCGCGCCGCCGAGGAGTCCATCGTCGAAACACTGCATGCCGCTTACCCGGACCATGCCGTGCTGGGCGAGGAATTCGGGCTGCAAGGTCCCGACCAGGCCGAATTCCAGTGGATCATCGATCCCCTGGACGGCACGACGAACTTCATCCACGGCCTGCCCAACTACGCCGTGTCGATCGCGCTGACGCAGCGCGGCCAGGTCACGCAAGCGGTCATCTATGACCCGTCGCGCAATGAACTGTTCACGGCCAGCCGTGGCAGCGGCACCTTCCTGAACGACCGCCGCGTACGCGTCTCGGGCCGCACCCGCTACCACGAGGCGCTGCTGGGCGCCCACTGGCCAAGCGCCGGCGATCCCGAGCAGGGCTCGCAGCGCTTCCGCCAGATGGCTGAAGGCGCCACCGGCGTGCGCCGCCTGGGCGCTACCGTGCTGGACCTGGCCTACGTGGCCTGCGGCCGCCTGGACGGCTTCTGCGGCGTGGGCCTGAAGCCCTGGGACGTGGCTGCCGGCAGCCTGATGGTCCTGGAAGCCGGCGGCCTGATCGCCGACTTCGACGGCGAACAAGGCTGGATGGACAGCGGCAACGTCCTGGCTGCCAGCCCGAAGATCTTCACGCAAATGCTGACGTCGCTGAACCCGCCGTCGGCCGCCTGATCCCGACGCGGATCCGGCAGTCTGGAAACCGGCCTTCGGGCCGGTTTTTTTTATGCGCGGGCGCCGGCCATCCTGCATACGGACGAGGCGTGTCACCGGCATGTCATGGCATTTCCATGTACGATTACCGGTCGCGTAACTTCTGGAGCTCCTGATGGAGTGGCTGCTAGACCCCGCTGCGTGGGTCGGCTTGCTTACCCTGGTCGTCCTTGAGATCGTCCTGGGCATTGATAACCTGATTTTCATCGCCATCCTGGCGGACAAATTGCCCCCCGCGCAGCGCGACCGTGCGCGCATCATGGGGTTGAGCCTGGCCCTCATCATGCGGCTTGGCCTCTTGTCCGTCATGTCGTGGCTGGTCACCTTGACCACCCCCCTGTTCTCCGTCGGTCCGCTGTCCCCCTCGGGGCGCGACCTGATCCTGATGGTGGGCGGCCTGTTCCTGCTGTTCAAGGGCACGATGGAGCTGCACGAGCGCCTGGAGGGCGGGCAGCACGTGGGCTCGTCCGGGCCGCGCGTGTACGCCAGCTTCTGGGTCATCGTGACGCAGATCGTGGTGCTGGACGCCGTGTTCTCGCTGGACTCCGTGATCACCGCGGTGGGCATGGTGGACCACCTGGCCATCATGATGATCGCCGTCATCATCGCCATCGGCATCATGCTGCTGGCCTCCAAGCCCCTGACGCGCTTCGTCAACGCGCACCCGACCGTGGTGGTCCTGTGCCTGGGCTTCCTGCTGATGATCGGCTTTTCGCTCTTGGCCGAGGCCTTCGGCTTCAAGGTGCCCAAGGGCTACCTGTACGCCGCCATCGGCTTCTCGGTGGCCATCGAAGCGCTTAACCAGGTAGCGCGCCGCAACCTGCTGAAGCTGGACGCGCGCCGCCCGATGCGCGAACGCACGGCGTCTGCCGTGCTGCGCATGCTGGGCAAGCGCCCGCCCGCCAGCGACGAACCCGACCTGCCCAACGCGGACGGCCCGGCCATGCCAGCCTTCGGCGTCGAAGAGCGCAACATGGTCAGCGGCGTGCTGACCCTGGCCGAACGGTCCATCCGGTCGATCATGACGCCGCGCACGGACGTGTCGTGGGTCAACATCGACGACGACCCCGAACTGATCCGCCGCCAACTGACTGAAGCCCCCCATAGCTTCTTCCCCGTCTGCCGCGGTTCGCTGGACGAAGTGCTGGGCATCGCGCGCGCCAAAGACCTGGTGGCCGACCTGATCACCGAAGGCCGGGTGCGCCGCAACCGCCTGCGCGACCCCATCATCGTGCACGAAGCCATCGGCATCCTGCGCCTGATGGACACGCTGAAGCGGTCGCGCGGCCAGCTGGTGCTGGTGGCCGACGAGTTCGGCGCCATCGAAGGCCTGGTCACGCCCATCGACGTCTTCGAGGCCATCGCCGGCGAGTTCCCCGACGAGGACGAACTGCCCGACATCGTGGCCGACGGCGACAACACCTGGAAGATCGACGGCGCCGCCGACCTGCACCATGTCGAACAGGTGCTGGAAACCGAAGGCCTGGTCGACGAAGCCCAAGACTTCTCCACCCTGGCGGGCTATCTGCTGTCGCGCTTCGGGCATCTGCCCAAGCCGGGCGATGTCTGCGAATACGACATCCATCACCAGCACTTCCGCTTTGAAGTCCTGGAAATGGACGGCCGCCGGATCGCGCTGGTGCGCGTCGAGAAGCGGCCCCACGAAATGCTCTCCGACGAAGCATCGCTTGCCAACGATTAACCGGAAACCCTACCTATCGTGACTGAAAACGCGCTCTATCTGATCAAGGCATTCATCCTTGGCATTCTTGAAGGCCTGACGGAATTCATTCCGGTATCCAGTACGGGCCACCTTATCCTGGTGGGCGATTGGATCAACTTCCAATCCGGCGACGGCAAGGTCTTCGAGGTGGTGATCCAGCTGGGCTCCATCCTGGCCGTGATGTGGGTGTTCCGCGCGCGGCTGCTCCAGCTGATCCGCGGCGCCTTGACGGGGGTGCCCAGCGAGGTGGCCTTCGCTCGCAACCTGATCATCGCCTTCCTGCCCGCCGCCGTCATCGGCGCGATCTTCATCAAGACGATCAAGTCGGTGCTGTACCACCCGGGCGTGGTGGTGGTGAGCCTGGTGGTGGGCGGCCTGATCATGCTGTATGTCGAGCGCAAGACGCACCACACGCCGGGCGATCAGCCGGGCGCGGCCGACGATACGGCTTCCGACGAGCGCGCCTCGGCGCACACGCTGGAGCAGATCACGTGGAAGCAGGCGCTGGGCGTAGGCGTGGCGCAGTGTTTCGCCATGATCCCCGGTACGTCGCGGTCGGGCGCCACCATCATCGGCGGCATGATCGCCGGCATCCAGCGCAAGACGGCCACCGAGTTCTCGTTCTTCCTGGCTATGCCCACGATGCTGGGCGCAGCCGTCTTCGACATGTACAAGAACTTCGGTGTGCTGACCCAGCACGACCTGTCCGGCATCGCCGTGGGCTTCATCGCGGCGTTCCTGAGCGCGATGGTCGTGGTGCGCGCGGTGCTGCGCTTCGTGGCCAACCATACCTACCGCGTGTTCGCGTGGTATCGCATCGTGTTCGGCGCGGTGGTGGCCGCCTGGATCTTCACCCGCTAGGCCTGTTCGGCGGCGGGATAAAAAAAGGGCCTCGCACCATGTGCGAGGCCCTTTTTCCTAGTGTGCGCCGGCGGTGGTGCAGGAGGGCTACGCTTCCGTTTCCAGGTCGTAAAACTCCAGGCCATCGCGGTCGATGACCAGCCAGCCGCCACGGGCCGGCGACGCGTGGTCGCAGTCCCAGTCGGGCAGCACCCAGCGTTCGCGCTTCTTGCCGTCCACATCCAGCACGTGGCGCGCGGGGCGGTGCGTGTGGCCATGCACCAGCACGCGCACGCCCGTCTCGTGGAAGATGGCGTCGATGGCGGCGCCGTTGACGTCCATGATCTCCATGGACTTCGTCTGGTTGGCCGCCTGGCTTTCGCCACGGGCCTGCTGCGCCATCGCCAGGCGTTCAGGAATGGTCTTGCCCAGGAATTCGGCCTGCCATTGCGGATCGCGGACCATCTTGCGGAACTGCTGGTAGGCGGCGTCGTCCGTACAGAACTCGTCGCCGTGGGTCAACAGCACCTGGCCGAAATCCGTTTCCAGCAGGGCGGGTTCGGGCAGCAGCTTGGCGCCCACGGCGGTGGCGAGCTCTTCCCCGATCAGGAAGTCGCGGTTGCCGCGGCCCAGCCACACCGGGATGCGCCCGGCCGTTTCCCGCAGCGCCGCCACCACCGTGGCCAGCCACGGCGGTGCGGCGCGGATCACGTCGTCGCCGATCCAGGCGTCGAAGATGTCGCCCGGCAGCAGCAGGGCGGCAGCGTCTTCTTGCGCGGCTTGCAGAAAGGCCAGGAAGGCCTCCGAGGTAGCCGGCGTGGCCGGCCCCAGGTGCAAGTCGGATGCCAGCCAGATCGGGCCGGACAAGGCAATCTTATTCAAGAATTTCGGCCTTCTCGATGATCACGTCTTCGTTCGGCACGTTCTGGTGAAAGCCCTTGTTGCCGGTCTTCACGCCCTTGATCTTCTCGACCACGTCCGTGCCTTCGGTGATGGTGCCGAAGACGGCGTAGCCCCAGCCATTCGGCGTGGGCGACGTGAAGTTCAGGAAATCGTTGTTCGACACGTTGATGAAGAACTGGGCAGTCGCCGAGTGCGGGTCGCTGGTGCGGGCCATCGCCAGGGTGTACTTGTCGTTCTTCAGGCCATTGTTGGCTTCGTTTTCGATCGTGCCATGGGTTTGCTTCTGCTTCATGCCGGGTTCGAAACCGCCGCCCTGGATCATGAAACCGTCGATCACGCGATGGAACACGGTGCCGTTGTAGAAGCCTTCCTTGACGTAGGTCAGGAAGTTCTCGACGGTCTTGGGCGCCTTGGCGGCGTCCAGGGTGATGACCATGTCGCCTTGGTTCGTGACGAGCTTGACGCGGGGATTGGTGCTCATGGCTTTTGTGCCTTCAGAAGTGGAGGTGGAAGAAGTGGCCGCAGGAGCGGCGCTGACGAGGGCTGGGGCAAATGCGGCCAGCGCGAACGAGCACGCCGTCAGGCGCAGCAGGTGGAAGGGGGAGTAACGGGACATCATTTGCCTTGTTTATCCTTCAGCATGGTTTCGACTTCGCGGGCTTTGTCCTGCATGCCGGGCACGCCGTCGCTGGCGGCCTTTTTGTAGGTCTGCAGGGCCTGCAGCAGTTGCAGGTCGCCCAGATTGGCCCGGGCGGCCGCATAGCCGGGGTCGGCGCGCAATGCCATTTGCAGGGCATCTTGCGCTTTTTCAAGTTCACCGCGGCTGGCATATAGAGCCGCCAGGTTGTTCCAAGGTTCCGGCAGCTCCGGGAAACGCGTGGTCATGTCGGTGTAGATGTCGATGGCCTCGTTCGTGCGCTTCAGGGCGGCCAGGGCGCGCGCGTGCTGGAACATCAGTTGCACGTCGGTGCCGCGCTGGTCCTTGACCTCTTCTTCGCGCTTTTCGATCAAGGCCAGGGCTTCGTTCACGTCGCCGCGGTTCAGCAGCATCTCGATGCGCGAGGTGACCTGCGACGGCGATGGGGCCAGCCGCGTATCGACGCCGGGCTTGGCCGCTTCCAGCAGATTGGCCAGGCTGTCCCAGCCGCCTTCGGGCGGAATCGGGTCCAGCGTGGTGCGGGTGGCATTGGGACTGGCACCCCCGCCGCCGGCCATCGACTGGGCAAGGGCGGTTCCAACCGGCGCGCCGGCGACAGCCAGGGCGAGCAGGGCGACACAAAAACGCGGCTTGATAGTCACGTGGGTATCCGTTAAAAGTCGTGGCCGGCCCGCACTTACGCGCGCGACCGGGCCGCTTGCTATACTTGACGACCGCCATTTTAGCCCCGGTTGAGTTTTTGGCTCGACATCGGGTGCAAGGGCTGGTTTGAACTGGCCTTGAGGGCCAGGTTGAACTGCCCTTGAAGGCCAAGTTGAACGGGCCCTGAGGGCTAGGTCGGACCGGTCCCGAGGGCCAGGCAAGACCTGTCGTCGGTATTCGATGACGACGGTGTTGGCGGCAGGCTGCGAAGGTATTGTCCTTCGCAAGCAACTTTCCGAATCCGCCCCGGAAGCAATTACACGAATCCTAAAGCGCCATGCTGCAAATCTACAACACGTTATCGCGTACCAAAGAACCGTTCAAGCCGGCCCAGGCCGGTCAGGTGCGCATGTACGTGTGTGGCATGACCGTGTACGACTTCTGCCATCTGGGCCATGCCCGCATGCTGGTCTCGTTCGACGTCGTGCAGCGTTGGCTGCGCGCCAGCGGGCTTGCGGTCGATTACGTGCGCAACATCACGGACATCGACGACAAGATCATCCGCCGTGCCGTTGAAACCGGCCGCCGCATCGGCGAAGTCACCGAGTTCTATATTGCCGCCATGCATGCCGACGAGCAGGCGTTGGGCGTGGAATCCCCCGACCGCGAGCCGCGCGCCACCCAGTACGTGGGCGACATGCTCGACATCATCGGCAAGCTGGAGCAGAACGGCCTGGCCTACCAGGCCGACGACGGCGACGTGAACTACGCCGTCCGCGAGTTTCCCGGCTACGGCAAACTGTCCGGCAAGACGCTGGACGACCTGCGGGCCGGCGAACGCGTGCCCGTGGGGTCCGCCAAGCGCGATCCGCTGGATTTCGTGCTGTGGAAATCGGCCAAGGCCGACGAACCCGCCGACACCAAGTGGGAATCCCCGTACGGCCTGGGCCGTCCGGGCTGGCATATCGAATGCTCGGCCATGAG
Organism: Achromobacter sp. UMC46; assembly: GCF_014170335.1. Lineage (GTDB taxonomy): Bacteria > Pseudomonadota > Gammaproteobacteria > Burkholderiales > Burkholderiaceae_B > Achromobacter. The sequence goes on from NZ_LZZS01000004.1 coordinate 711,315, forward strand.
CAAATCCCTGCTGGGCCTGCCCCTGGACATCCACGGCGGCGGTCCGGACCTGAAGTTCCCGCACCACGAAAACGAGATCGCGCAGACCGAAGGCGCCTTCGGCGGCACGCTGGCCAATATCTGGATGCACTGCGGTCCGCTCATGGTCGATTCGGACAAGATGTCCAAGTCGCTGGGCAATTTCCGCACCATCCGCCAGACGGTCGCCCAGGGCGAGCCGGCCACGGACGAGGCGACCTACCGCGTGAACTCGCGCGAGGCCGAAATGGTGCGCTTCTTCATTGTGCGCAACCACTACCGCAGCGCCCAGAACTACACGCCGGACAATCTGGTCGACGCGCAGAACGCGCTGGACCGCCTGTACCAGGCGCTGCAGAACGTGGCGGCCGACGACCAGGGCGTCGACTGGAACGAGCCGCAGGCCCAGGCCTTCAAGGCCGCCATGGACGACGATTTCAATAGTTCCGGCGCGATCGCGGCCCTGTTTGAACTGGCCTCCGAGGCCAATCGCGGCAAAAGCGCGCGCAGCGCCGGCCAGTTGAAGGCGCTGGCGTCGCTGTTGGGCCTGCTGCAACAGGACCCGGCGACGTATTTCCAGTCGCCCACCCGCTATTCCGCTGCGGCGATCGAGCAAGGCCAGCGCGCCACGCTGGACGCCGCCGCCATCCAGTCGCTGATCGACGCGCGCGCGGCCGCCAAGGCCGCACGCAACTTCGCCGAAGCGGACCGCATCCGCGCCGAATTGCGCGATGCCGGGATTGAGCTCGACGACAAGCCGGGTGGTTTGACGCAATGGCGCCGGGCGTGAGCCCAGTGGATACCCCCGACATGTCCACCGCCGATCTCGACATCCCCAAGCCCGAGTATTGGGAGGCCGCCGTCGCCCATCTGATGCGGCGCGACCGGATCCTGAAAAAGGTCATCCCCCAGCATCCCGAGGTCTGGCTGACCTCGCGCGGCACGCCGTTCGTGACGCTGGCGCGGGCGATCATCGGCCAGCAGATCTCCACCAAGGCGGCCGACGCCGTCTGGACCAAGTTCATCGACGCCGTGGGCAAGCGCCCCACGCCGGTCGCCGTGCTGCGCGTGGGCGTGGACGGGCTGCGCAAGGCCGGCCTGTCCCAGCGCAAGGCCGAATACGTGCTGGATCTGGCCGTGCATTTCGGCGAACGCCGCGTCCACCCTGAAAAGTGGGCGGCGATGGACGATGAAGCCGTTATTTCTGAATTGGTCGCCATCCGGGGCATCGGGCGCTGGACGGCGGAGATGTTTTTGATTTTCAATCTACAGCGGCCTGACGTCCTGCCGCTGGATGATCCCGGGTTGCTCAAGGCAATCTCGCTACACTATTTCAGTGGCGAGCCTGTCTCGCGCTTCGAGGCTCGCGAAGTCTCGCTGGCGTGGCAGCCCTGGCGTACCGTGGCAACCTGGTACCTATGGCGCAGTCTGGAACCGACACCGGTTCAATACTGATGCACACCAGGCAGCCCATCTACGGAACCACACTACATGCGCAATACATTTCTGGAATTTGAACAGCCGCTGGCCGAACTTGAAAACAAGATCGAACAGCTGCGCTATGTGCAGGCCGATTCAGCGGTAGACATTTCCGACGAGATCGGGCGTCTGCAGCAGAAGAGCCAGACCTTGGCCAAGGAAATCTACGCCAAGCTCACGCCGTGGCAGACGGCCCTTGTCGCCCGCCACCCCCAGCGTCCGTACACGCTGGACTACGTGCGCGAAATGTTCACCGACTTCCATGAACTGCACGGCGACCGCATGTACGCCGACGACCAGTCCATCATCGGTGGTCTTGCGCGCTTCAACGGCACGCCCTGCATGGTCATCGGCCATCAGAAGGGCCGCGACACCAAGGAACGCGCCGCCCGCAATTTCGGCATGCCGCGTCCCGAGGGCTATCGCAAGGCCCTGCGCCTGATGCGCCTGGCTGAAAAATTCGGCATCCCCGTGTTCACGTTCGTGGACACCCCGGGCGCCTATCCCGGCATCGGCGCCGAAGAGCGCGGCCAGTCCGAAGCCATCGGCCACAACCTGTACGCCATGGCCGAGCTCAAGGTCCCCGTGATCTGCACGATCATCGGCGAAGGCGGCTCGGGCGGCGCGCTGGCGATCGCCGTGGGCAACGCCGTGCTGATGCTCCAGTACGCCACCTATGCCGTGATTTCGCCGGAAGGCTGCGCGTCGATCCTGTGGCGCAGCGCCGACAAGGCCCCCGACGCCGCCGAGGCGCTGGCCATCATCGCCCCGCGCCTGAAGGACCTGGGCCTGGTGGACCGCGTGGTCAACGAACCCGTGGGCGGCGCGCACCGCGACCCCCGCGTCATGGCGCGCCTGCTGCGCCGCGCGCTGGGCGACGCCCTGCGCCAGCTTCAGGGCATGACGCCCGAACAGCTTGTGGAACAGCGCGTGCAACGCGTGCTGTCCTACGGCGCTTATCAGGAAGTGCGCGCGTAAGGCGGGCAGGGGCGCGGGCGGACCCGCCTGCGCCGCGACCGCGCTACCCGCGCCATCCCCATGAACGTCCGGCCGACGCCCGACACGCCCCTCGCGGCCGAGTCGGGCGTTGCGCATTCCGTCCCGCTTTTGCTCCCCGTTTCCCCGGAACTTGCCGCCGCGTTGCGGCGGGCCCTGTTGGCCTTGCCCGAGCGTCCCGCACGCATCGCGGCCGCGGTCAGCGGCGGCGCGGACTCGGCCATGCTGGCCGTGCATGCGGCGGCCGTGTGCCGCGAACTGGGCATCGGCCTGTCGCTGTTCCATGTGCACCACGGGCTGCAGGCCGCCGCCGATGCCTGGGGGCGCCGGGCGCATGCGCTGGGCGCCTTGCTGGACGTGCCTGTGGCCGAGGCCCGGGTGCAGGTCGAGCAGGCGGGCGGCAAAGGCATGGAAGCGGCTGCCCGCGACGCGCGCTATGCGGCACTGGCCGGGCTGGCCGATACGCACGGAACGCACCACGTGCTGCTGGCGCATCACCGCAACGACCAGGCCGAAACCGTGCTGTTGCGCCTGTTGCGGGGCACGGGGCTGGCGGGCATGGCGGCCATGTCGCCGGCGACGCAGCGCGACGGCGTCTGCTACTTGCGCCCCTGGCTGGGCCAGGACCGCGCGACCATCCTGCAGGCCGCGGCATCGGTGGAGGCCGCTTGCGGCTGGCAGCCGGTGCAGGACCCGACCAATGCCGACCCCCGCTACACGCGCGCCGCGGTACGCGAGCTGCTGGCGCCGGTGCTGGACAGCCGATGGCCGGGGTGGCGGGGCATCGTCGCCCGGCACGCGGACCACATGGCCGAGGCGGCGCAGATCCTGGACGAAGTCGCGCGCGAAGATTTCGCCCGGCTGGATCCCAGCCCGGACGCCGCCAGTTTTTCGCTGCAAGCATGGCGCGGATTGTCGGCGGCGCGTCAGTCGCAAGTGCTGCGCTATTGGCTGGCGCAAAACGGCGCCCGCATGCCCACCGACGCGCGCCTGCGCGACCTGCTGCGCCAACTGCGCGGACTGCACAGCCTGGGCCATGACCGCCAACTGCGGGTAGAGCAGGCCGGGCACGTGGTCCGTTGCCATCGGGGACGGGTCTGGGTGGAACCCAGAGGATAAAAACGGCTGCTTTGGAAAGAATCCGCAGAAAAATAGCCGCGTAATGAACATAAATTTCCTCAAACTGAGCAAATTTTTACCGCCGCGCTAGAATATATGGTTTTGCCCGCCACCACTTTGCGGCGGGTTCCCAGCCAGAGTACGAGATGTCCCTGATCGTTCACAAATATGGCGGTACTTCGATGGGCTCGGTCGAGCGCATCAGAAACGTGGCGCGTCGCGTCGCGAAGTGGCATGCCGCAGGCCACCAGGTTGTTGTTGTCCCGTCGGCAATGGCGGGCGAAACGAATCGCCTGCTTGGCCTGGCACGCGAAATCACGCCCCAGCCCGACGGCCGTGAGCTCGACATGATCGCCGCCACCGGCGAGCAGGCCAGCAGCGGCTTGCTGGCGATCGCGCTGCAGGCAGAAGGCGTGCCCGCGCGCAGCTATGCCGGTTGGCAAGTGCCCGTGCGCACCGATTCGTCCTTCACGAAAGCGCGCATCAGCTCCATCGACGACGCGCGCATCCGCGCCGACCTCGACGCCGGCCGGGTCGTGATCGTGACGGGCTTCCAGGGCATCGACCCGGAAGGCCACATCACGACGCTGGGCCGTGGCGGTTCGGACACCTCGGCCGTGGCCGTGGCGGCGGCCATCAAAGCCCACGAATGCCTGATCTACACCGACGTGGACGGCGTCTACACGACCGATCCGCGCGTGGTGCCCGAAGCGCGCCGCATGGCCGTCGTTTCCTTCGAGGAAATGCTGGAAATGGCGTCGCTGGGTTCCAAGGTCCTCCAGATCCGCTCGGTCGAATTCGCCGGCAAATACCGTGTACCGGTCCGGGTCCTGTCCTCGCTGACCGACCCGCTCATCCCGCTCGACGAAGAAATGGTCTCGGGCACGCTGATTACTTTTGAGGAAGACGAAAAAATGGAAGCCGCCGTTGTCTCCGGCATCGCCTTCAGCCGCGACGAAGCCAAAATCACCTTGCTGGCCGTGCCCGACAAACCGGGCATCGCTTTCTCCATCCTGGGTCCTGTCGCCGCCGCCAACATCGACGTCGACATGATCGTGCAGAACCAGTCCGTGGCTGGCACGACCGACTTCTCGTTCACCGTGAACCGCAACGAGTTCGCGCGCGCCGTCGACCTGCTCAAGCGCGAAGTCATCCCCGCCGTGGGCGCGGGCGAGCTGTCCACCGACGAGAAGGTCGCCAAGGTCTCGATCGTGGGCATCGGCATGCGCTCGCACGTGGGCGTGGCCAGCCTGATGTTCCAGACGCTTTCGCAAGAAGGCATCAACATCCAGATGATCAGCACCAGCGAGATCAAGACGTCCGTCATCATCGACGACAAGTACATGGAATTGGGCGTGCGCGCGCTGCACAAGGCCTTCGGCCTGGACCAGACGCCGGGCGCCAAGGAATAAGGCAACGGTTCCGGCACGTTTTTTTGATTGATGGCCCCGTTTGCGGGCAAGACTCAAAAAAAACGTGCTAGAATCTCGTTCTCTTTTCGGAGACGTGCCCGAGAGGCTGAAGGGGCTCCCCTGCTAAGGGAGTATGCGGCTAAAAACTGCATCGTGGGTTCGAATCCCACCGTCTCCGCCAGATAAGCTTTAGTACTGGCTTCTGGCCAGTGCTGAAGATAAAAACCCCGCAATCGCGAAAGCGAATGCGGGGTTTTTTCTTGGGCGTTTCATGTCAGCGCCGCCAGTAGCACACGGGCCTGCTCCACGACATCAGCGTCGTTCGGCCGGAAATCCATCCGCGTGGCTTGCGGCAACTGCGTGTAGTGCGCATGGCTGCTGCGGGCGTAGGCGGGGTCGTAGTGGCGGTCGATCAGTTCGCGCGCCAGGTCGATGCGGCGGCCTTCGTCCACCATTTGCAGCCAGCCGTTGATGACGTCGCGGCTGTGCAGGCCCAGCAGGCGTTGCAGTTGGGCCTTCAGCCACTCCGGGTTTTCGAACAGTTCCGCGTAATCCTGTTGCAGGAAGGTGGCGCGGTCTTCGCGCGTGCAGGCGACTTCGATGCAGGCGCCCTGGTGCATGGCTTGCAGCAGGGCGGGCGGCAGCGCCACCGACCCGATCTTGCGGCTTTCCGATTCCACGTAGACCGGCCGGCTTGCGTCGAATTCGCGCAGGCGCCCGGCCAGCAGCGTGTCGAACCGCTTCTGCGAGGGTTGGGCGACGCCGGGCAGCGCGCCCAACAGCGACCCCCGATGCGACGCCAACTGCTCCAGGTCCAAGGTCTGGGCGCCGGCCCGGTCCAGCGCGTTCAGCAGGCGCGTCTTGCCGCTGCCGGTGGGGCCGACCAGCACGACGTAGCGCAGGGCTGCGGGCAGCGTGTCCAGGGCCTCCAGCGTGGCGCCGCGGTAACGCTTGTAGCCGCCGTCCAGTTGGCGCGCGCGCCAGCCGATCATGTTGAACATCACCGTCATCGAACCGGAGCGTTTGCCGCCGCGCCAGCAGTACACCAGCGGACGCCAGCCTTGCGGGCGGTCCGCGAAGGTGGTTTCCAGGTGACGTGCGATGTTGCGGGCGACGATGGCCGCGCCGGTGCGCGAGGCCTCGAAGGGCGAGACTTGGCGGTACAAGGTGCCGACCTGCGCGCGTTCTTCATTGCTGAACACGGGCGCGTTGATCGCGCCGGGGATGTGGTCGTCGGCGTATTCGAGCGGCGAGCGCACATCGATGATTTCGTCGAAGTCATCCAGCTTGTCTAGGCTGGCGAGCAGGTGTTTCACGTTGGGAGCCGTTGCGTTGATCGGAAGGGGCGAAGCGGTCACTAGAATAATGCTTTCCTGACACGGGGGCTTGGCGCGCTGGTTGCTATCATCTGCGCATTCTCCCTGCCTGCCTGGAATATGGAATTCTCATTCAAGTGCGCCACGTGTGATCAGCGCCATCATGGCCTGCCGAGCTTTGGCGCCGAGGCGCCCGAAAGCTACTACCGAATCGCCCCGGAAGAACAGCAGCAGCGCGGCGACCTGGGCAGTGACGACTGCGTGATCGACGAGCAGCAATTCTTCGTGCGCGGTTGCATCGAATTGCCCATTCATGGGTATCCCGAGCCCTTCGTGTGGGGCGTGTGGGTATCGGTCAGCCTGGCCAGCTACGAGACCTGGGTGCGCACCTTCGACGAGCCCGTGCGCGCGCAAACGCCGCCCATGTTCGGTTGGCTGAATACGCAGCTCGCGCCCTATCCGGATACGCTGAGCCTGAAGACGCATGTGCATTTGCGTGACGGCGGCATCCGGCCGTCGATTGAGCTGGAGCCGACCAGCCATCCGCTCGCCGTCGAGCAGCGCGAGGGCATTACGGTGGAACGGGTCGCGGAAATCTACGCGATGCTTGTGCATGGCGCCGGTGTGGCGCAAACCTAGGAGCCGCCCTTGAAGCCCAGCAAGATATTCGATGCCGCCCGCAGCGGCGATGTGAAGGTGGTGCGTGCTTGCCTGGCGGCGGGCGCGGACCCGGCGGCCGTCGACGCGCATGGATTCACCGCGCTGCAGCAGGCCGCGATGGGTGCGAACGACACGGATATTCCGCAGAACCTGGAAGTGCTCAAGGTGTTGATCGATGCCGGCAGCCCACTGGAATTCCAGAGCGACGGGCGCACCGCGCTGTATCTGGCGGCCGAGTTCGCGCCCAGTACGGATGCGGTGCAACTGCTGATCGACGCGGGCGCCCGCGCGGATATCAGCGATGCCCACGGCAACCACATCACCGTGAATGCGATGATGCCCGAGGTGCAGGAAGTGCTGTCCGCGCTGACCGGCGTGGCGCTTGAAGAGCCGGAACCGGAGCCCGAACCCGTCAAGCTCGGTGCGGCGCAATGGCGCCAGGCGCAGGCCCGGCTGGATGTGTTGTTCGAGGCGCTGACGCAGGCGGGCCTGGTGGCCATGCAAGACGTGGGCACGACGCAGTCGGACGGCTTTGCCGATTGCTCGGAAGTCTTCCATGAGCGCGGTGGCGCGACGGCCGGCCTGCACGGGTTCTGCTTCTATACCCGCCAGGACCGCAACCGCGCAAAGAAGGAAGGGCGGTTGGATCTGGCGTTCTGGGGCGCGCCCGAAGGCGCGGACGCGGACATGTTGCGCGTGGCGCAACTGATCGTGCGCGAGGCCGCAGCGGCCGGCATGCCCGTTGCCTGGAATGGCAGCGCCGCCCGGCGGCCCACGCTTACGCTTTACTAGGCTGCCGAGGGCGGATGGCGCACATGCGGCGCCCGCCCTCGGCAATCGCGCTCAGGCGCTGAACGTCAGCGTATTGCTCAAGTCGCCCATCGGGTGCTGGCCGCGCGCGGTCATTGCATCATCGCGCGCTTTCAGGCCTTCCAGCATCGGCAGGTCGAACACGCGCGTCGCCAGCCGCAGAATCGAACCCGTGTCGTACACCGTGTGGTCCACCGTGCCCTTCTTGGCGAAGGGCGAAATCACCAGCGCCGGGATGCGTGTGCCCGGGCCCCAGCGATCGCCCTTTGGCGGCGCCACGTGGTCCCACCAGCCGCCGTTTTCGTCGACGGTGACCACGACCACCATGTTCTCCCACTGCGCGCTCTTGCGCAGGCTGTCGACGATGTGGGCGATATGGCGGTCGCCCGAGTCCACGTCCGCGTAGCCCGCGTGCATGTTCAGGTTGCCTTGCGGTTTGTAGAACGTCAGGGCGGGCAGCTTGCCGGCTTCGGCGTCGGCCAGGAATTTGTTGGTGGACGACAGGTCGCCCAAGCCGCCGTCGCGCAGGTGCGCGGTGCGTGCGGGGGTGCCGGGCGCAGTGCTCTTGAAGTAGTTGAAGGGCTGGTGATGCGCCTGGAAATTGGGCGACGAAGGAAAGCCGGTGCTGGCCGTGGAGTCCACGGCAGCCTGCCAGCCGCCGGCGTACCAGGCCCAGTCCAGGCCCTTGGCGGTCATCAGGTCGCCGATGTTGTTGTGCGCTTGCGGCACCATCGTTTGCGGGCTGGTGGCGTCGGCCAGCGTCGGGTCGGTCGCGTCGCGGCTGAACGAAGGCCAGTAGGGCGGGGCCATGGTGTTGACGCCATAGCCGTCGGGCGTCAGCGCGCTGGCGCCGAATTGGGGGATGCCGGTCAACGCGCTGGCCGGCGACGCGGCCTTGGGTTGCAGGCGCGGGTCGGCGGGATCGGCGCTTTGCAATTGGGCGATCTGCGTTTTCGCGACCGAGTCCGCCACATCGGGATAGAAGGGCGGACGGCCCGCGACCAGGTACTGGTGATTCAAGAACGAACCGCCGAACGCGCCCTGGAAAAAGTTGTCGCACAGCACGAATTCCTGGGCGAGCTTCCACAGGCGCAGGTTGTAGGCGGAGTCGCTGTAGTGGCCCATGACGAGCGCGCCCGAGTCGGCCCATGCGACGAAGCGGTCGTTCTTGCCGCCGTTGATCTGCATCTGGTTCTGATAGAACACGTGCCACAGGTCGCGCGTGACGACGCCTTGCGGCAGCGGTTCGCCCTGCGGGCCCATCAGCGCGAACGGCGCGTTGGGCAGGTTGTTCATGTATGGCGCGGCCTGGTCGACCTGATACGTGATGTGGTTGGCCTGCTGCGACGTCGGCACCATGCCGTTCCACACGGGCGGCAGCACGGACAACGGCGTGCCGTCGCGGTCGTTCTGCGCGTAGTCCGCAGCGGTCAACGCGGACAGCGGCTTTTCCACGCCGGGGAAATTGGCGAACAGGTTGTTGAAGCTGCGGTTCTCGGCAAAGATCACCACCACCGTTTTCACATTGGCGCGCAATTGCTGCGTCAGGTCGGGAGCCGGGACGGGCGTGGGGTCCGGCGTGGGTGTGGGCGTGGCGGGGCTGTCATCGTCGTCATCGCTTGAGCAGCCCGACAGGGCTCCCATCGCTGCGGCGCTGGCACCCAGCGCGGCGATGCCGGTCAGGAAGCCGCGGCGCGTGGGGCGCACGGGGGATTCCGCGTCGGAGGGGGCGGCGGACGGTGCGTCGGCGTTCTTTTCTTTGTCAGACATGGGGATGAACTCGTGAGCTAGCGGGTGACGCGGCGCACTGTCATTGCGCCGCGGAATCGCCGGATGACAGCCGGCATCGTTAACGGCCGCTAGGCTAAAGAGCCAACGTTCTATCGGTGTGACCATCCGCTGTCAGAAAGCTGTACGCAGTGCGTGGCAGGCAGCGGAAAAAGAGAAAGGATGGCGCGGATCCGTGTGAGATCTTCCCGCCTCGACTTGCACGTTTTCTGAAACAACGCTATTATTCGAGGCTTGCTTTTTGACGCGCCCGTAGCTCAGCTGGATAGAGTACCTGGCTACGAACCAGGGGGTCGTAGGTTCGAATCCTGCCGGGCGCACCAAGTTTTTCGTAGTAGTTTTGGTAGTGGTTTTGGTGATCCGAATTCCGCGTGAGTTTCGCGTGAATAGGGGGAGCTAAAACAAAAGCGAAGAACTTAATAAAAGAAGCAAATAGGGTCAGCAGCAAGGGGCAGCAGCAGCCCCAACGGCTTAATTATTGTGATATAATTTTGCCTCTTTACCGGAGCGCCCGTAGCTCAGCTGGATAGAGTACCTGGCTACGAACCAGGGGGTCGTAGGTTCGAATCCTGCCGGGCGCACCAAAAAAAGAACATAGCAAGAAAATGGAAAGGCCTTTGATCTCGCATCGAAGGCCTTTTTGTTTTTCCGGCGCAGAACAAATGCGTTCTGCATTCAGCCTTGCCGCATCAGCCTTGCAACGCCTCAGTCCTGCCACACCTGTGCGGCCGCAGCCTGCCCGCCTTGCGGCGCTTCATCAACCGCTTCAAACCCCCAATTTCCCACGCTCGCCCAATCGTCGCCCAGAAGTTCGATGGGATGCATCGTGCGGTCGGAGCCGTTGCCGCAGCTCATGGCGTCTGTCGGGCAATAGCGGTCGCAGCCCCAGCAGATGCGCTCGGGGTGTTTCGGATGCATGGGGAATTTCTTGGCCATGGTCTGCGCTGCTTGAAGTCTGTTGCCGGCGTGCGGGGTACCGCGCGGGATCGGATCCTGCGTTGCGGCACGTTTGAGCGTACTGCGCACGAGCGGGCGCCTTCGTTGATTTGCCGCAAGCGCGGCGGCGCGTCACGGAAAGAAACTGCCGAAAATAGCGAATTTTCCCCTTCGATTTGCATGATGGTATTTTTTCATGTTATAAACACGCCTCTTTCGGGGCGCCCGTAGCTCAGCTGGATAGAGTACCTGGCTACGAACCAGGGGGTCGTAGGTTCGAATCCTGCCGGGCGCACCAACTTATTTCGAACATGCTGCATCAACGATGCGGCGGTTCTGCTGAAAGACAAAAGCGGCTTGATGGTCATCCATCAAGCCGCTTTTTTTTGTCCGGATCACCACACCCGGATGACACGCCCTGTCTGCGCGCCCTCGACGCTGCGGCGGTAGGCCAGCGCGACGCGGCTGGCGGGCACGGCTTCGAAGCCCGGAAAGTAGGGGCCGTAGCTTGCCATCGACTCTTGCAGCACGGTCGGGCTGACCGAGTTGATGCGGATGCCCTGCAACTCCACGGCGGCGCCGCGCACAAAGCCGTCGATGGCGGAATTCACCGCCGACGCGTTGGCGCCGAAGCGGATGGGCTCGTGGCTGACGATGCCGCTGGTCAGCGTGATGGAGCCGCCGGCGTTGACGTAGTGTTGGCCGATCAGCGCCAGATCCACCTGGCCCAGTAGCTTGTCGTGCAGGCCGATCTTGAACTGCTCCGCGGTCATCTCGGACAGGGGGCCGAAATGCAGGCCGCCCGTGGTGGAGACGATGGCGTCCACTTTGCCTACGCGTTCGAACAAGTTGCGGATGCTGTCGCTGCGGGTCACGTCGACTTGGTACTGGCCTTGGGTCTTGCCCACGGCGATGATGTCGTGGTGTTGGCCGAGTGCTTCCGCAACCGCGCGGCCGATGGTGCCGGTGGCGCCGATAAGGATGATTTTCATAGGGACTCCCGGGGTGTGCCCGAAATGGAATGTTGTTGGGGCGCACCGGTCTGGCGTCAGTGCATGCAGCCATTCTCGCCGTTCGATTTCCATGGAAAAATCCAGGAATGGTGGAAACACTTCACACCCGGGGTGCGTAATTCATGGACCGTTTGCTCAGCATGGAAGTATTCGTGGCGGTCGTGGAGCTGGGCAGCCTGACCGCCGCGGCCACGCGCCACGAGATGTCGCCGGCCATGGCGGCCAAGCACGTCAAGGGACTGGAAGCGCGGCTGGGCGTGCGCCTGATGAACCGCACGACCCGGCGGCAAAGCCTGACCGAGGCGGGCCAGGCCTATTTCGCGCGTTGCAAGGCCATCCTGGCGGAGATCCGCGACGCGGAGCAGGGCGCGGAGGCCTTGCGGCTGACGCCCAGGGGGCACCTGCGCATCACGTCGACGGTGACCTTCGGTTCATTCGCGCTGACGCCGGCCATCGCCGACTACCTGTCCATCTATCCCGATGTCAGCGTCGAGCTGGTGCTTAGCGATGCCGTGGAAGACATCGTGGCCGCGCGCTACGACCTGGCGGTGCGTATCGGCGAGCCGGCGGACTCAAGCCTGGTCGCGCGCATGATCGGGCGCTATCAGATGATCGTCTGCGCCGCGCCCGCGTATCTTGAGCGCTACGGGACACCCGCCACGCCGGACGACCTGGTGCGGCATCAATGCCTGGATTTTTCGTATTGGAGCCGCCGCACCGGTTGGCAGTTGAACAGCGGAGACGGCAACCAGGTGGGCTATCCCACCGGCCGGTTCCTGTCCAACAATGGCCAGGCGCTGCGGCAGGCGGCGCTGGCGGGCTTTGGCGTCGTGCTGCAACCCGAGCTGCTGCTGGGCGACGACGTGCGCGCCGGCCGGCTGGTGCCGATCCTGCAGCCGTACTGGCCCGCCGCGCGACCGATCTCGCTGCTGTATCCGAAGGACAGGCAGGCGTTGCCCAAGCTCACGACTTTCGTGGACTTTCTGGTGGACCGATTTGCGCGGTAGGGAGGGGCGTCGTTCAGCGCCGTCGTCGGTCGACCGCCGTCAGCGAGATGCCGTTCTTCAGCATCTCGTAGGCCTGGCCGCCAAGCCAGGTGACTTTTTCGCCTGAGCTGGTGCGGCAAATGCAATGCATCTTGGGATCGAAGCGGGACGTCCCCAACGCGGAGTACGCGTCCAGGTCGGCCACGAAACGTTCGATGCGATACAAGGTGCCATCGGGGGACGTGACAAGCACATCCGTCAATCGTCTAGCGGTGCCGAGCATACTGCTTACCTCCTGCGCGGGCCGTCTTTCATGCGGCGCCAAAGTCACGTGGACGGTTCAAGCTGCGGGGCGGCGGGCGAACCCCGCGCGGCGCTACTGGAGCCGTCCTCCTAACAATGAATCATCGAGTTGGTCGGGTGACACGCCCAATGCTTCCGATACGCGATCCAGGATGACCTGGCGTGGCCGTGGACGCGGCCGTTCCAATTCAATGTAAATGGAGTGATCCACGCCGAGCCGGGCCGCCATATCCGCAGTGCTGATATTGAGGTGCTCGCGCCAGGCGCGTATCAAGCTCCAATCGTTGCCGGTTTTTAGATTGACGACAGCTAGTGGTAATGGAGGGGGCCCGGCAGTCAGTTTCTTGTGCGGGGCGGCCCTGTATGCATCCGGTGCATTCCGTTTCACGGCGCCGCCTCTGCGGGATTCGCCGCGGGGCGTCGTGATATCGGATTCGGCGGTGTAGATCGCACCGCCTTTGGTCTGACGATACTGGTTATTTCCTATCCAGGATAGCGTTTCGCCGTTGTCGAGCATGCATTCGCAATCCAGGTGGTAATTGTTGGGAATGCTCTCAAGTTTGGCGATGGTTTCGGTGGTCGTGGCGTGCCGCACCACACGATGCAAAACACCGTCTGATGAACGCACGAATACATCGGGAAGTCTCCAGGAAAAAGGGATGATGCTCTCCACGGCCGAAACAGCTTGCGCCACTGTAATCCGGTGGCGCAACGGTGAGATTTGGGGTTTCCCCTCGACTGCTGCAGCAAGCTTGTTTCTACCGCACATCGGCCCTAAAGATCTTCACAAATGTTCACCGGACATGACGCCATCATTCCTGCGGCGACCGCTGGAAAGGGCATTTGGCGTGCATGTCGCGCTGCGAATCAGACTACAGGGCGGGCCATGCCGCCGCCAGCAGGCGAGGCATCACGTCGGCGGCGCCGCCGTGCAGATTGCAGTGCGCCTGCCGGTCCAGCGGTGTCATGGCCGGGTTGACCTGAACCACGGTCGCGCCTGCGGCCAACGCGCGTTGCGGCAATTCGGCGGCAGGGTAGACCAGTGCCGACGTCCCGATGCTGAACAGCAGATCGCATTGTTCGGCCGCGCGCAGGGCACCGCTCCACGCGTCGGCAGGCAGGCTTTCGCCGAACCACACCACGCCGGGTCGTACTGGCGCGCCGCACACGGCGCAGGCGGGCGGCGCGATGCGGCGACCTTCGCCGGCTTCCTCGGTCACGCTGCTGGACAGCGTGTGCGGCGCGGCGCAGTCGGAACAGCGCGGCGCATGCAGGCTGCCATGCAGATGGGCGACCCGTGCGCTGCCGGCGCGCTCGTGCAGGTCGTCCACATTCTGCGTGACGACAAGCAGCTCAGGAACATGGCGCGCCAGCGCCGCGATGGCGTGATGTGCCGCGTTCGGATTGGCGCGCAAGGCCTGCGCGCGGCGCCACTCATACCAGCCCCAGACGATATCGGGTTGCGCGCGGAACGCTTCGGGTGTTGCCAGCGCTTGCGCGTCAAAGCGCGACCACAATCCTGTCAGTGCATCGCGGAAGGTGGCGATGCCGCTTTCTGCGGACACCCCGGCGCCGGTGAAGACCACGATGCGCTGGGCGTCGCGTAGCGTCTGCGCGAGCGCGGCTGGAATATCTTGATGAGTACTCGTCATTTTCAACCTGGAAGATAGTCCGATACGCTGCGCGCCCAGACGCTGGCCTGTCAAGCGCGGCCTGAACCCGATTGCCGTCATGCCGCCAGGGTGAAGCGTGCGCAAGCATCCCGAATGGTGGATACTGGTTTTCTCATCTGGGATATTCCCGACGAATGGAGATGCGCAATGCCCGAAGCTTCCCCCGGCCTGGACCGGCTTCGCCGTTTCATCGCCACCGCGACGCGGCTGGCGGCCCCGGACGCGCTGGCGCAGACGCCCGCCCTGCAGGCCGCCTTTGCCGACCTGGTGCGCCACGACGACTGGCTGCCCGAGGCCTGTACCACGCCGCATCCGCAGTACTACCAGCAATTCCTGCTGCACTGCGATCCGCTGGAGCGGTTTTCGCTGGTCAGTTTCGTCTGGGGGCCGGGCCAGTTCACGCCGGTGCATGACCACGAGGTCTGGGGCTATGTGGGCATGCTGCGCGGCGCCGAAATCAATCAGCGCTACATACGCCAGCCGGACGGGCGCCTGACCGCCGTTGGCGAGTCCACTACCTTGCAGCCTGGCGACGTCGAGCGCCTGTCGCCCGAAGAGGGCGACATCCATCGCGTATCCAACGCCTTCGCTGACCGTGCGTCGATCAGCGTGCACCTGTACGGCGGCAATATCGGCGCGGTGTCGCGGCATGTCTATGATCCCGAGACCGGGCAGGCGAAGCCGTTCGTGTCCGGCTATTCGTCGCCCAGCCTGCCCAACCTGTGGGACCGTTCCGCTGCCGTGCGCGCCACCATCCCCGGGCTGAAAGCCTGATCGCCGCCGCCCCGAAAGCGCTGTTCGCGGGCGGCGTCTCATGCTATGTTCCCGTCCTAAATATTAGGAAAAAATAACATGGACAAGACGCTGCTCAAGGGGCTGATGGTGCTGGAGGCGGTGACCGATGTGGACAATCCGCCGCGCACGATCGATGCGCTGGCCGTGCGGGTCGGCCTGACCCGCAGCAATACGCATCGCACCTTGCAAACACTGATCCACGCTGGCTACGTCATCAAAGACGATGACGGCGGCGGCTATCGTGGCGCGGTGCGCTTGTTTGAACTGGCCGCCCGCCAACTGGCGCAGTTGGATGTGCGCAAACTGGCCGCGCCGTTCATGCGCACGCTGGCGGACCAGACGGGGGAAACCGTGCACCTGTCGGTGCTGGACGGGTTCGATGTCGTCTACGTCGACAAGATCGACAGCCCGCAGCCGATCCGCGCCTATTCGATGGTGGGCGGGCGGGCGCCCGCGTATGCGGTCGCGACCGGCAAGGCCCTGCTGGCCTACCAGCCCGACGGCTATGTCGAGCGCTATGCCGAGAAGCTGGTGCGCCACACGCCTTCGACCATCGTGTCCATGGCGCTGTTGAAAGATGAACTTCGCAAGATCGCCCGCGCGGGGTACGCCGTGAATCGTGGCGAATGGCGCGAAGGCGTGGGCGGGCTGGCCGTGACGCTGTTCAACAGCCTGGACCAGCCTGTGGCGGCCGTCGGCATTTCGGGCCCGCTGGACCGCCTGAGCGCCGCTAGGATGAAGCAGTTGGCGCCGGACGTGTCGGCCTGTGCGCAGGCCATCTCGCAAGGGATGGGCTATCGGCGGGGTTTCCTGGATCAGTAAGCGGCGCCGGGCGCGTCAGCGCGGCGGCGATGCGCTGCGCCTGATCGCGCGCCAATCGCGCGTTCACGTCCATCGACGTGGTCCAGAAGTAAGTGCCGCCGGCCAGGCTGCCCAAGACGGATAGCTGCGTCAGCACCGCGTCCCGCGCGTCCATCAGGCAGCCCGTGTCGAAATCCAGCGCCAGGCCGCCGAATGCGTGCGGCCGCGCCAGCCCGTCCTGCAGCAACCCGGCCACCAGCGGATCACGGGTCGCGGCGGCATTCACCGAAAAGCTTGTGGCATTGACCAGATAACGGCTGGCGAGCGTCGCGTCGCCTGCGGCGCCGCGCAGGCGCGTATGGAACCGCTGGTCCGCTGGGTCGTAGCGGGTGTCCACATAGCCCGCGCGCACCTGCAGTTGGCCGCGCTGGAACAGGGCCTGCAGCGTCAGCGCGTTGCGCATGGGAAAGGTGGCGCGCCGCGCCATCCACAATGCGCGCCATTGCGTCTGGAAGCGGCTGCGCTGCGCATCGGGCATCAAATGCCAGATCTGGTCGACCGCGGCGTTGGTGGCGGCGGCCACGGCCTGCCAGGGGCGGGCGGCTTGCGAGGAACGGCGGATCTCTTCATCCAGCGCCGTTCGCGCATCCGCCTCCAGGCCCAGCACGTCGTCCGCGTCCAACGGGCCGCCCATGGCCTGGACTTCGTCTTTCAGCGCTTGCGTGATCACCTCTACCGATAGCGCGCCGCCGTGGCGTGCGGCCAACAGCAAGGCGCCGTCGCGGGTCAGGTGGCGCAGCGACTTGGGCGCCTGATTGTGGGGGCTGCGCACGGAAGGCAATCGGCCGTTGCGCGACACGCACAGGATGGGGCCGCGGTGGCCGGACTGCTGCAAGGCGGCGATGGCGTCCACCGCGCTGAGGCTGGTGCCCACCACGCACACCGACGCGTCCGGGTCGATCTCGCCCGCCAGCGCGGAGACGGGGTAGGGGCTGTTGAAGTAGCCCGGCGCGCCCTCCAGATGCGGAAAGGCCTGCGACGGCAGGTTGCCGTTGCACAGCACCGCGTGGCGCGCAATCCACGATGCGCCCTGTTCGGGCGTCACGGCTATCGCACCATCCTGTCGCAGTGCCAGGTGCCGCACCCGGCATTGCTCGTGCACGAGCGTGACGCCCAGCGAAAGCGCCAGCTCGCGGCAACGCGCATGCACGGCGCGCAGATAGGCGCCGAACAGCGGGCGCGGAAGGAAGTCCGAGGGGGCGACCACGTCGACGCCGTACCCGCGTAACCAGGCGGGATCCTGCCCGCGCAGCCAATCCACGAAGTCCATCCGCTGATCGGCCCGCGCGGACATGTTGCCCGCCGGGATGTTGAGCAGATTGCTGGGCAGGTCTTCCTGGTAGGCGCCGCCCGGCCCGGGTTCAGCCTGCGGTTCGAACAGGGCGACGCGCAACGGGCGGGATGCCCGCTCGCCGCCGGCAGCTTCCAAGGCCAGCAGGAACTGGTACAGGAGGCTGACGGCGACCGAGCCGCCGCCCACGATGGCCAGATCCGCGGCCGACGGCAGGGGTAAACGGGAGGCGGGCATCATTTGGCGGCCGACATGCGCACCACTTCCGCCCAGCGGGCCACTTCCTGCTTCAGCACGCGGCTGGTGTCGGCGGGCGACGTCGCCACGGCATCGGCGCCAAGCTTCAAGGCGGCTTGCTGCACCGAGGCCATCGCGGCGGCCTTCTGCATGCCGGCCGACAATTTTTCGACGACAGCGGGCGGCGTGCCGGCGGGCGCCAGCAGCGCATAGGCAGTGGCGACCGAATAGTCCTTCACGCCTTGCTCCATTAACGTCGGCAGGTCGGGCAGGGCAGTGGCGCGCGTGGCCGTGGTCACCCCCAGCAACCGGATCTTGCCGCTGGCGACTTGCGGCAGCAGGGCGGGCAGCGTTTCGATCACCATGTCGATCTGGCCGCCCAGCAAGTCGGTGATGGCCGGGCCGCTGCCGCGGTAGGGCACATGCATGAGGCGGGTGCCCGTCACCACCTGGAACAGTTCGCCCGCCATGTGTTGCGATGTGCCGGGGCCGGCCGATCCGAACGTGATGGTGCCGGGCTTGCTCTTGGCCAGCGCGATCAGTTCCTGCACGTTCGTGGCGGGCACTTTGCTGTTCACCGCGACCGCCATTGGCATGCTGGTCGCCATCGATACGCCGACAAACGCGGTGGCGAAGTCGTAGCCGGGCTTGTCGGGCATGGCGGCATGGATCGCGTGGCTGCCCACCGCGCCCATCAGCAGCGTGTATCCGTCGGGAGCCGATTTGGCGACATACTCCGCGCCGATCTCTCCGCCTGCCCCCGCCTTGTTCTCGACCACCACGCCTTGTCCCAGGAAATCGCCCAGGTGCTGCGCATAGATGCGCGCGGCGGCATCCGTGGCGCCGCCCGGCGGGAACGGCACGACCATGCGAACGGGTTTCGAGGGCCAGGTCTGAGCGGGGGCGGGACCGGCGGCCAGCGCCAGGACGGCGCCGGCGAGGGCAATGCGCCACGTTTGCTTCATGGGAGTCTCCTTGGTGGGGCGGGTCGTCATGCACGGGCGCCCGCGGTTGCGGTCGTTAGTGGTGCTGCGGCCCTTTTCTATAAATCCTAATATATAGGACTCGTGTTCCAATAAATGGTTTACGTAGAATTCCACACGGTGATATGCTGGTCAACAATTAAGCGCATTCCCTAGGGATTGCACTAGGAAACAAGAGCAGAAGCCACAAATCCGCCTGGCATGATGCCATTCCGGAAGGCGTGCACTTATAATATTTTTTGCATCCTAAATATTGAATTTTCATAACGAGAGGTCAGACATGACACCCAGTTCGGCGCTTGCCGGCATCACGGTGCTGGAGATTTGCAATGTCGCGGCGGGACCGTTTTGCGGCATGTTGTTGGCGGATATGGGCGCCGACGTGATCAAGGTCGAGCACCCCGAGGGCGGCGACACGCTGCGCAGCTGGCCGCCGATTTCCGACGGCTACAGCGAGAACTTCGCATCGCTGAACCGCAACAAGAAATCGGTGACGCTGAACTTGAAGGATCCCGCCGATCTGGCGCTGGCGCGCGAATTGGCGCTGACCGCAGACGTATTGATCGAAAACAACCGGCCAGGCGTGATGGACCGCCTGGGGCTGGGCTATGCGCAACTGCGCGAGGCCAATCCCAAACTGGTCTATTGCTCGATCTCGGCCTACGGCCAGTCGGGCCCGCGTTCGCAGGAAGGCGGTTTCGATCTGACCATCCAGGCCATGAGCGGCATCATGAGCGTCACGGGCGAAGCGGGCGGTGAACCCGTGAAATGCGGCGTGCCCGTGGCCGATTTCTCGGCGGGCCTGTATGGCGCGTTCGCCATCGCGTCCGCCTTGCGCGCGGCGCAGGCCAGCGGGCAGGGCACGCACATCGATGTGCCGATGCTGGGCGCCACCCTGGGCATCGCCGCCTTGCAGACGTCCGAGTTCTTCGGCAGCGGCAAGGACCCGGTCAAGCTCGGGTCCGCGCATCCGCGTAATGCGCCGTACCAGGCGTTCCGCTGCCGGGGCGGCTACTTCGGCATGGCGGCCGGCAACCAGGCGCTGTGGAAGGCCGTATGCGCGACGGTGGGCCGCGAAGACTTGCTGGCCGATCCGCGCTTTACCGATACCAGCGCCCGCGCCCGCAACCAGACGGCGTTGCGCGACATCCTCGAAGCCATCTTCGCCGCCGATGACGCGCAGACCTGGCTGGCCCGGTTCCGCGCCGCCGGCGTGCCTTGCGCCCCGATCAATACCTATTCCGAAGTGCTGGCGGACCCGCAGGTGGAACACATGGGCTGGGTGCAGCCGGTGGAGCTGCCCAATGGCGTGCAGACCCGTACCTTTGGCCTGCCGGTGCGGTTCGACGGGCAGACCACGGCGCTGCGCCTGCGACCGCCTGCGCTGGGCGAGCACAACGACGAGGTGCTTGGCGCCCTGCGCGGCGCCAAGAAAGGAGTGACGGCATGAGCGGCGTTCTGCACATCGACAAGCAGGGCGCGCGACACGTGTTGACGCTGGCTCGCCCCGAGAAGATGAACGCGCTGTCCGCTGAATTGGTCGAGGCCCTGATTGCCGCGCTGGACGCAGCCGAGGCGCAAGGCGCCAAGCTGATCGTGTTGAAGGGCGAGGGCAAGAATCTCAGCGCCGGCTTCGACTTCGGCGATTGGCAGGCGCAAAGCGAGGGAGACCTGTTGCTGCGCTTCGTGCGCGTCGAGACCTTGCTGCAACGTCTGGCGGCCTCCCCCTGCCTGACGGTGGCGTTGGCGCACGGGCGCAACTTCGGCGCGGGCGTCGACCTGTTCGGCGCCTGCAAATGGCGCATCAGCGCGCCCGACGCCACGTTCCGCATGCCGGGCCTGAAGTTCGGCCTGGTGCTGGGCACGCGCCGCTTCGCCGCGCTGGTGGGCGCCGAACGCGCCCGAGCGGTACTCGAGCAGGCCGCGACGTTCAGTGCGGAAGAGGCCTTGCGCGACGGCTTCGCCAGCCGGCTTGCCACGGTGCAGGAGTGGCCTGGCATCGAGCAGCAGGCGGTGGACACGGCGGACGCGTTGACCGACGCCAGCCGCATCCAGCTATATGCGGCGTTGTCGCTTGAGACACCCGACGCCGACCTGGCGCGTCTGGTGCGTTCGGCGGCCGAGCCGGGATTGAAGGACCGCGTAGCCGCCTATCTGCAGGCGCGCTAGGCCACCAAGAATCAGCAGGGAGGAAGACAATGGCTTCGGGTTTCAATCAAAAGAACAAGCAGCGCACGGTGGTGGAACTGGCGGCGCTGGTGCCGGACGGCGCATCCATTGCGCTGGGCGGCAGCTTTCTGCACCGCGGGCCGTTCGCGTTCGTGCGCG
The DNA here is from genome assembly GCF_014170335.1 of Achromobacter sp. UMC46. Taxonomy (GTDB): domain Bacteria; phylum Pseudomonadota; class Gammaproteobacteria; order Burkholderiales; family Burkholderiaceae_B; genus Achromobacter. The sequence continues at coordinate 732,319 of NZ_LZZS01000004.1, forward strand.
AACTGATCCGTCAGGGCAAGCGGGATCTGGAACTGATCAAGCAGTCGCCCGGGTACGACGTGGACATCCTGTGCCGCGCCGGCGTGCTGCGCCGCGTCCGCGCGGGCATCGTGGCGATGGAGGGCAACTTCGGCCTGGCGCCGTGGTACCGGCGCGCGGTGGAGCGCCGCGAGATCGAATTGGAAGAGCACGCCTGCGCCAGCCTGACGGCCGGGCTGCGGGCGGCGGCGTTCGGCGTGCCGTTCCAGCCTTGCGGCGGGCTGCATGGCAGCGGCCTGCCGGCGCTGAATGGCTGGGCGTGCCTGGACGACCCCTACGGCAGCGGGCAGAAGACCTATGTCATTCCGGCGATCCGCCCGGACTTCGCCGTGATCCAGGCATCCGAAGTGGACGCGCTGGGCAACGTGCGCGTGCATGGCACGGCGCACTGGGACCGCATCATGTCGCGCGCAGCCGGCAGCGTGCTGGTGGTAGCCGAAAAAGTGGTGGACAGCACGGTGTTCGAAGCGCAGCCGGAATCCACGCTGGTGCCGTACTTCATGGTGCAGGCCTACGCGGTGGCTCCGGGCAGCGCCTGGCCCGGGTCGTGTTGGCCCGACTACGCCATCGACTATCCGGCCGTGGAGGCCTATATGGACAAGAACAGCGATCTGCAAGCGCACCTGGCCGCGGCGCCCGAAGCGCAGGGGGGGAATCATGGCTGAGCAATGGTCGGGCTTTTCATACATCGTCACGAATCTGGCGCGCTTCATCCGCCCCGACGAGATCACGTTCAGCGGCGTCAATTCCACGATGCCGATGCTGGCGTGCCTGCTGGCCAAACGCGCCTACGACTGGGACTTCGTCTACATCAACGTGGCGGGCGGCGTGAATCCGCGTCCTTCGCACATTCCGATATCCAGCTCGGATCCGGTGCTGGCCGAGCATACGGCGTCTATTTTCTCGAACGAGGATTTCTACGACCTGTGCACGCGCGGCCGCATGGACCTGACCTTCCTGGGGGCCGCGCAGATCGACGGCGCCGGCTGCGCCAACAATTCCTGCATCGGCGATTGGCATGAACCCAAGGTGCGCCTGCCCGGCGGCGGCGGCGGGGCGGTGATGCTGCCTACTGCCCGCCGGGCCTGCACCTGGCGCACGGAACACTCGCGCCGCACGTTCGTGCAGAAACTGGATTTCATGACGTCCTGGGGCGGCTTCCATGGCGTGGTGACGCCGATCGCCGTGTTCGTGAAGCGCGACGGCAAGCTGGCCTTGCAGTCGTGGCACCCGGAGTCCAGCCTGTCTGAAGTGCGCGAACGCACGGGCTTCGAATTCGATGCGACGGGCGCCGCGCCGTCCGCACCGCCCACGGCCGCCGAAGCCCGCGCGCTGCGCGAGCTGGATGCGGACGGGCAATTCGAATGCGACGCCGCCGTCGCGCTGCGCTAGGGGACCGCCATGACGATTGCCGAGGCCACGCTGGTGGCGGCGTGCGAACGCGCGTGGCGCCAGCCTGAATGGGCCGCGCGGCCCGCCATCGTGACGGCCGATGAAACGCTGAGCTATGCGGCGCTGCATCGCCGCGTCGGCCAAGTGGCGGGCGGGCTGCGCGCGGCCGGCGTGCCGCGCGGCGGCTTCGTGGCGGTGGCGATGGAGCGTTCGCTGGACCAGGTGCTGGCCATTCTGGGCGTCATGGCGGCGGGAGCCTGCCCCTGCCCGCTGGAACCGCGCCTGTCCGTCGAAGAAACGGCGCGCCGCGTGTCGGCAGTGGGGCTGGACTGGATGCTGCACGACGAGGCCAACGCCGCCACGGCCCAGGCCAGCGGGTTGCCTGCGGCGCGCTTGCTGCCGGCCGCCCGCGTGGCGCAGGGGCCGGAGGACTGGGCGGGCAGCGATGTCTCCGCCGCGGATCCCGGCCTGCTGCTGTTCACCTCCGGCAGCACCGGCAATCCCAAGGGCGTGCTGCTTAGCCACCTGGGCCTGGCGAACAATGCGCGCGGCGTGCTGGCGCACACCGGCCTGACGCCGGACGACCGCCTGCTGCACGTGATGCCGCTGCATCACACCAACGCACTGAACAACCAGCTATTCACGCCGCTGCTGGCAGGCGCCAGCGTCGCGCTGGCGGGACGCTTCCGGGCGGACGACATGCCGGGCCTGCTGCGCGCGTTCCGACCCACCATCATCACGGGCGTGCCCACCATGTACGCCCGCATGCTGGAACTGGCATTCGATCCGCAAACCCTGGCGGGCCTGCGCTTCGCGCGCTGCGGCTCGGCCCCGATCACCGAAGCGCTGCACCGGCGCATCGAGGCTTTTCTGGGCTGCCCGCTGGTGGTGTCCTATGGCTTGTCGGAAGCGACCTGCACGTCCACGATGAACCCGCCGGCGGCGCGGCGCGTCGGCTCGGTAGGCACGGTGCTGGCCGGCCAACGCGTGACGCTGCGCCTGCCGGATGGATCGGAGGCGGCGCCGGGGGGCGAAGGCGAGATCTGCATCGAAGGCGACAGCCTGATGCTGGGTTACCTGGGCGTCGGCGGCGCGGACGGCGCCACGCCGGCGCGCTTGCAGACCGGCGACCTGGGCCGTTTCGACGAACAGGGCTACTTGAGCATCACGGGCCGGATCAAGGACGTGATCATCCGCGGGGGCGAGAACATTTCGCCCGCGTTGATCGAAGGCGTGGTTGCGGGGCTGGCCGGCGTGGCTGCGTGCTGCGTCGTGGGGGCGCCGGACGAGGACCTGGGCGAAGTGCCGGTGGTCTTCGTGCAGCGCAAGGGCGCAGTCATCGAGGCGGCGGATATCCAGGCCGAGGTGCTGGCGCGCCTCGGCCGCATCTACGTGCCTCGCGAGGTGCTGTGGATCGAGCGCCTGCCGGAGAACGCCGTGGGCAAAGTGGATCGCAAGGCTTTGGCGCGGCAGGTGGCGGCTACCGCCGACCCGCAGGCCGCCGGCGCCTGACGATCAGGCCTGGCCGCGCAGCCGGGCCAGTTCGGCGGACAGTTCGGCCACCAGCGCCTCGGCGCGCGCCAAGGGGTCATGGCCTTGCGGCGCGGCAGGCGCGAAGGGCTCGGAAGCGGCTTGAACCGGCGCGTCCTGCTGCAGCCGGGGATGCACGCTTTCGTGGCCCATGCTGACGTCCACGTCGAACACCAGCTGTTCGGCGCGGTGCCACGTCGTGAACCATTCCAGCGGCCGGTCGTGCTGGTCCATGCCTTGGCCTTGCAGCATCAGCAAGGGGGTGCCGGCCTGCGTATCCAGCAACGCGGCCAGCGTGGCGTCGGCGGCGACGGCGCGGATCTGGTTGCGCCCCGCGCCAGGGCGCAGGCCGAAGCGGCGGGTCAGCACGCCATGCAGGGATGCGTCGGCAAGGTCTTCGGCGCGCAGGCCGGGCACGGCGTCGGCGGGCAGCCAGGTACGCACATAGGCCAGCGGCGCATCGGCCACGTGGCGCAGGCGTTCCAGCATCAGCAATTGCGCGGTGCCGAAAAAGGCGGCCACGTCGTCGGGCGGTTCGGCCCGGGCGAAGGCCAATACGCGGGTCTGCAAGGCCACGCCAGATTGGGCGAACTGTTCATACAGGCCGGTGGAGCGCTGTACCAGCCGGCGGTGCTCCTGAGGCGCCGCCACGGTGGCGGGGCGCCCGGTTTCGCGTTGGATCAGGCCTTCGGTGGCCAGCGCGGCCAGCGCCTGGCGCACCACGCTGCGCGCCACGCCGAAGCGGTCGCACAGCGCGGCTTCGCTCGGCAGCACGGCGCCGGCCGCAAGCTTGTTCGTCCGGATGTATCCCCGCAGCAGGGTCGCCACCTGGGCGTGCAGCGGGATATCGCCGGAGCGGTCAAGAATGGGCAATGCGTCGTGCGTGGCGGGCGCCATGGGAATCAACCTCCGGTTTGTGCCCGCGCAGTTTCCCATACATGCGTCCAGCCCGGGGCCAGATGCGCGGCGCGTTCGGCCGCCAGGATCAGGCTGTCTTCGCGGGCGATGCCCTTGCCTGCGATGTCGAAGGCGGTGCCGTGGTCGACCGAGACGCGCACGACGGGCAGGCCGACGGTGATGTTGACGCCATCGTCGCCGTACACGGCCTTGAAGGGCGCGTGGCCCTGGTCGTGGTAACAGGCGATCACGAACTGCCACTTGCCGCGCACGGCCTGCGGGAACAAGGCGTCGGCCGGGATCGGGCCGGCGGCCAGGATGCCGGCGGCGTTGGCTTCGGCCACGGCGGGCGCGAGGATGTCGGCGTCTTCGCTGCCGAAGATGCCGTTTTCACCGGCGTGCGGGTTCAGGCCCGACACAGCCACGGGCTGGTCGCCGCGGCCCAGGGCCTTGGCGAACGATCCGGCCAGCCGCAGCACGGCGCGCATGCGCGCGGGCGTCAGGTCTTCGATGGCCTGGCGCAGCGACACGTGGGTCGTGGCGTGGAAGATGTAGAGGTCGCCGGCCGACAGCACCAGCGAAAAGGTCTTGACGCCGAATTCGTGCGCCAGCAGTTCGGTGTGGCCGGGCCATTTGTGGCCGGCGGCGTGCATGGCGGCCTTGTTCAGCGGCGCGGTGACGATGCCGTCGACCTCGCCGGCGCGCGCCAGGGCGCAAGCCGTCGTGACGAAGCGCACCGAGCCGTCGCCCGCGTCGGCGCTGATTTCACCCAGCTTGACGTGAGCCAGCGACGGGCCGGCTTGCAGCACTTCGATCGTGCCGGGGGCATTGGTGCAGTCGGCTGCGCGGTCCAGCTTGCGGACGATGGCGGGGTCGCCGCCCAGGCTGCGCACGGCGTTGACCATGACGTCCACGTCGCCGACCACCAGCAGGCGGGCCTTTTGGCGCAGTGCGTCGTGGCCCATCAGCATCTTGGCCGTGATTTCCGGGCCAATGCCCGCCACGTCGCCCAGGGTGACGGCCAGCAAAGGCAGCTTGTTGGGTTGGGGTTGTGTCATCGCTTGAATCTCCTGTCGCGGATCGCGCGCACCGCGCGAACCAGTACGTCTTCGGTGCCAAAGCCGCCGGCCTTGGTCACCACGGGCAGGCCCGCGGCCGTGCCCCCGGTCAGCGTGCCCAGAGGCACGCCGCCCATGACTTCGTCCACCAGCGCAATGCCGCGGGCGGCAAGCGCCACCAGCACGCTGCGCGCGCCATCGCCGCCGGTGGCGACAACGCCCGCCGCGCGCGAGGTGGTGATCAATTGTGCCGCCAGGCTGCCCAGCCGTTCGGCGACCTTCTCGGAATCCAGACCGTCCAATTGGCCTTCGGGCGCCAGCAGCAGCACCGTGCCGGCTTCCGCCGCAGCTTGCGCATGCGCTTGCAGCAGGGGCTGGCTCCAGGCCTGCCATGCCGCGTCGTCCGCCAGCTGGGCCAACGAGGGCGTCCAGGTGTCGGCGCCCGCGGTCTGCAGGGCGGCGGCTTGCGCGCGCGCGGCGCTGTGCTGCGACGTCACCACGACCACGACGGGCGCGGTCTGGTCGGCGCCGGCCCAGACGCGGGCCAGCGGCACGGCCAGGCCGCCCGCGCCCACGGGCAGGGCATGTTCGCCCAGCAGGCCGATCGCGCGCGCCAGCCGTTCCAGGTCGGCATCCGAAGCGGCGTCGACGACTACGGTGTGGCCGGCTTGCCGGATGCGCCGGGCCAGCGCGTCCGGCGTTTCGCCGTCTTGCGCCGCGACGTGGGCGCAGCCTAGCAGGGTGGGGATATGGCTTTCGGTCACCGGGGTCACCGGATCGGTCGCGGCCGAGGTCTCGGTGACCGGCTTGCCGTTCACGTAGAGGATGCCTTGCTGGACGGTGCGGCCGGTGGCCGGGAAAGCGGGGCAGATCACCGCCACCGTGTCCGGGCCCCAGGCGGCGCGGGCCGCGTCGATCTCGGCCTTGAACGCGCCGCGCAAGGTGGAGTCCACCTTCTTGTACAGGCGCGACACGCCGGCCGCGCGCAGCTGTTGCACGTTCAGCGCGATGAGGCGCGCCGCGTCGGCGGCGGGCAGGGCGCGGCTGTTGGTGGTGACGGCCAGCACTTCCACGCCGGCCGTGGCCGGCCCGGACAGCGCCTCGTCGGCGCCGCCGATGGACAGGTGCGTGCTCCAGCCGGCGCGGACGAACTGCACCGCGGTGTCGCCGGAACCGGTCAGGTCATCGGCGACGATGGCGATCGTGGGATTCAAAGCGCCTCTCCGCGCGCCTCGCCCAATGTGGGCGTGCCGCGATTTGCTTCCGCATCCTCGGATTTAAGCTCGCCGGCCCGCTTGAGGAAGTACGAGGCCAGGATCGGGGCCAGGATCGAACTGATCAGCACGCAGGCAGCGACCTGCGCGGTGGCGGTCGACACGTATTGCTGGAAGTTCGGATCGGCGGCCGCCACCACGGCGGGCGTGGCGATGGCGTTGCCGGCGGTCGTGCCGGCGGCAAAGCCCAGGCCGCTCTTGCCGCCGCGGCGCAGGATCAGGCGATAGCCCAGATAGACCAGGCCGCCGGTGATGGGGCTGATGATCAGGCCCAGGATCAGGCCGCTGATGCCGCCGCTGACGACGGCGCCCAGGTTGATGCCGGTGCCCAGCGCGAAGGCGAAGAACGGGATGACAATGTTGGGCACGGGTTTGAGCACGTCGCGCCATTTGGGGTCCAGGTTGCCGACCAACACGCCCAGCAGGAAGGGCACCAGCGCCGCCACCAGGGCGATCATCGGAATATCGGCCAGGCCCGAGGCGCCCAGGAACAGCAGGCTGAAGAAGGGGCCGTCGTTGACCGCGCTGGCGACGTAGGCGCCGCGGTCGCGGGCATCGCCGTACTGGCCGGTGTAGGCCAGCCAGAGGCCGCCGTTGCTGTTGTCGAAGGCGGCCAGCAGGGCCAGGATGGACACGCCCAGCACGCCGTCCAGGCCGACATAGCTGCCCAGGATGATGATGAGCGTGGCGGGCACCAGCGTCTTCATCAGCAGGATGGTGCCGGCGGTGGCCAAAATGGGGCCGCCGGTGCGGGCGTTGACCTGCGTGCCGGTCGCGAAGATCAGCAGCGCGATCAGCGGCAGGGCGCTGTTCTTGAAGAGCGCGGTGGTGAACCCGCCGATGGCCAGGGCGTCAGGGGCGAAGGTGCCGATCAGGGAACCCAGGATCAGCGGCACGAGCATCAATCCGCCAGGGATCTTTTGCATGGTGCCAAAAAAAGGCGAACGGGAAGTTGCGGTCGACACTTGCGGAGTCTCCAGGATGGTTCTGGTGGTTGCAGACGTTCGTTGACGCGTCTGTCACGGGGTTGAAAAACCGTAGTGTACACCTGTACGTACTAGCTGTACGTACAGGTTTTCCCGCCCAAAACAACGGCACATTTCCCGTTCGCCGCCTTCAGGCGTACCGCGCCCGCCGTGTGCCGCCTTCGCGCCGGCTGGCCTTCTCCGAGACGATATTGTCTTCCGCCATGCGGCGTCCCCGTTGCTCGATGCGGACCAGGAAGTCGCGCAGCAGCGCGATTTCGCTGCCGCTCAGGTCCTGTACCAGCAAGTCGTTCAGCCGCGAGACCTCGGGCAGCAGGGCCTGGTAACGGGCGATGCCTTCGGCGGTGGCCTCGACGCGCACGACCCGGCGGTCGGCGCTGTCGTGAAGCCGCCGCAGCCAGCCCTTTTCGCATAGCGTCCCAAGGGTGCGCGACGTGCGGGCCAGGTCCAGCTTGGCGGTGGCGGCCAGTTCGGCCGAATTCATGATGCCGCCCTCGACGGCGCAGGCCAGGATCCGCCATTCGCGTCGGGTGATGCCGAAGCGGCCTTCGCACATCCGCACGAAGACCGGGTTGGACTGGGACCAGGCCTGGTACAGCCGGTACATCAGCATGTCCGCCAGATGGGGCGGGTCGGACGCAGGCGGCTCGGAGGGGGGCAGGGTGGGCGTGGCGTGCATATCGTTATGGAAAGTCCTGGATTAGATCAACCAACGGCCGCGTTGCTACATTCCATTCACTCATTCGGTATCGGCCAAGCATGAATAACCATAACCGACAGCGGGCCACTGTCTCCAGGAGAAGACAATGCGTAAATGGATGACGGGCGCCCTTGTGGCGACGGCGTTGACGGGGGCGGCCCCGCTGGCCTGTGCGCAGCAGGCGCCACTGGACGGTCCGCTGAGCATCGTCGTCGGCTATCCGCCGGGCGGCAGTTCAGACCGCATCGCGCGCCTGGTGGCGGATCGCTTGAAGGACCGGGTCGGCGTGCCGGTCGTGGTCGAGAACAAGACCGGCGCCGGCGGCCGCATCGCGGCGCAGGGCCTGCATGCCGCGCCGGCCAGCCAGAACGTGTTGATGCTGGCCAACCCGGCCGTCATGGTGGTGGCGCCCCTGGTCTACGCGCAGCCGGGGTACGACGCCCAGCAGGACTTCAAGCCCGTGTCGCTGGCCAGCCGCTACAAGTTCGCCCTGGCGGTGCCAGCCAGTTCGCCCATCAAGGACGTGGCCGCCTTGCGCCAGTGGTTGGGCGCGAACCCCAAGCAGTTCACCGTCGGCGTGCCGGCCACCGGCAGCCTGCCTCACTTCTTCGCGTTGATGCTGGGCCGCGAGATCAAGATGGAGCCGGAAGTGGTCGGGTACCGGGGCTCGGCGCCGCTGATCTCCGAGCTGATCGGCGGCATCCTGCCCCAGGGCATCGACACGCTGGACACCTTGCTGCCGCAGCACCGCGCGGGCAAGATCCGCATCCTGGCCACCTCCGGAGACACGCGCGACGCGGATTTGAAAGAGGTGCCCACCTTCAAGGAAAGCGGCGTGAACCTGGCGGCCGACGGCTGGAACGCCTTCTTCGCGCCCGCGGCGATGCCGCAGGCGAAGATCGACCGCCTGGGGGCCGACATCGCGGCCATCCTGCGCGAACCCGCCATGCAGGAGGCCGTGCGCAGCGCATACCTGGAACCGGTTTCGCTGGACGCCGCCGGCACCGCCGACATGCTGACGGCCTATCGCAAGCAGTGGGAGCCCGTGGTGCGGGCCTCCGGCTTCACGGCCACGCAATGACGGGACCCGCCATGAGCACCGTGCAGAATGTGTTGTTCATCATGGCCGACCAGCTGCGGGCCGACCACCTCAGCTGTTATGGCCATCCTTACCTGCAGACGCCCAGCCTGGACGCGCTGGCGGCGCGCGGCGCGCGGTTCGACCGGGCGTTCGTGAACTCCGGCGTCTGCGGCCCCTCGCGCATGAGCTACTACACGGGGCGCTACCCGTCGCGCCATGGCGCGACCTGGAACCGCGTGCCGCTATCGGTCAACGAGATCACGCTGGGCGAGTACCTGGCGGGCCAGGGGCGGGAGCTGGCGCTGGCGGGCAAGACCCACATCATTCCGGACAAGGCCGGCATGGAACGCCTGGCCATCGACGGCGCGTCCGAACTGGGCGTGCTGCTGAGCCGTGGCGGCTTTACGGAACTGGACCGTTACGACGGCCACCACGCGCCCGGCAAGGAAAGCGGCTATCCCGCGTTCCTGCGCCGCCACGGCTACGACAGCGCAGACCCCTGGACCGACTACGTGATCGCGGGCGTGGACGAGAACGGCCAGGTCGTCAGCGGATGGAACATGCGCAACGTGCACTTGCCGTCGCGCGTGGCCGAACCGCATTCCGAAACTGCGTTCATGACGGATCAGGCGCTGGACTTCATGAAGCAGCGCGGCAGCCAGCCCTGGGTGCTGCACCTGAGCTACGTCAAACCGCACTGGCCCTACATGGCGCCGGCGCCCTACCACCAGCGCTATACCGCCGATCAATGCCTGCCGGTGCGGCGCAACCGCGAAGAGCTCGCGAACGCGCATCCGGTCGTGGCCGCCTACCGCCAGCAGGAAGAAAGCGTCAGCTTTTCAACCGACGAGTGCGTGCGCGTGGTGCGGCCGGCCTATCAAGGCCTGATCCGGCAACTGGACGACCACCTGGGCCGGCTGTTCGACTATATGGAGGGTGCCGGGTTGATGAAGAACACGTTGATCGTGTTCACGGCGGATCACGGCGACTTCCTGGGCGACCATTGGCTGGGCGAGAAAGAACTGTTCTATGACACCGTGCAGCGGGTTCCCTTCATTGTGATGGACCCGTCGGCCGCGGCCGATGCGACGCGGGGCCGCGCCTTGGCGGACATGGTAGAGAGCGTGGACGTGGTGCCTACCATTTTGCGCGCGCTGGGTACGCCCGGGCCTGGCCATCGGCTGGAGGGGCGCGAACTGCAGACGCTGCTGCATGGCCGGGAGGCCGCCGCGCCATGGCGCGATTGCGTGTATTCCGAGCTGGACTACAGCTTTCGCCAGGCGCGCGTGCTGCGCGGCAAGACGCCGCAGAACGCGCGCGCCTGGTCAGTGCGGACCGACCGCTGGCGCTACGTGCATTGGCTGGACGAACCCGAACAGCTATTCGACCTGCATGCCGATCCCGATGAATTCCAGGATCTGGGCACCAGCAGCGCGCACGCCGGCGTGCGCGCGGAACTGCGCGAACGCCTGCTGGACTGGATGCTGCGCGGCAAACGCCGCACCACGATCAGCGACGAGGCGGTGGAAAAAGCCACCAACGCGCACAAGCGGGCCGGGGTGTTTTTCGGACAGTGGTAGGCGCGGCGGGTCGCAGGCCTAGGCGGTGGTTTGCGTTTGCGGCGGGGAGGCCGTTGCCTGCTGCGCCTCCGGCCTCAATTCCCGCCGCAGGATCTTGCCGACGTTGGTGCGCGGCAGATCGTCGCGGAATTCCACGTAGCGCGGCACCTTGTAGCCGGTCAGTTGCGTGCGGCAATGAGCGATCAGCGTTTCCGCGTCCAGCCCCGGATCCTTGCGGATCACGTACAGCTTCACCGCTTCGCCCGAACGCTCGTCCGGCACGCCGACGGCCGCCACTTCGCGCACGCCGGGATGCAGCGCCGCCGCGTCTTCGACCTCGTTCGGGTACACGTTGAAGCCGGACACGAGGATCATGTCTTTCTTGCGGTCGATCAGGAACACGTAGCCGTTTTCGTCGACGTAGCCGATGTCACCGGTGCGCAGGAAGCCGTCGGAGTACATCACCAGCGCCGTCTCGTCGGGCCGGTTCCAATAGCCTTGCGTGACCTGGGGGCCGCGCACGCAGATCTCGCCGCTTTGGCCGATGCCTTGCTCTTCGCCGTCATCGTTGCGGATGGATATCTCGGTGGACGGCACCGGCAGGCCGATCGAGCCGGTGAACACCTTGACGTCCAGCGGATTGACGGTGACGGCAGGCGAGGTCTCGGTCAGGCCGTAGGCCTGCGCCAGCGACTTGCCCGTGACGGCGCGCCAGCGGTCGGCCACGGCGCGCTGCACGGCCATGCCGCCGCCCATCGTCAGGCGCAGGCGCGAGAAATCCAGCTTGGCGAAATCCGGATGGTTGAGCAGGGCATTGAAGAGCGTGTTGACACCCGTGAAGGCGGAAAACGGCACCTTGCTCATCTCTTTGATCAGGCCGGGAATGTCGCGCGGATTGATGATCAGCAGGTTGCTGGCGCCGATCTTCATGAAGGTCAGGCAGTTCGCCGTCAGCGCGAAGATATGGTACAGCGGCAAGGCCGTCACGACGCACTCTTCGCCCTCTTTGACCAACGGCTTGATCCAGGCGTGGGCCTGGCTCAGGTTGGCCACCAGGTTGCCGTGCGTCAGCATCGCGGCCTTGGCCACGCCCGTCGTGCCACCCGTGTATTGCAGGCAGGCCAGGTCGCGCTGGTCCAACGGCACTTCCGTGAACGGCGCGTTGCGGCCGGCGCGCAGGGCGTCGCTTAGACGGACCGCGCCCGGCAGCGACCAGGCCGGCACCATGCGCTTGACGCGGCGGATCACGAAGTTCACCAGCCGGCCCTTGAGGGGGCCGAGCATTTCGCCGACGGACGTCACCAGCACGCGTTCGATCGCGGTCTGGGGCAGGGCTTTCTGCACGGTGGCCGCGAAGTTGTCGGCCACGACGATGGCGCGCGCGCCCGAGTCCGCCAATTGGTGTTCAAGCTCGTGCGCGGTGTAGAGCGGGTTGCAGTTGACGACGATGCAGCCGGCGCGCAGCGCGCCGAACAGGCAGACGGGGTACTGCAGCAGGTTGGGCATCATGAGCGCGATGCGGTCGCCCTTGCCCAGCCCGTTGGCGTGCAGCCATGCGGCGAAGTCGCGCGTCAACGCGTCCAGTTCGGCGTAGCTGATGGATTTTCCCATGCTGATGTATGCGGTCTTGTCCGCATAGCGGCGGCAACTTTCCCGCACGACCGAGACCAGCGTCGTTACGCCGTCCATCTCGATCTCAGCGGGAACGCCGGAGGGATAGCTCTTGTGCCAGATTCGTTCCATCGTCGTGGTTCCGCCTAGTTGCCCAAGAGGGCTTTCTTCAGGGATGCTTGAGCGGGATTGTCGCCGAGCCAGACGCGCAGCAAGGCACGCGCGAAGCCGGGGCTGTCAATCCTGCCCCGTTGCTTGCCGTTGCCCATGATCGTGACGCCGCGCGCGTCGAAGTCCAGATCGACCACGTCGCCGGTTTTGGCGGTGCCGATCTCGGCCATCAAGCGGGACAAGCTGTCTGTAGGCGCTTTCAGCTCGGCAAGCTCCTGCTTGGACGTATTGTCGCGCAACCCTTCCTGCAACGCGTCGTCCAGGCTCTTGCTGTCCACGTCGCGCAGCAATTGCAGGCGGATGCGGCGCGGCTCTGCGCTGTTGACCAGCGTCGCGGCGTCGCTGCTCTTGGTGGTGGTGTATAGCGCGGCGACGTAGACCTTCACGACGAACTTGGTGCGCACGCCGGCGCCGTTGAGCACTAGCGCGCGGCCGCCTTCGGACAACTGCTCCGGCACGCGCACGCCCGCGACCTCGATGTCGGCGGCAACGGCAGGCGCACCCGCCAGGCTGGCGGCAAGCATGAGGCTCAGGGCGGCGGATCGCCCTCCAGAGATGGGATGCATGGGTCTCCTCCTGTGTTCTTTCGCTTGTAGAACTTCTTGTCGGCGATATAGATCGTGCGTTCCACGACGGCATAGACCACGCCGTCCTTGTCCTTCAATTCCACCGTGTACGTGCGGGTAGTCTCGTGGTCCCGCGCGAGCAGGCGGCGGATCTCCGCGATTTCGCCGGGCGGCAGCCGGAAGTCCACATACAGCGTCGTGTAGGCGGGCTTGCGGTAGCGGATCGACGCCGCCTTGTCCCATACGATGTGGTCCGCGCCCAGCGCGGACATCAGCATCGTGGGGTGGGCGCCGTCGGTCACCGCGAACAGCGATCCGCCGTACATCGAGCCCACGATATTGCGCGTGCGCCGCAGCAGAGGAAGCTTGATGCGGATGTGCTGGAAATCCGGCGACACGTGCAGTACCCGGCCGCCGGTGGCGCGGAATGCCGGGTGCAGGTTGAAACCCACCCGCATCAGGCGCGCGCGCCATTCCGGCGACAGGCTCTTGAACCAATAGGGCTTCACATCGCCTCGAACAGGCCGGCCGCGCCCATGCCGGTGCCGATGCACATGGTGACCAGCCCGTACTTGCCGCCCGTGCGACGCAGGCCATGCGTGATCGTGGCCGTGCGGATCGCGCCGGTCGCGCCCAGCGGATGGCCCAGCGCGATGGCGCCGCCCAGGGGGTTGACCTTGGCCGGATCCAGTTTCAGCTCCCGGATCACCGCCAGCGACTGCGCCGCGAAGGCCTCGTTCAGTTCGATCCAGTCCAGCGCGTCCTGCGTGATGCCAGCGCGGTCCAGCACCTTGGGGATGGCGGCAATCGGGCCGATGCCCATGACTTCGGGCGGCACGCCCGCGACGGCGAAGCTGACAAAGCGCGCCAGCGGGCTCAGGTTGAATTCGCGCAGGATGCGGTCGGACACCAGGACCACCGCGGCCGCGCCGTCCGACATCTGCGAGCTGTTGCCCGCGGTGACACTGCCGCGCGCCGCGAACACGGGGCGCAGGCGCGCCAGGGCTTCCGCGCTGCTGTCCGGGCGGGGGCCTTCGTCCACCTCGACCAGCCGGCGCACCACGCGCACGGCGCCGCTGGCGCCATCCGGCAGGTGCGATACCACTTCGAACGGCGTGGTTTCCGCGCGGAAGTGGCCGGCGGCGATGGCGGCGCAGGCCTTCTGGTGCGACGCCAGCGCGAAGGCATCCTGGTCCTCGCGCGAGACCTTCCAGCGCTCGGCGACCTTTTCACCGGTCAGGCCCATGCCGAAGGCCATGCCGATGTTCTCTTCGTGGGCGAAAATGGCGGGGTTCATCGATACCTTGTTGCCCATGATCTGCGGCATGGCGCTCATGGATTCCGTGCCGGCGCCGATCATGATGTCGGCCTCGCCCGTACGGATGCGGGCGGCGGCGTCCGCCACCGCTTGCAGGCCCGATGCGCAGAACCGGTTGACCGTGACGCCGGCCACGCTCTGCGGAAGACCGGCCAGCAACAGGCCGATGCGCGCTACGTTCATGCCTTGCTCGGCTTCCGGCATGGCGCAGCCGGCGATCACGTCTTCGATGCGTGCGGTGTCCAGCCCGGGCACCTGCGCCAGCGCGCCGTTCAGCGCGGCGGCCAGCATGTCGTCGGGGCGGGTGGTGACGTAGGCGCCGTTGCGCTTGCCCACCGGCAAGCGCGTGGCGGCCACGATGTAAGCGTCCTGCATCTGCTTCGTCATGTTCATTTCCTCAATTTCGCAGTGGCTTGCCAGTTTCCAGTGTGTGGCGGATGCGGGCCTGGGTCTCAGGCGTGCGCAGGAGCGCCACGAATTCGCGGCGCTCCACCGCCAGCAGCCATTCTTCGTCTACCTTCGTGCCGGTGTCGACTTCGCCGCCGCACAGGGCCATGGCGGCGCTGCGCGCCACGCGGTAGTCATGCGCGCTGATCATGCCGCCTTCGCGCATGTTGACCAGCACCATCTCGAAGTTGGCGATGCCGTTGCGGCCCGCCACGGGGATGTTCGCCAGACGGGGCGGGGGCGTGTAGCCGGCCTGGGCCGCGGCGCGCGCCTGCCCGATGGCCACGAACAGCAGCTCGTCGGGGTGGAACAGCACGATGTCGTGCTCGCGGGCGAACCCGGTGTCGATGGCTTCCAGCGCGCTCTTGGCGACCTGCGCGGTGGCGATGGTCTGGAAGATGGGTTGCAGGTAGGGGAAGACTTCACCGGGCGTGGCGGTCTTTGCGGCCAGGGCGGCCGCGCGGCCGGCGAATTCCTTGCTGCCGCCGCCTGCCGGGATCAGGCCGACGCCCGCTTCAACCAGGCCGATGTAGCTTTCCAGCGCCAGGACGCGGTGAGAGGCATGCATCAGGAACTCGCAGCCGCCGCCAAGCGCCATGCCCTGGACGGCCGCCACGGTGGGGATCTGCGCGTACTTGAACGACTGGGACGCGCGCTGGAACTTTTCGACCATGGCTTCCAGCATGTCGAACTGGCCGGCGGCGCAGGCGTCGACCACCTGTTGCAGGTTGGCGCCTACCGCGAAGGGCGGTTCGTGCCAGATCACCAGGCCGTCAAATTCCCGTGCGGCCCGGGCCACCGCTTGCAGCACGCCTTCCAGCACCTCGCCGCCCAGCGTGTGGTTCTTGGAAGTGACGGACAGGATGGCGATGCCGGCGTCGACGTCGGGCAGATTCCAAAGGCGCACGCCTTCGTTTTCCCAGACGGTGATGCCGCGGTCGTCCGGCCCTTCGCCGAACACGCGCTCCGGGAACAGCTGGCGCTGGTACACGGGCAGCGCCGAACGCGGGTGCAGTTGCCCCGTGCGCGCCGAATACGAGCCTTCCGGCGCGTGCACGCCCTGGCGGGCGGGTTCCAGCGCCCAGGCGGGCAGAGGCGCGTCGCTCATGGCGCGGCCGGCGGCGATGTCTTCGGCCACGGCGGCGGCGATCGCCTGCCAGCCGGCGGCCTGCCAGGTTTCGAACGGGCCTTGCGCCCAGCCGAAGCCCCAGCGCATGGCCAGATCCAGGTCGCGCGCGTTGTCGGCCACGTGCTCGAGCTGCACGGCGCTGTAGTGGAAGATGTCGCGGAACAGGCTCCACAGGAATTGCGCCTGGGGATGTTCGCTGGCGCGCAGCGCGGCAAAGCGCTTCGCGGGATTGCGTTCCTTCAGCAGCGCGGCGACCTCGTCGGACAGCTTGCCCGCGCTGGGCACGTAGTCTTGCGCCTTCAGGTCCAGCACCAGGATGTCGCGGCCCTGCTTGCGGTAGACGCCGGCGCCGGTCTTCTGGCCCAGCGCGCCTTTCTGGATCAGGGCGGACAGCCACTGGGGCAGCGCGAAGTAGCGGTGCCACGGGTCGTCCGGCAGGTTCTTTTCCATGGTGCCGACCACATGGGCCAGCGTATCCAGGCCGACTACGTCGGCGGTGCGGTAGGTGGCGCTTTTGGGGCGGCCGATCTTCGGGCCGGTCAGCGCATCGACTTCGTCGAAGCCCAGGCCCAGGCGCGCCGTGTGGTGCATGGCGGCCAGGATCGAGAACACGCCGATGCGGTTGGCCACGAAGTTGGGCGTGTCCAGCGCGCGGACCACGCCTTTGCCCAGCGTGGACGTCAGCCAGGTTTCCAGCTGGTCCAGCACGACGGGCTGGGTATGGGACGTAGCGATGATCTCCACCAGCCGCATGTAGCGGGGCGGATTGAAGAAATGGATGCCGCAGAAGCGGTTGCGCAGGCTTGCGGGCAGGGCGTTGGCCAGCGCGTCGATCGACAGGCCGGACGTGTTCGAGGCAATGATGGCATCGGGCGACACATGCGGGGCGATGCGCTCGTACAACGCCGTCTTCCAGTCCATGCGTTCGGCGATGGCTTCGATGACCAGGTCGCAGCCGCGCAACGCGTCCAGGTGGTCGTCGTAGTTCGCGGGGGTGATCAGGGCAATGCGCGCCGCGCCGGCCAGCGGCGCGGGTTCCAGTTTTTTCAGGCCGGCCAGCGCCTTCTTGACGATGCCGTTGCGGTCGCCTTCGGCGGCCGGCAGGTCGAACAGCGTGACGGGCACCCCGGCATTGGCCAGGTGGGCGGCGATCTGCGCGCCCATGACGCCGGCACCCAGGACGGCGACGTGTTTGACGACGAACTTGCTCAAGGGATTCTCCTGGAAAAGCGGGCGGGCGGCTCGCGGCCGCCCGCCCGTGCAAGGCTAGAAGCGGGACGACAGTTGCAGGCCGAAGATGTGGCCGCTGCTGTCATAGGTGCCCGCGACGCGGCCCTTGGAAAGCTGGCTGCCGGACGTCGTGTCGATGTCCGTCTTGCGCAGGTACAGATAGGTATAGCCCAGATCCACCGTCGTGCTCTTGGTGGCTTGCCACTGCACGCCCGTCGAGAACCAGTAGCGGTCGTTGTCGGGCAAGGACGTCGGACGGTCGGCTTCCTTGTGGACCGGCGACTGGTCATAGGCCACGCCGAACTTCCACTTCCAGTCGGGCGCGAACTTGTAGTTCGCACCGACAGCGACGCGCCACGTGTCGCGGAAATTCAGCGGCAGGTCGTCGTCGCGCGCGCCGGCGCCCGAGTTGCGGATCTTCAGGTCGGGGATGCTGCTCCAACCCGTCCACGAGATATCGCCCAGCAGCTCCCAGCGCTCGTTCAACTGGTGCGCGCCGCTCAGGATCAGCGAATCGGGCAAGTCCACCGAGGCCTTGGCATCGAAGGACACCGACTGCTTGGCGGGGCCGATGCTGGTGATGTCGGTATCGCCCTTGGCCGAGTGCTTGATCTTCGAGCGGTACGACAGGCCGATGCGCGTGTCTTCCGTGGGTTGCAGCATGAAGCCGATGTTCCAGCCCCAGGCGTCGCCCTTCAGGTTCAGGTCGGCGTCGCCGTTGGTGGCGACCGGCAGGCCGGCGATCGGCACCACTGTCTTTTTCTTGTAGTTGGCGTCGATGTGCTGCCAGTTCAGGCCGAGGCCCATCGAGAACATGTCGTTGACCTTGTAGGCGATCGACGGGTTCACGTTGATGGTCTTGATCTCGAACTTGTTGGAGTGGTACTGGCCGACCCAACCGTCGTCGTATTCGGTCATCAGGCCGAACGGGGCGCCCACGCCCAGGCCGATGTACCACTGCTCGTTCAACTGCCAGGAGGCATATAGGTTGGGGACGACCCCCAGGTTGCCGGCATCGCCGCCATTGCCGCCGGTGGGCACCGACCCGTTCAGGCCCGATCCGGGAATCCCGGGCACGCTGGGATTGCGGCTGTTGCCGTTGTCCGAGAACTTGAACGAGGGCTTGATCAGGTTGACCCCGCCCGAAAAATTGACGCCAGGCAGATACGTCATGCCTGCCGGGTTGTAGTAGATGATGCTGGCGTTTTCCGGGTTTGCCGCCGAGCCTGCGTACGCGTTGCCCAAGCCACTGGCGTTCTGCTCCAAGAGCTGAAAGCCGGCGGCATAGGACGTTGCGGAAGCGCCCAAGCCGACCACAATGGCCGACAAGGTGCTCAGGGACAATGAACGTCTGCGCATGGTACTGCCTCCTCGAGTTGGATGTATGTCTCTATTCCACTGCCGGATTTCTTGTCGAGCCGGTCTATTCGGCGTGAGCCGTTTTGCTGCTGTGCCAAGGGTTGCTGCTTTGGTAATGCAAAGGTCCGCCCGTGAATGGCGCGAACCCGGTTCCGAAAATCACGCCGGCGTCGGCCAGGTCGGCGTCGGCGACCACGCCGGCCTCCACGCGCTGCCGGGTGGCGTCCACAAGCGGTTGGATCAGGCGCTGCGCCAGGCCTGCCGGGGCGGTGGCAGGGGCTGCCCCGTCTTGCTTGACCGGCTTGCCGTCGCGCCAGGCGTAGAAGCCTTTGCCGCTTTTCTTGCCGAGATCGCCGCGCGCCAGCCGTTCGGCCAGGCAGCGCGGCGGCTCGGCGCCGCCCGCCAGTTCTTCGCCCGCGGCGCGCGCGATGTCCAGGCCCACGGTGTCGGCCAGTTCCAGCGGCCCCATCGGCATGCCGAACGCCACCATCGCGGCGTCGACGGTGGCGGGCGCGACGCCGTCGTCCACGCTGCGCATCGCTTGCAGCATGTATGGCGCCAGCACGGCGTTGACGAGGAAGCCGGGCGCGCTCTTGACGGGCAGCGCCAGCTTGTCGATCTGGCCGACGAAGGCGCAGGCGCGTGCCAGCGCGTCGCCGGCGTCGCCGTCGGCATGCACCACTTCCACCAGCGGCATCTTGGCGACCGGGTTGAAGAAATGGATGCCGATCAGCCGCTGCGGATCGGCCAATCCGTCGCGCAGCGTCTCAAGCGACAGGCTGGACGTGTTGGTGGCCAGCAGCGCGCCGGGCTTCATGCGGGGTTCCAGCGACCGGTACAGCGCGCGCTTGGCTTCCGGTTGTTCGCTGATGGCTTCGATGACGATGTCGGCAAGCGGCACGCCGCTGCCTGCCGTGTCGGGGATGAGGCGGTCGAACGCCGCACGCGCCAGGCGCGGGTCTTTCAGGCGGCGCGCATACAGCGCTGCCGCGCGCTGGATGGCCGGAGCGATCCGGGCCATGTCTTGGTCTTGCAACGTCACGGTCATGCCCTTGAGCGCGCACCACGCCGCGATGTCGCCGCCCATGACGCCGGCGCCCACCACGTGGACGTGGCGCGCGGGCGCGACGCCGGTCTGCTTGCCGTTGGCCTTCAGGCGTTCCTGCAGGCGGAACACGCGCAACAGGTTGCGGGCGGTGTCCGACGCGATGATGCCGTCGATCAGGTCGGGCGCCTGCAGCGCGTTGCCGCCGTGTTTTTCCCACAGCGTCACGATGGCGGGCGCGGCGGGGTAGTGGCCCAGCGGATCCTTGGCGGCGATCTGCTTGCGGGCGCGGTTGGCGACGACGGATTTCAATGGCCAGCGGTTGGCCCAAGCGCCCAGGCCCCGCGCGCGGCGCGGGGGCTTGTTCGACAGGACCGTCTGGCGGGCCGCGGCCAGCAGCAAGCGGGGCGGCACGCGCGCGTCGGCCAGCCCCAGCGCGGCGGCGCGGCGGGCGTCCGCGCCCCGGCCGGTCAGCATCATGTCCAGCGCGGCGGGCGCGCCGATCACCTGCGGCAGGCGCAGCATCCCGCCCCAGCCGGGGAAGATGCCCAGCATGACCTCGGGCAGCGCCAGCGACGTGCCGGGCTGATCGGCGACCAGCCGGTAGCGGCAGGCCAGCGCCAGTTCCAGGCCGCCGCCCAGGCAATGGCCCTGGATCAAGGCCAGCGTGGGGTAGCGCACGGCGGCCAGGCGGTTGAACAGGTTCCAGCCGCGCGCCACCAGCGCGCGGCCTTGCTCGGGCGTGTCCAGGCTGGCGAATTCATTGACGTCGGCGCCCACGATAAAGCCCGTGGCCTTGCCGGATTGGATGATCAGGCCCTTGGGCGGCGCGGCGTCCAGCGCGTCCAGCACCACGGCAAGTTCGGCCATGGTGTCGGCCGACAATGCGTTGACGGCGCTGCCCGCGCGGTCGAACGTCAGCCACGCCACGCCATCGGCGTCGCGCTCCAGGCGCCAGTGGGATAGCGAGTCCAGTGTCGTCATGGGCGGTCCTCGTCCAGGGTTTCAACCAGCATTGCGCCGCCTTGGCCGCCGCCGATGCAGATGGCCGCCATGCCCCGTTTGGCGCCGCGGCGCTTCAGGGCGTCAAGCAGATGCAGCACGATGCGGGCGCCGGATGCGCCCACCGGGTGCCCGATCGCGATGGCGCCGCCATCCACGTTGAGCTTGGCGGGGTCAAGCGAGCCCCATGCTGGCGTACCGAAGTGCGCTTGGCAATAGGCGTCGTCGCGCCATGCGGCCAGGCAGCCTAGCACCTGCGCGGCGAAGGCCTCGTTGATTTCCCACAAGTCCAGATCATTCAAGCCCAGGCCGTGGCGTTGCAGGATGGGGGTGGCCGCGTGCACGGGCCCCAGGCCCATCAGCGCGGGATCCAGCCCTGCCCACTGGCTGTCGACGATGCGGCCCAGCGGACGCAGGTTCCATTTGGCGACGGCCTCTTCGGACGCCAGCACCAGCATGGCGGCGCCGTCGGTCACTTGCGAGCTGTTGCCGGCGGTGATGTTGCCCCAGGGCTTGTCGAACACGGGCTTGAGCTTGGCGAGTTTTTCCGGCGTGGAGTCTTCGCGCACGCCGTCGTCATCGGGATACAGCTTGCCCTGCGTATCGATCAACGGCGTGACCTCGGTCATGATGCCGGCCGTGCGGGCCGCCAGCGCGCGCTGGTGGCTGCCGGCGGAATAGGCGTCCATCGCCGCGCGGTCGATGCCGAACAGGGTGGCGACGTTCTCGGCGGTCTGGCCCATCGACAGGCCCACGACCGGGTCCGTCAGGCCTTTCAAAAGGCCAATGACGGGGGCGATATTTTTCAGTTTGAAGCGGCGCAAGGCCGCCAGTTTGGCGCCGGTGCCGCGGGCCGCGTACCAGCCGGCCAGCCAACGCACCATATCGTCAGAGAACAACAGCGGCGCGCGCGAGAGGGCGTCCGTGCCGCCTGCCAGCACCAGCGACGAACGGCCGGACTGGATGTTGACGACGGCGGAATCCAGTGCCTGCATGCCCGATGCGCAATTGCGCATGACCGTCCAGCCGGGCACTTGATTGCCGCAGCCCAGGCGCAGCGCGATGACGCGGCCGATGTTCACTTCGTCGGGCGACGGCGCGGCGCAGCCCACGATGACCTCGTCCAGGTCCGTGGGCGCAAAGGGCTGGCGCAGCAGCAGGCCGCGGCCCGCCTGCACGGCCAGGTCGCCGGCCGAGAACGGGCCGGGCCCGGTGCGCGCTTTCAGGAAGGGCGTGCGGGCGCCGTCGACGATGTAAACCGGTTTGAATGCCATCCGTTCCCTCCCTTAGGCGACCTTGCGTTCGGCGGCGGGCCGGGCTGCGCCCGACGCGCCGAGGTCGAAGGGGAAATCATCCACTTTCACGACGGTATCGCGCAAGCTATTGCGGCGTTTCACCACCGCATATTCTTCGGCGGTGATGCCGCCGGCGGCGTAGGCGGCGTCGGCGATGTCGCGGACGTTGGCTTGGGGATTGCCTTGCAGCGCGCCGCGTTTTTCCAGGTTGCGGATCTTGGCTTCAATGGGTTCGGCCTCCAGGGTGGCGGCCAGCGCCAGTTCAATGGCGCCCACGGGTTCGTCGGCGGTGGCGGGCAGGTGGCAGCCCGCGGTCAGCCGGTCGCGCGTGGCGCCGGGGTTGATCAGCAGCCGCGCCACGTCCTGGCCAAGCTGGTCGGAGGGCTGCGATTGCGTCCGGCCCCACGGGAAGATGATGCGCGCCAGGCTCCAGGCGACGAAGCGGTTGGGATAGTTGTCCAGCACGCCGTCCAACGCTTCCTGCAACTTGAACAGCGCGTCCTGGATCGACCAGTGCGCAAGCGGCGCGTCGGCGGCCTGGCGGCCTTCGTCTTCGAAGCGCTTGAGCGTGGCGCTGATGAGGTACATCTGCGAGAGCACGTCGCCCAGCCGCGCCGACAGGCGTTCGCGGCGCTTCAGGCTGCCGCCCAGCACCAGCATCGAGGTGTCGGCCAGCAAGGCGAAGGCGGCGGAGTAGCGGCTCAGCAGCTGGTAGTAGCGCAACATGTCCGGCGCGACATCGGCATTCACGGCGACAAGGCGGGCACCCGTCAACGCGGTGCCCAGCGCGCGCAGCTTGTTGCGGGCGACAAAGCCGACGTGGCCCCAGAACGCCCGGTCGAAGTCGGTCAGGCCTTGCTTCTTGTCCGGCGATTGGGCGGCCTGCATTTCGGCAAGCACATACGGGTGGCAGCGGATCGCGCCCTGGCCGAAGATGATCAGGCTGCGCGTCAGGATATTGGCGCCTTCCACGGTGATGCCGATCGGGATCTGCTGATACGCCCGGCCCAGGAAATTGCTGGGCCCCAGGCAGATGCCCTTGCCGCCGATCACGTCCATGCCGTCATTGACGACCTGGCGCGCGCGTTCGGTCACGTGGTACTTGACGATCGCCGACACGACAGAGGGCTTTTCGCCCAGGTCGACGGCGCCTGCCGTCATGGTGCGGGCCGCGTCCATCATGTAGGTGTGGCCGCCGATGCGGGCCAGTGCCTCTTCGACGCCTTCGAATTTTCCGACCGGCGTGCGGAACTGGCTGCGCACGCGCGCATAGCCGCCCACGGCGCGAGCCGTCAGTTTGGACATGCCGGTATTGGACGAGGGCAGCGAGATCGAACGGCCCGCAGCCAGGCATTCCATCAGCATGCGCCAGCCCTGACCCGCCATGGCGGGGCCGCCGATGATGAAGTCCAGCGGCATGAAGACGTCGGCGCCGCGCGTGGGCCCGTTCATGAACATCGCATTCAGCGGGAAGTGGCGGCGGCCGGTATCCACGCCGGGGTGGTCGTGCGGCACCAGCGCGCACGTGATGCCCAGGTCCTTTTCGCCGCCCAGCAGGCCCTCGGGGTCATACAGCCGGAAGGCCAGGCCCAGCAGGGTGCAGACGGGTGCCAGCGTGATGTAGCGCTTGTCCCACGTGACCCGCATGCCGATCACCTCGCGGCCCTGCCATTCGCCCTTGCAGACGATGCCGCTGTCGGGAATGGCCGCGGCGTCCGAGCCGGCCCAGGGGCTGGTCAGCGCGAAGGCGGGCACGTCTTCGCCGCGCGCCAGGCGCGGCAGGTAATGTTTTTTCTGTTCCTCGGTGCCGTAATGCAGCAGCAGTTCGGCGGGGCCGAGGGAATTGGGCACCATGACCGACACCGCCAGCGCGGACGAGCGCGTGGACAGCTTGGTGACGATTTCGGAATGCGCGTAGGCCGAGAAGGCCAGGCCGCCATATTCCTTGGGGATGATCATGCCCAGGAAACCTTGGGACTTCAGGTAGCTCCAGACCTCGGCGGGCAGGTCGTGGCGTTCTTGCGTGACGCTCCAGTCATCGACCATGCGGCAGGCGGCTTCGGCCTGGTTGTCCAGAAAGCGCTGCTCTTCCTCGGTCAGGCGCGGACGCGGATAGGCCAACAGGCGGCTCCAGTCGGGCCGGCCGCGGAACAGTTCGCCCTCCCACCACACCGTGCCGGCCTCCAGCGCATCGCGTTCGGTGTCCGACATCTGCGGCAGCACCTTGCGGTAGAGGTTGAAGATCGGCGCCGACAGCAACGCGCGCCGGATGGGGCGCACGCCCAGCACGACGGCGGCGAGTAGCGCGATGGCGACCAGCACGATGAGGACTGCATTCATTTCTCTGTCTCCGTATGGGTTTTGTTCTGGCGGCCGGACCGGGGGGCGGGGCGGCTACGTGCCGGCCAGGGGGGGCAGCGGCGCGCGCAAGCCGCCCAGCAGGAAGCTCATGAGCCGGGGCAGCAGCAGGTCGGGGTTGTCGGGTTGCTCGGCTTCGTCGAGGGTCCATCCCGTCACGGACCGCAGCAAGTCCGTGCCGATGATGGCGTACGAGGTGGCGCCAAGCATGAATTGAAAACGCCACACGATTTCGGCCTTGGGCACGTCGGGCAGCGCGGCGAACAGGGCATTGCGGTAGCGCTCCAGCACGTCGGCGTATTCCTCGGCGAACAGCGCGCGGATGAAGTCGGACGGGTCGGTCATGGTCCGTTCAAGCAGCGGCAGGAACGTGCTGCCCGCCTGGGCCGGATCGGCGGCCAGGCGCAGCAAGGTGCCGAAGAAGGCGTCCACGATCAGGGACGGCTTCAGGGGCTTGCCGCCGGATTGCGACTCCAGTTCATCCAACAGGCGCAGGCGTTCGCGGTTCAGGACCTCCAGGCGCCGTTTGAGCACCGCCTGGACGAGGGACTCTTTGGAGCCGAAGTGATAGTTCACCGACGCCAGGTTCACGCCGGCCGCGCCGGTGATCTGCCGCATCGATGTCCCGTCGTGGCCTTGTTGCGCAAACAGCGCTTCAGCCGTGTCCAGGATGGATTCGCGAGTATTGGGAGTTCTGATTTCTTGCATAAGGTTGAATTCAAACGTTCGTTTAAAAACATTATGCGGTAGGGAACAGCGAGAAGCGAGCCTCGGCAATCCCCAATAGGGTTTACCCGGAACGGCCTTCCCGCACCAGTCGCTATGCACCCTTCAGGTACTGAAGTACCGGGCCGGCTAGATCAGATGGATGAGGCAAGCCGCGCAGTCGGACGACGCGAACATCGGCCGTCGGCAGGGGGCTGGGCCGTTCGTCCTCGGACAGCCGCCCTAGGATGAATGTGGTCTGGAACGCGCGTCCAAAACGCCGCAGTATCAGCGCGAGGACTTGAACGCATTGCACCGGCGATACGTGATGCGGGCCCGTTTGCCTGACCGCTGCGGCTACCCGTGCGCCCTGACACAGGAGCAGGACAAATGAAGACCTACCGAGTGGGACTGCTAGTTGACGGGTATGAGCAACCCGGCTGGATGCATGAGATGGCGGAGTGGCTGATCCATAGTCAGGATTTCGACATGTCCGCCTTGCTGGTGATATCCCCCGAAGGCACGGGCAAAGCGCCGCGCCTGGCGGTGAAGGCCCTGTTCGGCACGTTGTCGCGCTTCGAGTCCAGGCTGCTGCCCGCCAAGCAGCGTCAGATGCTGGCGAACTGCCGCGACATGCGCCAGAGCATGCCGCCGGGTGTGCCGGTCCTGCAACGGGTGTCCGAAGCGGCAGCGCATGACGACGATGTGGTCGCCGCGCTGGGCCTGGACCTGGTGATCACGCTGGGCGCATCGCTGGCGACACGGGCGCAAATGATGGGGTGGGCTCGCCTGGGCGTTTGGCAACTGAGCTATTCGGATATCGCGGTGTCGACCAGCCGGTACGCCGGCTTTTGGGAGGTTTATCAACGCGAAGACCACACCACGGTGAAACTCTGGCGCGTCGGCCCGCAAGCGGATCAGGATGAGTTGCTGGACCAGCGCAGTTTCAACACCGAAGTGTTCTGGCTGAAGAATCAGGCGCGCGCCTTCAGCCTGGGAAATTTCATGGTCTATGACGCGCTGCAGGCGCTCGCCCGCGCCAGGCAAGCCTTGGCGGCGCCCGAGATGCAGATCATGAGCGGGCCGCGGCGGCCGGATCCGGTGGAGTGGGACAGCGCGGCTTATATCGCGCGCCAGGCCTGGTTAATATCGGATTTGATTGTGCGGCGCATCATGAAACGCAACGTCCGATGGCGGATCGGCATGTTTCCGTCCTCCCGGCAGCAAGCGGTGATATCAGAAGCCATGGTGCTGCAACCACCAAAAGGCCGTTTTTTCGCTGATCCTTTTGTATATACGCACGACAAAAAACCCTATATTTTTTTTGAAGATTACGACTTCACTTCCCGCAAGGGGACAATTTCGGTCGCAACCTACTCCGACGGGGCTTTCCGGCTGCTTGGCACCGCCCTGAACCTGCCTTATCACCTGTCGTTTCCATATATATTCGAACATGGAGGCGTGACGTACATGGTTCCGGAAACCTGCGGCAATCGCAGTATTGAGTTATGGAAGTGCACGGAATTTCCGCTTAAATGGGAGCTTGACGTCACGCTGATGACCAATATATCTGCCGTTGATACTATTATTTTTAAACACGGCGAATACTGGTGGTTATTAACAAATATTGATAGAACGGACGGACAAAGCCATTGCGACGAGCTGTTCGCGTTCTTTTCGGACTCTCCGCGCTCCACCGTCTGGACCCCGCATGCCTGCAACCCCATCGTGCGCAACCCGATGCGGGCCCGCAACGCGGGAATCGTTGTGTCGCCTAGCGGAGAGGTCATCCGCTGTGCGCAGTACCAAGGTTTCTGCCACTACGGAAAGGGCGTGTCGCTGAACCGGATCGAGGAGCTTTCACCGACCACTTATGTGGAGACGGACGGCGAAATCCACTACGCGAGCTTTTTGAGGAAGCGTCATGCTTCAATGCACCATTGGCATCATCAAGGGGGGCATACGGTATTTGACTTCGCCTATATGGAGTAAATGGCGGTTCCGGCCCAAAAATAAAAATGTTACCTATATTTCGATTGAAGGATGCTTGCGCGGGCGGGGTGTGTCCGCGGAAACATATCGAGAGTCTTTTCAGCCAAAATGGGACTTTCGTGCCGCAGCGGGGGTGTGCCCCGGCGCGGCATTTTTTTTGCCTTGTTCGCCCGTCATCCGCGTCCCTGTTACGCCTCCGTACTGGGCGGAAAGGATGGAATCGCCCTGGGACAGCTTGGAATCTTAGTGAAAACCCTAACATCAAAATGGCGGAGAAGCTCATCTCATCCCTATTTACGATGGTGATTAAGGCTAACGAATGATTTCTGTTTTTATCGGATTATATCGCCCTGAAACGTCTTGATTTTGAGAGTTTCGAACCATAAGATGGGTTCATGCCATCCGTTATGTTGGCTACCAAAGTTGCCCAGCCCGAATGCCCCGGTCCAGCTTCATTAGATATTCCGGGATAGTGCGGACCACCCGCCGCAGGGTTGGAAAAAAAATAGTCTTCAGCACAGCGAAGATCCCTTCTAGGCCCGTCGAAAAACCGGGAGGACACCATGGCCAAGATGGTCCTGATTGAAGCCCATCCGCTATTGCGGTTGGGGTTGTGGCAGATACTTAGCAAGTTGGACGATGTGTGGGAAATCGAGGGGATGGGCCTGGCGGATTTGTCCAAGGCCGACGGTGCGCATGCGGGCGCCGATCTTCTGATCTACGGATTGCCGGTGGATACCGACGAGGCATGGAGCGCATTGCACGAGATCCAGCGTGTGCTCACCCCCAAGCGGATTCTGCTGTTGACGGATGTGATGCCCTTACCCATGCCGGTGCAGGGCTTGCCGGGAGCAAGCGTGTATGGCTGCCTGATGAAGACCGCTTCGGTCGAAATCCTGGAAGCCGCGATACGCCTGGTCATGGCGGGCGGACAGTGCTTTCCTAGTGAACAAGCATTGCAGACGCCTGCGGCAACGGTCTGCGCCTTGCCTTCCCGCGATGCCGACGACGCATCCGGAAAGGGCACGATGCCGGTCAGCGCCGGTGCGCAATTGCTTCAGATCACGCCGCGCCAATACGAAGTCCTGGTGTTGCTGGCCAGAGGCTATCCGATCAAGACCGTCAGCCGGATGCTCAATATTTCCGTGGCGACCGCCAAGACGCATGCGTGCACGCTTTACCAGCGCCTGCATGTCAAGAACAAGGGAGAAGCCGTGTATGCGGCGTTGCAGCGCGGCGCGACCTTGGAATGGCATGATCCCAATGGCAGGGAGACGGACGCCGGGCAGATCTATGGGCGCAAGCTGGGGTAGCAGCAGATTGCGTTGCCTGCCCGGCAGCCTGGAACGCACAGGTTCCGTTGCTGCCGGGGTCCGCATAGCCATCCTGGCTAAGGCGTACACAGCAGGGCTCGGCGTGCTTTCTGGCACGCCTTTCCACCACCAATCATCCTCCTGAACGAGATTCAGCGAACGTAGCCGCTGATAGCATGGGTTGTGTCCGCAAGCGTGGGTTGAGAGCGCGAATCACAACATCTCGCGATAGCGATCCAATAGCGCGGACGAGATTCCCGTCATGCCGGCGTACCACCCCGAACCTGCCTTGGCAGCGTGGTGCGCCGGTGTGGCGGGAACCGTGTATGGGCCATGCGTCACAAGGTTCCTCCCGGGATGACAACCGTACTGATCGAAGACTACGCTCTGCTTCGCGTCGCAATTCAGCATGTGCTGGAACGTGTCCGGAACGCCGACGACATCCTGGCCATTTCGCCAGCCCACCTGCTCAACATGTCCAGTTCGATCAACCGCCCAGTGGAATTGCTGGTCGTCGGTTGCAGCGGCATGGCCGAGCAGGACATCGGGCTTATTTCCCAGTCGATGGCTTTCTTCATGCCGCGCCTGGTATTGGTGCTGTACTCCGTGCTGGACCCGTCTGTCATGGGCGTGTGCGCGCGGACCGGCGTAGCGGGATATCTGCCCAAGGCGTCCAGCCCTGATGCGCTGGCGGCGGCGGTAAGCCTGGTGATGGCGGGCGGCGAGTGCTATCCGCAACCCGCCGGCCGGCCCCAGAACGTGTCGCACGCGCCTGCGCAGGAGCTGCGCGAACTGACGCAGCGGCAGGAAGAAATACTGCAGCTGCTGGTGCAGGGAAAGACGATGCGCGAGATCGGCCAGCAGGTCGGTATTTCGGTGGCGACCGTGAAGAGCCACGCGCGCACGCTGTACTGGAAGCTGAACGCGCGCAACCAGGCCGAGGCGGCCTATATCGCCGTGCAGATGGGGCTGGTCAGAAGCGCGGGCACGCCGGCGCCGGTCAAGGCAGACCTCAAGGCCGAGGTCAGGGCTGACGGCAGGCTAGACGGCAAGTGATGCGTACGGACGCCTTTGATCGGGCGAAGCGCGCTTCACCCGATCAAAGGCGCCTTGCTTCAGATGTCGCCCTCGCGCGTCGGCGTTTTCAATGGAGCGGGCGTCTTGGCGGGCGTGCCCGCCACCGCAGCGAACTCGCGCTCGGCCGCGGCCAGCACCGCGTCCACGTGCAGATGGGTCAGCGCATAGCGGCGAGCGCAAGCGCCCAGGGTTTCCCGGGCCAGGGGATCGTCGCTTAGCGTGCGCACGGCCTGCGCCATGGCATCGGCATCCTCGGGCGGCGCGAGCAGCCCGCATTGCGCGACGACGGCGGCCAGCTCGGTGCCGGCCGCGGCGCCGCAGACGACGGGCCGGCCGCTGGCCAGCATGCCCGTCAGCTTGGACGGCATGACCAGATCGGCCGCGCCGGCACGTTGCGGCAATAAGTGGATGTCCGCGGTATTGAGCAGCGCGCCCAGCCGCGCGGCAGGTTGCAGATCCAGGAACACGACGCGCGGCAGCCCTTCGCAACGCGCCTGCAGCGGTGCGCGCTCGGGTCCCTGGCCGCAGAACACGAACCATAGCCGCGTGTCGCCGGACAGCAGCCGCGCCACGCCGGCCAGCGTCTGCAATCCCTGCTTTCCACCCATGTTGCCGGAGTACAGGGCGACGACCGCGTCCGCGGGAATGCCCAACTCGGCGCGGTAGTCGCCGCCGTCCGCGCGCGGCGTGATGGCGTTGACGTCGATCCAGTTGGGCAGCAGCACCGCGCGCTCGGGCGAAACGCCCTTGGCCAGCGCCAGGTCCAGCATGCGGTGCGAAATCGTTGACACGCGGTCGAAGCGGCGCATCAGCCAGCGTTCCGCCCGCCTGACCAGCGCCCGCAGGCCGGCGCCCTTGAGCAGGCCCAGCTCGAATGCCGCATCGACTTCGTAATCCTGGATGTGCAGCCACGCGCGCGCGCCGCACAATCGCGCCGTCAGCCAGGCGGCGGGCGCGCAGAATAGCGCCGGCTCCACCACGAGGATAAGGTCCGGCCGGCCGGCCGCCGCGCGCAGCAGCGACGGCAGGCTGGACACGGCGAAGCTTGCCAGATGGATCAGGCGCTTCAGCCCGCCGGGACGGGCGGGCACCCACAGGGGCGTGCGGCGCACGGTGACGCCGGCGCGCTGCTCCTTGCGGTAGCGGCCGGCGCGGTAGCCGTCGTGGACCTGCCATTGCGGGTAGTAGGGCGGCGCGGTCACGACGCTGACGTCGTGGCCGCGCGCGGCCAGCCATTCGGCCATTTCGGCGCTGTACTTGCCGATGCCGGTCAGTTCCGGCGCGTAGTTGATGCCGTAGATCAATATCTTCATGGCGGTGTCGGCAGGCGGGGGCGGACGGGCCGGCAGGGGTTGCCGTGGCACACCATCGCGGCCGGCATGTTGCGGAACACCGAACTGCGCGCGCCCACGACGGCCTCGCGGCCGATGGTCACGCCGGGGCCGACGAACACGTCCGTCGCCACCCAGGCGCCGTCCTCGACGCGCACCGCGCGTTCGCGCAACGGGAAATCCGGCCGGCCCGCGTCGTGGTCGGCGGCGCACAGGTAGCTGCGTTGCGACACCACGGCGTGCGCGCCGATATGGATGGGCCCCAGGCTGTAGATCACGGCGTCGTCGCCGATCCAGGCGTAGTCGCCGATCTGGACCTTCCACGGATAGGTCACCGTGGCGGTCGGCCGGATCAGCACCTTGCGGCCCACCTGCGCGCCGAAGCAGCGCAGCAGCCAGCGGCGAAAGCCATAGGCCACCTGGGGTGACCATCGGAACACCGTGCCTTGCACCATCCACCATAGCTGCACGGTCAACGCGGATCGGCCGCGCTGGCCCGGGGCCAGCGCAAAGCGGTCCAGTTGCTGAAGCGTGCTCATTTGGCGGCCCCCGCCACGGTATCGGCCTGCGTGTCGCCCGCCCGGGCCTCGCGCGCCTTCTGCAGCTCTTCGGTCTTGATGCGGATCTGCCAGTAGTACATGGCGCGCGCCACCGCGTAGTCGTAGCCGGCCTTGCCGTCCAGGAATCCCAGGCGGAAGACGTAGGAATGCAGGAAAGAAATCGGCGCCTTGAACGGCATGGCCTGGAAGATGCGCTTGAGCAGCGCGCGCGCGCCCACGTTGGCCTCGCGCGGATCGTTCATCAGGCCTTTGGTGCGCAGGTTGGCTTCCCAGTCCGAGTAGCGGTTGTGCTTGTCGAAATAGTGGAAGAGCGAATCGTGGTCGTTGTGCACCATGCGCTGGCGCAGCGCGAAGGTCTCGCCCTGGACTTGCGGCTGGTAGTGGCCTTCGACCTCCCACATGTGCGCCACGTCCAGATCGTCGTAGTCCAGGAAGCGGGATTGGTCCCGCGCCAGCAGCGCCAGTTTGTAGACGCGATGGCCGTGTTCCAGCTTCTTGCCGCAGAAAACGTAGTCGAAAGGCACGAAGGCGCCGCCCGCGCCTGCTGCGAAGCGCGGCAGCGTTTCACGGATTTCGGCGGCCAGCCCGGGCGTCATCTCCTCGTCGGCGTCCACGTACAGCACGACCGGGTGCGAGAACGGCAGTTGTTCCAGGCACCACTGCTTCTTCTTGGGGTACTTGCCGTTCCACTGGAAGTTCGAGACGCGGGCGCCCAGCGCCGCGGCCATCGCGCAGGTGGCGTCGGTGCTGTTGGAGTCCACCACGAATACTTCGTCGAACTCCCCCAGCGCCTTCAGGCACTTGGTGATGTTGCGTTCCTCGTTCTTCGTCATGACAACTACGGAAACCGGTATTTTCTGCATGATGCTGTCCTGTTCAGGGCGTGCCGCGTTGCATCAGCGGCTGGAATAGCGCAATGACGTTGCGGCAGTGCCGCTCCAGGGAAAAGGCGTCGGCGCGTTCGGGGCCTTGGGCGGCCAGTTGTTCGCGGATGCTGCCGTCGTAGGCCAGGCGGCGCACGGCATCCGCCAGTGCGGCCGCGTCGCCCACCGGCACGAGCAGTCCGTAGCGCCCGGCGTCCAGGATTTCGGCCGGCCCATGGGGACAGTCGGTGGAGATCACCGGCACGCCCAGGCATAGCGCTTCGACCAGCACATTGCCGAAGCTTTCGCGGATGGAGGTCAGCGCGAAGGCGCCCGCGCCCGCGATCACGGGGAACGGGTTGTCGATGTGGCCGGCCAGTGTGACGGACGTGCGGGACGGGCGTTCGTCGATGCGCTTTTGCAGCGCCGCGTGCTCGGAGCCTTCGCCCAGGATGGTGAACGCGATGCCGGGGTCGTCCAGCAGCGCGGCGGCATCGACCAGGGTGGCATAGTCCTTCACTGCTTCCAGCCGCCCGACGGCCACCACGTGATAGGGCGTCTTGGCGTCGCCTTCGGGCCGTTGGGCGCCTTGCCTGCGCACGTTGTCCAGCGGCACGCCGTTGTAGATGGTGTGGACCTTGCCGCGCAGCGGCGGAAACATGCTGACCAGGTCTTCCTTCACGCCGCGCGATACGCCCACGACGGCGTCGTGCCGGCGGTACGTCTGGCTGACCAGCCAGCACTTCAGGCGCCGCATCCGGGACGCGCCGTAATGGATGGCCGGGCTGCTGTGCTCAAACGCAACGGTCCGGAAGGTGCCGCCCAGGAACTTCCTGGCCAGGACGACCAGCATGTTGCACAACAAGCCGTGCGAGCACACGATGGCGGGCTTGTCGCGCCGGATCTGGGCAACCAGGCGCATGAACGCCAGCGGCAGCATCAGCCTGAGCTTGGTGGGCGATTCGATGATCGGCAGCGCGCGGGTGACCTTCGGGTTGCCGACCGGATATTCGCGGTTGCGCGAGCGCAGCAGGAACAGCGCGGAATCCACGCCCTGTTCGGGCAGCGCATCCACGATGAAGGCGACGCATCTTCCGACGCCGCCGTGCAGGTCCGGCGCGACAAACAAGACATCAGGCATGGGGAATCACTCGCGGTAGCGCCTGGCGCGCGGCGCCCGGGCGGTGGCTGGGGGTGAACGGCGCGGCCGGCGTCTCGGCATGCGGCACGGGCATGATCTGCGCATTGCGCATCAGCGACAGGCAATAGCACAGCAGGAAGCCGGTAAAGGCGGTCTTGGGCGCATACGCCAGACCGCCCGACAGCGAATCGATGAAGATGTAGATGGGGGCGGTCGCCAGCAGATAGCGCCGGTGCATCTCCAGCCCGGGATGGTGGTAGCGCTTGAGCAGCGTCAGCAGCAGGATCAGCAGCGGCGGCAGCATGATCATGATGGTGCCCACCACGCCGAACTTCATCAGGTAGAACGCCCAGGAGTTGTGCGCGAACGTGCTGAGCTCGAAGCCGTTTTCGCCCATCACCCAGCTGCGGAAACCGGCGCCCTTGCCGAACACCGGGCTTTCGGCGAAGAAATCCATCTGCCCCTGCATTTCCTGGATGCGCGCGCCATAGCTGGAATCCTCGTCCAGTTTTTCGACGCTGAAGATGCGGTTGGCCAGCACGTCCAGGTAGCCGATGCTGGCGAACACCAGTACGCCGGCGACGGCGGCGGGCGCGAAGATCAGCACGGCGCGGCGGCGGATCTCGGGGCTTGAACCCAGCAGCACGGCGATCAGCACCGACACCGCCAACTGCAGGTATTGGCTGCGGTTCAGCGAGAACACCAGCGCCAGCAGCATGTACACCGTCAGGGCATAGGCCTTGGGGCCCGACACGTTCAACGTGCGGCGGAAGTACAGCAGCGACACCACGCCGAACGGAATGGCCCAGACGCCCAGCCGCACGTTGCGCAGCGGGTTGGATACGCTGAAACCCTGCACTTGCTCCAGCAGCATCAGAGTGGCGACGGCCAGGCAGGCCGCCACGATGTACTTCTGCAGCACGGCATAGGCGGCGGGACTGTCGATGTCCTTGTAGCAAAGGAACGGCGTGCACAGGAAATAGAACACGATGCGCAGGTCGCGCGCCACATCCCCTGTCTCGATGCCGGGGTGGTGGGCCGACACCAGCAGCAGATAGATCACCGACATCGCCTGCAAACCCAGCAGCGCGCCCAGCAGCCCGCGCGGCAAGGCGTAGGCGCTGGGTTCGGCCAGCCGCAGCGCCTTGACGGCCAGCATGGCGACGAACAGCACGTCGAAGGGCGACAGCTTGAAGCTGCCCACGCCCAGGATGAAGCGGTCGTCGTTCAGGGCCAGGGCCGTGAACGCGAACAGCCCCAGCAAGTGCAGGGTGGAGAGTCGGCGGTGCGGGCTCATGCGAAGCTCCGTTTAGTGTTCACAGGCCCTAGTGCGCGGCCCAGTCGTCGCGTCCGAAGATCTTGGTGGTCAGCTTTTCGAACAGGTATGACAGGTCTCCCTGGCGGGCGTGCGCGGCCACCTTCGATGCGCGGCACGACAGTTCGAACAGCCGGCCCAGCCCCGGTTCGGTGCGCCGGATGCGGGTCACGATCTGTTCGCGTTCTTCCAGCAGCACGTCCTGCATCAGGGCGGTCTTGGTCTCGTCATGCGCCGTATAGACCCCCAGCGCGTCCGGCACGATCAGGTTCTTGCCTTCGCGCAGCAGCCGGCTCCACAGCTCCAGGTCCATGCAGTAGCGCATGCTTTCCTGCAGCAGCCCGTACTTGCGCAGCAGGTCGCGGCGGAAGATGGCCGACTGGTTGGGGATCGACGCCTTCACCACCGTCAGCGTGCCGCGGTTGACCGGCGTGTAGTGGATCTTGCGGAAGATCTGGTTGTTGGCGTCGGCCACGAACAGGTTGCCGCTGACGATCGGCGCGCGGCCCCGCGCGGCGGCCGTCCCCAGCTTGCGCAGCGCGCCCGGAAAATACAGGTCGTCGGAATTCTGCCAGCCGACGTAGTCGCCGGTGGCGCGCTCGAACCCCTTGTTGATGGCATGCGACTGGCCGCGGTCCGGGGTGCTTTCCCAATAGGTCAGGTAACGCTCGTACTTGCGGATGATGTCCACGCTGCCGTCTGTCGACCCGCCGTCGATGATGATGTACTCCAGCCGCGGATAGCCTTGGTTCAGCACGGAAAGGATGGTGCGTTCCAGGAACTTGGCCTGGTTGAACGAGGGGGTCACGATGGTCACCTTGGGCAACAGGCCCCCGGCGATCGGCGCGGGCGGGCGGAGCTCGCGGACGAAGTCGATGAGCTGACGTGAGTACTCGTTATGACGCTTGCGCATGTAGGACCTCAACATGTTGGGGTTATCGGGTGGCCGCTGGCAATGCGCCCGGGAAGTCGGGGCGGGATTGACGGATGGCGAGTGCCACGCCGGCCAGCGTGATCGCCGCATAGGCCATGCGGCCCCAGGCCGCGGCGTGCTCGCCCGCCGCGTGTACCAATCCCGCCATGACGCACAGCATCGCCAGCCCGCCCAAGCCGTTCAGGATGGCGACCGCGCGGGAATTCCCAAGGCCGAGCAGCGAGAAGTGCGCCGCGGCATTCAGGGACAACAGCCCTGAGGCCACGATCAGCAGCCGGAAGGTGGCGAGATGGCCGGTGGCCACGTTGTCGCCCAGCAGCAGGTTCAAGAGCGGATGGCTCACGGCCAGGACCGCCAGCGTGGCGCTGGCCGACAGCACGAGGTTCCACAGCATCATGCGGCGGATCTCGCGTTCGGCGGCGCCTGTATATGGCGGCGACACCGACAGGCGGCTGATGCGCGGCATGGCCTTCTGGAAGATCGCCACCGCGGCGGTATGGATGATCTGGCCGACCTGCACGCCGACCGTATAGATCGCCAGCGCGGCCGGCCCCATCAGGCTGCCCACCAGCACGCGGTCCACGGAGCCGAACGCCAGCGCGCTCAGGCTGTTCAGCCAGGACCAGCGGGAAAACTTGAACGCGTCCATCATCGCGGAGCGGTCGCGCACCGGGCGCACCAGCACCCGCCCGTAGGCGCGCGAGAACACGCGCATCTTCACGGTGCCGGCGACCAGCAGCCCGAACGCCTGGGCCAGGCCCGTCCAGGTGGGGGAGGCGGTCAGCGCGGCCGTGGCGCAGGCCAGCGCCATCGTGCCGGAACGGCTGAAGACCTCGCACAACGCAGTGGCGCGGAAATCCTCGCGCCCTTTCAGGCAGCCCGAGAACAGTTGGTCATACTGCTGGGTCAGATAGATGGCCAGCGCCGGCATGGCCAGCAGCGTCACCGCCACGCCGCCGAAGGTCGCGGCGGGCCAGGCCAGGCCGACGACCGCCCACAGCAGCACGGCGGCCAACGTGACCACGCCCAGCGCGCAGCCGATCAGCGACATGCTGACGCCCGCCGCACGGTACGCGCCGCCCGGCTCGTGCATCCTTTCGGACACCAGCTTGGTCGCGGTCACGGCCGCGCCCAGGTTGGCGGCATTGCCGAATCCGGCCAGCGCGATGATCATCGAATACTGCCCGAAGCCCACCGTGCCCAACTGGCGGAACAGGATGGGCAGAGCCACCAGCGCCGCGACCGGGCCGATGCCGTATTCCACCAGCCCCCAGAAGGAAGCGTTGCCGGCGATGTGTTTCCTGACGAGTCCAAACATCGGGTAGCCTGTCGTTCATGCTGGCGCGGCCGTCAGGCCACGGGCAGCGCCTGTCGGGGTTGGTCGGCGCGTTCGCGCAGGAAATGCCCGTAGGCCAGCGTGATGCCGTCGACGAGCGAAATGCCCGGTTGCCAGCCCAGCGCCTGCATGCGCGACGAATCCATCAGCTTGCGCGGCGTGCCGTCCGGCTTGCTGGCGTCGTAGACCACGCGTCCGTGGTAACCCACGACACGCGCCACCAGCGCCGCCAGGTCCGCGATGGATATGTCCTTGCCCGCGCCGATGTTGTAGATGCCCTCGGCGTCGGGATGCTCCATCAGCGTCACGCAGGCCTGGGCCAGGTCGTCCACATAAAGGAACTCGCGCAATGGCGTGCCCGTACCCCAGATCGTCACGCTTTCCTGGCCCGCTTCGCGGCCCTCGTGGAACTTGCGGATCAGGGCCGGCAGCACATGGCTGCTGTGCAGGTCATAGTTGTCATGCGGACCATACAGGTTGGTCGGCATGGCGCAGATGAAGCGCGCGCCGTACTCGCGCTGATAAGCTTCGCACAGCTTCAGGCCCGCGATCTTGGCGATCGCGTAGGGCTCGTTGGTGGCTTCCAGCGGGCCAGTCAGCAAGGCGTCTTCGCGGATCGGCTGCGGCGCCTCGCGAGGGTAGATGCATGACGAACCCAGAAACAGCAGCTTGCGCACGCCGGCCGCATAGGCGGCGCGGATCACGTTGCACTGGATCATCAGGTTCTTGTAGAGGAAGTCGACCGGATGATTCTGGTTGGCCAGGATGCCGCCTACCCGGGCGGCGGCCAGATACACCACATCGACCGGCGTGGTCGAGAAGAAGCGGTGCACCTGGTTCTGGTTTTCCAGGTCCAGCTCGGTCCGGGTGCGTGTCAGCACCTGCGGATAGCCGCGGCGTTGCAGTTCGCGGGTGATCGCGGCGCCCACCATGCCGCGATGGCCGGCGACAAACACGCGTTGCTCCAGGTTCGTCATGGCGGACTACTCCTTGTAGGCGTAGATTTCATAGCCGTTCTGTTCGACCAGCGCGTCGCGGCGCGCATCCTTCAGGTCGCTCTCCACCATTTCCTTGACCAGCTGCGCGAACGTCGTGCGCGGCGACCAGCCAAGTTTTTCCCGCGCCTTGGTGGGGTCGCCCAGCAGGGTCTCCACTTCGGTCGGGCGGAAGTAGCGCGGGTCGACCCGCACGATCACCTGGCCAGGCTTGATGTCATGCACCGGCGAGAACAGCACGGTAGCCGTCTCCTCCAGCCCTTCGCCTTCCCAGGCGAGCAGGATGCCCAGCTCGCGCGCCGCCGTATTGATGAATTCGCGCACGCTGTACTGCATGCCCGTGGCGATGACGTAGTCTTCCGGCGTGTCCTGCTGCAGCATCAGCCACTGCATTTCGACGTAGTCGCGGGCGTGGCCCCAGTCGCGCAAGGCCGACAGGTTGCCCAGGTACAGGCATTCCTGCAGGCCCAGCACGATGCGCGCCAGGCCGCGGGTGATCTTGCGGGTGACGAAAGTCTCGCCGCGCTTGGGTGATTCATGGTTGAACAGGATGCCGTTGCAGGCGTACATCCCATACGCTTCGCGGTAGTTCACGCTGATCCAATAGGCGTAGAGCTTGGCGGCGGCGTAGGGGCTGCGCGGGTAGAAGGGAGTGGTTTCCTTCTGCGGCGTTTCCTGAACCAGTCCGTACAGCTCGGACGTGGAGGCTTGATAGAAGCGCGCCTTCTCTTCCAGCTTCAGGATGCGGATGGCCTCCAGCAGACGCAAGGTGCCCAGGCCGTCGGCGTTGGCGGTGTACTCGGGCTCTTCGAACGAGACCCCCACATGGCTCTGCGCGGCCAGGTTGTAGATCTCGTCCGGCTGCACGGATTGCACGATGCGGATCAGGCTGCACGAATCGGTCATGTCGCCGTGATGCAGCACGAAGTTGCGCGGCTGGTCGTGGGGATCCTGGTACAGGTGGTCGATGCGCGCAGTGTTGAACAGCGAAGCGCGCCGCTTGATGCCATGGACCTCATAGCCCTTGGCGAGCAGGAACTCCGCCAGATAGGCCCCGTCTTGGCCGGTAACGCCGGTAATCAGTGCCCGTTTTGGCATGGTTGTATCCTTAAGACTTAGTGACTTCACGAAAGGAGCCGAAGGCTGCGGAACCAATGTGCAGTGAGATTACTGTTGCACCTGCCGCCAAGATATCGGCCAAAAGGTCTAAGAGTTCAGCCTGTCGGTAGGGAAAAAAGGACTGGATTGATTCATCCAGCGCACCCAATGCGGTAGCGGCCAGCATGGCCACCAGGGCTGGGCGCCGGTTGACCGACAAATAGATCAATGCAGTCAGGAAGCTGTAAGCCACAAGGTGCAGACGCTTGTCGCCGAAAGCGTCGGACATGTCGGCGGCCAGGCCGGGCAAGTTCCCCACGACGACCAGCACGGCGAAGAACACGCCCGCCACGGGCACGCAGACGCGTGCCAGCTCCGGCCGCCAGAACGGAGGGGCCGGCACCTTGTCAGACCCGGCCATACATGTCCTGGAAGCGCACGATGTCGTCTTCGCCCAGATACGCGCCTGACTGCACCTCGATGATCTCCAGCGGGATCTTCCCGGGGTTCTCCAGGCTGTGGGTTTCGCCCAGCGGGATGTAGGTCGATTGGTTTTCGGTCAGCAGGTACTGCTTGTCGCCGTTGTAGATGCGCGCCGTGCCCGACACCACGATCCAATGTTCGGCCCGGTGGTGATGCATCTGGGACGACAGGCGCGCGCCCGGCTTCACCGTGATGCGCTTGACCTGATAGCGCGGTCCGTGGCCCACTGAGTCGTAAGACCCCCATGGGCGCTGGACCTCGCGGTGGTGGTTCAGTTCGGACCGGTGCTGGGTCTTGAAGACTTCGACCAGGCGCTTGATGTCCTGCGACCGGGATTTATGGGCCACCAGCACGGCGTCGGCGGTTTCGATCACCACGATGTCGTCCAGCCCTACCGAGGCGACGAGCCGGCTGGTGGAGTGGATCAGGCAGTTGCGGGAATCCTCCAGCGTGACGTCGCCCGTGGTGGAATTGCCGTCCACCGTCTTCTGGGCGATGCCCCAGACGGCGTCCCAGGCGCCCACGTCGCTCCACGACGCGGCCAGCGGGATGACGACGGCGCTGTCCGTGCGTTCCATGATGGCGTAATCCATCGAATCGCTGGGGCAAGCCTCGAACGCCGGCCCGTCCAGGTGGAACAGCCCGCCATCCCCATGGCCGGTGGCGACGGCGGCCTGCACCTGTTCCAGCATCTTCGGCGCCAGGCGCGCCATTTCCGACAGGAAGACCGAGGCCTGGAAGGCGAACATGCCGCTGTTCCAGTAGTAGCCGCCATCCTCGATGAAGCGTTGCGCCACTTCCGGCGACGGCTTTTCCACGAAGCGGCGCACGCGCCGGGCCGGCGCCATGGCGCCAGGTTCTTCCGACTGGATATAGCCGTAGCCGCTGAGCGGCGCGGTCGGGGTGATGCCGAACGTCACCAGCGCGCCTTGGCGCGCCGCCTCGTACGCGTCGGCAAAGGCGGCGCTGAGCACCTCGCCGTCTTCCAGCACGTGGTCCGACGGCATGATCAGCATGATGGGGTCTTCCCCGTCCCGCATGGCGCGCAGCGTGGCCGCGGCGATTGCCGGCGCGGTGTTGCGCGCGAAGGGCTCCAGGATCACTTCGGCGTCCTTGATGCCCAGCTCCAGCGCCTGTTCGGCGGCGATGTACTGGTGGGCATCGTTGCACACCAGCATCGGCTTGGCCTGGGCGCCGGCCGACGTCAGGCGCAGCAGCGTGTTCTGCAACAGGCTGCGGGCATCGGTCAAACGGATGAACTGCTTGGGCAGCAATTCACGCGACAGGGGCCACAGGCGCGACCCGGAGCCGCCGCAAAGAATGACAGCCCGGTAGGGGGGAGGGGGATTCGTCATGGCGCTCACTCCTTGAAGTAGGCCTGGGTGTACGGATGCACGCCGGGGTCGGCGGCGATCTCTTCGGCAGGCAGCCAGCGGTAGCTGTGGTGCTGGGCCTGCGGAAGGCAAGCGGTGTCCAACGGCAATTCGGCCTCGTAGGCGAGGACGACGTAATGGGTGGAGCGTCCGGCTTCACCCGCGAAATTGGTGCCATAGAAGTGTTCGTACACGCCGCGCGGCGTCCAGGCCTCGGCCGCGATAGGCAGGCCCAGTTCGTCGCGGGCAATGCGCCGCAGGGCGTCGCGCAGGGACTCATTCTTGCGGATGCGGCCGCCGGGCACGAACCAGGCGCCCCGGGCGGGCGGATTGGTCCGCAGGCCCGTCAGGTAGCGGCCGCTGGCGTCGCGCAGCAGCAGGTCGATGGACACCAGCGGCAGCATCTCCACCGCCTGGCGGAAGTCGGCCTGCGCCAGCATGCCGCCGCAGGCGCCATGGGCGCCTGCGACGTGTCCGGGCCATCCCAAAGGCTTAGTAGACATTGCGGCCCGTCCATCCTGACACGGCCGTGCGGGCGATGATCAGCAGGTCCATCCGGAACGTCCAATGCTGGATGTAGTAGATGTCGTGCTCGACGCGGTCGCTCATCTTGCGCAGCGTGTCCGTCTGCCCCCGAAACCCGTTGACCTGGGCCCAGCCCGTGATGCCCGGCTTGACCCGGTGGCGCATCATGTAGCGCTGCACCAGGTCCTTGTACATTTCGTTGTGCTCCAGCGCGTGCGGACGGGGCCCGACCACCGACATGTCGCCCATCAGCACGTTCAGGAACTGGGGCAGCTCGTCCAGGCTGGTACGCCGCAGGAAGCCGCCGATTCGGGTGATGCGGGAATCGTTGCGGGTCGCCTGCGTCACCGTGCCGTGTTCCTGGTGCACGGTCATGGTGCGGAACTTGTAGACGTGGAACACCTTGCCGTCCACGCCCAGGCGCGGCTGGGTGAAGAAAACGGGGCCACGGGACGTCAGCTTCACCATCAGGGCGATGGAGATCATCAGCGGCGACAGCCCGATCAGCGCGCAAATGGCGAAACCGCGGTCGAAGACCTCTTTGGCCCAGCCGCGCACGCCGGCGGCCGGCAGGCTGTTCAACTGGATGGCGGGCAGTCCCAGGAATTCGCCGATGCGGTGGCCCAGCAGCTGGATCGACATCACATCGGGGATCCAGCGGATATCCACCAGGTCGTTGCGCAAGTGGTACAGCACTTCGCGCAATTCCTGGCCCGCCTCCATCGGAAGGACGATCCAGATCTCCCGCACGTTGTTCTCGTGGACGAAGGCGTGCAGATTGTCCAGGTCATGCAGGCGGCGGACTTGCGGCGGCAGACTTTCGTGCGGTTCGGCGTAGATGCCGGCCACGTTGTAGCCCGCGCCCCGATACCGTTCTACGCGGCGCCACAGGTCGTGGCCCAGCGCGCCGAATCCCACCAGCAAGACGTTCTTCTTGTTCAGCCCGCGGTCGCGCGCCGCGCCCAGCGCCGCATACACGGCGATGCGCACGCCCGTCAGCGTCAAGGCGGCCATGCCGAACCAGGTAGCCGCCCACATGCGGGATATCGCGGCGGTCTGATGCATGAGAAAACTGACAAGAATGCCCAGCGCGAACACCGTGGCCCAGGCCATCAGGCTGCGCACGACCAGATCCGTCAGCAGGCGGCCCCGCCAGGACACATACAGGCGGAACGCCGGGAAGAGGGCGATGACGCCCAGGCCGCACAAATAGATCAGGAACAGATGGATCTGCGGCGGGTCCGCCAGAGCATCGTCCGAGAATTTCAAGCCGGTGGCAGTCAGGCCGCAGGTGATGACGATCGCGGCGTCGAGCAAGCGGTACAGATAGCTTGTCCCGCTGAATCTTGCCGACGTGTCCGTGTTGGACGGGTCCATCGCGCACTCCTGTTCGTGGGGAGTCTTCTTGCGGCCGGAAAAAACGATGCACTGCCGCAAAACATGGGGCTACCGACGAAATCTTATTGAGTGCAAGGCGTACCCGAAACCTCCAAACGATGTAGGAGAAGGCTTAGGGCATCCGTCGAATGTGCGGGGCTTCGAAAAGAGAGTGGAATGTCGCAACCCGTTACGCATCGGGCTCCATTCCAAGCAACGAAGTCATTCACAGTGGATTTGCCATGACGACATTTTTCGGAACGTTGAGCCGAGCCATCGCCGCTATCGCGCTCGTGTCCTCGCTAGGCGCTTGCGCCCTCTCTCCCGGTATGACCTTCAACGCCGACCACCTCGTAGATCCTCTGGATCCGAACTCCGTGGCGCCGATCAAGGAAATCACGCCATCGCTGGTCGTGGACGACCTGCGCGCCCGCCAGGCATTGATCGACAACGATGGCGTGGACCGCCTGGTCGGCAGCGTCGAGCCTTACCGCATCGGCGCCGGGGACATCCTCTCTATCGTGGTCTGGGATCACCCCGAACTCGTCCTTCCGACGCAAACCTACGCCATCGGGACAGGGGTGACTGAACTAATCATGGGGGATACCGCCTCGGGCATTCCGGGCTATACGGTCTCATCCACTGGATATATCCAATTTCCCTATGCGGGATTGCTGAAAGTGGCGGGGTTGACGGAACTTCAGGCGCGCAATCTCATAGTCAATAGTTCCGGCAAGTACATCCAGGATCCGCAAATCACGGTACGCGTGCTTGGCTATCGCAGCAAGCGTGTTTACGTCGAAGGCGAGGTCAAGTTGCCGGGCACGGTTGCGATCAACGACATTCCGATGACTCTGCTTGAAGCGGTCAACCGCGCGGGAGGCTTGCTGCCCACCGCAGACCGCAGCGCTGTCTATGTGATTCGCGATGGCCGCCGTACCCGCGTGAACCTGCCCGCGCTGATCGAACGTGGCCAGGACTTGAATCAGGTCATGCTGAAGTCGGGCGACATCGTTCGTGTGACGCCGCGCGACGACAGCAAGGTGTTCGTGATGGGCGAAGTGTTCCTGCCCACCACGGTGGTGATGCGCGACGGACGCATGTCATTGACCGAGGCGCTGGGCATGGCGGGAGGACCGAACCAGCTCACGGCCGACGCGTCGCAAGTGTTTGTGGTCCGCAGTACCGAGCAAGCGACGCCGCAGGTGTTCCACCTGAACTCCAAGTCGCCGCAGGCTCTGGCGGTAGGTGCGAAGTTCGAGTTGGAACCCAAAGACGTCGTGTTCGTGGATACGGCAGCGCTGGTGCGGTGGAACCGCTTCATCAGCAACCTGTTCCCGAGCGCGCAAACGGTACAGACCGTGAAATCGATCAACTAGTCCGCCTTTCTGGGGTCGCCAGACCCTAAACCACGCCTTTGGGGGCGCCGCGACCGCGGCGGCGCCCACGTCTGGAGAGCTGCATGTCGTTGCCCATCGAATCATTCGAGCCGAACGTCCCGGCTCGCCAGCAGGAAACCCCGTTGTCCTCGCATGTGGACGCCATCGTGTCGAACCGGTGGATGATCATCGCGATCACCTTGCTCGCCTTCTTCGGCGCCTTGGCTTATGTGATGGTGACGCCATCGGTCTATTCGGCCGACATCATCGTCCAGGTCGAAGAGG
Organism: Achromobacter sp. UMC46; assembly: GCF_014170335.1. Taxonomy (GTDB): domain Bacteria; phylum Pseudomonadota; class Gammaproteobacteria; order Burkholderiales; family Burkholderiaceae_B; genus Achromobacter. The sequence goes on from NZ_LZZS01000004.1 coordinate 776,448, forward strand.
AGATGCCCAATGGCCAGGCGCGCAGCCTGCTGGGCGACGTCTCCGCCATGTTCGACACCAAGGCCGAGACCTCTGGCGAAATGGAAGTGCTGCGTTCACGCATGGTCGTGGGCCCGGCCGTCGACAAGTTCCTGCTCTACATCCACGCCAAGCCGCGCTATTTCCCCGTGGTGGGCGAATGGCTGGCGCAGCGCTACGAATCATTGCCGTATCCGAGCAGCCTGCCGCGTGGCGGGTACGCGTGGGGCGGGGAGTCCATCGCGATCTCGCAGCTTGACGTGCCCAACGAATGGCTGGGCAAGCCCTTTCGCGTGACCGCGCTGGGCGAAGGCCGCTACACGCTGACCGACAAGTTCACGGGCGCCGCGTTCAATGGCACCGTCGGCAAGCCCGAACACTTCCTGCTCCCCGGCGGCGGCGCGATGGATGTGCACATCGACGCGCTGGCCGGCCGTCCCGGCACCGAGTTCACGGTGTCGCGCAGTTCCCGCCTGGCGGCCATCGAAGACGTGCAATCGCATCTGGGCATTTTCGAGCGCGGGCGCGCCTCGGGTGTGATCGGCGTTTCGCTCGAAGGCAACGACCCCGCGCTGACCACCGCGGTGCTGAACCAGATCGGCCAGGAGTATGTGCAGCAGAACGTGAACCGCAAGTCGGCCCAGGCCGAGAAGTCGCTGACGTTCCTCGAACAGCAGTTGCCTATCCTGAAGGGCGAGCTGGACGCGGCCGAGACCAAGTACAACGCCTTGCGCAACAAGCGCGGCACGATCGATCTGAGCGAAGAAGCCAAACTGATCCTGGCGCAGTCGGTGGATGCGCAGACCAAGGTGATGGAGCTGCGCGCAAAGCGTCAGGAATTGATCACGCGATTTGCGCCGACGCACCCCAGCATCGTGGCCATCGACCGGCAGATTACGTCGCTCTCCGGCGATGTCAGCCGCATCGGCAACAACATCAAGCAGTTGCCCGACCTGGAGCAGGACGTGGTGCGCCTGGTGCGCGACGTGCGCGTCAACACCGAGCTCTACACGGGCCTGTTGAACAACGCGCAGCAGCTGCGTCTGATCCGCGCGGGCAAGGTGGGCAACGTGCGCATCCTGGATGCTGCCGTGCAACCCGACCGCCCCGTGCGCCCCAAGGCCGCGATCATCATCGGCGTGGCCACGGTCATCGGCCTGATCTTCGGCATGCTGTGCGCCTTTGTCCGCAACGCGTTGTTCGGCGGGCTGTCGGAACCCGAGGACGTCGAGCGCTACACGGGCCTGCCGGTGCTGGCCGCCATTCCGTACAGCGACATGCAGGACAAGCTGTGGCGCCGCAGCCGGCGCAAGAATGCCACCGTGTCCGCGCTGCTGGCGCAAAGCCAGGGCAACTCGCCACCCATCGAAAGCCTGCGCTCGTTCCGCAATGTGCTGCAGGCGTCGTTGCGCCAGTCCGCCAACAACATGGTCATGTTCACCGGTCCGGTGGCGGGCGTGGGCAAGTCGTTCTTGTCGGCCAACTTCGCTTTCATCCAGGGCGGCGTGGGCAAGCGCGTGCTGCTGATCGACGCCGACTTCCGCAAGGGCCAGCTGAACCGCTATTTCGGCGTGCCCAAGGAAGACGGCCTGTTCGAAGTGCTGTCGGGCACGATCCCGCTGGCCCGCGTGCGCAAGCACAGCGTATCCGAAGGCGTGGATTTCATCGCCACGGGCGCGGTGACCTTCGATCCCTCGGAATTGCTGGCCTCGCCGATCTTCGGCGCCACCCTGCGCGAGCTGGCGTCGCAGTACGACATGGTGATCCTGGATACGGCGCCCGTGCTGTCGTCGCCCGACGCGGCTGTGGTGGGCACGCATGCGGCGGCGGTCATGGTGGTGGTGCGCTCCGGCATGAACACCGTGGGCGAGATCCGCGAAACGGCCAAGCGGCTGATCCAGGCGGGCGCGCCAGTGGATGGCGTGCTGTTCAACGGGCTCAAGCTCATGCCTGAGCGTTTCGGCTTCCGCTCCAAGTATGGAAGCTACCGGTATTCACGTGCGGCGTATTACGGCGATTTCAAACAGAACGGCCCCAAGTAACGCCACCCGGAGAAACTGGCATGCACGGAACTTTTGGCTGGGATACCCCGCAAATTCTGGATGCGGTTTTCAAGGCTTACGACATACGCGGCACGGTGCCGGACGAAATCGATGCGCGCTTCGCCCACAGCCTGGGCATGGCGGCGGGCACGCAGGCGCGGGAGCAGGGCGCGCGCTCGATCGTGGTGGGCCGCGACGGGCGCATCAGCAGCGTGGAGCTGGCGGCCGCGCTGCAGGCGGGCTTGCGCTCGGCCGGCATGCACGTCATCGACATCGGCATGGCCACCACGCCGATGGTGTATTTCGCCACGCGCCTGATGGACACGGGCGCGGGCATCGCCGTCACGGGCAGCCATAATCCGCCCGCGCACAACGGCTTCAAGATCGTGCTGGAAGGCGCGTCGCTGTACGGCGAAGGCATCACGGCGCTGCGCGATGCGATGCGCTTGCCGATCGAATCGGCCGCGGTATCGGGCGGGCGCACGCAGATGCAGATCCAGCCGTGCTATGCGGCCCGGCTGCTCGGCGACATCCGCATGGCGCGGCCGATGAAGATCGCCATCGACTGCGGCAGCGGCGTGGCGGGCGCGGTGGCGCCGGCGCTGTTCCGCGCGCTGGGTTGCGACGTGACCGAACTGTTCTGCGAAGTGGACGGTTCATTTCCCGGGCACCATCCCGACCCGGCCGACCCGCAGAACTTGCAAGACCTGATCTATTGCCTGCGCTATTCCGACTGCGAAGTGGGTCTGGCGTTCGACGGCGACGGCGACCGGCTGGGCGTGGTGACGAAATCGGGACAGATCATCTGGCCGGATCGTCAACTGATCCTGTTCGCGCGCGACGTGCTGGCGCGCAACCCTGGCGCCGAGATCCTCTACGACGTCAAATGCAGCCGCCATGTGGCGCGCGCCATCGTCGAGGCGGGCGGCCGCGCCACCATGTGGAAGACAGGGCATTCCCTAATCAAGGCCAAGATGCGCGAGACGGGCGCGCTACTTGCTGGGGAGATGAGCGGCCACATGTTTTTCAAAGAGCGCTGGTACGGCTTTGACGACGGCATCTACGCGGCTGCCCGGCTGCTGGAGATTCTGTCGTCGGCGCCGGACCCGTCGGGCTTGCTGGAAAGCCTGCCGCAATCCTGCGCTACCCCTGAAATCAAGCTGGACACCGCCGAAGGCGAACAGTTCGAACTGGTGGAGACCTTGCGCGCACAGGGCGAATTCCCTGGCGCGATATCCATCAACGACCTGGACGGGATCCGGGTGGACTATGCCGACGGCTTCGGCCTGGCGCGTCCCTCCAACACCACGCCGACGGTGGTTTTGCGTTTCGAAGGAGACACCGTGGCCGCATTGGCCCGTATCGAGGAGGACTTCCGCAAAGCGTTCCGGCGCATTGCACCTCACGTTCGTTTACCGTTCTAAGGAGCATCACGCGATGGGTAAGGCCAACTATGCGATTGAGGCGTTAAGGGCGAATTCCGGCCTGGCGCACAGCCCCGAGTGGCAGGCGTTCGCGCACGCTGCGCAAACTGCCGGATTGGATGCCGGCACGTTGAAAGTGATCGAGGCGGCAGGATTGTGCGTGGATCTGACCATGCAGCGGCAGTCCCCGGCCCTGGAGGCGGCGGCGCTGAACCTGCTGCAGGCGCGCGGCCTGGCGGATGCGCGCCATGCGCTGTTCGCGGGCGACCCGGTCAACTGGACCGAAGGCAAACCTGCCTGGCATACGGCGCTGCGAGCCGGCCGGACGCGGGAACAGCCGGACGGCCAGGACGCGGATTCCGTCTGCGAGTATTCGCGCATGACCGATTTCGTCCGCAAAGTGGACCAGACGGCGGATTTTTCCACCGTGCTGCATATCGGCATCGGCGGCAGCGACTGGGGCCCCCGGCTGGCCATCCAGGCGTTCGGCGGGCCGTCGCAGCGGCGCCAGATCCGTTTCGTGTCCAACATCGACGGCCATGCCTTGCACGACGCGGTGGCGGGGCTGGACCCGCGCCGGTGCCTGGTGGTGGTGTCGTCCAAGTCCTTCACCACGTCCGAAACGCTGCATAACGCGCGGGCCGCCATCGCCTGGCTCAAGCAGGGCGGCGTGACCGACGTATCCGAGCACCTGGCGGCAGTCACCGCGAACGCGCCTGCCGCGCGCGCGCTGGGCGTGCCGGCCAGCCAGGTGTTCAAGATGTGCGACTGGGTGGGCGGACGCTATTCCGTCTGGTCGGTCGCCGGGCTGTCGATCGCGCTGACGGTAGGCGCCGACGTGCTGATCGGCATGCGGGCAGGCGCCGAGGCCATGGACCAGCATTTCCAGCAGGCGCCGTTCGCCTCCAATGCGCCGATCCAGCTCGCGCTGGCCGGGCTGGTGAACTGCAGCGTGCTGGGCCACAACTCGCTGAACATCGCCGCCTACAGCGCGCGGCTGCTGCATCTGGTGACGTACTTGCAGCAGTTGGAAATGGAGTCGCTGGGCAAGCGCGTGGCCGGCGACGGCGCGGCGGTCGGCGTGCCGACGGCCCCCATCATCTGGGGCATGCCGGGCACCGACGGGCAGCACACGTTCTTCCAATGGCTGCACCAGAGCGAAGATGGCGCGCCGGTCGACTTCATCGCCAGCCTGCAAGGCCATGCCGACAGCCCCGACGCGCACCGTATGCTGCTGGCCAATTGCCTGGCGCAGCGGCAGGCGCTGCTGCGCGGCAAGTGCCTGGAGCAGGCGCTACTGGACGTGGCGCACATCGACGACCAGGAACGCGCGTTGAGCCTGGCGCAGCACATGGTGCATCCGGGCGGTCGGCCGTCGACCCTGATCGTCCTGCGCCAGCTGGACCCGCGCGGGCTGGGCGCGCTGCTGGCCCTGTACGAGCACAAGGTATTCGTGCAAAGCGTGGTCTGGGGGATCAACCCCTTCGACCAATGGGGCGTGGAACTGGGCAAGCGCCTGGCCACCGGCATCGAACGCGAACTGGCCGTGCCGGTGTCGGCCGGGGTGGTGGACTGGGGCCATGACGCGTCCACGTCGTACTGGATCGACCGCTATCGCGGCCATGCCCAGGCGCCGCGTTCGCGGCACGCGTGGGTGCCGGGCGTGGCGGCCCATCTTTGACGGGGGCGGGCATGCCGGATCTGCATGTGCTGGTGACGGGCGGCGCGGGCTATATCGGCACGCACACGCTGGTCGCAATGCTGGCGGCGGGCCAGCGGCCGCTGGTGCTGGATAACTTCAGCAACGGCAGCCGCGAGGCCGTGCGCCGGGCCGAACGCCTGTGCGGCGCGCCGATTCCGCTGATCGAGGGCGACATCCGCACCCCCGGTCTGATGGAATCGGTGCTGGCCGGCGCCGCGGACCGGGGCGCGCCGGTGCAAGCGGTGCTGCATCTGGCGGGCTGCAAGGCGGTCGGGGAGTCGGTGGCGGATCCGCTCAAGTATTACGACAACAACGTGGCGGGATCGATGGCGCTGCTGCGCGCCATGCGCGCCACGGGCGTCGCGCGGCTGGTGTTCAGTTCGTCGGCCACGGTCTATGGCGAACCGCAGTACCTGCCTTTCACCGAGACGCATCCGTTGGCGCCGACCAATCCCTACGGCCGCACCAAGCTGATGGTGGAGGAAATGCTGCGCGATGTCTGCACGGCGGACCCCGCCTTCAGCGCGGTCACGCTGCGCTACTTCAACCCCATCGGCGCGCATCCCAGCGGCCTGATCGGCGAAAGCCCCCGCGACCTGCCCAACAACCTGTTCCCCTTCATCACCCAGGTGGCGGTGGGCCGGCAGCCGTTCCTGCGCGTGTTCGGAGACGACTACGACACCGCCGACGGCACAGGCGTGCGCGACTATCTGCATGTGATGGACCTGGCGCAGGGCCACGTGCAGGCCTTGTCGTATTCCGAGGGGCATCCGGGCTTCGTGGCGGTGAACCTGGGGACGGGGCAGGGCACCAGCGTGCTGGAGCTGGTGCGGGCCTTTGAACAGGTCAATGGCTGCCGCATCCCCCTGCGCACGCAGGGGCGCCGGCCCGGCGATATTGAACGCATGTGGGCCGACCCCGCGCTGGCGGCGTCGCTGCTGGGCTGGCGCAGCACGCACGACGTGGCCGCCATGTGCGCCGACGGCTGGCGCTGGCAGCAAGGCAATCCGCAAGGCTACGAGGCGACTGGTCAGGAAAGGACTGGCTGCTGCGCTCAGCCGGGCCACGGTGAGGCCGCCGCATAACCCCTGTGACGTGTCAGCGGGGTTCCGGAAAAAGGGCGGTAGCGGTTACAGTTGACGGGATTATTGCGTAGCAACATGGCTCGGCCGCCTGTCCGCCAGGGCCGTGCACCGTCAGTGAGGCACTCCCATGTTTGAACTCCATCCGTCTGCCGGCCCGTTCGGCGCCTTGCCGGAGCCGCGGCAATGAGCGGCCCCTCCCACCTGCCGCCGGCCCACTGGAACCTGGACAGCATCGTGTCCGGCCTGCGCGAAGCGCGCGTCGCGTGGCGCGGCCCGCGCGGCCGCTTGCGCGAAGACTCGGGCTTGCGTGAATTCCCGTCGCAGGAAAGCCTGCGCCAGATCATCAAGGACCTCTGTGGCGCCTTGTTCCCGATGCGCCTGGGTCCCATCGACCTGCGCGAAGAGGTCGAGGACTTCTACGTCGGGCACACGATCGGCGCGGCGCTGGATGCGCTGCTGCATCAGGTCTGTCTGGAACTGCAGTACGTCGGTCGCCACGAGCACGCGGACCCCGCCGATACCCAGCGGCGCGCGATCGAGATCGTGCGCCAGTTCGGCGCCGAGTTGCCGCGCGTGCGCGCCGCGCTCGACCTGGACGTGACGGCGGCCTATCAAGGCGACCCGGCGGCGCACAGCGTGGACGAAGTGCTGCTGTGCTATCCCGGCGTGGCGGCGATGATCCATCACCGCCTGGCCAATGTCCTGTATCGCCTGAACGTGCCGATGCTGGCCCGCATCGTGGCCGAGATCGCGCACGCCGACACCGGCATCGACATCCACCCCGGCGCCACCATCGGCCGCAGCTTCTTCATCGACCACGGCACGGGCGTCGTCATTGGCGAAACCGCCATCATCGGCGACCGCGTGCGCCTCTACCAGATGGTGACGCTGGGCGCCAAGCGCTTCCCGCCCGGCGAAAACGGCGAGCTCAAGAAGGGCCTGCCGCGCCACCCGTTGATCGAAGACGATGTCGTGATCTACGCTGGCGCCACGATCCTGGGCCGCGTCACGATCGGCAAGGGGTCGACCATCGGCGGCAATGTCTGGCTGACGCGCAGCGTGGCGCCGGGCAGCAACGTCACGCAGGCCAGCCTGGTCAGCGACATGCCGGATTGCGGCCTGGGCGGCTGAACGCCGCCTTCAAACGCGCGGCGCCGCTCGCGGGCGGGCCAGGACAGAGGAGTCAGGATGGATACACGAGTCTCGGATCTGGCCGCGCTGCGCGGCTTCGTCGACCGCCACCCGCGGCTGTTCGTCCTGACGGGGGCGGGCGTCAGCACCGATTCGGGCATCCCCGACTACCGCGACACCGAAGGCGAATGGAAGCGCAAGCCGCCCATGACGCTGCAAACGTTCATGGGCGACGATCTGGCGCGCGCCCGCTACTGGGCTCGCAGCATGGTCGGCTGGCGCCGCTTCGGCAGCGTCAAGCCCAACGACTCCCACCGCGCGCTGGCGCGTCTGGAATCTCGCGGCCACGTCACCGTGCTGGTCACGCAGAATGTGGACGGACTGCATGAAGCCGCGGGCAGCCGCGACGTCGTGGACCTGCACGGCCGGCTGGACGAGGTGCGCTGCATGAACTGCGACTGGCGCGGCGGCCGGCAGGCCTGGCAAGAAGAACTGCAGCACGGCAACCCCGAATGGACGTTGCTGGACGCCACGGACGCGCCGGACGGCGATGCCGACCTGGATGGCGAGGACTTCTCGCGGTTCACCGTGCCGCCGTGTCCGCGCTGCGGCGGCATCGTCAAGCCGGACGTGGTCTTTTTCGGGGAAACCGTGCCGCGCGACCGCGTCGACCGTGCCAACGCCGGCCTGATGAGCGCCGACGCGGTGCTGGTGGTCGGGTCGTCGCTGATGGTGTATTCAGGCTACCGATTCGTGACTGCGGCATCCCGCAACGGCATGCCCATCGCCGCCATCAATCTGGGCCGCACGCGGGCCGATCCGCTGCTGACCCTGAAGGTGGAACAGCCTTGCGCGGTGGCGCTGGACGCCCTGTAGGCACGATTTTTGCCGGCCGGTTTTTGACCGGTCTAAGCAAGTGCTTGCCCTGTAAGGGATTTTTCGCGCTGTTACAGACCTTTCCATAGGGTTGTCCACAGGAACTGTGGATAATTCCTAGGGATAACCCCGATTTTTCAAGCCTCGATGGGATCGATGGCGTCGCCCAGCAACGCCTTGCGAGCGGCATGCCAACTGCCGGCGTCCGGCGCGTACAGCAGTCCGCCCGTGCGGTGCGTGGGCTTGTAGGGCGACCCGTCGAAGCGGGCGGCGTAGCCCCCGGCCTCCCGGTGCAGCAGCCAGCCCGCCGCGTGGTCCCAGGCCGTCAGCTGGTTGTACAGCGCCACATGGCAATGGCCCGCGGCCAGCATCCGGTATTCATGCGCCGCGCAGCGCAGCGACGCCGTGCTGCCCAGGCGCGACAGGTTGCCGTTGACGGTGGTGCGCAGCGGCTCGGGCAGCGCGCCCGTGGCGATCAGGCCATCCATGTCTTCGGGGGGCGCGGGGCTGGCGACGGCCAGCGGCGCCTGTCGGCCGTTCTCGTATTCCATCCAGGCGCCTTCGCCCCGCACGGCCAGGGCGCAATCGCGGTTGACCGGGTCGTAGATGACGCCGGCGATCACGTCGCCGCGGTGGCAGGCCGCGATCATCATGCCGAACAGCGGCAGGCCGGCCACATAGTTGCGGGTGCCGTCAATGGGGTCGATCAGGAAGGCCAGGTCGGCGTCGACCAGCATGTTCAGCAGGGCGGGATTGCGCGCGGACGCCTCTTCGCCGATCAGCACGGCGCCGGGGTGCAGCTTGGCCAGGCGGGCGGCGATCAGCCGTTCAGCCGCCTCGTCCGCATCGGTCACCAGGTCGCGCGGTGAACTCTTGCCCCGCACCGAGCCTTCCGGCAGGTTGCGGTAGCGCGGCATGACCTCCGCCAGGGCGGTTTCGGCCAGCACGCCGGCAAGCTTGCGGGTGTCCTCGCGGGTAAAAGTTCTGCTCATACTGACTCGTCCAGGGAACGCGCAAATCTATCACGCCTGAGCGGCATTTGATCGCGATTTGCAAGTCCCTGGAACGAAAGGACTTTTTCCGGCTGTGCAGGAAGTATCTGCCGGATTTAGCCCAAATCCACGCACAAGTACTTGATTTCGAGGTATTCCTCGATCCCGTACTTCGAGCCTTCGCGGCCCAGGCCGGATTGCTTGACGCCGCCGAACGGGCCGACTTCGTTGGAGATCAGGCCGGTGTTGATGCCGACGATGCCGTACTCCAGCGATTCGGACACGCGCCAGATGCGGGCGTAGTCGCGGGTGAAGAAGTAGGCGGCCAGGCCGAAGATGGTGTCGTTGGCCATGCCGATGACTTCCGCTTCCGTTTCAAAGCGGAACAGCGGGGCCACCGGGCCGAAGGTCTCTTCGGTCGCGAAGCGCATCGATTGCGTCACGTCGCGCACCACGGTCGGTTCGAAGAACGTGCCGCCCAGCGCATGCGGCTTGCCGCCGGCGATCACGCGGGCGCCGTGCGACGTGGCGTCGGCAATGTGCTCCTGCACCTTCTCGACGGCGCTGGCGTCGATCAGCGGGCCCTGGGTCACGCCGTCGGTGAAGCCGTCACCCACCTTCATGGCGTTGACCTTGGCCACCAGGCGCTTGGCGATTTCCTCGTACACGCCCGCTTGCACGTAGATGCGGTTGGCGCACACGCAGGTCTGGCCGGCATTGCGGTACTTCGAGGCCAGGATGCCGTCCACGGCGCGGTCCAGGTCGGCGTCGTCGAACACGATGAAGGGCGCGTTGCCGCCCAGTTCCAGCGACAGCTTCTTGATGGTGGGCGCGCATTGCTCCATCAGCGTGCGGCCGACTTCGGTCGATCCGGTGAAGCTCAGCTTGCGCACCACTTCGCTTTCGCACAGGGCCGCGCCGATCTCGCGCGAGCTGCCCGTGATGACGTGGAACACGCCAGCCGGCACGCCGGCTTCCTCGGCCAGCACGGCAAGCGCCAGTGCGGTCAGCGGGGTCTGCTGGGCGGGCTTGACGACCATGGTGCAGCCGGCGGCCAGGGCGGGGCCGACCTTGCGGGTGATCATGGCGGCCGGGAAATTCCACGGCGTGATGGCGGCGGTGACGCCGATGGGCTGCTTCAAGGCGAGCAGGCGCTGGCCGGCCTTCGGGCTTTGCAGCACATCGCCGTCGATGCGCTTGGCTTCTTCGGCGAACCACTCCAGGAACGAGGCGGCATAGGCGATTTCGCCGGCGGCTTCGGTCACGGGCTTGCCCTGTTCGGACGTCATGATGGCGGCCAGGTCTTGCTGGTTCTGCATCATCAACTGCGCCCACTTCAGCAGGATCGCGGCGCGTTCCTTGCCGGTCTTGGCGCTCCAGGCCGGCAGCGCGGCCTGCGCGCTGGCGATGGCCTGTTCCGTTTCCTTGCGGCCCAGCTTGGGCACGGACACGATGGTCTTGCCGGTGGAGGGGTTGTCCACCGGGATCGACGCGCCGCTGCCGGCGCCTACCCATTTGCCGTCGATATAGCAGGCGTCGCGCAGCAGTTCAGGGCGCGACAGGGGGTGAGTCAATGCGGTCATTATCGGAGTCTCCTTGAATGAAATGCGAGCGGGCCAGGAAACGGCTGCGGGCGTGGCGGTAAACCGCAACACGCCCGCAATTGCCATGCCTGCCCAACCGAAGATCGGGTGTTCAGGCCCGGAACATCACGCGGCCAGGGCCTCGGACAGGATGGCCAGCGCGCGGTCGAATTGCGCGTCGGGGATGGTCAGCGGGTACAGGAAGCGCAGCACGTTGCCGTAGACGCCGCAGCTCAGCAGGATCAGGCCCTGTTCCAGCGCGCGGGCTTGCACGCGCTTGACGGCTTCGGCGTCCGGCTTGCCGGCGGCGTCGTTCAGTTCCGCGGCCACCATCGAACCCAGGCCGCGCACGTCGGCAATGCCGGGCACCTTGGCGCGCAGGCCTTCCAGGTGGGCGCGCAGCTTGTCGCCCAGCACGGTTGCGCGTTCGCACAGCTTTTCTTCGGCGATCACGTCCAGCACGGCGTGCGCGGCGGCGACCGCCAGCGGGTTGCCGGCATAGGTGCCGCCCAGGCCGCCCGCGGCCGGTCCGTCCATGACGTCGGCGCGGCCGACCACACCCGAGATCGGGAAGCCGCCGCCCAGGCTCTTGGCCATCGTGATGAGGTCCGCCTGCACCGCGTGGTGTTCCATCGCGAACAGCTTGCCGGTGCGGCCGAAGCCCGTCTGCACTTCGTCGGCGATCAGCAGGATGCCGTGCTCGTCGCAGAGCTTGCGCAGCGCGGTCATCAGTTCAGGCGGGGTGATGTTGAAGCCGCCTTCGCCTTGCACCGGTTCGATGATGATGGCCGCGACGCGCTTCGGGTCGATGTCGCACTTGAACAGCAGGTCCAGCGCCTTGAGCGAATCGGCGACGGTGATGGACTGGGTGCCGTTGGGGAACGGCACGTGATAGATGTCGCCCGGCATGGGGCCGAACGACAGCTTGTAGGGGGCGACCTTGCCGGTCAGCGCCATGCCCAGCATCGTGCGGCCGTGGAACGAACCCGAGAAGGCGATGACGCCCGACCGGCCGGTGGCCGAGCGTGCGATCTTGACGGCGTTTTCAACGGCTTCGACGCCGGTGGTGAAGAAGGCGGTCTTCTTCAGGCCGTCGATGGGGGCCAGGCGGTTGATGCGTTCGGCCAGCGAGATATAGCCTTCATACGGCACGATCTGGTAGGCCGTGTGCGTGAAGTTGTCCAGCTGGGCGGACACGGCGGCCTTGACCTTGGGGTGCAGATGGCCGGTGTTCAGGACGGCGATGCCGCCTGCGAAATCGATGTATTCCTTGCCGTTGGCGTCCCACAGCGTGGCGTTTTCGGCGCGCACCGCGTAGAAGTCGCACATGACGCCGACGCCGCGCGGCGTGGCCAGGGAACGGCGGGTATTCAAGTCCTGATTCTTCATCTCTGCCTCGGGGAACGTGGTGGGCGGGAAAAACCTTATTTAATGCTACGATGGCCCCATTTGTGGGAACCACTTTGATAAAACAGGTAGAACCAATTGCGGTCCATTGTAGGTGACTTGCTGTTGCTGCGCTTGGCCGACGGATCCAGCGAGCCCATGAACAAGCGGCTGTATCGCGGCATCCGTGAAGCGATCCTGGATGGCGCCATCGCGGCGGACTCCCGCCTGCCGGCCTCGCGCGACCTGGCGGCCGAGCTTGGCATCGCCCGCAATACCGTCGTCCACGTCTATAGCCAATTGCTGGCCGAAGGCTATACGCGCAGCCGCCAGGGCAACGGTACCTTCGTCAACGCGTCGGTGCCGGATTCCTACCTGGCCAGCGGCCGCCGCCTGCGCCAGCCGCCGCCCCAGCAGCCCGGGCCTGCGCTGTCGGCGCGCGGCGCGGCCATCGTGGACGGCGTGTCGGCCTCGCCTTACCAATGGGGCGCCTTCATGCCCGGCGTGCCCGACCTGACCGAGTTCCCGCACAAGAAATTCGGCCGCATCGTCAGCAACCTGTGGCGCAACCCGTCGCCCGACCTGCTGACCTACGCCTACGGCGGCGGCCTGCCGGCGCTGCGCGAGGCACTGGCCCAGCATCTGGCGCTGACGCGCTCCATCGATTGCGATCCCGATCAGATCATCATCACCGAAGGGTCCCATCAGGCCATCGACCTCACGACCCGCATCCTGGGCGAAGCCGGTGAAACCGCCTGGGTCGAGGATCCGGGCTATTGGGGCGCCCGCACCATCCTGCAAGCCAACGGCCTGCGCACCGTGCACCTTCCGGTGGACGAAGAGGGCATGCGCCTGCCGGATGCCGTGGGCACGCCGCCGCGTTTCATCTTCGTCACGCCCTCGCACCAGTATCCGCTGGGCCCGGTGATGTCGCTGACGCGCCGCCGGCAGCTGTTGGCCGTGGCGAGGCAATGCGGCAGCTGGATCATCGAAGACGACTACGACAGCGAGTTCCGCTTTTCAGGCCGACCCATCGCGTCGCTGCTGGGCCTGGAGCCTGACGCGCCCGTCATCTACATGGGCACCTTCAGCAAGACCTTGTATCCGGGTCTGCGCGTGGGCTATCTGGTCTTGCCCAAGCCGCTGACCGCGGCCTTCCAGGCGGCGCATGCGGAGCTCTACCGCGAGGGCCACCTGATGACCCATGCGGCGTTGGCGACGTTCATCTCCGAAGGTCATTACGCGGCGCATATCCGCCGGATGCGCATGCTGTACGGCCGGCGCCGCGCGATGCTCGTCAACCTGATCGAACGGCGGCTGGGGCCGGATTGGCTGCACCGCGACGCCAGCATGGCCGGCTTGCATCTGGTGTTGACGCTGCCGCAGGACATGGACGACCTGCGCGTGGTGGATGTGGCGCGCAGCAAAGGCGTGCTGACGCGCGCGTTGTCACGGTATTACGTCAACGCGCAAGGGCGGCGGCCCGGCCTGCTGCTGGGCTACGCCTGTGTGCCCGAGCACGACATCGCGCGCAAGTTCGAAGTGCTCTTGGAAAGCCTGGCGGAAGTCGCCCGCAAGCCGGCAGCGGCCTGAGCGGTCCGCGCTGGCGCCGCTGCTTCAAAACGGCAACAACGCGGACGCGAACGCGGCGGCGTTGCGCATGCCCTGGTCTTCGAAATTGGTGTTGAACACGGCATGGGCCTGCGCGCTTTGCGTCGCCAGGCGCGAGAAGCGTTCGGCCAGTTCGGCCAGTTCCTGTTCCGTGTATTCATATTGGAAACGCCCCGACGAAGCCGCGCCGGACACGTTCCAGGCGGCCGCGTTGCGTCCATGCAGGCGCAGCAGCGCCAGATCGGGATGGGTGCTTTCCCAAACGGCGGGCACCGTGTTGTCAACGCCCTGCGGCGCGTCCACGACCGTGTGCACCACGCCCAGATCGCGTTCGAACGCCAGCGTGTCGGCGGTGGCGGCAGGGGTCTCGAACCAGCTGGGGTGCCGGAATTCCACCGAGATCAGGTGCTCTTGCATGCGCCGCGCGCAATCGGCCACGCGCGCCCGGCCGCGCGCATCGCGCCGGATCCACGGCGGGAACTGGAAGTGCGCCGCGCCCAGCTTGCCCGGCATCCGCAACGGTTCCAGCGCCAATTGATAGCGGCGCCAGAGTTCGTCGCAGAGGTCGGCGGGCATCTGGTCGTGATAGATGACCGGGTCCGGCCAGTCGGCCAGCTCGCGGCCGATGTCGGCGGGCAACGCGGCAAGCGGCGTCTGGTGGCCGGTGAACAGCCGGAAGGCCTTGATGTTGAAGACGAAATCATCCGGCGTGCGCTGCGCCCACAGGTAGGCGTTTTCCGCCGAGGGCAGGGCGTAGTAGCTGGAATCCACTTCGGCCATGGAAAACCGCGACGCATAGAACCGCAGCCGGGCTTCGGCGCTATGCGCCTCGGGCGGGTAGAAGCGCCGGCAGGCCAGCAGCGTGGGATCGGTCCAGGAGGCGGTGCCGGTCAGGATGCGCATGGGGGAAGGATCAGGGGTTCCGGGGGCGTGGCCGCGGCCGGCCACGCTGCTATGATAGCTGGATATATAGCCAGTCATTTGGCCTGCCGTCCTGTTCCCTCGACATGCCAGGCGGGCCCCTTAAAGCGTCATGCCCGATCACAGCCCCGCCTCTTCGAATAGCCGTCCCGACCCCCTGGCCGACCTGAATCCCGCCCAGCGCGAAGCCGCCGAATTCGGCGTTGGCGGCGCGCCGGGCGACGGCGGCCCGCTGCTGGTCATCGCGGGGGCCGGGGCGGGCAAGACCAACACGCTGGCCCACCGCGTGGCGCACCTGATCCTGAACGGCGCCGACCCGCAGCGCATGCTGCTGCTGACCTTTTCGCGGCGCGCGGCCCAGGAAATGGACCGCCGCGTGGGGTCGGTGCTGCAACGGGTCATGAACCTGCGCGGGTCGCAGCAAGCGCCGTCCCTGCCTTGGGCGGGCACCTTCCATGCCATCGGCGCGCGGTTGCTGCGCGACTGCGCGCTGCGCATCGGCCTGTCCGAAGCCTTCACCATCCATGACCGTGGCGACGCCGAAGACCTGATGGGCATGGTGCGCCACGAACAGGGCCTGTCGTCCACCAAGTCGCGCTTTCCGCTGAAAGGCACCTGCCTGGCCATCTACTCGCGCGTGGTCAACAGCCAGACGCCGGTGGCCGACGTGCTGAAGACGTCGTTCCCCTGGTGCGCACAATGGGAAGACGAATTGAAGAACCTGTTCCGGGGCTATGTCGCCGCCAAACAGGACCAGCAGGTGCTGGATTACGACGATCTGCTGCTGTATTGGGCCGAGATGATGTCCGACCCCGGCATCGCCGCGGACGTGGGCGCGCGCTTCGACCATGTGCTGGTCGACGAATACCAGGACACCAACCGGCTGCAATCGGCCATTCTGCTGGCTATGAAGCCGGACGGCCGCGGGCTGACGGTGGTGGGCGACGACGCCCAGTCCATCTATTCTTTCCGCGCCGCGACGGTACGCAACATCCTGGACTTCCCGGGCCAGTTTCCCCAGCCCGCGCGCGTCATCACGCTGGACCGCAACTACCGGTCCACGCAGCCCATCCTGAACGCGTCCAACGCGGTGATCGGGCTGGCGACGGAACGTTTCGCCAAAGACCTCTGGACCGATCGCGCCTCGTCGCAGTTGCCCGAACTGGTGTCGGTCAGCGACGAAGCCGGGCAGGCGCGCTGGGTGGCCGATCAGGTGCTGGCCCAGCGCGAAGGCGGCGCCACGCTGAAATCGCAGGCGGCGCTGTTCCGCACGGCCAGCCACAGCGCCGCGCTGGAACTGGAACTGACCCGCCGCAATATCCCCTTCGTGAAGTTCGGCGGCCTGCGCTTCCTGGAGGCCGCGCACGTGAAGGACTTGCTATCGCTGTTGCGCTGGGCGGAAAACCCGCGCGGCCGCATGGCGGGGTTCCGCGTGGCGCAACTGATGCCCGGCATCGGCCCGGCCACGGCGGGCAAGCTGATGGACGCCATGTCCGCATCCGCCGAGCCCCTGCGCGCGCTGCGTGAATTCAAGCCGGGGGCGGCGGCGCAGGAAGAGTGGGGCGCGTTCGCCGATACCTATGCGGCGCTGTGCGATCCCGGCCTGCGCTGGCCGGCCGACGTCGACCTGGCCCTGCGCTGGTACGCCGGGCAACTGGAGCGCCTGT
The DNA here is from genome assembly GCF_014170335.1 of Achromobacter sp. UMC46. Classification (GTDB taxonomy): domain Bacteria; phylum Pseudomonadota; class Gammaproteobacteria; order Burkholderiales; family Burkholderiaceae_B; genus Achromobacter. The sequence continues at coordinate 792,886 of NZ_LZZS01000004.1, forward strand.
ACGACGACGCGCGGGTGCGCAAGACCGATCTGGACCAATTGGTGCGGCTGTCGGCGGGCTACCCCTCGCGCGAGCGATTCCTGACCGAGCTGACGCTGGACCCGCCGGACGCCACCAGCGACGAATCCGGTGCGCCGTCGCGCGACGAGGACTACATGATCCTGTCCACCATTCACTCCGCCAAGGGCCAGGAGTGGAAGGCCGTCTATGTGCTGAACGTCGTCGACGGCTGCATCCCGTCCGACATGAGCACGGGCACCGCCGAAGAAATCGAAGAAGAGCGCCGCCTGCTGTATGTGGCCATGACCCGCGCCAAAGAGCGCTTGCAGCTGATCGTGCCGCAACGCTTCTACGTGCACCAGCAGACGGGCATGGGCGACCGCCACGTCTACGGATCGCGCACGCGCTACATCACGAATGCGATGCTGCCGCTGTTCGACCACCTGCCCAAGCCGCCCGCGCTGCCCGACCTGCCGGGCGGCCAGCCCAAGGAACCGCAGGCGCCCAGCATCGACGTGACCAAGCGGGTGCGCAGCCTGTTCTCCTAGGCTGGGCTATCATCGGCCGATGCCCATAAGCTGTCCGGTAGGGATCGCATTGCCAGAGGTAGTCCATGTCCGATGAAGCCAGTTTCGCCGACGCCCACAAGGGTGAGGTCGTCGCGTCGATCGCCTATGTGAACGGGCGACGCGACCGTGAAGTGCCCATCGACGAAGTCGGGCAGCACATCAGCCGGTACAACGGCCAACCCCAGGGCCAGCCGCCCGGCATGCTGTGGATCGGCTTGCGCAACCCCACGCCCGAATTGCTGGCCCGGGTCACCGGGGAACTCGGCGCCTGCGGCAAGAACCAGGAAGAGATGCTGGAGCCGCACCGTCGGCCGAAGATCATCGACTACGGCAACATGGTCCTGATCGTGACTATCACGGTCGAGGTCGAGGCCGAACGCCCGATCTTCGGCGAAACCCAGCTGTTGATCGGCGACGGCTTCCTGGTCACGGTGCGCCGCGGCGCGACGGCCGCCCATAGCCCCTTGCGGGAACGGTTGGAGGCCTCGCCCGATCTGCTCAAGCGCGGCAGCGACTACGTGGCGTCCGAAGTGCTGGACTGGCTGGTCGACCGCTATGTGGCCGCGGCCGGAAAAATCGAAAGCGTGGTCGAAGGGGCCGAGCAGAAGCTGCTGATCCGGGGCGCGAAGGATTCCGACATCCGCAGGCTCTACCGCCAGCGCCGGGACCTGCTGCGGATCCACACCGTGGTGTCGCCGATGACCGAGATCTGCCGTCGCCTGGCGCGGGTCGAGATGTCCGCCGTGGACGAACACGCGCGGCCTTATTTCGGCGAAGTCGCGGACCGCGTGCTGCGCGTGGACGAGCTGTTCAACGCCTTGCGCGAGTCGCTGGCCTTCGCGTTTGAAGCCAGCCTGATGATCGGCCAGGCCGCGCAGAACGACACTACCCGCAAGCTGGCGTCCTGGGCCGCCATCCTGGCCGTGCCGACGGCGATCGCGGGCATCTATGGCATGAACTTCGAGTTCATGCCCGAGCTGAAGTCGCCGTGGGGCTATCCCATCACGCTGGGCGTCATCGTGTCGGTCTGTTCCATCTTGTATTGGCGTTTCCGCAAATCGGGCTGGCTGTAGGGCCGGGCGGTCGTTTTCCGCACGCCAGGCGGCCAGAGCGGTTCGGGGTATGGCACACTTCCTGCGTTTCTAACCTGGAGCCCGGCCGGTGCGTGGCAAACCTTCCTTTCGCGGCGGCAACAAGCTGACCGCCCTGATCGTCGCCCTGATCCTCGCGGCGGCAGGCGCCATCGTCAACTGGCTGCAACCTTCCGGGCGCGACGAATCCCGTCCGTCCGCGTCCCCGTCAGCGGGGCAATCCCAATCCCGGAACCAAACGCCGTCCCGCCCGGGGCCGGCATTGGCGGGCGGGGTGCCCCAAGGCAGCTACACGCTGACCGGCACTGTCGTCAACGTGGCGGACGGCGATACCGTCACGCTGCGCGCTCCGGACGGCCAGCGGCGCATCCGCATGGACAGCATCGACGCGCCGGAAGAGGGCCATGGCGCCGACCAGCCCGGGCAGCCCTATGCCGAGGCGTCGCGCAAGAACCTGGCCAGCCTGGTGGCGGGCAAGACGGTCACCGCCCAATGCTACGAAAAAGACCAGTACGGCCGCGACGTGTGCGCGCTGATCCTGGAAGACGGCCGTTCGGCCAACCGCCTGCAAGTGGAAGCCGGCTATGCCTGGGCCTATACGGCCAGAAAGGGCGACTACCTGCGCGACAAGGCCATGCCCGACCTGCAACGCCAGGCCAAGGACGCCGGCCGCGGCCTGTGGGTGCAGCAGGGCGCCATGCAACCCTGGAAATGGCGCTACGACTGCTGGCGCCAGCGCCAGTGCGGTTGAGCCGGGCGCGCCAGGCGCTGGCGCGTCCGCTAGGGGGATGCCTGGGTACTGGCTCCGTCCCGCGTTTGCTATCCTCTGTCGCAACGATTTGAAGGGAAGGTTTCCATGCGTGCATTGAAGCGGCTCTGGGCGACGGCCACGCTGCTGTTGCTGGCAGTGGCGGGCTGCTCGCAAGAAAGCCCCATCAACAGCCCCTATCCGTCCGGCGCGGAAGGCCAGAACACGTTCTACTCCGCGTTCACGCAGCGTTCGCCGAAGTATCTGGACCCGGCCAGCTCTTATTCCGTCGACGAAACGCCATATACATACAACATCTATGAGACGTTGTATGGCTATCACTACCTGAAACGGCCCTACGAACTGGTGCCGCGCTCGGCCGAATCCATCACCCCGCCGGTCTACCTGGATGCCCAGGGCAACACGCTGCCCGCCGACGCGCCGGGCGAACAGATCGCCGAAAGCGTCTACGACATCAAGATCCGCCCCGGCGTGCGCTTTCAGCCGCACCCGGCATTCGCCCGCAAGACCGACGGCAGCTACGACTATTTCCCAATGGCTGCAGGCGAGCTCGACGACAAGTTCTACATTCCCGATTTTCCGCGCACCGGCACGCGCGAGCTCACGGCCGCCGATTACGTCTATGCGTTCCGCCGCCTGGCCAGCCCGCGCGTGGTGTCGCCGATCTATTCGGTGATGGCCGACCACGTCCAGGGCATGAAGGACTACGGCGACCGCCTGCGGCAGCGCGACCGCGACATGCGGCGCGACCTGCCCGGGGGCAGCACGCCGCCCTGGCTGGACCTGCGCGAAGCCGACGGCTTCACCGGCGTCCAGGCGCTGGATCCCCATACGCTGCGCATCCGCGTCAACGGCAAGTATCCCCAGTTCAAATATTGGCTGGCCATGACATTCACGGCGCCGATCCCCTGGGAGGCCGACCGTTTCTACAATCAGCCGGGCATGGCCTCGCACGACTTGTCGCTGAATACGTGGCCCGTGGGGACCGGCCCCTACATGCTGGCCGAATCGTTGCCGAACCGCCGCCACGTGCTGGTGCGCAACCCCAATTTCCATGGCGAACCTTATCCTTGCGACGGCCAAGCGGGGGACAAGGCCGCCGGCCTGCTGGCCGATTGCGGCAAGCCCACCCCCTTCATCGACCGCGCCGTCTTCAGCCTGGAAAAGGAAGCCATCCCGCTGATCGGCAAGTTCATGCAGGGCTATTACGACGCACCGCAGATCGAGCGCGGCGAGTATGGCGTCGCGATGCTGGTCGCCGCCGGAGACAGCCAGGACAAGGCCAGGCAGTACCGCGAACGCGGCATCCGGCTGCCCACGACCGTCGAAACGGCCAACTGGTACATGGGTTTCAACTGGATGGACCCGGTGGTGGGCAAGGGCGATACGCCCGAGCAGGCGGAAAAGAACCGCAAGCTGCGCCAGGCCATCAGCATCGTGTTCGACTGGGAAGAATACGTGGCGGTGTTCGAGAACAGCCAGGCGTCGGTGGCGCAAGGGCCGGTGCCGCCGGGCGTGCTGGGTTACCGCGAGCCTCCCGAAGGCGTGAACCCCGTCGTGTACGACCTGGTCGATGGCAAGCCCGTGCGCAAGTCCGTCGATGTCGCCCGCCGTCTGCTGGCCGAAGCGGGCTATCCCGATGGCCGCAGCGCCAAGACGGGCGCGCCGCTGGTGCTGTACTACGACGCCATGCAGGGCGGCGGATCGAATCCGCAGTTCGACTGGATGCGCCGCCAGATGAACAAGATCGGCGTGCAGCTGGATCTGCGCTCCACCGACTACAACCGCTTCCAGGACAAGATGACGCGCGGCGCGGCGCAGATCTTCCTGTGGGGCTGGAACGCCGATTATCCCGACGCCGAAAATTTCCTGTTCTTGCTGTACGGCCCGAACGCCAAGGCCAAGGGCGGCGGTGAAAACGCGGCCAACTACGACAGCCCCGAGTTCAACAAGCTGTTCGAGCAGATGAAATTCCTGGATGACGGTCCTGAAAAGGAAAAGCTGATCGCCCGGATGGTGGACATCGTGCAGCGCGACGCGCCCTGGATGTTCGGGTACTTTCCGATGTCGGGGGGCGCCTACCAGCAGTGGGTTGGCAACGCCAAGCCCACGCAGATGGTTCGCAACACGCTTCAATACCTGAAGCTCGACCCCGCGCTGCGGCAGCAGAAGATCGACGAATGGAATTTCCCCAGGTGGTGGCCGATCGGCTTGTTCGTGCTGTTGCTGGCCTTGGCGATCTGGCCGTCCTACGTCGCGCTCAAGCGCCGCGAACGCCAGACGGCCTTTGGTCCGGGCGTCCGTAAGGAGCATCAATCATGATCGGCTACGTGATCCGCCGGCTGCTGTATGGCGTGCTGATTCTGATCGGCGTGAACCTCTTCACCTTCATTCTGTTCTTCGCGGTCAACACGCCTGACGACATGGCGCGCCTGGCCATCGGCGGGCAGCGCGCCAGCCAGGACGCGGTGGAAAAATGGAAGGTCGAACGCGGCTACGACAAGCCGCTGTTCTTCAACGCCCGGGCGGAAGGGGCGGCCCAGCTGACCGATACCGTCTTCTACCAGCGCTCGGTGCCTTTGCTCGTGATGGAGTTCGGTGCGTCCGACAGCGGCCGCGATATCGGCCGCGAAATCAAAACCCGGATGGGCCCCAGCCTGGCGCTGGCGGTGCCCACCTTCATCCTGGGGCTTTTCGTCAGCATCGTCTTCTCGTTGACGCTGGTGTATTTCCGGGCGACGCGGCTGGATTTCTGGGGCGTGGTGGTGTGCGTGCTGCTGCTGTCGATATCCAGCCTGTTCTACATCATCGCGGGCCAGTGGGTCTTCGCCAAGCTCATGCGCCTGGTGCCGTTCTCGGGCTTCGCGGGCGGGCTCGACGTCGTCAAGTTCCTGGCGCTGCCGGTGCTGGTCGCGATCGTCTCCCGGCTGGGCCCTGAGGCGCGCTTCTACCGCACGTTGTTCCTGGAAGAAATCGGCAAGGACTACGTGCGCACCGCGCGCGCCAAGGGGCTGGCCGAACGCGTGGTGTTGTTCCGACACGTGCTGCGCAACGCCATGCTGCCCATCCTGACCAGCACGGTCGCCGCCTTGCCGCTGCTGTTCATGGGCAGCCTGATCGCGGAATCGTTCTTCGGCATCCCGGGCCTGGGCAGCTACACCATCGACGCCATCAACGCGCAGGACTTCTCCGTCGTGCGGGCCATGGTGTTCCTGGGCGCGGCGCTCTATATCGTGGGGCTGATCCTGGCTGATATTTCCTACACGCTGGCTGATCCCCGCGTCCGTTTCGAGTAGCCGCCATGCCAAAGATCGTTTTCTTGTGGACCGATGTCGCGCTGTGGCTGATGGCGCTCAGCGCATTGGCCTACGTCTGGCACGTGCGCCGCAGTCCGAACCTGCGTGCGACGTGGGCGCGCGTGGCGCGCGACACGCCTGCCATGTGCTCGGCTGTGGTCCTGGTCGCGTTCGGCCTGGTGGGCCTGCTGGACTCCGTGCATTACCGTCCGCTGCTTCCGCCGGTGCCAGGCGCCGCCGCCGGCGCGCCGCCGGTCTATGCGCCGGTCGTCAAATCGGCGCTGGACGGCCTCTTGTCGGGCACCGTCCTGACCCGCCCCGAAAAGAACTATTCGCAGCCGCTTGCAGCCAACCTGTTCCTGAAGGAAAGCATGGTGGTCGACGGCAAGCCGGTGCGCGACTATCCCCGTTTGCGCGGCGCGGCCACTCATTTGTCCGACGTCGAACAAGAGTACGCGGGCGATGTCCTCAAGCGCCTGGGGATGGGCCTGGCCGCCGGACTTGGCGTGGCGTTGCTGGCGGCGGCGATCCTGTACGCCTGCCTCACGCGGCGGGCGGGTTCGGCATCCGAGGCTGCGGGCCAACTGCTTGGCGGTCAGTCGGATATTCCCTGGCGCGCGATGGCGGTCACGTTCACCTTGCTGTGCCTGACGGCCGGCGCGCTGGCGGGCCTGTCCAGCGGCTATCACGCGCTGGGCACCGACCGCATCGGCAACGACGTGCTGTGGCAGGCGCTCAAGAGCATCCGCACCGCGCTGGTCATCGGCAGCCTGACCACCATCGCCATGCTGCCGCCCGCCATCGTCTTCGGCATCGCGGCGGGGTACTTCAAGGGCAAGGTCGACGACGCGATCCAATACCTGTACACCACCATCACGTCCATTCCCGGGGTGTTGCTGGTGGCGGCTTGCGCGCTGATGATGCAGGTCTACATCGACAACAATTCCGACCTGTTCGATACCTCCGTCGCCCGCGCGGACCTGCGGCTGTTCCTGCTTTGCATGATCCTCGGCCTGACGGGCTGGGCCGGATTGTGCCGCCTGCTGCGCGCGGAAACGCTTAAGCTGCGCGAACTGGAATACGTGCAGGCGGCCCGCGCGTTCGGCGTGTCGCACTGGCGCATCATGACGCGCCACCTGCTGCCCAACGTCGCGCACCTGGTGCTGATCACCGTGGTGCTGGAGTTCTCGGGCCTGGTGCTCTACGAGGCCGTGTTGTCGTACCTGGGCATCGGCGTGGATCCCAGCATGAATTCCTTTGGCTCCATGATCAATGGCGCCCGGTTGGAAATGTCGCGTGATCCCATGATCTGGTGGAGCCTGATGACCGCTTTCATTTTCATGCTGGCGCTGGTGCTGGCGGCCAACCTGTTCGCCGATGCCGTGCGCGACGCCTTCGATCCGCGCACGCGCCGCTACAAGCCCAGCCGCATGGCGCGCCTGGGCGGTCTGCTGGGCCGCCGTCCGGCGCCGGCGCTGGCGGCCGAACCGCGCGCGTCCAAATCGGGAGAAGCGCCATGAGCCGCGATGCGCTGTTGCTCGAGGTGCAAGGGCTCGATGTCGATATCGCCGGCGAAAGCGGCATGACGCACGCGGTCAAGCGGCTGCAGCTGGCCATCTCCCAGCGGCAGACCTTTGCGCTGGTCGGCGAATCCGGGTGCGGCAAGAGCATGACGGCGCTGGCGTTGCTGCGGCTGCTGCCCGACGCCGGCCGCATCGTCGGCGGGCAGATCGAACTGGACGGCCAAGACCTGAATCGCCTGCCCGAAAGCGCCATGCGCGGCGTGCGCGGTGGCCGGATCGGCATCATCTTTCAAGAGCCGTCCACGAGCCTGAACCCGGTGATGCGGGTCGGCGACCAGATCATCGAAACGTTGACGGCGCACACGCCCCTGCGCGGCGCCGCGGCGCGCGCCCGCGCGGTGGACTGGTTGCGGCGGGTGGGCATTCCCGAACCCGAGCGCCGGGTGGACGACTATCCGTTCCAATTCTCGGGCGGGCAGAAGCAGCGCGTCATGATCGCCATCGCGCTGGCGGCCGAGCCCCTGTTGCTGATCGCGGACGAACCGACGACCGCGCTGGACGTCACGGTGCAGGCGCAAGTCCTGGACCTGTTGGCGGACATTCAGCGGGAAATGGGCATGGCCGTGCTGCTCATCACGCACGATCTGGCGGTGGTGAAGAATGTGGCGCATCACGTGGCGCTTATGCGCGGCGGGGAAATCGTCGAAAGCGCCAGCGCCGAGGAATTCTTCCGTGCCCCCAAGCACCCCTACGCGCGGCAATTGTTCGAGGCCATCCCGACCTTTGAAAAACGGGGCGTTCCGCTAACGGCGCAGCGCCGCGAAGCCATTGCGCGTGAAGACGTCATTCTGGCGGGCAAGCGCGCCGCGCGCCAAGCCGGCGAGGTGGTGCTGGACGTGCAAGACCTCAAGGTGCACTACCCCGTGCGAAAAGGCCCGTTGCGCCGGATCGTGTCGTGGGTCAAGGCGGTCGACGGCGTGACCTTCTCGCTGCGGGCGGGCGAAACGCTGGCGCTGCTGGGCGAATCCGGTTGCGGCAAGACGACGACCGGCAAGGCGCTACTGCGCCTGATCGAAGGCGCCCGGATATCCGGCCGGGCGATGCTTCAGGGCAAGGACGCCCTGTCGGCCGACCGCCGCACGCTACGCGATTTGCGCCAGGACATCCAGATCGTGTTCCAGGATCCCTACGCCTCGCTGGACCCGCGCATGCGGGTGGGCGACATCCTGGACGAAGGCCTGGCCTCCCTGCGCCGCGGCATGGGCAAGGAGGCGCGCGCCGCGCACGCAGCGCAATTGATCGAGCGGGTGGGCCTGCCGGTCGACACGCTGACGCGTTATCCGCACGAATTCTCGGGCGGCCAGCGCCAACGCATCGCGATCGCGCGGGCGCTGGCGGTTGAGCCCAAAGTGCTGATCTGCGACGAACCCACCTCCGCGCTCGACGTCTCCGTCCAGGCGCAGATCCTGGACCTGCTGCGCGAGCTTCAGGACGAACTGGGCATCGCCTATCTGTTCATCACGCACAATTTCGGCGTGGTCGAATATCTGGCGGATCGGATCGCCGTCATGGACGGCGGACGCATCATCGAACTGGGCCAGGCCGACGCTGTGCTGCATGCGCCGCGCCAGGATCTGACGCGCCGGCTGCTGGCGGCGGTTCCGCGATTGCAGTTCGGCGCGCCGCCCGCTTGATTCCCATGAAAAACACGCCCTGAACCTTTCGGATCAGGGCGTGCGGGGCGGTCGGCGTACCGCGCGAAGATCGGGGTCAGTGATCGTCGAGATGCGCGCTGCGCGTCTCCAGCCAAACCAGCGTGTCGTGCCTCAAGGTGCGGACGCATTGCGCCAGGAAGGCGTGCACGGTCTCCAGCTCGGTTGTGTCGTAGCGGCGCGCCATCAGCATCACCGCTTCGGTGATCCACTGCCGCTCCTGGGACAGGTGCTGGCATTGCTCCTCGACCGGCCGGATCACGATCATCCGGCGATCCAGCGGGTGGCGGCCGCGCTGCACATAGCCTGCCGCCTCCAGCCGGTTGATCAAGGCGGTCGCGCCGCCGGAGCTGATTCCCATCAGCTGGGCGAGTTGCCCGGTAGGCAAGGCATCGAACTCCATCACCAGTTCCAGCGCCTTCAGATCCGCCAGGGGGATACTCAGCTTTTCCGCCAGGGCCGACTGGCATGCGGCGTTGTACACCGAAAACTGCCGACCCAGCATCAGGGCGATATCGTCAAGCATTCCCGGGCGCAGGTCACTCGTGCGAGATTCAGGCATCACGGTCACATGCTCATGGTGAACGATGGATTCTTGTTGCAGCATGGTGTCGCTCCGTTGCGGATGAGGGGATTACTTCTTGGCCGACAGGCCGCCCAGCAGGCCACCCAGGAGGCCGCCATTCGTCGCGCCGCCGGTCGTCGACGACCCGGTCACGCCACTCGTCACGCCGCCCAGCAACCCGCCCAGCAAGCCGCCGTTGGGGGTGCCCGCTCCAGCTGCGCCGCCGGCGCTGGCGCCTGCACTGGCGCCCGTGCCCGTCGTCGCGCCGACCGAGACACCGCCGACCACGCCGCCCAGCAAGCCGCCCAACAGGCCGCCATTATTCGCGCCACCGGTAGTGCCGCCGGTAGCGCCGCCGGTCACGCCAGCCAGCAGACCACCGAGCAGGCCGCCGTTGGCCGTGCCCCCCGTTGTGCCGCCGACTGCGCCGGTCACGCCGCCCAGCAAGCCGGTCACGGGCGCCAGCAGCCCGCCTACGCCGCCCGCAGCCGGAGTGCCGCCCACGCCGCCCACGCCACCGAGGATGCCGGTGATCGGGCTCAACAAACCGCCGGTGCCGCCAGCGCCGCCCGTCAGGCCACCCGTCACGCCGCCCAGGCCCAGTCCACCGGTCAACGAAGCGACCGCGCCGGTGGCGTTGGCCAACGTCGCGCCCAGCGGGTTCGGATTGGCGGCGGAGGCATTCAGCAAGCCGCCCGCGCTGGTGACAGCGCCGCCCAGACCTTGCAGCACGCCGTTCAGGCCCGCCGTATTGCCCGGCAACGAGCTACCGGCCGAAGCCAGCGTGCCGCCCAGGTTCGACAGCAGCCCGGCGACCGGCGCGCCCAGCTTGGTGGTTGCGCCCAGTTGCTGCGTCAGGCCGGTGACCGTGCCGGCCAGCGGGCTGGCGGTGGGATCCAGCGCGGCGCCAATGCCGGCCAGCGTGGGCTGCAGGCCCAGCGGCAGCACGTTGTCCACGGTCTTGCCGACATTGCCCAGCGCCGGTTCCAGGATCGGCTTGGACGGGCCGCCAAGCACGCCGCCGGTAACGCCGCCGACGGCTTGGGTCACCGGGTTCAACAGGCCGCCTTGGCCGGACAGGCCCGTGGTCAATGCGCCCACGGCGTTCGTGGCGTTGCCGAGGATGGTCGTCAGCGGTTGCGGATTGGCGGGGTCGGCGTTCAGCAGGCCGCCGGTGCTGGCGACCGTCTTGCCCAAGCCATCGACCAGGCCGCCCAGGCCGGAGCTCAGTCCGCCCGGCAGGCCGGTGCCCTTGACGGTGGTGCCCAGGTCGCTGACCAGGCCGCCCACTTGTTTGGTGACGCCGTCCACGGGTTGGCCCAAACCGGTCGTGGCGCCCACTTGCTGCGTCAGCCCGACAACGGTATTGGCGATGGGCGCCACGGTGGGATCCAGCGCCTTGCCCACGCCGCCCAGCGTCGTGCTCAGATTCAGGGGCAGGGTGTTGTCGACGGCTTTGCCGGTGTTGCCCAGCGTGGTCTGCAGCAGGCCGGTCGTCACGGGATTGACAGGCGGATTGTTCGGATCGGTGCCGCCGGGAGTGCCGCCGCCGGGGTTCGTACCACCCGGATTGGTTCCGCCCGGATTGGTCGGGATATCGGTGCCCGGCAGGCCGGCTGACTTGCTGCCGCCTCCACCGCCGCCGCAGGCAGCCAGCGCGCTCATCAGAGCAGCGGCCATGACGGTGGAGGTCAAAATACGTTGAAAGCGCTTTGCTTCGACTTGGGTATACATGGCGAGCTCCTCGGGTTGGATAGGTCAGGCGATGAAACTGCCCGATACGTCTCTACATGCATAAACCGTGCCAACATTTTTCCCGCGCCCGAATTTCGGCCCTCGATTGGTATTTAAGGAAAAATAAAATACATATAAATCAATGGCTTGGTGGTGGGATCGAGGGTTTGCCCCAATCTTGGGAAACCCTCATTTTTGCGACCGCAAAAACCCTGCGAATGTTACGAATGGCAGGTTATTTCCCGTTACGTTACGGGCGACGTTACGTAACGCGGTGTGTGGGATGCGCAAAAAAAAGCGCCTGTGAAAACAGGCGCCGGTCAGTCGAGAGGGAATGGTCCCGGGTTCAGAAAGCGTCGTAGAACAGGGAATAGTTGGCGTTGAAGCGCACGTCGCGGTCGTTGTTGACCGAGGCCGAGCCGATCGGCTTGGCCACGTTGAAATCAAACAGATAGTATTTGTCGTCCGTGAACCGCAAGCCCAGGGCGACCGACGACAAGTGCCGTTGGTTAATCTCCTGCAAGCCCTTGTTGTTGTACCAGGTGCGCGCATAGTCCACCAAGGCATACGGCTGCACGCTCGACAGGTATTCCCAACCCGTGCCGAACCGGCGGTTGACCTCGGCCGATACGCCGACGCCCTTGTCGCCGCTCTGCTCGCCTTGCGCGTAGCCCATGGCATATCTCCAACTGCCGAAAGAGACTTGCTCTGACGAAGGCAGGATATTGCTGGAGTATTGGGCAGCGCCCGAAAACGTCAGTCCAAACTGCGCCGGCAACGCAAACGTTTGTTTTGCATTCAGGTTGTAGCGGGTGAAATCCAGGTCAAGGACCGGCGTGGCCGAATACCCATAGTTGGTCGAAATGTCCTTTTTCGCGCCTGCAGCATCAAAGCCCTTGGACACGCTAGCAGTAACGTCTGTCGTTTTGCTTTCAGAAACCTGGATATATCGGAGTTCAGCATTGGCGGCGCGTACGCGCGCATCCTGCTGCAGCCACAGATCCGAGGTGCGCGAGTCGTAGCGGTCCTTCGAGTTGGCCGCGTAGACGCCCAGCGTGCCCGTCAAGGAACGCGTGTTGTTCAATAAGAACGGATAACTGACGCCGACGCCGATACGGTCGTTTTTCACCCGGCGCTCGAATCCCAGGTACTCGATGGCATCGTCCTGGGGTTTGGCGTCATAGTGATAACCGTCGACTTTGATGGCCAAACCGTCAGGGCCGATCGGCACGCGGACCTCGCCCATGACATATTTGACGTCGTCGGTGTTGAATGGGATGGATGCGGTCAGTTTCACCTGCTCGCCCAGCGGCGTCAGGCTATTGGTGCCCACGTTGACCAGCGGCTGCATGCCGGTGCCAAGATCGGCGACGCCGCCGGTCACACTCACCGGTTGGCGGGTGGCCGTCAGCACCAGTTCGGTCGCACCATCCGCGCGGCGCGGCAGGTCCAGATTGGGCGTGAATTTCACGCCCGGCACGGTGCGCATCAGATTCAGCTGGCGTTCCAGCGTGGCCTGCTGCAAAGGGCGGTCTTCTTTCAAGGGGCCTGCCAGCGTTTCCAGGCGGTCCAGCGCGTTGCCGATATCGCCTTCGATCCGCACGTTTCCGATATAGCCTTCGACCACCGTCACGACCACCAGCCCGTTGGCGAACGTCTGGTTCTGCACCAGCGCGAACGACAGCGGATATCCCTTGTCGCGGTACAGCTGGGTGATCTTGTCGACCTGCTGCACCAGTTCGCCCAGGCTGATTTCTTTGCCTGACAACGGCGCAAGAATGCCCGAGACCTCGTCGAAAGGAATGGCGTGGACGCCGCTCACGTCGAAATTGAGCGGCACGATGCGCTGCGCCAACCTGGCTTGCAACGCCAATTGTTCGGGCGTGGCGGTTTCCACGACGGGAGGTGGCTGCTTGGCGCCGGGCGGCGTTTCCAGCCGCGGAAGCGAGTCAACGGGGTTTCCTCGCAGCGGCCCGTCCGCGCGCGCATTCGCGCTGAAGGCAAGGGCGCAGATAAGGGCGAGGGTAAGCGGACTTGCCGGGTACGTGCGTCTCATGCCTTTTATGTCTCTCATTTCTGCAGGCGCTGTCCCGCCACGTATTCGATATTCATTAAATATTGAACATATTGAGGGACATAGCATTGGTAAAAAGTGCTTCCGTGCGCCGTAGGCGGTATGGTGCCAGCCACCTATGATAATGACAATTTATTTCAGTGTGACCAGTCGGAAACGACAAGATAACAACATTGCGAATTGTCCTGGAATGACTTCACATAGGGAATGTCAGGGTTAACTAGGGGTTTTTAATAAGATTGATATGAATTTTGGGATATCCGTTACATGTCTGTTGCCTGAGTATTGTGAATATGGGTATAAACCCTGATGTGTATTAAATGTTAATAGATAAGACTATATAAACGTATCAAAACACATCGGTTTTCAGGCTATCGGGAGTCCACAAGATGGGCGCGTGTGACCGCAGTACTTCTCGGAAATGCCTGCCGGCGGAACGCCACGATTCCAGAATATTTGATTGGGGCCGTTCATGAACCCGGGTGACATTGTTCCCCTTTCATTCCATGCCGGTTTGGTGGCGCTGTCGTTCCTGACCGCGGTGCTGGGTTCGTATGTGGCGTTGCTTGCCGCAGTGGGTATCCGCACCGAAACCCAGGACGGTGAAATACGCATCGGTTACATCCTCATCGGCGCAGTCGCCATGGGCGGGGTAGGTATCTGGAGCATGCATTTCATTGGCATGCAGGCGCAGAACCTGCCTTTCGACGTGGGCTATCAGCTCGGCCTCACCATACTGAGTTTCATCGTCGCCGCCGGCTTTTCGGGGTGGGCATTCTGGTATGTCGGCCGCGACCGCTTCACTTTCGGGCGCTGCCTGGTGGGTGGCCTTGCCGCCGGCCTGGGCGTCGCCGCGATGCATTATCTGGGCATGGGCGCCATGCGCATGCCGGCCGTATTGCTTTGGAATTTGCCGATGGTTGTTTTATCGGTGCTTATCGCGGTAATCGCGGCGTCAGCCGCGCTGTGGTTGGCTTTCAATACGCAGAATGAGTTTCAGCGCGGCGGAGCCGCCATTTTGATGGCGATAGCCGTGTGTGGCATGCATTACACCGGCGCGGCTGCCGGCACGGTTATCTGCACAACCCCTCGTGAGTATTCCAGCCTGCAAATCGGCGGGCTCATGTTGCCGTATATCGCTTTTGCGCTGTCCGCCGTCACGCTGTTGATCATGCGTTGGCAGTTGCAGCGGGCATCGACCCGGTTTCGCGCCCGGATGGCGCAACGGATCGACTCCATTATTGAATCGGCACCGGTGTCGGAGCCTGGCAAGGTGCCAGGGTCCACGTTAGGGCCGGGTTAGCAGGGCCCCGGATTGTGCGCGGGTAGGAACGCTCTCGCAAAGCAAGCAGTTCCGGGCATAGGGGGCTGGTGTCGTACCACGGCGCCGCTCAATTATCAATCGAGTGTTAGGAGCTCGACATGAAAGCGAAACTTGCGCAGTTCTGGAATGACGAAGAAGGCATCACTGCCCTGGAATATGGGCTGATCGCCGGGCTGATGGCGGTGGCGATCATCGCTGCAATAGGCTTCTTTACCGGAGGCCTGACCACTCTGTTCACAGACTTGGGCGCCAAGCTTACCTCCCAGGGCGGGGCAATCTAACGCCCGGCAAGCCGGTCCATGTCGCGATGGCCCCTGGGGCCATCCCGACAGGCGGGCTGCTTGACCTGTTCACTGGCTTCTGTAAGCGGTCTTGAAGTCTGGATTTTTGAATTATCGGAAGGTCCCGCCTTGTATCCAGGGGAAGTGTTGTGGTGGCTGCTATTCGCATGCTGGACTCTGGTGCTGATCTACAACGATCTGCGCTACCGCCGTGTCCCCAACGCGTTGATCGTCGCGGGGTTCGTGGCACAGCTGCTTTGGCTGGCGGCCGCATGGGCCGTCCCGGGCTGGGTCTACCCGCCCAGATTCGCCGGTGGATTCATGACGCTTGCCGGATTTCTGGCGGCGATTCCGTTCTTGATCCTGTGGAGCCGGCGCCTGATGGGCGCGGGCGACGTCAAGGCCATCGCCATCATCGGGCTGCTGCTGGGGATCGCGCCGCTGATCCTGGTGCTGGTACTGGCGAGCCTGCTGGCTGGCCTGCATGGCTTGCTCTATGTAATCGCGTCGCGGTACTGGCCCGTGGCCCATCGCCTTCGCCAAATTCCCTATGCCGCATACCTGGGAGCCGCCGCGCTCAGCGTGGCGTGTATGCCGTTGAATTCGGCCTGGTATTCGTGGTGTTCTTCCTGGTGTTCTACGCGATTCTGACGTACTCGCTGGTGGCCGCCGCACAACAATCCGTGACGCTTGCCGCGCAAGAAGGCGCGCGCAAGGTCTTGCAGTGGCAAGAGGGCACGCCGTCGCTCGCCGTCCGGGCCAATGCCGGGCGCGATGCCGCCTTGTATCAGGCGCAATGGATCAGTTCCATGTCGGCGTCCGCCGTTCAAGTAGCGGTCTGCGGCAGCACGGGCGCGCTGAGCAGCTCGGCGGGCGGAGCCTGCAGCGGCCGTGCCCTTGCCGACGGCCAGGTCGAAGTCACCGTGTCCTATGCCTACGGCGCGCATCCGCTGATTCCGGCGCTGCCGTTGCTGCAAACGGTGCTGATGCCGGCCTCCGGGGTGCTGAGCGCCCGCGCGACGGTGCATCTGAATGGGGAACGCTGATATGCGCGCCATCTTGCGCCACCGTGCCGGCCGGCCGTCGTTGTCCTGCCAACGCGGCATCGCTGCGCTGGAATTCTCCTTGACCTTGATCATGTTGCTGATGTTCATCTGCGGCGTGCTCAGCTTCGCGGTGCTGTTCTGGATGCAGCAGCAATTGGCGTCAGCCGCGACGGACGGCGCCCGCGCTGCCGTGTTTGCCCGATTCAACGGCCAGGCCAATGTGCCGGCGGCGGCGTGCTCGGCCGCGATGAGCGCGTTCTCGACAGGCTCCGCGGTCGTCTGCGCCACCACCAGCGCACCGTGCGCCTGGAGCGGCTCGGGGGGGCAGCAAGCCAATTGCGCCACCGTCGGCTTGACCTACAACACCCAATCCTGGCCGCTGCTGGCCACCTTGCAGCGCCTGATCACCACATTGCCGGGCATGGGACCGAACTGGATTCCTACCCGTTTGCATTCGCAAGCCGTTGTTCAGATATCGCAAGGGACACCATGAGCAGTTTGAGCAAGATCGTCGCGGGGTTTTTGTTGGTGGCGGGGCTTGTGCTGGCCTTCGTCGCTTGGCGGCTGGCGTCCGCGCCCACGAGCCCGCCGGTCAGTGTCGCGTCCGCGCCTTCCGCGCCGGCTGCTGCCGCGCCGGTCAAGCTCTATCCGGTCGTCGTAGCCAAAGAGGCGATTCCGGCCGGTTCGCGCATCCATAGCGAGGGCATGCTGCGGGTGGACGAATGGCAGGCGCCGCTGTCCGGCGGCTACAACGCCGTGGCCGTATTGGAAGGCGCCGTCACGAAGGTCGATATCGCCGCGGGCGACCCGCTCCTGCCCAGCCTGTTGGCGCAAGGGCTGGCGCGTCAGTTGAAGGCAGGCGAGCGCGCCGTGGCGATCGCGGTGGACGAAGTGATCGGGGGCGGCAACCGCGTCGCGCCCGGTGACTGGGTTGACGTGTTCTTCATGATCGAAAAAGGCCAGGAAGTTCCCGGCGGCCAATCGCGGCTGCTGCAATCGCAGGTACGCGTGCTGGCTTATGGCAAGGATTCCGTGGACGGGCCGGAGAGGGGTTCGGCCGGGCAGCCGGGCGCGCCGGCCCAGCCGGCCCAACCCGCCAAGACCGCAGTACTGGCGGTGCCGGTGGAACATGTGAATGAACTCATTCTGGCCAGCCGTTCGGGTCGCCTGCAACTGGCGTTGCGGCCATTGAATGACGACAGCATGCCCGATACGCAATTGTTCGCGCAGCGCGGCACGGTCTTGCCGACCCGCGCGGATTTGACGCCCGAGCAACGCGAAGCGCTCAAACAGGGACCGAACCGTGCGTTCGCCGGCGAAAGCCTGGTCCAGCTTGACGGGACGACGACTGCCGCGCGAGCCCCTGCCGCACCGGTGCGCGGTGCGAATTCCGGCGGAGGCGGCGGCAGGACGGTGGAGATCTTGCGCGGAGACAAATCCGAACGTGTGCGTTATTGAACATGGCCGCGCGGCTAGGCGCCAGGCGCGGCTGGACTCTCTCATATGACTAGATTCAGCACAATGAAGAACACTCAGCGCACCACCTTGATCTGCCTCCTGTCGGCGGCAGCGGCGATGTCCCACGGCGTCCTTGCCACCGCGCAGACCGCGGCGTCCGCGCCGGGCTCGAATGCGCCTGCGCCGGCTCGCGATCTTGCATTGTCCGTGAAGGGGCAGCAGACGCTGCTGCTGGACGGCGCCGCGCCGTCGCGCATCGCGATCGGCGACCCCGACGTGGCCGATGTGAAGGTCTTGCCGGCCTCCGGCAAGCGCGCGGGATCGATACTGATCTACGGGAAGAAGCCGGGCACGACACAGTTGCAGATCTGGAGCGGCAACAACGCGGCGCCGCAGGTCTGGAACTTGCGCGTGGGCGGCAGCGTCCAGGGCGCGCTGGCCACGCGCGGCATCGCCGGCGGCGCCAACGTCGATATCGCGGGAGATCGGGCGGTCGTGTCCGGCCATGCCGAGACACCGATGGGGCAGGTGGCCTCGGCCGCCATTGCGGCCTCCGCCGTGGGGGGCGATAAGAACGTCGTCGACGTGTCTTCCGCCGGCACAGGCGGCATCGTTCAAGTGGAGGTCAAGGTCGTCGAAGTGTCGCGTTCGGTGATGAAAGAGGCGGGCATCAATTGGAGCGCCGGCGGCAGAGGCCCATGGAGCGCGACCAACAGCCTCATTCCGTCCAACCTGGCATCGGCGGCATCTGGGTTCTCGCTGTTCTACGACACCAAGAATTTTTCCGCCAACCTGCGCCTGCTGCAGACCAACGGCATGGCACGCGTGCTGGCCGAGCCCACGCTGGTGGCCATGACCGGGCAAAGCGCCAGCTTCCTGGCGGGCGGCGAACTGCCGATCCCCGAAGCCGGTGGACTGGGGACGGTGTCGGTCACGTTCAAGCCTTTCGGCATCGGGTTGACCGTCACGCCCACGGTGCTGTCCCGCGACCGCATTTCGCTGAAAGTGGCGCCCGAGGCCAGTGAACTGGACTACAGCAACGGCATCGTGCTGAACAGCGGCACGGATTCCAGCTCGATCATCCCGGCGCTGCGCACCCGCCGCGCCGACACGACCGTCGAATTGGGCGATGGCGAAAGCTTCGTGATCAGCGGCCTGGTTTCGCGCCAGACCAAAGCGATGGTCAGCAAGGTGCCTTTGCTGGGCGACCTGCCGATCATCGGTTCGTTCTTCCGCAGCCTCGATTACACGCAAGAGGAAACCGAGTTGGTCATCGTCGTGACGCCGCGCCTGGTCCGCCCCATCGCACGCGGGGTAAACCTGCCAATGCCGGGGGAAAAGCAAGAGCGTGCGGAAAACGGCTTCAACGCCTGGGGCTACTACCTGACGGGTCCCATGGGCGGCCAGCAAATGCCGGGTTTTTCGCGGTGAACAATATGAAGACACATGCAAGCGAGTGGGTTGGCCTGCAAAACAGCAAGCGGTTTTTGTTCTGCTCCAAGGGGGCGGATGTCGCGGTGCAATTGGGGCAGGTGTTGGGCGATATGGGCATGCTGACCCAGGAGTGTCCCGGCAACGAAGAATTGGCACGGCGTCTGGCGGAGATATCGCCGCAAGTGGTGTTCCTGGATTTCACGCTCAGCGAAGACGAGCCCGGGAAACTGTTCAAGTCAGCCGAACTGGCGCGTCTGCTGGCGCGCATCGCACCGACCTTGCCGCGCGTCGCGGTGGGTTTGCTGAGCCAGCCTGAGGGCGCCATTGCCGCCCTGCGGGCGGGCGTCAGCGATTTTGTCGATCCGACGATCGCGCCGCAGGAAATCAAGGATATCGTGCTGCGGCTGCTGGACGCGCAGGCGGAAGGCGGGCGCGCGGACGGTTCGCGGCGCAGCGTCCTGCTGCTGGGCGCGCGCCCCGGCGTGGGCGCCAGCACCTTGGCTGTACATCTGGCCCACATGGCGCAGGACCGCTTGAAGCAGGCGCACGGCATGCGCGCCACCGCCCATGGCGGCAAGAGCGCCAAGGCGGCGGCCGCCGAGCCGGGCTCCTCGCTGCCGCTGTCCAGCCGCGTTGCGCTGATGGACCTGGGCTGGCCCGTGGGTGACTGCCAGCTGTATCTGAACATTGGCGGGGAATTCGATTTCTCCGAGGCGGCGCGCAACCTGCGCCGTCTGGATTCCACGTTGCTGGCGTCGGCCATGCCGCATACGGCCAACGGCCTCAGCGTCCTGTCTCTGCCGCGCGACCTGGGCCTGATGCGGGATGTGTCGCAGTCAGATTCGCTGTTGGTGTTTGAACGCATGCGCCAGCATTTCGGCGTGGTGATCGCCGATTCAGGCGGATTCACCAATCCGGAATTCGTGGCGGGCCTGGCGCGCGCATCGGAACAGAACTGGATCGTGACCGATCAGAGCGTCGGCGCCCTGGTGTCGCTGGCCGGGCTGCTGCAAGAGCTTGAGCAATTGCACGTGGACCGCCGCAGCCTGGGCCTGATCGTCAACCGGTACGACGAGCGCTACGGCATGACCGCGCAGCAAATCGCCGAACGCTTCCAGTTGGAACTGGTGGGCACCTTGCCGGACCGCACGCTGGCCTTGATGGTGTGCACGAACCAGGGGCACCTGCTGCACGAAGACGCCGAGCGCGACATCTACGTGCGCGCCGTGCAAGGGCTGGTGGAAAAGCTGGGGGCGGAAGAAAGCACGCCCGGTGGGCGGGCAAGCTGGCTGGCCACGTGGCTGCCCGGCGTGCACCGCCGTATGGTCGTCGGTTAACGGAACGACGCAAGGACTGCAACGGAAGCCGACATGATCATGACAGCGACGATAGAGTTTGGCGGTGATGGCGACAAGGGGTTCTCGGCGTCGAACCGCTTCCAGGAAGTGAAGACGGCGGCGTACGAGCACCTGCTCTCGCGTATCGAGGAGTTGGGCGCGGAGTTCGGCCGGTGGGCGCGGTCGGCGATCCAGGAATTCGTCGATATCGAGGTCGCGAGTTTCGTGCGCTTGCGCAGGGTGCCGATCAACGAGGCCGAAATGCGGCAGATCGCGGAGGCCTTGACGAAGGAATTGGCAGGCTTGGGGCCGCTGGAAGACTTGCTGGCCGATCCGGCCGTCGAAGACATCCTGATCAACGGCTACGACAACGTGTTCGTGTCGCGTCGTGGCGTGCTGGCCCGCGAAACGCTGCGGTTCACCGACAACCAGCATGTGCTGCGTATCGTGCGGCGCATCCTGGCGCCGATCGGTCGCCGCCTGGACGAATCCAGTCCCATGGTGGACGCCCGCCTGCCCGACGGCGGCCGCCTGAACGTGGTGATCGAGCCGCTGGCCGTGGACGGGCCAATGGTGTCGATCCGCAAGTTTCGCCAGGATCCGCTCAAGCCCGCCGATCTGCTGACCCTGGGCTCGTTCGACGAAGAGATCTACCGGCTGCTGCACGAAGCGGTCAAAAACCGCTGCAACGTGCTGGTGTCCGGCGGCACCAGCTCCGGCAAGACGTCGCTGCTCAATGCGCTGGCGTTCTTCATTCCGGAAACGGAGCGCGTCGTCACCGTGGAAGACACGGCGGAACTCTCGCTGAACCACCCGCACGTGGTGCGGCTGGAATCGCGCCAGGGCGGCTTCGACGGCAGCGGCGCGGTCAGTATCCGCGAACTGATCCGCAACAGCCTGCGGATGCGTCCGGACCGCGTCGTGGTGGGCGAAGTGCGCGGCGCGGAAGTCATGGACATGCTGCAGGCGATGAATACGGGCCATGAAGGGTCGATGGCGACCATCCACGCGAACTCGCCGCGCGAATGCCTGTACCGGATCGAGATGCTGGCGGGCTTCGCCGGCTTCCAGGGAAGCGAAGACAGCCTGCGCAGGCAGATCGCCAGCGCGCTGGATTTCATCGTGCAGATCGGCCGCCTGTCCAACGGCAAGCGCCGCGTGCTGTCAGTGACCGAGGTCACCGGCATGGGCGACAACGTGATTTCCACTCAGGAGCTCTATCGCCACGAAACCTTTACGACGCCCGAGGGCGAAGAGAAGGACCGCTGGAACTGGCTGGGGATCCACCCCCACACGCCCAAGCTTGCCAAGATGCGCACCGAGGCGCGCGCCAACGATCCCGGGCCGGGCGATAACGACGGCGGCGGATTCTGGAGCCGGAGGCGTTGATGATGCAAGCCCTGGTGCTGGGAGGCTTGGCGTTGGTGCTGGCTATCGGCGCGGTGCTGCTTTGGCGTCACGCCAACAGCGGCGCCCGCCGGGCCGCAAGCTCGTCCTTCCTGGAAAACCAATTGAACCGGGGGCGCGACGCGTCTTCCAAGCCCGAGGCGATCTTCGAAAGCGCGCGCGCGTTGCGCAGCGGCCTGCCGGGATGGGACCGCTTGCTGCTGCTGGCGGGCGTGCGCCAAAGCATGGGGCTTTACGTGCGGCTTGCGGTGCCCCTGTTGGGGCTGGCGGCGCTGGCGTGGCTGACTTTGGGCGTCTTGTCCGGCATCGTGACGCTGTTGCTCGTGGCCATCCTGGAGTACTTCCTGCTGTGGTTGCGCGCCGACAAGCGCCAGCGCCGGATGATTTCGCAGTTGCCGGCGTTCCTGGACAACATCGTGCGCCTGATCACGATCGGCAACAGCATGGGGGCCGCGTTTCAGACCGCGGCCGCCACCACTGACGAACCGTTGCGGGAGGTCGTGGAAACGGCCGCCAGCCTGAGCCGTTCCGCCAAGGAACTGGATGCGGCCCTGGTGCACGTGTCCCGCTTGTACGGGTTGAAAGAGCTTTACATGATTGCCGCCGTGGTGTCGCTGGCGATGCGTTTCGGCGGCCGCAGCGATCAGGTGCTGGAGCGCATGGCCGCCTTCATGCGCGATGTGGCGCAGGCGCGCAATGAGCTGTCGGCGAGTTCCGCCGAGATCCGGCTTTCCGCCTGGGTGCTGGCGCTGCTGCCCGTGGGCATCGGCGGCTTCATCATGTTGACGAACAACGATCTTTTCATGAACCTGTGGCGCGATCCGGCCGGGTTCAAGATGCTGGTGACCGCCGTGGTGCTGCAGCTCGTCGGCAGCTATTGGCTGTACCGCATGGCAAAGTCCATTTGATGGGAGTGATGAGATGGATATCCTGAACTCCTGGAGCGTTACCTCCGTGTTGGCGATGGGGCTGATGTTGATCGCTGCGGCCATGCTGGTGCTGGGCGTGGGCATCGTGCGCCGGTTGCGCGGCCAAAACAGAAACCGGCAGATCGTGGATCACGCGCTGGCGTCGCGCCAGATGGGCGGCGCGGCAGCGGCGGCGGCCATGCCCGCGCAAGACGGGCAGGGCAGGTTTGCGGCCGCCACGCGGGCGGCGGATTCGTTCGGCAAGCGCCTGAGCGAAGGCCGGTTGGCCGAAACCCTGCTGGCCGCCGAAGACCGCAAGCTGGTGGACATCGCCGGGTACGCCGATGCGGCGAACGCAAGGTCGCGTTTCGTCGTGTTCCGGTTCGGGCTGGCGATCTTGCTGCCCATCGCCGCGGTGACGCTGGGCCTGCGCTACCACTATGTCGATTCCTTGTCGGGCATGCTAGTGGCGGCTTTCCTGGGTTTTGCCGTCGGCTACATGCTGCCCAAATGGTTCGTGCGGCGGCGCGTGGCGCAACGCCGCCGGCTGGCCGCGGACGAACTGCCTTTGCTGATCGACCTGTTGCGCCTCTTGCAGGGCGTGGGCCTGTCGATCGATCAGAGCATGCAGGTGCTGGTGACGGAGTTCGGGCAGGTGCTGCCGGTGCTGTCGCAGGAATTGCGCCTGGCCTCCGAGCTCTACGTGCGCGGCCGCACTCGCGAGCAATCGCTGGCGAGGCTGGCCGCCGGATTCGACAACGACGACCTGTCCGCCATCTGCCGCCTGATCGCGCAGGTGGATCAGCACGGCGGGGCGGTGCAAGAGCCGCTGAACCGTTTTGGCGAGCGCCTGCGGGATTCGCGGCGCCTTGAATTGAAAGAGAAAGTCGGCAAGACCACGGTCAAGATGACGGGCGTCATGATCGTGACCTTGCTGCCCGCGCTGCTGATCGTCACCGGCGGATCGGGATTTGTAGCGGTGATACGCGCGATGTCGCGCATGGGGGGGACATGATGGCGGGTGCGACAGGAAGTCGGCAGGGCGCATTGCGCTGGACCCTTTTGGCCGCGGCGGTCGCCGCGGCCGCAGGCTTGAGCGGATGCAAGACCAACAGTGCGGAAACGGCCTGGCAGCTGATGCAGCAACAGCAGCAGGATCAAGCGCTGGCCCGTCAGAAAGAGGACGAGGCGGAGGGCCGCCGCCGGCCCAAAGAACCGGAGATGATGCTCTCCTTGATTTCCGAAGCGCAGCGCCAGGAACGCTATTTCGCCTCGCTGGCGTACATCGAGGCGTATCAGCAGAAATTCGGCAATGACAGCCGGCTGGCCGTCATGCGCGCGGACGCCTTGCGCCAGACCGGCCAGACCGCGTTGAGCGAGCAGGCCTATCGCGCCCTGACCAGTGGCGATCAGGCGGCGGATGGTTGGCACGGCCTGGGGCTGATCGCGGGCGGTCGCGGCCAATTCGATCAGGCGGTCGACTATTTTTCCCGCGCGGCCAGATTGGCGCCCATGAACGCGCGGTTCCTCGGCGATCTGGGCTATGCGCGGCTGCGCGCCGGCGATGTGGATGGCGCCCGGGTGCCGCTCGGCCAGGCGGCCGAACTGGCGCCGGAGAACGGCAAGGTGCTGGCCAATATGGCGGTGCTGCTGCTGGTCGAAGGCGATCCGGCCAAGGCCCAGAACCTGATGGACCGGGCACAGCTTGGGGACGATGCGCGCGGCCAGGTGCTGCGTCTGGCTTCCGAAATCCGCAGCCATCGGGCCCCCGCGCCGATGCCGGCATCGGCGGCAGTCGGCGGCCAGGCGGCTACCCGCGTGTCCAGCGGCGAAGGCAGCGTGATGCCAATGATGAGTCCGTTGATGGATGGCCTGGGCAATGGGCCCATCGTGCGTTAACTCCGTGTTCAGGAAAACTCTCATGTCTCAACCTCGTTTGATCCGTTCCTTTTCCGTGGCGCTGGCGTTGACCGCGCTTGCGCCCCTGAGCGCCCAGGCCCAGTCGAACGCGCCGTTGACCGGAAACATGTCGGGCGGGGCGGCGGCGGGCGCCGCGCAGCCGGCGCCGCTGCCGGCGGCCGCCTTGCCGAACCGGCCCGTGGTGCAGCAAGTGCAGACGTCGATGCCGCAGACCGATGCGTCCGCGGCGGCGCAGGCGGCGGCACCAGCGGCACCGGTGGCTGCGCCGCCGGCCGCCGCCGAGGTCCGGGAAGGCTTCGGCGATGTGACCCGGGGATTGTTGGCAGCCCAGGCAGACGGCCGTCGCGCAGGGGGCGCGTTGCCCATTCTGGGACCGGTCTCATCGGCGGCCTGGACTCGTTACGTGGACAGCTTCAGGCAGCCGATCCCGGAATGGTTCCAGAAGCGGGTGGAAACCAAGAACACCAATTAAGGCTCGGATTCGAGCCGGAGCCTGCCGACCATGCCCGCCGCGTCTTTGCGTTCCTCGGCTTTGCTGCGCCAGCGCGGCAGCATCACCGTGGCTGTCGTGTTCGCGGTACTGGTGGGGCTGGTGCTGCTTGGGGTCGCGCACGTGTCCTACAGCTTCTACATGAAGCGCGAGATGCAGAAAGGGGCCGACCTCGCGGCGCTGTCGGCGGTGCAGGTGCTGGGCATGGGGGCCGCAGCGGACTGCGCGCGGGCGGGCACCGCCGGCCGGACGTCGGCGCTGGCCAACCTGCCTGGTTTCTTCCAGGCCTTCACGGCGGCCGATGTCACCGTCGAGTGCAAGGTATGGGATTCAAGCCGTGCCGACGCCACGGGCATGCATGTCTTCGATGCCGCCAGCGGGCAGCCGTTTAATGCCGTGCGCGTGACGGTCAGCAAACGGCTGACCAGCATCGTCCCCAACTTCTCAGGCGGCGCGGACAACGGCACGTTGGTCACGACCACCGCCGTGGCGACGAATACGCAGCCCGTCGCCGCATTCATGGTGGGTTCGCGCCTGCTGCGCCTGGAAAGGGGTGGGCTGTTGTCGCAACTGCTGGCCTCCGTCGGGGCGACGCCCGCGCAACTGGATGTGCTGGACGCGGCGGGCCTGGCTAGCGTCAACATCACGCCATCCGGTTTGCTGAAGGCATTGGGCTTGCCCCTGTCGGTGGCCACCGGTGTGGGCACCCCTGCCGAACTGGCGGCGGTCAACAACCTGACGCTGGGGCAGCTGCTCAACGCCACGTTGACGGTGGTCAATCAGAGCGGCACCGCTGGAGCCAGCATTGGTCTTATCAACAACGCCATCAATACGGTGCTGGCCGTGATGCCGTTGAACCTGCCGGTCAAGCTCTTTGGCGACGGCGGCGTGCTGAACCTCTCGGTGGCGGGGGGAGACGCCACCGGCGCCCTGGCAGCCAACGTCAACGCGTTGAACCTGCTTGAGACCGCCCTGGTCATCGCCAACGGGCAGAACCTCATCAATCTGGGTCTGAGCGTGCCGTTGCTGGGCGTGGACGCCCGCGTGCGCGTGGTGGAACCGCCCACGCTGGCGGTCGGGGGCATCGGCACCCAGGCCACCAGCGCCGGCATCCGCGTGTATCTGCGCGTCAATACCGCCAATATCCCGTTGGTGGGCCCCTTGCTGGCGAATACGCTGGGCACGAAGGTGGACTTGCCGATCATCATCGACGTCGCGCAGTCCACCGGCACATTGACGAACCTGTGCCAGGCGCCGCTGACGGAGTCGCAGGCGACGATCGCGGTGACGTCCTCCGTCGCCAACGTCTGCCTGGGGCGCTTCCCGGGCATGACCTCCAGCACCGACCAGAACGCCGCGAACTTCGTGTCGCTGACCAATAGCTGTCAGCCCAGCGCGTTTGCCGCCATCCAGCGCCATCAGGTGTTGAACGTGCTGGGCATCCTGCCGTTGACCGCCAAGGTCACGTTGCCGATTTTCAACTCCGCCGCGCCCGTCTCCGTGACGCTGACCGAGCCTCCGGGCACGCCGTCGACGCAGACCGTCAACGCCACCTCCATCGACCTGGGCGCGCTGGCGTCCAACCTGTCGGATGCGCTGATCGGCGGCATTCTGGGCGATCTCTTCAATACCGGCACGCCCCTGACGTCGGCCGAACGCACGGCGCTGGCGACGGATCTGGTGGGCGGCGGCGGCAGCAGCGCCGGCAACTCCATCTCGCAAGTGGTCAACAACTTGCAATGGTCCACGACCGCGCTGAACCAGTTGAGCACCCGCCTGTCGACCGGGGGCTTGACGGGTGTGCTGGGCGGCACCCTGCAACTGGTCGGCAATATCCTGAGTTCATTGCTGCTGGCGCCTTTGAATGACGTCGTCTGCGCGTTGGGTATCACCCCAAGCGCCATCCGCCAGTGCCGCATCAACTCGGTGGCGACCATGGCGCTTAGCGGCAGCTCGCAGATTAGCGGCGTGCTGTCCATCGTCGTGAACCTGTTGCAGCCTATTCTGGCGCCGCTGTCGGGCCTGCTGCAGCAACTGCTCAACCTGCTTGGCCTGAGCGTCGGCCAGACCGACGTCTCGCTGCTGTCCGTGGATTGCGGCCAGCCCCGTTTGGTGTACTGATGATGAAGCCTTTGATTCCCGCCCGCGCCTTGGCGTTCAAGCCATGACCCAGAAATTCGCCCGCGACGAGTTCGACGTGTACGTATGGGAGGGCACTTCCGATATTGCCTCCCGGGCGGAGCGCTGCCTGGTCGGCATGGATGTGTCGCTGGTGCGCGCGGATGCCGGCACTGCGTTTCCGCCGCCGCGCGACCCGACGCGCCCCGCCGTGGCGCTGGTGTCGGTATCGGTGATGGGCGACAACCGGTTCAGCGGTTTCGACTGGCTGGCGGTTCAGGCCATGCCGGTGATATGGGTGGCGGCCGAGGCCCGCGGGCGCGATTCGCGCTACTACCCGCCTGAATATTCGTACACCTTGCCGCTGTCCTTCACGACGGCGGACCTGCGCAAGCTGTTGTTCGAATTGCTGGGTACGCTGGACCAGTTCAGCCGTACCGCGCCCAAGCGCGAACAGCCGTTGATCGCTGTGTCCGAACCCATGCGGGCGCTGCTGGCCGAAGCCGAGATGTTCGCCGACTGCCGCAGCAATGCGCTGATCCACGGCGAAACGGGCGTGGGCAAGGAGCGCATCGCCCGGCTGTTGCACGATCGAGCGGAATGGTCGGACGGGCCGTTCGTGGCGGTCAACTGCGGCGCCATCCCTGAAGGCCTGTTCGAAGCGCATTTCTTCGGCCATGCGAAAGGCGCCTTCACCGGGGCGGTCGGCGCGCACAAGGGCTATTTCGAACAGGCCAACGGCGGCACGCTGTTCCTGGACGAGATCGGCGATCTGCCGCTGTACCAGCAGGTCAAATTGCTGCGGGTGCTGGAGCAGAGCGCCGTGACGCGCCTGGGTTCCAGCGTGGAGATCCCGGTGGATTTCCGGCTGGTCGCGGCAACCAACAAGGATTTGCGGGTGCTGGTGGGCCAGGACGAGTTCCGGGCGGACCTCTATTACCGCCTGGCGGTGATCGAGCTGCGCATCCCCAACCTGGAGCAGCGCGGGCCGGAAGAGAAAATCGCCATTTTCCGCGCCTTGCTCGAGCGGCTGGGCGGAGACGGCGAGCCGCCGGACTGGCTGCTGGCGCGCGTGGCGCGCACCCGCTATGCCGGCAACGTGCGCGAATTGTCCAATGTGGCGGAGCGCGTGGCGATCATGCGCCGGCAGTTCAAGAATTGGGACCAGGCGCGCATTGAACGCATATTTGATCAGATCGGGGAGCCGCTGCGCGCAGCCGGCACCCTGGGCGGGCCAAGCACGCTGTGCGAACCGCCCGTATTCACCGATGCCGAGCGCGCCGAGCGCGCCCGTATCCTGGCCGCGCTGGACGTCAATGGCTGGCGCCGCCAGGACACCGCCAATACCTTGGGGATCAGCCGCAAGGTGCTCTGGGAAAAGATGCGGAAACTGCATCTTGGGGGCGGCCAGGGCGAAACGGCGGAGGGGGTTGTCGAGGCGTCCTGATCATGCAATAGGGAAAGGCCCGTACGGGGCCACAAATTTACTCGCGACGAATGTAAGTCGGTCAGCCGTGAGCGAAATAAATTGCTATAGTTCCGCAACGATTTTTTTGGGGAAGGCATGAACGTCCAATTTATCCGTGCCGCCACTCGCATGGCGCTGTTAGGCACGGCACTGTCCGGCCTGGCGGCTTGCGCCAGCGCGCAATCCGAAGCGCCGCGGCCCACGGTTAAGCAGGTCGAGGACGCGCCGGCCGCCTCCACGCCCGTGACCCCGCCGCCTGCCGCCCCCGCAGCGGCCGCGCGCCCGTCGTCCACCGTGGCGGAATTGCAGGGCCTGATCCAGAGCCGCCAGGTTTCGGAGCTGCGCACCGCTTACAACGGGACGTACGGCGCCAGCCTGCTGTTCAAGCCGGACGACCTGACCTATTACGTCGCCCTGTTCCAGCAGAAGGATTTCTGGCGCGTGCTGAAGACCGTGTCGGAAAAGCAGGCCGAATCCACGTACCGCGCGTTTGCCGCCCAATCCGCCGATTTGGCTGAAGTGGACATCAAACGCATCAAGCTGCAAGCCGAATACGCGAACGCCGAGAAGCTGCTGGCCAGCCGCAACGCCCAGCTCAGCACGTTGCAGGCCGACCGCACGCTGCGCATGCAGCAGGAAGAGCAGGTCGCGGCACGCCAGGAGCAGTCGCGTCAGGAGACCACGGCACTGGCCGATCAGCAAAAGGACGTGCGCCAGCAACTGCGCGATCTGCAGCGCCAGATCGATTCGTTGCAGGCTCAGCAGGCGCAAATCAACGCCAGCCCGGCCGCCAAGCGCGGCAAGTAAGTCGGCGCCAATCGCCAGGACGGGCCTTCGGGCCCGTTTTTCTTGGGCGCCGCCCATTCCCCGCTTCAAGCGGGGGGATGGCGCCCCTTGCGGGCGGATTCTTGTATTCTGGCTGCTGGACCCCATATAGCAACCATGGCTCTCAAAGTTTTCGACCTCCAGTGCGAGCACAGCCACATTTTCGAAGGCTGGTTCGGATCGCACGATGACTATGACGCGCAACAGGCGCGTGGCTTGGTCACGTGCCCGGTTTGCGGGTCGGCCAGCATCACCAAGCGCCTGTCGGCGCCACGCCTGAACGTGTCCCACCTGCATGCGCCGGCCCAGCCGCCCGCCGTGCCGGCGGGCGCGTCCGAGGCCGAGAAAATGGCCGCCTTGCAGGCGGTCGTGATGAAGCAGGTGCGCGCCTTGCTGCGCAATACCGAGAACGTGGGGCCGCGTTTCGCCGAAGAGGCGCGCCGCATCCACGAGGGCGATGCCGACGAGCGCCCCATCCGGGGCACCGCCACGCCCGAAGAGCGCGAGGCGCTGGCCGACGACGGCATCGACGTCATGGCCGTGCCGGATTTCCTGGACGACGAGCGTTTGCAGTAAGGTTTGCAGGACGGGCGTCTGCGATCAATGCGGCGCCAATGAAAAAAGCCAGACCCGAAGGTCTGGCTTTTTTTGTCGCTGTTGCCGGATCAGTTGTTGACGCGGCTGCGGTATTCGTTCGTGCGGGTGTCGATTTCGATCTTGTCGCCGATGGCGCAGAACAGCGGCACGTTCAGTTCGTAGCCGGTGTTGATCTTGGCCGGCTTCGTGACCTTGCCCGACGTGTCGCCGCGGACGGCGGGTTCGGTGTAGGTGATTTCGCGCACGAGCGTGGTGGGCAGTTCAACCGAGATGGCGCGGCCGTCGTAGAAGACCACTTCCACGGGCATCGCTTCTTCCAGGTAGTTCAGGGCGTCGCCCATGCTTTCGGCTTCGATTTCGTACTGGTTGTACTCTTGGTCCATGAAGACGTACATCGGGTCGCCGAAGTAGGAGTAGGTGCACTCCTTGCGATCCAGTTGGACGACTTCGAACTTTTCGTCGGCCTTGTAGACCGATTCGCTGGCCGATGCGGTCAACAGGTTCTTGAACTTCAGCTTCACAACAGCAGCGTTACGGCCAGACTTGTTGTATTCGGCTTTCTGGACCACGAGGGGATCCTTGCCGACCATGACCACGTTGCCGACTCGCAATTCCTGAGCGGTTTTCATCGATAAAACTCCGGGGGGGATGGGTGCACTCGCCGTGCTTGCAAAAAGCCGCCTTCGCAAAAATCACGAGCTAAAGGTCCGGGAAAAAAGCCCCTGACAGCGGTTTCATGCACACCCCGGGAGGCGTCATAGTTGAGGCCCGACAAATTCAGGGCGACTCAGAAAACTCTCTATTCTAACGTTTCTTGGCCAAGTCTGCGCAAAAGTCCGCCAGATTTTCGGCCAGATCGGGCAGGGCGGCCTGGCTGGCATCCCAGTGCCGCGCGGCAGCCGACCAGGCTTGCCACGCATCGGGCGCAAGCGCCTGGGCGACGGCCGCGGCGGTCTGGCCCGTTTCCGGCTGGTTCCACGCGCGAATCAGCGCATGCGCGGAATCCGGGGCCGGATAGCGGGCCAACCAGGCATCCAGTTTTTCCAGATGGATGTTCTCGTCCTGGGGGTAAATCTGCCAGACGAGGGGACGCGCCGCCCAGGCCGCGCGGATGAAGGAATCCTCGCCGCGCACGAAGTTCAGGTCCGCGCACCAGAGCAGGCGGTCGAAATCCGGCTGGGCTACAAAGGGCAGGCGCGCCAGGGGAGGGGCGTCTGGCGCGGCGCAGGCCGCTTCCAACCCGGGTGCCACGCCCTCGGGGACCAGCAGCACGCTGGGCCGCGCGTCGGCGGTCAGCGCCTGGACCAGGGCATCGACGGGCGCCGTGGGATAACAAAACAGGGACACCGTGCGGGCGCCGTCGTGGCGGCGCAACAACACGGCGTCGTCCACGCCCAGCGATCGCAGGAAGCCGTTCTGCAGGTCCATGGACGACTGCATCGCGTCGCGTTCGGCACTGAGTCCGGGCTCGCGCAGCAGGCCGCCGGTGGCGGCCGTGAAGCCGGGGAAGAAAAAGTGCTTCACCAAGCCGTCCGGGCGCTGCGACGGCAGGCCGTGGCAGCTTTCCACCCAGGCCTCGGCGCTCAAGTATTCCAGGTTGATCCATGCGGGATGCACGCGGCGCATGCTATCCACGAACGCCGGCGGGGGATCGCAGGCGAAGGCCTCGATGACGACGTCGCGCGCCGTCAGGGCCGGGTCGGGCGCATCGGACCAATGCACGATGTCCACGCCGCCCAGTTGCTGCCGCGCCGCTTGGGGCGCGATGCCGGGCTGGATGCGCGCGAAGCTGGCCAGATCGTCCACCCACAGGCGGATATCCCAGCCACTGCCTCGGGCCAGCCGGCGCGCCAGCCGCCAGCAGACGCCGATGTCGCCGTAGTTATCGACGACCCGGCAAAAGATGTCTGCTTGCATGACGGCTTAGTGGAACTTGGCGGGGGCCGCTTCGGCGTCTTCGGGCAGTTCGGCGTGAACCAGTTCGCCCAACGGGTTCGGGAAGTAGGGCGCGCCGCAGTCTTCGCAGTACTCGGCAGGCAGCACGCCGGGGATGCGGCGCACTTCGGTGACGCCGTATTCCTTCAGCAACGCCGTGATCTCGTCGACCACGTCGGCCTGGCCTTCGTCGGACGGGAGCTCTTCTTCGCGTCCGTACAAGGGCCACACGCAGCCGTAGTAGACGTCGTTGCTGCTGCGTGCGGTGAAGCCGATACGGTATTCGTCAATACGGCTTTCGCCGCAGCCGGCCACGACCGCGCGCAACTGCGAGGCTTCCAGGCTGACCGCGCCTTCCAGCCAGCTGATGGCTGCGCGCAGCGACAACGGGCGCACGCGCCGGTCGGCTTCGCGGTTGCTGACGTAATAGGCGTCGGGCAGCAGCGCTTCGAAGCCGCAGCCCGGCAGCAGGGCGGCCAGGGTGGGCTGCGCCTGCGCAGCCCATTGTTCCTGGCACGCGTCGCGGCTGGCTTCGGCTTCGCCCAGTTGTTCCTGCCAGCGGAAGATCGGCGCGTTCTCGGGCACCGCGACGGCACCGATGATGTAGCGCGTGTCGGCCAGCATGTTCGCGGTTTCGGTTTCGGTGTTCAGGGCCGGCTTGGTCGTTTCCGCGCCCAGCGCCTGCGTGCCCAGGCGTTGCAGCCATTGCCAGGTTTCGCCGAACGTGCGGGGCATTTCGTCCACGCTGACCAGCATGGGCATCAGTGCCGTGCGCGCCTGGCTGGACAGCACATGGCCGTGCAACTGGGCCAGCAGCGCCTGCTGGGCGGAGGCGGAGACGGGGCCGGTGGGGATGGCGTAACGGGTCCAGGCGACGATGGGCGCAACGATCAGCAGCACGTCGTACACGACGCCGTTCTTTTCGATCTTCATCGATTCAGACAGGGTTTCCGCCTGTTCGATCAAGACTTCATAGGCGCCTATGTCGCTTTGCGCGAGGTGGTCCAGGGCCGCTTCCAGCGGAGCGTCCTGCCCAGCTTTCAGCAGCTTGGGAATCGCTTCGCCAAGCTGGTTCTCCCAGAACACGTCTTCGACGCGGCTGCCCGAGCGGTTGAGCGCCTGGGCAAGCGCAACCAGGCGGGTCGCGTCACGGGTCATGCGGGGAGCGGATTGGCTGCGGGATCGGGCCATAACTTCGGGGGACGTCCAGTAAGTGTGTAACGACGTAGTTTAACGCCCGCCGCGCGCCTCGGCATTCGGGGCGGACCCGGGCCCGCCGGGGGCGCAATGGCGTGGCCGCGGGCAGGCCACGCGGCAGGGTCCGTTTGATTAATGCGGATCGGGCAACAGATCATCCCTGCAGAGGGGGTTTATTGCTGATTCGAAACGTCCGAAAATAGG
Source organism: Achromobacter sp. UMC46 (assembly GCF_014170335.1). GTDB lineage: Bacteria > Pseudomonadota > Gammaproteobacteria > Burkholderiales > Burkholderiaceae_B > Achromobacter. The sequence continues at coordinate 826,168 of NZ_LZZS01000004.1, forward strand.
TTCATCGACATCATTCCTGGAGGCTTCGCCATGCGTTGGCCTACGCTTTTCGTTTCCCACGGCTCGCCCATGCTGGCCGTTGAACCCGGCTTGACCGGCCCCGTGTTGGCGGCGTGGAGCCTGGCGCAAGGCCAGAAGCCCCGCGGCATCCTGGTGGTGTCGCCCCACTGGATGGGCGAAGGGCTGGCCCTGTCCACCCGGGACCAGCAAGTGGCCTGGCATGATTTCGGGGGCTTTCCGCCGGAGCTCTACACGCTGCAGTATGCGGCGCCGGGCTCGCCCGAACTGGCGGCGCGCGTGCAGGCGCTGCTGGCCGAATCCGGCATCGCCGCCGACCGCGATCCGCGCCGTCCGCTGGACCATGGCGCCTGGGTGCCGCTGCGCTACCTGTACCCCGAGGTCGACGTGCCGGTGGTGCAGCTGTCGCTGGACATGGCGCGCGACGCCGCCGGCCAGATGGCGCTGGGCCGCGCGCTGGCGCCGCTGCGCGACGAGGGCATCCTGATCATCGGATCGGGGTCGTTGACGCACAATCTGCGCCACGTCCGGATGCCGCATGACGCGCCGGCCGTGCCTTACGTGCCGGCGTTCCAGGATTGGTATGCGCATCGCCTTGCGGAGCACGATGTGCCGGCCCTGCTGGATTGGCAGGCGCAGGCGCCCGGCGCGACGCAAGCGCACCCGCATGACGACCACCTGATGCCGCTGTACGTGGCGCTGGGGGCGGGCGGGGTGTCGGCCAAGCGCCTGAACGACGAGGTCTCGTACGGCGCGCTGGCGATGGACGCGTATCAGTTCGACGACTGAACCGTCCGCCAGGCGCCATGTAAAAACCCCCGAAGGTTGGATCAATGTCCAACTTTCGGGGGTCAGTTCAGAACCGCAAGGTTCCGGGGCTTTTCATATCGCGAGGCCCTATGCCGCGGGGCCCGCGAAAGGGCTTAAGCGGCCAGCAGTTGGCGCAGCACGAAGGGCAGGATGCCGCCGTGCTGGTAGTAGTCGACCTCGATCGGCGTGTCGATGCGCAGCAGCACCGTCACATCCTGCTTCGAACCATCCTTGCGGGTGATCGTCAGCGTCACGTCCTGCATCGGCTTGATGCCGTTTTCCAGGCCCGAGATGTCGTAGGTCTCTTCGCCGGTGATGCCCAGCGACTGCACGCTGTCGGCGCCCTTGAACTGCAGCGGCAGCACGCCCATGCCCACCAGGTTGCTGCGGTGAATGCGTTCGAAGCTGCGGGTGACCACGGCCTTGACGCCGAGAAGCTGGGTGCCCTTGGCTGCCCAGTCGCGCGACGACCCGGTGCCGTATTCTTCGCCGCCGAACACGACGGTGGGCGTGCCGTCGGCCACGTACTTCATGGCCGCGTCATAGATAGACATCTGTTCGCCGGTGGGCTGGAACAGGGTTTCGCCGCCTTCGAAGCGGCTGCCGTCCGGCAGCGACGGGATCATCAGGTTCTTGATGCGCACGTTGGCGAACGTCCCGCGCATCATGATTTCATGGTTGCCGCGGCGCGAGCCATAGCTGTTGAAATCGGCCTTCATGACACCGTTGGCCTTCAGCCACTTGCCGGCGGGCGACGTTTCCTTGATGGAGCCGGCGGGCGAGATGTGGTCGGTCGTGACCGAGTCGCCGAACACGCCCAGCGCGCGGGCGCCCTTGACGGCGGGCATCGCGGCCGGCGTCATGCCGAAGCCTTCGAAGAAGGGCGGTTCGGCGATGTAGGTCGAATCCGGCCAGTTGTAGGTGTCGCCGCTGACGCCCTTGATGTTCTCCCAGAGCTTGCCCGGGTTGCTCTTGACCTGGCCGTAGTTGGCCTCGAAGACCTTCGGGTCCAGCGCATGCTTCATCAGCGCTTCGACTTCTTCGGACGTCGGCCAGATGTCGCCCAGCCAGACGTCGCCGTTCTTGCCGCGGCCAACCGGTTCCGTCATCAGGTCGCGCGTGACGGTGCCGGCCAGCGCATAGGCCACGACCAGCGGCGGCGAGGCCAGGAAGTTGGCCTTGATGTTCGGGTGGATGCGCGCTTCGAAGTTGCGGTTGCCGGACAGCACGGCCGAGCACACCAGGTCGTTGCCGGTGATGGCTTCGTTCAGGTCCGGCGTCAGGTCGCCCGCGTTGCCGATGCAGGTGGTGCAGCCGTAGGCGGCCACGTCGAAGCCCAGCTTTTCCAGGTACGGCAAGAGGCCCGTCTTGGTCAGGTAGTCGGTGACGACGCGCGATCCCGGGGCAAGCGAGGTCTTGATGTGCTTGGGAACCTTCAGCCCGGCTTCCACGGCCTTCTTGGCCAGCAGGCCGGCGGCCAGCAGCACGTTGGGGTTGGACGTGTTGGTGCAGGACGTGATGGCGGCGATCAGGATGTCGCCGTTCTTGATCTGCGTACCGGCGCTGGTCGTGAAGGTCTTGCCCAGTTTTTCAGAAGGCTGGTTGAAGCCGTTTTCAGCGACGGGCTTGGAGAACAGGTCGATGAACGTGTTCTTGACGTTGCCGATTTCGATGCGGTCCTGCGGACGCTTCGGGCCGGCCAGCGACGGGGCCACGGTGGACAGGTCCAGCGTCAGCAGCTTGGTGAAGTTGATGTCCTGGGCGGCCGGGATGCCGAACATCTTCTGCGCCTTGAAATAGGCTTCGAAGGCGGCGATCTCGTCTTCCGTGCGGCCGGTGCCGCGGAAGTAGTCGATGGTGCGTTCGTCGACCGGGAAGAAGCCCATGGTGGCGCCGTACTCGGGCGCCATGTTGCCGATGGTGGCGCGTTCGGCCACGGTCAGGCTGGCGGTGCCTTCGCCGCAGAATTCGACGAACTTGCCCACCACTTTTTCACGGCGCAGCATTTCGGTGATGGTCAGCACCAGGTCGGTGGCGGTGACGCCGCCGCGCAACTGGCCCTTGAGCTCCACGCCGACCACGTCGGGCGTCAGGAAATACACGGGCTGGCCCAGCATGCCGGCTTCGGCCTCGATGCCGCCCACGCCCCAGCCCACCACGCCGATGCCGTTGATCATCGTGGTGTGGCTGTCGGTGCCCACCAGCGAGTCGGGGTAGTAGACGTTGTTCTTCTTGTCCTGGTGCACGCCGCGCGCCAGGTATTCCAGATTGACCTGGTGGACGATGCCGAAGCCCGGGGGCACGACGCCGAACGTGTCGAACGCCTGCATGCCCCACTTCATGAACTGGTAGCGCTCCTGGTTGCGCTTGAATTCCAGCTTCATGTTCAGGTCCAGCGCATTCTTGGTGCCGAAGTAATCGATCATGACCGAGTGGTCGACCACCAGGTCCACCGGCACCAGGGGTTCGATGCTCTTGGGGCTCTTGCCCATTTTGTCGGCCACCGAGCGCATGGCGGCGATGTCGGCCAGCAGCGGCACGCCGGTGAAGTCCTGCAGCACCACGCGCGCCACGACGAAGGGGATCTCGTCTTCGCGGCGGGCGTTGGCCTGCCAGTTGGCGAGCTGCTTGACGTGTTCTTCGGTGACCTTCTTGCCGTCACAGTTGCGCAGCACGGATTCCAGCACGATGCGGACCGAAACCGGGAGCCGCTGCACATCGATGCCGAGGGACTTGCCCAATGCCGGCAGCGAATAGTACTGACAGGATTTATTGCCGATCTTGAAGTTCTTGAGAGTATCTAGGGTGTTGTGCGGCATGATGGACTCCGTGGTTTTGCCTGGCTCTATCTGCCCGAGCGCAGGCGGCAATTTTTGGCGTTTTTGCGCGTTTGTCATTGTAGGGGAGACAAGCCCGCGTGCGGCTTTGTGTCTTATATCTTATATAAGACCTGGCTAGCACGTCAAAGTTCCGCCCCCGTTCCGGTAAACGGCAGCCGGAACTGCTGCAAAACCCCTACTTTGGCGGACAAGGGCCAAGCCCGCAAGACCCCGCGTTTTTACCAAGGAAGTCCTACAGTTGGATGGCGGGCGGCGCAGGCGCCCTCCGCAGCACGGGCAAGGCCGCGTCAGGCCAGGAAATCGCGTAGCAGCGGCTCGAGTTCGGCCTTCAGATAATCCACCAGCGCGCGCTGGGCGGTGGACGGGTAGGGGGTCGGCGAGGTCAGGATGAAGAGCTTGTCGCCGGGCCCTTCCGCCTTGTAGGCGGGCAGCACTTCGCGCAGCCGTCCCGATTCCAGGTCGGGCTGCACGATATAGGCGGGCAACAGCGCCACGCCGGCGCCGTCGCGGGCCGCGTCGGCCAGGAACGGGAAGTACTCGGATTGCAACCGGGGCGCCAACTTGACCTCGTAGGCCTGCCCCTTGCGCAGCAGGCGCAGCGCCGCCTGCGGTTTGGGGCCGGGCGGGCAAAGGAAGTCCAGCCGGCCCAGGTCGCGCGGATGCGAGGGCGTGCCGGCGCGTTGCAGATACGCGGGGGCGGCGCACAAGTGCCACTTCACGTCGCCCAGTTCGCGCGCCACGTAGTCCTGCGGGGGCGAAGAGACCACGCGCAATGCCACGTCGATCTCCGACGAAATCAGGTCGCTGACCCGGTTCGAGAACAGCACGCGCAGGCTCAGGCTGGGGTGTTCCAGGGCAAAGCGCACCAGCAATGGGCGCAGGGCGTCGAGTTCGCCCAGTCCTGTGGGCAGGGAAAGGCGCACATGGCCGGTGGGCTCGGCGCCCAGCTTCTGCAAGGCGTGGCGGGCGGAATCCACCTCGCGCGCCATGCGGGCGCCGTGCTCGTACAGCACGCTGCCTTGATGCGTGAGTTCCAGCCGGCGGGTTGTCCGGCGAATCAATTGCGCCCCGAATGCCCGTTCCAGCTTCTGCAGATTTCGGCTGACGTGAGACCGCGTCACGCCCTGGCGCAAGGCGGCTTCGCTGAGCGTGCCCGCTTCGACGATGGTCACGAACAACTGGATCAGATTCAGATCTAGCGCGGGCAAGGCGGACATGGGTGTCGTCGATTGTTGCCTGTGAGGAAACAGAGTTTACTCAAAGTGAAGGATTGTCGCGCTATTCACGGGTTGATATTCTGGTCTCGAACCGCATCGGACGTATCCGTCCGCAACCGGGATTCCAAACGACAACAGGAGACAAACCATGCCGCAAAGCATGTTCCGGGCGGACTTGTTCCGCGGCCAGCGCATCCTCGTCACGGGCGGGGGGACCGGCCTGGGCTACGCCATGGCGGAGCAACTGGCGTCGCTGGGCGCCACCGTCCACCTGTGCGGACGGCGCCTGTCCGTGCTGGAGGAGGCCGTCGCCGCCCTGCGCGCCAGGCATGGCGGGCAGGCCTATGCCCATGCGGTCGACATCCGCGATGCGGACGCGGTCGATGCGATGGTGGAGGGCATCTGGACCGCGCACGGTGGCCTGGACGGCCTGATCAACAACGCCGCCGGCAACTTCATCAGTCCGACTGAAAAGCTGTCGGCGCGCGGTTTCAACGCCATCGCCGACACCGTGTTCCGCGGCACGTTCTACACGACGCAGGCCGTGGGCAAGCGCTGGATCGCCACCGGCGCGCAAGGCGCGGTCGTGTCCATCGTCGTGACGTGGGTGTGGACCGGATCGCCGTTCGTGGTGCCGTCGGCGATGTCCAAGGCCGGCATCGACGCGATGACGAAATCGCTGGCCGTCGAATGGGGCCGCCACGGCATCCGCATGAACGCCATTGCGCCCGGCGTGATCCCCACCGAAGGCGCGACCGCGCGGCTGCGCCCCAACGGCGACGGCCAGGATGCCCTGATCCAGCAGAATCCCATGCGACGCCTGGGCACCGGGCACGATATCGGCGAACTGGCGGCCTTTCTGCTGGGTCCGGGCAACGACTGGATCAACGGCCAGACGATTGCGCTGGACGGCGGCGATTATCTAGCCAATGGCGCCTACTTCAAGCAGTATTTCGAGTGGACTGAGGAAGACTGGGCGGCCGCCCGCGCCGCGATCGAAGCGCGCACCGCGCAGGACAAGGCCCTGCGCGCCGGGAAGCCGGCATGAGCGGACGGATCATTGCCGGGGGCGTCGACCTGGACCGCGACGCGCTGACCGCACGCGGCGAACAGGTGGCGGCAGGCCTGGCGGCCATGGGGGTGCGCGAAGGCGACGTGATCGCCGTGCTGTTGCGCAACGGCATGCCCTATCTGGAAATCATCCAGGCCTGCAAGCGGCTGGGCTGCTATTACTGCCCGATCAATTGGCACTACACGGCCGACGACGTGGCGTTCCTCGCGAACGACAGCGGCGCGAAACTGCTGATCGCCGAAGACGACCTGTGGCGCGAGGTCCGGGCGGCGCTGCCTGCCGGCCTGCCCGTGCTGCGGGTCGCGGGCGGTGTGGATGCCGGTTTCGAAGCCAACAACGTCGACGCTAACGACTACGAGGCCTGGCGCAACGCGCAATCGCGCCATGACGGTCCGCTGGTCGCGCCGCGCGGCCACATGGCCTATACGTCGGGCACGACGGGGCGCCCCAAGGGCGTGGTCCGCCAGCCTTTCCCGGTGGAGCGGCTTGCCGAGCACCTGGCGGCCGTGGAAGCCGTGGTCGAACAGGCCTATGGCCTGCGCCAGGGCAGCCGGGCCTTGCTGCCCGCGCCGGTCTACCACAGCGCGCCCAGCGTCTTCGCACAGGTGGCGCTGCGCGTTTGCGACACGCTGGTGCTGATGCCGCGTTTCGACCCCGTCGAGGTGTTGCGCCTGATCGAACAGCACCGCATCGACACGATCTACCTGGTGCCCATCATGTATGTGCGGTTGCTGAAGCTGGATGCGGGCACGCGGGCGTCGTTCGATTTGTCGTCGTTGCGCTTCGTAGCCTCGACCGGCGCGCCCTGCGCCCCGGAGCTCAAGCGCGCGATGATCGATTGGCTGGGGCCGGTGGTGCACGAAACCTACGCGTCCAGCGAGGCGGGGATGGTGACCGCGATCGATTCGCATGAGGCGCTGGCGAAGCCGGGCAGCGCGGGGCGGCCTATCGGCCCGGCGCAAGTGCGCATCTACGCCGAGGATGGTTCTGTCTGCGCGCCTGGCCAGATCGGGCGCATCCACGTGCGCCAGCCCGCCTACGCCGACTTCACCTACCGCAACCATCCCGAAGCCCGCCAGGCCGTCGAGCGCGACGGCCTGATCGGGCTGGGCGATCTGGGCTATGTCGACGAAGACGGCTACCTGTTCGTGTGCGACCGCGAATCGGACCTGGTGATCTCGGGCGGCGTGAACATTTATCCGGCGGAAATCGAACACCATCTGATGCAGTACCCGGGCGTGGCCGATTGCGCCGTCTTCGGCGTGCCGGACCCCGAGTTCGGCGAACGCCTGCTGGGACTGGTCCAACCCGCGCCGGAGGCTGCCCTGGATGTGGAGGCCGCCATGCAATGGCTGTCCTCCCGGATCGCCCGCTACAAGGTCCCGCGCGAGCTTCAACTGCGGCAGGCCCTGCCGCGCGACGACAACGGAAAGATCGCCAAACGGCGGCTGCGGGCGGCGTTCTGGGAGGGCCAGGCGCGCAAGGTGTAGCGGCCGCGCGGCCATGACGTAAGGCCGCCTGCCGCGTCGTTCAGTTCCTTCAGGCAGTACCCATTACAAGAGTCCGTGAAGACTCGGGAGACAAGCATGTCGCAGATGAATCGTTGGTTCGGCCGCGTCGCGGCCGCGATGCTGGTGTGTGCCGCCAGCATCCCGCAGGCCCTGGCGGCATTCCCGGACAGGCCCTTGAAACTGGTGGTGCCCTACACGCCGGGCGGCGCCGCCGACCAATTGTCGCGTGTACTGGCCGAGCGCCTGGCGCGCGAGCTTCAACAGCCCGTGGTAGTCGAAAACAAGCCGGGCGCGAACACGATGATCGCGGCGACGCAGGTGGCCCGCGCCCAGCCCGACGGGTACACGCTGTTCCTGGCCAGCAACGCCAGCATGGTGCTCAACCCCATGCTCTATCGGAAGATCTCCTACGATGCGGCGCGCGACTTCCGCGTGCTGTCCGTGGTGGCCGAGCTGCCGCTGGTGGTCGTGGCGAACAACGAGGTGCCCGCGGCGACGCTGGCGCAGTTCGTCAGCGTCGCGAAGGCCCATCCCGGCAAGATGAACTATGCGTCGGTCGGCATCGGCAATCCATTGCAACTGGCGACTGAACTGCTCAAGACCCGGACCGGCATCGATATGGCGCACATTCCGTACAACGGCAGTGCGCCGGCGCTCAGCTCGCTGATGGCCAACGACACGCAATTGATGGTGGACGTCATCAGCACGTCCTTGCCGCTGGTGAAGGAAAACAAGATCAAGGCGCTGGCGGTGACCACGGCCGAGCGGCTGCCCGTGCTGCCGGACGTGCCCACCGTGGCCGAAAGCGGGTTCCCGGGCTTCCGCGCGGCGACCTGGTTCGGCGTCGCCGTGCCGGTGGCCACGCCGCCCGCCGAGGCACGCGCCTTGCAGGATGCCGTTGCCCGCGTCATGAACCAGCCGGATTTCCGGGAGCGGTTCCAGACGTTGGGGCTTGCCATCCAGGCGCCGCGCGATCAGGCGGAAGTCGACCGGTACGTCTCGGAAGACCGTGACCGCTGGGGGGCGGTGATCCGGGCGAACCAGATCACGCTGGACTGAGCCGGCGGCGCTGCGGTCGGGGCGAGGGGGGTAAATGGGGGATTGCGCGGGTCGCGCGGAACCCATAAGCTTCGCGTCAGCTAGGGCCTGCGCACATGGAAGGGAGACTCCTTTCCGTGTGTGGCAGGCCCTAGCGGCACTCCATCATCAGGCAGCATTTTTTGACTATCCATCTCAGCAACGTCGTTGCCGGCCAGCTCCAATCCGCGGGCGGTGCCTGCACTGTCCGACCGTTCCTGCACACCGATTTCTCCCATAGCCCGTCGCCTGTCGTCATGGTGGACCACTTCGTCATGACCGGGGCGACGTCCGCGCCGCAGCCGCACGCCGGCCTGTGCGCGGCCACGCTGCTGTTCGAAGACGCCAAAGGCGCCATGCGGTGCCAGGACAGTACCGGCAACGAACACGAGGCGCAGGCAGGCGACCTGCATTGGACCGTGGCGGGCACAGGCATCCTGCGGGCGCAGCAGCCCGCGGGGGAGGCGCGGTTGAACGGCCTGCGCATCGCGTTGAATCTGCCGGACCGGCAGAAGTCGCTGCCCCCGGCGGTATCGCTGCTTCGCGCCTGGGAGATGCCGGTCATTCAAACGAATGCCGGCCGCGTCCGCGTCGTGGCAGGCAGCCACGGCGGCTGGCAGTCTCCGCTGGCCACGCCGGAAGCGTTGATGATCCTGGACGGCTGGCTGCGTCCGGGGGCCACCCAGCTGCTGCCGTTGCCACCCGGCTGGAACGCCTGGGTCTACGCGGTGCAGGGGGAATTGGGCGTGCGCGCCCGGCATCGCGTGCGGGGCGCGCCGCCCTTGCCGAAGCGCCAAGGCGGGGACCCGGATTTCGCCGTGCTGCATGCCGGATCCGCGTTGGCGGCATCGGCGCCGTCCGCCGACGACGAAGGCGTGCTGCTGTTGATGGCCGGGAGGGCGCCCGCCCATTTCGTGCTGATCGCCGGCCCCGCCGTGGACGAACCCGTTTTTCGGCACGGCCCGATCGTGATGGCCAGTCAACGCGGCCTGAGCCGTGCGTTGGCGGCCTATGAGGCCGGCGACTTCGGACAATTGCGCCAGGATCAGGTGGTTTGACCCTGTAGTCGTCAGGGGCGTTTGTTGTGCGGGGACAACGAACTCCCATTCAAAAATAGGGACGTAATGAGAATGATTCTCTGTTTGATAATATTTCCAGCGTAAGACCTCAAGACCCCTTGGTGAACGGGCTCGGCAAGGCCGCTGCCCTGTCCCGCGGTATGCGATCTGGAAAGCCGTTTTTCGTGCGTGACCCCATCGGGATTTTGCGTTTCTTTGCGCAGTGATGCGTCTCTCCTGTCTCTCTTGATCCCGATATGAAAATCAGAACTCTTGCCTGCATGGCCGCTACGCTGCCGTGCCTGGGCGCCGTCTACGGTCAAACCGCCCCCGAAGCCCAACCCGCCGCCTCCAACGGCTCCGTCGTGTCGATGGAAGCCATCAAGGTCGAGGCCAGCGCTGATGCGTCGGCCGGCGGCCTGGCCGCGCCCTTCGCGGGCGGGCAGGTGGCCAGCGGCGGCCGCGTCGGCGTGCTGGGCACGCAAGACAACCTGAGCACGCCGTTCAGCATCACCAGCTATACGAACGAGCTGATCCAGGACAAGCAGGCGCGCAGCGTGGGCGACGTGCTGCAGAACGACTCCGGCGTGCGCGTGGCGCGCGGCTTCGGCAATTTCCAGGAGTCGTACTTCATCCGCGGTTTCATCCTGAGCTCCGACGACGTGGCCTACAACGGGCTGTACAGCCTGCTGCCCCGCCAGTACATCGCCACCGAACTGTTCGAGCGCGTGGAAGTGCTGCGCGGCGCGTCGGCGTTCCTGACTGGCGCCACGCCCAGCGGCGGCGGCATCGGGGGCGTGATCAACCTGGTGCCCAAGCGCGCCCCGAACGATCCGTTGACCCGCGTCACCACCGGCATCTCAAGCGGCGGCCAGTTCCAGGTGTCGACCGACATCGCCCGTCGTTTCGGTCCCGATGACAGCACCGGTATCCGCCTGAACGCCGCGCAGCGCAGCGGCGACACCGCGATCGACGACGAACACTCCCGCACCAGCCTGGTGTCGCTGGGCATCGACTGGCGCTCGGCCGATACGCGCTTGTCGGGCGACATCGGCTGGCAGGAAAACAAGTTGAAGCGGGCGCGGCCGAACGTGACGATGGGCGCTGGCGTCACCAGCGTGCCTGACGCGCCGGACGCCAGTTCCAACTACGCGCAGCCGTGGTCGTACTCCAACGAGCGCGATCTGTTCGGCACCTTGCGCGCCGAGCACGATTTCAGCGACAAGCTGACCGGCTGGGCGGCGTACGGCTTTCGCCGCAGCGATGAAGCGAACTCGCTGGGCAACGTGACGTTGACCAACGGCAGCACCGGCGCAGGCAATTTCTACCGCTTTGACAACACCCGCGAAGACAGCGTCAACACGGGTGAATTGGGCTTGCGCGCCAAGGTGCGCACGGGCCCGGTGGGCCACGAGTTCGTCGTGTCGGCGTCCTTCTTCGACCTGAAGAAGAAGAACGCCTACATCATGGATTACGCGAACACGTTTCCGACCAACATCTACGACCCGGTGTCCTACGACCAGCCGGCCTTCAGCGCACGCGCGCTGCGGGGCAACGACATCGACAACCCTGCGCTGCAAGGACGCACGCGGATGAGCAGCTACGCCTTCGGCGACACGATGTCGTTCCTGGACGACAAGGTGCTGCTGACCCTGGGCATCCGGCATCAGAAGCTGTCCCAGCGCGATTACGCCTACAACACCGGCAAGGAAAACGGCGCCTATGACGCCAGCCGCAATTCGCCTGCCGCCGGCATCGTCTTCAAGGTGGCGCCCAGCGTATCGCTGTATGCGAACTACATCGAAGCGCTCGTCGCAGGGCCGACCGCGCCCGCCAATGCGAACGGCAAGCCCGTGCCCAACGTCGGCCAGAGCCTGCAGCCGTACGTTTCCAAGCAAAAGGAAGTCGGCGTGAAGTACGAAGGCGATGGCCTGGGCGCCGGCCTGGCGCTGTTCTCGACCGACAAGCCGCGCGCGATGTACAACGCCAGCAATGCGCTGACCACTTCGGGCAAGGACCGCCATCAGGGCGCGGAACTGACTGTCTACGGCGAGCCGATCAAGAGCGTGCGCGTGCTGGGCGGCTTGACGTGGCTGGATGCCGAGCAGCGCTCGACTGGCACGGCTTCGCTGGACGGCAACCGCGTGATCGGCGTGCCGCGCTTCCAGGCCAACATGGGTGTGGAATGGGACATCCCCGGCGTGCAGGGCCTGGCCGTGGACGGCCGCGTCGTCTACACCGGTTCGTCCTACGCGGACGATGCCAACACCCTCAAAGTGCCCGGCTGGACCCGTTTCGACGCCGGCCTGCGCTACATGATGGACGTCGACGGCCACGTAGTGACCCTGCGCGCGCGCGTCGAGAACATCGCCAACCGCAACTACTGGTCGTCGGTGGGCGGCTACCCGGGCAACGGCTACCTGGTCCTGGGCGGTCCCCGCACGTTCCTGCTGTCGGCCAGCATGGACTTCTGATCGTGGCCGGCATGAGCCGGCATGAGCCGGCATGCATGCAAAACCCCGGCGCCAAGCCGGGGTTTTTGCTTTCTGCGTCGGCTTTCCGAGTTGATGCGCGTGAGTCTTTGCGCCCAACAGTCCGATATTTTGGTAGACGGGCTTGTACCTGCGTAGTGGGATCGTCACCCTCTGGATGAACCCGCGCCCCTTCGGCCGCCGCGTTGCGGCGCTTATGGAAATATACGCAGATAACGTACAATTATGCAGGCACTATTTGTCGAGCTACCCCCGTTTCAGCGCCATCGATCCACCTACATGGATGACACCGGATTCTTGGCCTTGCAAGTCATGTTGCTGCGCAATCCCACGGCCGGCGAGCTGATACAAAGGGCCGGCGGCCTTCGCAAAGTCCGCTTTGCCGACTTACGCCGGCAGAAGGGCAAGCGAGGCGGTCTCCGCGTCATTTATTACTGGTGGTCCGGGGGGGGGGCACAGTTCTGGCTCTTCACCGTTTACGGCAAAGACGAGCAAGATGATCTGAGTGCTGTTCAACGAAAGGCGCTTGAGGGTCTGTTGGCAGCCGAATTGAGAGAAAGGACATGCTGATGAAACGCGACATTTTTTCCGAGCTGACTGAAGGGTTCACGGCGTTGGCTGACGAGCGCCACGGGAAGACCACGCTTAGGTCGCATAAGGTCCGCTTGAGCGAGTTGGCGGCGATTTCGGCGGACGAACTGGTCGCCATCCGGGAGCGCCTGAATATGTCGCGGCCGGTGTTCGCCATGTACTTGCGGACCAATGCCCGTACGCTTGAAAACTGGGAGCAGGGCAGGGCAAAACCCAATGCTCAGGCGACAACACTCATCCGCTTGGTAGAGAAGTACCCAGAAACGGTGGAACATTTGGCGGCACTGGCTTGAGCGGCAAGCCGGTCCCCGAGTGCCGGCGCTAAGGCCGCCCCTTCACCAGAACCATCCCCCCCGCGTCAGGTCCGCCTCGCAGCTCTTGTACTGCGACGTGAACTTCTCCGCGCGCGCCTGCACTTTCTGCGACACCGTCTTCAACCACGCCTTGCGGTCGAAGCTGCGGTTGCGGTAGCCGGTCCAGCCTTCGTGGTAGTTCAGGTACTGGCCGTAGGCGTCCCACTTGGACACGCCGTTGATGCGCTGCGACTTGCTCATGTACCAGCCCATGAAATCCAGCGCGTCGGCGAAGTTGTCGCGGCTGGCGCCCCAGCCGCCGGCGTCCTTCTTGTAGTCGGCCCAGGTTTCGTCCTTGGCCTGCGCATAGCCGTAGGCGGAGCTGACGCGGCCCCAGGGGATGATGCCCAGGAAGTAGTAGCGGGGCGGCACGGCGTCCTGCTTGAATGAGGACTCCTGGTACATCATGGCCATCGGCACCGGCACGGGGGCGCCCCATTTCTTCTGCACTTTCAGGGCGGCGTCGTGCCAGTCCGGCTTTTCACGGAAGATCGCGCAAATGTTCTCGGGGTTGGATGGCGGCGCCGTAGCGCAACCGGCAAGCGCCAGCAGTAGCAGCGGCGGCAGCAAAAGCCGGGTCATTGGCAGGCGTCCTCCAGGGGGGGGCGCAGGCGGCAAGCCGCGCCGGTTAGGGGCAAAGTGTCACAAGGTAGCGCGATTGTATGAAAACGTTTCGCCCGAAAAGTTCCGTCCCTGAAATTTTCCGAAAAGCCGCGGCAATCGGAGCCTGTCCACGGCCAAAGAAAAACGGCCCCGGATCGCTCCGGGGCCGTCATGCAGGCGAAAGGGCCTGGCTGGCGCTTGAGGCTTAGACCTCGATCACGTCCGCCACGTCCTTGTAGTCCGCGATCTTGTCGAAGTTCAGGTATTGGTAGATCTGGTCGCCGCTCTTGTTGATGACGCCCATATCGCCCATGTACTCGTCCTTGGTCGGAATCCGGCCCAGCTTCGAGCAGATGGCGGCCAGTTCAGCCGAGCCCAGGTACACGTTCGTGTTCTTGCCCAGGCGGTTCGGGAAGTTGCGGGTGCTGGTCGACATGACGGTCGCGCCTTCGCGCACTTGCGCCTGGTTGCCCATGCACAGCGAGCAGCCCGGCATTTCGGTGCGCGCGCCGGCCGTGCCGAACACGCCGTAGTGGCCTTCTTCCGTCAGTTGCGTGGCGTCCATCTTGGTCGGCGGGGCAATCCACAGCTTGACCGGGATGTCGCGCTTGCCTTCCAGCAGCTTGGAGGCTGCGCGGAAATGGCCGATGTTGGTCATGCAGCTGCCGATGAACACTTCGTCGATCTTGGCGCCGGCGACTTCAGACAGCGTCTTGACGTCGTCCGGGTCGTTCGGGCAGGCCACGATGGGCTCGTGCACGTCGGCCAGGTCGATTTCGATGATGGCGGCGTATTCGGCGTCGGCATCCGGGGCCAGCAGCTGGGGATCAGCCAGCCAGGCTTCCATGGCCTTGATGCGGCGGCCCAGCGTGCGCTCGTCTTCGTAGCCGTTGGCGATCATCCACTTCAACATCACGATGTTGCTGTTGATGTATTCGATGATCGGTTCCTTGTTCAGGTGCACCGAGCAGCCGGCGGCCGAACGTTCAGCGGAAGCGTCCGACAGTTCGAAGGCTTGTTCGACCTTCAGGTCGGGCAGGCCTTCGATTTCCAGGATGCGGCCGGAGAAGATGTTCTTCTTGCCTTGCTTGGCGACCGTCAGCAGGCCTTGCTTGATGGCGTACAGCGGGATGGCGTTGACCAGGTCGCGCAGGGTGACGCCGGGCTGCAGCTTGCCCTTGAAGCGGACCAGCACCGATTCCGGCATGTCCAGGGGCATCACGCCCGTGGCGGCGGCAAAGGCCACCAGGCCCGAGCCGGCGGGGAACGAGATGCCGATGGGGAAGCGGGTGTGCGAGTCGCCGCCGGTGCCGACGGTGTCGGGCAACAGCATGCGGTTCAGCCACGAGTGGATCACGCCGTCGCCCGGGCGCAGCGAAATGCCGCCGCGGGTGCTGATGAATTCCGGCAGCGTGTGGTGCGTCTTGACGTCCACGGGCTTCGGGTAGGCGGCGGTGTGGCAGAACGACTGCATCACCAGGTCGGCCGAGAAGCCCAGGCAAGCCAGGTCCTTCAGTTCGTCGCGGGTCATCGGGCCGGTGGTGTCCTGGCTGCCGACCGAGGTCATCTTCGGTTCGCAGTAGGTGCCCGGGCGGATGCCGCGGCCTTCCGGCAGGCCGCAGGCGCGGCCGACCATCTTCTGGGCCAGCGTGAAGCCGTGGCCGGAGTCGACCGGATCCTTGGGCAGGCGGAACAGCGTCGACGGCGCCAGGCCCAGCGCTTCACGCGCCTTCGCGGTCAGGCCGCGGCCGATGATCAGCGGAATGCGGCCGCCGGCGCGCACTTCGTCGAACAGCACGTCGGACTTCACTTCGAATTCGGCGATGACTTCGCCGTTCTTCAAGGCGCGGCCTTCGTACGGACGCAGTTCGACCACGTCGCCCATTTCCATCTGGGACACGTCGAGTTCGATCGGCAGGGCGCCGGCGTCTTCCATCGTGTTGTAGAAGATCGGGGCGATCTTGTTGCCCAGGCAGACGCCACCAAAGCGCTTGTTCGGCACGAAGGGGATGTCTTCGCCCGTGAACCACAGCACCGAGTTGGTGGCCGACTTGCGCGACGAACCCGTGCCGACCACGTCGCCCACGTAGGCGACCAGGTGGCCTTTTTCCTTCAGCGATTCGATGAACTTGATCGGGCCGCGTTTGCCGTCTTCTTCCGGTTCGAACGCGGCGCCGTCGCGCTTGTTCTTCAGCATCGCCAGGGCGTGCATCGGGATGTCGGGTCGGGTCGTGGCGTCGGGCGCCGGCGACAGGTCGTCGGTGTTGGTTTCGCCAGGCACCTTGAAGACGGTGATCGTCAGGCTTTCCGGCAGTTCCGGACGGCTGGTGAACCATTCGGCGTCGGCCCAGCTTTGCAGCACGGACTGGGCGTTGGCGTTGCCGCGGTCGGCCTTTTCCTTCACGTCGTGGAAGGCGTCGAACATCAACAGGGTCTTCTTCAGCGCATCAGCGGCGATGGTGCCGATTTCCGCATCATCCAGCAGTTCGACCAGCGGGCCAATGTTGTAGCCGCCGAGCATCGTGCCCAGCAGTTCCGTCGCCTTGGCGCGGCTGATCAGCGCACAAGCTTCCTTGCCCAGCGCCACGGCGGCCAGGTAGGACGCCTTGACCTTGGCGGCATCGTCCACGCCGGCCGGCACGCGGTAGGTCAACAGTTCGACCAGATTCTGCTCCTCGCCAGCGGGCGGGTTCTTCAGCAGTTCGATCAGTTCAGCGGTTTGTTTAGCCGTAAGGGGCAGCGGGGGAATCCCCAGAGCCGCGCGTTCGGCAACGTGTTGGCGGTAGTTATCCAGCATGTGAGGCCTGCTCAAAGTCGGGTTGGAAGAAGGGTTGTTGACGGAATTGTAGAGGGAAGAGGGGGGCGCAAGCAAATGTCTTATATCTTATATAAGACCTGAGTTGATAGCTGTTGCTTACCGGCGACGGCGCGCGGGGCGGGAGCGTGTGCCGGGCAAGGAAAAGGCGGCCTCGGGGGCCGCCTTTTCATAGGGCGCGCCCGGAGGCGGCGCCATGCCGGGGCCTAGCGTGCCGTGGCGTCGTAGACCAGGCCCACCCGGGCGAAATTGCCGCCGTATTGCTTGACCTGGGCCTCGAACGGCGCGCTTTCGCCCGGCTTCAGCTTGGGCAGCCGCAGCTCCTTGAACGTGGCGCCAGACACCTGGTCCTGGGCGTCGTACAGGCTGATCCAGACCCGCACGTTGTCGACTTCCGCCTGGTCGTCGTTGCGCACCCGGCCGTGGACGGTGACGTATTTGTAACGGTAGCGGTAGCTGAAATTGAGGGTGCCGGTGCCGACGCCGGCTTCGGTGTTCTCCACCGAGACGGCCAGTTTGGGGCGGGGGCCGGGCAGGGCGGCGCGCTTGGCGGGCTGCCAATCCGTCTTGACCTCGGTCACGCGCTCGTAGCGCCCGCCGGGAAGCGCCACCGGCACGCGTTCGCCCGGGTACAGGCGCGCGGGCAGCTCCCAGTCCTGGCGCAGGTCCACCGCGCGCGACCCGTCGAACACGGCGATCTTCACCTTGGGCGACAAGGCCACATAACGGTCGCTGGTGTTGACGAGTTCGGCATACAGGACGGGGCGGTCGATCTCATCGAGCAGGCGGCGCGGGGCGGACAGGCTGAACGCTTTGGGGTCGAACAGCGCGAAGTCGGGGTCCAGCAGCTCTTCGGTAGTCAAGCGGACGTGGTCGATGACGCGGGTATTGGCCGGGCTGACCCGCACGATGCGGCTGGCGGGGCCGGCCTCCTTGGGAGCCTCTGCTGTGGGGGCCGCCGCGGCTTGCGGCGTGGTTTTACCGGTGATTTTCTGCACCGCCCAGGGGCCTAGCGCGGTGTGCTTGTACAGGGCGAAGCCGATCGCGGCCAGGAGGATCAGCGTCAGTCCGGCTTTGGACGGCCAGGACAGCGGTTTTGCTTCGGGGCGGTCAGCTTTCACTTTGCACCATGTAATCGTAGGACGCGACGTCGCCGCCGCCGAGCATCTCGCAGCGCACGTCGAACGAGGTCAGCGCGCCGGGCGCCAGCGGGCTGGCGGTGGCGTAGCCGTTGCCCGTGCCGATCATCGCGCCGTCGTCGCCGTACAGGATGACGGTGATCTGGGTGCTGTTGGCCTCGGTTGCGCCCTGGTTCTTCAGCAGGCCGACCAGCCGGTACGCCCCGTCGTTGCGCACCAGTTGCACCTTGCTGGGCGCCACATCGTTGCTCTTGCCGCGCGCGGGCGAGGGCGTGGCGACCTGCAGCGCATAGCGGCTATAGGCCTTGTCCGGCACCGAGATCAGCACGGGGGCGTATTCGCCGGGCTGCAAGGTGCGCGCCGACGGCGAACTCCAGGACGACGACAGCGTCAATTCGCCCTGGAAGAAGGTCGCGGTCACGCGTGGCGCGTCGATCTTCCTGCCGGTCTCGTTGCGCATCATCATGACGAGTTGCTTGCGGCCGCGCTCCTGCGTTTGGCGCACGTCGGTCAGCTTGACCAGCGCGGCATCGATCGGCGGCTCCTGCATCAGGCGGCGTGGCGCCGGCGAATTGCCCGAGCTCAGCAGCGAGGCGACGAGAGGGATGGCGATCACGGCGGCCACCGCCAGCCCGATGGCCGCCAGGGCGGCGGGCTTGATCTGAGGCGGGCGGCTGGGCTGCTGCATGCCGCGCAGGATCTTTTCCAGCCGCTGGGCGACGTCGTCTTCCACCAGCGTCAGGGCGTGGCAGTGGTTGCAGCGGTACTCGTTGGGGGCCAATTTGGTGAACTGGGCGCTGCCGCAAGTCGAGCAGGTCAGGGTCACCGTATTGATCGTGGTCTGTTTGGGCGTCATTCAGGCAAGGGCTTACCGGCTAGGACTGACAGGGCGGCAAGGATAGCGGCAGTCCGGCAGGGGCGGGGTGCAGGGACGCTTCCATTTGTGACAAGATATGTGATTTGGCGGGCTGGCCGGAGCCGGCAGGCGGCCTGCGCGCCGGTGATATCATCGCCGCGGTAGGACGCCCCCCCACGGGTGCGGCCCCTGCGACAAGAAAAACATGCCCCTCTCCGCAGGCGGCCCGGCGACAAAAAACCCCCGACGCATGAGCATCTCCCAACATCTGTTGTTCCTGGCCTGTGTGGCGCTGGCCACCTATGCCCAGACCATGACCGGCTTCGCATTCGGGCTGGTGCTGCTGGGGCTCTCGGGAGTGTTCCAGCTGGCGTCGGTGTCCGAAGTGGCGAACGTGGTCAGCGTGCTGTCGCTGGTGAACGCCGCCGTGACGCTGGCGCGGGCCAAGCCGCAGGTGAACTGGACGCTGATGGGGCCGGCCATGGCCGCCAGCCTGGTGGGGGTCGGCGTGGGCGTGGCCGTGCTGACCTGGATCAGCGGTTCGACGACGGTGCTGCTGCAATTGCTTCTGGGCGTCACGATCCTGGCTTGCGCCGTCCTGCTGGTGGCGCGCGCGAAGCCGCTGGAGCAGTTGTCGTCCAAGGCGTCCTTCGTGTTTTTCGGCGGCATATCGGGCGTGCTGGGCGGCTTGTTCTCAAGCGCCGGGCCGCCGATGGTCTATCACCTGTATCGCCAGCCCTTGCCGCTGGCGTCCATCCGCAACAGCCTGCTGGTGCTGTTTTCGCTGAATGCCGTGGTGCGCCTGGGTTTGGTGACCGGACAGGGCGCATTCATGGCGTCGTCGTTCTGGCTCAGCGTGCAGGCGTTCCCGGTCGTGATCGGCGTGACGTGGATGGCGCGCCGTTACGGCACGGCAGGGTCGATGAAGACCATCAAGCGCATGGTGTTCGTGCTGTTGCTGGCCGCCGGGTTGGGGCTGATCGTGCCGGCGGCGCGGATCCTGGCGGCGGGCTAGTCCGCGCCTGCCAGGTCCGCGAGGTTAGACCGCGCGGTCAGGCGTGGCCGCCGCTGATGTAGCGTTCCAATTCGTGGATGATGAACTTCTGTTCGCTCATCACGTCCTTGACCAGATCGCCGATGGACAGCAGGCCAATCAGCTTTTCATTGTCGATGACCGGAAGATGGCGAAAATGCCGTTCGGTCATCATGGCCATGCAGTGCTCCCGCGTATCGCCCGGACCCACGTAGTAGACCGAATCCGTCATGATGTCGCGCACCTTCGTGCTTCGCGATGCGCGGTCCTGCAGGACGACCTTGCGGGCGTAGTCGCGCTCGGACAGCATGCCCAGCACGGTATCGCCCTCGACGACGACCACCGCGCCGATGCTGCGCTCGGCCATGGTCTTGATGGCGTCGTACACCGATGAATCCGGTGAAACCGTCACGACGGACTGGTTCGGCTTTTCCCTGAGAATCTCAGCAACTGTCTTCACGATGTGCTCCCGAATCGCTGGCAAGGTTCAAACGTGGGCCGCGCGCTGCACTTCCAGCCCCGCGGGGTGCCGTGGCGCGACCATGCTCCATCCTAAGCCTGCCGGCCACCTTGCCGCAAGCGCGGCACCGGATATTTGGCGGGCTTGTCGCGCAACGCCTGGCTGGCCATCTCTCGCAGGTTGCGCGCGGCGCTGCGTTCGGTGTCGGGATTCCACGCCAGTGAAATGCCGATCGAGGCATCGGCGGGAAAGTCGGCCAGTGTCTTGTAGACGACGTTGGGTCCAGGATGGCGCCGGCTGCCGGCGGGCACCAGCGCCACGCCCAGTCCGCTTTCGACCAGGCTCAGCAGCGTCTGCACCTGCACCGCTTCCTGCGTGATGCGGGGCGTGAAGCCGCGCAGCTGACAGGCGTTGATCGCCGCCATGCGCAAGCCCGCCGCTTCGGTCGCGGTGTACATGATGAACGCCTCGTCCGCCAGGTCGGTCAGCCGGATGCGGCCGCGCCGCGCTAGAGGATGCCCCTTGGGCACGGCCAGCGCGAAATTCTCGGTGGTCAGCGGGGCCAGGCGCACGTTCGACCCCATCGCCACCGGCACGCGCACGATGCCGACCTCCAGCGCGTCTTCCGCCAGATCCTGCATGATGCGGATCGACGTGGCTTCGCGCAGCACAACAGTCACGCCAGGATAGCGCTGGCGGAACAAGGGCAGGATGCGCGGCAGGATGCCGTGGGTGGCGGACCCCACGAACCCGATCCGGACCGTGCCGCCTTCGCCCGCTGCCCCGGCACGCGCCGCCAGCCTGAACTGCTCGGCGTGGAACAGGGCGCGTCGCGCCTCGTCCAGCGCCGCCAGGCCGGCTTCGGTCAATTGCACGCCCTGTCGGCCGCGCACGAACAAGGGCACGCCCACCATCTCTTCAAGCTTGCGGATCGAGACCGACAGCGGGGGTTGCGACATGTGCAGCTTTTCCGCCGCGCGGTGGAAGTTCAGCGTGTCGGCAAGAACAAGGAACTGCTGTAGATGGCGGAAATCCATGAGGGCGGCCCGAGGAGATGGTTGCCCTGGATGATACGGCGCGCGTATCGGCGGCGGCATCCGTGCTATCCCTCCGGTATCAGGCCGTCATGCGTTGCCGCACAGCGTGGTGCGCAGGCAGGTCAGGGCGTCCGCGCCGCCGGCCAGCGCGTGCGCGCCGACGCGCTCGTGCCAATGGGATTCCGATCCGCCCGCCAGCCGCCATTCGCGCAGCCGCCGGGTGTACAGCTGCAAGTCGAATTCCGCGGTGACGCCAATGGCGCCATGAACCGCGTGCGCGATATCCGCGACCATCGGCGCCGCCTGGCTGGCGCGCGCCTTGCCCACGGCCGCCAGCATCGCTTGCGGCAGTCCGCCTTGGCCCTGGAACGCCAGCTGCGCGGCCATGCGCGCGGCCCAGACCTGCTCGGCCATCACGCTGATCTGTTGCTGCACGGCCTGGAACCGGCCGATGGGTTTGCCGAACTGCGCGCGGGTGTTGGCGTAGTCCAGCGTCAGCGCCAGGACGCGGTCCATGGCGCCGGCCATCAGGCCGGCATAGGCGGTGGCGGCCAGTTCGTCCAGCGGGCTGCCGTTGCCCAGGCAGTGCGCGTCAGCCAAGGCCCACGACGCTTCGCCGTCCAGGCTGCCATGTACGCCGTTCGGCTGCACATGGCCGGCCTGCGCGGGCAGCAGCCAGGCTTGCCCGTTGATATGCGCCAGGACGTGGTCGGCCACGCGCATCCAGGGAACGCTGGCGCCGGTCACGCGCGTGCCCTGAATCGCCAGGCCATGCGGGGCGAGGGTGATCGAACCCGTCGGCCGGGGCCGGCCCGTGAGGGCAAGCCAGGCGCGCGCCAGCATCGTGTGGGCGATCGGATAGGGGCAAAGGTGGCGGCCGGCCGCCAAGACCACGGGCAGCGCATCGGGCAGGTCCAATCCGGCGCCGCCCTGCGATTCGGGCACCAGCGCGTCGCCGAAGCCGGCGTCTTCGCAGGCCTGCCAGGCCTGGGCGGCCGACTGGTCTTGTTCGATGCCGCGGATCAGCGCGGGCGTGCAGGTTTGGGCGAACAGGCGTTCGGCGGCGTCGCCAAGCAGGGAGTCCATGTGATCGTCCTTATCGAAGGCCAAGGCCGCGGGCGATGATGCCGCGCAGGATTTCGCGCGTGCCGCCGCGCAAGGAAAACGTGGGGCTGACTTGTTCCAGATAGGCCAGGGTGCGCAGCAGCGGCAGGGGCGGCGGCATATCGGGGCGGCGTCCCAGCGCGTCGCCGATCAGGCGCGGCAGGGCTTGCTCAAGCTCGGTGCCCAGATCTTTCACCAGCGCGGCCTCGGTGGCCGGGCTGCCGCCCGCCGCGAGCTTGCCCGCCACCGCCAGCGACATGGCGCGCAGAACGGCCATGTGCGACAGGATGCTGCCCAGCGCGACCCGGTCGCTGGCGTCGTGCGAGACCGTCCGGCAATGGGTCAGCCAGCATTCCAGCAGCGCGATGCTGGAATACAGGCGCTCGGGGCCGCTGCGCTCAAAGGCCAGTTCGGCGTTCACCTGCGCCCAGCCCGCGCCTTCCGCGCCGATCAGCGCGTCATCCGCCAGCTCGACATTGTCAAAGAACACTTCCGAAAAATGCGAATCGCCCGCCAGGTCTTCGATGGGGCGGATGGATACGCCGGGCAGCGACAGGTCCACGATCAACTGCGACAGGCCCTGGTGGCGGTCTTCAGGCGAACCCGACGTGCGGACCAGCGCGATCATGTAGTGCGAGCGGTGCGCGTTGGTGGTCCAGACCTTGCTGCCATTCAAGCGCCAGCCGCCCGCGACGGGCGCGGCGCGGCTGCGGATGCTGGCCAGGTCCGAACCGGATCCGGGTTCGCTCATGCCGATGCAAAAGAACGCGTCGGCGCGGCAGATGCGGGGCAGGTAGAAGTCCCGTTGCCCCGGTGTGCCGTACTTCAGGATCAGCGGTGCACTTTGGCGGTCGGCAATCCAGTGGGCCGAGACCGGCGCGCCCGCGCCCAGCAGTTCTTCGGACAGCACGAAGCGGGCGAAATGGCCGCGCGCCGCACCGCCGTGCTCGCGAGGCAACGTCATGCCCAGCCATCCGCGCGCGGCCAGTTGGCGGCTGAACGCCGCGTCAAAACCCATCCATGAGCGCGCGCGCTCGTCGGGTTCCAGCCCATCCAGCGTATCGGCCAGGAAGGCGCGGACGTCGGCGCGCAAGGCTTCATCCTCGGGCGGGATGGCGGTAAGTTCCAGCGGTTCAATCATGGGCGCTCCGAAGCGGACAGGCGCCCCGCAGCAGGGCGTCCACGGCCACTATCACGCCGCGCGCTGACAGCCGTCCAATATTATTTATTTGATATTCGATACGCGTTTCGTATCGCTTCCCGCAAAAATTAATATTAGACGGCACCTACCCGTGTGCCTACTCTGCCTGCAGCGCCGCGCCGCGTTCAACGCGCCGAGCGACGATAACAACAGGAGACAGGCAATGAACAAGCTGATGCGCCTATTGGCGCTGGCGGGTGCTGCATGGCTGGCGCTGCCCGCGGCGTCCGCCCAGGCCGCTTACCCCGACAAGCCCATCCGGCTGATCGTGTCGTTTCCTCCGGGCAGCGGCACGGACAGCAATGCGCGCTATGTCGCAAAGAAAATGGAAGAAAAGCTCGGCGTGGCCGTGACGGTGGAAAATCGGCCCGGCGGCAACAGCTTCATCGCGGCGCAGGCCGTCGCGCTGGCGGAGCCCGACGGATACACCCTGCTGCTGGCCAGCAATTCGCCGGTGGCGACCAATGCGGCCATGTTCAAGCACTTGCCCTACGACCCGGTCAAGGATTTCGCGCCTGTGGCGCGCCTGGGCTACGGCGCGATGGCGCTGGCGGTCAAGGCCGATGCGCCGTACAAGACGGTGGCGGATCTGGTGAGCGCGGCGCGCCAACGGCCGGGCGAGCTGAATTTCGGCAGCGGCAGCGCGTCCTATCAAATCGCTACCGAACTGTTTCTGGCCATGGGCGGCATCAAGGCCAACCACGTGCCGTATCGCGGTGCGGCGCCCGCGTTGACGGACCTCGCGGGCGGGCAGGTGGACTTCGTGTTCGCCGATTATGGCGCCGTGATTCCTTTCGTGCAGAGCGGCCGCATGCGTCTGCTGGCGGTCACGGGAGATACGCGGCTAAAGAGCGCGCCCGATACGCCGACGTTGCAGGAATCGGGATTTCCGGGCTATTACATGGTGAACTGGACCGCGGCGTTCGCGCCTGCCCGCACGCCGGCCGCCGTCATCGACAAGTTGGCCGGCGTGCTGTTGGAGATATACGGCACGGCGGACGCAGCGGAGTTCCTGGCGCGTACGAACTGGGAAGTGTTTCCCGTGGGGCCCAAAGAACTGGGCGTGTTCCAGCGCGACGAAATCCGCAAGTGGGACAAAGCCGCCCAGCGCGCCGGCATCCCGAAACAATAGTGCGTAAACCTGCATACAAGGAGAAGGGCATGACGGAACTCGTGCATTACGAGCACAGCGCGGACGGGGTCGTCACGCTGACGCTGGACGATCCGGCCACGCGCAATGCGTTGACCGGCAGCGGCATCGTGGACCAGCTGCTGGCCGCGTTCGCGCGCATCGAGCGGGACCCCGCCGTGCGCGTGCTGATCCTGACGGCGGCGGGCAACGTGTTTTCGTCTGGCGGCAACATCAACGACATGCAGCGGCAGATCGGCCCCGAAGTCGGCAGCGCCGCCTTGCGCCAGGAATACCGCCACGGCATCCAGCGTTTGCCGCTGGCCCTGCACGCGCTGGAAGTGCCGACGATCGCAGCGGTGAACGGCCCCGCCGTGGGCGCGGGCTGCGATCTGGCTTGCATGTGCGACGTGCGCATCGCCGCGGAAGGGGCGACGTTCGCGGAGAGCTTCGTCAAGCTGGGGATCGTGCCCGGGGACGGCGGCGCCTGGTTCCTGCCGCGGCTGATCGGGTCGGCGCGGGCGGCCGAGATGTCGTTCACCGGGGACGCCATCGACGCGGGCACGGCGCAGGACTGGGGGCTGGTGTCGCGGGTCGTGCCGGCCGTCGAACTGCTGCCCGCGGCGCGTGCGCTGGCCGCGCGCATGGCGGCGAACTCCCCCGACGCGGTGCGGCTGACCAAACGCCTGCTGCGCGAAAGCCAGCACGTGCGTCTGGACACCTTGCTGGAACTGTCGGCGGCCTATCAGGCGCTGGCGCACAAGACCCCGACGCACGCGGAAGCCGTGGAGGCGTTCATCGCGCAGCGCGCGGCGCGCCGCCCACGGGGGTGACGCCCGCGGCGTTCCGACGGCGGCGGGGCGGCGGTATGATGGAACGCATTACAAGGAGGAAACACCATGAATGAAGTCATCGTCGCTTCGGCCGTCCGCACCGCCATCGGCGACTTCGGGGGCGCGCTGAAAGACGTGCCGCCGTGCGACTTGGGCGCCACCGTCATCCGCGCCGCGCTGGAACGCGCCGGCGTCAAGGGCGACGAGGTCGGCCATGTCGCGGTCGGCCACGTCATCAATACCGAACCGCGCGACATGTACCTGTCGCGCGTGGCCGCCATGAACGCTGGCATCGCCAAGGAAACGCCGGCCTTCAACGTCAACCGCCTGTGCGGTTCCGGCCTGCAGGCCATCGTGTCGGCGGCGCAGACCATCCTGCTGGGCGACGCGGACGTCGCGATCGGCGCCGGCGCCGAAAGCATGAGCCGCGCGCCCTACATCGTGCCGTCGCAGCGCTGGGGCGCCCGCATGGGCGACAGCGTCATGCTGGACATGATGACGGGCGCGTTGTCGGATCCGTTCGGCCGCATGCACATGGGCGTCACGGCCGAGAACGTGGCGGCCAAGTTCGGCATCAGCCGCCAGGACCAGGACGCGCTGGCCGCGGAATCGCATCGCCGCGCCGCGGCCGCCATCGACGCCGGCTACTTCCGCGACCAGATCGTGCCGGTGGTGCAGAAGACGCGAAAGGGCGAAGTCGTGTTCGACACCGACGAGCACGTGCGCCGCGATGTCTCGGCCGCCACCATGGCGACGCTCAAACCGGTCTTCCAGAAGGAGAACGGCACGGTCACGGCGGGCAACGCTTCGGGCCTGAACGACGGCGCGGGCGCCGTGGTGCTGATGAACGCCTCGGTGGCCGCCAAGCGCGGCATCAAGCCGCTGGCCCGTCTGGTGGCCTACGCCCACGCGGGCGTCGACCCCGACATCATGGGCATCGGCCCGGTGCCGGCCACGCAGGCCGCGCTCAAGCGCGCTGGCCTGACCGTAGACCAGCTGGACGTCATCGAGGCCAACGAAGCCTTCGCGGCGCAAGCTTGCGCCGTGTCGCGCGAGCTGAAGCTGGACCCGGCCAAGGTCAACCCGAACGGCAGCGGCATCGGCCTGGGGCATCCCATCGGGGCCACTGGCGCGATCATCACCGTCAAGGCGCTGCATGAATTGCAACGCGTCGGCGGCCGTTACGCGCTGGTCACGATGTGCATCGGCGGCGGCCAAGGCATCGCCGCCATCTTCGAGCGCATCTAAGGCCAGCCGCAAGCCTGACCGGTCCTGGCGCGTTGCCAGGACCGCGTCGCGCAGCCTCAGGCGTGGCCCAGGTAATCCTGGGCCCACGCCAGGCATTCGGCGCGCAGCAGCGCGCCCATCTGCACGCGGCGCGGGCCATCGAGCCGGCTGCTGATCGCCCCGAAGCTGAATGCGACCCAGGTCAGTTCCGACACCGGGAACGCCACCCCCACCCCTGACACGCCCGGCGTGATCGTATCCACGATCTCGGAGTATCCGGCCGCGCGCGTCTGCTTCACGGACTTCATCAAGGCGCTGCTGGTGACGCCGATCTGCGCGTAGCTTGCCGCGTGCCTGGCGTACAGCGACGCGATGTCCTCGTCCGGCAGGCTGGCCATCAGCGCCAGCCCGCCGGCGCCCACGCCCAGCAGGCGGCGTTCGCCCTGGTCGATGGTGAAGACCTTCACCGGGAACGAGCCGGCTTCCCGCAGCAGGCACAAGGCGTAATCGCCCTGGCGGATGACCAGGAAAACGGTGTCGCCCGACAGGCGCGCGAGCTTTTGCGCGAACGGCCGCAACGCGTCCAGCAAGGGCGTGCGCCGTAGCGCGGCAAATCCCAATTGCATGGAATCCACGCCCAGGCGGTAGCGCCGGGTGCCGTTGTCGCGTTCGGCGAACTGTTCTTCCAGCAGGCAGCTCAAGAGGCGGTGCGCGGTCGAGCGTTCCAGCCCGGTCGCGCTCATCACGCCCTGCAGGTCGATGCCGTCTTCCTGGTGCTGCGCCAGCACGCGCAGCAGCCCTAAGGCGCGGCGCATGCTTTGCGTGCCGCCAGTGGCCGGTGATTTGTTCATATTGTGGGAAATATTGATTGAATATTTTGTATTCTAGGATTTAGGGTGCGTTAATTCAATCCAGTCGATCCGCGCCGGTGTCGAGCGCGGACATAGCAAGAGACGAGGAGACTATGGAATACGCCACCCTGGCCGTCGAACGGCTTGACTCGGTATGCCGCATCAGCCTGGCGCGCGAATCCGCGCGCAATGCCCAAAGCCAGCAGATGCTGGACGAACTGGACGACGCCCTGACGCGCGCCGAGCAAGACGATGCCGTGCGGGTCGTCGTGCTGGCGGGCCGCGGCGCGCATTTCTCCGCGGGGCACGACCTGAAAGAGGCGCAGGCCAAGCGCGCGGACTTCACGGTGGAAGAGCGCTGGGACTACGAGTCGCGCCGCTACTACGGCTATTGCCTGCGCATCTGGGATTTTCCGAAGCCGACCGTCGCGCAAGTGCAGGGCGCCTGCGTCGCAGGCGGCTTCATGATCGCCAACATGTGCGATCTGGTGGTGTGTTCGGACACGGCGTATTTTTCCGACCCGGTGGGCCACACCCTGGCCGCCGCCGCGACTGAAGTGTTGATCCACCCGTGGGTGATGGGCCTGCGCAAAGCCAAGGAAATGCTCTACACCGGCGAGAAGGTCGACGCGCAGGAAGCGCTGCGCATCGGCATGGTGAACCGGGTCGTGCCCGAGGCCGAGCTGGACGAGGCGACGCTGGCGTTGGCGCGGCGCATCGCCCAGGCGCCGCCTTTCGGCCTGCGCCTGATCAAGCGGTCGCTGAACCGCACGGCGGACGCCCAGGGGTTCCGCACCGCGCTGTCGGCGCACTTCGACACGCATCAGCTGTCGCACCTGAGCGAGGAATTCCAGGCGGTGCGCGAGCGCGGGCTGGCCCAGGCCATCCAGCGCAACAAGAAGGGCGAAACGGCATGAGGACGGCGCTGGATTGCCTGCTGAACCCGCGCTCCATCGCCATGATCGGGGCCAGCGCGAACGCCGGGCGCATCGGCGGCATGCCTTTGGAACTGCTGACCCGCTTCGGCTACGCCGGCGGCATCTATCCCGTGAACCCGAAGTACCAGGAAGTGTTCGGCAAGCGCTGCTGGCCGGACATCGAAGCCGTGCCCGAATCGGTGGACCTGGCGGTGCTGGCGATCGCCGCCGCCGAGGTCACGCCCATGCTGCGCCGCTGCCACGCCCGGGGCGTGCGCGCCGCCATCGTCTACGCTGCCGGATTCGCCGAGGCGGGCGGCGACGGCGCGCGCTTGCAGGACGAGCTGGAAGCGTTCGTGCTGGAAAGCGGCATGGCCGTGGCGGGCCCGAACTGCATGGGCTTCGCCAACCTGAACACGCAGGCGCATACGGCGTTCGCCTCGGTCTTCAAGACCGCGCCGGCGCAGACCGGGCCGGGCGTCGTCAGCCTGCTGACGCAGAGCGGCAACGTGTGCGCGGCCGTGTACGCCATTGCGCGCCGATTGGACCTGCCGTTTTCGCACTTCATCAACACCGGCAACGAAGCCTGCCTGGATTTCTCGCAATACCTGGAATACCTGGCCGCCGATCCGCAGACGGAAATCGTGCTGGGCTATATCGAGCAATTGCGCGACGGCGAACGCTTCGTGCGCGCCTGCCGCGAACTTGAGCGCCAGGGCAAGCTGCTGATCGCGCTGAAGGCGGGCAGCACGGACAAGGGCGCGCAAGCCGTGCGGTCGCACACGTCGGCATTGGCCGGAGACCGGCGCGTGTACGCGGCGGCCTTCCGCCAGCTGAACGTCATCGAGGCCTCGGACTTCGCGCAGATGGCGCATCTGGCCAGCCTGGCGACGCTGCGTCACCGCAGCGCGGGCAAGCGGGTGGCCGTTCTGACGATGTCGGGCGCGCTGGGCGCGATCCTGGCCGACAAGTTCATCGGCGCGGGGCTGGACCTGCCCGACCTTCCCGATTCCCTGCAAGCCGTGCTGCGCGGCGGCATTCCCGATTACGGCATGGTCGGCAATCCCGTGGACGTGACCGGCAACGTGGTCAACGATCCCGACTTCGTGCGCACGGTGCTGCAGGCCCTGGCGACAACTGACGCGATCGACGCGGTGGTGGTCTATGCCCCCGGCTACATGCTGGACCGCATGGCGGACGCGCTGGCCGAGGCCTCGCGCCAGCATCCGCGGCTGTTCGTCGCGATCGACACCGGCCTGGCGCAAAGCCGCGCCGCCCTGCGCGCCGCCGAAGTCGCCGTGTTCGAAGACCTGGGCCAAGCCGTGTCTGCGCTGGCGCCGTATCTGCTCTGGTGCGAGGCGCGCGGCGCCAAGCGCATCGCGCCGATGCCGCGCCTGGACGCCGTGCCGGTGCCGGCGCTGCCCTGCAACGAAGTCGATGCGCGCGCCTATGTCGCCGCCTTCGGGCTGCCGCAGGCGCAGGCGCATGCCGCACGCGACGCCGGCGAAGCCGTGGCCGATGCGCGCGCGGCGGGCTATCCCGTGGCGCTGAAGATCCTTAGCGCCGACATCGCGCACAAGACGGAGGCCGGCGGCGTCGCGCTGGGTCTGGCCGACGACGCGGCGGTGCAGGCGGCCTTCGGCCACGTGAGCCAGTCCGCCCGGCAGGCGCAGCCCGATGCGCGCATCGACGGCGTGATGGTGCAGAAGATGGAGCGCGGCGCGGCCGAGATCATCGTGGGCGCCACGCGCGATCCGGTGTTTGGCCCGGTCCTGACCGTAGGCCTGGGCGGCGTGCTGACCGAGCTGTACCAGGACACCAGCCATCGCCTGCTGCCGGTCGACGAGGACATCGCCCTGCAGATGCTGCGCGAACTGAAGGCGTTTCCGTTGCTGGACGGCTACCGGGGCAAGCCCCGCGCCGATCTGGCGGCGGCTTGCCGCGGCATCGTGGCCGTGGGCAACGCCTTGCTGGCGGCGCCCGCGGACGTGGCGGAAATCGAAGTCAACCCATTGCTGATCAAAGAGGCGGGACAAGGCGTCGCGGTACTGGACGCGCTGATCCTGCCCGCAACCCCGTAGCGCGCACACGCAATCACGCGGCCGCGCGCAGCGCATCCCCAGGAGGAGACAAGCATGATGAAGAGACTATTGGCCGGCGTCGCGCTGGCCTGCATCGGCGCCGCGAATCCGGCGCTTGCCCAGGACCCCTTTCCCAGCCGCCCCGTGCGCATCGTGGTGCCGTTCTCGCCCGGCGGCGCGGCCGACATCATGAGCCGCTTGCTGGCCGAGCGGCTGACCGCGAAGCTGGGGCAGACTGTGATCGTCGAAAACAAGCCGGGCGGCGGGACGATGATCGCCTCCGACTATGTGTCGCGGGCCGAACCGGACGGCTATACCTTGCTGATGGCGGCGTCGTCGCTGGGCATCGCGCCCAGCATCTATGCCAAGGTCAACTACGACCCCATCAAGGATTTCGCGCCGGTCAGCCAGGTGGCGTCGGTGGTGCATGTGCTGGAGGTGCATCCGTCGATCCCGGCCAAGAACGTGGGCGAACTGATTGCCTACCTGAAGGCCAATCCGGGCAAGGTCAGCTACGGTTCGGTCGGCACCGGCAGTTCGACCCATCTGGAAGCCGAGCTCTTCAACAGCATGGCGGGCGTGCAGATGGCGCACATCCCGTACAAGGGCAGCGCGCCCGCGCTGAACGATCTGGTCGCCGGCCGCATCCAGGTGATGTTCGACGCCTGGGCGTCGTCGGGCCCCTTCGTCAAGGACGGCAAGCTGCGCGCGCTGGCCGTGACCACGACGCAGCCGTCGGCGTCCGTGCCGGATTTGCCGACGGTGGCGTCTTCGGGCCTGCCGGGCTATTCGGCGATGCCGTGGCTGGGACTGGTGGCGCCCGCGCGCACGCCGCAGCCGGTGATCGACAAGCTCTACCAGAACCTGGCGCAGATCCTGCAGCAGCCCGATGTGAAGGCGCAGTTCGTTGGCCTGGGGCTGGACATCATCGGCAGCGATCCCAAGGCGTTCGCGGCGTTTATCCGGCAAGACGTGACCACCTGGGCAAAGGTGGCGCGCGAATCCAACATCCGTCTGGAGTAGGGCGCATGAGCCGATTGGAGAACGCGGCGCAGGATGACGCCGCCTTCCGCCTGGAATTGCGCGGCTGGCTGACCTCGGCCTATGCCGCCTTCGCCCGGGATTGGCCGGGCGGGGCGGCCCCGCGCGATCTGGATTTCCGGCGCGCCTGGGAAGACACCCTGTGCGCCCAAGGCTGGTCCGGCCTGGGCTGGCCCGAAGCCTACGGCGGCAAAGGCTTGCCGTTGTCGCGGCAGGCGGTGTTCCACGAAGAGCATGCGCGCTGCGGCGCGCCGTTGGGCGTGAACCTGATCGGACACGGCATTCTTGCGCCCACGCTGCTGCACTTCGGCACCGAGGCGCAAAAACGCCGTTTCCTGCCCGGCATCCTGGCCAACCGCGAGGTCTGGTGCCAGGGCTATTCGGAACCGGGCGCCGGATCCGACCTGGCGTCGGTGCGCACGCGCGCCGAACCCGTGGCGGGCGGCTACCGGCTGAACGGCCACAAGATCTGGACGTCGTTCGCCGACCGCGCGCAGTGGTGCTTCGTGCTGGCGCGCACCGATCCGCAGGCGCCCAAGCACCGTGGCCTGAGTTTCCTGCTGGTGGACATGGGCAGCGCCGGCGTGCGGGTGGAACCCATCCGGCAGATCACGGGCGAGGCCGAATTCTGCGAAGTGTTCTTCGAAGACGTCTTCGTGCCGCAGAACTTGCTGCTGGGCGAAGAGAACCAGGGCTGGAAGGTGGCGATGGCCGCGGCCAGTTTCGAACGCGGCACCTACTTCATTCCGCGCCTGGTGCGCTTCGCGCAGGAACTGGACCTGGTGCGGCGTCTGGCGCTGCGCCCCGACGCCTACGGGCACGTGCCCGCCTCGTCATCCGCCGTGCGTCACAAGTGGGCGCGGCTGGCGGCGGATAGCCATGTGCTGGCGCTGAAGTCGCAGCGCGCGCTGGCCGGCGCCATGCGGGGCGACCCGCCCGGCCCCGAAGGGTCGTCCACCAAGATCCATTGGAGCGAAGCGCACCAGCGCCTGCTGGAACTGTCCATGCAACTGCTGGGTGAAACGGCTTGCGTGGCCGAAAACGGCGAAGGCGCTGACGAGCAGGCGGCGGCGCTGGCGCATGCCTATCTGTGGTCGCGCGCGGAAACCATCCTGGCCGGCACGTCCGAGATCCAGCGCAACATCATCGCCGAGCAGATGCTGGGCTTGCCCAAAGGCTGACATGACTTTGTCTCTGAACGAAGACCAGCGCATGCTGCAAGACGCGGCGCAGCGCTTTTTGACCGAGCGCCATCCTCCTGCCGTGGCGCGCGGCGCGGTCAAGCGGCCGGCCGATGCCCGGCTGGCGCTATGGGCCGACATCGCGGCGCAGGGCTGGCCAGCACTGCTGGCGCCTGCCGCATCCGACGGACTGGGGCTGGGCCTGCGCGAGGCCTGGATCGTGGCCGAAGCTGCCGGGCGGCATCTGTTGAGCTTGCCGCTGGTGGCCAACATGGTCGTGCTGCCCACCTTGTGCGAAGCGGGCATCGACGGCGCGCCTGCGCAATGGGCGCGGGCGATGATGGACGGCGGCGCCTATTTCGCCGACGCCGCTTTGCGTCCGGACGGGTCGGCCTTTATCGAGGGCGCGGGCGAGGGCGTGGCTGCGCTGGCGGTGCGCAACATCGGGCCGCAGGCGTTGCGGCTGGAACGGTATGCGCCCGTGCCCGGCGCCGCCGGCCTGGACCCGACGATGCCGGTGGCGCACGTGGCGCGCCCCGAACTGCTGGACCGTATCGATCTGCCTGTCGATGCCGGCATGTGGCGGCGGCTGCGCACGCGGCTATGCCTGCTGCGTTCGGCCGAGCTGCTGGGGGCGGCGACCGCCGCGCTGGACATGGCGGCGGCCTATGCGCGCGAACGCCGCCAATTCGACCGGCCCATCGGCGCCAATCAGGCGATCAAGCACCGCCTGGCCGATGACTGGATGGCGTTGGACGACGCGCGGCTCGCCGGGATGGCGGCGGCATCCGCGCACGATGCCGGCGCCGTCTCGGCGGACCGCGACAGCCTGTACGTGCCCTTGCTGGCCGTGGAGGGCGGGCGCCGCGCTGCCCAGAACGCCATCCAGGCGCATGGCGCGATGGGCGTGACGTGGGAGTGCGACGCGCACCTGTACCTGAAGCGCGTGCTGCGCCTGTCGGCCAGCCTGCATGTCGAGGCGTCCTGCGCGGAACGGCTGGAACGCATCTGGGAGGGCGCCGCCGACGGGGTGGCGGTGTTCACGGGCTGAAGCAAGGCAGGCGCGGGGCCGGTCTGACGGCTGGCGGCGTCCGACCTACAATCCCGCCATGAATAAATCGAACTTCCCCTCTGAGCTGGACCAGCCCACGCTGTCCGAAGTGGACGGCGTCCGCTATCTGCACTTCAACACCGAATGGGTCCAGGGCGCCATGCGCATCAAGAACCCGTCGGAACTGGTGCTGGAATACACCGGCCAGATGATGGCCTGGCTGCTGTTCCTGGAACCGCCCAAGGAAGAGGCCATCGGCATGCTCGGCCTGGGCGCGGGGTCGCTCGTGCGGTTCTGCGTGAAGCACACGCGCAGCCCCTTGCTGGCGGTGGAATGGAATCCCCGCGTGACGGCGGCGTGCCACATGTTCTTCCGCCTGCCGGGTGAAAACCGCTTGCAGGTCGAACACGCCGACGCCGGCGCCTGGGCGGCCGACCCGCTGAACGCCGGGCGCTGCCCGGTGCTGATGGTCGACCTGTACGACGCCGCGGCCGAAGGGCCGGTGCGCGACAGCGTGAAGTTCTACCGCGACTGCCGTCGCGTGCTGGGCGATGTGGGTGTGCTGGCGGTGAACCTGTTCGGCCGTCACGACAGCTTCGGCAAGAACATCGACAACCTGTCCAAGGCGTTCGACGACCGCGTGGTGCTGCTGCCTGAAGTCGATGCGGGCAACCAGATCGTGCTGGCCTTTTCGGGGCCGAGCCTGGCGATCACGCCGGCCGAACTGCTGGAGCGGGCCGAAGTCGTGGAATCCAAATATGGGCTGCCGGCCCGCCGCTGGGCCCGCGCGCTGACCCGCCACGCCGTGGACGGCGTGCTGCATTTCTAAAAGCCCCCGGAAGGCGGCTGTCGGGGCCGGCCGTTGGGGGCCGGACCCTCAATTCTTATTAGGGTAGTCACGGGGCGGGCGGGGGTTTACCTTTGCCCTGGTCGGGATCTATCATGGGCTTATTCATAATTATGAATTACGGTGTAGTCCGAACCGTTGCCCCCCATGAGCCAACCCATCGTCCGTCAAGCCCTGTACCTGGAAGTCGCGGATCGGCTGCGCGCCATGATCCATGCGCGCGCGCTGACCAACGGCGAATGGATCGACGAGCTGCGGCTGGCGGGCGAATTGGGTATTTCCCGCACGCCTTTGCGCGAGGCGTTGAAGGTGCTGGCCACCGAAGGGCTGGTGCGGCTTGAGCCGCGGCGCGGCTGCTTCGTCAACGAACTGTCCACGCAAGACCTGGAAGACATCTTCCCGTTGATGGCGATGCTGGAAGGGCGCTGCGCCTTCGAGGCCGCGCGCAAGGCCAGCGACGCCGAACTGGCCGCGCTTGAACCCCTGCATGCCGAACTGGCGGGCCACGCCGAAGCCGGCCGCATCGATGCCTATTACCAGACCAACTATCTGATCCACGAGGCCGTGCAGGCCTTGTCCGGCAATCAGTGGCTGAACGACATGGTGGGCAATCTGCGCAAGGTGCTGAGCCTGTCGCGGCACCGCAGCCTGGCGCGGCCAGGGCGCATCGACCAGTCCTGCGCCGAACACCTGGCCATCTTCGCCGCCCTGAAGGCGCATGACAGCGACGCCGCGCAGGCGCTGGCGCACACCCATTTGATGCGGCAGCTGGAAGCGCTGCGCGCATTAGCCAATGAAGACGCCGCCGATCCGGCGTTATCCGATCCCATCGTCATCCAGGAGCCCGCCCATGTCCGTACCCGCCAATCTCGCGCCCGCGCGGGGCGCACGCACGCCTGAGCCCGAGGCCGAAGCGATCGACGCCGCGTCGGCCGCCGAAGGCGCCAGCCTGATCACGCGGCTGGGCCGCCTGTGGGAGCGCGGGCGCCTGCCCAGCGAATCCGAAGTGCGGCGCCTGTTCGAAGCCCGGTTGACCGACGTCGCCGCGAACAAGCTGGCGCGCCGCTGGTGCGAGCAATACACCGCGGCTGACGGCAAGGACCGCCGGCTGATGCTGGCCGCGCTGGCGCAAGTCCGCGCTACGTACGCGGGCGACGGCGGGGAGGGCACGCGCTTGTTCAAGCGCTTCAATGCGCAGGCGCAGGGCCTGCGCTTCCTGGTGGATTTGCGCGCCGACATGCTGCGCTGGCGCAAGCAGGTCGCGGGCATCCAGGGCCTGGACAAAGAGCTGGAAGGTCTGCTGTCGGCCTGGTTCGACGTGGGTCTGCTGGAACTGCGCCCGTTGACCTGGGATTCGCCGGCGTCGTTGCTGGAAAAGCTGATCCTGTACGAAGCCGTCCATGAAATCACGTCCTGGGACGACCTGCGCCGCCGCGTGTCGCCCGACCGCCGTTGCTACGCCTACTTCCATCCGCAGATGCCGGGCGTGCCGCTGATCTTCGTGGAAGTGGCGTTCGCCAGCCAGATGGCCGACAACGTGCAGGTGCTGCTGGACAGCACGCTGCCGCCGCAGGATCTGGACAAGGCCCGCTGGGCGATCTTCTATTCCATCTCGAATACGCAACCCGGCCTGAAGGGCATCAGCTTCGGCAACTTCCTGCTCAAGCGCGTGGTTGAGCAGTTGCTGGACGAACTGCCCAAGCTGAAGTCCTTTGCCACCCTGTCGCCGATTCCGGGGTTTTCGGATTGGCTGGGCAAGCTGGACGCCGAGGCCGTCGAGGGCATCGTGCGCGAAGACAAGGCGCGGGCCAAGGATCGCAAGCGCGAAGGCGTGCCGGACGGGCAGCGCTGGGTGTCGCGCCTGGCCAAGGCCGCCCAGGGCCGCGCACCCGACGTCGTCAAGCGCGCGGGTTTCCGCCTGGCCGCCAGCTATCTGCAGTCCATGAAGAACAGCTTGCCGCTGGATGCCGTGGCGCGTTTCCATCTGGGCAACGGCGCGCGCATCGAACGCCTGAACTGGGCGGCCGATACGTCCCAGAAAGGCCTGAAGCAGTCATGCGGGCTGATGGTCAATTATCTGTACGACCTGGATGAACTGGACACGAATCTGGCCAAGCTGGGCGAAGGCCGCCCGCAAGTCAGCCGGAGCGTGGGGCGCGTGGCCTGACCGCCGGATACACGGCGCCAACCATCAATAAGAAAGGGCAGGGGACATGACGGAAGACGTGACTGGCCGCGTGCGGCTGGAACGCGACGGGGCGCTGGCCTGGGTGACGCTGTCGCACCCGGGCCGCCTGAACGCGATAACGGTAGGCATGTGGCGCGAGCTGCAGGACGTGTTCACGCAGCTTGCCGCCGACGGCGCCGTGCGCTGCGTGGTCGTGCGCGGCGAGGGCGGCAATTTCGCGGCCGGCGCGGACATCCGCGAATTTCCCGCCCAGCGGGCCGACATGGCGGGCGT
Source organism: Achromobacter sp. UMC46 (assembly GCF_014170335.1). Classification (GTDB taxonomy): domain Bacteria; phylum Pseudomonadota; class Gammaproteobacteria; order Burkholderiales; family Burkholderiaceae_B; genus Achromobacter. The sequence goes on from NZ_LZZS01000004.1 coordinate 863,074, forward strand.
GCAGCGCTATCACCGCGAGATCCTGGCCCCCGCCTTGCAGGCCGTGGCGCAATGCCCGCATCCCGTCATCGCGCAGATCGACGGCGTGTGCGTGGGGGGCGGGCTGGAGATCGCCAGCCAGTGCGACCTGCGCATCGCCGGGGCATCCGCGCGCTTCGGCGTGCCGATCAATCGCCTGGGCTTCCCCATGGCGCCCGACGAGATGCGCGGGCTGCTTGCGCTGGCCGGGCGCGCGGCCACGTTGGCCATCCTGCTGGAAGGCCGCGTGTTCGGCGCCGAAGAAGCGCTTGGCCTGGGCCTGTTGACCCGCATCGTGCCCGATGATCAGGTCGCCGACGCCGTACGCCGCAGCGCCGGGCGCATCGCCCAGGGCGCGCCGCTGGCGGCCCGCATCAACAAACGCTTGTCCGCAAGGCTGACCCAAGGTGGCGCCTTGACCGAGGACGAGTATCAGGATTATTTCTCCTATGCCGAAAGCCGGGACCACAAGGAAGGCGTGCGCGCCTTCCTGGCCGGCGTAGACCCTTCCTTTTCCGGAGACTGACCAAGGTGAGCAACGCCAATCTCTATGCTGTCCTGCAAGGCGGCTTTCCCAAAGACCGCAGCAAAGTCGCGCTGGAAACGCCCGACCTTGAATACACCTGGGACGACATCGACCGCGCCACCGCGTGCCTGGCCAACCTGCTGACGTCGCTGGATCTTCCAGACGGTTCGCGCGTGGCGGTTCAAGTCGAAAAGTCGCCGGAAGCGCTGCTGCTGTATCTGGCCACGCTGCGCGCCGGGCTGGTGTATCTGCCGTTGAACACGGCCTACCGCGAATCCGAGATCGAGTACTTCCTGGGCAACGCCGAGCCGGCCGTGGTGGTCTGCGCCAGCAAGAACCGGGACTGGGTGCAGCGCGCCGCCGACAAGGCGGGATGTGCGCACGTCTACACCCTGGACGAAGACCGCACCGGCACGCTGCTGGCCGCCGCGGGCGGCTTGCCGCAAACCTTCAAGACCGCCGTCCGCCAGCCCGACGACCTGGCCGCCATCCTGTACACGTCCGGCACCACCGGCCGCAGCAAGGGCGCGATGCTGTCGCATGGCAACCTGGCAGCCAACGCGCGGGTGCTGCATGAATACTGGGGCTGGCGCGAAGACGACGTGCTGCTTCACATGCTGCCCATTTTCCATGTGCACGGCCTGTTCGTGGCCTCGCACGGGGCGCTGCTGGCCGGCGCCAAGATGATCTGGCTGCCCAAGCTGGACGCCGATCAGGCGCTGCACTATCTGCCGCGCTGCACGGTGATGATGGGCGTGCCCACGTACTACGTGCGCCTGTTGGCCGACCCGCGGTTCAACCGCGGGGTGTGCGCCAACATGCGCCTGTTCATCTCGGGCTCCGCTCCGCTGCTGGCCGAGACGTTCTCCGATTTCCAGAAGCGTAGCGGCCACGCCATCCTGGAACGCTACGGCATGAGCGAGACCGTCATGCTGACGTCCAACCCGTATGACGCCAAGCTGGGCGAACGCCTGGCCGGCACGGTCGGCCGCGCGTTGCCGGGCGTGCAGGTGCGCGTGGTGGACGACGCCGGCATCGCGCTGGCGCCGGGCGAGATCGGCAACGTGCAGGTGCGCGGGCCCAACGTGTTCTCGGGCTACTGGCGCATGCCGGAAAAGACCCGCGAGGAATTCACGGAAGACGGCTGGTTCAAGACGGGCGACGTGGGCCGTTGGGGCGGGGAATCCGCCGGGCGCGACGTGCCGGCCGACTACCTGTCGATCGTGGGCCGCAGCAAGGACCTGATCATCTCCGGCGGTTTCAACGTCTACCCGAAAGAGATCGAGACCCTGATCGACGACATGCCCGGCGTGGCGGAATCGGCGGTCATCGGCGTGCCGCACGCGGATTTCGGCGAGGCCGTGGTGGCGGTCGTCGTACCCAAGGACGGCGTGTCGCTGGACGCGGGCGCCATGCAGCTTGAGCTGAAGTCGCGCATCGCGAACTTCAAGGTGCCCAAGCGCGTGCACATCGTCGACCAGCTGCCGCGCAACACCATGGGCAAGGTGCAGAAGAACGTGCTGCGCGAAACCTACAAGGCGCTTTGACGCCAGCCAGGATGCCGGTCCCCAGGGGCCGGCATTTTTTTTCCAAGGAGGTCCATCCCCACATAACGCGACGCCGTCCTGGCAGCTTCATTCCATAAGAATTTCAAGAGACGAGACGCACAGAAACGCGCCGTCCCCATGATGCAGCAAGAGGAGACATTATGAAATTTCGCACGACCGCCTCGGCCGTATTCGCCGTGGCAGCCCTGAGTGTCGGCGGCGCGGCCGCCGCCCAATGGCCCGAGCGCCCCATCACGCTGATCGTCCCGTTCCCCGCAGGCGGCGGCACGGACACGTTCGCCCGCCCGCTGGCCCAGCAACTGACCACGCAACTGGGTCAGGCGGTGGTCATCGACAACAAAGGCGGCGCGGGCGGCACGGTGGGCGCGGGCGTGGCAGCCAAGGCCCGGCCTGACGGCTACACCTTCTTCATGGGCGGCGCGCACCATGCGCTGGCCCCGTCGCTCTATAAAAGCCTGAACTACAACATCCAGAAGGATTTCGTGCCGGTCGCGCTGGTGGCGCAGCCGCCGCAGGTGGTGGTCATCAATGCCAGCAAGCTGCCGGTGAAGACGTTGCAGGAATTCATCGACTACGCCAAGAAGCACCCTGGCGAGATCAACTACGGCACCGCCGGCAAGGGCAGCACGCACCATCTGGCCGGCGAACTCTTCGCCATGCAGACGGGCATCAAGCTGGTGGACGTGCCCTATCAGGGGGCGGGCCCGATGCTGTCGGCGCTGATCGGCGGCCAGGTGGACCTGGCGTTCGACGGCCTGGGCTCGTCGTCCGGCCACATCCGCGCCGGGGTGATCAAGCCGTTGGCGGTGGCGGCCACCGAGCGGTCGGCGTCATTGCCTGACGTGCCGACCGCCGCCGAAGCGGGCGTGCCCAACTACGTCGTGTCGACCTGGTACGCGATCTGGGCGCCGGCCGGTACGCCGAAAGAGGCGGTCGACAAGATGGCCGTCGAAATCACCAAGGCCTTGAACACGCCGAAGATCAAGGAAACCTGGGCCGGCAACGGTTCGTCGATTCCCACGCTGACGGGCGCCGATTTCGGCAAATTCGTCGATAGCGAGGTGGATCGCTGGGCCAAAGTCGTGAAGGATTCCGGCGTCAAGCTGGATTGATGCACTCGCGGACCGGATTCGGATTACTATTGATAATCGTTATCATTGGTAAGTCTGCTCTCCGGTCCGTCGAATGCCATGAATCAAAGCGGTTCCCCAGCGCCCGTCGAGGGGCTCTACATCCAGCACCAGTCATGGTTGCGCGATTGGCTGCGCCGTAAGACCGGGTGTCCGTTCGACGCGGCCGACCTGACCCACGATACCTATCTGAAAGTGCTGGTGCGCGAGGACGACGCGCGCGTCTTGCGCGAGCCGCGTGCCTATCTGACAACGATCGCGCACGGCCTGATGGTCAACCTGTTCCGCCGCCGCGACATCGAACGCGCCTATCTGGATAGTCTGGCGCTGGTCGAAGACGCCTTTGCGCCGTCGCCCGAGCGCCGCGCGCTGGCGCTTGAAGCCCTGATCGAGATCGACCGCCTGCTTGACGGGCTGCCGGCCAAGGTGCGCAAGGCGTTTCTGCTGGCGCAGCTGGAAGGCCTGCGCCATGGCGAGATCGCCGAACGCATGCAGGTGTCGGTCAGTTCAGTGCGCCAGTATCTGGCCCGCGCCATGCAACATTGCCTGGCGGCCTGGTGAGCCGGCGCGCCACGGCCCGGCCCGAACTGCCGCAATCGGTCATCCGCGAAGCCAGTATCTGGTTCGTCCGGCTGGGCGCCGAAGAGGCGACCCCGGAGGACGGCGCCGCCTGTCGCCGCTGGATCGACGCAAGCCCCTTGCATCGGTTGGCGTGGGACCGCGTGGAAATGCTGGGGCGCCAATTCGGCCAGGTCGAACCGCAAGCTGGCCTGACGGTGCTGGACCGCGTTCCTTCGCGGGGCCGACGCCAGGCCCTGAAGGCCCTGTCGCTGGCGTTGGGCGTGGGCGGCGCGGCGGCAGCGGGCCTGCCGTGGCGGGCCTGGTCCTCGGACTTCGGCACGGTCGTCGGCGAACGGCGCGACGCCACGCTGTCCGACGGCACCATGCTTACCCTGAATACCGACAGCGCCGCGGACGTGCGGTTCGACGCTGCCCTGCGGCTGATCGTGCAGCGCCGGGGGGAACTGCATATCGCGTCCCATGCGGATTCGCAGGTTCCACCCCGGCCGTTCACCGTCGCCACGCCGATGGGCCGGATCACCGCGCTGGGGACGCGCTTCGTGGTGCGTCTGCGGGATGGCGAGGCCTGGGTGGCCGTGACGGAAGGCGCCGTCCGGATCGAACCCGCGGCGGGAGGCCAGGACGCCGCACGGATCCTGGAGGCGGGCGCCGGCACCTATTTCAATGAGCACGCCGTGCAGGCGGCAAGGCCCGCGCCGCACGCCGACGCGTGGGTGCGGGGCGCGCTGTTCGCCGATGCGATGCGGCTGGACGCGTTCATCGAGGAACTTGGCCGCTACCGCAAAGGCAGGCTCGCGTGTGATCCCTCGGTGGCAGGCCTGCGCATATCAGGATCGTTCCCGCTGGGCGACACCGACCGCGTCCTGGCGGCCGTCGAGCGCGCGCTTCCGGTGCAGGCCCGCCGCTACACCCGCTATTGGGTCGTGCTTGGCCCAAGAGGGTGATGGCCAGAATTTTTGAGGGCAGTACTGTCACTTTTGCGTTCTCGATTGGCATACGGGTGAAGCAACGAATGACTTCGCCTGGAACCCAACGATATGTCTCTGCCTTTTTTCCCCTCTCATCCCGCCGCGCCTGCGGGCCTGCGCATGAAGGCGTTCACCGCGCTGGTGCTGGCCGCGCTGGCCGGCGCCGCGCTATCGCCCGTCCCGGCGCGGGCCCAGTCCGCTGGCGCCGCATCCCCGGTCCGCCACGCCGTGAACGTGCCGGCGGGCGCGCTGGGCGTGGCGCTGTCCAGCTTTGCCCAGCAAACACAGGTGCTGCTGTCTTTCGACCCGGAACTGGCTGCGGGCATGCAGACCGCCGGCTTGCAGGGCGGCTACGGCGTGGACCAGGGCTTTGCCGCGCTGCTGGCGGGCACCGGCCTTGAAGCCGTGCGCCGCCCCGATGGCGACTACCTGTTGCAGCGCGCGGGCGGCCAAGCCACTCTGCTGTCGCCGGTGATGGTGCTGGGCGCGGGCGCCACCACCGAAGGCACGGGGCAGTACACGGCCGACTGGATGCGTTCGGCCAACGGCCTGGTGCTGTCGCAGCGCGAGACGCCGCAATCGACCAGCGTGCTGACCCGCCAGCAAATGGACGACCGCTCCATCACGTCGGTGCGCGACGTCATGGAAAACGCCACCGGCATGAACGTGCAGCAAGCGGAGTCCGAGCGCCTGACGTATTACTCGCGCGGCTTTTCCATGGACACGTTCCAGTTCGACGGTGTCGTCAAGCCGCTGAACGGCCTCTACCAGTTCGGCGACGGCAACCTGGACCCGGTCATCTACGACCACGTCGAGATCATCCGCGGCGCGACGGGCTTGATGAGCGGCACCGGCAATCCCGGCGGCTCCGTGAACTTCATCCGCAAGCGCCCCTCGCGCGAATTCCAGGGCGACATCAAGCTGTCGGCCGGCACCGAAGACACCTACCGCGGCGAAGTCGACCTGTCTACGCCGTTCAATGAATCCGGCTCGGTGCGCGGGCGCATCGTCGGCGCCAAGGAGCGGCGCGGCGACACCATGGATCTCTACAAGAAAAAGCGCGATGTGCTGTACGGCATCATCGAGGCGGACGTGGCCGACGCCACCACCATCAGCATCGGCGGTTCGGTGCAGCGCACGCGGCCCAGCGGCATCAGCTGGGGCGGCTTGCCCGCCCTGGACGCCAACGGCAAGCCGATCGACTGGCCCAAGGGGCAGGCCATGGGCGCCAACTGGTCGCGCTGGGACACGGATTCGCACGAGTACTTCGCGCAACTGGACCACGGATTCGCCAACGGCTGGAATGCGCGCCTGTCGTACACGCGCCTGGAAAACAAGTTCGACGCGCCGCTGCTGTTCACGTCCGACGTGCCGGTGACGATCGACGGCTTTTCGACGCCGCCGCTACTGCGCAAGTTCGTCGGCGGCAGTGACCAGGACGTGGTCGGCGGCTCCATGGACGGCGATTTCAATGCGTTCGGCCGCCGCCACCAGTTCAGCATGGGCTTCTCCCATTCCGTCATCAAGGCGTGGAACCAAAGCTGGGACACCTCCGACCAGGCGACCTATCCCATTCCCGACGTCAAGAACTGGACGGGCGACTGGCCCGCGCCCAACTGGGACATCCTGGCGTTGTCGCAGACCAACCGCAATGAGCAGACCGGCGTCTACGGCACGCTGCGCCTGGGGTTGACCGACCGCCTGCACCTGTTGACCGGCGCGCGCTGGACCCGTTGGGAATCCACCGAGACCAGTTGGGGCGTGACGGGCTATTCGCATACCTATTCCGAAGTCACGCCCTACGTGGGCGTGACCTATGACCTGAACGACACCTACACCGCCTACGCCAGCTACACCAACATCTTCCAGCCGCAGATGGTGAAGACGCAGACGTGGGACATGGCGGGACCGGCGTATGGCCACAACTACGAAGCGGGCTTGAAGGCGTCGTACCTGGACGGCCGCCTGAACGCGTCCGTGGCGGTGTTCCAGACCGACCAGAAGGACGTCGCCGAGTACGGCGGCTACGACTATGCGCACGACGACGGCTGGTACTACATCCTGGACGGGACCCGCACGCGCGGCTTCGAGGCCGAGGTGGCCGGTGAAGTGTTGCCGGGCTGGAACGTGTTCCTGGGCTATACGTACCGCCAGTCCAAGGACAACACCGGCAAGAAGGTGCAGACCACGCAGCCGGAACAGTTGCTGAAACTGAGCACCGCGTACCGGCTGCCGGGCGCGTGGAACAAGCTGACGGTGGGCGGCGGCGTGCGCTGGCAGAGCCAGACCAGCGCGCAGACCTACTACGGCTTGCAGTCCGGCTCGATCGTGCAGAAACCCTATGCGCTGTTCGACCTGATGGCCCGCTACGACTTTTCGGACAAGACGCAGTTGCAGTTGAACGTGCGCAACCTGGCCGACAAGCAGTACTACCGCTCGATGGGCTTCTACAACTCGGTTTTCTACGGCGAAGGCCGCGCCGCGCTGGTCACGCTGACCCAGCGCTTCTAGCGCGACGGCCGCCTAGCGCCACTCGCTGGCCTGGCTCAGCCGGGTCAGCTGGTCATGCGTCAGTGTCAGGGTGGCGGCCTTGACCAGTTCGTCCAGCTGCGCGATGGACGTGGCGCTGACGATGGGCGAAGTGATGCCGGGCTGCGCGATCTGCCAGGCCAGCGCGGCCTGCGCCGGCGTGCAGGCCGCGTCCTCGGCAACCTCGTCCAGGGCCTTCAGGATGCGCAAGCCCCGATCGGTCAGGTAATTGTCGACAATCTTTTGGCCGCGCGCGCTTTTGCCCGCATCGGCCGCGCTGCGGTACTTGCCGCTGAGAAAGCCGCTGGCCAGCGCGTAGTAGTTGATCGTGCCCATCTGCTGCGTCTTCACCAGGCTTTGCAGGCCGGATTCGAAGGCTTCGCGGCTATACAGGTTGTATTCCGGCTGGATGCTTTCGTAGCGCGGCAGGTCGTGCCGTTCGGCGGTGATCAGCGCTTCGGACAGGCGCACGGCGGTGTAGTTCGACGCTCCGATGGCGCGCACCTTGCCCGATTCGATGTGCTTGGCGTATTCGGCAAGCGTGTCGGTCAGCGGGGTATGGGAATCGTCCTGGTGGGACTGGTACAGGTCGATATGGTCCGTCTGCAGGCGGGCCAGCGACGCGTCCAGCGATCGGCGGATGTAGGCGGGCGCCAGGCCGCGGGCGTCGGGCCCCATCTCCATGCCGACTTTGGTCGCGATCAGCACGCGGTCGCGTTTGCCGGACCGCTTGAGCCATTTGCCGATCAGCGTTTCGGATTCGCCGCCCTGGTTGCCGGGGACCCAGCGCGAATAGACGTCGGCGGTATCGATGAAGTTCAGGCCCGCGTCGACCAGGGCGTCCAGCAGCGAGTACGTGCCGGCCTCGTCGACGGTCCAGCCGAAGACGTTGCCACCGAAGGTGAGCGGGGGGATTTGCAGGCCGGAACGGCCTAGAGCGCGTTTGATCATGGTGTGGCCTTTGGGTGCGGCGGCGGGCTGCAGGGAAGGGCGGCCACGCCGGTTTAGTATATTGGCGCCGCGTGCTCCGGCGTGGGGCATGCAGGTTGCGGCATGCACCATTTCAGGGATTCCCCCCAAGTTCTTTTGGCTGGCGGCAAGTTAGACTATACGGCTTTATGGCTAGCTGAACTGGCGGGAAGCCGCCGATATGGCCATAACCAAGAAACCCCCAAGAAACCCCCACGACAACCCCCAACGAACAACGACCAAGGGTTCAAGGAGCTTAGTATGCTGATCGGAAAAAAACATTTTCTGACGGTTGGCGCCATGGCGCTGGCGATGGCTATCGCCGCGCCGGTGGCTGCGCAGCAGAAATCGGTGGCGATCACCGCCATCGTCGAGCACCCGGCGCTGGATGCCGTGCGTGACGGCGTGCAGGACGCGCTCAAGCAAGCCGGCTATGAAGCGGGCAAGAACCTGAAGTGGCAATACCAGAGCGCGCAGGGCAACAACGGCACCGCCGCGCAGATCGCCCGCAAGTTCGTGGGCGACCGCCCCGACGCCATCGTCGCCATCGCCACCCCGTCGGCCCAAGCGGTCGTGGCCGCCACCAAGGACGTGCCGGTGGTGTATTCCGCCGTGACCGACCCCGTCGCCGCCCAACTGGTCGCCAGCATGGACGCCTCGGGCACCAACGTGACCGGCGTGTCGGACCTGCTGGCGCTGGACAAGCAGGTCGACCTGATCAAGAAAATCATCCCGAACGCCAAGCGCGTGGGCATCGTCTACAACCCGGGCGAAGCCAATTCGGTCGTGGTCGTGAAGAAGCTCCAGGAAATCCTGCCCAAGTACGGCATGAGCCTGGTTGAAGCCGCCGCCCCGCGTTCGGTCGACGTGGCTTCCGCCGCGCGCAGCCTGATCGGCAAGGTCGACGTCATCTATACCAACACCGACAACAACGTCGTGTCGGCCTACGAATCGCTGGTGAAGGTCGGCAACGACGCCAAGATCCCGCTGATCGCGTCCGATACCGATAGCGTCAAGCGCGGCGGCATCGCCGCCCTCGGCATCAACTACCGTGATCTGGGCGTGCAGACCGGCAAGGTGGTCGTGCGCATCCTGAAGGGCGAAAAGCCTGGCGCGATCCCGTCGGAAACCATCTCGAAGCTTGAGCTGTATGTGAATCCGGGCGCTGCCGCCAAGCAAGGCGTGACCTTGTCGGATGCCATCATCAAGTCGGCTGCGGTGGTCGTGAAGTAAAGCGGTTCCGCACGGACCCCGCCACGCCTGTCCGGCGTGCGCGGGGTTTTTGTTAGGTTTTTTCAGTGTCTCGCCATGGCGGCGTGCGCCGCTTCCGGACGTTTTTTCGCTCCCAGAACCTTCATCTTCGACTCCGCTTGCGGCATTGCCGGCACGCGTGGAGACGCTTTGGCAGGAAACAAGCGAAAATGGCGGGCCGGGAAACGTTTATTGCGAAAGCTGGGGTAAAACTGACCCCCAAACGCAAGAAATCCGACGTTTCAAATCTTTAATATGCACCTTCCTTACCCTGATTGGATTTGACCCATGTCATTGTTCTCGTTGTTAGGCGCGTTGGAGATCGGGCTGATCTTCAGCCTGGTGGCCTTGGGCGTGTTTATCTCCTTTCGCCTGCTGCGCTTCCCCGACCTGACCGTTGACGGCAGCTTCCCGCTGGGCGGCGCCGTCTGTGCCACGCTGATCGCCTCGGGCACCGATCCGTTTTTGGCCACCATCATCGCCACGTTCGCCGGCGCGGCCGCGGGCCTGGTCACCGGCTGGCTGAACGTGAAGCTCAAGATCATGGATCTGCTGGCCAGCATCCTGATGATGATCGCGCTGTACTCGATCAACCTGCGCATCATGGGCAAGCCCAACGTGCCGCTGATCACCGAATCCACCGTCTTCACGATCCTGCAGCCGGCCTGGATTTCCGACTACGTCGCCCGCCCGCTGATCTTGATCGTGATCGTGATCCTGGCCAAGCTGGCGCTGGACTGGTTCTTCGCCACGCAGACCGGCCTGGCCGTGCGCGCCACCGGTTCCAATGGCCGCATGGCCCGTGCGCAAGGCGTCAATACCGGCCGCATGATCCTGGGCGGCATGGCGCTGTCCAACGCGCTGGTCGCCCTGGCGGGCGCGCTGTTCGCGCAGACGCAAGGCGGCTCGGACATCTCGATGGGCATCGGCACCATCGTGATCGGCCTGGCCGCGGTGATCGTCGGTGAAAGCATCTTGCCGTCGCGCAAACTGGTGCTGGCGACGCTTGCCGTCATCATCGGCGCCATCGTCTACCGCTTCTTCATCGCCTTGGCGCTGAACAGCGATTTCATCGGCCTGAAGGCCCAGGACCTGAACCTCGTCACCGCTGTTCTGGTCACGGTCGCCCTGGTCATCCCGATGCTCAAGCGCCGCCTGGTCGGCAAAAAAGGGCGCTGATATGTTGTCCGCAAAAGATCTGAAAATCACATTCAACGCCGGCACGCCCATCGAAACCCGCGCGTTGCGCGGCATGTCGCTGGAGATCCCGTCGGGTCAGTTCGTGACCGTCATCGGTTCCAACGGCGCCGGCAAATCCACGTTCCTGAACGCCGTGTCGGGCGACCTGCCCGTGGATTCGGGCCGCATCGACATCAATGGCGTGGACGTCACGCGCCAGCCCGTCTGGGCGCGCGCCGGCCGCGTGGCCCGCGTGTTCCAGGACCCGATGGCCGGCACCTGCGAAGACCTGACCATCGAAGAGAACATGGCGCTGGCGCAAATGCGCGGCGCGCGCCGCGGCTACAGCCGGGCGGTCAAGGCATCGATGAAGGACGGTTTCCGCGAACGCCTGTCCACTTTGGGCCTCGGGCTGGAAAACCGGCTGACCGACCGCATCGGCCTCTTGTCGGGCGGCCAGCGCCAGGCGGTCAGTCTGCTGATGGCGGCCCTGCAGCCGTCGCGCATCCTGCTGCTGGACGAGCACACCGCGGCACTCGATCCCCGCACCGCCGACTTCGTGCTGCAGTTGACGGCCCGCATCGTCGCCGAGAATCAGCTGACCACCATGATGGTCACCCACAGCATGCGCCAGGCGCTTGACGTGGGCGACCGCACGGTGATGCTGCATCAAGGCCAGGTGGTGCTGGACGTGTCCGGCGACGAACGCCGCGGCATGGACGTGCCGGACCTGCTGGCCATGTTCGAACGCGTGCGCGGCGAGAAGCTGTCCGACGACGCGCTGCTGCTGGGCTGAGTCCGGCCATAGGCGAATTAAGCGCCCGGCGCCTGCCCTGCAAGAGGGCAGGCGCCTGGCGCTTTTTTCATGCGCGAATGCCGGCCGCCTATCAGGCGGCTTCAGCCTCTGCCGTCGTCTCGTAGCCGAAGTAGGCGTTTTCCAGCGCACGGCCGTCGCCGATCTGGCGCGCCTCGCAATCCAACGCGACCTTGCCGTTGCGCAGCACATAGACGTGGGTTGCTAGATCCATCACGCGCGCGGTTGATTGCTCGACGACCAGCAACGTCATTCCGGATGCGTTCAGCATCCGCAACTTGTCGTAGACCTGGTCGATGACCAGCGGCGCCAGGCCCAACGACGGCTCGTCGATCATCAACAGGCGGGGCCTGAGCAGCATCGCGCGTGCAATCGCCAGCTGTTGCTGCTCGCCGCCAGACAGGTAGCCGGCCGCGCCTTGGTAGCGTTCACGCAGGATGGGGAAGGCGTCAAGCGCCTGCGCCAGATCCGTAGCGGCTTCGGCCTTGTTTTTGCGGGCGCTCATCGCCAGCTTGAGGTTTTCTTCGACCGTCAACGTGCCGAAGATGTGGCGGCCTTCCGGCACCAGCACTAGGCCGTCCCGGCACAGGCGTTCGGGCGGGCGTCCATTGATGCGGACCCCTTCGAAATCGATCGAACCCTCTGCCGGTTTGACGACCCCGGCGATGGACTTCAGCAGCGTCGATTTACCTGCTCCGTTCGGACCCACCACGAAGACGATGCTGCCTGCCGGCACATGGATATCCACGCCTTTCAGCGCGGCCAGCCGGCCATAGGCCGCGTGCAGATTCTTGATTTCCAGCATGAACCACCTCTTGATGAGCGCGGGGCCGACGCCTGAGCGGCCCGGAACGGGTAAGGGAAGTTACTAGGGTGAATCCGGTTGACGCTGCAAATTCTAGAGACCAATATGCGAACTGTCCACAGTCTGCAGTTAACAGTGGTCAGAAAATTGAGTCGTGGTTCATAAACACAACCGGGGTGCGACCAAGAGCGCGCTCCGCAAGGGGAAGTGATGCGCACGTTGTCCAAATTTCTGAAGACCTCCTGCTTGGCTATCGCCGTCGGCGCCGGGGCACTTTTCGGCGGGCCCGGGCAGGCTGCCGAGAAGCCCATCGTCATCGGGTTCGCCATCGCCCAATCCGGGTGGCTGCACAACTACGACGCCGCGCCGTTTCGCGCGGCCGTCATGAAAATCGACGAAATCAACAAGGCGGGCGGCCTGCTGGGGCGCGAGGTGAAGATCCGCGTCCTGGACACCAAAACCGAGCGCGAGCGGTCCGCCAGCGCCGGTGCGGAACTGGTGCAATCCGGTGTCGACATGCTGGTGGTGTCTTGCGACTACGACTTCGGCGCACCGGCGGCGCTGGCGGCCCAGAAGGCCAAAGTCATTTCGATGAGCCTCTGCGCGGCGGATCCCAAGATGGGCGTGCAAGGAGTGGGCAATATGGCCTTCACGGCCAACAGCGCCGCGCAGTCGGAGGGCATCGCCATTGCCGAGTACGCGCAGCAGAAACTGGGGGTGAAGACGACCTATGTGCTGGAGGACGTCTCGATCGAATACAACAAGTCCGGTTGCGCGGGATTCCGCGCGGCGTGGGCGCGCACCAACGGCAAGGAGAGCATCCTTGGGGGCGATGTCTTTCGCAATGACGACCCGTCCATCGCCGCGCAGATCACCCGCCTGCAAGGGTTGAAGACCAAGCCGGATTCGGTGTTCCTGTGCAGCTATACGCCGGGCGGCGCTTCGGCCATCCGCCAGCTTCGCGCGGCAGGGCTGGACATGCCCATCCTCGGCACGACCGCCATGGTGGACAACTACTGGCTGAACGCCGTGCCGAACCTGAAGGACTTCTATCTGCCGGGATTCATGTCGCTGTACGGCGACGACCCGCGCCCGGAGATGAACAAGTTCGTCCAGGATTTCAAGGCGCGCTGGGGCGAACCGCCCGTGTCTTCCTATTCCGTGCTGGGCTATAGCCTGATCGAACAGTGGGCGCACGCCGTGGCCGAAGCCAAGAGCACGGACGCCGACAAGACGCTGGTGGTGATGAACAGCTATAAGGACCAGCCCTTCCTGGTGGGGCCCACCAGCTACACGAAGGATCTGCACGTACAGGTGAACCGGCCGTGGCTCATCATGACCGTCAAGGACGGGTCGTTCCGCGCGGTCGAGATGTACCGGAACCAATTCACGCCGGATCTGAAGCTGTTGTTCCGGGTAGGCGCCTGAGCGCGATGGCCGGAGAACGGAACATGTCCATCGATGCGACAACGGTGCTGGAGGCGCGTGACGTGCACGTGGCTTTCGGCGGCATCTCGGCGCTGTCCGGGGTGAATCTGACGATCCCGCCTGGCAAGGTGTTCGGCCTTATCGGCCCCAACGGCGCAGGCAAGACCACCATGGTGAATGTGCTCAGCGGGTTTCAGCGGCCCACCCGCGGCACCGTGCGGCTGGCGGGCCGCCCCGTGGCGGCGTCCGGTCCCAGCCATGCCGCCCGCGCTGGCATCGCGCGCAGCTTCCAGGCCGGCCGGCTGTTCAAAGACCTGACGGTGTTGGAAAACCTGATGGTCGCGGCGCTGGGCAGCGGGCTGCGCAGCAAGCCGGCGAGGCAGCGGGCGCAGGACGTCCTGGACTGGATCGGTTGCGGCCACATGGCGGGGCAGCGCTGCGACAGTCTGTCGTATGGCTACGAGCGGCGCATCGGCATCGGCCGCGCGCTGGCCCTGGCGCCGTCGTTCGCGTTGCTGGACGAACCCGCCTCGGGCATGAACGACGCCGAATGCGATGACCTCATGCATTTGATCGCGGGCATCCCCGACCGGTTCGGCTGCGGCGTGCTGCTGATCGAACACAACATGCAGGTGATCATGGGCGCCTGCCACCGCATCCATGTGCTGGACGGCGGACGCAGCCTGGCCGAAGGCTCGCCGCAGGAAATCCAGGCGGATCCGGAGGTGCGGCGCGCCTACCTGGGCCACAAGTCCGACAACCCGGCCTTGCACATCTAGGGGGCCGCCATGATGAGCTTCATTCAAACCCTGGTCGACGCCGCCGCGCTGGGCAGCCTGTACGCGTTGGTGTCGCTGGCGATCGGCTTCGTCTTCGGCATCATGCGTCTGATCAACTTCGCGCAGGGCGACTACATCACCGTCGGGGCATACGCGCTGGTGGTACCGACGGCCAGCGTGGCACCGCCGCTGCTCTTCGGCGCCTTGCCGGCGCCGCTGATGGTCGTCGCCGTGCTGCTGACCGTCGTCATCCTGGCGCTCGCCACCGAACGCATCGCGTTCCGGCCCTTGCGGCAGACCAACCCGGCGACCTTGCTGGTGTCGTCGTTCGCCGTCAGCTATTTCCTTCAGCACCTGATCATGCTCGTGCATACCGGGCGGCCGAAATCGATCGACATCAGCGGCGGGATGGGGCGCGCGATCGACATCGGTGGCTTGCGCCTGCCCGGCACGCAACTGCTCACCATGGGGGTCGCCGCGGTGTTGCTGGTGGCGCTGGTGCTGTTCCTGAAGCGCACGTCCATCGGCGTGCAGATGCGTGCGGCGGCCGAGAACTTCCAGATGGCGCGGCTGTTGGGCGTGCCCGCCAACCGCGTGATCGCCGTGGCCTTCGCGGTCAGCGGCGTGCTGTCGGGCACGGTGTCGCTGCTGCTGATCATGCAGACCGGCACGCTGGACATGCGCATGGGCATGATGCCGGTCATCTATGCCTTCTTCGCGACCGTCATCGGCGGCATGGGTTCATTGCCGGGGGCGGCGCTGGGCGGGTTCCTGGTGGGGGCGGCCAGCGTGCTGCTGCAATCCTATCTGCCGGCGGATTTGCGGCCTTTCCGCGATGCCGGAGTCTTCACATTGGTCATCCTGACGCTGCTATGGCGGCCGTCCGGGCTGATCTCCACCAGCGCGAACCGGGAGCGCGTGTGATGCATGCTCAAACATCTGCAACCCGCCGGCGCGGATGGCAAGGCGCCGTGCCGGTCCTGGCGCTGATCGTGCCGCTGGGCCTGGCCAGCATGCTGGCCGCCGAATACGGCAGCTTGTCGCTGCAAAGCAGCGTGACCCTGGCGCTGATCCGCATCGTCACGGTGGTGGGGATGTACATCTTCATCGGCAACTCGGGCATCGTCTCGTTCGGCCATGTGTCTTTCATGGCGGTCGCCGCCTACGCCGCGGCCTGGCAGACCTGCTGCGAAGCCCTGAAACCCATCGTCATGCCGGGCTTGCCCGATTTCCTGCTGGGGCAGTCGCTGCCGATCTGGACGTCGGCGGCGACGTCGGTCGCGGCAGCCACGGTCGCGGCCCTTGCGGTCGGGCTGGTGCTGATGAGGCTGTCGGGGCTGGCGGCTTCCATCTCGACCCTGGCGATCCTCTTCATCCTGAACGTGGTGTATTCGAACTGGGACAGCGTGACCATGGGCACGGCCTCGGTGGTGGGCCTGCCCACCTTCGTGACACCTGGCGTGGCCTTCGGCGCCGCCGCCGCAAGCATCGTCGCCGCCTACACGTATCAGCGCTCGCGCTGGGGACTGGTGTTGCGGGCCGCACGCGAAGACGAGGTCGCGGCGCGGGCAGCAGGCGTGTCGCTGTACGGCAGTCGTCTGATCGCCTTCACCTTGTCCGGCGCGGTCATGGGCATGGCCGGTGTGCTTCAAGCGCATTTCGTCGGCACGATCTCCGTCGATTCCTTTTTCCTGAACCTGACGTTCATCACGCTTGCGATGCTGGTGGTAGGCGGCATGCGCAGCCTGGCCGGCGCCGTGGTGGGGGTGGTTTTCGTGCAATTGGTCATCGATGTCTTCCGCCAGTTCGAAAGCGGCATTTCGCTGGGAGGAGCACAATTCACGTTGCCAAGCGGCGTCCAGGAACTGGTGCTGGCCGCTGCGATGTTGCTCATCCTCATTTACCGGCGAGATGGCCTGATGGGTGGACGAGAGTTCACCTGGCCCGCGCGGTCCGAAAAAAAGGAATAAACCACTCATGACTTCGTCCTATCCGCACACGGCATCCCCCGGCGAGCCCTTGCTCAGCAACGTCCTGATCGACAGCCGCATGCTGTCGGACCAGGTCGCGGAGCACTTGTTCCGCGAGCTGGTGTCGGGGCGGCTGCGAGGCGGGCAACGCATCAACGAGGCCGAACTGGCGCGTACCTTGGGGATCAGCCGCAACCCCATCCGGGAGGCGATACGCAAGCTGGAGGAGCGCGGGCTGCTGGTGTCGTCGCCGCGCCGCGGGACCTTCGTACGGTCTTTCACGAGGCAGGACATCGAAGACGTGTTCTCGTTTCGCACGATGGTCGAAGACTTTGCGGTCCGCCAGGCTTTGACGCGCATGACGCCGGCCGATGTGGACGGCCTGCGCAAGATGGTCGACGACATGGTCGAGGCCGCCAATGCGGGCAAGGAAATGGAGCTGGTCCAGAAAGACATCGGCTTTCACCAGCGCATCTGCGAATTGTCGGGAAATTCGCAGACGCTGCGGGCCTTCAACAATCTCCATGCCGAAGTGCAGATCTTCATCACGCTGGTCGAACACCGTTTTGAAAGCCTGGAGGAGGCGGCGGCCGACCACTATCCGGTGGTGGACGCGCTGGCCTCGGGTGACCCGGACAGGGCGGCCAAGGCCCTGCGCGACCACATCCAGGATTCCTGGCGCCGGATCGCGGCGGCCTATAGCGATCACTAGTTCGCCGCCGGCATGAACCGGCGGAATTCAAGGGAGAAAGCAATGCAGGACATCAACATCGTCGGTATCGACATAGGTGGCACATTCACCGACTTTGTCTCGTATGACGCTGAGACCGGCACCATACGGAACTGGAAGAACCTGACCACGCCCAAGGAGCCCATCGAAGGCGTTCTGCAAGGGCTTTCTCAACACGAGGACCTGGACTCCGTATCCAAGATCCGACTGGGAACCACCATCGCCACCAATGCGCTGCTGACGCGGCGCGGCGCCAAGGTCGCCTACATCACGACGCAGGGCTTCCGGGATGTCCCCTTCATCCAGCGCGGCGACCGGCGCAGCCACTATGACATCACCTGGATCAAGACCAAGCCGCTGGTCAAACGCGCGGATTGCTACGAGGTCGTGGAACGCCTGTCGGCGAGCGGCGATATCGTGCAGGCGTTGGACGAAGCCGCCGTACGCGAGGTCGCCGCGCGCATCCGGGAAAGCGGCGACATCGAGGCCGTCGCCGTCTGCACCTTGTTCTCTTACATCGACCCGGCGCACGAGCATCGCATCCGCGAGATCCTTGCAGAGGAGCTTCCCGGCCTGCCGGTATCGGTGTCGTACGACGTATTGCCCAAGTGGAAGGAATACGACCGCGCGTCCACCACGATCGCCGATGCCTATCTGAAGCCGATCGTATCGCGCAATTTCGAGCGCATGCAGAAGCGCCTGGACGAGATCGGGGTGGGAGGCAAGGTCGGCGTCATCAAGTCCAATGGCGGCGAATCCACGCTGAAGGGCGCGGCGGCCGCGCCGGTGCAGATGACGTTGTCCGGGCCGACCGGCGCGGTGGTCGCGACCCGGGCGGTGGCCCAATTGACGGGGCTGCGCAACCTGGTCACGTTCGATATGGGCGGGACGTCGACGGACTGCTCCACGGTCGTGGACGGCATGGAGAACGTGACGACCAACTTCGAAATCGAATGGGGGCTGCCGATCCAGGTGCCGATGATCGACATCCACACCATCGGCGCAGGCGGCGGATCGATCGCCTGGATCGACAAGGGCGGCATGCTGCGCATGGGCCCGCAGTCGGCGGGGGCCGATCCCGGGCCGGCCTGCTACGGCCGGGGAGGCGATCAGGCCACTGTCACCGATGCCAATGTCGTGCTGGGCCGCATCAACCCCGACTACTTCCTGGGCGGCCGCATGAAACTGGACGCCGACGCCGCGCACCAGGCCGTCGCGCGGATCGCGGCCGAGCTGGGCATGGCCGTCGACCAGACGGCCTATGCGATGGTGCAGATCGCCAACAACAACATGCTGGGGGCGTTGCGGGCGGTATTGCTGCAACGCGGGCTGGACCCGCGCGATTTCACGCTGGTGGCGTCGGGTGGCGCGGGGCCGGTGCATATTTGCGACTTGATGGAGATCAGCGGCATCCCGCAGGGCATGGTGCCGAACTATCCGGGCCAGTTCTCGGCGTTTGGCTTCATCATGACCGACGCGCGCGTGGACCGGCACCGGACCGTGCAGCAGGTGTCCACACGGTTCGAGCAGGCGCGCGTAACGACGGCGCTGAAGTCCCTGGTGCAGGACGCCGTAGGCGAGCTGCATGCGCAAGGCTACGGCGCCGGCGTGGAGGTGTACCGCTCAGTCGAGGCGCGCTACCTGGGCCAGAACCACGAATTGGAAGTCATGCTGGACGGCGACGAATTCAGCGATGCCAGCGTCGCGTCGCTGTGGGCGCGTTTCCATGAACAGCACGAGGCCCGCTTCGGCTTCGCCATTCCGGGAGAGACGATCGAGATGGTGAACCTGAAGGTCATCGCCGTGGCCGTTTCGGAAAAGCCGGTGCTGCGTGAATTGCCGCGCGGCGAAGGCAGCCCGTCCGCCTCCGGCAGCCGCCGCGTGCGGCATGACGAGGGATGGGTCGAGACGCCGACCTACGACCGCGAGACCTTCAAGCAAGGCCAGGTATTGACGGGCCCCGCGGTCATCGAGGAAAGCGCGTCGGTCACGATACTGCGCGCAAACCAGACCTTGCGCGTGGATCCGTACGGCAACCTGATCATTTCGGCATAAGGGGCACCACGATGGATATGGTAACGATGAACATCCTGGAATCCACCATGGTTTCCATCTGTAGGGAAATGGGCATCACGCTCATGAAGACGTCTTATTCGACGATCTTCAACGAGGCGCTGGACTTCACTTGCGGCCTGGCGGACCGCAATGGGGACATGATCGCGGTGGCGGACTACTGCCCCGCGCAGATCGGAGGCATGCCGTTGCTGGTGAAGTCGTGCATGCGGGAAATGCCGCTGGACGAACTGGAGGACGGCGACATCATCCTGCACAACGATCCCTACCGGGGCGGGCTGCACACGCCGGAACACACCTTCTTCAAACCCATTTTCGTGGAAGGCGACATGGTGGGCTGGGCGGTCGCCATCGGCCATCTGGCCGAAGTGGGGGGCATGGCGCCCGGAGGCTTCTGCGGCGAGGCCACAGAGATTTTCCAGGAAGGGCTGCGCATACCGCCGGTGAAGATCAAGTCGCGGGGCAAGGACAACCGCGACGTCTGGAAACTGCTGCTGGCCAACGTGCGCACGCCGCGCAGCAACTATGGCGACCTGCGCGCGCTGATCGCGGCGGTCGACCTGGGCGAACGCCAGATGAAGCAGGTCTATGCCAAGTACGGCAAAGAAAAGATGTTGAGCACGGTCAATGACTTGCTGCTGTATTCCGAACGT
This sequence comes from Achromobacter sp. UMC46, assembly GCF_014170335.1. Lineage (GTDB taxonomy): Bacteria > Pseudomonadota > Gammaproteobacteria > Burkholderiales > Burkholderiaceae_B > Achromobacter. Next base: position 883,046 of record NZ_LZZS01000004.1, read on the forward strand.
CGCATGCGGGCCGAGCTGGAAGCGATTCCCGACGGCATCTACGCCTTCAACGACCTGATCGAAAGCGACGGCATCGATGCCGACCGCAAGTACCTGGTGCAGGTGGAAGTGCACAAGCGCGGCGGCGAAATCATCGTCGACTACACGGGGTCGTCGCCGCAGGCGGCCGGCCCCATCAATGCCACCCTGGGCGTGGCGACGTCGGCCGCCTACAACGCCGTCCTGCATATGACGGACCCGTCCATTCCCCGCAATTCCGGATGTTTCCGTCCGATTCGCGTCGTGGCGCCGCCCGGAACCATTGTCAACGTCGATTTCCCGGCGCCCGAGGTGGGCGGCAACACGGAAACGCACCCGCGCATCGTCGGGACCATCCTGGGGGCGATGGCCAAGGCTGTGCCCAACCGCGTCATGGCGGCCGAAGGCGCCACGCACTGCAATTTCGTGTTCGGCGGCGTGGCGGCGGACTCAGGGGAATACTTCGCGTGCTATGACCTGGAGGCCGTGGGCTGGGGCGGCCGCGCATTCGCCGACGGCAACGACGCCGTGGATTCCATCAACGGCAATTGTCGCATCACGCCTGTGGAAGTCTACGAAACGCGCTTCCCGTGGCGCATCGAGAGCCTGGCCTTCAATCAAGACTCTTGCGGTGCCGGGGAGTATCGCGGCGGCGTGGGCTATTCCAAGCAGATGCTCTGCCTGAACGAAAGCATTACGTGCTCGCAGATGACGGACCGGCACGAGTTCGCGCCGTGGGGCCTGCACGGCGGCACGGAAGGAGGCTTGGGCGCCACGCTGGTGCAAAAGGCCGGCGGACAGGCTTGGGAAACCATGTGCGAAGCGTATGGCAAGGCCTCGTCCAGCCGGTATTCCAACGTGGTGATCCGGCGCGGCGACCGCGTGCGGCTGGTCACGCCCGGTGGCGGTGGCTACGGCGATCCCAAGGACCGCGCGCCGGAGGCCGTCGAGGAAGACGTGCGCGAAGGCTACGTGTCCGCTGTCGCGGCGCGCCGCCACTACGACTATCAAGGAGCATGAGCATGAAGTTCTCCCAGAACGGCCTGTATATCGAGCGCTACATCAAGTGCGTGAATTGCGGCGTGCTCATCTACGAAGGCACCGAAGACGACACGGCGAAACGGGTGGAGCCCGACGGGCGAATCTTCTGCTCGTCGTGGTGCGTCGACTGGGCGCACGAACGTGACGTCCGGCATGGCGCGGCCAAGCACGCCGCAGAGCGCGAGACGGCGCAGGCATGAGGGATCGCCGCCCCGCGGGCGCGGGGCGGCGTCGGCTTATCTGGAGGAGGGGATGATGTCCCAGCAAAATACTTTCAACGAACGCCGCAAGGCAGCGATTCCTGCCGGCTTGGCGCAGCACCTGGACATGATGATCGACCGGGCCGAAAACGCCGAGTATTGGGACGAAGCCGGCAAGCGCTACATCGACTTCGGTGCGGGCATCGCGGTCGCCAACACGGGCCATCGGCATCCCAAAGTCATCGCGCGCGTCAAATTGCAGCTGGACCGCTATACGCACTTGTCTTTCCAGACCACGCCCTATGAGGGCTATCTGGCATTGTGCGAGCGACTGAATGCGTTGGCGCCGGGCGATTTTCCGAAGAAGACGTTTCTGGTGAACACCGGCGCGGAAGCCAATGAGAACGCCATCAAAGTGGCGCGGGCGGCGACGGGCCGTTCGGCCTTTGTGGCGTTCTCCGGGGCATTCCATGGGCGCACGCTGATGACGATGAGCCTGACCGGCAAGACGGTGCCGTACAAAGCGGGATTCGGCCCCCTGGTGCCTGACGTCTACCACGTGCCCTTTCCCACGCCATACCGGGGCATCACGGAAGCCGACAGCCTGCGGGCCCTGGATACGCTGTTCAAGTCCGAGGTCGACCCCAGTCGCGTCGCAGGCATCATCATCGAACCGGTGCAAGGCGAGGGCGGTTTCAATCCCGCCAGCGCGTCCCTCATGAAAAGCCTGCGCCAGCTATGCGACACGCACGGCATCCTGCTGATCGCCGATGAAATCCAGACGGGCTTCTGCCGCACGGGCCGCATGTTCGCCATGGATCACCTGGGCGTTGCGCCGGACATCATTACGATGGCGAAGGGCCTGGGCGGCGGCTTTCCGATTGCCGCGATCACGGGCCGCGCCAGCGTGATGGACAAGATCCCCGCCGGGGGATTGGGCTCCACGTTCGCCGGCAATCCCTTGTCTTGCGCGGCCGCGCTGGCGGTGATTGACGTGCTTGCCGAGGAAAAACTGGCCGAGCGCGCCGTGCAGGTGGGCGAACGCGTGATGCGCCGTTTCAAGGCCTGGTCGGACGACGAGCGTTTCGGCTGCGTGGGCAATGTGCGCGGGTTGGGCGCGATGGTGGCGGTGGAATTCGTCAAGGACCGGGAAACGCGTGAACCGTGGCCGGAGGTGGTCAAGACCCTGACGCGGGTGGCGGCCGACCGCGGGCTGATCCTCCTGACCTGCGGGGTCTACGGCAACGTCGTTCGGGTCCTGGCGCCGCTGACGATCCCGTTCGACCAGCTGGAGGAAGGCCTGGATATCTTCGAGGCCGCCTTGCATGCGTCATTGGCCGAGTTGCAGGAGCCGGCCTGAAGCCGCCGGGTGACGTCCTCTGTTCCCAAGGGCGCCCCGTAGCTGCAATCGCAGGGCGTCAGAGGAACCGGCCGGGCCGGAAGGCCCGGTAGCGGGAGCCGGCTACCCCGTCTGCCCCGTCGACCATCAGTTCGCCCAGTAGCTTCGCCGTGCCGGGCGCCGTGCTGAAGCCGATGTGCTGGTGCCCCAACGCGAGCCATAGTCCGGGATGGCGCGGCGCTTCGCCGATCATCGGGCGGCTGTCGGGCAGGGTGGGGCGGCGTCCCAGCCAGGCGGCCGGATCCAGGCGTTCGCCCAGCGGGAATGCTTCGCGCGCCCGGGATTCCGCCAGCGTCAGTTGATCCGGGCGGGCGGGCGCGTCGCAATCGTCCAGTTCGACGCCGGTGGTCAGGCGCAGGCCGCGCGCCATGGGCGACAGCACGTAGCCGCCGCCGGTGTCGTAGACGGGCCGGCTCACGCGGGCGCCGTCCTGGCCGGCGTAGTGCATGTGATAGCCGCGCTCGAACGCCATGGGCAAGTCGATGCCCGTGGTGTTCAGCAGGCTTTTCGACCACGGCCCCAGCGCCACGACGAGCTGATCCGCCGACAGCGATTCCGAATCCTGGGCCCCCCGTACCGTCCAGCGCTGGCCGTCGCGGCGGATGGCGGTGGCGGTAAGGCGTTTGAACGTGCCGCCCGTCCGCAGGAACAGATCGGCATAGGCGGCAACGACCGCATGCGGGTCATCCACCGAATACGACCCCTGGATCCACAGCGCCCGATGGAAGATCGGTGACAGCGCGGGCTCCATTTCCGCCAGCTCCGCGGGGCTCAACATCTGTGTCGGGACTTCGTGCCGGGCAAAGGTCTGGCGGGCCAGTCCGCTGCCGTTCCAGGCGGCTTCGCTGCGGTACAGGAACACCCAGCCCGTGTCGCGCAGGCGATGGCGCGCGCCGGCGGCGTCCAGCAGTTTCAAATGCTCGGGTGCGGATAGCCGGATCAGGCCGTCCAGCGCCTCGACGGTTTCGCGGAAGACGGCCGGCCGCGCATTCAGCAGGAAGCGCGCCGCCCAGCCCAGGTTCCGCGCCAGGTACCGGGGGCGATAGCGGAACTGGACCGTGTCGTTTTTCAGCAGACGGGGCAGTTGGCGCCATAAGCCGGGATGGTTGAACGGCATCAGCGAACTGCGCGCCAGCACGCCGGCGTTGCCCAGGGACGTTTCCATGCCCGGGTCCTGCTTGTCGACCAAGGTGACCGTCGCGCCGCGGCGCAACAGCTCCAGCGCGCAGCAAACGCCCACAATCCCCGCGCCCAAGACGATGACGTGCTTTCCCATGATTTTTTATTCGAAGCGTCAAGGCCGGGAATTGTAGGGCAGCGGATGCCGGCGCAGGCGGGAATTCGCCCCGCGGGCCGGGTCAGGCTTGCGCAGGCTTGCCGCCCAGGATGCGGCCGGCCGCCACCACGCCCCACCACGAGGCCTCTTCGAAGACGGAATATCCCGACAAGTCCGCATGCGCGAACAGGACGGGCCCGTCGACGTCGCGCAGCGCGGCCAAGCCCGGATTGGACAGGTAGCCGCACACCGGGGAGGCCATCGCGTGGCCGCGCACCGTGATGTCCAGCTGGCGCGCATTGCGCCAGAACTCGCGGCCATAGGCGGCGACAAGGTCGGCGGCGGCTTCGTCGCGCAAGTCTTGCGGGCTGGCCGTGGCCAGCCATTGGCGCGCGGCGTTCGGTTGCTGCCCGCTTAGCGCGTGGTACGCGGTGAACACCGTGCGCGGCGACCGGGTGACGCGCAGCAACTGGTGCGTGGATACGACGTAGCCCAATGCCTGGCCCTGGTAGACCACGTTGTCCCACGACAGCGGTTCGCCGGGCGCTTCCAGCGGATAGCCTTCCAGCACGAAGTTCGACACCAGCCACGCCGCGTGCGGCGAGGCATGCGCCGCCGGATCGTAGCCGTAAGCGCGGATGTCCGGCAGGATGCGCTGCGCGACGAATAGCGGCATGGCGCAGACCGTGCGGCGGGTTTGCAGCGTGTAGGCGTCGGGGGCGGCGCCCATGGTGACGCAGGTCGTGAGGGTGCCGCCGGGCGTCTCGTTGACGCGGACCGCCGTGCCCGGCAGCAGCCATCGCGTGTGCCCCAACTTCTGGTTGATGGCGTCGCGCATGCGGTCCGTCAGCGCGGCCAGTCCGCCGGGCCAGGTCAGCACAGCGCCTTCGCCCGCGTTGGCGGCGTGGCCGTCGCGGCTGGCGAAGTAGTGCAGGCCGGCCCAGGCTGACACCACGTCGTACTGCGCGCCGTAATCGTCGCGGCAGCAGTAATTCAAGTACCAGTGCAGGGCCGGCGAGGTGTAGCCCTCGCGTTCCAGCCATTGCTTGAACGTCATCGCGTCCAGCGCGCGCCACGCGGGGTCGTGCGACGACAGCGCGATCGGAATGCTGAATACCTTGCGGCCGTCGTTGCCGGCCTGCGTGTGAAGCCGGTCGATCAGCGCCAGGAAGCGGCGGTGCTGTGCCACGTCGGCGTCGGGCAATCCGGTCATGGGCAGCAGCGCGTCTTCCCAACGCCCGTTGCGCAGCAGGCGCTCTTGCGGCGAATGCACCAGGATGGATTCGTCGTAGTACGGGCGCAGCTCGCCCGCCCCGCGTTCGATGATGCCGAAGTCGGCCAGCATCTCGCGTACATGGGTCGACGCCATGGACGGCAGCGGCAGATAGTGCGCGCCCAGCGGGTAGTCCAGCTCGCCTTGCCGTCCGGCCGCCGCGTTGCCGGCGAATTCCGGGCCTTGGACCACGACGAAATCGGTGTGGCCTTCACGCGCCAGCTTCCAGGCGCAGGACAGGCCGGCGACGCCGGCGCCCAGAATGGCGACGTCGTGCCGGTAGCTGGCGGACGGGACGGGCAGCGCGGCGCCATCGCGCAGGGCATGGCCGGCCTGCATGCCGGGGTAGTGGACGTCCGGCGTGGTTTCGACGAGGCGCGACCGGTAGTAGCCGGCCGTGCCCGCCACCGCGGCGGTGGCCGCGCCCAGCAGGAAGGTGCGGCGCTGCATCAGCGGATGACCTTGCGCCAGTCCTCGTCGAAATAGCGCACGAGCGACTGCTCATTCAGACGGTTGGGCGGCATCGCCAGCGCGGGCATGTCGGCCGGGAAGTGGAAGAGCTCGCGCGTGGTCGCCGGGTCCAGGTAGCGGGTGGGCACGGTGATCTTGTCGGGCGGCGTGTAGTCGCGCCGCTTGCTGGCCAGGATGAAGCCCCAGTCGCCGAAGGAGGGCACGTAGGCGTGGTACGGCCACGTGTTCAACCCGGCTTCCTTCAAGGTGGCGTCCACGCTCCAGAACGAGCGCGGCGCGAAATAGGGCGAGGTGGACTGGACCACCATGTAGCCGTTCTCGGCCAGATGGCGCGCCATCAGGTGGTAGACCGGCACCGAGTACAGCCGGCCCAGGCCGAAGTTGGACGGATCGGGAAAGTCCACCACGATGAAGTCGTAGACCTCGGCGTGGGTTTCCAGCCAGCGGCCGGCGTCGTCGTTGATGACGGTGACGCGCGGGTCCTTCAACGCCCCCTGGTTCAGCTTGACCAGCGGTTCCGAACGCGAGAACAGCCCGGTCATGGCGGGGTCCAGGTCCACCAGCGTCACGTGCTCGATGTTCTTGTACTTGAGGATTTCGCGCACGGCCAGGCCGTCGCCGCCGCCCAACACCAGCACATTGCGCGCCCAGGGCAGCGTCTGCAGGCCGGGATGCACCAGCGATTCATGGTACCGGTGCTCGTCGCGCGACGAGAATTGCAGGTTGTTGTTGATGTACAGGCGCAGGTCGTCGTGCCAGCGCGTCACCACCAGCCGCTGGTAGGGCGTGGTTTCGGCGTGCACGACGTCATCGCCGTACAGGCCTTTCTCGGCCCAGGCCGTCATGGCGCTGGAATAGATGAAGCCCAGCGCCAGGAAGCCGATCACCACGCAGGCGCGGATGGCTTTTTCGCCGGGGCGGCGGATCTCGGCGCGGAACAGCCAGGTCGTCCACAGCGCCACGCTGGCGTTCATGATGCCGAACAGGAAGCTGGTGCGCAGCAGGCCCAGCTTGGGCGCCAGCAGCAAGGGGAAGATCAGGGACACGGCCAGCGCGCCCAGATAGTCGAACGTCAGCACGCGGCTGACGATTTCCCGGAATTCGGCCTTGCGCTGGTTGAAGACGCGCATCACCAGGGGGATTTCCATGCCGACCATCAGGCCGATGACGAAAACGCCCACGTACAAGGCGGCGCGGAACGGGGCCGACAGCCAGGCGAACACCAGGAACAGGACGGCGGCGGAAACCCCTCCCAACAATGCGACGAGCAGCTCGACGTCGATAAACCGATTCAAAACGTCTTCGTCTCTTACATATTTTGACAACCACGAGCCGATGCCCATGGCGAACAAATAGCAGCCGATGACGGATGAGAACTGAAGTATCGAATCGCCCAGTAAATAGCTGGCCAGCGCGCTGCTGATGAGCTCATAGCCCAAACCGCAGGAAGCAACGATCAATACCGATAGGATGAGAACGCGGTCGCGCATGGGGTGTCCGACTCGAAAAATGCGTTCGCAGTATATCGAACGCCGCGTATATACTGCGCGCAATTGGGAGGGTGGCAATGGGAGAAGCGATGCATCCGGCGGTGACCTATCTGATCTATATCGTCTCGGCGCTTGTCATGCTGGGCATTTTCACCGCGGTATACACCGCCGTGACGCGCTACAAGGAATTCGAACTGATCCGCGAAGGCAACATTGCCGCCGTGCTGTCCTATGGCGGCGCGCTGGTCGGATTCAGCTTCACCCTGTGCTCCAGCATTGCCGTCCACGCCAGCTTCGTGATGTTCCTGGTCTGGGGCGCGGCCGCCATGGCGGTGCAGATCGTCGTGTACGTGGTGGTCGCCCAGACCGTCCGGGGCATGAACGAAGCCATCGAACAGAACAATATCGCCATGGGCGGCCTGATCGGCGCGATCTCGCTGTCCGCGGGCGTCGTCAACGCCGCCTGCCTGACCTGAGGCAGGCAGGCGCCGCATCCGATCTGACACGGGAGGACAATCCATGAGTCTCGGTTCATTTATCCGCAAGCAGTTCATTGACATCCTGCAATGGAACGAGGATCGCGACGGCGTGCTCGCCTGGCGCCATCCGATGCAGGATTTCGAAATCCAGTACGGCGCCAGCCTGACCGTGCGCGAGTCGCAGATGGCGGTGTTCGTCAACGAAGGCAAGGTGGCCGACGTGTTCGGCCCCGGGATGTACAAGCTGACCACGCAGACGCTGCCGGTCCTGACGTACTTGAAGAACTGGGACAAGCTGTTCGAGTCGCCCTTCAAATCGGACGTGATTTTCTTCAGCACGCGCCTGCAACTGGGCCGCCGCTGGGGCACGGCGCAGCCGGTGACGCTGCGCGACAGCGAATTCGGCATGGTCCGCCTGCGCGCGTTCGGCGTGTATTCGTACCAGATTTCGGACCCGGCCAAGTTCTACCGCGAAATCAGCGGCACGCGCGACGAATACACCGTGGACGACCTGGAAGCGCAGTTGCGCAACATGGTGGTCGCGGCGATGACGACGGCGCTGGGCGGCTCCAAGGTGCCGTTCCTGGACATCGCCGGCAACCAGGGGCTGATGTCGCAGAGCATCAGCGAACAGCTGGCGCCCGTGTTCGACCGCTATGGCGTCAAGCTGGACAACTTCACCGTTGAAAACGTGTCGTTGCCCGAAGAGCTGCAAAAGGCGCTGGACACGCGGATTTCGATGGGCATGGCGGGCGATCTGGGCAAGTTCACCCAGTACCAGACGGCCACCTCGATCCCGTTGGCGGCGCAGAACGAAGGCGGCATCGCCGGCATCGGCGCAGGCCTGGCGGCCGGCGCCGCGCTGGGCCAGACCATGGCGGCCGGCCTGGGCGTAGGCCAGGGCCAGCAGCCGGCGCAGCAGGTGGCGCCCGTCGCCGCCGTCGACCCGGTCGCGCGCCTGCAGCAGTTGAAAGACCTGCTGGACAAGGGCTTGATCACCGCCGCCGACTACGACACGGCCAAGGCGGAAGTGCTGAAGAAACTCACCAGCTAAGGCCCCATGCAGCAGGTTCTGTGTCCGCAGTGCGGCGCTCCGGTCAAGTTCACGTCCACGGCCTCGGTCATGGCGGTGTGCGGCGCTTGCCGCAGCACCTTGCTCAAGGATGCCGATTCGGTCAGGCGCATTGGCGAAATGGCCGACGTGCTGGAAGACTATTCGCCCTTGTGCCTGGGGGCGGCAGGCCAGTACGACAGCAAGCGCTTCGACGTGGTCGGCCGCATCCAGCTGCGCTTTGACGAAGGTTTCTGGAACGAGTGGTACGTCTGGTTCGAAGACGGCACCGACGGCTGGCTGTCGGACGCCTCGGGCCAGTACGCCCTGACGCGCCGGCGCAAGGTCAAGACCACGCAGGGCCTGCCGGCCTTTGCCGACATCGCGCCCGGAGACGAATTGAAGCTGGACGGCCAGCGCTTCATCGCCGCCGACGTGCGGGCCTGCAAGGCGGGCGGGGCGCAGGGCGAACTGCCGTTCGTGCCCGGCGACGGCTGGGAAGCCAAGGTGGCGGACTTCCGCAGCCTGGACGCCTTCCTGACGCTGGATTTTTCCGACGGCCCCGAGCCCGAGCTTTATATTGGGAAGGCGTTCGACCTGTCCGCCATGCAGGCGGGGTCGTTGCGCACCAACGAGCAGGTCGAGGAAACGGCCGGCCGGTTCCGCGGCCAGATCAAGGCGCTGGACTGCCCGAATTGCGGCGGCCCCATCAGCTTCGTGGCCGCCATGGCCACCCAGGTGGTCTGCCCGTCCTGCGCGGCCGCGGTCGATTGCTCGGGCCCTACCGCCGAAGTGATCGAGAAGGCCCGCAAGGTCAAGGCCATCAAGACCACGCTGTCGCTCGGCGCGGTCGCCAAGATCGACGGCGCCAGTTACACGTTGATCGGCCTGATGAAATGCGCCGATCCCGACCCCGAAGAACCGTCCGACTGGATCGAATACCTGCTGTTCAATCCGGTCAAGGGCTTTATCTGGCTGGTCGAGACGGACGAGGGCTGGGAGCGCGTGCAGGTGTGCGACACCTGGCCCAGCTACAACAACCCGACCAGCGTGCGCTGGCGCTCCAAGCTGTACCAGAAGCTGTACGACTACACCTCGCGGGTCGAGATGCCGCTGGGCGCGTTCAACTGGCGCGTCAAGGCGGGCGACACGACGAAGATCACCGACTACAAGGCCGGCACGCTGAAGCTGACGCGCGAACTGGGCGACGCCGAACTCGGCTGGTCGGCGGCGGCGCCCGTCGCGCCCGCGCAATTGGCGGAATGGTTCGGCGACGCCCAATTGGCCAAGCAGAAATCCCTGCCCCTGGGCGGCAAGCGGGGTGGGTACGGCAAATGGGCCTGGTTCGCGACGATCGGAATGGTCTTCTTGAACATGGGCAACATCTTCAACGGCCGCTTCGTGCCGGTCTTGATCGGCCTGGCGTTCCTGTGGTTCCCCGCCAAGCTGGCGGACAAGCTTTCCGGAAAGGACGAATAGGACGATGGGCAAGTTCCTGTATGCCATCTATGCCCTGGTCGTGGTGATGGCCGCCACCGGCGCCAGCTCGCCCGGCGTCCGCATGACGGGCGGAAGCAGCAGCAGTAGCAGCAGTTGGGGCAGCAGTTCGTCCGGCAGTTCGGGCTGGTCCTCGGGCGGTTCGCACAAGTGACCGTGCATGCCACTCCGGGCCGCCACGTGCTGGCGGATTTCCGCGGCGTCGCAGCCGAACGCCTGACGGATCCCGCCGCGCTGCAAGCGCAGATGATCGCGGCCGCCCAGGCCGCGGGCGCCCACGTCCTGAGCGCCCATTTCCATCATTTCGGCGAAGGCGCCGGCGTGACCGGCGTGGTCATGCTGAGCGAGTCCCACATCAGCATCCATTCCTGGCCCGAACACCGGTTCGCGGCGCTGGACATCTTCATGTGCGGCGCGGCGCAGCCTGAACTGGCGCTGGCATGCCTGCAAACCGCGCTGGCGCCGGAGTCGGTGCGCGTCACCACGGTCGCCCGCGGCTGAACCCGCGTTTTCCCGCGTTTGATCTGGCTCAATTTGCCCTTTGGCGGCAAATTGACTAGCGTTATATACCTATATATATTTCGTTACCGTCATCGCCATTCCCGAGGAGAAGATCATGTCCTGCAAACGCCCGCTTCTGGCGCTGTCTCTTGCGCTGTCCGCCTTGTGGGGCGCCAGCGCCCATGCCGGCGACCTGGTCGTGTCCGCCGCCGCCAGCCTGACCAACGCCTTCAAGGAAGTGGCCCAGGGCTACGAGAAGGAAAACCCCGGCACCAAGGTTGTCCTGAACTTCGGCGCGTCCGACGTGCTGCTGCAGCAAATCGTGAAGGGCGCGCCTGCCGACGTGTTCGCCTCGGCGGACCAGAAGGCGATGGACAAGGCGGTCGAAGAAAAGGCCGTCAAGCCCGCTTCCCGCGTGGACTTCGCGTCCAACCAGATCGTGCTGATCGTCCCGACGGACAGCAAGGCCAACATCACGGCGCTGAAAGACCTGACGCGCGACGACGTCAAGCGCATCGCCTACGGCAACCCGGCGTCGGTGCCGGTGGGCCGCTATACGCAAGGCGCGCTGGAAGCCGCCGGGCTGTGGGCGGCCGTCCAGGCCAAGAGCGTGCTGGCCCAGAACGTGCGCCAAAGCCTGGATTACGTGTCGCGCGGTGAAGTGGACGCCGGATTCGTGTTCGCGACCGACGCCGCCATCATGCCGGACAAGGTCAAGGTCGCCGTGCGCGTGCCGTCGCAGACGCCCGTCACCTATCCCATCGCCGTGACGGCGCGCGAAGCCGCCGCCAAGGAAGCCGCCAGCTTCGTGGCCTATGTGCTGTCGCCCGCCGGTCAGGCTATCCTGTCGCGCTACGGCTTCCAGAAGCCCTGAGTCTTGTTGAATCGCAGGAACTGATGACTGATCCGGTTTGGGTGCCGCTGCTGCTTTCCTTGAAAGTCGCAGGCTGGGCAACGCTGTTGGCGACCGTGGCCGGCACCGCCGCGGCATTTGGCTTGTCGCGCTGGCGCTGGCCGGGCCGCGACCTGCTCGACGCCATCCTGACCTTGCCCCTGGTCCTGCCGCCCACCGTGCTGGGCTACTACCTGCTGGTCTTGCTGGGCCGGCGCGGCGTCATCGGCGAAACGCTGGCGGGGTGGGGCATCGAACTGGTCTTCACCTGGCAAGGTGCCGTGATCGCCGCGTCCGTCGTGGCGTTTCCGCTGGTGTTCAAGTCGGCCCGGGCCGCTTTCGAAAACGTGGACAGCCAACTCGAGAACGCGGCGCGCGTGCTGGGCGTCGGCGAAGCCGGCGTCTTCTTCCGCGTGACCTTGCCGCTGGCGGCCCGCGGCATCGCGGCGGGCGTGCTGCTGGCGTTTGCCCGGGCCCTGGGCGAATTCGGCGCGACCCTGATGATCGCCGGCAATCTGCCGGGCCGCACCCAGACCCTGTCTGTCGCCATCTACGAAGCGGTGCAGGCGGGAGACGACCGCACCGCCAACCTGCTGGTGCTGGTGACCTCGGTGACCTGCGTCGTGGTCCTGCTGGTGGCGGGCAAGCTGGTGCCCATCGGCACCGGCCAGCGCAACGGAGGCGGGCGATGAGCGTCAGCATCCAGGTCAATAAGCGCATGGTCTCGGGCGACCGGCATTTCGAACTGGACGTCGCGTTCACGTCGTCGTCCAAGCGCATCGCCTTGTTCGGGCCGTCCGGCGCGGGCAAGAGCCTGACGCTGCGCGCGGTGGCGGGCCTGCTGCGGCCGGATGCCGGGCGCATCGAGATCAACGGCCGGGTGCTGTTCGATGCGCAGGCGGGGGTGTGCCTGCCATCGCAATCCCGCCGGGTGGCGTACCTGTTCCAGGACTACGCGTTGTTTCCCCATCTGACGGTGGCGCAGAACATCGCATTCGGCTTGCGGCGCGGATGGCTCAATCCGCCCAAGCGCGGCGTCGGGCGCGAAGCGCAACGCTGGGTGGACGCATTCGAGCTGGGCGCCATCGTGGGCAGCTATCCGAACGAGATCTCGGGCGGGCAGAAGCAACGGGTGGCCTTGGCGCGCGCCTTGACGCTGCAACCCGACATCCTGTTGCTGGACGAGCCGTTTTCCGCGCTGGATTCGCAATTGCGCGGCAAGATGCGCCAGGAATTGAATGCCTTGCAGCGGCAACTGGACGTGCCGATGCTGCTGATCACCCATGATCCGGCGGATGTCGACGCCTTGGCCGACGAGGTCTTTGAAGTGCGCGACGGCAAGGTGCGCCGCCGCGACGAGGACCTGGGCGTTTGAACGCCAGGCTTGTGCGGCCTTAGTCCAGCACGCCCAGGATCACGCTGGAGGCCTTGAAGATCGCCACGGCCGGCGCGCCCACGGCCAGTCCCAGGTCCGTGGCGCTTTCGTTGGTGACGATGGCCACCAGCGTCGTGCCGCCATCCATGCCGATCAGGATTTCGCTGTTGACGGCACCGGGGCGCACGGCGCTGATCTTGCCCTGCAACTGGTTGCGGGCCGACAGCCGCAGGCCAGGGCCGGGGGCGCCGACGATGACGTTGGACGCCTTCACCAGCGCGATCGCCTCTTTGCCGGACACAAGGCCCAGTTCCGCCGTGCTTTCGCGCGTGATGGTGGCGGCGATGGTGTGGCCGCCCGCGATGCGCAGCAGGATTTCGTCGTTGACGGCGCCCGCGCGGACTTCGATGACGGTGCCCAGGAATTTATTGCGTGCGCTGGTCTTCAACATGAAACGCCTCATAAGGTCGATATCGCCACTGGCGTCCAGGCCGGCGCGCGTCAGGTTGTCCATGAATTTGCGGTGCTCGCCTTCCAATGCCCGGAATGTCGCGATGAGGCGACGCGCGCGATCGGTCAACTGCGTGCCGCCGCCGCCCTTGCCGCCTGCGGCCCGCACCACAAGGGGTTCGCCCGCCAGATTGTTCATGGCGTCGATGGCGTCCCAGGCGCCCTTGTAGCTCATGCCGACCGCGCGGGCGGCGGCCGTGATCGAGCCGGTGGCGTCAATCTGCGCCAACAGGTCTATGCGGTTCTTTCCGCCCCAGGTCTGGGCGCCGGAACGAAACCAGATCGAGCCGTCTAGTTCCAACATGGTCGAGTGTGCATCGGGTCAGAAGTCATGCCAGAGTGTAATGGACAGGCGCTGGCGGAACCCAGGCGCGGCCGCGTGGAAAGTGCGGGATGCGAATGAGATTCTGTTGAAACTTTACGGGGTTCGCGGCACTATGTTCAGGCCCTGAGCTCTCGGAGAGGACGACATGAAAGCGTTTGAAGCGTTGAAATGGGTGGCGGCGGGTTCCATGACGGCATTGCTTGCCGCTTGCGCATCGGGCCCCACGGTGAAAGGCGATTACGACCATCAGGCCGACTTCGCGCAATACCGGACGTTCGGCTACATGAACCCCTTGGGCACGGACAAGGCGGGCTACAGCAGCCTCTTGACCGAACGGCTCAAGGACGCGACGCGCGGCCAGATGGAAATGCGCGGCTACGCCTATAGCGCCACCAATCCCGACCTCCTCGTCAACTTCAGCGCCAAGCTCCAGCAAAAGACCCAGGTCACGCCGTCGCCGCCGCCCATGGGGCCTTATTACGGCTATCGGTCGGGCTTCTACGGCGGCTGGCCCGGCTACGGCTGGGGCGACGATGTCTACCAGTACACTGAAGGCACGCTCAACATCGATCTTGTCGATACGCGCCGCAAGCAGCTGGTATGGGAGGGCGTCGCCGTGGGCGAAGTCCAGAATCCCGAAACCGCCGGCTCGCCGCAAAACGTGGACAAGGCCGTCGCCGAGATCTTCGCCAAGTACCCGTTCCGCGCGGGCGTCGCCGCCCCGCAAGTGCCGGACAAAAGCAAACGTTAGCCTGAGGTAGCCGAATGACCACTCGCCGCAAGGCCAAGTCCCAAGACACCGGCGATACGCCTCCCTACGAAACCGTCGCCCTGGTGCTGCAAGGCGGGGGCGCGCTGGGGTCCTACCAGGCGGGGGTGTACCAGGGCTTGCACGAAGCGGGCATTCGGCCCAACTGGATATCAGGCATCTCCATCGGCTCGATCAACGCGGCCATCATCGCAGGCTCTCGCGAAGATGAACGCGTTGATCGGCTGCGCGGATTCTGGGAAAGCATCTGCCGGCCGGCGGGATTCGCCTCGGTGCCATGGGGCGACACCCTGGCAGGCATGTTTGAAGGCATCCCCTTCGGATTCGGGTCGCCGGCCATGAACGGCCAGATGTCCGCGTTCCAGGCGTTGTTCTCCGGGCAGCCGGGCTTCTTCAAGCCGCGCTTTCCGCCGCCCTATTGGGTGCACGGGCACGGCGCCGCCTCCACCAGCTTCTACGACACCACGCCCTTGGCCGCCACGTTGCGCCAGTTCGTGGATTTCGACCTGCTCAATAGCGGGGCGGTACGGGCCAGTTTCGGTGTGGTGAACGTGCGCACCGGCAATTTCGCCTATTTCGACAGCCTGAAAGACACGCTTCGCCCGGAGCACATCATGGCGTCCGGCGCCTTGCCGCCCGGATTTCCGTCCGTGGAGATCGACGGCGAGCACTATTGGGATGGCGGCGTAGTGTCGAACACGCCGCTGGCGCAAGTGCTGACCACCGACAACATGCGCGACACCCTGGCGTTCCAGGTGGACCTGTGGCCGGCGCGCGGCGGCTTGCCGACCTCGCTGGAAGAAGTGGCCGAGCGCCAGAAAGACATCCAGTATTCCAGCCGGACCCGCCTGGTCACGGATCAGCTGCGGCGCGTGCTGAAGCTGAGGCATGGCCTGCAGCGCCTGCTTGAGCGCCTGCCCGAAGACGAGCGCGGCGCCCCCGATCTGGCTGAAATCCGCAAGTTGTCGCATACGCCCGCCACCAACATCGTCAACCTGATCTACGAGTCCAAGCACCTTGAGCGCTTCTCCAAGGACTACGAGTTCGGCACGGAGGCCATGCGCGAACACTGGGAATCCGGCTTGTCCGACATCCGCCAGACGCTTGCCAAGCCCGGCATCCTGGCCCGCCCCACCGAGGACAGCTGCTTCGTGACCCACGATATCCACCGCAACGGAAAACACAGTTAGGGGCTGGGGTAGGACCGGTCTGATAGTTGCCGCATAACGCCGCCAGATGCCGGAGACCCCGGTAGGCTTTCGGGACAACCTGAAACCTTGTTCCCGGATCTCGCCGCCGGCAGGCCTGGCGGCGGCAGTCCTGGTGGAGATACGCCATGAATGCCCAGCCGCCCGCGCCCCATGCTCCCGACCGTATCGACGGCTGGTGGAGCCTGCTCTACCAAGGGTGGACGTTGATGACGCCCGCCGGTGTCCGCATTGACCTGACCGGGATGGAGCGCGCCTGTTTCCTTTGCCTGCTTGGAAACGCCAGCCGCGAGCTGCTGCGCGACGAGCTGATGGCGTTGCGCAGCCGCACCAGCATGCGAACCCTGAATGTGGCTATTTGCCGCCTGCGCCACAAGGTCCTGCAGACGGGCGTGCGCTTGCCGCTGCATACCGTGCACGGCGTGGGCTATGTGTTCCTGGGCAATCTCCGGAATATTTCGAACTGCTGAGCTTGTTACCTATTTGTCGCCTCCGCGCATCGAGTCAAGGCCCGAAAGTACGTAATTTCCCCAATAACTGAGTTACATTATCGGGCTATTCACGTGTCAAGACCGACGCATGGCTTATCCTGATCGCGCATCGTTGGCGCGATTGCCCGTGCGCAGGCAGGATGCGGTCAATTGAAGCGGTTAACTACGCTACGCGGGGGTTTCAATGCGGTTTTCGCCTAAACGTGTTTCAGGTCTGGCTTTTTCCGGTGGCGTCCTCGCGCTGATATTGGCGGGATGCGGCGAAAAGCCCCAGATGAACCCCGGCATGCCTCAGGTCAGCGTCATTACCGTGCAACCCGAGCGTGCCCCCATCGTCTCCGAGTTGCCGGGCCGCGTGGACGCGGTGCGCGACGCGCAAATCCGTTCGCGCGTGACCGGCATCGTCCAGAAGATCACCTTCGATCAGGGCAGCGACGTCAAGGAAAACCAACTGCTGTTCAAGATTGATCCGGCGCCCTACAAGGCGGCCTACGATCAGGCGACGGCGCAGTTGAAGCAGGCGCAGGCGAACCTGTTCAGCGCCAAGCTGCTGGCCGACCGCTACGCGCCGCTGGTCAAGGCCAACGCGGTCAGCAAGCAGGAATACGACAACGCCGTTGCGTCGTTCCGGCAGGCAGACGCGGCCGTGGCCGCCGCCAAGGCCGCGCAGGACAACGCCGCCATCAACCTCGGCTACACCGATGTCACCTCGCCCATCACGGGCCGCATCGGCAAGCCGCTGGTCACCGAAGGCGCGCTGGTCGAATCCACCTCCGCCACGCAAATGGCCACGGTGCAGCAGCTGGATCCCGTCTACGTGGACTTCACCCAGTCCACCGCCGAGCTGGCCACGCTGCGCCGCGCATTCGCCAGCGGCCAGTTGCAGCAAGTGGGCAAGGACACCGCGCGCGCTACCGTGGTGCTGGAAGACGGCTCGGAATACACGCATGCCGGCAAGCTGCTGTTCACCGGCATCACCGTGGATCCGTCCACGGGCCAGGTGAACCTGCGCGCCGAAGTGCCCAACCCCGACGGCATCCTGCTGCCCGGCATGTACGTGCGCGTCCGGCTGGAACAGGGCGTGAACGACAAGGCGCTGGTCGTGCCGCAGCAGGCGCTGCAGCGCACCGCCGACGGTTCGCAGAGCCTGATGCTGGTCAAGGACAACAAGATCGAACAGTTGCCCGTCACGACCGGCGGCGCGATCAAAAACAACTGGTTGATCACCAGCGGCCTGAAGGCCGGCGACGTCGTCGTGGTGGAAGGTTTCCAGAAGATCCGTCCCGGTGCGCCCGTGCAAGTCAGCCAATGGAGCAAGAACGGCACGCCTGCACCCGGTGGCCAGCCGGCGGCGCAACCCGGCGCCAAGCCGGCTGCCCCCGCCGAATCGCCCAAACCTGCCGAGCCTGCCCAGCAGGACAAGGCAGCAGGCCAGAAATCGTAAGCGGCACGCGGCGCAGCAAGCGCCGCGTTCCCCTTTGGTGAGCATCGCTTTCAGAGTCAGCCCACATGCCGCAATTTTTTATTGATCGACCAATTTTCGCCTGGGTAGTCGCCCTGTTCATTCTGTTGGCAGGGGTGTTGGCCATCCCGAACATGCCGATATCGCAGTATCCGGACGTGGCGCCACCGGCGATCACGATCACTGCCACGTACCCGGGCGCGTCTGCCAAGGAAGTGGCGGAATCGGTCACCAGCATCATCGAAGACAAGCTCAACGGCGCCAAGGGCCTGATCTACTACGAGTCGGTCAGCGATTCCTACGGCACCTCGACGATTACGTCGACCTTCGCGCCGGGCACGGATCCCGACTTGGCGCAGGTTGACGTGCAGAACCGCGTATCGAACGTGATCGCGCAGTTGCCGTCCGCCGTGCAGCAGCAGGGCCTGAAGTACGAGCAGACCAGTACCGGCTTCCTGATGATCGTGACGCTGTCGTCCACCGACGGCTCGCTGGATCAGACCGCGCTGGCCGACTACATCACGCGCAACGTGCAGAACCCGGTGTCGCGGGTGGCCGGCGTGGGCCAGTTCCAGCTGTTCGCCGCGCCGCGCGCCATGCGGGTGTGGGTAGATCCCGCCAAGCTGGTGGGCTTCAACCTGAGCATGTCCGAGGTCAACCAGGCCATCGCCGGGCAGAACGTGCTGGTTTCCGGCGGCAGCATCGGCGCGCCGCCCAACCCCGATACGCAGCGCATCACCGCCACGGTGACGGCCAACGGCCAGCTGAGCACGGTCGACGGTTTCGGCAAGATCGTCCTGCGCGCCAATACCGACGGTTCCAAGGTGCTGTTGCGCGACGTCGCCCGCATTGAAGTGGGCGCCGACAACTACCAGTTCGGGGCCCGCCTGAACGGCAAGCCCACGGCGGCATTCGCCGTCGTGCTGTCGCCGAACGCCAACGCCCTGGCCACGGCGCAGGGCGTGCGCCAGCAGATGGAAGAACTGTCCAAGTACTTCCCGGGCAACATCAAGTACTCCATCCCCTATGACACCGCACCCTACGTGAAGGTGTCGATCGAGCAGGTGCTGCACACCCTGGCCGAAGCCATGGTGCTGGTGTTCCTGGTGATGTACCTGTTCCTGCAGAACGTGCGCTACACCCTGATCCCGGCGCTTGTCGTGCCGGTGGCCATGCTGGGGTCGTTCGCGGTGATGCTGGGGCTGGGGTTCTCGATCAACGTGCTGACCATGTTCGCGATGGTGCTAGCCATCGGGATTCTGGTGGACGACGCCATCGTGGTCGTCGAGAACGTCGAACGGATCATGGCGACGGAAGGCTTGCCGCCCAAGGAAGCCACCAAGCGAGCCATGCCGCAGATCAGCGGGGCCATCATCGGCATCACGCTGGTGCTGGTGACGGTGTTCCTGCCGCTGGCCTTCATGAGCGGGTCGGTGGGCGTGATCTACCGGCAGTTCTCGGTGGCCATGGCCGTGTCGATTTTCTTCTCGGCGCTGCTGGCCCTGACGTTCACGCCGGCGCTGTGCGCCACGATCCTGAAGCCGGTGCCCAAGGGGCATCACAACGACAAGAAGGGCTTCTTCGGCTGGTTCAACCGCAAGTTCGACGCCACCACCCACGGTTACCAGAACTGGGTGTCGCGCATCCTGCACAAAGGTGGCCGCATGATGCTGGCCTTCCTGGTGCTGGTCGTGCTGCTGGGCTGGCTGTACCTGCGCCTGCCGTCGTCGTTCCTGCCCGAGGAAGACCAGGGCTACGTGATCAGCAACATCGAGCTGCCTACCGGCGCCAGCGCCAACCGCACGATCGAGGTGATCGAAGAGGTCGAAGCGTACTTCCGCGGCATTCCCGCGGTTGAGAACATCATCACGGTGCAAGGCTACAGCTTCAACGGCAACGGCCTGAACGCCGCTATCGCGTTCACCACGCTGAAGGACTTCAAGGAGCGCAAGGGCCGCGAGGATTCCGCGGGCGCGATCTCGTTCAACGCGTTCCAGAAGCAGTTGATGGGTGTGCATGACGCGATGGTGTTCACCCTGGTGCCGCCGGCGATCTCGTCCCTGGGCAACGCCACCGGCTTCGACCTGCGCTTGCAGGATCGCGGGTCGGGCGGCTCGGAAGCCCTGGCGGCGGCAACCGGCCAGTTGATGGGCATGGCGATGAAGAGCCCGGTGCTGTCGCAGGTCCGGATCACGGGCCTGTCTGCGGGTACGCAGCTGACCCTGAACATCGACCGCGACAAGGCAGCCGCCTTGGGCGTGGACTTCAACGAGGCGGCATCGCTGGTGTCGACCGCAGTAGGTTCCGCTTACCTGAGCAAGTTCCCGAACATGGGCCGGATGCAGAACATCTGGGTGCAGGCGGATGCGCCTTACCGCATGCAGCTGTCCGACATCCTGAAGCTGAACGCGCGCAACACGCAGGGCGGAATGGTGCCGTTGTCGACCTTCGTGTCGGCGGAATGGGTCCAGGGTCCGGTCCAGGTGGTGCGCTACAACAGCTATGAGTCCATGCGTATCGGCGGCAGCGCTGCTGCCGGCTACACCACGGGCCAGGCCATGGAGGAAATGCAGAGCCTGGTGGCCCAGTTGCCGCAAGGCTTCGGCTACGAATGGACCGGCTTGTCCTACCAGGAGCGCCAGGCCGGCAACCAGGCCCCGATCCTGATGGGCCTGTCGCTGCTGATCGTGTTCCTGGTGCTGGCCGCGCTGTATGAAAGCTGGGCCATCCCGATCTCGGTCATGCTGGTGGTGCCGCTGGGCATGCTGGGCGCGGTGGCGCTGGTCAGCGCGCTGGGCATGTCCAACGACGTGTACTTCCAGGTGGGGATGGTGACAGTGATCGGGCTGGCGGCCAAAAACGCCATCCTGATCGTGGAGTTCGCCAAGGACCAGTACGCGCGGGGCATGGGCCTGCACGAGGCCGCGGTGGAAGCCGCGCGCCTGCGGTTCCGGCCGATTCTGATGACGTCGCTGGCGTTCATCCTGGGCGTGGTGCCGTTGGCGATGGCCACGGGCGCCGGCGCAGCCAGCCAGCGCGCGGTGGGTCTGGGCGTGCTGGGCGGCATGTTGGCCGCCACGCCGTTCGCCGTGATCTTCGTGCCGACGTTCTTCGTCGTGGTGCTGGGGCTGTTCAAGACCCGTCCGCGTCTGCTGGGCGCCGAACTGCGCGCCTGGGAAGAAGAGCAGGCGGCCAAGAAGGCTGCCGGCGAATCGACGCCTGAGGCGTCCGGCGCTCCCCACACTCCCGCACAACCTAACGGTGGCCCGGAGGGCAAGGTATGAAAGCCCTGATGTTCAAACAGACCGCCATGTCCGCCTTCGTGGCGGTGGCGTTGGCTGGCTGCTCGCTGGCTCCTGACTACAAGCGACCCGACGCCCCGGTGACGGGCGCCTGGCCCGACCAGCCCAAGGTCCAGTACGGCGGTTATGCCAATCCCACGTCGCTGGGGTCGCAGCCTTCGACGTCGGTGATGCCGCAGGACGGCACGCCCGCCGCCGACCTGGGCTGGCGTGAATTTTTCCGCGATCCGCGCCTGCAAAGCCTGATCTCGCTGTCGCTCGTCAACAACCGCGACCTGCGCGTGGCCGTGCAACGTGTCGAAGAAGCGCGCGCCCAGTACGGCGTGCAGCGCGGCGCGCAATGGCCCAGCATCGGCGCCGGCATCCAGGGCCAGCGCCAGCACCTGCCGAGCAATATGCGGGCAGGCGGTCCGGATTCCAGCTCGATCAGCAGTTCGTACCAGGCCGGCATCGGCCTGACGACCTTCGAGATCGATTTGTTCGGCCGTTTGCGCAACCTGTCCGAGGCGGCGTATCAGCAATACCTGTCGACCGAACAGGCGCAGAAGAGCGTGCAGATCACGCTGGTCGGTTCAATCGCCCAGTCGTACTTCAACCTGCGCGCCGCCGAAGTCCAGCTGGAACTGACGCAGCGCACGCTGGCCTCGCGCCAGGAGTCCTACAACCTGGTCAAGCGCCGTTTCGACGGCGGCGTGGCATCCGAGCTGGACCTGAACCAGTCCAAGACCTTGCTGGACACGGCATCGTCCGACCTGGCGCAATTGGCCCGTGCCCGTGCGCAAGCGCTGAACGCGCTGGTGCTGCTGGTGGGCGCCCCGTTGCCGGAAGACCTGCCGGCGGCGGCGACCTTCGGCCGCGACCAGTTGCTGGCCACGGTGCCGTCGGGCCTGCCGTCCGACCTGCTGGAGCGTCGCCCCGACATCGTCGCGGCGGAGAACCAGTTGAAGGCGGCCAACGCCAACATCGGCGCGGCGCGCGCGGCGTTCTTCCCGACCATTTCGCTGACCGGCCTGCTGGGCGTGGCCAGCCCGTCGCTGGGCGACCTGTTCAAGGGCGGCCAGGGCTACTGGAGCTTCTCGCCGTCGATCACGACCCCGTTGTTCGCGGGCGGCAGCATCCGCGAAGGGCTGAACCTGGCGAAAGCGCGCGACAACATCGCCGTGGCGCAATACGAACAGTCCATCCAGCAGGCGTTCCGGGAAGTGTCCGACGCGCTGGCGGGCGAAGCCACCTACGGCGCGCAGCTTGACGCCCAGCGCGCATTGCAGGATTCGTCCGCGCGCACGCTGGAATTGTCGAACCTGCGCTATACCAATGGCATCGACAGCTATCTGCAGGTGCAGACGGCACAGGTGGACTTCTTCAATGCCCAGTTGTCGCTGGTGCAGACCGGCTTGGCCGCGTTGATCAACCGCGTGGAGCTCTACAAGGCGTTGGGCGGCGGCTGGGAAGAAACCACGAAAGAACCGACCAAAGTGACGACGACTGCGCAATGATTGAACTTGGTGTAAATATCGACCACGTTGCCACGTTGCGGCAACAGCGCCACACGGCGTACCCGGATCCGGTGGCCGCCGCGTTGCGCGCGGAGGACGCCGGTGCCGACCTGATCACGCTGCATCTGCGCGAAGACCGGCGCCACATCCAGGACGCGGACGTCTATGCGATTCGTCCGCTCTTGCGCACGCGCATGAACCTGGAATGCGCGATCACCGCGGAAATGCTTGAGATCGCCTGCGCGGTCAAGCCCAGCGACGTCTGCCTGGTGCCCGAAAAACGCACCGAGCTGACCACCGAGGGCGGCCTGGAAGTGGCGGGCGCGATGGGGCCGGTGACGGACGCCGTGGGCCTGTTGGCGGAAGCCGGCATTCGCGTGTCGCTGTTCATCGATCCTGACCCGGTGCAGATCTCTGCTGCGGCCAAGGCCGGCGCGACGGTGATTGAATTGCATACGGGCGCCTATGCCGAAGCCGAAGGCGACGCCGTCCCGGCCGAACTGCAACGCATCCGCCTGGCCGTCACGGAAGGCCTGCGCCATGGCCTGCGCGTGAATGCCGGGCACGGCCTGCATGTCGGCAACGTGTCGCCGGTAGCGGCGATCGACGGCATTGCCGAATTGAACATCGGCCACGCCATCGTGGCGCAAGCGGTGTTCGACGGTTGGGAAAAGGCCGTTCGCGACATGAAGGCGCTGATGGTGCAGGCCCGCCTGCAAGCGCTGCGCGGCCGGTGATGACGCCCTTGGGGCAAACCCATGTCTGACACGCCCAAGACTCCCGCGCCCGCTGGCGCCATCGCTGGCATCGGCATGGACCTGTTGCGCATCGACCGCATCGAGCGCGCGCTGCAACGCCACGGCGACCGCTTTGCGGAGAAGATCCTGGGCGTGCAAGAATTGCAGAAGTTCCATGCGCGCCGCGCCCGGGATCCGGTCCGCGGCGTTCGCTTCCTGGCGACGCGCTTTGCCGCCAAGGAAGCGTTCTCGAAAGCGATCGGCCTGGGCATGCGCATGCCCATGACGTGGCGCCGCGTCCAGACCCTGAATGCCCCGGGCGGACGTCCGGTGCTGGTGATCGCGCCCGAGCTGCTGGATTGGTACAACCAGCGCTTCGGCGCGGCGCACGTCTCGATTACCGACGAATCCGACATGGCCGCCGCTTACGTGGTGGTCGAACGCAAGCCCTGAGCCCCCGTGCCCCGAACCGGCCTCCGGTTGACGGAGCCCGCCCGGCACGGGCTTCTCCTGACTTAAATACAAGGACAGCCTCATGGCCAAGAAAAAATCCAAGGCGGTCCTGCCCCCCGGCCCCGTGATGGTCGATGTGGCGGGATTCGCGCTGACCAAGGAAGAGAAGGTCCGCCTGCGTCATCCGCTGGTGGGCGGCGTGATCCTCTTCGCCCGCAATTTCGAAAGCCGCAAGCAGCTGACCAAGCTGACGCGCCAGATCCACAAGGCCCGCAAGGAGCCGCTGCTGATCCTGGTGGATCACGAAGGCGGCCGCGTGCAGCGCTTCCGCGAGGACGGTTTCACCGCCTTGCCGGCCATGCATGCGCTGGGCGAACTCTGGGACCGCGACCCGTTGCAGGCCATGCGCCTGGCGACCGAAGCCGGCTACGTACTGGCCGCCGAGCTGCGCGCCTGCGGCGTGGACATGAGCTTCACGCCCGTGCTGGACCTGGATTACGGCGTGAGCAAGGTGATCGGCAACCGCGCTTTCCACGCGGATCCCCGCGTTGTCGCCATGCTCTCGCGCGCGCTGATCCAGGGGCTGGCCCTGGCCGGCATGTCGGCCTGCGGCAAACACTTCCCGGGCCATGGATTCGTGGGGGCGGATTCGCACCACGAGATCCCTGTGGATCCGCGCGGGCTGGACGAGATCCTCAAGGACGACGCCGCCCCGTACGCCTGGCTGGGCGACGCGGTGCTGCCGTCGGTGATGCCTGCCCACGTGATCTACCCCAAGGTCGACAAGCACCCGGCCGGCTTCTCCAAGCGCTGGGTGCAGGACATCCTGCGCAAGCGCCTGGGCTATGACGGCGTGGTGTTCTCGGACGACCTGACGATGGAAGGCGCGTCGGTGGCCGGCGACATCCTGGACCGTGCCAACGCCGCCCTGCGCGCCGGCTGCGACATGGTGCTGGTGTGCAACCGGCCGGACCTGGCCGACGAACTGCTGTCGCGCCTGAAGTTCGACCATGCGCCCGAATCGGTCGAACGCATTCGCCGCCTGATGCCGCGTTTCGATGCGCCCGACTGGGATACCTTGCAAGCGGAAAGCCGTTATCAGAATGCCCGACGACTTCAATCTAAAATCGTTCCTGGCTGACCTGCCGCATCTTCCTGGTGTCTACCGGCACCTGGATGCAGCGGGCGAAGTCATGTATGTCGGCAAGGCGCGCGACCTGAAGAAGCGCGTCTCGTCGTATTTCCAGAAGAACCTCGCCAGCCCCCGCATCGCCCAGATGGTGTCGAAGGTGGCACGGCTTGAGGTCACGGTCACGCGCTCGGAAGCCGAAGCGCTGATCCTGGAAAACAACCTCATCAAGAGCCTGAAGCCGCGCTACAACATCCTGTTCCGCGACGACAAGTCTTATCCCTACCTGCTGATCACGGGCCATGACTGGCCGCGCATCGCCTACTACCGCGGCGCGACGAACAAGCGGGGCCAGTATTTCGGGCCGTTCCCCAACGCCTGGGCCGTGCGCGAGACCATCCAGATCCTGCAAAAGGTCTTCCGCCTGCGCACCTGTGAGGACACCGTCTTCGCCAACCGCTCGCGGCCCTGTCTGCTGCATCAGATCGGGCGCTGCTCGGCCCCATGCGTGGGCGCCATCGAGGCCTCGGAATACGAACGCGACGTGCAGCGCGCCGTGCGCTTCCTGAACGGCGAAGCCAAGGACGTGATGGGCGAGATCGAGGCCCGCATGCAGCAGGCGGCGGGCGAACTGCGCTTCGAGGAAGCCGCGGCGCTGCGCGACCAGATGGGGTCGCTGGCGCGCGTGCTGCACCAGCAGACCATGGAGAACACCAGCGGCGAAGACACCGACATCATCGCGGTGGCCGTGGCGGGCGGCAAAGTCTGCGTCAACCTGGCGATGGTGCGCGGCGGCCGCCACCTGGGCGACAAGCCGTTCTTTCCGTCGCATGCCGAAGGCGAAGCTGCGCCCCAGGTGCTGGAGGCGTTCATCGCCCAGCACTACACCGACAACGCCATGCCGCCCGTGCTGGTCTGTTCGCACGCCTTGCCCGACCCGGACCTGATCGGCCTGCTGGTCGAACAGGCGGGCGGGCGGCCGTCCCGGATGCTGACGCGTCCGCAGGGCGCGCGCCGGTCGTGGCTGGAGCAGGCGCTGAAAAACGCCGAGATGGCGCTGGCCCGCGCTTTGACCGAATCCGGCGCCCGCGCGGGCCGCACGCTGGCGCTGGCCGAAGCGCTGGACCTGGATACCGACGAAGCCGCGCTGGACGCCTTGCGTATCGAATGCTTCGACATCAGCCATACCGCCGGCGAAGCCACCCAGGCGTCCTGCGTGGTGTTCGAACATCACGACATGCAGCCGTCGCTGTATCGCCGTTACAACATTGCCGGCATCACCCCGGGCGACGATTACGCGGCGATGCGCCAGGTGCTGACGCGCCGTTTCGCCAAGGTGGCCGACGGCGACGCGCCGATGCCCGGCCTGGTGCTGATCGACGGCGGCAAGGGCCAGGTGGAAGTCGCCCGCAAGGTGTTCGTGGAACTGGGCCTGGATATCCAGACGCTGGTGGGCGTGGCCAAGGGGGAAGGGCGCAAGGTCGGCCTGGAAACCCTGGTGTTCGCCGACGAACGGCCTCCGGTCGCCCTGGGGGGCGAGTCGGCCGCGCTGATGCTGATCGCCCAGGTGCGCGACGAGGCGCACCGTTTCGCCATTACCGGCATGCGCGCGCGGCGCGCCAAGACGCGCAACGTGTCTCGGCTGGAAGAGATCGAAGGCGTGGGCGCCCGGCGGCGCCAGCGGCTGCTGGCCCGGTTCGGCGGGTTTTCGGGGGTGGCGTCCGCCAGCATCGAAGACCTGGCGTCGGTGGACGGCATTTCCCAGGATCTGGCCGAACGCATCTATGAGGCCTTGCGTGGATAGCCGCCGGGGTTCATCCCGAGTTTTTCCCGGGAATGGCCCGAGGATGGCCAGGGGCGGCCAGCGGGCGGCCGCCGGGCCGCGCCGATACAGCCAGCGTCATCCGGCTGATGTAGCATACGGACACTATGCCAATTAACGTTCCCATTATCCTGACATGGCTGCGCATCGCCATGATTCCGCTGGTGGTCGGGCTGTTCTACCTGCCCGAAAGCTGGATATCGGTCCCCGCCCGCGACACGTTCGCCGCGTGGGCGTTCATCATTGCGGCGCTGACCGACTGGTTCGACGGCTGGCTGGCCCGCCGCTGGAACCAGACCTCGGCTTTCGGCGCGTTCCTGGACCCCGTTGCCGACAAGCTGATGGTTTGCGCCGCGCTGATCGTCCTGCTGGACTTGAGCCGCGTCGACGCGTTCATTTCGCTGATCATCATCGGCCGTGAAATCACCATTTCGGCGTTGCGCGAATGGATGGCCAAGATCGGCGCCAGCGCCAGCGTGGCCGTGCACCGCCTGGGCAAGTTCAAGACGGCGGCCCAGATGGTGGCCATTCCCTGCCTGCTGTACAACCAGCCCGTCTACGGCGTCAGCACCAAGCTGCTGGGCGACGTGCTGATCATTGTCGCGGCGGTGCTGACGGTCTGGTCGATGCTGTATTACCTGCAGCGCGCCTGGCCCGCCATCCGCGAGAAGGCGCTGTAAGGCGCTTCGCACGACGTAGATTCCCAACCGGCGGCCCGGCTCGCGCAAGGCGGCCGCCGTGATAGCAGAAGAGCGATGGCCGGCATGATCCGGCCCGGCTTTGCCGCCGCATTCGCCGAGAACACGACGCCCGGGCCGCCCGGACGTCGCCGGAGACAATCCGCGCACCGTTCCCCGGCGCGCGCCACTTGCCGCTGCCGCGGCCTTTTGCAATGAACACCGCTGCGAATACCTTGCCTTCGGACGCCGACATCCGTCGGCGCGATTGGAAGACCATCCTGCTGATCGGCGTCGCGCACGCCGCCTCGCACTTTTTCCAACTGGTGCTGCCCCTGCTCAACGTCTCGCTCGCCAACGCGTTCGGCCTGGACTTCGCCCGGGTCGGCGCGCTGGTGGCGACTTTCTACGTGGTGTCCGGTATCGGCCAGGCATCGTCCGGTTTCATCGTCGATCGCATCGGGGCGCGGCCCGTGCTCTGGTTCGGACTGACGTGCTTCGTCCTGTCCGGCCTGCTGATCGGCTCGGCCAACGGCTACACCATGCTGATGGCGGCGGCGGTCGTGGGCGGCATCGGCAATTCCGTCTTCCACCCGGCGGACTACTCCATCATCAACCACCGCATCACGGCATCCCGCCTGGGCCACGCGTTTTCCGCGCACGGGCTGACGGGCAACCTGGGCTGGGCCTTGACGCCCGTCTTCATGACCACGATCACCTTGTTGGCCGACTGGCGCGTGGCGGCGTACAGCGCCGCTGGCCTGGTGGCGGCCGTGCTGCTGTTGACGGTGCTGGGCCGGGACCTGCTTGGCGGCCCCACGGGCCTGGAAACGGACGTTCAAGGCGACACGAAGGCGCCGAAGCCGGCGGCCAGGCCGCAGGAAAGCGTGCTGACCACGCTGGCGACGCTGCTGTCCAAGCCGGCGCTGTGGGGCGCGTTCCTGTTCTTCGCCTGCACGTCGGTGGCGCTGTCTTCGGTGCAGAACTACACGATTCCGTTGCTGGACCAGTTGTACGGCCTGTCCGAAGTGCTGGCCAGTTCGGCGCTGTCGGGCTACATGGTGGCATCCGCCGTGGGCATGGCCGCCGGCGGCTTCCTGGTGTCGGCCAACCCGCGCACCGAGCGTACGGTCATGGTGGCGCTGATGCTGGCCGGCCTGACGCTGGTGGTGCTGGCGCTGGGTCTGGTGCCTGCCGCGCTGGCGGCGCCCGTAGTGGGCCTGGCCGGTTTCTGCTCGGGCGTGGCCGCGCCGTCCCGCGACATGCTGATCCGCCGCGTGACGCCGAAGGGTTCGACCGGCTCGGTCTACGGCCTGGTGTATTCCGGCATGGACGTGGGCTCGGCGCTGGGGCCCTTGGCCTTCGGCCTGTTGCTGGATGCGGGGCTGAGCCAAGGCCCGTGGGTGGGCGCCGGCGTGGCGTTCGCCGTGGCGGCGTTGCTGGCGCAATGGATCGCGGTGCAGGCGCGCCGCGCGGATCCGGCCATCGCGGGCGGGGTGGCTGCCCGTTCCTGATCCGGAAAACCGGACAGAAAAAAGGCGCAGCCGGGACGATCCCGGATGCGCCTTTTTTCATTTGCGCGCGGTCAGCCGTGCGCCTCGATGTGCGCGGCGATGGCGCGTCCGATGTCTTCGGTGCGGGCGCTGCCGCCCAGGTCCGGCGTGCGGGGGCCGTCCTTCAGGCAGTGCTCGATCGCCGCCAGGATGGCGTCGTGCGCGTCCTGGCTACCCAGGAACTGCAGCATCAGCGCGCCCGACCAGATCATGGCGATCGGGTTGGCGATGCCTTGGCCGTAAATGTCCGGCGCCGAACCGTGTACGGGTTCGAACAGCGACGGGAACTTGCGTTCCGGGTTCAGGTTGGCGGATGGCGCGATGCCGATCGTGCCCGTGCACGCGGGGCCCAGGTCCGACAGGATGTCGCCGAACAGGTTGGACGCCACCACCACGTCGAAACGCTGTGGCTGCAGCACGAAGCGCGCCGCCAGGATATCGATGTGCTGCTTGTCGGTCTTGACGTCCGGGTACTGCTTGCCCATCGCGTCGGCGCGTTCGTCCCACCACGGCATGCTGATGGCGATGCCATTGCTTTTGGTGGCCACGGTGAGCTGCTTGCGTTCACGGCGGTTGGCCAATTCGAAGGCGTAGCGCATGACGCGGTCGGTGCCGTGGCGCGTGAACACCGATTCCTGGATGACGATTTCGCGTTCGGTGTCGGCGAACAGGCGGCCGCCCAGGTTGGTGTATTCGCCTTCGGTGTTCTCGCGCACGATGAAGAAGTCGATGTCGCCCGCGCGGCGGCCAGCCAGCGGGCAGGGCACGCCGTCGAACAGGCGCACATGGCGCAGATTGATGTACTGGTCGAATTCGCGCCGGAATTTCAACAGCGAACCCCACAGCGAAATGTGGTCCGGCACGGTCGCGGGCCAGCCCACGGCGCCAAAGAAGATGGCGTCATAGCCTTGCAGTTGGGCCTTCCAGTCGGCCGGCATCATCTCGCCGTGTTCGGCGTAGTACTCGCAATTCGCCCAGGGGAACGTGTCGATCTGGAGCGCCAGGCCGAAGCGCTTGGCGGCGGCGTCGACGGCGCGCAGGCCTTCGGGCATGACTTCATTGCCGATGCCGTCTCCGGCGATGGCTGCGATTTTGAAGACTTGGGTCATGGATATCGGGGGAACAGGGTTGAAAACGGAACGGGCCATCGTAGGCGGAGGTGGCGGCGATCTACAATGGAGCATGTCGTGAAATGACTATGCACATATCGTGAATAATGATCTGCTTCCCGCCGACCTCCGGGTTTTCAACGCCGTGGCGCGCGCCTCCAGCTTTTCCAAGGCCGCGGAAGACCTGGGCATGTCGCCCGCCTATGTCACCAAGCGCATCCGGCTGATGGAGGAAAGCCTGGGCATCAAGCTGTTCCACCGCACCACGCGCCGCGTGGTCATCAGCGAGGCGGGCGAACGTGTCTATCACTGGGCGCAGCGGGTGCTGGACGACATGGACCATCTGGTCGAAGAAGTCAGCGTCGCCCGGCGCGAACCGCGCGGCCTGCTGCGGGTATGCAGCAGCTTCGGCTTCGGCCGGCGCGTGGTGGCGCCAGCGCTGTCGGCGTTCGTCGGGCAGCATCCCGCCATGCAAGTGCGCTTCGACGTGGCCGACCGCCTGATCGACGTAGCGGCGGAAGGCTATGACCTGGATGTGCGGGTCGGCGACGATATCGCCCCGCATGTGATCGCGCGCAAGATCGCGACCAACCACCGCGTGCTGTGCGCGGCGCCTGCCTATCTGGCGCAGCGCGGCGTGCCGCGCACGCTGGACGACTTGCCGGCGCACGACTGCCTGGCCATCAAAGAGCGCGACCATCCCTTCGGCGTGTGGCGCGTGCATCGCGGAAGCCGCGCGCATACCGTGAAAGTGCGCGGGCCCCTGTCCGCCAACAACGGCGAGATGGTGGTGCAGTGGGCCGTGGACGGACGCGGCATCATATTGCGCTCGATGTGGGACGTGGGGCCGCTGATCGCCCAGGGCAAGCTCGTGCAGGTGCTGGCGCAGTACCGCCAGGAAGCGAACGTGTGGGCCGTGTACCCGACGCGCCTGAACGCGTCGGCCAAGGTGCGGGTGTGCGTCGACTTCCTGGAAGCCCATCTGCGCAGCCACGCGCCGCTCGACTGACCGCCATCCTCAAACTGATCCGCCTGTTGCGGCAAATCAAACCGGCAACGGGTCCATCACCGGTCCACCGTGCGGATTGACGCGCCGCAACGTCGTGGCGGATGGCTCCCGATGTAATAACCATAAATTAGTGGTGGTTATTCAACAGGAGAAAGCACATGAGAAAGCAGAGCGCGTTGCTGGCGGCGGGCGTCGTCCTCGGGCTGTGGGCGGGCCACGCGATGGGGAACTCCAGGCAGGAACCGATCCAGCCCATTGAAGCGGCGGTGGTCAAGGACCCGGCCAAGGTGGAGTTGGGCAAGAAGCTGTTCTTCGATCCGCGCCTGTCGCGCTCGGGCGCCATTTCCTGTAATTCGTGCCACAACCTGGGCATGGGCGGGTCCGACAACCTGAAGGCGTCCATCGGCCACAAGTGGCAGCAGGGGTCGATCAATTCGCCCACGGTGCTGAATTCCAGCCTCAACATTGCGCAATTCTGGGATGGCCGTGCGAAGGACCTGCGCGAGCAGGCGGGCGGCCCCATCGCCAATCCGATGGAGATGGCGTCTTCGCATGAGCTGGCCGTGCAGGTGCTGAATTCCATCCCGGGCTACCGGGCGGAGTTCAAGCAGGTATTCGGCAAGGACGGCATCACGATCGACGAGGTGACCGGCGCGCTGGCCGCCTTCGAGGAAACGCTGGTGACGCCGAATTCGCGTTTCGACCAATGGCTCAAAGGCGATGACCGCGCCTTGACGGTCAAGGAACTGGCGGGCTACACGCTATTCAAGAACAGCGGCTGCGTCGCGTGCCACAACGGCGTGGCCGTGGGTGGCAACTCGTTCCAGAAGATGGGGCTGGTCGAACCCTACAAGACCGACAACACGGCCGAGGGCCGGGCCGGGGTGACGGGCAAGGACGCCGACCGCTTCAACTTCAAGGTGCCGACGCTGCGCAACGTGGCGCTGACCTATCCGTACTTCCATGACGGCGAGGCCGCTACCCTGACGCGGGCCGTGGATGTGATGGGCCGCTTGCAGCTGGGCCGCAAGTTCACGCCGGAAGAGAACGCCGACATCGTCGCGTTCCTGAAGACGCTGACGGGCGACCAGCCCGCGATCCAGTACCCGGTGCTGCCGCCGTCTGAAGACGACACGCCCCGGCCCGAGCCCTTTTTGAAGTAGGCCGGGCAGGGCAAGGCGCGCCTACTGGCGGACGGTGCGAACGTCCGCCGGTGGCGCGGACTCGCAATTGCTGCGCCACGGGTTGATGTCCAGCCCGCCGCGCCGCGTGTAGCGCGCGTAGACCGTCAGTTGCTCGGGCGCGCAGGCCTGCATGATGTCGCTGAAGATGCGTTCCACGCAGTGCTCATGGAATTCCGCGTGCTGGCGGAACGACACGACATAGCGCAGCAACGATTCGCGGTCGATGGGCGCGCCCCGGTAGCGGATCTGCACGCTGGCCCAATCCGGCTGGCCGGTGACCGGGCAGTTCGACTTCAGCAGGCGCGAGGCCAGCGTCTCTTCGACGATGTCGCCGGGGCGGGTGCGCAGCACCTCGGGCGCGGGTTCGTAGGTATCGATCTCGATATCCAGCTTGTCGATATAGATGCCGTCCATTTCGTCCATGCGCAATTCGGAAAAGCGCTGCGGCAGGAAGAAGTCCAGGCCTACGGGGGCGCCGGCGGCGGCGCTCAGATCGCGTTCCAGGCGGCCCCGCAAGGCGGCCGAATTGACCAGGCGCGTCTGGTTGAACGAGTTCAGGTAGAGCTTGAACGACTTGGATTCGATGATGTTGGGGCTGTCGGCCGGTACCGAGAAGGTGGCCATGGCCACGCGCGGCTTGCCCTTGGCGTCCAGCCACGAGAGCTCATACGCGTTCCATAAGTCCACGCCCGTGAAGGGCAGATTGCCGGCGGTAAGGTTCAGCGCCGCGCGGTTGTGCGAACGCGCGATGGGGAAAAGCAGCGAAGGGTCGTATTGCGAGGCGTAGGCCACGCTCTGGCCCAGCGGGCCGTGAGACAAGGTCATGGCGAAATCATGAAATCAGCGGGAATGGAGGCATTGTAGGCGGTCCGAAAATGCTCGTTTTTTCATATTGTGAAATGTAAGTCTCGTCATGTGAAAGTCCCTGCTGCTCTGCAACGAGCACCCATTTCACAGACGACAATATCGTTCCATAATGCGAAATGAAACTTATAAGTTGATGATTTAAAAGAAGAACATTTTTCATCTTCTATAAGACATAAGCCTGCATTGCTCCGCAGCAGAGGCATAGACTTTGTCCAACGATTCACGCAATGCAAGACGTGAATCTTTTGAAGTCTTCCCATCACTGACCAGGAGCATCACCATGACCACTCGCGAAACCGAAATCCGCAATTTGCAGAAGGACTGGGCCGAGAACGCCCGCTGGCAGGGCATCAAGCGCGACTACAGCGCCGAGGATGTCATCCGCCTGCGCGGCTCGATCAGCGTGCAGCACACGCTGGCCCAGCGCGGCGCCACCCGTCTGTGGGAGCAACTGCATAGCGAGCCTTTCGTGAATTCGCTGGGCGCCCTGACCGGCAACCAGGCCATGCAGCAGGTCAAAGCCGGCCTGAAGGCGATCTACCTGTCGGGCTGGCAAGTCGCGGGCGACGCCAATCTGGCCGGCGAAATGTATCCCGACCAGTCGCTGTACCCCGCCAACTCGGTGCCGCAAGTGGTGCGCCGCATCAACAATTCGCTGGCCCGTTGCGACCAGATCCAGTGGATGGAAGGCAAGAACCCGGGCGACGATGGCTACATCGACTATTTCGCGCCCATCGTGGCGGATGCCGAGGCCGGTTTCGGCGGGGTGCTGAACGCCTTTGAACTGATGAAGGCCATGATCGACGCCGGCGCGTCGGGCGTGCACTTCGAAGACCAGTTGGCGTCGGTGAAGAAGTGCGGCCACATGGGCGGCAAGGTGCTGGTGCCCACCCGCGAGGCCGTGGCCAAGCTGGTGTCGGCCCGCCTGGCGGCCGATACGATGGGCACGCCCACGCTGCTGCTGGCCCGTACCGACGCCGATGCGGCGGACCTGGTGACCAGCGACGTCGACGACAACGACCGCCCGTTCATCACCGGCGAACGCACGGTCGAAGGCTTCTTCCGCACCAAGGCCGGCATCGACCAGGCGATCTCCCGCGGTCTGGCCTATGCGCCGTACGCCGACTTGATCTGGTGCGAAACGTCCACGCCCAACCTGGAATACGCCCGCAAGTTCGCGGACGCCATCCATCGCCAATTCCCGGGCAAGCTGCTGGCGTACAACTGCTCGCCGTCGTTCAACTGGAAGAAGAACCTGGATGACGGCACGATCGCCAAGTTCCAGCGCGAGCTGGGCGCCATGGGCTACAAGTTCCAGTTCATCACGCTGGCCGGTTTCCACTCGCTGAACTACGGCATGTTCGAGCTGGCCCACGGCTACGCCCGCCGCCAGATGAGCGCGTTCGTGGAACTGCAGCAGAAGGAATTTGCCGCCGCCGAAATGGGCTTTACCGCCGTGAAGCACCAGCGCGAAGTGGGCACCGGCTACTTCGACGCCGTCACGCAGACGATCGAAGGCGGCCAGTCCTCGACCACCGCGCTGACCGGCTCGACGGAAGAGGCCCAGTTCGAACACGGCAAGACGCAGAAGGTGGCCTGATCGCCTGAATCAAGTTCTGAAGGTTTGAAGTTGAAGTTGCAGTTGCAGGTGCTGTTGTAGGGTGGATTCAGGGTGCCTTCGGGCACCCTTTTTTTTGCAGGCGACGGCTTGGGCGCCTACAGGTCGAAGAACACGGAATAGACCAGGCGTTCCTCTACGATTCGTCGTTGGCGCACCGCGCCGCCGCGCCGTTCGGCAACGGCGTTGTCGGTGTAGTAGCGTTCGTATTCGCGCAGCGCGATCCGCGCGGGTTTGCCGCCCGGATCGGGGATTGCGGCGTTGGCGGACCAGATGACGGGGTCAAGCAAGTCTCTCAGGGTCGGGCCCTGCAACACGGGCGGGAAACGGATGGCCGGTCCGTTGGCGACGGGGGCGGCGCTGCTGGTGCTGCTGCCGCCGGGATCGAGCAATCCCGACGCCAGCACGGGGCCGTCGCTCCATGCCAGGTCGCTGTCGATCGCCGGGTCGCGGGTCTGCAGCACGAGCTCGATTCGGTTGCGGCCGGTTTCCACGGGCTGACCCGGCACCGGGTGGAAGGAAATGTCCAGGAACTCCGATTCCATCGGGAACTGCATCGGGCCATGCGCCGGCACCACGCCGCGCAGCGTGAAGGCCAGCTTGCCGCGTTGCCGTTCAAACATCGCGCGCCGGCGCGGCAACACCTGCGCGAACTCGGCCAGCACCACGCGGGAGAGTTTGGCCGAGTCAATGGCGTTGGGTTGATAGCGCGCCAATGCCAGCCGCACGAACGGCATGTAGCTGCGGCCGGGATCCAGTTCAATGTCGCAGTACCAGCGCCCGCGCGCGTCATCCCAGTGCACCCGGTGGCCCACCACACGCACCTTTTGGGTGGGGAATTCCTGCAGGAGCACGTCTTCGTCGATGATGCGCGCGGCAAAGTCCGTGACGCGCGTCCGATGGGCGGGGGGCGGGGCATCCCATAGCGGATCCATACCCCATTGGGTGACCAGGGGCGCGACCTCATCGGGAATGTCCGTGAAGTTCTGGCCGTCTCCGTAAATCACAACGCCCAGCAGCTCGCCGTCGCCCGACGAGAACCAGGGGCGGTCCAGCCATATGCGCAGCCCGTTGCCCAGGCGGGTGCTATCCAGCTTGCCGGCGCTGGCGCTTTGTTGCCAACGGAAAGTCGGCAGGACGTACATCAGGTTCGGCGCGTCGGGTGGCGCGCTGGCGAGCACGATGGTGTTCAGCGCCGCGCCGCCCTGCGTCAGCACCGGAGCGCCCGGGTCCGTGTCGGCGCCAGTCAGGACCAAGGGGCCCTGGGCGACGGGGCCCAGCCGCGTGACCTTGTCCGTCTGGCCATACAGCTTGGGCGGCAGGTACTCGCGAAAGCGCGTCGTGGCGCGCAGGCGGTACTGGATCAGCCGGTATCGGGTATCGCCGAATTCATGGCGGTTGCCGGGCGCGCGTTGCTTGCCCGGACCTTGCCGCTGCTCGTCCACCGCATTGCTCAGGCTAAAGAGATTGGGATAGTTCTCGGCCAACGGAATCTCGGCCAGCACGCCATGTCCGTCCAGGCGCTCCGGGCGGGGTTTGGCGACGTCGTCCTGCCATTCGCGCCAATCGGCTTCGATTTCGATCTTGCCGGTGGTGGGCCCGTGCAGCCGCACGCGCGCTTGCAGGTCGGCGAAGGGCGCGCCCGGCTCGCGTTGCAGTTCGCCCGGCAACAGCAGCACGGGCTCGCATACGGGCTGTTGCGTGGCGTGCACCAGGACCAACGGGCGGTACGGGGTAAGCATCCAGCAGTTGCCCAGCATCGCCGCCATTTGCAGCGCCTTGCGGTTGGCGTCGCCGGTGACCCAGTCGGACAGGCCGAAGGTATTGAGCACCCCATGATGAACAAAGCTGGAATAGCGCAGCCGCGCAATCCTGCCCTTGGGCAGGAAGAAGGTGAGGACGCGTTTGTCCTTGTCCCATTTTGGCGCGCCGTCGTCCGGATACGTTTCCGCACAGGGGGGATCCGTCAGGGTGGCGGCGCGCTCCGCCAATGCGATGCGCAGCCCCACGGTGTCGGGCCATTGGCCGCCGTAGGTCACGAGCAGCACCAATTCTCCGGAAGGCGCGGCCAGCACCACGACGCCGTCGCCCAGCACCATGGGGCCCGTGACGCCGGGTAACGCGTGGCCGGCTTGCGCGCGCAGCGAAACCCCCCACGCCGCGACGTCCGGCAGGTAGGGCGTGCGCACCTGGGCTTCCCGATGAATCACGTACTGGCCGGCCGCCAACCGCTCGCCCGTGGGGTCGGCCGGGCTTGGCTGCTGTGGCGGCACCGCGTCTGTCGTGGCCACGCCGGCAAGCGCTTGCGGCGTCACCAGTTCGACGTCGGCGCCGGGCAGCTTGTCGAACAGCGTACCCGTGTCGCGTGCGGAGATCTCGTAGGCTTTCTTGATGCCGTCCGCGTCGCCGAACATGGCGTCGAACAACCCGTGCGTTTCGCATTGCGATTGCGATGATTTTGGCGGCACCACGTGGCGTTCGTCCACGGCGCTGTAGGCGAAGTCCGTGGAGCCGGCCGACGCGTCCACAAAGTCGGGGCTGGACAGATAGGTCTGGGGGTCTTGGCCGCCATTGCTGCGGATCACCATGCGTTCCAGCGATTCCCCTTCGCTTGTGCGCGTGCGGTGCGACAACGCTGGCGGGTCGACAGGTTCGAATCGCCAGTAGGTCACGGGCTGGGTGACGTTGCCGTCCTTCTCCAGGGAGGGATCGTCGAACGCCAGGCTGTTGCCGGCCAGGTCGACCAGCCGCGCGCGCAAGCGGTAGGGCATGCCATAGCGCAGGCGGGGCAGGCTGCCCTTGACGGCGCTGAATGCCACGGCCAGGCCGTTGCCGTTGACGCTGACGGTGTCCGACACGGATTCCGGATGTTCGCCTTGCACGCCGCTGGCGGCGTCGGTCTGATCCCGCAAGGTGCGTCCCGGGCGCGGCGCTGCCAGGCTCCAGCCGGTCCAGCGGAACAGCGATTCGTGCAGATAATGGTCGTCGGATTCTGCGCCGCCGCCGGTGGCGGATGCGCCTTTGACGTAGCCCTCGTCGTCCGCCAACGCCAGGTCCGGGCCGCCATCGGTGCAGCGGTAGGCGCCCTGGCGCCGGCAAAGCGATTGCCAGCGTTGCGGGTCGTCGGGCGGATAGGGCTGCACGTCCACGCGATAGCCGCGCAGCAGGTCTTCGGTGTACAGCACGATGCTGCCGGGCCCGCCGGCCAGCGCCGCGTTTTTCAAGGCCGCCGACGCCGCGTTCTGGGCGACCTCTCGCGCGCGGTCGCGCCGGGCCACGCCCAGGCCGGCGGAACGCAACGCCGCAACAGGTTGCTTGTCACCGGTCGTGTAGGTCACCTCGCCGTCCGCCCCGCGTTCCAGGCTGCGGCCGATCAGGTTCTGGGCGGTCAGCACGAAATTCACGGTTTTCAACGCTGCCCCGTCCGGATCGACCTGATAGACGTCGAACTGCGGATTCCTGGGTTCGCGCAGATTCCAACGGTCATCGGCCATCCGCAGCCTGAGCATGCCGCGTTCGTGATCCGGGCTGCGCGAACGGGCGGTGAACCGATCGGCGTCGCCCATCCACGCGGTCGCCGGAAACGTGTGTTCGCCCTCCGGCGCGTCGTCGCCGCGCAGCATCAACCAGAAAAGGCCTTGGGCGCCTTGTCCCGCGGCCAGGCTCTGATCCAGCGGCGAACCCGCCGGCAGGACGCAATCGATCACCAGGCCGAGTTGACGAAGCAAGGCGGGGTACTCTCCGTAGGAGGCCACGATGGCGTGAAAGTCCATGTCGGGCAGCCCGGGGGCGGGCGGCACGTCCTTGCCGTCGGGTCGCGATAATTCGCGCTGCTTGCCGGTGGGGGGATCACGCCGGTAGAAGCGGTTTGCCTGGAACAGGGTGTATTCCCCTTGATTGCGCCAGTTGCTCATCAGGCTCGCGTCCACGCCTTGGTGGTTCTGGTCCTGCCATTTGCCCGGCAAGGCGCGTAACGCGAAGGTCGGGCCGGCCTTGGCATGGCCGTCGGCGTCCGCGCCCGGGCCGGCCGTCTGGCCCGGGTAGACGCTGCGCTTGCCAAACACCAGGTCCCGCAACACGCGATCGATGCCCCCGCCGCGCTCATCGAAGAACCGGTCGAAGCCCGTGTTCTTGAAGTTCTCGCCGTCTTCCCGCTGCCGGTCCGGGGTGCCGCAGGCGGTCAGAAACGTCCGGAGCGCCGGATGGGCGTTGCGCCAGGGAAGCAGCGTGGGATGCGTGGTGGTGGATTCCACCGCCAGGCGGCCGTAGTGCTCGCGGATCAGGCCCAGCACGCCGGCCACGGAGTACGACAACAAATTGACCTGGCTCATGTCGCGGAATTCGAAACCGGCCACCGGCGTGGTCTTCGGCAGCAACCGAGCCCATAGCGCCGAATCCGCCTGGGGAAGCACCTGCAATTCAATTTTCTCAGCGCCGGTGTCCAGCACGAATCCGATGCCGCCCAACGTACCGGGCCAATCGGCCCATTGCGCGAATGCGCCCAATTGCTGTTCGGCGGCGGATTCGGGCGTCAACCGGGGCGACGCCACAATGGATACCCGCAGCTGCCCGGCAAAGTCGCCGTCAGGCACGCGCCCGTTCGGAATGACGGTCCACAGAATGGTCTGCTTGGCCATGGGAAGGTCCTCAGGCAAAGGCTTCGGCGTATTCACGCCAGGCGTAGCGGCTGGCATTGCCGATGAGCGCCAGTTCTTCGTCCAATGGCAGGTCGGGGTGCGGACCCATCAGGTCGCGGAATCCCGGGTCTCCATTGGCGCCGGCGAACTTGCGTTCGCAACTGATCTGGACGCTTTTCGAGAACATGAAAATCTCGATCTCGATGGTGAGGGTGGCGCGTCCGGCGCATTTGCCGCTTTCGAACTCGTAGCGAAGTTCCAGGTATAGCTCGATCGAAACGCTGACAAGGCCCAGCACGCTGACGTAGCCGCCCATGCGGAAGTAGCCCGCCAGCGAACAGGCGTTCTTCTCCATGCGGAAATAGATGCCCGCCATGACATGCACGCCGCCAGAAGCCACGCCCAGGTTCACGGAAACGCTGGCGCCGAATTCGAAGGCGGCCTCCATGATCTGAACGCCTTTGGGGTCCAGCGTGACGCCGAAGAAGCCTCCGCCGCCGAACAGGCATACCGACAGGTTGAAGGGCTGTTCGCGCGTGCAGAAGTTGAAGCGGACCGAGAGAGGCTGGCCGATGAACGGTACGGTGAAGCCCGCGCCCAGGCTCAGGTTGGACAGGTTGAAGACGCCGATGGCGATAGCCGGCAGGGCCACGCTGTAGCCCGCGTCGATCCCCTGCGGCGTGATGTCCAGGTGCGGCGGGTCGGAAAAGCCGTCCAGGGGGATCAGGTCGCGCAATGTCTCGACGAAGGAAAGCGGTCCGACGAATTTGATGTCGGTCAGCAGCACGTCGACATCCATCTTCGAGGCCGTGCCGATACGGAACTCGATCTTCTCGAAGTTCAATTCCATGAAACTGGCGGGGGCGATCAGCACCAGATCGAAACTCTTGAGCGAACACACGACCGAGAGCTTCGGCGCGCTTTGCCCGTTCTTGCGTACCTTGGCTTCGACCGCCACGCGAAACCCGTGGGGATCATTGGCGCGAAACAGCGCTGGCCCGCCGGGTTCCAACGACCAGTTCTTGATCTCCGGATTCCAGTCGAAACGCAGCGTCAATTCGTCGCCCGTCAGCATGGCCAGCAGTTCGGCGCTGGCCAGCACGGCATCGACCGCCGTCTTGACCGCCTGCAAGGCGGCGGACATCAACTGCCGTGGCGCGCCATCCAGCAGGGCCGCCCCCGCGACGGTGGCGGCCAGCGCTTGCGCCGCGGTGGAGATGGCCTGCAGGCGCGGTGCAAGCGTGGCGGCATCCGACAAGATCGCGCCCAATTGATCAGGGTCGCCCACGACGGCGTGCAGCGCATCGTAGAGGGTCTTGCCCTGCGTCAGCAGCGCGGGCAGCACGCCCAGCGCCGTGATGAGGCCTTGGGCGACATTCGCGGCCTGCAGCAGCGATTGGCGGTATCCCGAGGGCAATGCCGGGCCGCCCGTCGGCGGCTGCACGGCGGCGCGCAGCGCGTCGATCGCCGACTGTGCGGCGGCAAGCGCGGCAGGCAGGCCGGGCAGCGCCGGCGCGGCGTCGAATGATTGGTTTTCAAGCAGGGCAGCCTGCGCCGCCACCGCGTCCAGTGACGCCTCCAGTTCGTCCACGCGGGCGCGCGCATCCTGCACCAGGGTCGCGGCATAGGCTTGCGCTTGCGCCTGCAAATCCGCCAGGGTGCCGTCCAGCGCAGTCAGTGCGCCTTGGGCGATACGGCCGGGTTCCTGCGCCAGGCCCGCGACCATTCCGTACAACCTGCCGGCGTCGTTGACCAGGCTTTCCAACTGCGAACACGCTTCGGCGACGAAGCGCGGCACCTTGTCCGATTGGCCTGCCACATCGGTGACGGTGCTGATCACATCTCCCAGCGGGATGCAGCCGAAAAGCAAAGGCAAAGGCAGGCCGCCCGTGTTCGCGGAGAACGCTTGCGCGGCATTGAACGTGCCGCCGACAAACTCGTCCACGTTGCCGCTGACCGGTCCTGCCATCCGGGACAAGGCGCTGGGCCGCAGATTCGGCTGGACGAACCCTCCGGCCCGGTCGCCTTGCGCCGAGAAATCCAATGACGCGCCGCCTTCGAAGCCCGGCTCCGCATCGATATCGCCGAAGACCTGGCCGGCGTTGCCCGCATCGAAACCGTTAGCCAGGTAATAGGCGTTCCAGCTGAGCGTGCTGGTCTTGGCGCTTCCGGTCAATTTGGCCAGCGCCGCGATGCGCAACGCCGCGCGCCGGACATAGGGGTAGAAGACGGGGCCGTTCAGATTGTCGCTGTAGGCGCGCAATTGCGCGTTGCCGGGGTCGACCACGGCGTCGAACTCCAGCCAGTCGGCTTGCGCGGCCGTGTCGCCCGCCTTTTCGCTGGGCGCCAGCGTCACTTGCTGCTGGCGCATCGGCGCCTGGCGCTTTTCTTTCGGCGCTTCCCCCCAGGCCTTTTTCGCCCGGGCCGCAAAGGCCTCGGCCTGGTCGTACAACGGGTTCAGCCAACGTCCGGTTTGCGTGCGCGGGCTGGCGCGACCACCGTCCATGAAGATCATGGGCAAGTCGAACTGCAGGGTACGGCCGTCGATATCCGTGGCCGAACAGGCGAACCGGAAAGGCGCATTGTTCACATATGGCCAGAACAGGAACTGATTGTCGATGGCGCTGCCCGCCGAACCGGGCGAATCCAGGCTGGGCGTGACCGTGGTCAGGATGCGCACGCTGGTCAAGGGCATCTGCCGATGCAGGAAGACGGTGCGGCCTGCGGTCTGCGTGATGAAGTCCGGATGGGCGTACACGCGTTCGCGTTCGCGCACGATGATGAACAGTCGCTGGCGCAGGTAGGCCGGGCTGCCGGTTCGGTCATGATGGAACTTGCGTTCGCTGACCTTGATCAACGAGGCGCGATGTCCGAACGGATACAGCAGGCCCTTGTAGACCACGCGCACATAATGGTCGCGGCCCATCGCCCCGCGGTGCGTCCATTCTTCGACGGACAGGCCCGGGGCGTCCCAGTTGCCGCGCGAGTCCAGCCAGGCGCCCAGCGCCGAGAGCATCAGCAGGCGGGTGTCGATGGCTTGCGGCGTGTAGTCGGCAACCGAAAAATTCGACGAAAGGTGAGCGATCTGGAATCGGTCGAAATCGTCCATCGGCATCCGGAACGGAATGGTCCCCGGGCTGGGCAGGGACGTTTCCATGGGCACGGGGTAGGCCGCCTGCATGGGCTTTTGCGAGCCTTCCCCCGACAACGCCCAGACGGCGCGAACCGTGCGCGTCGCATCAGCGCGGGGCGGTTCGATGTCCGGATCAGGCGTCGGCGGGGCCAGCAAACGCGAATGCCATAGCTCGGTGTGACGCGTGTCGGGCGAGGTGGCGGGCGCTTTGGCATGGCGCCAGCGCTCTTGCGCGTAAGGGCTGAGGATCAGCCGCCAGGGCAGTTCGATCGCGGTTTGTTGTGGCCCGGGCAGGGCGGGCCGGGGCCCGCGCGGCGCGGGAATGGCGATACTGCCCGCGCGTATCGCGGCGTCTGCCGGCGCTGCAGCCGGCAGACGCACTGCCCGCAGTCCTGGGCTGCCGCTGGCCTGCCGCAGCAACAGCGACGCGGCGGCCGCGCCGGGTTGAATCGCCAGCCGCATGCTGCGCAAGGCGAAGCTGGCCAGGGCGGCGCGCTGTGCGGGCGCCAGTTTGGCGACGCGGTTGTTGAAGGGCCTGTCCAGCAGGTCGCGCAGGCTGAAGACCTGGCGG
This sequence comes from Achromobacter sp. UMC46, assembly GCF_014170335.1. Lineage (GTDB taxonomy): Bacteria > Pseudomonadota > Gammaproteobacteria > Burkholderiales > Burkholderiaceae_B > Achromobacter. The sequence goes on from NZ_LZZS01000004.1 coordinate 926,071, forward strand.
CGCGCGCCGGGCGAGGGCGCCCGTGCATTGGCGGGCACGGCAAGCGGCAACGACTCTATCGCGGCCAGCACGCCCTCCAGCGTATACGGCACGTCAAAGTCATCAGGTACCGTAAACGCCAGGCGGGATTCGCCTGCGATCCGCGCGCGCACCGGCGGCGGGGATGGCGTCTCCTCGCCCCCGCCCGCAGGCTCGGGCTTGTCCGGCGTGCCTGTGCGCGGCGGCGGTGGATTGGGGATGTCCGAGGCGGCCGTCGCGAAGAACGTTTCTTCGGCAATCGATTGGGGGGGGAAGTGCAGGATCAACGTGGCTGCGCCGCCGCCGCTCTTTTTCAGCCTTGGCGGCTGGCCGGGCGCCACGCTCAGGTTGCGCAGCTCTATCCGCAACGCCAGAAGATCGGCGGGCCGCAGCACGGGTTGGCCGGGACGCGTGCCGTCGAAGAAATTGCGATTGGGATCGGGGTTGAGGCTGGGGATGCCGGGAGGAATGCGGACGACGATGCCGCCCGTCACGGACGCACCGCGCGTTGCCGCCGGGCGCCGGGTTGCCGTGCCCGCCACGGAGGCGGGACGAGGCTTTCTGGTGGCCATGCCAGTTCTCCTGCAAATAAGGAACAACGGAATTCAATCCCTGCTTGTCCTGCTACCTGCGAATCGAACTGCATTAGTGGCGGAAATCTATCGCCCAGTCGCGTTAGTGGTCAAGATCGCGAGCGGCATGGTTTCCGCGTCGCCGACAGCGAGGGTGAGGGGGGCGGATAGCGGGCCAGGTGTTGAAAACCGTGCCCGGATGGGGGTTTTGGGTGGAACCGGCACTGCGTTCCCCCGCAAAGTTCAAGTGAACTCTCAACCCGAAGTCGCGGCATATCCGCTTAGGGATACCAACCGTCTGCCGCGTTGGCTTGGCGGCCGGGCCAGGACTTTTTTTGTTTGCATGCGTAACGGCCCGGCCCCGAAATCACGGCCGGCGCGGCAGGGCGCCGCGCGGCTTGCGCACGCCTCAGGCTGCGGCCGGTTCCGCGGCCAGCGATGCCATGTCGATCACGAAGCGGTACTTCACGTCGTTCTTCAACAGGCGTTCGTAGGCGTCGTTGACGGACTGGATCGGCACCATCTCCACGTCGCTGACAATGCCGTGTTCGGCGCAGAAATCCATCATCTCTTGCGTTTCTTCCATGCCGCCGATGGCCGATCCCGCCAACGTCTTGCGGCCCATGATCAGGTTTGCGCCCGGGATGGGGTCCAGCGGCGTCAGCGCGCCCACCAGCACCATGGTGCCGTTCAAGCCCAGCAGCGCCATGTACGGGTTCACGTCGTGGCTGACGGGCACCGTGTTCAGCAGGAAGTCGAACGTGCCGGCGTGCTTCGCCATCGCCTCGGGATCTCGCGAGACCAGGACGTCGTCGGCGCCCAGGCGCTTGGCGTCGCGCCCCTTGTCGGCCGATGTCGTGATCATCACGACATGCGCACCCAGCGCGCGGGCGAACTTCACGCCCATGTGGCCCAGGCCGCCCAGGCCGATAACGCCGACCTTCTGGCCTGGCCCGACCTTCCAGTGGCGCAGCGGGGAATAGGTGGTGATGCCGGCGCACAGCAGCGGCGCGACCGCCTTCAGATCAAGCGTGTCGGATACCTTCACGACAAAGTGCTGCTTCACGACGATGCGGTCGGAATAGCCGCCGAAAGTCAATTGGTCGCTGCCGCGCTCGCGGTCGTTGTAGGTCAGCGTGGCGCCTTCCTCGCAGTACTGCTCCAGGTTCAGGCGGCAGGCCTTGCAGTGCAGGCAGGAATCCACCATGCAGCCGACGCCCGCGTAGTCGCCGGCTTTGAATTTGGTGACGTTCTTGCCGACCTGGGCGACGCGGCCCACGATTTCGTGGCCCGGCACCATCGGGTAGACGGAATTGCCCCAATCGCCGCGAGCCTGGTGCAGGTCGGAATGGCAGATGCCGCTGTAGAGGATCTCGATCAGGACGTCGTCGTCGCCGGGTTCGCGCCGGGTGAAGCTGAACGGAACCAGCGGGGTGTCGGTGCTGTGGGCGGCATAGCCTCGGGCTTGGATCATGGGGGTCTCGTATGAATTCTATTGAGCAGGTGTTCACAATATTCCGGTGAAACCCGGGGATCAAGGTAGAATTTCCGCATGCTTTGTTCGAAGAATTCGCATAATCATGCTGCCCGATAACCTGTCGCACCTGGCCGCTTTTTCGGCGGTCGCCCGGCACAGCAGCTTTCGCCGCGCGGGAGAGGAACTGGGGTTGTCGACCTCGGCGGTCAGCTACGCCATCCGCAATCTGGAGGAACGGCTGGGGGTGAACCTGTTCAACCGGACCACGCGCAGCGTGGCGTTGACCGACGCCGGCCAGCGTTTGGCAGAGCGCCTGCTGCCGGTGCTGCACGACCTGGGCGACGCGCTTGAAGAAATGAACCACTTCCGCGGCTCGGCCTCCGGCACCTTGCGCATCAATACGTCGCGCGCGGCGTCCTACATGCTGTTGATGCCATTTGCCGCCCGCTTCCTGGCGGCCTATCCGGACATCCGGCTGGACATCGGCGAAGACGACAGCTTTGTCGATATCGTCGCCTCGGGTTTCGACGCGGGCGTGCGTCTGCTGGAGGCGGTGCCTGAAGACATGGTGGCCGTGCAGATCGGCCCCAGCCTGCGTTCGGCGGTCGTGGCGTCGCCGGCCTATTTGGCAGGGCGCGAGATTCCCCGCCATCCCCACGAACTGATGCGGCACGAGTGCGTGCGCTACCGCTTCGCCAGCGGCCGGTTCTACAAATGGGAATTCGAGAAAGACGGCGTGGCCATCGAACTGGATGTTCCGGGGCGCATTGCCTTGAGCGATGTGCACGCCGAGGTGCGCGCGGCTGTCGACGGCATCGGGATCGGCAGCGTGCCGGAATACTACGTGAACGATCTGCTGGCGGCAGGCCGGCTGGTGCGCCTGTTGGAAGACTGGTGCCCGACGATCCCGGGCTTCATGCTGTATTACCCGCGCCAGCGGCGGGTGTCGTCCGCGTTGCGGGCGTTCATCGACATGGCCAGGCTGGAGGGCGGCGGCTGAGCACGGCCGTGCCTTGACGTTTTACGGGCCCGGCCGCGCGCCTTCCAGCAAGGCCTGCACCAGTCGGTTGTCCTGATCCGTCTGGCGGCATACGAACGAGATCTGGCGGTAGGGCGCTTGTTTGCCCAGCGGCAGCACGCGCACCGGGTGCACGTTCAGCAGGTTCGGACCGGGTTCGGGCAGTACGCACACGCCCAGCCCGGCCGACACCAACGCCGTCAGCGCGGCCAGCGACTGCATCTCGATGCGGCAGCGCGCGTGCGGCGCGTGCTGCGCCACATAGCGCGCGGCCAGCCGGCCGCCGATGGTGGTCTTGTCGAACCGGATCCATTCGTACTGCTGGAACAAATCGGCGATGCGCGTTCCGTGCGAGTCGGGCGGCGCGATCAGCACCAGCGTTTCGCGGAACAGCGGTGTCCAGGCCAGGCGGCTGGAGCCGCCCGTTTCGGGCTGCGTGATGATGGCGGCGTCGATCTCGCCTTTTTTCAGCTTGTCGGTCAGTTCCGTGGCGCGTCCCCGCACCAGTCGCACGTCCAGCAGGGGATAGCGTTCACGCAACGTGCGCAGCAGCGGCGGCAAGAGGGTCACCTGCAGCGGTTCGATGGTGCCCAGGCGCACCCGGCCTTCCACGGCCGGCGTGCTGCGCCGCCGCAGTTCGTCCAGCCGCGCCAGCGCGTCCTGCAGCACGGCGTCCACTTCGGCCGCAAAGGCGTTGGGCCGCACTTGCAGCGCGGAGCGGTCGAACAGCGGCTGGCCGAAGTACTCCTCCATCTGCTTCATCTGCAGGCTGACGGCGCTAGGCGACAGGCTCATGTCCGCCGCGCCCGCCGCGAAGCTGCCGCCCCGCAGCACGGCGTTGAGCGTACGGAAAGATTCGATCTTCATCAGAAATCCTCACGTAGTGTTTTAAGAATCCTCGCTTTATATCATCAGGCGCGGGCCCTAGTATTCGCTTCAGACAAAACGACAAGCGGCAGGATCGCAGGCGGGTGACGCCGGGCGGCCAGATCGCGATCGAGGAGACCCCCATGACGAAGACCCTTGCCGGCTTACGCGCCGCCTTGCTGTCCCCCTTACTGCCCGCCTTGGCGTTGACCGTTGCGCTGGGCGCCCCGGGCCTGGCCGCGGCGCAGGTTGCGCCTGCCGTTCCCGCGACCATCACGATGGTGGTGCCGTTCCCGCCGGGAGGCAGCAACGACGTGTTCGCCCGGGTGCTGGCGGAAAAGCTGGGCGCTCGCCTGTCGACCACGGTGATCGTCGAAAACCGGCCCGGCGCGGGCGGCGCGATCGGCGCCGAGTATGTGGCCCGTGCGCCCAAGGACGGTTCCGTGCTGATGCTGTCGTCGTCCACGCTGACCACCAACGCCGCCGTGCAGACCAACTTGAAGTACGACGTGGTGCGCAGCTTTGCCCCGGTGGCGATGCTGGCGCGCAGCCCGATGGCGCTGGTGGTGGGCAAGGACTCGCCCTATCAGTCCATGGCCGACCTGCTGGCGGCCGGCCGCAAGGAACCCGGCAAGCTGACGTACGGCAGCGCCGGCCTGGGGTCGGTCAACCAGATGGCCAGCGAAATCCTGGCGGGTGGCGAAAAGACGTCGTTCACGCATGTGCCCTACAAAGGCATGTCGCATGCGCTGAACGACCTGGCCGGCGGGCGGGTCGACTTCGTGATCGGCAGCTTCGCGTCGACGGCCTCGCTGCTCAAGGGCGGCAAGCTGCGCGTGCTGGCCGTGACCTCGCCCGAGCGGTCGAAGTTCTATCCGGCTCTGCCCACGATCGGCGAAGGCCAGCCGGGTTATTCGGTGGAGCTCTGGTGGGGCGTGCTGGCGCCTGCGGGCACGCCCGCGCCCTTGGTGGACAAGCTGAACGCCGAGATCCGCGGCATCGTCAACGACCAGAAGATGCGCGCCATGTTCGCGGAAGAAAGCGCCGTGCCCGCGGAACTGACCGTGCCGCAATTCGCGGAACTGGTCCAGGCCGACGCCGCCAAGTGGAAGCAGGTGGCCCGCGACCGCAACATCTCCATCCAGTAGACGACCTGTCCGCATCAACCCCTGATTCCTTGAGTGGCAAGCATGAGAAGCAAACTGTTCGTACCCGGATCGCGCCCCGAGTTGTTCGCCAAAGCGCTGGCGGGCGCCGCCGACGCCTTGTCGTTCGACCTGGAGGACGCCGTGGCCCCGTCGCGCAAGGCCGAGGCGCGCGGCCATCTGGCCCGCATGCTGGCGCAGCCTGAAGCCGCCGCATCGGGCAAGACGCTGATCGTGCGCGTCAATGCGCTGGATTCCGGCCAGTTCCATGCCGATGTGCAGGCGGTCGTGCGGCCGGGGCTGCATCTGGTGAACCTGCCCAAGGCGGAATGCGAGGCCGATGTGGTGGCGGCAGCCAGCGCCGTCGAGCAAGCATGCCGCGCCAATGGCGTGGACAGCCCGGTGGGGCTGCTGCTGAACATCGAGTCGCCGCGCGCATTGCGCCGGGCGGCCAGCCTGGCGGCGGCGCATCCCGGCGTGGCGGGTCTGCAATTGGGGCTGGGCGACTTGTTCGAACCTGCCGGCATCGCCCGCCGCGAACCGGCCGCGGTGCAGCAGGCGATGTTCGCGCTGCGCATGGCGGCGGCCGAGGCGGGCGTGTTCGCCTACGACTCCGCCTTCGCCAACATCGACGACGAAGCCGGCTATCGGGCCGAAGCGGAACTGGCCCGCAGCCTGGGCTATATCGGCAAGAGCTGCATCCACCCGCGCCAGGTGCCATTGGCCAATGCGGCGTTCCATCCCACCGATGAAGAGATCGCGCACGCCGGCCGGGTGGTACGGGCCGCGCGGGACGCGTCCGCCCAGGGCGTGGCCGCGTTCGTGGTGGATGGGCGCATGATCGACGGCCCCTTCCTGCGCCGCGCTGAAGCGATATTGCGGGCAGCGGCGGGTCTGGGACTTGCGGAAGCGGCCAACCCGGCGCAGGCCCAATGACGGCCCCCGCCACGCAATCGGCCGGCGGCCCGCTGGCGGGCGTCCGTGTGCTGGACCTGAGCGCCTATATCGCCGGGCCGTATGGCTGCGCGCTCCTGGCGGATCAGGGGGCGGACGTCATCAAGGTCGAGCCCCCCAGTGGCGACAACCTGCGCAAGTACCCGTCCACGCTGGAGGCCGAGAGCCGCGCCTTTCTGGGCGTGAACCGCGGCAAGCGCGGATTGGTCCTGGACTTGAAGAATCCGGATGCGCTGGCCGTGCTGCGCGACCTGGCGCGGCAGGCGGACGTGCTGGTGCACAACTTCCGCCCCAGCGTGCCGGCGCGCCTGGGCATTGCCTATGAGCAATTGGCCGACATCAGCCCGCGCCTGATCTACTGCGCCGTCACCGGCTATGGCGAAACAGGGCCGCTGAAGGACAAGGCGGGCTATGACCAGGTGCTGCAGACGATGACGGGCATGTGCGCCTTGCAGGGCAAGGCCGAGGGGCCGCCCGAGATCCTGTACGGATCGGTGGTGGATTACTACGCCTCGTCCATGGTGGCGGCCGGCGTGGCCTCGGCGCTGTATGAACGCGAACGCAGCGGGCGGGGCCAGTTCGTGGGGGTATCGCTGCTGCGCAGCGCGCTGGCCCTGCAGTCGGCAAGGCTCGTCTGGGCCGAAGGCGAACCGCGCGACGTCGGCCGCGATATGCGTTCCGGCGGCATCACGGGCATCCATCCCACCGGCGAAGGCTATCTGTACATCTCGGCGAACACGCCGCATTTCTGGCAGGCGCTATGCGCCAAGACCGGCTTGCCGGAACTTGCCGCCAGCGAACGCTACGATTCCGTGCGCAAGCGCGCCGAACACCGCGACGAGATCGTGCCGCGCCTGCACGAGGCGCTTCGCGCGCGCACCGCGCTGGAGTGGGAAGCATGGTTCGGCGAAGAGGTCCCCTGCGCCGCCGCGCGCGGCGTGGAAGACATGTTCGATTTTCCGCAGGTGCAGGCCGAGCAGATGGTTTCGACCTTCACGCACCCCGTGGTGGGCAGCTACCGGGGATTCGCCCAGGCCATCAAGTTCGGCCGCAGCCAACCGGACACGCCCCGCGCCGCGCCGGCGTTCGGCGAACACAGCGAGGCGGTGCTGGCGGAGGCGGGGATGTCGGCGGAGCGGGTGGCGGCATTGCGAGACCGCGGCGCGCTGGGATGAGGCCGAACGCCTAGCCCGCCACCGCGGGAGTTCCGCCCAATGCCGCCAGGCATTCTTCCAGCGGGGGAATATCTCGCGCCAGCGCGTCGACGGCGGCGGCGTCGACTTTGGCCAAGGGCGGGATCTCGGCCAGCACGCGCACGTCGCCGAAGCGCTCGATGGCCTCCTTGTTGCCGGCCGACAGCGGGCCGCTCATGACGACGCCCAGCACGGGGATGCCGCGGCGCTTAAGCGCTTCCAGGCTCAGCAGCGTGTGGTTGATGGTCCCCAGGCCGCTGCGCGCGGCCAGCACCACCGGCATGTCCAGGCGGGCGATCAGGTCGATCATCATGTGCGTGTCGTCGATGGGCACGTACAGGCCGCCTGCGCCTTCCACGATCAAGGGGGCGCGGGTGGACGGCGGCACGATGGTGGTCGCATCCACGACCGTGTCTTCCAGCGTGGCGGCGGCCCAGGGCGAAAGCGGCGCCTGCAGCACGTAGGCGGGCAGATGCAGGCGCTCGGGCGGCAGTTGGGCCAGTTGGGCGACGGTCTCGGTGTCGCCGGGATCTTCAGATACGCCGGTCTGCACCGGTTTCCAGTAGTCGGCGTTCCAGGCGCGCGCAAGGATGGCGGACACCAGCGTCTTGCCGATGCCGGTATCCGTCCCGGTCACGAAAACCCCCGCGGGGCGTTGCGTCGATTTTTTCCACATACCGTAGGCCAGGTGATACGTCACCGTGGCTCCTTGTTCGTCGAATGCCGCCAGCACGCGGCGCAGGGCCGCCGGGCCGAGCGGCGGGCGTCCGGGGGCCGGCGTGGTGGCGCCGATGCCTTTCAGGCCTTTCAGGAAAGTCAGGCCGTCAGGATGATTTTGTATCAGCCGTTCGCTGTGCACGCCACCGGCCAGATTGCCCATGGCCGGATGGATGGCGGCGCGGGCGGGATAGTGTGGCGTGGCGGCCACGAGGCCCGCGGCCCGATGCGCGGCGCGCCATTCGCCGAAGGTACCGTCGGCCAGCGTCGCCACGGCCAGATGGCCGCCCGGCGCCAGCAGCGCGGCCAACTTGCCCAGGCCGGCGTTCAAATCCGTAAACCATTGCACGGCCAGGCTGGAGCAGATCAGATCGTAGGGCCCGGTCAGGGCGCCGGGATGTTCGCCGTCCAGTACCTGGTACCTGGCCGTGCCGGGCAGCGCCGGCCCGCGCTGGGCCGCCGCCAGCATCGCGGGCGAGATGTCGGTGACCGTCCAGTCGGCCGGCCCCAGCCGGCGCGCCAGCGCCTGGGTCAGCAGTCCGGTGCCGCAGCCGATTTCCAGGATGCGGGGGCGGGCGGGCAATCGAAGCCGGGCGATATCGCCGGCCAGCCGTTGCGCCGTGACGCGCTGGATGGGCGCATGGTCGTCATACCGGTGCGCGGCCGCGCCGAAGCGGGCGGCGACTTGCGGCTTGCGCGGCGCGCGCGGAGCGTGCGTCAATCGCGCGATGAATCCGGCGATATGCCGTGCGCACCACGGCGCGTCCGACACTGGCAACAGGTGGCCGCCTTGTTCCCGCTCATGGTGTTCGTCGTCTGGCCGTCCACCGAATGCGGCCTGCGTCATCGACGCCGGGACGATCGGGTCGTCCTGGCCCGCCAGGACCAGTAGCGGGACGGACAGGGCCGCCAGCGCGTCGCGTTGATTCTCGTCGCGCAGGGCTTCCAGGTCTTGCGACAACGGCGCCAGCCGCGGCTCGCCGAAGGCGGAGGCATCGCCGCAGCGCTGGCGGAAGTCCTGCAAGACGGCGGACGGGTCGGCGGACAGGCGCTTCACCATGCGGTCGAGCATGCGGCGCGGCACGCCGGCGTCGAAGTCCGGCCCGGCGCCAAAGCGCGGGAAGCCGTTGATCGACACCAGGCCGATGCAGCCTGCGGGCAGCCTGCGCAGCAATCGCAGCAGGCCCATCGAGTGTCCGATGGCAATGACCGGGCCATCGGCTTTCGGTTCGTGGCCGGGCCCGAAGTAGCCGGCGTCGGTAGTCATGTGCGGCCAATCGCGCAGTTCGGCGCGCAGCGGCGCCCAGACCGAGGCGTCGAAGGCCCAGCCGTGGACGAACAGCAAGGTGGGGCGCGCGGGCAGGGCGCGGGCGCCCGTCATGCCAGCGCCGCCGCAAAACCGGCGACGAGTTGCGCCACGTCGGCGTCGCGGTGCGCGGCGCTGAGCGTCACGCGCAGCCGGCTGGTGCCCGCGGGCACCGTGGGCGGGCGGATCGCCACGGCCAACAGCCCCTGGCGTTCCAGGCTGGCGGCCATTGCCAGCGCGCGGCCTTCGTCGCCCACGATGGCGGGCACGATCTGGGTGGAAGACGCGCCGGTGTCCAACCCCAGGCCCTGGAGGGCGGCGCGCAAGTGGTCGCCCGCGGCCGCCAACCGGGCGCGTTCCGCATCCAGCGTGGGCACGAGGTCCAGCGCCGCGTCCATCGCGCCCAGCACCGCGGGCGGCAGCGCCGTGGTGTAGATGAAGCCGGAGCACGCATTGATCAAGTAATCGCACAGCGCCCGCGACCCCGCCACATACGCGCCGAATCCGCCCAACGCCTTGCTGAACGTGCCCATGGCCAGGTCGATGCGGCCCGGCGCCAAGCCGGCCAGTCCCATGCCACCGGGGCCGAGCACGCCCGTGGCGTGGGCTTCGTCCAGATAGGCGAAGGCCTGATAGCGGTCGGCCAGATCGGCCAGCCGGACGACATCGGTCCGGTCCCCATCCATGCTGAACACGCTTTCCGTGACGATGAATCTGGCGACGGGCTTGTCCCCGCCTGGTTCAGCCCTGGCCGCCAGCAGCTGCTCCAGATGGTCCAGGTCGTTGTGCCGGAAACGGATCTGCTTCACGCCGGCCGCCTGGCAGCCATGGTGCAGGCTGGCGTGGTTCAGCTTGTCGGCATAGAGCTCGACCTCGCCCTGGGTCGCGGCGGCGCGCAGCAGGGCGGGCAGCACGGCGGCGTTGGCCTGCCAGCCGGAGGCCAGCAGCAGCGCGGCCTCGGTGCCTTTCAGGCGGGCGAGCTTGGCTTCCACCTGTTCGTGCAGGTCCAGATTGCCGCAGACCAGGCGCGAGGCCTGGGCGCCGGCCCCATGTCGCGCCGCCCATTCCCGGGCGCGTTCGACCAGCAACGGGTGCCTGGACAGGCCCAGATAGTCGTTGCTTGAGAAATTCAGCATGGGCGTGCCGTTCAGCACGATCCGGCCGGGCGGCGCAGCCGTGGCGGTGCGGAGGCGGCGGCGTACGCGACGGGCGTCGGCGGCGGCCAACTCGGAGGAAAACAGGGAATCCAGCTTTGACATCAATCGATCCGGCAGCGGCCGGGCAGAGGGGGATGCCCGCGCCAGGCCGTAGAATGCGGGCCATTGTAGTGGAGGCGCGCGCGGCGGTTTTCGGGGGCAAACCCCTCTGGAACCACCCGGGCCGCCGCCGGTTTTCGCGGAGTCCAATCATGCACACGCCCGACTGGGTGGCCCAGGGCCAGCCCCACATCTGGCTTCCCTATGCCCAAATGAAGACGGCCACGCCGCCGCTCGCGGTCGTGCGCAGCCACGGCAGCCGGCTGGAACTGGCCGACGGCCGCAGCCTGATCGACGGCGTGGCGTCCTGGTGGACGGCCTGCCACGGCTACAACCATCCCCACATCGCCGAGGCGGTGCGCGCGCAGCTGGACGCGATGCCGCACGTGATGTTCGGCGGGTTGACCCACGAACCCGCGCTGACACTGGCGCGCCGGCTGGCCGGCCTGCTGGGGCCGGGGCTGGACCGGGTCTTCTATACCGATTCCGGCTCAGTCGCGGTGGAAGTCGCCATGAAAATGGCGGTGCAGTACTGGCTGAACCAGGGCGAACGCGGCCGCAGCCGCTTCCTGGCGTTCCGCGGCGGCTACCATGGCGACACGTTCGGCACCATGGCGGTCTGCGATCCCGACGAAGGCATGCACAGCCTGTACCGGGGCATGCTGGCCGAACACGATATCGTCGACCTGCCGCGCGACGAGGCCGCGATGGCGGCGCTGGACTCGTTCCTGGAGACGCGCGGGCCGCAACTGGCCGGTATCCTGGTCGAACCGCTGGTGCAGGGCGCCGGCGGCATGCTGCTGCACGATCCGGAAGTGCTGCGCCGCCTGCGCCGTTTGGCGGACCGCCACGGCCTGCTGCTGATCTTCGACGAGATCTTCACGGGGTTCGGGCGCACGGGCACGATGTTCGCGTTCGAGCAGGCCGGCATCCGGCCTGACATCATCACCTTGTCCAAAGCGCTGACGGGCGGCACGCTGCCCTTGGCCGCCACGGTGGCCAGCAACCGGGTGTTCGACGCGTTCTGGTCCGACGATCCGGCGCACGCACTGATGCACGGCCCCACCTTCATGGGCAACGCATTGGCCTGCGCCGCCGCCAACGCGTCGCTGGACCTGTTCGAATCCGAGCCCCGGCTGGCGCAGGCGCAAGCCCTGTCGACGGCGCTGGCGGCCGGTCTGGCGCCTTGCCGCGACCTGCCCTGGGTGCGCGACGTGCGCGTGCTGGGCGCGATCGGCGTGGTGGAACTGGACGGCATCGCCGACCGCGAAGCCCTGAAGCGCCGGCTGGTCGAGGCCGGCGTCTGGGTGCGTCCGTTCGGCAATGTGGTCTATCTGACGCCGGCATTGACCATCGCCGACGACGAACTGGCCGCGTTGATGCGCGCCGTGGTGGACGTGCTGCGCCAGCAGCGCCCCTGATCCGGCCCCGCCCCGGGCGGGCACCTTGATTCAGATCAAGGCGCGTGTCCGGGGCGCTGGGTAGCATCGGCGCATGCGAGCAAAATCGATTTTCGCCGTTCCTGCCTGTCTGCCCGATGCCGACCGCCAGCAGCGCCGCCATGCGCTGGTGCGCCTGTCGCTGGCATGGCTGGCGATGATGCAGGTCATGATGTTCGCGTGGCCGGGTTACCTGCGGCACGACAGCATGCCCGCCGACGCCCTCGAAACGCTGGATTGGGCCATCGTGCTGATGAACTGGGCCAGCTTCGCGCTGACTATTCCCGTGGTGCTGTATTCGGCCTGGCCCATCTGGCGCCATGCAGGCGATAACCTGCGCCACGGCCGCGCGGGCATGGACGTGCCGGTCGCCCTTGGCATCGTCGCCGCCTTCCTCCCCAGCGTTCACGCCACCTGGACGGGCCGCGGCGAGGTCTATTTCGATTCCGTCACGATGTTCGTGGCCTTCCTGCTGACTGCGCGCTATCTGGAGCTTTGCGCCCGCCAATCCTTCGGCGGCGCCTCAGGCGGCCTGCGGCACGAGCGCGTCGAGGCCCAGCGCCTGGACCTGGGCGCCCGCGCCGACCGCCTGGCATCGCGCTTCGTCATGGCGCAGGTGGCCTTGGCGCTTGCCGCGGGGGCCGTCTGGGCCTACATCGATCCCGCGCACAGCATCCCGGTCATGGTGGCACTGCTGGTCATGAGCTGCCCCTGCGCCATGTCGATGGCGGTGCCCACGGCCATGGCGTCGGCGCACTCGGCGCTGGCGGCGCATCCCAACATGCCCGACGCCTCACTGGACGCGCTCTTGCAGCAGGCGCGCCACAAGGCTCGCCAGAACCTCAACGGGTCGCTGGTCTGGCACCTGCTCATGACGCCGCTTGCGCTGGTGGGCTGGGTCACGCCCTGGCTGGCCGCGATCACCATGCTGGTGTCGTCGCTGGCGGTGGCCTACAACTCCTGGCGCCTGTGCCGCCGCGACTGGTCCGGCGGCGCCGCGCCGTCCGGCATGCTGGAAGCCGCGCAATGACCATCCTGTACCTCTTGCTGCCGCTGTCCCTGCTGTTCGTGCTGGCCATCGGCATATCGCTGTGGTGGGCCGTATTCAACGGCCAGTACGACGATACCGACAACGCCGGAACCGCCATCCTGCGCGACGACGACAGCGGGCCCGCCAGCCGCGGGTGAAGGCGGTTTGGCGGTGATTGGCTGCAATATCCGCTTATTTCCCTGTGGTTTCGTTGTGGTCGCGCCGCGTTCCCTGACGGTCCGATCCGCGCTTGATCCATATCAACGCCGACTTGTGTGACTAGTCCCATCATCTGAGCCTGGAGCTATTTGTTACTTTAGGGGAAGGGTGATGAACGATTGCGCCGCAATCGCAAGCAAGGCCGATACCTTCAACTACAAGATCGTGAGGCAGTTCGCGCTCATGACGGTGGTTTGGGGCATTGTCGGCATGGCTGTGGGCGTTTTTATCGCCGCGCAGCTGATTTGGCCTCAGTTGAACTTTGACACCGCATGGCTGAGCTATGGCCGCCTGCGCCCGCTGCACACGAACGCCGTGATCTTCGCCTTCGGCGGCAGCGCGCTGTTCACGACCTCATACTACGTCGTCCAGCGCACCTGTCAGGCCCGCCTGTTCTGTGGCCCGCTGGCCGCTTTCACGTTCTGGGGCTGGCAGATCGTCATCGTCGCCGCGGCGATCACGCTGCCGATGGGCTTCACCAGCAGCAAGGAATACGCCGAACTCGAATGGCCGATCGACATCCTGATCACGCTGGTCTGGGTGGCCTACGCCATCGTGTTCTTCGGCACGATCATCAAGCGCCGGTCCAAACACATCTACGTGGCCAACTGGTTCTTCGGCTCGTACATCCTGACCATCGCCATCCTGCACATCTTCAACAACATCGAAATGCCGGTGTCGCTGTGGAAGTCGTACTCGGCATACGCCGGCGTGCAGGATGCCATGGTGCAGTGGTGGTACGGCCATAATGCGGTGGGCTTCTTCCTGACCACCAGCTTCCTGGGCATGATGTATTACTTCGTGCCCAAGCAGGCCGGCCGTCCGATCTATTCGTACCGCCTGTCCATCGTCCACTTCTGGGCGCTGGCCTTCACGTACATGTGGGCGGGCCCGCACCACCTGCTTTATACGTCGCTGCCGGACTGGACCCAGTCGCTGGGCATGACGTTCTCGCTGATTCTGCTGGCGCCTTCGTGGGGCGGCATGATCAACGGCATCATGACCTTGCAGGGCGCCTGGCACAAGCTGCGCACCGATCCGATCCTGAAGTTCATGGTGACGGCGCTCTCGTTCTACGGCATGTCGACCTTCGAAGGCTCGATGATGTCGATCCGCACGGTCAACGCGCTGTCGCACTACACGGACTGGACCATCGGCCACGTGCACTCCGGTGCGTTGGGCTGGGTCGCCATGATTTCGTTCGGTTCCCTGTACTACCTGATCCCGCGCCTGTATGGCCGCGAAAAGATGCACAGCGTGAAGGCGATCGAACTGCACTTCTGGATCGCGACCATCGGCGTGGTGCTGTACATCGCCGCCATGTGGATCGCCGGGGTGCAGCAGGGCCTGATGTGGCGCGATACGGCTTCGGACGGCACGCTGGTCTACAGCTTCGTCGAAGAACTGAAGACGCGCGTCCCGTACTACCTGATCCGTTTGCTGGGTGGCACGTTGTTCCTGTCCGGCGTGTTCGTCATGGCCTGGAACGTGTGGATGACAGTGCGCGGTGCGCAACCGGTCAACCCCGCCATTCCGCAAGACGATCCCCATGCCGCTCGCCCGCCGGTCGCTGCGACCGCCGCGCCGGCTACTGTTTGACGAGGACATCATGGCCAACAAGAAACCTGGCTTCTTTTCTCACACGACGCTTGAAAAGAACATCGGCTGGATGATCATCGCCAGCATTCTGGTGGTGTCCTTCGCGGGCCTGGTCCAGATCGTTCCGCTGTTCTTCCAGCACAGCACGACCCAGCCCGTCCCAGGCGTCGAGCCCTACAGCCCGCTGCGGCTGATGGGCCGCGACGTGTACATCCGCGAAGGCTGTGTCGGCTGCCACTCGCAGCAGATCCGCGTGCTGGCGGCGGAAGTGCAGCGCTACGGCTCGTACTCGACGGCGGCGGAATCGGTCTTCGACCATCCGTTCCTGTGGGGTTCCAAGCGCACCGGCCCGGACCTGGCCCGCGTGGGCGAGCGCTACTCCGACGACTGGCACCGCATCCACTTGCGCGATCCGCGCAAGGTGGTGCCCGAGTCGAACATGCCCGCCTATCCCTGGCTGGAAAAAACGGTCATCACCGGCCAGAACGTAGCCGACCGCATGCGGGCGCTGCGCGTCCTGGGCGTGCCCTACACCGACGCCGACATCGAGGCCGCACCCAAGGCCATCGAGGGCAAGACGGAAGAGGACGCGCTGGTCGCCTACCTGCAAGCGCTGGGCGTAGGCGTGCGCAAGGCCCAGGCCAAGATGGCTGAAGACGCCAAAAAGGCCGAGGACGCCAAGAAGGCCGCTCAGCCGACCGCGCAGTCGGCGGCGCAACCCGCCGCGCAAGCGGCAACGGGAGGCTGATCATGGTGGGCTACCTGAGCGCGATCGTCACCGCCATTTCGATGGCAACCTTTTTCGGCATCGTCTGGTGGGCCTGCTCGCGCGGCCGCCAGGGCGCCAACCGCGAATCGGCCATGCTGCCGTTCGCCCTGCCCGACGAGTTCGGCCAGGAACAACAAGATGGAGCGAATCGGTCATGAGCGATTTCGTCAATGGCTTCTGGGGATATTTCATCTCGGTCGTCGCCGTGGGCGGCGTGGTCTGGTGCCTGTGGCTGCTGTACACGCAGCGCCGCTGGCTCGGCACCAAGCCCGCCAACGGCCAGGTCGAAGACACGGGCCATGTCTGGGACGGCGACCTGACCGAGCTCAACAACCCGGTTCCCACCTGGTGGACCTGGATGTACCTGCTGGCGTGCGTGTTCGCGCTGGGCTACCTGTTCTTCATGCCGGGACTGGGTTCGTACAAGGGCCAACTGGGCTACAGCAGCACCGAGGAAGTCGCGCGGCACCAGGCGCAGATGGCCGAGGCCGTGCGCCCGATCTACGCGCGCTTCGAAACCATGACGGTGCCGCAGGTGGCGCAGGACCCGGCCGCCCTGGAAATGGGGCAGCGCCTGTTCCTGAACACCTGCGCGCAATGCCACGGCTCGGACGCGAAGGGCGGACCCAGCTTTCCCAACCTGACCGACGGCGACTGGCTGTATGGCGGATCGCCGGAAATCATCATGGAGACCATCACCAAGGGCCGCCATGGCGTGATGCCGCCTTGGAAAGCCGCGATCGACGCCAAGACCGCCGGCGATATCGCCCAGTACGTGCGCTCGTTGTCGGGCCTGACATCGGATGACATCCGCGTGTTCCGCGGCAAGCGCGAGTTCGCCAACTACTGCGTGGCCTGTCACGGCGTGGACGGCAAGGGCAACCCGCTGTTGGGCGCGCCCAACCTGACGGACGACGTCTGGCTGTACGGCAGTTCGGAAGCCACGATCGTCAAGACGATCCTGGATGGCCGCGACAACCGCATGCCGGCGCACGAACACATCCTGAACCCCGAGCAGATCAAAGTGCTGACGGCCTGGGTGTGGGGGCTGTCGAACAAGCCGGGATCCGCTGCGGCGACGGCCGCGCCGGCTGCCGCCAACACGGCGGGCAATGCCGTCGCCCAGTAAGACGGACCGCGGTGCTTAAGTGGGGGGCGCGTCATGCGGCCCCCATATCATTGGACTTACCGTACGGAGCAGCAAATGGAAGATGGGTCAACCGCAAACGTCGGCACGCAGCCTGGCGGCGACCCGCCGCCCTGGCGGCCGTACTCGCGGCCGCCGCGTCCCGGCCAGGAAACGCTGGAGCAGACCCTGGCGGGAGTGCGCAGCAAGATCTATCCGCGATCCGTCAGTGGCGTCTTCGCCCGCTGGCGCATCGCTTTCGTCTTTCTCACCCAACTGATTTTCTACGGGCTGCCCTGGCTGCAATGGAACGGCCGGCAAGCCGTGTTGTTCGACCTGGGCGCACGCAAGTTCTACCTGTTCGGCTTGGTGCTGTGGCCGCAGGACGTCGTCTATCTGGCCGTGCTGCTGGTGATCTCGGCGCTGGCGCTGTTCCTGTTCACGGCGGTGGCGGGCCGGCTGTTCTGTGGCTACGCCTGTCCGCAAACGGTCTACACCGAAATCTTCATGTGGATCGAACGCAAGGTCGAAGGCGACCGCATCGCGCGGATCCGCCTGGACGAATCGCCCTGGAGCTGGCGCAAGGTGCGCCTGAAATTCACCAAGCATTTCCTGTGGATCGCGCTGGCCTGGTGGACCGGGTCCACGTTCATCGGCTATTTCGCGCCGATCCGCGAACTGGGCCACGAATTGTTCACGCTGCAGCTGGGGCCATGGCAATGGTTCTGGATGCTGTTCTACGGTTTCGCCACCTGGGGCAACGCGGGCTTCATGCGCGAGTCCGTCTGCAAGTACATGTGCCCCTACGCCCGCTTCCAGAGCGTGATGGTGGACCCGGACACCTTTGTCGTCACCTACGACAAGCGCCGCGGCGATCCGCGAGGCAGCCGGTCGCGCAAGGTCGACCACAAGGCGGCTGGCCTGGGTGATTGCGTGGACTGCAGCCTGTGCGTGCAGGTCTGCCCCACCGGCATCGACATCCGCGAAGGCCTGCAATACATGTGCATCGGCTGCGGCGCCTGTATCGACGCCTGCGAGCAGGTCATGGACAAGATGCAATATGACTCCGGCCTGATCCGCTACACGTCGGACCGCGCCATGCAGGACGGCTTGTCGGCGAAAAGCGCGCGTTCGCATCTGCTGCGTCCGCGCGTGCTGATCTACGGCGCGCTTATCCTGATCATGGCGGTGGCGTTCGTGGCGTCGCTGGCCATGCGCAACCCGTTGCGCGTGGACATCATCCGCGACCGCGGCGCGCTGGGCCGCGAAGTGGCCGGCGGCCAGATCGAGAACGTCTACCGGCTGCAGATCATCAACACGTCGGACACCGCGATGCGCCTGCGGCTGTCGGCCGACGGCATGCCGGGACTGGCCGTGATGATGGGCCAGCAGGGGTCGGACGTGGTGGACGTGGAACCCGCCGCCAACAAGCTGGTTCCCATGGTGATCCGGGCGCCCGCCGGCGCCGAACCCGGCGCGCATGCCATCACGTTGCGCGCGCGCGGCCACGACGGTGAAAACCAGCCGATCGAAACCGACGAACCCGCCAGCTTCTACGTGCCCGATTGACGACGCAAAGGACAAACCTCATGACCCTCGCACAAACCGCCCCGGCGTCCAAGCCCTGGTACCACGAACCGTGGCCCTGGATCCTCATGGCCGGCCCGTTCGCCGCCATGATCGGATGCTTCATCACGATCTATTTCGCCTATTCCAATTTCACTCACGAGCCGATCCTGGACGGCGTGGTCAAACGCGGCCTGGTGATTGAACAGGCCGCGCCGAAGGCCGGCGAAGGCGCAGGCGCCGTGCGCGCCAATCCCTGAGGGGGGCACAAATGGGCTTGCGTTCATTGATGTGGATTTTGTGGCCGTCGTTCCTGGCGGCTGCGGCGGGAAGCGCCGTCATTTTTGCCCTGATCGACCCGTTGGACGTATCGATCTTCGGGCACGTCCCCACCGGGCGCATGGGCTTCTACACGGTGTCGTTCTTCGTGCTGTGGGTGATGGCCGGCCTGTCCAGCGCGCTGACGGCGTTCCTGATGCCGAAAGCGGCCGAGGACGAGCCGCTGTAGCCTGCCGCCCCGGCGTGCGGCAGCAAGAGGGTGCCCGCCAGGCCGGCGGGCGCCGCGTCAGACTTTCTTGACGAATTCCGACTTCAGGCTCATCTGCCCGAAGCCGTCGATCTTGCAATCGATGTCGTGGTCGCTGTCGACCAGACGGATGCCCTTGACCTTCGTGCCCATCTTGACCACGCCGCCCGACCCCTTGAGCTTCAGGTCTTTGATGACGGTGACGGTGTCGCCGTCCTGCAGGACGTTGCCGGCCGAATCGCGGTAGACGCGAGCGTCGTCGTCGGACGGCGCGGCGTCTTGCGCCGACCATTCATGCGCGCATTCCGGGCAGACGTAGCCGCCGCCGTCTTCATACGTGAATTCGGATTGGCATATCGGACAGGCGGGCAATGCACTCACGGGGTGACCTCAGGTGAAACGCGCGAATCGCGCAATGCATGATTGTACGGTTCCGGGCACTGCTTTTTGCCCGTAACGCGTATTCATCTTCAGGTATTTTCATGCAGCAAGTCGACAAAGTGCTGCCCGGCGGCGCTTAAGGGGCGGTCCCGCGGGACGATGCTGCCGAACGCCGCCAGCGTGTGCCGGATCTGATAGGGCAGGATCGCCAGCAGGCCGTGCCGGGCATAGCGGCTGGCGACCGATTCCGGGATCACCCCCAGCATGTGCGACTTCATGGACAGGTTGGTGGTCGTCAGGATGGACGCGGATTCAATCAGCCCCGCCGGCATGGCCGTATTGTGGGTGCGGAACTCGTGTTCGATCACTTCGCGCATCGGGCTGCCCTGCGGCTGCAGGATCCAGGGATACGCCTGCATCGCCTCGAAACCGACACGCCGCTTGCGGGCCAGCGGATGGTCCACCGCCGCGATCACCGACAGGGCCTCGTCGCCGATGGGGCGGAACACGTAGTTGCGGTCCGACAGGGTCAGCATGCGGCCGATCACCACATCCAGCTTGCCCGCGTTCAACTGCGCGATCAGCAAGTCGCTGGTGCCGGTGGAGATTTCCACGGCCAGCAGCGGATACGTCTGCTTCAGGCGCAGCAGCGCGTCGGTCAAGTGGCTGGGCGAGGCCGCCATGATGCTGCCGATGAAGAGCTTGCCGGCGCTGCCCAGCCGCAATTCATCGAGTTCGCGCGCCAGCGACGACACCGTTCCGCGCATGCCGCGGAAATGCCCCATGACGCATTCGCCAGCTGGCGTCAACGCCAGCCCGCGGCCCACGCGCTCAAACAAGGGTTGCCCCAGCGCCGATTCCAGTTCGTGCAGCATCTTGCTGGCGGCGGACTGCGTCATGTTCAGTTGCTGCGCGGCGGCGCGCAGCGTGCCGCGGTCGTCGATGGCCAGCAGCAGCACGACCTGGCGCATGCGCAGCCGGGCCAGCAGGGCGGGGACGTTCAGGTTGCGTTCCATGATTGATCGCCTGAGGTGAACGGTTGGTGCAAAAGTTTCATTTTACGGAAACGGATGTTCTTCATAAGATGCTTTCACAACAAATTGCCCGTCAACGGCAAAGAATCCATCAAGGAGACAACCATGAAGATCCGCGTATTGGCCGCCATTGCGGCGGGCGCCCTGTGTCTGTCCACCCTGGCTTCGGGGCCGGCACAGGCCCAGTCGCAAGCCGCCGACTGGCCCACCAAACCGCTGCGCCTGCTGGTCGGGTCCGCGCCCGGGGGCGGCACCGACGCCATGGCGCGCGCCGTGGCCGACAAGCTGGGCCCGATGCTCAAGCACACGGTCGTGGTCGAGAACAAGCCCGGCGCCTCGAACACGCTGGCCGCCGATCTGGCGGCGAAGTCGGCGGACAGCCACACCATGGTGATGGGTGTGTCGACCGCCCACGCGATCGCGCCTCATCTGCTGAAACTGGGCTACGACAATGACCGTGACCTGACGCCTGTGGTGTTCGTGGGCGCGGTGCCGAACATCCTGGTGGTGAACAACCAGGTGCCTGCGAAATCGGTGCAGGAGCTGATCGCGCTGTTGAAGCGCAAGCCCGGCGACTACAACTTCGCCAGCAGCGGATCGGGCAGCACCCAGCACATCGCGGCCGAACTGTTCAAGGACGCCACCGGCGTGCAGATGACGCATATCCCGTATCGCGGCAGCGGCCCGGCCATGGTGGACCTGATGGGCGGCCAGGTGCAGATCGCGTTCGAGACCGCGTCGTCGGTCATCCCGCATATCAAGAGTGGCAAGGTGCGCGCGCTGGCGGTGCTGAGCGCGCGCCGCAACGCCCAGTTGCCCGATGTGCCGACGATGGCCGAAGCCGGCGTGCCGGGCGTGGAAATGAGCGCCTGGTACGGCATCTACATGCCCAGCGCCACGCCCGCCGCCATCCAGAAACGCATCCATGACGACGTCAACCAGATCCTGGCGCTGCCTGAAACGCAGACGCGCCTGCTGGCGATCGGCGCCGACATCACCCCGATGAGCCAGGAGCAGTTTGCGCAGTTCCATAAGGCCGAGAACCAGCGCTATGCCGGCATCATCAAGAAAAACAACATTTCCGTGGAATGACCTCAGCATGAATCTGCAGCCACAACCCGTTATTGCCCTGACCCTGGGCGACCCCGCCGGCATCGGCGCCGAACTGATCGCGCGCCTGCTGGCCAAGCCGGAACCCTGCCAGCGCGCCAACATCGTGCTGGTGGGCGACGCCTGGCTCTGGCGCGAAGGCCAGCGCGTGGCGGGCGTGCAGGTGGAGACCCAGCCCGTGGACAGTTTCGAAGCGGTGCGCGATCGGCCGGACACGCGCCTGCCGGCCTGGCTGGACATGGACACGATCGCGCCCGGCCAGGTGACGGTGGGCCAGGCGCAGGCGTCGGGCGGCGCGTCGGTGTTGCGCGTGCTGGACGCCTGCATGGACGCCGCGCGCGCCGGGCACGCCGACGCGATCTGCTTCGCGCCGCTGAACAAGTACGCGATGAAGCTGGGCGGGCTGAACCACGATGACGAACTGCACCACTTCGCGCAATATCTGGGCGTCACCGGCTACTTCTGCGAATTCAACACGCTGGGTGAGCTGTGGACGTCGCGCGTGTCGTCGCACATTCCGCTGAAAGACGCCGCGGCGGCGCTCAGCGTCGACGGCATCAAGGCGGCGACGCGGCTGATCTACCGGTCGCTGCAGGCCAACGGCATCGCCGAGCCGCGCGTGGCGGTCGCCGCCTTCAACCCGCATGGCGGCGACGGCGGCACCTGCGGGCGAGAAGAGGTCGACATCATCGCGCCCGCCGTGCGCGAGTTGAATGCGGAAGGGCTGCCCGTGCAGGGGCCTTTCCCGGCGGACACCATCTTCCTGCGGGCGCAGGCGGGCGAATTCCAGGCGATCGTCACCATGTATCACGACCAGGGGCAGATCGCGATCAAGCTGCTGGGATTTTCGCGCGGGGTGACGGTGCAGGGCGGCTTGCCGATCCCGATCACCACGCCTGCCCACGGCACCGCCTACGACATCGCGGGCCAGGGCCGCGCCAATGTGGAGGCCACCTGGCAGGCCTTCCTGATCGCCTGCCGCATGGGTGCGTCGCACCGCTTCGCTTCTTCCAAGTAGGAACTCGACATGAAGATCAAATCCGTCCGCGCCCGCGTTTTCGAATGGACCGGCAAGACCGTGCCGCCGCAAGGCAACTTCTGCTCCAACGCCATGGACCTGCTGTACTCCAGGCAAGAGACCATGAGCACGTTCCGCTTCCACGGCTGGACCGTCGTCGAAGTGGAGACGGACGACGGCATCGTGGGCCTGGGCAATGTGGCGCTGGCCCCGCGCGTGGCCAAGGCCATCATCGACCAGTACCTGGCGCCGCTGGTGGTGGGCCATGACCCCTGGGACTACGAATACCTGTGGCAGCGCATGTACCGCGCCACTCACGCCTGGGGCCGCAAGGGCGTGACCATGGCCGCGATTTCGGGCGTGGACCTGGCCATCTGGGACATCTTGGGCAAGTCGGTGGGCAAGCCCGTCTTCAAGCTGCTGGGCGGCCGTACCAAAGAGAAGATCCCCGTCTACTACTCCAAGCTGTACCGCACGGACCTGAAGGCCATGCAGGAAGAGGCGCAGACCTACCTGGATCAGGGTTTCACCGCGTTCAAGATGCGTTTCGGCTATGGGCCGGCGCACCTGCAGAAGGGCGTGGCCGAGAACCTGAAGTCGGTCGAGGCCGTGCGCGAAGTCATCGGGTACGACACGGACCTGATGCTGGAATGCTACATGGGCTGGAACGTGGAATACGCCAAGCGCATCCTGCCCAAGCTGGAAAAGTTCGAGCCGCGCTGGCTGGAGGAGCCCGTCATCGCCGACGATATCGACGGCTACGCGGAATTGAACCAGCTGACGTCGATCCCGATCTCGGGCGGCGAGCACGAATTCTCGCTGTACGGATTCAAGCAGCTGCTGGACCGGAAGGCGGTGTCGGTGGTGCAGTACGACACGAACCGCGTGGGCGGCATTACGGCGGCGCACAAGATCAACGCGCTGTGCGAGGCCTACAGCGTGCCGGTCGTGCCGCATGCCGGGCAGATGCACAACTACCATCTGACGATGAGCACGTTGGCGTCGCCGATGAGCGAGTACTTCCCGATGTTCGACGTGGAGGTCGGCAACGAGCTGTTCTACTACATCTTCGACGGCGAGCCGGTGGCCAAAGAAGGCTTCATCGACCTGGACGACGACAAGCCGGGCCTGGGGCTGACGCTCAAAACCGATTACCTGAACGATTTCAACATCATCGAATAGGGCCGCCATGATTCCGACAACGACCCCGACGACCCAGGCGCCGCGCTACCGCGGCATCTTTCCGGTGGTGCCCACCCCCTTCACCGAATCGGGCGAACTGGATTTGCCCAGCCAGAAGCGCGCGGTCGACTTCATGATCGATTCGGGCGTGGACGGCCTGTGCATCCTGGCGAACTTCTCCGAACAGTTCGTGCTGTCGGACGAGGAACGCGAGGTGCTGACGCGGACCATCCTGGAACACGTGGCGGGCCGCGTGCCCGTCATCGTGACGACCACGCACTTCAGCACCCGCGTCTGCGCGGCGCGCAGCCGGCGGGCGCAGGAGCAGGGCGCCGCCATGCTGATGATCATGCCGCCGTACCACGGGGCCACGATCCGCGTGCCGGAAGCGCAGGTCGAGGCGTTTTTCCAGCAGGTGTCGGACGCGGTGGACATCCCCATCATGATCCAGGACGCGCCGGTGGCGGGCACGCCGTTGCCGGCCGCGCTGCTGGCGAAGATGGCGCGCGAGATCCCGCAGGTGTCGTATTTCAAGATCGAGACGGCGGGCGCCGCCTCCAAACTGCGCGACCTGATCGCGCTGGGCGGGGCGGCGGTGGAAGGGCCCTGGGATGGTGAAGAGGCCATCACCCTGCTGCCCGACCTGGAGGCGGGGGCCACGGGTTCGATGACGGGCGGCGGCTTTGCCGACGGCATCCGCCCCATCATCGAGGCGCACCGCGCGGGCCGGCGCGACGAGGCCTGCCGCCTGTACGAGCGCTGGCTGCCCCTGATCAACTATGAAAACCGCCAGGGCGGCATCCTGACGGCGAAGGCCCTGATGAAGGCGGGCGGCGTGATCGATTGCGAGGCGCCCAGGCATCCGTTCCCGCCCATGCGCGCCGAGGTCCGCCAGGGCCTGCTGGAAACCGCCCGCCGATTGGATCCCCTGGTGCTGCGCTGGGGACGTTAATCGCCAAAACCTGAACACTGCGTTCCGCCACGCCGAACAAGCGGTAACGGCGTGGCGGGTAAAATCTCCGGCTATCGATCACGTCGGGGGCTCGAGTGCAGCCGGTCATATCAGTTCAAGGGTTATCCAAGCGGTACGCGTCGGGGTTCCAGGCGCTAAAGAGCGTCAACCTGGAAATCCAGCGTGGCGAGATCTTCGCGTTGCTCGGACCAAACGGCGCGGGCAAGACGACGCTGATCAGCATCATCTGCGGCATCGTCAATCCCACCGACGGCCGGGTGCTGGCCGACGGCCACGACATCGTGTCGGATTTCCGCGCCGCGCGTTCCAAGATCGGCCTGGTGCCGCAAGAGATCTCGACCGACGCGTTCGAAAGCGTCTGGAACACCGTCACGTTCAGCCGCGGCCTCTTCGGCAAGCCGGCCAACCCCGCCTATATCGAAAAGGTGCTGCGCGACCTGTCGCTGTGGGACAAGAAGGACAGCCGCATCATGGCGCTGTCGGGGGGCATGAAGCGCCGCGTGATGATCGCCAAGGCGCTGTCTCACGAGCCCGCCATCCTGTTCCTGGACGAGCCCACGGCGGGCGTCGACGTGGAGCTGCGCCGGGGCATGTGGGAAATGGTGCGGCGCCTGCGCGAAAGCGGCGTCACGATCATCCTGACCACGCACTACATCGAAGAAGCGCAGGAAATGGCCGACCGCATCGGCGTGATCCGCAAGGGCGAGATCATCCTGGTGGAAGAAAAGGACGCGCTGATGGCCAAGCTGGGCAAGCGCCAGCTGAGCCTGACCTTGAAAGCGCCGTTGCCGGGCATCCCGACCGCGCTGGACGCCTATCAGCTGGACTTGTCCACCGACGGCTACAAGCTGGTCTATACCTACGACAACCAGGGTGGCGGCCAGATTTCCCAGCTGCTGCACGACCTGAGCCGGCTCGAGATCGAATTCACGGATCTGAATTCATCGGAAAGCTCGCTTGAGGATATCTTTGTCAGCCTGGTACACGGTCAATCATGAACTTCTACGCCATCCGCGCTATCTACCTGTTTGAAATGGCCCGCGCCTGGCGCACGCTGATGCAAAGCGTGTTGTCGCCGGTGATTTCCACGTCGCTGTACTTCGTGGTGTTCGGCTCGGCCATCGGCTCGCACATGGTCGAGATCGACGGGGTCAGCTACGGCGCGTTCATCGTGCCGGGCATGATCATGCTGTCGCTCTTGACCCAAAGCATCGCCAACGCGTCCTTCGGCATCTACATGCCGCGGTTCTCGGGCACCATCTACGAAATCCATTCCGCGCCCATCTCGTATGTGGAAATCGTCATGGGCTACGTGGGGGCGGCCGCCAGCAAGTCCATCATCCTCGGGTTGATCATGCTGGCCACGGCGCGCCTGTTCGTGTCGTTCGAGGTCGCGCATCCTATCTGGATGCTGGGCTTCCTGGTGCTGACCGCCGTCACGTTCAGCCTGTTCGGCTTCATCATCGGCGTCTGGGCCGACGGTTTCGAGAAGCTGCAGATCATTCCCCTGATGATCGTCACGCCGCTGACCTTCCTGGGCGGCACCTTCTATTCCATCAAGATGCTGCCGCCGTTCTGGCAAACCGCCACCTTGTTCAATCCGGTGGTCTACCTGGTCAGCGGGTTCCGCTGGGCGTTCTACGGCGTGTCGGACGTCAGCTTGGGCGTCAGCGTGGGCATGACGCTGGTGTTCCTCGTGGCGTGCCTGATCGGCGTGCGCTGGATCTTCAAGACGGGTTACCGGCTGAAGACCTGATCAGCCCGCGGCGAGGGGCGCGCGGCGGGCCATGCCGTCAAAGGCATCCAGCATCCGTTCGCGCCATGCATGGACGGGGTCGTCTTCGGCCAGCAGTTCCAGCGGGCTGGTGCAGCGGGCCCACATGAACATGCCGAACACCGCATAGTCGGCATACCCGTGCTGGCTGCCCGCCAGGAACGGCTGCTTGCCCAGCGTCAGGCGCAGCGGCAGCAGCGCGGCCCGCAGCGCGGCGATCTGGTCGGCGTAGCCCGCGGGCAGGTCTTCCAGCTTGCCGAAGCGCTTTTCCCGCGAAGCGCGGAAGTAGTCCTGGTCTTTCTCGTGGATCAGGCCGTGGATGGCGGGCAGCAGCAGGCGCGCCAGCACCGGCACCAGCGTGGTGTCGGCCCAGGCGTTCGTGAACAGCGTGACCGCGCGGCCGCCCGGTCCGCCGAACAGCGACGGCCGTTCGGGAAAGGTGTCTTCCAGGTAGCAGGCGATCTGCCACGAGTCGCTGACGACGTGCGTGTCGTGCACCAGGACCGGAACGAGCTTCTGGCCGGAAAAGCCGATGTCTTCCTTTTCGGTGAAGCGCCAGGGCACGGTCTTGGCGGACAGGCCCTTGTGGGCCAGCGCCATGTGCGTTTTCCAGCAATGCGGGCTGAAGCGCAGCGACGCGTCGGCGCCGGCCAAATCGTAGAGGGTGAGATCCGGGGTCAAGATGCCGCGCTCCTCGGGGCTTGCCTGTGGAAGGGGATGGCCGTCAGGATAACGCCGTTCCCGGCGTGGCGGCGTACAAAGAAAATCGCCACGAAAACGCGCAACGAAAAAGCGCCACGCGCCCGAGGGTCGCGTGGCGCAGGCCGGACAATCCCCGGTCCGGCCTTGGGTTACTTCGGCGCGCCCTGGCTCATGTTCATGACCCGCTGCTTCAACTGCGGGTCCTGCTGCACGGCCTGGCCGATGCCATTGAATTCTTCGACGGTCAGTCCGTCCGCGCGCACCAGCTGCACCATCTTGGCGTCCGCTTCCTGGACGACCTTCTGCTTGGCGTCGTCCGACTTCGCGGCGTCGACCTTGGGACGGTATTCGTCGACCACGCCGGACACCTTCTGCGATGCCGAAGCGAAGCGTTGCAGCTGCTGGTCGGTGGGCTGGGTGATGGCGGGGGCCATTTGCGGTTGAGCCGGCGGCTGGCTAGCGTTCTGCGCCAGGGCGGGGGCACCGGACAGCGCCGTCGTCAGAATGGCGGCGGATAGGAATGCGTAAGTGGAACGCTGCATGAAACCTCCTTGTTCCGGTTAATGTCCGACCATGATGACGACGGGACCCGGCGCGGGACAAGTTTCGCGATGTGTTTTCCTGTGTCGGCAGGCCACGGGATCCGGGCGCGGCGTGGGAGGGCGGCCCCAGGGCGGGCGCCGGAAACGTTTTGCGCGGTTTCGTAGTCGCTGCTGGCCGCGATGTGTCCTTAGGTTTGCGCGGGCGGCGCCGGTTGCGCGCCCGCAGTCGGATCAGCACGCTGTCAGATCAGCAGCATGCTCAGCATGACAAGGGCGAGCAGCAGGACGTAGACCCGGGCATGCAGGCGGTCGGGGATCCGGGGGATCAGCGGCGCGGCAAGGCGGATGCCCGCCAGCGAACCCAGGGCCAGCGCCGCGAACGCCAGCAGGTCGACATACCCGACGATCCATGGCGCCAGCGCGGCGGGAAGCCCGCGCGCGGCCGCCATGTAGGCCAGCGTGCCCACGATGGCCACCGGCAGCGTCAGCGGGTTCGCCATGGCGGCGGCTTTGGCCATGGGCAGCCCGCGCCGGCGCAGCAGCGGCACGGTCATCACGCTGCCGCCCACGCCCAGGAAGGTGGCGATGGCGCCGATGGCCACGCCGCCGCCCACCACGACGCCTTGCCCCAGGGGTTGCGGCGTTTGCGCGTCGTGCTGCGCCAGGAAGCCTTGGCGCAGCAGGCAGTCCAGGATCGTCACGCCCAGATAGGCGATGAAGGCCCCGCGCACCAGGTCGCCGCTGGCGCGGGTGGCGGCCCACGCGCCAAGCAGCGCGCCCGCCGCGATAAAGGCGGCCAGCGGCCAGACGTAGGCGCGCACGATATTGCCGGCGCGCCGGTGCTTGCGCGTCGCGGCGATGGAATTCACGATCATCACGCAAGTTGAAGTCGCCACCGCGATATGCATGGCGGATTGGCCGATGGGGTCGCCGGCGCCATGCGTGGCCGTCAGCACGCCGTACAGCACCGGCACCACCACAAAGCCGCCGCCGAAGCCGAACAGGACCGTGGTGACACCGCTGACGCAGCCGAAAAGGGCCAATATGAGATACAGCATGCCGTCCTTCCTTTCGCGGGAAAACCGTCACGGTAAGGCGTGCCGGGTTGGCCTGCTTTATAGGATGGGACAATAATGTTTTAGTTTCGGCCAGACCGGACGGCGCTTTTGCCCCCATTCCGTCCATTCCGCCCATGCGCAATACCCATATCGACCGCTACGACTCGCTGGACCGCACCGTGGTCGCCATCGGCAACGACTACCCGCCGGGCCACCTGCTGCCGGCGCACGCCCACCGCCGCGCGCAACTGCTGTACGGCGCCACCGGCGTCATGCAGGTCGAGACGCGCGACGGCAACTGGGTCGTGCCGCCACAGCGCGCCGTGTGGATCCCCGCCGGCGTGACGCATCAGGTGCGGATGCTGGACGTCAGCACGCGCAGCGCCTACATCGAACCCGGCGCCGCGCGGACGGGCCGGGACGCCTGCGAAGTGATCGAGGTGTCGCCGCTGTTGCGGCAACTGCTGCTGGAAGCCGTCGACATGCCCGCCGCCTACGACCCCGATGGGCGCGACGGGGCGCTGGCGGCCCTGCTGCTGCATGAGGTCGATCGCGCGCCGGTGCTGCCCTTGCATATCCCGTTGCCGCGCGACAAGCGGCTGGCGCCGCTGTGCCGGGCCTTCATCGCCGCGCCCGACGCGCGGGTGCCGCCGCAGGCTTGGGCCGACCGCCTGCACATGAGCCTGCGGACCTTCAGCCGTCACTTCAGCCAGCAGACGGGGATGCCGTTTTCGGCGTGGCGGCAGCGTGCCTGCGTGGTGCTGGCCCTGGCGCGGCTGGCCGCCGGGCAACCGGTGACCGTCATCGCGCTGGACTTCGGCTATCAAAGCCCGGCGGCGTTCTCCACGATGTTCCGTCGCGTGCTGGGGCGGCCTCCTACCGAGTACCTGCGGCAGGACTAGTCTGTTGGTACTATCGCGGCACGAAGGGCGGCCCATGCCGGGCCCGCCGCCGATACGGATTCCAAACCTTGCCGCAATCTCCGCTTTCCGTGGGAATCGCCGGCGCGGGCAGCGCCGGGCTGGCGA
Source organism: Achromobacter sp. UMC46 (assembly GCF_014170335.1). Lineage (GTDB taxonomy): Bacteria > Pseudomonadota > Gammaproteobacteria > Burkholderiales > Burkholderiaceae_B > Achromobacter. The sequence continues at coordinate 955,670 of NZ_LZZS01000004.1, forward strand.
CCGCGCTGGCGCTGGCCCAGGCCGGGCATCAGGTGCGCGTCTTTGAAAAGCACCCGGATTTCACGACGATGGGCGCGGGCTTGCTGCTTCAGCCGCCGGGGGTGCGCGCGCTGCGCACGCTAGGGGTGGACGTGGCCGCGCTGAACGTCGGCGCGCCGATCGATGGCCTGCTGGGCCTGTCGCATCGCGGGTGGCGCATCGTCGATATCGATTACGTGGGCGACGGCGCGCGCGCAGTGACCCGGGCGGCGTTGGGCCGCGTGTTGTTCGACGCTTGCCAGCGAGCGGGGGTCGCGTTCTCGTTCGGCTGTCCGGTCCAGACGCTGGCTAGCCAGGCGGGCAGGGCGCGCGTGGTCCATGGCGAGGGCAGCGGCCAGGCAGAATCCGCGTTCGACGTGTTCGTGGTGGCCGACGGCGCCGCGTCCGCGCTGCGCGAACAGGTCGGGCTGGCCTCGCGTTCCCGCGTCTACCAGTGGGGCGCGTTGTGGGGGCAGTTCTGGGCGCCGGACTGGCCGGGCGCGACGCAGTTGCTGCAGCGTTTTCGCGGCACCCGGCAAATGATGGGCCTGCTGCCCACCGAGATCGGCCCGCAGGGTGTCCGGCTGTCGCTGTTCTGGAGCATCCGCCACGACGCATTGCCCGCCTGGCGTGCGGCGCCGATCGGGAAATGGAAGAAGCAACTGCTGGCATTGTGGCCTGAAGCGGCGCCGGTGGTTCAGCAAGTATCCCGGCACGAGGATTTGGCGGTGGCCACCTACCGCCATACCTGGCCGCGGGGGCTGGCCGCCGGGCCATATTGCGCGGTGGGCGACGCCGGCCACGCGATGAGCCCGCAACTGGGTCTGGGTGCGACGCTGGCCGTGCTGGATGCGTTGGCGCTGGCTCGTGCGCTGGGGCAGTACGGCGCGGCCGAGGGGCCGGCGCGCTATGCGCGCAGCCGGCTGCTGCCGTCGCGCATGTACCAGACCTTGAGCCGCGCCTTGACGCCGTGTTTCCAGTCTTCGGGGCCGGGGCTGTGGCGTGACCTGCTGTTCGGCGGCTCGCTGCTGGTGCCCGGGGTTCGCGGATTGATGAAGCGCGGCTTGCTGGCCATGCCCGAAGCGGAAGCGGCCCGCCGCCGTTGAATCGCCGTCAGGCGGCGTACCACAGCACCGCGAAGAAATGGCAGACGGTGCCGGCAAGCACGAACAGGTGCCACACGAAATGGCTGTAGCGCCAGCGGTTGTCGAATACGAAGAACACTACGCCGCCGGTATAGGCCAGGCCGCCCGCCACCAGCCACCACAGCCCGCCGGTCGGGACGCGTTCGATCAGCGGATTCACCGCGATGATCACCAGCCAGCCCATCGCCAGGTACAGCCCGGTGGAGATGGCCGGGCGGTTCAGGCGTTTGCTGGCCTTCAGCCCGACGCCCAGCAGGGCCAGCCCCCACACCAGGCCGAACAGGGTCCAGCCCCATGGGCCGCGCAACGCGCCCAGCGCAAACGGCGTATAGGTGCCGGCGATCAGCAGGTAGATGGCCGAATGGTCCAGCACGTTGAAGATCTGCTTGGCACGGCAAAGCGGCAGCGCGTGATAGATGGTGGATGCCAGATACAGCAGGCACATCGAGGCGGCGAAGACGGCGGCGCCCGCGATGAAGGCGGCGTCGCCCTGGCGCACGGCGGCGATGATCAGGAAGGGGGCGGCGGCCACGGCACCGGCCGCGCCCACGCCGTGGCTGATGGTGTTGGCGATTTCTTCGCCCAGGGTCTGGGGTCTGTCGTTGGGGAACATGAATGCGTCTTGTTGAAGCGAGGCTTACACCATAGGCGCTTTGCGCCGCGCGCTCAAGGGGCCGCAGGCGCTCGGCGAGGCTGATGCGGCGCGGCTTGATTTTGTTCAAATGCCACCCATGTCCGGCGCAAGGAAATATGCAGGTAGGAAGTTACTCTGTGATACATTTCACGCACAAATAAATCCGCCCGAAGAGGCGGCGCATGTTCTTGTCCCAGGCTCGCGTCCGCGGCTGCGCGTGCGCGCCCGCGCAACAGATACTCTAAGGGGAGACTCTGATGATTCCGGCAATCGGCCTGATGGTGGGCGCATACATCATCACTCGGATGACCGCCATGCTGACGCGTCCCGACGCCAGTAAAGTGGTCAGGGTATTGTCCATACTGACCATCGCCGTGGCGCTGATGTCCTGTCTGCAATTGTTGACGGGTGGCGCCGGTCCGGCTCCAAGATTCTGAGTTCCAGGCGTCCGTGACCGTGCGGGCGCGATGGCCGGCGTGCCGCAGCGAGCGGCCCCGCGGCGCCACGGCGCCGGCGCGAAGTCAAGAAGGTTTACTGGCCGAGGCCTAGCAATGGCGCGCAGTTTTACCAGTCTGTTTTTCAAAGCCGCAAAGAAACTAAGCAAACTCCAGCGCGCGGCGCTGCGCATGGCGGCCCCCAAAGCCACCAGGAAACGCACCGCATCGGCGCGCAAGACGGCGGTCAAGCTTGCGCCGCCGGCTGCAACCCCCCGCCCACCGGCCGTGTCGTCCCTGGGCGGCGGGCGTTGGGAGGCGTCACGGCAGTTCTCCGACGGCGCGGGACGCCAGTTGGCCTTCGCGCGCTATACGCCGGCGCCCGCGCCACGCGCCGGCATGCCGGTGGTCGTGATGCTGCATGGTTGCCGGCAGACGTCGTTGGCGTTCGCGCGCGGCACGCGCATGAACCAATGGGCGGATGCCGGCGGCTTCATGGTGCTGTATCCGCAGCAGTCCATGACCCGTCAGGTCCAGCGCTGCTGGCGCTGGTTCCAGCCCGATGCCCAGCATGGCGGCGCCGAGGCCGATCTGATCGCGGCGCTGATCCGGTCGGAAGTCGCACGGCATGACCTGGATCCGGAACGGGTCTACATCGCGGGGTTGTCGGCGGGCGCGGGCATGGCGGCGCTGGTGGCGTTGCGGCATCCCTCGCTGATTGCCGCGGTGGCCATGCATTCCGGCCCCGTCGTGGGCGACGCGCACAGCGCGGCCAGCGGCATCGGCACGATGCGGCGCGGCAGCCTCAAACCGTTGCTGCCGTTGCTGGAAGGCGTGGCGGATCCCGCCGTATTCCGCCTGGGCATGCCCGCCTTGATCCTGCAGGGGCAGCTGGATCCGGCGGTGGCACCGCGCAACGGCAAGCAGTTGTTCGAACAGTTCCGCGCCTTGAACGGCCTGGGTCCGGAAGCTCTTCCGGTCGAGCGCGTGCTGGGGCTGGGCACCGACAAGGCGTATCGCCGCATGGACCTGCTGCGCGGGCGCAAGACGGTATTGCGCCTGTGCGAAATCACGCGCCTGGAGCATGCCTGGAGCGGCGGCGACGCGTCGGTGAAGTACCACGCGCGGGGCGGCCCCGACGCCTCGGCTCTGGTATGGCGGTTTTTTCAGGGCTTGCGCCGGACGGGCGCGGAGCAGCGGGAAGCATAGGTATCCGTGGGCAGGCGCCATCGGGCCGTCGCCATTGTTCGCGAATCGGGAATGCAGTTGTCGAGGCCGGCGGCTATGGAAACGACACGGTGCGGCGGTAAGATCGCCGCATTCCAGATCCAGGCGGAGCGCGTGCCCTGCCCAAGCTGGCTTTTTGGAAATCTGCGCCATGTCCCTCTCTATCTATCAGGCATCCGTGCCCGTCTTCGTTCGCGGCATGACCGTGCTGGCCGACCTGCTGGAAAAGGCCGTCGCCCATGCCCAGGCCGAAGGGCTTGATCCCGCCGCGCTCGTCAATGCGCGCCTGGCGCCCGACATGTATCCGTTGTCAGGCCAGGTCCAACGCGCCAGCGACGCCGCCAAATTCGCGGTCCAGCGACTGTCCCAGGGGCAGGCGCCGAAGTTTCCCGACGAAGAGACGACGTTCGAGCAGTTGCAGCAACGCATCGCCGACACCATCGCCTATCTGCAAAGCGTGACGCCTGACCAGGTGGAGGGCGCCGAAAGCCGCAAGATCGTCGTGAACTTCGGCGACTTCAAACCGGAATTCCAGGGCGACGGCTACCTGCTGACGTTCGCGTTGCCCAACTTCTATTTCCACATCACGACCGCCTATGCGATCTTGCGCAACGCCGGCGTGAAGATCGGCAAGCTGGATTTCCTGGGCCCATATTCGCAGTAAGTCTCGGGCAGACGTAAAAAAGCCCGCAGCGGCCGGATCCTTTCGAGTCCGGCCGCTGCGGGCTTTTTCCTGCGTGCCGGCGCGACGCGCTTATTGCTTGGCGGCCGCGGCTGCCGCGGCATCGCCGCAGCCGGTCATGTCGCCCATCTTGGCCATGTTCTGCTGGATTTCCTCGGGCGAGTAGTTGAACTTGTGCGTGGCGATGGACCAGCGGTGGCCGAACGGGTCCACCACCTGGCCGTAACGGTCGCCCCAGAACATGTCCGCGACGGGCATCGTCACGGTGGCGCCGGCGGCCACGGCCTGCTTCATCGCGGCGTCCACGTCGTTCATGTACAGGTGCAGCGTCACGGGCGAGCCCTTCAATGCCTTGGGCCCCAGGCTGCCCCATTCGGGGAAGTCGTCCATCAGCATCAGCACGGAATCGCCGATGCGGATGGCGGCATGCATGATCTTGCCGTTGGGCCCGGGCAGGCGCGCGAGCTCTTCGGCGTTGAAGGCCTTCTTGTAGAAGGCGATGGCATCCGACGCGCCTTCGCACACGATATGCGAGGTCAGCGTGTGCATGCCGTCGGGAATGGGCTGTTTTGCAGGGGTGGCCATGGTGAGTCTCCAGAATCGTTGACTGTCGGGGGGACGGAGCGCCGGGGCCGGTGCGGTCCAGCGGCTCCTGCCTATACGACGAACGGGCGATGCCGGTTTCGACAGGGCGCCCGGTTTTTTTTACTTGGCGACCAGCGTGTTGAAGCCGCCCAGGCACATGCGTTTGAAATCGAACACGCCTTCGCAGGACATGTTGCTCAACCGGGGGTCCGCCATGACTTTGGCGTTGATCCGGTCGCGCTCGGGCTTGCTTTCGAACAAGACCCAGGCGAACACCACCGTTTCGTCTGCCTTCGCGCCAGCGGCCGCCGTGAACGAGCCGAACCCTTCCATGTCGATGTCGTCGGCGACGCATTCGCGGTAGTCCAGCGCCCCGTGCTCGATCCAGACGACCTTGGCCTGCTCCGCCATTTTCTTGTACGCCGGCAGGTTCGCCTTGGGGACGGCGAGAAGGTAACCATCTATGTACTTTTCCATCAAACACTCCTTTGATCCATGTTGTTCTATCCGGCGCCAGGCGTGCCCGCTGGTCACGCCCGCAGCCGTCCGGCCTTGAAGCCGGCAGATGTCACTGTATCGGGATTGGGGCAGGTTTCAGATAGGGGATTGCGACATTCTTGCGGGTGGATTGCGACAGTGCACAAGCGTATGCTTGGCGTCATGAAAAACGCCGCTCCGCGGCTCCCGCCGCCCGGACTTTCCGCCCCAATGAAAAACGTCGCTTTCCTACTGCCGACGGGAGCGAACATCGCTTCCCTGGAGACTGCGCGCCATGGCTTCCTGGTCGCCAACGAATACCTGGCCGCGCATGGCCGTGAACCGCGTTTCCGGGTGCGCACGCTGGCGTTGACCCGCGAGGTCAGCCTGGACGACGGGCGTATCAAAGTGCAGGCCGACCTGGTGCTGGCCGACGCGCTTGACATCGATATCTGCATCGCACCGCCGTTGCTGGGCGCCGTGTCCGATGCGGTCCTGTCCAACCGCGAACTGATCGACTGGTTGTCGCGCCATCACCGCGAGGGCGGCGAAGTCGCCAGCCTGTGCATGGGCGCCGCGCTGCTGGCGGCGGGCGGGGTGCTGGACGGGCAGCAAGCCGTGGTGCATTGGGTGGCGCAAAACCTGTACGCCAGCCTGTTCCCGAACGTGCAGTGGGTCAGCGACCGCGTCGTCATGGCCGACAACGGCATCTACACGAGCGGCGGCGCGTTTTCGGCCGCGCACCTGGTGCTGCATCTGATCGAAAAATACACTGACCGCGACACCGCCATCTGGTGCGCCAAATACTTCCAGTTGGACTGGAGCCGGCAGAGCCAGCTGCCGTTCTCGGTGTTCACGGGGCAGAAGGGCCACGCCGACGACGTCGTGCGGGCCGTGCAGACTGACATCGAAGGCCGCTACACGGAGAAGATCACCGTGGAAGACCTGGCCGACCGCCACGCGATGGGCCGTCGCACGTTGGAACGCCGGTTCCGGCAAGCCACGGGGAACAGCATCGTGGAATACGTGCAGCGGGTCCGTGTCGAGGCCGCGAAGAAGCGGCTGGAGAGCTCGCGCAAAAGCGTGTCGGAAGTGATGTACGAGGTCGGCTACAACGACACCAAGGCGTTTCGCGACATTTTCAACAAATACTGCGGCATGTCGCCCGTCGGCTATCGCGAACGCTATCAGTGACCCTGCGCACGGATGAGATCCCGGCGCAGGGCCGCGGCGCCATCATCCGCGTTGCGGTGTGGCGCAGGCCGAGCTTTGCGCGGCGCCGCCCACACCGCGCGCGGCAGGCGGACGGGCATGCGGGAGACGGTGAGGGGAATACCCAAAAGTGGCTATATGAAATGCTTGGGATTGGCTATCTGACTTAGCGCCAGTTTCCCCTATCATCTTTGGCATTGTCCCTAACCGTGGAACATCCATGCCCGAGCTGACCCAAGCGCTGAAAGCGCGCATTCTCGCGGCCGTCAATGACGGCTATGCCGACCAGACCGATACGCTGGCGCAGTTGGTCCGAATCCCGTCCCAGCGCGGCGAAGAGGCGGCCGCGCAGGATTTCATGGCGGCGCAGTATGCGGCGCGGGGCTATGAGGTGGACCGCTGGCAGATCGACATCGATGCCATCAAGCACATGCCGGGTTTCTCGCCGGTAGCCATCTCGTACGACAACGCGTTCAACGTGGTGGGCACCCACCGCTCGCGAACGCGCCAGGGCCGGTCGCTGATCCTGAACGGCCATATCGACGTGGTGCCCGTGGGGCCCCGGTCGCAATGGAGCCGCGACCCCTATGACCCGGCCATCATCGACGGCTGGATGCACGGACGCGGCGCGGGCGACATGAAATCGGGCCTTGTCGCCTGCATGGCGGCGCTGGACGCGCTGCGCCGGGTCGGGCTGCAGCCGGCGGCGGACGTGTTCCTGCAATCCGTGGTGGAAGAGGAATGCACCGGCAACGGCGCGTTGGCCTGCCTGCAGCGCGGCTACCGCGCCGATGCCGCATTCATTCCCGAACCCCTGCTGCCGATGCTGATGCGGGCCCAGGTCGGGCCCATGTGGTTCCAGGTGCAGGTCGACGGCGATCCGCAGCACGCGTCGGCGGCGTTTTCGGGCGCAGGCGCCAACGCCATCCAGAAAGCCATCTTCATGATCCAGGCGATGGACGAACTGGAGGAACGCTGGAACGGCCGCAAATGCGAGCACACCCATTTCTGCGACCACCCGCATCCCATCCGCTTCAACCTGGGCAAGATCGCCGGCGGCGACTGGCCCTCGAGCGTGCCCGCCTGGTGTACCTTCGACATGCGCGTCGCGGTGTTCCCGGGCCAGAGCCTGGAGGCCGCCCGTGCCGAGATCGAAGCGTTCGTCGCGGAAGTGGCCGCGCGTGATCCCTTCCTCGCCAAGCATCCGCCCAAGGTGATCTACCACGGCTTCATGGCCGAAGGCTATGAACTGAAGGATTCCGAGGACGTCGAGGCGGCGCTGCGAGTCAGCCATGAGGCGGTCTTCAACGAGCCGCTGCAGGAATACGTCACCTCGGCCGCGACCGACGCCCGGTTCTACGGCCTCTACGCCGATACGCCGGCCATCGTCTACGGCCCGGAATGCCGCATGCCGCACGGCAACGACGAGTCGGTGAACCTGGAATCGGTGCGCAAGGTGACGCAGACCATCGCATTGTTCATTGCCGAATGGTGCGGCCTGGAAGAGATCGCCGCATGACGATCCGCAGCACGGCGACCCCGACGGCCGAACAGGCGCTCTTTGCGGCCGAAGCCCCGAAACTGACCATCGACGATGCCCGGGCGATTGCCTGGGACGTCTTCGGGCTGCGTACCCAGGCGGAATTGCTGAGCAGCGAGCGCGACCAGAACTTTCACCTGCGCCTGGACGATGGCAGCGCCTATGTCCTGAAAGCCACTCATCCCGCCGAGGATCCGGCGGTGACGGACTTCCAGACGCAGGCACAGCTTCACCTGATGCGCGCCGACAGCAGCCTGCCGGTACCGCACCTGCTGTTGACGCGCGACGGCCGCCACGTGCATCGGCACGACGGGCCGGCGGGCGTACGCCGCGCCATCCGGGTGATCACCTTTCTATCCGGCACGCCGCTCTACAGGACCCCACGCAGCGCGTCGCAGGCGCAAGCCCTGGGCCATGCGCTGGCGGGCTTCGATCTGGCCTTGCGGGGGTTCGAACATCCGACTGCGAACCACACGCTGTTGTGGGACCTGCAGCACGCGGAACAGGTGGCGGATCTGCTGGCCGGCATTGAAGACGCCGGCCAGCGCGCGCTGGCCGAGCGCACCCTGGCGCGGTTCATGGCGCATGTCCGGCCGGCGCTGCCGGGCCTGCGCCGCCAGGTCATCCACAATGATTTGAACCCCTACAACGTCCTCGTGGACGCGGCGCAGCCCGACCGTATTTCGGCCATCCTCGATTTCGGCGACATGGTGCAGGCGCCGCTTGTGCAGGACCTTGCAGTGGCCTGCTCGTACCTGCTGGAAGATTCGGCCAGCCCGCTGGATCGCGCTGCACTGTGCGTGGCCCGCTACCACCGCTTGAATCCGCTGACGGATCCGGAGATCGCGCTGCTGCCGGACCTGATTGCCACGCGCCTGCTTCTTACCGTGGCCATCACGGGCTGGCGTGCCAAGCAGCACCCCGAAAACCGTACCTACATCCTGCGCAACAACGCCCCCGCCTGGATCGGCCTGGCGCGACTCGCGGCCTTGCCGCAAGGGCGCGCCCGGGACATTCTGTCGCGGGCCTGCGGCGCCACTTTGGAGAATCCCGCATGAGCAAAGACAAGGCCATGTTGAACGCATTCGACCCCGCTGCCGCCGGCAGCCTGCCCGCCGCCGAGCGTGCCCTGATCGAACGGCGCCAGCGCGTTCTCGGAACGGCCTATCGGCTGTTCTATGACAATCCGCTGCACATCGTGCGCGGCGAGGGCGTGTGGCTTTATGACGCCGCCGGAGAACGCTACCTGGACGCCTACAACAATGTGGCGTCGGTGGGCCACAGCCATCCGCGCGTGGTCGCGGCCATTGCCGAGCAGGCCGCGGTGCTCAACACGCATACGCGCTATCTGCACGACGGCGTGGTGGAATACGCCGAGCGCCTCGTGGCCACGTTTCCGTCCGCGCTGTCGCAAGCGATGTTCACGTGCACCGGCAGCGAGGCCAACGACCTGGCGCTGCGCATTGCGCGCAGCCACACGGGCGCCAGCGGCGTCATCGTGACGGAACTGGCCTACCACGGCGTCACGGCCGCTGTCGCGGCGGTGTCGCCCTCGCTGGGCAAGACCGTGCCGTTGGGCGTCGACGTGCGTGCCGTGAGCGCGCCCGACACCTACCGGCACGATCCCGCGACGATCGGCGCGTGGTTTGCCGCCCGGGTGCAGGAGGCCATCGACGATATGTTGCGCCATGGCATACGTCCGGCGGCGCTGCTGGTGGATACGGTCTTCTCCAGCGATGGTGTCTATACCGATCCCGCGCCGTTCCTGGCGCCCGCCGTCGAGGCCATCCGCGCCGCCGGCGGCCTGTTCATCGCCGACGAAGTGCAGGCGGGTTTCGCGCGCACCGGTTCATGCATGTGGGGCTTCCAGCGCCATGGCCTGGTGCCCGACATCGTCACCATGGGCAAACCCATGGGCAACGGCCATCCGATAGCCGGTGTGGTGGCGCGTCCCGAGATCTTCGAACGCTTCGGCCGCGACGCGCGCTACTTCAACACGTTCGGTGGCAATCCGGTCTCCAGCGCGGCGGCGCTGGCGACGCTGGATGTCATCCAGGACGAAGGCCTGCAGGCAAACGCGGCGCGCACGGGCGCCTATCTGCGGGATAAGTTCCGCGAGATGGCGCGCAAGCATCCTTGGATCGGCGATGTTCGCGGCGACGGCCTGTTCATGGGCATCGAACTCGTCAAGGACCAGGGGGCCAAAACGCCGGCCCCCGAAGAGACGCACCGATTCGTGAACCTGATGCGCGAACACCGCGTGCTGCTGAGCGCCACCGGCCTGCGCGGCAACGTCATCAAGCTGCGGCCGCAGTTGCCGTTCAGCCTGGCCAACGCGGACCAGTTGATGCAGGCGGCCGACGAGGTGTTCGCCAAGTTGTAGGGAAGGGCTGGCGCGGGAGCCGTGGCTTGCCGCGCGACGGCCCGCTCAGGCCGGCGCCGCGCGGCGTCGCCGGGGCCGGGCTGCGGGCGCCGTACTGCTGGCGCGGTCAAGCGCACGCGCGAAGCGTTCCACGCCCGCGGGGATCTGCGATCCGGGCACGCCGCCGTAGCCCAGCACCACCGCGTTGCGGTCGCCCTCGGCATGATCGGGCAGGAAGTGGGGCTGGCCCAGCACGATGTTCTCGGCTTGCGCGTGGGCGACCAGTTGCGACACCGACACCCGCGGCGACAGGCGCGCATACACGTGCAGCCCCGCCCGGGCCTGCGACAGCTCGACCATCGGGCCGACTTGCCGCAAAAGTTCTTCCCGCAGCACGCGCTGGCGTTCCGCGTACTCCAGCCGCATGCGCTTGATGTTCTGCGAGAAATGCCCGTCATTCATGAAATCCGCCAGTGCGGCCTGCAGATGCAGGTGCCCCGGCCGGTAGATGCGCGAGCAGGCGTTGGAGAATGCGTGCGCGATATGTTCCGGAACGACCATGTAGCTCATGCGCAGCCCTGCGAACATGGTCTTGCTGAACGTGCCCATGTAGATGACGCGGCCGTCGGTGTCCAGGCCCTGCAGGGACGGGATCGGCGCGCCGTCGTAGCGGAATTCGCTGTCGTAGTCGTCTTCGATGATCCACAGCCCGCTCGCGCGCGCGGCTTGCAGCAGTTCCAGGCGGCGCGCCAGCGGCATGACGACGCCGGTAGGATATTGATGCGAAGGGCTGCTGATCACGAGGCGCGCGCGTTTCGGCACTTTGCTGGTGGAAAGGTTCAGCCCGCCTTCGTCGACGTGGGCGGGATGGACGCGGATGCCCGCCGCGGTGAGCAGCGGCGGGAAGGCCCAGTGACAGGGGCTTTCCACCAGCGCGGCGTCGCCGGCGTCGGCCAGCAGGCGGGCGCAGAGGTCGACGGATTGGTGGGTTCCGGCAGTCACGATGATCTGTTCCGGCTGGCAGACGACCGAGCGCGAAATGCGCAGGTAGTTCGCGATGGCCTCGCGTAGCGGCACGAAGCCCGCGCCATCCTTGGAATAGCCGGCCAGCGCCAGGTTCGATTTGCCCAGATGGCGCGACAGCAGCCGCTTCCAGACATGAAAAGGGAATAGGGTCGCGTCCGCGATGCCTGGCACGAAGGCGCCCGTGTGCTGTCCCAGTCCGCCCGTGCCGCCGCCTGTGACTTCGCCGCGGGTGGACAGCCCCAGGCGCTGGCGGGCCGCCGTTTCTGAGGAAGGCGCCGCCAGCGGACGCTCGCCGGTATGTTCGACGAAGGTGCCGCTGCCCTCGCGGGCGGTGAGATAGCTCTCGGCGATCAGCCTGTCGTAAGCCAGGGAGATCGTAATGCGTGAAATCCCGAGTTCTTCGGCCAGCGCGCGCGAGGACGGCAGCCGTTGCCCGGCGACCAGGGTGTGGTCGAGCACTCCCCTGCGCACGATCTCGTAGATCTGCCGTTGCAAGGGCAGCTCAGATTCCCGCGAGAGGGCTCCGGCCAGGAGATCGGAGAGGAGCACTTCTTTCATTAAGTGGCCTTAGAACATTGGCATTTGTGGCTATACAAGATATAGCCAGTCGCTGCTATCGTCAATCACAGCCATCAAGGCATACAAGGGGAATTAAATGGACAGCAAGAGCAGCCGGCGCCAGCCGGTTCGCGCAGCTTCGGCAGCATTCTTTGGCACCATGATCGAGTGGTATGACTTTTACTGTTACGCCACCGCCGCGGCGCTGGTGTTCGGCGATGTGTTTTTCGCGACCGACGATCCCTTCATGGGTACGCTGGCTTCGCTGGGCACGTTCGCCATCGGCTTTTTCGCGCGCCCGTTCGGCGCATTGATCTTCGGCCACCTGGGCGACCGCGTCGGCCGCAAGCAGAGCCTGATCATCACTCTGACGGTGATGGGCATTGCGACCACGCTGATCGGGCTGTTGCCGTCCTATCACTCCATCGGCCTGGCCGCGGTCATCCTGCTGGTGGCATTGCGGCTGGTGCAGGGCATCGCCGTGGGCGGGGAATGGGGAGGCGCCGTGCTGATCGCGGCCGAGCACGCGCCACCCAAGTGGCGCACGTTGCTGGCGTCTGCGCCGCAGTACGGCAGCCCGATTGGCCTGATCCTCGCCACCGGCGTGTTCCGCATCGTCTCCGACCTGCCCAAGGAAGACTTCCTGAGCTGGGGCTGGCGCCTGCCCTTCATCGTGAGCGGCGTGCTGGTCCTGGTGGCCTTCGTCATCCGCCGCGGCGTGAACGAAAGCCCGGAACTGGAAGAGCGGCTGAAGGAAAAGCGCAAGGAGCACATTGCGCCGATCGGCCTGGTGCTGCGCGAGCGCAAACGCGCGCTGGCGTTGGGAATCGGTCTGTGCCTGCTGGGAATCTCGGGATTCTATTTCGTGACGACCCTGATGATCACCTATACCACCACGTACCTGAACATCACCCGCCCGCAGATCCTGGACGTGGTGACCTGGGCCGGCGTGGTCGAACTGATCAGCTTCCCTCTCGCTTCCTACCTGGCGATGAAGATCGGCGAGCGCCGCTTCCTGGTGTACGTGACGGCGCTGGCCACGCTGTGGTCCGTGCCGATGATGATGCTCATCCTGACGGGCAACATCACCAACATTGCGATCGGCATCCTCGTGGCCATCTTCCTGATCGGCGCCTATTACGCCGTATTGGCCCCGTACCTGCCGCGCGCGTTCCCGATCGAGATGCGCTATACCGGCATTTCCCTCAGCTTCCAGCTTTGCGGCGCGATCTTCGGCGGCACAACGCCGCTGGTGGGGCTGTGGGTGGCGCACAAGTTCGGCTTGAACTGGCCGCCCCTGGCGCTGATGTTCGCCGTCATCGCGGGCGCGAACTTCCTGTGCGCGGTGTACCTGCCCACGGACGAGCGCGACGCCGCGCGCGCCGCGGCCCGCAACCGCAGCTTGACGCCGCAGCGGTCGTGAGCCGGCCGGTCACGTGCCGAGCCTGGCGCGCCAGCAGCACGGGGCCGGCATGGCGCAAGTGTGCGTATCCAACGTCGGCGACCCCATCGATGCGCTAAGCGTTGTGTCGCGTTGGCGGCGCAGCTCCGGGGCATGCTAGATGGGAGCGATCTTCAACCTATCCTGTTATTTAAGCGCCCGGAGCGGCCGCCGCGCCAGTTTCGTTTTGAAGTCCTGGCGTACATCGCAAATGATATGGATGTAGACGGTATTGCCGATGATTTCGTAGATCACCCGGTTCTTCGCCGCGATGAATTCAAGAAAATGGGCCGACGGCAGCTCCGGAGGGGCGTGGCCCGTGAGCGGGCACTTCTGAAGATTCAGAATCGCGCGCTGGATTTTCGCGTAGGCATTCAGCCAAGTCGCTTGCGAGAAGTGCTTGCGAATGTACCGCCGGATCCAGGAGATCGTCTTCAGCAGATCGAAGAAAGACAATCTTGTGGCTCACTCTTCGTCCGCCTTGTCCAACGCGTCGATGCGGGCGAAAACCTCAGAGGCCGGCACAATGCTCCCGTCCTCGATATCCCGGCGGCCATGAGCAAGCAATTGAAGCAGGGCGATCATTTGCTCTTGTTCTTCATAGCTCTGTACGTCCATGACGACGAGCTTGGCCTCGCCATTTTGAGTAATGAGCATGGGTTCCCGTGTCTGCGTAAGGGTAGTGACGATCTCGGCGGCGTGACTCTTGAGATAGGAAATGGGCTTCACTTGGGTTGAGTATTTCATGGCCTGAATTCCTGTCGGACGGGTGGACCGGTTGTAGTCTTAATTTGGTTCATCCGGTTCCTGCAGGAGAATGAGGACATATGATGCGTTGTTACTCGATGCTCCGATAGCCTCGGGTTGCCGCAGGGCCGCCAATCCCGGGCGCCGTCGCGGCAACGCGAGTCGGACGAGTGTTCTCAAGGCAGCGGCAGCGTCTTCCCGACGCTTGCCGCCAGCATCTGGGCGGTGGCCGCCGATAAGGTCCAGCCCAGGTGGCCGTGCCCGGTGTTGTAGAACACGCCGGGCCGTTTGCCCGGACCCACGCGCGGCATCATGTTGGGCGTCATGGGACGCAGGCCGCACCAGGGCACCACGCGCGATGTCCGGATGCCGGGGAAGTGCTTGCGCGTCCAGTCGACCAGCGGCTGCACGCGTTCGGCGCGGATGTCCATGTTGAAGCCGTTGAACTCCGCCGTGCCCGCCACGCGGAAACGGTCGCCCAGCCTGCTGGTGACGATCTTGGCGGCCTCGTCCAGCAGGCTGACGCTGGGCGCGGCGGCCTGGCTTTGCGCATCGTCCAGATGCACGCTGATGGAATAGCCCTTGACCGGATAGATGTTCAGCGTGTCGCCCATCTGCTGCGCGAACTTGCGGCTGACGGCACCGGCGCAGATGACGATGGCATCCGTCTCGTGCTGTTCGCGCTCCGTGCCGCCGTTGCGCAGCACCTCCAGCACATAGGGATGGTTGTCGCGGCTGATTTGGCCAACGTCGGCGTCCTGCACGAAGGTGACGCCATGGCGTTCGCAGGCGCGCGCCAGCCCGCTGGTGAATTTGTGGATGTCGCCGGTGGCGTCCGACGGCGTGAAGAAGCCGCCGTGGCAATCCGTCTGCAGCGTGGGTTCGATGTTGCGCGCTTCGCTGCCCGAGACGGCATAGCGCTCCAGGCCGCCTGCCTGAAGCAGCGCGTTCGAACGGCGGGCGGCGTCGAAGCTGGCCGCATCGTGATAGATGTGCAGGATGCCCCGGCGCTCCAGGTCGAAATCGATGCCTTCGGCGTCGGCCATGTCGAACAGGTGCTGCCGCGCCTCGATCGCCAGGCGGGTGGTGGCGATGGTGTTTTCGCGGTAGTGGGGGATCTGCGCCATGAACTGGGCCAGCCACGAATACTTATGCCAGCTGGGCTTGGGGTTCAGCAGCAGCGGCGCGTTCTTGCGCCACATCCAGCGCAGTCCTTTCAGGATGGTGGCCGCGCTGTTCCAGACTTCGGCGTTGCTGGCTGACAATTGGCCGCCGTTGGCGTAGGACGTTTCCATGGCGGGGTAGCGCTGGCGGTCGTAGACGGTGATCTGATATCCCAGCTTGGACAAGGCATAGGCGGACGTGACGCCGGTGATACCGGCGCCGATGATGGCGATGCGGGGCATGATGGCTCCAGATTGGGTGGCCGCGACCTGAACTGGCCGCAGCACCCCATCTGTCTCGGTACCTGAGAGCTTCACCCGTCGCGCTGACGGCGGCGGGTTCCCCTTCGGTGGGCGCGCACGGCGCCTCTCTCCAGATTGTCTAGACTCGCGCAGTCCTGTTGCCTGAGAGTTTCCGGGGCGGTTGCTCCGTCGGCGCCGGCCGCAAGGGCCAGTCTCTTCTGCGCGGTTTTGAATCGACGAGGTACAGAATAGCCAAGTTCTTGTGGGATTGGATTCAGGGTAAGTACTATGTCGGGCATTCCACCGTGGCCGGACAGGAAGGGACAGGAGCATGAGAAAAAACGTTGAGCGAACCCGGCGCGCCGCCTTGTCGGCGCTCGCGGTGCTTGCCTTGGGGGCGGCGGCTTCCCAGGCGTTTGCCGCGCCGGCGGCGCCGCTTGCGCCGCCGGACGCCGGCCGCCAGATCGGCGAAGCCGCGCAGGCGGTGATGCGCGAGTACGGCGTGCCCGGCATGGCGATCGCGATCACCCGGGATGGCCGGCAGCAGTTCTACAGCTATGGCGTGGCGTCGCGGCAGACGCAGGCGAAGGTCAGCCGCGACACGCTGTTCGAGGTGGGATCGATCAGCAAGACCTATACCGCGACGCTGGCGGCCTATGCGGAAGTGCTGGGCAAACTGTCGTTCAACGACAGCCCGGCGCGTTTCCTGCCGGACTTGCAGGGTTCGGAATTCGGCAAACTGACGCTGGTTCATTTGGGCACGCATACCGGCGGCGGCTTTCCGCTGCAGGTGCCCGACGCCGTGCGCAACGACGCGCAGCTGATGGACTATCTGAAGGCGTGGCAGCCCCAGTATCCGGCCGGTACGTACCGGACCTACGCCAATCCCAGCATCGGGATGCTGGGGGTGGTGGCCGCCAGAAGCCTGGGACAGCCGTTCGCGCAGGCCATGGAAAAGACGCTGTTTCCCAAGCTGGGCCTGACGCGCACGTATATCGACGTGCCGGCCGCCGCGATGGCCGACTACGCCCAGGGCTACAACAAGCAGGATGCGCCCGTCCGCGTGAATCCCGGTGTGCTGGCGGCGCAAGCGTATGGCGTGAAGACCAGCGCGCGCGACCTGCTGCGCTTCGTCGAGGCCAATATGGACACGGCGGGCGATGCCGTCATTCCGCGTGCGGTCGCACGCACGCACGTGGGCTACTACCGGATCGGGGACATGACGCAGGACTTGGCTTGGGAGCAACTGGCCTATCCCGTAACGCTGGACGCGTTGCTGACAGCCAACGCGGGCACGCTGAACAGCCAGAGCCATCCGGCGGTCGCGCTGAATCCGCCGCTTGCGCCGCAAGGTTCGGTGTGGATCAACAAGACCGGATCGACCAACGGTTTCGGCGCTTACGTGGCGTTCGTGCCGGCCAGGAAGGCGGGCGTCGTGATCCTGGCCAACAAGAACTATCCGAACGAGGCCCGGGTGCGGCTGGCGTACCGGATACTGGAAACGCTGGCCCCTTAAGCGTCCGGGCCGGGGGCGGCTGAGGCGCCGCCCGCGCGCGGCAGCAGCCCCATCACTTCCAGCCGCTTGCACAACTGCCCTAGGCGCTCCATCTTGTAGGCGTCCACGTCCATGCCGGCATAGTCGTAGAAGCCCTGGCCGTCGCGCAGGCCGTTGCGGCCTTCCTCCATGTTGCGCGCAATGACGTCGGGCGAGGCGAAGCGGGGGCCGATTTCACCGGACAGGTAGCGCGACGCGTAGTAGAGGATGTCGCCGCCGCCCCAATCGATGAACTCCAACAGGCCCAGCACCGAAAAGCGCAGCCCGAAGCCCAGCCGCACGGCGGTGTCGATGTCTTCCGCGCTGGCGACGCCTTCCTCCACCATGCGCGCGGCCTCGTTCATGGCCAGGGCCTGGATGCGGGGCACGATGTAGCCCGCGGACGGCGCGCATTGCACCGGCACCTTGCCCGCCTGGCGCAGCGCGGCCAGCAATTCCGCTACGGCGGCATCGCTGGTCTTCGGGCCCCGGCTCACTTCCACCAGCGGGATCAAGGCGGCCGGATTCAGCCAGTGCGCGTTCAGAAAGCGGTCGGGGTGCGGCACCAGCTTGGCCAGGTCGGTGACGAGGAAGGTGGACGTGGTGGATGCAATGACGCCGTCCGGCGCGCAGGCCTGCCCCAGCCACTGGAAGGTGTCCTGCTTGGCGTCCAGGCGTTCCGGTACGGCCTCGAAGACGATGCGCGCCGCCCGCAGGTCGGCCACGGCGTCCTCGCGCCGGCACAGGCGCACGCGGCGCAGGGCGGCTTCCGTCTGGCTGACGTCAAGCAAGCCCAGCCGGCTGAGCGTGCCCAGTTCGCGACGCAGGTTGGCCGCCACGCGACCGCTGTGCTCCGCTTGCTCGGCCGGCGGCCTCGGTTTGATGTCGACCAGCGTCACGTCGCACCCCGCAAGCAGGTAGGACAGGGTGATGCCTTCGCCCATGCGGCCGGCGCCGGCCACGCAGATCCTGGGGGCCATGGTCAGCATCCTTGCGCCAGCAGTTCCGCCATGCCGCCCCGCGACAGGCGGGCGAGCCCCAGGCATTCCAACGTGCGGCCTTCCGCGTACAGGTCGCGGCCGGTGATGGCGCCCGCGAGGCTCAGCAAGCCTTGCGCCACCGGCGTGGGCACGCCCGCCCAGCGGCCCGTGGACACCAGGAACGACAGGCCCAGCCGCGTGTCTTCCAGCATGTAGCGGTGAGCGTGCAAGTCGATGGTTTCGCGCCAGTCGCCGCTGTCGGTGAGCTTGCCGTGGGCGCCCCGGCCATACATCCACTCGTCGCCTTCGGTGGCGTAGTGGTCGGCCAGCGGGAAGTGCGGCGCGGCGTAGCCCAGCGCCTCGCGGATCGCGATGCGTTCGGCGTCCAGCGCATCGGTGATGCGGCGGATCGAGGCTTGCGTGCCTTCGTTGTGGATGTCCCACTTGTCGAAGTGTTCCAGCGGACCGGCGTTCATCATGATGAGCGGCGGGTGGATGATGGGGCCGGCGTTCATCAGCGCGCCGGACAGGGCGTCCTCGATCGGTTCGATGGCCGGGTAGGCCTGCCGCAGCAGCGCCAGCGCGTCTTGCGACAACCGGCTGGGGAACACGCCCGTGGGCAGGCGCGTGGCATAGCCGCTGATGACCACGGTGTTGCCGTGCTTGCGCGCCAGGTAGGGCAGGGTGCCGGTTTCCGCAAAGGCCACGCGGGCGGGGTTGCCCGCATCTTTCTGGGCACGGGCGAAGACGTAGCTGCCGAAGGTGCCCGGGGGCAGGAACACGACTTGCCCGTCTTGCAAGCGCGGCGCCAATTCAGCGGCCAGCGCATCGTGGGTGGTGGACGGCAGCGGGATGACCAGCACCTGGGCATCGGCCACCGCGTCGCCCAGGGCGTCGGCCAGTTGCAGATGGCCGGGGCCGCGGCCCAGCGGAATGCGGCGTGTGCCCCGGTAGTCGGTGACGGTCAGCGCGCCCGCATCACGCAGGCCTTGGAACGCCGCGCCGTCGCGCCGCCACCAGCGCACCTCGTGCCCTTTTTCCGCCAGCTCGGCGGCCGCCGCATAGCAGCCGTGGCCGCCGCCCAGTACGCTGATTCGCATGATCAAGCTCCTTCGATAGAAGCTTGATCCTAGCGGCGGCACCCGGGGCAGGCTGCGCAAAACGCGCAGGCGCCGTTCCGATCCGGCAAGGGAATGCGCGGCGATTATCCGCGGTGCTGCCGCAATGTGTCCGACGGCAGGCAGCCGTAGCGCTTGCGGTAATGCGTGGCGAAATGCCCGAAGCTGGCCACGCCATGGCGCAGCAGGATGTCGGTCACGCTGTCGCCCATGTGCGCGGCCTCAAGCGCCGCGTGCACCAGCGCCAGGCGCTGGTTGCGCACATAGTCGCTGGGGCTTTGCTTCAAGAACTGCGTGAAGCCGTTCTGCAGCGTGCGGATCGACACGCCGCAGTGCGCGGCCAGGTCCGCCAGCGAGATCGCTTCGTCGACATGCGTTTCGATGTATTCGCGGGCGCGGCGCACATGCTGGGGCAGGGGCTGCCGGCGGTCGGCGCGCAGTTGCGCCGAATAGTTGTGGGGCAGCTGGGTCAGCAGCAAGGCCAGCAGATAGTCGGAAAAGCCCCCGGCCAGCGTCTGGGTGACGCCGTCGATGGCCGGATGCTGGTACAGCCGGCACAGGTAGTCCAGCGTTTCGCGCACGGCAGCCAGGCCCGGCGCGTCGGCGTCCACTTCCAGGTCGAACACGAGGGCGTGGCGGATCGGCCGGTCCAGCAGGCGTTGCAACTGGTGCTCCAGCGCCTGCCGTTCCACGCGCAGGATCAGGTTGCGGCAATCGCGTCCAATGCTGATCACGCTGGGTTCCGATGGCGACGAGATCGTCATGCCTCCGGCGCGCATCGGGGCGCGGCGCTTGCCCAGCGTGACCAGTCCCGTGCCTTGCAGCGTGATGCGGATCAGGTAATAGCTGGCGATGTCGCCGGCGTCGATTTCGACTTCGGCGCCGTAGTGCAGGTCGAACAGCGCCGCGCTGCCGAAAAACACGCCGTAAAGCCGCGACTGCAAGGGCTTCCCCTGCGCGACGCACATGCGGTGCGACCACAGGTGCTGGCTGACCTGGTCCTTGATCTCGGTGGCGTTGCCCGAGTCCAGCAAGCAATGGCGGTTCAGCGGATAGGTGTCGTTGAACATGCTTTCCTGCGCGGTGGGAACAGTCGTTGCGTCCGGCGTATAGAGCCCGGTTGCGCAAAGACCTACAACAGATGGACAAACGGGACGCAGTCCGATCCCGGCACACTCCAAGGGAAAACCATGACTGACGCCACCCTGCAGCAAGGGACAAGACGAAGCTACGCCTATGAGTGGTACGTCGTCGTGATATGCATGCTAGCGTACATATTTTCCTTCGTCGACAGACAGATCCTGGCGCTGATGATCGAACCGATCAAGCACGATCTGCAGCTGTCCGACACGCAGTTCAGCCTGCTGCACGGCCTGGCGTTCTCGTTGTTCTACGCCTTCATGGGCATCCCCATCGCCCTGCTGGCCGACCGCTATTCGCGGCCGAAGATCATCGCGATCGGGGTGGCGTTCTGGAGCCTGGCTACCGCGGCCTGTGGCTTGTCGCGCAACTTCGCGCAGATGTTCCTGGCGCGCATCGGCGTGGGCGTGGGCGAAGCCGCCTTGTCGCCCGCCACCTACTCCATGCTTAGCGACATGTTCCCGCGTGAAAAGCTGGGGCGCGCGGTGGGCATCTATTCGATCGGATCGTTCATCGGCGGCGGCATGGCCTTCCTGATCGGCGGCTACGTGATCGACTTGCTCAAGAGCGTGGACACCGTGGTGGTGCCATGGATCGGCGCGATGCGGCCGTGGCAGGTCACGTTCTTCATTGTTGGGTTGCCCGGCTTGCTGGTGGCGCTGGCGATTCTGCTGACCGTGCGCGATCCGCAGCGGCTGGGCCTGCGCCGCAACGCCGCCGGGGATGCGCAAAAGCCCACGCTGCGCGACACCGTCCGGTTTCTGGGCCGGCACCGGGGCACGTTCTTTTGCCATTACCTGGGCTTCTCGTTCTACGCGATGGTGCTGTTTGCGCTGCTGAGCTGGACGCCCGCGTTCTACATGCGCAAGTTCGGGATGTCGCCGACGGACGCGGGCTACATGCTGGGCGTAGTGGTGCTGGTGGCCAATACCGCCGGCGTATTCTGCGGCGGCTGGCTGATGGACTGGCTGGCCAAGTGCGGCTATGGCGACGCGCCGTTGCGCGCGGGCGTGATCGGCGCGCTGGGCATGGCGTTGCCGGCGGTGGCCTTCACGCAGGTGGACAGCCTGTGGCTATCGGTGGGGCTGCTGCTGCCCGCGATGTTCTTCGCGTCGTTCCCCATGCCCACATCCACCGCGGCCATGCAGATCTTGCCGCCCAACCAGCTTCGCGCCCAGGTGTCGGCCTTGTTCCTGCTGATCTCGAACCTGATCGGCCTGGGCCTGGGCACGACCGCGGTGGCCTTGCTGACCGACCGGCTGTTCAAGCAGCCGGCGGCGGTGGGGCAGTCGCTGTCCCTGCTGATCGGCGGCGCGACGGTGCTGTGCGTGCTGCTGCTGGCATCCGGCTGCGCCCGCTACCGGCGCAGCCTGGCCTGGGAGGACGCCGCGGTGAATGCGCACTTGCAAGGCGCTGGTACACAGTAAAAAATAGCGCATCCGGAAGCCGCATGCCGCGGCCGTCCCTTGAACAGGAACCCCCATGACGCTTGCCTCCGCATCCCCCACCCTGGCCGACTTGCGCGTGGACGGCGCGCGCCTGTGGCAGTCGCTGATGGACCTGGCCCGCATCGGCGGCACCGAAAAGGGCGGCGTTTGCCGCCTGGCCCTGACCGACCTGGACCGCCAGGGCCGCGACCTGTTCGTCAATTGGGCGATGGAGGCGGGCTGTGACGTCCGCGTCGACGCCATCGGCAACGTCTTCGCGCGTCGGCCCGGGCGGGACAATACCTTGCCCGCGGTCATGACGGGCAGCCATATCGACACCCAGCCCACCGGCGGAAAATTCGACGGCAACTACGGCGTGCTGGCCGGCCTGGAAGTGCTGCGCACGCTGAACGACGCAGGCGTGCAGACCGAAGCGCCCCTGGAGCTGGCGGTATGGACCAATGAAGAGGGCTCACGCTTCGTGCCGGTGATGATGGGCTCCGGCGTCTATGCGGGCGCCTTCACGCTGGAACACGCGTTGTCGCAGCAGGACCGCGACGGCGTCAGCGTGCGCCAGGCCCTGGGCGACATCGGCTATGACGGCGCCGCTGCCGTGCCGCCTGCGCAACCGGGCGACGTGGGCGCGTACTTCGAGGCGCACATCGAGCAAGGGCCAGTGCTGGAAGCCGCCGATACCGTGATCGGCGTGGTGACGGCCGCGCTGGGCCAGCGCTGGTACGACGTGGTGCTGACGGGTGTCGAAGCACACGCGGGCCCCACGCCCATGCCGCTGCGCCGCGACGCCTTGCTGGCGGCGTCCGAGCTGGTGCTGGCGGTGAACCAGATCGCGCTGGCGCATGCGCCCAATGCGCGCGGCACCGTGGGCTGGATGGACGTGTTTCCGAATTCCCGCAATGTGATTCCCGGCCGCGTGCGCATGACGGTGGACTTGCGGGCCGCCGATGACGCCACGTTGTCGGCCATGGACGCCGCCTTGCGCGCAGCCGTCGAGACCGCCGCGACGGCGCGGGGCGTGGCCGCGCAGGTGGAGCAAGTGGTGTACTTCCCGCCGCAGCCCTTTGCCCCTGCGCTCGTGCAGTCAGTGCGCGAAGGCGCCAAGGCCTTGTCAATGTCCGCCATGGACGTGGTCAGCGGCGCAGGGCACGACGCCGTGTATCTGGCGCGCGTGGCGCCGGCGGCGATGATCTTCGTGCCGTGCAAGGACGGCATCAGCCATAACGAGATCGAGGACGCGCGTCCCGAGCACCTGGAAGCGGGATGCAACGTCCTGCTGCGCGCCATGCTGGCGCAAGCCGGCGTGGCGGCATGATCCGCTAGCGCGCATGCCCGCACCACGGCGGCGCATCCTGCGCTGCCGTGGTGCCGCCGCCCAAGGCCGCGCGCCGTTTCCCGCAACCCTTTCCAGGTCGTTCCCCCGGCCGCTCCCCGGGTGCTCCCGTGTCCCGCGCATGGCACAGAACTTGCTTATACAAATTCTGTGTACTAACTCTGTGCACGTGTCCCTGGAGAACCACAATGCAGACACGGAGTATCCGCATCAAATCCCTGGCCGCCGCACTGGCGCTGACGGCGGCAAGCGCCGCGGCCCTCTCGCCGGCCACGGCACGGGCCGAAAAGGTGTTGCGCATCGGTATGACCGCGGGTGACATCCCGCGCACGCTGGGCCAGCCCGACCAGGGGTTCGAGGGCAACCGCTTCACCGGTATTCCGATGTATGACGGACTGACCCAGTGGGACCTGTCCAAGCAGGACGGGCCCAGTGTGCTGATCCCGGATCTGGCCTTGTCCTGGGAGGTGGACGCCGCCGACAAGACGAAGTGGGTGTTCAAGCTGCGCCCGGGCGTGAAGTTCCATGACGGCTCGGATTTCAACGCGGATGCGGTGGTGTGGAACGTGGGCAAGGTGCTCGACAAGGGCGCGCCGCAGTTCGACGCGGGCCAGGTGGGCGTGACGGCCTCGCGCATGCCGACGCTGGTGTCGGCCCGCAAGATCGACGACCTGACGGTGGAGCTCAAGACGTCGGAGCCGGATTCCTTTCTGCCGATCAACCTGACCAACCTGTATATGGCGTCGCCCGCGCAATGGCAGAAGAAGCTGGCCGCGGTGCCGGCGTCCGTGACGGATGCCGCCGAGCGGTCGCAGAAGGCCTGGGCCGCGTTCGCGGCGGACGCATCGGGCACGGGCCCGTTCAAGATGGCCAAGTTCGTGCCGCGCGAACGGCTGGAAGTCGTCAAGTACGACGCGTACTGGGACGAGAAGCGCCGGCCGAAGATCGACCGCGTGGTGATGCTGCCGCTGCCCGAAGCCAATTCCCGCACCGCGGCGCTGATGTCCGGCCAGGTCGATTGGATCGAGGCGCCGGCGCCCGACGCGTTCGACGCGATCAAGGCGCGCGGCTTCGTCATCTATTCCAACGAGCAGCCGCACGTATGGCCGTGGCAGCTGTCGTTCAAGGAAGGGTCGCCGTGGCTGGACCAGCGCGTGCGCCAGGCCGCCAATTTGTGCGTGAACCGGGGCGAGCTCAAGCAGTTGCTGGGCGGCATGATGGCCGAGCCCAAGGGCACGGTGCCGCCGGGCCATCCCTGGTGGGGCAACCCCAAGTTCGACATCAAGTACGACCCGGACGCCGCGCGCAAGCTGATGGCGGAAGCGGGCTACTCCAAGGCGAAGCCGGTGAAGGTCAAGGTGCAGACTTCCGCGTCGGGCTCGGGCCAGATGCAGCCGCTGCCCATGAACGAGTTCGTGCAGCAGAACCTGAAGGACTGCTACTTCGACGTGAGCTTCGACGTGGTGGAGTGGAACACGCTGTTCACCAACTGGCGCAAGGGCGCCAAGGACCCTTCCGCCAACGGCAGCGACGCCATCAACGTCAGCTTCGCGGCCATGGATCCCTTCTTCGCGATCGTGCGCTTCGTCAGCACCAAGACCTTCCCGCCCACGTCGAACAACTGGGGCTATTTCGGCAACGCCGAGATCGACGGCCTGATCAAGGATGCGCGCACGACGTTCACGCCCGCGGAACGCGACGCCGCGCTGGCCAAGCTGCATGCGCGTGTGGTGGAAGAGGCGCCGTTCGTCTGGATCGCGCATGACGTCGGCCCGCGCGCGATGTCCCCGAAGATCAAGGGCGTGGTGCAGCCCAAGAGCTGGTTCATCGATATCGCCACGATGTCGATGGATTGATGTTGAACGCGGGCAGGATGCCGCCCCGCGCGGCATCCTGCCCGCATTAGCCGGTGACGCCTATGCTGTCCTACCTCTTCCGGCGCGTGGTGTACGCCCTGCCCATCATGGCGGGGGTCGCGCTGCTCTGTTTCCTGTTGATCCATCTGGCGCCGGGCGATCCGCTGGTGTCCATCCTGCCGCCCGATGCGTCCGCTGACCTGCAACGGCAGCTGATGCAGCTGTACGGTTTCGACCGTCCGCTGGTCGAGCAGTTCGCGGGCTGGCTGTGGCGCGCGCTGCATGGCGATCTGGGCACCTCCATCGCCACGGGCCGCCCCGTCGCGGGCGAAGTGCTGAACGCCGTGGGCAACACCTTGCGGCTGGCCTGTCTGGCGACGATGCTGGGCTTTGTCGTCGGGGCGTTCCTGGGCTTCGTGGGCGGCTATTACCGCAATTCGCCGATGGACCGCCTTGCGTCGATCGTGTCGGTCGTCGGCGTCAGCGTGCCGCACTATTGGCTGGGCATGGTGCTGGTCATCGTGTTTTCGACCCAGCTGATGTGGTTGCCGCCGACGGGCGCGGGGCCCGGTGGTTCGGGCGAATGGGCGGCGGACTGGGCGCATTTCCGCCACATGATCCTGCCGGCCGTGACCATGTCGGTGATCCCGATGGGCATCATCGCCCGCACGGTCCGCGCGCTGGTGGCCGAGACCCTGTCGCAGGAATTCGTGGTGGGGCTGCGCGCGCGCGGCCTGACCGACCTGGGCGTCTTCCTGCACGTCGCCAAGAACTGCGCGCCCACCGCGCTGGCCGTGATGGGCCTGCAGCTGGGCTACCTGCTGGGCGGCTCCATCCTGATCGAAACCGTCTTTTCCTGGCCGGGCACGGGCTTTCTGCTCAATGCCGCCATCTTCCAGCGAGACCTGCCGCTGTTGCAGGGAACGATCCTGGTGCTGGCGCTGTTCTTCGTGGTGCTGAACCTGGCCGTCGACATCCTGCAAGGCCTGTTCGACCCGCGCATCGAAAGGAGCTGACCGCATGACCGATTCCCTTG
Source organism: Achromobacter sp. UMC46 (assembly GCF_014170335.1). GTDB lineage: Bacteria > Pseudomonadota > Gammaproteobacteria > Burkholderiales > Burkholderiaceae_B > Achromobacter. The sequence continues at coordinate 981,603 of NZ_LZZS01000004.1, forward strand.
CAAGCCTGGCGGCCGCGCCCGCCGCGGCGCCGGTCGCCCGGTCGCCCGGCTACTGGTCGAACGTGTTGCGCCGCCTGCGTCGCGATCCCGTGGCCGTGGCCGCCGGCGCCATCATCCTGGCGCTGATCCTGATGGCGGTGCTGGCGCCCTGGATCTCTCCCGCCGATCCCTTCCAGGCGTCGATGCTCAAGCGCCTGCGGCCCATCGGCACCGAAGGCTATCCGCTGGGCGCCGACGAGCTGGGCCGCGACATGCTGTCGCGCCTGATGCTGGGCGCGCGGCTGTCGCTGTTCATGGGCATCGTGCCGGTGATCGCGGCCTTTGCCGTGGGCAGCGCCATCGGCATCCTGGCCGGGTACGCGGGCGGCTGGACCAGCACGCTGATCATGCGGGTGGTGGACGTGTTTTACGCCTTTCCGTCCGTACTGCTGGCGATCGCGCTGTCGGGCACGTTGGGGGCGGGCATCTTCAACGCCATCGTGTCGCTGACCATCGTCTTCATCCCGCAGGTCGTGCGCGTGGCCGAGAGCGTCACGGCGCAGGTGCGGCGCAGCGACTATGTCGACGCGGCGCGGGCCTCTGGCGCGTCGCCGTTCACGATCGTGCGGGCGCACGTGCTGTCCAACGTGCTGGGCCCGATCTTCGTGTATTCGACCAGCCTGATCTCGGTGTCCATGATCCTGGCCTCCGGCCTGTCGTTCCTGGGCCTGGGCGTGCGGCCGCCCGAGCCCGAATGGGGGCTGATGCTCAACACGCTGCGTACCGCCATCTACACGCAGCCCTGGGTGGCGGCGTTGCCCGGCGTGATGATCTTCGTCACGTCCATGTCGTTCAACCTGTTTTCCGATGGGCTGCGGTCCGCCATGGAGGTCAAGGAATGAGCGCGTTGATCGAAACGGCACGCGCCGCCCACGACGATGTGGGCGGCCCGGCCCAGCCACTGCTGAGCGTGCGGGGGCTGGTCAAGCACTTCCCGCTCAAGCGGGATCTGTTGTCGCGCAAGCGCGGCGGCAACGCCGTGCGCGCGGTGGACGGCGTGGATTTCGATGTGAAGAAGGGCGAAACCCTGGGTGTCGTCGGCGAGTCCGGCTGCGGCAAGTCAACGACGGCGCGGCTGGTGATGCAGCTGATCGCGCAGGACCGCGGCGAACTGGTGTTCGACGGCGTCGCGGTTGGTTCGCGCGCGCTGGCGCTGCGGGAATTCCGGCGCCAGACGCAAATGGTGTTCCAGGACAGCTATTCGTCGTTGAACCCGCGCATGACCATCGAAGACTCGGTCGCGTTCGGCCCATTGGTGCACGGCACAGCAAAAAGCGACGCCATCGCGGTGGCGCGCGGACTGCTGGGGCGGGTGGGGCTGGACCCGCAGCGATTCGCCGGCCGCTATCCGCACGAGCTGTCGGGCGGCCAGCGCCAGCGCGTGAACATTGCGCGCGCCCTGGCCTTGCACCCGCGGCTTGTCATCCTGGACGAAGCAGTCTCGGCGCTGGATAAATCTGTGGAGGCGCAGGTGCTGAACCTGCTGCTGGACCTGAAGGACGACTTCGGGCTGACGTACCTGTTCATCAGCCACGACCTGAACGTGGTGCGGTACATCTCGGACCGGGTGATGGTCATGTACCTGGGCGAAGTCGTTGAACTGGGCCCCGTCGACCAGGTCTTCGATGCGCCACGCCATCCCTACACGCAAGCGCTGCTGCGGTCCATGCCGTCGATGGAGCCTGGGCAGCGGACCGAATCGGCGCCGCTGTCGGGCGATCCCCCCAATCCCATCGATCCGCCTCCGGGCTGCCGCTTTCATACGCGCTGCGCCCAGGCGCGCGCGGCCTGTGCGCAACAGGCGCCCGTCATGACGCGGCAGGGCGACGGCCATGCCGTGCGTTGCCTGATCCATCAACCCGATTCCGGCTACGCCGCTTCAGGAGCGCTGATATGACGTCCCCCTCGCAACCCCTGGTCAGCATCCGAAACCTGGAAGTTGCTTTCCAGGCCGGGGCGAAGACCGTGCAGGCGCTGAACGGCGTGAACCTGGACGTGGGACGCGGCGAAGCCGTGGCGCTGATCGGCGAATCGGGCTCGGGCAAGAGCGTGACGCTGCGCGCGCTGATGCGCCTGCATCCGGCACGCCGCACGCGCATCCGCGGCCAGATGCAGGTGGACGGGCGCGACGTGCTGGCGATGAGCGCCCGCGAACTGGCGGCGATGCGCGGACCGGTGGTGTCCATGGTGTTCCAGGAACCGCTTCTGGCGCTGGATCCGGTCTATGCCGTCGGCCGCCAGATCGAAGAGATGGTGCGCCGGCATACCGGCAAGACGGCCGCACAGGCGCGCGCGCACGCGCTGGCGCTGTTCGAACGGGTGCGCATCCCCAGCCCGGAGCGCCGCCTGCAGGCGTTCCCGCACGAGATGTCTGGGGGCATGCGGCAGCGCGCCATGATCGCGCTGGCCCTGTCCTGCGATCCCAAAGTGCTGCTTGCCGACGAACCCACCACCGCGCTGGACGCGACCGTTCAGATCCAGATCCTGCTGCTGTTGCGCGAACTGCAGCGGGAACGGGGCCTGTCCATCGTCTTCGTGACGCATGACATCGGGGCGGCGGCCGAAATCGCGGACCGCGTCGCCGTCATGTATGGCGGCCGGATCGTCGAGCAAGGCGCCGTCGCCGACCTGTTGCGCGCGCCGCGTCACCCCTACACGCTGGCCTTGCTGAAGGGCAGGGCGCACGGCGCCATGCGCAAAGGGCAACGGCTTGAAACGATTCCCGGATCTCCGCCTGATCTGGCCGCCTTGCCGCCCGGCTGTTCGTTCGCGCCGCGTTGCAGTCTGGCCCAGCCGCGCTGTCAGGCGGCGGTGCCCGACATCGAACCCGTGGCGCCCGGGCACGAGGTGCGGTGCATCCGCGTGGCCGAGACGGCGTAGGCGGAGCGGCTAAATTTGTTTCAACGTATCACTGGATAATCTGTCCCTGATATGAATTTTCATTCTTGGCCGATAATGCTTGTCGTTGCTCCAAGCAGGACCCTCTATGCGCTGCGTTGCCCGTCGTGTTTCTTTGCCGCTGTTCGCCGTCCTCGCGGCCGTTCTGGCGGGATGTACTTCGCCCAAGCCGGCCTACGAACGAGAGGACTTCACCCAGAACGACGTGTTCTCCCGCACGTTCCCCACCGCCAGCACCACCGCCTGCGACGCAGGCCGCCGCGCGTTGCTGAGCCAGGGGTACAACATCGACCGCTTTGACCAGGCGCGGGTGTCCGGGCACAAGAACTTCCAGGGCGAAGACGGGTTGCATACGCAGATCAATTTCAACATCGACTGCGCCTCGGACGGCAGCGCCAACCAGCGCGCCACGGTGTTCGCCAACGCCGTGCAGGACCGCTATTCGATCAAGCGCACCTCCAGTTCCGCCAGCGTGGGCGTCAGCGTGCTGGGACAGGTGTCGATGCCGTTCGGGTCCAGCGACGATTCGCTGGTGAAGACGGCCAGTCAGACCGTGTCGCGGCCGAAATTCTACGAAGGCTTCTTCCAGCTGTTGCAGCGCTTCCTGCCGGACGCGGAAGCCGCCGCCGCGCCGCACGTGCCGCCGCCGGCCCGCGCCCGCGCCAACGCGCCCAAGCCACCCGCGCCGCCTGCGGATCCGGTGGTCGCGCCGGATGCGCCTGCCGACACCCTCAATCCGGCCTTGGCCAACGGCACCGCGTCGACGGGCGACAAGACGGCGCCGGCAGGGGATACGAACCACCCGGCAGCGCCATCCGTGCCGGGCAATACGGAAGCCGGGGTGGCCGCTTCAGCGCCGGCCGCCGCCGCGGCGACCCCCGCCCCGGCATCCACAAATTCACCGGCCACTTCGGCTGCCGCTACGCCGGCCGCCTCTGGCGTGGCACCCGCCGCGACACCGGCCACTACGTCAGCTACTGCGCCAACCACTGCGCCGGCCACGGCGGCACCGGGCAACTGACGCCTCAAGCGCGCGGCGCCGGTTTTCCTTGGCGCAAACCGGCGCGGCTTCCTGCGGCTCAGGCCGCCCGCAAGCAGCGATAATGCCGGCCATGACATACCAACTTCTCAAGATGGCCCACGTGGCGGCCGTTGTCGCCTGGATCGTCGGTTCGCTGTTCGTCTCGCTGTTCCTGCTGTCGTCGCAGCCGCAAGACGGCGATGACGCGCCGAAGGAACGCAAGATGCTGGGCGCCTTGCGCCGCTGGACGCTGTGGGTGACCACCCCGGCGATGGTCGTCTCGTGGCTGATCGGCCTGCATCTGGCGATGACCTTCGGCTGGTTCGCCATGAACTGGATCTGGATCAAGGTCGGCTGCGCGCTGGCCCTGTCCGCCTTGCTGGGCATCCAGAGCGCCGCGCTGCGCCGGATGGCCAACGGCAGCCCGAAGCGGCCGCCCGCGGTGGACTTCTACGCGCCGCTCACCGTCGTCGCCTGCGCGGTCATCGTGACGCTGGTCGTGGTCAAGCCGTTCTGATCCGGTGCGGGCGGCTTATGCCGCCCGGCCATATCCAAAGACCCCCGTAATAAGGACGCAACGAAGTATTCGTTCGTGGCCGCCGGGGCCATCCCTAGAATCGTCTCTCTCATAACTGCATTGACTTAGAGGCGATTCCATCATGACTACCCGTTTTCTAGGTACGCGCGGCGCGCAGGGCAACCCCGCACCCGTCAAGCGAACGCGCCTTGTCCTTAAAACGTTGCTGGGCGCCGTGCTGGCGTCCGCCGCGATGTTCCATGGCCCGGCGTTTTCCGCCGATCCGAAGCCGCTGAAAGTGGGCGTGCGGGGCGGCGTCGATGAGCAGATCTGGGAAGTGGTGACGCAGGTCGCCAGGAAGAACGGGCTGGCCGTCGAGCCCGTGGTCATCACGGGTACCGCCAGCCCCAACGAAGCGCTGAACAACGGCGACCTGGAAGCCAACGCCTTCCAGCACATCCCTTTCCTGAACGACCAGATCAAGCAGCGCGGCTACAAGCTGGTGCCGGTGGCGAACACGCTGATCTCGCCCATCGCCTTCTATTCAAAGAAGTACAAGTCGCTGAAAGACCTGCCGGACGGCGCCCGCGTCGGCATCCCGAACGACCCCAGCAACCAGACCCGCGCGCTGGTGATCTTGCACGACCAGGGTTTGATCACGCTGAAGGACGGCTTCGATCCGGCGACGGGCACCGCCACGCTGGCCGACGTGACTTCCAATCCGAAGAAGCTGAACTTCGTCGAAAGCGCGTCCGTCGTGCTGGCACGTTCGCTGCCGGACGTGGACACCGCTGCCATCGTCAACAGCTTCGCCTACCAGGCCGGCCTGATCGCCACGCGTGACGGCATCGCGGTGGAGAAGAAGGAAAACAACCCTTACGTGAACATCATTGCCGTGCGCGAGAAGGACAAGAACGCGCCATGGGTGCCCGAACTGATCAAGGCCTATCACTCGGAAGAAGTCCGCCAGTTCATCCTGAGCAAGTACGAAGGCTCCGTGATCCCGGTTTTCTAAGATGCAGCACGAATTCTCCTACCCCGGGCCGTCCGTGGCGGCGGGGGCTCCGCCGGGGCCGGACGCCCATATCGTCTTCGAGGGGCTGCAAAAACGGTATCAAAGCGCGCAGGGCGCGGTGGCGGCGCTGTCCGACGTGTCGTTCCAGGTCGCGCGCGGCGAGGTCTTCGGCATCATCGGGCGCAGCGGCGCGGGCAAGTCCACGTTGCTGCGCTCCATCAACATGCTGGAACGCCCCACTGCCGGCCGCGTGCGGGTGGACGGCGTGGATGTGGGCCAGCTGGACGAGGACGCGCTGGTGGGCCTGCGCCGCCGCATCGGCATGATCTTCCAGCACTTCAACCTGCTCTCCGCCAAGACGGTGGCCGAGAACGTCGCGCTGCCGTTGCGCGTGGCTGGCGTGAAGGCCGGCGCCGCACGCGTGCGGGTCGAGGCCCTGCTGGACATGGTGGGGCTGCGCGACAAGGCGGACGTCTATCCGTCCAAGTTGTCGGGCGGCCAGAAGCAGCGCGTGGGCATCGCGCGCGCGCTGGTGCATCAGCCCGAAATCCTGCTGTGCGACGAAGCCACGTCCGCGCTGGATCCGGAGACCACGCAATCCATCCTGGCCCTGCTGCAGGACATCAACCGCAAACTGGGGCTGACGGTCGTGCTGATCACGCACGACATGGCGGTGATCCGCGAAGTCTGCCATCAGGTGCTGGTGCTGGACGGCGGCCGCAAAGTGGAACAGGGCGAGGTCTGGCGCGTATTCGGCAACCCGCAGGCGGACGCCACGCGTGCCTTGCTGCGCCCGTTGCAGCATGAGTTGCCGGCCGACCTGGCGGCCAGGCTGGTGCCAGACCTGCACGGCCGCGACGGCGTGGCCGTGCTGCGCCTGCGCTTCACGGGGCAGGGGCGGCCGGACGGCGTGTCGCTGCAAGCCTTGGCCGCGATGGGGCCGGGCGCCACGCTGCTGCATGGCGGCCTGGACCGGCTGCGCGGCCATGCGCAGGGCAGCCTGCTGGTGTCGGTGCCCGCCGGCGCATTACGGGAAGAGGCCGCGCGCGCCGCGCTGGTGGCCGATCAGATCAAGGTGCTGGGTTATGTCGCTGCCGATGCTTGATAAATACCTGCAGGCATTCCTGCAGACCCTGGCGATGGTGAGCGTGTCCGCCGTCATCGCCATCGTGGCGGGCCTGGCGCTGGCGGTCGTCCTGACCGTAACCGCGCCGGGCAACCTGTATCCCAGGCCGCGCTTGAACAAGGCGTTGTCGATCACGGTGAACACGTTCCGCGCCATCCCCTTCATCATCCTGCTGGTGGCGATGCTGCCGCTGACGCGTTTCCTGGTGGGCACCACCCTGGGCACGTGGGCGGCGATCGTGCCGCTGTCGGCCAACCTGGTGCCGTTCTTCGCCCGCATCGCGCAGGTCAGCCTGAACGACGTGGACCACGGGCTGGTGGAGGCGGCGCGCGCCATGGGCTGCCGCCGCTGGCATATCGTGCGGCACGTGCTGCTGCCCGAGGCCTTGCCCGGCATCATCGGCGGCATGACGGTCAGCGTCATCGCCATGATCAACGCATCCGCCATGGCGGGCGCGGTCGGCGCGGGCGGGCTGGGCGACCTGGCGATCCGCTATGGCTACGAACGCTATGAAACCCGCGTGATGTTCGAGGTGATCGTGATCCTGATCGCGCTGGTGTCGATCGTGCAGTTCACGGGCGAATGGCTGTCGCGCCGGGCCGACCACAAGCGGTAGGGGGCGGCAATGCGGGCGCGCGGACAAGCCGGGTCAGGGCAGCGCAGAAAGAAGGTTCGTCAGCTGTTGCTTGCCCAGTTGTTCCTGTTCGGCGGACAGCTTGCCGATCGCCGCCATGTGCTGGCGAAACCGGTTCAGGTCGTCGTCGTGGTCGAACAGCAGTTCGTCATGGTCCGCGTACCAGTACTGGCGGTTGTCGTCCAGCAACGTGATCATCTGGCCGAACTCCTGCAAGATGCGCGCTTCCAGCGTCCAGACCTGTTCCAGGCTGGCGTTGCGCTGGGCGAACGAGGCGTTCAGGCGCGTCAGCATCTTCTGCTTTTCCGGTTCGCGGATCGCCAGCGAGCGGATCAGCGCGGGCATGTCTTTCAGCACCTGCAGGCTTTGCTGCTGGTACTTCGGCAGCAGATGCTCGGCCTGCTCAAGAATCATCCGGCTTTCCACCAGGCCGGTGTCGCGCGCCAGCCGGTGCGCGTCCAGCAGCCGGGGCATGCCGATGTCGTTCAGGTCTTGAAGATAGGCCTTGTGCTGCGCCAGCCGTTCGCCGGCGACCGTCTTGATGACGCGTTCGAGTTCGCCATAGAAACCCGTGGCCTTGGGCGTCGGGTCGATGGCGGGCAGGGCCTCGGGCCTGACCTCCGGGTTGCCGACCATCTGGCTCAGGGTGTCGGCGACCTTGCGGATTTCGGTGCTGGCCACCTGTTCCTGCTCGCGCTCGCCGGCATTGCGCACGCCGATCACGACGGCCGACACCAGCACCGCCACGCCGGCGACGAGTGCAACGCGCAACCAGCCTGGCCGCGCGCGCGGGGATTGCAGGGGCTTGTCCTGGGAAATCATGGCGCACCAGCAATTGGGGACATGGTTTTGAATGTAACGCAGTTTTCAGGCAAGGGCGCCAGGCCTTTGCAATAACCGATGACAGGAGTTCAGCAATGTCCGACACCACGCAGCAAGGTTTTGCCACCCGCTCCATCCACTTGGGCTATGACCCGCACGAGGAACAGGGCGCGTTGTCGCCGCCGTTGTACCTGACGTCCACCTACACCCAGGACAGCATCGAGGCCTTCGACCAGATCCGCCTGGGCGAAAAGCAGGGCTATGTCTATGGCCGCACCCGCAACCCGACGCAAGCGCTGCTGGAAGAGCGGCTGGCGTCGCTGGAAGGGGCCGAGGCCGGCGTGGTCACCGCTTCCGGCATGGCGGCCATTTCCGCCACCTTGTTGTCGCTGCTGCAAAGCGGCGACGAGATCGTGGTGGACCAGATTGTCTATGGCACCGCGTTCACGCTGTTCACGCAGGGTTTGAGCCGCTTCGGCATCCACGCCGTGTTTGCCGATTTCACGCGGCCCGAGACCGTCGCCGCCGCCATCGGCCCCAAGACGCGCGCCGTTTACTTCGAAACGCCGGCCAACCCGAACCTGCGCCTGGTCGACATCTCGGCGGTCTCGGCCTTGGCGCGCGGCAAAGGCGTGCTGACCATCGTGGACAACACCTTCGCCACGCCGGTGCTGCAACGCCCGTTGGCGCATGGCGCCGACATCGTGCTGCATTCCGCCACCAAGTACCTGGGCGGCCACGGCGACCTGCTGGCCGGGGCGGTCGTGGGCAGCAAGGCGCATATCGACGCCATCCGGTTGCAGGGATTGCGCTACTTCACGGGGGCGACCTTGTCGCCGTTCACCGCCTTCCTGGTGCTGCGCGGCATCAAGACGCTGGAATTGCGCGTGCAGCGCCACAGCGAATCCGCCTTGAAGGTGGCGAAGCTGCTGCGCGCGCACCGCGCGGTGGCCGACGTGTTCTACCCGGGCCTGGAAGGCACCGCCGGCGCGGACATCGCGCGGCGCCAGCAAGCGTCGGGGGGCGGGCTGGTGGCATTCGAGCTGAAGGGCGGCCTGGCCGCGGGCCGGAACCTGTTGAACAGCCTGAAGCTGGCGCGCATCGCCGTCAGCCTGGGCGACCCTGAAACGCTGATCCAGCATCCCGCGTCGATGACGCATGCCAGCTACACCGCCGAAGACCGTGAGAAGTACGGCTTGTCCGAAGGGTTGCTGCGCCTGTCGGTGGGGCTGGAGACGCCGGACGACATCCTGGCCGATCTCAAGCAGGGTCTGGACCGGGTGTAGGCGGCGGGGCGGCGTCGTCGCGCCGCCATGCGACCCATTCGCCTTCGCCCTCGAAATGCCGCAGGCCGCGGCGGGCGACGGCCTGCCCGGCCCGCAGCACGTCCAGGTCGAGCCCCGGCAAATGGTGCAGGAGGGCGGGCGGCAGATGCGCGGCGTCCAGCACCTGTTCTTCGATGTCCACGCGCATCAGGTCGCCGTCGTCGCAGCGCACGCGCACGAACCACAGGCTTTCCATGTAGTCGCCGTACCAGGGGTCGGGATAGAGCGCGCGGGTGAAGGCGAAGCCGAATTCGTGGACGTCGCGCCAGGGCCAGGATTCCTGCAATCCCATCGCGCGCGCCAGTTCGCTCTGGCGCGTGAAGCCCGCGTCGTCGAAACGCACGGTCTCGCGCAATGGATCTTCAGGGGGCGGCGGGCCGTTCATGAACCGCTTGATGCGTGACCACATGGCAGGAAAATTCTGGATCGGAGGCGGATCGCGCAGTGTAGCGGGACCGTATCTGTAAAAAATGTTACAACCTTTGATTCTCGTCAAATCCACGCCACGGCGCGCGAGTTAGGGTTTCGCCTTTGCCTATTGGGCTTTCTTCGGCCCTCTTTGGCCCCTCGGGCCGCCGGTGATCCGCCGGCCGGCGTGGGTCAGGCGACAAGCGCAGCAAGGACAGGATTCATGACAGACAAGACACCGCAAGCCGAACAAGACGTTGCCGCCACGCCGAAGAAGCGCGTGCGAACCGCCGCCAAACGCACCGCCAGCCCGCGCACCGCCACGGCGCCGCGCCGGCCGCAGCCGGCGCCAGCCGATACGCCGTCCATGCAACCGGTGGTGCAGGCCCGCAAGCGCGTGGTTGCCCGCGAGGTTGCCGCCCGTCAGGAAACCGTGTCGGTGCTGTCCGATATCGCCCGCCGCTACACGGTCGGGCCCGATGCGCAGGCCCACGAAGCCTTGCGTTCCGTGATCGAGGAGCTGTCGCCGGACGACGCCCGCGCCGTGCATCGCGCGCTGCTGGACGCCAATACGCAGGAATCGGGCGGCCGCCGCAATCCCGACGAGGAGCTGGCGACCGATTGGCGAGAAGGCATCTATCCGTATCGCCACCGCATGCTGCGCCGTAATTACGAAAAGCAGAAATACCAGCTGCAGGTCGAGCTGCTGAAGTTGCAAGCCTGGGTCAAGGCGACCGGCCAGCGCGTGGTGATCCTGTTCGAAGGGCGTGATGCAGCCGGCAAGGGCGGCACCATCAAGCGCATGATGGAACACTTGAATCCGCGCGGCGCGCGCGTGGTCGCGCTGGAGAAGCCGTCGGACACCGAAAAGGGCCAATGGTATTTCCAGCGCTACGTGCAGCACCTGCCCACGGCGGGCGAGATCGTGATGTTCGACCGGTCCTGGTACAACCGCGCCGGCGTGGAACGTGTGATGGGTTTCTGCTCGCAGCAGGAGTATCTGGATTTCCTGCGCCAGGTGCCTGATTTCGAGCGCCACCTGGTCAGCAGCGGCATCCACCTGGTCAAATTCTGGTTCTCGGTCAGCCAGGAAGAGCAGCGCCGCCGCTTCCTGCAGCGCAAGGTGCACCCGCTCAAGCAGTGGAAACTGAGCCCCGTGGACCTGGCTTCGCTGGACAAGTGGGACGACTACACGCGCGCCAAGGAAGCGATGTTCGCGCACACTGACACGGCGGATGCGCCGTGGATCGTGGTGAAGTCCGATTGCAAGAAGCGCGCGCGGCTCAATGCCATGCGCTATGTGCTGAGCCGTCTGCCGTACGAAGGCAAGAGCGGCGACGCCGGCATGGCGCTGGACTCGCTGATCGTCGGCCGGGCACTGTAGGCGTTCAGGCGCCCAGCGCTTTCAGGTTCAGCGTGTAGCTGCGGCCGATCCACACGGCGCAGTCGCGGTGGTCGCGCAGCGAATCGCCGGTGTTGGGATGCATGAAGACATCCAGCCCGCCATGGTTCAGGGTCAGCCAGGCCGCGATCTCGGCGAAGTGCGCCGGGACGAACGCGATCTGGTAGCTCCATTGCGGATGTGGGCCGACGGGGCGCTCATGGAAGCGCCTCATTTCCATCTTGCCGTCGAACTGCGCGATCACGCGTTCGCGCAGCGCGAAGGCGGCGTCTCGGCTGGCGGCGTCGAAATACACGTGGGCGTGCCAGCTGGCGATGCGGTCTATGGCGGCTTCGTTCATGGTGTTCTCTTTCAGGTTCAGCCGCCGGCGCGCTTGACGCGGTGGCCGCTTTTCGTGAGGGCGTCGATGATGCGGTCGCAGTGCTCTCCCTGCACTTCGATCACCCCGTCCTTGACTGTTCCGCCCGACCCGCAAGCCGTGCGCAGCTGCTTGCCCAGCACGCCCAGCGCAACCGGATCCATCGCCAGCCCGCGGACCACGGTCACGCTCTTGCCGCCGCGGCCCTTGGTTTCGCGCGATACGCGGGCCACGCCGTCGCCCGCAGGCACGGCGGCGGCCTTGCATTGGCATTGAACAAGCGCTTGCCGGCAAACGGGGCACATGCGGCCGCTTTCGGTGGAATAGACGAGGCCGCCCGTCGCGTTGCGTTTCATGATTTTCCTCGCATCTGGTCGATCAGCCGTCGGTCGCGCTTGGTCGGACGGCCGGTCTCGATCCCCAGTGCGGGTTCCGGCGCCAGGCGCCGCATTTCGGCCGCGCGCGTGCGGGCCGCGATGCTCTCGGGTGTTTCGTCGTACAACAGGCGCGCGGCCGGCGCCGGGCCGCGCACGCCGCTCACCGCTACCACGCGCACGTGCAGCGCCGGATCTTCTTTGCGGATGGTGATCAGATCGCCGGGGGCGACTTCGCGCGACGGTTTGGCGGGCTGGTCGTTCACGGATACCCGGCCTTTGCCGATTTCCTGCACCGCCAAGCTGCGCGTCTTGTAGAAGCGGGCGGCCCAAAGCCACTTGTCGAGTCGAATCTTGTCCATCTTGCCTGTCCGTGCGGAAATCTGCTTCAAGCCATGATGATAGCCGCGCCAGCCGCGCCGGACGGGCGGCGCCGGGCGAAAAAAAAGCGGCGCCCTTTCGAGCGCCGCAAAACCGGCTATCCGGCGACCGGGCCGGGCGGCCCGGCAGGTCTCAATCCAGCTTCAGGCCCGCTTCCTTCACCACGCGCTGCCACTTGGCGATTTCGGCGCGGCGGAACGTGTCCAGTTCGGCGGGCGTCGAGCCGATGGGCTCCGCGCCGATGCCGGCCAATTGCTCGGCGATGGCGGGATCCTTCAGCACCTTGGCCAGCGCCTGCGATACCTGGTCGACGATCGCGGGGGGCGTGCCGGCGGGCGCGAACACGGCGTTCCATTCATATGTCTCGTAGCCCGGCACGCCCGATTCGGCGATGGTCGGCAGGTCGGGGGCGGTCTTGGAACGTTCCGAACCCCCGACGGCCACGGCCCGCAGCTTGCCGTTCTTCACGTGCTGCCACGCCGAGCCCATGCTGGCGAACATCACGGGCACCTGGCCGGACATGACGTCGATCATGGCGGGGCCGCCGCCCTTGTAGGCGACGTGCTGCAACTGCGTCTTGGCCAGCAGATTGAACAGTTCGCCGGCCAGGTGCTGCGCCGAGCCGGGGCCGGCCGACGCGAAGTACACGTGGTCCTTGGCGCCGGGTTGGCCCAGCCTGATCAGGTCGGCAACCGTCTTGACCTCGTAGGACGGCGTGACGACCAGCACGTTCGGCACGCGCAGCAGCAGCGAGACGGGCGCGAACGCGGTCAGCGTGTCGAACTGCATCTTCGGATGCAGCGCGGGATTCTGCGCGTGGTTGGAGGCGTCCAGCATCAAGGTGTAGCCGTCGGGCTGCGCCTTGGCCACGACCGCGCCGCCGATCATGCCGCCGGCGCCGCCACGGTTTTCAATGACCACGGGCTGGCCCAGTTCGGCCGCCAGTTTGGGGCCGATCAGGCGGGCCACCACGTCCACGGTGCCGCCCGGCGGATAGGTCACGACCAGCGTGACGGCGCGTTCGGGGTAGGCGGCGGATGCGGCGCCAGCGGCGCCGGCCAACAGGCCGGCGGCCATCAGCAGGCCGCTGCGGCGCGCCAGGCGTTGGATCATGGGGGTCATGGGTTGTCTCCTTGGAATTGGAACAGCTGCAACGGGGTGCCGGCAAGCACGGCACGCCGTTGCGTGGGGTCGTCGATCCAGGCGTCCAGCCATTGCGTTGCGGCAGGGTAGGACGCCAGGTGGCGATGTTCGGTATGGGGCCAGTCGCTGCCCCACATCAGGCGGTCGGCGGAATAGGCGGTTAGCAGCAGCTGCGTGGCCTGCCGGCCGGACGCGGCGCAGTCCGCCGCCTGCCAGTTGCGGTAGGGCGCGGACAGCTTGACCCACACGCGGCCGCTATCCGCCTGTTGCAGCAGGTACCGGAAGCCGGGGTCAGACACGCCCAGCGCCGGGTCGGGGCGACCGAAGTGGTCGACGACCAGGCGGCACCCGGCCGCCAGCAGGGCAGGCACGATGTCCGGCAGGCGTGCCGCCTGCAGGTGGACTTCCACGTGCCAGCCCAGCGCATTCACGCGGGCAAGCAGCGCCTGCCAGCCGGGCGCGGCCAGCTCGGGCAAGTCCAGGCCGATCAGGTTTAGCCGGATGCCGGCCACGCCGGCGTCGGCCAGGGCTTGCAATTCGGCGTCCGCGATGCCCGGGGCGATCACCGCCACGCCGCGCAGGCGGCCAGGCGCGGCGCGCAGGGCGTCAAGCAGGTAGCGGTTGTCGGTGCCCAGGAAGCTGGGCTGCACCAGCACGCCATGGCTGAATCCGTGCGCGTCCAGCAGCGCCAGGTAGTCCGCCGGCGTGGCGTCGTAGTCAGGGGTGTGGCGGCGCGTGTCGGCAAGCGCCAGGCCTTGCTGGAACACGTGTGCGTGGGTGTCGACGGCGGCGCCGGTCGCGAGCGGGGGCAATGCAGTCTCCTGTTCTGTACGCGGACACGGCCCGCGCTGTTCTATAAGGCGGGATTCTAAGAAGTCGATGTATAGTTTTCTATTGTAGAAAATCGATTTATATATATCGGAATGATATGGAAACCCGGCACCTGCGTTACTTCCTGGCGGTCGTGGACCACGGCAGCGTCAGCCGCGCGTCGGAATGGCTGGGGATTGCGCAACCCGCGTTGAGCCAGACGCTGGGCCGCATGGAGAAGGACTTGGGCGTGCGCCTGTTCGAGCGATCGCGTCAGGGTGCCGCGCCCACGCCCGCCGCCCTGGCGATTCTGGAAGACGTGCGCACCAGCGTGGCGCGGATCGACGCGGCGGCGCAGCGGGCACGCGAGATCGGCCGGGGCAGCGCGGGGCAGTTGACGGTGGGCCTGGTGTCATCGGCCCTGTTCGACACCTTGCCGCGCGCGCTGCGCGAGATGCGGCGCCAGGCGCCGGGCGTGCGCGTGATCCTGCGCGAGATGAGCAACGCCGAGCAGGCTGAAGCCCTGCAGACGGGCGAGATCGACATCGGGCTGATGCACACCCCCGTCGCCGTGGGCGGGCGCATGCGTGAACGGCAGCTGCTGCGTGACCGCCTGGTGGCCGCGGTGCCGGACGAGTTCGTCGTGGCCGAGGACGGGCAGGTGACGATGGCGCAGATCGCGCAAGCGGGGCTGGTGATGTATCCGCAGGCGCAGCTGCCGGCGTTCTACGCGGGCATCCTGGACGCGATGCGCAAGGGCGGGCACGACGCCCAGGTGGCGCAGGAAGCCAACCGGACGCTCACCGTCCTGTCGTGCGTGGCGGGCGGGTGCGGCGTGGCGCTCTTGCCCAGCTGGATCCGGACGATGAATTTCGGCGGCGTGCGGTTCTGCGAAGTGCGCGATGGCCAGGGCCTGCCCAGTTTCGACCTGAGCGCTATCTGGCCGGCGCGTTCAGTGCCGACGCTGGCCGACCTGTTCGCCAATCTGGACCTCGGTTCGCGCTGAATTTGTCTTGCCTTTCATTGCGCATTCAGCGTCCCTTTCAGAACGCTTAAGCCTGGCTTAAAACGGCATTTTCTTTGGAACCCGGGCCATCCGCCCCGTCTAACCAGAAACGGTTTTTCGGGGAGCTTGCCCATGGATCTGAACTGGCAGCAACAATTGGCGGAAAGCGCGCTGTGGCTGGTGCGCGCGTTCGCCATCACGGCCGTCGCGACGGCCGTGATGGCGGTGGTCTTCGCACGCACCACCGATTGGGGCCGCAAGTTCTGGCGCCTGGCGTGGCCCTACCTGACGCCGCGGCGTAGTTGGCGGCCCTTGCTGATGCTGGCGCTGCTGCTGTTCCTGGCGATGGCCGCGGTGCGCATGACCGTGCTGTTCTCGTTTTGGTACAACGGCTTCTACAGCGCGCTGCAAGCGCTGGACCCGTCCGCCTTCTGGCGTTTCCTGGGCATCTTCTCGATACTGGCCTGTGTGCACGTCGTGCGCTCGCTTGCCGACAGCTATGCCGGCCAGTCGTTCGATATCCATTGGCGCGTGTGGCTGAACGACCGCCTGACGCGCGATTGGCTGGGCGCGGGCGCGTACTACCGCGGCCACTTCGTCGACGCGCCCGTCGACAACCCCGATCAACGCATCGAGCAGGACATCGCGATGTTCGTCACCGGATCGCGCACGCTGGCCATCGGCGCGCTCAGCGCGGTGGTGTCGCTGGTGGCGTTCACCGGCATCCTGTGGGGCTTGTCCGGCCCCTTGTCGGTCGGCGGCATCGACATTCCCCGCGCCATGGTGTTCGTGGTCTTCCTGTATGTGATCGTCGCGACGTGGTTCGCCTTCAAGATCGGCCGGCCGCTGATCCAACTGAGCTTCCTGTCCGAACGGCTGACCGCCAACTTCCGCTATGCCCTGGTCCGCCTGCGCGAGAACGCCGAGAACGTGGCGTTCTATCAGGGCGAAGCGGCGGAGCGGGCGACGTTGTGGACGCGTTTCACGGCCTACATCGCGAACTTGTGGGCACGGGTCTACCGGGGCCTGAAGTTCGACGGCTTCAACCTGTCGGTCAGCCAGGTCGCGGTGGTGTTTCCCTTCATCCTGCAGGCGCCGCGCTTTTTCAGCGGTGCGATCAAGCTGGGCGACGTGATGCAGACGTCGCAGGCGTTCGGCCAGGTGCAGGATTCGCTGTCGTTCTTTCGGACGTCCTACGACACCTTCGCGCAATACCGTGCCACGCTGGACCGGCTGAACGGGTTCCTGGATGCCAACGAGGCGGCGCGTGACCTGCCGTCCGTGCGGACCGAGACGTTGCCGGATGGGATGGACATCGACGGGGTCACGGTGACGCGGCCCGACGGCAGCATGCTGCTGCGCGAATTGCATCTGCGGATGCGCCCGGGGCAGGCCTTGTTGATCAAGGGGCCGTCGGGCAGCGGCAAGACGACCTTGCTGCGTGCGTTGGCCGGGTTGTGGCCTTATGCGCAAGGCCAGGTGCGGCGGCCGCAGGGCGCATCGGCGCTGTTCCTGTCGCAGCGGCCCTATCTGCCGCTGGGCGATCTGCGCGGGGCGGTCGCCTATCCGGGGCAGGCGCAGCCGCAAGACGACGCGCGTCTGGCCGACGCGTTGCGGCAAGTCAATCTGGGGCATCTGGCGAATCGGTTGGACGAGGTCGCGGACTGGTCCCGCATCCTGTCCTTGGGCGAGCAGCAGCGCGTGGCGTTTGCGCGCGTGCTGTTCAATCGGCCGGCCATCGTGTTCCTGGACGAGGCGACCTCGGCAACCGATGAAGGCCTGGAACACATGCTGTACAGCCTGCTGCGCAGCGCATTGCCCGATTGCATGCTGGTCAGCGTGGGCCATCGCAGCACGCTGGACCCGTTCCACACGCATCGGCTGGTGCTGGACGGCGCGGGCAACTGGACGGCGGGGCCGATGGCGCCGCCGGCCGCCGGCACGGCATTGCGCGCCGCGGCCTGAGGGGAGCGGTTCAGGTACCCATGCGCAACGGGCCGGTCAGCTTGCGCAGCGCGGCGACGACGCTTTGCGCCGTGATGCGGCCCGTCTTGGGGTTGGCCGACGGAATGTTCTGGATCTCCATCGAGAACGATGCCGAATCGGACACCACTTCCACGCGATGGATATTGCGTTCCAGCGACGGGTCGGCCCAGATTTCCAACGTGGTGCGGTCGGGCCCGATGCCCGCCAGCGACACGCTGACCGCCACGTTCAGGTTGGCCGGAAAGCCCACCGCGGCCTCGCGCGGCGAACCGCGGAAGATCAGGCGCGGTTCGGTGATGTTCGCGATGTCGATGTTGTTGTCGGTCAGGTAGGGCGCGCCCAGCAAACCGCGCACGGGCTTGCGGGTGATCATCGTGACGGAGTGGATGACGCCTTCGGCGGCGGCCGTGATGGCGTCCAGGCCCAGAATGGCGCCCGACGGCACGATGATCTGGCCATGATGCTGGCGCGCCAGCTCGATCAGGTCGTCGTGGCGCAGCAGGGCGCCGGAACTCAGCACCACCATCTTCTTGCCGTTGCGCAACACGGGTTCGGCGATGTCGCGGAACACCGCGGCGGGCGCGCATTCCACCACCACGTCGCAATGTTCATGCAAGGCGTCGAGGGTGGTGAAGGCCGGGGCCGCTTGCGTCCACGCGAAGGCGGGCGGGGCCTTGGGGTCGCGCACGGCGACAGCGGCCAGGGTCAGGCCGGGCAGGCCGGCATCCAGGGATTGCGCCACGGCTTGGCCGATGGCGCCGAAGCCGGCGATGCCGACGCGGTAGCTGTTCATAAGGGTCCAGAGGAAGCTGGGAAAAGGGCGCGGCGGGCCGCGGACGATTCAAGGCGAATGCGCGCCGATGACGGCGCAGGGCTGCCGGCCACTGTAGCGACGGTGCCGGCAGGCGTCAATGCGGAATGGCCGCAGGGCGCGGCGGGCGTGCTTCAACGGTGTGCTTCAGCTTCCCTTCTGCGCGCGGGCCATGTAGTCGATGGTCAGGTTCGACAAGGCGCGCACGCCGTTGATCAGGCCCGATTCATCCACGTAGAAGCGCGGCGAGTGGTTGGGGGCGGCCTTCTCCACGTCGGTGCCTTTGGGCGTTACGCCCAGGTAGAAGAACATGCCGGGCACCTTCTCCTGGTAGAAGGAAAAGTCTTCCGACGCGGTGGACTTCGGCTGCAGGCCGTAGTTGCCTTCACCGGCCACGCGGCGCAAGGTGGACCCCATTTTTTCGGTCAACGCCGGGTTGTTGACGGTGGCGTTGTAGAGTTCGACCACGCGCACGTCGGCCTTTGCGCCGGCGCTTTGCGCGATCATTTCGGCGGTGCGCGTGATGCGCTGGTGGATGTCCTTCTTCATGCCTTCGTCATACGTGCGGATGGTGCCCGTCATGGCGACGTTGTCCGGCACGATGTTCATGCGGTTGCCGCCGTGGATCGCGCCCACGGTGATGACGGCCGGCTCCAGCATGCTGTTGATCTGGCGGCTGGGGATGGTCTGCAAGCCCAGGATGATCTGCGAGCTGACGACGATGGGGTCGATGCCGGACCACGGGCGCGCGCCGTGCGTCTGCTTGCCGGTGACGTCGATCCAGAACTGGTCGGCGGCGGCCATGGCCGGGCCGCTGCGCCACGACAGCCAGCCGGCCGGGTAGGCGCTGGACACGTGCAGGCCGAAGATGGCGTCCACTTTGGGATTCTCCAGCACGCCTTCCTGCACCATCATCTTGGCGCCCCAGATCTTCTTGCCGTCGGGCTCGAAGTCGGCCGGGCTTTCCTCGGCGGGCTGGAAAATGAATTTCACGCTGCCGGGCAGCTGGTCTTTCATGCCCGCCAGGACTTCAGCCGTGGCCATCAGGATGGCGGTGTGGGTGTCGTGGCCGCAGGCGTGCATCACGTCCACTTCCTTGCCCAGATAGGTGCCTTTGGCCTTCGACGCGAAGGGCACGTCCACTTGCTCTTTGACGGGCAGCGCGTCCATGTCGGCGCGCAGCGCCACGACCGGGCCAGGCTTGCCGCCCTTGAGCACGGCGACGACGCCCGTGCCCGCCACGCCGGTCTTCACGTCCATGCCCAGCGCGCGCAGATGATCCGCTACGAGTTTGGCCGTGCGCGATTCCTGGTTGCCCAGTTCGGGGTGCTGATGGATGTCGCGGCGCCAGGCGATAAGCTTGTCTTCGATCGCTTTGGCGCGCTGGTCGATCTGTGCGGACAGGGCGGCGTCGGGCGCGGGGGCCAGGGGGCCTTGCGTGCCGGGCGCGCTTTGCGCGGCGGCGGGGCCGGCCATCAGCAGGTGGGCGGCCAGCGCCAGGGGGGCCAGCCGGAACAACGTCTTGCGGGACTGCATGGTCTTCTCCTCGTGGTTGTTAACCTGTTATTGGGTGAGGATCTTACCCAAGCGTCGCGCGGCCGGCAGCTTTGTTACGGATGCTTAAAATCACCGCGGTTTGATTCCGGAAGGTGGAATTCCGTGCGCGACGATGCCCAACGGCACCGCCGCGAGCCCCATGCCCAGGCCCAGCATCATCATCAACGACCCGGACACCAGCCAGGGCGTATGCGCCTCGAACCGCATCATGGCCGGCATGGGCCGCCCCGGCATGGGCCGCCCCGGCATGGGCCGCCCCGGCATGGGCCGCCCCGGCCTAGGGAGGCCTACTGCAGCTTGATGCCCAGTTCCTTGATCAACGGCGCCATCTCGGCGCGGTCCGCTTCGATCGTCGCGCCCAGTTCTTCCGGCGAACTGCCGATCGGGATCATGCCCAGCGTTTCCATCTGCGTTCGCATCGCGGGGTCTTTCAAGATGTCGGACACCGACTTCTGGATCAGCGCCACGCGTTCCTTCGGCACGCCGGCAGGCGCCATCAAACCGATCCACGGCTGCGGCGCATAGTCCAGCCCAGATTCCTTCAGCGTCGGCGTGCCAGGCAGGCCGCCGAAGCGTTCGGGGCTGGTGATGGCGATGGCGCGCAGACGGCCGCTGTCGATCAGGCCTTTGGCGCTGGACGGCGCATCCAGGCCCACATCCAGCTGGCCGCCGATCAAGTCGTTCTGCGTCTTGCCGGACGAGGACGACGGCACGTACAGCGCCTTGACGCCGGCACGCCGGGCCGTCTGTTCCCACACCAGATGAAACGCCGTGCCGATCGAGAACGAACCCACGCTCAGACTGCGCGCGCGGCTTTCGCGCACGAAGTCTTCCCAGGTCTTGATCGGGCTGTCCTTGGCCACGATGAAGATGAACGGCGTGCGGGCCACCAGCGAGATCGGCTGCAGGTCTTTCTGCGTGTCGAAGGGCAGGGCGTCGACCGCGAACGGCACGATGGTGACGGTGGACGCGACCACCATGCCCAGCGTGTAGCCGTCGGGCGCGGACTTGACGAGCGCGCTGGTGCTGATGATGCCAGAGGCGCCCGGCCGGTTCTCCACCACCACGGGCTGCCCCCAGGCGGCGCCCAGCTTGCTGGCCAGCACGCGCAGCATCACGTCCACCGGTCCGCCCGGCGGGTTGGACACGATGATCTTCACGGGCTTGTCGGGATAGGCGGCCGAAGCGGCCAATGGCGCCAGCAGCGCAAGCGCCAGCGCGGTTTGCTTGAACATGGAATTCCCCTTGTATTGTGGATGTGTGCGGTGGCCGCGGACTCAGGCCAGGACTTGCAGGTGCGGCGCCATCGGCCAGCCGGGCGCGTCGCCGCGGATGAACGCGATCCACGCTGCCTGAGTGTCCCGCGTCAGTTGGACGGCCTCGGTCTCGGGCAATCCGGCCAGCATGGGGGCGGCGTAGGCGTCGACGGTGTCGAAGACGAATGGCAGCTCGATGCAGTGGCAGGCGCCAAAGCGCGTCGTCGGCGCGACGTCGAAGCGCGCCAGCCAGGCTTGCCGGCCGCTCGCCACGGCGTCCGCGGCCCATTGGCGGGCAGGCGCGCCGAAGACCTGCTCGCCGGCTTGCCGGCCTTCCGCATCGGCCGCGTGGCCAGGAAAGGCCGCCATTTCGTCGCGGGTATAGGCCACCAGCACATCCGCGCGGGAAGCGGCCCGTTGCAGCGCGGGCGCGATGTCTTGCGGCAGCACTTGGCCGTCCAGCACGGGGCAGAACTGACTGCGGCTGCTGCCCTCGGCGCGCAGCACGTCCTGAACGTCCGGGGCTTGCTGCGCGGCCAACAGCGCGGCTACGGGCAAGCTGCGCGCCGCGTCCAATGATCCGGCGCCGGCGGCTTGCAGGAACGCCTGCCCCAGCGCGTCGGCTTGCGCGGCGCTGCGAAAGCCCCGGCCCAACGCCGCGCTTTGCAGGATGGCCCGCGAGAAGCGGGGCCGCCGCGCCAGCATTGCGCAGATCGAAGACGCGCCTGCCGATTGGCCCATGACCGTGATTCGTTCGGGGTCGCCGCCCAGGTCCTGGATGTTGTCCAGCACCCAGTCGATGGCTGCTTCCTGGTCCAGCAGGCCGACGTTGGCGGTTTGCCCGGGCACGTATAGCCAGCCCAGTGCGGCCAGCCGGTAGTTGACGCCCACGACCACCAGGTCGCCGCGGGCCGCAAGATGAGAACCGTCGTACCAGTCCAGCGCGCCGCCGCCGCTTTGCCAGGCGCCGCCGTGTAGCCACACCACCACGGGCCGCCGCGCGGCGTCCGCGCCGGGCGTCCACACGGTCAGGTGCAGGCAGTCTTCGGATTGCGGCGCGTCGAAATCGCCCATCGCGCCGCGCAGCCGCGACGGCAGTTGCGGCGCCACGGGCCCGGGCCGCGTGGCGTCGAGCGGGCCGCGCCATGCCGCGGGTTGCGGCGGCGAAAAGCGCAGCTCGCCCACGGGGGCTTGCGCATAGGGAATAGCGTGATAACGGCAAATGCCGCCCGCATCGCGCACGCCAGTCAGCGTGCCGGCCTGCAGCACCGCCTGGACGGTCTGATTCATATCCTGCCCCTTGCCTCGTTGTTATGCGGCCGGCGCCGGAAGGCGCCGCGGCCGTGGGGCTATGGTAGGGAGGATCGGGGCAGGGCAGCCATGCCGGTTTTGAACATTGCCATGCGGAACCCGCATGGCTTCCGGCGTGGCCTATTTGGCGATGCGCGCGTCCAGGCTGTTGTCGGCCAGGGCCTGCGCCTGTGCCTGGGTCATGCCCAGATGCTCGTACAGCGCATGGAAGTTCTCGTTGACGTAGCCGCCGAAGTAGGCCGGGTCGTCGGAGTTGACCGTGACCTTCACGCCCGCGTCCAGCAGCGACAGGATGTTGTGGTCGCGCATGTGTTCAAACACGCGCAACCGCGTGTTCGACAAGGGACAGACGGTCAGCGGGATCTGCTCGTCGATCAGGCGGGCGATCAGGTTCGGGTCTTCGGCGGCGCGCACGCCATGGTCGATGCGCAGCACCTTCAACAGGTCCAGCGCTTCCCAGATGTATTCGGGCGGGCCTTCCTCGCCCGCGTGGGCCACGGCGGGCAGGCCCTCGGCGCGGGCGCGGTCGAAGACGCGTTGGAACAGGCGCGGCGGGAAGCCCTGTTCGCTGCTGTCCAGGCCAACGGCGATGAAGGCATCGCGAAAGGGCAATGCTTCGTCCAGCGTGCGCATGGCCTGCGCTTCGGGCAGGTGGCGCAGGAAGCTCAGGATCAGGCCGCTGGTCACGCCCAGCTGCTTGCGGCCGTCTTCCAGCGCCTGGCGGATGCCGTTGAGCACGACGGCGAACGGCACGCCGCGGTCGGTGTGGGTCTGCGGGTCGAAGAAGGGCTCGGTATGCACCACGTTCTGCTCGCGGCACTTCAGCAGATAGGCCCAGGTCAGGTCGTAGAAATCCTGTTCGGTGCGCAGCACGTCGGCGCCCAGGTAGTACAGGTTCAGGAATTCCTGAAGGTTGCCGTAGTTGTAGGCGCCGCGCAGGGCGTCGATGTCGGGCCAGGGCAGCGCCACGCCGTTGCGTTGCGCCAGCCGGAACAGCAGCTCGGGTTCCAGCGAGCCTTCCAGGTGCAGGTGCAGTTCCGCCTTGGGCAATGCGTTGAGCCAGTCGTACATGGATGCTCCGATAAAAATGGGTGATGCGAATTCAGGGGGCGGCGCCTACGCGGCCAGCGCGATGTTGTCCGCCTGGATGGCCTGCCGGACCTGTTCGGCGAAAGCGCGGGCCTGTTGCGTGCTGGGGCGGTCGCGGCGCCAGATGGCGGCCAAGGGCGATTTTCCGATGGCGGGGCGCGCGGGCAGCACGACGAGTTCGCCGCGGGCCTGGCGGACGGCCGCCACGCTGCCTGGCAGCATCCACAGATAATGCCCGTCCAGCAGCATTTCGCGGCCGAACTCCATGGACAGGGCGCCGATCATATCCGGAATCGCCAGACCGGCGTTGCGCAGCGAGACTTCCAGTTCGCCCCGTATGCGGCTGCCCGGCAACGCGGTGATCCACGGATAGGCCACGTAGTCCGCCAGCGTGGCGTCCGCCCGCCCGGCCAACGGATGGTCGGTGGCACAGGCTAGCACCACGGGATCTTCCAGCAAGGTGGTCGACCGGTAGATCTGCGGGTTGACGGTGGATGAAAAACGGCTGATCAGCACGTCCAGCGCGCCGGCGTCCAGGTCTTCGATCAGGCGTTCGTGCGTGCCGATCTCGATGGTCAATGTAATGCGGGGATAGGCTTGCCGGAAGTCGCGCGCCGCCTGCGCCACCGGCCAGCCCGCGAACATCGAAAAGCACCCCACGGTCAGGCTGCCTTCGTCGCCGCGCGACATGGCGGCCAGGTCGATCTCGGCTTTGCGGAAGTCGGTCAGCAGCAGGCGGGCATGGCGGCACATGGCATCGCCCAGCGGCGTGCAGGTGGTGCCTTTGGCCGTGCGCTCGAACAGGCGTGCTCCAACCAGTTCTTCGATTTCGGCGATGGCGCGCGACAGGCCGGATTGCGTGCTGTGCAACTGCGCCGCCGCCTTGGACAAATTGCCCAATTCAGAGACGGTCAGCACGATTTCCAGGTGCCGGATGCGGAGTTTGCCTCGGAAGGGTGTCATGGCGCGGGGTCGGGGGCGATGAGCCGATTATTCTCCCGCGCCGGGCGCTTGGCAACGGCCGCGCGGGATTCGGATATAGTTCGTCGCCAGGTAGAACACCGGATACGGGGCGCACGCAGCGGGCGTCGCGCGAAGCCGGCTAGAAGGAGACAGCCATGAATGCAGCAGTGCGTGGCGCGCGGCGGACGATTCCGCTTGCCGCAGCGGGGCTGATGGCGCTGGCCTTGAGCGCTTGCGGCGTGGCCAAGGTAGACGAGGTCTCGGTCAAGTGGCCGCCCTTTCGTGACGGCACGCCCGTGGTGTTGCCCTCGGACCCGGCGCAATGCCCGGACCTGGCGGGCACGTACCGGACGCAGGGCGAGTACCGCTCGGGCGACCGCGACACCAAGTCGTTGAACGACCTGCGCACTTTCTTGAGCTACCCGCTGGACCTTCAGGGCATGCGCGACAATGTGCTGCCCGAATGGCAGTCGACGCCCGACGCCACAGTGGCCTTTACGCCCGCCGCCGGTGGATGGGACGTCCTGGCCCTGGACGGGCGCGGGGCGCGGTCGGCTGCGTATTTGCCCTTGCTGAACGGCGCGCAGGATCCGGGCGCCTTGGCCCGGGACGCCAGGCCGGGCGTCCCGGACGGCATCCGCCGCCACACCGGTTGCGCACAGGGCCGGCTGTGGGTCAGCGTGCGGCACGACTGGCGCCAGTACGAATCCATGGGAGTGCGGCGGCATGTGGCGCTGTTTCGCCCCGAGGCCGGCGGCCTGCTGGTCACCGTGCGGCGCGAGTCCGATTCCATCGGCCTGCTGCCCTGGTATTCCAACGAAAGCAGCGTGTTCCAGTACTGGTTCGCGCCGGTCGCGCCATAAGCGCGGTTTCCGGCTTTCCTTCATTCCCAAGCGGCCAAGGCCGCGATCGACCTGAATGCGCAATGACCCGTAAAAGCTTGTCCGTCTCGATCGTTCTCCTGCTGTTGTTCGTGGCGCTGACCGCGCTGTTCTGGCGGCACCAGTTCGCGAACACGCCGCCTTCGCTGCGCGACCAGGTAGGCGGTGAACTGAGCGGCGACACGCATATCTACGGCGAGTCGCCGCGCCAGGACGCCCTGGCGCAGCGCGCCTTGCTGGCCGACGCGCAGCGCGGCAACCCCGGCGCCCAGTTCATGCAGGCCATGATCCTTGAACCGGTGGACATGAAGGCGGCGCTGGGCTGGTACGAGGCGGCAGCGGCGCAGGGCTACGAGGCCGCCATCGATCGGTTGCGGCAGCTGCGCGAGCAGCCCGCGGCGCGGTAGGCCGGACCTTGGCCTCTCTCGCCACCTCTGCCGCCGCCACTGCCGATCCGCGCGCCCGCTTCGTGTCCGGGCCCCTGGGCCCGCATGTCCTGGAGATGATCCTCACGGGCTGGGCAAGCATGCTGGCCGTCTTCGCGGTGGAATTCCTGTCGCTGTTTTACCTGGGCACGTTGAAGGACGAGGCGGTGCTGGGCGCGGTCGGATTCGGTTCGATGACGCAGTTCACGATCACGTCGGTGTGCATCGGCGTCACCGTGGGCGGCGCGGCGCTGGTGTCGCGGGCGCTTGGGTCCGGCGACGCGCGGCGCGCGCGGACGCTGGCCGGGGCGTCGCTGATCCTGATGGCGGGATCGGCGGTGGCGGCCGGGGCGGTCTTCCTGGCGGCGATCGGGCCATTCACCGCGGCCATCGGGCTGGCGCAAGACGTGCGCGGGCACTTGCTGTCGTACGTATTGATTACCACGCCCTTCGCGGTGGTGATGGGCATCGGCATGATGCTGTCCAACCTGCTGCGCGCGGCCGGCCGCGGCCGCCAGTCCATGTGGGTGCTGCTGGCGGGCACTGCCACGGTGGCCGTGCTGGACCCCATCGTCATCTTCGTGCTGGACGGCGGCATGGCGGGCATTGCCTGGGCGGGCGGCGTGGGCCGCCTGGCCACGGTGGCGCTGGGCGCCTGGCTGGTGTTCCGCACGCATCGCCTGGTGGCGTGGCCGGCCTTGCGCGCCTTGCGAGCAGACCTGGCGGCAATCGGCAAGATCGCGTTGCCCGCCGCGCTGACCACGCTGGCGACGCCGGCGGCGGTGATCTTCACCGTCTCGACCTATGCCAGCTTCGGCCCCAGCGTGATCGCGGGCGCCACGGTGGTCGACCGCGTGCTGCAACTGGCCTATTCGCTGTTCTTCGTGCTGCCGGGCGCCATTGGCCCCATTCTTGGCCAGAACCTGGGCTCGGGGCAATGGGACCGCGTGAAACAGACCGTAAGGCTGACATCGCGGTGGGCCTTGTTCTACGGCTTTGCCGCTGCCACGGTACTGGCGGTGCTGGCGCCCTGGGTGCCCGACGTGTTCCAGGTCACCGGCCCGGGGCGCGACCTGATCATCTTCTTCTGCCGCTACGGCAGCTTCGCCTGGGCGGTGAACAGCCTTTTCTTCGTGTCGATCGCCGTGTTCAATAACCTGGGCTACGCGGCCTATTCCACGGTCATCGGCTGGTTGCGCGCTACGCTGGGCACCTTGCCGTTCGTGTGGCTGGGCGCGCACTACGGCGGCCCCGAGGGCGTGATGCTGGGGCAGACCCTGGGCTTCGCCTTGTTCAGCGTGATCGCCATGGTGGTCTGCCTGCGCGTGCTGCGCGAACCGCCGGCCGCGCTGAAGGGCAGACCGGCCGCCTGACAGGCCCGGGACACCCGCTTGCGGTTCGATTTCGGCGGCTGGTCGCGGTACGATTCCGGCTGACTTCGATTTTTCAGGATTACCATGCGTCCGCGTTCCTCAGGCCCTCGAATCGATACCCTTTCCCGCGCCTTGCTGGCCGCCGCCGTGATGGCGGCCGCCGCCGGCGCCGCGCATGCGCAATCGCCCGAATCGGCGACCGGGTCGCGTACCCCGTCGCCCGCACCGGCGCCGGTGCAGCCGGCCTTGACCCCGAAACGCAGCTTCGATGATGTGACGGCGGCTCAAGACGCGGCAAAGGAACCCGCCGCCACCCCGGCACCGGCCGCCCCGGCCCCGTCCGAGGTTCCCGCCGCGACGGCGAGCCCGGCCGCAGCCGTGGTCCCTGCCGCCGCGCCGACCGTCATCGTCCCGACCGAGCTGGACACCAAGGCCTGCATCGCGAAGCTGCGCAAGGGCGCCACCGCCAACGGCCTGACGGTGGCCGACTGGGACAAGTACACCGCCAACGCCAAACTGCTGCCCACGACCGTGGCCTCCGCCAAGGGGCAGCCGGAAGGGCGCGAAAGCTGGTGGGACTACATCGCCAAGACCGTCGACGACGAGCGCGTCAACGACGGCCGCGCCGTGATGAAGAAGGTCGGGCCGCAACTGGCCGCGATCGGCCAGCAGTACCAGGTGGATCCGGCCACGCTCGTCGCCATCTTCGGTATCGAAACGAACTACGGCCGCCAGATCGGCAAGACCGACGTGCTCAACGCATGGCTGACGCGCGCCTGCACCGAGAACAAGACGCTGTGGGAAAAGAATGCCTACGCCTCCGTGCGCCTGCTGCGCGACGGCACGGTCCCCGCGGACAGTTTCGTGGGGTCCTGGAGCGGCGCGTTCGGCATGACGCAGTTCATCCCGACCTCGTTCTACGAATTGGCCGCGGATGGCGACGGTGATGGGCGCATCGACCTCTACAACTCGCTGCCTGACGCGCTGGCCTCTACCGCCAACCACTTGCGCAAGCGCCGCGCCAAATGGACGCACGGGCTGCCTGCCGTCGTGGAAGTGCGCGTGCCCGCCGAATTGGCCGCCGCGATCCCGCCTGAACCCGACGCGGAGTACGTGGGTTCGCAAGACCGCCGCACCATCGCGCAATGGGCGCAGGCCGGCCTGAAGCAAGGCGACGGCTCGGTGCTGAAGCTGCCGTCCGGCAACGACGAACAGGCCTATCTGTTCGCGCCCACCGGCGCCAAGGGCCCGGTCTTCCTGGCCACCGTGAATTTCGACGCCATCCTGCATTACAACCAGTCGCGCCGCTACGGCCTGGCCGTGTCGCTGCTGCTGAACCGCCTGCAGGGCGGCCCCGGCATCGTCGCCGCGTGGCCCACGGACGACCCCGGCCTGTCGCGCGCCGAGATCAAGCAACTGCAGGAAGACCTCTACGGCCGCGGCTACGACATCGGCGTGGCCGACGGCATTCCGGGCGCCAAGACCCGCGACGCGGTGCGCGCCGAGCAAGAGCGCCGCAACCTGCCGCAGGACGGCCGCGTGGGCAAACGCATTCTGGATGTCCTGAAGGCCGATCCGCCGTTGGCGGCGCGCGCGCTTCCTCCCAAATGAGCCGGCCACGCATAGGCGGCACCGAAGGGTACGGCGAGCGCGCGGCCGCGCTGGCCGACCAGTACGAGAGCATCGCGTTTGCCGACGTGCATCGCGATGTGCTCCACCTGATCCCGGACGCGCCCGCACGCATCGCGGACATTGGAGCGGGCTCCGGGCGCGACGCCGCGGCGCTGGCGCGCATGGGGCATGCGGTCGTGGCAGCCGAGCCTACCCCCGAGTTGCGTCTGGAGGGGCAACGCCGCCACGCGGCGCTCGACCTGGAATGGGTGGACGATGCCTTGCCGGACCTGGCGGGCCTGCGTGCCCGGGGACGCGCATTCGACGTGATCATGCTGACGGCCGTTTGGATGCATCTGGACGCGGCCGAGCGTGCGTCGGGCATGGCCAGCCTGGCCGCGCTGCTGGCCCCGCAAGGCCGCATCCTGATGTCGCTTCGCCACGGGCCGGTTCCGCCGGGCAGGCGCATGTTCGAGGTGTCCGCCGACGAGACCTTCGCCCTGGCGGCCGGGCATGGGCTGTCGCGCCTGCACCTGAGCACGCGCGAAGACATGCTGGACCGCGGCGACGTGCATTGGAGCTTCGTGGGATTGGTGCGAGGCTGATGCCCGGCGCGGCCCGGCGACGCTATGATGGAGCCGTCCCGTCATTGGCCGCTTGTCATGCCGCAATCCGTGTTTCCTGACGTTTTCCTGACTCTCCGGCTGCGTGCGCAGCGCATGCGGCAGGGGCATCTGCCGTTCATCATCGACATGCACGCCAACGCCGATCTGATGGAGACGATGGGCGGCACGCGCGACGCCGCCGCCAGCCGGCTCTACGTGGCGCAGAACGTCTCGCATTGGGTCGAGTACGGGTACGGGATGTATGTGCTCGAAGACGGGCACACGGGCGCGATGGCGGGCCGCGCCGGCCTGAAGTACACGGTGTCGGGCGACCACGGCGCCATCGAGCTTGCCTATGCCTTCCAGCCCCACTGCTGGGGGCAGGGCTACGCGGGCGAGATCGCCGCCTCGCTGATCGAAATGGGGTTCGAGTTGTTGCCGGTGGACGTGTTGTCAGCGGTGGCGTTGCGCTCCAACGCGGCGTCTCGCCGCGTCATGGAAAAGACCGGCTTGCGGTATGTGGGTGAAACGGCGGGCGACGACGCCAGCGCCAAAGTCCGCTACGAAATCCGCCGCAGGGAATGGCGGGCCGCCCACGCGCCAGCCAGTGCCTGACGGCGGGCGCATCGGCGCTAACATTGCGTCATGAGCACGACGACCCTCCCCGAAGACAATGATCCGCAGCCCGTTCCCCCGGAGCGCCCCGCGCCCGAGGAATGCTGCAACAGCGGTTGCATCCCCTGCGTCTATGATCGCTACGACGAGGCCATGGAGGCCTACCGCGAGGCGCTGAAAGCCTGGCGCGCGCGCCACGAACGACAGAATCCGTAGACCTGTCGCGTCACCCTGCCAGCTTCATGTGGATGATCGGGAACGGGCGGCCCGCGTCGTCTTGGGCCGACCTGCCCACGTCTTCGAACCCGTAGTGCTTGTAGAAGCCGTGCGCCTGCGGGTTCTGCTCGTTCACGTCGACCAGCAGGGTGCCGTGCAGCGATCGCGCGAAGTTCAGCAGCCGGCGGCCGGCGCCTTTGCCGCGCTTGTTGGCGTCCACGAACAGCATTTCCACCTTGTTGCCGGACAAGCCCATGAAGCCGGCGAGTTCGCCGGCATCGTCCTCACAGACCCACACGCGCACGGACGGCAGGTAGGTGTTGAGCACCTGCGGGTACATGGCCTGGATTTCTTTTTCGGTCAGGAAGGAATGCGTGGCGCGCACTGAACGGAGCCAGATGTCCGCCAGGACCAGATCGTCGCCGTGATTGCGTTCTCGGATATTCATTTTCTTATTGATTCTGTTTGTCAAAAGGCGCCGCGGTCCTTGGTCGCCGCGCCTTCATCCTGTCTACTGCCCTGAACGATACAGCTCGGTCGCCGCCAGGACGGTTTCCATTTGCACAGTATGCGCGAAAACAAAGCGGTCGCCGTAGACGGTTTCATCCGGAAACTCCGAAATCAGCGCCATCGGCAGTTCTTCGCGGTCGGTTTCCGTGATCTGCACCGGAATGCCGTTCAGCACGTCGAAACCCGATTCCAGCGCGTGCGCATGAAAGCGTTCCAGTTGGCGCGCATTGAACTCCACCAGGCCCGGCACGTTGCGGGCCAGCCGGGCCGTCACGCCTTCGATCAGGCGGCGTGCACGTTCGCTCCAGCCCGGATGGTGGCGCAGCACCAGGAAGAAGCCCTTGGGGATGGTCCACAGTTCGAAATTGCGGGGCAGGTAGCCCGACAGCGGACGCGTCCATTCATGCGCGGGATAGCCGTGCAGATTGATGTGCAGCTGCGCGCCGCTGATCGCGTGCGCCTGGTGGCGGCCATCGCGTTCGAAGAACGGCGCGTGTTCGCGGTAGGCGATATCGTCGCCCAGGGCGCTGTAGCGCGACGCGTGCAGCATATGGCGCGGGTGATGCTCGCGCAGCCGGTTGAACAGCGCATAGCCGTCGGGATTCTCGGCGGCGATCAGCGCGAAGTGCGCATTGCCGCGGGCGGCCAGCGTTTGCGCCGCGCGCAGGGCGCCTACGACGCCAGACGTCTCGTTGGCATGCTGCGCGCCTGAAATGAAGACGGCCGGGCCGGGGCCGCGCACATAGGTGCCCAGTACCGGGCGGCCCTGGCGCGACACCGCCTGGAACGCGTCGCCACCGAACGCCGCCATGCAGCCGGCGATCTGGCCGGCAGTCAAGGGTTCGCGGCGCTGGGCCAGCGGGGCGTCAAGCGGCGCGGCCAAGACAGGGGCCGGCGCCTCGAACGGCTCCACGGAAATCTGCACGCGCGCCGCGCCATCATGGCGCCGGATGTCGGGGATGATCTGGCCGGGCTGCAGGCCGCGATCGCCCGAGGGGCGGCCGGAGTGATGCTGAAAGTGCTCCAGCAATGCAAAGTACACGTCCTCGTGCAGCGCTTCGAAGGTGCTGACGATTTCTTCGTCCACGGGCAGGGCGAAGTCCATGCCCGGCAGGTCGACGCGAATTTCCAGACGGTCAAAGTACGGCTCGTGCGCGCCCCATGGATGGCTGCGCACGGTGTCGACGATGCTGCGGAACACTTGCTGGTATTCGGTGGCGTGCGCGGCATCGATCTGGACCTGGCCTTCGGCGTCGTGTACCCGCAGCCAGCCGGTCGGCGACAGTTCGGGCTTGCCGTCCTGGGCTTGGCCCAGCTGGTTGGGGGCGAAGACCCGCGCGTCCAGCTTGCGTCCGTCCGCGTAGGTCAGGGTGACGTCGTAATGCAGGTCCGAGGCGCCGGGTTGCATGACCACGCGCACGCCCGCCATCAGGTCGACCAGCGGGTAGGCCTCCAGCGTGAAGCGCTTGGCCTGGGCATGCTCGTGCAGCGGGTAGCGCACCAGGGCGGATACCAGGCCTTCGCGGTCGGCCTCTTCCAGGAAGAAGTGCACCAGCGGCTTGTAGGCGCTGCGAAAGCGCGCCGTGACGCCGGCCTGGGCCAGCCGGGCTTCGGCCGCGCGGCGGGCATCCACGCCTTCAAACAGCCAGCCTTCCACGACCGCGCCGCGCCAGGCGGGGGCCATGTAGGCATGGGTCCAGGCGTCCAGCGTGCGGTCGAATGTTTTTTCCAGCAAAGACATGCTTTCGGTTCCTTCGGTGTTCTTTCGGCATCCGGGAAAGGGAAAAATGCCCCTTGCGGGGCATTTGCCTTACACCTTTCCGGTGGGGTCCAGGCGGTCCCGCAACCAGTCGCCAAGCAGATTCAGGCCCAGCACGGTCAGCATGATCGCCAGGCCCGGGAAGACGCTGACCCACCATGCGGTCTGCATGTAGGTGCGCCCATCGGCAAGCATACCGCCCCAGCTGGGGATCATGGGATCCACGCCCAGGCCCAGGAAGGTCAGGCTGCTTTCCAGCAGGATGTTGTTGGCCACGTTGAGCGTCATCAGGATCACCAGCGGGCCCAGCAGGTTGGGCACGATGTGGTGGCGGATCATGGCCAGGTCGCGTACGCCGAAAGCGCGCGCGGCCAGCACGAACTCGCGTTCACGCAGCGCCAGCACCTGCGCCCGGACCAGGCGCGCATATTGCACCCATTGCGACACGATCATGAAGAAGATCACGTTGTACAGCCCGCCGCCCAGGATGGCGATGAACGTGATGGCCACCAGGATGAAGGGCAGCGCCAGCTGCACGTCGGCGAAGCGCATGACGATCATGTCCCAGAAGCCGCGGTAGTAGCCGGCGATCAGGCCCATGACGATGCCCAGCAGCGCGCCGCCGATGACGGACGCGAAGCCCACCATCAGCGAAATCTTGCCGCCGACGATCACGCGGGCCAGCACGTCGCGGCCCAGTGGATCGGTGCCAAACGGATGCGCGGCGGACGTGAACGGCGCCATCAGGCGGGCCGCCAGGTCCATGGATTCGCCGCCGTCGGGGAACAGCCAGCCGGACGTCAGCACCAGCAGGACCATGACGCCGGTGAGCAGGGTGCCCAGCACGAATTCCAGGGAACGGTAGCGGCTGCGCGGCTTGAAAGGCTTGGGGGCGGCGGCGGTGGGGGTGGTTGTCTGCATAAGGCTTACCGCGTGCGGATACGGGGATCGACGATGCCGTAGGCGATGTCGACGATCAGGTTGACCAGGACGATGACGGAGGCCAGCACGGTGACCGTGCCCTGCAGCACCGGGTAGTCGCGGCCGGAAATGGCGTCGAACGCCAGCGTGCCCAGGCCCGGCCAGTTGAACACCATCTCGATGACGACGATGCCACCGATCAGGCCGCCGAACTGCAGGCCCAGATAGGTGATCAGCGGAATCGCGCAGTTGCGCAGCGCATGCTTGTACAGCACCACGCGTTCCTTCAGGCCCTTGCTGCGCGCCACCATGATGTACTGCGCCGACAGCGTTTCCAGCATCGTGGTTCGCACCAGGCGGATATTGGTGGCGCTGAGGATGATGGCCATCGTCAGGGACGGCAGGATCAGGCTGGCGGGGCCGCTCCAGCCCGAAGGCGGCAGCAGCGGGAACGTGATCGACAGCAGCAGGACCAGCATCAGCGCCAGCCAGAAGTTGGGGAACGACAACCCCACCAGCGACAGGATGCGGATGGCCTGGTCGGTCGCCTTGCCGCGCTTGATGGCCGCCTGGATGCCCAGCGGCAGCGAAATCAGGATCGAAAAGATCAGCGACGTGAAGGCCAGCATCAGGGTAGCGGGCAGCGCGTCGCCGATCAGCTTGGCGACGGACGTGCCGCCCATGAAGCTGCGGCCGAAATCGCCGTGCAGCAGGCCCTGCATGTAAGACAGGTATTGCTCGTGGAAGGGCCGGTTCAGGCCCAGCGCCTGGCGGATGTTCGCCAGGTCTTGTTCGGTGACGCTGCCCGAACCCTGGCTGAGCATCAGCGCGGGGTCGCCGGTCAGGCGCACGGCATAAGAGACAAGCAGTGTCACGGCCACGATCACGAAGACGGCCTGCAACACGCGTTTGATGAGAAATCCGGTCATGAGGCGCCGCCCCGGCTTCACACCGGGGCGGATCGTTGGGTTAATGCTTAATCGACGCTAACTTCAAGGAAACGGAAACGGATGTCGCCCGGGACTTCCAGGTTCTTCACGCGCTTGTTCACGCCCACGATGGTGTTCAGGCTGTACAGCGGCAGCTCCAGCGCCTGGTCGGCGACATAGCCGGCGATCTCCTGCAGCATGGCTTCGCGCTTCTTCACGTCATAGACGGTGCGTTGCGCTTCCAGCATGCCGTTGAGCTTGGCGTCGTTGTCGTACGGGTTCCACTTCTGGCCCGTGTGATACATCAGGTAGGCGGTGTTGTCGTAGTCGTACGTCCAGCCGCCCCATTGGTTCTGCCACATTTCGCCCGTCTTGCCGCCCGGGATGATGTCGTTGAGCAGCACGCCGGTTTCATACGGCTTGATGGTCGCGCGCACGCCCACGGCCTGCATGTAGCCCGACACGGCCTGCGCCACTTCGCGGAAGTTCGAATCGCTGCCGCGCACGTCGATCTGCACGGTGGCGCCCGGCTTCACGCCGGCCGCGGCCAACAGCTTCTTGGCTTCGGCGGGGTTGAAGGGCAGGGGCTTCTGTTCGGGGTTGTAGCCGAAGGACTGCGGGCCCTGGAAGCTGGCGATGACCTTGGCCTGGCCCAGCAGCAGCTGCTTGACGATGGCTTCGCGGTCGACGGCCATGATCAGCGCGCGGCGCACGTCGCGGTTCTGGGTGATGCCGCCCTTGGTGTTGTAGCGCAGCGCGAAAGCCACGGGGCCGCCCGTCGAGATGACGTCGGCGTTGCCGGCCTTCTTCACGGTTTCGATCAGGCCCAGCGGGATCAGGGTGGCGATGTCGATGCGGCCGGCCTGCAGCTCGGCAACCTGGGTGCCGGGTTCGCTGATGAAGCGGTACACGACTTTGTCCAGCTTGGGTTTGCCGCCCCAGTACTCGTCATTGCGCGCAAGCGTCACGTTGACCTTGGGCTGGTAGCTTTCGAACTTGAACGGGCCGGTGCCGACCGGGTTCGTGTTGAAGAAGTCTTCGCCCTTTTCCTTGATGTACTTCGGCGGCACGATCATGGCGCCGTAGCCGGCCAGCTTGGTCAGCAGCACCGGATCCGGCTGCTTCAGGATGAAGTCGACGGTGTATTCGTCCACGACCTTGATCTCGCCGATCGAGTCGTAGTTGGATTTCTGCGGGCCCTTGGCCCCTTCGGCGCCAAGCAGGCGTTCGAAGGTGAACTTCACCGCTTCGGCGTTGAAGGGTTCGCCATTGTGGAACTTGACGCCTTCGCGCAGCTTGAAGCGCAGGCGCTTGTTGTCGTCCAGGTATTCCCAGCTGGTGGCCAGGCCCGGTTGCAGCTTCAGGTCGGCGCCGCGCATCGTCAGGCCGTCGTACAAGTTGCCGCCGACCGAACCCCAGAAGGTCACGAAGGTGTCGATCGGATCCCAGCTTCCCGGGTCCTGGTTGATGGCCACGCTGAGCGTGCCCGCGGCATGCGCGGTCGAGAAGACGGCGGGCATCGCGCCGCCCAGCGCCAGGGTCAGGGCGGCGGCGGTGAAGGTGGTGCGTAGGGATTGCATGGTCGCTCCAGGGACGGGAAGTCGGATCGGGCCGAGGGAAAAAGGGGGGCTTCAGGCGGCCCGGGCCACCTGGTGGCCGGGCGCGAATTCGATCAGGGGGATGATGGCCGGCTCGTCGCCCACGCGGCGGACCGGGCTGGGGATTTCGCCTTCGATCAGCGAGGTGTCGATGTGGCGGCCAGGTTCGGCCACCGGCACGGCGGCCAGCAGCTTGCGGGTATAGGCATGCTGCGGCGATTCGAAGATCTGCCGGCGCGTGCCCAGTTCCACGATCTGGCCCAGATACAGCACGGCCACGCGGTGGCTGACTTTCTCCACTACGGCCATGTCGTGCGTGATGAACAGGTAGGACAGGCCGCGGTCTTTCTGCAGGTCCATCAGCAGGTTCAGGATCTGCGCCTGAATAGACACGTCCAGCGCCGACACGGATTCGTCGGCGATGATCAGCTTGGGATTGCTGGCTAGCGCACGCGCGATGCACACGCGCTGGCGCTGGCCGCCCGAGAATTCGTGCGGGTAGCGTTTGGCGTGTTCCGGCTTCAGGCCCACCTGCTCAAGCAGTTCGCCCACGCGGCGGGCAATCGCCGTGTCGCCGTTCAAGAGGCCATGCGTGCGGATGGGTTCGGCGATGCTGAATTCCACCGTCTTGCGCGGGTCCAGCGACGCGTACGGGTCCTGGAAGATGTACTGGATTTCCTGGCGCAGGCGCTGGCGTCCGGCGGCGTCCATCGAAAAGATGTCCTGGCCGTTGTAGCGCACCGCGCCCGAAGTCGGTGCCACCAGTTGCTGCAAGGTCTTGCCGATGGTGGACTTGCCGCTACCCGATTCGCCCACCAGCGCCAGCGTTTCGCCCGGGTAGACGTCGAAGCTCACCTCTTCGACGGCGTGCACGCGGTGCGTGACGCGGCCGAACAGGTTGTGGCCCACGTCGAAGCGGGTGGTCAGCTTTTCAACGCGCAGCACCGGTTCGTCGTAGCGCGCCGTGTCCTGTTCGCGCGTTTCGCCCACTTCGCGCAGGGTGTCGCCCTCCAGCACGGTCTGCGGCGTGCGCAGCGGCAGGTCGCTGCCGGTCAGGCTGCCCAGCCTCGGCACGGCGGCCAGCAGCGCGCGGGTATAGGGATGCTTGGGCGCGTTGAAGATCTCGTCGACGGTACCTTGCTCGACCTTCTTGCCGCGCAGCATCACGACCACATCGTCGGCCATCTCGGCCACCACGCCCATATCGTGCGTGATGAAGATGACGGCCGTGCCCAGGTCGCGCTGCAATTCGCGGATGGTGTTCAGGATCTGCGCCTGGATGGTCACGTCCAGCGCGGTGGTCGGCTCGTCGGCGATCAGCAGGCGCGGCTGGCACGACAGCGCCATGGCGATCATCACCCGCTGGCGCATGCCGCCCGACAATTGGTGCGGATAACGGTCCAGCAGTTGCTCGGCGTCCGGCAGGCGCACTTTCTCAAGCAGCTTGCGCGCCGATTGGCGTGCCGCTGCGCGGGACAGCTGCTGATGCAGCATGATGGCCTCGACGATCTGGTCGCCGATCGTGAACACCGGGTTCAGCGACGTCATCGGCTCCTGGAAGATCATCGCGATGTCGTTGCCGCGGATCGCGCGCATCTGCTCGTCGGTGGCCGTCGTCAGGTCGGTCTCGCGGCCGTCGTTGTCGCGGAACAGGATCTGGCCCGTGGCGATGCGGCCGCTGGTGTAGTCGGTCAGGCGCATGATCGCCATGGACGTGACCGACTTGCCCGAGCCGGATTCGCCGACGATCGCCAGCGTCCTGCCGGGCCGGACGTCGAAGTCCAGGCCGTCGACGGCGCGGAACACGCCGTTCTCGGTATTGAAATCGACCGATACGCCGCGTACGGACAGCAACGGGGCGGACGAAGAGGCAGGGGTGCTAGACAACGTGGATTCTCACAGCGAGGTGGCGGCGCGGGCCGCCTGGTCGTACAGGCCCGACAGGGTGCGCA
Source organism: Achromobacter sp. UMC46 (assembly GCF_014170335.1). Taxonomy (GTDB): domain Bacteria; phylum Pseudomonadota; class Gammaproteobacteria; order Burkholderiales; family Burkholderiaceae_B; genus Achromobacter. The sequence goes on from NZ_LZZS01000004.1 coordinate 1,019,250, forward strand.
GGGTGTTGGCCAACTGGTGGTTGGCGTCGTCCGCGGCAGGCGAGTCGATGAACGATTTGACGAGGCATTGCTCGCGCACTTCGGCGTAGCGCTGAATGGCGGCGGCGCCGGCTTCGGTGGTCGTGTAGATCACTTCCTTGCCCGTCTTGGCGCTTTGCACCACGCCCAACCGCTCCAGCTTCTTCAGCGAGTAGTTCACCAGGTGGGTGTCTTCGACATTCAGCGTGAAGCAGATGTCCGCCAGCTTCTTGCCGCGGCCGCGGTGGAACACATGGTTAAGCACCAGGATGTCCAGCGAGGTCAGTTCGGGCAAGCCCGCGCAGGCCATGCATCGCACCATCCAGCGGTTGAAGGCATGGGACGCGATGATCAGCCCGAATTCCACCTCGGAAAGCTCCGGGGCGGACGAGGCGAGATGGGCGGAGGAAACAATGACGTCCCGGACGGATACGGACATGGATAAGGCGGATAAGGGACGGATCGATGACAAAATGTTGGCGAATTATTGACGATTTGTTGACATGGAGGCATTCGGGATAACCCGGGGAAATAAGCAAATACCTCTGTTACTTGTGGGGTCGCAATGTTTGCATCGCCGATGTGGTGCTGCACGATAAAAGACTGAAATTCAGAACAATCTTATGTCTTGTTCTTGCAAGATCATCTAACTTCCACGGTCGTGGTTTCAATATAGAAAATAAAAAAATATTACATTCGGGTTTTCCATGGCAAAATTGGTAACTATAAATATCTAAAGTAGACAAAAAACGGCAGTTTTGCAGCGAGACATATGTATGGAAGTTGCTTTGTGCAGAGGCGGGAAAGCGCTGGCCGCAGTCGCCATGATCGGTGCTTCGGTCGCCGCTTTTGGCCAGCCGGTGCCTGATGGCGGGCGCGCCGCCGAGATCCAGCGCCGGCAGGAACTTGAAATCGATGTGCAGCGCCAGCGGGCCGCGGAACGCCCCGACGTCCTGACTCCCGACGTCAAGCGTGCCGCCCAAGCCCTGCAGTTTCCGGCCGAAACCCCGTGCTTCGCCATCAACCAGGTGGTGTGGGACAGCGCGCAGCCGCCCGCATTCGTGTCGGAAGCCAGCCGCGCGGTGGTTGATCAATGCGTGGGCGCGCAAGGCTTGCGCGCATTGCAGGAATACCTGACCGGTGAATTGATCGACAGCGGCAGGGTGACCGCTCGCGTGCTGGTACCCGAACAATCATTGGCGGCGGGCAAACTGACGCTGCGCTATGTGCCGGGACGCATATCCGGCGTCAAAGGCGAAGACACCGTCGGCTGGTGGCGCACTGCCGTGCCGACGGGCGCGGGCGGCGAGTTGAACCAGCGCGATCTGGATCAGGCGTTGGAGAATATTCGCCGGCTGGCCGGTCAGGCGGACGCGACGATCGATGTCGCGCCCGGCCCCGAGCTGGGAGATTCGGACATCGTCATCCGTCCGGGCTCCGGCAAGCGCTGGCACGGCTATGTCGGCGGCGACAACGGCGGCATGGACACCATCGGCAAATATCAGGTCAATGCCGGGCTGACGCTGGACTCACCGTTGTTTCTGTATGACCAATTGTCGGTGTCCTGGAACAGCAACGCGCGCTGGCGGGATTCAAATTCAAACTCGCGTGCGGCGTCCATCAACTACAGCGTTCCGTTCGGCTACTGGATGTTCTTTGCCGGTGCCAGCAAATCCACGTACCGGCAGACGGTGGCGGGGTTCGAAGACCCCATCATTTATGGCGGCACCACCAAACAGGTGCAGGCAGGCGTTTCGGTCGTGCCCTATCGCGGCACGGCCTACAAAGGGAATGCGTCGTTCACCTTGTTGCGCAAGCGCACGGACAGCACGCTGAACGATGTGCCCATCGATGTGCAACGTCGTGACGTTACCGGCTACGAATTCAGCTACGCGCATCGTCAGTATCTGGGGCAATCGGTGCTGGACGTGGGGGGCGGGGTGCGCGGTACCTTGCCGCATTATTCCGATCAGCCGGGTTATGTCTACGGCGACCCCGATTGGAATGGGCGCAGCACCATCTATGCCGGAAACATCGGTCTGTACGTGCCCTTCAAGATTGCGGACCAGCCCTTCGCGTACCAAGGCAACTGGCAGATCCAGCACGCCAAGACCGCCGTCGTGCCGGCAGACTATTTCACCATCGGCAACCGTTACGCGGTGCGCGGCTTTGATGGCCAGATGACCTTGGCCGCCGAAGATGGCTGGTCGCTGCGCAATGATCTTTCATTGAATCTGGAACGCCTGACAGGCTTGCCGGGGCAGCAGCTCTATACCGGTGTCGATGTCGGCCGTGTCGGTGGCCCGTCCGCCGCATTCCTGTCCGGCCGCACGCTGGTCGGCGCGGTTGCCGGGCTGCGCGGCCGGTTTGCCGTGCCTTACGTCAATGCCAGCTACGACCTGTCTGCCGGCTGGCCGTTGAAAAAACCCGAGTCCCTGCAGACGTCGACCACCGTGTTTTCGATGGTCGTGATGGTCGAGTTCTGATCGCCCGCGCCCTCGCCTTGCGGTGATGACCCGTTCAATTCCCGAGTTGCATTCTCAGGTACGCCTCATGTCCAAGCTTCGTTCGCTGATTGTCTGGTCCGTCGTGTTCACGCAGGTGTGGACCCCGTTGTTGGCCCAAACCTTGCCGATCTCGGTGGACAAGAGCGTGTCCGGAGCGAAGCCGTCGGTTGGCATCACCAACGGCGTGCCCGTCGTCAACATCGCGCCGCCATCGGCGGGCGGGGTTTCCAACAACCGCTATACCCAGTTCAACGTGGGCCCGTCGGGCGTGGTGCTGAACAACAGCGGCGGGGCCAGCCAATCCCAACTGGCCGGGCAAGTCGCCGGCAACGTCATGTTGGGCAACCAGCGTGCGACGACGATTCTGAACCAGGTCACGGCGCCAAATCCGTCGCAGCTGCTGGGCACGCTGGAGGTCGCGGGCAACCGGGCCAATATCATCGTCGCCAACCCGGCGGGCATCACCTGCAATGGTTGCGGCTTCTTGAATGCGGACCGTGCCACCCTGACAACGGGGCGGCCAAAAGTCGGCCCTGACGGGAGCATTGCGCTGGACGTGGCCGCGGGCAAGATCCGCGTGGAGGGCGAGGGCCTGTACGGGGCGAATGTCAGCCAGGTCGACCTGATTGCCCGAAGCTTGGAGATCAACGCGGGCGTGTGGGCGGACCGGCTCAATGTGACGGCCGGCGCGTCGCGCGTCGACTATTCGACGGGCGCCGTATCGGCGCAAGGCGGCGAGGGGGCGGCGCCTGCCCTGGCGTTGGATACCGCGGCCTTGGGCGGCATGTACGCCAATAGCATCCGCCTGATCGGCACCGAGGCCGGCGTGGGCGTGAATGTCGGCGGGAACCTGGTCGCACTGACGGGGGACTTGCAGGTCAGCGCCGCAGGCGATGTGCGCATCGCGCCTAGCGCGACCCTGCAGGCGGCGCGCGATATGCGGGTGGCGGCCGGGCGAAACCTGGCCGTGGACGGGGTTGCGCAAGCTGCGGGCGCCGTCGCGCTTGGCGCGGGCGGCAATGCGGAAATCAGGGGGGCGGTGGGCGCAGGAGGCCCCGTGGAAGTGGATGCCGCGGGCAACGTCACCGTCGCCGCGCAAGGCGCGTTGCAGACTCAGGGCGCGTTGCGCATCGCGGCTGGGCAGGACTTGTCACTGGGCGGTTCCTTGCTGATGGGCGGGCAGGACGTGCGTGCCGAGTCCGGCCGCAACGTTCGGATAGGCGGGACAACGCCGGCGCCTGGGGTGACTCCGCCGGCGGCCGGCGAGTCGGGCACGGGGCCCGCGGCAAGCGCCGGCGGAACGGCCGGGAGCGGCGCGGCGTCGAACGCCGCCGCCGTCGCGGCGCCTGCAGGTTCCGAGTCAATGGGCCGGGTCACGGCACGGGGCGCAGTCGCGTTGCAGGCGGGGCGCGACATGGTGCTGCCCGGGCAGGTTACCGCCGCTGGCGCGCTGCATGCGCAAGCCGGCGAGGATCTGATTGCCGGCGCGGGCGCCCAATTGCAGTCCGGCGGGGCGTCGACGATACGTGCCGGCGCAGACCTTGGCTTGGGCGGCCTGGTCGCCGCGCGCGGCGATGTCTTGTTGACGGCGGGGCGCGACGCCCGGATGTCGGGCGCAGGCGCGGCCAGCGGCCGCATCGCCATGGAGGCCGGGCGCGACCTGCGGCTGGAGGCGCCTGCCCAATGGCAGGCCGAAGGCGGTGCAGGCGCGAAGGCAGGCGGCGACATGGCGCTGGCGGGCACGCTGCGCGCCAATGGCGACACGGCCCTTTCTGCGGGCGGCAAGCTTTCTGTCGATGGTGCCCTTGCGGTCGCCTCGGGCAGTCTGGACGGCGTCGCCAGCGGCGACATCTCGGTCGGTTCGCAGGCGCAACTGGCTGCGGCGGACCGTGTCGGCCTGAAGGCCGGCGGCGGATTACAGAGCTTGGGCAAGATCACATCGCTGAAGGACTTGTCGTTGCAGGCCGCGCGCAACCTGACGTTGGAGGGCCAGACGCTTGCCACCGGCGACATTCGGCTTCTGGCGGGCGAGGCCCTGACGGCGTCGGCGGCTTCGCGCGTGCAGGCGGATGGATCGGTCGCGGCCGATGCGGCCACGGCATCGCTGGCCGGCCGGGTGATTGCCGGCCAATCCGCGCAAGTCCGCACGCGGGGCGACCTGCGCGTGGACGGAACCTTGCTGGCCGACGCTGGCACGCTTAAGGCAATCAGCAACGGCGACATGACGTTAGGTAGCGCAAGCGTGCTGCAGGCGGGCCAGCAACTTGATGCGCAGGCGGGCGGCAAACTCCTGGCCGACGGCATCATCACGGGCGAAAAAGACATCTTCCTGTCCGCGGGGGCGAACGCTGAATTGAACGGCAAGACGGTCGCCGACGGCTACCTGCGCGCCGAAACAGGCGCCGACCTGAGCATCGGCCAGGCGGGCCTGGCACAGGGCAGCGGCAAGCTGCTCTTGAACGCAGGGCAAGACCTGCGCATCGCCGGCACGGCGGGCACCGCCAGTACCGCGCAGGCGACGGGCGGAGTCCTGCAGGCGCAGGCGGGCCGGGACCTGACCGTGACCGGCATCGTGACGGCCAGTTCGCCGGCCAGCCTGGCCGTAATAGGCAACCTGAACATCGATGGCATGGTGGCCGCGTTGGCGGGCGGCCTGACGGCGAATGCCGGGGGCCAGTTGCGCGTCGGCGCCGGGGGCCGCATGCAGGCCGCGCAGGACTTGTCCGCGCAGGCGGGCGCCGATCTGGACTCCGACGGCATCATCGTCGCGGGCGGCGGGCTGACGCTCGCGGCATCGGGTGATGCGCGTCTGGGCGGCACGGCCGCCGCGCTCGGCGACGCATCGGCCGGCAATCTGCGCGTGTCCGGCGGGCGCGACGTGATCGTCAAGCAGAACGGGCAGGTGCAAGCCGCCGGGACGCTGACGGCACAGGCTCTGCGCGACCTGAACGCTGGCGGCGCATTGGCGTCGGTACAAGACATGGTGCTGGCCGCGGCGCGCGACGCGCGTGTGGACGGCACGGCGGCCAGCGACGCGCGGCTGACGCTGACGGGACGCAACGTGACGGTGGGGGCGGCAGGTCTTGCGCAAGCCGCCGATACGCTCACGGCAACGGCGCGAGGCACGCTGCTTGCCGAGGGCCGCATGCTCGCGGGCGTATCGCAAACGATCAACGCCGAAGACGGCATGAGGGTGGACGGCACGGTCGCGGCGTTGCAAGGCGGCCTGACGATGAGCACGGCACGCGGCGATTTGATCCTGGGCGCCGCATCGACCCAGCAGGCGGGCGGGGCCCTGGTGGCCACGGCGGGCGGTGCACTGCAGGCATTGGGCTCTGCGGCTGCCGGGCAAGGCATGACGCTGGCCGCGGGCACGGACGCCACGCTGGGCGGCGTAGCGGCAACGCAGGCGGGCGGTCTGACCGTCAAGGCCGTCGGCAATCTGACGACGGCGGCGGACAGCCGCATTCAATCCGCCGACGGGCTGGACTTCCAGGCCGGCGGCGCGCTGCGCAACGCGGGCGTACTCTCCGCCACGGGCGCGGCCAGCCTGCTGGCGGGAACCACGCTGGACAACACGGGCTCGGTGCTGGCGGGCGGTGACGTAACCGCGACGGCGATCGGCGGGCTTGGCAACGCCGGCCGCTTTATCGCAGGCGTGGGCGAAGACGGCACGCTTAGCCTGCCGGGCAGCCTGCAACTGACGGCGGCCTTCATCACGCACCCTGGAATCAGCGCTGCCGGCAAGGACATGACACTTGCGGCAGGCGGCATGGAGCTTGCCGGCGGCAATCTTTCTGCCCTCGGCAAACTGGCGATGGCTTCATCCGGCGACATCGGTGCGGGCAACGCCATTGTCCACGGCGGCAGCCTGGACATCACTGCCGCGAACCTGCGTAATCAGGGCGGTAAGCTGACCTCGGCTGGCGGCGCCGTGCTGAAACTGGGCGGCGAACTCGACAACACGGCAGGTCTGGTCGCCGCCGCAGGCAACGTGCTGATCGAGGCTGAGCAGATCGGTAATCAAGGGGGCACGCTGGCGGGCGGCAACCTGACCCTTGCCTCCGTGGGCGCCGTCGATAACCGCGGCGGCCTGATCCAGGCCGACGATGCCTTGACCCTGAATGCCGCCAGCCTGGACAACCGCGCCACGCTGGGCGCGCCCGCCAAGGGCGTGCTGGGCAAGGTGGTGGAAATCGTGTCCGGTAAGGTGAACAACCAAGGCGGATCGATCAGCGCAGGCCAGGACCTGACGCTCACCGCAGGCGAATTGGACAATGCGGGCGGCGAAGTCGCGGCCCAACGCTACGCGACGGTGCAGGCCACGACCCTGAAGAACAACCAGGGCAAGTTGCTGGCGGGCGAACGACTGGCCGTGACCATCCAGGCGCTGCAAGGCCTGGGCACGCTGCAATCCGCCCAGGACCTGTCCTTCACCTACACGGGCTCGCTCAACCAGAACGGCGACATCGCCGCCGGCCGCGACCTGACCCTGTCGGTGGGGGGGGCCATGGACAACAGCGCCACCGTCAGCGCCGGGCGGGACCTGACCGTCACGGCCGCGACGCTGAACAACCAGGCCACCGGCGAGCTTCTGGCCGGGCGCAACAACACGATCAACGTGACCAATGGGCTGACCAACTCAGGCCTGATCGACGGTGGGTCGACCAACATCTCAGCGGGGCGTGTCGATAACTTCGGCCGCATCTACGGCGACGCCATTTCGATCCGCACCCGGGATCTGGTCAACGGCGCGGGCGCCGGCGGCGGCGCCGTCATTGCGTCGCGCGGCAACCTGGACCTGGGTGTGGCATCGTTGGTGAACCGCGACCATGCCCTCATCTACGCAGGCGCGGACCTGCGCATCGGCGGCGCGCTGGACGCCAACCGCAAAGCCATCGGCCAGGCGGTGTCGCTGCTGAACGCCTCGGCAACGATCGAGGCGGCGGGCAATGCCGCCATCGCGGCGGCGTCGCTGCAGAATATCAACACCAACTACGTCAGCCAGACGGTGCCTGTGTTGACCGTGCCCAAGCTGTACGTGACGCCATCGGGCACCACGGACACCTACGACATGGAGACCAACTGGTTCTGCGACCAGGTGACTCCCATGTGCAGCAAGGCGGCTGCCTGGCTGGACGATGATCCCGAACGCCGCTTCCTGTTGCCGTCCGACAAATATCCGGCATCGCGATACGGGCCGCCGTTTGATTACGTGCCGAGTACCAAGGGCAGGGCAGGCGAGACCGCGCCGCTTCCTGTCGCGTACGTACCTGAAAACGTCGCCTGCTCGGGTGGTGACAATGGCGGAGACTGCTGGAACATCCCGGAGTCGTTCGTCTACAAGGCCGACGCCTTGATCTGGTCCGTCTTCGGCGTTACGCCGCCGTCGGGGGCGATGCCCGTCTGGGTGCCGCTAGAGCGGCCGTGCTACAGCCAGTCGGAATGCGCCGCCGAAGCGGCTCGCCTCAAGGCGTTTGAAGATGCCTACGCGGCGTACAGAACGCCGCATATCGAGCTGGATCGGCGAATCCGGGAATTCAATGCCGATTTCGACAACCGCCTGGTAGGCACTTTCACCTATTACCAGGTCGAAGAAACTGTCACGGAAACCCGTACAGTCTCGTCCGACCCCGGCAAGATCCTGTCGGGCGGCTCGATGACGCTGACCGGCACGGTCACCAACGACAAGAGCCAGATCGCCGCGGGCGGTGCGCTGTCGGTAAGCGGCCCCGCAATCAACAATATCGGCGCGGGCGGCGTGCGCACCGTCACGCGCGTGGGTACGGTTACGGTCACCCAGGCGCGCGACAGCGACCGCAAGGAATACTCCGAAGCGTACAGCCGCACCTTGGCGGCGGTGCCGATCGAACTGCCGGTCGGCACCGCCGGCGGCAACGCCTCGGTCTCGCTCAGCGGCAGCGCGCCCGGCACCAGCGGCAGCAACGCGCCCGGACCGGTCCAGATCGCCAGCGTCGGCCTTCCCGGCGGCACGGTCGTGCGCAGCGTATCCAACCCGGCCACCATCCCTGATAGCCAGCTCTTCGCGGTCAACGGCAGGCCGGACGCGCCCTACATCGTGGCCACGGACCCGCGCTTCATCGGCCAGCGTCCGACCGTGTCCAGCGACTACCTGTTCGATCTATTGCGCCAGCCGGGCGCACCGGTCGGCAATGCCGGCGCCACGGGCGCCATCAACGCCGGCCTTGGCAACAGCCCGGGCGGCTTGAACGCTCTGATTCCCGCCGGCGCAAGGTTCCTGACGCCATCCGGGCAGCCCAGACGCCTGGGCGACGGCTTCTTCGAACAGAAGCTGGTGTCAGACCAGATCCTGGCCACCACGGGCCAACGCTTCCTGGATAGCTTCGGCGACAACGACAGCCAGTACAAGGCCCTGCTCGCCAACGGCGCGCAATTCGCAGTGGACAACGGCATCAAGCTCGGTGTTGCGTTGACCGAAGCGCAGCAACGTCAGCTGACCACCGACCTGGTCTGGCTGGTCGAGCAGACCGTCACGCTGCCCGACGGCAGCACCGAGACCGTACTGGTGCCCCAGGTGTATCTGCTGGTACGCGAGGGCGACCTGAAGGGCGACGGCACGCTCATGGCCGGCCGCGACGTCAAGCTGGCCGCCGCTGGCGACATCGTCAACAGCGGCACCATCGGCTCGCGCGACGCGACCGTCATGACGGCGGGCAACATCGTCAACCAGGCGGGCGGCCTGATCCAGGGCGCCATCGTCGACCTTGCCGCGCGTGAAGACCTGACGAATCTGGTGTCCCTGATCAAGGGCGGCGATGTCGCCCTGTCGGCAGGACGCGACATCGCCTTGACCTCGACTGGCGCGCAAGAGAACAACGGAAGCACCTGGGGCTCGTATGTTTCTGGCGTATCCCGTGTGGATGCCGACAGCCTCAGCATGCAGGCCGGACGCGACCTGACGTTGACGGCGGCGCAAGTCGCCGTGAAGGACGACGCGCGCCTGCAGGCGGGCCGCGATATCACATTGGGCACGCTTACCGAAAGCCATGGCGAATCCCTTGTCCTGAACAAGAAAAACCGCCACGACCTCAGCACCAGCACGGAGACCGGCGCAGAGATTGCCGCAGGGGGGAACCTTACCCTGATCGCTGGCCGGGACGTCAACGCCCGCGCCGCCGACGTCACTGCAGGCAAGCAGCTGGCCGTGGGCGCCGGCCGGGACATCAACCTGATCGCCGGTGTAGAGACTGGCTCGACCTACGACGAGATGCGCTACAAGACCAGCGGCTTCCTCTCGTCGAAGACGACGCACACGATCACTTCCCGCGATTGGGAACAATCGTTGGCGACCACCTTCACTGGCGACACCGCGGTGCTGATGGCGGGACGCGACCTGACCGCGGCCGGCTCCAATATCGGCGCCCAGCGTGATCTGGTGCTGTCTGCCGAGCGCGACGTCAATATCCTGCCGGGTCAGAACGCCGAAGACGGCTATGACTACAAGATGGTCAAGAAGTCGGGCTTTGGCGCGATGGGGGGCTTCAGCTACGGCACCAGCCAACAGACCGACTCCCTGGAAGGCAAGAAGGTCTTTCACAACGCCAGCACCGTTGGCAGCGTGGAAGGCGATGTCCTGATCAACGCCGGCAATGCCCTGAACATCATTGGCAGCAACGTCATCGCGCGGCAAGGCGACATCACACTGATCGGCAAGGAAGTGAACATCGGCGCGGCGCTGGATACCACGCAAGAGAAGGAATTCCACGAGATCAAGCAGACGGGGCTGACGCTTACCGCCAGCAACCCCGTGGTCAGCGCGGTGCAAACCGGCGTGCGCATGGGCGAAGCGGCAGGCAAGACGGACAACACCGTCATGAAGGGTCTGGCCGGCGCCACGACTGGCTTGGCCGCCGTCAACGCGTATGACGCCGTGCAAGCCTCCGCCAAAGCCGCGGCAGCGGCAGAACTTGCCAAGCCTGGTTCATCCAATCAGATCGACAAGGTTGGTGGCGTCAGCATCAAGCTCAGCCTGGGCACCAGCAAGAACAGCAGCACGACGAACCGCGATTCGTCCAGCGCATTCGGTTCGACGGTGTCAGCCGGCAAAGACCTGACCATCGTTGCGCAGGGCGCAGGCAAGGACTCGGACATCACCGTCACGGGGTCGAACCTGTCTGCGGGCAACAACGTGGTGCTCAAGGCCGAAGGCGACATCCTGCTGCAAGCGGCGCGCAATGCGTTCGAGCAGAAGACGGACAGCAAGAGCAGCAGCGCCAGCATCGGCATCGGCTATTCGACCGGTGGCCAGCAGAACGGTTTCACCCTTGAACTGGGCGCGTCGGTCGGCCGGGGCAACGCCAACGGCCGCGATGAAAGCTGGACCAACAGCAACATTACGGCGGGCAACGTGCTGGCGATGCAGTCTGGCGGCGACACCACGCTCAAGGGCGCGGCGGGCCATGCCGATCAGATCATCGCGTCGGTAGGCGGCAATCTGCTGCTGGAAAGCCTGCAAGACAGCAGCAAGTACGACTCGAAGAACAAGAGCGCGGGCTTTGGCGTGAGCCTGTGTATCCCGCCGTACTGCTACGGTTCAAGCAGCGCATGGGCCAACGCCGGGGCCGGCAAGATGAACAGCGACTTCAAGACGGTCACTGAACAGACGGGCTTGTGGGCAGGCGACGGCGGCTTCCTGATCGACGTCAAGAACAACACGACGCTGATCGGCAGCGTCATCGCCAGCAGCGACCGCGCGGTAGCCGACGGCTTGAACAAGCTGACGACCGGCACGCTGGTCACGGAGGACCTGAAGAACACCGCCAAATACAGCGGCAGCCAGGTGTCTATTGGGGGAGGCTTCGGCTTTGGCGGCGACGCCAAGGCGGGTGCCCCGGGCCTGGGCACCACCAAGGGCGGCCAGGTGGCGGGCGGCGCGACCAAGGACGCGCGTTCGTCCATCTCGACAGGCAGCAGCGGCTTCGGCATGGGCACGCCGGTGGTGGTGGCAGCCAGCGGCAACAGCAGTTCGACCACGCAAAGCGGCATCAGCGGCGGCACGATCGTCATACGCGACGAAGCCGGGCAGTTGGCGCTGACCGGCAAGACGGCAGCGGAGACGATCGCGTCGTTGAACCGGGATACGTCGGACACCTTGAACGCGCTGAAGCCGATCTTTGATAAGGAGAAGATCGAGGCGGGGTTTGAGATTGCGTCGGAAGCCAGTCGGCAGGTAGGGCAGTTTTTGACGAATCGGGCGAAGGAGAAGCAGGCGGCAGAGAAGGCGCTGTCCGACGCGATCACGACAGGCCGTGCCACTGACGCAGCAAGCATGAGCGCGCTCATGGACGAGGTCCAACGCACTCAGGATTGGACTGCTGGTGGCAAGTACGGCTTGGTTTTGTTAGCGTTGTCGGGCGCGGCCGGTGCAAACGTCACAGGATCGACCAGCGCATTCGTGCAGTCGGCCGCAGTGAACTACCTTCAGGGCCTTGGGGCAGCCCAGGTGAAGCAGATCGCCGATAGCCTAGGCAGTGATCCGCAATCTGAGGCTGCGCGCGCGGCGTTGCACGGCATCGTGGGATGCGCAGGCGCCGCAGGCCAAGGTGCCGCCTGCGCCTCGGGCGCCTTGGGCGCGAGTGGGGGCAGCATCCTCAACAGCCTGATGGGCTCGCCCGAGGGCCTAACCCCCGAGCAAGTCGAAGCGCGGCGCAATCTGGTCACGAGTTTGGTGGCAGGCATAGCGAGCGCTGCGGGAGCGGATGCGGCAACGGCGGGTACTGCGGCGGGGCTGGAAACGTCGCAGAACTGGGCGCAGCTCGCAATCCCTGCAGTTGGCGCGGCGGCGACCAAGTGTGCAACGACGCCGACCTGCCAGCGGGCGGTCACGTATGTGTCGGACAAGACCGTCTACGTTGCCGTGCAAATGAAGGACGGCGCCATCTATGTGGGAACGGCTGCGCTGGTGGGTATTACCGCTGCGTCTGATGCCGTAGGAAACTGGGTGTCGGAATTCGTGGGCAGCGCTGTGGGGCGCGAGACGGCGCTGCCTGGTAAACCTGGTGAGGTGGTGCATGTGTCGGCGCCGCCACCCCTGCCTTCCGAGAAGGAGACGTTTGGTTCGGAGATTCCGGTTTGGCCGGGGGAACCGGTTGGGTCGATTGGCGTGCCGGGGCAGGAGAATAATGGGCCTTCGGGGGGGACTACGACGACTACGCCGTTGCCGGAGGAGCAGGGGCCGGGGTTGATATTCAGTGAAAGCAAGGGTGTTCCACCATCAATAGTCGGTCCGGACGGGAAGTTACCCGCGGGCATTGGAGGGCCGGGGACACCCATACCTATGCTTCCTACCGCCAATCCTGACGTAACGGCTAAAGAATTTGCGATAGCAGCGTTCAATGGTCAGCAGCCAACTAAAATTACAAATAATGTCACTGGAGAAGGGAGTTGGGTAGCAATAATGCCAGATGGTACGGCGATTACATATAGGCCTGCGGGTCAAGCATCTTCGGATACGGCCAATACCACGGCCACTGTGGAGATAAATAATTCTTCGATACGACAAATAAACTCTGGGAAGCACGCAAAATTTAAATTCCCCAGCTTTTGAGAGGTGCTTATGAATGTCTGTCTCCGATTGTGTTATCAACGTCAATTGATATATGCGGGCCTAGATGATTTCAATCCAAATAGTGTGTTTTCAAATTATATGGGTGGGGAGCATGGTGAACAGTTCTCCAAATGGCAGAGAGCTGTAGTGACTTTTCTTGATCAAGGGGTTGATCGAGGACTGCTTACGGTTACCAACTGGAAGGAGATGTTCTCTCCCGAGGAACCTGTTGATATCGAAAGTGTCCTTTTGGGAAGCTACGCGCAGGAGAAGTTTAATGTTGATAATGATGTTATTTGGAATGCGCTGTATTTTTTTGGAACAAAAATCTTGATTGAGGATTTGAACCGGTTTTCCCTGAGAAGTTGGGATGCTCTTGGGTTTTCAGAGAATATAGATTTTTTAAGACTGGTTCAAAGTAAATATAAGATAGACTTTTGTTTGTGAGTAGCTGAAGTAAGGTGTCAGGCTGCATTTTTGAGGAATGTAGTCTGGAGTTACCAGGATTTAGTGGACAGGCGTAGTATCCAAATCGATTGGGGATGATCCATGTCTGGGAACAAGGCGCCAAGCAAAATAAGGCGAGCATATAAGTTCATTGAAGCGCACAGCGACAAGTACCGTATTTCAGTTATGGGAATTAAGGTGTCAGACTGCATTTTTTTTAGAAATGTAGTCTGACACCTTTTTTCTTAACCTGGTCTCCAGTCTCGTTGCTGGCCTTACCGCAGCGTTGGGAGGAGATAGTGCTGTCGCGACCCTGGCCGCCCAGATCGAAACCGAGAACAACTATTTCGGGCAGAAACCCGATGGTTTCAGGGCGTCCGAACAACGTCAATTCGACTTGGCAATTGCCTCTTGCGGTCCTGGAAATCCTGAGAGCTGCGCCCGCGCGCGTGAGCTCGCTGGTAGATCCGATCAGAGGGACAAAGAACTGGCTAGCGCTTGCGTAGATGGAGCATCTTCGCTGTGCCGCGCGGCAATCCAGCTGGCAACAGCGAGCGGTAATGTCGTCTTCTTTGATAGGCAGGGCAAGCCGTTTGCAGTACCGGCGGATTCTCCTATGATTCAAGCTACTCCCGACCCTCGGGACGGGACGTGGCATTACACCCTCTCCGCCAGTGTTGCTGAAGGGTTGGCGATTGACAGTGGCGGGGGAGCGCTGATCGGGATTGGTTCTACCATCCGTGGTCTATTTAGACCTAGTGCTGTTGCGGCAAAAGACAGCAGCTTGTTGGGAGGGAAAACCATTGATGATTTATCGAGGGCGGGAAAGATGTTAGATCCCGCTGATAAATCAGGGCAGCTTTCACTAGCTGGCCGAGCGCTCCAGAAGCATGGTAATCGAGAAGGTAGTGCATTCCCTAGCGTCAAAGGCAGTCCTTCCGAAATCAATGCTCAAGGTCAAAAAATAGCTGATGATATTCTCAGTAATCCCGCGTCAACCATAACCTACAAGGACGCCGGAAGATTCGGGAAAGTAATGGACATCGTTGCTCCGGATGGCAGGGGGCTTCGTTACGATGCCAGTGGTAAATTTATCGGACTCTTGGAAACACCGAAGCCATGACACATTTATCCTCTTTGATGAGTAGCGTTCCAGATCGGGACAACTTGGTGTTCGAAATTTGGTTGGGAACTGATCAACTAGCTGAAGTATCCCACGAGCCTGGAAGACCGGTGGAGATAGAAATATACCCACCTGCTGAAGGCGGGAAGTGGAATTTTGAGCTTGAAGAGTTTATGTCTCTGTTAAATCAGGCGGTTAAGTCCTTAAAGTAGCTATGATTTGGATGGTGCAAAAGAAATTCCAACAGTATTTGAGCCAGGCTGGACAGAAAATGGTGTGGCGTCTGGACGATTCATTGTTTTGAACGTGTTGTTTCGAACAGAAAATTAACGTCTCCACCGAAATTAAGGTGTCAGACTGCATTTTTGAGAAATGTAGTCTGCATTTGTGAGAATTGTAGTCTGACACCTTTTTTCAGCTCTGGCCGCCCAGATCGAAACCGAGAACAACTATTTCGGGCAGAAACCCGATGGTTTCAGGGCGTCCGAACAACGTCAATTCGACTTGGCAATTGCCTCCTGCGGTCCTGGAAATCCTGAGAGCTGCGCCCGCGCGCGTGAGCTCGCTGGTAGATCCGATCAGAGGGACAAAAAACTGGCGAGCGCTTGCGCAGATGGAGCATCTTCGCTGTGCTGCGCGGCAATCCAGCTGGCAACAGCGAGCGGTAATGTGGTGCTCTTCGATAAACAGGGAAAGCCAACTGCAGTTCCTGCGGATTCGCCTTTCATTCAAGTCACGCCTGATCCTAGGGATGGAACGTTCCATTACACCCTTGCCGCGAGCGTTGCCGAGGCTTGGGCGATTGATGCGACCGGCTTTGCATTGGGCGGAGCGATTACGACGCTTCGAGCAAATGCCGCCGCCGCAAAAGCGGAAGCATTCCTCGCGGCGCAGGGAAGTGCGCCAGCGGCTGCAGTGGGATCGACGACCTTCAGGACATCTCACTATGCTCCTAGACTTGAGGCGATGGGCGTAAACGTGGTCCGCGCTGAAGCTCAGGTTGCGGAAGCTGTAAACACGATGCGGCCAAACATGATCGCCAATGCACCTATTAGCGGGTGAATGACAATTGATGGCGTTCTCGTGGAGTACCGAGTCACGCTATTACCTAATGGCACGGCTAATGTTGGAACAATTTTTCCGGTGAAATAATGATGCGCTCGCTGACTGAGTGTGAATGGAATGTGATCCGTGCGATTGCAGATATACTGCCGTTAGAAAATCAACGTCGGCTTCTAGTTGACCTTGAGCTTGCCACGGCGCATTCAGTGCTGCCGGATAACTCGGTAATAAAATTTAGCATTGCTGGCTATGACCGCCCGCCGTATGCCGGACAGCACTCTTTTGGGGTTGAGGGCGAGCTATTAGACAGGGATGGGACAAGCGTGGGTCTCCTCCTTTTCGCAGATCAGAATGGTCGACTTTTGGAGCTGGAGCTGATTCGCTGGGGTGATGGTGATCTGATCGATCCCGACTGGAAAACACTTAAACTGTATGGCGCTTCGTAGCGATAAAAAGAGAGGTAAGTATTATTTTTCTAATTTTATTTACGCATGATTGTTGTTTTTGACTAAAAAGTAACGATCTTCGTGATTAGTGAGTTGCAAAAAAATTTGCACTAAAAAAATGCGGGCGTAATTGGGTCGGACGAAATTAATTTGTCAGTCTCTGAGGTTTCTTAGGAATTAAGGTGTCAGACTGGGCTACCCCGGGTTTCTCGGACAGGTTGGTTAAGGGGCAGCGGCTTCAACCTCAGCAGGGGTTTTGTAGCCTAAACCTTGGTGGATTCTCTGACGGTTATAGAACACCTCGATATAGTTAAAGATTGCCATACGGGCGTGCTCGCGGCTATGAAAGACCTGATGGTGCGTTAATTCGTTCTTCAGGTTGCTAAAGAAGCTCTCGGCGACCGCGTTGTCATAGGGATCGCCTTTGGCGCTCATGCTGATGGCGATGCCGTGCTTGGTCAGCAATCCTCGATACTCTGATGAACTGTACTGCGCGCCGCGGTCACTGTGGTGCATCAAGCCCTGGCCGGGATTGCGCCTGGCAAGAGCCATTTGCAGAGCACTGATCAGCAGATTTCGATCAGCCTTTTCCGTCATGCTCCAACCGACAACCGAGCGTGAGTAAAGATCAAGCAGCACTGCCAGATATAGCCAGCCTGCCCGCGTCGGAACGACCGTGATATCACCCACCCACACTTTGTTTGGGCATTGCACGGTGAACTGGCGCTGCAGCCGATTGGGTGCGGGCCCGAGTAGCGAGTGTTTCTCCAGCCGACGGAACCGTTGCTTGCGCAGTGCTTCGATCCCCGCTTGGCGCCTTAATCGCGCAACGCGGTGCTTGCCGCAAGCTATCCCATTGGCATTGAGTACACGCCAAGTTTTGTCGGCCCCATAGGCTTGCCGGTTGGCGTGATGCGTGCGCTCAATGGCGGCAAGCAATCTGGCATCCTCTCG
>NZ_LZZS01000005.1 GCF_014170335.1 Achromobacter sp. UMC46
GCCCCGCCCCGTGGCCGCCCCGGCGCCGATCGCCGGCGAGATGTCGATGAAGCGCTCGCGCCCCTCGCAGGCGAACCAGGCCTATGCCGACGCCGCCATGGCCGAGCCGGTGGCCGAAGCCATGGAAGTGTCGACCGCACAGATGCAGACCGACGCCACCAGCGCGTCGTTCCAGATCAAGAATCCGGCCACCGTGGCATCGGACAATTCATCGCAGCGCGTGGCCATCGCCACCGCCAAGCTGCCGGCCACGCTGCAATACCAGTCCACGCCTGCGCTGCGCGAAGCCGCCTTCCTGACCGCGCTGGCCAGCAACAACACGGACTTCCCGTTCCTGGCCGGCCCGCTGAACACCTTCCTGGACGACGCTTTCGTGGCGTCCAGCCGCATCAAGGCCGTCATGCCCGGCGAAAAGGTCGAATTGGCGATGGGCGCGGACGACGGCATTTCCGTCAAACGCCAACTGGTAAACCGCTTTACCGAAGGCACGGGCTTTTCGGGCAGCGGAAAGCGCGTGACCTATGAATACAAGATCACGGTCAAGAACAACAAGGCCACCAAGGAGCAGATCGTGTTCAAGGATCGCCTGCCGGTCTCGCGCAACGAGAAGATCGTGGTCAAGCTGCTGTCGCCCGCCGACCGCGACGTCAAGCGCGAAGAAGACGGCAAGCTGGCCTGGGAATGGGAGCTTGAGCCCGGCAAATCGCGCGAAACGGTGCTGAAGTTCTCGGTCGACTATCCGGGCGACGTCGACGTGTCCGGCATCTGAACCGCGCCTAGCGCATTTGGAATATTTCCTGGTGGAAGTGCTGGCGCACCGGCATGCCGCGCCGGTGCAGCCCCTGCTTCAATGCGTCGGCAAACCGGGTCGGTCCGCAAAACCAGACTTGGGGCCAGGGAGCCCCGCGCACATGTTCAGCCAGCAAGTCCGCCGCAGTCAACGGCCGCTGCGTATCGCTGAACCTCGTATGCAGCGTCACCCGCGGAATCTGTGCGCATAGCGTTTCCAGCATTTGAGCGAAAGGCGCATCGGCCTTATTGCGCGCGCAGTAGTACAGCGTCGCCCGGGGCGCGCAGTCGGGCTTGCTGCGCAACGATTCCAGCCAGGCGATGAATGGCGTCACGCCGATGCCCGCGGCCACCCAGATTTGCGGGCAGCCATCGTCCTGTTGGAAGTCGAAGCAGCCATAAGGCCCCTCTACCGTCACCGCCTGCCCCACCTTCAGGCTGGTTTGCAGGCGCCGTGTGTAATCGCCCAGGGCTTTGATCGAAAACCTGACGCGCCCCGTGCCGTCGTCTGCGCCCGATACCGTAAAGGGGTGCGCGCCTTCGCGGCGGTCGGCCGTCAGAAAGGCGAACTGGCCGGCGCGATGGCGCCAATCGCCCTGGACACTGCAGACGAGCGACAGGACATCGCCGGACAAAGGATCGATGGACAGCACCGTGCCCCTGTGCCGCCGGGCGCGGCCGATATTTCCCGTCAACGCCAGAACCGCACAGGCACTCCCCACGGCCGTCGCCGCCGCCACGAGCCATCCCGCGGGTTGCAGCCACCACGCGGCGGGCGTCAACACTACGCCATGAAACGCGGCCACCAGAAACACGACGGCGGCGATGCGGTGGACCTGGCGCCACAGATGATAGGGAAACCGTCGCCATAGCGTAAGCGCCACCACGACCACCAGGATCCAGACCGCCCATTCCCCGATGTCCTTGGCGGAACCGCGGAACACGTCAAGCCAAGCGGCCGAGCGCGGCGCCTTGGCTACGGGGTCGAACACCGCAAGCAGCAGCGGCTTGCCTATTTTGATCAGATAATGCGCTGCGGCAAGCGCTGTCGCCAGGATGCCGCTCCATTTGTGCAAGCGGTACATCTTGTCCAGGCCCCCCATCCGGGACTCGATCCATTGCGGGCGTACGGCCAGCAGCATGATCAGCGCCATCAACGTGTAAGCGCCCAGGCCCGTCAACAGAATGAGCTGCTCGCGTACGGTCCAGATGGTGAGCCCGGTCGGCGGATAGGTCCAGACCGTACCGGCCCAGGCCAACAAGGACAGCACCAGGACGGCGCCAAGCGTGCGTCGCATCGATTCATCCCTCCAGGGAACGTCCGAACAAGGCCACCATGGTAGCCCCGTGCGGGCAGTGAATCCGGTGCGTCGCACCCCTACATTGATCCCCATCAATGTCGCCAGGCTTGCGCGTGAACCGTCGACCCGCCTTCCGCTTCAGTGCAGGCGGCAGAAATCGACGAACGCGTCGGCATCCAGCGGCAGGGATAGCCCGTAGCCCTGCGCGACGTCGCAGCCCAGCTCGCGCAGCAACTGCACGTCGCGGTCTTGCTCGACGCCCTCGGCCACCACGCGCCGCCCCAGCACGCGGCCCATCTCGATGGCCGCGGCCACCACCGCGCGCGACGCCGCTTCCCGGTGCATATGCACGATGAAGTCGCGGTCGATCTTCAGTTCGGTGAACGGCATGGCTGAAAACAGCCGCATCGACGCGATGCCCGCGCCGAAATCGTCCATCGCCAGTTCAAAGCCCCGCACCCGCAACAGGTTCAGCACCGACGACAGCGCCAGCCAGTCGTTGACGGGCTCGTCTTCGGTCAATTCGATCTTCACCAGCCGGGCCGGCAACCCCGCCTGCGCCACCCGCTTTTCCAGCAGCGAGGGCAGATCCCGCGAACATAGCGTGGACGATGACGCATTGATGGCGACCGGCACCGCGATGTCCTCGGCATGCATGCGCTGCAAGACTTCGATGACGCGATCCAGCACCCGCAGGAACAGCATCCGGTCCATGCCCAATCGATGCGCGGCCGGCACGAAGTCGGCGGCGGAAATCGGCCCCAGTTCGGGATGGTCCCAACGCGACAGCGCTTCGGCCGCCAACACTTCGCCCGTCACCAGGCTCATCTGCGGTTGCAGCACGACGCTCATGCCCACGCCGGTGATCAGCGCACGCCCCAGTTCAGCCTCGATCACATCGCGCCGGACGGACTGCTGGCGGGGCGAGGACACGTCTTCGGCGGACAAAAGCGCGGTCTTGATCGCCTGCTGCATCGACGTGCGGGATACGGGCTTGGACAAGGCCTGCGCCGACGGGCAGCCCGCCTGCAGCGCCAGCCGCACGTGCGATTGCAGCAGCTCGTCGCTCAGGCTGCTGATCCAGATGATGGGCGGCATGGCTTTCACCCGGCCGACATCGACCAGGCGCCGCAGCTCGTTGGGCAAATGGGTGCCGTCGCCGTCGCCCATGACGATGTCGCTGATCACCAGGTCATAGAATTGGCGCCCCAGCGCGCTGACGGCCTCGGTGCTGCTTCCCACGCCCGCGACTCGGCGATATCCCAACGCCAGCAGCATGTTCTGCAAGTAGGCGCGCTCGACTGGATGGTCTTCGACCAGAAGAATTCGTCGAGCGGCTCCGGCGTCGGTTTTAGGCATTACGTTCCGTCCTAGCTTATAGGGCGGGCCTTTGCAGGCGGCCGCTTGAAATCCCTGGACTCAATCCTACGGCATCTGAAGGGGATCTGTCGTCATCGGCAACGGGTTAGTGCCATTTCCTTGCCGATAGGCGTAGGTTTGAGAAAGTCTTCCGCCGATAGGCTCGGCCCGTTACCCGGCCGCAACGCCCGGCCTCGCCCAGACGGACGCCATCGCCCGGCGCACCTGCCCGCCACCGGTGCGATAATGGCTGTCTTTACGCATCTACGGCACGGAGCATCCCTTGACCCGCATTGACGACCCCCAGCACGACCGCGAGGTCGGCACGGCCGACTCGACCCAGGACAACACACGCACCGACGACACGCGCATCAGCGCCGTGCGTCCGCTGATTTCGCCCGCGCTGCTCCAGGACGAACTGCCCGTTTCCCCCGCCATCCAGACGCTGGTCGAAGACAGCCGCGCCCAGATCGCCGACGTCCTGCATGGCCGCGACGACCGCCTGCTGATCGTGGTCGGCCCCTGCTCCATCCACGATCATGGCCAGGCGATGGAATACGCCCGCCAGTTGCGCGCCGCCGTGGACCAGCACAAGAACGACCTGCTGATCGTCATGCGCGTCTACTTTGAAAAGCCCCGCACCACTGTCGGCTGGAAGGGCTACATCAACGACCCGCGCCTGGACGGCAGCTTCCGCATCAACGAAGGCTTGCGCCGCGCCCGCGAACTGCTGCTGGACATCAGCGGCCTGGGCCTGCCGATCGCCACCGAGTTCCTGGACTTGCTCAGCCCGCAATACATCGCCGACCTGATCGCCTGGGGCGCCATCGGCGCGCGCACCACCGAAAGCCCCAGCCACCGCCAACTGAGCTCGGGTCTGAGCTGCCCGCTGGGCTTCAAGAACGGCACCGACGGCGGCGTGCAGATCGCGGCGGACGCCATGGTGGCCGCCAGCGCCAAGCACGCCTTCATGGGCATGACCAAGATGGGCATGGCCGCCATTTTCGAGACCCGCGGCAACCAGGACACCCATGTGATCCTGCGCGGCGGCAAGCAAGGCCCCAATTACGACGCCGCCAGCGTGGACGCCTGTTGCGCCGCCCTGCGCGCCGCGGGCCAGCGTGAGCAGGTCATGATCGACTGCTCGCACGCCAACTCCAACAAATCCCACCTGCGCCAGATCGACGTGGCCAACGACATCGCCGCGCAACTCGCCCAAGGCGATGCGCGCATCACTGGCGTCATGATCGAAAGCCATCTTGAAGAAGGCCGCCAGGACTTGAAGCCCGGCCAACCGCTGCGCCACGGCGTGTCCATCACCGACGCCTGCCTGGGCTGGTCCCAGACGGAACCGGTGCTGGACACCCTGGCGCTCGCCGTGCGCAAGCGCCGAGAAAAGGCGTCGGCCTGAGCCTGCGCGTCAACGGCGCAAGCCATAAGGCGCCGGATCGAACTCCGGCGCCTGCCCCGTGATCAGGCTGGCCAGCAGCTTGCCCGTCACCGGGCCCAGCGTGAAGCCGTGGTGCGCATGGCCGAACGCCATCCATAACCCGGCATGCCGGGGCGCTGGCCCGATCACCGGGCGCATGTCAGGCATGCACGGCCGGCAACCCATCCACGGTTCGTGCTCGACCGCGGCGCCCAGCGGCAGCAACTGCCCCGCCAACACCCGCGTGCGCTGGATCTGAATCGGCGACGGCGGCGCATCGCGCGCGGCGAACTCCGCGCCGGTCGTCAGCCGCACGCCCAGCGTCATCGGCGTTACGACGAATCCGCTTTCGATATCCGCTACCGGGTGCGACAAGGCCGCCCCGTCTTCCAGCGCGAAGTGCTGGTGGTAGCCCCGCTTGACCGCCATCGGGATGCGATAGCCCAGCGGACGCAAAACGTCGGGCGACCAGGGCCCCAACGCCACGACTACGTCGCGGGCCTCGATCACCCCATCGTCGCCTTGGACCTGCCAGCCCTTGCCCGGCGCCGCTTTCAGGCTGCGCGCGTCGCCGCGCGCCAGGTGCCCGCCGCGCTGCTGGAACAAGGCGGCATAGCCCCGCGTCACGGCGCCGGGATCCGACACGTTGACCGGATCCAGCCAGTGCACCGCCCCCACCATCCGCGCCGACAGCGACGGTTCCAGCGCCGACAGCGCCTGCCGGTCCAGCACACGGTAGTTCAGCCCATAGGACGCCAACGCATCGGCCTCGGCGATGGCGCGCGCCAGGCCCGCCTCGGTGCGCACGCCGTCGATCCAGCCGTTGCGCCGGAACAGGTGCGAAAGCTGCGCATCGTCCTTCAAAGCATCGTGCTCCGCCACGCTGCGCTCGATCAGCGGCAGCATCGCATCCGCCGCACGGGCCAGCCGCGCGGGCGAGGAATGCCACCAGTAGCGCAGCAGCCAGGGCGCCACGCGCGGCAGGAAGCGCGGATGGTAGCTGACGTCCGGCGTATTGTTCCGCGCATAACGCCACAGGCTGCGCCAATCGCGCGGAAAGGCATAGGGGATGACGCTGGCGCGTTCGATCAGGCCGGCATTGCCGTAGCTGGTCTCCTCGCCCGGACCGCGCCGGTCCAGCAACGTGACGGAACGGCCGCGCGCCACCAGATGCAGCGCCGTGCAGACCCCGACGATGCCCGCCCCAAGAACCACAACGTCTGTTTTCATGCGCCGGATTCTGCGCCAGGCGCCCGTGTTCGGCAAGCATGCGCACGCGTAGAATCCAACGCTGTCCATCGCCGACCCCGGAACTTCGACATGCCTCTTCCCTTGCTGCAGCCCGTCACACTCCAAGGCGACGTCGTGCGCCTGGAACCCCTTGCCATCGGCCACGCCGACGCCCTGGCCCGCATCGGCCTGCATCCCGAACTGTGGCGCCTGCAGCCCGAACCCGTGGCGACGGCGCAAGACATGCGCCGCTACGTCGACCGCGCACTGGCCGGCCAACGCGAAGGCGCCTGTCTGCCGTTTGTCATCGTGCAGCAACGCTCCGGGCAGATCATCGGCGCCACGCGCTATATGGATCTCGCGCTGGCCCACCATCGGCTGGAAATCGGCGCGACGTGGCTGACGCCCGCGGTCCAGCGCTCCGGCGCGAATACCGAAGCGAAATTTCTGTTGTTGCAGCACGCCTTTGAAACAATTGGTATCATACGCGTCGTCTTCAAAACGGAGCTGGGCAATACGCAATCGCGGCAAGCCATTCTTCGTATCGGCGGCGTCGAAGAAGGTGTGTTCCGCAAGCACCTGATCGCGCAGTCGGGACGCACCCGCGACATGGTCTATTACGCCATCCTCGACGAGGACTGGCCGTCGGTTAAAGCGCGCCTGCTGGCGCGCATGCGCCGCCCGCAATAGCATCGCGCGTTACGCTCTTTTCGCAGCCGGCCCCGCGTTCGCAAGAACCGGGCCCGTTACCGCACGACTGGCGGGCCGACGGCGCTTTTGCCTTCGCCGCCCTTTTCAAATCAGGTATGGACCCCTCTCCTCTCGTCCCGATCGCGATCTCCCAGGCGCGCCCCAGCATTTTCATCTACACGGAAGAACAGCGGGGCAACCAGCTGGTCGAATCGCTTGTCATCGGCATGCTGTCCGATGTGTCGGGCTCGGACAAGCTTGTCGTGGTGCAAGATCCGCACAGCGGCCTGAAGTTCATCTACCGGGTCGACCACGAAAGCAGCAACCTGGACGCCGCCGCCATCACCGAGCAGGAACCGGCGGCCTTCAACGGCAAGACATCGGTGCAGATCAACGCCATGTCGTACCGGCTGGGCACCGTCGAGAACGCCATGAAACTGCTGCGCGGCAAAACGCAATGGATCCAGGACAAGGGCGCGGTGCTGTCGGTGCTGTTGCAAAACGCCGCGGCCCGCAAGACCCGGTTCTCGTCGGCGCGCATCGAACGCGACCGCATGCGCAAGGTGCCGCAAGGCGTGCCTGTGGAGTACCTGCCTACATCAATCGGATAGCGCCAGCCGGACGGGTCTTATCCACAATTTCTGTGGATAAGACGCGCCCCGAGGCACGGCATGCGGCCGTTCGGGCGATGGCGCACGGGCTGGTCATTTTTTGATCAACCCCGATTTCTTTCGCTGGCGGATGCCATCCCCCGATGTTGCCGCGCCGCCGCAATCGGGGATGATGATATTCTCGCAAGCGCCAACGATACAAAACGTATCACGCCCCGTCCGACCGTGCGCCCGCGAGCATCGGACTCCCCCAGATAAGAAGCCGTAGCACATGACAAGAGCGAAAAACGTGCTTGCCCTTGGAGCGCCTCGCATGCAAGCGCGGGGGTGTACCGCGCCGTGACGATCATCATCGTCGACGACCACGGAGACTGGCGCGACACCATCGCCGAGTACATCCAGGATCTTGCCCTGGACAAAGCCATCCTCACGGCAGGTTCGCTGGCCGAGCTGGATCAACTGCTGCTGACGGTGACGCCCGGCATCCTGGTGCTGGACGCCATGCTGCCCGACGGCGACGCGCTGACCCGCGTGTCGCACCTGCGCACGACCTATCCGTCGATGGGCATCATCATGCTGACGGGGCGGCTGCTCAGCGAAGACAAGGTGTCCGGCCTGAGCCTGGGCGCCGACCACTACCTGACCAAACCCGTCAACCTGGCCGAGCTGGGCGCGACGCTCGTGTCGCTGTCGCGGCGGTTGCGCGTCGTGCCGCCCCCGGCGGGCGACGACCCGCAGTCCGACGCCTGGCGTTTCGACCCCGCGCGCCGGACGCTGCTGTCGCCCGCCCGGGTCTGCGTCGACATCACCGATACCGAGAGCCGGCTGATCGGCGCATTGATTCAGGCCGCGCCGCTGCCCTTGTCGCGCGGCCGGCTGGTCGAAGCGCTGGGCGCCAGCACCGATGCCTACGACACCCATCGGCTGGACGCCCACATGCACCGGCTGCGCCGCAAGCTGCGGGCCCAGGCCGGCGGCGACATGGGCATCCGCACCGTGTATGGCGTAGGCTACGTCTGCACCACGCCGGTGCAGATCGTCGGCAACCTCAAGCCCTGACAGGCCTCTTATGACGCACCCTATCCGCCCTCGCCGCTCGGTCCTCTACATGCCCGGCGCCAATGCGCGCGCGCTGGACAAAGCACGCAGCCTGGACGCCGACGCGCTGATCCTGGACCTTGAGGACGCCGTCGCGCCCGACGCCAAGGCGCAAGCCCGCGAGCAAGTCGCCCGCGCCCTGCGCGAGGGCGGCTATGGCCGGCGCGAATGCATCGTGCGCATCAATGCGCTGGATACGCCTTGGGGCCACGACGACATCAGCGCCATCGCGAAAGCCGGCGCCGATGCCGTGCTGTTGCCCAAAGTGCAGGCGGTCGACCAATTGGCTGCGCTGGCGCAGGCGCTGGACGCCGCTGGCGCGCCGCCCGACCTGCCGTTGTGGGCGATGGCGGAAACCCCGCTGGGATTCCTGCGCCTGGATGCGATCGCGGGCGGCCATCCGCGGCTGGCCGCCATCGTGGTGGGCACCTCCGACCTGGTCAAGGACCTGCACGCCCGCCACACGCCCGCGCGCGAAGAGACGCTGCTGGCGCGCTCGCTTGCCGTGATGGCCGCGCGGGCGCACGGCCTGGCCGTATTGGATGGCGTCCATCTGGACCTGCAGGACGATGCGGGCCTGGCCGCGGCCTGCCGCCAGGGGCGCGACCAGGGTTTCGATGGCAAGACACTGATCCACCCCAGGCAGATCGCCGCCGCGAACGACGCGTTCGCCCCCGATGCAGCGGAATTGGCCAGCGCCCGCAAGCGCCTGGACGCCTGGCGCGCCGCGCAAGCGGCAGGCCAGGGCGTGGCAGTGGTCGACGGCGCGCTGGTGGAAAACCTGCACGCGCAGGAAGCCGAGCGCCTGCTGGCGCTGGCTGCGGCGATCGCGGGCGGATAGCCCGGCGTCCCCCCTGCTTTCCGGATGGTTTCCGGTAGAAATGACCGGTTCGTCCGGGCCGTTTTGCGTGGTTCCCTGCGCCAATGCGCGCGGCCCGGTACAATAACGCCCACGACGGGACGGCGGCCTTCATCGGCCGCCCGCCTGATTCGCCCTTCGCGCCCGACTGCATCCATCAGTTCGCCAGCTTCGCGCGCGATCCCGCCCCGGTTCCCTTTTTTGCGCCGCGCCTTGTGGCGGGAGCCTTGCCGCGCGCCTGCCGCGCCACCCCCAGCCACACGATTCATGATCCGCTTCCAACAAGTTTCACTCATGCGCGGCGTCAAGCCCTTGCTCGACAAGGTCGACCTGCTGCTGAACCCGGGCGACAAGATCGGCCTGATCGGCGCCAACGGCGCCGGCAAGTCGAGCCTGTTCGGCCTGCTGCGCGGCACACTGCACGCCGACCAGGGCGACCTGGACTACCCCTCCAGCTGGCGCATGGCCTATGTCGCGCAGGAGACCCCCGCGCTGGACCGCCCGGCCATCGAATACGCGATCGACGGCGACGTCACCCTGCGCAAGCTGGAAGCGGAACTCGCCGCGCTGGAAGCCGAACCGGAAAGCGCCGAAAACGGTCTGCGCATGGGCGACATCTACGCCGCGCTTGCCGACGCCGACGCCTACACGGTGCACTCGCGCGCCGAACAGTTGCTGACCGGCCTGGGCTTCACGCAAGCTCAGATGCACCTGCCGCTGACGAGCTTCTCCGGCGGCTGGCGCATGCGCCTGAATCTGGCGCAAGCGCTGATGTGCCCGTCCGACCTGCTGCTGCTGGACGAGCCCACCAACCACTTGGACCTGGACGCGATCATCTGGCTGGAGGATTGGCTCAAGCGCTACCCGGGCACGCTCATCGTGATCTCGCACGACCGCGACTTCCTGGACGGCGTGGTCAACGTCATCGTCCACATCGACGAACGCAAGCTCAAGCGCTATTCGGGCAACTATTCGTCCTTCGAGCGCCAGCGTGCCGCGCAGCTGGAGCTGGCCCAGGGCATGATGGAAAAACAGATGCGCCAACGCTCGCACCTGCAGTCCTTCATCGACCGCTTCAAGGCCCAGGCCAGCAAGGCGCGCCAGGCGCAAAGCCGCATCAAGGCGCTGGCCCGCATGGAAGAAATGGCGCCGCTGCGCGCGGCCGCGGAGTTCTCGTTCGAATTCCGCGAACCGCTGCGCGCGCCAAACCCGCTGCTGACGATGGACAAGGTCAGCGCCGGCTATCGCGTCGAAGACGACGACACCCAAGCCGTGTCCGACAAGATCATCGTGTCGGGCATCAATTTCTCGTTGCAAGCCGGCCAGCGCATCGGCCTGCTGGGCATCAACGGCGCCGGCAAGTCCACCTTCATCAAGACCATCGCGGGCGACCTCGAATCGTTGGCGGGCGACACGCAATTCAATAAGGGCCTGTCGATCGGCTACTTCGCCCAGCACCAGGTCGAGATGCTGCGCCACGACGAATCGCCGCTGTGGCACATGCTGAAGATCGCGCCCACCGTGCGCGAGCAGGAACTGCGCAACTTCCTGGGCAGCTTCAACTTCAACGGCAACATGGCCACCAGCTCCATCGCCCCGTTCTCTGGCGGCGAAAAGGCCCGGCTGGCGTTGGCGCTGATCGTCTGGCAGCGCCCCAACCTGCTGCTGCTGGACGAGCCCACGAACCACCTGGACCTGGAAACGCGTGAAGCGCTGACCACGGCGCTGGCGCAGTTCGAAGGCACGCTGATGCTGGTATCGCACGACCGCCACCTGCTGCGCGCGACCACCGACGAATTCATCATCGTGGCCGACGGAGCCGTCAGCCCCTTCGACGGCGACCTGGACGACTACAAAGACTGGCTCTACAAGACCAAATTGGCCGCCAAAGCGGCCTGATCGCGTTACAATCCCGCGAATTGCCCGCACCCGTCATTTTCCGGACTTGTGCGGGCAACCTTCAACCACGTCCCGCTGTCTGCGGGACGCGTTTTTTCAGCGCTCGTAGATGACGATCAAAGACCAAGTATTCCTCGCCAGCCAGTATCTTGCGCCCCACCACCTGGTGTCGCGCTTTTTCGGATACGCCTCAGACTGCCGGGAACCCGCGGTCAAGAATTGGATGATCTCGCGCTTCGTCCGCAAATATGGCGTGGACATGAGCGAGGCCGTGCAAGAAGACCCGCTGGCCTTCGAGTGCTTCAATGACTTCTTCACGCGCGCCCTTAAAGACGATGCGCGTCCGCTGGACGACGAACCCGGCTCGGTACTGTGCCCGGCGGACGGCGCCATCAGTCAGATGGGCGCCATCGAACAGGGCCGCATCTTCCAGGCCAAGGGTCACAACTACGGCCTGGTCGACCTGCTGGGCGGCGACACCGAACGCGCCGCGCCCTTCCAGGGCGGCGAATTCGCCACCATCTATCTGTCGCCGAAGGACTATCACCGCGTGCACATGCCGGTTGCCGGCACGCTGCGCGAAATGGTCCACGTGCCCGGCCGCCTGTTCTCGGTGAACCCGCTGACCGCCCGCAACGTGCCGCGCCTGTTCGCGCGCAACGAACGCGTCGTCTGTCTGTTCGATACCGAGCACGGCCCGATGGCCCTCATCCTGGTGGGCGCGATGATCGTCGCATCCATCGAAACGGTCTGGGCCGGACTGGTCACGCCGTACAAGCGCCGCGTCAAATCCGTGCGCTACGACGACGTGGCGCGGGCGCCGATCCATCTTGAGAAAGGCGCCGAGATGGGCCGCTTCAAGCTCGGCTCCACCGCCATCGTGCTGTTCGGACCGGACAAGGTCCGCTGGGCCGACACCCCCTCGGTATTGGGCCCCGTTCGCATGGGCGAACTGCTGGCCTTGCCGTCCCGCGCCTGACGCAACCCGGCCGCGGTGCGCCAGTGGTGGCCGCCGCGCGTTCAATTTCGCTTTAAGCGAAACTGCTTTTCATGATTTATTCGCTTTATGCGATAAAGCGGCGTTGCTAGATTACGGGCTTTTACCGGCCCGCCATGACAACCACCGCCCTGCCCGCCGCCGCGCCCGATGGCGCCGCCACTAACCAGCCCCTGCCCCGCGCGCTTGCGCGCCTGCTGTCCCTGGACGACTTCGAAGCCGCGGCGCGGCGTCGCCTGCCGCGGCCGATCTTCGGCTATGTCGCCGGCGCCGCCGAAGACAACCACTCCCTGCGCGACAACCGGCAGGCATTCAGCCAGTATGCGTTCACGCCGCGCGTGCTGGTCGACGTGTCCCGCCGCACGCAGCAGACAGAACTGTTCGGGCGCCGCTACGCATCGCCGTTCGGTATCGCCCCGATGGGCATCAGCGCATTGTCGGCATACCGCGGCGACGTCGTGCTGGCGCGAGCCGCGCGCGAACAGAACATTCCGGCCATCCTGAGCGGCACCTCGCTCATCCCGCTGGAAGACGTCATCCAAGAAGCGCCCGGCACCTGGTTCCAGGCCTATCTGCCTGGCGACCCCGCGAAGATCGACGCACTGGTCAAGCGAGCCCGCCGGGCGGGCTATGAAACCCTGGTGCTGACCGTGGACATCCCCGTCTCGGCCAACCGCGAGAACAACGTGCGCACCGGCTTTTCGACCCCGCTCAAACCCGGCCTGCGCCTGGCCTGGGACGGCCTGACGCGGCCTCGCTGGCTGGCAGGCACCTTCCTGCGCACGCTGCTGGCGCACGGCATGCCGCACTTCGAGAACTCCTTCGCGACGCGCGGCGCGCCCATCGTGTCCGCCTCGGTGCTGCGGGACTTCACGGCCCGCGACCACCTTAGCTGGGAGCACGTGGCGCGCATCCGCAAGCAATGGCCCGGCCCTCTGATCATCAAAGGCATCCTGCATCCGCAGGACGCGGCGCTGGCCCGGCAACATGGGGCTGACGGCGTCATCGTGTCCAACCATGGCGGGCGCCAGCTGGACGGCGCGATCTCGCCGCTGCGCGCCTTGCCCGGCGTGGTAGCTGCCGCCGGCGACATGACGGTGATGATGGACAGCGGCGTGCGCCGCGGCGGCGACGTGCTCAAGGCACTGGCCTTGGGCGCCCGCTTCGTCTTTGTGGGGCGGCCGTTCAACTATGCCGCCGCCGTCGGCGGACAGGCCGGCGTCGCGCACGCCATCAGCCTGCTGCGGGCCGAGGTCGACCGCAACATGGCGATGCTGGGCATCAGTAGCGTTCAGGAGATGGACGCCAGTCTGCTATGGCGGGACGGCGCGCGCGGGGCGTAACGAAAACTGGGGCGAACCGGGGCGTCGCCCGGCATAGAATGGCGATTCCTTCGCCACCTGCGCGCCGGCCAGAAAGCGGCGCGCGCCCGTACCCGCCGTGTCCCTACGCCAATCCTCGTTTTTCCTGCGTTTCCTGACCCTCGGCGCCCTGGCCCACGTCTATGTCGGCGCCAGGCTGATTCCAGACGCGCAGCTCGGCAACGCCGGCGCGGCCGCCGCCACCCTCGCCCTGATCCTGTCGTGCATCCTGATCCCCCTGGGGATGCTGGGGCGTTCGTCCGTGCATCCGCCCTGGGGTGACCGCATCGCGTGGGTCGGCCTGATCGCCATGGGTCTGTTTTCGTCGTTGTTCGTGCTGACCGCGATCCGCGACGCGGTGCTGCTGCTGGCCTGGCTTGCCGATCTGGCGACGGGTGCCGACTTGCCCTGGATCCGGTTGCGCAGCACCAGCGCCTGGGCCGTGGCCGCCCTGGCGGCGGCCGGGACGCTGATCGGGTTCTACAACGCGCGCAGGCGGGCCCGTGTGGTCGATGTGGACGTGCCGATCCCCGGCCTGCCGCAAGAGCTGGACGGTTTCACCATCGTGCAGATCAGCGACATCCACGTCGGGCCCACCATCAAGAAGCACTACGTGCAGGCCATCGTCGATGCCGTGAACGACTTGCTGCCCGACGTAATCGCCGTCACGGGCGACGTGGTCGACGGCAGCGTCGAGCATCTGGCGGCGCAAGCCAGCCCGCTGGGCACGTTGCGCGCACCTTACGGCGTCTATCTGGTCACGGGAAACCATGAATATTATTCGGGCGCCGCGCCCTGGGTGGCGGAATTTCGCCGCTTGGGGCTGCGCGTGCTGATGAACGAGCACGCCGTGATCCACCCGTCGGGACTGCCCGTGGTCGTGGCTGGCGTGACGGACTACAGCGCGGGCGCGTTCGACCCGCAGCAGCGCAGCAACCCCAAGGCCGCGCTGGCGGGCGCGCCCGCCGACGCCTGCGCCAGGATCCTGCTGGCGCACCAGCCCCGCAGCGCCGCCGCCGCCGAACCGCTGGGCTACCACTTGCAGCTGTCTGGCCACACGCATGGCGGGCAGTTCTTTCCGTGGGGCTTCTTCGTGCGATTCCAGCAGCCATTCACCGCGGGCCTGCACCGGCTGGGCAAGATGTGGGTGTACACCAGCCGCGGGACGGGATATTGGGGCCCGCCAAAGCGGTTGGGCGCCCCGTCGGAGATCACGCGGTTGCGCCTGCGCACCGCGCCGAAGAGCGACTAGCCGCTAGCGATTTACGACGCCGCCTCCGGCGTGGTGTCCGGCAGCGGCCCGCGCTCCAGGTAACTCGTCAGCGCGATGTCGCTGGTGGTGTTGGTGATGCCGTCGATCTTGTGGATGCGCGCCAGCAGCAGCTCCAGCGCCTGGGTGTCGCGCACCCGCACCTTCAGAAGCATGGCGCTTTTGCCGGTGATGGTGTGGATCTCTTCCACTTCGGTCAGTTCCGCCAGCCCCAGCACCTGTTGGGTGATGCTCCAGTTGTTGGTGTCCACATGGATAAAGGCCAGCAGCGGCCGGCCGATCCGGGCGCCGTCCAGCTTGGCGGCGATGCCCTTGATCAGGCCGTCGCGCTTCAGGCGCTTGACCCGTTCATGCACTGCGGGCGCGGAAAGGTTCAGCATCTTGCCCAATTCGGCATAGCTGGGCGTGGCGTCGTCCGCCAGCAGCGTTAATAGTTTTCGGTCGCGGTCGTCCAGGTCTGGCATCGGAATCAGGTTCTGCCTTACGGCATTCGAACTTTTATGAAATAAGGAAATATCAGCGTTAACCCTTATTTTATTCCAATAAAATTGCCGGCATGCAGAATCGTAGCAATCGCATCACCCGCACGCCCTCATCCGTCCCCGCATTGATGTTCGCCGTCAGCGTCGTCGGCTCCAATGGCTTGGCGCTCAGCCCTATCCTGAGCGATGTCGCGCGCACGTTTTCGACGTCGGCGCTGACCATCAGCACCGCCATTTCCGCGTATGGCGCGGCCACGGCCGCCAGCGCATTCTTCCTGGCCGCGCGGATCGACCGCATCGGCATCCGCCGCGCCCTGCTGGGCGCGATGCTGGCGCTGATCGCCGCCCTGATCCTGTCCGCCAGCGCGCCGCACTGGATCGTGCTGACCCTGGCGCAGGCGCTGGCTGGCGCCGCCGCCGGCATCATCCTGCCTGCGGCCTACGGTTCGGCGTCGTTAGTCGCGCCGCCCGGCCAGGAAGCGCGCACGCTGGGCCGCGTCATCGCGGGCTGGTCGGTGTCGCTGGTGGCCGGCGTGCCGCTATCGGCATTGATTTCGGACGCGGTGGGTTGGCGCGCCACATATGGCGTCCTGGCCCTGTGCGCCGCCGTCGCCTTGCTGGGCTTGCGCAAGCTGCCGGAACGCCGCGCGGAAAACCCCGCACCGCTGCGCCTGTCGCGCTTGCTGGCGCCGTTGTCCTACCGCGATGTGCCGATCCTGCTGCTGGCCTGCCTGGCGTTCTCGTCGGCCTTTTATGGCGTGTACGCCTTCCTGGCGGACCACGTGCGCACCTTGCTGGCCTTGTCCGCGGGCCAGGTCGGCTTCATCGCATTCGCTTATGGCGCCGGCTTCCTGCTGGCCGGCATCCTGGGTGCGCCGCTGATAGAACGGCTGGGCCCCCGCCGCGCCTTGCCGTTGGCGCTGGGCGCGATCGCGCTGGTCTATCTGGCATTGCTGCCCGCCGCGCATGCCTTGGCCGCCGTGCTGGCCATCGCGGTATTCTGGGGCGCCGCGTCGCAATTGAGCTTGAACCTGCTGGTGCTGCTGTTGTCGCGCGCGCGTCCCGAAGAACGCGGCGCGGTGCTGGGCCTTAACACCTGCACCACGTACCTGGGCGCCAGTGTGGGCACGGCCATCGCCGGCACGGTCTACACCCATGCCGGCTTCGACGCCCTGGGGCTATGCGCGTCGGCGGCGGTGGGCATGGCCGCCATCGGCCTGCACTGGCGCTTGAACGGCCGCCGCGCCGCTCGCGGCGAAGCCACCGCCTGACAAGCCGCGCGGGATTACCAGGGAAAGCTGATCAGGTCGCCGTACAGGCGCTTCAGCGTACTTTTGACTTCCGGGGAGTTCTGATAGATCGAGATGAACTTCAGCAGGCGCGGATCCTGCGCCTTGTCCGGCGTCGTCACCCAGCGGATTGCGTAGCGGCGGATGCTGGCGGGGTCGGTGTTGTCGAACGCCAAACCGTCCTTCTCGTTCAACCCGGCCTGCTTGGCGAAGGTGGTGTAGGTCACCGACGCCGTCACATCGTCGAACGTGCGCGCCGACTGCGACCCTTCGATCTGCACGAATTTCAGCTTCTTGGGATTGGACACCACGTCTTCCAGCGTGGCCTCATGCGCCACGCCCGGCTTCAGCTTGACCAGCCCGATCGACTCCAGCAACAACAAGGCCCGGCCGGTGTTCACCGGATCGTTGGGCACCGCGATCGTGGCGCCGTCCGGCACCGTCTCGCCCTTCTTCAGCTTCTTGGAAAACAGGCCGATCGTGGTCGAGTAACCGAAGGCGATGGGCGTGAGGTTCGCGCCGCGCCGCTGATTGAACAGTTGCAGGAAAGGCTCGTGCTGGAAGAAGTTGGCGTCGACCGAACCGTCGGCCACCGCGATGTTGGGCAGCACCCAGTCGTTGAATTCCACCAGCTTGACGTCCAGACCTTCTTTCTTCGCCTGCGCGATCGCAATCTCGGTCGCTTCGTTCGCCACGCTGGGGATCACGCCGATGCGCAAGGGCTTGTCCTGCGCGATGGCGGAGGCCGACGCCGCCACGCCCAGGGCCGCGACGGCCGCGCCGCGCGTCAATTTGAAAAGCAGGTGCTTGAGAAGCATGAAAAATATCCAGAGGTCTTGAATAAACCGGCCCCGCGCCGGCGCAGGCGATATTGTGCAGCACCTTACGCGCCGCCTCCCGAAAGGCCTTTGTCACGCAATGGCAATGCCTGGACACCGGGACAGGCGCTAAGATGGTCGCAATCCGTCCCTTTCCGGAGGTCCTCATGAACGCCGTGCTGACCACCTTGCCCGGCGCGCGGTCCGCCGCCCGCCGCCGCGACCAGATCGAAGACCAGTTGGGCGCCCACAACTATCACCCCCTGGACGTGGTGATCGCCCGCGGCAGCGGGGTCTGGGTCTATGACGTTGATGGCCGCAAGTATCTGGATTGCCTGTCGGCCTATTCCGCGGTCAACCAAGGCCACTGCCACCCCCGCATCCTGGCCGCCATGATCGAGCAGGCCCGGAAACTCACGCTGACCTCACGCGCGTTCCGCCACGACCAGATGGCGCCGTTCTATGAAGACCTGGCGCGGCTGACCGGGGCGCACAAGGTCCTGCCGATGAACAGCGGCGCAGAGGCCGTGGAGACCGCCATCAAGGCCGTGCGCAAGTGGGGCTACGAAGTCCGCGGCGTCCCCCAGGACCAGGCCGAGATCATCGTCTGCGCCGACAATTTCCATGGCCGCACGCTGGGCATCGTGGGCTTCTCCACCGACCCGGACGCCTACGGCAGCTACGGCCCCTTCGCCCCCGGCTTCAAAGTGGTGCCGTTCGGCGACTTCGACGCCTTCGATGCGGCCATCACCCCCAACACCGTCGCTTTCCTGGCGGAACCCATCCAGGGCGAGGCCGGCGTGGTGATCCCGCCGGCCGGCTACTTCACCCGCGTGCGCCAGCGCTGCACCGAACGCGGCATCACGCTGATCCTTGACGAGATCCAGACCGGGCTGGGCCGCACCGGCAAGCTGCTGGCCGAAGCGCACGAAGGCATCGAAGCCGATGTCACGCTGATCGGCAAGGCGTTGTCGGGCGGCTTCTATCCGGTGTCCGCCGTCCTGTCCAACGCCGACGTGCTGGGCGTGTTCCAGCCCGGCCAGCACGGCAGCACCTTCGGCGGCAATCCGCTGGCCTGCGCCGTGGCCCGTGCCGCGCTGCAGGTGCTGACCGACGAAGGCATGATCGACAACGCGGCGGCCGTCGGCGCTTATTTCCTTGAGCGCCTGCGCGCCCTGCCCGGCCCCGTGCGCGAGGCGCGCGGACGCGGCCTGATGCTGGCGGTAGAGCTGGAACCCGACGCCGGCGGCGCGCGCCGCTTCAGCGAACGCCTGCTGGCACGCGGCATGCTGGTCAAAGATACCCACGGCCACACGCTGCGCCTGTCGCCGCCGCTGATCGTCACCCGCGAGCAAGTCGATTGGGCATGCGATCAACTTGCCGCGGTACTATCCGCCCCTTGAAGACCCGACCGGAGCCCCCCCCGTGCAGAACACCGCCACCTTGCCCACCCACATCACCCTGATCGGCGCGCCCACGGATATCGGCGCGGGCGCGCGCGGCGCGTCCATGGGCCCGGAGGCCTTGCGCGTGGCCGACCTGGGTCCCGTCATCGAAGCGCAAGGCTTCCAGGTGACCGACCGCGGCAACCTGTACGGCCCGGCCAATCCGTGGCTGCCACCGGTGGACGGCTACCGTCATCTGGATGAGGTCACGGCATGGAACCACGCAGTGCACGATGCCGTGTACGCTGAACTGGCCCAGGGCCGGCTGCCCATCCTGCTGGGCGGCGACCATTGCCTGGGCATCGGATCGATCAGCGCCGTGGCGCGCCATTGCCGCGAAGCGGGCAAGAAGCTGCGGGTGCTATGGCTGGACGCGCACGCCGATTTCAATACGAATGCGCTGACGCCCACCGGCAACGTCCACGGCATGCCCGTTGCCTGCCTGTGCGGCTATGGTCCCGAACAGATCACGGGCATGTCCGGCCAGACCCCGGACATCGAGCCGGGCTGGGTGCGCCAGATCGGCATCCGCAGCGTGGACCAGGGCGAAAAGCGGCTGGTCCACGAGGCCGGCCTGGAAGTGTTCGACATGCGCTACCTGGATGAAATGGGCATGCGCGCCACGATGGAAGCGGCGCTGGCCGGCCTGGACGCCGACACCCACCTGCACGTGAGCTTCGACGTGGATTTCCTGGACCCCGAGATCGCGCCCGGCGTGGGCACGACCGTGCCGGGCGGCCCGACTTACCGCGAGGCGCAGTTGTGCATGGAGATGATCGCCGACACCGGCCTGATGCGCTCGCTGGACGTGGTCGAACTGAATCCGGCCTTCGACGTGCGCAACAAGACGGCGGAACTGGCGGTGGACCTGATCGAAAGCCTGTTCGGCAAGTCCACGCTGATGCGCCGCGGCAGTTGATCCTGGGCCCAATCGGGCCTAACCCGCCCGTGCGCGGCGGATCGCCTCTGCCGCCGCCTGCAGATGGCGCAGATTCCGGTCGCGCTGTTCCCAGACGCGGGACGTAGGGCCCGCCATGCATAACGCGTACCACTCGCCGCCCAGATCCAGCGCGACCGCCAGCCCGGTCAGCTCTGCCACGCTTTCCCCCACGTTGGCCGCCCATCCCTGCGCCGCGACCCGCTCCACGTCGGCGCGCAGGGCATCGCGCGTGAGCAGCGTACGTTCGGTGTAGCGCGTGTAGTCCGCGACGGCCAGCATGCTTTCGCAGTCCGCCGGCGCGAGCCGCGCCAGGATCGCGCGGGCGACCGCGCTGGTGTGCAGGGGCCGGCGCGCGCCGGGACGCGCCGCATAGTGCACCGGATGGGTCGACTCCACCACGTCCAGGAACACCACGGCGCCGTCCTGGATCTTGCCCAGCATCACCGTCTCGTTGGACGCGTCGCGCAGGGCGGCCAGATGCGGCCGCACCTGCTCCAGCCACGGATCGCCCGTCTGGATCTGGGCGCTCAACGCATGCAGCTTGGCGGTCGGGTAATACCCCCCGCGCCGGCGCACTTCGTACAGATAGCCGCGCGCGACCAGCGTGCGCACGAGCGCCAGACAACTGGACATCGGGGCGCCCAGGCCCTGCGCCAATTCGGTCAACGGCATCGGCCGCCGAGTCTGCGCGAACAGTTCGATCAGCTCCAGCGTCCGCACGACCAGTTTCACTTCCATTGTGTCGACCCCGGTTCGGATTTGCCTTCAGAAGAAACGTAAATCTGCTAGGTAATCCACTGTGTTGACTTTTCATATGGGTGAACCTAAATTCTTGCACAGGAATTTCTATTCACCAATAAGAATTCAACTTCAGCCGGCTGGAGAACTGGCGCGTCGGACTGTGCGGTATCGCGTCATCAACACAATTCCAATATTCGGCCCGGATCCGGGCTGGGAGACAGACAGATGCGTATCAAACCCCTGCTGGCG
This sequence comes from Achromobacter sp. UMC46, assembly GCF_014170335.1. Classification (GTDB taxonomy): domain Bacteria; phylum Pseudomonadota; class Gammaproteobacteria; order Burkholderiales; family Burkholderiaceae_B; genus Achromobacter. Next base: position 20,858 of record NZ_LZZS01000005.1, read on the forward strand.
GCGCTCGCCGCCCTAATGGCCGCGTCCGCGGCTCACGCCCAATCGGATGTCGTGCGCCTGGGCGTGTCCAATGACCGTTCTGGCATCTACTCGGACCTGGGTGGCCAGGGCTCGGAGATGGCCGTGCGGATGGCGGTCGAAGATTTCGGCGGCAAGGCGGCCGGCAAGACCGTGGAAGTGATCGGGGCCGACAACCAGAACAAGGCCGATGTGGCCTCGGCGCTGGTCCGCCGCTGGTTCGATACGCAGGGGCTCGTCGCCGTGGTGGATGGCGGCGCCAGTTCGGCCGGCTTGGCCGCCCAGGGCGTCGCCAAGGAGAAAGGCGGCACGGCGCTGATCAGCGGCGGCTTCGCCGGCGACTTCAGCGGCAAGCAATGCAGCAATCTCAGCACGCAGTGGGCGCCCGACACCTACGCGCTGGCCAATGCGGTCGTCAAGAGCGTGGTGGAAAGCGGCGGCAAGTCCTGGTACTTCATTACCACCGACTACGTTTTCGGAAAATCGCTGGAAAGCAATGCCAGCCGCTTCGTGCAGAACGCGGGCGGCAAGGTCGTGGGCAGCACGCGCCATCCGCTGGGCGCCATGGACTTCGCGTCATTCCTGGTGCAGGCGCAATCGTCCAAGGCCGACGTCGTGGGCCTGGCCAGCGCCGGCGGCGACCTCGTCAACCTGATCAAGCAGGCGCAGGAATTCGGCCTGACGGGCGGCAAGCAGCGCTTGCTGACCTTCCTGACCTTCATCAACGACGTGCAGGCGATGGGCTTGCCGGTGGCCCAGGGGCTGACCTTCCCCACCGGTTTCTATTGGGACGCCGACGAGGACACCCGCGCCTGGACCCAACGCTGGCAGAAGAAGATGGGCGTCACGCGTCCGCCTTCCATCGTGCAGGCGCTCAGCTATGTCGCCACCACGCACTACCTGCAGGCGGCCCAGGCGGCGGGCACGTTCGAAGGCGCCGCGGTCAACCAGAAAATGCGCGAGTTGCCCATCACGACCAAACTGATCAAGAATGCCCGGATCCGCCCCGAGGACGGCCGCGTCATCATGGACCTGTACCTGGTGGAAGTGAAGAAGCCCGCCGAGTCCAAATACCCCGGCGACTTCTACCGTATCCTGTCTACCGTGCCTGGCGAAAAAGTGTTCGTGTCGCTTGCCGACAGCGAATGCCCGCTGGTCAAGAAGTAGCGCTCCAACCAGCGCCCCAACGTAGTGCCCCGGCCATAAGAATCACTAAAGGAGACATCCCATGAAGTGCTATTGCGTCGTCAACTTCCGCGAACCCTTGCAGGAAATGAATCAGCCTACGCCCACCCCGCAAGGGACGCAGGTGCTGCTGAAGGTCCGTGCGGCGGGGGTCTGCCATAGCGATATCCACTTGTGGGAAGGCGGCTACGACCTGGGCCAGGGCCGCACGCTGTCATTGAAAGACCGCGGCGTCTCGTTGCCGCTGACGATGGGCCATGAAACCGTGGGCGCCGTCGTCGCGGCCGGCCCGGAAGCCTCGGGGCTTTCGGATGACCGCAATTACCTTGTCTACCCGTGGATCGGCTGCGGCACGTGCCCCTCGTGCGTATCGGGCATGGAAAACCATTGCAGCGCGCCGGCCTGCCTGGGCGTGCACCGCGCCGGCGGCTATGCCGACCATATCGTGGTGCCACATCCGAAGTACCTCATCGACATCGGCGACCTGGACCCGGCGCAGATCGCCCCCTACGCTTGCTCGGGCCTGACCACCTATTCAGCGCTCAAGAAGATCGGCGCCGACATCTACCGTGAACATCCGGTCGTGATCTTCGGCGCCGGCGGCCTGGGGCTGATGAGCCTGACCTTGATCAAGGCACTGGGCGGCGCGGGCGCCATCGTGGTCGACATCGACCCCGCCAAGCGCCAGGCCGCGCTCGAGGCCGGCGCATTGGCCGCGATCGACGGCGCCGCGCCCGATGCCGCGCAGCAGATCATCAAGGCCGCGGGCGGCAAGCCCGTGCAGGCGGCGATCGACCTGGTGGGCGCGCCCGCCACCACGTCGCTGGCGTTCGACTTCCTGACCAAGGGCGGCAAACTGATCATCGTCGGCCTGTTCGGCGGCGCCTCGTCGTGGCCCATCGCGCTGATCCCCATGAAGGCCATGTCCATCATCGGCAGCTACGTGGGCAATTTGACGGAACTGAAAGAGCTGATGGAACTGGTGCGGGCGGGCAAGGTGCCGCCGATGCCGGTGCACCGCCACGCCCTGGCCGAAGCCGACAGCGTGCTGTCCGCGCTGCGCGCCGGCAAGGTCGTCGGCCGCGCCGTCCTGACGGTCGATTGACGCTGCGGAACCCCTGCAGGACGCCGCGCCCGGCGCCGGGCGCGGCCATCAGCTCGGCCGCAAGCGCGGATCGTAGATGAACCGTTCGCGCCGGACCACGACGATATGCTCGGCGTCCGGATGCGCGGGATTGATCAGCAGATTGCAGTCGGGCACGCCCCGATACGGCACGATGGCGCTGGGCAGTTCCAGCAACGCCGACACGCCCGAGGCCACCCAGTTGTCGCCCACGGCCTGCGAGGCCTCGGCGAACGGCACCGCTTCCCAGAACGGATAGTCTTCCTGCAGCTGGCCCAGCGTCAACGCCTGGCGGGCTTCGTGGACGGCGCGCGGCACCGCCAGCTCGATCAGATACCGGTTGGCCTGCTCGGACGCGCGGGCCGCGAAATGCACCACGGTCTCCAGCACGGCAAGCGCCACGCTGGACGACGTATACACCACCGCCGTGCCCGGGCTGTTGTAGCGGCCGCCTACCGCGGCAGCCCCGGCGCCGCTCAGGTCGTCGGCCCGATACTTACCGGCCGTCGTCCCGATGCGCCACAGCGACACGAACTCCGTCATGCGTAGACGCCGGCCGCCGCGCGCGCCAGGGTGTCTTCCACGATGCGGCTGCTGGCGTCCGAGGTCAGCAGCGACAAGGGTTTGACGTTGCCCAAGGCGGGCACGGGCGTGTTCAGCCACAGCACGGCTTCTTCGTCGCTGCCCAGCACCTGCCGCGCCACCCGCGCCACCCGCGCCACCCGCGCCAGGCGATCCGATTCGCCCAGCGGCAGCATCTGCCCTTCACGGGTCCACCGCGACAACGACGCCGCCTTGACCTCGGTAATGGCCATGATTTCCGATTTGGGCACCTGCAGGAAGTCGGCGGCGTCGTCCACCATCTGCGCGGGCAGGCCCCGGCGCACATCGCGCGCGATGTCGCTTAGCGGGCTGTCCACCAGTTCCAGGAACAGTTGCTTGGCCCGCCCTGCCGCATGGCGCGGCGGACGCTTGGCGGAAGCGCCGCGCTTGTCGGCGGATTTTCCAGCAATGGCGATAGTCATGAACGCCTCAGAAAATTCCAAACAGAATTTATGATATCCCATTTGGAACCCCACTTTCAAGGCGGTTTCCGCCTGGCGCGCCTTCGCCCCGGCATGCACCGGATTTGGGCATATCATAGGCGGCGTTACACACGATCACAGACAAGGACAGGCAATGACGGACCGGCAGCTCACGATACTCGCGGCATTGAATCTCATGGTGGCAGTGGGCGCGGGCGCCTTCGGCGCGCATGGGCTCAAGCGCATGCTGACCCCGGAATTGTTGTCCGTCTGGCAGACCGGCGTGATGTACCACCTGGTCCACGCCCTGGGCCTGTTCATCATCGCGCTGCTGGGCGCCCGTTTCGGTTCGCCGCTGCTGTCCGCGGCCGGCCTGGTCATGTTCGCGGGCATCGTGCTGTTTTCAGGCAGCCTGTACCTGTTGTCACTGACCGGCACGCATTGGCTCGGCGTCGTCACCCCCCTGGGCGGCGCAGCCTTCCTGGCCGCCTGGGCGATGGTGGCGCTGGCCGCCTACCGCGCGCAGGGCTGACCGCCCCCTTCCCCCCGCACGCCCCTCCTTTCCCCATGGCGGCAGGAACCGCCGCCCTTGCAGGTTTCAGATGTCTTCCTCGACCGTATTACCCGCCGCCCGGGACCACTCCGCCGCCGCAGGCATTGCCTGCGTGGTGGGCGGCATCTTCTTCCTGACACTCAGCGACGCCAACGCCAAGTGGCTGGGCGCCCACTACAACCCGCTGCAGATCCTGTTCCTGCGCGCGCTGATCGCGCTGCCCTTCGTGACGGCGCTGGCGTTGTGGCTCGGCGGCCGCCGCGTGCTGCGCACCACGCACCCGGGCCTGCACCTGACTCGCGGCGCGATCAACGTGGTGTCCGCCTGTTGCTTCTACCTGGGCCTGCGCGCGCTGCCACTGGCTGAGGCCACCGCCATCGCGTTCGCGGCGCCCTTGTTCGTGACGGCGCTGTCGGTGCTGATCCTGAAAGAACGCGTGGACGGCAAGCGCTGGCTGGCCGTGCTGGCCGGTTTCGCCGGCGTGCTGATCGTGGTGCGCCCGGGGTCGGCCGCCTTCCAGCCCGCCACCCTGTTGCCGTTGACGACGGCCCTGCTGTACGCCGTCATGATGATCACGGCGCGCGGCATCAACCGCGGAGAGGGCATGCTGACGACGACGTTCTACATCGTACTGGGCCAACTGGTCTGCAGCGCGGTCGGCCTGCCTTGGGTATGGCAGACGCCAGCGATGGAAGACCTGCCTTACTTCGGCGGCGTGGCGCTGTTCAGCACGCTGGGGCTGGCACTGATCACGCAGGGCTTCCGCATCGGTCCGGCGTCCGTCGTGGCGCCCTTCGACTACACCGGCTTGATCTGGGCCACGATCCTGGGCTGGATCTTCTGGCGCGAAGCGCCGGACGCCTATGCCTATCTGGGCGCGTTGTTCATCGCGGGCAGCGGTGTCTACATCGCCGTGCGCGAGGCACGGGCCAAGGGTAAACGGCGCGTCAAGGCATAACGCCGCGACTATTCCGTGGGCGGCGGGAAATTCCGCCGCAGCACCCGCGCCACGTTCGGCTCCTGCGCGGCCTCGCGCGCCACGGCGGTCAACCCCGGGCAGACCGCGCCGAACCACGCTTGCCCAGGCCGCCAATGCGTCATGACGGTCACATACAAGTCCAGCGCCGAAAAGCGGCGGCCCAGCATATGGGGCGCGCCCGCCTGACGTTCAAGCTCTTGCCACAGCTCCGCCCGCCGCGTATGCACGCGTTCGCGCAGCAGGTCCGCCGCCGCGCCTTCGGTGGTCCATTGGGGGGGATCGTCGCCATACGTGAAGGTCGGATAGATAGCCGCGACCAGCCGCAGCAGCAGGTTCAAAAAGCGCGCGCGTTCCGGCTTGTCCGGCCCGGGCGCCAGGCCCGCCTGCGGCGCCACATCGTGCAGGTGCAGGATCATCGCCGCGCTTTCAGTCATCACCTCGCCGTCCGGCGTGATCAGCGTCGGCACCTGGCCCATCGGGTTCAGATGCAGCAGCCTGTCGCGCTCGGGGCCGGATTTCAGGTATGGCACGTCCGTCAGCACATGCGGCACATTGGCCAGCACCAGCGCCATCTCGACGATGGCCGAGCCGCAGCCCGCGGATCCAATCAGTTCATAGGTCTTCATCGCTCACCCTCCCGATTCGGCCGGCGCGATCCGCAGCAATTGGCCCGGAGACGCGTCGGTCAGCACATACACGTAGCCGTCCGGTCCCTGCCGCACGTCGCGTATCCGGCTCTTGCGGTCCACCAGCAACCATTCCTGCCCGACCACCCGATTGCCATCCAGCGTCAGTCGGATCAGGTTCTGATTGGCCAGCGCGCCGATGAACACGGATTTCCGCCACGCCGGAAAGCGGTCGGCGTCATAGAAGGCCATGCCGCTGATCGCGGGCGATTTCGCCCACCAGAACAACGGCGGCTCGGTGCCCGGCACGGTTTCGCCCTTGGCCTCGGGAATCGGCTGGCCCGAATAGTTGATGCCGTAGGTCGCCAGCGGCCAGCCGTAGTTCTTGCCCGGCTGGATCAGATTGATTTCGTCGCCCCCGCGCGGCCCGTGCTCGTTCTCCCAAAGCTCGCCGGACCACGGATTCAGCGCCATGCCTTGCGGGTTGCGGTGCCCGTACGACCAGATCTCGGGCCGGGCGCCGGCCTTGCCCGCGAAGGGATTGTCCGTCGGCACCGAGCCGTCCGCCTTCAGGCGCACCACTTTGCCCTGCAGCTTGTCCAGGTCCTGCGCAGTCGGGCGCTGGTTGTTCTCGCCCAGCGAGATGAACAGATATCCCTTGCCGTCGAATACCAGGCGCGACCCGAAATGCAGGCCGGAAGACAACTTGGGCGTCTGACGGAACAGCACCTTGAAATCCTGCAGCCCGGTCGCGTCATCGGCCAGGCGCCCGCGGCCGACCACCGTGCCGCTTTTATCCCCATCGGACTCGGCATAGGACAAGTACACGTAGCGGTCGGTCGCGAAGTCCGGCGACAGCGCCACGTCCAGCAGGCCGCCCTGCCCCGACGCCGCCACCTTGGGGACGCCCGAGAGCGGCTTGGACAGGCCGCCCGGCGTGCGCAGCAAGCGCAAGTTACCGGGCCGTTCGGTGATCAGGACGCCGCCGTCGGGCAGAAAGGCCATGGCCCAAGGATGGTCCAGGCCACCCACGACGGGCGTGACGCGGGCGGCCACCGATGGCGGTTCCTGGGCGGCGCGCGCAGGCGCCGCAGCGTGCAAGGCGCCCGCGGCAACCAGCAACGACGAAACGAACAAGGGGATCGCGCGCGTGCTTGCGGCGGTGCGTGACTGCATGGACATCTCCGGCGGCAACTGCGTTGAATGCGGGCACGGATGGCATGGCAAGATGGCGCAGCCTTGACCGCGGGTGGCGTACCATAGCGCCCAGGGACGGGTGCCTCCCGTCCTGCCTCTCAGGAGACCCATCACATGAAACTGTACTACATGCCCGGCGCATGCTCGCTCGCTTCCCACATCGTCCTGGAGTGGGTCGGCAAGCCTTACGAGACGCACAAGCTCAGCCGTGAAGAGCTCAAGGGGCCCGACTTTCTGAAAGTGAATCCGCTGGGTGCGGTGCCCGCGCTGGTCGACGGCGATTGGGCCGTGACGCAGAACGCCTCGATCCTGGAATACATCGCCGAACAAGCCCCCCAAAGCAATCTGCTGGGTGACGGCACCGCGCGTGCGCGCGCGGACGTGCGCCGCTGGTTGGGCTTCATCAATTCCGACATCCACAAGACGTTCTCGATGATCTTCGGCCCGTCCCGCTTCCTTGGCGACGAAGGCGCGCAGAAAGAACTGGCGGGCTCGGCCTCCAAGTTGCTGACCAAACTGTTCTCGCAATTGGACGCGCAATTGGCCAGCAAGCCGTATCTGACCGGCGACGCGCCGTCCATCGCCGACGCCTACCTGTACGTCGTGCTGCGCTGGGCCCATGCCAAGGAAGTCGACCTGTCCGGCCAGGACAATCTGGCGGCGTTCTTCAAGCGCATGGAAGCCGACAAGGGCGTCCAGGCCGCGCTGAAGGCCGAAGGGCTGTAACGCGCATCCGGGCGGCTGCCGGATTCCCCGCCGCCCGATTCAAACCGCGTCCGGCAGCCCGGCCAACCCGGGCTGCGGCACCCCTTCCAGGGTTTTCTTCACTGCCGCCAGGAAGCGCCGCGCCAGCAGCGGCGGCGCGCTCAGATTGGAATGCGTGGCCCAGATCTCGACGCAAGCCGCGGGCTCGATGGGCCGCAGCGCCAGCTGCGCCGCCTGGTCAGGCGCCACGCACCACGCGTCGACAAGCGCCGGCCCAAGCCCCTGCTGCACGAACGAACAGGCCGTCACGGGCGAATGCACTTCGACCGCCGCGGCGCACCGCGGCCCGTCGCCGAAGAACGGCTGCAACGCCCGGCCCAGCGGCGTATCGCGCGGGTAGCCGATCCACGCCGCCGACACGAAATCCTCCGCGCGCACCACATCCTGGCTGGCCCACGGGTGGGACGACGGCATCACGCAGACGACCGGCACCTGGGCCAGCCGGACCGACGTCAGGTTGGGATGGTCGGGCGGCTGCATCGAGATGCCGATGTCCGCCTGCCCGGACAGGAAATACGCCGCCAGCTCGTCGAACGTGACGCTGCGGTAGTCCACCCGCGCGTCCGCGTTGCGTCCGCGAAATCGCTCCAACGCCATCGGGATCAGGCGTTGGCCGAAGCTGGCGCTGGCCACGATCTTCAACATGCCCGCGCCCGACTGCCCCAAGCTGGCGGCCAGGTCGTTCACGCGCTGGATGCCGCCGTAGACCTGTTCCACCTCCGCGTACAGGCGGCGCGCCTCGGCAGTCGGCGACAGCCGGCTCTTCACGCGTTCGAACAGGCGATAGCCCAGCCGGCTTTCCGTCAACGCCAGCACCCGGCTCACGGCGGGCTGGGACACGTGCAGCATGCGCCCCGCCCCGCTGATCGACCCGGACATCATGATGGCCCGGAACACCTCTATCTGGCGCAGGTTCAACGGCCGTCCGGCACTGGGGCCGACCTCGTCGGCATAGGCATCCACATCCAATTTTCTTCCCCTTGATCGATAACGGCGGATTATAGGATTGCCACATTTTTCGATGATGCAGCGCCGCAATGCAGGTGTAATCTGCGCCCCTCAACACAACAAAACAAGGGGAATTCCACCATGCACCGCAACGTTTTCCGCAGCCTGTCCGCGCTGGCTCTCAGCGCCGGCCTGAGTGCCGCCCTGATCAGCCCCGCGGCTGCCGGCCCCTATCCCGACAAGCCCATCACGTTCATCGTGCCGTCGGCCGCGGGCGGATCGCCCGACGTGCTGTCGCGCCTGATCACCACCCAGCTGGCCCGCGACACCGGCGCCACGATGGTCGTCGAAAACCGTCCGGGCGCCGCCGGCAACATCGGCATCGCGCTGGTCAAGCGCGCCGCCGCCGACGGCTACACCGTGGGCTACGGCAACATCAACACGCTAGCCGTGAACCGTTCGCTGTTCAAGCGCCTGCCCTACGACGTGGACCAGGACCTGACGCCCGTCGCTCACATGTTCGACCTGTACAACGCGCTGATCGTGCCGGCGGATTCCCCGGTCAAGAGCGTGCAGGACCTGATCGACCTGGCCCGCAAGCAGCCCGGCCGCCTGTCCTACGGCGCCTCCGGCGTGGGCACCACCGGCCACATGGGTGGTGAACTCTTCAAGAGCATGGCCAAGCTGGACGTGATGTTCATCCCGTACAACGGCGGCCCCGCCGCCATCCAGGACCTGCTGGGCGGCCGCCTGGACTACCTGTTCGTCAACACTTCGGAAGCCACGCCGCTGGTCAAGAGCGGCAAGGTCCGCGCCATCGGCGTCAGCAGCCTGAAGCGCCTGTCCTTGATGCCGGAGGTGCCGACGCTGGACGAATCTGGCCTGAAGGGCTATGAAACGGTCGCCTGGGGCGGTGTCGTGGCGCCCAAGGGCACGCCCGCCGATGTGGTGGCCACGCTGAACGCCGCCATCCAGAAGGCCCTGCAGGCGCCTGACGTCCGCACCGGCCTGGCCACGCTTGGCGCCGTGCCGGCCACCGGTTCGCCCGAAGACTTCAAGCAGCTGATCGATCGTGAAACCGCCAAATGGCAGAAGATCATCGACACCGCCGGCATCGAGAAGCTGGACTAGCCCACTCCATGACGGATCGCACCATGCAGGCAGACTTCATCGTGGCGGGCGCCACGCTTATCGACGGCTCGGGCGGGCCGGCCCGCCAGGGCGACCTGGCGGTGCGGGACGGACGCATCGTCGCGATGGGCGATTTTCCCCATCCCGAGGGCGTGCCGGTGATCGACGGGCGCGGCCAGGTCCTGGCCCCCGGCTTCATCGATTCGCACACGCACGACGACGGCTACCTGCTGGCGCATCCGGACATGCTGCCCAAGGTGTCGCAAGGCATCACCACGGTCGTCACGGGCAATTGCGGCATCAGCCTGGCGCCGCTTGAGCGCGACGCCATCCCGCAACCGCTGGACCTGCTTGGCCCGCCCGAGCTGTTCCGCTTCGGCACGTTCCGCGCCTGGATGGACGCCTTGCGCGCCACGCCGGCCGCCGTGAACGTCATCCCGCTGGTGGGCCACACCACCCTGCGCGTGGCCGTCATGGACGACACGTCGCGCGCCGCCGACAACGGCGAACGCGCCGCGATGCGCGGCCTGATGCAAGAGGCGCTGGACGCCGGCGCCTTCGGCGTCTCCACCGGCACGTTCTACCCGCCGGCCAGCGCCGCACCCACCGACGAGATCATCGACGTGTGCCGGCCGCTCAAGGACTTGCGCGCATCGGGCCGCCTTGGCCTGTACGCCACCCACCTGCGCGACGAAGCCGACCACATCGTGCCGGCCATGGAAGAAGCGCTGCTGATCGGCCGCGAACTGGATTGCCGCGTGGTGTTCTCGCACCACAAGCTGGCAGGCGAACGTAATCACGGCCGCACCCGCGAGACCCTGGACCTGATCAGCCGCGCGGCCGCCAGCCAACGCGTCTGCCTGGACTGCCACCCCTACCCGGCCACCTCCACCATGCTGCGCCTGGACCGTGCGCGCCTGGCCAGCCGTACCATGATCACGTGGTCCAAGGGCTACCCCGAGGCCACCGGCCGCGATTTCACCGACGTCATGCAGGAACTTGGGCTGGACGACGAAGCCGCGGTTTCGCGGCTGGCCCCGGCCGGTGCGATCTACTTCCTGATGGACCCCGCCGACGTCAACCGGATCTTCACGCATCCGCTGACGATGGTCGGGTCGGACGGCCTGCCCTTCGACCCGCATCCGCATCCCCGCCAATGGGGCACGTTCACCAATGTGCTGCGCACCATGGTGCGCGAACAGCGCCTGCTGTCACTGGAGGCCGCCATCCACAAGATGACCGGGCTGGCCGCCAGCCAGTACGGCGTCGCCGAGCGTGGCCTGCTGCGCGAGGGGTATCATGCTGACCTGGTGCTGTTCGATCCCGCCACCGTGACAGATGTGGCCACTTTTTCAGCTCCCATTCAGGCAAGCCAGGGCATCCACGCGGTGTGGGTGAACGGCAAGCGCGTCTGGGACGGGGAACGAACCGGCACTGACCGCCCGGGCCAGGTCCTGACGCCCGGCGACGCACTACCTCGGAGTTTATAAAGTGAAGACGTTTTCCCAGGGCTGCTACCTGGGTGTATTGGGCGGGATGGGCCCGATGGCCGGCGCGGCCTTCGCCCTCCGCCTGGCGGCGCTGACGCCTGCCGCGATTGACCAGCAGCACATCCCCACGCTGCTGCGCAACGATCCCCGCATCCCCGACCGCTCCAGCGCCTACATGGCGGGTGGTGAAAGCCCGCTGCCCCACATGGTCGATGGCGTGCGCTTCCTGGAAGCCTCGGGCGCGCAGTTGATCGCCATCCCCTGCAACACGGCCCACCTCTGGTACGACGAGATCGCCGCGTCCACCGGCCTGCCCGTGCTGCACATCATCCAGGCGGTCATCGACGACCTGCGCCGGCTGGGCCAGCCCCGCGGCCGCATCGGCCTGATGGGCACGGCGGCGACGCTGAAGCTGGGGCTTTACCAGAAGCAGCTTGAAGCCCAGGGCTACGAGTGCATCGTGCCGGATGACGACGACGTCGAACGCTACTGCATGGAGTCCATCCGCGCCGTCAAAGGCAACCGGCTGGAAGCCGCCTTCGCGCCGGCCGCCGAGTGCATCGCCCGCCTGAAGGCGCGTGGCGCCGACGCCGTGGTGCTGGGCTGCACCGAACTGCCGCTGGCCGTGCCGCATGCGCTGCGCCCGAGCCTGGGCGTGACGCTCACGGATTCGATCGACGCGCTCGCGCGCGCCGCCATCGCGCATTACGAAGCCGATCTGGCGAGGCAGCTGATCGCGGCGTGATGGGTGGAGCGCGAGACGCCGAGAACAAGAACCCCGACAACGAGCGCACGCAACCCATCACCACCCGCAAAAAAAAGGCGCATCTTCCGATGCGCCCAATTTCCCTTCGCGGGGAATGTCGAACCGATCGTCAGCCGCCCAGGTAAGCCTTGCGGACTTGATCGTTGACCAGCAAATTGGCGCCCGTGTCCTGCAGCACGACACGGCCGTTCTCCAGCACGTAGCCGCGATCGGCCACGCCCAGCGCCTTGTTCGCGTTCTGCTCCACCAGGAACACCGTCACGCCCTGTTCGCGGATCTCGCGGATGATGTCGAAGATCTGCGCGATCACCAGCGGGGCCAGGCCCAGCGTGGGCTCGTCCAGCAGCAGCAGGCGCGGACGCGTCATCAACGCGCGGCCGATGGCCAGCATCTGCTGTTCACCGCCCGACATCAGGCCGGCGCGTTGCGCAGAACGCTCTTTCAAGCGCGGGAACAAACCATAGACGTGCTCGATGCCCGCCTCGATCTCCGCCCGCTTCAAAAAGAAGCCGCCCATCATCAGGTTTTCGGCAACCGTCAGGTCCTTGAAGACACGGCGCCCTTCCGGCGAAATGGCGATGCCATTGCGCATGATATGGTGCGTGTCCTTGTGGGTGATGTCCTCGCCTTCGAACGAGATCTTGCCTTCGCGCGCCCGGGGGTTGCCGCAGACCGTCATCAGCAGCGTCGTCTTGCCGGCGCCGTTGGCCCCGATCAAGGTCACGATTTCGCCTTTATTGACGTCTACCGACACGCCGTTCAGCGCCTGGATGGCGCCGTAATAGGTGTGTATGTTTTCCAGCTTAAGCATCATTCCTCCCCCAGATACGCTTTGATGACGCGCTCGTCGTTGCGCACCTGCTCGGGGGTGCCGGTCGTGATGGGCTTACCGTGCTCCATGACGAGGATACGGTCGGAAATGCCCATGATCAGGCTCATGTCGTGCTCGATCAGCAGCACCGCGACGCCGAACTCGCGCCGCAACTGGTCGATGAGCGATTGCAGATCGCGTTTTTCCTGGGGGTTCAGGCCCGCGGCCGGCTCATCCAGCATCAAGAGGCGCGGCTTGGTGATCATGCAACGCGCGATTTCCAGCCGGCGCTGGTGGCCGTATGCCAGGTTGCCCGCTTCGCGGTTGGCGAATTCGCGCAGGCCCATGAAATCCAGCCACTGCGCCGCGCGCGACAGCGCATCGGTTTCGGACTGGCGATAGCCCTTGAGCTTCAACAGGCCCGGCAGCAGCCGCGATTCCACCTGGGTGTGTTGCGCCACCAGCAGGTTTTCAAGCACGGTCAGCTGCTTGAACAGGCGCACGTTCTGGAACGTGCGCACCAGACCGTGACGGGCCACCTTGTGGCTGGGCAGGCCGGTGATCGGCTTGCCGTCCATGATGATGTCGCCCGCGGTCGGCGCATAGAAACCGCCGACGCAATTGAACACGGTGGTCTTGCCGGCGCCGTTGGGGCCGATGATCGCGAAGACCTCGTCGGATTTGACTTCGAACGCCACGCTGTCGACGGCCAGCAGGCCGCCGAATCGCATGGTGAGTCCGGATACTTTCAGCAATGCCTCGCTCATTTAGACAGCTCCACGTGGGGACGCTTCATGGGCAACAACCCCTGCGGACGCCACATCATCATCAACACCATCACCAGACCGAACATCAACATCCGGTACTCGGCGAATTCACGCGCCAGTTCAGGCAGCACCGTCAGCAGGACGGCCGCCAGGATCACGCCCACCTGTGAGCCCATCCCGCCGAGCACCACAATGGCCAGGATCAGCGCGGATTCGATGAAGGTGAAGGATTCCGGGTTCACCATGCCTTGGCGCGCGGCGAAGAACGCGCCGCCGAAACCGGCGAAGGTCGCGCCCAGCGTGAACGCGGACAGCTTGATGCGCGTGGGGTTCAACCCCAGCGAACGGCACGCGATCTCGTCTTCGCGCAACGCTTCCCAGGCACGGCCGACCGGCATGCGGATCAGGCGCGTCGAGACGAACAGGGTGATCAACGCCAGCAGCAGCGCCATCATGTACAGATAGATCACCATGTGCTGGTTCTGGAACGTCAGGCCGAAGAAATCATGGAATGTCGTGCCCCCTTCCGTACTGGCGCGGCGCGTCATTTCCAGGCCGAAGACCGTGGGCTTCGGAATCCCCGAGATGCCGTCCGGACCGCCGGTCAGCGTGTTCAGGTTGATCAGCAGCAGGCGGATCATTTCACCGAACCCGAGCGTCACGATGGCCAGGTAGTCGCCCCGCAGCCGCAGCACCGGGAAGCCCAGCACGAAGCCAAACAAGGCCGCCATCGCGCCCGAGAACGGCAACGCCTCCCAGAAGCTCCAGCCGCCCCAGTGGTACAGCAAGGCGTAGGTGTAGGCGCCCACGGCGTAGAAGCCAACGAAGCCCAGGTCCAGCAGCCCGGCGAAGCCCACCACGATGTTCAGGCCCAGGCCCAGCATCACGTAGATCAGCACCAGCGTCGCGATGTCGACCGAGCTGCGCCCCGCGAAGAACGGCCAGACGACCGCGATCGCCAGAAGCAGCAGCGCCAGTCCCTTGTGGCTTTTGGCGGGCGCCGACGGCAGGGTCGGCAGCGCCGTCTTGAGCTTCTTGAACGGCAACGCGATCCACGGGCGCAACATCTGGAAGGCAAACACGACGGCCGCGGCAAGCGCCACCAGCCCCCAGTGCGATTCCATCGACGTGCGCGCGCCCTGCCGGATCAGTTGCAGACCGAACACCGGCGTGACGATGACCGCCGTCAGCACGGCCGCCATCGTGGCGTTTTTAAGATTGTTTTTCGACATCAGACTTTTTCCACCTCAGGTTTGCCCAGCAGCCCGGTGGGACGGAACAGCAGAATCAGGACCAGCAGCGAGAACGCCACGATGTCCTTGTACTGTGACGAGATATACGCGGCCGCGAAGGTTTCGGCCAGGCCCAGCAGCACGCCGCCCAGCATGGCGCCGGGGATGCTGCCGATGCCGCCCAGCACCGCTGCCGTGAAGGCCTTGATGCCGGCCAGGAAGCCGATGAAGGGATTGAGTTTGCCGATGGTGATGGCGATCAGCACGCCGCCCACCGCCGCCAGGATCGCGCCCATCACGAACGTGAAGGAAATCACGCGGTTGGTGTCGATGCCCAGCAGATTGGCCATGTGCATGTCCTGCGAGCAGGCGCGCGAGGCGCGTCCCATGCGCGAATACTTGATGAACAGCGTCAGGCCGATCATCAGCAGGACCGTCACGACGATGATCATGATGCGCGAGTAAGGCACCGTCACGTCGAAATCGGTTCCCATGTGGAACTGCACGGCGCCCGACACCAGCGAAGGCACGGCCATGTCGCGTGCGCCTTGGCCCAGCGCGACCCAGTTCTGCAGGAAGATCGACATGCCGATCGCGGAGATCAGCGCCACCAGACGGGGGCTGCCGCGCACGGGCCGGTAGGCCACGCGTTCGACGGAAAAGCCGTAGATGCCGGTCACGGTGATCGCGACAAGCAGCATGGCGGCGATGATGAACGGTACCGGCAAACCGCTATTGGTGCCGATGGACGTCAAGGTGACCAGGCCGACATAGGCGCCGATCATATAGATTTCGCCGTGGGCGAAGTTGATCATACCGATGATGCCGTAGACCATTGTGTAGCCGATGGCAATCAACGCATAGATCGCGCCCAGGGACAATCCATTGAAGAATTGCTGGGTAAGTTGGGGTATGAGGTCGGACATATTTCTCTTGCTCCAAATGGTTCCGGCCCCGGTAGCGAGACCCGGAGCCGGAAACCTGGGCGTATTTTATAAGGGCCTGCCGTCAGCGCATGCCGGCCGCACAGCGCTTTTGGCGCATCGCTACGCGGATTACGGCACAACGAGGACGGCAGGCCCTACACGCCGGCACCGTGCCGGCGGGATCGCGAGTTTACAGCTGGGTCTTCTTTCCGTTCTTGTCCCATTTGTAAACGGCGAATTCGAAGTTCTTCAAATCGCCCTTGGCATCGTATTCGACCTTGCCGATGCCCGTGTTGAACGTGGTCTTGTGCATGTAGTCCGCGACCTTGGCGGGATCTTCGCCCACGGCGTTGATGCTGTCGGCCAGGATCTGCACGGCGGCGTAAGCCGGCATCTGGAAGGCGCCGTCCGGATCGCGCTTGGCGTCCTTGAAGGCCTTCACGATGCTCTCGTTGCCGGGCAGCTTGGTGAAGTCGGCCGGCAACGTGACGAGCAAGCCGTCGATGGCCGGGCCGGCAATGGCCACCAGATCCTGGTTGGCCGTGCCTTCCGGGCCCATGAACTGGACCTTCAGGCCCTGCTCGCGCGCCTGGCGCAGCAGCAGGCCGAGTTCGGGGTGGTAGCCGCCGAAATAGACCAGGTCCACGCCCGCGGACTTCAGTTTGGTGATGATGGCCGAGTAGTCGCTGTCGCCGACGTTGATGCCTTCGAACATGGCGACGTTCACGCCTTCCTTGCCCAGGGAATCCTTGACCTGGGTGGCCACGCCCGAACCGTAGGTCTGCTTGTCATGCAGCACGGCGACCTTCTGCGGCTTCAGCGTCTTGGCGATGTAGGCAGCGGCGTACGGGCCTTGCTGGTCGTCGCGACCGATCGTGCGGAAGAAATAATGCGGCTTGATGGTGTCGGTCACCAGCGGCGACGTGGCGCCCGGGGTGATGCCGACAATGCCCTCTTCCTCGTAGACCTTCACGGCGGCGACCGTCACGCCCGAGCACGCATGGGCCACGGCGAACTTGGCGCCGGAATTGACCACCCGGTTGGCGGCGGGCACGGCCTGCTTGGGTTCGCAGCCGTCGTCGATCAGGATCGGTTCAAGCTTCTTGCCCTTTACGCCGCCCTTGGCGTTGATGGTCTCGATGGCGGTCAAGGCGCCGGCCTGGATCTGGTCGCCATATTGCGTGTTGGGACCGGTCATGGGCTGGGGAATGCCGATCTTGATCGTGTCGGCGGCGTGCGCGGCGCCAGCCAAGGCAAGTGCCCCAAGCGCCATGGCTACCGGGGTAAGGCGATTCAGAAACTTCATGCGGAGTTCTCCAGCGAGGTTTTGAGCGGCTCTGATCGAAACGGTTTATCGGGTGGGTTCCCCGCAATCCGTATCGCGCGTCGCCGGCTTCTTGGGCAAAAACACGGTGTGGGCGGTATTCTGGAAGCAAGCCGCCATACTGTCACTGCGTGTAATCCCCAATATTTTCCCGCCAACCTTTAATCGTGACGGATCAGCGTGACAAGCCCATGAATTCACTGGGTAAATCGCAAATCCGCCTTAGTTATCCACTGGCACCAAACAAGGATTTGTGCCTGGCGCGTTATATGAAAAATCATTAATACGCTGTTCGAATTCGAATTTAAATACAGTACTTACGCAGGCCTTACGGATAATGATTATCCGGTTAATAAAAAAGCGCGCATCCGGCGGGTCGATCCGCCGTGATGCGCGCTTTTTCTGCGCCCCTCTTTTTGCGCCTTTCCCGTGCCGCGGTCAGGCGTTGGCCGGCTTGGCCAGGTTCCACATCAGCGCCCGGAAAGGCGCCAGCATGCTGATATTGACCACCAGCTTGATCGCCAGGTCGCCCATCATCCACGTCGTCCACGGCGCACCGGTGGCCGCGAACGCCACGCTGAAGAACACCGCGGTGTCCAGAACCGCACCCAGCACGCCCGACACCAGCGGCGCGCGCCACCAGCGCTGGTCCCGCAGACGGTCGAACACCTGGATGTCGACCAGTTGCGCGCAGATGTAGGCCAAGCCCGAGGCCAGCGCGATGCGTGGCGACGCCACCCAGAACGACACCACCAGCGCCGCGGCGAAACCGAACCAGACCACGCGGCGCGCGGCGCCCGGGCCAAAGCGGCGGTTCAGCACATCGGTCACCAGGAAAGCCACCGGATACGACAGCCCGCCCCAGGTCAGCCAGTCGTTCAGCGGCACCTGGACCAGGATGTTGGAGCCCACCACCACCAGCAGCATGCACAGCACGGCGATGCCGAACTGCAGGCGGCTCATGGGAGGAAAGCGCCGGCTTGCCACGTTCATTTGCCGAACTCCTCGGCCAGCTCGCGAGAACGGCGCGCGGCGGCGGCCATGGCGTCTTCCACGATGCCCGCGAATCCGGCGTCGCCGAACGCGGCCAGGGCCGCGGCCGTGGTGCCGCCCTTGGACGTGACGCGCTCGCGCAGCACCGACAAGGGTTCAGAGGACTCGGCCGCCAGCTTCGTCGCGCCCGCCAAGGTGCCCAGCGCCAATTGCTTGGCCTGCGCTTCGGTCAGCCCGACTTTCAAGCCGCCCGCCACCAGCGCTTCCAGGAACAGGAACACATAAGCCGGGCCGCTGCCCGACAGCGCGGTCACGCCGTCCAGCGCCGCGTCGTCGGCCACCCAGACCACCTGCCCCACGCTCGCCAGCAACGTGGCGGCCAGTTCACGGTCGGCTTCACCTACGCCATCCAGCGCGGCCAGGCCGGTGATGCCCGCGCCCACGAGCGCCGGCGTATTCGGCATGCAGCGCACCAGGCGGTTGAACGGCGCACCGGGCGTGCCCAGCCAGTCCGCCAGCGTGTCGGCCCGGATTCCCGCCGCAACGCTTACCACCAAGGTGTCGTCCTGCAACCACTGACGCGTAGAAGCCACAACGTCTTTCATGTTCTGTGGCTTGACTGCGAACACCCATACGCGACACCGCGCCAGGGCCTCGCCAGGGGCGCTCGCGGTAGTCATGCCGCGGGCCTGCCAGGCGGCGTGGCCGTCCTGGTTTATGTCAATGACATGGATGTTCCCGGCGGGGCATACTTTGCCAGCCAGCCCGGAAGCCAACGCAGCCGCCATATTGCCGCCGCCAATGAACGCAATCGAAAGTTCGTTTTTCATAGCCGAGCATTGTAAACGGTCGGCTTCGTTGGGGAAAAAAAAGAAAATGTTCGTTCGCGCCCAAAACGCGCAATTTGACAGGCGTTTAGAGTGATGTGAAAGTCACGGTTTTGTCACAAACAATTCATAAGGTGTCGTGTTTTCTGCGCTCGGACAACCCGGTCGCAACACGCCCAACTGGAGGAAACCTCACCATGCGATCCCATCGTATTGCTTTAACCTTCGCCGCCATCATGACGGCATTCGCAGGCGCCTCCGCGCATGCCGCCACCGAGATCCAATTCTGGCACTCGATGGAAGGCGCCCTGGGCGACCGCGTCAACGGTCTGGTGGACGAATTCAACAAGAAGAACCCTGACTACCAGGTCAAGGCGATCTACAAGGGCAACTACGGTGAGTCCATGAACGCCGGCATCGCCGCGTTCCGCGCCGGCAATGCCCCGGACATCCTCCAGGTGTTCGAAGTCGGCACCGCCACCATGATGTACGCCAAGGGCGCCATCAAGCCGGTGCAGCAGATGTCCGAAGAAGTCGGCAACCCGATCGATCCGAAGGAATTCATCGGCGCGGTCGCGGGCTACTACTCGTCGGCCGACGGCAAGCTGGTGTCGATGCCCTTCAACAGCTCGACCGTGGTCTTCTACTACAACAAGGACGCCTTCAAGAAGGCCGGCCTTGATGCCGACAATCCGCCCAAGACCTGGGAAGAGCTGGCTGCCGCCGGCCAGAAGCTGAAGGCCGCCGGCCAGGAATGCGGCTACACGACCTCGTGGCCGTCGTGGGTCCAGCTGGAAACGTTCTCGGCCTGGCACAACGTGCCGTACGCCACCAAGGACAACGGTTTCGGCGGCCTGGACGCCCGCATCGCGATCAACACCCCGCTGCACGTGCGCCACCTGGAAAACCTGGCCAAGCTGGGCAAGGAAGGCATCTTCATGTACGGCGGCCGCGGCGACGAGCCGAACTCGCTGTTCATCAGCGGCAAGTGCGCCATGATCACCGGTTCTTCCGGCCTGCGCGCCAACATCGCCAAGAACGCCAAGTTCGAATTCGGCACCTCGACCGTGCCCTACTACGCCGACGTGCAAGGCGCCCCGCAGAACACCATCATCGGCGGCGCTTCGCTGTGGGTCTTCGCCAACAAGAAGCCGGAAACCTACAAGGGCGTGACCGCGTTCTTCAAGTTCCTGGCCAGCCCGGAAATCGCCGCCCGCTGGCACCAGCAGACCGGTTATGTGCCGGTCACCAAGGCAGCCTACGAACTGACCAAGAAAGACGGCTTCTATGACAAGAACCCGGGCACCGAAGTCGGCGTGAAGCAGCTGAACGTGGAAACCACCGCGCAATCGCGTGGCCTGCGCCTGGGCTTCCTGCCGCAGATCCGTGAAATCGAAGACGCTGAAATCGAACGCATCGTGTCCGGCAAGGTCGCAGCCAAGGACGGCGCCGAGAACATCGTCAAGCGCGGCAACGAGTTGCTGGAGAAGTTCGAGAAGAGTGTAAAGTAGCGCCCTTTCCGGGACGCCGCCCGGTGCATGTCGACTAGCATTTCCCATGCAGTGACAAGTACTTAGCGGCCAGACCGGTTGCAAGCGCAAGGCTTAAAGCCCTGGTTTTTTTAGGGCTTTAAGCCTATCGTATTTTTATGAAAGCGGTTTCAAGCGGCGGTTAATCCAACCGCCGCTTTTCTGTACCTTGGGTTCCCCCTATGGAAAAACGCGTTGTATTCGGGCATAAGACCTTGCCCTACCTGCTGCTTCTGCCGCAGCTGATCATTACCGTGGTCTTCTTCTTCCTGCCTGCCGGACAAGCCATGTGGCAGTCCATGCGGCTGGAAGATGCTTTCGGCCTGTCGTCCGAGTTCGTCGGATTCGACAACTTCATGGAACTGTTCTCGCAACAGGCCTACCTTGATTCGTTCCGCGTCACCGCCGTGTTCTCGGTGCTGGTGGCGGTGGTGGGTCTTGGCGTGTCCTTGCTGCTGGCCGTCATGGCCGACCGTGTGATCCGCGGCGCAGGACTCTACAAGACGCTCCTGATCTGGCCCTACGCCGTGGCGCCTGCCGTCGTCGGCGTGCTGTGGCTGTTCATGTTCTCCCCTTCCGTCGGCATCCTGGCGGTCGCGTTGCGCAAATCCGGCGTGGACTGGAACCCCCGGCTGGACGGCAATCAGGCCATGATGCTGGTGCTGGTCGCCGCCGTCTGGAAGCAGATCTCGTACAACTTCCTGTTCTTCCTGGCCGGCCTGCAATCGATTCCGCGCTCGCTCATCGAAGCCGCCGCGATCGACGGCGCCAGCCCGGCCCGCCGGTTCTGGAGCATCGTGTTCCCGCTGCTGTCGCCCACCACGTTCTTCCTGCTGGTGGTCAACATCATCTATGCCTTCTTCGACACCTTTGCGGTCGTGGACACCACCACGCAAGGCGGTCCCGGCACGTCGACCTCGATCCTGGTCTACAAGGTGTACAGCGACGGCTTCCGCGGCCTGGACCTCGGTTCGTCCGCCGCCCAGTCCGTGATCCTGATGTTCATTGTGGTTGCCTTGACGGTCGTACAGTTCCGCTACGTCGACCGCAAAGTGCAGTACTGATTTTGTTCGAGGCTAATAACAATGGTTGAACGCCGTCCCTGGCTGGATATTCTGGCCCACGTCATTCTGCTCTGCGGCGTGGCGATGGTGGCATTTCCGCTCTACATCACTTTCGTTGCGTCTACCCAGACCGCGCAGGAAGTGGCGCAAGCGCCGATGTCGCTGATCCCCGGTCCGCACTTTGTCGATAACTACATGCAGGCCCTGTTCGGCGGCTCGTCCGGCGGTTCGTCGGGCGCGCCCGTCGGCCGCATGATGTACGTCAGCTTGATCATGGCGCTGTCGATTTCCATCGGCAAGATCGCGATCTCGCTGTTGTCGGCGTTCGCGGTCGTGTACTTCCGCTTTCCCGGCCGCATGTTCTTCTTCTGGATGATCTTCGTCACGCTCATGCTGCCCGTCGAAGTCCGGATCGCGCCCACCTACAAGGTGGTGGCGGACCTGGGCCTGCTCAACAGCTATGCCGGCCTGACGCTGCCGCTGATCGCCTCGGCGACGGCCACGTTCCTGTTCCGCCAGTTCTTCCTGACGGTGCCCGACGAGCTGATCGAAGCCGCACGCATCGACGGCGCCGGCCCGGTGCGGTTCTTCTTCGACGTGCTGCTGCCGCTGTCCAAGACCAGCATTGCCGCCCTGTTCGTGATCCAGTTCATCTATGGCTGGAACCAATACCTGTGGCCGCTGCTCGTCACCACCCAGGAAGACATGTACCCCGTCGTCATCGGCATCAAGCGGATGATCAGCGGCGGCGACAGCGTCACCGAATGGAACATCACCATGGCCACCGCCATGCTTGCCATGATTCCGCCCGCGCTCGTCGTCATCCTGATGCAGAAATGGTTCGTCAAGGGTCTGGTCGACACTGAAAAGTGACGCTTGCCCATCCGCACCCACCCGAACACGACTCCGAACACGAATAAACATGGCTACTCTCAGCTTCCGCAACGTCAAGAAAACCTATGCCGGCAACGTGCCGGTCATCCATGGCATCGACATGGATGTCAAAGACGGTGAATTCATCGTCATCGTCGGCCCCTCGGGCTGCGGCAAATCCACGCTGATGCGCATGGTTGCCGGCCTGGAATCCGTCACCAGCGGCGACATCGTGATTGACGACAAGGTCGTCAACTCCCTGGAACCTGCCGAACGCGACATCGCGATGGTCTTTCAGAACTACGCGCTCTACCCGCACATGACCGTGTTTGAAAACATGGCCTACGGCTTGAAGATCCGCAAGTTCTCCAAGGAAGAGATCAAGAAGCGCGTGGACATCGCCGCGCAGATCCTGGAACTGGGCCATCTGCTGGATCGCCGCCCCCGCGCGCTTTCCGGCGGCCAGCGCCAGCGCGTCGCCATGGGCCGCGCCATCGTGCGCGAACCCAAGGTGTTCCTGTTCGACGAACCCTTGTCGAACCTGGACGCCAAGCTGCGCGTGGCGATGCGCCTGGAAATCATGAAGCTTCACCGGCGCCTGGGCACGACCAGCCTGTACGTGACGCACGATCAGGTCGAAGCCATGACGCTGGCCCACCGCATGATCGTCATGTACCAGGGCGTGCCCGAGCAGATCGGCACGCCGATGGAAGTGTTCGAGAAGCCCGCCTCGACGTTTGTCGCCGGCTTCATCGGATCTCCCCCGATGAACCTGATGGAAGTGCAGGTCTCCGGCGACGGCACCGTGCAGACGACCGACGGCACGGCGCTTGAGATTTCGCCGCTGCAAGTGCCCACGCAGGTGCGCGGCCGCAAGATCATCATGGGCATGCGCCCCGAACACATGCTGCTGAACACGCAAGGCGTGCCGGCGGAAGTCGAGATGGTCGAAACGCTGGGCTCCGAGCAACTGGTCCACTGCCGCTGCGGCAAGACCATGCTGGTCGTGCGCTGCACCACCCGCCAATTGTCCGAGTCGTCCGCCAAGGTGGGCGACCGCGTCAACGTGGGCCCGGACGGCCGCCACCCGTTGCACTGGTTCGAAGCCGACTCCGGCCGCCGCGTCCAAGACCTGTAAACCGCCGCGCGGCCCCGGGAGGGGGCGCGTTGCCTGTGGCGCTGCGCCCCTTCCAGAAACCGCCCTGTTACCCGGGGCGGTTTTTTTTCCGCGCTAGTACGTGTACGTCACCATCGTCCCGATGGTGTATTGGTTGCGCTCTTTGACGATGGGGCTGTCGGCCGCATCGCCGAAAAGCCGCCGCGCCTCTGCCGCGACAGACCAGGACCAGGATTCGCTGACCGGCAACGTCCAGGTGGCGCCCAGACCAACGCTTTCCAGGCCGCCCTTCGGGTTGTAGCGGCGATAGCCGGATTTCGCAGATTGGCGGTCGCTGACGCCATACCATGTGCGCATGTAGTTGCCGTCGCCCAGCGTGCCGCTCAAGGCCAGCGACACCGAGCCCGCCGACCCTTCATACACCGTCGTGCTCGCGCCCAGATTGAACATCGTGTAAGCGCTGCCCACATCGCGGTCGTCGCCCTTCTTGAATGCATGCGCCACGGTCGCCGACAACACCACGGGTCCCAGCATCGTCTCGGCGTCCATGCCGATCTGCGCCCGGCTCTTGATGTCGCCCATGCCACGCAGCTTGTCCGACCCCTGAAAGCCCTTCTTGTGGTCCTTGCGCGACGCGCTGGGCGCCACGTAGAAGCGGAACGTGCTGTCCAGCGCCCGAGTCTCCCAGCCTAATCCGTGATCGGTGCCCAGGAAAAAGCCGTTGGGACTGCGCACGCCCAAGCCCACGATGGGCAGGGCCGAGCTCTCGTCGCTGCCGCTGTACCGCGGCGCATAGCCCACGCCTGCCGTGCCGTAGAACGTCCATTGGCCTTCCGGGCGATCCTCGCCGGTCACCACCGTCAAGCCCCGGGAGCTTGCCCCCCGCTGCCCGTAGACCGAACCGCCGTCCGCGACCGAGATATCGGCGGCGACCGCCGGCAGTCCCGGCGCGGCGGCCAGCAGACTGGCGACGACAACGCGGCGCGCAACGAAAGACAAAGGGAAGAATCGCTTCATAAACAGCATCCAGGAAACGAGGTTGACGAACAGATGGCAGGTGCGGGATGCGCCTGCCGGACGGAAACTAGTCGGCGTCGGGGCCTTGCTTGGCCTGCCGCATCAAGCGCATGGCCAGCGTCGAGACGGAGGCCACCAGTGGCTCGCCCGTGTCGGAATTGCTCATCACCAGCACCGCCAGCTTGTCTTGCGGCGCCAGCAGATAGCGGGAGTGGAAAGCTTCGGTGGCGCCGCTGTGCTCGTGCATCGAGGCGCCCCCGACAAGGTCGTCGCCGCAGGGCGCAGCCAGCCATGACAACGCCAGCCGGCAGCTCAGGTCCAGGCTGGCGCCCGAAACCGTTTCCAGGTTCAGAAGGGCCTGGGCCGAGTCGTCGGTCAGCACCCGTGTGCCGCCGAATACTCCGCCCGCGAACAACATGCTGGAAAAGCGCGCCATTTCCGAGGTGCTCATCCACAGGCCGTCGGCGGCCTCGTTGGGCTGCGGCGCTTCGGCCCACGGCACGCCACGGCGGTAGCCGGCGGCGCGCAATTCCAGCATGCGGGCATGCGCCTGATAGCCCGCGCGCGGCATGTTCAAGGGTTGCAGGATCGTGCGGCGCACATAGGCGTCCAGCGGCTCGCGGGCGGCGTGCGCCACCATGTCGCCCAGCAGGGCGTAGGCCATGTCGGCACGGGCGCGGCCCATCGTGTCTTCCAGCGTGGCCGGATGCAACGTCAGCAGGTTGCGGGCGGTGTAGGGGTCCGCTCCCAGCCACTGCATGGCGTTGTGCCGAGGCTGGACCTGCCAGTCAGGCAAGGTCTGGCCTGCGGGGGCATCGAGCGTCAGGCTGCCGTCGTCCGCCGCGCGGTATACGCCCGCCGCCGTGACGATCTTGCTGATCGCCCCTACCCGGTACAGCGTGTCGCTGGTCGCGTTCCGATGCCGGACGGGGTCCGCGTAGCCAAAGCCCGTGCTCCAGACGACGCGCTGGTCGTCCACGATGGCGATCGACAGGCCAGGCACCTTGTGCTTGCCCATGTCGTAAGGGATGCGTTGCTCCAGGTAGTCCAGGACCGCGTCGTAGTCGCCCTTGGCGATGGCCGGCGGCGCGGCAGGCGGCAGATGCTGGCAGCCGCCTGCGGCGACCAGCAACGACCCGATGGCAACCAGGCGGCTAAGGGAGAACATGGCTTGCGGCAAACCTTCTTCAAGGACAATGCCGTCATGCTATCCATGGCCTGGAGCCGGATCTTTCCCGCTTTGTATGGAGTTTGTGAAGATTCGGCGCGCGCTTTGTGAAGTTTCTTTACGCCTGCGCGCGCCAGGCCTCAGCCGGCCTTCCAGCTGACCACGAAACGCGCGCCGCCCAAGGGGCTGTCGGTGGCCAACGCCGTGCCGTTGTGCCATCGCGCGACCCGGCTGACGATGGCCAGCCCCAGGCCGGTGCCCCCTGTGCCGCGGTCGCGACTTTCATCCAGGCGGATGAAGGGTTCGAAGATGCGTTCACGGTCGGCGGGCGGAACGCCCGGGCCGTCGTCGTCCACCGTCAGCACGTACTCCTGCGGTGCCGGGCTGGTCAGTCCGACCTGCACGCGCCTGCCCGCATGGCGGATGGCGTTCTGCAGCAGGTTCAACAGCGCCCGCGTCATGTAGCGTTGATGCAGCCGCACCTGCTCCACGCCGCATTCCGACACGACGCAACGCACGCCGGACACCCCGGCCTCGTAGGCGGCGTGCTGCACCACGGAATCCAGCCACCCGCGCGCATCTTGCGCGCCCAGCGCGACGTCGTCGCTCTTATGCTCCAGGCGGGCGTACATCAACAGCTCGGACGCCATGCTGTCCAATTCCGCCACGTCGCTCTTCATCTCTTCGACCAGGCGCTTGCGGGCCTCTGCGTCGCCCTCGCGGTCAATCATGTCCAACTCGAAAGACAGGCGGGCGATCGGCGTACGCAGTTCGTGCGACACGGCGTTGGTCAGGTCGCGCTGATTGCTGATCAGTGCACCGATGCGGTCGGACATCTGGTTGAAGGTGTCGCCCAGATTTCGGATGCTGGAGTGCCGCGACAGCCGCGTCCGCGCCTGCAGGTCGCCCTGCCCCATGCGCTGCGCCGCGGTCTTCAGCGCCTCCAGGTCGCGCCAGATGGGCAACGCCCACACCAGCATGAACGCGCACAGCAGCAAGCCCAGGGCGGAATAGATCGCGGCGATCACCCAGGGGCCGATCGGCGGCTCGGCAGGCAGCCTGACATGCAGCCACTGCGCGCCTTCGCCTGGAATGCCGATGACGAAGGTGTTCAGCTTGTCGCGCATGAAGAAGCCGCCGGTGTCGATCATCCGCCGCTCTTCATCGGTCAGCGCGAAGTCGGCGCCGTTGTACTCCGCCGGGTCCATCAACCGCAGCGTCAATCCGTAGTGCGGCGCCAGCTTGTCGCGCACATACTCCTGCCGCGCCTCGGGCGGCACCCGGGACAGCTCCTGCGTCAGGCTGTGCAACTGCCCGCGCACCGCCTCGCGCGTATAGGCCACATTGACCGGCTCGAAGAAGTAATTGGCGGTCCGGTCGACCACTTCGTTGGAAATGATGAAACCAATCGCCAGCACCACGAAAAGCCGCAGGACGAACTTAAGCATCACCACCCTCGTGTGCCTTGGGCGAGAACAGATAGCCCTTGCCCCACACGGTCTTGATGCGCGCCGGATCGCGAGGATCGTCATCCAGCTTGCGGCGCAGTTTGCTGACGCAGACGTCCACGCTGCGGTCCAGCCCGTTGAACTCGATGCCGCGCACGGCGTTGAGCAGGTCGTCGCGGGTGAGCACCTGGCCGGCCTGGCTGGCCAACGCCCACAGCATTTCGAATTCCATCGTCGTCAGGTCGACCTCGACGCCCGCGTGGACCACGGCGCGCGTGCGCCGGTCGATCATGAGCGGCCCGAACTCCAGGTGCTCCGGCGGTTCGTCCAATTGGTTGTGGCGCCGCATCAACGCCCGGATCCGCGCCAGCAGCACGCGGGGCTCGACCGGTTTGATGACGTAGTCGTCGGCGCCGGATTCCAACCCCAGGATCTGGTCCAGGTCGTCCTCGCGCGCGGTCAGCATCAGGATGGGCGCGGAAGAGAACGCGCGCAGGTCGCGGCAGACTTGCAGGCCATCCCGGCCCGGCAGCATCAGGTCCAGGATGGTGATCGCTGGATCATGGCGGCGGAACGCCTCCACGGCGTGGTCGCCACGGTAGGCCTGGGCGACGTTGAACCCGTGTTGTTCCAGGAACTGCGCGATCAGGCGCGACAGCTTCGGATCGTCTTCGACTAGCAAGGCCTTGGTCATAATGTGCGGACAAGAGTAGGTCTAGGGGCCGCAACGCCTTCGCGTGCGGGGAGCCGGCCGTTCGACACCGCGGTGGCGGTCCGGTTCCCGGCGGGCGGCGCTCAAATGCAAAAACCGGGCCGGAAGTCTGTGGCTTCCGGCCCGGTGGTCATGCGGACAAGTCCGCATCCGATGCCGCGGGCGACAGGGTGATCGACCCTGGGCCCGCCGTGGCATCACTTATAAACGGTCTTGGAACCATCCTTGTGCCACGTGAACACGTCGAACGAGAAGTTCGTCAGGTCGCCCTGCTTGTTCCAGGACACCTTGCCGATTGGCGTATCGAAGGAATTGGCATGCAGGTATTTGGCGACCTTGGTCGGGTCGTCCGAGCCCGCGCCCTTGATGCCGTCCGCGATGACCTGGGTGGCCGTGTAGGCCGTCATCTGGAAGGCGCCGCCGGCATTGCGCTTCTTGGCTTCGAACGCTTTGACGATGTCCGCGTTGGCCGCGTTCTGGGTGAAGTCGGCCGGCAGGGTCAGCAACATGCCTTCGACGGCGTCGCCGGCGATGGCGTTGATGTCCGGGTTGCCCGCGCCTTCCGGGCCCATCCACTTGGCCTTCACGCCTTGCTCGGCCGCCTGGCGCAGCAGCAGGCCCATTTCCGGGTGATAGCCGCCGTAGTAGACGAAATCGACGCCTTGGGCCTTCAACTTGGTGATCACCGCCGAATAGTCGCTGTCGCCGGCGTTGATGCCTTCGAACACCGCGACCGGCACGCCGCCCTTCTCCAGGTCGTTCTTGACTGCCGTGGCGATGCCCTGGCCATACGACTGCTTGTCGTGCAGCACGGCGGCCTTCTTCGGCTTGATCTTCTCAAGGACGAACTTGGCGGCGGCGGGACCTTGCTGGTCGTCGCGGCCGATCGTGCGGAAGATGAACTCGTAGTTCTTGCCGTCCGTCAACGCGGGCGCCGTGGCCGACGGCGTCACCATGACCACGCCTTCGTTGTTGTAGATGTCCGCGGCCGCGATGGTCGCGCCCGAGCACACGTGGCCCACCACGAATCCAATCTTGCTGTTGACGACGCGGTTGGCGGCTACCGGACCCTGCTTGGGTTCGCATCCGTCGTCGATCACGACGGTTTCGAGCTTCTTGCCATTCACGCCGCCAGCGGCGTTGATGCGCTCGACAGCCGTGTCGACGCCTTCACGGACCATATCGCCATACTGCGTGACGGCACCGGTGGTGGGGCCGACAACGCCGATCTTGATGGTTTGCGCTTGCGCACCCGCCGCAAACGTCAGGCCAGCGGCGACTCCCAGCGCCGCGATGACCGGGGTCAGACGAAATACTGGCTTCATGAGTGGACTCCTCTAATCGCTTGTAATCGTTGGTTTTTGAACCGGGCGGACGCCGGAAACCGATGTGGTCACGCCCCGTTACTTTGCATTTGCACGGCAAGCATACACTGAAAAAACCCTGTATCCGGAGCCCATCCGGCCCGACTTCCGGCGTCTTCCAGGCATCCGGGTGCCGCATCGCTCAGGGGCCGCGCCTTATACCCGCCGCCGTATATGCAAAAGACGATTTATTCGTTTGAGTTACTAGGGCATCGCGGCATGATGGCCGCCATGAGACTCCAACCGATCATCGTCCCCGGATGGAAAAACTCCGGACCGGACCACTGGCAATCCCGCTGGGCAACCCTGCTGCCCCACGCGGTGCGCATCCAGCAGCGCGACTGGGAAAACCCCGTTGCCCCTGAATGGATATCCACGCTTGTGGCCGAAATCGATCAGGCACGCAGTCCGGTGCTGCTGATTGCCCATAGCCTGGGCTGTCTGGTCAGCGCCGCGCTGCCGGTTCCCTTGCGTGCGAAGGTCGCGGGCGCCCTGCTGGTGGCGCCGGCCGATGTGGAACGCGCCGACGCGCCGGCCTGCCTGCGCGGTTTCGCCCCCATCCCGCGTCAACCCCTGCCGTTTCAAAGCGTGGTGATCGCCAGCGACAACGACCCGTATTGCCGCCTGGAACGCGCCCGTGCCTTCGCGCAGGATTGGGGCAGCCGGGTCGTCGTGCTTTCCGGCGCCGGACACATCAATGCAGACAGCGGCCTGGACGACTGGCCCCAAGGCCTGAAGATATTCGGCGCGCTGCGCCGTCGCGCCTCCTGGCGCATTCCGACTCCTGCCAAGCGGATTCCACCCGTGCCGGTCTGCGGTTTGCCGTGACCGCCAGGGATGCCGTCTCGACGGCAATCCCAATGAATGCGGTGGCGGTAATCGCAGGATGCGGCGGGCGGCGCTTTCAGCGCCATGTCCGCGCCGCAGCGATGGAGCTCTACTGCAGCAAGCTGCGCAGCATCCACGCGTTCTTTTCGTGCACATCCAGGCGCTGCGTCAACAGGTCAGCCGTGGGCTGGTCGTTGGCGGCATCGGCCTTTTCGAAGGCCGCGCGGGCGGTCTTGGCGACCGATTCGTTGGCGCTGACCAGCAGGCGGACCATTTCCAGCGCTTCCGGCACGGACTCGGGTTCTGCGATGGACGACAGCTTGGAATACTCGCGGTAGGTGCCCGGCGCGTAGTGGCCCAGGGCGCGCATGCGCTCGGCGATGCTGTCCAGCGCGTTCCACTCTTCCGTGTACTGGGTCATGAACATCAGGTGCAGCGTGTTGAACATGGGCCCCGTGACGTTCCAATGGAAGTTGTGCGTCATCAGGTACAGCGTGTACGAGTCGGCCAGCAGCTTGGACAACTCACCGGCGACGGCGGCGCGGTCCTTGTCCGAAATGCCGATGTTGATGCGCGGAACGCTCGGGGTCTTCTTGGTGGACTTGGCCATTGCTAGCTCCTGTTGGATAAGTACGATTTAAGGATACCACTGCAAACACGATGAATTGACGCGGCGCAACCGCGATTTCCCTGCCTGCGCCGCGTGGATTTGACGCGGCTCAAGACTCGTTCGCGCAAGCGCCGCGCCAGGCACGGAAAATTCAGTCCTGGATGGCAGCGGCTTCGTCGGCCAGCATCTTCACGCCGGGCAAACCACAGTCGTAGACGGCCTGCGCCAAGGCTTCGATCGCGGCCAGGCGGGGAAAGCTGCGACGCCAGGCCAGGACCACGCGGCGCTCGGGCACGTGGCCGTCGAACGGCAGGTAGGTCAGCAGGCTGTTGCTGGGCGGGTGCTCGGGCACGGCCGTGACTGGCAGCACGGTGACGCCGATGCCCGCCGCCACCATGTGGCGGATGGTTTCCAGCGACGAACCTTCGAAGGTGCGCTGGATGCCGTCGCTGGCCGCCGAGAAGCGGGACAGCTCGGGGCACACTTCCAGTACCTGGTCGCGGAAACAGTGGCCGCTGCCCAAGAGCAACATGGTCTGCTGCTTCAGGTCCTGGGCGTCGATGGACTTGCGCTGGGCAAGTTCATGGTCGTTGGGCACCGCCACGATGAACGGTTCGTCGTAGAGGGGCTGCATGACCAGGCCGGCTTCGGGCAGCGGCAAGGCCATGATGGCGCAGTCGATTTCGCCCTGGCGCAGCAGTTCCACCAGCCTTACGGTGAAGTTTTCCTGCAGCAATAGCGGCATCTGCGGCGTGCGGCCGATCTGCACGGGCACCAGCTTGGGCAGCAGGTACGGGCCGATCGTGTGGATGACGCCGACACGCAAGGGGCCGGCCAACGGGTCGTGTCCTTGTCGCGCGATTTCCTTGATGCTGGCGCTTTCTTCCAGCACTTTCTGCGCCTGCGCGACGATGCGCTGGCCGATCGGCGTGACGCCCACCTCGGTGCCGCCGCGTTCGAACAGCGTCACGCCCAGCTCGTCTTCCAGCTTGCGTATCGCGACGGACAGCGTCGGCTGGCTGACGAAACAGGCCTCGGCCGCCCGGCCAAAATGCCGTTCGCGCGCGACGGCGACGATGTACTTGAGTTCGGTGAGAGTCATGGTGGACTACGCCCCCAGGGGTTGCGCGCAAGCCTTGCGGCCGGCGCTTGAGAGATTCAGGTTAAGAATGGTCGGCATGGGGTCACGTCCGCAGGAAGTCTTCGCGGCCGCGCATCCAGCGCGCCAGATGCGCCTCGACGGCGGCGGGATGCTCGGCGCGCAGCCATACCGCGGCATCGCGCGCATCTTCCGCGATTGCCGCATCGGTCTCCAGGTCGGCGAAGCGCAGCAGCGCCATGCCGGACTGGCGCGTGCCCAGGAATTCGCCCGGCCCGCGCTGTTCGAGGTCGCGGCGGGCGATTTCAAACCCGTCGGACGTCTCGAACATGGCACGCAGCCGTTCACGCGCGATTTGGGATATCGGCGTTTGATACAGCAGCACGCAGACGGATTCGGCGGTGCCCCGCCCTACCCGGCCGCGCAACTGGTGCAACTGGGCCAGGCCGAAGCGTTCGGCATGTTCGATGACCATCAGCGATGCGTTGGGCACGTCGACGCCGACTTCAATGACGGTGGTGGCCACCAGCAGGTCCACCTCGCCTTCGCGGAAGGCCTGCATGACGGCGGCCTTATCGGCCTGGGGCAAACGGCCATGCACCAGGCCGATGCGCAGGTCGGGCAGATCGACCCGCATGCCCTCAAAGGTATCGACCGCCGTCTGCAATTCCAGCGCTTCGCTTTCTTCCACCAACGGACAGACCCAATAGGCCTGCTGGCCGCCGCGCACGGCTTGCGCAACGTGCGCAATGACCTCTTCGCGCCGCGCGTCGGAGACCAGCTTGGTCAGCACGGGCGTGCGCCCGGGCGGCAATTCGTCGATGACGGACACGTCCAGGTCGGCGAAGAACGTCATGGCCAGCGTGCGGGGGATGGGCGTGGCGCTCATGTTCAGCTGATGCGGCACGAAGCGGCCCCGCACGGTCTCGCCCTTCTTCGTCAGGGCCAGGCGCTGGCCGACGCCAAAGCGGTGCTGCTCGTCGACGATGGACAAGCCCAGCCGATGGAATTCGACATGGTCCTGGATCAGCGCCTGCGTGCCGACCACCAGTTGCACGCTGCCGTCCGCCGCCGCCGCAGCAGCCTCGCGGCGCGCCTTGGCGGTCAGACTGCCGCTAAGCCAGGCCACGTTGATGCCCAGCGGTTGCAGCCACGACACCAGTTTGCGGAAATGCTGTTCAGCCAGGATTTCGGTGGGCGCCATCAACGCGACCTGCGTGCCGCCGGCGATCGCCTGCGCCGCGGCAATCGCGGCGACGACGGTCTTGCCGCTGCCGACGTCGCCCTGAAGCAGGCGATGCATCGGATACGGCTTGGCCAGGTCAGCCGAAATCTCCTGTACCACCCGTTCTTGCGCGCCCGTCAATGTGAACGGCAGATTGGCATATAGCTTGGCGACCAGCCCGCCGGGCTCGGTGCGCACCGGCAGCGCCTCGGATTCCTTGACGCGGCGCGCGGCGCGGGCGGCGGCAAGCGACAACTGCTGCGCCAATAGCTCGTCGAACTTGATGCGGCGCCAGGCAGGATGCACGCGATCCAGCAAGGCCTGCTCGGATTCCCCTTGGGCCGGGGTATGCAAGGCGCGGATGGCGGGTTCGAAGGGCGGCAGGTCGTAGCGCTGGCGGGCCTCGTCCGGCAAGGTGTCGGACAGGTCGGCGCGGTCCAGCGCCTGCGCGATGGCGCGGCGCAGGGGCAACTGCGGCAGCCCTTCCGTGGTGGGGTAGACCGGGGTCAACGCGGTAGGCAGCGGCGCGTCCGCGCTGGTCATGCGGGGATGCACCATCTGACGGCCGAACAGCCCGCCCCGGACTTCGCCACGGGCGCGCAGGCGCTTGCCTACCGTGATCTGCTTTTGCTGGCTGGGATAGAAGTTCAGCCAGCGCAATTGGAGTTCGCCGGTTTCATCCGCCAGCGTGGCGGTGAGTTGGCGCCGGGGCCGGTACAGCACCTCGGATTTGGTGATCTCGCCTTCGACCTGGCCCGAGAAGCCAGGGCGCAGGGAACTGATCGGAATGACTCGGGTTTCGTCCTCGTAGCGCAACGGCAAGTGCAGCACGAAGTCCTCGGGCAGCACCAGACCCAGGTTACGGAGCTTGCGCTCTGTATCCGTCATCGGTTTCCCGGCGCCTTTGGTATCGGCGCCGGGTCGCTTGGAAGCCACGGCCGCGGCCGGCATGAAGGAACGAACCCCTGGGATCGAAAGTCCGGGTGTGCCTTACAGGACCAGAATGGCTTCGACTTCGAACTGTGCGCCCTTGGGCAGACTCGCCACGCCGATGGTCGAACGCGCCGGGAACGGCTGCGGGATGATTTCGGCCATGATGGAGTTGGCGGCGGTGAATTTGCCCAGGTCGGTCAGGAACAGCGTCAGCTTGACGACGTTGTCCAGCGTGCCGCCGGCGGCGGTGATCACGGCCTGCATGTTGGCGAAAGCCTGGCGCACCTGCGCGTCGAAGTTTTCGGAGACCAGATCGCCGGTGCCCGGCTCCAGGCCGATCTGGCCCGAGAGGTAGACAGTCTTGGTGCCGCTAACGGCAACCGCTTGCGAGTAAGGGCCAACGGCGGCGGGCGCAGCGTCGGTATGGATGATTTGCTTGCTCATGGGCGGAATCCTTCAGGTGACGGATAGAAGCTACAACTATCGGAGTTTAAACAGCAATAGACTTTTGCGAAAGTGACCCGATGACGCAGGGATGTCCCTTTCCGGGTTTTACGAGTCTGCCTGATGGCCTGCCCCGCCGATATCGCCCCGATGCGCGATCAGAAGCGCGTAGAGCGCCTGGGCGGCGACGGACAGGCTGCGGCCTTTGCGTTGCACCAGATAAAGCGGGCGCGTCAGCGCGCGCCCCGCAAGCGGCACCACGCGCAGGTCTTCGCTGCGGAAATGAAAAAGCGTCATGGCGGGCACGACCGAGACGCCCAGGCCCGCCCGCACCAGTCCGGTCACGGTGGCCAGGTGTTCGACTTCGAACACCGGCAGCGGCGCGTCGGCGCCCAGCGCCTCGTCCAGATGTTTACGCACACTGCTGCCGCGCGCAAGTTGAATGACAGGATGCCGCACGACGTCGCGCAGGCGGACCCGGCTTTGCGCGGCAAGCGGATGATCCGCCCGGCACACCAGGAAGTAGCGATCCGCATGCAGGAACTCGCTATCCAGGTCGGTCATGTCCGGGCGGCGGGACGCCACGGCGAAATCGACCTGCCCGCTTTGCACCATATCCAGGCAGGGATCCAGCAACGCGTCGCGCAAGTCCAGCACGATGCCCGGATGCGCCTGGCTGAAGCGGGCCAGCAGCCCGGGCAGCCAACCGGCTGCCAGCGACGGAAGCGCGGCCAGCGCCACGCGGCCGCGCCGGCCTGCGGCGTGGTCGCGCAGGTCCTCCATGACGAGGTCCATATCCGCCAGCAGACGCCGCGCGGAGGCGTCCAGCACCCGGCCTTCGGCCGTCAGTTCCACATGCCGCGTGTTGCGGTCGAAAAGACGCAAGCCCGCGCTGTCTTCCAGTGAACGGATCAACGCGCTGAACGCGGGCTGCGTCAGGTGGCAGCGCTGCGCGGCCCGCGTGAAATGCCGTTCGTCCGCCAGCGCGACGAACGCGCGCAATTGCCGGGCAGATAGATTCATGGGTTTCTTCTATCAATTCATCCGATTTTTCTATTTTACTGATTAACGTCGTTTACCTATAGTGGCCACGACAGCCACCCTAGGCCCGACTGGACCCTCCATGCCCCAATCTCCCTTGCTCATCGGCTGCGCATCCGGATTCTCCGGAGACCGCAGCGACGGCGCCGCCGCCGTGGTGCGCACATTGGCCGCCCAGGGCGGCGGCACGCTGATTTTCGAAACGTTGGCAGAACGCACGCTCGCCCTGGCCCAACTGGCGCGCAACGAAGATCCCAATCGTGGCTACGAGCCGCTGCTGGACGAGCTGGTATCACCCGTGCTGGCGGACTGCCTGCGCCACGGCATCAGCATCGTCAGCAATTTCGGTGCGGCCAATCCGCAGGCCGCGGCCCGTCGCATTGCCGCGATCGCGCGTGAACAAGGCTTGCCTGCGCCGCGGATCGCGGTCGTGCATGGCGACGCCCTGACGACGGCGGCGCAACGCGCCTTGTTGCGGGAACGCTTGGGCGCCGAGCTGGAAGGACACGAGGTGGTCAGTGCGACCGCCTATCTGGGTGCGACGGAAATCGCGCAGGCGCTGTCGGCGGGCGCGCAGATCGTCGTCGCGGGCCGCGTGGCGGACCCTTCGCTGACACTGGGCCCGGCGATGGCGCACTTCGGCTGGGATGCCGCGGACTGGCCTCGTCTGGGCCGCGCCACCATGGCCGGCCACATGCTCGAATGCGGCTTGCAGGTCACGGGCGGCTACTTCTGCGTGCCCGGCCTGAAAGAAGTGCCGGACGTGCACGCGGCGGGCTTCCCCATTGCCGAAATCCATGCCGACGGCGAGTTCGTCATCGGTAAAGCCGCCGACACCGGCGGCGCGGTGGACGCGCGCACCGTGAAGGAGCAGTTGCTGTACGAAGTCCATGATCCCGCGCGCTATTTGACGCCCGACGTCGTGGCCGACCTGAGCCAGGCGCGTGTCGTCGAATTGGGCGGCGACCGTGTGGCGGTGCACGGCATCACCGGCCATGCGCGCCCGCCCGAATTGAAAGTCAACGTGTGCTATCACGGCGGCTGGCTGGCCGAAGCCGAGATCTCGTACGCCGGCGTGCAGGCAGAAGCCCGCGCCCGGCTTGCCGCCGATATCGTGCAAAAGCGCCTGGGCGCCGGCTTCAGGCTGCGCGCCGACCTGATCGGCGCGGTCAGCATCCTGGGCGACGACGCCGGCGAGATGCGCCGCGCCTTGCCTGACACCCGCGCCCGCGATGTGCGGCTGCGGCTGGCCGGCGAACATGCCGACCGGGCCCAGGCCGAACGCATCCTGCGCGAAGTGACCGCGCTGTACACCTGCGGCCCCGCCGGCGGCGGCGGCGTACGCACCGCGCTGCGGCCGCGCCTGAACATGGTGTCCTGCACCATTGCCCGCGATGCCGTGGAAAGCGGCTGGAATTTCCTGGAGGACATCACGCCATGACCCGCAACGCCGACACGCTATCCGTGCCGCTGTACCGGCTCGGCCACAGCCGCTCGGGCGACAAAGGCGACATCTCGAACCTGAGCCTGATCGCCTGGGACCCGGAGTGCTACGCGGTGCTGGCCGCGCAAGTCACCGAGGCCCGCGTGGCCGCGTGGTTCGCCTACCGGCATCCCGCCCGCGTCACTCGCTACCTGCTGCCCACGCTGCACGCCATGAACTTCGTGCTGGATAGCGTGCTGGACGGCGGCGTGAACGATGCGCTGAATCTGGACACGCACGGCAAAAGCCTGTCCTTCCGATTGCTGGACCTGACGGTGGAAGTCGGCGCAGACCTGGCTCGCCGTCTGCCAGACATACCCGGCGACCGTCCCGCGGCCGCCTGACCCGCCCCCCCTATAAAAAAACACCACAGGAGACACCCCCATGCGCATTTCATCCAAAGGCCGGCTTGCCCTGCTGCTGGCCGCCGCCCTTCCCCTGACCGCCCTGGCCCAGAACTTTCCGTCAAAACCCATCACGTTCATCGTGCCGTTCGCGGCCGGCAGCGCGACGGACCAGATAGGCCGCGCCATCGGCCAGGGCGTCACGGAACAGACCGGCCAAGCCGTGGTGATCGAGAACAAGCCCGGCGCCAGCGCCATGATCGGCGCCGCGGCCGGCGCCCGCGCCGCGCCGGACGGCTATACCGTGCTGATCACGACCAACACGACGCACGCCGCCAACGAACACCTGTACAAGACGCTGACGTATCAGCCGGTGAAGGACTTCGCGCCGATCTCGCTGCTGGGCAAAGGCGGCCAGATCATGGTGGTGAATCCCAGCTCGCCAGCCAAGACCGTGGGCGACTTCCTGGCGCAAGCCAAGCAATCGCCGGGCAAGCTGAGTTTCGGCAGCGGCAGCTCCAGCAGCCGCATCGCCGGCGAATTGCTGCAGCAGATGGCCGGCGTGCAACTGCTGCATGTGCCGTACAAGAGCAATCCGCTGGCCGTGACCGACCTGTTGGGCGGCCAGATCGACATGATGATCACCGACACGGCAACCGGCCTGCCCCAGGTCAAGTCCGGCAAACTGCGCGCGCTGGGCGTAACGGGGCTGGCCCGTTCGCCGCTGGCGCCCGACGTGCCCACGATCGCCGAAGCCGGCGTGCCGAACTACGAGATGGGTTACTGGTTCGCGGCGTATGCGCCCGCCGGCACCCCGCCCGACGTGGTGAAGCGCCTGAACGAACTGTTGGTGAACGCCACCAAGACCAAGCCCGCCCAGCAGTTCTACGCGCAGACCGGGACGGATCCGGCCACCTCCACGCCCGGCGAATTGGCCACGTTCCAGCAGGCGGAATCGAAGAAATGGGGCGACATCATCAAGAAGGCCGGCATCCAGCCGGAATAATTGCGGATGCCATGAATGCAAAAAACCCATCGCATGCGATGGGTTTTTTGTTGGGGCGAACCGCCGTGGCTTATTTGTCCACGAACGCGCGTTCGACCACGTAGTCGCCCGGCTGGCCCACGCCCGCCGACACGACGAAACCGCGCTTGTCCAGCATGGCGCTGATGTCGGCCAGCATATGCGGGCTACCGCAAATCATGGCGCGATCCGTTTCGGGGTTGATCTGCGGGATGCCGATGTCTTCGCACAGCTTGCCGTTTTCCATCAGTTCCGTGATGCGGCCCTGGTTGCGGAACGGTTCGCGCGTGACGGTCGGGTAGTACACGAGCTTGTCGCGGACGACGTCGCCGAAGAACTCGTTGTTCGGCAACTCTTTTTCGATGAAGTCCGCGTAAGCCAGCTCGCTGACCCAACGCACGCCGTGGACGAGGATGACCTTGTCGAAGCGTTCGTAGATGTCCGGGTCTTTGATGATGCTCATGAAGGGCGCCAGGCCCGTGCCCGTGCCGAATAGGAACAGGTGCTTGCCCGGCTTCAGGTCGTCGACCACCAGCGTGCCCACCGGCTTGCGGCTGACCAGGATGGTGTCGCCCTCTTTCAAGTGCTGCAGGCGCGACGTGAGCGGGCCGTTCTGCACCTTGATGCTGAGGAACTCGAGGTTTTCTTCGTAGTTCGCGCTGGCGATGCTGTAGGCCCGCAGCAGCGGCTTGCCTTCAACTTCCAGGCCGATCATGACGAAGTGGCCGTTGTGGAACCGCAAGGCCGCGTCACGCGTCGTGGTAAAGGAAAACAGGGTGTCGTTCCAGTGGTGCACGCTCAGTACGCGCTCAGTGTTGAAAGCAGCCATGTCGTAGTAGTGAATATTAGGGTTAACGCTATTCTACAGGGTCTTGATAGGAATTGCTCTCATTATTCCGTAATACGCTTATGCCGTATTGATGGGGATCAAGCGTTGGATTCTTCGCCTTACGAGTAGTTGAATGGTTTTTCGCTTCCTGGTATCGTCGCGTTCTCAGTTGATAATCGTTTTCGTTAGCAGACCGTTTTAAGTAATGGGAAGCCCTTTCGCGGCTTTCCCCGTTGCTGCCCTAGCTGGAGTTTCCGACATGACCAAGCGTCCCCAATTGAATTCGCTGCTGCGCGCCCTGGCGCTGGCCGGCGCCGCCGCCTTCACCGTCTCGGCCAATGCCGCGGAAGAAGTCAGCCTGTACACCACCCGGGAACCCAAGCTGATCCAGCCCTTGCTGGATGCCTTCACCAAGGAAAGCGGCATCAAGGTCAACACCGTATTCGTCAAGGACGGCCTGCTGGAACGCGTCAAGGCGGAAGGCGCCAAGTCGCCCGCCGACGTGCTGATGACCGTGGACATCGGCAACCTGCTGGACCTGGTGGACGGCGGCGTGACGCAATCGGTCAAGTCCCAGACCCTGGAATCGGTGATTCCCGCGAACCTGCGCGGCGCCGACGGCAAGTGGTTTGCGCTGTCGCTGCGCGACCGCGTGCTGTACGTCGAAAAGGACCTGAAGCTGGAATCCTTCCGCTATGAAGACCTGGCCGACCCGAAGTGGAAGGGCAAGGTCTGCATCCGCTCGGGTCAGCACCCCTACAACACCGCGATGGTCGCCTCGATGATCGCCCATGACGGCGCGGAAGCCACCGAGAAGTGGCTGCGCGGCGTCAAGGCCAACCTGGCCCGCAAGGCCGCCGGCGGCGACCGCGACGTGGCGCGCGACATCCTGGGCGGCATCTGCGACATCGGCCTGGCCAATGCGTACTACGTCGGCCACATGAAGAATTCCGAACCCGGCACCGACGGCCGCAAGTGGGGCGACGCCATCAAGGTCATCCGCCCGACGTTCGCCAACGAGAAAAGCGGCGGCACCCACGTGAACGTCAGCGGCGCCGCCGTTGCCGCCCACGCGCCGCACAAGGCCAACGCGATCAAGCTGCTGGACTTCCTGGTGTCCGAACCCGCCCAGGCCCTGTATGCCCAGGCCAACTATGAGTACCCCGTCCGCAAGGGCGTGAAGCTGGACCCCGTGATCGCCAGCTTCGGCGAACTGAAGGTGGACCCGCTGCCCCTGACCGAAATCGCCAAGTACCGCAAGCAAGCCAGCGAGCTCGTGGACAAGGTCGGCTTCGACAACTGATAAGCCCCCGGCCGCCACGCCCTCGGCGTGGCGCGAGCCTGCGGCAGTATTGGGCCTGTTCGCCTCTTTCCGGAGGGAACAGGCCTTGCCTTTGATGCAATCGACTTTGAAGCATGCACACAGAATCCTTGCCCCGGCCGCTGCGTTTGCGCTGGACTGAACGCGGCGCCGGCTGGCTCGCGGGCGCCACCCTGATTGCCCTGGCGGTGCTGGCGCCCGTGCTGACGCTGCTCTGGTGGGCGATGGGCGGCGAGCTTTCGCACTGGCAGCATCTGGCAAGCTATGTGCTGCCGCAAGCCCTGGCCAACACGGCCATGCTGCTGGCGGGCGTGGGCGTGATGGTCACGCTGCTGGGCACCGGCGCCGCCTGGCTGGTGACGGCCTACGACTTCCCCACGCGCCGCATCCTGACCTGGGCGCTGCTGCTGCCGCTGGCGGTGCCGACCTACATCATCGCGTTCTCGTACCTGGACTTGCTGCATCCCATCGGGCCCGTCCAGACCGCAATCCGCGCCCTGCTGGGCTACGACAGCCCAAGACAGTTCCGCCTGCCCGACCTGCGTTCGATTTACGGCGCGATTTTCGTGCTGGGTTTCGTGCTGTACCCGTATGTCTATCTGAGCACGCGCGTCATGTTCATGACGCAGGCGGCCAGCCTGTTGGAAGCGGCCCGCACATTGGGCGCGGGACGCGTCGCCGTGTTCTTCCGCGTCGCCCTGCCGCTGGCCCGCCCCGCCATCGTCGTGGGCGTGAGCCTGGCGCTGCTGGAAACGCTGAACGATATCGGCGCGTCGGAGTTCCTGGGTGTCCAGACGCTGACGGTATCGGTCTATACGACCTGGGTCACGCGGTCGGACCTGGCCGGCGCGGCCCAGATCGCGCTGACGATGCTTGCCATCGTGATCGGGCTGATCATGCTGGAGCGTCACGGCCGCAAGCGCCAGCGTTATGCCAATACGCAACGCATGCGCCCCATGCAGCCGCGCCGCCTGCACGGACTGCCCGCCGCCGTCGCGGCCCTGCTGGGCTGGATCCCCGTCGTGCTGGGCTTCATCGCACCGGCCGCCTACCTGATCTTCGAAACGTACAAACGCCTGCATCTGGTGGGCGGCGTGTCAAACCAGTTGATCAACGGCTTGGGCAACACGCTGATCGTCGCGTTCAGCGCCACCATCGTGACTCTGATTTGCGGGCTGATCGTGGCCTGGGCCGGCCGCGCCTTGCGTGAAAGCGCCAGCTTCAACCCGGGCCGCGCCTGCGCGCGCATCGCCAGCCTGGGCTACGCGGTGCCGGGCACCGTGCTGGCCATCGGCCTGCTGACGCCCTTCGTCTGGATCGACAACGCGGTCGCCACGGTGTTCGGCGGATCGGGCCTGTTCCTGATGGGTTCCATGGGCGCGCTGGTGTGCGCCTATGTGATCCGGTTCCTGGCGATCTCCACCGGCGCGCTGGAAGCAGGCCTTGCCCGCATCCCCCCGTCGCTGGAGCAGGCGTCGCGCCTGCTGGGCGAAAGCTCCGCGGGCACGTTGCGCCGCGTCCACCTGCCGCTGCTGCGTCCCGCGCTGGCCGCAAGCGCCCTGCTGGTCTTCGTGGACGCCATGAAGGAGCTGCCCGCGACCCTGCTGCTGCGCCCCATGAATTTCGACACGCTCGCCACTTGGCTCTACGCCGAAGCCGCCCGCGGAACGTACGAGGAAGGCGCCGTCGCGGCGCTGGCGATCGTGCTGGCCGGCCTTTTGCCCGTCATCCTGCTGGCGCGCACCAATTTGAAAATGGGACATTGACCGTCG
Source organism: Achromobacter sp. UMC46 (assembly GCF_014170335.1). GTDB lineage: Bacteria > Pseudomonadota > Gammaproteobacteria > Burkholderiales > Burkholderiaceae_B > Achromobacter. Next base: position 62,789 of record NZ_LZZS01000005.1, read on the forward strand.
TGCCCGATCTGTTAGAAATCGATCATCTCTCTCTCGCCTACGACACGCCCGCCGGCTTGAAACCCGTGGTGCAGGACTTGACGCTGGGCCTGCCGGCCGGGCACATCGGTTGCCTGCTTGGCGAATCCGGTTGCGGCAAGACCACGGTGTTGCGCGCCATCGCCGGCTTCGAGCCCGTGCGGGCCGGCCGCATCCTGCTGGACGGCGCCGTCATTTCATCGGCCACCGAACAAGTGGCGCCGGAACAGCGCCGCGTGGGCATGATGTTCCAGGACTACGCCCTGTTCCCGCATCTGACCGTGGCCTTGAACGTGGCGTTCGGCTTGCGCAAGCTTGCGCGCGCGGACCGCGCCCGCCGCGTGGAAGAGATGCTGGAGCTGGTAGGCCTGGCGCAAGCCGCCAACAGCTACCCGCACGAGATTTCGGGCGGCCAGCAGCAGCGCGTGGCGCTGGCCCGTGCGCTGGCGCCTTCGCCCGACCTGCTGTTGCTGGACGAGCCGTTCTCGAACCTGGATGTGGACACGCGCGAACGCCTGGCGTTTGAAGTGCGCGACATCCTCAAGACCACCGGGCACACGGCCATCCTCGTCACGCACAACCAGGCCGAGGCCTTCGCCATCGCCGACCGCATCGGCGTGATGACGAAGGGGGCGATCGCGCAGTGGGATACGCCCTACAACCTGCACCAACATCCCAGCACCGACTTCGTCCGCGACTTCATCCGCCGCGAAGCGCTGGAGGCCCAGCGCGAGCAGGCTTTCGCCCGCGGGCGCTGAACCGGCCTCCGCCGCTCAGTCCGCCGACAGCTTGACCTTTTGCGACAGGGCCTTGAAGGCCTCGTGCTGGCTTTGGGTCAGGCGCTCGACTTCCTGCGGCGTCGATCCATAGGGCATGAAGCCGGCCTGCTCGAGCTTGTCCTTCACTTCCGGCAACGCCAACGCCCACTGGAACGCTTCGCTCAATGCACGCGTGACTTCAGGCGACATCTTGGCTGGCCCGTACACCGCGAACCACGGGTCCACCACCGCACCCGCATAACCCAGTTCGGCCAGCGTCGGCACGTCCGGCAACGCGGGCGCCCGCTTGCTGCCGGTGACGGCCAGCGCGTGGACCTTGCCCGCCTTGATGTGCGGCAACGACGCCGGCAGATTGTCGAACATCACGGGCAGATGCCCGCCCAGCAAGTCGTTCAACCCTTGGGCGCTGCCCTTGTACGGGATGTGCTGCATGCCGGCGCCGGTCAACTGGTCGAACATCACGCCTGCCAGATGCATGGACGTGCCGGTGCCGGGCGTACCGAACGCGGTGCCCGGATGCTGCTTGGCGTACGCCACCAGGTCCTTGACGCTGTCCACTTTCAACGCAGGGCCCGTTTCAAGCACCACGGTGGACGCCCCCAGCATGCTGACGCCCGTGAAGTCCTTGGTGGGATCGAACGGCATCGAGGGGTAGACGAACGGATTCAACGCGTTCGTGGAGATCGCGCCAAAGCCGATCGTGTAGCCGTCGGGCGGCGCTTTTGCCACGGCGTCCATTCCGATGTTGCCGCCCGCGCCCGGCCGGTTTTCGACGATGACGGGCTGGCCGAGCTTTTCGGCGACTTTTTGCCCGGCGGTGCGGGCCACGAGATCCGTGGTTCCGCCCGCCGTGTAGGGCACGATGAACGTGATGGGTTTGGCCGGATAGCCGGCGGCGAACGCCACGGACGCGCTATGGGCAAGCGCCAAGGCGGCCACGCCGCGCACGAGGTTGAGGGGGTAGCGATGCATGTGTCTCCATCCTGTTGTTATCAAGGTTTGGAGGCGCATCATACCGCCGCGCAGGGCTTGCGCGGCAGCGGCGTCACGGCCAAGCGCAATCAGGCGCGCGGTTCGGGCAGCGGGATGTATTCGGTCTCGTCGCCGGGCACGATCTGATCGAAGCGGCTGCGCTGCCAATCCTGCTTGGCCTGCTCGATGCGGTCCTTGCTGCTGGAGACGAAATTCCACCAGATGAAGCGCGGACCTTCCAGCGGCTCGCCGCCCAAAACGGCGAAGCGGGCGGCAGTGACAGCGCGGATCTGTACCGGCCGGCCAGGGGCGAAGACCACCAGGCGACCGCTTTCGAACACCTGCCCGTCTACCTCGACCGAGCCTTCGGCCAGATAGGCGGCGCGCTCTTCGTATTCGGCCGGCAGCACCGTGGTCGCGCCGGCCTGCAATTGCAAGTCGCCGTAGAACAGCGGCGACAGCGTCTTGACCGCCGACGTCTTGCCGAACAACGAACCCGCCACGACCTGGGCGCGCACGCCCTCGCCTTCGATCACCGGCTGCGCGTCCAGTCCGTAGTGCGTGAAGCCCGGATCGGTTTCCTCGTGCGCTTTTGGCAAGCCCACCCAGATCTGCAGGCCACAGAGGCGCTGCGGGGCCTTGCGGCTTTCGGGCGAAGAACGTTCGGAATGGACAATGCCGCGGCCGGCTGTCATCCAGTTCACTTCGCCGGGCAGGATGGTCTGGGTATTGCCCGCGCCGTCGCGATGCACCATCGACCCTTCGTACAGGTAGGTGACCGTCGACAAGCCGATGTGCGGGTGAGGCCGGACATCGATGCCCGAGCCCGCATCGAATTCCACCGGACCCATGTGGTCAAGGAAAACGAACGGCCCCACGGTGCGGCGTTGCGCCGACGGGATCGCGCGGCGCACGGAAAAACCGCCCAGGTCGCTGGTGCGCGGGACCACGACGGTTTCGATCTGGTTTTCGCCTGCATTGGACAAAGTGGACATGGTGTAGCGCTCCGCATCAATAGGCCAATGGCCATGTTAAGGCCCAACGGCCCGTTGAAAAACAGGCCGGGCGAAAACCTTTCCGCCCGGCCTGAGGCGTTATGCCAGGTCGAACACCAGCACTTCGGCGTTTTTGCCACCCGACAGTTCGACGCGCGCGTCGTCCGTGATGGCGGCCGCATCGCCCGCCGACAGTTCGACACCGTTGACGGTCACTCCGCCCCGGGCCACATGCACCCAGGCGCGGCGGCCGGCCGCCAGTGTCAGCGTGGCGGATTCGTCGCCGTCGAACAGGCCGCCGTACATCCGCGCGTCTTGATGGATCTTCATCGAACCGTCTTCGCCGTCGGGCGACACCAGGGCTTGCAGCCGGCCACGCTTTTGCGCATCGCTGAAAGCGCGCTCTTCGTATTCCGGGGCGATGCCGGTCACGTCGGGCTCGATCCAGATCTGCAGCATGTGCGTTTCGGTATCCGGCAGCGGGTTGAACTCGGAGTGCATCACGCCGCGTCCGGCGCTCATCCGTTGCACGTTGCCGGGCTGGATGGTCGAGCCGCTGCCCATGCTGTCCTTGTGCGCAATCGCGCCGTGCAGCACATAGGTGATGATCTCCATGTCCCGATGGCCGTGCGTGCCGAAACCGCGGCCCGCGGCGATGCGGTCGTCGTTGATGACGCGCAGCGCGCCGAAGCCCATGTGCGCCGGATCGTAGTAGTTGGCGAAGGAAAACGTATGGAACGAATCGAGCCACCCATGGTTGGCGTGACCCCGTTCGGCAGCGCGGCGAATGGTAAGCATTGTGGACTCCTGTTTCAATAATATGAATGGTTTGTCGGGGGGCCTGGCGGCTTTCCTGCCCGGCTGGTTTCCCTACCCCGTCCTGCATGAGTGATATTCTGCGCGTGCCGAACCTTGGATTTGGCGCTATATTTTGACGAACTCATTCAATTTTTTTGAATATCCTTGCCCCGCCCCGTCATGCAGCCCATCACCCCTGAATTGCTTATCCTGGTTGACGCCATCGCGCGCCATGGCAGCTTTGCCAAAGCTGCCCGCGAGCTCGGCAAAGTGCCGTCGGCAGTCACCTATTCGATTCGCAAACTGGAAGACGGCCTGGACGTGCTGCTGTTCGACCGGTCCGGGCACCGGGCGTTGCTGACTCCCGCGGGCGAAGCGCTGCTTAAGGACGGGCGCCATGTGCTGCAATCCCTGGATGACCTGGCTTGCCGGGTGAAGCGCATCGCCACCGGCTGGGAGGTCGAACTGCGCATCGCCGTCAGCGCGGTGCTGCCTTGGCGGCCGCTATACGATCTGATCGACGAATTCCAGACGCTTGAAAGCGCGACCACGCTGCGCTTTTCCAGCGAGGTGCTGAGCGGCAACTGGGATGCGCTGACCGCGGGGCGCGCCGACCTGGTGATCGGCGCCGGCGCCAACGCCGAACCGACGGGACCCTACCGGTCGCAGGCGATCGGCGCGACGCAATTCGGGTTCTGCGTCGCGGCGCACCATCCCCTGGCGTCCTTGCCGCAACCCCTTAGCCGCGCCGACATCACGAAGTACTGCGCGGTCGTCGTGGCGGATACGTCGCGCAACCTGCCGCCGCAATCGCGCGGCATCCTGGCGGACCAGGCGATGCTGGTGATGCCGTCCATGCAGGCCAAGATCGATGCGCAGGTCCGTGGCCTGGGTTGCGGCTACCTGCCGCTGACCATGGCGGCGCCCTACCTGTCGCAGGGCCTGCTGGTGGTGTGTGACACGGATGAAGGCATGTCCCTGACGGAACATGTGGCGTACGCCTGGCGTGCGGAGCCGCCGGGCGAAGCCTTGAAGTGGTGGCTGCAGAAGCTGAAATCGCCGCGGTTGTGCGAAAGCCTGTTGGGAATGGGCTGACGGCAGGCGCGCGGGAAGCCCCGCAGGCTTGGCCGCCAGCGGTCATTCGTCTTCGATCCCCAGCTCGCGCAGCTTGCGCGTGATGGTGTTGCGGCCGATGCCCAGGCGGGACGCTGCTTCCACGCGGCGGCCTCGGCTGGCATCCAGCGCGCTTTGCAGCAGGATCTTTTCGAACTGGCGCGTCAGCGTCGCCATCACCGCCGGTTCGCCTCGTTCCAGGCGGTACTGCGCATCGCGCAGCAGAGAATCCTGCCAGTTGCGCGGCGCGCCGTCGTCCAGGCCTTGCGGCGCCTGCACCACGGTGCCGATGCCAGGCATCGGCGTCGCGGGACGCAGGGGGGACGAACCCGGCTGCTGCTGATGTTCCAGCGCGCGGATTTCCGGCGGCAGGTCTTGGCGGTCGACCGTCTGCCCCGGCGCCATCACCGTCAACCAGTGGCAGAAGTTCTCCAGTTGCCGGACGTTGCCCGGAAAGTCGAATTTGGTCAGCACGGCAAGCGCCTCAGGCGTCAGGCGCTTGACCGGCACGCCCAGCGTGCGGGCGCTTGCGGTCAGGAAATGCTGCGCCAGCGCCGGGATGTCTTCGACGCGTTCGCGCAACGGCGGCAGGCGCAGCCGGATCACGTTCAAGCGGTGGAACAAGTCTTCGCGGAACAAGCCCTGCTCGACACGCTGCTCCAGCGGCTGATGGGTGGCGGCCACGATGCGCACGTCCACGCGCACGGGCTGCGCGCCGCCGACGCGGTAGAAGCTGCCTTCGGCCAGCACGCGCAGCAGGCGCGTCTGCAATTCGATCGGCATGTCGCCGATTTCGTCCAGGAACAACGTGCCGCCATGCGCTTCTTCGAAGCGGCCGCGGCGCAGGTTGTTCGCGCCCGTGAACGCGCCGCGCTCGTGGCCGAACAGTTCGGCTTCAAGCAGGTCGCGCGGAATGGCTGCCGCGTTCAACGCCACGAACGGACCACTGGCGCGCACGCCATGGCCGTGCAGGGCGCGGGCGACGAGTTCCTTGCCGGTGCCAGATTCGCCGGTGATCAGCACCGTCACCTTCGACTGGGCCAACCTGCCGATGGCGCGGAACACTTCCTGCATGGCGGTGGAAGACGATTGCGTCATCATCCAGCGCTCATTGTTCTGCGCGGCCTCGCCCTGCCCCTCAGGGCTTTCCGGTTGCGTGGATTCCTGCATCGCGCGCTGGATCAGCGCGACCGCCTCGTTCACGTCGAACGGCTTGGCCAGGTAATCGAACGCGCCGCCCTGGAAGGCGGACACGGTGCTGTCCAGGTCGGCGAACGCGGTCATCACGATGACCGGCAAGCCGGGATGGCGCTCTTTAAGTTGGCGCAACAGCTCCAGGCCGTTGCCGCCGGGCATGCGGATATCGGACACCAAGGCGACGGGCGTTTCGCGCGACAGCGCTTCCAGCACGTCGGCCGATTGGGAGAAACTGCGGGTGGGGACACCAGCGCGGGCCAGGGCCTTTTCGAGGACCCAGCGGATGGCCTGGTCGTCGTCGACGATCCATACGGGTTTCATCAGTGTGCAGGCTCCATCGGTAGGACCAGGCGAAACTCGGTGCGCCCGGGTCGGGATTCAAATTCGATGATGCCGCCGTGCTGTTGCACGAAGTCCTGGGCCAGGCTCAGGCCCAGCCCGGTGCCGCCCGCCCTGGCCGTGACCAGCGGGTGGAAAATGCGGTCGCGGATATGGTCCGGCACGCCAGGACCGTTATCGATGATGGACAGCACCAGCGCCAGCCGGTGCTGGCGGTGGGCCAGCATGACCTGGCGCGCCACGCGGGTGCGCAGGGTCACTACGCCGGGCTCCGTCTTCGGCCCGTCGGGCCGCGCGACCAGTTCCTGCGCGGCGTTTCGCGCGACGTTCAGGACGGCCTGCATCAAACGGGCGGCGTCGCCCTTCAAATCGGGCACCGACGCGTCGTAATCGCGCAGGATGGTGACGTCGTTGCGGAATTCAGCCTGGATCAGCGCGCAGACGCGCTCGCAGATCTCGTGGATGTTCACCGGCCGCGCATTCAGTGGCACACGTTGCGGACCGCTCAGGCGGTCCACCAGCGCCTGCAGGCGGTCGGCTTCGGAAATAATGACCTGGGTGTATTCGGCCAGGGCCGCGCTGGGCAGTTCGGCTTCCAGCAACTGCGCCGCGCCGCGCAAACCGCCCAAGGGATTCTTCACTTCATGCGCAAGGTTGCGCAGTAATTCGCGATGCGCCTCGATTTCGTCGACCAGCCGATGGTTGCGGTCGGCCAGGACGCGCTGCTCGATTTCGCGGGTTTCGATCAGCACCGGCCAGCGCTGGCCCGTCAGCCCGACCGTCGTGACGGCGACTTCCACGGATTCGGCGGCGCGGCGCAACGAGGCCAATTGCCTGACGTCGGCGTACCTGCCAGCCGCGGCGCGGTCGATGGAGGACTGGATATTCTCTGGGGTGTCGAACAGCGTGGCAGCGGAGTGCCCGCCCAGTTGCTTGCGCGAGCGGCCGAACAGATCTTCGGCGGCAGCGTTGGCGTATTCAATGTGGCCGCGCTCGTTGACCAGGAAAACGGACGTGGCAAGCAGATCGAGAGCTTCTACATTCATTTTTCAACGTACCCGAATGACAGGGGGAAAGCGGAACGCGCCCGCGACGGCGGCGCCGGAACCCGGCGCCCTGCCCGCCAGGCATGACGCCTGGCGGACAAACCGTCGAGCCGCGACCTGGTGGTGCGCGTGGTGTGGGCCCTGGTATCTGCCACCATCATCGCGCTCCCCCCCGCCACAGCCTCTAAACGATCAGAGGCTGTAGTACATGTCGAATTCGACCGGGTGCGTGGTCATGCGCAGACGATTCACATCGGCCATCTTCAGGTCGATGTAGGCGTTGAGCATGTCGTTGCTGAACACGCCGCCACGGGTCAGGAATTCGCGGTCCGCGTCCAGGGCTTCCAGCGCTTGTTCCAGCGAGGAGCACACGGTCGGGATCTTTGCGTCTTCTTCCGGCGGCAGGTCGTACAGGTTCTTGTCGGCCGGGTCGCCCGGGTGGATCTTGTTCTGGACGCCGTCCAGGCCGGCCATCATCAGGGCCGAGAAAGCCAGGTACGGGTTGGCCAGGGGGTCCGGGAAACGCGCTTCGACGCGGCGGCCCTTCGGGTTGCCGACGTAGGGGATGCGGATCGAGGCCGAACGGTTGCGGGCCGAGTAGGCCAGCTTGACCGGGGCTTCGTAGTGCGGGACCAGACGCTTGTACGAATTCGTGCCCGGGTTCGTGATGGCGTTCAGGGCACGGGCGTGCTTGATGATGCCGCCGATATAGTACAGCGCGAATTCCGACAGGCCGGCGTAGCCGTTGCCCGCGAACAGGTTCTGGCCATCCTTCCAGATGGATTGGTGCACGTGCATGCCGGAACCGTTGTCGCCAACGATGGGCTTGGGCATGAACGTCGCGGTCTTGCCGTAGGCGTGGGCCACGTTGTGCACGACGTACTTGACGATCTGCGTCCAGTCGGCGCGCTGGACCAGCGTGCTGAACTTGGTGCCGATTTCCAGCTGGCCGGCGCCGGCCACTTCATGGTGGTGCACTTCGACCGGCACGCCCATCTGTTCCATCAGCAGGCACATTTCCGAACGCATGTCCTGGAACGAATCGACCGGGGGAACGGGGAAGTAGCCGCCCTTGACCAGGGGACGATGGCCGGTGTTGCCGCCTTCGAATTCCTGGCCGCTGGACCACGAGGCTTCTTCGGACTTGATCTTGACGAACGTGCCCGACATGTCGGTGTTCCAGGTCACGCCGTCGAACACGAAGAATTCGGGCTCCGGACCGAAGTAGGCGGTGTCGCCCAGGCCGGAGGACTTCAGGTAGGCTTCGGCGCGCTTGGCCAGCGAACGCGGATCGCGGTCATAGCCCTTCAGGTCCGACGGCTCGACGACGTCGCACGACAGGATCAGGGTCGGCTCTTCGCGGAACGGATCCAGGTTGCCGGTCGAGCAATCGGGGATGAGCAGCATGTCGGAAGCTTCGATGCCCTTCCAACCCGGGATCGACGAACCGTCGAAAGCCTGGCCGCTTTCCAGCTTGTCTTCGTCGATCTGGCTGGTGGGCACGGACACGTGGTGCTCACGGCCAACCGTATCGGTGAAGCGGAAATCCACGAATTTGACTTCGTTATCGGCGATCTGTTTCAGGACGTCTTTCGGGCTTGCCATGTCATCTCCATTAGATAAAAAGGTCGAGGGCTTTGCCTCTCGACTGGCATAAAAGAGGGAAGCAATAAGCGTGCCAGGTTTTACCCCCTGGAATCCCTGGGGAAGACCGCACGGTCATGAAAAAATGTAGCACCACTTTGGTGCAAATAGTGGGGCACGATTGCCCCGTTGTGGTGCATTTCCGCTACAGGAACATTTCCTGAAGGTCATTCAGGAACCGCCAACCCAAGGGCGTCGCCGCAAGGCGAGTCGGATCGCCATCCAGCAGGCCCCGTTTGGAGGCTGCCTCCAATTGGTGCGCAATCGCCGCAAGCGACAAACCGGTGCGCTCGTTGAACGCCGTGCTGGGTACGCCGTCCTTCAACCGCAGCGCGTTGAGCATGAATTCGAAAGGCAGCTCATCCGGGCCCACCTGGCGGCTTTCGGCCAGATGGCTGCCGTCGCGGGCCATCGCGGCCTGCATCCAGGAATCGGGGCTGCGCAGCCGCGCCTCGCGCACGATACGGTCATGGAATGACAGTTTGCCGTGCGCGCCCGGGCCGATGCCCAGGTAATCGCCGAACTCCCAGTAGTTCAGGTTGTGCCGGCAGCGCGCGCCAGGCCGGGCGTAGGCCGACACTTCGTAGCGGGCCAGGCCGGCCGCGGCCAGCTCGGACTCTACGGCGTCCTGCATGGCGGCGCTGGTGTCGTCGTCGGGGAGGTCTTCGGGCGGGAACTTGGCGAAGACGGTGTTGGGTTCCATCGTCAGGTGGTACAGCGACAAGTGCTCGGTGCCGAACGAGATGGCCTCGCGCAAGTCCGCCACACAGGCGTCCAGCGTCTGGCCGGGCAAGGCGAACATCATGTCCAGGTTCACACGCGAGACGGCGCGCTGGGCCATGCCGATGGCGGCCCGGGCCTGCTCGGCATCATGGATACGGCCCAGCTTCTTCAATTGGGCGTCGTCGAAACTCTGGATGCCCAGCGAAAAACGCGTGACGCCGCTGGCGGCGTAATCGCGGAAGCGGCTGGCCTCGGCGGTGCCGGGGTTGGCCTCCATGGTGATCTCGGCATCCGGCCAGACGTTCAGACAGGCGCGCAGCATGGCCAGCAATTCGTCCAGGCCGGCTGACGACAGCAGGCTGGGCGTGCCGCCGCCGATGAAAACGGAGACGACCTGACGGCCCCAGATGGACGGCAGCGCCTGTTCCAGGTCGCTGCGCAAGGCGTCCAGATAGGCGCGCTCGGGGATTTCGCCGGGCGCGGCGTGGGAATTGAAATCGCAATAAGGGCATTTGCGCACGCACCAAGGCACGTGCACATAGACAGACAGCGGCGGCAGGCTGGTCAGCGTGGCGCCGGCCGGCACAAGCCGGCGCCCGGGCGTGGCGCCCAGGTCGTTGCGGATGGGGATGGTGATGGACATGCGGTTTCCTGGAGCGGGCGCGGAGGCGCTCTCCTCAAGCGTGGCTGAGCTTGCTCAGCAGCTCGCGCAGCGCGCGGGCCCGGTGGCTGACCCGGTTCTTTTCCTCGGCGTCCAGCGTCGCGGCGGTCAGCCCCATATCGGGCAGATAGAAATGGGGATCGTAGCCAAAGCCGTTCGCGCCTTCAGGCTGGTCGATGATCTCGCCGTGCCACAGGCCTTCGCCGATGATCGGGCACGGGTCGTTCTCCGAGCGCACCAGCGCCAGCACGGCAACGTACCAGGCGCGGCGGTCGGCCTGGCCGGCCAGCTTTTGCGTCAGCAGCGCGTTGTTGGCCAGATCGGATTTTTCACCGCCGTGCATCTTGGCGTAGCGGGCCGAATAGACCCCCGGCGCCCCGTCCAGCGCGGCCACGCACAGGCCGGAATCGTCCGCCAACGCCGGCAGCCCCGTCAGGCGGCTGGCGTGGCGCGCCTTGGTCAGGGCGTTTTCGACGAAGGTGACGTGGGGCTCTTCGGCTTCGGGCACGCCCAGCTCGCCTTGGGGCACCAGTTCGATGCCCAGAGGAGCGAACAAGGCGGAAAACTCGCGCAACTTGCCGGCATTGTTGGACGCCAGCACGATGCGGCGCAGGGAATCGGGAATCTTGGGGGAAGTCATGGGGCAAATTGTATAGGCGATCGAATCGCGGCTTGATACGATGCCGCTCCGCCTGAAGATGACATGTCGAACCGTGTCGCAACAAGGCCGACATATTCGGTCGTCAACATACCGATCTTGTCACTGATCGTATCTGACCTAGCCGGCGATGACCCCCTTTCACGCTATGCCCCGGACGGCCGCGGTACCCGCGCCCCACACCACCCCGGGCGACGCGCCCGCTCCCGCCGGTTTGGCCGGCATCCTGCAGGAACGGCTGCTGCGGCCCCGCTACCAGCCCGTCGTCGACTTGTCGCATAGCCGCATCTACGGCCATGAAAGCCTGATCCGGGGCCCCGCCGACACCGCCTTGCACTTTCCCGACGCCCTGTTCGCCGAGGCGCGCCGCCAGGGACTGCATCCGCAGCTGGAACTGGCCAGCTTCCGGGCCGGCGCGCAAGGCTTTCAAGACAACGAGGCGGCCGGCAAGCTGTTCCTGAACCTGTCCGGGTCGGCGCTGATCCATTACTGGACCCTGTGGGGGGACGACATGCCGCTGCGCCTCTTGAAGGATTGCACGCTGCCGCCGTCCAGCATCATCGTCGAACTCACCGAGCAAGACCCGCTGTCGGACCACATGGGCGAACTCGGCAGCGCGTTCGCGTGCCTGCGCGAACGCGGCATGCGCATTGCGCTGGACGATTACGGCGTAGGCAATTCGAACCTGCAGCTATGGTCCGAAATGCAGCCCGACCTGGTCAAGATCGACCGCTATTTCTTCGACGGCATCGGCCAAAGCGACCGGAAGCAAAACATGGTGCGGGCCATCCTGAAGGTGGCGCAGCACCTGGGCACGGCCATCGTCGCCGAGGGCATCGAAACCGCGGAAGACCTGGCCGTGGTGCGCGAACTGGACATCCGGTACGCGCAAGGCTGGTTCCTGGGCCGGCCCGAGGAAACCCTGCTGACCGAGCTGACCGCCCCGCTGCGCGATTCCTTGCGGGTGCGCAGCCCTGCCCCGCTGTCGCAGCGCGCCACCGGCGGCACCGCCGCCAGCCTGCGCGTGGAAGCGCCCGCCGCGCTGCTGAACATGCACACCAACGACGATGTGCACCGGCTGTTCATCGAGCACAAGAACATGCACGCCGTCGCGGTCGTCGACGGCGACAACCGCCCGGTGGGCATCATCAACCGGCGCGACTTCTCGGAACACTATGCGCAACGCTATACGCGCGAGCTGTTCGGCCGCGACGCCTGCTCCACCTTCATGAACGGCGAACCGGTGCTGGTGGACCTGAACGTCTCGATCGACCAGTTGAGCCATGTGCTGATCTCCGAAGACCAGCGCTACCTGATGGATGGCTTGATCATTACGCGGGACGGCCGCTACGACGGACTGGCCACCGGCGAAACCCTGGTGCGTTCGGTGACCGAGATGCGGATCGAAGCGGCGCGCTACGCCAACCCGCTGACGTCCCTGCCCGGCAACATCCCCATCAGCCGGCACATCGCCACCCTGCTGGAAGATGCCGCCGACTTCACGATCTGCTACGGCGACCTCAACAACTTCAAGCCATTCAACGACGTATACGGCTATTGGCGCGGCGACGACATGATCATGCTGACCGCCGAAGTCGTCAAACGCCATTGCGACCCGCTGCGCGACTTCGTGGGGCACGTGGGCGGCGACGACTTCGTGGTGCTGTTCCGCAGCCTGGACTGGATGCAGCGGGTGCAGCGCATCATCGCCGAGTTCAATGAACAGGCCATCGACCTGTACGACGACCAGGGCCGCGATAACGGGGGCATCGAAGCCGAAGACCGTTATGGCGTGCCGCGCTTCTTCCCTTTCGTGACGCTGGGCGTGGGCGCCCTCACCGTCACCCCGTCCTTATGCGAGCGCATCCGCCCGGAGGACATCGCGTCGGCTGCCGCCCATGTCAAGCACAAGGTCAAGCATGGGAACCTGTCGCTGGTGATCGAACGCTACACCGGCGGCGCCCTGCCCCAACTGGCCGACTAGCTGGCCGGCCGAGGCCTGCACGGCGGCGGCGTTCTGCGCCGCCTGGGCGATCTGGAATACCGCTACCGCACGGCGCAGGCCTTGCGCCTGGATCTCCAGCGCGGCGGCGGCCGCCGCGGTCTGTTCCACCATCGCCGCGTTCTCTTGCGTGGACCGCTCGATATCGGCCACCGCGTCGTTCACCGACGCGATGCCCACGGCCTGCTCGGCCGTGGCGCTGGAGATTTCAGCCACGATCTGCGTCACCCGGTCGACCGACAGCACCATGTCGCGCATGGTGTCGCCCGCCAGGTTCACCTGGCGCACGCCCGCCTCGACCCGCGACGCCGAATCCTCGATCAGGCCCTTGATCTCGCGGGCGGCCTGCGCGCTGCGCTGGGCCAGCGAACGCACTTCGCCCGCCACGACGGCGAAACCCTTGCCCTGCTCGCCAGCCCGCGCCGCCTCCACTGCGGCGTTGAGCGCCAGGATGTTCGTCTGGAAGGCGATGCTGTCCACCACGCCGACGATTTCGCCGATGCGGCGCGCGCTGTCGGCAATGCCCTGCATGCTTTGCACGACCTTGTCCACCGCTTGCCCGCCGCGCTGCGCCAGCCGGGTGGCGCTTTCCGCCTGCCGGCTGGCCTGATCCGCGTTGCCGGCGGTCATCTGGACGGTATGCGCCAACTGGGTCATATTGGCCGCGGCCTCTTGCAGCGAACCCGCCTGCCGCGCCGTGCGGTCGGACATGTCCGCCCCGCCTGCGGCGATCTCGCCCGATCCGGTGTGGATTTCCTCGACGCCTTGGCGCACCGAGGCCACGGCGGCCGACAAGCCGGTCTGCATGCGGCGCATGGCCGAATACAGCACGCCGATTTCGTTGTCGCCCCGCATGGCGATCGCGCCCGTCAGGTCGCCGTCGGCGATGCGGTCGAAGTGCGCGCCGGCCTCGTTCAGCGGCCGCAGGATGCTGCGGCGGAACGCCAGCCGGATCAGCCCGGCCAGCAACAGCACGACGCCCAGCACGCCGGCCGCGACCAGGATCACCCGTTCCAGCGTCTGGCTGGCGCCGGCCACCGCGGCCTGCCCCTGCTGGCGCGAATAGGTCTGATAGGCATCGGCCTGCTTGACGTAAGCCGCGCCGCTGGCGGGCAGCACCTTGTCGACCAGCCGGTTGACTTCGATGCCGTTCCAGCCCTGGATCGCCTTCTGCATGGGCACAAGCGTCTGCTCGGCGAACCCGGAGTAGGCCTTCAGCACCTGTTCGAACAGCGGACCGCCTTCCGTGCTGGCATCGGGGTTGGCGCGCAGGCGCGCCAGGCTGGCGCCGGCCTGCTTGAGCAACGTGTCCGCCTGGGCCAGGGATTCGTCGCGGGCCGCTTCCAGCCCGCCTTCCATGCCCGTCTTGGCGTCGGTCAACGCCGCGCGCGCCTGAAACAGGCGGCTGGTCATGTCGGCCAGGTCGCTGGCCCGTTCGATGCTGCCGCGGCCCAAAGCCTCGATATCCGCCCGGTTGTCGCGCAGCACCGCGATGCCCGCTGCCGCCGCCGCCGCGAACAGCACCACAAACAACGCCAGAATGGCCGATACCGCCGTGGTGACCCTGAGATTTTTCCGCATATCCATCCGTATATAGCCTGGCGCCAGAGGCGCAGTGCATCGGATTATGGACATCCAGTTTGGCAATTTCTTGACACAACCTGGGCAGACGCATGACGAACGCCCGTCATGAAACTGCGCTTTTGCGAACAGGAACCCCGTATTAAGGAATTGTGAATTGGCAGCGCCCCGCCCTTGCGGCACATTCGATGCTGTACCGAACCATTTCCCTCCTTCCTACAGCAGCCCTATGCCTCACGCCTCCCACGATTACCAGGACATCCGCGAAGCCGTGCGCGATCTTTGCGCCCAATTCCCGGCCGAGTATTTCCGCAAGATCGACGAAGAACGCGGCTATCCCGATGACTTTGTCCGCGCGTTGACCGAAGCCGGCTGGCTGGCCGCGCTGATTCCGCAGGAATATGGGGGTTCAGGCCTGGGCTTGACCGAGGCGTCGGTCATCATGGAAGAAATCAACCGCAGCGGCGGCAACTCGGGCGCCTGCCACGGCCAGATGTACAACATGGGCACGCTGCTGCGCCACGGCTCCGAAGCCCAGAAGCGCGAATACCTGCCCCGCATCGCAGCGGGCGAACTGCGCCTGCAGTCCATGGGCGTCACCGAACCCACCACCGGCACCGACACCACCAAGATCAAGACCACCGCCGTGCGCCGTGGCGACCGCTACGTCATCAACGGCCAGAAAGTCTGGATCTCGCGCGTGCAGCATTCCGACCTGATGATCCTGCTGGCGCGCACCACGCCGCTGGACCAGGTCACCCGCAAGTCCGAGGGCATGTCGATCTTCCTGGTGGACCTGCATCACGCCGTCAAGCACGGCATGACGATCCGCCCGATCCCCAACATGGTCAACCACGAGACCAACGAGCTGTTCTTCGACAACCTGGAAATCCCCGTCGAAAACCTGATCGGCGAAGAAGGCAAAGGCTTCAAGTACATCCTGGACGGCCTGAACGCCGAACGCACCCTGATCGCCGCCGAGTGCATCGGCGACGGGTACTGGTTCGTGGACAAGGTCACCGCCTACGCCAAGGAGCGCATGGTGTTCGGCCGGCCCATCGGCCAGAACCAGGGCGTGCAGTTCCCGATCGCCCGCGCCCACATCAACGTGGAGGCCGCCAGCCTGATGCGCTACGAGGCCTGCCGGCTGTTCGACGCCCACCAGCCCTGCGGCGCCCAGGCCAACATGGCCAAGCTGCTGGCCGCCGACGCGTCCTGGGAAGCCGCCAACGCCTGCCTGCAGTTCCATGGCGGGTTCGGCTTCGCGAACGAGTACGACGTCGAGCGCAAATTCCGCGAGACGCGGCTGTATCAGGTGGCGCCCATCTCCACCAACCTGATCCTGTCCTACGTCGCCGAACACATCCTGGGCCTGCCCCGTTCCTTCTGATCCCACCACGCCCATGAACGCAGCCAAAGACACTCCCCACCTCAGCGCCGAGCTCGCGGCCTTCGCCGCCAACCTGCGCTACGAAGACATCCCGGCGCCGGTATTGCGCCGCGCCGAAGACCTGCTTCTGGATTGCCTGGCCTCGATCCTGGCCGGGGCCTCCGCCCGCGCCGTGCAGGCCATCGACCGCTATGCCGCCGCCATGGGCCCGGCGGACGGCCCCAGCGAAGTGCTGATCACGCGCCGCCGCACCTCGCCGATGTTCGCCGCCATGGTCAATGCAGCCGCGGCGCACGTGGTGGAACAGGACGACGTCCACAACGGTTCGGTGTTCCACCCCGCCGCCGTGGTCTTTCCGCCCGCGCTGGCCGTGGCGCAAGCGCTGGGCAGTTCGGGCCGCGACCTGCTGACGGCCGCCGTCGCGGGCTACGAAGTCGGCATCCGCGTCGGCGAATTTCTGGGCCGCTCGCATTACAAGATCTTCCACACCACCGGCACCGCAGGCACGCTGGCCGCCGCCGTCACCACCGGCCGCCTGCTCAAGCTGTCCCCGGAGCAGATGCTGCACGCGCTGGGTTCGGCCGGCACCCAGGCCGCCGGCCTGTGGGAATTCCTGCGCGACGCCGCCGACTCCAAGCAATTGCACACCGCCAAGGCGGCCGCCGACGGCATCACCGCCGCCTACCTGGCCCGCGAAGGCTTCACCGGCGCCCGCCACATCCTGGAAGGCCCGCAAGGCATGGCGGCCGGCATGTCCACCGACGCCGATCCCTCCAAACTCTGCGACCGTCTGGGCGAACGCTGGGCGCTGGCCGAAACCTCGTTCAAGTTCCACGCGTCCTGCCGCCATACGCACCCGGCCGCGGACGCGCTGCAGCAGGCGCTGCGCGACAACCAGCTTACGGAAGCGGATGTGGCGCGCGTCGTGGCCCACGTGCATCAGGGCGCCATCGATGTGCTGGGCCCGGTCGTCAATCCGCAGACCGTGCACCAGTCCAAGTTCTCGATGGGCACGGTGCTGGCGCTGATCGCGCGCAAGGGGCGCGCCGGGCTGGCCGAATTCGACGCCGGACTCGACGACCCGGCGGTGGCCGACTTCCGCGGCAAGGTAGAAATGGTGCTGGACGAGGAAGTCGACAGCGCCTATCCGCAACGCTGGATCGGCAAGGTCACCGTCACCACCCGCGACGGCCGCACGGTGCACGGCCGCGTGGACGAACCCAAAGGCGACCCGGGCAACACGCTAAGCCGCCCCGAAATCGAAGACAAGACGCTGAGCCTGGGACGCTACGCGGATGCCGCCACGGAGCCGGAGCTGCGCGCGCTGATCGGCACGATCTGGGCGCTGGAGGACGTGGCCAAAGTGGACGCCCTGCTGTCGCGCCAGGCGGCCTAGCTTCCGGCCTGTTCTGTACGCTCCATGCAAAACAGCCGCTTTTCAGCGGCTGTTTTTTCGTGGCGGGAAGGCCCCCGCGTCAGGCCAGCGCCGCGCGTTGCGCCCGCACCAGGCTGGCGATGCCGCCTTCGGCCAACACCAGCATCGTGTCCAGTTCGGCGCGTGTGAAGGTCGCGCCTTCGCCCGTGCCCTGCACTTCGACGAAGGCGCCGCTGCCCGTCATGATGACGTTCACGTCGGCATCGCAGGCCGAGTCTTCCTGATAGTCCAGGTCCAGCACCGAGCGGCCTTGCACCAGCCCGACCGACACCGCCGCGACGGCGTCGCGAATCGGGTTGACGGCCAGGTCGCCGCGCTTCATCAGCAAGGCCACGGCATCGGCCGCCGCCACCCAGGCACCGGTGATGCTGGCGCAACGCGTGCCGCCGTCGGCCTGCAGCACATCGCAATCCAGGTGCAGCGTGCGTTCGCCCAGGGCCTTCATGTCGAACACGGCGCGCAGGCTGCGGCCGATCAGGCGCTGGATTTCCTGCGTGCGGCCGCTTTGCTTGCCGCGAGCGGCTTCGCGGTCGCCGCGCGTGTGCGTGGCGCGCGGCAGCATGCCGTATTCCGCCGTGACCCAGCCTTCGCCCTTGCCTTTCAGGAACGGCGGCACCTTCTCCAGCACGCTGGCCGTGCACAGCACGTGGGTGTCGCCGGCTTTCACCAGCACCGACCCTTCGGCGTAGCGCGTAAAGCCGCGTTCCAGGGCGAACGGCCGCAGTTCGTCGACGGCGCGGCCGGACGGACGGGCGATGATGGGCGTAGTGGTCACAGGCAGACTCCAGACAGGAACGTTGATCCGCGGCATTGTACGGGCTGGGGCCGCAGGAAATCCCCGCTTGGAGTATCCTGCCGCGATATATCACCAGGAAACGCCCATCATGATCCGCAGCATGACCGCCTTCGGCAACGCCCGCGCAGACCTCGAGCAAGGTACGCTTGCCATCGAACTGCGTAGCGTCAACAGCCGCTTCCTCGACCTGTATTTCCGCCTGCCCGACGAACTGCGCCACGTCGAAACGCCGCTGCGCGAGCTGCTGACCGCCAATCTGGCGCGCGGCAAGGTCGAAATCCGGGTCTCGTTCACCCGCAACGCCAGCACCGACCTGTCCAAGCTGGACCCCGCCTGGCTGGAAAGCCTGGCCGAGCAGCTTCAGGCCGCCCGCCGCATCGTCCCCGACATCGCGCCGCCCCGCCTGGTGGAATTGTTCAACTGGCCCGGCCAGCGCGGCAACGACGCGCTTGACCCGCAAGTCTGGGGCGCCGCCTGCCTGCAGGCCGGTCAGCAGGCGCTGACGCAATTGCAGGAAGGCCGTGCCCGCGAAGGCGAACGCCTGGCCGGCATGATGCGCGAATGCGCGGACGGCGTGGCGCGCGTCGTCGACATCGTGCAGGCCCACCTGCCTCAATTGCTGTCCGACCACCGCGACAAGCTGGCGACCAAGCTGCGCGAAAGCGTGGAATCCGCCTTCCCCGGCGGCTTCACCCATATCTCCGGCGCCGAGCTGTCCGAACGCCTGTCGCAGGAAGCCAACCTGTTCGCGCTGCGCATCGACGTGGCGGAAGAGCTGTCGCGCCTGCGTTCGCACCTGGAAGAGCTGCGCCACCTGCTGACCGACGGCGGCGGCAAGTCCGCCTCCGGCAAGAAGAACGCAGGCAGCGCCGGCAAGCGCCTGGACTTCCTGTTCCAGGAAATGAACCGCGAAGCCAATACGCTGGGTTCCAAGGCGGGCAGCATGGAAGTCACCCGCGCCGCCATGGACTTGAAGCTGCTGATCGAGCAGATGCGCGAGCAAGCCCAGAACATCGAGTAATCACGCTACGCGCGGAAGCCGGCCCATGCAACGTGTCGTCATCATTGGCGGAGGCGCCGTGGGCAGCTCCGTTGCCTACTTCCTCAGCCGGGTGCCCGGCGCGTTCGATGTCACGGTGATTGAACGCGATCCGACCTACGCGCGGGCCTCATCCGCGTTGTCCGCCAGCTCGATCCGCCAGCAGTTCTCAAGCCCGGTCAATATCGGCATGTCGCAGGCCGGCATCGCGTTTCTTCGCGCACTGGGCACGACGCTGTACGTCGACGATCCCGCCCCCGACGTTGGCCTTACTGAACCCGGCTACCTGTATCTGGCCAGCCCGGCCGGCAGCGCCGCGCTGCGTGAAAACCACGCGACTCAGGTCGCGCACGGCGTGGACGTCGCCCTGCTGCAGCCCAACGAATTGGGCGCGCGTTTTCCCTGGCTGCATACCGCCGACCTGGCGCTGGGCTCGCTGGGCCTTTCCGGAGAAGGCTGGTTCGACGGCTATGGGCTGATGCAGGCGTTGCGCAAGAAGGCCATCGCGCAAGGCGTGCGCTACGTGCGCGGCGAGGCCGTGGGCCTGCTGCGAGACGGTGCCCGGATCAACGGCGTCTGGCTCGACCGGGGCGCGGCGCTGGCCTGCGACGCCGTCGTCAACGCGGCCGGCCCCTGGGCGGCGCGGGTGGCCCACTGGGCCGGCATCGACTTGCCGGTGCGTGCGCGGCGCCGCACGGTGTTCAGCTTCAGTTGCCCGCAAGACCTGCCGCGTTGCCCACTGCTGATCGACCCGTCGGGCATCTGGTTCCGTCCCGAAGGCGGAAGATTCCTGTGCGGCTTCGCGCCCGACCCGTCTGACGATGCGGACGACTTGCCGCTGGACGCGCAGCACGAGGCGTTCGATGCCCATGTGTGGCCGCTGCTGGCCCAGCGTGTGCCCGCGTTCGAGGCGGTGCGCGTCCAAAGCGCATGGGCCGGCTACTACGAGATGAACCTGTTCGACCAGAACGCCATCATCGGCGCCCATCCCGACTGCCCCAACCTGTACTTCGTCAACGGCTTCTCGGGGCACGGCTTGCAGCAGGCGCCCGCCGCTGGGCGCGGCATCGCGGAGCTGCTGGCCCACGGCGAATACCGCAGCCTGGACCTGTCGCCCCTGTCGTTCCAACGCATTCTGGACAACCGCCCGCTGCGGGAAAAGAACATCATCTGAGTGATGCCCGCCTCCCGCAGAGGGAGGCTTAGCGGACTTCGCCCGCCGCGGGTTCGCCGCGCAGGGCCGAATCCAGGTATTGGCTGCGGGCGCGCGCGTCCGGGAAGCGCATGTCGCGGTAATTGATGAACCGCGAGCCGCGCGCCAAGCGGTATCCCAGCCAGATCAAGAGGAAGAGCGGAATGCCCACATAGGTGGCCACCACACCGCCCCAGTCGATCCGGTCCTGCAGGAAGGCCTGATAGTTCTGGCCCAGCGTGATGACCAGGCACAGCACGAAGGCGAAGATCGGGCCGAACGGGAAGAACGGCGACACATACGGCAGATCGGCCAGATTGTGGCCCTGCTTCACGTAGCCGCGGCGGAAACGGTAGTGGCTGATGGCGATGCCCAGCCACGCGATGAAGCCCGTCATGCCCGACGTGTTCAGCAGCCAGATGTAGACCGCGTTCGGGCTGAAGATGAACGTGAAGAAGCACAGCGCCGCCACCACCGTCGTCGCCAGCAGCGCCCAGAGCGGCACGCCGTTGCGCGAGATGCGGCCGAAAATGCGCGGCGCCTTGCCTTCGCGGGCCAGGCTGTAGAGCATGCGGGTCGCCGCATACATGCCCGAGTTGCCCGCCGACAACACCGACGTCAGCACCACGGCGTTCATGACCGACGCCGCCCCCAGCAGGCCGGCGCGTTCGAAGATCAGCGCGAACGGGCTGACGCTGATGTCCTCGACCTCGTTGCGCAGCAGATGCGGATCGGTATAGGGGATCAACAGGCCGATCACCAGGATGGCCATGACGTAGAACAGGAGGATGCGCCAGAACACTTGACGCACCGCGCGCGGCAGATTGCGCGCCGGGTCTTTGGATTCGCCCGCGGCGATGCCGATCAGTTCAGTGCCCTGGAACGAAAAGCCCACCACCATCGCGACGCCGATCAGCGCCGCGAAGCCGCCGGCGAACGGCGCGTCGCCGACCGTCCAGTTGGCCACGCCGCCGGTTTCGCCGCCGCGGATGATGCCCAGCAGCATCATCACGCCCATGGCCACGAAGCCCAGCACGGCCACCACCTTGATCAGCGCGAACCAGAACTCGGCTTCGCCGAAGCCGCGCGCGGACATGGCGTTCAGGCCGAAGGTGATCGCCAGGAACAACGCGCTCCAGTAGAAGCCGGGCACATCGGGAAACCAGTACGCCATGACAAGCTGCGCGGCCACCAGGTCCACCGCGACGGTGACCGCCCAGTTGTACCAGTAGTTCCACCCCAGCGCGAAGCCGAATCCGTCTTCGACGTAGCGGGCGCCATAGGTGGAGAACGAGCCCGACACCGGCATTGCGGCGGCCAGTTCACCCAGGCTGGTCATCAGGAAATAGACCATCACCCCGATCAGCACATACCCCAGCAGCGCGCCGCCGGGACCGGCTTTGGCAATCGTCGCCCCCGAGGCCACGAACAGGCCGGTCCCGATGGACCCGCCTACCGCGATCATGGTCAGGTGGCGCGCGGACAGGGTGCGACGCAGCTCGGACGGTTGCCCCGCCTTCGCTTCGCGCGTGCCGCCTGCGCGGCGTTCATCGTGTTCCGATGGTGCCAAAATGCTTTTCCTTCACGTCGTGAAGGCACCCGTGTCATGCGCTGCGGATGCCTTGGGATTACCGGGCAACGCGCGAGGATAGCGCAAACCGCCCTGCGGCGAAAAATCGCGGGGCGTCGGGGACGGATCCAGCTACTGGAAAGCGGTTTCCATGAAGGTGCGCAATTTGCGCGAATGCAGCCGCTCCGGCGGCATGCCGCGCAAGCGCTCCAGCGCCCGGATGCCGATCTCCAGATGCTGGTTGACCTGGCGGCGATAGAACACGCTGGCCATGCCGGGCAGCTTCAGTTCGCCGTGCAGGGGCTTGTCGGACACGCACAGCAGCGTGCCATAGGGCACGCGGAAGCGGAACCCGTTGGCAGCGATGGTGGCCGACTCCATGTCCAGCGCGATCGCCCGAGACTGCGCGAAGCGCTCGACCAGCTCTACGTGGTCGCGCAGTTCCCAGTTGCGGTTGTCGATAGTGGCGACCGTGCCAGTGCGCATGATGCGCTTCAGGTCCCAGCCGGACAGGCCCGCCACTTCTTCCACCGCCTGCTCCAGCGCCACCTGGACTTCGGCCAGCGCCGGAACGGGCACCCAGGTGGGCAGGTCGGCGTCCAGGACGTGGTCTTCGCGCACATAACCGTGCGCCAGCACGTAGTCGCCCAGCCGTTGCGAATCCCGCAGGCCGGCGCAGTGGCCCAGCATCAGCCAGGCATGCGGGCGCAGCACGGCGATGTGGTCGGTGATGGTCTTGGCGTTGGACGGGCCCACGCCGATGTTCACCAGCGTGATGCCCGAGTGGTCGCCACGCACCAGATGGTAGGCGGGCATCTGCGGCAAACGGGCGATCTGCCCTTCGTCGCCCGGCCCGTTTTCGCCGCGGCGCGTAATCCGGTTGCCGGGCTCGACCAGCATTTCGTAGTCTTCGTTGCCGCTGGCCATCAGCGCACGGGCGCGGGCGCAGAACTCGTCTACATAAAACTGGTAATTGGTGAACAGCACGAAGTTCTGGAAATGCGCCGGCGCGGTCGCGGTGTAGTGCTGCAGCCGGTGCAGCGAATAGTCGACGCGCTGGGCGGTGAACGGCGCCAGCGGCTTGGGTTCGCCTTCCTTGCCGCGCCAGGAGCCGTTGACGATCGCGTCGTCGGTCACGGCCAGGTCCGGCACGTCGAACAGGTCGCGCAAGGGGCGCTTCAGGGCCTCCAGGTGCTCGCCTTCGACATAGGCGCCTTCGGGAAACGCGAAGTGCAGCGGAATGGGGGAATCGGATTCGCCAACTTCCACCGCCACGCGGTGGTTCTGCAGCAGTTGGCCGACCTGCTCGATCAGGTAGTCGCGGAACAGTTCGGGTTGCGTGACGGTCGTCTGGTAGATGCCCGGCTCGGCCACGTGGCCGTAGGACAGGCGCGTGTCGATCGGGTCGTAGGTCTCAACCACGATCCGGATCGCCGGGTAGTAGGCGCGGGCGCGTTCTCGGCCGTTGCCGGTGCCGTTCAGGACCTCGCGGAACGCGGCGCGCAGGAATGCCGTGTTGCGCGCATAGATCTCGGCCAGCCGGTCCACCGCCGCCTGGGCATCCAGGAAAGGTTCAAAGGGCATGGCGTCAGGCCGGTTCATCGACGACAAAGGGTGGACTGCATTCATCATTGAGCTTTACTCCGCTTTCTTGTCTGCCGATTATGCCCGAGCGCGCCGCAGATGAAGCGTCATATTCCGGCACGCCTGCGCGGCCCGGCCATCGCCAATGATATAGAAACAATATATCATTCCGTTTTTGGCCGTTTTCCCCGTTCTCCATGCCGCTCCTGCCAGGCCTCCGCCACGCCACTCAGCCGCTGTTCGCGCGCTGGGCCGTGCTTGCCTGGCTGACCGCCAGCCTGCTGCTGGCGCCGATGGGCAGCCTGCGCCACGCCTTGACGCATCTGGGCGAGGCCCCCGCCGCCAGCCAGGACGACGCCCACGCGCACGAAAAGCTGGGGCACTGCGACCTTTGCCAGCTGTGGGACGTGCTGGACGCGACGCTTCCGTCGTCGTTCGCGTGGATGAGCGGACACGCCGTCCATGCGGCGCCTGTCGCCCACTTGCCCGCGGGCGCCGCCACCATCGGCGGCACCTGGTTCCAAACCCGCGCCCCGCCGATCCAGGCCTGAAATCCGCCGTTTTTGCCGCTTTTTCC
The DNA here is from genome assembly GCF_014170335.1 of Achromobacter sp. UMC46. Lineage (GTDB taxonomy): Bacteria > Pseudomonadota > Gammaproteobacteria > Burkholderiales > Burkholderiaceae_B > Achromobacter. The sequence goes on from NZ_LZZS01000005.1 coordinate 86,898, forward strand.
GGCGGCGTCCGATTTCATTCGCCAGCCTTGTCGCCGGCCCCCTGGATTGCCCACCATGATTTTCCCGATCGTCCCCACCGGGGATCGTGCCCCGCTGCGCGTCTCTCGCGCCTCGGTCCAGCACGTCTTTGCCCTGCGCCCGCTGGCGCTGGCCTGCGCTTGCGCCCTGCCGCTTGCCCTGCCCTTTGCGCTACTCGGCGCCGCCCACGCGCAGAGCGCCCCCGACACCGCCACGCTGTCGCCTGTCGTCATCACCGCCAACCCGCTGGGCAGCGACGCGGTGGCGTCGCCCACCACCGTGCTCCAAGGCCAGGAACTGGACCTGCGGCGCGGCTCCAACCTGGGCGAAACGCTGAACGGACTGCCCGGCGTGTCCACCACCAGCTATGGCCCCATGGTCGGCCGCCCCATCATCCGCGGGCTGGACGGCGACCGCATCCGCTTGCTGAACAACGGCGTCGGCACGCTGGATGCCTCCTCGTTGTCGTTCGACCACGCTGTGCCGCAAGACCCGCTTTCCACCAACCGCGTGGAAATCCTGCGCGGCCCCGCCGCGCTGCTGTACGGCGGCAACGCCATTGGCGGCGTCGTCAACACGCTGGACAACCGCATCCCCACCGAACCCATCGACGGCATCCACGGCGACGTGGGCGGCAGCTACGGGGGCGCCAACAACGACCGCAACGGCGCCGTGCAGCTGGAGGGCGGCGACGGCGCCTTCGCCATCCATGCCGATGTCTTCGGCCGCAAGACCGGCACCCTTCGGATCCCCGGCTATGCGCGCACCGCCACGCAGCGCGCTGCGGACGGCCCGGACGCCGACCAGCCCCGCGGCCGGCTGCCCAACAGCGACGGCGAAGCCAGCGGCGGCGCGCTGGGCATGTCCTGGACCGGCGAACACGGCTATGCCGGTCTGTCCTACAGCGGCTACGACGCCAACTACGGCTCGGTCGCCGAAGCCGACGTGCGCATCAAGATGCACCAGGAACGCTTCGGTTTCGCGAGCGAACTGCGTGACCTGACGGGCCCGTTCCAGAGCATCAAGCTGAATTTCGCCTACACCGACTACCAGCACAAGGAAATCGAAGACGGCGAGACCGGCACGGTATTCAAGAACCGCGGCTATGAGGCGCGCATCGAGGCGCGGCACGCGGACATCGGCCCGCTGCATGGCGTGGTCGGGCTGCAACTGGGGCAGACGCGTTTTTCAGCGCTGGGCGACGAAGCGCTGGTCCCCACCACCGACACCGATTCCGCCGCGCTCTTCGCCCTGGAGGAATGGAACCTGAATGAACGCCTGACGCTGTCGGCGGGCGCCCGCATGGACTACACGCGGCTAAGCCCGAACGCAGGCGGCAATGACCGGTTCGACGATTCAGCCCGCCGCAGCGTCACGGCCGGCAGTTTCTCGCTGGGCGGCATCTACCAGCTGACCCGGGTCTGGTCGTTGGCGGCCAACGGCGCCTACACCGAACGCGCGCCCACCTTCTACGAGCTCTACGCCAACGGCCCCCACGCCGCCACCGGCCAGTATCTGGTCGGCGACCAGAATCTGGGCAAAGAGCGCGCATGGTCAGGCGATCTGTCGCTGCGCTACAAGGACGGCAATGACCATGGCAGCGTAGGCGTCTTCTACAGCAGCTTTGCCAACTACCTGGCGGAAACGAATACCGGGCGCTACCGCAATGACGACGGCGACCTCGTGGCCGCTGGCGACGAGGGCGCCCTGCCCGAGGCCCGTTACCAGGGCGTCCCGGCGCGCCTGTACGGCCTGGAGGCCGAGAACGTGACCCGGATCCTGCAGCGCGACGGCCACGCGTTGGACTTGGGCCTTTCGGGCGACTACACGATCTCGCGCAACCGCGACACCGGACGGTCCCTGCCCCGCATTCCGCCGCTGCGCCTGCGCGTGGCACTGGATTACGGCTATGGCCCCTACAGCGCGGGCGTCAGCGTCTCCAAAGCGTTCGCCCAGCACGATCATCCGGCCAACGACACCTCTACGGCCGGTTACTACAGCCTGGACGCGAATGCCGGCTACCGCTTCAAGGCAACCGGGGTGCAGTGGCAGGCGTATGTGCGCGGCATCAACCTGACCAACCAGGACATCCGCTACGCGACCTCGGTACTGCGGGATGTCGCGCCTGAAGGCGGGCGCGCGGTGATGGTCGGCTTGCGCGGCAGCTTCTGACGGGTCGATCCGCCACCGCCGTTACGTTTCGCCCCGGGGGGCGCGTAACGGCGGCGGCGGAATAATGCTGCATTGCACTACAAATGTAATGAAACTTTATTCCATTATAATTTGCGAGCATCCAGGGCGTGCGCGCGCTGGATGCGCCCTTTCCGCCGGCTTGCCCCCTCAGGGCAAAGCCATGCCGCCCACTCCGATTTTTGAAGTGACGTAATGACTCCGCCCACGCGAAAAGTCCGAATTGCCAATTTCAGCATTCCCGTTTTCCTGTCAGCCCCGCTTCTGGCCCTGACCCTCTCCTGGATCCCCGGCGCCGCCCAGGCGTCCATTCCCTCCGAACAAGCCCGCCCGTCGCTCAGCGGCCTGCGCCTGGCGCAAGAGCCCACCGTTCCCACTCTGCGTGAACGCGTCGTGCAAGCAGGCCTGGACGCCATCGGCACCCCCTACAGCTGGGGCGGCGACGACGCCGAAGGCTTCGATTGCAGCGGACTGGTCCTGTACGTGTTCCGCGAAATCGCCGGGCTCGAACTGCCCCGTACGGCCCGCGCACAGCGGACCTCGGGCGAAACCGTGTCCAACAAGAAAGAGCTGCGCCCGGGCGACCTCGTGTTCTTCGCCACGCGCGGACGCGGCGTGACCTCGCACGTCGGGATCTACATCGGCCAAAACAAGTTCGTCCACGCGCCGCGCCGCGGCACCAAGGTGCGTGTCGATGAAATGAAGAATCCCTACTGGACCAAGCGCTACGTCGGCGCGCGGCGCTACCTGGATACGACGCAGGGCCAAATGCTGGCCCAAGCGTCCCGGTAACGGCCGTACCGGCAAGTCCAGGCGGAAAAAAGGCGCCTGCCGGGGCGCCTTTCTTGGGGAAACTTGCAGAGCCTGCCGCGGGAACCTCCCGCCGCAGGCCGTTCGTGCGTTCAGCCTCGGCCGACGAACGGCATGTTGGTGGCCATGATGGTCATGAACTGCACGTTGGCGTCCAGCGGCAGGCGCGCCATGGCGGCAACCGCCTGCGCCACGTGCGCTACATCCATGCGCGGCTCGACCTTGGTGCTGCCGTCCGCCTGCAGGATGCCGGCCGCCATGCGTTCCGTCATGTCGGTAGCCGCATTGCCGATGTCGATCTGGCCGCAGGCGATGCTGTAGGCCCGGCAATCCAGCGAAATCGACTTCGTCAGACCCGTCACCGCATGCTTGGTCGCGGTGTAGGCGATGGAGAACGGACGCGGCGCATGCGATGAAATCGATCCGTTGTTGATGATGCGACCGCCTTGCGGCGTTTGCGCCTTCATGATGCGGATTGCGGCCTGCGCGCACAGGAACATGCCGGTCAGGTTGGTGTCGACGACTTCGCGCCACACCGCCACCGGCAACTCTTCGATGGGCATCGCCGGCGCGCCGCGGCCCGCATTGTTGAACAGCACGTCCAGCCGGCCATACTCGCGTTGCGCGGTATCGAACAGGTCGCGCACGGCGTTCTCATCGGTCACGTCCGTCGGCACCACCAGCGCGCGCACGCCATCTTCTCCGGCGGCGGTGCGGGTCGCTTCCAGCGGCTCGCGGCGGCGGCCGGCCAACACCACGCGATAGCCCTGGGCCAGGAATTCCAGCGCCACGGCGCGTCCAATTCCTGTGCCGGCACCGGTCACCAAGGCCACGCGGGGCGGTTCGATCTCGTTCGTGTGCATCGGATTCTCCTTGTTATCGATCGGCGAGATGCTACCCGAATCAATCCCCCGATGCTGCAAGCAAAGTTAGCAGCCGCGACACACTTTCAGGTCGCGTCGCGCAAGCAAAAGAAACCCGCATGCGCATGCTCAAGCCAACGATTTCGCGTTGATCTGTCACAAGTCTTTATATAATTTATGGAAATTAGCTTATTACCCAAATTCCAATAACATTCGACGGAGCAGGCAACGATGGCCCCACGGTCCCTTTCCCGCGCGCTCACGCTTGGCGCATTGATCGCCACGGCGGCGGGCGCGCAAGCCGCGCCTGACGGCAAACAGATCAGCACCCAGGGGGCCAATGGCGCGCCCGCCTGTATCACCTGCCATGGCGCCCGCGGCGAGGGCAACCCCGCTGCGGGCTTTCCACAGCTGGCGGGCATCGGCGCCAAATATCTGGCGGAGCAACTGGAAGCGATGGCCAACGGGTCGCGCGTCAGCCCCGTCATGGCCGCGACGGCCAAAGCGCTGGACCCCGCGCAGCAGCAAGCCGTGGCCAACTACTACGCCAGCCTGCCTTCCCCCTTGAACGTGGATCGCCTCGCCGCCACCGCCCTGCATCCCGTCAAGCCGGCCGACACCGGGGCGTGGCTTGCCACGCGCGGCGCCTGGGACAAGAACGTGCCCGCCTGTAATCAATGCCACGGCCCCGGCGGCATCGGCGTGGGCGACAACTTCCCCGGACTGGCGGGCCAGCCTGCGGCATACATCGCCGGCCAATTGCGCGCGTGGCAGCAAGGCCAGCGTCCGCCCGGCCCGCTGGGCCTGATGCCTGCCGTCGCCACCCGTCTGACGGACGCCGACATCGACGCCGTATCCGCCTACTATGCCGGCCTGCCTAAAGCGGCCGACCTGCTTGCCTCGCAAGCCACCGCCGCCGAGGGGGCCAAGCAATGATCCGTCTTCCGCCTTTCCGCCTGGGCTTCGCCGCCGCCTGCCTGGCGCTCTCGGCCACCGCGCTGGCCGCCGATCCCCGCCCCGCCTTCACGCCGCCGTCGGCCGCATCCCTGCCCGACACCGAATTCGGCAAGATCGTGCGCCAGGGCGAACAGATCTTCCTGCACACGCCGCAGATGGCCGGCAAGTTCGTCGGCAACGACCTGAACTGCGCCAGCTGCCACCTGGACGCGGGCCGCCGCCCCGATTCGGCCCCCATGTGGGCGGCCTATGTGCTGTATCCCGCCTATCGGGCCAAGAACGAGCACGTCAACACGCTGGCCGAACGGCTGCAAGGCTGCTTCCGGTTCAGCATGAACGGCAAGGCGCCCGCCGCTGACGACCCGACGCTGACGGCGCTGCAAAGCTATATGTTCTGGCTGGCCAGCAAGGCGCCCACGGGCGTGGTGCTGGAGGGCCAGGGCTACCGCAAATTGCCGGTGCCGGCCCAAAAGGCCGACTACGTGCGCGGCGGCGAGGTCTACGCCCAGTACTGCGCGGTCTGCCACGGCGCGGACGGCCAGGGTCAGAAGAACGGCAAGCACTGGGTGTTTCCGGCCCTGTGGGGCGCCGATTCGTTCAACTGGGGCGCGGGCATGCACCAGATCGGCAACGCCGCCGGCTTCATCAAGGCCAATATGCCGCTGGGCCAGGCCGGCATGCTGAGCGACCAGGAAGCCTGGGACGTGGCCTATTTCATGAACGCGCACGAACGCCCGCAAGACCCGCGCTACGCCGGTTCCGTCGCAGCCACCCGGGCCAAGTACCACGATTCGGACGATTCGCTGTATGGCATCGAGGTCAACGGGCATTTGCTGGGCAGCGATTCCCCGGCGCCCGGCGGCAAGCTGATCCAGGCGGCGGCCAAGCCTGCCGGCTGATTGGCGATCAGCCGAAGCAAGCGGGTTCCGCCGCTTCGCCATCAAGAATCGCGCGGCCGGACAGCGGGTTTTCCCCCTGCCGCGCCGCGCGATTTGCTAGACTTCCGGTCTTAGCATCACACGCCGGTCATATTCATGCACGCCAACTCCGGAAACGTCTTCATGGTCGTCGCGCCCAGCGGCGCGGGCAAGTCCAGCCTGGTCAAGGCCTTGCTCCAGCAAGACCCTTCCATCGAACTTTCCATTTCCTGCACCACCCGCGCGCCCCGTCCGGGTGAAGAAGACGGCCGTGAATACCGCTTCGTGACGCCTGACGACTTCAAGCTCATGCGCGACGAGCAGAACCTGCTGGAATGGGCGGAAGTCCACGGCAATTTCTACGGCACGCCGCGCGACCGCATCGATAGCGCCACCCGCGAAGGCCGTGACGTCCTCTTGGAAATCGATTGGCAAGGCGCCCGCCAGGTCAAGCAGCGTTTCCCGGGCGCCATCGGCATTTTCGTGCTGCCGCCGTCGATCGAAGAACTCGAAAGCCGGCTCAAGGCGCGGGGCCAGGATGCGCCCCAGGTCATCGCGCGCCGCCTCATGGCCGCAGGCGGCGAAATCGCCCACGCGCCTGAATGCGAATATGTTATTATTAATCAAGAATTTAGCGTAGCCTTGTCGGAACTGATACAAATCGTCAGTGCCGCGCGGCTGCGCTTTTCGTCTCAGGCCGCCCGCCACGCCCAGTTGTTCTCGCAACTTGGCATTCCGGCCGAACACTGATCCGAACGCATTCTCCCTATCATCCATCAGCACCAGGTGTCCTAATGGCTCGCATTACCGTCGAAGACTGTCTGAATCAAATCCCCAACCGTTTCAAGCTCACGCTGGCCGCGACGTACCGCGCTCGCGAGTTGGCGCAAGGCCATGCCCCGCGCCTGGACAGCAAAGACAAGCCCACGGTCACTGCGCTGCGCGAAATCGCGGGCGGCCTAACCGGCGTGGAAATGCTGCGTAAAGTTCCCACCTGATACTCTCCGGGGGGCGGCAAGCATGGCTTTTCCCGGGCTGAAGTACGCTTCATCTGGTTTGCTTGCCGCACTACGTGCCGGCTCCCGCCTTGGGCGCCGCACGGGCAAGAAAGACAAAAAACTCTCTACGCCACCGTCCGTCGCCGCGCAAGAAGCGGCGGACGCAACCGCCTCGCCGGTTGCTTCGCTGGCGCCGCTGACCGAAATCATCGGCAGCTATCTCGACAAGAAAGATGTAGAGCGCGTGCGCGAAGCCTATCGCTTCGCGGACCAGGCGCACCTGGGCCAGTTCCGCGCCAGCGGTTCGCCCTACATCTCGCATCCCATCGCCGTCACTGAAATCTGCGCAGGCTGGAAGCTCGACGTCAACGCGTTGTCGGCCGCCCTGCTGCACGACGTGATGGAAGACCAAGGCATCGCCAAGCACGAACTGGCCGAGAGATTCGGCCCTGAAGTCGCCGAACTGGTCGACGGCCTGTCCAAGCTGGACCGGCTGGATTTCGCCACCAAGGCCGAACAGCAAGCCGAAAGCTTCCGCAAGATGCTGCTGGCGATGGCGCGCGACGTGCGCGTCATCCTCATCAAGCTGGCCGACCGCCTGCACAACATGCGCACGCTGGACGCGGTCAATCCGGAAAAGCGCCGGCGCATCGCCCGCGAAACGCTGGACATCTACGCGCCCATCGCCCATCGCCTGGGCCTGAACCTGCTGTTCCGCGAACTGCAGGACTTGTGTTTCGCGGCCATGTACCCGAACCGCTACCAGGTGCTGTACAAGGCCGTGCTGGCCGCGCGCGGCAACCGCCGCGAAGTCATCACGAAGATCGCCGATTCCGTCCGGGCCTCGCTGCCCGCCGCCGGCATCGAAGCCGAAGTCACCGGCCGCGAGAAAACGCTTTATGGCATCTATCGCAAGATGGTCGACCAGAAAAAGTCGTTTTCGGACGTGCTGGACATCTACGGCTTCCGCGTCATCGTCCATACGCTGCCCGAGTGCTATCTGGCGCTGGGCACGCTGCATCAGCTGTATCGCCCGGTGCCCGGCAAGTTCAAGGACTACATCGCCATCCCGAAGGTGAACGGCTACCAGTCCCTGCACACGACGCTGGTCGGCCCGTACGGCACGCCGGTGGAGTTCCAGTTCCGCACGCGCGACATGCATCATGTGGCCGAAGAAGGCGTCGCGTCGCACTGGCTCTACAAGGGCGCCGACCTGACCCTGAACGACCTGCAGAAGCGCACGCACCAGTGGCTGCAATCGCTGCTGGACATCCAGAGCCAGACGGGCGATTCCGGCGAATTCCTGGAACACGTCAAGGTCGACCTGTTCCCGGACGCCGTGTACGTGTTCACGCCGCGCGGCAAGATCATTTCCCTGCCCCGGGGCGCCACGCCGGTCGACTTCGCCTACGCGATCCACACCGACATCGGCAACCAGGCGGTGGCGGCCAAGGTCAACGGCGAATTCGTGCCGTTGCGCACCGAACTCAACAGCGGCGACACGGTGGAAATCGTGACGTCGCCGGCCTCGCGCCCCAACGCGCAATGGCTCAACTACGTGCGCACGGGCCGCGCGCGCTCCGAAATCCGCCACTACCTCCGTACCGTGAAGTACGAAGAATCGGTGGCCTTCGGCGAACGCCTGCTCAGCCAGGCGCTGCAAGAACTGCACATGCCTATGCCGGCGACCGACGATCCGGCCTGGCAGAAGCTGGCGCGCAGCACCGGCGCCAGTTCGCGCGAAGAGATCCTGGCCGACATCGGTTTGGGCAAGCGCCTGGCCGCCGTGGTCGCGCGCCGCTTCGCGCCCGAACACCAACTGGTCGCCACCACCGCCGCCGCGGTGGACGAACTGACATCGGCGCGCAGCGCCCCCATCCTGATTCAGGGCAACGAAGGCCAGGCCGTGCAATTGGCGCCGTGCTGCGGCCCGCTGCCCGGCGACCCGATCGTGGCAGGCATGCGCATGGGCCATGGGCTGGTGGTGCATACCGCCGACTGCCCCGTGGCCACGCGCCAGCGCCTGCGCGAACCGGAACGCTGGATCAACGTGGGTTGGGACACGCACACGGCCAAGCACCTGGCCACCCGGCTGGACATCGTCACCCGCAATGAACGCGGCGTGCTGGGCCGCCTGGCGGCGGAAGTCACCGCCGCCGACGCGAACATCATGCATGTCACGATGCACGACGACGCGGTGTCCACGGTGTCCTTGCACCTGACGATCCAGGTCGACAGCCGCAAGCACCTGGCCCAGGTCATCCGCGCCATCCGGCACGTGCCGCAGGTGCAGAAGATCGTCCGGGTGAAGGGCTAGCGCCTTCCGCTTGCCCTGTCTTCAGGCGAAAAAAGCCGGCGCATGGCGCCGGCTTTTCTATTTCCGCGTCCGTTCACGCCACGTGCTGCAGGAAATCCTTCAAGCGCTGGCTGGGCGGGTTGCTCAGCAGTTCCGCCGGCGGGCCGTCATGCGCGATCTTGCCGGCGTCGATGAAGATCAGGCGGCTGCCGACCTTGCGCGCGAATTCCATCTCGTGCGTGACGACCACCATCGTCATGCCCTCTTCCGCCAGGTCGCGCATCACCTTCAGCACTTCGTGGCGCAGTTCCGGATCCAGCGCGGACGTGGGTTCGTCGAACAGCATCAGCTTGGGCTTGATCGCCAGCGCGCGGGCAATGGCCACACGCTGCTGCTGGCCGCCGGAAAGCTCCGACGGATAGTGGTTCATGCGCTCGCTCAAACCCACCTTGTCCAGCAGCCCCTGGGCCAGTTCGCGCGCTTCGCCGCGGTCTTGCCCGCGCGTGTGCACCGGCCCGAACATGACGTTCTCAAGCGCAGTCATCTGCGGGAACAGGTTGAACTGCTGGAACACCATGCCGGCCTCGCGGCGGATCTCGCGCACCTGGGCGGCGTCGCCTTTCACGCTCAGCCCGTCGACGAGCAGGTCGCCGCCGTTGATGGTTTCCAGCACGTTGATGCAGCGCAGGAACGTGGACTTGCCCGAGCCCGACGGCCCGACCACCACCACGACCTCGCCCGCATCGATGTTCAGCGAGATGCCGTTCAGCACCATGGATTCGCCGAAGTTCTTGGTGACGTTATGAAATTCAACCATGCTCATAGTATGCGCATCCTCTTTTCCACCAGGTGCAGGCCCAGCGCCATCAAGCCGGTCAGGATCAGGTAGACGATCGCGACGGCCGACCAGATTTCAACGGCGCGGAAGTTGCTGGCCATGATTTCCTGGCCTTGGCGCGTCAGCTCCGCAACGCCGATCACGATGAACAGCGACGAATCCTTCAAACTGATGATGCACTGGTTGCCCAACGGCGGGATCATGCGGCGAAACGCCACCGGCCCGATGATATGGAACAGGATCTTGTGGAACGGCAGACCCATCGCCTGGCCCGCTTCCTTCAGGCCCTTGTGCACGGACAGCAGCGCGCCGCGCACGATTTCGGAAATGTAGGCGCCGGAATTGATGATGAGCGTGACGATGGCCGCCCATTCGGCGTCCACGCGGATGTTGGCCAGCAGCGGCAAGGCGAAGTAGATGAACATCACCTGCACGACGATCGGCGTGCCGCGGATGATCGCCACATAGACCTGCGCGATGGCCGACAGGATCGGATGCCCGTACGCCCGCGTCACGCCCGACAGCGCGCCCAGCAGGAATCCGCCGGCCAGGCCCCAGAACGTGATCTTGACGGTCATCAGCGTACCCTCAAGCAAATTGGGCAGCGCGTCTTGAATTACACCCCAGTCAAACTCCACGATATTCCCCCTATGGCGCCATCTTGCGCCGCATCATGGTGGGACCGCCCGGCGGCGGAAACGGCGCGGGGCCGTCCGCCGGAGCCCGGCGTTCCGGGTTGGAACGTCCGGTGCCTTACCGGCGGGCGGCCCCGATTGCAAAGCGAATCCGCATCGATTACGGCTTCTTGCCGAACCACTTTTCGTAGATGGCGTCGTACTGGCCGTTGGCCTTCAGGGTGGCCAGCGCCTTGTTCACTTGCGGAACCAGTTCGCTGCCCTTGGGGAAGGCGATGCCGTAGAAGTCGCCGCTCTTGACCGAGCCCACCACCTTCACGCGGCCCTTGCCGGCCGTGTTGGCGTAGTACTGGACGTTGGGCGTATCGTGCACGGCGGCATCCACGCGGCCCGTGGCCAGTTCAAGATAGGCGTTGTCGATGTTCGGGAACAGCTTGAGCTTGGCGTCCGGCACCTGCGCTTTCAGGAAGTCCACCGTGGCGGTGCCGGTCTTGACGGCGACGGTCTTGCCGGCCAGGGACTTGGCGTCCTTGATGTCGGTGTTCTTGTCGCCGACCAGGATGGCCAAGCCGCTTTCGTAGTAGGGGTCGGAGAAATCGATGACCTTCTTGCGGTCGTCGCGAATCGTGATACCCGCCAGCGCGGCGTCGATGTTCTTCGTTTGCAGGCCCGGGATGATGCCGTTGAAGTCCATCGGCTGCAGCTTGTACTTCAGGTTGAGTTCCTTGGCGACCGCTGCCCAGAGATCCACGTCGAAGCCCACATAGGTATTACCCTGCTTGAACTCGAACGGCACGAAAGCGGTATCGGTGGCCACCACCAATTCCTTGCCTTGGGCCTGCGCGCCGGAGACGGCGCCGAACATGGCCACGGACAGGCCGACCAAGGCGGCGGCGACTTTACGTTTGATCATGAAACTCTCCTCTTGGGGACCGTCGGCACCCCGGGGTTGTTGTAGGGGCATGATTCCTGGGCTACGCCGGGGTCACCGGTGCAACGTATTGGGGATCTTAACGCATCCGTCCCCACCGGAGAGAGCTTAGAAAAATTACAATCCCCATGACACCCGGAGAATCCCCATGCCCTACAAATATGTACGCATTGCCGGAAATCGGCGCCAGATCGGTCAGGCGCTGGGCAAGCTCGCCCGCCCGATCATGCCGGCGTATTTGAGCCAAAGCAGCACCTGGGAAGCCCTGCGTCCCTGGCGCGGCCACGCCTATGTGGCCGAGCTTGGGCAACAGGCCCGGGCGGCGCTGCCGGAGGTCTGGGAAGAGCTTGAAGGACTGGCCGACGGCCTGCGCATGCCGGTCGAAGACGTGCTGCTGTGGAATTGCCGCGGCGACTTGCTGCACAGCACCGGGGACGGCTGCACCTCGGTCGCCCTGAAGGCGGCGGACGGCACGCGCTGGATCGGCCACAACGAAGACGGCGACCCCTATCTGTATGGCCGCTGCCACCTGGTGGACGTCGCGCTGGACGACGCGCCCGGCTATCTCAGCTTCTACTACCCCGGCTCCCTGCCCGGGCATACCTTCGGCGCCAACCGCGCCGGCCTGGTGCAGACCATCAACAACCTGCGCACGCGCCAGCGGCATGCCGGCGTGCCGCGCATGTTCCTGGCGCGCGCGGTGCTGGACTGCACCACGCTGGACCAGGCGACCGATCTGCTGCGCGACCTGCCGCGTTCCGGCGGGTTCCACCACACGTTGGGCAGCGCCTCGGACCCGCGCCTGATCAGCGTCGAGGCCACGCCCGGCGCGGTTTCCATCCTGGACGTCGGCACGCGCTACGGCCACGCCAACCACATGGTGCACCGGGAGACCCGGGGCCAGCCGCAAGTCGTCACCGAATCATCGCGGGAAAGGCAGAACCGCATCGAAGGGATCGTGGACGGGTGGTCGCCGGACACCCGCGGCGCGGACGTGTTGACAGCCCTGCACGACACGCTGGGCGCCCTGCCCATCCTGCGCACGGACGCGAACGACCCCGACGGCGAGAACACGCTGGCCACCGCCATATTTGAAATCCGGGAAGAGGACGTCGCGCTGCGCGTGTACGACCGCAGGAGCAAGGCGGACATCGCCCTGGACGTGATGTCCGATCCCGATTGAGCGGGACCGGACACCGCCGGCCGCCTTACGGCGTGCCGTAACCGCCGCCGCCCGGCGTTTCCACGACGAACACGTCGCCCGGATGCAGCTGGGCGCTATCTTGGGGCCCGAGCTCCTGGATGGAACCGTCCAGTCGTTCGATCGTGTTGCGGCCCATCGCCCCCGGCTGACCGCCTGCCAGGCCGAACGGCGCGAACCGGCGGTTGTTGGACAGGATGGCCGCGGTCATGTCTTCCAGGAATCGGATGCGGCGCACGCCGCCTTCGCCGCCCGGATAGCGGCCTGCGCCCCCCGAGCCGTGGCGGATCTCATAGGACTCCAGACGCACAGGAAAACGGAACTCCAGCACTTCGGGATCCGTCAGGCGCGAATTGGTCATGTGCGCCTGCACGACGGAGGTACCCGCGAAGCCCTCGTCATGCGGCCCCGCGGCGTCGATGCGTACCGGCCCGGCGCCGGTGCCGCCCGAGATGGTCTCGTAGTACTGGTGGCGCGCATTGCCGAACGTGAAGTTGTTCATCGTGCCCTGGCTGGCGGCCAGCACGCCCAGCGCGCCGTACAGCGCGTTGACGATGCACATGGACGTCTCGACGTTGCCCGCCACCACCGAGGCCGGCGGATTCGGGCGCAGCATCGACCCTTCCGGCACGATGATCGACAGCGGGACGAGGCAGCCGTCGTTCAGCGGGATGTCGTCGTCGACCATGGTGCGGAACACGTACAGCACCGCCGCCACGGCGATCGCCCCGGGTGCGTTGAAGTTGTTGTCCAGCTGCGGCGATGTGCCGGTGAAGTCCACCACGGCGCTGCGCGCCGCGGTGTCCACCTTGACCGCCACGCGGATCACCGCGCCGTTGTCCAGCGGGTACTCGTAGCTGCCGTCCTTCAGCACCGAAATCACGCGGCGCACGGCCTCTTCAGCGTTGTCCTGAACGTGGCCCATATAGGCGCGCACGACGTCCAGGCCGAAGTGATCGCACATGCGCAGCAGCTCTTGCACGCCCTTCTCGTTGGCCGCGATCTGCGCGTGCATGTCGGCGATGTTCTGGTCCGGGTTGCGCGCGGGCCAGGGGCCGGAGCCCAGGATGTCGCGCGCGGCCTGGTCACGGAACTCGCCGTTCTTCACCAGTTGGAAATTGGTGAACAGCACGCCCTCGTCTTCCACCGTCTTTGAATCGGGGGGCATCGAGCCCGGCGTGGTGCCGCCGATGTCGGCGTGGTGGCCGCGCGACCCCACATAGAACAGGATCTGGCGTCCGTCGTGATCGAACACGGGCGTGATGACCGTGACGTCCGGCAAGTGCGTGCCGCCGTGGTACGGATCGTTCACCACGTACGCGTCGCCCGGCATCATGCGGCCGGCGTTCGCGTTCATAACGGTGCGCACCGATTCGCCCATCGACCCCAAGTGCACCGGCATGTGCGGCGCATTGGCGATCAGGCGGGCCTGCGCGTCGAAAATGGCGCAGGAGAAATCCAGGCGTTCTTTGATGTTGACCGAATACGCCGTGTTCTGCAGCCGGTAGCCCATCTGCTCGGCGATCGACATGAACAGATTGTTGAACACCTCCAGCATGACCGGGTCGGCCTGCGTGCCGACCACGCGGCGTTCCTTGCGGACTTCCACGCGGCGGATCACGAAGTGGTCCTGCAACGTCAGTTCAGCCTGCCAGCCGGGTTCGACCACGGTGGTCTGATTGGGTTCGGAGATGATGGCGGGCCCGGCCACCACGTCGCCGCCGGCCATGTCTTCGCGCACGTACAAGGGGGTGTCGCGCCAGGCGCCTGCGCTGTACATGGCGACCACGCGGCGCGGCGCCAGCGCGCCTTCGCGGGTGCGCGACACCGCCGCTTCGCCGACCCGTTCGCCGCCGCCCGTGGCTTCCACCGAAATGGTTTCGACCACCAGTTCGCGGTTGGGCATCAGGAAGGAATAGCGCTGGCGGTACGCGGCTTCGAAATCGCTGCGCGCCTGATCCAGGTCCGAGAACGCCACTTCCAGCGCCGTGTCGGTGCCGCGGTACTTCAGATGCAGGCGCCGCTGCACGCTGATGTCGCCGTCCGGCACGTGCTGGCGCCGCAGCTCGCCCACCGCTTGCGCGGCCAGCTCGTCCAACTCATCTTGCAACTGGCCCATCAGGCCGGCATCCAGCACCTTCTCGACCGTCTTCTGGCGCATGTCCGTCTGGTCGGCCAGCCCCATGCCGTAGGCCGACAGCACGCCACCCAGCGGGTGCGCGAAGACCGTCGTCATGCCCAGGGCATCCGCCACCAGGCAGGCATGCTGACCGCCCGCGCCACCGAACACGGTCAGCGCGTATTCCGTGACGTCGTGGCCGCGCTGCACCGAAATGCGCTTGATGGCTTCGGCCATGTTGCCCACGGCGATCTCGAGAAAGCCCTCGGCCAATTGCTCGGGCGTCATCTCGCGGCCGGTCGCGGCGCGCACCTCGTCCGACATCGCGGTGAAGCGCTGGACCACGGCGTCGCGGTCCAGCGACTCGTTGGCGGCAGGGCCGAAAACCTTGGGGAAGAAGTCCGGCTGGATCTTGCCCAACAGCACGTTGCAGTCGGTCACGGCCAGCGGGCCGCCCCGGCGATAGCAGGCGGGCCCGGGATTGGCGCCCGCGGAATCGGGGCCGACGCGCAAGCGTGCGCCGTCAAAATGCAGGATCGATCCGCCGCCGGCCGCCACCGTGTGGATGCTCATCATCGGCGCGCGCATGCGCACGCCCGCGACCTGGGTTTCGAATTCGCGCTCGAACTCGCCCGCATAGTGGGACACGTCGGTGGACGTACCGCCCATGTCGAAGCCGATCACCTTCGGGAAACCGGCAATTTCGCTGGTGCGGACCATGCCGACGATGCCGCCGGCGGGCCCGGACAGGATGGCGTCCTTGCCGCGGAAGCGGTGCGCGTCGGTCAGGCCGCCGCTCGATTGCATGAACATGAGGCGGATGCCCGGCAATTCGCCGGCCACCTGGTCCACGTAGCGTTTCAGGATCGGGGACAGGTACGCGTCGACCACCGTGGTGTCCCCGCGCGAGACGAACTTGATCAGCGGGCTGACCTCGTGCGAGGCCGACACCTGCGTAAAGCCGATTTCGCGGGCGATGCGGGCGGCGCGCTGCTCGTGCGAGGTCGCGTGCCAGGCGTGCATGAACACGATGGCGACCGCGCGGATGCCGCTGTCGTAGGCGGCTTGCATGCTCTGGCGCAGGTTCGCCTCGTCCAGATCGCGGATCACCTCGCCGTCGGCCGCTACGCGCTCGTCGGCTTCGACAACCGATTCGTACAGCATTTCCGGCAGCATCACGTTGCGGTCGAACAGCCGCGGCCGGTTCTGATAGGCAATGCGCAGCCCGTCGCGGAAGCCCCGGGTCGTGACCAGCAAGGTGCGCTCGCCCTTGCGTTCCAGCAAGGCGTTGGTCGCGACGGTGGTGCCCATCTTCACGCATTCGACCTGCTCGACCGGCACCGGCTGGCCGGGCGCGACGCCCAGCAGCTTGCGGATGCCGGCCACGGCCGCGTCGCGGTACTGCTCGGGATTCTCCGACAGCATCTTCGCGGTGGTGGTGGTGCCATCGGGGCGCCGGGCCACGATGTCGGTAAAGGTGCCCCCACGATCAATCCAGAATTGCCACTTCTTCATACAAGTCCTTGAAAACGAACGGCCGCGGCGCGTACCGCCGCGGTCGGAGTGCAGGTGACGGGACATGCCCGGACGGGAATCAGAGAGAGGTTGCCGCCCGGGCCGCCTGGTCGTACAGGCCGGACAGCGAGCGCAAGGCGTGCGCAAGCTGCCGGCTGAATTCCAGCCCGCCTCCGCCCGGCCCATCCAGGCCGGCGGTCAGGCATTGCTCGCGGATCTCGCCGTAGCGCTTGAGGATGGCCGCGCCCTCGGGCGTGACGCAGTAGAAAACTTCCTTGCTGCTGCGTTCGCCTTGCACCACGCCCAGGCGCTCCAGCTTCTTCAACGCGTAGCTGACGATGTGCGTATCTTCGACGTTGAGCGTGAAGCAGATGTCGGCCAGCTTCTTGGGGCGCTGCCGGTGGTAGACATGGTGAAAAACCATGACGTCGGTCGGCGTCAGCTCGGGCAGGCCGGCGGCGGCCATGCAGCGTACCGTCCACCGGTCGAAGGCATGGCTGGCGATCATCAGCCCGAACTCGACTTCGGACAGGTCAGGCGCGCTGCCGCCGGCCAGATGGGACGACGACGCGATCAGGGAAGAGCTCATGGAAGGCGCAAGCCAAGTTTGCTTGAGCGAAATACTAATAATTTATGGATATTTCATCCATAAAAAATAACCATCAGACCGCAGGAAATCCCCATTTCAAGGGAAATCCCCTAGCGCTTGAGACGCAAATCCCGGAATCAGGGGGCCGACCAGCCCATCGGCAGATTGGCGCGGATCAGCCAGCCCGCGATCGAAATGCGGGGCGCGATGTCGGGCATGACGTCGCCGGGACCGAACCAGCGGGCGTCCGCGATCTCGTCTTCCTGCACCCGGATGTCGCCCGACACGTAGTCGGCCGTGAAGGCGACCATCAGCGAATGCGGGAACGGCCAGGGCTGGCTGCCGAAATACTGCAGATTGCCGACTTTCAGGCCGACCTCTTCGAAGACTTCGCGGTGCACGGTCTGTTCGATGCTCTCGCCCGGCTCGACGAAACCGGCCAGGGCCGTATAGCGGGACGTGGCCGTGGTGGTATGGCGCGCCAGCAGGATGCTGTCGCCCTTGCGGATCAACACCATCATTGCAGGCGAAATGCGCGGATAGGCCGAAAAGCCACAGGACGGGCATCGCAGGCAGAATTCGTGCGCGACGCGTTCGGCCGGCGTGCCGCAGACGCCGCAGAACCGATGGGTGCGCGCCCACTCGGCGATCTGGTAGGCCCGGCCCGCCAGCGCCATGCGCTCGTCATCCAGCACCCCGAACAAGGACCGCAGCTTTTTGAAGACATAGCCCTCGGGGGCTTCCAGCGCCGGATCGACATGGACGGTGCGATACGGGGACGCCGGCGTGATCCACACCGGCTGCAAGGCGCCGGGCGCCAGACCGATGCGTTCACACAGCGCCGCATCCGGCAACACGCTGGACGTCTCTTCGACCAGCAACTCATCACGGCGGAACACGAAATTCACACGGGCCTCTGCACTACGTTTTCGATCCTGCAATCTTAGAAGAAAAAACGGTGCCTGGATGCCCGACCAAGCCGCTTCGCCAAAAGATTCAACCTTCAACGATCCCGCGGGCGCCAGCCTAGGATTAACCCGTAAAACCCCTTTTTTTGTGCGCGTTGTTGCCGCGCAGCACCATAGAATGGCACGGCTTTCAGGCCGCGCCGCGACGGCGCGGCCGTCTCTTTCGCAATGCCTATCGGGCACAACCCGTCTTCACCATTCGCAAAGAAGGACCACTCATGTACAAGAAAATCTCGCTGCTGGCTGGCAGCATCATCCTGGCGTTCAGCGCGGGCGCACAGGCGCAAACGAAGTGGGACCTGCCCAGCGCCTACCCGGCCAGCAACTTCCACGTTGAAAACCTGACCACGTTCATCAAGGACGTCGACACGCTGTCGCAAGGCAAGCTGAAGATCCAGCTGCACAATAACGCGTCGCTGTATAAGGCCCCGGAAATCAAGCGCGCCGTGCAAGGCAACCAGGCGCAGATCGGCGAAATCCTGCTGACCAACTTCGCCAACGAAGACCCGATCTACGAACTGGACGGCCTGCCCTTCCTGGCCACCGGCTACGAAGCCTCGTTCAAGCTGTACCAGGCGCAGAAGCCGTTCCTGGAAAAGAAGCTGGCCTCTCAGGGCATGACCCTGCTGTACGCCGTGGCATGGCCGCCCCAGGGCATTTTCGCCAACCGCGACATCAAGCAGATCAACGACATGAAGGGCCTGAAGTGGCGCGCCTACAGCCCGGTCACGGCCAAGATCGCCGAACTGGTCGGCGCGCAACCGGTCACGGTGCAGCAAGCCGAACTGGCGCAGGCGCTGGCCACCGGCGTGATCGATTCGTACATGTCGTCCGCCTCCACCGGCTACGACACCAAGACCTACGAATACATCAAGAAGTTCTACGACACGCAGGCCTGGCTGCCCAAGAACGCCATCATCGTGAACAAGAAGGCATTTGAAGCGCTGGATCCGGCCACGCAGGACGCCTTGAAGAAGGCCGGCGCGCAAGCCGAGGAACGCGGCTGGAAGCTGTCGCAGGAAAAGAACAAGTGGTACCAGGAAGAACTGGCCAAGAACGGCATGGAAACCATCAAGCCCACGGTGGAGCTGAAGGAAGGCCTGTCCGTGATCGGCAAGCGCATGCTGGAAGACTGGCTGAAGAAGGCGGGTGCCGACGGCCAAGCCATGATCGACGCCTATAAGAAGCAGTGATATCTCCATGCGCCGCTTTCTAGATGGTCTTTACGGCACGGCCGGCCTGTTGGCCGGCTTGTGCACGATCGGCGTGCTGGTGTCGGTGCTGGCGGCGATCATCGCCCGCCAGCTCAGCTTCAACATCCCGGGCACCGACGCCTACGCCGGCTACTTCATGGCGGCGGCGGGCTTCCTGGCGCTGGCCAGCACGTTCAAGCACGGCGAACACATCCGCGTGACGCTGCTGCTGAACTCGCTGTCGCCCGCGCGCAGCCGCCGCCTGGATATTTTCGCGCTGGCGGTGGGTTGCCTGCTGGCCGCCGCCTTCGCGTTCTTCAGCGTCAAGCTGACCTACGACTCCTGGCAGTTCAACGACATCTCCACGTCCAACGACGCCACCCCGCTCTGGATCCCGCAGATCACCATGGCGGTGGGCACGATCTTGTTCCTGGTCGCCCTTCTTGACGAGCTTGTCCGCCGTTCACGCGGCCTGGCCGCCGCTTCTTCGCAGCAAACCCATGAATGAACTTCTTGTCATTACCCTATTGGTCGTCTCGATCTTCGTGCTGCTGGGCTGCGGGGTCTGGGTCGGCCTGACGCTGGCGGGCACGGCCTGGATCGGGATGGAGATCTTCTCCAGCCGGCCGGCAGGCGACGCCATGGCCGTCACCATCTGGGGCGCGTCTTCCAGCTGGACGCTGACTGCCCTGCCGCTGTTCCTGTGGATGGGCGAAATCCTGTTCCGCACCCGGTTGTCCGAGGATCTGTTCAAGGGCCTGGCCCCGTGGCTGAACCGGCTGCCCGGGCGGCTGCTGCACACCAACGTGATCGGCTGCGCCATTTTCGCCGCCGTGTCGGGATCGTCGGCCGCCACCTGCGCCACCGTCGGCAAGATGACCATCCCCGAGCTGACCCGCCGCGGCTACCCCGAGGACAAGATCCTGGGCACGCTGTCGGGCGCCGGCACGCTGGGCCTGCTGATTCCGCCTTCGATCATCATGATCGTGTACGGCGTGGCGGCGGACGTCTCCATCGCCAAGCTGTTCATCGCCGGCATCTTCCCGGGCGCTCTGCTGGCCCTGCTGTTCATGGGCTACATCGCCTGGTGGGCGATCCGCAACCCCAGCCAGGTTCCCGCTGCCGATCCCGGTCTGACGTTCATGCAGAAGCTGTCGCGTTCGCGCCATCTGATCCCCGTGATGCTGTTGATCGGCGCGGTGCTGGGCTCCATCTATTCGGGCATCGCCACGGCCACGGAAGCGGCCGCGGTGGGCGTGGTGGGGGCATTGTTCCTGTCGGCGCTGCAGGGCTCGTTGACGCGCGCCACCTTCAAGCAATCGCTGTTGGGCGCAACCCGCCTGTACTGCATGATTGCGCTGATCCTGGCGGGCGCGCAGTTCCTGACCCTGGCGATGGGCTACATCGGCCTGCCGCGCGCGCTGGCTGAATGGATCGGCGGATTGGGCCTGTCGCAGTTCGGCCTGATCATGGCGCTGATGGTGTTCTTCATCGTGCTGGGCTGCTTCCTCGATGGCATTTCGATCGTGGTATTGACCATGGGCGTGCTGCTGCCGACCGTGCAAGCCGCCGGGATCGACCTGATCTGGTTCGGCATCTTCATCGTTTTCGTGGTGGAAATGGCACAGATCACGCCACCCGTGGGCTTCAACCTTTTCGTGCTGTCGGGCATGAGCGGGCGGGAATTGCCCTATATCGCACGGGCGTCGCTGCCGATGTTCTTCCTGATGATCGTGGCGGTGCTGCTGCTGTATCTGGTGCCCGGCATCGCGACATGGCTGCCTCTGCACATGACGCTGTAATGCGTCCTGCCCCCTCGAAACCCCGTTCCACGAACGGGGTTTTTTTTGGGACAATCCGGCGATTGTTCCAATCGTCGTCCGTTTTTGATTTCTGTAAACCAGGGAAAACGCCGAAATGAAAATGCCCCTACACAACCGGTAACTTTTTTAGAATCCCCTGGCGCTTACACGTTGCACCAATGTGGCGCAGTCGTACCTTTCGGGCCAACGCTCCGGACCCGCGCTTACCCAAAGCGTCGGTGCCGCGGCCCGGCGTCAGACGATCCGCCCGGCGCAACACACCCGGCCACAAGCCCGGTGCAATCAAAAAACAGCTACACAGGAGGAGTCCTCAGTGAAACGCATCACCCTATCCCTCGCCCTCGCGGGCCTTGGCCTGGCCGCCGGCTCGGCTTCGGCTGAAACCAGCGTCACCCTGTACGGCATCGCCGACGTCAGCATCCGCTACCTGAACACCAGCGCCGGCAGCGTCGGTCAGGAAGGCAGCCGCGTCTCGATGGAGAACGGCGCCATTTCCAACAGCCGCTGGGGCCTGCGCGGCTCGGAAGACCTGGGCAATGGCAACCGTGCCTTCTTCCGCCTGGAAAACGGCTTCAACATGCAGAACGGCAACTCGGCCGCCTCCGGCAAGACGTTCGGCCGCCTGGCCTATGTGGGCCTTGACGGCGGCAACATCGGCCAATTGACCCTGGGTCTGCAGAACACGCCGATGCACGATCTGCTGGCCGACTACTTCGACCCGTTGACCATCGGCAACTACGACCAGAACGCCTGGATGCCCGCCGCCATGGGCCGCGTGCGCACCAACAACATGACCAAGTACGCCAACACGATCGGCGACCTGTCCCTGGCGTTGTCGTGGGCCAACGGCGAAAGCTGGGAAGACCACAAGGCCGGCCAGCAGTATGGCGCCAGCCTGCGCTACATGGTTGGCCAACTGGGCCTGGGCGCTGCCTACCAGCAGACCTATGACGGTGCCAACTCCGATCTGCGCCAGCGCGTCTGGAACTTGAACGCGTCCTACCAGTTCGACGGCGCCAAGATCTTCGCCGGCTACTACAACGGCCGCGACGAAACGGGTTGGGTCAACGCCGTCATGGGCGGCACCACCACCGCTTCCGGCCTGGACCGCAAGGACAACGGCTACTTCGCCGGCGTGACCTGGCAGGCCACGCCGCGTTGGGCCATCACCGGCGCCGGCTACTACGACCAAAGCAAGAACGTGGTCACGGACGGCGACAAGGGCAAGCGTTACGCGTTGGTCGCGGTCGCCGAATACTCGCTGTCCAAGCGCTCGCAAGTCTACGGCACCGTGGACTGGAACAAGGTCAGCGATGCCGCCAGCGGCGAAATCGCCGGCAAGAGCAATCAGGTCGGCGCAGCGGTCGGTTTCCGCCACATTTTCTAAAATCCGCCCGCTTGCAGGCCTCTCCGGGGCCGCAAGAAAAAGCCCATCGTTTTTGCGATGGGCTTTTTATTTACAGCATCGCCATGCGGCTGTTGACGAGGTCTGTCACCAGCATATGCCCGGGGGCATGCGTGATGCAGAACTCGGGCCGCACAGAAGCGACCACGGACTGGGGCGTCACGCCGCACGCCCAGAAAACCGGCATTTCGCCGGGCCGGATCTCGACCGCGTCGCCGTAGTCCGGCCGATCGATATCCGTGATGCCGATCAGCGACGGGTCTCCGATATGCACGGGCGCGCCATGCACGGACGGGAAGCGCGAGGTCACCTGGATGGCGCGGATCGCATCCGCGGCCTTCAACGGCCGCATCGAGACCACCAGCGGACCGCCGAACACGCCGGCGGGATGGGTCGCGATGCTTGTGCGGTACATCGGCACATTGCAGCCCTGCTCGATGTGGCGCACGGGCAGGCCGTTGTCCAGCATCGCCTCTTCGAACGAAAACGAGCAGCCGATCAGGAACGACACCAGGTCGTCGCGCCAGTATTCGCGCACGTCCGTGGGTTCGTCGACCAGCTCCCCGTCCTTCCAGACCCGATAGCGCGGAATATCGGTACGGATATCGATGTCTTCACCCAGTTCGGGCAATGCCGGGTTGCCGGGTTCGGACATCGCCAGCAACGGGCACGGCTTGGGATTGCGTTGGCAGAAGTGCAGGAACTCGGCCGCCAGCGCGCGCGGCAGAATCGCCAGATTCGCCTGCACATGCCCTGGGGCCAGGTTGGCGGTCGGTCCGGTCAGCTTCCCGCTGCGCGCCGCCAGGCGCGCCTGGCGGGCTAGCTCGACACTGTTGCGTACTACATCGACGGACGCCATGGTGATCCTCTTGTGGCAGGGGTGAATGACCAGCCGCTCAGCGGCCGGCCAGCAGGTCTTCGACCGACAGGCCGATCGCCAGGATGCGGCGGTCGGCGCCGTTGCTGCCCGCGATCATCAGGCCGACCGGCGCTGTGCCCTCGGCATGGCACGGCAGCGACAATGCGCAGCCGTCCAGGAAGTTGATCAGCGTGGGGTTGCGCAGGATCAGGCCGTTGGCCGCGTAGTAGGCCTCGTCGGATGCCGCCAGGTCAGCCACGGCGGGCGCCACGATGGGCGTCGTCGGCATGATCAGGGCGTCGTAGCCGGCGATACGGTGGTCGACCGCCGCCACCCAGGCTTCGCGGGCGTCCAGCAGGTCCAGGTAGTCGGCGGCGGACATGTCCTGCCCGCGCATGATGCGCGACACGACGCGCGGGTCGTAGCGCTTGCCGGCGCGGGCGATCAGGTCGCGATGCCAGGCCCAGGCTTCGGCGGCGGTGAAGCCGCCCTTGCTGTTGATGGCGCCCAGTTCGGCGAATTCGGGGATGGCGATCTCATCGACCAGCGCGCCCGCTTCCTCAAGGCGCGCCACGGTGGCGGCGAACGTGTCGGCGACATGCTTTTCCATGGCGTCCAGCGCGAGCGTCGTCGGCACCGCCAGGCGCAGGCCGCGCAACGGCAGCGCGTCGGGCACCGGAGCGCCGTCGCCGGACAGGATGGCGTCCAGCTCGGCGCAGCAGCGCACGCTGGCGGCGATGGGGCCGATGGAGTCCAGGTTGGCCGACAGCGGCAGCACGCCCGTCATCGACACGCGCCAGGCGCTGGGCTTGAAGCCGGTCAGGCCGCACAACGCGGCCGGAATGCGCACGGAACCGCCCGTGTCCGACCCGATGCCGGCAACCGCCATGCCGTCGGCCACGGACACGGCGGCGCCCGACGACGAACCGCCGGGAATGCGGCCGGTCTTGCGGTCGTACGGGTTCAGCGGCGTGCCGTAATGCGGGTTGATGCCCAGGCCCGAATACGCGAATTCGGTCATGTTGGTGCGGCCGATGATGACGGCGCCGGCCGCGATCAGGCGCTGGACGACTTCGGCGTTCTCTTCGGCCGCAGGTTCGCCTTCGCGCGATACCGAGCCTGCCATCGTGGTTTCGCCTTCGATGTCGAACAGGTCCTTGATGCTGATGGGCAAGCCTTCCACCGCCGACCGGACGATACCGGCGGCACGCAGCGTATCGGATGCGCGCGCCTGGGCCAGCGCCGATTCGGCGTACAGCTTGGTGAACACGCGGGCGCCCTCGCCTGCCTCGTCCCGGGCGCGCGCCAGGGCGGCTTCGGTCAGCTGCACAGCGGTGGTGCGGCCCTCGCTCAGGGCCAAGGTCAGTTCATTCAAAGTCGAAGCCATCATTGTCCTCGTGCCGTCTTGCGGCGTAAAAGTGCGGACAGGCGCAACCCGTGAAGGCGCGCCTGGCGATCAAGGCCTTGCGATACCGGAATCAGGCCACCACAGGCAGCGATTCCACATGATAGCGGTGGCTCAACGTGCGCTGGCGGCGCGGATCGAAGAGTTCCATGGTGAAGTCCGCGGCGGCGCGGATGCCGCCGATCGCGCCCACCGTGCCGCAGGTCATGCCGGCGCCTTGCGGCAGCACGGCCGCGCCGCCGGTGTAGCCGGCGATCAGGTCTTGCGGCGTGCGCAGCGTGGACAGCGGGCCTTCCTGGTACAGCACCTTTTCACCGTTCTCGACGATGTAGGAACGGATGACGAGTTCATCCCAGTATTCCGCCACGTCGGCCAGGCGCCAGGCGGTGGCCGCCACGGGCTTCACGCAGACTTGCTTGGACATGGCCACGCTGACCGTCTCCAGCTTGCGGTCGGTATGGTCGGAGGCGATGCTGACGTACATCTCGCCGTCCACGGCGAACACGAAGGTCTCGACTTCGCCCGAGGATTCTTCACCCACGGCCTGCACGCGCTCGGCCTGCGTCAGCTGGTTGTCGGCGATGCGGTAGTACAGCGGCACGCTGGTCGGGCGCGGCACGCCGATCGCGGCCAGTTCTTCGATGTGATGCTCGATGGCGGCCATGTCGCGTCCGGCCCAGCCGGCCACGATCAGGGTGTTGAAGTCCACTTCCACTTGGCGGGGATTGGCGTCGTCGATGTTGAATACAGCTTTCATGTCAGTCCTGCGGAATCAAAGGGTGGGAACGGGGCGGCCCTGGGCGGGCCGCCGCCGGTACGGATAAGGAATCAGCCGAAGGCGCGCGGCAGCCACAGCGCCAGGTCCGGCCAGAACGCCAGCAAGGCCAGCATCACGAACATGGCGGCGACGAACGGCAGGCTGCCGATGATGACCGCGCTCATGGAACCGGCCTTGCGCAGGCTTTGCACCACGAACAGATTCAGCCCGACAGGCGGCGTGATCAGCGCGGCCTCGACCAGGATGATGATCACGATGCCCAGCCAGATCGGGTCGTAGCCCAGCGCGATCATGATGGGCGCGACGATCGGGATCGTCGTGATCATCATGGACAGCGTTTCCATGAAGCAGCCCAGCACCAGGTAGAAGATCACCACGATCAGCAGCATCCAGCCGGGCGACAGGCCCAGGCCGGTGATCGACTTGGTCAGCGCGTCGGTCAGGCCGGTGGCCGACATGACGAAGTTCAGGAAGCTGGCCGCGACGACGATCAGCATGATCATCGCCGTGGAGCGCATCGTGCCTTCCAGCACTTCGCGCAGCATCGACCACGTCAGCCGGCGGAACCAGGCCGCCAGGATGAAGGCGCCCAGCACGCCCAGCGCGGCGGCTTCCGTCGGCGTGGCCAGGCCCGCATAAATGGAACCCACCACCAGGAAGAAGATGCCCATGGGCGGCGCCAGGTGCACCAGGCTGGCGAAACGCTGGCCCCAGGTGGCGTGGATCTTCTTGCCGCCCCACGACGGCTTGGCCACGCAGGCGATCACGACCGTCAGCATGAACAAGGCGGCCATCGCGAAGCCGGGGATGATGCCGGCCAGGTACAGCTTGGGCACCGACGAATTCGTCAGCACGCCATAGATGACCAGGTTGATGGACGGCGGGATCAGGATCCCCAGCGTGCCCCCGGCGGCCAGGCTGCCCAGGAACAGCGGTTCGTTGTAGCCGTACTTGCGGATCTGCGGAATGGCGACGGTACCCACGGTGGCCGCGGTGGCCACGCTGGAGCCGGAGGTGGCCGAAAACAAGGTGGATGCGCCGATGTTGGCGTGCATCAGCCCGCCCGGCAGCCACGACAGCCACAGGCTCATCGCGCCGTACATGCGTTCGGCGAACCCTGCGCGCAGCAGCACTTCGCCCAGCATGATGAACAGCGGGATCGCCACCAGCAGGAACTCGTTGTTCGAACTCCAGGAGATTTCGCCGATGGCGCGCGACAGCGGCAGCATCGAGAACAGCGGATCCAGGATCAGGCCCAGCACGCCAAGCGCCGCGCCCACCGGGATGGACAGGCCGATCAGCACCAGCAATAAGGTCAATGCGGTGGAAATCATGCGGCCTCTCCCTTCACCATGCGCTCGCCCGCGGCGGCTTCTTCGTCAGCTTCTTCCTGCGCCGAACGCACGCCGCAGATCTGCTTGACCAGTTCGATGTCGCCCGTGACCAGCGCGGCGGAGGCGCGCGCCAGCATCAGGGCGACCGTGATGCACATCCAGGCCAGGCCCAGCAGCCACAGGCCCTGCGGAATCCACAACGGCGTGGCCAGCGGCGTGTTGGCCGCGGATTTCTGCGCCCATGAGGTCTGCACCACGTCGTAGGCGTAGTACGTCAGGAACACCATGAAGACGGCCATCGCCACCATGGAGATCCAGTCCAGCACGGCGGACAGCCGCACCGGCAGATATTGGTAGAGCACGTCGACGCGCACGTTGGCGCGCTGCAGCGTGGCGAACGCCAGCGCCCACGACGTGCTGATGGCGAAGGCGTAGCTGGACAGTTCGTCCGCGCCGCCTGTCGTGAAGCCCAGGAATTTGCGCGCCAGGACGTCAAAGGAGATCAGCAGCACGCTGGCCACCGTCAAGGCGCCGCCGGCCCATACTGCGACGCGCGAAAAGCTCTCGGCGCGCCGCAACAGGCCGCCCAGCAGGCGGAAATGTTCGGTTCGGGTCATGGATGAAACCTCTACGGGCGAAGCCCGGTATCACAAGCCGGAAACCGCGCCGCCGCCTTGCGCGGCGGCGCGGAACGGCAATTACTTGCTGGCGGTCAGGCCCAGCGTCTTGCCGATGGTGGCGTTGAAGTCCTTGACGCACTGCGCCGAGCAACGCGCGGCCCACTTGGGCAGCACGGCTTCCTGGGCCACCTTCTTCAGCAACGCGCGATCGGCGTCGGAGGGTTCGACCAGGACCATCTTGCCCTTGACCGGGAACGGGCACGCGGCGGCGCCGGTATTGCAGTCATAGCCTTCTTGCGTCTGGCGCGCGGCACCTTCCCAGATGTTGTCGACCAGCGTCTTCACGTTGGCTTGCAGGAACGTGCGCACGGCGGGGTCCAGCTTGTCCCAGGCCTTCTGGTTGACCGCGTGGATCTGCTGGTTCCAGTTGATCGGCAATGCGACCAGGTGCGTCGACACTTCGTACCACTTGGCCGAGTAGCCCGACAGCGAACCGGTGATGGCGCAATCGACCACCTTGTTCTGCAGCGCCGGGACGACTTCGCCGAAGGCCATCGTGACGCTGGAACCGCCCAGCGCTTCCACGAATTCCGCAGTGGTGCGGCTGCTGGTGCGCACCTTCTTGCCCTTGATGTCCGCCAGGCTCTTGATCTCGGCGTTGCAGAACAGCACTTGCGCCGGATAGGTCGAGATGCCCAGCAGCTTGACGTTGCTGCCTTCGCCGTACAGCTTGGCGTAGACCGGTTCGAATGCGTCGGTGACGGCGCGCGCGGTCTTGACGTCGGGCGCCAGGCCGGCCAGGTCGATCGCTTCGTTGATCGGGTTGTCGCTGGCGAAGTACGACAAGGTGGCGGTGCCGAATTCGATCACGCCCTGCGACATCAGGCGCAGCACCTCGGGACCTTTCAGGCCCATCTCATTGAAGCCCTTGATGTCCGCCGTGATCTGCCCTTTGGACAGCTCGGGAATGGTCTTGGTCCAGAACGGCTTTTCGTAATCGTTGTAGGCGGTCAGGTTGGACAGGCCTCCCACGACCTTCAACTGGGTTTTGGGCAGATCTTGCGCCTGGACGGCGCCGGCCAGCAAGCTGGCAGCGACGGCGGCGAAAACAAGAGACTTCTTCATGGACAAAACTCCTGGCTGGCGGGATGGTCTGTCGCGTGCGGGATCCCGTTACCCTGATCGCACGCGGTTAGGAATTCGGGACTGTGTATCCAGACGTTGCCTATTGGTGTGCCGCCATTGCATCGTCAGGGGCGGCAAGCGTCCAATCGTATGTAGCGATGTGGGGGTATAAATATTTCTTGGGTCTCGCCGGCAAGGCCGCCTGCGATTTCGCCAAATGACAGCCTGGCGCGGCTTTCCGGGCAGTTGGCCACACGGGCGGACACGGCATCCGTGCCGGTTCCGCCACCGGCCACGCACGGCGACCGGGGGAAAACACCTAGGCCGGAATGCCGTCCCCGGCCTGCGCCGCGACCTTCTGCGCCATCTGCGCGATCACTTTGACCGCGTGGCTGTCAGGCCCCTGCACCCAGGTCGCCGTGAAGCTCAGCTCCGGCAGCGGGTCGGCTTCGACGCGCAGGATGCGCAATTCGCCGCGCGCCAATTCCTTGCCCAGGAAGACCGGCGCGATCACGCTGGTGCCGATGGCGTCCTGCGTCATGCGCACCACCATCGACATCGACGCGCTGCCGTACATGCGCGGGGACGACACCCCGGCGCGTGTCAGCATGTCGCGCACGAACCGGTACGGCGCGCTGTTGGACGGGTACGTGATGATCGGCAGCTTGCCGATGCGTTCAAGGGTCAGGGGCTCGGGCCCCAGGTCCAGCGTGGGGCTGGCCACCCATGCAAGCGGATACGTGCACAGCGGCAGGTTTTCGACGCGCGCCTCCAGCACCGGACCCATCAGGAATGCCAGGTCGATCTGCCGCGACATCAGATGCGAGCGCAGCACGTGGGTGGTATCCACTTCGATCTCCAGCACCAGCGCGGGATACGTCGTGTGGATCATTTCGATCAACGTGGGCAGCCAGGTCTGCACGATGGTCTCGGCCACCCCGATGCGCACCGTGCCCGACATGACGTTCTGTTCGCGCGCGGCTTCGAACATGTCGCGCCGCACCTGCAGCATGCGCTCGGCATGCGACAGCAATTCATGGCCCTTGGCCGTCAGTTTGACGCCGCGCGCGTCTCGCTCGAAGAGCCGCACGCCCAGATCGGCCTCCAGCGACGCGATGCGCTGAGACACCGCAGGCTGCGTGGTGTTGAGTTTTTCCGACGCGGCGCGAAAGCTGCCCAGCGTGGCGACCCAGAAAAAAGTTTCGATGTTGCGTAGTTCTATCATTGGCCTGTTCCCCCGGCGGGATGAGCGTATCATGGCAGCCGCCCGTTTCCCCCATTAGGAGCCTCTCCATGCCCCCGGCCGATCCCGGTCGCCCGCAAGCCGCCGCCGCGCCCGCTTCCCGCGGACCGCTGGTCGGGATCCTGCTGCTGGTGCTATCGATGTGGACGCTGTCCTGCCTGGACGCCAGCGGAAAATGGGTGATGAACGCGGGCGTGCCGCTGCTGGTGCTGTCCTGGTTCCGTTATGCCGTGCATCTGGTGCTGGTGCTGGCCCTGGTCTTGCCCACGCGCGGCGTGGGCGTGCTGCGCAGCAAACGCCCGCGCGAACAGCTCATCCGCGGCGGCTCGATGTTCCTGGCCACGCTGATGTTCTTCACCACGCTCAGCTACATCCCGCAGGCCGAGGCCACGGCCATCAATTTCCTGGCGCCCTTGCTCGTGCTGTCGCTGGCGCCCTGGGTATTGAAGGAACCCGCGCGGCTGTCGCGGTTCGTCGCGGCGGGCATCGCCTTCATCGGCGTGATCATCGTCATCCGCCCGGGCGGCGGACTGCACCCGGTGGGCACGGTCTTCGGGCTACTGACGGCCTGTTGCTTCGCGGCCCAGTTCATCGCCACGCGGCGCGTCGCGGGCGACGACCCGTTCACCTCGCTGATCTGGAGCGGCGCGGTCGGCACGGCCTGCCTGACGCTGTCCCTGCCGTTCGTGCTGCCGGCCGCCCTGCCCGTGCTGCAATCGCTGTCCGCGTTCGACTGGTTCCTGCTGATCTCGACCGGCGTCACCGGCGGCGTGGGCCACCTGTTCCAGATCGCCGCCTACCGGCGAGCCCCGGCCTCGACGCTGGCGCCGTTCATCTATCTGCAGATCATCAGCGCCACGTCCGTGGGCTGGCTGGTCTGGGACCATTTCCCTGATCCGCTGACCTGGCTGGGCATCGCGATCATCTGCGCCAGCGGCATCGGCATCGGCCTGGTGGAATGGCGCCGGGGGGCCGCCAACGGCACCGGCCCGGCCAAGGCCGGGGCACGCTGACCGGCAACGGCCCAGCCCGCCCCGCTGCGCGACCGGGCGGGCTCCCGTACAATGCTGGTCGCTTTTTGCGCTTTCGCGCACCGGCCGCGCCGGCATCCGGCATTCCCCCAGCATTTCGCACTTCCCGAGTGAGGTCTTCATGATCATCAAGCCCCGCGTGCGCGGTTTCATCTGCGTCACCACCCACCCCGTCGGCTGCGAGGCCAACGTGAAGAACCAGATCGACTACGTCAAGGCGCAGGGCCCGATCGCCGGCGGCCCGAAACGCGTGCTGGTGCTGGGCGCCTCGACCGGCTATGGCCTGGCGGCCCGCATCAGCGCGGCGTTCGGCTGTGGCGCGCAGACCTTGGGCGTGTTCTTCGAACGCCCTGCCGACGCCAATAAAGCTGGCACGCCCGGCTGGTACAACTCGGCCGCCTTCCACAAGGCGGCCGAAGCCGAAGGCCTGTACGCCAAAAGCATCAACGGCGACGCGTTCTCGGACGAGATCAAGCAGAAGACCATCGCCGCCATCAAGGCGGACCTGGGCCAGGTCGACCAGGTGATCTACAGCCTGGCCGCTCCGCGCCGCACGCACCCCCGGACCGGCCAGGTCTTCAATTCGACGCTCAAGCCCATCGGCCAGTCCGTGAACCTGCGCGGCCTGGACACCGACCGCGAAGTCGTCAAGGAATCGGTGCTGGAACCGGCCACGCAGGCCGAGATCGATGCCACCGTCGCCGTCATGGGCGGCGAAGACTGGCAGATGTGGATCGACGCGCTGCTGGAAGCCGGTGCTCTGGCCGAAGGCGCCACGACGACCGCCTTCACCTATCTGGGTGAAAAGATCACGCACGACATCTACTGGAACGGCTCGATCGGCGCCGCCAAGAAAGATCTGGACCAGAAGGTGCTGGACATCCGCGCCAAGCTGGCCGCGCGCGGCGGCGACGCGCGCGTGTCGGTGCTGAAGGCCGTGGTCACGCAGGCCAGTTCGGCCATTCCGATGATGCCGCTGTACCTGTCGCTGCTGTTCAAGGTCATGAAGACCGAAGGCACGCACGAAGGCTGCATCGAACAGGTCTACGGACTGTACCAAGACAGCCTGTGCGGCGACACGCCCGTCCTGGACGCCGACGGCCGCCTGCGCGCGGACTACAAGGAGCTGGATCCGGGCGTGCAGGCGCAGGTGCAGGCGCTGTGGACGCAAGTCACCAGCGACAACATCTACGAACTGACCGATTTCGCCGGCTACAAGCAGGATTTCCTGCGGCTGTTCGGTTTCGAGATCGACGGCGTGGACTACGACGCGGATGTGGATCCGGCCGTGGAGATCCGCGGCCTGATCTGACCGCGTGGCCTCAGAGGTAGTCCAGCGTCACGATGCGGGCTTCCCGGGCGGCGCTGCCGCCCTGCCCCGGCGCCGCAGGCAACACCTTCGTGCTGACCGTGACGACGTTGCCGGCAGGCACCGCGGCCCGGCCGGCAGGCGCCTGGCAACTTACCCGGGGCGCTGCCGGCCCTGCCCCGGCGCCCTGCGTGTCGACACGGCATCCGGCAGGCTCGACGATGGCCCCACTGAACCGGATCACGCCGTCACTGGCGCTGGCCACCGCAGGGGCCAGCAACGAGACACACCACAACGCACGCGCCAAACTGTGAATAGCCATGACGACTCCAGAGCGTAGGCAAGAGCAGGAAAGCGGGTTTGCCTTCCTTTCCTGATTACGGCGCCGTCTCGTCGAACCTTAAGCCTGCCGCCACGCGCTCGTATGGCCGCGATTCGTTTGATCCAACGTCGCAAGTTCATCTATCTCAGATGTCAATGAGACTACGCGCGTTTTTTTGTAGGATCAATCTGATTTCAATCTAAAAACGTGGCGTCATGGCGCTTTCGGATCATGAACGCATGAACAGTTCCAGCAGCCGGTCCAACCCGCCTTCATCGATCGCCACGTTCACTTCACGCCGCACTGCCGGCTTGGCGAGATAGCCCACCGACAGGCCTGCCGCACGCATCATCGGCAGATCATTGGCCCCGTCGCCCACCGCGATGGCACGCTCCGTGCCCACCCCCAGGGATGCGCATACCTCAACCAGCTTGCGGCGCTTTTCTTCGCCGTCGCAAATATCGCCCCATGCTTGCGGCAGCAGCCGGCCCGTCATGCGGCCATCCACCACTTCCAGCACATTGGCGCGCACGTCGTCCAACCCCAGCCGCACGCGCAAGCGATCCGTGAAGCAAGTGAAGCCGCCCGTGACCAGCAAACATGTCAGCCCCGCCGCCTTGCAGGCCGCGATCAGCGTTTCCGCGCCGGGATTGATGCGCACGCGTTCGTCGTAGACCTTGTCCAGCAAGGCCTCGTGCATGCCGGCCAGCAAGGCCACGCGATCGCGCAGGCTTTGCTTGTAATCCATGATCTCGCCCCGCATGGCGGCCTCGGTCAGCGCCGCCACTTCCGCCTTCTTGCCCATCAGGTCGGCCATTTCATCCAGCGTCTCGATCGAGATAAGCGTGGAATCCATGTCGAACGCGATGACGCGGTAATCGGAAAGCGCCAACGGCGGCGTGATGCCGCGCCATTGCAGGCCAGCGGGCGTGGTGGAATGAAGCATGCGAGTCCTTGTCTATCCGGGAGGGGGCAAGCCGTGCTGCTGCGCGCACAGCCAGGCGATGAACAATTGCGCCGGCTGCGCGGCGGGGCCGTCCTGCCGATAGAGCGCGTGGATGCCGGCATTGGGCAGTTGCGGCTGCGCGAACAGGGGCCGCAAGCGGTCGGCCCGGATGTCGTCTTCCAGCAGGCTCCACGGCGCCAAGGCGATGCCCAGGTCATTCATGGCGGCCTGCATGCACAGGAACTGGTGATCGAAGACGGGGCCGGGCAGCTGCGCAGGCACGTCCACCTTGGCCAGCGCGAACCAACGCGGCCAATGGTCCATGCCGCCCGATATCTTCAAGAGCGGATGGCCCAGGCAGTCCGCCGGCGTCGCCAGCCGGTTGCGTTCGATGAAGCGCGGCGACGCCACCGGCAAGTGGAAATCATCCAGGCAATGGACGCAGGCCAGATCCGATTGCGCCATGAAGCCGTGCCGGATCAGCACGTCGGCGCCGGCGTCGCCGCCCCGGTCAAAGAACGGGCGGCCCTGCGTGCTGAGCTGCACGTCGATACCCGGATGCCGTGCCTGAAAGGCCGACAGGCGCGGGATCAGCCACTTCATGGTCAGCGACGGCGTCGCGCAGACGCGCAGCACGCCGCCGTAGGCTGGCGCCTTCAGCTTGGCGGTGGCCGCGGCGATGCGTTCCAGGCTGGCCTGCACTTCCGGGAAATAGGCCTGGGCGCACGGCAGCAGCGCCACGCCGCGCGCTTCGCGGGCGAACAGCGGCTGGCCCACATACTCTTCAAGAATGCGGATCTGCTGGCTGACCGCGCTGTGCGTGATGCTGAGCTCATCGGCCGCGGCGGTAAAACTGCGCAGCCGCGCCGCGGCTTCGAAGACGCGCAATGCCTTCAATGGCGGCAGGCTCTGCCCCGCCATGTCAGCGGACGCCCGCCCGGGCGCCGCTCAGGCACCAGACTGTGCTGCTCTTTCCCACGTTTTCCCTTGTCGTCTATTTATCGGCGGCGCGGCTTTCGCCGGCGCCTGCCCTGTTCAGCGGCATTCTAGGGGATAGCGCCGCCGCCGACCTCTTAGAAAATCTAACGCCATGCCTTAAAAAACACTGCTGGTGACCAGCCGGGCGCATTCCTATGATGCCGGGAACCCAAGCAGGAACAAAAAAATGGCATCGATCACGGTAGACGGCATCGTCAAGACTTTCGGCGGGCAGCAAGTGCTGCGCAATCTGTCGCTGCACATTCCCGACGGCGCGTTCTATACGCTGCTGGGCCCCAGCGGCTGCGGCAAGACCACGTTGCTGCGCTGCATCGCGGGCTTTTATGCGCCCGACGGCGGACGCCTGCTGTTCGACCAGGACGACGTGACCCATGTGTCAGCGCACCGCCGCGACATCGGCATGGTGTTCCAGGACTACGCCTTGTTTCCCGACAAGACCGCTTTCGACAACGTCGCTTACGGCCTGCGCGCCCGCGGCGTGGCGCGCGCCGAGACCACCCGGCGCGCGAACGAGGCGCTGGATAAAGTGGGCTTGCTGGCGCTGGCCGACCGCTACCCCGCGCAAATGAGCGGCGGACAACGCCAACGCGTGGCGCTGGCGCGCGCGCTGGTGATCCGGCCGCGCGTGCTGCTGATGGACGAACCGCTGTCCAACCTGGACGCGAAAATGCGCCTGCAGATGCGCGACGTCATCCTGGATCTGGTGCGCGAGGCCGGCATCACCACCGTCTTCGTCACGCACGACCAGGAAGAGGCGCTCGCCATGTCCGACCGCATCGCCATCATGGACCACGGCAGCATCGCGCAGCTGGGCACGCCCGAAGAACTCTACGGCACGCCGGTCAACGCCTACGTGGCCGACTTCATCGGTTCGGCCAACGTGATCCCGGTGCCTGCCCGCACCGGCCTTGCCGGCGCGCCCGATGGCCATGTCCGCTATGAGCTCTGCGGATTGGGATTCGACGGCGTGCGCGGCAGCGCCCGGCTGGACGCCAGCGGCGTGCTGATCGCGCGGCCCGAGGAACTGGCGCTGATGGCGCCCGCGCCCTACGTGCCGAACACGCTGCCGGGCAAGGTGCTGCGCCGCCAGTACCTGGGTTTCAAGACCGCCTATCGCATCGCCTTGGCCAACGGCTCGGAGATCCGGGTTGAGCTGCATGCCGGCAATATGGTCGCGCAGTTCCAGCCCGGCGAAGCCGTGCAGGTGCTGATCCCCGCCGACAGCCGCGTCGTCAACGCCTGAGGATGCGCACGCCATGAAAATCAAATGGTGGCCCTGGGGCATCCTGACCGCGATCAGTCTGGTTCTGCTGCTGTTCTTCGTGCTGTATCCGCTGGGCGTGCTGTTCGGCAACAGCATCACGGGGCAGGACGGCGGCTTTTCGCTGGAGGGATTCAAGGCCCTGCTGGCCGACTCGCAATATCTGGAGGCTTTCGGCAATACGCTGATCCTGGGCCTGGCGGTCACGACCTGCACGGTGCTGGTGGGCGTGCCGTTCGCCTACATGGTGGCGCGCTACGACTTCCCGTTGAAGAACCTGGTGGCGATCCTGCCGGTGCTGACCATCGTCATCCCCGAGATCATCGTGGGCCAGTCGTGGCTGCTGATCCTGGGCAACAACGGCCTGTTGACCAATCTGCTGGGCGACGCGGGGATCTCGCTGCCGTCGTTCTACGGCTGGACGGGCATGGTGTTCTCCATGACGCTCGTCTATTACACGTATATCTACCTGGGCGTGCTGGCCGCGCTGCGCGGCTTCGACGGACAGCTGGAAGAAGCCGGGCTGAGCCTGGGCACGCCGCCGTTCTTGACCAAGCTGCGGGTGCTGGTGCCCGTGCTGCTGCCTGCGGTGCTGGTCAATGCGCTGGTGGTGTTCACGCTGGTGGTGGGCAACTTCGCGCTGGCGATGCTGCTGGGCAGCCGCGTGCCGCTGCTGTCGGTGATGACGTACAACACCTTCGTCAGCGAAATGGGCGGCAGCCCCACACTGCAAAGCGCCATGTCCGTCGTGTCGATCGCCATCGTCGCCATCGTGCTGTTCTTCCAGAAGCGCGTAGTCGAACGCAAGGTCTACACCATGACCCAGGGCCGCGCGCCCGCGGCCGTGCGCGTGCGTTCCTGGACCGCCGGGCTCTACACTGGCGGCGTCGGCTTCGTGATCCTGTTGTCCATGCTGCCGCTCATCATCGTGTTCGTGGCGGCTTTCACCAAGACCAGCGGCCCGGTCATGCAATGGGGCCAGTGGTCGCTGGCCAGCATGCAGCGCGCGGTGCACGGCGCGCCGGAACCCATCCTGAATTCGTTGAAGTTCGCGTCGCTGGCGACGGTGCTGGGCGTGGCGTTCGCCGTGCTGGTCAGCTACCTGACGATCAAGAAGCGCAGCGCCTTCACGCAGGTGCTGGACTACATCGTGGTGCTGCCGCTGACGATTTCGGGCACGGTGCTGGGCATTGCGCTGGTGCAGACGTTCAACACCGGCTGGCTGGTGCTGGCCGGCACCTCCGGCATCATGGTGCTGTGCTACACGGTGCGCCGCCTGCCGTTCGCCGTGCGCAACGCCTCGTCGGTGCTGTTCAACATCCCCGACTCGATCGAAGAGGCCTCGATCAGCCTGGGCGTATCCCCGCTGATGACGTTCTTCAAAGTGATCCTGCCCGCCATGAAGGCGTCGATCATCTCGGCCGCCATCCTGATGTGGCTCACGACGATCTCGGAACTGTCAGCATCGATCGTGGCTTACAGCGGCGGTCTGGAAACCATGCCGATCGCCATCTTCCGCCAGGTCGACGGCGGCCGGCTGGGCATGGCCTCCGCCTACGGCGCCGCGCTGGTCACGGTGATCGTGCTGCCCATCATCGTGTCGGTCAAAGCATTCCGCATCAAGTTGTTCTCCGGCAAATAACCCCCTCGATCCAAAGGCTACCCATGCAACTCAAGCACCTGATACGCACCAGTGTCCTGACCGCCGCCCTGGCGACGGGCGCCGCGCACGCGCAGAACGTCGTGCTGTATTCGTCCAACAACACGGAAACCATCGAGACCGCGCTGGAAGCGGTGAAGCAGACAAGTCCCAAGCTGAACGTGCAGCCCGTCACCGGCGGCACGGGCACGATGATGAAGCGCATCGAAGCCGAATCGCAGAACCCGCGCGGCGACCTGTTCTGGAGCGGCGGTTTCGGCACCCTGGGCGCCTACCGGCAGCACCTGCAGGCCTACCGCCCGGCCGACCTGGACAAGATCCCCGCCGAATTCCGCGGCCCGGACGATCTGTGGGTGGGCACGAACGTGCACGTCATGGTGATGATGGTCAATGAACGCCAGTTGAAGGGCCTGCCGGCGCCGGCCACCTGGTCGGACCTGATGCAGCCGCAGTGGAAGAACAAGTTCGCCATTACCGACCCGTCCAAGAGCGGCACGGCCTATATGCTCGTGTATGGCCTGTACAAGCAGTTCGGCCAGGCCGGACTGGACAAGATCGCCGCCAATGCGGTGGTGACCGCCTCGTCCGGCACCACCTACAAGGGCGTGGCGGCAGGGGAATACGCCGTGGGGATGACACTGGAATACGCCGCGCAGGAATACGTGGCCGGCGGCCAGAAAGAGATCAAGCTCGTCTATCCCAGCGAAGGCAGCTATCTGGCGCCGGAAGGCATGTTCATCATCAAGGGCGCGAAGAACCTGGACGCCGCCAAGGCGCTGTACGACGGCCTGCTGAGCAAGGCGTCGCAGGAAGCGCAGCTGGTGAAGAACTTCCGCCGCCCCACCCGCACTGATGTGGCGGTGGCCAGCCTGACCACCCTGCCCGACCTGTCCACCATCAAGATCTTCCCCGTCAGCCAGGAAGCCGCCGCCACCGAGTATGAAGCCGTGGTCGCGGCCTGGAACCAGGCCGTCGCCAAAGCGAAGTAAGGCGCGGGATTAGGCCCCGGAGCCTAGACCCAGCCAGGACGTCCAGGGCGCCTCAGGCGCCCTGGACCATCCGGCCCGCGGCCAGCACCAATTGGCGCCCGCAACGGGCGGCCAGTTGCGGATCGTGCGTGACCAGCACCAGCGTGGTGCCGTGTTCGCGGTGCAGGTCGAACATCAGGTCGATGACCGTGACGCCCGTCGCGGCATCCAGGCTGCCGGTGGGCTCGTCGGCGAACAGCAGGTCGGGCTGCACCACGAAGGCACGCGCCAGCGACACGCGCTGCTGCTCGCCGCCGGACAGCGTCCGCGGGTAGTGGTGCAACCGGGCGCCCAGCCCCACGCGCTCCAGCATGGCCTGCGCGGCCTCGCGGGCCGATTGCCCGGCCAGTTCCAGCGGCAGCATGACGTTTTCCAGCGCCGTCAGGTTCGGCAGCAGTTGGAACGACTGGAACACGAACCCCACATGATTGGCGCGCAGCCGCGCACGGCCGTCCTCGTCCAGCGCGAACAGGTCCTGGCCCGCAAGGTGTACGCTGCCCATGCTGGGAACATCCAGCCCGGCCAACAGTCCCAACAGGGTGGACTTGCCCGATCCGGAGCTTCCGGTGATGGCCACGGCACTGCCGGCGGCCACCGTAAAATCGATATCTTCCAGGATAGACAGCATCCCGCCGGCATCGGCCACCCGTTTGCCCAGCCCCTTCACTTCGATCGAATTCTTGCTATCCATGCGCCTATTTTCCCGTCTGCGTCTTACATCCGCCTTGGCGACAACCGCCATGGCAGCCGCCGTGATGGCGTCCCCCGCCCACGCTCAGACCGCCGCGGCGGCCCAGGGTTCCGCGCCGCGCACCGTATTGGTGGTGGGCGACAGCCTGTCCGCCGAATACGGCATCAAGCGCGGCACGGGCTGGGTGCCCTTGCTGTCTGCCCGGGTTTCGGAACAATACCCCAAGTACCAGGTGGTCAATGCCAGCATCAGCGGCGACACGACCAGCGGCGGCGTCGCGCGCCTGCCTGCGCTGCTGCGCCAGCACGCGCCGGCGGTGGTGGTGCTGGAACTGGGATCGAACGACGCCTTGCGCGGCCTGTCGCTGACGATGACCGAGCAGAATCTGCGCGCCATGGCGCAGGCTTCGCGCCAAGCGAACGCGCAGGTGCTGATCGTGGGCATGCAGATCCCGCCCAACTATGGACGCGATTACACGCAACGCTTCGCCCAGCTGTTTCCTACGGTCGCCAAAGACGAAAACGCCCGGCTCGTGCCCTTCCTGATGGAAGGAATTGCAACGAACCGGGCGATGTTCCAGGCTGACGGCATCCATCCGAACGAGGATGCCCAGCCGCAATTGCTGGACAACGTGTGGCCGACCCTGCAGCCACTGTTGAACTAGAGGCTGTGGGGCCCCTATGATCAGCTGATCAGCCTGCCGCCTGCGGCTGGTCGCCGCGGATGACTTCGGCGGCGCCGGGCAGCACTTGCACCTTGTACTGTTCACGCAGCATTTTCAGCAGCGCTTCGATTTCAGCCTGGCCCAGGCCACCCGACAGTTGTTGCGTCAGGCGGTCCTTGGCGGCGGCGTCCACCGTGCCGGCTTCGACCTTCTCCAGGCGGACCAGCGTGTAGTCGGCGCCCGCTTGCACGCCGGCATAGCCGGGCAATTGGGTGGCCGGCAGGCGCATCGCGGCATCCACCACCGCTTGCGGCAGGTCCTTGGGGTCCTGGCGCGACACGGTCACGGCGGGCGCGAAGCCTTCCGGCGCGGCCGACGGGTTGGCCTTGTCGGCTGCCAGCGCGGCTTCGCCGGCCTTCTTGGCAGCTTCGGCCGAGCGCTCGTCCAGCAGCTTGGCGCGGATGGTGTCGCTGACCTTGTCCAGCGCCGGCACGTGCGCCGGTTCCACGGCGGCGACGCGCACGGCCAGCATGGTGGCGGGCGACAGTTCGATCACGCCGGAGTTCTGCTTTTCACGCAGCACGTCTGGCGAGAACAGCACCTGGCGCACGCGCGGATTGTCCAGCAGCGCGGCGTCGGGGCTGTCGGCGGCCGAACCCGGGCCGGCCTTGTCGGCGGGCAACAGGCCTTCGCGGGTCACGCCCGAGGCGGTGCGCAGCTTCAGGCCGACGGCGTCGGCGGCGGGTTGCAGGCTGTCGCGCTGGTCATAGACCTGCTTGTTCAGCTGGCTGGCCATTTCCGAAAAGTGCACGGCGGCCATCTGCTTGCGGACTTCGCCGGTGATCTGATCCTTGACCTCGGCCAGCGGCTTGACGGCCGCGGGCTGGATCTCGGTGACCTTGACGATGTGCAGGCCGGACGGGCTTTCCACCACGCCGGACACCTCGTCCTTGGCCTGGCCGAAAATCGCCTTCTCCAGCGGACCGGTCAACATACCGGGCGCCAGCCAGCCCAGGTCGCCGCCATTGGCGGCCGAGCCGGCGTCCTGCGAATTCATGCGGGCCAATTCGGCGAACTGCGCCGGATCGGCTGCGGCCTTGCGGGCCAGGTCGTCGGCCTTGAGGCGGGCGGCCTTGCGGACCTCTTCCGACGCGCCCGGGGGCACTTCGATCATGATGTGGCTGGCGCGACGGCGCTCGGGCTGGCCGAAGCGGTTCTTGTTCTGCTCGTAGTAGGACGTCAGGTCTTCATCCTTGACCTGGATGCCTTGCGTCGCGGCAGCCTCGTCAAGCACCACGTACTGCACCTGGACTTGCTCAGGGATCTGAAGCTGTTGCTTGTTGGCGTCGTACCAGGCCTGGATGTCGGCCGGGCTGACGGAAACCTGCGAGCGGTAGTCCGCGGCGGCGAAGCGGCGCGTCTGCACCGTGCGCTGCTGCGTCAATGCCGTTTCCAGCGAGGCCACTACTTCGGCGGGCGCACGGGACGATTGGCCGACGGGCTCCAGCACGCGGGCCACCGCCAGGTCGCGACGCAGGCCGGCTTCGAACGAGGTCGGCGACAGGCCCTGGGCCGCCAGCACCTGGCGATAGCGCTCGGGCGAGAAGCGGCCGTTGTCTTGCACTTCCGGGATGGCGGCGATGGTGTTGCGCAGCGTCTCGTCGGACACCGTGAAACGGTTGTCGACGGCGACGTTGGCCAGCAGGCGCTGATTGATCAGCTGGTTCAGCAGGCTCTCGCGCATGGCCGGCGTATCGATCACGGCCGGGTCGAACTGCGCGCCCATGCGCTGGCGGAACTGCTCCAGCTGGTTGCGGTGCGCCTGATCGAATTCGGCACGCGAAATAGGCTGGCCGGCGACTGTCGCCAACTCCGGCTCTTTGCGCATGAAGCTGTCATAGCCTTGAATTCCGACCAGGAAGAAGGACGGCACAATCAGAATCAGCAGGATGAACTGCATCCAACGCCGATGGCTGCGAATAAATTCGAACATGGAATCCCTGTTGCCGCACTCCAGGGGTATCCACCCAGAGCCGCAAGAAAACGCATAAAAAAAGGCGAAGTCGATTCGCCCTATTCCCATACCGGTCATTACCGGATCAGCGGGCGGATTTTAGCATTACCCGCCCGGATGGGAGCTTCGGATTGACTTCAAGTTCCCGCCGGGCCTTTTGACCCGTCCCCACTACATGGAAGCCGCGCGCCGTCAACCCGGGAAATCACCATTTTCCCGGCCCCCGCGCACTCGTATCGTGACTTTCAGGGGCAGCGCGCCACTCGGCCGCGCACCTCCGACGCCGCGCCCTTCCGCCGGCGCCCCTTTTTACGCTACATAAAGGGTTCCCTCGATGCCGCTTACCTCCCCCCGCCTGCATGTCCTCCGCACGTGTATCGCCCTGGCCTTCCTGGGCGGCGCGCAGGCGGCGCTGGCCGCGCCCGTGGCTGCCGTGCACGAAGCCGCGAAAGGCCAGCAGCAGGCCATGCTCGACACCATGCGGGACCTGGTCAACATCGAATCCGGCAGCAAGGACGTCGAAGGCGTGGAGCGCATCGCCGAACTGATCCGCGACCGCCTCAAAGCACTGGGCGGCACGGTGGAGATCCTGCCGGCCACCGACGTCTTCCGGCTGGACGACACCCCTGAAAAGGTCGGGCCGATGGTCCATGCCGAGTTCAAGGGCACGGGTACCAGCAAGATCATGCTGATCGCCCACATGGACACGGTCTACCGCAACGGCATGCTGAAAGACCAGCCGTTCCGGGTGGACGGAGACAAGGCGTACGGCCTGGGCATCGCCGACGACAAGCACGGCGTGGCGACCATCATCCACACCCTGACCCTGCTGCAGAAGCTGGGCTTTCGCGACTTCGGCACCATCACCGTCTTGATCAACGGCGACGAAGAGATCAGTTCGCCGGGCGCCCGCAGCACCATCACCCGCTTGGGCGCCGACCAGGACGCGGTCTTCTCATTCGAGGGCGGTGGCGCCGAAGCCCGCCTGACGCTGGCCACCAGCGGCATCGGCGCGGCCTACCTGACGGTGCAGGGCAAGACCTCGCACGCCGGCGCCCGCCCGGAAGGCGGCGTCAATGCGCTGTATGAACTGGCGCACCAGTTGCTGCAGCTGGACAAGCTGTCCAAGCCCGAGGAAGGCTTGAAACTGAACTGGACCGTGGCCCAGGCCGGGACCAACCGTAACGTCATCCCCGGCCAGGCAACCGCCCAGGCCGACGCCCGCGCGCTGCGCGTGTCCGATTTCGACGCGTTGGCGCGCACCCTGGAAGAGCGCGTCCAGAAGAAGCTGCTGCCCGAATCCAAAGTCACGGTGAAGTTCGAAGTGCGCCGGCCGCCGCTGGAGGCCACCGCGGCGTCCCGCGCCCTGGCCCAGCATGGCGTGCAGATCTACAAAGAGCTGGACCTGCCGATGAAAGTCGTCGATCGCGCCAGCGGCGGCGGCACGGACGCCGCGTTCGCCGCCCTGAAAGCCCGCGGTCCGGTCGTCGAAGGCATGGGCCTGAGCGGCTTCGGCGCCCACTCCAACGACGCCGAATACATCCAGATCAACAGCATCGTGCCGCGCCTGTATCTGGC
Source organism: Achromobacter sp. UMC46 (assembly GCF_014170335.1). Lineage (GTDB taxonomy): Bacteria > Pseudomonadota > Gammaproteobacteria > Burkholderiales > Burkholderiaceae_B > Achromobacter. Next base: position 130,032 of record NZ_LZZS01000005.1, read on the forward strand.
GACCCGCATGATCATGGACGTGTCCCAAGATAAAGCACCGCTGAAATAGAGGCCCCCACGCTGCGCTCGCGCCGCGAGCTTGCTGCCCCCCAAGGGGGCGCCTTGGGGCGGCCCGGCGGCGGAGGGGTATGCCCCCACGCCGCACTCGCTTTGCTCGTTTGCTGCCCCCCAAGGGGGCTGCGCCGCCTTGGGGCGGCCCGGCGGCGGCGCGAAGAAGGAGTATCCTTGCAACCCTGTCCATAAGAAGCACACGCAACACCAAAAATGACTGCAAAACTCCCGTCCTGGCCCTATTCCCGTTACATCGCGCACCGCGGTGGCGGTCGTTTGGCGCCGGAGAATACGCTGGCCGCCATGCGCGTGGGTGCCGAGCACGGTTTCACGATGTTCGAATACGACGTGAAGCTGAGCAGCGACAACGTGCTCGTGCTGATGCACGACGACGACGTCGACCGCACCTCCAACGGCAAGGGCCCGGCCGCCGCCAAGACCTACTCGGAACTGGCGCAATTGGACTTCGGCAGCTGGCACTCGGCCGCCTATGCCGGCGAACCGCTGCCCACCTTTGCCGCCGTGGCCCGCTACACGGTCGCCAACCACATCGCCAGCAACGTCGAAATCAAGCCCTGCCCCGGCCGCGACGCCGAGACCGGCGCCGCCGTGGCGCGGGCCTGCCAACAGTTGTGGCAAGGCGCCGGCACGCCCCCGCTGCTGTCCTCGTTCGCCGAAGAGGCGCTGCAAGCCGCGCTGGAAGTGGCACCCGAGCTGCCGCGCGCGCTGCTCGTGGAAAAAGTACCCGCCGATTGGCGCGAACGCCTGGCGAAATACGACTGCGTCGCGCTGAACATCAACCAGAAAGACGCAACCCGCGAACTGATCGACGCCGTGCATGCCGCCGGCTACCGGATCGCGGCCTGGACCGTCAACGACCCCGAACGCGCCCGCTTGCTGCTGGACTGGGGCGTCGACGGCATTTTCACCGACGAGCTGGCCGTGATCCGGCCCGCCGCCTGAGGCAGAACGCCCCGTGTTCAGTTACCGCCACGCCTTCCACGCCGGCAACCATGCCGACGTGCTCAAGCACGCCATCCTGGTCCACACCCTGGATTACTTCAACAAAAAGGACGCGCCCTATTGGGTCGTGGACACCCACGCCGGCGCGGGCCTGTACAACCTGGAAAGCGACTGGGCGAACAAGACCTCGGAATTCGTGGACGGCATCGGCCGCCTGTGGGAAGCCAAGGACTTGCCGCCGCTGCTGGCCGACTACGTCGCCCGCATCCGCGACTACAACACCAACGGCCGCTTGAAGCGCTACCCCGGTTCGCCGTGGCTGGCGCTGGACGTGATGCGCCCGTCGGACCGCCTGCGCCTGTTCGAGATGCACCCGACGGAAATCGACACGCTGGTCGTCAACCTGGAACACCAGGGCCGTGCCGCGCAGCGCCAGACCACCATCTACGGCGATGACGGCTTCGAAGGCGTCAAGGCCCTGCTGCCGCCGCCGACGCGCCGTGGCATGGTGCTGATCGACCCGTCGTACGAAGACAAGCACGACTATCGCCGCACGCTGATCACCGTGAAGGAATGCGTGAAGCGCTTCGCCACGGGCACCATCGCGATCTGGTATCCGCTGGTGCAGCGCCGCGAAGCCAGCGAAATGGCGCGCCATTTCGAAAACCTGAAGGTCAAGAGCTGGCTGCACGCCACCCTGACCGTCAAGAAGTCGACCATCGACGGCTACGGCCTGCACGGCAGCGGCATGTTCCTGATCAACCCGCCCTGGACCTTGCACGAAGGACTCAAGCAAGCCATGCCGTACCTGGCCCGCGAGCTGGGCCAGGACGAACGCGCCGGCTTCACGCTGCAATACCGCGAGAACCCCTTCCCGGTTCCAAAGAAGCAGTCGGACGACTGACGCGCCCCCAGGGCCGCCACACGAAAAACGGGCCGCGATATCGCGGCCCGTTTCATTGGCGGAAGGCGGTGCGGTTTACGCCGTTTCGCGTTCCGATTCCTCGCTCAGCAGCGCCTCTTGGGCGCGCGCCAGCTTGGCGGCGGCATCGCGCAGCGCCGTGCGCAGGCCTTCTTCGATCACGGGATGGTAGAACGGCATTTCCAGCATGCGCGCCACTGTCAGTTCCTGCTGCACCGCCCACGCCAGCAAGTGGCCGATGTGCTCGGCGCCGGGGCCGACCATTTCCGCGCCCAGGAAGCGGCCCGTCGCGATATCGGCGTACACGTGCAGCATGCCCTTGTTCTTCAGCATCACGCGCGACCGGCCCTGGTCGGTGAAATCCACTTCGCCGATCACGAAAGTGCCTGGAACCAGGCGGCCATAACCCTGCCCCGCCACCGCGATCTGCGGGTCCGAAAACACCACGGCAAGCGGCGCGCGGCGCAAACCCTGGCGCACGTCCGGGAAGCGCGCGGCGTTTTCGCCCGCGATGCGTCCTTCGTCGGCGGCCTCGTGCAGCAACGGCGCATCGGCGTTGGCGTCGCCGGCGATAAAGATGGGCGAATCCCCCGCCTGCATCGTTTGGCGGTCGAATTCCGGCACGCCGTGCGCGTTCAGCGCAAGCGAGGTGTTCTCCAGGCCCAGGCCGTCCACATTGGCGCGGCGGCCCGTGGCGACCAGCGCGTAGTCGAAGCGTTCAGTGCGTTCACTGTTGTCCAGCGTGACGTAGCGCACTTCCACTTCGTCGCCAACGCGGGTCGTTTCCAGAACGCGGGCGTCCGGGTCCAGATAGAACTCGCGCTGGAAGATCTTGCGCGCATTCAGGCGCACCTGCGGATCGCTGATGCCGCCCAGGCTGCCGCTGACGCCGAACACGCGCACGTCCACGCCCAGCCGCGCCAGCGCCTGGCCCAGTTCCAGACCGATCACGCCGGGGCCGAACACGGCCACGCGGCGCGGCAGGTCGTCCCAGGCGAAGACCTCGTCGTTCACCACCAGGCGGTCGCCCAGGGCACGCAACGGCGGCGGCACCGACGGGCGCGAACCCGTGGCGATGACCACGCGGGACGCATGCACTTCGGTGTGGTCGTCCACGCGCAGCACGGTATCGGAGACGAAACGCGCATAGCCGCGCAGCTTGTCGTCGGCCGGGATGTTCTCCACCCCTTCCAGCACGAAACCGACGAAGCGGTCGCGTTCGCGCTTGACGCGGTCCATCACTTCAACGCCGTCCACCGAGATTTCCCCGTTGACGTGCACGCCGAACGCTTCCGTATGGGCCGCGCTGTGGGCGGCCTCGGCGGCCGCGATCAGCAGTTTGGAGGGCATGCAGCCCACGCGGGCGCAGGTCGTGCCATAGGGGCCGCCTTCGATCAGCAACGCGCGCTTGCCAGCGGCTTTCGCGGCGCGGTAAGCGGCCAGCCCGGCGGTGCCGGCGCCAATGACAGCGATATCGGTGTGCAGAGTTTTCATGACTGGGTATCCCCCATGTTGCGAGTAGCAAGGATTCAAAGGCGAGTTCCGCCTTGTTGCGCATCCTCGGGACGAACACCGTCCGGCGGCGCCCGCGAGGGGCCGCGCAAGGAATGCGTTAAGGGTGCGTAAGAAGGGAAGCTCGTGCCGGCGGCGGCGGAGCAGTCGTGCTGCAACCGCCCGGCCGCGCCGGCCGGGCCAGGGGATCATCCCCCTGCCCGGCTTGCAGGCTTAGGCGAAGTGCGCCTTCAGGTCTTCCAGGCCGCCAACCAGCGAACCGTTGATGAACACCTGGGGAGCGGTGCCCTTGCCGGACACGGCGCCGATGACACGGCCGCGGACCTTGTTTTCCAGCGGGATTTCGATCGGGGCGTAGCCCTTTTCTTCCAGCAGCGCCTTGGCTTCCACGCAGAACGGGCAGCCCGGCTTGGAGAACACGACCACCTGGTCGGGCTTCTTGGCCGTCGGGGCGATGTGCGCCAGCATCGTGTCGGCGTCCGACACTTCAAACGGGTCGCCTTCCTTTTCCGGCTCGATGAACATCTTCTGGACAACGCCGTCCTTCACCAGCATCGAATAGCGCCAGCTGCGCTTGCCGAAGCCCAGGTCGCTCTTGTCGACCAGCATGCCCATGCCGTCGGTGAATGCGCCGTTGCCGTCGGGCAGCAGCGTGATATTGGCCGATTCCTGATCCTTGGCCCATTCGTTCATGACGAAGGTGTCGTTGACCGACACGCAGACGATGCTGTCCACGCCGGCGTCGAAGAACGCGGGGGCCAGTTCGTTGTAGCGCGGCAGGTGGGTCGACGAGCAGGTCGGCGTGAAAGCGCCGGGAAGCGAGAAGACGACAACCGTCTTGTTCTTGAACAGATCGTCGGTCGTGACCTTCTTCCACGTGTTGTCCTCACGGACGGGGAACGTTACGTTCGGAACACGTTGGCCTTCGCGGTTTTGCAGCATTCAATCTCTCCTTGGGTAGCGGGGTTTGTTTAACCACCATGGAAAGAATGATAAATCGTAGCTATTAATTAATCAAATTTAATAAATTAAATTGATCGATAGATTTTAGCAATTAAGAAATTACCGCCGGAAAGCCGGGCCTATCATAACCCGGCCTTCCAGCGGGGCGGTCTCAGAGGCGGGTCGGCTCGTAGCCCGCGTCGCGGATGGCGGCTTCCAGCTTGTCGGCCTGATCCGTGCCCGTGATGGTGACGCGGTGCGTAGGCAGGTCCACCGCCACCGTGGCGCCCGGGGCCGCCTCGCTCACGGCGCCGGTGATGGTCTTCACGCAATGGCCGCAGGTCATGTCGGGGACTTGGAATTCGATGCTCATGGTTTTTCTCCGGATATTTCAGGGCGGTGGGCAACCTTTTGCACACCATGGATCGCAGCTTAAACGTTCCCATCATGTCAAGGTCAAGCGTAGAATGAACCTTGACCTTCCCATCATGGGAAGGATGAAACTGCAAGCTCCACTCCGAAACGAGAACCGCCATGAGCGTTGCCAACCCCTCCATCACCCAACTGGAACTCGCCATTGAAGGCATGACCTGTGCGTCGTGCGTCAAGCGCGTGGAAAAGGCCCTGTCCCATGTCCCCGGCGTCGCGCAGGCTCAGGTGAACCTGGCCACCGAGCGCGCCCTGGTGTCGTTCGACCCGGCCGCCGCCCAGCCGCAGGCCCTGGTCGACGCCGTCGTCAAGATGGGTTACGAGGCCCGCCCCATTGCGGCCCAGGACGACCACGCCGAGCGCCAGTCGCAAGCCCGCGACGCGGAAGCGCAGCGCTTGAAGCGCGCCTTCACCGTGGCGCTGGTGCTGACCTTGCCCGTTTTCCTGCTGGAAATGGGATCCCACCTGATTCCCGCCATGCACCACTGGGTGCTTGGCACGATCGGCCAGCAGAACAGCTGGCTGCTCCAGTTTGCGCTGACGACCGCCGTGCTGGTCTGGCCCGGACGGCATTTCTTCACCAAGGGTTTCACCGCCCTGTGGCGCCGTGCGCCTGAAATGAATTCGCTGGTGGCCTTGGGCGCCGGCGCCGCCTGGGGCTATTCCGTGGTGGCGACGTTCATGCCTGCCTGGCTGCCCGAGGCCTCGCGCAACGTCTATTACGAAGCCGCCGCCGTCATCGTGACCCTGATCCTGCTGGGGCGCATGCTGGAAGCGCGCGCCAAGGGCAAGACCGGCGCCGCCATCAAGCGCCTGATCGGCCTGCAGCCGCGCACCGCCCGCGTCATGCGCGACGGCCAGGCGATGGACGTCGAAATCGAAAAAGTGAAAACCGGCGACATCGTGGTCGTGCGTCCCGGCGAGAAGATCCCGCTGGACGGCGACATCATCGAAGGCACGTCCTACGTGGACGAGTCGATGCTGACGGGCGAACCCGTGCCGGTCGAAAAGCAGCCCGGCATGCAGGCCACCGGCGGCACCCTGAACACGTCCGGCAGCTTCACACTGCGCGTCACCCATACCGGCGCCGACACCATGCTGGCGCGCATCATCCGCATGGTGGAAGCCGCTCAGGGCGCGCGCCTGCCCATCCAGGCCCTGGTCGACCAGGTCACCGCGTGGTTCGTGCCCGCCGTGATGGCGGCCGCCCTGCTCACCTTCCTGACCTGGTTCTTCTTCGGCCCGTCGCCGGCGCTATCGCATGCGCTGGTCAACGCGGTGGCCGTGCTGATCATCGCCTGCCCCTGCGCCATGGGCCTGGCCACGCCGACCTCCATCATGGTGGGCACGGGCCGTGCAGCCGAAATGGGCGTGCTGTTCCGCCAGGGCGACGCCTTGCAGACGCTGCGCGACGTGAACGTGGTGGCCTTCGACAAGACCGGCACGCTGACGCTGGGCAAGCCCACGCTGACCGAACTGGAACCTGCGGCCGGCCATGACGGCCAGCAAGTGCTGCAGTGGGTCGCTTCGGTGCAGGCGCGTTCTGAACACCCGATCGCGCTCGCCATCGTGGCGGCCGCCGCCGAGCGCAAGATCGAACTCCTGCAGGCCGACGGCTTTGCCGCCATCACCGGCGCGGGCGTCGAAGCGACGGTCGCCGGGCGTCAAGTGCTGGCGGGCGCGGCGCGCCTGATGGCCGAACGTGGCGTGGACGTCAGCGCCTTTGGCGAACGGTCCGCGGATTGGGGCAACGAAGGCAAGACGCCCATTTATGTCGCCATCGACGGCCAGGCCGCCGCCATGATGGCCGTGACCGATCCGATCAAGCCGTCCGCCGTTTCGGCCATCGCCGCGCTGCATGCGCAAGGCCTGAAGACCGCCATGATCACCGGCGACAACCGCTACACGGCGCAGGCCGTCGCACGCCAGCTGGGCATCGACGAAGTGCGCGCCGAAGTGCTGCCCGACGGCAAGGTCGAAGCCATCGGCACGCTGCGCCAAGGCGGCCGCAAGGTGGCCTTCGTGGGCGACGGCATCAACGACGCGCCCGCGCTGGCCGCCGCCGATACCGGCATCGCCATCGGCACGGGCACCGACGTCGCCATCGAAGCCGCTTCGGTGGTGCTGATGGCCGACGACCTGCACGGGGTGCCCAACGCGATCGCGCTCAGCCGCGCCACGCTCGCCAACATCCGGCAGAACCTGTTCTGGGCGTTCGCCTACAACGCCGCCCTGATCCCGCTGGCGGCAGGCGCGCTGTACCCGGCGTTCGGCCTGTCTTTGTCGCCCATCTTCGCTGCCGGCGCGATGGCCCTGTCCAGCGTCTTCGTGCTGGGCAACGCCCTGCGCCTGAAGGCGTTCCGGCCGCGCGCCATCCAAGCCTGAAAAGGAGCATCACATGAACATCGGAGAAGCGTCCAAAAGCTCCGGCATTTCCGCCAAGATGATCCGCTACTACGAGAGCATCGGCCTGATCGGCCCGGCGGTGCGCACGGACTCGGGCTACCGCGTCTACAGCGACCACGACCTGCACACGCTGCGCTTCGTTCGCCGCGCGCGCGACCTCGGGTTCTCGGTCGAGCAGATGAACGAGCTGCTGGCGCTATGGAAGGACCGCAGCCGCGCCAGCGCCGACGTCAAGCGCATCGCGTTGGGGCATGTGGAGGAACTGGAGCGCAAGGCCCAGGCCTTGCGCGAGATGGCCGACACGTTGAAGCACCTGGCGAACAACTGCCATGGCGACGACCGGCCCGATTGCCCGATCCTGGAAAACCTGGGGCGCACGCATTAAGAACTGCCGCGCGGGGAAAGCCCACGCGAACGACTACGGGCCGGATATTCTCCGGCCCGCGTCGCGTAAGGATCAGCCCTGGGCTTGCCCGGCGGCTTCGGCCGTTTTCTCGGGCGCCTGCTCGGACGCTTGTTCTACCGCTTGTTCCGCCTCCGCCGCCACGCGGGCGTGGTACGCGTCGGTGGCGGCCTGCTTGGCGGCCGCCTTCTCTGCCGCCGCAGCGGCCTTGGCCTCTTCAGCCGCCACGGCATCCGCGGCCGCCTGGATCGCGCGCAGGCGGGCGCGTTCCTTCACTTCCAGCACGCCTGCGGCGTCCAGCGATTCGAACACGGCAATCGATTCCACATGGCCCGTGTGCGGGAACATGTTGATGACGCCGGCGCTCTTGAGCACATAGCCGCCTTCATGCACCAGGATGGCGGCATCGCGCGCCAGCGTGGCCGGATTACAGGACACGTAGACGATGCGGCGGGGCCGCTCTTCGGCCGTCAGTTCCGACAAGGCCTGCGACACGGCATGCGCGCCCTCGCGCGGCGGATCGATCAGCATGCGGTCGAAGTGGCCCAGGCTGCGCAGCCAATGCGCGTCCACTTCGAACAGGTTCAGCGTGGCGAAGCTGGTGCGGTCGCCCAGGCCGTGCCGCGAGGCGGCGTCGAACGCGCGGTCGGTCAGCGTCTTGCTGCCTTCCACGCCCACGGCTTCGCGCCCTTGGGTCGCCAGCGGCAAGGTGAAGTTGCCCAGCCCGCAGAACAGGTCGGCCACGCGGTCGGTGGGCTGCACGTCCAGCAGCTTCAGCGCGCGCGACACCATCGCGCGGTTGATGGCGTGGTTGACCTGCGTGAAGTCGGTAGGCCGGTACGGCATGCGCAGGCCGAATTCCGGCATGGTGTAGGCCAGCGTGTCGGCATGCTCGCGCTCCATCGGGTGCACCGTATCGGGGCCCTTGGACTGCAGCCACCATTGCACGTTGTGCTGGGCGGCGAAGGCGCGCAGGATGGCGATGTCGCCGTCGGTCAGCGGCAGCAGATGGCGCAGCACCAGCGCCGTCACGCCCTCGCCCAGCGACACTTCGATCTGCGGCATGCGGTCCGGCGCGGACATGGAGCCGATCATGGCGCGCAGCGGCATCAGCAGGTCGCTGACGTGGCGCGGCAGCACGTGGCATTCGCGCATGTCGGCGACGAAGCTGCTTTTGCGTTCGTGGAAACCCACCAGCACGCCGCCCTTTTTCGGCACGACCCGCACCGACAGGCGCGCACGGTAGCGGTAGCCCCAGGTCGGCCCCTGCAGCGGCGGCAGGATCAGCGCCGGGCGCAGTTTGCCGACATGCCAGAAGGTGTCCTCCAGCGAACGCTGCTTGATGGCGACTTGCGTGCTGGGCTCCAGATGCTGCATGGCACAGCCGCCACAGACGCCGAAGTGCGGACAGCGCGGCGTGACCCGCTGCGACGACGGGCGCATCACCTCGTCGACGCGGGCGATTTCATAAGACGGCTTGCGGCGCAGCGTAACGGTGGTCACCCGTTCGCCCGGCAGGGCCCCTTCCACGAACACCACTTTCCCGTCGCGACGGGCGATCCCCCTGGCTTCCAGGTCCAGGGACTCGATACTCAAAACGTCTGACATCTCACGCAGTCCAGAATTACACGCAACCCGGCATTGTAGAAGGACTCTGGCCATTCGCGAAAACGGTCGTCGACGGGGCCGGACCGCCCACGCGGGTGTCTGGCTTTCACACTGGCTGGCGGCCCGGCGCCCGCGACGATTGCAGCCACAACGCGGCCATTGCCGCCACGGCCGCCGCCGCGCCCGCCAGCGGCAGCGCCGGCAGACCCGCCCAAGCGATCGTCACGCTTCCTACCCCTCCGCCCACGGCCGTCCCCAGGTTGAACGACGCGATGTTCAAGCCCGCCGCGACCGCCGTGGATTCGGGCACGTGGCGCTGCGCCAGCTTCAGCAGGCGCAGCGTCAGCACGGTCACGGTGCAGAAGAACACCAGTCCCAGCGCGCCGGCCAGCGCCACGACCGCCCAGCCGGATTGCCGGAATCCGTATAGGCCCAGCAACGTCGCCGTCAGCCCGGCCAGCGCCAGCTGCGCCGCGCGGTCCGCGTCCATCTTGTCGACCAGGTAGCCGCCCAGCAGGTTGCCGGCAATGGAAAACACGCCGAACAGCAGCATGGCCGCGCTCAGCCCCCGCAGGTCCGCCCCCGTCACCTGCAGCAGGTACGGCGAAACGAAAGTGAAGAAGCAGAACGTCGCCACGCTGACCAGCGCGCCCACGCCCGCGGCGATCAGCATCCGGGGGTGGGCAATGGCCCGCAAGCCCGGCCCCACGCCAGGCCGGGCCGCCGGGAGGGCCGAAGCGGCCCCCTTGCCCGGCATGCACCACAACAGCCCCGCCAGACCGGCCAACGCCAGCACGCCGATGGCCGCGAATACCGCCCGCCAGGACCAGATGCTGCCCAGGAAGGTGCCCAACGGCACGCCCAACGCCAACGCCAGCGTGAGCCCGATCCACACCACGGCCACCGCCCGCCCCGCCCGCGCGTCGTCCACCAGCCGGGTGGCGGCATCCGACGCGACGGCCATGAAGGCGCCATGGGCCAGCCCCACCACGAAACGCACGCCCAGCAACACGGACAAGGTGCCCGACAGGCTCATCAGGACGCTGCCCACGACCAACACGGCCATGGACCACGCCAGGGTACGGCGGTCGGGCCAATGGACGACCAGTGCGGGGATCAACGGGGCGCCGATGGCAGCGCCAAAGGCGTAGGCGGCGATCGCGGTCCCGGCGGCCTCGATCTTGGCGTGCAGGCCATCGGCCATTGCCGACACCAGCCCGGCAACCACGAATTCAGACAGGCCGAATGCGAAGGTGCATACGGAGAAGACATAGATGGCGACAGGCATGGCACGTTCGGCTTCGACAAGAGAAGATGCCGAGCTTAGGAGGCCTGTACCGCTCCGTAAAATATATTATTTATGCGCCAATAAGACGATTTAAGTCTCATTCGACCGGATCCTCGGCCGCGATCCCAGGCGTTTGCAGGACTGCGCTGATCAACCGGTCGCGCACCGGGGAAGCCCGATCCGGATTCCAGCCCATCAGCAGATCCAGATACCGCAATGGCGCGGGCGCGTCGGCCACGATGGGCCGGAAGACGATATCGCCGCGCGCGGCTGGCGCCAGTGACGCGGGCAGCAAGGCTACCCCGAAACCGGCCGCCACCAACGCTGCGACGGTCTGCAACTGCCGGGCTTCTTGCGCCACCCGGGGCGTGAAGCCCGCCGTCTGGCAGAGCTGGATCAACTGGTCGTGAAAGCCCTGCCCCAACCGCCGCGGCGACGCCACGAAGGGTTCGTCCTTCAGTGCGGCCAATGCCACCACGGTTTCGGCCGCCAGGGGATGGTCGGCAGGCAGCGCCACCTGGATGGGTTCGCGCAGCAAGGTCTTGAACCGCAGGCTGGGCGTGGTGGCGCCGGGAGCGCGCATGAAGCCGATGTCCGCGCGGCCGGCCTCCAGGGCCTGGACCTGTTCGTGCGTCGTGGCCTCTTGCAGCGTGAACGCGACGGCCGGGTAGGCGCCACGGAAATCGCGCAGCGCGCGCAGCAGCGAGGCATACGGCGCGATGTTGATGAACGTCAGCGTCAGATGCCCGTCCATCCCCTGCGCCACGCGGCGGGCATGCGCCACGCCTTCTTCAAGCGAGGCCAGCATGCGCCGGGCGGATTCCAGGAAGGCGGTGCCCGCCGGCGTCAAGGCCACGCTGCGGTTGGTGCGTTCAAACAGCGTCGCGCCGATCTCGCCTTCCAGCCGGCGGATGGCCTGGCTAAGCGGCGGTTGCGCCATGTGCAGGCGCTCCGCGGCCCGATTGAAATGCAGCGTTTCCGCCACGGCGACAAACTGCCGCAACAAGCGGGTTTCGATCATGGGAGCGCCCACCCTCAAGCCTTGGGTCAGTCCAGCTCGGCCCGCGAGAACAGGTCCTGGATCTGACGCCAATCTTCACATGCGGCCTTGAATCCGATGACGAAGGCCTTCAAGGCTTCGCTGTCCGAAGAGTAGGCGCAGAACGTGTCCGCTTCGGGATCAAAATCAATCTGTTCAGAGAGCTCGGGCATTTTTTCATTCAGAAAAACCAGCGCCAATGACGCCCAGTCGTAGCCTGAACCCACAAAACCCTCTTGCCTGCGGCGGCGGAAGACCTCTTCCTTGTACTCCCCAACCGTGAGGGTGACTGAAAAGCTGCCTTCGTATTCCATCCAGGAAAAAGGCTTTATTGATTCTTCGAAATCGATGGTCACTGCGCTCAAAGCTCCTTGAATAGCTTGCCGCCACGACGGCGGCAAGGGTCGGTACCGCGCAAATATACCTTTGCGCGGCGCCGATAGCGCGACCATTAAAGGCAATTATCGGATTTCCCGCAACGTCAGGGCCGAATCGGCCGCTGCGCGGGGCGTCCACGGGGAAAACACCAACAGGCTGATCGCGGCCAGAATCAATGCACTGGCGGCACCGTAAGCCATGACCCATCCGAAACCGGACACGAGCGCGGATTGCAGCGTGCCAGCGCCCTGGCTGGCTGAGGAAATCAGCGCCTCGCGTTCCAGCACGGCCATGTCGCCGGCGGCGATCTTTTCCGCCACCAGGCGCAACGCCGGCCCGTCGGCCACCGCCAGGGCGTCAGCCAGGTACGCCGACACACCCTCGACCAGCACCAGGCCCATCAAGGCGATGCTGAACGCCAGCGACGTCATTCTGGCGCTCATGTCGGCCCCCGAAGCCATGCCCGCCCGCTCCCCCGGGACCGCGGCCGTGATCGTGTTGGCGACCGGCGTGTTCGTCAGCCCAAGGCCGACGCCAGCGACGATGCAGCCCGGCAGGATCCACCAGCCCGGTTGCGAGGAATGGCTGCCGGACACCATCAAGAGGAAGCCTGCGCCGATAAGGCTCAAGCCGGCGGGGATGACGAACCCCGGGTGATACCGCAGGGACAGTTTCTCGCCGACCGGCGGCATGAAGAGCGTGGGCAAGGTGTAGGCCAGCAGCGCGGCGCCGGTCTGCACGCTGTCGTACCCCAGACCGCCATGGAAGTAGATCGGCAGATAGATGATGAACGGCCAAAAGCTCAGATTCATGCCGACCGAGCCCGCAAGCGCCCCCGAGAAATCGCGGTTCCGGAACACCGCGAAATCGATCATCGGGTGGCGGCTGTTCTTCTCGGCGACGACGAACCCGATGAAGCAGACGGCCGACAAACCGATGATGCCCAGCGCCACCGGGCTGCCGAAGCCCAGCACCGGGCCCTGCGTCACGAACAGCACCAGGCAGAACACGGCCACGGACAGCGTCAGGATGCCCGCGATGTCCAGCGGCCGCACTTGCGGATCGCGTGATTCCTCGACCGCCGCATACGCCAGGGCCAGCGTAGCCACCGCCAGGGCGCCGTGGATCAGGAATACCCACTCCCAGCTCGTCAAGGCAAGGATGGCGCCACCTACGATCGGTCCGAAGCCCAATCCGACGCCGAAGATGATTCCCCACCACGAAAACGCCGCGCCCCGCTCGCGCCCGTCGCGGAACTGGCTGGACAGGATCGCCACTTGGCAGATCAGCATCATCGCGGCGCTGAGACCTTGCAGAAAGCGTGCCACGATCAGCACCCGGATGTCCTCGGTCAGCCCGCATACCAGCGACGTCACGCCGAAGGCGACGATGCCGATCATGAACAGGCGCTTGCGCCCGTAGCGGTCCGCCAACGTCCCCGTCGCCATCAAGATGGTCGTCATCGCGATCGTGTAGGCGGCCATCACCCACTGGAGCTGCCTGAAACTGGCGCCCATGGCCTGCTCGATCGTCGATAGCACCGGCGGCACGCTGGATATCTCCAGGCCCAGCATCAATGCGGAAAGGCAGATGGCGGCCAAGGCGAGCTTGCCCTGGCGGGAGGATACGGCGGTCATCGGTAGATCTCCAAGCTGAGTTGCACGCATGGTAGGCGGCAATCAACCATTCAGCAATGCTATGCTTGGATATATCAGTAATATCAATTACGGATAGATAATGAACCGACCCCTGCTGGATGTGGATGCCGTCCAGGCCTTCCTCGCCATCGCCGAATTCCGCAGCTTCACCAAAGCCGCCGACGCCCTGGGCAGCACCCAAGGCGCGATAAGCGTCAAGCTCAAGCGCCTGGAAACGCGGTTGGGCCACAAGCTGATCGAACGGACGCCGCGCCTGGTGCGCCTATCCGCGCAAGGAGCGATATTCGAGAACGCCGCACGCGAATTCGTGGCCGCGCATGATCGCGCGCTGGCGTCGCTGCACACCGAACGGCGGCACTTCAGGCTGGGCATCGCTTCGCATATGGCGGGGCCCGAAACCCCGACCTTGCTGGCCCGGCTACACCAGCGCGACCCGGCGTTGAGCATCGAGGTCCGGCTGGACAATTCGCACACGCTGCTGGACGCCTTCGACAACGGCGACCTGGAGGCCGTGATCGTCGGCCAGGAAGATGACCGCCGCGACGGCGAAGACCTCGGGCCCGAACATTTCAGCTGGTTCGCCGCGCCAGGCTTCGAATGGCGCGCCGGCGATCCGCTCAGGATGGCGGCCTTGATGCCGTGCTGCCAGGTCCGCAACACGGCGATCCAGGCGCTGGATCGAAGCGATATCGCCTGGAACGAGGTCTTTGTCGGCGGCGGCTACGCCGTGATGGCCGCCGTCTCTGCCGGCTTGGCGGTCGGCGCCCTGGCCTGCCGCCTGGCCCCGGCGGACACCATCGACGTCGGCGAGCGCTTTGCGCTGCCCGCCCTGCCTTCGTCTCGCGTCATGCTGCACTCGACGTTGACGGATTCGCGCTCGCGCGATGCGTTGCGGACCATCGCGGCCGCCTACCGCGAACACCGCAGCGTCAGGCAAGTGGCGCCGCAAGCCTAAAAAAAGGGGAATTGATGGGGACTGCCCATCAGGCAGTCTCCATCAATCCCCCAAAAGGCCGGCGCCTTTTCAAGGCGCCGCCACGGATTTCACATCAGAACGAGCGCGATACCGAGAAGACCGCACCCAGGCGGCCCGACGGGTGGCCGTATTTGGTGGGCAGCCAGTTGTCCTTGGTGGCCCCGACCGCGGCCAGGCCCAGCACCCAGCCCTTCAGGTCTTTGGTCACGCCGACCTTGTAGTCGACGTAATGGCCGATCGAATCGCCGTCCATGTTCGATTGGTTCTTCAGCTTCTGATAGCCCAGGTGCCCCAGCAGGCCCCAGCCGTCGCCCAGATCGAACGTGGCCGTGCCGTCCAGATACCAGGTGCCTTTGCTGTCCGGCGTGCTGAAGAAGTCGCTGGGCGTGTAGGAGTACTTCAGCGAGTAGTTGCCGTAAGAAGCGCCCAGGTAGAGGTCAGTGTTGTTGTAGTTGCCGCCCTTCGGGGAGCTGGAGCCCGGGTAGTAGTAGTGCAGCACGCCGGCGTCCAGCGTGAAGCCGCCGCCGACGTCGCCCTTCCAGCCGCCGTAGAAATCCATTTCCAGGTTGCCGTCGGTGAACACGAAGTTGGAGACGTTGGAGTTCCAGTTGCCCAGGTAGAAGCCGGAGCTGTGCGTCAGATCGATGCCCAGTTGCGCTGCGGGGCGGAAGTCGGTCTGCGAGTAGCCGCGGAACCGGTAGTCGCTGGCAATGGTGGCGTTGCCGCTAAGAGAAAAACCGCCCCCCAGATCGGTGGGTTCGGCTTGGGCCGTCGAGCCGAAACAAACGGCAAGCGCGAAAGGCAAGGCTAGCAACGTCTTCTTCATGGTGCGGAGTCCTGATCGGATTTAACGAGGAGGAGGACGGCCTTGCGGCGCATCCCTCTGACCGGTTTTGCGGCGGTTGGATACCGGCTCCCTTTCCCTTAAGCAATGTCCATGCCAGGTTTCAAACGGGTGACAAACGGCTGTCTGGCCGTTGAATCCCAACGCCCGCGCACCACAAGCGTGCAGACGCCGCCTGGCTGCTTGCTGCCTGTGCCTCAATATGGGGAATCCGCGCCAAGCTGGGGCGCGATGAGGGGAAAGCCGCTACCGGCAGCCGCTCCAGAAAGAAAAACCCCGGGTCGCGCAATCGCGCGATCCGGGGTTTGTTGCTCGGGCTGCGACGCCGTCGGGCGCCGCATGCCGGCCGCTTTGGCCGGCGGAGTTAGCTCGCCGGTGCCGGCGGCGGGGCGACGTCGCCCGCGGCCGGAGGCGGCGGCGTCGCGCCCCTGCCCTTGCCGCCATGGCGGCCTTCCATCTTGGCGTGGCGCTCCTGCATCTTGGCTTCGCGGTCCTTGACCAGCTTGGTCACCTGGCCGCGCTGGGTGTCGTTCAGGCTATCCCAGACGGCCAGCCACTGGTCGCGCACTTGCTGGCCTTGCGCCCGGAACTGGTCGCGCGTCTGGTCCGACTGCGCCATCAGGGCCCGCGGGTCGAGCTTGCCGCTGTCCAACTGCGACTTCAGCAGGTCGTGGCGCTTGCCGCCCGACGCCCGCATGGCTTCGTGCAGGCTGCGCTGGCTGTCCTGCGCGGTCTTGAACAGCGCTTGTTGCTTGTCGTCCAGCTTCAACTGGTCAACCTGCGCCTTGGAGACGGGGCCGATGCCGGGGACGAACAAGCCGTCGCGCATGCCCTTGTGGAACTCGCCGCGTTGACCGTGTTGCATGGCGGCCGGACCGCCATCAGCAGGAGGCGGCGGCGCAGCCATGACGGAACCGGCCACCAGACCGCCCGTTGCGGCGACAAATGCAAGAGCGGCCAAATTGGAGCGAATAGCGAATCGGGACATGTGGTGTCTCCTGAAAGTGAAGAAAGCGAGGCCATTGTGCGATCCGCCCGGTTTCAACCGGGTTTCGTCCCCGCCGTCCATGTTTCAGTCGATTGCGCAACCGTCGGACGTGAAGACGGGGCCTGACAGGCCCCGTGCTTCGTCCATCGCCAGCCCGCTCGACGCGTCAGGTCGCGTCCCAGGCCGCCATGTATTCCTTCCAATGCGGCGCGTCGCTGGCGGCCAGCGTATCGCGCACCAGGGCGATTTCGGCGTCATAGGCGGTGCGGTCCAGCTCGCCGCGCAAAAAGCGGAAGCGGCAGTACACCAGCCAGGTATTGACGACGTCGGTCTCGCAATAGGCGCGGACTTCGTCGGCGCGGCCCGTGCTCCAGGCCTCCCAGACCTTGCTGCCGTCCATCCCGAGCTTGCCGGGAAAGCCGCACAGCTTGGCCAAGTCGTCCAGCGGCGCGTTGGCGCGGCCGTTGTACTTGGCCAGCACGTCCATCAAGTCCAGATGGCGCGTGTGGTAGCGCGCGATGTAGTTGTTGAACTTGAAGTCGCGGTCTTCCTCGCCCATGTCCCAATAGCGCGGCGCGGGCACGCCCAGGATCAGGCTGCGGTAGTGCAGGACGGGCAGGTCGAAACCCGATCCGTTCCAGCTCACCAGTTTGGGCGTGTAGCGTTCGATGGTCTTGAAGAAGCCCGCCAGCAAGGCGGCCTCGGGATCATCGGGCTGGCCCAGCGTCTTGACGCGGAAGCCTTGGTCGTCGCGGAACACGCAACCCACCACCGCCACCTTGTGCAGGTGCAATGGCAGGAAGTCGTGCCCGACGGCTTCGCGGCGCGCGGTCAGCGCGCGTTCGACCACTTCCTGGTCCGGGACCTCGGGGCCCCAGCCGTTGAGCTTGCGCAGCCCATCGGCGTCGGGGATGGTTTCAAGGTCGAATACCAGGGTGGGCGTCATTTGGCGGGCAGGTACTGCATGGGGTCGACCGGCGTGCCTTGGCGACGGATCTCGAAATGCAGGCGCGGCGACGTCGTGTCGGTCTGGCCGAGCTCGGCGATCTTGGCGCCGCGCTTGACGTTCTGCCCCGTCTTCACCAGCAACGCGCGGTTGTGCGCATACGCGGTGATGAAACCGTTCTGGTGTTCGACGATGATCAAGTTGCCCAGGCCGCGCACGCCGTTGCCGCTGTACTTGACCAGGCCATCCGCCGCAGCGGTGATCGGGTCGCCCAGCGCGCCGGAAATGTCGATGCCCTTGCTGCTGGCGTTGAAGGTCTGCACGATCGCGCCATTGGCGGGCCAGGCCCAGTTGATGACGCTGGCATCCGCTGCGCGCGGGGAAGGCTTGACCTCGACCGGCGCGGGCGCCGGCGTGGCCGACGAATCCGGCGGCGGCAGCGATGCGACCGGCGCGTCGGGTTGATCCAGCGGCCTGGGCTGCGGCTTGGCGCTGGCGACAGGCGCCGTTTGCGCGCCGCCGCCCGACCCGCCGGACATCTTCAGCACCTGGCCGACCGAGATCTGGTTGGGGTCGCTGAGGTTGTTCCAGCGCTTGACGCTTTCGATATCCACGTTGTTGGAACGGGCGATCTTATAGAGCGTGTCGCCCGGCTTGACCACATAGCTGCCGCCGGGCTGAGCCGACGGCGAGGGTTGCCCGCCGGTCATGTCGACCACCGGTGCACGAGTACCTTTCGATGCGCAGCCGGCCAGAATGGCCAGGCTGAGCGCCCCCGCGATGAAGAGCGGGCGGCGCAGGCGCGTCATGGACGCGCCCTTAGTCATATCGGTCAGTTGCGACTGCCCGTTGAGCATACGTTTCTCCTGTTTGCTCAAGATTGTATTCCGGCACGTAGCGGCACAAAGCGCACGGCCTCTAATTCAGTGCGTTTCCAGCTGGCTGCGCCGGTGCGTTCGATCAGCACCAGGCGCTGGTTCGAGCCCCCTTCGGGAGCGATCAGGCGGCCACCCGGCGCAAGCTGCGTAAGCAGCGCTTGCGGAATGGCCAAGCCAGCGGCAGCCACAACGATAGCATCGAACGGGGCCACGCCGGGCAGGCCCAAGGTGCCGTCGCCGTAGATCAGACGAATACGCGTGGTCAGCCGCAAGGCGCGCAGATGCTCACGCGCGAGCTCGTAGAGGCCGCGGATGCGTTCGATCGAATGGACCTCGCGCACGAACTGCGCAAGCACCGCCGCCTGATAGCCGCAACCGGCGCCCACTTCGAGCACGCGGGTCGGCGTGCGGTCTTCGCACACGGCCGCGATCATGCGCGCCACCACCCAAGGCTGCGAGATGGTCTGCGAGTGCCCGATGGGCAACGCCGCGTCTTCATACGCGCGGCTGGCCAGCGCTTCATCGACGAACAGATGGCGCGGCACGGCGGACATGGCGTTCAGGACGCGCTCGTCGCTGACGCCCTGGCTGCGCAGGCGCTGCACCATCGCCTGGCGCAGGCGGTCGGAGTTCAGGCCCAGATTGCTGCCGGCGGCCGGCGCCGGCGCTTGCGCCTGGCGCGGCAAGGTGGCGGCCGAAATGCGGGTGTTGCTGTTGGCGGGCGTGACGCCGGGGCTGAGCCGGCCGGAGTCGTAGCGGACCGGACTGGGCCGGCCCGGCACCGCCTGGGATACGTCGGGTTGGCTTACGCGTTTGCGCATAGCGGCTCTGCCCAAGTGCGGATTTCATCCAGTTGGCTGTGCTGGGTCAGGTCCAGGCGCAGCGGCGTGACCGACACCATGCCCTGCTCCACCGCATGGAAATCCGTACCTGGGGCGGCATCGGCGGCCAGGCCGACCGGCCCGATCCAATAGACCGTGTCGCCATACGGCGTCGTGGTGCGCACCACGGGCTGCGACGGATGCCGCTTGCCCAGGCGCGTGACCGCGAAACCGTGCAGGTCGTCGAAGCGCCGGTTGGGGATGTTGACGTTCAGCAGCACCGGCGCCGCCAGGGGCTGGGCCAGATGCCGTTCCACGACCAGCCGGGCGGCGCGCGCGGCGGAATCGATGTGTTCCCAGCCTTTTTCGGCCAGCGAGAACGCGATGGACGGGATGCCGAACAGATAGCCTTCGCTGGCCGCGGCGACCGTGCCGGAGTACAGCGTGTCGTCGCCCATGTTGGCGCCGTTGTTGATGCCGGACACGACCAGGTCGGGCCGCGCGTCCATCAGCCCCGTCAACGCCACGTGGACGCAATCGGAAGGCGTGCCGCTGACGGCGATGAAGCCGTTGGACGCCGTGCGCACCGACAAGGGGCGGTTCAGCGTCAGGGAGTTTGAGGCGCCGCTATGGTTGGTCTCGGGCGCGACGACGGTTAAATCGCCCAAGCCTTGCAGCGCTGCTACCAGCGCTTCGAGCCCAGGGGCCGAGTAACCATCATCGTTCGAAACCAGAATTCGCATTGTGCATCCGAAAGAAAATAAAATGCGGGTGGACGTGTCGGATTGTACCGTCCGCAGCCTCACCCTGTATGCCGGTCTTGCCAGCCCCTGCCCACCGAGGCGCCGGCGCCACGCTCGATAACCCGTAGCCAGGGGCGGCGGCCGGCGCGGTAGAATCCGCGCCATTACGACAACAACGGATTCCCTCTCCATGGCGATTACCGAACCCTCCCTGGCGTTCACCGCTGCACTCATCGTGCTGGCTTACCTGATCGGCTCCGTGCCGTTCGCGGTGGTCGTCAGCAAGCTGATGGGGCTGCAAGACCCCCGTAGCTACGGGTCCAAGAACCCCGGCGCCACCAATGTGCTGCGTACCGGCAACAAGACGGCCGCCGCGCTGACCTTGCTGGGCGACGCCGCAAAGGGATGGTTCGCGATCTGGCTGGCCGAAAGGCTGGCCCCCGGCATGGCCCCGGCGGGCCTGGCCCTGGTGGCGCTGGCCGCCTTCGTGGGCCACTTGTACCCCGTTTTCCTGGGGTTCAAGGGCGGCAAGGGCGTGGCGACGGCGCTGGGCGTGCTGGTGGCGATCCAGCCCTGGCTGGCCGTGGCCACCGCGGCCACCTGGCTGATCATCGCCGTCTTCTTCCGCTATTCCTCGCTGGCCTCGCTGGTGGCGGCGTTCTTCGCCCCGGTGTATTACGTGTTCGGCTCGGGGCTGGCCTGGTATGCGCAACCGGCCATGGGCGTCGCGCTGGCGGTGATCGGCGTGCTGCTGTTCTACCGCCATCGCGCCAACATCACCCGCCTGATCCAGGGCACCGAAAGCAAGATCGGCGGCGGCAAGAAAAAGTAAGGCTTGCCCACGCTGAAAACGGGCGGCCTGCGGGCCGCCCGTTTTCATTGGACGATATCCGCCAGGTCCCAGCGCGGCTTGACCGTAAAGCCGTGCGCGTCGGGATCCAGCGTCGCCAGACCCGCCTTGACACGCTCGGCCGCCGCGAAGGCGATCATCGCGCCGTTGTCGGTACACAATTCCAGGGGCGGGAAATACGCCTGCGCCCGCAGCGGTTTCAGCGCGGCCGCCAGCTTGGCGCGCAGCAACTGGTTGGCGCCCACGCCGCCGGCCACCACCAGCCGGCGCAGGCCGGTCTGCTTCAAGGCCTTGATGGACTTGGCCGCCAGCACGTCGACAATCGCGCCCTGCGTGGCCGCCGCCAGGTCGGCGCGCGTCTGATCGTCCAGCCCGCCTTCCTTTTCGGCCGCCTTGACCCGCGTCAGCACCGCCGTCTTCAGGCCGCTGAAACTGAAATCCAGGTCGCCGCTGTGCAGCATCGGGCGGGGCAATTCAAACCGCGACGCGTCGCCCTGCCCCGCCAGCTTGGCCAAGGCCGGGCCGCCGGGATAGCCCAGCCCCATCAGCTTGGCCGATTTATCGAAGGCTTCGCCCGCAGCGTCGTCCAGCGTTTCGCCCAGCAATTCGTAGCGTCCCACCCCGTCCACGCGCATCAGCTGCGTATGGCCGCCGGACACCAGCAGCGCCACGAACGGGAATTCGGGCCGCGGATCGGCCAGCATCGGCGACAGCAGGTGGCCTTCCAGGTGGTGGATGCCGATGGCCGGCAGGTGCCGCGACCACGCGAACGACTGCGCCACGCTGGCGCCGACCAGCAAGGCGCCCGCCAGCCCGGGGCCGGCCGTGTAGGCGACGGCGCCGATGTCGGACATCTGCAGGCCGGCCTCTTCCAGCACCTGGCGGGTCAAAGGCACGACGCGGCGGATATGGTCGCGCGAGGCGAGTTCCGGCACCACGCCACCATATTCCTGGTGCATGGCGATCTGGGTATGCAGCGCGTGCGCGAGCAGTCCCCGTTCCGTACAGACGGCTGCGACACCGGTTTCGTCGCAGGAGCTTTCAAAGCCGAGAATAATCATGGCGGCAGAGTTTACAACTGATGCGAAAATACGCCTGTTTATGAAATCGCGGGGCCATCCGGCACCCGCCCACAACAACCTACAAGCCTGCAAAACACTGGGGACTCGAATGCTGGAGAAGCTATTCAAGCTGCGTGAACACGGGACCACCGCGCGTACCGAGATCGTGGCCGGTCTGACGACCTTCCTGACGATGTCATACATCATCTTCGTCAACCCGGACATCCTGTCGTCCACCGGCATGGACCGCGACGCCGTCTTCGTGGCGACCTGCCTGGCGGCCGCGTTGGGTTCGCTGGTGATGGCCCTGATCGCCAACTGGCCGATCGGGATGGCGCCGGGCATGGGCCTGAACGCCTTCTTCGCCTTCACCGTCGTCAAGACGATGGGCTACACCTGGGAGCAGGCGCTGGGCGCCGTGTTCATCTCGGGCGTGATCTTCCTGATCCTGACGATTTCGGGCATCCGGGTATGGCTGGTGAAAGGCATCCCGCATTCGCTGCGCAGCGCCATCGCGGCGGGCATCGGGCTGTTCCTCGCCATTATCGCGCTATCCAGCGCCGGCATCGTCGTCGCCCACCCGGCCACCAAGGTCTCTTTGGGCAACCTGACGACCCACGGCCCGCTGTTCGCGATCCTGGGCTTCTTCATCATCGCCTCGCTGGACGCGCTGCGCGTGCGCGGCGCGATCCTGATCGGCATCATCGTCGTCACCGTGCTGTCGATGGCGCTGGGCTACAACGAGTTCAAGGGCATTTTTTCGGCCCCGCCCAGCCTGGCCCCCACGTTCATGAAGCTGGACATCCTGGGCGCGCTGCATAGCGGCTTCGTGCATGTGATCCTGGTGTTCGTGCTGGTCGAGGTGTTCGACGCCACCGGCACGCTGGTGGGCGTGGCCAAACGCGCCGGCCTGGTGCCGGAAGGCCGACCCAACCGCCTGGGCCGCGCGCTGTTCGCCGACAGCACCGCCATCGTCGCCGGTTCCGCGCTGGGCACCAGCAGCACCACCGCCTTCGTCGAAAGCGCGTCGGGCGTGCAGGCCGGCGGCCGCACGGGCATGACCGCGCTGGTCGTCGCCCTGCTGTTCCTGGCCGCGCTGTTCATTTCGCCGCTGGCCGGCGCCGTGCCCGCCTACGCCACCGCGCCCGCCCTGCTCTACGTGGCTGGCCTGATGATGCGCGAGCTGATCGACATCGACTGGAACGAAGTCACGGAAGCCACGCCGGCCGCCCTGACCGCGCTGGTCATGCCGTTCACGTATTCGATCGCCAACGGCATCGCCTTCGGCTTCATCAGCTATGTGGTGCTGAAGACGGCGACCGGCAAGGTCCGCGACGTGCACCCGGCCACGTGGCTGGTGGCGGTGCTGTTCGTGATCCGCTACGCGTTCTTCCCCGAATAGGCCGCACCGGCCCAAGCTGTAACCCAAAGCCGCCCGGCGCCTGGCCGTGGCGGCTTTTTATTTGCGCCGGGCCCTCTCAATAGCTCCTATAGTCTGCGCCAATACAACCCGCCCGCCCATAAGGTTGCTGCCTTGGCAGGTTGAATTCGCCGATACACTCCCCATGTATCACGGTATATGGAGTTCACCTTGCGCCTTACCCGCTTTGCCGCCGCGTTGCCGCCCTGTCCCGCCTTTCGTACGGAGATGTCCGCATGAGCACCCTCGCGCGCATCCCGTTTTCGGTCCTGGACCTGGCCCCAATTGTGCAGGGCCGTGACGCGGCCGATGCCTTCCGCAACACCGTGGCCGTCGCCCAGCATGTGGAGCGCCTGGGCTACAAGCGCTTCTGGCTGGCCGAACACCACAATATCAACGGCGTGGCCTCCAGCGCCACCGCCGTGCTGATCGGCCATGTGGCCAGCCATACCCGCACGCTGCGCGTGGGTTCCGGCGGCATCATGCTGCCCAACCACGCGCCGCTGATCATCGCCGAACAGTTCGGCACGCTGGAAACGCTGTACCCCGGCCGCATCGACCTGGGCCTGGGCCGCGCGCCAGGCAGTGATGGCGCAACGCAGCATGCCCTGCGCCGCGGACCGCGCAGCGGCCTGGAGTTTCCCGCGCTGGTCGAAGAGTTGCGGGGCTTCCTGGCCGCCTCCCGCCCCAGCCAGCCGGTGCGCGCCATCCCCGGCGAAGGCCTGGATATTCCCATCTGGCTGCTGGGATCCAGCGATTTCAGCGCCCGCCTGGCCGCGGAATTGGGCCTGCCGTTCTCGTTCGCGGGCCATTTTTCGCCCGAAGGCATGGCGGCGATGCGCCTGTACCGGCACCTGTTCAAGCCGTCGGCCACATTGTCGCGCCCGTACGCCATGATCGGCGTGCCGGTCGTGGCAGCCGAATCCGACGAGGCCGCCCAGCGTCAGGCGACCACGCAGCAGCTGAAATTCCTGTCGCTGGTGCGCGGCAACCGCCTGCAACTGCAGCCGCCCGTCGACAGCATGGACGGCTTGTGGAACGAATGGGAGCGTGAAGCGGTCAATCAAAGACTGGGCGCGTCCATCGTCGGCGGACCCGACACCGTCAAGCGCCGGCTGGAAGCGCTGGTGGCCGAAACGGAAGCCGACGAGGTCATGATCGTGTCCGACTTCTTCGACATCGCCGACCGCCTGCGCTCTTTCGAAATTGTCGCGTCGTTGAAGAACGATGCGGGAGTCTCGACAAAAACCGCGGCCTGACCGCCGCCGACTGCGCTCTCCATAGCGCCAACCATTGCGACGCCGCCATCGGCGGATCTACTATTGTCCGTAGAGCGCGTGGCACCTGAAGCGTCGCCGAATCAGGTCCGGGGCAGGAACATCCCGGGTCGCTGACACCGCCTTTTTTGCCGCCTGGCCGCCCCAAGGCAAAAAAACGCCCCTTTGGGGGGCAGTAAGCACGTGAAACGTGCGTGGCGTGGGGGCCTTTTATTACGCCGCGCTCCGCGGCAAGGATCCAAAATGAGTATTGTTGAACTCACCAAAGACAGCTTCCAGGACGCCATCACCCCCGACGGCACCCTGATCGTCGACTTCTGGGCTCCCTGGTGCGGCCCCTGCCGTGGTTTTGCTCCCGTCTTCGAGCAAGCCGCGACCGAGCACACCGACGTCACGTTCGCCAAGGTGAACACCGACGTAGAGCAGGAATTGGCCGGCGCCCTGGGCATTCGTTCGATCCCCACGCTGATGGTCTTCCGTGAGAAAGTCCTGCTGTTCTCGCAACCCGGCGCCTTGTCGGGCGGCCAGCTGAACGAGCTGCTCGCCAAGATCAAGGAAGTGGACATGGAAAAGGTCCACCAGGAAATCGCCGCGGCGCAAGACAGCCAAAACGCGTAAACGTGCAAAGGGGCCCGATCCAGGGCCCCTTTCTCTTGCTGGCGCGCCAACAGGCCCGGATCACGGCACCCGTTCCCAGGCTGCGCGCCCCCTTGTGATGTTGGCGACGGTGACCTCAAGGTCACCCGCCACGGCGCTAGGCACCACGAAGCCCAGCACGACGCCGTCTTCGTTGAAATCTTCTTGTTGAATGACCGCGCCCGCTTGCGCCAGGCGCGACTTCAGCAGCGCCAATTCGGCAAAACCGCAGCTGCAGGTGATGGTGGCCAGATCCACGATTTCGGTCCTTTCGCCCAGACGCAGGCAATTCGCCGCGCATCCCCCGTAGGCCCGCACCAGTCCGCCCGCCCCCAGCTTGATGCCGCCATACCAGCGCACCACCAGCACGGCCACGCGGTCCATGTCCTGGCCTTCGATCGCTTGAAGGATGGGCCGGCCGGCGGTGCCGCCGGGTTCGCCGTCGTCATTGAACCGGTATTCCTGCCCGATGCGGTAGGCCCAGCAGTTGTGGGTGGCTTCCGGGTCGCTGCGCTCGGCGAAGAACCGCATCGCCTCTTCCACCGTCGACACGGGCGCGGCGTAGGCGGCAAAGCGGCTTTTCTTGATGTCTTCCTGATACGAGCAAGGAACGGTCAACGTATGCGTCATGCCCGGCATTGTAAGTGCTGGGGCTACGCCGATCTAACCGTGGCAGTCGGCCACTTCCTGATCCAGATAGACGTCGAACGCGACGTCGCGCGCCCATTTCGCCGTCATCGCCTTCCAGGCGCCGGCGCGGTCCCAGGCCCGCATCTCGTCCGCCAGCAAGGCGCGGCCGGCGGTGTCGCTGGCCGCCAGCAGCCAGACGCGTTCGCGCCGGGTGCCGTCGACGGCCAGCGTGGACGAGAACTTCTTCCACTCCGGGAACCGCACCAGGGGTTCCCAGACCGCGTCGTCCACCAGGCCGATATCGCAATTGCCTTCGCGTACCGCCACCAGCGCGTCGGACGGCACGCGGTACGTGCGCACCACCGCGCCCCAGCTTTCGGCAAGGGCCCGTGATTGGGTCGCGGCTTCGGCCATGCAGACGCTGCGGCCGCGCACGTCGGCGGGCTTGCGCCAGGCCGTGTCGCTGCGGATCAAGGCCTTGGGACGCGCGCCGTATCCGGTCCCCTGCACGGCGACGGCTGGCGGCTGCACGCCGGCCGCATCGGCCAGCACAAGGTCCACCTGACCGGCGGCCAGCGCGGCCGCGGCCTCGCCGGCCGGGACCTGCTGCAACCGCACCGGCAGGCCCAGGCGCTGGCCGAGCTTGTCGGCCATCTGCGCATCCAGGCCGTCCGGCGTGCGGATCTTTGCGCCGGCCGCGGGTGGCGGCGCCAGATACGGCACGCCCACCACCAGTACGCCGCGCGCATGGGCGGCATCGAACCCGGTGCCTTGCGCCTGCGCGACGCCGGCAAGCAACAGGCAGGCAGTTACGGCGGCAAGGCGGATCCGGTGATTCATGCAAGCCTCCGGCGTCTACACGTACTGATAGCGCAGCAGGCGATGCTTGAGGTTCTCAAGCACGAACTGGTCGATCAGCGCGGCCAGCACGGCGATGACCAGGATGTTGGTCATGACGCCCGTCATGTCGGCGATTTCGCCCGAATAAGCCAGCGAACGGCCCAGGCCCTTGCCAAAACCGATCAGCATTTCCGCCGAGATCAGCGCGCGCCACGCGTTGCCGAACGCCAATTGCGCCCCCGTGATCAGTTCAGGCATCACGGCCGGCAGATACACGCGCTTGACCAGCCCCCAGCGCGTGGCGCCCATGACGCGCGCCGCGGAAACGTGCACGCGTTGCACGGATTCGGTGGCGTTCATCACGCTGAGTGCGGCCGGGAAGAACGCCGACAGCGCGACCACGACGATGATCGGCGTATTGCCGAACCCCATCACGATCAGGAACAACGGCACCCAGGCGATTGACGGGATCGACTGCAGGATGACGATGGCGCTGCGCAGCACTTCGCGAAAGAAGAACAGCACCGCGGCCACCAGGCCGAAGCCGATGCCCGCCGTCAGCGCCAGGCCGTAGCCCGCGCCCAAGCGGCCGAGCGTGCCCAGCAGGCTTTGATGGAACGATTGCTTGCCCAGGTCTTCGAACAGGCGTTCGACCACCGCGGGCACGCCCGGCATCAGGAAATCAGGCAGCGCGAATGCGGCCAGCTGCCACAAGGCAAGAATGAACAGGACGCCCAAAACGCCCGCAAGATGCTTGCGGGCGCCGGTCACTCGGGTAGACGAGCTCAAAGTTTGCGCGCCTCTTGCCAGGACAGGTCGACGATGCTGGACACGTCATACGGCTTGCCGTCGCGCGTTTTCAGCGATCCCTGAGCTTGCAGGATATCGGCGATCTCCTGCATGCGCGCCGTGTCCTTGCCGGTCAGCTTGGGCGTGAACACCTGCGTGCTGATGGCTTCGGCGATGACCGTCTCGCGCGGCAGTTCGCCGCGATGCAAGGTCTTGAGCGTGGGTTCGGCGATGAAGTAGGAGGCGATCAGCTTGGAGGCTTGCGCGGGTTCTTTCTGCAGCAGCGTGATGGCCTGGTTTTGCGCGTCCAGCGCCTTCCAGACGTCATCCTTGCGTTTGGCCAGCGTTTCGCCCGAGGTGATCACGACCATGCACGGGAACGGCCAGGCCTGGCCCACTTCGTAGATCTGCTTGACGGGCGCCACCAGTTGCGCGATGCGGTCGTAGGGTTCGAACAGGAAGGCCGCGTCCACGCGCTTGCCCACCAGCGATTGCACCGCCACCGCCGGGCTCACGCCCATGACGTTGACATCGTCCGGGCCCAGGTTGCCTTGCTTGAGCACGACGCCCTTCAGCACGACGTCGGCAGTGCTGCCTTCGGCTTGCGAGGCCAGCGTCTTGCCCTTCAGGCCGGCGATGTCCTTGATGCCGGAATCATCGCGCACGATCAGCGAGTGATAGCCCTGCTGCGCGCCGCCCACGACTTTCAGGTCGGCGCCCTTCGACGCCCAGGCCACCGCGTTGGTGAAGCCCAGCACGCCGATATCCAGCTGGCCGCCGACGATCGCCTTGATCAGGTCGGTACCCGACTTGAACTCGATCAGTTCCGAATCCAGGCCCGCGTTCTTGTAGAAGCCGCCCTCTTGCGCCACGATCGCCTGCGCGTCGTCCATCACGCGCAAGTAGCCCACGCGGAATTTTTCGGCGGCCATTGCGGGGGCCGCCGCCAGCAGTGCCGCGGCCAGCGGCAAGGTCAACCATTGCTTCAATTTCATGAGAGGAGCTCCAGGGAATTCAAGATGGGCAGCGCTGCGGCGCTGCCCGGTATGGAAATGCCGGTCAGGCGGCCAGGGCCAGGTCGGGGTGCGCCTGCGAACCATCCACCGCGATGCCCAGCAGACGCAGGATCTCGCGCTTTTCAGCGGCCAGATCCGACAGGTCGTGGGTTTTCGCACGGTGCGCCAGATTGAACTCGCGCAGCACGCGCGCGGGGCGCGGGCTGAAGACGACGATGCGG
Source organism: Achromobacter sp. UMC46 (assembly GCF_014170335.1). Taxonomy (GTDB): domain Bacteria; phylum Pseudomonadota; class Gammaproteobacteria; order Burkholderiales; family Burkholderiaceae_B; genus Achromobacter. The sequence continues at coordinate 158,567 of NZ_LZZS01000005.1, forward strand.
TCGGCCAGGAACAGGGCTTCGTCCACATCGTGCGTGACGAGCAGCACGGTGGGCTTCTCTTGGGCGATCAACTGGCGCAGCACGTCTTGCAGGCTCAGCCGGGTCAGCGCATCCAGCGCGCCGAAGGGCTCGTCCATCAGCATCGTCTTGGGCTGCGCGATGAAGGCGCGCGCCAGCGCGGCGCGTTGGCGCATGCCGCCCGACACCTGATGGGGATAGTAGTGTTCAAAGCCGCCCAGGCTGACGCGCTCAAGCCAGTGGCGGGCCGCCTCGCGGGCGCGCTTCTTGGGCGTGTTCTGGAATTCCAGCGCCAGCGCCACGTTGTCTTCCAGCGTCAGCCAGGGATACAGCGCGTGTTCCTGGAACACGAGCGTGCGGCTGGGGTGCGGGCCGCCGACGGCCTGCCCATCGGCCAGCACGCTGCCTTGCGTGGGCTTTTCCAGGCCGGCCGCCAAATGCAGCAGCGTGGATTTGCCGCAGCCCGACGGGCCGACCAGGGCGACCAGTTCACCGGTCTTGATTTCGCTGGTAAAGCCATCCACGACAGGCAGCTCGCCGAAGTGCTTGTGGACGTGATCGAAGGTCAGGTTCATGGAACGAATCGTGGGCGCGCGTGGGAACGAGGCCTAATCTAACAATTCGTTATATGAATTCAAACGATCAATATCGAATGTCTTAACTGCTTCCGGTTATATGTGAGGCCCAATCAGACTTATGCCGTCATCCGTTTCCGGTCGGCGTGGCGCTGCAGGCCGAACGCGATCATGCAGCCGGCGAGCACGGCGGCGGCGGCCGCCAGGAAGATGGACGGATAGCCGTAGCCGCTGGAGATGTAGCCGGCGATCGGCCCCGTCACGCCCAAGGCCAGATCCAGAAACGCCGAGTAGGCTCCCAACGCCGCGCCCCGGCTGCCGGCCGGCACGCGCGCCACCGCTTCCACCCCGATCGCCGGGAACACGAGCGCGAAGCCGCAGCCCGTCAATGCCGCACCCAGCAACGCGGCAGCGGGGTTGGGCGCCAGCCACAGCAGCAACAGCCCCGCTGCCTCCACCAGGAAGGAGACTTGCGCCACGCGGAAGCCGCCAAAACGCGTGATGGTGCCTGCGAACAGCAGGCGCACGCCGATAAACGCGCCGCCGAAGGCGCTGAGCGCATGCGCCGCGCCGTCCCAGGAGAAGCTGGCGTAGTACAGCGCCACGAACGCCGCCAACGTGCCGAAGCCCACCGATCCCAGTCCCAGCGCCATGCCGTGCGGGAAGACGCGCAGCACCACGCTCTTGAACGCCATCCGGTGGCCGCCCACGATCGCCACGGCGGCGCGCGATGCCGCCATCCCCAGCCCGATCAGCCCCAGCAGCAGCACCATGCCGCCCAGCGCGCCCATGCTCCATTTGGTTTCCAGCTGGACGCCCAGCGGCGCGCCCAGCGCCAGGCCGCCGTACGTGCAGATGCCGTTCCACGAGATGACGCGGGCGGTATGCAACGGGCCGACCCGCGCGATCGCCCAGGTGGCCGACCCCGTGCCGACCCAGCTTTCGCCGAATCCCAGCGCCAGCCGGCTGACGAGGATGGCGGTCAGGCTCAGCCAGCCGCTGCGCTCGAAGGCGTAGGCCAGCAGCAGGAAAACGCCGCTGGCCGCGCACGCGATCATGCCGATCACGACCGTCTGCTTGGGGCCGACCGTGTCGGCCATGCGGCCCGCGTGCGAACGACTGAGCAGCGTCGCCACGTACTGCACGCTGATGGCCAGGCCGGCCAGCACCGAGCCGTAGCCCAGATTGCCATGGACGTAGCCCGGCAGTACGGCCAGCGGCAGGCCGATGGCCAGATAGCAGATGAAGGTGAAGACCGCGATGGAAACGATGCGCGCCGTCAGCGCGAAGGACCCGATGGGCGCGCCATCGGGCAAGGTGTGGGGTGTGGGGGACATGACAACCGGTAGGTAGCCCGGCGCCAGGAATGCCAGGGTTTACCCGATGATATCCCAGGGAGGATTGCGGCTGGCTGAATGCCGGCCAGCCGCTGCCCCGGTCATGCCCGTGATACGGATGTCGAATCGCAAGCACGAAAAACGATATTGGACTTCGCTCCGGCGGCTTATTACCTTGAAGCCACGCATAACGGGGCCCACCCCGATCGGAGCGATATGGAACGAGACAACAACGCCGTCGCGCCGCCGCGCGGCGCCCTGTCCCATCTGAAGGTCCTGGATTTGACGCGCGTGCTGGCGGGGCCGTGGGCCACCCAGACGCTGGCCGACATGGGTGCGGACGTCATCAAGATCGAGCGGCCGCAAGCGGGCGATGACACGCGCGCCTGGGGGCCGCCGTTCCTGGTGGGGGCCGATGGCCAAGAGACCCGGGATTCGTCCTATTTTCTTAGCGCCAACCGGGGCAAGCGCTCAGTGACGGTGGACCTTGCCACGCCCGAAGGGCAAGCGCTGATCCGCGACCTGGCCCGCGATTCGGACGTGCTGGTCGAGAACTACAAGGTGGGCACGCTGGCGCGTTACGGGCTGGACTACGCCAGCCTGCGCGAGATCAACCCGCGCCTGGTCTATTGCTCGGTGACCGGCTTCGGCCAGGATGGCCCTTACGCGCCCCTGCCCGGCTACGACTTCGTGTTCCAGGGCATGGGCGGGCTGATGAGCATCACCGGCGAACCCGAGCGGGAACCGATGAAATCCGGCATCGCGATCTCCGACCTGTTGACCGGCGTCTATACCAGCACGGCGATCCTGGCCGCGCTGGAACACCGCCATGTCAGCGGCGAAGGCCAGCATATCGACATGGCGTTGCTGGATTGCGTGGTGACGATTTCGTCGTATCAGGCCATCAACTACTTCCTGTCGGGCAAGGTGCCGCAGCGCATGGGCAATGCCCATTCCAACATGGTGCCCTACCAGGTGTTCGCCTGCCGCGAAGGGTCCGTGATCGTCGCGGTGGGCAATGACGGCCAGTACCGCGCCTTCTGCGCCGCGATCGGATGCCCCGCCCTAGCCGCGGACGAGCGCTATGCCACGGCCGCTCAGCGCAACCGGAACCGCGACACGCTGATTCCGCCCATCGCGCAGGCCATGCTGGCGCGGCCGATGCGGGAATGGGTGGACGTGCTGCAGGCGGCCGGCGTGCCCTGCGGCCCGATATACGACATCGAACAGGTGTTCCAGGACCCGCACGTGCGCCACCGCGGCATGCAGCTGTCGCTGCCGCATGCCTCCGGCGTGCCGACGCCGGCGGTGGCCAACCCGATCCGCATGAGCGCCACGCCCCTGCGTTACGAGCGCGCCGCGCCCGAGCTGGGCCAGCACACCGAAGACGTGCTGCGCGACCGACTGGGCCTGAGCGCATCCCGCATCGCCGAGCTGAAAGCCCAAGGCGTCGTATGAACGCCCGCGCCGAAAAAGGAGACAAGACCATGCGAACTTTCATGGCCACCGCGCGCGGCGCCTCATTGCTGCCCGCTTGCGTGCCCGCTTTGCTGGCCGCGCTGCTGTCCGTCCTGCCGGCCGCGCCGTCCCTCGCCCAGGAAGCCCCCGTCCGGTTCGTCGTGCCCTACCCGCCGGGCGGCGCCGCCGATCAGATCGCGCGGCTGGTCGCCCAGGAAATGGGCAAGGCCGGCGGCGCGCCCATCATCATCGAGAACAAGCCGGGCGCGGCGGGCATGATCGCCGCCGACCATGTGGCCCGCGCCAAGCCGGACGGCAAGACCTTCTTCGTGGGGTCCAACGCCCCGCTGGTGGTCAATCAGGCCCTGTACGCCAAGATGACCTACGACCCGGCCCGGGACTTCGTGCCCGTATCCGGCATGGCCAAATCGCCGCTGCTGCTGGTGGTACGCCACGATCTGCCGGCGGCGGACGTCAAGGCCCTGATCGCGCTGGGCCGGCAAGCGCCGGGCAAGCTGACGATGGGGTCGGCCGGCACCGGCAATATCACCTACCTGGCCGGCGAATACGCCGTCAGCAAGCTGGGGTTCCAGGTCACCCACGTGCCCTACCAGGGCAGCGCGCCGGCCATCGTGGGCTTGATGGGCAGCAGCACCGACATGATGTTCGACGCCCTGCCCTCGTGCATGGCGCAGGCGCAAGCCGGCAAGATCCGCCCGTTCGCCGTGCTGGACGACAAGCGCTTCGCCGGCCTGCCCGACGTGCCAACCGCCGCGGAGCTGGGCTACGCCGGCATCGACGCCAGCGCCTGGTTCGGCCTGGTGGCGCCCGCCGGCACCCCGGCCGCGATCGTCGAACGCGTGAACCAGGAGGTCAACCGTGCGCTGGGGCAAGCGGACCTGCAGCGCAAGCTGACCGCGATCGGCGCAGTGTCCATGCCCGGCGACGCGGGCGTCTTCGCCGCGTTCGTGCAAGCCGAGCGCGACCGCTGGCTGCCCGTCGCCCGCGACCTCGGCCTGAAAGCGCAATAGGCCACAGGCCGACGTCCCCAAACCCCGACATCACGGAGCCTCATCCCATGGCATTGAACATCACGCGCCACGGCGCGACGGCGGTCCTCAGCATGGACCGGCCCGGCCAGCGCAACGCGCTCAGCATGGAAATGCGCGAGGCGTTCGACCTTGCGCTGCGCAACGTGCGCGACGACGATTCCGTGAAGGCGGTCGTGCTGACCGGCTCGGGCGGCCATTTCTGCGCGGGCGGAGACATCAAATCGATCTCGCGGGCACTGGCCGAAGGCCGCGACGGGTTCGAAGGCCGCGACCGCATCCGGCACATCCAGCGCTGGTTCGACATGCTGGCGGACCTGGAAAAACCCGTCATCTGCGCGGTGGACGGCGCAGCCTTCGGCGCGGGCCTGTCGCTGGCGCTCTGCGCCGACTACGTCATCGCGCAACGCAGCGCGACGTTCTGCGCGGTGTTCGCGCGCATCGGCTATGTGCCCGACCTGTTGGGCATGTACCTGCTGCCGCGCGCCGTGGGCCTGGCGCGCGCCAAGGAACTGGTCTTCACCGCCCGCGTCTGCGATGCCGACGAAGCGCTGCGGCTGGGGCTGGTCCAAGAGGTCTGCGACAACGCGCTGGAACGCGCCATCGAGATGGCCGCGCGCCTGCACGCCGCGCCCACACAGGCCCTCGGCCTGGCCAAAACCGTCATGAACCGCAGCTTCGAATCCACGCGCGAGTCGGTCTACGCCCAGGAGGCGATGGCGCAGGCCATCTGCCGCGACAGCGCCTTCCACCGCGAAGCCGCCCGCCGCTTCGTCGACAAGCAACCTGCCCTCTACCAGTGGGACTGACGAACAATGCCGGCATCACGCGCACGGCCATGATCGAAAAGATGCCCGTGGACGCGTGGCAGGAGGATATCGACGTGCACGCCTCGTCGTACGTGACGGGGCAACACCTGTACGCCAATGGCGGAATGACGATCGGAAGCTAGGCCGTCGCCTGCCGCGAAGGCGGCGGGCAACGGCTCAGGGGGCCGGAATCAGGCCTCGATGCCGCGCGATTCCAGGTAGTCTTCATAGCCGCCGCGGTAGTCGATGATCTCGCCCGAGGGCAGGATTTCGATCACGCGGGTGGCCAGGCCCGACACGAATTCGCGGTCGTGCGATACGAAGACCAGCGTGCCTTCATACTTTTCCAACGCGAACTGCAGCGATTCGATCGACTCCATGTCCAAGTGGTTGGTCGGCTCGTCCAGCAGCATGACGTTGTGCCGGCCCAGCATCAGGCGGCCGAAGGTCATGCGGTTCTTTTCGCCGCCGGACAGCACCTTGGGCGCCTTGGGCAAATCGTCCGCCGAGAACAGCAGGCGGCCCAGCACCGAACGGATCGACTGGTCGTCGTCGCCGGGCTGGCGATGGTCGCCCATCCAGTCCAGCAGGTTGATGTCGGTTTGCAGGAACTGGTCCGACACGTCCTGCGCCATGTAGCCCAGGTCGGCGTTGTCGGACCACTTCACCGAACCGGAGTCCGGCTGCAGTTCAGTGGCCAGCAGGCGCAGCAAGGTGGTCTTGCCCACGCCGTTCGCGCCGATGATGGCGATTTTTTCGCCGGCATCGACCATCGCCGAGAACTTGGTGATCACCGGCGCGTCGTACGCCTTGGTCAGGTTCTCGATCGTGACGGCCAGGCGGTGCATGACCTTGTTCTGCTCGAACCGGATGTACGGGTTCTGGCGCGACGACGGCTTGACCACGACCTGGTCGGCCTTGATGCGGTCGATCTGCTTCAAGCGCGAGGTGGCCTGGCGCGACTTGGACTTGTTGGCGGCGAAGCGGCGGACGAAGTCCTGCAGTTCGGCGACGCGTTCCTTGGCCTTGGCGTTATTGGACACCAGGCGCTCGCGGGCCTGCGTCGAGGCCAGCATGTAGTCGTCGTAGTTGCCGGCGTAGATGCGGATCTCGCCGTAGTCCACGTCGGCCATGTGCGTGCACACCTGGTTCAGGAAGTGGCGGTCGTGGCTGATGATGATCATCGTGCTCTGGTAGCCGTTGAGCACGTTCTCCAACCAGCGGATGGTGTTGATATCCAGGTTGTTGGTCGGTTCGTCCAGCAGCAGGACGTCGGGGTTCGAGAACAGCGCCTGCGCCAGCAGCACGCGCAGCTTCCAGCCCGGGGCGACTTCGCGCATGGGCAGGTTGTGCAGGTCCACGGCGATTTCCAGGCCCAACAGCAGTTCGCCGGCGCGCGCTTCGGCCGTGTAGCCGTCGTACTCGGCGAACTTGGCCTCCAGGTCGGCGGCGCGCATGTAGTCGTCTTCGGTCGCTTCCGGGTTCGCGTAGATCGCGTCGCGCTCGGACATGGCGGCCCACATTTCGGTGTGGCCCATCATGACGACGTCCAGCACGCGCAGGTCTTCGAACGCGAACTGGTCCTGGCGCAGCTTGCCCAGGCGCACACCCGGCTCAAGCGAGACGTTGCCGCCGGACGATTCGAGATCGCCGCCGATGATCTTCATGAACGTAGACTTACCGGACCCATTGGCCCCGATCAGCCCGTACCGGTTGCCTTCCCCGAACTTGACGCTGACGTTCTCGAAAAGGGGCTTGGGACCGAACTGGATGGTGAGATTGGCTGTGGATATCACGGTGTGTTTTAGAGGCTAAAAGCGTCTGGGACGCGTGCGGGAAACCTGACATTGTACCAAGCCCGCTTGACGGCCGCCCTGCCCCACGCTTGGCGCCCCCGCAATCCGCCTCGGAGGCCGGACCGGGAGCGATCTTCACGCCGCCCAGGCGCCTGCCTACACGCTGCTACCGGTTGACGTCGATGACGTACCTGCCGCGATTGCCGCCCGCCATCATTCTTGCGGCAAGCTCCGGCACCTGTCCCAAGCCAGCCGTCATCACGATGTCGGCGAACGGCGTATCGCCGTACACCCGCCCCAGCCGCTCCCAGGCCTCGCGGCGCCGCGCAACCGGACACATCACCGAATCCACGCCCAGCAGGCGGACGCCGCGCAGGATGAAGGGCATGACCGTGGCAGGCAAGTCGACGCCGCCGGCCAGGCCGCAAGCCGCGACCGCGCCACCGTACTCCGTCGAGGCCAGCACCCGTGCCAGCACGGCCGATCCCACCGTGTCCACCGCGCCGGCCCAGCGCTGGTTCTCCAGGGGTTTGGAAGCCTGCGCCCACTCCGCGCCCGCAAGCACTTCGGACGCGCCCAACGAAATCAGATAGGGATGCACGGCCTCGCGCCCGGGCTGCACCAGCGCCGCGACCCGGTATCCCAGGCGTGCCAGGAGCGCCACCGCCACGCTGCCGACCCCGCCGGACGCGCCGGTCACCAGCACCGTGCCGCTTCCTGGACCGATACCCGCGGCTTCCAGTTCCATGACGCATAGCATGGCGGTCAAACCTGCCGTGCCGATAGCCATGGCCTTGAAGCTGTCCAGGCCCGGCGCCAGGGGCACCAGCCATTCCGATTTGACGCGCTGCACCTGGGCATAGCCGCCCCAATAGCGCTCGCCGACACTCCAGCCGGTCAGCACCACCGGCGTTCCGACCGGATAATCCGCCGCAGCGGACTCAAGCACGGTACCGGCCAGATCGATCCCGGGCACCATGGGAAAGTCGCGCACGATCCTGCCCGTGCCGGTTACGGCCATCGCATCCTTGTAGTTCAGGCTGGAATAATCGACCTTGACCGTCACGTCGCCGTCAGGCAACTGGGCGATGCTCAACTCCTGCGGATGGCACTGCGTCTTGCCGTCCTCCTGCGTCAGCACCAAGGCCTTGAATGGGTGGTCATGCTTCATGCTGCGTTCCTTTGTAGTTGGTTGGGAGTCAGTCCACTCGGCTGCCCGAGAGCTGCACGAGTTCGCCCCAGCTGCGGTATTCCTGGCGCAAGAGCTGCGAGAATTCCTCCGGCGTATCGACGCGCGCGAACGCGCCGATGGCCTTCAGCGACTGGGCCAGCGCCGGCGTGGCGACCGCATCGCGGATTTCCTGGTTCATGCGCCGCACGACCGGCTGGGGCGTCCCTTTCGGAAACAGCATCCCCAGCCAGGGATTGGCCTGGAAGCCGGGGTAGCCCGCTTCGGCGAAAGTCGGCGTATCCGGCAGCATGGGCAGGCGCTGGCTCGCGCCCACCGCCAGGGCCTTCAGGCGACCGGACTGGATATGCGGCAAGGTCACCGCCACCGTGTCCAGTCCGATCGCGACGTTGCCGGCGATCATGTCGGTCATGGCTTTGGCGCTGCCCTGATACGGGATATGCGTCAGCTGCAGCTTGGCCTCGCGCTCCAGCATCACCATGCCCAGGTGCGACAGGGTACCGTTGCCCGACGAGGAGAAATTCAACGCGCCGGGATGGCGCTGCGCGTACTCCCGCAAGCTCGCCACGTCGCTGAAGGGCTGGGCGGCATTGGCCACCAGCACCATGGGCAGGTCCGCCACCAGGCCGACGGGTTCGAAGTCCCGCAAAGTGTCGTAGCCGGTCGATCTGTAAAGGTGCGGATTGCTGACCAGCGACGCGGTCGCCGACAACATCATGGTGTAGCCGTCGGGCGCCGCCTTGGCCAACGCCGCCAGCGCGATGCTGCCGCCCTGCCCGGGCCGATTCTCCACGATCACGGGCTGGTTCAATCTGGCCGATAGCCTCTCGGCCAGCAGCCGCGCCACGGCGTCCGTCGCCTGGCCGGGCGGGAAGCCCACCAGCAGCTTGACCGGCTTGGCGGGCCACTCGGGCCCGGCCTGCGCCGGCGCCGCCGCGATCAGGCCCGCCGCCAACATCCACCCTGCTGTTCTTGCGCGCATCGTCGTCTCCTCCTGGTGGCGCCCGGAGCCTGTCTCGAGGCGGCTCCGTGGCTATTCGAATCCTGCCTAGATCACGCCCTGCTCCCGCAGGGCTGCCTGCTGCTCGCCGCTGATGCCCAGCGCGCCCAACACCTCCGCGTTGTGCTGCCCCAGGCTGGGGCCGGCGTGATGCACCGCGCCCGGCGTCGCCGAGAACCTGGGCACCACGCTTTGCATCCGTACCGGCCCCAACTCTTCATCCTGCACCGAGACAATGCCCTGGCGGGCTGCGATATGCGGATCGCGGAAAATGTCGGCAATGTCATAGATCGGGCTGAAGCCGACCGAGTGCGCGTCAAGCAAGGCCCCCAGTTCGGCCAGCGTATGGCGCGCGATCGCCGCAGCCACCAGGGCGTCCAGCGCCTCGCGGTTGCGCACCCGGTCTGGATTTGTCAGGTAGCGCGGATCCTGCGCCACGCCGTCCAATTCCAGCGCCACGCACAAGCGTTCGAAGATGCGCTGCGTCGATGCCGCGATCGAGGCCCAATGACCGTCGCGGGTCCGATAGACGTTGCCTGGCGCGGCGTACTGGCTGCTGTTGCCCAGCCGGCCGCGGACGATGCCCAACTGGTCGTATTCGATGGGCAGGAAGTCCATGACCCGGAACATCGACTCCATCAGCGAACAATCGATCTCCTGGCCCTGCCCCAGCGGCGCGGCTTTTTCGCGGTACAAGGCGGCGACGATGCCCAGCGCCCCAAACAGGCCAGCCACCGCATCCGCAATGGGAAAGCCCATGTGCAGGGGCCGGCCATCCGGTTCGCCGCAGATATTGGTCAGTCCGCTCATGGCTTCGAACACGCGGGCGAACCCCGGCTTGTTGCGGTACGGGCCGGTCTGGCCGAATCCGGTCACGCGCAGGATGGTCAACGCCGGGTTCTGCTGGCGCAGCCACTCTCCCGGCATGCCCCAGCCGTCCAGCGTTCCGGGACGGAAATTCTCTACCAGCACATCGAAATCCGGCAGCAGGCGCGCCACGATGTCGCGGCCTTCGGCGGTGCGCAGATCCACCGAAATACCCTTCTTGTTGCGGTTCGCGACTTTCCACCACAGCGGCACGCCATCCTTGTGCGGCGCCAGTGCGCGCAAGGGGTCGCCCGGCCCCGGAATCTCCACCTTCAGCACGTCGGCACCCAGGTCCGCCAGCAGCGTCGCGGCCCAGGGGCCGGCCACCACGGTGGACAGGTCAAGGATACGCACGCCTTTCAGCGGCCCCGCATTTTCCTCGAAACTCATCTGCTGATTCCCCTGTTTCCAGCCGGACCTGTCCGGCGGGCACCGCCATGCGTACGCATCAAGTTGGGGGAATTCTGTGCTGAAATCTGCCCATCCGGAATGGGCATTTTTGATAAAGCAGTTATCTCCAATCGAGATGGGACGCAGCCATGGACCTGAATAACCTGAGGGTATTCACCCGCATCGCAGAAGCCGGCAGCCTGACCCGGGCGGCCGCAGCCCTGGGCATCGCGCAGTCCGCGTTGAGCCGCCAACTGTCCGAGCTGGAACAGGAGTTCGGCGGCAGGCTGTTCTTTCGCACGGGACGCGGGGTGCTCTTGACCGAACTGGGCGAAAGCCTGATCCCGCGCGCCCAGGCTTTGCTGCTGGAGGCCGACCAGTTGCTGGAGGAAGCGCAGGCCGCCCAGCGCAAGCCTGCGGGCATCGTCAACCTGGGGGTGATTCCATCGCTGTCGCAGCCGCTCATCGGCATGCTGCTGACCTACACGCAGGCACGCTATCCGGGCATCCGGCTGCGGGTATTCGAGGGTTACAGCGGGGAGATCGAAGCCTGGCTGGCCAACGGCAAGATCGACATCGGCATCTACAACCGGTACCGCGCCGCGTCCACCCGCCCGCAAGAGGTCCTGTTCGAAACCGAAATGAAATTGGTGACCAGCGCCGGCTCGGCGGTGGCCGCAAGCCGCCAACTTCGCCTGGCCGATCTGGCCGCGGTGCCGCTGGCCCTGCCCGTACGTCCGAACTCCTTGCGCGCGGTGCTGGACAGCCTGACCTTGCGCGCCGGCATCGAACTGAATGTGGTGCTGGAAGCCGACTCCGGCGTCGTCATCAAGGACGCGATCCTGCGTGGCGGCCTGCACAGCATCCTGCCCAGCCACGCGGTATCAACGGAACTGGCGGACGGCACCCTGGTTGCGATCCGCCTGGCAGAGCCCGCTGTCCGCCAGACGGTGCTGATGGATCTCAGCCGCCAGCGCCCCGCCACCGCTGCCACCCGACTGCTGTTCAAGGCCTTGCCGGATCTTGCGCGAGAGGTCGTGGCGGGCACGCCCGCGGGCAAGCCGCGCCGGCCGCTTGCGGCGTCCCGCAGCCGCTGAGGCCGCGCAACGCTGCGCGCCTCAGTGCGTGTGCTCGTCCAGCACCAGGTGGGCCATGCCCTTCTCAGTGGCCAGGCCCACCTTCTGTCCGATCGGCAGGGTCGCCTTGGTCGCGACGTGGCCATACGGCAGGCCCGTCACCACCGGCACCTTGACAGTCTTGCGCAGCCAGGCCACCACTTCATGCAGGTCGTAGCCCTTATCGTGCGGCGCCAGCTTGTAATCCGAGAAGCGGCCCAGCACGATCGCCTTCTGCTTGGCCAGCACACCGGCCTGCCACAGCTGGGTCAGCATGCGTTCGATGCGGTAAGGATGCTCGGCCACGTCTTCCAGGAACAGGATGCCGCCGCGGATCTTCGGAAAGTACGGCGTGCCCAGCAGCGACGTCAGCATGGCCAGGTTGCCGCCCCACAGGATGCCGCGGGCATCGACCGCGTCGGCGTCCTGCGTTTCGAAGCTCAGGATTTCGAGTTCGCCGCGCATGACTTCGCCGAACAGCGCGTCGGTCAGGTCATCGACCTTCTTGCCGCCGAAGTCCGCCACGGCGGTGGCACCGGTGTAGCTGACGGCGCCGGTCTGCGCCAGCAGGCCCAGGTTGAACGCGGTGAAGTCGCTCATGCCGACGAAACGCTTGCCGCTGTCGGCCATCGCCTTCCAGTCGATCTGATGCAGCAGCCGGCCAATGCCGTAGCCGCCGCGCGTCACCATCACGATGGGCAGCTTTTGCTTGGCCGCGCGCGTCAGGCTGGCCAGACGCTGCGCGTCGGTGCCGGCGAAGCGTTGGTGCTCGGCGAAGGCGGTGCGGTCGATGGCGGTCTTGAAGCCCTGCTGCTGCAGGCGTTCGCACGCGAGTTCGACCGTGGCCGGGTCCCGCACGGCCGAGGACGGCGAGATCAGGTAGATGCCGCGGGCATCCGGCAGCGTGTGGCTGTGGCTGTGGTCGTGGCCGCAATCGTCGTCGCAGGCGGGGCCGTGGCCATGCCCGTGATCGTGGGCGGCTGCCGCCTTCGCTGCGGTCTGGGTTGCTGTTTTAGTTGCGGTCTTTGCCGCCGTTCTTGCAGCGGCTTTCGTGCCCGCCTTGGCGGCTTTGGGGGTGTTCATGCTAGGGATTCCTTGGCGCGGCGTTCACGGAAGAACCGGCGCAGCAAATCGCCGCAAGGTTCCGCCAGCACGCCGCCGGTGACTGAAGTGTGATGATTGAGTTTCGGGACCAATCCGACGTCCAGCACGCTGCCGCAGGCGCCGGTCTTGGGGTCGTAGGCGCCGAACACGACGCGCGCCAGCCGCGCGTGCAGCATGGCGCCGATGCACATGACGCAAGGCTCCAGCGTCACATACACGGTGATGCCGGGCAGGCGGTAGTTCTCGACCTGGCGCGCGGCGCCGCGCAGGGCGACGATTTCTGCGTGGGCCGTGGGATCGTGGTCGATGATGGTGCGGTTGTAGCCGCGTCCCAGGATCTCGCCCTTGGCGGACACGACCAGCGCGCCCACGGGCACTTCGCCGATGTCATAAGCGGCCTGGGCCTGTTCCAGCGCCAGGCGGATGTAGCGGGCGTCTTCTTCGGTCCAGGGCGGCACGACCGCAAGCGGATCGGCCTCAACCACGATACACCCGGGACTTCAGGGCGATGCGCCCGGCAAGGCTGGTCACGGCCTCTTCCAGCCATTGGTACAGCTCGGCCTGCTCGTCGTAGCGGGCCTGGTTCAAGTTGGACACCCGCCCTTCTTCGATGAAGCCCCAGGCGCGGCTGCGCTTGTCGCGGTGCTTCGGGTCCCAGACGCCAAAGGCGAAGCCGCCGGCCTTGCGGATCAATGAAAAGCACGGGATGTCGGTGTAGCCGTCGCCGACGAACACCATCTGGTCGAACGGCACGCGCAGCCGGTCTTCGGGCACCTTGCGGTTGACCTCGAAGGGCTTGTTGCGGAAGTCGCGCCCGATGATGCCTTTCTGGATGTGGAACAGATAGCGTGTCTTGTCGGTGAAGCTGACGATGCGGCGCGGGAACGTGATGCCGCCGTCTTCGCCATAGACGAATTCGGAGGCCCAGATTTCGGTGAATTCCTGCGCGATGGGGGTGGACCGCACCACGTCGCCGATGCCGCTTGAGATCAGGTAGAACTCCAGTTGCACCTGCGGCTGCTCGGCCCGCACCGCCGCCCGCAGGCGCTGGAACAGAGTCGGCACGCCGGCATGCAGTTCCAGGCGCGAACCCCATTCCTGCAAACGCTGCTGCGTAATGAGCCCATGCGTGCCTGCCTGGGACAGCTGGATCATCTTGTACAGGTAGGCCGGCACCGGATCCCAGTCCTGCGTGGAGAGCAGCGGATCCACCTCGTCCTTCCAGAACGAGGCCGTGTCCACGCCGATGCTTTCCAGGAAACCGGACGTGCTGTCCGAAGCCAGCGTGTCGTCGAAATCGAAAATCAGGGCGATGACGTCGGACATGAGATGCGTGAATAAAGGACGGGATAAGGGCGGGAAAAGCGCAACAGCCGCCATTTTGCCTGATTGTGGCGGCGGCTGTGCGTCCTGCCCGGCCCTACCCGGCCATTATTGGCGCATCGGCGCGTTCATGGTGCCGGTGGCCGGCGCGGGGGCCATGCTCGGCGCGGGGGCCATGCCCGGCGCCGGCGCCGTGGTGGCCGGCGGGACGGTGCCGGCCGGCACCTGGATCACCGTTTCACGCAGCACCCCGCCGCCCTGGACGCTGCCACGCACGTTGGTGGGCGACGTCATCTGGGTCAGGCAGTCCTGGCGCGAGCCCGCAGGCAGACGGTTGCAACGGTCGACCATGTTCTGCTGATGCTGGTCGGTGGAGCCTTCCTTCAGGTTCTGGCGATTGGCTTCATCGCGCGCCGCGCCGGCTTCGCGCATGCACGTCGTGCGGTCCTGGTTGGTATTGCCGCTTTTGCACTTCGCCACGTCTTGGTCGTACTGGGACTGGATGGCGGCGCGGCCGATCGCATCTGCCGCGTGGACCGCACCCGCGGCCAACATCAAGCCCGCGGCGCAAAGGGTCGCTGCTAGGCGTTTGGTATGCATGGGTCGTACGTTCATGGCCAGCTCCTTGAAAAGAATTGAACCGTAAGCGGCCAAGACCACCTGCCCGTCCTGGCGCTTGCTTGCGACCACTATCCCACGATGCGGCGCCGGGGACATGTCCAGCAACTTGAATTCGTAAGGTTACGTATCAAGGGCCCCCACGCTTCGCACACTATCGTGTGCTTGCTGCCCCCCGAGGGGGCGCTTTTTGTCTTGGGGCGGCCCGGCGACAAAAAATGCCCCCACGCTTCGCACACTATCGTGTGCTTGCTGCCCCCCGAGGGGGCGCTTTTTGTCTTGGGGCGGCCCGGCGACAAAAAACAGGGTCGCTTGGCCTTGTCCTTAATGCTTGCCGCGGTGCAGCATGGCGTGGCGCATTCACATGCGGTGTCGCTTGTTACCGCCGTTAGCGGGCATCCAGGTCCGCATCGGCCTGGGTCAGCCGGTTGCGGTAGGTGGCCGCGCGCATCAGCAACATGGCCGTGACGGGCGACGACACGACCAGCAGCAGCGTGATGATCACTTCATGGAACACCGGCCGCGCCGACAAGGCCGAGAACACCAGGATGGATGCCGCCAGCACGCAGCCGCATCCCAGGGTGTTGCCCAGCGTCGGCGCATGGATGCGCGCATAGAACGTGCGGAACCGCAGCAGGCCGGCCGAGCCGGTCAGCGCCAGCAGGCCGGCCAGCACCAGCAGGATGCAGGCCGGGATGCCGGCCCACAGAGGGATGGCGGTTTCGATCATGGCTCGATCACCTCGCCGCGCAACAGGAAGCGGGCCATCGCGGTGGACCCCACGAAGCCGAACAGCGCGATCAGCAGCGCGATGTCGAAATAAAGCGAGGCCCCGGAACGGATGCCGAACACCAGCATGACGAGCATGCCGTTGATGTACAGCGTGTCCAACGCCAGGACGCGGTCCTGCGCAGTGGGGCCGCGCAAGAGCCGGATGGCGGCAAACACCATGCCCAGCGCGAAGCACACCAGGGCAAACGAGGCCGCCCAATACAGTGCGGTATTCATGGTCATTCGAACATCTCCATCAACGGGCGCTCGTAGCGCTCCTGCACGAGCTTGATCCAGTCGTCTTCATTCTGGAGGTCCAGCACGTGCAGCTTCAGGCGGTAGTCCGGCGTCAGGTCGACCCAGACCGTGCCCGGGGTATAGGTGACGATGCAGGCCAGCATCGCCAGGCCGTGCGGATCGCGCATGGTCAGCGGGATCATGATGAAGCCGGGCGAGAACTCGTTCGGCCGCGGGTTCAGGATCAGCTTGCCCACGGCGATATTGGACTTGATGATGTCCGCCGTGACGTGCAGGAACAGCGGCACCGCCTTCCACAGCCGGCGCGGTCGCGCATGCAGCGGACGCAGCCGCGAGGCGGCCCACGTGAACCACAGCGCCAGCGCCGCCCCCAGCGCGATCTGGCCGGCGGACAGGCTTTCGTTCAGCACCAGCCACAGGACGAACAGGAAAACGGGCAGGAAAAGGAAGTAAAGGCGGCGCATCAGCTTCCTCCCTTGACGCCGCGCACCGTCTGCGCGGACATGACGGCGTCGATGTACGACTTGGGTTGGTCCAGCGAACGCGCGGCGTCGTCCAGGTAAGCCGACACCGGGCCGGCGCCCGCGGCCAGGCCGACGCACAGCAACAGCAGCACGGCCACCGGCCCCGCTTCGATCACGCGCAGGCGCGGCGTACTGCGGTCGTCGCTGGCCCAGAACACGCGGATGCCGGTGCGGCCCAGGCCCACCAGGCCGGCCAGGCCCGATATCAGCACCGCAGCCACGAGGATCCACGCGTCCAGCGGCGGCGCGGATTCGGTGGCGGCGGACACGGCCGCCGACAACAGCGAAAACTTGGCCACGAAGCCCGATAGGGGCGGCAGGCCTGTCACCAGCAGCGCGCAGCAGATGAAGGCCAGGCCCAGGAAGGCCATCGCCGCCGGAATCGCCACGCCGACCACGTCGTCGGACCGGTTCACCGACGCCGGGTCGTCCAGGTCGAAGGCGTCCAGCGTCACGGCCAGCACGTTGGCGCCGAAACTGCGCGTGCGCTCGATCAATTCGGCCAGCATGAAGAACGCGCCCGTCGTCAGCACGGAGCTGATCAGGTAGAACAGCGCGGGGCCCGTCAGGGTCACGCCGGGCATGCCCAGCGCGGTCAGCAGCGTACCTGCCGACACGATGACGCAATAGCCCACCATCTTCTCCAGCTGCTGCGTCGCCAGCAGGCCCAACGCGCCGAACAGCAGCGTGGCCAGGCCCGCCGCGAACATCCAGTCCAGGCTGAAGGCCGCCGGCGCGCCGGACGGCAGCAGCAGCGACCCGATGCGCAGCAGCGCATAGATGCCGACCTTCGTCATGATGGAGAACATGGCCGCGATCGGCGCGCCGGCCGACCCATAGCCCTTCACCAGCCAGAAGTTCAGCGGCCAGGCGCCCGCCTTCACCAGGAACGCCACGCCCAGGATCGCGGCGCCGGCTTCGAACAGCATGCGCTCGGCGCCCGTCAGGTTGCCGGCGCGCATGGCCAGATCCGCCATGTTCAACGTGCCGGTCACGCCATAGATCAGCGCGATGCTGATCAGCAGCAGGAACGACGCCACCAGGTTCACGGCGATGTATTGCAGGCCCGCGCTGACGCGCGCCACGCCCGAGCCGTGCAGCAGCAGGCCATATGACGCCGCCAGCAGCACCTCGAAGAACACGAACAGGTTGAACAGGTCGCCCGTCAAGAAAGCGCCATTCAGGCCCATCAGCAGGAACTGGAACAGCGAATGGAAGTGGACGCCCGCGCGGTCCCAGCGGGCCAGCGCATAGGTCAGCGTGGCCAGACCCAGCACGGCGGTCAGCGTCAGCATGACGGCGGCCAGCCGGTCCACGACCAGCACGATGCCGAACGGCGCGGGCCAGTCGCCCACCAGATAGACGCCTACGCCATCGGACCAGACGCCGGGCACGCCGCCGCCGGCCACCACCAGCAGCGCGATCGCGGCAGCCAGCTGGGCCAGGGTGGCGACCACCGAAATCGTGCCCCGCGTGTAGCGGCTGGTGTCGGCCAGCAACAGCATCGCCGCGCCCGCAAGCAGCGGCGTGATGATAGGCAATACAGGAAGGTGTTGAAGCCAGAAACTCAAGATTGGGACTCCCGTCCATCAACGTGGTCGGTGCCCGTGAGGCCGCGCGAAGCCAGCAGCACGACCAGGAACAGCGCCGTGGTGGCGAAGCCGATGACGATGGCCGTCAGCACCAGTGCTTGCGGCAGCGGGTCGGCGTACCAGGAAGGGTCATGCGCCGTGGCGGGGTCCACCACCGGTGGACGGCCGGAGGTAAGCCGGCCCATGCCGAAGATGAAGAGGTTCACCGCGTAGGAAACCAGCGACAGGCCCATGATGAATTGGAACGTTCGCGGCCGCAGCAGCAGCCACACGCCCGAACCCGCCAACACGCCGATCGCGACGGCATAGATCAATTCCATCAGGCTTCCCCTGTTTGTGCGGCGGCCGCCTGGATCTCGGCGGCGGCCTTGCGTTGCGCGCGCAGCGATTGGTGGGCCAGCGCCACCAGCACCAGCACGGTGGAGCCCACGACCAGCATGTACACGCCCAGGTCGAACAGCAGCACGCTGGACAGGTGCACGTGGCCGATCAGCGGCAATGCCACATCCCAGGCCAGCGCGGCCAGGAACGGCTTGTACGCCAGCCACGCGGTGACCGCCGCGATGCCGGCGGCCAGCAGGCCGATCCCGATCCAGTTCTGCGGGTTGAGGCGGCTGCGCGACTCCACCCAGTACACGCCGCCCACCATGTATTGCAGGATGACGGCCGTGGCGAATATCAGCCCGCCGACGAAACCGCCGCCAGGCTGGTTGTGGCCGCGCAGCAGGAAATACACCGAGATCAGCGCGGCGGTGGGCAGCAAGAGGCGCACCAGCACCGTCGGCACCATCATCGATCCTTCCGGCACCAGCGACTTGATGTCGGGCGCGGGCGGCACGCCGCCGTCCTGGTCCTTCTGCTGGCGCGGCAGGTCGGCGCTTTCGGCGGCCGGACGGAAGCGGCGCAGCAGCGCGTAGACCGTCAAGGCCACGATGCCCAGCACCGTGATCTCGCCAAAGGTATCGAAGCCGCGGAAGTCCACCAGGATCACGTTCACCACGTTGGTGCCGCCGCCGTCGGGCAGCGCGCGATCCACGAAATAGGAAGAAATCGTATCGCCTTGCGGACGCACCATCACCGCATAGGCCAGCGCCGCCATGCCGGTGCCGGCGGCCGTGGCCATCAACAAATCTCGGAAACGGCGGCCACGTGCGCGCAGCGTGGCCTTGAGGGTTTCTTCTTCGTCCCGCACGATCCGCCGGGGTAGCCAGCGCAAGCCCAGCAGCAGCAGCACCACGGTGACCACTTCAACCGACAGCTGCGTCAGCGCCAAGTCGGGCGCCGAAAACCACACGAAGGTCAGACACGTGATCAGGCCCGCGCCGCCCGCCAATGCCAGCGACGCCAGGCGGTGGTACTTGGCCTGGTAGGCCGCGCCCACCGCGCAGGCCCCGCCCACCAGCCACAACAGCGCGAAAGCGGGGTCGACCGGCGTCATGCGGCCCGTGCCTTCCAGCCACCCGCCTGCGCGCAGCGGCAGCCAGGCCACGAACAAGGTGCCCAGCACGATCAGCAGCATCTGCACCTGCAGGCGCGACGACCCCACCCAGCGCAGCAGCCAGGCGGCGGCCACGCTGGAGCCGTCCAGCAGCGCCTCGAAGGTGCGGCGGCCGTCCAGGCGGTAGATGAACGGCACCCGGCCCGGGTTGGCGCGCTGGTGCGCGCGCAGCGCCAGGTACAACAGCACCCCGGCGGCGGTGGCGACCAGGCTCATCACCAGCGGCAGGTTCAGGCCATGCCAGACGGCCAGGCTGTACTCGGGCATGTTGTTGCCCAGGATGCTTTGCGCCGCAGTCGCCAGGAACGGACCGACCGTCAGGCCGGGCAGGACGCCCACCAGCAGGCACATGAACACCAGCAGCGCACTGGGGAACAGCATCCAGCGCGGCGGTTCGTGCGGGGCGCGCGGCAGGTCGGTGGCTGGCGGGCCGAAGAACACTTGCAGGATGAAGCGCAGCGAGTAGGCCACGCTGAATGCGCCCGCGATGGTGGCCATCAGCGGCAGGCCGATCTGCGTCAAGCGGTCGCCGCTGACGAAGGTGGTCTCGGCGAAGAACATTTCTTTGGACAGGAAGCCGTTCAGCAGCGGCACCCCGGCCATCGACGCCGCCGCCACCATCGCCAGGGTGGCGGTGATGGGCATGGCCTTGTACAGGCCGGACAACCGGCTCAGGTCGCGGGTGCCGGTTTCGTGGTCGACAACCCCCGCCGCCATGAAGAGAGACGCCTTGAAGGTGGCGTGGTTGATCATGTGGAAGATGGCGGCCACCAGCGCCAGTTCGCTGTTCAGCCCCAGCAGCAGCGTGATCAGGCCCAGATGGCTGATCGTGGAATATGCCAGCACGCCCTTCATGTCCTGCTGGAAGATGGCGGCATAGGCCCCCAGCACCAGGGTGATCAGCCCCGCCCCGCCGATGATCCAGAACCACTCGTCGGTGCCCGACAGCACCGGCCAGAAGCGCGCCAGCAGGAACACCCCGGCCTTCACCATGGTGGCCGAGTGCAGGTAGGCGGACACCGGCGTGGGCGCCGCCATGGCGTTGGGCAGCCAGAAATGGAACGGAAATTGCGCGCTTTTGGTCAGCGCGCCCAGCGCCACCAGCACCAGCACGGCCGGATACCAGGGGTCGGCGCGCACGAGGTCGCCGGCGGCCAGCACGCGGTCCATGTCGTAGCTGCCGACGATATGGCCCAGGATCAGCACGCCGGCCAGCAGGCAGAGCCCGCCGCCGCCGGTCACCGTCAACGCCATGCGCGCGCCACGGCGGGCGTCCAGGCGGTGATGCCAATAGGCGATCAGCATGAACGACGCCAAGCTGGTCATTTCCCAGAACATCACCAGCTGAATCAGGTTGCCCGACAGCACCACGCCCAGCATGGCGGCCATGAAGGCCTGGAAAAACGAGAAGAAGCGCGGCACCGGGTCTTCCGGCGACATGTAATAGCGCGCATACAGGACCACCAGCGCGCCCATGCCCGAGACGATCAGGGCGAACAGCCAGGCGTAGCCGTCCATGCGCAGGGTGAATTGCAGGCCCAGGGCGGGCGCCCACGGCATGTCGAACCGGACCACGCCGCCGTTGGCGACTTCCGGGTACAGGCTGGCAATCAGAACCACACAGGCCAGGGCGATCAGGCCGGCCAACCACGCCTCGGCATTACGGGCGTTGGAAGGCAGCAGCGCGGCGCACAGGCTGCCGGCAAACGGCAGAGCGAGGATCAGGATCAGCGACATGGCGTTCCGAGAATGTCCGGGCCCCCTCCCGCCGGCACATGGCAGCGAGAGACGAAACAGACCGGGGATTGAAAAACGGACGGAACCCTGGCCCGGTGCGTCGCTGCACTACACGTTGCCCCGCGGGGACATCAACCAACGCCCCATTGAACGGCGCAGACAGAAACAAACGCAATAGCTTTCTTGCAAGACCGGGCAAGAATCTCATCCGAAAAATATCAGATTCTTGTAAGTTATGCAGAGATTTATGCGTGAAACCGTCTAATGACAGCATGATGACTGCGCAATGATTGCGCAATGACAGGGAATCGCAAATTGTTCATCTCATTGTCAGGCTTGGCTTTTTCGGCTATCTGACGCCATTTTCAGACATTGATCCGTCACTGAAAAATATTTTTCGCCTTGGGGCAGGGAGAATCCTGAGTTGACCGTAGGGGAATTCCTGTGTGGAATTGCGCCCACGAAGCGTTGGCAAAGCCAGCATCCCGGCAACGCGCGCTTCACCGACGCCGGCCCAAGAAGCCGGCCGGCTCGGAACAACAAAATATGGAGAAGACTCTTGACCGTGCTGTCTCATGCCAAGGCCATCCTGGCCGCCGCCATCGCAGGCGTCTGCTTTAGTTCGGGCGCCCAAGCCGCCGATCCGTACCCCAATAAACCCATCCGCCTGATTGTCCCCTTCGCCGCCGGCGGCACGACCGACATCGTCGCCCGCATCGTGGCTGAAGGCCTGGGCCGTGAGCTGGGCCAGGCCGTGGTCGTGGAAAACCGCGGCGGCGGCGGCGGCTCGATCGGCGCCGACGCGCTCGTGCGTTCCGCCCCCGACGGCTACACGCTGGGCGTGGCCACCGTCAGCACCATGGCCACGAATCCGGCCACCAATCCGAAGAACCCCTACAACCCGATCAAGGACTTCACGCCGATCACCAACCTGGTGAACGTGCCGAACGTGCTGACGGTCAACCCGGCCGTGCCCGCCAAGAACCTGGCGGAATTCATCACGTTGCTGAAAGCCAACCCGGGCAAGTACAGCTATGCGTCGTCGGGCGCCGGCGGCATCGGCCACCTGGACGGCGAGCTGTTCAAGTCGCTGACCCAGACCGACATGGTCCACGTTCCCTACCGTGGCTCGGGCCCGGCTTTGAACGACGTGATCGCCGGCCAGGTCAACGCCCAGTTCGACAACCTGCCCTCGTCCATGCCCCACATCCAGGCCGGCAAGCTGCGCGCCCTGGCCGTGGCGGCCCCCAAGCGCCTGCCCGCCCTGCCGGACGTGCCGACCTTCAAGGAAGGCGGCCTGCCCGAAATGGACAACATGGCCTGGTACGGGCTGGTGGCCCCCGCCGGCACGCCGCAAGCCGTGGTCGACCGCATCCATGACGCCGCCGTCAAGGCGCTGAAGGATCCCAAGATCGTCCAGCGCCTGGCCGATGGCGGTTCGCTGGTGGACGGCAATACGCCCGCCGAGTACGCCGCGCAGATCAAGCGTGAACTGGAACTGCGCCAGCGCATCGCCAAGGAACGCAACATCGTGTCCACGAACTGATCCGGGCACCGGGGAAGGCCTCGCCCCCAGGCGGGGCGGCCTTTCCGACTTGACTACGATCGCGCGGGTGTTAGCATCTGCCCCCGTGCGATCCGATTTTTCTCCCATCCCCCCCGCTGCCTGCGTCCTTTGCGCCCTGCGCTCGACTCTGTTGAGCTCGCAGGAAGTCGCCGCGCGTTCCGCTTACGCGCGCTCAAAGCCCGGCTAATCGCCCGGCTTCTCCGCTTTCCCCCTTCCTGTTCCGGCATGCCGCCGGTGGCCCTTGCACATGCGTGCGCGTCGCCGCCTGCCCCTTGCCGGCGGACGCCCAGCCGCGTGGCCGGGCGCCCGCGCCTGAATCTTCGCCGTCCTCTTCGCCGTCCGCCCCGCGCGCCGGCGGCTGCGCCACGCAACGATCTCGCCTTAAGCGCCATGCAACTTACCAAGAAATTCGTCAAAGCCAAGAACCCCTGCGCGGGGGGCTACAAATGGTTCATCCGCGACCACAACGGCCAGGGGGACTACCAGGCCGTGCTTGACGCGCTGGTCGCCGATGGCCGCGTCAGCGACGCCTGCTGGCTGCTGGACCAGTTCGGCCCCACAGACGCCGTGCTGAAGCTGGATGCCGTGGACGCCAACGCCATCGTCTTCGCGGGCACGCTGGAGGTCCGCATGGGCATCAACGTGGACAGCGTCGTGCGCGCCGGCCGCAGCATCGTCACGGGCGGCGGCATCCGGGCAGGCGAAACGATCATGGCGGGGGAAAACATCACCGCGGCCGCCACCATCGTCAGCGGCGGCAACCTGCGCGCAGGAGGAGACATCTCGGCCGACTGGGGCGTCGAAACCGCCACCGGCCTGGACTGCGCCGGCAACGTGCGTGCCAAGTGGGACATCTGCGCGGGCCAGGACCTGGCCGTCACGGGCCACCTGCATGCCGGCCAGGACGTGCAGACGCAAGGCGCCATCAAGTGCGGCCAAGGCATCAAGGCCGGCGGCGACGTGCGCGCAGACAAGGAAATCAATGCGGCCTGCGGCATCCAGGCCGGCGGCTCCATCCAGTGCGGCGACCATCTGGCCGCCGGCTGGGGCATGATCGCCGGCGGCGACATCCGCGCCGACGGCTCGATCCGCGCCGGTGAAGGCGTGCAAGCCGATGGCGCGATCCAGGCCGGCGACGGCCATGGCGTCTACGCCGGACTGAGCGTCCGGCTGGACGCCTGGTCCGTCTGCGCCCGGGTGTCGGCCCAGGCGCGCCCCGCCCAGCTCGTCAGTGGCTATTGGGTCGGCCAGGACGCGGTCGCAACACCAGCATCAGCCCGAGCAGGATCGCCCCCATGCCCGCCAGGCTCAACGCCGACAAGCGGTTGCCCAGGAACAGGTAATCCAGCGCCGCCGTACCGGCCGGCACCAGATAGAACAGGCTGGTCACATTAACGAGGTTGCCGGCCTGGATCATGCGGTAGAACAGCAGCGTCGCGCCGACCGAGATCACCAGCCCCATCCAGATCAGCGGCACGACGAAACCGACGGTCCAGTCAGCCCGCACCGGTTGGAACGGCACGAACAGCAGGCATAGCGCCAGGCTCACCACGTACTGCAACGGCATCACGTCCATGGGCGCCTGCTTGACGCGTTTTTGCAGGATGGCGCCCGCGGTCATGCTCGCCAGCGCGGCAAAGGCGAACGCCATGCCCGCCATGGAAAAGCGCGCCATGCCGATGCTTTGGTACACGACCATGACCAGGCCGCACAGCGCCAGGAACAGCCCCGCGAGGCGCGCGGACGAATAGCGCCGCTCCATGATCGCCAGCGTCAGGATGGGCTGCGCGCCCAGCAAGGTGGCCAGCACCCCGGGCGTAATGCCATGGTCCAGCGCCAGCAGATAGCAGATGGAATAGCTGCCGATCAGCAGCAGCCCCGTCAGCGCCACGGTTGCCCGCGTGCCGCGCTCGGGCAGCCAGCGATCGCGCCACAGGCAGATCGCAAGCAGCACGGCCAGGGCAAGGATGAAGCGCCACAGCAGGAAGCCGAACGCCGAGGCGTGCGACAGCCCCCATTTGGCGAAGATCGCGCCGCCGCTCCACAGCAGCACGAACAAGGCGGTGGAGCCGTAGGCGGTCCACGAGGATCGATCGAAAGACATGAGTGTCACCTGTCAGGGTATGAACAGGCTCGCGTCCTGCGCGCGTGTGCCGTCAGCGGCGCACGCGCACAGATCAGCGGCGCTTCGCGGACGCGATACGCGTCAAGCGGTCAGGCACACTGATTTGGGTAAGGGACGAGAGCGTCGGTTTGGCGGTCAGCCGAACACGACCGCCGAGGGCGGGTAGGCGCCCGAGACCACGCCGCAAGGCGGCGAGGCTGGCGGGGAAACCACCGTGGAAACGACCACCGAGATGACAGGGGAAACAACAGGAGAGATAAAGCCGGCATGCCCGGAATGCCCGTGCGCGCGATAGCCGGCTGCGGACGCAGCGGCGGAGGAATCGGCGAAGGGCATGGGATGAGGCATCTGCGTAGCGTATCCGTTGCGCCCTTGCGCCGTCAAGCAGATCCCGCGAATCAGGCGCCGCCGATCCGCCGTTGCTCAACCCCCATGTCCCGCCATGCGTCGCCGTGGCAGGTGAACATCAGGATCTGGTGGCGCGTGGCCGCATCGAACAACGCCCGCTTCATGAAGTCGCGCCGCGCATCGTCGGTATGGACCAGCGCGTCGTCCAGCACCAGCAACGTGGGCCGACCGGCCTCGCGCAGCAGGTCGGCATACGCGAACCGGGCCAGGATGCCCAGTTGCTCGCGGGTGCCGAAGCTCAGCGCTTCAAGCAGGTCTTCGCCCTCGCCCCGGCGCAGCGCAGTCGGCAGCAGCGCGTCGTCCAGACGCAGCGCGGCCTCGGGGAACAGCAAAGCCAGGTAGTGGTTCAAGCGGCGTGCCAAGGGCGCCTGCAACCGTTGGGTGGCGGCGGCACGCTTGTCGGTCAGCAAGGTCAGCAGCAGTTCCAGCGCGGCGGCGCGACGCGCGAAATCATCGCGGCGGCGCTCCAGGCGTTCGCATGCGGCGGCCGCTTCGGACAGGCGTTCGCCCAGGCCTTGGGCGCCGGCCTGATCCAGCTTGCCTTGCAGCTGCAGGATTTCACCATGGCGCTTGTGCTGCGCGTCGCGCTCGATGGCAGCCGATTTCTCGTAGCGCTGGACGTCTTGCTCGACCAGTTCGGGGCGATGCGCGGCCAACGCCGCCTGCGCCTCGCGCACCCGGCGATCCAGTTCGTCATGGCCGCTGCGCACTTCGGCCAGCCGGCCCGCGCGCGCCTGCCGTTGCGCGGCACGTTCGGCCGATTGCAATTCGGCGCCGCGCGCGGCCGCCTGCCCTTCCAGCAATTGCGCACGGGCGCTGTCCGCATCCAGCGCCCGCTGCGCGGCGGTCAGCGACGCATCGGCCTGCGCGGCAAGCGCCTCGGCCTCACGCAGCGCTTGCGCCGCGACGGGCAGGTCGTCGTCCGAGGGCACCGTACCCAGCGCCGCCATCGCCGGCAGCTTGGCCAACCGCTCCTGCAAGGGCACGCGCCGGGCCAGCGCGTCGTCACGTTGCCCGCGCAGCACGTCCACCCCCTTGGGCGCATGGATGGCCAGCGTCTTGCGCATGCCGTCCAGTTCGCGCTGCAACGCCGTATAGCGCGCGTGGCGTTGCTCGGCGTCAGCCAATGCCGTGACACCCAGCCGTTCCAGCAAGGCGGCCCATGCCGCCTGCACGCCTGCCAATTCGCGTTGCAGCGCCGGCAAATCCTGGCCACCCGGTTCGATGCGGAAACGCCCCACCCCAGGCAGATCGAGGTCGGCGGCGGACGTCAGCAGGACTTGGTCCGCGCCCGCCAGCATCCGGCCGTCCAGCGTGGCGGCCTGCCCGGCTTCCAGCTGATACGACAGCCGCGTGGCGATGGCTTGCTGGCGCACCTGCAGATTGGCAAGTTCGCGTTCGCCTTTGCGCAGCGCGTCGATGTCGCCATCCGCGATTTCGATGCGGAGCGCTTCGGCCTTCAACGTCGAGCCTTGCTCGATCAGCGTGGTGACGGCCTTCAGCGCGTCGTCCAGGCGTTCGACTTCGGCATTCAATTGCGCCAGCTGATGCTCCAGGTCGCGGCGGTCGGCCACGGCCTGCACCGCAGCCACGCGCAAGCGGGCCGCATCGACCGCCGCCGCATGGCCTTCGCGTTGCTGCCGGGCGCGCGCCTGCGGGGCTTGCGCCGCGTCGACCCGGGCGCGGGCCGCTTGGGCTTCCTGCGCCAATGCCTGGTAATCGGATTCGTCCTGCTGATCGCGGCGCACCTGATCCTGCAGCAGGCTCAATGTTTGCGCGGCCTGGGTCTGCTCGCGGCGCAGGCCATCGAACGCTTCGCGCTCCTTCGCCAAAGCGGCCAACCGGGCACGGGCCTCGATGGCGCGGGCCTCGAAATCCTTCCACGGCTGGCTGGCCTGGGCGCGTTCGTGGTCGCGGCGCAATTCCGCCAGGCGGTCCACGTCGGTATTCAATTGCGCCATCGCCGCGGCGCAGTCGTCCCGTTCGGCGATGGCGCGCGCCAACGCGTCCTCGGCGTCCTTGTAGGCGCCCTTGGGGCGCCCGTTGCGCGCATCCAGCAAGGCGGCGCGTTCGGACGACACGCGCTCGAACAACCGGTCGCCGTCGCTGGCGGCAAGCTCGCCGGACAGCTGCGTCAGCGCATCGCGCAAATGGGCGCCCGCATGGCCGGCGGCCTCTTGCAGATTGTGGCCGTCGCCCTGCTGGATCCACAGCAGGCCGGGAATGCCGGCCAGGTCGGGCTTGCTTTGGCCGCGCCCCGGCAACTCGAACCCCAGCAAGGCGGCCAGCGCGTTTTCGGCTTCCTCGCCGTCCAGGCGTTGCGCGCCGTCGTCGATCAGCAGTTCGCAGCGGGCCCGCGACAGGAATTGCTTCTTCAGCACATAGGAATGCCCCGCGTGCGTGAACGCCAGTTCGACGCTGGGCCGCGCGCCGGATTCCCCGCGCGGGGCCAGATCGGCGACCTTGCTGGTGCTGTAGCGTTCCAGGAACGCCGCGCGGATGGCGGACGCGACCGTGCTCTTGCCGGCCTCGTTGGCGCCGACGAAAAGGTTCAAGCCGTCTTGCAGGCCGTCCAGCACCATCGGCTGGCGGAACTTGCGGAATTCTTCAAGCGCGATCCGGGACAACTTCATTTGGCGGCCCCTTGCGTAGCGCTTTCGCGCTGGAACCGCAACAGCAGCCGCAAGGCCTCGCCGGCCACCGCGGATTGCGCGGCGTCGGCCTGCAAAGCCTGCAATTGCGCCGCCACTTCGCCGACGTAGCCACTGGCCCCCAGCTCGGCCAGATCGGCCTGATCGGGTTCCAGCCGCAAGCCGGACAGGTCGGGCAGCAAGGCTCGCACTTGCGCGGCGGCTTGATCCACCGCGCGTTGCAGCGCGTCCCACGTTTCCATGTTGACGTGGCCTTGCACATCCAGGCGCAGCACGTCTTCCGCGCGCAGCGCCGCCAGGCGTTCGGCCAGCGCCTGCGCGTCGGTCGGCAGGCTGACGGTCTCCGTCCAGGCGGACCACCGGTACTTGCCCGTGGCCACGCGTTCGACCACGGGATCGGCGCCGGGCCCATCGATCCGCACGTCCAGCACATAGCCGGGTTCATTGCCGCGGAAACGGTCCTGTTCCGGCGTGCCGGCATACCAGGTGCGCGCGTCGATGGACAGGCACCCATGCCAATCGCCCAGCGCCAGATAGTCCAGCCGCGCGCGGGCGGCGCGGTCGGGCGCGATGGGATTGGTGGCATCGATGGTGTCGGGCAGGCGGCCCGCGACGCTGCCGTGGGCCAGGCCGACGCGCACGCGTCCGGCCTCCGTTTCAAGCGTGTCGAAAGCCTGCGTCACATCGTCGTAGGTATGGCGCTGCGTAAGCGGCGCAGCCAGCACCGCAAGATTGATGGCGGGCAAATCCACGACGCCGGTGCGCAGCGGCACCTGCACGTTCGCGGGAATGCAGCCCAGCTGCATCGCGCGGCTCCAGACGCTGTCGGCCAATGCCGCGTCGTGGTTGCCGGCGATCATCACCCAAGGGCCGGCATAGGCTGCCATGGCGGCGAACAGCCGGCGGATCGTCCGGTCGGACACGCCTTGCGTGTCGAACACGTCGCCGGCCACCAGCACGGCGTCCACGCCGCGTTCGGCGGCAAGCGCCGCGATGCGCGCCACGACGTCAAAACGCGCCTCGGCCAGCAAGGCGGCATCGTCGGTGTCGAATTGGCCGTATTGACGGCCGATCTGCCAATCGGCGGTATGCAGGAAATGGGTCATGGGGCCGATTTTGGCACAAGCCGCGCGATTCAAAACAGACAACGGCCCTCCCCGCATTTTGCGCGAGAGAGGGCCGTTGAGGACATGGCTTTTGGCCGATGCCCGATAAGCGGTTGCAAAGGGGGAGAACGCGCCCGACCTCAGGCGCGGTTGCCGTCCAGCACCAGTGGGGAACGGGAGGACGCGCGGCGGTCGTAGCGCGACAGGCTCAACCCGTCGGTGCGGATCGCCGGACGCTGGCCCATGACCTGGTCGGCCACCAGCTTGCCGGAGCCGCATGCCATGGTCCAACCCAGCGTGCCGTGGCCGGTGTTCAGGAACAGGTTGCCGTAGCGGGTCGGGCCGACGACGGGCGTGCTGTCCGGCGTCATCGGGCGCAGGCCGGTCCAGAACTCGGCCTGGGCGACGTGGCCGCTGTCAGGGAACAGGTCGTTGACGACCAGTTCCAGCGTCTTGCGGCGCGCGTCCTTCAGTCGCAGGTCGAAGCCCGAGAGTTCGGCCATGCCGCCCACCCGGATGCGCTCGTCGAAACGCGTCACGGCGATCTTGTAGGTCTCATCCAGGATGGTCGATACCGGCGCCGCGGCCTCGTCCTTCAACGGAATGGTCAGCGAATAACCCTTGACCGGGTAGACCGGCAGGTCCAGGCCCAACGGCTCCAGGAAGCCGCGGGTGTAGCTGCCGAAGGCGGCCACGTAGCGGTCGGCCGTCAGCACGTCGCCACCCACGCGCACGCCGGTGATCTGGCCGCCTGCGGTGACCAGGCCGGATACGGTCTGGTTGTAGCGGAAGTCCACGCCCAGCGCCGCGGCCATCTCGGCCAGGCGGGACGTGAACAGGCGGCAATCGCCGGTTTCGTCGTTGGGCAAGCGCAAGCCGCCAGCCAACTTGTGGATCGAGCGCGCCAAGGCGGGCTCGGCCGTCACCAGGCGGTTGCGGTCCAGCAATTCGTAGGGCACGCCTACTTCTTCCAGCACGGCGATGTCGCGGCGGGCGGCTTCCAGCTGCGCGTCGGTACGGAACAACTGCAACGTGCCGCGCGTACGCTCTTCATAATGGATGCCGGTGGACGCGCGCAGCTCGCGCAGGCAGTCGCGGCTGTATTCGGCCAGGCGCAGCATGCGCTCCTTGTTGACCGAATAGCGCTCGGCCGAGCAGTTGGCCAGCATCGCCGCCATCCACTTCAATTGGTACAGGCTGCCGTCCATCCGGATCGCCAGGGGCGCGTGCTTCTGGAACAGCCACTTGATCGCCTTCAGCGGGATGCCGGGCGCGGCCCAGGGCGTGGAATAGCCCGGCGAGACCTGGCCGGCGTTCGCGTAGCTGGTTTCCTGGGCCGCGGCGGGCTGGCGGTCCAGGACCGTGACCTTGGCGCCCTGACGGGCCAGGTAGTACGCGGTCGTGGTGCCGATAACGCCGCTGCCGAGGACGATTACATGCATGATTCTTTCCGTATTTGGATTTGATCAGGTTTTTCGGTAGTCTATGGTCCTATTCATAGTGAAAAGCACTGATTATTTTTGCCTGCCAGTTTTTTTCTCTGGCGCACCCCTGTTTTTCGATCGCCAAAAGTGAAATGCGCGACCTAGACCGAATCGACCTGAAAATCCTGGATATCCTGCAGCGCGAAGGCCGTGTTTCGGTCACCGAACTGGCGGATCGGGTGAGCCTGTCCGCCACCCCCTGCTCGGACCGCGTCAAGCGCATGGAGCGCGAAGGCGTCATCACGGGTTACCATGCGCGCGTCAACCCTGCGGCGTTGGGCAAGAACCTGCTCGTCTTCCTGGAAATCAAGCTGTCGGCCAAGTCCGGCGACGTCTTCGACAAGGTCAAGAAAGAGCTGCTGTATGTGCCCGAAGTCATGGAATGCCATCTGGTTTCAGGTGACTTCGACTATCTGGTGAAGGCCCGCCTGACGGAAATGAACGAATACCGCCGCCTGCTGGGCGAAATCCTCAAACGACTGCCGGCTTCCGCGGAATCGCGCAGCTATGTCGTCATGGAGGAAATCAAGGAAACCCTGTACCTGCCCGTGGACCGCTAGGCCGCGCGCGCAGGGCTTTCCTGGCCCCGATAGCCCCGGGGCGATGCGGTTTATTACCGAATCGGCATGCGCCGGCTGCTATGCTGGCGGCCCTCCGACCCGCGCCGGCAAGCCTGGTCAGACCCTAATTTTTTATCCCTGCCTATGAATCGTCTCTACAAATACTTCTTTCGCGGCCTGATCACCGTCCTGCCGCTGGCCTTGACGCTGTATCTGCTTTACATCTTCCTGGCCTGGACGGAAGCCGTCGCGCTGACCTTCCTGCGCCCCTTCATCGGCGGCTTCTACGTGCCGGGCATGGGCCTGGCACTGGGCATCCTGGGCATTCTGGCCATCGGCTACCTGGTTTCCAAAGAGCGCGTGCAGCGCTTCCTGACCGTGGTCGAAATGCCGTTCACCAACCTGCCGGTGGTCAAGAGCATCTATTCGTCCTTGAAGAGCTTTGCCGATTATTTTTCGCCCAGCTCGAAGAACACCGCGCAGCAGGTCGTGATTTTGCGCGTGCCCGGCCAACAACTGGAAGTGGTGGGCCTTATCACCCGCCGCAGCATGGAAGGCCTGCCCGAAGGTTTCACCCAGGGCGACCGCGTGGCCGTCTACCTGCCGATGGGCTACATGATCGGCGGCTACACCGTCTTCGTGCCGCAGGACTGGGTGCAGCCGATCCAGATGTCGGTGGAAGAAGCCATGCGCTCGTCGCTGATCGCCTGGATGGCGCGCGCGGAAAGCGCACCCCGCCACGCTGCTGCCCCCAACGTGCCGGAAGCGCCGGAGGTGCCCGCTACGCCCGCGGCGACTGCCAGCGTCACCCCCGGCGACACCCCTGGCAACACGCCGGACAATACGCGCAGCGGCGGCCCGGCCTGACCGGGCTTGGCACCTGAATGCACCCCACATCGATTCCACGCACGCCCTCCATGCCCATCATCGAATTCACGCTTGCCGACGGCAGCCCCTACATCGAAGTGAACCAATTGCTTAAAGCCACCGGCGTCTGCGACAGCGGCGGCGCGGGCAAGATGATGGTGGCCGACGGCCTGGTCAGCGTGGGCGGCGTCGTCGAAACCCGCAAGACCGCCAAGATCCGTGGCGGCCAGATCGTCACCTGCGGCGACGTCCGCATCGTGGTGCGCGCCGCCGACACGCCCGCCACCAGCGCCTGACCCCTACCCCGCCCGACACCGCTACGCCACGAGCCGCCATGAAACTCAAGATGAACCAGAACTCCATCTTCGCCGTCCTGCTGCGCTCGCCGTGGTGGATGAGCGCCGGTGTGGCGGTCCTGCTGTGCGTGGGCGGTTTCGCCGCCCTGCCGCTGGACTACGCGGCGATGGGCGTCTTTGCGGCGGTGCCGTTCGCGGTGATTTCCATCATGGCCGCCTACAAGCAGTTGCGGGCGCCCTCGGACACCCGCGTGCAAGCGGTGGCCGAAGCCGCCGCCGCCATGTCCTGGGCCGACTTCGCCGACACGGTCGAAGCCGGCTTCAAACGCGACGGCTGTGAAGTGCAGCGCCTGCAGACGCCGGGCGCCGACTTCGCGCTCAGCAAGGACGGCCATGTGGCCATCGTCAGCGCCAAGCGCTGGAAAGCCGCCCGTGTGGGCGTCGAGCCGCTGCGCGAATTGCAGGCGGCGCGAGAAAAGCGCGGCGCCCGCGAAGCCATCTACATCGCGCTGGGCGACGTGTCCGACAACGCTTGGGGCTACGCGAAGTCGCAAGGCGTATCGCTGATGACGGCGCCGGAACTGGCCAAGCTGCTGCGCGACCTGAAGGTCTGACCGCCCCGCTGGGCGTCACACTCCCATCACGGATTCCCAATGACCTACCGCATTCTTGCCGACCTCGTTCTGGTGGCGCACGGGCTTTTCGTCGCCTTCGTGATGTTCGGCGGCCTGCTTGCGCTGTGCAAGCCCCGCCTCGCCTACTGGCACCTGCCGGCGCTGGCCTGGGGCGCGATGGTGATCGGCATGGGCTGGATCTGCCCCTTGACGCCGCTTGAAGTGTCGCTGCGCCAGCAGGCCGGCCAGCAGGGATACGCCGGCGGCTTCATCGAACACTATGTGCTGGGCCTGATCTACCCCGAAGGCATCACCCGAACCACGCAGATCGTGCTGGCAGCCCTGCTGGTGGTTGGCAACATCGTGGTTTACGCATTGTGGACGCGGCGGCGGCGACGCGACGCCGCTCGGGCTTGATGATGCCCGCAAGCCCTGCCGCGTGGTCCTGCCCATGAGCTCCCGCCCTGACGACACCCAGATGATCCGCGCCTACGACGCGGACGGCCGCGAGGTCCTTATCACTCGCGACCAATGGCGCAGCAACGTGCTGCCGGGCGCCATCGAACAGGACTGGAACGATGCCGACCGGCTGGCCGGCCTGATCATTCAGTCGCTGAACGACGGTTTTGTCGACGACATGGTCCGCCCCGCCGAACGCCTGGTGGAGCTGGACCAGAACGCCGAACGCGCCGTGGTGCTGCAAGCCATCGTCTACATGAAGGTGGGGCGGCTGGACGACAGCGAACGCGTGCTGCTGGCGTTTTGTGCGCAACATGGCGAGACGGGCATCGTCTTGACCAACCTGGCTAAAGTCCACGCCGAGCGCGATGACGAGGCCCGGGCGCTAGACACCTTGTGGCGCGCACTGCAACGGGACCCCAATCAGGACAACGGGCTGGGCTGGTTTGAGGCCATCCACCGCGATGTCGGCGGAGACGCCGCGGGCATCACGGCGATGCGCAAGGTCGCCGCGCTGCCCGGCAGCTGGCGCGCACGGCTGTGGCTGGCGCGCGGTGAATTGGGATCGCACAATTACGCCGGTGCCATCGCCCTGTACCGCGAAGCGCTGTCGCACGCGGGCCAGCCCGTGCCTGCCGACCTGCTGTTGCAAATGAGCGGCGACCTGGGCAACGCCGGCCGCATTGCCGAGATCCTGGAACTGGCGGCGCCCCACTTCCAGATTGCTGCGCACGGACTGCCAGTGGGCAACAACCTGATCAAGGCCAACCTGCATCTGGGCCGGCTGGACGACGCGCAACGCATCCTGGACGCATTGCGCGCGTTGAACCGCCCCGACTGGCGGGACAACCTGGCGTATTGGGACAAGGAACTGGCGCAAGCCCGTCCGGGCTGAAGCCGCTTACAGCCCGCGCGCGATCACCAGCCGCTGGATATCGCTGGTGCCTTCGTAGATCTGGCACACGCGCACATCGCGGTAGATGCGTTCGACCGGAAAATCCTTCAGATAGCCATAGCCGCCCAACGTCTGGATGGCGGCCGAGCAGACCTTTTCGGCCATCTCGGAGGCGAAGAGCTTGGCCATCGACGCCTCGGTCAATGCCGGCCGGCCTGCCTCGCGCAAGGCCGCCGCATGCAGCACCATCTGGCGCGCCGCGTGGATCTGGGTCGCCATGTCGGCCAGGCGGAACGACACGGCCTGGTGTTCCATGATGGGCTTGCCGAACGCCTGGCGCTCGCGGGCGTAGTCGCGCGCGCATTCGAACGCCGCGCGCGCCATGCCCACCGATTGTGACGCGATGCCGATGCGCCCGCCCTCCAGGTTGGACAGCGCGATCTTGTAGCCCTCGCCCTCGGCGCCCAGCCGGTAGGCGGCGGGGATGCGCATGTCTTCAAAGGCGATCACGCAGGTGTCCGAGGCGTGCTGGCCCAGTTTGTCTTCCACCCGCAGCACTTGATACCCCGGCGTGTCCGTCGGCACGATGAACGCCGAAATGCCGCGCTTGCCGGCGTCCGGGTCGGTGACGGCGAAGACGATCACCGTCTGGCCGCTCTTGCCCGACGTGATGAATTGCTTGGCGCCGTTCAGGATGTAGTCATCGCCGTCGCGGCGGGCGCGGGTGCGCAGGCTGCTGGCGTCCGACCCCGCCTGCGGTTCCGTCAACGCAAAGCCGCCGATGTGCTCGCCGGTCGCCAACGGGCGCAGGAACTGTTCTTTCTGCGCGTCGGTGCCGAACTTCAGGATGGGCATGCAAGCAACCGAATTGTGCACGCTCATGATGGTGGAGCACGCGCCGTTGCCAGCGGCGATTTCCTCCAGCGCCACGGCGTACGACACGTAGCCGCTGGCGTTGCCGTCCCATTCCTCGGGCACCAGCATGCCGAAGAAGCCCAACTGCGCCATCTCCTGGATGGCGTCGGCGGGGTACTCGTGGTCGCGGTCCCAGCGTTCGGCGTTGGGCGCCAGCCGTTCCGCGGCGAAGCGGCGGGCCATTTCCTGAATGCTGAGCTGTTCTTCCGTCAACAACATGCTTTTGTCTCCTGGGGATGCCGGGCGGACTGGCGCAGGATAGGCGCTGCCCGCTTTTGTTTTGCACGGCCGCAGAGGATTCGCGGACGCGGCATGGAATCGAGAATACACCGCCCGCCAGCTCCGGCTACACCGGCACATCCGTTCATCGGGACTCACGAAGCTTTATAAGTTGCTTGAAATCCTTCAACCGATTTATCATGCAACTTATAAAGTACCTTGATAAGCCAGAACAGGAACGTTCTCTATGATTTACGACGCCATCATCGTGGGCGGCAGCTTTGCCGGCCTTTCCGCCGCCATGCAATTGGCACGCGCCCGCCGGCGCATCCTGGTGATCGACGGCGGCCTGCCGCGCAACCGGTTCGCCGCGCATGCGCACGGCTTCCTGGGCCAGGACGGCAAGCCGCCCGGCGACATCCTGCGCGAAGCCCGCGACCAGTTGGCCCGGTATCCGTCCGTCAAGTTCCTGGATGGCGAGGCGGTCAGCGCCGACGCCCAAGACGGACGGCTGCGCGTGACGATGGCGGCGGGGCAGGAAGTCCTGGGCAAGCACCTGATCCTGGCGACCGGGCTGCGCGACCAGTTGCCCGCATTGCCCGGCTTGCAAGAACGCTGGGGCCAGACCGTGCTGCATTGCCCCTACTGCCACGGCTACGAAGTGGCCGGCCGCCCGCTGGGCGTGCTGGCCGCGCATCCGCTGTCGGCGCATCAAGCCGTGTTGCTGCCAGACTGGGGGCCCACTACTTACTTCACGCAAGGCGAATTCGAACCCGATGCGGAACAGGCCGCCCAGCTGGAAAAGCGCGGCGTGCGCATCGAACGCACGCCCGTCGTCGAGCTCATGGGCACGGCGCCCGCGCTGGACGCCGTCAAGCTCGCCGACGGGCGGCGCATGGCGGTGCACGCGTTGTTCGTCGCCAGCAAGACCCATATGGCCAGTCCGCTCGCGATGCAGCTGGGTTGCGCGTTCGACGACGGCCCGCTCGGCCCGGTGATCCGCACCGACGAGTTCAGGCAGACGACGGTGCCTGGCGTCTTTGCCGCGGGGGATGCGGCCATTCCGATGAGCAACGCGACGCTTGCCAGCGCCTCAGGCGTGATGGCGGGCGTGTGCGTGCATCGCGCGCTGGTCATGGCGTAGGCGAGGCCAGGCCGGTCCGGACCTGATCTGATCTGAAGTGGCCTGGGGCGGCCTACAGGTGGTCCTTGAAGAACTCCACGACCTTCGCATTCAGGTCCTGGTGGAACTGCTGGCGGTCGAAGCCCGCCGCCTCCATGCAATATACGGACAGGGTCTCGGCCTGCTCCGCCGGGCACCGCGCCAGGAAATCGAAGTGCCCTGCCCCCGTCGCCACCTGAAAGTCCGGCGCGGCGGGCAGCCCCTGCCGCACCGCCTCCACGCTGGCAGGGTTGACGCCATCGCCACCCCGTTCCGATGCCCACAATTGAACCGGGATCTTCACGGCCTTCAAGGCATCACCAGGAAACGCGTTCAACGGGTCCGCGATGACGGCCGCCTTGATGCGATCGTCGTGCACATAAGACTGCTGTGGGATCTTCCCGGCGGCAATGTCGCGGCACATCGGCAGCGATGGGGTGGTCTGGCAAATGGCAAGGCCGGCGCGGAAATCCGGCACGGCGCCCGCCAGCACAAGCGCGGTATAGCCGCCACGTGAAAAGCCGTAAATGCCGATCTTGCCGTCATCCACCTTCGCCTTCTGCGGCCAGGCGATCGTCATGTAGTCGATCAGCCGCCGCACTTCCCGCGGGCGCGTCGAGAAAATCGACAGATACCCCTGCCGCGACCGGTCCTCCCAGTTGTCTCCCACATGGTTGACCGCCGCGACCACGAAACCCGCATTGGCCAACGCCGCGGCGGTGTCGTGATGGCCCAGGAAAGAGCCGCTGGATCCATGCGACATCACGATAAGCGGATGCCGGCCCTCAGGCACCGGGCAGTTCAGGACGCCAGAGATCGGGGTCCGGCCGACCTTGAAGTCGGCGGCAGGCGCCGCGCACGGATACCAGATGGCGCCGGACAGGCCGGGGCCGTTCTGGTCCATGGGAAGCGACAGGCGTTGGAAGCCCGCGGCCAGGGCGGAGCCGGCGGCGGCGGTCAGTGCAAGGGCAAGGCAAATATGGCGGATGAAAGGCATGGGCACGGGCGTGGAGGTCTGCGGATCCTGCGGGGGATTTGTAATTCTACTGTCGGGGAATTGTCGATGAGCGCCCTTCACACTTGGCCAGCCAAGCCGTCAGAAGGCGTGTTCCCCGTGGCTTCCGCCGGCTTGGCGCCCATCGACCTTCCCCGCCCACGGAGTCCCCATGAAAAAACTCTTCGCCGTCGCGGCAGCCACCGCGCTGTCCGGCACCGCGCAAGCGCAATCCACGTCCGTCACGCTCTACGGCCTTATCGATACCGGCATCGGGTACACCAATGTCGACGGCGCCTACACCGATCCCGCCACCGGCCGCCGGACAAGCGTCGACAACAGCCGCATCGGCGCCACCACCGGCACCACCGCCGGTTCCCGCTGGGGCTTGCGCGGCAAGGAGGACCTGGGCGACGGCCTGTACGCCGTCTTTCAATTGGAGTCGGGTTTTGATGGCCGCAACGGCAACTCGCTGCAGGGCAATCGCCTGTTCGGCCGCGAGGCCACCGTGGGCCTGGGCAGCGCCGACTGGGGCGAAGTCCGTCTGGGCCGGCAATACAACGTGGCCGCACGCTACTTTTCCGGCATGTTCGGTTCGTCGTTCGGCGGCGGCTTCAACCAGTTGAGCACCGGCGCCGGCCTGGGCTTCAGCTCGGCCAACTATGTGCGCTACGACAACCAGATCGTCTATGAAACCCCATCGATGGGCGGTTTCAAAGCGGCCATGGGCTACGCCTTCAACGCCGACGACCGCCGCGCCGGCGAGACCGGCTTCGCGACGGCGGACAACACCCGCGCCATCACCGCCGGCGTGCGCTACGACAACGGCCCGCTCATGGGCTTTGTCACCTACGACCAGCTCAACGCGTCGAACAAGCTCAGCCAGGGCCAGGTCGACGCCACGCCCCGGTCCTACATCATCGGCGGCTCGTATGACTTTGAATCCTTCAAGGTCGCGATGGCCTACAACCGCATCACCGACGGCTGGTTCGCCGGCAAGAGCTTCCCCAACGGGGGCAGCATCGGCACCTTTACCGGTACGCCGTCCTACGCCTTCGTGAAGGGATTCCGGTCGAACGCGTACATGCTTGCCGTAGCGGCGCCGGTGGGCGCGTCAGGCGGCGCATTCGCGTCCTGGCAACGGGCCGACGCCAACAACACGTTGCTGACAGGCGGAGACTCGGCCAGCAACACCTACAGCGTGGGCTACAACCACAACCTGTCCAAGCGCACGGACCTGTACACGGTCGCCTCCTACACCACCAACTGGGCATTCCAGGACGACGCCCGGGCGACGGAAGTGAACATGGGCATCCGCCACCGCTTCTAGCGCCATCAAAAAAAGACGCCACGTCACCGTGGCGTCTTGCGTGATGCGAAATGCGGAATGCCTAATACGCGACCGGTCCAGGCCTACCGGACCTTGCCCTCCTTCCAGGCCGCCAGCAGCTTTTCATAAGGGATGGTCTCGCCCTTGGGCTTCTCGTTCGCCAGCTTCTTCCAGGGCGCGTGCTGGTCCGACAGCCACTTGCTGGGGTCGCTCTTGGCGTTGAGCTTCGGCGCGCATTGCGCCATCCCCGCCCGCTCCAGGCGCGCCATCACCTGATCCATTTCGTTGGCCAGGTTGTCCATGGCGGCTTGCGGGGTCTTTTCGCCCGTGACGGCCGTGGCCACGTTCTTCCACCACAATTGCGCCAGCTTCGGATAGTCCGGCACGTTGTTGCCCGTGGGCGTCCATGCCACGCGGGCCGGGCTGCGGTAGAACTCGATCAGGCCGCCGTAGTTGGCGGCGTTCTTGGTGAAGAAGTCGCTATGGATGTCGCTGTCGCGGATGAAGGTCAGGCCGGTGATGGATTTCTTCAGCGACACCGACTTCGACGTGACGAACTGCGCGTACAGCCACGCGGCAGCCATCTTGTCGGGGTTGGTGGACTTGAAGAAGGTCCATGACCCGACGTCCTGGTAGCCGTTCTGCATGCCGTCCTTCCAATACGGGCCGTAGGGCGACGGGGCCATGCGCCATTTCGGGGTGCCGTCGTCGTTGACGACCGGCAGGCCCTTCTTGGTCATGTCGGCGGTAAACGCCGTGTACCAGAATATCTGCTGGGCGATCTGCCCCTGCGCCGGAACGGGGCCTGATTCCGAGAACGTCATGCCCATGGCCTGCTGCGGCGCGTACTTCTTCATCCAGTCGATGTATTTGGTCAGCGCGTAAACGGCGGCCGGGCTGTTGGTGGCCCCTCCCCGCGATACCGACGCGCCCACCGGCGTACATTTGTCGTCGGCGACGCGAATGCCCCATTCGTCCACGGGCATGCCGTTGGGCAAACCCTTGTCGGCGGCGCCCGCCATCGACAGCCACGCGTCGGTGAAGCGCCAGCCCAGCGACGGATCCTTCTTGCCGTAGTCCATGTGGCCATAGACCTTCTTGCCGTCGATCTCCTTCACGTCATTCGAGAAGAAATCAGCGATGTCCTCGTAGGCGGACCAGTTGGTGGGCACGCCCAGGTCATACCCGTACTTCGCCTTGAACTTGTCTTTCAGGTCCTGGCGGGCGAACCAGTCGGCGCGGAACCAGTACACGTTGGCGAACTGCTGGTCGGGCAGCTGGTACAGCTTGCCGTCGGGCGCGGTGGTGAACTTGGTGCCGATGAAATCCTTGATGTCCAGGTTGGGGTTGGTCCATTCCTTGCCCGCGCCGGCCATGTAGTCGGACAGTGGCAGGATGGCGCCGTAGCGGTAGTGCGTGCCGATCAGGTCGGAATCGGAGATCCAGCCGTCGTAGATGGACTTGCCGGACTGCATGGACGTCTGCAGCTTTTCGACGACGTCGCCTTCCTGGATCAAGTCGTGGTTGACCTTGATGCCGGTGATTTCACTGAACGCCTTGGCCAGCGTCTTCGATTCGTACTCGTGCGTGGTGATGGTTTCGGATACGACGCTGATTTCGGTGACGCCCTTGGCACGGAGCTTGGCGGCGGCGTCCATGAACCACTTCATCTCCGCCATCTGCTGGTCTTTGGACAACGTCGATGGCTGGAACTCGGAATCCACCCACTTCTTTGCTTCCGGCTCGCCGGCCCATGCCCCTGACGTTCCGATCAGGGCGATAGCGGCCGCCATGGCATGCATGCGCAATTTCATGACCTGTCTCCTCGAATGGCCTTCCCCATCTGTTGCTGCGGACCTCTGGCCGGGGAAGATGCGGGCCCGTAGTCCTTACACTCAATGCGGGGGTCGACGCGCCCCTTCAGCCTTTCCTCATAATGAAGGCCAGCAGCAGCATGGACAGCACGAAGCTGATCCACACCGATGGCGGCTCATCCAGCGAAAACCATTCCACGGCCTTTTGGCCGAACCCCAGGAACGCCAGGTTCACCCAGGCCGCGGCCATCAGGCCGATGAACAGCCGGTCGCCCCGGGTGGTGCGCAACGGCAGGAAGCCCTTGCGCTCGACCGTGGGCGACTTCAATTCCCAGACCGTCATGCCGATCAGCATCAGCACGATGCAGGTGAAGAACACGGCGACGGGAGTGGTCCAGACCATCCAGCTGAACATGTGGCGGCTCCTTAAACCCGGCCCATCGCGAAGCCCTTCGCGATGTAGTGGCGCACGAACCAGATGACGATGCCGCCCGGCACGATGGTCAAGACGCCCGCCGCGGCCAGCACGCCCCAGTCCATGCCGGAGGCCGACACGGTGCGGGTCATGGTGGCCACGATAGGCTTGGCGTTGACGGAAGTCAGCGTGCGCGCCAGCAGCAGTTCCACCCAGCTGAACATGAAGCAGAAGAAGGCGGCCACGCCCACGCCCGATTTGATCAGCGGCAGGAAGATCGTCAGGAAGAAGCGTGGGAAGGAATAGCCATCGACGTAGGCGGTCTCGTCGATTTCGCGCGGCACGCCCGACATGAATCCTTCCAGGATCCACACGGCCAGCGGCACGTTGAACACCAGGTGCGCCAAGGCCACGGCCAGGTGCGTGTCCATCAAGCCGAACGAGCTGTACAGCTGGAAGAACGGCAGCAGGAACACGGCGGGCGGCGTCATGCGGTTGGTCAGCAGCCAGAAGAACACGTGCTTGTCGCCGATGAAGCGGTAGCGCGAAAACGCGTAGGCCGCGGGCAGCGCCACGGCCAGCGAGATCACGGTGTTGATCACCACGTAGATCAGCGAATTGATGTAGCCCGAATACCAGGCGGGGTCCGTGAAGATGGTGCGGTAATGCTCGAAGGTGAAGTCGCGCGGCCACAGGGTCAGCGTGCTGACGATCTCGGTGTTCGTCTTGAACGACATGTTCAGCATCCAGTACAGCGGCAGGATGGCGAACACCAGATACAGGATCAGGAAGGCGGAACGCCACCAGGTGGATTGGTCACGCATTGGCACGCTCCTCGTCGACGCCGCCCGTCGTGCCCGCCCGCTGCATCCAGTTGTAGAGGATGAAGCACAGCAGCAGGATGATCAGGAAGTAGATGATCGAAAACGCCGCGGCCGGCCCCAGATCGAACTGGCCCACGGCCTTCTGCGTCAGGTACTGGGACAGGAACGTGGTGGCGTTGCCCGGCCCGCCGCCCGTCAGCACGAAGGGCTCGGTGTAGATCATGAAGCTGTCCATGAAGCGCAACAGCACCGCGATCATCAGCACGCCGCGCATCTTGGGCAGCTGGATGTAGCGGAACACCGCCAGGCGCGATGCGCCGTCGATGCGGGCGGCCTGGTAGTAGGCGTCGGGGATGGCGCGCAGGCCGGCATAGCACAGCAGCGCGACCAGCGGCGTCCAGTGCCACACGTCCATCACCAGTACCGTCACCCAGGCGTCGACGTCGTTGCCGGTGTAGTTGTAGTCCACGCCCAGCCACGACAAGGTGGCGCCCAGCAGGCCGATGTCGGTGCGGCCGAACACCTGCCAGATGGTGCCGACGACGTTCCACGGGATCAGCAGCGACAGCGCGATGATCACCAGCACGGCGGAGGCGCGCCAGCCGCTGGCGGGCATCGACAACGCCAGCAGGATGCCCAGCGGGATTTCGATGGCCAGCACCGCCAGCGAAAAGCCGATCTGCCGGAACAAGGCGCCATGCAGCTCTTCGTCCTGCAATACGGAGGCGAACCATTCCGTGCCGACAAAGACCCGGCGGTCGGGGGATATGATGTCCTGCACCGAATAGTTGACGATGGTCATCAGCGGCAGGATGGCCGAGAACGCCACGCACAGCACCACGGGCAGGACCAGGAACCAGGCCCGGTGATCGATAGGTTTCATGGGATCAGCGCCTCGTCGCGGTAGAAGCAGGTATGCGGGTTCAGCACCGACAGCCAGACCGTGCCGCCGGCCGCGCCCGCCACGGCATCGCCGCCCAGCCGGGCCCGTACCGGGATGCCCTCGAAGTCGGCCACCAGCAAGGTATAGGTGCCGACGTCCTGCACCCTGTCCACCCGCACCGGCACCGCGCCGGGCGCGCCGGCGGCGGTCACGCGCAGGTACTCGGGGCGCACACCGAGCTTGACCGGGCCAGCCCCGGCCAGCCTGGCGCCCAGGGTCTCCGGTGCGCCGCCGACGCGGCTTTGCCCCACCATCAGCGCGCCGTCGCGCCACTGCGCGGGCAAGAAGTTCATGCCGGGCGAACCGATGAAATGGCCCACGAACGTATGCGCGGGCCGCTCGAACAGGTCATCCGCGCTGCCCACCTGCACGGCCCGGCCGCGCGCCATCACCATGACCTGGTCCGCGAAGGTCAGCGCCTCGGTCTGATCGTGCGTCACGTAGATCAGCGTCAACTTGAATTCGTGGTGGATTTCCTTGAGCTTGCGCCGCAGTTCCCATTTCAGCTGCGGGTCGATGACGGTCAGCGGCTCGTCGAACAAGATGGCCGACACGTCGCTGCGCACCAGGCCGCGCCCCAGCGATATCTTCTGCTTGGCGTCGGCCGTCAAGCCGCTGGCGCGGCGATCCAGCACGGCCGACATCTCCAGCATTTCGGCGATGCGGCCCACGCGCTCGCGTATGCGGTCCGGCGCGATGCCGCGGTTGCGCAGCGGGAACGCCAGGTTTTCCGCCACGGTCATCGTGTCGTATACGACCGGGAACTGGAACACCTGCGCAATGTTGCGCGCCTGCGGGGTCTTGGCGGTGACGTCCTGCCCGTCGAACAGGATGCGGCCATGCGACGGGCGCAGCAGGCCCGACACGCAGTTCAACAGCGTCGTCTTGCCGCAGCCGGAAGGCCCCAGCAAGGCATACGCCCCGCCGTCGCGGAAGGTGAACTTCAGCGGCAGCAGCGCGTAGTCCTCGTCGGTCTTGGGCTCGACCACGTAGGAGTGCGACAGGTCCAGCTCAATCTTCGCCATCAGGCCGCCTCCCCCGCGCCGGCGGGACGCTGCGGCGCGGCCAGCAGCGCGCCGTCGGCGCCGAAGGCATAGGTCTGAGCCGGGTCGAAAAACAGCTCGACGCGCTGGTCCAGCGTGTACCGGTGCACGCCCGGCAGTTGCGCGACGACGTTGCCCGCCGCCGTTTCCGCGTGGACGAAGGTGTCCGACCCGGAGATTTCCGCCAGTTTCACCACGCCGGCCAGGCCGATGTGGCCGGGGCGCGGCGCTACATCCAGGGCGCCGGCGCGCAAGCCCGCGGTCAGGTCGGCGCCCGTGCCGGCGGGCAAGCTGCGCGCCACCGCCATCTGGCCTTGCAGGACGAACCCCGCGTCCGTGCGGCGCGCGGCGAACAGATTCATGGGCGGGTCGCTGAAGGCGCGCGCCACCCGGATGGAATTCGGCCGGTGGAA
Source organism: Achromobacter sp. UMC46 (assembly GCF_014170335.1). Classification (GTDB taxonomy): domain Bacteria; phylum Pseudomonadota; class Gammaproteobacteria; order Burkholderiales; family Burkholderiaceae_B; genus Achromobacter. The sequence continues at coordinate 202,699 of NZ_LZZS01000005.1, forward strand.
AACCTCGGCGGTGGGCCCGTATTGCAACAATTCGCCCGCGTCCAGCACGGCAGTGTGGCCGCCAAGCAACAGCGCTTCGCCGGGTTCGGTCGTGGCGTAGACGACCGTGGAACGCCCTTCGGCGAACAATTCCGACAGTTCGTCGCGCAGTTCTTCGCGCAGCTTGTAGTCCAGGTTGACCAGTGGCTCGTCCAGCAGGATCAGCGGCGCGTCCTTGACCAGCGCCCGGGCCAGCGCCACACGCTGCTGCTGCCCGCCGGACAGTTCCGAGGGGTAGCGCTCAAGCAGGTGGTCGATATGCAGCCGCGCCGCCATGGCGCGGACCTTTTCGCGGATGTCCCGCGCCCCGCGCAGCTTCAGCGGCGACGCGATGTTGTCGTAGACCGACATGGACGGGTAGTTGATGAACTGCTGGTAGACCATGGCGACGTTGCGCTGGCGCACGGGCACGCCCGTCACGTCGGCGCCGTCGACCAGCACGCGGCCTTCGGTGGGCCGGTCCAATCCCGCCATGATGCGCATCAGGGATGTCTTGCCGGCCAGGGTCACCCCCAGCAGCACGGTCATGGCGCCGCGAACCGGGGCCAGGCTCATGGGAGTCAGGTGCGTCTGCGAGCCGGCCCGCAAACCAATCCTGTCCAAGGTCAGCTGCATCTAGTCTCCTCTACCTACTTATGCGTCCCTGTTTTTCACGCGGACTTCGGTATTCGGTACAGCGGCCCCGCCGATGCGCGAACGCGCGCAACAGGATGAGCATACTCTTTCAGATAGCTTTCGTTTTTTGTGCGTTTTACCCAAGAAGCGAACAAAAAACAATCTTGCAGTGCGGCATTATTTTTCGCTTTTGTTGTTTTATCATTCGTCTATGACACTGAATCCACGACAAAGCGCTTTGATCGAAATGGTGCGGGCCCAGGGCTCGGCATCGATCGAAGAGCTTGCCAAACGCTTTGACGTCACGCTGCAGACCGTGCGGCGCGACGTGAACATCCTTTCCGAAGCCGGCCTGCTGTCGCGCTTTCACGGCGGCGTGCGCATCGAAGCCTCGACCATCGAGAACATCGCCTACCGCAAGCGCCAGGGCCTGCACGCGGCCGGCAAGCAGCGCATCGCCGAGGCCGTGGCCCGCGCGGTGCCCGACGGCTGTTCGCTGATCCTGAACATCGGCACCACCACCGAGGCCATCGCGCGCGCCCTGCTGCGCCACCGCGGCCTGCGCGTCATCACAAACAACCTGCACGTGGCGGACATCCTGTCCGACAACCCCGACTGCGAAGTCATCGTGGCTGGCGGCGTGGTGCGTTCGCGCGACCGCGGCATCGTCGGCGAGGCCACCATGGACTTCATCCGGCAGTTCAAGGTGGATATCGGGCTGATCGGCATTTCGGGCATTGAAGCCGACGGCACGCTGCGCGACTACGACTTCCGCGAAGTGCGCGTGGCGCGGACCATCATCGAGCAGTCGCGCGAGGTCTGGCTGGCGGCCGACAGCAGCAAGTTCAAACGCCAGGCCATGGTGGAACTGGCGCACATTTCACAGATCGACCGCTTCTTCACCGACGCGCATCCGCAAGAGCCGCTGGCGCAAGTGCTGCTGGACTCCGGCGTGCGCTGCGAAGTGTCTGCGGCGCCGAACGCGGCCGCCGCGGCACCGGCGGCCGCCTCCACGAATACTTCGGCATCCAACGCTTGAACCGGCGCTTTAGGCCCGGGCCCACCGCCCGCCTCTGGCCGCCCGCTTACGACAAACACGCTTTTATCTGGCGGCCTTGCCGCAACGACTTATGAACCAACCGCTAGCCAACGTCACCCCGCCCGACCGCAACCGCCTGTTGTCCACGCTGGACAACACGCCTTCCTGGGACGTCATCGTCATCGGCGGCGGCGCGACGGGCCTGGGCACGGCCGTCGATGCCGCCTCGCGCGGCTACCGCACACTGCTGATCGAAGGCGCCGACTTCGCCAAGGGCACGTCCAGCAAGGCCACCAAGCTGGTGCACGGCGGCGTGCGCTATCTGGCCCAAGGCAACATCAGCCTGGTGCGCGAGGCGCTGCATGAACGCGGCCTGCTCAACCGCAACGCGCCGCACCTGGTGTGGCCGCTGGGTTTCGTGGTGCCCGCGTACAACTGGATGGACCAGCCGTTCTACGGCATCGGCCTGAAGATGTACGACATGCTGGCCGGCAAGCTGAACCTGGCGCCCAGCCGCTGGCTGTCGCGCCGCGACACGCTGGCCAACGCGCCGACGCTGGCGGAAAGCGTCAATGGCCGCGGCTTGAAGGGCGGCGTCCTGTACTACGACGGCCAGTTCGACGACGCGCGGCTGGCGATGAGCTTGATGCGCACGCTCTTCGACCTGGGCGGCACGGCGGTGAACTACGTGCGCGCCACCGGTCTCACCACCACCAACGGCCGCGTGGACGGCGTGACCGCGCAAGACGTGATCGGCGGCGCCAGCTTTTCGCTGCGGGCCCGCTGCGTGATCAACGCCACGGGTGTCTGGGTGGATGCCGTGCGCCGCATGGAAGACAAGAACGCGCCGACGATGGTGGCGCCCAGCCAGGGCGTGCACCTGACCTTGCCGCGCGATTTCCTGCCGGGCAACCGCGCCATCCTGATCCCCAAGACCGATGACGGCCGTGTGCTGTTCGTCGTGCCATGGAATGGCCACACCATCGTGGGCACGACCGACACGCCGCGCGACGACCTGCCGCTGGACCCGGAAGCCGGCGCCCAAGACGTGGACTTCATCCTGGGCACCGCGGCGCGCTACCTCAGCCGCAAACCCACGCGCGACGACGTCACCAGCGTCTGGGCGGGCTTGCGTCCTCTGGTCAAGGCCACGGGCGACGCGTCGACCAAGCAGCTGTCCCGCGAGCACACCATCCTGGTGTCCAACGCCGGACTGGTGACCGTCACGGGCGGCAAGTGGACGACGTACCGCCGCATGGCGCAGGACGTGGTCGACACCGCCATCCAGCACCAGCTGCTGACGCAGGCCAGCTGCCGCACCGAATCGCTGCCGCTGCACGGCGCGTCCGGCCTGGCGCCTTCGCAGGAGCACGCCGGCACGCCGGACAGCTACTACGGCAGCGACCTGGCCACCTTGAAGGCCCTGCCTGGCGCGGACCGCATGCTGGTCAATGCCAGCGGCCTGTCCGAAGCGCATGTGCGTTTCGCCGCGCGTTTCGAGCTGGCGCGCAGCGCCGAAGACGTGCTGGCCCGGCGCAACCGCGCGCTATTCCTGGACAGCGAAGCCGCGATGCTGGCCGCCCCCGAAGTCGCACGCATCCTGGCCGAAGAATTGGGCCACGACGCCGCCTGGCAGCAGCGCACGCTGCAGAGCCTGGCCGTGGTCGCGGCCAACTACCGCCTGAAATGACGCCGGCGCGTGCCGTCACGGCACGCGCAACGGGCTTTTCAATATCATCGCTTCGAACAGCCGCAGCAGGTCCGGATCGCATTTGGATCCGGCCTCGCGGTTCAGGATGCGCATGATCTCGGCGTGCGAACGCGCCGGATGGTAGGGCCGCGTGTCGCCCAGCGCGTCGTAGGAATCCGCCAGCGAAATGATGCGCGAATGCAGCGGAATATCGTGTCCCGACAGGCCCGCCGGGTAGCCGGAACCGTCGAAGTGTTCGTGATGATGGCGCACTGCCTGCGCGATCAGGTCGCGTTGCGGCATCGCGCTTTTCATGATGATGTCGGCGCCGGTCGCGGCATGCGACTTCATGATTTCCCACTCGTCGGCGTCCAGGCGCTTGGGGGAATACAGCACACGGTCAGGCGTGCCGATCTTGCCTACGTCATGCAGCCTGGCGGCAACCGCCACGGCGGCCTGCTCGGGTTCAGGCAGGCCGCAGGCCTCGGCCAGCGCCACACTCAGCGCGACCACCCGGTCGCAATGACGGCCAGTGGCCGGGTCTCGCGCCTGCATGGCGGCGAACAGCGCGGCCTCACAGGAACCATCGGGGTATTCGGGTACGTCTGGGGGCATCAGTAAAGATGCACGGCGTTGCAACGGAACGGCGTGCAATGTGTCAGAAAGTAGCGATTCTGACACACTGCGCAGCAATCCTGACCAAACAGATGTCAGTTCTTCAGCCGTTCCAGCAACGCTTCCGCCACGCCGACGGATGACGCCGGATTCTGCCCGGTGACCAGCAACCCGTCGCTGACCACCAGCGGCTGCCACTCCGGCCCGCTGCGGTACAAGCCGCCCAGCCGGATCAACTCGTCTTCGACCAGGAACGGCACCACGTCGGTCAATTGCACCGCCGCCTCTTCCGCGTTGGAAAAGCCGGTGACCTGGCGCCCTTGCACCAGCGGCTTGCCGTCGGCGGTCTTGGCATGGCGCAGCACGCCGGGTGCGTGGCACACCGCCGCGACGGGTTTTCCGGCCGCCAGCATGGTTTCGATCAGGCCGACCGACTTGGCGTCTTCCGCCAAGTCCCATAGCGGGCCGTGGCCGCCCGGGTAGAACACCGCGTCGTAATCGGCGGCCTGCACGTCGGCCAACCGCAGCGTCGACGCCAACCGGCGCTGCGCATCGCCGTCCTGGCGAAAGCGCCGCGTAGCGTCGGTCTGCGCGTCCGGGTCATCGCTCTTGGGGTCCAGCGGCGGCTGGCCGCCCAACGGCGAGGCCAGCGTCACGGCGGCGCCCGCGTCCGCGAATGCATAGTACGGCGCGGCGAATTCTTCCAGCCAGAAACCCGTCTTGCGGCCAGTGTCGCCTAGTTTGTCATGCGAAGTCAGCACGATCAGAATTTTCATAATGCGCTCCGTTGTGTGGCGCTATTTGTGTGGCGTTATTCATCGGGGCCGACGCGCACGATGCGCTTGCCGGCGTTTTCGCCCTTCAGCAGCCCCATCAGGCCGCGCGGCGCGTTCTCCAGCCCATCAACCACGTCTTCGCGGTACTTGATGCGGCCTTGCCGGATCAGGTCTTCCATCGCCTCGCGGAATTCGCCGTAGCGGTGCGCGTATTCGTTGAAGATGATGAAGCCCTGGAACGTCAGCCGCTTGGTCAGGATGGTGCGCATCAGCAGCGCCAGACGGTCCGGCCCCTCGGGTTGGGCGGTGGCGTTGTAGGCCGAGATCAGCCCGCAGACCGGCACGCGGGCGCGCGGGTTCAGCAGCGGCAGGACGGCGTCGAACACCGCGCCGCCCACGTTTTCGAAATACACGTCGATGCCTTGCGGCACGGCGCGCGCCAGGCGGCCGGGCAGGTCGGGGGATTTGTGGTCCAGGCAGTCGTCGAAGCCCAGTTCATCGACCACGTAACGGCACTTGTCCGCGCCGCCGGCGATGCCCACGACCTTGCAGCCATGGATCTTGGCGATCTGCCCCACCACCGCGCCCACCGCGCCGCTGGCCGCGGCCACCACCACGGTCTCGCCGGCCTTGGGCCGACCGATGTCCAGCAGGCCCATGTAGCCCGTGAAGCCGGGCATGCCCAGCACGCCCAGGGAATAGGAAGGATGTTCCGGATTGTCGCCCAGGCGCAGCAGGCCCGCGCCGTCGGACACAGCGAAATCCTGCCAGCCGGACTGGGCCAGCACCCAGTCGCCGGGCCGGTAGTCGGGATGGTTGGACGCCTGGACCCGCGTCACGGTGCCGCCGACCATCGGCTGGCCGACCTGCACGGGTTCGGCGTAGGACGGCGCATCGCTCATGCGGCCCCGCATATAGGGGTCCAGCGACAGGTACACGGTGCGCAGCAGCACCTGGCCGGGGCCAGGCTGCGGGACGTCGCCTGTCTCCAGGCGGAAGTCGCTGTCTGCGGGTTCGCCGTGCGGGCGCGCGGCCAACACGATGCGGCGATTGATCGACGATGATTGCGGCATGAAGTCCAGCCTCCTACGGGAAGCCGCCCGGGCCTTGCGGGCAATACCCGGGTGGCAAGTTGGGGGAACCGGACCATTACACCATCGTTGTCCGTCCCCCTGGCCGGTAACCCTGCCGACGCGCCCTCTTTTAATTAATTAAATCCTTAATTAAACTGTGCGCCATGCGCCCCAAGCTGCTGGGCATCGCCACTGACCTGTTCGCCTCGCAGGGCGTGGCGGCCACCACGATCGCCCACATCGCCCGGCGCGCCGCCGTCACGCCGGCGATGGTGCATTACTACTTCAAGAGCCGCGACCAGTTGATCGATGCCGTCGTGCAAGAGCGCGTCTTGCCGGTCATCGGGTACGTCTGGGCGCCGGTGCCGTTGGCCGGGGACCCGAGCGAAGGCCAAGGCCAGGATCAGGATCCGGCCGCCACGGCGCGCGGCTACCTGGCCGAAATCGTGCACCGGATCGTGCAAAGCGCGACGGAACAGCCCTGGCTGCCCGCGCTGTGGATGCATGAGGTCGTCAACGAAGGCGGCCAACTGCGCGAACGCGTGCTGCCGCATGTGCCGTCGGCGCGCTTGCAGGCCTTCGCCGGCCTGATCGGGCAAGGCCAACGCCAGGGCCTCATCACGCCGGGCGTCGAACCCCGCCTGGTGTTCCTGTCCATCCTGGGCCTGACGCTGCTGCCGCTGGCCACGTCCAGCCTGTGGCGCCGCATCTGGCAGGGCGACGCCCAAGCACAGGCCCTGGATACCGACGCGATCGCGGCACACGCCATCGCCATGCTGACCGGCGGGCTGTTCTCGCCGCCCGCCCCGCCCTCCGCCGCCTAAGGACGCCGACCATGCGCACCCGCCCCGCTCTGCTTCGTTCCCTGCCGGCCTTGCCGCTGCTGGCTTTGCTGCTGGCCGGCTGCGGCAACGACGCCACGCCCTTCTACCAAGGCTACGTGGAGGGCGACTACGTGTACGTGGCTTCGTCGGAAGCGGGCCGGCTGGATGCGCTGGCGGTCAAGCGCGGGCAGCAGGTGACGGCCGATGCGCCGCTGTTCACACTTGAGGCCACACGCGAACGCGCCGCCCGCGACCAGGCCGGCGCGCAATTGGCCGCGGCGACGGCGCAGATGGAAGACATCGCCACCGGCAAGCGGCCGCCTGAAGTCGACGTCAGCCGCGCCCAGCTGGCGCAGGCCGAGGCCGCCAGCCGACGGTCGGCCGCGCAACTGCAGCGCGATACCGCGCAGTTCCGCATCGGGGGCATCGCGCGGGCGCAGCTGGACGACAGCCGCGAACAGGCGCAGTCGGACATCGCCCGCGTGCGCGAGCTGCGGGCGCAGCTGGAAGTGGCCGCCCTGCCCGGGCGCGATGACCAACGGCGCGCCCAGGCCGCCCAGGTGGATGCCGCCCGCGCGACGCTGGCCCAGGCCGAATGGACGCTGGCGCAAAAGCAGCTCGGCGCCCCGGCGGCGGGGCAGGTCTTCGACACGATGTACCGCGTGGGCGAATGGGTGCCCGCGGGCAGCCCCGTCGTCAGCCTGCTGCCGCCCGGCAACATCAAGGTGCGTTTCTTCGTGCCGGAATCCGTGGTGGGCGCGCTGAAAGTGGGCCAGCAGGCCAGCCTGCGCTGCGACGGCTGCGGCGATCCGATACCCGTGCACATCGACTACGTGTCGAACCAGGCCGAGTACACGCCGCCCGTCATCTACAGCCGCGAAAGCCGCAGCAAGCTGGTCTACATGGTTGAAGCCCGGCCCGCGCCGGACGCCGCCACGCGCCTGCATCCCGGCCAACCCGTCGAGGCCACGCTGCAATGACCGCGCCGGAACAAGCCGCCGCTGAACCCGCCGGGGCCGGATCCACCGATGCCGCAGGCGACACCCGCGCCGCCGTCATCGACGTCCACGGGTTGAACAAGCACTTCGGCGACAAGCATGTCGTCAACGACGTCTCGTTGCGTGTGCGGGAAGGCGAGATCTTCGGCTTCCTGGGCCCCAACGGCAGCGGCAAGACCACCAGCATCCGGCTGATGTGCGGCCTGCTGACGCCGGACTCGGGCAGCGGCACCTGCCTGGGCTTCGACATCCTGCGCGAAAGCGCCGAGATCAAGCGGCATGTGGGCTACATGACGCAGAAGTTCTCTTACTGGGACGACCTGACGATCCGGGAGAACCTCGACTTCGTGGCGCGGATGTACGGCATGCCGCGCCGCAAGGAAACCGTGGACCGCGCGCTGGAAGACCTGGGGCTGCACAGCCGCGCCAGCCAACTGACGGGGTCGCTGTCGGGCGGATGGAAGCAGCGGCTGGCGCTGGCGGCGTGCCTGCTGCACGAGCCGCGCCTGCTGTTGCTGGACGAGCCCACCGCCGGCGTCGACCCGACGGCACGGCGCGACTTCTGGGAGCAGCTGCACGAACTGGCCGCGCGCGGCATCTCGGTGCTGGTCAGCACGCACTACATGGACGAGGCCGAACGCTGCCACAAACTGGCCTATATCTCTTACGGCAGGCTGCTGACCCAGGGCACGGCGGAACAGGTGATCGCCGAGCAGCACCTGACCACCTGGGCCATCCATGGGCACAACCTGGTGCCGCTGGGCCAGCGGCTGCGCGGCGCGCCGGGCGTGGACCAGACCGTGGCCTTCGGGTCGGCGCTGCATGTCAGCGGCCAGGACGCCACGCTGCTGGAACGCACGCTGCGCAGCGCCATCGACGGCCAGGATTTGCGCCTGGAGCGCATCGACACCAGCCTGGAAGACGTCTTCATCTACCTGATGAACCGGTCCACCGACAACTTTGCGAGCCCGTCATGATGCGCCATCTGCAAGGCTTTTCGTGGGCGCGGTGGTGGAGCATGGTGCTGAAGGAATTCCTGCAGCTGCGCCGCGACCGGATCACCTTCGGCATGATCGTGGGGCTGCCCATCATGCAGCTGGCGCTGTTCGGCTACGCCATCAACACCGATCCCAAGCAGATGCCCACGGCCGTCATCACGGCCGACCACAGCCCGTTCACGCGCAGCTTCATCGCGGCGATGAAGTCGTCGGACTACTTCCATATCACCGAAGAGCTGGACAACGAGGAAGCCGGGCGCGCCGCGCTGGCGCAGGGCCGCGTGCTGTTCGTCGTGACGATCCCGCCCGACTTCTCGCGCCGGCTGCTGCGCGGCGAACGCCCCGCCCTGCTGATCGAAGCCGACGCCACGGACCCCATGGCCACCGGCATGGCGATTGGCGCGGCGACGCAGCTGACCCAGGCAGTGGCGCAGAAAGACCTGACCGGCCCGCTGGCCGGGCTGGCGGGCGGACAGCCGGCCTTCGACGTGCGCGTGCACCAGCTCTACAACGAAGAGCAGATCTCGCAATACAACACGGTGCCCGGCCTGATGGGCGTGATCCTGACGATGACGCTGGTGATGATGACGGGCCTGGCCATGACGCGCGAACGCGAGCGCGGCACGATGGAGAACCTGCTGTCGATGCCGGTGCGGCCGATCGAAGTGATGACGGGCAAGATCGTGCCCTACATCGCCATCGGGCTGATCCAGGCCACCATCATCCTGCTGGCCGCGCACTTCGTCTTCCATGTGCCGATCCTGGGCAGCCTGCTTTCCGTCTACCTGGCGGCGCTGCTGTTCGTGGCCGCCAACCTGACCGTCGGCATCACGCTGTCGTCGTTGGCGCAGAACCAGTTGCAGGCCATGCAGCTGACCATGTTCTATTTCCTGCCCAACATGCTGCTGTCCGGTTTCATGTTCCCGTTCAAGGGCATGCCCATGTGGGCGCAGTACCTGGGCAACCTGCTGCCGCTGACGCACTTCAACCGGCTGATCCGCGGCATCCTGCTCAAAGGCAACGGCTGGTGGGACCTGTGGCCCAGCATCTGGCCGCTGATGCTGTTCACCGTGGTCGTCATGACCGCCGCCGTGAAGTTCTACCGCCGAACCCTGGATTGACGCGCCATGCCCCGCCTAGCCCGCCCGCCCTCCGATTCCCGTCCGCCTGCCGATTCCGGCCCGCGCTTCGATTCCATCCCGAGGTGGCGCCGCCGCCCGGCCATGGCCGCCCTGAGCCTGCTTGCGCTGGTCTCGGGTTGCGCGGTCGGCCCCGACTTCGCGCCCCCCGCCACGCCCGACGCCGGCGCCTACACCGCGCCGCAAGACGCCCCGGCAGCCCCCGGCGGCCAGCAGCTGCAGGCAGGCGCCGACATCCCCGGCGAGTGGTGGCGGCTGTTCCATTCCGACGCGCTGGACCAGTTGGTGCGCCAGGCGCTGGACGCCAACCCGACGCTTGCGCAAGCCCGCGCCAGCCTGCGCCAGGCCACCGAGGACCTGAACGCCGAAACCGGCGGGCGCCTGCTGCCGTCGGCCGACGCCAACCTGTCGGCCGCGCGCAAAAAGGTGGATCCGTCCGCCTACGGCGTGCCGGTTTCCGAATTGCCGCCGCCGTTCACGCTGTACAACGCGTCGATCGACGTGTCCTACACGCTGGACGTGTTCGGCGGCAACCGCCGGGCGCTGGAGGGCATGGCGGCGCAAGTGGATTACCAGGCGCACGAATTGCAGGCGGCGCGCATGTCGTTGGCCGCGAACGTGGTGACGGCCGCCATCCGGCAGGCCGACCTGTCCGAACGCGTGGCCGCCACCCGAGAGCTGCTGGCGGCCCAGTTGCGCCAGCAGGACATCATGCGGCAGCGCCTGGCGGCCGGTGGCATCGCCGAGGCCGACCTGAGCAACCAGGAACTGCTGGTGGCCCAGACCCGTTCCACCTTGCCGCCGCTGGACAAGCAGTTGGCGCAGGTCACGCACCAGTTGGCCGTCTACCTGGGCCAGCCGCCTGCCGCCTTGCGCACCGCGCCGCTGCGCCTGGCCGACCTGACGTTGCCGGCAAGCATCCCCACCGGCGTGCCGTCCGGGCTGACGCGCCAGCGGCCCGACATCCTGGCGGCCGAAGCGCTGTGGCACAAGGCGTCGGCCGATGTGGGCGTGGCCACCGCCAACCAGTATCCGCAGTTCACGCTGACCGCCAGCTTCGGATCGCAACGCACCCGCATGGGCGATCTGTCCGACGGTGTGAACGTGTGGAACCTGGGACTGGGCCTGGTGCAACCGCTGTTCCATGGCGGTGAACTTCGCGCGCGCAAACGGTCGGCCGAGGCCGCCTACGAAGCCGCAGCGGCGGCGTACCGGCAAACGGTGCTGGACGGATTTCGCCAGGTGGCCGACGCTTTGCGCGCCGTGCAGACCGACGGCGAGGCCTACCAGGCCTATGACGACGCCTGGCGCCGCGCGGCAGACGCCGAACGTATTGCGCAAGGTCGCTACCAGGCCGGCGGCATCAGCCATCTGAGCCTGCTGGACAGCCAGCGCCAGCTTCTGCAGACGCGCATCGCGCGCACCGAAGCCGACGCGGCGCGTTACGCGGATACGGCCGCGCTGCTGCAGGCGCTGGGCGGCGGCTGGTGGAACGAACCGACCGCGGCGGCCCCTTCGGGCGTGCGCGTAACAGACGCGCCGTAATCATGTCCGAGAATTCGGGTACGAAACGGGCGTTGTGCGACGTTTAGGAATTCGATGTATCCGTAGCATCATGCATGCGCTCAAGCTGCACAGATCACTACGATTCATGAATGACCTACTAGACCTGATCGTCTTCTCCCCCGATCCCGGCCAACGCGTACGCCGCAGCGACGCGCTGGCCGGCATGGGATTCTCACCCCGCCGTTGCGAGGACTCCAACGGCCTGTTCCGCCTGTTCCAGGCGCGCCGCACCCCGCTGCTGGTGATGGAAGCCGAATTGTCCGACCTCTGCATGGCCGTCGCAGGTCTGCGCGCCATGGACACCACCGCCGGCATCGTCGCCGTCTCCACCTTCGACTCCCCGGAAAACCGCATCCTTGGGCTGCATTGCGGCGCCGACGCCTGCTTCCAGCCCGACGTGGCCACGGCGGAAATCGCCGCCGCGTTGCAAGCCCTGGTGCGCCGGGTGCCCGCTACGGCCAGCCGCCGTCCGCCCGCCGACGCGGAACCGCGCGCTCCCAGCGCGGCGGCGCCCGGCGAGGCCTCCGGAAAATGGCAATTCCATGATGCCGCCTGGACGCTCGTCAGCCCGCAAGGCGTGCGCCTGGCGCTGACGTTGGCCGAGCGCGAGTTCCTGCTGAAACTGACGGCGTCCCCCGACAAGCGGCTGCCGCGCAGCGACCCGCCAGGCATCGACGCGCAAGCGGGCCGCGAGTCCATCCGCCGCACCGACGTGGTCGTCAGCCGCCTGCGGCGCAAGGCGCAGGACATGAACATGGCGCTGCCGATCCGCACCGTCTGGGGCTGGGGGTATGCCTTCACAGGCGAGATCTAAGCGCGTCTGCGTGGGCGTATCATGCGATGTGTGCGGCGCCGACTCCCGGCGTCCGCCCTTCCCCCTCAGCCTCGCCGCCCGACATGGAAGTCTTTGAACGCCTGCAAGCGCTGCTTGCCCAGAATCAAGCCCGCCATCGCCTGATCGAACACCCCGCCGCGGGCCGTTCGGTCGAAGTCGCCGCCATCCGCGGCACCGCCGTCAGCCAGGGCGCCAAGGCGCTGGTCTGCCGCGTGAAGATCTCGTCCAACCAGCGCAAGAACGTGCTGGCCGTGTTTCCCGCCGACAAGCAGGCCGACCTGGACGCCATCGCGCGCGCGGCCGGCGGCAAGAAGGCGTCGCTGGCCTCGCAGGATCTGGCCCGCGAATTGACCGGCTGCGAGATCGGCGCCATCCCCCCGTTTTCGTTCAACCCCGACCTGCATCTGCTGGTGGATCCCAGCCTGCGCGACCGCCACGATGAAATCGTGTTCAACGCCGGACGCCTGGACGCGTCCATCCTGCTGAACACGGAAGACTACTTCCGGCTGGCCGCGCCGGAAGTCGCCCCCCTGATCAAGGCCTGACCCGCCCGCCATGAGGCCGCCGTGTCCCGCCCCCTGAACCGCCCAGGCGCGCGCACGTCCAACATGCGCTGGCTGATGAGCCTGGCGCACATGGAGCCGTCGCCTGTCAGCCGCTGGGTAGCGTTGCGCGCCGCGCTGGCCATCGGCCTGCCCTCGGCCGTGGGGCTGGCGCTGGACCAGAGCGCGGCCGCCGCGCTGGTGGCCCTGGGCGCGCTGCCCGCCATCACGGGCGACAACGGCGGCCCCTACCGGAACCGGGCCCTGTCCATCGGGTCGACCGTCTTCGGCGGCGCGCTGGGCTACCTGCTGGGCAACCTGGTGGCCGGACACGGCCTGCTGACGTCCGCCGCGATGACCGTGCTGGTGCTGATCGCAAGCTTGATCGGCACCTTCAACAACATCGCCGCCGTGGCGACGCTGCAATTCGCGGTGTACGTCATCGTGGGCGCCAGCCTGACCTCGAGCCTGCCGCCCTGGATGCCGTCGGTACTGGTGGGCGCGGGCGGGCTGTTCGGCCTGGCGCTGACGTTGTCGGGCTGGGTCGTGAACCCCATCGCGCCCGAACGCGCCGCCGTGGCGCTGGCCTACCGCAAGCTCGCCGCCATGTTCGCCGCCATCGGCACGTCACGCACCATGATCGCGCGCCGCGACATGGAAGCGGCCATGACCACCGCCTACGACACGGTGCTGGCCGCGCGCGCCCGCGCCGCCGGCCCCTCGCCCCGGTTGGCCCGGCTAGCCGCGCAATTGCAGGCCTGCACGCCGCTGACCAATGCCGCGCTGTCGTTGGCGCGCGCCGGCCGCGTGCTGCCGCCGGCCTGTGCGCGCGTCCTGAACCGGCTGGCCGACCGCGTGGAAAGCGACACCGCCCCTGATCCCGGCGACGACATCGCCGCCTTGCGGCTGGCGGACATGCCGCAATTGGCGGACGCGCTGGCGCAGGCCTTGCCGTTGCTGGACGGCGCCAAGCCGCCCGACACCGACCCGCTGGCCGCGCTGGCGCCCGTCCGTCCGCGCACGCCCTGGCGCGTACTGGTCCGCACGTACCGGCCGGGCCCGACCACCGTGCGCTACCTGATCCGGCTGGGCCTGTGCCTGATCGCCGCGGAAGCCGTTGCGCTGGCGGCGTCGCTGCCCCGGTCCTACTGGGTGCCGCTGATCGTGGTGGTGATCTTCAAGCCCAACTTCGGGTCTGTCTTTGCACGCGCGCTGCAAAGCTGCGGCGGCAGCGTAGTAGGCGTGGCCATCAGCGCCACCGTGCTGGCCGTGGACCGAAGCGGCATCGCCAGCCTGCTGACGGTGGCCGCCCTGGCCGCGCTGCTGCCCTGGTCCATCCGCCGCAACTACGGATTGTTCTCGGCGATCCTCGTGCCCATCCTGATGCTGCTGATCGGCGCGCTGCAGCCCGGCACCTGGACCATCGCGCTGGCCCGGCTGGTCGATGTGGGCGTTGCCGCCGGCATCGTGCTGCTGGTGGGCTACCTGCCCTGGATCCGCATCGAACGCCACAACCTGGACCACGCCGTATCCGCCGCGATGGACACGCTGGCCGCCTACCTGAACACGGTCTTCCAGGCCGAACCCGCCAGCCGCCACAGCCTGCGCGCCAGCGCCTATGCCCGCCTGTCGGACCTGCGCATCGCGCTGCAGCGCGGCCTGTCCGAACCGCGCCTGGTCAGCCGGCGCGCATTGGCATGGTGGCCCGTAGAGGTCGCATTGGAACGCGTGGCGAACGCCATTTCGGATACCGCGTGGTCGGTGCCCGCCGGCCAGCCCGCGCCCAGCGCCGCCCAAGTCGCCGTCTTGGCGGAAGCCTTGCATGCGATGAGCCTTGCCGTCGAACACGGCACGGCGGTGCCCGCCGCGTCCGTCGCCGCGCCGTCGCCCGCGCTGGCCGACGTGGCCGCCGAAATCGAAGCGCTGCGCGCCACGCTGACCGGTCCGGATTTTGCCGCCGCGCCCGGCGCGGGCGCCCGGCACCCGCGCCCCTGAACAACCCATCCACCAGGTCTGAAAACCATGTGTCTTGCCGTATTGGCCCTGCATGCCTTGCCAGGCATCCCCGTCCTGATCGCCGCCAACCGCGACGAGTTCCATGCCCGCCTGACGCATCCGGCAGCCCAATGGGCCGATGCGCCGGACGTCTATGCCGGCCGTGACGGCCTGGCCGGCGGCACCTGGATGGGCGCGACCACACGGGGCCGCTTCGCGTTGGTGACGAATTTCCGAGAGCCCGGCAAGCACCTGGACGTGGCGCCCTCGCGCGGCGCGCTGGTTGAAGACTTCCTTCGCGGCGGCGCGGCGCCCGGCGAATACCTGGCGCGGGTCCACGACACCGGTCAGGCGTATAACGGCTTTAACCTGATCGTGGGCGATGCGCGGCAAGCCTGGTACTTGAGCAACCGCGACGGTCCGCCGCGACCGCTGCCGCCCGGTATCTATGCGCTCTCCAACCATCTGCTTGACACGCCGTGGCCGAAGCTCGCCCGCACCAAAGCCGCCTTCACCGCCGTGCTGGACCACGCGCCGCAACCCGACATACCCGCATTGTTCGCCGCGCTGGCGGATCGCCAGGGCGCGGAAGACGACGAACTGCCCGCGACGGGCCTGCCTCGGGATCGCGAAAAACTATTGAGCAGCCCGTTCATTGTCAGCCCGAACTATGGCACCCGCAGTTCCAGCGTGCTGGCGCTGCGTGCCGACGGCACGGGCCAATTGGACGAAAGGCGCTTCGCCCCGGATGGATCGGTCAGCGGCGAAAGCCGGCTAGCCTTCGCCTGGCAGGGGGGATTTTCCGGCGATATGCTTGCCGAATGCGGCTAGGCACGCGAACTCGGCGCGCGTATTCCGGTCGAAACGGGTGTCATCCTCTTTCAGGAGAACGTGATGAACAAACGCATTGAACGCTGCACCCTGGCTGCCATGATGGCGGTGGGCAGCATGGCCCTCGCCGGCGTCCTGTCCACCGCGCAGGCGGCGCTGCCGCCGGTCAAGCATCAGGGCACGGTGCAGTACGTCAGCGGCGGGATCGGCATCGACGAATCGGAAGCCATGAAGGCCGCTGCCCGCGACTATCCGCTGGCGCTGACTTTCGCCGCCCAGCGCGATGGCAAGGCAGACTACGTGGCCAGCGTCGGCGTCGCCATCCATGACGCCAAGGGCAAGGAAGTGCTGAAGGCGACCGCCGAGGGTCCGTACATGCTGGTCAAGCTGCCGGCCGGCGACTACAAGATCTCGGCCACCTACGGGGGCAAGGCCCAAGAGCGCGAAGTCACCGTGCAAGCCACGGGCACCGCGCGCGCCGTCTTCGAATGGAAGTAGGCGGCTTGCGGCCACCCGCGCCTTAGACGCCGGAAAACAGGATGGCGATCACGAAGCCCACGCTGATCGCCCAGACCACCGAACGCAAGGCGCCCCAACCCGCCAGATACATGGCCAGATAGCCCAGGCGCACGCCCAGCCAGCACGCCATCAGCGTCGCCACATGCGCGGGCGGCGCCTGGGTATACAGCGCGAACAGCACTGCCGCGAAGAAGAACGGCAAGGCTTCGAAGGTATTGATCTGGGCCGCGTTGGCGCGCGCGCGCCAGCCTTCCTGACGCGCCAGCCAGGCGCGCGGATCGTTGTTGTCGAATTTCTTCCCGCCCGCCTTGGAGATTATCGTCGAGACGAACGGCAGAATCGCCGCCGCCAGCATCAACCACGCGATCATTTTCATTTTGGCTCCCGGTGGGCAGGCGGACCCCCGGGTCCGCCAGATACAACGCGGCTTTGCGCCGCCAAGTGCGGCATCGTCGCCTGAAACCTCCGGTTGGGCAAGCCGGTGCGCTTACACTTTGCGCGTTGCGTCCCCGCGGCCGCCCCTCTGCCCAACTTGATGCCGTTCCCGTCCCCCTGGTCCGCCCTCTTCCTTGCCGTTGTCCTGCTCTGGCTGCCCGCCACCCGTCCCTGGGCGCTGGCGCCTCTGGCCGTCGCCTGGGGCTGGGCCTGGGCGAATGGCGTGATCGATCCGGTAGCGTTGGCGGCGCCCGCGTTGCTGCTGATCGCGGCGGCATGCGTACGGCCCGCGTCCGGCGCGGCGCTGCGTGCGGCCGGCCATGTTCTGTTCGTGGCACTGGCCGCGGCGCTCTTCCTGCATCTGCTGCCGGGGTTCCACAATCCGCAAGTCATCGCCCCCGCGCCGCTCAGCCCCGGCGCCGTGCCGTTCGGCATGTACCTGAATCTGGACAAGCCGCTGGTGGCGTTCTGGGTGGTCCTGGTGTTGGCGCCGCCCATGGCGGGTGCCTCCGCGCGCAGCACGACGGCCGCCGCCTTGCTGGCGATGGCCGCGGCGATACTGGCATGCCTGGGGGTTGCGCTGGCGCTGGGGATCGTGGGCTGGGCTCCCAAATGGCCGGGCACGGGCTGGATCTGGCTGATCAACAATGCGCTGCTGGTCACGCTGGCCGAAGAAGCCTTGTTCCGCGGCTATGTGCAACAGCAATTGGCCACGCGCTGGCGCCGCCATGCCTGGGGCGGCCCGGCCGCCGTTGCCGTGGCCGCCGTGCTGTTCGGACTGGCGCATTACGCCGGCGGCTGGCAATGGGTATTGCTGGCCGGCCTGGCGGGCGCGGCCTACGGCACGGCGTACCGCTACGGCGGGCTGGCCGCGGCGGTGCTGGCGCACCTCGGCCTGAACGCCGCGCACTTCGGCCTGTTCACCTATCCGATGCGCGCCGTCTTCTAACGCCGCCAAGCCCCGCAGCGGCGGCCGATCGCGTTACGCCAGGGCCGGATAGTCGGTGTAACCGGCCGCGCCCGGCGAATAGAACGTGGACGATTCCGGCGCGTTCAGCGGCGCGTCCAGTTCAAAGCGGCGGGTCAGATCGGGGTTGGCGATGTACGGCACGCCAAACGCCACGGCATCGGCGCGCCCGGCCGTGACGGCAGCCTCGGCCGATTCCCGCGTATAGCCTTCGTTGCCGATATAGACGCCGCCGAATGCCGCCTTCAGCTTCGGGCCCAGGCTGTCTGCGCCTTCGTGTTCGCGCGCGCAGATGAACGCGATGCCGCGCTTGCCGAGTTCGGCCGCCACATAGGTGAAGGTAGCCGCCGGGTCCGAATCGCCCATCGTGTGCGAATCGCCGCGCGGCGACAGGTGCACGCCCACGCGACCCGCGCCCCAGACTTCGATGCACGCATCCACCACTTCCAGCAGCAGGCGCGCGCGGTTTTCCAGCGAACCGCCGTATTGGTCCGTGCGCAGGTTGGTGCTGTCTTGCAGAAACTGGTCCAGCAGATAGCCGTTGGCGGCGTGGACTTCAACGCCGTCGAATCCGGATTCCTGGGCCATCTTGGCACCGTGGCGGTAGGCCTCGACCACGCCCGGGATTTCGGACGTTTCCAGTGCGCGCGGGGTGACGTACGGGCGCTTCGGGCGCACCAGGCTGACGTGGCCGCCCGCAGCGATGGCGCTGGGCGCGACGGGCAGCTCGCCGTTCAGGAAGACGGGGTCGGAAATGCGGCCCACGTGCCACAACTGGGCCACGATCAGGCCGCCCTTGCCGTGCACGGCCGACGTGACCTTGCGCCAGCCCTTCACCTGCTCGGTGGACCACAGGCCCGGAGTGTCGGCATAGCCCACGCCCTGCGGCGTGACGGACGTGGCTTCGGTCAGGATCATGCCGGCGTCGGCGCGCTGGGTGTAGTACTCGACCATCAGGTCGCTGGGCACGCGGCCTTCGTTTGCGCGCTGGCGGGTCAACGGCGCCATGACGATGCGGTTGCGCAGCGTCAGGTCGCCGGCGCGTAGGGGTTCAAACAGGGAACTCATGCAAAATCCTTCGGCCCGGGCAACGGGCGCAACATGTAGGGCTGACTACATATCCTGGTTCAACTGCCGCAGGAACGCGGCAATCACGGGTTCATTGCGACGGAAAAAGACCCACTGCCCCACTTTCATCGCCGAGATCAGGCCCGCGCGCTGCAAGACGGCCAGGTGCGACGACACGGTCGACTGCGACAGGCCGCAGCGGTGATCGATGTGGCCCGCGCACACCCCGTGCTCGAAGGTGTGCCCCGGGCGCTCTTCGAAATGCGCGTGCGGGGTCTTCAGCCAAGTCAGGATGTCGCGGCGCACCGGGTTCGCCAACGCCTTGAGGATGACGTCGGCGTCGATGGCGGGTTGCGCGCCGGTCTGATCGGGGATTGAAGGGGATGCGGTCATATTTGTATATCGCAATTTATCGAATCATATATCGTTGTTGCTCGATATATAGTCATGCCCCTGTACGGAATGGGGCTATTGGCCCTAGTCGCCCTGCACGCGGCCGCGCAGGCGCTTGACCTCGCCATGCTGGACCTTGCGCTGGATCCGGCGGCGCTGCGAAGACCGGGTGGGCTTGGTCGCGCGGCGCGGCTTGTCCACTTCAAGGGCGGAACGCAGCATGCCAAGCAGGCGTTCGATGGCTTCGACCCTGTTTTTTTCCTGGCTGCGGAACGATTGCGACTTGATGACGATCACGCCCTCTTTCGAGATGCGGTGGTCGCTGACGGCGCATACCGCGTCCTGGACCTCGGGCGGCAGGCCGGAGGCGCGGACATCGAAGCGCAGGTGGACGGCGCTGGAAACCTTGTTGACGTTCTGCCCGCCCGCGCCCTGCGCGCGGATCATGGTGAACGTCAGGTCGCGCTCGTCCAGATAGAGGGAATCTTGGATGTGGAACATAGGCCGGCAGTCTACAAGATCGGGCGGCCGCCTACTTGCGCGATGCGAACGCGCGGCATTGGCCAGACCGTCCGGCGCGCGCCACGCGCCCCTTTGGCGCCCCGCAAAACCCGCGCGGCGCAGGGTCATTCGCCGCGCCAACGCCACTGCAAGTAAAATAGTGCGCTTTTGCTCGACTATTACGGCGCCCGGCCACCCGCACCCCGCCATTACCCCCTTTATGACCTACTCCGCCAAAGAAATCTTCAAGACCCTGCAAGGCGAAGGCGCCCATGCAGGCCGCGCGGCGGTATTTTGCCGGTTTGCGGGCTGTAACCTCTGGACGGGCCGCGAAAGCGACCGCGCCAGCGCCGCCTGCACCTTCTGCGACACCGACTTCATCGGCACCGACGGCGAAGGCGGCGGCAAATTCGCCACGCCAGACCTGCTGGCCGACGCCATCGCCGCCTCGTGGGGCGCAGGCACGGAAGACCGCTACGTGGTCTTCACCGGCGGCGAACCGCTGCTGCAGCTGGACGCCCCCCTGCTTACCGCCATCCATGCCCGCGGCTTCACCGTGGCCATCGAAACCAACGGTACCGTCAAGCCGCCGGCCGGCATCGACTGGATCTGCGTCAGCCCCAAAGGCACCGCGCCCATCGTCATCGAGCGCGGCGACGAGCTGAAGCTGGTCTACCCGCAATCCAACGCGTTGCCCGAAACGTTCGCGCACCTGGATTTCGAACACTTTTTCCTGCAACCCATGGACGGCCCCGCGCGCGTGGCCAATACCGAGCAAGCCGTCCAGTACTGTATGCAGCATCCGCAATGGCGGCTGAGTTTGCAGACCCACAAATACATAGGCATTCCATGATTTACCCCAACGCCTTGCGGAGCACGCAATGATTTCCGTGACCCGCAGGCTGGAATTCGACGCCGGCCACCGCATTCCCGACCACCGCAGCCAGTGCCGCAACCTGCATGGCCACCGCTATGTGCTGGAAATCACCCTGACGGGTGATGTGGTGCAGGCCCCCGGCGAATCCGACAACGGCATGCTGATGGATTTCTCGGAAATCAAGCACATCGCCAAGACCCACATCGTGGACGTCTGGGACCACGCGTTCCTGGTCTTTGAGGGCGACACGGCCGTGCGCGGCTTCCTGGACACCCTGCCCGGCCACAAGACCGTGGTGCTGGACCGCATCCCCACCGCCGAAAACCTGGCCCAGATCGTGTTCGACACCCTGGCGCCGCAATACCACGGCCACTACGGCGCCGACCTGCGACTGACCCGCGTGCGCCTGTACGAGACGCCCAACTGCTGGGCCGACTGCAACGGCTGACGCCGTCCGGGCGCGGCGATCTGCCGCGCCTGCCCGCCCCCTGCCGTCCCCAGTTTCCCACTGATGCAAAACCGCGCTCCTATCTAGCCAATTGAAAAAATCAATGGGGATATTCGCCATTTTCAATTATTAGTAAGCTAATAGATAGGATACAATCTATTCCATGAACTCACCGTCCGACTCCCAACTCATGGCCACCACCGCAAACCTGATGGTGCTGTCGCGCGCCTATCGCGGCGCCGCCGACAAGGCGCTGGTCGACTACGGCCTGTCGCAAGCCACGGCCTGGCCCGTCATCCTGGCGGGCCGCCTGGGCGACGGCGTGCGCCAGGGCGCGCTGGCCGAAGCGCTGGGGGTCGAAGGCCCGTCGCTGGTGCGCGTGCTGGACCAACTGGTCGCCGCCGGCTTGATGGAGCGCCGCGAAGACGCCCATGACCGCCGCGCCAAGACGCTGCACCTGACCGACGCGGGCCATGCGCTGCGCGCGCAGGTCGAGGATGTGCTGGTCGAACTGCGCCGCCGCCTGTTCCATGGCGTCAGCGAAGCCGACCTGGAAGCCTGCCTGCGCGTTTTCGACGCCTTGAAGGTGTCGCTGGGCCGCGGCACGGCCGGGGGCCAGCAACAGGACGACCAGCCGTGAAACTGCCGAACGTCCGCGAAACCATCTTTTCGCTCAAGAGCTACCTAAGCGCCATCATGGCGCTTTATCTGGCCTACAGCATGGGTTTGCCGCGTCCGTTCTGGGCGATGACCACCGCCTACGTCGTGGCGCAGCCCTGGTCGGGTGCGGTGCGCTCGAAAGCGCTGTACCGCCTGGTGGGCACCTTCATCGGGTCGGCCGCCACCGTCTACATGGTGCCGCGGCTGTCGAATTCGCCTGTCGTGATGACCGCCGCGATGGTGGCGTGGGTGGGCGCCTGCCTTTACATGTCGGTGCTGGACCGCACGCCGCGGTCGTACCTGTTCATGCTGGCGGGCTACACCGCAGCCATGATCGGCTTTCCCAGTGTGACGAACCCGTCGCTGGTATTCGACACCGCGCTGGCGCGCGTCGAAGAGATCAGCCTGGGCATCGTCTGCGCCACGCTGGTCCACAGCATCGTGCTGCCCCGCGGCCTGGCGCCCGTCTTGACCCTGCAATTGGACAAGGCCGTGCGCGACGCCCGCAACTGGATGCACGACACGCTCAGCGGCCAGAACGCCGAACAGCGCGACCGCGACCGCCGCGTGCTGGCCAACGACATCACGCAGCTACGCCTCTTTTCCACGCACGTGCCGTTCGACACCAGCAACCTGCGCTGGACGTCCGGCGCGGTACGCGCCATGCAGGACCAGATTTCGGCGTTGACGCCGGCCGTGTCCGCGGTGGAAGACCGCCTACTCGCCTTGCAGGCCAACGACCAGGCCCTGCCCGAACCGGTGTCCGCGCTGCTGCATGACATTTCCGAATGGATCAATGCCGGCGCGCAAGCCTCGCACGAGACCGCGGTGCAACTGCGCGCCGCCGTCTCGCGGCTGACGCCCGCGATCGACAGCCGTTCCACATGGCGCGACGCCCTGCTGGCCAGCCTGATGACGCGGCTGCGCGAACTGATCGACACTTATGACGAATGCCTGGCCCTGCGCCGCGAGATCCGCGCCGGCCTGCAAGGCGCGCCGCTGCGTGCGCCGATGCGGGCGGCCCGCCCCGCCCGCGATCCCAACGCCGCGCTGCACCGCGACCACGGCATGGCGCTGCTGTCGGCGCTGGCCGCGGGCGTGGCCATTTCGGTGTGCTGCGCGTTCTGGATCGGCACGGCCTGGAGCAACGGCGCCACCGCCGCGATGATGGCCGCGATCTTCAGCTGCTTCTTCGCGTCGCAGGACAACCCTGTGCCCGGCATCATGCAGTTCCTGACCTATACGGTGTATTCCATCCCGGTGTCGGCGCTGTACCTGCTGGGCATCATGCCCGCCATCCATTCGTTTGAAATGCTGGCCCTGTCGATGCTGCCCACCGCCTTCGTGCTGGGCATCTTCATCGCGCGCCCCGCCAGCGCCGGCAAGGCGATGGCCATGCTGTTCGGCTTCCTGGGCACGATGGCGCTGCAAGACACCAACACGGCCGACGTCGTGTCCTTCATCGACACGCAAGTGGCGCAGTGCATGGGGGTCGCCACCGCCGCGATCATCGCCGCCATCTTCCGCACGGTCAGCGCCGACTGGAGCGCCCGCCGCATCCAGGCCGCCAACTGGAAGGAACTGGCGACGCTGGCCAGTTCGCCGCGCGCGCCCTCGCGCCATACCTATGCCGCCCGCATGCTGGACCGCATCGGCCTGCTGCAACCGCGCCTGGCGCTTGCCAAGCGCCCGGACGACCTGGTCGCCGCCGACGCCCTGAAAGACCTGCGCGTGGGCCGCGACATCACCGAACTGCAGCACGCGCGCCGCCATCTGCCGATGGCCGAGCCCACGATACAGCCCGTGCTGAACAGCCTGGCCCAGTTTTTCCGCGCCCGCTCGTCGTGGCGCATCGGCGAGAAGACGCCGGAGTTCCTGGCGCAGATCGACCGCGCGCTGTCCAGCGTGGCCGCCACGCCGCAAGGCCTGGCCGCCCGCGACCGCGCGGTGGTGGCCCTGGTGGGCATCCGCCGCGCCTTCTTCCCCGACGCGTCCGATTACCAACCCGCCCATCCCGCAATGGAGGGCCAATCATCATGATCGGCGAATTCAATCTCTACGGCATTTACTTCCCCTGGCTGCTGGTGCTGGGCATGGTCACCCTGGGCGTCGCCTGGGCCGTGCGCCGCGTGCTGGCCCGCGCCGGGCTGTATCGCCTGGTGTGGCACCCCGCGCTGTTCGATCTGGCGCTGTTCGTGGTGCTGCTGTATGGCGTCTCCCTGATATCCCCTTATTTTCTCCAGAGATAGGTATGAAACTCCCCAATGCCCTTCGCCCAGCCGCTATCGGCAAGTTCGCCGTGACGGCCGTCGTCGTCGCCGCGGCCGCTTACGCCGGCTGGCAGCTCTGGGTGCACTATGAAGTCGAACCCTGGACGCGTGACGGCCGCGTCAAGGCCTATGTGGTCCAGGTGGCGCCCGACGTCTCCGGCCTGGTGACCCGCGTGCCCGTGCACGACAACCAGGACGTGAAGGCGGGCGACCTGCTGTTTGAAATCGACCGCGCGCGCTTCCAGCTGGCCTTCGACCAGGCCCAGGCCTCGGTGCGTTCGCAGCAGGTCGCGCACGACCAGGCCTTGCGCGACGCCAAGCGCAACCGCTCGCTGGGCCAACTGGTGGCGGCCGAAGCCGTCGAACAAAGCCAGACCAAGGTGCAGCAGACCGAGGCCGCGCTGGCCCAGGCCCAGGTGCAACTGGACACCGCCCGCCTGAACCTGGAACGCAGCCGCGTGGTGGCCGCCAGCGATGGTCGCGTCACGAACCTGGACCTGCGCGCGGGCTCTTACGCGTCGGCCGGGCGCGGCGTGATGGCGCTGGTAGACGCCGGGTCTTTCTACGTGGAAGGCTATTTCGAAGAAACCAAGCTGCCCGGCATCCATGAAGGCGACCCCGTCACGGTGACGCTGATGGGCGATTCGCGCCGCATTAGCGGGCACGTGGAGAGCATCGCCATGGGCATCGCGGACCGCGACCGCAGCACGGGCGCCAACCTGCTGCCCAACGTGAACCCCACCTTCAACTGGGTGCGCCTGGCGCAGCGCATCCCGGTCCGCGTGAAGATCGACGTCGTGCCGGACGGCGTGCGCCTGGTCGCCGGCCAGACCGCCACCGTGTCGGTGGACACGAAGCCCGCGCAGGCGGCCTCGGCCGACACGCGCCAGCCGACCTGAGCCCGCACGCAGTCCCCTTTCAACCTTTTCTTTCAACGCCAAGCCGTACCTGCCATGAACACCAAACACCTTCTGCCGCTGATGCTGGCCCTTGCGCTGGCCGGATGCACCACCGTGGGCCCTGACTATCAGGTGCCTGCCGGGTCGGTCGTCCAGCGGCAGGCCGCCCAAGGCGCCTTCGTCGAAGCGCAGGCCGGCGTGTTCCAGCAGGAAGCGGTGTCGGGCCACTGGTGGCGCCTGTATAACGACCCGGTGCTGGACGGCCTGGTCGAAAAAGCCCTGTCGGCGAACACGGACTTGCGCGTGGCCAGCGCCAACCTGGAACGCGCGCAAGCCGCCGTGCAGGAATCCCAGGCGCAGCAGCAGCCCACGATCGGCGTCAACGCCTCGCCCACCTTCGGCCACGTGTCCGGCTTGCAGGAATTGCAGCCGGGCGTCAATCCGCCCAGCCGCTGGTCGTATTCGGCCGGGGCCAGCGTGTCGTACCAGCTGGACCTGTTCGGCCAGATCCGCCGCGCCATCGAAGCCGCCAGCGGCGACGCGCAGGCCGCGCAAGCCGCCTACGACGCCACGCGCGTCACCGTTGCGGCCGAAACCGCCCGCGCCTACGCCAACATGTGCGCGGCAGGCATGCAGCTGGCGTCCGCCCAGCACTCGGTGCAAGTGCAGAAGGAATCGCTGGACGCGGTCAGCCGTTTGCAGCGCGCCGGCCGCGGCACCACGCTGGACGTGACCCGCGCCCGCAGCCAGCTGGAACAATTGCAGGCCAACCTGCCGCCCTTCCAGTCGCAGCAGCGCACCGCGCTGTACCGGCTGGCCGCGCTGACGGGGCAGACGCCGAATGAAATCCCGACGTCGCTACTGCAGTGCGCCGCCGCGCCGCGCCTGACCGACACCATTCCCGTGGGCGATGGCGCCGCGCTGCTGCGCCGCCGCCCCGACATCCGCCAGGCCGAACGGACGCTGGCGGCCAGCACGGCGCGCATCGGCGTGGCCACGGCCGACCTGTATCCGAAGATCACGCTGGGCCTGTCCGGCGCCTCGGGCGGCCCCGCCTCCATGCTTGGCGACCGCGGCACCTTCGGCTGGAGCGTGGGTCCGCTGATTTCATGGACGATCCCCAACACCGGCGCCGTGCAGGCCCGCATCGCCGAAGCCGAGGCCAACACCAAGGCCGCGGTCGCGCGCTTTGACGCCACGGTGCTGAACGCGCTGCGCGAAACGGAAAGCGCGCTGGTCGTCTACGCCCGCCAACTGGACCGCGACGCGTCCTTGCGCGCCGCCCGCGACCAAAGCGCCGAAGCCGCCTCGCAGGCCCGCCAGCTGTTCCAGTACGGCAAAACCGACTACCTGACGGTGCTGGACGCCGAACGCACGCTGGCCACCAACGAAAGCGCGCTGGCCGCCTCGCAAGCCGAACTCAGCAGCGACCAGATCGCCGTCTTCCTGGCGCTGGGCGGCGGCTGGGAGAAGTAAACGGCCGCTCGGCAGCGAGGCCTGGCCGGGTCAATGCACCGTGGCGCCGTCCGGCGGCGTCTGGTTCAGGCCCAGCGCCGCTTCCCAGCTGCGCAGCGGCACGCAGGTCTGCAAGCGCACGATGGCGCGCTGGACCAGCGCGGGATGCAGTTCGTGGCCGACGTGGCTGGCGATGTCGATGGTGGAATCGCCATGCAGTTCTTCCAGCCGGGCCTGGGCGGCCTGGATGTGGGCCGCGCTCATCACCGGGTCGTCGGCGCCGTGCAGCAGATGAATGGTGGTGTATTGGGGCGCGGTCTTGGGCAGTTGCGCGTAGCGGCCGGAAAACGCGATCACGCGCCCCGCCATGCCGTCATGGGCTTGCACCAGTTCCAGCGCCATGATGGCGCCCTGCGAAAACCCGGCCAGCGCGGTGTCGGACTGCAGCAGGCTGAAACGGGCCTGCGCCCGGCGCACATAGGCTTCCAGGGGCGGCATGGCTTGCGCCACGCGTTCGGGACGGTTTTCTTCGGTCACGCCGCGCACTGAAAACCACTGCCGGCCCGTCGTGCCGCCGTCGAAGGGTTCGAACCCTTCGGGCACCAGCACCGCCGCCGTCGGAAACGCCGCGCGCACCGCTTCGGCCATGGGCCGCAGGTTCTCGGGCGAGCCGCCCACGCCGTGCAGCAGGATGAACAACTGGCGCACGTCGACGCCAGGTTCGGGAAGGAATTCAAGAGAATGGGAAGACGCCATGAGACTGCTCCGTACTGGCATAAGGCCGTTGGGCTACGCCCTGATGACAGCATTGTAAAATGCGCGGCTTAAAGCGGACGACCCACTGGCTTCAAGCCGGACTGCGGCCGCAACGGCCCTCTTTCACCCCTGTAATGCAAACACCGACAACCGACTCGGGCGCCACGCCTTCGAGCCAGCATCAGCTGCACCGCGTGCTCAAGGCGCGCCACCTCACGATGATAGCGCTGGGCGGGGCCATCGGCACCGGCCTGTTCGTCGCCTCCGGCGCCGCCATCGCCCAAGCCGGCCCGGGCGGCGCTCTGATGGTCTATCTGGTGATCGGCCTGATGGTCTATTTCATCATGACCAGCCTGGGCGAACTGGCCACCTTCATGCCCGTGTCGGGCTCGTTCTGCACCTATGCGTCGCGCTATGTGGACCCCGGCTTCGGCTTTGCGCTGGGGTGGAACTTCTGGATCAGCTGGGCCACGGTGGTCGCCGTGGACGTGGTGGCCGCCCAATTGGTCATGGCGTACTGGCTGCCGGATACGCCAGGCTGGATATGGAGCGTCGCCTTCCTGGCGCTGACCTTCGGGCTGAACGCGTTTTCCGCCCGCAGCTTCGGCGAAGCCGAATACTGGTTCGCCATCATCAAGGTCGTTGCCGTCCTGTGCTTCATCGCGGTGGGGCTGGCCATGCTGGCGGGCATCATCCATAGCGGCGATCCGGTGGGCCTGGCCAACTGGACGGTCGGCGACGCGCCCTTCGTGGGCAACGCGGCCACCTGGGTCGGCGTGGCGATGGTGGTGGCCTATTCGTTCCAGGGGACCGAGCTGGTGGGCGTGGCCGCGGGCGAATCCGAGAACCCCCGCCGCAACGTGCCGCGCGCCATCAACAACGTGTTCTGGCGCATCCTGCTGTTCTATGTGCTGGCCATCCTGATCATCGGCCTGCTGGTCCCCTACACCGACCCCCAACTGCTGCGCAACGAAGTGGAAGACATCGCCGTCAGCCCCTTCACGCTGGTGTTCCAGCATGCGGGGCTGCTGTCGGCCGCCACGGTGATGAACGCGGTCATCCTGACGTCGGTGCTGTCGGCCGGCAATTCGGGCATGTACGCCGCCACGCGGATGCTGTTCAACATGGCCGCCGAAGGCCAGGCGCCCGCCATCTTCAAGCGCCTGACCGGCAACGGCGTGCCGCTGTATGCGCTGCTTGCCACCACGGCGCTTGCCTGCCTGTGCCTGTTCAGCGTGGTGTACAGCCCGAAGGCGGTCTATATCTGGCTGCTGAATTTTGCCGGCATGACGGAATTCATCGTGTGGCTGAGCATCGCGGTCAGCCACTACCGCTTCCGCCAGGGCTACGTGAAGCACGGCTACGACACGGCCGACCTGCCCTACAAGGCCGGCCTGTTCCCGTTCGGCCCGCTGCTGGCCTTCGTGCTGTGCCTGGTGGTGACGCTGGGCCAGAACTACCAGGCCTTCCTGGAGGAACGCATCGACTGGATCGGGGTGATCTCGACCTACCTGGCGATTCCGCTGTTCCTGGCGCTGTGGATCGGCCATCGCGTGGTGAAGCGGTCGCGCTGGGTCAAGTACCAGGACATGCGCTTCTAGACGTCAAGCGTCAGCGCCTGATCCAGATAGGTGGCGGTCAACGTGTGGCCGCTGCCCACGATATCGAAGGGTGTGCACATCGCGCCGGTCGAGACGATCTCACCGGCGCGCAGCGTCACATTCCGGTCGGCCGCGTGCGCGTAAAGCGCCGCAAGCGAGCGCAGCGGGTCCGTCGCGTCGTCTCCGGTCTGGGCGCGGGCCTTGACCTGCCCGTCCAGCGACACCGCCGCCGACGCATCGACCTGCCGCAGCAGGCCGGCGTCCAGGCCGTCGCTGAACGGTTCGCTGACGACCAGGGCCTCGAACCCCACGTTGTCGGCCACGAAACTGGGCCACGAACGCGATCTCGCATTCGCCGGTAACGGGGTCGAAGGCGGGAGTCGGCATGGAGCAAGGGAAAAGAGGGAAAAGTTGCGGGCGAAGGCCCTCGGGGCGGCGAACCGAACCGGGGCCGCATCACATGATAGCCATATCGCCCCCGGCGCTCCACGGCGGGCTTGAAGGCCGGTACAATACTGTATATTCATACAGCATAAACTTCCCTTTACAGAACCCGGGCCTTACCCGCCATGCAGTCCCCTGAACGTATCCATCCCGCGTTGTGGCGCGCCACCCAAATGGCCAAAGGCGCCGCCCGCAACCTGCCCACCGGGCATGCGGCGCTTTCCGCGCAACTGCCGGACGGCGGCTGGCCGCTGGGCTCGCTGATCGAACTGCTGACCCCGCACCCAGGCATCGGCGAAATCCGCCTGCTGCGCCCGGCGCTGGCCCAATTGGAAACGCGCCGGCCCATCGCCCTGGTGCAACCGCCGCACGCCCCCCACATCGCCAGCTGGATGAGCTGGCGGCTGGATCCCCGGCAGTTGCTGTGGGTCGCGCCGCAAAAGCCCGTCGACACGCTGTGGGCCACCGAACAGATTTTGAAGAACGGCAGTTGCGGCGCCCTGATCTGCTGGCTGCCCCACGTGCGCCCCGAATCCCTGCGCCGCCTGCATCTGGCCGCCCAGGCCAGCGACTTGCTGTTCATCGCCGTGCGCCCGGCCAGCGCGGCGCAGCATGCCACCCCCGCGCCGTTGCGGCTGGCGCTTGCGCCCGCGCCGGGCGGCTTGTCCGTCCATATCCTGAAACGCCGGGGACCGGTCTGCGACACGCCGCTGCATGTCGCCCTGGATCCCGGCGCCCTTACGCCTTCTTCCCCCCGCCATGCGCCTTTGGATCGCCGTATTCCTGCGCTGCCTGCCGCTGGACGCACTACGCCCGCACTGGCCGCTTGAGGGGCAGGCGTTCGCCGTCCTGGACCAGGAACGCGTCGCCGCCCTCACCCCCGCCGCCCGTCAGGCCGGCGTCAAGCCGGGCATGCGCCGCGCCGGCGCGGCGGCTATCGCCCCCGAGGTCGAACTGCTGCCGCGCCAGCCCCAAACCGAAGCCGACGCCCTGCTGGGCGCGGCGCTGGCCTTGCTGCAATACACGCCCGAAGTGGCCCTGGCCGGCGACGACACCGTGCTGCTGAACGTCGGCGCCAGCCTGATGTTCTTTCGCGGACCCCGCGCGCTTGGCCAGCGGGTGCGCGCCACCTTGCGCGCCCTGGACCTGCGCGTGTCGCTGGGCATGGCCCCCACCGCCACGGGCGCCTGGCTGCTGGCGCACCGCCCGGGCCGCTGCGTGCCCCGGCGCGCCTTGACGCTGCCCACGCTGACGCGCCAGCTGGACGCGCTGCCGCTGGCGCTGCTGCCCCAGGCGCAAGCCCGCCAGGACTGGCTGGACGACATCGGCTGCCACACGCTGGCAGACCTGCGCGCCCTGCCGCGCGCCGGCCTGCAACGGCGCAGCACGCCCGAACTGCTGCAAGCCCTGGACGCCGCCTACGGCCAGGCGCCCGAGCTCTACCGCTGGATCGAACCGCCCCACCAGTTTTCGCGGCGCCTGGAACTCACGGACTATGTCGAGCACACCGACGCCGTGCTGGCCGTGGCGCACCGGCTGGCCGAACAACTGGGCGGCTGGCTGACCGCCCGGCAACTGGCGGTGCGGCGCGTGGTGCTCAGCATGGAGCACGAACGCGGCCGCCACGCCCGCCCGCCCACCGAACTGGAACTGGCGTTGGCGCAACCCGTCTGGCAGGCGCCGCAACTGCTGCACCTGCTGCGCGAAAAGCTGAACCACTTCACGCTGGAAGCGCCCGTCATCGCCGTGGCGCTGCAGGCACCCGACACGGTGGAGCAACCCGCCGCCAGCACCACCCTGTTTCCCGAACCGGGCGGCACGGCGGCCGACCACGCCCGGCTGCTGGACCTGCTGGTGGCGCGGCTGGGCCGCGACCAGGTGCGCCATGCCCAGCCCGCCGCCGACCACCGCCCCGAAGCCGCCAATACCTGGGGCGACGCACTGGCGCCGCCCCAGGCCCCCACGCCCTTGCCCACCTTGCTGGACCGCCCGTTCTGGCTGCTGCAAACGCCGCTGCCCTTGAAGCTGTCCGGCCATCGCCCGCAGTACGGCGGCCAGGCGCTGCGGCTGATGCGCGGCCCCGAGCGCATCGAAAGCGGCTGGTGGGACCCTGCCCTGACGGTGCGCGACTACTTCGTGGCCGAAGACGCCGCCGCCGCGCGCTACTGGATCTACCGCGAACGCGACGCGGAACACGCGCGCTGGTTCCTGCACGGGCTGTACGCCTGAGCCCGTCCACGCCATGCACGACGACGCCTTCGACGCCCCCGATCCGTCCGCCCCGCCCGCGGCGCTGCCCGGCTATGCCGAACTGCAATGCCAGTCGAACTTCTCTTTCCTGCAAGGCGCCTCGCATCCGGAAGAGCTGGCCGCGCGCGCCGCGGAACTGGGCTACGCCGCGCTGGCGCTGACCGACGAATGTTCGCTGGCGGGCGTGGTGCGCGCCCACATGGAAGCCAAGGCCCAGAAGCTGCCGCTGATCATCGGCGCCACCTTCCAGCTGCGCGCCGCCCCCGACGCCGCGCCGCTGGGCCTGACCCTGCTGGCGCAGACCCGCGAAGGCTACGGCAATCTGTCCGAACTCATCACGCTGGCCCGCACCCGCGCGCCCAAGGGCGAATACCGACTGGCGCCGGAAGACCTGACCGATCCGCCGGACGGCTACGCGCATCTGCGCCAGTTGCCCGAATGCCTGGCCATCCTGACGCCCGCCTACGGCACCGACGCCGACCGCCTGGCCGAACAAGCCCGCTGGCTGGCGCGCGTCTTTCCCCACCGCGCCTGGGTCGGCCTGAACCTGCTGTACCAGTCCCGCGACGACCTGCACCGCGCCGCCGTCGAGAACGCCGCAAGCGCCGCGGAATTGCCCGTCGTGGCGGTGGGCCAGGTGCAGATGCACGTGCGGTCGCGCAAGCCCCTGCACGACACGCTGGCCGGCATCCGCACCCGTCAGCCGGTATCCCAATGCGGCTATGAACTGTCCGGCAACGCCGAACAGCACCTGCGCACCCGCATGCGGCTGGCCAATCTGTATCCGCCGGAGGCCTTGGCGCAAACGCTGGTGGTGGCGCGCCGTTGCGCGTTTTCGCTGGACGAGCTGCGCTACGAATACCCCGACGAGATCGTGCCGCCCGGCCTCACCCCGGCCACCTACCTGCGCCAGGAGACCCTGGCGGGCGCGGCCCGCCGCTTTCCCGCCGGCATCCCGGACCTCGTGGCCGAACAGATCGAAAAAGAACTTGGCCTGATCACCGACCTGCAATACGAAGCCTATTTCCTGACCGTCTACGACATCGTGCTGTACGCCCGCAACGTGGGCATCCTGTGCCAGGGCCGCGGTTCGGCCGCCAACTCGGCGGTCTGCTATTGCCTGGGCATCACCGCGGTGGACCCGATGCGCGGCAACAACCTGTTCGAACGCTTCATCAGCAAGGAACGCAACGAGCCCCCCGACATCGACGTGGACTTCGAACACCAACGCCGCGAAGAAGTCATCCAGTACATCTACCGCAAGTACGGCCGGCAACGCGCCGCGCTGACCGCCGTGGTCATCTCGTACCGGCCCCGCAGCGTGCTGCGCGATACCGGCCGCGCGCTGGGCGTGGACCTGGGCGTCATCGATGCCGTGGCGCGCGCCCATCAATGGTGGGACGGCAAAAAGGAAATGCTGCGCACGCTGGGCGCCTGCGGGCTGGATCCGGAATCCCCCGTGGCGCGGCAATGGGCGTCGCTGGCCCAGACCCTGATGGGCTTTCCCCGCCACCTGTCGCAGCATCCAGGCGGCTTTGTGATTTCACGCGGAAAGCTGTCGCGCCTGGTGCCGATCGAGAACGCTGCCATGGAAGAGCGCAGCGTGGTGCAATGGGACAAGGACGACCTGGACGCGTTGAAACTGCTGAAGGTGGACGTGCTGGCGCTGGGCATGCTGTCGGCGCTGCGCCGCACCCTGGAACTGGCCGGCCAGCGCCGCGGCCAGCCGCTGACGCTGCAGGACATCCCGGAAGGCGACGACGCCACCTACGACATGATTTGCGACGCCGACACCGTCGGCGTGTTCCAGATCGAATCGCGCGCGCAAATGACGATGCTGCCGCGCCTGCGGCCGCGCAAATACTACGACCTGGTGGTGCAGGTGGCCATCGTGCGGCCCGGCCCCATCCAGGGCGGCATGGTCCACCCTTATCTGCGCCGCCGCCAGGGCAAGGAAAAAGAAACCTACCCCAGCGAGAGAGTCCGCGGCGTGCTCAGCCGGACCATGGGCGTGCCCATCTTCCAGGAACAGGTGATGCAGATCGCCGTGGTGGCCGCAGGCTTCACGCCGGGCGAAGCCGACCAGTTGCGCCGGTCGATGGCCGCCTGGAAGCGCAAGGGCGGCGTGGACAAATTCCGCGTCAAACTGGTGGGCGGCCTGCTGGCGCACGGCTACACGCTGGACTTCGCGGAAGCGCTGTTCCGGCAGGTGGAAGGCTTTGGCGAATACGGCTTCCCGGAAAGCCATGCCGCCAGCTTCGCGCTGCTGGCGTATTCCAGTTCGTGGTTGAAGCGCCACGAGCCCGAAGCCTTTCTGGCCGCCCTGCTCAACTCCCAGCCCATGGGCTTCTATGCGCCCGCCCAACTGGTGCAGGACGCCCGCCGCCATGGCGTCTGCGTGTTGCCCGCGGACGTCACCGTCAGCGGCTGGGACACCGCGCTGGAGCCCCTGCCGGACGGCTACCCCGGCGCGCGCCGCAGCGCCCACCCCCATGCGCCCGGCCCCGATGGCCCGCGCCCCGCCGTGCGCCTGGGCTTGAGCCTGATCCAGGGCATGCGGAAAGACGCCGCCCTGCGCATCGAGGACGCGCGCGCACAGTCCCCCTTCGCCGACACCGGCGACCTGGCCCGGCGCGGCGCGCTCAACCGGCACGACCTGAACGCGCTGGCCGCGGGCGACGCGCTGCGCACTCTGGCGGGCCATCGGCGCCAAGCCAGTTGGGAAGCCGCCGCCAGCGTGCAAAGCCGCGACTTGCTGCGCGACGCCGCCATCGTCGAAACCCAGGCGCCGCAGTTGCAGGCCCCGTCGGAAAGCCAGACGGTCGCGGCCGACTACCGCAGCGTGGGGCTGACCCTGCACAGCCACCCGGTGGCGCTGCTGCGCGGCCAATTGGCGGCCCGCAACTTCCAGCCTGCCGACGTCCTGAACCGCTATCCCGACAAGCGCGTGGCGCGCGCCTGCGGCATCGTCACCGTGCGCCAGCGGCCGCAAACCTCCAAGGGCGTGATCTTCGTCACGCTGGAAGACGAAACCGGCCCCGTGAACGTGGTCGTACGGCCCGAACTGATCGAACGCCAGCGTCGCGAACTGCTGGGCGCCAAGCTGCTGGGCGTCTACGGCGCCTGGCAGAGCGTGGACGGCGTGCGCCACCTGATCGCGCAGCGGCTGGTGGACCTGTCCGACCTGCTGGGCGGGCTGGCCACGCACAGCCGCAACTTCCATTGACGGTCCTGATACGCGACCGACGGCAGGCGGATCACCGGCCGAACAGGATGCCGTCGTCCAGTGCCTGCGCCATCGCCTGATACCCCGCATCCCCGGGATGCAAGTGGTCGCCGGAATCGTAGGCCGGCAGCAAGCGCGCGGGGTGCGACGGGTCGCGCAGCACGGCGTCCATGTCCACCACCGCATCGAACACGCCACTGTGGCGGATCCACTGGTTCACTTCGCGCCGCACCGCGTCCTTGGCCGGGCTGTAGTGGCCCGCCAGCGGCGTGCCGTGCAACGACCCTTCAAAGGGCGCGATGGTCGCCCCCACGATGCGCACGTTGCGGGCGCGGGCGGCCTCGGCCAATTGCCGGTAACCCTCCACCAGCCGGGCCGCGGTCATGGGCGCATCTCCCGGCGCGAAGGCGCTGTCCGGCCAACCGATATCGTTGATGCCCATCAGCACGACCACCGTGCGCACGCCGGGTTGCGACAACACGTCGGCTTCGAAGCGCGCCATCGCGTTCACGCCCATCTTGTCGCCCCATACCCGAGCGCCCGAAATACCCGCATTGACGACGCCCGCGCCTTGCGGCGCCAGCCGGCGGGCCAGGACGTCCGGCCAGCGGCGGTTGGCGCCGGGCGTGGAGCCGTTGCCATCGGTCAATGAATCCCCGAACGCCACCACGACCGGCGTATCGGCCGCGCTTTCCACCCAGACCCCCGCCAGCACCATTCGGCCTTGCAAGGCGGCGGCGCCTGGCAAGTCAGGCGCGCCGCTGACGTCGCCCTCCGCCAACGCAGCGGTTTGCTGCGCGCCCCAATGGAACGTCGCGACGGGCGTCGGCTGCGGGAAATACGTGCTGACAGCCAGCTCGCTCAACGCGGTCACGGGCAGGTCCACCGGGTCGCTCACCACCTGGGCGCCGGCCGCGACCGTCACGCCCGGCCGACCGCCGAAGCGCAACGCCTGGTCCGACGCCGGGTCGATGGCCGCCCCGGCCCGCGCCACCCGAGCCACCCGGGCGGCGCCGACCACCAACGGCTGCGTCCCATAGCGGTTGGACAGCACCACGCGCAGGCGTTTACCGCCCACGCTGATCTTGACGGTCTCGCGCAGCGTCTGGTCCGAAACTTGCGCCGGCATGCCGGTGGGCAGGATGAACGACGCCTCCCACGACGGCTGCGGGCTGGCCGTCCAGGTGCTGACCCAGACGGGGGCTTGCGGCCCCGGGGCGGCCGCCTGCGTGGCCGACGGCGTCCAGACAAGGCCGGCCACAGCCAGGCTCGCGGCGCGCAAAAAGGAATGACGGTTCATGGCGGGATGCATGGAAACTCCAAGGAAGGAAAACCGGATTCAACCGGGATGCCGTCACAATAGGTTCTTCCCGCAACCGCAGGTAGACCCCTACAATGCATACCGCTTCTTCCAAAATGGAATGATGAACCAATGGATACCTTGCGCGCCATGCGGGCCTTCGTCCGCGCCGTGGAACTGGGCACCTTGTCCGCCGCCGCCCGCGAACAAGGCCTGACCCAGCCCGCGCTCAGCAAGATCGTGGCGGCGCTGGAAAAGGACCTGAACGTGCGGCTGCTGGAACGCAGCACGACGCGCGTCGTGCCCACCGACCAAGGCAAACGCTTCTATGAACGCGCCAACCGCGTGCTGGAGGAATATGCCGAGGCGGTGGCCGATGCGCGCGGCCAGACCGAACAACCTGCCGGGTTCCTGCGCGTCAACGCCCCGGTCGCGCTGGGGCAGTTCCGGCTGAACGCGCTGATCCGGGATTTCCTGGACGCCTATCCCGACATCCAGGTCGAGCTGATCTTGAACGACCGTTTCGTCGACCTGGTGGAAGAAGGCGTGGACGTGGCCCTGCGCCTGGGCGGCGACCTGCCGCCCAACGCCATCGCCCGCAAGATCGCCGTGTCGCCGCGCCATCTGGTCGCGGCGCCTTCCTATCTGGCCCGGCACGGAAAGCCCCGCACGCCGGACGACCTGTCCACCCACGACTACGTCCGATTCGCGTGGCTGCCGGCCGGCGACACCCTGGAGCTGCATCAGGGCAGCGCGCGAGCCAGTGTCCAGACCCAGGGCCGGTACCGGGTCAACAACGCCCTGGCCATCCGCGAAACGCTGGCGATGGGCGCCGGCGTGGGCCTGTGCCCCGACTGGCTGGTGCAGGACCTGGTGGCCGGCGGACAGTTGCTGCGCGTCTTGCCCAAATGGAGCGGCGCCCCGCAGGAAGCGTTCCTGATCTACCCCTCGCGACGCTACCAGGCGTTGCGCGCCCGCCTGCTGATCCAGTTCCTGGCCGACAGGCTGCCCACGCAGCCCGGCATGCAGCCGCCCCACGGCGCCTGATTACAGGGCGCCCCGGCTGGTCTATCATGGCTTTTTTCGTCGCGTAGTTGTAAGGAGCATTACATGATCCGCAAGCTGATCCCTTTCCTTCTGGTCGCCAGCCTGAGCGCGTGCGCCAATACCGGCACGTCGTCCTCGTCCAGCAGCGCGCCGGCAGCCTCAAGCTCCTCCAGCGCGTCCAGCTCATCGGGGTCGTCCGGTGGCGCCACCTATGGCGGATCTTCCTATGGTTCTTCGTCCAACATCCCCGGCGGCGGCATGAGCAGCGGCAAGACGTGCGACGCCACAGCCCTGCAATCCCAGATCGGCCAAAAGGCCACGCAATCGGTCATGGAAGACCTGCGCACGCGCAGCGGCAGCTCGACCGCCCGCATCCTGCGCCCCGGCCAACTGGTCACCATGGAATACAACGCGACCCGCCTGAACCTGATCGTCGACGACAAGGACGTCATGACGGCGATCCGCTGCGGCTAAGCCCGCGCCGTCAAGGCCGGCGCCCGCCGGCCTGAGGCCTACGCTTCGCGCTGCAACGCCGCCGGCGGCACATGGGGCAGGAATGCCCCCGCCACCTCGAACGCGCATTCCTCGCGCGCGATGTCGATCACCCGCGACACGATCGGGTTGACGATGTTCTTCTTATGTACGGCGTAGTAATTGATGGTGGGCAGGTCCGGCCGCACATTCAAGCGGCACAGCGCGCCGCGCTCGACCAGCGGCGCGAAATACGCGCCCGGCAGGTAGCTGATGCCCAGGCCCAGCATCGTCAGTTGCGCCATCATCCCCAGGCTGTTGCACGTCAGCACGCGCTTGACCGGCAGGCCCTGCTCGGCGAACCACGCGTCGTACAGATGCGACAAGGCGGAGTTCGTGGGCTGGGAAATCACCGGATACGGCGCCAGGTCCTGCGGCGCCAGACGGGCCGAGAAATCGATGTCCAACGCGGGGCTGGCCATCCACACATTGGTGACGGCGCCCAGATGGGTGCAGTCGTATTGGTAGCTCCAGAACGGCCCGGGCATGATGGCCAGGTCGATCTGGTCTTGCTCCAGCCTTTCGTAAAGCGTGATGCCGCCGTCGATCTCGGGCATCAGCTGCACGCGGGGGTAGCGCAGGCTGATCTGATTGATCAGCCGCGCCAGCCAGGTCATGCCCACCAGTTCGGTCACGCCCAGCCGCACCACGCCTTCGAAACTGGCCGGATCGGCCATGTTCTGCACGATGCGGCTGTTCAGGTCCAGCATTTCGCGGGCCAGCTCGAACAGCTTGCGCCCCTGCGGGGTCATCACGAGTTTCTTGGCGCGGCGCTCGAACAGGGGCGAACCGGCAAAGGCCTCGAGTTCGCCCACGCGCTTGGCCACGGCCGACTGCGTGGTATGCAGTTTGCGGGACGACGCGCTGAAGCTGCCCAATTCGGAGCTCCAGTAGAAAGCCTCTAGCTGTTTAAGGGTGTACATCGCGGCGGTCGATGCGAAACGCATGGAAACCCTCACCTTAACATCGCCGCCGCGCTGCCTGCCGCGGCCTTAGCCGCGCGGATGCAGGATGTCGGCCAGGAAACGCTCCGCGCGCGGATGGGACGGCGCGCTGAAGAAACGCTCGGGCGTATCCATTTCCAGGATCTCGCCGCCGTCCATGAAGACGACCCGGTCGCAGACGTCGCGCGCGAACCCCATTTCGTGGGTCACGCACACCATCGTCATGCCGTCCTTGGCCAACCCTTTCATCACCTGCAACACTTCACCCACCATCTCCGGGTCCAGCGCGCTGGTGGGCTCGTCAAACAGCATCACCGGCGGTTGCAGGGCCAGCGCCCGGGCGATCGCCACGCGCTGCTGCTGGCCGCCGGACAAGGCGCCCGGATAGGCGTCGATCTTGTGTTCCAGGCCCACCCGTTCAAGCAGCGCGCGCGCCAATTCCACCGCCTGCTTGCGCGGCTGCTTGCGGATGTTGACGGGCGCGAAGATCACGTTTTCCAGCACGCTCATGTGCGGGAACAGGTTGAACTGCTGGAACACGAAACCGATCTTCTGGCGCAGCGCGTTCAGGTTGGCGCCCTTGGCATAGATGTCCGCGCCGTCGATCAGGATGCGGCCTTTTTCGATGGGCTCCAGGCGGTTGATCGTGCGGATCATGGTGGACTTGCCCGACCCCGACGGCCCGCACACCACCAGCACTTCGCCACGCGCCACCGACAGGTCCACGTCCTTCAGCACGTGGTGTTCGCCGTACCACTTGTTCACTTTTTCAAGATTGATCATGTTTGTTCCTTGCTTTAAGCCATGGCGCGCGAGCGGCGGATACGCAGGTCCAGCCAGCTCAAGCTGCGGCTCAGGCTGAAGCACACCAGGAAATAGATGATGGCCAGGATGCCGAACACCTGCAGCGGCTGCGTCAGCACCAGGTTGTTGACCTGGTTGGCCGCGAAGGTCAGTTCGTTCACGCTGATGACGTAGCCCAGCGACGTTTCCTTGATCGTCGACACGAACTGGCTGGTCATGCTGGGCAGCACGTTAAAAAGCGCCTGCGGCAAGACCACCTTGCGCATCGTCGTCCAATAGCCCACGCCCAGCGAACGCGATGCCTCGATCTGGCCGCGCGGCACCGCCTCGATGCCCGAGCGGATCACTTCCGACAGGTACGCGCTTTCATAGACCACCAGCGCGAAGATCAGCGTCCAGAAGCCGCTGACGACCTGGCCGGTCAGCTTGGGCACCACGAAGTAGGCCCAGAAGATCAGCATCAACAGCGGCATGCCGCGCACGACGTTGACCAGCGCCTTGCTGGCCACGCGCAGCCAGCCGAACGGGCTGACCCGCGCCAGCGCGATCAAGAGCGCCAGCGGCATCGACATCGCCAGGCCCAGCGCCGCCAGGATCAGCGTCAGCGCCAGTCCGCCCAACGGGCCGTTGGGGTATTGCCCGACCAGCAGCGTCGGCCAGTATTGCAGTAGCAGATCAAGCACCGTGGCCTCCGCGGTTCAGGCGATAACGGGCGTAGATGCGCGAGCCGACCGCCATGATCAGGAACGATCCCAGCAGGTACATGATCGTCGCCGCGCCGAAGGTGGCGAAGGTGCGGTAGGTTTCGTTTTCGATCTCGCGCGCCTGATAAGTCAGCTCCATCACGCCGATCGCCATCGCCACGCTGGTGTTCTTGAACAGCAGCAACGCGCGGCCCACCAGCGGCGGGATCGAAATGCGCACGGCCTGCGGCACGATCACGAAGCGCATGCATTGCAGATAGCTGGCGCCCAGCGCCCGGGCCGCCTCGAACTGCGTGCCGGGAATGGCGCGCAGCCCGCTGCGGATGTCTTCCGCGATGTACGCGGCCGACCCCAGCGCCAGCGCGATCGCCGCCAGCGACATCTCGGCGTTGTGCTCGTACAGCCACATCCGGAAGCCTTCCGGCAGCAGTTCGGGCATGCCGAAGTACCAGAACAGCACCTGCACCAGCAGCGGCACGTTGCGGTGGTATTCCACGTAGGCGTCGACCACCCAGCGGCATGGCGCCAGATTGGTGGCGCGCACCACCACCAGCGTCACCGCGATGGTGAAGGCCATAACCCAGGCAACCAGGAACAGCTGCACGGTGACCACCATGCCGCTTAGCAGCAACTGGTATTGGGAAGCGTCAAGTAGGCTCATAAAGCAATCGGTCTCCGGCAGCCGTCAGCCGGCGATGGGGCCGATCTTGAAGCCGCGCTCCAGCTTGTACGGCGTGTCGGGGCCGAACCACTTGTCGAACAGCTTGGCGGCCGCGCCCGAGCTTTCCGCTTCGTCCAGCGCCTGGTTCACCGTCTGCAGGAAGCGCGGTTCGGACTTGCGCACGCCCAGGCCCCAGGGCTCGTCGAACACCGACTTGGCGATCACGCTGACCGGCGCGGTCGGCGGGCTTTGCAGCACCAGGCGCGCCAGCACCAGTTCCGATGCGAACTGCGCGTCCACTTTCTTCTGCTGCAAGGCCAGATAGGTGGCCGAGCTGTCGCCGTAGCCGATGACCTGCGACTTGTTCAGGATGCGCTTGATCTCGCGCTCCGAGCTGGACCCCTTGGTGGCGCCGATGCGGCGGCCGTTCAGGGCTTCCACCGAATCCAGACCCGAATCCTTGCGCACCAGCAACTTCTGCGGGCTGACGTAATAGGCGTGGCTGAAGGCGATCTGTTCGGCGCGGTCGGGCGAATAGCCCAGGTTGGCCGCCAGGATGTCCACGCGGCCTTCGTTCAGTTCCGGCACGCGGGCCGCCACCGACAGCAGCTTGTAGTTGACCTTGACGCCCAGCTTGTCGGCCACGAGTTTGCACACGTCCACGTCATAGCCCACCAGCTGGCGCGTGGCGCCATCCTGGAAGCTGAACGGTTGCGACGTGCCCAGCGTGCCGCAGAGAAGTTCGCCGCGCGCCTTGATGTCGTCGACCTGATCAGCCTGGGCGGCGGCACCCAGCGTCAAGGTGGCCAGCCCCAGGCAGGCCGCGAAGAGAGTGTGGCGTTTCATGGATGATTCCCCTTGTCTATTTGTGTGGTGGTCATATTGGAATGCGCGGCGTGGCCTCAGGCCAGCTTGGCGCAGGCGTCGCGGATGGCCGCGCACCCTTGCTTGATATCGTCCAGCGACGCGGCGAACGACAGCCGGAACGTGCCCGGCGCGCCATAGGCGTGCCCGTCAATGACGGCCACGCCGGCCTCGCGCAGCAGATAGTGCGTCAGATCGGTGTCGGTGGCGATCACGTCGCCGGCGGGCGTCTTCTTGCCCAGCAGGCCCGAGCAATCCGGAAAGACATAGAACGCGCCTTGCGGCACGACGATCGCCAGGCCCGGCGCGCCGGACAGTTCGGCAATCGCCAGGTCGCGGCGTTCGCGGAAAACGCGGGCGAATTCGGCCACGCAATCCTGCGGGCCGGACAACGCTTCCAGCGCCGCCGCCTGGCTGACGGACGACGCGCCCGACGTGCTTTGCGACTGCAGAATCGCCATCGCCTTCACCAGTTCGTCGGGGCCGGCGCCGTAGCCGATGCGCCAGCCCGTCATCGCGTAGGCCTTGGACACCCCGTTGACCACCAGCGTGCGGTCGGCCAGTTCAGGCGCGACCTGCAACGGGTGGACGGTGGCTTCGCCCGTGAAATTCAGGCGGGCGTAGATGTCGTCGGTCATCAGCCAGACGTGCGGATGGCGCTTGAGCACGTCCGTCAGGCCGCGCAGCTCATCGGCCGTGTAGACAGAACCCGTCGGGTTGCTGGGCGCGTTCATCATCAGCCACTTGGTGCGCGGCGTGATGGCGCGCTCCAGCGCGTCCGGGGTGACTTTGTAGTCCGTGGCGGGCGACGTTTCCACCGCGACCGGCACGCCGCCGTTGACCAGCACCATGTCCGGGTACGACACCCAGAACGGCGCGGGGATCAGCACCTCGTCGCCGTCGTTCAGCGTGGCGGCCAGGCCGTTGAAGATCACCTGCTTGGCGCCGGTGCTGACGATGATCCGCTCCACGGGATAGTCGATCCCCGTCGCTTCCCGCAGATGGACGCCTGCGGCGCGGCGCAGGGCGACCGTGCCCTGGGCGGGCGGATACTTGGTTTCGCCGCGGTTCATGGCGGCGGTCGCCGCCAGGCGGATATGCTCCGGCGTCGAAAAGTCCGGCTCGCCGATCGTCAGGTCGATGATGCGGCGGCCTTGTTCACGCAGTTCGGCGATGATGGCGCGCGCGGCGACGCTGGGCGACAGCTTGATGCGCTTGATGCGGTCGGCGACGATGCTCATTTGGCGGCTCCCATCTTCTCGGCCAGGGTCTTTTCCAGCCAGGGCTTGGTGTAGGTGCCGGCGCGCAGCTTTTCCTTGGCCACGGCTTCGTCGGCCTCCTTCTTTTGCGCCAGGGCCAGCACGGCCGCCGCAAATTCGGCCGGGATCACCACCACGCCGTCGGCGTCGCCCACGACCACGTCGCCCGGGTTGACTACCTGGCCGCCCACGGAGACCGGCACATTGATTTCGCCCGGGCCGTCCTTGTACGGGCCCTTGTGGGACACGGTGCGCGCGAAGCAGCCGAACTCGCCCTGGGCGAAGACGTCCAGGTCGCGCACGGCGCCGTCGATCACGAAGCCTTCGATGCCGCGCGATTGCGCATCCATCATCATCAGTTCGCCGACCAGCGCGTTGCTGGTGTCGCCGGCGCCATCGACGACGATCACGTCGCCCGCGCCACCCAGCGAAATAGCCTTGTGGATCATCAGGTTATCGCCGGGGCGGGTCTTGACGGTCAGCGCCAGGCCGACGGTGCGGCGCGTGCAGGCATGCATCGGGCGCAGGCCCGACACGCCGTACAGGCGGTTCATGCAGTCGCTGATCTGGGCCGAGCCGATGCCGGCAAA
Source organism: Achromobacter sp. UMC46 (assembly GCF_014170335.1). GTDB lineage: Bacteria > Pseudomonadota > Gammaproteobacteria > Burkholderiales > Burkholderiaceae_B > Achromobacter. Next base: position 245,747 of record NZ_LZZS01000005.1, read on the forward strand.
GCCCGCCAGCACGTCAGCGGCGACGGCCGGAGCGGGCCGGGAAAGAATGCGATAACCGATGGGATTCATAGGAAAGTCAGGAGTGAATGCGTGAGGCGATTAAGCGAACATGCATTACATAGCCCGACATGCCTTTCCTCAAAACGATATAAATTCCCAGCTGTTCAGGAATTTTTTTCGTACATAACACGAACAAGGGTTATCCCTTATTCGTGCATTCCTCTCTGCGTTCCGGCCTAATCGTCGCCGGCGCTGGCCCCGTTGCGGGCTTCAGACAGCGCGATCGTCAGGTGCATCACCTTCTTCTTCAACTGATCGCGCTCGTCCGTCAAACGGGCCAGCACGCCGCGCAGCCGCGCCACTTCCGCGGGCAGGTCGGCGATGCTTTCAATCGGCACCTCGGGCGGGGCCTCGCGGGGCGGCGGCGCCTTGGCCTGACGCACTTCGCGCGCGGCCTGCTGCAGTTCTTTCTTGCCGCCGGCCACGGCCGCCGCCTGGCGTTCGGGCGGCAACGACGCCACCGCGGCGGCGGCGTTGATCGAGATCGCGCCCGATTTCACGGCGCGCACCAGTTCCGGCGCGGCGTCTTTCTGGATCTTTTCGATCTGGCCCAGCGTATTGCTGCTGATGCGCGCCGCGCGCGCCAGCGCCTGGCGGCTGGGCACGGGCGGCGTCCACGAGATGTTCGGCGGCAGGCGCGGCGCGCCATCGGCGCCCGACGCACCGGCGCCCGACGCATCCTCGTCCCAAGGCGGCGAGCCGTCGGACGGATCGGCATCCGCCGATGCCGCGTCCGGGCCCGCGCTGCCCTCGGGCGGCGTACGCGCCAGCAGGATTTCCTTCTTGCGCAGCGCCAGCACGCCCCGTTGGAAGTCCGACACGCTGCGCCGGCCCAGGTGGTTTTCGATCATCCACAGATGCACGTCTTCAATCGACTTGAACGTGGTGTTCTGGCGGGTCTGGAACTCGATCCCGTGCTGCTGGCAGATGGCGTAGCGGTTGTGGCCGTCCACCAGCAGGTCGCCCCACAGCACCAGCGCATCGCGGCAGCCCTCGGCCAGCAGGCTGCGTTCCAGCGCCTCGTGCTCGTCTTCGGTCAAGGGGTCTATATAGGCGCGCAGGCCCTCGTCAATCCTGATATCCATGATGTCCAAATAGGTTACTAGCCCGGCGTTTCCGACAGGCGACCCGCTACGCCAGCCCCTGGCCGCGCAGCAAGTCCTGAATGGCCGCCAACCGCGCCACCGGGTCGGCCAGGCCCAGCAGCCGGGCCTTGTCGTCCGGCGGCAGCGGCAGCAGCTCGCACCAGCGGTCCGCCACCCAGCCGCAGTCGTCCAGCCGGTACGGCGGCGCCAAAGGCATTTTGTCGGCAGGCACTCCGTCTTGCTGCCACTGCGCCACCAGCCGGCCCAGCGCATCGGCGCTGGCCTGCATGGACGCCGGCACGGGCGTGGGCGGATCGTCGGCGATGGGCTCGGTGTGGCCCATCCAAAGACCGTATTTTGCCACCTCGCTGGAAAGCAGCCGGAAACGGCCGGTGCCGATGCAGCGCAGCTGCAGCAACGCCGGCATCGGCGCCTCCCATGACGCGATGCGCGCCATCGTGCCCACGGGCGCCAGGGTCTCGACGCCTTCCGGCGACCGGACCTCACTGCCCGCCAGCAGCCCCACCACGCCGAACTCGCTGCCTTCCGCGATGCAGCGGCGGATCATATCCAGATAGCGCACCTCGAAAATCCGCAGGTGCAGCACGCCGGCGGGAAACAGCGCGTTGGATAAGGGGAACAACGGGATCAGCGCCATGGCTGCCTCCTAGTGGACCTCGAAAGCGGCGTCCACCGGCACCTGCATGGCGGTCACCATCGCATTGGTCTGCGCCGCCATGCCGATCACGGACAGCAGTTCGGCGTGCTGGCCGTCGGTCATGCCTTTGGCCTTGGCCGCCGCCGTGTGCGAATGCACGCAGTACGAACACCCGTTGGCCGTGGACACGGCGATGTAGATCATTTCGCGCACCAGTGGGGACAATTCGCCCTCCGCCATCATCACCTGCTTCAATTGCGCCCACACGCGCTGCAGCTGCGCCGGGTCGTTGGCCAGCGCCCGCCAGAAATTGTTCACAAAATCGGATTTTCGGGTGGCGCGGATGTCTTCGAACACCGCCCACGCCTCGGGGCTTTTACGGACCTCTTCGTCAGACAGCAATTTGACCGTGCTCATGCGCGGGTTCCTTTACATTGTTGAGGTTCAGATGCCCAATTTCACACATTGCGGCCATCGTACGGGATGCGCGTCAACGCATTGATGTCCACGTTTTCCAGGCATCGCGCATTGACCGCCGCCGTCTCTTCGCCCTTGGGGCTGGCGCCAAAGCCAAACGGCGCGCAACCGCAGTTGGCGCAGAAATGGTGCGCAATCACATGCTTGTTGAACTTGTATGTCGACAGGCTCTGGGTGGGCGATGTGATGCGCAACTGCGCGCGCGGCACGAACCACAACAGATAGCCTTTGCGGCTACAGTGGGAACAGTTGCACTCCAGAACCTGCGATACGTCGCCATCGACTTCGAATCTTATCTGTCCGCAGTGGCAGCTACCTTGTTGCATGGCCGGGCTCCTTTAAGCATCACGGGTCGGGCCTTCCATCATAGATCGGCCACGGCTGCCCCGGCACCTGCCCGCCCGACCAGGAAAACTTCATGCCCCAACTCTCCGCCTACCTCAGCTTCGACGGCAACTGCGCCGACGCCCTGCATTTCTACGAGCGCGTGCTGGGCGGCCGCATCGAAGCCATGATCCGCTACGCCGATGCCCCGCCCGACGCCGCCATGCCCGCCCTGTCCGCCGACGACGCCGAACGCATCATGTACGCGCGGCTGGCGCTGGACGAGCAGACCCTGATGGGCAGCGACGCCACCGCCGGGCACCCTTATCCCGGCAAGAAGGGCATGGCGCTGTCGCTGGCCTACCCCACGGTGTCGGATGCGCAACGCGTGTTCGAGCAATTGTCCGACGGCGGCACGGTGACCATGCCATTGCAGAAAACATTCTGGGCCGAGGCGTATGGCGCGCTGGTGGACCGGTTCGGAACGCGGTGGATGGTCAGCGGCGGCCGGCTGACGCACTAAGGCGCCTTGCAGTAATCTGGCAGCGCCCCTAGCTACCGGACGCGCCCGCCATGACTTTCCTTGCCAGCGCCACGCTGGGCGAACACGCGCACTGGGACGCCCCCACACTGACGCAGGCGTCATCGTGTCGGCCGTGGCCAATGAACTCGTCATCCTGCATCCCGACGGCCGCATCGCCACGCCGGCCGCCGCCGCGCTGATCGGCGGTCCGGCGCTCTACCTGCTGGGCAACGGCATCTACAAGACGGTGGTGTACGCCCGCTTCCCGCTGTCGCACGTGATCGGCCTGGCGCTGCCGGCCGTGTTGGCACCCGTGTCGTTCGTGACCGACAATCTGATGGTGGGCGGCCTGACCACGCTGATCAAGATGCTGGTGGCGGTATGGGAAAGCGTGTCCCGACGCCGCGCGGCACAGGCCGCGCACTGAACCTGGCCCGGCGTCAGCCCCGACGTTTGCCGAACACCGACTTCGGCGCGCGGCCATGGAACCGCATGAACGCCGCGCTGAAGTTGGCGGGATGCCGGTAGCCCACGCGATACGCGGCCTGCGCCACCTGGCAGCCGGTCTCCAGCAGTTCCCAAGCGCGGCGCATCCGCAATTCAGTCAGCAGCCGGTGCGGACTGGTGCCGTAGAGCTTGCGGAACCCCTCCTTCAGCTTGAACTCGTTCAAGCCGGTAGCCAGGCACAAGTACTGCACCGTCAGCTCCCGATCCATCTGTTCCTGCATCAAGGCCCGCGCCGCTTCCAACCGATCGATATCGGCCTGGCTGAGCCGGCCCGGCTCGGGCTCGGGCGCCAAGCCGCGCAATTGCCGCGACAACAATGTCAACGCACGGATATGGGCGTCCAGCGGGTCCGTGCCTGATGCCAATTCAAGGGCCGCTGCGGCCAACTCAGGCGAAGTCCTGCCTTGCGACAGCCGCCGCAGGCCTCCCGCACCCAGCAGGCTTTCCGCGCGTTCGTCGCCCGCATAGCGGCGCAGCACCGGTTCGCCGACCAGCAGGCGCAATTGCGACACCGTGGCGCCGCCCGAATAGCGGCGTTCCCCCTGGCTGCGCTGGAATGCCGTGACGGTCGTGTGGCCGCCGCGGAAATCCAGGCTGGCGCCATCCGCGCCCCGATAGGCCGACACCCCCTGCATCGCCAGCGTGATCACCAGCGTGCGCGCGCCATAGCCGGCGGCGTTCTCTTCGATCAGGTCACACCGCGGGGCGTATTGCGAATGCACCAGCGTCAAGCCGTCATCCAGCGCCAGCCTGTCCACGCGGCAATCCCCCAATTCCTGGGGCAAGGCGACACGCCGCCAGCCCGGACGGGGACTCTTGCCCGGTTGGGCTAACAAGGACGAAACACGCATGACCATGACGGCTTTCCCGCGCCGGCTCCGTTTTACATACGGATGGATCCGGAACGCACACAAATGTGAATGATAGTTGTTCGCATAAAGAAATACCATCTTCGGGACGGCAGCACAAGGATAGCGGCCGCGAAGTCCGCACAGGAATCCCGATGATCCAGCCCCCTTCTCTTACACCCACCGCCTGGGCCCTGCTCTGCCTGGCCGTCGCGCCCGCCGCCCATGCGCAGCCCGCCGCCGAATTGCCCGCCATCACCGTCACCGCCGACAAACAGGAGCGTGCGCTGGAAGACGTGCCCGCCAGCCTGTCCGTATTCGACGGCGGCACGCTTGAAGCGCAGGGCATCCAGAACGTGGAATCCCTGCAGGGCATCACGCCCGGACTCAGCTTCCAGCCATTCGGCCAGGCGGGCGTGAACTCCCCCGTCATGCGCGGGCTGTCGGCCAACTTCTTCTCGTTCTCGACGTCGACCCTGCTGGTCGTGGACGGCGTGCCCACGCTCACGGCGCAGGGGTACGACGACCCGCTGCTGGCGATCGACCGGGTGGAAGTGCTGCGCGGCCCGCAGTCCACGCTGTACGGCCGCAACGCCGAAGCCGGCGTCATCAACATCCACACCCGCCAGCCCGGCAACACTGTGCGCGGCCAGGTGTCGGTCGAAGCCGGCAGCCGCGACCTGCGCGTGATGCGCTTCGACCTGAGCGGCCCCCTGGTCGAAGACCGGCTGTACGCCAGCGTCGCGGGCGCCTGGCGCAGCCAGCACGGCTTCATCGACAACACCTATACCGGCCAGCGCGAAGACGACCGCGAGCTGCGCAACGGCAAGGTGGCGCTGCGGTGGACGCCCTCGGCGCGCACCGACGCCACGCTGCGCTACGCGCAGGCCGACTACCGCGACGGCGCGGCCCTGTGGGGGTCTCCGGACGCGCCGCGCGCCACGGTGGCCTCGGGCACGCCCAGCTGGAACCGGTCCATCGGCCGCAGCGCGTCGCTGTCCGTGCGCCATGACTTCGATTCAGGCCTGCGCCTGTCGTCCGTGACGGCATGGAACGATTTCCGCGATCGGGTGCAGCAGGACACCGACTTCCAGCCCGCCGACATCTTGCACATCCAGCGCGACCACCAGTTCAGCAACCTGTCGCAAGAGCTGCGGCTGGAAGGCGATTGGCACCGCGCGCATTGGCTGGTCGGCCTGTATGCCGACGGCGACAACCACGACCTGCGCAATACGCAGAAAATGCCGCGCGGCTTGACGGAAAGCGTGGTCCGCCTGCGCGGCGACTCCACCGCCGCCTTCACCCATTGGACCGTGCCGCTGGCAGAACGCTGGACGGTCGAGGCCGGCGCGCGCATCGAACGCGACCGTATCCGTTTCAGCCCCGAAGACGACTCGCCACGCCGTGCCGCCTGGACCCGCGCCTCCCCGCGCATCGCGCTGCAATACGCGTTCGCACCGCGCCAGCAGGTGTACACATCGGTGTCGGACGGGTTCCGCGCAGGCGGCTTCAACGTCTTTTCGCCCGCGGCCAATTACGCCGCCTACCAGCCCGAAACGCTGCGTTCCTACGAGATCGGCGCCAAGGGCTGGCTGCCCGGCAACCGCCTGCGCTATTCCAGCGCCGTCTACGTGATGACGGTCAAGAACATGCAGGTGCAGCAAATGCCCTTGCCCGGGCTGGTCTACGTGACCAACGCCGCGTCCGCGCGCTCCATCGGCGCGGAATTCGAACTGGAATATCTGCTGGGCGACGGCTGGTCCATGCAAGCCGGGCTGGGCCTGAACCGCACGCGGTTCTCGCAGTTCATGGACGGCGCGGCGGACTACAGCGGCAACCAGAACCCGTTCGCGCCGCGCATCAACGGCTACGTCAGCGCCCGCTACGACGCGCCCGCCGGCTGGTATGCGCAAGCCTCGCTGACCGGCACGGGCCGCGTCTACCTGGACGCCGCCAACCGCTATTCCCGCAACGGCTACGGCCTGGTCAACCTGGCCGCCGGCGTCATCGTGCGGCAGGTCGAGATCACCGCATACGTCAACAACGCGGCCAATCGCCGCTACGACGCCGTCGGCTACCAGAACGGCATCGTCACCGTCTACAGCCCGCCGCGCGAAGCCGGCGTGCGATTCACCTGGCGCATCTGACAAGGACCCGCCCAACATGCATACCGACCTTCCCCACCCCATGCAGCGCTATTGGAACCTGGCCGCCGCCTCCATCCAGGCCGCGGCGCTGGACACCGCGCTGGAACGCGGCGTGCTGGACCAACTGGCCCAACCCGCCAGCGCCGCCGACGTCGCCCTGGCCCTGTCCTTGCACCCCGATCAAACGGCGCATCTGCTGGACATGCTCTGGAGCATGGACCTGCTGCACCGCATCGATGGCGACCCCGTGCGCTACCGGTGCCAAGCGCAGGCGCAGGCATACTTTTGCCAAGGCCAGGCCGCCTATTGTGCGGACGCCTGGCGCTATCGGCGCCGCTCACTGGCGTACTTCTGCGAACAACTGGACGAGCTGCTGAGCCTGGACGCCCCGGCGCCCGAGCCCTACGTGCAAACCAACGCCAGCGGCTGGGCCAACGCGGCGCGCGTGCAGATCGGGCAAGAGCAGCGCGCCATCGCCGTGGCGGCGGCGCGCGACGCCATCGCCTGCGTCCCCGGCGCCGCAAAGGCCCGCCGCATCCTGGATCTGGGCGGCGGCCCCGGCCTGATCGGCATCGCCCTGGTCCAGGCCAGCCCCGACGCGACCGGCGTCGTGTTCGACTGGCCCGAGACCGCCGCAGTCGCGCAGGACAACATCGCGCAGGCCGGCTTGTCCGGCCGCATGACGGTGATCGGCGGCGACTTGGCCGCGGACCCGATCGGCCACGGCTATGACCTGATCTGGTGCTCGTCCGTACTGCATTTCCTGCCGGACGCGGCGGACGCGCTCCGCAAGATGCACGATGCGCTGGCGCCCGGCGGACAACTGGTGATGGCCCATGCCGAGATCCCGGCCGACGCGCGCGCCGCCGCCCGCGTGCTGCCCTACTACCTGCCGATGCTGCTGCTGGGCCGGCGCGTCACGCGCGCGGGCGAACTGGCCCAACTGCTGCAAGGCGGCGGCTGGCTAGACGTGCGCGGCTTCGACTCCGACCGTTTCCCGATGGCGCCCGTGCGGGTGCTGACGGCACGCAAGGCCCCCGCATGAGCCCGGCCGTCCACAACGCCTTGCGGCAGGCGCTGTTCGGCTGGCTCAACCTGGGGTTGACGGCACCGGGCGTCTACCTGTGGCTGGGCCTGCCGCTGGTGCTGCGCCAGCACGGCTGGTCCGGCACCGCCATCGGCCTGTTCCAATTGGCCAGCCTGCCCACCGTGTTCAAGTTCCTCTTCGCGTTGCCCCTGGACCGCCCCGGACAACGGCGCGGCAACTACCGCATCTGGGCCGTTTGCCTGTTGCTGGCCTATGCGGCGGTACTGGCCGCGCTGGGCTGGCGCGACCTGCTGGACGATAAGCGGATCCTGTTCGCGCTTGCCGCCATCGCGGCGCTGGCCGGCACCTGGGCCGACGTGCCGGTCAACGCGCTGGCGATCCGCGTCCTGCCCGCATCCGGCCGCGCATCGGCCGGCGGCATCCGATCGATGGCCCTGTGCCTGGGCGCCATCGCCGGCGGCGGCCTGATGCTGGTCGCCCAAGCCCGCTGGGGCTGGCAGGCGCCCTTTCTGATCATGGCCGGTGCGCTGGCCCTGGGCGCGGCGCTGACCCTGTTCGTGAACGAACGCCGCGAACCGGAAGCGCCCGCCACCGACAGCGCTCGGCCGGATCGCGCATCCATCCTGGCCTATTTCCGCATGGACAGCACCCGCCGCTGGCTACCCTTGCTGGCGCTGCTGTTCCCCTTTATCGGATCGGGCTGGTTCTATCTGAAGCCCTTGCTGCTGGATCAAGGGCTGGCCCCCGAACGCGTCGCCTGGCTGGTGGGCGTGGCGGGCGGCGCCGTCGGCGCGGTGGCCAGCGCATTGTCGGCACGCGCCAGCAAACGCTTGCGCCCCGCTACGACGGTGCCCTGGCATGCGGCGGCCGGCTGCGGCGCGTTGCTAGCCCTGGCCGCCGCCGTCTGGCTGCACGCGCCGCCGGCCCTGCTGATCGCCTGCGCCATGGCCATCGCCGCCGCGATGGGCGCCACGGCGGCACTGGCGTTCAGCCTGATGATGTCGCATGCGCGCCCCCGTTTGCAGGCGCTGGACTACGGCATCCAGTCCAGCGTGTTCTCGCTGACGCGGATTTTGGCGCCGCTGGCTGCGGGGGTGCTGATGGATGCTGCGGGCCAGGCTTGGATGCTGACCGCGCTAGGTATTGCGGCGGCGGGGGTGTGGGTGTTGGCGTTGCATACGGCGCGGAGGTTGCGCTTGTAGCCCACGGAGTGGGGAGGCACACGGAATCAGAGCAACGAGGCGTCCCTCTACGGTGCTTTGCTCTCCTTTTCCTTCTGCTTCTCCTTTTTTTCTCCATCGTAATGAGACTTGATGGCGAAAAACATGCCCGTGCCCAACACAAGGATCTTGAACGTACCAAAGACTACAGGGACCCAAAAATTCATCATTTCCTCAAAACGCTGCTTCAGCAGCTTCATTTACTTCTCGTGGGACAGGCAAAGACAAACGATCAATAGCCTTGAGGGCCGCCGTAGACAGAACCCGAAGGCTTTTCCCACTAAAAAATGGTGCCAGACTACAATTTTGGTGGCGAAATTGTAGTCTGACACCAATTTTTCCGCTAACCCAAACTCTGTTTCGCGTGACATTGTGGCGGCCGATACAGAGCAACGTAAAATCTCAGCCTTCCAGACTCCACTTGCTTCTCTTATGAACCTTGAACGACTGCGTCGCGAATTTCCCGACTTCGACATCACAACGTTGCCTACCCTGCCCGAAGGCTACTTCGACGCGTCGAGTTACATCGATGCAGCGCCTTCGTTCGAGAACGAGGAGCGCAGCTTGAAGGTGTATGTCGACTACGCTAGCTATGCCGACCGCGGATCCGGCAGGAGCCAGCGCTTCTGCGTTTCCCGCTATGACGAGGAAGCAGGCGACTTTGAGGACGTCGCCCTGTCGACTAACGATTGGGCCGAAGTCATCCGCTTCCTGACCGCCTGAATTCCATCGCCAGGAGCGATCGTTTTGCGCCCCGATCGTCGGATGATCGACCCCGCGACCTCTTGAGCTCCCGTGCTCCTTCGTGACTTCGTGACTTCGACGGCATCCTGCACTCCTACACCACGCGTGCTGATGACCAACCACAATCGCTCCTCCCCCTCGCTCGCCTGGCGCATGGCATTGACGGCCGTGATCCTGTGCGTCATCTACGCGGCGCTGGCGCAAAGCTATCAGCTGATCGCGTTACCCCAGTCTGCGCGGCTACGCGAGGTGTATAGCCAGCCGAAATTCCTGATGCCGCTGCTGACCACCATTGCAACGTGGACCGTCTTCGTCGGCTTGACGGTGTGGGGCGCCATGCACCGATGGCTGCGTCAGCACAACACGCAGGCCGTGGACGAACCCCGCAAGCTCTTCGGCACTTTCATCGCCCTGCTGTTGATCTTCTCCTTTACCGTGTCGGTCGTCACGATATACCTGCACAAAGCGCTGATACGGTACGTCCTGGAGCACGCCGCTCAGGCGGTCCAGGCGGGCCAGACGGGCCAATTCATTGCTGTGGCGCTGATCATCAGTGCCCTGACCATTACCCTGGAAATTCTTGGCGCGTATCTCGCCTTGCGCATCGCCATGCGGACAGTGCAGCCTGCGGGTCCCGCCGGTGGTCCGGTATATGAACAGCGCCATGCCGCCTGGAACGCGGGACTAATGATGCTGGGCTGGCAATTGAGCGTATTCGTCGCAGTGGGCAGTTACCTGCAAATGCAGTCGCCCAAGATGGGCTGGCTGGAACACGTGCTGGGCTACCTGATCCTGCCCGCCCTCATCCTAATACTGTGCACGCGCGTCTGCCTGAAGATCCTGCCGCGCCCGATAGGCGCCGCGCGCCAAGGGCGTGCGCTGGCCCACGGCACGTTGGCCTTCTGGCTGGCGCAGGCGCTGGGAATCGGCATGGGCATTTTGGCCGATCTCGCGATGCCCTGGGGCCCACCGACGCGCATTGCTGAATCCAACGTGGCGATCGCCGTGACGCTGCTGGGGTATGCCGCGCTTCTGGTGTTGGGCTGCATGGTGGGAAAGCTGGCGCTTTACACCCCATCGAGAAAGCTCGCGTTGAATCACTGAACGCCGCACACAAAAAAGGCCGCTGGTAAAAGACGCTCACGGCCATTTCTATGCGTGCCCGCAATGCGATCAGATCACTGCCAGGCAGCGCTCCAGTTATAACAGCACCTGGACTTCCACCCAGCGGCGACAGGCATTCGACACCAGTCTTAGATACAGGTTCAGCCGGGCGAACTCCACGTTCTGGACGACCGCTTGCGACCCAAAGCGGGCCTAGGATTCTTCACACGATAGACTCACCGTTCTTCCATTCTGATACGCGGCGGCTATGCTTTCCCAAATGAACGTCCGACCAGCCTCTCGTGAAGACATCGATTCGATCATTGAATTGGATCCGAATGGCAAGCAGGAACTGGGTAGGAGGGTGTTTATCGCCGATGCGGTGGCCGTTGGCAAATTCCATCTTCGTCGCGATCTACGGCGGAAAAAAAGCCCGCCGTTGGCGGGCTCGTGCGTAGGTGACGAGGCTCTGACGAGAATTCCGCTGGGCTTCGTAACGAAATGGAGGACGACCCTCGGAGCAAGCACTCCGGGGCCATTCTTCGCTAAAGGTCTCAGGCGGAAAATTCCATCTAGCGGTCAATTTTGAGCCGGACGTGGACGACCCCTGCAGCGTGGTTCAGGTTTTATCCGAACCCCTAGGGGACCAACTCGAAATCGCCTGGCTTCCAGCTTTTATCGAATGCCGCCGCCTCGGGACCGTAGATTCGGATGTAGGCAAACCAGCCCTTGCCGGGTGCTGTCTTGATCCACTTGCCTTCGTTTCCTTTCGGCGCATTCGGCCCGAAATACAAAATTAGGGGCTTGGTTTTGTCGATGTCCTTCAGCTCGAAAAGCGAACGCAACGCTGCCTTGTCCTGATCAGTCTTTACCTGTGAGCGGGTAGCGGAGTCATAGAGCGTCACTGACCAGAACAGCTTTCCGGGGACTGGTTGCGGGATAGTCAGCGTGTAGTTCTTGCCGCCATCGAGGTAGACCCCGCCGGCGTCGCGGGCTCCGAGCCAGTAAAGAGAGCCCGCGCCGGGATCGCGGCGGAACATGGCCGGTGACGTTACGATGGCTTGAGCGAACCAGCGATCGCGCGCATCAAGGTCGATACCGGCGGGGGTCTCGAATTGCGCGCTACCAGGCACAAGGCCCACCCATTCCCACTGGCGATCGGGCCAGTTTTTCCGGTCGGGACGCTTGCTGTCGAAAGCCGCCACAAGCATCTGATCACGGCCATCTTTGGCTGCTCGGGTCAAAAGCGCTTTCATGCGCTCATCCGGCTTGAAAGCCTTCCCCTTCTCGATGCCAAGTTCAGACAATAGACCGTACATCGGCAGGAAGGTGGGCACCAACGCCTCCTGTTGAATGATCTTGTCGAGTTCCTCCCAGAACTGGAAGTTGTCTTCCCAGCGTAGGGAGGAACTATCCATCGCGTTCTTGGTAGTGTCCACCACTTGCAGTGGGGCGGATTGCGAGCCGTTTTCCGACCAACGGTAGATTTTTATCGTACGCAGGGCATCCAACGCTTTGTCTACGTCTCCGCCCACCGGCATAGCACGTACGGCCAACAGATTCTTCAGCGAATGGGAATGGCCCACGTGGTAGCCATCAGGGACCTTGCCGTCGTAGCCAGGAGGAAGCACCAGGTGCTTGCCGCCTTTACCTGCGTCAGGTCCCGGCAAGCCGAGGTCCTGTACCCAGCCCTGATTGTGATCGTTCACCAGCCCAATGAACGGGCCGGGCGGCAAATCGATCACCACGGGTCCGTCGGTCAGGTCCAGTACTGCGGATCCGTACGGCGTATCAGAATTCAGCGTAAAGCCCACTTGGCGCGGGCCCGTGGAGGCGATTCCCCATTTCTTGCCATCTTCAATGCCGAGAGCACGATTGCCATCGAAAATGCCCTCGACCGATACCGTGGGGTACCAGAACCTGTAGGCCACTAGGGCCCGTTGCAGATCCGCATCGTCGCGCGCACGTTCCGACGTCTTGGCCGTGGGATAACCTCGCTCAAAGGTATAGGGTGATACTGAGCCTGTTTGCTGGGCGTGTGCAGTCGTAGCCAGAGCCAAAGCCAAAGCCAAGCCTAGAGCGGAGAGCGTGGGACGGTACATGGTTTTATCCTGTTTGGAATCGGTATAGGCCCCGTTATCTGCACGAGGCCCTCCCCTCAGTTTCAACGGACTTGAGATTGCTGGATGTCGTTCAACTTCCAGGACTTATCGAACCAGGGTTGCAACGGACCGTAAAGGCGGAAAATCGTCAGCCAGCTTTTGCCCGGAATGGTCTGAATCCAGTTGCTCTCCTTCCCGGCGGGCGCCTTGGGGCCGAAGTAAATATCGACAGAGCCGTCTGGGTTCGTAGCCAGGTTCTTTTCGCTAGAAAGACTGGGGAACGGTTGATCGGTCTGCAGCATCGAACGTGTTTGCGTGTCGTAAAGCACCACTGACCAGAAGTCCTTTGCCGGGACGCTAGCCGGCACTCGCAGCACATAGTTCTCTCCGCCGTCAAAAGGCTTCCCTGCCGCGTCGAAATTGGCCGCAGCATATTGCGAGCCGATGCCGGGCATGGCCATAGCCATTGCCGGCGTGTCGACGGTCGCAGCATAGAAGAACATGGTACGCGCGTCGAAGTTGCGGGCACCGTTGTTCAACCATTCGTAGCTGCCGCCTACGAAGGGTGTGTTCCAGTGACGGTCGGGATAGATGCGAGTCGCCGGATCTCGATTGGTAAAGTCAATCGCACGAGCGGTTGCATTACCGACCGCCACCGCCTCAGTCAGGATGCGCTTCATTCGCTCGTCGGGCGCGAACGGCTTTCCCTTTTCCATGCCGATCGCCGTGAACAGTCCCGTCATGTCCGGCCCATAAACGCCCGCGGGCTCTTCCTGGATGATCTGGTTCACTTCTTCATAGAACCGGTAGTCATTGGCATGAATGGTGTTCATCACGCGCCCAGACAGATTCACAAATTTCGTGGGTTCCGGCGCGCCAGCGCTGGCATACGGATAGACTTTGAGTCCCGCTTTCAGGCTTTGCACACCGGGCGCTGGGTCGCCATTCTTCATGAATGCCCGACCGAAAAGCAGGTTGCCGTAAGTAGGTGACTTCACGATGTAGTAGCCCTGCGTGGGCAATTCCCCTTGGTAGCCAGGAGGTACGAAGAGGTATTTTCCGCCCTTGCCCTTGTCAGGCCCAGCATTGCCCAGATCCACCACGTAGCGGAACCAGAAGTCGTCAACCACGCCCAAGATGTTTGGAGGCGTCTCGACGACGACGGGGCCATCCTTCAGATCCATCCAGTTCCAGAAGTACACGGTCTCGGTATTGGCTGTCAGGAAGAGCGACTTTGAATCCATCAGGGTCTCAAACACGCCAATGGTGTTGCCGACGGCTCCGGCTTCCCGCAAGCCGCTGCGGATGGCCACGAGCGATGCACCGGGGATGCCGTTGAGAAAGGCCTCCACTCCGCGAAGGAAATCCAGATTGTCGAAGACCTTGGCTGCCGTCTGCGGAGTCGGAACGCCGTCGAAAAACTCCAGTTGCCCGATACGCGTTTGAACTTTTTGAGGTGTGGTGATCTGCTCCGGTATCGGGGTGGTCATCTTGTAAGTTGACTGAGGGGCGTTGCTGGCGCAGGCGCTCAAGGTAAGCACGGCGATGCCGACCAGGCAGGGCTTGAACTTTTGAGTAGCAGACATGACGACTCCGATTACGCGAAAAGGTGGGGACACTAAACCGCTACAGCGCCCAGGACATTGGCCGCCTGGGCAACGAGTGATATCTCGCCTCATTTTCCGAAGGTGATATTTACTCCAGCGAAAATCGTGAATTGAGGTAGCCCTTCCCCTTTGTGCGCCACCGTCCACTGAGGCTCGACGAACGCATTGAAAATATTTGTGTCTGAGCGCCAGGCTTTGCCTGCGCCAAGCCCCACCGGGATGTAGTAGTTGTTCTTCTGCAGGTCGAAGGTCCAGGTGCCGGTCGAACGCAGATACCAGCCTTGCGGCATATTTCGGATGATGAATGGCTGCAAAGTGGCGGTATGCACCGTGTCGCGTTGGCTTTGCCCTGCAAAGGAATGCTGCCACTGCACCAACCCACCGAGCAGGCCTTCCTTGCTGGAATGTACGGCCACCGCGGCAAGTCCGCCGGACCATTTTCCAGCACCCAGCTCACGACTGGTTGCGGTGGGTACGGTTAGCAACGGTCCGACGCCAATGTCGACCGTACCCTGCTGCAGCAGCAGAATGTCAAAAACACTGACGTCGCCAAGACCAGTCTTGTAGCCCCCGTCGGCCTCGGGGCGGATGCTGATTGGAGCCGTGAAGCGCAGGATCTGCGGCACGCCTATCAAATCGCCGGGGGCAATCGGAATCGTGGGTCGGACGAGAAAGTCATTGGTATGCGCGTTTGTACCGAAGAGCTTGGGCGTGTAGTAATTCTGAAAGTTGAGGGATGGCGCCAAATTGAGCGGATTGTTGCTCTTGTTGGCATCGTCTGCTGATTGTGCGTACACGCCTTGACCGGCCGTGCAAAGCACCGCCACGGCCGTGAGTCTCTTAATCATTGTCATACCCTCAGAAGATCAGTGTGGCGCTTGCCATCAAAGTGGAGCTGCTATCGAGCCGGCGCTGGCTGCTGACAGTAGGAACCCAACGCAGTCCCAGGGATAACGAGCGGCTGTCTGCCAGCTTGCGGTCATAAGTCACGATGGGTCCGACTGCCCAATCGTTACCCTTGAAGCCGTTTAGACGGTCGGCGGTGGGGCCCTTGTCGGAGCCCAGCTGCTGTTGAGTGCCGACGACAAGGCCTGCTCCGACGCCATTCTTGAACATCTTCCGGCCCATGACATCAAGGCCAAAGATTGGCGCATTGCGATAGTCCGTAGCGGTGTTGCGCGTGTAGACCTGGAGGCTAGCTACCGCATCAATCTGGAATTCAGATTCTGGAAAAATTCCGGTGTATGCGGCTTGTGGAACAAACGTCCAATTGTTCAGACTGGGATTGGCAAGCGAGTTTTGGTCGTATTTGCCCGTGGGAGCCCAGATGTTTAAGCTCAACGCCATATGCTGGGTCTGGGAGAAGTGATAGCCAGCAATGACCGGGGTCATATAGATATCGAACAGATTGGAGGCGGTGTCGCTGTTGCTGCCGCTACGTCCACGAGACCCTGTTGAGGTGGCGTCGACCTTAGTCCAGATATAGGGCAGCGTGATGCTGGACGCGAAATTCCAGCGTCCGGCGCCCGTATCCCAAACCTTCATCAATGTGGCCAATGTGAAGGCCACCTGGCCGTCCAAGCCCAGGGTTGTATTGCCACCAATAGGAACCTCGCGGCTTCCGCGGATCTTGCCGTCTAGATATATTTGACTCAAATTGACGGCCGTTATTGGCGTGGGCGAGACTATGCCGATGTTGGGTTGAACAGTCGTGCCTGTGATCTGACGGCCCAATGCACCTTCTGTGGCGCTGGCAAGTGGCGGGGAGATTAGCGCCACGGCCAATACAAATGCACTGCTCTTTCGCAAACTCTTCGGGCGCAAAAACATTACTTGTTCCAATAAGAAAAGCATGAAATTACTGCCACGCACATTAGACTGACGATGTGGTGTTTAGCGCGGGTACGGCCACCGGAAGGTCGGTGTCAAAACGGCAGAGACAAGTCTGCCAAGAGGCGGGGAGTGTTCGTCCATGAATATGGACCACGGACGATGTTATCCAACACAGTTTGACTGAATTTGACTCGGCTGACTAGTGAGCTAATAAACTCAAAACCAACAAGCCTGAAACGAATAGAGCCTAGTAATGGAATGGACCAAGGCTTCCAACCAAATTTAGCGGAGCCCCAGATTTTGAAGGAGTGAAGTTTCAACGGTCACCGGACTCGACTCGAAAGCAATCCCGCCATGAGTACCGCAGTAGATATTCCTATCGCCATCGGCACCACGTTTGCCGCCGCGTTGCACGAGGCCGGCCGCCCGCACCTGTTGTGCGACCGTCTGGCCCGTGACCAGCTGACTCTGGAGGACGGCCATCGCCACTTGGCCGTTCCGGGACTCCTGCAGATCAAACGGGACCAGATCGATCGCCAGATGGCCCTCGTTTTCCTCGTGGTCAAGGTGGCGCAGTCCGAGACGGCAGAGGTTTTAGGCTAGGTTTGCCACACACGTTCTCAAGGTTTCTACGGCCGCTTCTGGCCGATAGCAGTCGTCGACGCCTCAGGCTTTGGTGACCGCTACCAGCCTCTACCAGACATCAAAATCAACTAAGCGAACTTCTGCTGTTGGCCGCAGGCGGACCAAGGCCACGGTAGGCCGCCTTGTCGGAGACGAAGGCTATGGCGCGTATACGATGCGAGGTTCGCATCGAATCGGAAAATTCACTGAATTGGCGATGAAGCAGAAATGGTGCGCGCGCTCATGTAATTCGGCAGCCAGCGCTACAAAACCGTCATATGCCGCACCGCACTAGCGGCCACAAATTGAAGGCAGCAGCTTGGTAGTCAGAAAATCGGTCAGGCTCGGCGTTCCGCACGAACCGTGCGTGATCTGGCTTATGCCAAATATAAGCTGGCGGTCATTCAAAGCGGTGGTGTCCTCCAAAGGCAAGACCGTGATTGACCAGATTGACCAGACCCGCGAGCGTCTGGCGCGGGGTAATCGCCCCGGCGCTCGTTGACGAAGGCACGAGTCCCCGTCGTGAGCAGAGGATCATCGGGTCCGGTCGCTTGATTTCAACTCGAAGGCCCTGATCCAAAATGCATCAGAGACTGGCTCACATTTTTCCTTCGACCAATCCACCGACTCTGGCTGGACAATAGCTTCTGAAAAGCCGGCGAGTGCTAGGGCAGTCTCTACTACGCCTCGAAACCAGGCGAAGTCTTCGACTGACTCCACCTCAACGTCGTTTTCAGGTGAGATGACGGCGAATCCATTTCCCGCATGGGATACACCACCCACATTAACCAACTGGCTGGCGGCAAATTCGTCTAACCGTTCGATGGATCCAAAGCCCGAAATCTTAACGGCCAGTTGTTTCTTCTCCATGAGACATGCTCCTTCAAGTGTCAACTATGGTAAACGTTCTACCGCGCCGTGAGCGACCGCTCCTGGCCGGAAGCAGTCGGACGTAAAACGGCCGCAGATAGATAAAGGTTTTTAACTTGAATTGTCTCTCTAGGAAGAGTATCCAAGCCACGTAAACCGACGAGAGATCTCAATGATCCATTCTTCGCTAAGCATTTGATTCTTATAAATTCGAACTTCCACTTCGAACAACTCCCCACCCCCCCTCACCCCCCCGGCCGATGCTGCGCCAGCACTTCATGCAGCGACTGCGCCGCGCGCTGCAACACCGGCACCGCCCGCAACAGATCATCCAGCATGACCCGCGCAGTCGGCGCATGACACGCCACGGCTGCCACTACCCTATCCTCCGCATCCTTGACCGGCACCGCCACTGCGCTCATGCCGCGCACGAATTCCTCGTTGTCGATGCCGATTCCGCGCGCCGCCAGCCGTTCCAGCTCCTCTTCCAACTGCGCGGGATCGGTCAACGTGCGCGGCGTGTTCCGCGTCAGCGGCAGGCGCGCCAGCACGCGCCCCCGCTCCAAGCGGTTCATGGACGCCAGAAACAGTTTCCCGCTGGCCGTGCAGTGCATCGGCACATGGCTGCCCACGGCGAAGAACAGGCGTAGCGGCTCGGTGGTTTCCACGCGTTCCATGTAGATCACGCGGTCGCCGTCCGGCGCGGTCAGGTTGCAGGTCTCGCCCAACGTGCCGGCCAATTGCGCCAGTACGGCGCGGCAGGCCCGCGTGAATGCCGAGGCCCGCAGCGTCGACAACGCCAGCGATGTGGCCTGCGGCCCGGGCACGAAGCCATGCTCGGTCGGTGTCGCCGCGACGAAGCCGGCGCGCTGCATGGCGGCCAGCAGGCGCATCAGCGTGGTCTTCGGCATGTCCAGGCGCTGCGCCAATTGCGCCAGCGTGGGCGGATGCTGGGCCCGCGCCAAATGTTCCAGCACCACCAGGGCGCGCAGCGATCGCGCGGCCTCCTGCTGCACGGCGGGCGCGTCAACCGGCGCCTGCACCGATGCTGCACTGCGATTTTGAAACCGAAGTTGCATGTTCCGTTCCATTTCTCCGCCCCTACGCGTGTTGTGCTTTGCGTGCCGCGCCTGCTTCCTAGAATCGCCTCAATTCCCCGGCCCGCTCGCCGCGTTGCGAACGAAGGCCGGAACCGGCCCAGTATATAAGTGCGCCCCGCCGCGGCAAGCAGGGTAAACACGCCGTCGGCCGACGTGGCGAAGGCGGACGGCAACAGGGAGACAAGGCAACATGTCCGACACCGTGGATGTCATCGTGGTTGGCGCCGGCTCGGCCGGATGCGTGATGGCCAACCGGCTGAGCGCCGACGGCGCGCTGTCCGTCTGCCTGCTGGAGGCCGGCCCCAGGGACCGGTCCCCGTGGATACACATCCCCATCGGCTACGGCAAGACGATGTTCCATAAGGTGGTGAACTGGGGCTACTACACCGACCCGGACCCGAACATGCTGGGCCGGCGCATCTATTGGCCGCGGGGCCGCACCTTGGGCGGTTCCAGCGCCATCAACGGGCTGATCTATATCCGTGGCCAGCGGCAGGATTACGATGCCTGGGCCCGCGCCGGCAACCCCGGCTGGGGCTGGGACGACTGCCTGCCCGCCTTCCGCAAGCTGGAAAACAACGACCTGGGCGCGGGGCCGACCCGGGGCGTGGACGGCCCCTTGAACGCCACGTCCATCAAGACGCCGCACCCGCTCGTCGAAGCCATGATCGCGGCGGCCGGCACACAGGGCGTGCCGCACGTTCAGGACTTCAACACGGGCGACCAGGAAGGCGTCGGCTACTACCAGCTGACCACGCGTAATGGCCGCCGCTGCTCCACAGCCGTCGCCTATCTGCGCCCGGCCGAAGGACGCCCCAACCTGCGCGTGGAAACCGGCGCCCACACGATGGCCGTGCTGTTCGAAGGCAGCCGCGCCTGCGGCGTGCGGTATCGGCAAGACGGCCAGGTGCGCACCCTGCGGGCGCGGCGGGAAGTCGTGCTGTGCGCGGGCGCGCTGCAATCGCCGCAATTACTGCAACTGTCCGGCGTCGGTCCGGCCGCGCTGTTGCGCCAATTCGGCATCGGCGTGGTGCGCGACCTGCCGGGCGTCGGGGAAAACCTGCAAGACCACTTACAGATACGGCTGATATACGAGACGACGCGCCCCATCACCACCAACGATCAACTGCGCACACTGGCCGGCCGTGCCCGCATGGGGCTGCAATGGCTGCTGTTCCGCAGTGGTCCGCTGGCGGTCGGCATCAACCAGGGCGGCCTCTTCTGCCGGGTGGACCCGGCCAGCCGCACGCCCGACACCCAGTTCCACTTCGCGACGCTGTCGGCCGACCTGGCCGGCGGCAAAGTGCATCCGTTCTCGGGGTGCACGTATTCGGTCTGCCAGTTGCGGCCGTCTTCACGTGGCCAGGTCCGGCTGCGCAGCGCCGATCCGTTCGAGGCGCCGTCCATGCAGCCTAACTACCTGTCCACCGAGCTGGACCGCCGCATGACGGTCGCCGCCGTCAAGTACGCGCGCGGGCTGGCCGCGGCGGAACCGCTGGCCGGGTTGATGAAGCGGGAGTTCCGCCCCGGGCCCGACGTGCGCACCGACGACGAGATCCTGCATTTCTGCCGCGAATACGGCGCCACGATCTTCCACCCTTCCGGCACCGCCAAGATGGGGCCGCGCAGCGACCCGATGGCCGTGGTGGACGAACGCCTGCGCGTGCATGGCGTGTCCGGCCTGCGGGTCGTGGACTGCTCCATCATGCCGACGCTGGTGTCCGGCAATACCAATGTGCCCGTCGTGATGCTGGCCGAACGCGCGGCCGGCTTCATGCTGGAGGACCTGAAGGCGACACGGCGGCAGGCAGAGCCGGTCGCCGCCTGAAGCACGAACGATATCAGCAGGAAAGCATGGCGAACGGCAACGCAGAGTGCCCCGCCCCCCCATCAAAGGAGACTGGAATGGCCAAGCAAAACGAAGCTGCGGTGCGCCGCGTCGTCACCGCGTCGCTGATCGGCGCCACGATCGAGTGGTACGACTTTTTCCTCTACGGTGTCGTGGCGGGCATTGTCTTCAACAAGCTGTACTTTCCCACCGGCGACCCGCTGGTCTCGACCATGCTGGCCTACACCACGTTCGCGGTGGGCTTCGTGACGCGGCCGCTGGGCGGCCTGATCTTCGGCCATTTCGGCGACCGCATCGGCAGGAAAAGCATGCTGGTGATGACGCTGATGATCATGGGCGTGTCCACGTTCCTGATCGGCCTGGTGCCCACCTACGACAGCATCGGCGTCTGGGCGCCCATCCTGTTGCTGCTGCTGCGCGTGTTCCAGGGCATCGGCCTGGGCGGCGAATGGGGCGGCGCGGTGCTGATGGCCTATGAATACGCGCCGCCGGGCAAGAAAGGCTTCTACGCGTCGCTGCCGCAGATCGGGCTGGCGATCGGCCTGTGCCTGGCCTCCGGCACCGTGGCGCTGCTGTCCACCTTGCTGACGGATGAGCAGTTCATGGCCTGGGGCTGGCGCATCGCCTTCCTGGCGTCGGCGGCCATGGTGCTGGTGGGCATGTACATCCGCCTGAACATCAAGGAAACGCCCGAGTTCACGGCCGTCAAGGAAAGCAACGCCGAAAGCCGCATCCCCTTTTTCGACATGCTCAAGCGCTATCCGGGCAATGTCTTCAAGGGCATGGGGGCCCGCTACATCGACGGCGTGTTCTTCAACGTGTTCGGCGTGTTCTCGATCTCGTACCTGACGCAAACGGTGCAGATCACGCGGACCGAGGCGCTGACGGGCGTGATGGCGGCGGCCCTGGTGATGTGCTTCTTCATCCCGTTCTTCGGCCGCCTGTCCGACCGCATCGGCCGCACCCGCGTCTACTTCTGGGGCTCGCTGATCACCGCCGCGGCATCGTTCCCCGGCTTCTGGCTGATGCTGCACAGCGAGGGCAGCGTGATGCTGATCTGGTTGGCCATCATCATCCCCTTCGGCATTTTCTACGCCGCCATCTATGGCCCCGAGGCCGCGCTGTTCTGCGAGCTCTTCGACGCCAAGGTGCGCTACACCGGCATCTCGTTCGTCTACCAGTTCTCGGGCATCTTCGCCTCGGGCATCACGCCCATCATCGCCACCGCCCTGCTCAAGACAGGCGGCGGCCAGCCTTGGCTGATTTGCCTGTACGTGCTCTTTGCCGGGGTGGTGTCGGCGCTGTGCGCATGGCTGATCGGACGCGGCCGGCCGGCGGAAGAACCCGTCGGCCAACCCGCCCCGCCGCTGGCCCGCACCGGCTTGCGCAAGGCCTGATCGCGGCGCGCGGCCCCGGGCTCGGATGCGCGGGGCCGCAGGTTCAGGCGCGCGGCGGCCGCGCGAACCAGGCCTCGGCCAGCTTCACGAACGCGCTGGCGCCGATCGGCAACAGCGCGTCGTTGAAGTCGTAGCTGGTGTTGTGGACCAGGCACGGCCCGTGGCCGTGGCCCAGTTCGCGATGGCCGCCGTCGCCGTTGCCGATGAAGCAATAGCTGCCCGGCACCGCTTCCAGCATGAAGGAAAAGTCCTCCGCCGCCATGATCGGCGTTTGCGCCACCACGCGCTCTGGGCCGACCACCTGGGCCAGCGCCTCGCGCAAGAAGGCGGTTTCGGCCTCGTGGTTGATGGTCGACGGATAGTGCCGGGTGAAGACGAATTCGCATTCGGCGCCGAACATGGCCGCCACATGGTGCGCGACCTCGCCCATGCGGCGCTCGATCAGGTCCAGGGTTTCGGCCGTATAGGCGCGCACCGTGCCCCCCAGTTCGCAGGTGTCGGGGATGACGTTGACGGCCTCGCCCGCCCGCAACGTGGTCACGGAAATGACGGCCGTCTCCAGCGGTTTCTTGTTGCGGCTGATGATGGTCTGGAAGGCCTCGATCATCTGGCCCGCCGCCGGTATGGGGTCGATGGCCAGGTGCGGCATGGCCGCATGGCCGCCCTTGCCGCGGATCGTCACGTGGAATTCGCTGTTGGACGCCAGCACGGGGCCGGACGACGACGCGAAACTGCCCTCCGGGATGCCGGGCATGTTGTGCATGCCGAACACGGCTTCCATCGGGAATTTCTGGAACAGGCCGTCGCGCATCATCTCGCGCGCGCCGCCGCCGCGCTCTTCGGCGGGCTGGAAGATCAGGTAGACGGTGCCGTCGAAATTGCGGTGCTGCGCCAGATACTGGGCCGCGCCCAGCAGCATGGCGGTGTGCCCGTCGTGGCCGCAGGCGTGCATCACTCCCGGGTGCTTGCTGGCATGCGCGAACTGGTTCGCCTCCTGCATCGGCAACGCGTCCATGTCGGCGCGCAGACCCAGCGTGCGCGACGAGGTGCCGTTGCGGATCACGCCCACCAGCCCGGTCTTGCCGAAGCCGCGGTGCAGCGGGATGCCCCACCCTTCCAGCAGTTCGGCCACCCGCTGCGCGGTGCGGTTCTCTTCGAACGCCAGTTCGGGATGCGCATGGATGTCGCGCCGGATGTCGCGGATGGAGGGCGCGTGTTCAACAATCTCTTCAATCAGGTTCATGGCTGCCGGTGCCGGCTCCGTGGACGGAGCCGTTGATTCCAGGTTTGAGGGAAAGGGTGAAGGTCAGTCGGGCTTGATGCCCAGCTTGCGCAGCACGGGGCCCGAGGCCTCGCGCTCGTCGGCGACGCGTTGGGCGAAGGCCTCGGCGCTCAGATGGTACGGCAGCGACCCGTGGCTGGCGTACATCTGTCGCATGGCGCCGTCCTGCTGCGCGCGGCCGATCTCGGCGTTCAAGCGCTGGATGATGGCGTCAGGCGTGCCGGCGCGGGCCGCCAGCCCCAGCCACACCGCACCGTCAAAGCCGCGGAAATCCTGCTGCGCCAACGTCGGCGCGCGGCCAAAGGCCGCATCGGGCACGGCGTCGCTGATCGCCACCACGCGCAGGCGCCCTTCCTTGACCATGGGTTCGACCAGCGCGGTTCCGGCGAAAT
The DNA here is from genome assembly GCF_014170335.1 of Achromobacter sp. UMC46. Lineage (GTDB taxonomy): Bacteria > Pseudomonadota > Gammaproteobacteria > Burkholderiales > Burkholderiaceae_B > Achromobacter. Next base: position 269,548 of record NZ_LZZS01000005.1, read on the forward strand.
ACATCTGCGTGTCGCCGGCAAGCACGGAATTGAGCGCCCCGGTGCCCGTCTTGAACGGCACGTGCATGATGTCCACGCCGGCCTGTTCGCGCAGCATTTCGAACAGCACGTGCGGCGGGCTGCCGTTGCCCGACGACGCGTAGTTCAACCGGCCCGGCTGCTGGCGCGCCAGCGCGAACAGTTGCGCCAGCGATTGCGCGGGCACCTTGTCGTTGACCGTCAGCGCCATCGGGATGACCGCCAGCGGGCTGACCGGCACGACGTCGCGCACCGGGTCGTACGTCAGGGCCGGAAAGATATAGGGATTCCACACCAGATGGGCGTTGGTGACGAGCGCCAGCGTGTAGCCATCGGGCGGTGCCGATTTGAGCTGCTGCATAGCCAGCAGGCCGCCGGCGCCGGGCTTGTTCTCGACCACGACGGGTTGGCCCAAGGCGTGGTGCAGCCGCTCGGCCAGCGGCCGGGCGAACAGGTCGGGCAGGCTGCCCGGACCGCCGTTAACCACGATGGTCACTGGCCGCGCCGGCCAGTCCGCCGCCAGTGCCGGCACGCCGGCCGCCAGCGTGGCGCTGGCTGCCAAGCCGGCCCAGGCCCACCGCAACCTGCTCCAAAACCCCGCGGGGCGCACCGCTGGCGCGCGCCCGGCACGCGGGGACGCCGCGCCGGATAGCTGCCGGCACGGCCGGCTGTCGCATGGACGTATCACTCTGCTTGTCTCCTCGTGCGCCTGCCGCCGGCCGAAGGCCAGGGAGTGCCAGCCGGCAAATGGCGGCGCTTTTTTTCTACGATAAGCAGCATAAATCTCGACGTCAATAATTTTTATCGAGATTTTGGAAAATAGGGCTAAATCATCCCTCCCCGGGCTGTTCCGCCGGCCGCGCGCCCGGCCATCCCCCGCCCAGCGCCTTGAACAGGGTCGCCAACGCGATCTGGCGCTGGGTGCTGACCTCGATGTAGCTCAACTGGTCGGTGAACGCGCTGCGCTGGGCGTCCAGGTAGCGCAGGTGGCTGTCCACCCCGCCGCGGTAACGGGCTTCCGACAGGCGCATGGCTTCCTGGCTGGATGCGGCCAATGCCCGCCGCGACGCTTCTTCGCGCCGCAGCGTGTCGGTGGCGGCCAGCGCGTCGGCCACCTCCTTGAATGCCGTCTGGATGGTCTTTTCGTACGCCGCCACCGCGATGTCCTTGCGCACGTGGGACAGGTCCAGGTTGGCCGTGTTGCGTCCGCCCGCGAAGATCGGCAGCGTGATCTGCGGCGTGAACGACCAGGCGCGCTGGCCCCCGTCGAACAAGTTGGACAGGTCGGCGCTGGAAGAGCCGAACAGGCCGGTCAGCGAAATGCTGGGGAAGAACGCCGCCCGCGCCGCGCCGATGCTGGCGTTGCGCGACTGCAGCTGGTGTTCGGCAGCGAGGATGTCGGGCCGGCGTTCCAGCAGTTCCGACGGCGCGCCCGCCGCGATCTCCTGCAGCAGCACGGGCGAAGTCGCCAGTTGTTGAGGCAGGTACGGGCCCAGGTCGTTGACGCCCACCAGCAGGGCCAGCGCATTGCCGGCCTGGCGCACTTCGCGGTCCATCCGTTCCAGCTCCGCCCGCGCCTGCTCGGTCAGGCCCAGCGCTTCCTGGTAGTCCAGCGCCGTGGCCGCCCCGGCCTGACGCCGTTTGACGATCAGTTCCAGCGATGATTCACGGCTGGCCAGTGTCTGGCGCGTGACCAGCAGGCGGCGCTGCGCGCTGTCGCGCGTCAGATACGCCTGGATCACTTCCGCCACCAGGCTGATCCGGGCGCTGTGGGCGGTTTCCTCGGTGGCCAGGTACTCCTGCAGCGCGGCGTCCGACAGGCTGCGCACACGCCCGAACAAATCGATCTCGAACGACGTCAGGCCGATTCCGGCTTGATAGGTGCTTTGCACGCCCGCGCTGCCCGTGCCGCTCAGGTCGCCCGGCACCCGTTGGCGCGTGCCCGTGCCTTGGGCATTGAACCCCGGCACGCGGTCGGCGCGTTCGATCCGGTACTGGGCGCGCGCCGCTTCGATGTTCAGCACGGCCTGGCGCAGGTCGCGGTTGTTCTCAAGCGCCAGCGCCACCAGTTGACGCAGCGGCGCATCGGTCACGAACGACTGCCAGTCCAGCGTCGCCGCCGCCGACGGCGCTGCGGGCGCGGCCGCCTGATTGAACCCCGCCGGATACTGCGCGGGAATCGGCGCGTCGGGCCGTTGGTGGACGGGCGCCAGCGAGCATCCCGCCAATACCGCGCTCAGGGCCAGGGCGCTAAGGCGCAAGGGGAAAAAGGTTTGCATCATGAGTCCTATTCCTTGGCCGTGCTCGGGGCCGGCAAGGCATCGGATGCCGGCTGGCCGCGTGTCTTCGACACCAGCGACAGCACCCACACAAAGAAGATGGGCACGAAGATCACGCCCAGCAGCGTGGCGGTCAGCATGCCGCCGATCACGCCCACGCCCAACGCACGCTGGCTGGCGGCGCCCGCGCCGCTGGCCAACGCCAGCGGCACCACACCCAGGATGAACGCCAGCGACGTCATCACGATGGGGCGGAAGCGCAATTTGGCGGCCTGGATGGCGGAATCCATCAGCGAATGGCCCTGTTCGCGCAGGCTCTTGGCGAATTCCACGATCAGGATCGCGTTCTTGGCGGCCAGGCCGATGATGGTGATGAGGCCGACCTTGAAGTACACGTCGTTGGACATGCCCAGCACCGTCACGGCCAGTACCGAACCCAGCGCGCCGATCGGCACGATCAGCATGACCGACGCGGGGATGGCCCAGCTTTCATACAAGGCGACCATCAGCAGGAACACCACCAGGAATGCCAGCGCGAACAGCATCGGCGCCTGGGCCCCCGCGAATTTCTCCTGATAGGACAGGCCCGTCCATTCGTAGCCGATGCCGCTGGGCAGCTCGGACACGATACGCTCGATTTCAGCCATCGCTTCGCCGGTGCTGCGCCCGGGCATGGCATCGCCCGCGATCTTGAACGCCGGGTAGCCGTTGTAGCGCGAGATCTGCACCGGCCCGGTCTCCCAGTCGGTCTTCACGAAGGCGCTCAGCGGCACCATCCCGCCCGACTTGTTGCGCACGTTCAGCATCAAGATGCTCTCCGGCGTCATGCGGTCGCGCACGTCCGCCTGCACCACCACGCGCTGCAAGCGCCCGGCGTTGGCGAAGTCATTGATGGTGGCGGACCCGTACGCCGACGAGATCGCCGTGCTGATCGTGTCGAACCCGATGCCCAGTGCCTCCGCCTTCTGGCGGTCGATGTCCAGGCGCAACTGCGGCGCATCCGCCAGGCCTTCCATCATGGCGTAGGCGATCACCGGCGAACTGTTGGCCTTGGCCAGCAGCTGGTTGCGGGCTTCCGTCAGCGCCGCGCGGCCCAGACCGCCGCGGTCTTGCAGGCGCAGCGCGAAGCCGCCGGAGTTGCCCAGTCCGTCGATGGGCGGCGGATTGACCGCCATGACCGTGCCGTCGTCGATGGCGGCAAAACGCGCGTTCACGCTATCGGCAACGTCGGTGGCCGCCTGGCCCTTGCCGCGTTCGGACCAGTCCTTCAAGGTCGGGAACGCGATGCCCGCGTTCTGGCCCGTGCCCGAAAAGCTGAAGCCCATCACCGTGAAGGCGTCGCCCATGGCGTCCAGCGACATCAGGTGCTGCTCGACGTCAGCCACGACCTTGTCGGTGCGGGTGTGGGTAGCCCCTGGCGGCAACTGGACGTCGACGATGACATAGCCCTGGTCTTCCGGCGGCACGAAGGATTCGGGCACGCGCACATACAGCACACCCAGCACCGCCACGATCGCCACGTAGATCACCATATAGCGGCCGGTGCGCTTGACCAGCCGCGAATTCAGCGCCTCGAAACGGCTGGTCAGGCGGTTGAAGCTGCGGTTGAACCAGCCGAAAAATCCTTTCTTTTCATCGTGATGGCCCTTGGGGATGGGCTTGAGGAACGTGGCGCACAGCGCCGGCGTGAAGGTCAGCGCCAGGAAGCCCGAGAACAGGATCGACACCGCCAGCGATAGCGAAAACTGCTGATAGATGACGCCGACCGAGCCGCTCATGAACGCCAGCGGCAGGAACACGGCGGACAGCACCAGCGTGATACCGACGATGGCGCCCGACACCTGCTCCATCGCCTTGATCGTGGCTTCGCGCGGCGGCAGGCCCTCTTCGGCCATGATGCGTTCCACGTTTTCGACCACCACGATGGCGTCGTCCACCAGGATGCCGATGGCCAGCACCATGCCGAACATCGTCATCATGTTCACTGAAAAGCCCAGCACGGACATCACCGCGAAGGTGCCCAGCAGGCACACCGGCACCACGATCGTGGGGATCAGCGTGTAGCGGATGTTCTGCAGGAACAGGAACATCACCAGGAACACCAGCACCATCGCCTCAAGCAGCGTGTGCACGACCTTTTCGATCGCCACGCTGACGAAGCGCGAGGTGTCGAACGGCACTGAGAATTCCACGTCTTCGGGGAACGACGCCGACAATTCCTGCAGGCGCGCCTTCACGACCTTGACGGTATCGATCGCGTTGGCGCCCGGCGCCAGCTGCACCGCGGCGCCGACCGACTTCTTGCCGTTCAGGCGCGTTTCGAAGTCGTAGCTCTGACGGCCCACTTCCAGCCGCGCCACGTCCGCCAGGTGCACGGACGAACCGTCGTCGTTGGCGCGCAGCACGATCCTGCCGAATTCCTCCGGCGAGTCCAGCATGCCCTTCACGGCCAGCGTGGCCGTCAATTCCTGCTCGGGCGAACCGGGGCGGCTGCCGAAGCTGCCGGCCGGCACCTGCACGTTCTGCGCGGCGATGGCCGCGTTGACGTCGGCCACCGACAGGCCCAGCCCCAGCAGCTTCTGCGGGTCGATCCACACGCGCATGGCCGCTTCGGCGCCGAAGAACTGCACCTTGCCCACGCCGTCGACGCGGCGGATCTCGTTGTTGATATTGCGCGCCGCGTAGTCGGACAGGCCCACCACGTCTTTTTGCGCGTCATCGCCCTTGTAGGTCAGGGCGTAGATCATCAGAAAGTTCGAGCTGGCCTGCTCGACTTGCAAGCCCTGCTGCGTCACGGCGGACGGCAAGCGGGCTTCGGCCTTCTTGATGCGGTTCTGCACGTCCACCTGGGCCAGGTCGGGGTCCGTTCCCGGCTCGAACGTGACGGTGATTTCCGCGCTGCCGCTGGAGCTGCTGGAGGACTCGTAGTACAGCATGTGCTTGGCGCCGTTCAGCTCTTCTTCGATGACGCTCGTCACCGAATCGACCAGCACCGACGCGGACGCGCCCGGGTACACGGCGGCGATCGTCACCTGGGGCGGCGCCACCACCGGAAACTGCGACACCGGCAGCGACGGGATCGCCAGCAAACCGGCGAGCGAAATGAAGATGGCCACCACCCACGCGAAATTGGGGCGGCCAATGAAAAACTTGGACATGATCTATCCTTGGGAATGCATGCGGAGCGCGGGCGGCCGGTCAGTTGGCGGCAGGGGCCGAGGCCTCGCCGGCGGCAGCGACCTTGGGCTGCGCCACGGGTGTCACGCTGACTTTCTGGCCGGGTACGGCGGCGTTGACGCCGCCCACGATGACGCGGTCACCCGCGCTCAAGCCCTCGACGATGTGCCAGTCGCTGCCGCGCATCGTGCCGGTCTGCACCAGGCGCGAGGCCACCACGTCGTCCTGCCCCACCACCATGACCTGCGGCTTGCCGTCGGTGCTGCGCGTCACGGCGCGCTGCGGTACCAGGATGGCTTCGGCGTCCACGCCTTGCCGCGTCTGCACGCGCACATACATGCCCGGCAGCAGCAGCACATCGGGATTCGCGAATTCGCCGCGCACGGAAACCTGCCCCGTGGTCCGGTCCACCGCGATGTCCGAGAACAGCAGGCGGCCACTGCGTTGCTGGTCCGTGCCGTCGATGGTCAGCGAGATGTCGGCGCCCTCGCCCTGCCCCAGGCTGCCGTTCTGCAGCGCGGCGCGCATGCGCAGCATGTCCGCAACGGGCTGGGTGAAGTCCACGTAGATCGGGTCCAGTTGCTGGACCTTCGCCATGACGGTGGCCTCGTTCTGTCCCACCAGCGCGCCCTCGGTGACCTGGGCGCGGCCGATGCGGCCCGAAATCGGCGCCTTGACCGTGGCGTAGTCCAGGTTCAATTGCGCGGTTTCCACGTCGGCTTGCGCCGAGCGGCGCGCCGCCTGGGCGCTCTTGAGCGTGGTGATGGCGGTGTCGAAATCCTGCTGGCTGACGGCTTCGATCTTGACCAGCGGCGTGTACCGCTTGACGATGGCCTGGGCGTCCGACACGGCGGCATCCGCCTTGGCCAGGTCGCCCTGGGCGCGCGACAGCGCCGCCTTGAACGGCGCCGGGTCGATGCGGAACAGCACGTCGCCCGCCTTCACGTCGGCGCCTTCCTGGAAATTGCGGCTAAGCACGATGCCCGCCACGCGGGCGCGCACCTCGGCCACCCGCACAGGTTCGACCCGCCCGGGCAGCGCGCTGGTCAGCGCGAAACGTTCGGGCTGCACCGACAGCACTTGCACCGCACGCGGTTCGGACGCTTGCGAATGGGCATCCTGATCGCCGCCGCAACCGGCCAGCAAGATTGACGCCAACAACGCCGTGAGGGGCCACTGCCACCTGGTTTGATTCTTCAACATCTGTAACCCCCGCCCGCGGCGACCTGAATTCAATAAGCCGCTGATGCTACCGCAGAGTTCAATTTGAATCAATGATGATTCATATGATTCTGTGAAGTTGATTACATTCGGCTTAACAAGTTTTTACTTGCCAATTACGCCAAAGTTTGTACAAAGTGAATCACCCGTGATTCAATAGCACCTGATCAAGTTCGAGAACAGAACAGGGGCAGAACATGTCTGACGAGGCGGGGCACGAGAAGTTACTGGTGGCATTGGCCATGGCAATGGTCGACCAGCCGCGGGCCACCTTGCAGGAATTGGCAAAAGCCGTGGGCGTCAGCAAGGCGACGCTGTACCGGTTCTGCCAGACGCGGGACCAATTGGTCCTGCGACTGACGACGCATTGCGCCCATGTGCTGAAGAAGGCGCTGGCGGATTCGCATCTGGACACGGCTGCGCCGCATGAGGCGTTGCGCAACCTGATCAACCAGAATCTGGCGCACAAGGAATTGACGGCCTTCCTGATGTACAACTGGAAGCCCGACAACGAGCAGCAGCCCGACATCATGAACAGCTGGTCGGGCTATCAGGAATCCCTGGACGCCTTCTTCCTGCGGGGGCAGCGTGAAGGCGCCTTCCGCGTCGACATGACGGCGGCGGCATTGACGGAAATGTTGTTCGGCGTGCTGACCAGCCTGGTCGACGCCGAGCGGCGCGGACGCGTGGCGCGGCTGGGCATCGCCTCCGTGGTCGAGCAGATGATGCTGCACGGCATCGCCGCCGAGCCGGCGCGCGCCACAGCCTGAGGCGCGCGCACCGGATCCGCCGATATCGCAGCCCGTTATGCGACCGCGACCGGCCGTCCGTAGAACGGGTAGTTCGGGTCGTTGTAGCCGTGCGCGGACGCATGGCCCGGCGTCACCCAGCCGTCCACGACGGCTTCGTCTTCCGCCGTGACCGTGACGTCCAGCGCCGCGTAGTAGTCGTCCATCTGCGCCAGCGTGCGGGGCCCTGCGATCACGCTCGTGATGACCGGGTTGGCCAGCACCCATGCGGTGGCGAAATGGCCGGGCTGCACGCCCCGCGCCGCGCTGTGCGCCACCAGCTGCTGCGCGATCTGCAGCGACTCTTCGCGGAATTCCGTCGCCAGAATGCGGCGATCGCCGCGCCCGGCGCGGGTGTCGGCGGCCGGCGCCTGGCCCGGCAGGTACTTGCCCGTCAGCACGCCGCGCGCGATGGGGCTGTACGGCACCACGCCCAGGCCGTAGTGCTTGCACGCCGGCAGGATTTCGACCTCTGGCCCGCGGTTCAGCATGTTGTAGTACGGCTGGCACACCACGGGTTGCGGCACGCCCATCTTTTCGCACAGGCGCATGACTTCGGCGATGCGCCAGCCGCGGAAGTTCGACAAGCCGAAGCTGCGCAGCTTGCCCGCGCGGATCAGGTCGCCCAGCGCCCACAGCGCTTCTTCCAGGTTCTCTTCGTGGTAGTCGCGGTGCAGGTACAGGATGTCCATGAAATCCGTGCCCAGGCGCGCCAGGCTTTGCTCCACCCCGCGCATCAGCCACTGGCGCGAATAGTGCGCCAGGTTCGGCCCCTTGCCGACCGGGTTGCCGATTTTGCTGGCCAGCACCCAGTCGTGGCGCTGCCCTTGCAGCAGCTTGCCCACCACCTCTTCCGAACGGCCTTCGTTGTAGACGTCGGCCGTATCGATGAAATTCAAGCCATGGTCGCGCGCCGACGCGACAATGCGCGCCGCCTCGTCGTCAGGCGTCTGTTCTCCGAACATCATGGTGCCCAGGCATAGCGGCGACACGCGCAGGTTGCTGGTTCCCAGTCGGCGGTAGTTCATGGCTTCGTTCCTTGGTCGGTGAGAGGTCAGAATGTTACGCCTGTGGCGCGTCCACCGCTGCAAGGATCTTGCCGAAGAGCGCGTCCGCATGGGCGGAATTCAGCCAGCGCACGATCACCACCATCTTGCGTTCCGGCTCCACCCACGTGAACGAGCTGCCCGCGCCCACGCCGAAGAAGCTGGACGCCGGCACGCTGGGGAACACGCGGCCTTCGTGGTTCAGCCAGATCAGGTAGCCGTAGTACGGCGCGATGGCGCAGGGCGTGCGCATCGCCTGGATCCATTCACGCGACAGGATCTGCTTGCCGTTGGCCTGGCCATTGTTCAGCAGCATCTGGCCGATCAGCGCCTGGTCGCGCGCGCTGATGGACATGCCGCCGCCCCAATGCGACCCCCCCGGAACCGACGGCATGCGCTGGCCGTCGATCTCGACCCAGGCGGTGTCGTAGCCCACCCATTGCCAGTCATCGCTGGCGCCGATCGGGCGCGTGACGGCTTCACGGAACACGTCCGGCAGCGGCTTGCGGAACAGGTGCAGCAACGCGTAGGACAGCTGATTGATGCGAACGTCGTTGTATTCCCAGTACGTGCCGGGGCGCTGCAAGGGGCGCGCGTCGCCCTTCTTGCCATCGGGCGGCACGCCGAACGTGACGGCGCGATAGCGGTCCGCCTGGTCCGACACGCCGAAGCGCTCGCCTTCCCATTCGCTTGTCTGCTGCAGCAGGTGGCGCCAGGTGATGTCGGCGTTCTGGCCGTCGTCGAAACCGATCCCGGGCACCCGCTTGCCGACGGGTTCGTCCACGTCGGGCAACAGGCCGCGGTCGTGCGCCACACCCGCCAGGATCGCCAGATACAGCTTGGCGACGCTGAAGGTCAGGTCGGCGCGGTCGGGCTCGCCCCAGGACGCGACGGTCTTGCCGTCGACCACGACCATGCCCGATACCGGACCCCGGTCATGGATCGGCCCCAACAGGCGGTTCCAGGGCGGCGGATCGTTCAGGTGCACGCCGAAATTGCCCTTGACGCTGCGGTCCCAGGCGGATTCGTGTTCATTGGCGAATTGGATCGCCTGCTGCATAAGCGTATTCATCGTTTCCCTCGTTATTGTGGTGTGTCAGGCCGTGGCGCCCTCGGGCGTCCTGGCCAGGAATTCCATCGCGGCCTGCAAACCGCCAGCGCGATGCGGCACCCCGGCGGCGACCAGGCCCATCTCGACCCCGGCCAGCGTGCCGCACAGGGTCAGGTCGTTGAAGTGGCCCAGGTGGCCGATGCGGAAGACGCGGTCGGTCAGCTTGCCCAGGCCCTGCCCCAACGACATGTCGAAGCGGTCCAGGATGACCTTGCGCAAGGCGTCGGCGCCATGGCCTTCCGGCATCAGCACCGCGGTCAGCGCGGGGCTGTGCGCGGACGGCTCCAGGCTAAGCAGTTCCAGCCCCCAGCCGGCCACGGCCAGACGCGTGGCGCGCGCATGCCGCTCATGCCGCGCGAACACGCGCGGCAGGCCCTCGGCTTGCAGCATGGCCAACGCCTCGTGCAGCCCGTACAGCAGGTTGGTCGACGGCGTATACGGGAAATAGCCGTTGCCGTTGGCGGCCAGCATGTCGCGCCAGTCCCAGTACGCGCGCGGCAGGCGCGCGCTGTCGGCGGCGGCCAGCGCCCGTGCGCTGACGGCGTTGAACGCCAGGCCCGGCGGCAGCATCAGGCCCTTCTGCGACCCGGCCACCGTCACGTCCACGCCCCATTCGTCATGCCGGTAGTCGATGGACCCCAGCGACGAAATCGTGTCCACCATCAGCAGCGCGGGATGCCCCGCGCCGTCGATGGCGGCGCGCACGGCGGCGATGTCACTGGTAACGCCGGTGGACGTTTCGTTATGCACGACGCACACGGCCTTGATGCGGTGCTGCGCGTCTTCGGCCAGGCGCGCGCCGATGACGGCGGCGTCCACCGGATGGCGCCAGTCGCCTTCCACGTAGTCCACCTCCAGCCCCAGGCGCCCGGCAAGCTTCTTCCACAGGCTGGCGAAGTGGCCGGTTTCCACCATCAGCACCCGGTCGCCGGGCGACAGCGTGTTGACCAGCGCCGCTTCCCACGCCCCCGTGCCCGACGACGGGAAGATGACCACGGGGGACTGCGTCTGGAAGACCTGCTTCACCCCGGCCAGCACGGCCAGCCCCAGCGCGCCGAACGCCGGCCCGCGGTGGTCGATGGTGGGCTGGTCGATGGCCCGCAGCACGCGGTCGGGCACATTCGTCGGCCCCGGAATCTGCAGGAAATGCCGGCCGGACGGATGGGAGTTCAGGGTAAGCATGCATCGCCCCACAGTGGAATTTTTTGTATACCAACGGAAGTTGCGCGACAGACGAACGGCGTTCGCCGCGCATGCGGACTTGCGGCATGCGCCACTCTATCCCATTGTTTTTACATCGATAACCTAGGGTATACACCCATGATTGATCCGCTTGCCGCAGGTTTATAGTCTAGAAAAATACGGGGAAAAATTGGTATACCAATGAGCAGCAATCCTAGCCTGATGCCGGATCTGGCCGGGCCGGCGCATGCCGGCCTCCATGATTCCGACGCGACGCCGACCGCCGTGGCGCAGCCCCCGGCGGCGCGCGCCGCCGGCAACGGCCGCACGCTGCCCGGCGCGGTGGCGGGCCAGCTGCGCGAACGCATCATCCAGGGCGAATTCCCGCCCGGCTCCCGCCTGAACGAACGCGCGCTGTGCGAATTGCTCGGGGTCTCGCGCACGCCGATGCGCGAAGCGTTCCGCGTGCTGGCGGCCGAAGGGTTGGTGCAGATCGAACCGAACCGCGGCGCGCAGGTGGTGGCGTTGTCCGTCGCGAACATCCGCGAAGCCTTCGAAGTGATCGGCGGACTGGAAGCCATGTCTTGCCGGCTGGCCTGCGAACGGGCGACGGATGTCGAGATCGCGGAAATCCGCGCGCTGACCTATGAAATGATGGCCAGCCACGCCCGCCACGACCTGCCCACGTACTTCCAGACCAACCGCGAGATCCACGAGCGCATCAGCCTGGCCGCGCACAACACCCTGCTCAAGCAGCTGTACGACGCCCAGAACGCGCGCATCCAGAACCTGCGCTTCGTGTCGAACGAAAACCGCCAGAAATGGGATCTGGCGATGCGCGAGCACATCGAGATGGCCGACGCCCTGGACGCGCGCGACGCGGACCGGCTCGCGGGCATCATGCGCCAGCACTTGCAGCGCAAGTGCGAGGCTGCGCTGAAGAGCCTTCACGCAGGACCGGCCCCCACGGCCGCGCAGCCGTCCGAGTCCGGTTGAAGCGATTCCCGGCGCGCGGACGGCAACGATAAGAACAAGGGTGGCGCGGCCCGGAGCGAGATGATGGATACGCAGTACTTGTAGTGCCTTCCAGAGGAGCCTTCACCATGGCTGATTGTCGCTTCACACCCGTCTCACCCGCCTTGCCCTCCCGCCGCACCCCTGCCCTGCACGCGCTGGCCGCCGCCTTGCTGGCCTGCGCCACGCTTGCCTCTCAGCCCGCGCTTGCCGGCAAGAAGGACGACACCCTGCGCATGGCCTACGACCAGGCGCCGGAAAGCGTGGACCCGTACTTCAACAACGTGCGGATCGGCGTCATCATCGCCGCCAACGTCTGGGACACGCTGCTGTACCGCGACCCCGTCACCAATGAATACAAGGGCCAGTTGGCCAAAAGCTGGAAGCAGGTCGACGACAAGACGATGGAGTTCGAGCTGCGCGAAGGCGTGAAATTCCACAACGGCGAGGAGTTCGATGCGGATTCCGTCGTGTACACGCTGAACTACGCGGCCGACCCCAAGAACAAGGCCGTCACGCAACAGAACGTGGCCTGGATCGACAAGGTCGAGAAGATCGACAAGTACAAGGTGCGCCTGACCACCAAGGAGCCCTTCCCCGGCGCCAAGGAATACCTGTCCACCACCGCCGCCATCCATCCGGCCAAGTACTACCAGGAAGTCGGCCCCAAGGGCATGAACGCCAAACCGGTAGGCTCCGGCCCCTACAAGGTCACCGACTACCAGCCCGGCAAGTCCATCACGCTGGAACGCAACGCCGACTACTTCAAGGATTCGCCCAAGGCGCAGCCGAAGATCGGCCGCGTCGTCATCCGCTTCATCCCCGACCGCCAGACCCAGATGGCCGAAGTGATCTCGGGCGGCGAAGACCTGATCATGAGCGTGCCCAAAGACCAGGCCGAACAGCTGGGCCAGATGCCCAACCTGCAGATGGTCACCGGCAACACGATGCGCATCGTGTTCATGCAGATGAACATCCAGGACGGCACGCCGGCGCCCCAGCTCAAGGACGAGCGCGTGCGCAAAGCGATCATCCACGCGATCGACCGCGACGCCATGCTGAAGAACATCGTGGGCGAAGGCGGCGGGTTGATCAACACCATCTGCACGCCGTCGCAAGTGGGCTGCACGCAGGACGGTGCGCCCACCTACAAGTACGACCCGGCGCTGGCCAAGAAGCTGCTGGCGGACGCCGGCTACGCCAACGGCTTCGACATCGACATCGTGGCCTACCGCGAGCGCAACCAGACCGAAGCCATCATCAACTACCTGCAGGCGGTGGGCATCCGTGCCAAGCTGAACTACCTGCAATACGCCGCCATGCGCGACATGATCCGCGCCAACAAGGCATCGCTGACGCACCAGACCTGGGGGTCCAACCTGGTCAACGACGTCTCGGCGTCCACGCCGGTGTACTTCGCCTTCGGCAACGACGACGTCACGCGCGACGCGCAGGTGCGCGACTTGCTCAACAAGGGCGACCACACGATCGACCCCGCCCCGCGCAAGGCCGCCTACAAGGAAGCGCTGGACCTGATCGCACAGAAGGCCTACGCGGTGCCGCTGTGGACGCTGCCCGCTTACTACGTCGCCACCAAGGACGTGAACTTCAAGCCCTACTCGGATGAGCTCGTGCGCTTCTGGGACATGAGCTGGAAGTGACGCAGGGTTGCGCCGGGTCAGCCTTGCGCCGGCCCGGCGCGGTGAAACGAGAGAGGAAGTCTTATGCTTTATTTCACGATCAGGCGCCTGGGCCTGGCGGCGCTGGTGGCGCTGACCGTTTCGATCCTGGCGTTCCTGCTGCTGCACCTGTCCGGCGACCCGGCCCTGGCCCTGGCGGGCGAAGGCGCGCGCCAGGCGGACATCGACATGATCCGCAAGACCTACGGCCTGGACCGGCCCCTTGTGGTGCAGTACGCCGATTGGCTCTGGCACATCCTGCAAGGCGATTTCGGCACGTCCGTATATTTCAAGACCGAGGCCGGCCCCCTGATCCTGTCCAAGCTCAAGACCACCTTGCTGCTGGGCATGGGCGCGCTGGGGTTCGCGCTGTTGATCTCCGTTCCGCTGGGCGTGCTGGCCGCCTTGTACAAGGGCAGCTTGATCGACCGGGTCTGTCTGGCCATCGCGGTGCTGGGCCAGGCGCTGCCCAACTTCTTCTTCGCGCTGATCCTGATCATGCTGTTCTCGATTTCGCTGCGCATCCTGCCCGTGTCGGGCAGCGGCACGTGGCAGCATTTCGTGATGCCGGCCATCGCGCTGGGCTACTACGTGGCGCCCGCCTTCATGCGGCTGATCCGGGCCGGCATGATCGAAGTACTGGGCGCGGACTACATCCGCACCGCGCGCGCCAAGGGCCTGCCGGCGCGCAAGATCATCTTCAAGCATGCGCTGCGCAACGCCATCGTGCCGGTCGTGGCCCTGGCCGCGGTGCAGCTGGGCTACCTGCTGGGCGGCTCGGTCGTCATCGAAACCATCTACGCGCTGGACGGGCTGGGGTACCTGGCCTATCAAAGCATCACCTACAAGGACTATCCCGTCATGCAGCTGATCGTGCTGCTGCTGTCCGTGCTGTACGTGCTGCTGACGCTGGCCGCCGATATCGCCAACGCGTGGCTGGATCCGCGCATCCGGGTGTCCTGACATGAATACGCCTATCCTCACGCCTACCGCGCCCGGCGCCCCCGCGCCGGCCCCGCTGGAACTGTCCGCCTCTTCCCTGCGATGGCGCCGCCTGCGGCGCAACAAGGCCCTGCTGGCCGGCGGCGGCATCCTGCTCGTCATCGTGCTGATCGCGCTGCTGGCGCCGTGGATCTCTCCGCACGACCCCTACTTCCAGGACCTGGCCTACCGCACCGCGCCGCCCGTCTGGTACGCAAAAGGCACCTGGCTGCATCCGCTGGGCACCGACCAGCTGGGCCGCGACTACCTGTCGCGCCTCTTCTACGGCGCGCGCATTTCGCTCTTGATCGGCATCAGCGTGGCGCTGATTTCCGGGCTGATCGGCACGGCCATGGGCATGGCCGCCGGCTACTTCGGCGGCAAGGTCGACATGGCGGTATCGTTCCTGATCACGACCCGGCTGTCGATGCCCGTCATTCTGGTGGCGCTGGCCACCGTGGCCATCGTCGGCGGGTCGCTGTGGGTGGTGATCCTGGTGCTGGGCCTGCTCAAGTGGGACCGCTACGCCGTCGTCATGCGCAGCGCCACGCAGCAGGTGCGGTCGTTGGAATACGTGGCCGCGGCGCAGGCCGCGGGCGCCTCCACCTGGCGCATCGTCTGGGGCGAAGTCCTGCCCAACGTGGTGCCGCAGCTGATCGTGATCGCCACGCTGGAAGCCGCCAGCGCCATCCTGCTGGAGGCCTCGCTGTCGTTCCTGGGCTTGGGCGTGCAGCCGCCGCTGCCGTCCTGGGGCCTGATGATTTCCGAGGCCAAGGCCTACATGTTCTTCTCGTTCTGGCTGATCGCCATCCCGGGCTCGGCGCTGGCGCTGCTGATCTTCGCGATCAACCTGGCCGGCGACGGGCTGCATCAACTGCTGACGCCTGAAGAGAGGGCCTGACCATGAACGACAACGAAATCGTCCTGGACGTGCAAGGGCTGACCGTCGACATCGCCACGCCGCGCGGGCCCCTGCATGCGGTGCGCGACGTGTCCTTCCAGGTCCGGCGCGGCGAAACGCTGTGCCTGGTGGGCGAATCGGGCTGCGGAAAATCGATGACGTCGCTGGCCATCATGGGCTTGCTGCCCAAGGCCGCCACGCGCAGCACGCGCCGGCTGTCGGTGCTGGGAGAAGACCTGTCCGCCGCGCGCGGCCGCCGCATCAACGCCTTGCGCGGCAGCAAGATGGCGATGATCTTCCAAGAACCGATGACCGCATTGAACCCCGCCTACGCCATCGGCGAACAACTCACCGAGCACTACATCCACCACCGCCATGCCACGAAGCAGCAGGCGCGCGACCGCGCCGTCGAGCTGCTGGAGAAAGTCGGCATCGCGTCCGCCGGGCAGCGGCTGACGCAGTACCCGCACCAGTTGTCGGGCGGACTGCGCCAGCGCGTGATGATCGCGATGGCGCTGATGTGCGGCCCCGAACTGCTCATCGCCGACGAGCCCAGCACCGCGCTGGACGTCACCATCCAGGCGCAGATCCTGCGCCTTCTTGCCGACTTGCAGGCCGAACTGGGCATCGCCATGGTGCTGATCACCCATGACCTGGGCGTGGTGGCGCGCATCGCGCGGCAAGTCGCCGTGATGTATGCGGGCCAGATCGTCGAGGAAGGCCCGGTCGAAAGCATCTTCGCCACGCCGCGCCATCCCTACACGCAGGGGCTGCTGGCCTGTATCCCCGTTCCCGGCCGCACGCCGCCCGGCGAATCGCTGGGCACCATCCCCGGCGTCGTGCCATCGCTGGTGGGCGACCTGCGCGGCTGCGCCTTCGCCGACCGCTGCCGTTACGCAGAAGCGCAGTGCCGCGACACGATCCCCGTCTACGGCCACCCGCCCGAACAGCAATGGCGCTGCATCCGCCAAGAAGAAGGAGTTCCGGCATGAGCGCGCTCTTGCAAGCCGATGCCGTCAGCCGGCAGTTTTCGATCCGCGCGGGCATGTTCAAACCGCGCAGCACGCTGCACGCCGTCAATGGCGTGGACCTGGCGGTCGAGCGTGGCGCGGTGCTGGGCATCGTGGGCGAATCGGGCTGCGGCAAATCCACGCTGGCGCGCATGCTGCTTGGCTTGACGCCCCCCACCGAAGGCGCCATCAAGCTGGACGGCCAGGACATCCGGCAAATGGACCGCCGCGCGCTCGCCCGCCGCGTGCAGCCGATCTTCCAGGACCCGTACTCGTCCTTGAATCCGCGCCGGTCCATCGCCTCGATCGTGTCGCTGCCGCTGGAAGTGCACGGCATCCCCAACCCCAAGCTGCACAAGGCCATCGAGATGCTGGAGCGCGTGGGATTGCCGGCGCGCCTGGCGCACAACACGCCGGGCCAATTGTCCGGCGGGCAGCGGCAACGCGTGGCCATCGCCCGCGCGCTGGTCATGCACCCCGAGATCGTCATCTGCGACGAGCCCACCTCCGCGCTGGACGTCTCGGTGCAGGCGCAGATCATGAACCTGCTGATGGACCTGCGGCGCGAATTCAACCTGACCTATGTCTTCATCAGCCACAACCTGGCGGTGGTGGAGCACATCGCCACCCACGTCGCGGTGATGTATCTGGGACGCGTGGTGGAATCCTCGCCCACGACGCAGCTGTTCCACGACCCGCGCCATCCCTACACGCAGGCGCTGCTGGCCTCGGTGCTGACGCCGGAGCCGGGCCTGGGCATCCCCGACATGGGGCTGGGGCTGACGTTCCCCGACCCGCTGAATCCGCCGCCGGGCTGCCCCTTCCATCCGCGCTGCCAGTATGCGATGGCGCAATGCAAGACCGACCGGCCGGCGCTGGCGCTGCGCGACGAATCCGTAGTGGCCTGCCACCTGTACCCGACTTCTTCCTCTCATCCCGACGGAGCCCGACCATCATGACCCGTGAGCAAGCCATCGCCCAAGCGGAACACTGTTTTGATTCGGGCGCCTTCCGCGCGCTGCTGGCGCGCCGGCTGGCGCTGCCGACGGAAAGCCAGAACCCGGAGCGCGCGGCCGTGCTGGCTGACTACCTGGAATCCGAGATCCGCCCCGCGTTCGAGGCCCTGGGATTCACCTGCCGCACGTTGACCCACCCCAAGGCGCTGGCGCCCTTCCTGTATGCCGAGCGCATCGAAGACCCCGCCTTGCCCACCGTGTTGGGCTATGGGCACGGCGACGTCATCCGCGGCCTGGAAAAGGAATGGAAGGACGGCCTGTCGCCCTGGGCGCTGACCGAAGCCGAAGGCCGCTGGTACGGCCGCGGCATCGCCGACAACAAGGGCCAGCACACCATCAATATGGAGGCCTTGCGGCTGGTGCTGGAAACGCGCGGCAAGCTCGGCTTCAACGCCAAGTACCTGATTGAAATGGGCGAAGAGACCGGCTCGATGGGCCTGCGAGAGTTGTGCGCCGAGCATCGCGACATGCTGGCGGCCGACCTGCTGATCGCGTCCGACGGCCCGCGCCTGGCCGCCAAACGCCCGACGATCTTCCTGGGCGCGCGCGGCAGCCTGAACTTCGACCTGAGCATCGAGGCGCGCGCCGGCGGCCACCATTCCGGCAACTGGGGCGGCCTGATCTCCAACCCGGGCATCCAGCTGGCGCACGCCATCGCCAGCCTCGTCTCGCCCACCGGGCAGATCCGCATACCGGAATGGGTGCCGGCCGAACTGCCGGCCGCCGTGCGCCGCGCGCTGGCCGATTGCCAGGTGGACGGCGGCGCGGACGGGCCGGAGATCGAACCGGAATGGGGCGAACCCGGCCTGTCGCCGGCCGAACGCGTGTTCGGCTGGTGTTCCTTCGAGGTGCTGGCCTACAAAACCGGCAATCCGGAAACCCCCGTCAACGCCATTCCGCCGCGCGCCTGGGCCCGCTGCCAGCTGCGCTTCGTGGTGGGCGTGAACCCCGACGACCTGATTCCGGCGCTGCGCCGGCACCTGGACCGCCAGGGTTTCCCGATGGTCAAGATCGCGCTCACGCGCGAATCCATGTTCTGCGCGACCCGCATCGATCCCGACGACGCCTGGGTGCAATGGGCAGTGGATTCGCTGGAACGCACGTCCGGTGAAAAGACCGCCTTGCTACCTAACCTGGGCGGGTCGCTGCCCAACGACATCTTCACCGATGTGCTGGGCCTGCGCACGATCTGGGTGCCGCACTCGTATCCCGGCTGCTCGCAGCACGCGCCCAATGAACACCTGCCGCCGGAACTGCTGCGCCAGGCGTTGGGGTTGATGACGGGTCTGTACTGGGATCTGGGCGCGGGCGGCACACCCGCCCTGGCGCGCTAAGGCCGTTCCGGCGCCCGCAGGAAATCAATGAAGCGCCGGACCTTCGCGCTGACGTGGCGGGTGCCCGGGTAGACCGCGAACACCGGCTGCGGCGGCAATGCATACGAAGGCAGCACCTGCTGCAAGACACCCTGCGCCAGCGGCGCGTCCAGCAGCCAGTCGGGCAACGCGGCTACTCCGCAGCCCGCTTCGGCGAACGCCAGCAGCGCCGACGCCGTGTCCGCA
This sequence comes from Achromobacter sp. UMC46, assembly GCF_014170335.1. Lineage (GTDB taxonomy): Bacteria > Pseudomonadota > Gammaproteobacteria > Burkholderiales > Burkholderiaceae_B > Achromobacter. The sequence continues at coordinate 288,530 of NZ_LZZS01000005.1, forward strand.
TGCGCAACGGGCGCCACGCGCAGCGCGTGCTCGCGCCCCTTGCTGTCGGACAGGCGCCAATGGTCGCTGCGCCCGGGCCGGTTCGCCAGCCAGGGCATGGCGGCCAAGGCCTGCGGCGTGCGCGGCGCGCCATGCGCCGCCAGCAAGGCCGGGCTGGCCACCATCAACAGTTTGAACTCGCCGATCGGCGTGGCGCGATAGCTTGAGTCGGCCAAGGCGCCCACGCGGATCGCCAGATCCAGCCGGTCGCCGATCAGGTCGGCGTGCGCCGAACTGGCCTGATAGCTGACCCGCAACGCCGGATGCCGGCGCGCGAACGCCGCCAGCGCGGGCGCGACGATCCGGTTGCCGTAATCCACGGTGGCGGTCACGCGCAGGCTGCCCGACAGGGTGTCCTGCCCGGACCGCGCCTGGTCCACGGCCGCTTCGGCCTCGCGCAGCAGCCGCGCGCATTCCGCATAGAAGCCTTCGCCCGCTCCGGTCAGCGCCAGCCGCCGGGTACTGCGGGTCAGCAGCGCGACACCCAGCTCTTGCTCCAGCTGCTTGATGTTGACGCTGACCACCGCCTTGGTGACGCCCAGCGTATCGGCCGCCGCCGTGAACGAGCCGGCTTCGACCACCGCCACGAACATCGACAGGCGATTCAGGTTGATCACGGCGCCCCTCTCATTGTCAAAAAAACACGAACAGTATATCTATCCACCGGGTCTTTTTTCAGCACGATCCGGCCCCTAGAATGGCGCTCCTTACTGCCTTTGAAGCCCGCCATGACAGACTTTTCCTCCACCAGCCTGCGCCTGACCCTGGACGCCCACGCGCTGATCGAGCAATGGATCGGCCAGCCTGACGCGCCCGACGGCGTGCTGGCGGAGCTGCTGTCCGGCTTCGCACCCGGCTTCACCATGATCACGACCGATGGTCAGCGCCTGACGGGCGACGCGCTGCCGGCCTTGTTCGCTGGCCTGCGCGGCGCGCGCCCAGGCCTGAAGATCGACATCGACGAGATGGCGGTGCGGCATGCGGATGCGGCCTCGGTGCTGCTGAGCTACCGCGAACGGCACGTCTGGCACGATGGCGCGACCCAGCGGCGCGCGACCGTCCTGTTCACGGCCGCCGCCGATGGCCGGCCGCTCTGGGCGCATCTGCACGAAACCTGGGCCTGAGGCTGGCTGCGGTGTCAGCCAGGCCGGCCATATCCCCTGCGGCTATATGCAAGCGGCGAATAAATCGTTGGCGCAGGCGGCGCGAATCTTTAGAGTCCAACGCCGTCCCGTCGCGCCAGCATTCCGCTGACGCGCGCTACCGATACGAGCCGTCTTCATGCCCTTCCCCTTCATGCCCTTCCGACGCCTGGCGATACGCCGCGGCACCCTGCTTGCCCTGACGCTGGCCATTGCCGGCATCGGCGCGGCCCATGCCGAACAACGCGTCGTCCGCATCGTCGTCCCCTACGGCACCGGCGCCGTCCAGGACACCATCGCCCGCGCCATCGGCGACGAACTGGGCCAGGCGCTGAACGCCTCCATCGTCGTGGAGAATCGCGCCGGCGCGGGCGGAACCGTGGGCACGTCGCAAGTCGCGCGCGCCGCGCCGGACGGCAACACCCTGGTGCTGGCCGCCGCCAGCCATCACATCGCCGGCTACCTGTACAAGAACCTCAGCTACGATCCCTATAAGGACTTCACGGGCGTGGCCTACCTGGGCGACACCGGCTACATCATCCTGGCGTCCGCCGGCTTGAACGTGAAGAACACCGCGGAATTCATCCAGGCCGTCAAAGCCAAACCCGGCGCGTACGACTACGCCTCGGCCGGCAACGGCAGCGCGTCCCACCTGGGCATGGCGTGGTTCCTGACCGCCGCCGGCGCGCAGATGCAGCACATTCCGATGAAGTCCACGGGCGACGCCGTCACGGAACTGCTGGCCGGTCGCGTCCAGGCCGTCACCGCCGCCACCATCGGCGTAACCGCCTACCGCCAGGACCCCCGCGTAACCTTCCTGGCCTATACGGGCAAAACGCGCTCGCGCTTCGCACCCGACCTGCCCACCGTCGCCGAAAGCGGCTTGCCAGGCTATGCCTTCGACTCCTGGCTGGGCCTGCTGGCGCCCGCCGGGCTGCCGGCGGCCGAGCGCGGCAAGATCAACGCGGCGGTGAACAAGGTGCTGGCCGACCCCAAGGTGCAGGCGCGCCTGGCATCGCTGGGCGTCGAAGCCAGTGCCAAGACCCCCGAACAATTCCAGGAACTGCTGAAGGCGGACTGGGAGGCGGCCGGCAAGCTGGTGGCGGCTTCCGGGGCGCGGGTCGAATAACCCGGCGGCCCGTCCCGAGCGGCCAAAAAAAAGCCTCCGGCTAGGAGGCTTGGCGGGGCGGCTGCCGGTCGGGGCGCCGGTCCGGGTCGGGGTCCCGCATGCCGTCCAGCAGCAAGTCGGTGATGAATTCCGCCAATGCCTGCTGCTGCGCGGCGTCGGGCATCTGGCGCGTGAAGCGTTCGATGATGCCCATCAGCGACTGCGCGAACCAATCGGCCGGGATCGCCGCCCGGAACAGGCCCGCCTGCTGCTCGGCGCGGACGTTGTCGGCGATCATCGCCACCAGTTCGTCCTTCAGCGCTTCCGCCGCCGCCACCTGGAAGAAGCCGATGCGGGTCAAATTGGGATCTTCCTGCAAGATGGCCAGCAGGCCTCGGACGCCGCGGCGGATGCGGTCCGCCAGCTGCGACCCTTCCAGATCGGCAGGCAGGCGCGCCTGGCTGATGGCCTGCCGCAAGCGCTGCGCGAACATGCCCACCAGTTCATCGTAGGCGGCTTGCTTGCTTGAGAAGTATTGATAGAAGACAGGCTGGGTCACACCGGCGCGGGCTACGATGTCGCTGATCCGCGTTTGCTGGAATCCGCGCTCGGCGAACTCCGCCGCGGCAACCTCCAGAAGCTGTAACCGTGTGCGTTCACCTTTCGTGAGACGCTTGTTTTGCGATGAAGAAGTGGGTCGTGCCGTAATCATCGCGAGAAGGTACTACCGTTCATGGCTTTTCGCCACTATTTCGCCAGCCCGTCCGCCAGCCCCCTATCACGGCCGTTACGCTTGTTGCGGTGGGCCCTGCCCGCCGCGCTGGCCACCGGGGCCGTCGGCTGCGTGCCCTACCCCGTCTACAAGACTCTGCAACCGGCAGCCAGCGCCACTGTGCTGGACGCGCAATCGCAGCCGCTTGAGAACGCGCGCGTGGTCCTGATATCCAGCGCTTATCCCTATGGCCGGGAACGTTCGCGCCACGAAATTCCGACCGCCCTCAACGGGGTCGCGCGCTTTAGCGTCCAATCGGAATGGCGGGTGGAATCACTGATGCTGCATGGCGCGGAACTCTATTTCTGGAACTGGTGCATCGAGAAGGCCGGTTACGAGACTTACGAAACCTTCAACAATGCATCGTCGCAATTTGACGACAAACTGGTCGTGCGATTGGCGCCGGGCGAGTCGCGTTCCTGCAACATCCGTTGAAGCGAGTTGAAATGCCCGTAGCTTTTGCAACAACTTTTAGGGCACGCGCAGCAGTAAAGTAACGCTATCGCCTTGTGCCCAGGCAATGTGCCGGCACAAGGCGGATAGGAGCAAGATCATGAAACGGTTTACAGGCCGGATGCTTGTCGTGGCGCTGGCGCTTGCCGTGGCAGGCGCGCCCGCGATGGCGGGTGGGCGCGGCGGTTGGGGCGGCGGCTACGGTGGCGGCCACGGCTATGGCGGCGGCAGTTACCACGGCGGTTATTACGGCGGGAACGGATACCACCATCACGGCGGCGGCGGCAGCAGCTCGGCGGGATGGTGGGTAGGCGGCGCCTTCGCGCTGGCGGCGGTGGGACTGCTGCTGGCGGCGGACTCGGGCCCGACCTACGCGCAAACGGGCGTCTACGCGGCACCCGGGGTGGTCTACACGAGCCCTCCCGTATACGCCGCGCCGGTCTACGACGCGCCGCCGGTCTATGCCGCGCCCCCCGTCGCCTATGCGCAGCCGCAGCCTCAATACGCGCCGGTGCAGTACGACGCCGCGCCCAAGGTCAATCAGGCGCAGGCGAATGCCACCACCGATTGCCAGCGCTGGGCCATGAACCAAAGCGGCTATGACCCGGCCACCATCTCGCAATGGACCACGCAAGTCATGGTGGATTCCTACAATCATGCGGTGGATTCCTGCATGAACAGCCGCGGCTACCGCGCCAATTGACGCCGCAACCCCGGATATTCCCCATTGCCCCGACGCGCCGGCCTGCACACACTGCATGCCGGCGCGCCGCATTGGACGGCCGTCAAATCGCTTGGCCATGGCGCCGGGCATCAAGGGGAAAAGCCATGCTCGTCTTCAAGCGGTTCGCCGGCCTTTGCGCCGTCAGCGCGCTCTGCGCCGCCTCGTTCGCCGTCCACGCCCAGAGCGAGGCCAAGGCGCAAGCGCTGACCATCGTGGTGCCTTACGGTGCCGGCGGCATCGTCGACAACACTGCGCGCGCCTTCGCCCAGAAGCTGGCTGCCGAACTCGGGCGGCCCGTCGTCGTGGAAAATCGCGGCGGCGCAGGCGGGATGATTGGCATGAACACCGTGGCTCGCGCGCACGACGGGAACACCCTGGGCTTTACCGCCGTCAGCCCGGTAACGCTGTCGCCCCATGTGATGAAGACGCTGTACGACCCGTTGAAAGACCTGGCGCCGGTGGCGGCCGTGATGTATTCGCCGGTGTACCTGGTGGGCGGCCCGAAGTTCACGGGCAAGGATTTCAAGGACATGCTGGCCCAGGCCAAGGCGGACCCCGACGGGCTGTCACTGGCGACCGCGGGCGTCGGGTCGCTGGGGCATCTGATGCTGGAGCAGATCAATGGCCAGGCCAAGGTGCGCATCACCCATGTGCCGTACAAAGGCATGGCGCAGATGGTGCCGGACGCGCTCGGCGGCCAGTTCACGCTGATGCTGGTCAACGCCTCGGCCCCCGTCAACACGCTGATCGACGAGGGCAAGCTCAAACTGCTGGCCGTAGGGTCGCCGGCGCGCTTGCCTGGACGGCCAGACGCGCCGACGTTTGCCGAGCTTGGCTATCCCATGGCCAACATGACGTCCACCTTCGGCTTCTTCGCGCCGGGCACGTCCAGCGCCGATTTCCGCCAGCGCATGAACACGGTGATCAACAAGGTGGCCGCCATGCCCGACATCAGCAAACCGCTGACGGACGCGTTGAACATCATGTCGCCCGGCAGCGTCGACCAGTTCGCGGATCAGGTGCGCCGGGAATACGCCGACAACGGCAAGATCGTCAAAGCGGCGAACATTCGCGCCGAATGATCCGCAGGTTTGATCCACCGGTTTGGTCCACCGGTCGCCAGGGCGGATCAGCGCCGCCAGCCGCGCCAGGCGGATAGCAGCCCGGCGGCCAGCAGCACGGTCGCCGGCAACACCCAGACAAAACCGGACGACGTATAGACCACCTGGTCGACCGGATCGTAGTAGCGGCCCAGTTCGTTGAACTCCCACTTCAGGTAGAACGCGTACCAAGCGTAGTAGAAGAACGCGGACAGCAACAGCAACAGTGCGGCGGCGATGCGCGCCGGCCAACGGCGCGCGCGGGCTCGGCCTGCACTAATCCACATGCCGCGCCTCGCATTCGGCCAGACAGGCCTCGGCCTCGGCCCATTGCTTTTCGCTGAAGACCCGCAAGCCTGCCCGGGTCAGCAGTTCCGCCGTCACTCCTGCCCCTGGCTGGCGGCGGCCCGCGAAATGGCCGTCATAGACATAACCGCTGCCGCAAGACGGGCTGCCTTCTTTCAGCACCGCGACGCGGATGCCGCGCTCCCGCGCAGCGGCCAGCGCCGCCTGCGCGCCCTGCACGAACGGCAGCGTAACGTCTTCGCCCGTCACCGCCACGACCCGCGCGCCGGCATCCAGCACGGCGGCGGCCTGCCGGCCGGGTTCGATTTCCGCAGGCGGCCGGGGAATCGGCATTCCACCTGCCACTTCCGGACAGACCGGCACGACGCGGCCTTCGGCCTGCCAACGGGCCAGCACGGCGTCGCCATTGGGCACGCCGCGCCCGTCGTAGCGCACGGGGTTGCCCAACAGGCAGGAACTGATCAATACATATTGCATGGAGAATCCGGCAGGCAGGACGCTAGGATGCAGACCGCCAGGGCGGTGCAGGTCCGAAACGAGGCATCATAGACCACCAGGCCCGTCCGCTTCCTGCACCCAGGCACGCAATCCCGCATCCCTGATCTGCAAGATCTCGAACAGGCCCAGCGCGCGCAGCGCCGGCAGCGCGTCCTGGATATCCCTTCGGGCCGCCGCGACCGTTTGCGGCGCGGCGGCGGCGTCCAGGCACACCCGTGCGTTCGCCAGGAAGGCGCCCACCGTTCCCTTGCGCACGGCGACGCCGTTGAAGTTACCTTGATCCATGCCATCCGGCAAAACGTCTTGTGCTTGCATCTGTCGCTCCTGACTGTGTCGAATACAAGCGCTACGATAGGCGTTCCCGCCTGGCAATTCTGCGGCGTTTCTGACTATCAATACGGTGATTCAGCCACATGGAACCGTCGCCTCCCGCTTCGCCCTTGATTGCGCCCGAGCGCGCCCGGTCGCAGCGCGGCCCCCGGCTGATCGCCATCCGCCGCGTGGACGGCGCGTTGCGCGACACCGCCATGCATCGGCATGCGCGCGGGCAGCTGCTGGGCGCCTATCAGGGGTTGTTGACCGTCTATGCGGGCGATTTGCAATGGGTGGTGCCCCCCTTCCATGCGGTCTGGATTCCGCCCGGCCTGCCGCACGGCCTGCGCTCACACGGCCCGTATGCCGGGTACAGCGCCTACCTGAGCCCGGCTGCCTGCGCCAGCCTGCCTGCGTCGGCCAGCCTGCTGCGCGCCTCCGCATTGCTGGTGGCCGCCGTGGACCGCGCCGCGACGTGGGAAGACGGCGCGCCCGACACCGCGCGCCGGCACATCGAAGCCTTGATCCGCGAAGAAATCCGTACCTTGCCGCTAGCCGGCGCGGCGCTGCTGCTGCCACGCGATACGCGGCTGCGGCGCCTGGCGTTGGCGCTATCGGACGCCCCTTCCGACACGCGTCAACTGGACGCGTGGGCCGGCACGATCGGCATGGCGCCGCGCACGCTGGCGCGCCGCTTCCTGGCGGAAACGGGCGTGACCCTGGGCGCATGGCGCCAGCATGCCCGGTTGATGCGGGCACAGGAAATGCTGGCCGCGGGCGCACCGGTCACTACCGTGGCCCTCGAATTGGGCTACGACAACGTCAGCGCGTTCATCGCCATGTTCAAGCGGGAGTTGGGCGTCACGCCGGGCCGCTACCGCAGCCCGGCTGAACCGACTTAGCCTCAGGACTCCGAGGCAGCCGTCTTGCGGGACCGGGGCGTGCGGGTCGCAGTCTTGCTGGCCGTCTTGCTGGCGGTTTTGCCCGCCGTCTTGGCCGGTGCCTTGCTGGCAGGCTTGGCGGCGCCATCGGCGGCCGCTTCCGCTACCTTGGCCACGTCCGTCTTGGTAGCCGTCTTGGTGGCTGTGCGGCTACGCGAAGGGGCACGCTTGACGGCCGGGCTGGCCGGCGCCTCTTCAACCTGCTGCCTGGCAGGTGCGCCGGCGAATGGGTCCGACACCTTGGCAGGCACCTTGCTGGCCGGTTCGCGGCGGGTATCCGCGGCGGGTTCGGCAAAGGTCCATTCGGCGATGTCCACGGCAGGCAGCGGCTGGCGCGCCTGGGGCAACGGCGTGGGCATCGGCGGAAGCCGCGAGGCCTGGACCGGCTTGGGCGCCTGCGCGCGGGCCAGCGCATCCGCACGCATGGCCTCCAGCTTGGCGGCTTCTTGCGCCAGTTCCTTGGCGGTTTCCCGATCGGCTTCTGCCTGTTTGTTGGCTTCTGCCTGTTTGTTGGCTTCTGCCTGTTTGTTGGCTTCTGCTTGTTTATTGGCCTGAACCGAGGCCTCGGACGGCACGGCGGGCGTCACGGCTGCGGCGACCGGTGCCGCACCCTGCTCCGCTGGCGCAGCGGCGGACGGGGCGGCAATGGCGGCTTCGGAACCGGCCTGCTCGGCATGCTGGCTGGCGCCCCGGCCGGACTTGCGGCCACCGCGCGACCTGCGGGAAGGACGGGGATTGGCTTCCTCTTGCACCGCGCCGGCTTGCACCGCGCCGGCTTGCGCGTCGTCAGCGTCGACCTCGGCGTCGGTCTCTGCCGGCGCCGCCTGGCGATGTTGCGCGGAACGGGATCCGCGGTTGCCGCCCGAGCGGTTCTCGGTCGGCGCGCTTTCGCCGCTGTCGGCGCTATCGGCGCTGTCGCGATACACATAGGTACCGGACTTCTCCTCGCGGCCCACTTCCAGGAAGCCGCGCGACTGCGCCTCGTCCAGCAAGTTGCCGAAGGCGCGGAAGCCGTAGTACGACTCGTTGAAATCCGGTTTGCGGCGCTTGAGCGCATCTTTCAGGGCAGACGCCCAGATCTTGCCGCTGTCGCCGCGTTCGGCCATCAGCGCCTCGAACGTCTCGACGACCATTTCCACGGCCTGGGTCTTGCGGGCGTCGAGCTCTTCCTTGCGGCGGCGCTCTTCGTCCGGCGTCCGGCGCTGGCCGGCGCTAGCGCCGCCCCGGTTGTCGCGCCGCGCGTCGGCAGTGCGCTGGCCTTCGCGTGCCAGGTCGTCATAAAAGATGAATTCGTCGCAGTTGGCGATCAGCAGGTCGGAAGTGGATTGCTTCACACCCACGCCGATCACTTTCTTGTTGTTTTCGCGCAGCTTGGACACCAGCGGCGAAAAATCGGAATCGCCGCTGATGATGACGAACGTGTTGACGTGCGACTTGGTATAGCAAAAATCCAGCGCGTCCACGACCAGCCGGATGTCGGCCGAATTCTTGCCCGACTGGCGCACGTGCGGAATCTCGATCAGTTCGAAATTGGCCTCGTGCATGGGGGCCTTGAATTCCTTGTAGCGTTCCCAGTCGCAATAGGCCTTCTTGACGACGATGCTGCCCTTGAGCAGCAGGCGCTCCAGCACGGGCCGGATGTCGAACTTCTGGTACTTGGTGTCGCGCACACCCAGCGCTACGTTCTCGAAGTCGCAGAAAAGCGCCATGCTGACGTTTTCGTTGGGGGTATTCATGTGGTTCTCCAATGCCGTGGCGGCGATAGCGGCTGACCGCCAGATACCGCTCATGATATACATATCCGGCTACGCCACCTTCAGGCGCCATCCCGGCCACTGCCCTGCCCGCCTCGCCGACGCCATGCCCTACCCCGCTTTGACCACCGCCCGCCTTATCCTGCAGCCGCTCGCCATGGACGACGCCGAGGCCATCCAGCGCGTCTTTCCGCAATGGGAAGTCGTGCGTTTCCTGGCGGACCAGGTGCCGTGGCCCTATCCAGACGACGGCGCCAGCGACTACGTCGAGCACGTGGCGCTGCCCGCCATCCGCCGGGGCGAACAATGGCATTGGACTGTACGCACGCTGGACGCGCCCGCCCGCCTGATCGGCGTGATCAGCCTGATGGACGACGAATCCCATAACAACCGCGGCTTCTGGCTGGACCCGGACCATCATGGCCGCGGCTACATGAGCGAAGCCAGCGACGCCGTCACCGCCTATTGGTTCGACGTGCTGGGCAAGCCGTTCCTTCGGGCGCCCAAGGCCGTCGCCAACACCGGTTCGCGCAAGATTTCCGAACGCGGCGGCATGCGCGTGGTGGGCCTCGAAGAGCGCGGTTTCGTCAGCGGCCGCCAACCGGCCGAGATCTGGGAAATCACCCGCGACGAATGGCTGGCCCGGCGCCAACGCCCCGTCTGAGGCCTGGTATCCGACCCCGTTTTTTTCCCATCCCACCGCTGGCTGACGGGCAGGTTAAGCCGGCGCTTACCGGCCCTTTCGCCCTGCTTTCCGGCGGATTGACTCCCGCGGCTCCTGGCTAGAATTTCCCGAAAATCCGGCATTCCGCGCACGGAATGTCTTCCCCTTCGGGCAAGATCCATGAATCCGTCTTCCGTCATCGGCGCCGTCGTCGGCCTGCTTACCCTGCTTATCGTCGTCGCGCTATCCGCCACCGACGCCAGCATGTACTTAAACCTGCCGGGCCTGGCCATCGTCCTGGGCGGCACCTGCGCCGCGCTGTTCATCGCCTACCCGCTGCAGGAAGTGCTGCGCATCTTCAAGCTGGTGCGCACCGTGTTCCGCAACGACCAGCACGACCAGCAGCGCGACATCGAAGAACTGGTGTCCATGGCCCAGCTTTGGATGAACACCGACGTCCACAAGGTGGAGCAAGCGCTCAAGAAGGTCTCCAACCCATTCCTGCGCACGGGCGTGCAGTTGATCATCGACAACACCCCGGAAGACCAGATCATTGAAGTGCTGCAATGGCGCGTCGCCCGCCTGCGCGCCCGGGAACAGGCCGAAGCGCAGATGTTCCGCGTCATGGCCACCTTCGCCCCCGCCTTCGGCATGCTGGGCACGCTGGTCGCCCTGATCAACCTGATGGCCGTGCTGGGCGACGGCAGCATGACGATGATCGGCCAGCACCTGGCCGTGGGCCTGATGACGACGTTCTACGGCATCCTGCTGGCCAACCTGGTCTGCAAGCCGATCGCGCTCAAGCTCGAGCGCCGCACCGCGCGCCGCATCGAGTCGATGAACATGGTGCTGCAAGGCATTTCGATGATGTGCGAGAAGCGCGGGCCGGCCGTCGTGCGCGAAACGCTGAATTCCTTCGTCATGCACGTCGAAGACGAAATCTACGACGGCGGCCTCACTGCCAAGGCACCGCCCAAATCCAAGACGGAAGGCCAGGTCAAGCCGGCCGCCCAGCCCGTTTCCATCACCCGTCCTGCCCCCGCGCGTCAATGAGCCTGATTTCGCCCTCCCTGGCGCAGCGGATCGAACAGGCCCGCCAGGCCCAGTTGCGCGCGCAGAAAGCGGCGGACAACAGCGGCTGGCGTCCCAGCCAGACTGACCGCAAGGACCGCTACGCCCGCTGGCACGTCGAAGAGACCGTGGAGCAGGACGCCGAAAACTGGCTGCTGAGCTATCTGGACCTGATCACCCTGCTGCTGGCCATGCTGGTGGTGATGCTGGCCGTGTCGCGCCTGCACGGCCAGGCCCCTGCCGCGTCCGACACGCCGGTGGAACTGGTCGGCACGCTGGCCGCCAGCGGCCTGCCCAAATACGACGGCGAATACGCCGAATTCGACGCCACCCCGATCCCCGCCAGTTGGGCGGAGCCGCCCGCCCCCGCCGCCGAAACCGCGCCCGCCGACGACGGCAGCGTGAAAGTGGCCGACGCCGCACCGCCGCTTAAGGCCCCTTCCAAGGAATCGCTGGGCCTGGGCGACCTGGGCAAATCGGTGGACGTGATCATCAATGAACAGTCCGTCAGCTTCCGCATCAGCAACGAACTGCTGTTCCCCTCGGGCCAGGCCACGCTCAGCCCCGCCGGCCTGGATGTCATCAAGCGCCTGGCCGCCATCCTGACCAAGAACGAATACCAGGTGTCGGTGGAAGGCCATAGCGACCCGGTGCCGATCCAGACCCGGCAATTCGCGTCCAACTGGGAACTGTCCAGCAGCCGCGCCACCAGCGTGCTGCGCGAACTGGTGCGCGACGGCGTGGCGGCCCCGCGGCTGCGCGCGGTGGGCTACGCCGAAACCCGGCCCATCGAATCCAACGACACCCCCGCCGGCCGTGCCGCCAACCGGCGCGTCGAACTGATCATGGATATCGCGCCGAAACAAGCGCCGGTCAAGGAAGCGCAGACCCCGGTCAAAGCGGTCGCCAAGGGGCCCTGAACGGGCGCGGTCGACGCCACGGCGCATTGATTGCGATAGCGGCTGCCCCACAGCCATCGGCCCCTTCCAACCGAATTCGTTTCGTACACTGGAAGGTGGTCAATCTCTGGGCGTGGAAGATCATGCAATCGTCCGCACTGGAAAAGCAGCTGGGATTCCTACGGGAAATCGACCGGCTGAAGACGGTCATCCGGCAATCGCCGCTGCTTGACGGCAGCCGAAAGGAAAACACCGCGGAACACTCCTGGCACCTGGCGATGTATGCCCTGATGCTGAGCAGTTCGAGCGCGCCGCGACCGACGACGCGAAGTTCGCGAAAGCGCTCGACCGCTTTCAACCGCTGAATCGATTTTCCAGGAAGACTGACGTAAGCTCTCCGAACCTGCCACCGCGAGCCAGAATCCGGAACCCCCATGTCCTACCTGCTGCTGATCGTTGAACCCGTGGGCCAGCGCGCCCAACGCACGCCCGAAGAAGGCCGCGACGCCTATGCGCAGATGGTGCGCTACGCAGAAGGGCTGAAAGCACGCGGCCTGCTGACGCAGGCCGAATCCCTGAAGTCCGAATCCGAAGGCGTCCGCCTGCAAATCCGCGACGGCGAACGCTCGCTGATGGACGGCCCCTACGCCGAGGCCAAGGAAATGATCGGCGGATTCTTCCTGCTGACGTGCGACACCCGCGAAGAGGCCCTGGCCCTGGCCGCCGAATGCCCGGCGGCGCAGTGGGCGACCGTCGAGGTCCGCGAATTGGGTCCGTGTTTCATGTAACGACCCCGTCCGCCGCCGCCATCAAAGGGCGAGTCGTTTGCCTGATTGACTGCAGATTCATAAAATGCAGTCAATGCATGCATATGGAGCCATCGCATCATGCCTATGCTTACTGTCAGGAACCTCCCCGACGAGGTCCACCGGGCCCTGCGCGTACGCGCAGCCCAACATGGTCGCAGCACCGAAGCCGAAGTGCGTGCCATCCTGGAAGACGCTGTGAAGCCCGAAGGACGCGTCAAGCTGGGCTCCCTGTTAGCGCAAATCGGGCGACAAGCCAATCTGACTGATGAAGAAGTCGCGGTATTCGGCCAGCGGGACAAAACCCCTGCGACGCCACCGAGGTTCGAATGATTGTGCTTGATACGAACGTGGTCTCGGAACCATTGCGGCAGATCCCCTCTGCCAACGTTGTCGCGTGGATCGACCAGCAACCACTGGAAACCCTGTTTCTTTCCGCAATCACCGTTGCCGAATTGCGGTTCGGCATTGCGTCTTTGCCTGCTGGCAAGCGGCGCACCGCCCTGCTCCACAACCTTGAGCATCGCGTCTTGGCGTTGTTCGCGGGGCGCGTCTTGCCATTCGATGGTGGCGCCAGCCAGCCTTATGCGGAATTGATGGCGCGGGCGCGGGCTAGCGGTCAAGCAATCGCGGCTGCTGAGGGCTATATCGCAGCGACAGCCGCTGCGCATGGAATGAGCGTGGCGACCCGCGACGTCGCCCCCTTCCTGGCTGCCGGCCTCACGGTCATCAACCCCTGGATCGCATCTGATGGGTGATTCCACCTGGTACTTACCCTAGGTCTGCAAATTCCTTGTCGATCTGATGTCTTCCCGTTCGTCGTGCCAGTACAAGCCGAAAGTCCCGACCGGTACCCAGGCTGCGATGTCCCAACCCAAGGAGAGATTCAGATGCGATTCATGATCATCGTGCGGGCCACGCCCGACAGCGAAGCCGGCCTGATGCCGGAAGAAAGCCTGCTTGCCTCGATGGCGACTTATCACGAAGCGCTGGCCAAGGCCGGCGTGCTGCTGGACGCCAACGGCTTGCAGCCGTCGTCCAAAGGGTGGCGCGTGCAATACGACGGCGGCCAGCGCACGGTGGTGGACGGCCCCTTTGCCGAGACCAAGGAATTGATCGCCGGCTACACCATGATCCAGGTGCGCTCGCGCGAAGAAGCCATGCAGTGGGCGCTACGCTTTCCCGAGCCGTTCGTCGGCCAGCCCTGCGCCATCGAAGTGCGCCAGCTGTTCGAGCTGGAAGACTTCGCCCCCAGCAAGGCGGTGGACCGCTTTCGCGACATTCCCGGCGTCAGCCACTAAGCCGCGCGGAACCCCCTCATGCTGAAAACCCTGTTGCTGATCATCGTGGCCGCCATCGTTCTGCTGCTGGCGTATGCCGCCACCCGCCCTGACACGTTCCGGGTCGAGCGCAGCGCGCAGATCCAGGCCCCGCCGGAGCGCCTTTTCCCGCTGATCAACGATCTGCAGGCGTTCAACACCTGGAACCCCTACGAGAAGAAAGACCCCGCAATCAAGGGCCGCTACGGCGCGTCCACCGTCGGCCCGGGCGCCACCTACGCCTGGGAAAGCGAGAAAGTCGGCGTGGGCGAAATGCGCATCGAATCGGCCCAACCAAACACCACCGTCGGGATGCGCCTGACCTTCGTCAAGCCGTTTGCAGCGGTCAACCAGGTGACCTTCAGCCTGACGCCCGCAGACGGCGGCACGCGCGTCGTCTGGGCCATGGAAGGCCGGCTGAACTTCGTTGCAAAACTGATGCACATCTTCTTCAATATGGACCGTATGGTCGGACAGGATTTTGAAGACGGGCTCACCAACCTGAAGGCCTTGGCCGAAAAGCGCCAGGCCCCTACCGGAGCATGAACATGCACAAGCAAATCTACATCAACCTCGCCATCGCCGACATGCAGAAGTCGCAGGCCTTCTTCAAAAGCCTGGGCTTCACCTTCAATCCGCAGTTCACCAACGAACAAGGCGCCTGCATGGTCATCAGCGACGACATCTACGCCATGCTGTTGACCAAGGATTTTTTCCAGGGATTCACCGGCAAGCCGCTGGTCGACGCGACCCGGGCCACCGAAGTGCTGATCTGCCTGTCTTGCGAAAGCCGCGCCGAAGTCGATGATCTGGTCGCCCGGGCGGTGGCCGCCGGCGGCACCGCGCCGCGCACGCCGCAAGACCATGGCTTCATGTACGGCCATGGCTTCGAAGACCTGGACGGCCACATCTGGGAACTGGTGTACATGATTCCCGGCGAAGCGGCTGGCGCATGAGCCAGGCGGCGACCCATCGGGCCATCGAGGCGGTCTGGCGGATCGAAGCCGCCAGCGTCATCGCCGGCGTCGCGCGACTGGTGCGCGACGTCGGCCTGGCCGAAGAACTGGCGCAAGATGCGCTGGTGGCCGCCCTTGAACGCTGGCCCGACACCGGTGTGCCGGACAACCCGGGAGCGTGGCTGATGACCACCGCAAAGAACCGTGCCCGCGACCGCTTGCGCCTGGACGCGCTGCACACCCGCAAGCATGACCAGATCGGCCGCGAGCTTGAGGCCTTGCAGGCCGACGTGGAACCCGATTTCGTGGATGCGCTGGACGCCGCGCGCCAGGACGATATCGGCGACGACCTGCTGCGCCTGGTCTTCACCGCCTGCCATCCCGTGCTGTCCACCGAGGCGCGCGTGGCGCTGACGCTGCGACTGCTGGGCGGCCTGTCCACGGCCGAGATCGCCCGCGCGTTCCTGGCCTCGGAATCGGCGATCGCCCAGCGCATCGTACGGGCAAAGCGCAGCCTGACGGCAGCCAAGGTGCCCTTTGAAGTGCCCCGGGAACAAGACCGCGCCCCCCGCCTGGCATCCGTGCTGGAAGTCGTCTATCTGATCTTCAACGAGGGCTATTCGGCGACCTCGGGCGACGACTGGATGCGTCCGGCGCTATGCGACGAAGCGTTGCGGCTGGGCCGCATCCTGGCGGAACTGACCCCCGGCGAAGGCGAGGTGCATGGCTTGGTGGCGCTGATGGAACTGCAGGCGTCCCGCCTGCCGGCGCGCACCGATGCGCAAGGCCGGCCCGTGCTGCTGATGGAACAGGACCGCAGCCGCTGGGACCCCTTGCTGATCCGGCGCGGGCTGGCGGCGCTTGCGCGGTCGGCCGCCCAGGGCGGCGCGCTGGGCGCGTATGCGCTGCAAGCCGAACTGGCCGCCTGCCACGCACGCGCCCGCACGCCGCCGGAAACCGACTGGCCGCGCATCGTGGCGCTATACGACGCGCTGGCGCAGGTGATGCCGTCGCCGGTGGTGGCGTTGAACCGCGCCGTCGCGGTCGGCATGGCGTTCGGGCCGCAGGCCGGGCTGGACCTGGTCGACGCCTTGGCGGCCGACGCCGCATTGGCCAACTACCATTGGTTGCCCAGCGTACGCGGCGACCTGTTGGCCAAGCTGGGCCGCCACGCCGAGGCTTATGCGGAGTTCGAGCGCGCCGCCGGCATGACGCGCAACGCGCGCGAGCGCGAACTGCTGTTGGCGCGCGCCGGCGACATGCTGGCGCAGCGCACGCCTTCCTCCCAGGACTGACGCGCCCCTTCCTGGCCACTGTCAAAGATTGTCAATGCGTGCGCCGGCGCTGCCGGCCAGGAGTAGGCTCGTCCGAACCGCGGAACTGCAATGGGCGGAGCGTCGCATGAACAAGACTGGCACGGTGCTGTTGGCATCCACGATCGGCGTGTTGGCGCTGGTCGTGCCCTTTTCACTGTCGCTCTACCTGGCTCAGGCGCAGGGACGCGAGGATGCCCTGGCGACCCTGCACGACATGGCGGACGATGTGTTGCACCGGGCCGACAATGCCCGTATGCAAATCAGCGACGCCATTACTGCCCTGAACAGCAATCCCGGCGAGCTGCCCTGTTCGGCGGAGCAATTGACCCGCATGGGCATCCTGTCGGCGGCCTTCAGCCACGTGGCCGGCATGGCGCGCCTGGAGAACGACGCGCTGGTCTGTTCCACGCTGGGCAATCAGGACCTTCCGCTGAATCTGGGCAAACCCGACGGCAACCGGCCTTATGGCCTGCGCTTCTGGAGCGGCATCGAATTGCCCAACCTGCCCGGCTACCAGTTCAGCGTGCTGGGGCGCGACGGCTACGCGGCCCTGGCCTACCCCGATCTGGCGATCGACTTGCTGAATCGGGAATCGCCCGTTTCCCTGGCGTTCTTCACGGGCGGCCAGCGCCGCGTCCTGGGACGCCGCGGCGTGATCCGCGACGAATGGGTCGACCGATACCAGGGCCAGCCCCTTCAGTTCGAGGACGACGGCTACTTCGTGGTGATGCAGCCGTCCGCCGCCACCGACAACGCCGCGCTGGCCGCCATGCCGTCGTCGCTGGTGCAGGCCCAGGTGCGGCGTTCGGCCTATATCCTGGGGCCGGTCGGCCTGATATTGGGCGTGCTGCTGACCTGGGCAGTCGCCGTCATCGCGCGGCGCCGCATGTCGCTTGCCGGAGAGTTGCAGGCGGCCTTCGAGCGCGACGAGTTCTTTGTGGAATACCAGCCCATCATCGACCTGCGCGACGGCCGGTGCGTCGGTGCCGAAGCGCTGGCGCGGTGGCGCAATGAAAACGGCGCGCTGGTCAGCCCCAACGTCTTCATCCCCCTTGCGGAGGCCAACGGCATGATCCAGCGGGTCACGTCCAGGGTGATGGAGATCGTCGTGCGCGACGCAGCCACGCTGCTGCGCGGCAACCCGCGCTTGCACATCGCCATCAACCTGTCTTCCGAGGACCTGCATGCCGGCGGCGTCGAAACGCGGATGACGGATCTGGTGCGGCAGGCGGGCATGCGTCCCGACAGCCTGGTGCTGGAGATCACCGAACGCGGGCTGATGACGCCGGAGAAAGCGCGCGGCGTGCTGCTGGCGGTGCGCGCCGGGGGATTCCGCGTGGCGATCGACGATTTCGGCACGGGGCATTCCAGCCTGTCGTACCTGGCCACCTATGAGCTGGACTTCCTGAAGATCGACAAGATGTTCGTCGACACGCTGGGCACCGACGCCCCCACCAGCCTGGTGACGTTCCACATCATCGAACTGGCGCGCTCGCTGGGCTTGCAGATGATCGCCGAAGGGGTGGAAACCGAGGCGCAGCGCGACATCCTGCGGGCACGCGGGGTGCAGTATGCGCAGGGCTGGCTGTTCGGCCGCCCCATGAGCATCCAGAAGCTGCAGGAATTCGCGGCGCGGGCCGGACAAGGCCTGCCCCCCACGGACGCCTCGACCTTCCTCGGCCCCGCCCGGCATGCTTAAATCGCAGGCATGCGTCCCGATTCCACCGCCTCTTCCGAGCCGGGCGCGCCCCTGCTGGCGGGCGTGCCGGCGGCGTTCGACCATCCCAATGACCGCGCCGAATTCCGCCATGCAGCGCACCAGCCTGGCGTAGAGCTGTATCGCGCGCACATCGTGCGCCACGCCTTCGAGCCCCACACGCACGAAGCCTATGGCCTGGGCGCCATCGAATCCGGCGTCGAGCGCTTCCGCTACCGGGGCGCAGAGCACCTGGCGCCCTCCGGGTCGGTCGTGCTGATGAATCCCGACGAGCTGCATACCGGCCGCGCCGAAACCGACACGGGCTGGCGTTACCGCATGGCCTATATCGACCCGGACGTGGTGGCGCGCGTCACCGGCGAATCCGGCTGGTGGTTCGACACGGCCGTCGGCCACGACAACGCCGGCGCGCAACGCGTGACCGCTCTGCTCGACACCTTGTGGCAGGCACGCGAACCCCTGGCCTTCGACAGCGCGCTGTACCTGCTGCTGGGCGAATTCCGCCGCCACGCCCAGGTGCCGCGCGCGACACCGGACGAAGGCGCGCAGCGCTTCGCGCTCGTCATCGACTACCTGCGCGCCCACCTGTCGCGTCGCCTGACATTGGATGAATTGGCGGCCGTGGCGGGACTGAGCCCGTTCCATTTCCTGCGCCGCTTCCAGGCGCAGCACCACGCCACGCCGCAACAGATGCTGATGGCGCTGCGGCTGTTCGAAGCCAAGCGCCTGCTGGCCGCCGGCGTCGAACCCGCGCAGGTGGCGTTGGCGGCCGGCTTGACCGACCAGGCCCATCTGACCCGCGCGTTCTCGCGCCGGTATGGCGTCACCCCCGCCCGCTATCAGAAGCAGGTGCGCGGCTAGGCGCCCCACCGCAATCTGGTACAAGACCGGCCCGCCTGGCGCTGGCTAGACTGCCCGCATTGAACACCTGGAGCGTTGTATGTGGGCGGGAACCCTTTATGCCCTGGCCGCCGGCCTGATGTGGGGGCTGGTATTCGTGGGGCCCCTGCTGTTGCCGGAATACCCGGCCGCGCTGCAGTCCGTGGCGCGTTATCTGGCGTTCGGCCTGATCGCGCTGCCGCTTGCGTGGCTGGACCGCCATCGCCTGCGGCTGTTGACGCGCGCCGACTGGATCGAGGCCCTGAAACTGGCCGCCATCGGCAACCTGCTGTACTACCTGTGCCTGGCCAGCGCCATCCAGCGGGCCGGCGGCCCCGTCCCCACCATGATCATCGGCACGCTGCCGGTGGTGATCGCCGTCTGCGCCAACTTGCGCAATGCGCGCCGTGACGGCAAGCTGCCCTGGAAGCGCCTGGCGCCATCGCTGGCCCTGATCGCGCTGGGCATCGGCTGCGTCAACCAGGTCGAGCTGCAAGCGCTGCGCCAGGAGGCCGACGCCGACCTATCCCGCTACGCCGTCGGCGCGCTGCTGGCGCTGGGCGCCGTCGCCTGCTGGACCTGGTATCCGCTGCGCAACGCCGACTGGCTGCGCGCGCATCCCGACCGCAGCCCCAGTACCTGGGCCACGGCCCAGGGCGTGGCCACCCTGCCCCTTGCGCTGGCAGGCTACGCGATGTTGTGGGGCGGCATGGCCGCCACCGGCAGCGGCTTCGCCATGCCATTGGGCCCGCGCCCGGACGTGTTCCTGGGCCTGATGATCATCATCGGCCTGTTCGCGTCCTGGCTTGGCACGCTGTGCTGGAACGAGGCCAGCCAGCGGCTGCCCACCGCGCTGGCCGGCCAGTTGATCGTGTTCGAGACGCTGGCAGCGCTGGCTTACGCCTTCATCCTGCGCGGCACGATGCCCGAACCGCTGACGATGGCGGGCATCGCCTGCCTGGTCGTCGGCGTGCTGCGCGCCGTGCGCGTCAAACCCGAACCCGTGCCCGCCCCCGCCTGACTACAACAGGCCCGGCAGCAAGCTCAGGTCGTCGATCACCTCGGACGCGCCTTCATCCAACAGGCGCTGGCGCTGGTCCGGCCCGTTGTGCGATGCGCCCACGAAGCCCACGGCCCGCATGCGCGCGGCGCGGGCGGCGCGCACGCCCGGCACGCTGTCCTCCACCACCACGCAGTCCAGGATCGCGGTGCGCATCTGGCGCGCCGCGAACAGGAAGACGTCCGGCGCCGGCTTGCCTTTGGCGACCTGGGCCGTGCTGAACACGTTGGGCGCGAAGGCATCCCACAATCCCACCAGCCTCAGCGCCGCCTCCAGTTTGGGCGGCGTGCTGCTGGAGGCCACGCAGATCTCCATCCCGCGTGCCCGCAGCGTGGCCACAGTCTCGTGCACGTGGGGCAACGCCCGCAGTTCTTGTCGGAACGTGCTTTCCAGCCGGTCGGCGTACTGCCGCGCAAAGCCGTCGGGCAAAGTGCAGGCGTTCTCCGCTTGCAGCGTCTGCCACATGTCGGCGTCGGGAATGCCGGCGAACCGCCGGGCGGCCTCTTCGGGCGTGATGGCGATGCCGTGTTCGGCCAGCGCGCGCGACTGGGCGCGCGCCGCGATGATTTCGCTATCGATCAGTACGCCGTCGCAATCGAAGATCACGAGGCGGGTGGCAGGCGTATGCATGGCGGCTCCGTCAGAATCGACCTTCATGATAGGCCCCCTTCATGACGCTTCGCCATGTCGCTGCGCCAAGCGCCTTGCGGCGGATGGCTCGCCACGCCGGCTACAGGCGCGCCGCGCGCACCCGGCGCAGGCAGGCGGCGATGATCAGCCCGCCCAGGCCCGCCGCCAGCACCACGTAGGATGCCGAGGCCCAGCCGTAGCGGTCGATCACCCCGCCCACAGTGACCGGGCCGATGACCTGCCCCAGGTTGCTGCCCTGCATCACCAGGCCTACCGACGCCGCGGTCAACCCCGGGCGCGGCGCCACCATCGGCGCCGTGCCCAGCAGAGTCGCCGGAATCAGGCCGCCCACCGCGGAAAACAGCACGCACAGCAGGAACGTCGGCATGGCCGGCAATACCGACCGGAAGATCAGCAGCGCCACGACGCCCATCGTCACGCTGGCGCAGGCGATCAGCGTGGACCGGCGCCAGCCGCGCGCAAGCAACATGCCCGCGCCCAGGTTGCCGATGATGTTGGCGGCGCTGGCGATTGCGCTGTAAAGCCCCGCCTGCGCCAGCGTCAGCCCCAGCTTTTCCATCAGCAGCACGGGCAGGAAGGTGAACAGCGCAAAGAACATCAGGCTGTACAGCGTGAACGACAGCGCCAGCAGCACCGGCCCCGCCGCGCCCAGCGTATCCGCGGTATCTTGCCGCAAGCCGCGCCACGACAGGCTGGCGCTGCCAGGCGTGGCCGGCGCCAACGCCGCCACGCAGGCCAGCGCCACTGCCACCGCCGCCCCCGCGCACCACCAGTACGCCTGCCAATGGTCGAACGCCTGCGACGCCAGCATCGCGACGGCCATGCCCGCCGGCATATAGCAGCTCCAGAGCGCAAAGGCGAAATCCCGGTTCGACGCCGACACCATGCGCTGCAAGGCGGCCGGCCCGGCCACCGTGATCATCAGGAAACCCAGGCCTTCGACGACGCGGGACGCCAGCAGGACGCCGTACCCCGGCGCCGTGGCGCCCGCCGCCGTGCCCAACGCCGTCGCGGCCAGGCCCAGCAGCAGCATGCGCCGCGCGCCGAAGCGGGCGATCACGCCGCCCGCCGCGATGCCGCCGATCACGCCCAATATCGAAAACACAGCGGTCAACGTGCCGATCGACGCCAGATCCAGCCCCATGTCCTGGCGCAGCAGCGGCGCGGCGATGATGACTTTGCCCACCTGCAACGACGCCACCACGCCCGCGCCGACGATGGCCAGCACCCCGGCCCACCGGGTTTCACCCTGATTCATTCCAACCTCTCTTCCCATGCGATTCCAACAGAATGCCTGCCGGCGCTGATCCTGATAAGTGATAATCTTTTGATGAAACCGATCGATTGAATAGATCAGCCGGAAGATGATAGACGCTCTGACGCTGGACCAACTGCGGGTGTTCGCCGCCGTCGCCGATACCGGCAGCTTCCGTGCCGCCGGGCGCAGCCTGTCGCGCGTGCAATCGGCGGTCAGCCACGCCATCGCCACCATGGAAGGGCAATTGGGCGTGACGCTGTTCGACCGCAGCGGCCGCCGGCCCGTCATGACGCCCCAAGGCCAGGCGCTGCTGGCCAACGCCCGCGACATCCTGCTGCGCATGGACGCACTGCGCGCGCGGGCGCAAGGCCTGGGCGAAGGCGTCGAGCTGTCGCTGTCGCTGGTGGTGGACACGCTGTTCCCCATCGCCGCCGTCGGCGCCGCGCTGAACGCCCTGCGCACCGCCTACCCGACCGTCGCGACCCGCGTTTCCGTCCTGCCGCTGGGCGGCCCCATCAACGCGTTGCTGACCGGCAGCCACACCCTGGGCATCATCGCCGGCGAACACTTCCGCCACCCGCGCATCGCCGTGCAGGCGCTGTCGTCGGTACAGATGGTCGCCGTCGTCGGCGCCGCCCACCCGCTGGCCCGGCTGCCGCCTGCCGATGCTGCGCTGGGCGCGCCCGAACTGGCCGACCACTTGCAGATCGTGCAGTCGGACCCCTCCGCCCTGACCGAGGGGCGCGACTTCGCCGTGCTGTCGCCGCAGACGTGCCGCGTCAGTGGCCAGGACACCAAGCATGCGCTGATCCTGGCGGGCGTGGGCTGGGGCCGCCTGCCGCTATGGCTGGTGGAACGCGACCTGGCCGAAGGCCGGCTGCTGCGCCTGCCCACGGACAGCCTTGGCCGCGCAAGCCAGGTCGCCACCGAAACCTATCTGGCCCATCGCATCGACCTGCCTTTGGGGCCGGCGGCACGCGCGCTGGCGGCCGCGCTTCGCGACGCCGTCTAAGCCTTGGGCGCTTGCGCATAGCTCACGCCCATGCCCGCCCGCACGTCGTTCTGGATGCCATAAGGCGCAATCGGATAACGCAACCCATTGGCGGCCAACGCCTTCATGCCCGCAATCGCCACCGGCAGATAACGCGGCGGCAGCGCCATCAGCATCTCTTCGTCGGGCACCCCGCCATAGCGGCGTTCGGCGAAACAGGGCAAGGACAAACTCGGTTCGCCCGTTGCCAGCGCGCGGCCCCAGGAATCCGCACAGGCCGTCTCGCCCACCACGCTCCAATCGAAGCGCCGATAGTTTTTCCACTGCAAGCCATTGATCAGAATGATCATCTGGCCCGGCGTGGCGTACACCAGGCAGATATCGGGCGGGTCCAGCCGGCCGGAGGCCAGCGGCGACACTACCAGCCCCCGGTATTTGCCCGCCGGCACACAGGACAGCGCCTCCTGGCGCGCCCGCGCGTCCGCCTCGGTCGCATGCCAGACGCCCACGTAGTCCTTGCCGCTTTTCCAGGCCTCGTCCTGCGGGCCCAGGCCGACCACCGCGCGGCACTGCGAGCCGACCAGGTCGTCGCCGGTGATGCCCACCGTCCACCCCAGCCGCGCCGCCATGCCGACGATCTGATCGGTCGTGTGCGTGGCTTGGGGCCGCCGAAGCCCTTTCACCCCCGCCATGGCGGCTTCATCATCGAACAGCTTCATGCCGATGACTGTGGTTTTCAACCGCAGCAGCTTGTTCAGGTCGTCGACCAGCGACGCCCAGTCTAGGGGCGTGTCGTGCGTTGTCTCTTCCATTCCCGTCCTTTGGACTTGTCATGCGCGGCGGCGCCGCGTTGGATGCTTGGGGATTTTACGGAATTGGAAGGCAGTAGCACCGCAAGCGATTCCCACCGGCCGTTAGAGGACGGCGAGCGCCTCATTCATAAGGCGCGGCGAATCAAACAGGAAGGGAATTCAGCGTATAGCGAGGGCGACCCTGCCCCACCTGAACAACCGTCAGCGAGATGCTGGCACTACGTTTCAGCCATTCCCGGATAAGGACATCCGGATCCTCAATGGAGGTGCCGACCTTTCCTTTTATGAGTCCGCCAGACGTTTGAAATTCGAAGGACCGGCTATTCGGAAGCACTACCACGAACACGCCTTGATACGTCTCCACGCCTTCTTTGATATTGTCTTCAGCTAGCCGGTGTGTCGAATGAACAAGCTGTTCAAATCCGTCAAACCTGAATATTTTGTTCTGGAATTCCAAGCCGCACCAAGCTTGATGCTGGGACAACAGCCCAAGAAATTCCGATATTTTCTTTACGGCACGAGGGTGAATCGCGTCGACAAGCTCTGCGACATCATCGTCACTGCCCACTGCGGAGGCCTCAAGCAACGATTGCATCTTTTCCAGGGCATCCGCCGTTTTCTCCTGCTCAGGAAACAATCCGCCTGCAGGCAGCTCGAATTCAAACCCAAAAGATCCAATGGCAGTGCCTGTTATCAGTAGCTGGTTTTTCGCCCGATCGGGGATCGGCCCCATGAAATGAAGGCTCTCGTTCAAGCCGGCAACCACGGCCGCAAACGCATCGGCGAACGCAATGGATGCCTTGCCTCCAAAATCGGCCGCAATGCCACGACTTCCAACAATCGGCCGTCCACGAAACGTAAGCTTCACGCGCGAAATTTTCGGCGTGGCAAGCTCCATTTCCAATGCTTGGCGTGCTGATTTAAGCCGGCTTTGGAGTGAAATTCGCTGAATAACCGCTGTTGGAGACAGGCCATCGAGAAGCTGTTCCAGCTCTCGAATTTCGGACTGTAAAGACTCTTCGCGTCGAATCATCGCGCGTCCCCAAAGTCGGCCCTGACTTGAGCTAGCACCTGCGCGGCTACAGGGTCTTGCGTACTTTCCAAATCCACCTGCACAAAACCCTTCCACATGCCGTCCCGCCGGTGCGACCACATGCTATGCCAATAGGAGACTCGTTGAATTGACTGAGCTTCCATGGGCACACCCAAGACTTCCCAATAGGAATCGACCCGATAGGCTTCTTTCACGTAGCCGTGATCGAAGAGTGGTGGATTCTTCGCGAACAGAGACGCCTCGTCCTCTCCTGGGGGAAGTTGCAAGAAAGATGGGGGGAATAACGCCTTGGAGGTTCCAAGCGGGAATCATGCAATTTCCTCTTGAGTCATATCTCTAACGCGCTATCAAACAGGCTAGATCGAATACATCATCATACAGGCCGGAGAAGCCCATCCTGATGGGACTCGGTCCGCTAATGATGTGACATAGGCTGAGGTTTCTAGTAGGGAAAGACGCTCGTTTGGCGATGGCGCCAGGCTGACGCGTTTCACGCCTACGACAAGCGCTTCATCAAATACTTCGGCGATTCCTCGTACCCTTGCCGGTAGTAGAAACGGTGCGCGTCCGTTCTGCGTTCGTGGCAATGCACTTCGATGCGGTCGCATCCCCGCGCGCGGGCCAATTCTTCAGCCGCCGCTTCCAGCTGCCGCCCCACGCCCGCGCTGCGCGCCTGATCGCTGACGCAGAAATACGTGATGCGGCAAAAATCGCCAGGCAGCGCCAGCTGGATCATGAAATGCAATCCGATGAAGCCCAGCAATTGGCCCGCCTCGTCTTCGGCGACCAGCAGCCGGGCATCGGAGTGCGCCGCCAATTGGGAGATCTTCTGCGGCACGAAGGATGCGGTGCCCGGGTAATCCAATTGCGTCAGCAATGCCGCGATGGCGGCGCTGTCCTCAGTCGTGGCGGTGCGGATCTGCATGAAGGTTTCCAGTCGATGTCAGCAGGAAAGCGCTGAATCGTATGACAGCGCCGTGTCCGCGCCATGACAGGCACGCCAGGGCCGGCTGCCCCGCCTACTCCGCCCGGTCATCCCGCTGCAACATGGCGAACAGCGCCCGGACCGGCGCGCGGTCCGCCGCCCGCGTGGACGCCGCCAGGCTGAACGACCGGTACAGCGGCGATGCCAGCCGCATCACCCGCAGGCCCCGCCGGCTCTCCGGCAAGGTCAGTGCGGGCACCAGCGTCACGCCCAGTCCGTCGCGGACCAGGGCGAACGCGCTGGCCCAGTCGCGGACCGAGGCGCGCACGTCAGTGATGGCAAGGCCGGCATCGGCGGCCAGGCTTTGCGCGTGCACGCTGCACCCGCCGGTGGCCAGCACGAAGGGCTGGACCGCCAGCTCCGCCAACGCGACGGCGCTGCCCGCGCGCGCCAGCGGATGCGCGGCGGGCAGCACCGCCATCCATTCGTCCTGGCCCAAGGGGCATACAGATTTGCCCGGCGCGGCATTCAGCACGACGCCCACGTCCACGGCGCCCGCGGCCAGCAGGGTTTCGACTTCGTCGTCGGTGGCTTCCAGCGACACCACGTCGATCTCGGGGTGCAGTTGCCGGAAACGGCGCAACACCGGCGGCAGCACGGTCGAGAACACCATCGGGAAACTGGCCAACCGCAGCGTGCCGCCGACGTCGCCCCGCGCCTCGCGCGACAAGGCCTGGATGCGATGCAGCGCGCCCAGCATGGCGCGGGCTTCGTCCGCCACGCGCAGCCCCAGCGCGGTCGGCACGGTCTGCCGGCGCTCGCGCGTGAAGAGCGGCGCGCCCAGCGTGTCTTCCAGTTGCGCGATCGCCTGGCTGGCGCCGGACTGGGTCATGCCCACCTGGGCGGCGGCGTGCGTGATGTTGCCGGCATCCACCACCGCCAGCACCAGCCGCCAATGCGTCAGGTTCATCATGGCATCAGCTCTACTTATGTCATATTTCTGGAAAAGTAATTTTACCGATGCTTTGCGCGGCCTCAAGCTGGGCGTCCTGTTGACCCCGGAACCGACCTATGAAGCTGTATTACGCCCCCCACACTTGCTCGCTGTCGCCGCACATCGTGCTGCGCGAACTGGGCCTGCCCTTCACGCTGGTGCGCGTGGACAACCAGACGAAACGCACGGCCGATGGCGGCGACTTCCTGGCGGTCAATCCCAAAGGGTATGTCGCCGCCCTGGAGCGCGGCGACGGGCAAGTGCTGACCGAAGGCCCGGCCATCGTCCAGTATCTGGCCGACCTGAAGCCCGAGGCCGGGCTGGCGCCGCCCAATGGCAGCTGGGCGCGCAGCCGTTTGCAGGAATGGTTGAACTTCATCAGCGCCGAAATCCATGGCGGTTTCGGCCCGCTGTTCAACCGCGACCTGCCGGTTGCGGCGCGCCTTTGGTGGCAGGCCCGGCTGGAAAAACGCCTGGACTACACGGCGCGCGAGCTGGGCGGGCGCCAGTACCTGCTAGAAGACCGTTTCGGCGTGGCCGACGCCTATCTGTACACCGTGCTGGGCTGGGCGGTGTTCTTCGACATCGACCTGACACGCTGGCCCGCCCTGGCCGCTTATATGGCCCGGATCGCAGAGCGGCCCAGCGTGCAGGCGGCACTGGCGGCTGAAGGCGCTACCAGCGGTACGTGACGCCGGCCATCATGCTGCGCGCCTTGCCGTAATAGCAACCGAAGGAATAGTTGCAGCTGGACACGTAGGTCTTGTCGAACAGGTTCTGCACGGTCAGGCTCGCGACCAGACCCCGCAGCGAGGGCGACATGTGCGCCAGGTCGTAGCGCAACGACGCGTCCACCACCGCGAAGGACGGCGTGCGGAAGGTGTTGGCCGAATCGCCATAAGCCGTGCCCGTCCAGCGCACGCCCGCGCCCACCTCCATGCCGCCCAGCACATCGCCGGCCAGGCGGTAGTTGGTCCAGAGGCTGGCGGCCCAGGTCGGCAAGGCCGCCAGGCGTTTGCCGGCATCGTAGGAGCCGGGCGTCGTACGCGGGTTCAGGTAGGTCAACCCGGCGATCACGTCCAGGCGTTCCATCGGGTGCGACTTGATCTCCAGTTCGACGCCCTTGGACCGCACGCCGCCGTTCTGGACCTCGTAGCCGGGATGCTCGAAGTCCTCGGATGACATGTTCTTCTGCTTGATCTCGAACGCCGACAGCGTGATCAGCGTGTCGCTGCCGGTCGGCTGATACTTGACGCCCACTTCCACCTGCTTGCCGGTGGTGGGCTTGAAGGACTCGCCCTCGTAATTCGTGCCGACCACCGGCAGGAACGACTCGGAATAGCTGATGTACGGCGCCAATCCGTTCTCGGCCACATAAGCCAAGCCCACGCGCCCGCTGAACGCGCTGTCGTTGCGGCGTGTCCGGGTGTTGGCCAGCAGGTCCTGGTTGTCGATCTTGGCCCAGTCGTAGCGTCCGCCCAGCGTCAGGACGAACCTGTCCAGCTTGACCTGGTCTTGCAGGTACAGCCCCACCTGGCTGACGCTGTTGTCCCATTTCGTGGTCAGCTCGGTATCCGGCTGCGCCACGTTGTAGTCGGGGTCGTACAGGTTCAGCGGCGTCGCGGCGTAGTTGTTGTAGCCCGTGTACTTACGGGAAAAATGGCGGTAGTCCAGGCCGACCAGCACCGTGTGGTCCAGCGCGCCCGTCTTGCCCTTAAGCTCCAGGTTGTTGTCGATGCTGAGCACATTGTTGTGCTGCCCCCAATCCAGCTTGGTCCGGCTTGCCTGACCGTAATCGGTATTGCCGTCGGCGTCCCGCACAAAGCGGTTCAGGTAAAAACCGCGGTAGTTGTCGCGCACGTCCACGAAGCGGATCGTCTGGCGAACCGCGGCTTGCTCAGAGAACTTGTGGGACAGGTCCGTGCCCACGACATACTGGCGGCGGTAGAAATCGTTGTAGCCGGGTTGCCCGGTAAAGATGTCGCGGTCGATCCGCTTGCCGTCCGGGCCCGCGAATACCGTGCCGATCGCCGGCAACGGCTGATAATCCGGTACCCCGCCATCGCGCTGCAGCTGCGTGTACAACGTCAGCGAGGTCGCCGCGCTGGGGCGCCACGTCAAGCTGGGCGCGATCAGCAGGCGGCGGCTTTCCTTGTAGTCGATCTGCTCATTGCCGCCGTTGGCCACCGCCGTCACGCGGTACAGCAGCGAACCGTCCTCGTTAGCGGGGCCCGTCAGGTCCAGGTTGCTTTCCACGCGGCCGTAGCTGCCCACGCCCAGGCGCACTTCGCGCAGCCGCTCTTCCGACGGACGCTTGGACACCAGGTTGATCAGGCCGCCCGGCTGGTTCTGCCCGTACAGCACCGACGCCGGCCCTTTCAGCACTTCGACCCGCTCCAACAGATACGGATCGATCTGCAACGCGCCGCCCAGGCTGCCCGCGTATGGCAGATACGTGCCGTCCAGGTACAGCGGCGCGGGCGCGAAGCCGCGCGAGTCGACCTCGTCGGCGATCATGTTGGAATCGGTGTATCCGTTGACGTTGACGCCCGGCGTATAGCGCAACGCCTGGGCGACCGTGGTGGCCCCGCGCGTCGAGATTTCCGCCGCGGTCACCACGTTGACCGTCTGCGGAATTTCCAGGATGGACGCGTCGGTCTTGGTGCCCGTGGCGCTGCGCTTGGCCGCCACGCCCGGCACCGGCCCCCATGCGCTTTCGGTTTGACCGACCACACGGACAGGCTCCAGCACGGCGGCGGCGCCCGGCGCGGCAGACGCGCGGCGCAAGCGGTAGGCCCCGCCTTCCTCAGCCACCGCGTCCAGGCCCGTGCCGGCCAGCAAAGCCGCCAACCCGTCGCGCACGCCGTACGTGCCGCGCAACCCCGGGCTGTCCACATCAGCGACCAGCGCAGGCTCCGCCCCCACCATCACGCCCGAACGGCGCCCGAATTCCAGCAGCACCTGGCGCAACGGCCCTGCCGCGATGCCGTATTGCTGCCTGGCGTCCACCACCTGCGCGTAGGCGGGCTGGGCCGGCGCCAAGGTGGACAGCAGCGCGCCGGCGGGCAAGCCGAACACGATATGGCACAACCAGCGGCGCGCGGGCGACAGCGTTGCGGACGTCGCGCGGCGACGGCGGGGATGATGCGGCATGAGGCGATCCTTGTGAGCGTTAGCGAGGGACAGCCCTGCCCGACAAGGCGGCTGTCTCACTGTCTAATGCTCGAATCGCGAAATGGTGCCGGGCTGTTACAAAATAAGCGTGCGCCATCGTCACCGCCCGACCGTCACCCAATACGCGGTGCGGCTGTGCACGTGCACAGGCAGGATCCGTTCAATCAGCCGCAGGACCTTGTCGGTGTCCTGCACCGGGAAAGCGCCAGTGACCCGAAGGTCGGCCACGGCGGGATCGCAACGCAAAAAGCCGCGCCGATAGCGCCCCAGTTCCGCCAGGAAATCCTGCAATCGCCAGTCGTCGGCGAACAGCATGCCGCTGGTCCAGGCATCGGCGTTGGCCGGGCTGGGTTGCGCCGCGTCCACGCGGTCGCGGTCGAACGTCGTGCGCTCTCCGCGGTTCAGGCGCAGTTCCGTACCACCCGACCGCGTCTGGATGCGTACGGCGCCCTCCTGCACGGCCACGTCGGTCTGCGCCTCTCCACCCAGTTGGCGCACCGTGAAGCGCGTGCCGATCGGACTGACGAAACCGCTGCGCGTCTCGACGATCAGTGGCCTGCCCAAAGCGTCCCGGCCGGATTCGACCTGGATCTCGCCTTCCACCAGGACGATGCGCCGCGCCTGGGCGTCAAAGCGCGTATCGACGGCACTGCGGGTGTTCAACATCAGGCGCGTGCCGTCCTCCAGCGTCAACAGACGGCGTTCGCCGACCCCCGAACGGTAAGCGGCCGTCCACAACCGCCACGGCGCGGGCTCGCCCGTCGCCATCACCAGCGCCCCGGTGGCCGATACGCCCAGCAAGGCGGCCAGCATGCGCCGCCGCCCGGCCTGCGACCGGCTTACCTGCTCGACGACCTGGCTCGCCGCCGCGCCCGGCAGCTTTGCCGCGTGCGCGTCAAGCGCCTGCGTCAGTGCCGCCACGCGCTGCCAGGCCAATTCGTGATCGGGGTTCGCCGCCCGCCAGGCTTGCCAGCGCGCACGGTCGGCCGGCGTGGGATCGCATTGCAGGCAGATCAGCCAGTCGGTTGCCGCCGCCACCACGGCGGGTCGGCTGCGCGGCAGCGTGGAGGTCGACAAGAAAGACATGCGCCGGGCCGCCTACGCGTACATCACGCTGAAGCAGCGCTGCAGGGCTTTGGACATGGTCTTCTTCACGATATCCAGCGAATGCCCCGTGCGCTGCGCGACGTCGGGATACGACAGGCCTTCCAGTTGCGCCAGCAGGAAGATGGCGCGGGTACGCGCATCCATGCCGTCCACCAGGCGGCAGAGTTCGACCAGCGTCTCCACCACAATCAGGCGCGATTCGACCGAGGGCTCACACGGTTCGCCCCGCGCGGTCAGCACGTCCAGATAGGCGGCCTCGATGACGCCGCGGCGGTGGTGGCGAAACAGCAGGCGCTTGGCGACGGTGGTCAGGTAGGCCCGTGGCTGGGCCAGGATCGGCTGCGGGTCCACCCCCATGATGCGTTCGAACGTGTCATGCGCCAGATCGGCCGCATGGTCCGAGCCGCCCAGGCGACGCCTGAGGAAACCGAGCAGCCAGCGATGGTGTTCGACATACAGCGTCTGGATCGCGTCGTGCGCGGGGGTGGCGGGAATGGGGTCGGACACGACGGGAGCTCGTTGCGTAATTTTTGATAACAAGAATTAATCGCATTCTATTCGAGGTCGCTCTGCCCCGCCACCCGCCATTCCCCCGTTTGCAACACTGCCCGCAAAAGGTTCAACGGAAAACGTCGATCCCGCGCATCAGCGCTTGCGCCATCCTGGGCTGGCGCAGTTGCTCCAGCCACCATTGCAACGCCCGGCCCTCGTGCCCGCCGCGCCACGCCAGATACAGCAGGTTCGGCTCGCGCGGCGTCTCGGTCGCCTTTTCCACCAGTTCGCCGCGTTCCAGCAAGGACGCGACGCGGTGGCGCGGCACCCAGCCCACGCCCAGTCCGTCGCGCTGCGCCAGGATCTTGGCCCGCATGCTGGGCACGGCCAGCACCGCCTGGCCGCCCACCCGGCCATAGCCGCGTGCTGAGGCGCCGCGCGACGTGTCCGCCACCACGACGGCGCGATGCTGCTGGATCTGGTCCTGGCGCAAGGGCGCTTTCGCCTTCGCCAGAGGATGCCGGCGAGACACGGCGAATAGCCACTCCATTTCGCCCAGTGCCGCCCATTGCAGATTCGGCATAGACTGGGGCTCGTTCGTCGCCCCCACGATCAGGTCGGCCCGGCCTTCGCGCAGCGCTTCCCAGGTCCCGCCCAGCACTTCATGCGTGAAGCGCAGCGTTACCCCGGACTCCAGCCCGTCGAACGCCTGGATCAGGGGCGACATCAATTCAAATTCCAGGATCTCGTCGCTGACGATATGCAGCCGGTCTTCCCAGCCGCTAGCCACCTGCTTGACGCGCTGCGTCAGGCGCGACACGTCCAGCATCAGCCGGGCGGCCTCGTCGGCAAGCAACTGGCCCGCCGGCGTCAGTTGCAGCCGGTACCGGCGACGGTCGAACAGCAGCGCGTCGAACCGTTCTTCCAGTTGCCGGGCCGCGTGCGATACCGAAGACGGCGCCCGCCCCAGCTTCACCGCCGCGCGCGACAGGCTGCCGCTGTCGCGGATGGCTTCCAGCAGCGCCAGTTCATTCACCGTCAACATGTGCAATTCCTTCGAACGTGTTCGTCCGGAAGATCGTACGACAAAGCGCCGCCCCCGGCGCACTATGGCTACACCTTATCGAACGACTCCCAAGGAGATCACCATGAACCGTTTTGAACAGAAGACCGTTTTGGTCACCGGCGGCACCAGCGGCATCGGCCTGGCGGCCGCCCAGGCCTTCGCGGCGGAAGGCGCCCGCGTCATCGTCACCGGGCGCGACGCCGCCGCCCTGGAGACCACCCGCGCCGCGCTGGGCGCGCGCGCCGTGGCCATCCAGAACACCGCCGGCGCGCCCGGCGCGGCCGCCGCCCTGGCCGATGCCCTGCGGACAGCGGGCATCCGGCTGGACGCGGTCTTCGTGAACGCCGGCATCGCCAAGTTCGCCACGTTGGCCGACGCCACCGAAGACCTTTGGGACCAGACCTTCAATACCAACATCAAAGGCGTGTTCTTCCAGCTGCAGGCCTTGGACCCGCTGTTGAACCCGGGCGCCTCCATCGTGCTGAACGGGTCGATCAACGCCCACATCGGCATGCCGGCGTCGTCCATCTACGCCGCCAGCAAGGCCGCGCTGATCTCGTTGGCCAAGACCTTGTCGGCCGAATTGCTGCCGCGCGGCATCCGCGTGAATGTGGTCAGCCCGGGCCCGATCTCGACGCCCATCTACGGCAAACTGGGCCTGGACGCCGAAGCCCTGGAAAAGACCGCCGCCGGCATCCAGGCGCAGATTCCGCTGGGTCGCTTCGGCACGCCGCAAGAGCTGGCGTCCACGGTGCTGCACCTGGCCGCGCCGGAGTCCGCCTTCATCGTCGGCACCGAGATCATCGTGGACGGCGGAATGAGCCAGCTCTGAGGCCGATGCGGTTACGCCCCGATCGAACGCAATGCGCGCTTGCAGATGCGTTCGGTCGCGGCGGACGGCTTGCCGGCCAGCCACCGCGCGCACACAGCCCGCACCCACGCCGGCTGGTCCTTGCTGGCGTCGTTCAGCCAGTTCGCCACCGAATCCTGCACATAGGCCGACGGGTCGGCCCGAAGCGGGTCCAGCAGCGGCAGCGCAATACCCGGATCTGCCTTCAGCGCCGCGATGTGGGCGCACCAGACCCCGCGCGGACGCAGGGATTCACTGGCGAAGCGGCGCACGCGCTCGGACGGATCCCGGGTCCAGGGCCGCAACGCCTGCACCGACGCTTCCAGCTCGCCGGCGAGAATCGGGCGCACCGCCAGCCACGCCCATTCGCGCACGCCAAAATGGGCGTCGTCCGCCAAGGGGCGGATGCGGTCCAGGCGCGCTTGCAACGGCAGGTCCGTCCGGGCGCCTACCAGGAAGCAGGCCCAGCCGCGCACCGTATCAGAGGCGTGTTCCCTCAATTGCGCGTCCGCATCGCGGCCCAGGTGGCCGCTCAGGATCTGCGCGGCCACCGCCATGCGCTTGGAAATGCCCGTGGCCGCCTGCGCCCGCATCTGCGCGATGGCGTCGTCACCCGCCTGCGGCACCACCGCCTGCATCAGCGCCGCAAAATCCACCGCCAGGCATTCGGTCAGGGTCGTCGCCGGCGCCCCCGCGTTCAATTGCGCCAGCCTGGCCGCGCTGATGTCCTTGACGCCTCGGCCCGAGGCTTTGGCGGGCGATGATGGGGTCCGGGTCATTGCGCCCCCTTCCGAAACGCCGCGCGGCCAGTATCGGTGCCCAGCCAGACCCGGGCCAGCAGGTCGCTCAACCGCGCCTTGTCCGCCGCGTCCAGGCCCGCGAACAGGGAGCCGATCCAGTCCGTGTGTTCCTTGAACAGCTTCGCCGCCGCCGACTTGCCCTTGGCGGTCAGCGTCACCGTGACCCTGCGGCGGTCATCCAGGCCGGCTTCACGCTGCACAAAGCCATCGCGCTCCAGCCCGTCGACGAGCCCTGAGATGGTTGCGCGCGTCACCCCTGCCCCGTCCGCAAGCTGATGCGGCGACAAGCCGTCCGCCTGCTCGTGCAGCAGGAACAGCAGCACGAACTTGCCTTCCGACAACTGCTTGGGCGCCAGCCGCGCCGCGCAATCGCGGTCGATGGCGTTGGCCAGCGACAACAGCTGAAAGCACAAGCCGATGTCGTCTGCCGAGGCCAGCCCGCGCCGGGCCGCTTCGTCCAGCAACGCATGGTGTTTGGGTTCCAGCATGGGCGGCGTGCGCGTCATGTCGAGCATGGGCGTCTTCCTTTTTTTCGATTCAATAGCAAATAGTAAGGCGCCTAATTACTTTAGCGCAAGCCGCTGCCGTGCGTACCGGTATCATCGGGAATGGCCCAGCAACCGACCCCCGCGCCCATGCCCTGCACCCCCGCATGCGTGACCCTGCGCCGCGTGCGAACCGGCGATGTGCCCATGATCCTGGCGATGGAATCCGACCCGGCGGTCATGCGGCACAGTACCGGCGTCAAGCCCGCCACCCAGGCGCGGCGCCAGGAATTACTGGCGTGGCTGCATGAACCGCATACCGACATCGGCCACTGGACCGTCCTGGCCGACGGCGCCGCCGTCGGCTGGATCAGTCTGGTTCCCCTGGAAGACGGCGGCCGCATCCAACTGGCCTACCGCCTGTGCCGCGCCGCCTGGGGCCATGGATACGCCACGCTGGCGGGCCGGCTGCTGTGCGGCCACGCCTGGCGCGTACTGGACGTCCCCGAGCTGGTGGCCGTGGTCTGGCCCGGCAACCAGGCCTCGATACGCGTATTGGAAAAGCTGGGCTTCGCCTTCAGCGCCTACGAACAGCACTACGACCGCAGCACGGCGGTCTACGCCTTGCCGCGCCCGACCACTTGATCTGCCCTATCATTCTGACCCGATCCCCTTTCACGGAACCGCCCCGCATGTCCGACACCGCTCAGCCCTTCGACGTCCAAGCCTTCATCGCCCAAAGCGTGGAAGGCATGCGTGCCGCCACCAGCGCGCATTGCGCCACCTGGCATCTGGACGAGGCCGAGCAATGGTCGGTGGACATGGACAGCGCCAGCATCGTCTTCCAACTGCCCGGCGGCATCACCGCGACGGCGCCCGTGCAGATCGTCGGCACGTCCAACAGCGCCGACGGCAGCTTCCTGTGGGGCTGGGACCACCCGTCCGTGCCCGCCGAACTGTCCGAACACGCGCAATTGGCGCTGGCGTTCGGACGCGCGCACGGCCTTGCCGCCTACACCCACCGCAAAGTCCAGTGCGACGACGCCCAGGCCTGGGAGTTCGCGGCCGTGGCCATGCGCCTGGGCGACGCCAACGGCACGTATCGGGCCCAGGCCTCTGACACCGCCTATGTGTGGATGACGTTCGGGCAAGTGACGTTGTCCGCGGCATCGAGCCAAACGGAAAACTGACCGTTCCATGATCCCGCGCCGTCTGCCCCATCCGCCCCGCTCGACCCTTGCCGCGCTGGCGCTGGCCTTGCTGGCGCACGCCGGCATGGCTCACGCCGCCCCGCGCGTCGTGTACTCGGGAACGCTGCAAGGCGCGGGCGATGTGGTGATGGAGCTGGACGCCAAGCCGGCGGACAACGGCATGCTGACAGGCCGCTACTTCTATCCGAAGCGCGGCGTCGACATTCCGCTGAAAGGCACGCCGCAGGCGCTGGTCGAACCGAAGACCTATCAAGCGCTGGTCGAAGCCGGCAAAGACCCGGAATCGGACGACCCGGCAGCGCATGCCGCCGCCACCTGGCAAGGCACGCGCGGCGCCGACAGCTACCAAGGCCATTGGACCGACGCCCGCACCGGCAAGCAGCGCGCCTTCACTCTGCGCCGCGTGGCCGAATACGATCCCGACGCGTCCGCGCCGGGCAGCGTGCAGGCCGTCACCAATGCGATCAGCGGCGGCGTCGGCAGCGGCATCGACGTGAACGTCGGCATCAACGCCCAAACCGCCCCCTATGAAACCCTGAAGCTGGCCGGCCATGCCGTGCCTCTCGGCCAGGACAGCGGCACCGGTCCGGTCGCCTACCGGATGTGGCGCGACCAGCGCACGAAATTCACTTACCCGCGGCTAATCCGGCACCCCGACCCGCAGGTCTTGACGCGCATCAACGGGCTGCTTGAACAGCGCCATTGGCAAATGAACCTGGCGGCGCTGGCCTGCATGGCGTCGGCCTACACCGACGGCAACCCCGCCGCCGGCACGCTGGGCAGCTACGACGACGAAGCCGTCACCGTCGCGTGGCTGTCCAAGGCCCTGATGACCGTGACCGAAGCCGGCAGCCTGTATTGCGGCGGTGCGCACCCCGACAACCACTTCGAGCCCTACACCTTCGATCTGCTGCGCGGCGAGTATCTGGACTGGAACCGCGTCCTGGACGCCTACGTGCCCGGCGAAGACGGCTACCGCAAGGAAAGCCCCGCCCTGCTGGCCTTGATGGAAAAAGCGCGCGCGCCGCTGGCAGCTTCGAACGCCAAAGTGGGAACGGACGACGATTCGCTGGAAAGCTGCTCGGACCTGTGGCCCAGCTATCTGGCCTTGGGCACAGAATCGCCGGGCGTGCTGACGCTGTCGATTTCCGGCATCGGCCATGCAATGGGCGTCTGCCTGGGCACCCATGCCACGGTGCCGTTCAAGGACCTGACGCCCTACCTGGCACCGGGCGGGCAGGCGTACCTGGTCACGGAGTAACCAGGAAACCGGGCGGCCCCTTACCGGTACAGCACCGTCGGCAACCACATCCCGATCCCCGGAAACATGTACAGCAGGAAAATGGCCACGACCTGAATCCCCATGAACGGCATCATGCCCAGGAAAATCTGGTTCAGCGTCACATGGGGCGGCGACACGCCTTTCAGGTAGAACGCGGACATGGCCACGGGCGGCGACAGGAACGCGGTCTGCAGGTTCAGCGCCACCAGCAGCCCGAAGAACAGCGGGTCGATGCCGAATGCGTTCAAGAGCGGCACGAAGATGGGCATGAAGATCACGATGATCTCGGTCCATTCCAGCGGCCAGCCCAGCAGGAAGATGATGACCTGCGCCAGCAGCAGGAACTGGATGGGCGTCAGGCCCAGCGACAGCACCCAGTCTTCGATGATGCGCTGGCCGCCCAGCAGCGCGAACGCGGCCGAAAAGATCGATGAACCCACGAACAGCCAGCACACCATCGCGCTGGTCTTGGCGGTCAGGAACACCGATTCCCGCAGCACCGGCAGGTTCAGGCGCCGGTACGCCAGCGCCAGCAACGCCCCGCCCATCGCCCCCATGGCGGCGGCCTCGCTGGGCGTGGCCAGGCCGAAGGCGATCGACCCCAGCACCGCCGCGATCATGACCGCAAGCGGAAAGAACGACGACATCAGCATCTTGAAGATTTCCAGCCGCGCCCAGGTCAGCGCCGCATAGAACACCACCAGCATCGCGGCGCATATCGCCACGAAGATCCAGAACCCTTTGGGCGCCGCGAGGGACGCTGCGGCAGTCTCGGCGGGCGCGGCGGCAGCGGTAGCAGCGGCTGGGGCCGATGCCGCCGGCGTGCCCGGCGGTTCGGTCAGGCCGGAGGCCCCGGCGTCCGGTGACGGCGGCTCGGCCAGCTCACCCGAAGGCGGCTCCGCCAGGCCACCCGCATCCGGCTCGCTCAGGCCCGAGCCCGTATCGAAACCGCCCGATCCGAGTTGCAGTTCCGCGGGGATGTCGTACACCACCTGCGGCCGGGTCACTCCGTGGTGCACCACCGCCACCAGCAGCAGGACCAGCGCCAGCGGCGCCAGCGCCGTCGCCATGTTGCGCAGCAGGAAGCCTAAGGGCACGTCGCGGTTGCGCCGGCCCTTGAACAAGGCGGCCACCATGCCGGTCAGCGCCCGCGTGTAGCCCGTCGCGGCCAGCGCGCGGGTTTCCGGCGGCAGCGGCACGCCGCGCTCGTTCAGCGGCAGCGGCGGCGCCATGTCCGGGCGCAACTTGGCCACCAGGATCACGTACAGCATGTACAGGCCCGCCAGCATGATCCCCGGAAACAGCGCGCCCGCATACAGCTGCACCACCGACACCCCGGTTGTTGCGCCGTAGACGATCAGCATCACCGAGGGCGGCAGCAGGATGCCCAGGCAACCGCCTGCCGTGATCGAGCCCGCCGTCAGCCGCACGCTGTAGCCGGCCTTCAGCATCGCGGGCATCGCCAGCAGCCCCATCAGCGTCACCACCGCGCCGACGATGCCGGTCGCCGTGGCGAAGATCGCGCAGGTGGCCAGCGTGGCCACCGCCAGCGCGCCCGGCAGCCGCGCCAGCGCCAGGTGCATGGACCGGAACAGCTTTTCGATCAGGTTGGCCCGTTCGACCAGATACCCCATGAAGACGAACAGCGGGATCGAGATCAGGGAATCGTTGGTCATCGTGGCGTAGGTGCGCTGCACCATCAGGTCCAGCGTCTGCCCGATGGAACGCCCCGCGTCCGCGCTCTGCATGTAATAGGCCAGGAAGGTGAACAGCACCCCCATGCCCATCAGCGTGAACGCCGTCGGAAACCCCAGCATGATCGCCACTACGATCAACGCAAGCATCAGCAAGCCGATGTGCCCCGTAGTGAGCTCGCCCCATGGGGTCAGGAAAGCGATCATCAGCAACACAATTGCGATGCACGACAGGCCAAACCACAACGCCTTGTGGATTTTCATCAGCGGGACTCCCGGGGCGTCGTCACGTAGCGGTCCAGTTGGGCGATGTCTTCGTCCTTCACGTGGACCATCTTCTTCAGCTTGTCCACGTCGACCTCCTCGACGTCCTCTTCGCGCGACGGCCACGCGCCGCGCCGCAGGCACAGCACGCAGCGCAGCACCTCGGCCACGCCCTGCAGCAACAGGAACGCGCCCGCCACGGGGATGAACGCCTTGAAGGGATAGATGGGCGGCCCGTCGGCCATCAGCGACGAGTGTTCGCCGATGGCGATGGAGTAGCCGGCGTAGTACCAGCCCGCCCACACCAGCGCGATGACGCCGGGAAAAAAGAACACGATGAACAGGATCAGGTCCAGCCCCGCCTGCACCCGCGGCGGCAGGAAGCCGTACAGGATGTCGCCGCGCACGTGCCCGTTCTTGGCCAGCGTGTAGGCCCCGGCCATCATGAACAGGATGCCGTAATACATCATCTGCATATCGAACGCCCAGGCGCTGGGCCGGTTCAGCGCATAGCGCGCGGCCACCTCCCAGCACACATGCAGGGCCAGCACGACGATCAACCAGGCGAACGTCTTCCCGACGAAAGTGGAGATGCGGTCAATCAAGCGTATGAGTCGGATCATCGGGCATCCAGGACGAGACGCATGGCGCCGTGGGCGCACACGCCGCCCACCTGGCCTGCCCCCGAGGGAGCAGCAAGCGGGCGGCCAGGCAGACAGGCGTCAGGCCGGTTTGGTGCCGCGCGAGAAGTAGTGGTTGTAGGCCATGCGGTAGTTCACCGACACGTCCCCATGCCAGCGCCCCACCCGCTCGGCGAACGCGCGCTGCGAATCCAGCACCTTCTTGAACAGCGGGTTCTCGGCCGACCGCTTGGCGATCATCTCGTCCCAGATCTTCAACTGCGCCTGCAGGATCGCGTCAGGCGTCTTGTAGAACTTGACGTTGTGGTCCTTCTGCAGCTTGACGTAGTCCTGCGAATAGCGGTTGGCCGCTTTCCAGGACATGTCCGCGCTGCACGCCTGGGCCGCGTAACTCAGCACGTGCTTCAAGTGCGGCGGCAACGCGTCGTACTTGCCCTTGTTGAACAGCACTTCGAACTGCTCGGCGCTCTGGTGGAAGCTTTGCAGCATGCAGATCTTGGACACGTCCTGGAAGCCCAGCGCCAGATCGGACGACGCGTTGTTGAACTCGGCCCCGTCCAGCAGCCCGCGGTCCAGCGCCGGCACGATCTCGCCGCCCGGCAAGGCGTTCACCGCCGCCCCCATTGCCGTGTACATGTCGATGGCCAGCCCCACGGTGCGGAACTTCACGCCTTTCACGTCCTCGACCTTGGTCACCGGCCGCTTGAACCAGCCAAAGGGCTGAGTCGGCATCGGCCCGTACATCAGCGACACGACGTTCACGCCCATCGCCTTCTGGATTTCGGTCAGCAGTTCCTTGCCGCCGCCGTATTCGTGCCAGGCCAGCAGCATGTTGGCGTCCATGCCGAAGGACGGCCCCGACCCCCACAGCGCCACGGCCGTGTTCTTCCCGTACCAATAGGCCACCACCCCGTGGCCGCCGTCCAGCGTGCCCGCCGACACCGCGTCCAGCAGATCGAACGCCTTCACGACCGCCCCGGCGGGCAGCACTTCGATCTTCAATTGGCCGCCGGCCATGTCGTTGACCTTCTGCGCATAGTCGCGGGCGAATTCGTGGAAGATGTCGTTGGCGGGCCAGGTGCTTTGGAACCGAAGGGAAATGGGCGCGTTCTGCGCCCGGGCGACGGCGGGGAATCCCAGTGCGGCGGCGCCCGCGACGGCAGCGCCGGATATGAACTTGCGGCGGGGTTTCGTGGGTTGTTGCATGGCTTGTTGTCTCCTTGGTGGACTACACGGAACAGCTTGTAGTGACTGCACCTGCATGGACACGAGAGAAACGCCTGCTGCGAGCTTCCCGGTGCCGGGACTGCGACCGCTTTGCAACTTTGTGCTGATTAGACCTTTCTGACTAACTGCTGACAATCAGCTTGTTGTCAGGAATTACCCTAGACCGGCGGCGTAGGCCGTTGGTCTAATAATCCGCCGCATGCGCCATCAGGTCGCGCAGCAATGCGCCTTGCCGGGCAAGCGCCGGCTCGTCCAGCCCGCTGTAGCCGATCACCAGCCCCGCCGGCAAGCCGACGCGCCGGCAATAGTCGGCGACGGGCTGCAACGCCAGGCCTCTTGCCCGCGCCCGATCCAGCAGCGCGGCCGCATCGCACCCGGCAGGCAGCCACCACAGCAGATGGAAACCGGCGTGTTCGCCGCTGGTCCGCAAGGGTTCGCCGCCCGCCGCCTGCGCCAGCAGCCGCATCACCCGATCGCGCCGTTGGGCATACACGGCCCGCGCCTTGCGGACGTGGCGCGCAAAGCTGCCGTCCTCAAGAAACCCCGCCAGCGTCATCTGCTCGATCATGCTGTTTGAGCGTCCGGTCGTGTGGCGCGCCCGTGAAAATGCGGCGACCCATCGCCTGGGCACCACCGCATAGCCAATCCGCAGCGCGTTGAACATCGTCTTGTTGAAGCTGCCGCAATGGATGACGCGGTCCGCCGTGTCCAGGCTTTTCAGCGCCGCCAGCGGCGCGCTGTCGTAGTTGAATTCGCTGTCGTAATCGTCTTCGATGATCCAGCAATCCGCCTGCTCGGCCCACGCCAGCAGTTCCAGGCGGCGCGACACCGGCATCGTGACGCCGG
The DNA here is from genome assembly GCF_014170335.1 of Achromobacter sp. UMC46. Lineage (GTDB taxonomy): Bacteria > Pseudomonadota > Gammaproteobacteria > Burkholderiales > Burkholderiaceae_B > Achromobacter. The sequence goes on from NZ_LZZS01000005.1 coordinate 330,190, forward strand.
TGGGCGACTGATGCGCGGGCGTCACGTGCACAAGCTTCACGCCGCGCTGGCGGCGCGCGCGGGCCACCGAAAAACCATGCTCATCGATGGCGATGGGCACGACCCGCGAGGTGAACTGACTGAACAGCGGCATGGCGGTCAGGTAGCCCGGGTCTTCCACCAGCACCTTGTCCTGCCGGGACAGCAGGATGCGCGCGCTCAGGTCCAGCCCGTCGCGGATGCCGGTCAGGATGACGACCTGATCCGCATCGCACGAAATGCCACGGGCCGCGCCCAGATAGCGCGCGATCTGCTCGCGCAGCGGCAGCCAGCCTTGGGATTCCTCGTTGGCCAGTTGATCCGGCGTCACGCGCTGCGCGCTGGCGGTCAGGCCCTTGCGCCACGTCGCCATCGGAAACAGCGACGCGTCGGCCGTTCTGGCGGCGAAGAGCGGCTCGGGCGTGGGCGCGGCCTGCGGCGGGTCCTGGCGCGCGGGCCGTGCGGGCACCGAATGGGAAATCGGGTCGCCCGGCAGTCCTCGGCGAAAGAAGTTGTCCGGGATGACGGCCGACACGTAAGTCCCCGATCCGACGGTGCCCGTCGTATAGCCTTCGCCGCGCAACTGGTCGTAGGCCGCCTCGACCGTCGAGCGCGACACGCGCCAACGTTGCGACAGGCTGCGCGTGGAAGGCAGCCGCGCGCCGGAAGCCAGCGCGCCTTTCAGGATCCGCTCCTGAATCTGCCGATAGACCCAGGACTGCTTGGATTCACCGTCGCGGGGCGAATCCTGCGGTAGATCCAGGCTGGATTCCGATTTTTTCCGCGCAGAAAGTGGCTTGTTCATTTTTATGAATATGGCCCTATTGAATAAGCCATTTTAGCGATAAATTCTGGCCTGGATCTCCCTTTGCCATTCCCCGAAACCTGCCATGACCCTGCGCTACACGATCTCCCTGTCTTTCGGCCAATTCGCTTCGGACGGCCAGGCGTCCATCCTGGATGCCGCGCTGGCCGTCGGCACGCCGGTGCCCTTTTCCTGTCAACGTGGCGAGTGCGGCTCTTGCCGGGCGCAGGTGCTGGCGGGGCGCTACGAGCCCATCGCGCCGCCGACCGAGCGTTCCTATGTGCCGGCCGCCGACGAATTGCTGATGTGCCAATGCCGTGCGGCCAGCGACCTGACGCTGCGCTTCCCGCACTGGGCCGCCCCCGCCGGCGCGCCCCGGCAACGGCGCGCCAGCGTGGTGTCGCGCCGGCCGTTGACGGCGGACGTGACCGAACTGATCGTCGACATCGAAGGCGCCGAACCCTTTGACTACCAGCCCGGGCAGCATGTGCGCTGGCGGCTTGACGACGGCAGCCACCGCAGCTTTTCGATTGCGAACGCGCCCGGCGCCGCCGGCCCGCAACGGCTGGCGTTCCACATTCGCCGCACGCCCGCAGGCAGGTTCACCAACCAGGTTTTGCCGGCGTTGATGCCCGGAGACGCGCTGTCGCTGGACGGCCCGCATGGCGCTTGCGTCTGGCCCGCCACGCCTCCCGGCGGCATCGACCATCTGGTACTGCTGGCAACCGGCACGGGCTTTGCGGGCGTGTTCCCCATTCTGATGGCCGCCCTCGATAGCCGCAGCCTGCAAAGCGTGACGCTCTACTGGGGCGGCCGGCAGCGCGAGGATTGCTACGCCAGCGGCCTGCTGAACGCATTGCAGGGCAAGGACGGCGTCTTCCGATGGCATCCGGTGCTGTCCGGGGGATCCTCCGCCGGGCCTTCGGAGGGATCTTCGCAGGCGCCATCGGCGAATGGGGCCACCGGCCGCCATGTGCAAGACGTGGCGCTAGATGCCGGCCACGACTGGGCGCGCACCCTGGTCTACGCCTGCGGCAATAGCGCCATGGTCCGCGCGGCGCAGGCGTGCTTGCGCGCGGCGGGACTGCCGGAAGGCCGGTTCCTGTCAGAGGCGTTCCTGCCTGCCGCCGGCCCTGGTGCGGACCTGGCACCGCGCCACCCGGCGCACCCCTGGGAACGCGTCGGCGAACGCTTCACGCTGGACGGCATCCTGGCGGCGCGCCAGCGTTCGATGGATGCCGTGCATGAAATCGCCGCGCTGATGACGCCCGGCATCACGACCGGCGACGCCATCGCCCTGGCCGACCAGCATTTGCGCCGCATGGGCGCATCGCACAACTGGCATCCCACCTATGTGAGGTTCGGCGCCGACTCGCAATCCCCCGCCGTGCACCCCACCGACCGCCGCCGCACACTGGGCGAAGACGACATCTTCGTCGTCGACATCGGTCCGGTCTGGGACGGCTACGAAGGCGATTACGGCGACACCTTCGTGACCGGGGCCGATGCCGACCGGCAACGCTGCGCCCAGGCGGCCCGCGACGTGTTCAAGCGCACGCGCCTGGCCTGGCTGGACGGGCTGACGGGCCAAGCGCTGTATGACGTGGCAGATGACTACGCCCACGAATACGGCTGCGCGCTGGTGCGCGATATCGCGGGGCACCGGGTGTCGGACTTTCCGCATGCGCTATACGGGAAGCACCAGCTGGCGAATGCCGATTTCATTCCCGGCGACGGCATCTGGGTATTGGAAATCCAGGTGCGCGACCTGCGCCTGCCCATCGGCGCGTTCTACGAGGACGTGCTGCTGCGCCCCGCTACGGCCTGAACGCCTCGTCCAGTTGCACGCGCATCGCCGCCCAAGACCGCTCATCGGCGCGGCGGGGTCTTCCCATCCATGCAGCAACAGCACGCTGGCTTCGATGCGGCGCGGCGCAGACATAGCCCAGGCCGGCATAGCGCTCGGCCAAGCGCATCGTAGGCTCGGTCAGGCCGCGACAGCGGCGGCGCCGGCGCCAGTATCCGCATGGCGGTTACGGCTTGTCCTTGCCTTCCACCCAGTGCTGGTTCGCCAGCTTGGGATCGGGGAACGGCAATTCCAGGTTGGTGGGCGGCGAGGCGACCCACTTGCCGCCGTCCTGGTAGAAGTCCATCGGGGCCTCCGACCTGCCCGCCGGCATCAGCAGCATCGTGGTGCAGGACACCCGCCCCTTGTGCGACGGCTTGGGCGCGGGCAGACAGGTGCCGATGGCCAGCTGCGACTGCTTCATGCCGGGCAGGTCGTCGCCCAGCAACGTGACCACGGCGGCATGCGCCTGCTCCGGTGTCGGGATGGCCAGCGGCTCGGCATGCGCCGCAACGCCGATGACGGCCATTCCCAAAATTCCAAACGGAGCAAGCTTCATGCGTTTCCAAATGTGAGGTCGAGGGCCAGGCCCCTGGGCCAGTTGACCCTGTTCCCGATTCTACCCGGGTCGCCGCACCGCCCTGACCTTGCCGCTATTGCCGCCGCCGCAGAAGAAGCGGTCCGCGCCATCCGACTCCAGGCCCGACACCCCCATGCCAGCGGGCATGTCGACGCTTTCCAGCACGTCGCCGGTCGCGGGTTCCAGGCGCCGCAGTTCGCTGGCGTCGTTCTCCCAGGTGCCATGCCAAAGTTGGCCGTCCACCCACGTGACGCCGGTGACATAGCGGTCGGAATCGATGGTGCGCAACACGCGGCCGGTCTCCGGATCCACTTGATGGATCTTGCGCTGCTGGTATTGGCCGACCCACAACGAGCCCTCGGCCCAGGCCATGCCGGAGTCGCCGCCGCCGCCGGGCGCGGGGATCGTCGCCAGCACGCGGCCGTTCTTGGGATCCACCTTTTGAATGCGCCCGTCGGCGATCTGATAGAAATGCTTGCCGTCGAAGGCCGTGCCGGCACTGGCCGCGACGTCCAGCGCGCGCGCCGCGACGCCGGTGGCGGGGTCCAGCGAGACCAGTTTTTCCCCTACGGCGAACCAGACCTGATCGCCATCGTAGGTGACGCCATGCACTTGTTCGACGCCGGGGAAAGGGCCGTATTCACGGAGGATTTGGGCTTGAGTCCGTTTCATGATCACATCCTGTTCAGTAGGAGAAGTCATGCTACTTACGGGGCAGCAACAAGCGGGAGTAACAAGCTTGTCGTGAAACCCGGCACCGGCGGCGTCATCCAGCGACGCGCCCGCCCGTGCCCCAATGGCTGTGCCTGCGCGGCGGCCGCCAATGCGTCCAGCGCCCGTTGCACGGTGCGTTGGCTGGCGCCCAGCGCCAGCGCCAAGGCGGAACTCGACCACGCCTGGCCGTCGGCCAGGCAGGCCAGCACCGCCGCCTGATCGCGGTCGTCCACGTCCACCGGGCGGGCCAGCACGACCACCTCCGGTTCGCCCCCGGGCTTCAGGACGAAGCCAAGTTTCGTCGCCTGGACGCCGGCCAGCGGCCGCATTGCCGCACGCAGGCGCCCGATCTCCACGCGCAGGCGCACCCGGTGGGATTCGTCCTGGAAGCCGGTCCGAAAAGCGTGGGCGATCAGCAGTTCCCGCGAAACGTCCTGCGGCCACGCTTCGGCCAGCATCCGCGCCAGCGTGAACAAGACGGGGCGGCTGGCCAGCGACACCACTTGGCCCTCTCGCCGCAAGACGTTGCGGCACGCATCGATGATCAACGCGTTTGACGCCAGCAGCGCTTCCACCTCGCCCAGCGTCAGATCACACGCCACGCCCTGCCCGACGCGGCGACCGGCCGGGGCGTTCAATGCCTTGAAGGCGTTGTCCACTTCCGCCAGCAAGGCCGGAATGCCGGCTTGCCGCGCGGCATCCGCGGCGCACGTCAACGCCGCGCTGGCGGCGGACGCCTGGACACGGCGCAGCGCGATGCCGCCCCGGATCAATTCATGGATCGCGCGCGATGCGGCCGGCAGACCGCTCGCATCCACGCCGGCCAGGGTGTGGCCGGCTTCCTCCAGCCGGCCGGTCAGCAATTGCCGGCGCGCCTGAAGCTGCGCCGCATGCGCGGCGTTGACCGCGTCGCCATGCGCCTGCAGCGTGGCGCGGGCGCCGGCCAGCGACTTTTCCGGCCAGGCCAGGTCGCGCGAAGCCAGCGCCACCTCGGCCTCGGCCACCACGCAACGGGCGCGGGCGGCGGCATCCTCGGCGCCGAAAGCTTTCCCGGCACGCCGCAGCAGCGCTTTCGCCCGCACGAAGTCGCCCAGTTGCGCCATCGCGATCCCGCGCAAGGCCAGCGCCGGCGCGTCGTCGCGCAGCGCAACGCGGTTCAGCGCGCCCAGCGGATCCCCGGCGGCCAATGCGCGCGACGCATTCAAGATCAGAATATCCATCGAGGTGCCGCCATGCTGTCGCTCCTGCTGGCCCGTGCCTGGAAACTAATCTACCACCCGCGCAGGCCGCCCCCCGGCCCCACGCCGGGTCGTCACACTGTTGCACCTGGGCAGTGATGCGACCCCATTTCTATCCCAGCGCCCCCGTCCGCGCGCCCTTTCCCCTCTCGCCAGCGTGTAAACTCCCCCCTTTTTGACTCTGGTGGTATGTTGCAAGCCCCACAGCGCACAGGTTTAAGCGGCCCGACGCTCATCCGCTTGCTGACTCGCCTGACGGATGCCGACGTTCCGGAATCCAGGCAATCGCTTTCAGACCATCTGAGCCAGTGGCTCGGCTGGACGGACGCGATCGCGCTATCCGCGGCCCTGAACACCCGACCGCCGGTGATCGCTCCCGGCGCGCGGACGTTCAGCAGCGCCGAGGAACGCGAGTGCGTGCGCGTCCGGACTACGCTGGCCGATGCCATTGCCAGCGACACGGCGGCGACTGCCGCCAAGCGGCTTCAGCCCGGGCAAGCCTCGGCCAACAAGCCGGCGGCTATCGCGCAAGCCGAAGCGGATTACTCGAATTTCCGGCAGCGGTATCAGTCGTTGCAGCACACGATGGAGACCAGCGTGGGCAATCTGCGCAGTCGCCTGCGCGGCATGGTCGCGGCCAAGAACGGCGAGATGACGCGTCTGGCGGTGGTGGATGCCATCATGGACCGCGCGCTGCTGCCGAAGGAACGCGCCTTGTTGGGCGTCATCCCGAAGCTGCTTGCCGGGCATTTCGAGCGCCTGCGCCTGGCCGAAGCGGCGGCATTGGCCCTGGCCAGCGCCGACCCGGAAGTTGAAGACGGCGCGGATGCCGCGGCCGAAGGCGCGCAATCGCCCGAAGTGCCCAAAGCGCCCGAAGCGGCAGCCGCACCGATAACACCCGGCGCCTGGCTGGACGTGTTCCGCAAGGATATGCGGAGCGTCCTGCTTGCCGAATTGGATGTTCGTTTACAACCGGTCGAAGGGCTGCTTGCCGCCCTTCGCGCCAGCTAACCGGGACACTATGTCCAAGTATCTGATCAATTTCGTGGTTTTCCTGGCCGGTCTGGCCGTCGTGGGCTGGATCGGCGCAGGCTATGCGGGCACCAACCCGCTGGCGCTGGCCGTAACGCTGCTGATCGGCGTCTGCTATCTGGCGGGCACGGTGGAGCTGCTGCGCTACCAGCAAGCCACCACCAGTCTCGCGCGGTCGGCCACCGGCCTGACCGAAGCGCCGGCCAGCCTGGGATCCTGGCTGGACCAGTTGCATCCCAGCCTGCGCAATGCGGCGCGGCTGCGGGTGGAAGGCGAGCGGGTCGGACTGCCCGGCCCGGCGCTCACGCCTTATCTGGTGGGCCTGCTGGTGTTGCTGGGCATGCTGGGCACGTTCCTGGGCATGGTCGTGATGCTGCGCGGCACCGGCATGGCGCTGGAAAGCGCCACCGACCTGGGCGCCATCCGCGCGTCGCTGGCCGCGCCGGTCAAGGGCTTGGGCTTCGCGTTCGGCACGTCCATCGCCGGCGTGGCCACGTCCGCCATGCTGGGCCTGCTGGCCGCGCTGTGCCGCCGCGAACGCGTGCTGGCCGCGCAACTGCTGGATACGAAGATCGCGACGACCCTGCGGGTCTACTCGCAAAGCTATCAGCGGGAAGAGTCCTTCAAGCTGCTGCAACGGCAAGCCGAAGTGATGCAGCGCCAAGCCGACGCCATGCCGACGCTGGTCGACCGCCTGCAAGCCATGATGCAAAACATGGAAAAGCAGACCCAATCCATCAATGACCGGCAGCTTGCCAGCCAGGACGTGTTCCAGGGCAAGGCCGAGGCCGCCTATGCGCGCCTGGCGTCCGTGATGGAACAGTCCATGAAGGAAGGCGTGGCGGAAAGTGCGCGTTCCGCCGGCGTAGCCCTGCAGCCCGTCGTGCAGGCCACGATGGAGAGCCTGTCGCGCGAAACGGCCAGTCTGCAAGACACCGTGACGCAGGCCGTGCAGCAGCAGCTGGCCAGCCTTACCTCGGGCTTCCAGGCGTCCACCGCCAATGTGGCCGACATCTGGAACCAGGCCCTGGCCGGTCAGCAACGCGCAAGCGAAACGCTGGCCCAGGACCTGCGCGCGTCGCTGGACCGCTTTGCCGAGACCTTCGAACAGCGCTCGTCCGCCCTGCTGGACGGCGTCTCCGCGCGGCTGGAAGCGTCCTCGGGCGACATGTCCGACGCCTGGACGTCCGCGCTGTCGCGGCAAGAACGCGTCAGCGAAAAGCTGGCGGGCGACAACCTGCAGGCACTGACCGCGGCGGCCGCCAGTTTCGAACAGCATTCCGCGTCGTTGCTGCGCACGTTGAACCAATCGCATTCCCTGCTGCAATCCGAGCTGGCCTCGCGCGACCAGCAACGCCTGGCCGCCTGGACCGAAACGCTGGGAGCCATGGGCGCCACCCTGCGCCAGGAATGGCAGCAGTCCGGCGCTCAAGCCGCCGACCGCCAGCAGGCCATCAGCGACACGCTGGCCCAGACCGTGCGCGACATCAATGCCCAGGCTGCCACGCAAGCCAGCCTGCTGGAAAGCGTGTCGGCGCGCATGGAAGCGGCGGCGAACAACGTGTCCGAACGCTGGGACGCCGCGCTGTCCCGCCAGGAACAGGTCGGCGAAAAACTGGCCGCGGACAACCAACAGGCCCTGACCACCGCCGCCGCCGCGTTCGAGCAGCATTCGGCGTCGCTGTTGCGCACGCTGGACCAGTCGCACGCGGACCTGCAGGCGGCCTTGGCTGCCCGCGACCACGAACGCCTGACCGCCTGGACGGATTCGCTTGCCCGCACCGCGCGCGACGTCACGTCCCAGACCGAGGCCCAGGCCCTGCTGCTTGAAAGCGTGTCCGCTCGCCTGGAAACGGCGGCCACCCGCGTGTCCGACCAATGGAACACCGCGCTGTCCCGCCAGGAACAGGTCGGCGAAAAACTGGCCACGGACAACCAACTGGCCCTGACCACCGCCGCCGCCGCGTTCGAGCAGCATTCGGCGTCGCTCTTGCGCGCGTTGGACCAGTCGCATTCGGACCTGCAAGCCGCACTGGCGGCGAAGGACGAAGAACGCCTGTCCGCCTGGACCGGCACGCTTGCCGCGATGGCCGCGGCGCTGGGACAGGAATGGAAGGCGGCTGGCGACCACACCGTCACCCGCCAGCAGGAAATCAGCGACACGCTGGCATTGACCGCGCAAGACGTCGCCACCCGGAACGAGGCGCAAGCCCGCCTGCTGGAGACGGTGTCGACCCGCCTTGAGACGGCCGCGCGCGAAGTCGCCCAAGCCTGGACCGACGCGCAGACGCGCCAGGAACAGGTCGGCGAAAAACTGGCCGCGGACAACCAGCAGGCCCTGGCCACCGCCGCCGCCGCCTTCGAGCAGCATTCGACTGCGCTCTTGCGCACGTTGGACCAGTCGCATGCGGACCTGCAAGCCGCCCTGGCCGCAAAGGATGAAGCACGCCTGTCCGCCTGGACCGGCAAGCTGTCCGCGATGGCCGATGCGCTGGGCCAGGAATGGGAACTGGCCGGCGTGCGAGCCGCCGACCGCCAACAGGCCCTGAGCAACACGCTGACCCAGGCCACCCGCGACATCACCGCGCAGACCGAGGCGCAGGCCAGCCTGCTGCAGGACGTGTCCGTACGCCTGGAAAAGATGGCAAGCCATGTCACGCAGGCCTGGTCCGATGCGCAGACGCGCCAGGAACAGGTGGGCGAGCAATTGGCGGCCGGCAACCGCCAGGCCCTGGAAACCGCCGCGGCCGCGTTCGAGCAACACTCGGCATCGCTGCTGCGCACCTTGGACCAATCGCACGCCGGCCTGCAAGCGGCGCTGGCGTCCAACGACGAAGCGCGCCTGGCCTCCTGGACCGGCAAGCTGGCCGCCATGGCCGACGCACTGCGCCAGGAATGGGAACAGGCCGGTGCCGCCACCGCCAGCCAGCAGCAGCAGATCTGCGACACGCTGGCCCAGACGGCCCACGACATCACGTCGCAGACGCAGGCGCACGCCAGCGACACCATCGCCGAAATCGGCCGCCTGGTGCAAGCCGCCTCGGAAGCCCCCAAAGCGGCCGCCGACGTCATCGGCGAACTGCGCCAGAAGCTGTCCGACAGCATGGTGCGCGACAACGACATGCTGGAAGAGCGCAACCGACTGCTCGACACGCTGGACACCTTGCTTACCGCCGTGAACCACACGGCTGCCGAGCAACGCACGGCCGTGGACGCGCTGGTCGCCTCGTCGGCCGAGCTGCTGGAACGCGTCGGCACGCAGTTCACCGACCGCGTCGAAGCCGAAACCGGCAAGCTCGCGGACGTGGCAGCGCAAGTCACCAGCAGCGCCGTGGAAGTGGCCAGCCTGGGCGAATCGTTCGGCACCGCCGTGCAACTGTTCGGCGAGTCCAACGACAAGCTGGTGGCCCATCTGCAACGCATCGAAGCAGCGCTGGACAAGTCCATCGCGCGCGGCGACGAGCAGTTGTCCTATTACGTGGCGCAGGCCCGTGAAGTGGTCGACCTGAGCCTGATGTCGCAAAAGCAGATCATCGAAAACCTGCAGCAGCTGGCCATCCAGCGCGCCACCGCCGGAGCCGAAGCCGCATGAGCGAGGACATCGACGGCGGCGTAGAGGCGACCGCACCGGCCTGGGCCGTCTTCGGCGACCTGATGTCGGTGCTGCTGGGCGCCTTCGTGCTGATCCTGGTCAGCGTGATCGGCGTGCAGCTGCAACTGTCGACGCAGTTGGAAGAAGAGGTCAAGCAGCGGCAGGAAGAAACGCAGCGGCGCGAAACGCTGGAACAGGCGCTGGCGGGCCCGCTGGCGGCCGGCCGCGTCACGCTGATCAACGGCCGCATCGGCATCAGCGGCAGCGTGCTGTTCGCGTTGAACTCCGACCAGTTGCAGCCCGAAGGCCGCGAGATCCTGAAGACCCTGATCGAACCCCTGTCCGCCTATCTGAAGACCCATGACGAAATCCTGATGGTCAGCGGCTATACCGACGACCAGCAGGTGCGTGAAGGCAACCGCCGCTTTGCGGACAACTGGGACCTGTCGGCGCAACGCGCGCTGACGGTCACGCGGGCGCTGATCGACGAAGGCGTGCCGTCCTCCACCGTCTTCGCCGCCGCCTTCGGTTCCGAGCAGCCGGTGGCGTCGAACGTCGACGAAGCGGGACGCGCCAAGAACCGCCGCGTGGAGATCACGCCGATTCCCAAGCCGTCCAACGACCCGGAAAAGCCGCGTGGGCAGTGACGGCAGCTTTGGCGGCGCGCGCGACGCGCAGGCGACGCTGGACGCCTGGCGCGACAGCGGGGCCGACCGCGCCGACCCGGTGCGCTTCCGTTTCCTGGACGCGATGGCCCGGCGCACCGCTGCGCTGGACGGCCCGGCGCGCCAGTTGCTGGACGCAAGACTGGTCGATCTGCTGCAAGCTTATGAAAGCCGGCTGGCGGCCGATTCCGCGGCCGCCGATGCCGACGCCTCGGACGCCGCCCGCAGCGCCGGCGCCCTGGCCGGCCTGATCGACTACCTGGCCGACCCGGATCCGCCCGGCGGCGTCAGCGGCTGGACGCGCGACACGCTGGGCCTGCGGGCCACCTATCCCGACGTGCAGATGCTGGATTATTTCCGCGGCGTCTGGTCGCGGGTCAGCGCCGACCGCCAGGTACGCCAATCGCAGGAACAGGTCCACAAGAACGCCGGCCCGCTGAATTCCAATCAGCTGGTGCACCGCGCGCTGTCCTTGATGCGCGAACTGTCGCCGGGCTATCTGCAGCAGTTCCTGTCGTATACGGACGCGCTGATGTGGATGGAGCAGGTCCACGTGGCGACGGCGCCTGCGGCGAAAGACGCGGTCCGCCCGGGCGCGGCCAAGACTGCGACAACCAAGGCTGGCGCCAAGACCGGCACGACCAAGACGGAAACGGCCAAGAAGCCGCGCGCCAGGACGCGCTGAGGCGGGCGTCGAAGCGCCCGATTGAACGGCCGATTTGCACCGCCTCCCGCCACGCAGTAAGATACGATCCATATACAAACCATATACGGATCATTCCCACATGGGTCTCGTCAAAATCTCCGAGCAGATGCATGAGAATCTGCGCGTCGCCAGCGGCGCCCTCAGCCGCTCGATCAATTCCCAGGCCGAACACTGGATGCGCATCGGCATGCTGTCCGAGCTCTATCCCGAACTGCGCCACGCGGACATCTGCCAATTGCTGATCCGCATCGAACAGGGCGAAGGCTTCGCCATCGCGTCGCTGTCGCGGCGCTTACCGGACGCTGCCCAGCAGGAGGCCGCGTAAATGGCGAAGAAGGTTTCCATCAAGTCCGCCGCCGACATCGACATGGCCCGCAAGGCCGGCGCCATGGCGGCGGAAGTGCTGCACATGATCGGCGAACACGTGCGCCCCGGCGTCACCACCGATGAGCTGGACCGCATCTGCAACGAATACATCGTGAACGTGCTGAAGGCGATTCCGGCCAACGTCGGCTATCACGGCTTTCCGAAGACGATCTGCGCGTCGGTCAACCATGTCATCTGCCACGGCATCCCGTCGGCCAAGGTCCTGAAGAACGGCGACATCCTGAACATCGACGTCGCCGTCATCAAGGATGGCTGGTTCGGCGACACCAGCCGCATGTACTACGTGGGGCAGCCCAGCCCGCTGGCTCGCCGCCTGGTCAACACCACCTACGAAGCCACGCGCGCCGGCATCATGGCGGTCAAGCCCGGCGCCACGCTGGGCGATATCGGCCATGCCATCCAGACGGTCGCGCACCGCGAGCATTTCAGCATCGTGCGCGAATACTGTGGCCACGGCATCGGCCAGATCTATCACGACGAGCCGCAAGTGCTGCACTACGGACGCCCCGGCGAAGGCCTGGTCCTGCAGCCCGGCATGATGTTCACGATCGAACCCATGATCAACGCCGGCAAGCCCGCGACCAAGCAGATGCCGGACGGCTGGACCGTGGTCACCAAAGACCGCTCGCTGTCGGCGCAATGGGAGCACATGGTCGTCGTGACCGAAACGGGATACGAAGTGCTGACGCCCTGGCCGGACGGCTACGGCGACTATCCGCCCATCCCCTGACCGTTTCACGCGCTGCGCGCATCCGTGCAGACGCCAAACCGGCCGCAAGGACCGGAGTGCAGGCCGCCAAGGGCACGATCATGATCGTGCCCTTGCCGTTTACAGCGCCCGCAGCGGGCGTCACCCATGCCTGCCCTGCCCTCCGCCTTCCGCCGTCTGGCCGCCTCGAACCTGGCCGCCCAGTTTTCCGAACAGATGGCCCTGGCGGCGGCGCCGCTGGTCGCCGTGCTGGCGCTGGGCGCCACAGCCGCGCAGACGGGCTATCTGCAAACCGCGCAGACCCTGCCGTTCCTGTTGTTGTCCCTGCCGGCCGGCGTGCTGGCGGACCGGATGTCGCGCCGGGCCCTGATGACGGCCGCCGAATGCGTGCGGGCGGCCAGCCTGCTGGGCCTGTTGGCGCTGCTGGGGATGGGCGGACTGGGCCTGGGCTGGCTGGCGGCGCTGGGTTTCCTGGGCGCGGTCGGCACGGTGGCCTACAACGTGGCGGCGCCGGCGCTGGTGCCCCGGCTCGTGCCCGCCAGCGATCTGGCCAGCGCCAACCGCTGGCTGGAGTTGGCGCGCAGCAGCGCGTTTTCCGCGGGTCCCGCGGCGGGCGGTGCGCTGGTGGGCTGGATGGGCGCGCCAGTCGCCTATGTGATCGCCACCACGCTGTCGCTGCTGGCCGCGGCCCTGCTGGCCGGCCTGCCCGCCGACGCGCCCAAGCCCGTTGCCCGGCGGCGCTTGTGGGCCGAACTGCGCGAAGGCGCGGCTTTTGTCGGCACGCATCCGCTGTTGCGGCCGGTGCTGGCGACCGCCGTGTTCTTCAACACCGCGTGGTTCGTGCTGCAGGCCGTCTACGTCGTCTACGCCATCGAACGCCTGGGCCTGTCGGCCGCCGGCGTGGGCATCACGCTGGGCGTGTATGGCGGCGGCATGCTGGCAGGCGCCCTGGCCGCGCCGTGGCTGGCGCGCCGGCTGTCGTTCGGCGCGATGATCGCCTCGGGGCCGCTGTCGGCGTTGGCGGCAAGCGCCATCCTGCTGTCGACGCTGGCCTTGCCGTCGGGCGTCTGGGCGGGGGTGGGGTTTTTCCTGTTCGGCGCCGGCCCCATCCTCTGGACCATCACCACCACCACCTTGCGTCAGGCGGTAACGCCCAATGCGCTGCTGGGCCGCGTGTCGGCCGTGATCCTGACGGCCACGTTCGGCGCCCGTCCCGTCGGTGCGCTGATCGGCGCGACGTTGGCCGCCCGCATTGGCCTGGACGCCTGCCTGTGGGTATCGACGGCGGGATTCCTGGTGCAGTTCCTGGTGCTGTTCGCGTCCCCGGTGCGCCGGCTTCGCCACCAGCCCGAGGCGGCAGGCGCCTGAATTCATCCCGGCACCCGCCCTTGCCATCCGCGCTGTTACGCACGGCGCCGCCTGGATCTGTATCTGGCGGCCGGTCCGGGCGGTCGCTAGACTGCCTGAATTCTTCCACACCGGCCAAGCATGCAAGATGCTGAAAATACTGGGTAAAGCGTCATCCATCAACGTGCGCAAAGTGCTATGGGCGTGTGTTGAACTGAACCTGCCTTTCACCCGTGACGATTGGGGCGCGGGCTTTCAGCCCACCAGCGACCCGCGATTCCTGGCGTTGAACCCCAACGGCATGGTGCCCGTCATCCAGGACGGCGATTTCGTGCTGTGGGAGTCCAACAGCATCATCCGCTACCTGGCCGCGCGCTGGCGGACATTCCCGTGGGGCTATCGGTGAACCGGTGGTTCGCCACGCCTTTCGACAAGCCCGCCCTGCCGGCGGTCGCCGCCTACTACGACCGGCTTGCCGGCCGCGAAGGCTACCGGCTGCACGGCCGTAACGGCACGGCCTGAACGGCCGCTGCGGCGGCCGCCGCCGCGCGGTCCACGCCTACTTCACGACGCCGCAAACCAGGCGGCCGCCTCCGCCGCCCAACGGCGCGGGCGTGTCGCTATAGTTGTCGCCGCCCACGTGCACCATGACCGCATGCGTTTTCACGTCGGCCAGCTTCAGGTGGGGCGCCACGACCGCCTTCTTGGCGGTGCCGTCGGCGCCCACCACGATGAAGGGCAAGTCGCCCTGGTGGCCGTCGGTCGCCATCGGGCCCTTGTGGGCCTTGGTGCCCTTGGGGTCCAAGTGGCCGCCGGCCGCTCCGCCCGGGGCCATCTGGCCGTTCACCATGCCCGGCATGCACGAACCCTTCTCATGCACGTGGAAACCATGTTCGCCCGGAGGCAGGCCCTTCAGATGCGGCGTGATCTGCAAGCCGCCTTTGGTGTCCTTCAGCGAAATCGTGCCGGCGCTCTTGCCTATGCCGTCGGCCGTCAGGAACGACATCGAGACGTCTTCGGCCAGCGCGGCGCTCGAGGCGCCCGCCATTGCCAGCGCCGCGACAAGCATCGAGATTTTCTTCATGAAGTGCCTCCTGGAATCATGCACGCGAAGTGCGGGTGCCCGGCCCGGCGCGGACGACGCCGCCCAAGCCAGGGGCGCCAATGACAATAGCACCGGCGCCGCCCGGTCTGCCAGCAATCTTCATTCCTGATACAAGCGATCAGGCCTGTTAACGATTGACCAGCAGCACCAGCGCATGCAGCGCCACGCCGATCAGCCCGCCCACCAGCGTGCCGTTGAAGCGGATGTATTGCAGGTCGCGCCCCACGCTCAGTTCCAGCTCGTCGACCAGGTGGCGTTCGTCCCAATTTTTCACGGTGCGCGAAATATGCTCCGTCACGCCGATGCGCAGGCGGCCGGTCAGGCGGCGGGCGCTGCCCAGGACGTGGTTGTTGATGGCGTCGCGCAGGCCCGGGTCTTCGCCCAGCTTGCGGCCCAGCGCGAGCAAGGCGCTTTCCAGGTGCCGGGCCAGGGCCGAATCCTCGTCCGACAGGTCGCGCCGCAGCGCGGCATGGATGTCGTCCCACAGGCCCTGCACGTACTCCTGCACCTTGGGATGATCGATGGCCCGCTGCTTCAGGTCTTCGACCTGCGCCGACAGGGCCGGATCGGATTTCAGCCGCTCAATGTAGTTCAGCACCCAGGCCTCGTAGTCGCGCCGGACGGGGTGGTCGGGTTCGGACAGGACGTCGCGCACTTCCTGCACCAGCGCCAGGGCCAGCCGGTCGGCCAGGTTGTCGGCAATGCCGTCCACCGACTTGATCACGTCGACCGCGGCGATGATGCGCGGCCACTCCTTGCGGGCGAACTTCACCAGCAGGGTCGATGCGCGTTCCTTCACGTCGTCTTCGCCCAGGTAGCCGCCCAGCCGCTCCATGGCCGCGTCCAGCAGCTCCTGATGGCGCCCGTCGCGGGTCAAGAGGCCCAGGACCTCGCCCACGGTGCCCGCCGCGTCCCAGCGGCGCAGGTTCTTCACCACGAATTCCTGGATGACGCCTCGCACGGCCTGGTCGTCCAGCAGGTCCAGCGTCTGCAGGGCCACGCGGCGGGCGCCGTCGCTCAAGGCATGCGCCTGGCGCGGCCGGATCAGCCAGCGCGACAGGCGCGCGGCGGGGTCGAACACCCGCAGCTTCTCCATCAAGGTGTCCGGGTCCAGGAAATGATCACGGACGAACACGGCCAGGTTGTCGCCGATGCGATCCTTGTTGCTGGGGATGATGGCGGTGTGCGGGATCGGCAAGCCCATCGGCCGGCGGAACAACGCCACCACCGCGAACCAGTCTGCCAGCGCGCCCACGGTCGCCGCCTCGCAAAACGCCCGCACCCAGGCCCACGCGCCCTGCCCGCCCATCACATGGCTGGTGATGAAACCGCTGATCATGGCCGCCAGCAACGCCAGCGCGGCGATCTTCATGCGCCGCAACTGCGTGCGGCGCACGTCGGACGCCAACGCGGAATGCGGGGCTGACGATGTCGGGGAACGGGACGGTTCGGGCATGAAGGATCCGGCAAGGCGATGCGTCAGCATACCAACAGGCGGCGCGAGCAGACCGCGCCGGGGTGCTTTCCACCCTGCTAGGCGGCCGGTTCCGCCAGCGCCGCGCGCAGCCACGCCACGAAGGCGTCCGCCTGTTCCGACCGTCCCCGGCTGGCGGCGGGCAACGCGCGCAAGCCGCCGTCGAACGGCACGAAGCCGAATGGCGCAACCAGCACGCCTTCTTCCAGCTCGCGGCTGATCAGCCGCTTCTCCACCAGCGCGACGCCCAGCCCCGACAACGCCGCTTCGATACAAAGATGCGTATGCGGGAACGCCAGCTGACCGGCGGCCGCGACGGCGTCGCCCGTGATGGCCTCCCATTGGTCCCACGCGCTGGAGGTGTACTCGTGGGCGATGCGCACGCGGTCCGACGCCGCGCGGCGTGCATAGGCGGGCGTGCAGACCGCGCCGAAGCGCACGGGCGCCAGCATCAGCGCGCGTCGCCGGTCGGCGTCCGTATAGCCCGACAGGTCCCAGGCCAGCAGCAGGTCCGCGCCCTCGTTGCGCATTTCACGGGCAGACGTCATCGACAGCCGGATGCGGATATCGGGATGCCCGCGATAGAACACCGCCAATTGCGGCACCAGCCAGCGCATCGCGAAAGTGGCGCTGCATGCGACATGCAAGCCGGGGCCCATGGCTTCGCGGCCAAGACGTTCGTAGGCGCCCTCCAACTGGTCGAAAGATGCGCGAACTGACGCGTAGAACGTCGCGCCCGCGGGGGTGAGCTTCAGCCCGGTGCCGTCCTTGTCGAACAGCGGCACGCCGGCGTGTTCCTGAAGCAGCTTCAAGTGCCGGCTGACCGCGCCGTGGCTGCGGCAGAGCTCCTGCCCGGCCCGGGTGACCGAGCCCGTGCGGGCGATGGCCTCGAATGCGCGAACGGCGGATAGGGGCGGCAATTGGCGCACGGCATGATCCTTATGTCAGAAAAACTGACGAATGAATAGAAAAACGGCATTTTCCAAAACACGCCCGCTTCTTAGGATATCGGCTGTAACCCCATTGCGAACGCGATGCCGTGCAGTATTGCACGGCATCGCGCGGGGATAAAGCTCACGTAGCTTCCCTAAAAACCTGACATATCGGAGTCATCTATGCACATCATCGATATCGCCGCCCACGAGGCGCTGGACAGCCGCGGCAACCCCACCGTCGAGGTCGAAGTCAGACTGGATGGCGGTGCACGCGGTCTGGCGCTGGTGCCCTCGGGCGCCTCGACCGGCCAGCATGAAGCATTGGAGCGGCGCGACGGGGATCCCAAGCGCTACCTGGGCCGTGGCGTGCTGCGCGCCGTGTGCGCGGTCAATACCGAACTGCGGGACGCGCTGCTGGGCCAGCACGCGGATCAGCAGGCCGCCATCGACCAGATCATGATCAGGCTGGACGGGACGCCGGACAAAAGCCGCCTGGGCGCCAACGCCATGCTGGGCGTCTCGCTGGCGGTGGCGCACGCGGCCGCAGCCGGCCGCGCCCTGCCGCTGTGGCGCCACGTGGGCGGCGTGCAGGCGCAAGTGCTGCCGGTCCCCATGATCAACATCATCAACGGCGGGGCCCACGCCGACAATCCGCTGGATTTCCAGGAATTCATGATCTTGCCGGTGGGCGCGGACACCTTCGCCGACGCCATCCGCATGGGTGCCGAAGTCTTCCACACCCTGCGCGGCAAGCTCCTGGCGGCCGGCCACAGCGTCAACGTGGGCGACGAAGGCGGCTTCGCCCCGGTCTTGCGCAGCGCCCCGGAAGCCCTGGACTTCATCGTGGCATCCATCGAGCAGGCCGGACTGCGCCCGGGCACGGATATCGCGCTGGCCCTGGATCCCGCCGCCAGCGAATTCCACACCGATGGGGGCTACCGCTATCAAGGCGAAGGCGTGGTGCGCAGCCGCGAACAGCAGGTGGATTACCTGGCCGAGCTGGTGCGCGCCTACCCCATCGCATCCATCGAGGACGGCATGGCCGAAGACGACCCGGCCGGCTGGCAGGCCCTGGGCGCACGGCTGGGCGACACCTGCCTGCTGGTGGGCGACGACGTCTTCTGCACCCACCCCCGCCTGTTCGACGCCGGCATCTCTGCGGGGATCGGCAATGCCATCCTGGTCAAGGCCAACCAGATCGGCACGCTGAGCGAGACCTTGGAGGTATTGGGAATCGCCCGCCGCGCGCGCTACGGCGCCGTGATGTCGCACCGCTCGGGCGAGACCGAAGACACCAGCATCGCCGACCTGGCGGTAGCGTCCAATTGCGGCCTGATCAAGACCGGATCGCTGTCACGCTCCGACCGCACGGCCAAGTACAACCGGCTGCTGCGCATCGAGCGCGAACTGGGCGCGGCGGCCGTCTACGCCGGCCGCGACGCCTTGCCGCGGCGCGGCCGGGCAGATCGCCGCGAGTAGTACCACCGCATCAACGGTGACGCCGAGATGCCGTGCACCAGCACGGACGCGACAATGGCGGCCAGCAGCAATGGCGCCAGCGCCCGGGATACGCCATGTGGCGCCTGCTCCACCGCCAGCAACAAGTAGTAGAACGTACCGACGCCGCGCACGCCCAGCCAGCTTGCCAATCCGCGCTGGCGCCTGTCCATCGAAGACCCGGCCAGCGCCAGCATCACGCTGGCCGGCCGCACCACCATGAACAGCACGGCCGCCACCAGCAGCGGGGTCCAGCCCAGGATGTCGCGCCAATGCGCCGACACCACGCAGCCGATGACCAGCATCAGTGCCAATTCGGCGAAGCGTTCCAATCCCACCGACGTCGCCATCATCGATTCCGCCAGGTGGGCGTGGGCCAATCGCGGGTCTTGCGTGCTTGCTTCGCTTTCGGCGGGCTTCACTTCCTGCAAGACGGCACGCGGGGTCCGGCCGCTGCCGGTAGCGCGCAGCTCCTGTTGGCGCAATGCCACCCCGGCGCAGAAGACCGCCAGAAAGCCGTAGCCGTGCGCAAGCAAGGTCGCCCCGTAGCACAGCGCCATCAAACCCAGGGCCAGGAACTCGTCCAGCCCCAGGGCATTTCCATAACGGATCCGCAGCATGGCGATCAAACGTTCGCCCAGCGTGCCCATTAACCAGCCGATGCCCACCGCGCTCGCCACGCCCCAGATCAGGGCGGCCGCCAGCGGCCACGGCTGCTCCAGCCCCGCCGGCCCGGCGTTGCACAGGGCAATGCCCAAGACCACAAAAGGAAATGCCGCGCCATCGTTGGCGCCGCCCTCTCCCGACAAGGCAAAGCGCAGCGGTTCGTCGTCGCCCGCTTCACGCGGGCGCAATTCGTTGGCCAGCACCGGGTCCGTCGGCGCCAATGCCGCCGCCAGAATCAGCGCGGCCCCCAAGCCCAGCCCCAACAAGCCCATGCCGAACGCCGTCATCAGCGCGATGGTCAACAGCATGGCCAACGCCGCCAGGCGCAACGGCAGGCGCCACAAGGGATGCCCGCAGGCCACGCGCAAATGCATGCCCACGGCGAACAGCGAAACGGGCAACGCCGCTTCAGTCGCCAAGCGCAACAAGTGGCTGTCGCCGTATAAATCCAGTGTCAGCAGCCCCAACCCCGCCGGACCAATAAGAAAGCCCACTGCCAGATACACCATGGCACCGGTCATGGGCAGCGCATCGATCAGGCGCTTGGACACCGCCATCAGCACGAACAACGCACCGATCAGCAGGAACCAGACGGCTTCGATATTCATCGCATCCCTCCTGCGGCCGCCAGCAAGCCGGGCTTGCAGGGCCTATTCCCCCAGGAACTCCGACACCGCCTCCAGCCCTTCGATATGGTCCGCGACCACCTTCGCAATAAAGGCAAGCGGCACCGACAGCAACGTCCCCCACACGCCCCACAGCCAGGTGAACAACAGCAGCAGCATGAAGACCGCCACGGCGTTCATCTTGGCAATGCGGCCGGACATCCAGGTGGTGACCACCACGCCCATCACCAAGGCGATGGCCACCGAACTGCCGGCCACCGCCAGCGCCGGGCCGATCTCGCCGAATTGGATCAGGGCGGCGATCCCCGTGCCCACCGCCGTGAGCAGCGGACCGAAATACGGAATGATGTGCAGTGCGCCGGCCACCACCGCCCAGGTCGTCGCGTTCTCCAGGCCCAGCAGGCGGAACGCCGCCCACGACATCAGGCCCAACGCCAGGTTCGTCACCAGCATCATCGCCATGTAGCGATGGATGGCGCTGTTTATCTGGTCCAGCATGTGCACGCTGATCTTCTTCTGCGACAACGTCTTGCCCGCCACCTTCACGAACTTGCGCTTGAACGCATTGCCGGACAACAACAGGAAGAACACCAGGAACACGCTCATGGTCGCCTGCCCGACAAAGGCGGCCACGCCCTTGGAGCCCCAGAGCAGGAAATCGCTCAGGCCGGAATCGGACTTGGCCACGACCACTTGCTGGCCAGGCACGATGCCGCCGCTGTCCTGCAGCACGCCGGCCGCACCCTTGAGCTTTTCAAAGAAGGACCCGTCGCCGCTGGAAATGCCGGCCAAGGTACGGGACAGTTTTCCGGAGATTTCAGGCAGCGCCTGCACGATGGAACCGACCTGGTTCTGTGTCACGTAGGCCAGGCCCGCCAGCCCGGTGGCGATCGCGGACATCAGGATCAGGATCCCGATGGCGCGCGGCACCCGGGCGCGCCCCATCAGGCTGACGATGGGGTCCAGCGCATACGCCACGACAATCGCCATCACCACGGGCACGATGAATTCCTGCGCCAGCTTCAGGGTGAACAGCACCGCCAGGACGGTCAGCGTGGTCAGGCAGGCGCCGCGCGCCCAGACATAAGGCGTATCCGGCGGAGCGTCGGGGATCAATCCCGCCTCCTGGACCGTCACTTTCTCTTCGGCGGGGCTCGCAGCCTCCTCGTCGGCGCCGGCGGATGCTTCCGGCTTCGCGCGTTCCTCCGCGTCCGGCGGCGCCGCCAGCGGTGTCGTGATTTCCATCTTGCCCCCGCAATCGATTATCGAGAGCGGACAGCAAGTAGCGTGCCTGACGCAGTCTCAGCCCACGGCCAGCAAGCCCGCCTGGCCTTCATGGGCGCGCTGCGCGCGGTCCAGGATGAATTCGATCATCATGGAGATCGCGCGCGGATGGTGCCGGTTCGGCATGTACAGCATGTACATGCCCCGGCCGAAGATGCTTAGCCGCCAATCGGTCAGCGCGGCCAGCAGTTCGCCGCGCGCGATGTCGTCGTGCACGACGTAGTCCGGCACCACCCCCACCCCCAGCCCGGCGCGGATCGCGTCGCGCAGGAAGGCGTAGTTGCGGGAGATCACGGTGGGTTCCAGCACCACGTGCTGGCGCGGCTGGCCGCCGTAATAGGCCGACAGCCGCAACGGCCGGCCGATGACGGCCGCGCTGATGACCGGCGTGCCCGCCAGGTCTTCGGGGCGCTGAGGCAGCCCGCGCGCGTCGGCGTAGGCTTTGGAAGCGCATGCCATATAGCGGACCATGCCCAGTTCGCGCGCCACCAGGTTCTGCGGCGGTTCCGACATGATGCGCACCGCGATATCCACTTCGTCGCGCAGCAGGTCGTCCACGCTGTTCTCGAACAGCACGTCCAGCACGATGTCCGGATACGCCTGCTTGAATTCCAGCAGCCAGGGCGTCATCACGAACTGCCCGTATCCACTGGGCACGCTCAGCCGCACTTTTCCCTGCGGCGTCTTGCCCAGCGTCTCGACGGATTCGCGGGCGGCCACCAGTTCATCCTGGATGCTGCGGCCATGCTGATACAGCTTCAGCCCGATCTCGGTGGCTTCGACGTGCCGCGTCGTGCGCCGCACCAGCTGCATGCCTACCGAGCGCTCCAGCTGGTTCAGGTGATAGCTGACGTTGGCGCGCGTCATTTTCAGGCGGCGCGCGGCCTCGCTCAGATTGCCGGCATCCAGGATTTCGACCAGCAATGTCAGGGATTTGGTGTCCATCGGGGCTCCTCCACCGTCATTGTCAAATTTTATTATCCGCCATGTCAATTCCGGATGCCATTGTCAAGACATCTTTACTGGGAAAGAATAAGGAAATAAGAGACGAGCCGTTCCTGGCCCGCCAGGCGCCGCCCACGGCGGACGCCCTACTGGAGACAAGGTCCCATGACGGACAAGAACCCTGCCGGCGCCGCCCACACGCGCCGCGACGAAGACATCCTGGTCATCACCGTTGACCACCCTCCCGTCAATGCCCTGAGCGCCGACGTGCGCCGTGATCTGGCCGCCGCCGTCGACGCGGCGCAATCCGACCCGCAGGTGCGCGCCATCTTGCTGGTCGGCGCCGGCAAGAATTTCATCGCGGGCGCCGACATCCGTGAATTCGGAAAGCCGCCCAAGCCGCCCGCCCTGCCCGACGTGTGCAATCAGATCGAAGCCAGCGGCAAGCCCGTAGTAGCTGTGCTGCACGGTGCCGCCCTGGGCGGCGGGCTGGAAGTGGCGCTGGCCGCGCATTACCGCGTGGCCTTGCCGAGCGCCAAGCTGGGCCTGCCTGAAGTGAATCTAGGCCTGTTGCCGGGCGCCGGCGGCACGCAGCGCACGCCTCGCCTGATCGGCGCGCGCGCGGCGCTGGACCTGATGTTGTCGGGCAAGCACCTGTCGACCGATGCCGCCTTGAAAGCGGGCCTGGTCGACGCCATCGGCGAAGGCGACGACGCCTTGGCCACGGGGCTGGCCTACACCCGCCAATTGCTGGCGGACGGCGCCGGCCCCCGCCGCAGCCGCGATGCCACGGCCGCGTTGGCCGACAAGGCCGCGGCGTTGTCGGAAGCCTCCGCTGCCGCCGAGCAGGTCGCCAAGACCTTGCGCGGCCTGTACTCGCCCGCGAAGATCGTCGACGCCGTGCGCGCCGCCATCGAGCAACCCTTCGACGAAGGCCTGCGCACCGAGCGCGCCTTGTTCCTGCAATGCCTGGAAAGCCCGCAGCGGGCCGGCCTGGTCCACGCTTTTTTCGCGGAACGCGAGACCGCCAGGATCCCTGAACTGAAGGAAGCGCGGCCCCGCCGTCTGGAAAAGATCGGCGTGGTGGGCGGCGGCACGATGGGCGCGGGCATCGCCGTGTCGGTGCTGGATGCGGGCCTGCCGGTCGTGATGGTCGAACAGGACGAGGCCGCGCTGGAACGCGGCCGCGCGCGCGTGGCCCACGTATACGACCTGCTGGTCAAGAAAGGCCGGATCACGCCCGAAGAGCGCGACGGCCGCATGGCGCGCTTTACCGGCGCGACCACCTATGACGCGCTGGACGACACCGACCTGATCATCGAGGCCGTGTTCGAGGACATGGACGTCAAGCTTGCCGTCTTCGCGCAACTGGACCGCGTGGCCAAGCCCGGCGCCGTGCTGGCCACGAACACCTCTTACCTGGACGTGAACCGCATCGCCTCCGCCACGCGCGGACCCGCCGATGTGCTGGGGCTGCACTTCTTCTCGCCCGCCAACATCATGAAACTGCTGGAAATCGTGGTGGGCGACCACACCGCGCCGGACACAGTGGCCACCGGCTTCGAACTGGCGCGGCGGCTGCGCAAGACGCCGGTGCGCGCCGGTGTGTGCGACGGCTTCATCGGCAACCGCATCCTGGCTGTGCACCGACAGGCGGCCGACATGATGATGGAAGACGGCGCGTCGCCGTATGACATCGACGCGGCCGTGCGCGAATTCGGCTACCCGATGGGGCCGTACCAGATGGCGGACCTGGCCGGCGGCGACATCGGCTGGGCGACCCGCAAGCGCCGCGCCGCCACGCGCGACCCGGCATTGCGCTATGTGCAGATTCCCGACCGCCTGTGCGAACGCGGCTGGTTCGGCCAGAAGACCGGCCGCGGGTTCTATCTGTATCCCGATGGCGCGCGCGTCGGTTCGCCCGACCCCGAGGTATTGGCCATCATCGACGAAGAGCGCCGCCGCGCCGGCGTCACGCCGCGCCCGTTCACGCACGAAGACATCCAGCGCCGCTACCTGGCCGCCATGATCAACGAAGCGGCCAACGTGCTGCGCCAGGGTATCGCGCTGCGCCCGTCAGATGTGGACGTGGTGTTCCTGTCCGGCTATGGCTTTCCGCGCTATCGCGGCGGCCCCATGCATTACGCCGACAGCGTGGGCCTGGACCGCGTGCTGGCCGACATCCGCGGCTACGCCCAGGAAGACCCGGCGTTCTGGAAGCCGTCGCCGCTGCTCGTGCAGTTGGCCGAGTCCGGCCGTGACTTCGCCAGCCTGAACCAGGCGGCCTGACCCGCGGACTCCGACCCCCCTGTTTTCGATTCGCCCCCATTCCACAGGACGCTCCCATGCGCGAAGCCGTTATCGTCTCTACCGCCCGCACCCCCATCACCAAGGCGGGGCGCGGTGAATTCAACCTGATCGCCGGCCCCACGCTGGCCGCGCATGCGGTGCGCGCCGCTGTCGATCGCGCCGGCATCGACCCGGCGCTGATCGAAGACGCCTTCATCGGCTGCGGCTATCCCGAAGGCGCCACGGGCCGCAACATCGGCCGCCAGGCGGTGATCCGCGCCGGCTTGCCCGTCAGCGTCGGCGGCGCCACCGTCAACCGGTACTGCGCTTCCGGCCTGCAAGCCATCGCCTCGGCCGCCGGCCGCATTGTGATGGACGGCGCGCCCGCCGTGATCGCGGGCGGCGTGGAGCTGGTGTCGCAGATCCGCTCCCGCGACGACGGCGTCAGCGGCATGGACCCCTGGATCGTGGCCAACAAGCCCGAGCTCTACCTGCCCATGATCGAGACCGCCGACATCGTGGCGGCCCGCTACGGCATCAGCCGCGAAGCCCAGGACCGCTTCGCCGCGCAGAGCCAGGCGCGCACCGAAGCCGCGCAGGCCGCCGGCCGCTACCGCGAAGAGATCATCGCCGTCACCACCACCATGTCCGTCACCGACCGCGCGACCGGCGCCGTCAGCGAACGCGAAGTGACGGTGGACAAGGACACCTGCAACCGCCCCGGCACCACCTATGAAGCGCTGGCCGGCCTGGCCCCCGTGCGCGGCGACGGCCAGTTCGTCACGGCCGGCAACGCGTCGCAACTGTCCGACGGCGCGGCGGCCTGCGTGCTGATGGAAGCAGGCGACGCGCAACGCGCCGGCATCCGCCCCCTGGGCGCCTTCCGCGGCCTGGCCATCGCCGGTTGCGAGCCGGACGAAATGGGCATCGGCCCCGTCTATGCCGTGCCCAAGCTGCTGGCCCGCCACGGTCTGAAGGTGCAGGACATCGACCTGTGGGAACTGAACGAGGCCTTCGCGTCGCAAGCGCTGTACTGCCAGGAAAAGCTGGGCATCCCGATGGACCGCCTGAACGTGGACGGCGGCTCCATCGCGCTGGGACACCCCTTCGGCGTCACCGGCGCGCGCCTGGCCGGCCATGTGCTGATCGAAGGCCGCCGCCGCGGCGCCCGCTATGCCGTCGTCACGATGTGCATCGGCGGCGGCATGGGCGCGGCCGGCCTGTTCGAAATCTACTGAGGATCGACATGGATCTGGAATTCACCCCCGAAGAAAACGCCTTCCGCGATGAAGTGCGCGCGTTCCTGGCCGCCAAGCTGCCCCGGCGCCTGTCCGACAAGGTCGGTCAGGGCAAACTGCTGGCGCGCGCCGACATGGTCGAATGGCACGCCATCCTGAACCAGCAAGGCTGGCTGGCCAGCCACTGGCCCGAGGAATACGGCGGCACCGGCTGGAGCGCCACGCAGAAGTTCATCTTCGACAACGAATGCGCGCTGGCGGCAGCCCCCCGCATCGTGCCCTTCGGGCTGAGCATGCTGGGACCCGTGCTGATCAAGTACGGCAACGACGCGCAGCGCCGATACTGGCTGCCGCGCATCCTGGACGGCAGCGACTGGTGGTGCCAGGGCTATTCCGAACCCGGTGCGGGCTCCGACCTGGCCGCCGTCAAGACAACGGCCGTGCGCGACGGCGACAGCTACATCGTCAACGGCCAGAAAACCTGGACCACGCTGGGCCAGTACGCCAACATGATCTTCTGCCTGGTGCGCACCTCGCAGGAAGGCCGGCGCCAGGAAGGCATCAGCTTCCTGCTGGTCGACATGAACAGCCCCGGCGTGGAAGTGCGCCCCATCATCACGCTGGACGGCGAACACGAAGTCAACGAAGTGTTCTTCTCGGATGTGCGCGTGCCCGTCGAGAACCTGGTGGGCGAAGAGAACCGCGGCTGGACCTGCGCCAAGTACCTGCTGACTTATGAACGCACCAACATCGCCGGCGTGGGCCAATCCACCGCCGCGCTGGAACGCCTGAAAGCCGTTGCCGCCCGGCAGAAGAAGCACGGCCGCCCGCTGGCCGCAGACCCCGACTTCGCCGCCCGCCTGGCACGCGTCGAGATCGAACTGGCCAATATGCGCACCACCAATCTGCGCGTCGTGGCGGCGGTGGCCGGCGGCGGCGCGCCGGGCGCGGAAAGCTCGATGCTGAAGATACGCGGCACGCAGATCCGGCAAGAGATCACGGCGTTGAACCGCCGCGCCATGGGCCCCTATGCGCGCCCCTTCGTGCCCGAGGCGCTGCATGACGGCTACGACGCTCCGCCCATCGGCCCGGAAGGCGCCGACAGCGCCGCGGCGCAGTATTTCAATAACCGCAAGCTGTCGATCTTCGGCGGCTCCAATGAAATCCAGAAGAACATCATCTCGAAGATGATCCTGGGACTGTAAGGGCCGGCCATGAATTTTGAACATACCGAAGACCGGCGCATGCTTTCCGACATGCTGCGCCGCTTTGTCACCGAGCAGTACGACTTCGCCACCCGCGAGCGCCACGCGCAATCGCCCCAGGGCTACAGCGTGGAGTTCTGGCGCCGCTACGCCGAACTGGGCGCCATCGGCGCGTTGTTCACCGAGGCCGACGGCGGCCTGGGCGGCGCCGGATTCGATATCTCGGTGGTATTCGAAGCGCTGGGCCGCGGACTGGTCGTGGAGCCGTTCCTTGATGCGCTGATGGTGGGCAGCGCCATCGCCGCCGCCGGCACGCCGGCGCAGCGCGAGGCACTGGACGGCCTGATCGCCGGCGCCCTCACCGCCTCGCTGGCCCACGCCGAACCCGAATCGGGCTATGACCTGGCGCAGGCACGCACCCGCGCCGACCGCGCGGGCCACGGCTGGGTGCTCAACGGCGCCAAGGCGGTCGTGACTGCGGGCGAACATGCGGACCTGTTCCTGGTGTCGGCCCGCACGTCGGGCGCGGAAGACGACGAAACGGGCATCAGCCTGTTCCTGGTCAGCGCCGGCACGCCCGGCCTGTCGGTACGCGGCTATGGCCTGATCGACGGCGGACGCGCGGCGGAAGTCACGCTCGACAACGTCGAACTCGCCCCCGAGGCGTTGCTGGGCGAGGCCGGCGCGGGGTACGCGCTGCTGGAACGCGCCACCGGCCGCGGCATCCTGGCCGTATGCGCGGAAGCCGTGGGCGCCATGGATTGCGCCCGCGACGCAACGCTGGAATACCTGCGCACGCGGCGCCAGTTCGGCACACCCATCGGCAGCTTCCAGGCGTTGCAGCACCGCATGGCCGACCTGCTGCTGGAGATCGAGCAGGCGCGTTCGGCGGTGATCAACGCCGCCGCCGCGCTCGACCATCCCGAACGCGTCACCCGGGAACGCGCGCTGTCCGCAGCCAAGTACACCATCGGCCGCATCGGCACGCTGGTGGCCGAAGAAAGCATCCAACTGCACGGCGGCATCGGCATGACCTGGGAACTGCCGCTGGCGCACTACGCCAAGCGCCTCGTGATGATCGACCACCAGTTGGGCGACGAAGACCACCACCTGCGCCGCTACATCGCGCTGGGGCAGGTTTGAACGGAGGACGCCAGACATGACGCAGGCCTACACCGCCCCGCCCTTGTCGCGCCCGTTTGCGGCGCCCTTCCCGGTGCGCAGCGCCGCCGACGTCCAACGGCTGCAATCGCGCCCGCTGGACGAAACGCTGACGGTGCAAAGCACCTACGAGATCTTCCGCAATTCGGCCGCGGCCTTCGGCGACAAGACCGCGCTGACCTTCCTGCGCACGGCTGGGCCGGAAGACGAGGCGGTGCGCTGGAGCTACCGCGAATTGCTGGCCGGCATCCATCAGACGGCCAACCTGCTGCATGACCTGGGCGTGCGCGCGGGCGACGCGGTGGGCGTGATCCTGCCCGGCTGCCTGGAATACCATCTGGCGCTATGGGGCGGCGAGGCCGCCGGCATCGTCCAGCCGCTGAATCCGCTGCTGACCGAAGACAAGCTCGCGTCCCTGATGACGACGGCCCGCGCCAAGGTGCTGATCGCCTATGGGTCGGACGCCGAATGCGGCACCTGGTCCAAGGCCTTGCGGCTGCGCGAACGCGTCCCCACGCTGCAGACGCTGCTGCGCGTGGCGCCGCTGGACGAGCCCCTGTCGGCCCGCCCCGCCTTGCCGGACTATGCGCTGGACTTCAATGCCAACCGCTCGGCGCAACCCGCCGACCGCCTGCTGAGCGAACGCGTGATCCGCGCCAGCGATGTCGCGGCGTACTTCCACACGGGCGGCACCACCGGCGCGCCCAAGCTGGCCATCCACACCCATGCCAACCAGGTCTTCACGGCCTGGGCCGCCGTGCAGTTGCAGAACGCCGGACCGGGCGACGTGGTCATCAACGGCTACCCGCTGTTCCACGTGGCGGGCGTGCTGCCGGCATCGCTGGCCGCCTTGTCGGCCGGCGTGGAAACCGTCATTCCCACCACGATGCTGCTGCGCAACCGCGATGTGCTGCGCAACTACTGGCGGCTGGTGGAAAAGCACCGCGCTACCTCGCTGCAAGGCGTGCCGACCATCCTTGCCGCGCTGGCCGACGTGCCGCTGGACGGCGCCGACATCTCTTCGCTGCGCTATTGCCGCACAGGCGCGGCGCCGCTTCCGGCCGAACTCGCCGCGCGCTTCAAGCGCCTGTTCGGGCTGCATGTGAATGAAAGCCTGGGCATGACCGAGATGGCCGGCATTTCGTCCATCACGCCGCCCGGTTCGGAATTCCCCGTGAACTGCGTGGGGTTCCCGCTGCCCTACGTGCAGGTGCGGATCGTGGGCCTGGACGTCCCGTCGGGCCAGGCGGCGCGCGACCTGCCCGCTGGCACCGCCGGCATGGTGCTCTTCAAGGCACCCAATGTGATCCCCGGTTTCCTCGACCCCGAAGACACCGCGCGCGCCTTCACCGAAGACGGCTGGCTGATCAGCGGCGACGTAGGGTTCATGGACGAACAGGGCCGGCTGCACCTGCAGGGCCGCGCCAAGGACCTGATCATCCGCGGCGGCCACAACATCGACCCCAAGACCATCGAAGACGCGCTGGCCACGCATCCGGCGGTGCATCTGTGCGCTGCGGTCGGCGCGCCGGACGCCTACGCGGGCGAATTGCCCGTGGCCTTCGTGACGCTGGCCGAAGGCGCCCAGGCGACAGAAGCCGAGCTTGTCGCCTATGCCGCCGCGCATGTGGACGAAGGGCCGGCCCGGCCCAAACGCGTCATCGTGCTGGACGCCATGCCCATGACCAACGTGGGCAAGATCTACAAGCCCGATTTGCGCCGCCTGGCCACCGCCGTGTCGGTGGAGGCCGTGGTGGCGCGCACCCTGCAAGCGGCTGGCCTGACGGAAGACGGCAAGATCTTCCGCGTGCTGGCCGATGCGCAACCGGACGTCGCCGTCGAAGCGTCGCCCGGCACGCCCGCGCCGCTGAAGGAGCAGTTGCGCGACGCCTTGGCGCGGTTGCCGGTGAAGGTCGCCTTGCGCGACTGAGCCGCCACCGTTCCACGCACCACCACAAGCCATAACAACACCACTGGAGACAACCCCATGCTCAAGAAGCCTCTGCGACGCGCCTGCCTGGGCGCCCTGCTGTTCGCCGCCGCCGGTGCCGCGCTGCCGCTTTCCGCCGGCGCGCAATCCGCGTTCCCCACCAAGCCTGTCACGCTGATCGTGCCCTTCCCGGCCGGCGGCTCCACCGACCGCCACATGCGCATCGTGGCGCAGGATGCCTCCAAGTACCTGGGGCAGCCGGTCATCGTCGAAAACCGTCCTGGCGCAGGCGGCACGCTGGGCACGGCCACGATGGCCCGCACGGCCAAGCCGGAC
Source organism: Achromobacter sp. UMC46 (assembly GCF_014170335.1). Lineage (GTDB taxonomy): Bacteria > Pseudomonadota > Gammaproteobacteria > Burkholderiales > Burkholderiaceae_B > Achromobacter. The sequence continues at coordinate 360,520 of NZ_LZZS01000005.1, forward strand.
GGCTACACGATCAGCCTGTACACGCTGGCGATGCTGCGCATGCCCTACATGCAGAAAAGCAGCTGGGACCCCATCAACGATTTCAGTTTCATCATCGGCCTGTCGGGCTACACCTTCGGCTTCACGGTGCGTTCGGATTCGCCCTACAAGACATTCAACGAGTACATCGAGGCCGCGCGCCAGAACCCCGGCAAGATCGACTACGGCTCCACCGGCATCGGCTCGTCGCCGCATCTGCTGATCGAGGAAATCGCCATCAACGCCAAGGTCAAGCTGAACCACGTGCCGTTCAAGGGCAACGCCGACATGCAGCAGGCGCTGCTGGGCGGCCACGTCATGGCGCAAAGCGACGCCACGGGCTGGGACCAGTTCGTCGATGCCGGCAAGATGCGGCTGCTGGTGACGTTCGGCGACAAGCGCACCACGCGCTGGCCCGATGTGCCCACCGCGCAGGAGCTCGGCTACAAGGTCGTGTCCACCTCGCCCTATGGCCTGGCCGGCCCGAAGGGCATGGACCCGGCCGTCGTGAAGACGCTGCATGACGCGTTCAAGAAGGCCCTGTTCGATCCGGCCAGCGTGGAGGTCATGAAGCAGCTGAACCAGGAACCGGCCTACCGCAACAGCCAGGACTACAAGGACTGGGCCCAGGCCACCTACGTGAAGGAAAAGGGCCTGATCGAGTACCTGGGGCTGATGGCGAAAGACTAGGCCGAGGAGCTTAGACGCTTAGGAGCTTAGGGGCCCGCTGCTTCCCGGATGATCTGGAAACAGCGTTCCCGGGTGATGCGCGTGGCCGGGCTGATGCTGCGGCCACGCAAGGCCACGAACGCGAAGTGCGCCTGGATCTCGAAATCCGGCGGCGGCGGCAGGCGGACCAGCTGTTGCGCTTGCACCCGCTCGCGCGCCGACGCCAGCACCCCGAGGAAGACCGCGTCCGACCGTTCGACGATATCGAACAGGTGGGAAATGTCTTCGCATTCCATGTGCAGTTCGAAGCCGGCCGGCGCGGCGGCGCCCGCCAGCCGCCGCCGGATTTCGGGGCTTAATCCCGTCGACACGACGGGATAGCGCAAGACGTCGGGCAACGCCGCGCCGCGCCTGTCCAGCAGCGGATGGCCCGGCCGGCAGACGAACCCCGAGCCCAGCGCGGGCATCGGCGCCACATCCAGGTCTTCTTCGTTGTCCAGCGTGCGGATATGCACGATCAGCGCATCCAGCGTGCGCTCGCGCAGGCTGACCAGCAGCGATTCGGTCGGGCCGCGCGACAGCTTGACGCGCAGTTTCGGGTACTGGTCCAGCAGATGCCGCATCAGCGGCACGCTCAGCAAGGCGCTGGGCGCCGCGCCCAATCCCAGCCGGATGGCGCCGGTTTCGCCTTGCGCCAGCATTTCGGCTTCCCGGCGGATTTCCTCTACCTCGGCCAGCACGCGGCGCGCCCGCTGCCCGACCAGGCGGCCCAGCGGCGTGGGTTCGTTGCGCTTGCCGATGCGGTCGACGAGCGGGCCCAGTTCGCCCTCCAGCAGCTGGATGCTGCGGCTGAACGCGGGTTGCGACAAGTGCAGCGCTTCGGCCGCCCGCGTGAACGAGCCGGTCTCCAGAAGCGCCGCCAGATGAGCAAGCTGAGAAAGGTTCATGGCCGGGCCCGGTTGATCATAGGCAGGTGAACCACATGCCGGCGCTGCCGCACGTGATCATGCACAAAACGCATTGTAATCAGCCAATCAATCGATTGGACAGATGAAACCCCGGCTTCTAGCATCCCATCCAGCACTCGGATCCATCACAAGGGGAATGCCATGAAAAAGAATCTGATGATCGCCGCCGCCGTATTGTCGGCGGGCCTTGCGGGACTGGGCGCCGGCGCCCAGGCGCAAGACTATCCCGCCCGGCCCGTGTCCCTGCTCGTGCCCTACCCGGCGGGCGCAGCCAGCGACATCACCGCCCGCGCCGTGCAGGGGTCGATGTCGCAGGCGCTGGGCGCGCAGGTGGTGGTCGAAAACCTGGGCGGCGCCAATGGCGCGCTGGGCGCCAACCGCGTGCTGAACGCCAAGGCCGACGGCTATACCGTGTTCCAGGGGTCGCCCAACGAACTGATCCTGGCGGGGCTGACCAACAAGTCCGTCACCTACAAGCCGGAGGACTTCCAGTTCGTGGCGCCGGTGGCCACTTCGCCCTACGTGGTGGTGACGCGCGCGGACCTGGGCGCGGCCAATGTGGACGAGCTGGTCGCGCTGGCGCGCCAGCGCAGCGTACCCTTGACCTACGGGTCGGGCGGCGCGGGGTCGATGATCCACCTGATCACCGCGGCGCTGGCCACCCGCACCGGCGTCGCACTGACGCACATCCCGTATCGCGGCGGCGCGCCGCTCATCACCGACATGGCCGGCGGCCAGATCGATTTCGCCATCATGCCGTATCAGGCGAACTACGAAGACCTGCGTCGCGAGGGCCGGCTGAAGATCATCGGCACGCTGAACCGGGAACGCCTGTCCGCCTTGCCCGACGTGCCCAGCGTGCAGGAAAGCGCCACGCTGAAGGACTTCAACTACACCATCTGGACCGCCTATCTGGTGAAGAAAGGCACGCCCGCCGCCGCAATGCAAAAGCTGCACGCCGCCGTGCAGGCCTCATTGCGCGACCCGGCCGCCCGCAAGACGCTGGAGGCGCAAGGCAAGATCCTGTTCGGCCCGCAGACGCTGGCCGAAGGCGACGCCTTCTACGCCGAGCAGGTAGCCGGCCTGGCCGACCTGGTGCGGCGCAGCGGCTTCCATGGCGACTAAGCGCCAACGACGCAACGATCATGCAGCGATGACCCAGCGCCACAACGCGGCAGCCACGCGGCCCGCCCCCCCGGCCCGCGCCGCCCTCCTTTCCTTCCGGACTATCCCATGACCGATTCCCTTGCCCCCGTCCTGACCCATCTGGCGTCCCGCCAGCCGCAGATCGAAGCGTGGCTCAAAGACTACCTGCGCATCCCCAGCGTCAGCGCCGACCCCGCCTACGCCGGATCCATGGACGACGCCCGCCGTTTCCTGTGCGAACGGCTGCGGGCCGAAGGCCTGCAACAGGTGCAGTTGCTGGACGGCGGCGGCGAACCCGCCGTGTATGGCGAATGGATGGGTGCGCCGGGCCGCCCGACGCTGCTGATCTATGGCCACTACGACGTCCAGCCCGCCGACCCCGTCGACCTCTGGCGCACCCCGCCCTTCGAACCCACCCAAATCGGCGACCGCCTCTATGCGCGCGGCACGTCCGACGTCAAAGGGTCGACCACCGTGGCGCTTGAAGTCCTGTTCGCTTTCCTGACCACTCGAAGCGCCTGCCCGGTCAACATCAAGGTGTTCATCGAAGGCGAAGAGGAAACGGGCAGCCCGACCTTGCGCCCGCTGATCGACCGCTACCCCGGCCTGCTGACCGCGGACGCCGTGCTGTCTGCCGATGGCGGCCGCGCCAGCGCCACGACGCCCACCATCAATACCGGCGCGCGCGGCAATGCCGCCCTGGAGATCAAGCTGCGCACCGCGTCCAAGGACCTGCACTCCGGGCGCTACGGCGGCGGCGTCAGGAACGCCCTGCACGAGATGGCGGCCCTGCTGACGACCCTGCACGGCGACGACGGGAGCGTCGCGGTGGCCGGTTTCCACGCCGGCGCCGAGGCCCCGACGCCGCGCCAACGCCAGGACACCGCGGCCTTTCCCTACGACGAGGCCGCCTTCTTCACCGACGTGGGCGGCGCCTCGCACGGCGAGCCGGGCTACAGCCCCCGCGAACGGATCACCCTGCGCCCGGCGCTGGACGTGAACGGCATGTGGGGCGGCTACACCGGCGTGGGTATCAAGACCATCATCCCCTGCGAAGCCCAGGCCAAGCTGACGGTACGCATCGTGGAAGGCCAGGACCCCGCGCAGATCATCCAGGCCGTGCTGGCGCACTTGCAGGCCCGCTGTCCGGCCGGCTGCGGGCTGGACGTGGTGGCGATGAATTCGGGGTCGCCCGCGGCCACGCTGCCCGCCGGGCATCCCCTGGTCGCGGCGGCTGAAGCCGTATTGCAAACGCCCGGCGGGCCAACGCCGATCCACGTGCGGCTGGGCGCCAGCGTCCCCATCACCTCCGTCTTCAAGGAGATGCTCGGCATCGATACGCTGATGTTCGGCTTCAATCTGCCCGACGAAGACGTGCATGCGCCCAATGAGTTCTTCCGCCTGTCGTCGATCCGCCAGGGCGTCGAAGCCTGGACGCGCCTGCTTGACGCCCTGGGGCGCTTCGAACCGGCCGCGTTCCACGCGCGCTGACGGGCGGTAAGCGCCGTGCGGGACGTGCCGGCCTTTTTTGTATACAAAAAATGTCTGCCTTTCCTGTTCGGCTTTTTGATAGACTGGCTGCCCGATGGTTTTTCCCTCCCGGCAGCCGCTGCCGCGCCCCATGACCCAGGAAGTCCAGCCAGATCCCAGCGCCGACGATATCGCCAGCGAAGTGGCCGCCGCCATCGTGGCGCACAAGCTACCGCCCGGCACCCGCCTGCGCGAAGAAGCGCTGGCGCGGGTCTACAAGGTCAGCCGCACCAAGATCCGCGCGGCGCTGCTGATGCTGTCCAAGGACAAGCTGATCAATATCGTGCCCGACAAGGGCGCCTTCGTCAGCAAGCCGGATGCGAACGAAGCCCGCGAGGTCTACGCGGTGCGCCGCATCCTCGAGGCCGCGCTGGCCAAGGAATTCGTGGCCTCAGCCACCGCCGCCGACTACCGCCGCATCGACGCCCATCTGGCCGAAGAACGCCGCGCGCTGGAAAGCGGAGACGTGCAGAAGCGCAACCACCTGCTGGGCCATTTCCATATCCTGCTGGCCGAAGCCGTCGGCAATTCGGTGCTGACGGGCATGCTGCGCGAGCTGTCCGCGCGCAGCGCCGTGATCACCGTGCTGTATCAAAGCTCGCACGACGCCAGTTGTTCGTCGCAAGAGCACCATGCCTTCGTCGAGGCCGCCCGCGCGGGCGACACGGCGCGCGCCTGCGCGCTGATGGACGAACATCTGGAACACGTCCAGACGGCGCTGAACTTCACGGAAGACGGCCAGGCCGGCGGCGACCTGGTCACCGCCCTGTTGAGCTAAGGCCAGTCAAGGCCCCGGGCGGCGCCAGCTTCCCGGCCCCAGCAGTTGACCCATGCGCTGCTGCAGCCAGGCCTCAGTCGCGCTCAGCGACGCGCCTTGCAGCCATAGGGTCCGCACCGACAGCATCGGCAACGACAAGCCCGCGCATGGCACGCGCGTAAGCGTCGTGCGGAAGCTCTCGTATTCCGCGATGTTCAAGGGCAGGATCGCCCAGCCCAAACCGTCCGCCACCATGCCGGCGATGCTGTAGAAGCTGTCGGTGCGCCACACGGCCGGGCTCAGCACCACATCGTCCACCCCCTCCATCTGCATGACCAGCTGCCGGTAGCGCGCCAGATCGCTGCGCGTCACCTCGGCCAACGCGGCCAGCGGATGCCCCGACGCCACGAAGACGGCCTGCTCGACATTGCCCAGATAGCGGTGCGCGAAGGCGCTGCCGGGATCGCCGCGGTCGAAGTGGAAGGCGACGCTGGCGCGGCCTTGCAGCACGTAGTCGGCCACTTCGGTCGCCGTGCCGTTCAGCTGCGTCAATTCCAGTGCGGGAAAGCGCGCCGCAAGCTCAAGCACCAGCGCGCCCAGCACCTGATACGGCAATGCCTCATCCAATGCGATCGACAACCGCGCGTCTTGCCCGGCGGCAAACGACAGCGCGCGCTGATCCAGGCCGCCCGCCTGGCGCAGCAGTTCGCGGGCTTCTTGCAGCATTACCTCGCCCACGGGGGTCAGCGTGGCGTTGCGCCGCGACCGGTCGAACAATTCCACGCCCAGGTCCGCTTCCAGCAGGCCGACCGACGTGCTGACGGCGGACTGGGCGCGGCCCAGCCCGCGCGCCGCGGCTGAAAACGAGCCCGCCTCCGCCGCCGCGACGAATTGGCGGAGTTGATCCAGGGTCCATTGCATGGCGCCTCCTTCTTTCCATCTATTTTATAGATGGAATCAAACTTCTTTTGGCAAATATTCAGATGAATAATGCCTGCCTTGGAGCCGGCGCCGTGATAAGGCGGCTGCCCGGATTCCAGTCGTCTCACAGGAGTAGAACTATGCAGCGGACTCATTCGAACGCTGTCGCCACGGCCGATCCGCGCCGCTGGCTGGTGCTGGCCATCGTGTCCATCGCCTTGCTGTTGATCGTGGTGGACATGACGGTGCTGTACACCGCCTTGCCCCGGCTCACGCATGACCTGGGCGTCAGCGCGTCGGCCAAATTGTGGATCGTGAACGTCTACGCGCTGGTCGTGTCGGGCCTGCTGCTGGGCATGGGCACGCTGGGCGACCGCCTGGGCCACAAGCGCCTGTTCATGATGGGCCTGGCCGTATTCGGTGTGGCCTCGCTGGCCGCCGCGTATTCGCCGGCCGCCGCCGCCTTGATCGCGGCGCGCGTGCTGCTGGCGGTAGGCGCGGCCATGATGATGCCGGCCACGCTGTCCATCATCCGCCTGACCTTCGCCGACGAACGCGAACGCGCCGTGGCCATCGGCATCTGGGCCTCGGTCGCCTCCGGCGGCGCGGCGCTGGGCCCCGTCGTGGGCGGCGTGCTGCTGGAGCATTTCTGGTGGGGCTCGGTGTTCCTGATAAACGTGCCGATCGTGCTGCTGGCGCTGCCGCTGGCCTGGCGCTGCATTCCCGCCAGCCGGCCCAGCGCCGCGCGGCCCTGGGACCTGGCCGGTTCGCTGCAGGTCATGGCCGGGCTGATCCTTTGCGCCTATGCGCTGAAGGAGCTGGGCAAGGCCTCCACGTCGTGGCTGCACGCGGGCCTGGCTTGCGCCGCAGGCGTCGCGATGCTGACGGTATTCGTGCGCCGCCAGCGCCGCCGCCCGTACCCGCTGATCGACTTCGCCATTTTCCGAAATGCCACGTTCAGCTCGGGCGTGGCCGCCGCGCTGTTCGCGGGCGCCGCCCTGTTCGGCATGGAACTGGCGGTCAGCCAACGCCTGCAACTGGTGCTGGGCATGTCGCCGATCGAGGCCGCGCTCTACATCCTGCCGCTACCCATCGCCGCCTTCGTCGCGGGTCCGCTTGCGGGCTGGCTGCTGGCCTACTTGAACGGCCCCCGCCTGATGTTCCTGGCGCTGACCGTCTCGGGCGCCGGCATGGGCGGCTACCTGTGGAGCTATGACGGTTCGTTCATGGCGCAGATGGCCAGCCTGACCGTGCTGGGCGTGGGCATCGGCGCCACGATGACGGCGGCCTCCAGCTCCATCATGCAAAGCGCCACGCCGGAACGCGCGGGCATGGCGGCCTCTATCGAAGAGGTGTCGTATGAACTGGGCGGCGCCCTGGGCGTGACGCTGTTGGGGTCGATTCTGACCGGGGTCTATGCGCAGACGCTGGACGTGCCCGCAGGCGTCTCCCACGCTGCGACGGTGCGCGAAAGCCTGGACGATGCGCTACTGGTGGCCGAGGGCCTGCCGGCGAATCTGGCGGCAACGCTGACGCAGGTGGCCAAGTCGGCCTTCGATACCGGCTACGCGGTGGTGATCGCGACCGCCACGGTCATGCTGCTGGCCACCGCCGCATTCGTGCTGCTGAACCGCACGCGCCGGCCGGCGCAGACCGCCTAGGCGTCTTCCGGCTGCCGGACGGCGCGCGCCAGGCCCGGCCTGGCGAATCGCCCGGTCAGCGCTTGCGGAAAGCGTTGTCCATGTCGGCGATCAGGTCTTCTTCGTGCTCCAGCCCGATCGACACGCGGATCAGCCCTTCCGACACGCCCGCCGCGTCGCGTTCGGCCGCCGGCACGCCCGAATGCGTAGTCGACGCCGGATGGCAGACCAGCGATTCGGTGCCGCCCAGGCTGACCGCCGACTTGAACAGGTGCAACGCATTGATGAAGCGGAAGGCGCGTTCGCGCCCGCCTTCCAGCACGAACGCGAACGTCGAGCCCGGCCCGGTGCACTGGCGCTTGTAGACCTCTTGATAGGCGCGGTCCGCCATCACCTCGGGGTGGAAGATCCGCACCTTTTCATACGGGTTGCCCGCCAGCCATTGCGCCACCTTCGTGGCCGTGCGCGCCGCCTGCTTCATGCGCAATACCACCGTCTCCATCGACCGCGTGATCATCCAGCACGAATGCGGATCCAGCTGCGAGCCGAACGCGCTGCGGATCGCGCGCACCTTCTTGATCAATTCCTTGGAACCCGTGACGGCGCCCGCCACCAGGTCGCTGTGGCCGCCCACGTATTTCGTCAGCGAATACACGCACAGGTCCACGCCATGCTCGGCGGGCTTCTGGAAGATGGGGCCCAGCAGCGTGTTGTCGCACACCGAGATCGGCCGGTAGCCGTGGCGCGTTTCAAACGCATCCAGCTCGTTCTTCATGGCCTCGAAATCGATCAGCGAGTTGGTGGGGTTGGCCGGCGTCTCCACATAGAACACGCGCACCGGCCCCTTGGCCGCGGCCGCTTCCAGCGCGGCGCGCATGTGCTTGGGCGACAAGCCGTCCTGGATCGGATGCGACCCGATGCCCCATTCCGGGAAGATCTTCGCGATCAGCGTCTCGGTGCCGCCGTACAGCGGCAGCGATTGCACCAGCTGGTCGCCGGGGCGCAGGAACGCCATCAGCACCGCGCTGATCGCGGCCATGCCGCTTGACGTCACCGCGGCGTCCTCGGAACCGTCCAGCAGGGCCAGCCGGTCTTCCACGATTTCCAGGTTGGGATGATTGAAGCGGCTGTACACCAGCCCCGCCGATTCGCCCTGCGGCAACGGCTTGCGCCCGGACACGAGATCGAAAAACGCCGCGCCGTCTTCCGCCGAACGGAAGGCGAACGTGGACGTCAGGAACACCGGCGGCTTGACCGCGCCTTCCGACAGGAAGGGGTCGTAGCCATACGACATCATCTGCGTCTCGGCATGCAGGGGACGGCCGAAGAGTTCTTTCTTGTGATAGGTCGAATACGTCATGGTGTGCCTCTTTCTCTGGGGTTCCAGCCGACCGGGCAGGCGCGTATCGCATTCGATGACGATAGCGCCGGCCGCCTCGGGATGTCTTGCAGTATGGGCGCAGGCCAACCCAATATTCTTTCCATTTCAGTCACAAGACCGGGATAATGAGAAACGTTGTTTCCCATCAGAACCAATTTATGAAAGACACTTCCTTGTTACATCAACTTGACGCGATCGATTGGAAAATCATGAAAATCCTTCAAGAAGATGGCCGCCTGAGCAACGCGGAGCTGGCCGAGCGCGTCTCGCTGTCGGCGTCGCCCTGCTGGAAGCGGTTGAAGCGGCTGGAGACGTCGGGCGTCATCCAGGGCTACCAGGCCATTCTTGACCGCCGCGCGTTGGGGATGGGCGTGGTGGCGTTCGTGAGCATTTCGCTGGAAAACCACAGCGAAAAGCTGTGCCACGCGTTCGAGGCCGCTGTGGCGGCCATGCCCGAAGTGCTGGCCTGCCACAACACGACCGGCCAACACGACTACCTGCTGCATATCGTGGCGCGCGATTTCGATGCCTATTCCGAATTCGTGCGCAACCGCCTGCGCACGCTTCCCGGCGTGAAGGAACTGCTAAGCACGCTGTCGATGCATGAAGTGAAGTCGTCGACCAAACTGCATCTGTAGGCCGCAGAGGCCACTGCCCGTTCGCGAGGGCTTGCCGCCTATTCCGCCACCGGCGGCATCTGGCCGGGCACAACGCGGTTGCGTCCCTGGCGCTTGGCCTGATACAGCCCGCGGTCGGCCACCAGGATCAGGTCGGTGCACGGCTGATCTTGGGTCGGCACCGCCGTGGCGGTGCCGATGCTGACGGTCAACCACGGGCCGGAGCCCGTGTCCTTCTGCGGAATCTGCATGGCTTCGACCGCGCGGCGCAGCTTCTCGGCGGCCAGCCTCGCGCTGCCCGCGGGCGTGCCCGGCAGCACCAGCGCGAACTCTTCCCCGCCAAAACGCGCCGCCAGGTCGGTAGACCGGTCGCAGCTGGCGAAAATGGTGTTGGCCACGCGCTTGAGCGCTTCGTCGCCCGCGATGTGCCCGTATGTGTCGTTGTAGGACTTGAAGTGGTCCACGTCGATCATCAGCATGCTGATCTCGCGGCCGTCGCGGCGCGCGCGCTGCCATTCGGCGTTGAGGTATTCGTCGAAATAGCGGCGGTTGCCCAGGCCGGTCAAGCCATCGGAATTCGTCAGGCGGCGCAGTTCCATATTGCTTTCCAGCAACTGCTGCTGGCTTTGGCGCAGGGCCTGGTAGGCCTCGTCGCGCTGCACCAGCGCCAGGTAGGACCGCGAGTGGTAGCGGATGCGCGCCACCAGTTCGATGGAATCGGGCAGCTTCACCAGATAGTCGTTGGCGCCGGCCGCAAAGGCCGCGCTCTTGATGGCCGGATCTTCCTTGGTGGACAGCACGATGATGGGGATGTCGCGCGTGACGGGATGGTTGCGGTATTCCTGTACCAGGCTCAGGCCGTCCACGCCCGGCAGCACCAGATCCTGCAGAATGACGGTGGGCCGCGTCTGGATCGCCACCGTCAGCGCCTTGTAGGGATCCGAGCAATAGTGGAAATCGATGTTGCCCTCCGTGGCCAGCGCCCGTCTGATCGCTTCGCCGACCATCACCTGGTCGTCGACAAGCAAGACCATGGCCGCGTGGGAATTCAGGTCCGCGGCGGGCGAGCTGTCAATGGGAGGGTGCATAGTGATTCCTTGATGTCTAGCAATATCGGGCCGCTCAGGCGAACGCCTGGATCAAGCGGGGAGCGATTTGGTTCAATGGTCTGATTTCAACGGCCGCCTGCATGGCCGCCGCCGCCTTGGGCATACCGTACACGGCGCTGGTGGCCTGGTCCTGCGCGATGGTGAGGCATCCGCGTTCGCGCATGGCTTTCAGCCCGCGCGCGCCATCCTGCCCCATGCCTGTCAGCAAAACCCCCACCGCGGTGCCGCGCCAATGCTGCGCCACACTGTGGAAGAACACGTCGATGGACGGCCGGTACAAGCTTTCCTTCGGGTCTTCGGTGTAGCGCAGCGTGCCGTCGGCCAGCAAATGCAGATGGTCGTCGGTGCCCGCCAGCAGGATCTGCCCGGGTACGGGCCGTTCGCCTTCCCGCACCAGCCGCACCGGCAACAGTACCTGATCGTTCAGCCAATCCGCCATGCCCGCCGCGAACGACGCGTCCACATGCTGCACCAGCACGATCCCCGCAGGGAAATCCAGCGGCACGTCACGCAACAGTTGCGCCAGCGTCGCCGGGCCGCCCGCCGACGCGCCGATCACCAGCAAGCGCTGCGAGGTGGGCATGGGCGCCGTCTTGCCGACCGGGGTCAGCGTCGGACGGTTGCCGTAGCGGCCGATCAGCCAGCCGATATTGCGGATCTTGCGCAGCAGCGGCGCGGCGGCCGTGCGCATGTCGGCATCGCCCACCACCGGCGTGTCCACCGCGTCCAGCGCGCCATAACCCATCGCGTCGAACACGCGGGCGGTATGACGGGCCACGTCGGCGGTCACCACGACCACGGCGCACGGCGATTCGGCCATGATGCGGCGGGTAGCCTCGACCCCGTCCATCACCGGCATGATCAAGTCCATCAGCACCACGTCGGGGCGGTCGCGGGCGCACTGCGCCACGGCCTGTTCGCCGTCGGACGCGACCCAGGCCACTTCCAGCCCGGGCTCCAACGCGATCGCGCGCCGCATGGTCTCGACCGCCATTTGCAGATCGTTGACGATCCCTATTCTCACGTGAGTGCCTTTCCGATCAAGTCTTCGACGGCATCAAGCAGCGCATCGTCGTGGAAGCTGCCCTTGGCCAGATAGTAGTCGGCGCCGGCATCCAGCCCGCGCCGCCGGTCTTCTTCGCGGTCCTTGTACGACACTACCATCACCGGCAGGCTTTGCAAGCGGGGGTCGCCCTTGATCCGGGACACGAGTTCGATGCCGTCCATGCGGGGCATGTCGACGTCGGTCACGACCAGGTCGAAATCCTCGCCACGCAGCATGTTCCAGCCGTCCATGCCGTCCACCGCCACGGCCACCTCGAAGCCGCGGTTCAGCAGCAGCTTGCGTTCCAGCTCGCGCACCGTCAGGGAATCGTCCACCACCAGCACGCGCTTGCGGCGACGCGCCTGGACGACCGCCCCCCCGCCGTCAACACGCGTCAGCCGCCCGCCTTCGATCAGTTTCTGGACCGACAGCAGCATGTCTTCGACATCCAGGATCAATAGCGGCGTGCCGTCGTCCATCAAGGCGCCCGCCATCACGTCCTGCACCTTGCCCAGGCGCGGGTCCAGCGGCTGCACCACCAGCGTGCGTTCGCCCACATAGCGATCCACGGCAATGCCGTAAAGCTTGTCGTGATCGCCCACGACCACGACGGCTACCGATTCCGCCGACGGCGCGGGCTCGCCCGCGCGCAGGATCTGGCGCGCGGACACCAGGCCGATCTGCTTGTCCATGAAGCGGAAATGCTGATGGCCTTCCAGCTGTTCGATATCTTCCGAGCGCACCTGCAAGGCATGGCTGACGTAGGCCAGCGGGAAGGCGTAGATCTCTTCCTGCACCTCCACCAGCAGGCTGCGCACCACCGACAGCGACAAGGGCATTTCCAGCACGAAGCGGGTGCCCTGCCCAGTCGTCTGATGGATGCGCACCGCGCCGCGCAACTGCCTCACCATGGTCTGCACGACGTCCAGGCCCACGCCGCGGCCCGAGATTTCGGTGACTTCGCCGCGCGTGCTGAAGCCCGACAGGAACAGGAATTCCAACAGTTCCGCCTCGCTCAGGCGAGCCGCCGTTTCGGCATTCGTCAGCTTGCGCTGCACGACTTCGACGCGCAGGCGGTCCAGCGATATGCCCGCCCCGTCGTCGCTCAGTTCAATCAGCAGCATGCCGGCCGCATGGCGCGCCACCAGCTTGATCAAGCCTTCCGGCGACTTGCCGGCGTCCATGCGGTCCATCGGCATTTCGATGCCGTGGTCCACCGCGTTGCGCAGCAGATGCATCAAGGGCGCATCCAGCTTTTCCAGGATGTCGCGGTCCACTTGCGTGGCGTCGCCCTCGATCTCCAGGCGCACCTGCTTGCCCAGCGAACGGCCAAGGTCCCGTACCATGCGGGCCATGCCGCCCAGCCCGTCGCCGAATGGCCGCATGCGGCAGGCCAGCGCCGTGTCGTACAAGCGCTGCGCCAGATGGCTCATGCGCCAACCGAACTCGTCGACTTCGCTGGTGCGTTGCACCAGCTCCTGCTGGCACTCCCCGACGATGCGCTGGGCATCGTCCAGCGCGGCCTGGACGCGCGCGTCCACCTGTTGGCCGGCCAGCGCCGCGCGCACTCCATCCAGCGCCTGCGCCGCCCCGGACTGCATGCGCCGCAGCCGCAGCATCGACGCGCCGAAGGGCCCGATCCAGTGGGATTCCACCAGCGTTTCACTGGACAGGCCCAGCAGTTTATTCAACGTATCCGCAGTCACGCGCAGGACGCGTTCGCCTTCGGAAAGGCCTTGATCCGAACTCCGGCGCACCATCGTTTGCGACGACGGCGGCGGAGCAAACACGGCCGCAGGCGCCTCGGGCGGCGCTTCCGGCGGGTCGTCCGCGCGCTTGATGGGCGGCAGGAAATCCGAGGGCCGGGGCGGACGCGGCGGCGCGGCAGGCGCCACGGGCGGCGCATTGGGCGCGTTGCTCAGGCGGGCGACCAGTTCATCGATCTCGCTGCCCAGCTCGACGCCCGGCGTGGCCACGCGCTGCAGCAAATCCGTGCCCATCAGCAAGGCGTCGATGTCGGTCGCCTGCAAGCGCAAGCGCCCTTCCTGCGCCGCCACCAGGCAGTCTTCCATGGCATGGGCGATACGCACCGCCGGGTGCAGGTCCACGATGCGGGCCGCCCCTTTCAGCGAATGTGCCGCACGCATGCAGGCTTCCAGTTGGGCGGCCGATGTCGGGTCATGTTCCAACGCGAGCAGGCCGTTGTTCAGCACCTGCACCTGCGTGCGGGTCTCAAGCTGGAACAGCTCGAGGAGCGACGCGTCGCGCATCTCGTCCGGATTCACGCCAGGCTCCGTTCCAAAGCTTGCATCAGCAAATTCTCGTCCAACACGCCCACACTGCGGCCGCCGCAACGCGCCAAGCCGCGTGAATACTTCAAGCTTGCGCCCTCCACGGTCGCCGGCAAGGGTTCCAGCGCCTCCAGGTCCACGGCGTGAATGCCCTCCACTTCGTCCACCGGCAGCACCACCGCGCGGCCCGCGCCGCCGAAGATCAGCATGCGGGCGGCGGTCCGCTCGCGCGTGTCGGCCACCCCGGTTTCCAGGCTGAGCAGACTCGCCAGCGAAACACAGACGGTCAGCGTGCCGCGCACGTTAGTCACCCCCAGCACCGCCGGATCCCGGCGATGCGGCAACGTCAGCACCGGGCGCGTACCCGCCACTTCGTCCAGCGACCGCGTGGGCAGGCCCAACCATTCCCGTCCCAGGCGGAACACCAGCAGCGACGACAACCGGGCGCTTTCGACCCGTTCCGGCTCATGGTCCTGCACGTCCATCTGCGGCGGCAGGCGGTCCAGGATGCGCTTGGCCGCCGCCGCGTAGACTGGACAGTTGCGGCAATGCACATGCCCAGGCAGCTGTCCGCAGCTTTTGTCGCCCCGGATGCCGATGCGGTTCCAGCAGTCGTCCACATCGGACAGCAGCGCAATGGATTCACTCACGTCGAGCCTCCTGTCGCGCCGCGCGCGCTTGCAGGCGGCGCGCGCCTTCCACGTCGCCCGCCGACGCGATCAGCGCGGCCAGATGCAGCAGCGCTTCGCGGTGGGTCGGGTCCAGGTACAGCGCCTTGCGGTAGGCGGCCTGCGCTTCGCGCGCATCACCGGCCGCGTCTTGCAGCAGGCCCAGCAGATGCAGCCCGTCGGCGCTGGCGCCATGGATTTCAAGATGCGCCCGGCATTGGGCCAAGGCGTCCTGCACGCGCCCCTGGTCCGCCATCGCCTCGATCTTGCGCAAGGAGGCGTCGGCGGTGCTAACGCCTGCGGCCGGCTCAGGTGCGGCCGGTGCCGGCGTAATCGCGGCGTGCGGCACGGGCAGGCGCGGGGCTGGCGGCTGCGACACCGGCCGCCGCGGCGGCGTCCAGGCGTGGACGATCGGCTTGGGCGGCGAGTAGGTCTCGGCGGGCGGCGGCATGGCCTGCGCCGAAAAGGCGAAAGACCGCGGCATCGGTACGGTCGGCAAGCGGCGCGCCGTCATCAGGCTGGTCTCGGCAGGCCCCACGAAAATCAGGCCGTCGCCGCGCGTAAAGCGCCGCAGCACCTGCACCGCCCGCTCTTGCGTGGCGGCATCGAAGTAGATCAGCAAGTTGCGGCAGAACACGAAATCGTAGGGCGCGGCGCCCAGCAGCAAGTTGGCGTCGAACAGGTTTCCCTGCTGAAAGCGCACCCGCTCCCTGGCCAGCGCCGACAATTGATAGCCGTCGGCCGTCTCGGTGAAGTGGCGGTCGCGATACGCCAGATCGTCGCCGCGGAAGGAATTGCGGCCATACACGCCTCGCCGCGCGAACTCGACCATGCGTTCGCTGATGTCCACCGCATCCACCTGGAAGCGGGCGGCGGGCACACCGGCGTCCAGCAAGGCCATGGCGATGGAGTGCGGCTCTTCGCCGCTGGAACACGGCACGCTCAGCACGCGCAGCACGCGGTCGTCGGTCGTGCCTGCGGCAAACAAACGTTCGCATGCCAGCGCCGCCATCGCAGCCTGCGACTCTGGATAGCGGAAAAACCAGGTTTCCGGCACGATCACGGCTTCGATCAACTGCTGCATTTCGGCAGGCGAGGTCTGCACCCGCATCAGATAGTCGCCTTCGTCCGCCGCGTTCACCGCGCCCATGCGGTGCCGGACCGCGCGTTCGACCGCGGCCTTGCCGATCGACCCGCTGTCCAAGCCCATCTTGCGCTTGAGCAAGGCGCTGAATTCGTCGACGAGCGTCATGGCGAAGCCTCGCCTTCATGGCTGTTGGCGGCAGGAAACAGCAGCGTCCGCACCGGGGCGGGCAACAGGTCGCCCACCTTGACGGCCTGCACCATGCCGCGTGCATCGCTCAGCACGGGCCCCAGGTACCGGGCGCCGGCGTTGTCCAGTCCGTATGGCCGGAACGCGGCCGGGTCGTAGTGCACCGTTTCGGTCGCCTGTTCCAGGATCAAACCCAGCAAACGGCCCTCCGCGTCCACGCCCGTTCCCGCCCCCGCATCCGGGCGAAAGCGCACCAGCGCCAGACGCGTGCTGGTCACCCTGACCGCGGCGCCGTGGCCGGCCAGCGCGCTCATGTCGATCACCGGCACGGGCACGCCGCGGCGGTCCAGCATGCCGGCCACCCATTCCGGCGTGGACGGCACCTGTTTCAGCGCGCGCAGGCCCAGCACTTCAACCACGTCCGCCGCATCCAGGGCATAGCGGTCTTCGCCGATGCGGAACAGCAGGTACAGCCGCCGCGCCGCGGCAAGCGCGGCACCCGGCTCGGGCAAAGAAGGGGCCAGCGCTGCCATGGCGGGGCTCACACCTTGAAACGCGACACGCCGCTGCGCAGGTCGTTGGCAACCAGCGTCAGCTCTTCGATGGCCAGGCTGGACTGGCGCAGGGATTCCACCGTCTGCTGGGCGGCGTCGCTCAGCTGCTGCAAGGCTTGATTGATCTGTTCGGCGCCCGTCGCCTGCGCCTGCATGCCTTCATTGACCATCTGCACGCGCGGCGCCAGCGTCTGCACCTGCTGGATGATCTGCGACAGCTGCTCGCCCACTTGCTGCATATCGGCCATGCCGCGGCGCACTTCTTCAGAGAACTTGTCCATCCCCATCACGCCCGCCGACACCGACGACTGGATCTCACGCACCATCTGCTCGATGTCGTAGGTCGCGACAGCGGTCTGGTCGGCCAAGCGGCGGATCTCGGTCGCCACCACGACGAAGCCGCGGCCGTAT
Organism: Achromobacter sp. UMC46; assembly: GCF_014170335.1. Classification (GTDB taxonomy): domain Bacteria; phylum Pseudomonadota; class Gammaproteobacteria; order Burkholderiales; family Burkholderiaceae_B; genus Achromobacter. Next base: position 377,518 of record NZ_LZZS01000005.1, read on the forward strand.
TCGCCCGCCTTCTCGGCTTCGATCGCCGCGTTCAGCGACAAGAGGTTGGTCTGATCCGCCACTTTAGTGATCGTGGTGACCACTTGCGTGATATTTCCGGCCTTCTCGTTCAAGATGGCCAGCTTGGCATTTACCGAACCGGCCGCGCCGACCACGTTGCGCATCGTGTCTTCCATGCGCGCCAATCCGACCTGCCCGCTGCCCGCCAGCGATGCCGTCTGTTCGGCGGCGCTGGACACTTCGGTCATGGTGCGGACCAGTTCGCGCGACGTCGCGGAAATCTCTCGGGAGGTCGCGCCGATCTCGGTCGTGGTGGCCGCCACTTCAGACGCCGTCGCCTGCTGCTGCTTGGACGTCGCGGCGATTTCGGTAACCGACGTCGCCACCTGCACGGCCGACCGCTGCGTCTTGCCCACGAGTCCCGTCAATTCATCGACCATGCCGTTGAAACCGGTTTCGATGGCGTTGAATTCATCCTTGCGCGCCAGCGACAGGCGGCGCGTCAGGTCGCCGCCGCCTGTGGACTCCAGCGTCTTGACGATATCGCGCATCGGGTTGGCGATGGCCCGCATCAGCAAAAAGCCGCATACGATGGCGGCGGCGATCGCCAGCGCCAGTGAGATCAGCATGCCGGCTTCGGCCGTGTCGACGGACTTCTGGATGCTGACCGCGGACTCGTCCGCCTGCTTCTTGTTTTCGGCCACCATCTTGGCCAGGATGTCACGGCCCTGGTAGAAGGCCGGCCGCAGTTCGGCCTTGATGCGCGCCTGCGCCTGGGCGATATCGCCTGCCGCGGCCACCGACAGGATTTCGGCGCGGATACGCTTGTACTCCTGCAGTTCCTTTTCGAAGTCATCGAACATCTTGCGATCGTCGCCGCGCGAGATCGTGCGGCGGTACTGCACGATGTTCTCTTCCAACTGCTGGTCGTTCTTGGGCAACGTCTCCAGCGCGACGCGGCGTTCCCGATCGGTATCCGAGTTGTAGGCGTCCTGCACCACCACGAAGCCGGCAAACCAGGACGAGCGTATCGAAGTGCTGTAGTAGATGCCCGGCACCGCGTCGGTATTGATCGTGGCGACTTCTTCCTCGATGTGCAGCAAGCGCCGGTAATCCACCACCACCATCAGCGCCATGATGGCGAGGATGACCAGGAAGCTGGCCAGGATGCGCTGGCGGAGTGTCAGGTTCTTCATGCCGGGAGCCCTTTGTGCAGGTATTTGACTAATTATTGCAAAGGCCTGGCCGGTCAGCCACGACATTGCAAGGGAAACCCTGATGAACAGGCCCGTTCGTCGGAAAAAAGCAAAGTCCGCTTACAAGGCCTTGTATTTTACGGTGACAGTGCGTACCGGAGCCGTTTTTCAAGCAGATTCGCGCCACAAGGCTTCCGGTTGCCGCGCCCCCACCCAGTCGCTGGCGTGCTCATAGGCATGCGCCAGGCGCAGCACATCCAGGTCAGCCTGGGGCGGCCCTACCAGCTGCATGCCCATCGGCAAGCCCTGCGCATTGAATCCGACCGGCACGCTGATCACCGGGCAGCCGGCCAGCGTCCACGGCGTCACGGTCTCCATCCAGCGGTGATAGGTGTCCATGGGACGCCCGGCGATCTGCTTGGGCCAGTCCAGCGACGCGTCGAACGGAAAGACCTGCGCCGACGGCACGGCCAGGAAATCCACCTCGTCGAACATGCGCAATACGGTCTGATACCAGGCGCTGCGCTCTTGCGAGGCCTCGTAGACCTGCCGCGCCGTCATGCCCGCCAGCCCTTCCACTTCCCAGATCAGCGCCGGCTTGACCAGCTTGCGGGTCTCGGGGTTGTCGACCAGCGCGTGGAACTGCCCGCCCACCATCAGGTGGCGGTGCGCCAGCCAGATGCGCCACAACCGGTCGCCGGCGAAAGGCACCTGGTAGTCGACGATGTCGCACCCGGCGGAACCCAGCGTGGCCAGGGCCTGGCCGCACAGGTCCAGGATGCCCGGCTCCATCGCCAGATAGCCGTTCCAATCGCCCAGCCAGCCGATGCGCTTGCCGCGCAAATCGGCGTCCAGCGGCGCGGCGAACTGGGCCGGGTCGTCGCGCAGCGACAGCGGCGAGCGCTTGTCGTGGCCCGCCATCACGGACATCAGCAGCGCCACGTCGCGCGGCGTCCTGCCCATCGGCCCTTCGTAGGACAGCTGCTTCAAGAACACTTCAGGCGCGGGGCCAGAAGGCACGCGGCCCGCCGACGGGCGCATGCCGTAGACGTTGCAGAAGGCCGCCGGGTTGCGCAGCGACCCGCCGAAGTCGCTGCCGTCGGCCACGGGCAGCATGCGGGCGGCCAGGGCGGCGGCTGCCCCGCCGCTGCTGCCGCCGGCCGTCTTGGAGGGATCGTAGGGATTGCCGGTGGTGCCGTAGACCTTGTTGTAGGTGTGCGATCCCAGGCCGAACTCCGGCACGTTGCTGCGGCCGATGAAGATGGCGCCGGACGCCCGCATTCGTTCGACGATGATGGAATCGTGCGGCGTGACCAGATCCTTGTAGACCAGCGACCCCATGGAGGTGACCATGCCGCGCACCGCCGTCAGGTCCTTGGGGGCCTGCGGCATGCCATGCATCCAGCCCAGCCATTGGCCGGCATCCAGTTGCGCGTCGCGTTCCGCGGCCTCGCGCAACAGTTCATCCGAGTCGCGGCGCGCGACGATGGCGTTGATCTTGGGATTAACGTGGTCGATGTGCGCCAGATAGGCGCGCATGACCTCGACGCAGGACAGTTCGCGCCGCCGGATCGCCTCCGACAGGGCGTGCGCCTGCATGGCGACGATAGGATCCAAGCTGGCGGGCGCGGCCGGCGTGACGGGGGGCATGCGGTCTCCTGGTTTGTCGTTTTAGGCGCCGGCGGCAAACCGTCCGGCGCAACCGACATACTACGCAAACCGGGCGGAACGCGCCCGCCCGGCAAGCTCTGCCGCCCATACCCTGCTTAGATTCGCCCGCTTAGATTCGCCCGCTTAGGTTCGCCCGCTTAGACCCGTCCGCTCAATCATGGCGGTTCCTTTTTCAGCCCGCTTTTCAACCCGCGGCAACGGCCGTCGCCGGCCGCGCGAACACCAGCAACGTGGACGTGGCGGAGGCCAGCAGGCGGCCCTGCGCATCCGTCAATTTGGCCTCGGCGTAGGCCACGCGCTGGCCCATCGACAAAACCCTGCCTTCCGCGCGCAGCAAGCCGCTGTGGCGCGTGATGGCCTTGTGATAGGCCACTTTCAGTTCCAGTGTGGTGTAGGCCTGCTCGGCCGTCAGTTGGGAGTGCGCGGCGCAGCCGCAAGCCGAATCCAGCAGCGTAGCGGCGTACCCGCCATGCACCGTGCCGATCGGGTTGTAGGCCTGGGGCCCCGGGGTGCCGGCGAACACGGCACGTCCGGTATCCACTTCCACGAAGTCGAAGTCCAGCGTCACCATGATGCCGGGCTTGCGGCCGGACGCCAGCAAGGCGCGCAGTTGCGCCAGGCCGTCCAGGCCCGCGCCGGTCTCGTCGACCAGGCTCGGTTCGCGGTGGGGGGTCGAGTGGGATGTCATCAGCATTGCTCCAGGCCCAGCCGGGCCTTCAAGAGCCGGCGGGCGTCCGCCAGCATGGCATTCGCCCGGTGCGGATCGGTTTCGCAACGGGCCAGGGATACGGCGCCGACCAGTTCGGCCAGCACCGAACGGGCCAGCGGTTCCGGATCGGCGTAGCCGGCCGTGGCCAGCCGCTCGGCCAAGGCCTGCACCAGCCGCCGCATGCCGGCGGCATAGGCCTCGCGGCAGGATTCGGACTGTCGCGGCAAGTCGGACGCCAGCGCCACCAGCGGGCAACCGTGGGCTCGCGCCTCGCGATGGGCATCCGACAAGTAGCTGTCCACGTAGGCGGCAAGGCCGTCGGCCGGCGTGCGGCCGTCCAGGCGCTTTTGGGCGCGTGCCAGCGCCTCGTCGAACATGTGTTCGATAGAGGCTTCGACCAGGGCATCCTTGGATTCGAAGTGCGCGTAGAAACCGCCGTGCGTCATGCCGGCCTGCCGCATCACGGCGGCCACGCCGACGCGGTCGGGGCCGTCGGCGCGCACCGCGTCGGCCGCCGTTTTCAGAATGCGTATCCGCGTTTCCCGCTTGTGTCCGTTGTCGTAGCGCATGACCGGCCTTGCCTTTAGATGATGATTGTCATATTAATATGACGATCATCATCCTACAAGGCCGCTTCGCCCGGGCTCAGGGAAAAAGATGTTGCGCCAGATGGTCGATGAACACGCGCAGCTTGGGCGACGCGTGGCGACTGGCGGGCCACAGCGCCCACATCGTGCCGCTGCCGCGCGTGCGGTCATCCATCACGACCTGCAACTGGCCCGACGCCAGTTCGCGGCGGATCGTGAAGTCCGGCAGGCAGACGATGCCCTGCCCGCCCACCGCCAGGGATATCCGCATTTCGACGCTGTTGCAGACCAGCGTCAGCGGCAATTCGGGCGATTGCACGTCCGGGCCCAGCTTCAGCGGCCATTTCTCCAGCCGGCCCGTCGCCGGATAACGGTAATGCAGGCAGGCGTGGCGCAGCAGGTCGGCCGCGCGCTTGGGCGTGCCGTGCCGATGCAGGTAGTCGGGTGACGCGGCCAGCACCCGCCGGAACGGCCCCAGGCGGCGGCGCTTCAGGCCGGAATCGTCCATGGCGCCCGTGCGGACCACGGCGTCGTAGCCTTCGCCGATCACGTCCACCATCCGATCCGTGAATTCCAAGTCCAATTCCACGTCCGGATACTGGCGCATGAAACTGGCGATGGTGGTGTCGAACAGCCCGCTGTAGCGCGGCAGGCTGACCCGCAGCTTGCCGTGGGGGGCATCCGCCGCTTCGGACAGTTCCAGTTCGGCGGCTTCGACCTCGCACAGGATGCGGCGGCAGCGTTCCAGGAATTTCTCGCCCTCGGGCGTCAGCGCGATATGGCGCGTACTGCGATGGAACAACCGCACTTTCAAGCGCTCTTCCATGCGCGCCACGCTCTTGCCCACAGCCGACGAGGACACGCCCAGCACCCGGCCCGCTTCGGAGAAGCTGCGCGTTTCCGCGACCAGCACGAAGACACCGATGCCGCCCAGACTATCCATTCCCAAACCCCATTACGGACATCTTTGTCCTGAATATTCGGAATCCTAGCCTATTTTTCTTTTATTCGGTGCCGCCTAAGCTTGCCGCTATCCTGTCGCCGCCCCGCAATCCCGCCGCGCGGCATCCTTGCTTGAACTGGCACGCCCATGCATCTTCCCGACTCCCCCGCCACCGGCCATCGCTGGCTGCAACTGCTGTCCGCCTGCCTCACGGCGCTTCTCATCCCGTTGTGCTTCACCGGCCCCGCCGTGGTCCTTCCATCGATCAGCCAGGCGATGGGCGGCACGCCCGTGGAACTGAACTGGATCCTGAACGGCTACATCCTGGCGTACGGCAGCGTCATCATGGTGTCCGGCAGCCTGACCGACCTGTATGGCCCGCGCCGGGTCTGGCTGCTGGGCCTGGCGGGGTTCTGCGCTACCACCTTCGCCATCCCCCTCATGCCCACCACAGGTTGGATCGACGTCCTGCGCCTGATGCAGGGCATGGGCGGGGCCGCCGCGTTCGCTGCCGCGATGTCGTCGCTGGCGCCGCTGTTCCATGGGGTGGCGCGCACCCGCGCCTTCAGCCTGCTGGGCACCACGTTCGGCATCGGCCTGTCGTTCGGGCCGCTGGCCTCGGGCTGGATGGTGGAGACCGCCGGCTGGGAATGGGTGTTCCTGGCGACCGGCGGCGTCGGCGTATTGGGCGCGGTCATGGTGGCCGTCAGCGTCCGCCCGACGGCAGGCGCCGCCCAAGGCCGGCTGGACTGGCCGGGCGCCATCAGCTTCACCGGCGCGCTGGGCCTGTTCACTTACGGCATGCTGCTGGCGCCCGAAGCCGGATGGACCGACGCGCACGTCATCGGCGCCCTGCTGGCGTCCGCCGTGCTGGCCGTGGCCTTCGTGCGCGTGGAGCGGCGCGCCGCCCGGCCCATGCTGGACCTGAGCCTGTTCCGCGACCCGCGCTTTGTCGGCGTGCAGGTACTGGCCGCGTCGCCCGCATTCCTGTTCATCGTGTTGATCGCCGTGCTGCCGGGCCGCTTCATCGGCATCGACGGCTATAGCGCGCTGGCTGCCGGCCAATTGATGATCGGCCTGGCGGCGCCCCTGCTGGTAGTGCCGTTCCTGGCCGCGTTGCTGACGCGCTGGTTCAACCCCGGCGTCCTGTCCGCGGCCGGCTTGCTGGCAGTGGCCGCCGGCCTGGTCTGGCTGGCCGACACCATGGCCACGGGCGCCGCCGGCCTTTGGTTGCCGATGAGCCTGATCGGCGTCGGCATCGGTGTACCCTGGGGCCTGATGGACGCGATGGCCGTCAGCGTCGTCGCGCCGCGCAACGTCGGTATGGCCACCGGCATCTTCAACACGGTGCGCGTGTCAGCGGACGGCATCGCGATCGCCGTCGTCAGCGCGCTGCTGGCTCTATTGATCCAGATACCGCTGACGGCCGCCCTGCCCGCCGCAACCGACGGCCAGGCCATCCTGATGGCCGCCAACCGCGCGGCGCTGGGCCAGTTGCACGAAGCCGCGGCCTTGTTGCCCGGCGCCGCCGACCTGCTGCAGCAAAGCTATAACGACGCCTTCCGCCACGTGCTGCACGGCTTGGCCGGCATCGCGGTGCTGACGGCGCTGGCCATCTATGCGCTGCTGGGCCGTCGCCGCCCGGCGCTCGCCCGCGACGGCGTGGCGGCGGCGCAATAAGCGGGATCAGTCCACCCGCCACCAACGGGGCAGCAGGCCACGCACTTTGGCGCGGCGGTAGCGGTCGTCGATCAGGTGGACCGTGCCGACGTCCTGCTCGGTGCGGATCACCCGGCCGGCGGCCTGCACCACCTTCTGCATGCCCGGATACAGGTAGGTGTAGTCGTAGCCGTTCTCTTCGCCATAGCGCAAGTCCATGGCCCGCTTCATGTTTTCGTTCACGGGATTGACTTGCGGCAGCCCCAGCGTGGCAATGAAGGCGCCGATCAAGCGCCTGCCCGGCAAGTCCACCCCTTCCGAAAACGCGCCGCCGAGCACCGCGAAACCCACGCCTTGGCCGGTCTCGGTGAAGCGGGCCAGGAACGCCGCGCGGCCGGGTTCGTCCATGCCCGGCGTCTGCAGCCAGATCGGCACCGCCGGATGGCGTTCGCGCATCAGGTCGGACACCTGGCGCAAATAGTCGAAGCTGCTTAAAAACCCAAGATAGTTGCCGGGCCGCTCGGCGTACTGCGTGGCGATCAGGTCGACGATGGGCGCCAGCGACCGTTCGCGGTCCCGATAGCGCGTCGAAACGTTGCCGACCACCCGCACCGCCAGTTGCTCCGCCTGGAAAGGCGCGGCCACGTCGATCCATGGCGTGTCGGCGGGCATGCCCAGCGTGTCGCGGTAGAACTGCTGCGGGCTCAACGTGCCGGAAAACAGCACCGTCGCATGCGCCGCCGCGTAACGCGCCGCCAGATACGACGCCGGAATCACGTTGCGCACGCACAAGGTGGACGGCCGCGTCTTAGCGCTGGCCACGCCCACGTCCGACAACGTCACGTCGAACAGCGCATGCGGGCCGAACTGCTCGGCCAGTCGCATGAACTGCAACGCCTGGAAGTAGAACGTCAACACCGGATCGTCCTGCGGCAATGGCGACTCGGCCATGTGCTCCATGATCGCGCCCACGGCCTTCTGCACGGCGGCCAGCACGCCCGGGGCCACCATCTCATACGCCTGATAGCGTTCCGCCTGCTTCTTGTTCAGCGCGTTCCACGACCGCTGCAAGCCATCCAGCGTCTTCTTCAGCGCCTTGGGCGCGGCATGGCGCGCCGCGGACAGCGACGCCTGATCCAGTTCGCCCGTGTACATGCGGCGCGCCCGGTCCACCAGATTGTGGGCCTCGTCCACCAGCACCGCGACCTTCCACTGATAGGCCTGCGTCATGGCGTACAGCATCGCCGTGGCGTCGTAGTAGTAGTTGTAGTCGCCGACCACCACGTCGCTCCAGCGGATCAGCTCCTGAGACAGGTAGTACGGGCAGACCTGGTGTTCGCGGGCCGTGGCGCGCACGGTGGGCGCGTCCAGCCGGACGTGTCGCAACGCCGCTTCGCGGGCTTGCGGCAGACGGTCGTAAAAGCCTTTCGCCAGCGGGCAGGAATCCCCGTGGCAAGCCAGATCCGGGTGCTCGCAGGTCTTGTCGCGCGCCTGCAAATCCAGCACCCGCAGCCCGGGCGCCGCCGGCTGCGCATTGACGGTATCCAACGCTTCAACCGCCAGCCCGCGCCCCGACCCCTTGGCCGCCAGGAAGAAAATCTTGTCCAGGCCCGTGCCGGGGCTGGCCTTGAGCAGCGGGAAGATCGTGCCCAGCGTCTTGCCGATACCGGTTGGCGCCTGCGCCATCAGGCACCGGCCGTCGCGCGCCGTGCGGTACACGGCCACGGCCAGGTCGCGCTGCCCGGCGCGGAATTCACCGTGCGGGAACGCCAGCTTCTCCAGCGCCGCATCGCGCGACTGGCGATGCGCAAGCTCGGTCTTGGCCCAGCCCAGGAAACGGCTGCATTGTTCCTGGAAGAAGGCGGCCAACACCGGCGCCTCGTGCGTTTCCACCAGCACCGTCTCTTCTTCGGTGACCACATTGAAATACACCAGCGCCACGCGCACCTGCGCCAGCCCGCGCGACTGGCACAGCAGATGTCCGTAGACGCGCGCCTGCGCCCAATGCACCGCGCGGTGGTTCTCGCGCACGCTGTCCAACTGGCCCCGGTACGTCTTGATCTCTTCCAGCTGGTTGGCCACGGGGTCGTAGCCGTCGGCCCGCCCCCGCACCAGCAGGTTCTCGTGCTGGCCGGACAGCGCCACCTCGGTCTCGTAGGCGGGGCCGCGCCGGCCCGTCACCATCGCATGGCCCGCCATGCCCTCCAGCCCGCTCGGCGCCGGCGTGAAACGCAAGTCCAGATCGCCCGTGCGCGCCGTGAATTCGCACAGCGCGCGCACTGCCACGGCGTAGCTCATGCCGCGACCTCCTGCCAACTGACGTGACAGACGCGCACCGGCATCCCGTGCGACACGCAATACTGCAACCAGCGGATCTGGTTGTCCTGCAGCTTGTCGCCGGGCCCTTTGACTTCGACCAGTTCATAGCGGCGCTCTGCCGGCCAGAAACGGATCAGGTCCGGCAAACCGGACCGATTGGTCTTCACATCGCGCAGCAGCCGAGTGAAGTACAACTTCAAATGCGCGGCAGGCAGGCAGTCCAGCGCTTGCGCCAGCAACGTGTCCGACAAGGCGCCCCAGAACACGAACGGCGTCTGCACGCCCGATTTTTCCGCATAGCGCCGCAGGATCACCTCGCGGTAGGCCGGCGTGTCCAGCTGCGCCAGGCACGCCGCGAACAAGGCCTTGCGGCGTTCGTGGAAATCCGGCGCGTCAAGGTCGGCCGGGCCGCGCTGGAAGGGATGAAAGAACGCGCCCGGCACCGGCGCGAAGACGGCGGGCCAGCACAGCAGGCCGAACAGCGAATTGATCAGCGCGTTCTCGACGTAATGCACCGGCGCGTCGTCCTGATGCAGATGGTCCCGGGCGACGTACTCCACCGCCGTCGGCTCAAGCGGCCGCGGCAGAGCCAGATCCGTGCGCAGCAAGGCGGGGGCCGCCGCCCGCGCGGGCGCGCCCTGCCCCGTGCCCCGGTACAGGCGCGGCAGCATGCGCGCCAGCCGCTGGCTTTCTTCTTCGCTTTCGGGTGCGGCCTGCGCCTGCAAGGCCAACGCCAAGGCCTCGTCAAACCGCGCCATGCGTTCATGGACGCGGATGCGGCGATGCCGCGCGCCCGGATACGCGCAACGTTCGTAGACGCGCTGCGCCGCGGGCCAGTCCTGCGCCCGCTCGCACGTCTGTCCGATCCGCAGCAGCACCTTGGCGCGGCGCTTTTCCAGCCAGGGGTTCTGGCTGGCGCAACCGTCCAGCGCCTGCAGCAAGGCGTCCAGTTCCGCCCCGTCGTCCAGCGCCGCCCGGCACGCCTGCAAAGCCAGGTAGCCGTCCACGTCCGCACGCGTCTGAAACGCCCGCGACGACGCCTCGAACGGCACAACCTCGTACTGGAACACGCCCAGGTCGGCCAGCACGAATTCCGACCAGTCCTGGTAGAGGTTGCCGAAGAACATCAGCCGGAAACGTTCGCAAAGGTCGCCCACCATCACGCGCCACACGGGTTCGCCCGCCTGGGGGTTCCAGGCCGCATACGGCTGCGGGCCCTCCGCCTGGGCGCGCACGGCCTCCAGCAGATCGGCCTTGCGCGCCGAAGGCTTGACCGGCGCATTGGCGAACATGCGGCAAAGCTCGGGTTTGGTATGCAGGCCGAAGAGCTCGTCCAGCGTCATCGGCGCGTCGGCGTCCAGCCAGCCCAACGCCCGCAAGGGCGCGGCGGCGTCCGGCGTACTGTCGATTTCTTCGTAGACCAGCCGGCTGGCGCGGAACCACGGCCCGCGCCGCATCAGCATGCGCACCATCAACGCCTGCGACGCTTGCGGCAGCGCCTGGAAGTCATCCAGGAAACGGCGTTCGCCCGCGTCGAGCAGGTCGCCGTAGCGATCAGAGACCCACGCCAGCGCGCGCTGAAAATTGTGAAGGTAGTAGTAACGGTGCGGGGGAAACATCGGCCGGGCCGGATAACTGGGGTTTTATCCAGTAATCATAGCAGGCGGACGTAGCCGGCGCCTGCCTGCGCGTTCGCCGGATGGGCCGGCAAGAAATCTCAGTTCTTGGTCGTCAAGGCCCTGTTCATGGCGAAGACGATGCCCAACAACGAGACCGCAAGAATTCCGATAACGACCCATGCAAAGGACGCCACGCCTGACCGATCAAGCAACATTGCGCCAACAACGCCGCCGCTGGCCACCGCGGAGTTCCAGCCCGTTGTGTACATGGATTGCGCCACGTCAACCGACTCGCCGGCGAACCGAGACAAGGCTGTTTGAGTGATCGTGGCAAAGCCGCCGACAGCGAGCCCCCAGACCGCCACGGACGGATAGACCACCTGCGAAAGATCGCCCCAAAGGCCCAGCAACAGGGACGCTACGGCGAAGATCATGATGCTTGCCAAGGCAAGAAATTGCAGACGACGATCGATCATTGCACCGACGAACCACAGGCCGATTATCGAACCCAGTCCGAAGACGAACAGGACGATATCCACGTTGGCAGACAGGCCGGAAGGTTCGAGGAGAGGCTCGATATAGATATAGAAAATGTTGTGGGCAACAACGAAGGTAAAGACAACAAACAGCACGGCGCGAATGCCGGTTTTCAAAAACACACTGGAAAGCGTTTGCCGCTGCGCCCTGGTTTGGCCAGGAAAGTCGGGGACGAGGGCGATGATCCACACGATGAGCAACAGTGCCAGGGCACTCATCAGCCCAAACGCGCCTTGCCAGCCGATGGCGCGGCCCAGCAACGCTCCGAGCGGCACACCGAGCACCAAAGCGATGGTCGCGCCGGCGCCGGATATCGCAATGGCCCGACCACTGAGATGCGACGGCGACATGCGCATCGCATAGCCGGCCAGCAGCGACCAGACGATGCCGCCGAAAACGCCGGCGAAAAAGCGTGCCACCAATGAGACACCATAGCTATCGGAAAGCGCGGTGACGAGGTTGACCGCAGCAAAACCAAAGATGGCGGTCAATAGCAATGGGCGCCGCCGCATGCCTTGTGTGAGGCTGGTCACCGGGATGGCTGCGACCAGCGCGCCCGCCGCGTAGGCAGTAATGAACTGACCCGCGAGGCTTTCAGAGACGTTCAAGCCTTGCGCAATAGAAGAAAGCAATCCGGCCGGCATGATCTCGGTCAGCAGCGTGATGAAGGCTGCCATTGCCAAGGCAAGCAGTGCACCTAAGGGCAATCGCTCGGTACTCTTGTGCAGGGCAGATGCGGTGGTCTGATTCATAAACACAATTCCTCAAATCGAAGTCGTTCTGGCTCTTTGCCGAGCATTAGTACCCATGGTGCCGGGAGACGAACAAAAGAAAAATAGGCTACAGTGAAAAATATATGTGACACATATGTCATCAATTGATGGGCTCAAATGGAAAGTCTTGGTTCTCTTGATGTCTTCGTACGCGCGGGCGAGTCCCGCAGCTTTACGGCGGTCGGGCAACAGTTGGGGATCTCCGCATCGGCAGTCAGCAAAGCCATCGCGCGGCTGGAAGAACGTTTGGGAGTTCGTCTGTTCCACCGTTCTACGCGCACCATCAGCCTGACGCCGGAAGGCGCCCTGTTTCTGGAGCGCTGCCGCCGTATCCTTTGCGAGGTCGAGTCGGCCGAAGCCGAACTCCTGCAAACGCAAAGCGCCCCTCAGGGCAAGCTGCGCATCAGCCTGCCCTCGGTCGGCACGTTGTTCATGCCCAAGCTGGCGGCCTTCCAACGGCGCTATCCCGACGTCGCGCTGGACATCGACTGCTCGGATCGGTTGGTCGAAGTGATCGAAGAGGGCTTCGACGCCGTGATCCGTACCGGGGAACCCAGCGATTCCCGATTGATGGCGCGGGTCCTCGGCGCATATCGAAGGGTCATCGTCGGAGCTCCCGACTATTTCCAGCGGGCCGGACTCCCACAGCAACCTGAAGACTTGGCCGACCACGCCTGCCTGCTGTACCGGTATCCCACCACCGGCAAAACGGATGTATGGCCTTTGAGCAGGGACGGACAACCCCTTGCCATGGATCTGTCAGGCAGCATGGTGACGAATTCTCTGGACCCGCAAATCTGCTTTGCCGAACAAGGTCTTGGTATTGCCTGTGTCCCTGACATCGCCGTGCGTCGTCAAATGGACGAAGGCAAACTGATCACTGTGCTGGACGACTACAACCAAGACCGCACCACATTCCGAATCCTGTGGCCCTCCAGCCGACATCTGTCGCCCAAAATCAGGGTGTTCGTAGACTTCATCGTGCAGAATTTATTTCCGCTTTGACTGCGGGAACTACCCGATATGAAGGCGCGCTTGCCGTCCGACACGGGCCGATGGTCAAATAAAAAAGCGGCGCCGGAAAGCCTGGGCTTTCCGGCGCCGCCGTCAGGTGGAACCGCCGGGCGCGTTATCGCGCGGGCTGCGCGGCCGCCCCCACGTCCTTACGGACCTTGGCCACATCCGACGCGCTGACTGCCGCCCCCTTGTTGCCCCAGCTGGACCGCACGAACGTCACCACGTCGGCGACTTCCTTGTCGGTCATGCGCCAGTCGAAGCCCGGCATCGCGTAAGCCGTCGGCGCCGCCGTCGTGCCCGGCATCTGCGCGCCCTTCAGCACGATGTGGATCAGCGAGGCGGGATCGGCGGAATTCACCGTCGAGCTCAACGCCAACTGCGGGAACGTTTCCGTGTAGCCCTTGCCGGTGCTGCGGTGGCAGGCGGCGCAGTTGTTCAGGAACGCCATCGCGCCGTCGCCCTTATCCTTGCCCGTGCGCAGCGCCTGCGCCACGGACTCGTCGTAGGCCAGCGGCTTCGCGTCCTTGTTGACCGGCGGCAAGCTCTTCAGATACACCGCAATGGCGTTCAGATCGGCGTCGGACAAGTGTTGCGTGCTGTCCTCGACCACTTGCGCCATGCCGCCGAACGCCGCCGAATGGCCGTTGCGGCCAGACTTCAGGAACACGGCGATGTCTTCCTTCGTCCAGCTGCCCAGGCCGTCGGCAACGTCGCCGCGCAGGTTCTTGGCCAGCCAGCCTTCCACCACGCCGCCCGACAGGAAGGCAGAGCCGTCCGCATCGCTCAGCGCCTTTTCTTGCAAGGCGACGCCGCGCGGCGTGTGGCAGGTGCTGCAATGGCCCAGGCCTTCCACCAGGTACTGGCCGCGCAGCAAGGTTTCGCGGTCAGCGCCCTTCAGGTCGCTGGCGGCCGGGCCGCTGACGACGTCCGGCGCAAACATCCAGCGCCACACGGTCAAGGGCCAGCGCATCGACATCGGCCACGAAATATCCGTGTCCTTGTTTTCCTGCTTGACGGGCTCCACGCCATGCATGAAGTAGGCGTACAGCGCCTTCACGTCATCCGGCGTGACCTTGGCGTACGCGGTGTACGGCATGGCCGGATACAGCGAATGGCCGTCGCGCGCCTTGCCGTGGCGCACGGCCAGGTCGAAGTCTTCGTACGTGTAGTTGCCGATGCCGGTGTCTTTATCGGGCGTGATGTTGGTCGAATAGATCGTGCCCAACGGCGACTCGATGCCCAAGCCGCCCGCAAAGGGCTTGCCGCCCCTGGCCGTATGGCAGGCAATACAGTCACCGGCGCGCGACAGGTATTCGCCCTGCTTGATCATCTGCGCATCGGCCGCGGCCGGCATGCCGTCGGCGGCGAACGCCGCGCTTGCGACCAGGGCCGAGAAGGCCGCAACAATGGTTTGTTTAAACATTGTTCCGTCTCCTTAAGCCTGGACCAGCGGGCCGGGGTTCTTCAGATACTGGTCGCGAATTGCCTGCGCGGCCCAGTAAGCCAACGCGCCCACCAGCCCCGTCGGGTTGTAGCCCATGTTCTGCGGAAACACGCAGGCGCCCATCACGAACACGTTCGGCACATCCCAGCTTTGCAGGTACTTGTTGACCACGCTTTCCTTGGGGTTCGAGCCCATGATCGCGCCGCCGGTGTTGTGCGTGCTCTGGTAGACCCGCGTGTCGTAGCGCGCGCCCTTCTTGCGCACCGCCACGAAATGCTTCTCGGGGTTCATCGCCTTCGCCACGGTCTCCATGCGCTTGCCCATGTAGCCCAGCATGTCGAACTCGTTGTCGTGCCAGTCGAACGTCATGCGCAGCAGCGGTTGGCCAAAGGCGTCCTTGTAGGTCGGGTCCAGCGACAGGTAAGCGTCGCGGTATGACATCACCGAACCGGAAATGCCGATGGTCATGAAGCGCTGGTACGCGTCCTGCACGCCGGCCTTCCAGGCGGTGCCCCAGGAGGGCGTGCCCGGCGTCGTCGGCGTCTGCTTGATGGGACGGCCGCCAGTACGCACGTGGCGGATGCTGGCGCCGCCCACGAAACCCAGCGGGCCGTGGTCGAACTGGTCGCCGTTCAGGTCGTCCATGCCCACGCCGCCCGCGCCCGTACCCATGAAGGGGTTCAGTTGCGTACCCTTGGGCAGCAACACGTTGACGCCGCCGTTCATTTGGTACGCATAGTTCTTGCCGACCACGCCTTCGTTCGTCTTGGGGTCATACGGCTTGCCGATGCCCGACAACAACAGCAGGCGCACGTTGTGCATCTGGTAGGCAGACAGGATCACCAGCTCTGCCGGCTGGTCGATCTCGCGGCCTTCGGCGTCGATGTACGTCACGCCGATTGCCTTCTTGCCGGTCGAATCCAGATTGACCTTGATCACTTGCGATTGCGTGCGCAGCTCGAAGTTCGGCTTCTTCAACAGCACCGGCAGAATCGTCGTCTGCGGCGATGCCTTCGAATACATGTAGCAGCCGTAGTTTTCGCAGAAGCCGCAAAAATTACAGGGGCCAAGACGCACGCCATAGGGGTTGGTGTACGGGCCCGAGGCATTGGCCGCGGGTGCCGGATACGGGTTGAAGCCAACCTCGCGCGCGGCTTTCTCGAACAACTGCGCGCCGTAGGTGGTGGCCAGCGGCGCCAACGGATATTCCTTGCTGCGCTTGCCTTCCAGCGGGTTGCCGCCTTCAACGATCTTGCCGTTCAGGTTACCGGCCTTGCCCGACGTGCCGCACACGTATTCGAACTTGGAGAAGTACGGTTCCAGTTCGTCGTAGGTCACGCCGAAGTCCTGGATGGTCATGCCTTCCGGAATGAACTTCTTGCCGTAGCGGGTTTCGTAGCGCGTGCGCAGTTCCAGCTCTTCCGGCAACACGCGATAGTGCATGCCGTTCCAGTGAAAGCCCGCGCCGCCCACGCCCGTACCCAGCAGGAACGAACCGTTCTGGCGGTAAGGCACGGCAACGTCATCCACGCCGTGGCGGATGGTCACGGTTTCTTTCGACAGGTCCTGGAACAACTTGCCGCGCACGGAGTACGACAGCTCGTCGATCACCTTGGGGTATTCGGCGTCCTTCGGGGTGTCTTGCATGCCGCCGCGTTCCAGCGCCAGCACGTGCAAGCCCGCTTCGGTCAGTTCCTGGCCCAGGATCGCGCCGGTCCAGCCGAAGCCAACCAGTACCGCATCCACTTTCTCTTTTTTGATCGCCATGATTAACCCTTCTCCCCAGAGATCGACACGGGGCCATAGGGGTACTTCACGTTGGGCTGGTCAACCCAGTCCATATAGTCGGCACGCGCGCCGGGAAAGCCCACCATCTTCCAACCCACCATGTTCTTGTTGCCGCCGTAGATCGGGTCGGCAAAGAAACCTTCTTTGGTGTTGGACAGAAGGAAGCTGAAGAACGTCTTGGCGGGCACGCTGTCGAACTCGATCTTGCCGCCTTGCAGATCCTTCAGAATCTGCTCCTGCAAGCCTTTATCCAGCTCGGCATACACCTTGCCGTGCGTCTTCACGCACCAGGCGTTACAGGCCTCGATGCCGTGGCGGTAGACCTCGCGGGGATTCTGGCTCAACTGGTAGCCCAGCTCGGGCACCTGGTCGGTATGGAACGGACCCTGCATGTACCAGAGCTTGCCGTGGCCGAAGGGCGTTTCCATCTGGCGGTCGATGAACTCGGGCACGCCCGCGGCAATGGCGCCCGGACCGTACTCGTCGGCGGGGATCAGGTGATCCACGGCCGCCACGATGAAGGTCCATTCGGGCTGGGTGAAATAGGTGGGCTGGTAGGGCTTGGCCGCCAGGGCGGCCTTGCCGTCATCGCCGCTGGTACAGGCCGTGGTCAACGCGCCTACCGCCATCGTCGACGCCGGCACAATGGCCAGCGCTTGCAGAAACCGCCGGCGCGGCTTTGCATCTTCTGTCATAGACATCTCCGTGAATACTCCAAGTTGTCCTAGCGCGCTACCGAACATGAAACCTGGAAACACGAACTGCCGAGCTAGTGACAACACGCTCTTTGCTTACAGAAAATCGAACCTGCTCTTGAAAAGGGACATAAGAGAAGGTGCTTGGCATTATGCGCCTTTTCGACCATCTGATCCGCTCATACGACCATATCAGTTCTAATTTCTTGACATGAGAATGTCTTTTGCTTTAAGGACAATGTAAGAAGCCCGCAAAAGCGGGCTTTTCTGACAAGCGGGTGAACGGATTCTGTATATTTCGCGACAGGAACAGCAACGGATCCCCCCATGAATGACAAGACGAAGACCTGGCGCAGTTCGACGACCACGCGCAGCTGGAGCTCCACCACGGACCTCACGCCCGAGCAGCGCGTCAACATCGAGGAATTGCTGGACGGCAAGCTGGACGGCGTCACTGTCAGCCAGGAATGGAGCTACTCCGGTCTTGAAAACGGGGAGGTCTTCAAGGTCGAGATCAAGGACGGCGCGGTCACGGTGAACGGCCGCAAGTACGACAGCCTGGACGAGGTCCCGCGCGCCGAGCGCGAACGCATCGACGCGCTGCGCAGCGGCAAGGACCTGGGCGGCCTGTGGGACATGCTGACGAACGCCGGCATCGACGTCAAAGACCTGGCCGGCGACCTGGCCGGCCACAAAAACAAGCCCGCGTTCACGATAGAGACCGACAGCCCGGACCGGGACTCCGCCAATCCGGTGCGCACCGCCCCCGTGGACGACGCCGCCGTGCGCATGGCCGCTGGCGACCCCTCCTTGTCGCCGGGCGCGGTGCGCGCGGGCGGCGGGCTGCGCCGCACGCTGCTGATCGGCATCGCCATCGGGCTTGCGCTATGGGTGGCGCAGGCGCTGAACCTGTTCTGACCGCGCAAGCCGCGCCTCAGGTCGTGGTCTGGACATGCAGCCGGCTGGATTTGCAACGATGCAACGCACGGTAGTACTCCAGCGGCCGGCCATTCGATCCATAGGCGATGGACTCGATGCGCAGCAGCGGTTCGGCGCTGGCCATGGCCAGTAGTTCGCAGGTCGACGCATCCGGCGCCACCGCATCGATCCAACGTTCCGCCCGCACGATGCGCAATCCGTACTGGCGGCGCAGCACGTCGTACAGCGAACGGTTCTCCAGGCGCGTGCGGTGCAGGCCTGGCGCCAGATCCGCCGGCACAGCGGTCTCCACCAGCAATTGCAATTCGCCATCCACGCTGCGTAGCCGCTTAAGCGCCACCACCATGTCGGATTCGGCCAGCGCCAGCGCCGTGGCTTCCTGCGCGGTCGGCGCGCGCAGTTCCTGCACCAGCACCCGGGTGCGGACCGTGCGGCCCTTGCGCGCCATCTCGTCGGAAAAGCCCAGCACTGTCGACACGAAATCCTCGTCCCGTTCGCGCGCCGACACGAAGGCGCCCTGCCCGCGGATCTTGTAGATCAGGCCGTTGCGCACCAGGTCCGCCAGCGCCTCCCTGACCACGATGCGGGATATGCCGTACTGTTCGCCGAATTCGGCCTCGGTGGGCAGCTTGGCTCCTACCGCCAGCTCCCCCTGAAGGATCTTGCCGCGCACCACATCGCGGAACTGCGTCCAAAGCGGGGCGCCGGCGCTGCGGTCCAAAACGTCTTGGGTCGGAATGGGGCTGCTCATGTCGTGATAAGGCTAGAAGTCGAATCAAACTCTACAAAATGCCGGTCGCGCAGGATAGCGGCGCAAGCCAGCCATTCGTCGCGCCGGCGCGTGTCCGTCCAGCCCAGCGCTGCCGCGGCCAGATCGGCCAATTCGGCCAGCAAACCGTCGGTGACGCGGCCGCGTATCGCCAGCAAGGTCCGGCGGATCACCAGATCGGCCAGATGCTGCACGCCGGTCTCGCGGCAGAGCGAGCGGATCTCGGCTTCGGAATAGTCCGGCGCATGCCGCAGCGGAACATCGCCCGCGCCGGCAAACGCCTGCGCCAGCAGATCGGCGCGCGAACCATACCGGCTGACCAGCCCATCGACGCGTTCGCGCGGCAGGCCGGAGCGCGCCTGGATCGCGTCGACCAGTCGTTCCCTGGCCACTCCGTCCGCAGGCATGTCCGCGCCGCCCCCGATGGCCAACGCATCGGTCAGGCGCAAGCGCGGCCGGCCCAACTGCGCCAGCACCTGGTTGGCGGCCAATTCCGCCAGCGACCTGAACGTGGTCCATTTGCCGCCCACCAGGCACACCAGCGGCACCTTGCGCACGGCGTTCGGCGGGTCGACCACGACCGCGTGGTCACGCGATATCTGGCCGGGCTTGTCGGCATCCGAATACGCCAGCGGACGCACGCCGACGTAAGTGTAGACCACGTCACCGCGCGCAAAACGCAGCCGCGGGAACACCTCGCCCAGCACGTCCAGCAGGTAATCGATCTCGGCAGGATCCGTGGCCGCCTGATCGGGATCCTCCACAGGAATATCGGTGGAGCCGACCAGCACGCGGTCCATGAAGGGATAGACGATGCAGACCCGGCCGTCCGACGCTTCGAAATACACCATGCGCCCACCCAGCGCCTCGCGCAGCGCGGGATGGTCCAGGATCAGGTGCGAGCCCTTCGTACCCATGACCCGTGATCCCGCGCCCTCCAGCACGCCAGCCGACCGGTCCAGCCACGCGCCCGTGGCGTTGACCACGCTGTCGGCGGTGACCTCGGCGGTTTCCCCGGTGATCTCATCGCGCAGGCTCAACGTCTTGCCGCGGCAAGCCGTGACGTTGCAGTAATTGGCGGCCAGCGAGGCAGGTTGATCAGCATGCGCGTCGGCCATCAGTTCCAGGATCAACCATTCGGGATGGCTGATCCAGGCATCGAAGTACGTGGCCGTCCACCCCACCGAATCTCGGAACAAGGCGCCGTCGGCGGCCGAGGCCCTGGCAATGCGGTGTTCGGGCATCACGCGTTGGCGCCGGCCCAACCGGTCGTACAGGCGCAGGCCCAACGCCACCACGAACAGGCCGCGCGCGCCCGGCGACGCCTTGAACCCCGCAAAGCGCAGCATGCTGCCCAGCAAGCCGCCGAAGCGGCTGGACAGCGGCACGACCGTTTCCAGCGGACGCACCAGATGCGGCGCGTTGCGCAACAGCCGGTTGCGCTCGCGGGTGGCTTCGGCCACCAGCGCGAACGCGCCGCTTTCCAGATAGCGCAAGCCGCCATGGATCATCCGCGACGGCGCGCTGCTGGCGCCGGCCGCGAAGTCACCCTTGTCGACGATCAGGCAGTCCACCCCTTGCAGCGACAAATCGCGGAACACGCCCACGCCGTTGATGCCGGCGCCGACGATCACGGTTGAAAAGTGACGGCCCGCCAACGCCGCGGGACGCACGTAAGGCAAGGCGGCCGTCGTCATGGCGCACGCTCCGCCAATTGCCCGAACGCCGGCGCCATATTGCCGATCAGCGTTTCGAATTCCGAATGGAACGCCGCGTGGGCCTGCGCGGCCGCCGCATCCGGCGCCTCGGCCACGCAGCGTACCGGCAAGGCTTCGTCCGCGCGAGCCCCGCACGACAAGGCCGCATAGCCGGCTGCCCCGCGCGCGCCGGTCTCGTCGTCGCCGCAGCGCTCCACCGGATGCCCCAGGAAATCCGCCAGCAGGCGCACCAGCCGCGGATCCCGCGCGCCACCGCCCAAGGCGGCCACCCGGCCCGGCTCGCCCAGGCCATGCGCGGCCAGCCGCTTCAGGTGCCAGGCATGCAAGGCGGCCACCCCGTCGACCACCGCCCGCGCCATGTGCGCGCGGCCGTGATGCCCCTTTAAACCCACGAATCCCGCCGTCGCGCCAGCCGCCACGCCGCCCCCGTTGATGAACGGAAGAAAGCGCAGGCCCGCCGCGCCCAGCGGCACCGTCATCGCGCAATCCACCACGGCGGCCGCGTCCTCGAACTGCAGTGTGCGCGCCAGCCAGGCCACGTTCGCCATGGACGATGGACTGTTCTCAAGATAGAGCCGCGCCGCCGCCGGGCCATGGCGCACGATCGCGCCGACCTCTGGTTTGGGCGCGCGCGCGGCCGCCACCACCGCGTTCACGCACCACGTGCCGAACACGGCGACCGCATGGCCGTTTTTCACGGCGCCCACCGCGGACAACGACGCCAGCAGGTCGATGGCGCCCATGGCGACCGGCAAGCCGGCCGGCAATCCGCACGCAGCGGCGCGCGCCGGCAGCAAGTGCCCGATCACGGTGCCCGTGGGCACGATCGGCGGCAAGGCCTGCGGAATCAATGTCGCCAGGCCCGCCGCCTCGAACGCCAACGCCGACCAGGTTCCGGTGTCCAGGTTCAGCAAGCCAGCGGTGCTGACGTCGCTGGCATCGGTCGCGATTTCTCCGCTTAACAGGAACCCC
Source organism: Achromobacter sp. UMC46 (assembly GCF_014170335.1). GTDB lineage: Bacteria > Pseudomonadota > Gammaproteobacteria > Burkholderiales > Burkholderiaceae_B > Achromobacter. Next base: position 398,873 of record NZ_LZZS01000005.1, read on the forward strand.
AGATAGTCCTTGGCGAACAACAGGCGGCGTATCGCCCGGTGGCCGCCCCCTTCCGCATCGAACAATTCCGCCGCGACCAGACTGGGCTGGCCCGCCCACGGCCGGCAGCCCACTTCCTGATACAGGGCGTCCCCATGCCGCTGCGCCAGCATCCGCGCGCGGCCGGCGGCCCGTTGGTCGGTCGAGGCCACGGCGCGCCCCGCAAGCAGATCGCCGCGCTCGTCCAGCGCGTACAGCCCCGCGCCATGCCCCGTGCAGCACAGCGCGCGCACGTCGGCCACACGCGGGCCCAGTTGCTCGGCCACGCCGCGCAGCGCCTGCATCAGCGCCGCGTCGATGGCGTCCGCGCGCAGTTCGCAGCCCCCGCCAGGCAGATGCAGGTAAGGCAATGCGCCCCCCGAAGCGGCCAGCGTGACCCCCGTCCCGGCCTCGAAGGCAACTGCCTTCAAGCCCGTGGACCCCATGTCGATACCCAGGAATATGTCGGCTTTCATGTTATGACATTGTCTACAGATATTTTCGGCAGGATAGCAGTGTTTCCCCTAGTAAAAGAAATAATTCGCCTGCCATATAGTTCAGTCGATGTCATAACAACTAGTTGAGCCAATCAGGCCCACCACCGGGTATCCACGCCAGCAGGCAATGGATCAATGCGAGGAAAAGGAGCGCAACATGAGAAGAGATTTCTTGAAGACCGTAGCCGCTGCGGGCGCCAGCCTGGCAGGAGCCAATGCCTTTGCGCAAAACGCGCCGGCCTCGCCGGGCACGGGCCTGAAGGGCGCCGCCACCGACGTCTACGTCATGAACGTGATGGTGTCCGGGGTGGAGTACTGGTTCCCGGTGTATGAAATGATGAAGCAGCTGGGCCATACGCTAGGCGTCAAGACGCGTTATTCGGGCACGCCCGAGTACGACGTCAACAAGCAGCTGGCCTCGTTCGAACAGGAGCTTGCGCGCAAGCCCGCCGGCATCCTGCTGCACCCGATGAACCCCGACCCGTTCATCGAACCCATCAACCGCGCCGCCGCGATGGGGATTCCCGTGGTCACCTTCGCGGCCGACTCCCCCAATTCCAAGCGGGTGTCATTCGTCACGTCGGACAACGAACGCGAAGGCGCGCAGGCGGCCGATGCGATCGCCGCCGCGCTCAACGGCAAAGGCGACTACGCCGTGCTGGAGAACCCCGGGCAAGACAACCACGACCGCCGCATCGCCGCCTTCATCAACCGCATGAAGACCCAGCACCCCGGCATGAAGCTGGTGGGCCGCGCCGCCAGCAACCAGGATCCCAACAAGGCCTACCAGGCGACCCTGAGCCTGGCGCAGGCCAATCCGGGCCTGGCCGCGCTGTTCATGCCCGAGGCCAATTCCGCGCTGGGCGCGGCGCAGGCCAGCATCGAGACCAAGAAGAACATCAAGGTCCTGTGCTGCGACGTGAACGCCAAGATCCTGGACATGATCAAGTCGGGCGAAGTCTACGGATCCGTCAATCCGAACCAGGGCGTGCAGGGCTACATGGGCATGATGCTGCTGTTCCTGGCGCGCAACCAGCAACTGATCGACCCGATGAACGACGCCAAGCGCAACGGCACCAACCCGATGGCCGTGCCCTTCCTGGACAACGGCCTGTCCATCGTCAGCAAGGCCAACGCCGACGACTTTTACTGGGACAAGTACCTGGCGCGCCGCGGCACCAAGGGCATCAACGAATGACCGCGCAACCGCCCCTGCTGGAGCTGCACGGCATCGCCAAGCGTTTCGGGGCATCGCGCGCGCTGGCCGGCGTGCATTTCTCGCTGCGACGGGGCGAGATCCACGCCCTGTGCGGCGAGAACGGCGCCGGCAAATCCACGTTGATGAAAATCATCGACGGCATCCACGCGCCCGACGAAGGCGAGATCCGCCTGAACGGCGAACGCGTGGTCATCGACGGCCCGGCCCATGCCATGCGGCTGGGCATCGGGCTCGTCCACCAGGAAATCGCGCTGTGCGGCGACGCCACGGTGGCCGAGAACATCTTCATGCCCGAGATCGCTTCCCGGACGCGCCCGTGGATGGACTTCGCCAGCCTGAACGCGCGCGCCTCGCAGGTGCTGGCGCGGCTGGGCCAGCAGATCGACCCCGCCCTGCGTGTGGACGATCTGGGCATCTCCAGCCAGCAACTGGTCGAAATCGCCAAGGCGCTGACCCTGGATTGCAAGGTCCTGATCCTGGACGAACCCACGGCGGCGCTGACCGAAGTGGAATCGGCCGCCCTGTTCCGCGTGCTGCACGACCTGAAAGCGCAGGGCATCGGCATCATCTACATCAGCCACCGCATGGCCGAGATCTTCCAGCACTGCGACCGCGTCACCGTACTGCGCGACGGCCGCGACGTGCTCTCAGCCCCCCTCGCCGGCCTGACGCCCGATGCGCTGGTGCGCAGCATGGTCGGGCGCGACCTGGGCTGCTACTACCCCCCGAAACAGGCAGAGAACGATGCCGCCGCCCCCTTGCTGGAGGTCGACGGCATTGCGGACGGGGTCTGCGTGCACGGCATCTCCTTCACGCTCAAACGCGGCGAGATCCTGGGTATCTCCGGCCTGATGGGCGCGGGGCGCACCGAACTGGCCGAAACCTTGTGCGGCTTGCGTCGCGCCCGCCGCGGCGTGGTGCGGCTGCGCGGCAAACCCTTGCGGATACGCCGCTACGGCGACGCCCTGCGCCATGGCATCGCGTACCTCAGCGAAGACCGCAAGGCCGCCGGCCTGTTCCTGGAACTGCCCATCGAACAGAACATCTCGTCGATGGCGCTCGCCCGCATCAGTTCGCGTTTCGGCCTGCTGCGGCGGCGCGCGGAACGCCGCCTGGCCACGGAACTGGGTGCGCGGCTCAAGCTCAAGTCCGACGGCGTAGCCATCGACGCCGCCAGCCTGTCGGGCGGCAACCAGCAGAAGGTGGCGATCGCCAAACTGCTGGCGACGAATCCCGCCGTGCTGCTGATGGACGAACCCACCCGCGGCGTGGACGTCGGCGCCAAATCCGAGATCCACCACATCCTGCGTGAGCTGGCCGGCCAGGGCGTGGGCGTGGTCGTGATCTCGTCCGAACTGCCGGAAATCATCGGCTTGTGCGACCGCGCGCTGGTGATCCGAGACGGCCGGCTGGCCGGCGAACTGGCCGCCAGCGACATGACCGAAGAACGGCTGCTGAGGCTGGCCTCGGGCCTCAGCGCCCAGGAGACGAACTGATGTCCGAACTCAAACCTTCCCCCGCGGCCGACGCCGCCCTGCTGCCCGACGGCGGTCTGGCCCCTCTGCGCCACGCCGCCGCCCCCCCGTTGCGCCACCGGCTGGCCAGCATGCGCGAAGCCGGCCTGCTGCTGATCATCGCGCTGCTTGCCATCGGCATGAGCTTCGCGTCGCCGCATTTCCTGACCTGGGAGAACATCCGCGCGATGCTGCTGTCGTTCTCCATTGAAGGCATCGTCGTGGTCGGCATGACCCTGCTGGTGATCGTAGGCGGCATCGACCTGTCGGTGGGCTCCGTCGTCTGCATGGCCATGGTGATCACCGGCAAGCTCTTCCTGATGGGCGCCGACCCCTGGACCGCCAGCCTGGCGGCCATCGCGGCAAGCGGCGTCGTGGGCGCACTGATCGGCCTGTGCGTGACGCGCATCGGGCTCAGCCATTTCATCGCGTCGCTGGCGTTCATGGTGATCGTGCGCGGCCTGTCGCTGGCCATCACGCAAGGCACGCCGCAGTCGCTGTTCTCGCTGCCCGCGCAGTTCAAGTTCATCGGCCAGGGCGTCATCGGCGGCATCCCCGCCGTCATCCTGATCTTCGCCGCGATCGTCATCGTCAGCGACGTCGCCCTGCGCCGCGCCGCGCTGCTGCGCAAGGTGTTCTATACCGGCAGCAATGAAAAGGCCGCGCTGTACTCCGGCATCCGCACGGGCCGCGTGAAGTTCTGGGTGACCGTGCTGTGCTCGACGCTGGCGGGGCTGGCGGGCGTGGTCTACACCGCGCGCTTCGGCGCCGCCACGCCCACCTTCGGCATGGGCATGGAACTGAACGTGATCGCCGCCGTGGTGATCGGCGGCGCCAGCCTGAAGGGCGGCTCGGGCACGGTCCTGGGCGCCGTACTGGGGCTGGCCCTGCTGTCGGTCGTTACCAGTTCCCTGATCCTGCTGGATGTCTCGCCGTACTGGCAAGACGTCGTCAAGGGCTTGATCCTGTTGGCCGCCGTCACCGTCGACCATCTTATGAACGTGAAGAAAGGACACCGATGAACACCACCACTCTGGGCCCGTCCGGCATCGAATGCGAAACCGTCGGCCTGGGCACCTGGGCCATGGGCGGATGGATGTGGGGCGGCAGCGATGACGCCGCGGCCATCGACGCCATCCGCGCGTCCGTGGACGCCGGCGTGCGCCTGATCGACACCGCCCCCGCCTACGGCCTGGGGCACGCCGAACAACTGGTCGGCACGGCCCTGAAAGGCCGCCGGCACGAAGCCGTCATCGCCACCAAATGCGGGCTGGTGTGGCATACGCAACAGGGCGTGCACTTCTTCGACGAAGACGGCAAACCCGTGCATCGCCACCTGGGCCGCGCATCCCTCTTCCATGAAGTGGAACAGAGCCTGGCCCGCCTGCAAACGGATTACATCGACCTCTACATCACCCACTGGCAGGACAGCACCACGCCGGTCGCGGAAACCATGGATGCGCTGCTGGACCTGAAGCGCCAGGGCAAGATCCGCGCCATCGGCATCAGCAACGCCACGCCCGAGACGCTGGCCGAATACCTGCGCCATGGCCCGGTCGACGCCATCCAGGAACGCTACAGCCTGATCGACCGCGACATCGAATCCACGCTGCTGCCCCCGTGCCGCGACCACGGCGTGGCCTCGCTGGGCTATTCCTCGCTGGCGCTGGGCCTCCTGGCCGGCCCGATCGACCCCGGCCGGCAATTCACGGGCGACGACCAGCGTGCCGGCAACCCGCGCTTCTCCGCCGCCAACCGCCTGCGGCTGAAAACGTTCTTCGACGCGTTGACGCCCCTGCGGCAACAGCTGGACTGCTCGTATGCGCAGTTGATGATCGCGTGGACCACCCGGCAGGGCGGCGTCAGCACCGCCCTGTGCGGCGCCCGCACGCCCGCGCAGGCGATCCAGAACGCCGGTGCGGCCGACCTCAAGCTGGATACGGCCGCCCTCGCCGCCATCGACGCGGCCGCCGCCCGCCATCTTGCAACCCTGGACTGACGGACAAGGAAACCTCAATGACGCACAACAAAGAAGCGCGCCTGAACCGCCTGCTGACCGCCGGGCGCTGCCTGGACATCGCCGTCGACCACGGCGTCTGCAACGAACCCGGATTCCTGGACGGCCTGGAAGACATGCCCGCCGTCGTGGACCAATTGGCCGCGGCGCGCCCTGACGCCATCCAGCTCAACTACGGCCAGGCCGGGCTGCTGCAACAGCGCCCGGGGCGCGACAAGCCCGCGCTGGTCATGCGCCTGGACATGGGCAACCCCTATAACGCCACCACGCACCGCGTGATGTGGGCCGTGCTGCAGAACACGCAAGACCCGGTGCTGCCCGCCGTGCAGATGGACGCGGCCTGCGTCGTCGTCAACCTGTTCATGCTGCCCGACGAGCCCGACTTGTTCCGCCAATGCGTGTCCAACATCGCGCGCGTCCGCGCCGACTGCGACCGCTACGGCATGCCGCTGATGATCGAGCCCCTGGTCATGGCGCCCCACTCCGCGCGCGGCGGCTACATGGTGGACGGCGACGCCGAGAAAATCGTGACGCTCGTCCGACTGGCGCGCGAAATGGGCGCCGACATCGTCAAGGCCGACCCCACGACCGAAACCCGCGACTTCCACCGCGTGGTCCAGGCGGCGCGCTGCCCCGTGCTGGTGCGGGGCGGCGGCCGCGAAGACCTGCAGCGCGTATTCGGCCGGTCTTGGGAATTGCTGGACCAGGGCGCGGTCGGCCTTGTGTATGGACGCAACGTCTACCAGCACGGCAATCCGTCGGCCGTGGTGCGCGCGCTGATGGCGATGATCCACCAGGGCGCCAGCGCGCGCGAGGCATGGCAACAGTATGAAAGCGAGTCCAGCCGCGGATAGCGCCACGCGTTGGCCAAGTCTGATTATCATGTCGAAGCTCGCTCTGGAGCCGCCTTGTGAATCGGTAAACCAATGGAATCGTTCAACGCCACGGAAAGCAACCGCATCACCCTCCCCGCCAAATGGCGCGGAGACTTCGCCCATGCCTCCGTAGAACAACAATCCATTGGCGAGTCGCGCGCAGACGTGTTCCGCGTGCGACGCCCCAATCGGCCAGACCTTTTCCTGAAGTCGGAACTTGCCGGCGGCGTCAGCGAATTGCCGGACGAGATCGACCGGCTGCGCTGGTTGGCGCAGGTCGGCCAGCCAGCCCCGCACGTGCTGGATACCGCGATGGAAGGCGACCGCCACTGGCTGCTGATGACTGCGATTCGCGGCCGCGACTTGGCCAGCGCCGCCCTGGCGCCCGCACAGATCATTGGCGTGTTGGCCACGGCATTGCGCAACCTGCACCACCTGCCGATTGAAACCTGCCCGTTCGATCACCGGCTGGAGGCGCGCATCGCGCAGGCAAAGCGCCACGTCGACGCCGGGCTTGTCGACGAAGCGGATTTCGACGATGAACGGCTGGGGCAATCGGCCAGCCAGGTGCTGGCTGAACTGCTGTCAAGCTGCCCCACGGCGCGCGATCCGGTGGTTGCGCACGGCGACGCCTGTCTTCCCAACTTCATGGTCGACGGCCACCAATTCACGGGTTTCATCGACTGCGGCCGTCTAGGTATCGCCGACCGATTTCAAGACCTGGCGCTGGCGGCGCGCAGCATCGCCCGCAATGTGGGCGAGCAATGGGTGCCCCCCTTCTTCCGCGCATATGGCATTGCGCCCGACGCGCAGCGCATCAGGTTCTATTGCCTGCTGGACGAATTCTTCTAACGCAGGCGCCGCACGCCCTCGGCGCCCGCCATGTCTATCGACGTGTTCATCCCATTGCCCAACACATGACGGATCAAATCGGCATCCGTCGTCACGCCTAGCTTGCGCATCGCGCTTCGCTTCTGGGTGCTGATCGTCTGCACGCTCCGGTGCACCATTTCAGCAATATTGGTGATGGTTCCCCCCGCGCAGAACAAACGAACGACTTCCGCCTCGCGCGGCGTCAGCCTGCCCTCGCCCCCCATCTGCATGTTATTCAGCAGCAATTCTTTTATCACCGGCGAATAATACTGCCGCCCGGCGTATACCGCCCGCACGGCATTAATCAAATGACTGGGGCAATCGCATTTGCTGACAATCCCCATGACGTTCTGCCGCACCATCGCCCATACCAATATCGGACTATCGAACATGGTGTAGATGACGGTACGCAGCGTCGGGTAGGACCGTTCCAGATAGGCGATAAGCGCCAACCCATCGCCATACTTCCCTCCCGGCATCGAAAAGTCGGAAATCAGCACATCACAGGGTTTTTCATTAAGCAAATCCACCAACCCGGTCGAATCCGCAGCTTGCCCCACGACCACGAAGCCGGCTTTCTCACTTAACACCGACACCACACCCAGCGACACCGCCGGGTGGTCATCGACAATCACGACACATATATCGTTTTCAGACGCCAATGCACTCTTCCATATCAAGGGAGGAACAATTATTCCAAATTTATTGTAGACGAGCACCATCCCTTAAGCATATTTGCACTCGACGACAACGCCATCTACCCACATGAAAAATAAGACAAAACCTGCCTCCCGCTGACACTTATTGAACACGACGCGACAAAAAAGCGGGTAATTCAATAGATTTTAAAAATATTACCAAAAACAACCGCAAATTTACTGGTTTTAATTTCGAACAGCCAACTCATCAATTTCGTATTATTCCTAACTCTCTTAGTCCTACAAAAACCTATAGTCATCATCCGTGGCGACCGAATCGCGATTAACACGCCGTCCGCCAAATAATTCGAGCCCCGCATTGTTTTCCACGCACCCAACTGGCATCGCACGCCAGGGTAAACGCGTCTGCGATCGGCTCACGGTAATGACAAAACCAATAAAGGGCCGCTGCAAACAGCGGGTAGAACTAAGTGATATTTCAAGATTCATTGGCGGCAGTGCGCCGAAAGGCTTTTCCTGGGCGATCGAATCCCATCCCGCCAAATTTCTCCACGGCTGGATTGCGCTGGAGATTGACGGTCGGCTTGCTATTGACGCTGCCCCCGTTCGCGGCCCCGGCCCAAATCCCCGACGCCGGCCGGGCGCTCAAAGAGCTTGAATCGACCCTCCCCGCATTTTCGCCTCCGGCTTCGCAACCCAGCCTGGACGTCACCGCCCCGTCATCCCGGCCCTTGGCCACCGGTCAATCGGAAGGCCCCGGCGTGCCCGTCAGCGGATTTCAGCTGCGCGGCAATCAGGTTTTCGATGATACGGAATTGCAGCAACTGCTGGCGGACCTGCCAGGCACCGAACAAAGCCTTGATGGCCTGCGCGCCGCCACCGACCGCATCACCAAGTTCTATCAAGACCATGGCTACCTGCTGGCCCGCGCCTATCTGCCCCCGCAAGACATCGTCGATGGCGTGGTTCAGATCGCCATCCAGGAAGGCGTCTACGACGGCGTCGCGCTGAACAACCAGACCCGCGTCAGCGACTCGGTCCTGATCCGCGCGCTTTCCCCTTTGCGCCAAGGCGACGCCGTGCACCTCGAGGCGCTGGACAACCGTCTGATGCTCGTCAATGACATCCCCGGCGTCCAGATCCAAGGCACGCTGCGGCCCGGCAAGGCCCCCGGCTCCACCGAACTGTTCATCGATGCCGAGCCCGGCCCATTGAGGGCGGGCAGTCTGGACGTCGACAACTTCGGCGGCTACTACACCGGTGAATTCCGCCTGGCCGGCACTCTGGACGTGAATAGCCCGTTGCGCCTGGGCGATCAGTTGAACCTGCGGCTGCTGAGCAGCGACAAGAAGCAGCGCTACTACCGCGCGGCTTACCAGGTGCCGGTCGGATCCAGCTTGACGCGACTCGGCGCCAGCGTCTCCAACATGCGCTATCAGCTAGGCCGGGACTTCGACCTCTTGGAAGCGCACGGCAAGGCCTCGATCGTCAGCCTGTTCGTGCAGCGGCCGCTCTTGCGCAGCCGCAACCTCACGCTGCAGGCCCAGCTGCAGTATGACGACAAAAGCATGCGCGACGCCATGGATTTGTTTGAAGTCGTCAACCGCAAGCATGTCGGCCTGTGGACGGCGTCCCTGAACGGCAGCCGCGACGATGGCCTTTGGGGCGGCGGCCGTAGCGCGATGTACCTGTCCTACGGCATCGGTTCGCTGCAGCTGCGCGACGCCAACAGCCGCCAAGGCGACCGCCTGTACAGCCGCGCGGCCGGCCGGTTCGGCAAGGCCAACATCACCCTGCTGCGGCTGCAGAACCTGCCGGGCCCTTTCATGTTGTCCGCGCAATTCAGCGCGCAACTGGCATCCAAAAACCTGGACAGCTCCGAGAAGTTCAGCCTGGGCGGCCCCTTCGGCGTGCGCGCCTTTCCCAACGGCGCCGCCAGCGGCGACGAAGGCTGGCAAGGCAGTCTGGACCTGCGCTACCTGCCCTTTCCCGGCTTGCAGCTTGCCGCCTTCGTCGACAAGGGCGCCGTGCGGCTCAACAAGCGCCCGTGGGCCAGCGGCCGCAACAGCCAGCATCTGTCGGCCACAGGTGTGAGCCTGATCCAGACCGGCCGCCAGCACCAGATCACGCTGACCGCAGCATGGCCGCTGGAGCAGAACAACTATCGACAAGAAGGCCCCAAACGCGAACCGCGCTTGTGGTTCCAGGCCACCCGTCTTTTTTGATCCCGACGCGTCACGCGTTTTTTCAACCCTGCACGGACATTTCCCCGTGCGTCACTTGCAAGAAGGAAGACATGAACAAGTCCTATACCGTGGTATGGAATGAATCCAAGGGATGCTGGAGCGTCGCTGGCGAATCCGCCAAGCAACGTGGCAAGTCCAGCTGCTCCGGCGTACGTGCCGGCGTCATGGCGGCAGTCGTGCTCGGCCTGACGGCGATGATGCCTGCGGCGCATGCGTTGCCCGCTGGCGGCGTGGTGACCCATGGCACGGCCAACATCCAGACCATCGGCCAGGATATGGTCGTCGGCCAGACCACGCCCAAGGCCGTCATTAACTGGAACAGCTTCGGCGTCGACTACGGAGAACGCCTCACCTTCAACCAGCGGGCCAGCGATATGGTCCTGAACTACGTGCCTGCCAGCGACCGTTCCCTCATCAACGGCAGTCTCAATGCGGGCGGCAAGGTATTTATCGTCAATCCCCAGGGCATCGTCTTCAACTCGGGCGCTCAGGTGAACGTGGGCGGGCTGGTGGCCTCGACACGATCGGTCAACCCCGATCTTTTCTACAACAACACCAACGGCGAATTCGTTTTCGAAGGCGGCGGGACTAACTTCGTCGAGAACAACGGCGCGCGGATCACCGCCCAGGGCGGTGACGTGGTGTTTCTGGGCGCGCGCGCTCTCAACAGCGGCATGATCCGCGCCAATGGCGGCACGGTCGCCCTGGGCGCGGGAGACCGCTTCACCGTCAGCATGGGAAGCGGCCTGCTCAAGCTGGAAGTCAATGCCGCGTCCACCCATGCCCTGGCGCAGAATGCGGGGATGATCCAGGCCAGCGACGGGCAAGTGTTGCTAAAGGCCAGGCACGCAAATGCCTCGCCCTTGACGACGGTCGTCAACAATACCGGCATCATCGAAGCCAACATGCTGAACAACACCTCTGGCAAAATCGTGCTGGACGGGGGCGCTCGAGGCGTCGTGGACGTGGCCGGCCGGCTTACCGCGAATGCGTTCACCGGCCCTGGCAACGGCGGCGCCATCGAAGCCTCCGGTCAGCGTGTTCGTGTCCGCCTGGGCACCACCTTCGATACCCGAGCCATCAATGGCTATACCGGCAACGTCAAGATCACCGCTAGCGAAGTCAAGGTCGAAAAAGACACCCCCGCCATCGTCGACGCGACGATTCACGCCAACACGCTGAACCGCAACCTGGCCGATAACAACATCGAACTGGCCAGCACTGCCGGCGACGTGGAGGTCAACGCGCCCGTCAACTGGAGCAGCGGCAACAGCCTGACGCTGAACGCGCAACACGGCGCCTCGGGCAAGACGGTTCTGAACAGCACCGTGGCAACGAACGGCACGGGAAGCGCGCTGCTCCTCAAGGCGGACGATCGCATCCAGATCAACGACCAGATCCAGTTAAGCGGCAGTGGCAACCGCCTTGCGTTGAACACCACCACTGCCGCTAACGGCACCGGTCCAAGCGCCTCAAACCCGGCATCCGCCAATTATTTCTTGGGCGGATCCCAGGCCAACATCACCTTGAACGGGGACGGCACCGCTTTCCTGTCGAACGACATTCCTCACAACATCATCCAGAATCAGCAAGATCTGCAAGCCGTCAACCGCAACCTTAACGGTCGCTACGTGTTGGGCGTGGATTTGCACGGCACGGACATGTTCCAGTCGATCGGTGGCGCCTACGGCACCTTCAACGGTTCCTTCGACGGCCTGGGCCACACGCTGACCGGCTTCAATGTGGTCAATGGTGGCGGCAACGTCGGATTATTTTCGTCCTCGGCCGGCATTATCCGCAATCTGGCCCTGACCTCCATGGCCGTCAGTTCATCCAACGCCGGCGCCATGCCCCTGTCCGTGGGTACCCTGGCTGGCCGCAACGCCGGCCTGATCGACAACGTGCGCGTCTCCGCCACCACCGTCTATGGCGACAATTATCGTTTCAACGTCACGGGCGGCCTGGTCGGCACCAACGACGGCGGCACCATCAGTAATTCGACGTTCGCGGGGGAGGTCTATAGTGGTTCGGCAACCCACACCCTGGGCGGATTGGTCGGCATCAACCAGGCAAGCTTGTCCTCCCTGGCCACCATCCTCGACAGCCATACGTCCGGCACGGTCAGCGGAAACCTGCTGCTTAACGACCGGGGCGGAATGGGAGGGCTGGCTGGCGCCAACAACGGCGGCGTCATCCAAAATTCGGGCAGTACATCGTCGGTCGTTTCCTACAGCGCCAAGCGCAATATCGGCGGGCTGGTGGGGCTGAACCACAACAGCGGTAAGCTCGACAACGTCAACAGTTCGGGAATGGTGTCCGCGTCGAACGCCAACAATGCAGGTGGCTTGGTCGGCATCAACAGCGGCGTTATCACCCAAGGCCATAGCAGCAGCCAAGTCGTGGGCACTACAGACAGCACCATCGGCGGATTGATTGGCCTGAATACCGGTGGCACCGTTTCAGACTCCACAGCCTCCGGCAAGGTCGACAACTACAACGGCGCAAACACAGGCGGGTTGGTCGGCGCCAACCACAACGGCACTTTGCGCAATGTTCAGGCCAGTGGCGACGGCGTCGAAGATAACCAGAATGCCCGCAACATCGGCGGTCTGGTCGGCTACAACGGCGAGGGTGGCTTAATCCAGAACGGCGTGGCCAGCAGCGCCACGGTCAACGCCTTTTACCCCAACTCGGGCACCCGCATCGGGGGCCTTGTAGGGGCCAACGCCGGCACCATTGAATACGGTGTCTCAAGCGTCGCCGATGTCCGCGCGGGTGAGTACGCCACGATAGGCGGTCTGGTAGGAGAGAACCGCGGACACATTTCGGGCTCAAGCTCGTCCAGCGCCGTGCAAGCCGGCAGTTACAGCGTGGCAGGTGGATTGGCGGGGCAAAACTCGGGAACGATAACGGCCGGGTACGCCAGCGGTATCGTGGCGGGCGACTCTTACGCCACAGTCGGGGGCCTGGTGGGCCACAATCTGCTGCGAGGCATAATCGACTACTCTTCCGCCACCGGCCGCGTCACAGGCGCGCAATCGGGCTGGTCTTCTTATTGGGGGTATGGCATGACGATGGGCGGGCTGGTCGGCTTGAACGAAGGCCAAGTCACCTATTCCCAAACATCCACCCAGGTAGACTTCGCCCCCGGCCAAAGCCAAACCTTCGGGGCGCTTGTGGGGGTCAACGCTGGCGCGATGCTGGGCAACACCGTGTCTGCCTCTGCAAGTCAGGTACCGCTGGCGGGCGCCAACTACGGCATGATCGATATGTCTTGGTGATAAAGGCGGGTTGACCGGCCGGCGCGGTTGCGCCGGCATGAACGCTTTGGCCGCCGCGACAACGCGGCGGCCAAGTTTCCCTTACCGCTCAGCCGATATGCGTTCAGTCTTCAATCATAGAAAATCTTGAAATTGACTTGGCTAATGGCGGCGCCGGGCTGGACACCGCGCACGCCGGACTGATCTACCCGCTTGTAACGGGCTTCCAAGGCGATCTCAGCCATGGCATTGGCAGCAACGCCCGAGGCAGGAATGTTGTCAAAATCGTACTTGGTGCCAACGGCGCCAGGGCCATCACCAATACTTAACGCAGAAGATTGCCCGGCCCGGGTAAGGATAATGCCAAGATTCTTTGCGACCCCCACGTGACCCGCGTCTTTGAGCTGTAGGACGCTGCCCGAGGCGCCCGGCACCAAGCCGTACTGTGCATTGAACGCAATCCTGGGTTTGGCCCCGGCCGCGCAACTATTTACCGACACACTGAAGGGAACCTGCCGGCCAACATCGCCATCGTTCGGAAAATCGCTGACGCGGTGGGTGTTCATCGGCAGCGTGAACCCCGCGCCTGTGAATTTGGCGTCCACTGTACACGTGGCCTCGATAACCGGTCCCCCGCCCTCCAGCGTCAACATATCCGAGACGTCGTATTCCAGGCGCTGGTAGCACTGGACGCCCCCTCCCGGCGGCACGGGTCCATCGTCAAGGGGAGCAACCAAATGTGCACCCACGTCCGGTGCCGATGCCTCGGGCCGCTGCAGCGTCACGGCTTCAAACACTGTGCTGCTCCACCCGGGATCCAGACCCGTCACAGTGTGTATGCCTGGCGCCACATCCCCTATCACCACCAGCTCTATCTCGATCGAAGTGCCATATTGCTCTTTGCGGCTCACTACTTCCAACGGCGGGAGCGAGGACCTGATCCTGGCGGTATACAGCGTCAAAAAATCATCCATTCGCTCCGCCTTGACCACGGCGGAGCCTTTCTTGACGCGAATGCCCAACCCTTTCACGTTGGTCGGAATAAGGGAACCCGCATACGGAGGCCCTCCCGCCCACCTTCCACCGATGAGCATTTTGGGCTTGGCCCCCGTGACGTCTTGACGCACGAAAGTCCCCTCGGAGCTCAGGCTCAACGTGCGCGTGGCGATAACGTTGTCAACGGTAGACGTATCCAGGCCCGTCTTGACCCACGGGGTCGCCCCCCCGACCGGGCTGGCGGAAAATTGGAATAGCGAGCAAGAGCGTAGGTAGTAATCGCGGGGTTGAGCCTGCGCCGCCCCTACCGAAGCCGCAATAAGCACGACGCCCAAGCCCAGTTGCCGGCCGTGCCGTCCAAGGCGAGGAAGAATTGAGACTGTTTTCATCGCTGATGTACTCCAAGAGGTGGCGTCCGCCCCTTCCCGCTGGGCCGGGACGCATAGAAATCGTTAGCGGCGGGATGCGGCGCGCAGCGTTGCCGTGCCGGGCACGACAAGGCCCAGGTCGTCGACGGCCTCAAATTCCAGCGTGTCGCCCGCCGGGGACGGCGCGGCCATGTCCAGGGGAAGGGAAAACTGTTCAACCGCTTTCGGCATGAGGGTCAGGCCCCTCAATTCGGTGGATCCCTGTCTGCCGCGAATGCGGACGGTCGCCAAGGACACGCTGTACGGAGTGGGGTTCTCGGCCTGCAGGTAGGGCGCGTCCTGCGCCGTCCCGTGGTGGTAAGTCCATCGCACCTGTCCTGGCGCATCCTGGGGCGTGCCCGGCAGGCCTTTGGGGCGGTACAGCACCTTCATCACATAGCTCAACACCACCTGCAGCCTGTTCTCTGACTGGCCGGTGGATGGCGTATGCCGAAGGTTGATCCGCAAGACCGTCTCCCGATCTTGCGGCAGCGCCTCGCCCGTATACCGCAACTGCAACGCTTTACGTTCGCCGGGGTCGATTCTGAACAGCGTAGGCATCAGCACGAATGGCACTTGCAGGCGGCTAAGGTCCGCTTCAGCGCCATCGTGGTCTAGCCAGGCCTGCACAAGAACGGGGGCTTCGCCGGTGTTGCTAAGAGGAACCAAGACGTGCTTTTCCCCCTCGCGGTAGACGAAGCGCGTGCCGCTGACGGCCAGGTCGGCCCATGCAGCCGCCATCGGCAGGCACAGAAGCAATAGCGGCCATCCTATCGACCATCGCTTGGGGAAGACGCGGTTGAATGTGCTCATCGGCGCGCCAGCGGAGACATCGGCTGTGCTTGCACGGGAACCGGGTGGCAGGTCTGTTGCAGCGTGTCGAAGCCGTCTTGTTTGACGCTTTTGGCGCGTTGCGGCAATTCGTACTCGATCTGGCATTGCTGCTCGGGCTTGCCGCCCCACTCCACACGAATGGAACCTTGGTCTTGCGCCGCCCGCATGACAATGCGGCTGCCTTGGCCCACCCCTCCGATGGACTCGCCACTGGCAACATCAAACACTTCCGCGCCAAACGGAAGCGTGCTGCCATCGGGCCGCGTGCTGTCGATCAGCACGGGCCGCGCACGCCGAGTGGGATAAGAAAGCAGCACAACCGCCCCCGCGCGCGGCGCCACGGTGCGGGAACTGTTCATCAATTCCACGTCATCTGACATGTCGCCCGGGTTCAGCTCGACGGTGTTGATCTGGTAGGGGGAAAGGCTTGAAATCAGGCCATACCCACGGCTGTCGATCTTGCTTTGCCCGAAACCGACTCGGGCGTCCTCGGCATCCGGCGCGTACAGCAGCCCCACGGTTTCGCCCATCATGGGCGCAAATGTCAGCCCGCCTTGGTGCGCCAGCACGCTTCCGTTGGCCCGCAAGGTGCCTTGGCGGTAGCCCGTTCCCTGGGAAACGCTGGCACCCACGCTGGCCATCGGCGCCCGGTAGTCCAGGCTGCCGTTGGCCGAATTGCTGCCGGCACGGGTGTCTCGGGAAGCGGACACGGAATACGAAAGATCACCGGCTTGATCCAGGGTTCCTCCGACGCCCGTGGTCACGTTGGTGCCAGCCTGGTTGTCGCGACTGACGAACGTATTCATCACAGGCGCACGTGCGGAGCGGCCCAAAGGAAAAGAGATGTTGAACGCCAGCACCGTGTTCTTCTCACGGCCCGCCCTGTATACAGCGCTTCCAGGCCATATGCTTTGCGATCGCTGCACGCTGAACGAATAGGACACATCGCGCCACTGGTTGGAGTACCCCATGCTGTAGTTCACGGCACTGCCAGAGCGCTTCCAGTACTGTGTTGCGGTTCCGCTGGCGTATAGCGTTCCACCAGATGCCCCCAGGCGCTGGCTGATATTTAGGTCGAAACGATTGCGTGGACGGCCGAGGTCGCCATAGTGTCTGCCTCGACCCGCATCGCGCATGGCGATCGCCTCGTTGAAACCCACATAGCCGCTCGTGGAGTACCGGTAGGCCGCCAATGAAAAGTTGGTTCCGCTGTTTGGAAGATTCTTGCTGTAGGCAAAGCGATAGCTGGAACCGGAAATGCTGGATTGTTCCGGCAGGTTCGCGCTGGCCACGGTCACATCGCCGCCAAATGCGCCCAACGACGTATTGAGCGCCATCCCACCCATCGCCGCACCGTAGTAGTCGCTGGCCGCCAGGCCGCCGTAGCCGGTCACCATATTGGTAAGGCCTCGCCGGATGACGCCTTCGAATATGTTTTGACCGCTGCTGCGGTTGACCGACGACATCGCGCGACCGACCGAGACCGAATAGCGCGTTGTACCCGGGCGCAAGAGCTCCACGCCCGTGGCGAAGGGCACGATGAATCGGCGCTCCTCGCCATTGGCTTCGACGACCTTGACCTCGAGATCCCCGCCGAAACCTGCGGCCTGTAGAGAATCGATGGCAAACGGCCCCGGCGGCACCGTGACCTCGTAGATGAGGAATCCGCGCTGATACACCGATACCGACGCATTGGTGGACGCCGTGCCGCGTATCACCGGCGCGTAGTTGCGAAGGCTTCGTGGAAGCATGCGCTCGTCACTACTGATATTCACGCCGCGAAACGATACCGCGTCGAAATAATCGCCATTGGTGGAGGTTTCGCCGATACGCAGCTGCGAACGCCATGCCGGGATGTCGGTACTAAGATTGGTCTGCCCGCGCTGATAGTCCGCGCCAGCGCCCCTGGAGCCCCACGTCAACGACCCCATGTGACGCAAGCGCCAAGCGCCCACGTTCAGCCCTGCATTCAAGCCTGCATAGGCCCGCGTGTAGCGATTCCCGCGGTTTTCCACGGTGTTGGCATTAGCGTTGTAGTTCAGCCTGCCCGACGTGATGCCGCTGTCCCAATAGCTTGGATCCACGTAGTTGTCGGCCAATTCGGTACGCAGATAGTAGGTCGGCACGGTCAGATACAGCCGCTGCTCACCCAAATCGGTCTTGACCAAAACGCCGGGCACGAATTGGTCCAGGGCCTCGCAAACCGGGCTGTCGCCCAGCGGCACCCGGCCTTGCTCCGCGGCATTGCGGGCGCTGCGCTGAACATCCAGGCCTGCGCGCTCCAGAAAGCCCACGTCGTAGCAGGGCTGCCCGCCAAGCGCCTGTGAACCGCGGTACTCGATATCCTGCGTACCGCGCCACTTGCCGTTGACGTAGAGTTCCAGCCGGTACTGCCCCGGCGCAACAACGCCACTGCGCTCAAAGCGGGAAAGGTCGATGGTGTCTCCCCCGACCCCAGGCATAAGAACCTGGGGATCGAACTGGACGTGCCGCGTGGGTTCCACGGCTTGGGCTCCGGAACTGCAAGCCAGCGCCAACGCTACGAACAACCGCCTGGGCTTTAGCCGCGATTCTGCATTACCGCAACAGTGCTCGTCCCTACTCCGGCCAATCACAAGACGTGTCTTTCCCCGCAGTGAAGCGTACATGCCAACCATCCAGATACAAATGCTTTAGTGGTCTGGCCGCTGAAGCGTCGCGACCAGATGGGTCTAGCGCGTCAACTCGCGTGTCAACGTATGACGGCCGCCGAAATCGTTGATCGCTTCGTAGTCCACGCGAATCTTGCCGGTGCCGGCGCCGATGCCCTGGGGCAGTTTGAAGCGCTGAGTACCATAGGGCTCGACCATCCCATTACCGATGCTTGTGCGCTTTCCGCCAACCACCGATTCGATGGAAGACATGGACACGTGAAATGGCGTCGGGTTTTTGACCTCTAGCGCCCTGCTTCCCCCCGAGCCGACCAGATTCCATTCGAGCGCGGCGGGTGCGTCCTCGTGGCCGTCGCGCAGAGCCGCTGGCCGGAAGAAAATCTTGATACGAGTTCTGAAGCTGAACATCGCCGACGTGGTGGAATCGCTGCGTGGCGGCGCTTCCAGCACATTCAGGTAGAACAGGGATTCCCGGTCATCCGGCAGTTGACCGCCGATATAGGTCAAGCGGATCAGGGCGCTGGAGTTAGGGTCAATTCGAGTCAGAACCGGCGACACCATGAATGGGACCACCATATTTGCCGGCGCGATGCCCGCGCTGCCATCGTCCACCCACACCTGTGTCAGCATGGGTTCAGAACCCTCGTTGCGTGCCCGGATGGAAACATCCTTGGCATCGGACGGGTATACGACCCGGGTTCCCATCAGCACCAAGGCAGCTTGCGCCGAACCGGCGCAAGCTGCCCAGGCCATGACGCCAGCCACCACAGCAGAAAAAACACTACGCACAACTAGCGTCATGATTACGACTCCTACTGACTCAGCCGTCGATTACTCGTACGCAACCATGAACGGAATAATCGAATTGGCCGTGCCCGGCAGGACGGCCGCAGCGGTCGAGACGTAATTGGCCGTGTAGGAAAGAGTGCCACCCGCAGCGGTGAGCGCCACTTCCTGGGGAGCCATTTGGCGGTTGCCCAGATGAATCTTGCCCGTGCTGCCGTTGCCGGCATCATAGATCTCGATCTGCACGCCCTGAGCGGGCGAGGTGCTGGAGATCATCAGGTTGCCAGAGCTCTTGTCAACGTGGACAGAATCGTTGTCAAAGGCGACGCGGGCGGTCGCGCTGCTAGAGCACACTGCCCCGCCACCGGCAGTCAAGCTGATATTGAACGGTTCGGAGTCGCCCTTCACGCCAATGCCGCTAAAGTGGTTGGGCGCGTATTCACCCATGGGCACTTCAAGAATGTTGTTCATGCCAGGCGCGTTGCCGTTGATCAGGCAAGTGACGTCGCTGATCTTGCCCACGAATTTGACTTGGCCATCCCATTGGGCGTGCGAGACGCCCGGCGCCAACGCCACCACCAACGCGCCGGCTGCGGACAAGGATGCGAGAGTGCTACTTTTCATTTTTTGATTCCTGATACTGAGGGATTAACTGCCACGACCGTAAAGGCTTGCAGTGAACAAGCATCCACCATGCGTGCACCGCTTATTCAGTGCAGGCATCGTTTTGCCATCGGTTTTTTTGCCGCCACAACGAATGCGATCGACAGGCATTACTTTAGTGATACGGTCTCATCAGGTCCCTAGGAAACGGAGCAAAATCGAGTCGTATTCGTTCGAATCCTCTCGGCCCCTCTGCGTGCATCCCGCCGGCCGCACCCGGCGGGATACATCGGGTGTATCCTCTGCCGCCGCCCTGCCGTCCAGTACAATTCCCGGTTTGGCGACGTTGTGATCGCCCATCCATCTGGACCCACGCATGTTGCGACTGTCTGAAATCAAGCTGCCGTTGAACCACACCCCCGAAGAATTGCCCGCTGCGATTCTGAAAAAACTGGGCGTTCCGGCCAGCGACCTGCACGGCTTCACCATCTTCCTGCGCAGCTACGATGCGCGCAAAAAGACCAATATCCTGCTGACCTACACGCTGGATATCGACGTTGAAAATGAAGCGGCGCTGCTTCAGCGGTTTCATGACGACCGCCACGTCAAGCCCACGCCCGACACCGAATACAAGTTCGTCGCCCAAGCCCCAGCAGGCCTGGCCAAGCGCCCCATCGTCATCGGCACCGGCCCCTGTGGCTTGTTTGCCGGGCTGGTCCTGGCGCAGATGGGTTTCAAACCCATCATCCTGGAGCGCGGCAAAGCGGTGCGTGAGCGCACCAAAGACACGTGGGGCCTGTGGCGCAAGCGCGTGCTGAACCCGGAGTCGAACGTGCAGTTCGGCGAAGGCGGCGCGGGGACTTTCTCGGACGGCAAGCTATACAGCCAGATCAAAGACCCCAAGCACTACGGTGAAAAAGTGCTCAAGGAATTCGTGCTGGCCGGCGCCCCGGAAGAAATCCTGTACGTCAGCAAACCGCACATCGGCACGTTCCGCCTGGTGGGCATGGTGGAAGTCATGCGCGACACCATCACCAAACTGGGCGGCGAAGTCCGGTTCTCCAGCAAAGTGGAAACCGTGCAACGCGAGAACGGCCAGATCACGGGCGTGACGCTCGCCAACGGCGAGCACATCGAGGCCGACCACGTCGTGCTGGCTATCGGCCACAGCGCGCGCGACACCTTCCAAATGCTGCACGACCAAGGCGTGTTCATGGAAGCCAAGCCGTTCTCGGTCGGCTTCCGGATCGAGCACCCGCAATCGCTGATCGACAAGGCGCGTTTCGGCCCGAACGCCGGCCATCCGATTCTGGGCGCGGCCGACTACAAGCTGGTTCACCACGCCAGCAACGGACGGTCGGTGTATAGCTTCTGCATGTGCCCGGGCGGCACGGTGGTGGCGGCCACGTCCGAACCCAATCGCGTCGTCACCAATGGCATGAGCCAGTACTCGCGCAACGAACGCAACGCAAACGCGGGCATTGTGGTGGGGATCTCACCCGAACAGGATTACCCGGAACACGTGCTGGCCGGCGTGGATTTTCAACGCGCGCTGGAATCGCGGGCGTTTGAGCTGGGCGGCGGCGATTACAGCGCACCGGGACAGCTGGTGGGGGACTTCATCGCGGGCAAGGCGTCGACGGAATTCGGCTCGGTGCAACCGTCCTACACGCCGGGCGTACACCTGACCGACTTGGCTACCGCGTTGCCCGACTTTGCCATTACCGCCATCCGAGAGGCCCTGCCCGCCTTCGACAAGAGCATCAAGGGCTACGGCATGCACGACGCCGTGCTGACGGGCGTGGAGACGCGCACGTCGTCGCCGATTCGCATCAAGCGCGACAACGAGACGCTGCAAAGCATCAACACCCAAGGCTTGTTCCCGGCAGGCGAAGGCGCCGGCTATGCGGGCGGCATCTTGTCGGCGGGCGTGGACGGCATCAAGATCGCCGAGGCCGTGGCGTTGAGCATCATGAGCCGGCAGGGGTAACGGCCGTGCCCTAGGGCTTGCTGCCGCGCGCGTAGCAGCCCAGGAACATCGCCACCGCCGAATCCGCCACCCGCTTGCGCGCTTCCGGGCTCAGGGGCGCCTGCCCCAGCGTGACCTGTGGCCAGAACGCGAAGCTTTTAACCAGCCCCTGCAATTGGTGACCGGCAAAGTCGGGATCGACTTCGGCCAGGCGCCCGTCCGCGATGGCGGCCTGAATCCAGGCCGTCACCCCGCTTTCCTTTTCACCCATGCGGCACACGATATCCTGCGCCCGCTCGGGGGAATGGATGATCTCGGCCAACGCCACGCGCGCCAGATCGATGAAGTTCGAATCCCCCAACAATTCCAGCTTCTGCATCAGCAGCTGCTTCAGTTGCCGATCCAGCGGCAGATCGGCGCGGTACGCCATATCGACGCCGTCCGCGCTGCTATTCCACAACTGCTCAAGCATCTGCCCGAACAACGCGTCCTTGCTGGGGAAATGGTTGTAGACCGTGCGCTTGGACACGCCCGCTGCGGCGGCGATGCGGTCCATGCTCGTGGCCTCGTATCCGGCCGTGCGGAATTCATCGACGGCCGCACGCATGATGGCCTCGCGTTTCCGATCAGTCAGACGTTGTGGCGGAGTGGGCATGGGGCGGCCTGAGAAAGGTGGCCTAAGACAGGGAAACCTCATTTTACACCGCACAGTGTACTTTTTCGGATAACGAAACTACACTGTGCAGTCTACATTTAAGACGCCTTCCATGAAGCGCCTCTCCGTCTCCGTCCTTGCCTTCCTTCTGCTTGGAATTCTTGCCGTGACCGCCACTACCGCCTACCTCCAGTGCACCCAGCCGAGCTATCCGGAATCGCCCCAGCACCGCGACGGCCGCTTCACCAACGTATCGCCTCGCCCGCCCATGGGCTTTTGGAATGGCCTGAAATTGACGTGGGCATTCCTGTTCGACAAGCCCACCGGCACGGTTCCCGCCCAACCCATTCCGGTCCGCGCGCTAACTCGCGCCCAGCTTGACGCCGCCCCCGACCGCAGCCTGTACCGCCTTGGCCATTCCACCGTGCTCTTGAAACTGCGCGGCCAGTACTGGCTGACCGACCCGGTCTTCTCCAAGCGCGCCTCCCCCGTGCAATGGGCCGGTCCGGCACGCTTTCACGCGCCGCCCATCGCCATTGAAGATCTGCCGCCCGTTGCCGGGATCATCCTGTCCCACAACCATTACGACCATCTGGACCATGCGGCGGTCATGCAGTTGGCCGGCAAGACAGGCCGCTTCATCACCCCGCTGGGCGTGGGCGACCAGTTGATCTCCTGGGGCATCGATCCCGAACAGGTCGAACAACTGGACTGGTGGCAGTCGACCCAGGTCGAGGGACTACGGCTGACGGCCACCCCGGCCCAGCATTTCTCGGGCCGCGGCCTGACCGACAGCGACCGCAGCCTGTGGGCCTCGTGGGTGATCCAGGACGACGACCTGCGCGTGTTCTTCAGCGGCGACACCGGCTACTTCGACGGCTTCAAGGCCATCGGCGACGCCTTCGGCCCGTTCGACTTGACGCTGATGGAGACCGGCGCGTATGACAAGCGCTGGGCCTACGTGCACATGCAGCCGGAGCAGACGCTACAGGCCCATCTGGATCTTCGCGGCCGGTGGTTGCTGCCGATCCATAACGGCACGTTCGACCTGGCAATGCATGCCTGGCAGGAACCGTTTGAACGGGTCGCCGAGCTGGCTTCCACGAAAGGCGTGGCATTGACCACGCCTGAAATGGGCGAGCGGGTGGATCTGAACGCGCCCCACGCGGGTGAAGCATGGTGGCGGGAACTGGTGCCTGTCGGCCGCGCCGTGCAGGCGCCAGCGTCAGCCGCGCAATAGTCCTTCGATCGCCGCGACCGCCGTGCCCAGTCCATCCTCGCCGGCCATCCTCAGGCCAAGCTCGCGCGCGCGGACTCGCACGTCGTCGCGCGCCGCGGCATCGATCGACTGCCTGAGTTCGGCGGCGCCAACCCTTTTGCCCCTTACAGGCGCTGCCGCGACGCCCAACTGCCGGAGCCTGTGCGCCCAGAAGAACTGATCGCCGGCGAAAGGAAGCACCACCGACGGCACCCCGGCTCTTGCAGCCGAGTGTGTCGTCCCCGCACCGCCGTGGTGGACGACCAGGGCGGTGCGCGGGAACAGCCAATGATGGGGCACTTCTCCGATCTTGAAGAAGTTCTTGGGCAGCGCGGCCGTCTCCATGCCGCTCCAACCGGGATAGAACAATGCGCGCCGGCCCCCGACCGCGTTGACCAGCGTGTCCAGGAAATTCCGCCGGTCAAAGCCCGCCATGCTTCCGAATCCGATATAGAGGGGGGCCTCGCCCGCTGCCAGAAAGTCGCCCAGGTCCTGAGGCGGCGCCCACGCCTCAACCGGCATGTTCCATTGGCCGCACACCCGCGCGTTGCCCGGCCAGTCGCCCGGCTGGGCAAGCAGGCTCGGCGACAAGCCGTACAGCATAGGGTGATCGGTCCACACCTTTTTTCTCGGGCTCAAGCCGCAGACATTCGCCCGGGCCGCATTGGTTTTCTTCCGAAACGCGTGCCACAGCAATCCATTGACCAGGCGATGGCTTGCCCGGTTGAGCCAGTGCGGCACCTTGGCGGGAGGAAGAAAGGGGGATGGAAAATCGGCGGTGGGCGTGATGGGAATCAGCCCCGCGCCGATTGCCTTGATGCCGCGGTATTCGGCCACCGACAAGCCGACGAAGGCCGCCAGCCCCGACACGATGATGGCGTCGCATCCTTCCGTTGCGTCACGCACCTCCCGCATCCAGGCCGACGTGTGGGTGTTGGCGATTTCCGCCAGCGCCTTGGCCGTGCGGTTGAAGCCGCCCTTTTCTTGCACTGCGATGGACAGGGCTTCGCCTGGCATCAGCGCTTGCCGGATATCCCCCGAAAGCGCCCCGCAAGGCACGCCCAGCGCGTGCGCCGAACTCAACGTGGAGCGGTCGGCCAACAGCCTGGCTTCGTGCCCGGCGTCCATCAGGGCGCGGCATAGCGCCGCAAGGGGTCGTGCATCGCCCTCGGTCCCGTAAGTCACGACAGCAAGTTTCATGGTTCGCCCTTTCCAAACCTGGCACCGTAAGTGGACGCATAGTAGTGCACGACGTATACTTTTGCAATTCGTGCACTTTAATGGAATTCAGGCGATGGATCAGACCGACGACCCGGGACGCCGAGCACGCAAGCGGCTTCAGATGCTTGACCATCTGACCCGCACCGCAGCCTCCCTCTTCGACGCTCACGGCTACGAATCGGTGACGATGGAGCAAATTGCCGCAGAGGCCGATGTCGCCAAACGAACGCTCTACAACCACTTCCCCACAAAGGAAGCCGTGCTTGCCTATTGGGTAGATGCGGAGCTTGAACGCGACCTGGCTGGCCTGCAGGATGCGGTCAGCCGGTGCAAGACGTTCAGGGACCGGGTCTGGTGCATCCTGAGCGCGTCAGCGGATTGGTGCGAGAAGCATCCGACCTATCTGATGGCATACCTTCGGCATCGGCTGCTGAACATGGCGGCCACCGATGACCGGCGAAGCGGCGGTATCGCATCCGCATGGCAACAGCTGATTGCGGGCGGCCAGCAGGCGGGCGAGCTGGACCCCTCCCTTCCCGCCGACCAGCTTGCGACATCGTTCCATCACTTGTACTTCGGTGCATTGCTGCGCTGGCTTAGCGTACCGGGCTTGTCACTTTCCGGGGAGCTTCAGGCCATGATGGACTTGTTCTTGAACGGGGCGGGCGCGAAAGACGGACCCGATTGATGGCGGACCTACTTGCCGCCCTTGGCCTGTTGCGCGCGGTATTCCGACACCGTGACGCCGCCGACGCCCCAATTTTCCATTTCGACCTCGTCGATGACGACGAAGGTCGACGCGTGCGGCTTTCCCAGCACCTCGAACAACAAGTCCCTGACGCCCTTGATGAGCGCGCGCTTTTACTCGGGCGTGGTCGCCGTCGCGTCGGGCGCCGTCGCGTCGGGCGCCGTCCCTTCCCGGGTGACTTTGATATTTACGTAAGGCATCTCTTGCTCTCCGTGTAAACGCATCGTTGCAGGGCCGGGCCTTCTCGACGGTCAAGCGCCCGCGACTTGCCCGCCGTCCACATGCAGGATCTCGCCGGTCACGAAACCGGCGTCCTCCAGATAGAGTACCGCCTGAGTCACGTCGGCGACCTCGCCCAGACGCTTCATGGGATGCAATGCGGCCAGTGCGCCATGCGTTTCCGGGGCGTGCATGGGCGTCTTGATGATGCCCGGCGACACCGCGTTCACGCGAATGTTGCGGCAGGCATACTCGATCGCAAGGCTACGCGTTGCGGCCGCCAAACCGCCTCGAGTTGTTTGACGGCGAGCGGGCATTGTTCTTACTGTGATTCAATTCCTAAATGCCTACTGAACCCCGCCTTGAAGACCTGCGCCGCTACGCGGTCGTGCGCAGCCTGTTTACGCCAGTCACCTTGCCGGCGGCGATCCGACGGCTGGGCTTTGTGCAGGCCGACCCCATCCGCGCCCCCGCCCGGGCACAGGACCTGACGCTGCGTCACCGCGTCAAGGACTACCGCGCCGGCGACCTGGAGCGCCGCTACACGCGGCTGGCGATCGACGAAGACTGCCTGGTCAACTACGGCTTCCTGCCAAGCGAACATCTGGCGCTGATGCATCCCCGCCAGGCCAGGAAGGCCTGGGATGCCGAGACCGAGCGCAAAGCCGCCGACGTGCTGGCCTTCGTGCGTGAACACGGCGCGGTCCACCCGCGCCAAGTCGATCAGCACTTCCAACACGGGCGCGTGAAAAATTATTGGGGCGGTTCAAGCAACGCCAGCACGCAATTGCTGGACGGCATGCACTACCGCGGCCTGCTGCGAGTGAAACGGCGCGACAGTGGAACGCGTATCTACGAGGCGGCCGCGCACCCGCCCGCGGACGACAGCCCCGCCGGCTGCGTTCGCCGCGCCGCCACCTTGATCGACCTGGTGGTCCGCAAATATGCGCCGCTGCCCGCCGCCAGCCTGACCTATCTGCTGCGGTTGCTCGGCTATGGCGCTCCGCATCTGACTGCGCAAATCCAGGCGGCGCTGCGCTTGGCGCGCGAGCACCTGGCCAACTGCCGCATCGATGGAACGACCTGGTACTGGCCCGCCGACGAAAACCCGCGCTCGCGCCGTTACGCGGTCGATGACCGGCTGCGGCTGCTCGCCCCGTTCGACCCCGTGGTCTGGGACCGGCGCCGCTTCACGCTACTCTGGGGCTGGACGTACAAATTCGAGGCCTACACGCCGCCGGCGCAACGCCAGTTCGGCTACTACGCGCTGCCGATGCTATGGCATGACGAGGTGATCGGCTGGGCCAACGTGTCAGCGAACGAAGGACGCCTGGCGCCCGCGTTCGGTTATGTGGCGGGCGCAGCCCCCAAAGGCGCTGCCTTCCGCAGTGCGCTGGATGAGGAAGTAGAACGCATGAAGCACTTCCTCACCCCGCGCTGACCCGTCCGGCAATCAGCGCGACGCGCCGATCTGCAGCACCTTGAAATCGCGCTGCATATAGCGGTTCATCACCTGAGACAGAATCGGGTTCCCCGCATTCTCGGCTTTGGGGGAAACCATGCTGACGACCGCGGCACATAGATTGCCGGCCTGGACAGGACGTCCGGAGACCTTGGCTTCCACCGCGCCCGCCATGCTTTCTTTCCACGCCGCGCCGATGCCATCCACGGCCTGCTTGGCGCTGGCGCAATCTGCGTAAGCCAGCGAAATCACCACTGCGGGCACGTTGTTGATCTGGGCGTCTGCGAGGATGCCGGAGAAGTAAGGCGGGATACCACGCGCGCTGGATGCCGCAGCAGCTTCAAGATTGCGCTTTGCGGTTTCAAAGTCTGCGGGATTGGCGGGCAGTACCTTCGCCGGATCGACGCCTTCCAGGCCGAAAACAGGTGAGATGACCGCAGCCTGCACGATGTGGCCACGGTCCGAAGCCAGGGCTTCCTTCAAACCGGCAACCGAGGCGGCAACGACTTCACTGTCCAATACCGACGGCGTCGGTTTGGCGAGCATTTTCATTCCCGTTGCGGCTGGCGCCTGAACCAACGCGGTATCCAACGGCAGGACAAAGCTTGCCTTGCCCATCGAGCCTCTCCACGGGTCTCTTGGATTGGCCTTCTTCAAGTCCATCTTCTGGGCCTCGCCATTGGCGAGAACGCCTGGGACGTCACCCTCGACCGCGGAGAAATCGGCCTGCTTGAGGCCATCAACAAGCTTTCCCACGGATTTCCCGTCCTTCATCCCCCAATAGGTGATGTTGCCGGGCGCCTGGCCAAATGCGGCGAAATAAGAGAGTTCATCAAAAGGGATTTTGGCGTTGGCCGACCATTGGTCCAGGCCGTACCCAATGGATTGAAGCGGGCTGATCCATTGCGCCATGGCCAATCTGCGCATGCCATCCGCTGACGGCCCGGCCTTCTCCAGCCCTTGCCAGGCTTGCGTGTCCACAAAGAATATCTGCATCGCGTCAGGCGCGGTAAGCACCGCCTGCGGTATTTGCTTCAAGGCCTGTTGCAATGATTGAGTGCTGTCTTGTGCGGCGGCCGAACTAGCGAATCCAACCATCATGCAGAGTGCAAGAGCCTTTAAGCGCATCAGATGTTTTCCTTTTCTCAGGGGGAGTGGCCGGAAGATGGTACCTCAATACAAATGATCAATCGTCTCACCGCGTTGTGGGCTCGGCGCGAGCACGATACTGCTCTATCCACTTCACAGACTGTGCGATGCCGCCAAATGGAAAGAAATGCAGGCTCACCTTTCCATGCGCTTCGGTCAGTCCGGCGGCCAAGCGATCGACAAAAACATCCGGCCCCGCCGTGCCGAACAGCTTGCCGAGCGAGATGCCGTACTTGGACCACATCGATGCGCATGCGCTGACGCCGCACAAGGCGGCATAGCGCGCAAGCACTGCGACGCCCGCGGGGCCCGGCACGCCCACGCGCACGGGATGGTCGATACCGCGCTCACGCAGGGCTTTCAACCAGGTCAACACGATGTCGGCATCAAACGCAAACTGCGTGACGATCAAGGGCGTCATGCCGCGCCGGCCGATGCTGTCGCACTTGCGTTCAAGCACATCCCACCGGTCAGCCGCGCTCATTGCCGGGTGGCCTTCAGGATGGCCACCCACACCGACGACCTTGATGCCCGAGCGCTCGAAAACGCCGGTTTCGATCAACGAGGAACTGTCGGAAAACGGCCCCATCGGGGTGGACGGATCCCCAGCGATCACGAAGCAGCGTTCGACACCGGCTTCAGCGACCGCGCGCTTGACGAAGGCATCAAGCTCGGCAAGCGACGAGATGCGGCGCGCGGAAAGGTGCGGCATCGGCTCAAAGCCGAGCCTGCGCACGGCCTGCGCTGCGGTCAGGCGCGCGTCGTTGTCCTCGCGAGGCAGATAGGGAATGGAAACCATTGAGCCGGGCAATATGCGAGGCGCCACGGCGGTCAGCGCAGGAATGTCCTTTGCACTGACTTCCAACGAATAGGCATCGATGATGCTGCTGCCGGGCCTTGCGGTGAAGCTCACGATGTGGTGACCGGCAGGCGGGCCAGTTCGATGAAGGCCCGCACGTAATCGATGGCGGTATCCGCCTCGCGTGCCCCCAGGAAGATCTGTTTGGCGATGCCGCGTACGCCCAGCCGCACAGGCACCACGTCCATCTTGGCCGCGTATTCCTCGACCAGCCAGCGCGGCAGCGCGGCCACACCGCGGCCGCTGGCGACCATCTGCAACATGATGTCGGTGGTTTCGATGGCTTTATGGCGCTTGGGCGCGACACCGGCCGGCAACAGGAACTGGTTGTAGATGTCCAGGCGCTCGATGTCCACGGGGTAGCTGATGAGCACTTCCTGGTTCAATTGCTGGGGCTTCACGTACGCGGCCGTTGCCAGGGCGTGGCCCTTGGCCACGACCAGCACCTGCTCGTAGTCGAACACGGGCTCGAACTTCAGCCCCGGCTTGAACAGCGGGTCAGGCGTGACCAGCAGGTCGATTTCGTAGCCGAAGAGCGCGCCGATCCCGCCGAACTGGAACTTCTGCTTGACGTCCACATCCACATCGGGCCATGCGGCCAGATACGGGGAAACCACTTTGAGTAGCCACTGGTAGCAAGGGTGGCATTCCATGCCGATGCGCAGCGCGCCGCGCTCGCCCTGCGCGAACTGGCCCAGCCGCTCTTCGGCCAGGTCCAGTTGCGGCAGCACGCGGTTCGCCACCGCCAGCAGGTATTGGCCGGCCTGCGTCAGGCGCAGGCTTCGGCCTTCACGCAGCCAGACGTCGGTGCCCAGTTGCTGTTCCAGTTTCTTCATGCTGTGGCTCAGGGCCGACTGGGTCAGGTTCAGCACGCCTGCGGCAGCCGTCAACGACCCTTGTTTTTCGACCTGCTGGACGATGCTGAGGTGGATGCGCTCAAGCATTCAGATGATTCTCGCTCATGGATATGTGAAATAAAACCATTTTACTTCATCACTACCCTCACCTAGTATGCGATTCCGGCTTGTTGCTGCACCTGCACAAAAGCAGAGGCGGCGCCGCGTAGAACCATTCATGTGAAGCAAAAATGACACGTCCACTCCGTCTAGTAGCCGTTTCCGGCGGACTGCAACGCCCCTCGAAGTCTGCGGCCCTGGCAGAGCACCTGCTGGACCTGATTGCCGACGCGGTCCCCTGCGAACAACACCTGGTCGAACTGGGCCAACTCGCCCCGCAACTGGCTGGCGCGGTTTGGCGCTCCCAACTGCCCGACTCGGTGGAGCGGGAACTTGGCCGGGTCGAGCAAGCCGACATCCTGGTGGTAACAACCCCGGTCTACCGGGGCTCCTACACGGGACTGTTCAAGCACTTCTTCGACTTCCTTCATCAGGACGCCTTGATCGACAAGCCCGTCTTGTTGGCGGCCACCGGCGGCAGCGAACGCCATGCCTTGATGATCGATCACCAATTGCGGCCGCTGTTCAGCTTCTTCCAGGCGCGCACCTTGCCGCTGGGCGTCTACGCGACCGACAAGGATTTCACCGACTACCGGCTGCAGGACGAGGCCCTGATCGAGCGGGCCAGACTGGCGGTCCAACGCGCACTGCCCCTGATCGAATTGATGCGCCAGCCACGATCTGTCGCCGCGGAAGAAGCGGTCGCAGCCTAAAAGAAAGACCCGGGACGCCAACCAAGCGGTGCATTTTTCACCCCTTGCGCCCAATCCTTGCGCCTAATAAAGGCCGGCTTTCACACCCTGCAGAATTTTCACAATCACCAGCGCACCCAATCACCATGAGCAAAGATTTCACCTTCAGCATCAAGAGCATTGCTTTTGATGAAAACTATCAGCCGTCAGACGGTACGCGTATCACGACCAACTTTGCCAATCTGGCCCGGGGCACGAGTCGCCAAGAGAATTTGCGCAACACCCTGCGGATGATTGACCGGCGTTTCAATAGCTTGGCGCATTGGGACAACCCCAAGGGCGATCGCTACGCGGTCGAACTCGAGATCATTTCCGTTGAAATGAACATCGGCGCCGAAGGCGGCAGTGACGTTTTTCCGCTGATCGAGATATTGAAAACCAATATCGTCGACCGGACAAACAACGAGCGCATCGAAGGCATTACCGGGAACAACTTCTCGTCCTACGTGCGCGACTACGACTTCAGCGTGCTGCTGTCAGAACACAACAACAATAAATCCACCTTCAGCACGCCCGACAATTTCGGCGAGTTGCACGGCAAGCTGTTCAAACACTTTGTCAATTCAAGCACTTACAAAGCGCACTTCAGCAAGCCGCCTGTCATCTGCATCAGCGCGTCCAGCAGCAAGACCTACCATCGCACTGAAAATCAGCACCCCATCCTGGGCGTTGAATATCAGCAAAATGAATTCTCCCCGACGGACCAGTACTTCGAAAAGATGGGCTTGCAGGTCCGCTACTTCATGCCCCCGGGCAGTGCGGCACCGTTGGCCTTCTACTTCCAGGGCGATCTGCTTGGCCACTACACCAATCTTGAGCTGATCAGCATCATCAGCACGATGGAAACGTTCCAGAAGATCTATCGCCCCGAGATCTACAACGCCAATTCCGCAGCCGGCAAGCTCTATCAACCAAGCCTGAAGAACCAGGACTACTCGTTGACGCAGATTGTCTATGACCGCGAAGAACGCAGCCAGCTGGCCGTCAAGCAAGGCAAGTTCACGGAAGAGAACTTCATCAAACCTTACGCAAAGACGCTCGAAAGCTGGGCTGCCAACTACGCCCTCTAATCACCCGACACATACAAGACTACAGATCATGAAAAAACTACTGCCCACTTCGACCGCCGGCAGCTTGCCGAAGCCTTCCTGGCTTGCCCAGCCCGAAAAGCTCTGGTCGCCTTGGAAATTGGAAGGCGAGGAGCTGGTCGAAGGCAAGCAAGACGCCCTGCTCTTGGCGCTGCAAGAACAACAACACGCCGGCATCGATATCGTCAGCGATGGCGAGCAAACCCGTCAGCACTTCGTCACCACGTTTGTCGAGCACCTCAGCGGCGTGGATTTCGAAAAACGCGAAACCGTCCGGATCCGTGACCGCTATGACGCGAACGTCCCGACCGTCGTGGGCGCCGTAAGCCGCCAAAAGCCGGTTTTCGTCGAAGACGCCAAGTTCCTGCGTCAGCAAACCAAGCAACCCATCAAATGGGCGCTGCCGGGTCCCATGACGATGATCGACACGCTGTACGACGCCCACTACAAGAGCCGCGAGAAGCTGGCCTGGGAATTCGCCAAGATCCTGAACCAGGAAGCTCGGGAGCTGGAGGCCGCAGGCGTCGACATCATCCAATTCGACGAACCGGCATTCAACGTCTTCTTCGACGAAGTGAACGACTGGGGCATTGCCACCCTGGAACGCGCCATCGAAGGCCTGAAGTGCGAAACCGCCGTGCATATTTGCTATGGCTACGGCATCAAGGCCAACACCGACTGGAAGAAGACGTTGGGTTCGGAATGGCGTCAGTACGAGGAATCGTTCCCCAAGCTGCAGCAATCCAATATCGACATCATCTCGCTGGAATGCCACAACTCGCACGTGCCGATCGATCTGCTCGAACTGATTCGCGGCAAGAAGGTCATGGTCGGCGCCATTGACGTGGCCAGCGACAAGGTTGAAACGCCGGAAGAAGTGGCCAATACGCTGAGGAAGGCGCTTAAGTTTGTGGACGCCGACAAGCTGTATCCGTGCACGAACTGCGGGATGGCCCCGTTGTCGCGGGCTATTGCGAAAGGCAAGCTGCTGGCGCTGAGCGAAGGCGCGGAAATTGTTCGGAAGGAACTGCTGGGGTGATGCTGACCCAGAGCCGGCGGCCCATGGTGTCATGACTACATTTCTGCGGCCACTGGATGATGATTGAGAATAGAAAAGGCGCCGAGGCGCCTTTTCTATTTACCGCAAGACGCATCCTCATTCCAGCAGCCAAGCAATCGGCTGGAGGTCCACAGACTCGCAGCACGCACGCACGCGCGCTGCTCCATCCAGGAAGTGCTGCGTATGCTCGTGTCGGAACAATGCTTCGGCATCGGCCCAGCGTTCGAGCAGGAAGAATCGGTTGACCGAATGGCTTCCTTGGGCAATCCGGTAATCCAAGCACCCTGGCTCTTCCAGACTCGCTTCACGCAATGTCCGCAGCGTGTCGTGCAGTTCCTCGATGCGTCCTTCCGACGCTTGCAGCGCGACGATGAGATCGACAGCCCGCACCTCATCCTCCTTGTAATCGAACGGGATCGACTTCGGGGCGTGCATGCCTTCGCGCCAACCACCACAGCGGCGCTTGTGCCAGCAGCACCAGAGCCACGCCGGCCCACGGCGTTATCGCCATCTGTCCTTGTGCGACCAGGCCACTACCCAGTGTCTCGCCCAGGGTGATGCCGAGGTTGAAGGCCGAGATGTTCAGCGCAGAGGCGAAATCCACCGCGCGCGGAGTCCAGCGCTGGGCCGTCTCCAGCATGCCGGCCTGGAAGCCCGGCGACATGCCGAAGGCGAGGACGCCCCAGGCAAACAGCAGCGGCACCATCGCCCACCTCCAAGGCAGTGCCACGGCTAAGACCACCAGTACCAGCAGCAGTCCGGCCAGCATGCGCTGCAGCGCTAACGCCCAGCCCAGGCTGGCCGCCCAGCGCCCGCCGGCGAGATTGCCGACCAGCGTGGCGATGCCGAACACCACCAGCAGGAGGCTGGCCGTATGCGTCGAGAAGCCGGTGATCTCGGTCAGGATCGGCGTGATGAAGGTAAAGGCAGCGAAGCTCGCGCCGAAGCCGAGCACGGTAATGGCCATCATTGCCAGGATGGTCGGGCTGGTCAGCGACGCCAACTGCTTGCCCGCCGGGCCGGCCGCCGGCGTCGGCAGCGCCGGCACCCAGCGCGCTGTCGCCAGCCAAGCCAGTGCCGCCAGCACTGCCACTGCGAAGAACGGCAGGCGCCAACCCAGCGCGTTGCCGATCAGGCTACCTAGTGGCACACCGATCACCATCGCCAGGGTCAAGCCAGCGAACATCACCGCGATTGCGCGGCTGGCCTGGCCCTCGGGCGCGAGCCGCGCCGCGACGGTGGCGCCGATGGCGAAGAAGCTGCCATGCGCCACGGCGGTCAGGATGCGCCCGGCCAGCAGCAGTTCGTAGCTTGCGGACAGCGCCGACAGCAGGTTGCCGGCCAGGAACACCGCCACCAGCGCCAGCAGTAACGGCTTGCGCGGCAGCCGCGCCAGTGCCAGCACGACAATGGGCGTGCCCAACGCCAGCGCCAGTGCGTAGAGCCCAACCAGCCCGCCGGCGCGCGCCAACGGCACACCCAGGTCGTTAGCAATGGCTGGCAACACGCCGACCACGATGAATTCGGCCACGCCGATGGCAAACGCCGTGACCGCCAGCGCCCAGACGCCGGGATGGGTGTGATGCGCTTGGCTCATGCGCGGCCTGCGGCGTGCAAGGCGATGACCTGGTCCGCTTCGACCGTGGCGCCGGCGACGCCGACGGCGCCGATTGCCTGGCCCTGTTCGTCGTGCAGCACCACGCCGCCACCAAAGCTGATCAGGCCGCCATTGGTAGCCTCCAGCGTGTAGATCGGGCCGCCAGGCTGGGCTGCCGCTCCAAGCTCCAAGCTGTCGGTACGGAACAGCGCCGCTGTGCGGGCCTTCTTGATGGACACATCAATCGCACCAGGCACCGCATCATCCATGCGCAAGAAGCCTCGCAATAGCCCGGCCCCGTCCACGACGGCAATGTTGATGGCGAAGTGCTGTTCCCGTGCGAGCGTCTGGGCACGCTCGATGACGTGCTGGATGGTCGATTCGTTCAAAGCGTGAGACATCGCGAAGACTCCATAAAGATTGCAGGAGGTTTCGATGATTCCCACTAATGACTTGCGTGGAAAGGCTCTTTGGCCGGTTGGCCACTAAAGTTTGAGAATGTCGAACATTTCTCGCATGGCTGTTGCGGCCAAGCGGCATAGGGCTGGTTTGCGCAGGCGCTGGGATGGCCCGGCCACCCCAAGCGCTGCAACGACACGCCCTTGACGGCGCAGAGGCAGGGCCAGACAGTTCAACCCCGGTTCGGCTTCCTCCAAGTCCAGGGCATAGCCCTGTTCGGTGATGGCTGCCAATTCCTTCTCCAGCGCCGCCGGCATTGATTCGGCCCGGCGCAGGCTGCGTAACAATGCGGGGTCGTGGGCGAGGAAGACTTTGCCGATGGCCGATGTGGTCAAGCCTTCGCGCCGCCCACGAGGGCTGGCCACACGCAGGCTACCGTGACCTTCCACGGCATCGATGTAGAGGTATTCCCGCGTGCCGCAGGGCACCGCTAGGTAGCAGGTCTCGCCACTGCGCTCGGCCAGTGCGCGCAACGCGGGTGCAAATGCGGTACGCAAGCCTGCATCGGCATCTGCCAACGGCTGAGCAATCTCGCGCAGGCGCAACCCGAGCGCGTAGCGCGTGCCGTAGCGGGAAACGTATCCCATCGCGGCCAGGGTGTTGAGTAACCCATGCAGCGTGCTCTTGTGCAGGTTGAGCTGCGCGGCGAGATCGACCAAACGCGCTTCGCCTCCTGCCGCAGCAATGGCTTCGAGCAGCAGCATAGCTCGCTCCAAGGATTGGATGCGCCGATTTTCGTCAATCATGAACCATTTTCTCAGAAGCTCCGCCCGAATACCGGATGGGCAATAGAGTTTGACATTGTAAAACCTTTACACCATCCAATATTAATGCGAATCCGTGACTGAGCCAGGCGTCAGCCTACTGACTGTCCTCTGAAGCGCCCTATAATTTATGGTGTCAGACTACATTTCCCCAACCGACAGATAGTGATTGAGTATAAAAAAAGGCGCCGAAGCGCCTTTTTTACTCACCGAAGGACTGCAGCAGGATTACTCCCACTCAATCGTCGCCGGCGGCTTGCTCGACACGTCATAAACCACGCGATTAATCCCGCGCACTTCATTAATAATCCGCGACGAAACCCGAGCCAGCAACGGATGCGGCAGCGGCGCCCAGTCGGCCGTCATGAAGTCGAACGTCTGCACGGCACGCAGCGCCACGACATACTCATACGTCCGCCCGTCGCCCATCACACCCACCGACTTCACCGGCAGGAAAACCGCAAACGCTTGCGACGTCAGCTCATACCAGGTCAAGCCACTAGCTTCATCCTTGGTATTACGCAGTTCTTCAATGAAGATCGCATCCGCGCGGCGCAGCAGTTCGGCATATTCATGCTTCACTTCGCCCAGGATCCGCACGCCCAGGCCGGGGCCGGGGAACGGGTGGCGGTAGACCATCTGCGGCGGCAGGCCCAAGGCCACGCCCAGTTCGCGGACTTCGTCCTTGAACAGTTCGCGTAGCGGCTCCAGCAGTTGCAGGTTCAGCGTGTCCGGCAGGCCGCCCACGTTGTGGTGCGACTTGATAGACGTAGCCTTGCCCGTCTTGGCGCCGGCGGATTCGATGACGTCGGGGTAGATCGTGCCCTGGGCCAGCCACTTGGCGCTTTGCTGCTTGCCGGCTTGTTCCTGGAACACTTCGACGAATTCGCGGCCGATGATCTTGCGCTTGGCTTCCGGGTCGGCGACGCCGGACAGCTTACCCATGAATTGCGCGGTGGCATCGACGTGAATGATTTTCACGCCCATGTTTTCGGCGAAGGTCTGCATGACCTGCTTGCCTTCGTCCAAACGCAACAGACCGTGGTCGACGAAGACGCAGGTGAGCTGGTCGCCGATGGCCTTGTGGATCAGGGCAGCGGCAACGGACGAATCCACGCCGCCGGACAGGCCCAGGATGACTTCGTCGGCGCCGACTTGCTCGCGGATGCGGGCAACGGCTTCCGAGACGTAGTCGGGCATGTTCCAGTCGCCCTGGCATTCGCAGATCTCGTTCACGAAGCGGGCCAGCATGGCCTTGCCTTGGACGGTGTGCGTGACTTCGGGGTGGAACTGGACAGCGTAGAAGCGGCGGTCTTCGTCGGCCATGCCGGCGATGGGACACGACGGCGTGGACGCCATGATCTTGAAGCCCGGGGGCAGCTCGGTGACCTTGTCGCCGTGGCTCATCCAGACCTTCAGCATGCCGTGGCCTTCAGGCGTGGTGAAGTCTGCCAGGCCGTCCAGCAGCTTGGTGTGGCCGTGGGCGCGGACTTCGGCATAGCCGAATTCGCGGTGGTCCGAGAAGCTGACCACGCCGCCCAATTGCTGCGCCATGGACTGCATGCCGTAGCAGATGCCCAGGACAGGCACGCCCAGCTCGAACACGGCGTGGGGCACGCGCATGGAGCCTTCTTCGTAGGCGGAAGCGTGGCTGCCCGACAGGATGATGCCCTTCAGGCCTTGCGCCATCTGTTCACGCACGAAGGCGTCGTCGACGTCGCCGGGGTGGACTTCAGAATAGACGCCGGCTTCGCGCACGCGGCGGGCGATCAGCTGGGTGACTTGCGAACCGTAGTCAAGAATGAGGATGCGCTGGTGCATGGAGACTCTACCCGTTAGAAATAAAAAATGCCCCCACGCCGCACCCGCTGAGCGGGCTTGCTGCCCCCCGAGGGGGCTGTTTTGTCTAGGGGCGGCCCGTCGACAAAACCGCACCGGCAGAACCGCGCATTGATTTCGCGATTCTGCCGGTGCGTAATGCGTGGCATGGAGGTTGACTGTACTGGATCAGTCGGCGCGGTAGTTAGGCGCTTCCTTGGTGATCTGTACGTCGTGTACGTGGGACTCGCGCACGCCGGCGGAGGTGATCTCCACGAATTCGGCCTTGGTACGCATGTCGTCAATGGTTGCGGCGCCGCAGTAGCCCATCGAGGCGCGGATGCCGCCGACCAGTTGGAAGATGATGGCCAGCACGCTGCCCTTGTAGGGGACGCGGCCTTCGATGCCTTCCGGAACCAGCTTGTCGGCGTTGTTGGACGGGTCCTGGAAGTAACGGTCGGCGGAGCCGTCCGTCATCGCGCCCAGGCTGCCCATGCCGCGGTACGACTTGTACGAGCGGCCTTGGAACAGCACGACTTCGCCCGGGGCTTCTTCCGTGCCGGCGAACATGCCGCCCATCATGCAGGCGAATGCGCCGGCGGCCAGCGCCTTGGCGACGTCGCCCGAGTAGCGGATGCCGCCGTCGGCGATCAGCGGAACGCCCGTGCCTTCCAGCGCCTTGGCGACTTCGGAAATGGCATGGATCTGCGGCACGCCCACACCGGCCACGATACGCGTGGTGCAGATGGAGCCGGGGCCGATACCGACCTTGACGCCGTCGGCACCGTACTCAACCAGCGCGCGCGCGGCGGCGGCGGTGGCGATGTTGCCGCCGATGACTTCAACCTTGGGGTAGTTCTGCTTGACCCAGCGCACGCCTTCCAGCACGCCCTTTGAGTGGCCGTGGGCCGTGTCGACGATCAGGACGTCGACGCCTGCCGCAACCAGCTTTTCCACGCGCTCTTCGGTGCCGGCGCCCACGCCCACCGCTGCGCCAACGCGCAACTGGCCTTGGCCGTCTTTACTGGCCATCGGGTGTTCGGTGTTCTTGACGATGTCCTTGACGGTGGCCAGGCCACGCAGTTCAAAGCCGTCGTTCACGATCAGCACGCGTTCCAGACGGTGCTTGTGCATCAGGGCCTGCGCTTCGTCCAGCGTGGCGCCTTCCTTCATGGTGACCAGGCGTTCCTGCGGCGTCATGATGTTGCGCAGGGGCTGATCCAGGTTTTCTTCGAAGCGCAGATCGCGGTTGGTCACGATGCCGACCAGCTTGCGGCCTTCGACGACCGGCAGGCCCGAGATGCCATGCTGGCGCTGCAACGCAATGGCGTCGCGCACTTTCATCTGGGGGGTGACGGTGACCGGATCGATCACGATGCCGAATTCGTGGCGCTTGACGCGAGCCACTTCACGGGCTTGGGCATCGGCGGACAAATTCTTGTGAATGATCCCGATGCCGCCCTCTTGCGCCATGGCGATGGCCAGACGCGATTCGGTGACGGTGTCCATGGCGGCGGACACAAGCGGGATATTCAGGCTGATATTGCGAGTCAGGCGCGTGGCCAGGGAGGTGTCGCGCGGCAACACCTCGGAATACGCAGGCACCAACAACACATCGTCGAAGGTGAGCGCTTTTTGAACGAGACGCATGGGTAACTCCGGGCGCAAAGCAAGATTATACGCCGCTTGCATGTTTTGACTAGGTGTTGACCCTAGGTTTGTACGGAATTTTTGCAGCCTGACGGGCCAGGGAAAGCCGTCAATCCGGCACCAATACGGCCCTAATTATTCGTCAACGATTCACGACACCGGTAATTTATTTTACCCGGATGATATTGACGGATATTTTTACCCGGATCATAATTCGAACCTGCTTAACTCTTAGCGTGGGCATCAAGCCCTTATCGCCATGAACCTCATCGCCTCTGCCCCCTCTTACACCGCCTTCGAAGGCCACCGCATCCTTGCCGCCGGGCCGTTGGCCGAGGTGGCACTAGCCGTCAAACAGGCGCAGGGCAGCCAGAATGGCCAGGCGCTGCTGGTGTTCCAGGACGGCACGGGCCAGCAGACGGACCTGGACTTGAGCGGCGACGACGCGCAGATCATCGCGCGCCACACGCCGCCCCCGACTGCAGACGCGCCTGCCGCCGAACCCGACGCCGCCGCTGATGCGGCCGAAACAGCGCCCCGAGGCCGCGGCAGGCCGAAACTGGGCGTGGTGCCCCGCGAAGTCACCCTGCTGCCCCGCCATTGGGACTGGCTGGGCGCGCAACCCGGCGGCGCCTCGGTGGCGCTGCGCAAACTGGTGGAACAGGCGCGCCGCGAAAACGAGGCGCGGGACCAGCAGCGCCAACGGCAAGAGGCCGCCTACCGGTTCATGTCCAGCATGGCGGGCAACCTGGCAGGTTTCGAGGAAGCGACGCGCGCGTTGTACGCGGAAGACCGCGATCGCTTTGCGCAGTGTCTTGCCACGTGGCCGCAAGACGTGCGCGCCTACGCCATGAGCCTGGCGTGGCCGACGACAATCGAGACGGAATGGAATTGACCCTGCATTAACGTGTTCAGGATCCGGCGGGTTTCGGTACCATGGGCGGTGAGTCCGTCTTCACCATCCCACTCTCCGGATCGCTGCATGCCACAACTTGTATTGCTGCTATTGGGTGTCCCCTATCTGCGCAAACGCTGGCGCGCCCTATCCGCCGTCGGCGCGATCTTCCTGGCGTCAGGCATATTCGTCTTCATCGACGCGCTCGACAACGCCCTGTACTTCCCCTTGAATGCGTTTGCCGTGCTCTTCATCATTGAAGGGGTGGCGACGCTCTTGATCGCCTCGTCCGGCGTGGGCGGGCAGCGTGTCTTGCGCTACACCAAGGGCGTGTTCGTGCTGCTGGCGGGCAGCTTGATCCTGATCGGGCACCACCACGGGCATTTCGTGCTGTCGATGATTTTCGGCGCGCTGTTCCTGATGGACGGCGTGCTGCAATGCCTGGCGGCCTATGTCGTGCGCTACGACCGCTGGCGCTATGCCTTTGGCGCCGGGGTGGCCGAAATCTTGCTGGCCATCTTCTTTTTCCAGCCCTACCCCACGCATTACGTCGGCACGGTGCCGTATTGCCTGGGGCTGTTCCTGGCCATCGCGGGCCTGAAATTGCTGTGGCTGGCGCGGCGCGTCAAACACCTGGCGTCGAATCCCGCCCTTGCGGCCAACGACTCGTCTGATTACCTGCCTGCCGCGCCCGCCGCCGCAACACCGGTCTGGGACGGCCCGCCCGCCGATTCCGAGCGGGCGCTTACGGTCCACGTCTGGACGCCGTCGGGGTCGGCCAAGGCCGAAACGCGCACCTACCCCGTCGTCGACCGCTACATCGCGGCCGTCGATGTGAACGGGGTGATTTCCACCGGGCACGCCGCTTTGGAGTCCCCCGAGGGCATCTACATCAGCCTGTATCCCAAGGAAGAAATCGACCGGTCGCCCGACGAGTTCGGCAACCTGCTGCGCGCCACGCCCGACAACGATATCCCCGGCGTGTACCAGCCGGACTACGCCACCGAATCCAAAGCCTGGTGCCCGTCCACCATGCGCGTGCGCATCCGGAATTACGACGCCGAAAAGCTGGCCGCATTCTGGAACGAATACCGGCAGGACAGCACCTACAACCTGACCCACCGCAACTGCTCAAGCTCGGTAGCGCGCGCGCTGGACGCCGCGCTGGACGGCGTGGTCGGCCGCCTGCATGGCAGCCAGGCCGGATGGCGCGTCCTGGTCCGGCTGCTGCTGACGCCCGAGCTGTGGGTGGCATCGCAGATCCGCAAGCGCGCCATCACGATGGCCTGGACGCCGGGGCTGACCCTGGACTACGCCCGCGCCATGAGCATGCTGGCCGACCCGCGGCCGTTCGGCTGGTGGAAGATGTCGCAAAAGGCGCTGCGCCACATCGCCGTGCTTCGCGCGCGGTGGCGGGCCCAGGACCGCAGCGCGCCGCAGCGCGGCCAACAGGGACCTGCGGGGCTGCCGGGATCGGGGCCTGAAGCGTGACCGCTTAACCACCGCCGTCGGCGACGCCGGTTCCATTCGCCAGCGCCGTCTTGAACGCGCTGCGATAGGCGAAGAGGCCCGGCGGGCCGCCGGTCATGACGAACAGCACATTGCTGCCGGGTGCGTGCTTGCCCTGTTCGATATCGGCAAGCAAACCTGCGAATGCCTTGCCGCTATACACCGGGTCCAGCAGCCGACCTTCGGACCGTGCCACCGGCCGTCACAGCGCCGAACATTCCTGGCGTGGGCACCCCGTAGCGTTCGCCTCGATGCGATCCATCCACGCGGATCGCGGGTTTGACGTAGCGCTGCACGCCTTGCAGGTGGTTCGGCCGTGCCGCAGCCAGACGATCCATTTTCTGGATCGGCGTCGGTGCGCCGGCAAGCGGCACCGCCGGGAAGTGGTCCAGGCGAATCTTCTCCATGCCCAAGCTTCGGGCCATCCCTTTGGGTGTTCGCGCGAATTGCGCTTTAATCGGTACAGGCGGGCGGGCTTTCCGCGCCCGCGCAAACTATAGGGTGCGCCATGGCCATCGCCAAGAACTTCCTGCTGTATGACGGAGACTGCCCCTTCTGCTCGAACTACGTCCGGATGCTGCAACTGCAAAAGGCCGTGGGCCCGATCGATCTGCTCAACATGCGCGACCACCCGGATCTGGCGGTGGCGTACAAGGCCCAAGGGTACGACTTGAACCAAGGCATGCTGCTGCACCTGGACGGCCAGGACTATTGGGGCGCCGACTGCATCAACCGGCTGGCGCTGATCAGCACCGGCAACGACCTGTTCAACAGCTTCAACGCCGCCGTCTTCCGCAACCGGTGCCTGTCGACCGCGCTCTACCCCTTCATGCGCACAGGCAGGAGCCTGGCGCTGACCTTGCTGGGCAAGAAGAAGATGCAGATGTGACGGCGCCGTCGCGGCCACGGAAGGCTCACTTGGCCGCGACGCCCACCACCCGTTGCAGGAACGCGTCCAACGCCGGATTGTCGTGCTGCGCGTGCCAGGCCAGATACATGTCCGCGTAAAGGTCGCGCTGGCCGATCGGGCGGAACTCCACGCCTTCAAACCGCAACTCCCGCGCCGAATCCGGCACGATGCCCACGCCCAGTCCCGCCCGCACCAGCGCCAGCAAAGTGTGCGTCTGCCCCGCCCGCTGCACATAGTCGGGCTGCACGTCGGCCA
The DNA here is from genome assembly GCF_014170335.1 of Achromobacter sp. UMC46. Lineage (GTDB taxonomy): Bacteria > Pseudomonadota > Gammaproteobacteria > Burkholderiales > Burkholderiaceae_B > Achromobacter. The sequence goes on from NZ_LZZS01000005.1 coordinate 441,581, forward strand.
GCCCGAAAGCGCCCACGATGCGGTCATAGAAGTACTTGCCTTCACGCGGCGAATACAGCACGAAAGGCTGGCCCTGCAATAGACGCAACGGCACGGTATCGTGTTCGCACAAGGGGGAACCGGCGGGCAGCGCCAGCACCAGCGGTTCGCGTTCGATCAACCGCGATTCGATGCCGGCCTGCTGCGGCACGCTGCGCGCCAGGATGGCGTCCAGTTCACGCGCCAGCAACAGGCGCGCCAGATCGGTGCTGACGGTTTCGCGAAGCTGGATCTCGACGCCCGCCAGCAGCTTGCGCGCCTGCATGATCATCGACGGCATCAGCCGATACGACGCGACGGCGGTGAAACCCAACGTGATGTGCCCGGCCTCGCCCCCTGAGGTGCGCCGCGCCGTCGCGGCCGCGCGCGCCGAGAACTCCAGCAGATGCCGTGCATCGCGCAGGAACCGCCTGCCCGCCGCGCTAAGCAGCACCTGCCGGCTATTGCGTTCAAACAGCGTCACGCCCAGATCCTGTTCCAGCAATTGGATCTGCCGGGACAAGGGTGGCTGCGTCATGCACAACCGTTCGGCCGCCCGGCCGAAGTGCAGTTCCTCGGCGACGGCGATGAAACACTCCAATTGACGGAATTCCATCGATTCAACTCTTGAATTGATCAATGCTATTTATAGCTCGAACGGCTATCCATCAACAGCCGTTTCTATACTCGGCGACAAGGCCGCACACCGGCCCGCAGGAACCAAAGGAGCGCTTTCGCAACACGTTTCATCCGCGGCAGATGCCGCCCCCAACGCCTAAAAAGAGAAAAGAGACATGGAGACACCCCCCATCGCCCGCCAACGCGTCCGGCTCATCGCCGCGGCGCTGGCCCTGGCCGCCACCGCCGCGTTGCCCTGGAACGCCAGCGCCGCCGGGTATCCGGAGCGCCCGATCAACCTGATCGTCCCCTTCTCGCCGGGCGGGGGCACCGACATCTCGGCGCGCCTGCTGGCTGCCGCCCTGGGCGACAAGCTGGCGTCATCGGTGGTGGTGGACAACCGCCCCGGCGCGGGCGGACAGATCGCCGCCGACCTGGTGGCGCGGTCACCCGCCGACGGCTATACGCTGCTGTTCGCCAATTCCGGCATGCTCGCCATCAACCCGTGGATCTACAAGCTGCACTCGGACCCCGCCACCGCGTTTGCGCCCGTGTCGCTGTTTTCGGACCTGCCTTTCGTGCTGGTCGTGCCGACCGGCTTGCCGGCCAAGAACGTCGCCGAATTGGTGACGCTGGCGCGTGCGGAACCGGGCAAGCACACGTTTGCCAGCTCCGGCACCGGCGGCGCCCCGCACCTGTCTGCCGAGATCTTCCAGCAAGCCACCGGGGTGGACCTGATGCATGTGCCTTATAAAGGCGGCGGTCCGGCCATGACGGACCTGATGGCGGGCCGGGTGGACATGCTGTTCGCCTCGGTGTTGGAAACCATGCCCTACGTCACCGGGGGCAAGCTCCGGGCGCTGGCGGTAACGGGCGCCGCGCGCTCGCCCGCCATGCCGGACGTGCCGACCATCGACGAAGCCGGTGTCAAAAACGCGCAATCCGGCTCCTGGACCGCGGTGCTGGCGCCGGCGGGCACGCCACCCGCCGTGATCGACAAGCTGTCGCAGGCGATCCGCGAGGTCGCCGCCGACCCCGCCATGAAGACCAAGCTGGAATCCCAGGGCGCCGTGGCGCACGGCTCTACCCCGCAGCAGTTGCAGGAGCTGGCCGCCAGCGAACGTGCACGCTACGGGCAGATCATCAAAACCCGCAACATCCAGACCAACTGATCCCACCCGGCCCGTTCACCGGGCCTTTTTCAAAGCCGTATCCATGACAGAACCCCTGCCCGCTTCCGCCGCCCACCTGCTGATGGTCGGCCCCCTGCTACCCGAGCTGGTGGCCGACCTGGCGTCCCGCTACCGCGTCCACCGCTTGTGGGAAGCCGCCGACCCCGCAGCCTTGCTGCGCGAACATGGGCCGTCCATCCGCGGCATCGCCACCAGCGGCCGCTTCGGCGCCACGCGTGAATTGATCGACGCCTTGCCCGCGCTGGAAGGCATTTTCAGTTTTGGCGTGGGCTACGACACCATCGACCTGGCGGCCGCGCAGGAGCGCGGCGTCGTCGTCACCAACACGCCCGGCGTGCTGGACGCGTGCGTGGCCGACACGGCGTTGGCGTTGATGCTGGCCGCGCCCCGCCGCATCGCCGAGGCCGACCGCTTCGTGCGGGCCGGCCGCTGGCCGAACGAAGGCTTCCCGCTGGGCACGCGCATGAGCGGCAAGCGCTGCGGCATTGCGGGGCTGGGCAACATCGGCCTGCAGATCGCCCGCCGCGCCGCGGCCTTCGACATGGAAATCCTCTACACCAGCCGCAAGCCGCGCGCTGATGCGCCCGCCGGTTACCGCTATTGCCCGGACATCATGTCCTTGGCCGCCGAATGCGATTTTCTGGTGCTGGCCGTTCCCGGCGGCGGCGCGACCCGCCACCTGGTGAACGCCGAAGTGCTGGACGCGCTGGGGCCCCAGGGCTGGTTGATCAACATCGCGCGCGGTACGGTCGTGGACGAAGCCGCGCTGGTCCGCGCCTTGCAGGCCAAGCGCATCGCCGGCGCGGGCCTGGACGTGTTCGAGCACGAACCGGCGACGCCGGCCGCGCTGAACGCGATGGACAACGTGGTGCTGCTGCCGCACATCGCCAGCGGCACGCATGAAACACGCCGCGCGATGGCCGACTTGATGGTCGCCAACCTGGACGGCTGGTTCCGGGATGAAAAGGTGCTGACGCGGGTGGTGTGACCCGACGGCTGCCTGGACCTATTCGCTGACCCACTGCAGATCGGGCGACGGCTCGCCCTGCTGCTGGAAATACAGGATGGCCGCTACGGCCAGATCGCGGCACACGCACTGATACTGCTGATAGCTGCCGGACTGGCCGCCCACGACCACCTTCTGGTCGTGGTCTTCGGACTTGGACCGGTCAACCAGCGTATAGATGCGCGCATCGTCATCCAGCGTGATGGATACGACGTATGCCCCGTTGCCGCCGCCAACCGCCATGACGGTCTCGTTTTCCGTCACGAACGCGGTCGAGCTGAATTCGGCGCCATCCAGCCGATCCAGCGCGGCCAGCAAATCGGCATCCGAAGGATCGGCGCGTTCGCTGACCGCGGCACGTTCGCCTCGGCGTCGTTCTTCGATGAGTTTTCTTATTTTCATGGATTCGGATCCCCCGATTATGGTTATCAAGCCGGCTGCGGGACGTGGGCGCCGGGGCGCCGCCGCATGAAGGCGGCCGCGTAAAAGAGCTTGCCAGTCTACCGGCTTGGCGCACACCGGGCATTCCGCGCTGTTGCAATTCGCAGCTGGAATCGCCGCCACGCCAGGCGTAACGTGGTTGGACGGCATTTGCCGCGTCGCCTGAAAAGGTACGCACCATGACGTCCCAACCTTCCCGCCCGACCCACGCCCCCGCCGCATCAGCCACGCCTGATGCTCCGGTTTCCCCGCACGCCGAGAAAGACCGCGCCAAAGCGGACCACCTGCAAGAAGAGGCCCGGCGCAAGGCGCTGGCCAATGCCCAGCACAAGGAAAGCCCGCGGAATATGTCGGCGCCGCGTTATCACGGCGGGCATCGCGGCGGTTGACGGCCAATATCCGCAGATATTCGACCCGCCTGCGGCAATACTGCGAAAGTGCGGCGAAAGAATACAACCACTTGTTTCTTTCGCCGGGGCCGTCTTGCGCCCCATTATGGCGTGAAGCCCCCTGCGCTTCCTACCTGAAAACCCGTGCCCGCTGTGGCCGCGCACCCCTTATCACGGTAACGATTTGGAAAATAATCGCATTGAAATATGCGACACGAAAGCCGACCATCGCCCATTGGATTAGACCGGGCGAATCAAGGAGACTTATCGTGAATCCGATCAGACCCGCAGTAGCGGCCTGTGCGCTGGGCGCCATGCTGACGCTAGCCACTTTCGGCCATACGGCCAACGCCCAGGCCGCAGCCGATGCGACGGCCGCCAAACCGTTGGCGACGGGCCTGACCGAGACCGGCAGCGCCGAAGGCCAGGTCGTCGAAGCCGTGCGCAGCGGCGATATCCTGACCCTTAAGGTCCGGTTCAAACCCATCGTGCCCGGCAAGACCGAGATGGTCTATTCGCAGATCACCCAAAACGATTACGAAGACAGCTTCTATGTCATTGCGGGCAACAAAAAACACCTGTTGCTGAAAGACAGCAACGATAAACCGCTGACCAATCCCAAACTGGTGCTCAAGACCTCTAAAGACGCCCCGATCGCCGGCGCCTGGCAGGGCAAATTCCCCGCGCCGCCTAAAGAAATTACGGAAGTGTCCTTGACGATACCGGGTGTCGAAACCTTCGACGCCATCAAGATCACCGACCGATAGCCCATGGCCGCCGCCCGGAACATGTCGACCGCCGTTGCCGCGCTGCTGCTCGCGGCCAGCGGCGCCCACGCGCAAGAACCGCCCTACAAAGCCGAAGTACTGGACCTGCGCGCGACGATATTGGACCTGAAAGGGTTTCCGTCTGACACGGGCGGCGGCGTTTCTGACCTGTCTGCGCAGATAGGCGACCTGGCCGGCCGCCACGACGGTTTATCCGTGCGCCAGGACAAGGACGCCGTCACGGTATCGATGCTGGGCGACGTGCTGTTCGATTTCGACAAGGCCGATATCCGGCCGGCGGCAGAACCTGCCCTGAAGGATATTGCGCGCGCGATCCAGGCGGCGCCAGCTGGCCCGGCCCGTGTGGCCATTGAAGGCCATACCGACTCCAAGGGCACCGCGTCGTATAACCAGACGCTGTCGTTGAAGCGGGCGAATGCCGTATTGCAGTGGTTAGCGAATCACGGCGTGGATAAGGCGCGCTTGGCCGCCAAAGGCTACGGGGACACCCGGCCCGTGCAGCCCAATGCGTTGGCCAATGGCGCCGACAATCCGAAAGGACGCGCGCAGAACCGGCGGGTGGAGTTCGTGTTGCCCAAGCACTAGAGCGGGGAGCTGGGACGCTTACGGGCGTCTCTTCTCTGCCCCGCCGGATGAACGGTTGAAGCGAACCCTAGCGGTTTCGCTCTTCTTCGTCCTCTTCCTCTTTCGTCTTGACCTCTTCCAGCTTGACCTTCTGCGTGCTGCCATGCGTTGCCGCGCACGGGTCAGGCTGTTGCGAGCTTTTCACGCAGGCGGCAAACGCCAGCGCGTCGTCCACGGTGGCGAAGTGGTACGAATAGCCGTCCGTAAAAGCGACCTTTCCTTCGACAGAGCAATCCATGAAGCCTCCCGGGTGTGGATGCTTCATGGTATCTGAAATCGTCAGTTCGGCGGCCAGACGGTAAGGAAACTGGTGCTCCCGACCGGACCAAGACCGACGTGGAAAGTCAACGCGGTGGCCACGTCGGACAATCTGAAGTTATACGTCGCACCTTTGCGCATGCTCAGCTCTGATCCGACAACAGGCGTGTTTTGGACGAATGTCCCAAAAGCAAACGTCTTCAGGTCTTGGTCCGTATCGTTCCCGAACGCGATATGCATCCGCACATTCTCGACCTTGAATGCTTCGATCTTGTATTTCTCTTTGCTGGACGCCTCTAAACCCTTTCGAACGTCTTCGGGCAAGCCCGCCGAAATGCTGAAGGTGCCGTCCTTTGCGCGGTGAGACATGATGCGCACGCCTTTGGTCGCGGCCCATTCTGCGTCGCTGCCTTGACCATAATTGGCCGGAATCTCGAAGTTGGCATACGAGTTGAACTCCTTGCGGAAGCACTCTTTGTATACCGCGACAGGAAATGCCTTTGCCACCGCATCGCGAACCTTGATCAGCATGTCGGAGGGGTTTCGAGAGTCCTTATGATCGTTGCAGGCCGCCACCTCGATCAGCAGATTTGCATTGCCGGCTTTTATCCCTTCTGACATCAGGCCTGATAACGGAACCTTCGTTTCGACATCGATTTTGCAACCGGTCAATATGAAGGCGCCAATCGCGCCGGCCAAAAGCATCTTTTTCACGTTACAGCCTTTATGAGTGCATTCAGGAACCGGCATTTGTATCACACACTTACTTTCTCTAACGATGGCACCATTCATCCGGCCCCCGAACGGCGCTGGACGCAAGCGCTAATCCGGGAAAGGGGTATCGGCACCGCTCGGGCAAACCCTTGAAATAACTAGAAGTAATGAAAAAGCATAAGGAAATCCCCTGTTGGGGAATTTTCCCTGCACAACCCTCTGTTTTTATTGAGTAATTTTCGACGCCACAGAGAAGGGAGCGATCCCCGACCTATTACAGCCCGAGCTGCTGACGTTCTCGTCCGACTGCGGCATGGTGGGTGTGCGGTTTCGAAGAGATTGACGGGCGGCGCGACTACCAAGGGCGATGAATGCAATGGCTCAAGCAGTAATACCAGCCCGGATAGTGCCGCAACACTATTGCGAGTAGTTGCAGACCTGCGCAATACTTTCCTTCCGATCATCTACTTTTGGAGGGTACGGCAATGCACCGCGAAGACATCCAAAAGCTGGGCGCCAGCGCCGCCCGCGAAGGACTGACGTTGTGGGACTGCCCCTACTATCGAGCAGTCGAGATGCCCGGTCATACCGGGGAATCGATAGCAGAGTGGCGCAGCAAAGTCGAAGCCTGGGAAACAGGATGGATGAACGAAGCTAATTCTTGGCGGCCTCCGCCTGGGGGCCACGTCCGCTACGTACCGCGGACTACGGCCCGAAACCGTAACTGAAGATGGATCAGCGCCCCAAATCTGGGGCGCTTTTTTATTGCGTCCTACAAGCTGGACACGAACGTTTTGACCGTCTATTTCTGTTCAACAAATCTGAAGAAAGGCCATACGTATCATTCCAGTCTTTCAGAGATTCCTGCGGGAGTTGAACGGGATAAGAGCTTCTTGGGTCATCACACCTGGCACCATCATGGCCACATCTGGCGATCCAAGGGCCACCACGTGTACATCGGAATACTTGCAAAGCTTGCCGGCAAGCAAAGCTCGTCAGGAACTAGCGGATAAGTGCTTGGCCCGCGGCGAGTTCAAGCCACCACTTGGCCATTCTTGATTTTTTATTTCTGGCGATACGCTGCGACACAATGTAATTTTTCCAGACATAACGTATCTATTTGAGGAAAATTTGTCATGGTCGCTACCGATAGCATGAGGGCGGGTTGGTTAACGTCGGCAGCCTTCGTACTCTACACGGCCAGTGTCACCCCTCCCGCCCATGCCCAGTCAGTTACCAGTACTGGGGAGATTGCGCCTGGGGCGGTCCAGTCGCCGAATTGGACAGTCGGAGGCGATCTGATTGTTGGCGATTCCCTCAACGGGACGTTGACCATCAGCAATGGCGGATCCGTCGTCAACGATTGGGCCTTCATCGGCAACCTCACTGGCGGCGTGGGCTCCCTTACGGTATCAGGCCGTGACGGCCTTGGCACCCCGTCCACCTGGACCAGTCTGGCCCCGGTGTATATCGGCAACGAGTCTGGCAGTAATGGCGAACTCCGCATTCTGGACGGCGGCTTCGCGCGAGGCACATCGGGCAGCATTGGGGGCCAGAACGGCAGCGTCGGGAGCGTTGTCGTTTCCGGGCCGGGATCAACTTGGGAACTCAACACGACCTACGCGTTCGAAATCGGCGCGAACGGTAGCGGTACGCTGCACATCGACAACGGCGGCACCGTCCAGAGCGGCCAGGCACTGATCGGCGGCGGCCCCGGTAGCCAGGGCAGCGTAACGGTGTTGGGACATGCATCCAGCTGGAACCCGTTCAACAATATCTACGTAGGTTTCGAGGGCCTTGGCGACCTGCAAGTCCTGGAAGGCGCCGCCGTGCGCACCGTCGGATCGTCCGCGCCGGGCGCCGCCGCAACGATCTACATCGGCTTCCGGGCTGGCAGCGTTGGCACCGTGAACGTATCGAGCACGACCGCCGATGTCTCGACGCTTACCGCCAGCGATCGCATCGATATCGGCTCGGCAGGCACTGGGACGTTGAACATCGCCAAGGGCGGGCTGGTGGTTGCCACCAGCGATACGCGGCTTACCGTCAGCAGCACCGCTACAGGCACGCTGAACCTCACTGGCGATGCGAGCGGCCGCGGCGTGCTGGAGACCGGCTCGGTCATCAAGGGCGCCGGCAATGGCACCTTCATCCTGGATGGCGGCGTCCTGCGCGCTCGGCGTGACAAGGCCAATTTCCTGAATGGTTTCCTGACGCAGGCGATCGGAAGCGAGGGAGCCTCGTTCGACACCAATGGGTACGAGGTGGGCGTGATGACCGAGTTCTCGGGAACCTCCAGCCTCAATAAGCTGGGCGCCGGCAGGTTGACCTTGTCGGGCAACAGCGCCGCCTTCACGGGAACCACCGATATCCAGGCTGGCACATTGCAGGTCGATGGCGTGCTCGGCGGGCCGGTGAACGTCCTGGCGGGAGCAAGGCTGACCGGCACGGGACGCGTCGGCGCGACCGGCAACCAAGGCACGATCGCTCCGGGGCCGCGCAGCGGGTATGGCATCCTGACGGTCGCCGGTGACTATGCGGCACAGGGCGGGAACCTGGAGATCCGCACCCAGCTTGGCGGCGACAACTCGCCCACCGATAAATTGGTAGTCACGGGCGACACCGCGGGCGCGACACCGGTCAACGTGCAGAACATGGGAGGCGTTGGGGCGCAGACCCAACGAGGCATACAGATCGTGCAGGTCAACGGGGTCTCGGCGGGGCAGTTCAACTTGGCTAACGGCGACTATGTCATCCAGGGCCGCCCGGCCCTGGTGGCCGGCGCCTACGGCTACGTCCTGCAACAGGACTCGGCCGACGGCGGCTGGTATCTGCGATCATCCCTGACCGATCCCGGCACACCGCCGACCGGTGGCGTTTCGCCGGGCGCCGAACCGCCCTTGCTGTATCAGCCCGGTGTGCCGGTCTATGAAGCCTACGCCAACACACTGCTTAACCTGAGCCGGCTGCCCACCCTGCGCCAGCGGGTCGGCAATCGCCTCTATGATTCGGCGGACGTCGGCCGCAATGGCGTATGGAGTCGAATGGAGGGCACGACGAGCCGGCTTGACCCCTCCACTTCCACCACGGGCGCACGCCAGGACATCGACAGCTGGAAGGCGCAATTTGGTGTTGACCGTATCCTGGCTGGCCAAGAAGAAGGGTCCCGCTTGGTGGGCGGCATCGCCTTTCACTACGGCAAGGCCGACACGCACGTGTCCTCGGCGTATGGCAACGGCACGATCGATACCACTGCCTACGGCCTGACACCGACGCTGACTTGGTACGGCAAGAATGGCTTCTATATCGACGCCCAGGCCCAGGCCACCAGGTACGACAGCGACCTGAATTCCCGGCTGGCCGGCAGGCTGAAAGGCGGCAACCAGGCAAACAGCTACGGGCTGGGTATTGAAGGGGGCAAGGCGTTGGGGTTGAGCGAGCGACTGGCCCTGATCCCGCAGGCGCAGTTGACCTACGCATCGACCCGTTTCGACCGCTTCAACGATAAATTCGGCACACGCGTCGAAAGCGACGAGGGCGACAGCCTGCTGGCCCGCGTCGGAATGGCGCTGGACTACAAAAGCAATTGGCAAACGGGTGGCGCGAATCGGGAATCGAGCGTCTATGGCGTCGTCAACGTGAAACATGAATTCCTGAACGGAACCCGTGTGAACGTGGCCGACGTACCGGTGGCCAGCCGAATGGCGCGAACCTGGGGTAGCGTGGGAGCCGGGGCCAATTACGGTTGGGGCGATCGCTATGCGATCTACGGCCAAGTCGACGCCGACGCGGATTTCTCGGGCAGCTACATCGTCACCGCGACCGCAGGTTTCAGAATGACGTTTTAGATCCGGGCAAATGGCAAACAGCGCCTTTACTTACTGGCGCTGGATCGGCGACAAGGGTGCGCAGCAATTCTCGCTATAGGTGCAAAGTACGGGTTAGCACACCACTCTCGAGCGGCGGTAATGGGTCGGGAGGCGCCGATTTTCAACCAATGCTCCCCGTCGGAGTGGACATCCGCGGTCCTTGAACGTCATACCTTGTTCAGCAAGCCGCCATCTATGTTTGAGTCTGTCTTCCAAACAGATTTACAAGCCTGCCCACCCTTGGTCGTTTGCTGCGCCCGCCGTACCTGTTTGTCCGCATACATAAGCTGGTCGGCTTCCTTGAGGGCGGCATGCAACGAACTGACGGCAGGATCCACGCTAACGATGCCAAAGCTTGCACCTCGATAGTCGAAACTATATTCGGCTGAGGTATAGGTACCGATCAGCGGCTGCGCCAACCGGTTGCGCATCTCGTCGACTGCCCCTCGCGGATCGTCGGACCTGAACGGAGCCACTAGTCCAACCACAACGAACTCGTCGCCGCCCCATCGACCCAGCATATCGCTCGCACGTAGACCGGCCGACATACGCCGGCCCACCTCGATCAAGAACCTGTCGCCGGCCTCGTGCCCATAGGTGTCGTTGATCGGCTTGAACCCATCCAGATCGATAAACGCCACCAGAACCCACTGCTGCGTCCGCTTCGCCAGAGCGAACAACCGCTCCAATTCAGTCAACACTGCGCGTCGATTCGGCAGGCCGGTCAGCGCGTCATAGTTGGCCGCGTACCGTTCGTCCTGTCGGCGCATCAAGATCTGGCTCGCCGCATGGCCTGATAGCAGGATCAGGACCAAGCCGAACACCGCGACCAGCCCAGCCATCCAAAAGTGCTGTCTGCGCATGGATGCCAGGTGGTCCAACGTGGCCAGCGTGAGCAACTGATATTGCGTACCCGCCAACGGCTGGCGCCGCAGCAGATAGGGCCTGCCGTCGATGAGCCACTGGTCGGCGATGTCTGAACCGCCTGTCGCGCGCACATCCATGAGTTCGCCTAGATCTTCTTCGCCGTCCGGCGGAAGTACCGTGCCTGGCGGCAGAAGCGCCGCGACGTTGCGTAGCATGAACGGCTCTGAGGACGCCGTGATCACGCGCCCCTGGCGGTTGACGATTAACGCGACATGTCGACCTGTCAAATAAAGCGCAACTTCTGGCGCGTCAAACTTAACCGTGACTGAGCCCAACGGCACGTCGTTCGAGTCCTCGATACGACTGGCCACGAAATAGGATGGGGATTTATTCAAACGAGCAATACCGAAAGAATGGCCATTGCCGGTACGCAACGCATCAATGAGGTAGGGCCGACCCGAATAAATCATGCCCACGATGCTGTCGGGCTCGGCCCAATTGCTGGCCGACACGGTGTCGTCCGACATGTTATTCATGTAAATGCGAGCGTAACGCAGATCACTGGCCAGCGCGTTCATGAAGTCGCCGACCTTGCCCACCAACGGGTCGCGCGCGAACTGCGCAGCACGCTCCTGCCGTGTCAGCTCGGCGGCGCCTGGGGCATCTGTCCGATAACGCATGGCCAGTTCAATCACCAGACCCTGCCGCGCCACCATATTGGCCACGCTCACCATTTCGGTGAACAACCGGTCCATCACGCGCGCAGTCGTTTTAGTCTCGTAATCGGCGCTTGCCGCCCATCTAGCTAACTGCGCTGTCACGATTCTCTGCGAAATCCACCACCCAAGGCCGGCCACCAGCGCCAACCAGACGACGGCCAAGGCTAGTGTTACCTGGCGCACGGTGGGCCAGGTCTGTTGTTCACGCCTGCCTTGCTGCAGCAACACGTCGTTCTCCCTCACTTTGCCAATCGTCCAAAACAGCTTTGTTTAGTTTTCTGGCCCTTCTAGCTCCTGTCGGGCAGTAATCAACAACACAATATCGCGGAAGCATATCTGCGATTCTTTTGTTGACAATACTTAACAGTGAGATTCTGGCGACAAACGTGGGCACCCCGCAAACCAAACCGTATAGATTAATTTTGGGCCGACAGCGGCCGCCCCCACAACAGGGATCTTCTGAAGCGCAGGGCCTGCATTCATTTTCTGAGCAGTTCTATGCAGTCTTTAGAAATTTTAAGGATTTTTAGTTAATTGCATGCAGTGAAAAATGAGACGATTGCAGTCCCCTTATGCCTTTCCGAAACAGAGTTTGAGCCACGGCAATGGGTCGTAGTAATCGGGAAATCGCCAACCGCCCACGGCTTCCATCGCTCTGGCAACTGCCGGAACGCCCGCACAAGCCGCTTGCCATGCGATTTGAGTACGCATGGAACAAAGCACGTACCGCGGCAGCGGTTGGAGGCCTGCGCCTGCATGACTCGCACCTTACCGTGGGGATGCGCCTCCGACCGGCGGGATTTCAGATCGGCCCCAAAACGAGATCCTATGGCACGGCGGTGGGGGCATGACGAACACTATGCAGTTGCCCAGCTGCGTATGATCGCCTGAGCCGATTTCACTAAGTCATTGAAATAACTAGAAGTAATGAAAAGGCATAAGGAAATCCCCTATTAGGGAATTTGCTTATGCCTTTTAACTATTTGCAGCGCGCATACTTGCCGGGCAAGAATTCGTCCTGAGCATAAAGCAACACAGATGGAATTACGTCAACTCGAGGCCTTCGCGGCCGTCATGTCTACAGGTAGCGTCACCGCTGCCGGGCGTTTGCTCGGGCGTTCGCAGCCGGCCATCAGCCGCTTGCTGCAAGAACTGGAAGCGGAGATCGGCTATGCGTTGTTCAGCCGCAGCGGCCCCCGCGTCACGCCTACCGAGCAGGGCTTCCTGCTGTATGACGATGTGGAACGCGCGCTGGCCGGCTTGCAGCAGATCCGCAGCCGCGCCGAAGAGATCGCCCGCGGGCAGGCCAAGCCGCTGCTGTTGGCCGCGACCTCGGCCCTGGCGGCCGGGCTGCTGCCCGAGGCGCTCAAGCGCATCGAGCCCCAAACCGACGCCACCCGCATCCAGGTGCGCAGCGCCTCCCCCGAACGCGTGGTGCACGCGGTGCTGACCGGCGCCGCGCAACTGGGCGCGACCAGCCTGCCGCTTGAACATCGCGGGCTGAACGTGCATTGGATCGGGCAGGCGCCCTGTGTGGTCGCGTTGCCAGAGGGCGATGCACTGACCGTCCAAGACGTCGTGCCCGTCACGGCCCTGGCCGGACGCCGCCTGATCACGATGGCCAATCCCTATCGCCTGCGCCGCCGGCTGGACGCCGCATTGGCGCCCGACGGCAATGCGCCCGGCACCATCGAAACCAATTCGTCCGTTAACGCCCTGGCCGCCGTCCGCGCGGGCCTTGGCGTGTCGGTGCTGGAACCGATCACCGCTTACGGCGTCCCGATGCCGGGCGTGGCGATCCGGCCCATCGACCTGGACATCCCTTTTTTCTTTGGGGTCATCACCCCGCAGTCGCAACCCCTGACGCCGGCCTGCCAGGCCATGGCCGACGCGCTGGCCGATGCCGCCGCCGCCCTGCTGCCGGGCTTTGTGCTGCACGACGCGTGCGAGCATTCGGCGCTGTTGCAGTCGATCTACGGTGATGACGCCCCTGTTTTGGAAACCCCCGCACTATGAATCAGCCCATCGCCACCCCGCCGCAAGGCTTAGCCGCGCTGGAAGCGCGCCTGCGGCAAGACTTGTCCTGGCTGGAGATCCCCGCCAAGAGCTGGGTCGCCCCGCGCCTGGTGGACGGCCAGCAAGTGCTGGACGTCGTCATCATTGGCGGCGGCATGGCCGGCTTGGCTGCGGCGGCGTCGTTGACGCATCTGGGCATTACCGCGCCGATCTTTGACCAGGCGCCCGAAGGCTATGAAGGCCCGTGGGCCACGACGGCCCGCATGGAAACGCTGCGTTCGCCCAAGCAATTGACCGGCCCTGCCCTGGGCTTGCCCGCGCTGACGTTCCGCGCCTGGTTCGAAGCGCAATTCGGCTCGGCCGAATGGGACGCGCTGGACAAGATTCCGCGCCTGCAATGGATGGACTACCTGCGCTGGTATCGCCGCGTGCTGAACCTGGACGTGCGCAACGAACACCGCGTGTTGTCGGTGCAGCCGCGTGCCGACCGTCTGGTGCAGCTGGACGTGGAATCGCCCGCCGGCCGCAACACCGTGCTGGCCCGCCGTGTTGTGCTGGCCACCGGCCGCGACGGCCTGGGCGGCGCCTATGTGCCTGACTTTGCCAAGAAACTGCCGCGTGACCGCTGGGCGCATTCGTCCGACGTGATGGACTACGCCACGCTGGCCGGCAAGCGCGTCGGCGTCGTGGGCGCGGGCGCGTCCGCCATGGACAGCGCCGGCACGGCGCTGGAAGCCGGCGCCGCCAGCGTCGACCTGCTGATCCGCCGCAACGATATTCCGCGTGTGAACAAAGGCAAAGGCGCGGGCAACCCCGGCCTGACCCACGGCCACCTGACCCTGCCCGACGAATGGAAGTGGAAGATCCGCCACTACATCAACGCCGCGCAAGTGCCGCCCCCGCGCGGCAGCACCTTGCGCGTGTCGCGCTTCCCGAACGCCCGCTTCAACCTGGGCTGTGGCGTGCAAGACCTGGCAATGGTGGGCGACGACATCCACGTCACCACGCCCAAAGGCCTGTTCGTGCTGGACTTCCTGATCTTCTCCACGGGCTTTCGTATCGACTGGACCGTGCGCCCGGAATTCGCGCCGCTGGCGCCTCACGTGCGCAACTGGGGCGATCGCTACACCCCGCCCGCCGGCGAAGAAGACCAGGAACTGCATGACTCGCCCGACTTGGGCGCCGTCTTCGAGCTGCAAGAAAAAGTCCCCGGCGCCTGCCCGGGTCTGGACCGCGTGCACTGCTTTTCCTACCCCGCTGCGCTGACGCAAGGCACGATCTCGGGCGACATCCCCGCCATCAGCGACGGCGCCAAGCGTCTGGCGCAAGGCATCGCCGGCCTGTTCTATCGCGAAGACGTCGAAACGTACTACGCCAACATGGAAGCGTTTTCGGAACCGGAAGTGTTCGGCGATGAATGGACGCCTGCCCCACCGCCCGCGGCAATCGCCACCCCGGCCTCGCAAGCGGAGACCACGCAATGACCGGTTGGTTGATACGCCGTGTCGCGCAAGCGGCGGTGGTGGTGTTGCTGATGACCTTGATCGTCTTCGTGGGCCTGCACGCCATCGGCAACCCCGTGGACATCCTGATCGGCCAAGACGTCGACCAGGTCGACCGCGCCCGCATCATCGCGGAGCTTGGCCTGGACAAACCGCTGTGGCAGCAATACCTGGGCTTTCTGAACGGGGCGCTGCACGGCAACCTGGGCAACAGCTTCGTCTACAACATTCCCGCCATTGAACTCGTCATCCAGCGCCTGCCCGCTACGCTTGAACTGGCGATTAGCGCGCTGGGTCTGGCCGTCATCATCGGCCTGCCGCTGGGCTTGATTGCCGGCCTGTACCCCGATAGCCGCTTTTCGAAAATGATCATGGCCGGCAGCATCGTCGGCTTCTCGCTGCCCACCTTCTGGGTGGCGCTGATGCTGATCATGACGTTCAGCGTGTCGCTCGGCTGGCTGCCCGCCAGCGGCCGTGGGCAGACGGTGGAATTCCTGGGCTTTCAGTGGTCGTGGTTGACTGCCGATGGCTGGCGCCATTTGATCTTGCCCGCGCTGAACCTGTCGCTGTTCAAGATTTCGCTCGTCATCCGCCTGACGCGCGCTGGCGTGCGCGACGTGATGCCGCTGGACTTCGTGAAGTTCGCCCGCGCCAAAGGCTTGTCGCCATTTCGTGTGGTCTGTGTACACGTGCTGCGCAACACGATGATCCCGCTGGTGACCGTGCTGGGCCTGGAGCTGGGTTCGACCATTGCGTTCGCCGTCATCACGGAAAGCATCTTCTCGTGGCCGGGCGCCGGCAAGCTGATCCTGGACAGCCTGAACGCGCTGGACCGCCCCGTCATCGTGGCCTATTTGATTGTGGTCGTGTGCCTGTTCGTGACGCTGAACCTGATCGTCGACATTCTTTATAAAGTGCTGGACCCCCGGGTACGGCTGGAGGGCTCGGCATGAGCACCACTGCAACCCCTGAGAAGGTTCCCGCCCTGCGCCGCGAATCGCCCTGGCGCCGCAACCTGACCGAATTCATGTCGTCCAAGACGGCGGTGTTCGGCCTGGCCGTGGCCACCCTGCTGATCCTGGCCGCCATCTTTGCGCCGTGGATCTCGCCGCAGAATCCGTATGACCTGCTGCAAATCGACGTGCTGGATTCCCGCATGCCGCCGGGTTCCATGAACGGCCTGGACACCTTCCACTACTGGCTGGGCACCGACGGCCAAGGGCGCGATCTGTTGTCCGGCATTCTGTATGGCCTGCGCATCAGCTTGATGGTGGGCGTGGGCTCGGCCGTTATCGCCGGCATCGTCGGCACGCTGCTGGGCTTGCTGGCCGCCTACGCGGGCGGCAAGGTTGATGCGTTCATCATGCGCTTGGTCGACCTGATCCTGTCGTTCCCGTCCATCCTGGTTGCCATGATGATCCTGGCCTATCTGGGCAAGGGCGTGGGCAACGTGGTGCTGACGCTGGTGATTCTGGAATGGGCCTATTACGCCCGCACCGCGCGCGGCCAGGCACTGGTGGAACGCCGCCGTGAATACGTTGAAGCCGCCCGCTGCCTGGACATTCCCAACTGGCGGATCATGTTGAAGCACATCCTGCCCAACTGCCTGCCGCCGCTGATCGTCATTGGCACCTTGCAGATTGCGCGCGCCATCACGCTGGAGGCCACGTTGAGCTTTCTGGGCCTGGGCGTGCCGGTGACCGAACCGTCGCTGGGCCTGCTGATTTCCAACGGCTTTCAATACATGCTGTCCGGTGAATACTGGATCAGTTTCTACCCCGGCATCGCGCTGCTGATCACCATCGTCGCCATCAACCTGGTGGGCGACCGCCTGCGCGACGTGCTGAACCCAAGGACTCACAAATGACCGACCGCACCGCTACCGGCGCGCCGGCCACGCTTGAAGTGCGCAACCTGCGCACGCACTTCCATACCCGCGCGGGCGTGCTGCCCGCCGTGGACGACGTGTCGTTCACGCTGGAGCGCGGCAAAATCCTGGGCCTGGTCGGTGAATCCGGCTCGGGCAAATCCGTGACGGGCTTTTCCATCATGGGTCTGGTCGACGCGCCGGGCCGCATCGTGGGCGGCGAAGTGCTGTTTCAAGGCCGCGACCTGACCAAGCTGGCCCCGCGCGAACTGCGCCGCCTGCAAGGCAACCGCATCGCCATGATCTTTCAAGATCCGATGATGACGCTGAACCCCGTCTTGCGGGTGGACGTGCAGATGATCGAAACGGTGCGCGCGCATAACAAGATGAGCAAGCGCGAAGCGCGCACGCTGGCGCGCGACACGCTGGGCATGATGGGCATCCCCAGCCCCGAAGAACGCTTGCTGGCCTACCCGCATCAGCTGTCTGGCGGCATGCGCCAGCGCGTGGCCATTGCCATCGCCATGCTGCATCGCCCTGACCTGATCATTGCCGACGAACCCACCACCGCGCTGGACGTCACCATCCAGGCGCAGATTCTGTCTGAAGTGCAAAAGCTCGCGCAGCAGCACGGCACCAGCCTGATCTGGATCACGCATGATCTGTCGGTCGTGGCAGGCTTGGCCGATGACGTGGCCGTGATGTATGCCGGCCGCATCGTTGAACACGGCAAGGTCGACGACGTGCTCGACCGCCCGCAGCACCCCTACACGGTGGGCCTGATCGACAGCCTGCCCAGCAATAACCTGCGGGGCCAGCGCCTGCGCCAGATTCCCGGCATGACGCCCAACCTGCTGCACCTGCCCGCCGGTTGTGCGTTTTCCGCGCGCTGCTCGCGCGCCACCGCCGCCTGTGGCCAGCAACCCGGCATCACTCAAGCCCTGCCCGAACACGACGTGCGCTGCTTCCATCCGACTATCCAGATCCACAACGAGGTGACGGCATGACTGTATCCGCCGCCCCCACTCCGCTGATTGACCTTTCGCAAGTCAGCAAGCGCTTTGGCGAAAGAAAGGTCGGCGCAGCCGGCCGCGCCATGCAGCGCATGGGCTTGTCCAAGCCGCCCGCCATTACGCGCGCGGTCGACAACGTGGACCTGATCGTGAACCCCGGCGAAGTCGTCGGCCTGGTGGGTGAATCTGGCTGCGGCAAATCCACGCTGGGCCGCATCGCCGCAGGCTTGTTGACGCCATCGGGCGGTGAAGTGCGCATCAACGGCGTGCGCCCCTCGGACATGACGTCGGCCCAAGCCCATGCCGCGCGCCTGACCGTGCAGATGATTTTCCAGGACCCCTACGCCAGCCTTAACCCGCGCCTGCGCGTGGACGAGATCGTGGGCGAAGCGGCCCGCATCCACGGCCTGGTCGGCAATGGCGACTTTGACGACTACGTCAGCGCCCAGCTGGAACGCGCGGGGCTCGACCCTGCCCTGCGCCAACGCTACCCGCACCAATTCAGCGGCGGCCAGCGCCAGCGCATCGGCATCGCCCGCGCGCTAGCCGTGCAGCCGTCCATGCTGGTGTGCGACGAAGCCGTGGCCGCGCTGGACGTCTCCATCCAAGCCCAGATCCTGAACCTGTTCATGGACCTGCGCGAAGAACTGAACCTGACGTATCTGTTCATCAGCCATGACCTTGGCGTGGTGGAACACCTGTCTGACCGCGTCGTCATCATGTACCTGGGCCGCGTCGTGGAAACGGCCACGGTGGACGAAGTGTTCCAGCGCCCCAACCACCCGTACACGCAAGCGCTGCTGGCGGAAATTCCCAGCCTGAAGTCGCGCCACAAGGTCTTTACTGCGATCAAAGGCGAGATTCCCAGCCCGCTGAACCCGCCCGGCGGCTGCCATTTCCATCCGCGATGTCCGCATGCGATGCCGCGCTGCAAGACCGAAGTTCCCACGTTGAAGGGAATCGCCATCAACCATTTAAGCGCCTGTCATTTGAACGACATGGCCTGAACCTAATTGGCCGCGTTGTCCTGAATGCCTTGAATTCCTTCAGTGGCCTGAATGACAACGCAGCCTTCGGAACACTTAACTCGTTCCCCCCCTACCAAGGACCCCGAACATGAAACGCCTGATTCTTTCGACCCTGACCGCCGCCATCCTCGGCGCCTCTGCCGTCGCGTCCGCCGACAACCTGACGATCGGTTTTGCCGACCCGCTGTCGTCCTTGGACCCGCAGCTGAACAACCACGCCGGCGACCGCTCGGTGGCCCTGCACTTCTGGGACTTGCTGATCGAAAACAAGTGGAACAAGCTTCAGCCGGGCCTGGCCGTCAGCTGGAAACCGCTGGACCCCACCACCTGGGAATTCAAGCTGCGTGAAGGCGTCAAGTGGCAAGACGGCACGCCGTTCACCGCCGACGACCTGATCTATTCCTACACCCGCGCGCGCGCCGTGCCGGGCAGCGTGGCAACGTACGCCGGCTACCTGCGCACCATCGACACGATGACCGCCAAAGACCCGCTGACCCTTATCGTCAAGACCAAGGCGCCCAACCCCGACCTGCCGCTGAACCTGGCATCCGTACACGTCGTCAGCAAGCACGTCGGTGAAAAGTCCACGACCGAAGACTACAACTCGGGCAAGGCCATGGTTGGCACCGGCCCGTACAAGTTCGTGTCCTACACGCCGGGCGACCGCGTCATCATGGAACGCAACGACGGCTACTGGGGCGACAAAGCCACCTGGGACAAGGTCAACTACCGCTACATCAACAACGCCGCCTCGCGCACCGCTGCGCTCTTGGCCGGTGACGTGGACGTGATCGACAAGGTCTCGGTGTCGGACCTGGCCAAGCTGCAAAAGGCCGCCAACATCTCGGTGTACCCGTACGACGGCCTGCGCGTCATGATCCTGCAACCCAGCTTCAACCCCGCGCCCAACCCGTACATCACCGACAACAACGGCAAGCCGCTGGACAAGAACCCGCTGCTGGACCTGCGCGTGCGTCAAGCGCTGAACCTGGCCATCAACCGCAAGGCCATTTCCGACCGCATACTGCAAGGCGCGGCCACCGAAGCCAACCAGTGGATGCCCAAGGGCACCTTCGGCTACAACCCCGACGTGAAAGACATCCCCAACGACGTCGCGCAAGCCAAGAAACTGCTGGCCGAAGCGGGCTTTCCCGACGGCTTCAAGCTGACCATGCACGTGCCGAACGACCGCTACCCGCAAGGCCCGGAAACGGCCCAAGCGGTGGCGCAGTTCTGGACCCGCGTAGGCGTGAAAACCCAAGTGGAAGTCGTGCCATGGGCCGTGTACTCGGGCCGCGCCAACAAGAACGAATTCGCCGTCAGCATGCTGGCGTGGGGCAACGGCACGGGTGAAGCCAGCTACGCGCTGGTCAACATCCTGGCCACCGTCGACGCCAAGAAGGGCCTGGGCGCGTCCAACTGGGGCCACTACTCCAACCCCAAGGTGGACGCTGCGCTGGAACAGTCCACGTCGGAATTCGATGTGGCCAAGCGTGAAGCCATCCTGCGCGACTCGGTCAAGCTGGTGGCTGACGACGTCGCCATCTTCCCGCTGTTCCACTACAAGAACATCTGGGCCACCAAGAAGGGCCTGAAGGTCACCCCGATGACCAGCGACCGCACGGCCGCCATGATGGTCACCAAAGAACCGGCCGGTAAATAAGCCATGGTGCCGACCCTAACCATCACCCCCGCGGACGCGTTGATCGACGTGCCGCGCCAGATCCGGGTCGAGCACGTCGAGCCGGGCCAGACGGTGGAAATCACCGCGCTGACCCGCCGCAACGGCGTGCTCTGGCAGGCGCAAGCCGCCTTCACGGCAGGCGAGGACGGCGTGGTCGACCTGACCCGCGACGCGCCTATCTCGGGCGACTACACCGGCGTGGCCCCGATGGGCCTCGTCTGGTCGCAAGCGCCCGTGGATTCCCCCAGCCGCGAACACTTCAACCACCCGGTCACCGAAGCCTTGGTCACCGACGTGGTCGCCCGCGTGGCAGGTGCGCAAGCGCAAGCCAGCCTCACGCAACGGCTGGCGCTGGACGGCGTCACCCGCCACGACGTGCGCGAAGAAGGCCTGGTCGGCACGCTGTACCTGCCGGCCGGCAGCAAGCCGGGTTCGCATCCCGCCGTCATGATCCTGAACGGATCCGGCGGCGGCATCAACGAACCGCGCGCGGCGCTGTACGCGTCCCGCGGCTACGCCGCCTTTGCACTCGCCTACTTCAAGGCGCCGGGCCTGTCCGACTACATCTCGAACACCCCGCTGGAATACTTCCAGACCGGCCTGCGCTGGCTGCGCAAGAAGGTCCAGCCCAAGCACGACTTCGTCGCCATCAGCGGCCAATCGCGCGGCGGTGAACTCGTGCTGCTGCTGGGCGCCACCTTCCCCAAGGAAGTGTCCGCCGTCGTCGCCTACGTACCCGGCGCCGTCGTCCACAGCGGCCAAAACGCCTGCGACCCCAAGATCGGCCGCGAAGGCCCGACCTGGTTGCTGGGCGGCAAGCCCATCCCCCACGTCTGGGAAAACAACCGCACCGCGACGTGGGCGCCGTTTGACGAAGGCCCCTCGCCGCATCGTCACGAGAAAGCCATCCTGACCGCGCTGCAAGACCCCGACGCCGTCGCCCGCGCCCGTATTCGCGTGGAAGACATCGAAGGCCCCGTCATGCTGCTGTCCGGCACCGACGACGGCTCGTGGCCGTCCAGCCTGTACTCGAAGATGGTGCAGGACAAGCTGGTCGACGTGAAACACCCCTACCCGGTTGAATGGCTGGACTACGAGAACGGCGGCCACTCGATCCTGTTCCCGTACGTGCCCACCACCCAGCTTGTCTACGCCCACCCCGTGTCGGGCAAGATCAGCACCAGCGGCGGGAACCCCAAAGACAACGCGCGCGCCGACCAGGAATCGTGGGAAGGCGTGAAGACGTTTTTGGACGCAGCGGTGAAGGCGCGGGCGGCTGCGGCTAATTCGGCTGCCGCACGTTCGGCAAGCACTTCCGGCAACGCCGGCTGATCAGACACCAAGGAGAACATCCCCATGGCACAACAACCCATCGTCTATGACGCCGTCAATGATCTGGTCGACAAGCTCGTCGGCCTGACCCCCGGCAGCAAAACTTTTCAGGTCCGCCACCAACGCGAAAAAGTCGCCGCCGCCACGCAAGGCAGCTACGACGCCCTGTTCGACCCGGCACTGCCCGGCCTGTCGCTGACCGAACGCCTGCTTGTCGCGCTGTACGCCACCCGCATCAGCCCGTCGCCGCTGCTGGCCTCGCACTACCGCGCCCGCTTGGCGGAAACGGACGCACCCCCCGCCGACATCGCCGTCGCAGAATCCGGCAAGCCGTCAGACGCCTCCACCCCGCGCCTGGCTGCCGTGTTGGAATTCACGCGCAAGCTGATCGAAAACCCCGTCGAAGGCGACGAAGCCGCACTGAAGACCCTGCCCGCAGCCGGCGTCACCACGCCTGCGGTCGTCACCCTGTCGCAACTGATCGCGTTCCTGTCGTACCAGACCCGTCTGGTCGCAGGCTTGATGGCACTTCAAGCGGCCGAAGGCCAGACGGTACCCGCCAATGCGGCTGAAGCTGGCGCGGTTGCCGCCAAACCCGGCACCACCGCACCCGGCGCCGTCCTGAAAGCCCACGGCTTCACCAACGAAGTGCTGGAGTGGAAAGCCTGGCTCGACGTCGTCAACGTCGACACCGCCACCCCGGAACAAATCGCCGTTCTGGAAGAAAGCCACCCCAAGGCCAAGGTCTCGGACTACTACCTGTTCCTGGTCCACCAACCGGAAATCCTGCGTCAGCGCTCGGCGGCCTTCAACGCCATCATGTACGCGCCGGGCGGTCTGTCGCGTGCGGAACGGGAATTGGGCTCGACCGTCGTGTCGCGCGTGAATGGATGCGTGTACTGCGCATCGGTCCATGCGCAGCGCTTTGAGCAACTGGCCAAGCGCAATGACGTGATCGCGCAGGTGTTTGAAGATCCGATCACCGCTGGGACGAATGCGCGTGAACAGGCGATTGGCAAGTTCTCGATCCAGA
The DNA here is from genome assembly GCF_014170335.1 of Achromobacter sp. UMC46. Classification (GTDB taxonomy): domain Bacteria; phylum Pseudomonadota; class Gammaproteobacteria; order Burkholderiales; family Burkholderiaceae_B; genus Achromobacter. Next base: position 464,560 of record NZ_LZZS01000005.1, read on the forward strand.
TCACCGAAGCGCAAGCGAACGTCAACGCGAACAGCGTCCAGGAACTGAAGGACGTGGGGTTGAGTGAAGGCGAGATTTTGGATCTGCTGCACTCGGATGCGATCTTTGCTTGGGCGAATCGTTTGATGCTGAATCTGGGCGAGCCGGTGTTTCCGGTAGCGGCCTGAGTAGCCTCCCCCTACTCGCTTACGCGGCCCCACGGGGGACAACCCCAGGGGGCAACACCAGCGGACCGGCAAAGCCGGCTCCGCGGTGTCCTGGCTAGGTGGGACATTGAGCCCTCTTCCGGACTGACTACTGAATAAGCGGATTCGCCGTTTTCGTTAAACTGACGCTTTCCGCGCCTCTACGCGCCCCGCCTCAAACGGGGCGCTTTGCCTTTCCCCATGTCCGAAAAAACCCACGACATCCGTCCCGGCCAGTCAATCGAACTGCTCAAGGCCCTGCACATCCTGACCCGCGACGGCAAGATGAACCAAGACAGCCGCCGTAAGCTGAAACAGGTCTATCACCTGTTTCAATTCATCGAGCCGTTGCTGAAAGACGTTCAACAGGAACGTGGCGACGTCACGCTGGCGGATCATGGCGCCGGGAAGTCGTATCTGGGGTTCATTCTGTATGACCTGTTCTTCAAGGAACAGAAGGACGCGGCGAAAAGCGGCTCGCACATCTACGGCATCGAAACGCGCGAAGAGCTCGTCAAATCGTCGGAAGAACTGGCGAAGCGGCTGGAGTTCGACGGCATGTCGTTCCTGAACCTGTCGGTCGCGGAATCGATCACGTCGGACAGGCTGCCCAAGACCATCGACGTCGTCACCGCCCTACACGCATGCAACACCGCCACCGACGACGCGATTCACTTCGCGTTGGAGAAGAAGGCCAAGTACATCGTGGTCGTGCCCTGCTGCCAGGCGGAAGTGGCGTCGGTGCTAAGGAAGAATAAAGGCAAGGCGCTGGCTGATCCGCTGGCGGAAATTTGGCGGCATCCGTTGCATACTCGGGAGTTTGGTAGCCAGATTACGAATGTGCTGCGGTGCTTGCAGCTGGAAGCGCACGGGTATCAGGTTAGCGTGACGGAGCTGGTGGGGTGGGAGCATTCGATGAAGAATGAGCTGATCGTGGCGCAGTATAAGAATTTGCCGAACCGGAAGCCTGCGGAGAGGTTGACGGAGATGTTGGAGAGGATTGGGTTGCAGGAATTGAAGGATCGGTTTTTTGTGCCGGTGGCTGGGGCGGCCGTCGCTGAGTAGGTATCTGCTTGGCTGATTGGTATTAACCAGAGATAGCTTTAGCTGGCGATGGACCGCTGATACTTCCCTGGTCAGCAGTCCTCCTCGATTGCGCTTACGTAAGAGAAAGCGTGATCAATTTGGCACGGAACCGCATCGCGTCCGTCGCCTAACGGGGCATACTCGCCCCGTGGTCCAAAGGATCGCCCGGGTTGACAGCCGGAAAGACAGAACAAGTGACCGCTGCAACGGCGGCCTCCTTTCTTTCATCGCGTCAATTACACCGGAGCGTCGAAATGAGCGACCACCCTTTTACCTATGACCGTTGGGCCACGCCCGATGATCCGGAGTTTGCTGTTGTGCGGGTTGATGATTTGCGGAAGATCGAGCGGGCTTGCTTGGGGGTAATCCCCCCGGTTTTAGCGATTGCCAGAAGTAGGAACGCTACGCGGCCATGGCCAACCGCTGTTTTGGGGTAAATCCGCCCAGTGCCATATTTGGGCGCTCGTGATTGTAGGACCACATCCACTGTGTGGCGACCCGCTGCACGTGATCCAGATCGTCCCAGTGATACTGGGATAGCCATTCGTAGCGTACGGTCCTGTTGAAACGTTCGACATAGGCATTCTGTTGTGGCTTGCCCGGCTGGATGTATTCGAGCTTTATGCCCCATGCATCGGCCCACGCAACGATCGCTGCACTCAGATATTCCGGACCGTTATCGCAACGAATGGCTGAGGGCTTTCCCCGCCAGCCGATGATCTGCTTGAGCGTGCGGATCACGCGCTCGGACGGCAGCGAGAAGTCCACCTCAATGCCCAATGCCTCGCGGTTGAAGTCATCGATCACGTTGAACACGCGGATGCTGCGTCCATCGGCAAGCTGGTCGTGCATGAAGTCCATCGACCATACCTGATTCACGTTGGTCGGCACGGTCAGCGGCTCCGGCGTCTGGCGAACCAGCCGTTTACGCGGCTTGATCCGCAGGTTCAGTTCGAGTTCGCGGTAGATCCGGTACACACGTTTATGGTTCCAGCCGAAGCCTCGAACATTGCGCAAATACAGGAAGCACAGACCAAAGCCCCAATTGCGGTGGTTGTCGGTCAGACGTAGCAGCCAGTTGGCGATATCCTCGTTCTCGGCATCCGTCTTGGCGATGTACCGATAGCAAGTCTGGCTCACCGCGAACGCCTCGCAGGCCATCCGGATCGATACGCCGCGATCTTGCACGGCACGTTGGGCCATCTCACGGCGGCGAGATGGCCTCACCACTTTTTTTCTAGCGCCTCCGTCACGATCTCGGCCTTGAGCTTCTCCTCGACGTACATCTTGCGCAGCCGCGCGTTCTCGGTCTCCAGCTCCTTCATGCGCGCCATCAGCGATACGTCCATGCCGCCGTACTTGGAACGCCACTTGTAGAACGTGGCCGAGCTGATGCCCAGCTCCCTGCACAGCTCGGGCACCGCAAGGCCGGCCTCCACGCGCTTGATGGCTTCAATGATCTGACTGTCCGTGAATCTCGACTTCTTCATGCGGTAGAACTCCTCAACGAGAAAATTCTACTTCTGACTACAACGCTTTTGCGGGGGGATTACCAAGCGGAGAAGCCGAACATCCTCCTGTGCACGATCAGATACTGGATTACTTAGCCAAGCGTAATAGCCAGCGCGCGCGACTCCAAGCACTCGGCACATAACTGAAATACTGTACTTGTCGCTGTGCGCTTCAATGAACTTATACGCTCGCCTTATTTTGCTTGGCGCCTTGTTCCCAGACATGGATCATCCCCGATCGATTTGGATACTACGCCTGTCCACTAAATCCTGGTAACTCCAGTCTGACACCGTAATTTCGAGGGGCGTGTGTTGGCAGCGGGGTGGTAGCGCTTCTTGAGCTCGCCCCCTACGACAAGGCCGCGCGCTCGGGCCCGAGGTATTCATCTGCTCACCGGCTTCCCTGGCACAGGATACGCGGTGGGCGGAGCCTCTCATGCTTGGCTTCCGCGGCATTCTGCCTGACGACGGGCGTCAGGGGTCCTGAGACGGTCTGATCCTCACGTCCAGCAACTATGCCGGCGCGTGCGAATTATGGGTTACGCCAGGAATTCATCATCCCACATTGCCCACGGCAAACCGGCATGGCGAAACGTGTGATCAAACATTAAAGAGCAATGCATACACCGACATCGCTTCGACACTTGCAATACGCAAGACGGCGATCGGCAACTATGGCCTCTTAACCAAAGCCGAATTACGATTACAAGAAATACCAAGTCACAAAGAAACAGATACGAGCAAATGTCGGTGCGAAAATTTGCAAAAAAATCACCCTTTTTTATGAATTTTGAAAATAGAATCTGCAAGCCTAGACCCCGTTGAAACCAGCTTCGACAGAACCCGCAGCTGCTCAATATTTGCAAAACTCTCCGTTTTATCAGGATAATTTATTGAGTGATCGATTTCGCCCCACGCCTCTTCAAATAGCGTTCTCACTTGAATTTCACAACAAACACCATCTCTCTCCTGGTTAGCCGGCGCGATCAAATAATGCACGCTTGTATAGTAAGATTCCTTAACAGATGTCGCAACCCTAAAACTCTTAAAATAAGCAACCGACTCAGGATCCCAAGTGTATGCGATGGGCTTTTCCAACAACCTCCAGTGCTTTCTCTTAACTTTACTTTGAATAAATTTATTTATTTCAGAAAACTGATCCTGATAAAGATGCAAAACACGAATACCTGCAAAATCGGTGATCTCATCAAATAAATTACCGGGATTTATTTCCCTACCTATCGCTCTCTTTCGTTTTACCTTACTTAAAAAATGATGATCATCCTTGATTCGACTACGGACGGAGTGCACAACGGAAGGCACTCCAGTATTCAGCTCTTTAGCAGATAAAAAATCGCTTTGGACGGAATTCAAAAATAACTCAAAAACTCTTCTATTTTTTCGGTAAAGCTCTAACAAATCTTGATCGTCATCCAGCGCCCCATTTTCGCCAAAGAATACAGCGTGGCTCATGACTCACCCAATAGAGTTTATACGAGAGATCAATGACTGCGAAAATACAGCATATTTTTCCCTAGTGGCATAAATATCTGGTTTTTGCCCATTAATCGTATTTTGGTGGTCTTTATCAATCCCGGAAACATTAGGAATTTCCCACATAGGCACACGATAATGCTGCGCCAATGTCGGAAAAGTATTATGGCCATGCATAATAGATTCCCCACCGATCGGCTCAGCCAGAAGCTCATCTGATATATCTACGCGAAGATCCTCCCCAATGTAATTATGAATTACATTGGGAATCTCCAATGCATACTTTAAATGAGCCTGAGCAAGATTCCATTTCATGCTAGCTTTAGTATATTTTCTAGCATTATAAATCGTATAACCCAAAAAGCTAACGAACTTTTTTGGAAACAGTTTTCTTTTTTCACTAGAGATAAGTTTATATATTATCTCAAATTCCTCATGCCACTTTCTAAGCGAATTTCCAATATTTCTAATGCCATAAAGAGAGAACATATCGGGGGCGGCCGGAACAAAAAAACCATCCACCGTAGAAATGATCGTCTTATTCAATGCCCCAAGGCTAGGAGACGTATCTATGATTACGTAGTCGTAGCGAAAATTCTTGGAATACTCCTCAGCAATCCCACGCATTCGTGTAATTGTTCTAATTGCAAGAGCGTCCCCTCGATAAGCATCACTCCAGCGCGTCGATATTTTCTCTTCATATTCATGAATAGATAATCTACCGGGAACAATATGGAGATTTTTATTAATCTTATATGGGGGAGGAAGTTTCTCAAACTCCCCCGCCCCGTCTATGGTTGGCTGAAGAAGAAAATGTAATGACCTCGGCTGGCTCAACAGCGCGGCCATATCTTTTTGAGTTCTATTTTTTCTAAACTCTTCGATTCCCAGCTCGACACAATCATTCTCCCTTTCCCAGATTTGATGGATCTTATTAACAGGGATTGAATAAATAGTTAAATTGCACTGAGGATCAGCATCCAGCAGCAGAACCTTATGCCCAAGCTGAGCTAAAGAATGCGCCAAATGATAGGTCAAGGTAGTTTTCCCGACCCCCCCCTTATTATTAAAAACTGACAATATCTTCATGATCGATCTAAATCAATGTTAGCGAAAATTAGTGGAGAACATGTTAGGATAGATATACTGCCTCATTCCCACTCAATCATCAACGGGCCTCGCAAGCCCACGTAGTTGAAGGAGTTGGCAAAGCTCGACATAGAGCTTTACCGTCGCTTCCACCGTCAGAAGCGCACATCTTTTGCTGGCGCGGGAGGTGGAGCGATTTTCGCGGCGACAACTCTAGCAAACTCATTGTCAATCAAGACGCAGCATACAGCACAAAGAGCATGCTTAGCCGACAGCAAGCACCCCCACCTACGACTTCTCCGCGAGGTCTCGAAGCCTCTTGCTCGCCGTCTCCACCTTTACCTGCGCTCGCCCCTCTTTGCTTACCCGGATAGTAGAAAAGGTATCATGATCTGCTGTCGAAATCCTGGAAAGAATTAAATGTTAGTGTTTTAGGGCGATTTTCCCAGCGAGAACGGGAGGTTCAAAATATAGGTGTCAGACTACAATTTCTCAAATTTCCCATTGCTAAATTGCACTCTGCCACGTTATTTACGACTATCTAAGCGCCAAGCGGAGCGGGAACATCGAAGCCGTTGGGATCGGGTGCACCCTCGAATTGGATCTTCTCATTCACGTAGCCCAAAAAATCGACGCAGTGAGCCACGCCGTGCCAAAGTCGGCTATCCCAGGCATTGATACCCAGACATTCCTGCGCTTCCGCGTAACGCCGAAGCAGCACACTATTAAGTGAAGCAGCGGGCACTCCATTAGGAAAGTACTGTCTAAGCTCGCCGATTAAACCGCTTAACATGCTGGAGGCCTCTGCCGCAAAGCGATCGATTAAACCGAGCCCCTCGAGGTGCCGTTGTGCGACTTCACCTGCGACCTGCAGTGCGCCAATCCCTGCGCAGTAGTACTTGATCCCGAGCGCACCCTCCGCGACTGTCACTAGGCAGTGAAGAAGGGCAGTGTCTGCATCCACGGAAAAATACGGGTGACAATAGAGCAGATGTGCATCGTGAAAATGCTTGGATTTGCGATGATTGCATCCGAAGCAGATGTACAGCAGGTTCGAGTGGTAGACCGCATACTCGGGAAATGCTTCCTTTGGCAAATAGTGATCCCATGTCCGAGGATCGTTGAGCATGCAGTATGCGCACCGCTGAAGGTTGACCTCCGATTGGACTTTGAGCGCACACAGAATGTTGTCCTTGTGCGTCGAAAGCGGAATGGTTCCTACGCCATAGCATGACTCGAGCGCGGCGCTTTCCTCTTTTTCCCATGGTTGCTTTGCAGGGGGCACCATCGCGTCTATCGCGTTGTCGTATCCATCGCACAGATCGAAAACTCTGTCTCGCAAGTTGGTTAGGGTCGTCCTTGTCGCCTTGTGCTTTGACTTGATGATAGTCGGTAGATACTCACGGACATCCAGATCGGCAGCCTTCTGATTCCGCATTCAAATGTCCTTCGCAGCGCGCAATGACTCGAGATACATGTCCGCGTTCAGGCTAAGTTTTCCGCCAAACCGCTTGCGTATGGCATCTGCGTCACCACCATCGTCTTCAAACATTCGCTCGAGCACTGCTCGATAATCCCTATCCGTATCGGGTGACGCGAACACAAATCGTGTTATCTCCGACACACTCTCTCCGAAAGTCTGAAAAGTCGGCTTAACTACCATCGGCGTCATCCGATCACGGCGGATGACATGCACACACTCCCTCGGCAACTGTTGAATGACGAGCGGAGAGTGTGTGGCAACGATCGAGAATGAGTCTTGATTTTCAAGCACATCATTGAGCGCCTGGACAAGCCCCGTAAGCAACTGCGGATGGAGGTGAAGCTCTGGCTCGTCAAAGAGGATCAACGTGCGCGGTTCGATCCGGGAGATGATATGAATGATGCAGTTGACTGCAAGTCGCTGACCAGCGCTTAAACGCTGGTACATTTTTTCATTGTTCTCCGGCTCTTCGACAAACGAGTCGAGATCATCAATCCGAACCAAATTCTGTAGGACTCGTTTCAATAGATCGCGCTTCTCTGGTGTCATGTCTCGGGCCAAAACACCTCTAATCTCCTTTAGCAGGTCATCTTTGTTTTTTAGCCGCCCCTGAGGATGCTGCAGCCCGCAATAGCTGTACTGAAACGCTTCACCCTGCAGTTGCGTGGGCCGCTCGAACTCGTCGAACGCGCTAAACGAAACGGCCACGACCGAGTAAATGGATGGCACAGGCGAGATGGAATCATCCGACTGCAGAGCCGACCGCTTCTCCTTAATCGCCTGCTTCGAAAACCGACTCAGCAGGATGGCCAAACGCGCCATGACTTGTGTTTTTCCAACACCGTTTAACCCAACGATCGAATGCATCCGCCGCGGAACTCCATCGAGGGATTCGAAGTCAAACGCAAACTCGTGGGCTGCGCTGGCGCCTTCGAGCTTGATTGCTGCCGAAAAGCTGCTAATCAGTGTGGAGCCCCCACCAAAACGGGCGCCGGCCGTGTCCAGCAAAATGCGGGCTTCCGAGTCACGTAGCAATGAGATCTTGAAGCACTCATCGGACTGCAAATGCTTACGTACAGCCGGTAGATACGAACAATCGCGCAGAGTACTCAATAGCACCCGCGCTAAGTCGATATCCACTTTCATTAGCTTGTCGTAGTAATCGGTACCGGACCCTAGCGAGCCAACATCCCGCAACAACCGCGCCGGAATCTTGTCCCCGCTGCCCAATTTCTCAAACGGCCTGTTGTCTATGCCCTCTGCTTGGTTCGACTTCATGATCTTGACGGCGCCAAGATTCTCGACACAGCCCGCTCCAGACCCAGGAGCAAGCCGCAGCTGTGCCTTAAACAATGTGAAATATAAGTAATCGTTCCAGTTGTCTCGCTCAAGCACGACGCACGGATAAGCCTTGTCTGGAAGAGTGACCAAAGCGCGTCTGTCGCGAATGAAAACGTCCATGAATAGTGGCCCAAGTTGAGGTCGTCGATTCTGAGTAGGCTTGCTTACTGCTCTACCCTACGGAAAATTTTTGTCACTCATATTAATTTTTAATCTGACACCTTTTTTTGACTTGGATTGTATTCGTGCCGATCCAATAGAAATCGGACTTGACCACTACACCACTCAAACCAGGGTATTCTTCGGCCACCTGACTTGCGAACTCCACACGGCCACCTTTGCCAAACCACAAGAGCTCATTGTCGTAAAGCGCGTGCAGGTCTCTCCGCAAAAGAACTCCATCAGTGCGCGCATTGTGTCCGTTTTTCCAACTTCGCCCCTTCATGTGCGCAGCCTCCAGAACCTCAGGAATCGAACATTGGCTGACAACGCAGCGACCACGGCAAGCCTTGAAGACTCGCTCACGAAACAGTCGTTGTTCCGGTCTAACCTGCGCCCGAGCAAAGCGCTCTAGCCGACTAGTTAAGCCTTCGTCGGCCCCGACATCCCACCAGGATTCCGTTCTGAAGGACTTAGAGTGCGCCGCTATCCGAGTGGGGGCCAGTGTTGCCCCTAACTCAGCCCACACACGGCCGTCTAGTTTATGAACGAGTCGTTTCACCTCATGGACGACATCTTCTTCGTAATCCTCGATAACTCGAGGATGAGCATTCAGGTCTTTAGCTTTAGCCACAACGACATAGCCAGCGACACCCCCGCGCTCCAGTTCTGCAAGTTGGCGAACGCGCTCACTCAAGCCATTGGAGCCTTCCCACTTTCCCAAAACCTGGACAAAGCGTCCATCGGCGCTTTTTCCATCGGCCCAAACACGCAACAGCATGGCCTTGCCGTGCTGTGCCCCCCAAGACCATCGGACCGCGCGCAACGGGAAACCAACCTCTTGAAAGAACTTACTAATAGCGGTTTTCTTCGGCATGACGGATCGATATATTCTCAATAAAGGTGTCAGACTACAAATCCGTGGGTTAATTTCTGATCTGACACCCTTCTATGTAGATAGACGAGACAAGCCGACCAGCACCCGCATCAAGCTGTCACATCTATCCCATAGAAACTTACAGTTTTTCTAAGCGCATCAGAGAGATTGTATATTTCATCAATAGACGAGATGGGATGCCGAGTTTCATTTTTGTTCTCGTCAAATATTCCTACATATTTCTGCGAACGATTAAAGTGAAGACGGCAAATGGGCTTTCTATTATTGTCATCCAGAAGTATGCCCATATAGCTTTGCGTGTCTCGCTGAACGACTCGTTTGACATCGACCACGGCTCGGACAATTGCTTTGACCACGTGGTAGCCCTCGATTTCCTCAAGAGTCGTGGTGATCGAGTCGTCTGACTTATCTCCAACCTCTTCAGCTTCAGGCGTATCTGCCACTACCGAGGCGACTGCATTACTATTCATGGCCGACTTGAGCCGCTCGTTGATCTGGTCATTCAAAAATTGACCTAGAGCACGTTTCGTCAACGACGAGAATTGGTCTCGAACTCGTTGTGTGATCACGCCTTCATAGACTCGCGAAGCGAACAGCTTGACGAAATCTTCTTCAGGGGCAACGAATTGATTGGCGACAATTTTCTTGATCTGACTCAGATACTTAAGCTCGCCAGCCGCATTGATGACCGATTCCAGATCAAACGCACCTTTGGTGAGCTTCTTCAGTTCGGGGACGATGTAGTCGTCGATATCGAGTAGATCAAGCTCCAGAAACGGCTTCTGGTCCATCTTGTTGGGGGCATCGAGATCGGTGTAGAACTGATAAACCTGCCCATTCGTCAAAATGGATACCCTCGCGGTCGTGACGTGAAAGTAGCGGAACAGCTGAGAGGCGTGGTTTATGTTCAGCGGATCACCGAACTTCTTGCACTCGATCAAGATCTGGATTTGTGAATTCTGAAGAATCGCGTAATCGACCTTCTCACCTTTCTTGGTGCCAACGTCAGCAATGAACTCGGGAGTCACCTCATTGGGATCGAAGACGTCGTATCCCAGTATGTTGTGAATGAACGGCATCACAAACGCATTCTTCGTCGCCTCTTCGGTCTTGATGCCAGGGCCTTGCTGACGAATTTTTTCGGAAAGGCCTCTGAGTTTTTCCATCAACTCCATGCTCTGCTCCAATATGCGTACGAGCCATCGCTCGTGTTGGTTCACAATCTCGAGAAAGTATCTAAGCGCCTAGGTAAAAGTGATCGCGAACAGACCAGTTCGTGACAAATATCTACAGATATTACCCGAACTTTACTTGAGAGGCAGAGTGAGGACGGGGCGCTGGAGCAACGCCAAAAATAGACCAACCAGCTAAAGCAGTGTCTTGTGCCACCAACACCGCTCAAGCTCTAGTACGGCTAGCATGTCTCCGAGACCTTGGGATCCATCACTAGGTGAGAAATCATGTTCGGGCTAGTGCCTAAGCCCAGCCCATGCTTTACCATTTCCCGCATATTGGTTTTGCAGGCTGCCCGGAACCTCATCCACGTTAAGGAGACGATCCATGCCAAAGTTTGTGACCATCGGATATGGCGGCCATGAGGGTTACGATCGCACCCCGCAGGCCATCCGAAACGCAGCGCATGCGCACGACGCAAAATTGCAGAACGACGGTGCACTGATGGGCATTGCAGGCAAGCCAGTGCAAGTGCGCAATCACGAGGCCGCTCGGGTCGAAACAAAAAACGGCCCATTCATGAAATCCGCCTTACCAGTAGCCGGCTTCGCCATCATCGAAGCCGCCGACATCGCCGAAGCTATAGCGATGGTGTCGAAAACGCCCTGCGCCGTCGCGCACGGCGTCGTCGAGGTATGGCCGCTGGAACAGCCGTAGCGGCACCTCTCATTTGCACACTAGGTTTATGCCTTGCAAGAACAAGGCAATGGCAGCCCAGCTGCCTATCCCCTACCCTGCATTCACAAATGCCGATGGCTGCAAACCATCGCCAACCCCGTCAGCCCCTCGATCAGCCTGGCCAGCCCCCTGGCGCTGCCGTCATCCAGCCATTCTGTCCGCACCATGCGAAACCCCATCGCCAAGCTGTATTGCCAATCCAGCTCCAGTATCCGGTAATCGCAGCCATTCTCCGCGCAATGCCACTGCGCCGCCGGATCCTCGTAAGCCGCCCCAATGAAATCAACATGCGAGTCGAACGGCGGCATGGATTCCAGCAGTTCGTCTGAACCCGGCAAGCTGGGCTCGGAGAGATTTTCCCCTACCGCCACGTGCGGCTCAGGGCCGTCGTAGGCCAGGAGCATCAACGGAAAATTCCTGGAATCCGCGTCATAGGAGGCTTGGGTGTCGGGGGTGAGATAGGGTCTTGCCGCGGGCCCCAGGCAGTATTGCGGGCTGTTCCAATCGCTGCTCTCATTATCCGCATACAGCTCCCCGGGCGTGATGCCGTGGCTGGCCAGCAGCTCCAGGGTCTCGGCCATGGTGTCGTTATGGCGGATGGGAATATCCGCAGGCAGATATCCTGCCCGCACGTACATCGCGATCACGTCGCCTGTTGCGCGCAACGGTTCCTGATGCTGGTAGGAGCCATCGTTCAAGGTGGCCAGACCGAAGCTCAGGTTCAGCAAGGCGCGGTACGGGATATTGTCGCCGCGCGGTTCGAGTACGTATCCGCCTTCCAGCAGCTTAGTTTCCAGCACCCGCCAGTCGGGCGGCGGCAAATGCAGGTCACGGGGGCACAGGAACTGGTAGTGTTCGGACAATAATGGGACTCGTTCTGTTGAAATGTCTTAGGTCGGCCAAGGCGGCGGCGGGCCGTCTTGCCATCCGCGGTAGCCATAATCGAAACATCCAGGGTATACGGAGATAGTCCGATCCACTTAGAACGAATCGAGCCTTGGCCAAGCAAGGCAATCAGCCGCTACGCCCCAGCAGCATCGATCAATTCCACAGACGACTCCCGCAAGCACTCAGCAAACAACTCCGTGGTGGACGTCGTCGTGTCTTCACGCCAATACAGAATGGCCTCGCCCAATGGCCCCAGCGGTGGCAGCGGCAGCATCCGCATCGTTCCGCGCTGCACGTAGCGGCGCGCGAGCGACAGCGGCAGGATGGAGACATATCCTCCGTCGCGCAGCAAGGACAGGTTCAGCGCCAAGGAACTGGACTCAATGGTCGGACGCAACAGGGTCACGCCATGTTCGGCCAGAATTTCGACCATGGTCGCAAAAGCGGGCGAACCCTGCATCGGCGTGATCCAGCGCACGTCCTGCAGGTCGTCCCAGGCCACGGGGGTGTCGGGACCGCCCAATGGGTGGCGCGTGCCCACCACGAATACGAACGGCTCGTGATGCAGTGACTCGTGGCGCATTACCGGCAGATACCCGGTCACGCGGTTGCGGCCCAGGGCCAGGTCGAGGTTGCCTTCGTCCATCATCTTGAGCAGGCGGTCGAGCGTGGCTTCGACGAACGAGAACGAGGCGTTCGGCGCGCGCCGCGTGAACAGTTCGACGGCATGCGCGATCAAGGGTTGGGGAATCGTCACGACGGCGCCGAATCTGACGTGGCCCGCCGTGCCAGAGGCCAGCGCCTTGACGTCGCGCCGCGCCAGTTCGATCTGGCGCAGGATCTCGCGCCCGCGTTCGACCAGCACGCGGCCTATGCGCGTCAATTCGATGGCGTTGCCTACGCGGCGCACGACCGGCGTGGCCAGCGCCTCCTCGATCTCCGCGATCTGCTTGGAGATGGCAGGCTGCGTGACGTGGAACGCGGCGGCCACCCGCGTCACCTGACGCAGCTCGCCCAGCGCCACCAGGATGCGCAGATGCCCAAGCTTCAGGCCGCTGCGGAAAAAACGTTCTATCGAATTGTCGGACGGCGTGCTGGTGGACATGTCGGGAATGGGAAGACAGGGGTATCGGTCGCCATAGCGCCACGGCGCAAGTCGCCAATCATAACCAAATGGTAATGCCAGATGCGGAAAGTGTGATTTGCCGCCGAGCAAGAGCAACCCGTACCCTTCGAACGGACAGCACTGTAGCGCGGGCTTTTCATGAAGCATCGATGAATAGCTGGGAACGAAGAGCGATCCCAGACCGATGCCACACGCATAACCGAACTCGCAGGCTGCCAAATAACTCGATGTGCCCCATGGCACACACCCACGGAGACAACACTCATGAGCACGTCCCTTTCCGGCGGCGCGCAGCCGTACGCTGGCGCGCAGGCCGCGCAGAATCCTGCGCAGCTCGACGCGCTGTACCGCAAGCTGGCCTGGCGCATCATGCCGTTCCTGTTCCTGTCGTTCATCGTCGCGTACATCGACCGCGTGAACGTAAGCTTTGCCAAGCTGCAAATGCTGGCCGACCTCTCGATGTCGGAAACGGTCTACGGCTTGGGCGCCGGCATTTTCTTTCTGGGCTACTTCATCTTCGAAGTGCCCAGCAATCTGATCCTGCATCGCGTGGGCGCGCGCATCTGGATCGCGCGCATCATGGTCACGTGGTCGATCATTTCGAGCCTGACGATGTTCGCGCAGGGACCGCTGTCTTTCTATTTACTGCGTTTCCTGCTGGGGGTGGCTGAAGCCGGCTTCTTCCCGGGCATCGTGCTGTATCTGTCCACCTGGTTCCCGTCGAGCCGCCGCTCGCAGATCATTGCCCTGTTCATGGTGGCCATTCCGGTGTCGGGCGCCATCGGCGGCCCGCTGTCCGGCTGGATCATGGAACGGTTCGGCGGCCTGCATGACCTGGCCGGCTGGCAGTGGCTGTTCCTGATAGAAGGTATCGGGTCGCTGCTGGTCGGGATTGCCGCCTTCTTCATGCTGCAGGACCGGATCGAGACGGTGAAGTGGCTCAGCGCGGACGAGAAGCGCCTGCTGGCGCAGGATCTTGCCGCCGACGACAGCACCCGCGCCCGCCATAGCGTGCGGCAGGTGTTCGGCGACCGCAAAGTGTGGCTGCTCGGCCTGCTCTACTTCTGCATCGCCATGGGCAACTACGGGCTCGTGTTCTGGCTACCGACGATGATACGAGCGGCCGGCGTGGCCAACCTGGGCAATATCGGCCTGCTGTCGGCGGTGCCGTCGCTGGTCAGCGCGGTCGCGATGATACTCATCGCGCGCCATGCGGACCGTACCAACGAACGCCGCATCCACGTTGCCGTGTGCTGTGTGCTGGGCGCCGTCGGCATGCTGGTATCGGTGCTGCTTGCCCAGCACCTGTGGTGGTCGATGGCCGCCCTCATCGTCGCCGCCATCGGCATCAATTCGATCGCGCCGGTCTTCTGGGGCATCCCCACGGCGATGATGAGCGGCGCTGGCGCCGCAGCGGCCATCGCGCTGATCAATTCGGTCGGCAACCTGGCCGGCTTTGTCAGCCCGTATGTCATCGGCTTTCTCAAGGACACCACGGGGCAGCTGCTGCCCGGCATGATCCTGCTGGCCTGCGCGCTGGTCGGCGGGGCCTTCATCGCGCTGTCGCTGCGCACGAAGCGAGGTCAGGCATGAGCGTGCCCGTCTGTCTGATAACCGGCGCCGCCAGCGGCATCGGCGCCGCCACGGCCCTGCGTTTCGCGCGTGAAGGCTGGGCCGTGGCCATCAACAATTTCGACCACGGCACCCGCGCAGCGGCCGAGGCGGTGGCCGCGCAGTGCGTCGACGCGGGCGCCCAGACCCTGGTCGTGGATGCCGACGTGGGCGACGACGCCGCCTGCCGCAGCATGGTCGATGCCGTCGCGGCACGATGGGGACGTCTGGACGCGGTCGTGAACAGCGCGGGCACGACAAGCGTGATTCCGCACGGGAACCTCGAAGCGATCGACGCCAACGAGTTCGAGCGCGTCTACCGCGTGAACCTCATTGGCATGTTCCAGATGACGCGCGCCGCGGCTCCCTTGTTGCGCGAGCGCCCGGCAGGCGCAGCGTCGGGCTGCGTCATCAATATCTCTTCGCTCGCATCTCTCAATGGCACGGGATCGTCCATCGCCTATGCGGCCTCGAAGGGCGCGGTCAATTCGCTGACGCTGTCGCTCGCGCGCAGTCTCGCCCCGCACGTCCGCGTGAATGCCATTGCCCCGGGCATGGTCGACGACGGCCTGCTGCGGCGCGTGCTCGGCGACGAGGCCTACGCGCGCGTGGTCGACGGCATGCGCGAGAACGCGCCGCTCAAGCGGGTGTCGCAGCCGTCGGAAGTCGCGGAACTGGCCTGGTTCATCGCCGCCCGTGCGCCGGCGATGACCGGTCAGGTGCTGGCCATCGAAAACGGCTTGCTGCTCAACACTTGAGTCGCCCCATACAAGGAACTCTATCCATGAAAGATCTGCACAAACACCGCTCCCGCACCGTCACCGAGGGCGTGACGCGCGCGCCGCACCGTGCGTTCCTGCGTGCCACGGGCCTGGACGACGAGGCCATCGACAAGCCGTTCGTCGCCATCGTCGACACCTTCGGCGAGAACACGCCCTGTTCCATGTCGCTGAACCAGATCTCGGACAACGTGCGTCTCGGCATCGCAGCGGGCGGCGGCGTGCCGATACGCGGCTCGGCGATCTCGGTCTCCGACGGCACGTCGATGAATCACTCGGGCATGCGGTTCTCGCTGGTGTCGCGCGAGACCATCGCCGACAGCGTCGAGTTGTTCGTGCGCGCCCACTGCTACGACGCGCTGGTCGGCGTGGCCGGTTGCGACAAGACCCTGCCCGGCATCCTGATGGGCATGGTGCGCGTGAACGTCCCCGGCGTGTTCCTGTTCGGCGGCGCGATGCTGCCGGGCGTGGCCCCGGACGGCTCGCAGGCCACGATCCTGACGGCCATCGAGGCCGTGGGCGCGGCGCAGCGCGGCGATATGTCGGCCGAAACATTGCGCGGCATAGAAAAGCGTTGCACGCCGACCGCCGGCTCCTGCCCGGGGCAATTCACGGCCAACACCATGGCGATGGTCGCTGAAGTGTTGGGACTGGCCCCTCTGGGCTCGGCGATGGTGCCGGCCGTCTACAGCGAACGCATCGCGATTGCCCGCCGCGCCGGTGAAAACGTCATGCGCGCGCTGCGCAACGGCGGACCGCTGCCGCGCGACCTGGTAACCCGTAAGAGCCTGGAAAACGCCTGCGCGGCCGTCGCCGCCACCGGGGGGTCGACCAATGCCATGCTGCACATCCCGGCCATCGCCCACGAGGCAGGCATCCCCTTCACGCTCGATGACGTCTCGGAAGTCCTGGCGCGCACGCCGCTCATCGGCGACATGCAGCCGGGCGGGCGCTATCTGGCCGTGGACCTGCATCATGTCGGCGGCGTGCCGGCGGTGCTCAACGCCCTGCTCGCGGGCGGGCATATACACGGCGACACGCTCACGCAAAGCGGCGAAGCGCTGGAAACGGCGCTGCGCGCCTTCCCCGGCCCGGACGGCCGCGTGGTCAAGCCGCATGACGAACCGCTCTCGCCCAACGCGGGGCTGGTGGTCCTGCGTGGCAATCTGGCCCCGGACGGCGCCGCGCTGAAGACCGCCGGCCTCAAGCAGCTGGTGTTCTCGGGCACGGCTCGGGTGTTCGAGACGGAAGAGGACTGCATGGCGGTGGTCGCGGCCGGCACCTATCGGGAAGGCGACGTGCTCGTGATACGCAACGAAGGGCCCAAGGGCGGCCCGGGCATGCGTGAAATGCTGAGCGTAACCGCCGCGATCTACGGGCAAGGCATGGGTGAAAAGGTCGCGTTGCTGACCGATGGCCGGTTCTCGGGCGCCACGCGCGGCATGTGCATCGGCTATGTGGGCCCCGAAGCGGCGGCGGGCGGCCCGATACGCCTGCTGCGCGACGGCGACCGCATCCACATCGATGCGGTCAAGGGAAGCCTGGACGTCGAACTCTCCGACGAGGAACTTGCGGAGCGGGCGAAGGTCAGCCAGCCATTCGTGCGCGGCAGGCTGGGCGGCGTGCTTGAGAAGTATGAAGCGCTGGTGCGTCCAGCCAAGCTGGGCGCAGTGACCCACTCCGGGGCTGTGACGTGGCCTTATGAAGCTTCCCTTGGGGAAACCTCAGCCCAAGGGGGTCAAAAATGACGAAGACGCCGCGCATCGGCTTTTGCGGCATCGGCCGCATGGGTGACCCCATGACCCGGCGGCTGCTGGCCGCGGGACACGAGGTCGCCGCCTGGAACCGCTCCAGCGCGAAGCTCGGCTCGCTTGCCACTGCTGGGGCCGTGGCAAAGGCCACGCCTCAGGCGCTAGGCGAGAGCGTGGACATCGCCATGCTTTGCCTGGGCGACGGCAAAGCCGTGGAGGACGTGGTGTTCGGCGAGCACGGGCTGGCGCAAGCCGCCACACCGCCCGCATGCCTCATCGACCACTCGACCTTGTCGCCCGCGCTCACGCGCGCCCTGGCCCGGCGCTGGACGGCGGCAACCGGCGGCGTGTGGATCGATGCGCCTGTCTCGGGCGGCACGGACGGCGCGGCGAACGGAAAGCTGGCCATCATGGCGGGCGGACCAGCGAACGCGATCGAAGCCGTGACGCCCTTGCTGCGCGCATACGCCTCGCGCGTCACGCGCATGGGCGAGGTCGGCGCGGGCCAGACCACCAAGCTCGCCAATCAAGCCATCGTTGCGACCACGCTCGCCGGCCTGGCCGAAGCCTTCGTGCTGGCCAAGCGCAGCGGCATCGACACCGCAGCCCTGCCGTCGGCCCTGCAAGGCGGCTGGGCCGACTCCGTGCTGCTGCAAACTTTGTGGCCGCGCATGGTGACCCCGCCCGAGCATGCCACCGGCACGGTGCGCGTATTACTCAAGGATCTTGACGCGATTGCCGAACTGGCCGAAGCGAGCGCCACCGTCCAACGCGTGCTGCCGGAAGTGCGCCGCCTGCTGCAGGATGCCGTGCGGCGCGGCATGGGGGACTGGGATCTATCCCAGGTCTTCCGGATCGGCGAGGCGGAGAGTCAGGCCAGCGCGTAACGGACGGCGTGTAGTGGTCAAGTTTTAGTGGACACCGTGATAGGTGGTTTTGGCGCTCGCAGCGTTTTTTGCGCTCCTGGCGTTCACTGCGAAATTGCAGTCTGACAGCGAATTTCCATCCACCCCCTACACCAAGCGCAGGCTGACGCATTGAACCGTTCAATGCTCACTTGCGTTCGGTTTTATTTTCCAAAGCCGCTCGTTGCGCATCATCTATGGGCTGACACCAAGGGCCATCATTATCGGCAAATGGTTGTCGAAATTGGCGCGACGTGATTTCCGTTGTCACGGCTTTCTTGGCCTCGTCCAAGACGCGCATCCCGCAGCTATCCCCGTCTTCAGACTCCACTCCGACAAGCGTGTATTGCCCCTGCCTTGGGATAAGCGTCAATGCGCCGGTACACAACTTGAATCCCATCAGGCTTGGATTCATGAATTTGTACAACACGGAGAACGTCTTGTCGCGCTCGGCAACGAATGTCACTTCAGAACCTGGCGCCATGATCCCCGCGTACTTTCCGTCGGAAAACACGCCATAGCGAACGCCGTAGCAAGCTTCCCCATCGACGAACGCCAAGGGCCACAACTGCTTTTTTCCCGCATTCACAAGTGTGATGGTGGATGTGGTCTCGGGCGTTCCGGTATAAGTCGCCCAAGGCTTGGCCGAGGTACAACCCGCCAAGATAACCAGAGCAAAAATTGGGGCGATCTTCACGCTTAATCTTTTCATTATTTTTAACTCGACGTTGCTAAAACCAATACAGAGGCTCGCGATCTTGCATAGCATCGCGATTTCCAGACCTCGCGCTACTTGCGCGTCAGCTTGAAGGTGAAGGGAACCTGCACCCTGGTTACGATGTCCGGCAAAGCGCCCTCCACTCTTGCCAACCGGCCCGCGGCCAGTGCGGCGTCATCCAGGTATGAGCTACCCGACGGGTTGCCCACGCTTGCAACCACCAGCCCGCTTGGGAAAATCTGCAAACTGATCACCGTCGTCCCTTCCTGCTTCATCAGCTCTGCAAAGAATGGGTATACGGGAGGCGGAACGATCAAGCGGCGCTGAAAATTCCCGCCGCCCGGCGCGGTGGGGTCCTCAATACGGTAAACCTGCTCCCCTGACGGCCGGGTTGCTTCTGGCGTCAGCGTGAACGATTGCTCGTTCAGTGTGGACAAGGGTCGCGTGGGGGTATACCGCGACGCTGGCACATTCGCCTTCCCGTCAGACGGGGTTTTTCCCCGGTCAAGGTAGGCGCCGAGCAGCACGATGGCTACCAGCACGACCCACCACCATTTGCGCACCGCCGCGCGTATGGCCGCGAGCACCAGGGCGTAACGCGGCACGCGCATGGCGGCGTCCAGATAGGCCTCGCGGCGGCCAGGCGGCAACTGAAGCGACAGCCATAGCGGCACCTGGTTGTGCATACGATGAAGCGCAGCCAGGTTGCGCCGGGCCTTGCGCCAGGACGGCTTGGCCACACGCTGCATGCGGCGGATGACTCGCTCGTGTTCCTTGCGGTAGTCGCGATGATGCCCGCGCCAAATGGCGCGCTCGTCTTCCACTTGCTGGACCAGTGGCACAACGGTGTTGCGGCCGGGCAATCTCGATTCGTGCTGGCCCCAGCCGTAGCGCGCGCTGGCCTCGCGAAAGAGCGGCATGCGGCCATCCGGTCGTTCCGTCAGTGCCTTCAATAGCGCCGACGACATTTCATATGCAGCATCCAAATGGAGAAGCGCCGGGTCCGCATCGATCTGGGTCCAGACAGAGGCTAACTGCTGATCGTCGGCCTGCATCAGCGCCTGCACCCATTGGCTGATGGCGCGAGCGCGCTGGCGGGCTAGACGCCGTCCGTTCTCGCCGCTGGCCTGGCGCACCTGCACGTTCATCTGCGGCTGCTGCGGACGGAAATCAGCCGCTGCTCGCGCGGGCGCCGGCGTATCGGCGGGCGGCTCGGGGGAGTCGGGAGTCTGGGCCGGTTCCAACGCCGTGACGGGCTCCGATGCAGGCGCCACGTCCACAACACTGGGCAGCGCATCTTGAGCGTGGCGGGCCCAGTCCAATGCGCGCTCATACGCGGCGCGCAGGCTTTCGAACGCCGCCTGTTGCGTCTGCTGATCGATCTGCTTGAGCGCGGCGGCGTAGGCGCGCCGGATCACCTTTGAATCGCGGGTAGGCGCAATGCCAAGAACATCGAACATGGGCAGTCTCAGCTCAGGTCCAGTTGGGGCAGGAACGCCTTGGCGCGTTCAAAGTAGTTAATTGCTTCACGCAGCCGGGCGCGAGCCTGGGCGGTGACGCGCGCATCCTGCCTGGCCAGCGCCGTTTCGAATTCTCCGATCTCGGCGCCCATCGCGGCACGGTCACGGTCTCGCAGGAAGGTGTACACGCGCTCTGCCTCGGCCAGCAGCGTGCGGTTCTCAAGCAGGTCGCGCGGGTGGATCTTCAGTTCCGCCAAGGCCTCGAAGCATGCGGCGATCTGGTCGTCGCTTAACGATTCCTCGTTGCCTCGAATGATCAGGCGATGGGTCTCTTGCGTCAGTTGGCGCGTGGCCTCCACCTCAAGAATGCCGTTGACGTCATAGGTGAAGCGGACATCCACCGCGCCGTCTTCGCGCGAGCCGCCCTCCAATGGAATATGGAGATCACCGAGTTTGATGTTGTCGCGCACCAGCCGGGCCTCTCCTTGATAGACCTGGATCACCAGTTTTGGCTGACGGTCATGGGTAGGGGAATACGTCGCCATGCGGCTGGCCGGGATGACGGTATTGCGTTCAATGATGGGCGAAAAATATCCTTCTGCAAGCTCGCCGCCAGGCAGCGCCCGCACGATCTCCACGCCCAGCGAATAGGGGCAGACATCCGTCATCACGACTTCGCGCAAGTCTTCGTCGCGGGCTTTCAACCCCGCCATCACGGCCGCCCCCAGCGCAACGACCTCGTCCGGGTTGTGCGCCACCGATGGGAAACGGCCGAACATGCGCGTGACCAGCGTGCGGATCATGGGCGCGCGCGTGGCGCCGCCGGCCAATACCACTTCGTCGATGTCGTGTGCCCGCACGCCGGCATCGCGCAAGGTGCGCTCCAGCGGAATGCGCAAGCGCGCCAGCAAGGGTTCCATCAGTTGTTGAAGATGGCTGTCGGACAGTTCCTGCGCATAAAGTTTGCCGCGCCATTCCACGGCAAGTTCCGCCGTTGGCGCATCGCTCAAGCGACGCTTGACGGCCTCGGCACGCGCGGTCAGGTGCTCCATGAACTGGGCGTCGTCTCGCGCCTTGCTCGGAATGCCGGACGCGTCCAAGAACCAGCGCGCAATCTCTTGCGTGAAGTCCTCGCCGCCCAGGAAGTTGTCGCCTGCGGTGGAACGCACCTCCATGACGCCCTCGAACATGTCCAGCAACGACACATCAAAGGTGCCGCCGCCTAAGTCGAACACCAGGAACTGGGATTCGCTGTTGCGCTGGTGCAGGCCATAGGCCAGCGCCGCCGCTGTCGGTTCGTTGATCAAGCGTTCAACATGAAGACCGGCAAGTTGCGCGGCGGTCCGGGTGGCTTTGCGTTGGCCGTCTGAAAAATAGGCGGGCACCGAAATCACTGCCTCGGTGACCGGTTCGCCCAGCAGCGCTTCGGCATCTTCCTTCAGCGCACGCAGGATCAACGACGACAATTCTTCGGGCCGAAAGCGCTGCTTGCCCAGCCTGAATTCCTTGTTGCTGCCCATATAACGCTTGAACAAGGAGGCCGACCTGCCGGGATGCGTCTGTAGCCGTTGGCGAGCGGCCTCGCCTACCAGCACTGTCCCGTCCTCGTCCAGGCTGACGCACGACGGGGTAAGACTGCTGCCAAGCGAATTGGGAATAAGCCTTGGTGCGCCGTCGTTCCAATAGGCAATAAGGCTGTTGGTTGTGCCGAGGTCGATACCGACGATCATTTTTATACGTTTCTTAAAATCTGGAATCTTTCCGTCACGCGGGAATATACCCGGCTTGATTCAGGGTGCCAAGCCGATGAAATGACGCCAGATTTGTTACTCCCCCAAGCGTGCCCCGGTGCAAAACTGAATTCACCACCCCATCCTGGAGGTTCAACGCCATGACCACGCCCACGCACCCCGCCAATCAATCCAGCCCCAACGCCATGTGCACGCCCCTCGTCGTTTCCCACGACGAATAGGAATCCGCTCGCCAGCAACTGCTACTGAAAGAGAAAGCCCACACCCGCGCCCGCGACGCCTTGGCCGCCGAGCGCCGCCGCATGCCGTGGACGGGCGTGGACAAGGACTACGTCTTTGAAGGTCCGAATGGGCGGCTTACGCTGCGCGACCTTTTCGACAAGCGCCGCCAGTTGATCGTCTATCGCGACTTTTTCGAACCGGGCGTTTACGGCTGGCCGGAGCACGCGTGCCGGGGGTGTTCCATGGTGGCCGACCAGGTCGCGCATCTGGCCTACTTGAACGCCCGCGACACCCGCTGGTATTTGCCTCGCGCGCGTCGCAAACCGACATCACCCGCATGAAAGCGTGCATGGATTGGAAGATGCCGTGGTTTACGCTCACCGAGAGTTTCGATGCGGACTTTGGCGTGGACGAATGGCACGGAACGAACGTGTTCTTTCGCGATGGAGACCGCGTATTCCGTACGTACTTTCTGAATAATCGTGGGGATGAGCAGATGGGCGGAAAGCGCTTTGCGAAAACCTGACTGCCTTGTGCCGAAATGCAGTCTGGCACCCTATTCAGGCCCTGCCCGGACATCAATTGCTTCGACGCAACTGGTCCGTCGACTGCTTGTTCAAGCGCTTCGCTTCCGCTTCCGCGTAGTCTTCCTCGCCTTGCTCGTACTGCCCCTCATACATGCAGCTGCTGCGGACCAATCCGCACTCGCCGACGATTGAGGAACACCCCGAACTCAGCGCAGCAAGAAACAGCACCACTCCGTAACGGCCCAACGTTTGCATCGACATATCGCTCCTTGATGATCGGGTAGTGTACGGGTGAGGATGCAGCCTGCGGCCGCGCGACTCGGTAAAAAATGGTGTCAGACTGAGGGTCGGGGTTAGCGGAACCGTGATCTGGCATCATCGTTCCTTTCGACAGATAGATTTTCCATGGCCAAGCTTTTAAGCCTTCTCGACAGCATCGAAGCCATCGCTGCCTGTCACGACGATAGGGATGTATGGGACCGCTATTCATGGGTCTACACGACCGATGGCGTTCCGCTCGTTGACGCGCAGATCTATTTGTCTTCC
Source organism: Achromobacter sp. UMC46 (assembly GCF_014170335.1). Taxonomy (GTDB): domain Bacteria; phylum Pseudomonadota; class Gammaproteobacteria; order Burkholderiales; family Burkholderiaceae_B; genus Achromobacter. Next base: position 488,001 of record NZ_LZZS01000005.1, read on the forward strand.
AGCGAAGACGAGACGGAACTCGTGCTCAATGAAGAAGGCGAGGAACATCCCGCATTTGCCGTCGAGCATGGGCTAATCAATTACCTCGAGGCCGCCACCTTCGCAGACGTGCTGAGCGTGCAGAAGCGGCAACAGCCGCCTTCACAGCTTGAAGATTATGCGGTTGCGCTTGAGCACTATGCTGAGCAGGATGCATTTTTGGACCGCGGGGAGTTTTATAGCGGTGGTGACGAACCGAAGTCATTGCCTGGACTTTCCCGTGATCTTTACGCCGAGTACGATCTACAACTGATGACGAGCCCTGCGGACCGCATCGCTGCTGCGGCTCGTGCGACGGCTGAACTGCTCCAGATTGGCGTCGGCGACGCACTCGCCCGTTGCCGGCGGCTGCCATTGGTGCTTGGGGAACGCATCGATGCACGGGAGCGGGATCGCATCGAAGCGCGATTCGCCAGCATTTCCTTGCCGTTGCAGAGAACGACGCACGTATCGTTTGTTTGGCAAATGGGCCGCCAGGTCCCCGCTATTCAACTGGAGCAGGTTCCAGCCGAATGCAGAATTGCAGTCTGACACCATATTTATTTCAGCCGAATGCAGAATTGCAGTCTGACACCATATTTATTATCCACGGTTTCATCTTCTCTCACTCCGTCCATGGCCAATCGTTCCTATCTCTACAGCTTGAGCAACCGTCCCAGCTCCTACTCGGACCGACCGGAGACGATTTCCGGGCTGTCCGAATGGCCTTACGACGTGCCATTCATGTACCGCCTGCTCGTGTCGGGAGATCCGCAGCTTTGCGCATCGCTTATCGCCGACGGATTCGATAGCGATGAGTCCGAAGAAAAGACGCGGCTCTACGCCATCAGCAGCCGCTTCGATGCCGGCTTCGAACGGGTCAAGCGCTTCGCGGAGATTGTCCGGGCTATGGCGGCGCACCCATCGATAGATGGGCTGCAACCTGCCGTCCCGCCGCAATCATTGTCCTTGATCAGCCGGCTGAAGCAGATGTTTGCGCCAGGCCGAGACGCATCAATAGACACGGCGCAGGCGACCACGCCCCCTCCGGCGATCGACGAACTGCTCTCCAGTCTCGACGAGACGATCGCGTTTCTGGAAGCCCACCGCGACACGTATCTGCTGTTGGAAACAGTCGAACTGGACACCATGTCCGAATCTGAAGAAGCCCCGTTGAAGGCATGCGTGGAACAGGAAATCATGCGATGCGTACAGGCAGGGGCTGCCCTGGATGCGCTTCCGGCAGACGTCCAACAGGCAGCGCAACAACTGATATTGGTGACCCGGCAAACCGGCACGCCGCCGCTGGATGCCTTTTTCGGCTTGCATTTGGACAATGAATTCGACAGCACGCACGCGGGCACAACGGAGCACCCGTTGGGGTTGGAGTGGTCCGACACGTTGTACTTCGATCTTTTCAACCGCAGCGAATTCGACGCGCAAAACGACTAGCAGACGCCCTCCTCTGTCAGCCTAAGCCCCTGAAATAGCGCCACATTTGTTACTCCCTGGCGCCCCCCGATGGTGCAAAACTGTCTTTACATCACCGCACTTCGGAGGGTTTTCAGCCATGACCACGCCTACCCAAGCTACCGGCCAATCCAGCCGGCCCGCTATACAGACGCCCCCCATCGTCACCCCCGACGAATGGGAATCCGCCCGGCAGCAGCTCCTACTCAAAGAGAAAGCCCAAACTCGTGCCCGTGACGCGTTGGCGGCGCAACGCCGCCGCATGCCTTGGACGCCCGTCGACCGCGAATATGTCTTCGAGGGCCCTGACGGTTCCGTCACCCTGCACGACCTCTTCGACAACCGCCGACAGCTCATCGTCTACCGCGCCTTCTTCGAACCCGGGGTCTATGGCTGGCCAGAACATGCGTGCCGTGGCTGCTCGATGGTGGCGGATCAGGTCGCACACCTGGCCCACTTGAATGCCCGCGACACGACTCTGGTCTTTGTGTCGCGGGCCCCGCAAGCCGACATCGCCCGCTTGAAGGCCAGCATGGGCTGGACGATGCCGTGGTTCACGCTGACCGATAGTTTCGATCAAGACTTCGGGGTGGATGAATGGCACGGGACGAACGTGTTCTTCCGCGATGGCACTCGCGTGTTTCGCACGTACTTTCTGAATAATCGCGGCGACGAGCAGATGGGCGGGACGTGGAATTATCTGGACATCACGCCGCTAGGCCGGCAAGAGGTCTGGGAGGATTCCCCTGAAGGCTATCCCCAAACCCAGACCTATAAATGGTGGAACTGGCACGACAGCTATGTCGCGGACGCGCCGCCGGATCAGAAGTGGGTAGAGATATCTGATGCGGGCGAGAAGGCGTTCAGGGACCATTGCGACGGGGCTAAGCCATCGACGTAGCCGTCACGCTCTGAACGCACGCCGCGCTAATTTTTTAGCCACCGCCAAGCACAGGGCGACGAGCGGTTCAAGGCCGGGGCTTCCCACAGATCTTCACACTCGATCACAACCCTGCGGTACGCAATCGTCGGGCCCAGTCGCACAATGCGTGGCGTCCCTCTCCATCGCCGCGTAATCACAAGTTTGCAGGGCGTCGAGGGATGAATCTTTAGCCTTCACAGGATATGCATCATGCCGACCTTTCACCGAATGCATCCGATGGCAGCCGCTGTGCTGCTAAGTGCCATGGCGGCTGCTACGGCCGCGCCTGTCCCGCCCGCCCCGGCACGCGCGCCCACCAAGCCTGTGGCTGCCCAGGACACCGACCCGACCGCCAGCCCAGTTTCCGCCTCGCAAGAAAGGCTGCGTATTGGCCTGTCAGATAGCAGCACAAAGCTGGTCCTGCCCTGGTTCATCACTGAACTGAAAGACGCGGTCAATGACGGCAAATCGGTCGAGGAGACCGCCAATGGGCTTGCGCAGGGTCTGTAAGCCGATCATTTTTTCGGCGCGAAGCGCACCTTGATCGGTATCCCGGGCTTATCCGTCGTGGACTGCGGACCGTATTCCGGATTGAACGATGGGTGCCAGGCCCGTAGCTCGGTGTCCGACAACCACTCAAGCTGCAATTGTTCTTCCGGCGTAGGGGCGTCGAATTGCACCAGGGCTTTCACGGCGGATTGGCATGCTTCCGAGACGCCTGACTCCAGAACGGAAACCTGTGCTTTCTCGGTCCAAGTCAGAGACCCGGATTGCGGGCATTTGCGGACTTCGACGTGATACTTCCCGTTGGGCGACGGCAGATCGACGATGATCTTGTTGGGGCCACACGCCGTCAACAGGACGGAAATGCCAAGCAGGAGCGGGAGGCTTTTTTTCATTGGTGAACCTTCTTGCCGTTGGACCAGCGGGGCTTCGAAACAGCTGGGGATGATACCGTGCGATGCGGTATGGGCGGCCTGCGACCTGTTAACTAAATATGCTAAAGATGGCCGCTCTGGATCTACAATTTCAACCTCGCTGAATCCGCCGCCGGACTCCATCCCCAGCGCGCCCCATATCGGCATCGGCCGCGGCGATCAGCGCATCCCCCCGTCTCATTGACCAGGAGCGTTGCATGCTGAACCGGGAACGATATCGCGGCCGCTTGATCGACCATATCGGATTGGTCGTTCGCGATTTTGCCGCCAGTAAGGCCTTCTACACCGCCGTCTTCAAAGCGCTGAATATCCCCATTGGCGGCTCGGACGAGCGCAATCTGTGGGCGGATGAGCTGTTTATCTCGACGTCCGACAGCGACGAGGTGGAAGGCCACCTGACCGGCCGCATACACCTGGCATTCCAGGCGCAGGATCGGGCCATGGTGGATGCGTTCTACCGCGCGGCGATGGCGCAAGGCGGCCGGGACAACGGAGCCCCGGGCGAACGGTCTTACCACCCGGGCTATTACGCTGCGTTTGTGCTGGACCCGGACGGCAACAATATTGAAGCGGTGTTCCGCGGAGCGTCCGAACGCAGCGCGGCTGCCGTGCGAATCCGGTATTAGCGCGCCGCCCTACCCCTGCTGGCTCAACGCCCGGGCGATCCGGTTGCGCGACACCGTCGTCTTCGGCACCTTGAACGGGAACCACGTCCGCACGTCTTCTTCCAGCCCGATGCCGTGCATGTAGTTGTAGATCGCCTTCTTCAGCGCTTTACCCAATGCATCATGATCCACCCCGGTCGGATCATGAAAACCGATATCGTTCTTGGCGAATGTCACGTCGGGCAGCGGCTGTAGCGTCACCCCGTATTCCTCGGGATTCTTCCCCACCGGCGAGTGCACCGTACAGGCGAAGCGGTGGAAGAAGCCGCTTTGAATACAGCCGTTTTCGAACAGCTGCCGTACATATTCCAGCGCGTCCACGGTGTCTTGCACCGTTTGCGTGGGAAAGCCGTACATCAAATACGCGTGCACCAGGATGCCGGCGTCGGTGAAGGCGCGTGTGACGCGGGCCACCTGGTCCACGGACACGCCCTTCTTCATCAAGGTCAGCAACCGGTCCGACGCGACTTCCAGGCCGCCTGATACGGCGATGCAGCCGCTGTCGGCCAGCAGTTCGCATAGCTCCGGGCTGAAGGTCTTTTCGAATCGGATGTTGCCCCACCACGAAATCCCGGCGTTGCGGTCGATCAGTTCGGTGGCCAGCGCCTTCAGCGATTTGGGCGGTGCGGCTTCGTCGACGAAGTGGAAACCGGTCTGCCCGGTTTCGCGGACGATGGCTTCGATGCGGTCGGCCAGCACGGAGGCCGATGCGCCTTCGTAGCGGCCGATGTAGTCCAGGCTGACGTCACAGAAGCTGCATTTCTTCCAGTAGCAGCCGTGCGCCACGGTCAGCTTGTTCCAGCGGCCGTCGCTCCACAGGCGATTCATGGGGTTCAGCATGTCCAGCAGCGACAGGTAGCGGTCCAGCGGCAGGCCGTCCCAGGTGGGCGTGCCCACTTCGGCAAACGCCACGTCGGGTTCGACCAGGTTCACGTACTTGACCTCGCCCGAGTCCTTGTCTCGCACGAAGGTGCGCACCAGGCGCTGGCGTGAGCGTTTGCCTTGCACGTGTTCCAGCAGGGCCAGCAAGGGGCGTTCGCCCGCATCCAGGCAGACGAAGTCGAAGTAGTCGAAGACGCGCGGGTCTTTCAGTTCGCGCAGTTCGGTGTTGACGAAGCCGCCGCCCAGCACGGTGATGATGCTGGGGTCTTGCGCCTTGATGGTTTGGGCGATGCGGAACGCGGCGTAGACGGCGCCGGGGAACGGCACCGACAGCAGCACCATGGTCGGCGTGTGGCGGGCCAGCGCGTCAAGCGTCAGTTCGCGCAGCGTGTCGTCCACCAGCGTGGGCGGGGACGCCAGGGCGTTGGCCAGGGGGTCGAAGGTGGGCTGGCTGCCCGCCAGGGATTCGGCGTAGCGCACGAATTCGAAGCGGGGGTCGATGGCGTCCCGCAGCACGTCGGCCAAATCGTTCAGGTACAGGGTGGCCAGGTGCTTGGCGCGGTCGTGCAAGCCCAGCGCGCCGAATGCCCAACCCAAGGGGTCGCCGCCCTCTTCGTCCAGGTAGACGTCCAATGAGCTGAACCGGGGACCTTCGGGCAGGAAATGGCGGCCGACGATGCGGTGCGCCAGGGTGGAATCCCGGCCTTGCAGGAAGGCGATCGTGGGGCCGATGGTGGACAAGTAGCGTGACTGCATCGCCACGAACGCCTGGATGGGGGGCGTGTGCTTGGCGATCGGCATCGCCTCGATGCGCGCCGCCACGGCGCGCAGGCCGTCGGTGGACAGCAGGCGCAGAACCAGCGCCAGCGCCAGGTCTTCCTGGAAGGCTGTGACATCGCGCGAGCGCAGGAAGCCCGTCAGGTAGGCGGTGGACGGGTAAGGGGTATTCAACTGCGTCATCGGCGGGATGACCGACAGCACGCGTACAGGCGAGGTGGACATGAGGCACGGCAGGGTTGCCGTCAAAAAGCGGGGATTGGGGGAATTATAGGCAGTGCGGTGATCGGACCCCGTTACAGGGGGAGCAAGGCCGCTAAACTGGCCGCTTGCCGGCATCGCATGCCCCGCCCCCCTCCTATCCGCCAAGCCCTTGATGACACACCTGTTCTCCACGCCCGGCTATCTGGCCCTGATGGCGCTGCAACGCCGAATCCACGCATTTACCGTCGACGCGGCAGCCGAGTTGGACGGGGACATCGACCGGCCGGATCTGCCGCTATGGACCAGCGTGTATCAGTACTTGGCGATTGCGCCGCTGCACGGCGGCCTGCATGTGGAGTTCTTTGGCGATATCTGGAGCGAACCCTTCGAATGGACGCTGGCGTGCCTGGCCCGGCAGGACGTGGCCGACACTCTGGTGTCCCTGGCGTTCACCGGCCCAGACGAAGGCGCGAACGGCACGCGCGAGTGGGAATTCACGCCCCTCTTGGATAGCGGGGTGCAGTTTCCGCGCTTGCGGTTCCTGTCGATCCGCCCCACTGCGCCGGAAGACCACAACACGTCCTTGATCGTGCAGGCCGGCAGCATCATGGAAGAAGGCGGCGAGATCGCGCGGTTTGCCGCCAAAGCGCCCTACCTGACCGATCTGGTCGTGCCGAATGCGCCGGATGCCGCGTTCTTTCAGGTGCCGCTTCCGCAACTGTCGATGCTGCGGATCGGCGGCGGGTCCGATACTCAAGGGTTCATCGACAATCTGGCCGCCTCCCGCAATTTGCCTGCGCTGGGGTTGCTGGATTTCACGGAATCTACCGAGCTGCAATTCACCTGGGCGCATTCACGTCCCGCCGACGCGGTGACGCCCTTCGCCGCCTATGAAAGGCTGTTCGCCAGCCCCGCGCTTGACCCCGTGCATTCGCTGCGTCTGCGCAACACCTGCCTTAGCCTGGAAGAACTGCAGGCGCTGGGCGCCATGCGGCCCTCGCTGCAATTCATGGTGATGCAGGCGACGCAAGGCGGCTACGTCAGCCATTTCGCCCAGAACGTTTTCCCGTGGCAGCACCTGGTGCAAGCGGATCCCGGCCGCCAAGGCTGAGTCAACAAACAGTTTCCCCATGCGCAATCCCGACCCTTTCGCCCCGCCCAAGAAACAGCGCCCTGTGCGCCAGAACTCCCTGCTGTGGATCCTTGAACCGCTGGAGCGGGACGCCGAGTACACGCGCCGGAAGATGTTCGGTTGCGATGCGGCGTATCTGGACGGGCTGCTGTATCTAGTAGTGGCCGACCGCGAAGCCCCCTGGAACGGCGTCATGGTTTGCACCTCGCACGAACGCCAGGCCGCGCTGATCGCGGATTTACCAAACCTGGTTCCGCATCCGGAATTGGGAAAATGGCTATACCTGCCACAGGACGACGAAGCCTTCGAGGGAACCGCGGCGCAGCTGGTCGCGCTGGCGCTGGCGCGCGACCCTCGGTTCGGGGTCGTCCCTAAACCGAAAGCGCGGCGCCGCAAGCCGTGGCGGACCGGCGATGACGCCGGTTGACGCTAGTGCGCCACCCGCACGACCAGCTTGCCGAAGTTGCGCCCTTCCAGAAGGCCGATGAACGCCTCCGGCGCCTGCTCCAACCCGTCAACCACGTCTTCGCGCCAGCGCAGCTTCCCTTCCTGGATCCACTGCCCCGCCTGGCGCAGGAATTCCTCCTGCTGCGCGGCCATGAACTCATACACGATGAACCCGCGCAGCGTGATGCTCTTGGCCAGAATCTGGCGCATTGTGGCGGGCAAGCGGTCGGGGCCGCTGGATGCCGACGGGTCGTCGTTGTAGTTCGCGATCAGGCCGCACACCGGCACGCGGGCGAAATCGTTCAGCAGCGGCACCACCGCGTCCCATACCTGGCCGCTGACGTTCTCGAAGTAGACGTCGATGCCGTCCGGGCAGGCTTGCGCCAGCTTTTCCGCAAAGTCGGGCGCCTGGTGGTCAACGACCGCGTCAAAGCCCAGTTCATTTTTCACGAAGGCGCATTTCTCAGGGCCGCCGGCAATGCCCACGGCGCGCGCGCCCTTGATGCGGGCGATCTGGCCCACGACTGAGCCGACCGCGCCGCTGGCGGCGGCGACGACGACGGTTTCACCGGGTTTGGGTTGGCCGATGTTGAGAAGACCCGTGTATGCGGTGATTCCCGGCATCCCCAATACGCCCAAGGCGGTGGACGGCGGCGCCAGCGCGGGGTCGAGGCGGCGCAGGCCGCTGCCGTCGGATAGCGCGTAGCGTTGCCAGCCGGATTCGGACAGCACGATATCCCCTTCGCGCCAGTGGGCGTGGCGGGACGCCTTGACCCGGGCGACCGTGCCGCCCACGATGACGTCGCCGATATCGATGGGCGGCGCGTACGATTTGGCTGCGCTGATGCGCCAGCGCATGTAGGGGTCCAGAGACAGGGTCAGGGTCTCCAGCAAGACCTGCCCATCGCCAGGTTCGGGGATTGGCGCATGTTCAAAGCGGAAGTCGCTGGTTTTGGGGCGCCCTACGGGGCGGGAGGCGAGGACGACGCGCAGGTTTCGGGGTTCAGACATGGGGAATCTCCGTGATTCGGGTTAGCCGGTTTAGCGACAACTCGATCCTAGGCATCCGCAAGAGATAAAGGTAGACTGAATTCTCATAATTCAGACTTAACGGATTGATAATGTCAGGCGACTTCGACCCTGCCCTGTTGCGTACCTTTGTGGCCGTTTGCCGCTATGGCAGCCTGAGCCGCGCCGCGGACCAGGCCGGGCGGGCGCAGTCGGCGCTAAGCACCCAAATCCGGCGGCTGGAAGACATGGTGGGCAAGCGGCTGTTGCACCGCACGGGCCGCGGCATGTCGCCCACGACCGAAGGCGAGTTGCTGCTTAGCTATGCCAACCGCATCCTGGCGCTGGGCGAAGCGGCGTCGGCCCGGCTACGGGAACGCGCCGTCGCCGGCAGCGTCCGGATCGGCCTGTCGGAAGACGTGGCGGTAGCCGCCCTGCCCGCCGCGCTGGGCCGGTTGAAGCGTTCGTGCCCCCAGCTGCATCTGGAGATCGTGGTGGACGACGGCGAAAGACTGGCCACGCGCTGGCAAGAGGGCACGCTGGATGTGGCGATAGGCGTCTGCGCCGCCTTTGTGGACGAGCCCGTCGAGACGTGGTCGGTGGATCTGCATTGGGTGTGCGGCATCGACGACGCGCCGGCCCCGGATCAGCCGCTGGACCTGATCGTGTACGCCGAGCCGTGTTCATGGCGCCGGCTGGTGTTTGACGCGTTGACCGCGGCGGGACGCGACTTCCGGGTCTCGCTGACCAGCCACAACGTGGGCGCCACCATCGCGGCGGTGGAAAACGGCTTGGGCGTGGCGGTGCTGACGACCGAATGCCTGCGGCCCGACACCATGCGCGTGATCTCGCTAGGGACTGACGGCGCGTCAACCCTGAGCGCGCAGTTCGGCATGTATGCGTCAACGCGGCTGAACGAAAGCGGCCGGGCCGCGGTGTCGCTGTTGCGCGAAAGCCTGCGGGGCTGGACGGCGCCCAAGCTGCCGCGCGAGGCGGAATTGGCCGCGCCTTGACGCTGAAGGCGAACCACGCGGACAGGCCGTGCGAAAAGGCATATAGTTTTTCCCCTAGCCAAACCTTCCGCCGGGCACCGCCCGGCCTTGCCTTTTTTGCAGACCGGAAATGAAGACATCCCTGCTTGTCCTATGCCCCGTGGTGCCCGCCAATCTGGAAAGCCTGAAGCAGCGCTACGACGTCACCTATGCGCCCACGCCTGAAGAACGGCAAGCCGCCGTCGCCGCGCACGCCTCGCGCTTTCAGGCCGTGCTGACCATCGGCACCATCGGGCTGACCGCCGCCGAAATCGCCGCCATGCCGACGCTGGAACTGGTGTCGTGCATGGGCGTCGGCCACGAGACCGTGGACGTAGACGCCGCCCGCGCACGCGGGATCGTCGTCACCAATGGCCGCGGCGCGAACGACGAGTGCGTTGCCGACCACGCGATGGGACTGGTGATTGCCTGCATGCGCAATTTCCGCAAGCTGGATCAGCTTTGCCGTGACGGGGTATGGCGCACGGCGATCACGCCGCCTCCCAACGTGTCGGGCAAGCGGCTGGGCATCTTCGGCATGGGCGCAATCGGCGAAAAGCTGGCCACGCGCGCCAGCGCGTTCCGCATGCCGATCGGCTACCACAACCGCAATCCCAAGGCGGGTTCGCCTTACCAATACTTCGACAGCCTGCTGGCGCTGGCCGAATGGAGCGATGTGCTGGTCTGCGCCGCCCCGGGCGGCGCGTCCACCCACCATGTGATCAATGCGGCGGCATTGCAGGCGCTGGGCGCCGACGGCTTTCTGGTCAACGTGGGCCGGGGCAGCATTGTGGACACGCCGGCGCTGGCGTCTGCCTTGGCAGCAGGAGTTATCGCGGGCGCGGGCATTGATGTCTACGAAAGCGAACCCAAACCGCCCGCCGAACTGATCGGCCTGGATAACCTGATCCTGACGCCGCACCTGGCGGGCTGGTCGCCCGAGTCCATCGACGCGCAATTCACGGTTTTCATGGAGAACATCGAGGGCCACTTCTCTGGCCGCGGCGCCGTCACGCCCGTGTAGAGTCACTGCCCGTTGTCGCGGCAAGCCGGACACCGCGCATGCCGCGGCGGCCGGCAACGCAACCGTTCAACGGAACCGCAAATGCCGCCGCTGAAGGTCAGCGACGGTCCGGCACCCCATCAGCTTCATGGCGCGCTCGATTTCGATACGCATCAAATCCAGCGCCCGCTCCACGCCGGGTTGGCCGGCGGCCCCCAGCGGGAACAGGTAGTAGCGGCCCAGGCCCACCGCCTTGGCGCCCAACGCCAGCGCCTTGAGCACATGCGTGCCGCGCTGCACGCCGCCGTCCATCATCACGTCGATCCGGTCGCCCACGGCGTCGACGATTTCAGCGAGCTGATCGAACGCGCTGCGCGAACCATCCAACTGGCGGCCGCCGTGGTTCGACAGCACGATGCCGGTGCAGCCGATGTCGACCGCCCGCTTGGCGTCTTCCACCGACATGACGCCTTTCAGGCAGAACTGGCCGCCCCATTGCCGCACCATGTCGGCGACGTCGTCCCAGGTCATCGCCGGGTCCAGCATTTCGGTGAAATAGCGGCTGATCGACATCGCGCCGCCGCCCATGTCGACGTGACCGTCCAGCTGCGGCAGCCGGAAGCGTTCGTGCGTGACATAGTTCAGCGCCCAGGCCGGCTTGGCGGCGAATTGGGCGATGCCGGCCAGGTTGAGCCGGAACGGGATGGCGAAGCCCGTGCGCTTGTCGCGTTCGCGGTTGCCGCCGGTGATGCTGTCCACGGTCAACATCATGACCTGCACGCCGGCCGCTTTGGCGCGCGCCATCATGTCGCGGTTCAGGCCGCGGTCTTTGTGGAAGTAAAACTGGTAGACCTGGGGGCCGCCGCTGATCTTGCGGGCTTCTTCCAGGCTGACCGTGCCCAGCGACGACACGCCGAACATCGTGCCGAACTTGCCGGCGGCGGCTGCAACCGCCCGTTCGCCGTCGTGATGGAACAGGCGCTGCAGGGCCGTCGGGGAACAATAGACCGGCATCGCCAGCTTCTGGCCCATCACGGTCACGGACATGTCCACTTGGGCCACGCCGCGCAATACGTCAGGTACCAGGTCGCAGGCTTCGAACGCGTCGGTGTTGCGCCGGTAGGTGGTTTCGTCGTCGGCGGCGCCGTCGATGTAGTTGAATATCGGGCCGGGCAACCGCTGGTGCGCCATGCGGCGGAAGTCGTGGAAGTTCTGGCACTGGTTCAGACGCATCGGAAGGCCCTTGTGAACGCTGCACGGGTAGACGGGCGCGCGGACGACGCCACGACGCCGCCGTCATCATATCGTCAAACGACTCATCCGCCGGGCCCGGCATCGCCGTCGATCATCGCGATCAGGTTTTGAAGCCATGCCCGATGCTTGGCGAATGTGCCCAGCTGCGCTTCCGCGGCGCGCCTTTCGTGCAGGTACCGGTCCAGGTACCGGAAGCCGACCGCCTTTGCGGCTTGCCGCAGCGTGTCGTCCGGCATGTCGCGTTCGTACAGGAAATCAAAGCGGTGCAGCCAGAACCCTTGCTCGGTGCGGGCGATCACGTCGATATCGCGCGGGCGTTCGATACTGTAGCGGTTGAACTCCAGGCCGTCTTCGTCTTCCAGAGCGGCGTAGACCATGCCGTCCTGGTCCCAAAGCGCCAGCCACGCCGGGCCATCGGCCGCGCCAGCCCGCGGGTAGGCGCGGTTCGGCGGCCCCAGGCAGGTACCGCGGAACGCCTCGTGCACGCAATGGCCGGATGACAGCTGCACCAGCGGCGCAGACACCCCAAGCTGCCGCAGTGCCGCGATCCGCTGCGCTTCGCTATGTTCCGCCATGGCCGCCACCGTGCCGCCGCAATGCCGGCAGATGCGCGCGTCGCGCAAGATGCGCTTGCCGCATCCCGGACAATCGATATGCGCCGCCACGACAGGCTGCCCGGCTCGGGGCGAACGGTTGTCGATGACCATCAGGAAGATGCCCGCCACGACCGGGCTGATCAGGCACGCAAGGATCGTCCAGCCGACTGCCTTGCGCCCCCGCCCGGCCGCCACGACGCCGACCGCCACGGACAATCCGATCCAAACGAGAAGGATGTAGATAAGCATGGCGCGATGTTAAACCGATGGCGGGCACGAATTTTTCTTCACGCCGCGATCGAAACCGTGTGCGAAGGCAACGGGCGGGAGTAATCTTCACCGTAGCGTCATCCTTGACGCAACCGGACGCTTGCAACTCAAAGGAAGCCTACATGCTCAACTCATTTTCGAAATTGCGTAAGACTGGCGTCGCCGCGCTGACGCTAGGCGTGGCCAGCGTGTTCCTTGCCGGTTGCACCATGAACGGCCCGCAGGCGTCGCCGACCGCCGCCGAGAAGCGCCAGGAACTGAATACCGCCACGACCGCCACCTTGTCCAAGCTTTACGAGGCCGCGCCGCAGTCCAAGCAACTGGTCGCGCGAGCCCGCGGCGTGCTGGTGTTTCCGGCCGTGCTGAGCGCCAGCTTCATCGTGGGCGCGCAACACGGAACCGGCGAGCTCCGGGTCAACGGCCAGGACAGCGGCTACTACAGCATCACGGGCGGTTCGATCGGCCTGCAAGCGGGCGCGCAATCCAAAGCCATGGTGGTGCTGTTCATGACGGACGACGCGCTGGCCAAGTTCCGCGCCAGCAGCGGCTGGACGATCGGGGCGGACGCGACCGTCGCCGTGGCGAACGTGGGCGCCAACGGCAACATCGATTCCAATACCGTCCAGCAGCCCATCGTGGGGTTCGTCATGAACAACGGCGGCCTGATGGCCGGCGTGTCGGTCGACGGCAGCAAGATTTCGCCGCTGCTGCTGTAACCCGATCGGGGCGGCAGCGGGCCCGCCGCCGCCCCTGTAATGCGCGCTCAGGCCAGCATCGGGGCCATGTCCGGATCGCCCTTCTGCATGGCGCGGCGATACGCCTCGCGTGCGCCGATGCGCTGCAGATAGGCCAGAATGTTCGGATACGGCGACAGGTCGAACGGATAGAACAGCCGCATCGTCGTCAACGAAAACACTGCAATGATGTCCGCGGCGGTCAACTTGTTGCCCGCCAGATAGTCGTTCGCGCCCAACCGCTTGTCGATCAGGCTCAAGGCCTGTTTGCGCCGGGCATCGGCGAACTGCGCCACGGGCTTGTCGGCCGGCACCTCGGCGCGCGCCAGGACCATGCAACGCATCAGGGCGGGCTGCAGCGATCCGTTGGCGAAGTGGAACCAATAGAGATAGTCCGCGAAGTTCGCGTCGGTGGGCGCCGCCGTCAATCCGCCGGTGCCGGACTTGGCCAGCAGGTACTCGACGATGGCGGTGGATTCGGCCAGGACGGTATCGCCGTCGGTGATGATCGGTGCGGTGCCCAGCTGATGCAGGGCCTTGTATTCAGGCGGCGCCAGGCGCGTGACCGGGTCGCGGTCGTAGACTTTCAGTTCGTAGGGGATGGCGAGTTCCTCGCACAGCCATACGATGCGCTCGGACTGCGACTTTCCCAGATGATGGACGATCAGCATGAGGATTTCCCGGTTGGACGTGTCTGCTTGATAACCCCGTCACTCTACCCTGCTCTGCCGGCACCGCGATATCCTTGAAGCCCTGCCCCGGCCGACGCCGCGTTCCATGACAAGGAGATTTCCGTGATTACCGAACAGGACAAAAAGCACCTTGCGCGGTGCGTGGCGCTGGCGAAACAAGCGCTGGATTCAGGCGACGAGCCTTTTGGTTCCCTCCTGGTTTCCGCCGACGGCAAGGTGCTGTTTGAAGACCATAACCATGTGGCCGGCGGCGACCACACGCAGCACCCGGAATTCGAGATCGCCCGCTGGGCCGCCAATCACGTGCCGGCCTCCGAACGCGCCTCGTGCATCGTCTATACCTCGGGCGAACACTGCCCGATGTGTTCGGCGGCACATGGCTGGGTGGGCCTGGGCCGCATCGTGTATGCCAGTTCGTCCGCCCAGTATTCGCAGTGGATGCGCGAATGGGGCGCGCCGGCGTCCCGCGTGCGGCCCCTGGCGATCAATGAGGTGGTCGTCGGCATCGACGTCGACGGGCCGGAGCCGGAATTGGCCGAACAGGTCCGGCTGCTGCATCAGGCGAACTTAACCAATAGATACACAACTCGAAAATCCGGCAATTATTAGACGCAATTCGCATGCTAATTTAGGCGCCCGTAGCCGCCCTCGACCGAAGGCGGCGCTGTCCTTTGCCACCTAATTCATGACCATGCACACGACGCCTGATCGCGACCTGACGATTGCCAAGAGAACCAAGCGGATTTCCCGGCTGATTCCTCTGGCGCTGGGCCTTGCCCTGGCCGCAGCATCCCCCATTATTGCGGCGCAAAACGACGGCGCGGTCCGGGCCCACGGCCCCGCGCAGCAAAGCACCGCCCCCGCCGTCAAGCAGAACGCCCCCGTCCAGCAAAACAGCGCCACGGCCCTTGCCCCGGTATCCAAGACCGAGATCAAGAACCAGGCCGCCTACGAGCGCCTGCTGAACAACAGCGGCGTCAGCGTGCAATGGCTCTGGTCCGCGGAACGCGGGCATCTGACCGCGAAGGACGTGAACGACGTGGTCCGCATCGACGGCACGCAGTCCAACTTCGAAGGCACGTTGAAGATCAACGGTGAAATCGTCTCAATCGACAGCGACCGTTTCACCTTCCGCGGCACCATCCTGATCCTGGACGCGCCGGATAAAGGCCGGCGCTGCGAGCGCACGGGCGACTATGAATTCCGGGCGACCGGCAAGCGCAAGTACTGGCGCCTGCAGCAGATGGAAAGCTGCGGCCGCCTGACCGATTACGTGGATATCTATTACTAAGCCGCGGGCACCGGTTCCGCCTCGGGGAATCGGTGCCCGCCTTGTGCCCCGCGCCCAACCCTCGACCCGGATTCCTCGATGCCCCCAACCGCGATCAAGTGGCTTGCCAGCATTGCATTTGGCCTGCTGATCGGCAGAACCGCCTACAGCGTGTTCAATCCGCTCTTGATCCTCGCGTTCGGCCTGAACGGGCCAGCGGCGGACCTCGACACCTCCGCGGCCGTGGAAAAGATGCAGATAGTAGGCGCGATCATCACGTTGCTGGTGACGGTCGCGGCGGCGGCCGCGCTGGTGCGCATTCCCAATATGCGACGCCTGATCGGCTGGGGCTGCGCCCTGCTGGGCGTCTCGCTGTTGCTGACCATACCCGTCAACCTGCTGATGATGGACCCCGCGGCGCACGATGCCGCCACCGCAGGCGCGCGCGCCGCCAGCGACGCGAACACCGCCCTGTTTTTCTGGGCGCTGATCTTTGGCCTGCCTTATATCGGCGGAGGCCTGGTGTTGACGATCATGGGCATCGTCCTGGTCCGCAAGAATCCCGGCCAGGGCCAGCCTGCGGCGGCTGCCACGCCCCGCTGATCCCTTCCATCACGCCACGGGCAGCTGCAACACCTGTTCCGTCGTCAAGACATCCCCGAACGTGTCCTCGATGCTGACCAGGGCGGCGCGGTGCAGGTTGTCGTGGCTGACCACGCTGCCATCGGCGCGGTCCAGGTCGCGGGTCGCGCAGGCATCCGCCGCCACGATCACGCCATAGCCCAACGGCACGGCGTCGCGCGCGGCGCCGGCGACGCAAGCGTGCGTCATCAGGCCCGTGATCACCAGTGTCTTCACGCCGGCCGCCTTCAATTGCTGGTCCAGGTCGGTCGTGGGAAACACGCTGACCGAAGATTTGCGCACGACATGGTGGCCCGGCCCCGGCTGCAGCTCGGCATGGAAGTCGCCGGCCGGGCTTTGGTCGGCGAAGACCGGGCTGCCTGCGGGCGTGACGTGCTGGACGTGGTAGACGGGCATGCCGGCCTGATCCGCGTGCGCGATCAGGCGTTGCGCGTTGCCCAAGGCCGCCTTGCCGGCCGGAATGGGCAGCTTGCCGCTGAAATATTCGTTCTGGAAATCGATCACCAGCAATGCGGTGCTGGATGCGTCGATGGATGCCGGCGCGGTGGCGCCGGCCAGGGTGCGGATAGTGGGATGGTTCACGGCTTGCCCTCTTGAAACAGGTAGTGGAAGAAGCCCCAGTGTCTCGCTTGGCCCGCTTTCGCGATAGTGGCCCGATGGACAACAATTGCTAGAATCGGGCCAAATCCATCCGCCTACCGTGGCCCGCCATGCATACCGTCGCCGTCATCGCCTTTGAAGGCATCAGCCCTTTCCACCTGTCCGTGCCCTGCATGGTCTTCGGCGACGACCTGGCCCGGCTGGGCGTGCCGCGCTATGAATTGCTGATCTGCGGGGAACGCAAGGGGCTGCTCCCTACGATGTCGGGCTTCAAGATCGAGGTCGAGCACGACCTGTCGGCGCTGGCCCGGGCCCACACCATCATCATGCCCGCCTGGCACGACCCCGAAGCCTCCGCGTCCCCCGCCTTGCTGGATGCGTTGCGGGCAGGGCACGCCCGGGGCGCCCGCATCGCCGGGCTTTGCCTGGGCACGTTCGTGCTGGCCGAGGCGGGCCTGCTGGACGGCCGCACCGCCGCCACGCACTGGGTCTGGGGCGACGACTTCCAACGCCGCCATCCGAAGGTCCGGCTGGACCGCAAATCCCTGTACATCGATGACGGCGACATCCTCACGTCCGCCGGTACGGCCGCCGCCATCGATTGCTGCCTGCACCTGCTGCGCCGCGACCACGGCGCCGAGATCGCCAACCGCGTCGCCCGCCGCATGGTCGTGGCGCCGCATCGGCACGGCGGCCAGGCCCAGTACATCGAACAACCGTTGCCTGAACGGCAGGGTGCGGACATGCTCAGCGCCGCGCTCGACTGGGCCATCGAAAACCTGCGGCAGCCCCTGACGCTGGACCTGCTGGCCGACAAGGCCGGCATGAGCCGGCGGAACTTCACGCGGCGGTTCAAGGCGAAGACCGGCGCCACCGTGACCGGCTGGGTGCTGAACCACCGCCTGGCTGCGGCGCAACGGCTGCTGGAGACCAGCGGACAAGCCGTGGACCTGATCGCCGAAACCGTCGGCTTCGGGTCGTCGGTGTCATTTCGCCAGCACTTCACGCACGCGTTTGCGATTTCACCGTCCGCTTACCGGAAGCAGTTCAGAGCCGGCAGCGCATAAACCTGCGGCGAGTTCAGTTCCGTCTGGCAAATGACGCGGCCTAGCGGTTCGCCACCAGCCATTCCCGCGGCGAGGCACCCATCCGTTGCCTGAAGGCCTTGGACAAGGACGACGCGCTGGCAAAGCCCAGTTCGTCCGCAATCAGCTTCA
The DNA here is from genome assembly GCF_014170335.1 of Achromobacter sp. UMC46. GTDB lineage: Bacteria > Pseudomonadota > Gammaproteobacteria > Burkholderiales > Burkholderiaceae_B > Achromobacter. Next base: position 505,773 of record NZ_LZZS01000005.1, read on the forward strand.
CAGGGCGGCCTGACCGCATCATCGACGCCGCCAAGCTCAAGCGCCAATCGGTCAGGTAGGCGGCCGGGGTGGTGCCCGTGGCGTCCTTGAAGGCGGCTGCGAACGCGCTGCGCGACATGCCGGCGATGGCGGCCATCTTCTCCAGCGGCCATTGCTCGCGCGGCGCCTGATGCAAGGCCACCAGCGCGCGGGCCAGCTTCGGGTCCGCCAGCCCCATCACCAGCCCCCCGCTGACGCCGGCCTGCGCGGGGTGATCCAGTATCCAACGCAGCAACTGGATCAGCACCACTTCAAATAGCCGGTCGGCCAGCAGGCGCGAACCGCAACGCACGTTGTCGGCTTCGGCAAACAGCAGATCCAACGCGGGCCGCAGCCCCTCGACTGCGTTCAATGGCACCCGCAGCACCGGCGGCAAGGACTGCACAAGGGGGTTGCGCTCGCCCCCGTCGAAATCCAGCGCCGCGCAGGTGAAGTCCGACCCGGCGACGGGCGGATTGATGAACTCGTGGTGCATGGCGCGGGGATAGAACAGCAGCGTCGGTTCGGTCAGCACCATGCGCTGCGGGCCGACCCCGCCTGGCAGATGCCGCACTTCCATTTCGCCCTGACGCAGCACATGCAGAAAGCCCCTGCCCGGTTGCGCCTCGAAGGTCTGGATACCGCACAGCGCGCCCGTGTGGAACAGGCTGGCGCGCACGCGGAAGCGGTCCAGCAAGGCGGACAGGCGGTCGACAGGAGGAAGGATGGGAGCATTCATGGCTTGGACTACAGGACATGTTTTATGGACATAATTGATCGATACATCCAGGAATTGTACGTACGATTCCCTTAACCCGCCACTACCCGGCGGCGTCCCCTACCCAAACAGGAGTAATGACCATGACCCGCGTATCCCTGATCGATCCCAGCAGCACCACCCCCGACCGCGCTGCGCTGCTGACCCAAATCCACGGCGCCTTCGGCGCCACGCCCAACATGTTCAAGGCCGTGGCCAATTCGCCCGCCGCGCTGAAAAGCATGTGGGGTGCGTTCGGTGCCTTGGGCGGCGGCGTCATCCCGGCCAAGCTGGGTGAACAGATCGCCGTCGCCGTCGCGGACCGCAATGGTTGCGGCTACTGCCTGGCCGCCCACACGGCGCTGGGTCGCAAGGCGGGCGCCAGCGCGGAAGAAATGACGGCGGCCCAAGACGGCCAATCGACCGACCCCAAGACGGCGGCCGCCTTGCGGTTTGCTCTGCAACTGGTAGAGGCGCGCGGCCAGGTCGGCCAAGCCGACGTGCAGGCCGTGCGCGCGGCAGGCTTCAGCGACGAAGAGATCGTCGAGATCCTGGCGCATGTGGCGCTGAATCTGTTCACGAACTATGTGAACGAAGCGTTCGCGGTGCCGGTGGACTTTCCCGCCGTGAAGCTGCGCCGCGCGGCGTAAGCCGCTTTGCGGCTGGCGGGGCCGCGGCGTGCGGACCGGCGGATCCCGCTGGCGTCGCCCGCCAGGCCTACGTTCCGCGCAGCAAGTGGACGGCGCGCTCCACGCGCAGGTCCCGCACATACGACAAGGCGCGTGCTGTCCAGCCGCACCTCGGGATAACGCTGGCGAAACAGCGGCGCCAACCACCACGACGTCGTGGCCTCGTGCCCGGTCAGCAAGCCCGATACCTGGCGTTCGAACAGCGGCGCACCTTCTTCCTGACGTTGGTCGAGCGCGCATGGGCCGGCGCGGCCCGTGGCGCAACGGGCCGTTCAGCCCAGGCGGTAGTACCCGACAAGCTCTGGCGTGAAGGTCACCTTGTCGCTACCGACCGCCGCCAGGATGCCGCTGCGGACGGCGTCGCTGGGGCTGCCGTAAACCTCCATGCGCTTGACCACGCAGTGCTTCATGACCGCGGCGATATGGGGGTCGGACACCTCCCAATGGCGCAGGATCGCGTCGGAGTCCGCGTACAGTTGGAAGCTGTAGCACAACGCCTGTTCGGCATCGATGAATACCTGGACCATCAACTGCGGCGCATGCTGCTCGGCGAACCGCACGGCGGCGTGAATCGCCTGCTTGAATTCATCCGCATGGCCGCGGTCGAACGCCATGGTGTTGCGCAGCAGGATCGCCTGCTCCGGCCTGGGGGTTCCGTTCATGCGGCGTTCTCCTTGGGGCATATCCGAATCTGGATGCTGAACCGGATTTTGCCGCCCGCGCGCGCCATCGCCGCGATTACCCCGATTCCCCTACGCGGCGTGGCGGATTGGCGCACCGATTCCAAGCGATAATGTTCGGTTTGCGCACGCGCTGCAGTGACCCGATGAGCGGATCGCATGCAGTTTGAAACGTTTGGAATACTCCGTCCCCAATCAGGGCGTCACGACGCCAGTACAATTCCCCGCGCTCTCCTCTCTTTTTTCACTCCGGCCGCCTTTCTCCCCATGTCCAACCTCATCGTCCACGGTGGCACGCCCCTGCGCGGCCGCGTCATCCCTTCGGCCAACAAGAACGCCGTGCTTCCCATCCTGTGCGCCACGCTGCTGACGGATCAGCCGCTGAAACTGCATGGCGTGCCGGACATCACGGACGTGCGCAAGATCCTGGACATCTTCCGCACGCTGGGCAGCGAAGTCCGGCTGGACGAAACGACCCGCACGCTGGATCTGCATCACCGGCACACGACGTTCGATGCCACGGCCCATCGCCTGCCCGAAGAGATGCGTTCGTCGATCATGCTGGTGCCGCCGCTGCTGGCCCGCTTTGGCGTGGCGCGGCTGGAAGACAACGTGAAGGGCTGCACGCTGGGCGTGCGCGAGATCGATCCCCACGTAGAGATCTTCCGTTCGTTCGGCGGCGAGGTCGAGCGCGCCAGCGGTTCCCTGCTGGTCCGCAGCAGCAGCGCGCTCAAGCCCACCCACCATTGGCTGGATTACGCGTCGGTGACCACGACCGAGAACTTCGTGTTGTGCGCGGCGGCGGCCGACGGCGAGTCGTCGTTGACCAACGCGGCGTCCGAACCGCACGTGCAGGAATTCTGCCGCTTCATGACGATGATGGGCGCCGATATCGACGGCATCGGCACGTCCCGCCTGACGGTCCGCGGCGGCAAGCCCCTGGGTGGCGGCGAGTTCACATTCGAAGAAGATTTCCACGAAATCACGACCTTCCTGGCGCTGGGCGCGATCACGGGCGGAGACGTCGTGGTGCGCAACCGCACGCCGGGCAATTTCCCGCTGATCGACCGCACGTTCGCCAAGTTCGGCGTGCAGATCGAGCACAAGGACGGCTGGTCGCGCGCCTTGCGCACCGGGCCGCTGAAGGTGCAGACGCCCTTCACCAGCAATGTGCTGACCAAGGTCGAAGCCGCGCCCTGGCCGTACTTCCCCGTGGACCTGCTGCCGATCTTCATCGCGCTGGGCGTGTGCGCCGAAGGCAACGCGATGTTCTGGAACAAGGTCTACGACGGCGCGCTGGGCTGGACGGGCGAATTGTCGAAGTTCGGCGCGCACGTGTTTTCGTCGGACCCCCACCGCGTCGTGACCTTTGGCGGCAATCCGCTGACGCCGGCCGTGGTCGAAAGCCCCTACATCATCCGCGTCGCGATTGCCCTGTTCATGGTGGCCAGCAGCATCAAGGGCCGCTCTGAAATCCGCAACGCCACGCCGATCCGCCGCGCCCACCCCCAGTTCGTGGAAAACCTGCGCAGCCTGGGCGTGCAGGTGGAATGGACCAGCGAAGAGTAAGACCGCAGCGCATCCCCCCTTTTTTCGACCATCACATAAAAAGCACCAATTCCAGTGATGTTCAGGCTCCCCCCGGAAGAATAGTCTGCAGCAGGTCAGGCCAGGCCCCGATCCAGCAGGGGCATTCCGGGAGGCGGCATGCAGAATCTGTCCCATTCGAACGGCGTCCAGAACCTGGACATCGGCGTTCGCGCGATCCAGCGAGACTACGACGCGCTGATACGGCATCTGAAAGCAAACGATGTGGTTGCTGCGCAGACGACGATCCGCGCGCTCAAGCACAACATCGAATCCATGAAATCGCTGAGCGGCTTTGCAAAAGAAGCCGCCCTGGCGACTCAGGGAGCGATCGTGTACATGATCAAGGGGCTGATCGATCTGATGACGGAGACCGAATCCAACATCCGATCGTTGACGGCGCAACAGGAAGACGTTCTAGCCGATCAAAGCACCTTGAAGAATGCCCTCGAAGACAAGCAAAAGGCGCTTGATCTCGTCGCGGCAAAGATCAAAAAGGCCAAGGACGACCTCGCCGAGAAAGAACGCGAGAAGGCCGCCCAGCGCAGTTCCAACATTCCGATCTGGAAATGGCTCAAACGGGCCTTCTATGCCGCATTGGACGCGATCAATACCGCCATCGAAGCGATCAAGAAAGCCCTGAATCTGGCCCACGATCAGCAGAAAACGCTTGAACGGGAGCTGGCGGACCTGGATCGGGACCGAGCGAAATTGCAAGCCGCCATGGCGAATCTCAAGGCTCGGAATCAAGCGCTGCAGGCCGAACTGGATCAGTTGAAGCCGGTCAAGCGTTCACTTGTCGACCTCAAGAAATACATGGAAACCCAACTCGTGTTTTTCAACGACGTTGCGAACTTCTACGTCCTGGCAGCCAACCGTTGCGACAGCGTCAACTACGACATTGCCGACATCGACGAGATCATTGTGCTGCTTGGCGACGGCAACCCCGTCATCGACTACTTCGAAGACACCCGCATCGAGCGATTGTCTCTACTGGATGCCGTGATCCGATTCGACCAGATGGTCGTGTCCGCATACCAGGCACTTGAGGCCCACCCGGCCTGATCGCCTTTCCCACACGTTTACCTCCCCCCGCATTGCCGCCGACTCGTGCCGCAGAACAGCGGCCCTGCGTCCGCAATCAGAGTTTTCTTGAACCTTCAGCGCAAACTACGGAGAAGCAACATGGCTGCCGAATATGAAATCCTTATCGTTGAAAACCGCGAATACGTCCTGAACGAACGCCCGTCGGCCGCCGACGTATTGGTTCTGCAGAAGCAGAAGGAGATCCTGGGCAACCTGCGCCTGGACACCGTCATCAACAATCTGGACCTGTGCGTGGACATGTACCGACTGGCTTATATCGGCGCCACCGCGGCCAACGCCGGCGTCGTCAAGTCCAAGGTCATCGACCTGCAAAGCGAATTCGGCAAGATATGCGTGCTGGCCAATGAAACGATGCTGACCCTTAAGGACAGTTGCCAGCAAACCTTGAAGTTGCTGGACGCAGCCTATGCCTACCTGATCCAGGGCAGCGACGGCGTGGCCCTGGCCAAATTGGCGCGTTGCGCGGATCAGGCCAAGAGAATGTCGGCGGCTGCGGCAAAATTGTCCGACCAGTTCCTGGACCTGCAAGGAAAATCCGCCGAGGCCAAAAGCGAAGCGGCGCTGGCCCACGCTTCCGAAGAAGAAAAGCGGCGTCACGCCCAGCAGGAAATGTTGAAGCTGAACGCTGAACTGGAGGGTTGCGAAACCAGCATAGGGAACCTTGTCGAGGAACTCGAACGCGTCAACGCTGACCAGGCGAAGGCCGAAAAGGAGTTGTCGGCCGACAAGAAGCGGGGCTTTGCCCTTAGCATCATTTCGTTGGTAAGTGGCGTGGCGGCAGCAGGCTTGCAGACGTATGCGCAGACTCGCAACCCGCTATCGGTGCTTGTCGCGCAGAACCAGACCGGCACCATGGACAACGCTGAACTCAAGCAGATAACCGAAAAATGGGAAGCGGCAAAGAAGGAGCGAGACGACGTCAACAAGAAGCTGAGCGATCTGACCCGCAAGCTGGATTGCGCCAAAGAGACCATCGCCTTGAGCCAGAAGGAAATCGACGATCTGAAAGCGCAGCCGGACAGCGAGGCAGCACAAGAAGAGGACGGCGCCGCGAAGAAGATCAGCCGCGACAAATCCATTGCGGACAAGCAAGCGATCATTCAAGCCGAGACCAAGAACGTCGCGCAGTTTGAAGCCGATATGAAGGATCTGAAAGCGCAGTCTGCCTCAGCGGGTGAAACGTACGCCGCCTTGGGCGCCTCTGCGCGAAAACTGGCGGAAGGCACCGACAATATGGCCAAACAGTCCTTCAGCGCTGCGGACCTGTCTCAGTCGAAACTCGAAAAGATCATCGACATCAAGCGTCAGGTCAATCAAGAACGCAACGATCTTGAGATAAAGAAGGGCGGGATGGTCGGGCAATTGGCAGCCACGGAGGTCGTCGGCGCCAATGCCGAGATCGCGGTCAAGGCGTTGCAGGTGGCTATGTTCGCCATCAGCCAAGTCATCGTGGCGCTGAATGATGCGGCCATGTTCTGGCGGCAGATTTCGACGGCGTGCGAGAACTTGCGCCAGGACAGCATGGACAAGCAGGTGATCGACCTGGAGTCGCTGTCCAAGGACGAACGTATCGCGGAATACAAATCGCAAGTCTTCATGCTGTCATACCTGGAGCACATCTGCTCCTGGGCCGCGCTGCACGAAATCGCGCATCAATACACCATCAGCGTCGAGCAGTCTCGCACGCTGAACAATCAGCACATCAGCCATTCGATCGATGATCCGGAGCAAGCCGCGAAGATCGTCTCGACGTTGGCCAAATCGATCAACGACAAAATCATGCTGCAGGCCACCCGGAGCGTGGCCGTGCTGGAAGCCTGACGATCGCCCCCCCACTCGAATCAATCTCCACTCCATTGACCAAGGACGACCCGCATGCCTCCCCCATACCAAACCGTACAGTTCGTCGGTCACAGTTTGTGCTCGGCGCCAAAGCAGGATGCGCAAGGCAACCTGACTTATTTGGGCAATGCCAACACCAACCAGGACTACGCCCTGCGATGCGACGTGGTGGACCAGGCGATCCAACAGGCGGTACGGCAGGACAGTATCGACAACAACCCCAGGTGCCTGAAGATCTACATGATGCCGGAGTTCTTTTTCCGCGGCGTGGACGGGGCCTATCCGGTAGACCGGACATCGGCAGTCGTGTTGAAACTGCAAGAGCTGGTCCGAAGGCCGGAATACAAGGACTGGCTCTTTGTGTTCGGCACCATCCTTTCTCAAAGCATCGACACCGGGGTTGACCGATACCAGGCGTATAACCACTGCCTTATCCAGAAGGGCGGCGCAACGCCAGCCCCGGAAGACGGCCGTCTCGTCATCAAAGAGTTCAAGTCCACCATCGACTTCATCAAATGGCAAAGCCTTTCCGCCGGTAGGAACCTCTTTCCGCTGACGGACGAATGGACCGATCACCTGAGCCGGCTGCCGTCATCCATGGCCGGCATCCCCAGCAGCGAACGGCAGTTGCGCCACGACGACGGACACTGCATTTTTGTTCTGGACGGCCTGACGATCGGGGTCGAAATCTGCCTGGATCATCTGATGCAGAGAATCAAGAACTCCATGACGCCGCCTGCCCTGGACATCCAGCTGGTGACCTCGTGCGGCATGCAGTTGATCGACTCGGCGTTGAATCTGCGGGACGGCGGTTTGGCCTTTTGCACCGATGGTGCCGCGCAGGACGGCAGCACACCTCCCGGGCTCCCGTACAAGACAGAAGTCAAAACCGTTACGAACGGCCAGATCCAAGCCGTGACCGCGACCCATGGCGGCCGGGTCCGGCGGGTGCCGCTGGCCATTCCCGCCGCGGCCGCACTGTTCTACGGCGGCGCAGGCAGCCTGGAAATCCACCCTGCCCTGCCGCTTTAACCCCGAGGACAGATCAATCAAGCCAGGCAGCGGGCAGTGGCGGCCCTACCCCGCCGCCCTGCCCAAAAACTCCAGCACGGCCAGATAAGACCCTTCGTTGCCCGCCGCATTCGCGGCGGGCGTGCCGCCCGCGTCCAGAAGCAGCCCCGACATGGCATGCGGCTTGCTGATCAATGTGGCCGGCAGGTAGGGATAGTGCACGTGGTGCCCCGCCCCCATGCAGACATGATGGAACGTGGGCAGGCCGTGCGACTGGCGTTGCCGCATCACGATTTCCGAATAAGCGGTGCTGGGCCAGAACCCGTCGTCGGACGCGCTGACCAGCATGACCGGGCCGGGATAATTTTCCACCGGGATGCGGGCGCGCTCGAACGCGACGCTGTCGCGGGTCGCGCTTAAGAACGCATGGGTCTGGCGGTAAGGCGGTTCGGACGCGTAGGCCGCTTCCCAGTCGGCGCTGGCGTTGTCCTGCCACAGGTGCGGCAGCGGTTGGCCGCCCTGAGTCCAGACCTGCGCATTGCGGCCGGTGCCGGGCGCGCCGGCGCTGACCACGCCATGCGTGACGGGCGACGGCACATAGGCGACGACCGCGCTGACCAGCTCGGGATAGTGCGAAGCCACCAGCAGCGAGGTCTCGCCGCCCCGGCTGATGCCGGACAGCGCCACAAAACCGTCGCGCGGCGCCAGTTCCGCGCGCGCCCACTGCAGCACGTTCTGGAAGTACTCCAGCGGCATGTCGTTCAGGTATTTGGGCCGCCCTTCGTAATTGAAGATGGCCAAGGCCAGGCATTGGAATCCCCGGGCGGCGAAGAGCGCGGCGCGCGGCGCGTTGACGCCGCCCGACGAGCCGTTCATATAGATGACCAGCGGATGCGGTCCGGGGCCAGCAGGCGTATAGAGTTCGCCCGACACCGTCATGCCGCCGACCTGCTCGCGCACTGCGCGATGGGTCACGCCCTCTTCCACGAATTCCTGCACCAGCCGCGCCGAGGCGTGTCGCACGCCGTCGGTCGCCTCGATCTGGATGACCAGCGGTTCCGTACGGTCGGGCGGAAACACCACTCGGCTCATGTCTTCGCACACCATCGACCACACGAGGCCCATGGCCGAGGGTTCGGCATAGCTGCCCGACACGGGGCTGTCGCGGCCCAGGTCCAGGCTGCCGTCGTGGCCTGCCACGAAGACGGCTTGGGAACGCCACGGGGCGCCGCACATCTGCATGGTGGCCGTGACGGTCATGAAGGCATAGGCCGGAAAGCCGTCGATGCGGATGTCGCGGGCGACGTCGATCAGGGCGAATTCGGGTGTAACGGTAATGCGGGCTTGTTCGGTCACGTCGCTTCCTCAGGCTTTCAGGTCAGTCTTGGGCACGCCGTTGGCCTTGATGACCTGGGCCCACATGGCGGATTCGTCGGCGATCACTTTGTCCAGATCGGCGGAAGACGTGAACTCCACCGCCACGCCCTGCTCGGCGAACTGCTGGATCAGGCCGGGGTCGCGCGTGCCTTCGCGCACCGCGTTCTCCAGCGTTTTCACGACGTTCGCCGGCATCGCGGCGGGGCCGGAGATCATCATGCGCGTGTAGAGTTCGAAGCCGTCCACGCCGGCCTCCTTCATGGTGGGCACGTCGGGCAGGCTGGACAGGCGCTTGTCGGCCGTCACGGCCAGCACCTGCAACTTGCCGGACTTGATGTTGGCCAACGCCGACGTCGGGAAATCGAACGTGCTTTGCACGGTGCCCGCCATCAGGTCCAGCAGCGCGGGGCCGCTGCCCTTGTAGGGCACGTCCTGGAACTGGGTGCCAGTCTTGGACTGGAAATGCAGCAGCGCCAGGTGATTGATGATGCCCCGCCCGGCGTGGGCGCAGGTGATGTCGCCCGGCTTCTTCTTGGCCAGCGCAATGAATTCCTGCACGTTCTTCACGCCCAGCGCGGGGTGCACGATCAGCAGCATGGGCGACTTGCCCATCGACCCGAGTTGCTTGAAGTCCGATTGCTGGTACGGCAGATTGTTGTACAGCAAGGGATTCAGGATCATGCCGTTGGTGCCGGCGAACCCCAGCGTATAGCCGTCCGGCTCGGCCCGCGCGACCGCCACCGTGGCGATGATGGCCTGGCCGCCCGGGCGGTTCTCGACGACCACGGTCTGCTTAAGCGTCTTGCCCATGCGTTCGGCCAGCGCACGGGCGGCGATGTCCGTCAGGCCGCCGGGCGCAAAGCCCACCAGCAACCGCACCGGGCGCGTCGGGAACGCACTTTGGGCCCAGACGGGGCGGGACATCAGGGGCAGCGCGGCAAGCGCGCCCAGGGCATGGCGGCGATTCATTCGCATACGGGTCTCCGGCTAGGAAACGGTATGTTGTATGCAATTTGATTTGCCCGCCATTTAGGGATTTCCCGCGAAAAAAATGCCGGCATCGCCGGCATTCCTTTGACTTGCAGCGCAGCGGGCACCCGCTACTTGAACCCGGCCGCAGGGTCGTCGCTGCCGTAGGTGCTGGTGCCGTAAGACGTGTCCACCTCGATCTTCACCTTGCTGGCGTCGACCTCCGCGGCATCGCTCTTGTAGTGCATGACCAGGCCCGGGAACGCCATCACGGCGGCCACCATCGCCAGCTGGATCACGATGAAGGGGATCGAGCCTCGGTAGATCTGGCCCGTGGTCACGGGTTCGATCATCTTGCCGGTCACCTTGTCCTTATACCGATCCTTGGGCGCCACCGATCGCAGGTAGAACAACGCGAAGCCGAATGGCGGATGCATGAACGAGGTCTGCATGTTCACCGCCAGCAGGACGCCGAACCAGATCAGGTCGATGCCCAGCTTGTCGGCCACCGGGCCCAGCAGCGGCACGATGATGAAGGCCAATTCGAAGAAGTCCAGGAAGAACGCCAGCACGAACGTCAGGATGCTGACCGCGATCAGGAAGCCCATTTCGCCGCCGGGCAGGCTGACCAGCAGGTGTTCCACCCACAAATCGCCGTTGACGCCGCGGAAGGTCAGGCCGAACACCGTGGAGCCCACCAGGATGAACACCACGAAGGTGGACAGCTTGGTGGTGGTGTCCATGGCCTGCTTCATCAGGTTCAGCGTCAGGCGGCCGCGGATCATGGCCATGACGATGGCGCCCACGGCCCCCATTGCGCCGCCTTCGGTCGGCGTGGCGACGCCGATGAAGATCGTGCCCAGCACCAGGAAGATCAGGAACAGCGGCGGGATCATCACGAATGTGACGCGCTCGGCCAGGGCCGAGAGCATGCCGATCTTGAAGACCTTGTTGACGCCCGCGATGATGAAGGCGGTCAGGCCCCAGATCAGCAGCGACAGCACGATCTGCTCGTCCACCGGCGCCGTGTCGGCTTCGATGTACTGGCCGACGAAGTACGCCGACAGCGCCGAAATCACCATCAGCACCAGCAGCGAACGGCCGCCGCGCGTGCCGTTGCTTTCCTGGAACGAGCGCGCTTCTTCGGGCAACGCGGGCGCCGACTCCGGTTTCAGGTACGACTTGATGATGACGAACACGACATACGTGCCCGCCAGCAGGAAGCCAGGCAGGATCGCGCCGCGGTACATGTCGCCGATGGAGCGGCCCAGCTGGTCGGCCAGGATGATCAGCACCAGCGACGGCGGGATGATCTGCGACAAGGTGCCTGACGCGGCGATGATGCCGCTGGCCAGCCTGCGGTCATAGCCGTAGCGCAGCATGATGGGCAGCGAGATCAAGCCCATCGAGATCACCGACGCCGACACGACGCCCGTGGTGGCGGCCAGCATCGCACCCACGAACACCACGGCGATCGCCAGGCCGCCGCGCACGGTGCCGAACAGTTGGCCGATGGTCTCCAGCAAGTCTTCGGCCATGCCTGATCGTTCAAGCACCAGCCCCATCAAGGTGAAAAATGGCACCGCCAGCAAGGTGTCGTTGGAGATGATGCCGAATATGCGTTGCGGCAAGGCCTGGAACAAGGCGGCGTTCAACAGCCCCAGCTCGATGCCGATCAGCGCGAAAAGGATGCCGTTGGCCGCCAGCGCGAACGCCACGGGAAAGCCCATCAGCAGGAACACCACCAGCGTGGCGAACATGATGGGGGCCATGTTTGCAGTCAGAAATTCCATGGTCAGCGTCCGTCCTGTCCGTTCTGGTCGCGGGCGCCGCCTGGCGCCTGCCCGCCTTGCGCCGCCAGGGCGCGCTCTTCGCGCAGCCGCGCTTCTTCCGCGATTTCCTGGGCCAGTGCTTCCTCGGCCGAAATATCGGTTGCGCGGGCGCCCGGATCGGGGCACTTGCCCATCAGGAATCCAACGCACTTGATCAGGTGGGACAACCCCGCCAGCACCAGCAAGGCGAAGCCGACCGGGATCAGCAATTTCACAGGCCAGCGCACCAGGCCGCCGGTGTTGGACGACTGCTCGTTGCTCACGAACGAATCGACGAACATCGGCCACGACAGATATGTGATCAAGAGGCAGGCGGGCATCAGGAAGAAGATGACGCCGAAAATGTCGATGTAGATCTGCTTGCGGCGCGGCAGGCGCGACGACAACACATCCACGCGCACGTGCTCGTTCTTCAGCAGCGTGTACCCGGCGGCCAGCAGGAAGATGGCGCCGAACAGGTACCACTGCAATTCAAGCCACGCGTTGGAACTGATCTGGAAGGTCTTGCGGACGACGGCATTGCCGGCGCTGACCAGGACGACGACCAGCGTCAACCACGTCACGCACCGGCCGACCACCGTGTTGATCGCATCGATCAACCGGGATAGGGCTAATAGGGCATTCATGTCGGATATCCGGACCCGCGCAAGGGCAAGGCGCGCAGTCAATGAGCAACTCGGGAGAGGAGAAAACCAGCAAGCGCGCGCGGATGCGGCACATCCGCGCGCGCCGGCACGATCAGGTCCGCCGCTTACTTGCGGTTGATCGTGCCCATGTAGCTGTCATAGCTGCCTTCGGCGACGCGGAACCAGGGCAGTTCGTTGTCGCGGAAATTCTTCATGCTTTCGTAGACTTTCTTGAACACCGGGCTCTTGGCGCTCATTTCGTCGTACAGCTTGACCGATTCCGCGAAGCACGCGTCCATGACGGGCTTGGGGAACGATTGCAGCTTGGCGCCCTGGGCGATCAGGCGGCGCAGCGCGGCGGGGTTCTCGGCGTCGTACTTGGCGATCATGTCGTTGGTCGCGGCAGCGGATGCCTGCGCCAGGATGGCCTGGTAGTGCTTGGGCAGCTTGTTGTAGGCGTCCTGGTTGACGTAGAGCGACACTTGCAGCGTGCCTTCCCACCAGCCGGGGTAGTAGTAGTGCGGGGCGACCTTGTTGAAGCCCAGCTTCTCATCGTCGTAGGGGCCGATCCATTCGGCCGCGTCGATGGTGCCCTTTTCCAGCGCCGGGTAGATGTCGCCGCCGGCGATCTGCTGCGGCACGACGCCCAGGCGCGACAGCACGGCGCCCGCAAAGGCGCTGACGCGGAACTTCAGGCCCTTCAGGTCGTCGACCGTCTTGATTTCCTTGCGGAACCAGCCGCCCATCTGCGTACCGGTATAGCCGCAGGGGAAGTTGACGATGTTGTAGGTCTTGAAGACCTCGCGCAGCAGCGACAGGCCGTCGCCGTGGCGCATCCACGAATTCATCTGGCGCGTGTTCAGACCGAACGGAACGGCGGCGTCGAAGCTCAGGACCGGGTCTTTGCCGTAGTAGTAGTACGACGCGCTGTGGCCGCATTCGATCGTGCCGTTCTGCACGCCGTCCAGCACTTGCAGGGCCGGGACGATTTCGCCGGCCGGGAACACACGGATGGAAAACTTGCCGCCGGTGGCCTCGGACACGTACTTGGCGACGCTTTCGCCGCCCGAAAAGATGGCGTCGGCGCTACGCGGGAAGCTGGAGGCCAGGCGCCAGTTCAGCGTGGGGGCTTCCTGGGCGATGGCGGGCACTGCCAGGGTGGCGCCGCCTGCTGCGGCCCCCAAGGTGGCTTTCTTCAAAAACGAACGGCGTTGCATGCAAGTCTCCCAACTTTGGATAAAGTTTGTGCTGGTCCCGGGGCGGTTTGGTGGAGCCCCTGGCGCGATCCAGTGGGTAACAAATGGTCGCGCTTGTGATTTTGGGGGCGATGCTATCGGCAAATTTATGCCGGGACGTAGCGGGAAAACCCTTGCCGTAAGTTTCGTGAAATCTTTCTCCTTCTAACCGCTGGTATGACCAGCAGGTGCGGGAACCGCCTTCTGCTCTGCTTGGAAGACCGTATCAGCTGGCGTTCAGCAGCGCAGGCAGCCTGAATAAACAGGCGCTTTTATATAACTAGAAAATATTTAGCTCAGGGCGGCCACCACCGCATTGGCGGCGGCCCCCTGCCCTGGCCTCAGGCCTTGGCCATCAGCTTCTTCCAGCCGTCCAGACCCAGCTTGTTCATCGTGCCGATGTTCTTTTCGTAGATCTCGGAGGCGTCCGGGAAGGACTCCACCGCGCGGTCGATGCTGTCTTCGCGCAGCAGGTGCAGGATGGGGTACGGCGACCGGTTCGTGAAGTTCTCGATATCGTCCGGCTGCGTATCGGCGAACTGGAACAGTGGATGGAACGTCGCCACCTGCAGTTCGCCCACCAGGCGCATGCGCTTGAGCAGGCGATCGGACAACTCTTCGAAATCGTTGAAATCCAGGAAGTCGTCCAGCGCGTCGGGAATGATCAGCAAGGTCGTGTCGATCTTTTCAGGATCGGTCTCGGCCAGCAGCGCCAGCTCGTCCTGCAGGTCGGTCAGCACGCCCTCGGCGTCGGTGGCGTCGCTGACGGCGAAGCGGATCTGGTCTTTGACCTGAACCGCTTTCGCGAACGGACAGAGGTTCAGGCCGATCACGGCCTTCGTCAGCCAATCGCGGGTTTCGGCCACCACGTTGGCGTAGGCGTCGGAAGTGGAAATCATGCCGGCATCGCCGCCATCGTCTGGGCCACCGCCGCGGTCAGCTTCTTGCCGTAAGGCACGTGCAGGAATTCATTGGGGCCGTGGGCGTTGGACTTGGGGCCCAACACGCCGCAGACCATGAACTGGGCCTTGGGGAAGCCCTTCTGCAGGATGCTCATCAGCGGGATCGTGCCGCCCTGGCCGATGTAGCCGCAAGGCTGGCCGTAGTACTGCTGCGACGCGGCGTCCAGCGCCTGGGTCAGCCACGGCACGGATGCCGGCGCGTTCCAGCCGGTGGCGGCGCCCTCGTTGGCCTTGAAGATGACCTTGGCGTTGTAAGGCGCGTCGGCTTCCAGCAATTCCTTGATTTCCTGCGACGCGGCCACGGCGTCCACCAGCGGCGGCAATCGCAGCGACAGCTTGAACGCGGTGCGCGGACGCAGCACGTTGCCGGCGCTGGACAGCGGCGGCAGGCCTTCGGCGCCGGTCACCGACAGGGTCGGGCGCCAGGTGCGGTTCAGCAGGGCCTGTTCGGGTTCGGTCGTCATCGGCAGCACGAAGCCGCCTTCGGCGCCGCAGCTCCAGGGGAAACGGCGCCAGACTTCGTCGCCCAGGATGCGCGCGGTGGCGGACACCTGTTCGATGCGTTCGGCGGGGATCTCGCAATGCAGGCTTTGCGGCAGCAGGCGGCCGGTGCCGCTGTCTTCCAGGCGGTCCAGCAGATGGCGCAGGATGCGGAACGACGACGGCACGACGCCGCTGGAGTCGCCCGAGTGCACGCCTTCGTCCAGCACCTGGACTTCCAGCGTACCGGACACCATGCCGCGCAGCGACGTCGTCATCCACAGCTGGTCATAGCTGCCGGCGCCCGAATCCAGGCACACCACCAGCGCCACGTTGCCCAGGCGGTCGCGCAGCGCGTCCACGTAGGGCAGCAGGTCGTAGCTGCCGGACTCTTCACAGGTCTCGACGATGCCCACGCAGCGCGGACGCGGAATGCCCTGCTTGTCCAGCGCCATGATGGCGGTCAGCGAGGCGTACACGGCGTAGCCGTCGTCCGCGCCGCCACGGCCATACAGCTTGCCGTCTTCGTACTTGGGCGTCCACGGGCCCAGGCCCGCGCGCCAGCCCGAGAATTCCGGCTGCTTGTCCAGGTGACCGTACAGCAGCACGGTGTCGCCGTTGTCGCTGCGGGTGGCAGGCGCGTCGAAGAAGATGATTGGGGTGCGGCCCGGCAGGCGCACCACTTCAAGCACCAGGCCCGATACCTTCTGCGCTTCGACCCATTGCGCCGCATCGCGGACCACGCGTTCAATGAACGCGTTCTTTTCCCAGTCGGCGTCGAACGCCGGGCTCTTGGCGGGCACGGCGATGTAATCGGTCAGCGCGGGGATGATCTCGTTGTCCCATTTGTCGTCGACAAATTCCTGGAGAGCCTTCGGGTCCAGGGTGGGCGGCAGTGCGTCTTCGGGGATACGTGCGTTCATGGCGCGGGATCCTGTATGTGCGTGGTCGGGCGGGGATGGGGTGATCCGCTATTTTATGCCTGTGCGGGCGCGCCGGCACCTTTTGTCCCCGTTTGATCTGCCGACGCGCGAAAACGGTGTCGCTATCTGGCCGCGTAGGCTTCAATTCGGCTCCACACCTGGCGGGCCAGCGGCTTGGCGTTGTCGACCGACTGGTACAGCCGGATCTCCATATGGATGTCGTTGCGGGCGCTGTCGGCGCGCACCAGCGCGCCTGACCGCAAGTCCGCCTCGATCAGCGTGTGCGGCAGCCAGGCCAGGCCGAAGCCCTGGCGCGCCATCGCGTGCAAGGCGTCGGCCAAATCCGATTCATACATGGTGTGCAGCAGCGGCACCACGCAAAGCCCGCGCAGGCGGTCGTGCAGGATGCGGCCCAGCGACATGCTGTCGGCATACGCCAGGAACGGCACCGCGGGGTCGGAGGCCAGCTTGGGCACGGCATGGCGCGGATGGCGCCCGCCTGGCGCCACCGGCGCGCTGACGGCCACCAGTTTGTCGGCGCCGACGCGCCGGCAACGGTAGCCGGGGTTGTCGATCCTGGCGTAGAGCGGCTCGTGCGCATGGCACAGCAGGAAATCCACCTCGCCGTCCGCCAGCATGTCCACGCCGTAGTTCAGCGTGGTGGTGATGACCTTCAATTGGAATGCCGGCATGCCCTGTTGCACGCTGGCCATCACGCCCGGCAGCACGGAATGCGCCAGGGTCTTGCCGGATGCGATGGTGATCTTGCGGTTGCGTTCCTGCTCGGGCTTCTGCAGCGCCTGGCGGGTGTCGCGCAGGATGTCCAGCACGTCGATGGCGGCGGCCAGCATGCTGCGCCCGGCCGGGTTCAGCGTGGTCGCGTGATGGCCGCGTTCGACCAGCGGCACGCCGGCCCATTCCTCAAGCGCCTTGATGCGGCGCCCGAACGCCGGATGCGTGACGCTGCGCGCCTCGGCCGCCTGGAACATGTTGCGCGACTTCGACAGCGCGACAAGGTCTTCCAGCCATTTAGTGTCCATATGACTCTCCGTGCGGCGTTAGTGGGACCTTTCCCCGCCGGGCCGCCCCAAGGGGAAAGACGCCCCCTTGGGGGGGCAGCAAGCGCACGAAGTGCGTGCAGCGTGGGGGCCCCTTTCCCCGCCGGGCCGCCCCAAGGGGAAAGACGCCCCCTTGGGGGGCAGCAAGCGCACGAAGTGCGTGCAGCGTGGGGGCCCCTTTCCCCGCCGGGCCGCCCCAAGGGGAAAGACGCCCCCTTGGGGGGCAGCAAGCGCACGAAGTGCGTGCAGCGTGGGGGCACCACCTGTGCTGAATCGGCACAGAGCCTGCTCATTTTGCACAACTCAGATACATCTGGCAACTAACATCCCGGCGTCCACTCCCTGGAAACGCCGATGTCCGACACCCCTGTCCTGCTCAAATCCATCCGCAGCCATTTCCTTGGCGGCGCCGAGGCCGTGGCCGGCGGCGTGCCGATGCTGCAGAAGAAGGTGGTGGACAACGCGACGCCGCGGTTGATCGACATGAACGGCGGCTACAGCGTCGGGCAGTTGTACGTGCAGGAATACCGGCTGGCGCAACCGCTGCATCCCCACCCCGTGCTGTTGTGGCATGGCGGCGGCATGACGGGCGCGCAGTGGGAAAGCACGCCCGATGGCCGCCAGGGCTGGCTGTGGCGCCTGCTGCAAGCCGGCTACGACGTGTTCGTGTCCGACGCGCCCGAACGCGGCCGCGCCTCGTGGGCGATGTATCCGCAGGTCTATGACAGCGCACCCATCTTCCGGTCCAAGGAAGAAGCCTGGCGCCTGTTTCGCATCGGCCCGGCCTCGGGCTATGCGCCTGCCGGCGAACCGCGCCAGGCCTATCCGGCGCAGCAGTTCCCCACCGAATCCTTTGACACCTTCGCCAAGCAGTTCGTGCCGCGCTGGCTCACGCATGGGGACATGGCGCTGGACGCCTACCGGAAATTGCTGGAACTGGCCGGCCCCTGCATCGTCTTCGGCCATAGCCAGGGCGGCGGATTCGCCACGCTGCTGGCCCAGGAATACGCCGCCACCGTGCGCGCCGTCGTCGCGCTGGAACCCACCGGCACGCCGGCCGCCGTGCCGTGGCAGCTGCCCCCGCATCTATTGGTGTGGGGCGACCACTTTCAAGGGGACGACACCTGGCTGCGCTACCGCGCCCAGACGGACGCCTATTGGCGGGCGATGCGCGCGGCCGGCGTCCGCACCCAGGTGCTGGACCTGCCCGCCGCCGGCATCGCCGGCAATTCCCATTTCTGCATGCTGGACCGCAATAGCGACCAGATAGCCGGATTGATCGTCGATTGGCTCGATCGCAGCCTCGACTAACCTTCGCCTGGAGACACAGATGAACTTCAAGAAATCCACCATCGCCCTGGCGCTGCTGACCGGCGCCACGCTGGCCGCCGGCGCCGCGTCGGCGCAGCAGGCCTCCGACTACCCCGCCAAGCCCGTGCGCCTGATCGTGCCGTTCGCCCCCGGCGGCACGGCCGACATCATCGGCCGCGTCTTCGCCGCGCAACTGGGCACCGAACTGGGCGCCACCGTGGTCGTCGAGAACAAGGCCGGCGCCGGCGGCTCGATCGGCACCCGCTTCGTGGCCGACTCCGCCCCCGACGGCTACATCCTGCTGCTGGCCTCGTCCAGCACCCACGGCACCAACCCGGCCGTGTACAAGTCGCTGACCTATGACGCCGTGCAGGATTTCACCGCGATCACGCAACTGGTGACCGTGCCGGGCGTGCTGAGCGTCACGAAGGACTTCCCGGCAGCCGACCTGAACGCGCTGATCGCGACGTCCAAGGCGAATCCGGACCGCTACACCTACGCCTCGTCGGGCGCGGGCGGCCTGGGCAACCTGGCCATGGAACTGATGAAGTCGATGACGGGCGCCAAGCTCATGCACATCGCCTACCGCGGCGCGGGCCCGGCGTTCACCGACGTGATCAGCGGCCAGGTGTCGATGATCTGGGAACCGGTGCCGGCGTCCCTGCCCTACATCAAGGGCGGCCAGATCCGCCCGATCGCCATCGCCGCCGATGCGCGTTCGCCCGAGCTGCCCGACACCCCGACCTTCAAGGAAGCCGGCCTGCCGCGCTATGAAGCCAACGCCTGGAACGGCCTGCTGGCGCCCAAGGGCCTGCCGGAAGACGTGAAGAAAAAGCTGCACGACGCCTCGGTCAAGGCGTTGAACACGCCGGAAGTGAAGGCCAAGATGGCCAGCCTGGGCGGCACGGTCGTGGCCGGCTCGTCGGATGCGTTCCAGCAAGTGATCGCCAGCGACGTGAAAAAATGGAAGCACGTCGCGGCCGACGCCAATATCCAGCTGGACCAGTAATCCTCCTGGCGCCGCCCCCATGAAAAATGCCCCTCGCGGGGCATTTTTCATGGCATCAAGACGGCCGAGGCCGCTTCCATCCGGGCCGTCGTCAGGCCCCGATCAGCGCAGGTTCCGCGCCGCGTCCCAACGCGGACGCCTCCGCGTCGATCACCCGGCCGCCGGCGTGCAGCTTGAACACCGCCACGGCTTCGCGCAGGCGTTGCGCCTGGGTCTCCAGCGATGCGGCGGACGCCGCCGCTTCTTCAACCAGCGCCGCGTTCTGCTGCGTCACGCTATCCATCTGAGATACCGCCTGATTCACCTGCTGGATGCCTTGCGACTGCTCTTCGGACGCGCTGGAGATCTCGTTGATGATGTCGGTCACGCGGCGCACCGACACCACGATCTCTTGCATGGTGGCGCCGGCGGCTTCCACCTGATCCGACCCGATCGACACCTTCTGCACGGACTCGTCGATCAATCCCTTGATTTCCTTGGCGGCCTGGCCGCTGCGTTGCGCCAGCGCGCGCACTTCGCTGGCCACCACCGCGAAGCCCTTGCCCTGCTCGCCCGCGCGCGCCGCTTCCACCGCCGCGTTCAGCGCCAGGATGTTGGTCTGGAAGGCGATGCCGTCGATCACGCCGACAATGTCGGCGATGCGCTTGGAACTGTCGGCAATGCCACGCATCGTGCCCACCACGTCACCCACGGCCCTGCCGCCGCGCGAGGCCACTTCAGAAGCCGCCGTCGCCAGTTGCGACGCGTTGCGCGAACTGTCGGCGTTGTTCTTCACGGTGGACGACAGTTCGTCCATGCTGGCCGCGGTTTCCTCCAGCGACGCCGCCTGCTGCTCGGTGCGGGATGACAGGTCGATGTTGCCGGCCGCGATCTCGCGCGAACCGGTGTGGATCTCTTCCACGCCCAGCCGCACGGCGGAAACCGTGCGGGCCAGGCTGTCCTGCATGCGCTTGACGGCGGCATACAGCACGCCGATCTCGTTGTCGCCGCGCTGCTCGATGCGGTTACTGAGGTCACCCCCGGCGATGCGGTCGAACAAGCGTCCGGCGTCGTGCAAGGGGCGGAAAACCGAGCGCGCGAAGATCACGTACAGGCTGACTACCAGCACGGCCACCACCGCCAGCAGACAGGCCAGCAGCACGATCGCGCCGTTGATGCGCGTGGACGTGTCGCGCGCCACGCGCTGGCCCACGTCGTCGGCATAGTCCACATACTTCTGGATGGCTTGCGTGAACGCGATGCCCAGCGGCGTGACCTTTTCAAGGTTCAGCCGGCTGGCGTCCTGCGGCTTGCCGGCACGGATGGCCGCCACCATCGGCGCGATGGCGTCGCGCTGGTAGACGTCGTAGGCGGCCAGCGCGGCATCGAACAAGGGTTTGCCTTCGGCGGACGTCTCGGGCTGCTTGCGGGCGATGTCGATCAGGTCCGACGCCTTCTTGGTGTAGCCGTCCAGCCGCTGCATGCTGGCCAGGCTGTCGATGTTCTTGCCTTCCAGCAACGCGCTCTGCGCCGCCAGCAGGACGAGGCGCGCGCGCAGCAATTCGGCGCCTGCGCTGTCCACCGCGTTGGCGCGCACCAGGTTGGTGTCCAGCAGCAATTCAATGGAAGTGCGGTTGGACGTCAGTTGCTGATGAACGGCGATGCCGGTCACCAGGAAAAGCGCAAAGAAGACGCCCAGGGCGGACGTCAGGATTGCGCGGATACTTAAATTCTTGAACATGAAAGGCCACTCCGGGTTGCATAACGCTTAGCCCATTAACGGCCCAATGCAATGAAAAGTTAAATATCTCATTGGGTTACACGCCTTTGACATCGGTCAAGCGCCTCCCCGCCGCAGGGTTGCCGGTCCCTGGTTAATGAACTACGGTCATTGAGCACATGAGAGGCCAGCCGTCGGCCAAACCCAGGACCGACGCGGCAAAACCATAACGGGGAGACATCAGAATGAAGTTGCAGCAGGTGTTTGATTTCCTTGCCGTCACGCAGCACGGCAGCGTGCATGCGGCGGCCCGCGCCACGGGACAGACCCAGCCCGCCATGACCAAATCCCTGCGCCGGCTGGAACGCACGCTGGGTTTGCCGCTGTTCGAGCGCCACGCCAAGGGCATGCGGCCCAACGACTACGGCAAGCGTTTCCTGCCGCATGCGCAGCACCTGGTCCACGAGACCAAGCGCGCCCGCGACACCATGGCGCAGATGCGCGGCGACCGCAGCGGCAAGGTGCAATACGGCATTTCGGCCGTCGCCTCGATGCTGCTGGCGCCGTCGGCCATCCACCGATTCCGTCTGATTTATCCCGAAGTGGAGCTCAGCAGCCGCACCGGCTTGTGTCACACGCTGACGCCGCTGCTGCTGGACGGGTTGCTGGACTTCGCCATCTGCCCGTTGGGCCACGACATGCCGGACGCGCACGTGAAGGCGCGCACGCTGATGAACAGTCCGATGGTCGTCGTGGCGCGCCGCGACCATCCCATGCGGCACGCGCGGTCCCTGAAGGCATTGCTGGACGTGGTGTTCGCGGTGGCCGGCCCGCCCGGCCAGCCGGGCGCGTCCGTGTATCAGGTATTCGACCAGGCCCGGCTGGGGCTGCCCCGTGTGGATATGCACACGGACGGGCTGATCGACGCCGCCGCGCTGGTCGCCAACAGCGACCGCATGGCGCTGCTGCCCACGGCCCTCGTCACCACGGGATTGCTGCGCGAGCAGCTGGAAATCGTGCCTGTCGAAGAGCCCCTGCCCGCCTATGTGATCAGCCTGCTTCAGCGCGCCGGACAGCCGCTGACGCCGGCGGCCGAAGAACTGGCCGTGCAGTTCATACGCGAAGCGGCGACCCCGCGCAACGCGCAGTACTGATTCGCAGCCGCAAAAAAAACGGGCGGAAGCCCGTTTTTTTGCCCTGGCCCGGTCAGGGCCAAGGAGGTTTGCGCCCGGCCTTACTTCAGCCAGACACGCGCGTTGCGGAAGATGCGCATCCACGGGCTGTAAGCGCCGCCCTTGTCCGCATTGCCCCATTTCTCGGGCGCCCACGACATCATGACATTGCGCGTCACGCGTTCCGGGTGCGGCATCATCACGGTGAAACGGCCGTCCGCGGTGGTGACCGAGGTCAGGCCGCCCGGGCTGCCGTTCGGGTTGAACGGATAGGCCTCGGTGGCTTGACCGCGATTGTCGATGTAGCGCGCGGCGGTCAGCACACGGCCGGCGTCGCCTTGCTGCGAGAAGTCGGCAAAGCCTTCGCCATGGGCCACGGCGACCGGGATGCGGGCGCCTTCCATGCCGGCGAAGAAGATGGACGGCGACTTGGCCAATTCCACCATCGACAGGCGCGCCTCATACTTTTCCGACTGGTTGCGCGTGAAGCGCGGCCAGTGCTCGGCGCCCGGAATCATCGGAGCCAGCGCGGCCATCATCTGGCAGCCGTTGCACACGCCCAGCGCGAACGTGTCCGGACGCGCGAAGTAGGCGGCGAACTGGTCCGACAGTTGGCTGTTGAAGCGGATGGTGCGCGCCCAGCCTTCGCCGGCGCCCAGCACGTCGCCGTAGCTGAAACCGCCCACGGCCACCAGGCCCTGCATCTGCGCCAGGTCCACGCGGCCGGCCAGCAGGTCGGTCATGTGGACGTCGATGGCCTCGAAGCCCGAGGTGTCGAACGCCCAGGCCATTTCGACCTGGCTGTTGCAGCCCTGCTCGCGCAGGATCGCCACGCGGGGTCGCTTGCCGGTGTTGATGAACGGGGCGGCCACGTTTTCCTGAGGATCGAAGGCCACGTTCGGGCTCATGCCCGGGTCGGTCGTGTCGTTCCAGACGTCCAGTTCGGCTTGGGCGCAGGCGGGGTTGTCGCGTCGCGCCATGATGCGGTAGGACACTTCGCTCCAGGCACGGCCCAGTTCAGCGCGCGGCTGGCCCCAGACCTTCTTGCCGTCGCGGTAGAACTCCACTTCGTCGGCGCCGTTCAGGCCGCCGATGACGTGCGAGTGGGCCGACAGGCCCGCGCCGCGCAGCACTTGCATGACGGCGTCGCGCTGCGATGCCGGCACCTGGATCACGGCGCCGGCCTCTTCCGAGAACAGGGCCTTGAGCGTCAGCTCTTCGCGCTGCACCTTCACTTGATCCGGGCGGATCTTGTAGTCGCCCCAATCCGCCGACTGCGGATCGAAGGTCAGCATGTCCAGGTTCACCGAGACGCCGGTGCGGCCGGCGAAGGCCATTTCGGTCAGGGTGGCGAACAGGCCGCCGTCGGAACGGTCGTGGTAGGCCAGGATGGTGCCGGCTTCGGCCAGGGTGCGGATCGTGATGAAGAAGGCGCGCAGGTCTTGCGGCGAATCGATGTCCGGCACGGTTTCGCCGACCTGGTTGTAGGTCTGCGTCAGGATCGAACCGCCCATGCGGTGGCGGCCACGGCCCAGGTCGATCAGGATCAGCACGCTGTCGCCCGCGTCGGTGCGCAGCTGCGGGGTCAGGCTGGCGCGCACGTCGGCAACCGGCGCGAACGCCGTGACGACGAGCGACACCGGCGCCACGACCTGGCGCTGTTCGCCGTCCTGTTGCCAGGACGTCTTCATGGACAGGGAATCCTTGCCCACCGGGATGGACAGGCCGGTGGCCTGGCACAGCTCGCTGACGGCGGACACGGTGTCGTACAGGGCGGCGTCCTGGCCGTCCACGCCGCAGGCAGCCATCCAGTTGGCAGACAGCTTGATGTCTTCCAGGCGCGCCACGTCGGCGGCGGCCAGGTTGGTCAGGGCTTCGGCCACGGCCATGCGGCCGGAGGCCGGGGCGTCCAGCATGGCGATGGGCGTGCGTTCGCCCATCGACATGGCTTCGCCGCGGAAGCCTTCGTAGTCGGCCAGGGTGACGGCGCAATCCGCCACCGGCACCTGCCAGGGGCCGACCATCTGGTCGCGGCTGGACAGGCCGCCAACGGTGCGGTCGCCGATCGTGATCAGGAAGGACTTGTTGGCCACCGTGGGGTGGCGCAGCACGCGGTAGGCGGCTTCGGTCAGGTCGATGCCGGCCAGATCCAGCGGCGCGGACACGCCAGGCAGGCGGCGCACGTCGCGCGTCATGCGCGGCGGCTTGCCCAGGATCACGTCGATCGGCACGTCCACGGGGCGGACCTCGGCCTCGCCTTGCGGGCGAATCGTGTCCAGGCCCGGCAGGCCTTCGCCGTCCACCACGCGCAGTTGGCGCTCTTCGGTCGCCACGCCCACGACCGCATACGGGCAGCGCTCGCGGCGCGCGATGGCGTCGAAGCGTTCCAGGTCCTTGGGCAGGATCGACAGGACATAGCGTTCCTGCGATTCGTTGCTCCAGATTTCGGCGGGCGACAGGCCCGACTCTTCCAGCGGCACGCGCTTCAGATCGAAGATGGCGCCACGGCCGGCGTCGTTGACCAGTTCCGGGAAGGCATTGGACAAGCCGCCCGCGCCCACGTCGTGGATCGCGATGATGGGGTTATTTTCGGCCTGCTGCCAGCAGCGGTCGATGACTTCCTGGGCCCGGCGTTCGATTTCGGGGTTGCCGCGTTGGACGGAATCGAAGTCCAGCTCGGCCGAGTTGCTGCCCATGCTGATGCTGGAGGCGGCGCCGCCGCCCATGCCGATACGGAAGCCCGGGCCGCCCAGCTGGATCAGCAGCGCGCCGGGGGGAATCACGTCTTTGTGGGTCAGGCCCGCGTCGATGCTGCCCAGGCCGCCCGCGATCATGATGGGCTTGTGGTAGCCCCAGCGCGTGCCGCCGGCGGTCTGCTCGAACGAACGGAAGTAGCCCAGCAGATTGGGCCGGCCGAATTCATTGTTGAACGCCGCGCCGCCGATGGGGCCGTCGATCATGATGGACAAGGGCGAAGCGATGCGCTCGGGCAGGCCGTGGTGGTCGGCTTCCCAGGGTTGCAGCGCGTCGTCGAAACGCAGGTGCGACACGGTGAAGCCGGTCAGGCCGGCCTTGGGCTTGGAGCCCCGGCCGGTGGCGCCTTCGTCGCGGATTTCG
Source organism: Achromobacter sp. UMC46 (assembly GCF_014170335.1). Classification (GTDB taxonomy): domain Bacteria; phylum Pseudomonadota; class Gammaproteobacteria; order Burkholderiales; family Burkholderiaceae_B; genus Achromobacter. The sequence goes on from NZ_LZZS01000005.1 coordinate 531,234, forward strand.
CCGCCCGCGCCCGTCGAGGCGCCGGGGAACGGCGCGATCGCGGTCGGGTGGTTGTGCGTTTCCACCTTCATCAGCGTGTGCACGGTGGTGTCGCGGCGGATGTACTTGGCGCCGTCGGCGCCCTCGCCCGTGACCCCGGGCACGCCCGCCTGGAAGCGCTGCGCGGGGCCGCCTTCCATGATGGCGGCGTTATCCGAGTAGGCGACGACCGTGCCTTCCGGCTGCGCCTTGTGCGTGGCGCGGATCATGCCGAACAGCGTATTGGGCTGTTCCTGGCCGTCGATCACCCAATCGGCATTGAAGATCTTGTGGCGGCAATGTTCGCTGTTGGCCTGGGCGAACATCATCAGTTCCACGTCGGTGGGGTCCCGCCCCAGGTCCGTGAACGACTTGGCCAGGTATTCGATTTCGTCTTCCGACAGGGCCAGGCCCAGCGAGACGTTGGCTTCCGCCAAGGCCTGGACGCCATGGGCCAGTACGCCCACGGTGCGCATCGGCTTGCCGGCCAGCGCCTGGAACAGCGCCTGGCCGTCGAAGCTGGCGTCGACCACGGTTTCGGTCATGCGGTCGTGCAGGCAGTCGGCCGCGCGCGCCAGCATGGCGTCGTCGAAGGACTTCACGCCCAGCAGGCCGCGTTCCGGGGTGATCACGTAACGCACGCCGCGTTCGATGCGATGCACCGACGACAAGCCACAGTTGTGGGCAATGTCGGTGGCCTTGCTGGCCCACGGGGAAATGGTGCCCAGGCGCGGAATGACCAGCAGGGACAGGCTCTTGGCCGGCGTTTCAGCCGTGCTGGGCGTGCCGTAATCCAGCAGTTGGGTCAGATGTTGCTGCTGTTCGGCCGTCAGGGCGGCGTCGGTGCTGACGAAGTGCTCGTAACGGGCGGAGATGTCGGCCACCGGCAGGCCGGCTTCCTTCAGTTGCGCAAGAAGGCGATCACGACGAAAGGAGGACAGGACGGAGGAACCAGGCAGATGCTGAACTAGGGACACGATGCGGGCGCCGTATAAGGATGGGTGCAAAAAGTGATTTTACCTGTTTAGGGGGTTTTCCCGGAGCGCTTGTTCAAGAACCGTTCCAACCCCTTGTTTTCCCCAGTGTTACAAAAGAATTCCAATCGCCTCGCACCGGATTGGTGCGAAGCAATATAAGAATAAAGCCGAGCCCGGGACGCGGTTTATCGGCGACAGACGCTTCCGGCGCCAACGTCTTCTGGTGCGATGCAGCATGTTGCTGCCACCCCGCACCACGGGAAAACACGAACTATCGCGTCTGCGGGGCAACGGTAGGATGCAGCGACTTATTCATAGAACGCGCGTCAAGCGCCGAAGCCGTCGCCTCACCCCATGTCCCACCCCGAAGCCCCCGCCGAGCCTGTCGAACCGATCATCCCCGTTGAAGCAGATCCCGCCGTAAAGGTGCCGCTGGCCATCGAAGAATGGCTGGCCGTGATCCTGCTGGCCACGCTGGCCCTGATCACCTTCATGAACGTGCTGGTGCGCTATTTCACCGACCAGTCGTTCGCCTGGACCGAAGAGATCTCGGTGTTCCTGCTGATCGTGCTGACGATGGCAGGCGGCAGCGTGGCCTTTGTCCGCAACCACCATATCCGCATCGAGATCCTGGCCGACAACGGCTCGCCGCGCCGCCAGCGCATCATGGCGCTGATTTCTCACAGCTGCGTGCTGGCGTTCTTCCTGCTGCTGACCGTGCTGTCGGTGAAGCTGGTGGCGGACGAGTTCATCTACGAAGAGACCTCTCCCGCGATCGGCGTGCCGACCTGGTGGTATTCGATCTGGCTGCCCGTGATGGCCGCGGCGATCTCGCTGCGCACCTTGGGCATCCTCCGCCGCCTCGTGCGCAGCACCGGGGCCCCCGCCAAATGATCGCCGCCATCCTCTTTGCCGTCTTCATCGTGCTGATGCTGATCGGGGTGCCGGTCGGCGTGGCGCTGGGCATCGGCGGCACCGTCGCCATCGTGCTGTCCAACCTGGACACGCCCTGGTATGGCCTGTTGACCGTGCCGCAGAACTTCTACGCCGGCCTGGCCAAGTACCCGTTGCTGGCCATTCCCATGTTCGTGCTGGTCGGCTCCATCTTCGACCGGTCGGGCGTGGCCAAGCGACTGGTGGACTTCGCCATCGCCATCGTGGGCCGCGGCCCGGGCATGCTGCCGCTGGTGTCCATCGCCGTCGCGATGTTCCTGGGCGGCATATCGGGCTCGGGCCCGGCTTGCGCGGCCGCCGTGGGCGCCGTGATGATCACGGCCATGTCGCGCGCGGGCTACCCCGCCTCGTTCTCGGCCTCGATCGTGGCCGCGGGCGCCGCCACCGACATCCTGATCCCGCCGTCCGTCGCCTTCATCATCTATTCGGTGCTGGTGCCGGGCGCCTCGGTGCCCGCGCTGTTCGCCGCCGGCATGATCCCCGGCATCCTGGCGGGCCTGGCGCTGATCGTGCCGGCCGTGTGGCTGTCGCGCAAACACAAGATGGGCGCGCTGGAATCGCACCTGCCGCGCCCGCCCTTCTGGGCGAGCCTGCGGGAAGCGTCCTGGGGCCTGGCGGCGCCCGTGCTGATCCTGGGCGGCATGCGCATGGGCTGGTTCACGCCCACCGAAGCCGCGGTCGTCGCCGTGTTCTATGGCTTGTTCGTCGGCAGCTTCATCCACCGCACCATCAAGTTGCGCGACCTGTACACCATCCTGCGCGAAGCCGCCGAGCTGTCCGCCGTGATCATGCTGGTGGTGACGCTGGCCGGCATCTTCGCCTGGGCCTTGTCCACGTTGAGCGTAATCGACCCGATCACCAACGCCATCGTCAATTCCGGGCTGGGCGAATGGGGCGTGCTGTCGCTGTTGATCCTGCTGCTGATGACGGTGGGCATGTTTCTGGACGGGATCTCGATCTTCCTGATCTTCGTGCCGCTGCTGATGCCGATCGCCAACGCCTACGGCTGGGATCCCGTGTGGTTCGGGGTGATCCTGACGCTGAAGGTGGCACTGGGCCAGTTCACCCCGCCGCTGGCCGTGAACCTGATGGTGTCGTGCCGCATCGCGCGCGTGCCGATGGAGTCCACGGTGCGCTGGGTGGTGTGGCTGCTGGGCGCCATGTTCCTGGTGCTGGTGGCGGTGCTGGTGTTCCCGCAGCTGGCGCTGTGGCTGCCGCACAAATTAGGTTATTGAAGCTGGGTTATTGAAGTGCTGGATCTCAAGACAACAACAGACACACTCGCAGAGAGAGGAGACATCGCATGAACTTCCGCAACCTGATCGGCGCCGCGCTGTGCGCCGCCGCCGTGGTCGGCACAGCGCCCGCCGCCGCGCAGAACTACAAGCCCGAGTACAAGCTGTCCATCGTGGTGGGCACCACCTTCCCGTGGGGCCAAGGCGCCGAAATCTGGTCCAACCTGGTGCGCGAGCGCACCCAGGGCCGCATCAACATCAAGGTGTATCCCGGCACCTCGCTGGTCCAGGGCGACCAGACCCGCGAATTCACGGCGATCCGCCAGGGCGTGATCGACATGGCGGTGGGCTCCACCATCAACTGGTCGCCGCAGGTCAAGCAGCTGAACCTGTTCTCGCTGCCCTTCCTGATGCCCGACTACGCCGCCATCGACGCGCTGGTGCAAGGCGACGTGGGCAAGGAAATGTTCAAGCTGATCGAGAAAGCCGGCGTGGTGCCGCTGGCCTGGGGCGAAAACGGCTACCGCCAGCTCAGCAACTCCAAGCGCGACATCAAGAAGCCCGAAGACATGAAGGGCATGAAGCTGCGCGTGGTGGGTTCGCCGCTGTACATCGACACGTTCACGGCGCTGGGCGCCAACCCCACGCAGATGAGCTGGGCCGACGCGCAGCCGGCGCTGGCCAGTGGCGCGGTGGACGGCCAGGAAAATCCCCTGTCCATCTACACGGGCTCCAAGCTGTACACCGTGGGCCAGAAATACCTGACCTTGTGGAACTACGTGGCCGATCCGCTGATCTTCGTGGTCAACCGCGAAGTCTGGAATTCGTGGTCGGAAAAGGACCGCGACATCGTGCGCCAGGCAGCGCTTGACGCGGGCAAGCAGCAGATCGTGATCGCGCGCAAGGGCGTCACGCCCGAAGACCCGTCGCTGCTGAAAGAGATCGCCGGCCATGGCGTCACCGTGACGTCGCTGTCTCAGGCCGAGCACGACGCCTTCGCCAAGGTCACCCAGCCCGTCTATGACAAGTGGAAGAAGCAGATCGGCGAAGACCTGGTCAACATGGCCGAAAAATCGATCGCGGCGCGCAAGAAGTAAGCGTCGGGAACCCACGGAATTGAATTAGCAGCAAGCCCCAGGGGAACGGCGGCGAAAGCCGCCACACACCGAGGCAGGGACGTCAGATCCCTCCCAACCAAACAGGCGCCGGCCACAAGCTGGCGCCTGTTTCCTTTTGGGGCTACGGGTAGCTGACTTCCAGGATATCCAGCTCTTCGATGCCGCCCGGGGTGCGCAGCACGACGGTGTCGCCTTCGCGGGCCTTGATCAGCGCGCGCGCCACCGGCGAAATCCAGCTGATCTTGCCGGCCAGCGGCTCGGCCTCGTCCACGCCCACGATGGTGACCGTGTGGTCTTCGCCGGCCTTGTCCGAATACGACACCGTGGCGCCGAAGAACACCTGGTCGCGGTTGGGCTGCGCGGCGGGGTCGACCACTTCGGCGATGTCCAGCCGCTTGGTCAAAAAGCGCATGCGGCGGTCGATCTCGCGCAGGCGCTTCTTGCCGTACAGGTAATCGCCGTTTTCGGAGCGGTCGCCGTTGGACGCCGCCCAGGACACCACTTGCACGACAGACGGGCGCTCCACGTTCATCAGGTGCGTCAGTTCGCCGCGAAGGCGTTCGTAGCCTTCGGGAGTTATGTAGTTCTTGGTGCCTGCCGGCAACGCCTGGGTTTGCGGCAGATCGTCGTCGTCCTCGTTGTCGGACTCTTTCACAAAGGCTTTATTCATGGCGGATGCGCCGCGGGGGCGCGCTCACAATCGATGGCTTGCAGGATGGGCGGCGATGGCCGCCCGCGTCAGAACCAGTCGTGCCAGACCGGCTTCAAGTCGGACGGCAGCGGCGGCAAACGGCCCAGGTCCATCCGGCTTTCCTTGGGGCTGTGGAAATCCGACCCGCGCGAGGCCAGGAACCCGTAGCGGCGCGCGACGTCGGCGTACTGGCGGGCCTCTTCGGCGGTGTGGCTGCCGGTGTTGACTTCGATGCCCAGGCCGCCCAGTTGCAGGAATTCGTCGAACAGCGCGGCGAATTGCAGCGGGGTGTATTTATAGCGGCCGGGGTGGGCGATGACGGCCACGCCGCCCGCGCCACGGATCCAGCCCACCGCTTCAGCCAGGGTGGCCCATTGCATGGGCACATGGCCCGGCCGGTCGTCGCCCAGGTGCTTGGTGAAAACAGTTTGCACGTCGGGGCAGTAACCGGCTTCGACCAGGTAGCGCGCAAAGTGCGTGCGGCTGATCAGTTCGGGGTTGCCGGCGAACGGCAGCGCGCCTTCGTAGGCGCCGGGCATGCCCATGGTCGCCAGGCGTTCGCCGATGCGCTTGGCGCGCTCGGCCCGGCCCGAGCGGGTCTGGCGCAGGCCTTCGACCAGCGCGGTGTTTTCGGGGTCGAACTGCAAGCCTACGATGTGCACCGTCAGGCCGGCCCACGTCACCGAAATCTCGACGCCGGTGGCAAAACGCATGCCCAGGTCCTTGGCCGCGCTGGCGGCTTCGGCCAGGCCGCCCACTTCGTCGTGGTCGGTCAACGCCCAGACATCCACGCCATTGGCATGCGCGCGCTGCGCCACGTCGCGGGGCGCGAGCGCGCCGTCCGAGACGGTGGAATGGCAATGCAGATCGATGTTCAGGGTGGGCGATGTCATGGGGCTATTGTAGAGAAGGCCCGGCCACGTGGATAGCGCCGGGCTGTCCCCATAATCGCAGGGCGGACGGTCAGGCCAGCAGAAAGGCCGCGACCGGGTCCACCTGGCTGTCGGCGATCAGCGTGGGCGCATGCCCCACGCCTGGCACTTCCAGCGCCTGGGCGCGCGGATTGCGCTTGAGCATTTCTTCTACGGTGGCGGGCGTCAGCAAGTCTGAGAGCGCGCCGCGCACGATCAGCACCGGACACGTCACGGCATCATAGGAACGCCACAGGATCTGTTCGCCGGCAGCCAGCTCTTCGGGCGTCTGGGCCGCCAGCGGCTGAGCCAGCGCCAGGTCGTAGTGCTTGACCCATTTGCCGCCGTACTCGGGATACAGGTACTGCGCCAATTCCGCCCATTGCGCGTCGGTGTGCGGCCCGAAAGTCTGGGAATTGGCGCGCATGGTGGCCACCGCCTCTTCGAACGTGGCGAATTCGCCCGGCTCGCCCACGTACTGGCCGATGCGCGACAACGCGCCGGTTTCCAGCCGCGGGCCCACGTCGTTCAGCACCAGCTTGTCCAGGCGGATGCCCTGCCCCGCCGGCAGCATGCCCGCGTGCGGACGCATGGCCTGGAGGGCCCCGGCGAACGCGGCGGCGCCCGACAGCGCCAGGCCGATCAACCCGCCCATCGACGTGCCCACCCAGGCCAGCCGGGCCGGCCGCAGGCGCGCGATCAACGTGACCATGTCGGACACGTATTGCGGCACGGTATAGAACGCGGGGTTGGCCAGCCAGTCCGATCGGCCGCGGCCTACCACGTCGGGGCAGACCACCCGGTAGCGCCCGGCCAAGCGGCGCGCCAGCGCGTCGAAGTCGCGGCCGCTGCGGGTCAGGCCGTGGACGCAGACCAGTACCTGGTCATTGGCGGGATCGCCCCATTCCCAGTACGCCATCCGGTGCAGACCGGCCGGGCTGGCGCAGGTGACGAATTCCAAACGGGGTTGCAGGCTGGCGTCCACCATCAAAACACTCCACGGGTCGGCGCAAGCCGAAACGGCCGCGCACTGGGCGGACTAGTGTAATCGCGCCGGTCGAACAATCCCCTGAACGGCGCCGGGAGGCGGGGCTGCAACGCCGCCTGCTGCCCGTGCTGGACACTCGGCCCGCGCCTCGCTACGATCAAGCCCATCCTCTTCTACGCGCTCCCGGCGCGGTGGGAATTGCCGTTACCTATCGGGCCGATCCAATCATTAAATTGGAGTTGCCGGCCCGTTAGGGCGAGAGTGAAGCTTCAGGCGTTGCCAGATCAGTCTTCCCAAAATTGATATGGAGTCCGTATGCAGCAAAGCAGTCCCGTCTCTCCGCTGGCCACCGGCCATTCTTCCCCCGCTGTCAGCCCTCCGCCCCCCGAACCGCCCAAAGTGCTCCAGGACGTGCTGTCCCGCGCCGATGTCCAGATCAACGGCACGCGCCCCTGGGATATCCAGGTGCACGACAAGCACATGTACGAGCGCGTCTTCGCCAGCTGGTCGCTGGGGCTGGGCGAGTCCTATATGGACGGAGAATGGGATTGCGACCAGCTGGACGAACTTTTCACCCGCCTGCTGCGCGCGGACATGGGGTCGGCGGCGCTGGGCGTCGCCCGCATCAAGCTGATTGCCGAACACTTGCGGCACAAACTGTTCAACCTGCAATCCAAGCACCGCGCCTTCGAAGTCGGCGAACAGCACTACGATGCCGGCAACGACGTGTTCGAGGCCATGCTGGACAGCCGCATGATCTATTCCTGCGCCTACTGGGAGCACGCCCAGACGCTGGAAGACGCCCAGCTGGCCAAGCTGGACATGATCTGCCGCAAGTTGCAGTTGAAGCCGGGCGAGACCCTGCTGGACATCGGTTGCGGCTGGGGCGGGCTGGCCAAGTTCGCCGCCGAGAACTATGGCGCCGTCGTCACCGGCGTGACGGTGTCGAAAGAGCAGCTGGCGCTGGCGCAGGAACGGGTCAAGGGCCTGCCCGTGCAGCTGCTGCTGCAAGACTACCGCGACCTGCAAGGCAGTTTCGACAAAGTGGTGTCGGTCGGCATGTTCGAACACGTGGGGCCGAAAAACTACGATACCTACTTCAGCAATGTGCAGCGCCTCATGGCGCCGGAAGGCATCTTCCTGCTGCACACGATCGGCATCGCCGCCACCAGCCAAAGCACCGACCCCTGGATCGACCGCTACGTGTTCCCGAACGGCAAATTGCCGTCCGCGCGCGAAATCGCGTCCGCCGTCGAACACCGCTTCATCATCGAAGACTGGCACAACTTCGGCGCCGACTACGACCGCACGCTGATGGCGTGGTGGGACCGTTTCGAACGCGCGTGGCCCGCGCTGCAGGAACGCTACGGCACGCGCTTCTACCGCATGTGGAAATACTATCTGATGTGCTGCGCGGGCTTCTTCCGATCGCGCGAGGGCCAGCTTTGGCAGGTGATGCTGACGCATCCGCAGCGCAAGGACACGTACCGGTCCTTGCGCTGAAATGTTGCGCGATGCGTTGCGCTACGCGTTGCGCGACATGCCCGCGTCGTCGCGGATCATGTCGGCCGCGCGTTCCGCGATCATGATGGTCGGCGAATTGGTGTTGCCCGACGTGATCAGCGGCATGACGGACGCGTCCGCGATGCGCAGGCCCACCAGCCCGAAGACCCGCAGCCGCGCGTCCACCACCGCGCCGCTGTCGGCGTCCTTGCCCATTGCGCAGGTGCCTACCGGGTGGAAGATGGTGGTGCCGATCTTGCCGGCGGCCTCGCGCAACTGCGCGTCCGTCTGGTAGGCCGGGCCGGGCAGCCATTCCTGCGGTTGATAGCGCTGCAACGCAGGCGCGGCCGCAATGCGGCGCACCAGCCGGATCGAGTCGGCCGCCACCTGGATATCCGCTTCCGTGCTGAGATAGTTGGCCGCGATGACGGGCGTGGCGGCCTCCGGCGTGCCCGCCGCGCCTTGCGCATGTATGCTGCCGCGCGACGTCGGCCGCAGATTGCACACGCTGGCCGTGAACGCGTCGAAGCCATGCAGCGGTTCGCCGAAGGCGCCCAGCGACAGCGGCTGCACATGGAATTCCACGTTGGCGCGCGCCTGGCCCGGGTCCGACTTGGCGAACGCCCCCAGTTGGGATGGCGCCATGCTCATCGGACCGCTACGTTTCAGTAGATACTCCAGGCCGATACCGGCCTTGCCCCACCATGACGAAGCGATGCGGTTCAGCGTCTTGACGCCGTTGACCTTGATGATGACCCGCAGTTGCAGGTGGTCTTGCAGATTCTCGCCCACACCCGGCAAGGCATGGCGCAGCGCAATGCCGCTTTCGCGCAGCCGCGCGGGTTCGCCGACGCCCGACAATTCCAGCAGGTGCGGCGTGTTGACGGCGCCTGCCGCCAGCACCACTTCGCGCGTCGCGCGCACCGTCACGCTTTGCCCGTTGCGCCGCAGTTGCACGCCGACGCAGCGCTTGCCCTCAAAGACCAGCTGTTCAGCCTGCGCGCCCGTCATCACATGCAGGTTCGGGCGCTTGGCCACCGGCCGCAAGAAGGCCTTGGCCGTGTTCCAGCGCCAACCGCCCCGCTGGTTCACTTCGAAGTAGCCGCTGCCGAAGTTGTCGCCCCGGTTGAAGTCCTGCACGCGCGGAATGCCTTCCTGTTCGGCAGCACCGGCAAAGGCTTCCAGGATGTCCCAGCGCAAGCGTTGGGACTCGACGCGCCACTCGCCGCCCGCGCCGTGGAATTCGTCGGCGCCGCGGTGGTAGTCCTCGCTGCGCTTGAACACCGGCAGCACCTGGTCCCAGCCCCAGGCCGGGTCGCCGGACAGCGCGGCCCAGTCTTCGTAGTCCTCGCGCTGGCCGCGCATGTAGATCATGCCGTTGATGGACGAGCATCCGCCCAGCACCCGGCCGCGCGGATAAATCAGCGAACGGCCACCCAGACCGGGCTCTTTGACCGTCCGGTACATCCAGTCCGTACGCGGGTTGCCGATGCAATACAGGTATCCCACCGGGATGTGGATCCAGTGGTAGTTGTCGCGGCCGCCGGCCTCCAGCAGCAGAACCCGGGCGCCCGGGTCCTGGCTCAGGCGGTTGGCCAGCACGCAGCCGGCCGACCCTGCGCCGACGATGACGAAGTCGTATGTCTCCATAAGCTCTTCTTATCTGGTTGGCGGCGCCTGGGGGCTGCCGCCACGGTGAGCCGACCCGGTTGCGGCGTCTGGACGCGCACCGGGCATCTGGCATGACTCTGGCGCAGCAGCCCGAAACTGTCCAATGAATTGTTGAAAATCACCTTATAAGCATCTTTAATAATGCTCACCCCTTCTTCCGGACATCGCCATGGACCTGAAGCACATCCGGACCTTCGCCGCCGTGGCGCGCGAAGGCAATCTGACGCGCGCGGCCGAACACCTGCACCTGACCCAGCCCGCGCTCAGCCTGCAGTTGAAGAACTTCCAGGAATCGCTGGACCTGACCTTGTTCTCACGCACGGCGCAAGGGCTGGCGCCCAACGCGGACGGGCGCGCGTTGCTGCCGTCCGCGCTACGCATCCTTGACGCGCTGGACGATTTCCAGCGCGCCATCGGCGCCTTGCGCGACACCGTGCAAGGCGAATTGCGCATCGGCACCATCCTGGACCCGGAATTCCTGCGCCTGGGCGCCACCCTGCAGTACCTGGTGGAGCATTACCCGAAAATTCGCCCCACCCTGCGCCACGGCATGTCGGGGTCGGTGGGCCGGCAGGTGCGGGCGGGCGATCTGGACGTGGGGTTTTCCTTAGGCCCGCAGGCGTCCGCCGCCAGCCAGCCCGGCCTGGACGCGCTGCCGCTGGCGTCGTTCGCGTATTACGTGGTGGCCCCCAAGGGTTGGGGCGCGCAGGTGGCCGGGCGCGGCTGGGCCGAGATCGCCGCGCTGCCGTGGATCTGGACCCCGCCCGACTCCGTGCACCATCGCCTGCTGTCGGACAAGTTCAACACCTTGGGACTGGCGCCCAACGCGGTCGCCGAGGTGGATCAGGAAGCGTCCATGCTGGACCTGGTGCGGTCGGGCGTGGGCTTGTCGCTGGCGCGGGACTCCATCGCGTTGCGGGAATCCCAGGCCAATGGCCTGCTGCTGGTGAAGGGGCTGGCCATCCAGGCGGAGCTCTCCTTCATCACCCAGGCCGGGTGGCGCGGCGATCCGCTGGTGGCCGCCGCCTTCGACGCCGTGCAGGCGGCGTTTGCCTGACGGCGCTGCAGCGTCTATTCCCGTTTCAAATGTCACGATTTTGAGCACGACCCGGGCGCGGCGGAAGTTCAATAATGTCCCATCCTTGACGAGCCCCCAAGCCCCTATGCCCGCCGTGACCCGCGCCGCGTTCCTGAAACTGCTGTCCAAACAGCTCTTTCCCGTGTTGAAAGAGGAAGGTTTCGACGGCACGGGCCAGACGCTGCGTCGAATCCGCGGCCCGGTCATTCACGTCTTCAATGTGCAGGCGGCCAGCGGCGGCAAGGCCTGCTACCTGAACCTGGGCGCGCACTTCGATTTCCTGCCCGGCGAAGGCGGATCCGTCGTGCCACCCGCCGAGATCGAAGAATCGCATTGCGTTTTTCGCGACCGGATCGATCCGCCGCCCGGCCCCGCGTTCGGCTGGGCGTACGGCGCGGACATGGCGCAAGCGGAAGAGAACGTTGAATTCCTCGTCAGCGAATGGGCGCGGCAGGGCCACGCGTTCTTTGCGCAATACGACACCTATCCGGCGAGTTGCGAGCGTCTGCTGCAGCAGACGGACCCCGATCAGATCCATCCGGCCAAGACACTGAACATGGCGCGCATCGCCCTGCACCTGGGCGAGGGCGAACGAGCGCGTGTCTTCGCCCAGTCGGGCTTGGCGCGGGCGCCGCAAGCCGCCACGTCGCTGAAGGCCAAGCTGGAACAGGTGCTGGCCGGCTGACGGCGGCAATCCCTGGCCGCGTCCGTCGGACGGCAGGCGGAGCAACGGCAGGACATCCACTCAGGAGACACACCATGCTCAGTAAAAACACGATTTGCCTCTGGTACGACGGCGCCGCCCTGGAGGCCGCGACGTTCTACGCCAGCACCTTTCCGGACAGCGCCGTCAAGGCGGTGCACCGTGCGCCCGGCGACTACCCCGCGGGCAAGCAAGGCGATGTCCTGACCGTTGAATTCACGGTGATGGGCATTCCCTGCCTGGGGCTGAACGGCGGCCCCGGCATCCAGCACAACCAGGCCTTTTCGTTCCAGGTCGCCACTGACGATCAGGAAGAGACGGACCGCCTGTGGAACGCGATCATCGAAAACGGCGGCAGCGCCAACGTCTGCGGCTGGTGCCAGGACAAATGGGGACTGTCATGGCAGATCACCCCGCGCATCCTGTCCGCCGCGATCATCGACCCCGACCCGGCCGCGGCCAAGCGCGCGTTCGAAGCCATGATGACCATGGGAAAGATCGACATCAGCGGGATCGAGGCGGCGCTTCGCGGCTGACCTGCCTTGCAGGCCGGCACGGCGCGCATCGCGCCAATCCGGTGCGCCGCGCACGACTGCCTGCACCGATATGAAGCACGGCTGACCCGCCGCGCCGTAGGCGTGCGGCCGCCTTCCATCGCCCTTCCCTGACTCTTCCCCCTATGACAGCCAACGCGCAGCCTCCCTTCGGGGACGCTACGCATTCCCCTGGCACGGACTTTGCTTAAGTGTTCATGCAGGCCGCAAGGCAAGCACCACAACTTGAGCAGTCCCGGCAAAGGCGCCCCGACCGAAAGGTCCAGGGCGCCTTTTGCCTTTTTGATTCACCTTTTTGATTCACCTATCCAAGCCTGGGGAACTCCATGAAAGCAGCGGCCACTCCCGATTCCTTGCAGACGCTGGTCGTGATCGGCAACGGCATGGTGGGCCACCATTGCGTCGAACAGCTGATCGCCCGCGGCGCGCTTGCCCGCTATCGCATCCATGTCTACGGCGAAGAGTCCCGCCGCGCCTACGACCGCGTGCATCTGTCCGACTATCTGAACGGACGCGACGCCGAGTCGATGGCGATGAGCAACGCCGCGTTCTATGCGCAGGAGGGCCTGGTGCTGCATCTGGACGAACCCGCGCTGGAGATCGACCGCCAGGCCCGTGAAATCGTGACGGCAACCGGCCGCGTGGCCTATGACCAGCTGGTGCTGGCCACCGGCTCGTACCCCTTCGTTCCCCCGATCGCGGGCGCCGAAGGCGCGTCGCGGCTGGTGTACCGCACGATCGACGACCTGGACCTGATCCGCGCAGCGGCCAGCGGCGCGCGGCGCGGCGTGGTGGTGGGTGGCGGGCTGCTGGGGCTGGAAGCGGCCAATGCGCTGAAGTCGCTGGATCTGGAAGCCCATGTGGTGGAATTCGCGCCGCGCCTGATGCCGGTGCAACTGGACGAAGCCGGCGGCGACGCGTTGCGCACCCGGATCGAAGCGCTGGGCGTGGGCGTGCACCTGTCGCGCGCCACGCAGGACATCAAACCGGGCACGCGCTACCGCTACCGCATGCGCTTCGCCGAAGGCGAACCGCTGGAGACCGATCTGATCGTGTTTTCGGCCGGCATCCGTCCGCAAGTGACGCTGGCGCGCAAGGCCGGCCTGGCGCTGGCCGAGCGCGGCGGCGTGGCGATCGACGACCGCTGCCGCAGCAGCGACGAGCGCATCTACGCCATCGGCGAATGCGCGGCCTGGAACGGCAGCGTGTTCGGCCTGGTGGCGCCCGGCTATCACATGGCGCGCATCGTCGCGGCCGAGCTGTGCGGCGCGGAAGAACAGCCGTTCACCGGCGCCGACATGTCCACCAAGCTGAAATTGCTGGGCGTGGACGTGGGTTCGATCGGCGACGCCCACGGCGCGACGCCCGGCGCACGCAGCTACCGCTATGTCGACGAGGCCGGATCCAGCTACCGCAGGCTGGTGGTGTCCGCCGACGGCAAGCGCGTACTGGGCGCGGTGCTGGTGGGCGACAACCGCTATTACGACACCCTGCTGCAATACGTGCAGAACGGCATCGCGCCGCCGGCCGATCCCGCCAGCCTGATCCTGCCGCTGGGCAAGGCCGCGCCGGCGCTTGGCGTGGACGCCCTGCCGGCCACCGCCACGATCTGCTCCTGTCACAACGTCAGCAAAGGCGCGGTCAGCGCGGCCATCGACGGCGGATGCACCGATTTGGCCGGCGTGAAACGCTGCACCAGCGCGGCCTCTGGCTGCGGCGGCTGCGCCGGCCTGCTCAAGCAAGTGGTGGAGCACGAATTGGCGAGCCGCGGCGTCGCCGTGGACAAGAGCCTGTGCGAACACTTCGCCTACACCCGTCAAGAGCTGTATGCGATCGTGCGCGTGGGCGGGATCGAGACCTTCGAGGCCTTGCTGGCCAGCCATGGCAAGGGCCATGTGGGCTGCGACATCTGCAAGCCCGCCGTGGGCTCCATCCTGGCGTCGTGCTGGAACCGCCCTATCCAGGACCCGCACCTGGTGCCCCTGCAAGACACCAACGACACCTTCATGGCCAACATGCAGAAGAACGGCACCTATTCCGTGGTGCCGCGCATTCCCGCCGGCGAGATCACGCCCGACGGCCTGATCGCCATCGGGGCGGTGGCCAAGAAGTACAAGCTTTACACCAAGATCACGGGCGGCCAGCGCATCGACCTGTTCGGCGCCCAGTTGCATGAACTGCCCGACATCTGGGCCGAGCTGATCGCCGCCGGCTTTGAAACGGGCCATGCCTACGGCAAATCGACCCGAACCGTGAAGTCCTGCGTGGGCAGCACGTGGTGCCGCTACGGCGTCCAGGACAGCGTGCAGATGGCGCTGGACATCGAGCACCGCTACAAGGGCCTGCGTTCGCCGCACAAGCTGAAGTTCGCGGTGTCGGGATGCACCCGCGAATGCGCCGAAGCGCAAAGCAAGGACATCGGCGTCATCGCCACCGAGAACGGCTGGAATCTGTATGTGTGCGGCAACGGCGGCATGCGGCCGCGCCACGCCGAACTGTTCGCCACCGATCTGGACGACGCCGCGCTGATCCGCACCATCGACCGCGTGCTGATGTTCTACATCCGCACCGCCGACAAGCTGCAGCGCACCTCCGTCTGGCGCGAATCGCTGGAAGGCGGCCTGGACTATCTGAAGGACGTGGTGCTGAACGACAGCCTGGGCCTGTGCGCGGAACTGGACGCGCAGATACAGCTGGTGGTGGACCGCTACGAATGCGAGTGGGCCAACGCATTGAGCGACCCGGAAAAACTCAAGCGCTTCCGCACTTTCGTCAACGAGCAAGGCGGTGACCCCGACATCCAGTTCGTGCAAGAACGCGGCCAGCCCCGGCCGGCCCCGACGCGCGCGCCGTCGCGCGTCATTCCCATCACCGAGGAGATCGCCTGATGAACGCGCCCTACACTTCCACCCCGTGGCGCCCCGTCTGCACGCGGCAGGACCTGGTGGCCCAGTCTGGTGTCGTCGTGCGGGTGGACGGCGAGCAGATCGCCCTGTTCTACCTGCCCGGCGCCCACGGCCCCGATCTGTATGCCATTGAAAACCGCGATCCGAAATCGGGCGCGAACGTCATCGGCCGAGGCCTGATCGGCCATTTGGGCGGCGAACTGGTCGTGGCCTCGCCGCTTTACAAGCAACACTTCCGCCTGGCCGACGGTACCTGCGTGCAATACCCGGAACAGCGGCTGCGCACCTGGCAGGCACGCCTGAACGGCGACGCCGTCGAAATCGCCTGATGTCCGAGCCCCCGGTACCTCAGCCTCCGACGGCCGAGCGCCACTTGCCGCCGCCGTTGCGCTTTCTGCTTGCCGCCCGGCGCAGCGAACTCCAGGCGCTGGGGCCTTGTCGGGCACATGCGAACAGACGCTGCGCCTGCAACGCGCCGCCATGGACGGCTGCCTGTCGCTGTCGGACGTGGCGCGCCAGGCGATCGGCCAGCTGGGTGGAAATTGAGCCCATGGCCTAGCGGAACACCCGTTGCGTCAGGCTGACCAGCGCGCCGGCGATCGCCAGCACCGCCAGCACCCGGAAATGATCCAGATTGGCCAGCAGCACGGAATGCTGGTTCAGCAATTGCGAAATCTGCGCCATCGCCATCTGCTGCGCCTGCGCCGGGTCCGCCACCGCCGCGTAAACGCTGCTGAGCTGCGCCTTGGCCACTTCGAAGTTGGCGTTGCCCGTGGCGATGCCGGCGTGCAGCACGTTGTAGTGTTCGGACGTCAGCCACTGCTGGCCTACCGTGGCCACCATGATGCCCAGCGCCTGCCCGATTTGCGCCAGCATGTTCTTCACCTGCTGCGCATGCGCGAAGACGGCGGGGTCGCGGGTCAGGCCGGCGAAGGTGTTCATGGCCGTGGCCGGCATGACGATCATGATGAACACGCCGTAGCAGGCCAGCGCGGGCAGCACGTCGGTCCAGGCGTCGGCCGTGGGCGACAGGCGCGACATCAGCGCGCCGAACGCCGCCAGCGCCAGGAAGCCGGTCACGAAGAACTTGCGCGGCGACGGCCAGCGGGCAAGCAGCTGCGCCATCACCGCGAAGGTCAACACGCCGGCGCCCAGCCCCATCGCAAAGAACACGCCCGTGTTGGCCCAGGTATGGCCCAGCGCGCGTTGCAGCATCAGAGGCACCAGATAGCCGTTGGCGCCCAGCATCAGATAGCAGAACATGAAGAGCGCCAGCCCGCTCAGGAAACGCGCCTCTTTCATGCCGCCCAGCTTCAGCAGCGGCGCGCCGTTGCGCGTTTCGGACCACACGAAGCCGCCCAGCGCCACCACGCCGGCCACCGCGTACAGCACCAGCAGATGACGGTCAGTGAAGAAATCGTAATAGGACCGCTGCAACGCGTGCAGCACGAGGAAACTGCCCAGCCCAAGCGCGGCGATCGGCGCCACGCGGGCCCGCCCCGCCACCGTCGCATGCCCTTCCTTTCCCGGCATCGAGAAGGCGACCGGGATCATCGCCAGCACCGACAGCGCGGCCACCAACCAGAACATCAAGGGCCAGCCGTCGTGGTCGACCGCCAACGACGCCAGCCAAGGCGCCAGCGCCGTGCCCGTGCACAACCCCGTCGCCAACGCCTTGATGCCCTGAAACCGCGCCGGGCGGGGCGGGATCAGATTCACCGTCAGCCGCGACGACGTCAGCATCGCCGCGCAACCGGTCGCCATCAGCACCCGGCCCAGCAGGAACCCGGCCTCGCCAACGGAAAGCGCGCACACCACCGCCCCTGCTGCCGCCGCGCCCAGCGAGGCCAGCAGGTAGCGGCGCATGCCCAGGTGATGCACCAGCCAACCCTGCAGCGCGATCAGCACCACGGCCACGCTCGCGTAGATGACCGCGACGGTCGTGTATTCCTCGGGGCTGGCGCCGATCTCTCCCATGATGGGCGTCGCCGCGAACGTGACCATGCCGTTCTGCAGGAAATCGACGAACGTCAACGCGCCGATCGTCATCAACAACGCCGGCGGGACGGGAGCGGGGCTTGAGGTTTGGTTTGTGCTCATGGCGGCGTCGCGGCAGGAGTATGTTTATGCCCAGGCTGTATATGCCCAGGCAGCTAAATGATCAAAAAAAAGCGGACTGAACCCACTCAGTCCGCGGCCGCGTTGACGAGCAGCCGCGACAACAGCTTGTGGAGCGCCTCGGCGTCGTCTTCCGAGAAGCCGGCCAGCAAGCGCTGCATGGCGACATCGACCGCTGCAAGCACCTGAGGCAGCGCGGCTTGCCCCTGCTCGGTCAGTTCAATCAGGTAACTGCGCCGGTCGGACTCGTTTTCCACCCGACGGATGAACCCCTTGGCCACGATGCGGTCCAGCAGCCGGGTCATGGCGCCCGAGTCGTACGCCAGCACCCGGCAAAAATCGCTAAGCGTGCGGCCCCAGCCCTTTGCCAGGCAATTCAGCACCACGTACTGCGGCGTGGTGAGTTCGAACGGGGCCAACTCGCGTTCCAGGGCGTCGTGGATGCCGTTGCGCACGGACGTCACCATGAAGCCGAGTTCGCCGGTATGAAAGCGGTCCAGCACGGTGGGTTTGACGGAGGGCATAGTGGCCTTGCAGCAGTGCTTGAGGTCGATTTCCGGATTTTATCTGCCTAGGCAGTTAACTGGCAAGCGAAAAATCATATGGCTGCGCAGGTGAACTACGGCAGGTTTTCACGGAAAATCACCTGGCTGCGCGCCAATTCCACGCCGTTCATCGCGCTGCGCTTGTCGCGCAGGTTGCAGAAGATGCGCACGCAGCTCATCAGCGCTTCCATCGGGCTTTGGGTAATGACGGCGTCCATCGTGCCGTCGATCAGCAAAGACCGGGTATCGGGCGTCAAGCCGTGGCCAATGAACACCACGCGGTGCTGCTGGCCCGCCTCTTTCAGCGCGCGCGCCACGCCATCGGACGCCCCGCCGATGTTGTAGATGCCCGCCAGATTGGGATATTGCTCCAGCAACTGGCGCGTCTGCTCGTAGTTGCGCTGCGCGTCGTCGTAGCCTTCGCGCAAGTCCACCACCTGCATCGCCTGGAATTGTTCGGCATACAGCTGCAAGAACCCGCTTTCCCGCTCTTCGTGGGCGCGGTAATGGCGCGAACCGGCGATCAGCGCCACATGCGCGGCGCGCGAACCGATGAAGCGCGCGATCAAGTAACCCGCCGTGCGTCCCGCCGCGCGGTTGTCCAGGCCCACGTAGGCCGTGCGCGCGCTGTTGGCCAGATCGGAAATCAGCGTCACCGTGGGCACGCCCTGCTGCGCCAGCGTGTTGACCGCTTCGCGCACCACCGGGTGCTCCAACGCCATGAACGCGATGCCGTCCGCCCGCTTGCCGTGCTTGGCCAGCGCCTGCGCCAGGGCGTCCGGGTTGAAGCTCTCGACATACTCGATCTGGCACTTGGCGTTCAGCGGCGCGAAGTGCTCGTGCGCGTAGCTGACCGTGTCGCCCAACATGCGCAGATAGCGGTTACTGCCGCGCGGCAGCAGGAACACCAGCCGCATGGGCTCGGCCGGGGCCGCAGCGGCCAGTTCCTGTTCCGGCAAGTAGTCCAGCTCGATGGCGGCCTTGAAGACCTTTTGCGCGGTGTTGGCGCGCACCCCGGGGCGGCGGTTCAGCACGCGGTCGGCCGTGGCGGTGGACACGCCGGCGCGCGCGGCCACATCGGCCAGGCGGGCAAGCCTACGTTCGGGCAGGGCTTTATTCACATCAAAATCCATCATGAATAAGGTTTGACGATGATACTGCCTATTCACTATTGTCCACACTGCCGCATGGGTTTGGCGTTTTTGTGGCACATCAAAAAACATCATAACTACGATTATGGAGACAACCATGAAGCTGCTGACACGCCGCAGTGCCCTGCGCCGCCTTTGCGCCGTTCCCGCCGTGGCCCTGGCTGGCGGGTTCCCGCTGATCGCCCGCGCGGCCGACTACACGCTCAAGTACGGCAACAACCTGCCCGTCACCCATCCGCTGAACATCCGCGCCCAGGAAGCCGCCGAACGCATCCTGAAGGAAAGCAACGGCCGCGTGGACATCAAGATATTCCCGAACAACCAGTTGGGCGGCGACACCGACATGCTGGCGCAAGTGCGCTCCGGCGGCATCGACTTCTTCACCCCGTCTGCCCTGGTGATCGCCACGCTGGTGCCGGTGGCCGCCATCAACGCCGTCGGCTTCGCGTTCAAGGACTACAACCAGGTCTGGAGCGCCATGGACGGCGCGCTGGGCGCGCACGTGCGCGCCGCCATCGCGCAGCGCAAGCTCTACGCCTTTGAAAAAATGTGGGACAACGGCTTCCGCCAGACCACCAGCAGCAAGGCGCCCGTGGCGTCCGCATCCGACATGAACGGCTTGAAGATCCGGGTGCCGGTCAGTTCGCTGCCGATCTCCATGTTCAAGGGCCTGGGCGCCGCGCCCGCCAGCCTGCAGTTCAGCGAGGTGTATTCGTCCTTGCAGACCAAGGTGGTGGACGCGCAGGAAAACCCGCTACCCATCATCCAGGTCGCCAAGCTGTATGAAGTGCAGAAGTACTGCTCGCTGACCAACCACATCTGGGACGGCTACTGGTTCATCGCCAACGGCCGCATGTGGGAAGGGCTGCCGGAAGACCTGAAGACCATCGTCGCCCGCGGCATCAACGAAGCCGGCCTGGCGCAACGCGAAGACATCAAGAAGCTCAACGCTTCGGTGCAGTCCGACCTGGAAGCCCGCGGCCTGCTGTTCAACCAGCCGGCCGCCGACAGCTTCCGCGAACAGCTACGCACCGCCGGCTTCTACAAAGAATGGCAGGGCCGTTTCGGCAACGAAGCCTGGTCGCTGCTGGAACAAAGCGTCGGCACGCTGGCCTGAGGTCGCGCCATGTCCTCCCTGTCCGCTCCCCACGCCGCGGCCCCGGTGCTGCCGGCCAATCCCCTGCGCCGGGTCGCCAACGCGCTGGACGGCGCGTTGGGCTGCGTGGTCGAGCACGCGGCCGCCGCCATCGTGCTGATCGAGATTTGCGTGCTGTTCGCCGGCGTCGTCGCGCGCTACGCGTTCCACAGCCCGCTGGTCTGGTCCGACGAGCTCGCTTCCATTCTGTTCCTGTGGCTGTCCATGCTGGGCGCCGTCGTGGCCCTGCGCCGCGGCGAGCACATGCGCATGACGGCGCTGGTCAACAACGTCAGCCCCGCACGTCGCGCGCAGCTTGAAACCGTGGCGCTGGCCGCGTCGCTGGCTTTCCTGATCCTGATCCTGGCGCCTGCGATCGAGTATGCGCACGAAGAGCACTTCATCATCACCCCGGCGCTGGAACTCAGCAACGCATGGCGGGCCGCCGCCATTCCGGTGGGCATGGGGTTGATGGCCGTCGTGGCGGTGCTGCGCCTGATGCGCACCCAGACCTTGCCGCATGTGCTGATGGCGCTGGCGGGCGTGGCCGTGATCGTCGCCGTGTTCTGGCTGGCGCAACCGCTCTTCAAGGGGCTGGGCAAGATCAACCTGGTGATCTTCTTCGTCGGCATCGTGGCCGCCACCGTGTTCTCGGGCGTGCCGATCGCGTTCTCGTTCGCGCTGGCGACGTTCTCCTATCTGGCGCTGACCACCAACACGCCGATGGAGGTGATGGTCGGGCGGCTGGACGAAGGCATGTCCCATCTGATGCTGCTGGCGGTGCCGCTATTCATCTTCCTGGGTTCGCTGATCGAGATGACCGGCATGGCGCGCGCCATGATCCAGTTTCTGGCCAGCCTGCTGGGCCACGTGCGCGGCGGCCTGTCCTACGTACTGATCGGCGCCATGTACCTGGTGTCGGGAATTTCAGGGTCGAAGATCGCCGACATGGCGGCCATCGCCCCCGTGCTGTTTCCTGAAATGCAGAAGCGCGGCGCCAAGCCGGGCGACCTGGTGGCGTTGCTGTCGGCCACCGGCGCGCAGACCGAAACCATCCCGCCGTCCATCGTGCTGATCACGATCGGATCGGTCACGGGCGTCTCCATCGCCGCGCTGTTCACGGGCGGCCTGCTGCCCGCGGTGGTGCTGGGCCTGGCGCTGTGTTCGGTGGTGTGGTGGCGGTACCGCAAGGAAGACCTGAGCCTGGCGCAGCGCTTCAGCGCAAAGGAAATCGGCCGCTTCTTCGTGATCGCCCTGCCCGCCGTCGCCCTGCCCTTCGTGATCCGCGCGGCCGTGGTGGAAGGCGTGGCCACGGCCACCGAAGTGTCGACCATCGGCATCGTGTATTCCGCCTTGATCGGCATCCTGATCTACCGGCGATTCGACTGGGCGCGCCTGCGTCCCATGCTGATCGAGACCGCCTCGCTGTCGGGCGCCATCATGCTGATCGTCGGCTGCGCCACCGCCATGGCCTGGGCGCTGACGCAATCAGGATTCTCGGGCGACCTGGCCCGCCTGATGGGCGGCATGCCCGGCGGCAGTTATGGGTTCCTGGCCGTCTCCATCGTCGCCTTCATCATCCTGGGCAGTGTGCTGGAAGGCATCCCGGCCATCGTACTGTTCGGGCCGCTGCTGTTCCCGATCGCGGTGCAGGCCGGCGTGCATGAAGTGCATTACGCCATGGTCGTGATTTTCGCCATGGGCATCGGCCTGTTCGCGCCGCCCTTCGGGGTGGGCTACTACGGCGCCTGCGCCATCAGCCGCGTCGACCCCAACGAGGGCATCGGCCCGATCTGGGGCTACATCGCCGCGCTGCTGGTCGGGCTGATCGTCGTTGCCGCCTTCCCCTGGTTCTCGATCGGTTTCCTATGACGCGACGCGGCAGGCGCCTGACGCCTGCCGCCCCGCCTCGCCTATTCAGCCACCTTTTCATAAAGATCCATCATGAGTCGTTTCCTGGGCGAAATCCGCCAACTCGGTTATGTGGTCCACGACATCGAAGCCGCCATGGACTACTGGAGCACCACGCTGGGCGTGGGCCCCTGGTACTACAACCCGCGCGTGCCGATCGTGAACTACCAGTACGACGGCGTCAGCCATGAACCGCACAACTCGGTCGCGCTGGCCAACTCGGGCTTCGTGCAGGTCGAACTGATCCAGACCCGCAACGACGTGCCGTCCATGTACCGCGACTTCCTGCAAGCCGGCCGCACCGGCCTGCAGCACGTGGCCTACTGGACTGAAAGCTACGACGCCGATCTGGAACGCCTGCTGGCCCAGGGCTTCAAGCCCAAGATGAGCGGTGAAGTGGGCGAGAAAGGCCGCTTCATCTATTTCGACACCGAATACCACCCCGGCACCGTGATCGAACTGTCCGAAGTGGCCGGGCCCAAAGGCCGCCTGTTCGACCTGATCCGCAACAGCGCCATGGACTGGGACGGCAAGGACCCCGTCCGCCCGTTCCCCGATCTGAGCCGCCTCTGAACGCCCTCTGCCCCGACACCGCCTGCCGTCCGCCACCATGAATTCCCAATCGTTTAGCGCCACCTATCTGATCGAAACGCCGATGGACCCCGCCCGGGTCGCCGAGGTGATGGCGGGCGAGCAGTCCTGCGGCACCTTCACCCGCGTGCAGGGCGAAACCGACGAGCTGCGCGCCCGGGCCCGCGCGCGGATCGAATCCATCGAACTGCTGGACACCGTGGCCACGCCCAGCCTGCCCAACGCCTGGCTGGCGCGGCAACCGGGCGGCATGCCGGGCAAGTACCAGCGGGCCCGCATCCGCATCGCCTTCCCCGTGGCCAACGTGGGCGCCAACCTGCCCACGCTTGCCGCCACGGTCGGCGGCAACCTGTACGACCTGGGCGAAGTCACCGGCCTGCGCCTGGAAAGCATGGAGCTGCCCGCCAACTACCGCGCCCAGTTCGACATGCCGCAGGTCGGCATCGCCGGCACCCGGCAACTGACCGGCGTGGCCGCCGGGCCGCTGGTGGGCACGATCATCAAGCCCAACGTCGGGCTGTCGCCCGAACAGACCGCGCACCTGGTGGCGCAGCTGTGCGCGGCGGGGGTGGACTTCATCAAGGACGACGAGGTCTGTGCCAACCCCACGCATGCTCCGCTGGCGCAGCGCGTCGCCGCCGTCATGGCGGTCGTGCGCGCGCATCGCGAACGCACCGGCCGGCAAGTCATGGTGGCTTTCAACATCAGCGACGAGACCGACGCCATGCGCCGCCACGCCGACCTGATCGAACGCGAAGAAGGCACCTGCGTCATGGCCAGCCTGAACTGGTGCGGCTTCTCGGCGATCCAGACCCTGCGCCGCAGCACGCCGCTGGCCTTGCACGGCCACCGCAATGGCTATGGCGCCCTGTCGCGCGCACCGCTGCTGGGCATGGATTTCCAGGCCTACCAGACGCTGTGGCGGCTGGCCGGCGTCGACCATATGCACGTGCATGGCCTGCAGGGCAAATTCGCGCAGGACGACCGTGAAGTCGTCGACTCCGCGCGCGACTGCCTGGCGTCGCTGACGCTGGGCATCGACGACCCCGTCATGCCGGCATTCTCGTCCGGCCAATGGGCCGGCACCGTCCCCGCCACCTGGGCAGCAGTCCGCACCGACGACTTGATGTTCATGTCCGGCGGCGGGATCCTGGCCCACCCGGACGGCCCCGCCGCCGGGGTGCAGAGCATCCGCCAGGCCTGGCAAGCGGTGCGCGAGGGGCAGGCGCTGGAAGACTTCGCGCGCAATGCGCCCGAACTGCAACGCGCCCTGGCCTTCTTCGGAAACCGCGCATGACTGGCGCCGAAGGCGGCACGTCCGCGCCGCGCGTGTGCTGGTACGGCGACGACTTCACGGGCGCGACCGACACGCTGGCCGAGGTAGCCCGCGCCGGCCTGCGCAGCCTGCTGTTCCTGGGCGTGCCCACACCTGAACAACTGCGCCGCGCGGGCCCGCTGGACGCCTTGGGCATCGCGGGCGCCGCGCGCGCCATGCCGCCGGACCAGATGGAAACCGAGCTGCGCGCCGTGGGCCGCTTCATGGCGGGCACCGGCGCACGCGTACTGCACTACAAATGCTGTTCCACCTTCGACAGTGCGCCGCACGTCGGCAGTATCGGCGTGGCCATCCGCGAACTGCGCCGCCACATGCCGAACCCGCTGGTGCCCATCGTCGGCGGCCAGCCGGGCATCGGGCGCTATTGCAGCTTCGCCCAACTGTTCGCCCGCGCGGGCAGCGCCCCCGAGATCCATCGCATCGACCGCCATCCGGTCATGAGCCGGCATCCCGTCACGCCCATGCACGAGGCCGACCTGCGCCGGCATCTGACGGCGCAAGGGGTGGCCGACATCCGTTCGGTGCCGCACACCGTCTACCCTCGCCTGCGGCAAGCCGCCGATGCCCCCGGCGTGGAGGACTGGATCGACAGCATCATCGAGACCTCGGACGGGCCTGTCCTGTTCGACGTGACCGACGACGAGCAATTGCCCATCATCGGGCGCCTGATCTGGCGCGCGGCGGCCTGCGTGCCGCTGCTGGCGGTCGGACCCAGCAGCGTGCAGCAGGCGCTGGCCCGCGCCCATGCGCCCGGCCGCGCAAACAGTCCCTCCGCGCCCTTGCCACCAGCGAACGGCCCCGTGCTGATCGTGGCGGGCAGCCTGTCACCCGTCACGGCCCGGCAGATTGCCGCTTGCCAGCAGTACACGCGCCAGCCGCTGCACGTGCAGCGGTTGCTGGACGACCCGGACTACGCCGCGCAACAGGTCCGGGAAGCGGCCTCTTTGCTGGCCGAAGGGCGCAATGTGCTGGTCCATACGGACCGGCCCGCGCAAGCCGTCACCCCCAAGCAGGCCGCTGCCACGGCAAGCGGCACGGCACGGCTCGCGGCGGCGATCGTGACGGCCTGCGCGCAAGCCGGCAAGCGGCTGTCGCGCATCGGCATCGCCGGCGGCGACACCTCCAGCCAGGCCACGCTGGCGCTGGGATTGTGGGGACTGGCCTTCCATAGCGTATTGGCCCCAGGCGTCACCGTCAGCGTCGCCCGCAGCGACGACCCCGTCATCGATGGGGTCGAACTGATGCTCAAGGGCGGCCAGATGGGCGGCGACCGCCTGTTCGACGACCTGGCGGCGGGCACGGCGTAACACGCAGATGGTGGTCGGTTATGCTGGCCAGGAGTTGTCCGGCGGATCGCCGGACGGCCCCAACCCAGGAGTTCTCCTCATGCTTTGGCGGTTCCGCGCATCCATCGTCGCCGCGCTCGTCTTGTGCCTGCCGCTCCCTTTGCTTGCCAGCACCTTGAATTCGCAAGCCGAGTGGCACTCTACCATCCGCCTGCAATTGCAACGCCGGATCGAGGTCCCGCCCGAGATCCACGACGCCACCAGCGACTTGATGGTTCAGGTGCGCATCGAGGTGCTGTCCAGCGGCGCCATCGAAGCCGTGACGCTGGCCAAGTCGTCGGGCAACGTCGGCGTGGATAACGCAACGCTTGCCATGATCCGGCGCGCGGGCCGGCTGCCCGCGTTCACGCCAGACATGGCGCCCGACAAGCAGATCGTCATGCTGCCCGTGCGCTATGTCGTGGAGAAAAGCGACATCGCCCTCCCACCGTCCTCCCCGGCTCCCGTCAAACCGACACGCAAGAACGCGCCGCGCTGACCCGCCGCCCGCGCGCCCTGGCTCGCGGGCGGGACTTATGCGGGACCTGTCCGGCATCACAATCGATGGCGTTCAGCGCCCGTGCCAATACCGTCGCCCGCGCTCGCGCTGCGACCACACGCGCAACCCCTGCGTGGCGGATGCCGCCATCACCGCCCCGTCCCGGTCGCTGCGCCAGAATGCCGCCCCCGCGCGTAGCCAGCGCCGCGCGACCGCCGGCGCCGGATGACGGAACCGGTTCAAGTGGCCCGCCTGCGCCACCGCATGGCTGGCCTGCATCGCCGCCACCCAGTCCCGTCCCGACGACGACGCCGAACCGTGATGCCCCGCCATCACCACGTCCGTCGCCGGCACGTCAAGCGCCACCAGTTCGCGCTCCTGCGCCACCCCGATATCGCCCGTCAGCAGCAGCGAATGGCTGGCGCCCTGCACGCGCAACACGCAACTGTCGGCGTTGCGGTCGGTGACCGCCCCGCTGCCGCCTCCGACCGGATGCATAAAGGTGAACGTCACGCCGTCGACCTCCCAGGCATCGTTCCGTTGGCACCGCAGCATCGCTTGCGGCAAAACCGGCGGCGCGGCGGGTGTAGATACGGATCCACCCGTATCCGGCCACATCCGCGCATCCCGCCGCACAAACGCCGCCACATCGAACGACGCGTAGCTGCGCCGCACCGGCACCGCGGCAAGCACCGCGCGCGTACCGCCCACGTGGTCTTGATCGGCATGCGACAGCACCAGCACATCCAGCGCCCCGATGCCGCGCGCCCGCAAGAACGGCGCCACCACGCGCTCGCCGGCGTCGCTGCCGCCGTAATGGCGCGGGCCCGCATCGAACAACAACGTCTGGCTAGCCGTTTCCACCAGGATCGCGCTGCCCTGCCCCACATCCAACGCGCTCATCCGCCAATGGCCGGGGTCCGGCCGATCAGGCCGCCAGCACAGCAGCGGCAACATGCAGACCCATCCCAGATGCCGCGCCGGCCAGCCCCGCACCTGCAAGGCCCACACCATCCCCGCAACCGCCAGCAGCAACCACGGCCACGGCGCGGCCGCCACCGCAAAGCTGGCCCACCCTGCATTGCCCACCCACGCCACCGGCACCATCGTGTAGTCGAACGCCGCCAGTCCCAGCTGCCCTACCCAGGCGGCGACCCCCTGCGCGCCCGGCAACACCGACAGCGCCGCGCACAGCAACGCCAGCGGCGTCACGACAAACGTCACCGACGGAATCGCCACCGCATTGGCAAGCGGCGAACCGACCGACACCTGATACACCAGGAACGCCAGCAACGGCGTCAAGCCCAACGTGACCAGCAACTGCAAGCGCGTCGCGTGGCCCAGCCTAGTCATCAACCGCCTGCGCCAGCCCGCCTCCGCATTGAACGGCGCATCCGCGATGCGCAACAGAATCGCCACTGCCCCGAACGACAGCCAGAAACCCGGCGACAACGGCGCCCACGGATCCAACGCCACCACCCCCGCCGCTGCGCAAGCCAGCACCCGGCCTGCCGTCAACGGCAACCGCGACATCGCCGCCGCCAGCACCACCGACAGCATGAAGAACGTACGACGCGCCGGCACGCCCCACCCGGCCAGCAAGCAATACAGCAAGGCCACCACCGCCGCCGCCGCCCCGCCCGCGACCCGCGACGGCGCAAACTCCGCCAGCCCCACGCCGCGCCAGCGCGCCAGACGCCACAACGCCGCCACCAGCAAGCCGGCGATCCCTGCGATCGACGTCACGTGCATGCCGCTGATAGACACCAGATGCGTAATGCCGCTGCGGTTGAAGATGCGCCAGTCGTCCCGCGCCACGCCCGCCTGGTCCCCGATGGCCAATGCGATCAACACCGGCGCATAGCGATGCTCGCCCAAGGCCTTGCGCAGCCCCTCTCGCACCAGATGCCGTGCGCGCTCAATGGCGATGCCCGGCGACGCCCAGGGCTGGTCGTCCAGCAATTTGGGTTGCCCCCGCACCGTACCTACCGCGCGCAGGCCGCGCGCGAACATCCGCGCCTCCGCATCCGGCCCCGCCGGGTTCAGCAAACCATGCGGACGCCTCAATACCAGCGCCATGCGCCAGACCTGGCCGGGCAGCAGCTGGGGGATGTCCTGCAACGTTCCACGCTTTGCGCCGGGCGGCGCTTGCCATGTCACCTGGATGCGCGAGGGTATGCCGGGCCGGGCGGGTTCCGCCAACTCTGCCACAAAGCGTTGATGACGATCGTCCCCATCAGCCAGTTCAGCCACGCGCAGGATCAGGCGCGACACCTGATCCTGATGCTCGTCCGCCAAAGCGTCGTCCAACCGGAGTTGGGCCTGGAGGCTAGCATTGAGCGTGCCGGCGCATAGTCCCAGCAGCAGGGCAGAGGCAATACGAAGTGCTTCGCGGCGGCCGTGTGCCCAGCAGACTGACGCAACTACGCCCAACACCGCAGCCAGCGACAACAGGACAGACCCCGGCAATGCCGGCAAGCCCTGCACGACCCCCGCGCCGGCCACAAAAGCCAGACAGAATGAACGCCCGGTGATGTCCTTCTCCTAAAACCAGGAGCGTAGGACGCGGGGCAGCACGCCGGATCATCCAGTGAATGCGTTTGTCCACCTCGGGAAACCATCGATCCGACGCCCTGCTTTCCCACGCGCACTGTGTTCCCCTGACCACACCCCGCGTTGACAAACCCCTTCCCGGTATCTTAGGATTCGCCCTCTTTTCCACCCCCTTCCTTTCTGAGTGCAACCGTGTCTGCCATCCGTCACTACGCCTAAACGCCGACGACTACCGCCCTGGTAATCGCGGTCTGCCTGCGCGCCCCTTGCTGCTCGACGCCTGCGTCTTGAGCGCATGCCACGGGGTCCAGGCGCGGTTCCAGGAAGCACACACCCCACTCGCTTTCCTTTCCCGTCCAGACTGCGTCGTCGGCTTTTCCACTGCTTTGGAGAAGACCCCATGACGCAAGATTTCTGCGCTTACGCGCAATCGCTGGACCTGTTCCGCTACCCCCGCACGCCGCACCTGGAAGGCTCGCGCCTGCAAGACGGCGACGAAGGCCATGACCACGTGCCGTACCGCCGCTTGGCCGGCCTGCACCTGGTCGTCGAAGAAAAGCTGGACGGTGCGAATACCGGCATCAGCTTCGGCCCGTCGGGCGAATTGCTGCTGCAATCGCGCGGGCATTACCTGGTGGGCGGCGGCCGCGAACGGCAATTCAATTTCGTAAAAGCCTGGGCTGCGGCGCACGCCGACTGGCTGCTGGAGAGACTGGAGGACCGTTATGTCATGTATGGCGAAACGCTGACGAAAAAGCACTCGGTCTTTTACGACGCCTTGCCACATCATTTCTTCGAGTTCGACGTGCTGGACCGCCACAGCGGTGACTTCCTTTCCACCGAAGCGCGCCGCGCCTTGCTGGCGGGCGGCCCGGTGCTGTCCGTGCCGGTGCTGTATGAAGGCGCGGCCCCGACCAGGCTAGACGCGCTCAAGGCCCTGCTGCGGCCGTCGCTGGCCAAGACGCCGGACTGGCGCAATGCCTTTGAAGCCACGGTGCTGCGCGAAGGCTTGGACCTGCAACGCGCCTGGAAGCAATGCGACAAATCGGACCTGTCTGAAGGCCTGTACGTCAAGGTGGAGGCCGACGGCAGGACGATTGCCCGCTACAAGTGGGTGCGCCGCGATTTCGTGCAGGCCATCCTGGATTCCGACAAACACCATTCCGAGCAGCCCTACGTGCCCAACCTGCTGGCGCCCGGCGTTGATCTCTACGCGCCGCGCCTCGCGGTGGACTGGGACACGCTGCGCGGCGCCGCCGGACAATAAGGAACAGATCATGCGATACGAACAATTGCAGGCGCTCACGCCTGCCCTGGGCAACACGCCGGACTACGAGGCCTGCCTGGCGGCATTTCCCGCCCTGGAGCTGGCCAAGACCACGCCGCAAGACCCGCGCTATCACGGCGAGGGCGATGTCTGGACGCATACGAAAATGGTGGTGGAAGCGCTGCTGGCCCTACCCCAGTACCAGGCGGCGGCTCGGGCTGACCAGGAAGTGGCGTTTCTTGCCGCGTTGCTGCACGACGTCGCCAAGCACAGCACCACCGTCATCGACCCTGTCACCGGCGCCATCGGCCAGCCGGGCCACTCCCGCAAGGGCGCCATCGACGCGCGCATCGCGTTGTGGGATGCCGGCGTGCCGTTTGCCGTGCGCGAGGCCGTATGCAGGTTGATCGCGGTCCATCAGGTGCCGTTCTTCGCCCTGGAGGGTTCGCGCCGCGGCAAGACGCCCGAATTCATCGTGCGCGAACTGTCCTGGCACGTCGACATTTCCCTGCTGGCCATGCTGGCCGAAGCCGACATGCGTGGACGCATCTGCCCGGACGGGCCACGCGTGCTGGACAACATCGCGCTGTTCTGCGAGCTGGCGCGCGACGAACGGTGCTTTGGCCAGCCGCGCGCCTTCGCCGATGCCCATACCGCGGTCAGCTATTTTCGCGGCGCCGACGTGCATCCCGATTACCCGTTGTTCCAGGAACCTGGTTCGCAGGTGATCGTGATGTCCGGACTGCCCGCGTCGGGCAAGAACACCTGGGTATCCCGGCATCATCCCGAGCTGCCGGTGATTTCGTTCGACGACGCGCGAGAGGAGCTGGGACTGCGCCACGGCAAGAACGAAGGCATGGTGGCGCACCTGGCCATCGACCGAGCCCGCGAGCTGCTGCGGTGCAAGGCGCCCTTCGTCTGGAACGCCACCCACCTTAGCGAATTGATGCGCAAGAAAACGCTGGACCTGCTGTATTCCTATCACGCGCAAGTCGAGCTGGTCTATCTGGAACAGCCACGCGCGGAATTGCTGCGACGGAACACCCGGCGTGACACGTCGCTGTCGAACAAGACGTTGACCGGCATGCTGCACCGTTGGGACCTGCCGCTGCCGACCGAAGCGCATCGGGTGACGTATGCCGTGTAATGCGACGAACCTGCTCCGCTAACCCCGCCAAACCGCAAGCGAAGCCAAACCCGAACTGCCGCACACCCGCTACGACAGCGGCCCCTTGTGCGGCGGCGACAGGCCCTTAAGCACATCGAGCAATTCGCTGACGGGCCGGCGCATCGTTTCCGGTCCGCTCCGCGTGAGCATGGCCAATGGCGGCATCGTGGCGCTTGGTCGCACGTCGAGGATGACCAGATTCTTGTTGATCGCTGTCTCTTCCAGCGCGTGCTGCTCCCGCATCGGTCCGATGCAATCGGGATCCTGGCGCAGGAACGTCAGCACCGTCAGCGTGGACAGGCATTCGATGCGGGGTTGCGGCGGAGTGACGCCTTCCGTCAGGCAGGCTGCGATCACCGCGCGCCGAAGCAACGAGCCGCGCGGCGGAAGGATCCAAGACTGGTCGGCCAGATGCGCCCAGGTGACCTTCCGGCGGCGCGCGAGGGGATTCGTGCGAGAAGCCATCACGCTGAGGCGGTCGCTGGCCAGCAGATCCACCCGCAACCGGTCCAGCCGCTCGTTGTTGAACTCGTCCGGCGCCAGCGCGCCGACAATGCAATCCAGCTCGCCCCGCAACAGCTCCGAGATCAATACGTCGATCTGCGTCTCTCGAATCTGCACCCTTAAACCGGGCATCCTGCGACACAGCTCCACAATGCCGGTAGGCAGCATCGTGGATCCCGAAAAGGTGCCGATCCGAATCAACCCGGACGCCCCCGCCCTCATGGCGGCGGTCTCTTCTTGAGCCGCCAGCAAGCCGGCCAATAAGACATCCGAACGGCGGATCAATTCAGCCCCGATGTGGTTCGCGGCGATGCCGCGCGCCATGCGGTCAAAGAGCGGTCCGCCGAAGATCTCTTCGATCTCTTTGATCATCCGGGTCGCTGCCGGCTGGGACAGGTGCATGCGTTCGGCGGCGGCGTGGACCGTCGACACTTCCCGCAAATGGCAAAGCAATTCCAGATGCCGGATTCGCAGGCGTCGCAGCAAGTTGGGATCAGGGTTTTCCATCATTATATCGATCCGTTTTTCGTATCGATCTATCAGATTAAATGAATAGTCGATTATTGCTCGGATTCCTAGAATTTGGGGCATCGCGTATCTGAGAGGACACCGTGAACACCTTGCCCCTATCCATACCGGCCGCGGCCATCGTCGAACGTCTCGACGCATGCGGCATCCACAAAATCGTGACCGTGCCTGACTTCGTTCAGCTATCCGTCCACGACCTGATCGACAAGACGCCGACGTTCCAGGTGATTCGCTGCGCGGACGAAAACCAGGCGGTCCACGTCGCGGGCGGCCTCCATCTAGGGGGCCACCGCGTCGCCCTGCTAATGCAGAACCAAGGCTTGCTCAATTGCCTGAACAGCTTGCGGGCGGTCGGTCTGGATGCGGGCCTGCCCATGCTGCTGGTGATCGGCCAATTCGGGCGGGAATTCTCCAATGTCGGTCATGACCCGGCCCTGTCGCAGCGCCGCGTCGTCAATCTGGTGGAGCCTGTCCTGGACGTCATGGGAATCCGCCACTGGCGCCTGGACGCGCCTGAAGAACTGCCCAACATCGATGCCGCCATCGACGCCAGCCGCCAAGGCCACGCGCCTGCCGCGCTGCTGATCGGCCACTACACCGCCTGGGATCCGTCATGACCATTTCAACGTTGGAAGCCTGCAAGGCCATTCTGGAAGCGCGTGGCGACGCCATCGTGGTCAGCACGATGTCGGCCATGCAATGCATGGATCAACTCGCCCCCGATTATCCGTTTGGCCTGTCTTCGGTGCCGCTGATGGGCGGCGCCGCCGGCCTGGGACTGGGCCTGGCACTTTCCTTTCCGGAAAGGAAGGTCATCATCCTGGATGGCGACGCCAGCCTGCTCATGGAGCTTGGCGTGCTGGCCACGGTGGCAGGCATGCGCCCGTCGAATTTCTATCACTTTGTGTTCGCCAACGGCGTCCAGTTCAACGGCGGGGCGAACCTGCCTGTGGCAGGCGCGGGGCACGTCGACTTTTGCGGCATCGCACGGGCCTCGGGCTACGCGGGCGCCACGCGGTTCTCGAAAGCCCAGGATCTGCGTGCCGGCCTATCGGCTTGCCTGTCGGCGCCCGCCCCCGCCTTGATCGAACTGGACATCGAACCCACCGCCCCTCGATTCGGACCGCAGCTTGCGCAACCCGAACAAGGCGATGCCCGATTCGAACGCATGGGGATGGAAGCCCGGCGGTTGATGCGCGCATTGGGAACCGCGCGATGAGCACGCCCCAGACCGTGGACTACATCGTGGTGGGAGGCGGCTCGGCAGGCTGCGCGATCGCCGCGGGCCTTGCCCGTTCGGGCAAGCACAGCGTCATGCTGCTGGAGGCAGGAAAGGCCGAACGCAAGATCTGGATACGGGTGCCGGCGGGCGTGGCCTATCTTATCCGTGACGAGCGGGTCGTCCGAAAGTTCTTCACGCAACCGGAGCCGCAGCTGAAAGCGCGCCCCATATACTGGCCGCGCGGCCGTGTGCTGGGGGGATCATCCACGGTCAATGGCATGATCTGGGTACATGGCGACCCCAAGGAATACGATCTCTGGCGGGATGAATACGGCCTGGCGGACTGGGACAGCAAGTCGTTCAAGCCCTACTTGCGGCGCATCGAGACGTTCGCCGCCGGTGACCCCGCCGCCCGCGGCCAGAGCGGCCCGGTCAACATCAGCGAATACGGGCCGCGCCAACCCTTGATGAACGCATTCCTGGATGCGTGCGTCCAGGCCGGCATCCCCAGGAATCCCGACTACAACGGCGCCTCATACGAAGGGGCCGGATACTTGCAGCTGAACACCCGGCGCGGACTCCGGGTCAGCGCGCAAGACGCCTACCTTGCCTCGTTGCCGCACAAGGGCGCATTGCATCTTCGTACGGGCGCCCTGGCCGAACGCATCCTGTTCGAAGGGCCCCGCGCATGCGGCGTCGAATTCCGGGAAGGCGGTACGCGCCACCGCGTCTTTGCCGCCAAGGAAGTCATCATTTCGGCCGGCGCGCTGCAATCGCCGCAATTGCTGGAACTCTCGGGCATTGGCGATTCGCAGCGCCTTTCCACACTGGGAATCACCGTGCGGCATCATGCGCCGGCGGTCGGCGAAGGCCTGCGCGATCATCTTCATGTGCGCCTGACCTACGAATGCCGCAATGCCATGACCCTGAATCAGATCGTGCCAAGCCCGTGGCGCAAGGCCCTGATGGCCATGCGCCTGGCGGTACGCGGCGACGGTCTGATGAGCAGCGCCAGCGCCGTCGCCCACGCGCTGGTCCGCACCGACCCCAGCCGCGTCCAGCCCGACGCGAAGCTGCAATTGCACTACCTTTCCAGCGCGGACGCCCGGACAGCCGGCAAGCTGGTCCTGGATGAGTTCCCCGGCGTATCCATCGGCACGTTCGCGCTCAGGCCAAAGTCCCTGGGATCCGTGCATATCGTGTCGACAGACCCGGCCGAATCCCCCGCCATCCATGGCAACTACCTTCAGCACCCGGACGACGTGCGCTCCACGCTGGGCGCGCTACGCCTGGCGCGGAAAGTCGCTGAACAACCCGCATTGAAAGCGTTCATCGTGCGCGAAACAAGGCCAGGCCCCGCCAGCCTGTCTGACGAAGACTTGCTGGATTACGTCGGCTCGCTTGGCCAGACCTCTTATCACCCCATCGGCTCGTGCCGCATGGGCACAGACCCCGAGTCCGTCGTGGATGCGCGATTGCGCGTGCGGGGCGTTTCCTGCCTGCGCGTGGCGGACGCCTCGATCATGCCGACCATGCCTTCCGCAAACACCAACGCACCGTCCATCGCCATCGGCGAAAAGGCGGCGGACATGATCCTGGAAGATGCCCGTCATCAATAATGATTATCTGGAGACAAACCATGAATAAGCACATCAGGAAATTGATCGTCTTAGCTTCACTTTGCGGTCTCGCGGCCGCCGCATCGGCGCAAGGCCATGGCGACTTTCCGGCGCGTCCGATCCGGATGATCGTTCCCTCCCCCGCCGGCGGAGAACCCGACACGCTGGCAAGGCTGGTCGCCCAGCAAATGAGCGCGGATCTGGGGCAGCCGGTGATCGTTGAAAACAAGCCCGGCGCAGGAGGGTTGCTGGGCATCGCCGCGCTGGCGAATTCCAAGCCCGACGGCTATACGATCGGCGTGTCGTACCAGGCGGCATTGGCGTTGTCGCCCCATCTGCTTGCAAAAAAGCTCTTTGACCCGTTGACCGACATTGCCCCGGTAGGCCTCGTTTCGGTTTCCGGCAACGCCTTGATGGTGCCGGCGAAATCCCCGATCTCTTCTTACGATGATTTGGTCAAACGCGCCAAGGCCAACCCCGGGAAAATGAACTTCGGGTCCTGGGGCGACGGCAGCGCCGGTCATATCAGCGGCGAAATCATGAAGCGGTCTGCCGGCATCGATATCCAGCACGTCGCGTACAAGGGCTCCAGCGAAGCGCTGATGGGCATGCTGGCGGGCGACCTTGACGCGATATTCGGAGGCTGGGCGCTGGCGTCGGCGCAGGTCAAGGCAGGGGCTGTCCGGGTCCTGGCCGTGACCTCCCCCGAGCGGGC
The DNA here is from genome assembly GCF_014170335.1 of Achromobacter sp. UMC46. Taxonomy (GTDB): domain Bacteria; phylum Pseudomonadota; class Gammaproteobacteria; order Burkholderiales; family Burkholderiaceae_B; genus Achromobacter. The sequence goes on from NZ_LZZS01000005.1 coordinate 566,728, forward strand.
CAGCGCCTTTCCGGAGGCGCCCACGTTTCGGGAACTGGGCATACCGTTCGGCTTGAATTCCTGGTACGGCATCATTGCGCCCGCCGGCGTACCGGACCCCATCATCCAGCGCCTGGAACGTTCTGTAGAAATGGCCGTTGCGCAAGCGCCCGTGACCGCCGGGCTGATCAGCATGGGCATGCAGCCGCAATCATCGACGGCCGCGCAACTGGGTGAACGCATACGGAACGACTATCGAATCTGGGGCAAGGGCATTGCCGAGGCGGGCATTCAGCCGCGATAGGAACGAGAGGAAACCGGCACGTCCGATCCGCCGGATGCGCCGGTTTCCCAGCCGTCAATCCCCCATCTGCACGTTCGCCTCCTTCAACAGCTTCGGCCAGCGGCTGCATTCCAGTTCGATCAAGTCGCGCAGGCCACGGCCGTTGCCCAGCTCAAACATAGTTCTGCGCCAGGTTTCCGGCGGACCCGACGCCCAGGGTATAGCCATCGGGTTCCGCCTTCGCCACTGCGGCCGCGCCCACGTTGCCTCCCGCGCCAGGCCGGTTCTCGACGATGATCGACTGGCCCAGCGCGGTGCCAAGCTCCTTCGCCAGCCGCCTGGCCAGTAGGTCGGTCGTGCCGCCCGGGGGATAGCCGACCACGAATCTCAGCGGGCGTTCAGGGTACTCGGCCGATGCGCTTCCGGCAGCCGCGGCTGCCGCCAGCAGCACCGCGCACGCGACGCGCTTGAACGGTGTCTTGATCATGATGTTGTCTCCCCACTTTTGGTATAGGTATCCCCGGAGAGAGCCCGCCCCCCGGGGTCATGCCGCTACTGCTGTTTGAACACCGTCCAGGCCTGCGCTTCCCGCTGGTCGCTGCCGTCGTCCGCCATGTCGACCACCAGGCGCTCGATCGTCGCCTGGAAGCGGTACGGAGGCGCGAAATGGTCGCTCAACGGCACCCCCGCCAGGCCGCACGTCAACCCGGCCGTCGTGCTGTAGGTCCACCACATCTTGGGAAGGTCGATACCCGCCTGGCGTTCACCATTGACGAACATCTCCATCGTGCCGGCGTTGCGCGCAGTGCGCGTGAAGCGGATCTCTACCGTGGCATCGCCTGCGGGCAGGTCCGTGTTCATCTTGTGGGCGACGGATTCGGTATAGACGTACTCGTAGACGAGCTGCCCGCCCTGCGCATACAGGGAGAACCCCGCAAAGCGGCTTCCCCAATGAAAAAACGACGCCCTCCGTGTCGCGCCGCAACCCTTTCAGCGTCGCGGTGATCGCGTAGCTGCGGTCGCTGATTTCAGGGACCAGAACCTGCGCCTATCAAGCCTGGACCCGGATTTCGACCATTCGGTGTACGTGGGCAGCTTCTCGAAATGCCTGTCCAGCTTCGTCCGGGTCGGCTTCCTGGCGTGACGGACGCCGCTGCCTTCGCCAAAAACATGCTGGAGTGCGGCATCACGCTGGCGCCCGGCTCGATCTTCCTTCCCGACAGCAGCAAGCGTTCGCCCTGGTTCCGGTTCAACGTCGGCTTCATGGAAAACACCGATCACATGGATCGGGTCTGGAAAGCGGCCAAACGCGGCCATCCGTCCCCGCGGCAGGTGGATTCGTCCGGAGTTTCGGCGTAGAGTCTTCTTTTCCCTACCCATCTGGACGCGTTTTTCCTACGGAGACCCCATGGCCGATTACCCCAATACCCTTCTATTGATCGACAACGAGTGGCGTGAAGCGAAAGGCGGCGCGCGCATCGATGTCGTGAACCCCGCCACCGGCCAAAAGATCGGCCAGGTCGCCCACGCCAAGCGCGAAGACCTGGACCTGGCGCTGGCGGCCGCGCAGCGCGGGTTCGAGACCTGGCGCGACACCTCCGCCCATGAACGCTGCGCCGTCATGCGCCGCGCCGCCGCCCTGCTGCGCGAACGCGCGGATTCGGTGGCCCGCCTGCTGACCCAGGAACAGGGCAAGCCGCTGGCCGAAGCGCGCGGCGAAGTGCTGGCCGGCGCCGAAATCATCGACTGGTTCGCCAACGAAGCCTTGCGCGTCTACGGCCGCATCGTGCCCTCGCGCAACCCGCTGGCGCAGCAATTGGTCATCAAGGAACCCGTCGGCCCGGTGGCCGCGTTCACGCCGTGGAACTTCCCGGTCAACCAGGTCGTGCGCAAGCTTGGCGCCGCACTGGCCACCGGCTGCTCCTTCCTGGTGAAGGCGCCCGAAGAAACCCCGGCCTCCCCCGCTGCCCTGCTGAACTGCTTTGTCGACGCCGGCATTCCCAAGGGCGTGCTGGGCCTGGTCTTCGGATCGCCCGCCGAGATTTCCAGCTACCTGATCCCGCACCCGGTGATCCGCAAGGTCACGTTCACCGGCTCGACCCCGGTCGGCAAGGAACTGGCCGCGCTGGCCGGCCTGCACATGAAGCGCGTCACGATGGAGCTGGGTGGCCACGCCCCGGTGATCGTGGCCGAGGACGCCGACGTCGAACTGGCCGTGAAGGCCTCGGGCGGCGCCAAGTTCCGCAACGCGGGCCAGGTCTGCATCTCGCCGACGCGCTTCCTGGTCCACAAGAGCATCAAGGCCGCGTTCGAGAAAGCCTTCGTCGCCCACGCCGAAAAGCTCAAGCTCGGCGATGGCCTGACCGAAGGCACGACGCTGGGCCCGCTGGCCAATGACCGCCGCCTGGTGGCCATGGACAAGATCGTCAAGAATGCCAGTGAAAAGGGCGCGCGCATCGCCACCGGTGGCGCGCGGATCGGCGGCGCCGGCAACTTCTTCGCGCCCACGATCCTCACCGACGTCCCGCTTGACGCCGACATCTTCAACGAAGAACCGTTCGGTCCGATCGCCGCGATCCGCAGCTTCGAAACGCTGGACGAGGCCATCCGCGAAGCCAACCGTCTGCCGTTCGGCCTGTCCGCCTACGGCTTCACCAAGTCGATCAAGACGGTGCACGAGCTGTCGCGCCGCCTTGAAGTGGGCATGCTCTGGGTCAACCAGCCCGCCACCCCCTCGGCCGAACTCCCGTTCGGCGGCGTGAAGGACTCCGGCTACGGCTCCGAGGGCGGTCCCGAAGCGCTTGAAGCCTACCTGGTGACGAAGGCGGTTTCCGTCGTCGGCGTCTGACAGGTTCCGCGGGCCACCGGTTCGGCTCCACGCCGGACGGGTGGCCCGGCGACACCCGGCGCTACCTTGTTACCGGCCTCCTTGCCCGTATAGCGCCCCTTTTCCGGATCGGCCCCGCACGCGGGGCCTTTTCTATTTCCCACAAGAATCTGCCCGAAGGTTCAACACATCGACTGCGGTCTAGCCCATGGTCGACGCCCCTCTGTGCGCCGTCGTGCCGCGTCCCAGCCGGGAAACGCCCGGCACGCCATAAGCACATCACTCAGAACGAAATTCCGAATTCGTCGTTTGACCCGGCCAGGACGTCCCGTACTGTGACGTGTCCGCGCCGATATTGCCGTTGCCCGACATGCAAGGCGCCGCGTTCGCTTCCTCTTTCGGAGACCTCCATGAATGACCGGCTGCACCGTACCCAGGCATCCCGCTCCGCCGCCATCAAGGCGAATCTGGACTACCCGGTGATCGATACCGATGTCCACGTCAACGACTACGCGCCCGTCCTGGAGGACTACATCCAGCATTACGGCGGCGCCAAGCTGGTGGACATCCTGCGCAAAACCCAGGGCTCGCGCTTCGCCACCAAGGCCGAAGGCAAGGACTGGTACCTGCAGACGCCCGACGAACGGCAATACCACCGCACCCTGCGCGCCCCCTGGTGGGCGCGCGTCACGCGAAACACGCTGGACCTGGCCACCGTCACCTTGCCGGAGCTGCTGTACGAGCGTCTGGAAGAGCAAGGCTCGGACTATTCCATCCTGTTTCCCAACGACGTGCTGGCCCCGCTGGGCGCCGGCAATGAATTTCGCCAGCCGCTACATCGCGCGATCAACCACTTCCACGCGGACCAGTACCGCAAGTACAGCGACCGCCTGACGCCCGTCGCCGGCATCCCCATGGTCAACCCGCAGGAAGCCATCGAAGAGCTGGAATTCGCGGTCAACACCCTGGGCTTGAAAGTGGCGAACATCCCCGGCGGCGTGCGCCGGCCGATCAAGGCCATCGCCGACAAGTACCCGCCGGCACAGTACCCGGACATCGCGCGCCACGCGTCGTATGTGGATTTCTTCGGTCTGGACAGCGAGTACGACTACGACCCGTTCTGGGCCAAGGCCATCGAACTGGGCGTGCCGCTGGCGACGCATTACGGCAGCCAGGGCTGGACGGGCCGGCACTCCATCAGCAACTACATGTTCAACCACATCGGCCACTTCGCCGACGGTTCGCAGGCCTTTGCCAAAGCGCTGTTCTTCGGCGGCGTCACCCGCCGCTTTCCCGGCCTGCGCGTGGCGCTGCTGGAGGGCGGCGCGGACTGGGGCGCGCATGTGTACGCGCACCTGGTGGACCGCTGGGAAAAGCGCAACCGCAACGCCGTGCAGAACTACAACCCCGCCAACGCGGACATCGAACTGCTGGCGGACCTGTTCGATCGCTATGGCGCCGAACTCCTTCAGGGGCGTAGCGTGGACAAGGCCACCCTGTTGCAGGACAGCCTTGGCGTCTCTGCCCTGCCCCACAGCCGCGATCCGCAGGGCGACGAGCTTGACGACTTCGCCGCTGCCGGCATCGAAAGCGTCGAGGACATCCGCGCGCGCTGGGTCGACAGCTTCTACTTCGGTTCCGAAGCCGATGACAGGACCGTCGGCGCCGCCTTCAACGAACGCGTGAATCCGCTGAACGTGAAGCTCAATGCGATCTGGTCGTCCGATGTGGGCCACTGGGACGTCCCCGACCTGACCGAGCCGTTGGCCGAAAGCTGGGACCTGGTCGAACAGGGCGTGATCACCCAGGCGGATTTCAAAGCCCTGGTTTTCGACAACCCCTACCGCTTCTACACCCAGGCACACCCGCAGTTCTTCAAGGGCACCCGCATCGAGAAGAAACTGCAAGCGCAAGCGCTCGCCGCCTAAGTCGTCTTTTATCGCCGTTATCTTCCGTCCGCCTCAGGCGGACGGCGGTCTGCCCGTGTCCGGCGCGGACCGGCTTCGTTCATCCCCGCTTTTCATCTTCATACGGAACAACCATGCGCATCCTGTCCTCTGCCCGCTTGATTTCACGCCTGTTGCTAGGCGCCGCCTTGGGCGCTGCCAGTGCCGTTTCGCTGGCCGCGCCCGATGTGGTCAGGATCGGCGTGGCGACCGCCGGCGGCGGCGATCCGATCACCTGGGGCGGATCGCCCGGTGGCGTCGCGCGCGCCAACAATTGGCTGGAAGAGGCGTTCAAGGGCACGGGCACGCAGGTGCAATGGCTGTTCTTCAAGGGCGCCGGTCCCGCGGTGAATGAAGCCCTCTCGAACAAGCAGATCGACTTCGCTTACCAAGGCGACCTGCCTTCGGTGGTGGGCCGCTCCAATGGCCTGAAGACCCGCATCCTGCTGGGCAGCGGCGTGCGCAACAACCTGTACGTCTCCACGCCCAAGGACTCCACGCTCAACAGCCTGGAAGACTTGAAAGACCGCAAGGTCTCGATCTTCCGCGGCACCAACGGACACCTGGTCGCCATCAATGTGCTGGCCTCCAAGCATCTGACCGAACGCGACATCAAAGGCGTGAACCTGGACGGCGGCAGCGCGCAAGCCGCCCTGGTGTCCAACGGTGTGGACGCCGCGTTCGGCGGCTATGAATACTTCAAGCTGCGCGATCAAGGCCTGGCGCGCATCATCTATTCCACCAAGGGCCAGGATCCTTCCTTCACGCGCCAGGCCGCATTGCTGGTGCGCGAAGACTTCGAAAAGGAAAATCCCGACGCGGTGCAACGCGTGGTCAACGTGTTCGTGCGCGCCGCGCAGTGGTCCTCGGACGAGCAGAACCGCGACGCCCTGTTCAACATCTGGGCGCGCAGCGGCACGCCGTATGCATCCTGGCAGGCGGAGTTCGACGGCGATACGCTGGCCGTGCGCAATTCGCCCCTGCTGGATGAATTCCTGACGGCGCGCTATCAGGCCGTGGCCGACGACGCGCTCAAATTGAAGCTGATCCGCCGCCCGGTCAGCGTGGACGGCTGGTTTGAACCGCGCTACCTGGACACCGCGTTGCAGAAAGCCGGCCTGGCCGGCCGCTGGACCGCGTTCAACGCGCAAGGGAATCCCGCGGCGGGCGAGCGCCAAGCCGCGGCCGCACCGGCGCGCTAAGGAAACGCCATGACGGAGAACACCCTGGACGCCCGCGTATCCCCCTCGCCCGCCGCTGCCCTGCGCGGAGCCTCTCGCCGCCCGCAAGCCTGGCTGCGCCATGCGGGCGGCAGCCTGCTGCCCTGGCTGCTGCCCCTCTCGTTGCTCGCGCTATGGCAACTGGGCGCGTCCCAGGGGTGGATTTCCCAGCAGGTGTTGCCGTCGCCCCACTTCGTCTGGCTCACGCTGCAAGACCTGTACACCAGCGGCGACCTCTGGTTGAACGTGCATGCCAGCCTGCAGCGGGTGCTTGTCGGCTTCGCGGCGGGTAGCGTCCTGGGCCTGGCGCTGGGCGCCGCCATGGGGCTGTGGCGCCCGCTGGAAGCCTATCTGCTGCCCACGTTCAACGCGCTGGTGCAGATTCCGGTGCTGGCATGGCTGCCGTTCGTCCTGCTGCTGGTGGGCATCGGCGAACCGCTGAAGTACATCCTGATCGCCAAAGCGGCGCTGGTGCCTGTCACGCTCAATACCCTGCAAGGTTTCCGGCAGACCCCGGCAAGCCTGCTGGAAGTCGCCCGCGTCTATGGCTACACGCGCCGCCAGCAGGTGCTGGAAGTCGTCTTGCCGTATGCGCTGCCGACGCTGTTCACCGGCCTGCGGCTGGGCTTCACCAAAGCCTGGCTGTCGCTGGTCGTCGTCGAGCTGGTCGCGTCCAGCGAAGGGCTGGGTTACCTGATTGTCTACGGACGCCAATTGTTCCAACTGGATCTGGTCATGGCCGCAGTGATCGTGGTGGGCGCCATCGGCTACGCCATCGACAAGCTGCTGGATCTGGCCGAAACCCGCGTCGGCGCCAGCCAGGCCGCCACCCGCCTGGGCGTGTCGAATACAGGAGCCCGCGCATGACGGCCGCACGGATCCCCCCTGCCCCGGCAACGCGCCGGCCGGCCGCCTGGCGCGTCTGGCTGGGCGCCCGCTGGCGCGGCCTGGTGCTGCCCGCCGCGGCCATCACGGCGTGGTGGGCGTTGGCGAATCTGGGCTGGGTGTCGACGCCGTTGCTGGTGTCCCCCGGCAAGGTCCTGGACACCGCCGCCAGCCAGATCGCGTCCGGCCAGTTATGGCGGGCGCTTAGCGCGAGCCTGGCGCGCGAGCTGACAGGGTTCGTGATCGGCACCACGCTGGGTTTGGCGCTCGGCGCGCTGCTGGGGCTGCTGCCGCTGTTCAACCGGATCGTCGGCCCCAGCTTCAACACCTTCAAGCAGATATCGCTGTTTGCCTGGATCCCGCTGATCTCCGTGTGGTTCGGCCTGGGCGACGTCGCCAAAGTCACGTTCCTGTCATTGGCGGCGCTGGTGCCTGTGGTCGTCAACACCTGCGACGGCATCCGCAACACGCCGGCCTCGTTGCTGGAAGTGGCCCGCGTATTCGGCTATTCGCGCTGGCAGACGCTGTGGCATGTCGTGCTGCCGGCCGCGGCCCCGTCGATCTTCACCGGCGTCTATCTGGCGCTGATCTATTCCTGGCTGGCCACGATCGGCGCGGAATACCTGCTGGTGGCGGGCCACGGCATCGGCAACACGCTGATCGAAGGCAGCGAGCATTTCCAGATGGACCTCGTGATCTTCGGCATGTTCGTGATCGGCGTGGTCGGATGGTCGATGAACGCATTGGCCCGCGCGCTGGAGCGCCGGTTGGCGCGGCACCGCTTCGGCGCCGCATGACAAGAAAAAAGGAACAGAATGACTGATACTTTCGGCAAGCCGTTGAGCATCCGCGGCGTGGGCAAGCGCTATGCCGGCACCGGCGACGGCGCGCAGGCGTTACAGGTCCTGCAGGACATCGATCTGGACGTGCCGGCGGGCCGCTTCGTCAGCATCGTGGGCGCCAGCGGCTGCGGCAAGTCCACCCTGCTGCGCCTGATCCTGGGACTGGACGACGACTACTCCGGCCAGATCCTGCTGGACGGGGTCCCCGTGCAGGGCGCGGGCCTGGACCGCGGCATCGTCTTCCAGGACCATCGGCTGTTTCCCTGGCTCGATGTCGAACGCAACATCGCAGTGGGCCTGCGCAACGCGCCATTGAGCCGCGCCGAAAAAAAGGAACTGGTGGCCGACCACATCGCGCTGGTCGGGCTGCAAGGGTTCGAGAAATCGTTCCCGCACCAGATCTCGGGCGGCATGGCGCAGCGCGTGGCGATCGCCCGTGGCCTGGTGAATCGGCCGCGCGTGCTGCTGCTGGACGAACCGCTGGGCGCGCTGGACGCCTTGACGCGGTCGCGCCTGCAGAATGAATTGCAGCGCATCTGGGAAAAAGAGCAGATCACCATGATCCTCGTCACCCACGATGTGGAAGAGGCCGTGTTCCTGGGTGACCGCGTGGTGGTGATGCAGCCGCGCCCGGGGCGCATCCGCCGCATCGTGGATATCGACCTGCCGCATCCGCGCAACCGCAGCGACCTGCGCTTCATCCGGCTGCGCGACGACGTGCTTGGAGATTTCCTCGACCCCGACGGCCGCATCGCCGACAACGAATCCCTGCCGCCTCCCGGCGCCCTGACGGCCACGGTGGGCACGCTGCCCGCCCTGGATCGCCTGCGCATGGCGTGGTAACCCCCCTTCCCCGTATCGACCAGGAAACACCATGAGCACTCCTTCCCGCCAAATCAAGCTGGGCGCCTTTCTGATGCAGACCGGCCACCACATCGCCGGTTGGCGCCATCCGGAAGCCTTGGCCGACGCCGGCCAGAACTTCCGGCACTACGCGGACCTGGCACGCAAGGCCGAGGCCGCGAAATTCGACGCGGTCTTCTTCGCCGACTCGGTCGGCGTGCGCAACGCGCACAGCCCGTCGCTGTCGCGCACAGCCCGCGCAGAGCATTTCGAACCGCTCACGCTCTTGTCCGCGCTGGCGGCCGTGACCGAACGCATCGGGCTGATCGCCACCGTATCCACCACCTACAACGAGCCCTATCACGTCGCCCGCAAGTTCGCGTCGCTGGACCTGATCAGCGGCGGCCGCTCGGGCTGGAACCTGGTCACGTCCAGCGGCGAAGGCGAAGCGCAGAATTTCAATCTGGACACGCACGTCGCACACCCGCTGCGCTACCAGCGCGCCGAAGAATTCCACGACGTCGTGACCGGCCTGTGGGACACATGGGAAGACGACGCCTTCATCCGCGACAAGCAGACCGGTGAATTCTTCGACGCCGGCAAGCACCACGCGCTGAACCACAAAGGCAAGCACTTTTCAGTGCGCGGGCCCTTGAACGTGGGGCGCTCTCCGCAAGGCTGGCCGGTCGTGGTGCAGGCCGGGGCATCCGAAGCCGGCCGCGACCTGGCGGCGCGCACGGCCGAAGTGATCTTCGTGGCGCACCAGACGTTCGGCGAGGCGCAGGAATTCTATGGCGACATCAAACAGCGCGCGGCACGGCATGGCCGGGACCCGGACGGCATCAAGATCATGCCGGGCATCTTCCCCATCGTGGGACGCACGCAAGAAGAGGCCGACGAGAAATTCCAGACCCTGCAAGACCTGATCCATCCGGTCGTGGGCGTCTCGCTGCTGTCGAACATGGTCGGCGGCATCGACCTGTCCGCCTATCCCGTGGACGGGCCCTTGCCGCCGCTGCCGGAGACAAACGGCGGCAAGAGCCGCCAGCAACTGCTGGTCGACCTGGCGCAGCGCGAAAACCTGACCATCCGCGACCTCTACCTGCGGATCGCCGGCGCGCGCGGCCACCAGCAGGTCGTCGGCACGCCGAAAAGCATCGCCGACCAGCTGCAGCAGTGGTTCGAGGAAGGCGGCGCCGACGGCTTCAACATCATGTCGCCGTGGTTGCCCGGCGGCCTGGACGATTTCATCGAACAGGTCTTGCCCGAACTGCGCCGCCGCGGCCTGTTCCGTACCGAATACCAGGGCACGACATTGCGGGAACACCTGGGCCTGCAACGGCCCGCCAACCGCCACGCGCTGGCCCGGGATCAGGCCCGGGCGGCTTAGGGCAGCCGCGGGGCGGGCAGCCTTATGCCGGCTTGACAAGGCCGCCCGCCCCCCAGACCATACGCGGATCCCCTCTGAACCCGTATCCGCATGGCTGACATCCCCACCGACAACGCTGCCCTGGCCCAAGCGTCGCAAGACCTGTACGCGGCCGTGCGCCGCGACGCGCCGCTCGTGCAGTGCCTGACCAATTTCGTGTCCATGAACCTCGCCGCCAACGTGCTGCTGGCGATGGGCGCATCGCCCGCCATGGTCCATGCCGCTGAAGAAGCGCCGGAGTTCGCGCGCCTCTCGGGCGCGGTCGTGATCAATATCGGCACCCTGTCCGCGCCCTGGCTGGAAAGCATGCTGCTGACCGCCGACGCGGCCTGCCAGGCCGGCGTGCCGTGGGTGCTGGATCCGGTTGCCCACCACGCCACCGCCTTCCGGCGGGACGCCGTTGCCCGCCTGCTGGCCTTGCGGCCTGCCATCGTCCGCGGCAATGCGTCCGAGATCATCGCGCTGGCCGGCGGCCAAAGCGCCGGCAAGGGCGTGGATGCGCGCGACGCCGTGGCGCAGGCGGAGCAATCCGCGCAAACCATCGCCATCGCCCACCGGACAGTCGTGGCCGTTACCGGCGAAACCGACTACGTCACCGACGGCCGGCGCGCCGTGCGCGTGACGGGCGGATCCGCGCTGATGCCCTGCGTGACCGCCACGGGCTGCGCGCTGACCGCGCTGGTCGGCGCCTTCTCGGCGGTGTCCAGGAGCGACCCCTACACCGCTGCCGTGGCCGCCCTGTCCTGCTTCGGCATCGCCGGCCTACGGGCCGGCGCCCTGGCAGACGGGCCGGGTTCCTTCGCATGGCGATTCCTGGATGCGCTGGCGGCCTTGGAAACCGACTGCCTGACCCGGGAATCGCCGTTGCGCTGACGCCTACATCCGATACTGCAGGCTCAGCATCGCGTTGCGCGGCGCACCCGGCATGTTCAGGTTCGGGCTACTGCCGTGGCCCGACACGATGTAGCCGGCGTCGAACAGGTTGTACACGTTCAACTGCACCGCATACGGCCCCTTGCGCCACCACGCGGCGGCGTCCGCCGTCACGTAGCCCGGCAAGGTGACCGTGTTGCCCGGGTTCGCGAAGCGCGCGCCTACCAGGTTCAGGCCGGCGCCCGCGCCAAAGCCCTCGCCCAGATCCTTGGTCACCCACAGGTTGGCGGCGTGGCGGGGCGTCAACGTCGCGCGCTTGCCTTCCACGTCCTGCCCCGCATCGCGGGCGACCGACTTGGTCACGCGCGCATCCAGATAGGCGTAGCCCAGCATGGCGCGCCAGCCATTGGACAGGTCACCCGACAGCGTCCATTCCGCGCCGTCGGTCCGCTGCGTGCCCACCGGCACCAGCGTGTTGGTGACGGGGTTGGCCACCTTGATGTCGGTGCGTTCCAGGCGGAAGACGGACACGGTCGTCGACAGCTTGCCGTCCAGGAAGTCGTACTTGGCGCCGACTTCATAGTTGGTCGTCTTCTCGGGCGCCAGTTCCGCGTTGTTGGCCGCCAGCGAGAACGCTTCGCCGGAAGGCTGGTACGACTGGCTCCACGACACGTAGTACGACTGCACCGTATCGGGCTGGAACACCAGCCCCAGGCGCGGGCTCCAATTGGAATCCGTGCGGGCCAGGTCCGTGCCGTTGCGGCGGTCTTCGGTCTTCTGCTCGAAGCGGTCGTGTCGCACGCCGCCCAGCACCTTCCAGTGATCGCCCAGCGACACCATGTCCTGCACGTACAGGCCCAGCGTGTTGAAGCGGCCCAGGTTGTTCGTGCCGGGATTGCCGGGAACCTGCAGCGGCAGGGTCGGCAGCACCGGGTTGAACAGGTTGACGGTGGCCACGGCGTTGGCCGAATAGTTCACCAGGTCCTTGTTCTGCTGGCCCACTTCCACCCCGTACAGGATATCGTGGCGCACGGAGCCCCACTGCGCGCGCTGCATCAGCTCGGTCTGGTTGGTCCAGCCATGTTCGTCGCGCAGCACATTGGACCGGTTCAGCGTCACCGTTTGCGCGGCTTCGTTCACGACGCCGGGCAACGTGTTGTTGCGGTTCAGCGTGTAGTGGTAGTAGCGCGTGGCGTTGCGCAGCGACCAGTTTTCATTGAACCGGTGGTTCAGCGTGCCGGCGTAGGACTGGACGCGCGCCTGCGAGTAATCCACGTCGCGCGCATTCTCGGCGCCGTAGTACGTGGACGGGTCCACGTTCACGGGCCGGCCCTGATAGGCGGGAATGCCGAAGTCCGTGATGCGGCGGTCTTCCAGGAATTCGGTCTGGATCAGGAAGGTCGTGTCTTCGCCCAGGCGCAGCTGCGCCGACGGCGCGATGGCCTTGCGGTCCAGGAATTGCTTGTCGCGATAGCTGTCGCCCTTCTCGACCGCGCCGGTCAGGCGCCAGGCCATGCTGCCGCTTTCATTCGCGCGGCCCAGGTCCAGGTCCAGCCGGCGGTCGTTCCACCCGCCGTAGCTCAGGCCCACTTGCGAAATGTCCTCGCCCGGCTTCTTGGTGATGCGGTTGATCAAGCCCCCGGACGAACCCCGGCCGTACAGCACCGCCGCCGGCCCCTTGATGACGTCGATGCGCTCGACGTTGGACAGATCGCGGAAGTACAGCGCGTCGTCGCGGAAGCCGTCGACGAACTGGTCGGCGATGGCCGTGAAGCCGCGGATCGACACCTGGTCGCGCTGGCCGTCGCCGGTTGAAAAGCTGACGCCCGGCACGTTCTTCAACGCATCCTGCATCGAACTCGCGTGCTGGTCGCGCAGGACTTCGGCGGGCACTACGTTCACCGTCTGCGGAATGTCGCGCAGCGGCGCGTCGATCTTGGTGGCGCTGGTGGAATCGGGCGGGTTGTAGCTTTTTTGCGCATCGTCGCTGCCGACGACGCTGACGGCCGGCAACGTCGGCGTATTGGATTGGCCGTGGGCGGGGGCCGGGCTGGCAAGCGGCGCCAGGGCAAGCAGTGCTGCGGAGAGGGATCTAGGGGCGTGCATGGCCGTGGCAGGTCTTTCTGAAGTCGTTTGAAATGGAACGAACCGCCATTCTCTTGACAATGAGAATCACTCGCAATTTATTTATCATTCCGTTGTGTGGCGGCCACGATAAATGAGACACGCATCCCATTCAGTTTTTCGTCAGCATCCCCGTGCCACCCGTGCGCGAACCCGGCGCCGCCCGCCCCGTGCCCATGTCACCACCAGGTCACACGCTGTCCCCAAAATTGATTCCCTTCAAACCCGGAGGAAAGACGGTGAAGCCACACGTACGAAAACTCTTTGCGGTGTCCGCCAGCCTGGCGCTGGCGGCAGGCCTTGCCGGCTGCGGCGGCGATGACGACGACGATGACGCCGGCACGGTCACGCCCCCGCCCGAAGTCAGCGTGCCGCAAGGCGCCGCGCTGGACGTGGCCATTCTTGCCACCACCGACCTGCACGCCAATGTGCTGGGCTACGACTACTACAAGCTGGCCGAAGACAAGAGCTACGGCGTGGACCGGACCGCCACGCTGATCGCCAACGCCCGCAAGCAGTACGCCAACACGCTGCTGTTCGACAACGGCGACACCATCCAGGGCACCGCCCTGTCCGACTACCAGGCGCTGGTGTCGCCCGTGCAGTGCTCGGACATGATCGCGATCTACAAGCAGATGAAGCTGCTGGCCTATGACGCAGGCACGATGGGCAACCACGAATTCAACTATGGCCTGCCCTTCCTGTCGCAGATCACGAACGTGGACTTCGGTCTGGCCGGCATCGGCAAGGGCACGGCAGAGACCAATCCGGCAGGCGCCAAGGACTGCGCCGCACCGGGCTTCCCCTTCGTCTCGGCCAACGTGGTGTCGGCCGCCAGCAAGCAGCCCATCTTCAAGCCCTGGGTGCTGCTGGAGAAGACCTTCAAGGCCACGGACGCCAGCGGCAAGACGATCGAGGTGCCGCTGAAAGTGGGTGTCATCGGCTTTGCGCCCCCGCCCATCCTGCAATGGGACAAGGCCAACCTGGAAGGCCACGTCGAAGTCACCGGCTGGAAAGAGACCGCGCAGCGCTTCGTGCCCGACATGAAGGCCGCCGGCGCCGACCTGATCGTGGCGCTGGCGCACGGCGGCATCGACATGAAGACCGCCTACAGCCCGTCGATGGAGAACGGCGCGGGCTACCTGAGCCAGGTGCCGGGCATCGACGCGCTGATCACCGGCCACCAGCACCTGCTGTTCCCCGACACCAGCGCCACATCCCAGTTCCGGGGCCAGCCCGGCATCGACCTGGAGAAAGGCCTGATCAATGGCGTGCCGGCGGTGCAGGCCGGCCAATGGGGCAACAATCTGGGCCAGATCACGTTGAAGCTCTCGTATGACAAGGGCTGGAAGGTGCTGAAGGACGCGACCACCGTCCAGCGCCTCTCCACCCGCCTGACCGCGCAAAGCGGCGCCACGCCTGCGACGTATGTGGCCTCGGACTCCGCCGTGCAGCAACTGGTGCAGGTCGAGCACGCCGCCACGATCGCCTACGTGAAAACGCCGATCGGGCAAAGCCAGTTCGACATGGCCACCTACTACGCGCTGACGGGCGACGTGTCGGCCCTGCAGATCGTGAACATGGCGCAGATCGACTACCTGACGGACTACATCGCCAAGAACAGCCCGTCCTACGGCAACCTGCCCATCCTGTCGGCCGCCGCGCCGTTCAAGGGCGGCCGCAACGGTCCGGGCGACTTCACCTTCGTCAAGCAGGGCAATGTGGCGATCAACAACGCCGCCGACCTCTATCTGTACCCCAACACGCTGCAAGTCGTGCGGGTCACGGGCGACATCGTGCGCCAGTGGCTGGAGAAGACGGCCGAACAGTTCAAGCAGATCGACCCCGCCCTGGTCGCCCCGCAAGACCTGGTCGACACCAGCTTCCCCACGTTCAACTTCGACGTGCTGTACGCCGCGGGCAACGCGCTGAAGTACCAGATCGACGTCAGCCAGCCCAAAGGCTCGCGCATTTCGGGGCTGACCTATCAGGGCACGCCGCTGGACCCGGCCGCGCAGTTCCTCGTCGTCACCAACAACTACCGCGCCAGCGGCGGTGGCGACTTCCCGGGCCTGGCGGGCGGCAAGGGCGACATCGTGCTGCAAGCGCCGGATGCCAGCCGCGATGTGCTGATCAGCTACATCAAGAAGAACCCCACGCTGGACCTGGCCACCTTCGGTCTGGACCGCAGCTGGCGCTTCAAGCCGCTGGGCGCGCTGGCCGGCCCCGTCGTGTTCTGGTCGGTGCCCGGCACGCTGGCGATGGCCACGGCGCACGGCGTCACCAACGTCTCGGTGCATGACGCCACCCCGGACGCCACGACGCAGTTGTCGCGCTACGCGGTGGATCTCACCCAGTAAGCGCGCGGGTCGGCCCCAAGGCAACCTTGGGGCCGGCCGCCTGCACCGCCATCCGCGCTGCGGCTTCTGCGGCGTAGACATTCAAATGACAGCTCAGTGTGCTTACAATACCGCTGTTGCGACGCAACAATTCAGCGAATCCCCCTTGTAATCACATGTCCCACCCTGCTTCCACGCAGCACCGGCCCGCGCTGGTGCTGCTTGCCCTTGCTGTCGGCAGCTTCGCCATCGGAACCACCGAGTTCGCCACGATGAGCCTGCTGCCCTACTTCTCCCAATCGCTGGGCATCGACGCGCCCACTGCCGGCCACGTCATCAGCGCCTATGCGCTGGGCGTGGTGGTCGGCGCCCCTATCCTGGCCGTGCTTGGCGCCAGGATGCCGCGCCGCCGGCTGCTGATCGCCCTGATGGGCCTTTTCGCCATCGGCAACGGCTTGAGCGCCATCGCGCCCGACTACCACTGGATGCTGTTTTTCCGCTTCCTGAGCGGGTTGCCCCATGGCGCGTACTTCGGCATCGCGTCGCTGGTGGCCAGTTCGCTCGTGCCCGCCAACCGGCGCACCGTCGCCGTGGGACGCGTGTTCCTGGGCCTGACGGTCGCCACCATCGTGGGCGTGCCGATGGCCAACTGGCTGGGCCAGGTGATCGGCTGGCGCTGGAGCTTCGGCCTGGTGTCCCTGCTGGCGGTGCTGACGATGATCAGCGTGGCGGTCTACGCGCCCGACACCCCGGCCGACCATAAGGCCAGCCCGCTGCGCGAACTGAGCGCGCTGGGCCGCGGCCAGGTCTGGATCACGCTGGCGATCGGCGCGGTCGGCTTCGGCGGCCTGTTCTCGGTCTACACCTATCTGGCCGACACGCTGACGGCCGTCACGCAAGTGGCGCCCACGACGGTGCCGTTCGTGCTCAGCGCGTTCGGCGTCGGCCTGACCGTCGGCAACATGGTGGTGCCGGTCTTCGCCGACCGCGCCGTCATGCGCACCGCCGGCTTGCTGCTGCTGTGGTCCGCCGTCGTGCTCGCGCTGTTCCCGCTGATGGCGCACAACGTCTGGCTGATCACCTTGAACGTGTTCCTGGTAGGCGTGGGCGGTGCGCTGGGCACGGTGCTGCAGACGCGCCTGATGGACGTCGCGGGCGATGCCCAAGGCCTGGCCGCGGCGTTAAACCACTCGGCCTTCAATACCGCCAACGCGCTGGGCCCGTTCCTGGGCGGTTTGGCGATTGCCGCGGGCCTGGGCTGGACCTCCACCGGCTGGGTCGGCAGCCTGCTCGCCATCGGCAGCATGCCCTTGTGGCTGTGGGCCGTCATGCTGGAACGCCGCCACCGCGCGGCGCGCCAGGCCGGCTTGAACACCAGCGCCGAACCTGCGCGCTGAAGTATCCGAAGGCGGGCGGCGGCGATGCGTCGAACGCCGCCCGCCCCTACCGGTAATACACGCAGATCCGCTTGCCGCCGATCTCGTGCACGTCGATCGGCATTTCGTACAACGGGCTCAGCACCTCGGACCGGATCAGTTCCGCCGGCGCGCCCTGATGCGCGATGCGCCCCTGCCGCATCGCCACGATGCGGTCCGCATAGCTGGACGCGAAGTTGATGTCGTGCAGCACCAGCACCACCGTCTTGCCCAATTCGTCGGCCGCGCGGCGCAAGGTGGCCATCATGGCGACGGCATGCTTCATGTCCAGGCTGTTCAGCGGTTCGTCCAGCAGCACGTAGCGCGTGTCCTGGCACAGCACCATCGCCACGAATGCGCGCTGGCGCTGGCCGCCGGACATCTCGTCCAGATAGCGGCCGGCCAGCGGCTCCAGGTCCAGATAGGCGATGGCGCGGTCGATGTGCGCCTTGTCGTCCAGCGTCAGCCGCCCGCCGGTGTACGGGTAGCGGCCGAACGCCACCAGGTCGCGCACCGTCAGCCGCAACGGCAGATGATTGTCCTGGCGCAGGATGGACAGCCGGCACGCCAGCTCGCGGCTGTCCGCGCGCGTCACGTCCAGCCCGTCCACCAGGACGTGCCCGGCCGACATCGGCAGCAGACGGCTGATCATCGACAGCAAGGTTGATTTGCCCGCGCCGTTCGGCCCGATGATGGCGGTGACGCCGTTTGCCGGCAGCAACAGGTTGACGTCGTCGACGACCACGCTGTCGCCGTACTGCTTGCTGAGTTGTCGGATCTCTATCATCGGCGCCCCTTGCGCAGGATCAGGAAGAGGAACATCACGCCGCCCACGAATTCGATCACCACGCTGACCGTGGTGTTCAGGCCCAGCACGCGCTCCAGCAGCGTCTGGCCGCCCACCAGGAAGATCACGCTCAGAAGCGTCGCGGCGGGGATCGTGTACCGATGCTTGTCGGAACCCATGGCCTGATAGGCCAGGTTGCTGACCAGCAGGCCGAAGAAGGTCACGGGCCCGACCAGCGCCGTCGACACCGACACCAGCACGGCGATTGCCGCCAGCGTCAGCATCAGGCTGCGGCGGTAGTCCACCCCCAGGTTGACCGCGATCTCGCGGCCCAGCGCCAGCACGTCGTAGCGGTGCCGCATGCGCCAGACCAGTACCGTCGCCACGCACACGGCGCCCGCCGCAATCGGCAACAGCGACACGCGCACCGAATTGAAGCTGGCGAACATCCGGTCCTGCAGCACCAGGAATTCGTTGGGATCGATCAGCCTGACCACGAAGTTGGACAGGCTGCGGAACAGCAGCCCGAAGACGATGCCCACCAGCATCATCAGGTGCAGGCTGCGCACCGCGTCCGAAAACAGCCAACGGAACAGCAGGCAGGCAAACGCGGTCATGGCGCCGACTTCCAGCAGGAAGGCCGCCACGGGGTGGTTCGCGGCCGTCGCCGCCTGCCCGAAGCCGAACACGACGACGGCCTGAATCAGCAGGTACAACGCGTCGAAGCCCATGATCGCGGGTGTCAGGATGCGGTTGTGCGTGATGGTCTGGAACAGCACCGACGACACCGCCACGGCATACGCCACCAGCAGCATCGCGGCCAGCTTGCCGCCGCGAAACGGAATCACGAACGACCACTGGCCGTTGGCGCCCAGCGTCATGAACGCCACGACGCACGCCAGCGCGGCCGCGCCTAGCCACATCAGGCGCAGGGACTGCGGCGTGCGGCGGGCCGGGCCGCCGGCGGCGGTAAACGGGATGTCAGCCAAGGCGGTTCCTCCGCATGCGCAGCAACCCCAGGAACAGGACGCTGCCCAGCACGCCGACCACCGTGCCGATCGGGATTTCATAGGGGTGGATCACCAGCCGGCCGATGATGTCGCAGGCCAGCACGAAGACGCCGCCCAGCGCGGCGACCCATGGGATGGACCGGCGCATGTTGTCGCCCAGCACCAGGCTGACCGCGTTGGGCACGATCAGGCCCAGGAACGGGATGCCGCCCGCCGTCACCACCACCACGGCGGAAATTGCGGACACGATCAGCAGGCCGACCAGGGTCAAGCGGGCGTGGTTCAGCCCCAGGTTGGAGGCGAATTCCCGCCCCATGCCGGCCACGGTATAGCGGTCGGCGGCCGCATAAGCCGCGCACGCGAGGGCAAAGCCGATCCATAGCAATTCGTAGCGGCCGCGCAGCACGCCCGAGAAATCGCCCGTGGTCCAGGCATGCAGCGACTGCAACAGATCGAAGCGGAACGCCACGAAGGTGGTCACCGCGTGGATCACGCCGCCCAGGATCAAGCCGATCAGCGGGACGATGAAGGGCGTGCGCAACGGCACCCGGCGCAGCAGCGCCAGGAATAGCAAGGTGCCCGCCAGCGCAAAAGCCGTGGCGGTCAGCATCTTGCCGATCACCGGCGTGTCGGGCGCCAGCAAGGTGATGACCAGAATGCCCAGCGTCGCGGACTCGACGGTGCCGGCCGTCGTGGGTTCCACGAAGCGGTTGCGCACCAGCATCTGCATGATCAGGCCCGCCACCGCCAGCGACATGCCGGCCAGCAGCAACGCCACGGTGCGCGGCACGCGGCTGACCATCAGGAAACGCCCGGCGCGTTCGGCATCCTCGCCCCCGCCCCACAGCGCGGCCAAAGACAGCTGCCCGGCGCCCAGGCTGACGCTGGCGATGCACAGCACTGCCAACAGCACCACCACGGCGGCCAGGCCGCCCCACCCGCTGATCGTCCGCCGCCAGTTCACCGGCGGCCCTTCCGCGCAACACCCATGCCGCTTACTTTCCTTGCGCCAGCGCCGCGGCGATTTCGTCCACGTTCTGTTGCATCGACGTCAGACCGGCGCTGCCCAGCAAATACCAGTTGAAGCCGTTCAGGTACACCACGCGCTTGTTCTTCCACGCCTTGGTCGGACGCACCAGATCGTTGTCCAGCATGCGCTGGGCCGACACGCCTTCGCGACCGATCGCGGCATCGCGGTCGATCACGAACAACCAGTCGGGATCGGTCTGGGCGATGAACTCGAACGAAATCGCCTGGCCGTGGTTCGACACGTTCAGACCGGCTGCGGCGGGCTTCACGCCGAACGCGTCATGGATCACGCCAAAGCGCGAACCGGGGCCATAGGCGCTCATCTTGCCGCCCGTCGTCAGTATGATCAGCGCCGTGCCGGCGCTGGCTGCCTGGCCATGCAATGCCGAGATCGATGCGCGCAACGCCTCCAGCTTCTGCCTGGCCTGCGGCTGCTTGCCATAGATGGCCGCCAGCGTCTCGGTGCTGCGCGTCACGCTGCCGACCAGGTCCTTGGGATTGGCCGTCAAGTCGACGGTCGGCGCCAGTTTGGCCAATTCGTCGTACTTCGGCGCCGACCGGCCGGCCACGAAGATCACCTGAGGCTGCGCGGCGTGGATGACCTCGTAGTTCGGCTCGAACAGCGACCCGACCTTCAAATAGCGCTGGTCAGTGTATTGGGCCAGTTGGGGCGGCCACTTGGCGACGGTCGGCACGCCCATCACGTCGATCCCCAGCGCCTGCATCGTGTCCAGCACGGCCATGTCCATCACGACGGTCTTCGTGGGGTTGGCCGGAACGGCGGTCTCGCCGCGCGCATGCTTGACGGGCATCGTGGCTTGTGCCGCGCACACCGCCGTCGCGGCACCCATCGCCAACGCGGCGCCGGCCTGGATCAGCCAACGACGGGCACAGCCCATGTTTCCTTGCTTCGTCATACATACCTCTTCATGTTGCGGGGGACGCTAGCGCCCCCCATTTCCCTCAGGATCAGAACTTCACACCCACGCCCAGCCAGTAACGGCGGCCGTCTTCCACGAACTCGTAATCGTCGTAGGTGACCTGTTTGTCGAACAGGTTGTAGATGCCGGCGTACACCGACACGGTCTTGTTCACGGCATACGATCCGCCCAGATCCACAAAGGTGTAGGACGGCGCGATGAACGAAGACGACGACGCGCTGGTAATGGGCTGGCTTTCCTTGCCGCGGTAGTTCAGCCGGGCCCACGCTTGCAGCGCGTCAGACGCCTGCCAATTCACCGTGGTCGTGAACAGGTGCTTGGGCAACTGGTTCAGGGGCTGGCCCTGGTACTGGCCCGACTTCTGCTCGGACTTGGTGAACGTATAGCTGCCGGTCAGCGACCAGTCGCGGCCCAGCGGCAGCTTCAGGTTGGCTTCCACGCCGCGCGACACCGCCTTGTCCACGTTCATGTAGGTCGTGGGGTTGGCGCCGAACTGGTTCGGGCCCTCGGTGCATTGTGAAACCGGGCAACCCACGCGGGTGATCTTGTCCTTGAAATCATTGTTGAACACGGTCAGGCCGGCGTTGAAGCCTTCACCGTCGTCATACAGGATGCCGATTTCCTCGGTCACCGACTTCTCGGGCGTCAGGTCCGGGTTGCCGTACATGTTGCCGCCGCGGCTGACCTGCCCCCAACCCGCCACCGTCTGGCGCAGGTCCGGTGCCCGGAAACCCGTGGAGACGCCGCCTTTCAGCGTCCACCGCTCGGCCATGTGCCATACGCCGTACAGGCGCGGACTGAAGTGCGTGCCGAAGTTCTCGTCCTCGTCCATGCGCAGGCCGCCCGTGACGGCGAAGCTTTCGGTCAGGCGCCACTCGTCTTCGGCGAACAACGCCCATTGGTAGCGGTCGATCTTGCTGGGGCCGCCCGCCAGCTGATTGCCGGTCTGGTCGTTCAGGCGCTGGCTGAGATACGTGCCACCCAGGGTCAACATGTGCGAACCCAGCGGCAGCGTCCAGCTGGATTGCAGGTTCAGGTTCTTGATCTTCATCTGCCGCGAACGGTTGTCGAACTCTTCCTGCTGCACGTAGCTGTCCGACACCGCCCAGCCCCAGCGCCCCGTGTGCGACAGCGCCCACTTGTTGCTGCGGTAATCCGTCTCCGACGAGGCGGGGCAACCGTTGCGTCCGCATGCGACGCCCGGCGGCTGCGGCGCGACCGTCTTGCCCAGCGTGTTCTCGTACTTCTGGCGCATCGTCGTACCTTCCAGCACGATGTCGTGGTCGCGGTTGGGCGTAAGCGCCAGCTTGGCCGTCACGCTGTCCGAGTTGCGCTTGCGGAAGCCGTTGATGATGTCGTCTTCGTCGCGTTGCGACGCCTGGCCATAGATCTGCAAGCCCAGCAGGTCGGTCTTGATGGGCCCGGACAGGTAGAAATTGCCTTGATAGATGTCGCCCGATTTGTTGCTTTCCTGGATGGTCGTGTCCATCCGGATTTCGCCGCCCCACTCGTTGGGCACCTTGCGGGTGATGATGTTGATCACGCCGCCCATGGCGTCCGAGCCATACAGCGACGACATCGGGCCCCGCACGACTTCGATCCGTTCGATGGCGGCCAGCGGCGGCGTCCAGCCGCCTTCCACCCCGGCGGAGTCCGAGTTGGTGCGCGTTTCCCGCGAGGTCTGGCGCTTGCCGTCGATCAGGATCAGCGTGTACTGCGGGCCCATGCCGCGCAGGCTGATGTCCTGGCGGTCGCCCCCGCCCGTGATGATGACGCCCGGCACTTCCAGCAGCGCGTCGTTCACATCGCGGTAGAACTTCTTGTCCAGGTCTTCGCGGGTGATCACGCTGATCGACGCCGGGGCGTCCTGGATCTGCTGCTCGAACCCGCTGGCGGTCACCACCACCGTATCCATCGTCTTGGCGGAATCGCTCGCCTGCGCCCAAACCGCTGCCGGGCCCATGCCCAGTCCCGCCGCGCAAAGTGCCGCCGTCAACCGCGTGCGTGACATCCGAATGCGGCCGCCCAGGGCCAGATCTTTGCTGCTCATGATTCCGCTTTCTCCGGTACCAGGCCCGTGCCGCACCCCTCGTGCGGCCCTAAGCCCACCCCTCATTTCTTAATGAAAACTATTCTCATATTAGAATTGAGGGTGTTGGAGCCGCGCAAACGCCTTTCCACAACTTTTATCTTCTTCGCACTTCTTGACACTCGGCGGCAAGGCGATGCGCCACACTACCGGGTGCGGGACACTCAATACGGATGCCTTTTTCTCACTCAGCGGTCGCACACCGCATCCTGCTCATCGACGACGACGTCGAGCTTGCACAGATGCTGCGTGAATACCTCGAACCCAATCACTGCCTGCTCACGCTGGCCCATTCCGGCGCCCAGGGCCTTGCCCTGCTGGGGCGAGACGACTACGACCTGGTGCTGCTTGACCTGATGCTGCCGGACGGCAACGGGCTGGACCTGCTCAAGCAATACCGGCAACGCTCGCGCCGGCCTGTCATCATGTTCACGGCGCACGGCGGCGAAACCGATCGCGTGCTGGGGCTGGAATTCGGCGCCGACGACTATCTGGCCAAGCCCTTCAGCCCGCGCGAACTCAAGGCCCGCATCACCGCCGTGCTGCGGCGCTTCGAAGAAGTGCCCGAAGCCACCTCGGCCAGCCTGACGCTGGGCGCATTGACGCTGGACCCCGCCAGCGGCAGGGTCCGGCTGGACGGCGAGGACATCCTGCTGACGGGCGCCGAACAACGCATCCTGGAACTCCTGATGCGCGCCCCGGGCCAGGTCATCGCCCGGGAACAGATCGGCATGTACGCGCTGGGGCGCCGGCCGGAGCGCTACGACCGCAGCATCGACACCCACATCAGCACCCTGCGCAAGAAACTGCGCCTGGACGCGTCCGGCGACACCTTGTCGATCCGCAATCTGCGGGGGCTGGGCTACGTGCTGGCGGGCGCCGCCTGATGTCCTGGCCGCTGCCCAACCGGTCGCTCTTCTGGCGCGCGTTCCTGACCTTCTGGGGCGCCATGACCATCATCCTGGTGTGCGGCATGCTGTTCACCGCGACGGTCGCCTGGTACCGCATCAATTCGCTGGACGGCCTGAATCCCGCCAGCCTGACCCACGACGCCCGGCAAATCGCGCGCAACCACGGCATGGACGGCCTGGAACGCTGGGTCGTCGCCATGGATCAACGCTACTCGGCGCTGAAGATCTACGTGCTGGACGCCCGCGACACCGAAATCCTGGGCCGCCCCCTGCCCGCGCGCACGCACGATTGGCTCACGGCGTACCGCGCAGCGACCGAACGGTCCCCGCAGGCGGACTATCTGCAGCCCGATCCCGTCGGCGAGCGCGTTTCCTGGTGGCAGCCGCAGCTGCTTGACCTGCCGGACGGATCGCAACTGCTGATGCTGTTCCTGCCCTTCGACTCGTCGCATTGGGAAGTGCTGGGCCTGTCGCCCGTGGCGATGGCGCTGCTGCTTTTCGCGCTGGCGGTCACCGCGCCGCTATGCTGGGCCCTGACCCGCCATGTCACCGCGCCGCTGACGCAATTGCGCCAGGCCACGCATGCGCTGGCCGCCGGCCGCCTGGACGCCCAGACGCCGCCCAAGCTTGCCGGGCGCAAGGACGAACTCGGCCTGCTGGCGCGCGACTTCAACGCCATGGCCGATCGGCTAAAGGCGCTGGTCGACACCCGCGAACAGCTGCTGCACAACATCGCGCACGAGCTGCGTTCCCCCCTCGCCAGGCTGCGGCTGGCCGCCGAACTGGCACGGCGCAAGGACGAGCGCCAGGACGTGCAGCTGGACCGCATCGAACGCGAATGCGAACGCCTGGACACGCTGGTCGGCAACACCTTGCGCCTGGCGCGCCTGGGCGCCCAGCCCGAACCCAGCGAGACGCTGGACTTGACCAGCGTCGTGGCGGCCGTCGTGGACGATGCCCGCTACGAGGCCGGCGAACAGCAAGTGCGCATCCTATGGGACAGCCCGGCGCCGGTCCTGTTGACGGGCGATCGCGACAGCCTGGCCAGCGCCGTCGAAAACGTGTTGCGCAACGCGCTTCGCTTCGCCCCCGCGCACAGCGCGATCCGGGTCCGGCTGCTGATCGGCGCGCGCGAGGCCTGCCTGGAAATCGAAGACCGCGGCCCGGGCGTGCCGCCCGCCGACCTGGAGTCCTTGTTTGAACCGTTCTTCCGCACCGCCTCCGGCGCGGCCGTGCCCGGCTCCGGCGCCGGCCTGGGCCTTTCCATCGCGCAAGCGGCGATCTCGGCCCACAAAGGCCGGATCTCTGCCCGCAACGTGTCGCCTCAAGGCCTGAGCGTCCGCATGGAACTGCCGCTGTTGGCGGCGTAGGCTGTTCTGCTCAATCAGCGTCGGCCAGGATGGCGGCCGGCAAGCGGGGCAAGACCCGCATGGCGTTGGCGGTGGTGGCGTGCGCCACCTGGGCGGCCGAGATGCCGCGCAGGTCGGCCAGCACCCCGGCGATGCGGGCGAGTTCCCCCGGCCGGTTGCGCCGCTGGGGCGGATGCAGCCAGGCCGGCGGGATATCCGGCGCATCGGTTTCCAGCACCAGGTGCGCCAGGTCCACGTCCACCGCATGGCGGCGGATCTGCAAGGCGCGTTCGTAAGTCATGGCCCCGCCCATCCCCAACGCGAACCCCTGATCGATGAAGGCCTGCGCCTGCTGCGCGCTGCCGTTGAAGGCATGCGCGATTCCGCCGATGCGGCCGTGGCGGCGCAAATGCTTCAGCAGGATGTCTTGCGACCGGCGCACATGCAGCAGCACCGGCAGGCGGAACTCCGCGGCCATCGCCAACTGCGCCGCATAGAAGCGCTCCTGGCGTTCGCGCGGTTCGCCGGACGAGATCTCGGGCACGAAGAAATCCAGCCCGATCTCGCCGATAGCGACGAATCGCGGGTCCCCCAGCGACTGCTTGATGGTCTCGCGCAGCACGTCCAGGTCGGCGTCGTCGGCACGCTGCACATACAGCGGATGGATGCCCAGCGCGTACGCGCCGCCCGCGATCCGGGCGGCCAGATCCCGCACGATGGGGAAATTGGCGCGTTCGATGGCCGGAATCACAATGGATTGGACGCCGGCCTCGCAGGCATGGTCGGCCACCTGCTGGCGGTCGGGGTCGAACTCGGCGGCATCCAGATGGCAGTGGGTGTCGATCAGCATGGGCGTGGCCTCCTTGGCAGGATTATCCACCCGTATTGGCTTATCCCGATACCAGCCGGCCGTTTTCCATCAGCAGTTGGCGGTCGGCCCGGGCGGCCAATTCAGAGTCATGCGTCACGATGGCGAACGCCGTGCCCGATTCCTGGTTCACGCGGGTCAGCAGCTCGAACATCTTGTGCGCCGTATTGCGGTCCAGGTTGCCCGTGGGCTCATCGGCCAGCACGCACACCGGCCGCGTCACCAGCGCGCGCGCCAGCGCCACCCGCTGGCGTTCGCCGCCAGACAGCTGCCCCGGGAAGTGGTCTTCGCGGGCCGCAAGGCCCACCAGCGCCAGCACCTCGCGCGCAGCCTCGCGGGCCTTGTCGCGGTTCTCACGGCGCACGATCAGCGGCATCGCCACATTGTCCAGCGCCGAAAACTCGGCCAGCAGGTGATGGAACTGATACACGAAGCCCAGGCTGCTGTTGCGCACGGCGCTCTTCTTGGCTTCGGACAAGCCGACCGCCAGGTTCCCGTCCACCGACACCGAACCGCTGGTCGGCACATCCAGCAAGCCCAGGATATGCAGCAACGTGCTCTTGCCCGAGCCCGATGCGCCGACGATGGCGACCATCTCGCCGCGCGCGACAGACAGGCTGACGTTGCTGAGCACTTCGATGCGGGCCGGGCCTTCGTCGTAGACCTTGACGATGTTCTCGGCCTGCAGGGCAGGCGTCGAAGATGTGCGGTTGGGGGCATCAATCATGGCGCAGCACCTGTGCGGGTTGCAGGCGCGATGCGCGCCAGCTGGGATACAGCGTCGCCAGCAGCGACAGCACCAGGGACGTCAGGCCGATCGTGATGATGTCGCCCACTTGCGGGTCGGACGGCAAGGCGCTGATGAAATAGACTTCGCGCGGCAGGAAATGCACGCCCAGCAAGCGTTCGATGAAGGGCACGATCACGTCCACGTTGTACGCGATGACGATACCGCCCGCGACACCCAGCAAGGTGCCGATGACGCCGATCAGCGCACCCTGCACCAGGAAGATGCGGGCCACCTCGCCCGGCCCCGCCCCCAGCGTGCGCAGGATGGCGATGTCGGACTGCTTGTCCTTCACGGCCATCACCAGCGACGACAGCAGGTTGAACGCCGCCACGGCGACGATCAGCGCCAGGATCAGGAACATCATGCGCTTTTCAGTCTGCACGGCCGCGAACCAGGTGCGGTTGTTGCGCGACCAGTCGCTGGCCATCACATACGGCGGCAGCACTTTCTTCAATTCGCTGGCCACTTCGGGCGCCTTCTGCATGTCGGCGATGCGCAGGCGCACGCCGGCCGTGCCGCTTTCCCGGAACACGCGCGCGGCGTCTTCGTTGTCGACGAAAGCCAGCGAGGAATCGTATTCATAGTGGCCGGACGAGAACACGCCCACCACGGTGAACTGGCGCATGCGCGGCGCGAAGCCCGCCGGACTGATCGAGCCTTGCGGCGCCATCATCAGCAGCGTGTCGCCCAGCTTCACGCCCAGGCCGTCAGCCAGTTCGTTGCCCAGCACCACGCCGAAGCCGCCGGCCTTCAGGTCGGTCAGCTTGCCCGACACCATCTGGCGCGGCAGGTCGGACACGTTGCCTTCGGTGGCAGGATCGATGCCGCGCACCTGCACGCCCCGCAGCGCCTGCCCTCGCACCAGCATGCCCTGGGCCGCCACAAAAGGCGCACCGGCCTTGACCTCGGGGTTCTGCTTGGCCGCGTCGGCGAACTGCTGCCATTGCTCCAGCACCCGTTCGGGCAAGGCCCCCGGAATGTAGAGCTCGATGTGCGGCAGCACCGACAGCATGCGGTCGCGCACTTCTTTTTGAAACCCGTTCATCACGGACAGCACCACGATCAAGGCGGCGACGCCCAGCGCGATGCCCGCCATGGAGCTGGCGGCAATGAAAGAGATGAAGCGATCGCGGCGCCCGCGTCGCTGGCGGATTCGGGCCAACCCGGCATAGCGGGCGCCTATCCAGAGTTCATAGGGTATTTTCAGCACGTGCGCATTATGGCATTAACAGCCTGGAAACCGCGCCGCGGATGTGCGGTTCCACGACCAGGCGTGTCAACCTATGGCAGTTGCCGGCGCCGCTTAGTTCCCCTGGCCCGGCCGGACTACAATCCCGGCCATGCTGATCGTCATTCCGGGCGCCCTGCCCGCCCTTCCCGTTGCCGCCGAACTGGCCAAGCTTCTGCCCGAA
This sequence comes from Achromobacter sp. UMC46, assembly GCF_014170335.1. GTDB lineage: Bacteria > Pseudomonadota > Gammaproteobacteria > Burkholderiales > Burkholderiaceae_B > Achromobacter. The sequence goes on from NZ_LZZS01000005.1 coordinate 594,919, forward strand.
CGCGCGCCCACGCTGCACCGCTGGCTGCTGGCCGGCACGGCGCGGCCGGCCGCCTTCGACGTGCGCGGCCACGGCTGCACCGCCTTCGAATCCTGGCAATTGCGCCGCGCGGGCTACACGCCCGACCCCGACCTGCTGCAAGGCGCCGGCCTGGGTCCCTTGCTGGCCGGCGGCCAGGCCTCTGGCGGCCAGGCCGTCTGGCTGGCCGAACTGGTCCACCTGGCGCTGGGCGCCGACCACGCCAACCTGCTGGACCCCGGCCAGATGGACCTGCTGCCCGAAGAAACCGCCGCGTTGCTGGACACGGCCCGGCCGCTGTTCGAAGGCACCGGTTTCGCCGTGGAGGCCCTGTCCCCCCAGCGGTGGCGCCTGCGGCTGCCCGACGGCCTGCGTCCGCAGACCGCCTCGCCGCACGTCGTGGCCGGCCAACGTCTGAACGACTGGTGGCGCCAGGATACGGAAACGCGCCCCTGGCGGCGGTTGCTGAATGAAATACAGATGGCGTGGCACGAACACCCCGTCAACGATGCCCGCGCCGCCCGCGGCGTGGCCCCCGTCAACGCCCTGTGGCTGTATGGCGGCGGCAAGCCCTGGCCCATCGCGCCGGCAGGTCCCGAACGCGTGCTGACCGCGCTGGATGCGCCGCAGCGCACCGGCGACTGGTCCACCTGGCTGGACGCCCTGGCCGAGCTGGACGCCCGGGATCTCCGGCCCCTGGCCGGCAAGCAGGGCGTGCCCGACTCGCCCGCCGAACTGCTGCTGCTGGGCGACGACCGCCAGGTCGCCCTTACCCTGAAACCGCGCGGGGGCCTGCTTGGCTTGCTGCCCGCACCCAAGAAAAACTGGAGCGCCTGGTGGTCACACCCCGCTTAACCGTCCGCCCCGCCGACCTGGATGCCTGCCGCGTCCTGGAAGCCTCGGGCATCCATCCCCTGCTGGCCCGCCTGTGGGCCGCTCGCGGCGTCACCCACCCCGACCAGACCAAGCTCGCCTGGCCGTCGCTGCTGCCGCCCGCCGGCCTGACGCACTCGGCGCACGCCGCCGGCGTGCTGGCCGACGCCCTGCAGTCCGGCAAGAAAATGCTGATCGTGGCCGACTACGACTGCGACGGCGCCACCGCCTGCGCCGTCGGCCTGCGCGCCCTGTCCGCGATGGGCGCCGACGTCGACTTCCTGGTGCCCAACCGCTTCGAGACCGGCTATGGCCTGTCGCCCGCCGTGGTCGACCTGGCCGTCCGGCACCGCAGCGGCAAGCCCGACATCATCATCACCGTGGACAACGGCATCGCCAGCGTGGACGGCGTAGCCGCCGCCAACGCGGCCGGCATCGGCGTCGTCATCACCGACCACCACTTGCCGGGCGACACCCTGCCCGACGCGCTGGCCATCGTGAACCCCAACCAGCCGGGCTGCGGCTTTCCGTCCAAGAACCTGGCGGGCGTGGGCGTCATCTTCTACATGATGCTGGCGCTGCGCGCCGAACTGCGCCGCCGCGGCGTGTACGCGGCCGACGGCGGCCCGCGCCTGGACACGCTGTCCGACCTGGTCGCGCTTGGCACGGTGGCCGACGTGGTCAAGCTGGACGCCAACAACCGCCTGCTGGTCACGCAAGGCCTGCAACGCATGCGCAGCGGCCGTCTGCAACCCGGCCTGCGGGCGTTGTTCGCCGTGGCCGGACGCGAACCGCGCAGCGCCAACGGCTTCGATCTGGGCTTCGCGCTCGGCCCCCGCATCAACGCCGCGGGCCGCCTGGCCGACATGAGCCTGGGCATCGCCTGCCTGACGACCGACGACGAAGCCCAGGCGCTGGAAATGGCGCGCGAGCTCGACAACATCAACCGCGAACGCCGCACCATCGAAGCCGAAATGCGCGAACAGGCGCTGGCCGCCATGGAAGCGCCCAACGCCGCGGCGGGCGCCACGGTCTGCGTGTTCGACCCGGGCTGGCACCAGGGCGTGGTGGGCCTGGTGGCGTCGCGCCTGAAAGAGAAGTTCTGGCGCCCCACGCTGGCCTTCGCCCCGGCCGGCGACGACGAGATCCGCGGCTCCGGCCGATCGATTCCCGACGTGCACCTGCGCGACGCGCTGGACCTCGTGTCCAAGCGCCATCCCGACCTGATCCGCAAGTTCGGCGGCCACGCGATGGCGGCCGGCCTGACGCTCGGCCGCGAAGACTTCGCAGCCTTCGCCCCCGCGTTCGACGCCGCCGTGCGCGAACTGACGGGTCGCGACACCTTCGAACCCGTCATCGAAACCGACGGCTCGCTGGAGTCCGGCTACGCCAACGCCGATGTCGCGGGCATGCTCCAGCAGCAGGTCTGGGGCGCAGGCTTCGCCGCGCCGCTGTTCCTGGATGAATTCACCGTGCGCAACCAGCGCCTGGTGGGCGAAAAGCATCTGAAGCTGTCGCTGGAACGCGGCCACCAGCGCTTCGACGCCATCTGGTTCGGCCACGACCAGTCCTTGCCCGAACACATCCAGGCCGCCTACCGCCTGGAGCAGAACGTCTGGAACGGCATGGTGTCGGTGCAGCTCGTCATCGAACACGCCGCCTGACGTACTGCCTGACGGCTAAAGCCGCACGTGAAAAACGGCGGAGGCTCTCGCAAGCCCCCGCCGCCGTCTTGCCGCCCAAAGGCGGATCCGGTTATTTGTTCACCAGCCTGGCCGGTTGCGCCAGCGCCACCAGCGCCCCCACCACCAGGCAGCCCGACAGCATGTACAGCCCGGTGTTGGTCGTACCGGTCATGTCCTTCAGCCAGCCCACCAGATACGGGCTGACGAAGCCCGCCAGGTTGCCCACCGAGTTGATCAGCGCGATGCCGGCCGCCGCCGCCGTGCCGCCCAGCAAGGCGGTCGGCAGGCTCCAGAACAGCGGCAGCACCGTGCAGATGCCGATGTTGGCCACCGTCAGGGCCAAGATCGCCAGGACGGTATTGCCGCTCCAGACAGCCGAAAAGAACAGGCCCACCGCCCCGAACAGGGCCGGCAGCGCCACGTGCCAGCGGCGCTCGCGCAGCCGGTCGGAATTGCGCGAAATCAGGATCATGCCGATCACGGCGAACAGGTTCGGGATCGCCGTCAGCAAGCCGATCGCCAGCGGACTCTGCACGCCCGTGCTCTTGATCAGGCTCGGCATCCAGAAGCCCACGCCATAAAGGCCCATTACGAATGAAAAGTAGATCAGCGCCATGGCCCAGACGCGCGGGCGGGTCAGCGCGGCGCGGATCGGCGGATCTTCCTTCTGCTGCTCTTCGGCCGCGATATTGCGGATCAGCACCGCTTTTTCAGTGGCGGTCAGCCACTTGGCCTTGTTGATGCGGTCATCCAGATAGATCAGCACCAGCACGCCGATCACCACCGACGGGATGCCCTCCAGCAGGAACAGCCACTGCCACCCAGACAGGCCGTGGTCGCCGTGGAACGTGGACATGATCCACCCCGACACCGGACCGCCGATCAAGCCGGACATGGGCACCGCGGTCATGAAGAAGGTCGTGATGCGTCCGCGCCGCGCGGCCGGATACCAGTAGGTCAGGTACAGGATGATGCCGGGGAAAAAGCCGGCCTCGGCCGCGCCCAGCAGAAAGCGCAGCGCGTAGAACATGTGCGCGCTCGTCACGAACATCATGCAGGCCGAAATGATGCCCCACGTGATCATGATCCGCGCGATCCAGATCCGGGCCCCCACCTTGTGCAGGATGATGTTGCTGGGGATCTCGAAAATGAAGTAACCGATGAAGAAGATGCCCGCGCCCAGCCCGTAGACCGTCTCGCTGAACTGAAGCTCCTGCAGCATCTGCAGCTTGGCGAAACCCACGTTCACGCGGTCCAGGTAGGCCACGACGTAGCAAACCACCAATAGCGGCACCAACCGCCATCCCACCTTGCGGTAGATGCGGTCCTCCTCACTCGCCGGGATCGCCGGCGTGACCCCGGGGGTCATCGTGTTTTCCATCTGTGTCTCCTGTCCTCTGGCGGGATCTGCCTGCGGATTGCCGGCTGGGCGGTCCCGTCCCTCAATGGGGACGCAACGGCCGCCGAATCAAGCCTAGAGCGCACAAGGTGACAAAAAACTGAACAACTTGGCCCACTCCGCGCAAACCCCTAGAGACACATCCGTCCCCTTTCTTGCAACACGCGCCCGCGCAGTCGGGCCATCCACGGTAAAATGCCAGGTTTCGCACAAAAGTCATCAGGATACGATCATCATGGAAGCCGAACGTCAGAACCAGCTCGCAGCCCGCCTCGCCGATTACGCGGAGCGCGAACAGGCTCTACGGAGGTATCTTTGACTACGATGCCAAAGCTGAACGCCTGCAAGTCGTAAACGCCGAGCTCGAAGACCCGGCCGTCTGGAACGACCCCAAGCACGCCCAGGATCTGGGCCGTGAAAAGAAAGCGCTGGAAACCGTGGTGGAAACGCTCACGGGCCTTGGCATGGGCCTGGCCGACGCCAACGAGCTGTTCGAAATGGCCAAGGCCGACGACGACGATTCCACGCTCGAATCCATCGAACTGGACGCCAACGGCTACCAGGAAAAGCTGGAAGACCTGGAATTCCGCCGCATGTTCTCCAATCCGGCCGATCCCCTGAACTGCTTCGTGGACATCCAGGCAGGCGCAGGCGGCACGGAAGCGCAGGACTGGGCGTCGATGCTGTTGCGCCAGTACCTGAAGTACGCCGAACGCAAGGGCTTCAAGGCCGAAATCCTGGAAGAATCCGAGGGCGAAGTCGCGGGCCTGAAGTCCGCCACGATCAAGATCGAAGGTGAATACGCCTTTGGCTACCTGCGCACCGAAACCGGCGTGCACCGCCTGGTCCGCAAGAGCCCGTTCGATTCCTCGGGCGGCCGCCACACGTCGTTCGCCAGCGTGTTCGTGTACCCCGAAGTCGATGATTCGTTCGAAGTCGATGTGAACCCCGCCGACCTGCGCGTGGACACCTACCGCGCCTCGGGCGCGGGCGGCCAGCACATCAACAAGACCGACTCCGCCGTGCGCCTGACCCACATCCCCACCGGGATCGTGGTGCAGTGCCAGAACGACCGCTCGCAGCACCGCAACCGCGCCGAAGCGATGCAGATGCTGAAATCCAAGCTCTACGAACTGGAAATGCGCAACCGCATGGCCGAACAGCAGAAGCTGGAAGACTCCAAGACCGATGTGGGCTGGGGCCATCAGATCCGTTCCTACGTGCTGGACCAGAGCCGCATCAAGGACCTGCGCACGAACGTCGAAATCTCCAACACGCAGAAAGTGCTGGACGGCGACCTGGATCCCTTCATCCAGGCCAGCCTGAAGCAAGGCGTTTAAGTCTGTCGCGATACTTCCGCTAACCGCACCCAGAGGTCCACGAATGTCTGACACCATTGCAATCCTGACCGGCGCATCGCGCGGCATCGGCGCCGCCATGGCGCGCGGCCTGGCCAAACCGGGCACCCGCCTGATCACGCTGGCCCGCCGCGAAGACCCCGAACTGACCGCCTACGCGCGTTCGCAAGACGTGCAGCTGGAACAGTTGTCCGTGGACCTCTCGGACTTGAAAGCCGCGGAAGCCACCGCCGAACGCATCTGCGCCGCCCTGCCGCGCGACGCGCGCCGCTATCTGCTGATCAACAACGCCGGCACGGTCCACCCGGTCACCGGCACCGACGCGCTGATCGACAGCGCCGCCATCACGACGGCCTTCAATCTGAACGTCACCGCCGTCATGCTGCTGACCGCGCGCTTCCTGGCCGCCGTCGAAGACCTGGCGGCCGACCGCCGCGTGCTGAACATCTCCTCCGGCGCGGGCCGCAACCCGAACGCCGGCTGGGGCGTGTACTGCGCCACGAAGGCCGCGCTCGACATGTATTCGCGCGTGGTCAAGCAGGAACAGGGCGCCGACGGCGCGCGCATCGTCGCGCTGGCCCCCGGCATCGTCGACACCGACATGCAGGCGACCATCCGTTCCAGCGACCCGGAAAGCTTCCCGGCGCTGGCCAAATTCCAGGACTTCCACGCCACGGGCAAGCTGTCTTCGCCCGCCAACGTGGCCTCCCGCATCCTCGCCTACCTGGATCGCGAAGATTTCGGCACGACTGAAATCGACGACATCCGCAATTACGATTGATTCCCCGACCATGACCGACCACTCGACCACTCCGGCCCCCGCCCAGGATGAAAACCGCTTGATCGCCGAACGGCGCGCCAAGCTGGCCAAACTGCGCGAAACCGGGGTCGCGTACCCCAACGATTTCGTCCCGGACGCCCGCGCCGCCGCCCTGCATGACAAGTACGACGGCCAAGAGCAGGAAGCGCTGGCCGCCGCCGCCGTCACCGTCAAGGTCGCCGGCCGCATGATGCTCAAGCGCGTCATGGGCAAGGCCAGCTTCGCCACGCTGCAAGACAGCACCGGCCGCATCCAGATCTACCTGGACCGCGGCACGCTGGGCGAAGACAACTACGCCGCGTTCAAGCAATGGGACATCGGCGACATCATCGCGATCGAAGGGTCGGTCTTCAAGACGAACAAGGGCGAACTGTCGGTGCACGCCGCCACCGCCCGCCTGCTGTCGAAATCGTTGCGCCCGCTGCCGGACAAGTTCCACGGCGTGGCCGACCAGGAATTGCGCTACCGCCAGCGCTACGTCGACCTGATCATGACGGACACCACCCGCCGCACGTTCGAAGCGCGCAGCAAGGCCGTGGGCAGCATCCGCCAGTTCATGCTGAACGCCGGCTTCCTCGAAGTGGAAACGCCCATGCTGCACCCGATTCCGGGCGGTGCGGCGGCCAAGCCCTTCGTGACGCACCACAACGCGCTGGACATGGAAATGTACCTGCGCATCGCGCCCGAGCTCTACCTGAAGCGGTTGATCGTCGGCGGCTTCGAACGCGTGTTCGAAGTCAATCGCAACTTCCGCAACGAAGGCGTCAGCCCGCGCCACAACCCTGAATTCACGATGATGGAGTTCTATGCGGCCTTCGCGGAATACCGCTGGCTGATGGACTTCACGGAAGAACTGATCCGCCAGGCGGCCATCTCGGCCACCGGCAGCGCCGTCCTCACGTATGGCGAACGCGAGCTGGATCTTTCCAAGCCGTTCGACCGCCTGACGATCTGCGAAGCCATCCTGAAGTACGCGCCGGGCTACACCCAGGCCCAGCTGGACGACGCCGCCTTCGTGCGCGCCGAGTTGAAGAAGCTGGGCGCGGACGCCGACGGCCCCGTGCTGGCGCGCGCCGGCCTGGGCGCGCTGCAACTGGCACTGTTCGAAGAGACCGCCGAAGCCAAGCTCTGGAACCCGACCTACATCATCGACTACCCGATCGAAGTGTCGCCGCTGGCGCGCGCCTCCGACACGCGCGAAGGCATCACCGAGCGTTTCGAGCTCTTCATGACGGGCCGCGAGATCGCCAACGGCTTCTCCGAGCTGAACGATCCTGAAGACCAGGCCGAACGCTTCCGCTCGCAAGTCGAAGCCAAGGACGCCGGCGACGAAGAGGCCATGTTCTATGACGCGGACTACATCCGCGCCCTGGAATACGGCATGCCCCCGACGGGCGGCTGCGGCATCGGCATCGACCGCCTGGTCATGCTGCTGACCGACAGCCCCAGCATCCGCGACGTCATCCTCTTCCCGCACCTGCGCCGTGAAGACTGAAGACCGGACCGCATCATGATCTTCAAGATCCTGATGCTCCTGCTGGTCGTGGCGGGGCTGGTCTACTGGATCAAGCAACCCCGCCGCATCCCGCCGGGCGCGCCGTACGCGCCCGTGCGGCCCCGCCGGCCACTGTTCATCGCCCTGTGCATCGCCGCCGCGATCGCGGCGGCGGCATCGCTGCTGACCGCCCTGCTGTGGATGGGCGGCGTGGCAGGCGGCGTCACCGGCGGCGGCTACCACGGCGAAGCGGACTTCCTGCTTCCCGTCTCGGGCTCGCTACTGGCGCTGGGCATCGCCTGCGCCGTCGGCGCCTTCCTCAAGCGTCGCGGCTGACCGCCACCGGCCACGTCCCCACCCCTGCGGGCAAGGCGGGCAACGCCGCCAGCAGCATCGCATCGATGAACTCGGCGGGCGCCAACCGTCCGCCGGGCTTGTACCACTGCACCGTCAGGTTCATCGCCCCCAGCACGCAGCGCTTGATCACGCGCGCATCGCCCTTGATCAGCCCGGCCGCGACCGCGTCCGCCACCACCGATTGCCACATGGCCTCGTAGCGGTCGCTCAACGCCTTCACGGCTGACTGGCTGGGCGTGGACAGGCTGCGCCATTCATACACCAGCGCGTTCATCGCGTCGCCGCCGGCGCCATGCAGCATGCTCCACATGTGGACGCGGAACAGGGCCGCCAGGCGGTCCGCCGGCGTGTCGTACCGCGCCAGCGCCCGTTCGCCGTCGTCGATCACTTCCTGGATGCCGTTGTTCATGACCGCCACCAGGATCGCCTCCTTGCTGCGGAAATGATGGAACAGGCTGCCGGATTGCAGGCCCACGGCGCGCGCCAGCTCGCGCACCGTCGTGCGCTCGTAGCCGTGCTTGCAGAACAACCGGCCCGCGGTCAGCACCAGTTCGCGACGGCGTTCGGAATCCCCGCTTTCCTCGCGCGGTGCGGCGGTCTCTGTCTTTGCCATGTAGAGTCACAGCCTTTGGATGAGGGTCGCCGTCGCCATGCCGTGGCCGATGCACATCAGCTGCAAGCCGAATTCGCCTTCCGTCGCCTCCAGTCCGGCCAGCATCTTGGCCATCAGCCCCGCGCCTGTCGCCCCCAGCGGATGCCCATGCGCGATCGCGCCGCCCCACGGGTTGACCCGCGAGGGCTTGGCGCCCAGTTCGCGTTGCCAGGCCAGCACCACGCTGGCGAAGGCCTCGTTGATCTCGATCCAATCGATGTCCGCCAAGGTCAGGCCGGCCCGCTCAAGCGCCAGCCGGGTAGCCGGAATCACGCCCGTCAACTGCCTCACCGGATCCGACCCGACCACCACCCGCGCCAGAAAGCGCGCGCGCGGCCGCAGCCCGTCGGATAGCGCGGTATCGCGGTCGGCCAGCAACACCGCCGCCGCGCCGTCCGCCAACTGGCTGGCGTTGGCGGCAGTCACGCCGCCCTGTCCTGCCGGACGCATCGCAGGCGCCATGGCCGCCATGCGCGCCGGGTCGGTCGCCTCGCGGATGCCTTCGTCCCGATGCGCGGCCTCTTGCGGGCCGGGCAGCAATTCCGCGTGCCGGCCGGCCCTGGCCGCGGCCCAGGCGCGCGCATGGCTTTCGCGCGCCCACTCGTCCATCGCCGCCTGCGACAGTTGCCAGTGGTCGGCAATGCGCTCCGCGCTTTCGATCTGGTGGATCAGCGGATAACGTTCCAGCAACGCGGGGTTCAGCGATTCGAAACCGCGGAACTCGCTTTGCCCCAACGTCACGTCCAGGAACATCGGCACGCGGCTCATGCTTTCGACGCCGCCCGCCACCACATACCGCATGTCACCCGCGGCGATCGCCTGCGCGCCGAAGTGCACCGCCTGCTGGCTGGATCCGCACATGCGGTTCAGGGCCACGCCCGGCACGCTTTCAGGCAGGCCCGCCAACATTGCGGCCAGGCGCCCGATGTTGGCGCCCTGCTCGCCCGCCTGGCTGACGCACCCGGCGATCAGATCCTCGACCTTGTCGCCCGGCAGTCCGGCGCGCGCAAGCAGCCCCTGCACCGTCTGGGCCAGCAACGCATCCGGCCGGGTGTCCGCCCACCATCCGCCGCGGCGGCCGAAAGGCGTGCGCACCGCTTCCACGATCACGGCTTCGTTCATGCCAGCGTCTCCTCAACGTACAGCGTTTCGATTTCGTTCGCGTAGGTGCGATAGATGCTGGCGCGCCTGACTTTCATCGTCGCCGTCACCTCGCCGTCGTCGTGGTCCAGCTCCTTGGTCAGCAGATGGAAACGCTTGATCTGCGACACGGGTGCCAGGCCGGCGTTGGCGCGCGACACCTCCTGCTGGACCAGCTCGCGCACCTGCGCGCATTCGGCCAGCGACCGGAAATGCGTAAACGCGATGCGGCGCGACTCCGCCCACTTGCCCACCGTCTCGAACTCCAGCTGAATCAGCGCCGACACGTACTTGCGGCCGTCGGCGATGACGATGCACTCCTTCACGTACGGGCTGCCCTTCACGGCATTCTCGATCTCGGACGGGGTCAGATTCTTGCCCCCTGCCGTGATCATGATGTCCTTCAAGCGATCGACGATACGGACGAGGCCGTCCTGTTCCGCCACCACGTCGCCCGTGTGCAGCCAGCCGTCGCGCACCGTGTCGGCCGTCGCCTCCGGCTGCTTGTAATAACCCTGGAACACCATGTCGCCGCGCACCAGCAGTTCGCCGGCGTCGCCCGTCTTCCATTCCACGCCCAGGATGGGCTCGCCCACGGTGCCGACCTTCACCCGGTCAGGATGCTGGCCGAAGATCATTCCCGCCGATTCCGTCAGCCCGTAGACTTCCAGCAGCGGCACACCCAGATTACGGAAGTAGCGCACCACGTCAGGCGGAATCGGCGCCGCCCCCGTCATCGCCACGCGCGCCCGGCGCAGGCCGATGAAGTTCTGCAAGGCGCGCAGCACCAGCCAGTACCACAACGCATGCGTCAGGCGCTCGCCTGCGGTGTACTGCGCGGGGGACTTTTCAAGGAATGGCGCGCGCGCCGTCAGCGCGCGCCGGTACAGCCACCGCTGCAAGGCGCCGGCTTCCTGCATCTTGATCGATATCGACGCGTGCAGCTTTTCCCAGATGCGTGGCACGCCCAGGAAAATGGTGGGCGCCACTTCGCGCAGGTCTTCCTGCACGGTACGGATGGATTCACCGAAGTTCACTTGCGAACCCAGATATAGCGGCACGAAGGTCGACAGCATCTGTTCGGCCACGTGGCACAGCGGCAGGTACGACAGGTGCACGCTGTGCGCATCCATCGACAGCCGGTCGGCAATGCCCGGCGCCACGCCGCGCATGTTGCGGTAGCTCAGCATCGCTCCCTTCGGCTTGCCGGTGGAGCCCGACGTGTAGATCATCAGGCCGGTGTCCTCCAGCCCCTGCGCGTCCAGCGCCGTGTTCAACGCGGCCTGCTCCGCCGCTTCCCGGCCAGCGCCGTCGGCCTCGGTCTCGGCAAACGTCACGATGCGCGCGCGGTCGGCCGGCGCATACGAACGCAGGCCCTTGGTCTCCATGATCACGATGCGCAGCAGCAGCGGCAGGCGGCTGGCCACTTGCAGCACCTTGTCGGTCTGCTCCTGGTCCTCGCACACCACCAGCTCCACATCCGCATGTTCCAGCACGTAGCCCATTTCTTCGGCGGGGCTGGTCGAATACACGCCCACCGCCACGCCGCCAACGGCACCCGCGCCCAGCTGCGTCAACAACCATTCCACGCGGTTCTCGGACACGATGGCGACCCGCCCGCCCTGGCTCAAGCCCAAGGCCCGCAAGCCCAGCCCCACCCTGCAGGCGCGCTGCCAGTAGTCCGCCCACGTCAACGGCTTCCAGATGCCGAAATCCTTTTGCCGGATCGCGATGGCCGACGGCTGGTGCCGCGCCTGCTCGCGCAGCATCTGGGGCAAAGTCAGTTCGGGCCAGGCGGCCGTCCCGGGAGAGGCGATCACAGTCTTGTCCTTCATGACAGCCAGCGCTTGCGCCGCTTGTAGTGCTTGATGTCGCGAAAGCCGTGGGCCTCGCCCGTGCCGCCCACGCCAAGATAGAACTCGCGCACGTCCGGATCCGCCGCCAGCTTGTCGGCGGTGCCGTCGATCACCACTTTTCCCGTCTCCATGATGTAGCCGTAATGCGCCACAGCCAGCGCCACAGACGCGTTCTGCTCCACCAGCAGCATCGACACCCCCTGCTCGGCATTTATGCGCGCGATGATGGAAAAGATGTTCTCCACCAGCATCGGCGACAGGCCCAGCGACGGCTCGTCCAGCAGCATCAGCCGCGGCTGCGCGATCAGCGCGCGGCCGATGGCCAGCATCTGCTGTTCGCCGCCCGACAAGTAGCCCGCCAGGCCCCGGCGGCGTTCGAACAGGCGCGGGAAATACCCGTAGACCAGGTCGAAATCCACTTTCGCGCCGGGCCGGCCCGTCAACGCATAGGTCGCCGCCACCAGGTTCTCTTCCACGGTCAGGTCTTCGAACACCCGCCGCCCTTCCATCACATGCGCCAACCCCGAACGCACCAGGTTCTGCGGCTTGGCGCCCGCCGTGTCGCCGCCGTTGAAATGGATGTGCCCGCGCACCAGCGCGCCGTCCTCCAGGTCCAGCAGCCCGGACACCGCCTTCAGCGTCGTGGACTTGCCGGCGCCGTTGCTGCCCAGCAGCGCCACGATGCTGCCGGCCGGCACGGACAGGGACAGGCCGCGCAACACCTGCACCGCCTTGTTGTAGACGACTTCGATATTGTTGATGTTCAGCACCGCTGCGGGCGGCGCCGTCGTCATGGCCTGCGCGTCATGTCCCTGGCTCACAGGCGCCTCACTTCAGCACGATCCAATCGGAGGCCGGCACCATCTGCTTCTGCTTCACATCGGCGCGATAGATCCGGCCCACCGGGATGGAATTGCCCTTGATCGAAATCGGCACGCCGATCAGGCCGCCCGTGTCGAAGTCCTTGATGCCGTCCAGCGCGGCCTTCATGTTGGCGCTGGTCAGTTCCTTGCCCGCGTCCAGCGTGCGCTTGGCGACTTCGGTGAACAGCATGGCCGCCAGGAAGCCCTGCATGTAGCCGGTGCTCTGGTACTGCGGACGCATTTCGCGGATCTTCTTCAGCATCGGCGCATCGCCCTCCGTGTCGTAGTAGTAGCGGTACGGCATCACGCCCATGAAGCCCTCGGCGTCCTCGCCCATCTGCATCACGGTGGAGTTGTCCATGGTCCAGAACGTGCCCATGTAGCGGGTCTTCAGCCCCATTCGCTTGCCCTGCCCCACAAACTCCGGAATGGGCGCCAGCACATAGCCGTGGAAGATCGTGAAGTCGGGGTCGGCGCGGCGCAGCTTGATCACCTCGGTGGACACGTCCACGCTGCCCGGCGGCGTCATGATCTCGGTCGCCACTTTCAGCCCCAGCTTTTCAGCCACGGCGCGCGAACTGGCGATCGGGTCGCGGCCGAACTCCGTATCGGAATACACGAACGCTACCTTCGCGCCCGGCTGTTCCTTGGCGATGTAGCGCAGCAGGATGCCGAACATCTCGGTGTAGTCGGGCCCCAGCATGAACTGCGCCGGATACTTGGCGGGATCGTTCAGTTCGGTCGCGAACGACGCTCCCGTCATCAGGATGTCGCCCGTGCGGTTCAGCTCCGCGTTGATGGTCTTGGAGAAGCCCGTCGAATCGCCGTAGTAGAAATTCACCTTGTTCTGGCTGGTGATCTTCTTGAACGCCGCCACCGACGCGTCCACCTTGTACGCCGTGTCCTCGGGCACGTAGCGCAACTTGCGCCCCTTCACGCCGCCCTGGTCGTTGATGATCTTCACGTAATCGGTGATGCCGGCGTGGATGCCCTGGCCGGCGAAAGCGAACACGCCGCTCAGCGGGATCGACCCGCCCAGCACCAGATCGTCCGCCGCCTGCGCCGCAGGCGCCGCCAATGCCGCCGCCAGGCCCAACGGGGCCAACAACCTCGATAAACCGCTGCCTATCCGGATGCGCTTCATGGTGTGTCTCCTTGGGTCTTATAGGTCTTGCGATCGGCCGGCCGGCGCTCAGGTCCGAAATGGCCACAGGTGGAAGAAGCGGCGCACGCGCCGCCAGATTTCCGCGAGCCCATGCGGCTCGAAGATCAGGAAGCCCACGATCAGCAGGCCGAAAACGATCGTGCGCACGGGCGACACCAGCCGCAGCGCATCGCCGCCCACGGGCAGCCAGCCCACGATCAGCTTGAGCAGTTCCGGCACCATCGTCATGAAGACCGCCCCCAGGATGGAACCCAGGATCGACCCCATGCCGCCCACGATGATGGCGGCCAGGAAGAAGATGGACATGATCAACGGGAAGCTCTCGGGCGTCACCACCCGGAAGAAGTACGCCCACAGGCCGCCCGCCACCCCCGCGTAGAACGACGACAGGCCGAACGACAGCAGCTTGTAACGCAGCAGCCGGATGCCCAGCACTTCCGCCGAGATGTCGCGGTCGCGGATGGCGATGAAAGCCCGGCCGATTCGCGTACGGAACAGGTTCGCCGCGCCCAGCACCATCAGCACCGTCACCGGCACGATCAGCCAATAGATCTTGAACGACGTATCCAGGTCCACGCCCAGCAGCCGCGCGGGCGGCACCTGCAGCCCGCTGGTCCCGCCCGTGAACTGCCAGTTCGCGAAAATGAAATGGGCGATGAACGACGCCGCGATCGTCGCGATCGCCAGATACAGCCCCTTCACCCGCAGCGACGGGATGCCCACCAGCAGGCCGCCCAGCATCGCCACCACGCCGCCGCCCAGCAAGTTGACCAGCACCGGCGTGCCCAGCCGCAGCTCCATCACGGCCACCGTGTAGGCGCCCAGCCCCATGAAGGCCGCCTGCCCCAGGCTGACCAGCCCGGTATAGCCCGTCAGGATGTTCAGCCCCGTCGCGCTGGCGACATTGATGGCGACCAGGCACGCCAGGTACAGCCAATAGGCGTCGGCCACGAACGGGAACAGCGCCAGCGAGGCCGCCAGCAGCGCCAGCCACACATGCTGGGTCCGCGTGTCGAACAGCGATTCGTCGGCCAGATAGGTCTGCTTCGCAGTCGCGATGCGCATGGGTCAGAGCCTCTCGATTTCACGGGTGCCGAACAGGCCGTAAGGCCTGACCATCAGCACCACGACCAGCACGATGAACGTGGCCAGCAGCTTGTACTCGCCCCCCAGATAGGCGCCTGCCCAGGCCTCCAGCAGACCGATGAACACGCCCCCGACGAGGGCGCCCGCCACGCTGTCCAGTCCGCCCACGATCACCACCACCAGCACCGACAGGCCGAAGACGCCCATCGACGAAGAGATGCCGCCGATGGCGCCCACGATCACCCCCGACACCGCCGCCAGCGCGCCCGCCGCCACCCAGGCCAGCGAAAACACGCGCGGCACATTGATGCCCATCGCATAGGCGGCGCCCTGGTCCGACGCCGTGGCGCGCAAGGCCACGCCGCCGCGCCAGTAGCGGAACACCACCAGCACCAGCAAGGCCAGCACCACCGCCACCCAGAATCCGTAGAACACCTTGGGCGCCACGAAGGCCTCGCCCACCATTACCGGCGCGCGCGGCATGAACTCAGGCAGGCGCCGCTGGTCGGCGGTCCAGATCAGTTCCACCGCCCCGACCAGAATGGAGGCCAGCCCCACCGTCACCATGAAGACCGAAATCGGCGCCTCGCCCAGCATGGGCCGTATTGTCAACCGCTCGACCAGCGCGCCCAAGGCGCCCGACACCACCACGGCGCCCACGATCGCCAGCCAGATCGGCCATTCCATGCCGGTCGCGAACGCATAGAACACATAGGCGCCCAGCATCAGGAATTCGCCGATGGCGATGTTCACCACGCGCGTCGCCTTGTAGACGATCACGAAGGCCAGCGCAGCCAGCACATACAGGCCGCCGCTGCCCAGCCCCGCCAGCGTCACCTCAAGGAAGAACAGCATGTCCATCAGGCCGCCTCCCTCAAGCGGCGGCGCAGGTCGCCGACGTCGCCCGCCCCCAGGTATGCCTTGATCACTTCAGGATTCGCCTGCACCTCGGCCGGCGTGCCGTCCGCGATCACCTGCCCGAAATTCAGCACCACCACGTGGTCCGACAAATCCATCACCATGCCCATGTCGTGCTCCACCATCAGCACCGTCACGCCCCACTCGGACCGCGCGTCCAGGATGAAGCGCGCCATGTCGTCCGTCTCTTCGCGGTTCATGCCCGCCACGGGCTCGTCAAGCATCAGCACCTTCGGGTTCATGGCCAGCGCGCGCGCCAGCTCCACGCGTTTTTGCAGGCCATAGGACAAGGCCGACACGGGTGCGTGGCGGATGTGGTCGATCTCGAGAAAGTCGATGATGCGTTCTTCGATGTCGGCCCGCAGCGCCATCTCTTCACGGCGCGCGCGGCCCAGATAGAACAAGGCGTCCAGCACATTGGTGCGCAGGTGCGCATGGCGGCCCAGCTTGATGTTGTCCAGCACCGTCATGCCGCGGAACAGCGCGATGTTCTGGAAACTGCGCGCCAGCCCCAGCTTGGCGCGTTCTGGCGCGGCCACGCGCGTGATGTCGCGGCCTTCGAACCGGATCTGCCCGGCGGCCGGTTTGTAGAAACCCGAAATGGTATTGAACAGCGAGGTCTTGCCGGCGCCGTTCGGGCCGATGACCGTGGTGATGGAACCCGGCGCCACGCGAAAGCCCACGCCGGTCAACGCCTTGACCCCGCCGAACGCCAAGGTCACCCCATCCACCTCCAGCAAAGGAGGCTGCTCGGACTGATCCACCATTTGTCTCCCCGCTTTTTTTATCGCGAAGTGTCTGCCGCCTGAGGCGGACATTTTTTAAGGCGATGAATCAGGCGACCCGCGAGGCAGGAGATGCAACGAACCTGTCTTTACCTACGCCAGACCAGCGCCGGAAAATCGTTCAATGCGGTAGTTCCAAGCAGTACTGTGATGCCGTGCTTTGATGCCGTGCTTTGATGCAGTACGCTAAGCGTGCTTACAACAAAACCAAGCAAGCGCTCGGTTCAGACCATAGCATCGCGGTTTTTGGATCGACAGCTGGTATTTACCCGATATCGGAGACACGCCATGACCTCAGGACTTCCCACGTTCGCCACGGTGCAGCTCGAAGCCGAAGGTGCCCTCGCCACCCTCACGCTGAACCGGGCCGACACGCTGAACGCCATCGATGTCGCCATGGCGCAAGACCTCCAGCGGGCCGCGCAATGGCTGGAAGCGCGCAAGGAAATCCGTGTGGTGCGCCTGCGCGCCGCGGGCAAGGCGTTCTGCGCAGGTGGCGACATCAGCATGTTCACGGGCGAGCCCGCTCAGGTGCGCAACACGCTGCTGGACCTCTTCACCCCGCTCAACGATTTCATCGCCCGCATCGGGCGCATGGACAAGGTCTGGCTGGCAGAAGTCCACGGCGTGGCGGCTGGCGCCGGACTGTCGCTGGTGCTGGCTTGCGACCTGGCCATTGCCGATGCCGGCACGCGCTTCATGACCGCCTACCTCAAGCTGGGCGCCACCCCCGACGCAGGCATGACCCACGGGCTGACGCGCATCCTGGGCGCCCGGCGCGCACTCGATCTGCTGCTGCGCCACGACGCCTTCACCGCCAGCGATGCGCTGGCCTGGGGCATCGTCAATCGCGTCGCGCCCGCTGGCGAACTCGCCGGTGCGGCGCAAGCGTATGCCGAAGATCTCGCCCGCCACGCACCGCACGGCATCGCAGGCGCGAAGGACTTGCTGCGCTCGGCCTCCCACACCTCGCTGGAAACCCAACTGGCGGAAGAGACCGCGCGATTCCTGAATTCAGCGTCCCGCGCCGATTTCGCGGAAGGCGTGTCGGCGTTCCGCGAAAAACGGGCGCCGCAGTTCAAAGGCGTGTAGCAGGTCTGTCGAAGACCTCAAGCCTCAGATCACCCGCTTTTCCACCGCCTGCGCCCAACGCCGCGCCACCGTCGGCGACGTCGCGCAGGTGGCCGATTCCGTCACCACGCGCACGGCGCGCTCCAGCAACTGGATATCGGCCTCGTGCTGGCGCGCCACGTGCGGATCTTCGAAAAAGATCACGCGCTGGCATTGATGCTCCAGCACCAGTTCCGCGATCTGCGCATCGCCGCCCAGCGGCCCGCTCAGATAACGATGCACCCAGGGCGTGTCTTTAGGCCAGCCGCGCGACCACGCCAGCTCGTTCAAGCGGCTGCCGGTCGTGCCCGTCGCCACGCGCCGTGCAAACTGCGATAGCACGTCGAAATGTTCGCTGGCGAACGCCACCATCTCGTCTTTCAACGCATCGTGGGCGATCAGCGCCAAGGTCTGGCCCGTGAAGTTGAACAGGCGCGACGCGGACGCGTCAGGCGCCAACCCGGCATGCACGCGTTCGACTTCCATCCATTCAATCGCCCCGGCCAGAGTCGAGATGAACGGGCGGCCATGGGTGATGCACTGCCGCTTCAACGCCAGCGCCTCTGGAAAAATCGAAGACGGGTCCACCGGGTCGATCAGATAGATCGCGCCGTCGAACGGCGCCTGCCCGTCACGCCCCTCGGTCACACGGGCCACCAGCTTCATCAAGCCGCCCTCGCGGCCATACGGATAGCGGATCAGGCCGCTATAGCCCTGCAGCATGCCCTCGCGCACGATCGCGTCATGCGTGCGGCCGACGGTGTGCAACTGCACGCCCAGCTCGCGTATCGTGGACGAACAAGCGCGCAGCCACGTGAACAAGGCGGCATCGGGGCTTTCGTGGTGCAGTCGATTGGCGGCCAGGCCAAAACGCAATTGGGCAGCGGGCATCGGTAGACTCAGGCTAAAGGGATCAACGGACAGAGCCTTGATGATACCGTGGCCGCATGACCGCGGCACAGCAGTAAAAAACGCTCCCGGGGGAGCGTTTCGGTGGCGTCTGTCAGTCCGCTTCGTCGATCCAGGCCATCTGGATGGCTTCCAGGATCTTCTCGCCGCAATGGGCGGGATCGTCGCTGAAATCAGGCAAGGCCATGACCCATTCGCGCAGCTGCGTGAAGCGCAGCGTCTTCGGGTCCACGTCCGGATGCGCGTCGACCAGCGCAGTCGCAATGTCGTAGGTGTCGGTCCACTTCATCAATGGCCCTCTTTCGCGTGGTTGATGGTGTACTTGGGGATCTCGATCGTCAGGTCGGTGTCCGTCACCAGCGCCTGGCACGACAGGCGCGACGTCGGGGTCAGGCCCCAGGCCTTGTCCAGCAGGTCCTCTTCGTCGTCCGTCGCGTCTTCCAGAGCGGAATAGCCCTGCTTGATCACCACGTGACAGGTCGTGCACGCGCACGACAGCTCGCACGCGTGTTCGATATCGATGTGGTTGTCCAGCAGGACACGGCAGATCGACACGCCCTTCGGCGCGTCTTCGATCACGGCGCCTTCGGGGCAGTAGTCGGGATGAGGCAATACAGTCAGTTTCGGCATAACGTCTTAATCAGGCGATCTCATCAAGTTTGCGGCCCGCCAGCGCGGCGCGGATGCTGCGGTCCATCCGCCGCGCGGCGAAATCGTCCGTCGCGGCCGACAGCGCTTGCACCGCGTCTTTCACGGTGTCGGTGTCTTGCGCGGACTGCGCGGCGATGGCCGTTTGCAGGCATTCGTCGACGTGCTTGCGTTCTTCGGCATCCAGCAGGTCGCCGTCGACGGCCAAGGCCGCCTGCACGGATTCCACCAGCTGACGCGCATCCACTTGCTGCTCGCGCAGCATGCGGGCACGCGCATCCGTGTCGGCCTGCGCGACGCTGTCGGCCAGCATCTGCGCAATCTCGTCGTCGGTCAGCCCGTACGACGGCTTGACCGATACGGCGGCCTCGACGCCCGTGCTCTGTTCGCGGGCCGTGACGCTCAGCAAGCCGTCCGCGTCAACCTGGAAGGTCACGCGGATGCGCGCGGCGCCCGCCACCATCGGCGGAATGCCGCGCAGCTCGAACCGGGCCAGCGAACGCGAATCCGCCACCAGGTCGCGCTCGCCCTGCACCACATGGATGCTCATGGCCGTCTGGCCATCCTTGAACGTCGTGAACTCCTGGGCGCGGGCCACGGGGATGGTGCTGTTGCGCGGAATCACGCGCTCGACCAGGCCACCCATCGTTTCCAGCCCCAGCGAAAGGGGAATCACATCCAGCAGCAGCCAGTCTTCGCCCGGCGCACGATTGCCCGCCAGCAGATTGGCCTGCAACGCGGCGCCCAGCGCCACCACCTGATCCGGATCCAGGTCGATCAGCGGTTCCGTGCCGAACACGCGGCCGACTGCGGCGCGCACGACGGGCATGCGCGTCGCGCCGCCCACCATCACCACGCCACGCACGTCGACCGGCTTCAACGACGCATCGCGCAGCGCGCGGCGCGCGCAATCCAGCGTGCGTTCCACCAGCGGCTGCGCCAGCGTTTCGAACTCCGCGCGCGTCAGGACCAGATCGACTTTGCGCCCGTCCGACAACGCCAGCTTCAAGCTGGCGGATTCGGCATCGGTCAGCGCCTCACGCGCCGCGCGCGCCGCCATCAGCAGCCCGCGGCGGTCAGCCGGCGACAATTCGCCTGCGGCCAGCTTGGCCACCGCGTGGTCCGCGATCAGCGCATCGAAGTCATCCCCGCCCAGCGCGGTATCGCCCCCGGTGGAAATCACTTCGAACACGCCTTGGGTCAGGCGCAGGATGGAAATATCGAACGTGCCGCCACCCAGGTCGTACACGGCATACACGCCTTCCGACGCGTGATCCAGCCCGTAGGCAATCGCCGCGGCCGTGGGTTCGTTCAAGAGGCGCAGCACATTCAGGCCGGCCAGTCGGGCGGCGTCGCGCGTCGCCTGGCGCTGGGCGTCGTCGAAGTACGCCGGCACGGTGATGACCGCGCCCACCAGATCGTCGCCCAGGACGTCTTCAGCGCGCTGGCGCAGTACAGCCAGAATCTGCGCCGACACCTCCACCGGGCTCAAGTCGCCCTGCGCCGTGCGAATGCGCACCATGCCGGGCGCATCCACGAATTCATACGGCGCACGCGTGGCGCGCGCTTCTTCCAGCGAACGGCCCATGAAACGCTTCACGGACACGACGGTGTTCAACGGGTCTTCGGCTTGCTGGGCCAGGGGCTCGCGGCCCGTGGTGACTTTGCCGCCGGGGAAATATCGCACTGCCGACGGCAGCAAGGCATGGCCTTCCGCATCAGGCAGTACTTCCGCGACGCTGCTGCGCACCGCCGCGACCAGAGAATTGGTAGTGCCCAGATCAATCCCGACCGCCAGCTTGCGCTGGTGCGGCGCGGGCGACTCGCCGGGCTCGGATATCTGCAATAAGGCCATGATTGTGTTTTTCTGCTCAGTAGGCGGCGAAATCCGGGCACCCGCAACGGGCGCCCCAACGCGGCGTGGGCTATCCGGCGGGCTGGGCGTGCGCCAGCTCTTCCGCCAGCTTTTCCACGAACATCCATTCCCGGACTTTCAGCCCGGCAGTCGCGTAGTCGCGCTCGTTGTCCAGCAGACGTGTCAGCGTGGCGCGCATCTCAACGCGCGCGGCTTCCAACTCCGTCTGCAAAGCGGCCAGGGCATCGGTGTCGTCGCGCGCGTCGTCCAGCATCTCGCGCCAGGTCATCTGCTGCATCAGGAAAGCCGTGTCCATGGACGTATTGCTCTCGGTCTGCAAGTCGATGCCCGCCTGTTCGCACAGGTAGCGCGCCCGCAGCAGCGGATCCCGCAGCACACGGTACGCTTCGTTGGCGCGCGCGGCCCACTGCATGGCCACACGGCGCTCCGCAGGGCTAGCGGTTGCGTAACGGTCGGGATGCACTTGCGCGGCGACTGCGCGCCACGCGCTTTCCAACGCTTGCGCGTCCAGGTCGAAGCGTGCCGGCAAGCCGAACAGGCTGAAGTGGTCGTCTCCAGCCAAGACTTACACCGTGAACGACTCGCCGCAGCCGCAGGTCGCCTTTTCGTTGGGGTTGCGGAACTTGAAACCTTCGTTCAGGCCTTCGCGGGCGTAATCCAGCTCGGTGCCATCCAGGTAAGCCAGGCTTTTCGGGTCGATGAAGACCTTGACGCCAAAGCTCTCGAACACGGCGTCTTCCGGCGCCGAGTCGTCCACGTATTCCAACTTGTAGGCCATGCCGGAGCAGCCCGTCGTCCTAACGCCGAGCCGCAAGCCAATACCCTTACCGCGCTTTTGCAAGTAGCGCCCGATATGGGTGGCAGCCTGTTGGGTCAGGGTAACGGACATGGTCAGCCTGCCACCGCTTCGGCCGGAACCGAATGCTTTTCTTTGTAGTTCTGCACCGCGGCCTTGATCGCGTCTTCGGCCAGGATGGAGCAGTGGACCTTCACCGGCGGCAATGCCAGTTCTTCGGCGATCTGCGTGTTGCGGATGTTCATCGCCTGGTCCAGCGTCTTGCCTTTGACCCATTCGGTCACGAGCGAGCTGGAAGCGATGGCCGAACCGCAACCGTAGGTCTTGAAGCGCGCATCTTCAATCACGCCGGCTTCATTCACCTTGATCTGCAGCTTCATGACGTCGCCACAGGCGGGTGCGCCCACCATGCCGGTACCGACCGACTCGTCCGACTTGTCGAACGAACCGACGTTACGCGGGTTTTCGTAGTGATCCAGGACTTTAGTGCTGTAAGACATGTTATTTCTCCACGTATATCTTGGCGCAGGCGCTTAGTGCGCGGCCCACTGCACGGTGTTCAAGTCAATGCCTTCCTTGGCCATTTCCCAAAGCGGCGACATATCGCGCAGCTTGCCGACGCGGCTCTTGAGCAATTCAATGGCGAAGTCCACTTCCTTTTCGGTCGTGAAGCGGCCCAGGGTGAAACGAATGGAACTGTGCGCCAACTCGTCGTTGCGGCCCAGCGCGCGCAGCACGTAGGACGGCTCCAGGCTGGCCGAGGTGCAGGCCGAACCGCTGGACACGGCCAGTTCCTTGATCGCCATGATCAGGGACTCGCCTTCGACATAGTTGAAGCTGACATTCAGGTTGTGCGGCACGCGCTGGTCCATGTCGCCGTTGAGGTAGACCTCTTCGATCTGCGACAGTCCGTTCCAGAGGCGGTCGCGCAACATGCGGATGCGCTCGTTCTCGGTGCCCATTTCTTCGCGGGCCAGGCGGAACGCTTCGCCCATGCCGACGATCTGGTGCGTGGCCAGCGTGCCCGAGCGGAAACCGCGCTCGTGGCCGCCGCCGTGCATTTGCGCTTCGATGCGGATGCGCGGCTTGCGGCGAACATACAGCGCGCCGATGCCCTTCGGGCCGTAGGTCTTGTGTGCCGAGAACGACATCAGGTCGACTTTCAGCTTTTGCAGGTCGATTTCGACCTTGCCGGTCGCCTGCGCGGCGTCCACGTGGAAGATGATGCCCTTTTCGCGGCAGATCTCGCCCAGCGTTTCAATGTCCTGGACCACGCCGATTTCGTTGTTCACCATCATCACCGACACCAGCACGGTATCGGGGCGCAGCGCGGCCTTGAAGGTGTCCAGATCGATCAGGCCATCATCTTTCACATTCAGATACGTGACGTCGAAGCCTTGGCGCTCGAGCTCGCGACAGGTATCCAGCACTGCCTTGTGCTCGGTCTTGACGGTGATGATGTGCTTGCCGCGTTCCGCGTAGAAGTTCGCGGCGCCCTTGATAGCCAGGTTGTCGGATTCGGTGGCGCCGGAGGTCCAGACGATCTCGCGCGGGTCGGCGTTGATCAGCTTGGCGACTTCTTCACGGGCGCGTTCGACGGCCTCTTCCGAATCCCAGCCGAACGAATGGCTGCGCGATGCCGGGTTGCCGAAGTTCTCGTACAGCCAGGGCACCATCTTGTCCACGACGCGGGGGTCGACGGGCGTCGTGGCCGAATAGTCAAAATAAATCGGGCGGGTGGTCATTTCTACAACTCCTGATACTGCTTATACGGTGGCATTGGCGGCGACGGTCGCGGTCGGGGCATTCGCGGCGGCATTGGTGCCCCCTACCCGATTCACACGTACCGCGCAGGCCTGCGCTTGATTGCTGGCTTCCTGCAATTGGCGCACACGCTGCTGATCAACCAGATCTTGCAGCGACACCGAATCCAGGTAATCGACCATCTTGCGATTCAACGTGGCCCAGAGCTCGTGCGTCATGCACTTGCCCGGCTTGCCGTCGTTGCCGCTCGTACAGTCCCGTTTGCCGCCACAGCTGGTGGCGTCCAGCGGTTCATCGACCGCGAAGATGATGTCGGCAACGGTCACGTTGCGCGCAAGGCGCGCAAGCGAGTAACCGCCACCCGGGCCGCGCACGCTGTCCACGAGTTCGTGGCGACGCAGTTTCCCGAACAGCTGTTCCAGATAGGAAAGCGAAATATTCTGACGCTGGCTGATGGCCGCAAGAGTGACCGGGCCGCTATGCTGCCGCATAGCCAGATCGATCATGGCAGTCACGGCGAAACGCCCTTTGGTAGTTAGCCGCATGGTGGGTTCCCTGTCAATCGGCAATGGCCGCCAGCGAATCCAGCGGTCAATACCCGAGTAATTGGGTCAAGTATAGCCTATTCCCGACTAATTTGGTATGGCTCCCGGCTAGAAAAAACCGCGCATTTGCGCGGTTTTTTCACTGCCATGTACCCCGAGAACCGCGCGGTGGGCGGCTCTGCGGTAAAAACGGTCAAGCCGCCTGGTACTGGGTAGCGCGCTTGCGGACCAGTTCAAGAACACCCTGACAGGCGTCTTCCAGATAATCGAGCACCTTGCCGAAACCGTCGGCGCCGCCATAGTACGGATCGGGCACGGTGGCCTCCTCGAACTCATTGGCGAAGCGCATCAGCAGCATCAATTTGTGCTGATAAGTTTTGGGGCACTGCTGCTGCATGGCGGACAGATTGTCCCAATCCATGGCGAGGATAAGATCAAAGTCGCGGAAATCTTCCGCGGTGACCTGACGCGCCTCACAGTGCGTGATCTCGTAGCCGCGCTTACGCGCCGCAGCCTGCGCCCGGGCATCAGGCGCCTCGCCGATATGAAACGCGTGCGTGCCTGCGGAGTCGATGCGAACAACGTCGCCCAAACCCGCGTCATTCACCAAATGGCGAAACACGCCCTCTGCGCTCGGCGAGCGACAGATATTGCCCATGCAAACGAAAAGTACCTTGGTCATCATGGAAGTAAGTGTGCGGGAAAACCCGAGATAAGGCAAGCTTTTTTTGCAATTGCCCCATTGGACAAAGGCAACCAAATCCGCACACTTATTCCTTAATAATCAATAGGTTAACAAAATATTCAAGCACATGAATCCAGCTGGATTTCTCAGGATTTGCGAAGATTGTTAAGCCGTAATTGCAACAGCGCGGGTTTTACATATTTTCAGGAGGATGTCAGCAAAAAGACACGTTCTGATACTTTTTATGCCTATACCGCGCCATCCAAAAGCACCCGCTGCTTCAATGCCGTCAAGGCATCGCGCGCGGCGGCGGCCTGCTCGAATTCCAGGTTCCGGGCATGGTCCATCATCAACTTCTCCAGACGCTTGAGCTCGCGCGCCAGCGCCTTTTCGTCCTTCAGGAACTCCGCCGGCACCGCAGCCTCAAGCGCATCGTGCTGAACCGGCGCGACGATGCCGTCGATCAGCTCGCGCACCGCCTTCTGCACCCCTCGAGCCGTGATGCCGTTGTCGATGTTGAATTGCTGCTGCTTGGCGCGGCGTCGGCTGGTTTCCTCCATCGCGCGCTGCATCGAATCCGTAATGCGGTCCGCATACAGGATCGCGTGCCCGTTCAGGTTGCGCGCCGCCCGGCCGATGGTCTGGATCAAGCTGCGTTCGGACCGCAGGAAGCCCTCTTTGTCGGCATCCAGGATGGCCACCAGCGACACCTCCGGAATATCCAGCCCTTCGCGCAGCAAGTTGATCCCCACCAGCACGTCGAAAGTGCCCAGGCGCAAGTCGCGCAGGATCTCCACCCGCTCCACGGTGTCGATGTCGGAGTGCAGATAGCGCACCTTCACGCCGTGCTCGCTCAGGAAGTCGGTCAAGTCTTCGGCCATGCGCTTGGTCAGCGTCGTGACCAGCACGCGTTCGCCCACCGTCACCCGCGCCTTGATCTGGCCAAGCAGGTCGTCCACCTGCGTGCGGGCAGGCAGCACCTCGACCAGCGGGTCGACCAGGCCAGTCGGCCGCACGACCTGCTCTACAACGTTGTCCGCGTGTTCTTTCTCGTAGGCGGCCGGCGTGGCGGACACGAATACGCACTGGCGCATGCGCGTCTCGAACTCCTCGAGCTTGAGCGGCCGGTTGTCCAGCGCCGACGGCAAGCGGAAGCCGTACTGCACCAGGGTTTCCTTGCGCGACCGGTCGCCGCGGTACATGCCGCTCAATTGCCCAATGGTGACGTGGCTCTCGTCGATGAACATCAGCGCATCCGACGGCAGATAGTCGATCAGCGTGGGCGGGGGATCCCCCGGCGCCGCGCCGGACAGGTGCCGGGAATAGTTTTCGATGCCCTTGCAGAAACCCAGTTCCTGCAGCATCTCCAGGTCGAACCGGGTGCGCTGCTCCAACCGCTGGGCCTCGACCAGGTGGCCGTCGTCGACGAAACGCTTGACGCGCTCGCGCAGCTCTTCCTTGATGGTCTCAATGGCGCGCAGGACGGTGTCGCGCGGCGTCACGTAATGAGATCCGGGGTAGACCGTGAACCGCGGCAACTTTTGGCGGATGCGGCCCGTCAACGGATCGAAGAGCTCCAGGCTTTCGATCTCGTCGTCGAACAGCGTCAGGCGCAACGCCAGTTCGGCGCTTTCCGCCGGGAAGATGTCGATCGTCTCGCCGCGCACCCGGAACACGCCACGGGTGAACTCCGCGTCATTGCGCGTGTACTGCATGGCCACCAGGCGGGCCAGGATTTCCCGGCGCGAGATCTGGTCTCCGCTGCGCAGGATCAGCACCATCGCGTGGTAGTCGGCTGGGTTGCCGATACCGTAAATGCACGAGACCGTGCCCACGATGATCGTGTCGCGCCGCTCCAGCAGGCTCTTGGTAGCCGACAGGCGCATCTGCTCGATGTGTTCATTGATGGACGAGTCCTTTTCAATGAACAGGTCGCGCGTGGGCACGTAGGCCTCGGGCTGGTAGTAATCGTAGTAAGAGACGAAGTACTCGACCGCGTTCTTCGGAAAGAACTCCCGCATTTCTGCGTAGAGCTGCGCGGCCAGCGTCTTATTGGGGGCCAGCACCAGCGCGGGGCGCCCCATCCGGGCGATCACGTTGGCCATGGTGAAGGTCTTGCCCGATCCCGTCACGCCCAGCAGCGTCTGGAACATGAGGCCGTCTTCGACCCCCTGCGTCAGGCCGTCGATGGCCGCGGGCTGATCGCCCGCCGGCGGATAAGGCTGATAAAGCTGGAACGGGCTGTCCGGATACTCGACGAATCGGGGCTTGGCTTCCAGCCCCGCCAGGGACGCAGCCGATGCCGGCGCCGCCGTCAGATCCGCAGCGAGATCATCGTTCAGATCTCCCGCGCTGCTCGGGTCTATTGGGCTCTTTGGCATGCTAGACTGTTCCAGGGTAAACCCCCCATTATCCACAGCACACCGTACTGCGTCCACCCATCCTCATCAGAGTCCCATGAGCAACCTTTTCGATTCCGTCGAACTCGCGCCGCGCGACCCCATTCTTGGTCTGAACGAACAATTCAACGCGGATACGCGTCCCGGTAAAGTCAACCTGGGCGTGGGCGTGTACTACGACGATCAGGGACGGATCCCCCTGCTGGGCGCCGTACGCAAGGCTGAAGCCGCCCGCATCGAGGCCGCCGCCGCACGCGGCTACCTGCCGATCGAAGGCATCTCCGGCTACAACCAGGGCGCCCAGGCGCTGCTGCTGGGCAAGGAATCCCCGTTGGCCGCCGCCGGCCGCGTCCTGACCACCCAGGCTCTGGGCGGCACGGGCGCGCTGAAGATCGGCGCTGACTTCCTGCGCCAGCTGCTGCCGGCCTCCAAGATCCTGATCAGCAACCCCAGCTGGGAAAACCACCGCGCCCTGTTCGAGCGCGCCGGCTTCGAAGTCGGCACGTACTCGTACTACGACGCCGCCACCCGCGGCCTGGATTTCGACGCCATGCTGGCGGATCTGAAGGCCGCGCCGGCCAAGACCGTCGTCGTGCTGCACGCGTGCTGCCACAACCCGACCGGCGTGGACCCCACCGCCGACCAGTGGAAGCAGATTGCTGCCGTCGTGAAGGAAAACCACCTGGTCCCGTTCCTCGACATCGCCTACCAGGGCTTTGGCGACGGCCTGACGGAAGACGCCTCGGTCGTGCGCATGTTCGCCGACCTGGACATGACCATGTTCATCAGCTCGTCGTTCTCGAAGTCGTTCTCGCTGTATGGCGAACGCGTGGGCGCCCTGACGGTCGTGGCCGGCAGCAAGGATGAAGCCACCCGCGTGCTGAGCCAGCTGAAGCGCGTGATCCGCACCAACTACTCCAACCCGCCGACTCACGGCGGCACGGTGGTGTCGACGGTGCTGAACACGCCGGAACTCTTCGCCATGTGGGAAGAAGAGCTTGCCGGCATGCGCGACCGCATCCGCCTGATGCGCAAGCAGCTGGTCGACAAGATCAAGGAACACGGCGGCAAGCAGGACTTCAGCTTCGTGCTGCAACAACGCGGCATGTTCTCGTATTCGGGCCTGACCGCCGCGCAAGTGGACCGCCTGCGCGAAGAACACGGCGTCTATGCCGTGTCCAGCGGCCGCATCTGCGTTGCCGCCCTGAACAGCGGCAACATCGACAAGGTCGCCGCCGGCATCGCCGCCGTGCTGTAACCCTCGCATCAGATCCGGGCCTTCTGGCCCGACTGTTGACAGACGGAGCTCTTGGGCTCCGTTTTGCTTTTGCGGCCGGCGGCTGGCTTGCTTTTTTGCGCTACGTCCCCCAGAATGGCGCTGTATATATGTACAGTCCGCTCGCACCGGATCATCGCCATGGCCAGCAAACTTACCGATCGCCAGCAACAAATCCTGGACCTCATCAGGCAAACCGTCATGCGCACCGGCTTCCCGCCGACGCGTGCCGAAATTGCCCAAGCCTTGGGTTTTCGTTCGCCCAACGCGGCTGAAGACCACCTCAAGGCATTGGCCCGCAAAGGCGCCATCGAGCTTACCGCCGGCGCCTCGCGCGGCATCCGCCTGAAAGACGGCGCACCGGCCTCCACGCAGGCCTCCCTGCCCCTGCCCTCACTGGCGCAGCTGCTGTTGCCGCTGGTGGGGCGCGTTGCCGCCGGCAGCCCCATCCTGGCAGCGGAACACGTTGAACGCGAAGTGGGCGTCGATCCCAACCTGTTCGCGCAAACGCCCGACTACCTGTTGAAGGTGCGCGGCATGAGCATGCGCGACGCCGGCATCCTCGAAGGGGACCTGCTGGCCGTGAAGAAAGCCTCTGAAGCCCGCAACGGCCAGATCGTCGTGGCCCGCCTGGGCGACGACGTCACCGTGAAGCGCCTTCAACGCACCAACGGCCATATCGAGCTTCTGCCCGAAAACCCCGACTTCCAGACCATCGTGGTGGAAGCAGACCAGGAATTCGCCCTGGAAGGCATCGCGGTCGGCCTGATTCGCACGCACGCGCTGCACTAGGTCGAAGCGCCAGCCTAGGTGCTAGATCCGTAGCGCCAATGAAAAACCCCGCCGCTGAACTGACCCCCGAAAGTTGGACATTGATCCAACCTTCGGGGGTTTTTACATGGCGAAGTACGACGAGCAGTTCAAGTTAAAGGTGGTGCGGGAGTATTTGAAGGGTACTGAGAGCGGTCGGTCGGTGGCGGCGCGTCACGAACTGGACCATTCAGTTGTCCGACGATGGGTTGAGAGCTATCGCGTGCATGGTTTAGCGGGCCTGCGCCGGCAGTCAGGCACGTACAGCGCACCCTTTAAGCAGTCTGTGTTGCGCAAGATCCGCGACCAAGGGCTATCCGACACCGAGGCTGCGACTCTGCTGGGGATCCGCAGTTCAGGTCATATTGGGAAGTGGCGAGCCCAGTATGATGCTGGGGGTATAGAGGCGTTGGCGCGCAAGCGTCCAGGAGCAAGCATGCCCCATAAATACCCACCGGAGCCCGTGTCCAAGGACATGACCAAGGAAGAGCTTCTCGAGGAAGTTGCGAACCTGCGAGCGGAGTTGGACTACCTAAAAAAGCTCGATGCCTTGATCGAAGCGGAAAAGACCAAAGCGCTCGTTGGAAAGCGCAAGTGGTCCGAGGATTGAGGCATAAGCATCCGCTGGAACGACTGCTGAGCGTGGCTGGATTGTCACGCAGCACGTTCTACTACCACCTGAAGGCGTTGGACGCCGCAGACCCGTACGCCGAGTTAAAGCAACGTATCGGCGCGGTCTTCGCGCGCCACAAAGGCCGCTATGGCTACCGCCGGATCACGGCGGTCTTGCGCCAGGCTGGTGAGCTGGTGAACCACAAGACAGTGCAGAAATTGATGCAGGCGCTGGGCTTGAAGTCGCTCGTGCGCGCCAAGAAGTACCGCTCATACCGAGGCCAGTCACATCACGTGGCGGCCAACGTGTTGGCGCGTAACTTCGAGGCGGCGCGTCCGCACGAGAAGTGGGTGACCGATGTGACAGAGTTCAAGGTGCGTGGTGAGAAGTTGTACTTGTCGCCGGTGATGGATCTGTACAACGGCGAGATCGTGGCCTACGAAACCAGCCGACGACCGGTGTTCAAGCTCGTGGGCAGCATGTTGAAAAAGGCGCTGGCTCGGCTACGTCCGGCAGACCGCCCCGTCCTGCACTCCGACCAGGGATGGCAGTACCAGCAGCCCAACTACCGTCGCATGCTCGCCGCCCGGTCAGTGACGCAGAGCATGTCACGCAAGGGAAACTGCTTGGACAATGCCGCCATGGAGAGCTTCTTCGGGACGTTGAAGGCCGAGTTCTTCCACCTGAACCGCTTCGAGAGCATCGACCAGTTGCAGGTGGGCATCAGGCAGTACATCCGTTACTACAATCACGACCGCATCAAGCTCAAGCTAAAAGGCCTGAGCCCGGTGCAATACCGAGCTCAGGCCTTCGGGCTTTAGCTTCTGACCGTCCAACTTCTGGGGGTCAGTTCAGTTTTGGCGGGCTTTTTACGTGCTGCGCGATCAGCGCACGCGCATGCCGGGCTTGGCGCCGGGGAACGGCTCCAGCACGTAGATGCCAGTGTCGACGGCTTCATCCGCGTGGCTGGCGGCCAGCACCATGCCCTCGGACACGCCGAATTTCATCTTGCGCGGGGCCAGGTTGGCCACCATGACGGTCAGTTTGCCGATCAGGTCTTCGGGCTTGTAGGCCGACTTGATGCCCGAGAACACGTTGCGGTGGCGGCCTTCACCCACGTCGAGCGTCAGGCGCAGCAGCTTGGTCGAGCCTTCGACGTGTTCGCAATTGACGATCTGCGCAATGCGCAGGTCGACGCGGGCGAAGTCGTCGATCGAGATCGTTTCGGCCAGCGGCTCGCCGCCGGGCACCACCACCGGGGCGGCGGGAGGTTCGAACAGGTCTTCCAGCATTTGCGGTTCGACGCGTTGCATCAGGTGCTTGAACGGCGCGACGCGCTGCGGCAGCACGGCGGCATCCGCCCACATGAACGGGGCCTGGGCACCGAAGAGCTCCAGCGCCACGCGCTCGGCCAGCGACGGCAGCACGGGGGCCAGCATCACGGACAAAGCCTTGAAGCCCGCCAGCGAACGCGAGCAGATGTCTTGCAACGCGGCCTTTTGCGCGTCGTCCGCGGTGGCGATGCCCTTGGCCAGCACCCACGGCTGGGCCGTGTCGAACGCCTGGTTGATGCCGTCGGCGTAGGCCATGATTTCGCGGATGGCGCGGTTGTATTCGCGCGCTTCGAACGCGGCCCGGATGGATTCCGCCTGTTCGGCGTATTCCGCCGACAGCGCCGCGGTGTCGCCCGAATAGCCCAACGCGCCGTCGAAGTGCTTGGTGATGAAGCTGGCGGCGCGGCTGGCGATGTTGACGTACTTGCCGACCAGGTCGCTGTTGACGCGGGCGATGAAGTCTTCGGGGTTGAAGTCCATGTCTTCAACCCGGGCGTTCAGCTTGGCGGCGATGTAATAGCGCATCCACTCGGCGTTCATGCCGATTTCCAGGTAGCGCAGCGGCGAAATGCCGGTGCCGCGGCTCTTGGACATCTTTTCACCGCTGACGGTGATGAAGCCGTGCACATTGACGGCATCCGGCGTCTTGCGGCCGGCAAACTTCAGCATCGCGGGCCAGAACAGCGCGTGGAAGTACACGATGTCCTTGCCGATGAAGTGGACTTGTTCGGTGGTGCCTTCGGGGTCCAGCAGGGCGTCGAAGTCCAGGCCCTTGACCTCGCAGTACGACTTCAAAGACGCCAGGTAGCCCACCGGCGCGTCCAGCCACACGTAGAAGTACTTGCCCGGCGCGTCGGGGATCTCGATGCCGAAGTAGGGCGCATCGCGCGAAATGTCCCAGTCGCCCAGCTTGGCCTCGCCGTCTTCGGCGCCGAGCCATTCGCGGGTCTTGGCCAGCATTTCCGGTTGCAGGTGCTTGCCGCCGTTGGCGTTCGAGCCGGTGGTCCATTGCTGCAGGAATTCCACGCAACGCGGGTCGGACAGCTTGAAGAAGAAGTGGTCCGACGACTTCAGCACCGGCGTGGCGCCGGTCAGCGCCGAGTACGGGTTGATCAGCTCGGTGGGCGCGTAGACGGCGCCACAGACCTCGCAGGAATCGCCGTACTGGTCCTTGGCGTGGCACTTGGGGCATTCGCCCTTGATGTAGCGGTCGGCCAGGAACATGCCCTTGACCGGATCGTAGAACTGTTCGATCGAACGCGTCTCGATCAGGCCCTGGCCCTTCAAGGCGCGATAGATGTCGTGCGACAGCGCGACGTTCTCGGCGGAGTCCGTGGAATGCCAGTGGTCGAAACGGATGTGGAAGCCGTTCAGGTATTGCGGGCGCTCAGCGGCGTAGCGGGCGACGAGCGCCTGCGGCGTGATGCCTTCCTTTTCGGCCTTCAACATGATGGGCGCGCCGTGCGCGTCATCCGCCCCTACGAAGTGCACCGTGTGGCCCGCCATTCGCATCGAACGAACCCAGATGTCGGCCTGGATGTACTCCATGATGTGGCCGATGTGGAAAGATCCGTTGGCGTAAGGCAGCGCAGTGGTGACAAATAGGGTGCGAGACATGGTTGTCAGTAGTTGAGGGGGAAAAGGGGATTAGCCGGCCATTTTAGGCCAATGGCGAACACTTGCCCGCAGCGGGCGGGCCGGCGCCCGAAAACGACGCAACCCGCCTATCGCAATGTTGCGACGGAGGCGGGTTGGAGGAGTGCGGCCGCGCGCTGGATGACAGCCGTCTGGGCAAAGGCACCCAGGCGGCATGCCGCAGGACGGCTGGCCTGCGCCGCAGGCGCGGCGCAAGCGCTTACGGAACAGCCGCCGTTAGCGGATTTCGCGGGCTTCGACGTCGATCACATCGCCGCGCGGCTGCGTGGCGAAGGGGGCGGTGGCGGACTGGAATGGACCCGGTCGGACGCCTTGGCGCTGGCTCCAATAGGCGCGAACGCCAAAAGGTTTGCCGCGCACCTTGGCGACCACGTACAGGATCGCCACGGCGATCGCCGTGGACAGCATGAAGACCAGCGCCATCGCCATGCCGATCAAGGCCAGGGCGGCGAATAGGACGGCACGGAAGAAGCGGATAAGTGTGTTGGTCATGAAGGTCGGATGCAAAACGCAGCGAAAGGTTCCCGTGTATCCGCTATCCTTTAGGGGATGGCGGCCCGCAGAAGCCGCGCTGCCTACGGAACCATAGTGACATGAGTATAACGATAGAACACATTCGCGCCGCTTTGCGCGCCGCGCACGACCCGAACACCGGATTGGACCTGGGCGTTTCTGTAAAAGATCGTGACATTCAATTGGCGGGCACCCGCGTCGCCCTGACGCTGGAACTGGGCTATCCGGCCGATAGCGTCCGCGATCAGGTCCGCGATATCGCCGTGGCGGCGCTGGCGGGAGCCGGCGCGCCGGACGCGCAGGTCACCGTTACCTGGAAAGTCGCCGCCCACGCCGTGCAGAAGGGCCTGAAGCCCCTGCCGAATGTGCGCAACATTATTGCAGTGGCCTCGGGCAAGGGCGGGGTGGGCAAAAGCACCACCGCCGTGAACCTGGCGCTGGCCCTGTCCGCCGAAGGCGCCAAGGTCGGCTTGCTGGACGCCGATATCTACGGCCCCAGCGTGCCGACGATGCTGGGTATTTCCGGCCGCCCCGAGAGCCTGGACAACAAAAGCATGGAGCCGCTGACGGGCCACGGCCTGCAAGCCAATTCCATCGGCTTCCTGATCGACGCCGATTCACCGGCAATCTGGCGTGGCCCCATGGTCACGCAGGCGCTTGAGCAACTGCTGCGCCAGACCAACTGGCGCGACCTGGATTACCTGATCGTCGACATGCCCCCGGGCACGGGCGACGTGGCCCTGACCCTGGCGCAGAAGGTGCCGGTGGTGGGCGCCGTCATCGTCACGACACCGCAGGACGTGGCGCTGCTGGACGCACGCAAGGGTTTGCGCATGTTCCAGAAGGTCGAAGTGCCGATCCTGGGCGTAGTCGAGAACATGGCCATCTATATCTGCTCACAATGCGGGCACGCCGAACACATCTTCGGCGAAGGCGGTGGCCAACGCATGGCCGAGCAATATCAGACGCCTTGGCTGGGCAGCCTGCCGTTGACGCTGGCGATCCGCGAGCAGACGGACGCCGGCACGCCGACCGTGGTGTCGGATGCGGGCAGCGAAGCGGCTTCGCTGTACCGGGGCATCGCGCGCAAACTGGCGGCGGGCGTCGCGGCGCTACCGCGCGACATGGCCGGAAGATTCCCGTCCATCGTCGTGCAGCAGCCGACCTGACGCATGCGGTGGGCAGCCCGAGCCTTCTTGGCTGGACTTTGCGTGATATCGGGCGAGGCGCTGGCCAAACGCCCGGAGATCATCGTGGACCCGGGCGGCGTGCCGCCGGCCGCGCTGCAGGCGATCACCGAGGCAGTGGGCGCGATCGCGCGGTTGGCCGAGGACCAGGACGGCGGTGAAATCAACCGGCTGCGCCGGCGTGCGCGCGACGCGACGCTGGCGGCCCTGGCTACCCAGGGCTATTTCGCACCCACAGTGACGCTTGAAGCCGGCACCGATATCGGCGGGGAAACCTGGGATATCGGCATCGTCTCCGGCAAGCGCACGACCGTGTCGGAAGTGGACCTGAAGTTCACCGGCCGCATCACCCGCCCTGAATTCGCGCAGCGCGTGCAGAAGCTGCGCGACGACTGGCAGTTGAAGGCGGGGCAGCCGTTCATCAACAGCGACTGGAACAAGGCCAAATCGAGCCTGTTGGACGCAGTCTCCACGCGCGACTTCATGCTGGCGCGCATGACGGCGTCGCAAGCCGACATCCAGGCGGACACGGCGTTGGCCGTGTTGCGCGTGACGATCGACAGCGGGCCGCAGGTCCGCATGGGCGAGCTGAATACCGAAGGCCTGAAGCGGGTGCCGGACAAGCTGGTGCAGCGCTACGTGCGCTATTCCGTGGGCTCGGCCTACGACCAGAACCGGCTGGACACCTGGCAGCAGGACTTGCAGTCCACGGCATTCTTCCGGGGCGCGTTCGTCTCGTTGGAGCAACCTGGGGGCGCGCCGCAACAACAGGCGCAGGACGCGAAGCCGGACCGGGCCCGCGCGCCGGGGTCGACCGATCTGGCCGCGGCCACGCCTGCGGGCGATCCTTCCGTCTCTGGCGCCGTGCCGCCGCCGCCCGCCGTCTACGACTCCGACGGCGAAGTGACGCTTCCAGTGCAGGTGCGCGTGGTGGAGGCGCCGCCCAAGCGTTTCACAGCTTCGCTGGGCGTGGACGACGAAGCGGGCGTGCGCGTGGAATCGCTGTACCGGCAGAACGTGGTGTTCGGCCAGCCGGTCACCATGGAAACGGGTTTCAGCGTGGACCGGTTGCGCCAACGCGCCTATGCCGACTTCCTGTTGCCGCCCACCGAGCGCGGCTACAAGGATTCCTTTGGCGTCCTGGCGGACCATTCCGATATCCAGGGCCTGGACGTCACGCGCTATGCGCTGGGCGCCACGCGCCTGCAAGAACGCAAGGGCGCGGGCGATAGCCGGGTGGAATACGAAACCCGCTGGGGCCTGCTGCTGGCGCAGGATCACGTGAAGATCGATGGCGGCGACGAATACACCCTGCCGACGCTGACCGCGACGGCCGAGTGGCTGCGCCGCGATGTGGACAACAAGTACGACCCGCGCGAAGGCAACCTGATCGCGGTGGGCGGCGGCGTGGGCGTCACGCTGGATACCGGCGAGCCCTACACACGTGCCCGGCTGCGCGCCCAGAAATGGTGGCCGATCGGCAAACTGGACGTATTGACGGTGCGTGGCGAAGTCGGCCGCGTGTGGTCCAGCAGCAAGGTGCAGGTGCCGGACGATTTCGGTTTTCGCACGGGCGGCGCGCGGTCGATCCGGGGCTACAAGTACCAGAGCATCGGCCTGCAGCGCGACAACGCCATCGTGGGCGCGCCCACGCTGGTCGTCGGCAGCGTCGAATACGACCACTATTTCAATGAGCGCTGGGGCATGGGCGTGTTCGTGGACGCCGGCGACGCCGCGGAATCGTTCGGCGACATGTCGATGGCCGTCGGCTATGGCGTGGGCGCCCGCGTGCGCACGCCGGCGGGCCCGCTGTTCCTGGACCTGGCCTACGGCCAGCGTGAACGCGACCTGCGCCTGCACTTTTCGTTGGGGATCGCGTTTTGACGGTGTTGCGCAAAATCCTGCGCCAGATCCTGGTTTGGTGGTTGCCCGGCCTGGCGATGCTGGCCTTGCTGGCCAGCGGATTCCTGTTCTGGCTGGTCGGGTCGCAGAACGGCACGCGCCTGCTGTTGACGACGGCCGCCCAGCAATTGGACGGGCAGGCGCTTGAGGTGAACGGCTCGCTGCTGCGCGGCGTGTCGGTGGGTACGCTGGACCTGGACGTGGGCGGTACCCGGATCGGCATCACCGACCTGCATCTGGACGTGCATTGGCGTGCGCTGGGCGACCGGCTGCTGCATGTGCGCGACGTGTCGGCGGGTTCGGTGCGCGTGGCGTTGGCCGCCTCGCCCGAGGCGCCGCCCGAAGACGACGACGGCACGCCGTTCACGCTGCCGTCGCTGCCGGTGGACATCGCCGTGGACCGCGTGGCGCTGGGCGACTTCCAGCTGGAGCAGGGCGGCCAACCGCTGCCCGTGACGCTGGGGGGCCTGAACGCCACCTTCGCGGCGGGCAAGCAGGGCGCGCAGTTGCGCATCGCCAGCTTGCGCGTGGGCCATGAGGTCGGGCAGGCCGACGTGTCGGGCCAGGCCGAGCTGCAGGGCATGGCCGATCCGTGGCCGTTCGCCGCGCGCCTGGACGTGACCGCGCGGGGAACGGGCCCGGATTCCCCGCTGTGCCAGGCGGACAAGCTGAGCGGCGTGTTCGACGCGCGTCCGGCCAACGTCAAACCCGACCCCAAAGCCAGGCCGGATCCCAAAGCCAAGTCGGATCCCAAAGCCAAGTCGGATCCCAAGGCCAAGGCCGGTCCGGACGCCAAGCCTGCCGAACTGGCCGGCCCGCCCGCGCCCGCTTGCCAAGTGGTGCTGCGCGCCGACGCCGCGGGGTCGATGGACGGCATCCAGGCCAAGCTGGACGGCGCCGGTTCTGGGCTGCTGCTGGACGTGGTCGCCGACTTGGCGCCGCGCACGGCCCTGGTGTTGCGCAGCGCCCGCGCGAATGCGCAATTGCCCGACAAATCAACGCTTTCGGCGCAGTTCGATCTGCAATCCGATTCCGTACAAGGCGCCGGCCGCGACCGCATCGTGGGCACCGTCAGCGCGCAGCGCCTGGATCTGGCGCCTTGGCTGGGCGACGCCATTCCGCCTGCCGTGCTGACCGTGCGCGGCGATGTACAGGCCGAAATCGAGAACCTGAGCCAGCTGCGGCATGCCGCCCTCGATCTGCGTTTCGAAGACGGCACGCGCTGGAACAAGCAGCCCCTGACGGGGGCATTGAAGGCGCAGGTGGACCTTGCCGCGCCGGACGCTTCGGCGCAGGACGCCGCGGCCCCTCCCGTCGACCCCGCGCTGGATCCGCTGGCAGGGCTGCGCATCCACGGTCTGGACGTGGACGTGAAGTTGGGCCGCAACCGGATTCAGGCCAAGGGCGAACTGGACGCCAGGGATGGCTCGCTGACCTTGGACGCCCAGGCGCCCCAATTGGACGCGTTCTGGCCCGGCATCCCGGGCGGCGCCGAACTGAAGGCCAAGCTGGCGGGCACGGTTGCCGCGCATCGCGGCGAGGTGAAGGCCGGCTACACGCCCGCCAAGGCGCGTCCCGGCGTGCTGGGGCAGGCGCCCGCCAAGGCCGATATCGTATTCACCGGCGCCTGGGGCAAGGGTGCCGCCGGCCAGCCCGATGCCGCGTTGCTGGGATGGCGCGGCGCGTTTTCCAAGCTGACGGCCGACACCGCGGGTTTCACCGTCACGGCGGACCGGCCGGTGACGCTGGCTTTTTTACCGTCCGCCGTGGCGCCGCAGTGGCAATGGCAGGTCGGCCAGACCGCCTTGAGCCTGACGCTGCCCGGCAAGGAACGCCTGACCCTGGCGCATCAGGGTTCGCGCGGCGGGGGCAAGCGTTGGGAAACGGCCGGGCAGGCCGACAACCTCGTCATCACGGCCGCCATGGCCCGGCAGGTGATCGGGGCCCTCGACCCCGAGGCGGCCTCGAAGCTGGGCAAGA
Source organism: Achromobacter sp. UMC46 (assembly GCF_014170335.1). Lineage (GTDB taxonomy): Bacteria > Pseudomonadota > Gammaproteobacteria > Burkholderiales > Burkholderiaceae_B > Achromobacter. Next base: position 633,392 of record NZ_LZZS01000005.1, read on the forward strand.
GGCCCGGGCGGGTGAACGCGATGGTCCCGGAGGGACAGCGCCGCATCGCGCTGGACGTGCTGTGGGACTTGAAATTCGACGGCCGGCTGGCCGGCAAGGCCCGCATCGCCCGCCGCGACGGCGATTTGCTGATTCCTGGCGATCCGCCCATCCCGCTGGGCGTGAAGGCGCTGGTGCTGGACGTGACCGCCACGCCCACCTCGGCGAACGCCAGCCGGCTGGACGCCAAGATCAACCTGGCGACCGACAAGATGGGCACCGTCAACGGCGCCGGTTCCGCTGTGCTGGTCGTGGACGCCAAGGGCGGCATGGCGCTGGATGAACGCCAGCCCCTGCGCGCCAAGCTGGATGCCGATATCGCCGACCTGGCCTGGGTCAGCCTGTTCGTGGGCGATTCAATGGAGCTCGGCGGCACGGTCAAGGCCAACTTGGAAGCCCAGGGGACGCTGGCCGGGAAATGGTCCGCGACCGGCACGATCCGCGGCGACAAGCTGCGCGTGGTGCGCATCGACGATGGCGTGCGCTTGATCGACGGCACCTTGTCCGCCCGCCTGGACGGCGACCGCCTGGTGCTGGACAGCCTGCGGTTCCCGGCGTCGCTGCGGGTGATGCCCGCCGAATGGCGCACCAAGGAATGGATCACGACCAACCCCGAGGCCAAGGGCGGCTATGCCGAGGCGCGCGGGCAATGGAACATCCTGGACGGCGGGGGCGACATCAAGCTGACCCTGTACCGGTTCCCGGCACTGCAACGTTCGGACCGCTACGCCATGGTGTCCGGCGTCATCGATCTGAAGGCGGCCATGCCCCGGATCGAGATCGTGGGCGACCTGAAGGCGGATGCCGGTTGGTTCAGCCTGGAGATCCTGCAAGGCGTGCCCTCGCTGGACGACGACGTGAAGGTGGTCCGGGCGGGTCAGGATCCGGCGGCGGTGTCGACGCCGCTGCAGACCAGCATGAACCTGAAGTTCGACATGGGGCCGCGCTTCTATATCACCGGGATGGGCCTGGACGCCGGTTTGCTGGGATCGATCCAGATCCTGCTGAACGAAGGCCGCCTGTCCGGCGTGGGCCAGCTGCGCACGCGGGGCGGCGGCATCGAAGCCTATGGCCAGAAGCTGCGGCTCAGCCGCGGCACGCTGACGTTCCAGGGGCGCCTGGACAATCCGCTGCTGGACATCGAAGCCCTGCGCACGGGCGAACAGGTCGAGGCGGGCGTCAAGGTCGTGGGCACGGCGCAACGTCCCCGGATCGACCTGGTGTCGTACCCGGACGTCAGCGATGTGGAAAAGCTCTCCTGGCTGCTGCTGGGCCGGGGGCCGGACGAAAGCGGCAGCGACGCGGCCCTGCTGGTGTCGGTCGGCACGGCGCTGCTGGGGGGCGGGCAGCCGTTCTACAAGCAATTCGGGCTGGACGACGTCAGCGTGCGCACGGGCAATATCGGCAGCTCCGGCAGCATCCTGCCGGACCGCACCGTCGCGGGCGACGTCAACCGGGACAGCGACAGCCAGCTGGCGACTCAGTTCCTGGTGGCCAGCAAGTCGTTCGCCAACGGGATTACGCTGAGCGTCGAGCAGGCGCTGGCCGGCAGCGACACGGTCGGCCGGGCCAGTTACCGCCTGGCGCGAGGCCTGTCCGTTGACCTGAAGGGCGGTTCCGTCAACGGCATTGCGCTCGTATACCGGACCTTCTGGGGGAACTGAGTAAAATGGGCTCCGTTCATTCCCCTTTAGCACCACTGCCATCATGAGCATCAAAAGCGACCGCTGGATCCGCCGCCAGGCCGAAGCCGGCATGATCGAACCCTTTGAAGCGGGTCAGGTCCGCACGGCCAATGGCGGGCGGATCGTCAGTTACGGCACCAGCAGCTACGGCTACGACGTGCGCTGCGCCGACGAATTCAAGATCTTCACGAATATCAATTCCACCATCGTCGACCCGAAGAATTTCGACGAAGGCTCGTTCGTGGACTTCAAGGGCGATGTCTGCATCATCCCGCCGAACTCGTTCGCGCTGGCCCGCACGGTCGAGTACTTCCGCATCCCGCGCAGCGTCTTGACGATCTGCCTGGGCAAAAGCACCTATGCGCGCTGCGGCATCATCGTCAACGTGACGCCGCTGGAACCCGAATGGGAAGGCCACGTCACGCTGGAATTCTCGAACACCACGCCGTTGCCCGCCAAGATTTACGCCGGCGAAGGCTGCGCGCAGATGCTGTTCCTGGAAAGCGACGAAGTGTGCGAGACCTCGTACGCCGACCGCGGCGGCAAGTACCAGGGCCAGCGCGGCGTGACGCTGCCGCGCACCTGATCCGTCAGCCGCCCTGACCGGGCGCGGGGCGCAGGTAGTCGATATCCCATTCGCTTTCGCCGGTCTGCACGAAGCCGTGCCGGCGGTAGAAGCGGTTGGAATCGCTGCCGCGCAGCGCGCCTACCGATACCGGCAGCCCGCGGCTGTCGGCTTCCTGCAGGATCCGCCGCATGGCCTGGCCGCCCAGGCCTTGGCCTTGCGCGGACGGCGCCACGTACAGGTGGTCCAGCCGCAAGCCTTCGCCGTCCGGGCGCAGGGCATAGAACCCCACCGTTTGTCCGTCATGCTCGATCGCCCAGGTGTGTTCGGGCCGGAAGGTGCTGCGCAGCCGCGCCCGCGCCCGGTCCGGGTCGAAGCGGCCCAGCCGGGTGAGGCTGTCGCGCATGGCGTCGATCCGCAGGCTTGCCAGCGCGTCGAAATCCGATTCCGACACCGGCCGGTACTGCGCCGCCCCGTCAGACAGTTCGTCATAGCCCCGGCCCAGGAATTGCAGGATGCAGATGCCGTGGCCGTAGGGGTCGCTCAGGTGCGCGATGCGGCCCCAGGCGTGCGAGGCGGCCGGGTCCTCCAGCCGGGCACCGGCCGCGACGGCCTGCAGGACGGCAAGGTCCGCATCGTCCACCACCACGTCCAGATGCACCGGCGTCCAGTGCCGCGCGTAGTCGCGCGTCTGGCGCGCCGCGCTTGCCGCCGCCGTGCCGGCGGGCTTCTCCAGCAGGTAGATGGGCGCGTTGGCGCCCTGCATTTCCGCCGCCTTCGGACCCAGGCGCCGATGCAGGGTCAATCCAAATGCGCGCCGATAGAAATCGATGGCGTGTTCAAGGTCGGGGACGTCGATATTGACCAGGATCTGCATAGGGTTTTCCGTTGAAGGGGGCGGGGAAACCATATCACGGGCAAGCCGCGGCGCACGCTAAAGAAACCCGCTGGCGAAGCCGTAAAAAGGATATATGTGTTTGCCGATTTGGCGACGTCATCTCTGCAAGCTGAGCAAGGCCCCGACCCGTGCGTTACCCCCATATTCCCTGGCTGCCCCTGTTGTTCTATCCCGCGCTGCCAGTGGCGGCCGCGGTCGGCTTGATGCTGTGGCGCGATTGGCCGCCGGCGCTGACGTTGATCTTGCCGTTCGTGCCGTGGGTGATGGCGTTGATCGGTGCTGCGATCTGCCTGATGTACCAGCGGTCGCAAACCCTGGCGCTGATGCTTTGCGTGCTGGCGGCCACCGCCGTCTGGCCGACGCTGGCCCGCGAGGCGCCATGGGCGCTGGGGCCCGCGCTGGCCTGGTGGTCGGTCGCCTATACGATCAATGCGCTGTGGTCGGAGCGGTCGAGCATGCTGCTGGACATGGCCGCGCGCATCGGGCTGATGGCCGTGGGCGTGGCCGCGATCGCTCTGGTCGGCAAGGAAGGTCTGGCCGACGTCTTCGGCACACTGGCGCTGCAGGGCAAGCTGGCGCGCCTGGGCGTGCCGGTCGAGGCGCTGGTGGCGCTGCTGTTGACGGGCCTGACGCTGACGTTGCTGCTGTTGCGCTACGGGCGGCCGCAGCAGGCCGGGCAATGGTTGGGTTTCGTCTGCATGGCGTGGGCCTTGCCGCGGGGCGCGCATCATCCCGTTGAGCTGGCCCTGATGTCGGCCGCGGCGCTCACGGCGCTGTGCATTTCGCTGGCGCATGAAGGCTTCCACATGGCGTTCCGCGACGAGCTGACCGGCTTGCCGGGCCGGCGCGCGCTGAACGAGCGCCTGCAGCGCATGGGCCGCGTCTACACGCTGGCCATGGCCGACGTGGACCATTTCAAGATCTTCAACGATACGCACGGCCACGACGTGGGCGACCAGGTGCTGCGTATGGTCGCGTCGCAATTGCGCCGCGTGCCGGGCGGCGGCCAGGCGTACCGGTACGGGGGCGAGGAGTTCACGCTGGTGTTCCCCGGCAAGACCGCGGCCGAAAGCATGCCGCATCTGGAAACCGTCAGGCGCGCCATCGAGGCCTATCAGATGCGCTTGCGCGACAAGCCGGCGCGCCCCAAGGCGGACCAGGTCGGCCAGCGCCGGCGCGGTACGCGGGGCGGGCGCGGCGCGCGTCCATTGCGGGTGACGGTCAGCATCGGCGTGGCCGAGCGCGGCGAGGCCCTGCGGGCGCCGGACGCGGTGATCAAGGCGGCGGACCAGGCGCTGTACAAGGCCAAGGATGGCGGGCGCAACCAGGTGTGCGCCTACGGGGCCAGGCGCAAGGCCGGGGCCGGGGCTTGAGCCCGCGGCGCTACCGGTCCGGCAGCGCCAGCGCCATCAGGGTTTCGTCGTAGAGTTCACCGTTCACGCACAGCGCTTCGCGCTCCCTGCCGTATTCGACAAAGCCCAGGCTGGCGTACAACGCCGACGCGGCCGTGTTGTTGGCGGTCACGCTCAATTGCACCTGACGGATGCCGCGCATGGTCCGGGCATGCGCGATCGCCGCATGCATCAGCAGCCGGCCCATGCCGCGCCCGCGCTGAGCGGGGGCGACGTACATGCTCCAGATGTGCGCCTTGTGGCGCATCTTCAGTTTGTGCTGCCGGCCCACGCCGACCATGCCGGCAAGCAACTCGTCCGCGAACACGCCGAACATCGCGCCATCGTCCAGCGGCGTGATCCAGCCCCGGATGTCTTCCGGTGTCAGCGTGTGTTCCTCTTCGTAACTTGATCCGAACGATTCAGGGGTTTCCACCAGGGCATCCAGGCGCAATCGGCGCAGGGACGGGGCATCCGGGGCAGTCAGACGTCTGACAAGCGAAGAGGGCATGGCTGGCAAGTGTTGGGAATACGGAACGGTCGGGCGGAGTTTGGGCAGTATAGGCGGGCCGCCTGCCTATAATGGATGCATTGCCGCTTGCGGTTTTCACAAAGGAGCCACTGATGTTCGGTTTCCTCCAGATAAACCAGGACGCCAAGCGCGACGAAGTGCAGGAAGAGTTCGTCGCCCGTGTGGCGGATGCCGCGCAAGATTTTGTACAAGCCGCCCGTTCCACGGGCGCACTGCTGGACTACTCCCTGTCCAGCGTCCATGCGCTGGATGACGCGCTCGAGGCCGCCCACGTCGGGACCTTGCCTCTTACTCCCATGCAGACTGTCGGCGCCGCCGCCTACCTCTACGAGATCGGGCGCCGGGCGCATGGCGGCCTCTACGAGGTCTGCGACGACGAAGACCCGGTGGTGCTGGTTTGCGGCGACCCCGGGTCCGAAGTCTGTTTTGGCGCCATTGCCAAGGTCGAACGGCGCATCCGCTACGGCGCCTCCGAGGCGATCCCCGCCTACTTCGAGTTGTTCACGGCCGCCTTGCAGACGGGCGAAGCCCACACCATCCGCTAGGATTGCTCCCCGTCCCCGCCGTTGTCCCTGTGCTGAAAGCGCCCGCTTTTGGCGCGATGACAACGGCTGTTCGGGCCTTCTGGGGATTTCCCTTAGGACTGTAAGAAAAACAGCCCTACAATTCCGCCATTCCCGCCCCCCCGGCGGGTGGTCGCGCCGTCTGTCATCAGGCGGATTTTTACTAGAAGTACACTCGCGCCGCGATAAGCGTCCGATCCCGCCTTGCCCCAGGAGCGCCTGCATGAAATTCCGCTTCCCCATCTTCATCATCGACGAGGACTACCGTTCCGAGAACGCGTCCGGTTTGGGTATCCGTGCCTTATCTGAAGCGATCGAGGCCGAGGGCGTCGAGGTGATCGGGGTGACCAGTTATGGCGACCTGAGTTCGTTTGCGCAGCAGCAAAGCCGCGCCAGCGCCTTCATCCTGTCGATCGACGATGAAGAGTTCGACGTGGATTCGCCCGAGGACGTCGCCAGCGCGATCAAGAATCTGCGGATGTTCATCGGCGAACTGCGCTTCCGCAACGCCGACATCCCCATCTACCTGTATGGCGAGACGCGCACGTCGGAACACATTCCGAACGACATCCTGCGCGAACTGCACGGCTTCATCCACATGTTCGAGGACACCCCCGAATTCGTGGCGCGCCACATCATCCGCGAAGCGCGCAGCTACGTGGATTCGCTGCCGCCGCCGTTCTTCCGCGAACTGGTCAAGTACGCGCAGGACGGTTCGTATTCATGGCACTGCCCGGGCCACTCGGGCGGCGTGGCGTTTCTGAAGAGCCCCGTGGGACGCATGTTCCACCAGTTCTTCGGCGAGAACATGCTGCGCGCCGACGTCTGCAACGCCGTGGACGAACTGGGCCAGTTGCTGGACCACACCGGCCCCATCGCCGAGTCCGAACTGAACGCCGCGCGCATCTTCCATGCGGACCATTGCTTCTTCGTCACCAACGGCACCTCGACCTCGAACAAGGTCGTCTGGCACGCCAACGTCGCCGCGGGCGATGTGGTGGTGGTGGACCGCAATTGCCACAAGTCGATCCTGCACGCCATCACGATGACGGGCGCGATCCCGGTGTTCCTGCGCCCCACGCGCAACCACCTGGGGATCATCGGCCCGATCCCGCTGGAAGAATTCCACCCGGACAACATCCGCAAGAAGATCGAAGCCAACCCCTTCGCGCGCGAAGCGGTGAACAAGAACCCGCGCATCCTGACCTTGACGCAAAGCACTTATGACGGCGTCATCTACAACGTGGAAATGATCAAGGAGCAGCTCGGCAGCTATGTCGATACGCTGCACTTCGATGAAGCCTGGCTGCCGCACGCCTCGTTCCACGAGTTCTACCAGGACATGCATGCCATCGGCCAGGACCGCCCGCGCAGTCAGGATGCCATGGTGTTCGCCACGCACTCCACGCACAAGCTGCTGGCCGGCATCTCGCAGGCCTCGCAGATCATCGTGCAGGAATCCGAGACCCGCAAACTCGACCGCAACGTCTTCAACGAGGCGTACCTGATGCACACGTCGACCTCGCCGCAGTACGCGATCATCGCGTCGTGCGACGTGGCCGCCGCCATGATGGAGCCGCCTGGAGGCACCGCGCTGGTCGAGGAGAGCATCCGCGAAGCGCTGGATTTCCGCCGCGCCATGCGCAAGGTGGAATCCGAGTTCGGCAAGAACGACTGGTGGTTCAAGGTCTGGGGCCCGAACCGCCTGGTGTCCGAAGGCATCGGCAACCGCGACGAATGGATCCTGGAAGCCAACGACCATTGGCACGGCTTCGGCGAAATGGCCGAAGGCTTCAACATGCTGGACCCGATCAAGGCCACGGTCATCACCCCGGGCCTGGACATGTCGGGCAGCTTCGGCGAAACGGGCATCCCCGCCGCCCTGGTCTCGAAGTACCTGACCGAGCACGGCGTCGTGGTCGAGAAGACGGGCCTGTACTCGTTCTTCATCTTGTTCACCATCGGCATCACCAAGGGCCGCTGGAACACGCTGTTGACCGCCTTGCAGCAGTTCAAGGACGACTACGACCGCAACCAGCCGCTGTGGCGCATCCTGCCGGACTTCTGCAAGGTCCATCGCCGCTACGAGCGCATGGGCCTGCGCGATCTCTGCCAGGAGATCCACGAAGCCTACCGTGCCCGCGACGTCGCCCGCCTGACCACCGAGATGTACCTGAGCGACATGGTGCCGGCGCTGAAACCGTCGGACGCCTTTGCCCGCATGGCGCACCGCGAAGTCGAACGCGTCGACATCGACAAGCTGGAAGGCCGCGTGACCGGCGTGCTGCTGACGCCGTATCCCCCGGGCATTCCGCTGTTGATCCCGGGCGAACGCTTCAACCGCACGATCGTGCAGTACCTGCAATTCGCCCGCGAGTTCAACGAGCGCTTCCCCGGCTTCGAGACCTACATCCACGGCCTGGCCGACGAATTGGGTCCGGATGGCGAAAAGCGCTACTACGTCGATTGCCTGATCGAAGAGTAAGACCCGCGGGTCTGGAGTCCTGATGTTTGATGTAGCCGTACTCGGCGCCGGCGCCGCTGGCATGATGTGTGCAGCGGTGGCCGGCCAGCGCGGCTTGCGCGTGGTGCTGGTCGACCATGCGGAACGCCTGGCGGAGAAGATCCGCATTTCAGGCGGCGGCCGCTGCAATTTCACCAACATCGGCGCCGGACCCGCCAATTTCCTGTCGGACAATCCGCACTTCTGCCGCTCGGCGCTGTCGGCCTACACGCCGCAGGATTTCCTGGCGCTCTTGAAGCGCCACCATATCGCCTGGCACGAGAAGCATCGCGGCCAGCTGTTCTGCGACGATTCCAGCGAATCCATCATCGACATGCTGCGCGCCGAGTGCGACGCCGGCAACGTGCAATGGCGCATGGGCTGTTCCGTGTCCGAGATCGGCCACGGCGACGCGGGTTTCGAGCTGCGCACCGCCCAGGGCGTGATCCGGGCGGCCAAGCTGGTCGTGGCGACCGGCGGCATGGCCATCCCGCAGCTGGGCGCCACCGACTTCGGCTTGAAGATCGCGCGGCAGTTCGGCCTGAAAGTGGTCGAGCCCCGGCCCGCGCTGGTGCCGCTGACCTTCGACCCCGCGCAATGGCAGGCGCTGTCCGAGCTGTCGGGCGTGGCGCTGGAAGTCGGCCTGCACACGGGGCAGGGCAAGGCCCGCGGCGAATTCCTGGAAGACCTGCTGTTCACCCATCGGGGCCTGTCGGGCCCGGCGATCCTGCAGATCTCCAGCTACTGGAAACCCGGCGAACCCATCGTGATCGACCTGGCGCCGGGCCGCGACCTGGCCGATGAACTGCTGGCCTCCAAGTCCGGCAACCGGCAGCAGCTGCATACGGTGCTGGCGGGGTTGTGGCCCAAGCGGCTGGCCGACCGCTGGCTGCATCTGGCCGAGCAGGGCGGAAAGCCCGGGCTGGCCGCGTTGCGCCTGGCCGATGCGCCGGACAAGACGCTGCGCGCGCTGGCGCAGGACATCCATCAATGGTCGCTGGTGCCCAGCGGCACCGCCGGCTACAAGAAGGCCGAAGTCATGCGCGGCGGCGTGGACACGCGCGGGCTGGACCAGAAGTCCATGCAGGCCAAGACCACGCCGGGCCTGTATTTCATCGGCGAAGCGGTGGACGTCACGGGTTGGCTGGGCGGCTACAACTTCCAATGGGCCTGGGCATCGGGCGTGGCCTGCGGCAAAGCGCTGTAGGGCAGGGGCGATAGGGTAGGCGTTCGGCGCATAGCCGGGCGCTATGGCTCGAATTGCAACAATACCATTGTGATATTAAATAAAAATACATATCATTTATGTTTTCGATATTGACTTGCGCCTTCCATCTGGAAGGCGGGTCCACCGGAGACATGCATGGCCTACACCCTTCCGACCCTGCCGTACGCCTATGACGCCCTGGAACCTCACATCGACGCGATGACGATGGAGATCCACTACAGCAAGCATCATCAAACCTATGTCACCAGCCTGAACGCGGCGCTGGACGGGGCCGGCATCAGCACCGACGAGCCCGTCGAAGCGCTGGTGGCCCGCCTGGACCAGTTGCCCGAGGCCGTCCGCGGCGCGGTGCGCAACCACGGCGGCGGCCACGCCAACCACAGCCTGTTCTGGTCGGTCATGTCGCCTGAAGGCGGCGGCGAGCCCGACGGCGCGCTGGCGGCGGCCATCGAATCGGAACTGGGCGGCCTGGCTGCTTTCCGCGACGCCTTCACCAAGGCCGCGCTGACCCGCTTCGGCAGCGGCTGGGCCTGGCTGTCCGTGACCCCGGCCGGCAAGCTGGTGGTCGAAAGCAGCGCCAACCAGGACAGTCCGCTGATGCAGGGCAACACCCCGATCCTGGGCCTGGACGTCTGGGAGCACGCCTACTACCTGAAGTACCAGAACCGCCGCCCGGAATACATCGGCGCCTTCTACAATGTCGTGAACTGGCCCGAAGTGGCTCGCCGCTATGCGGCCGCGAAGGGCTGAGGCCATCTCTCTCGAGGAGGGTAGCGGCCCTATGAACACCTTCAGCCGTCATCGCGTGCGGCCCGCGGCCACCAGCATCAGCGTGTGGACGCTTGCCGTCATGGTGTCCTGCCTGGCGCTGCATCAGCTTTGGGCATACCTGGACGTGCGTGCGCCGCATGTGGCCGACGCGCTGTTGGGCGGCCTGGTGGCGGCCGCCGCTACCGCGCTGGGCGCGCTGCCCATCCTGTTCGCCCGCACCATCCCGCAGAAGGTCCAGGACAGCATGTTCGGCTTCGGTGCCGGAGTGATGCTGGCGGCCAGCGCGTTTTCGCTGGTGGCGCCGGGCATCCAGGCGGCCGAGTCCCAGGGCATGGGCCCGTGGGGCGCCGGCCTGACGGTGGGCGCCGCCATCCTGCTGGGCGCGGCGGTCCTGCTCGTGATGGACCGCACCCTGCCGCACGAGCATTTCATCAAGGGGCGCGAAGGCATCGAAGCCCACCGCCTGCGCCGCACCTGGCTGTTCGTGTTCGCCATCACCCTGCACAACCTGCCCGAAGGCCTGGCCATCGGCGTGGGCTATGCGGGCAGCGACCCGGTGCGCGGCACGGCGCTGGCGACCGGCATCGCCATCCAGGACATCCCGGAAGGGCTGGTGGTGGCCGTGGCGCTGCTGGCGGCCGGTTACAAGCAATCGTTCGCCGTGGCGCTGGGCATGTTGTCCGGGCTGGTCGAACCGCTGGGCGCCGTGCTGGGCGCGGCCATCGTGGGGTTTTCGGCGGCCATGCTGCCGTGGGGCCTGGGCTTTGCTGCGGGGGCCATGCTGTTTGTCATCAGCCATGAAATCATTCCCGAATCGCACCGCAAAGGGCACGAGGTCTACGCCACCTGCGGGCTGATGCTGGGCTTTGTTTTGATGATGCTGCTGGATACCGCGCTGGGGTAGCGCGCTTGATTTTTCGGTTTTCGGCGCACGGCTTTCGTTGTATGCTTTCGCCGCTGTCATGCATGTTTGCGGGAGAGAGCGGCTGTTTCCACGAATCAGCCGCCGCCGAAGGCGCAATTCGCCCAGAATCGCTCAGGTAACCGATACCGCACATGCTTGCCCCGTCCCGGTTTTTCACTGTGTGGATGCGGCAAAACAGTACTCTGGAGAGACCTGGCGCCGGCCCCGAACAAGGGACATATCGAGCAGCCCAGGCGCCGAAGGTGCAAACCCGCTACGCGGGGCAACTCTCAGGCAAAAGGACAGAGGGGCGGAAGATTCAGCCGTAGCCGTGCGAGCGCAATCGCTTGTCACGACCGGCATTCCGTAACCCTGGCAGATCTCTGCCGTCCCGGAGTTTCCGCGCATGTCCGCAACCCTCAAACGCACCCCGCTGGCCGAAGAACATATCGCCTCCGGCGCCCGAATGGTCGATTTCGGCGGATGGGACATGCCCTTGGCTTACGGCTCGCAACTGGAAGAGCACCACGCGGTGCGCCAGGACGCCGGCATGTTCGACGTGTCGCACATGCTGAACGCCGACGTCGCCGGCCCCGATTCTTTCGCCTTCCTGCAGCGCCTGGTCGCCAATGACGTGGCCAAGCTGACGGTGCCCGGCAAGGCGCTGTACACCTGCATGCTGAACCCGCAAGGCGGCGTCATTGACGACCTGATCGTCTACTTCTTCGCCGCCGACGAATGGCGCGTGGTGGTCAACGCCGGCACGGCCGACAAAGACATGGCCTGGATGCAGCGCGTGAAGCAGGCCGGCAATTTCGACGTGACGATCACCCCGCGCCGCGATCTGGCGATGGTGGCCGTTCAGGGCCCCAACGCCCGCGCCAAGGTCTGGGCGGCCCGCCCGGCATGGCAAGCCGCCACCGAACCGCTGACCCCCTTCGTCGCGGCCATCGTGGGCGACGACACGCTGGTGGCCCGCACCGGCTATACCGGCGAAGACGGCTTTGAAATCGTCCTGCCCGCGACCGAAGTCGTGCAATTGTGGCGCGACCTGGTCGCCCAGGGCGTGTGCCCGGCAGGCCTGGGCGCGCGCGACACGCTGCGCCTGGAAGCCGGCATGAACCTGTACGGCCAGGACATGGACGAACTGACCCACCCGGATCAGGCCGGCCTGACCTGGACCGTGTCCCTGAAGAACGCCGAACGCCGCTTCATCGGCCGCGACGCGCTGGAGCAGTTCGCCACGCCCGCGACTTTCATCGGCCTGAAGCTGCAAGAGCGCGGCGTGATGCGCGCCCACATGGCCGTGCGCACGCCGGCCGGCACGGGCGAGCTCACCAGCGGCACCATGTCGCCCACGCTGGGCGTGTCGATCGGCTTTGCCCGCCTGCCGCAAGGCGTGCGTCCGGGCGACTCGGTCGAGGTCGACATCCGCGGCAAATGGGTGCCCGCCCTGGTCTGCAAACTGCCGTTTGTCCGTAACGGCAAAGCCGTCGAACACTCGTAAACTCGAAGCTTCGCGCGAGCGCCGGCCCGGTCTGGGCAAGCGCCGCCCGCGCGAGGCGCGCAACACCATTCATCTACCCGCATTCCCTCAGGAGTTCCCATGAGTCTGCCCACCGATCGCAAGTACACCCAGTCCCATGAATGGGTCAAAGCCGAAGGCGACGTGTTCGTCGTCGGCATCACCGACACCGCCCAGGATCAATTGGGCGATCTGGTTTTCGTTGGCGACGTGAAGGTCGGCGCCAAGCTGAACGCAGGCGAAACCGCTGGCGTGGTCGAGTCGGTCAAGGCCGCGTCCGATATCTATGCGCCCGTGACCGGCGAAATCGTCGCCTTCAACGAAGAGCTGGAAAACAACCCCAACCTGATCAACGAATCGGCCTTCACCGCCTGGATCTTCAAGATCAAGCCGGTCAACGCCGCCGATGCCGACAAGCTGCTGGACGCTGCCGGCTACGAAGCCGTCGCCAACGGCTAAAGCCGGTTCGAGGCGGGCGCGGCCCCTGCGCCGCGCCCGCCCTGACGCACCACCACCCCGAGATTCCCCATGTCGCGCGCCCTAGACACCCATACCGACTTCATTCCCCGCCACATCGGCCCTTCCGACGCCGACCAGGCCGCCATGCTGAACGTGATCGGCAGCCCCAGCCTGGATGCCCTGATCGAAGAAGTCGTGCCTTCGAAGATCCGCAGCCAGGCCCCGCTGGCGCTGCCGCCCTCGCGCAGCGAAACCGACGTGCTGGCCGAACTGAAGCAGATCGCGGGCCGCAACAAGGTCTACCGCAACTACATCGGCCAGGGTTACTACGGCACGCAGACGCCTAACGTCGTGCTGCGCAATATTCTTGAGAACCCCGCCTGGTACACGGCGTACACGCCTTACCAGCCGGAAATCTCGCAGGGCCGTCTTGAAGCCCTGCTGAACTACCAGACCATGGTCGCCGACCTGACCGGGCTGGACATCTCCAACGCCTCGCTGCTGGACGAAAGCACAGCCGCCGCCGAAGCCATGACGCTGGCCCGCCGCGGCGCCAAGTCGCAGAGCCCGGTGTTCTTCATCTCTCGCCATGTGCATCCGCAGACCATCGAAGTCGTGCGTACGCGCGCCGAGGGCCTGGGACTGGAAATCGCCGTGGGCGATGAAGCCGAAGGCCTGCCCGAGTGCTTTGGCGTGCTGCTGCAATACCCGCACAGCACGGGTTCCGTCGCCGACTACCGCAAGCTGGCCGAGACCGCCCACGCGCAAGGCGCCGTGGTGGCGTGCGCGACCGACCTGCTGGCGCTGGCCGTGCTGGCCGCGCCGGGCGAGTGGGGCGCGGACATCGCCATCGGATCGGCACAGCGTTTCGGCGTGCCGTTCGGTTTCGGCGGCCCGCACGCCGGCTTCATGGCCTGCAAGGACGGCTTCAAGCGCAACATGGCCGGCCGCCTGGTCGGCGTGTCCAAGGACTCGCAAGGCAATCCGGCGATGCGCCTGGCGCTGCAAACGCGCGAACAGCACATCCGCCGTGAAAAGGCCACGTCCAACATCTGCACCGCGCAAGTGCTGCTGGCCGTGATGGCCGGCATGTACGCCGTGTGGCACGGCCCGGCCGGCATCCGCCGCATCGCCCAGCGCGTGCAGCGCAGCACGGCCATCCTGCGCGGCGAGCTCATGAAGCTGGGCGTGAAGGTCGTCAACGACACGTTCTTCGATACGCTGCTGCTGGAAACCGGCCCCGCGACGCCCGCCATCCTGACGGCCGCCGAGTGCGAACACATCAACCTGCGCCGTGTCGACGGCGCCCGCCTGGCGGTGTCGCTGGACGAAACCGTCACGCCCGCCGACCTGCAAGCGCTGGTCAACGTGTTCGCCGCCGGCCTGGAGCGCGATGACGTCGAACTGGATATCGACGCCCTGGACGCCGCCGCCGCAAGCGGCATCCCGGCCTCGGTCGCCCGTGAAAGCGCCATCCTGACGCACCCGGTCTTCTCCAGCGTGCAATCCGAAACCGACATGCTGCGCTACCTGCGCCGCCTGGCCGACAAGGACCTGGCCCTGGACCGCACGATGATCCCGCTGGGTTCGTGCACCATGAAGCTGAACGCCACCGCCGAGATGATCCCGATCACCTGGCCCGAGTTCGCGCTGATCCACCCCTTCGCGCCCGCGTCGCAAAGCCAGGGCTACAACGAGCTGATCGACCGCCTGTCGGCCGCGCTGTGCGAAATCACCGGCTACGACAACATCAGCCTGCAGCCCAACTCGGGCGCACAAGGCGAATACGCCGGCCTGCTGGCGATCCGCGGCTATCACCAAGCCAATGGCCAGCACCAGCGCAACGTCTGCCTGATCCCGTCGTCCGCGCACGGCACCAACCCCGCCTCGGCGCAGTTGGCCGGCATGGACGTGGTGGTGGTGGCGTCCGATTCCAACGGCAACGTCGACTTGACCGACCTGCGCGCCAAGATCGAACAGGTCGGCGACAAGCTGGCCGCGCTGATGATCACGTATCCGTCCACGCATGGCGTGTTCGAAGAGGCCGTGACCGAAATCTGCGACCTGGTCCACCAGGCGGGCGGCCAGGTCTACCTGGACGGCGCCAACATGAACGCGATGGTCGGCGTGGCCCAGCCAGGCAAGTTCGGTTCGGACGTGTCCCACCTGAACCTGCACAAGACGTTCTGCATCCCGCACGGCGGCGGCGGCCCCGGCGTGGGTCCCGTGGCGGTGCGCGCCCACTTGGCGCCGTATCTGCCGGGCGTGGTGAACGAGCAAGGCAAGCTGCCCGGCCACGCGAAGGTCGGCCCGGTCTCGGCCGCGCCGTTCGGTTCCGCCGGCATCCTGCCGATCCCGTTCGTGTACATCTCGCTGATGGGCGCCGACGGACTGCGCCGCGCGACCGAAGTCGCCATCCTGAACGCCAACTACATCGCCACCCGCCTGCGCGACCACTACCCGGTCCTGTACGCGGGCCGCAACGGCCGCGTGGCGCATGAGTGCATCCTGGACGTGCGTCCGTTGAAGGAAGTCAGCGGCATCAGCGCCGAAGACATCGCCAAGCGCCTGATGGACTACGGTTTCCACGCGCCGACGATGAGCTTCCCGGTTGCCGGCACGCTGATGGTCGAACCGACGGAATCCGAAGGCGTGGCCGAGCTGGACCGCTTCATCGACGCGATGATCTCGATCCGCGAGGAAATCGCCCAGGTCGAGCGCGGCGAACGCGACCGCGAAGACAACGTCCTGAAGAACGCGCCGCATACCGCGCAGATGCTGCTGGCCGAAGAATGGCTGCACGACTACCCGCGCCAGCAGGCCGCCTACCCGGTGGCGTCGCTGCGCGAGGCCAAGTACTGGCCGCCGGTGGGCCGGGTGGACAACGCCTACGGCGACCGCAACCTGGTGTGCGCCTGCCTGCCGATCGAAGCCTACGCCTGATGGCGTGACACGACGGGCCCGGCGCAAGCCGGGCAGGGATCCGAACCGATCCGTCCGGCAATGAAAAAACCCCCATCTTCGCGATGGGGGTTTTTCTTTGGGCCCCGGGCGCGCAGGCTTACTTGGCCGGCGTGCCTTTGCTCAGCGTGCCGAAGTCTTCGGCGATGCTGATGAAGGTGTTCAGCAGGATCTGCAGGTTTTCCTTGCCAATGCCGCCTTCCGCGTTCATGTCCATCTGCAGCACGGCCTGGTTCTTGTCGTCCAGGTAGGCGCGGGTCCAGCGGTATTCCTGGTTCCAGGTGTTGATGGCCTTCAACGCCATCGGCTTCTTGGTCTTGTAGGTGGCGGTCACGACCAGGTCCAGGCACTTCTCGGTGAAGTCGTTGCACAGGAATTCCAGGCGCAGGTCGCTGGCGCCGGTGGTGCCCGTATCCAGCACCAGCACGGGGCCTTCGTCGCCGTCGCTCTTCTTCACGGTGTAACCCATGTCGTCGAGCATGCTGCTGACCGTGTCCAGGTTGAAGTCCTGCAGCAATCCGGAGGCAGTGGTGTCCGTAGCCGGTTCTTCCTGGCCCATGGCGGGCATCGGCTCTTCTTCGGGTTCGTCCGAGGAATCCATGCCGGCTGCGCCCAGCAGGCCGGAGAAGAGCTCGTCGGCCGGGATCTTCTTGCCGTTCAGGTCGCCCATGCCGTCAGCGAAGGTGAACTTGCCGACGATGTTGTCGCCCTCGTTCTTGCCGACGTTGAACATTTCAGCCATGCCGGACATCTGGCGCACGTTCTGTCCGGCTTCCTCGGCGGCCTTGTCGGCGGCCATGCCTTCCTTCTTGACGGCGTATTGCGTCATCAGGTCCTGGACCATCGGCTTGGAGACGATCAGCGTGGCGTCGATGCGCTTGATGGCCTGAACCGCGATTTCTTGCGGCGTCAGGTTCTTGACGTCGGACGGATTGGCCAGGTCCAGCTTGAAGGTCAGCTTGCTTTCGCCCTTGCCGGTCTTCCAGCTGATCGGATCGATGCTGAACGAAGGATTGCCGGCCAGCAGCTTGCCGGCGTTGTCCAGCAACACCTGGATCTGCTCGTCCTTCAGGCCTTCGTCTTCCGTGCTCGCCATGTATTGGCGGACCAGCTGGTTGTACGTGTCCGACAGCTGCTTGACGGCCTGGCCGTCCAGATTGGCCAGCTTGATCACGGCCTGGCCGTTGCCCAGCGCGACGTCGTTCACGATGATGTCGCCGGTCTGGTAGGTGGCCTGCACGTTGATCGACTTGTCGTCTTCCGACAGCTTCACGCCGTAGCCGAAGTTGTCCAGCGACAGCTTGATGTCGTCGCCGGGGCGGGTGACGTCGATGCGCTTGATCTTCAGGTCGGAATCGCCGATCGACACGCCGAACTTGCCCACGTGGCTGTTGGCGTCGATCGTCATGCCGGCGATGGAGACCTTGACGGGGTCGTTGCTCTTCATGCCATCGATCGACAGCGTGTCCATCACGCCATGCGCGGTCACGCCTTGCAGGGCGCGATCGAACTCGCCGGTCACGGTCATGCCGCTGAAATCGACCGTGTTGCCTTCGTGCGTGACCTTGACCGGGGCGATCTTGGACTTGGAGCTGGTGACGCCGCTGTAGCTGATCGTCGCGTCGCTGATCAGGGGCGACACGCCCTTGGTCAGTTCGAACACTTCCTTGAGGTTGTCCGTCTTGGCCATTTCGGCATGGACATAGGCCAGCTTGGGCGCAAGGGCGCCGCTTGCCACGGCGCTCTTGGGGAAGGGGCCGTGTTCCACGACCGCGTCGAATTCGATCATGCCTGAGGGCATGGCTTCCGGGCTCTTGTCGTTCTTGACGAGCGACAGGCCGTAGCGCGCCTGGGTCGAGAACAGGCTGCGTTCGTATTTCAGCTGGTCGATGCGTAGACCGAACAGCGGCGTCAGCTTGGCCAGTTTTTCATTGGCTTCGGCCAGATGGCGCTGCGAGCTTTCTTCGATGCGCTTGCCGGTGTACCACGTGGCGCCTACCCAGCTTCCCGCTCCCACTAAGACCACGCCGAGGGTGATCGCTACGCTCTTTTTCATCGTTCTGCTTTTTTCGTTGATTATCGAGTCATATCCGGCAGGCGAGGCACTTATCGCCATCGCGCCCTGGCGGCCCAGGGGCTGCTGCCGGCATACACGTATTCATCGGCCTGTAAGGGCCCGCGGCGAGTATACCGAGGCGGGGAGTCACCTGACCGTGCGCGCAGTTACCGAAGATTTCAAAATGAAAGGCCGACGCACAGGCGCCGGCCTTTTTGTCGACAATCTGGCCGCTTACAGCGGATCCAGCGGGTAGATCGGACGGCGCACGTGCTTGAAATCCAGCTGGCCGTAGTCGGACGTGGTGACGCCTACGCCCGTGCATTCGATCACCTCGGTCGCCATGTCCGAGAAGCCCGCGCGCCAGTGCACGCGGCTTTTCAGCACCACATAGCGCTTTTGCAGCGGATCGATGCCCGCCGACAGCAGGCAATTGATGTCGAAGGGTTCTTGGTGGCGAGAGACCACCACGATATCGACGCGGCCCGTGTCGATGACGACGGTCAGCCCGGTGTCGTTGCGTACGCCCCGGTACATGGGGCCCCGGTTCAGGTAGACGCCGTCGAACACCAGTTTGACGCGGCCGGTGACTTCCAGTGGTTCGCTGGCTTCTTTGATGGCGGGCATGGGCAGCTTGCCGCCCAGTTTCAGCGTGATCGTGTTGCCGACACCGGCGGCCGCGGCCTCGTTGGCGGCTTGCGGGTCGCAGATGGCGTAGAAGACGACGTTGTCCAGTTCCTGGCGCAGCACCTCGGCCAGCACGGCGGTGGTGTCCATGGTGCCGCCGGAACCGGTGTTGTCGAAGTGGTCCAGCAAAACGACGGGGCCTTGTTCGATCGCTTTCGCGCGCGCGATGGTGGGCGCCAGCGGTTCGGGGTGGAAGACCCAGTCCGCGCGGCCGGACCAGGCGCGTTCCAGCAGTTCGTCGCGGTACTGGCGCGCTTCTTCCGGCTTGCCGTCTGTACAGACGACCGCGCTCAGTCCGGCTTCTCGGATGTCGGCATGCGGGAAGCCGACGAACACGGACGCCGCCAGCACGCCATTGGCCTCCAGTTCCTTGCAGCGTTCCTGCAGGGGCTTGTTCGGCGCGGCATGCGTGCCCTGGCACATGATGTGCGGCAGCATCGGCTTGTTGGCCCAGCTCATGACGGGGTTGATCTCGCCTTTGAGCGTGCGCACGATCACGTTGGCGGCGCGCACGCCGGCCTCGCGGATGTCCACGTGCGGATAGGTGTGGAAACCGCTGATGACGGTGGCGTTGTCGACGATGTCGTCGTAGATGTTCGCGTGCATGTCCAGCGTGACGGCGACCGGCGTCTTGGGATCGATCTCGCGCAGGCGGCGCAGCAGGTCACCCTCGGCGTCTTCCACGCCCTCGGCGACCATGGCGCCGTGCAGGTCCAGCAGGATGGCGTCGAAGCCGCCCAGCTTGACCTGGTCCAGGACCAGCTTGCACAGCCGTTCATGCGTTTCGGCGCTGGCGGGGCCGCTGGGCCAGGACTCGGCCGCCACGGGCACGACGATCTCGGCGCCTTCGCGGCGGGCGACTTCGATATAGCCGCCCAATCCGCTATCGGTGTTCTCGTAGGCCTGGATGGCGCGGTCGCCAGCCAGGATCTCGGGATTGCCGCGGAAAAAGCGTTCAAGCGGGGTCGGCACGGGCGAATAGGTATTCGTCTCGTGCTTGATCATTGCCAAAAGCCAACGCATGGGAATTCCTGTGGGTTGCTGTGGAAAGTCAGTTTGCCTGGGGCGGCTGGGGCCACGGATGCTGCGCGGGGCGCATCTGCTCCCAGGCGCGCGCCACGCGCAGCACGCCCAGGTCGTCGAAGCGCGCGCCGGCGATCTGCAGCCCGATGGGCAGGCCGGCCCGCGTATAGCCGCAGTTGACGGACGCGGCCGGCTGTTCGCTCATGTTGAAGGGCAGCGTGAAGCCGATGTGGTGCATGGTGGTGGCGACTTCATTGGTGGGCGACGGCCATTCGGCGTTGTAGGCCACCACGGGCGCGACGGGCGACAGCACGTAGTCGAACGGGGCGCAGGCCGCGACGGTCTTGGCGCGCACGTTCAGCGTTTCGTAGTAGCTACGGAAGACGGCTTCACCGGACTGCCTGCCGCCGCTTTCCGCCCAGGTGCGGATGAAGGGCAGGATCTTCGCGCGGCGCGCCTCGGGCAGCGCGGCAAGATCGATCGCGGAGCGCGTGCGCCAGAAGCGGTCCACGCCGTCCAGCATGTCGGGCGTCATCCAGGGCAGCATGGGGGTGACGATAGCGCCGGCGGCCTCGAAGGCCTGGGCGGCGGCCTGCACCGCCTCGCGCACCTCGGGGTCCAGCGGCAGGCCGCAGCCGGCGTCCATCAAGAGGCCGATGCGCAGGCCGCGCACGTCTTGCGCCAGGTTCAGCCAGTCGAAGTCCTGGAAAGGAAGGCTCATGTGGTCGCGCGCGTCGGGTTGCGACAGCACGCCCATCATCAGTGCCGTGTCCGTGATGGTGCGCGTCATCGGGCCGGCGCAGC
Source organism: Achromobacter sp. UMC46 (assembly GCF_014170335.1). Taxonomy (GTDB): domain Bacteria; phylum Pseudomonadota; class Gammaproteobacteria; order Burkholderiales; family Burkholderiaceae_B; genus Achromobacter. Next base: position 653,986 of record NZ_LZZS01000005.1, read on the forward strand.
GGCCCATGAACGGCGGGTCGATGGGGATGCGGCCCAGGCTGGGCTTCAGCGTGGCGATGCCGCACCAGGCGGCCGGCAGTCGGACCGAGCCGCCGATGTCGGTGCCGATGTGCAGCGGGCCGTAGCCGGCGGCGGCGGCAGCGCCCGCGCCGGCGCTGGAGCCGCCGGGGTTCTTGGACAGGTCCCACGGGTTGCGCGTCAGTTCGTGGAAGCTCGACAGCCCCGAGGACAGCATGCCGTAGTCGGGCATGGTGGTCTTGCCCAGCAGCACGGCGCCGGCTTCGCGCATGCGGGCCGCGGGCGGCGCGTCGGCGGCGGCCGGGGTCAGGTCGGTGGCGGCGGTGCCCAGCGGAATGGGCGTGCCGCGGGTGGCGATGTTCTCTTTGATGGTGGCGGGCACGCCATCCAGCGTATAGCCGCCCGAGGACTGCGGTTCGCCCTTCATCCAGCGGGCTTCGGAGGCCCGGGCCATCGCCAGCGCGCCTTCCGGATCCAGCGCGTAGGTGGCTTTCAGGTGCGGTTCCCAGCGTTCGATGTGTTCCAGCACGGAGCGCGTGGCTTCAACGGGCGACAGCGACTTGTTGCGGTAGGCGTGCAGCAGTTCCTGGGCAGACAATTCATGCGGTTGTGGCATCTCGGTTCCAGTGTGCGGAGGAAGGCATTCAGGGCATCAAGGCGCGGGCGCGTGCGCCAGCGTGGCCGCGACGGGCCGGAAATTTCGGAAGTCCCAGTCGCGTCCGGGCGCCGCGTCGATCAGGGCGCGGGTGTATTCGTGGCGCGGTTCGGTCAGCACGGTTTCGGCGGAGCCGGTTTCGACGACCTTGCCGCGCTGCATGACCATGATGGTGTCGCAGATCTGCGCGGCCACGCGCAAGTCGTGCGTGATGAACAGCACGCCGACGCCGGTGCGCTGGCGCACCTGCTCCAGCAGTTCCAGCACCTGTGCCTGCACCGACACGTCCAAGGCCGACACGGCTTCGTCGGCCACCAGGATTTCGGGGTCCATGACCAGCGCGCGCGCGATGCAGATGCGTTGGCGCTGGCCGCCCGAGAACTGGTGCGGATAGCGCCGCATGGCGTCCGGGCTCAGACCGACGACGGTCAGGGTTTCGCCCGCGCGCTTCAATGCCTGGTCGCGCGGCATGCCGAAATTGAGCAGGCCTTCGATGATGGATTCGCCCACCGTGCGGCGCGGGTTGAGCGAACGGTAGGGGTCCTGGAACACGATCTGGATGCGGCGGCGGACCGGGCGCAATGCGGAACCGGATAGCGTGCTCAGGTCTTCGCCGCCCATCATCATGTGGCCGGCGGTGGGTTCGATCAGGCGCACGATGCAGCGCGCCACCGTGGATTTGCCCGAGCCGGACTCGCCCACGATGCCCAGGATCTCGCCTTTGCGCAGCGTCAGGTTCACATCGGTGGCGGCGATGACCTTCTGCGCCGTCTTGCGGGAAAACAGCGAGTTCTTGCCGGCGTAGGTACGGCCCAGCCCCTTGACGTGCAGCACGGGCTGGCCGTCGGGCGCATCACGGCGGGTCGGCACCAGGCTGGGCACGGACGACACCAGGCGCCGGGTGTAGGACTGCTTGGGTTCGGCCAGGATCTCGTTGCGGGTGCCGCTTTCGATCAGGTCGCCGCGGTTCATCACCACGATGCGGTCCGCGATCTCGGCGACCACGCCGAAGTCGTGCGTGATGAACAGCACGGCGGTCTGGTGCTTGACCTGCAGTTCCTTGATCAACGCCAGGATCTGCTTTTGCGTCGTCACGTCCAGCGCGGTCGTGGGCTCGTCGGCGATCAGCAGCTTGGGTTCCAGGATCAGCGCCATCGCGATCACGATGCGTTGGCGCTGGCCGCCGGACAACTGGTGCGGATAGGCGTCGAAGATGCGTTCGACGTCGGGCAGGTGGACCGAGCGGAACATGTCCAGCACCTTGGCGCGGCGTTCCGCCGCGCTCATGCGCTTGCGGTGCAGGCGCAGCACTTCGTCGACCTGCTTGCCCACCGTGTGCACGGGATTCAGCGCGGTCATGGGTTCCTGGAACACCATGGCCATGCGGGTGGCGCGCATCTCGCGCAGCCGGCGTTGCGAGGCCGTGGCGACGTCTTCGCCTTCGACGCGGACGGAACCCGCGCTGATGGACAGGATGCCCGGCGGCAGCAGGCCCATCACGGCCAGCGACGTGACGGACTTGCCCGAACCGGACTCGCCGACGACGCATACCGTTTCGCCGGCATGCACGTCCAGGCTCAGGTTGCGCACGACGCGGTTGCCCGCGCCGCCGACTTCCACGGACAGGTTGCGGATGGCCAGGATGGCGGACGAGGTGTCGCCCGCGGGAGGGGTAGGGGAATAAGTCATGGGCATCAGATCCTGCGCACCATTTTCGGGTCCAGCGCATCGCGCAGGGCGTCGCCCAGGATGTTCACGCTGAGCACCGTCAGCGACAGGAACAGGCCGGGAAAGAGGATCAGGCCGGGCAGCATGCGGAAGTACATGCGGCCTTCGGACATGATGTTGCCCCAGGACGCGATCTCGGGCGGGATGCCCGCGCCCAGGAAGCTCAGGATGGCCTCGGTCAGCATTGCGGACGCGAACACGTAAGTGCCCTGAACGGTCAGCGGCGCGATGGTGCTGGGCACCATGTGGCGCCACAGCAGCAGCGGCAGCGGCGTGCCGAGCGCCAGGGCGGCCTCGACGTAGGGTTCGCCGCGCACCGTCAGGATCTGGCCGCGCACCAGCCGCACCACTCGCGGGATTTCGGGGATGGTGATGGCGACCAGCACGGTCGTGATGCTGGCGCCGGTGACCGAGACCAGGGCGATCGCCAGCAGGATGCCGGGAATCGCCATGATGGCGTCCATCGTGCGCATGATCAGGCCGTCCAGCGACCGGAACCACCCGGCGATCACGCCGATGACCAGTCCGAGGACGACGCTGACGACCGCGGCGCCCAGGCCCGCGATCAGCGAGATGCGGGCGCCGTAGGCCACGCGCGACCAGACGTCGCGACCGAAGGCGTCGGTGCCGAACAGATAGTCGGTGAAGGGCTGCTTGAGCCGCGCGCCGGGGTCGATGAAGGTGGGGTCCACCGTGCCCAGCAGCGGCGCGAATAGCGCGATGGCGATGATGGCGACCAGCACCACCAGCGCCAGCATGACGGGCCAGCTCTTCAAGCCCTGGCGGATCTGCCGCCAGGCGGTGACTTGAGGGTTGCCGCCTCCGGGAAGGTCGGCTGCCGCTTGCGCGGCGGCGTCGGTTGGCGTTTGCATCGGGCGGCCTCAGTATCGGATACGCGGGTCGAACACCGTGTAGGCGCAATCGACGACGAGATTGATGAACACGTAGACGAACGCGAAGAACAGCGTCAGCCCCTGGATGACTGGGTAATCGCGCGCCAGCACGGCTTCCACCACCAGCCGGCCCAGGCCGGGGATGTTGAACACCGATTCGGTCACGACCACGCCGCTGATCAGAAGCGCGATGCCCAGGCCCACCACCGTGGCGATGGGCACGGCGGCATTGCGCAGCGCATGGCCGAGCAGCACGCCGGTTTCGCCCAGGCCCTTGGATCGGGCCGTGCGGATGAAGTCTTCACCCATGACTTCGATGACGCTGGTGCGCGTGATGCGCGCGATCAGCGCCACGTAGACCGTGGACAAGGCCAGCGACGGCAGGATGAGCCGGTGCAGGTAGGGCCAGAAGCCCTTGTCCAGCGGCGTGTAGCCCTGCACGTTGAACCAGCCCAGCTTGATGGCGAACAGCCAGATCAGCAGATAGCCCGTGACGAACACCGGCACTGAAAAGCCCAGCACCGAAAAGCCCATCACGGCGCGGTCCAGCAGCTTGCCTTGCCGCCATGCCGCCAGGATGCCCAGCGGAATGGCCACGACGAGCGTGAACAGCAAGGTCAGCACCGCCAGGCTCATGGAGGGCTCAAGGCGTTGCGCGATCAGTTTGGTGACCGGCACGCCGGACATGAGCGAGGTGCCCAGATCGCCTTGCAGGAGCTTGCCGCCCCAGATGAAGAACTGTTTGATGACCGGTTGGTCCAGGCCCATCGTCTGGCGTATCTGGACGATACGTTCAGGCGTGGCGCCGTCGCCGGCCATGATGATGGCCGGATCTCCCGGGCTGAAGCGCAATATCGCGAAGACCACCACCGCGACCATCACCAGAACGGGGATGGTCGCGAGGAGCCGGCGTGAGACGAATGCCAGCATGTATTTCCCCCTGAACTACTCGCCCTTTAAGGGGCTTTTTTGACGTTCCAGAACGCAAAGACCGGTGCGTGCACCAGGCCGGAAAGCTTGGTCGAGTAGACGGTGGGCACGGACATCTGGCCCAGCGGCACGTACAGGCCTTCGTCGATGCCGATGCGCTGCAATTCGTCGGCGATCTTCTTTTGCTCGGCGGGGTCGGAAGTCAGCGCGAACTTCGTGCGCAGTTCTTCCACTTGCGGCATGTCGGGCCAGCCGAACCAGGCGTTGTCGCCGTTGGCGGCGGCGGGCGCGGAGCGGACCGGATCCATCACGTCGGTGGCGTACCAGTTGGTGTTGTGGATGTTCCAGCCCCCTTCAGCGGGCGCGGCCTTGGAGGCGCGGCGGGTCGCCACGCTTTGCCAGTCCATCGCGGCCAGGTTGACGTTAAAGCCGGCCTTGCGCAGCGCCTGGGCCATCACCACCGGCTGGGCGGACAGCGTGCCCACGTCGGTCGCGTGCATGACGAGGATGGGCGTGTTGTCGTAGCCGGCTTCCTTCAGCAGCGCCTTTGCCTTTTCGAGGTTCGACGGGACGACCACGTCCTTGCCGATATCGGATTCGAACGGCGTGCCGCAACCCCACAGCGAGGCGCAGGTCTTCCAGTACTTCGGATTGCCGACCAGCGCCTTCATCACGTCTTCCTGGCCGATCGCGTACATCGCGGCCTGGCGGATCTTCTTGTTGTTGAAGGGCGGGTACTTGAAGTTGAAGCGGTACATCGTGAAGTAGCCGACCGGGCTAAGCGATTCTTCCTTCAAGTCCTTGTTGCCTTCGATCATCGGCAGCAGGTCGTACGGGAACTGTTCGACGAAATCGATCTCGCCGCCCAACAGCGCGTTGGCGGTGGTCAAGGCGTCGGGCATGACGTCCCATTCGACCTTGTCCACGTTCACGACCTTGCCGCCGGCCAGCCCGCTTGCGGGTTCCTTGCGCGGCACGTAGTCGGTGTTCTTGGCGTAGACGGTCTTCACGCCCGGCTTGAATTCGATGACCTTGAACGGACCCGAACCGGTCATGTCGGTGATGGGCTGGCCGATGGCTTGTTCGGCGATGCGCTTGGGCATCATGAACGGCGCGGTGCCGGTGGGCTTGGACAGGGCGCGCAGCGCCAGGTCCGTGGGTTCCTTCATGACGATGCGGAAGCTGTTGTCGTCGATCACCTCGATCTTGTCGGTGAACTTCAAGAGGGTGCGGCCCATGCCGTCGCCGGCGGCCCAGCGCTTGATCGACGCGACGCAGTCTTCCGAGGTCACGGGTTTGCCGTCATGCCATTTCTGGCCCGCGCGCAACGTCATCGTGTAGGTCTTGCCGTCGGGCGAGACTTCCCACTTTTCCAGCATCTGGGGCTGGATCTTGTTGTCGGCGTCGGTAGCCAGCAAGGTGTCGTAGATCATGTAGCCGTGCCACGTCGTGATGTACGCAGTGGTGGCGTGCGGATCGGTCAACCGCAGAGGCGAGTGCATGACGGACTTGATGACGGTTTCGGCGTAAGCGCCGTGGGCCATCGTCAGCGTTGCACCGGCCAGCGCGGCCGCTCGGACAAACTTGAGCATGGAGAATCCCCTTGAAGCGTAGTGAGCGGCACTGTCGGCCGCTACGTCGTTAACGCGCCGCGCGGCGGCGGCGTGCGAGGGTCAGGCTGTCGCGGCCCGGCCGGAAAACACCGGTCCGCAAGGCGCCATTCTGATACCGGGGCGCAACCGTGTCCATGGTTGTTTTGCCGCATCCATCAGCATGGAGCCCGGTGCCGCGCAAACCAGAATCGTCTGGGAGATGGATGTGAAATCCGCGCGGAAGTGCGCGGAACTCTTCACCACCAGAATCGCGGCCCGCGTGGGCTCGACCCCTGCGAACCGGAACATCTCCTGGTCGGCCATCTGCACCTTGTTCGTGGCGACGATGATGCGCACGCCGCCAATGCGCAGGCAGGCGCTGGGGCCCAGGTCCATGTGGAAGCCGCGATAGAACGCGCCATGGGTATCGAAGCGCCCGTCCGAAGTTTTCTCGACAATGAATTCGCTGTCCAGCGGTTCGTCGTCGGGAATACCCGAGTGTCCACCCAATGCAATCCGGACCTTATTGCCGACACCCGCGCGGTGCGCGGCCAGGGCCGCGGCGGGATCCACGATCAGACCGATGGACGCGTCACGCGCGTCGTGGCGGATCAGCGCGCGCAGCACGCCGGTGGTGTCGGAGCTGCCGCCCGCGCCGGGGTTGTCTTGCGCGTCGGCGATGACGATGGGCTTGCGGGCATCCTGCGAGAGCCGCATGGCTTCCTGCACGGCTTCGTCGGGGGTGTAGAGCCTGCCGCCGAAGTCGCGCTCGGCATTCAGCACGGCGCGCGCCATTTCCGCGGCGGCGGCATCGGCGTCCGCCTGCGTCGTGCCATAGGCCCACACGGTGGGCGCGCATTCCGGAAAGTCCGCGGCGGGGAAGCCCGTGGCGAACGACAGGCTGGTCACGCCGCGGGATTCGATCTCGCCCACCTGTTCGTACAGGCTGCGCGAAGGTTCGATATCGGTGGACTGCCAGCACAGCGAGATCAGATAGGGCAGGGCGCGCAGCGACGCATAGGGCCGCGGCACGCCAGCCAGCCGCAGCGACAGCAGCGCTCCGGCGCGTTGCCCGGTCTCGGCCATGTCGATGTGGGGGTAGGTGCGGTAGCAGACCAGCGCGTCGGCGTGGCGCACCATGGCGCGGGTGACATTCGCGTGCAGGTCCAGGCTGGCGACGACGGGCACGCCGGGCCCGACGAGTTCCCGCACGCGCCTGAGCAGTTCGCCTTCGCCGTCGTCCAGGTGTTCGGTGACCATGGCGCCGTGCAGGTCCAGGTAGACGCCGTCCAACGGCATTGCCTCGGACAGGCCTTGCAGGATCAGGGCGCTGATGCGTTCGAACGCGTCCTTGGTGACGAGTCCTGACGGGCTGGCCGCGGCCCATGTGGTGGGTACGAGCGTGTGATGCGCCATGGCTTCGATGAAGCCCGCCACGGGGATGTTCGCGCCCGCCACGGCCGCGAACATCGCGGGCCCGCTGACAAGGCGTGGCCAGCCTCCGCCTTTTTCGGCGAAGTCTTCCCAGGTGGCGCGCGAGGGCGCGAACGTATTGGTCTCGTGCTGAAAACCGCCAATCCCGATGCGCATCTGGCATCCCCTTGTCGTCTTGGTGTTCGGAAGGCGCGGGGACGACACCGCGCCTGGTTCAGTACTCCCCTGGCGCCGGCGCACACCCCGCGATCCACGGATCGGGCGCAGCGCCGCAATCTGGCAAAACCTTCCCGAGCGGGGCCGCGCGGATCCGGCTCTGCCGGTCCGCAGCGGCGCCCCCTCGAGGGGAAAGCGCGCAGCGCTTCGGGGGTGGGCTCACTGGGCTCACTTTGCCACAGGCATGGTGAATTCGGCGCCCTTGGCGATGCTGTCGGGCCAGCGCTGCATCACGCTCTTGTAGCGGGAATAGAAGCGGATGCCTTCTTCGCCGTAGGCATGGTGGTCGCCGAACAGCGAACGCTTCCAGCCGCCGAACGAATGCCAGGCCATGGGCACGGGAATCGGCACGTTGATGCCGACCATGCCCACCTTGATCTGGCGGGCGAAGGCGCGCGCGACACCGCCGTCGGACGTGAAGCACGCGACCCCGTTGCCGAATTCATGCGCGTTGATCAGGTCGACCGCGCTGGCGAAGTCGGGCACGCGCACGACGCACAGCACGGGGCCGAAGATCTCTTCGCGGTAGATGTTCATGGCGGGCTTGACGTGGTCGAACAGCGTGCCGCCCAGGAAGAAGCCGCGCTCATTGCCGGGCACGGTCAGGCCACGGCCGTCCACGACCATGTCGGCGCCTGAGGCGATGCCGTCTTCGATGTAGCTCATGACCTTGGCGCGATGCTGCGCCGTCACCAGCGGGCCCATTTCGGCGTCCGGCTGCATGCCGTCCTTGACGATCAGCGCCTTCACGCGGGGGATCAGGCGTTCGACGACCTTGTCGGCCACGTCGCCGACCACCACGGCCACCGAAATCGCCATGCAGCGCTCGCCGGCCGAGCCATACGCCGCGCCCATCAGCGCGTCGGTGACCTGGTCGAGGTCGGCGTCGGGCATCACCACCAGATGGTTCTTGGCGCCGCCCAGGGCCTGCACGCGCTTGCCGCGCTTGGTGCCTTCAGAATAGATATATTCAGCGATGGGCGTCGACCCCACGAACGACAGCGCTTCGACGTCGGGATGCGCGATCAGCGCGTCCACGGCCTGCTTGTCGCCATGCACCACGTTGAAGACGCCGCCGGGCAGGCCGGCTTCCGTCAGCAATTCGGCCAGGCGCAGCGAGGCCGACGGATCGCGTTCGGACGGCTTGAGCACGAAGGTGTTACCGCAGGCGATGGCCACCGGGAACATCCAGCACGGCACCATCATCGGGAAGTTGAACGGCGTGACGCCGGCGACCACGCCCAGGGGCTGGCGCATGCTCCAGTTGTCGATGCCGCCGCCGATCTGGTCGGAGTACTGGCCCTTGAGCAGTTGCGGGATGCCGCAAGCGAATTCGACGATCTCGATGCCGCGCATGACCTCGCCCTTGGCATCGGAGAAGACCTTGCCGTGTTCGCGGGTGATCAGTTCGGCCAGTTCGTCCTGGTGCTTGTCCAGCAGCGCCTTGAAGTTGAACAGGATGCGGGCGCGCTTGAGCGCGGGGGTCTCGGACCAGGCGGGGAACGCTGCCTTGGCGGCGGCGACGGCGATGGCGACGTCGTCGTTGGAAGCCAGCGGCACCGACGCGCAGATCTCGCCGGTGGCGGGATTGAAGCCGTCGGCGTAGCGGCTGCTGCGGCCTTCGTAGTGCTGGCCGTTGATGAAATGGGAGATCTTCTTCATTGTGTGGAAGCTCGAAAAGCGGGATTCTTCAAAAACGTCCGAGGGCGGCCATCGGCCGCCCGCGAAGCTGTGTCAATGCGCGCGGCGGTGCCGCGGCAGGGGGGGCGCGATGCCGCTCAAGCGACCTCTTTCAGGACCTTGCCGATCTGGTCGAAGATCTGGCCGATCTGGGCCTCTTCGATGATCAGCGGCGGCGAGACGGCGATGATGTCGCCGGTGTAGCGCACCATCAGGCCGCTGTCGAAGCACTTCTGGAAGACCTCGCTGGCGCGGGCGCCCGGTGCTCCGGCGCGCGACGACAGTTCGATGCCCGCCACCAGGCCCAGGTTGCGCACGTCGATGACGTGCGGCGCGCCCTTCAGGCCGTGCACGGCTTCCTGGAATGCGCCGGACAGTTTACGGGCGCGGGCGAACAGGTCTTCGCGGCGGTAGATGTCCAGCGTCGCCAGGATGGCGGCGGCGGCCAGCGGGTGCGCCGAATAGGTGTAGCCGTGGAAGAACTCGATGCCGCCCGCCGGGCCGTTGACGATGGCGTCGTGGACTTCGCGCTTGACCGCGACCGCGCCGGCCGGCACCGCGGCGTTGCTGACGCCCTTGGCCATGGCGATGATGTCCGGCGTCACGCCGAAGAATTCGGAGGCGGTGGCGGCGCCCAGGCGGCCGTAGGCGGTGATGACTTCGTCGAAAATCAGCAGGATGCCGTGCTTGGACGTGATCTCGCGCAGCTTTTCAAGATAGCCCTTGGGCGGGATCAGCACGCCCGTGGACCCGGCCATCGGTTCGACGATGACGGCGGCGATGGTCGAGGCGTCGTGCAGCGCGACGATGCGTTCCAGTTCGTCGGCCAGGTTGGCGCCCCAGGCGGGCTGGCCCTTGGAGTAGGCGTTCTGCTCCAGGTTGTGGGTATGCGGCAGGTGGTCCACGGCGGGCAGCAGCGCGCCGGAGAAGGTCTTGCGGTTGGTCGAGATGCCGCCCACCGAGATGCCACCGAAGCCCACGCCGTGATAGCCACGTTCGCGGCCGATCAGGCGGGTGCGCTGGCCTTCGCCGCGGGCGCGGTGGTAGGCCAGGGCGATTTTCAGGGATGTATCGACGGACTCGGAGCCGGAGTTCGTGAAGAAGACGCGGTCCAGGCCCTGGGGCATGAAGCTGGCGACGGCCGTGGCGGCCTCGAAGGCCAGCGGGTGGCCCAGCTGGAAGCCGGGCGCGTAATCCATGATGCCGGCCTGGCGGGAAATCGCGTCGACGATTTCCTGGCGGCCGTGGCCGGCGTTGACGCACCACAGGCCGGCGGTGCCGTCCAGGATCTGGCGGCCGTCGGCCGAGGTGTAGTACATGCCTTTGGCCGATGCCAGCATGCGCGGGTGTGCCTTGAACTGCTTGTTGGCAGTGAAGGGCATCCAGAGATGGGACAGGTCGGGCAACTCGGCGGGGGCGTTCATGGCGGCTCCAGGGGATGGACAACCGGCGGGCCTGCACGGAAAGGGCGCAGCCGCCGGGATTCGAATGATTCTGGTACGTCCCGCGGGGAATGAAAATATACGATCTGCGCAAATGCCGCTAACTGTATAGTTGCAGGTGGTCTAACTGTACAGTTTTCTCCGTGATCGATTTCCAGCCCAACCGCGCCCGCGGACTTGCGCCGACCCTTGTCGAACAGCTGGTCGCGGCCATTCTGCGCGCCATCGAAGTGCAGACGCTGCGTCCGGGTATGTCCCTACCCTCAGTGCGCGAGCTTGCGCGCCAGTACGGCATCAGCACGTTCACGGTGGCCAGCGCCTACAGCCGGCTGGTGTCGCAGGGCTGGCTGGCCGCGCGGCCGGGCGCCGGCTACCGGGTGGCCTCGCCCGACGCGCCCGCACGCCAGGGCGAGCCCCTGTCCTGGGAGCCGCCGCGGTTGAACGCCGGCTGGTTGCTGTCGGACATCTTCGCGGACCATTCCATCCCGATCAAATCGGGATGCGGCTGGCTGCCGGGCGAATGGCTGAATGAAGAAGGCATGCACCTGGCGCTGCGACACATGGGGCGGGTGCCGGCGATGCGCGTCGCCAACTACGGGCACCCTTACGGCTATGCGCCGCTCCGCGAGACCATCGCGGCCAGCCTGAGCGCGCAGGGCATGGAGGTGGAAGTCTCGCAGGTGCTGCTGACCCAGGGCGTGTCGCACGGGCTGGACATGGTCAGCCGCACGCTGCTGCGGCCGGGCGACACCGTGGTGGTGGAGCAGCCCGCCTATGCCAACCTGCTGCAGTTGCTGCGCCTTCTTGGCCTGCGCGTCGTGGCGGTGCCGCGCACGGCCGACGGGCTGGACTGCGAGGCCCTGGAGCGCGTCGTGGCCCAGCACCAGCCTCGCGCGCTGTACATCAATACGGCGTTGCAGAATCCGTCGGGCGCCAGCATCGGCATGGCCAATGCGTTCCGCATCCTGCAAGTGGCCGAACGCCATGGGCTGTGGGTGATCGAGGACGACATCTCCCGCGACCTGGCCCCGGGCGTGACGCCGATGCTGGCCGCGCTGGACGGGGCGCGGCGCGTGATCTACCTGGGCGGCTATTCCAAAGTCATCAGCCCGTCGGTGCGGGTGGGCTATGTGGTGGCGCACCGCGACCTGACGCGCGATATCGCGCGCACCAAGATGGCGGTGGGCCTGACATCGCCCGAGATCATGGAGCGCATCGTGCACCAGGTGATCCGCGAGGGGCGCTACCGCGCGCACATCGCACGGACCCGCGAGCGGCTGGCCGCGGCGCATGCCGTCGTCGCCGGCCAGATGCAGCAGCACGGGTTCGAGATCTACGGACGGCCGCAGGGGGGCTTGTTCCTGTGGGCGAAGGTGGCGGGGCAGTGGCGCGAACGCGGCGCCAACGGCCTGGCCGAGCTGGCGCTGAAGGACGGGATCTGGCTGGCGCCAGGTTCCTACTTCGAAGTGGACGAGGCCGATACGCCCTGGGTGCGCTTCAATGTGGCGTACTCCGAAGCGCCCGCGCTGTGGCGCTTCATGCGCAATGCGGGCGCCGCCTGAAGCGGGCGGCGCTGCCGGTCAGGCGCGTTCGTAGGTGACGAAGTCGTAGCCGTAGCCGTTTTCGGCGGGCTGGGCGTCACGCGCGGTTTCCTTCCATTGGAAGGCGGGCAGCAGGGGGAAGAAGGCGTCGCCGTCCACCTGGGCATGGACTTCGGTGGCCAGCACACGCCGCGCCAGCGGCAGCGCCTGCGCGTAGATCTGCGCGCCACCGATCACGAACGCCTGTTCCACATCGCCGCAGGCGGCAATCGCGGCGTCCAGCGTGGTCACGACGGTCGCGCCGGGGGCGACGAAATCCGGATTGCGGCTGATCACGATGTTGGCGCGGCCCGGTAGCGGGCGGCCCAGCGAGTCCCAGGTCTTGCGGCCCATGACGATGGGATGGCCCAGCGTGCTGCGCTTGAAGTGCGCCAGGTCGCCCGGCAACTTCCAGGGCAGGGTGTTGTCGCGTCCGATGACGCGGTTATCGGAATAGGCAACGATCAGGGTAAGGCTGGCGGGCATGCGGGCGGGCAACGGTGGGGTCAGCCGGGAGTCGGCCGATCGGACGGCGTAAGCGTAGCAAATTCCGCTGTGCCGGGTCGGGGGCGCCGAACCGGGGGCGCCTAGCCGGGGGCGCCTAGCCGGCCGCGTGTTCCAGGAATTCCGTCGCGGGCATCGGGCGGCCCAGCAGGAAGCCCTGCAGGGAATCGCAGCCCAGGCCGGTCAGGAACTTCTGCTGAGCCGCCGTCTCGACGCCTTCGGCGACGATCCGCAGGTTCAGCTGCTGCGCCAGCGCGACGATGGCCGAGACGATGGCGGCGTCTTCGTTATCGTTTTCCAGCTGGTTCACGAAGCCCCGGTCGATCTTCAATTCGGTGGCAGGCAGGCGCTTCAGATACAGCAGGCTGGAGTAGCCGGTGCCGAAGTCGTCGATGGAGATGGTCACGCCCAGGCCGGACAGGCGCTTGAGCACGGCCAGACTGGCCTCGGCGTCGCGCATGGCCGTGGATTCGGTCACTTCCAGCGTCAGGCACGCCGGTGGAACGTCGTTTCGCGCGAGCGCGGCGCGCACGGTTTCAACCAGGCTGGCATGGGCGAACTGCAGCGCCGAGATGTTGACGGCGATGGTCCAGTGGCCCTGGCCGGCGTTGATCCATTCCCGCATCTGCCGGCAGGCTTCGTTGATCACCCATTCCCCGATGGACAGGATCAGGCCCGTCTTTTCGGCGATGGGGATGAACTGGTCCGGACCGACCAGGCCGCGTGTCGGATGGTTCCAGCGCACCAGCGCTTCGGCGCCCATGATGGGGCCGGCGGGCGCTTCGTACTTGGGCTGGTAGTGCAGCACGAACTGGTCGCGCTCTTGCGCCAGGCGCAGGTCGTGCAGCAGTTCTATCTGTTCGTGCGCGTCCGCGTTCATGGACGGCTCGAAGAAGCTGTAGCCGGTGCCGCCCAGGCGCTTGGCGTGGTACATCGCGGCGTCGGCGTTGGTCAGCAGGCTGTGGGTGTCTTCGCCGTCGTTGGGGTAGATCGCGATGCCCACACTGGACGTCACCAGCACTTCGTGGCCGTAGACCATGACCGGGCGGGCGATCGCCTCGATCAGCCGGTCCGCCACGTTCGCGGCGTCGGTGGGTTCGATCACTTCGCTCAGGACGATGAACTCGTCGCCGCCCAGGCGCGCCACCGTGTCCTGCGTGCGCAAGGTCTGCCGGATGCGCTGCGCCAGATCGATCAGCAGGGCGTCGCCGGTGTGGTGGCCGTAGGCGTCGTTGACCGCCTTGAACCCGTCCAGGTCGAAGAACAGCACGGCGAAGTAGCCCTTGCGGCGGCTGGCGCTTTCGATGGCCTGCTCCATCCGGTCTTCAAGCAGGATGCGGTTGGGCAATTTGGTCAGCGTATCGTGCAGCGCCAGCTGCACCAGTTCTTCGTTGGCTTCGGCCAGCGACGAGGCCAGTGCCGACGTGCGCGCCTCCAGCCGGTTGTCCAGCACGGCGACGACAAGCGCGATGGCCAGCACGCTGAGCGTCACGGCGGTGACGGCGATGGCCAGCCAACCGGCCGAGATGCCGCCGTCGGCGGCCATGCAGATGCTGCCGGCCGGAAAGCCCGCGGCCTCCATGCCCGAATAGTGCATGCCGACGATGGCGATGCCCATGACGACCGACGCCAGCGGCCGGGACAAGGCCATGCGCGGCCCGTCCTGGCGCAGCCGGTAGGTGATCCACAGCGCGGCGCCGGAGGCGGCCACGGCGATCAGGATGGACAGCGAGAACCATGTGGTGTCGTAGACGATGCCGGGCGCCATGCGCATCGCGGCCATGCCCAGGTAGTGCATCGAGGCGATCCCGGCGCCCATCAGCAGGGCGCCGGCGACGAGTCTCGGCCAGGGCAGTTCGTCCTTGCACACGATCCAGAGGGCGAAGGCCGAGCAGCCGATGGCGATGCCCAGCGACAGGACGGTCAGGGGCAGGTCGTAGCCCATGGGGATGGGCAGGTTGAAGGCCAGCATGCCGACGAAGTGCATGGACCAGATGCCGATGCCCATGGCGAGCGCGCCGCCCGCCAGCCAGTAGCGCGCGGCCGGCAGCCCATGCGAGGCCCGTACGCGATTGGCCATGCCCAACGCCGTATATGACGCCAGGATGGCGACCCCTAGGGATACGAGGACGAGCGAAGGGTTATAAGTTCCAACGAGCATTTGTGGGGTCCTGTCCTGAGCGCTTACTGCGATCGCGCCGGCCTCAAATCAAATCAATTAGTAGTCAACAGTTGCAATTGGGTCGCAAGACAATTCCTGCTGTCGACGCTGGCGATTTACATACTCTCTTATCGGGAAGGGGGATGAGGCGGGCTGCCTGCGGTCGGCGCTGCCGGATGGGCTGCGCGGTCTCGCGGCAAGCGAAACGCGCGGCTCGGCATGGGCCGGTCGGAAGCCCCGGCGCGCAGCGCATTCTGGACGCGCGTCCGAGGCTAAGGGATGGGTTATACCGAAATCGCGCTTCCAGATGCTCACCAATCTTCACTTGTGCCGGCAGGCGCGGCATATCCGCCTGCGAGCAAGGGCCTGCGGCGGCCGGCCCCGCGCATCCAGGGCGGCCCGAGTCGGCACGCCGGGCGCGATCTTACACGGCCATGGGCGCGGTGAGCGGAGCGTGATGGGTGTAGCCGGACAGCGAGAAATCGCCCGGTTCCACTTTTTCCAGCCATTCGGGTTCGTAGCGGCCCGTCACGGCGAAATCGGGGATGCGGTCGGACAGCACCAGCTTGGGCGATTCGTAGGGCTCGCGGGCCAGCTGTTCGCGCAGCATCGGCAGGTGGTTTTCGTAGATGTGCGCGTCGCCGATGAAATACGTAAACCAGCGCGGGGTGTAGCCGGTCAGGCGGCCCACCAGATGCAGCAGCGCGGCGCCTTCCGTCAGATTGAACGGCGTGCCCAGGCCGACATCATTGGAACGGATGTACAGGCACAGCGAGATTTCGCGGGTGGTCGCGTTGGGCAGGAACTGGTAGAGCAGATGGCAGGGCGGCAGCGCCATTTCTTCGATCTGGGCCCAGTTCCAGCCGTGGAACAGGATGCGGCGGTCACCCGGGCGCTCGTGGATGGTGTCCAGGCATTGGCGCAACTGGTCCACCGCCTTGTACAGCAGCACCTTCGGGACGCCGCCTTCTTCCAGGTCGGCCACCTTGGCATAACCGCGCGACAGCGCGTCTTCGATCTGTGCCGGGCGGCCTGCGTCCAGCACTTTGTAGGCCGGCCACTGGCGCCACTGCACGCCGTAGACGGGGCCCAGGTCGTCCGGGCCTTCGCGATACGGGTTGGCCAGCCACTGGCTGTTTTCGTTGGCGTTCTGGTCCCAGACCTTGCAGCCCAGCTCGCGAAATTCGGCGGCGCTGCGCGAGGCGCGCATGAAACCCACCATTTCGCCGATGGCGGACTTGAACGCCAGCTTCTTGGTGGTGACGGCGGGGAAGCCCTTTTGCAGATCGAACCGCAAGGACGCGCCGGGCATGCTCAGCGTGCGTATGCCCGTCCGGTTTTCCTGCCACGCGCCGGTGTCCAGAATGGATTGAACGAGGTCCAGGTATTGTTTCATGGCGGTCCTTGTGTTCGCCCGCCCCGCGGGTGACGCAAATTGGCCGTCGCGTGCGACGCGGCGGCGCTTATCAAGATAGGAAGGAAGGGATAGGGCGAATTACACCACGCGGGGGCGCCTCAGGCGGCGGCCGGCGTTTCCTGCGTGTCGACGATGTCGACCGAAAATGTCAGTGCCGCCGTCTTCTCCAGCATGGCCGAGGCCGAGCAGTACTTTTCGTGCGACAGCTGCACGGCGCGCTCGACCGCGGCTTGCGGCAAGTTGCGGCCCGTGACCGTGAAGGCGAAATGGATGCGGGTGAAAACCTTGGGGTCGGCGTCCGCGCGATCGGCATGGAGCTTGACGCTGCAACCGGTGACCGCATGGCGGCCGCGCTTGAGGATCAGGACCACGTCGTACGCCGTGCAGCCGCCGGTGCCGGCCAGCAGCATTTCCATGGGTCGGGGCGCCAGGTTGTGGCCGCCGCCGTCCACGGCGCCGTCCATCACGGCTACGTGGCCGCTGCCGGTGCTGGCGGTAAAGAGCATGCCGTTGGGGCCGCCCCAGTCGATCGTGCATTCCATGTCGTGTGTCCTTGAGCGTTGA
Source organism: Achromobacter sp. UMC46 (assembly GCF_014170335.1). Classification (GTDB taxonomy): domain Bacteria; phylum Pseudomonadota; class Gammaproteobacteria; order Burkholderiales; family Burkholderiaceae_B; genus Achromobacter. Next base: position 670,800 of record NZ_LZZS01000005.1, read on the forward strand.
GCGCAGTCAATGGTTGATGATACCTGTTGCGTACAATTCCAGGCATGAGAGCCCCGCCCCGCATCAGGGGCGTGTGCGCCTGTTTTGCCAAGGAGTTGTCCATGTCCACCGCCCTGTCACAATCCGGCCCCCTTTCCTTCCTGCGCCGGACCAGTCCCCTGGATGCCTTGCTGGCCGAAGCGGACCGAGCGCTGCGGGTGCTGTCCAACAGCGCGACCGCCGGCCGGCCCTACCCGGCCAAGGCCGACGAGGCGCCCACCGCCCTGTCCGCCGAAGACAAGCGGCGCGCGGCGGGCCTGATGCGCGTGAACCATGTGGGCGAAGTCTGCGCGCAGGCGCTGTACCGCGGGCAGGCGTCTGTCTGCCGTGAGCCCGGCCCGCGCGCGTTGCTGTTGAACGCGGCCTCCGAGGAAGTCGACCACCTGGTCTGGTGCAACGAGCGCCTGACCGAACTGGGCAGCCGGCCCAGCCTGCTCAACCCGGTCTGGTACGCCGGATCGTTCGCATTGGGCGTGCTGGCCAGTTATGCGGGCGTGCCGCGCAATCTGGGTTTCATGGCCGAGACCGAGCGTCAGGTGGAGGCGCATCTGGAAGAGCATCTACGCACCTTGCCGGTGCAGGACGAACGCTCGCGCGAGATCGTCCGGAAGATGAAGGACGACGAAGCCGAGCATCGCGCCAGCGCCGAGCGGGCAGGGGGCGTGCCCCTGCCTGGCCCCGTAAAGGCCGCGATGCGGGCGATGTCCAAGGTGATGACGACGACGGCGTACTGGATCTGAGAGGGCGGCAGCTGAAATGGTGCAGTGCGCAAATTCAGCTGCATGCCGGTGCATAACGCACCGTTATGGTGCAAAAAGCAGGGTGGGATTACCCGGTATCGTCTAGGGTAAGTCCGCAATGGGTTTACCCGTTCGGCAAAAACCCTTTTTTCGGCAAGGTCGTTGGCTGCTGCGGTTCTCCAGGGTGCTGCGCGAGAATTTGCGGCGAAAACGCAACGCGAAATCGGCCTTTCCCAAGAGAATAAAAAAATTCTTGCAACGCACAAAAAACCTCGGTACTATTCACTCATCGGATGTTGAAACGCAGTCGGCGCGGTGCAAAAACCCCGAACGCGTAGTGAGCAGAAGTCCCGCTCCCAACATGCCACGGTTGTCTCCTCCACCCTCCTCCTTTGGTGGATTTAGCCCGAGATCTTACGATCTCGGGCTTTTTTTTAAGCCGAATTAATGTGTCCCCATTTTCTTGCGGGATTTGCCCGGCCTGGATGATCGGCAGCGTTTCCGCCCTATGGCGGCCTCCGCGTTTTCCCTTGGATATTTCGCGTGCTCCCCAGCGGAAAGCTCTACAATCACCGCATGAAATCCGTCCTTCCGCGTGCCCGCGGTTTTGTTGCAGCAGCCCCTTCCAACCAGCGGTCTGGCGGCGGACGAACGGCCCGGTCCGGGGCGTTACGTTTCGTGCCCGTGAATTGCACTTCCTTATCCCTCCCATATATGGGCGTTACACCTGCCTCCGATAATGGCGGGCCTGTCTCGATAGACCAACCAGAGGTGATTCTGTGACCTGGCTGTATATCTGCGTGGTCGCGTTCATGGTGGGCGGACTCATCGTGTGGTCGGAACGCTGGCATGGCCGCTTTACCGGCGACAGCGATCTGAACAAGCCGCAAGCGAACCATTCCCGCGCGACTCCGCGAGTCGGTGGCCTGGCTGTACTTGCCGGCACCTTGCTGGGCCTGCTGGTGCTGGGCCCCGCCAACATGACGCTGACGTGGCTGTGGCCCGCGCTGTTCGTCGCCGCGCTGCCGGTGTTCGTAGCCGGCTTGCTGGAAGACATCACTAAAGATATCGGCGCCAGCAAGCGTTTGCTGGCGGCATTCCTGTCGGCGGCGATCGCCTGGTGGCTGCTGGGCGGCGTCAGTCGTGTCGGCATGGCGCCGGTGGATTACGTCCTGTCGTTCTGGCCGGTGTCGCTGCTGTTCACCATGTTCGCGGTGGGCGGCTGTACGCATGCGCTGAACATCGTGGACGGCATGAACGGCCTGGCCGGCATGGTCGCCACGCTGATGGCGGTGTCGATCAGCCTGGTGGCGATGCAAGTCGGCGACGTGCCGATCTTCCTGATCTCCGCCGCATTGGCGTCGGCAACCCTGGGCTTCCTGGTGTGGAACTTCCCGTTCGGACGCGTGTTCCTGGGCGATGGCGGCGCGTACTTCCTGGGCTTCATGCTGGCCGAGCTGGCCGTGCTGCTGGTGGTGCGCAATCCGTCGGTGTCGCCGTTCTATGCGCTGGCCGTGCTGTTCTACCCCGTCTTCGAAACCGGCTTTTCGATCTGGCGCCGGCGCTTCAAGCGCGGTGTGCCGGTTGACCAACCGGATGCCCTGCACCTGCACCAGCTGGTGTTCCGCCGGCTGGTCCGCGTGACGTTCAGCCGCGGCCGCCGTCATGCCGTGCCCGCGCTGTGCAATGCGATGGCGTCGCCCTACATGTGGGTGCTGGCGCTGATCGGCCTGGTGCCGGCCACGATCTGGTGGGACAACGCGTGGGCGCTCAGCGCCAGCCTCGTGGTGTTCGCCAGCGTCTATATCTGGCTGTATGCGCGGCTGGTGTCCTGGCGCCGCCCGGGATGGTTGCTGCTGCCGTCCGTTTTGAAGACCACGGATTAGTGTTGAGTGCCCCGGCGATTGCCGCCGGGGGCTCGGTTATCTATCACCCGACCATATTTAAAATGCCGTAATCGTTCTACGGTGAAGGGAGAGTTATGTTGCGAATTCAGGATGTGAAACTCGCTGTCGTCGGCCTGGGCTACGTCGGTCTGCCGCTGGCGGTGGAGTTCGGCAAGAAGCGTTCGGTCATCGGGTTCGATATCAATACGCGCCGCATCGACGCATTGAAGGCCGGCCACGACCACACGCTGGAAGTCAGCGACGAAGAGCTGGCTGAAGCCGCTCAGTTGACTTATACCGCCGACCGTGCCGAACTGGGCCAGGCCAACGTGTTCATCGTGACCGTGCCCACGCCCATCGACGAGTACAAGCAACCTGACCTGACTCCGCTGGTCAAAGCCAGCGAAACGATCGGCGCCGTGCTCAAGCGCGGCGACATCGTCATCTACGAATCCACCGTCTACCCGGGCGCTACCGAAGAAGACTGCGTGCCCGTGCTGGAACGCGTGTCGGGCCTGAAGTACAACGTGGACTTCTATGCCGGCTATAGCCCCGAGCGCATCAATCCGGGCGATAAGGACCACCGCGTCAGCACGATCAAGAAGGTGACCTCGGGCTCGACGCCCGAAGTCGCCGAGCTGGTCGACCAGTTGTACAAGCAGATCATCACCGCCGGCACGCACAAGGCGTCCAGCATCCGCGTGGCCGAAGCCGCGAAGGTGATCGAGAACACGCAGCGCGACGTGAACATCGCGCTGATCAACGAGTTGGCGCTGATCTTCAACAAGATGGGCATCGACACCGAAGCCGTGCTGCAAGCCGCCGGCACCAAGTGGAACTTCCTGCCGTTCCGTCCGGGCCTGGTCGGCGGCCATTGCATCGGCGTGGACCCGTACTACCTCACGCACAAGGCGCAATCGATCGGCTATCACCCCGAGATCATCCTGGCGGGCCGCCGCCTGAACGACTCGATGGGCGGCTATGTGGTGTCGCAGCTGGTCAAGGCGATGACCAAGCAGCGCATCCATGTGCAGGGCGCGCGCGTCCTGGTCATGGGCCTGGCCTTCAAGGAAAACTGCCCCGACCTGCGCAATACGCGCATCGTGGACATCGTGCGCGAACTGGGCGACTACAACGTCGACGTCGACGTCTATGACCCGTGGGTCGACCCCGAAGAGGCCGTGCACGAATATGGCCTGACGCCGGTCGCCAAGCTGGAAGAGGGCAAGTACGACGCCGTGATCCTGGCGGTGGCGCACAACCAGTTCAAGGCTTTGGGTGCCGAAGGCATCCGCAAGCTGGGCAAGGCTCAACACATTCTGTACGACCTGAAATACGTGCTGTCGGCCGACGAATCCGATCTGCGCCTGTAAGGATTTTGATATGACGACACGCTTTGACACCATCAAGCAGGAGCTGGCGGCAGCGCCGCGCAAGTGGCTCGTGACCGGATGCGCCGGCTTCATCGGGTCGAACCTGCTGGAAACCCTGCTGAAACTGGACCAGACCGTCACCGGCCTGGACAACTTCGCCACCGGCCACCAGCGCAACCTGGATGAAGTGCGCACGTCGGTCTCGGCCGAGCAATGGGCGCGCTTTACCTTCGTGCAAGGCGATATCCGTGACCTGGACGCCTGCCGCCGCGCAGTCCAGGGCGTGGACTTCGTGCTGCATCAAGCCGCGCTGGGCTCCGTGCCGCGTTCGCTGAAGGATCCGATCACCACCAATGAGGTGAATATCGGCGGTTTCCTGAATATGCTGGTCGCCGCGCGTGACGCGGAAGTGAAGTCGTTCGTCTACGCGGCGTCCAGCTCCACTTACGGCGACCACCCGGCGCTGCCCAAGGTGGAAGAGAACATCGGCAAGCCGTTGTCGCCCTACGCCGTGACCAAGTTCGTGAACGAGCTGTATGCCGACGTGTTCGCGCGCTCGTACGGGTTCGAGACCGTGGGCCTGCGCTACTTCAATGTGTTCGGCAAGCGCCAGGACCCGGATGGCGCCTACGCCGCGGTGATCCCGAAGTGGACCGCCGCGATGATCAAGGGCGACGACGTCACCATCAACGGCGACGGCGAGACCAGCCGCGACTTCTGCTTCGTGGACAACGCGGTGCAGGCGAACCTGCTGGCCGCGATGGCGCCGCCGGAAGGCCGCAACCAGGTCTACAACGTGGCCGTCAGCGGCCGCAGCACGTTGAACGACCTGTTCGGCTTCCTGGTCAAGGCCCTGGGCAACCAGAACGTGGACTATGGCAAGAAGCCGGTGTATGCCGACTTCCGCGCGGGCGACGTGCGCCATTCGCAGGCCGACGTCGGCAAGGCCGGCCGCCTGCTGGGCTACGCGCCGTCGCATACGGTGCTGCAAGGCCTGGAAGTGGCCATGCCCTGGTACACGCAATTCCTGCGTTGATTTGAAAGCACTCATCCGCAAACTCGGCAACATCCACCCGGACCATCAGCGCATCTTCAAGGGCGCTTTCCGGGTGGCCGTGTTCCTGCTGCTGGGCAAGGCCGCCGGCGCCATCAAAGAGATGGCGGTGGCCTACCGGTACGGCGTCAGCGACGCCGTGGACGCCTATCAGTTCACGATGACCATGGCCACCTGGCTGCCGGTCACGATCGTGGGCGTGCTGTCGGTGGTCTTGATCCCGGTGCTCGTGCGGCTGCGCCGCGCGGAAGACGCCGAACGCGACCAATTCATCAAAGAACTCCAAGGCTGGGTGGCGGCGGCCGGCATTGCGCTGGCCATCGCCACCTGGTTCGCCTGGCCGTATGTGGTGGACCTGCTGGGCAAGGGCTTGCCCGAGCGCGTGCGGGGCATGACGGGCGATCTGCTCGTCGCCTTCGCGCCGGTGTCCGCGCTGCTGCTGATCGCGGGCATCAGCGCGGCGCGCCTGCGCGCGCATGAACGCCACGTCAATACGTTGCTGGACAGCGTGCCCGCCGTGGCCACGCTGGCCTGGGTGATGCTGGCCGTCAGCGCCGATGGCGTGGGGCCGCTGCTGTGGGGCACGCTGGTGGGTTACGCCATCCAGACTGTCTGGCTGGCCTGGCTGGCCGCGCGGGCGGACGGCGGGTTCTGGGGCGCGCCGCGCCTGACGCTGCGTTCGCCGCACTGGCCTGAATTGATGGGCGCCGCCGGCGTGATGCTGATCGGGCAGGTGGCGATGAGCTTCGTCGGCCCGTTGGACCAGTATGCCGCCGCCAACCTGGGCGCCAACGCGAACGCGACGCTGGGCTACGCGAGCCGGCTGCTGTCCCTGCTGCTGGGCATCGGCGCCGTGTCGGTGGGCCGCGCCGCGCTGCCGGTGCTGGCCGACGTGCAGGCCCGGGGCGACACCGGCCGTGCGCGCAGCATGGCGCTCAAATGGTCGGTGCTGATGGTCGGGGCGGGCGCCGTGGCGGTCGCGATCGGCTGGGTGCTGGCGCCGTGGGGCGTGTCCGTACTGTTCCAGCGCGGCGCCTTCACCGCCGAAAACACCGAGGCCGTCGCGCATGTGCTGCGCTGGGGCCTGCTGCAATTGCCTTTCTACTTCGGCGTGCTGATCCTGGTGCAGTTGCTGGCCAGCCAGAACCGCTACCGCATCATGGCCGCCATCGCGGTCGCCAATTTTGCGCTGAAGGCCGTGTTGAACACCGTGCTGGCGCCCAAGATGGGCGCGGCCGGCATCATGTTGGCGACCAGCCTCATGTATGTGCTGTCCTTCGCTTGCTACCTGGTGGTGGCGATGCGCAAGGCCGAACCCAAGGAGGCCGATTGAATGTCCCAAGCCGATTCCGGCCGTGCCTTGCGCGTCCTGCTGTTCATCCATTCGCTGCATGGCGGCGGCGCTGAACGCGTTGCCGCCGACCTGAGCGCCCACTGGGCCGGGATGGGGCGCGAGGTGATGGTGGTGACGCAGGCCGGCATCGAAGGCGATGTCTATGCCCTGCACCCCAAGGTCCGCCGCGAAGTCCTGCATACGGCGGGCGAGGGCGGCGGCTGGCGCGGCATCTGGGGCAACGTGCAGCGCGTGCGCGCGCTGCGCCGGGTGATCAAGGCGTTCCGTCCGGACATTGTGTTGGGCATGATGACGACGGCATCCGTGCTTTCCGTGCTGGCAAGCGCCGGCCTGGGCTGCCGCGTGATCGCCACGGAACACACCCATCCGCCGTCGCAGACCCTGTCGGGCCTGTGGCTGCGCCTGCGCCGGCTGACCTATCCGCGCGCGGCTCGGGTCGTCGCATTGACGCGCGGCACGGCAGCCTGGATCGAGCAGCACGTGCCCGGCTCCCGGCTGGCGGTCATCCCCAACCCGGTGCATTGGCCGTTGCCGCGCGCCGAACCGTTGCTGGCGCCGGTGTCCGGCGACGGGCGCAAACGCCTGCTGGCGGTCGGCCGGCTGCATGCGGACAAGGGCTTCGACCTGCTGATCCAGGCGTTCGCCACCCTGGCGCCGTCGCATCCGGACTGGGATCTGGTTATTCTGGGCGAAGGCGGCGAACGCGCCGCCCTGCAAGCGCAGGTCGGCCAAGCCGGCCTGGCGTCGCGGGTTTCGATGCCCGGACGCGCCGGCAACGTCGGCGATTGGTACGAAAACGCCGATCTGTACGTGCTGACGTCCCGCTTCGAAGGCTTGTCCAACACCTTGCTTGAATCGATGGCCAGCGGCCTGGCCGCCGTGTCGTTCGATTGCGATACCGGTCCGCGCGAGATCGTGCGGGAAGGGATCGACGGCGTGCTGGTCCGGCCCAATGGCGATGTGCCCGCGCTGTGCAAGGCGCTGGCGGACGTCATGGGCGATGACGCCGCGCGGCAGCGCATGGCGCAGGCGGCGACTGACGTGCGCGACCGGTTTTCGGCCACGCGCGTGCTGCAACAATGGCAAGAACTTTTTGACGGCGTGCGCGCAACCGGCCGCTAGGCCTACGCGGCATGCCGTTGCTACGGTGACCACGAGAACTACATCATGTGTGGAATAGTCGGAATTTGGGGCCCCCTCGGGAACAAGGAACGCGTGCTGGCGGAAAGCTGCCGCCGCATCCGCCACCGCGGGCCGGACAGCAACGGTTTCTGGGAAGACGCCGGGGCCGAATTGGCCCTGGCGCACGTTCGCCTGGCGATCCTGGACCTGACCGAAGCGGGCCACCAGCCTATGGCGTCCGCCTGCGGCCGCTATGTGATGGTCTTCAACGGCGAGATCTACAACCACCTGGACATCCGCAAGCAGCTGGAGCAATCCGCGCTGGCGCCTTCGTGGCGCGGCCACTCCGACACCGAAACCCTGCTGGCGGGCTTCACCGCGCTGGGCATCGAGGCGACCTTGCAGGCCGCCGTCGGCATGTTCGCGATCGCGCTGTGGGACCGCGCGTCGCGCAAGCTGGTGCTGGCGCGCGACCGCATGGGCGAAAAACCGCTGTACTACGGCTATTCCGGCGCCGAACTGGTGTTCGCGTCGGAATTGAAGGGTCTGATGCCCATCCCGGGATTCGGCCGCGACCTGAACCGCAATGCGTTGGCGTCGTTCATGCGGCACAACTACATTCCGGCGCCGCAATCCATCTATGAAGGCATTGCCAAGCTGCCGCCGGGCACCTGGGTCGAACTCACGGCCGACGACACCCGCAGCCGCCGCATGCCCGAACCGCGCGTGTACTGGTCGGCGCGAGACGCCGCTGACGCCGCCGCCAAATCGTTGTTGACGTTCGAGTCGGATGCGCAAGCCACCGAAGCGCTGGAAGGCGTGCTGTCCAAGGCGGTCGGCGGCCAGATGCTGGCTGACGTGAGTCTGGGCGCTTTCCTGTCGGGCGGCATCGATTCGTCCACCATCGTGGCCCTGATGCAGGCGCAAAGCGGCAAGCCGGTACGCACCTTCGCGATCGGCTTCCACGAAAAAGGCTATGACGAGGCGCAGCACGCGAAGGCCGTGGCCACGCACCTGGGCACCGACCATACCGAGCTCTACGTGACGGCGGAAGACGCGCTGGCCGTGGTGCCGTCGTTGGCGGACATGTACGACGAGCCGTTTGCCGATTCGTCGCAGATCCCGACCTCGCTTGTCACGAAAATGGCGCGTCAGCACGTTACCGTAGCGCTGTCGGGCGACGGCGGCGACGAGCTCTTCGGCGGCTATTCGCGCTATTTCCGCGTGAACAACTGGTGGCAGCAATGCGAACGCGTTCCCGGACTGCTGCGCAAGCCCGCGGGAGCGCTGCTCTCCGCCTCCACCCATCTGCCCGGGCGCGGCGCCTGGCGCGGCAAGGTCGGCAAGCTGGGCGAACTGCTGCGCACCGACTCGCGCGGCGACTTCTACCGCCACTTCGTGTCGTACTGGGCGGATCCGTCCAAGGTGGTCAAGGGCGGGGTGGAACCGGTCTCGGAATTCGCGCGTGCCATGCAGGGATCGACCTTCGAATCCATGATGAAACTGGACACGGTGACTTACCTGCCCGACGACATCCTGGTGAAGGTCGACCGCGCCGCGATGGCGGTCAGCCTGGAAACGCGCGTGCCGCTGATCGACCACCGCGTCTATGAATTCGCGTGGAGCCTGCCGCACCAATACAAGGTGCGCGGCAACACGGGCAAGTGGCTGTTGCGCCAAGTGCTGCATCGCCATGTGCCGCAAGCCCTGGTAGACCGCCCCAAGCGCGGCTTCGCCGTGCCGCTGGCCGCCTGGCTGCGCGGCCCCTTGCGGGACTGGGCGGAAGCATTGCTGGACCCCGTGCGCCTGCGTCAGGAAGGCTGGTTCGAACCGGAACCCATCCTGCGCAAGTGGCGGGAACATACGTCGGGCCATCGCAATTGGGACAGCCATCTGTGGGGCGTCCTGATGATGCAGGCCTGGTTGGACCGTTATCGCGCCGGACCGGATCAAGGGGGATCTATTGGGAGTCTCTGACGAATGAGAATATTGATGCTGGTCAGTTCCATGCATGCGGGCGGCGCCGAACGGGTCGCGGCCACGCTCGTCAACGCATGGGCCGAACGCGGGGAATCCGTTACCTTGACGCCCACCTACTCGTCCAAGGGCACCTGCTTTTATCCGCTGTCGGACAAGGTCGAATTGGCCTGGCTGGCGGATTTGGCGGGCACGCGGGTCTCGGGCCCGATGGCCGCGTTCAAGCGCCTCCTGGCGTTGCGCAAGCACATCCGCGACACCAAGCCCGATGTGGTGGTGTCGTTCCTGACCAACGTCAATGTGGCCGCCATCCTCGCGACGCGCGGCCTGGGCGTGCCGCTCATCGTCTGCGAGCGCACCAATCCGGTCGCCGAGACCACCACGGGAACCGTGTGGCGCAAGCTGCGCCGCCTGCTCTATCCGCGCGCCGACATGGTGACGGTGCAGGCGGAAGACACCGCCGGCCCGTTCTCGCGCCAGGTGCCTGGTATCAAGCGCCTGGCCGTCATTCCCAATCCCTTGCCCGCCCCGTTGCTGGACGCGCCGCGCGTGGCGCAGCGCATCGAGGACGGGCCGCGCGACCTGCTGGCGATGGGCCGGCTGGTGACAGACAAGCAATTCGATCTGCTGATCGATGTCTTCGCGCAGTTGGCGCCGTCGAATCCGGACTGGAACCTGCGCATCTGGGGCGAAGGCCCCGAGCGTGCCGCGCTTGAGGCGCAAGTCGCCCGCCTGGGCCTGCAATCGCGAATCAGCCTGCCCGGCCGCACGGAAGCGCCTTGGGAAGAGCTGGCGAAAGGTCAGGCCTTTGTGCTGAGCTCGCTGGTCGAGGGCTTTCCCAATGTTCTGCTGGAGGCCATGTCGCTGGGCCTGCCTTGCGTGGCGTTCGATTGCCCCAGCGGCCCGCGCGAGATGACGCGCGACGGCCAGGATGCGCTGCTGGTGCCGGCCGGCGACCGCGGCGCCCTGCGCGACGCGTTGCAGCGCGTGATGGGCGATCTGAACCTGCGTCGGCAACTGGGCGAACGCGGCGCGGCGGCGGTGCGCCATCGCTATGCGCTGGCCAGTGTGTTGTCGGAATGGGACGAACTGTTCGAAGCGGTGCGGGAGGGGCAATGAGCACCCCGGCACTGCGCATTCTGCACGTCATCACCGGCCTGGGGCAGGGCGGCGCGGAATCGGTGCTGCTTCGCCTGGCGACGTATCCCGAACCCGCGGAGCACATCGTCGTGTCGCTGACCGACGAGGGCATCTATGGCGAGCGCCTGCGCGCCGCCGGTGTGACCGTGCACGCGCTGGGCATGAAGCGCGGCCGCGTCAGCCTGGGGGGCTTCCTAGCCTTGCGCCGGTTGATCGCAAGCAGCCGCCCCGATGCCGTGCAGACCTGGATGTACCACGCCGACCTGATCGGCGGCCTGGCGGCCCGTCTCGCGGGCGTGCGCGCCATCGCCTGGGGCATTCGCAATTCGGGCGCCCACCTGGAACGCAGTAGCCGTTCGGCCCGGCTGGTGTTGCGCGCGTGCGCCCTGTTGTCGGGCAGCGTGCCCCGCGCGATCGTCTGCGCCGCGCAGAACGCCGCCGAACGCCACGCCGAAAAGGGTTACCGGCGCGACCGCATGGTGGTGATCTCGAACGGCTATGACTTGTCCCGCTATGCGCCCGACGCCCAGGCCCGAGCGCGTGTTCGGGCGCAATGGGGGCTGTCGGAGGATGCACCCGTGATCGGTTGCGTGGCCCGTTGGGACCCGCTCAAGGATCACGCCAATTTGCTGCGCGCCGTGGCCGCGCTGGTGCGCGACGGCCGCGACGGGGGCTTGCGCTGCGTGCTGGTCGGGCGCGGCATGACGCCTGACAACGCCGAACTGGCCGCTTTGATCGATAAACTGGATCTGCGCGAACGCCTGATCCTGGCGGGACCCAGCGACGACGTGCCCGCGGTGATGAACGGGCTGGACCTGCATGTGCTGTCCAGCTGCGCGGAAGGCTTTCCCAACGTGGTGGCCGAGGCGATGGCCTGCGGCGTCTACTGCGTGGTGACCGACGTTGGCGACGCCGCCTATATCGTCGGCGACACCGGCATCGTGGTGCCGCCCGAACAGGCCGAGGCGCTGGCGCGCGGCATCGAGACGGCCTTGTGCGACGTGGCGGCGCGCGGCAGCGGGCGGGCCGGCGAAGCCGGACGCGCCCGCGTGCTGGAAAATTTCGACCTTGCCCGGATGGTGCAACGTTACCTCGCCGTATGGCGCCGCATTTCTGGAGTCCAGGCATGAGCGCCGGCCGCCGCTTGATGTTCGTCGTCAATAACCCGGCATTTTTCATGTCGCACCGCGTGCCGGTGGCGCAGGCCGCGCAGCGCGCGGGGTACGACGTGCATGTGGCCACGATGGACGGCCCCGCCGTGGCCGACATTCAGGCGCTGGGCATGACGCACCACGCCATCCCGATGACGCGCAGCGGCAAGCATCCCCTGCAGGAGCTGGGCACGCTGCTGGCCCTGGTCCGCCTGTTCCGGCGCGTGCGTCCGGACGTGGTGCACCTGGTCACCATCAAGCCCGTGCTCTACGGCGGCATCGCCGCACGCCTGGCTCGCGTACCGGGCATGGTGGCCGCGATTTCCGGCCTGGGCTTCGTGTTCCTGTCCAATTCGCTGAAGATGCGGCTGGTGCGCGCCGTCGTGGCCAGGCTGTACCGGATCGCATTGGGGCACCCCAACAGCCGGGTGATCTTCCAGAACGCCAATGACCGCGACTTGTTGAAGTCGCTGGGCGCGGTGCGCGACGCGCAGGTCGTCATGATCCGCGGCGCGGGCGTCGATCTGGACGCCTATCGCGCACTGCCCGAGCCGACTTCGCCGCCGGTCGTGGTCACGATGGTGGCCCGCCTGTTGCGCGACAAGGGCGTGCAGGAGTTCGTGCAGGCCGCGGGCATCCTGCGCCAGCGCGGCGTGCCGGTGACGATGCAATTGGTGGGCGGCGTGGACGCAGGCAACCCCGCGTCGGCCACGCAGGCCGAGGTGGACGCCTGGCAACGCGACGGGGCGGTCCAGGCGCTGGGCGAACGTTCGGATGTGCCGGCGTTGTACGCGGCCTCCCACATCGCCGTGCTGCCGTCGTATCGGGAAGGCCTGCCCAAATCGCTGATCGAAGCCGCCGCATGCGCGCGCGCCGTCGTGACGACCGACGTGCCCGGCTGCCGGGATGCGATCGAGCCTGGCGAAACGGGATTGCTGGTGCCGGTGCGGGACGCGCCGGCCCTGGCCGACGCGATCGCCCGCCTGGTCGAAGACGCCGCATTGCGGCAGGCGATGGGCGCCGCGGGCCGGGCGCTGGCTGAACGCGAATTCGATATCGAGCAGGTCGCCCGCACCCACGTGGCGCTTTACGATACGCTCAGCGCCTGACGGCGCGGGGGCGTGCCGTCAGGGTTCGTTGTGATGCCTTAGTGGCGGCGCGAGATCGCGTCGATCCAGAAGCGCGTGGACGGATCCTGCTGGCTGGTCTGCGGCGAGTCCAGCTCGCGCATGATGTTCTTGGCCAGTACCTTGCCGAACTCCACGCCCCATTGGTCGAACGGGTTGATGCCCCAGATCACGCCCTGTACGAACACCTTGTGCTCGTACAGCGCCAGCAGCGCGCCCAGCGTGTAGGCTTCCAGGCGAGGCAGCACGATCAGCGATGACGGCCGACCGCCCGGGTGGACGCGGTGTTGCGCCAATAGGCGTGCGCGGGCCGGGTCACGTTCGGTGGCTGAGGTTTCCACCAGGGCCTCGTCGAAGGTTTTGCCGCGCAGCAACGCCGAGCGCTGCGCCAGGCAATTGGCGATCAGCAGTTCATGGTGGCGGGCATAGTCGTGGTCGGGCTGTTCGCACAGGATGAAGTCCACGGGCGCGCCCATGGTGTCCTGATGCAGCCATTGGAAGAACGTATGCTGGCAGTCGGTGCCCGACATGCCCCAGATCGCGGCCCCGGTCGGCACGCCCGCCGGGCTGCCGTCGGCGGTGGCGACTTTGCCCAGCGACTCCATTTCCAGCTGCTGCGCCCACGGCACGATGTGATACAGGCGCGAGTCGTAAGGCGCGATCACCAGCGAGTCATAGCCCAGCACGCTGCGGTTGACGACACCCGCCAGCGCCAACTGCACCGGCGCGTTCTCTTCGATCGGCGCGGTGCGGAAGTGTTCGTCCATGGCGGCAGCGCCAGCCAGCAGCTGGTCGAACGCATCGTTGCCCAACGCGAGTGCGATCGGCAGGCCGATCGCGGACCATAGCGAGTAGCGGCCGCCCACCCAATCCCAGATCTGGAAGATGTGGTCAGGCAATATCCCCAGGTTCAGCGCGGCTTCGACGTTGGAGGTGATCGCCACGACCTGTTTGATGGGATCGGCCACGCCGGCTTCGCGTAGCCAGTTCATCGCCACTTCAGCGTTGGCCAGCGGCTCGGTCGTCGTGAAGGATTTCGACGCGACGATGACCAGCGTGTCATGCGGGTCCAGCCGGCTCATGGCGTCGGCGACCGAGTGCGAGTCCACGTTGGACGCGAAGCGTACTTCCCGCTTCGCGCCGCCATGGCGCAGGGCGCGCGTTACCATGCGGGGGCCCCAATCGCTGCCGCCGATGCCCAGGTGCAGTACGTAGCCGTAGCGGTCCGCTGCGTCGGCCTCGCGCACGAATTCGCGCAGGCGTTCGCGTTCGGCCAGCACGGCGCCGGCGACCGCCGCCGGCGGTTGCGGGGCGCGCAGGGCGGTGTGCCAGGCGGCGCGCCCTTCGGTCCAGTTGGCGTTGCCGCCATCGAACAGCGTGGCGCGCGCGCCGTCAAAACCTTGCTGCGCCAGCAACGCCGCCGACGCGTCCTGCAAGGCGGGGGAGTGGGCTTGCGCGCTCAGGTCCAGGCGCAGCCCCGGAGCGTTGATCAACCGCAATTGCTCGCCGCGTCGCGACGCGGTGTTCGCTGCCGCAGTGAATTGTTGCCAGGCCGGGCTGTTGGGAAGTGACATGGGCGGTTCAGAAAGGCAGTTTGGCTTCCGGCGCCAGCTTGCCCAGCTCCCGCCGGAAGTCGGCCTGGATGCGCTCAAGCGCTTCGGCGGTCTGCGCTTCGAAACGCAGCACGACGACGGGCGTGGTGTTGGACGGGCGCGCCAAGCCGAAGCCATCCGCGTATTCCGCGCGGACGCCGTCGATGGTGATCACGCGGCGGGCGTCGGGGAACTGGCCCTGGTCCTGCAAGGCCTGGACCAGGGTGAAGGGCTGGCCTTCTTCCATTTCCAGCTTCAGTTCGGGCGTGGACACGTCTTGCGGCAGGGCTTCCAGCGGCGCGCACGCGTCGGCGAAGCGCGACACGATTTCCAGCAGGCGCGCGCCGGTGTACAGGCCGTCGTCAAAGCCGTACCAGCGTTCCTTGAAAAAGATGTGGCCGCTCATTTCACCGGCCAGCGGCGCGCCGGTTTCAGCCAGCTTGGCCTTGACCAGCGAGTGGCCGGTCTTCCACATCAGCGGTTGGCCACCGGCGGCTTCAACGGACAGGCCCACGTGGCGGCTGCACTTCACGTCATAGATGATGGTGGCGCCGGGGTTGCGGTCCAGCACGTCGCGGGCGAAGAGCACCAGTTGGCGGTCGGGCCAGATGATCTGGCCGGATTTCGTGACCACGCCCAGACGGTCACCGTCGCCGTCGAACGCCAGTCCCAGTTCGCAGTCGGTTTCCGCCACGCACTTGATCAGGTCTTGCAGGTTCTTGGGCTCGGCGGGGTCGGGATGGTGGTTGGGGAAGGTGCCGTCCACCTCGCAGTACAGCTCGGTGACCTCGCAGCCCAGCGCGCGGAACAATTGGGGCGCGACCGCGCCGGCGACGCCGTTGCCGCAGTCGATCGCGATCTTCATGGGGCGGGCCAGCTTGACGCCGGATGCCACACGCGCGATGTAGGACGCGATCAAGTCCAGTTGGCGACGGACACCGGGCTGCGCCGCCGGGGCCGCGGCGGCGCCGTTCATCGCCGTGCTCAGGGCCTGCACGTCGTCGCCGTACAGCGCGCGTCCGCCCATCATCATCTTGAAGCCGTTGTACTTGGGCGGGTTGTGGCTGCCCGTGATGGCGACGCCGGACCCGCACTGCATGATATGGGTGGCGAAATAGACGAGGGGGGTCGGGACCATCCCGATGTCCAGGGTGTCCACGCCGCCTTCCAGCATGCCTTCCTGCAGCGCGGTCGACAGCATTTCGCTGCTCAGGCGGCCGTCGCGGCCCACGACCAAAGTCTGCACGCCCTCGGCGCGTGCGCGGGCGGCCAGCGCCCCGCCCAACGCGCGGGCGAAGGAGGCGTCGATCAGGTCCGGGACGGTGCCGCGGATGTCATAGGCCTTGAAGACAGAGGCGGGAAACTGCGTGTTGTGATCGCCCACGACGATTCCTTGATAAGCGGGTTGCAATGCGGGTTTGACAAGATTCAAGGGGTAAACCCGGATGCCAAAACCCGTCTGTTAATAGGATTAGGTGGAATTATCCCCCATTGGCGGGTAGCGCCTCATCCGGCGGGCGGAGTAGGGCATCTTAAGAGTTGGCGCACGCCCTGATTTGGTGCATGCGGGGGCGAGCCGCCTTGATCCGGTGCGGGTTCCCTGGCCGCCGAAAGGGCCGTTGCCAGGGGGCACGGCGTGGCATGGAAATTGCTCGTCATCCGAAGGTGATACGCTTGCCATGCAAGCAGAAAGACCGGGAGGGGCCATGGGTGCCAAAGTTTCTACTGTCATGTCGTCTAGGGGAGCCACCAGCAGGCGCGGCCCCCCCACGGACTATGCCGGCCCGGCCGCGGGCCGCGAGCGCCGGCTTGATATCCATGTATTCGTATCTGAAACCGGCGAACTGGCCACGGGCCGCGCCTGGGAGCGCTGCGTCTGGCGCGAGGCCCGGGTGCTGATCGCCGAGTGCCCGGCGCCGCATCTGCCGTCGTCGGTCGAGGCCGCGTTGCGCGTCATCGCCGCCGATGTCGCCCGCGACCGCGGATGGCAGGGGATGGGCACGGTGGCGTTTTCGCTGGACGACCGCAGCGGCGTGTTCCGTGTGACGGGCGCCGAAGCCCAGCCGAACGCCGCCGGTTCGCCCGTGACGGGGCATGACCCGGATGCTGCCCATGCGCTGGAAATGCGCATCGACGGCTGCGTCGACCGTCGTCTGCCCTGCACCCGTTTGCTCGTGTGCGGCGCGACCCGCGGCGAGGCCCTGCGCCGCGCCTACCGCGCGCTGTCCGAAATGCCGGGGCCCGCGGGCGTTGACCGGGCTTTCCTGATGAACCGCATCGCCTCAAGGGCCTACTGCTCCGGGCTGACCGGCACGCGGCTGGACCAGGCGGTCGGCTAGGGCGCCTCGGCCGAGGCGATTCCGCCCCTACAATAGTCCGCACATCCCTTGACCTGCGCCTGGGCGATACCAGGCCTTTCTTGTGCGGCGCCTATGACTTTGCTGAGCGATCTACAGTCCCTGTTGGGGTTCTCCCACGTGCTGACCGGCGCGGACGCCGAATCCTATGTGCAGGATTGGCGCAGGCGCTATCGTGGCACGGCGTTGGCGGTCATCCGGCCAGGATCGACCGAGGAAGTCGCCGCCGCCGTGAAGCTGTGCCTGCACCATGGCGTGCCGGTGGTGCCGCAAGGCGGCAACACCGGTCTGTGCGGCGGCGCCACGCCGGACGACTCCGGCCGCGCCGTCGTGCTATCCACGACCCGTCTGACCGCCGTGCGCAACCTGGATACCGCCAACGACACCATCACGGTCGAGGCCGGCTGCGTCCTGCAAGCCGTTCAAGAGGCCGCCGCGGGGGCCGACCGGCTGTTTCCGCTCAGCCTGGCGGCCGAAGGCAGCTGCACGATCGGCGGCAACCTGGCCACCAACGCCGGCGGCACGCAGGTGCTGCGCTACGGCAACACGCGCGACCTGACCCTGGGCCTGGAAGTCGTGACCGCGGAAGGCGAGGTCTGGAACGGCTTGCGCGGCTTGCGCAAGGACAACACCGGCTACGACTTGCGCGACCTGTACATCGGCAGCGAAGGCACGCTGGGCATCATCACCGCCGCCACGCTGAAGCTGTTCCCGCGCCCGGTGGCCTCGTGCACCGCGCTGCTGACGCTGGATACGATCGACCACGCGGTGGATCTGCTGTCGCGGGCGCGTTCGGGCTTCGGCGCGGCGCTGACCGGCTTCGAGCTCATGAGCGGCGCCTGCCTGCAAGCCGTGGTGCGCCTGTTCCCGCAGCAGCGCCTGCCGTTTGAAGGCGGTTCCGCCGAATCGCCCTGGTTCGCGCTGCTGGAACTGTCCGACAGCGAAAGCGAGGCGCATGCGCGCGACCGCTTCGAGGCCGTGCTGGGCGACGCCATCGACGCGGGCCTGATCAACGATGCGGCCATTGCCGCCAACGTGGCGCAGAGCAAGGCGCTGTGGCACTTGCGCGAAAGCATCCCGCTGGCCGAGGCCGAGTTGGGCAAATCGGTCAAGCACGACGTGTCGATCCCCATTTCATCCATCGCCGGGTTCGTGCACAAGACCAATGCCTTGCTGCAAGCGCGCTTTCCCGGCGTGCGCCACGTGATCTTCGGCCATCTGGGCGACGGCAACCTGCACTACAACGTGGCCAACGCGCCCGGTCAGACCGAGAGCGAGCTGCTGGCGCTGCAAAGCGAAATCTATGGCGTGGTGCATGACAGCGTGCATGCGCACAGCGGCTCCATCAGCGCCGAACACGGCGTCGGACAGCTCAAGCGCGACGAACTGCCGCGCTACAAGAGCCCGGTCGAACTGGCGCTGATGCGTCGTATCAAACGCGCGCTGGACCCTCAAGGGCTGATGAACCCGGGCAAGGTGCTGCA
Organism: Achromobacter sp. UMC46; assembly: GCF_014170335.1. GTDB lineage: Bacteria > Pseudomonadota > Gammaproteobacteria > Burkholderiales > Burkholderiaceae_B > Achromobacter. The sequence continues at coordinate 689,196 of NZ_LZZS01000005.1, forward strand.
AGCGTAGGCCGACCGGACACAGGCCGATCCAACCTTCCAACAGGGAACTCAATTATGGCTGCCAGCCCCGCAGCGGGTGCGAATAACCGGATCCTGATCGTCGAGGACGATCACATCATCGCCGGCAATCTCTACACCTTCCTGGAGACCCGGGGCTTCCTGCCGGACGTGGCCTATACCGGCCACGCCGCGCTGGAGCGCTTGAAGGAGCAGCGCTTCGATGCCGTGATCCTGGACATCGGCCTGCCCGGCATGGACGGCAACGCCGTCCTGCACATTCTGCGCAACGACATGCGGGCGTCCCTCCCGGTGCTGATGCTGACCGCGCGCGACAGCCTCGAGGACAAGCTGGCGGGGTTTTCGCACGGCGCGGACGACTATCTGACCAAGCCCTTCGCCCTGCTGGAAGTCGAGGCCCGCCTGCTGGCCCTGATCCAGCGCGCGAAAGGGGCTACGGTGGATTCGGTGCGCCAGTTCGGCCCACTGCAATACGACACACGCAGCCGCGGCGTATCGGTCAATGGCACGCCGGTGCATCTGACGCGCAAGGCCAGCCTGATCATGGAGGCGCTGATGCGCGATCCGGGCAGGTTGGTGTCGCGCGAAGAACTGGAGTCCCTGCTGTGGGGCAACGAGCCGCCGTCTTCCGACGCGCTGCGCAGCCAGGTCCATCTGCTGCGCCGCGCCTTGGCCGACGCCGGTTTCGACGGCATCGAGACCATGCACGGCACCGGCTGGCGGCTGGTCGCGGCCGGAGGCGCGCCATGACGCGCGCAGCCAGCGGCACGTTGACCCAGCGGGTGGTGTGGGCGCTGACGGGCACGGTCGCGCTGTTCGTGACGGCGCTGGCCTTGCTGGCCTATCTGACCTTCGATCAGATGGAAGACGATCTGGTCAACGACATCCTCAATACCGAAATGGACCGGCTGGTCCAGCACGCGCGCGCCAGCGACGAGTTCATGCCGCGCCAGGGCGCGCGTGAGCTGGGCGGTTCCATGCGGGCATGGATGAGCGTGGACGGCCAGCGCCCCGCGGGCATTCCTGACGAAGTCCTAGGGCTGGATAGCGGCCTGCACCTGATCGAGCCCGGGGCCTACACCTGGCACGTGATGGTGGCCGACACGGGGCGGGGCAAGGTCTACCTGCTGTACGACGCCACCGACAACGAAGAGCGCGTGCACGATTTCGGCCTGATCGTGCTCGGGGTCGGCGCCATCTGCGTGATCGGCGCCTATGCCCTGTCGCGCCGGGTGGCGGCGGTGGCGGTGGGGCCGTTGCTGGACTTGACCGACCGGCTGGCGACCTGGGCGCCGGGATCCCCCGACATGGCGGTCACGCGCGACGACGAGGCCGGCCGGCTGATCGAGGCCTTCAACCGGGTGCAGAATCAGGTTGATAGGTCGATCGCCCGCGAACGCGAATTCGCGGGCAACCTGAGCCATGAGGTGCGCACGCCGCTGGCCGCCATCCGTTCGGACAGCGAACTGATGCTGCTGACCCAGGCGCTTACGCCAGACCAGCGCCAGCGTCTGACCCGCGTAGTGGACAACGTGGATGACGTGATCGTCTGCCTGGAAAGCGCCCGGGCGATGGCGCGCGACCAGTTGCTGCCACCGGCGCCCGTGGACGTCGCCGAGTGCATGGAGGACGCGTGGCGCGGCTACGAGGCCCAGGCCGGACAGGCCGAACTGCGCTGGGACAATCAGATCGCGCCCGGCCATGTCCTGACGCTGGACCGCTATGCGCTGCTGACCGTGCTGCGCAATCTGGTGCGCAACGCGGTGGAGCACGCCGCACCGGCGACGTTGACGACCCGGTTCAGCGCGCCGGGCGTGCTGGAGCTGAGCGACGACGGCAAGGGGATCGCCGCCGGCGATCTGCCGTTCCTGTTCCGCCGCTACTACAGCGGACGGATGCGGGATTCCAACACCGGCGACCGCGACGAAACCGCCCGCGGCCTGGGGCTGGCGATCGCCAAGCGTGTCTGCGACATGCAAGGCTGGTCGCTGACCGTCGAATCATCTCGCGAACCGGAATCCCGGGGGACGCGCTTCTTCCTCCGGTTCGAGGCTGGCATCGCCGACGCGTCCGGCACTGCTTCGGGGAGTGCCGCGTCGGTGGGACAGGGTCGAATTTGACGAAATTTCGACTTTCGGCGAACTAAGCTTTCCGCTTGTCCGATGCGTCTCTCGTCTATCGACCCATGTCGTCCTCTTTGCTGCCTGCGGCGCGCGCGCCGTCGCCCGTCTGGTACCTCTGCAGTCAGCTGATCGGCGTGACGCTGGCGCTTGCCTGTCTGGCCTGGTGGGCAAATGCGTCGGGGCTGGACCTGCGGATCGCACGGGCGTTGTTCGATCCCGCCCTGGACGATTTCCCGCTGCACGTGAACCGCTGGCTGGACCTGGTGGGGCACCGCATGGTGCTGGCCTTGCCGATCGGCGTGGCGCTGGCGGCCGTGGGCGTGGTGGCGGCCAGTTTCCGCATCCCGGCCTGGCGGCCCTGGCGCGGGCCGGCCCTGGCCCTGGCGGCGACTTGCCTGGTGGGGCAGCTGGCGGTCAATCAACTCAAGCACTACACGACGCTGCCACGGCCCTATGACCTGGAGACCCTGGGCGGCTACACGCCGTATCCGCTGCACTGGTGGACCTGGGCGCGTGCGCGCGGCGGGGGCGCCATGCCGAGCGGCCATGCGGGCGCGGGCTATTCGATGCTGACGCTGTATTTCGCCGGCTGGGCCCTTGGGCGGCCGGCCTGGCGCTGGTGGGGGCTGTTAGTCGGCGCGACTGCGGGCGTCGGGTTTTCAGTGGTGCGCATCTTGCAGGGCGCCCATTTCCTGAGCCAGACGCTCTGGTCCGCCGCGTTGCTGTGGTTCCTGGCGGCACTGTTCTTTTATCCGGTGATCGCGGGACGGCACCGCGTGCGCGGCGCGTCCCGGGACTCCTCCGGTCAGTTAAGAAGTACGCCAGGCAGCCAGAGCGAAAAGGCCGGCACGTAGGTCACCAACGCCAGCGCGGCCAGCAAGGCGCCGTAGAACGGCCAGATCGTCCGCATCACGGTGCCGACCGATACGCCGCCGATCGCGCAGCCGACGAACTGCGTCGTCCCGACCGGGGGCGTGTTCAGGCCCAATGCGCAATTCAGCAGCATCACGATCCCGAATTGCACCGGCCCCATGCCGTACTGCATGCAGATCGGCAGGAAGATCGGCGTGCAGATCAGGATGGTGGCGGCCATGTCCAGAAACGTGCCAAGCACGAACAGGATGACGTTGACCATCAGGAAGATGGCCCACGGGCTGGTCGACACCGATGCCATCAGCTCGCCCGTCTTCTCGGCCACGCCGTAGAAGCTGATCAGGTAGCCGAAGGTGGCCGAAATGCCGATCAGCAGCAGGACGACGCCGGTCGTCTTGACCGCCTTGCTGGCCGCCCGCACGAACTGGTCCCAGGTCAGCGACCGGTACACGAAGACGGTCAGCGCCAGCGCGTACAGTACCGCCACCGCCGCCGATTCCGTCGCGGTGAAGACGCCGCTCAGGATGCCCGTGATGATCAGCACCACCACGAACAGGCCCGGCGCCGCGGCGATCAACGAACGCAGCACGATGTGCCAGCCGGGGAAGGTGCCCGCCGGATACCCCCGGCTGCGCGCCACGAAGTACGCCGCCGCCAGGTTGCACAAGGTCAGGATCACCGCCGGCACGACGCCGGCCGCGATCAGCGCCGCGATCGACACTTTGCCGCCCGCCGCCAGCGTGTAGATGATGATGTTGTGGCTGGTGGGCATCAGCGCGCCGACCAGGGCGGCGTGCGTGGTGACGTTCACCGCGTAGTCCGCGTGATAGCCCTCGCGCTTCATCATCGGGATCATTACCGAACCCATTGCCGACACGTCCGCCACGGGGGACCCCGACACGCCGCCGAACAGCGTGCAGGCCACCACGTTGGACATGCCCAGCCCCCCGCGCACATGCCCCACCAGCGACTTGGCGAACGCCACGATGCGGTCGGCGATGCCGCCGTACAGCATGAGTTCGCCCGTGAAGATGAAGAAGGGGATGGCCAGGAACGAGAAAGCGTTCATGCCCGAAGTCATTTGCTGGAACGCCACCGCCACCGGCAGGTCTTCGACCATGATGGCGGTGATGGACGACAGGCCGATGGCGAAGGCGACCGGCACGCCGATCACCAGGAACCCCATGAACGTGAATGAAAGCAGTGTCAGCGCCATGCCGGTACCACCTTATGGTTGCGCAGGATCGCGATGATGTGCTCGATGGAGAAGAGCGCGATCAAGGTGCCCGACAGTGTTGCGGGGATGTATTTCCAGGCGTTCGAGATCCCCAGGTTGGGGATCTTGTAGGCCGCGACGGATTCGGCCAGCACGCCGCAGTTCCAGGCCATCAGCACGCCGAACAGCAGCACCAGCAGATGGATGAAGATCTGCAGCCGGCGCTGGCCGGCCTTGGGCAGCGCGTCCAGCAGCGATTCGAAGCCGATGTGGCCCGCGTCGCGCACGCCGACGGCCGCGCCCAGCATGGTCACGTACAGCACCAGCAGGAGCGCGAGGCTTTCCGCCCAGGTCGGCGTGCTGTTGAGCACGTGGCGGCCGACGATCTGCAAGGTGACGGCGACGATCAGGCAGACCAGCCCGAACACGCTCGTCCACATGCAGAGCCGCGCCAGCGCCGCGCAGCCTCGGGTGTAGGCATCCAGCGGGGCGGCAAGGGCTTGCGCCCGGCCCCCCGCGCCGATCTCGGTTTCATTCGTGGGTGTGGCCAACATGGTGCCCTCACTGGACGGCCTGGATCTTCGCGACCAGGTCTTTCATTTCGGGCGTGGTGACGAAGCGTTCGTACACGGGCTTCATCGCGTTCTGGAACGAGGCCTTGTCCACTTCCACGATCTGAGAACCAGCGCGCTCGACGACGGACCGGGACTTCTGTTCGCGCTCGTCCCACAGCTTGCGCATGTAGGGCACGGATTCGCGCGCCGCCTCGCGCAGGATCTTCTGGTCGTCGGGCGGCAGCTTGTCCCACTGGCGCTTGGAGAAGATCAGAATCTCGGGCGTCATCGTGTGTTCGGTCATCGCGTAGTACTTCGCGACTTCGTAGTGGTGCGCGCTTTCGTAGCTGGGGAAATTGTTTTCGGCCGCATCCACCAGCCCCGTCTTCAGGGACGTGTAGACCTCGCCCATCGGCATCGGCGTGGCGTTGCCGCCCATCGCCTCGACCATGGCGACCGACAGGTCGGATTGCTGCACCCGGATCTTCTGGCCCTTCGCGTCGGCCAGCGTCTTGATCGGCTTGTTGCGCGTGTACATCGAGCGCGCGCCGCTGTCGTACCAGGCCAGGCCGACAAAGCCCGCGCCCTCGCAGGAGCGCAGGATCTGGTCGCCGATATCGCTGTCCAGCACTTTGTGCAAGTGCTCTTTGGAACGGAACAGGAAGGGCAGCGACGGCACGCGGGTCGTCTGGCAGATGTTGTGCATGGCGGCGCTTGAGACGCGGGCCATGGCCAGGGCGCCCAGCTTCACCTGTTCGATCGAATCGTCTTCATTGCCCAGCGCGCCGCCCGCGTATACCTTGACGGTGATGCGGCCGTTGGTGCGTTGCTTGACCAGTTCGCCGAAGTGGCGCACCGCCAGCACGGTGGGATAGTCGTCGGGATGGATGTCGGCGGAACGCAGTTCGGCGGCGTGGGTGGCGGGAATCAGCGTCAGCAAGGCAGCCGCCGCCAAAATGGCGCGGGTCAGGGTGGGGCGCAGCATGTCTACCTCCGGTTGGAGTACGGCGTTTCGTCAATGGCCGGAACGGCCTCGAAGCTCTTTGATATGGACGGGCGTGCTTACTTCGCTTTGGGGCATGCGACTGCGCCCCGATCGGGTGCTAGCCGGCGCTTGCGGCGTCCTCCAGCCCCTGCGCGCCGGGGCGCAGGGCGAATACGGCGCCGTCGAGCGTGCCGGGGGCAGCCGATGGCGGGCGGATCGACGTGACGAACAGCGTGTCCATGCCGGCGCCGCCGAACGCGCACATCGCGACCCGGGCGACGGGGACGGCAAGGGTCCGGTCCAGCCGGCCGTCGGGCGTATAGCGGTAGACGCGGCCGGCCTCGTTGCCGCAGATCCAGTAGCCGCCGTCGGTGTCCACGGCCGCGCCATCCGGGCGGCCGGCGGGCAAGGCGGCGATGAACGGGCGGCGGTTGCGCGGCGTGCCCGTGTCGGTGTCGTAGTCGAACGCCCAGACCATGGCGCGCGAGGGGTGCGAGTCCGACAGGTACATTGTCCTGCCGTCCGGGCTGAACGCCATGCCGTTGGGCACGATCAGGTCGTCCAGCAGCACGGCAAGACCCCGGCCGTCGTAGCGGTAGAGTTTGCCGGCGGGCTGCGCCAGCCCCATGTCCATGACCATCGTGCCCGCCAGGAAGCGGCCCTGCCGATCGCAACGGCCGTCATTGAAGCGCATGCCGGGCGCCGCGTGCGCGACGGGGGCCAGCGCACGCGGTACACAGGGCTTGCCGTCGTGCAGGGCGCTGCAGGCATACAGGCCGTCTTCCATCGCCAGCAGCCAGCCGGGGCCGCGCATGGCGATGCAGCCGGCCATCTGAGGCAGCGCCCATTGCGCGATGCCGCCGCTTGCCGGCGCCCAGCGCCACAACGTCTTGCCGGGGATGTCGGTCCAGGTGAACGCCTGGTCGGCGGCGCGCCAGACCGGGCTTTCTCCTACGCCGCACAGCATGGTCCCGATTCGTTCGGCGGCTGCGGGCAGGGTGGTGGGCATGGCGGGATTACTCGGCCGTCGAGTCGGCGGGGAAGGGGAAGGGGCCCGCCTTGACGAATGCGCCGCCCTGATAGCGGGCGGCGGGGTCGTCGGCCGGCAGCGGGGGCTGCCCGTCGACCTGCGCGCGGAAACGTTCGGACGAGTCCTTGGGGACGAACCCCAATACCTTGGCGGCGTCGTCGTTCCACCAGCTGTCGCGGTTGGCCGATGCGCCGTACACGATCAGGTGGCCGACGTCCGGGGTGAACAGCGAACGCGTGACCAGATCGGTCAGGTCGTCGTAGCTGAGCCACGTGACCATCATGCGGCGGTCCCTGGGTTCGGGAAACGAGGAGCCGATTCGCAAGCACACGGTTTCGATGCCGTAGCGGTCGAAATAGAAGCGCGACAGGTGCTCGCCGTAAGCCTTGCTCAAGCCGTAGTAGCCGTCCGGGCGGAGCGGCACGTTCGGGTCCAGTTGCTTGCCTTGCTCGTAGAAGCCGATGACGTGGTTCGAACTGGCGAACACCACGCGCTGCACGCCATGGATGCGGGCGGCCTCGAACAGGTTGTAGATGCCCTGGATGTTGGCCGGCAGGATCTCTTCGAAGGGCCGTTCCACCGAGACGCCGCCCAGGTGGACGATGGCGTCTGCCCCCTGCACCAGCCGGGATACCGCGGCGGCATCGGCCAGATCGCAGGGGACGGATTCTTCTCCGGGGCCGGCAGGGCCGGGCGCGGCAAGGTCGGACACGCGCAGCACCTCCGCGTGGGCCTTCAACCGGGGACGCAATACCTGGCCCAGGTTGCCGGCGGCGCCGGTCAATAACAAACGATGACAGCGAAACGAGGCAGGCATGTTGTTGACAGTTCGGCTCATGGCGCAATGCTCGGTGGAGGGCGCGGGGGAGTAGACTTATCAGGTACGTTATCGTACAACTTGAGCAAAGTATAATGAGCGCCAAATTTCAGCGTCAAGCTTTGCGCAACCGCCTTCGGATAATCCCTGATGAACGCTCCTGTCGATACCCCCGTCTTGCCGCAGCGTCGTCCCCGGAACCTGGCCCAAGGCCTGGTCGAGAACATATCCGAACGTATCCGGGGTGGTGACATCCGCCCGGGCGACAAGCTGCCCACCGAATCCGAAATCATGCGTCAGTTCGGCGTCAGCCGCACCGTCGTGCGCGAGGCGCTGTCGCGCCTGCAAGCGTCCGGGCTCGTTGAAACGCATCACGGCGTCGGCACCTATGCGCTGGAGCCCAGCGGCAGCGGCGATTTCCGCGTGGATCCCGCCGATATCGCCACGGTGCGTGACGTGCTGGTGCTGCTGGAATTGCGCATCTGCCTGGAAAGCGAGGCCGCCGGCCTTGCCGCCGTCCGTCGCAGCGAGGTGCAGCTGCAAGAGATGCGCCGCGCGTTGGACCTGTTCCGCAGCGCGTTGGAAAACGGCGGCGACACGATCACCCCCGATTTCCAGTTCCACCTGCTGGTGGCGCAATCCACCGACAACCGCTACTTCGCGGACCTGATGTCGCATCTGGGTTCGGCCATCATTCCGCGCACCCGCATCAATTCGGCCAAGTTCGCGCAAGAAGATCGCGCAGCGTATCTGGCGCGCGTGAACCTGGAACACGAAGACATCTACAACGCGATCATGCGCCAGGACGCCGAGAGCGCCCGCGCCGCCATGCGCACGCATTTGAGCAACAGCCGCGAACGGTTGCGCCGCGCGCAATAGGCGGCGGGGCGCGCGCAGGCGTGCTTCGGCATTTGAAATATGATGTCGTACAACGTTTGATGTGTGCGTCGTCACTGCCAACGCCTGCCAAACCGCGTTAACCTTGGCCCGTTTTCATTTCCGGACTACGAGGCGGCATGGCTTTGCTCGGCACAACCAGCAGGATCCTTTCATCTGAACCGGCGCTTTCGCGCCGCACCGGGAGGGCCGCCGCATGCGTCGCCTGACACTACGGTTCATCGTTGCCGTCCTGGTGATGCTGACGCTGTCCCGCCTGGGCCTGTCGTTCTGGATGTGGGACCGCGTGCAGGCCGCGGGCGGGCTCTGGCCCGTGCTGTTCGGCGGACTACGCATCGACGTCTGCCTGTTGTCGATGGTGATCGCGCTGCCCGCCGTATTCTCGCCGTGGTTCGGGCACCGGCCACTGGCTGCACGCATCACCGCGTGGTGGTTCCGCGTGTGGTGGATGTTGTATGTGCTGCTGGAAGTCTCCACGCCGCAGTTCATCGCCGAATACGACACGCGGCCCAACCGCCTGTACTTCATCTATCTGCTGAATCCGAAAGAAGTGGGCTCGATGCTCTGGCAGGGCTACAAGGGCGTGCTGCTGGCCGCTTTCGTGGTGCTGGTGCTGGCTGCCTGGCTCGCGGTCAAGCTGTTCCCGGTGCGTTCGCGCGATTCTTTCATGGCATGGTGGAAGCGCCCGATTGCGTCCTTCGTGATCCTGGCGCTGGTGGTGCTGGGCGCGCGCGGCACGCTGGAACACCGGCCGATCAACCCGGCCAAGGTGGCCTTCAGTTCCGACGCCATGGTCAACGCACTGGCGTTGAATTCGCTGTACAGCGTGTTCGACGCCGCCTACCGGATGCGCGACGAGCGCTCGTCCGCGGCAATGTATCCGAACATGCCGGTGGACCAGATGAACGCCATCGTGCGCGAGAAGGCCGGCCTGACGGGCGCGCCGCTGGACCCGCGCTATCCCAGCCTGCACGAGCAGAAGGCCACGGTGCGCCGCGACAAGCCGCTGAACGTGGTGATCATCCTGCAGGAAAGCCTGGGCGCGCAGTACGTGGGCAGCCTGGGCGGCCGCGACCTGACCCCCAACATCGACCGCCTGTCGAAAGAAGGCTGGATGTTCCACCGCGCCTACGCTACCGGCACGCGATCGGTGCGCGGCATCGAAGCGGTGACGGCGGGTTTCCTCCCCAGCGTGGCCGACGCGGTGGTCAAACTGCCGCGCTCGCAGACCGGCTTCTTCACTTTGGCCCAAGTGCTGGGCAAGCACGGCTACCGCTCGCGCTTCGTCTATGGCGGCGAATCGCACTTCGACAATATGCGCGCCTTCTTCCTGGGCAACGGCTTCGACGAAGTCGTGGACCGCCCGAAGTTCGTGAATCCGGTGTTCGAAGGGTCATGGGGCGCGTCGGACGAAGACATGTTCAACCAGGTCGACCGCCTGCTGCGCGCCGATGGCGACAAGCCGGTCTTCACGCTGGCGTTTTCGGTCTCGAACCATTCGCCGTGGGAGTACCCGGAAGGCCGCATCCAACCGGTCGGCGACCCGGCCACGGTAGACAACACGGTGCGCTACGCGGATTGGGCGCTGGGCCAGTTCTTCGAGAAGGCCAAGAAAGCGCCATACTGGGAGAACACGGTGTTCCTGGTCATCGCGGACCACGATTCACGCGTATACGGATCGATTCCCGTGCCAGTGCGCCACTTCCAGATCCCGGCGCTGTTCCTGGGCGCAGGCGTCGCGCCGCGCCAGGACGAACGCCTGGTCAGCCAGATCGATATGGCGCCGACGTTGCTGTCGCTGATCGGGTTGGATAACGTGAATCCGATGCTGGGCGCCGATCTGACGCAACGCGATCCGAACCGCGCGATCATGCAGTACGCGGACAACTTCGGCTACTTGCAGGGCGACAAACTGCTGGTTCTGGAACCGGCTAAACCGCCGCGCGAATTCCGCTACGAGGCAGCCCCCGTCGGCCGCGACGAAACCTACGCAGCGATGGAGCCTGTGGATCCGGTGTTGAGGGATGAGGCGTTGGCGCATGCTTTGTGGGCATCCTGGGTTTATCGGGAAGAGAAGTATCGGTTGCCTTGACGGTGGTTCATGTTGCGCGTGGGGTTGGTTCTTAAGACGCCCGTTGGGTCGGTGGCCGGTGGGGCGCGGGTCAACGATTGCGGTCCGGAGCCTTCGCTCCGGATTCCCCCGCCGTCATCCTCGTACGCCTCCGGCTCCCTACGGATTCCCTCGGGCTTATCGACGCCCCGCACCCCACCGGCCACCGACCCGACGGGCTGCGTTGAGAGCAATTTCCCGGTCGCTGGGGCAGGCGGTTTTCTTAGGGTTCTGCTCCACAGTGGGGAGTGGTGGAGGGTCTTGCGGGGCCCGCTCCCGGCCGGCCGCGCGGGCGGCCTTGGGGAGCTTACGCGGTGTCTTGCGTCGCGACGATGCTGATCGTGCTTCGTAGCTTCGTAGATTGATGACCAATGCGTGGTTGGAGCAGCATTCGCGAGCCTGTCCGTATTTTTGTGGGCGAGGCGTTTTAAAAGTTGTTATCCCCGCGCCGCAGTAAACCGTTCGCCGAACAGGATAGCAAACTGGTTCATGGCGACTTTCCAGTCGAAGGTCGCCCTCACGGACTTGGCCAGCACGTTGCGTAGCGCCAGCCATAGGAGCTTGATGGCGGCCTCATCAGTGGGGAAGTGACCGCGCGTCTTGATGATCTTGCGCAATTGCATGTTCAAGCTCTCGATGGCGTTGGTCGTATAGATCACGCGCCTGATGTCCGGCGGGAAGACGAAGAAGGGCGTGACGTTCTCCCAGGCCCGCTGCCAGGCCGCAACGATTGTTGGGTACTTGGTCCCCCAGGGCCCATCGGCGAACCCCTGCAGCGCCTGCTCGGCCGCTTGTGCGCTGGCGGCCGCGTAGATCGGGCGTAGCGCGGCAGCGACGGCCTTGCGATCCTTCCATCCCGCGTAATCCAGGCTGTTGCGGATCAGGTGCACGATGCAGGTCTGTACCGTCGTGCGCGGGAAGGCCGTGCCGATGGCGTCAGCCAGGCCCTTCAGGCCGTCGACCACGGCGATCAGGATGTCCTGGCACCCCCGGGTCTTGAGTTCATTGAAGACCTTGAGCCAGAACTTGGCCCCCTCGGTCTGCTCGACCCACAGGCCCAGCACGTCGCGCTGGCCATCGGCCTGCACGCCCAGCGCCAGGTACACCGCCTTGTTGCTGACCCCGCCGTCGTCGCGGATCTTGACCCGCAGCGCGTCGAAGAACACCACCGGGTACATCGCTTCCAGCGGCCGGTTCTGCCAGGCAATCGTCTCGGCCATGACCTCGTCGGTGACCGAGCTGATGAAGTCCGGCGATACCTCGGTGCCATAGCTCTCGGCCAAGAACGCCTGGATCTCGCGCACGCTCATGCCCCGGGCGTACATGGAGATGATCCGGTCATCGAAACCGGTGAAGCGCCGCTCATGCTTGGGGATCAGGATCGGGGCGAAGGAGCCGTCCCGGTCGCGGGGAAGCTCCACGCGCACCGGGCCATGCTCGGTCAGCACCGTCTTGCCGCTGGCGCCGTTGCGCTCGTTGGCCTGGCCTTCGGGCTTGTCTTGGCCTGGCCGATATCCCAGATGCAGGTTCATCTCCGCGGCCATCGTCCGCTCGATTACCGCTTTCTGGAACGACAGGAACAGGTCTTGAACCTCGCTGGGCGTCATCGGTCCCTTGACCAGATGGTCCAGTAACTCGGCCGGCACTTCAGGCAGCGGCCCACGGGCCGCCGCCTGCGCGGCTGCTGTGCGTCTCTTCTTCATCGGCATATCCATGATCTTTATTCCTCATGATATGCCCCGCACACAAAATCCCGGATAGGCCC
>NZ_LZZS01000006.1 GCF_014170335.1 Achromobacter sp. UMC46
CCTTCCCCACCGCCCGCTCCTGCGCCTGCTGGCCGCGGCCCTGCTGCCGCTGGCCCTGGCCGCCTGCAATGGCAATGGCGATGACGACGATGACACGCCAGCCGTCGCGCCCCCACCCGTAGTCGTCGATCCGGCGCCGGAAGTCGAAACGCCTGCGCGCAACACCGCCTATCTGAAGGCCAAGGCCGGCGACGTCATCCAGGTTCGCATCGAAGAGCTGCGCCCCACCCAGGCCGCCATCGGCTACGACCAGATCTTCTACAAGCTGGGCCGCTGGCAGGGCGACTTCAACCGGTCCACCTGGGCGGCCGACGCGGCCTTGCAGCTGGACTACCTGGACCGCACTGTCGGCAAGAAATTCGACGACTACTGCGAAGACATGGGCGGTACCGAGCGCGCGCAGAAATTCGCGGACATCGCCGCGGCCCGCGCCGCGCGCCTGGACCAGCCGGCCACCTTCGCCTGCAAGGACGCGCCGGGTACGCATACCGAAAACCTGAAGACCGTCGTGGTCGGCTGGGACGGCAACCTGTACCTGACCGACGGCCACCACACGTTCTCGTCCTTGCGCACGATTTTCGACGGCGGCCCCAAGTTGCCGGTCTGGGTGAAGGTCGACGCCAACTACAGCGACGTGGCCACCGCCGCCGCATTCTGGCAACGCATGGTCGACGAGCGCCGCGCCTGGTTGCGCGACGGTCAGAACCAGCCCATCACCGTTGACCAGTTGCCCAGCCGCCTGGGCATGGCCAGCGCCGACGAGGCCGGCGGCATGCAGGAAGACCGCTACCGCTCGCTGGTCTATTACACCCGCGACGTCGCCTACAAGAACGGCAGCCTGCCGGAGTTCGCGGAATTCCTGTGGGGCGACTGGCTGCGCCGCCAGGCCGCCGCAAGCCAGTTGCCCGCGCTTGACCAGTACAAGATGCAGGCGCCCGCCACGCCCGCGCAGATCCTGGCGGCCAGCTCGTTCAATGCGACGCTGGCGCCCGGCGGCGCGAACGACAGCTACGCCGCCGCCGTGCGCGACGCGTCGTTGAAGATGGGTGCCCTGGCTGCTACGGACATCGTTTTCGACGATCGCACGGCCGCGAGCCTGGGCGGCATCCCCTTGACGGCGAACGTCGCCGCAGGCGTCTCCGTCAAAGGGTCACGAGACACGCTGGACGAGCTGGCCCGCAACGACGTCAAGAGCGATGGCACGCCGCGCAATGCCGGCAAGCTGTGGTTCGCCGTCAACTACCGCGCTTGCGGCAAGCCCGCGGCAGGAACCTGCTGGGGCTGGTAGGACGGCTTGCCGTCCTAGGCGGCGATCTGCATGGACGGCCGGGCGTTGACCCGGTCGCACCATGCCTGCACATGCGGGTGATTCTGCACGGCGCCCATGAAGGCGCTGTACCCGACCACCGATCCGACGACCAGGTCAGCCAGCGAATACGTCGCACCCAGAATCCAGGGACGCTGGGACAAATGGCCGTCCAACACGGCCAGCAGCCCATCCATATCCTCCAGGGCGATCTCGGCCTGCCGCGCATCGCGACGCGTGTCGTCCCCGTAGGCCGCGTGATACGCCCGCCCCAGCACTGCGCCATACGACACATAGCTCCACGCGCACCATGACATCGCCAGCAAGCGCTCCGGCGTGTTCGGCGCCGGCCAAAGCCCGGCGTCGACGCCATAGCGTTCGCCGAGCCACAACTGAATCGCCAGGGACTCGAACATCGGCGCGCCATCCACCGTCAGCGTCGGCACCTTGCCGTTGGGGTTTAGCGCCAGGAATTCCGGACGGCGCTGCTCGCCCGCTTCAAGATCGACCACGACGCGCTCGTGGGGCACGCCCAGTTCGGTCAAGGCGCAGGCAATGGGGAGTGCGCTGGACTTGGGATGCCAGTAAAGGACGACGGACATGGGCAAATCTCCTATTCATCTGCAGAAAGCTTCGTCCGCGGCGGAATGCCACGGTCAGCAGGCGCCACTGTAAAAGCCATTGCGGACAGATTCCGCCCTCGATTCGCGTTATCGTAGGCGATGCTTACCGCCAGCAATCGCCTGCTCCGCCTGCTCTCGCTGCTGCAAACCCGCCGCCACTGGGCGGGCGCCGACCTTGCCGAGACGTTGGCCATCCACCCGCGCACCCTGCGACGCGACATCGATCGGCTGCGCGAGCTGGGCTATCCCATCCAGGCCAGTAGCGGCGTGGCGGGCGGCTATGCCTTCCGCGCGGGCCACGCGTTGCCGCCGCTGCTGCTGGACGACGACGAAGCCCTGGCGGTGGCCATCACGTTGCGCACGGCGGCCACCGGGTCGGTAGGGGGCATCGAGGAGTCCGCGCTACGTGCGCTGGTGAAGCTTGAACAGGTCATGCCCACGCGCCTGCGGCGCCGGGTGGAAGCATTGAAATCGGTCATTGTTCCCATAGACCGTGGCGGCCCCACTGTCGACGCGGGCTTGCTCGCCACGCTGGCCGCCGCCTGCCGCGACCAGTTCCTGATCGAGTTTGGCTACACCGACATCCGTGGACGTACCAGCCGCCGGCATGTCGAGCCGCACGGCATGGCGCACACGGCACAACGCTGGTATCTGGTGGCATGGGATCCGGCTCGCGACGACTGGCGCACATTCCGCATCGACCGCATCGCGGGCGCGCCGCGCGTCGGCAACCATTTCACGCCACGCCCGCCGCCCGAAGGCGGAGACTTGCGGGCGTTCGTCTCACGGTCGATCAACTTGGCGCCCTATGCCACCCAGGCGCAAATCATCCTGTATGCGCCACTGCGGGTCATGGCGCAGAAGCTTGCCGAATCCGCCAGCCAGCTTCAGCCCCTGGACGATGCGCGCTGCCTGCTGCAATGCGGCGCCGATTCGCTGGATTCCCTGGCGTATTGGCTGATGACGCTGGATGTCGATTTTCATGTGCTCGCGCCTGCCGCGCTGCAAGACCGCCTGAAGGCCGTAGCGCAGCGCCTCGCACGCAGTGTCGAGCGCGCAGAAGGCGGTGCCGTCCGCAGCGCGGCACGCTAACGCCGGACCACCCGCGCGGATGGCGCGGTCTGACCCCCGATCCTGCCGCTTTTCGCGCTATTAAGATCGGTGTATTTTTCACGCGCTTCGAGTATCTTGTGGCTCTTTCCGCCCTTTTCGAGACCCGAACAATGAGCATCGATTCCCTCTCCGTCCAGGACAAGTCCGCCGCCCCCGGCGCCGACGCCTTTCTGCAATTCCTGGTCAACCTGGTGAACAACGGGAGCCAGATCGAAAGCATCGGCGTAACGTTGCAGATGGGGGGCATGATGGTGTCGGGCTCGATCGTGTCGGGCGCGGAATACTTCGACCGCTTCGCCGCCAGCTTCACGAATTCGCTCAGCACGGTCGACGCGGAGACCCGCGCCAGCGTGCATACGTCGTTGGCCGAATTGGGCGACGTATTCCGCGTGCCGCAGCCCGCCGACCCGCTGCCCAACTACATCCACCTTGCCGACGCGCTGTTCTTCGCGGCCGACGGGTCGCCTGTCGCCGGGCAGCCCACGCTGTGGCGCGGCCGCACCAGCGCGGTGGACGGCTTCATCCTGGGCCGCATGCAGTCCGACACGGCAAGCTGAACCGCCACGGGCAATAGCGCCATGGCCGCCCGAATCCCGATTCGGGCGGCCATGGCGCCACGTCAGCTGGCATAGCGCGTCGTACAGGCAAGGAATGACCGCCACGCGCCGCTATCGGCTTGCAGCCAGGTATCCAGGCATTCGGGGCTGAGCGGCGCGGACATCGCGGCACCGCGGAACAGCAGATTGCTATGCAGGCGCATCCATGCGAAATCGCGGATATCGTCCACACCGCTTGCGACCACTTGCAGGTTGGCGCTCCAGGCGCGCTCCATCAGGGTGAAGAACCTTCCCTGCAGCGGACGGTCTTCGGACAAGCCCAGGGGTATTTGCACTTGCAGCCCTTCGGCGCGCAACAGCCCGTATTCGGATGCGACGCCATTGATGAGGCTGGGCACCAGGCGCACGCGCAGACGAGGCAAGAAGTCCGGATAGCGCGTCAGGACGTCCGCGCGCTTGGACAGCCTGCCGCTAAGCGGCAGCGTGAACGTGATGCGTGATGCCGCGACCGTCAGGGGCGCGATACCGTCGTGGCAAGCCTGCTTGTTGACCCATATCGCTTCGTTGACCAGCCCGATGCCGAGTTCGACGCACAGGCGTTCCGCCAGGCATCCTGCGGCATTCACGTCCAGCGCGTGTTCGAACGACAGTTCGATCGGGGCGTTGAACCGCTTGAAGAACGCCACGCCGGCCTGTAGCCCGGCCCCTCCTCCGGAAGACCTCAGCCCGTTCCACAGGGATGCCCGGCTGCGCCCCAGCACCGCGTATTCGTGGAGTTGGCCTTGCGCCGTGAAGACGGGCTGAAAGCGCAGTAGAACGGATGCGTCCTGCAGCGGCCAGGATCGGGCGTCATCCTTCATGGGTCAAAGTCATTCTGTTCTCGATTAGCGTCTGGCCGCGGCACAACGGCGGCTGCACAGCACGTGAACCGGCCGCGTTGCGGCATCGTGGAGGAATCCGAGTCAGGAGTTCCAGGTCGTGCCAATACTGCCCACGCCTGCTCAACAAATGAACAAGAAAGTTCTTAAAGCGGCAGGCCAGACGATCCATGTCAAACCGGAGCGCGCCTGCGTACGCGAGTCAAGTCACGTCACCGCCCCCCCGTTCACTTTGAGATTCTTCTTATTCCTCTGGTAAGCAGGTGTTTCTATCATGGGAGCAATGCTGGTAGAAGACCGCGGCGCTCTCGCCCTTGAACCTCAGGCCGCGCCGCGCGCGGCTTCCTTGCTGCTGCATTTCCTTGCGGTGGCTTTGCTCGCGTGCATCGCCGCGGGCGCCACGCTCTACCTGTACTGGGCCTTCAACGACGTCGTGTCCACCTACCGCCGCCACATGAATGCGGCCGCCTACGATGCGCAGCAGTTCTTCGACCAGCGCGAGGCGCTGCTCCGGTCCGTTTCGGCATCCGCCGTGCGCAACAACGGCTCCCGATTCATGGAAGAAGCGCTTGCCCGCGCAGGTGCGGCCCCGCAGATCGAGGTCTTGCCGCTGCAATCGACGCCGGGCGCCTACGACTGGGCGCTGGTGCTGACTCACCGCGACCTGCAACGCGTGGCGCTGGCCAGCACCAAAGTGGTCTACAGTTCGCCCCGCGATGCCAGCGCGCTGCGCGTATCCGCCCGCGACCCGCTTACCCTGTCCCCGATCTCCACGGATATCCAGGAATGGCTGACGCGCACCCTGACCAATATCGATATCCGCCCGGCCACCCACGGGCAGTCCCGGATCATCTGGCTGCACCCGCCGCAAGACACGGCCAAGCGGCTCTTCCTGTTCACGCCGCTGGACCCCGGCGAACCCGAAGCGGGCTGGATCGGCCTGGAAGTCCGGGGCGTCGAATCCGCCGTGAACATGCCCCGGGCGGGCGCAGGCAACTACGTGCTGTTCGACGAGCGCAGCCGTCCCGTGCTGCATAGCCCGGGCGGGACGGCCGCCGACCGCACGCTGGCCCACACCACGCGCGAGGACGCCTTCGGCCTGCAGGGCCAAGGGTGGATCCCCGACTATCTGGTGCTGAGCAAATCAGTGGGGGAAGACGGGTGGCGGCTGGTGTATTACACGCCGTTCCTGCGCGTGCTGCAGGACAACGCCGTCGCCTTGCAGACGGCGGCCTTCGCGTCCCTGCTGCTGACCATCGCCGTGGTCCTGCAGGTGCGCTACATCCGCCGCCAGCTCGTCCTGCCCGCGTTGCGCCAATACGAAGCCCTGGCCGACAGCGTATCGCTCAATCAGAAGCTGATCGAGGTCGCGCCGGTAGGCCTTTGCCTGCTGCGCCGCACCGACGGCGCCCTCGTGCTGTCCAACGACATGGCACGGCGCTGGTTCCGCGGCACGCCGGGCTGGCGGGCCGAAATCCTGTCCCGCGACGGCAACGAGACCACCCGCGAGTACAAGCTTGGCGACGGCCGCAGCGCTTACCTGACGTTCGCCCCCACCACCTATCGCGGCGAAGCCGTGGTGCTTTGCGGCATCAGCGATATCTCGCCGTTAAAGCGCGTGGAGCAATCGCTGCTGCAGGCCAAGCGCGACGCGGAAGCCGCCAACGAGGCCAAGACCGTCTTTCTCACCACGATGAGCCACGAGATCCGGACACCACTCTATGGCATTCTCGGCACGCTCGAATTGTTCTCGCTGACCTCGGTCAGCGGCCAGCAGGCGCAATACCTCGAGACCATTCAGCAGTCGTCGGCAAGCTTGCTTCGCACCATCAACGACACATTGGACATCTCCCGCATCGAAGCGGGCCATACGGCACTGCAATGCGCCCCGTTCTCTCCGGTCGAACTCATGAACAACGTCGTGGCCAGCTTTGCCGCGCGCGCGCATGCCAAGGGCTTGCGCGCCTATGCCGTCGCCGACCCCGACTCCCCAGCGGCGGTCATCGGCGACGCCACCCGAATCCGCCAAATCCTCGACAACCTTGTCAGCAACGCCATCAAGTTCACGGAATCCGGCCAGATCGTGTTGCGCCTGAAGCTTGACGGCAGCGATCTCGAAGGCGCCGACCTGAGTTTCCAGGTGGCGGACACCGGCCCCGGCATCGCTTCTGCACACCAGAGCCGACTATTCGACCCTTACTATCAGATTGCGGCTGACGGCCCGGCAGCGTTGCCTGGAACCGGATTGGGCCTGTCCATCTGCCGCCGCCTTGCTGAGATGATGGACGGCCAGCTCAATGCCGTCAGCGAATCCGGCCTTGGCACGAGCGTCACATTCGAAGTCCGTCTGCCGCATGCCCCGGACGCACCCGAACCGGCCTCCCCCCGCCTGGAGGGCACGGCGGTGTATGTACTGGGCGCGGTGCCCGAAATCGTCAACAACCTATGCGAGTGGCTACGCCGCTGGGGCGCGGTGGCGTTGCCCTATCCCGCAGGCGGCGCCACGCCGCCGTGTCCCGGCGTGCTGGTGCACGCGTGGCCGCACGCGTCACGGCGCGGCCAATGGCGCGAGCCCCAAGTCATCATCCACCCCCCAGGCCTGCCCGCGCAGGGTGAAGACAGCCCCAGCACCTGGTTCGCCAACGCCTATAGCCTGGCCAGCATCCGCCACGCCGTCCTCCTGGCGCAAAGCGGTTCTGTCCGCAGCCTGACGCCTGACGCCAAGACGCCGATCGACACCTTGAATCTGCGGGTGCTCGTCACCGAAGACAACCCCATCAGCCAGTTGATCCTGCGCGAACAACTGGAGCACCTGGGCTGCGCCGTCGTCTTGGCGGGCAATGGCGAAGAAGCGCTGAACCTGCCCGACCTGATGCGCTTCGATGCCGTGCTGACCGACCTGAACATGCCCCGGCTGGACGGCTACACGTTCACTCGGCGTTTGCGCCAGCGCGGTTATGCGGGCCCTATCCTCGGCATCACCGCGAACGCCTTTCCCGATGAGCAGCGGCGCGGCATGGAAGCCGGCATGACCTGTTTGCTGGTCAAGCCCCTGGCGCTGGACGCATTGCGCCAAACCCTGCAATCCATCAAGACCATTCCGAACTGACAATGCAATCTGCTTGCCGTGCCACGAAAGGGAACGGACATTCGTTTCGATGCGCCGCCGGGCTTCGACCGGTGTTCCTGGAAACCATGAACAGCGATCTGGCGGCATTGGAGCAATCGATCGCAAGGCGGGACGTGCAGGCGGCGCGGCACACCCTGCATCGCATGCGAGGCGCGCTGTCCATGGTAAAAATGACCGCGCTATCGGCTGACCTCGAATTCGTCGAATCCAGGCTCTGCCGCCAGGGCTGGGGCGCGCAGGTGTCCCGGAAGGCCCGCAGCCTGGTGCAGGCGCTTCGGAAATTCTTGGTTCAAGTGTGAACCGTGGCGCAAAATGATTCCGATGCTCTACCCGTTCATTTCACAGCCCCCTCGCATGGAACGAATCAGAATAGTTCTTGCCGACGACCATCCGCTGGTGCTGATGGCCATGCGCGACCTGCTCGAAAAAGAGCTCAGCTTCGAGATCGCCGCGACACTGGCCAGCCCGACGGCGCTGATCGAGCATCTGCGCCGCGACCTGCCTGACGTGGTCATCACCGACTATTCGATGCCGGGCGACGAGACCTATGGCGACGGCATCCGTCTGGTCAAGTACCTGACACGGCACTTTTCCGGCGCGCAGGTCGTCGTGCTGACGATGGTGTCCAACCCCATGATCATTTCGGCCCTGTATGACACGGGCGTATCCGCCGTGGTGCTCAAGCGCGACCATCTGGGCGAAATCGTGACGGCCCTGCAGACGCTGCGCGCCGGCCGCACGTACTATCCGCCGGATTTTCAAGGCGAAGGCACCACGGATTCACGCACCAAATTCATCGGCGAACGCATCAACAGCCTGTCGCCCAAGGAATTTGAAGTGCTGCGCCATTTCGTCCAGGGCGAATCCATGATGCAGGTCGCCGAAACGCTCCAGCGCAGCGTGAAGACCGTCAGCGGACAAAAAATCTCGGCCATGCGAAAGCTGAACGTCCGGACTGACCAGGAGCTCGTGGCGTTTTGCGTCGAAATCGGAATCTTCCAATAGCTTTTGCGGACGCATGCACCCGCCCCCCGCTTCAACGCCAGGCGCTGCCCACCTGGATGTAGAACGCGTTCTGGTCCTTGCTGTGCGCCACGTCTATCCCGACCGACAACCCCATCTTCCTGGCGATCAGGTAGCGGAAGCCCGTGCCCACGCTGACGACCGTGGAGGCCTCATTGAACGAGTGCCAGCGGCCATAGGCCTTGCCCAGGCCCGTGAACCCAAGCAACGACCAGCGGGGCGTGACGTTCCAGCGCAGTTCCAGTTCGGTCGCCAATGCGGTCTTGTCCTGATAGCGGCCTCGGGACACGCCGCGCAGGTCGATAGAGGGCTGGGCGTAGAACGGCACCGCGCCGCTGGTCGTCTGGCCATCCGCGCGCACGCCCAGGTTCCATTTCGGATTCAGCGGGATCCAGGTGTAGCCGCGGGCGCGATAGGTCTCGAACGACTGCGAACTGCCCAGCCAGCCGCGCGCGAACTGCGCTTCCAGCTCCGCGTAGCTGCCCTTGGTGGGGTAGAACATGTTGTCGCGGTTGTCGTAGTCCACCACCAGGCCCAGCTTGCCGATGCGCCGCTGCTGGTCGGCCGTATTGAGCTCGGAAGCGGCCTCGCCGGTAAAGCGCGTATCGGAATTGAAGTAGGTGTAGCGCGGCCCGATATACCAGCGCGAGTCGCCCACCCGGGCCAGCAGTTGCTGCACCAGGAACGTGCCCTTCAATTCATAGCTGCGGCCGCGGTTCAACAGGCCGTAGTAGTCCAGGTTCATTCGCCCCTGCGCAAGCGCGCCCAGGTAGCGGTATCGATCGCCGCCCCAGGTATGGAAGTGGAACAGGCCGCCAAAGCGGCTGCCGTTCTCGGTCAGCGCGCCGCCGACGCCCGTGACGTTGGGCGGCGCCAACGTGCCGCGTTCTTCCTGGGCTTTGCGCTCGGCATCGGCCAGCGATTCGGAGAAGTACAACAGCATCAGCCCGCCGCCGTAGCCCACCGCCGGCTCCGTGATGATGGCGGGCACCGGCATGACGCCTTTGCGATGCAGCAGGAAATCGCTGATGTCGAACGCGCCGTCTTCCGGGTCTTTGAACGATGAGGAATCCGCGGCAACGGCATTGAACGCCAGCCCCAGGGCTGCGATAGCCGCCATTGCCGCCATGGCGGCGGACGCGCGCCGATGGCGTGGCGCCTTGAGGACCGCTGTCCGGGAAACTGCTGGCGAACGGTTTACCGGGACCTCGCATTGCACGAGCATAGGCTGTTCCTTCCGACTCGATTCGACTTGCGTGAACAGGGTGAAGAGAACTTGCGACCTGCGAACTAGCAGACAAGACAGTATCGAAATGGAAGGCATTCGACAAGTCGCGGAAACGGGCCAAACAGGATTGGGTATCCTAGAGGCCGCCCCGGCGCGCGTGGAGCATTCCGGCCCCGCCCCGGCGCATCAAACCGAGAGTTCAGGCATGACGCAAGACACAATTGAAACCGTGACCGACCTAGAGATTGACCGCAAGGCGATGGAGGCCTTGATCGAAGGCGCGGCGGGCCGTCCGCTGTCGTTCCAGGACTGCGATTTCCAGGATGCCGATTTTTCGCGCCTGGACTTGCGCGGCGCGCAGTTCACGGCCTGCGCCATTGCAGGCGCCTCGTTCCAGGGCGCCACGCTGGCCGACACGTCGTGGGTGCGTTGCCGCGGCGGACAAGCCAATTTCGCGTCGGCCGATGCCAGCGATGCCGTGTTCCAGAATTGCGACCTGAACAACGCCAACTGGCGCCGGGCCCGGTTGGCGGCCGCCACGTTCCAAGGCTGCAAACTGACTGGTTCCGATTTCGACGGCGTCGCCTGCCTGGGCTGGACCGTGGAGGAATGCCTGCTGGTGGGCGCGCTGCTGCGCGGCGTGTCGTTCCGCAAGTCCAACATCATGCAGCTGGACTTCTCGGACGCCGACCTGGCGGGCAGCGATTTCCGCGACACCGTGTTCCATGGCGGCAGCCTGCGCAACGCGAATCTGAAGAACGTCCGCTTCGAGGGCGCCGACCTGCGTGAAGTGGACTTGAGCGGCATCGACCTGACGGTTGCCGCGCGCCTGGCTGGCGCCACCATTTCCAAAGCGCAGGCCGCCGTGCTGCTGGCCGAGTTGCGCATCAGCGTGATCTGAGGCGCCGGCCATGGGCTACCGCCTGACAGCAATCGCCCATAGCGCCCCAGGTGCGGCCTTTGCCTACTCGCCCGACCCCATCGCCGGATCGCTCACCGTGTGCTTGCCGGTCTCGACGCGGCCCGCAAAGCGACGGTAGTAAGCGGGATCGCTTGCGCAGGTGACGGCAAAGTCATACCACTGCGCACTGCCCTCCAACGACCAGTGCAGCGACGCCGTCGCCTTGCCCGCCACCGTCTGGCGCCACGGCCCGTCCTGGCGATACGCCATGGCGGTCACCGTGAAGTCGGCGGCCTTGGCGCCGGCGTTCATCAGTTCGGCGTAGACGTCGCCATTGGCGATGTCGTAACAGACCCGGATCTCGGGCGCGACCTCCGCATCGGCGATGCGGCTGGTGTCGCCCTTGAAGTGGCGGTGCAGGCCATTGGGGCCCAGTACCCACAGGTCGTAGCGGCCCAGATTGTCCCGGAACGCGTTCCAGGCATCCGACAGCGACTTCTCCGCTTCCACGACATACCGGCGCGGGACGCGGGACAGGTTCAACCGGTCATAGACATGGAAGACCGCCGCCTGCTTGCCCGTGTTCGAAAACAGCAGTTCGACCATGCCTTCGGCGCTGCAACGCGCGCTGACATGCAGCTCGTAGGGCAGCGCCCGCGACGGGCGCGTGCCGCTGGCCTGGACGGGCAGCTGCATGTCGGTCGGCAAGGGCATGGCGGGCAGGGCCTCCTGCGCGCTGCGCAACTGGTCAGCGGCGCTACGGGTGCTGCGCCCGGCCAGGGTCGGCAGCGTTTCGGTATTCGGCGTCTGGAAGTTGAAGGCGCTGGTCAGGTCGCCACAGACGGCGCGGCGGTACGGACTGATATTGGGTTCCTTGACCCCGAAGCGGGTCTCCAGGAAACGCAGCACCGAGGTATGGTCGAACACCTGCGAATTGACCCAGCCTCCGCGGCTCCAGGGTGAAATCACGAACAAAGGCACGCGCGGGCCGGGGCCATAGACCCGGCCGTCCGGCGCGGGCTGGCTGCGGCTGCCCGCTGGCGCGGCATGCGAGAAATACTCGAACGCCATGTCGATATCGCTCAGGGTCGACTTGCCCGCCTTGGGCAGGCCCGAATCGGGCGACGGCGCCGACGGGGACGGCACGTGGTCGAAGTAGCCGTCGTTCTCGTCGAAGTTCACCAGCACCACCGTCTTGCTCCAGACCTCGGGCACGGCGGTCAGGGCGTCCAGCACTTCCTGCAGGAACCAGGCGCCTTGCACCGGACTGGACGGGCCGGGATGCTCGCAATAGATCGACGGCGCGTTCATCCAGCTGACCTGCGGCAGCTTGCCTTCGCGGATGTCGCGCTTGAAGGCGTCCAGATAGTTCTCGGGCGCGGTGCCCGGCAAGGTGTTGGCGATGCCCTTGTACAGCGGGTTGCGCGCATTGTCGGTCGCGGCATCGTAGGCATGGTAGGGCAGCGCCTGGCCGGTGTTGGCGTATGGCACGCCCGGCTCGCCGCCGCTGGACACCGGAAAGCCCGACGCGATGTTCGCGCGGCGGAAATTCTGGAACGCGCCCAGCATGTTGTCGCCCCATTCGTCCGGCATGTTCTGGTACGAGATCCAGCTGACACCGGCGGCTTCCAACCGTTCGGCGTAGGTCGTCCAGGTGTAGCCCCGGTTCTGGGTGGCGGCTTGCCCGTCGATCCAATCCCATTCGTTGTTGACGAACGACGCGCCGCCTGCCGAGGCGCCATTGGTGCCCGTCAAGTGGAAGGACCGGTTGGCGTCGGTGCCGGTATGCATCGAACAGTGATAGGCGTCGCACAACGTAAAGGCGTTGGCCAGCGCGAACTGGAACGGGATTTCGCGCTCTTTGAAATAGCCCATCGAAATATCGGTCTTCTCGGCGGGCCACCGCGTCATGCGGCCGTGGTCCCAGGCGGCCTGGCTGTCCACCCAGGTATGGTGCGCGCCGTCCGCGCGCTGCGCGTTGTTGGCGCTGCCGTCCAGATGGTAGGGCGTCAGCACGGCGCCGTTGGCGCGTTCCTGCTGCCAGACTTTGCGCCCGTTGGCCAACGGGATCGTGAAGCGGTCGCCAAAGCCGCGCACGCCTTTGAGCGTGCCGAAGTAGTGGTCGAACGAGCGGTTCTCCTGCATCAGGATGATGACGTGTTCCACATCGGTGATGGTGCCGGTGGCATTGTTGGCCGGAATGGCCAGTGCGCGGCGGATGCTGGGCGGGAACGCGGCCAACGCGGCCGCGGCAAAGCCCGCGCCCGTGGTGGTCTGCAGGAAGTTGCGGCGAGAGGTCATGTTCGGGATTCGGAGTCGTTGGAGTCGGGACGAGACGGGTTGGGCCGGCGTGGCTCGGATCAAGGCGCGCAACGCAGCAACGGTGCCGGCGGCTTGGGTTGCTCCGTGACGGGAGGCTCGGGATTGGCCGTCGAGGGGTCGCCGTTGTCATCGCCGCCACAGGCGGACAAGGCGACGACCGCGAGCAGCGTGGCCGCAAGCATTCTTGCTAGGCTTTTGGAGGGCATGGGAAGTTCGGAGTGGATAAGGGGAGCAGGCCTTCATACCGCTGTCAGCCGGCATGCCCCCGGGAGTCTAGGAACGCGACGTGACATCCCCGTGAATAGGCGGGCACGCCCGGCACCGGTGATGTATCGGCGTATTTCCGCAGCGCATATAGCCAATCGGCTGGCGCCCCCATACACTCCCGATTTCCCAGTAAGCCGTCGAAGCCAGCCTTGTCTACCAGGAGCGAACATGCTCAGCACGGACAGCATTCAAGCGCGGAAGCAGCACGGAGTGAAGGCCCGGGCACGGGCCAAGCGATCGTCCCACGGCATCGCCGGCAATACCGACCGGGACCCGGTCAAGCTCTTGCGCATCAGCAGCGCCGACCGGGTGACGGCGCTGATCCCCTTGCGCTACGGGCGCATGGCGGCTTCCCCCTTCACTTTCTTTCGCGGCAGCGCCATTCTTCAAGCGCACGATCTGGCCGGCACGCCCGATACCGGCATCGACATCCCCGTCTGCGGCGACGCCCATCTGCTGAACTTCGGCGGTTTCGCCACGCCTGAACGGCAGTTGGTGTTCGACCTGAACGACTTCGACGAAGTGGCTACCGGCCCATGGGAATGGGACCTCAAGCGGTTGACCGCCAGCTTCGCCATCGCCGGGCAGCACCTGGGCTTCAGCCGCGGCGACGTGGCCGACGCCGTGATGGCCGCGGCCACCGAGTACCGGCGGCGCATGGCCGAATATGCGCAGAACAGCGCGCTGGACATCTGGTACGAAGGGATCACGTTCGACCGCATGCTGGAAGATGCGCAGACCCCGCAAGGGCGCCGGCTGATCTCCAAGAGCATGGAGAAGGCCGCCGGCCGCACGCATGACAGCGTGCTGCGAAAAATGGCGTTCAAGCAGGACGGCCAGTGGCAGATCCGCGACGCGCCCCCTGCCCTGTTCCACCCCAATGGCCCCAACTCGTTGCTGGATGGCCCGAACGCCTGGCCCGACACGGCAACGTGGAAGAAGAAGATGGCCAAGTGCTATGGGCACTACCTGGACAGCCTGGCCCCCGACCGCCGTGAACTTCTCAAGCACTTCACCACCCAGGACGTGGTGTTCAAAGTCGTGGGCGTGGGCAGCGTCGGCACGCGCTGCCTCGTCATGCTGCTGACCGACAGTTGGGACAACCCGCTGTTCCTGCAGGTCAAGGAAGCCCGGCGCTCCGTCGTCGCCCGCTATTCGCGCGCCAAGTCCGAACCGCACGAGGGCTATCGCGTCGTCACCGGACAACGGCTGCTGCAGGCGGCCAGCGACATCTTCCTGGGTTGGGCCAGCGGCCCGCGCGGCCGGGACTATTACTTCCGGCAGTTGCGCGACATGAAGGTTTCGGCCGACGTCGAGAGCTTCGACGCGCGGCTGTTGGCCGGCTACGCGCGCATTTGCGGCTGGGCGCTGGCGCGCGCGCATGCGAAGGCCAGCGGCCGCGCCATTGAACTGGCGGCGTACATGGGCCGCGGCGACGCCTTTCCCGACGCGCTGGTCGAGTACGCCCGCGAATACGCCCGCCAGAACGAAAAGGACTACCGCGCCTTCACCGACGCCTGCCGCTCGGGCAAGTTGCCGTTGCGCACGGATGAGGACATGGCTGCGGATTTTCGGGTTTGATCCCGAACTTCCTGACGGGCTTGATTCCGGGTTCGGTCCGGATCAGCGGCGGCGCAGGAAGCGTTGCTCGACGACCACGCTGCCCCATTGGCGGCCTTCTGATTCTTCGGTCAGGACAAACCCCGCCGCCTCGTACAGGTGGCGGGCCGCGTCCAGCCCTTTGAAGGTCCACAGGTAAGTCTCGTCATAATGCGCGTCGGCGAACGCCAGCGCCCGGAGAAGCAGCGCCCGGCCCACGCCCATGCCGCGCAGCGACTCGTCGACGATGAACCAGCGCAGGTGCGCCTGGCGGCTGGCCAGGTCGCCGTCGATCACAATGGACGCCAGCACCCTGCCCCCGTCCACATACAGCCACAGGCCTTTGCCTTGCGCGGGCAGGCCCTCGGCGAAGGCGCCCAGTTCGCTGGCCACCTTGCGTTCGAAGTACACGCCGAAACCCGAGGCCTGCGCGTAGTAGCGCGCATGCAGGCTGGCCACGTCGCCGATGCAGCCCGGCACATAGCCTTCGAGGATCTGGTCGGCGATACCCGTAGGCGCGCCCGGCGCCACGTTGGGATTTTCGCGCGACAGCGCAGCGGCGTACAGGGACAGGAAGCGGACCAGCGATTGCTGGTCGTCCGGCGCCAGCTGGCGCAATGCGCGCGACACCTGATCGGTGGCGAACTGGTCGATGCGTGCGCGCAAGGCGCGTCCCGCGTCGGTCAGCGCCAGGCGGGAAGCGCGCGCGTCATCGGCGTCGGTTTCACGCGTGACCAGGCCCGCGGATTCCAGTTTGGCCAACTGGCGGCTGGTGTTGGACTTGTCCAGCCTGAGGATGCCCGCCAGATCGCGGGCCTGGATCCCCGGCTGCAAGCCGATCTCGATGATGGCATGCACGGCCGACGGCGCAAGATCGCTGCCCGCCAAGGACGTGCGCATGAAGCCCAGTTCGCGCACCAGCTTGCGGGAAAACTCCCGCAGGTCCCGAATGGTGTCTTCGCGGGACTGGGAGGGAAAATCGATGAGATCCATGGCGGCCTCGGCAAGTTGCGGTTCGCAACCAATATACTTGCGAGTCGCAACCAAATCAAGCTTTTCCCCGCCGCCCCCTACCAGGCATAGCGCACCCCCAATTGCCCCGCCGTGCCGCGCACATATCCACTGTCCACGCTTGTCGTGTAGGAAACCTTGCCGTAGAAGCCCATCCGGTCCGTCATCTGCGCCGTGACGCCCAACGCAAACTCCAGCGCTGTGCTGCTGCGCGGCGTATCCACGCCGTCACTGCCCAGCACGACCCGATTCGTGCCGCTGAATGTGCGCCACAAGTTGGCCCGCGCATAAGGCCGCCATTGCGTGCCCGCCGATTCATACGCGCCCTGCAGGCGCACGCCGATGCGACCGGTCAGCGCGTTGTCGTTGCTGATGCTGACCGGGGAGACATCGTCCTCGAAATCGTCGACCCGCGTGCGCTGATACAAGATCTGCGCCTGCGGTTCCAGACGCCAATTCTGCGATACGGGGAACGGCATGCCGGTTTCGACGGATGCCGTGAATGTCGACCCATTGGTGCTGGCGGTGCGCTGCGCTTTGGAGTCGGTATCGATATCCAGCCAGGTGTTCATCAGTACTGAATCCACATACCAGCCAGATGCGCCGATGCGGGTCCAGTATCCGCCCAGGCTATAGCCGTCTACCGTCAGCCTGCCGGCGCCGATATTGCTGCGGCCCGACACCGATCCCGTCACATCGCCGCGCGCATGCGTGTAGCCGGCGAATAACCCCAGCCGGTCCTGCGTATTGGTGTCTCCGGTCCTCGCGTACAGATCCTGACCGATCTGCAGACCGGTCAGATCGCCGTCGAACGCCGGTTGCGCATCGCCGTCCAGCGCCTCCTTGAAACTGCCGCCAAAACCGCGCGCCCAACCCGAGGACCGGGCGCCGTCGCGGCGCAACAGATCCTGATCGCCTTGCCGGTCGTGAAAGGTGGACAACTGCGTCAAGCCGACCTGCCGCGCCACCATCGGAATGGCGCTGTAAAGCGCCACTTCCGGCCGATAGAAGTTCACGGATGCGATAGCAGGCGCCTCCCCTCCCGTTTGCC
This sequence comes from Achromobacter sp. UMC46, assembly GCF_014170335.1. Classification (GTDB taxonomy): domain Bacteria; phylum Pseudomonadota; class Gammaproteobacteria; order Burkholderiales; family Burkholderiaceae_B; genus Achromobacter. The sequence continues at coordinate 17,010 of NZ_LZZS01000006.1, forward strand.
CGGCGATTTCCGCGGCGATGGCCTCGGCTTCCGGCAAGCTGCCGACCACTTGCCCGTCCACGGCATAACCGCGCGATCGCAAGAACCAGCTATCCGGGTCGCCACCCAGGGCGCCGCCGCGGTACAGGTGGTAGTCGTAAGCACCCGCCGTCAGCGGCGTGGCCAGAGAGAAGGCGCCCGTATTGGTGGTGGCGCCGTTCACGGCCTGCACCACGGCAATGCCGTCGGCCGCAGTCAGCGCACCGGCGCCGCCGCGATTGACGACCGTGATGGGCGTGGCGCCACTGGCCTGCCCACCGTCGATGACAAGGCGGTCGGACGGCGAATTGTCGGCGCCCAGTTGCGTGTTCAATGTCAACGAACCGCCCGCGCCGACGTAATTGCCGCGTACGGTCAAGGCGCCGAAGCCGGTGCCGTCGTTCGGGCCTGGTCGGATTTCACCGGCATTGTTCAAAGCGCCCGCGAACGTGCCGGTGCCCGCCAGGACCGCGCCGGCAGCCAGCGAGTTGGCCGGGCTGCCCAGTGTCCCGGTCAGGAAGAACGTGCCGCTTTGCAGCGAAATGCTGTCGGTGAATGTGGAATCGGATGTCCACCGCCACTGCTCGCCCCGCATCGTCAATGTGCGAAAGTTGGTGAACGCGTTGTCGGCCACGCCCTGCCCTTCCAGATAGGCGTTGCTGGCGGCGCCGCCCCCGTCCGCCACGCCGCGGATCACGGACCCCGTGCGAAGGATCAGCGTGCCCGTTCCCTGTGGCCCCATGAACACCGCCGTGTTGCCGGAAGCTCCCCCGTAGCCTTCGACATACCCCGCGTTGATGAACGTGTCGTTGCCGTTATGGCCGCGATAGGCGTAGGAATGGTCTGCGATGATCGATCCGCCGGGCAGGTTCTCCACGCGCGAGAAAAACCCGTTGGGGTTGGTCGTATTGACGTACACGCCATCGGCCCCAGCCGTGCCATTGGAGCTGGCACCCCGGGCGCGGATCGAGCCGCTGTTGATGAGCACATTCGCCAAGCCGCTGCCGCCTTGCAGGAAAACACCTTTGGCATCCGTGCCGCTGACATCGACAGTACCGGTGTTGGTCACCAGATTGCCGGGCCCGTTGACGGCGATGCCATGCCCGCTGGTGCCTGACGTGACGATGCTGCCGGCATTGGTCACCCGGGTCCCGGTACTGCCGGTGTTGGGGACTGAAATGCCGCGCACCAGCGCACCGGCCATCGCGATGGAACCGTTGTTGATCAGCGTGTTGTTGTTGCCGAAGCCCACCATCGCGCCACGCGACGATCCCGATCCGCCCTGGACGGTGATGGTGCCGTTGTTGACGATAGTACTGGCGTCTTCCACCGAAAAGGCGCGCGTCGCATTGGTGATGAAGCTGGCGCCCGGCGCGACGGTGATCGACACGTTCTGGCTGCCTGCGGCGGCCTCGACCGACCCGCTGGCCGTCGCCCCTGTACAGGTCACGCTTTGACCGGTGCCCGGCGAGGTCGTGGGACTACAGGCCGCCGCCGCCAACCCCGGCAGCAAGGCCGGGCTTAAAAGCAGCGCCCATAGCGCGGGCCGCGACCACTTGGGAAAATAGGACGAATATTGCGAATGGAACCGGCGTGTCGAAACGATCAATCTCTGCTCCAGAGTGCCGCTGCAAGGGTTCAATTGCTTTATTTCGCTCGAATACTGGCGGATTCCTCCTCCTGCGGCAATCGAATTGATGTACGGAATCGTGTCACGTCGGCATTGCGCCGCAGCATCGATCCGGCATGCCCACACGCTACCCCGGCCGCTTGAAAGCAGCCCGGGCGGCCTCGATCGCCGGCCGGCATGCGCAACCGCTCATGTGGTCGTTGACCATGCCAACAGCCTGCATGAAGGCGTACATCGTGGTGGGGCCTACGAAAGTCCAGCCACGCTTTTTCAAGGCGCGCGACAGGGCGGCCGACGCCGCCGAAGTCGGGTTCCGGTTCCAGTAATCCAGGTCCACCGCCGTCGGCCGCTCAGAGGCGGGCGGCTCGTGGCGCCACAACCAGCCGGACAGCGATCCCGTTTCGTCGGCCAGCGCCAGCGCCCGGCGCGCATTGTTGATGGTGGACAGGATCTTGGCGCGATTGCGCACGATGGCGGGGTTGCCCATCAGCCTGTCCACGTCGTGGTCCGTATAGCGCGCCACCCGCTCAAAGTCGAAGTCGTCGAACGCCTCGCGGAAGGCATCGCGCTTGCGCAGGATGGTGATCCACGCCATGCCCGCCTGGAAACCTTCCAGGCAGATCTTTTCATACAGCCGGCGATCGTCCCCGACCGGGCGGCCCCATTCGTGGTCGTGATAGTGGGGCATGGACGGCTGCCAGAAGCAGCGCGGCACGCCCTGCCCGTCCAGCACCAGCCCGGCGTTGTCCGCACCGCCCGCGGGATCCGCGGCGCCTGGCACCGTCATTGCCTGCCCGGCACGGGGCAGCTCAGGTCGCCTTCCTCGCACTTCAGGTAAGCGTCGAGTTCCTTGGTGCGCGCCTGCGTCAATGTGTCCAGGCATCGGCTCAGCACCATCGGGTAGCCGCTGCCGCCTGTCGTGCCGCTGGCCGAGAACGCGCATTCCGCGTCGCGGAAGAATAGCCAGGCCTTCTGGGCGGCTTGCAATTGCGTCGTCTTGGTCCGGTCGTCTTTCAGGCGCTCGATCACGGTCTTGTAGGCCTTGTTCAGCGCGGCGTCCGACTGCCTGTAGGCCTGATCGGCGCACAGGTTCATGTCGGTCTGCGTAGCGGCATTGGCGCAATTCAGCGGTTGCGCCTGGGCGCTGGCCGCCAGGATCAGCGCGGCGGTGGCAATCGCAATACGCATGGGCGTTCCTCCTGGTTGTCGGGGTGAGTGGGCGGTTCCGATGGGAAAGTGTCGCATAAGATATCGGGCATGAAGATCCAACTGCTCTCCGACCTGCATCTAGAATCCGACCCGACCTTCCTGGCGCGGCCCACGCCGGGCGCCGACCTGCTGGTGCTGGCCGGGGACATCGGCTCGTACCAGCGGGGGTCGAAACTGAATGGCTCGGACTTCGGCCTGGGCAGCTACGCGCCGCGCAACGGCTGGCCCACGCCCGTGGTGTTCGTGCCCGGCAACCACGAATACGACAACCTGGATTTCGATGAAACGCACGACCGCCTGCGCGAACTGTGCCACGCGCTGGACATCCAGTGGCTGGAGCGCGAAACCTGCGTCATCGACGGCGTGCGGCTGGTGGGCACCACGCTATGGACGGACTTCGACGCGTTGGCCGCCGACAGCGACACCCTCGGCGCCGCGCTGACCAAGCGCGCCAAAGCCTTCCGCGCGGCCGACTTCTATCTGGAAAAGGCCGCGATGCACCGCCACGGCGCGCCCTTCATGGCCGAGCAGATGCGCGAACAGGGCCTGGCCTGTCAGCAATGGCTGGACGCGGCGCTGCGCGTGCCGTTCGACGGCCCGACCCTGGCCATCACCCACTTCGCGCCCACGCTGGCCAGCGCCGATCCGCGCTATGGCGTCACGCCCGGCACCGCCGGATTCTGCAACGCGCTGGACGCGCTGCTGCCGCTGGCGCACACGTGGATGCACGGCCATCTGCATTGCGCGCACGACTACGTGAAAGACGGCTGCCGCATCGTGGCCAACCCGTTGGGCTATGCCAAGAAAGGCGAACAGGACGACTTCGCGCCTGATCGCCTGTGGGAAATCAACGCCTAGGGCTTCAATCCCGCCACGGGCAACGCAAACAGCACCACTGCGGGATTGGCGACCACAAAGCCGGTGCCTGCCAGGAACGTGACGGGCGACAGCAATTTCATGGCCTCCGCGCTGCCCTGGGAATCCTGCACGGTGATGAGATAAGGCTTGTCCAGCACGGTCTGCCGGCCCAACCCGGCCTGCGCCGGGCTGGGCGTGCCAAGCTGCGCGACGTAGCGTTTGCCTTCAAGGTGGAACGTGTAATAGACCAGGCCTTCCTTCGTGGTCTGGTAGTGCATGGCGTACGCCTGTTGCCGATCACGGTCGGTGGCGTCGTCCGTCAACTGCAGCCGGACATATCCCCAGGCATGCCCGCCGGCCCCCACATGGAAATCCCGAAGGACGACGGCGGTCAGCCGCGTCCGGAAATCCGACGTCAACGACTGCGCCATCGCCGGCGGCATCTCGAACAGGTAGTGGTACTTCGGCCCCAGGACCGCGAAGGTCTTGCTGTCCGAAGACACCATCAGCGCAGAGACCGATTCGGTGTAGGGCTTGGTGGAAGCGCAGCCCGCCGCGGCGGCGGCAAGCGCCGCCGATAGCAGCGATGCCAATACGCGTGTCACGCGCCAGCGGGCCGCTTGCGGCATCAGGGCGCCGGATTCGGATGGCGCACGTGGATGGCGTCCACCGCCTTCAACACGTCGGGCGACAAGGTCACGTCGACGCTGTCGATGTTCTCTTTCAACTGCTCAAGCGTGGTGGCGCCGATCAGGTTGCTGGTGACGAACGGACGCTGGTTCACCCAGGCGAGAGCCAGGTGCGTGGGCGACAAGCCGTGCTCGCGCGCCAGCGCCACGTATTCGGCGGTAGCGGCTTCGGCCTGCGGATTGCTGTAGCGGGTGAAACGCGTATAGCGGGTCAAGCGCGCACCCTCGGGACGCGCGCCGTCCAGGTACTTGCCGCAAAGCATGCCCATGGCCAGCGGCGAATACGCCAGCAAGCCCACGCCTTCATGATGGGTGAACTCGGACAAGCCGATCTCGAACACGCGGTTCAAGAGGCTGTACGCGTTCTGGATCGACACGATGCGCGGCAGCGCCTGGTTGTCGGCGTGGCGCAGGAACTGGCCGACGCCCCACGGCGTTTCGTTGGAGACGCCCACGTGGCGCACCTTGCCGGCACGGACGAAGTCCTGCAGGACCGACAGCGTTTCCTCGATCGGCACGGTGTGGTCGTCGTCCACCCAGGGATAGTTCAGTTGGCCGAACGTGGCGGTGGTGCGGTCGGGCCAGTGCAGCTGATACAGGTCCAGGTAATCCGTCTGCAGCCGCTTCAGGCTGGCGTCCAGCGCCGCCGTCAGGTTCTTGCGGTCCAGGAAGGTCTTGCCATCGCGGATGTGGCCGGGGCGCTTGGGGTCGCGCACGGGGCCCGCCACCTTGCTGGCCAGCACGATGTCCTGGCGGCGCTTGCTGCGCGCCAGCCAGGTGCCGATATAGGTTTCGGTCAGGCCTTGGGTCTCGGGCTTGGGCGGCACCGGATACATCTCGGCCACGTCGACCAGATTGACGCCGCGCGACAGCGCGTAGTCCAGTTGCTGATGCGCTTCGGCCTCGGTGTTCTGTTCGCCCCAGGTCATGGTGCCCAATCCAATCAGGCTGACATCCAGGTCGGTACGGCCGAGTTTGCGGGTTTTCAAGTTCTGCTCCGTGCGGGGGGTCTTGGTCGGGAATCGACACCTTACTCCAAGATGTTGGCGTTTCGCTGACAAGCCCCCGGGGATCCGGCAGCTTGCCTGCCTGCCGCAATCCGCCTACGCTGGCGTGTCCGCGAGGAGGGGCGCCATGCTCAGGAATTTCGACGAATCCTATCTGTTCTTCATCGGTGTCATCGTCTTCCTGGGCATCATCGAGCTCTGCTTCCGGCTGGGCCGCCGGCAGCGCAAACCGGCCGACGAGTCGCACCGGACGCACATCACCGCGCTGCAAACCGCCTTGCTCGGCCTGTTGGCCTTGCTGCTGGGCTTCACCTTCGCCATGTCGGTCACGCGATTCGAAGCCCGCAAGAACCTGGTGCTGGAAGAGGCCAACGCCATCGGCAACGCGTACTGGCGCTCACAACTGATCGCCCCGTCCGCGCGGGCGCAGGTGCCGCGACTGCTGTTGGAATACACGAAAGCGGGCCTGGAACTGCACGACGCGGAAAACGACATTCCCCGCTTCGACGCGGCCAGCGCCACGTCGCGCCGCATCGAACGCCAGATCCGCACCTTGGCCGCCGACACCGCCGACAACCCGCCGGCCGTATCGACAATCATGTTCATCCAGGCCATCAACGAGATGGCGCAGGTCAACGAAAAGCGCCGCGTGGCGCTGGAGAATCATGTGCCCGAGCCGGTGTTCTATCTGCTGTTCATCGTCAGCGCGGGCGCCGTGGCCTACATCGCCTACGGCACCGGCCTGCACGGGCGCAGGCGGCTGACGTCGACCGGCCTGTTCGCCGCCCTGATCGCGCTGGTGCTGACCTTCATCGTCGATATCGACCTGCCCGGCACCGGCGTGATCCAGGTCAACCAGGAAAGCATGGAACGGATGCAGAAGACACTGGAGCAAGAGCTGTAGCGCACCTGCTCAACGGTCGCGCAGGGAGACGGCTCAAGTACCGGATGTCAAAAAAGATACTCCAGCACCTCGTCGCCCGCCGCGTCGAACGAGCCTGTCGACCGCCATCCCAGATGGCGATAGAACCCGTAGGACCGCACGGCCGGATCGGTGGCGCAGCCCAGAAACAAGCGCGCGAAGCCGCGCTGGCGCAAGAGATCGGCCGTCATGCGCAAGACCGTCTTGCCCACGCCCTGGCCCTCGTATTCCGGCAGCAGCGCAAGCACGACGATTTCTCCCGTGTCACGGTGCCCGAAGCAGTAGCCGGCCAGCGTGCCGCCGTCGACCGCGACCGCGCCTGGATACAGGCCTGATTCGATGCCGGCGCTCCAGGTCGCTTGCGTGATTCCGGCGCCGGCCAATTCGGCTTCGGTCACGGCGTTCTCGCGAGTGAGGCCGCGCAACACGATGCATGCGGCGGCGTCTGCAGGGAGGGCAAAACGGTAGGTTAGGCTCATCGGGAGGCTTGAAACAGTGTCTTCAGGAAAGGGGCCGTCGCCCCGGCGCCGGCCTGGCTGACAGCACGCGGCGTGCCTTCGGCGACGATACGGCCGCCCTCTTCGCCCGCGCCAGGGCCGACGTCGATCATCCAATCGCTGCCCGCGACGACGCGCAGGTCGTGTTCGACGACCACGACGGTATTGCCGGCGTCCACCAGCCCATGCAGTTGCGCCATCAGCTTATCCACATCCGCCGCGTGCAAGCCGGTCGTGGGTTCGTCCAGCACGTAGAGCGTGTTGCCGCGCTGGCTGCGCTGCAGTTCGGTGGCCAGCTTGATGCGCTGCGCTTCGCCGCCGGACAGTTCGGTGGCCGGCTGCCCCAGGCGAAGGTAGCCCAGTCCGATCTCGTGCAGCAGCGCCAAGGGGCGTTGCACCACGGGTTCGTCCTGGAAGAAAGCCCGGGCCTCATCCACCGTCATCGCCAGGACTTGCGCGATGTTGCGGCCGTTCCATTCGATTTCCAGCGTCTTGGCGTTATAGCGACTGCCGTGACAGGCGGGGCAAGGCGCATAGACGCTGGGCATGAACAGCAGCTCGATATGGACGAAGCCCTCGCCCTCGCAGGTGTCGCACCGGCCTTGGGCGACATTGAACGAGAAGCGGCCGGCGCCGTACCGGCGCGCCTTGGCTGCCCGGGTTCCGGCGAACAGCTTGCGGACGTGGTCGAACAGGCCCGTGTAGGTGGCCAGGTTGGAGCGGGGCGTGCGGCCGATGGGCTTCTGGTCCACGTTCACCAGCCGCTTGATGGCATCGGCGCCCCCGTCGATGCGGCCCGTCGTGCGGGCCAGGCCGCCGGGTTGCGGCAGATCGCCTTCGGTGTCTTCGACGGCGGGTTCGTGGCCCAGATGCTCGCCGATCAATTCCACCAGTGCCTGGCTGACCAGGCTGGATTTCCCCGACCCCGACACCCCGGTCACCGCCGTGAACGCGCCCAAGGGGAAACGGGCGTCCAGCCCATGCAGGTTGTTGCGGTGGATACCCCGCAACGACAACCATCCCGCGGGTTCCCGGGCGGGCCGGACGGGTGCCGCCGCGCCGTTGAACAGGTACCGCGCGGTCAGCGACGCGCCGACTTTTCGCAGACCCTCGGGCGGGCCGCTGTACAGCACCTGCCCGCCATGCTGGCCGGCGCCAGGCCCTACATCCACCAGCCAGTCGGCACGCCGCAGCGTGTCCAGATCGTGCTCCACGACGAACAGCGTGTTGCCGGCCGCCTTCAACTGGTCCAGCGCGCGGTGCAGCGCCTGCCCGTCCACCGGGTGCAGGCCGGCGGACGGTTCGTCCAGCACATACACGACGCCAAACAGGTTCGACCGGATCTGGGTCGCCAGCCGCAGCCGCTGCAGTTCGCCTGGCGACAGGGTGGGCGTGGAACGGTCCATCGCCAGATACCCCAGGCCCAGCGCCTGCAAGGTCCCGATGCGCTCGACCAAATCGTGCGCGATGCGCTGGGCTGCGACGTGGCGTGCACCGTCGGCCGCCGCCCCGTCGGCATGGCCGCTGGCGGCAGGGGCCAGGACCTGTGCAATCCGGGCTAGCGGCAGCCGCGACAGCGAGCCGATATCCAGCCCCGCGAACGTGACCGACAGCGCTTCGCGCTTGAGGCGCCGGCCGTCGCACACGGGGCATGGCGCCCCGGTCATGAAGCGCGCCACGCGCTTTTTCATCATGGCGCTCTGCGTGGTGGCGAACGTATGCATCACGTAGCGCCGTGCGCCCGTGTAGGTGCCCATGTAGCTGGGTTCTTGCTTGCGGCGCAACGCGGCGCGGGTTTCGGCCGGCGTGAAGCCCGCGTAGACCGGCGCCGTCGGCTGCTCGTCGGTGTACAGGATCCAGTCGCGGGCCTTCTTGGGAAGGTCGCGCCACGGCTTGTCCACGTCGTAGCCCAGAGTGACCAGGATGTCGCGCAAGTTCTGCCCGTGCCAGGCAGGCGGCCACGACGCGATGGCGCGCTCGCGGATGGTCAGCGACGGGTCGGGCACCATGGACTGCTCGGTCACGTCGTAGACATAGCCCAGGCCGTGGCAATTGGGGCACGCGCCCTGCGGCGTGTTGGGCGAGAAATCTTCGGCATACAGCATGGGCTGACGCGCGGGATAGGTGCCGGCTCGCGAATACAGCATGCGCAGCATGCTGGACAAGGTGGTGACGCTGCCGACCGTGGAACGCACATTGGGCGTGCCGCGCTGCTGTTGCAGCGCGACCGCCGGCGGCAGGCCATCGATGGCGTCCACATCGGGCACGCCGACCTGGTCGATCAGGCGCCGCGCATAGGGCGACAGGGATTCCAGGTATCGCCGCTGCGCTTCGGCGTACAGCGTGCCGAAGGCCAGTGACGACTTTCCCGATCCCGAAACGCCGGAAAACACCACCAGCGCATCGCGCGGGATGTCCACATCCACGTTCTTCAGATTGTGTTCGCGCGCGCCGCGGACGCGGATGCAGGCGTCGGCGCGGGTCTTGGGGGGTGTCTTCCGCTGGCTCATGGAGCCATGATAATGGACGCCGCCCGGTACGCAGCGCCGGACAGCGTCGACGTCCACGCGGGACGGGGGATCAGCGCAAGCCGGCCACTGAGCGCGCCAAGTCCAGGTACTTGCGGCGCAGGATCTCTTCAGCCTGATCGCGCGGCGTCAGCATATCGGCCGGGTCCTCTTCCAGCTTCGCGGCCTGCACCAGCGGCAACAAATCCCGATTGTTGGAATCCGACATTGGCGTGAGGGTCTGATCCATCCGCTTGCCCTTGATGTACATCGTGACCTGCGTAGACTGGCTGCGCGACTCGCTTAACGACGCCGACTTCAGCACGCCTTCTTCATAAGCCAGATTCGTCGTGCTTCGGGTCGTATCGTGAATCTCGTAATACCGATAGTTCTGTGATTCTTTATCCTTGGTCAGGGCCAAGGTCATTTGGGGAGTAAGCGCCCTGTGGAAGCTGGCGGTCAGCGTGCTCTGCTGCTCTTGCGACACGGCAAGATCCCACCGGGCTTGCCCCGAGACCGTGCTGCTTTGCGAGGTCTGGAACGAGTATCCGTCCACCTCTTTCGGTTGCGCCGGATTCTTGGCATCGCGCATTTGTTCGATCGACGCCGAGAAATCCGCCAAACCGGACAACAGGCTGCGATGCGCATCGGACGCCGGCAGGCGAACGACGGTTCGATCCGAAGCGGCCGCTGGAACCTGCGCCGCGCCATAGCTTCCGTGCATGGCCGAGAACATATCCTTGAACGTGGCGGTCAGCCCTTCGTCGCCTTCCCCCCGCCGCTGGGCACGGTCAAATTGCTGCAGGTATTTGCCGATTGCCGCCGACTGTTGTTCGGCCGAACCAAGCGTCACCGGCTTCGTCAGATCGACGGCCACCTTGACAACGCCCATCAGCCCCGAAACGGTCATCGACCGCTGCGTGCTGTCCGCCTCGAAGTCGATCGTTTGCACGACCACGCCCGCGACCTGGCGGGTCTCGCGCAAGCTCATCGATGACAGCAGCGGCGAACTTGCATTGGCCAAGCGAGCCAGCGACCAGCGCGGCGGGTCTTCCGCCAAGCCGTCCAGGGCATCCTGGAAAGCGCCCGACAACCCCGCGATCGCCTTGCGCTCGTCTTCGTTCAGTTCCCCGTCGGCCACTTCGATCTGCACCGCCATGCCCTGGGCGCCGCGCTCCAACGTGAGATCGACCTTGACCCCACTGGCGGTGGCGATCCGCAAAGAAACGGTGTTGTCAGCGCGCAGCGCCGCTTGCGACGTCGTGTCCGCCACGCCATCCGGCGCCCCGATCGTCTGCGCGGCCGGCACCCACAGGGAAAGGCTTGTGCCGTCCGTCCTGAAACGGTTCAGCAGCGCGGCTCCCACATCGGTGAAAGGTCCGGCCATGCCGCGAGTGCCGACATTCCGGCTCATCAATGCCGAAATCCCATCGGTAGCGGCACCCGTTTCCGTATACGTCGAGGCCCGGATGTCGGCCGGGCCTTGGCGCAACTGCACAACGGCCGAGGCAGGCGCCTCAGTGGGCAGTGCGGTGTTCGCGATGCGCGAGTTGGTGATGGGGGTACTGAGCGCGGCGATGCTCTGCACATTTCCCGACGAGCTGATGGTAGTCATGGGCGATGTCATCCAAACGCGTGGGCAGTTCCTGCCCGGATTCTGTCGATATCTCTTCGAGTTGTAACGGCAGGTGGCCCGAAAACTTAATGAATGACACGCCGTCCTTTTCCCTAAGGCTGATCCAGAAACGCGCGCACCGCGTCCAGCACGGCGTCTTCACGCTCGCGGTGGGGCACATGGCCGCAGCCGGGCATCGGCAGCATCGACGACGGTCCGCCCGCCAGCGCCACCAGCTTTTCGGGATGGCGCATGGACCCGTATTCGTCGTTTTCGCCATGGATGGCCAGGAGCGGCACCGTCACGCGGGGCAAGACCGCGTCCAGGTTCCAGCCGGCGAATTCGGCGGATTGCCAAGTCTTGACCCAGGCGTCCAGCACCCATTGCGCCTTGTCGCCGTGATAGCGCTTGAGGCGTTCCAGCTGCGCCGGGTCCTTGAATTGCTCGCCCGCCACCCGAATGCCTTCCAGGGTGCGGTCTTCCACGAACTCCTGGGCCGATTCCGTCATGACGCCGAGGCAGCGCCGCGGGAACGCCGCAGCGACAGACACCGCCATCCCGCCGCCGACGCTATGGCCGAAAACGAGGAAGCGGGCCAGATTGAAGTGGTCCGCCAGCGCGGCGAAGGCGTCCCGGGCTTCGTCGGCCACGAAGTCCGGCAGAAGACGGCCGGGGTGCGGGTCGGACTGGCCGAAACCCAGCCGGTCGTAGGCGATCACGGCGCGACCCGTGGCCTGCGCCAGTTTGGCGGGAAAGTCCCGCCACAGGTCCACGCATCCCAGCGAGTCATGCAGCAGGACGATCGGCGCGCCGCCCGCCTGCCCCGGCACCTGCCAATAGCGGGCGTGGATCCGGCCGCGCGCGGTCGGGATCATCGTGTCTTCGGGCGCGGCGGCGGCAGTATCGGCCATCATTCATCCATCCTCGGTGCAGTTCATGGGAATGAGGAATTCTGCTTCCAACCGCGCCGGTGGGCAACTGCGCGCGATCCTTAATCCACGCGAATGCGCTCGACCTGGTTTTCCAAGGTGCCCCTCGCCGACGTCACGCGCGTGGAGATGGCCAAGTTGTAGGCCGTCAACCAGACAAACTTCAGCTCCGTCTGCTTGACGCCGTTGCTATTGAAATCCGTGCAAAGCAAATCGATCGCGCGGCCCGGCGTCCCCTGGATAAAGCGATTGGCGTCGTAGAAGGTCTGGGACTCGCAATGCCGATTCCTAAGGAACGACTGCGCCAGCGGATCCCGGATACTGGAGGAACCCTCGAACGAGTAGACCGAATTCTCGCGCACATCGGCCAGGGAATCCCAAGCCTTCACGCTGCGCAGGAACATGATCGGGTGCGCGGTTTGATTGCGCAGCGCGGCGACCTGGATGGCCATGTTCGCCACGCCGTGGTAGTTCAACTCGAAAGACATTCCGCTGGGCAGGCCGTTCGAGAAGGTCTGCTCGATGATGCGCACGGCGCCATTGTTCCCGTCATTGATGTAAGTCGTCTCGTAGGTGACCTTGACCGCGTCCGGTTTCTTTTCGGCCCCGGCCACGAGCGATTCGCCATAGACGGTCAAGCGTTTGAAACCCAGCCGCTCGGCGCCCGGCGACGCCAGCACCCCCGGCGGCACAACCACTCGCGCCGACGAGAAATTCGTGGCCGAATAGCCTTCGGGATCCGCCACCATCGGTTTCACCTGAACCGGGCCCGCGCAACCGGCCAGCACCCCTGACAAGATGATCGGCACCGCCAGCTTGGCCGAAATCGAACGCATCACCATCATTACTCCTAATCATGAATCAGAAAACGGGATATCCGCCGCCCGGCGGGACTTTCCAGAACCGCCTGCGGCTATTCGACGACCACGCTGTCGTACTCGTAGCGGTCGGAGGCCTGCGCGCGTTTGGTCGACAGGTCCAACGCCAGGCCAAATGCCGCCAGGAATACGTGCGCGGTCTCGGCGACCATCACGTCCTTCTCATCGAAGTGCCTGCACGTCAGGTCGATCGCCCGGCCGGGAATGCCCGGCCTGAACGTCGCGGCGTCGTAGAACACGCCGGAGGCGCAACGCAATGATCTCGGGACACCCAGGTCGAACAGCTCTGGCGTCGCGGCTTTGTAGTCGAATCGGTAGTCCGTCTTTTCTCTGATATCGGCCAGGCTGGCGAACGGCCGGTCGCCGCGCGAATACAGGATGGGGTAGCTGAACCATTCGCCGGTCCGGGCGCGCTGCCAGGCGGCCGGCACCAGTCCGCGATACGAACTGCTGAAGTAGTAATCGACCGGAATGCCGTTGGAGTCGGTCCGGGCCAATATGCGCACCGCACCGCTGTCGCCTTCGTTGAGATAGCTTTGCTCGAAGGTGATCGGCCGCGCCTTGCTGGCCTCGGCGTCTGCCCCGATCGTGCGCCCCTTGACGACCAGGCGCTTGAAGCCCAAAGGCTCCGCATTCAATGCGGGCAACAGACGGCGGGAAGCCTCCGGGAGCTTTTCGCGGGCGAAATATGCAGTCGAATAGGCGTCGGGATTGGATACCATCGGCTGGGTCGAAGTCGGCCCAAGGCATCCGGTAAGAAGGGTGGCGGCCATGGCCGCCGTCGTCCCCAGCTTGAACGGGATCATCTGCAAAACGCCCCCTAAAAATGTAAGTTAATTTTACGGAGGGGCATTCTACTCTTGTCCGGCAGACCCTGGGCGCATGGGAATCCGCACCGGCGAACCACGCGCCCAAATGCCCGCTACCGGGACCGGACCCTAGGCCGCCGAAGGCAACGCCAACCGTTGGGAGGCTGCCTTGTGCCTATCGTCGCGCAGCTTGAAGCGCGCCACGGTATCGGCCAGCACCCGCGCCTGGTCGCTGAGCATGGCCGACGCCGCGGCCGACTCTTCCACCAGCGCCGCGTTCTGCTGCGTCGCCTGGTCCATGTCCGCCACGCTGCGGTCGATCTGGCTGATACCGACGCTTTGCTCGGTCATCGCGCCGTGGATCTCCGCCACCAGGCGCTGCACCCGAGAAATGCCTTCGACGATCTCGCTCATGGTGGAACCCGCGGCCTGCACGCGTTCGGTGCCGCTCTTGACGTTTTCGACCGACGCCTGGATCAGCGTCCGGATCTCTTGCGCCGACGCCGCGCTGCGCTGCGCCAACGTGCGGACTTCACCCGCCACCACGGCAAAGCCGCGGCCTTGTTCGCCGGCGCGCGCCGCTTCCACGGCCGCGTTCAACGCCAGGATGTTGGTCTGGAAAGCGATGCCGTCGATCACGCTGATGATTTCGGTGATGCGCTGCGACGATTGCGAAATCGCGCTCATCGTCGTCACGGCGTCCGTGACGACCTGGCCGCCACGTTCGGCAGCCGAACTGGCTTCGGTGGCCAGGCGCGTGGCGTGCTGCGCGGCCTCTTCGGTCTGGCGGACGCTGGAGGTCAATTGCGTCAGCGCCGACGAGGTTTCCTGCAAGGAGCCTGCGGAGGTCTCGGTGCGTTGCGACAGGTCGCGGTTGCCCATGTCGATTTCGCTGGTCGCCGCCGACATCGAATGCACGCCCGTGCGCACGTCCAGCATCACGGTGCTGATTTTGTCGACAAACGCGTTGAACGACGAGGAGATCTGCGCCACTTCGTCATGGCCCACGACTTCCAGGCGATGCGTCATGTCCCCGTCGCCGGAACCGATGGTGTCCATCGCGTCGCGCACCGCCGACAGGCGCTTGAACGCGCGCGACGTCGCGACACTGGCGATCGCGACCGCCACCAGGGTCAGCACCACCAGCGAGATCAGCGTGGCGTTCAGCACCTGCGTCAGGCCGGCAGTGGCCTCGGCGCTGTCCAGCGCGATCACGAGCGACCAGTCGGTGCCCGGAATGCGGCGGGCCTTCAGCAGCTTCGGCACCCCGTCCAGATTGATCGCAAGGGGCTCGGCACCATCGCGCAACATGGCCGACAGCGCGGCAGGCGTCAGTTCAGGCGCCACATCGGTAGAGGGCTTAAGCGCCAGCTTGTCGTTCACGTGCGCGATGACCTGTCCGTCGGTCGCCACCACGAAGGCCAGGCTGGACGGCGTGGGGCGGATCGCGCGGATGATGGCCTGGATGCCGTCCAGCGCCACCGCGCCGCTCAGCACGCCCGTCGTCTGGCCGCCGCGGATCATCGGCGTGGTGAACGCCACGTAGAGCTTGCCCGTACCCGAATCGCCGTAGGGCTTGGTGACCGTCAGCTTGCCGGCCGCCACCGCGCTTTTGTACCAGGGGCGCGCCGTAGGGTCGTAGTCGGCCGCCACCTGCGTCGTCGAGAAAAAGGTCTTGTCGGACCAGCCGATCGTGGAAATGGGGAAGCCGTTGGTCTCGCCCATCAGTTTGGTCAGCCCGCGCGGATCGCCTTTTTCCACCACGGCCGCGGTGGCCACGACGGCCTGGGCCTTATCTTCGGACCAGCGTTCGATGGCGCGGCCATTGCCGGCCGCAATGGCGTCCAGGTTGCCGGAGATCGTCGCCATCATGTTGCTGCGGACAATCTGGTAAGTCGTGATCCCCGAAAGGACCAGTGCGCCGACAACGGTAAAGCAGGTAATCAACAGGATCCGGTTGCGCAACGAGGTAATTTTCATGCTTGCCCTATTTCAGCCACTGCCCATATCGGAGGACACGGGTCCGCGGCCCGCCGGCGAAAACCGACAGCCACGAAGGGCTTACGGCATGCGCGGCCGGGACTTTAGGGAAAACCCTTAAACTCCCACCGATTACCTGCTTCCAGGGATAGCCGTCCCCGCCACCGCCGTCTCACAATTAGAATCCGGCGATCCCGCCCCTTCCCCCCGTCGCCCTATGTCCACCGCTCTGCAAACCCCTGAACTGACGCTGCCCGCCCCGGTGCTGCTGGTGGAAGACGAACCCCTGGTCTGCCGCCGGCTGGAAGGCCTGCTGCTGCAGCTTGGCTATCAGCCCGACGCCCTGGTCTTCGCCGGGTCGCTCGCCGAGGCGCGAGCCTGCCTGGCCGAGCAGCCGGTCGCCCTGGCGCTGGTGGATCTGGGCCTGCCGGACGGCAGCGGCATCGAACTGATCGCCGAAATGCACGCCGCGGACCCCGGCCTGGCCATCCTGGTCATTTCCGCCTGGTGCACGGAAGATGCGATCCTGGCCGCGCTGCGGGCCGGCGCCACGGGCTACGTGCTGAAGGAACGCGACGATATCGAGGTCTCGTTGTCCCTGCGCAGCGTGCTTCGCGGCGGCGCGCCGATCGACCCCTTTGTCGCCCGCCGCATCATCGACGAACTGCGCCCCCGGCAGACGGAACCCCCCGGCAACGCAAGCGGTGAGATACTTAGCCCCCGCGAAAGCCAGATCCTTCGCCTGGTGGCCGAAGGGCTTGCCAATCGCGAGATCGCCGAGCAGCTGTTCCTGTCGCGCTACACCGTCGAATGTCACATCAAGCACATCTACCGCAAACTGGCCGTCTCCTCGCGCACGCGGGCGGTGCATGCCGCGCGCGCGCGCGGTTTGCTGGACTGAGATGGCTGCTGGCATGCTGGCTGGCGCTGTGCGCCCTTCCGACCCTGGCCGCATCCCCGGCCTGCGCGGTCCAAGTGTTGTCCGTCGCGGCCGCCCAGGGCACGGCCGACGGCAGCCGGCCTGACGCGTCGCCCTGGCAGCCGGTCACGCTGCCCGACGACTGGAGCAAGCGATGGCCGGACTACAGCGGCACGGTCTGGTACCGCATCGACTGGCAACGCCAATGCCCCGGCCAGCAAGACGGACCGGTCGGCCTGACGCTTGAATCCGTGGTCATGGCCGGCGAGGTCTTCATCAACGACGAATTGATCTGGCGCGACCCGCACCTGACCGAACCGCTGTCGCGCAGCTGGAACATGCCGCGCTACTGGCGCCTGCCCGAAGCTTTGCTGCATGACGGCGTGAACACGCTGTGGGTGCGCGTGGTCGGCGTATGGCAGCAGACGCCGGGGCTGGGCCCGGTCCATCTGGGCGAATCGCGGGCCATGCAGGCGCTACAGGAAGACGTGTGGTGGACCAACCGCACCCTGTACGTGCTGAACCTGATCATCTCGGGTGTGCTCGGCGCCTTGTTCTTTTGCATCTGGATCGTCCGCCGCGAACAGACCACCTACGGCTGGTACGCGCTGATGGCGCTGTTCTGGGTACTGTTCATCGCCAACGTCCTGCTGACCAGTCCCTGGCCGTTCGCCGACACCCTGATGGCCTCCCGGGCCAACGCCATGGCCCTGGTGCTATACACGGCCTGCTTCTGCCTGTTCACCTGGCGCTTCGGTGAACAATCGCTGCCCCGCACCGAACGCGCGCTGTGGATCGCTTCGGCCACCATGCTGGCCATGCTGGCGATGACGCCCGATACCGCGCTGCCCCTCGCGCTGACCACGGGCACGTTGGGATGCGCCGGCATTTTCCTGAGCAACTGCCTGCAATTCTGCTGGCACGCATGGCGCACGCGACGGCCCGAACACGGCATGCTGGCGGCGTGCCTGCTGATCATCTTCGCCGTCAGCATCCACGACTTGCTGCGGCTGATGAAGCTGATCGGTCCTGGGCCGACCTATACCTCGTTCTCCAGCATCGTCGTCACGATCTGCCTGTCCGCCATCCTGGGAATGCGCCATGCCCGCAACGTGCGGCGCATCGAACGCTTCAACCACGAACTGGCCGACGGCATCGCCCAGGCGCGTACCGAGCTTGCCACCACCCTGGCGCGCGAACACGCGCTGGCCATGAGCCATACCCGGCTGCAGGAACGGCTGCAGATCGCGCACGACCTGCATGACGGGCTGGGCGGATCGCTGGTGCGGATGATGGCCATGGTCGACCAGGCCGAAAAACCCCTGCAGGGCCAGCAGTTCCTGTCCATGCTGAAGCTGCTGCGCGACGACCTGCGCCAGACGATCGACACGGGTTCCAGCGCCGGCGTCAAGGTGCCCGCGACGCCGCCGGAATGGGCCGCCCCGCTTCGCCACCGCTTCGTGCAGCTGTTCGACGAACTGGACCTGGATTCCAGCTGGCAGTTTCCGCCGCAATGGGCCACGCCGCCGACACCCCTGCAATGCCTGGCGCTGACCCGGCTGGTGGAAGAGGCCCTGACCAATGTGGTCAAGCACAGCCGCGCCCGCCGCGTGCAGCTGCAGTTGGTGCAGCCGGCACCGGACGAGCTGCGGCTGCGCATCGAAGACGATGGCGCCGGCTTCGACGTGGAGGCCGTGCGGCAGGCGGGTGTCAGCGTCGGCATGCGCAGCATGCACGACCGCATCTCCCGCGTGCACGGGACGCTGGATATCCGCTCGGCGCCCGGCCGGACCGTCTTGACCGCCGTGCTGCAAATACGCCCCGCCACGCCGCAATCGGTCTAAAATCCGCCAACGTTCCGCACCGGGTCTTCCCGGTCCAGGCCCCTCCCGCGCGGAGCCCTCCCCGACCCGAGCAGCCCGCTATCGGCCCGACTCCCTCCGCCTCCGCGCCCGCCGCATTGCACGCCCCGTCGCACGCCGCCCGCATCCATCAGGTGCAGGTGGAAGCCTTGCGCCGCAGCTTTCCGTTCGCGCTGGCGGGATCGCTGATCAGCGCCTGCTTTTCGGCCTTTGCCTTGCACGGCGTGCTGCCCCTGGATGAAATCCTGTGGTGGATCGGGGCGACGCTTGCCGTAGGCGCGCTGCGATGGGCCGCCATGTTCGCCTATGACCGCCGCCGCGCCGATCCGGCCGCCGCCCGGCGCTGGCTGCGGCGCATGCTGGCGGGCAACCTGTGCTCGGGCATCCTCTGGGGCCTGCCGTTCGCCTACTGGACCTTCTTCGTTCCACTGGAATACCAGCTCTTTTTCATCGTCGTCCTCTTTGGGCTGGGCACAGGCGCCATCTATTCGAATTACATGGTACTGCCGGTGATGTACGCGTTCGAGATCCCGGCCTTCGCGCCCATGTTCATCGCGCTGGCCGCACAGCCGTCCGCCATCCATCTGGCGCTGGTGTTCGGCGGGCTGGCGTACCTGGTCGCCACCCTGGCCTTCATCCACCGCATGAACCGCACCCACCTGGACGCCTTGCGGCTGGGATACGAGAACCTGGCGCTGCTGGAGCAGGTGCGCCAGGAGAAGATCGCCGCCGAACGCAGCGACCTGGAGAAATCCCGGTTCCTCGCCGCCGCCAGCCATGACTTGCGCCAGCCGGTCCACGCCGTGAACCTGTTCCTGGGCCTTTTGACCAACGAGCCCCTGTCCCGTCATGGCCACTATCTGGTGGACAACATCGCCAGCGCGATGTCGGCCATGGGCCAGCTTTTTGACGCCTTGCTTAACCTGTCGCGGCTGGATGCCGGCGTCATCGATCCCCGCTGGCAGGGGTTCCCGGTGAATCCGCTGCTGGACCAGTTGCGCGCCGAATACGCGCCGCAGGCCAGGGAAAAAGGCATGTCGCTGCGTGTGCGCGCCTGCTCGGCCAGCGTGTTTTCGGACCCGGTGCTGCTGGAGCGCATTCTGCGCAACCTGATCAGCAACGCGATCACGCATACGGCCGGCGGCCGCGTCCTGGTCGGCTGCCGCCGCGCGGACGGCCAGTTGCGCATCGAAGTCTGGGACAACGGGCCCGGCATCCCCAAGCCCGAGCAAGAGCGGATCTTCTGGGAATTCCACCAGTTGGACAACCCGGAACGGGACCGCAGCAAAGGCCTCGGGCTGGGCCTGGCCATCGTCCGGCGCACGGCGCGGCTGCTGGGCCACACGCTGGAACTGCGTTCCGATGAAGGCCGGGGCACCGTATTCAGCGTGGCCGTGCCGTTGTCCCGCGCCGTTGACGCCGTTCCGCCTGCCGCCAAGGCCGACGCGGCAATCCTGCGGCCGGTGGCACCGGAAGGCAGGCTACAAGGCCAGTTGGCGCTGCTGGTTGACGATGATGCGCAGAACCTGGCCGGACTGAGCATGCTGTTCGAAAGCTGGGGGTGCCGCGTCATCGCAGCGACCAGCGGCAATGCCCTGTTCGAACGCGTGTTGCCGCTGGCCGAACGCCCCGCCTTGATCATCAGCGACTATCGCCTGCGCGAACACGAAACCGGCATTCACGTGATCGAACGGCTGCGCGAGGAATACAACGATCCGGACCTGCCCGCCCTGCTGGTCAGCGGCGACACCGATCCGGCGCGGCTGGCCGAGGCCGCCGCCCGCGGCATCCCCCTCTTGCACAAGCCCGTACAGGTGCAGGCGTTGCGCGAACGCGTCACCGCCATGTTGCAAGAATCCGCCGCCCCCCCCAAAAACGGAGACGCCGAATGAAGGCCGTACTGCTTGTTGACGACCACGCCATGTTCCGCGAAGCCCTTGTTATGGCGTTGGCGCACGCCATGCCGGCGTTGACGGTGCATCCCGCCGCCAACGGACAAGAGGCGCTGGACGTGCTGGACCGCCATAACGGCATCGGCAACGTCATCATGGATTACTACCTGCCGGACATGGCCGGCGCGGAACTTCTCAAGCGCCTGCGCCAGCGGCGTTCGCAACTGCGCGTGCTCGTGCTGTCTGCCTCGCAGGACCCCGAAGACGAGCGCCGCGCGATGGAAGCGGGTGCGCGCGGCTTTCTGAACAAGGCGGCCAGTTGCCAGGAGCTGGCCGCGGCGCTGGAAGCGATCAACGCGTCCGACGCCCCGACCGGCGCGGTCGCCACCGGCACGCCGGGCGGAGCGCGGGACGAGGCCGCCCTGCTGCGCACACTGACCCCGCGCCAGAGCGAAGTGCTGCGGCTGATGTGCGACGGCCTGCGCAACAAGGAAATCTCCGAGCGGCTGAACATGACGGAGAAGACCGTCAAAACGCATGTGTCGGCCATCCTGGGCACGCTGGGCGTGCTTAATCGAACACAGGCGACGCTTGTGGCTCGGCGCGGCGGCGTGTTCGGGAAGCCGGCTTAAGCGCGCTGCTGTCGGCGGCGACCTTGCCGGCCACGAGCGCAATCTCGCGACCGGCCGCGGCGATGGTGTCCGGCCGATGCGCCACGATCACCCGCGTCATGTTCAGGCGGGCGATGGCCATGTTGACCACCCGTTCCCGCGTGATGTCCAGATGGCTGGTCGCCTCGTCCAGGAACAGCATCGCCGGCTGCTTGTACAAGGCGCGCGCCAGCAGCACGCGCTGCTTCTGCCCGCCTGACAACACCGTTCCCATATCGCCGACCAGCGTGTTGTAGCCCATGGGCATCGCGCAGATGTCGTCGTGGATGGCGGCGGTTGCCGCGCATTGCGAAGCCCGATCGGCATCGTATTGCGGGTCGAAGAAGCTGATGTTCTCGCCGATGGATCCAGCGAATAGAACATCGTCCTGCAGCACCGTGCCCGCCATCCTGCGCAGGGCGGCTGCGCCCATCCCGCGCACCGGCACGCCATCCACAAGCACTTCGCCTTCGGTGGGGGTCAGGATGCCCAGCAAGATATTGATGAGCGTCGTCTTGCCGCCCCCGGAAGGGCCGGTGATGGCAACGGACTCGCCCGGCTCGATGCGGAAGCTGACGTCGTCCAGCACGTAGGGCTCTTGCGGGCCATAGCGAAAGCGCAGGTTGCGCACCTCGATGGCCGGCGATTGCTTCAGGGCGCCGTCCGCGCGCGGCATCTCATCGATCGGTTCCGGCGCCTCGCGGACGATGTCGGCCAGGCGCTCGCCTTGCAGCCGCAGCATTTTCACTTCCACGAACTTGTCCAGCAACGCCGCCACCCGCTTGTCGAACAGGGTCTTGTAGACGATGAAAGCCAACAAGGCGCCAACGGTGAACTGGCCGTCCAGTACCAGCCGCGCCCCCAGCCACAGGATCGCGATCGACGACAGCCCGAACAGCAGGCCGTTGAAAGTACGGAAGAACAGCGCCCATTTCTGTACACGCAGGTCCGCATTGATTTCATTGACCAGCAGCGCCAGCCAGCGCGAGCGCCGGTCGTTCTGGTGCTGGAACAGCTTGATCGCCTTGACGCCGCGCACGGTCTCCAGGAAATGCGATTGCTCTTTCGCGGCGTGGATGATGTGTTCTTCGGTGGCATAACGCAAGGACGCATAGCCCGACCAGCGCGCCAGCCCGTACAGCGTCATCGCGCCGACCGCGATCCACGCCAGCGGCGGGCTGTACAGGAACATCAGCACCAGCGTGATCACCATGACGATGCCGTCCAGCAACGCCTCCAGGAACGAGGTGGTGACGGTGCGCTGGATGGTGTCGATGGCGCCGAAGCGCGACACGATGTCGCCCAGGTGCCGCTTTTCGAAATAACCGACCGGCAGCCGCAGCAAGTGCGTGAAGACATTGCTGCGCCATTGCAGGTTCAGCGTCGTGCCCATGAACATCAGCATCCAGCTGCGCGCCACCGACGTCAGCTGCAGCATCACCATCAACAGGCCGAAGGCCAGCGCCAGCGTGGTCAGCAAGTCGCGGTCGCCCGTGTTCAGCACGTGGTCCACGACCCATTGCAGGAAGAAGGGCTGCACCACCGTCAGCACTTCCAGCGCCAGCGCCAGCAGCATCACTTGCGCAAACGCCGCCCCCAGGCCCGTGACGCGCCCCGTCAGTTCCCGCAGGCGCACCGGCTTGTTCTCGTTGGCCGTCTGAAAATCCGGCGTCGGCCAAAGCTCCAGCGCCACGCCGGTGTACGAGGCGGAAAGTTCGCTGATGGCGCATTTGCGGATGCCCGAGGCAGGGTCGATCAGCGTGGCCCAGCGCGCGTTGATGTCGGTCAGCACCACGAAGTGGTTGAATTCCCAATGCAGAATGCAGGGCAGCTTCAATTTGGCTAGCGCCCCCAGGCCGGCCTTGACCGGCCGGGACGCCAGCCCCAGCTGGCCGGCCACATGGATCAGCGTCGCAAGCGTGGCGCCCTTGAGCGACACCGGAAAACGGCCGCGCAGGCTGGCCAGGCTTTGGTGATGGCCGTGAAAACCCGCGACCATGCCCACGCAGGCCAGCCCGCATTCGGCGGCTTCGGTTTGCAGCAGCCGGGGCACGCGCCGTTTGACGCCCAGCGTCAGGCGTTCAAGCATCGTCACAGTTTCCCCGACAGTCGGTAGGCGGGATCGAACGCCCATTGGTACAAGCGGCGCGTCTGCTGAAGCAGGTCCGCGTCCAGCCGCATGCCGGGCCGCAACGCCAGCGCCTGCCCCTGAGGGCCGCGCGCCGGCGTGTCCAGCGACACGGTGATCCGGTACATCGATTCCTTATCACCCTGGCCCGCGGCGCCGTCGGTCATTTGCCATTCCGGCAGCGCGCTGCGCGTTACCGTCTGGACCACGCCGCGCTGCTGGCCGAACGTCTGGTACGGATAGGCCTCCAGACGGATCAGCACGGCATCGCCCGGCGCCACGAAGCCCACCGCGCGGCTGGGCGCAAGCAGTTCGGCCAGCAGCCTGGCGCCGTCGGGCACGATCGTGGCCAGCGGACGCCGGGTATCCACCGCCTGCCCCACTTCGGCCGTCATCGCGGTCAGCACGCCCGCCTGCGGCGCCGTCACGACGACACGGCGCTTGGCCTCGCTTTGCGTCAGGTCCACCGCAACGCCCGCCAAGTCCCGGTCCAGTTGCGCCAACTGATTCTGCTGGCGCAACGCCAGGTCGGCCAGCGAGGCTTTCCGGTTGGCGAGGTCCATGGCGATGCCGATGCGGTCGCGCAGCAAGGCCTGCAACTGGTTGCGCTGCTCCAGCAGTTCGGCGCGCTTCTGGTCGGATTCTTCGGGCGACAGATAACCCTTTTCCATCAGGTTGCGGTAGCGCTGCGCGCTGTCCTCGGCCAGCTTGATCCGGCCGCGCTGGCCGTCGATCTGGCTGTCGATCGCCGTCAGCTGCGAGCTCAGGCCCGCAATGCCGGCGGCGACAGTGCCGTGCTCGCTTTGTTGCAGCAGCAAGGTCTTCTGGCGCGCCTGGCGCAAGCTGTCTTCTCGCTGCCGGATCTGCCCGCTGATGGCTTGCTGGGTGTCGCCCAAGGCGCTTTGCTGGTCGCCCGACACGACATACAGCACGTCGCCCGCCTTGACGTGCTGACCCTCGCGGGCCGGACGCTCAAGCACCACGCCCGCCTGCGGCACATAGAGTTTGAGCAGCCCGGTGTCGGGCGCAAGCTGGCCGCTGACCGTCGCGCGCTTGGTATAGGTGCCGAACGCCAGGAACAGACACACGGCCAGCACGAAGCCGGCCAACACGACAGTGACGAGCGCGAACGACACCGGCCGGATCAGGACGATGTCGCCCAACCCGACGGAACGTTGCGCGGCAAGCGCCTGTTTGCGATAAAGCGACATCGTGCAAGGCCTGAGGCAAGCGAAGAGGGAAAAAGCCCGCGACGGCCACGCCGCCGCGTTTCAAAAGTGCGGCCAGGCTCCCTGGCTTACCCGAAGAAGCTCCGGCGGGTCGGTCCTATTCCCGTCGGAGCGGCAGAGGCCTTCTGGCCCTGACCGAGGATGGTGGCTTTCCTGCTGTTCGCCCCCCCGCTCACTTCCAGGACCTCGCGCTCGCAGAGCGGTTGGACCTGGTTTTCCGAGGCGTCGTCGGTCGACAACACAGGTATGGTCTTTTGCATGGATTACTCCTGTTGGCGCGTAATGAATGACGCAGCCGGTTGAATCATTTTGCGAAGTGAAGCCCTTTGCCGCTAAGCGACGCGCTCCCCCGGGAAAAGCTGTCAGTGCGTTGCAAGACGGGCATAAGCATGCGGCTCTGGCCCCCACCGCCGCTGACCTGCCCGATTTCTTCTGCGGTCAAGGGCTGCACCTGAAGGTCCTGCGCCTTGTCCGCCTGATCCGCTTTGTTGGTTTTCTGCATGATGATCTCCTGCTTGCTGGCAAAGGAAGGCCGCGCCAGCGCCGGCCGGGCAACCGCGAACGCCCGGCTCCCGCCGCGTTGCCGTGCAACCGGAAGGTCGGAGCCTAAGCGGCTGGACTGCTCCTGGCGGACGGTAACAGCGGACCAGTACGGACACATCGGTCTTTAGTCCTAGAGCCGCCATGCGGTCCGCATGACGGCGGCATGGCGCAGCGCTTGCGGCCCGGGTATATTCCCATCCGACAGAACGTTTCAAAATCTAAAATTTCGTACAGATATGATCGTCGGCATCGACCTGGGAACGACCAACAGCCTCATCGCGTACTGGAAGGATGGCGCCGCCCATCTGGTTCCCAATTCGCTGGGCGACACCCTGACCCCCTCCTGCGTCAGCCTGGACGAGGACGGCACCATCCTGGTCGGGCAGGCCGCCCGGCAGCGCCTGCAAAGCCACCCGGGCCAGACCGCCTCGCTGTTCAAGCGCCATATGGGCAGCAACAAGGAATTCCGGCTGGGAAAGCAGCGCTTCCGCCCGGAAGAACTGTCGTCGCTGATCCTGCGGGCGCTGAAAGAAGACGCCGAGGCGCATACCGGCGAAGCGGTCACCGAAGCCGTCATTTCGGTTCCGGCGTATTTTTCCGACGGGCAGCGCAAGGCCACCCGGGCCGCCGCCCAACTGGCCGGCCTGCATGTGGAACGCCTGATCAACGAACCGACCGCCGCCGCGCTGGCCTATGGGCTGCATCAGCGCGGCGGAGAATCCCAGTTCCTGGTGTTCGACCTGGGCGGCGGCACCTTCGACGTGTCCTTGCTGGACATGTTCGACGGCGTCATGGAGGTGCGCTCCACGGCGGGCGACAACTTCCTGGGCGGCGAAGACTTCGCCGAAGCCATCACGCGCTGGTTCTTCGACGCCTCCGGCATACCGGCCAAGGCGCGCGACGACGCCCAGTTCATGGAGCTTGTCTCGGCCCGCGCCGAAGCCGTCAAGCGCCGGCTCAGCGACGAAGCGTCCGCCGAGCTGGCGGTGGAATGGCGCGGCAAACCCTATGCGCTGACGCTTTCCGACAGCCGCTACCAGGAACTCGTCGAACCCCTGCTGGCCCGTCTGCGCACTCCACTTGAACGCACGATGCGCGACGCGGGCGTGCGCGCCGCGGACATCGACGAAGTCGTGCTGGCCGGCGGCGCCACCCGCGCGCCGATGATCCGCACGCTGGTCACCCGCATGTTCGGGCGCTTTCCGTCGGTCGCCTTCAACCCCGACGAAGTCGTGGCGCTGGGCGCCGCGGTCATGGCCGGGCTGAAAGCGCGCGACGAGGACTTGCGCGAAGTGGTCATGACCGACGTCTGCCCGTATTCCCTGGGCGTCGAGGTCGTGCAGCAGTTGGCCGGCGGCGGCATGAGCGAAGGCCATTTCTCGCCCATCATCGAACGCAACACGGTCATCCCCGCCAGCCGGGTCGCGAACTATGCCCCCACGCAGGACCGCCAGACGGCGCTGCTGCTCAAGGTCTACCAGGGCGAATCCCGCCTGGTCCGCGACAACATCAAACTGGGCGAACTGCACATCCCGCTGGAAGGCGGCACGCGCGAAGACGGCGCCTTCGAGGTGCGCTTCACCTATGACGTCAACGGCATCCTGGAAGTCGAAGCCACCCGGACCCTTACCCAGCAGATGTACCGGCTGATCATCCGCGGCAACGAGGACGCCCTGGACGACGAACAGATCGCGGCGCGCTTCGCGGCGCTGGCGCAACTGAAGATCCATCCCCGGGACCTGCTGGAAAACCGGACGCTGCTGGCCGAAGCCGAACGCGTCTACACCTTCCTGCGCGATATCGAGCGCGAACAGATGGCCGCCGAGATCCGGAGATTTGAATCGGCGCTGGAACGTCAGGACGACCGGACGACCGCGCAGGCCCGTGCGCGCCTGCGCGAAGTCATCACCTATTTCGAACGCGCCAAGGTGTTTTTTCCCGAGACGGATCCCACTTGAGGTAGCGCATGTTTGACGTGCTTGGCATTGCGCCGACCAATGACCTGAAAGCGATCCGGCGCGCCTACGCGGCCGCGCTGAAACAGATAGACCAGCAGACGCAGCAGGCGGCGTTCGAGCAGCTACGCGCGGCCTATGATCGGGCGTTGGCCTGGGCGCGCCATCAGCAGGAGCACCCGGCGCCGGAAGGGCGCGTTGAGGCTGAAGCCGAGGCCAGGGCCCAATTCGACGCCACGGCCCGGGATGCTGTGCCGCCAGACGCCGGCCCGCCCGCGGCTGCGCCCGTCGACTTCCGCATGAATCAACCCCAGGTCAAGGTCCACGTGCAGGCACACGGGGACGGCCAGGACAACACGCGGCGGATGGCACGCCAGCGGACCCGCGCGATCGAACGATGGGTGCAAGCGCTGATGCAGGCGGATGCCGAGCAGCTCGACGATCTGTGGCGCCAGGTCCAGGCGGATCCGGCCCTGCTGCATCTGGACGCGGCCGACGAGATGTCCGCCGCGCTGCTGCATGCGTTGGCCCAACACCCTGACGGCCGCATGCCACTTTTCCGGGACGCCAGCGCGCGCTACGGCTGGAACCAGGCAGGCTTCCAACTGCATGGCCGGCCCGGCGTGCCCGCGCTGGTCGAACAGCTGGAGTACGAGCGGGCGATATGGCGCGGCCATGCGCGCGCCTACCGCAAGGGCCACGAACGCGTCATCAGATTGCTGCAGAAGAAGCCCGCGCCGTCCTGGCGGCTGGGGCGCCGCGTCGCCGGCCACATCCATCGCATGCGCAACCAGGTTCCCCTGTGGTTTACGCTGCAGGTTCCCCCCGGACGGCCGGAAGCCTACCTCGACGCCGCGATGCGCGTGCCGCGCTACGCGGTGGTGCTGGATGCCATCACCGCCTTTGTACGCAGATGGTGGTGGCTTGCCCTGATCATTCTGGTCGTTGCGAATGGCGTGTACAAGGAAGGCACCCCCAAGGGGCTGTACTCGCAGCAGGGCGCGGGGCAGAACGCGGAGGCCGCCGGCCCGTTGTTCCCTTCCGCGCAATCATCGGACCGGAAGGTCGATGAACGGATCGTCATAACGCAGGAGGCCGTGCGGCCCAATGGCGACCGCGTCTTCCTGATCTCGGCCAGCATCGTGCCCACGACGCGGAACTTCGCCCCCAGGCTGATCGTGCCGCCCATGAACTATCCTTTCTCGTCCGTGCTCAGGAATCAGGAAGGCCAGGTGGTGCTTGGCCTGCACCTTTCGGCTGCCGGCGTCACCGACGCATGGGTCATCAAGTCGTCGGGGTTCGGCGAAATCGACCAAGGCGCGCTGTGGACGCTGCGGCGCGCACGGACCGAAGGCGACTTCCCGCCTGCGGGCATCGTGGCTCCGTTCTCCGTCACCTTCACGTCATCGAAGAAGAAGTAGCAGCCTCCTGCGGCACTTGCGCAACCGCGGCGCGCGTTTCCAGCGATTCCAGCAATTCGGCGGACGGCACGAAGAACAGGCTGCCCGTGACCGCGCGGCTGTAGTCCAGCAGGCGGTCGTAGTTGCCCGCCGGGCGGCCCACGAACATGTTCTCAAGCATCTGTTCGATCGGCGCGGGCGAACGCGCGTAGCCGATGAAGTACGTGCCGAACTCGCCCACGCCCGGACGGCCGAACGGCATGTTGTCGCGCAGGATCTTCACTTCCTGGCCGTTCTCTTCCAGCGTCGTCAGGGCGCTGTGCGAAGACGCCGGCTTGATATCGTCGTCCAGCTCCACGTTCGACAGCTTGTGGCGGCCGATGATGCCTTCCTGGTTCTCGACGGTCAGCGCGTTCCACCCGGCCATGTCGTGCAGGTACTTCTGCACCAGCACATAGCTGCCGCCGGAAAATTCAGCGTCCTCGTCGCCGATCACGGTGAAATCGACGGCTTCGCGCCCTTCGGGGTTTTCGGTGCCGTCGACGAAACCGATAATGGCGCGGCGGTCGAAGTAGCGGAAGCCATGGACCTCGTCGACCACGGTCACGGCATCGCCCAGGCCGTTGACCAGCAACGTCGCGAGTTCAAAGCAAAGATCCATGGAGTCCGCGCGGATGTGCAGCAGCAGATCGCCAGGCGTGGACACCGCGACGCGCGCGCCGTCGCCGAATACGCGGAAAGGATGCAGGGACGCCGGGCGCGGCTGACCGAACAGCGCGTCCCAGGCGTCGGAGCCGAACGCACAGACACAGGACAGGTTCTGTTGCGGAGAACGCGTCCCGACGGTACGCGTCAGCGCGGCCACGTCGGCGCACCAGCCGCGGACGGTTTCGGCAGCGGCAGCCCCCGGGTTCAGCGTGGCGACGATGAAGATCGCGTGGCGCGTGGTGGGGCTGTGGACGGCTTGAGGTTCGGATGGAAAGTCGGGCATGGGATCGGATCCTCAGGACGGGGGAAGACAGAGATTCTGGCGGAAATTGTATCTGCTCCCCCCAGCATCCCGTCACCCGTCCCGGCGCATCCGCCCTGCCCGCCGGTCAGAAGCGGTACGCCACGCCCACCGAGCCGAACACGTTGGTCTTGCGGTCCGTCAGCGGGCTGTCGCGCGCGTCGCCCAGCATGGTGTTGACGCCGATCGTGGACACCGTGCTCCAGCTGGGATTGATGCGATACAACCACGTGGTGTACAGGCCGACGTTCTTGAACCCCGACGACGGCGAATAGGTCGACAGGCCCTCGCGGCTGCGGGCCGCTTGCGACGACGTGACGCCGTACCAGGTCTGCATGTAATCGCTGTTGGCCCATTCCGTGCGGATGCCGACCTGAATGGTGTTCTGCTCGGTCATCAGCGCCGCGTACGACGCACGCAGTTCCAGCGTGCCGCCGTAGCCGCTGCGGGCCGCCTGCTTGTAGCCCGCGCCCAGCGAGTACCGGCCCGGACGCCATTCCACATAGGCGCCGTACGCGCCGTGGAACTTGATGTCGTCCAGCCCCTTGGTGAGGTCGGCGTCGTCGGCCTTGCGCCCCAGGGCCATCCCCACGAAAACGCCCGCGTCCAGGTCGGAGGCCAGCGAGGTCTTCAAGCCCATCGCGGGCAGGCCCATGCGGGGGGTAATGAAGAAATTGCCGGATTGGTAGTTGATCAGCGGCACCGGCAGCGCCCGATATTCGCTGGAGCCCTCATAGACGGGAATCGCTCCGACCCCCAATCCGATGAAGTTTCCGCTTTGCGCGTAGACGGCGCCCGCCCCGGTGAACATCGCGCCCGCGAGCGCGCCTCTTGCTAATATACCCATCCGCATCAGGGCTTCCTTCAGTGTTATGACAGTGGCCGTGGGCGACCGCCCCCGGGCTTGGCCTGCATTGTCCTGAGCAACTTTTAATAATTCTTTAAGGCTCCGGCGCAACCCGCCGGAGACGGCTCTGGAGCTTGCTTGCGTATCTTGCTGGTAGAAGACGACCCCATGCTGGGCGATGCCTTGCGCGCGGGCCTGATTCAAGACGGCGCCACGGTGGATTGGGCGCGTGATATGCCCGAGGCGCACCTGGCGCTGGTGGACCACGGCTATCAAGCCATCCTGCTGGACCTGGGATTGCCCGACGGCAGCGGCCTGACGCTCCTGAAAGCGCTGCGCGCCCGCTTCGATACGACGCCCGTCCTGATCATCACTGCCCGCGACCGCCTGAGCGAGCGCATCCAGGGCCTGGACGCCGGCGCCGACGACTATCTGGTCAAACCTTTCCAGCTGGACGAGCTGCTGGCCCGGATGCGCGCCGTGCTCCGCCGCAGCAGCAACAGCGTGGTGTCCGCATTGCGTTGCCGCGATGTGGTGCTGGAGCCCGCCCGCCGCACGGTGACGCAGGACGGCGCCGAAGTCAGCTTGAGCGCGCATGAGTACCACACGCTGCTGGCCCTGATGCAACGCATGGGCAACACCGTCAGCCGCGATCAATTGGAAGTCGCCGTCTATGGCAGCAGCGGCACCATCGAGAGCAATACCGTGGCCGTGTACATCCATCAATTGCGCCGCAAGCTGGGCGACGGGCTGATCGAGACCCAGCACGGCCTGGGATACCGAATCGTGCCGGACGCCTCGCCATGAAGACACTGCGCAAGCAGGTCGCGGTCACGCTGTTCCTGGCCATGCTCGCCACCTGGGTGGCGGTTTTTACCCTGATTTATCTGGAACAGACCCGCGCCGAGACCGGCATGTCGGACCAGAACCTGCGCGACGGCGCGCAGAAGGCGCTGCTGTCGGTGCCCACCAGCCTGCTGCAGGCCTCGTCGACGGGCGAAGACCGGTTCGAATTGCCAGGCGCCGCCCGTTTCGCGCTCAGATCCGTCCATCTCCAAGTCTGGTCGCTGGCCGACAAGCGGCTGCTGGTGCAATCGCCCTGGGCACCCGACGAGCCCATGGTGCCGGACTTCAGCAACGGTTTCCACGACATCACGCTGGACGGCAAGCCCTGGCGCGCCTATGCGGTGTCGGACACCGACGGCCGCGTGCAGGTGCAGTTCGCCAAGTCGGCCGCGCAATTGCGCGATGAGACGACCCGCCGCATGTGGAGCGGCCTGGTATTCCTGAGCGTGCTTTTCCTGATACTGACCGGCCTGACCTGGCTGGTCATGCGCCGAGCGTTCCGCCCCGTGGACCGTGCGCGCGACACCATCCTGGGCCGCTCCGGCATGGACCTGACGCCGCTGCCCACCGCAGGCATGCCCGGCGAACTGCAGCCGTTCATCCGGTCCATCAATGATCTGCTTGAACGCCTGTCGGCTTCGCTGGACCGGGAACGTCGCTTCCTGGCCGACGCCGCGCACGAACTGCGCACGCCGTTGGCCGCCCTGAGCGCCTATGCGGAGCTGGCGGCTCGCAGCGACACGCCGCAGGCGCGTGATCAAGCGGTCGACAAGCTGCGCGATGTTGCCACCCGCACCACCCGCCTGGCCGAGCAACTGCTGGACCAGGCCCGCACCGAGGCGCTGAACGAAGGGCCGGCGGACCCCGTGGCACTGAACCGGCTGGCCGAAATGATCGTGCGCGACAGCGAGGCGCTTGCCAACCGCAAGAACCAGCGCATCAGCCTGGAAGCGGACGCGGTGGAAGTGCACGGCGGCGTCGACGCCCTGGGCGTGCTGCTGCGCAACCTGCTGGACAATGCCTTGCGCTACACGCCGGAGGGCGGCCGCGTAGCGGTGTCCTGTGGCCCGCTGCCCGACGGCGGCGCGCGGTTGTCCGTGGCCGACAACGGGCCGGGCATCGCGCCCGCCGAACGCGAACGCGTGTTCGACCGCTTCTACCGCAAGCCCGGCACGGTCGAGCGCGGCAGCGGCATCGGCCTGTCGCTGGTGGCGCAAGTCGCCGCCAAGCACAACGCGCGGATCGAATGGGGGCCGGGCCTGGACGGGCGCGGCGTGGGCATCACCGTCACGTTCCCCGCCAGCGGCGCCTGAGAGCTGCCGGCGGCGTTTCGGACGTGCCCGCTACCGCACGAATTCGCGCAGCGTCGCGGCCAGCGATGCCGGCAGCATCTCGCCGTGGCCCAGGCCGGGAAACACCCGCAATCGGGCCTGCACGCCGGGGACGCCGCCCAGCGCGCGCACCACGCTTTCCGGGCTGTCGGGCAGGTCATCGCGGCCTTGCGCCTCATCGCCGGCCATTACCGTCACATCCACGCCCGGCTCCGGTACCGGGGCTGGGTGCGCCAGCGCTTGCAGGATGAATCGGCCATTCCACCAGATCGACGGGCTGGCCGCCACGTAGTGCCGGAACGCCTGCGGCCGGCTCAGCGCCACATGCAGGGCAAACAGGCCGCCGTAGGAATGGCCGTACAGCGTGCGGTTGCCGGCGTCGACGCGATAGCGCCGTTCCACCAGCGGCTGGATGCGCTGTTGCAGGATCGCCAGGAAGCGGTCGGCGCCGCCACCAGGCTTCGCCCAGCCTTGCGCATCAGGATCCCGCGGCGAACCGCGCGGCGCGTTTGCGTCGGGGGAAGGCGGCGTGTAGTCATAAGACCGCGCCGTCACGTTGAAGCGCTCGGCATCGTCGTAGCCGATGCCGACCACCACCGCTTGCAGCGACGTGCCGGGCGGCAAGGCAGGCGGCGTCCGTGTCAGGCTTTCAAACACGGCGTTGCCGTCCAGCATGTAAACGACCGGATAGCCGCCTGCCGGCGGTTGCCCAGCGGGCGGCGCCCAGACCGACACGCGGTACTCGGGTCCGCCATCCAGCGCGGCCAACACGTAGCGCTGCACCTGCGCGGCAGGCACCCCGACCGCCAACGCCGGCGGCTGCGCCGCCATGGGGCGGGCATGCCCGGGTTGCGCATTCGCGGACGCGGCCATGCCCAGGGCCAACACGGCCCCTGTCAGAACGAAACGGATGTGTTCAGCCATAGACGGCGACCCTCATCGACTTGCCAGTTTCCATCCAGACCGGTCGTGCGGGTGCGGTAGTCCACCGGCACGCGCTTGTCGGTCAGGTTCATCACCGCCAGGCGGAAGGTGACGTGCGAGTTCAGCTCATAGCTGCCGCCCAGGTCGAACGTGGTGGCGCCGGGCCGCCGGCGCGTCGTCGCCGACACGTTGCGGTAGTTGGCCCAGTACTGCTCGCTTTGCACATTCGCCGACGCGTACAGCGACAAGGCGTCCGACGCCCGCCAGTCCGCCCGCACGTTCAGCACATGGCGCGGCGTGCGGTCCAGCGGCTGCCCCTGCAACGACGTGCCGTCATAGGCCACTTCGTCATTCGATTTCCGCTTGGATTGCGTGTAGGTGTAGTTGCCGGTCAGCGTGACCGTGCGCGACAGCGGCAAGGTCAGGCTGGTCTCGGCGCCACGCAACGTGGCACGCCCGATATTGCCCCATTCGTAGGTGGCGCCCGAGGTGCCCGCGCAGCCGGTGACGCACTGGCTGTAGATCTTGTTCTTGAATTCGTTGTTGAACAGCGTGACCCCGGCCGCATATCGGTCGTCGTCCTGATAATGCAGGCCGATTTCCGTGCTGGTGCTGGTTTCGGGCTTCAGGTCAGGATTGCCGGCGATGCTGCCGCGCGGTGCGCCCACGGCGCCGCCGGTCGCCTGGATATAGTCCGCCGAACTCTGGCGCAGTTCAGGCGCGCGGAACGCGCGCGACACGCCGCCCTTGAGCGTCCAGGCGTCCGACAGGTGATAGACGGCGTACCCGCGCGGACTCCAATGCTGGCCATACCGTTCGTGGTCGTCCAGCCGGACGCCGCCAGTCAGCGACAGGTTATCGGTCACGGCCCATTCGTCTTCGCCGAACAAGGCCCAGGACCGTGTGCTCAAGCCCGACACGATATTGCGCGCCGTGGTCGAGGCGGCCTCCTTGTCGGTGCCGTACAGGCGCGTGTCGATGTACTGTCCGCCCACCTTCAGCATGTTGCCGGGCAGGGGCAGCGTCAACGTCGCGTCCAGCGTGGTGTTGACCAGCCGCGTGTCCGGGTATGACGTCGTGTCCTTGTCCCCGATCGTGTTGCTGGCCTTGCCCTCTTCGCGCTGCAGCGACACATTGGTCGTGCCGAAATTCCAACGGCCTTCATGCGAGACCGAATAGTGCGTATGGCGGTTCTTCAGGCTGTAGTCGCCCGTATCGGTCGCCGCCAACGACTTGCCCACGGTGCCGTAGCGGTTGTATTCGTCCTGCCCCGCTTCCAGCTGGATGTCCTGGTCTTTCGTGGGCGTGAGCGTCAGCCTTGCGGTCAGCCCGCGATCGCGGATGCCATACGAGCCGTCCACCACATCGGCTTGCGTCCGCTGGTTGGACTTGCCGAACAGCTGCAAGCCCAGCTTCTCTTGCTTGATCGGGCCCGCCAGGTAGAAATCCGCCTGCCGGCTGTTGCCCAGCTCGCTGTGCTGCTGCAAGGTGGCGCCCAGGTTGATCTCGCCGGTCCACGCCTGCGGCACCTTGCGCGTGATGATGTTGACCACCCCGCCGATCGCGTCGGAACCGTACAGCGACGACATCGGGCCCCGCACGACTTCGATCCGCTCGATGGCGGCCAGCGGCGGAATCTGGCTGGCCTGCACCATGCCCAGCTCTTCGCGGTTCAGCATTTCACGCGTGCCCTGGCGCTTGCCGTCCACCAGGATCAAGGTGTATTTGCCCGGCATGCCGCGGATGGAGATGTCCTGCTTGTTGGCATTGGCGCCGACGATGCTGACGCCTTCGACGTTGCGCAACGCGTCCTGCAGCGTATTGAAGGGCTGCCTGGCCAGGTCTTCGTGCGTCAGCACGGTGATGCTGGCGGGCGCGTCGGCAATGGATTGGTCATAGCCGCTGGCGGTCACGACCACGGGGGAAAGGGATTGCACGGGGCTTGCGGCGGCCTCGCCCGACGGCGGGGCGGTCTGCGCCTGGACGGCGCCAGTCATCCCGGCGATGGCCAGGGCCATCATCATCCAGGGCCGGCGGAGGACGAAGACGGCGGGACTTTGGGTCATAATGGTACTGATTCTCATGGTCATTTGGAAATTTTGCCCATGATTCCACGGAAATCGGGCAGGCATGTTTGCGCAAAGCGCCAGATGCTTTGCGGCAGCGGGCAGCGGGCCGCCCGCACGCAACGCGTGCGCGGCGCAGGTATTTTTTGGAGCAGCAATGGCGGGGCCGCGAAAACGGGCGGAAATGGCGGGCGGGATCTCATCCGCTCAATTGCGGGCGGCAGGGACGCACGTAGGCGGATCGCACGATATCGAGTCCCGCCACGGCGCGGGCGCGAAGACCCCGCTGGAAGGCAGCTTCCAGGTATTGCCGATACGGCCCGGCCTGATGCTGCGGCGCGCGGACGTGCGGGACTGCGGCGACAACGTGGTGCGTTCGACGCTCACGCCCGGCTTGAAATTGATCGTGCTGGAGCAAGGCGACGTCGAGCTGGAATTCGGCCATCACCATTTGCGCCTCAAGGGGCCCGCGCCCGGCGAAGGGCTGCAGGCGCGCCTGCTGATGCTGACGGCGCCCGCCAGCTTCATGCGGCGGGCGGCGCGCAACCACCGCGAACGCTCGATCACGCTGACGGTCGCGCCGCAATGGCTGCAAGACGGCGGACTGGCCGCTGGCGGATCCGCTCCGGACGCCGTCGACACCTCGGCCATCCAGTCCTTCCTGCAGACGCATCTGGCGCTGCATGCCTGGACGTTGACGCCGCGCGGCGTCACGCTGGCGCAACGCATCGCGCGCCCTCCCGCCCACGAAGACGGGGTGGACCGTCTGATGCTGGAATGCCGCTGCCTGGCGTTGCTGGGCGAGGGGTTGCGCCACGTGGCTCTGGCTGCGGCCACGGCGGGGGCAGCGGTGGGTCAAGGCGCCAGCGCGCCCGCCCCCCGCATCGAGCCGCGCCACGCGGCACGCCTGCTGGACCTGCGTGCCCGCATCGACGCCGGAAAAATTACCGGCCCCGGGCGCCTGGCCGACCTGACCGCCCAAACCGGCTTGGGCGTGCGGGCGCTGCAGCAGGGATTCCAGGCGCTGACCGGATCATCGGCCGTCGAGTATCTGCGGGAACAACGGCTGAAAGCCGCCCAGCGCGCGTTGGTGAGCCAAGGCGTCAGCGTGGCCCAGGCCGCCGCGACGGCCGGCTATTCCAGCGCCGCGAACTTCGCCACCGCGTTCAAGCGCCTGTTCGGCGTGTCGCCCCGCGATGCGCGGATGCACGGGTGATCCGGCCTATACCCTTCGGGTATAGTCTGGATCTCTTTGCGCCCTCAGGAATCCTGCGCCACCATGACCAGCGCCCGCGACCTTGTCTATGGGGAACTCCGCCGACGGCTGATGTCCGGCGTGTTCCTGCCTGGCGAGCACCTGCGCGAAGAGCACATCGCGGCCGAGCTTTCCGTCAGCCGCACGCCGGTGCGCAGCGCGATCGAACGGCTGATCACCGATGGCCTGGTCAAACGCGAAGGGCGGCGCGGCGCGGTGGTGCTGGGTTGGGTGGACCGCGACATCAACGAGGCGTTCGAACTGCGCCTGCTGCTTGAACCCTATGCCGCGCGCAGCGCCGCGGAACGCGCCACGCCCGAACAGATCGACCACCTTGAGCAGATCAACCAGCGCATGCTGGCCGCCATCCTTTCCGACGACACCGACCGCGTGGCGCGGGTCCAGCACTGCAACAACCTCTTCCACCATGCCTTGCTGGACGCGGCGCAATCCGCGCGGGTGCGCACGATGGTGGAGAACCTGCTGGACATGCCGATCATCATCGGCTCGTTCTACTTCTACACGCATGACGACATGCTGCGCAGCGTGGAGCACCATCGCCAGATCATCGCCGCGTTGCGCGCCCGCGATCCGGGATGCGCCGACATCGCCATGCGCTTTCACCTGACCACGACGCACCTGCTGTTCCGCAGCCAGCGCAAGCCGCCGGCCGATCCGTCGGCCGATACTCGGGCCGACACCCCGGCCGCCTGATGCCCGCCGCGGCGTTCAGCCTTACCCTTTATCCGCTTTCATGTATTCGCCCCAGATCCTCGTCGCCCTTTTCGTCCTGCTGCTGGCCGTGGCCATTCCGCTGGTCACGGTAGCCGTCCACCTTGCGCAGCTGTTGCGCTGGTCGTTCCACGCCGACCCCGCCACACGGGGCGAGCGCCCGCATTTCACGGGGCCCATGCTGGCCCTGCTGTTCAGCGTGCTGGCGGCCAGCGACTTCACGTCTTACGAGCCGATGCGGACCATCGCGGAACTGAATCCGGTGCCGATGGCCGCGCGCGCCTACTTCACAGTGGCCATGCTGGTGCTGGCGGTGCTGTCCTGGGCGTACGGCGGCGCAGTCAAGGACCGGATCCTGCGCCACCTGGGAATCGTCAAAACCTGACGGCAGCGCCGCGGGCGCGGCGCCGCGGGCTCAAGGCTTCCAGCCCTGCGCCTTCAGCCGGGCATCGATCCACGAGGTATCCAGCGTGCCGGCGGCGATCTGCGCCAGCATCTGTTCTTCGACCGCGTGCTTGGCCGACGCGGCCTCATACAACGCGGGCACCAGGTCATACGGCAAGGACAGCAAGCCGTCTTCGTCGCCCAGGATCAGGTCGCCCGGTTCGATCGTCATGCCGTCCAGCGCAATGACGCCGTTGATCTCGCCCGGACCATCCTTGTAGGGGCCCCGGTGCGTCACACCGGCCGCGTACACCGGGAACGAGCCGCGCCGGATGGTGCCGCTGTCGCGGATGGCGCCGTTGATCACGATGCCGGCCAGGCCGCGCGTCTGCGCATAGGTCGTCATGATTTCGCCGATGATGGCGTTGGTGAGGTCGCCGCCAGCGTCCACCACCACCACATCGCCGGGCTGCGCCAGTTCCAGCGCCTTGTGCACCAGCAGGTTGTCGCCCGGGCGCGAGCGCACCGTCAGGGCGGGGCCCGCCAGCGGATGGCCGTCATGCATGGGCCGCAGGCGCGCGCCGCCCGCCGTCATGCGCGACATGCAGTCGCTGATGTTGGCGACGGGGATGCGGCGGAATTTCTCGACGAACTCGCTCGAGACCGCGCGCTTGCGCGGATGGATGTCAAAACCGGTCATTCGGGTGCTCCTGGTGCGTTGCCTGGGGATCTGAAAGGATCATTGTTTCGGGATGCCCGCTTCCTGCACGACCTTGCCGAAGATGTCGTGGTCAGTACGGTGGCGCTTGCCCAGATCCGCCGGCGTGCCCGTCATGACGCTGTAGCCGGAGTCTTCCAGCTTCTTCACGACGTCGGGCTGCGCCTGCGATTTGT
Organism: Achromobacter sp. UMC46; assembly: GCF_014170335.1. Lineage (GTDB taxonomy): Bacteria > Pseudomonadota > Gammaproteobacteria > Burkholderiales > Burkholderiaceae_B > Achromobacter. The sequence continues at coordinate 55,424 of NZ_LZZS01000006.1, forward strand.
TCAACGCCTGGTTCAGGGTGGCGACCACGTCGTCCGGCGTCTTGCCGGGCGCCATCAGCCCCCACCAGATCGTCTGGTTGATGGTCTTGAAACCGCTTTCGGCGAAGGTCGGCACATCGGGCAAAGCGGGCGAACGTTCGTCCGCCACCACGGCCAGCGCGCGGACCTTGCCGCCGCGGATCTGCGGCAACAGCGACGCCACGGAACCCGTGTAGAGGTCGATGCGGCCGCTGGCCAGATCCGGGAATGCCTGCGACCAGCCGCGATACGGCACGTGCATCAGTTCCATGCCTGCCGCCTTGCGCCACAGATGGCCGATCAGGTCGCCGCTGCCGCCGATGCCGGGGATGCCCAACGACACCTGGCCCGGCCGCGCCTTCGCGGCCTTGACCACGTCGTCCAGCGTCTTGTAGGGAGAGTCCGGCACCACCACGAACACGCTTGGCGACGAGGCCACAAGGCCCACCGGCTTGAAGTCCTTGAAGGTGTCGTAGCTGAGCTTGTTGTACAGCCACGGGTTCAGCACGATGTTGTCCGTCTGCGCCATGACCAGCGTGTGGCCGTCGGGTTTGGCGCGCGCCGTGGCGTCAAGCGCCAGGTTGCCGCCCGCGCCCGGTTTGTTCTCGACCACGATGTTCCAGCCCGTGTCCTGCGCGATGGCCGAGCCGATCATTCGAGTCAAGGTGTCGGTTCCCCCGCCCGGCGGAAACGGAGAGATCAGCGTGATGGGGGCCGAGCCCATATCGGCCGCGCTGGCCACGGCGCAGGACGCCAGCAGCGCCGACGCCAGCAGAGTCTTTACGGATGTCATTGTCTTCCTCACATGTATTTGGAATAGGCGCGGCCCTCTGCGGGGCCGCGCTGCGCGAATCAGGATTGGCGCGCCAGGGGCGTCAGCCATGCCAGCCGGTCCGCGACGGAATCGGGAACATTGAACGAACCGGCGTCGCGCGCCGCTTCGATGCCCTTGGCGGTGCGGGCGAAGAGCCGTTCGACCCCGTCCAGCACCAGCGGCTGCAAACCGGCTTCGACCAGTTGCTCGCGCGCTTCACGCACCTCGGCCAGGCGGCGCGGCGCGTGCAGCACATGCGAACGCACGAACGAATCGACGAATGTCGTCAGCGGCGTCCGGTCCATGTCGGACAGGACTTCATACAGCGACGCCCGCAGGCCCATGCTTTCAGCGGCGACCAGGCATTCGACGGCCAGGCTTTCCATGCCTTTGGTCAGGATGCTGCGCAACAGCTTGAGGCGGACGGCATCGCCAGCCTGCCCTTCGATCGCCTGCGCGGGCGCGCCGCAGCCCAGCGCGAAGGCCGCCACGGCGGGTGCGCCCGTGCCGGCGCACAGCAGCGGCGTGCGTGCGCCCAGCAACGCGATGGCGCCCATGATCGCGACATCGGTGAAGGGCACGTCGCGTTGCGCGGCGATGTCGGCGGCGGCACGCATGTCGGCCGCGCTCGCGGTCGTGAAATCGGCATACGACGCGTCGGCGCGCAGATGCGGCAGCGCCTGGCCGGCGACCTTCAGCGCCGCGTGGCCGAAGACTGCCGACACCACGAGGTCCGCTTGCGCCAGCCACGGGCCGGGTTCGCCATGCAACGCGCTGCCGTGCGAGGCGGCTCGCGCCTGCATCTCGGCGTCTTGGCGCAATTCGCAGATGCCGACGATCGAATGCCCGCCAGCCACCCACGCCTGCGCATAGCAGTCGCCCACTTCCCCACATCCAATCAGAGCTATTTTCATGTTCATAAATACAAAAAAAATACAAACATGGTTATAGCGCGGCAGAAAGGACCCTTATTACTAGGGCAAACCCGGGTATTTACAAGAGAAACTGAACATAAAAAGTACATTCTGGCAATTTTGTTCCGCAGCCGGCCCCGCACCGCATAGCGGGCCGAGCGGGATGGCACCGCCGTCACTTTCACGCCGATCCGGGCGGTCATCGCGCGCTGCAGGTCAGGCAGGATCACCCCTGACCGCAGGAATCCTGCAAGCCGCCATCCTGTCGTCAATTGCTGGTAGTCTTGGGCCCAGCCGCGCGGGGCCACCCCGCGCCCGCCTCACCCATTCCGCGAGCCCCCCTATGACCACTCCCCTGTACGACGCATCTGTCCCTGTCATCAAGCAAATGCTGTCCGCCCTGTCGGACGTGCTGAAAAAGGCCGAAGCCCACGCCACCGACAAGAACATCGACCCGTCCGCCTATCTGGGCGCGCGCCTGTTCCCGGACATGTTCCCGCTGTCGCGCCAGGTGCAGATCGCCGCCGACTTCGCCAAGGGTATCGCGTCCCGCCTGGCTGGCGCGGAAGTGCCGTCCTGGCCGGATGGCGAACCGACGTTCGCCGAACTGCAGGCCCTGATCGCCAAGACCCTGGCGCATGTCGGTTCGTTCAAGCCGGAACAGTTCGAACAAAGCGCGTCCCTGGAAATCGTGCTGCGCCCGGGCACGCCGAAAGAAAAGAAGCTGTCGGGCAGCGCCTACCTGCTGCACTACGGCCTGCCGCAGTTCTTCTTCCACGTGACGACGTCCTACGCGATCCTGCGCCACAACGGCATCGAAGTCGGCAAGCGCGACTACATGGGCGCGTATTGATGCGACATCGGTGCGTGCGGGCCTGACCCCGCACAATTGAAGAAGGCCGCGGCGCTGTTGCCGTGGCCGATCAGGTGATGGCCTCGGGCGATGCCGCCGAACGCGCGCAGAGGGTCAAAGGGGCACACGCCCGCCGCGAACGGGATGCGGCGATCCGGACGGTCTTTGCCGACCCTGGCACACGGCACCATGAAGCGGTGGCAGAGGCCGAGCTTGATATCGACTACGCAGGATCTCCCATCGTCATGGGCGATCCGCACGAAGCGCTTTGGCCGGGCCAGCGGCTGCCTGATCAGATTCCCCTGCAAGGGCATGCCGAAGCGTTGTCGGCGTACGTCGGGCGGTTACAGAATTAGGGGTTTCTCCTGATCCCTGAGCTGTCGATTCCGGTATCGTCTGTTCGTCGTATCCATACCACCCACTCTATTGAAGGCGGATACACCATGACTACCGGAACCACTACCTTCCACCGCGTCCTGCGCGCCTCCCCCGACCGCGTCTACCGCGCTTTCCTTGAAGCCGACGCCATTGCGAAATGGCTGCCCCCTTACGGGTTCACCTGCCAGGTCCACCAGCTGGACGCCAAAGTGGGCGGCCGCCACAAGATGTCGTTCCGCAACTTCTCGACCGGCACCAGCATGGGCTTCGGCGGCGAATACCTGGAACTGGTCCCGTCCGAAAAGATCCGCTACACGGACCAGTTCGACGACGCGAACCTGCCCGGCCAGATGCAGACCACGATCACCTTGCGCAAGGTCGCCTGCGGCACCGACATCAGCATCGTGCAAGAAGGCATCCCTGCCGTCATCCCGCCCGAAATGTGCTACCTGGGCTGGCAGGAATCGCTGGCGCAGCTGGCGAAACTGGTCGAACCCGAAATCCCCGACTGATCCGGCCCGGCGGCGCTGCGCCTGCAAGCCAACCGCAACTTCGACCTGACGGACGGCCTGGGCAACCGCATGGAAAGTACCTGACTAGCGGGAAGCCCGTGCAAGGCTACGAGGCGCTGCGGCTGCCGGCTCGCGTGACGGGACGATTCGAAGGGCCGAGAAACGCGGGCGCCAGACCCGACAATTGTTGGGCGGCAGCGCGCAGTGCGGGCAGGATCGTCTTGATGGCGTCTTCCTGCGACATGTCGCCAGAAAGCAGATTGGCGCTGATGGCCGCCACGACATTGTTCTGCTCGTCGCGCACCGGCACGGCCAGGCCGCACACGTGCTGGTCGAATTCGCCGTCGACCCACGCATAGCCCTCGCGCAGCACCGTCTCCAGCTCGGACCGCAGCGCCGCCTTGCTGTCCACCGTGCGCGCGGTGATGGTGCCCAGCTCCGTCCCGTCTACGTAGTGGTTCAGGAATTCCTCGCTCTGGAACGCCAGCAAGGCGCGCCCCGGCGCGGTGGCGTACGCCGGTAGCCGGCTGCCCAGCCCCAGCCGCAGCGACATGATCTTCGGCGATGGGATCCGCAACACGAAAACCACCTCTTCGCCGTCGAAGACCGCCAGCGCGCACGATTCTTTCACTTGCGTGCACAGGTTCTCGAGCACGCGCTGGGCGTGTCCCCAGAAAGGCAGCGACGTCAGGTAGGTCATCCCCAGATTGAGGACCTTCGGCGTCAGCCGGAATCCCCTTTCGTCAGACTCGACCGCGAAGCCAAGCTCACACAGCGTCAACAGGATGCGCCGCACCACCGTGCGCGGCAGCGCGGTCGTCGCCGACACCGTCGCGACCGTGTGCGTCCCGCTGCGGCCCATCGCCTCGATGACGGCCAGTCCGCGCGCGAAGGCGCGCACGAAACCTTCGTTTTCTGGGGTTGCCATGGGGCATGCCTCTCCACAATGCGTCCCGGATTTTTTCGTCCGATAAGCCGAATCGATCATCCGAAACTTCGTTGACAAAAATTATAAAACGGATCTACAAAGCAATTTATCGGACACTAATATCCGCCAGGCGGTCATTTTAGAACACGCCGCCACAATAATCAGGAGACAACCATGAAGTTGAAGACACCTCTTCGGGCCGTCCTGGCGTCGTTCGCCCTGACCCTGCCGATGTGGGCCGCCGCCGCCGACGCGCCAGCCTTCCAGCCCACCAAGCCCCTGCGCATCATCGCGCCCAGTTCGCCCGGCGGCATCCTGGATCAGACCAGCCGGCTGCTGGGCAAGGGGCTGAGCGACCATTTCCGTCAACCCGTCATCATCGAAAACCTGCCCGGCGCCGGCGGCGTGATCGGCGTGCAGGCGATGCTCCGCGCCGAGCCGGACGGCTACACGATGGTCATGGGAAGCCTGGGCCCGAACGCGGCCAACTACGCGCTGCACGACAAGCTGCCGTACGCCTACGAGGACCTGGCTCCCGTGGCGCAGGTCTTGTCCATGCCCGACGTGCTGGTGGTCAACCCCAAACTGCCGGCGCGCACCATCGCCGAACTGAAGCGTTACGCAGCCTCGCGGCCCGGGGGGCTGTCGATGGCGGTCTCCACCAGCGGGTCGTCCGGCCACCTGGCCGGCGCATTGCTGAAACAGCGCGCCGGGATCAACGCGGTAGACGTGGTCTACCGCGGCGCGGCGCCCGCGCTGACCGATCTGGTCGGCGGCCAGGTCGACTTCATGGTCGACAACCTGATCACGGCGCTGCCGCTGATCCGCGCCGGCAAGCTGCGCGCGATTGCGGTCACGACAAAGGAACGCAGCCCGGAACTGCCCGATACGCCGACCGTCATGGAGGCCGGCTACGAGGATTTCGACGTCTCGGTCTGGCTGGGCCTGTTCGTATCGTCCAAGACGCCGCAGCCCGTCGTGCAGGCGCTTAACGCCGCCGTCAACAAGGCGCTGTCCGACCCTGCCATGCAGAAGACGCTGGCGCAGCAAGGCGGCCAGGCGGTCGTGGGAACGCCGGCGGATTTCGGCGCCTTCGTGCAGGCCGAAAAAACGCGCTGGGCCCAGGTCATCCAGACCGGAAACATCAAAAGCGAATAACCCCTCGATATCCATTCAAACCCACTCGCAACACCGGGAGCATTTCATGAAGGACAAAGTCATCGTCGTGACCGGCGCCGGCAACGGCATCGGCCGCGCCATCGCCATGCTGCTTGGCGCCCAGGGCGCCCGGGTCGTGGTCAACGACCTGGGCTCCAGCGGCAGCGGCGACGGCCGCGACAGCGGTCCCGCCAGCACAGTGGCGCGGGAGATCGCCGCCGCCGGGGGCATCGCGGTGCCGGACACCCATTCCGTGGCCGCCCCCGACAGCGCCGCGGCGATCGTGCGCACCGCGATTGACCACTTCGGACGGATCGACGGCGTCGTCAACAATGCCGGCATCCTGCGCGACCGCATCTTCCACAAGATGTCGGACGACGAATGGCAAGGCGTCATCGACGTGCATCTGAACGGCGCCTACTACGTCAGCCGCGCCGCCGCGCCGTATTTCAAGGCGCAGGAAAGCGGCGTATTCGTCCACATGACATCCAGCGCGGGCTTGATCGGCAATTTCGGGCAGGCGAACTATGCGGCCGCCAAGCTGGGCATCGTCGCGCTGTCGAAATCGATCGCCCTGGACATGGCCCGCTTCAATGTCCGCTCGAACTGCATTGCGCCCTTTGCCTGGAGCCGGCTGATCGGCACGTTGCCCAGCGAGACCGATGCCGAAAAACGGCGCCTGGCCCGCATGCAATCCATGACGCCGGAACAAGTGGCGCCGGTGGCCGTATTCCTGGCCAGCGAGGCCAGCCGCGACGTGAACGGACAGATCCTGGCGGTGCGCGGCAACGAATTGATCGTCATGAGCCAGCCCAGGCCGGTCATGTCCGTCCACCGCGCCGAGGGCTGGACGCTGGACAGCCTGGCGGAACATGCCGTGCCGGCGATGCGCAGGGCCTTCACGCCGCTGGACCGTTCCCCGGACGTCTTCAATTGGGATCCCATCTGAGGCGCGCCATGGCCATCGACTACCACCAACTCAAGCAATGGGAAATCCCCGAGCAGGTCACACGGTATCGCGAGGACGACTGCATCCGCTACGCGCTCAGCCTCGGCATCGCCTCGGACCCGATGGACGCAGCGGACCTGCGCTACGTCCATGAACGAGACACGCTGGTCGTGCCGACTTTCCTGGCAACCCTGGGTGCTCCTGGCGCGTGGGCGTCCGATCCGGGGACCGGCATCGACTGGATGCGGATCCTGCACGGCGAGCACCGCATGCGCTTTCACGCGCCATTGCCGGCATCGGGCAGCGTGCGCAGCCGCACCCGCGTCAGCCATGTCGTGGACAAAGGCGCCGGAAAGGGCGCGTTGGTCGTGACGCAGCGCACGGTCACCGATGCGGATAGCGGCGTGCCGCTGGCGACGGTCGACCACGTTTCCTTCTGCCGCGCGGACGGCGGCTTCGCGAACCCCGGGCAGCCGGCGGACGCTCCGCTTGACGCCCTGCCCGCCGTACCCGGGGGCCAGCCCGACATGCGCCTGGAAATGCCGACGCGCGCAGACGCCGCGCTGCTCTACCGCCTGAACGGCGACCGCAACCCCATCCACATCCTGCCGGCAGCCGCGCGCGAAGCGGGCTTCGAGCGCCCCATCCTGCACGGCCTGTGCACCTATGGCATGGCGGCCCGCGCCGTGCTGCGGCAAGCCTGCGGCGGCGCCCCTTCGCGACTGGCCAGCCTGGCCGCCCGTTTCTCGTCGCCGGTCGTGCCGGGCGAGACGCTGCGCGCCGACCTGTGGCGGGTTGCGGACCAAGTGCGTTTCCAACTGGTCGCGGTGGAACGCGACGCAGTCGTTCTCAGCCACGGCGTCGCAGACCTGCGCCATGAATAACCCGACGATGGAGACCGTCATGTCCGTACTTGAACGCCACGCCCGGCATATGCCCGACCGGATCGCCTATCGGATGGTCCCTTCGGGGGAAAGCGTTACGTGGCGCGAACTGGAATTGCGCTCGCGAAAATGCGCCGCCGCGCTGCTTGCCGCCGGCCACGTCGAAGGCGACGGCATCGCCGTACTGCTGGAGAATCACGTCCGGTACTTCGAGATCCTGTGGGCCGCGCACCGCATCGGCCTGTACTACACCACCATCAGCCGCCACCTCAAGGCGGACGAAGTCGCCTACCTGATCGGCGACTCCGGCGCGAAGACGCTGTTCTGTTCCACGCAGACGCTGGGCGACCTTGACCCGGCCATCGTGGACTGCCTGCCGCCCAACCGGGTCCTGCTCGACGGGGACAAGACGGGGTTCCGCCAGTACGAGACATGGATCAACCTGTTTCCAGACGACGTCGAATTGCCTCGGACCCAGGAAGGGACGGATTTTTCGTACTCGTCGGGCACCACCGGGATGCCCAAGGGGATCAGGCGTCCGCTGGCCGACGCCAACGCCTACTTCAAGGCACGCGCCGACCCGCGCACGCGCTGGAAGGATTTCGATGAAACCTCGGTCTACCTGTCGACCGCGCCCTTCTATCACACCGCGCCCGTGCGCTGGAACATGGCCGTCATGCGGGCCGGCGGAAGCTGCGTGCTGATGCAGAAGTTCGACCCGTCGATGGCGCTGGACGCCATCCAGCAGTATCGCGTCACGCACGCGCAATGGGTGCCGACCATGTTCGTCAGGCTGCTGCGCCTGCCGCCGCAAGAGCGGGCGCGCTTCGATTTGTCGAGCCTGCGTTTCGCCATCCATGCCGCCGCCCCCTGCCCGGTCCCCGTAAAGGAACAGATGATCGGCTGGTGGGGCCCGGTGCTATACGAGTACTACAGCGGCACCGAGCTGGTCGGGCGCACCTCCATCGACTCCGAAGAATGGCTGTCCCACAAGGGTTCGGTCGGAAAGCCGGAATTCGGACAGGTGCACATCGTGGGCGAAGACGGCGCCGAGCTGCCCGCGGGACGGACAGGCGTCGTCTATTTCTCGGGCGGCGGCCGCTTCAATTACCACAATGATGCGGAGAAGACCGCCCGGGCCTACAACGAACGCGGCTGGGCCACCTACGGAGACGTGGGGCACGTGGACGCCGATGGCTTCCTCTACCTGACGGACCGCCTGGCCAACACCATCGTGTCCGGCGGCGTGAACATCTATCCGCAAGAAGCGGAAAACGTATTGCTGACGCACGAGGCCGTGGCGGATGTGGCCGTGGTCGGCGTGCCCAACGAGGAATTCGGCGAAGAGGTGAAAGCGGTCGTGGAACTGCATGACGCGCAGCGCGCCGGGGACGCGCTTGCGCAAGAGCTGATGCAGCTTTGCCGCGCACGGATTTCCGCCATCAAGTGCCCGCGTTCCGTGGACTTCGTGCAGGCGCTGCCGCGCACCGAAAGCGGCAAGCTGCTGAAACGCACCGTCAAAGCGGCCTATTGGCCGTCCGAAAACCGCATTGCCCATTGATGGGGCCCCGTCCATGACACAGCACCACGCAAGCTACTCTCCGCCGCGCGCCATGTTCACGCCCGACCACGAGCTGTACCGGTCCAGCGTCGCCCGCTTCATCGCCGACCGGATCCAACCCGCCCATGCCGAATGGGAAGACGCCGGCATGGTGCCGCGCGGTCTCTGGCGCGAAGCGGGCGAGGCGGGCCTGTTGCTGCCCAGCATCGCGGATACCTACGGCGGCGGCGGTGGCGACTTCCTGTACAGCGCCATCGTCGTCGAGGAGATCGCCCGCGCCCTTGTCAGCGGGGTGACCGGCTTCACCACGCACTCTGAAAATGTGGCGCCTTATCTGGCGGAATTCGGCACGCCCGCGCAAAAGCAGTCGTTCCTGCCGAGAATGGCCACGGGCGACGTGGTGGGCGCCATCGCCATGACCGAACCCGGCGCGGGCAGCGATCTGAAGGCCATCCGCAGCAGCGCCGCCCGGGTCGACGGCGGCTATCGGCTCAATGGACAGAAGACGTTCATCACCAACGGCTATCACGCCGACTACGTGCTGACGTTCGCCAAAACCGATCCGTCACGCGGCGCGCACGGCATCAGCCTCTTCTGGGTGGACGCAACGTCGCCCGGCTTTTCGCGCGGGCGCCTGCTGGACAAGGTCGGGCAAAAGGCGCAGGACACCGCCGAGCTCTTCTTCGACAACGTCTTCGTTGCCGACGACATGCTTGTCGGCGAGGCCAACGCCGCCTTCGGCTATGCCATGAGCGGCCTGGTACGCGAGCGCCTGCTTATCGCCCTGCGTTGCGCGACCGCCCTGGAAGTCGCCCTGGAATGGACGCTGGACCACGTCAAGCAACGCCGCGCCTTCGACAAGACGCTTATCGAGAACCAATTCATCCGCTTCCGTCTGGCCGAGATCAAGACGCACGCCTGTGCCACCCGGGCCTTCGTCGATAGCTGCCTGGCGCAGTACCTGGCCGGCGCATTGACACCCGACGGCGCCGCGATGGCCAAGCTCTGGGCCAGCGAAGCGACGCGGGCGATCGATGACCTGATGCAGTTTTTCGGGGGCTACGGCTACATGCGCGAATACCCGATCGCACGCGCCTACACGGACGTGCGGCCCAACCGCATCTATGGCGGCTCGTCTGAAATCATGCGCGAAGTGATTGCCCGCGCGCTCTGAACCATCGACCGGATTATTCATGACGCAAAACCTTTCACGCTCCATCGCCATCGCCGGTGTCGCGGAATCCGACCTGGGAAAAGTCCCGGGCAAGACCGCGCTTGAGCTGCAGGCGCAAGCCGCCGGCCGCGCGCTGCGCGACGCAGGGATCGCCTTGAGTGAGGTCGACGGCGTGTTCGCCCACACCGACGACCGCTTCTCCAGCCTGCAACTGTCGGAATACCTGGGCCTTACGCCGCGCTATGTGGATTCGACCAATGTCGGCGGCATGTCGAACATCCTTCATATCCGCCATGCGATGGCCGCCATCGCGGCCGGCATGTGCTCGGTGGCGCTTGTCACCTATGGCAGCACCCAGCTCTCGGACGGCTCGCGAAAAAGCGGCGCGGGCACGGCCGACAACCCGGCCTCGCCGCGCGGCCAGTTCGTCGCGCCCTATGGGCAGCTCAGCCCCATCGGCTATTACGCCATGGTCGCGCAACTGCATATGCATCGCCACGGCACCACGCCGCAAGACCTGGCCGAAGTCGCGGTCGCCGCGCGCCGGTGGGCCCAACTGAATCCCCAGGCTTACCGCCGCGAACCGACCAGCATTGATGAGGTCATGGCGTCGCCCGTCATCGCCTCGCCCTTGCGCCAGCGCGACTGCTGCCTGGTGACGGACGGCGGCGGTGCGCTGGTGATCACGTCCGCCGCGCGCGCCAGAGACCTGCCCGGCAAGCCCGTCTACGTCATGGGCATCGCCGAATCCCACGCGCACCACTACACACCGTTCGACACCGCCGACTGGTTGGACACGAACGTCGCCGGAACCGCCGAGGCCGCCTTCCGAATGGCGGACGTTTCACGCGAAGACATCGACGTGGTGCAGATCTATGACCACTTCACCATCGGCGTGCTGCAGTCGCTGGAAGAACTGGGTTTTTGCGGCCGCGGCGAAGCCGGCGACTTTGTCGCGGACGGCGCCCTGGCGCCAGGGGGCCGGTTCCCGATCAACACCTCTGGCGGTGGACTGTCCTATGGTCACCCCGGCATGTTCGGCACTTTCCTCGTCATCGAAGCGGTCCGGCAGCTTCGCGGCGAATGCGGCGAACGCCAGCTTCCGAAGGCAGAGCTGGCGCTATGCCACGCCCCGGGGCTGGTCTTCTCCTGCAACACCACGATGATTCTTGGAGTATGACGATGCGCGCACCCGAACGCCTCTTGCCGCAACCGACCGACCTGACCCGGCCTTTCTGGGATGCCGCGCAGGACAACCGGCTGACCGCGCAAACCTGCCTGGCCTGCGGGCAAGCCCAGTTCTACCCCAGACCCTTCTGCGTGAAGTGCGGATCAGAGCAGCTCGAATGGAAAACGCTCTCCGGCAAGGGCCGCATCTACACCTACACCATCAATCACCGTGCCTCCAACGCTTTCATGAAAACGCGTGTGCCCTACGCGGTGGCCATCGTGGACCTGGATGAAGGGGTGCGCATGATGGGAAACATCGTGGAGGGGGACCTGGCCGACATCCAGATCGGAAAGCAGGTGCATGTCGTGTTCGAGGCGCTGTCCGAGACCTTGAAACTGCCGCAGTTCGCACTGTCGCCCTCTCACATCAGTGAGCCTGCCCTGCTGTCCAACCCCTCCCGGCAATAGGAATCCCCATGCTGTCTGGCATCAGGATCGTCGAAATCTGCGGCATCGGCCCCGGCCCGTTCTGCGCCATGCATCTGGCTGACCTGGGCGCGGACGTCATCGCCGTAGAGCGACAACTGCCGCCGGGCGTGGCGGATCCGAATGGCGACGGCTACGTGCTCAATCGCGGCAAGCGTTCCATCACGGCCGACCTCAAGACCGCCGAAGGCCGCGACCTGGTCCTGCGGCTGGTGGACCAGGCGGACGGATTGATCGAAGGCATGCGACCCGGCGTCATGGAACGCTTGGGGCTGGGGCCGGAGGCCTGCATGGCGCGCAATCCCCGCCTTGTCTATGGCCGCATGACGGGCTGGGGCCAATCCGGCCCGCTGGCTCAGGCCGCAGGCCATGACGCCAACTACGCCGCGCTGTCCGGCGCGCTGTACTACAGCGGCGGCGGAAAAGAACCGCCCGTATCGCCCTTCACGCTACTTGGCGATATCGGCGGCGGCGCGCTCTATCTGGCGGTGGGGATGCTCTCCGGCATCCTGCGCGCCCGGTCCTCGGGCATCGGCGCCGTCGTGGACGCCGCGATCGTCGACGGGTCCGCGCACATGCTGCAACTTCTGCTCTCGACGCAACGAAAGGGCTACATCTCTGGCCAGCGCGGCGCGAACCTTCACGACGCCTCGCACTTCTATGCGACCTACCGCTGCGCCGACGGGCACTTCATCACCGTAGGCGCCATCGAGCCGCAGTTCTACGCGCTGCTGCTCCAGAAGCTGGGGCTGGACAAGACGGCGGGCTTCGCCGATCAATGGAATCGCAATCAGTGGCCGGCGCTACGCCAGCAGATGGCCGAGATCTTTGCAGCCAGGACCCGCGACGAGTGGTGCACGCTGATGGAAGGCACGGACGTTTGCTTCGGCGCGGTGCTAAGCCCCGAAGAGGCCACCGCCCATCCCCATCATGCGGCGCGGGGGACATTCTTCAAGGCGCAAGGCCATGCCCAGGTGGCGCCGGCCCCGCGCTTCGACGGCCGAACGGCGACACCTGGATCCATCCCCGGGCGCGGCCAGCACACCGCCGACATCATGACCGCCCTGCGTAGGGATCCCGCCGCAAGCCCCTGGATTTGAATCGCACTGTATCCGCGCTTATCGACGCCCAACGGCGCGCCGCAAGCGTTCGCCGAAGCGGTGCTTGACGTCGCAAAACGCTGAAGACCGCTTCCTGGCATCAAGGGCGCCGACCGGCTTCCACCTGGATCTTCAGCTCCACTTCCGGCTTGAACCCCATGTCCAGGCCGAAGTCCAGCCCGAAGTCTTTACGGTTGAACTTCGTGGACACGTCGGCGCCGCAGAACTCGCGCTTTTCCATCGGGTGCTGGATGCACTTGAAGTCGTCGATCTCCATCTTGACGGGCCGGGTGACGCCGCGCAGGGTCAGGTCGCCGGTGGCCTCTTCCGGGCGGTCGCCGTCGAATTTGGTGAACGTGCCCTTGAAGGTGGCCGTGGGATAGCGGGCGGCGTCGAAGATATCGGGCGCGACCGCGTGCTGGTTCATTTCGTCATGGCCGAAGTCCACGGAATTGATGTCCACCGTGACATCCACCGTGCCGGTGCGCGCCTCGCGGTCCAGCACCACCACGCCCTTGGACTTGTTGAACTTGCCGCGCCACGTGGACAGGCCGCCCATGTGATCGGCTTCGAAGCTGGGATAGGTGTGGGAAGGATCCAGATCGTAGGTTACCGGCGCGGCGGCAGCCGGCAGGGTCAGCATCAGCGCGGTGGCGCCCAGCAGCAGGGTCGGTATCGACTTCATCAACGCTCCTTATGAAAGGGGTTCCGCGCAAACAGCCGCAGACACCCGTTGGAACCTCGACCTTAGCATTCAGTTCCGCGTCAGCCCAGACAATGCGGGCCGACCCTGCCGCCTGCGCTGCCCGCGCCGCCTAGTCCGCGTAGCCCGGATTCTTCCGATCCAGCCGGCGCAGCAGGCCCGGCCAGGCCAGCGCCGCCTTGTGCGCCCGGTCCGCCGGGGATTCCACCGCTGCGCGCGCCAGGACTTCCGGGGGAATGAAGATCAGTTCCCCGCCGCCCGCCTGCGCCCGCACCTGCGCCATGCAGGCGGCTTCCAGGCGGTGCATGGCCTGGAACGCTTCGGCCATTGTCTGCCCCACCGTCAGCAAACCGTGGTTGCGCAGGATCAGGTAGTTGTTGCTGCCCAGGTCGCGCACCAGCCGCGGCTGCTCTTCCGGGTTCAGCGCCAGGCCTTCGTAGTCGTGATAGCTCAGCGAACGCAGCGCGATGAACGCGAACTGCGACAGCGGCAGCAAGCCCGCCTTCTGCGCCGACACCGCCACGCCATTGATGGAATGCGTATGCAGCACGCACATCGCGTCCTTGCGGGCCGCGTGGATACAGCTGTGGATGGTGAAGCCGGCCGGATTGATGTCGTAGTCGGACGCCATGACCTTGTTGCCGTGCAGATCGATCTTGACCAGGCTGGACGCCGTGATCTCGTCGAACATCATCCCGTAGGGATTGATCAGGAAATGCTCCGTGCCCGGCACCTTGGCGGTGATGTGCGTGAAAATCAGGTCGTCCCACCCGAACAGCGCCACCAGCCGATACAGGGCAGCCAGATCGGTGCGGATCTGCCATTCCGTCGCGCTGACTTGGTCGCGCACGCTGGCGCCCTGCTTGCTTATCGTGTCCATCCCGTCTCCAGTCTTGGTATCCAGACTTCGTTTGTTGTCCCAAGGCGACGTTGCCTTCGGCTTATCGAATACTGTATTGGTTTTGCGCGGATCCGGCATCACGGCAACGCCCGCCGTCCGTCTGGTGGAAACAATTATCAAACCCTGGTTTGCCCAAAGGCCGGCTTCCGCTTGCATAATAAAGGCCGTCTGACTCAGGAGACTCCGCCATGTCGCTTGCGCTCTACGGCCATCCCTTTTCCTCGTACACGCAGAAGGTGCTGATCGCGCTGTACGAGAACGGCACTCCCTTCGAATTCCGCTGCATCGGGCCCGACACGCCGCAACACGCGGCCGAGTGGCTTCGGCGCTGGCCGTTGCGCAAATTTCCGCTGCTGGTGGACGGTACGCGCAACGTCGCCGAAACCAGCATCATCATCGAGCACCTGCAACTGACGCGGCCCGGGCCAATCGCCCTTCTGCCCGCCGATCCGGCCGCCGCGCTGGAGGTGCGCTTCCTGGACCGCTTCTTCGACCTGCACGTCATGAACTGGGTGCAGCACGCGGTCAATGGCGCACTGACGGGCGACGACACCAAGCGCCGCGAAGGCCTGGCGCTGGCGGCGGAAAAACTGGAACTGGCGTATGCCTGGCTGGACGCGCAACTGGGCGGCCGCGCCTGGGCCACCGGCGCGGATTTCACGATGGCGGACTGTGCCGCCGCGCCGGCGCTGTTCTACGCGGACTGGACGCACCCCATTCCCGACACCTGCCGCGTGCTGCACGCGTACCGCGCCAGGCTGCTGGCCCGGCCGTCGTTCGCGCGCGCAGTCGACGATGCGCGGCCGTTCCGCCCCCTATTCCCGCTGGGCGCACCGGATCGGGACTGACAGGACGATGCCCTTGCCGCCGGCCCCCGGCAGCCGTCTGCCCGCGTTTGTCCAATCGCACCTGGAATCGCTGTCCGGCGTCGGCCTGCTGCTGAGCACGCTGTTCTTTGCGGCCTCGCTCACGCCCACCCTGGTGCCCCGCACCTACGTGACCCAAGGCGTGCTGGCGGGCGCCTGCCTGGCGGCCGGTTACGGGCTGGGCGTGCTGTGGCACTGGCTTTGGGCCTACCTGGAACTGCCGGAACCCCGCGCACGGGCCGCGCGCGTGACCAACGCGCTGATCACCGTACTGTGCGTGTCCGTGCTGATGCTGTTCCTATGGCGCGCGGCGGACTGGCAGAACACGATCCGGGCCCTGATGAAGATGGAACCCGTGACCAGCGCGCACCCCTTCAAAGTCTGCGCGACGGCGGTGGCTACCTTTGCCGTGCTGCTGGCGCTGGGCCGCCTGTTCAAACGGCTGGCCCGAGCCGTGTCCGCGCAGGTTCACCGCGTGGTGCCGCGACGCGTCGCCAATGTGGCGGGCGCGGCGATCGCGATCCTGATCTTCTGGTCGTTGGCCAACAACGTGCTCTTCCGTGCGGCGCTGCATGTGCTGGACGCCTCGTTCCGCGAGTACGACGCGTTGATCGAGCCCGCGCGCCCGCAACCCGTCGACCCCGCCAAGACAGGCAGCCCGGCCTCGTTGATCGCATGGAAGCAGCTGGGCCGCGCAGGGCGGGAATACATCTCGTCCGGCCCTGGCGCCAGCGAGATCCGCGCCCAGACCGGACGCGACGCGCAAGAACCCATCCGCGTGTACGTGGGCTTGCCGGGCGCCAGCACGGCCCAGGCCCGGGCCAGGCTGGCGCTGGAAGAAATGAAGCGCGTGGGCGCATTCCAGCGTTCCGCCCTGGTGGTCGTGACCCCCACGGGTACGGGATGGATCGACCCGGCCGCCATGGACACCGTCGAATACCTGCTGCATGGCGACGTGGCCAGCGTCGCCATCCAGTATTCCTACCTGTCCAGCCCGCTGTCCCTGCTGGCCCAGCCCGAGTACGGCGCGGAAGCCGCACGCGCGCTGTTCGCCGAAATCTACAACACCTGGACGGCGCTGCCCAAGGACCGGCGGCCCAAGCTGTATCTGCATGGCCTGAGCCTGGGCGCCATGAACTCCGCCCGCTCCGCCGAACTTTTCGAAATGATCGGGGACCCCATCCAGGGCGCGCTCTGGAGCGGTCCGCCCTTTGAAAGCCGGGTCTGGCGCACGATCACCGACGCCCGCAATCCGGACTCGCCCGCCTGGCTGCCCGAACTGCGCGACGGCGCCTTCGTGCGGTTCATGAACCAGAATGGCTCGCCGGTGCCCGCCGATGCCCCGTGGGGACCGATGCGCATCGTCTACCTGCAGTACGCCAGCGACGCCGTCACGTTCTTCGACTACCGCGACCTGTACCGGCGCCCGGCCTGGATGGATCCCCCTTATGGGCCCGACGTATCGCCCGACCTGCGCTGGGTGCCGGTGGTGACGATGCTGCAGCTTGCCTTGGACATGTCCGTCAGCACCCACACGCCGATCGGCTACGGCCATGTGTACGCACCGCAGCACTATGCGGATGCCTGGCTGGCCGTGACCGGGGCACAGGATTGGCCGGCCGATGCGCTGGCCGCCCTGAAGCGGCACCTGATGGAACGGACCCGCGCGGCGATGGACGATGGCGACAGCAAGGAAGCCCCGTACGACAACCGCGGCGGATGATCAGTTGGTCTGGACGTCGGCGCTGTCGATGATGCGCTTCCAGCGCTCGGTCTCTTCGCCGGAAAGCTTGGCCAGCTCGGCGCTGCTGCCCGGAAACGGCACCGCGCCTTGCTCGGCCAGATGGGCGATCATCGCCGGGTCCTTGGCAAGCCCGACCACCGTGTCCTGAAGCTTGCGGATCACGTCCGGCGGCGTTCCCGCAGGCGCCATGACGCCGTACCAGGACTCGACGACGGCATCCTTCACGCCGGCTTCCGCCAACGTCGGCACATCGGGAATCGCCGCGCTGCGCTGGTCGCTGGCGACGGCCAGGACGCGCACCTTGCCCGGCTTGATGTACGCCAGCACGTTCGGCAGATTCGCGAACAGCACCTGCACCTGCCCCGACAGCAGGTCCGCCGTCGCCGGACCCGCGCCGCGGTAAGGCACGTGCTCGAACTTGGCGCCCGAACGGTACATGAACAGTTCGCCCGTCAGATGGTTGACGGACCCCATGCCCGCCGAGGCCATGTTCAGCTTGCCGGGATTCTGCTTGGCGTACGCCACCAGTTCCGCCACGGTCTTGGCCGGCAGGTCGGCCGACACGGCCAGCACGTTCGGCACCGTGGAGAACAGCGCGACCGGTGCGAAATCCTTGATGGCGTCATACGGCAGGTTCTTGGTCAGCAAGGGCTGGATCGACTGCTGGCCCATCGTCGCTAACAGCAAGGTGTAACCGTCGGCCGGCGCCTTGGCGACGAAGTTCGCGCCGATGCTCCCGCCGCCGCCTGGCTTGTTTTCCACAATGACGGTCTGGCCCAGCGCTTCCGACATCCGGTTGGCCAGCAGGCGCCCCATCAGGTTCACGGTCCCGCCCGGGGCGAACGGCACGATCATCGTGATCGGCCTGGAAGGATAGGCCTGGGTTTGCTGTTGGGCCTGCGCTTGGGCTTGGACGCCTATCCCGATGGCGGCGGCCACCGCCACAGCTGCGAATTTCAGCATGATTGAATTCCCCTTGATTGTTTGTGTGGCCGTTCAGGCTTCCTGGACGGACGGCACCGCGGACTCGGACGAAACAAGCGCCTGCACGCGTTGCCGCAACAGGTCCTGCGCGTCGGCCACGCGCTGGACCGTATCGGCGATCACGCTGCGTTGCCTGGCCAGCAGTGCCCTCTGCTGGCCGATACGGCCGGTCACCAGACCCGGCGCCGGCCCGCCGAACGATTGGCGCGCCGCCACATTGCGGACCGGGTCCAGGCAAGCGGCGATATCGTCTTCGCAAAGCGCGACCTGGCGGCCAAGCTGCTGGACCGCCGCGGCGTTGACCATTTCCGCCGTGATGTCCTTGGCGGGGATCCCCGCTTCCAAGGCTTGCCGGACCACCGCGCCGATGATGTGGTGCGCGTCGCGGAACGACGCGTCCGCGTTGCGCACCAGCAAGTCGGCCAGGTCCGTGACGGTCGAGAAATCCTCTGCCGCGCGCGACGCCATGCGCGCGCGGTTCGGCTCGACGCGTTCGACCAGCAGCTTGATCAGCGCCAACGACCTCAGCGCTTCCTCGCAGGCCTCCCAGCACGTGCGGGTGCTTTCGCGGCTGCTGTCGCCGGAATGCGTGAAATGGGTGGATTTCACCGTCGAGAACGCGGCCGACGTCAGCCCGATCAAATGGCCGGTCTTGCCCCGCAAGTACTCCAGCACCGCCGGGTTCTTCTTCTGCGGCATGATGCTGGACGTGCTGGCGATGCTGTCCGGAAAAGACAGATAGCCGAATTCGGGCGTCGACCAGATATAGAAGTCCTGCACCATCCGGCTGCTGGTGATCATCATGATCGACAGCGACGCGCTCAGTTCCAGCGCGAAATCCCGCGACGCGACGCTGTCCAGCGAGCTCGGCAGCGGCCGGCTGAATCCGAGCATCGCGCTGGTAGCGTCGCGGTCGATCGGGAACGATGTGCCCGCCAGCGCGCAGGCGCCCAACGGCGAGGCATCCACGGTTTCCAGCGCATGCAGCAAGCGGTCGGCATCGCGCGACCAGGCATCGACCAGCGCCGACAGGTAATAGCCGTAGGTGATCGGCTGCGCGGCCTGCATATGCGTGTAGCCGGGCATCACGCAGTCCGCGTACTGGCTTGCCTGTGCCAGCGCGGCATCCGCGACGTCGATCAAGGCAGTCGCGATCCGGGCGATGAAGTCCCGTGCGCGGATGCGGTCGACGGTGGCGCCGATGTCGTTGCGGCTGCGCGCCGTATGCAGGCGGCCGCCCAGCTCCTGCCCGACCAGCTTGATCAGGTGCGCCTCGTAGTTGAAATAGGCCTCTTCCCGCGCGGGATCCAGCTCCACGCCGTCCGGGCCGTCCGCCTGCATCTTGAGCAACGCGTCCGCCAACCGGACCGACGCGTCGTGGTCCAGGATGCCCTGCTCGTGCAGCATCACCAGATGTGCAAGGTTGATCTGATTCAGCATCTCGAAGTTGGCGAAGAACTCGCGGTTCAAGCGCGGAAGGAATAGGTATTGAAGCACTTCCGGGGCTAGCGGTTGCTTCAGGCGGCTGCTGACTTTGGATTCCATTTCAGTCCGATGGGCACAGGAAAACTGTAGTCTCCGCCTGGGCCAACTTATGCGTCAAATCAGATATTTACGGCATCAAATACGAAATTGATATGATTAATCCTGCGATGTTTTTGGACTGACCGATGAATTTCAAGCAAGTCGAAGCCTTTCGCGCCGTGATGATGACGCGTTCCATGACCACGGCGGCCGGCCTGCTGCATACCTCGCAGCCGAACGTCAGCCGATGGATCGCGCTGCTTGAAAGCACGCTGGGCTTCGTGCTGTTCAAACGCGTGGGCACCCGGCTGATCCCTACCCCCGAAGCCGACGCGTTCTACGCCGATGTCGAACGCGCATTCATCGGCCTGGAATCGCTGAACGACAGCGCCAGCTCCATCCGCCGGCGCGGCACCGGCCTGCTGCGGGTCGGCGCGGTGGGCTCCATCACGCAATGCGTGCTGCCCGACGCCATCCGGCTGTTCAGGGACACGGTCTCGGACATCCCCGTCGTGGTCAGCACGGGCGGGTCGGACGTGGTGGCGAAATGGATGGCCACCGGCTTTTGCGACATCGGTTTCTCGTCCATCCAGGCGGACATTCCCGGCTTGAACTTCGCGCGGATCAACGCCGCGCAAGCCGTCGGAATCGTGCCGGCCGCGCACCGGCTTGCCCGCAAGAAATTGCTGAAACCCGCCGACTTCAACGACGAGAATTTCATCTCGTTGCCGGCCGGCAGTTTCAACCGCGCCTCGGTCGACCGGCACTTTCCCGACGACGCCAGAATACTGTCCATCGAAACGCCCTACGCCACGACCATCTGCTCGATGGTCGGCAAAGGGCTGGGCGTGTCGATCATCAACCCCGTCGTGTCGCGGGCGCTGAACATGCCTGAATTGCGCGAGATCCCATTCTCGGAAAAAATCGAATTCCCCAGCTATGCGGTCACGTCCGACCACTTTCCGGTCGGCACGCTGGCCAGGAAAATGAGCGAATGCATGCAGGAAGCGTTCGCCTCGCTGAACCTGGGCAAGGCGGCGAAATGACCCCGGCCCCTCTGACCTCGTATTTCTGGAGCGGCGACTCCCTGCGCAGCCGCAGCGTCGGCGGCAACGTGCTGTCGGGCAAGGTGGAGGTGCCCCCGCCCCCCGCGCGCCTGCTCGCCGATTGGAACCGCGAGATCACCACGCGGTTGCTGCTGGAGCCCGGCGATGTCGAACAGATGCCGTTGGCGCGCACGCAAGTGCGCTGGCCCGACTACGATCGTTGCGTGCAAGCCATGGCCACCTGGACGCGCGCGCAGGGGCTTGGCGACACGCTGGCCGACAGCGATATCGCCCTGATGGCGTGCCGCGGCGCGCGGTATCACCACGATGGCGAACAATACGGCGGCGCCGCCTTCTGCAACGTTTTCTTAAGCGAAGACAAAGGGCTGGACGTGCACTTCCCGTCCTCCGGCCATCGCATCCCGCTGGTCCGGGGCACGGCCATCGTCTTCGACACCTGCCAACCCCACGCCGTGATCCGGCGCGGCAGCAATGGCTTTCACGCCGCCGATTTCGCCTCCGATGAAGACCTGACCCAACTGTTCCTGACCTGGGAACTGCCCGTCGACACGCCATGCGTGGCGCAGGCGCTTGGGGTGGCGTTCGATGTGGACCCGGAAGGCGCCACGCGATTGGCCGAAGAGGAGGTCTGGAAAAACGGGGTACGAGTGCAGGTGAACCCGGCGTCCGGGCACTGGGAGCCCGCCGCATAGGCGCTTAGAAAAAAGTGACGGACCAAATCGCTTGTCTGCGCGCCATTGCAGTCTGACACCCTATCCAACACTCTGTTCCGGTTCGCTCGACGGCGCGAAACACCTGCCCGCTATACTCGTTTCACCAAAAACACATTGCCGCGCCGCACCTTAAGCGACGCCTCTCTATGCCAGCTTTGATGGCCTTTACGCGCCCCGTCTGCCGGGCGCTATTCTGCGCAGTCACCCTTTTCGTCTCCGCCTCGGCGTTGGCCGCCCCGCCAACGCTTGCGCAATGCCACGGCATCAAGGACTTGGCCTTCGTGGCCCACATGGATGACGATCTGCTGTTCATGAACCCGGACATCGCCTCGAATATCGAGGCGGGCGGCTGCGTGCGGGTGGTCTACCTGACCGCCAGCGATGCCGGCGAAGGCGACGGCTACATGCTGGGCCGCGAGCGCGGCATCCGCGCCGCCTACGCCTACATGGCGCACAAGCCCGACCAGTGGAAGGAAGACGCCGGCACGGCGGGCGGACGCAGCATCGCGCGCTTTACCTTGCAGGACAATCCGCGCGTGCAGCTGTGGCACATGCGCCTGAAAGACCCCTGGCTGGGCAAGGGCTGGGGCAGCCTGACGCCGCTGAGCCGCACCGAATCCGAACCCGGGCAAAGTGCCGACACGCTAGGCCCCTACCCCCAGGTCTACACGCGCGAACAACTGATCGACACCTTGGCGGATCTGATCCGCCAGTACAAGCCGACGACCGTGCGCCATCTGGACGACACGATGGTCGTGCCCTACACGCAGCTTTGCTGGCGCTGCGCCGGCCACGGACACCCGGACCACATCGCCAGCGCGCGGCTGGTGCGCGAAGCCATGCTGCGCGTGCCGGGCAACTACGCCGAAACCGGCTACATCGACTACCCCAGCCAGGAACGCGCCACCAATCTGGCCGAAACAGAAATCGCCAGCAAGTCGGTGATCTTCCAGCACTACGCCTGGAACGACTATCACTATTGCGCCGGCCCGACGGGTTGCAAAGAGCCCGCCGGCCCCGCCGCCGCCTGGGTGCAGCGCGCCTACTACGTGTCACGTCAGGACATCGCGCCGCAGTTGTACCCGGACGGGCGCGGCGGCCTGGTGGTGTTCGCCGCCGGCGAAACCAATGCCGCCGTCAACCGCTGGGACTCCAGCCAGCGCCGCTGGCAGAGCCTGGGCGGCCGCACCAGCGGGCCGCTGGTCTCGTTCTCCCACGCCGACGGCACAGCCGGCTTGATGGCGCGCGATCCGCTGGGCGGCGTGTGGGCGAACAAGCAGCGCCACGATGGCACCTGGCAAGGGTGGCAAGCGCTGGGTGGCCTGCGCGTGACGCAGATACCGGCCGTCGCGCCGCGCGGCGAAGCCGCCGCCGTGGCGCTGGGCTATGACGGCGTGCTGCATTGGATCACCCCGTCCGGCATCGACGGTAGCTGGAGCACGTGGCAAGACCTGCCGCCGCTGGACGGCGCCACCGGCGCCCCCGCCGCCGCGCGCGGCGCCGACGGGCGCTATGTCGTGTTCGCATCGGCCGGCGCAGGCGAAATTTTCTACACGCGCCAACTGCCGGCCGCCAAAGGCCATCGCCCCGAATGGCAAGGCTGGCGGCGCGTCCAGGCGCCCGAAGCCGCGGGCGGCCTGGCGGCGATCCGCAACCACGAGGATCGCATCGAACTTTATTTCCGGCAACGCGGCGACAACCATCTGACCAAGCTGGTGGAAGCCGGCGACACCACCGACCTCGACATGGACTGGAGCGCTGCTGCCGACATGGGCATGCCCTACATTGGACGCCCGGCCATCAGCGCCGATGCGCAAGGCAATGTCGTCCTGGCGCTGCTGGAACGCGCGGGCGGGCCGCTATGGCTGGTTGAGCATGGCAAGCCGGTCAAGCTCGACGCATTGGCCGCATCGCCGCCCGCGATTCATATCATCGACGGCACGCTTTACGTGGTGGCGCGCACCGCCGGCGCTCCGCAGCAGTATCAGGTGCTGTCGCGCCACGACGGCAAGTGGGCGGGCACCTTGACGTTGGACGGCGTGCCGTCGACCGGCGGCGGCCCCTTCGCTACCGTGGCCGCCCGTCCGGTGGACCTGCCCAACCTGGGCGCCAACAGCACCAACAACGCCGTCGTGGTGCGGCCCTCGCCCAGCGACCCCGGCACGCTGACGCGCGAACGCATGCCCACGCAGTCGTCGCGCGCGGCCACGCCTACGACGGTGCAGTAAGTCAGGAACCCGGCAGCGCGGCGCCCATGGCGGCGAACAGGCCGCCGCAGACTTTGTTGAAGCGCCGGCCGGTACGCTCCAGCCAAGGCCGCACGCGATGCGCCAGCCGCGCCAGCACATACTCGACCAGGAATTCGATGACCGCGAACGTCCCCGCCATGATCACGAACTGCGTGAACAGGCTACGCGACGGATCGATGAATTGCGGCAGGAACGCGCCGTAGAAGAGCAGCGCCTTGGGATTGGAGATCGCGGACAAAAGGCCCTGGCTGAACATGCGGGTCCGGCGCGGCCGGGGCATGTCGGGCGCCGGCGTCAGCTGCACGCCCGGTGCGCGCCACAACTGGATGCCCAGCCAGATCAGATAGGCGCCGCCCGCCCATTTCAATACCGTCAGCGCCGGCCCCCAGGCCTTGAGCAGCGCACTGATGCCCAGCATGGACAAGGCGATCAGGGCAATGAAGCCCACCGCGCCGCCGGCAATGGTGCACAAGGCCTTGCGATGGCCATGCAACGCCCCATGGGTCAATGCAAGCAAGGTATTGGGGCCGGGCGTGATCGACAGGCCGATGACGGCGATCAGATAGATGAGCCAGCTGTGGAGGGCCATGGCGACAGTGCCGAAAATTGGAGGAAGGACGGCCAGTCTAGCGCCGACGACACCGGCCGGGCAAATAGCCGTCGACCTTCCTTCACGGCTTGGCGCCCGCGGGGGAAAATCCCCTCAGCTTGCCGCTTCTAAGAATCCAGACTGAATCCCGAATTCCTAAGATACGCGCTCCAGTAATCCGAAGATTTCTTGATCACACTCCCAAATTCCTGCGTGCTCATCAGGGTGGGCAAGCATTGATACTGTGCGATCCTTTCCTTGAACGCTTCGGTTGCAAGCACCTTCTGCGTCGCCAGATGAAGTTCCACGACGTCTTTTGCTGGCGTCGACGCGTTCGCAACCACACCGATCCATTCCGCCTGACCGACGGCGGCTCCCAGGCCCAACTCCTCGAAAGTCGGCGTATCGGGCAGATCCGCCAACCGCCTGGGCGCCAATACCGCCAGGATCTTCAAGCGGCCGGCTTTGTTCAAGACCGTGAAGTTACTGACGATATTCAGGCATGCCGCGACCTCACCGGAGACGACCGCCTGCGTCAACGCCGGACCGCCCTTATACGGAATGATGCGGAATGGCACCCCCGTTTGCGCCGTCAGCATTTCAGCGATGAATTGCAGCGACGTGCCGGCGCCGGGCGTGCCGATCGTGGCCTGATCGGGATTGGCCTTGCACCATTCAAGAAAGGCCGGCAATGAGGTGGCGGGAACGTTGTTGCTTATCACCAGCGCGTGGAAGTAGTCGCACACCGCGGTAACGGGCATGAGGTCCTTCGAAACACTATATGGAAAAGTTTTGTAGAGATGCGGCCGTATCGTCAGAGCGGCCGGTGTCGTCACGGCGAAGTGGGTACCGTCCGCCGCAGAATTCATCAGCGCCTGCACCGCGAGCTGCCCGCCCGCTCCGGTTCGATTGGATACCACGATCGGACGGCCGAGGGCTTTCTGCAGGCCTTCCGCCAACGACCTGGCCACAATGTCGGGAATGCCACCTGCCGGAAAACCGACATGCAACGTTATCGGCGGTGCCGCAGCACGCGCCCAGATCGGCATGCCGGCTATCGCGGCGCCCAACGCCAGAAGCCGCTTGGCGGTGCTACGTCGATTCCTGTCCACGTATTCATCTCCCCTGTCTTCTGTCCCCGCACGTGAATGCAGGGGCTTATGGCCTGGAGTGCCCCAGCCGCTCTGGCTCAAGGTTCAAGGATGTGGAACATCGGGTTGAAATCATCCATGTGCCTGAACAATTCGATGACCAGATCCACATTCCCCGTGATCTTCATCCGCCCCTCCGTTGCCGCGCGATACAAGCCTTTTTCCCCTTGCAGCAATGACCACAGCTGCTTGCGCGGAACATGGATCCGGGCATCCGCCCTTTCACCATGGGATCCCGGCAGGTGTGACATCGCCCCATTCGAAACAACCAGCCGGTGGCAGGACCCCTCATCCGGCGTCAACCAGTCAATACTGCCTTGCAAGGCCTGGATGGCCAGTCCGTCCAGGCGAATGGCGATCGAGTCAAGGAAGCGGGAGATCGGCAGCATCGTCATCATTGCGACCGATACCGTGTTGCCCGTGGGCGGCGCGGCATCCACGCCGTTCCGCAATTCAAGCGCGCCAAGCAGATAAGCGTTCCGCCACGTCGCGGACTCCGCCTGGTAGCCCATCTGTTCCATCGCATTGGCACCAAGTTCCCGCGCCGCCCAGCAACCGGGATCGGCGAACACCACATGATTCATGACCTCAGCCACCCACCGGAACTGGCCGGCGTCCATGTCTGCGCGTGCGCGCTCCAGGATCGCGTCGTTGCCTCCCATGTACTCGACGACCTTCTTCCCAAGCTCCACTGGCGGCAGGCGATGAAGGTGTGCAGGATTGCCGTCATAAGGCCCCAGGTAGTGAGCGTAGATAGCCTCGACGTTGTGCGCTATGGCGCCGTAATAGCCTCGCGCACTCCAGTTCCTGGAGAGCGCATTGGGCAGCATCAGCTGTTCCGCGATCTCCCTCGGAGTCAGGCCATGACTCATCAGCCGCAACGTCTGGTCGTGCAGGAAGCGATAGAGATCACGCTGTACGCGAATGAACTCGACGACGCGTTCACTGCCCCAGGTGGGCCAGTGGTGCTGGGCGAAGACCACGTCCGATTTGTCGCCATAAAGATCAAGCGCTTCGTCAAGGTAGCGTGACCATGCCAGCGAGTCGCGCGTTTTCGCACCGCGCAAGGGGCAAAGGTTGTGCATCGTATGACAGGCGTTCTCCGCCAGGTTCAAGGCCCTGTGGCCTGGAAAATAGAAGTTCATCTCCGCTGGCGCTTCGGTGCCAGGGGTCAACTGAAAGACAATCTTCACACCGTCGATGACATGCTCTTCGACCGTCTCGGTGATGAGCATCGTTGGCGGAATCATCGAATAGGTTCCCTGGCCCGCGTTCTTACCCAAGCCGCTGTCCACTTGCGACATCGGGCCTGGCATCAACGACGGGCCAAACTGGAACGCCGCCCTGCGGCGCATCGGAACGCCAGCCATCACCATTTCCGACACGACTTCATCCATGAACCCCGTCGGCGCGATGACAGACACGCGGCCTGCAGCCACGTCTTCAACGCTTGTCACGCCCAGCACGCCGCCGAAATGATCCCGATGGCTGTGGCTATAGATCACTGCCACAACCGGTCGGTGGCCGCGGTGCAGCCAATACAGATCCAAGGCTGCCCGCGCCGATTCCTCGTACGTGAGGGGATCGATGACCACGATCCCTTTCTCGCCCTCTATGAAGGTGATATTGGCCAGGTCGAAGCCGCGCACCTGATAGATACCGTCGACTACCTTGAACAATCCATGATGCATGTTCAGCCTGGCTTGACGCCATAGGCTAGGGTTAACCGTATCCGGGGCGTCCGACTGTTCAAGGAAGTGGTATCGACCCAGGTCCCAGACCACTTTGCCGTCGGCACCGATGATGCGCGCATCGGGAATCGTCGCGATGTAGCCACGGGCGGCATCGCTGAATGCCGTCGTGTCGCTGAAATCAAGCTCGCTGCGGAACCGGCCGTGGCTTTGAATGGTGCTGGCGCTTGCCGGCTGAGGCTGTGCATATGCATTTCTCATAGGGACTCTCGATGTTCAGGAAATAGGCGAGGCAACGCAGCGACGCGATCAATGCCAGGCAGATTACCCCGCATGTCAATCGATGAAAACGGAATAGAATCCACATCGTTACCGCTATTTGGAATAGATCGATGCGCTCTGACAGCTACAGGCAAGTGGTACGCAGGCTACGTCTGCGGCATCTTGAATTGCTGGATGAACTGGGCACTTGCGCTTCGGTCAGCGAGGCCGCGCAGCGGCTTAACCTGTCGCAATCGGCGGTCAGCAAGATGTTGGCCGACATCGAGCAGGCCTATGGAATGGTGCTGTTCGCCCGCAGCAAACAGGGCATCACGCCATTGGCTCAAGGCCTGACCGCCATCCAGGGGGCCCGGCTGGTGCTGAACGATCTTGCCGCGATCAGCGAGCGCATGGAAACGATCCAGGAAGGCAGCGTAGGGCTCTTGCGGGTCGGAACGTTTTCCACCGTCGCGCTGATGGCGAATGGTCTGACCGCATTCCATGCGAAGCGTCCGGGCATGATGACCCGCATTCGCGAAGGATCCCCCCGCGAATTGCTGCCCCTGTTACTGGCGGGAGAACTCGATTGCATCGTGGGAACGCTGCCCATTGAAGCGCTTTCCGAATCCGAACTGGACACGCTGTCCTTTGAAGTCCTTGCAGAAGACCGCATCTGCGTGATGGCGGCACCGGACCACAAGCTGCGCGCGCTCAAGAAGATCAAATGGAAGCAGGTGCAGAACGAAAGGTGGATGCTGCCGGTCCACGGCACATTGATGAGGTCCGCCTTCATCCACGCGTTCCTGAGCAATAAGCTTCGCCCTCCGCATGCCGAAGTGGAGGTCACGTCGCCGATCACGATGCGCTGGCTTATCCGGTCTAATCCCGACTGCCTGGGCATCATGCGGTGGCAGCAGGCAAGAGAAGAGATCGCGGAGGGCTATCTGTCGGAACTACCCATGGAGTTCAACCCGCCGCTTGCCCCGCTGTCTCTCATCGCGCGCAAGGTCATATCCAGCGAGAACGAGGTTCTGGATGCGTTCAGATTGGAGCTGCTGGCGGAAGCGCGGCGATTGGGCGCGGCCAGACCCTAGCGCGACGGCGGAAAGGCTCGTCACGGACCGTTTTGCCATCCTCCCATGGCGTCACCATTAAATCCTTGCTCTACCCCCTTCACAACACCTGCCGCGGACGCCTTCTGGCCATTGGGCGGTACGACACAATCCTCGGCTCCTTGAAAGAGGCCGGCGTCGATGCGCTCATCCATCGGCCGCGGGACCTTCACCGTGCGCTATGCGGCCGAATCGCTGCCGCTGCTGGACAAAGGGAAGGCACCGGTGCACGTAACCGGACACAGCATGGTCCAAGCGTATTACGGCTTTCGGCAGAAGCTGTCCAACGGGATCAGCGACAGGGCGGGTTGCCCGATCGGGTAGAATTCCAGCGACCGAGCCACCGCGGCTCCCGCAGGCCAGGACGACCTGACCGGCGCGTGTCTTCACCGGGGACGACCCCGCTTATCTTTCATGGAAAGAACAGCGATGCGCGTCAATGGCATTCCCAAAACCACCTGGTTGAAGCTCGGCTGGGCCTGGCTCGTCGTCATAGCCTTTACGGTCTACGGCGGTACATGGCTCGCCGAACCGCTGACCCCGACCGCCGCGATCGCCTGCTTCGCGGTGCTCTTCTTCACCATCGTCGCCGCCTCTTTCGGCGTGGTCCACGAAGC
The DNA here is from genome assembly GCF_014170335.1 of Achromobacter sp. UMC46. Taxonomy (GTDB): domain Bacteria; phylum Pseudomonadota; class Gammaproteobacteria; order Burkholderiales; family Burkholderiaceae_B; genus Achromobacter. Next base: position 84,495 of record NZ_LZZS01000006.1, read on the forward strand.
GGACCTTCTGGCCCACAAGCTGGGCGAACCCTACGGCACGCTGATCCTCACGCTTTCCATCGTCTCGATCGAGGTGATCCTTATCGCGTCGGTGCTGCTTGGGCCGGGCGAATTCCCCACCATCGGCCGCGACTCGATCTTCGCCGTGATGATGATCATCGTGAACCTCGTCATGGGCATCTGCCTGATCATGGGCGGCTTGAAACATGGCGAGCAGGAGTTCAACGCCCAAGGCGCCAACGCGTACCTGTCGATGATCGTGCTGCTGACGGGCACCGCCCTCGTCTTGCCCAACCACCTGTCGGGCGCGGGCGAATTCGCGCCGCTGCAGGCCTGGACGATCGCGGCCGTCACCGCCACGCTGTACGCGGTATTCCTGCTGCTGCAGATGCGCAGTGAAAGCCGGCTCTTCATCCAACCGCCTTCCGGCATGATGGCCGTGGCCGCGCGTCCTGGAAATGCCAGCGCAGCGGCCCCGGACAAGACCGCCGGCCCCGGCGACCGGTCCACCATCCTGCGCAGCAGCCTGCTGCTGCTTGGCATGATCATTCCGATCGTGCTGCTGGCGCACCATCTTGCCATCGTCATCGACTATGGCGTGGCGACCGCTGGCGCGCCCGTGGCGGTCGGCGGCGTGCTGATCGCCATCATTGTCTTCACGCCGGAATCCCTGACCGCCGTCAAGGCCGCCCTGAACAATGAAATGCAGCGCGCCATCAATCTCTGCCTGGGCGCGTTCGTCTCTACCGTCGGCCTGACGGTCCCGGCCGTGCTTGTCATCGGGCTCGTGACCGGTAAGCAAGTCATCATGGGGATATCCGCGCTGGAAACGGTGCTGCTGGCGCTGACGGTGTTGCTCGGCATGCTGTCGTTCAACGGCCAGCGCACATCCGTCGTGCAAGGCGCCATGCACTTGGCGTTGTTCATCACTTACGGATTTCTCTTGTTCTACCCCTGACGCAAGCAGCCGCCGGTCCCGCGTGGGCGGGTGGGGAAAGTGGTCTGCTCGGGGCGTCGAATGTGGCATGAATGCCTATGCCACTCCAATCCTAGACTTACGTTTTGGCCGCGGGCCGGCGCCTGACCGCCCGCTTTCTTCGACCCCCACGCTTCCACCATGACGAACCTTGCTCCCTCCGACGGCCCGCTGCCCGTCGTCAGCGCCCTTGCCTTGCCCCTGGCCGACCGCGACATCTGGGCGGCCATCGACGCCGAACGGCACCGGCAGATGCATTCCATCGAACTCATCGCGTCGGAGAACTTCGCCAGCCGCGCGGTGCTCGACACACAAGGTTCGGTGCTGACAAACAAGTACGCCGAAGGCTACCCGGGCCGCCGCTACTACGGCGGCTGCATGAACGTCGATGTTGCGGAAGACATCGCGATCGCGCGGGCGAAGCTGCTTTTCGGCGCCGCCCACGTCAACGTGCAGCCCCATTCGGGCAGCCAGGCGAACCAGGCCGTCTATCTGGCCCTGCTGACCCCCGGCGACAAGATCCTGGGCCTGGACCTGAAGGCCGGCGGGCACCTGACGCATGGCGCCAAGGTGAACCTGTCGGGCCGGTGGTTCCAGACCTTGAGCTACGGGGTGGACCCCGTGTCGCAACGCGTGGACATGGAGGACGTGGAACGCATCGCCCGGCAAGAGCGGCCCAAACTAATCGTCGCGGGCGGTTCGGCCTATTCCCGGACGCTGGATTTCGCGCGGTTCCGCGCCATCGCCGACGAGGTGGGTGCGATCTTCATGGCCGACATGGCGCACTTCGCCGGGCTGGTGGCAGGCGGCGTCTACCCGTCGCCGGTGCCGCATGCGCACGTCACGACGACCACGACGCACAAGACGCTGCGCGGGCCACGCGGCGGGATGATCCTCTGCAACGACGGCGACATCGCGAAGAAGATCGATTCGGCCGTGTTTCCCGGCCTGCAAGGCGGACCGCTGATGCACATCGTCGCGGCCAAGGCGGTTGCGCTGGGCGAGGCCCTGCAACCGTCGTTCCGCACCTATGTGCGGGCCGTGGTCAGCAACGCGCAGACGCTGTGCGACCGACTTGCGGCAGGCGGACTGTCGATCGTGTCGGGCGGCACCGACTGCCACCTGGGCGTGGTTGACCTGCGGCCATGGGGGCTGGCGGGCAATACGGCCGAACACGCGCTGGAGCGGGTCGGCATCACGTTGAACAAGAACTCCGTACCGTTCGACGACGCCAAGCCGACCGTGACCTCGGGCATCCGCGTGGGCAGCGCCGCGTGCACGTCCAGGGGCATGGGCCCTGATGCCTTCAACACGATCGGCGACATGATCCTGACCGTGCTTGGCGACGTGCGCGCGGGCGCGATCAGCCATCGCACGGAAACCGCCATATGCGCAAGCGTGACCGACCTGGCCAGGCGCTTCCCGCTGCCCTACTAGGCGGGCCGGGCATCGTCCTGGCGGGGGTTAAAGTCAATCACGGTGATGGCGCCCATTTGAGCGGGAGTGGCCCCGGTACCGGTCATGGTCCCGATAGCCCGCGCGGCGGTAGGAGTGGTCGCGCCCGCGGTCGCGGTCCCAATCGTGGCGGCGTCTTCCCCGGTCGTCATCCCCAGTGATGACGTGGCCCAGCAGGCCGCCGGCAGCGGCGCCTCCCACGGTCGCCCAGGGATCGCCGTCCGACAGCAACGCGCCGGCCACGCCGCCCAACCCGGCGCCGATGACCGTATTGCGGGTCTGCTTGTCGGCCTGCGCCGTCATGCTGAAACCCAATGCCAGGACACCTGCAAGAACCGCTTGGACAAGTCGCTTCGTAATCGCCATCTTTATTCTCCTGTAGCGGGCCGCCCCCGCGATGCGGCCGTGCCTGACGGCTTGAATCAGACGTCATTCGTCTGGAAAGCAAGTTATCACTTCAGGTGTGTGTCAGTCTTGCCAGCTGGGATACGGTGTGTATAAGCGGTTTCAATTGCTTTCTGCGCCACTCACGCCGAGCGCCCGGGTGTCCGGGGAAGCAAGCCGGCCTGTTCCAGGCGCCAGCGCGGGATCTCGTATTCATAGGAGGCGGCTTCCAGCGTCTCGTACTGCTTGAACCACGCGACGACATGCTGCTCGATATCGCTCGGAAGCGTCCCGATCCACGCCGCCAATTCGTCCGGCGACGTGATGGCCAGCGTTGCGCCGCTGGCAAAGGTGGGCTCGTTGGTCAGACCTTGCCCGGGCACCAGATACGTCCGGCGGTACAGGCGGCCCTTGTCCCAGACCTCTGTCGGCACGTACACCGGCCACTCCCGCTCGCAGCGGCACCGACACGTACATGGCCAACGACACCCGCTGGCTGTTTTCGAAGGAAGCTTTGTAGCGGATCAGTTCGACGCCCTGCTCCACGTCGCCCAGCGCACGCCACAAGCAACGCTTGCGCTTCTGCTTCCAGCCCGCGAATGCGGACTGCGACCGCAACGTATCCATGAACGCTTTTTCGATCGCATCAAAATCGATGGGCATGTCGGCCTCCAGGAGGGTTGTCGCGCGATGCGGCGCGCGGATCAACACGGATTTAAGCATGGGCCTGCCGCGGTCAACTCCCGATACAATTGCGACACGCGTGCACGCCGCCCATGCCCTAGGATGCGGCTTTCCACGGCCCGGCCAGAAATACAAACGCCGCAGTACGTGGCATTGAATCCCATGAAAAAAATACTATTGGTCGACGACCAGCCGATGCTGGTCGACATGTTGCGCGAGTTCCTCAGCATTGAAGGCTATGACGTCACGACGCATACCGATGGCTTGACCGCGCTTCGACAGATGCTTGACGTGCGCCCCGATCTTGTCGTCACCGACTTCTCCATGCCGGGCATGAACGGGGCGGCCCTGCTCACCGCCATGCGCGAAAACGCCTATCTGGGCGACACGCCCGTGCTGGTGCTGAGCGGCCGGCCGGAACATGAAATCAGCGAAACCTGCGACGGTTACGCGGCCTACCTTCGCAAGCCGGCCGAACCGGCCGACGTGCTGGCGATCATCCGCCGTCTGACGCCCGCGGCCGACCGGCAGCCGCATTACCCGGCCACGCCCGGAGCTATGCCGGAAGAACGCGCCGAAAAGCTGGCGGATGCCGTCGGCAAGACCATTGGCGTGCCGATGGCTTACAGCCACCAGCCCCTTTGAAGGTTCACGCCGGATCGTAGTGCGCCAGCAAGCGGGCGATCGCGTCGCGCAAGGCCCGCTTGATCATGCGTGCTTCGGCGTCATCGTTTTCAGGCCTGGCATCGCGCACATGGCGTTCGCGCACCGGGGCGGTCAGATGCGCCACGCGCAATGCGATCGTCCCGCCCGCGACGGGCTGCGTGGCGCTGATGCTCACGTATTCCGAATGATCGATCTGCCGCACCAGCTCGCGCGCGCCCTCCGGGCTTTCGGAATACCGGGCATGGTTCGCTGAACCAGGCCCAAGGCGCACCGACAACTGCGCCGGCCCCGCCGTGCGCAACAAGGCCGACAAGCGATCCATGGCGCGTTCGAGTTCACCAGGATAGCCGCTGTATGCGCCATCGACCTCCCCGCGCGGCCGCAGCAACGCCTGCGCGTCGGCAAGGTCCGCAAGATGCGGGGCCAGCCGGGCGGCACCGCGCGCATCGCGCCGCAACCAGCGCGGCGCCACGATGTCCTCGATCCCATGCGTAGGCGGATGGAACCGATAGCTGCGGCCGTGGCGCGACATGACGCGGCTGCGATTGGGATCGGCGTCGTCGGTGGCAAGCAGGTCGACATGCGGCGCGTCGGTGCAGTACACGTCATTGCCCGCGGCGATCACGCATCCGGCGCGCAAGCCGCCGCGCACCAGCACCTGGCAACGGTAGTGCCGGCACAACATCGCCGTGGCGTCCAGGCCCTCGGTGAATGCGTGCCGGCCTGCGGGCAACATCAACAGGCCGATCCGCGCCGGACCCAGCACGGCAAGCATCGTGCCGGATTCAGGATCGGCCTCCAGTGCGCCGGTCTCGCCATTCGTGCCCGTATCGCTCGTATGCCTGTCCGCGGCTACGCCCACCCGCAGCGTATCGGCGGCCAGGCCCGCTGTGAATACCCAGCCCGCCACCCGCAGCTCCGGGTGACCGGGCAGTTGCGCCGGCAGCGCCAACGCCTTTGCCCTCACCGGATCATCCGCCACCAGAAACACCCATTGCTGCCCTTCGGTGCCGGGCAGCCGCGCCGCCGCGTCCTCATCCAGCAACGCGTAATACGCGCCATTGTCGGTATCGCGGATCCGTCCCAGCAGAGCCTGGGCGTGCGCCAGGTTCAACACCCGCAGCGTCAGGCCCTGCCACGCCACGCTGGCCACAGCGGGCGCCAGCCTGGCGCGTTCCGTCCAAGCCTGCTGCCCGGCCGCCTGGGTATCAAGCGCGGCGCGCTGTTCGCCGGCCTGCTCCAGCCGCTGCGCACGCTGCTGGTCGCGCCAGCGTTTGCGCGGATCGCCGTCGCCAGGGCCGCTCACTTGCCCTTGCGCATCGACACAGGAACGCCCCAGACCGGATCTTCCATGCCCTGCTTGCCCAGCGTCGTGATCTGCATCGGTTCCAGCTTGGACAGCAACTGCTGGTGTTCCGCGCTGACGTTCTTACGCTGCGCAATGAGCTTCTTCGAAAACTCCATGGGCGCCGGCCGGGTATAGACCGTCAAGTCTTCGAGCGGGCATTCGATCATCTTGGGATCGACCGCGCGGCAAGCCGACTGCTTGTACTGGTAAGCGGGCGTCTTCAAGTGCATGCGCTGGCTCAGCACCAGCTGGCCGCTTTTGAGCGTGAAGCTTGCCAGCGCCTGCTTGGGCGGAATGCGCGACTGCACCTTGATCGCGGGGATGTCGCGATACTTCGTATCTTCGCGGTAGCCCGCCGCCGAGGTCTGCGTGGTGTCGCTGTATTGCTGCTCGCCCCAGCTCACGCAGGCGCCCGAGGCCGCGTGCACGGCGGTGCAGACCGTGCGCGTCTTGGTCTGCGTGCCATAGCTGGCATCTTGCCATGTGGTCTGCTTGTAGAACTCGCGATAGAGTTCGGGCGACAAATAAGACGTGCCGTTAGCGCCACGGCCCGATCCAACCGGGCCTTTCTGCGCGCCCACGCCGTCCAGCAGCGCATTCAGCTTGTAATCGTCGCCGCCCGTCAGCAGGTACTTGCCAGGCGGCAGGATATGCACCTCGAACGATTTGAACAGATGGGGCATCTTGGTATCGTTCTGCAGCGAATTGGTCTGGAAGCTGCGGCTGAAGGTCACCTGCGGCGCGGCTTCGTTCATCCAGATCACACGCGTGGTGTACTTCGTCATGGCCAACGCATCGCCCAGCGTGGGATGGGGCGTCAAGTCGGCCACCAGCACCACGGCCATGTCCGACTTCAGCGCTTCGTCGATCAGGTCCAGCAGCTGCGAATAGCGCGGATCGTCCCGGGTGCCCTCGTCGCTCGATAGCGAAGGCGACGCGCAGCCCGACAGGGCAATCGAAAGGGCCAGGGCGGACAGGGCAAGTCGCGGTCGCGGCAAAGTCATGGATCGGTCCTTAAATGAGGCTGAATCAGATCATTGAGCGCGCATACTACCGAGCCGGTACCGCACCGCAATGCCCGCTTGGAGGCTTGAAACATGGCGCGACACGCGACTGCGCACACTGCGGCCGGCTACGCGCCACCGCCTGCCCCTCCCTTGGGGCCGAACCATCAGCAATGGTGCGGGTTCCCACCACACCCCGCCCGCGCCCGGCCCCGCCGTCCCTGCACTCGCCACCGAAACAGCGGCGAAAACTATTGTTGCGATTGTTTCCGGTCCTGGTGCTGTGATAGAGTCAATCCACAACGTCAACACGCCATCAGCCCATACCCGTGTCCAGATTCCTGTCGATCGTGATTATTCGCTCCTCCGCTGCCATTGGGCGCCGGGGGCGAATTACGTTGGGCAGCTAAGCCCCACCTTCGCACCTCGCCTTCCAAAGGGCAGCGTTCAAAACGCTGCCCTTTTTGCATTTCTGGACTCGAAAAAATGTACACGCTGAATCTTTTCAAGCATGAATTCCCGCTGACCACCCTGCACGCCGAAAAAAACGAAACTCTGCAACGCTGGTCCAGCCCGCCGGTCGTGGATAGCCTGCATCGCACGCAAGGCGCCCGCCCGCTCTTCCTGTTGCACGACGGTCCGCCTTACGCCAATGGCGCTTTGCATCTGGGCCACGCCGTCAACAAAGGCCTGAAGGACTCGGTGGTCAAGTTCAAGCGGCTGCAGGGCTATTTCGCGCCGTATGTCCCCGGCTTCGACTGCCACGGCCTGCCCGTTGAACTGGAGGTCGAGCGCCTGGGCCACGGCAAGGACGACGCGCCGGCTTTCGTGGCGGCATGCCGGTCCTACGCCCGCTCGCAAGTGGACCTGCAGACCGCCCAATTCCGGGAACTGGGCGTGGCCGCCGATTGGGACCAGCCCTATCTGACCATGGCCCCCGCCTTCGAGGCCGGCGCGGCGAAGCTGTTCCAGACGCTGCCCGGCGCCGTCACGCGGCTGCGGCCGGTGCATTGGTGTCCGGCGTGCGCCTCGTCATTGGCGGAAGCCGAGGTCGAGTACAAGACCAAGGCCGGCGACAGCCTGGTCGTGCTGTTTCCCGTCAAGGGCCAGCAGGACCTGTTCCTGGACGTATGGACCACGACGCCGTATACGCTGCCCGCGAACAAGGCCGTCGCCTACAACCCAGCCCTGAGCTATGTTGCCGCGGCGGACGGCCTGCGCACGCGGGTGCGCTTGCGCCAGGCGGGCGACGACCATCTGCCCGACTTCGACCTTGCGGGCCTGACGGTCACCAGCCCCTATACCCGGGATACCGTCCCGGTCGTGCCGGCGGACTTCGTCAGCCGCGCGGGCACGGGGCTGGTGCATATGGCGCCGGCCTTCGGCACGGACGATTTCCGGGTCTGCGAGCAATACGGCCTGGCGGTCGAGCAGTACCTGGACATGCGTGGGCGCTTTGTCGCGCCGGGCATGGGGGGCATGGATCTGGCGCAAGCCAGGACCCACGTACTGGAACGTGTCGCACCCCTGGTGGTCTCCTTGTCCACGCTGGAACATGAATACCCTCACTGTTGGCGCCACAAGACGCCGGTATTTTTCCGCGCGTCGCAAGAGTGGTTCCTGGATTTGGCCGAGACCCGGCAGCGCGCCGTGCGCGCGCTGGAGGATGTGCAATTCGTGCCCGCCTCCGGCCGCGAACGGCTGACTAGCATGCTGGCCAGCCGCGGGGCCTGGTGCGTATCGCGCAACCGGCTGTGGGGCACGCCCCTGGTGGATCCGGCCAACCCCGACGATGTGCGCCTGGCCGCGCGCGTCGCCACGGAAGGCGTTGAAGTTTGGCAAAGCGAAGGTCCGCGCCGCACGCTGGACGTATGGTTCGATAGCGGCGTGACCCATCAGCTTGTGTTGACGCAGCGCTTCGGCCGCACCGCCGACGTGTATCTGGAAGGCTCCGACCAGCACCGCGGCTGGTTCCAGTCGTCGCTGCTGACCTGCGCTGCGACGGGCGGCGGCGCGCCCTACAAGCAGGTCGTCACCCACGGATTCGTGGTGGACGGCGCGGGCCAGAAGTTCTCGAAATCCAGCAAGAACTACCAGCCATTGGACCAGATGCTGAAGACGCTGAGCCCGGACGTGCTGCGCTTGTGGACGCTGCAGCAGGACTTCACGCGGGAACTGAAGTTCTCGGGCGAGGCGCTTGCGCTGACCAAAGAGCGCTTTCGGAAGCTGCGCAACACCATGCGTTTCTGCCTGCAGAACCTGCAGGATTTCGATTGGACGGCGCCACCGCTGACGCATCCGCTGGACCGGGTCCAGGTGGCCTTGCTGCGCAAGCTGGGCGCCGACGTGTGCCAGGCGTCCGACCGCTATGATTTTGCCGCGGCCGTGTCCCACCTGCTGCGTTACGCAGAAAGCGCGTCCAGCGAATATTTCCCGGCGGTTAAAGACGCCCTGTATTGCGACCGGCCCGACGCGCCACGCCGGCGGCAGGTCCAGCATGTGCTGGGCTTGCTGGTGCGCACGCTGGTGCGCCTGCTGACGCCGGTACTGGCCTTCTCTTGCGAAGAAGTCTTCCAGCACCTGAAAGCGGCGGGCGCGGAACACGCGGACAGCGTGTTGCTGGCCACGCTTGCCGACGTCCACCTTCCCGCCTCCGACGATGACGCCCACAACCTGGCGGCCTACGACGAAGCGCTTCTGACCAAGGGCGCGCTGCACCGTTGGGTGCAAACTTGCCAGGACGGCCGGGTCAAGGGTGCCCCGCAGGTGGACGTCCGACTATCGCGGACGATGGCGCAGAGGCTGGGCGCGTTCGCGGACGTGCTCGGAGCCGCGGATGTGCGTGCGGACGATTCGTTGGCCGAAGGCGAGGCGGCGTGCTTCCGGCCGACGGTATGGCGCGCTTGCCCCTGCTGCCGGCGACACGAGCCGTCCGTGCCGGACGAGGCGGGCCTGTGCATGCGCTGCAAGGCGGTCCAGGGCGCGTTCAGCCATCCGTGACCCGGCGTGGCGGGATTCATCATCCCGTCATTCCGCATTCCTATGCTTCCCACTTTTTCGGATGGGCGGCAAAAATGGCGCACGGCAAGCTCGAAGGCGCGCCGGTGCTGCGCAACGCGTCCGACGCCCCTGGCCTGGCGACGCTGGCGGCAGACATGCCGTGGATCATCGGCGCGGGCTCGTGGGACGGCGCGCGGGCCGACGGATTTTTCGGCAGCATCGGCGAAGTGCGCATCGTGGGCAAAGCGCTCCAGCCTGCGCAGTGGTTGACGGCTCGCAAGGGTTGAACAGTAACCGGCGGTGCCGCTTGGCGCCGCCGCAAAGGTCCCCGGGGTTGCCTTGACTTCCAGCCGACCAACTAGTAGATTGGCTGCCATACCAGCGCAACGGCGAGACTTCCGCTGCGCACTGCCGACAGCCGCCAGGCTATTTTTGCCACCCAGGATGGATTCACAATGCGTTTGGAGCTTTCCCCGAGAGCCGTCGAGATCGTCGAGCAGACCCGGCTGCTGCTCGCCGCCGGGGGCTATCATGGGTTCAGCTACGCCGATGTCTCCGAACGGGTGCATATCGGCAAACCCAGCATTCACCATCATTTCCCAGCCAAGTCGGACCTCGTTCATACCGTGGTCGTCCATCATCGCGAACAGGCCCGCAACGGGTTGGCGGCGCTGGACCAACACTTCCCGGACCCGTTGGTGCGCTTGACGACCTACACGGATTATTGGGCCAAGTGCCTGCGCGACGGCTCGATGCCCATGTGCATTTGCGCCATGCTGGCCGCCGAACTGCCCATGCTTCCCCAAGTGATCGCGGACGAAGTGCGGGCCTATTTCGGCGAACTGACTGCCTGGATCGGATCGGTGCTGGAAAGTGGCGTCGCCGCCGGGCGGTTCCGGTTGCGCGATGGCGTCCAGGTGGAAGCGCAGGCCTTCATGTCGACCGTGCATGGCGCGATGCTGACCGCGCGGGCATTGGGCGACCCTGAAGTATTCGCATCAATTTCGCGGGCGGCCATTCGCCAATTGACCGTATCGGATTGATCACAGCATGACGCGCACCTTCGGGTGCGCCTTTTATTTTTTTCAACTACCGACCAACTAGTTGGTTGTTTAATGGTTTTCACGGAGCCACCGACCATGCCACATCCTATTTCCACCTTGGGGGCCGCGCATACCCTCATCAGCCTGGTGCCCGCTATCGTTGGTCTATACAGTTTTGCGCGGTATCGCAGGATCGACAGCAGCACGCAAGCCGGCAAGATCTATCTGGGCGGATTGCTGCTGGCCGTGATGACGTCGTTCGGGCTGTCCAGCTCCGGCGGGTTCAACGCCGGACACGCGCTGGGCATCCTGGCGCTGCTGTCGGTATCGGGTGCGCTGCTTGTCTCACGGATGCCGCTGCTGTCCCGGGCGCACCCCTATCTGTCCCAGCTCGGGTTCTCGTTCAGCTTTTTCCTGATGTGGGTCCCCGGGATCGCGGAAACGCTGACGCGCCTGCCGGTCTCGCACCCGCTTGCGGACGGGCCGCAATCGCCCTTGGTGCGCGGCGCGCTGGCGGCGTGGTTCGGGATTTTCGTGATCGGCGCCGTGATGCAGCAGTTCTGGATCCGCGCACGCAAGAAGTCGTCATGAATCTCCGCGCCATCGAACCGATCAGGGCTGCCCGCATTGACGATGCCCCGGATGGCTACCGGGCGGAGCGCTTGCGCGCCCAGGCTCAGACCCAGACCCCAGCCGATCGTGTGGCGCGCCCGCAGGCGCCGCCGTTCGCCCATTGCCTGAAGAACGCCATCCAGGCATACCACGATCAACTGGCGGCGCTGGACGCGCATTCGCTTGCGACCCATCAAGCCCTGCGGGACGAGCAGACCGCGCAACAGGTACGCGCCGAAGCGGCCAACGACCTGGGCACGATCCAGGGCCTGCTGCCGCTGCAGCCCTATCGCTTCTCGGTGGGGCTGCCGCTGATCTTGCCGCATCGGACCTCAGGCAGATAGCCATACCCCATTTGAGGTACGCCGCATTCGCCCATGGGCGCGACGCGCCAAGCTAGACTCAAACGCAGCGGGCTCCTGACCGCGAATGGAGTTTTCAATGAAAAAGTCCATCTTTCCCTGCGCCGCCCCCCTCCTTTCCCTGTTCTGCTTTTGCGCTGCCGCACAGACGGTCACGCCGCTTAAAGGGCAGTCTGCCGAACTCACCCAACAAGACATCAGCGCCTGCCAAGCCCAAGCCGGGACGCCAAGCACGGATAGCACGCCGTCCGGCGGACGCGCGCGCGGCGCGGCGACCGGCGCGGTGGCGGGCGCGGCAGTCGCGGGCGCACGCGGCCGTCAACACGAAGAGATCTCTGACCGCGTAGACGATGACGTCAAGCAAGAGTACCGGCAAAACCAGGCGAAGGATGCCGCGGTAGCCGGAATGGTGGTGGGCGGCTCCCGGCAACGGCAAGATCGCCGCGAGACGGCGAAGACCAATTCGGCCGTCTCCTCCGCCTACAGCAGTTGCATGCAGCAGCGCGGGTATCAGATCGCGCCCTGAGCGAATCCATGCAAGGCCCATCTTGTTTCTGTTATTTCTGTCTTGACAGAAATAACAGAAACCTCCTACAGTGCCCCCATGACACTGACGCCGATCGCCGAACGATTCATCCTTCATTGGGGCGAGATGGGCTCGCGCTGGGGGGTGAACCGCACGGTCGCCCAGATCCACGCCCTGCTCTATCTGTTGGGCCGCCCCGTGCCCGCCGAAGAAATCGCCGAGACCCTGGGGGTCGCGCGCTCGAACGTCAGCAACAGCCTCAAGGAACTGCAGGCCTGGCGTCTAGCCCGGGTGGTGCACGTGATGGAAGACCGGCGCGACCATTTCGAGACGTCGACCGATATCTGGGAATTGTTCAAGCTGATCGTCGAAGGCCGTCGGCAACGCGAGATCGACCCCACGCTGACGATGCTGCGCGACAGCCTGGCCAGCCCCGAGATCGAAAACGAAAGCCGCGCCACCGAACAGCGCGTGCGCGAGACCCTGGAATTCCTGGAAATCCTGACCACCTGGTCCGACGAGATGCTGCGCATGAAGCCCGAAACGTTGATGAAGACGCTGGGCATGGGCGCAAAGATCAGCAAGACCATGCGGCGCACCAAGTCTTGATATCCGCAGGCGGGCCCGGATTCCCGCCTCTTTTTTGGCCACTAATTTCTGTCTATACAGAAATTGCAGAAACCAAAGAATCAATAAACATCATGAACGGCTTATCCATCGAGGCAACGGCATGAACATCCTGGTCTGCGGTGCAAACGGTTTTGTCGGCCGAGCCCTGTGCGAAGCCTTGTCGCAAGATGGCCATCGGGTACTGAAAGGCGTACGGACGCCCACCCAGCCGGACGAGGTCGCCGTTGACTACTTGGCGGACACCGACCCGGCCGCCTGGACGGACCGGTTGCGCGGCATCCACGCGGTGGTCAACGCCGTCGGCATTCTGATCGAAGACAGCGGCGCGACCTTCGACAAGATTCATCGGGCGACGCCGATCGCCTTGTTCGACGCCGCCTGCAGCGCGGGCGTCCGAGACATCGTGCAACTGTCGGCGCTGGGCGCCGAGCACGGCGACACGCCCTATTTCCAAAGCAAGCGCGCGGCCGACGACCACTTGCGGACGCTGCCCCTTGCGCACCACATCCTGCGGCCGGCGCTGGTCTACGGCGCGCAAGGGGCGTCGGCCCGGTTCTTCCGTGCCCTAGCGACCTTGCCGGTCCATCCATTGCCGGCTGGCGGTCTCCAGCCGCTGCGCCCGATCCTGGTGGATGAGCTGGCCGAAATCGTCGTCCGGTTGCTGCGCGGCGACGCGGGTCTTCCGTCCGTGCTGAATCTTGTCGGCGGCACCGAGGTCGAGTTCCGCCAGATGCTGGCGGTCTATCGGGCATCGATGGGCTTCGCGCCGGCGCGGCAAATGCCCGTGCCGGCGTGGCTGGTAGCGGCCGGCGCAAGCATGCTGAACCGGCTGCCGGGGTCTTTGTTGACGCGCGACACCTGGCGGATGCTGTGCGCCGGCAACACGGCCGCCGCCGCGACGACGACCCAGGTACTGGGGCGCGCGCCCGCCGGCATCGATTCCTTCATCGAACCCGCGGACGCCCTGGCGATGCGCCATCAGGCGCTGGCGGCGTGGCGGCCGGGCTTGCTGCGCGGCGCGCTGGCGTTGATCTGGCTTTGGACCGCCGTGTGCAGCGCCTGGCTGTATCCCGTGGCCGGCAGCCTGGCGCTGCTTGAGCCGGTCGGCCTGCGGGGCGCCGCTGCGCTCGCGGCGCTGTACCTGGCCGCCGGGCTGGATTTCGCGCTAGGCATCGCCACGCTCTGGCGGCCCGGCCGGCGCCTGTGGGCCGCGCAACTGGCGCTGGTGCTGGGCTACACGGCCGTGATCGCCGTGACCTCGCCCGAGTTCCTGTTGCACCCCTTCGGCCCGGTCCTGAAAAACGTCGCCGTCATCGCGCTTCTATTCATCCTGCTTACCGAGGAACCCAAGCCATGAACCTGTACCTGACGGTCAAGACCCTGCACATCCTCTCGTCGGTGCTGCTGGTGGGCACCGGCTTCGGCACGGCGTTCTACCTGTTTTTCGCCAACCGGACCGGCTCCATCCCGGCAATCGCCGCCGTCTCGAAACTGGTGGTCCGCGCCGACCTGTGGTTCACCACGCCGGCCGTGGTCTTCCAGCCCCTGTCGGGGCTGTGGCTGGCGCACGCCGCCGGCTGGCAATGGACCACGCCATGGGTCAGCCTGTCGATCGCGCTGTATCTGCTGGCGGGCGTGTGCTGGCTGCCGGTGGTGTGGCTGCAATATGAAATGGCCAAGATGGCGGCCACGGCCCACACCACCGGCCAGACCGCGCTGCCGGCGCGCTACTGGCGCTTTGCGCTGTGGTGGGAAGGCCTGGGCTACCCGGCCTTCCTGGCGATGGTGGCGGTGTACTTCCTGATGGTGCTGAAGCCGGTGCTATAGGGCGCCGAACGCAGTCTGACGCCTTAACGGGACACCTTGAGGATTCAGCCAGCCTTTGCCGCAAGCTCGACGGGCAATTCGGCATCCCCGGCAACCAGCCGCGGCTTCGCATGCTTGGCGCGGTAATCGCCCAGGAACTTGGCGATGCGGCCGATGGCTTCCCGCAGGTCCGTCTCGTGCGGCAGGAACACGATGCGGAAATGGTCGGGGCGCGACCAGTTGAAACCCGTTCCCTGCACCAGCATCACGCGCGTGGCTTCAAGCATTTGCAGGAAGAACTGGCGGTCGTCCTCGATGGGATACACCTCGGGGTCCAACCGCGGGAACATGTACAGCGCGGCTTGCGGCTTGACGCAGGTGACGCCCGGAATAGCGGTGATCAGCTCATAGGCCAGTTCGCGCTGGCGGTGCAGCCGGCCGCCTTCGCGCACCAGGTCGTTGATGCTCTGGTAGCCGCCCAGCGCGGTCTGGATCGCCCACTGGCCCGGTACGTTCGCGCACAGCCGCATGTTGGCAAGCATGTCCAGACCTTCGATGTAATCGCGTGCGGCGCCCTTGTCGCCCGAGACCACCAGCCAGCCGGCGCGGTAGCCGCAAGCGCGGTAGCTCTTGGACAGCGAGTTGAAGGTCAGCGTCAGCACGTCGGTGGACAGGCTTGCCAGCGCGGTGTGCTGGACATCGTCGTACAGCACCTTGTCGTAGACCTCGTCCGCCAAAATGACCAGTCCGAATTCGCGCGCGATATCGACAATACCCCGCAGGACGTCATCGGGATAGAGCACGCCGGTCGGGTTGTTCGGGTTGATGACGACGATGCCCTTGGTGCGCGGCGTGATCTTGGCGCGGATGTCGTCCAGATCGGGAATCCAGCCGTTCGCCTCGTCGCACAGGTAGTGCACGGGCGACCCGCCCGACAGGCTAGTCACCGCCGTCCACAGCGGATAGTCGGGTGCGGGCAGCAAGAGTTCGTCGCCATCGTCGAGCAGCGCGTTGGTCGCCATCGCGATCAGGTCGGAGGCGCCGTTGCCCAGGTAGATGTCTTCCAGCGTCACGCCCTGCGTGCCCTGCGCCTGGGTGTAGTGCATGACCGCCTTGCGCGCCGCGAAGATGCCCTTGCTGTCCGAATACCCCGCCGAATTGGGCAGGTTGCGGATCATGTCCAGCTGGACTTCCTCAGGGGCGTCGAAGCCGAATGCGGCCAGATTGCCGATATTGAGCTTGATGAGCTTCTGGCCTTCGTCTTCCATCTGCTTGGCCCGATCCATGATGGGGCCACGGATGTCATACAGGACGTGCGCGAGTTTGCTCGATTTTTTTACGGTCTTCATGGACGGTTTCCCGTGAAATGCGCGCCTCGCAGGGTCGGGCGCTTGATCAACCAGGGTTTTGTTGCTGGATCGCGACCAATGATAGCCGCCAGACGCGGGGTGGCTGTCGAAGTTCATTGGAGGTGGAAACTCGACACCTTTTAGATCAGAACAGTCGGCCCGAAATTCGGCACTATACGCGTTCGAAGCCGGCCCATACACTGGGCCTTGCCGGGATAGCCCTTCGCACTTGCAGGCCGGCGTGGTGCCCATCGATGTGGCTGCCGTAGCGTCCGAGCGGCAACGGACGTGAAACCGCGAAGATGCGGCGGAGTGGGCGCGGGCCTACACGGGCATCTTTCCCAATTACCAGCTGCTGATCGAGAGCTACACCAAGGCCCAGGAAGTTGCGAACAATAACGAGCAGTTGGACTCATAACGCGCTTGACGGCAAGCGGCCGGCCCCGATCAGAACCGGTACCGCACGTCCAGCGTGCCCGAGTGCTGCTGGTTACCGTCGCCGAACTGCCCGCCGTAGATCACACCCACCGTGGTGCGCTTGCTGACGGCCATGTTCACACCCAGCTCCACCAGCGCGGCGTCGCGTGCGATCGGCACGCCGTTGGCGGTGAAGGACTCGCTGCCCTGCACGAACGACATCGTGCTGGCCGGATCGACATCGCCAAAGGCGTGGCGCCAGCCCAGCGTGCCGAACAACTGGCCCTGGGCGCCCGCGCTTTCAAAGGCGCTGCGGGCGTGCAAGCCCACCGTAGCAGTGGTGACGTTGTTGCGGCCGGCCTCGCCGCGCAATGCCGCGTCGCCGCCGGACTCGGTGAAGGCTCGGGTGCGCAGGCTGCTGAAGCCGGCGCCAATGAAGGGTTCAAGCGTGACGCGGTCGGTCAGCGGCATGGCGTAGCCTAATTCGCCGAACACTTGGGACGTGTTGCCGTCGTACTCGGCCTTCAACGTCTGCGGCAAACCTGCGGCGTCTGCGTAGCGCTGCGTCTTCATCTCGTGCCACGTGTAGGACGCGCCCAGGCTCAGGTTGAGCTTGGCACTGCCGGCGTCGAACGCTTTGCCGCCGTAGACCGTCAGGCTATAGCTGTCGGCCTGCGAGCTGGATGCGCGGTCGCCGGTGCGGCTACGGCTGTTGGAATAGCCGACCGCGCCGCCCAGGCGCCAGCCGCCACTCACGGCGACGTCGCCACCTGCCGACACGCCGCTGTCGCTTTGCGTAGTGCGAGCGGCATTGCCGTTGCCGCCCAGCGCGCTCCAGTTGCCGAAGACCTGTGCCCATACGGGTTGCGCGGCCGATTGCGGCAAGGCGGCGGCATTGCCCAGGCCCAGCTGGGCCGTGGGCACGCCTGGCAACATGCCCGCCCCCAGGTTGGCACGCAAGCGGTTCATCGGGATCTGCACAAAGCTGTTGGCCACGCCCTGCGCCACCGATAACGTGGTCGCGTGCGCCTCGCCGGACAGGCCATCGAACACATCGGCCGGCGCGCCATTGGGCAGGTTCAGCACGCGACGGAACAGCCCGCTGTCGGCGGGCAGGCTTTGCAGCGCCCGAGCGACCGAACGCTGGTTGCCCGTGAAAGCGGCGTCAGCGAACTCGATCGGCCGCATGCCGCCACCGTTGCCGTTATCAGGCACCTGCTTGAACTGCACCGTTAAATCCACCTGGTTGCTGCCGTAGGCCAGCGACGGCGTCAGGAAGGCAAAGTCGCTGGAGACCGAATCAAACCGCCCCAGCAAGCCGCCGCCAGCCGTCAGAATGGTGTATGTGGTGGACGGCGCATAAGCGCCGTTCTGCCCCATGTGCAGCACTGTTCCTGCCACGTTGGCAATACCCGTGACGTTGACGCCGCTGTGCTGGCCGTCTGCCAAGGCAGCCACGCGATACGACGCGCCCGGCGCCATGGTCAGGTTGCCCAGCACGCTCAAGCGGCCAAGCGGCGTCGCGGCGTTGCCGGGCGCCAACGTGGCGCCCGCCCCCACCGTCAGATCATTCAACGACCCGATGCCGGACACCGTGGTGCCCTTTGTGGCCGCGACTAGCGTACCGCCCAGCCAGCCGTCGACCTGCAAGCCGCCGGCCGACAAGGTGGTGGTGCCGGTGTAGGCACGGCTGTCGCCGGTCAGGGCCAGCGTGCCCGCCCCCCGCTTGGACACCGCGCCCGTACCAGCGAACACCCCCGCGAACACCGAATCGGTGGCTCGGTTGAACACCAGGCTGCCGTTATTGATGACGGTGCCGCCCAGCGTGCCGTGATTGGCGCCGTCGCCGACCTCCAGCGAGCCCGAGGCGATGGTGGTAGTGCCGGTAAACGTACTGTCGCCTGTCAGCACCAGCGTGCCGCTGCCTTCCTGGCGCAAGTCGCCCGATCCCGAAATCGCGCCGCCGTAGACCACGCGATCGCTGCGCTTGAACGCCAGCGTGCCGTCGGACCGGATGTCGGCGTTGCCGGTAATGCTGCCGGCGGTGGCGCCGTCGCCCACTTGCAGCCTGCCACCGGCCACCGTGGTCGTACCCAGGTAGGTATTGGCGCCGGTCAGCACCAGCGTGCCCGCGCCCAGCTTGGCCAGACCGCCATTGCCCGACAAGGATTGCGTCACCGTGAAGGTGTTGCCCGCATCGGCGATGTCCAGCCCGCCGCCCCCCCCGCCCAGCGAGATCGCACGGGCCGTGTTCTGGAAGGCGGTGCCGGTTATCCGCAACGTGCCGCCCTGGAAGTCCAAGCCGCCCGACGCCGCGCCCAGGTTGGCGTCCGTCGACACTGACAGCGTGCCCGCGGATAGGCGCGTCTGCGCGTAGATGTTGACGCCCGTCAGCACCAGCGTGCCCAGGCCCGTCTTGTTGACGCCGTTGCCAGCCACAACGTTGTCGAGCGTCGCAGTCCAGTTTGCCGATTGAGCGCTACCGTTGCCCACGCGCAATTCGCTCAATGCACCACCCGGCGGCGCCACCAGATTGAGCGCGTCACCATTCAGGCGGTAGCCGTCGCTGGCGAATTGCACGCCATTGGCCATGATGGCGCCTGCGGCGGAATCCACGGTGACCGTGCCCGCCGTGCCGCCAAAGATCGCGAACGCATTGGCAGGCGAAAACGTCGAATTCAAAGTCGCCGCGGCATCCGTCCAGTTGAAATAGGTCTTGGACCAGATGCCGGACCCGCCGCCCAGCTGCGACGGCGTGGCCGTACGGTCGGCGTTCCAGATATTGAGCGTCAGGCCTGCCGAATTGATCAGGTTGATCTGCCTGGATGCGCTCAACATCTGCACGGCCTGTCCCGCCGACAAGCCGGTGATGCCGCCATTGGCCAGGAGCAGCGAACCGGTGTAGTCAAACAGGCGGTACAGGCCGGCGCCGTAGCCGCCCGCGTGGTTGATGTTGAGCTGGGTGCCGTTCAGGGCCAGGTCACCGTTGACCTGCACGCTGTGGCCGGCGCCCGCTACTCCCGAGCTGCCCGGCGCGCCAAACGAATAGTCCATCTGGCTGCCCTGCGCCAGCGTCAGGTTGCCGTTGACGGTGAAGGTGCCGCCCGGAGCGCCGGGGGCCAGGCTGCCGCCGGACCGCACGGTCACGTCGCCGGTCACCTGGCCAAAACCGCCGAGCGACGCGCCGTTGGCCACCGTCACAGAGCTGAGCAGCCGCGCGCCGGCGTCGGCGGACGTGCCGCCTACCCATAGTGCTCCCGCGTTCACCTGGGTCGCGCCAGAATAGGTGTTGACGCCGTTCAAGGTCAGCACGGCGGTTGTGCTTTTGGTCAAGCCGCCGATGCCGGTGATCGCGCCGTTGTAGGTGCCCGCGCCAAGCGTCAACATGTTGGCCCCCAGGGTCACGCGGCCGCCGGCGGCGCCGTTGAGCGTGCCCAGCGCGGTATTTGCCGCGGCCGAGATGTCGAACTCGCCATCAGCCCCGACCTGCACCGTGGAACCGGCCGCCAGGCTGCCGCCCGCGCCCAGCGCCAGCGTGCCCGCCTGGATATCGACGCCGCCGGTGAAGGTATTGGCGCCAGTCAGGGTCTGCCTCTGGAGCCCGCTCTTGATCACCCCGCCAGTACCTTCGATCACGCCGTCGAAGGTACTGGCGCTCAGGTTCTGGAGGTTCAGCTTATTGGCGCCCAACAACACCGAGCCACCCGTGCCGGACAGGCCATTGACGGCCTGATTGGCGCTGTTCGACATGTCCAACACCGCGTTCGGGCTCAATGTCAGGCGTGACAGCCCGCTCAGTATCCCACCCTGAGCAACCCGCAGGGTGCCGGCCTCGATGGCCGTGGCGCCCTGATGGCTGAGCGGACCGGCTATCGTCAGAACGCCGGTCCCTTGCTTGGTCAGGTCGCCTGAGCCAGACAGCGCGCCCGTATAGGTGCCGTTTGCCGCGCTGGAAAAGACCACCGTGCCGCTATTGTCGATAGCGCCCTGCAGGCTGGTGCTATCGCCCTTCAGCGTCGCTCCTGCGACGACCGTGGTGCTGCCGGTGTAGTTATTGGCGCCTGTCAGAGTGACGGTTCCGGTAGCCGCGACCTTCAACGGACCGGTGCCCGTCAACACGCCGGACAGCGTGAAGGCGTTGGTTCCACCCGCGGTCAGGCCGCCGTCGCCCAGCGTGAAGGTGTTGCCCACCAACACGCCGGCGGCGGACGCGCCGATGCTGCCCCCCCCGGCATTGATCGCGCCGACGCCCAACCCGCCGCTGGCGTCGACCTGCACCGTGCCGCCATTGAGCGCAATGCTGCTGCCGGCGGGCATCAGCGGACCGTCCGACAGGCTCCAGGTGCCGCCAGTGACGGTCAGACTGTTGAAATTCAGGTACGTGCCGGCGGCGACGCTGGTCGTCAGGCCACGGTTGGCCGTATCGGCGAACGTCAGTGAATTGGTGCCGCCCGCGCCGCCATCTACCGTGCCCGGCTTTGCAAAGAGCAGGCCCGGCACCGCGGTGATGGTGATGGTCCCTGTGGTCAGGCCCTGCGCGCTGATCGACGAACCCGACTCGGCGGTGAAGCCGTTCTTGCTGTTCGCCCCCATCGACACGCTGCCGTTGATGGCGCCGGCATTGGTGAAGCGATTACCCAGGAACGCGCCGGCCGATTCAAAGGCGACGCGGCCATTGATAGTGCTGCCGATGCCGTTGGTGAAGGTGGCCACGCCGCCGCCATAGATTGCCACGGCCGCCATATCCGCGCCGAGGCGGGAGCCGCCGGCCAGCGCCTTCATATCGATGGTGCCATTGTTGGTGACATTGGTCACCCCGCCCGTGCCGTTGTGGATGGACAGCGCCATTCCCGTCAGGTTAGGCGCTTGCGCAAAGTAGGTATCGGGGCTCGAACCACGAATCAGGCCGGTCGCATTGTTCTCGACCGCATAAGTGCCGAGTCCCGCCGTTGTCGCTTCCGGCGGCCCCATGACCAGGCCCGACGACAGCACGCCAAGGCCAGAGCTCAATGCGTACACGTCGATCTTGCCGCTGTTGGTCACGTACACATTCCTGCCCGACAGTTCCATGGCCGTGCCGCCGATGCCCAGCAACGTGCCCACGCCGGCGCCCGGGTTGAGCGTCAAGTTCAGGCCGTCCAACCCGTTGGCGTAGCTCGGCGACAGCGGATTGGCCGCCCCGATGCACGTCACCGTGATGCCTGCCAAGGAGCAGGCCGCCTGCGCCGCGGCCACCGCGTGCAATCGCCACCGCACCGGCGCGTACACCGCCGTCGGCGCCGCGCCGCCGCGCGGCTGAGCCGCCAGCTCAGACACAGGCTGCCACATGCGCATAGCGCGGTTCCATACCAAGCGGTACACGTGATTCAAGGCCTGCTCCTCTGGACTAAGCTGCAAATGATGCGGGGCGTCCACGACGCGGAACGACCCAAGGCAGTGACGGCAACGATGTGGCGGGAGCCTGCCCGGGGCGACACCATACCACTTTGCAACTTTCTTTTACAGACCAGAAAAATACCGCCCAACGCCCGGTCAGCGGACGACGCTTGCCGTCGAATCGTTAAACGACGGCGTCGTGCAGGCCTATGCGAGCGATTGGTTTGATGGCAGTAATCTGACGATCCGCCTTAGAGGTCCGCAAGCGGCCTACATTCAAGCGTGGCGCCTGTCTACCGACAGGACTACCGTACAGGTAGATCACTTCGCGCTTGAGCCGGCCTTAACCGGTCAAGGCTGCGGTAAAGCGCTGGCCGAGGGATTCGCAGCAGCCCTGCGCGACGCGCCCCCCTGCGTGCACACCATCGACCCCTCGACCCATGGAGTGTTTTTCGTCAGTTGGGCGCTGCATCGGTTGAATTAGACCAACGGAGCACCCGACACCAGAATCGCCCAGATCTAGCCACAACTTGACCGAATTTTCGGCGCGCATGTTCACGTTGAATGAACTTTTTGAGGCAGAAACCAACTTGAATGAACCCGAAGTCTGCCATGAGAGGCACAAGCTGTGGCGGCGGCCCTCGCCGTCGTGCTGTTCTCCGCCGTACAGCGGGGCCGACATGGCAGGATCGCGGTGCCGCGCAGCGCCAGGTCATGCTTCCACAGTCCAGGATGAAGCGAGCGTTCGGGAAGCGACCCGGGCCGCAAGCCGGGTGGCTATTACAGCGATGCTTTGACTTCATGCCAGCGTCAGAACGCCCAGCGCCAGGACAGCGTGGCGCCATGGTCACGGTTGCCAGCGCCGAATTGGCCGGAATACGCCAGGGCGAGCGTGGCATTGCGGCCCACGGTGGCATTCAGTCCGGCTTCCACCAGCGCCGCATCACGGGCTATCGGTGCGCCCGCCACGGTGAAGGAGTCACCGGTGTCGAAGGCCAGGCGAGACGCGGGACGCACATCGCCAAAAGCATGGCGCCAGCCCAGCCCGCCAGTGACCGAGCCCCGCACCGTTCCCACCAGCAGTTCCTGGCGCGCACGCACGCCCAGCGTGGTGGTCGTGGTGTTGTCGGTCTGGCTGGCGCCCGACAGCGCGGCGCTGCCGCCGCTTTCGGCGAAGCTGCGGGTGCGCTGCCCTGCCCAGGCCACGCCGGCGTAGGGTTCCAGCGTAAGCGCGTCGCCCGCCCGCCAGGCATAGCCCAGTTCCGAGAACAGCTGCGTGGTGCTGGCGCCGTAGTCGGCGGTCAAGGTCTGGTCCAGGCCGCCCATGGCGATGCGCCGTTCGCTGCCCATGTCGTGCCAGGTGTAGGCGCCGCCCAGCAGCATGTTCAGCTTGCCGGCACCGGCCTGGAGAGATTTGCCGCCGTAGATCACGGCGCTGTAGCTGGACACGTCGGTGTGCGCGTTCACGCCGTCCAGGCTCAGATCGCTGTCCGTGTAGCCAATCGCGCCGCCCAGCCGCCAGCCGCTGCCGACGGCGTGGTCGGCGCCGGCAAACACGCCGCCCGTATGCTGGCGCACTGCTGCAGTGTTGCCGGTGGCGCCCAGGCGCTGCCAGTTGCCTACGAGCTGGGCCCAGGCCGGCTGCGCGGCGGAAGCAGGCAGGGTGGCTCCCACTGGTGCCGCGTCGCTCAAGCCCGCCGCGGCAGTGGGCGCGCCGGGGCGCATGCCGGCGCCCAGGCTGGCGCGCAGATGGGCCAGCGGCAAGTTGCGGGTCTGATTGCCGATGCCTTGCAGCGCGCTGACAGTGCTGGCGTGCACCTCGCCAGACAAGGCCGAGAAGAAGGCGGGCGGAGCGCCCACGGGCAAGTTCAGCGCAGAGCGATAGACCTCGTTGCCGGCTGGCATGCTGTCGACCGCGTTGGCGGTGGCGCGGGCGTTGGGCGTGGAGACCAGGTCGGCGTAGCGGATCGGGCGTGTGCCGGGATCGCCCGGTCCGGCGCCCGGCTGCGTTCCAGGTTGAGTCGGAGGTTCGGGTTCCGGCTGCGGTTCCGGATCGATCTGCTTGCGCGTCAGCGTCAGGATCGCGTCGCGGTCGTCGGCCGAGTAGCTCAACGACGGCACCAGATAGGCCAGGTTGGACGTCGCCGAAACAAAGCGCGTTCCGCTGAAGGCGCCATCGGCATGCAGGATAGTGTGTTGCGAGTTCTCGGCAAAGGCGCCCGGGGTGGCCGCGATCTGCACGGTTGCCCCGGAAAGCTTGGCGGCGCCGGTCACGTCCAGGCGGTCGGCCTGCGTGGCCGTGGCGCGCACGACATAGATGCCGCCGCTGCCCAGGTCCAGTCCGCCGGCCATCGTCACCGTGGCCGGCGCGCCGGAATCGCTGCCCAGCGCAAGCAGGTTGCCGGCGCCCTCGAAGCGCACGTCGCCGGTGGTGGCCGATCCTTGCCACAGGACCAGCTTATTGCGGTCGCCTTCGAAGACCACGGCCGCCACGCTGCTGCTGAGCGCGCCCTTGTTGATGACCGTGGTCTGGGTACCGGCCCGCAGCGCGGGGGCATCGAAACCCCGCTCCGCCAGAGAGCGGGCAGCGCCGGCGGCGCCGCCTGCGATGCTGCCGTTGTTGACGACGGAACCCGAGCCGATGGATACGCCGGTGCCGCCATCTCCGCTGAGGGTGTCCGTAAAAACAAATCCGTTCGCACTGATGCCTCCGCCGGCCCCCCCCGATATGATGGCTTGCGGGCCCACTGTGATATCGCCGGCAGCCAGCACGACGGCATCGCCGCCGCCGCCGCCCCGGTAATAGGACATGCCGCCTGCGCCGCCGGATACTGGGCCGTTCAGCGTCAGCGCGCCTGAGCTGATGGCAATGGCCGCGCCGCCACCGCCGCCGCCGCCGCGGCTCCGTCCTCCAGCGAAGGACACAAAACCGATGGCATCCGAGCCGGCGCCGCCGCGTACGTCGATGTTGGCGCCCAGGAACAAGTTCACGTGGGATAAGCTGACGATGTACGTGCCGCCGCCGCCGGCGCCGCCCGTGAAGGCGTTCACGCCGTCTTTGCCCGCAGCAGTCATTACGCCCGTAACGTTGTACGCTAAAGAGCCCGTGAGATTGAGGGTCTGGCCGCCGCCATTGCCGCCCCTGTCCACAAAGCCCCATTGGCCCGCGCCGCTCGCGCTGCCGCCGCCGCCGCCCGCGCCGGCCACGCCTCCACTGCCTCCGCCCCCGCCCAACAGCACGATGACGCCTGACGTATCTCGATAGGGCGCGCCCGCGCTCCCTCCCGTGCCGCCGGCACCACCGGGGCTTTCGCCCGCGTTACCACGGCCGCCGCCGGGGATGCGGCCAGGGAGGCCAGGGACCGGGAGAGGGGCGTTCCAATAGTCGCCGCCGTCCCCGCCCACGTCGCCGGGCGCGACCGAGTCGGGGATGGCCTCACCGCCTTGGCCTCCGTCACCGCCCTTCAGGCCGCCGCCGCCACCTCCCTGGCCGCCCGCGTAGATGCCCATGCCGCCCAGGCCGCCGCCGCCCTGGCCGGCAGCAGCCAGCGCATTGGCCGGAATGAACAGATAGAGGTTCAGGGCGAGGGTGATGGCCTTCGCTTGATTTAGCCGCAAGGGCGGGCGGCATTCGTTCGGGCGTAACGGCATTTGACCTATCCGGTGAATCTCTGAGTTAGCGGCTTCAATAACGACTTCCGCCTGCCGGAGGGCCGGACAATTTGCAACTGCGCCGTCGCAGCCGGTCGGCTATCCCGTGCGGACAAACTTGCTTCCGGCCTCAAGTCGTCGCACCTTATTCGTTAAATGCTGTCGGCGCATCGGACTTTAGTCGCAGGCGTAAGCTCCCCTTCCAGGCAGGCACCCGCCGGTAGAATTTCGGAGTCTCCCCAAGTCGGAGATTCCCTTGAAGAAAAGCAGATTTACAGAGAGCCAGATCGTTGCGGTGTTGAAGGAAGGCGAAGCCGGCGTGCCGGTCGCCGAACTGTGTCGCAAACACGGCATCAGCAACGCCGCGTATTACCTATGGAAGAGCAAATGCTCAGGTGTGCAGGTGTCCGAGTTGCAGCGGCTGCGCGAGCTAGAGGCTGAGAACGCCAAGCTCACACGCATATTTGCAGACTTGGCGCTGGATCCGGCCACGGAGCCCAATCGCTGTTGGGCGTTGGACTTCATGCATGACGCGCGCTACTGCGGACGACGTTTCCGGACGCACTTTGAGCCCGGTGCACCACTTCGATCCTAGACCGCCCCACGGGGTCTGGGGTCCATGGGAGGGCACGCCAATCCAGCCAACCGTACCTGAATCAATTCCAGCAGCGCCCGAACACGCGCAGTCACGGAATGGCGATGGCTGTATGCCCCCAGCAATTGCAGGGGTGCGGGACACAGGTCCAGTGGTACCTCCTGCAATCGGCCCGTAGCAAGGTCTTCCTGGCAGGGATAGGCCGCCACAATCGCGAAGCCGATGCCTTGGCGTGCGCCTGCCACGGCCAACTCTCCGCTGTTGACGCGGTAGCGGCTGCGTACCGGCACCTTGACGATTTCGCCTGCGGCGCCTTGAAACTGCCAGGGCTGGCCCTTCAGCGCACTGAGGGTAGTGATACAGGGCAGAGACTTCAGCTCGCGAACGTGGCGTGGCATGCCGGTCCTGGCCAGCAAGGCGGGGGCAGCAACCACGATGCTGGGCAGCGTGGCGAGTTCGCGGGTGATGAAGGCACTGTCCTCCTGATGGCCCCGGTGGAAGACGATGGAAAGGTCAACGTCCTCTCGAAGCACTTCCAGTCCGGTCATCCGGGTATCGCATTCCAGCTCGATGCCTGGATGGAGGCTGCAGAATTCGGCGAGGATGGGAGCCAGCAGCCTTGGCGCTTCGCCGGGCATGCACATTTTCAGAGGACCACGCAGTTCGTGCTGTACCGCACCAAGCTCTTCCTGCGTGGAGAGCAGCGTGTCGAGCAAGGGCTTGGCGCGTTCGTAGAGCAGTCGACCGGCTTCAGTCATACGCAGATGGCGGGTGCTTCGTTCCAGCAGGCGTGTCCCGAGTTGGCGTTCCAGTGCGGCAACGTGGCGGCTGACGTTGGATGAGGGGATAGCCAAAAGACGCGATGCGCCAGCAAAGCTCTGCTCGTCAACAACGGCTGTGTAGACGCGGACGGTATTCAGATCGAGTGCATCGCGCATTAATTATCCCGCCTGAGGTATGAAAACGTCCCATTTTTGCATGCTAGTTCTCGTTTATGGCGAAATCTAAGATGCCATTTTGTTCAATGCGAGGGCGGTGAGCCCGGCATCGAGCACCGTATGGACAGGGGAGATTCAGCGTGGAAATTGGAATACTTGGCGGCGGCATCGCGGGCCTGAGCGTGGCATTGGCGTTGCGCAAGCAGGGTTACAACCCTCGGGTCTATGAGCGCCGAGCGGAGCCGGCAACCATGGGGGCCGGCGTGACGCTTTGGCCCAATGCCAGCTTTGTGCTCGAAGAACTTGGGCTGTTGCAAGACATCGACGCCATTGGCGGTCGACCGCTGACCATGCGCCGCCAGGATGCTGTGGGCAATGCACTGGGAGGCCTCGATATTGCCTTGCTGGACCGGACGATGGGATACCCGACCTACACGGTGCTACGCCGGCACTTGCAGGAGGTGTTACTAGATCATGTGGTCCGGGCCAGGATACCGGTGGAGTTCGGACACCGGGCGGTGGGTATAGAGCTGGATGCCAATGGCAGGGCTGTGGCCCATTTCGAGAACGATGCGAGCATCCGCCCGGATCTGCTTATTGGCGCCGACGGCCGCATGGATTCGGTGGCTCGCAAGTTTGTCGCGGGTGACAACACACCTGTCTATCAGGGCTTCGTGAACTGGATTGGTGTAGCGCAGGGGCAGCATGCGCTGATGGACGATATTTCGATTCAGGATTTCTGGGGGGCAGGCGAGCGCTTTGGTTGCGTCGCGATCCGACCCCAACTGGTGTATTGGGCTGCAGCCCAGGCTCGGCCCCTATCTGAAGCCATACCGACCGCAGATATACGCAAGGAGGTCGAAGATCTGTTCGCTGGATGGCCCGAACCGGTCGCGCATATTATCCGTGCCACGCCCGCAGATGCCATCCGGCTGATTGCGGTGCATGACCTGGAGCCGCTGCATACGTGGAGTCGGGCGAATGTACTGCTCGTTGGAGATGCCGCACACGCGCCGTTGCCGACGTCGGGGCAAGGGGCCTGCCAGGCGTTGGAGGATGCGTGGCATTTGGTCCGGTGCCTGGATGGCGCAAGCGGCAGCCTAGATGAGGCTTTTCGGGCGTTCACGAAGATCCGCAGCCCCAAAACTGCAAAGCTGGCGGAGCAAGGTCGGGGCTTCGCTCGCGGGCTATTCGCCACCGATCCTGAAACCTGTCGCATGCGCAACGAGCGGGCCAAAGCCTCCGATCCTTGGCGTGACGTGCAGGTATTGGCCGCCGGGTGGGGACAGGGCCTGCCAATGCCAAGCTGCAGCGACAGCACGCCAGCGCAAGAGGGGGGCTTCGGCAGCCTGTACCGTATTGAATGACGTGCGCTTGATGCGCTTCCCGGAGATCGCGCCTTATGCCGTCGGCATCACCGGTGGCCATCGATGCGTTTCTCCTTGGCACGACTGACACCAGGCATACAGGGCGTCGTACATGACCATGCCATGGCCGAGCATGACGGGGTCGTCGGTGTAAAGGTGCGACAAGCCCAGCGACAGTGCGTACAGTCCGCCTGACTGCGGGGTCAGGTCCAGGCGCGACGTGTCGGCGCCGTGCCAGTAACGATCATCGGCTCGGACAGCTTTTTGAATCGCAGCAGCAACAGCACCGCTGCTATTGCCAACATCGATGTCGGCACATCGACGATCGTGCGTCGGGCGATAACAATGACCGCGCCCACGATGGCGCCGATCGCCGCAGCCGTCACGCCATCAACGAATGCGAGAATGCCGGGCAGCTTGTCCATAGGGAGCAGAATACGAAGGCGTTGCGACCTCTGCAATCATGTGGAGATCACTACAACCGCGTTTTCAAGGCTTCCCCGAATGGGGATGACTGGATGGCTTGGCATCCGCGGCTAGTGATGACGCCGCAAACCACAACCGCCCGCTCCACACCCCCTATTAATCGGGGCTCAAACTGACGCTGCCGCAGTTGGTTCCCCTGGCTTCAAACGAATCCACCAGTCTGGCTCTATTGATGGCGATGCGCACTTCGCATCCCGCCGAATGCTGTACGTCTCCCCAGGTCTCGGTATGGACGATCTGCCCATTCCGAGGGCCCGTCGAGGCGCCAAGCGCTTCGCGCGTGGTGTAGGAGGTATCGTAGTTATACACGAGCACCACCAAGTCCTTATCGGGCATGCCGCCGATTTGCCTGGGCACGCCGAAATGATCGATGACTTCCGCGACAGGGCGATTCTTCCAGGCACTGTTGGCCATGGCGGCAGGCAGACTGGGAAAACCAGCGCATCCGCTAAGCGCGATGGCCATCGTTCCGAGTGCGAGCGTCCTGATCATTGCACGTTCTCCATCCGTAGCGCTTTCATTGCTTGGCCATTCTGTCAAATGCCTCATCGATTTTCTTCAGGACTTCCGCCTTGACCTGTACGCGCCCCAGGGCGTTGAAGCTTGCCTGGGATTCATTGATCATCTGGGGTATCGACATCCTGCCCATCGGGCGCATGCTGTTTGACGCGCGCTCGCTCGGTTTGCAAACAAAGACCCTGCTCTGCGCCAACCAGCCGCTGGGCTTCTCCTGCCATGCATGGGAAACCTTCACGGCGGTCCAGCTGACGGTGAGCCCATGAAAGTCCTGAGCATCCTTGATACGCACCCGGTTCCTGGCGCAGTCCACCTCCACATCGTAGGAGGTCAACGTCGCCTTTCCGGCGTTCTCGTATACCTGGTACACGCCAAGCGACTGGACTCCGCCCGAGCGCTCGAAGATGTGCGCGGGGTCGCCATCGGCGACGAATAGTTCGTTCGCCGAAAGCTTGCCCTGATGATGGATGATCCAGAAATCGCCATTAAGGACATTGTCCGCTTGGGCAGATAACGGGCCACATAGCAGCAAGGCGGGCAGCAGATATCTAAAAGAAGAATGCATGGCAGGGTTGATCCTTGTGCCGTTATGACAGTCACACGAATCACGCGTACCGTTCATGTGCACTGTCACGGAGAGATGCCAGATATTAATGTAGGCTGCGCGCTACTCGACGATTCTTTAATCACCAGGTCCACCGCATTCCGACGCCGCCCGCCCACGGCATCTCGATCTTGCTTCCCTTGGCGTAGCGCAGGTCCGCATAGAACTGCAGGTTCTTCGTCGCCTGGGCCGATACGCCTGCGCCGAACTCGGCGCGCGTGCCCGACATGTCGTTATTGATATGGTTGTCGTTGCGAGGGCAGTGCCGTTCGCTTTCGGCCGGGTGTCGCTGTAATAGTGGCGATGCGCCGTCCGCCTATCACGTCTGCCCAGAGAAATTCATGATCAAGAAGGGCATGGTGACCAAGAAGTCCCGGGCAGCCACGCCCCATGGAACCCTGCCGGAATCCGCCGGGGCAATCGCACTGTCGCCAACGGCCCCGCATCCAGATCACGCCCGTCCAGCACGACCACGTCGCTGGTGTCGCTGGCCTGGCGATACACGCACGCGAGCACCCAGCCGTCGTCCTCGTCCCGCGCCGCCGGCCGCGGCACGAATACCGGTTCGCTGTTCTGGTCGCCCGGTGGCACGCGATACTGCTGGGTTGTGCCGTTTTCCATGTCGTAGCGCACCACGCCGCGCATTTCCACGTTGGTAGGCTGCTGAACCGCATACGTCCAGCTCGGGCGGCAGCTCGCCGTCCACGCGCAGACGCAATTTGGGATACTTGCATACGTATGCAAATCAGGATAAACCCTAGTTCAAGCTGCCGCCCGACCGGCAGGCCAGCCACGCGCTGCTGGCGGTGGTGAACCAGGTGGCCAAGGCAGGACCGCCTGAGGACCGCGCCGATCAACTTCCCAACCTGGAAGACTGCGCGGATTCATGGCCGCAGTATCTTGCCTTTGGTGCGCAGACGCCGGACGCGCTAGGCCTGTCGGTGTCCGGGGTGGGCCATGCGTCGGGGGCTTGCCTGGGAACGCACGCCACCGTGCCATTCAAGGCGCTGACGCCCTGCCTGAAGCCAGACGGGCAGGTTTATCTTCAAGATTGAACAGGGTGCAGGGCTACGGCCTCACCGGGCCTGCGCCGCCGCTTTCTCGCAGTGTCGCAACGCCTGGCGCAGCGCGGTATCCACCGACCGCAACGACATGCCCAGCCATTCAGCGGCATCGCCTCGGCTGCGCCCCTCCACCCGCAGCGCGATCAGCACGGCGCGCTGCCGACGGGGCAATCCCTCCATGATCTGCGCCAACGCCATCAGGGCCGACCTGCCCTCCGCCACGGTCTGCGGGCCGGGACTCTCGTCGATCGGCTCGGGCAATCCCGCGTCCGGATCATCCAGCGACAACCATGACGCTTGCGCGCGCAGGCGGTCGATCGCCAGGTGACAGGCCATGCGGAACACGTAGGCATCCGCCTGCCGCACCTCTCCGGCCACCGGCCGCGCCAGTCGAAGCCAAGTATCGTGCAGGCATTCGCGCGCCAGGTCGGCGCAGCCGAATCGTCGCGCAAGCCGGCCATGCAGCGCTGCGTAGCTGCCGCTCAGGTGCGCGCGCAAGCGCGCCGCAGTGTCACCGCCAGCAACTAGGTCGGCAAGCGTGGGGCGGGCCGCCGGCGTTTCGTCATGCCACGCCACCTGCGGGGCTGACCACGCCGGGGGACGCGGCGCGCGCCACGCTTCGCCCTCGCACCAGGGCGGTGGCAAAGCGGGTGCCGGCCGCCGGCTTACGGTCGATATCGGATTCATCATTCAGGTATGTCCGGTAACGGCCATCCGGCGAAAATCGACGCCGGACCGCAATGGATGGATGGTGTGCGGGCAGGCCGAGGCATCTGCCCCGGCCTGCCCGTTGCCGCTACAGCCGGCCCAGATTGCTTTGCTCGCGATCCGTCAATTGCTGCTGCGCCTGCGCGGGCAGCTCGCCCAGCCCCAAGACCCGCACGGCACTGCCGGGGTCATAGGATGCCGACGGCGACGGCGGCTTGGGCGGCGGCGCGTCCCCGCCGCTGCCCGCCGGCAATGGCTCGGTGCCGAAGCCAAGGATCTGCACGTTGAAGACGGACGGCTGATTCTGCCGCGCCGCCGACCGCTCGCGCTGCATGACATCCTGCGCCGCGGAGGAAGCCGTCGTCGCCGCCGCGCTGGCGCTGGTCAACGCATTGGTGTTGACCGACACCGCAATCGGAATGCCCTTGCTGTCGCCCTGCACCTGGATATTGGCCGCGTTCACCACATGCAGCGCCGCCACGTTGACGTTGCCCGACACGCGGATGCCGGCCTCGCCCGCGTCGATGGTGCCCAAGGGCGCGATCAGATCCACGTCGCCCGCCGGCACCTCGGGAATCGGCGCCAGCGTGCCGATTCCCGCGCCGGTGGAAGGCACGGTAGGCGACAGCACCACATTCCCATAGGCGTCGTACACGCGCCGCGGCGGCGTGTACAGCACCGTCGTCTTGGCGCCGCGGCCCGCGTTGATGTCGCCTTCGGCCGACCAAGCCTGGATGTGCCCGCCGAACGTGGTCATGATGCGGCTTTGGCCCAGCAGCAGGCTGCCTTGCGCATACAGCTGGATATTGCCCTGCCCTTGCGTCACCACGCCTGCGCTGGCCGGTGGCGCCACGCCTTCAACGCCCAGCACCTGCTGGCCGCCCGGCGTCAGCAGCTGGATGTCGCCGCCGAAATTGCTGCGCAGGCCCGCGCCGCCATACATCGTGAAGCTGCCCTCATAACGCAAAGGCGTGCCGGCGGAGTCGGCATCGGGGAACAGAGCCGCGATGGCGCGGCGCCCGCGCAGGTAGCTGCCAAAGCGCGGGCCGCCGCCGTCGTTGTACTCGCGTCCCCCTTCTTTCAGTTCGGCGAAAAACAACTGGCGTGCATAGATGCCGAGCTCGGCCGGCGCCAGCGCCGCCAGCGCGGCCCCTGCGCCCGCTTCGCCGCCTTGATAGCCGTGGTGCTTGCGCAGCCAGTTGACCAGATAGGCGCCGCTATTCTGTTCAAAGTCGGTTGCCAAATCCCGCCGGGCCTGGCCGGCGTCGGCATCGCGCAACGCCTGCTGGCGCATCAGTTCGGCAGGCGCCCCGCCATCATCGCCCGTGTAGCCGAATTCGGCCGCAAGCCAACCGCGCAACGTCAGTTCACCGCCGTAGGCCAGCGCCACCTTGTCCGGATTCGCGCCCAACGCCTCCCCCGCCCGCAGCCCACGCGAGTCATCGAGATACCGCGCAAGGAAGCCCGCATAATCCGGACCCGCCGTGCCGACGCCAGCCAGCACGGCCAGGTCAGCGCCGGGCCGGGTGTCGCCGCGCACGATGGCGCCCAGGCTGCGCACGCTGGCCACATCGTCCTGGCGCAGTTGGCGTGCCGCCTGCATCAACAACGTGCCCGGGCCAGCGACCTGCGCGTTGGCGTAGACGATATCGCGACCGGCTTCGATCAGCGACAGATCGCGCGCGTTGTTGTGCACGGCGGTGATGTCCAGTCCCAGGATGTCGCGGCCGGCCCGAACCGATACCGGCATGGCGGCTTCGTACCAGGTGTCTATGCTGCGAACGACCGAACCCGACATGTCGACGACCGAACCACTCTTGAGGCCCACCACGTCGCCGGCGGCCGCATAAAAGCGGACGACGGCGTCATCCCCCGCATGCAACGCACGGTCCAACGGCGTACCGGGTCCGAACGTGAACAGCGGCTTCGCGTACGCAGCGCCCCCTTGCACCACCCCTTCCCTGCTGGTGTTGGTGAGGAGGGAATTGGCGTTGAGATCGGTGGTGAACGCGCTGAAAGCCGGACGCAAGGGCGTGGGCAATGGCGCGTCGGCGGACGACATCGACACGGTGTACGCGTTTTGCGCCAAGATGGACCTGCCCGCCAGCATTTCAAGCTGGCCGTTCGCCGACGGCGCCAGCAGCAGCACCGGGTTGGCCTGGTCCGCGGCATTGGAGGCAAGCATGATGTTGCCGTTGGCCGCCACGGCGCGCAGGATCGACGGATAGACGTAATAGCTGCGGCCCGACGGGCCGATATGCGTATATTCCGGGTTCAGTTCGTCACCGGAAAACCGGCTGTTGCTGACGGTCATCGGCGTCAGGTTACCGCCCGCCGAAAACAGATTGATGGCCGTGGTCGGCGTCCACAACGTAAACCAGCCATTGCCGCCGCCGGTCGCGGGCTGCGCGTCGCCGCTGCGCTGGTATGGGCTGGAGTTGACCTGCGTGACACGCCCCGGGTCGCTGACGCCGCCCAGCACCAGGTCCGAGCGCGTGTCGATCCACGCCACCGCGTCGCCCAACACCAGCCTCGGGCCGCCCATAGGCCGGGCTGACGCCACGGCAAAAGGGTCCTTGGCGCGCAGGCCAGCGCCGTCGCCGTAACGCAGTTCCATGCCGCCCAACTGGCCGGCCGACACGGCCAGACTGCCACGCAAGTTGACCAGCACGCCGTTCAAGTCCAGATGATCGGTGCCGCCGGTATACGGTCCCCTCGCATCCAGCTGGGTAGCGTTCAATGCCGGATTGAGGCTGCCGCCGATTCGCAGGTCGAGGTCGCCGCCACCCGTCAGCACGACGTTGCCATCGACCACCCGGCCGGTGCTGCCGACCGCGGCAGTCAAGCCTTGCGAGCGCGGTTCCACGCCGTTGACGTACCGGGCCGCGTCGCCACGCGCATCGCGAATGCCGGCATCGCGCCCCGCAGCGATGCTGAGGTTGCCGCCGCCCAGCGTGCCGAAGCCGGTAAAGCCGACCAGCCTGGGCTCCCGGTTGCCGCCGCCTATGGCACCCTCGACCGCGTAGGTGCCGAAGTTGATCCACCAACTGGGCGCGATGTCGGCCACGCCCGGTGTGCCGATGCTGCCCTGGCGCCAGAGCCAGGCGCCGGTCATCGTGCTGGCATAACGAGCGCGGGCGGAGGCATAGTCGAACACCATGCCGTTGTCGGCGTTCGAACCCAGCGCATCGCCATAGATGTCACGCCCGGCCTGCACGGTCAGATTGCCGCCTTGCTCGGGGTACCAGGCCTGATAGGCCGCCAGGGCGGCGTCATACTTGCCGTCCATCTGAATCAATCCCAAGGGGCCGGTATTGATATCGTAGCCGCGCGGCAGGTTGAAGCGCGCGTCGGCCGCGCCAAGCGACGACTGCGTGCCGGCGGTGTAGACGCCGTACAGCGAGGCCATGCCCACGTCGCGGCCGGCCAGCAGCGACAGGTCGCCGGCGCCGGTGCGCAATACGCTGAACGCTGGCGAGCCAAAGCCATACTTGTACTCGCGGGTGACGATCGTTTCCGACGTTCCGCCGCCGGCGCAGTTGCTCGCGTCGGCGCAAAATTCCTCCGGCGTCACGCCCAGCTCGATGGCGAGTTGCTCAACCGGTTTGCCGACCCAGCTCAAATCGCCCCACCAGTTCAGCGACCCCGTCTCGGACACTGTACGCGGCGCGGGCGTGCAATAGGCGCCCCAACCGCACACCTCCTCCCAATCGAAGCCCCATCCCTCGGCCAGTTCCTTGACGGGCTTGCCGACCAGCGTGGAATCCCCGAACAGTTCATCGGCGCCGGCCTGCGTCAGCACCATGACGCCAACAAAGATCGTCTTGGTGGTTTCGGTTGCTCGCCCCGACTGGCCGTAGTGGGTATCGGCCAGCACCAGATCGCCCTTGCTCAACACGTTGCGGGCGCGCACATCAGCAGAATCCAGGTCAGCGCCGGCCACGGCAGTCAGGCTCCAGGCGCTGGCGCCCGGGGCCAACATGGGCGCCAGCGCCCAGTTGCGGCCTTGTTTGCCGTCAGGGCCTTTGGGCCTCAGATCCACCGGTTTGCCGTCTTGCAGCACCACCTTGGTCTGGGACGGTATCAACGCCCCCTGCGCCAACACGATCTGCCTGCTGGCCACCAGCTCGGCCGGTAGCGCCACGCCCTTGGGCCACGTGAATGCGCGCATGGTGGCGTTGCTGCGCAGGACAAAGCCGGCGCCCAACTGCGCACCGGGGTCGAGTTTGACTTCGCCAGGCAATACCGTGCCGGCCCGCAGCAGGGTGCCGCCGGCCGTCGTCACATCGCCAGTCAGCACCAGGCCGCCCGGCAGCGACAGGGGCGCGTTCAGCGTCATGGCCACCGGCAGCACCGTGCCCACCGGCAGCGTCGCGGGGCTGGCGGGCAAGTCGTAGTTCAGCGCGCGGCCGGCCGGGAACGAGGAACCCGCTTCCAGCTTGACGCCGCCGATGGGCACCACCAGATCGCCGCCGTAAGGCGTCACGGCCTGCAAGCCGTAGCGCCCCTCCACCAACTGCCAGCCCGACGCATCGTCAGGCGAATCCGGCGGGGGTGCGAAGCCGTCGTTGATGCTGCCGTAGACGTTCAGGTTGCCGCCGGCGCGCAGCACCAGCACGCCTGGCTCGCCAAAGCCGCGCCGCGCGGGCGTCATGCGGTCTGTGCCCGGCCCATAGCGGTAATTGGACAGATCGATATCGCCGACCACGCTCAGGTCTCCGTCCGACGTGGCGCTGACTACCTCCACGCCGGGACGCAAATGGTAATTGCCGAGGCCGGACAGGCGGCCCGCCAGCGCGGGATTGCCCAGCGCCGCGGTCATGAAGGATTGGCTCTGCAGATCGATGCCGTCCAGATAGCCCTGCGTAACCTGCTGGGGAAGCTTACCGGTGACGTCGGGCGCGTCGGCCAGCGGCGCGTCGTTGTAGCGGCGGAAGGCGTTCACGGCGATCGTCTTCGCGCCCAGGATGGCGGGGCTGCCCGCCACCACCACGGCCACGTCGCGGGCGCCGTCGCCCGAGCCCGCAATGGCGCCCTGCTCCGCGCCGCCACCGAGGCGGCGCGCGTTCAGGTCCAGCGTGCCGCGGGCGACGCCGTCGTGGTTCTGCGCCCCGGTGCCGGCGCGCAGGTCGACGCCTGCGCCGGCGCCCAGCGTCAGCGTGCCTTCGCGGGACGTCAGGTCGACGATGGCGCGGTTGGCGCTGTCGATGATCTTGCCGTAGCTGTCCACGCGCAGGCCGGTGCCATGAGCATCCAGCATGCCGTTGATGACCAGGTCGCGCATGGCTGCCAGGCGGATGCTGCCTACCTGCGAGCCGCTGGCGTCGATGCGGCCATTGACGGTCAGGCTGCCGCCGTCCGCCACCAGTTCCACATGCCTGGCCCGCAGCTCGTCACCGACCACCACGTCGCCACGCTTGATCTGGAAACGCCGGGCGCCGAAGACCCCCCCTTCGGTCAGGCGCGCGTTCAAGTCGGCAAAGTCGGCCAGGGTCTGCGCCCGCAGTACGGCTTCAGCACCTTCATACGGCACCCGCGTGCCGCCCGCGTCGTACACGCCGGAGGCCGTGCCGCGGAACGCGCCGCCCAGGTCCACTCGGCCGGCATCCGCGCCCAGCGCGATCGCCTGAATGCGGCCCGCACGGTTGTGCTGCGCCGACACGTCGATAAGCCCGCCTCGCGCCTGTGTGATGTTGCCCGCCATGCTTTGCAATTCCACATCGCCGCCCCAACTGAAGCGCGACACGTCAAGCAAGCGGACCTCGCGGCCGGACACGTCGATCCGGGAATCCGCGCCCAGCACGATGTCGCCATCGGCCTTGATCGAGAGCTTGCCTGACGGCAGCGCTACCGTCGTATCCAGGACGACGCTGCGGCCCGCCAGGCTCAGGCTGGCGCCCAGCGCGTCGCGCGCCGCGGGGGACGCGCCCGAACCGGAAATGTTCAACGCGCCGCCAGCCTTGATCGCCATCGCCGAACCCGCTTCGCCGGTCAGGAGCGGCGTGCGGATGAGCAGGTCGCCGCCGCGATAGCGCCAACCGTCTTCGGCGGTGTAGCCGTCTTGCCCGTGATACACGGACAGGCCGCCGCGGGCCCGGCCCGAGATCATCTGCGCGGCGTCCAGCGACACGGAGGCAAAGCCCAGCATCAGGCGTTCGGCGGGCACCAGCACGTTTGGCAACTGGAAGGGGGAGGACTCCAGCCGGATCACGTCAGCCACGATGTTCAGGCCGCCGCTCCCCAGGCTGTCCAACATCGCGCCCCCCGGGGCCTGAGGTTTGCTGGCGCCAGCTCCACTCGCGCCGCTGCGATCGGCGGCAACCGAACCCGCCCAGACGAATTCGGCGGCAGCGATGGTGGCGGTATCGCCTGCCGCGCCGTAACCGTAGATGGCCGGCGCGCCCAGCACCAGGCGCTGCAGCGACCGGCCGCCGGCGCCGCGCGCGTCCAGCGATACCGAGCCGTACACGTTGACGGATTCGCCAGCGTTCAGGATCAGGCTTTCAAGCGCCGGGGCTTCCAGCGCCGTGTTCCCGCGCAGCAAATTGCCCAGCACGTCCTGGTTCAGCACCATGCCCGGCGGCAGGCGGCCTGCCGCACCGGCCTGGGCCAGCGCCTCGGCACTGCCCATGTTGACGGCCGAGACGCTCAGCGCCAGGTTGCGCGTGCCGTATTGCACCGTGTCGCGCCAGGTGAACGCACCATTGGTGGACGCGCCGATGGAACCTTCCGACAACAAGCGGGCCATCCCCGCGCAGTCCGCGATACACCCCCCCACGTCCACTGCCGTGCCCGCGCCGCTCGACGGCGGCAACAGGTTTACCAGGCCGTTCGATACGGCCAGCGTGGCACCGGTGATCGACTGGTAATAGAGCCCGGTGCGCGCATCCTGTGCCACGTCGCCGCGGCCAAGCGTGGACAGCGTCGCGCCTTGCTCGACCACGATGCCGCGCCCGCCATCGACCGCATACAGGAAAATTTCTGGCGCCCGCAACACTGCGCCACTGCGCACCACCACCTCCTGGGCATCGCCACCCACGTTGCGTGCGCCAGTTTCATAGGTTCCCGCCACGCCCGCCACGCCGCCGATGAACATCGCCCCCGGGGACAGCGCGTTCAGATCCGTGGCGTAAAGGGCCGCGGCCTTCGGGGGCAGGATGGGCGCCTGTCCCGGCGCCAGGATCTCAATCCCGCTGACCGGTCCCGTCACCGCCAGCCGGCCCGCATAGGCGCCGCTGCCTTGGGGGACGTCGAACCGCGCCGCCCCCTTGAACGACAGCGCCGGACTGCCTTCCCGGCCGGCGCCTTCCGCCAGGCTCAGGTGCAACGTCCGGGCATCCGTGGTCAACATCCCTCGCTGGGTACCTTTGCGCGCCGCGTCCGCAAGCACGAAGGCGTTGTAGGTCGTCTCGTTGTATTGCGCATGGCGCCGCACCACGTCGGCCGGCGTGATCAAGAGTCGAGTGGACAGCGTCGCGACCTGACCGGTCAAGGCCGTGCCCAACCGGCCGCTGCCTACCCACGAACCGCCGCGCGTGCGCGCGGCCACGGACGCCTCATTGATGCCCTGCGCGCCCAGCTCGACGCGGAACGCACCGGGCAGCAGCGCGTAGGTCGATGGCAGCAAGGTATAAGTGCCGGGGGGCAGGCCCGGCACGCCGGCTTCGATCGTCACCTGCCGCCCCACGGCGGGACTGCCGGCGCCCGCGTCGGGGGCGACCGGCGCCTGGCTGCCCCCAAAGCCCGGCACGATGGCGTAGACCGCATTGCCAGAACGGCTGAATCCGAATCCCGGATTGGCGTCGGCCATGGCGTAGCGCAGCACGTCGACCGAACCGCCCCGACCGCGCACGAAGGTGCCGCCCGTCAATTCGCCGCCGCCGGACAGGTCCAGCACAGCGCCCTCGGCCACCTCGATCACCTTGCCCTGGATGTTGATCTTGCGGCTCAGGAAGCCGTCAGAGCGGGTCGCGTCCAGCTCCACCTCCTTGCCGGCATACAGGTACTTCACGCCATCCACCGTGCCGCCATACGGCATGACCAACCCGTCGCCGCTGATGGACGTCAGGCTGCCCGGCAGGAACCGGACGGTGCTCGGGGTTTCAGATTTGCTTTCGAACGTAATGCCGCCCAAGGGGGCGCGCAGCACCCCGCCCTGCTCGATCAGCGGCGCAGCCAGCGTGATGGCGCCGAACGCGGAATACGGCGTGGCCGGCGTGTCGCCCGCGGCGCGCCGAAGCGTCAGAACGGCATCGGGGTTGTATTTGGCAATTTCTCCCTGCGGCCCCAGGACTGTGTATTCGCCCATGGCGATGATGCCGCCAGACCGGGTGACCGGGTAGATCTGCGCGGCGGTCAACGTCAACCGATTGGGCGCGGCCAGCTTGTTGTTCAAGCCCCGGTCGCCGAATCCCGCGGCGCCCAGGCGCACGTCGCCCTGCACGTCCAACTGCACGTCGTCGAAGCTGATCAGGTTCCTGCTGCCCCGCACATCCAGCAGGCCGGCCGACACGTCCAGCCGGTGAGCTGCGTTGAAATACTTCAACGGGGCGGAAACCAACTGCAGGAAAAAATCGGCGCCTTCCAGCGGCTTGTAGCGCGCCTGATTGAGCAATACGTAGGGCGCGGCCAGGCTCACCTTGCTGGCGGC
The DNA here is from genome assembly GCF_014170335.1 of Achromobacter sp. UMC46. Lineage (GTDB taxonomy): Bacteria > Pseudomonadota > Gammaproteobacteria > Burkholderiales > Burkholderiaceae_B > Achromobacter. Next base: position 124,712 of record NZ_LZZS01000006.1, read on the forward strand.
AGGCGCAGCGTCGACCAGCGACAGCGCCCCCGACAGCCGCAAGCTCTGGCGCATGGCCAGCGCGACGCTGCCGTCGGCGCGCAGGTCGGCATTCACCGCCAGGTTGTCAAAGCCCCCGGCCTCGATGCGGTCCACGCCCAGGCGCCCGTAGCCGTAGGCCAGCGCCGGGGTGGATTCACCCGGCCGCAGGTCCGCGGCCAGCATGCTGTCGCCCTGGTGCTGCGCCAGCACCAGTTGCCGCTCCCGTTGCACCGCCGCTTCTGGCGAAAGATTGCGCTGATAGAACGCGCCGCCGAACGAAATGCCCAGGGTGCCGCCAGCCGCGCGATCCGATCCCGCCGCCGCGCGCATCGCGCCGTCCAGATGCAGGCTATTGGCCGAAGACAACACGATGGCGCCGCCGTCAGAACTCACGATCGTGGCGCCGCGACCCGACAGGTCCAACACAGCCTGCGCGCCCGACGCGTCCAGCAGCGAGCCCGGCCGCAGGATGAGGTGCCGGTCGATGGGACGGCTGGTGGTATCGGCATCGGCCTCCCAGTCGAGCTTGCCGCCAATCTCGATCGCGCCCCCTGCCTGCACGAGTCCGTAGCGCTGTCCCTTGGCATCCACGGCGACATGGCTGCGCCCGGCCACGTCCAGCACGGCCTGTTCGCCGATCCAGACTGATCGGGAATTGGCTTTGGGCACATAGGGCTGCTCGCCGATGCGCGGCTCCTGAATCGAAATGCGCCCGCCCCAGGCGTCGAGCCGGCCCAGCACGGTGATCTGGTCAGCGCCCTTGATCTGAATGGAGCGGCCTGGGTCGACGCTGATCCGCGCGCCTTCGCCCACGACGATCGGCCCGCCTTGCGCGGCCCGGTCCGAGTACAGCGCCAGGTCGGCGCCGACGCGTTGCGTCAACACGCCGCGCAACGGGTCTTCCATGTACAGCGGCGGCGTCCACAGCGACAGGACGTCGCCGGGTTGGGCGCGAGACCCGGGGGCCTGCGCGATGCCGCCCTCTAACCGCAGCACTGGCATGGCGACGTCGATTTGCGCGCCATCTGCCACGGCCAGCCCCTGGTAGCCATTGATCTCGTACTGGCCGAAACCGGTGCGGAACAAGGACGTATCCAGCCGCAACGCCTCGGCATCCAGCGGGCCGGACGGACCGCCCAGCACGAGGCGCCCGCCGCTGGCGACGGACAACGTGCCGCCGCCCGTCACGCCGTAGCCGCGTACCTCTCCGTCAAACGCCAGCAGGCCACCGCCGGACGGAACGCTGCTCGGCGCATGGGCGGCCAACGTCAGGCTGCCCCCCTTGCCGCCCTGCAGTTTGCCATCGGCCATCACCGATGCCCCGGCAGACACGTCCAACACGCTGCCCGCGTCCACGATCACGTCGCCCGTACCCCGTAGCGCCACACGGCCGCCGTCGCGTACGGGAAGTCCCGCCAGGCTCTCGGCGTCGCGCAGCAAGTTGGCCCAGACGCCGCGCGCATCCAGCACCACGCCGGAGGCGACATGCAGGCGCGCAAGCTGCTTGGGCTGCGGCGCCAGCGCCGCATCCTCGAGCCGCGGGGCCAGGAAGCTGGGTTGCAGCAACACGTTGCCAGCCTGGATCAGGCCGCCGCGACTGACCAGGTTGGCCCTGATGTCCACGTCGGGCGCGAAGAGCGTGATCTCGCCGCCATCGGCACTACGCAAGGCCGAGTCGACCGTGATGGACCGGCCGGCGGCGATGCGCACCCGGCCCAGCGAAAAACCATTGAGCCGGTCCACGTCCAGGAACAGCTTGCCCTGGTTCTCCTGCGGCAAGGCGGCGGCAAGTTCCAGCCCGTCGGCCAAGCGCTCCCTGCCCGTGCCCAGAGTCACCTCGGCCACGGTGTCACCGGTGGCGCCCAGCTGGTAATGCACAAGCTTGGTGGCCGGGTCGTAATAGCGCAGGTCGTTGCCCACCACCAGCGCGCCACGGCGCGCCACGGCGCGCTGGGACTGGCGGTAGCCGTCCAACCCGGCCTGCGGCGCGCGGTCCTGGCGCACGCCCTGGTAGGTATCGCTGACCAGGTCCCCTTCCAGCACGGCGCTACGGGTCGAGATCACCAGCGCCCCCGCGTCGCGTCCCACCGTGTAGCCGTCCTCGTCGCGCGTGCGCGGCGCCAGCAGCGCGTTGTAGAAGCGGCGCGTGGCCTTTTCGCCCCAACGCTCGGAACGCTGTTCGTAGCCGCGGTAGATCCCGGTGAACAGCATATCGGCCGGCGCCCGGTCGGCCGAGTAGAGGCGGCCGTCCTGGCCGCGCAGCCAGGTTTGCCGCAACGTACCGGACTGCACGTCCAGCGTGCCGCCCGACAGGTTGATGGTCGAGCCGGCCTGCGTCACCACTTCGGCGCCTTCGAAGCGGACCTGGCCGCCCTGCGCCAGCCAATGGCTCGCCGGCACCGCCAGCGTTCCCAGATAGCCGCCCACTTCCAGCAAGCCGCCGCCGCTGTACCAGCGGTCGCCCTCGTAGCCGCCAGCGCCGCTGGCCACCTGGATCAGCGTGCGCCGGTCCAGCCACACGTCGGAATTATTGAGGCGGGCGTCGTCGCGGTTCAGCGGTGAATCGCGCTGTTCGTTGCCCTGCAGATTGATTTTGATGTTGTTCGATTCCATCGAGACCGCCACGCCGACCGCGCCGGCCACGTCGATCTGCGCACCCTCGCGCACAAGCGCGCGCGCGCCCGCCTTGACCGCGACCTGGCCGCCAGTCGCAAGCGTCAGCGAAGCACCCTGGAAGTCAACCGTGCCGCCGCTATCGACCTGCACCAGCGACAGCTCGCGCCGGTTGGGGTCGGCAAGCGCCAACGCGGCGGTCGGGTTGACGCTGGGCAGCATCAGGTTGTCGCGCTGGCCGTCCAGCGCGGCTGCGTTATCCGCATCCACCAGGATGGCGGTGATTGCTCCGGGGCGCAGCGTCACGGCGGCATCGACGCCCGCGCCGTTCAGGTGGATGGTGCCGCGCGAATCCACCGACGTAGTGGACGCCAGCACACCGGCCTGTTCGACGGTGCGCGCTGCCAAGGTGATGTCGCCCTGCGGCGACAGGATCAGGCCGCGATGGCTCACCACGCCGCTGCCCGTGGGTACGATTTCGTTGCCGCGCGTTGTCGACGCGGCGTTACCCTCGGTGCCTTGGCCGCGCTTGATCACGAAGCTGTCGCCCGCCGCCAGCGCTGCCTGCCCCTTGGCCGTCACGATGGAACCCGCGTTGTCGACTTCACGGCCCAGCAACAGCACATAGCCGCCAGACTGCGTCACGGTCGCGGGGCGGTTGGTCTCGATGGCCGCGCCGGGCCGCAATTCCACCTTGCCCAGCGCATCCGTGAAGGTGGGCGTCTTGTCGTCCGGCCCGTACAGGCCGTTGTTCTCGAACTGCGCATCGGTAATCCGCGCCGCCGCCGCCACCAGATTGCGCGCGTTCACCTGCGACGAGCCGTCGAAGATCACCCCGTTGCGGTTGACCACCATGACCGTACCGCCGGCTTTGATCTGCCCTTGAATCACCGAAGGCCGCGCTCCGGGATCATTGACGCGGTTAAGCACCGCCCAGGTCGGCTCCTGCTGGAATTCCACCGTGGTGCGTGAGCCCACGTTGAACGTCTCCCAGTTCAGAACCGCCTTCGTGCCGGTCTGCTCGATGGCGACCCTGGCGCGCCCGTCCTGCAGCGTCTGCACGGGCGCCTTGGCGTTGCGCCACCCGGCCGTCAACGGATTGGCGTCCACCTTCAACCCGCCCTCGGCCAAGCCGTCCGGCACGGGTGCGCCCGATGCCAATGCTGCGTCGCGCGCGGCGCGCTGCGCCGCCTGCTGCGCGGTGATCGCCGCCGCGGTCCGGCCCAAATTACCGACCGACCGCTGCAACTGGTCGCGCGCCGCCTGCGACTGCCGCGCGCCGGTAAGCGAGGTCACCGGCGCACCATTGGGCAACCGGCCCGTGGCGGCTGCCTGCGCCTGCGTCGCGCTCTTGGCCGCAAACCAGCCGCCGCTGAACGCCTGCTGCGCCGATGCTGGCGCAGCGACACCCCCCGACACCAGCAGCACCGCCAGTGCCGCTGGCAGCGGCTTGAGCCGGCCTGCCCGCGAGCCGACCGCAGCAAGGCGGGTCATAGGGAGTTTGCGGAGACGCGATGTCATAGCGGGCAATCCTGATCCGAGTAGCCAAGGGAGTACGGGCACGGCATCGGCGCAGTCAGGGCGCGTGATGGCGGCTCATACTCCAATGACGAAAGGACGCGATGGAAGGGCTACCGGAAACGACGGATTTTTTTGTAACCGTGCAATCAGCTCAACAACACAATGCCGCCGGGCAGGCGCGTCAGCTGCGCGCCATACAGGTCGCGCAGCATGTGCAGCGCCAGATCGGTCTGCGTAATCTCGAAGCGCATGCGCACGCGCCGTTCTGCCAGGTCGGCGTTGCGCACCAGCACGCGGCCAGCGCGATAGCGGTTGATCTCGTCGACCACCTCGGCCAGCGTCTGCCCCGCAAAACTGAGCGTGCCCGTGCGCCAGGCATTCACTTGCACGGTATCCACGGCCAGCGCCGGGTGCAGGCCTGCGTCGTCGTAGAGGATCTGCTCGCCTTGCGCCAGGGTCTGCATTGCGCCCGCCGACTCCACCTGGACCGTCCCCTGCAGGCACGTGACGCAGACCTGCGGTCCGGTGTAGCGCAGGTTGAAGCGCGCCTGCCGCGCGCGCGTGGCGCCAGCCCCGGCGTAGACGACCACTGGCGCACCGCTGCCGACCGCTTCTACCTGGGCTTCGCCCGCCACCAGCTCGATGGCCTCGTTGCCGGCTTGTGCGCCGCGCTGGTTGATGCGCGTCTGCGTGTTCATCTGCACGCGCAGCTGGTCCGACAGCGCCAGCTCGCGCTGCTCCGCCGTGCCGGTACGGAAGTCTGCCGTGAAATCCAGCAATGACGGCCACAGGGACAGCGGCGGCCACACCGCCACCGCCGCGCCGCCCGCCGCCACCGCCCCCAGGAACGCCCGGCGGGCCGGCCGGCTCAGGCCCCTGGCGCGCGGATGCGCCAGCCCGGGATCGCCACGGACAGCCTGGCGCAATACCGGTTCCATGTCCTGCCACAACTGCGCCACCTCGTTCCAGGCGCGAGCATGCGACGGGCTGCGCGCACGCCATTGCCTCATCGCCTCGGCGTCACCACGCGTCGCGTCGCGGTCGCGCAGGCGCAACCACCATTGCTCGGCTTCGCGCCGCAAGCGGTCGGGGTCTTCTGAAGGGTTCATGGCGCCAAGCATCGTGTCAGAATTTCCGCCGGCCTACAAGATCGCCATTGGCCACTGCCTCGGTGCCGGCCAGGCGTTCGCGGCAATGCCGCATGGCCGCGGCCAGTTCCTTTTTCACCATGGCCACCGATATCTCGAAACGTTCCGCGATCTCGGCATTGAGCAGTCCGTCCACCCGCGCCGCAGCCAGAATGGCGCGCTGACGCGGCGGCAACTCCTCCATGGCCGCCTCAAGCGTTCGCACGTCGCGGCGCGCCGCAACAATCCGCTGCGGATCGGCGGTTTCATCGGCGACATACAGCAACGCCTCGCGCTCGTCGTCGCCCAGCAGTTCGCGGTTGCGCCGCCAATCGTCGGTGGCGATGCGCGCCGCCATGCGCAGCAGGTAGGCATCGGGATTCAGCACCGGGCTGGCGGGCTTGGCCACGTCCAGGCGCAACCAGGTTTCATGCAGCGCGGCCGACGCCTGGTCGCGCGATCCGACAATGCGTTCCAGACTGCGTCGCAGTTCGGCATAGCGCGTGATCAGGCGCAGTCGCAGCAGCGCGGCGGAGATCATGGACATGCGGTCACTCCGCCGGCCGGCGCGGGGCCGCGCAATGCGTGCCGCCAGGCAGCAGCAATACCGATACGGGCTGCGGCATGCCTGCAGGCGGCGGCGTCCCGACATCCATCCCGTTGATGGCGCGCGTCACGGCCATGTCCACCCGATCGCTGCCGGTCGTGTCCAGCAGGCGCATCCGCGCCACATGCCCGACGTCATCCAGCCGCAGTTGCAGCGCCAGGCGATAGCCACCCGGCTGCACGGTCGCATTGCCGCAAAGCGTGCGCAAAATGGCCTTCTGCAGCCGGCCGATATAACCGCTGAAATCCGCGCCGCCGGCACGCGCGCCCGGAATGTCTTCTGCTTTCAGCGGGGCAGCGCCACTCCCGGACTGCCGGGCCGTCCCGTCTGCGGCCGGCGCATAGACCACGATGGCTTTGCCGTCCGTCTGGCGAATGCGCAGCCCCGATCCGTCCAGCAGCCGGCGCAGCGCCTCCATGACCGTATGGCGGCCGGACAGCGCCGGCGCGCGTTGCCGCGCATGGCGCTCGTCGACCAGCACCGCCACGCCGGCAAGATGCCCGATGGCCTCCAGGCTGTCGCCCAGCGGCTGCGCCGGCAATGCGAATTCATAGCGCTCGCCGCGCAAGCGGTCCGGCGACGCGGCGGACGCAGACGCGGCGCCGCCCGCCAGGACGGGCATCCCCAAACACAGGAGACACACGCCAACCAGCGCCAACACACTGAGCGGTGCCGGGGTATCTATCATTGCGCGATATGGACATCGGGAAATGGAATGGGGCCGGCGGACGCCCGGACAGGGCTACGCCGGACAGCAGGCTAGCTCAGCCAGATGACTCAACCGTGACACGGGAAGGGAAGTGGTCCGGGCGCGACCACGGAACATTAGTTTTACCGCTACGGTGGGTTGCCCCCGCTGTACGACGCCGGTTGGCTTTCGAGCCAATCGGCTTTTTTATTTGGTCGCGCCCGCGGTCGTGACTGCACGATGAGGCCTCCTTTCATTCGGAGTTACCTCGATGTTTCATATCAATAGCAGCCCTGCGGCTTCGCTTTCGGCCTGGTGAGATCACTGCAGCGCCATCGAACCGGCGATCGGACACATGGTGGCTCACTTTTACTTCGGCGCCGACAGGATGCTTTTAAATAGCAAAATTCGACCACCCCTGAGGGCTTCGCGTATTACTTGCCTGTGGGGCCCAGCGCCTCTGCCCAGTTCTTTTTCATGGCAGCGATGCGGTCCACATAGGCGGATTTCAGGCAGGCGGCGTCGGGGCAACGGTCGCGCACGGTGGTGCGCCATTGCGTCTGCTCTTTCGCTACAGGATCGCGCCATTCACCGGTTTCACCGTCACTGCCAGCGGTTTCGGCCTGAATCTTGTCGTAAAGCTCCTTCACCTGATCGTCCAGCGTGGACAGTGATGGTTCGGCGCAGATTAGATGTTCGACATGAGTTTTCGCGGCCTTGCAGTCGAAGCCGGCGGCATGGGCGGCTTCGATCTGCAGGAGAGGAGAGCTGGCGAGAACCGCGCCGATTACAGCATGCAGGATCGCGTGTTTGCCTTGAGCGCTTTGCCGGCACCGGCCTTCCATGATTCCGGTCGGTATTGCCGCGAAAACGGGGTTGTGCACGTCCTTCACTCCTGAATAGTCTGCGGCCACGGACTTGGTGGACCAAGTGGTCGATTTTCCCGTTTGTCGAGAGGTTGTGCAACTTTTGGCTGTCGTATGCTTTGAACCAGTAGCAGGCGCTCACGCGCTACGCCGATGACGGCCGGCTTAACGCGACATCACCCTAAGCGTGACACACGAAATTGGACCTCCAGAGGCGCAATCCGGCAGGAGACTGCACCAGTGCTTGCATATCGGAAATTCTCGATTCCCAAACTGGATGGTAATCCCCCCGCAACAGCTAAAAATGGGGGGATTACCGGTTAAGCTGATTTGACGTGTCACGAGGGTGATGTGTTGTGCTCTACGCAAGACATCATCGACATACAACTTGAGAAGATAGGATCATGACCCAGCCGCATTCAACACGCCCACCCGCTGACGCACTGAAGATACGGTTTACACCTGCGCTGAAGCTTCTTTTTACGCTGGGCCTTGCAACGCTATGGACTGGCGCCCAAGCCGCTAGTTTTGATTGCAACAAGGCCGTGGGCACTCCGGAAAGGTTGATCTGTAGCGATGCCGAGACATCCGCGCTGGATGGAAAATTGCAAGGGGCCTATGAAACAGCACTAGCCGCAACCGATGCCTATGGCAAGAAAGCGTTGGCTAAAGAACAGCGCAACTGGATTAAATACGCTCGTGACATTTGTCAAGACAGCGCCTGCCTGCAGCAAGCATACACAACCCGCATCGCCATGCTGGCGCGGAATGAGGCACATATTGCCGATGGCGAGGTGTACTCAGACTGCAAGCTGCCGGGCAACCAAACCGTTAGTGGCGAATGCGTTAATGTTGTGCCGATTCGTGATCCCAACTCCCGTGTTGAATCGTTCAACCAATCGTTGGTGCATCAGAAGCAAAACGGCCGAATCATCGGTTGTAGCCGGCTGATTGATCTACCGGTTGGCGTCGCTGGAAGTAATCACAGTTTTGGCGGCTCCTGCGTATTGCAGGAAGGTACGCAGCGCAAGAACGTGAGGATCTGCAACGACGATATGTTCGGGCATTTCCAGGTAGAGCCGTCCACGCCACAGGATGCCTCAGACAAGCGCCTGGTCGACTTTACTTACGCGCAATGCTATGGCGGTTGATGGCAGGCCAGCTTTGGATTGACACATTTTGTTTAATCTCAACCTGGATGACGCAAATCCCAAGTTGAGTGGCGTTCGACACCTCCCTCGACACCTCCCGTCATCGACGTGCGCTCCAACGACAGGCTCTCCCCGTCAAATATGTAACAGCCCGGCCTCCCCCCCTTGAAGCCTGGAACATCATCCCTATAATTAGCACTCGACACCGGTGAGTGCTAACAGCCCTCCCGGGGCTAACCGATCATTCACTTTTTTCAAGTAAACAGGAGTTCCACATGGCCTTGCGTCCCCTGGGCGATCGCGTGATCGTCAAACGCCTCGAAAACGAGCGCAAGACTGCCTCGGGCATCGTCATCCCCGACAGCGCTGCTGAAAAGCCTGATCAAGGCGAAGTCGTGGCCGTCGGCCCCGGCAAGAAGACCGAAGAAGGCAAGATTCTGCCGGTCGATCTGAAGGCTGGCGACAAGGTTCTGTTCGGCAAGTACGCCGGCCAGTCCGTGAAGGTTGATGGCGAAGAACTGCTCGTCATCCGCGAGGACGAAATCCTCGCCGTGGTTCTGTAAACCCCGCCTCAAACGAATTTTCGAAGGAAGCTAAGAAATGGCTGCCAAGCAAGTATTGTTCGGTGACGACGCCCGCGTGCGTATCGTCCGCGGCGTGAATGTTCTCGCCAACGCTGTCAAAACCACCCTGGGCCCCAAGGGTCGCAACGTCGTGCTGGAGCGCTCGTTCGGCGCCCCGACGGTGACCAAGGACGGCGTGTCCGTCGCCAAGGAAATCGAACTGAAGGACAAGTTCGAAAACATCGGCGCACAACTGGTCAAGGACGTTGCTTCCAAGACCTCCGACAACGCCGGTGACGGCACCACGACCGCCACCGTGCTGGCTCAAGCCATCGTCATGGAAGGCCTGAAGTACGTTGCCGCCGGTTTCAACCCGATCGACCTGAAGCGCGGCATCGACAAGGCTGTCGCCGCCGCCGTGGCTGAACTGAAGAAGCAATCCAAGCCGGTCACGACCAGCAAGGAAATCGCTCAAGTCGGTTCGATCTCGGCCAACAGCGATGCCTCCATCGGCCAGATCATCGCTGACGCGATGGACAAGGTCGGCAAGGAAGGCGTCATCACCGTCGAAGACGGCAAGTCGCTGGAAAACGAGCTGGACGTCGTCGAAGGCATGCAATTCGACCGCGGCTACCTGTCGCCCTACTTCATCAACAGCCCGGAAAAGCAAGTTGCCGTGCTGGAAGACCCGTTTGTCCTGATTTTCGACAAGAAGATCAGCAACATCCGTGATCTGCTGCCCGTGCTGGAGCAAGTCGCCAAGTCGAGCCGTCCCCTGCTGATCATCGCGGAAGACGTCGAAGGCGAAGCGCTGGCCACCCTGGTTGTGAACAACATCCGTGGCATCCTGAAGACCACCGCCGTCAAGGCTCCGGGCTTCGGCGACCGCCGCAAGGCCATGCTGGAAGACATCGCCATCCTGACGGGCGGCACGGTGATCTCCGAAGAAACCGGCATGTCGCTGGAAAAGGCCGGTCTGGCTGAACTGGGCCAAGCCAAGCGCATCGAAGTGGGCAAGGAAAACACGACGATCATCGACGGCGCTGGCGACAGCAAGTCGATCGAGGCTCGCGTCAAGCAAGTCCGTATCCAGATCGAAGAAGCCACGTCCGACTACGACCGTGAAAAGCTGCAAGAACGCGTGGCCAAGCTGGCCGGCGGCGTTGCCGTGATTCGCGTTGGCGCTGCCACCGAAGTCGAAATGAAGGAAAAGAAGGCTCGCGTCGAAGACGCCCTGCACGCTACCCGCGCTGCAGTGGAAGAAGGCGTTGTGGCTGGCGGCGGTGTTGCACTGCTGCGCGCCAAGCAAGCCATCGCTGACCTGAAGGGCGACACGCCTGACCAGAACGCCGGTATCAAGCTGATCCTGCGTGCTGTGGAAGAACCGCTGCGCACCATCGTCACGAACGCCGGCGAAGAAGCCAGCGTCGTGGTCAGCAACGTGCTGCAAGGCAAGGGCAACTACGGCTACAACGCTGCGACCGGCGAGTACACCGACCTGGTCGAGCAAGGCGTTCTGGATCCCACCAAGGTGACCCGCACCGCCCTGCAAAACGCTGCCTCCGTCGCCAGCCTGCTGCTGACGGCTGAAGCCGCCGTTGTGGAACTGGCCGAAGACAAGCCCGCTGCCCCGGCCATGCCGGGTGGCATGGGCGGCATGGGCGGCATGGACTTCTAAGTCCCGCTTCCCCTGCAAGGCCTCCCCCGGCATCTAGCCGGGGAACGCAGTATCCCGAGAAACCCCCGGACCTTCGCCCCGGGGGTTTTTCTTTTTGTGCCGGCCTTTCGTCAAAGGCCCCGACGGCCCATTGTCCTTTTCCCCTTGTCCGGCCCGAACACGTTTGCGCACAAACTGTGGGTTTCGCCCCGGCGCATGCGTCCCTACAATAAAGGCTCTACAGACCGAGCCCAGACCCATGCGCCTTCCTCAGAGCCTGCGAGCCCTGCGTCCGTCCGAAATCGGCGGATTGCTGATGGATTCCGCCAACCAATGGTCGAGCCATCGCGCATCCAGCAAGGGCGCGGCGCTGGCGTTGTACATGGTGTTCTCGCTGGCCCCCATGCTGATCCTGGTGATCGCGGTGGCGGGCGCGTTCTTTGGCGAAGACGCGGTGCGCTCCGAGCTTTTCTCGTCCCTGCGGGACCTGACGGGTGAACGCGGCGCCGAGGTCATCCAGACCGTGCTGGCCAGTGCCCATGAATCGGGCGGCGGCTGGATTGCCGCGCTGATTTCGATTTTTGTGCTGATCTTCAGCGCCACGACGGCGTTTGCCGAATTGAAGGCCAGCCTGGACGACTTGTGGGAAGTGCCCCCCAACCAGAAAGGCGGCATCCACGGCATGGTGCGCAGCCGCATGCTGTCGTTCGGCCTGGTGCTGGTGCTGGCGCTGTTCCTGCTGATTTCACTGACCGTGAATGCCGGCCTGGGCGCCGCGCGCAAGTTCTACGGCGACCTGTGGATGGCGTCCACCTTCGCGACGGTGGCGGACTGGCTGTCCAGCCTGTTTTCATTTTCGGTGGTGGTGGCGCTGTTCGCCGTGATCTTCAAGCTGTTGCCCAGCGCGAAGATCTCCTGGAAGGACGTCATTCCCGGCGCCATCGTGACGGCCGCGCTGTTCCTGGTGGGCAAGTGGGGGATCGGCGTCTATCTGAGCCGCGGCGCGGCGGTATCCGCCTACGGCGCGGCCGGTTCGCTGATCGCCCTGCTGCTGTGGATCTACTATTCCGCGCAGATCTTCTTCTTTGGCGCCGTGTTCACGCGGCAATTCGCGCTGCGTTTCGGCAAGGCCGCCGAACCTGATGCGGATGCCCCGCCATCGCCCCCCACGCCGGGGCAATCCCCTCCGGCACCCGACGCCTGATCGGGCCTCAAGCCGGCCCCTGCGGCTCCAGCCCCGCCATCAAGCGCAGGCACTTCAAGAACACGGGCCGCAGTTCCGGCGGAATGGGCGCCAACACCTGGGCCTCCACATCGGCATCCTGCGGCAGGATGCGCGCCAGCAGCGCCACGCCCTCGTCCGTGATCTCCAGCGCGTAGGCGCGGCCATCCTCTATCGAACGCGTGCGGCGCACATAGCCCTTCGCCGTCATGCGCGCCATCATTTCGGCAAAGGAATTGCGGTCCAGCGCGATCAGCTCGGCGATGCGATTCTGCGTGGCGCCGGGATTCTGATACACGGTGATCAGCAAGGCCTTCTGGCGCGGCGTCAGGTCTTCGTCCGGAAAGGCCTGCGCAAACAGCGCTTCAGCCCGGAAATGCGCGCGGCGCAGCAGGTGCGAGGCGACCTGGGTCAGGTCGAATGCTTGCAGGTCGCGGGGTGGGGACCCAGCGGGACGGGCGGTGGCGGTCATCGGGCTTCCATGGGTTGTGCCTGGAGATTGTAGGCGCAGGCTCCCTCGCAAATGCGCATTGACTTGGCGGCAGGCGCTGGCTATTATCCGGAAATATAGTACGTATACGTATTTTTAATCCATCCTCCGAACACCATCCAAGGGGCTCGATCGTGACGATCCGCCAACTGCGCAACTACATCGACGGCCGCTTTGAAGACGGCGTGTCCACCTTCGACAAGCACAGCCCGGTGGACGGGCAACGCATCGCGCAAGTCCATGAAGCCAGCCGTGACCAGGTGAACCGCGCGATCGCCGCCGCGCACCGGGCGCTGCCGGCCTGGGCCGGGTTGTCCGTCGAAGCGCGCACGGACCATCTGCTGGCGCTGGCCGACGGCATCACCCGGCGGTTCGACGACTTCCTGCAGGCCGAGATCGGCGACACCGGCAAGCCGGTCGGCTGGGCCGGCAAGATCGACATTCCGCGCGGCGCCGCCAACTTCCGCGCCTTTGCGGAACTGGCCCGCACGCTGGACATGGAAAGCTACATGACGGACACGCCGGACGGCCGGCAGGCGCTGAACTACGCCTACCGCAAGCCGCTGGGCGTAGTGGGCGTGATCTCGCCCTGGAACCTGCCGCTGCTGCTCTTGACCTGGAAGGTGGCGCCCGCGCTGGCGTTCGGCAACACGGTGGTCATGAAGCCATCGGAAGTCACGCCCAGCACCGCCACGCTGCTGGCCGAAGTCGCTGACCAAGCGGGACTGCCCGCCGGCGTGCTGAACCTGACGCATGGTTTCGGGCCGGATTCCGCAGGCGAATTCCTGACCACGCATCCGGACATCGACGGCATCACCTTCACCGGCGAATCCGCGACCGGCGCGACCATCATGCGTGCCGTAGCGCCGGGCGTGAAGCCGGTGTCGTTCGAACTGGGCGGCAAGAACGCCGCGCTGGTGTTCGCGGACGCCGACTTCGACGCCGCCGTCGACGGCGTGACGCGATCGGCCTTCGCCAATTGCGGGCAAGTCTGCCTGTGCACCGAACGCGTCTATGTGGAACGCCCCATCTACGAACGTTTCGTGGCCGCGCTGGCGGCGCGCGCGCGCGACATGCGCATCGGCTGGCCGCTGGATCCGGCCACCGAAATGGGCCCGCTGGTGTCGCGCGAGCACCGCGAAAAAGTGCTGTCCTACTTTGCGCTGGCGCGCGAAGAAGGCGCTACCGTGGTGGCGGGCGGCGGCGTGCCGGTGTTCGGCGACGTCCGCGACGCCGGCGCCTACGTGCAGCCCACCATCTGGACCGGCCTGAAAGAAGACGCGCGCTGCATCAAGGAAGAAGTGTTCGGCCCGGTCTGCCATGTGGCGCCGTTCGATACCGAGGACGAAGCCATCCGCCTGGCCAACGACACGCGCTACGGCCTGGCCGCCGCGGTCTGGACGCAGAACCTGACCCGCGGGCACCGCGTGGCGCAGGCCATGAAGGTCGGCCTGGCCTGGGTGAACTGCTGGTTCCTGCGCGACCTGCGCACGCCGTTCGGCGGCAGCGGGCTGTCCGGCATCGGCCGCGAAGGCGGCCGCCACTCGCTGCATTTCTATACTGAACCCACCAACGTCTGCATCAAACTCTGACTCCGCCCACCAAGGAACGCACGATGACCCAGCCCAACGTCAGCGCCACCGTCGTCGCCGGCAAAGCCACGCCGCGCGGCAAGTACCCCCACATCAAGCGCGCGGGCGACTTCCTGTTCGTCTCCGGCACCAGCTCACGCCTGCCCGACAACCGCATCGCGGGCGCCGAGGTCGACGCCATGGGCACCGCCACGCTGGACATCCGCGTGCAGACGCGCGCCGTCATCGAGAACATCGGCGACATCCTCGCGACCGCCGGCGCCACGCTGGCCGATGTGGTCGAGATCAGTACTTTCCTGGTCAACATGAACGACTTCGGTGGATACAATCAAGTCTATGGCGAGTTCTTCGACGCCGATGGCCCGGCGCGCACCACCGTCGCGGTGCATCAGCTGCCGCACCCGCAATTGCTGATTGAGATCAAGGCGGTCGCCTACAAGCCGCTTGCGCGCTAGCCCCGGCTGCGTGGCGGGCAGATGATGGGCGACGGCGTTTCGCGTTCACACAGGGAACAGGATGACGGCCTGCGCCGCACCGCGCGGGCCGGCCCGCGCATGTCGAACTTCCGCATCACGCCCAACGCGCTCAGCCACAAGCTGAAGCTGCACCAACTGCAGATCTTCGAACGCGTGCTGACGCGCCGTTCGCTATCGCGCGCGGCCAGCGAACTGCACCTGACCCAGCCCACCGTCACCAAGGCCATCCACGACCTGGAAGCCTTCTTCGGCGCCACGCTGTTCGAACGGTCGAACCGGGGCGTCACGCCCACCGAACTGGCCCTGGTGCTGGGCCGCCGGGTCCACGCCATGATGGCCGAAGTCCGGTACATGGCCGACGACATCGACGCGGTGCTGGGCGGCGCCAGCGGCCACGTCGTGGTGGGCACGCTGATCGCCGCGTCCGCCAAGCTGCTGCCCGAAGCCATCGCGCGCATGATGACCGAGCACCCCGGCATCCAGGTGACGGTGCGCGAAGGCCCGTCGGCCCAACTATTGCCCGCACTGGCCACCGGCGACGTCGACATCGTCGTGGGCCGCCTGCCCGGCGCCGACATGGCCTCGATCTCGGGCGTGGCCGTCGACCACCACAAGCTCTACCGCGAATCGCTGTGCCTGGTGGTCGGCGCCCAGCACCCGATGGCCAACGCGCCCGCGGTGGCGCTGCCCGACCTGATCGACCACATCTGGATCCTGCCCGCCCCCACCTCGCCGCTGCGCGCCTCCGTTGAACGCACCTTCTTCGACGCCGGCCTGCGCCTGCCCGCCCGCCACGTCGAATCCCTGTCGCTGCTGACCAACATCGGCATCCTCATGCACAGCGACGCCCTGGCCCTGATCCCCTACGACGCCGCCGCCCAATTCCTCTCGATGGGCCTGCTGGCCCGCCTGCCCACCGACGTCTTCGGCGACTTCGGCGACGTCGGCTACTCCATCCGCGCCGACCGCCCGTTGACGCCCGCGTGCCAACGCCTGGTGGACTACCTGAAAACCATCACGGCACAACGGCCGTAATACATCGCGCACCGCCTACCTTGCCGCGATGATGGGTTGCGCGCGAAGAACAACCGCGTCCTTCTGCCCGGCCTGCCGCGCACCACCCGCCCGCGGCGAGCACCCCAAGCACACCGCTCCCCCGCTGACGGCAGATTGCCGCGCGTCTTACGAACCAACGCCCCCAATCAGGGAAACCCCGCGATAGATAACCCGCATATCCACCCCGACAATTTCTATTATGCAGCCCCCCTCCCCCCGCCTAGACTGCATCAACAACGCCCTCCCCGGAGACCCTCATGCCCGCCTACGGCCCGCCGTTGAATTTCCAGCGCTGGATCCAAGACCATGCGCATCTTCTGAAGCCCCCGGTCGGCAACCAGCAGATCTGGCAGGACGCGGACTTCATCGTCACCGTCGTCGGCGGCCCGAACCACCGCACCGACTATCACGACGACCCGCTGGAAGAGTTCTTCTACCAGATCAAAGGCAACGCCTGGCTATCCCTCTGGGTGGACGGAAAACCCGAACGCGTCGATTTGAAGGAAGGCGACATCTTCCTGCTTCCCCCGCACGTCAGGCACTCGCCGCAACGCCCCGAAACCGACAGCGCCTGTCTGGTCATCGAACGCCAGCGCCCCTTGGGCCTTGTCGACGGCTTCGAATGGTATTGCCCGCATTGCGGCCATCTCGTGCATCGCGTCGAAGTGCAGTTGAAAAGCATCGTCACCGACCTGCCGCCCTTGTTCCAGAGCTTCTACGCCAGCACCGAAAAACGCACCTGCCCCGGTTGCGGTGACATCCATCCCGGCAAGGGCCACGCGCCTTCGCCGCAAGCCACCCCCGCCTAGGGCCTGTTCCATGATTCAGAAAATCGACATGCACGCCCACTTCTTTCCGCCGATCACGCGGCAGGAAGCGGCTGCGCTGGACCCCGTCAACGCGCCGTGGCTGCGGCCCGACGGCGATGGATCCACGGGCCAGATCATGGCCGGCGACCGGCCGTTCCGGCCCGTCGACGCGACGCTGTGGGACCCGGCGCTGCGCATCGCGCAGATGGACCGCCACGGCGTGGACGTGCAGATCCTGTGCGCCACGCCCATCATGTTCGGCTACACCTATCCCGGCCAGGCGGCCGCCGATTGGGCGGCCCGCATGAACGACTTGGCGCTTGAGCATTGCGCCCATGCGCCGTCGCGCCTGAAGGCCCTGGCGCAAGTGCCGCTGCAAGACCTGGACCTGGCGTGCAAGGAGGCGTCGCGCGCACGCGCCGCCGGCCACCTGGGCGTGCAGATCGGCAACCACGTCGGCCCCCGAGACCTGGACGACGACACCCTGGTGCAGTTCCTGATCCATTGCGCCGGCCACGACATCCCGGTGCTGGTGCATCCCTGGGACATGATGACCGACGGCCGCATGAAGAAATGGATGCTGCCGTGGCTGGTGGCCATGCCCGCCGAAACGCAGCTGGGCATCCTGTCGCTGATCTTGTCCGGCGCATTCGAACGCATCCCCCGCAGCCTGAAGCTGTGCTTCGCGCATGGCGGCGGCAGTTTCGCCTATCTGCTGGGCCGCGTGGACAACGCCTGGCGCCACCGCGACATCATCCGCGAAGACTGCCCGCAACTGCCGTCGTCCTACACCGACCGCTTCTATACCGACAGCGCGGTGTTCGACCCGCGCGCGCTGCGCCTGCTGGTCGATGTGATGGGTGAAGACCGCGTGCTGCTGGGCTCCGACTACCCCTATCCGCTGGGCGAACAGGAAGTGGGCCGCCTGGTCGCGCACGCCGACCTGAGCCCCACGGTGCAGCAGAAGATCCTGCTGCGCAACACGATGACGTTCTTTGGCTTGAACGCGTAGCCCGCTGCGCGCCACTTACGACAACACGACCGTGCCACACGGCGACTCAAGGGAAAGCACCATGAAACGCACCTCCACGCTGGCCGCTGCCGCGGTCATGGGATTGGCCTTATCGGCCACCGCGATGGCCGACGTGAAAATCGGCCTGCTGACCACGCTGACCGGCCCGGGCTCCGTGCTGGGCCAGGATCAATTGGACGGCTTCATGCTGGCCGTGGAACAAGGCGGCGGCAAGCTGGGCGGCGTCGCCGTGCAGGTCATCAAGGAAGACGACCAGTTCAAGCCTGAAATCGGCGTGCAGGCCGCGCGCAAACTGGTGCAGAGCGACAAGGTGCCGATCATCACCGGCGTGGTGTATTCCAACGTGATGCTGGCCGTGGTGCGCCCCGTGACGACGGCGGGCGTGTTCCTGGTAGGTTCCAACGCCGGCCCCACCAATCTGGCGGGCAAGGACTGTTCGCCCTATTTCTTCTCCACGTCCTGGAACAACACGCAGCGCCACGAAGGCAGCGGCGAAATGGCCAACCAGATGGGATTCAAGAAGGTCTACCTGCTGGCGCCCAACTACCAGGCGGGCAAGGACGCCATGGCCGGTTTCAAGCGCTTCTACAAAGGCGAAGTGGCCAACGAAGTCTTCACCCAGGTGAACCAGCCGGACTACTCCGTGGAGCTGGCCGCGCTAGCCGACGC
This sequence comes from Achromobacter sp. UMC46, assembly GCF_014170335.1. GTDB lineage: Bacteria > Pseudomonadota > Gammaproteobacteria > Burkholderiales > Burkholderiaceae_B > Achromobacter. Next base: position 142,873 of record NZ_LZZS01000006.1, read on the forward strand.
CAAACCGGACGCCGCCTACGTGTTCTTCCCCGGCGGCATGGGCGTGAACTTCATCAAGCAATACCGCCAGGCCGGCCTCTTCGGCAAGATCCCGCTGCTGTCGGTGGACACCATCGACGGCGCGACCCTGCCTGCGCTGCAGAAGGACGCGCTGGGTGCCGTGACCAACGTGCCGTATTCGCCCGACCTGGACAACGCCGCCAACAAGGCCTTTGCCGCGGCGTTCCGCCAGAAGTACGGCCGTGAACCTTCCAGCTACGCGGCGCAGTCCTTCGACGCCGCCCAGCTGATCGGCTCGGCGTTGAAGAAGACGGGCGGCAAGACCGACGACAAGGACGCGTTGCGCAAGGCCCTGGAAGCCGCCGATTTCCAATCCGTGCGCGGCGAATTCCGCTATCAGCAAAACCACTTCCCGGTGGCCGGATTCTTCCGCGCCGACGTGGAAGCGGGCGCGGACGGCAAGGTGGCTTTCGTGAACAAGGGCCCCATCTTCCCGGACCTGTCCAAAGTCGCCGACCAGTACGCCGCCCAGTGCGCCATGAAGTAAGGCGGGCGGCCAACACATCCGTCGCGGCCGCCGGCAAGAGGTGATTCCCATGTCCACGACGCTGCTGCTCGTGCAGGCCTTGAACGGCCTGCAGCTTGGCATCCTGCTGTTCCTGCTGGCGGCCGGCCTGACGCTGGTGTTCGGCATCATGAACTTCATCAACCTGGCGCACGGTTCGCTTTACATGATGGGCGCCTTCATCGCCGCCACCGTGTTCCGCCATACCGGATCGTTCCTGCTGGCCGCGGCCGCCGTGGTCGCGGGCATGGCGGCGCTGGGCCTGCTGCTGGACCGCATCGCGCTGGCGCGCCTGTATCCGCGCGAACACCTGGACCAGGTGCTGGCGACGTTCGGCTTCATCCTGTTCTTCAACGAACTGACCCGCATCATCTGGGGGCCTGCACCCATCAGCATGGGGCTGCCGTCCTGGCTCTCCGGCACGATCGACATCCTGGGCGTGACGTATCCGCTGTACCGCTTCCTCATCATCGTGGTGGGCTTGCTGGTGGCGGCGGGATGCTATGTGCTGATCCACCGCACGCGGCTGGGCATGCTGATCCGCGCCGGCTCCACCGATCGCATGATGGTGGGCGCGCTGGGCGTGAACATCGCGCGGCTGAACACGCTGCTGTTCGTGCTGGGCGCGGTGCTGGCGGGCGTGGCGGGACTGATGGCGGGGCCCATCCTGTCCGCGCAGACCGGCATGGGCGAACCGATCCTGATCCTGACGCTGGTGGTGATCGTGATCGGTGGCATCGGCTCGGTGCGCGGCGCCTTCCTGGCCGCGTTGATGGTGGGGCTGATCGACACGCTGGGCCGCGCGCTGCTGCCGACGCTGCTGCGCGCCGCGCTGCCCCCGGCCGCCGCCAACGCGGCCGGCCCGGCCATCGCGTCGATGCTGATCTACGTGGTGATGGCGCTGGTGCTGGCCTTGCGGCCGCAGGGCCTGTTTCCCGTCAAGCACGGATAAGGGGGGACCACCATGCACAGGCTTACTCTTCGCACCCTGGTCGCCGGCGCCCTGCTGCTGATGCTGGCCCTGGTGCCCGCCTACGCCCACTGGCAGGGCGAACCGTTCCTGCTGGCGCTGTTCGGCCGGGTGCTCGTCTACGGTGTCGCCGCGCTGGCCCTGAACCTGCTGCTGGGGTACGGCGGCATGGTCAGCTTCGGCCATGCGCTGTACCTGGGGCTGGGTGCGTATGCCGTCGGCGTGATGTCGCACTACGGCATCGAAAACGGCTGGCTGCATCTGGCGGGCGCGCTGGGCGCCTGCGCGGTGGTGGGGCTTGTCAGCGGCTACGTGGTGATGCGCACCTCGGGCATCGCCTTCATCATGATCACGCTGGCGTTCGCGCAGATGTTCTATTTCCTGGCGACGGGGCTGGATGGATTTGGCGGCGACGACGGCATGTCGCTGTTCGCGGGCAGCGACTTCGGCGCGTTCCGGCTGGATACGCCGCTGGCGCTGTACTACACGGCTTTCGGCGTGATGCTGGCCGTGCTGTGGCTGATGCATCGCCTGGTCCATGCGCCGTTCGGCATGGCCTTGCGCGGTTGCCAGGCCAACGAACGCCGGATGCGCGCGCTGGGGTTCCCGACCCTGCGCTACCGGCTGGCCGCCTATGTGATGTCCGCGATGATCTGCGGCGTGGCCGGCGTGCTGCTTGCCAACCTGACGATGTACGTATCGCCGTCCTACCTGGCCTGGACCACATCGGGCGAATTGATCGTGATGGTCGTGCTGGGCGGCATCGGCACGCTGTTCGGCCCCGTCGTGGGCGCGCTGGCCTTTCTGCTGCTGGAAGAGGGCTTGAAGCTGCTGACCGGGCATTGGATGCTGATCATGGGCCTGCTGATCGTCGGCGTGGTGCTGGTGTCGCGGCGCGGCGTGTACGGCAGCCTGCGCGACACGCCCTGGTGCCGGCGCCCGACGCGGCCGCTGCGCCAGCCTTCCGGAGAACCGCTATGAGCGCGCTGCGCGTCGAAAACCTGCTGAAGCGCTATGGCGGGCTGACGGTCACCGACGACCTGTCGCTGGACGTGCACGCCGGCGAACTGCATGCCGTGATCGGGCCGAACGGCGCGGGCAAGACCACGTTGATCGGCCAGCTCTGCGGCGAACTGCGGCCCGACGGCGGCCGCGTGCTGCTGGACGGCCGGGACATCACCCGCATGCCGGTCGAAAAGCGCGTGCGCCGCGGCCTGGCCCGTTCCTACCAGATCACGTCGGTCTTCAAGCCGTTCACGGCGCTGGAGAACGTGGTGATGGCGGTGCAGGCGCGGCGCGGGCACAGCTTCCGATTCTGGCGCCCCGTGTTGTCCACCGCCGCGCTGACCGGGCCCGCACAGGACGCATTGGCGCTTGTCGGCCTGTCCGCCCGCGCCCGGACGCCGGCGGGCGAACTGGCGCACGGCGAACTGCGGCAATTGGAATTGGCGATGGTGTTGGCGTGCCAGCCGTCCCTGCTGTTGCTGGACGAACCGATGGCCGGCATGAGCCAGCACGAATCCGAAGCCATGACGCGCCTGCTGCTGCAACTGCGCGGGCACTACACGATTCTGCTGGTGGAACACGACATGCAAGCCGTCTTCGCGTTGTCAGACCGCATCACGGTCCTGGTCTACGGCCGCGCGCTCGCGTGCGGCACGGCGGACGACATCCGCAACAACCCCCAGGTGCGCGAATGCTATCTGGGCAGCGAGCGCGGCAGCCGGCGCGCAGGCAGCGCGCAAGTTCCGGCGGTGCCCGCATGAGCGCCCTGCTGTCGTTGCGGGGCGTGACCGCGCATTACGGCGCCAGCCAGGCGCTGTTCGGCATCGACCTGGATATCGGGCCAGGCGAATTCGTGACCTTGCTGGGCCGCAACGGCATGGGCAAATCCACGACCGTGAAAGCGGTGATGGGACTGAACGCCGCCACCCAGGGCAGCATCGTCTTCGACGGCCGCGACATCAGCCGGCTGCCGTCGTACAAGGTGGCGCAATGCGGCATCGGGCTGGTGCCGGAAGGGCGGCACGTTTTCCCCAACCTGTCGGTGCGCGAGAACCTGGTCGCCACCGCCCACAACCGGCAGGGCGCGGCGCAGCCCTGGACGCTGGACCGGGTGTACGCGTTGTTTCCCCGCCTGTCCGAACGCGCCCGCCACCTGGGCAGCCACCTGTCGGGCGGCGAACAGCAGATGCTGGCGATCGGCCGCGCGCTCTTGACCAACCCCCGCCTGCTGATCCTGGACGAGGCCACCGAAGGCCTGGCGCCCGTGGTGCGCGAAGAGATCTGGTCCGCGCTGGACACGCTGAAGCAGACCGGTCTGGCGGTGCTGTGCATCGACAAGAACCTGGAGCCGCTGCTGGCCACGGCGGACCATCACGCCATCGTCGAAAAGGGCCGCGTGGCCTGGACCGGCTCGTCGCAGGCCTTCCTGGACGATGAACCACGGCTGCTGCAATATCTGGGGGTTTAGGTGCGACCGGCGAGGTGCGGCCGGCTAGGTGCGACCGGCGAGGTGCGGCCGGCGAGGTGCTTCCAGCTAGGCCCGGCGCACGGGCAGCGCCACGTCCAGGCGCGCGCTCCAGTCCGCCATCTCGTCCCATAGCGCCGGCGGTACGGGAATGCCGTGCTGCCCGCGCTCTGCCAGCGCGGCCGCCTCCGGATCGCCCGGCATGCGCGGCGCGCCCGGCGCCTGGGCCAGCTCCGCCGCCATCCCGGCGACCACGCCCGCCAACGCCGCGCCGCCGGCGAACCGCAGGGGATCGATCACGATGAAGAACGCGCCCAGCTCGCGCGGACGTTCCAGCGCGTCGTACATCGGCGAAATATGCGGCCCGAAGGGATTGCCGTTCAGCGGCCCGCACAGCAGTTCGATCATCATCGCCAGGCCATAGCCCTTGTAGCCATAGCCCTCGCCGCCCAAGGGGCGCAACGCTCGGACCTCTTGCGCGTCGGTGCTGCCGCGCCCTTGCGCATCCAGCGCCACGCCGGGCGGCAGCGCCACGCCGTCGCGCCGGGCGTTCATGACGCGGTTCCAGGGAATGGCCGTGGAGGCCATGTCCAGGCACAGGGGCTCGCCGCCCGCGCGCGGGAACGCAAGTGAAATGGGATTGGTGCCGAAGAACGGCTGATGGCCGCCGTGCGGCGCGGCGATCGAGTCGCTATGCGTGAACGCGATGCCGATGAGGCCCTGCGCCGCGGCCGCGCGGCTGTACAGGCCGATCGCGCCGCAATGCGACGAGTCGCTGACGCCCACCGCGCCGATGCCGGCCTCGCGGGCCAGTTCCATCGCCAGCGCGTTGGCGCGGTGCGCCACCACGATGCCCTGCCCCTGCCCGCCATGCACCTGCGCCGTGCCTGCGCCGGTGCGTTCGATGCGGATGTCGGGGCGCGCCAGGATGGAGCCATGCGCCACGCGGTTCAGGTAGTGCGGCAAGCGTGCGATGCCATGGGAATCGATGCCCCACAAGCTCGTCCGCGCCAGGCTTTCCGCCAGGCGTCGCGCATCCTCTTCCGAGAAGCCCTGGACGCGCAGGCAGTCCTGGCCCCAGCGTTCCCATTCAACGGCATCCACTCGGCATTGCGGACTCATGCGGCACTCCTCAGGTAGCGGCCTCCACGGCGTGGATCACGCCATGCTGACGCAGGGTTTCCAGATGCGTGGCCAGCGCCGAGACGAACTCGGACGCGCGGCCCAGATCGCCGAACACCGGCTTGAATCCCGACAGCACCATCGCGCGGCGATGGGCGGATTGCGACGGGGCGGATGCGCGGGCGGCGACTTCGGCGCGCGACAGCAGCTTGGCCAGTCGCGCCGCCATCGGGTCCTGGATCCTGTAGCGGCCGCCCGCCTCGTCTTCGCCGCTCAGATAGTGCAGCCACGCCGCGACTGCCAACGTCAGGCGCTGGATATCATCGCCCGTGCGCAAGCGGTCGCGGATCGTGTCCAGCAGGCGCTGCGGAACCTTCTGCGATCCGTCCATGGCCACTTGCGAAGTCGGGTGGGGCAGCGCCGGGTTGGCGATGCGCGCCAGGAAGCGGCCCCGGTACTCTTCCAATCCGCTCTCCGGGATGCCCTTCAGCGTGGGCCCGATCTCCTGCTGCATCATGGCGTCGACGAAGGCGCGCAGGGCAGGCGTCTGCACCGATTGGCTGATCGTCCGGTGGCCCAGCAACGCACCCAGATACGCGAGGGTGGAATGCGGGCCGTTCACCATGCGCAGCTTCAGCCGCTCGTAGGGCGCGGCATTGCGCACGAACGTCGCGCCGCCGTGGCTGTCCCAGGCAGGCCGGCCCGCTGCGAATTTGTCTTCGATGACCCAGTTCATATAGGGTTCGCCGACGACAGGCCATGCGTCCTGCACGCCCAGGCGTTCGGCGATCCGCTGCCGGTCGTGGTCGTCGGTGCCCGGCACGATGCGGTCGACCATCGAATTCGGGAAGGTGCAATGGGTGTCGATCCAATCCGTCAGCCCCACATCGACCCGCAAGGCGAAGGCCAGCACCAGGCTGCGCAAGATGTCGCCGTTGCCGCGCAGGTTGTCGCAGGACAGGAGCGTGACGGGCGGCAGGCCGCGTTCACGCCGCAACGCCAGCCCGTACACCAGCATGCCGATCGTGCTGCGCGGACGGTGCGGGTTTTCAAGATCGTGCAGGATGTCGGGGTCGTCCCAGCGCAGATGGCCGGTGGCCGGTTCGTGGCTATAGCCCTTTTCCGTGACGGTCAGGCTGACGATCCGCGTTTGCGGATAGGCGATGCGCTCCAGCACCGCGTTGGGGTCTTCGGCCGCCACCATCACCCGCAGCACCGAGCCCACCACGCGCAATTGCTCGCGAGCCTCGCCGTCGGGCCCGTCGTCGCGCAGGGCCAGCGTGTACAGCCCGTCTTGCGGCGTCAGCGCGTCGCGCGTGGCCGCGCTGCGCAACGAGACTCCCAGGATGCCCCAGCTGAGGTCTCCGCTGGCCTGCATCGCCAGGTCCGTCATCACCGCCTGATGCGCGCGGTGAAAGGCGCCCAGCCCCAGATGCACGATGCCGGGCGTCAGGCGGCTGCGGTCATAGATGGGTTTTTCCACGTCTGCGGGCAGGCGCGGCAACGACTCCGTATTCAAACGTTCAAGCATGGTTGACCAATGGCGTAAGGCGCCATGCACCTGTCGGATGACCGGCCAGTCGGCGCGCGGATGAGGATATCCGTTGACGCCGATTTCTTCGACACCGGGACAGTGACTAAATGCAACGCGAACGCCCGCCATGCCGCCGCCGCTACATCACCGCGCCCAACGCCCACGGCACGAATTCGTTCTGGCCGTAGCCATGTTCTTCGCTGCGCGTGCGCCGGCCCGACGCCGTCTGCAGCATCAGCTGGAAGATCCGCTCGCCCATTTGCGCCACGCTTTGCGCCCCGTCCACGACCTCGCCGCAATTGATGTCGATGTCGTCCGACTGGCGCTGCCACAGCGCCGTGTTGGTCGACAGCTTCAGGGACGGCGCGGGCGCGCAGCCGTAGGCCGAGCCGCGCCCCGTGGTGAAGCAGATCAGGTTCGCGCCGCCCGCCACCTGCCCGGTGGCCGACACGGGGTCGTAGCCCGGCGTGTCCATGAACACCAGCCCTCGCGTGCGCACGGGCTCGGCGTATTCGAATACGTCGGTCAGGTTGGTGGTGCCGCTCTTGGCGATCGCGCCCAGCGATTTTTCCAGAATGGTGGTCAAGCCGCCCGCCTTGTTGCCGGCCGACGGGTTGTTGTCCATTTCCGCGTCGTTGCGGGCGCAGTAGTCTTCCCACCAGCGCACGCGGGCCAGCAGCTTGTCGGCCACGGCCGGCGTTTCGGCCCGGCGCGTCAGCAGGTGTTCACCGCCATAGATCTCGGGCGTTTCCGACAGAATCGCCGTGCCGCCGTGGCGCACCAGCAAGTCCACCGCCGCCCCCAGCGCCGGGTTGGCGCTGATGCCCGAATAGCCGTCCGATCCGCCGCATTGCAGCCCCACGGTCAGATGGCTGGCCGCCACAGGCTGGCGGCGCACCTGATTGGCTTGCTCAAGCATGCGTTCGACCAGCTCGATGCCGCGCGCCACCGTCTTGCGCGTGCCGCCCGTGTCCTGGATGTTGAAGGTGTGCAGCAGGCCGCTTTCGCGCAGGCCCTCTTGCTCCATCAGGCCGCCGATCTGGTTGGTCTCGCACCCCAGGCCCACCACCATCAGCCCGCCGAAATTGGCATGGCGCGCATAGCCGCCCAGCGTGCGCCGAAGCACCCGCAACGGTTCGCCTTCGCTGCCGGTGGCGCAGCCCGCGCCGTGGGTCAGCGCCACCACGCCGTCCACGCCCGGACAGGACGCCAGCGCTTCCGGGTGGATGTCTCGGCGGAAATGGTCGGCGATGGCGCGCGCCACCGTGGCCGAACAGTTCACGCTGGTCAGGATGCCGATGTAGTTGCGCGTGGCCACGCGGCCGTCGGCGCGCACGATGCCGTCGAAGGTGGCCGGTTGCGCCACGTAGTCCGTGGCGTGCGCGCCCTGCCCCACCGCGTAGTCGCGCTCGAACTCGGAGAACTCCAGGTTCTGCGTGTGCACGTGCTGGCCGGGCGCGATATCCTGCCGCGCCACGCCGATGATCTGGTTGTAGCGGCGCACCGGCTGGCCCGCCGCGATGGCGCGCACGGCCACCTTGTGCCCGGGCGGCACCAGGCCCAGCACCGTCACCCCTTCGCTTTCCAGCCGCGTGCCGCTGACCAGCTGGCGCCTGGCGATCACGACGTTGTCCGCCGGGTGGATGCGTATCACTGCCGTGTCGTTCTGGGACATGAGGACTCCGGAAAGTAAGGGGTACGGACTACCGGGCGTTCACCCGTCGATCAAAGCAGGATCCCAGGCATGGACGCGCTGGCGCTGTTCGCCCAGGCCGGCGATGCCCAGCTTGATCTCGTCGCCGGCCTTCAGGTAGACGGGCGCGGGCTTCTGGCCCATGCCCACGCCCGGCGGCGTGCCGGTGCTGATCAGGTCGCCCGGATACAGCGTCATGAAGCGGCTGACGTAGGCCACCAGCTGCGCCACGCCGAACACCATCGTGCGCGTGCTGCCGTTCTGGTAGCGCTTGCCGTTCACCTCCAGCCACATCTCCAGGTCTTGCGGGTTCGGGACCTCGTCGGCGGTGGCCAGCCACGGGCCGATGGGGCCGAAGGTGTCGCAGCCCTTGCCCTTGTCCCACGTGCCGCCGCGTTCGATCTGGTATTCGCGTTCGGACACGTCGTTCACGACGCAATAGCCCGCCACGTGCTTCATGGCGTCGGCTTCGCTGACGTAACGCGCCTTCTCACCGATCACCACGCCCAGTTCGACCTCCCAGTCGGTCTTGACCGAGTCCTGCGGCAGTACGACGGGGTCGTTGGGGCCGACGACGGCGGACGTGGGCTTCATGAAGATGACCGGTTCGGCCGGCACGGCCAAACCGGATTCGGCGGCGTGGTCGGCGTAGTTCAAGCCGATGCAGATGAACTTGCCCATGCCGCTCCAGGGCGGCGCCACGCGGCCCGGGTCGGCCACCAGCGGCAGCGTGGACGGGTCCAGCGCACGCAGTTCGGCCAAGCGGGCGCGCCCCAGCGTCTGCGCGGTGATGTCGGGCAGCACGCCGGACAGGTCGCGCACCTTGCCCTGGGCATCGATCAGGCCGGGCTTTTCGGCGCCCTTGGCGCCATAGCGCATCAGTTTCATAGCAGGTTCCTTGTTGCAGGTGGGGAGTAAGCGTTCAGTTGGACCAGCCGCCGTCGATCACCTGGGCGGTGCCGGTCGTGAAGGCGGATTCGTCGCTGGCAAGATACACCGCCAGCGCGGCGATTTCAGAGGTGCGCCCGATACGGCCCATCGGCTGGCGCGCCGTGAACGCGGCTTCCACCGCCGCGATGGATTGGCCGCTGGCCTGCGCCTGCGCTTCGATCCGCTGCCGCAGCGACGGCGACTCCACCGTGCCCGGGCAGATCGCATTGCAGCGGATGCCCTGGGCCACGAAGTCGGCCGCGACCGCCTTGGTCAAGCCGATCACCGCCGCCTTGGTCGCGCCGTAGGCGCAGCGGTTCGGCGCCCCTTTTATGCTGCCCGCCACCGACGCCATGTTGACGATGGACCCCGCCCCGCGCGCCAGCATGCCGGGCAGGCAGGCGCGGATCAGGCGATACATGGACCGCACATTCAGGTTGAACGAAAAGTCCCAGGCGTCTTCATCGCAATCCAGGATGGTGCCGGCGTGCACGAAGCCCGCGCCGTTGAACAGCACACCGACCGGGCCCGCGCCTTCCACCAGCGCCAGGATGGCGCGCCCGTCCGTCACGTCCAGCACCTGGGTGCGGCAGCCGGACATCGTCCGCAGCGCCTCCGCGTTGATGTCCACGGCCAGCACGTCGGCGCCTTCACGCGCATACGCTTCGGCCACGGCGCGGCCGATACCCTGGCCCGCGGCCGTCACAAGCGCGGTCTTGCCTTGCAGTCTTCCCGACATGGAATTGCTCCTGTTATTTGCCGGCCATGCCCATCGCGGTAGGCAGCCACAGCGTGATCTGGGGGATGTAGGTGATGGCGATCAGGGCCACGAACAGCGGCACCAGCCACGGCAGGATGGCCATCGTGGTGCGCTCGACCGACAGCCGCGCCACGCGGGCCAGCACGAACAGCACCATGCCCATCGGTGGATGCAGCAGTCCGATCATCAGATTCAGCGTCATGATCAGCCCGAAGTGGATCGGGTCGATGCCCAGCTTCAGCACGATGGGCAGCAGGATCGGCACCAGGATCGTGATGGCGGCGATGGTGTCGATGAAGCAGCCGACGATCAGGATCAGCACGTTGGCCATCAGCAGGAACACCCACTTGTTCTGCGTCACGCTCAGGATGGCGTCGGTCAGCGTCTGCGCGGCCTGTGTGGTCGTCAGCAACCAGGCGAAGACGGACGCCGCCGTCACGATGAACAACACCGACGCGGTCGTCTCGATGGTGTCGAACGTGGCCTTGGCCAAGGTCTTGAACGTCATCGAACGGTAGCGCACCAGCCCCAGGAACAGCGCCCAGATCACCGCGGCCACGGCGGCCTCGGTGGGGGTGAACCAGCCCAGCGTCATGCCCCCGATCAGGATCACCGGTGCCATCAACGCCATGACAGCCGAAAAATTGAAGCGCCAATCCAGCGCCAGCAAGGCGACGAACGCGATGCCGGTCGCCACGTTGGGCGACACGCCCGCCAACGTCATCAACCAGATCGACAGCGGAAACGACAGCACGATCAGCACTTCCAGGCCCGCGCCGCCCAGCCGCTTCCAGTTGAAGGCCACGTCGCCGCCCCAGTTGTTGCGGCGGGCGTAATAGGCCACGGTCAGCATCATCAGTATCGTCAGCACGGCGCCCGGCAGCAGCCCCGCCAGGAACAGCGAACCGATCGACACGTTGGCCATCATGCCGTAGATCACGAACGGCAGCGACGGCGGGATGATGGGCCCCAGCGTTGCCGACGCGGCAGTGACGCCCACGGCGAATTCGGTCTCGTAGCCATGGTCTTTCATGGCCTTGATCTCGATGGTGCCCAGGCCCGCGGCGTCCGCGATCGCGGTGCCCGACATGCCGGCGAACACCACGGAGCCGATGATGTTCACCTGCCCCAGCCCGCCGCGCATCCAGCCCACCAGCGCCACCGCGAAGTTGTAGATGCGGCCGGTGATGCCGGCGATGTTCATCAGGTTGCCGGCCAGGATGAAGAACGGCACGGCCAGCAGCGGAAACGACTCCACGCCCGCGATCATGCGCTGCGCGACCACCACGTCCGGCACGCTGCCCGATATCAGGACGAACAGCAGCGACGCGCCCGCCATGGACACCGCCACCGGCAGGCCCAGGATCATCAACAGCAGAAAGGTTCCAATCAGGGTGCCCATGTCTTGCTCCTGGAAAGGCACTGCGGATTCGTATGCATTGCGACGCGGCGCGCCGGTCAGTCCAGCGACTCGTAGGCCGCCGGGTTCTCCAGGATCGAATAGCCCTGCCGCCAGTTCTGCACGGACACTTGCAGCGACCGCACAAACATCATGACGAAGCCCGCCAGGGCGACCCAATAGACATAGGACTTGTTCCAGAACAGCGTGGTCATGGGTTCGTCGCCCACCAGCACGATGTAGCGGTAGGTCAGCCACACGGCATAGCCGAAGAAGGCCGTGCGCAAGATGTCGATCACGGTGGACAGCACGCGGCCCACCCGCTTGGGCAGGTAGCGGTACAGGAAATCCACCTGGATGTGGCGGCAGGCCCGCACGCACATCGCGGCACCCAGGAACACCACGCCGATCAGGCAATACACCGCCAGCTCTTCAGTCCAGGCATAGGAGTCGTTCAGCACGTAGCGGGAAAAGAACTGCAGGAAGACCAGCATCGCCATGGTCCAGAAAATCCCCAGGCAGATCCAGTCTTCGGGCTGATAGCCGGCCAAGCTGACTTCATGCTGGTCGGCCTCTTCGAAACTATGGACGATCTCGTCCACGGACGCCTGGTGCGGGCCTGGTTTCGATGAGGCATGGCCGGAGGCCGGGCCCGGTCCGTGGCTGACGGCCGCCATCGGCGCCGCCTTCGCGTTCAAGTGCATGGATTTCCCCTGGTCGTAATCGGGTGTGGGGCGGCGGGCCGCGACGGCCCGCCCGCGCGGCCTACTTCACCGCCTGGATCTTCTCCCAATCCGATTTCAGGTAGCCGTATTGCTCGAACGGCACCTTCTCCAGCACGGTCTTGCGGAAGTCTTCGACATTGACCTCGGCCACGTTCAGCCCGCGCTTCTTGAACACCTCGACCATCTTCTTTTCGCTGTCGGCCACTTCAGAAGACGCCTTCTCCGCCGCCTGCTGCGCGACCTCCGAGAAGATCTTCTTGTCCTCGTCGGACAGGCTCTTCCACAGCTTGCCCGAGATGACCGTGTTCAAGTGGTCGACGATGTGGCCCGTCAGCACGATATTCTTCTGCACCTCGTAGAACTTCTTCGCCTCGATAGTGGTCAGCGGGTTTTCCTGCGCTTCCACCGTGCCGTTCTGCAAGGCCAGATAGACCTCGGCGAACGCGATGGGCGCCGTGTTGGCGCCACAGGCGCGCGGCATCGCCAGATAGGCCGCCACGTCCGGCACGCGGATCTTCATGCCCTTCATTTCAGAGCACTTGGTGAAGGCGCGGTTGGAAGTCGTCTGGCGCGTGCCGTAATAGGTGGTGGCGACGATGTGGTTGCCGCTCTTCTCGTCGTAGCCGCGCGTCAGCTCTTTGTAGATGTCGCTCTTGGTGTAGGCGATCAGGTGCTCGGGGTTGCGGAAGATGTAGGGGTAGTACGTGACGCCGATGCGGGGAAAGCTCTTGGCGGCGAAGCTGGACCCGGAGATGATCATGTCCACCGTGCCGAGCGTCAGCCCCTGGTTGATGTCGTTTTCCTTGCCCAGCTGAGAGGCGGGGTAGACATCGATGTGATAGCGGCCGTTGGTGCGTTTCTCGATCTCTTGCGCCGCCCATACCGACGAGGTATGGAAGGGTTCGGAGGTCTCGTACACGTGCGCCCACTTCAGCTTGGTTTGCGCCAGCGCGCTGCCGCTGATGGTCAGCGCGACGGCGGCAAACAGCACTTTGATAGCGTTGCCTCGATTCATGATGTCTCCTCTCTCTGAGGTAGCGAGTCCGGCGAATGTCGTCACGCGCCGGCCCGCTTTATGTTTCACATGGGGATTCACATACAGGGTGCACCTTGGTACAGCGGCTACGGCTTCCCGGAGGCGTCAAGACGCCGCCGGTTCTTTGCTATCGGCACGCAACGCGTCCGCCGCGGCCGGCCAACTGGCGGTCAAGCGGTCGAACGAGCAGGAAAGATGGTGATGCATGGCGGCCCGCGCGGCGTCCTCGTCTCCGGCCGCGATGGCGGCGATGACGCGGCGGTGCTCGGTGATGGCCTGGGCCCAGCTGTCCGGGTTCTCGAAGTAGTCGCCCAGCTTCACGGACAGGGGGTTGTGGCGCTCGTCGAACAGTTCGCCCACAACGCGCACCAGGACGGCGTTGCCGGCCATTTCGGCCACGCGCAGATGGAACAACCGGTCGCCGCGGATGGGCACGCTGCCCGCCTGGGCCTCGTTTTCCATCGTGCCCATCGCTTCCAGCAGGCCGTCGACCAGCGCGGGCGCGGGGTTGCGGGCCGCCTGGGCGGCAAGTTCGCCTTCGATCGTCCAGCGGGCGCGGATGGTTTCCAGGGGGCTTTCGGCGGTCAGGCTGGCGCGCGGCGCGCCAGCCAGGCTTTGCACATACACGCCCGACCCCATGCGCACTTCCACCCAGCCTTCGACTTCCAGCGCGATCAGCGCTTCGCGCACCGACGGGCGGGACACGCCCAGCTTCAACGCCAGGTCGCGCTCGGGCGGCAGCCGGGCGCCGACCGGAAACTCGCCCGCCTCGATCAGCAGTCTGAGCTGGTCGGCGATCTGGCGATACAAGCGGCGCGGCTCGATGGTCTGGATCGGCATGGGGAGGTCGGGGGAAGTAACGCTGAAAAGGTAAAGTGGCCTTACCAATTGACCAGAATCCTGCGCCTGCCGGCGCTCCGTCACAATTGGGGTTTGCCCATAGCCCGGCACCGCATCACGCGGGCAACCCTTATCTGTTAAAAAGCCGCCACACCCGGCAATCTTCCGCATCCATGACCTACGACCCGCAACACTCGCCCTTTAAAAGCACTGGCGGCCTGCGCCGCATCCTGAATGCGCTGCGCTACTCCTGGCAGGGGCTGAAAGCGGCCGTCAAATATGAAGCCGCCTTCCGCCAGGAACTGGCGCTGGCCGTGCTGATGATCCCGGCCGCGTTCTTCCTGGGCCGGACCACGGTCGAAGTCTTTTTCCTGGTGGGCACCGTGATCATGGTGCTGGCGGCGGAATTGCTGAACTCCGCCATCGAAGCGCTGGCCGACGCGTTGTCCGTCGAACGCCACCCCCTCCTGGGCCGCGCCAAGGACCTGGGCAGCGCGGCGGTGATGCTGCTCTTGATCTTCGCCGGGGCGGTCTGGATCGGCGTGGCCATCAGCCGTTTCGTCATGCATTGACACGGGCGGCATCCCACGGGGACGCGCCTGTCTTTATACTGGGAGCCATGATGCCTAAATCGACGTCAGCCCCCTCTCAACGCATCGTCATCGTCGGCGGCGGTGCCGGCGGCCTGGAATTGGCCGCCAAGTTGGGCCGGATCCACGGCCGGCAACACGTCACGCTGGTCGACAGCCGCCCCTTCCACATCTGGAAGCCGTCGCTGCACGAAGCTGCGGCCGGCACGCTGGACATTCACCAGGAAGGCCTGTCCTACCTGATGCTGGCCCACATGAACGGCTTTTCGTTCGCGCAGGGCCGCTTGCTGAGCGTCGACCGCGAACGCCGCCAGATCGTGGTCGACACCGTCAACGACGCCCAAGGCCAGGAAGTCCTGCCCCGCCGCGACCTCGGCTACGACACGCTGGTGCTGGCCCTGGGCAGCACCTCCAATTTCTTCAACACGCCAGGCGCGGCCGAACACGCCGTGACGCTGGACACCACCGAAAACGCCGAACAGTTCCGCCTGACCATGCTGAAAGCCATGGCGCAGGTCGACCTGGCCAAGGTGCGCGATCCGTCGGCCCGGCTGGATCTCGTCATCGTGGGCGGCGGCGCCACCGGCGTCGAACTGGCCGTCGAACTGACCGAGGCCAGCCACGTGGTCAGCGCCTACGGCCTGCCGAACTTCCGCGCCGAACGCGACTTGGCCATCACGCTGGTCGAAGGCGCGCCGCGCATCCTGTCCGCGCTACCCGAAAAAATATCCGAAGCCGCGACCAACCGACTGAAAGAGCTGGGCATCGGCGTGGAAACGTCCTGCCGCGTCTCGGAAGTGACGGGCAGCAGCGTCAAGACCGCGGACGGGCGCGAATTTCCCGCCCAGCTGTGCATGTGGGCCGCCGGCATCAAGGGCCCGGCCTTGCTGGCCGACCTGGACCTGCCGCTGAACAAGCTGGGCCAGCTGGAAGTGAACGAGCGGCTGGAAACGGCCGATCCGCACATTCTGGCACTGGGCGATTGCTGCTCGGTGCCCTGGCGCGAAGGCCGCACCGTGC
Organism: Achromobacter sp. UMC46; assembly: GCF_014170335.1. Lineage (GTDB taxonomy): Bacteria > Pseudomonadota > Gammaproteobacteria > Burkholderiales > Burkholderiaceae_B > Achromobacter. The sequence continues at coordinate 158,527 of NZ_LZZS01000006.1, forward strand.
CCGCCCGCGCCCAAGCCGCCCACCAGCAGGCCGACTACCTGACCAAGAAGCTCACGGCGCGCCTGCGCGGTTCCGCCGAGCCCGCCGGCCCCTACGTCTATCAAGACCACGGTTCACTGGTGTCGCTGGGCCAGGACGCCGGCGTCGGCAGCCTGATGGGCAAGCTGGCCGGACGAGGACTGTTCGTAAGCGGTACACTGGCGCGCCTGATGTACATGAGCCTGCACCTGATGCACCACAAAGCGGTGCTGGGCATCTCTCGCACCGCCTCCCTGGCCCTGGCGCGCCTGCTTATGCGGCGCACGCGCCCCCGGGTCAAACTGCACTGAACTCCCCATGAATTTCCTGCAAAAACTCGAACACGCCTGGACCACCAGCAACTCGCTCCTGCAAGTCGGGCTGGATCCCGACCCCCAACGCTTCCCGCGCGAATTGCAGGACAAGCCGGACGCCATCTTCCAGTTCTGCCGCGACATCGTCGACGCCACCGCGCCCTACGCCTGCAGCTTCAAGCCGCAGATCGCGTACTTCGCCGCCCACCGCGCCGAAGACCAGCTGGAAGCGCTGTGCCAACACATTCGCGACAGGCACCCCGACCTGCCCATCGTGCTGGACGCCAAGCGCGGCGACATCGGCTCCACCGCCGAAAACTACGCCCGCGAAGCCTACGAACGCTATCAGGCGCACGCGCTCACCGTCAGCCCCTACATGGGCCTGGATTCCGTCGAGCCCTATCTGGCCTGGCGCGACCGCGGCGTGATCGTGCTGTGCCGCACGTCCAACCCCGGCGGCTCGGACCTGCAGTTCCTGAAGATGGATAACGGCGAACCGCTGTACCTGCACGTTGCAGGCCTGGTGGCCGACAAATGGAACGCCAACGGCCAGTGCGGCCTGGTGGTGGGCGCCACGTTCCCGAACGAACTGGCCGCCGTCCGCCAGCGCATCGGCGACGCGCTGCCCCTGCTGGTGCCCGGCATCGGCGCCCAGGGCGGCGACATCACCGCCACCGTGAACGCCGGCGCGAACGCCGCGCGCAGCGGCATGATGATCAACTCTTCGCGCGCCATCATCTACGCCAGCGGCGGCGACGATTGGCGCGAGGCCGCCGGCCGCGCGGCCATGGGCCTGCGCGACGCGATCAACGCGGTGCGCTGAATCCGGTCGAAAAAAGGGCTGCCTGTCAGCAGCCCTTTTTTCGACTTTACCGCCGGTTGGCCGGCGTCCCGACGAACTCCAGCAATCCCCGCAGCGCGAATTCCACCGCGGCCTGGCGCACTTGCGCCCGGTCGCCCGGGAACACGTGCGTCACGGCGCGGCTGGTGATGCCGTCGCCCACGCGCATCGCGAAGCCGAAACACACCATGCCCACCGGCTTGCCCGGCGTGGCACCGCCCGGCCCGGCGATGCCGGTCGTGGACACGCCCACGTGCGCGGCGGACGACACCAGCAGCACACCATTGGCCATTTCCAGCGCAACCGGTTCGCTGACCGCGCCGAAGTGATGCAGCGCGTCAGGCGAAACGTCCAGCTCGGCCACCTTGGCCTCGTTGCTGTAGGTGACGAAGCCGCGTTCGAACCAATCGCTGGACCCGGCGACTGAAGTCATCGCCCCCGCCAGCAATCCCCCCGTGCAGGACTCCGCGGTGCCGAGCATCCAGCCGTGGCGCCGCATCGCGTCGCCCAGCCGTTCGGCCAGGCCGACGGCCGTGGCCTCGGTCAACTGCGCGGCCGACAGATTCGACCGCGATCCCGCTTCTTGTTGCTCGCTCATCCCAAGACTCCTGTGCGTGCGACCAGCGCCATCACCAGCAAGGCATAGCCGGCCGCCACGATATCGTCCCACATTACCCCGAAGCCGCCCTTGATATGGGCGTCGAAGAATTTGATGGGAGGCGGCTTGACGATGTCGAACAGGCGGAACAGCCCGAACGCCAGCAGTTGCGACACCCAGCCCGCGGGCGTCAACCACAGCACCAGCCAGAACGCCACCATCTCGTCCCAGACCATTCCGACATGATCCGGCTGCGCAAGTTCACGGCCGACGCGATGGCAAGCCCAGCAGCCATACACGAACGCCAACGCCAGGAACACGCCGATGGCCATGTCCGACGCGGCGGGCGCCGCCGCCACCCAGATGCCCCACGCCAGCAAGGTGCCCCAGGTGCCCGACGCCGGGCGGATCAGGCCGCTGCCCAGGCCGAAGGCGATCAGCCTGCCCGGATCGCGACATACCCAGGACAGCGGCGGGTACACGGCCCGCGAGCGTTCGCGCATGGACGGGGATGGCTTATCGGTAAGGGACATGGCGTTCCTGGGCCGTTGGCAGAGGGGAGGGTCGGTAGAAGAGGATCCGCGGCGGATCAGGCCGCGGGAAAATGATCGAAGCCGGCCGGCAGCGCGGTCATCGGCCGGCCCTGTCCGTCCAGCACGATCAGGCCCGGCTGCGCCAGCGTCTGGCCGATGCGGGTCACGCGGGCATTGGCCGCGCGCCCTGCGGCCAGGACGGCGTCGCGGCGGGCGGCGGGTGCGGTAAAGCACAACTGATAGACGTCGCCGCCGCCCAGCACTGCGCGTTGCAGCGGCGCCGCATCCATCGCCGCCAGCGCGGCGGCCGCCGGCATCCGGTCGAATTCAACACAGGCGCCCACCCGGCTGGCGGCCAGGATGTGGCCCAGGTCTTGCAGCAGGCCGTCCGACAGGTCGATGGCGGCGTGCGCGATACCGCGTAGCGCCAGCCCCAGCGCAACCTGCGGCTGCGGCCATTCCAGTGCGCCGCGGGTGGCGGCCAGCAAGGCAGCGTCGGCCGGATACTGGCCGTCCAGCAGGCGATAGGCCACATCGGCCGCGCCCAGTTCGCCGGATACCCAGATGTCGTCGCCCACCTGCGCGCCGTCACGGCGCAGCGCCTGGCCGGCGGGCACGGCGCCGAACACGGTGACGCTGATCGCCAGGTCATGCGCGCTGCGCGTGGTGTCACCACCGATCAGCGGGCAGCCGTGGGCCGCCGCCAGCGCATGGAAGCCGTCCGCGAACGCGGCCAGCCAAGGCTCGTCCAGGCGCGGCAATGCCAGCCCCAGGACGCAGCCGATCGGCCGGGCGCCCATGGCGGCCAGGTCGGACAGGTTCACGGCCAGGGCCTTGTGGCCCAGGGCGCGGGGATCCACGTCGGGAAAGAAATGGCGGCCTTCCAGCAGCAAGTCGGTGCTGGTGGCCACTTGTTCGCCAGGCGGCACGGGAAACAGCGCGCAATCGTCGCCCACGCCCAGCAGGCCGGTTGGCGCCGTGCGGGTGAAATAGCGCGCGATCAGTTCGAATTCGGACGCCACGGCGACTCCGCTATCCGGCACGGTTAGCCGGCATTAACGCCCACACGGGACGTACAGTCCCCAAAACCATGCGTCGCGCGGGTGAAGAGGGAGGCCCCCGCCACGCGTCGCAAGAAACAGGTGCCCCATCCGGGCCGCGCGGAGCCGGCTTCGCCGGTCCGCAGCGGCGCCCCCCTGGGGGGGAAGCGCGCAGCGCTTCGGGGGGGGGTTACCTCTTTGCCTGGACCTCGTTCGCACGCACGTCGGCGGCCAGCTTGTCGAGCACGCCGTTGACGAACTTGAAGCCGTCGGTGCCGCCAAACGATTTGGCCAGCTCGACCGCTTCGTTGATGGCGACCTTGTACGGCACTTCGACATGATGGATCAGTTCGAAGCTGCCGATCAAGAGAATGCCATGCTCAACGGGCGACAGCTCGGCCAGCGGGCGGTCGACGTAAGGCGTGAAACGCTCGCGCAGCGCAGGCGCTTCGCGCAGGACACCGTGCAGCAAGGTCTTGAACCACTGCGCGTCCGCCTCGGAAAAATCCTCGGTGTCGCGCAGGTGGGCGTCGATCTCGCCGGCGTCTTGCGTGCCTTCGCCACCGCGCAGCAGCCACGCGTACACGCCTTGCAGCGCGAACTCGCGTGCACGGCGGCGGGCGCTGCGCGCGCTGGCGCGGGCTTGCGCCGCGCTATCAGCGCTGGTCGTCGTCTTCTTCGTCGTCAAAATCTTCGTCCTCGTCTTCGTCGTCTTCGTCTTCTTCCTCGGGTTCCAGCGCCGCCACCAGGTTGGCCATTTCAACGGCTACCTGAGCACAATCGCGACCCTTGCCGGCGGCGCGGGCTTGCGCCTGCTCGTCGGTGTCGACGGTCAACACACCGTTTGCGACGGGGATGCCGGTTTCCAGGGAGATACGGGTGATTGCCATGGCCATTTCATTGCTGACCACTTCAAAGTGATAGGTCTCGCCACGGATGACGGCGCCCAGCGCGATCAAGGCGTCGAATTCAAACGTTTCGGCCATGTGGGACAGGGCCACGCCCAGTTCCAGGGCGCCGGGAACGGTGGCGACCATCACGTCGCGTTCGTCCACGCCCAGTTCGGCCAGTTCCTTCAGGCACGCTTCGAGTTCGGCCTGGCCGATTTCTTCATTGAAGCGGGCGCGTACGATGCCGATGTGCAGCCCTTCGCCGTTCAGGTCGGGGGTAAGGATGTAAGGGTTCATGTGTCGGCCTTCAGTGTGTTGCGGGAGTATTCAGCGGGTCGCAATCGTAACCCGTAATGGTGAGCGAAAAGCCCGCCATGCTGGGCATCTTGCGCGGCCGGGCAAGCAGCTTCATCTGGCCCACATTCAGGTCGCGCAGAATCTGGGCGCCGATGCCGTAAGTCCGCAGACCGAAACGGTCGGTGCTGGCGGCCGCGTCGGCCTGGGCCTTGGGGTCGTTCCAGCCGGCGATCTGGCCGAACAGGTGCTCGGTGGACGATTGGCAGTTCATCAACACCAGCACCCCTGCCGGGGCTGCTGCAATGGCCTGCAGGGCTTGCGCCACGCCCCAGCTGTGCGGGCTGGCGCCGGTATCCAGCACGTCCAGCACCGAGGCCGGTTCATGCACGCGCACCAGCGTTTCGACGTCGGGGCTCACGTTACCATGCACCAGCGCCATATGGGCGGAGCCGGTGGCCGCGTCTTCATAGGCAACGGCCTCGAAGGTGCCCCAGGCCGTCTCCATGGGGCGCTTGCCCACGCGCTTGACGATGGATTCGTGTTCGCTGCGGTACTGGATCAGGTCGGCGATCGTGCCGATCTTCAGGTTGTGCTCGCGGCCAAATTCGACCAGGTCCGGCAGGCGGGCCATGGTGCCGTCCGGCTTGAGGATTTCGCAGATGACCGCAGCGGGCGTCAGGCCGGCCATGGCGGTCAGGTCGCAGCCGGCTTCGGTGTGGCCGGCGCGCACCAGCACGCCGCCGGGCACCGCGCGCACCGGGAAGATGTGGCCGGGCTGCACCAGGTCGGCCGGCTTGGCGTCGCGCGCCACCGCCACCTGGATGGTGCGGGCGCGGTCGGCGGCCGAAATGCCGGTTTCGACGCCTACGGCGGCTTCGATCGACTGCGTGAAATTGGTGCCGTATCGCGTGCCGTTGCGGGCAGCCATCATCGGCAGCTCCAGCTGGCGGCAGCGTTCTTCGGTCAGCGTCAGGCACACCAGGCCGCGGCCGTGGGTCACCATGAAGTTGATGGCTTCAGGCGTGACGAATTCGGCGGCCATGACCAGGTCGCCTTCGTTTTCACGGTCTTCTTCGTCGACCAGGATGACGATGCGGCCGGCGCGCAGCTCGGCGATGATCTCGGCAACCGAAGCGATACCGAAGGATTCCGGCTCGGAGCCGGGCAAAGAGGACAACTGGACGGACATGGCGGGCACGTAAACCAGACGGGAAAGCCAGGATTTTAGCGCCCCTGGCGCCAGATTCCCTATCGGGGCGCCAGAACGGCCTCCGGCGGGGCCGTCCGGTTAAACTTTCGCCCGGAGATCGCCCTGAAAATCAGACCCCATCGAGGATAAAACCCATGCAAGCCCTTGCGGCCATGCCTTTGACCGTCGCCGCGGCGATTCGCGTCGTCCTGACCGATATCGACGACACGCTGACTACCGAGGGCCGCCTGCCGGCCGACGCCTACGCCGCGCTGGAGCGCCTGGAACAGGCGGGCATTCAGGTCGTGCCGATCACCGGCCGCCCGGCCGGCTGGTGCGACCACATCGCCCGCATGTGGCCGGTGCGCGCCGTGGTCGGGGAAAACGGCGCGTTCTACTACGCCTACGACCGCCAGGCCCGCCGCATGACCACCCACTACTGGACGGACGCCGCCTCGCGCCAGGCCAGCCGCAAGCAGCTGGACGCCATCCGCGACCGCGTACTGGCCGAGGTGCCGGGTTCGGCCGTGGCCAGCGACCAGGACTACCGCGTGGCCGACCTGGCCATCGACTTCTGCGAAGACGTGCCCGCCCTGCCCGATTCGGACGTCAGCAAGATCGTCCGGATCTTCCACGACGCTGGCGCCCAGGCCAAAGTCAGTTCGATCCACGTCAACGGCTGGTTCGGCGACTACGACAAGCTGACCATGACCCGCACGATGTTCCAACGCGAATTCGGCGGCGACGTGGCCAACACCCTGGACAGCACGCTGTTCATCGGCGACTCGCCCAACGACGAGCCCATGTTCGCCTACTTCCCGGTCTCGGTCGGCGTGGCCAACATCCAGGCCCAATTGCACCGCCTGACGCACCGCCCCGCCTTCGTCGCGGCCTTCCATGGCGGCGCGGGCTTCGTTGAAATGGCGGACCGGCTGCTGGCGGCCCGCCAGGCGCCGCAAGCGCAACCGGCCTGAGGTCCGCATACCGTGGCCACCACCAAGACTCCCGCCCCCGCCGCCAACGACGGCCGCCGCAGCATCCAGTCCATCGAAGTGGGCGTGCCGTTGCTGGCCGCCCTGGTCGACGCCGCCAAGCCGCTGACCCTGCGCGACCTGGCCGCGGGCGCCGGCATGACGTCCGCCAAGGCGCACCCGTACCTGGTCAGCTTCATTCGTGTCGGCCTGGTGCAGCAAGACACCGTCACCGGCCAGTACGAGCTGGGGCCCTTCGCCCTGCAGATGGGGCTGGTCAGCCTGCAACGGCTGGACCCGGTGCGCATCGCCATGCCCGAGATCGCCAAGCTGCAATCCGAGATCGGCCACACGCTGGGCATCGCGGTGCTGGGCTCGCACGGCCCCACCATGATCCACATGACCGAAGCCAGCTACCCGGTGCACGTGAACATGCGCAAAGGCACGGTGATGTCCATGCTGCACACCGCCACCGGCCTGGTGTTCGCGGCCTGGCTGCCGCCCAAGGTCAGCGAACACTACATCGCCCGGGAAGAAGGCGACACCGCGGTCATCGCCAGCGTGCCGCCGCAGCGCAAGGCATCGCGCGCCAACATCGAAGCCCAACTGGCCGATATCCGCGTGCACGGCATGGCGCGCGCGCTGGGCAACCCGCTGCCCGGCGTGGACGCCCTGTCGGTGCCCGTGTTCGACAACACCGGCAACATCGTCCTGGGGCTGACCAGCCTGGGTCCCACCGGCTTGTTCGATGTGAGCTGGGACGGCACGATCGCCCGGCCCCTGCTGGCCTGCGCGCAGGAGATCTCGCGCAAGCTGGGCTACCGGGGCTGAGCCGGACGGACCGCGCAAGGCGTCCGTCCCGTTCGATTGATCGAAAAAAAACGAACACAAAACGAACAATTCGAACAAAAGACGAAAAGAAAGGCAGGGACTTTCCCAAGTGTGCCCGTCCCCTCTTGTGTGGTTGAATTCAGCAAATATTCAAATTCATCCCACAAGAGGAGACAAACCATGCACGCGATGCGTCTATTGCAAGCGGCCGCCCTGGCCGCGTTCGCCGTTGGCGGTGCCACCGCCCAGGCCGCCGACACCTGCTCCAACCGGGGCGATCTGGACCAGATGTATTGCGACGACAACAAGGACCTGGTGGCCGATACGCCCACCGACGCCTCCAAGTTGAAGACGCCCTCGACCCTGGTGTTCACCTACACCCCGGTGGAAGACCCGGCGGTCTACGAAGACATCTTCAAGCCCTTCACCAAGCACCTGTCGGAATGCACCGGCAAGCGCGTGGTGTTCTACCAGGTGCAAAGCAACGCCGCGGAAATCGAAGCCATGCGCTCGGGCCGCCTGCACGTGGGCGGCTTCTCGACCGGCCCGACCGCATTCGCCGTGAACATCGCCGGCGCCGTGCCGTTCGCCGTCAAGGGCTATGCCGACGGCTTCCAGGGCTACAACCTGATCGTCATCGTCAAGAAAGACAGCCCCTACCAGAAGCTGACCGACCTGAAGGGCAAGAAGCTGGCGCACACCGCGCCGTCGTCGAACTCTGGCCACATGGCGCCCGTGGCGCTGTTCCCCAAGGAAGGCCTGACGCCGGACAAGGACTACAAGGTGGTCTTCTCGGGCAAACACGACCAGTCCGTCATGGGCGTGAATTCCGGCGACTATGACGCCGCCGCGGTTGCCTCCGACGTGTTCAAGCGCATGGTCGAACGCGGCCAGGTCAAGGAAGCCGACTTCCGCGTGATCTACAAGAGCGAGAAATTCCCGACTTCGTCCTTCGCCTACGCGCATGACCTGGAACCGAAGTTCCGCGACCAGATGCTCAAGTGCTTCTACGACTACCGCTTCCCCGCGGAAATGGCGAAGGCCTTCGACGGCGCCGACCGTTTCTATCCGGTGACCTATGAGAAAGACTGGGCCATCGTCCGCCAGGTGGCTGAATCGGGTGGCGAAAGCTTCAACCGCGCCGCCTACGACCGCGAATCCGCAAAGAGCAAGAAGTAATCCAGCATGACGACGTCGCTACGCATTTCCGGCCTGGTCAAGGAATACCGGGCCGGCCGGCCGGTTCTCAATGGCATCGACCTTGAAGTCGCCGGCCAGGGCCTGACCGCCATCATCGGCCCTTCCGGCACCGGCAAGAGCACGCTCCTGCGCTGCATCAACCGGTTGATCGAACCCACCCAGGGCGAGATCGTGCTGCAGTCCAAGGAAGGTACCGTGGACCTGGCCCGCGTGCGCGGCGCGTCGCTGCGCCGCGCGCGCCGGCGCATCGGCATGGTGTTCCAGGAATACAACCTGGTCGAACGCCTGACCGTGATGGAAAACCTGCTCACCGGACGGCTGGGCTACACCTCGGCCCTGAAGGCGTGGATGCGCCGCTTCGAACCCGAAGACATCGAGCATGCCTACAAGCTGCTGGATACCGTCGGCCTGGCCGGCTTTGCCGACCAGCGCGCCGATGCGCTGTCGGGCGGCCAGCGCCAGCGCGTGGGCATCGCCCGCGCGCTGATGCAGCGCCCGCAGCTGCTGCTGGCGGACGAACCGACGTCGTCGCTGGACCCGAAGACCTCGGTCGAAATCATGGAACTGCTGTCCGCGCAGGGCAGCGCCACCGGCATTCCCGTCATCGTGAACATCCACGACGTCGAACTGGCCCGCCGCTACGCCACCCGCATCGTCGGCATGTCCGGCGGGCACGTGGTGTACGACGGCGACGGCAAGGGCCTGGACGCGACCATGCTCAAGACGATCTACGGAGGCGAGTCTTGGCTGGAATGACGCATCCCCGGGGCAGCCGCCCCTTCGCCATGTCCGGGCGCGCCAAGGCGGGCCTGGTGTTGCTGGTGATCTACACGATCTATGCCGGCGCGCAGCTGGATTTCAGCTGGGCGCGCTTTGAAACCGGCATGGGGCACGCGTCGACGTTTCTTTCGCGCATGTTCCCGCCCAACTTCGAAAAACCCGCGACCTTGTGGAAAGGCATCGCGGAAAGCCTGGAGATCGCGGTGCTGGCCTCGGTGCTGGGCATCCTGTTCGCGCTGCCCGTGGGCCTTCTGGGCGCCCGCAACATGATGCCCGCCTGGGTGTCGTGGCCTGCGCGTTCGCTGGTGGCGCTGTGCCGCGCCCTGCACCCGGTCATCGTCGCCATCCTGTTCGTCAAGGCCGTGGGCTTCGGCGCGCTGGCCGGCATCCTGGCGCTGACCGTCGCGTCGATCGGGTTCATCGGCAAGCTGTTCACCGAAGCCATCGAAGAGATCTCGCTCAAGCAGGTGGAAGCCGTACGCGCAAGCGGCGCGTCGTTCGCCAACGTGATCATCTTCGGCGTGCTGCCGCAGGTGTTCGCGCGCTTCATCGGCTTTGCGACCTATCAGTTCGATTCCAACCTGCGCAACTCCACCATGGTCGGCATCGTGGGCGCGGGCGGCGTGGGCGGCACGCTGTTCTCGGCCTTCCAGCGCTTCGACTACGACTTCGTCAGCGCCATCCTGCTGACGCTGATCGCCATCATCATGCTGGGCGAAATCATCGCGGGCTTCGTGCGCGCCGTGTTCCTGGACAACCTGGGCTTCGACCGCATCCTGCAGGGCCGCTTCGCGGGGGCCCGCGGCATCGGCGCCGGCAAGCCGCCGGCGGCCCGCAAGGCGGAGGTGGAAGAATGAACGCCCATGCCTCCACCCTGAACCCGGCGGGTTCGCCGCGCGTGTGGCAGCGCTACAGCATGGGCCAGCGGCTGCTGCGCTTCGCGCTGTACCTGCTGGTCGTCGCGGCCATCGCCCAAGCCATCCGCGGCGTGGAAGTCATACCGGAGTTCCTGTATGACGCCCCCGAGCAGATGGCCGACCTGTTCCGCCGCATGTGGCCGATCGACTGGGCCTACTACCCGGGCGGCGTGCACGACGCGCTGATCGAAACGCTGCACATCGCCACCCTCGGCACCATCCTGTCCGTCTTCATGGCGGTGCCGGTGGGCCTCCTGGCCGCCAACAACCTGACGCCCAGCAAGACCATCAACATGCTGGCCCGGCTGATCCTGGTGTCCAGCCGTTCGGTCAATTCGCTGGTGTGGGCGCTGCTGTTCATCGCCATCTTCGGCCCCGGCGCCCTGGCCGGCACGCTGGCCATCGCGTTCCGCTCCATCGGCTTCGTGGGCAAGCTGGTCGGCGAAGCCATCGAAGAGGCGCAGCGCGGGCCCATCGAGGCCGTGACCGCCACCGGCGCCAGCAAGGCATCGGTGCTGTGGTACGCCTACTGGCCGCAAATCCGCCCGGCGTTCTGGTCCATCGTGCTGCTGCGCTGGGACATCAACGTGCGCGAATCGGCCGTGCTGGGCCTGGTGGGCGCGGGCGGCATCGGCATGGCGCTGGACACCGCGCTGAACCTGTTCCAGTGGGACCGCGTGGCGCTGGTGCTGGCTGCGATCTTCGTCGTGGTCGTGCTGGCAGAAATCATCATCACGCAGGCGCGCAAACGCATTCTTTGATCGCGTCCCCGTTTTACGCTTGTCGGTTTCCCCTGACCAGCGCTCCTTGGCGCCGCCTTTGAAAAAGAGCGGCGTTTTTTCTTGCCCGGCCGGCGCCGCCGGCTTGTCCACAGGCCTTGTTCACGTCTATGCTCAATGTGAACAAAATATGAACCGTCATCAAATCCCACCTCCTGGTTGATTAAGATCTCGGCTTTTGCCGTTGGACACCCACCGCCATGTCGGAACAGGAATTGAAACTGCATGTGCCCACGGCTTCGCGCCAGGCCGTGCTGCGAGAGATCAAGCAACGCGAGGCCACGCGCATCCGCTTGCATGCCATGTATTTCGACACGCCGGAACGCGAACTTGCGCGGGCGCGCATCGCCATCCGGCTGCGCCAGGAAGGCCGCGATTGGGTGCAGACGCTGAAGATGCCGGGCATCAACGCCATCACCCGCATTGAATTGAACCACCCGCGCCCCGGCCCCGTGCTGGACCTGTCGGTGTATGCCGGCACCGAAGTCGAAGCCGCGCTGTCCGCCGTCAAAGGCGAACTTGGCCTGCGCTACGAAACCGACGTGCAGCGTTTGCTGCGCAAGGTCCGCACGCGTTTCGGTACGGTGGAACTCGCGTACGACACCGGCATCCTGCGCGCCGGCGCATTGGAACTGCCGATCTCGGAACTGGAATTCGAACTGGTGTCGGGCCGCCCGGCCGCCATCTTCGCCAGCGCGCGCGGCTGGCAGCAACGTCATAGCCTGGTGCTGGATCCGCGCAGCAAGTCCGAACGCGGCGACGCGCTGGCCCAGCTGGCGCAGCGCCTGGCCGATGTGGACGCCGTCCCGGGCGACGACCTGGAGGCCCGCCGGGCCCAGGCCATCGCCCATTTCTGGGCGCCGCGCGGCGCGGCCGCCGTGAAACTGCGCGACGACATGACGCCGTCGCAGGCGATGGGCCGCATCGCCGCCGAATGCCTGGACCAGATCGCGCGCAATGCGGCGGTGCTGGCTGAAGTCGACACCGAAGGCGTGTACCGCGCCGGCAATTCCGAACACGTGCACCAGTTGCGCGTGGGGGTGCGCCGGCTGCGTTCGGCCTGGAAGCTGTTCGACGGCTGGATCGCGCCGGTGCCCGACGCCATGCTGCAAGGCGTGCGCACGCACTTCGCCGCCTTCGGCGCCAACCGCGACCAAGACGTGCTGAACGAGACCGTGGCGCCCGCGCTGATCCGCGCCGGCATGCCCGTGATCCCGATGGAAGCCGCGCCGCCCGAACAGGACGCCCGGACCATCGCCGGCGGCAAGGCCTTCCAGGCCTGGTTACTTGAGCTGCTGGAATGGAGCCTGGACGTGCCGCCGGCGGTGCCGGCCGGCAACACGCAGACCATCGCCAACGGCACGCCCAGCGACGCCGCGCCCGAACCCGCCATCCGCCTGGAAGGCGGCGTGGCCGGCCCCACCGTCAAGCCCACCATCATCCCCATGCTGGCGCCGGAACCCGATCCGCAACGCCTGCACAAGCAGTTGGCGCGCCGCCTGCACCGCTGGCACAGCAAGGTGGCCGATCAGGGCACGCAGTTCGCCACGCTGGACGTCCCCACGCGCCATGAACTGCGCAAGCGCGGCAAGCGGCTGCGCTACAGCCTGGCGTTCGCGGAATCGCTGTTGCCCGCGGCCAAGCTGCGCGGCTACCGCAAGCTGCTGTCGAACGTGCAGGACGTGCTGGGTGAAATCAATGACCTGGCGGTCGCCCGCGACTACTACGAGTCGTGTACGGCCACCCATCCGCAAGCCTGGTTCGCGCTGGGCTGGATCAGCGCGCGCCTGGAAGAACTGGCGGACGAAGCGCAGAAAGCCTTCGACGACCTGGCGCGCAGCAAACCCTTCTGGAAGTGATTCCCGCTTTACGCCATGGCCGCAACGGCCATGGCGGGCGCGCGCGTTTACCGCAGCGGCAAGTCAATCAGTGAATTCGTTTTCACCTCGACACGCATCTAGCACGACGTTTCAAAAAACACGGTGCGACAAGCTTCGGGTCAGCTGTCTGTAAAAAGAACGACATCCGACGCACCAATACTGGATCGCTGACGTCCGGCCACCTTGCGCCGGGCGCCCTCGTGGCCCGCAGCATCCGCCCGACATGCGTCCTGTGTGACGGCAACGGCCCCTGCGCGGGCCGTCAGCCCATCCACACATACCGAACCATGGAAACCACTTCCCACTTGCTCGCCCATGCAAGACGAGGCCTTGCGGCCTTCTGCGCGCTGTCGCTCGTGTTCTCGCTGTCCGCCTGCGGCGGCGACGACTCGGACGAACCCGCTCCACCGCCCACCACGACGCCCGCCCCGCCGCCTGCCGCGTGCGCGTCGCACTGCGCCCCGTGAAGCCCGTTCCCCTCCGACCTTCAACGACAGAGAAGCCAATGACGTTCGACGCCTCCAAAAGAAAGTTCTTCAAGACCACGCTGGGAACCACCGCCGCCGTAAGCGCCTTGTCGATATTCCCGCCCAGCATCCGCCGCGCCCTGGCCATTGAGGCCAGCAGTCCGACGGGCACCATCCAGGACGTCAAGCACGTCGTGATGCTGATGCTGGAAAACCGTTCCTTCGACGGCTACTTCGGCACTTTTCCCGGCGTGCGCGGCTTTGGCGACCGCTTCCCCATTCCGCTGGCCAACGGCAAGTCGGTGTTCCATCAGACGCGCAGCGACGGCACCGAAGAGCTGCCCTATCACCTGGACACGACGCTGGGCAACGCGCAGCGCGCGGGCAGCACGCCGCACTCCTGGCCCAATTGCCAGGCCGCGTGGGACCACGGCCGCATGAACAAGTGGCCCAGCGCCAAGCAGCCGCTGTCGATGGGCTATTACGAAACCGCCGAAGTCCCCTTCCACCGCGCGCTGGCCGACGCCTTCACGCTGTGCGACCACTACCACTGTGCGATGCACGCGGGCACCATCCCCAACCGGCTGTTCTTCTGGACGGGCACCAACGGCCCGTCCGGCGACAACGTGTCGGTCGTGATGAACGAGATGAACGACGGCGCCGACGTGGGCCCATCCACCGAAGGCTGGACCTGGACCACCTACGCCGACCGCCTGCAGCAGGCCGGCGTCAGCTGGAAGGTCTACCAGAACATCCCGGACAACTTCGGCTGCAACGAGATGATGAGCTTCCGGCACTGGCGCGCCGAGATCGAGAAGATGCCGGCGGACCGGCAAGTGACCAACCAGGGCGGCCCCGCCTACAACCCCGCCATCGACGACCTGTACAGCCCCCTGGCCAAGGGTTTCGGCAACACCATGCCCGACGGCGGCTTCCTGCAAAGTTTGCGCGACGACGTCATGAACGGCACGCTGCCGGAAGTGTCGTGGATCATCCCGCCGGCCGCCTATAGCGAGCACCCCGGCCCGTCCAGCCCCGCCAAGGGCGCGTGGTACATCCAGGCCGCGCTGGACGCGCTGACGCAATCGCCCGAAGTCTGGAGCAAGACCGTGTTCCTGGTGACCTACGACGAGAACGACGGCTTCTTCGACCACATGCCGACGCCGTCCGCGCCCTCGCGCAACGATGACGGCACGCTGGCGGGCAAGTCCACGCTGACGGACGCCGAGATGGCGTTCGAGTACTTCACCTATCCGCCCGCCACGCCCAAGCAGCTGACCGCCGACGGCAAGCCCTATGGCCCCGGCATGCGCGTGCCGATGTGGGTGATCTCGCCGTGGAGCCGTGGCGGCTGGGTCAATTCGCAGGTGTTCGACCACACCTCGGCGCTGCGCTTCCTGGAACAGCGCTTCGGCGTCGTCGAACCCAACATCAGCGCGTTCCGGCGTGCCGTCTGCGGCGACCTGACCTCCACGTTGAACTTCGTATCGCCCAACGGCGCCGGCCTGCCCACCTTGCCCGGCCGCACGACCAAGACGGATGCCGACGGCCTGACGACGTGGCAGGAGTCGCAACCCGCCATCGCCGTCCCCACCCAGCAGACACTGGCCAAGCAGGCGCCCGGCACGCGCCCGTCGCGCGCCCTGCCCTACGAGCTACACACGAGCGCGCGCGAAGAGGCGCGCGAGAACCGCGTCAGGCTGCTGTTCGCCAATGCCAGCGGCGGCCAGGCGGCGGCCGTCTTCCATGTGTACGACAAGCTGCATCTGGACCGCATCCCGCGCCGCTACGTGGTGGAAGCGGGCAAGTCGCTGGACGACGCCTGGGACGTGTCCGCCGACAGCGGCAAGTACGACTTATGGGTGTTGGGGCCGAACGGCTATCACCGCGCCTTCGCGGGCGACCTGATGCAGACGGGCGGCGCGCAGCCCGAGATCCAGGTCTGCTACGTGCCCTGCGACGATGCGCAGGTGCAGGTCAAGCTGCACAACAACGGCAGCCAGGCCTGCACGTTCACCGTCAGCGCCAAGGCCTATCGCGACGACGGCCCATGGACCGCCACCGTGCCGGCCGGCCAGACCGGCGAACTCAGCTGGCCGGTGACCGACAGCGGCCAGTGGTACGACTTCGCGGTGGCATGCGAAGGCTATGCCGCGTTCCAGCGCCGCTTTGCCGGCCGCATGGAAACGGGCAAGGACGGGGTCAGCGATCCGGCGATGGGCCAGGTCTGAAGTTCCCCTCCTCAAATAGCAACGGGGCGGCGCTTGCGCACCGCCCCGTTGCCTTGGGCCTGCCGGCGGGTCAGTCCGCCAGCAAGGCCGCGGCGAACTCGTCCGCCACGAAAGGCTGCAGGTCTTCCAGGCTTTCGCCCACGCCGATCCAGTAGACCGGGATCGGACGCACGCCCTGGCTGCCCGCGGCAACGGCGGCCAGCGTGCCGCCCTTGGCCGTGCCGTCCAGCTTGGTCACGACCAGGCCCGTCAGCGTGATGGCCGCATCGAACGCGCGGATCTGCGCCAGCGCATTCTGCCCGGTGTTGCCGTCCACCACCAGCAGCACTTCGTGCGGCGCGGTGGCATCGGCCTTGCCGATGACGCGGCGGATCTTCTTCAGTTCTTCCATCAGGTGCAGCTGCGTGGGCAGGCGGCCGGCGGTGTCCACCATGACCACGCCCATGCCACGCGCACGGCCCGCGTTGACCGAGTCGAACGCCACGGCGGCCGGATCGCCGCCATCTTGCGCGATGACGCTGACGTTGTTGCGGCTGCCCCACTCCACCAGTTGCTCGCGCGCGGCGGCGCGGAACGTGTCGCCCGCGGCCAGCAGGACGGTGGCGCCCTGGCGTTGGAACGTGTGCGCCAGCTTGCCGATGGAGGTCGTCTTGCCCGCACCGTTGACGCCGGCGATCATCACCACCAGCGGCTTGACGCGGTGCAGGTCGAAGGCGCGCTCCAGCGGACGCAAGTGGTCGGCCAGCAACTGGCGCAGGGCCGTCTTCACCTTGGCCGGGTCTTCGATGCGGTCCTTCTTGACGCGCGCACGCAGCGCGGTCAACAGCTTCTCGGTGGCCTCCAAGCCGGCATCGGCCATAATGAGCGCCGATTCGAGTTCCTCGAACAGGTTTTCGTCGACCTTGACGCCGACGAAGATGCCGCCAATGCTCTGGCCGGTCCGCGACAGGCCCTGCTTCAGCCGCGACAGCCACGACGCCTTTTTAGGCGCTTCGGCGGCGGCGGGCTCGGTGGCGGGAGCTGGCACATTGACCGGTGCATGAGCAGGCGCAGCAATGGGCGTAACCACGGGCGTGACCACGGGCGCAACTACGGGCGCCGTAACGGGTGCGCTGACCGGCGTCTGGACCGGCGCATCGGCGCGTGCAATCGGCGCTACAGTCGGTGCAGCCGGCACGACAGGCGCGGGGGCAGGTTCGGCAACCGGTTCAGGAACCGGCGCCGGTGCAACCTCCACGGGACTCGGTGCGGGTGCGGGTGCTGGTGCGGCTGGCGGGATGGGCGGCGGGATCACCGGCGCGGCGGCGGGTTCCGCAGGCGCGACGGCGGCGTCTATGACCTCAGGCGGCGGCGCGGGCTGGGCCGGCGCGGCAGGCGGTGGGGATTTTTTCTTGAAGAAGCGGCTAAACATGGGTAACAAGTATATTCGTATCGTCGGTGGCCAATACAGGCGCACCCCCATCGCCGTGCCCGACGTGGAGACGCTGCGCCCCACGCCCGACCGGGTGCGCGAAACGCTGTTCAACTGGCTGAATCACCTGTGGGCCGGCGAATTCGCCGACAAGCAGGTGCTGGATCTGTTCGCCGGCAGCGGCGCCCTGGGGTTCGAGGCGGCCTCGCGCGGCGTGGCGCATGTGCAGATGGTCGAGCGGGACAAGACCGCCGCGTCCGCGCTGCGGACACTGCGCGACAAGCTCAAAGCCGACATGATACGCATCCATGTGGGCGACGCGATGCAGGTCGCCGAACGGATGGATGCGTCCCGATTTGACCTCATCCTGTTGGATCCGCCCTTCGGACAGGACTGGCTGCCGCGCCTGTGGCCCATCCTTCCGGGCATTTTGGCCGAGCATGGGCTAGTCTACGTCGAGGCGGAAACCGCCATCGAAGCCCCCGAAGGATTCCAGATCTTGCGGCAGGATAAGGCAGGCGCGGTCCACTACCATCTGCTCGAATTTGCTGCATTGCGGAAATAGATCAATAATCCGGGCTTCGGAGGATGGTGTACACCACTAATAACGGTACGGAGCTCGCATGATCATCGCTGTATATCCCGGCACTTTCGACCCGCTGACCCGGGGCCACGAAGACCTGGTCCGCCGCGCGGCCACGCTTTTCGACAAAGTCGTGGTGGGCATCGCCCTCAGCCGCAACAAGAAGCCTTTCTTCAGCATCGACGAACGCGTGGAGATCGCCCGTGAAGTCCTGGGCCACTACCCCAACGTCGAAGTGCAGAGCTTCGGCGGCCTGCTGAAGGACTTCGTCCGCGACCAGGGCGGCCGCGTCATCGTCCGCGGCCTGCGCGCCGTGTCCGACTTCGAATACGAATTCCAGATGGCCGGCATGAACCGCCATCTGCTGCCCGACGTCGAAACGCTGTTCATGACGCCGTCGGACCAATACCAGTTCATCTCGGGCACGATCGTGCGCGAAATCGCCCAACTGGGCGGCGACGTCAGCAAGTTCGTGTTCCCGTCCGTGGAACGCTGGTTGCAGGAAAAGGCCAAGGAACGCCGCGAACAGTCCTGGCCGGGCTGATCCGCCAGGCCCCGCACCATCCCCGAAGGGCGCGATTTCGCGCCCTTCTTGCGCTTTCCCTCCCGGCAGTACAATGTGAGCCGCCCCCGGCTTTCCTCCGCTGCCCATCATGGCCCTGCTGATCACTGAAGAATGCATCAATTGCGACGTTTGCGAGCCCCAGTGCCCGAACGACGCGATTTCCATGGGCGAGGACTATTACGTCATCGATCCCGACAAATGCACGGAGTGCGTCGGCCATCACGACGAACCCCAGTGCAAGGTGGTGTGCCCGGTGGAGTGCATTGAACTGCATCCCCAATGGAACGAAGGCCAGGAACAGCTCATGGCCAAGTACCGCCGCCTGACCGGTGCCGCATGAGCGACACCACGCAAACCCGCATCAATCTTCCCGCTCCGTCTCCCGCCCCCCATCACGCCCGCCGCGACCTGTCCGCGTCCGCCGTCGCCGCAGGCCTGGTCGCCGTGCTGGTCAGCTTTGGCGGCACTGCGGTCCTGATGGTGCAAGCGGGCCATGCGGCAGGCCTGAATGCGGCGCAGATCGGCTCCTGGATCGGCTCGCTGAGCCTGGCCTTCGGATTCGGCGGCGCGTTCTACAGCCTGCGCACCGGCCTGCCCATCGTCATGGCCTGGTCCACGCCCGGCGCCGCCTTGCTCGTGACCGCGCTGGTCGGCGTCCCGTTCAATGAAGCCATCGGCGCCTACGTGCTGGCCGCCGGCCTGACGCTCGCCTGCGGGCTGTTCGGCTGGATCGATCCCATCCTGCGCCGGATCCCCGGCGAAGTCGCCGCCGCCATGCTGGCCGGCGTGCTGCTCAATTTCGGCATGGGCATCTTCAGCAGCGTCGGCAAGCAGCCCGCGCTGGTGCTGGCGATGTGCGTCACCTACCTGGCCTGCCGGCGCTGGGCGCCACGCTACGCCGTGCTGGTGGTGATGGTGGTCGCCATCGCCCTGGCGTTCGGGCTGGACCTGATTCGGCTGGACCTGCTGGACTGGCACCTGACGGAATTCGTCTGGACCACGCCCACTTTCAGCGCGCAAGCCATCGTCAGCCTGGGCATCCCGCTGTTCGTCGTGGCCATGGCATCGCAGAACCTGCCCGGCCTGGCGATCCTGCAAGCCGCCGGCTATCGCCCCCCTGCCTCCCGCATCGTGGCCGCCACGGGCCTGCTGGGCCTGCTGGCCGCGCCCTTCGGCGCGCACAGCGTGACCATGGGCGCTATCAGCGCCGCCATCTGCACCGGCCCCGAAGCCCACCCCGATCCCGCCAAGCGCTATATCGCGGCCGCGACCTACGGGTTGGGCTATGTCGGGTTAAGCGTGGTGGCGGGCGCCGTGGCGGTGTTCTTCCAGGCCTTGCCTGCGGCGCTGCTGGCCGCGCTGGCCGGCCTGGCGCTGCTCGGCACGATCATGGGCGGCATGGCCGCCGCGATGGCCAACCCGCAACGGCGCGAAGCCGCGCTCATCACCTTGCTGGCGACGGCGTCGGGGTTCAGTTTCTGGGGAATCGGATCGGCCTTCTGGGGCCTGGTGGCGGGCCTGCTGGCCCACACGGCATTCGAATACAAGCGCGCCAAGACGGGCGCTTAGAGGCCGGTTTGGAAGCCGGCCCCGCCGCATCCCTCCGGCGGCTTCTGGACAGCGTCAGACGGGCCAGGCGGCCACGGGCGTGTCCGGGTGCACCTTCATGATGCGGCAAGGCACCTGCACGAAGTTCGAGATCCAGGCCGCGGCCAGTTCCCCTTCGTCGACCACGTCGATGGTCTGCTCGCCCACCTTCATGCTGTAGCGAACGCTGTCGTCGTCTTCGATGACATCCAGCGGAATGTCCATGCGCAGCATGCCCGGCGCCTTCAGCACCAGATACCCCAGGCGCAGCTCTACCGACACGTCGGCAAGGCGCGGGCACAATTCGCGGTTCAGCCACTGCCCGGAATCATTGGCGATAAGCCATTGCCGGTGATAAGCGGCCGCGGCGGGCTGCGGCGTGACGCCGCATTCCGCGATGGGCTGGAAATTATCAGTGCTCATTTGCCCAGCAATCCCTTCAAGGCCTTATCCAGCGGGGCGCCGTTCTTGCCCTTGCCCGTGACGGCTTCACGCAACTTGTTTTCCAGGCTGCGCTTGAGGATGCCGCCGATGGCGTCTTTCCACAGCACCGTGTAGGTCGGTTTGTCGAACGGGCCCTTCACGTGCACGGGGATCGTCACGTCTTTCAGATCGATCAGTTCCTTGCCTTCGGGGTCCGCCGCCGGGTTGACCACGCGCGCCCGCGCCACCAGATCCAGCTCGCTCTTCACGAAGTCGATGCTGGCCGGATCACCCTGCGTCACGCGCAGCAGCGGCGACACGACGTTCAGGCGCTTCACGGCGGCCACGC
The DNA here is from genome assembly GCF_014170335.1 of Achromobacter sp. UMC46. GTDB lineage: Bacteria > Pseudomonadota > Gammaproteobacteria > Burkholderiales > Burkholderiaceae_B > Achromobacter. The sequence goes on from NZ_LZZS01000006.1 coordinate 179,221, forward strand.
CCTTGGTGAAGGCCAGGTCGGCGTCCATCTCGGAGAATTCCGTCTGCTTGCTGGTATCGGCCGCCACGGTCTCGTCTTGCGATTCGGGCTTGAAGGCCGCCTTCAAATCACGCAGCGTCTGCGTCAGGTTGATGCCCTTGACCGCGCCATCGCGCAGGCGCACCTGCAAGGTGCCGCCCAGGCCGCTCTTCATGGCGTAGACATTGGCGCCACCGGTCTTCAGGTCCAGCGCCAGGCTGCCCGTGCCGCTCAGCACGTTCCGGTTCGCCAGGTCCATCAGCAGCGGTTCGATGGCGATGCCCGCCAGCGACATCTTGGTCGCCAGCTGATTGCCTTGCGCGGCGTCCAGGGACAATGCGCCGGCCAGCTTGCCGCCGTACAGGCCAGCCGTCAGGCTGGAGATATCCAGCTTGCCCTTGTCCAGCTTGACCACGGCGGCGACTTCGTCGGCCTTCAGGCCGCGCACGACCAGCTTGCCGACCTTCAGGGTGCCGTTGACGCTGGGGCCCACCAACGCGGACAGGTCGATCGAATCGTCCACCGGAGCCACTGGCGCGGCAGGCTTGGACTCGTCTTTCTTGCCGTCGGCGGGCGGCTTGGCGGGTGCCGCTGCGACAGGCGGCACCAGCTTGTCCAGGTCCAGCGTATCCACGGCCAGGGCGAACTTCACCATCGGCGTATCGGTCAGCTTGGTGATGTCGGCGCTCAGGTCGAACTTGCCGCCTTCCAGCACGGCGTTGATCTTGCTGCTGGCCTGGTCCTTCAGCAGGTCCACGGTCAGGCTGCCGATCACCGGGATCTGCAGGCTGCCCTTGGGCAGGCCCGGGTCGGTGATGCTCACGTCGCCGCGCAATCCCGACAGGCCGCCGCTGCGCTGCAGCAGGTTCAAGGAAAGCGGCGAGGCGAAGTTCAGCTTGACCACGCGTTCGCCGTTCTTGGACGTGCTGTCCACCTTGGCTTCCTTGATGTCCAGCTCGGCGGCGTTGCCGCTGATGCCGTTCAGGCCGAAGCTGGCGTCCAGGCCGCTGATGCGCACACGGCCCGTCAGCGCTTCGCCGGTGGCCGACGCGGGCGAGATATTCAGCGCCGGCGCGTCAACCGCCAATTCAAACGGCCCATCGGTGGAATTGCCCTTGGCGCGCACCGCCAGCTTTTCGATCTGCAGTTGGCTCTTGTGCGGATCGATCGCCAGCTTGGGCATGGCTACGCTGGCTTCCACGTTGGTGGCGCGCGCGGCCGGGTCGGTGATGTCGCCTTGGAAAACCACTTCCAGGCCCGCCACGTCCAGCGCCGACTTCTGGCCATTGAAGGCCAGGTTGCCGCGCATGGCCAGGCTCTTGGCCTCGGCGCCGGGCAACTTGCCGTCCATGCGCAGATCCAGCTTCTGGGCCGCATAGCGCTTGGCCGACGGGTCAAGCGTGAGCAAGGCCTGGCCGGTCAGGTTGGCGTCGACGCGGGGGTTGCCGCCTTCGACGCGCGCCGTCAGGCGCACATCGAACGGCTGGTTGAAGGTGACGCGTCCGGTGTTGGCGTTGATCTTCGTCACGGCCACGGCCATGCCCGAGATCTCATCCTGCAACTGCACTTCGCCATCCTTCAGGTCCAGCCCGGCGATGTCGATCTGCATGTTATTGCGGTTCGGCGGCAGCGTGCCGCTGGTGATGGCCTGGGCCGCGGTCTGGGCCGCCCCCACCAGCGCTTCTGCCGGATTGGCCGGCGCGGTCGCGATGGAGGGCGTGCCGCCCACAAGGTTGCTGAAGTTGAACTGGCCGTCCTTGCCCCGCACCACGCGCGCCTTGAAGCCACTGATGGCGACGTGGTCCACCACGAAGCTATTGGACAGCAACGGCCACACGGCGACCGCCAGGCGGGTGCTTTCGATGGAGGCGAAGGTGTCGGGGCTATTGGGCTCGGACAGCGACACGCCCTGCACCGACAGGCCGATGCGCGGGAACAGCGACAGCTCGATTTCGCCGTCGATCGTGAGGGTGCGGTGATAGCGTTCCTGCACAAGCTCTTCCAGCTTGTACTTGTACGCGTTGGGATCGAATGTCAGCAAGAAGATGGCCAGGCCAACGACGGCCACGACAACCAACACCACCAGGCCTATCAAAATGCGCTTGAACCACGTTTTCATTGCCGCCCCGTCGGTACCTCGACTGGAAATCCTTGAATGCCGCCCACCGCGCCATGGCGCGGGGAGGGTGCTATAGCGGTGGAAAACCACACGCCAATTGGAGCTTTTTGCCTTTTTGGACGAGTCCTCGCTCCTGCCGGAAGCCTGTGGCTGCGGCGCCAAAAGAGAGGGTCTACCAAGGAAGGCCTGCTGAAGACGCCGGCATGACCAGCGTGCAGATTCCGCTATCGTAACAAATCGGACCGGCTTCGCGATGCCATAACGGTCGCCTTGCCAAAAACCCGGCCGATTCGCCTGCGCCGCACACCCTTTTCAGGGCCATGAAGCTGACGGCTTTCTGTCTGGCGGATTGTAGGACTAGAATGATTGATCTATCAATCATTGATGCATCCAATAATGCCCGCCCCCACCCCCAGCACCCCGCATTCGCCCGGCCAGGTGCTTCCTTTCCGCCAGACCTTGATGGCCATGCTGGGCATGTGCTTCGTCATGATGATGGTCGCCATCGACCAGACGGTGGTGGGCACAGCGCTGCCGACCATTGTGGCCGAACTCAAGGGCTTCGAACTGTATGCATGGGTTGCGACGTCTTACCTGCTGACCTCCGTCATCACGGTGCCGATCTTCGGGCGCCTGGGCGACTACTACGGCCGCAAGCCCTTCGTGGTGGCGGCGATCATCCTGTTCACGGCGGCCTCGGTGCTTTGCGGCGCGGCCGACAGCATGTTCACGCTGGTGCTGGCGCGCGCCCTGCAAGGCATCGGCGGCGGCATGCTCGTGGGCACGGCCTTCGCGTCGATCCCCGACCTGTTCCCCGACCCGCACGTACGGCTGCGCTGGCAGGTCATGCTCAGCTCCGCCTTCGGCATCGCCAACGCCGTCGGCCCGACGCTCGGCGGCGCGCTGACCGAGCATTACGGCTGGCGCTCGGTGTTCTACGTGAACCTGCCGATCGGCATCCTGGGCCTGTGGTTCGTGGCGCGCTACCTGCCGCACCTGCGCAACCACACGTCGGGCAAAGTGCGGCTGGACTGGCAAGGCGCTGTCCTCGTCGCGCTGGCGCTGGGCAGCCTGCAATTGCTGGTCGAACTGCTGCCCAAGGAAGGCGTCAGCCTCTCGATCGTGCTGCTGGGCGTGGGCAGCGTCGCGGCCTTCGCGCTGCTGTACTGGTGGGAAAAGCGCTGCCCGCACCCGCTCTTGCCGCTGGACATGTTCCGCAACCGCGGCCTGGCCACGCTCTTCACGCTGGCCCTGCTGGTGGGCGTGACGATGTATTCGCTGCTGTTCTACGCGCCCCTGCTGCTGCAGGGCGGCTTCGGCCTGTCGCCGCAGGACGCCGGCCTGCTGATCACGCCCATGGTGGTCTTCATCACGGTAGGCAGCATCATCAACGGGCGCGTCATCACGCGCATCCGCAACCCCAACCGGATGCTCTACGCCGGCTTCCTGCTGATGGCCTTGTCCTGTTTGGGGATTGTTACCACCCATAGCTATACGTCACACGGGCTGATCGCCGCCTACATGCTGATGGCCGGCCTGGGCATGGGCTTCATCATGCCCAACCTGACCGTCTTCGCGCAGCAGACCGCCGGGCGCACCCATCTGGGCATCGCCACGGCGCTGCTGCAGTCTTTGCGCATGATCGGCGGCATGCTGGGCACGGCGGTGGTCGGCACGATGGTGAGCCACAGCTATTTCAGCGGCGTCGAATCCACGCTGCGCGGCGCCTCGGCGCAATGGCTGCCCGAACTGAACGACCCGCAGATGCTGGTCAATCCCGCGGCGCAGACGCAGTTCCTGGCACAATTGGCCCATCAAGGCCAGGACGGGACGTCGTTGATCGAGATCGCGCGCGTTGCGCTGGTGGGCGCCATCCACGAAGGGCAGCTCATCGCGCTGGCCGTCGCCATCTTCGCGCTGTGGTGCGTGCGGCGCGTGCCCCTGGTGCAATTGGCCCGGCCTCCGAAAGCGGAGTCCGCGAGCGTCGGAGAGTAGCTTTTGCCCAAACAACAACAAGGCCTGCAAGTCGTCCAGCACATGGGGCAGACGTACCGCGTGATGCAAAGCGCGTTCAGCAGCAAGGTGGGCCATGCCCTGCCCCGCTGGCGCATTCTGCTGGCGCTGCACGAATGCGGGCAGTGTTCGCAAAAGCACCTGGCCGAACGCTGCCGTCTGGACCCCGCGTCATTGACGCGGCAATTGCAGGCCATGCAGAAACTGGGATGGATCTCGCGCGCGGTCGACGCGCAAGACAACCGGCTGACCAACGCCACACTGACGCTGGCCGGGCAGGCAGTGGTCAACGACGCCCTGCCCAAGCGCGCGGCCTTCTTCGATGAATCGCTCAAGGGCCTGTCGGCCGCCGACGTCGATACGCTGAACCGCGTGCTGAGCGTGCTGGAAGAGAATTTCCTGCGCGCGGCGGGCGGCAAGCCCGCTACCGCACCATAACGGCCGGCGCCGCTTCGCTAGTCCTGCGCGTTGCGGCCCTGGAACTGCGCGATGGCGGCCAGCAGGAACGGCGCGAACTTCTCGGCGTAGGCCTCGCCGCTCCACGCGGTGGACGACCCGGACACATGCAACGCGCCGTAGGCCTCCCCTTGCGCATTGGTCACCGCCGCCCCCAGGCTGACCTCCCCCACGATGAATTCGTCGACCAGCAGGGCATAGCCCTGCTCGCGCGCCTTCTTGACCTCGGCTTTCACGGCGCGGACGGTCGTCAGCGTTTTCGGCGTATGGGCCGTCATCGCCATGCCGTCCAGCTGCGCCGACAGCTCGGCCTCGCTTAGCCGGGACAGCACCGCGCGCCCGCCAGCCGTGCAATACAGCGGCACCCGCCGTCCGACCAGCGACGCGTGGTAGTGCTCCGTGTGGGTCTGGTGGCGCATCACGTGCACCAGCTCATTGCCGTCCCGCAGCGACAGGCTGATCTTCTCGCCGGTCGCTTTCGACAGGTCCAGCATGATCGGATTCAACGCTTCCACCAGCGCATGCGTGCGCAGGAAATGGAAGGTCAGGTTGAGCATGCCCTTGCCCAGCCGGTAGCGGCGCGTCTGCGGGTTCTGCTCCAGGTAGCCCTCGGCACACAAGGTGTAGGCGTAGCGCTGCGCGGCGCTCTTGTCCAGGCCGCTGCGCGCCATGATCTCCATCAGGCTCAGGTCGCCCGCGGCGCTCTTGAAGCAGTCCAGCACCTGGAACGCCTTGCCCACCGAGCCCACGTACAGCGCATTTGTCGTCATCGTTTTACCTAATAGTCGGGCCGCGCCCTAGTAGCACATAATAATACTAAGTATTAAATAACAATACCTGAGGAGTAAAGCATGCATCTTGCCGTTGAACCCACCGCCACGCAATGGCTTGAAAGCCAGCAGCCGGCCATGCTTGCGCTGCTGGCAGACATCGTCAACATCGACTCCAGCAGCTACGACAAACCCGGCGTGGCGCGCGTGTTCCGCCGCCTGGAATCGTTCTTCGCATCGCACGGCCTGACCGTGGCGTCGCACTACGCGGGCGACGTCGAAGCCGCGATCTCGGTCACCGTGAACCGCGGCAGCGCCGTCGGCAAGCCGGTCTTGCTGATGGGGCATTGTGACACCGTCTTCCCGGCCGGCGAAGCCGCCCGGCGGCCCTTCCGCATCGACGCCGGCCGCGCCTACGGGCCCGGCGTGGCCGACATGAAATCCGGCATCGTCATGAACGCCTTCCTGCTGGCCGCCCTGGCCCGCGCGGGCGACGCCGCCCCCGAAGTCACCGGGCTGTTCACCTGTGACGAAGAAATCGGCTCGCCGCTCAGCAAGGACACGATCACGGCATTCGGCAAGCAGGCCGGCTTCGTGTTCAACGCCGAGCCCGGCCGGCCGTCGGGCAATGTCGTGACCGGCCGCAAAGGCGGCGTGTTCTTCAACATGGAAATCGAGGGCCGCGCGGCGCACTCCGGCGCGAACTTCGCCGAAGGCATCAGCGCCATTTCGGAACTGGCGCACAAAGTCGTCGCGCTGGATGCGCTGACCGACATCGACGCAGGCGTCACCGTCAACGTCGGCCTGGTCAATGGCGGCCTGTCAGTCAACACCTCCGCGCCGTCCGCCACCGCCGCCATCGACCTGCGCATCTTCAATCTTCAACAACGCGAATCGCTGGTCAGCAGCATCCGCTGCATCTGCAACAAGTCCTTCATCACCGGCACCTTGTCCAAACTGGACATCACCGGTGAATTCAAACCCTTCGTGCCCACCGCGCATTCGCGCCGCCTGTTCGAGCTCTACCAGGCCGAGCTGGGCGCGATCGGCCACAAGGCGGAAGCGGAATTCAGCGGCGGCTGCGCCGATTCAGGCGTGACCTCCAGCCTGGGCGCCATCACGCTGTGCGGCACCGGCCCCGTCGGCGGCAAGTTCCACACGCTGGACGAGTATTGCGAAGTGGACACCATCGTCCCCCGCGGACTGGCGGTCCTGAACACGATATCGCGGCTTTCCCACACCGAGTGGTAGGCGGCACCCGCGCCGCCTGACCCTCCCGGCTTTCTCACCTGGTGATCCTCATGACATCCCACGCATTGCAGACACGCCGTTCGATCCTCAAAGCCAGTGTGGCGCTGACATTCGCGCCCGCCACCGCCTGGATGACAGCCGCCCACGCCCAGGCCTACCCGAGCGGGCCGGTCAGCATGATGGTGCCATACCCGGCGGGCGGACCCAGCGACCTCAGCGCGCGCATCCTGAGCGGCCCCATCGGCGACAGCCTGGGCGCGCGCGTCGTGGTGGAGAACCTGGGTGGCGCCACGGGGACGATCGCGGCCTCGAAAGTGCTCAATGCCAAAGCCGACGGGGGCATCTTCTTCCAGGGCTCGCAGAACGAATTGATCCTGCCGCCGCTGACCAACCGGGCCGTGCGCTATCAGCCCGACGCGTTCGAGAGCCTGCAACCGATCACCGTCACCCACCTGGTGCTGCTGGTGCGCACCGGCCTGCCCGTGGACTCGATGGACGCGTTCCTGAAGCTGGCCGCGCAACGCGATGCGTCCACGTCGCTGACCTACGGCACGGTGGGCGTGGGATCGCTCTACCACCTGATCACGGAATACCTGGGCAAGACCGTCAAGGTGCCGTTCACGCACGTGCCCTACACCGGCACCGCGCCGGTCATCCAGGACCTGTCCGGCGGACAGATCGACTTCAGCATCATGCCGTTCCAGGCATCCATGCTGGAAATGATCAAGGGCGGCCGCTTCAAGGCGATCGCCGTGCTGTCCCGGAACAAGCCGGCCGTGCTGGCGCAAGTGCCCAGCATCACGGAAACGCCCGCGCTGGCCAATTTCGAATACGCCAGCTACGCCGGCTACTACGTGAAGAAAGGCACGCCAGACACGGTCAAGCAAGCGCTGAACAAGGCCATCGGCCACGCGCTGGAAGACAAGACGGTGATCGCCAAGCTGGAAGCCGACGGGCGCAATGTCTCGCCCCGGATGAGTTTGGAAGAAGCGGCGGCGGCCTATGCGACCCAGATCGCGAAGTACAAGGAGATGATCCGCGTGACGGGGTATTCGCAGGCGGGTTGATCCCAAGAAAAGAGGCCGCCCATGGGCGGCCTCTTTGCGTCACTGCCGGCGCTGAAGAACAATCGCTTAATGGCGCCTGTTCGTCTCGTGGCGCCGGAGTGTCGAGAGTGCGTCGATTAAGAGACGTGGATCAGACGTTGAACAGGAAGTTCATCACATCGCCATCCTGCACGATGTATTCCTTGCCTTCGGCGCGCATCTTGCCCGCTTCCTTGGCGCCCTGCTCGCCCTTGTAGGTGATGAAGTCCTCATACGCGATCGTCTGAGCACGAATAAAGCCGCGTTCGAAGTCGGTGTGGATGACGCCGGCGGCTTGCGGCGCGGTGGCGCCGATGGCGACCGTCCAGGCGCGCACTTCCTTCACGCCGGCGGTGAAGTAGGTCTGCAGGCCCAGCAGTTTGAAGGCGGCGCGGATCAGGCGGTTCAGACCCGGCTCTTCCATGCCCATGTCGGACAGGAAGGCTTGGCGGTCAGCGTCGTCCAGGTCCACGATTTCGGATTCGATGGCGGCACAAATGGCCACGACCGGCGCGTTGCGCGCGGCGGCGAATTCGGTCAGGCGGTCCAGCAGCGGGTTGTTCGTGAAACCGTCGTCGGCCACGTTGCCCACGTACATGGCGCGCTTGGCGGTGATGAAGCACAGCTGGGCGATGTCGGCGTGTTCTTCCGTCGTCAGGTCCAGCGCGCGGATCGGCTTGGCTTCGTTCAGCTGGGCAATGCATTTTTCCAGCACGGCCACGATGCGCTGCGATTCCTTGTCGCCGGAACGCGCGGTCTTCTGGTGGCGCAGCAGGGCCTTCTCGGCGGTCTGCAGGTCGGCCAGCGCCAGCTCGGTCTCGATGACTTCGATGTCGGCGATGGGGTCGACCTTGCCGGCCACGTGGATCACGTTCGGATCTTCGAAGCAGCGCACGACGTTGACGATGGCGTCGGTTTCGCGGATGTGCGACAGGAACTGGTTGCCCAGGCCTTCGCCCTTGCTCGCGCCGGCGACCAGGCCCGCGATGTCGACGAATTCGACGGTGGCGGACAGGATGCGTTCGGGTTTGACGATTTCAGCCAGCTTCTGCAAACGCGGATCCGGCACCTCGACCACACCGACGTTGGGTTCGATGGTGCAGAACGGGTAGTTCTCGGCGGCGATGCCGGCGCGGGTCAGAGCATTGAAGAGTGTCGATTTGCCAACGTTGGGCAGGCCGACGATGCCGCATTGCAGAGCCATGGGAATCCTGTGTAAGTACGGTATTGATCGTTAACGTTCTAGTTTACCCCGGCCAGCGGCAGGGGTACCTGCCGGCGCGCCGGGGATGCGGCCCCGCTAACTGGCGGCGGTGGGCGCCCAGCGCATGACGGCCCAGATCATCAAAATGGGGCCGGCATTGAAGGTGGCGTGCAGCAGGATGGCCGCGCCGATGCCGCGGCGCACGCGCATCCAGCCCAGCACCAGGCCGGTCAGCCACTGCGGCAGCACCAGCAGCGGCATCAGCCAGTACGGCGTCTTGCTGTAGACGAAGTTCGTCAGGTGCACGGCGGCAAATGTCAGGGCCACCAGATGGAACACCAGGCCGAAGTGCTTCAGGTAATAGCGCCGCCAGGCCGTGTCCCAGCCCTTCAGGGGCTCGGCGCGCTGGCGCGTCCCCCAGCATGCCAGGATCACGAACGCGGCCAGCAGCAGGCCTGTCCACAGCTTGGGGCCATACAGCACGACAGGCATCAGGGCCGGAACCAGCCACAACACTTGCCGCGGACGGCGCAAACCGTAGCGAAAGAGCATTTCTTCGACCAGCGGGGCCCACAGCACGGCGGTCAGCCACGGCAGGTTGGTCGGATCGATGCGGTGCGTCGCGCCCCCCATGCCGGCCGCCATCACGGCCACCGGCCCCAGCGCGAACAGGTTCAGCGCCCACAGCAGCCCGGCCCACGCCAGCAAACGGCCGGGGCCGATGCCCGGCCACCAGTCAGCGGCCAGGCTGCCGCCAGTGGTGCGCCCCCGCAGGCGGGCCACGGGCTGCGGATGGCGGATGAAGCGCCAGAAATCCGCGACCTCGTTGCGAAAGCGCATCTTGCCGCCGGACGGGGGCTGCGGGCTGGCGGACATCAGGCGACGTTGCCGCTATGCAGTTGGCGGGTGGCCAGCGCGAAATCTCCGGCCAGCATCGCCGGCACGACGGCGCGGCAACGGTCGATGACGGCTTCGATTTCTTTCTGTTCCTCGCGGCGCGGCGGGTGCAGCACGAAGTCCGCCACTTGCTGGGCCAGGTTCAACGTGCGCGGATGGCCGATGCCGATGCGCAGGCGCCAGAAATTGGGGCTGCCCAGCACGGCCTGGATATCCTTCAAGCCGTTGTGGCCGGCATGGCCGCCGCCCTGCTTGAGCTTTACCTGGCCGGGCAGCAGATCCAGTTCGTCATGCAGCACCAGCACCTGCTCGGGCTCCAGCTTGTAGAAGCGGGCCAGCGCGCCGACGGCCTGGCCGGATTTGTTCATATAGGTGATGGGTTTGAGCAGCAGCACGTTGTCCGTGCCCAGGCGCGACTTGGCGACCATGCCGAAAAAAGACTTCTCCAGCGCGAAAGAAGTGCGCAGGTCGTCCGCCAGGTGGTCGGCCAGCCAGAAGCCGGCGTTGTGCCGGGTGGTTTCGTAGTCGGGACCGGGATTACCCAATCCCACGATGAGGCGTATGGGAATAGACATGATGGAGGGTGTTTAAACCAAAAAACCCTGCGCATGCAAATGCACACGCAGGGTTTCGGGCATAAGCCGCAGGGAAAGCCCGAAGGCCTTCCCGCAGAACTTAGGCGGCCGGAGCGGCGGCTTCGGCTTCGTCGGCGGCAGCGCCGCCCTTGACGATGGCGGCAGCCAGCAGCGGGTTGTCTTCACCGCCGTGGGGGACGTACGTCACGCCCATGGGCAGCTTGATGTCAGCCAGGTGGATCGAAGCGCCAGCCAGGATGTTGGTCAGGTCGACTTCGATGAACTGGGGCAGAGCCTTCGGCAGGCAGGTGATTTCCAGTTCGGTCGTCACGTGGCTGATGATGGCGCCCGACAGCTTCACGGCCGGCGAGATTTCAGCGTTCACGAAGTGCAGCGGCACCTTGGTACGCAGGGCTTGGTTGGCGTCGACGCGCTGGAAGTCCACGTGCAGGACTTGCGGCTTGTAGGCGTGCCATTGAACCGAACGCAGCAGAACTTGCTCTTCCTTGGCGCCTTCGAGCTGCATTTGCAGGATCGATGCGTGGAATTCTTCCTTACGCAGGGCGTGGTAGATCTCGTTGTGGTCGAGTTCGATGTTCAGGGGGGCAGCCGTACCACCATAGACAATGGCGGGAACGCGGCCCGCGCGGCGCAGGCGGCGGCTCGCACTCGAACCCTGGACGCTACGCGCAGTGGCGATAAATTTCATGGAAAACTCCAAAAACAAAATAAGGTGAAGAGGCTTCACCAGTTAACGGCACGGCGCGCAACATGCGCGCCGTGTTGATTGCGCCTTGCCGCGACCAGCAAGGTGCAAAAACTAAGGTAGGCAGCTGCCGACCCGACGCCGAGGCGTCAGTCGACGAACAGCGAGCTGACCGATTCCGCGTTCGAGATACGCAGGATGGTCTCGCCCAGCAGCGCGGCGCACGACAGCTGGCGGATCTTGCCGCTGGCCTGGCCTTGCTCGGAGAGCGGGATGGTGTCGGTGACGACCAGTTCGTCCAGTTCCGATGCTTCAATGCGGTCGATGGCGCCGCCCGACAGCACGGGGTGCGTGCAATAGGCGTAAACGGCGCCGGCGCCGCGGTCTTTCAGGGCCTGGGCCGCCTTGCACAGCGTGCCGGCGGTGTCGACCATGTCGTCCATGATGATGCAGGTGCGGCCGTCGACTTCACCGATGATGTTCATCACTTCCGACACGTTGGCGCGCGGACGGCGCTTGTCGATGATGGCCAGGTCGGCTTCCAATTGCTTGGCCAGGGCGCGTGCGCGGACCACGCCGCCGATGTCCGGAGACACCACGACCAGATTCGAGAAATTGCGGCGCCAGATGTCGCCCAGCAAGATCGGACCGGCGTAGATGTTGTCCACGGGGATGTCGAAGAAGCCCTGGATCTGGTCGGCGTGCAGGTCCATCGTCAGGACGCGGTCGACGCCAGCCACTTGCAGCATGTTGGCTACGACCTTGGCCGAGATCGCGACGCGCGCCGAGCGCGGGCGGCGGTCTTGGCGGGCATAGCCGAAATAGGGAATCGCGGCGGTGATGCGGCCAGCGGAAGCGCGGCGCAAGGCATCGACCATCACCATGATTTCCATCAGGTTGTCATTGGTAGGGGCACAGGTGGGCTGCAGGACGAAGACGTCCTTGCCGCGCACGTTCTCGTTGATTTCGACCATCACCTCGCCGTCCGAGAAGCGACCGACGGTCATCTTGCCCAGGGACATATCGAGGTGGTTGACTACGTCCACGGCCAGCCGAGTGTTGGCCGTGCCCGTGAAGATCATGAAGCTATCGTTTGCCATGATGGATGATGCGATGGTCGTTTTAAGACACTAACGAGGTGATGCGGGGGGTAATACGGCGCGATACACAGCGCGATACAAAACACCAGCGGACCCGGAAAATAAAAAAGCTGCTGAACCCGGGCCAGTGTCTTACAGGCGTGTTCAACAGCTTTTTTATGTATTCGGTTGGCTGGGGAGGAAGGATTCGAACCTTCGCATGCCGGAATCAAAATCCGGTGCCTTAACCAGCTTGGCGACTCCCCAACTATCTTGCAATCCAATTCCGCAGTGGATGTTCAGTCAAGCCAGTACATGCCTGCACTAACCGAAACCCTGGATGCGTTGTGCTGTTTGTTTTAACAGCGCCGCGCATTGTAGCGGATATTTCTGCTTTTGCCAAAACGGCTTCGGAAAGTTCGGAAAACTCGGCGAATAAACACGCGCCTGATCCCGACATGCGAACGGGTATGCCCTGTTCGCTAAGCCACCGCGTTGCCCTGAGAACCTCAGGATAAAGACGGTGAACTACCGGCTCCAGATCATTTTTCCCGAAGGAAAAATTTGGCGAAGCAAGAAAGTCCGCTATTGTGATGTAAGAAGAATCCCTTGTCAAATCGGGTGCGGAAAATATCCCGACAGTCGGCACGCTCGTGTCCGGTTGCGCCACCAGATACGCGCGTTCTGGCAAGGTCACGGCGGTGAGGTCTTCGCCCACGCCTTCGGCAAACGCCGATTGGCCAAACACGAACACGGGCACGTCCGCCCCCAGCGGCAAGGCCAGCGCCATGAGCTCGCGGCGCGTCAGCCCCGTCCCCCACAGCTTGTTCAATGCGATCAGCACGGTCGCCGCGTCGCTGGATCCGCCGCCCAGGCCGCCGCCCTGCGGAATGCGCTTCTCCAGCGCGATCTGCGCCCCCTGGCGCGTGCCGGTGGCGCGCCGCAGCGCGTGGGCCGCGCGCAGGGTCAGGTCGTCGGCCTCGGACACGCCAGGCAATTCAGACGCCCGGCTGATGACGCCGTCGGCGCGCGCCTCGAAATGCAGCGTGTCGCACAAGTCGATGAAACGGAAGACCGTCTGCAGCAGGTGATAGCCGTCGGCGCGGCGGCCCACCACATGCAGGAAGAGGTTCAGTTTGGCGGGAGCGGGAACGTCGTACAAAGTCACAGAAGACAACCGGTGCGGGACATGCCCACATTCTAGCCACGCACCGGCCGCAGCGCCTGCGCTCAAGCCAGTTGCGGCGCGCCCGCGGCGGCCAGCCGCCCGGCCGGCGCGTCGATCACCTGCCCCTCCGGCAGCTTGAAGACGGACACGGCGCCCGCCAAATGGCGCGCCTGCTCTTCCAGCGCGCCCGCGGCCGCTGCCGCCTCTTCCACCAAGGCCGCGTTCTGCTGCGTCACGCTGTCCATCTGCGACACCGCGCGGTTGACCTGGTCGATGCCGCCGGCCTGCTCCTCGGACGCCGCCGAAATCTCGCCCATCAGGCGGGTCACGCGCTGCACCGAGTCCACGATCTCGCGCATGGTGGCGCCGGCGCTCTCGACCTGCGCGGATCCCTTGCCGACCGTCTGCGCGGAATCTTCGATCAACTGCTTGATTTCCTTGGCCGCGGCCGCGCTGCGCTGCGCCAGCGTGCGCACCTCGCTGGCCACGACCGCGAAGCCCTTGCCCTGTTCGCCCGCGCGCGCGGCTTCCACCGCCGCGTTCAGCGCCAGGATGTTGGTCTGGAACGCGATGCCGTCGATCACGCCGACGATGTCGGCGATGCGCGACGAGCTGCCCGAGATGGCGCGCATGGTCTCGACCACGCTGGCCACGGCGTCCCCGCCGCGCTGCGCCACCGCGGCCGAGGTCGCCACCATGCGGTTGGCTTCGCGCGCGGTGTCCGCGTTCTGCTTCACGGTGGACGCCAGCTCTTCCATGCTGGCCGCCGTCTCTTCAAGCGACGCGGCCTGCTCTTCGGTGCGGCTGGACAGGTCGGTGTTGCCCGACGAGATTTCGCGCGCGCCCACATTGATCTCGTCCACGCCACGGCGCACGGCGGACACCGTGCGCACCAGGCTGTCCTGCATGCCCTTCAAGGCGGCCAGCAACGCGCCAATTTCGTTCTTGCCCCGGTCAGCCACGCGGCGGGTCAGGTCGCCTTCGGCGATACGGCGGAAGATCTCGCCGGCTTCCAGCAGCGGGCGCACGATCATGCGGCGGATCAGCACGTGGGCGCCCACGGCCATCAACAGTCCCAGCGCCAAAATGCCGGCCAACAGCGACGTGAACAACGTATGGAAGAGGGATATCTCGTCCATGGCGCCCTGCCCCGCTTCCTCAGCCCGGACCATGAAGGCGTCGCGCTCGCTGACCAGCAGCTCCTGCGCCTGCTGCGTGCCTTGCTTGAAGTAGCTTTCCATGTCGCCCGCCTCCAGCACGCGGCCGACGCTTTGCAGATTGGCGCTCAAGTTGGCGTACGCCTGGATCAGGTCCGCCGAGGCGGCCTTTTCTTCAGCCGACAGACCGCCGGCGAACCCCTGGAAGGCACGGTCGCCCGATGCGATGCGCTGGCGCGCCAGACGCAGCGCCGTCGTATCGCTGGTGTTGCCCTGGGCGACGCGCGTGGCGTAACGGCTCAAGTCGGTGCGGGCCGCCACCAGCGACAAGGCGGCGGAGTTCACGGCGTTGACCTGCTGCGAGGAAAGGCGATAGAGCTGGCCGACGTCCTGGTTGGTCTGGCGCAGCGCGAGAAAGCCCATGCCGCCCACCAGCAACTGAAACGTGAAAAATATCGCGATGATCCCCAACAGCATCGTCGCGATGCGCGTGTTCCTGAACATAGGCGTTCTCCAAAAAAGCGCCGGCAGGATTGGCCGCCGTCGCACTTGCGGTCCGCGCGAGGGATGGCCCCGCATGGGCATATGGAGAATTATTCAGTCTGGCCTGACTATTTCAAGCCGTAACACGAACGTCTTTGCCGCGCTTATTTGCCCGATTAGGGAGCGCGGGACGTGTTAGGAGGAGCTGCAGGGCACGGACGGCCCCGCCGGGATCAAGGCTGGTTGACGACCAGCCGCACCATGACGCGGCGGCCGGGTTCCTGGCGTTCCAGGACCAGCAGCTGCGGCCCCAACGTGTCGTAGCGTGACAGCTTTGCGCGCCAGCCGCCTTGTTCGAAAGAGGCGGGGCGGCCAAGTTCATCGCGCACGACGTCGGAGGCTTCGGGCTGGGCCGGCAGCCTGCCGCGCAGCCAGTCGCGCAAGCCGGACACCGGCACGCTGCTGCCCAGCGCGTCTTCGGCCAGCGCGTCGGGGTTGTCGGCGACCAGTCGGGTGCCGTCGGCCTTGGTCAGGCTGGCGGCGCCGGGCTGGCCTTCCACGCGGGCTTCGGTCGAACCCAGCGGATTGGTCAGGTCCAGCACGTAGCGCCGGCCGTCGTCCGACCACGAGAAGCCGCCTTGCACGGCGTTCTGCTTGCCGCTTTCTTCGTTCACGGTGATGGCGAAGCGGCCGATGCGCGAAAACGCATCGGGGCTGGCGCCTTCGATCGGCTTGGGCGTGGTGGAGCAGGCGGCCAGCGTGAACGCCAGCATTGCCAGCAGCGCCCAGCGCAACCAGCCCGAAACGTCAGGCAAGCGTTGCACCGCTGCCGTCACAGACCCACTCCCAGACGCTTGACGACGTCCTGGACGGTCTTGTTCTTGGGATCCTTCATCAGCGCGGCGCGCAGCAGCTCGGTGGCCTGGTCGCGCTTGCCCTGGGACCACAGCACTTCGGCCAGGTGGGCGGCGATGTCGGCTTCCGGACGCACGCTGTAGGCGCGGCGCAGGTATTCCGCCGCGGACTCGTATTCGCCCATGCGGAACTTGACCCAGCCCATGCTATCCAGGATGAACGGGTCGTTCGGCGACAGTTCGAGCGCTTGCGTGATCAGGTCCAGCGCTTCAGGCAGGCGCTGGTTGTGGTCGGCCAGCGTATAGCCCAATGCGTTGTAGGCGTGCGCGTGGTCCGGATCCAGCGCGATGACCTGGCGCAGCATGCGCTCCAGGTCGGCCAAGCGGTTCTGGCGTTCATACAGCATGGCCAGTTCGTACTTGATCTCGACGGTGTCCGGCAGCGCCTGATCGGCGGCCTCCAGCGTGCTCACGGCTTGCTGGACGCGATCGGCGTCGCGCAGGATCTGCGCCTTGGTCAGCACTCCCAGCGTGCGTTCTTCGTCGTCTTGCGGGCCGGCGGCGTCGATCATGGCCAGCGCGTCGTCCACCCGGCCGCTCTTGGCGCGCAGGGCAGCCTGGCGCATGGCGACGGAATAGCGCAGCGTGGGGTCGTCGATGCGGCCGAGTTCCCGGATGGCTTCGTCGTACTGGCCCTGGTCTTCGGCGATGCGCGACAGCAGGACGTGAGCGTCCGCCGCGGCGGCGCCGGCATCCGTGGCGCCGGGCACGGTGGCCCGCTGGCGCTGCTGCTGCACATCCAGGTACTGCTGAAGCAGGGTTTTGGCTTGCGGCAACTGGCCCGCCTTGTAGGCCAGCTGGGCTTGCATGAACAACAAGTCGAAGTCTTCCGGCGAACGGCGCGACATGGCTTGCAGTTCGGACAGCGCGCCGTTGTAGTCGCCACTGTCGGCCAGTTGCCCGGCCAGCATCAGGCGGACCTTGCGGGCGCCCGGATTGCGGTTGATATAGGCGCGGGCTTCGGTCTGGGCACGCTGCGGATCCACCTTCGAGCCGTATTCCAGCACGCGCTGGGCGGCGGCTTCGGATTTCGGGTCGGCGGCCAGCGCGGCGCGGGATTCCTGGGCGGCACGTTCGTAGTCGCCCGAGGCGGAGGCCACGTCGGCCAGCGCCAGATGGGCGGCCGGCAGCTTGCGCACGCTGTCGCTCAGGGATTCGTCCAGGATGCGCAGCGCCAGGCGGCGGTCGTTCAGGCGGCTCAGCACGGCCAGCGCCTGGCCGATGGCGGCCGGCTTGTCGCGCGAGGCGTCGATACGGTTGCGCAGCGCCTGGGCCAGGCCCTTGGTCTGCCCGTTGGCGGCAGCCAGCGCCAATTCGGTGGAACTGGCTTCAATATCGTTGGGTGACAGCCGCGCCCAGACCCGGGCGGCTTCCAGCGCGCCGGGCAGGTTGCCCCCGGCCAACTGGAATTCCAGGCCGCGGCGGGCCAGGCGGGGGTCGCCCGTATCCCGGGCCAGCCCGATCATGGTGGTGGCCGCTGTGCCGTACATGCCGCGCTGGGCGGCGATCTCCGACGCGAGGACGCGGTAGAAGATGTCGGCGGTCAGCGATACGTAGGGCAATTGGCCCGGACGCAGGCGAATCACCTCGGTTTCAGGCTGATGGTTCTGCGGGGCCATGCGGGGCCCGGTCGCATCACGCGTCCGGCTGTCGGCCGCCTGGGCCGGCAGCGCAAAACCTGTTGCCAGCGCAAGCGCAAGCGCGGCGATCCCGATATTCATTTGTTTGAAAGACGACTTCACGCGGCCCGTCCGGTTGATGGCACAATCTTCGTACACGCAATTGATGATCTTACACTGGCTCATGCCGGAACTGCCTGAAGTTGAAACCACGCGTCGGGGAATTGACGCCGTCATCACCGGCCGGACGCTCAAGCGCCTGGTCGTTCACGAAGCCCGCATGCGCTGGCCCATTCCGCCCGACCTGCCGTCGCTGATCGGCGGCCGCGCCGTCCTGGAATGCGCCCGCCGGGGCAAATATCTATTGCTGCGCTTCGAACACGGCACCCAGATCGTGCATCTGGGCATGTCCGGGTCGCTGCGCAGCGTCGCCCCGGGTGAATTCCTGCGCAAGCACGACCACGTCGAATGGATATTCGACGAGGCGGTGCTGCGCCTGCATGACCCCCGGCGCTTCGGCGCGGTGCTGTGGCACCCCGGGGCCGATGGCCCCATCGAAACCCACCCCCTGCTGGCCAAGCTGGGCATCGAGCCCTTCGACCCGCGCTTTGACGGGGCCTGGCTGCACCGGCACTTCAAGAACCATGGCGCCGCCGTCAAACAGGTGCTGCTGGCCGGCCTGGCCGTCGTCGGCGTGGGCAATATCTACGCATCGGAATGCCTGTTCCGGGCGCGCATCAACCCCAAGACGCCGGCCAACAAGCTATCGCCCGCCCGCTGCGACCGGCTGGCGGACATGATCCGCGCCACGCTGGCCGACGCCCTGACCTCAGGCGGCAGCACCCTGCGGGACTACGTGGGAGCCACCGGCGAACCGGGCGCCTACTTCGAAATCCATGCCGCGGTCTACGAGCGCGAGGGGCTGCCGTGCCGGGTCTGCGCCACGCCGATCCGGCGCTTCGTCCAGGGTCAGCGGGCCACTTATTACTGCCCGAAATGCCAACGGAACTAGCGCCAACGCGTTAAAAACCCCCGGGAAATCCCTGAAAAAACAAGGCCATTTGTTTATAGCGAACGTATTGCACAAACACTAACGCCAAGCTATATTCCTTTCACACATCTATTCCTAGAACAGTGGAAGGAGCCTCCATGAGCAAGCAATTCGCCTCGCACGCCGACCTGGACGACAAAGTCGTCTCGTTCGAAAAACTGTCCGACAACGCCTATGCCTACACGGCCGAAGGCGACCCCAACACGGGCGTGATCATCGGCGACGAGGCCGTCATGGTGATCGACACCCAGGCCACCCCGGTCATGGCGCAGGACGTGATCCGCCGCATCCGCGAAGTCACGGACAAGCCGATCAAGTACATCCTGCTGTCGCACTACCATGCCGTGCGCGTGTTCGGCGCCTCCGCCTACGACGCCCAGGAGATCCTGGCCAGCCGCGACACCTATGACCTGATCGCCGAACGCGGCGAACAGGACAAGGCCAGCGAGATCGGCCGCTTCCCCCGCCTGTTCCGCAACGCCGAATCGATTCCGCCGGGCCTGGTCTGGCCGACGATGACGTTCAAGGGCGAAATGACGGTCGACCTGGGCAACCTGGAAGTCAAGCTGCTGCAAGTGGGCCGCGGCCACACCAAGGGCGACACCATCGCCTGGCTGCCGGAACAGAAGATCCTCTTCGCCGGCGACCTGGTCGAATACCAATCCACCCCGTACTGCGGCGACGCCTATTTCCGCGACTGGCCCAGCACGCTGGACGCACTGTCGGGCTTTGACGCCGAAAAGATGGTTCCCGGGCGCGGTCCGGCCCTGAAGAACGCCACCGAGGTCCGCCAGGGCCTGGCCGGCACCCGCGCCTTCCTGACCGACCTGTACGGCGCCGTGAACCGCGGCGTGGCCGAAGGCAAAGACCTGAAGACGATCTACCGCGAGGTCTACGACTTCATGAAGCCGCGCTACAGCGACTGGGTGATCTTCGACCACTGCATGCCGTTCGACGTGTCGCGCGCCTATGACGAAGCCAGCGGCCACACTCATCCCCGCATCTGGACCGACAAGCGCGATCTGGAAATGTGGGCGCAGCTGGAAGGCTGAGGCCGACGGGCCGCGGCCGGCGCAGACCGCAGGCGGCCCTGACAGAACGCGGCAAGCACCGGAACCGCGCGTCGCCAGACGGCGCGCGGCTTCGCGACATAAAAACAAAATGACCCACACAGGAGACAACCGTGGGAGACATCGACTTTCAGGCGATGGAGTTCGCCTATGAAAAGCACGCCGACCAGAGCGCCGGCGCACCGCCGCGGCACCAGGTCGTGGTGGTGGGCGCAGGCCCGGTCGGCCTGACCACCGCGCTGGATCTGGCCCGCCAGGGCCTGCGCGTCGTCGTGCTGGACGACGACTACCGCTTGTCCGCCGGGTCGCGCGCCATCTGCTTTTCCAAACGCACGCTGGAAATCTGGGACCGCCTGGGCGTCGGCCAACGCATGATCGACAAGGGCGTGTCGTGGAACGTGGGCCGCGTGTTCTTCCGCGAACAGGAAGTGTGGCGCTTCGACCTGCTGCCCGAACCCGGCCATCGCCGCCCCGCGTTCATCAATCTTCAGCAGTACTACGCCGAAGGCTACCTGTATGAACAGGCGCGCCAAGAACCCAACATCGACCTGCGCTGGAAAAACAAAGTCGCCGGCGTCGCGCAAACCGAAGACGGCGTCGACCTGACGATCGATACCCCCGAAGGCCCGTACTCGCTGCATGCCGATTGGCTGGTGGCCTGCGACGGCGCGCGTTCGCCGGTGCGCAAGCTGATCGGCCAGGAAAGCCATGGCCGCGTTTTCCGCGATCGCTTCCTGATCGCCGACGTGAAGATGAAGGCCGACTTCCCGACCGAGCGCTGGTTCTGGTTCGACCCGCCCTTTCATCCCAACCAATCGGTGCTGCTGCATCGCCAGCCCGACAACGTCTGGCGCATCGACTTCCAGCTGGGCTGGAACGCCGACCCCGTCGAAGCCGTCAAACCCGAGAACGTGCTGCCGCGCATCCGCGCCCTGCTCGGCCCCGACGCGCAGTTCGACCTGGAATGGGTCAGCGTCTACACCTTCGCGTGCGAACGCATGGACAAGTTCCGCCATGGCCGCGTCGTGTTCGCCGGCGACTCCGCGCACCGCGTCTCGCCATTCGGCGCGCGCGGCGCCAACAGCGGCGTGCAGGATGCCGAAAACCTGGCGTGGAAACTCAAGCTGGTGCTGGCGGGCCTGGCGCCCGACACGCTGATCGACAGCTACAGCGCCGAACGCGAGTACGCCGCGGACGAGAACATTCTGAATTCGTCGCGCGCCACCGACTTCATCACGCCCAAAAGCGACATCAGCCGCAGTTTCCGCAACGCGGTGCTGAACCTGGCCAAGACGCATCCGTTCGCGCGTTCGCTTGTCAACAGCGGCCGTCTGTCGCTGCCCGCCACCTACGGCGGCTCGCCCCTGAACACGCCGGACACCGACGCCTTCGCCGGCCGGATGGTACCCGGGGCCGTGGCGCTGGACGCGCCCGTGGCGTGCCGCGGCGAACCGGACTGGTGGCTGGCGCAGCTGGACGGCGGCTTCGTGCTGGCGCTGTTCTGTGGCGACGCGCTGCCTGGCGCCGACACACGCCAGGCCTTGCAGGCCCTGCGCATGGCGCCCGTGCCCGTCAAGGCCGTCCTGGTGGCCGGCGCCGGCTGCGACGTCCCGGATCTGCCCGCCGGCGTGCCGGTCGTGGTGGACACGGAAGGCTGCCTGGCCAAGCGCTACGACGCGCAGCCGGGCACCGCCTACCTGATCCGGCCGGACCAGCACGTCGCCGCCCGCTGGCGCGCATTCAACGCCGATGCCGTCGCCCGCGCCGTCAATCAGGCCACGGGCCACGCCTGAATCCAGAGGTCAACTCATCATGCTGATTACCGAAACCAACCTGAGCTCGCCTGACGACTTCTACGAAGCGCTGATCGACACGCACCGCGACCTGACGAACGAGCAAAGCCAGGAACTGAACGCGGCGCTGATCCTGCTGCTGGCCAACCACCTGGGCGACGTGGCGCTGCTGCGCGACGCCTTGCAGCAGGCGCGCGCGTCGGTAGTGCCGGCGTAAGGCCTCACCGCCCCACCGCGAACGTATTCACGATCAAGGCGCGCAGCCATTGGTTGCCGCCGTCGCGGTCCACCCTGCGCTGCCAGTACATGTTCGTCTGCAGCGCGGGCACTTTCACGGGCGGCGTCATGAAGCGCAGGCCGAATGGCGGCGCGGCGCTGGCGGCCAGTTTTTCAGGCACGGTCGCCAGCAGGTCGGTCGCGCTGACGATGTAGGGCACGGCCGAAAAATGCGGCACGCTGAAATGCTCGGCCAGTTCCACGCCTGCCCGCTCCATCGACTGGTTGACCTGCCCGTAAGGCGCGGCGCGCGACACGATCAAATGCCGCGCGGCACGGAACGCCTTGATGCCCATGCCCGCATGCGCGGTGGGATGCGCCTGGCGGAACAAGGTCGCATAGCCCTGCCGGAACAACATGCGCTGCAGCGTGCCGGCCCCCATCTCGTCGAACGCGCCGATGGCCAGGTCCACCCTGCCCGTCTCCATTTCACGCGGCAGGTCCGGCCCCTGCACCCGCACCGAATCGATGCGCACCTGCGGCGCCACTTGCACGCAGACCTCCATCAGCCGAGGCATGAAGTGGATCTCGCCCACGTCCGTCATGGCGACCCGGAAACGCCGGTTGCTGGTGGCCGCGTCGAACACGTCCTGATCCTTCAAGGCCTGGCCCAGCATCGTCAGCGCCTCGCTGACGGGGCCTGCCAGCCGCTGCGCGCGGGGCGTCGGCAACATGCCTTGGCCCGTGCGCACGAAGAGCTCGTCGCCGAAGGCCTCGCGCAGGCGGCGCAAGGCATTGCTGACGGCGGGCTGCGTCAAGTCCATCCGCCGCGCCACGGCCGACAGGTTGCGGTCTTCCAGCAGGTGCTGGAACAGGATCAACAGGTTCAGGTCCACGTCGCGCAATTCGGCCATGCGCCCCCCTACTATTCACAAAATTTATAGTCTCTATTTTTGCATTCCCATAGCCGTAATGGGCGTTTTTCCCGACAATATCGCATCGGCCCCGGGTTTTCCCAGACGGCCCCGAATACCGACCGCGCGGCCAAGCACCGCGCCGCCACCCAGGAGGATTCCATGGAACTGCAATATCAGACCGGCTTCGGCAACGACTGCGCGACCGAGGCGCTGCCCGGCGCGCTGCCCGTAGGCCGCAATTCGCCGCAGCAATGCCCCTATGGGCTGTACGCCGAGCAACTGTCCGGCACCGCCTTCACCGCCCCGCGCAGCGAAAACCGCCGCTCGTGGCTCTACCGCATCCGCCCGGGCGCCCAGCACAAGCCGTTTGAGCCTTTCGGCGGCGCGGCGGGCTGGGAAAGCACCTTCGGCCACGGCCCGGTCACCCCAAACCAGCTGCGCTGGAGCCCGCTGCCGATTCCGGAGGCCCCCACCGACTTCCTGGAAGGCGTGAAGACCTGGGGCGGCAACGGCGGCCCCGACGAACAAGGCGGCGTGGCCATCCACATGTACGCCGCCAACCGGTCGATGCAGGGCCGCTATTTCTACAACGCCGACGGCGAACTGCTGCTGGTGCCGCAGCAGGGCCGGCTGCGCCTGGCCACCGAGCTGGGCCTGATCGACCTGGAACCTCTGGAGATCGCGGTGATCCCGCGCGGCGTGCGTTTCCGCGTCGAACTGCTGGACGGCATCGCGCGCGGCTACCTGCTTGAAAACTTCGGCGCCGCCCTGCGCCTGCCGGAACTGGGCCCGATCGGGTCGAACTGCCTGGCCAACGCGCGCGACTTCCAGACGCCGGTGGCCTGGTATGAAGACGTGGAAGGCGACTTTGAACTGGTGGCCAAGTTCACGGGCGGATTCTGGCGCGCCTCCATCGACCATTCGCCGCTGGACGTCGTGGCCTGGCACGGCACGCACGCGCCGTACAAGTACGACCTGCGCCACTTCAACACCATCGGTTCGATCAGCTTCGACCATCCGGACCCGTCGATCTTCACCGTGCTGACCGCGCCGTCCGACACCCCGGGCACGGCCAACATGGACTTCGCGATCTTCCCGCCCCGCATCCTGGCGATGGAAGACACGTTCCGCCCGCCCTGGTTCCACCGCAACATCGCCAGCGAATTCATGGGCCTGATCCAAGGCGTGTACGACGCCAAGGCCGATGGCTTCGCCCCCGGTGGCGCCAGCCTGCACAACTGCATGAGCGGCCATGGCCCCGATGCAGAGACCTTCGAAAAAGCCTCGCACGCCGACACGCACGCCGCCCACTACATCCGCGACACGATGGCGTTCATGTTCGAAACGCGCCGCGTCATCCGCCCGACCGCGCAGGCCTTGGCGTCGGTAGAATTGCAGGGCGACTATTACCGGTGCTGGCAGGGCATCGTGAAGCACTTCGATCCCAAGAAGGCGTGACGGCAGCCCCCCGCTGATCCACGCCCACGGCGATGCGCGCAAGCGCATCGCCGTTTGGCATTTCCCATTCCATCATTAGAGAGACACGCGAGCCATGACCACCACGATCAACGAAACCCACGACCCGTCCTTGAAAAGCTGGATCGCCAGCGCCAACACCGGCACGTCGGATTTCCCGGTGCAGAACCTCCCGTATGGCGCGTTCCGCCGCAAAGGCACGCAAACGTCGTACCGCCCCGGCGTGGCGATCGGCGACCAGATCCTGGATCTGGCCGCATTGGCCGGCAAGCAGCCCTTTGAAGGCCTGGCCGCCGAAGCGCTGGCCGCCTGCGCCGGCGACAGCCTGAATGCGCTGATGGCGCTGGGCCAGCCGCACTGGAGCGCCCTGCGCCTGGCGCTGTCGCGCGCGCTGCGCGAAGGCGCCGCGTTGCGCGCCACGGTCGAGCCGCTGCTGATGGCGCAGGCCGACGCCGAATACACCACGCCCGCCCGCATCGGCGACTACACCGACTTCTATATCTCGGTGCACCACGCGACCGCGGTGGGCAAGCAGTTCCGCCCCGACAATCCTTTGCTGCCGAACTACAAGTGGGTGCCGATCGGCTACCACGGCCGCGCCTCCAGCATCGGCGTGGACCAGAAGTTCCCGCGCCCCGTCGGCCAGACGCGTCCGGCCAATGAAGGCGAGACGCCGCAATTCGGCCCTTGCACGCGCCTGGACTATGAACTGGAGCTGGGCATTTTCGTGGGCACGGGCAACGAGCAAGGCGAACGCATCGGCCTGGCCGACGCGGACGCGCACGTGTTCGGCCTGTGCATCCTGAACGACTGGTCGGCGCGCGATATCCAGGCCTGGGAATACCAGCCGCTGGGGCCCTTCCTGTCGAAGAATTTCGCGTCGACGATTTCGCCGTGGATCGTGACGATGGAAGCGCTGGAACCCTTCCGCACGCAGTGGAACCGCGGCCCGTCGGAACCGCAGCCGATGCCGTATCTCGCGTCCGACGCGAACCGCGCGAAGGGCGCATACGACGTGCAATTGGAAGTGCTGATGACGACGCAGCAATCGCGCGAAGCCAAGCAGCCCGCCGTGACGCTGTCGCGCAGCAATTTCCGCGACGCCTACTGGAACGTGGCCCAACTGATCACGCACCACACCGTCAACGGCTGCAACCTGCAACCGGGCGACATGCTGGGCACGGGCACGCTGTCGGGCCCCCAACCGTCCGAAGCTGGCTCGTTGCTGGAGTTGAGCAACGGCGGCAAGACGCCGTTCGATCTGCCGTGGGGGGAAAAGCGGACGTTCCTGCAGGACGGGGATCAGATCATCATGCGGGCGGAGTGCGTGAAGGCGGGCTATCCGAGGATTGGGTTTGGTGAGGCGTCGGGGGTGGTGTTGCCGGCGCGGGGGTAGGTTTTTTTGGTTGATGGGCGGTCGAGGGGGGATTGCTTGCTGCGGGTTCTTCGTGGGTCGCCTGTCGGAGCTTTGTCGGTGGTCGCGTGGCGAGAGATTTGTAGGTCGCCCATCGGCGGGGTTGGGCTGATGGCGCGCGCCCATGATTGCGGTCCGGAGCCTTCGCTCCGGACTACCCTCTCGTCATCTTCGTCCAGGCCTGCGGCCTTCCCTTCAGATTCCCTCGGGCGCATCAAGGTTGCGCGCCATCAGCCCAACCCCGCCGACGGGCTGGCGCCGTCTTGGTTTGCGCGCTGCCAGGTTCCGGTTTACTGACGAGATTTGCGGGGCCCGCCTCATGCGGCCGCGCAGGCGGCCGCATTCGGCATACGCGTTGTGAGGCGTCGGGGCGGTGGGCGCTTGCGCGCTTGTGGGGAGTGGTTTGCTAGTGGGCCCCGCCGTCGGATGGGGAGGTGGAGCGACGGGTGGCGCTCGGCGGATAGCTGCTTGCTTCTTCGTACCTGTGCGCGCGCCACCCGTCTAAAAGGGAGGGCGGTGATGGGATCCGGCGATACCGTTCTTCTGACGAATTGGTCGTTAATCGCGCATTGATCATCACTCGCGAATGCGGGCCTATCCGGGATTTTGTGTGCGGGGCATATCATGAGGAATAAAGATCATGGATATGCCGATGAAGAAGAGACGCACAGCAGCCGCGCAGGCGGCGGCCCGTGGGCCGCTGCCTGAAGTGCCGGCCGAGTTACTGGACCATCTGGTCAAGGGACCGATGACGCCCAGCGAGGTTCAAGACCTGTTCCTGTCGTTCCAGAAAGCGGTAATCGAGCGGACGATGGCCGCGGAGATGAACCTGCATCTGGGATATCGGCCAGGCCAAGACAAGCCCGAAGGCC
>NZ_LZZS01000007.1 GCF_014170335.1 Achromobacter sp. UMC46
AAACCCTTGGGGGAGGGGGCTGCCGGGGCGGTCGGCCCCGGCGGCAGCCGTCAGGCCTGCGGCTTCTTGCGGGCGCGCAGCAGCTCGTCCAGCACCAGCAGAATGGCGCCGCAGCTGATCCCCACGTCCGCCAGGTTGAAGGCGGGGAAGTAGGAGTCTTTCCAGTAGAACAGCAGGAAGTCCACCACGTGGCCGTACACCACGCGATCGATGACGTTGCCGATGGCGCCGCCCAGGATCAGCGTCAGCGCCAGGCTGAAGCGGGGCTGGCCATGGGTGCGGCGCAGGATGACCGTGATCACCACGGCCGCCACGATGCCCAGGGCGGTGAACAGCCAACGCTGCCAGCCTTCTTCGGAGGCCAGGAAGCTGAACGCGGCCCCCCGGTTGAACAGCAGCGTGAAGTCGAACACCGGCAGCACGTTGACCCGTTCGCCATACTGGAACGAGGTGTTGAAGTACACCTTCGTCAATTGGTCCAGCACGATGATCAACAGCGCCAGGGCCAGCCAGCCGCCCACGCGCGCCGGAACGGCGCGGGCGGGGGGCGTGCCCGTCACTCCCGAATCGGAGGGGCGGGCCATGCTCAAGCCTTGTCGCGGGCTTCGCCCGAGCCGAACAGGTTGGACACGCAGCGCCCGCAGATCTCGGGGTGGTCCGCGTCCTGGCCCACGTCCAGGCGCCAGTGCCAGCAGCGTTCGCACTTCTTGTGCGTCGACGGCGTGACCTGGATGCGGGTCTCGCCTTCGCCGGCGTGCACGGTGGCGCGCGAGACGATCAGCACAAAGCGCAGGTCGTCGCCCAGGCTGGTCAGCAGTAGCTGGTCGTCGCCATTGGCGTACAGGTCCACTTCCGCTTGCAGCGACGAACCGATGTCGCCCGCCGTGCGCACTTCTTCCAGCTTGCGCTGGACCTCGGCGCGGATGGCGCGCAGGCGCGCCCACTTGGCGGTCAGCGCGTCGGCGTCGGCAAACGGCGGCAGCGCATGGTAGACCTCGGTGAAGATCGTCGTGCGGGCAGCGTCGGCCTGGTGCTTCAGCGCAGAGCCGACCAGTTCCTTCCAGGCTTCTTCGGCCGTGAAGGACAGGATCGGCGCCATCAGCTTCAGCAGCGTCTGCGTGATGTCCAGCAGCGCCGTCTGCGCCGAACGGCGCGCCAGGCTGCCGGGGGCCGACGTGTACAGGCGGTCTTTCAGGATGTCCAGGTAGAACGCGCCCAGGTCTTCCGAGCAGAACGTCTGCAAGCGCGAGACGGCCGGGTGGAAGTCGTAGCGTTCGTAGTTGGCCTGCACTTCGGACTGCATCTGCGCCGTCATCGCCAGCGCATAGCGGTCGATCTCGAAGAGATCGCCGTAGGGCACCGATTGCGACACCGCGTCGAAATCGGCGACATTGGCCAGCAGGAAGCGCAGCGTGTTGCGGATGCGGCGGTAGCCTTCCACCACGCGCTTCAGGATCTCGTCCGAGATGGACAGTTCGCCCGAATAATCGGTGGACGCCACCCACAGGCGCAGGATTTCCGCGCCCAGCGAGTCCGACACCTTTTGCGGGGCGATCACGTTGCCCACCGACTTGCTCATCTTGCGGCCCTGGCCGTCGACCACGAAGCCATGCGTCAGCAAGGCCTTGTAGGGCGGTTGGCCATACAGCATGCAGCCGGTCAGCAGCGACGAATGGAACCAGCCGCGATGCTGGTCGGAGCCTTCCAGGTACAGGTCGGCGGGCCAACCCAGTTCAGCGCCGTGCGAGCCGGCGAATTCGCCGTCCTTGCCACCCAGCACCGTGGCGTGTGTGCTGCCCGAATCGAACCACACGTCCAGCGTGTCGCGGTTCTTCTCGTATTGGTCGGCTTCGTCGCCCAGCAGGTCGCGGGGTTCGATGGCCTGCCAGGCCTCGATGCCGCCTTGCTCGACGCGCTGCGCCACCTGTTCCAGCAACTCGGCGGTGCGCGGGTGCAGTTCGCCGGTTTCCTTGTGCACGAAGAAGGCCATCGGCACGCCCCACTGGCGCTGGCGCGACAGGGTCCAGTCCGGACGGTTGGCGATCATCGCGTGCAGGCGGGCGCGGCCCCAGGCCGGGTAGAAGGCCGTGGCGTCGATGCCGGCCAGCGCCGATTCGCGCAAGGTCGGGCCGCCATCCTTGGGGGCCACGTCCATGCCGGCGAACCATTGGCTGGTGGCGCGGTAGATGATCGGCGTCTTGTGGCGCCAGCAGTGCATGTAGCTGTGCTTGTGCTTTTCGACGTGCATCAGCGCGCCGGCTTCGGTCAGCGCTTCGACGATCTTGGGGTTGGCGTCCCAGATGGACAGGCCGCCGAACAGCGCCAGGCTGTCCACGTACTTGCCGTCGCCCATGACGGGGCTGATGAAATCGGTATCTTTCATGCCGTGCGCTTTGCACGACACGAAGTCTTCAATGCCGTAGGCCGGCGCCGAGTGCACGACGCCCGTGCCCGAGTCCGCCGTGACGTAGTCGCCCAGGTAGATGGGCGAGCGGCGGTCGTAGGCGGCGTCGTACTGTGCCAGGGGATGGCGGAATTCGATGCCCGACAGCGCTTCGCCGGGCGCCGTGGCGATGATGTCGCCTTCCAGGTTCCAGGACTTCAGGCAGGCTTCGACGCGGTCTTTGGCCACCAGCAGCAGCGGGCCGAACTTGGGCGCCGGCGACGACACGCGTACCAGTGCGTATTCGATTTCCGGGTGCACGTTCAGCGCCTGGTTGGACGGAATGGTCCAGGGCGTGGTCGTCCAGATCACGATGGCGCCGTCTTCCACCGATTCCAGGCCGAAGGTGCGCGCCAGCTTGGCGGGTTCGGCGAACGGGAAGGCGACGTCCACGGCGGGGTCGACGCGGTCGGCGTATTCCACTTCGGCTTCAGCCAGGGCCGAGCCACAGTCGAAACACCAGTTCACGGGCTTTAAGCCGCGGAACACGTAGCCCTTGTCCAGGATGCGTCCCAGCGCGCGAATCTCGTCGGCTTCATTGCTGAAGTTCATCGTCATGTACGGACGGTCCCAGCCGCCCAGCACGCCCAGGCGCTTGAAATCCTTGCGCTGGCGGTCGATCTGCTCCAGCGCGTAGGCGCGGGCCTTCGACTGCACTTCCGCCACGGGCAGGTGCTTGCCGTACTTCTTTTCGATCTGGATTTCGATCGGCATGCCGTGACAGTCCCAGCCCGGCACGTAGTGCGCGTCATAGCCGGCCATGTTGCGGCTCTTGACGATGATGTCCTTCAGGATCTTGTTGACCGCGTGGCCGATGTGGATGTCGCCGTTCGCATAGGGCGGGCCGTCGTGCAGCACGAAACGGGGCCGGCCGCGGCTGGCCGCACGGATCGCCTGGTAGACGTGATTTTCCTCCCACTGCGAAATCCAGGCGGGCTCGCGCTTGGCAAGGTCGCCCCGCATGGGGAAGGGGGTATCGGGCAGGTTGAGGGTCTTTTTATAGTCCATGAACGGCAAAATAGGCGCGCGCGTTTCGCGCGTCTTCGGCGATGGCGGCAGTCAGGGAAGGGAGGTCAGGAAATTTTTCTTCGTCCCGCAGCTTGTGCAGGAATTCGACGCGTACGAGTTTACCGTAAGCGTCGACGGTGTCGTTCAGCAGGTGCGACTCGAGCAACACGCGGCCGCGGTCTTCGACCGTCGGGCGCACGCCCAGGCTGGCCACGGCGGGCAGGGGGCGGTCGGCCAGGCCATAGACCTGGACCACATAGATGCCCGAGCGGGCGGCGCACCGCTCGGCCACGCGCAGGTTCATCGTGGGGAAACCAAGGGTCCGGCCCAGCTTCTGGCCGTGGATCACGTGGCCGCTGATGTGGTACGGATGGCCCAGCAGGTGGCGGGCGCGGTCCAGGTCGCCCACGGCCAGCGCCGTGCGGACTTCGGAACTGGATATCCGGTGGCCGTGCTGGTCGGTCACGTCCGCCAGGGTCTGCACCTCGAAGCCGTGGCGCATGCCGGCTTCGCGCAGCAGGTCGATATCGCCGCTGCGCTTGTGGCCGAAGCGGAAATCCTCGCCCACCAGCAGCCATTTGGCCTGCAAGCCCTGCACCAGCAGGTTCTCGAT
The DNA here is from genome assembly GCF_014170335.1 of Achromobacter sp. UMC46. Classification (GTDB taxonomy): domain Bacteria; phylum Pseudomonadota; class Gammaproteobacteria; order Burkholderiales; family Burkholderiaceae_B; genus Achromobacter. The sequence goes on from NZ_LZZS01000007.1 coordinate 4,065, forward strand.
GAAGGCGTTGGCCGACATTTCGGCCAGCCGGGCGTTGAAGCGTTCCACCACGACCTGGGACACGCCGTAGCGCGCCAGCGCCGCCAGCTTGTCGCGCAGCCCGGATATCCGGGTGGGCGCCAGCTCGGGGCGTTGGTTCAGGGTGGCGAAATACTCCCGCGGATGCGGCTCGAAGGTCATGACGGCAGGCGCTAGGCCGCGTTCGCGGGCCACTTGGCAGACGCGCGCCAACATGGCCTGGTGCCCGCGATGGACGCCGTCGAAATTGCCGATCGTCAGCGCGCAAGGAGCGCGCCGGTCGGGCGGAGGCAGGGATCGGTAGATGCGCAGCGATGGTTTCACGAGCGAGAGTTTACAATTTTGGATTCCGGGTTTGTTCTAATCCCCCCAACCATTTATGCGCGAACGGTATTTCCGGAGTGCGGAATGGTGGCGGACAAGCCTTTTTGCGACAAGCAACGCCCGGCCTGCCGGGCGCCCTGGGGGCTACACCTTTGGATTCTTCTATCTTGCCGGAAACACAAATTTCTAAACGCCGCCTCGTCATCCTGATCTCGGGGCGGGGCAGCAACATGCAGGCGCTGGCCGAAGCGTGCCGCGACGAAGGCTGGCCGGCCGACATCGCCGCCGTCATCGCCAGCCGGCCGGACGCCGGCGGCCTGGAATGGGCCGCCGCCCAGGGCATTCCCTCGGCGGCCCTGTACCATAAGGACTATGCCAGCCGCGAAGCCTTCGACGCCGCCTTGGCCGCTGAAATCGATCGCTATGCGCCCGACTACGTCATTCTTGCCGGGTTCATGCGCGTACTGACTCCCGGCTTCGTCAACCACTATGCGGGCCGGCTGGTCAATATCCATCCCTCGCTGCTGCCGGCGTTTCCCGGGTTGCACACGCATGCCCAGGCGCTGGCGACGGGCGTGCGCGTGCATGGCTGCACGGTGCATTTCGTCACCCCGGTGTTGGACCACGGCCCCATCATCGCCCAGGGCTGTGTGCCGGTCCTGGCCGGCGACACGCCGGAACTGCTGGCTAATCGGGTGCTGGCAGTGGAACATCAGGCTTTTCCGGCCGCCGTGCGCTGGCTGGCCGAAGGCCGGGTTACGCTGACAAGCGACCACCGGGTGGACGTGCAGGGGGATCCCGCGCGCCTGTTCACCTGGTCGCCGGCCGCCTGATCGGCCCCGGATTGCACGGAATCGCTTGCATTGAATCGCTCGCACTGAATCGAATTTACCGGGCGGAACTCCTCCGCCCCACTGGAACACACCATGACTAAACCCCAATCTCCGCGTTCTCGTCCGGCAGGCTCCCCGAGGGCAGCCTCCGAAGGGCGCGACGGTCGGTCCTTCTTCTCGCGTCCCAAGGGCGACGCCCGCGAGGTGCCCCAGCGCGAGCGCAGCGACCGCGCGCGCGATGAGCGCCCCAACCGCGACGCCGGCCGTCCGGCCCCGCGGCCGTCGTTCGATGCCCCACGTGGCGATAACCGTGGTGAAAAGCGCGGCGAAGGCCGTGGCGAACGCGGCGCTTTCGGCGGCGACCGCCGTGAAGGCCAAGGTCAGGGCCAAGGCCGGCCCGCATCGCGTCCGTCCTACGACGCGCCGCGTGGCGAGAACCGTGGCGGTGGCGCCCGGGGCGACAGCCGTGGCGGCGAGCGCGCCTCTTATGGTTCGGAGCGCCGGGAATATCAGGGTCAAGGCCAAGGCCAAGGTCAGGGCCGATCGGATTCGCGTCCGTCTTATGGCAATGGCCCGCGCGGTGACAGCCGTGGCGGCGAACGTGCCTCCTACGGCTCGGAACGCCGGGAATACCAAGGTCAAGGTCAAGGCCAGGGCCGTCCGGATTCGCGTCCGTCCTACGGCAACGGCCCGCGTGGCGACAGCCGGGGCGGCGAGCGTGCTTCCTACGGTTCCGAGCGCCGGCCATATCAGGGTCAGGGCCAGGGTCAGGGCCGTCCGGATTCGCGTCCGTCCTACGGCAACGCTCCGCGCGGCGACAGCCGTGGGGGCGAGCGTGCCTCCTACGGTTCGGAACGCCGGGAATATCAAGGCCAGGGTCAGGGCCAGGGCCGTCCGGATTCGCGTCCGTCCTACGGCAACGGTCCGCGCGGCGACAGCCGTGGCGGCGAACGTGCCTCCTACGGCTCGGAACGCCGGGAGTATCAAGGCCAAGGCCAGGGCCGTCCTTCCTATGACGGCCCGCGCGGCGACGACGCCTCGCACGGCCATCGCGAACCGGCTTCGCAAAAGCCGCAATTCAACCGTCCGCGCCAGTCTTACGCAGCCATCCGCATCGATCAGGTGCAGCGCGTGCTGGGCGAAATCCTGCAATGGACCTACCCGGCCGATTCCGCGCTGTCGCACTGGCTGCGCCATCACCCGAACCTGGGTGCCCGCGACCGTTCCGAGGTCGCTGAAGCCGTCTACGACGTGCTGCGCCACCTGCGCCGTTACCGTCAATTCGGCGAAAGCGGCGTGGGTCCCGCCTCGCGCCGCCTGGCCATCCTGGGCCTGAACGCCACGCTGGGCGCCGAGGCGCTGGAAGAGGGCATGGACGCCGCCGAAGCCGAATGGCTCAAGCGCGTGTCGCAGATCGATCTGGCCACCTTGCCCCGTGCCGTGCGCGGCAGCATCCCCGACTGGCTGGACGAGCGCCTGAGCCAGATGGACAGCCCGGAAACCCTGGTCGAAGCGCTGAACCGCCAAGCCAGCCTGGATTTGCGTGTCAACCCGCTGAAGGCCGAGCGCGACGCCATGCTGACCGAACTGCAGCAAAGCGCCGGCCGCTACGAACCCGTGGCCATGCCGTTCTCGCCGTGGGGCATCCGCATGGAAGGCCGCCCGGCGATCAACCGCTGGCCGCAGTTTGAAAACGGCAGCATCGAAGTGCAGGACGAAGGCAGCCAGCTGCTGGCCCTGCTGGTCGCGCCGCGCCGTGGCGAAATGATCATCGATTTCTGCGCCGGCGCTGGTGGCAAGACGCTGCTGCTGGGCGCACTGATGCGCTCCACCGGCCGCCTGTACGCCTTCGACGTGTCGGCCGCCCGCCTGGCGCGCGCCAAGCCGCGCTTTGCGCGCAGCGGTCTGTCGAACGTGGTGCCCGTCGTGATCGACAGCGAGAACGATGCCCGCGTGAAGCGCCTGGCCGGCAAGGCGCAGCGCGTGCTGGTCGATGCGCCTTGCAGCGGCATTGGCACCCTGCGCCGCAACCCCGACCTGAAGTGGCGCCAGCACCCTGAGGCGCTGGCCGAATTGGGCCGGCTGCAGGAACGCATCCTGAACAGCGCCGCGCGTTGCGTGGCGCCCGGCGGCCGCCTGGTGTACGCCACGTGCAGCCTGCTGGCGGAAGAAAACGAGGTGCAGGCCGAGCGTTTCCTGGCCAGCCATCCCGATTTCGAACGCGTGGACGCCGCCGAGATTCTGGCCGCGCGTTGCGAAACGCTGAAGCTGGAAGGCCCCTACGTGCAGTTGCGCCCTGACGTGCACGGCACCGACGGCTTCTTCGCCGCAGTGTTCGAGCGCAAAAAGAAGGGCGCCGCGGGCGCGACCGAGGAGGCCGCAGCCGCCGCGGATGCGGACGCCGATCTGGATGCCGACGTTGGCGACGTTGCCGAGGAAGTGGATGCGGACATGCCGGTAGCGGACATGCCGGTAGCGGACATGCCGGTAGCGGACATGCCGGTAGCGGACATGCCGGTAGCTGCCGACGCGCCTGCTGCCGAAGCGGCAGAAGCGGCGCCTGCGGCCAGCCCCGTGGCCGACTCCGTCCCTGAGGCCGACCCGGCCAAGGGCGACAAGCCGGCCTGACCCGTTCTTTCGGCCCGCGCCGGCTCAGGGAGCCGGCGTGACGCCGACCGTCGCGCTGAACCGGCGGGTGCCCAGCGTCTTGTTCTGGTACTTCACTTCCCAGGCCAGGGTGTCCGATCCGGGCCGGTCCGCCTGATAGACCACCTGCGAAACCGCCACCGGCCGATAGGCGCAGCGGCCCGAATCGCTCGACTGTCCCCGCGTCTGCATGATGCTGGCCTTGCCGAGCGTCGGGTTCTGCGTGATCTGCACGCGCGGCGCCCTGAGCGCCAGGCAGTCCGACCCGCGGATTTCGTAATAGGAGGCCAGCACGACGACGTCGCCCGACTTCATCGTCTGGGCGGGGGCGGGCGCCGACAGCGCGATCCCCAGCATCGACAGGGCTGAAAATAAATAGGGTCGGATTGTTTTCGGCAACATCAGTGGGGCAAAAGAGACAGTTTGGTCAGCAGGAAGGGCGGAAAGTGTGCGCCGCGAACGTGGCGCCCTCAAGACGAAATCCCTTTGCTGACAGGAACTTTAGTAGCGAAATGTAGCCAAAACCTGGTGCCATTGCGAATACCCCCCACCTTCATGGGGTAGCCGGCCCAGGCGCCGGATGTCCGCAAGGCTTGCCCTCGCGATCTGCCCGAAAGGGCCGCGAGAGTGGGCGTTTGTGTTCCAAAATCAGGGCTTAGTCCTTGATTTCGCTCAAAAACTATTTTGAAACTACCTTGTCATAAGCAGACAAAGGTAAGCTAAACTTCAGGCACTTCTCAAGCGAGGCTCATAACAGCTTTATGGATTACATCCTCTCCTTCATCGCCGGCGGTCTGACCCAAGCCACTTGGTGGCAGGTCGTCGTATTCACCCTTGTCGTGACGCACATCACGATTGTTGCGGTCACGGTTTTTCTCCATCGCAGCCAAGCGCACCGCGGTCTGGATCTGCATCCGGCTGTCATGCACTTCTTCCGTTTCTGGCTCTGGATGACGACCGGCATGGTCACCAAGGAATGGGTCGCCATTCACCGCAAGCATCACGCCAAGTGCGAAAAGGAAGGCGATCCTCACTCGCCCATGCTGTTCGGCATCTGGAAGGTGCTGTTCCGCGGCGCGGAACTGTATCGCGAAGAATCGAACAACAAGGAAACCATGGCCAAGTTCGGCCACGGCACCCCTGACGACTGGCTCGAACGCAACGTCTACAGCAAGCACAGCTTGTGGGGCGTGCTGTCCATGCTGGCTATCGACGTCGCCCTGTTCGGCGCGATGGGCGTGACGGTGTGGGCGGTGCAGATGGCCTGGATTCCCTTCTGGGCGGCCGGCGTCGTCAACGGTATCGGCCACTTTTGGGGCTACCGCAACTACAACAGCCCGGACACCAGCACCAACGTGTTCCCGTGGGGCATCGTGATTGGCGGCGAAGAGCTGCACAACAACCACCACGCCCATGGCACGTCGGCCAAGTTCTCGGCCAAGTGGTACGAATTCGATATCGGCTGGTGCTACATCAACATCCTGAAGTTCTTCGGCCTGGCCAAGATCAAGAAGGTTGCGCCCAAGCTGAAGCTGGACGACACCCGCACGGGCATCGACCTGCGCACGCTGCAAGGCGTGATCACGCATCGCTACGAAGTCATGGCCCGCTATGCGGACGTGATCAAGAGCGCCGCTCGCGAAGAGCTGAGCAAGCTGAAGGCCTCGCGTCAGGAAGGCAACGCTGAATGCGGCTACACCAAGCTGCACCAGGTGCGCCGCGCCATCCACCGCAACGAGGACATCCTCCAGCCTGAACAGCTTGCCGCCGTGGACAAGGCCATCGCCCAGAACAAGTCGCTGTCGACCCTGGTGCAGATGCGCCGCGAACTCGGCCGCATCTGGGAAAGCTCCAGCGCCAGCAGCGAACAGCTCCTCCATGACCTGCAGGCCTGGTGCCAGCGCGCCCAGCAAAGCGGCATCGCCGGGCTCGAGCAATTCGCTCAACATCTGCGCCGCTACGCGGCATGATGCTAGAGAAGCTCAACCCTGAACAACGCGCCGCAGTAACGTTAGAACCGCAGCACGCCCTGGTCTTGGCCGGGGCGGGCAGCGGGAAGACCCGGGTACTCACTACCCGCATGGCCTGGCTGATTCAAACCGGCCAGGCTTCGCCTTTTGGGCTTCTGGCGGTCACGTTCACCAACAAGGCCGCCCGCGAAATGCTGGCGCGCATGTCTGCGATCCTGCCGATCGATACGCGCGGCCTCTGGATCGGCACGTTCCACGGCCTGTGCAATCGCATGCTGCGCGCGCATCACCGCGATGCCGGCTTGCCGCAAAGCTTCCAGATCCTTGACGTTACCGATCAGCTTGCCGCGATCAAGCGCCTGATGAAGGCGAACGGCGTCGACGACGAAAAGTACCCGCCGCGCGATGTGCAACGCTTCATCAACGGCGCCAAGGAAGAGGGCCTGCGCCCGCAGGACGTCGAAGCCTATGACGCCCACCGCCGCCGCCTGATCGAGGTCTACCAGCTTTACGAAGCCCAGTGCCAGCGCGAAGGCGTGGTCGACTTCGCCGAGCTGCTGCTGCGCGCCTACGAACTGCTGTCGCGCAATGCGCCGGTGCGCGAGCACTATCAACGCCGTTTCCGCCACATCCTGGTCGACGAGTTCCAGGACACCAACACGCTGCAGTACAAGTGGCTGCGCTTGCTGGCAGGCGGCGGCGCGGCGATTTTCGCTGTGGGCGACGACGACCAGTCCATCTACGCCTTCCGGGGCGCGAACGTCGGCAACATGTCCGACTTCGAGCGCGACTATGCGCATGGCACCGTGATCCGCCTGGAACAGAACTACCGTTCATTCGGGCACATCCTGGATTCCGCCAATGCGCTGATCGGCCACAACAGCGGCCGGCTGGGCAAGAACCTGTGGACCGACCAGGGCGAAGGCGAGCCGGTGCGCGTCATCGAACAGCCGTCGGACGGCATGGAAGCCCAATGGATCGTGGACGAAATCCGTTCGCTGATCCATGACGGCAGCCTGCGCCGCGAGATCGCTGTGCTGTATCGCAGCAACGCGCAATCGCGCGTGCTGGAACACGCCATTTTCTCGGCCGGCATTCCCTACAAGGTCTACGGCGGCCTGCGCTTTTTCGAGCGCCAGGAAATCAAGCACGCGCTGGCGTATCTGCGGCTGATGGCCAATCCCAACGACGATACGTCGTGGATGCGGGTCGTCAACTTCCCGACGCGCGGCATTGGCGCGCGCACGCTGGAACAGCTGGCCGACGCGGCCCGCGCGCACGACACCAGCCTTTATGCGGCCGTGGCGCTGGTAGGCGGCAAAGGCGGGTCCAACCTGGCCCAGTTCGCGCAGCTGATCCATCGCCTGATCGAAGAAACGCGCGACCTGCCGCTGCCGGAAATGGTCGAGCACATGCTTGAGGGCAGCGGCCTGAACGCCCATTACAAGGCCGAGCGTGAAGGCGCCGAGCGCCTGGAGAACTTGAACGAACTGATCACGGCCGCGGCCGTGTTCGCTTCCGAAGAGAACTACGACGGCATGCCCGCTGGCGTGGTGCCTGAACAGGCCACCTCGTCCACGCTGATGCCGGGCGTGGTCGACGCGCCCATCGTGGTGTCTGACGGCCTGACGCCGCTGGCGGGGTTCCTGTCGCACGCGGCGCTGGAAGCCGGCGACAACCAGGCCCAGCAAGGCCAGGACGCCGTCCAGCTGATGACGGTGCACGCCGCCAAGGGCCTGGAATTCGATGCCGTCTTCATCACCGGTTTGGAAGAGGGGCTGTTCCCGCACGAGAACAGCATCCTGGAGCAATCGGGGCTGGAAGAAGAGCGTCGTCTGATGTACGTGGCGATCACCCGCGCACGGCAGCGCCTGTACATCAGCCTGGCCCAAAGCCGGATGCTGCACGGCCAGACCCGCTACGCCATGCGTTCGCGCTTCCTGGACGAGATCCCGCAAGAGCACCTGAAGTGGCTGTCTCCCAAGGCTGGCCTCGCGCCGGTCAGCAGCACGGGCGCGGGCTGGGGCGGGGGCAACCGCGGTGACGCGTTCGGACGCAAGGCCACCAACACTATTGCGCCGCGTCAACCGCGCGGTATCGCAAGCGGTGTCACGGTGGGCGACAAGCAGTATCGTGTGGGCCAGGGCGTGCATCATGCGCGGTTTGGCGATGGCACGATTATTGGCTTGAGCGGGGCAGGACAGGACGCGCAGGCAGAAATCCAGTTCCGCGATGTCGGCGCCAAGACCTTGGCGCTGGGCATCGCCAAACTTGATATTGTTCAAGGTTAAACATGGCCAATAACGATTCCCCGAAAGCCGAGTTGGCGTCGCTGCGCGCCGAGGTCGATGAAATCGACCAGCAGATCATGTTGCTGTTGGGTGTGCGGTTCCGTTGCACCGACATGATCGGCGAGCTCAAGACCAACCACGGCATGGACCTGGTGGATCCCCAGCGGGAATCCCAGCAGGTTGAACGCATCCGCCGGTTGGCCGAAGAGGCGGGCGTGCCGCCCGCTTTGGCCGAAACCATCCTGCGCGAAGTGATCGACACCGTGGTCGACCACCACACCCGCCTGCGCGAGCGTCCGTACTCGTAATGCCAGGCGGGCGGCGCCCCGGAGGCGCCGCCTTCCCCTTTCCCTGCAAGACCTTCATGAACGCCAGCAAGGCGTCGATGTCGTCCGCGCTGAGATCCAGCGGCCGGATGGGTTCGGAAAGCCAAGCAGTTCGCGGTAGTGGCGGAGGAATCGTCCGAAAGCGTAGACATGTCGCTGGCGCCCCGCGCCAGATGGAGTCAATTTCGCGACAATGTATAAATAACAATGGTTGTTATTAATAGATAGAAAGCGACTTGGGCAGCGGCACCGCTCCGCTGCCCAAGCCCTGCGCTAGGCTTCGCTCTGATCGATTTCTTCCAGGGAACCCTGGATCTCAAGCCATTGCTCTTCAAGCTCGTCAATGCGCTTGCCGTGTTCGCCGTGCTCGGCCATGACCTTCTGGCGTTCCGCGCGGCGCGCATCCGAATACAGGTCCGGGTCGGCGATGACGGCGTCCAGCGCATGCAGCTTGGCCCGCAGCTTCTCCATGTCGGATTCCACCTTGGCAAGCTTGGATTCCAGCGGCTTGCGCAGGGCGGACAGGCGTTGCCGTTGCTCGGCTTCGGCCCGGCGCTGCGCCTTGCGGTCCACGACGGGTTCGCTGCCTTCGGCGTTCTCGCGTGCGGCCTCGGCGCGTTCCCCGGCGTTGCGGGCGGCCAGCCAGTCGCGGTAGTCCTCAAGGTCGCCGTCGAACTCGCGCACGGCGCCGTCGGCCACGATCCAGAAGCTGTCCACGGTGGTGCGCAGCAGGTGGCGATCGTGCGAGACCAGCAGCATGCTGCCCCCGAAGTCGGCCAATGCGGCTGCCAGGGCTTCGCGTGTTTCCACATCCAAGTGGTTGCTGGGCTCGTCCAGCAGCAGCAGGTTGGGTTTTTGCCAGACGATCAGGGACAGCGCCAGCCGCGCCTTTTCGCCGCCCGACATGGGGCCGACCTTGCTGGTGACGGTATCGCCCGAAAATCCGAAGCCGCCCAGGTAGTTGCGCAGTTCCTGTTCGCGGGTCTCGGGCGCCAGGCGCGCCAGGTGCGCGATCGGCGTGCTGTCCACGTCCAGCATGTCCAGCTGGTGCTGATGGAAGTAGCCGATGGCCAGCCCGCGCGAGGCGCGCCGTTCGCCCGCCTGCACGGGGATCTCTTCCGCCAGCGTCTTGATCAGCGTGCTCTTGCCCGCGCCGTTGGCGCCCAGGACGCCGACGCGGCTGCCGGCGCGCACCATCAAGGTCACGTCGCGCAGGATGGGGACGGCGTGGCCCTCGGCGTCCGTGTAGCCGGCGGACAGGTGTTCCAGCGTCAGCAGGGGATCGGGCACCTGGTCGGGCGACGGGATGCGGATGTCGATGCCGGCTTCGGCATGCAAGGGCGCCAGCAGTTGCATGCGGGCCAGCGCCTTGACGCGGCTTTGCGCCTGCTTGGCCTTGGAGGCCTTGGCTTTGAAGCGGTCGATGAAGCCTTGCAGGCGGGCCGTTTCGCGGGTTTGGCGTTCGTAGGCGATGTTCGTCTGGCGCAGGCGCTCGGCGCGCTGCGTCAGAAAATCGCCGTAGCCACCGCGGTAGCGCACGAGCTTGGCATGATCGAAGTGCAGGATGGACTTGGCCACCGCATCCAGGAACTCGGTGTCGTGGGAGATCAGCATGACGGTGCCCGGATAGGCGCCCAGCCATTTCTCCAGCCACAGCATCGCGTCCAGATCCAAGTGGTTGGTGGGTTCGTCCAGCAGCAGCAGTTCGGACGGTGCCATCAGTGCGCTGGCCAGGGCCAGGCGCATGCGCCAGCCTCCGGAAAAGCTCTCGACCGGCATCATCCATTCGTTCGGCTTGAAGCCCAGGCCGGCCAGCAGCTGTTCCGCGCGCGAGGCCGCGCTCCAGGCGCCGGCTTCCACCAGCGCCGCTTCCACTTCCGCGATCTGCGTGCCCTGGTCGTCGGTCAGCGTGGCGCGGCGCGCCTGCAATTCGCGCAGGTGCGTGTCGCCATCGATGACGAATTCGCGGGCGGGGCGGTCGTCGGCGTCCAGTTCCTGCTTGACGCTGGCGATGCGCCAGCCGGCGGGCAGGTTCACCGTGCCGGCGTCCAGGTCCAGGGCGCCGGTCAGCAGGGCGAACAGCGAGGACTTGCCCGCGCCGTTCTTGCCCACGATGCCGACGCGTTCGCCCGGGTGAACAACGAATTCAGCGCCGTCCAGCAGCACTTTCGTGCCGCGGCGCAGGGTCAATCCAGTAGCGCGTATCACAGGGTAAGTTGCTCTCGGGTAAGCAGCAGGAGCTGGTCCGACGCCTCTTCCGTATCCAGCCATACAGGGGATAGCTGCGGGAAGGCGGCTTCGAAGAAGTCGCGCTCGTGGCCGATCTCAAGCACGATCACGCCGTCTTGCGTGAGGTACTGCGGGGCCGCCGCCAGGATGCGGCGCACCAGGTCCATGCCGTCTTCGCCGCCAGCCAGCGCCAGGTTCGGTTCATGCCGGTATTCCGGGGGCAGCACGTCCATCGAACCGCTGTTCACGTAGGGCGGATTGCAGATGATGACGTCGTACTGGCATGCCGGCAGGCTGTCGAACAGATTGCTTTCGTGCAGGTCCAGACGGTCTTGCAGGCCGTAGTCGTCCACGTTGCGGCGGGCCACTTCCAGCGCATCGGCCGACACGTCCACCGCGTCCACATGGGCGTAGGGGAAGGCCAGGGCCGACAGGATGGCCAGGCAGCCCGAGCCCGTGCACATGTCCAGCACGTTTTCCACCGCCAGCGCATCCTGCACCCAGGGCGACAAGCCTTGGTCGAGCAGTTCCGCGATGGGCGAGCGCGGCACGATGACACGCTTGTCCACGTAGAAGCGATGGCCGCGCAGCCAGGCCTCGTTGGTGAGGTAGGCGGCGGGCACGCGCTCGCTCACGCGGCGTTCCAGCAGATCCAGCACGCGGTCGCGCTCTTCGCGCACCACGCGGGCGTCCAGGAACGGCTCCAGCGTGTCCAGCGGCAAGTGCAGGGCGTGCAGGGTCAGGTAGACCGCCTCGTCCCAGGCGTTGTCGCTGCCGTGACCCAAGGCCACCTGGGCGCCGTTCAGACGCGACACCCCATAACGGATGAGGTCGCGCAGGGTCAGCAATTCTTGACGGGCGGATTGATACATAGTCAGGCCTTTTTTTCCCGATGGGCGAGCCCAAGGGGAAAAGCGCCCCCCGCGGGGGGGGCAGTTTCGTTTCCCCGCACGCCGTCCCGATCGGACGATGCGCGGGGCAGTTTCACTTGTCCAGCAGCAGGTTTTCCAGCGTGCGCCGATAGATGTTCTTCAGCGGATCCAGCGAGGCCACTTCGACACGCTCGTTGACCTTGTGGATCGTGGCGTTGCCGGGGCCGAACTCGATCACCTGCGGACAGATCTTGGCGATGAAGCGGCCGTCGGACGTGCCGCCGGTGGTGGACAGCTCGGCGGTGACGCCGGTTTCAGCGTGGATCGCCTGCACCAGCGCATCGGTGAGCGAACCGCGGGGGGTCAGGAAAGGCTCGCCGCCCAAATCCCAGTCCAGGTCGTATTCCAGGCCGTGCTTGTCCAGCACCGCATGCACGCGGGCCTTCAGGCTTTCCGGCGTGCTGGCCGTCGAGAAACGGAAATTGAACAACGCCACGGCTTCGCCCGGCACCACGTTCGTCGCGCCCGTGCCCGAGTTCAGGTTCGACACCTGGAACGTCGTGGGCGGGAAGTACTCGTTGCCCTGGTCCCATTCGATGCCGACGATGTCGGCCAGCGCCGGCGCCAGTTGGTGCACCGGGTTGCGCGCCAGGTGTGGGTAGGCCACGTGGCCCTGGATGCCCTTGACCGTCAGCTTGCCCGACAACGAGCCGCGGCGGCCGTTCTTGCAGGTGTCGCCCAGCACGTCGCCCGAGGTCGGCTCGCCGACGATGCAGTAGTCCAGCTGTTCGCCGCGCGCCTTCAGCGCGTCGCAGACGATGGCGGTGCCGTCGATCGACGGGCCTTCTTCGTCGGACGTGATCAGCAACGCGATCGAACCGCCGTGTTGCGGGTGGGCCGCCACGAATTCCTCGGCCGCCACCACGAAGGCGGCGATCGAGCTCTTCATGTCGGCCGCGCCGCGGCCGTACAGCCAGCCGTCGCGTTCCGTGGGCACGAACGGATCGCTCTCCCACTTTTCGCGCGGGCCCGGCGGCACCACGTCCGTGTGACCGGCGAACACGGTCAGCGGCGCGGCGCTGCCGCGCCGGGCCCACAGGTTGGTGACGCCGCCTTGTGCGATGGTCTCGCACGTGAAGCCGATGCGTTCCAGCCGGGCGGCAAGCGCCGCCTGGCAGTCTTCATCCGCCGGTGTGACCGACGGGCGGGCGATCAGGTCCTTGACCAGATCCAGTACGGCTGACTTGCCCATCGACTTACGCCCTCAGCAGATCATTGATGCTGGTCTTGGCGCGCGTTTGCGCGTCGACACGCTTGACGATGACGGCGCAAGCCAGGCTATGCGAGCCGTCGGCCGACGGCAGCGAACCCGGCACCACAACCGAACCCGAGGGCACGCGGCCGTAGGTGATCTTGCCGGTGGCGCGATCGAAGATCTTGGTGCTTTGCGACAGGAACACGCCCATGGCCAGCACCGAGTTCTCTTCCACGACCACGCCTTCCACGACTTCCGAGCGGGCGCCGATGAAGCAGTTGTCTTCTATGATGGTGGGGTTGGCTTGCAGCGGTTCCAGCACGCCGCCGATACCGACGCCGCCGGACAGGTGGACGTTTTTGCCGATCTGGGCGCACGAACCGACGGTGGCCCAGGTGTCGACCATCGTGCCTTCGTCGACGTAAGCGCCGATGTTCACGTAGGAGGGCATCAGCACCACGTTGCGGCCGATGAAGGCGCCGCGGCGGGCGACGGCGGGCGGCACCACGCGGTAGCCGCCTTGCTTGAAGGCGTTGTCGCCGTATTCCGAGAACTTGAGCGGCACCTTGTCGTAGAACTGCAGCGGGGCCTGGCCCATGATGGCGTTTTCGCTCAGGCGGAACGACAGCAGCACGGCCTTCTTGATCCACTGGTGGACCACCCAGTCGTCATTGATTTTCTCCGCCACGCGCAAGCGGCCCAGATCCAGGCCGTCGATGGTGTGTTCCACCGCTTCGCGCACTTCGGCGCTGGCGTCGGCGGGCGTCAGGTTGGCCCGGTCGTCCCAGGCTTTTTCGATGGTGGTCTGCAGGTCGAGAGTCATAGCGGCTCAGCTTTTAAAGGTTGATCAAACAGAAGTATGTACAAAATGGGCGATGCGTTCGGCTGCCTGCACGCAGTCAGCCAAAGGCGCCACCAACGCAATACGGATGCGGCCGTGGCCGGGATTCACGCCATGCGCTTCCCGCGCCAGGAAACTGCCCGGCAGAACGGTAACACCGGTGCGGCCGTAAAGGTCGCGCACAAAGGCCGTATCCGACCCCGGCGTGGCCGCCCACAGGTAGAAAGACGCCTGCGGGCGCGACACGTCCAGCACGTTTTCAAGAATGGGCACGACCGCGTCGAACTTTTCGCGGTACAGGCGCCGGTTGTCCTTCACGTGCGCCTCATCCGACCAGGCCGCGACGCTGGCCGCGGACACCAGCGGGCTCATCGCACTGCCATGATACGTGCGATACAGCAGGAATCGGCCGATCAGCGCCGCGTCGCCCGCCACGAAACCCGACCGCAGGCCGGGCACGTTGGAGCGCTTGGACAGGCTGGAGAACGCCACCAGGTTGCGGTAGTCGTCCCGGCCCAGGCGGCGCGCCGCCTGCAAACTGCCCAGGGGCGGGTTGCCCTCGTCCAGATAGATCTCGGAATAGCACTCGTCCGACGCGATGACGAAGCCATGGCGGTCGGACAGCTTGAACAGCGTTTCCCATTCGTCCAGCGCCATGACGTTGCCGGCCGGGTTGCCCGGCGAACACACGAACACCAGCCGCGTCTTCTTCCAGACCGCGTCAGGCACCTGGTTCCAGTCGCTGGAAAAATTGCGCAACGGGTCGGCGTTGACGAAGTAGGGCGTGGCGCCTGCCAGCACCGTGGCGCCTTCATAGATCTGATAGAACGGGTTGGGGCAGATGACCACCGACCCCGCCGAGGGATCGATCACAGTCTGCGTGAACGCGAACAGCGCCTCGCGCGAGCCCAGCGCCGGCAGCACCTGCGTGTCCGCATCGGGGGCGGGGATGCTGTAGCGGCGGGCCAGCCAGCCCGAAATCGCCTGGCGCAAGGCCGGGTCGCCCTTGGTGGAGGGGTACACGGACAGCCCGCCCATGTGGTCGCGGATCGCCTGCCCGATGCGTTCCGGCGCGGCGTGCTTGGGCTCGCCGATCGAGAGATTGATGGGCGTCAGTCCGTCCGGCTGCGCACTGGCGCAAGCCAGCAACGCCCGCAGTTTTTCGAACGGGTAGGGGTGTAAAGCATCGAGGCGCGGATTCATGACGCAAGATTTTAACAAGCAAGCTACAATAGTGGGCTTGACCTTTAGCGAAGGTGGCGAAATTGGTAGACGCACCAGGTTTAGGTCCTGACGCCGTAACAGGTGTAGGGGTTCGAGTCCCCTCCTTCGCACCACATATTGCCTGACATTGTTTGGCGTTATGCTGACAATGTCATACAACCCCCGAGCGCTCGAATGCGCCGGGGGTTTTCTTTTGCCCGCAGCTTTGATATTGCCCCAACCAAGTCTTACTTTGCGCGAGGCCACGCTCAAGTTCTCGCCCTGGTGGCCGTTAATGCCGATACAGCTTCCATCGGCCACCGGAAAACAGCGCTATGTTTGATTTAATCTCCATCGTCTTAACCATCGTCGCTCTGATTGCCTGGGCAATCCACCGCCAAAAGAAGCGGCATAACGCGTTGTTGGCGAAGTTTCGCGAACACAACCAGCGACTCGGTACGTCCTTCCCCGAAACCAGCGTCGACAGCGAATTGATCCTGAGCGATAAGGACAAGAAGGTTGTCATCGCGTTTGATCCCGAAACTCGAAAACTCTGCATGGTCTCGGGGGCGAAAGATCCCGGCGAGGTCCTCGACTTTTCATACATCCGGCAATGGCAATTGAAATGGACTGAGGTTTCAGGCAACGGCGGGCTCGCATTCAAGAATGTGCATTTCGCCTTTTCCACCAACGACCTGAAAAGGCCGTTGATCCACATTCCCGTCGCCGGTAAAGGGTATGGCGACACGTGGAATAGCCGCCTCGGCATTCTGATGGGCGCTTGATCGTCTTCAGCCTCAGCCCGGCCAACATAGGATCCCGGGCGGGCGGCGAGCCGTTGTTGGCAACGGTTCCCATTCCGTCGTCTTTCTATAGAATGCTGCCGATGCCGGCAACGGATGAGGCGATTTCTCGTCCCGGTTGTCGCCAGCGCCAAGCGGAGGAGGACAACCGGCCCGTCTCTCTGGCGAAGTCAATCAGTCCGATCTGGAGATATCAGTGACACTTCCACGCCTTGCAACGCTTTCTTTCGCTGTTCTGCTCACGGGTTGCGCCGTTGGCCCTCGTACCGCCAACCTGTCGCCAGAGCTGCAGAATGCGTTGGATACGCCGCTGATTTGCAGTAGCGCCTCCGAATGCAAACTCATGTGGGAGCGCGGGATTTACTACGTGGCGAATAACTCGAAGTGGCGTGTCGTGGCGGAAACCTCGAACCTGATCGAGACGGAACGCCCCTATACCAACTATTACGCGCTGGCCTACAGCATTACGCGCGAACCCATGGGCGATGGGCGCTATCGCATCTCGACGCGCGCCTGGTGCGGCCTGAAGGACTGGGAATGCCGTCCGCACGCCGATGAAGGCCTGGCGCGCGCCAAGTACTACATGAAGACGGGCCAACAGCAAAACGGCGCACGGTAGTCAGCGTGTGGCGGGGGCGGCCAATACGGCCGCCCAGCCCACCACTTGCGTCAGTTCTTGATCTTGACGCGGTCGCGGCGCTTTTCGGTGCTGGGTTCCACATCGCGGCCCAATTGCACGTCCATCAAGATCGCCGCCTGCACTTTCGCGCGGCTGGCTTCGATGCGTTGCACGCAAGCCCAGCCCCGGTCGGCCGCCACAGACAGTTTCTTGTCCAATTCCTGATGGCGGCGGCGTTTATTTTCAGTCGACATATTGCCGAGTTCCTGATCGGTGATTAAGCGCATGTGAATTCCTTGTCAGCAGGGTTGTGTGATCGGGTGATCGCCTCTTAGCGGGTTTGGAGGGTGCGCGGTTGCGCGCGTGCGCGGCGCGTGAATGCGGCGTCGGCAGCAGGGATCGCTTTTTTGGATCGGGCGTAGTTTGCCAGCTTGCGTATTTAACGCAAGTCATTGAAAAATAACGATAAAAAAGTATAAGAACCACGCTTTACATATACTTTTCAGCGGCTTTGGATACTTTTTCCGCCAGGCGAAAAAGTTCGGGGAACAGGGTTTGTCCTGATGCCCTTCCTGCTTGACACCCCACCGCGCAACCCATAAAGTCACCGCACAGATTTAGATAAAAGACCATCTGTAGGGTGGTCTTTTATCGCGTGCAGATTGCGTCGACCTCTTACAGAAATAATTCCAAGAGGAGACGACTGTGCAATCATCGACCGTAAAAATACGTGGCATCGACGATGTCATCGCTTTTATCGATTCACGCCCCGGCATCGCCGGCCGGGCCGGCCTCATCTGGTGGCTGGCGTTGGGCGGGCTGTTCCTGGATGCGTTTGCGAACTCGGCATTAAGCGCGGGCTTGGGGCCGATGACGCGCGACTTGGGCCTGAAGGCGGGCCAGGTCGCGCTGATGACCTCGTTCGCCTCATGGGTGGCCATCGCCTTCAACCCGATCGGCGGTTGGATGGCCGACCGCTGGGGCCGCATCCGTCCCTTGATCATCGCCAAGTTCCTGGCCGTCATCGGTGCCGGGCTGGTGATGTTCGCGCCTAATTTCGAGGTCATTCTGGTGGGCCGCTTCTTCGTGGGCGCGGCGTACGGCATCGACTTCGCCATCGCCATGGCCGTGCTGGCCGAGTTCACGCCCGTCAAGTTCAAGAGCCGCCTGAATACCTGGCAGGGCATGTGGTACACGGCCGTGTGCACGAACCTGCTGCTGGCGATGCTGTTCTTTTCGTGGGATGTGGGCGATTCGATCTGGCGCTATTCCGTTGGCGCCACCGCGATCTTCGCGCTGGTCATCCTGGTGCTGCAACTGAGCTACATGGTCGAAAGCCCGATCTGGCTGGCGCGCAAGGAACGGGTCGAGCAGGCCGCCCAAGCCATGACACGGATCTACGGCCAGGCCTTCGCCGCGGCGCCCCTGGCAGAGCGGGTGCCGGTCACCAACCTGGCCAAGCGCGGGCTGGCCAACGTGCTGCTGATCTTCCGCGGCGTGTACCTGCCGCGCACGATCCTGGCGGCCACGGTGCAGATCGGCCAGTCGATCCAGTACTTCGCCGTGGGCTGGTACCTGCCGTTGATCAGCGCGGCGCTGTTCGGAAAGGACTTCATCTACGCGACGATCGGCGCGCTGGTGTTCAACGTCTTCGGGATCTTCGGCGGTTTCATGTCGCCCTACATCGGGCGCAAGCTGGGATTGCGGCGCGCCTCGGCGTTCGGCTTCGCGATGGTGTTCGTGATCTTGCTTGTCCTGGGAACCTTCCACGGCCAGATGCCGCTGTGGCTGGCGGTCGCGTTGCCGTCGCTTTTCATCCTGTTCCACTCCGGCGGTCCGGGGGCCAACGGCAAGAGCCTGTCGTCGCTGTCGTTCCGCAGCGAGCTGCGCGCCGGCGCCAACGGCATCATCGGGGCGCTCGGTTCCACCGGCGCGGCGATCGGCTTGCTGGTGTTCCCGATCTTCCGCGAGAACTATGGCCTGGAAAAGACCTTCCTGATCCTGTCCGTGGTGCCGCTGATCGCCAGCATCATCTGCTTTGTGATCAAGTGGGATCCCACCCGCACCACCATCAATCCCGACACGGAGACCGGCGCGCCCCAGTTCAAGGAGGACGACGCGCTGGCCACCCTGGACCCCGCCATTGGGAAAGCCTCGCGATGACAAACAACGATGTGATTCTGGCCATTGACGAGGGCACGTCCGGCACGCGGGCGGCCACCGTGTCCGTCGACGGCCATGTGTCCTGCCTGGAGTATCTGACGCTGCATGTCGAGACGCCCCGGCCGGGCGTGGTCGAGCAGGACGCCAACGAGATTCTGGAAAAGACGATCACCGTCTGCCGGGCCACCATCGCCCAGGCGGAACGGGCAGGGCAGCGTATTGCCGCGCTGGCGTTGGCGACGCAGCGCGCCACGGCCGTCTTGTGGGACACCGAGACGGGCGCCGCGCTGGTGCCGGCCATGGTCTGGCAGGACACGCGCTTCGTGGACGAACTGGACCCATTGGCGCCCGAATGGGACGCGCGCCTGCTGGATCGCGTGGGCCGTCCTGTGGGGGTGCGGTCGCTGTATCTGTGGGCGGCGCGGCACCTGCGCGATACGCCGCACGTCGCTCAGGCATGGCGCGACAAGCGCCTGGCGTTCGGCACGGTGGACAGCTGGCTGCTGTGGCATTTCTCGCAACGGCGAGAGGTCGTTACCACGCCGACCAACGCCACGTCGGCGGGAGCCTATGTGCTGGCGGACCATCGCTACTACCTGGAATGGGTGCAAGAGCTGGACTTCCCCTTCGAGCTTCTGCCTGCTTTGCGCCAGGACGCGGACGACTTCGGACGGACGCGGCCGGAGGTGCTGGGCATCGACGTGCCGATCCTGGCATCGGCGGGCGACCAGCACGCGGGCGCCATCGGCCTGGGCTGCCTGGAGCGCGGGCAGGCGATGTGCGTGCACGGCACGGGCAGCTTCGTGGATCTGATCATCGGGCCGGAGCCACCCGTGAACTCGGGCCTGTCCGAGGGCTCGCTGACGATGACGGCCAGGCGCCAGCACGGGGTGTCGCATTTCGCGGTCGAGACCTTCGTGGCGACGACCGGCTCCGCCTTGAACTGGGTGTGCGAAAAGCTCAAGTGGTTCGCGGATGCGCGCGAGATCAGTGCGCTGGCCGCCACGGTGAACGCATCGCAAGGGGTGACGTTCGTGCCCGCCTTGACCGGCTTGCGCGTGCCCCGGATGGAGGCGGCCGCGCGCGCCTCGCTTACCGGCGTATCCATGGCGACGACGCAGGCCGAGGTCGCCTACGCCATTCTGGAAGGCATCGCGCATTCCGTGGCCAGCTGCATCGAGGCGGATGAAGCCGTTTCGGGCGTGAAGGTGTCGGAACTGGTGGTGGGCGGTGGCTTGTCGTGCAGCGATCCCTTGCTGCAGATCCAGGCCGATTTGATCGGCATCCCGATCCGCCGCATGCAGGAATCCGACCGGGCCAGCCTGCGCGGCATTGCGTACCTGGCCGGCTCGTCGGGGCTGCTGTGGCCGACGTTGCGCGATGCCTGCCAGACCATCGCGGCCGACGCGGTCTTCCAGCCGGCCATCGACGCGCCGGAACGGGCGCGGCGACGGGCCTTGTGGCACGCCCGGGTGGGTTCCGAATTGGGCCACGTCAAGCAGTTCAAGCAGGAAAAAGAGGAGGCGTTGCACAAATGATCGGTTGGCTATCCAGAAAGCCCAGGAAAGACCGGGCCGATATGACGAACACCGAGCCATTACGTCTGATGCGGCAAGAGCAATTGGACAGGTTGGGCAGTGAGCAATACGACATGCTTATCGTGGGCGGCGGCATTACGGGCGCCTATGCGGCGTTGGACGCCAGCCTGCGCGGCTACCGGGTGGCGGTGATCGAGAAGGACGATTTCGCGGCGGGCACGTCGTCGAAATCGTCGAAGATGGTGCACGGCGGGCTGCGCTATATCGAGCAGGGCAACCTGGGACTGGTGCGGCATTCCCTGCACGAACGCCAGCGCCTGCGGCGCAACGCCAGGCATCTTGTGCAGCGCCTGCCGTTCCTGTTTCCGATCCTTGAGCGCGACGGGGTGTTCGACAAGCGTCTGTCCAAGGCCTTCGAAAGCCTGCTTTGGACGTACGACTTGGCAGGGGGCTGGCGCGAAGGCATCCTGCATCAGAAATTGACCACCGCGGAAGTGCTGTCGCATTGCCCGACCTTCAAGGAAGAAGGGCTGCTGGGCGGGTTCCTGTACTTCGACGCGCGCGTGGACGACGCGCGCCTGACGCTGGCCGTCGCGCGCACGGCGGCCTTCCACGGGGCGACCGTCATCAATCACGCCAAGGCGATTGAAGTGACGCGCAACGCGCAGGGCAAGGTGGACGGCGTGATCGTCCAGGCGGGCCAGCAAGAGATCCGCGCGCGCGCCGGGGTGGTCATCATGGCGACCGGCGTCTGGCTGCGCGACTGGAGCGGCGCGAAGCGGGGCGACGCGTCCGCGTTGCAGGTGCGCCCCGCAAAAGGCGTGCATGTGGCGGTGCCCTGGCTGAAGGTCCGGAACGACTGCACGGTCACCATCCCGGTGCCCGGCCGCAGCCGCCGCGCCACCATCACGCGCTGGGGCGACGTGTCGTATCTGGGCACGACCGACGAAGATTACGAAGGCGATCTGGACGACGTCCATTGCACGCGCCGCGAGCTGGACTTCCTGCTGGAAGGCGCACGCTCGGCGCTGAAGACGGATCTGCAGGCCGAGGACGTGGTGGGCAGCATCGCGGGCTGCCGCCCGTTGGTCGGGTCGCCGGGCGGCAAGACGCTTGAGATCAAGCGCAACCACGAAATCCGCGTGGCTGCGGATGGCCTGGTCACCGTCGTGGGCGGCAAGCTGACCACGTCGCGGCACATGGCCGAGCAGACCATCGACGCCGCGCAGCAGGTCATCGGCCAGCGCAACCCCTGCCAGACGAAAAAGGCCTACCTGCTTGGGGCGGCGGGCTATGACCCGCAGGCCATTGTGGCCTCGGGCGGCATGTCGGCGCATCTGGGCGAACGCTATGGCACCGAGGCGCGCTTTGTCAGCGACCTGATGCAGGCTGCGCCGGCGCTGCAGGCGCCCGTTGTCCAGGGCTTGCCGTACACCGAAGCCGAAGTCCTGTATGCCGTACGCCACGAGCTGGCCGCCACGGTCGAAGACGTACTGTCGCGCCGGATGCGCGCCCGCCTGATGGCGCGTGACGCGTCGGCATCGGCCGCCGTGCGCGTGGGGCAGATCCTGCAAGCCGAACTGGGCCTGGCGCCCGACCTCATCACGCAGCAGGTCAATGACTACCTGGCTGCCGTCAAGCACGAAAAATCCGTACTCATGGGAGATAAGGAATGATCAGCAAAGAAGCCATCAAGCGCGGCTACAACCGTGGCAACTACGTCGTCGGCGCGCACACGCCGCCCGCTTACGCCGCGGCATTGAGCCGGACCGGGTCCGAACCCGGGATGCAGCGCGATCCGGTGCGCGTGCCGGAGGCGCGGATCGACGCCTTGCGCCATGTGGCCGACGAGGTGTTGACCGACACCGCCAATGTCGTGGCCTGGACACGCGACTGGTGGGCCGCATCGATGGTGTCGGAAACGGGCGGCAAGCCCGCCACGCCGCAGGCGGTGATCGTCAAGGTGTCCACGGTGGAGCAGGTGCAGGCGGTGATGCGCATCGCCAACGCGGACGCCATTCCGGTCACCGTGTCGGCGGGCCGCAGCAACGTCACGGGCGCCGCCTTGCCCGTGCGCGGCGGCATCGTGCTGGACGTCTGCCAGTTGAACAAGCTGATCGGCGTGGACCGCGAAAGCCAGATCGTCGAGGTCGAGGCGGGCATGTTCGGCGATGTGTTCGAGGAAACGATCCAGAAAGAGCATGGCCTGACGATGGGCCATTGGCCGTCGTCGTTCGGCATCAGCACGGTGGGCGGTTGGGCGGCGTGCCGCGGCGCGGGCCAATTGTCCACGCGTTACGGCAAGATCGAAGATATGGTCTTCGGCATGGACGTGGTGCTGGCCGACGGCAGCCTGATCAGCGTGGGCGGGTACTCGCGCGCGGCCGTGGGTTCCGACCTGCAGCAGGTCTTCATCGGTTCGGAAGGCACGCTGGGCGTGATCGTCCGCCTGCGCCTGAAGCTGCATCGCCTGCCGGATTACGGCCGCGCCATCGCCTATGGCTTCAAGACGTTCGCCATCGGCCTGGACGCCTGCCGCGAAATCATGCAGCGCGGCGCCAACCCGGCGGCGTTGCGGCTTTACGACGAGCTGGAAAGCGGCGTGCAGTTCAACCGGCCCGACTTGAACGTGCTGCTGGTGGCGGACGAAGGCGCGCGCCAGATCGTGGACGCCGTGATGGAGATCAGCCAGGGCGTGTGCGAGGAACTGGGCGAAAAACTGGACGGCGACGCGGTCTTCGAACGCTGGCTGGAAACCCGCTACCTGACCGGCAAGAGCGCCGAAGGCTTCAAGCGCAGCCCCGGCTTCGTGGCCGACACGCTGGAAATGGCGGGCCGCTGGAGCGACCTGCCGGGCATCTACGCCGAGGTCGTGGCGGCGGTCAACGCGGTGCCCGGCACGCTGGCGGGTTCCGCGCACCAGTCGCATGCCTATGTCGACGGCGCCTGCCTGTACTTTTCGCTGCGCGGCGAGGTCGAGGTAGAGCGGCGCGCCCAGTGGTATCGCGCCGCCTGGGATGCGGCCAACGCCGTGCTGATTAAATATAATGCCGCGCTCAGCCACCACCACGGGGTGGGCCTGTTGCGCGCGCCGTACATGCAGGAGTCGCTGAGCGGCGCGTTCGACGTGCTGCGCGACATCAAGCGCACGCTGGATCCGCAGAACATCCTCAACCCCGGCAAGCTGGGATTGAGCGATCAGCGCTATTACGGTCAGGAAGATCGATAACCATGGATAGGTCATTCGGGGCATGTCTGGCGCGTCATCCCGTCATCGCGACGATGTACGGGCTTGAGCAGATCAACACCTTCGTGGGCAGCGTGGCCGAAATCGGCATCGTCGCCAACGTCGAACTGCGCAAGCTGGCGCCGGTGATCGCGGCGCTGAACCGCGCGGGCAAGTTCGCGATCGTCAACATAGACAGCTGCGAAGGCCTGTCGCAAGACAAGGGCGGCGTGGAATACCTGGCCGATATCGGCGTGGCCAGCCTGGTGTCCACGCGGGTGGCCACCATCCAGCGCGCCAACCGGGCGGGCATGGTCACGATGCAGAAGGTGTTCGTGACCGACCGTTCGACCTGGCCGCGCAGCGTAAAGGCCCTGGAGCAGAGCGACCCCAATCTGGTCCAGCTGATGCCGGCGCCGATGCTGACGCACATGGCGGAGCAGGACCTGAAAGCCCTGCCTCCCATCGTGGCGTCGGGGTTCGTCTGCAATCAGACGGATATCGGCATTGCGATGAAGCATGGCGCGGTGGGCGTGTCGACCAGCGACCACGAGCTTTGGAGTCTGGATCCGCGCCAGCTCAAGGGCTGAGTCAGTCCAGCTGCGCGCCGGATTTGCGCACCAGCTCCTGCCACACGGCGTACTCGCCCCGGTAGTTCGCGATGAACGCTTCGGGCGTATTGCCCAGCGCGATGAATCCCATCGCGGTCAGGCGCTCTTGCATGTCCGGCGTGCGCGTCATGGCCTGCATCAAGCCGGCCAGGCGCGCTACGACGGGCTTGGGCGTCTGGATGGGCGCGGCCATCGCCACCCACCCGACCACGCGGTAGGCATCGTCCGTCAGGCCTTGCTCGGCCAACGTCGGGGAGTCGGGCAGCACGTGCATGCGCTGTTCGCCGGTGACGCCGATCAGCGCCAGCCTGCCGTTGTCGACGTAGGGCTTGGCGCCCAGCGCGCTGGCGAACGCCATCTGGATCCGTCCGCCGATCAGGTCCTGCAGCATCGGCGATTCGCCCTTGTAGGCGATGTGGGTCATGTCGCCTTTTTGCGTTTCGCTCAGGTAGGCGCCGCCCAGGTGCGCGTACGAACCGACGCCCCAAGACCCGTAAGCCAGCTCGCCTGGATTTCGGCGCACGTAGTCGAGCAGCTCGGGGCCGTTGCGCGCGGGCACGCTGGGGTGGACGACAAGGGTCACGGGCGCCATGGCGATCTGCGAGATCAGCACCAGGTCACGGCCCGTATCGTAGGGCAGGCTCTTGTACAGGAACTGGTTCAGCAGCAGCGAGGAACTCAATGACACGGTCAGGGCGTAGCCATCCGGGGGCGCCTTGGCGACGGCGTCGGTGCCCATGATGCCGGACGCGCCGCCGCGGTTCTCGACCAGCACGGGCTGTCCGACGGCAGCGGACAGACGTTCGGCCACCAGCCGGGCCACGATATCGGTGGCGCCGCCGGCGTTGTAGGGCACCACGATCTTGATGGGCTTGGCCGGCCAGGCGTCTTGGGCGAAAACCGCCTGGGGCAGGCTCAGCGCGGCCAGGCTCCAGGCGCTTTGCTTCAACCACTGGCGGCGCGGCAGGCGAGGGGCGTGCGCGGTCATGGGCTTGTCTCCAGAAGTTGCGCGTTTGTCAGCCGGAGAGGCCCGCACGGCATCGCGCTTATCCGGCGATTCTTGCCTTCGCGGGTTTCTTTGACAATGGCGTCTGCGGTTGACATGGTGTCAAAACTATTTTGACGAGTCTGTTCCGATGGCATTTATTTGCTGGATGAATATCCAGTTATTTGGTTCAATGCCGTGTCTCTCCGCAGCACCGCGGGGCCCGCTTCCTTATTGCAAGGCTGATCATGAAATTCGGATATACCATCATCTACGTGCCGGACGTTGCGGCATCGCTGGCCTTCTTCGAACGCGCCTTCGGCTTTTCCCGCCGGTTCCTGCACGAATCCCAGACTTACGGCGAACTCGACACGGGCGACACCACGCTGTCGTTTGCCGCGCACGAATTGGGCGCCATGAATTTCAGCGCCGGGCACGTCGAGGCTTCGTCGTCGCCAAAACCGCTGGGCATGGAAGTGGCGTTCGTGACGGACGATGTCGCCGCCGCGCACGCGCAGGCGGTCTTGCTGGGCGCCACCGAACTCAGCGCGCCGACGGCCAAGCCGTGGGGACAGGTGGTGTCGTACCTGCGTTGCCCCGACGGCACGCTCGTGGAATTGTGCACGCCGATGCAGGGCTGATCCGCCTGCGCGGAAATCACGGGCATTCAGCCTCGCCCGTTTGCACGATCCCCGGATCCGGCGCTGGGCCTTATCGTCAGGAATGCGCCCGTGCCGATGACGCTTCGAACAAGAACTGTCAAGATTTTCAGTTCTTTAAAGTCGTGATCGCCGCTGCGCGATACCTTGGCCATTTCGTATTCGGAGAGTTGACATGTATTCGCTTTCGAAGCGTTGCGGCGCGGAGTTTTTCGGCACGTTCTGGCTAGTGCTGGGAGGGTGCGGCGCCGCGGTGCTGGCGGCCGGGTTTCCGGAATTGGGCATCGGTTTCGCGGGCGTCGCGCTGGCGTTCGGCCTGACGGTGCTGACGATGGCGTTCGCGGTGGGCCATATTTCCGGCGGGCATTTCAACCCCGCGGTCACCGTCGGCCTGGTGGCGGGCGGACGTTTCCCCGCCAAAGAGATCCTGCCCTACGTGATCGCGCAGGTCCTGGGCGCGATCGTGGCGGCGGCCGTGCTGGCATGCATTGCCAGCGGCAAGCTGGGCTTCGACCTCAAGGGCAGCCATTTCGCGGCGAACGGCTATGGCGCCTACTCGCCCGGCAAATATTCGTTGCTGTCCGCATTGGTGACGGAAGTGGTGATGACGGCGGGCTTCCTGTTCGTCATCCTTGGAGCCACATCCAAGCGCGCGCCGGCCGGCTTCGCGGCTATTCCGATCGGGTTGGCGCTGACGCTGATCCACCTGATCAGCATCCCGGTCACGAACACGTCGGTGAACCCGGCGCGCTCCACCGGCCCGGCGCTGTTCGTGGGCGGGTGGGCGATCGAGCAACTGTGGCTGTTCTGGGTCGCGCCGATTGCCGGTGCCATCATCGGCGCCATCGCCTACCGCCTGGTCAGCGACCCGGCGGCAGAGCGCGGCTAGTCCGGAACCCGTTACGGCACTTCGTCCAGTTGCGCCAACTGGGCGTCGGCCGGGAACCCTTGCGTGCGGTATCGGACGGGGTAACCGGCTTCCCGCGCCAGCAGGGGTTCCAGCAGGTGCGCGGCCTGTTCCCAGGACACCACCCGGACCTCGCCGATCTCGTCTTCGGCGTCCGGGCGGACCAGCGCCAGGCGGTCGACCTTGGGCAGGGACGTGTCCACGCCCCGCGTCCATGACGCCAGCGAGAACGACGTGGCAGGGTCGTCTTCCTGCGTGAAGAGGTTGTAGTTGGCCACGAAGATATCCATGCCTTGCTCTTCATGGATATGGTCCAGCGCTTCCTTTTGCGCGTCGTATTCCGACTTGTCCAGCAGGCGCGCCAGATGGGCCAGGCGGTGCGCCAGCGCGGGGCTGGCGGGCTGATACCGCACGGGTTCGCGGTCGTCTTCATAGTGGTACATGTGCGCGCTGACCACCCGCCCGTTCTGCAATGCCTGCAGGCTGAATTCCACCATGGCGATCAGTCCGTCGTCGTCGTTATCCCCGGTGACAAGCAGCACGTCGCGCGTCGGCATCATGAACACCGGGCGGCCGCGCACCGGCACGCGCTCGAGCATGTCGGGCAGCAGGACGCGGCTGATGTCATAGCCATCGGACCAGCCGCCTCGGTAGACCCCAGGCGCCAATTCAGAAAAGTGGTCGGGCGCATCGCGCAGATTATCGATGGCGATCGCCAGCGCCTGGTCGAACGTCAACGCCCACGCGGCTTCAGGGCCATTGGTCAGCGTGGAGATGGCGTCGGGGTGGTCAAGCGCCAGCAGCACGACGCAATCGTCTCCGAAGGGCCGGAAGGCGGGGTGGAAAGCCGAATCGTCGCCTTCCGTGCGGACGTGGTGCAGGCGCACGTCCTCCAGCGCGCTGCGGCCGCGAATCACAGGCCTGAGCATCGGCCGGGCGACGGCGGCCTGCTGTGGCGTGCCCTGCGTGCTGCTGGACAGCGCCGACAGGAAACCCCGCAGCGCGCGCTTCTGTTCGGCTCCGCGGGTGTTGCAGTAGGCGTGGTACGCGTTGTGCAGATTGAAGTACGAGCCTTCGCCCAGCAGCAGCCGGAATTCATCCGCCTTGTAGGTGAGTGCGTCCGCGAAGCCTTCGCGCCGCGCCGCGGCGACGAACAGCTTGGCGAACTGGTCCGGCGAGGGCTTGCGCCGGAAGAGAACATCCAAAAAACCCATGGGCCCACCTTTGATTCAAATGCCGGACGGCGCGACGGCCGGTCCGTGACGGGTCATTGTGGCCAGTCAACACCTTGGCGTCCAGCGATATAGCCGGCTGCTCAGGACGCCGTAAGTCGGAAATCCCTACGCTTGATGGTTTATTGCCAGCCAAGAGCCCCGTTGATGACGACGTCCCCGTTACCCGCCGCCCATCCGGACCCGGCCCATTACGACCGCACCACGATCATGTTTCACTGGTTGACCGTGTTTCTGGTGGTCGGCCTGTTCGCGCTGGCCGAAACCTGGGGCTTCCTGCCGCGCGGTACGCCCACGCGCCGCCTGCTGCAATCGCTGCATATCTCGTTCGGCCTGGCGTTCGCGGCCGTCTTCGTGTTGCGCATCGTCTGGCGCGTCTGTCGGGGCAGGCGCCTGCCGCCCGGTTCCAGCGGGTTGCTGCGGGTGGCCAGTACGGCCGTACACGGGCTGCTGTACCTGTTGATGGGGGCGCAGATCGTGCTGGGATTCCTGTTCCGCTGGGCCCAAGGCGAACCATTCACTTTCTTCGGCCTGTTTGATGTGCCCACGCTGATCGCCATCGACCATGAGCAGCGCCGGTTCATCGGCGGGCTGCACGATACGGTGGCGTGGACGATCATCGTCCTTGCCCTGCTGCATGCCCTGGCGGCGCTGTTTCACCACTATGTCCTGCGCGATGGCGTCTTGCGCCGCATGCTTGCCAGCCGGTGAGGGCGGGCGGAATGCGTGCCGGAAGGTGAAAGGCAGGCGGGGCAAGTTGTACATTACGCACTGTCACCTGCCTTATCACTACAGGATTCCGTCACCATGACCGCCCCAGAAGTCGTTATCTCCCCGTCGATCCTTTGCGCCAACGATCGCCCCTTTGTGCTGTTCGGCGGCATCAATGTGCTGGAATCGCTGGATCTGGCGCTGCGCGCCTGCCAGGAGTACCAGCGCGTGACCCGCAAGCTGGGCATTCCGTACGTGTTCAAGGCATCGTTCGACAAGGCCAACCGCTCGTCCATCCACTCCTACCGTGGCCCGGGCCTGGAAGAGGGCATGAAGATCTTCGAGGCGGTCAAGAAAGAGTTCGGCGTGCCGGTCATCACCGACGTGCATGAACCCTGGCAGGCCGCCCCGGTGGCCGAAGTGGCCGACATCGTGCAACTGCCCGCCTTCCTGGCCCGCCAGA
The DNA here is from genome assembly GCF_014170335.1 of Achromobacter sp. UMC46. Taxonomy (GTDB): domain Bacteria; phylum Pseudomonadota; class Gammaproteobacteria; order Burkholderiales; family Burkholderiaceae_B; genus Achromobacter. The sequence goes on from NZ_LZZS01000007.1 coordinate 32,790, forward strand.
CGGACCTGGTGGTGGCCTTGGCGAAAACGCAGCGCGTGGTCAACATCAAGAAGCCCCAGTTCCTGAGCCCGACCCAGATGCTCAACATCGTCGAGAAGTTCACCGAGGCCGGCAACGACAAGCTGATCCTGTGCGATCGCGGCACCAGCTTCGGTTACGACAATCTGGTCGTCGACATGCTGGGTTTCGGCGTGATGAAGAAAGTGACCGGCAACCGCCCGTTGATTTTCGACGTGACGCACGCGTTGCAGCAGCGCTCGGCGCTGGACGCCGCTTCGGGCGGCCGCCGCGCACAGGTCGCCGAGCTGGCGCGCGCTGGCATGGCGGTCGGTCTGGCTGGCCTGTTCCTGGAAGCGCATCCCGATCCCAAGAACGCCAAGTGCGACGGCCCCAGCGCCTTGCCGCTGGACAAGCTGGAACCCTTCCTGACCCAGCTCAAGCAGCTGGATGACCTGGTGAAATCCTTTGCCCCGATCGACATCGAACCGTGACGCAGTCTGTCATCCAGCCTACGTCAACTTGTTATACGATCCAGGCCACGCTTTAGGGAGGCCTGGATGTCTTTGCATGTGATCGTCGCCGTTCGAAAAGAACCCGTCAGCGGGCATATCGCCTACGTGCGCTGGGGCCAGGCCGAGCGCGGCGTGCCCGGCTGGGTCACGGAACCCGTGACGGCGGCGGCATCCGAGGTCATTGAAGTCATCAAGGACGGCGGGGATGTTGAAACCGCCTTCAGCGTGGAAGGCACCAGCGTGGCGCTGCGCCCGGTGCGGGTGCTGGTCGACGACGACGGGCGCGAGCATCTCGCGTCCGTGCCCGTGCCCAGCTCCACGCTGCACACGCTGTTCGATCTGCCCGAGTTCTAGGCGGCGGCGCGGCGGCCTTCGGCAAAGCTGCGCAGCGCATCGTCGGTCAGGCGGTAGCGCACCCACTCGTCCATCGGCAACGCGCCGATGGACCGGTAGAAATCGATTGCCGGCTTGTTCCAGTCCAGCACGCTCCATTCCAGCCGGCCGCAGTCGTTGGCGACCGCTTCCTGTGCCAGATGGCGCAGCAGGTCGCGTCCCGCGCCGATGCCACGGTGTTCGGGCGTGATGTATAAATCTTCCAGATAGATACCGTTCTTGCCCAGCCAGGTCGAATAGCTGTAGAAATACACGGCATAGCCGATTGCTTTGCCATCCGCCAGGCACATCAAAGCCTTGGTGGGGGCTTGGGCGGCGAACAGGGTGCGGGCGACATCGTCGGCGCTGGCAATCACCTCGTGCGCGGCGCGTTCGTAGACGGCCAGTTCGGTGATGAAAGCGTAGATTTGGGCCGCATCCGTGGGCGTGGCGGGGCGGATGGTGATATTCACGTTGACTTCCTCCAAATGGGACGGCCATGCTACCCGCTAATGCGCGGGGTTGCAGGCGCGGCTGGAGCGGGGGCACCGGGAATCCCCCCGCTTGCGCCGCGTGGAATGCAGCGCGACGCTAGCGGAGGAATCCGCCCTCGCGTCCGGACGTGTACACAAAGGGGATGCCCTCTATGGCTGAGTCTGGTTCTGCCGCTGGTGAAACGCCATCGCCCGTGCCGCGCAAGCGGCGGCGACTCTCCTGGATCTGGCTCGTGCCCATCGTCGCGGCCCTGGGCGGATTGCTGCTGGTGTTGCAGGTCTGGCTGAGCGCGGGCCCCACGGCGGTCATCCATTTCCAGACCGCCGAAGGCCTGGAGGCCGGCAAGACCCAGGTGCGCTACAAGGAGCTCGCCATTGGCCTGGTCGAGCGCGTGGCGCTGAATCCCGAACGTTCCGGGGTGGACGTGACCGTGCGCCTTGAAAAGGACGCTGGCGGCCTGCTGCAGGAAGGCACGGTGTTCTGGGTGGTCAGGCCGCGCCTGACGTTGAGCGGGGTGTCGGGCCTGAGCACGTTGCTGTCCGGTTCCTATATCGGCCTGGATCCGGCGGGACGCCGCGGCAAGGACGCAGTACGCGCGAAGAGCCAGGCCGAATTCACCGGGTTGGAAGTGCCGCCCGAGGTGGCCCAGGACCGCGCCGGCAAGCGTTTCACGTTGCATGCCCAGGACCTGGGGTCGCTGGACATCGGGTCGCCCGTCTACTACCGCCGCATCGCGGTGGGCCAGGTGGTGGGATACCGCTTGTCCAAAGACGGGCAAGGCGTGGACGTGCAGGTGTTCGTCGATGCGCCCAACGATGCCTATGTCAATGCCGGCACGCGCTTCTGGAACGCCAGCGGCGTGGACTTCAGCGTCGATGCTCGTGGCCTGCGGATGCGGTCGCAATCGCTGCTGTCGGTGATTGTCGGCGGCGTGGCGTTCGATACGCAGGATCAGCGCAACCCGCAGGCGGCAGCGGCCGATGCGTCGTTTGCCATCTATCCCAGCGAAGAGGCGGCACGTGCGCAGCCCAACGGCGTGCCATTGCGGATCCGCATGCGCTTCGACCAGTCGGTGCGCGGCCTGGTCGTCGGCGCGCCCATCGACGCCTATGGCGTGACGATCGGCCAGGTGGAAGCGATCGACCTGGACTTCGACAGGACCGCCCAACAGTTCTTCGCGCTGGTTTCCGCCACGCTCTACCCCGAGCGCATGGGCGGGGAAACGTTCAACGATATCAAGGAATACGCCGGAAGCGACTTGGAGCACCCCAGCGGCAAACTGTTGGCGGCGCTGGTCAAGCGCGGCACGCGCGCGCAATTGCGCATCGGCAACCTGCTGACCGGCCAGTTGTATGTGGCGATGGTTGAATTCCCGAATGCCAAACCGGTGGAGTTCAAGATGGAGGACGAGCCCTTCATCCCGACCGTGCCGAACAACCTGGACCAGTTGCAGCAGCAGCTCAGCAACATCCTCACGAAGCTCGACCGCGTGCCGTTCGACGCGATCGGGAACGAGCTCGGCGGCGCATTGCGCGCGGCCTCGAGCCTGGTCAGGCGGATGGACACGCAGTTGGCGCCCGAGGCACAGGCCTTGCTGCGGCAGGCCAACCGGTCGCTGGCGTCGGTGGGCGGGTTGCTGGCGCCGGATTCCGTACTGCCCCAAAACGCGGATTCCGCATTGCGCGAACTGGCCAGAGCGGCCAGATCGCTGCGGGAGCTGTCGGACTACCTGCAGGCGAATCCGGAAGCGCTGTTGAAGGGAAGGGCGCCGGATTCGCCTGTGCGCCGGTAGTCTTTGCCGGCGGTAGTTTCTGCATTCAAGGCCACGCCTTTGCGGCAACGCCACCGATGGCCGGGCGGGGCGTGGCGGGGCAGCCTCAGGTACGGCACTTGCTGCAAGCGTCAGGCGACCGGCCGCCGGATGATGGGGCGCCGGCGTGGTATCCGAGGGGGGATAATCGCATGGACCACAGTGAAATGATGGTGCGCATGATCTCGCAGCCCGTGGCGCTGGGCAAGGTCGACGGCTGGGACGGCATACTCTCGGCCTATGCGGATTGCCTGCTGCAAGTGCAGGCCAAGCTGTCGGACGCCGATGTCCGTCGTTTCCTGGAAGTGGGCGCGCTGGTTTTTCGCACCTGCTGTCAGGAAGAGGCGCGTCAGCGCTGGACGGCCGAGGAATTGGCCGCCTTCCACCGCAAGCGCGAGTTCGGCGTCTAGCAAGACGTCAGTACAGGCACTGGCTAAGGGTGAATTTGCGGCCGAACGCGCGGACCTCGTCGCCGTCCACCGAGGCGGCCACGTCCCAGTGGCTGCCGCGCGTCACCAAAAAGGACTGCCCCAGCAGGGCGTGGCGCAGCGCGAATTGCCAGAAGGCCGATTCCGTGCCGACCGGCTCCAGTTCGTGCGGCCCGATCATCAGGCGAGTGGGCCGGGGCGTGGCGCCCATCGACCATCGCAAGGCGATCGTCATGAAGGCGAATCGCGCCGAAAGCGAGGATGGTTGAACGCAAAGCAGTCGGATCTTGTTGCTCATGGACGTCACCCTGTTCAGGTGCCGTCAGCGTAGCAAAGACCCGCGTGACGTTCCATACCGCGTTTGGTGGATTTCAGCTCCGATGTTCCAAGATTCGCCGATACCGCTCGGGTTCAGGGCGTGTTTGCCGGCGCGCTTGTGGGCGTGCTCGTGACCCGCGCAAGCAGCAGCAGCGCCAGTGCGGGGGCGATGGCAAAGGCGGCGAACAGCCACCTCGCCGCATGCTGCGCGCCCGCGACCCCGCCGGGATCGGCCAATCCCGCGCTATTGGTGACGACGCCCGCCAAGGCGGCGGTCACGGCCGACGCGTAAAGCTGCACGGTGGTGATCGAGGACGATGTCAGCGTTTCTTCGCCCTTGGGGGCGGCGTTGAATATCCGGGTCAGCAGATGCGGCCATGCCAGCCCGATGCCGAACCCTACGCCCGCCAGCGCGACGATGTACGCCGCCAAGCCCGCCAGCGACGACAGCATTGCGGTCTGCGGCGTCATGACGGCCAGGCCGATCAGCGACGCCAGGATCACGGCGGGGCTGGCGCGGACCAGGCGATCGGCCGCCGCGCCCGTGCGTGTTGAACTGGGCATGGCGGCAAGCGTCCAGCCCGCCGCCATCGCCGCCGTCATATAGCCCGCGGCCAGCGGCGACAGGCGATGGATGACTTGCAGGAAGTAGGGCACGAAGATCTCGGTCGTGATGGCGGCCACCACCAGGCACATCACGGCATACAACGCGCCCAGCGGCGCGCGCACGGAATAGGCGCCCGTCGGCAGCAGGCGCCGGCGGGCGCGCGAATCCACCCGGGCGATCAGCATGGCAAGCACCAGTCCGCCGGCGATGCCGGCCAGGTTCCAGGCCAGATCCGTCGACAGGCTGGCCAGCGTGATCGCCATCACCGAAGCCACCAGCAGCGCGAGTGTGCCCAGGGGCAGGGACGAGGGCGGGGCAGGGGGCACCGAAGACCGGCCGCCGACCTTGAACGTGACGATCAACGCCAGCGCTGCGGCAACGGGCAGCAGCGCCCAGAACGCCAGCCGCCAATGTCCGGTCTGGGCGAAGATGCCGCCGATCGCCGGCCCGCACAACGTCGCCACGCCCCACATGCCCGACACCAGCGCCATGGCGCGCGACCACAGGGGCGCGTCGAAGACCAATCGGATCAGCGCGTAGCTCAAGGCGAAGAGGATGCCGCCGCCCAGGCCTTGGATGCTGCGGCCGGCCAGCAGCACCGGCATGGTGGGCGCCAGTGCACAGGCGACCGCGCCGGCGGTGAAGACGGCCACGGCCAGCAGGTAGGCCGCGCGCGGCCCGAAGGTCTCGATCAGTTTGGCCGACAACGCCGACCCGATGATGGAGGTCACGACGAACAGCGTCGTGTTCCAGGCGTAGTACTCCAGGCCGCCGATGTCCTGGATGACGCTGGGCAGGATGGTGGTGACGATATAGACGTTGATGGCATGCAGCGCCACGCCGCCTGCCAGGGCAATCGAGCGCAGCGCGTTCGCGCCATGCAGCAGATCGGCCCAGGAAGCGCTTGAATCAGGGGTTGTGCTGACGGCCACAACGGTCTCCGGGATTATTTAAACAAGTTTATTCTTTGATAATACGTGCGTCGCCGGGGATGCACAACCTAAGGCCCGCGGCCGGTGGGGCCTTAGCGCCGCGGCAGCCCGCGCAGCAGCAGGTCCAGCGCGTGCAAGGCTTGATCGAGCCGGGGCGCGTCATCGGGGGCGTCGGCGATCCAGAACGCGCTGTCGGTCAAGCTGCCGTTCACCAGCCGGGCAAGGGCCTGCGGGTCGGCGTCGTCGATGATGCGCGCCTCCATCAGCCCCTGCAGCAGCGCAGCAAGCGACGCGATGCACTGTTGTTGGGCGGCGTCGGTCGCCGGGCCCAGCACCGCCCGGGCGTCCTGCAGTACGATGCGGCGGATTTCGGGTTCGGTCGCCATGCGCAGGTAAGCGCGGCAGCGTTCGCGGAAGGCCTCCCAGGGGGCGGCGGCTTGCGCCGACACCGCATTGAGCCGTTCGTCCACCTCGTCGTCGATTTGTTCGACGACGGCCGCCAGCAAGCCTTTCTTGTCACCGAAATGGTGATACAAAGCCCCTCGCGTCAGCCCCGCAGAAGCGGTCAGCTCGTCCATGGACGTGGCGGCGTAGCCCGTGTGCTGAAAGGCGCGCCGGGCGGTCGCCAGCAATTTGGCCCGGGTGGCTTCGATCATCTCGGCGCGCGAACGCGACATGTGGTTCTCCAGTGACATACGGCGCGTATGTTAATTGACATACGCAATGTATGTGAATACGATCTCGCCGTCCACCAGGTTCAAAAGGTTATCGGTGTCCAATCCGTATCGTGAGTTGTTCAAAGCGCCCGGCGCCATGGGTTTCGTGTTGGCCGGCGCGATCGCGCGCCTGCCCTTGCCGATGATCGGCATCGGCATCATCACGATGCTGTCCGAGGTGCGCGGATCCTATGGGCTGGCGGGCGCCGTCGCCGCGACGTTCGCGCTGGCCACGGCGTTGCTTGCCCCGCGCATCTCGCGCCTGGTGGACCGCCATGGGCAAGGGCGGGTGCTGCCGCTGGCGGCGGGCATATGCGTGCTGGCGCTGATCGCGCTGGCAGCGTGCGTGCGATGGAACGCGCCCGATTGGACGCTGTTCGTCTTCGCCGCGTTGACGGGCGCCTTGCCCAGCATGCCCGCCATGATCCGCGCGCGGTGGACGGAAATCTATCGCGACCAGCCGCAGTTGCGCACCGCCTATGCGCTGGAGTCGGTGGCCGACGAACTCAGCTTCATCGTGGGGCCGCCGATTTCGGTGGGCTTGAGCGTGGCACTGTTCCCCCAGGCGGCGCCGCTGGCCGCGGCCTTGCTGCTGGCGGTGGGCGTGACGGCATTCGTCCTGCAACGGGGCACCGCGCCTGCCGTGCAGGTCAGGCAAGCCGGGCGCGAGGCCTCGGTGTTGCGCATGCCGCCGATGCGGTCGCTGGTCGCCATGATGTCGGCCATGGGCGTTATCGTCGGCACGATCGACGTGCTCAGCGTCGCGTTCGCCCGCGCGCAAGGCGTGCCGGCGGGCGCCAGCCTGATCCTGTCGGCCTATGCCCTGGGCTCGTGCGTGGCGGGGCTTGTTTTCGGCGTGCTGAAATTTCAGATGCCGCTTGCGCGGATGCTGTCCATCGCCGCGGCGGTCACGGCCTTCACGACCTTGCCCTTGCTGCTGGTGAACGACCTCGTCACGCTGTCGCTGGGCGTGCTGCTGGCCGGGCTGTCGTTCGCGCCGACGATGATCATCGCCATGGCGCTGGTCGAAAGCAGCGTGCCGGGCCAGCGCCTGACCGAAGGCCTGACATGGCTGGTGACCGGGCTGGGCGCGGGGGTGGCTGCGGGCGCCGCGATGGCGGGCTGGGTGGTCGACCACTACGGCGTGCGGGCGGGATTCTGGACGGCGGTCGCCGCCGGCGCGATCGTGCTCCTGGTGGCCTTGCCGGGGGCGCGGGCGGCGCAGGCGCAGCGTGCCGCGCCCTGACACGGCGCGCCGATAGAATGGCGGTTCCGGCGCGCTGCGGGGCGCGCCGTCCACAGGAGCACATCATGTCCAGAACCGTCGTCAATCCCGACACCGTTTTCAACACCGTCCAGTACGGATTCAGCCAAGCCGTCATCGTGACGGGGCAGCGCAGGATGCTGCTGTCGGGCCAGGTCGGCGTCGACCTCCAAGAACGCACGGTCGGGCCAGGCCTGCAAGAGCAGACAGAGGCCGCGCTGGACAACATCGAACGTGTACTCGCCGCGGCGGGTGGAACGCTGGCGCAGGTGATCATGCTGCGCATCTACATCTGCGAGACCGTCCGCGAAGATCAGGAAGTGATCGCGCAAGCCTTGCGCGACCGCTTTCCCGTGGACCCGCCGCCGTCGTCATGGGTCATCGTCAGCGGGCTGTCCCTGCCTGAATGGCTGGTCGAGATCGAAGCGGAAGCGATGCTGGACTAGAAGGGCGATTCAGCCCTTTTCGCGCCAGGGCGTGGCGGCGAACGCCGCGCGCAGGTGCGCCAGGAATCCGGCAGTCCGGGCGGACAGGTCCTGGCGCGACTTCACCAGCGCCACCACATTGGCGTCGGGCAGGCTCCACCCGGCCAGCAGCGGTACCAGCGACCGGGCTTTCACGTGCTCGGCCACATCCCATTCCGATCGCGCGACGATGCCGTGGCCGGCCAGCGCCCACGCCACGGCCGCTGCCCCGGTGTTGCTGGACAGCACGGGCGCGATGCGCACGCCGATGGCGGGCCCGCGGCCGCGCTTGAACCGCCACAAGGTCACGTCCTCATCGTTTTCGCGCAAGGCGATGCAGTCATGGTCGCGCAGGTCTTCGGGCTTGGCGGGCGCGCCGTGCCGGGCCAGATAGGCGGGCGATGCGCACAGGATGCGGCGGTTGGGCGCCAGGGGGTAGGCCACCAGCGTGGAATCGCGCAGCTCGCCGATATGCACCATCACATCCCAGTTGTCGGTGGCCAACCGTGGCGGACCATCGGACAGCGTCAGGCTGGCGGTGATGTCCGCGCTGCTTTGCCGGAAACCGGCCACCAGCCCGGCGACGTAGCGCTGCCCGAATCCCAGCGGCGCCACCACACGCAGATGGCCGGCCACGACGCCGCGCCGGCCAGCCAGCTCATCGGCCAGATCCCCTAATTCGCCGCAGATCTGCCCGGCCCGCAAGGCCAGCAGCCGTCCTTCGTCGGTCAGCGCGGTGCCGCGCCCCGACCGATTCACCAGCCTGACGCCTAATCGCTTTTCCAACGCATTCAGCCGCTGCGTGACGGCAGGGGGCGTCACGTCCAGGGCGCGCGCGGCCTGGGCAAGCGACGAAGTGGCTGCCAGGCTCATGAAAAAACGCAGGTCGTCGGTGGTGATCATTCAGATTCACATTAATTGAAAATTAAGCCTGTATTAAACACGCGCAGCCCCTCGCGCGCCATACTGCATGCAACCGGACCCAACTTGCGTGGCGTCCATCCGATCCGATCTGCCGAGACCGCCCTGATGACTCTCTCCCGTCTGCCGACGCCCCTGGATTCCCTGGACACGCCTTGCTTGCTGCTGGACGAAACCCGCATGGAGCGCAATATCCAGCGCCTGAATGCGCTGATGGCTGGCCACGGGGTGCGATTGCGCCCGCATCTGAAGACGCCTAAATCGATCGACGTGGCGCGCCGAGTGATGGCCAGCCCTCAGGGGCCGGCTGCCGTCTCCACGCTGCAAGAGGCCGAACAATTTGCCGCCGCCGGCGTCACCGATCTGCTTTACGCCGTCGGCGTGGCGCCCTCCAAGCTGGACCGCGTGTTGGCCCTGCGCCAAAAAGGCGTGGATCTGACGGTGGTGGTGGACAGCATCGAGGCGGCCCAGGCCGTTGCCGATCGCGCCACGGCCACGGGTAGTCCCGTGCCCACGCTGATCGAGATCGACTGCGACGGCCACCGCGCCGGCGTGCAGCCGGGCCATCACGGGCACCTGCTGTCCATCGCGCGCGTGCTGCATGCCGCGGGCTGTCTGCGCGGCGTCATGACGCATGCCGGCGAGTCCTACGGCTGCCGCAGCGCCGAGGCGATCGCGGACATGGCCGAGCAAGAGCGTTGGGCCGCCGTCAGCTGCGCAGATGCGATCCGCCAGGCGGGGCTGCCGTGCCCAGTCGTCAGCGTCGGCTCCACGCCCACCGCGCACTTCGCCCGCCACCTCGAGGGCGTGACCGAAGTGCGCGCTGGCGTCTACGTGTTCTTCGATCTGGTAATGGCGGGCTTGGGCGTATGCTCGGTCGACGACATCGCCGCCACCGTGCTGACCACCGTCATCGGCCATCAGGCCGACAAGGGCTGGATCCTCGTCGACGCGGGCTGGATGGCCATGTCGCGCGACCGGGGCACCGCCAAGCAACCGGTCGACCAGCTATACGGCCTGGTCTGCGACGTCGACGGCAAGGTCTATCCCGACTTGCTGCTGGCCGAAACCAACCAGGAGCAGGGCATCATCGCGCTGCGTGCCGGCAGCGACGCCCGCCTGCCCGATCTGCCGCTGGGGACGAAACTGCGCATCGTGCCGAACCACGCCTGCGCTACATGCGCGCAGCACGACGCCTATCAGGTCGTGCGCTCGGGCGAGCCCGGCGTCGTCGCCCGCTGGGAACGCTTCCGCGGCTGGTAAGCCGCCGCCGTCTTTCACCGTCTACAGGAACCGACCATGGATTTGATCAATACCTCCGACGCGACGCCGCCCGCCGGGCATTACTCCCAGGCGGTGCGGGCGAACGGCTTCGTCTTCGTGTCCGGCCAACTGGGCTTCCTGGCGCCCGCGCAGGCCGGCGCCAGGCCGCAACTGGCGGCCGGGGCCTCGGCCCAGACCGAAGAGGCGCTGCGCAGCGTGAAGGCGATCCTGGCGGCCGCCGGCGCATCGCTGACCACGGTCGCCAGCGTCACGGTGTACATCCCGGACATCGCGCTGTGGGACGAGGTCAACCGGGTCTACGAACGCGTGTTCGGCGATCATCGGCCGGCGCGGGCGGTCGTGCCCACGCGTGAATTGCATTACGGCGCGCTGGTCGAGATCAGCGTGGTGGCGGTGGCCGCCCAGGGCTGATCCGACGCCTATAATGCGGTCGCCTCAATGCCTTCGGGGGAGAACGTTCGCATGCAGTACGAATATCTGTTCTGGGCCATGGCCGCGATGGTGGCGGCCGCGCTGATCGGCGGCTCGCTTTGTGGCCGCCTGCGCTCGGTCAAGCAGGTGCTGGCAGGGGTGGTCGCACTGGCCGCCGCGGTCTTCGTGGCTGTTTTCCTGCTGTCGCGCCACGGCGGCTTCAGCGACTTGTCGGCGATGCTGTCGATCGCCGCGTTCATGTTCAGCCTGGTGATCGGCGCCGCCGCATCATTGCTCACGCGGCGCATCTTGCAGCGCCGCTGAGCCCAGGCCATGCCGCTTTATTCTTCGGCGTCGAAGTCTTCGGCGTCTTCCTCGTCGTCCTCGTCCTGCTCCAGGGCGTCATAGCCCTTCCAGGTGATGCGCCAGCGCGTCGCGGCGGCGCTGGCTGCCGTTTCGCTCACTTGCTTGACCAGGCCAGCGTCCGACAGCAGGTCCAGATGATGCGCAATGGTCTGCAAGCCCTGTTCTTCAGGATGCGGGGCCAGGGCGGCGTTCTTGATGTCGTGCGTGCTCAGGTTGGGGCCGGGCGCGTCGCGCAGGGCACCCAGAATCGTGACGACCAGGTCGAAATCGCGTTGCATGATGTTCACCGTGTTGAAAATGGGTAGGCCGACAATAGCAGAGTTCCGTGGCGCCGATGCGACAGGGCGCAAGCCCGGGTTACAGTCCAGGGTTCACGATAACGAAACACACAGAACGCTATGAAGAAACCCGCTGAGCGCGATTGCCTCGCGCTGATCCCCGGCTACTCGGGCCAGGCTGCCAAGCTCTTTCTTTCGCGCGGCGAAGACGACCGCATTGCCGGCGTGACGGTCTATGACCTGCTGGGACACGTCAAGCTGCAGGGCGATGCCGAGGCGGCCGCCGCCTGGATCGGCGAGTGGCTGGCCGAAGAAGCCGGCAACCGCAAGGCCCGCCGTACCCAACTGCTGGCCCAGATGTTCATCTGCAAGCTGACGGGCGACGAGAAGGATACCTTCCTGACGGCCCAGAAGCCGCTGATCCGCGTCCTGGCCGAAGCCGGGGTGCGCTGCCGTAGCGTCGCCGCCACGTCCGGCGCCGCCAGGCAGTCCCTGGGTCCGAATGTCAAGAAGCATTAGCATAAGGCTGTTATAGTCGCGCCTGGGCGTGAGATTGCACCTGCACGGTGCGTGCGTCCAAGTGGGCTGGGCCCGCTGATCAAGGAAGATTGAACATGGAAATAGTAAGTCGGCACCTTGCCGACGTGGCGGGCGGCGTCGAGCTGCTCACGACGATTGATGGCGAGTCCATCAGCGTCTATGTCGTAGTGGGCGTAACCGATCTCAATGCGATCGCGGACATCGTCCCCATCGAGAAAGTCGATGCTGGAGCGGATATCCACGCTTCAAATGTCGACAATGTTGATAATGCGCAAGAACAAATCGACCAAGTCCTGGAAAATATGAATCCCGGCGACGTGGCGGTTTTCCTTTGCTCGGGTTCCGATGCTTTTGGCGCGGCACTCGATTTGTTGGGTTTACCTATCGACGAGTAAGCCTGACGGCAAACCAAAGTGCCTATCTGAACGGCGTATGAAGGATGTACGGGTTTAGAAGGCATTTATATAAGCCTTGATTGTTTTTTTATGATGTATGGGTGTTTACACCTATGCAGGGACAAGTTTTGCCTATGAAAACGTGCAAATTTTCAACGCAGTTTCTCTTTGTTGCATTATTGGCACGTATTTTTTAGGATTATGTTGACTTGTGAGGGGAACATAACGATAGTGTCGGCACACGATCACAAGCGTTGCGATTTTCGTTCAGTGCCGTGCCTTTTCCGGCTCAGCGTTATTGTTCTACTGTCCCCTCCTTGATTGATTCGTGACCTCCGGGCATTTGCCCATTATCTCTAGGAAATACAGTATGGAAACCGGCGTCGTTAAGTGGTTCAATTCGGAAAAAGGCTATGGCTTCATCACCCCGGAAGCGGGTGGTAAGGATCTGTTCGCTCACTTCTCCGAAATCCAGGGTTCTGGCTTCAAGTCTCTGGAAGAGAACCAGCGCGTCAGCTTTGTGACGGCCAATGGCCCCAAGGGCCCGCAAGCCACGAAGATTCAGGTCCTGTAAAGGTCTGAGTTTTCAAAAAAGCCCCTTCGGGGGCTTTTTTTGTTTTTGCGCGGTATCCTTCCGGGGTTCGGTCTGTCGGGCGCCGCCCGTCATCGCCGCGTCTCCATGCCCCAGGATCCTGCCATGATTTCCCCCTCTCCGACGCCGGTAGCCGTGCAACCGCAAGACGTGGTCGCGTTCTGGATGGATGCGGGGCCGACGCAGTGGTTCAGCAAGAGTGACGCGTTCGATACCGAGTTCCGCCGGCGTTTTGAGGCCGCGCATTGGGCCGCTGCTTCGCGCGAGCTGGACGACTGGCTGGAAGACGCCGACGGCGCCCTGGCGCTCATGATCCTGCTGGACCAGTTCCCGAGGAACGCCTATCGGGGAACTGCGCATATGTTCGCCACCGACCCCCTGGCCCAATATTTCGCTGAACGGGCGATTGCGTCCGGCCACGACCTTGCCGTCGATCCGCAACTGCGCCAGTTTTTCTATCTGCCGTTCGAGCATGCGGAAAGCCTGGTCACGCAGAACCGTGGCGTCGCGCTGATGGAACCCCTGGACCCCGATTCGCTACGCTGGGCCGTCCTGCATCGCGACATCATCAAACGCTTCGGGCGGTTCCCGCACCGCAACGCGGCGCTGGGCCGTCAGACCACGCAAGCCGAACAAGAGTTCTTGGACGTCGGCGGCTTCTCCGGCTAGCGCCTCGGGCAGGCAGGGCCCCCGGTCTGGTCGCAGCGGCAGCCGGTATCGGCATGTATCAGTTCTTGCCAAGGTGAAAATATTCCGTTGCCCGAAGCATTGTCGGCGCCAGCCGTCGCGGCGTTTGCCGGTGCTTCCTCGCATGTCGGTCCACCAGCTCCATCCTTCGCATATTTGACGTTTTTCGGGGTTCGCCAATACACTGGGTTCAGCGAGATTTTCAAGCGACGCGGTCTGCGTTAACTTGTCGCCGTCAGTGGTGCTGCGGTTGCTTCCTCTCCCATCCTTGATGATCTGGCGCCCCGCGAGCAATCGCACTTTCTAGGTTCAAGGACACTCCATGGCAACCGGCATCGTTAAGTGGTTCAACGCCGAAAAGGGTTACGGCTTCATCATGCCCGACGACGGCAGCAAAGACCTTTTCGCCCATTACTCCGAAATCCGCAGCGAAGGCTACAAGTCGCTGCAGGAAAACCAGCGCGTCACCTTCGAGGTCGGTACCGGTCCCAAGGGCCCGAGCGCCAAGAACATCAAGGTCGCGGCCTGATGTTTTCCGGGTAGCGCTCCGGGCGAGATCCCGGTGTTCGGCCCATAAAAAAGCCCCCATGCGCAACGCATGGGGGCTTTTTTTGCCACGCCTCAGTGTTTTTGCGGGGCGGGCGTCGACAGCTTGTCCACCAGCGCGATCCCCAGCGCCGACAGGATGAACAAGGCGTGGATGATCGTCTGCCACATGACGCCGGCTTCGGTGAAGCGCGCGTTCGGCGTGCCGATCGTGCCGGCCTCGATGAACGTGCGCAGTAGATGGATCGACGAGATGCCGATGATGGCCATCGCCAGTTTCACCTTGAGCACGCTGGCATTGACGTGGCTCAGCCATTCAGGCTGGTCCGGATGGTTATGCAGGCGCAGGCGCGACACGAAGGTCTCGTAGCCGCCCACGATCACCATCAGCAGAAGGTTCGAGATCATGACCACGTCGATCAAGCCCAGGACCAGCAGCATGATCTCCATTTCGCCGAAACTGCTGGCGTGCGTCACCAGGTGCCACAGCTCTTTCAGGAAGAGCATGACGTAGACGCCCTGGGCGACGATCAGGCCCAGGTACAGGGGCAGTTGCAGCCAGCGCGAGCTGAAGATCAGGCTGGGCAGAAGGCCCAGGCGGGGAGGGGGGGTGTTATTCATGTTGGGTGCGAGCCGTTTGTGGTGGGGCGATGAAAAGTGCGGCGGCAATTCTATCAATGCCCGGGCATGCGGGGCATCTGTTTTTATAGGATCCTTAGATGACGCCGAATGCGCCCGATATCACGCTTGCGGACGATTTGCTGGGCTATTGTGTAAGCGAAACTGCCATTTGCGAAACTCTGTGGCGAAACGCATTGTTCGCTTTGGGCATGGATAGAATTGCCGCCTCACTCGCATAGAGCCAGTCAAGAGGAGTTTGTTCCCATGAAGATCCGCTACACCGTTGCCGCGTTGACCGTTGCGCTTGCCCCTTACTCCGCATCGCATGCCCTCGATATCGGCGGCCTGGTGGGCGCCGGCAGCAAGGTCGTGCAAGCTGCCACCCTGAGCGACGCTGAAATCAAGACCTTGTCGGACAAGGCTTGCGCGCAAAGCGATTCGCAAGAAAAAATCGCTGCCCCGGGCAGCAAGTACGACGTTCGCCTGCAGAAGATCGCCAAGTCGCTGGGCGGCACGGTCAATGGCCAAAAGGCCAACTACAAGGTCTACATCACGAAGGACGTCAATGCCTGGGCGATGGCCAACGGCTGCATCCGCGTCTACAGCGGCCTGATGGACATGATGACCGACGACGAAGTGCTGGGCGTGGTCGGCCACGAAATCGGCCACGTGGCGCTGGGCCACAGCAAGAAGGCCATGCAGACGGCCTACACAGTGTCGGCGGCGCGTGACGCCGCAGGCGCGGCTGGCGGCGCGACGGTCGCTGCCCTGAATTCCTCGCAGCTGGGCGACCTGACCGAGAAGTTCATCAATGCGCAATTCTCGCAATCGCAGGAAAGCGCGGCGGACGACTATTCGTTCGACCAGCTGCAGGCCAAGAAGCTCAATACCCGCGGTTTGGTGACGGCATTCCAGAAGCTGGCCGAGCTGGATGGCGGCAAGAGCGATATGATGAGCTCGCACCCGTCCTCGGCCAAGCGCGCTCAGCACATCGAAGATCGCATCGCCAAGGCCAAATAAGGGCGCCGAAAAGGCGTTCCCCCTCCCTTTTCGGGCGGAAAACGGGGCGCGAGCATCCGGGCAAATCCGGGGCTCGCGCCCCTTTGCGTCAGGGTTCCGGAAGTTTCCGGTAAAATGCCGCGTTTATCCGCCCGTAATCTCATCTCTCGGAAAATAGGTCTTTTAATGCAGCCTGTGGTTGAAACCCTCTCCGGCCTGGAGCGCCGTGTTGATCTGGCCGTCTCGGTGGCCGACGTCGAAAAGGAAGTCCAGGCGCAATTGAAGCGCGTGGCTCGCACCGCCAAGGTCCCCGGCTTCCGCCCGGGTAAAGCTCCGCTCGCCATGCTCGAGCGCAGCCATGGCCCCAGCATCCGCTACGACGTGATCAATAGCCAAGTTGGCCGTGCGTTCGAACAAGCCATCGACGGCGCCAAGCTGCGCGTCGCTGGCGCCCCGAACCTGGAACCCAAGACTGAAGGCGTCACCGACGACACGCTGGCGTTCACCGCCACGTTCGAGGTCTACCCCGAAGTCGTCGTGCCGGACCTGTCGGCCCTGGCCGTCACCCGTTTCGACACCGCCGTCACCGACGCCGAAGTCCAACAGACCCTGGACGTCCTGCGCAAGCAGCGCGCCACGTTCGAAGCCCGCGCTGACCGCGCCTCGCAAGACGGCGACCGCGTCACGCTGGACTTCGCCGGCACCATCGACGGCGTGCCGTTCGAAGGCGGCAAGGCCGAAGACTTCCCGTTCGTGCTCGGCCAAGGCCGCATGCTGCCGGAATTCGAAGAAGCGGCCCGCGGCCTGAAGGCTGGCGAAACCAAGGTCTTCGAACTGAAGTTCCCTGACGACTACCAAGGCGTGGAAGTCGCCGGCAAGACCGCCGAATTCACCATCACCGTCAAGGAAGTGGCTGAAGGTGTCCTGCCCGAACTGAACGGCGAATTCGCCAAGTCCCTCGGCCAGGCCGAAGGCGACATCGAAAAGCTCAAGGCCGACATCCGCAGCAACATCGAGCGCGAAGTCAAGGTCCGCTCGGCTGGCCGCACCAAGTCCAGCGTCATGGACGCCCTGGTCGAAGCCGGCAAGTTCGACGTGCCGAAGTCCCTGGTCGACAACGACGTGCAAGGCCGTGTCGCCGCTGCCCGCGAAGAGCTCAAGCAGCGTGGCATCCCGAACGCCGAGTCCGTGCCGATCCCGGCTGAAGCCTTCTCGACCGAATCCGAACGCCGTGTCCGCCTGGGCCTGCTGGTGTCGGAACTGGTCAAGCAAGCCCAGCTGCAAGCCAAGCCCGAGCAAGTTCGCGCGCGCATTGAAGAATTCGCCGAGAACTACGAACAACCCGCTCAGGTTGTCAGCTATTACCTGGCTGACCGCCAGCGTCGTGCTGAAATCGAGGCTATCGTGCTGGAAGACAACGTTGTCGCGCACGTGCTGGAAAAGGCCAAGGTCACCGACGAAAAGGTGCCTTTCGATCAGTTGATGGGGATGGCGTAACACTATGCAGAGATTCACCGATTTCTATGCGGCAATGAATGGCGGGTCTTCGGTGACCCCCACCGGCCTGGGCTACATTCCCATGGTTATCGAGCAGTCGGGGCGCGGCGAACGCGCCTACGACATCTATTCGCGTCTGCTCCGCGAACGGCTCATTTTCCTGGTGGGTCCGGTCAACGACGCAACGGCCAATCTGGTTGTGGCGCAGTTGCTGTTCCTGGAATCGGAGAATCCTGACAAGGACATTTCCCTGTACATCAACTCGCCCGGCGGGTCCGTGTATGCGGGAATGGCCATTTTTGACACCATGCAGTTCATCAAGCCGGACGTATCGACCCTGTGCACCGGCCTGGCGGCCAGCATGGGCGCGTTCCTCCTGGCGGCTGGCAAGAAGGGCAAGCGTTTCACGCTGCCCAACTCGCGGATCATGATCCATCAGCCGTCGGGCGGCGCCCAAGGCCAAGCGTCCGACATCCAGATCCAGGCTCGCGAGATCCTGGACCTGCGCGAACGCCTGAACCGCATCCTGGCTGAGAACACCGGCCAGTCGATGGAACGCATCGGCCTGGACACGGAACGTGACAACTTCATGTCCGCCGAAGATGCGGTATCGTATGGATTGGTGGACAAGGTGATGACCTCCCGCTCGGAAGGCTGACTTCCCGGTTGATCCGAACCCGCTGCCATCAAGTTTGAGTAAGCGCATGCGCTGGACCCTTTACCCGGTCTGGCGCATCTTTACCTGAGATACGAAACAAATATGCCTGAAAAAAAGGGATCGGCAGACGCAAAAGTGCTGCATTGCTCGTTTTGCAATAAAAGCCAGCATGAAGTCCGCAAGCTGATCGCGGGTCCGTCGGTATTCATCTGCGATGAATGCATAGACCTGTGCAACGACATCATCCGCGAGGAAGCGCAAGCGACTGCGCGCGCGGCGATTCGTTCCGAACTGCCTACTCCGGCCGAGATCAAGACCTTCCTGGACCAGTACGTGATCGGGCAGAATTCGCCCAAGCGCATGCTGGCAGTGGCGGTCTACAACCATTACAAGCGCATTCGTCACGGCGAGATCAAGGGCGACGAAGTCGAGCTCTCCAAGAGCAACATCATGCTGATCGGCCCCACCGGGTCGGGCAAGACGCTCCTGGCCCAGACGCTGGCGCGCATGCTGAATGTGCCCTTTGTCATGGCTGACGCCACCACGCTGACCGAAGCCGGTTACGTGGGCGAAGACGTCGAGAACATCATTCAGAAGTTGCTGCAGAACTGCAACTACGAAGTCGAGAAGGCGCAACGCGCCATCATCTACATCGACGAAATCGACAAGATTTCCCGCAAGTCCGACAACCCGTCCATCACCCGCGACGTGTCGGGCGAGGGCGTGCAGCAGGCTTTGCTGAAGCTCATCGAAGGCACGGTTGCCTCGGTGCCCCCGCAGGGCGGCCGCAAGCATCCCAACCAGGACTTCGTCCAGGTCGACACGACGAACATCCTGTTCATCGTTGGCGGCGCTTTCGACGGGCTGGAAAAGGTCATCCGCGACCGCACCGAGAAATCGGGCATCGGTTTCTCGGCGTCCGTGCGCGCCAAGTCCGAACGCGGCGTGGGCGAACTGTTCTCGGAAGTCGAACCCGAAGACTTGATCAAGTTCGGCCTGATCCCTGAACTGGTTGGCCGCCTGCCGGTCGTCGCCACGTTGGACGAGCTGGACGAAGCGGCCCTGGTGCAGATTCTGACCGAGCCCAAGAACGCCTTGCTCAAGCAATTCCAGAAGCTGTTCGCCATGGAAGGCGCCGAGCTGGATCTGCGGCCCGCCGCATTGAAGGCCATCGCCCGCAAGGCGCTCAAGCGCAAGACCGGCGCGCGCGGCCTGCGTTCGATCATCGAACAGACGCTGCTGGACACCATGTACGAGTTGCCCTCCCAGGGCAACGTCAAACGTGTCGTGGTTGACGAAAACGCCATTGAAGGCGAAGGCAAGCCCCTGCTGATCTACGCCGACGAAGCCGGCGAAACGGAAAAGCCGGACCGCGGAGAAGTCCGCGACGCCGCAGCCTGATATTTCAAAAAAACCCGTTCCTGTAACGGGTTTTTTTCCTTCCTGGCTGCCCTCTGGGGCATTTTTTTTTGCCTTTCGTTTATCAGGCCGCCGGGATCTTGAATTTTCGGCTATTGTTCCCATAACAGACGTAACTGACGTGGATAGCTCGGGGTATACCCGGGCCTCCTGTCCCCGATACGCCGAGTCATACCGAGGAACCTCCTATGTCTGCCAGCCAGACCCTGCCTTCCGACCCGATCGACCTGCCCCTGCTCCCACTTCGCGACGTCGTGGTGTTCCCGCACATGGTCATCCCGCTGTTCGTCGGCCGTCCGCGCTCTATCCGCGCGCTCGAGGTTGCGATGGAAGCGGGCAAAAGCATCATGCTGGTGGCCCAAAAGTCCGCCGGCAAGGATGATCCCACCCCTGAAGACGTCTACGAGATCGGTTGCGTAGCCGGCATCCTGCAGATGCTCAAACTGCCCGACGGCACCGTCAAGGTGCTGGTCGAAGGCACCCAGCGTGCCCGCATCAACAGCATTGAAGATGCCGATTCGCACTTCACCTGCCAGGTGACGCCGATCGAGCCGGACGCCATGCAAGGCTCCGAGACCGAGGCCCTGCGCCGCGCGATCGTTGCCCAGTTCGAACAGTACGTAAAGCTCAACAAGAAGATCCCCCCGGAGATCCTGACCTCGCTGGCTGGCATCGATGATGCCGGACGCCTGGCCGACACGATCGCCGCGCATCTTCCGCTGAAGCTCGAGCAGAAGCAGAAGATGCTCGAGATCGTCGGCACCTCCGAGCGCCTTGAAGGTCTGCTTACCCAGCTCGAAACCGAAATCGACATCCTCCAGGTCGAGAAGCGGATTCGCGGCCGCGTGAAGAAGCAGATGGAAAAGAGCCAGCGCGACTACTACCTGAATGAGCAGGTCAAGGCCATTCAGAAGGAGTTGGGCGAGGGCGAAGAGGGCGCTGACATCGAAGAGCTTGAAAAGAAGATCATCGCTGCCCACATGCCCAAAGAGGCGCGCAAGAAGGCCGATGCCGAGCTCAAGAAGCTCAAGCTCATGTCGCCCATGTCGGCTGAAGCCACAGTGGTGCGCAACTACATCGATACGCTCATCAACCTCCCCTGGAGAAAGAAGAGCAAGATCAACAACTCGATCTCCAACGCCGAGACGGTGCTGGACAACGACCACTACGGTCTGGAAAAGGTCAAAGAACGCATCCTGGAATATCTTGCCGTGCAACAGCGCGTGGACAAGGTGAAGGCGCCGATCCTGTGCCTGGTCGGACCTCCGGGCGTGGGTAAGACCTCGCTGGGCCAGTCCATCGCCAAAGCCACGAACCGCAAGTTCGTGCGCATGGCGCTGGGCGGCGTCCGCGACGAGGCCGAGATCCGCGGCCACCGCCGGACCTACATCGGTTCGATGCCGGGCAAGATCGTCCAGAACATGTCGAAGGTCGGCGTGCGCAACCCGTTGTTCCTGCTTGATGAAATCGACAAGCTGGGCATGGATTTCCGTGGCGATCCCTCGTCGGCGCTGCTCGAAGTGCTGGATCCGGAACAGAACCACACGTTCCAGGACCACTACATCGAAGTCGACTTCGACTTGTCCGACGTCATGTTCGTGGCCACCAGCAATACGCTGAACATCCCGCCGGCGTTGCTCGACCGCATGGAAGTGATCCGCCTGTCCGGTTACACGGAAGAGGAAAAGATCCATATCGGCCGCGACCATCTGCTGCCCAAGCTGATGAAGAACAACGGCGTGAAGGACAGCGAACTGACGGTGGACGACTCCGCGCTGCGCGACATCGTGCGCTACTACACCCGCGAAGCCGGTGTGCGTGCGCTCGAACGCGAAGTGGGCAAGATCTGCCGCAAGGTCATCAAGCAATTGCTGACCCAGACCGATCGCGCCAAGGCCGAAGGCAAGACTTTCGAGGTCAAGCCGGTGAATGTCACGGGCGAGAACCTGAGCGACTACCTGGGTGTGCGTCGCTACACCTTCGGCATGGCCGAAAAGGAAAACCAGATCGGTCAGGTGACGGGTCTGGCGTGGACGGAAGTCGGCGGCGACCTGCTGACGATCGAAGTCGCGGACATGCCTGGCAAGGGCGTCATCCAGCGCACGGGTTCGCTCGGCGACGTGATGAAGGAGTCGGTTGAAGCGGCTCGTACGGTGGTGCGCTCACGTGCTCGCCGTCTGGGCTTTGCCGACAGCGTCTTTGAGAAGCACGACATGCACGTGCACGTGCCGGAAGGCGCGACGCCCAAGGACGGTCCGTCCGCGGGTATCGCGATCACGACAGCCATGGTCTCGGCCTTGTCCCGCATCCCGGTGCGCGCCGATGTCGCCATGACCGGCGAGATCACGCTGCGCGGCGAAGTGCTGCCGATCGGCGGCCTGAAGGAAAAGCTGCTGGCTGCGCACCGTGGCGGCATCAAGACGGTCTTGATCCCGGAAGAAAACGTCAAGGACTTGGCGGAGATCCCGGATAACGTCAAGAACCACCTTGAGATCGTGCCGGTTCGTTGGATCGACAAGGTGCTGGAGCTGGCCCTGGAGCGTCTGCCCGAGCCGCTGGCGGAGGAAGAAGCCGTAAAGGAGCCTCTGGTGGCAAAGCCGGCTGAGCCGGGCTCGACCGATCCAGTGCTCAAGCACTGATCGCGATACCGGGGGCGTCTTCGAAAGAGGGCGCCCAATGAAAAACCCCGCTGCGTGAACTGACCCCCAGAAGTTGGACGGTCAGAAGCTAAAGCCCGAAGGCCTGAGCTCGGTATTGCACCGGGCTCAGGCCTTTTAGCTTGAGCTTGATGCGGTCGTGATTGTAGTAACGGATGTACTGCCTGATGCCCACCTGCAACTGGTCGATGCTCTCGAAGCGGTTCAGGTGGAAGAACTCGGCCTTCAACGTCCCGAAGAAGCTCTCCATGGCGGCATTGTCCAAGCAGTTTCCCTTGCGTGA
>NZ_LZZS01000008.1 GCF_014170335.1 Achromobacter sp. UMC46
AGCCGGGGCGGTGTCGGGCGCCGGGGGCGCGCCGCGCGGGGTCTTGTAGCGGTTGTAGCTCCACAGGTATTGCTCGGGGCAGCGGCGGATCAGCGTTTCCATTGCGGCGTTGATCAGGGCGGCTTGGGCTTCAGGCTCGGCCGGCAGCGGTTCTGGCACCCGGACGTAATGGATGCGCCAGCCCCGGCCCTTGGGCAGGCGTTCGCCGGCGGTCAGGATGATCGGCACATTGGTTTGCGTCGCCAGTTTGCTGGGCAGCGTCATGGTATAGGCCAGACGGCCGAAAAACGGCACCCACACGCCGTCGCCCACGCTGGGCGCCTGGTCGGGCAGCATGCCGACCGACTCGCCCCGGCGCAGCGCCCGCACGAATTCGCGCACCCCCTGCATGGTGGCCGGCACGGCGTTGACGGCCGAACTGTTGCGCGCCGTCTCAAGCAGTGGCGCCAGCACGTCCTTGCGCGGGGGGCGGAACATCACCGTCATTGGCATCTGGCGGGCCAGGTAGCGGGCGGTGATCTCGAAGCAGCCCAGGTGCGGCGTCAAAAACAGAATGCCGCGGCCTTCGGCCCGGGCGGACGCGACCACGTCGTTATCGTCCGACACCACTTGGGCCAGGCTTTGCTCGTTCTTGAACCAGACGCGCGGGTTCTCAAGAATCATCGCGCCGGTTTCGGCCGCTGCATGGCGGGCGAACGCCGCGCCCGGGTAGCCGGCCTGCGCCGCATTGGCCTGAAGCCTGCGCCGGTACTTGCCCGGCCAGGCGTACACGGCAAGCCCAGCCGCGCGCCCGATGGCGTGCGCAACGGGTAGCGGCAAGGCGGCAAAAAGGCGGAACAGAGCGAGCAGCATGCGGCAAATGGATAAGGACGGGCAAGGACATGCCGGTGTTCAGGAATATGTTTACACCCCCGGCGCGAGCATAAGAACGGCATTTTCGCTTAAAATGCGCTCAGTCGCCGAGTTAACCGACAACTTGCGGGGCGACGGCAGGGGTGCGGCGCCATGCGCGGCCTTTGCTGAATCCGCTAAAGCGTCGCGCCCAGATTAGCGTATGCCATGCGGTCCGGGGTGCAACGCGCCTCGTAAACCTATGCGCCGGCAAGGCCGGACAATAAGGACGCATCTGTGGCCAATAACGATTTTCTCTTCACCTCCGAATCCGTCTCTGAAGGGCATCCCGACAAGGTTGCCGACCAGATCTCCGACTCGATTCTGGATGCCATCTTCACGCAGGACCCCAACGCGCGTGTCGCGGCCGAAACGCTGTGCAACACGGGCCTGGTCGTCCTGGCCGGTGAGATCACCACTACCGCCAACGTCGACTACATCCAGGTCGCGCGTGACACCATTCGCCGCATCGGGTACGACAACACCGAGTACGGCATCGATTACAAGGGTTGCGCCGTGCTGGTTGCTTACGACAAGCAATCGCCCGACATCGCCCAAGGCGTGGACCGCAGCTCGGAAGACTATCTTAACCAGGGCGCGGGCGACCAGGGCCTGATGTTCGGCTACGCGTGCGATGAAACGCCCGACCTGATGCCGGCTCCGATCTGGTACGCGCACCGCCTGGTGCAGCGCCAGAGCGAACTGCGCAAGGACGGCCGCCTGCCGTGGCTGCGCCCGGACGCCAAGTCGCAAGTGACGTTCCGCTACGTCGACGGCCGCCCGGCGGAAGTCGATACCGTGGTGCTGTCGACCCAGCACGCGCCGGAAGTCACGCAAGAGACCATCCGCGAAGCCGTCATTGAAGACATCATCAAGCCGAGCTTCCCCGAAGGCCTGATCACGCCGGACACGAAGTTCCTGGTCAACCCGACCGGCCGTTTCGTCATCGGCGGCCCGCAAGGCGATTGCGGCCTGACTGGCCGCAAGATCATCGTCGACACCTACGGCGGCGCATGCCCGCACGGCGGTGGCGCGTTTTCGGGCAAGGATCCGTCCAAGGTCGACCGTTCGGCCGCCTACGCCGCGCGCTACGTGGCCAAGAACATCGTGGCCGCCGGCCTGGCGCGCCAGTGCCAGGTGCAGGTCAGCTACGCCATCGGCGTGGCCGAACCGATCAACATCACCGTCTACACCGAAGGCACGGGCGTCATCCCCGACCACGAGATCGCCAAGCTGGTGCGCGAGCACTTCGACCTGCGTCCGAAGGGCATCGTGAACATGCTGGATCTGCTGCGCCCGATCTACGCGAAGACCGCCGCCTATGGCCACTTCGGCCGTTCCGAGCCGGAATTCTCGTGGGAAGCCACGGACAAGGTCCAGGACCTGAAGAAAGCGCTGTAAAGCGGCAGTTCTTCAAGAAAAAGCCCCTGCAAGCATTTTGCAGGGGCTTTTTGCTTTTGTTCGCACGTAGGATGGGTTGCGCGCGCTCGAGGCCGGTGTTCTTGTGTACGGACTCTCGCGCTTCACCCATCCTACGCCGGGTCGGACGGCTTTCGCGCCAAGCGCTACAGCCCCCAGGCCGACAGGTCCGGCAGCCGCGGCGAGGGCGCCAGCACGGGTTCCAGCGCCGCCGCGCAGTCCAGCATGGCGGCGTCGCCGCCGGCGGGGGCCAGCAACTGGACGGCGATGGGCATACCGTCGTTGTCGAAGCCGGCCGGCAGCGAGATCGCGGCCGCGCCCAGGAAGTTGGCGGGGCGCAGCAGTTTTCCCAGACCGGCATGGCGGACGTCTTCGGCGTCCAGCGCTTGCGCGGCTTGATCGCAGGCGGGCATCAGCAGGGCGTCGATGCCCCGCATGGCGCTGGCGAACGCCGCCATATCGGCCTGGCGCCGCAGCAGGGCGGCTTCGTAATCGGCTTGCGATATCCGGCCGCCTGCCGCGATGCGCGCGCGCACGACTTCCCACAAGGGCGCTGCGGGGTTCTTCGCCAGCGCGCCGTAATAGCGGTAGGCCTCGTAGGCCAGCACGATCGAATTGTCGTCCGCCATGCGCGTGAACGACAGCGCGGCGGGCGGGTGCCAGGCGGTGGGCGTGAGGCCGGCCTGGTCCAGGCGGTCCTGGGCCTGATGCCAGATGCGCAGGCCGGCCTCGGTCAGCGGGGCGGGCCAGGCCTGGGGGGCCAGCACGGCCACCGTGCCGGGCCGGTGTGGGGCGGGGTGGCGTAGCGCGGTGAAGCAGGCGGCGGGCAATGCCAGGGTGGCGGCGTCGTCCACGTCCGGGCCGGCCAGCAGCTGCGTCAGCAGCCGGGCATCCGCCACGTTGCGGGCCAGAGGGCCCAGCACGTCCAGCGTGTCCGACAGGGGCAGGCAGCCCGCGCGGCTGATCATGCCGGAGGACGGCTTGTAGCCCACTACGCCGTTCAATGCTGCCGGGGCGCGCACCGAGCCGCCGGTGTCGCCGCCCAGCGCGATCGGCGCCAGCCCGGCCGCCACTGCCACGCCGGAACCGCTGGACGAGCCGCCCGGCGCTCGCGCGACGCGGGCATCCCACGGATTGCGCGCCGTGCCTTGGGTCGGGTTCTGGCCCGACAGCCCGAACGCGTATTCGGTCATGCGGGTCTTGCCCAGGATCACCATGCCTTGCGCGGCCAGCGCGCGCACGGCCGCCGACGTTTCGCCGCTGATGACGCCGTGCCGCGTCTGCGAGCCACCGGTGGTCACCGTGCCCTGCCACTGGATGCTGTCCTTTACCGCGACCGGCACGCCGTGCAGCGGGCCCGTCAGGATGCCGGCGTCCAGCAGGCGATCCGCCGCATCGGCCTGCGCCAAGGCGCGTTCGGCCGTAACGTCGCTGTAGGCCGCCAGCAGCGGCGCGCGCTCGATGCGGTCCAGGAAGTGCGTGGTGACCTGGCGCGAGCTCAGTTCGCGTTGGCGGATGGCGCGGGCAAGTTCACGGGCGTCGCGGAAATGCAGGTCGGTGTGGGCTTGATCTGGCATGGTTCTCATGGAAAAAATGCGATCCGGCCCTTGCGGGGCCGGATCGCGTCTGCACGGGGTGCCTGGGCGCTACTTCAGCGTCTGGCCCTTGGTTTCGGGCATGCGGATGAAAGTGATCAGCGTGATCACGGCGCCCGCCAGCACGTAGTAGAAGAACCAGCGCTCCATGCCCTTGCTTTGCAGCCAGGTCAGCAGGTAGGGCGTGGTGCCGCCCAGCAGCGCGACGACCAGGTTGTACGGCGTGCCGATGCCGACGGCGCGCACGCTGGTGGGGAACTGTTCCGACATGATGGCCGGCGCGATGGCCGTGTACATGGCATACAGCACCAGGCCGAACAACTCCACCGCCAGGATCGAACCGAAAGAGGGTCCAAGGGTCGTCATCACGGGGTAGAAGAACACCAGGTAGCCGGTGGCGAAGAAGATCAGTTGCGGCTTGCGGCCGATGCGGTCGGACAGGATGCCGAACAGCGGCTGCACCAGCATGAACACGATCAGCGCGACGGTGTTGGCGGCGAAGGCGGTCTTGGGGTCGGCGCCCACCTGGCGGATCGCGTAGGTGGGGACGTAGGCCACGAAGATGTAGAACGCGAACGTGGTCAGGACCGAGAAGCCGACGATGCGCAGCACTTCGCGCGGGTGATCGCGCAGCAAGGTGCGCAGCGGCTGCTTTTCGACGCCGGCTTTCTTGGCGTGCGAGAAGGCTTCGGTTTCCGGGATGGCGCGGCGGATCCACATGCCGGCCAGGCCGCCCAGCGCGCCCAGCAGGAAGGGGATGCGCCAGCCCCAGGAAGCCATGTCGGCCTTGGTCAGCGTCGAGGTCAGGATCCAGCCCACGGCGGAGGCGGCCAGGATGCCGACGGCGGCGCTGAAGAACACGAAGCTGGAATAGAAGCCGCGCTTTTCCGGCGGAGCCATTTCCGCCAGAAAGGTTGTGGCCGAGGCATACTCTCCGCCCAGCGACAGGCCTTGCAAGAGGCGTGCGCCGGTCAGCAGCAGCGGGGCGGCAATGCCGATCGCGGCGTAGGTGGGGGTGATGGCGATGATGAGCGAGCCGCCCGCCATCATCAGGATCGTCAGGCCCAGCGCGGCTTTGCGGCCGTAGCGGTCGGAGAAGATGCCCAGCACCCAGCCGCCCACCGGACGCATGAAGAAGCCCACGGCGAAGATGCCGAAGGTGGCCAGCAGCGCGGTGGTTTCATTGCCGGGGGGAAAGAACTGGCTGGAGAAGAAGATGGCGAACGAGGCGTAGATGGTCCAATCGAACCATTCGACCGCATTGCCTACACTACCGGCCAGGATGGTGCGGGCACGGGATATGGGCGCAGCGCTGGCTGGCGCGGCGCTTGCTCCTTGCTTGCTGCGCAAGGTCGCGGATGGGCTGCTCATGACGTCCTCAACATAAGAATTTATTTTTAGTCAAAAAGACTGTTTAATTTTGTGTTTTTATCAATGCGCGAACGTTAGATTAATGAATATGGTCACGTCAAGTAAGGGTAAGCCCCTAATGCCAGCGCTGGATGACACCGACCTGGCCTGCCTGATTGCCTTGCAGTCAGACCCCCGCGCGTCCTGGCGAGAACTGGGCGCGGCCACCGGCATCGCCGAGCGGACCGTGGCGCGGCGTTTGCGCCGGCTGATGGAGGCCGACGCGCTGCGGGTCATCGCCGAGCCCGACCCGCTGGCCATGGGCCAGGGCGTCGTGCTGCATGCCTGGGTGCGCTGCCGCTCGGGCCGGGTGCCGGACGTGGCCGATCAACTGGCGCGGCTGGACATCAGCCAACTGGTGGTCACCCTGGCCGGCACTGCGGACCTGATGGCCGAACTGACCTTGGCGGACGCGGCCGACATGCCGGATGTGGTCACGCGCGTGCTGCCGTCGATTGATGGCGTGGAGCATGTGGAGGCGCGGCTGGTGCTGCGCCCGTTCCGCCGCGCGGGGCAATGGCGCATCCAGGCGCAGCCCGATGACGCTGGCGAAACGCCTTGCGTGCAGCCGCCGGCGGCCCTGACGGAACCGGAACAGCGCATGGTCGCCCATCTGATGCGCGACGGGCGGGCAAGCCTGGCCGAACTGGCTGAGCAGGCCGGCATCAGCGAACCCACGGCGCAGCGCCTGCTGCAGCATCTGGTCGAACGGCGCGCGCTGAGCTTCCGCGTGGAAGTGGAGCCGGCGCTGGTCGGCTTTCCGGTGGAAGCGGTGATCTCGGTGCAGGTGCGCCCGCAGGCGGTGGATGCGCTGGCCGCGCACCTGGCGCTGGACCCCAACACCCGATGCCTGTTCGGCACCAGCGGCGCGTCGCAGCTGTTCTGGCACGTGCTGTGCCGCGACAGCCTGCATCTGTGGGACGTGGTCACGCGGCGGCTGGGCGAACTGGACGGCGTGCTGAACAGTGAAGTCGGCGTGGTGATGCGCGCACACAAGCGCTGCGGCATCGTGCGCGCCGGCGCGCGGCTGGGGCCGGACGCCCCGTAGCGTCGTTTGCGGCCCCAAGGCGCCCTTGGCTTGTGCGCGGGGCGCCTAGGCGCCCAGGTACGCGCGGGCCAGCGCGCCGTCCTGCGCGATTTCCGCCGCCGTGCCTTGCGCGGCCACGCGGCCGGATTCCAGCACATAGGCGCGGTCGGCCAGCGACAGCGCCAGCGCCGCCATCTGGTCCACCAGCAGGATCGTCATGGACTCCGCGCGCAGCCGGTCCAGCGCGTCGAACAATTCGTCGATGATCTTGGGCGCCAGGCCCAGCGACGGTTCGTCCAGCAGCAGGATCACGGGCTTGGACATCAGGCCGCGGGCAATGGCCAGCATCTGCTGTTCGCCGCCGGACAAGAGGCCGGCGCGTTGATGCAGGCGTTCGCGCAGGCGCGGGAACCGCGTCAGCATTTCCTCGACGCGCGCCTCGCGGTCTTGCGGATGCAGGAAGGCGCCCAGGCGGATGTTGTCCAGCACGCTCAGGCCCGGGAAGACCTGGCGGCCTTCGGGCACCAGCACCAGGCCGCGCGCCACGATGCTGTCGGCGGCCAGGCCGTTCAACTCTTGCCCTTGGAGATGCATGCCGCCTTGCGCGGGCCGGTGCAGGCCGGCCAGCGTGCGCATCAGGGTCGACTTGCCCGCGCCGTTGGCGCCCAGCAGGGCCACCATTTCGCCTTGCCGCACTTGCAGGTCGATACCGTGCAGCACGGGGTTGGCGCCGTACCCGGTGACCAGGTTGCCCACGCCCAGCACTTCCTGCGCGATGGGGGCGCCTGCGGGCCTGAGCCGCGCCGCCGGGGCGCGCCGGGCGGCGTCATCGCCCAGGTAGGCCTGGCGCACTGCGGGCGATTGCTGGATGTCGGCGGGAGCGCCTTGCGCCAGTTCGCGCCCGGCGTCGATAGCCACGATGTGATCGGACACCCCCATCACCAGCGCCATGTCGTGCTCGACCAGCAGCACGCCCGCGCCGGCCTCGGCGATGCGCCGCAGCAGCACGGCCAGCCGCGTCTTGTCTTCGCGGGACAGGCCTGCCGCCGGCTCGTCCATCAGCAGGATGTCGGCATCGGTGGCCAGCGCGCGGGCGATCTCCACCAGGCGCCGGTCCACGTGCGGCAGGTCGGCGGCGGGCACGTCCAGCGCGCCCTCGTAGCCGCAGAACGCCAGCAGGGCGCGTGCCCGTTCGCGCACGTCCGGGGCCAGGTAGCGGCGCGACGCCAGCAGTCCGCCCAAGCGGCCGCGCACCATGCCCAGCGCCACGTTGTCTTCCACGCTAAGCGTGTCGAACAGTTGCGAGGTCTGGTAGGTGCGGCCGATGCCGCTGCGCGCCACGCGGTAGGCGGACATTGCGGCCAGCGGTGCATCGCCCAGCGCCACCGCGCCGCTGGTGGGCTGGTAGTAGCCGCTCAGCATGTTGATGACGGTGGACTTGCCTGCGCCGTTGGGCCCGATCAGCGCCGTCACGGCTGCCGGCGGCACGGTGAAGGACACCGATTGCACGGCGCGCACGCCGCCGAACGTCATCGTCAGCGCGTCGGCGCGCAACACGCGCCGGGGGCGGCCGCCGGCGGGCATCGCGCCGCCCTGGCGCGGCGTCAGCCCGTGGTTGGCCGCGCTGCGGCGCCACCGCGACAGCAGCCCGGCAACACCATCCGGCGCGGCCCACAGCACCACCAGCAGGAAGGCGCCGAAGAACAGCAGGCGGTATTCCTCCAGGCTGGACAGCAGTTCCGGCAGCAGCCCGACGACGACCGCGCCCAGCAAGGGGCCGGCCAGCGATCCCGCGCCGCCGAGTGTCACCGCCAGCACGAACAGGATCGACTGCATGAAGTTGAAGTTGTGCGGCGTGATCATGCCGGCCTGCGGCGCGTAGAGCCCGCCCGCCAGGCCCACCACCGCTGCCGACACCATGAACGCCACGGCCTTGACCGCCAGCGGGTTGATGCCGATGGATTCGCTGGCCGTTTCGCTGTCTTTGACGGCGCGCATCGCGGCGCCCCACGTGCCGCGCGCAAGCAGCGCATAGGCCGCAAGCGCCACGAACGCCGCCACGATGGCCAGCATGGCCACCCCCCGGTCGCCGCCGATGCCGGCCAGCGAGGGCTGGACGATCCCCATCAGGCCGTTCTGGCCGCCGGTGAGGTCGCCGCCTTCGATCAGCGCATGCTCCACGATGAAGCCGAAGGCGATGGTGATCATCGCCAGGTAAGGGCCTTTCACGCGCAACGCAGGCAGCGCCAACAGCAGGCCGAACGCGGCGGCGACAAGCGCTGCCGCCGGCCACGCCAGCCAGAAGCTCCAGCCGGCCTGGCCGGTCAGGATCGCCACGGTGTACGCGCCGATGGCGTAGAAGCCCGCGTGGCCGAACGACATCTGCCCGGTCAACCCCAGCAGCACGTTCAGCCCGATGCCGGCCAGCGCCAGCAGCGCCACGTTGCCCAGCACGAACACGTAATAGCCGTTGACGGTGGCAGCCAAAGCCAGGCCCGCCGCAGCCAGCAGGGCGTAGATCGCCAGCGGCAGCCAGCGTGATGCAAGTCGCTTATTCATCAGACCTTCCTGACATCGGCGCGTCCGAACAGTCCATTGGGACGCACGGCCAACATGACGATCACCAGCGTGAAGCTGATGATCTGGGTGTACCCGGAGCCGAGACCCACGGTGATCAGCGCTTCGACCACGCCGAACAGCAGGCCGGCGATCATCACGCCCCAGGCGCTTGTGATGCCGCCCAGGATCGCGACGACAAACGCCTTCAGGCCGAACAGCGTGCCCATGTCGGCCTGCACGTTGAACAGCGGCGCGACGAGTGCGCCCGCCACGCCGGCGAACAGCGTGGACACGGCGAACGCCGCCATGATGGCGCGGCGCACGGGAATGCCCATCAACCGCGCTGCGCCGGGGTTCTGCACGACCGCCAGCAGCGCCACGCCCCAGCGTGTGCGGCGTGACAGGGCATGCAGCGCCGCCGCCAGCACCAGCCCGACCATCGGGATCAGCAGCTGCAGGGGATAGACGCCCAGGCCCAGCCCGCCGATTTCAAGCGGCGCCTGCGCCAACGGCGAAGGCAGGCTGCGCGGCTCTTTGCCGAAGGTGAACATCACGACGTTGTCCAGCACGATGCCGAGCGCCACCGTGGACATCAGCCAGGCGTTGGAGCCCCGGCTGGCGAACGGCCGCACGGCCAGCCGCTCGACGACCAGGCCGTACAGCGCGCACAGCGCCAACGCCGCCAGCAAAGCGGGCGCCAGCGGCCAGCCCAGCGTCTGCGCGAAGGTATAGGTCAGCACGGCGCCCAGCATCATGGAACTGCCCTGGGCGAAGTTCACCGTGCCCGACACGGCGTAGGTCAGGTAAAAGCCCAGGGCCATCAGTCCGTACATGCTTCCCAGACCCAGGCCGCTGACAATGGCGGACATCAACAACATGCGCGTCTCCGTGTGGAACAGCCGTTTACTGTGCGCCCTTGACGGGCAGGATGCGGTTGTCGATGAACTGCGTCCACACGTAGTCGTCTTCGCGCAGCGCGTCGTGCGAAGCGGGCGTGAAGGGCTGGTCATAGGTCTTGATCAGGCCGTCGTACTTGCCGATCTTGTAGAAGCCCTGGCGCACCGCGTCGCCCTCGGTCGAACCGGCCTGGGCGATGGCCAGCGCGGCCAGCTGCATGCCGTCGTAGGCGTTGGCCACGCCCACGGCGGGCGTGATGTCCTGCGGGCCCTTGATGTCGGAATACTTGGCCTTCAGCGCCTGCATTACCTTGTCGCCCACCGGGCCTTGCTTGCCGAAGAAGCTGTAGGTCTGCACGAAGTGCACGTTCTTGGCGTTGGGGCCGGCCAGCTCGGTGAAGCGGCCGCCGGCGGGGCCCCAGTGCGACACGATCGGCACCTTCCAGCCCATGCGGTCCAGCGACTTCACCACCTGCGCCGACGGGCCGACGTTGCCGACCAGGAACAGCGTGTCCGCGCCCTCGGCCTTCAGACGGCTCAGTTGAGGCACCACATCCAGATCGTTGGGCTGGAATTTCTCGACGCCGGCGGGCGTGACCTTGGCCGCGGCCAGCGCGGCGTTCAGGCCTTTCTCGTTGGATTCGCCCCACGGGTTGTTCACCAGGATCATGCCCGGCTTGGCGCTCTGGAACGTCTTCTGCGCGTACTGGACCATGGCGCTGTCCACGATCTCGTCCATCGCCGACACGCGGAACACGAAGTTCGGGTTGCCCTTGTTCTGGGTGATGGCGGTGCCGGCCGCCCACGGTCCCATGAACGGCACCTTCTCCTGGTTCACGATGGGCACGATCGCCATCGAGACCGGCGTGTCCAGGCCGCCGAACAGCACGGCGACCTTTTCCTTGAAGATCAGTTCGCGCGCGGCGGCCATGCCCTTGGCGGGATTGCCTTCGTCGTCGCGCCGCACCAGCACGATCTGGCGCCCGCCCAGCAGGCCGCCTTTCGCATTGATCTCGTCGATGGCGATCGTCATGCCGCGCGTCAGCGCTTCGCCCGCGCGCGCCGACTCGCCGGACAGCGCCGTGATCAGGCCGATCTTGATGGGGTCGGCGGCAAGCGCCGGTTGCGCGGAGAGGCCGGCCGCGAAGAGGGCGGCGGCGGTGGCGCGAAGCAGAAAGGAACGGCGGGTCGGGACCATCGGGCACTCCTGGAAAAGTGGAACGGATCTTGCATGGGGTTAAGGGCTGCCTGGTTTCCCCATGCAAGATCCATGCCATCGGGGCCCAACCGGCCGCCGGGGGCAGCGATCACCGCGCTACGAGGGGGAGTGCGGCGACTTCAGGCGTGGTTTGTCCGCGTCGGATTTCAGTTTTGTCTACAAAGATTCAGGAATTTTGTTAACAATCATGCATCGGGATTTGCACCAAAATGAATCCAACCTTGCTTTCAAGCACTAATCCGGGGCGTGGCGACGCGTCTGACTGGACGCCCGCGCCGCTGGCCTGCCATGGCCGTTTCGCCTATCAGCCGATCACCGGCCGGGGTGATTACGCCTGGCCGAACGGCGCGCGCCTGGCCGTGTACCTGGGCTTCAACATCGAGCATTTCGCGTTCGGCGAAGGGCTGGGGGCCGAACTGGGGCCGGCCTCGCCGCATCCCGACGTGCTGAACTACGCGTGGCGCGAATACGGCAACCGGGTGGGCGCGTGGCGTTGCCTGGAGCTGTTCGACGAACTGCGCCTGCCCGCCGGCGTGCTGCTCAACACCGCGCTGTACGAGCATTGCCCGGAACTGGTCGACGCGTTCCTGGCCCGCGGCGATGAACTGATCGGGCACGGCTACAGCAATGCGCACCGCCAGGGCGGCCTGGCCGAGGACCAAGAAAGCGCGCTGCTGGCGCATTGCCGCGACCGCATCCGGCAGCACGCCGGCCAGGCGCCGGCGGGCTGGCTGTCGCCGTGGATTTCGGAAAGCCGGGCCACGCCCGACCTGCTGGCCGAGGCCGGCTACCGCTACACGCTGAACTGGTGCCACGACGATCAGCCCATGCGCATGCGCACCCGAGCGGGCGACCTCTGGGCAATTCCGTATCCGCAGGAGCTCAATGACATCCCGATGATCATGGGCCGCAAGATGGACGCGCGCGACTTTGCCGATATGATTCTTGACCAGTTCGAGGAAATGCGTGCGCAGGCCGCCCGCCAGCCGCTGGTGATGGGCAT
This sequence comes from Achromobacter sp. UMC46, assembly GCF_014170335.1. Classification (GTDB taxonomy): domain Bacteria; phylum Pseudomonadota; class Gammaproteobacteria; order Burkholderiales; family Burkholderiaceae_B; genus Achromobacter. Next base: position 12,020 of record NZ_LZZS01000008.1, read on the forward strand.
CGCGCTGCATCCGTATATCGTTGGGCAGCCGTATCGGTTGCGGCACCTGCGCCGGGCGCTGGCGCCGCTGGCCGCGGCGCGCGACCGGGGCGAGATCTGGTTCACCACGCCGGGCGAGATCTGCCGCCATGTGGACAGCCTGCCGTCCGCCGCGTCCGCCGTGGCCGCCGTGCGCTGACCCTCCGACTTTCCGATCCCTCCGTCCGCCCATCCGAGCCCCGCATGCCTACCCGTCGCCCCGCCAACCCCCGCGCCAAGCCCGCGGTCTTGAACGCCGCCAAGCCGGCCGCCGCCCCGGATGCGGCCGGCCACGCCGACGCGACGCCGGACAGCGACATGGAACGCCGCATCTGCGAAGCGGTGTACGAAAGCGTGATGAGCCAGCGGCTGACGCCCGGCACGAAACTGCCCGAGGCCGCGATCTGCGAACTGTTCGGCGTGTCGCGCTCGGTGGCGCGCAAAGCCTTGCAGCGGCTGGCGCACGAGCACGTGGTGGACCTGCACCATAACCGCGGCGCGGTGGTGGCCGAGCCCACGCCCGAAGACACGCGGCAGATCTTCCAGGCGCGCCGCGCGCTGGAAGCGGCGCTGCTGCCCTTGGCCGTGGCCCGGGCCACCAAGGCCGACTACGCGTCGCTGCGCAAACAGCTGCGCGACGAACATGCCTTGCTGCACCGCGCCGGACAGCCCGCGTGGGCGCGCCAGGCCAGCGCTTTCCACGTGCGGCTGGGCGAACTGTCCGGCAACGCCATCCTGCACGGCTACCTGGCCGAACTGGTGTCGCGGTGCTCGCTCATCGTGGCGCTGTACGAGCCTCCCGGCAACGCCGCCTGCGAACACGGCGAGCACGTGCTGATCGTGGACCTGATGGAACGCGGCGACGTGGCCGAGGCCGTGAAGATCAACGACAACCACCTTGCGGACCTGGAGCGGCGCATCAGCCTGGAGCGCCCGCAGCCCGCGCAAACCCTTGCCCAGATGCTGGGACTGGCCTGACATGGAAATCGATTTCGACGCAATCACCGAATACCAGCGCTACAAGCTGATGGCCAGCCTGATCGTGCCCCGGCCGATCGCGCTGATCACCACCTTGTCCGAGACCGGCGTGGTCAACGCGGCGCCGTTCAGCATGTTCAACATGCTGGGCGAAGACCCGCCCATCGTCATGGTCAGCATCAACCGCCTGGAAGACGGCGGCTTGAAGGACACGGCCCGCAACATCGCCCGCGACAAGGAATTCGTGGTGCACCTGACCGACGAGGCGATGGCGGAAAAGATGCACCGCTGCGGCGACCGCCTGCCGGCGGACGTCAGCGAACTGGCCCACGCCGGCCTGGACGCCGCGCCCAGCCATCACGTCAAGCCGCCCCGCATCGTGCAGGCGCCCGTGGCCTTTGAATGCACGCTGTACGAAACGATGGAAACCGCCAGCCGGCAGATCTTCATCGGCCAGGTGCGCTGGCTGCACGCGCGCGATGGCCTGATCGACACGGAGACCTGGCGCGTGCGCTTGCAGGACTACTTTCCGGTGGGGCGCTTCGGCGCAAGCTTCTACGTCACCACGCGCGACCGCTACGCGATCGGCGCCGGGGACGCGCCGGCGGGAACGGCGGCCAGCACCTCGATCGACGAAATCTAAGGCGGCGCCTTCACCACACCGCACCGTGCCCGCCTGGCGGCCGCAGGTGCCGGGCGAAGCGTTGCGACAGGAACTCCACGAACGCGACGGTCTTGGCCGGCAGGTTCAGGCGTTCGGGATATAGCGCATGGATGTCGGCGGACGGCGTGCGCCAATCCCACAACACTTCGCGCAGCCGGCCGGCGCGCAGGTGGTCGGCGGTCTCCCACTCGGACCGCATCACGATGCCGTGGCCGTCCAGCGCCCATTCCAGCGCGCTTTGGCCGTCATTCGAACTGACCGGGCCGCGCACCTTCACCGTCTCGGCGCGCTGGCCGGACTCCAGCCGCCAAGTGCCGTAGGCCACGTCGTTCTCGCGCATCACGATGCAGCGGTGGCGCTGCAAGTCGCCCGGCGTGCGCGGCTCGCCGTAGGTGTCCAGGTAACGCGGCGACGCGCACAGCAGCCGCCGGTTGGACGCGATCTTGCGTGCGGTCAGGCGTGCGTCGGGCAGGTCGCCGAAACGCACGGCCACGTCGAAGCCTTCTTCGATCAGGTTCAGCGGCCGGTCCGTCAGCCGCATCAGCACTTCGACATCCGGATACTGGCGCGCGAAGTCCGACACGGCCGGCACGATGTGGGCGCGGCCGAAACCGAACGTGGCGTTCAGCCGCAGCAGCCCTTGGGGCTGGGCGCGGGCGCTTGAGACCGACCGTTCCAGCGCCTCCAGGTCGGCCAGGATGCGGCCGCCTTCCGCCAGATACAGCTCGCCCTCTTGCGTGACGCTGACCCGCCGCGTGGTGCGGTTCAGCAGCCGCACGCCCAGCCGCTGTTCCAGCCGGGCCAGCCGCGCGCTGATGGCGGGCGGCGTCAGGCCCAGTTCGCGGGCGGTGGCGGACAGGTTGCCATGCTTGACCACCAGCGAGAAGAAGGCGAGATCGGAAAGGGCGTCCATGGGCGGGTCTCGCAAGCGCTATTTATAAATCTAATTTAATAAAGAATTAGTCTGATCAGCAATTATAAGAATTAAACCGGCTTATACACTGGCCTTACCGATATAGAGCCGCACCCACGCGGCCAACCGAGGAGACCAGGAATGAAGATCAAACCCGTGGCCGGCGCCGTCTGCGCGGCCCTTGCCGCCGCATCCTGTTGGACCTTTCCGGCCGTGGCCGCCGACGCGTTTCCCGAACGCGCCGTGACGCTTGTCGTGCCGTTCGCGCCCGGCGGCAGCGTGGACATCGCCGCGCGGCTGATTTCAGACGCCTGGGGCCGCGCCCTGGGCCAAAGCGTGATCGTGGAGAACCGGGCCGGCGCGTCGGGCAACATCGGCATGTCGGCCGTGGCCCGCGCCCAGCCCAACGGCTATACGCTGGCGATCAACACCATGTCGCTGGCCATCAACCCGGCGCTGTTCAAAGACATGCCGTTCGACACCCGCAAAGACCTGCGGTCCGTGGGCACGGTGGGCACCTCGCAGCACGTCCTGACGGTGACCAACACCTTGCCGGTCGCCAGCGTGAGCGAGCTGCTGGCCTATGTGCGCGCGCGGCCCGCCAATGACCTGAGCTTCGGTTCCGCCGGCACGGGCAGCACGTTCCACATGGCCGCGGAACTGTTCAAGTCCGTGTCGAAAACGCAGATCCTGCATGTGCCCTACAAGGGCGGCGGCCCGGCCATGGTGGACACCATCAGCGGGCAGGTGCAGATGAGCTTCCCGGTGCTGTCCGCGGCCAAGCCGCAAGTCGATGGCAAGAAACTCCGGGCGCTGGGCGTGACCGGCACCACGCGTTCGCCGCTGCTGCCTGATGTGCCCACCATCGCGGAATCCGGCCTGCCCGGCTACGAATTCAATACCTGGTTCGTGGTCAGCGCGCCGGCCGGCACGCCGCAACCGGTGATCGATACGCTGAACGCCAAGCTGGCCGAAGCGCTGCAGTCGCAGGCGCTTAAAGAACGCATGCAGAAGGAAGGGTTCGATCCCCTGATCTCCACGCCGGCCAAGACGGACGACATGGTGGCCGCCGAGATGACGCGCTGGGCGGACATCGTGAAGGACGCCGGCATCCAGGCCAACTAGACGCAAGACGCCCGTGGTTCGCCGCGGGCGTCGCAATCAAGGACGAAAGACATGCCCGGCACGACGCTGTACGACAAACTGGTGGCCAGCCATGAAGTGGCCCGCATCGACGACGAGCACATCCTGCTGTACGTCGACCTGCACATCATGAACGAATACACCAGCCCGCAAGCCTTCAGCGGGCTGGCCGCGCGCGGCCGCGGCGTGCTGCGCCCCGGGCAGCAGATGGCGGTGGTGGACCACATCATCCCCACGCATCCGGTGCCGTCGGCGTTGCGCGTGATTCCCGACGATGCGTCGTCGCGCCAGGCCCTGAACCTGAAGCGCAATTGCGACGAACAGCGCATCGCGCTGTTCGACACCACCGACCCGCTGCAAGGCATCGAACACGTGATTGCGCCCGAGCACGGCATGATCCTGCCCGGCATGGTGGTGCTGTGCGGCGACAGCCACACCACCACCTACGGCGCGTTGGGCGCCCTGGGCTTCGGCATCGGCACGTCGGAAGTCGAACACATCCTGGCCACGCAGACGCTGGTCTACCGCGTTGCGCGCAACATGCGGATCCGTGTCGACGGCGCGCTGGGCGCCGGCGTGTCGGCCAAGGACCTGGTCATTTACGTGGTGCACCGTATCGGTGCCCAAGGCGCGCGCGGCCACGCGGTGGAGTTCTGCGGCACGGAGATCGACGCGTTGTCGGCCGAGGCCCGCATGACCTTGTGCAACATGACGGTAGAGGCCGGCGCGCGCGCCGCGTTGATCGCGCCGGACGCCACCACCGATGCGTACGTCGCCGCGCATGCGCCGCAACTGCGCGGCGAGACGCTTGCCGCCGCGCGCGCCTACTGGGCCACGCTGCGCACCGACGACGACGCCGCCTTCCACGTGGAGCACGCGTTCGACGCCGCGGACATCGCGCCGTTTGTCACCTGGGGCACCAGCCCGGACCAGGCCATGCCGGTCACCGGGCGCGTGCCGGATCCGCAGGCGGAGCCCGACACGCTGGCCAGGCTGGCGCTGGAAAAGGCCATGGACTACATCGGCCTGGCGCCCGGCATGCCGATCGCCGGCGTGCCGATCGATCGCGTGTTCATCGGCTCGTGCACCAACGGCCGCATTGAAGACCTGCGCGTGGTCGCGGCGATGGTGCGCGGCCGCAAAGTCGCCGCCGGCGTGCGCGCGATGGTCGTGCCGGGTTCTGGCGCGGTGCGCGCGCAGGCCGAAGCCGAAGGGCTGGCCGCGCAACTGATCGACGCCGGCTTCGAATGGCGCCAGCCGGGCTGTTCGATGTGCCTGGCCATGAACGACGACGTGCTGCGCCCCGGCGAGCGCTGCGCGTCCACCACCAACCGGAATTTCGAAGGACGTCAGGGGCGGGCAGGGCGCACGCACCTGATGAGTCCCGCCATGGCGGCCGCCGCCGCGCTGGCCGGCCGCATCGTCGACGCCCGCGACTGGGAGCAGACCAAATGAATCCGCTGATCGAAGGCATCGCCGCGCCGCTGCCGTTTTCCAATCTGGACACCGACCAGATCATGCCCAAGCAGTTTCTGCGCATCATCGACAAGGCGGGGCTGGACCGGGGCCTGCTGTACGACCTGCGCTTTGACGAGCATGGCGCGCCGCGCCCGGGCTTCGTCCTGAACCAGGACGCCTATTCGGGCGCGTCCGTGCTGGTGGCTGGTCCGAACTTCGGTTGCGGCTCCAGCCGCGAACACGCGGTGTGGGGCTTGCAGCAGTTCGGCATCCGCGCCGTCATCGCGCCGAGCTTTGGCGAGATCTTCTACTTCAATGCGGTGAACAACGGCCTGCTGCTGGTCAGCCTGCCGCCGGCCGAGGTCGACGCCTTGCTCGCGCGGGTGTCCAATACGGGCGTGGCGGGCGGCAACCGCGTGGCCATCGACGTGATGGCGGGGCAGGTGCGCGCCGCCGACGGCTGGACGGCGGGCTTCACCTTGCCGGAAAGACATCGACGCATGTTCGCGCAAGGCCAGGACATGGTGGGCGCGTCGCTGGCCCAGCTACCCGAGGTGGAACGGTTCGAAGCCGCCCACTGGGCACGCCATCCCTGGATGAAGGACGTGGCGCGCACGGTGCGCGACCGCCTGGACGCCGGGCGAGATTAACGACAGGAGGCAGTACCCATGACCGCATTCTTCGACTTGCCCGTGCGCCGCATTCCGGGCGACGGCATTGACATCGCCGCGCGCATCGACGGGTCGGGGCCGCCGCTGCTGTTGCTGCACGGCCATCCGCAGACGCATGCGATCTGGCATCGCGTGTGGCCCGAGCTGACGCGGCACCGCACGTGCGTGGCGGCTGACTTGCGTGGTTACGGGGACAGCGGCAAGCCCGCGCCCACGCCGGACCACGCCGCCCATTCCAAGCGCCAGATGGCGGCGGACATGGTGGCGGTGATGCGCGAGCTGGGCCATGACCGGTTCGAGGTGCTGGCGCACGACCGCGGCGCCCGCGTGGCGCACCGGCTGGCGCTCGACCATGCCGGCGCCGTGTCCCGCATGATGCTGCTGGACATCGCGCCCACGCTGGACATGTACGAGGGCACCACCCGGGCCTTCGCGCAGGCGTATTTCCACTGGTTCTGGCTGATCCAGCCTGCGCCCGGCCCCGAAACCATGATCGGGCACGATCCGGTGTTCTACCTGCGCTCGGTGATGGGCGGCCGGCCCGGCGGCCTGGCGCATTTTTCCGCCGAAGCCATGGCGGAATATGAACGCGCGGCCCGGCAGCCGGGCTGGGCCACCGGGCTCTGCGAGGACTACCGCGCCTCGGCCACGCTGGACCTGGACCACGACCGCGCCAGCCGCGCCGCTGGCGTTCGCCTGCGTATGCCGGTGCGTGCGCTATGGGGCGAGCGCGGCGCGGTCGGCAAGAATTTCGACGTGTTGGGGCTGTGGCGCGCGGTGGCCGACAATGTCTCGGGAGGATCATTGCCCGGGGCGCATTACCTGGCCGAAGAGACCCCCGACGCGCTGCTGGAAGAGGCCGGCGCGTTCTTCGGATGGCGGTAGCCCGGGGCGGTTGATCAAGCCTGGGCAAGCGATAGGGCTATAAAAAAAGGGACGCACTCCTGGTGTTAACCTTCGCCCCATGAATCGTTACTTCGCCGACCTGTCCGAATTACCCGACCCGGAAGACGCGCAACGCGCCTTCAAGGCGACCGACTCCCCCTGCGTGGCCGTGTGCTCGACCCTGTTCGACGATATCTGCCGCGGCTGCGGCCGCACCGCCATGGAAGTCGCCAATTGGGTCTTCATGACGGAAGAGGAAAAGCGCGAAGTCTGGATCCGCATCAAGGCGCAAGGGTATCCCCGGCGCAACAACTGAACGCGGGCGGCGGGCCGGATCTTCCGGCCGTCTTGGGCGTGTCATATCGGGCGGGCTAAATCGCGGTATCGCCCACTTCCGGCCCTATCATGCGCATCGTCCTGGTTACGGATGCCTGGCATCCGCAAGTCAACGGCGTCGTCCGCACCTGGACGACCATGCAGCAGATCCTGAGTGAATGGGGCCACGAGCTGATCGTGGTGAACCCGCAGGGCAGCCGGACGATCCCGGCCCCGTCAGAACCGGATTTGCGGCTTTGCCTGCAGCCGGGGCGCCAGTTGCGGCGCATCCTGGGCGACACCATCCCCGACGCGCTGCACATCGCCACCGAAGGCCCGCTGGGCCTGGCCGCGCGCCGTATGGCGCTGGCGCGGGGCTGGCAGTTCACCACGTCGTTCCACACGATGTTCCCCGACTATCTGCAAGCGCGCATGGGCATCCCGGCCGCCTTGCCGTGGCGCTATCTGCGCTGGTTCCACCGCCCTTCGCAATGCGTGCTGGTGCCCACGCCCACGGTGCGGGACGTCCTGGCGCGGCGCGGCCTGGCGAACCTGCGGGTCTGGTCGCGCGGGGTCGACCCGCGCAAATTCCAGCCCGGGGAGAGCGCGGCGTTCGCGCACCTGCCGCGGCCTGTCTACCTGAGCGTGGGCCGCGTGGCGCGGGAGAAGAACCTGGACGCCTTCCTGTCGCTCGAGTTGGCGGGCAGCAAGGTGGTGGTGGGGGCCGGCCCGGACGAGGCGCGGCTGAAGAAGGCATTTCCCGGCGCGGTGTTCCTTGGCATGCAGAAGGACGATGCGCTGCCGGGCTTCTACGCCGGGGCCGACGTCTTCGTGTTCCCCAGCCTGACCGACACGTTCGGCCTGGTGATGCTGGAGGCGATGGCCTGCGGCACGCCCGTGGCGGCGTTCCGCAGCGAGGCGCCGCTTGCCGTGGTGACCCAGGGCGTCACCGGCTGCCTGGACGACGACCTGGCTCACGCCTGCCGCGCCGCGCTGCCGCTGGACCGCCACGCGGTGCGCGCGCATGCATTGACCCGCAGCTGGGACTCGGTGGCCACGGACCTGCTGGATTCGCTGGTGCCGCTAGTGGCGGACGCGTCATCGCGGCCGTCGTTGGCCCGCGTCGGATGATCGACGGAGGGGTGACAAGATGAGCGGCGGGCGAGGATGGCGGGGAATTTTCGGGGACGGGTTTCCGGACGGCACGCCAAACCGGTACAATCCTTCGCAATCCTGAGGAGCGTTGCGACGACCCTGCGGTTCCCGTCATACTGTGATTCAACACAGCCATGGCAGGCGGAACCCGGCTCGCCAGGCTCAGGAATCCTTGTTCAAGCGCCGCGCCCTGCGCGTCGCTACAGCAACGGCGCTCACCTTTGTCGCATATGGCGGGAAAGGCGAGCACTCGACTGTCGTGGTGTATTCGCGTTGTCCGGCCATATCGTGCGCCGTTCGATATTCACGTGGAGCCTACACACACCATGAACGCTGTAACTGATAAATCTTTCTCCGACTACCTGGTTGCCGACCTGTCGCTGGCAGGCTGGGGCCGTCGCGAATTGGCTATCGCCGAAACCGAAATGCCCGGCCTGATGGCCATCCGCGAAGAATTCGCCGCCGCGCAGCCGCTGAAGGGCGCCCGCATCGCCGGCAGCCTGCACATGACCATCCAGACCGGCGTGCTGATCGAAACGCTGGTGGCCCTGGGCGCCGAAGTGCGCTGGGCGTCGTGCAATATCTTCTCCACGCAAGACCACGCCGCCGCCGCGATCGCCGCGTCGGGCACGCCGGTCTTCGCCGTCAAGGGCGAAACGCTGGAAGAGTATTGGCAGTACACCCACAAGATCTTCGAATGGCCCAACGGCCAGAACGCCAACATGATCCTCGACGACGGCGGCGACGCCACGTTGATGCTGCACCTGGGCACCAAGGCCGAGAAGGACCTCTCGGTGCTGGCCAACCCGGGCAGCGACGAAGAGCGCATCCTGTTTGCCGCCATCAAGGAAACGCTCAAGCGCGATCCGAAGTGGTATTCGACCCGTCTGGCGCTGATCAAGGGCGTGACCGAAGAAACCACGACCGGTGTGCACCGCCTGTACCAGATGTCGCAAAAGGGCGAGCTGGCCTTTGCCGCCATCAACGTCAACGACTCGGTCACCAAGTCCAAGTTCGACAACCTGTACGGCTGCCGCGAATCGCTGGTGGACGGCATCAAGCGCGCCACCGACGTCATGATCGCCGGCAAGATCGCCGTGGTGGCCGGTTACGGCGACGTGGGCAAGGGTTGCGCCCAGGCGCTGGTCGCGCTGCGCGCGCAAGTCTGGGTCACCGAAATCGACCCCATCTGCGCCCTGCAAGCCGCCATGGAAGGCTTCAAGGTCGTGACGATGGAACAAGCCGCCGCCCACGGCGACATCTTCGTCACCGCCACCGGCAACTACCAGGTCATCACGCGCGCCCACATGGACGCCATGAAAGACCAGGCCATCGTTTGCAACATCGGCCACTTCGACAACGAAATCGACGTCGCCGGCCTGGCCGATTGCCAGTGGGAAGAGATCAAGCCGCAGGTCGACCACGTGATCTTCCCGGACGGCAAGCGCATCATCCTGCTGGCCCAAGGCCGCCTGGTGAACCTGGGTTGCGCCACGGGCCACCCGTCGTTCGTGATGTCGTCGTCGTTCGCCAACCAGACGATCGCCCAGATCGAGCTGTTCACGCGCAACGAGGCCTACAAGTCCGGCGAAGTCTACGTGCTGCCCAAGCACCTGGACGAAAAGGTCGCCCGCCTGCATCTGAAGAAACTCGGCGTGCAACTGACCACCTTGAGCAAGGAACAGGCCGACTACATCAGCGTGCCGGTGGAAGGCCCCTTCAAGCCGAACCACTACCGCTATTGATGCATGTAGCAAAATAGGGAAGTGCCGCGCCATGTTGGCGCGGACTTTCCGAACCGCGGGGTTCCCCGGCGTCGCCTGGCGATCAAGGGGCCGCGGAGCGCTTACAGGAGAACGAACATGGTGGCTATGATTCTCGTCTGGATCCTGAACGCGGTGGCCTTGCTGGCCGTTGCCTATCTGTTGCCCGGCATTACCGTGGCCAGCTTCGGATCGGCGCTGATCGCCGCGCTGGTGCTGGGCCTGGTGAACATGCTGGTCAAGCCGGTGCTGGTGTTGTTGACGCTTCCCATCACGATCGTCACGCTCGGCCTCTTCCTTATCGTTATCAACGCCTTGTTGTTCTGGTTCGTCGGCTCCGTGCTGAAGGGCTTCCAGGTCAACGGGTTCTGGTGGGCCGTGGGCGGTGCGATCCTCTACAGCATCATCTCTGGCTTGCTTACCAAACTGATCCCCTAATGTCCGATTCGATGTCTCCTGCTTTCAGTCTGGAATTCTTTCCCCCGCGCGACCTGGCCGGTCAGGAACGGCTGGTCCGCGCGGCCAAGCAGATGCTGGCCATCCAGCCCAAGTACGTCAGCGTGACCTTCGGCGCGGGCGGTTCCACGCGCGCCGGCACGGCGGATGCCGTGAGCACGCTGCGCAACCTGGGTTGCGACGCGGCGCCCCACTTGTCGTGCGTGGGCGCTACCCGCCAGGACCTGCGGGACATCCTCCAGGCGTACAAGAACGACGGCGTGCGGCGCGTGGTCGCACTGCGCGGCGATCTGCCTTCGGGCATGGGCGGCGATGCGGGAGAGCTGCGCTACGCCAACGAACTGGTGTCGTTCATCCGCAAGGAAACCGGCGACTGGTTCCACATCGAAGTGGCGGCCTATCCCGAAATGCATCCGCAAGCGGCCAACCCGTCCGCCGATCTGGACCATTTCGTGGCCAAGGTGAACGCCGGTGCCGACGCGGCCATCACGCAGTACTTCTTCAACGCCGACGCCTATTTCGACTTCGTCGACCGGGCCCAGGCCAAGGGCGTGCGCGTGCCGATCGTGCCGGGCATCATGCCCATCACGAACCACACGCAGCTGCTGCGTTTTTCGGAGATGTGCGGGGCGGAGGTGCCGCGCTGGATCCGCTTGCGCCTGGCGGAGTTCGGCGACGACAAGGCTTCCATCCGCGCCTTCGGCGTGGATGTCGTCACCGAGCTGTGCCAGACGCTGCTGGACAACGGCGCGCCGGGCCTGCATTTCTACACCTTGAACCACGCGGAAGCCCCGCTGGCGGTGTGGAAGGAACTGGCGCTGTAATTGCGGCGCTGCATGACGTTGCGCAGCGCGCAATGCGAAAGGCCGGCAGAGATGCCGGCCTTTTTTCATCCGCGCTCAAGGCGCCTCCGCGCATTCAATCCGCGTACACGCCCACCTTCCTGATGATGCCGCCCCACTTGTCGACCTCGGCTTGCAGCCAGGTCTGCAGGCCTTCCGGCGTCTGCTTGGATTCGGGCACGATCTCGGCGCCCAGTTCGGCCATCTTCTGCGAGAACGCCGGGTCTTTCAGGGCCGCGCGCAGCGCCGCGTTGAACTTCGCGATGGCCTCGGGCGGCGTGCCTTTGGGTGCGTAGACGCCGTGCCACACCTTGACCTCGAACCCCTTCAATCCGCCTTCCTGCAACGTCGGCGCGTCGGGCAGCGCCTTGATGCGGTCCAGCGTCGTGACGCCGTACAGCTTCACGCGTTCCGCCTTGATCTGCGGGATGGTCTGCGTGGTCTGGTCGCACAGCACGTCGACCTGGCCACCCAACAACGCCGTCATCGCAGGTGCCGTGCCGGCATACGGCACGGTCGTGAACTGCACGCCCAGAGACTCCTGCAACAGCATGCCGCACAGTTGCGACACGGCGCCCAGCCCGGCATTGGCCAGGTTGACCTTGTTGCCGTTTTCTTTCGCGTACTTGATGAAGCCGGCCATGCCGTCGGCCGGCAGGTCCTTGCGGCCCAGCAGCGTCATGGGCACGTCCGCCACCTGCCCGACATACGCGAAGTCCGTCAGCGGATTGAACGACAGCTTGCGGTACAACGCCGGCGCCGTGGCCATGCCGTTGTGGTGGATCAGGAAGGTATAGCCGTCGGGCGCCGCGCGCGCCACGTGCTGGGACGCCAGCGTGCCGCCGGCGCCCGTGCGGTTTTCGATGATGATGCTCTGGCCCAGCGTCTTGGCCATGGAGGCGCCCAGGCTGCGCGCCACCACGTCCGTCGGGCCGCCCGCCGCGAACGGCACGACGAGTGAAATGGGATGGTTCGGATATGCGCCCTGCGCGCTGGCGGAACCCCAGGCAAGGCAGGACAGTGCCAGCAGGGGCCAGGCGGCACGCGTCGCCGCGCGCGTGAAGATGTGGGGCATGTCTCGCTCCTTGTGGTTTTCTCGGGTCGCGCGAACGCAGCGCGGGCCGGCACCAGTGTCGCGTGTCAGGCCAAGGAAGAGAATTTGCCGTTTCACAAGCCGGGTTTCGGCGGGGGGAAAGGCGGGTTTACGCGGTATGCGATGGATGCGCGGGGATAGCAGGGATATCCCGCGAATCCAGCTTGCTGCATGGCAGTGCCGCCGCTTTCACACGGTCATGGAAATAACGGTGGAATATTTCCCAGTCCCCGTATTGGTGGGATGCCACTTGATAGGCGCATAGCCTGCCGATCAGGCCGCATATCCAGTCGGCGCATTGAAGCGTCTGGAACAGGTAGCTTTCGCCTTGGAGCGGGGGTTCGACCAACGTTCTGCAGCGGTCGGTTTCAGTGGAGAACATCGCAAGGGTACAGGCTTCCACATTCATTTCGCGCCAGATGCTGCCGGCTTGCTGTTCATCAAGCAACAACATGAAGGTCGCTTGGCGCGCCGCGCAAAAGCGGTCTGCCTGGCGCACCAGTTGCAGCAAATGATGCTTGAAGACCTCTGCCGGTTGGTGGGCGGCTTCGCCCGCCGCTTTGTGCTCGCCACCATAGATCACATGGCCGCCGAGTTGCTTTAGCCGATTGAGCAATCTTCCCGTGGCTGTCCGTAGCTCTCGATACTTCTCCACGTTCTTGACGGTATAGAGTTGCGCTCCTTTCTTTTCCCATCGGTACGCAGGTTCGTTCTGTTGTTCGAGTTCGAACTTCAACAGGCGGCACTTCAGTTTGTAGAAGTAGATGGCAAAGTCCCGCACTGCCGCGACGGGTAGAACTAGCCCGCCAAAGCCAAAGACAGGGCTGGTTCTGTGCCTTTCGTGGTCACGGGAGACGAAGGGGCCGATATGCCCGAATTCGTCCAGATACACGACATAATGCATGACGAGATCCTCTGCACAGCATGCCGACGCATGCAATTTGAGGCAGTGTAGGCCGTGGGAATAGACCGTTTTCGTTGTAGTGAGCGCAAATGTCACCATTCCCCGATGGCCAGGGGGCGATCTCTTGTGCAAAGACACGAAAGCCCGCTGCAATTGCTTGCGCGGGCCTCGGAAGGTGGGCACATGACTGGCATATGCGTTGAAAAGACTTTAGGTGAATCCAAGGCATTAGCGCAAGCGGCAAGACCGTAGAACTGTCGAAACTGCCTGCGGAATCGCCGTTATCAGACTGAATCCAGAGTCCGTATCCCGCTAACGATCCACAATGTCGCGCCGTGGCTGTCCGGCCTTAATTCGCCTGGTCCTTGCCCGGGTCTTCCGCCAGTACTTGCGGCGTGGGGTAGCTGGGTTGCGGCGTGTTCACGGGTTCGATGCGCAGCGGCTGGTGGACGCGGCTGGGCGGCACCAGCGAACCGGGGGCGTCCGGGTTGGTCCACAGCGGGTCCGGGATCTCGGCGAAGACCTGGCGCAGGCGTTCGCCCCAGGTGCCGCGGATCATGCGGAAGTACTCGTTGTTCTCGTCGATGCTGGCGAAGTGCGTGACGCGCAGCGCGTTCGTGTCATAGACCAGCAGGTCCAGCGGCAGGCCCACGGAAATGTTCGAGCGCAGCGTGGAGTCCATCGAGATCAGCGCGCACTTGGCGGCCTCGTCCAGCGAGGTATCGGGGCGCAGCACGCGGTCCAGGATGGGCTTGCCGTACTTGGCTTCGCCGATCTGGAAATACGGGCATTCCTGGCTGGCCTCGATGAAGTTGCCCGCCGAATAGATCTGGAACAGCCGGCAGCGCTCGGTGCCGATCTGCCCCCCAAAGATCATGCTGACGTTGAAGTCCACGCCTTGCTCGTGCAGGGCGGGGGCTTCGCGTTGATAGACCTCGCGCACGGCAGCGCCGACGCAGCGGGTGGCCTCGAACAGGTCGGCCGCGTTCCAGATCGTGTCGCCGCCTTCGTCGTGCTGGCGGGTCAGCGCATGCAGCACGGCCTGGCTCACCGCCAGGTTGCCGGACGACATCAGGACCATGACGCGCTCGCCGGGGCGCTCGAAGACGGTCATCTTGCGGAAGACGCTGATCTGGTCGACGCCGGCGTTGGTGCGGGAGTCGGACAGGAAAACCAAGCCGGCGTCGAGGCGGGCTGCTACGCAGTAGGTCATGATCGAAAATTTGGAAAAACCACGCCGCATTGTATTGCGGCGCGGGTTCGGCCGTTACTGCTGCCCGGAAGTCTGGACCTGCACGTTGATCTCCATGGATTCCTCGCCGCCGCCGGTGCGCACGCCGCGCACCGGCGAGGCCGAATCGTAGTCGCGCGCCACGGCCAGCCGGCAATGGCTGTCCGAGGCGAACTGGCGGTTGGTGATGTCGACGCTGGTCCAGCCGATGTCGGACAGCCAGACGTCGGCCCAGGCGTGGCTGGCCGAGTGTTCCGAGGTCGTGTACACGTAGCCGCTGACATAGCGGGCCGGCACGCCCAGGCCGCGCACGCAGGCCAGGAACAGGTGGGCATGGTCCTGGCAGACGCCATGCCCCATGACCAGCACCTGGTTCGCCGCGGTGGTGACGTCGGTGGTGCCGGGTTCGTAGGCGACCCGGTCGCTGATGGCGTTGGCCAGCGCCAGGATGTCGTCGGGCGTGGTCAGGCCGTTGGGCAAGACCTCGCGCACGAAGGCCATGATCGTGTCGTCGGCCTGCGTCAGCGGCGTCTGCACGCAATAGGCGTGAACGGGCAAGCGGCTGTCTTCGCCGCCCAGCACGCCGCGCACAAGCGGCGCGACCTGCACCTGCCCGACCACGCGCAGCTCGATGTCGGTATGCGGATGATTCAGGGTCAGCGTATGCGTGATGTTGCCGTAGGCGTCCACCTGCTTTTCCAGCCCGCCGGGCGCGTCGATGTTCCAGCGCAGCACGCGCTGATGCTCGTCGTCGCGCGGCGTCAGGCGCAGCGTCTGGATGCTGTAGGTGACCGGCGCGGTGTAGCGGTAGTGGGTGACGTGGGTGATGAACTGTTTCATGGCTGTCTCCGAGTTAAGCCGACAGCGGGACCAGGAAGTCCTGGCTGATCCGGTTGCCCAGGTCGTTGATGCGGTCCAGGAAGTGGTCCAGGTACTGGTGCAGCCCGCTATCCAGGATGTCTTCGACGCGCCCGTATTGCAGTTCGGCGCACAGCATGCCGGCGCGCCGCTCGGTCTCGGTCGAGCGCTGGTTGGAGACGCGCGCCAGGTCGTCGGCCACCGCCCGCATCGACGCCAGCAGCGAACGTGGCATGTCGCCGTGCAGGATCAGCAGCTCGGCGACGCGGTCGGGCGTGATCACGTCGCGGTACACCTTGCGGTAGATCTCCAGCCCGGACACCGAACTCAGCAGCGCCGACCAGCGGTAGAACTCGCTTTGCAGCGCGGCGGTGCCGGTGGGTTCGGCGCGCATGTCCTGCGACCCGCTCTGCGAGCCGTTCTGTGCCCCGTTCTGCGCGGCATTGCTGCCGCGTTCGTGGAATTTCACGTCCAGCATGCGCGCGGTGTTGTCCGCCCGTTCCAGATGCATGCCGATGCGCAGGAAGTACAGTGCTTCGTCCTCCAGCATCGTGCCGATGGTGACGCCGCGCGCCAGGTGCGAGCGGAACTTCACCCATTCGAAGAATTCGCCCGGATTGCGTTCCAGCAGGCCCGTGTGCAGATGCTTCAGCAGTTCAAGCCAGGTGGTGTTGTAGGTCTCCCAGACTTCGGTCGTCAGGCTGCCGCGTACCGCGCGCGCGTTTTCGCGGGCGGCCCGCATGCACGAATAGATGGACGACGGGTTCTCGGGATCGCGCACCATGTACTGCAACACGTCATGGGGCGAGATGGCGGCGTACTTGCTCTGGTACAGGCCCTGCAGTTCGGAAATGCGCAGGACGCCCAGCCACGAGCCTTCGCGCGTCTGCGTGTCTTGCGGCAGCAGCGACATCTGCAGGTTCACGTCCAGCATGCGGGCGGTGTTTTCGGCGCGTTCGGTGTAGCGGCACATCCAGAACAGGTTGTCGGCGGTTCGGCTCAGCATGTTCAGTCCTCCAGAACCCAGGTGTCTTTGGTGCCACCGCCCTGGCTGCTGTTGACCACCAGCGAACCTTCGGTCAGCGCCACGCGGCACAGGCCGCCGGGGACCGTGCGGATGTCTTTGCCGCACAGCACATAGGGGCGCAGGTCCACATGCCGTGGCGCGACGCCCGATTCCACATAGGTCGGGATGGTGGATAGCGCCAGCGTCGGCTGCGCGATGTAGTTGGCGGGGTTGGCGCGCACGCGGTCCTTGAACGCGTCGACCTCGGCGCGCGTGGACGACGGGCCCACCAGCATGCCGTAGCCGCCCGCGCCGTGCACCTCCTTCACCACCAGGTCGTGCATGTTCGCCAGCACGTGGGACAGCTCGTCCGGCCGGCCGCAACGCCAGGTCGGCACGTTCGACAGAATGGGTTCTTCGCTGAGATAGAACCGGATCATGTCCGGCACGTATAGATAGGTGGACTTGTCGTCGGCGATGCCGGTGCCGATGGCGTTGGCGAGCGTGACGCGGCCAGCGCGGTACACCGACAGCAGCCCGGGCACGCCCAGCGCCGAGTCGGCGCGAAACGACAAGGGGTCAAGGAAGTCGTCGTCCAGCCGGCGGTAAATCACGTCCACCTTGCGCGGGCCCTGGGTGGTGCGCATGTAGACGGTGTTCTGCTCGACGAACAGGTCTTGCCCTTCCACCAGTTCCACGCCCATCTGCTGGGCCAGGAACGCGTGTTCGAAATAGGCAGAGTTGTACATGCCGGGCGTCAGCACCACCACGGTGGGGTCGTCGCCGCCGTGCGGCGCGACTTCGCGCAGGTTGTCCAGCAGCAGGTCGGGATAGTGCGCCACCGGTTCGACCTTGATGCGGTTGAACGCGTCCGGCATCAGCCGCATCGACATCTTGCGGTTCTCAAGCATGTAGGACACGCCGGAGGGCACGCGCAGGTTATCTTCCAGCACGTAGAACTCGCCCGCGCCCGCGCGCACGATGTCCACGCCGGCGATGTGGCAGTAGATGTCTTCCGCCACGTCCACGTCCTGCATTTCGGGGCGGTACTGGGCGTTCAGGAACACCTGTTCGGCCGGCACGATGCCGGCGCGCACGATGTCGTGGCCGTGATAGATGTCGTGGATGAACATGTTCAGCGCGCGCACGCGCTGTTTCAGGCCGGCCTCCAGGTGACGCCATTCGTCGGCGGGGATGACCCGGGGGATCAGGTCGAAAGGAATCAGGCGTTCAGTGCCGGCGGCGTCGCCGGCGACCGAAAAGGTGATGCCGACGCGGCGGAAACTCAGGTCGGCTTCGAGCCTTCGCACGGCCATGGCTTCGGCCGATTGCTCTTGGTGCCAGCGCTCGAAGGCCTGGTATTGGGAGCGGACGCCGCTGGCGCTGTCGCGCATTTCGTCAAAAGCGGCTGGACGGGATGATCTGTCCTTCATGGCTCCTCCGATGCTGGGTGCTGCGGCCAGCCGGCAGGCGGCGGCCTTGCACACGGTCATTACCCGGCCGATGCGTGGCCGGTCCTAAAGAATAAGCAACCCCCGTGCCAGCTTTTCGGGCAAGCGGCGGCCTTGGGCACAATATCCTCCCAAGGGCGCCGAAACGCCATCCCCCGCCCCGCGTAATGCGCCCGCGCCCGTTATGCACCATATTGGTGCGCGCGGCCGGGCCACCGTGGTGCCTCAGTTCATCCGGAACGTGTGCAGCGTCGTGCCGCCGGCGCCGCCCTGTTCCAGCGGCGCATGCGGCACCCAGCCGTCCTGGGTCAGCACGGCGTCCAACGGGAAGTCGTGGGCGGCCGGCACATAGTCGGCATCCAGCTCGCCGCAGCTCCAGGCGATGCCGATCGTGATGAAGGGGTGGCCCCGTTCGCGCAACGCCGCCAAGGTGCGGTCGTAGTAACCGGCGCCGTAACCCAGGCGGTCGCCGTGCTCCGTGTAACCGAGCGTCGGCACCAGGACGACGTCGGGCAGCACGTCGGCGCCTGCCACCGGTTCCTGGATGCCGTACGGGCCGGCGCGCAGTTCGGCGTCGGGCGTCCAGGGCAGGAACGCCAGCGGGGTGTTGCGTTCGCGCACCACGGGCAGCGCCACGGCCACGCCGTTCTCCACCCATTGCGACAGCAGCGGGCGCAGGTCGGGCTCGTCCGCCATGGGCCAGAAAGCGGCGACGGTGGCGGGCGCCGGACGGCCGGCGCGGGCCGCTTCGTCGCGCGCCACGTTCAGCCAGGTGAACAGGCGCGCACGCATCAGCAGACCGCCCCGGCTGCGCTGGTCTTCGGGCATTTCGGCACGCAGTTTCCGCAATCGCGTGCGGTGCTGGACTGCGGTATCCTCTGGAGTATTTTGCGTAGTCATGCAGTGGCTGTGATGGGGGTGGACAATGAAGGCGAACATGCTGGAATCGGGCATGCGGGTGGTCGGCATGCCGGCGTACAGGGCCGGTGTATGACGGCAAATGAGGGACACGGCATGACACAGCTTCTGCAAGTCCGACGGTATCAGAAAACCGGCTTGAAATCCCCGCGCGGCGCCGTCGCGCCGGACCCCCGCTCCGGCCTGCGCCGCTGGCTGCCTTTGCTGGCCCTGTTCACCGCCGCCTGTGCCCCGGTCGATGCGCAACAGCGCAGCGCCGCCGTCAATCCGCAGCCGCAGCCCGCCGTTCAGGCGGCGCAACCGATCATCGCGGTGCCGCCCGCCGTACTGGCGGGCTTGCCGCCCACGGCCGACACGCCGGCCTTGGCCGCCGTGGTCGCCGCGCGCGAAGCCATGAACCGCAAGCAGTGGTCCGTGCTGGGTGCGATGGTGCCGCAGGCCAAGTCCGACACCCTGGGCATGTACCCGGAGTATTGGCTGCTGCGCTATCAGCTCTGGACCCCGCCCGCCACCGGCCGGCCCACCGCCGACCTGCAACGTTTCATCAGCAGCAACGGCGACGCCTATCTGGCCGACCGCCTGCGCGGCGACTGGCTGCTGGCCGCGGCCCGCAGCGGCGATTTCGAAACCGTGCGCAAACTGGCGCCCGTGAAGAACAGCAACGCCCAGATCGAATGCGCCGTCCTGGACGCCAAGCACATGACCGGTCAGCGCGCCACGGCGGCGCAGGCCACGGCGGTGTTCGCGCCCGGCAGCGCCTGCTGGGCGCTGTACGACCAGTTGGTGGCCGACGGCATCCTTGGCTGGGAACAACTCGAGCCGCAGCTGCGCGACGCCATCGAAGCTGACAAGACGACGGATGCGCGCAAGCTCGTCCAGTACATGTTCGAGGCGCGCGACATCAAGACCTACGACGTCCTGATGAAGGACCCGATGAAGTGGCTGACGCGGCAGGACCGCATGCCGGTGGGCCGCAACGAGAAAGAACTGGTGACTATCGCGCTGGCCCG
This sequence comes from Achromobacter sp. UMC46, assembly GCF_014170335.1. GTDB lineage: Bacteria > Pseudomonadota > Gammaproteobacteria > Burkholderiales > Burkholderiaceae_B > Achromobacter. Next base: position 31,752 of record NZ_LZZS01000008.1, read on the forward strand.
TCTGGCGCGTTCGGACGTCAGCGTGGCCGATTCCTACTTGCGCCGCGAATGGGCCAAGTCCATGTCCAAGCCGAACCTGGCCTGGGTTCGCGGGCAGTACGCGCTGATGGCCGCCTTGAAGCTGGATAGCCGCGCCGACGACTGGTACCACGAAGCCGGCCACATCCGCATGACGGAATACAACGCCGGCTGGAAGGTGCGCGCCGCGTTGCGCCAAGCGAAGATCGATTGGAAGTGGGTCATCGAATCCATCGACGAGATGCCCGCGTCGCAGCGCAACGACACGTCGTGGGTGTACTGGAAAGCGCGCGGCCTGGCCGCCACCGGCCGCAAGGACCAGGCCAACGCCCTGTACGCCGGCATTGCCGACCGCTTCGATTTCTACGGCCAGTTGTCCGCCGAGGAACTGGGCCGCCGCATCGACGTGCCCCCTCGTCCGGCGCCCGTCAGCGACCGCGAAATCGCCGAGGCCCGCGCCAACCCCGGTCTGCAGCGCGCCGTGCAGCTGTTCCGCCTGGGCTGGCGCGGCGAAGCCGTGCCCGAATGGAACTTCACGTTGCGCGGCATGAGCGACCGCCAACTGATCGCCGCCGCGGAACTGGCCCGCGCCGAAAACATCTACGACCGCGTGGTCAATACGTCCGACCGCACGGAAAAGGAATTCGATTTCAGCCAGCGCTTCATCGCGCCGTTCGAAGGCCGCGTCACCGCGAAGGCCAACGCCATCGCGCTGGACCCGGCCTGGGTCTACGGCCTGATCCGCCAGGAATCGCGCTTCATCATGGACGCGCGTTCGCACGTGGGCGCGTCCGGCCTGATGCAGTTGATGCCGGCCACCGCCAAATGGGTCGCGGGCAAGATCGGCATGACCGATTTCACCCCGTCCAGCGTCAACGACTTCGACACCAACACGGTGCTGGGCACCAACTACCTGAACATGGTGCTGCGCGACCTGAACGGGTCGCAGATGCTGGCCAGCGCGGGTTATAACGCGGGTCCGCGCCGGCCGCACAACTGGCGTTCGACGTTCACGCATCCGGTCGAAGGCGCCATCTTCGCCGAGACCATCCCGTTCAACGAAACGCGGACCTACGTGAAGAACGTGATGTCCAACTCCGTTTATTACGCGGCGATGTTCAGCGGGCAATCGCAGTCGCTGAAGGAACGGTTGGGCAACATCGTGCCGCTGGGCGCCGAGAGCACATCGGTCCCATGACGCGGGATCCGGCCATCGACGGCTTGCAGGTCTATATCGTGGGCGGGGCGGTGCGCGATGCGCTGCTTGGCCTGCCGCCGGGCGACCACGACTGGGTGGTGGTCGGCGCCACGCCGGAAGACATGGTCCGCCGCGGTTTCATCCCGGTCGGCGGCGATTTTCCGGTGTTCCTGCACCCGCGCACCAAAGAGGAATACGCGCTGGCGCGCACCGAACGCAAGTCCGGCCGCGGCTACAAGGGGTTCACGTTCTATACCGGCGCCGACGTGACGCTGGAAGAAGACCTGCGCCGCCGCGACCTTACCGTCAACGCAATCGCCCAGACGCAGGACGGCCAACGCGTCGACCCCCTGGGCGGCGAGGCCGACGTGCGCGCACGCGTGTTCCGCCACGTGGGCGAAGCGTTCCAGGAAGACCCGGTGCGCATCTTGCGGCTGGGCCGGTTCGCGGCGCGCTTCGACGATTTCACCGTGGCGCCCGAAACGCTGGCGCTGTGCCGGCGCATGGTCGAGGCCGGCGAGGCCGACGCGCTGGTGGCCGAACGGGTCTGGAAAGAACTGTCGCGCGGGTTGATGGCGAAGAAGCCGTCGCGCATGCTTGGCGTGCTGCAGGATTCCGGCGCGCTGGCTCGGGTGATGCCCGAACTGCAAGGGGTGGACGAAGTCGGCGCCGATGTGGATCGCGCCGCGGCGTTGTCGTTGTCGCTGGCGGGGTGTTACGCCTTGCTGTGCCGGCTGACGCCCGAACGCGAGGCCCTTGGCCGGCGCATGCGCGTGCCCACCGAATGCAACGACTACGCGCGCTTGCTGCCCGAGGTGCTGGCGGGTCTGGATGCGGCTGAAGCAGGCGGTCCGGACGCGCAGCTGGCGCTGATGGAACGCGCGGACGCGCTGCGCAAGCCCGAGCGGTTCTTCGATCTCTTGAAGACGGCTTCAGTGCTGCAGCCCGTGGACATGGCGGCGTGGCAGGCGCGCGCGGACGCCGTGCGCGGTGTGGATGCGGGGGCGATTGCCAAGGTCTGCGCGGGCGATCCGGCCCGCATCAAGGACAGCGTGCGCCAGGCGCGGCTGGATCGGCTGCGGGCGGGCTGAAACCGGCTGCCTGGCCCCGCAAAGCCGCGAGGCTACAGCTTGCCCAGCCTGTCGCCGCGCGAGAACCCGGCCAGCGGCGCAGTGATCCCCCTGCCGACAGCCAGCACCTTGAAGAGTTCGCCCATTTCGGCTTCCGACAACAGCTTCTGAACGGGCGCTACGGCTTGCGCGTACTGCTGCGCATTCGACGGGTCCAGTTGCGCCAGCAAGTCCATCAGCCCGGCGTTCATCAGGAAGCGGGCCTGCGACGTGTAGCCCAGCACCTGCAGTCCGGCGTCCAGCGCCGCGTCGGCCATGGCGGTGAAATCCACATGCGCGGTGATGTCCTGCAGGCCCGGGGCCGTGAAGGGATCGCCATGCGCGTGGTGCCGCAAGTGGCACATGAGCGTGCCGCCCGCACGCTGCGGATGGTAGTACTCGCTGCGCGGAAAACCGTAGTCCACCAGCAGCGCCGCGCCGCGTTCCAGCCAACTGCCCATTGCGGCGATCCAGGCCTCGCCTTGCAGATTGATTTCCGACACGTAGCCGGGCAGCGCCGGCATGCGCGCGGCAACGGCCGAAGCCAGGGCAGGCGGGGCAGGGCGGTCTTCCCAGACGAAGCCGCCATTCGCATCCAGCGCCACGCCGCGTTCCTGCACGGCGCCGGCGGCATCCCACGAGAACAGCGATACGGGCATCGCGTCCAGCACTTCGTTGGCCAGCACGCAGCCGGCGAACGCATGGGGCAGCGCGTCCAGCCATTGCACGCGGTCGCCGAACGGCGCCAGCCGCGCCGCCTGGCGGGCGCGCAGGTCGGCGGACACTTCGAGGATCAGGTATCGCGTCTGGTCCAACCCCATCGTGTCCAGCTCGCGCAGCACGCCTTCGGCCAGCGCGCCCGTGCCCGCGCCGAATTCCAGCACGGCCTGCGTCTGCGTCTGGGCCAGCACCTGGGCCGCCTGGCGGGCGATCGTGCGGGCGAACAACGGCGTCAGTTGCGGCGCGGTGACGAAGTCGCCGGCGGGCGTCTTGGCGTCGTCGTCCCCATCGGCCAGCTTGACGTTGCCGGCGGCGTAATAGCCCAGGCCGGGCGCATACAGTGCTTCCGCCATCCAGTGGTCGAACGGCAGCCAGCCGCCGTTGGCCGCGATCGCGGCGCGCAGGTGTGCCGCGGCGGCATCGCTGTGTTCCTGGGCGGCGGCGGACAGGGGGGGGGGTTGGCG
>NZ_LZZS01000009.1 GCF_014170335.1 Achromobacter sp. UMC46
GATCTGGCGCGGCCTGTCGTGGTGGCGCACGCTGTCCGCAGGCTTGGCCGGGCCGAAATCGCCTGCCAGACATGCGCCGGAGGCGTTTCGGGTGGCAGGGCCATGGCCAGGGGCAGCAGCCGCTCTTCCCATTCGGTCACGGCCCGGCGCAGGCCGGCGTCGTCACGCATCAATTGGACGAACCGGCGCCGGGCTCCCGCGCGCAGGCCGCCCAGCACGTACTCGGCGGCCAGGCGATCCTGCAGTTCGGGGTGGCGGTAGTTCATTCCAAGCACCTTTTCAGCCGTTGCATGCCACGGCGTATCCAGCTCTTTATCGTTCCCAGCGGCGTGTCCAGGCGGGCCGCGATATCGGGATGTGGCAGGTCGTCGAAAAACGCCATGGCGATGGCAATGCGCTGCGGCCCTTCCAACTGGGCCATGCAATCCGCTAGCCGGCGCCCTTCCTGGCTGGCTTCCAGGCGGGCAAGCGGGCCGGGGCCGTCGTCGGCCATCGCCAGCGTCAGCGCATCGTCCGGGTCCGGCACTTCGATGGCAGGACGCCGCAAGCGGTCGATGCACCGGTTCCTGACGATGCGCGTCATCCATGTCATCGGCTGGCTTTGCCCCGGCTGGTATTGCCCGGCCTGGCGCCAGATCGACACGAAGCACTCCTGCAGCACATCTTCCGCAGCGGCCTGGTCTCTCAACATACGTCTGGCAAGGGCGAACAGATGCGGGGACGCCAGGCGATAGATCTCCGCCAGCGCGGATTCGCGTTTATCCGCGCATTGGACGAGCAGGGCCTGGAGGTGCTGGGCGTCGGGCATCGATTCCTGAGGAAGGGGCATGCTGCACCAAAGCATACCGGGCGCGCTCGTCGGCGTCACCCATTTCGGCGGCACTACAATGCCGGTCACCGGATTGCGCGGAATCTAGCGCGCCGGGGGCGATACCCGTTACGCTGGGTGCGCAAAGGCGTCCGGGCCCGGGCCGGCCCGGTAGAGGCGATGAGCTTGCAACCGAAATACAGGAGGAGCAGACAAAGTATGGACGCAGAATTCTGGTTGGAACGCTGGCGCGAAGGGCGCACGCACTTTCATCAAACCCGGATTACCCCGCTCTTGCAGAAGTACTGGCCCACGCTGGCCGTGCCGAAGGGTGGACGGGTATTGGTTCCGCTTGCCGGAAAGTCGCTGGACATGGTCTGGCTGGCAGCGCAGGGTCATTCCGTGCTGGGAGTCGAACTCTCCCAGCTTGCGGTCGACCAGTTCTTTGAAGAGAACGAGCTTCGGCCCGTCACGCACGAATCCGTCTACGGCAAGCATTACGTGGCGGGCAACATCGAGATCATCTGCGGCGACATCTTCAAGCTGGACGCGCAAGTGCTGTCGCATTGCGTGGGCGTCTACGACCGCGCGGCACTGGTCGCCTTGCCCGAGCCCATGCGCGCCCAGTATGTCTCCCATGTCTACGGGCAGTTGTCGCCCGCTTGCCAGGGCCTGCTGATCACGCTGGACTACCCGCAGGAAGAGATGGCGGGGCCGCCGTTTTCGGTGGTGGACGGCGAAGTCCAGGCGATCTTCGCGGGCGTCATGCCCGCGGTGATCATCGACCGCCGGGATATCCTGGACAAGGAACCCAAGTTCCAGAGCGCCGGCGTCAGCCGGCTGGATACGGTGGTGTACCGCCTGGGCGTGTAGGATGGATGAAGCGCGCGATTTCCTGCGCCAGAACGCCGGAATCCAACGCGCGCAACCCATCGCGTGGCGGCGACGCTAAGTCATCAGCCATCCACCGGCCACGTCCAAGACCTGGCCGGTGACGAATCTGGCCTGATCGGACGCGAAGAACAGGCAGGCATCCGCCACTTCCTCGGGCGTGCCCAGCCGGCGTAGCGCGGTCACCTGTGTCACGGCGTCATTGACGGCTTTCGGCACGCTCTTTAGCAACGGCGTGCTGATGCGCCCCGGCGCCAGCGCATTCACCGTCACGTCGTACTCGCCCAGTTCGGCCGCCCAATGCCGCGTCAGGCCGATCAAGCCGGCCTTGGTGGCGGCATAGTGCGCCGCCACGATATCGCAGTAGGCCTTGCCCGCCACCGACGACATGTTGATCACGCGCCCCTGGCGCTGCTTCACCATGTGCGGCGTGGCCAGATGCGTCATGTAGAACACGCTGTTCAGGTTCACCGACACCACGTTGTCCCACTCGCCGGGCGGCATCTCCCAGACCTTCAGCGCGCGCCCGTCCGTCTTGGGCGAGATGCCGACGTTGTTCACCAGGATGGTGGCCGCGCCCAATTCGGACGTGATGCGGTCGTAGGCCGCCTGGCATTGGTCGTAGTGCGCCACGTCGGCGTGGACGAAGGCCACGTCGTGGCCGTGCTTGCGCAACTCCTTCTCGAACGCCTGGCCCGCCTGCGAATTGAAATCGATCAGGCCGACCCGGCCGCCTTCGGCCAGGAAGCCCTCGACGATGGCCGAGCCGATGCCGCCCACTGCGCCCGTCACGATCGCGACCTGCCCCTTGAAACGGCCGCTCATGCCTGCACCTTCAGCATGATCTTGCCGATGTGTTTGCTGCTTTCCATCAAGGCATGCGCCTGGGCGGCCTCGGCCAGCGGGAACACCTCGTGGATCAGCGGCAGGCATTGCCCCTGCTCCATCAGCGGCACGACCTTGCTGGCCAGCGACCGCGCGATGTCGCCCTTGTCGTCGTCCGAGCGCGGGCGCAATGTCGATCCGGTGAATTGCAGCCGCTTGATCATGATGGGCAGCGCGTCGATTTCGGCCTTGCTGCCTTCCAGGAAGGCGATCTGCACCAGCCGGCCATTCACGGCCAGCAGGCGGATGTTCTTGTTGATGTAGGCGCCGCCCACCATGTCCAGGATCACGTCCACGCCGGCGCCGCCGGTCGCTTGGCGCACCTCGGCTTCGAAGTCCGCGTCGCGGTATTGCACGGCGTGATGCGCGCCGGCCTTCAGGCAGGCGTCCGCTTTGGCGGGGTTGCCGACCGTGGTCCAGACCTCGGCGCCGAAAGCGCGGGCCAGCTGGATCGCCGTCAGGCCGATGCCGCTGGAACCGCCATGCACCAGGAACTTCTCGCCGGCCGACAGGCGCGCGCGGTCGAACACGTTGGTCCAGACCGTGAAGTAGTTTTCGGGGATGGCGGCGGCGGACAGCAGGTCCATGCCGCGCGGCACGGGCAGGCAATGGCGTTCGTCGGCCAGGCAGTATTGGGCGTAGCCCCCGCCCGGCGTCAGCGCGCAGACGGCGTCGCCGACCTTCCAGGCGGTGACTTCGGGGCCGACGGCGATGATGGCGCCGGACACTTCCAGCCCCAAATAGGGCGAGGCCCCCGGCGGCGGCGGGTACGAACCGGAGCGTTGCAGCACGTCAGGGCGGTTGACGCCGGCGTAGGCCACCTCGATCAGCACCTGCCGCCCGGTGGGCGCGGCCATGTCGCGCTGGGCGACGTGCATGCAGTCGGGCGCGCCGCCCTTGCCGTGGTCGATGAATGTGCAGCGTAGGGTCATAAGAATGGAGTCCTGGTCATCAATGGCCCAGATAGGCCTTTTTCACATGGGGATCGCTCAGCAATTCCGCGCCCGTGCCGGTGCGCACGATGGCGCCGTTCTCCAGCACGTAGCCGCGGTCGGCCAGCCGCAGGGTGCGGAACACGTTCTGTTCCACCAGCAGCACCGTCACGCCGTGGGACGTCACGTCGCGGATGATGTCGAACATCTGCTGCACCAGCAGCGGCGACAGGCCCAGCGACGGCTCGTCGAACACCAGCAGCTTCGGGTCGGCCATCATGCCGCGCGCGATCGCCACCATCTGCTGCTCGCCGCCGGACAGCGAGCCGGCGTACTGTGACAGGCGTTCCTTGACCCGCGGGAAAATGCGCAGCACCTCTTCCAGCTTGCGCTGCACGATGGGGCGCGCCGCGCGCTTGTAGGAACCCATCAGCAGGTTGTCCTTCACTGTGAAGTGCGGAAACAGCTGGCGGCCTTCGGGGATCATGGTGATCCCCGCGTCCACGATGTCATAGGGGTTGCGGTTGGTCAGGTCGTGGCCTTCGAATTCGACTTTGCCCTGCATGGCGGGGATGACGCCACACAGGGTTTTCAGCGTGGTCGTCTTGCCCGCGCCATTGGCGCCGATCAGCGTGACGATCTCGCCCGCATTGACCTCGAAGTTCAGGCCGTTGAGCACCTGGCTCTTGCCATAGCCCGACGACAGGTTCGTCACCTTAAGCATCCTGATACTCCTTGCCCAAATAGGCTTCGATGACGGCCGGGTTCTCGACCACGTCCTTCGGCGAACCGCTGACCAGCACCGCGCCTTCGTTCAGCACGATGATGCGGTCGGACAGGGCCATCGTGGCCTGCATCATGTGTTCGATCAGCAGCACGGACACGCCCGAGTCGCGGATGCGCCGGATCATCTGGATGGACTTCTCGATGTCGGTCGGATTCAGCCCGGCCATCACTTCGTCCAGCAGCAGGATGCGCGGCTTGATGGCCAGCGCACGGGCGATCTCCAGCCGCTTCATGCCGCCCACCGTCAGGCTGCGCGCTTCGGTGTTCAGGTACTTGACCAGGTCCGTCTGCTCGGCCACCTTCAGTGCGATCTGTTCGGCTTCGTCGCGGCTGGAGGTGCGGATGAACGCGCCCAGCATGATGTTCTCAAGCACGGTCAGGCCGGTGAACGGCTTGGCGATCTGGAACGTGCGGCCCAGCCCCTTGTGCGCGTACTCGTCCGGCGTCTTGCAGGTGACCCAGTTGCCGTCCGCGTCCAGCATCGAGATGCCGCCCTTGTCCGGCGACAGGAAGCCAGACAGCAGGTTGAACACGGTGGTCTTGCCCGCGCCGTTCGGCCCGATCATGCCCAGGATCTCGTTCTGATTCAGCGTCAGCGACACGTCGTTGGTGGCGCGCAACCCGCCGAAGCTCTTGAACAGCTTGTCGGCCTTCAGCACCGGCTGTTCGGAACGGGTGGCGTTGTGCAAGCGCAGCTCGTCGGCCAGCTTCTGCTTCTTGCGGGGCGTGCCCAGATACGGCAAACGGGCCAGTGCGCGCTCGATCGCGGGGCCGAACGCGCCGGCCAGGCCGCGCGGAATGGTCAGCACCACGGCCACCAGGATCAGGCCGTAGATCAGCCCGTGCATGCCGTTGCCCACGCTGGACAGCCAGCCGCGCGCCAGTTCCGCGATCGGCAGCACCAGGAAGGTGCCCGCGATCGGGCCGGCCACGGTGCCCAGGCCGCCGATCAGCGCGAACATGGCCACCTGGATCGACAGCTCCAGCGAGAACGCCGAACTGGGGTCCACGAAGGTCAGGTAGGTGATGTGGAACGTGCCGATGATGCTGGTCAGCATGGCCGACACCACTGCCGCGATGATCTTCACGCGCACCGTGGGGATGCCGACGGCAAGCGCGGCGTCCTCGCGTTCGCGGATGGCGATCAGGTAGTGGCCGATGCGCGATTTGCGCACATACCAGGACACCCACGTCACGAACAGGAAGAGCCCGAACGCGATGATCACGTAATTGAGCTTTTCTCGGAACACGATCCACGCCCAGCCGATGTTCAGCGGCAGGCTGATGCCGCTTGAGCCGCCCGTCCAGCTTTCCTCGTGGATGACCAGCAGCCGCACCACTTCCAGGATGGCGATGGTGGCCAGCGCGAAGAATGGGCCGCGCAGGCGCAGCGTGGGGTAGCTGATCAGGATGGCGACCCCGGCCGAGATGACGGCGCCGGCCAGCATGCCGAACCACGGCGAAATGCCGAAGTTCTGCGTCAGCAAGGTGGCCGTATAGCCGCCGATGCCGTAGAAGACCGCGTGGCCCAGCGACAGCTGGCCCGCGTAGCCGCCCACGATGTTCCAGGCGACGGACAGGGATGAAAAGACGAACAGCAGGACGAACAGGTTGGTCCAGAAAGGCGTGCCCATGACGGCGGGCACGATGAACATGACAATCAGCAGAATCAGGCTGACGTAGGCTTTTGGGCTTCGAAAGTCGGGAAACACGTCTCGCTCCTTGTGGCTCTGATCACTCTGTTCCAACGCCGAACAGGCCGTTCGGACGCAGGACAAGGATCAAGAGGAAGATCCCGAAATACACGACCTCTTTCAGGTCGGGGGCGATGTAATAGCCGGCCAGCGTATCCACGATGCCGATGATCATGGAGCCGGCGACGGCGCCGTACAGGCTGCCCAGGCCGCCCAGCACCACGATCACGAACGCGGTCAGCACGAAGTACGTGCCGACCGTCGGGAACACCGGATACTGCGGCGCCAGCAAGCCCGCGGCGATGCCGACGAATGCCGTGCCCAGGCCGAAGGCGATGGCGTAGACGTTGTTGACGTTCACGCCCATCAGGGTGGCGGCATAGCGGTGCTGGGCCACGGCGCGCAGCGCGCGCCCCAGATAGGTGCGGTGCATGAACAGATGCAGCAGCACCGCCAGGCTGATGCCCACCACGAAAGTGATCACCTGGCCCGTCACCATTGAATAATTGCCCACGTCGATGGCGTTGGTGCCCAGCTCCACCGGCGCGCGGTAGACGTTGGCGCCGAAGATCACCAGCGCAAGATTGAGCAGGATGGTGGACACGCCCACCGTGGCGAAGATCTGGATGTGCTGGTCGGCGTTCAGCAGCGGCTGGATGATGCCTTTCTGCGTCAGCGCGCCCAGTGCGAACAGGATGACGGCGACCGGAACCAGCCCGATGTACGGATGGACGCCGAATTGCGCGGCGATCAGATAGACCAGGTACATGCCGATCATCAGGAACTCGCCGTGCGCGAAGTTCACGACGCGCACGACGCCGAAAATCAATGTCAGCCCCAGACTGATGATGGTGTACGCGCCGCCCAGCAACAGGCCATTGATGACCAGTTGAATGAAAATATCCATGGTGCAACCTCTTAGAGCGGGATGCGGCGCCGGCACGGCCGCGTCGAAGACGGCCGCGCCGGCGCGCGTGGATCCCGGGAAACGTCAGGCGCCCCCGAGCGCCTGATCACTGGCGTCGCGCGCTTACTTCTTGAAGACGGGCTTGCCAAGTGCGAGGTTGCTGGGCGCGATGGTGACGAGCTTGCCGTCCTGCCACTGCATCACGTAGAACGTGGCGGCGTTGTTCTGGCCGTCCTCGCCGAACTCGAAGGCCCAGCCGTTGGCCGTCTGGCCGGCGGGCTTCTTGTAGGCCAGGACCGCGGCGCGGATCTTGTCCTTGTCCGTGGACTTGGCATTGCCGATGGCTTCAAAGAAAGCCTTGGCGCCGACGTAGTTGGTCAGGCTGTGGCCGGATTGCGGATCGCTCTTGTAGGTGGCCTTGTAGGCCTCCAGGAACTTGTCCAGACCCGGTGCGCCCGCCGGATTGATGGAGGACTGGGGGAAGTCCAGGTCGAACACGCCGTTCATGTCGGCGCCGACCGCCTTGGCGGTATCGGCCAGCGAATAGCCGCCGCCCGCGCCGATCACGACCTTGGGCTTGAAGCCGGCGGCGCGCGCCTGGCTGAAGAACAGGATGGCGTCGTTCTGGTAGGCCGTCTGCAGCACCACGTCGACCTTGGCGCCCTTCAGGCGCAGGATCAGGGACGACAAGTCCACCGTCTTGGCCGAGTAGGGCAGCACTTCGGCCACCGTGTAGCCCAGTTCCTGGGCGCGCTTCTTCTCGGTGGCCGCCACGTCGGTGCCATAGGGCCCGTCTTCGTGGATGATGCCGATCTTGATGTCCTTGGGGTTCAGCCCCATGCCCGGGGCGATGGTGTCATGCAGCGCGTTGACGACCGACACGCCGTACAGCGCCGTATTGGGGTTGCTGCGGAACAGGTACTTGTAGCCGCGCGTGGTGATCTTGTGCGCGGTGGCGCCCAGCTCGAAATACGGCACGCCGGCCAGCTCCGTCACGGGCGAGGCCGCATACGAGATGCCTGACGCATAGCTGCCGAACACGCCGACCACGTTGGACGAGATCAGGCGCTTGGTTTCCGACACGGCTTGCGTCGGGTCCACGGCGTCCGCCTTCACGATCTCGATCTTCTCGCCGTTGACCCCACCCGCGGCGTTGATCTCGTTCACGGCCAGTTCCAGGCCGCGATAGCTCTCTTGCCCCAGGAGCGCAAGCGCGCCGCTGAACGGGAAGAGGGCGCCCACTTTCATGTCGGCCGCTGCGGTGCCGCTTGCCATGACGCCGCAAACGCCCAGCGCCAAAATTATCTTATTGAACTTGAACACGGTCTACGCTCCTTTGTCGGTATGGGATGCGGACTGTTTTTGGTGTTGTCCGTCTTTTTTAAATATATGATATATGTGCCGGGCAGGTACGAAAACCCCGACTTGGATTCTAGTTGGGGTCACAGCAAGCCGAATCGGGGAATTCCCTAAAGCCGCATGAATAAAGCCTTAGCGGCCGATGAGCGGTGAAACTAACCGCAATATTCCGTCAGGCGGGTGTAGTTTTCAGGCAGTCGCCGGCGACGCCGAAAGTACAAGAAACTATCCGGATTAATCATATATCCTATATCATCAAATGCGCGCTTTTCCATAAGAACCAGGAGACAGAAGCATGTTCGAGGAAGTCGATTTCGCCGGAAAACGGGTCCTGATCACCGCTGGCGCGGATGGTCTGGGCCTGGAGATGGCCAAGGTGTTCCACCACGCGGGCGCCTCGGTCTTCGTGTGCGACGTGAATGAAGCGCGCCTTGCCGCGCTGCCGGCCGAATTGCCCGGCGTGCATACGGCCGTGGCGGACGTGTCCGACGAGGACAGCGTGGGCGCGCTCTTCACCGCGGTCAAGCAAAAGCTGGGCGGGCTGGACATCCTGATCAACAACGCGGGCGTGGCGGGTCCGACCGGCTACGTCGAGACCCTGTCCAAGGCGGACTGGGACCGTACGCTGGCCGTGAACATCACCGGCCAGTTCCTGTGCGCGCGCCAGGCCATCGGCATGTTGAAGGCATCCAAGGCGGGCGTGATGATCAATCTGTCTTCCGCTGCCGGCCATCTGGGCTTTGCCGGGCGGTCGGTCTATTCGGCATCCAAGTGGGCGGTGATCGGGTTCACGAAATCGCTGGCGATCGAATTGGGGCCGCACGGCATCCGGGTCAACGCCATCCTGCCTGGCGCCGTCGAAGGCCCGCGCATCCGCGCCGTCATCGAGGCCAAGGCCGGCACGCTCGGCCGTCCGGTGGACGAGATCGCCGCGCAGTACGAGAACCAGGCTGTGCTGGGCCGCATGGTCACGGCGCGCGACATCGCCAACATGGTGTTGTTCAACGCCAGCGAAGCCGCCCGCAGCGTCACGGGGCAGGCCATCGTGGTGGACGGTTTCACGCAGAAGCTCTACTGATGGACGCCGGCCGCAAGGCGCGTTGCGCCGCCATCATCGGAACCGGGCTGATCGGCCAAGGGTGGGCCATCGTGTTCGCCCGCAAGGGTTGGGACGTGCGCTTGTACGACGTCAACGCGGCCATGCTGGCCGAGGCGCGCTCGCTGATCCTGCAGCAGCTGCGGGAACTCGAGACGCAAGGCCTGCTGTCGGGTGCCGACGCCATCATCGAACGCGTGCATGTGGCCGGCAGCCTGGCCGACGCGGTCAAGGGCGCCTGCTACATCCAGGAGAACTCCCCGGAAAACGTCGAGATCAAGCGCGCGCTGTTCTCGGAACTGGACGAGGCGGCCGACCCCGATGCGGTCATCGGCAGCTCGACCTCCAGCATCCCCGCCAGCCAGTTCACCGAGCATCTGGCCGGACGCCACCGCTGCCTGGTCGCGCATCCGGTCAATCCGCCTTACCTGATCCCTGTCGTGGAGCTGTGCCCCGCGCCCTGGACGCGCCCGCAGGCGCTGGATGCCGCCAACGAAGTCATGACGGCCATCGGCCAGAAGCCGGTGCGGGTGCGCCGCGAGATCGAAGGCTTCATCCTGAACCGCCTGCAGGGCGCCTTGCTGCACGAGGCGTTCCGGCTGGCCAAGGAAGGCATCGCCAGCGCGGAAGACATCGACGTCACGGTGAAGGACGGCCTGGGCTTGCGCTGGTCGTTCATGGGGCCGTTCGAAACGATCGACCTGAACGCGCCGGGCGGCATTGCCGATTACTGCGCGCGCTATGGCGGCCTGTACCAATCCATCGGCGCCGACCAGGGCGATTGCGTGGCCTGGGACGGCGCGCTGGTGGACGCGCTGGAGGAAGAACGCCGCGGCCTGCTGCCGCAGGAAGACCTTGCCAAGCGCCGCTTCTGGCGCGATGAAAAACTGATGCGCCTGATGCGCCACAAACAAGAGAACGGAGACAACTAATGGCTAAGCCCAAACAGAAAGTCGTCATCACCTGCGCCGTGACGGGCGCCATCCATACGCCCAGCATGTCGCCGCACTTGCCGGTCACGGCCGACGAGATCGCGGAAGCCGCCATCGGCGCCGCCAAGGCGGGCGCGGCGGTGCTGCACCTGCACGCGCGCGATCCCCAGACCGGCAAGCCGTCGCAAGACCCGGCGCTGTTCAAGCCGTTCCTGGAACGGATCAAGAACGAGACCGACGCCATCATCAACATCACCACCGGCGGCAGTCCGCACATGACGGTGGAAGAGCGCATGCGCCCGGCCACGACTTTCCAGCCCGAGCTGGCCTCGCTGAACATGGGATCGATGAACTTCGGCCTGTTCCCGATGCTGGACCGCTTCCAGGACTTCAAGCACGAGTGGGAACGCGAGCATCTGGAAAACAGCCGCTCGCTGATCTTCCGCAATACCTATCAAGACATCGAATCCATCCTGACGCTGGGCAACGCCAACGGCACGCGCTTCGAATTCGAGTGCTACGACATCAGCCACCTGTACAACCTGGCGCATTTCGTGGACCGCGGGCTGGTGAAGTCGCCGCCGTTCATCCAATCGGTGTTCGGCATCCTGGGCGGCATCGGGCCGCACCCGGAAGACCTGATGCACATGAAGCGCACGGCTGACCGGCTGTTCGGCAACGATTATGAATGGTCGATCCTGGGCGCGGGCCGCAACCAGATGCCCCTGGCTACCATCGGCGCGGCAATGGGGTCGAACGTGCGCGTCGGCCTGGAAGATTCGCTGTGGATCGGGCCGGGCCAATTGGCGGAATCGAACCGCGCCCAAGTCGAGCGCATCCGCACCGTCGTCGAAGCGCTGAACCTGGAAGTGGCGACGCCGGACGAAGCGCGCGCCAAGCTCGGCCTGAAGGGCCGGGACAACGTGAAGTTCTGATCGGGTAAGGGGCAGCCGGCCGGCGCGGTTGCGCCGGCCGTGTTCAAGCGTGGCGGCGCAGGGCGCCCGCAAGCGTGGCGACGTCCAGCAGGCGATCGAAATTGGCGGCGTGGCGGGCCTTCAGGGTCAACTCCGCCGCCAGCGTCAGGTCCGCGTCGCTGGGGGATTCGGCGGCGCCTAGCTCGCGCAGCGTGGTGGGCAGGCCCACTTGGGCGTACCACTGCGTCAAGTCCGCCAGCATGCCGTCGCTGCGCTGCTCCAGGTCCAGCTGCACCAGCAGCCCGACCGCCACTTGCAGCCCATGCAGCGCGGTCGCCACGCCGCCGATCTTGGGCAGCCCGCGCGTCAGGGCGTGGGCGATGGACAGGCCGCCGCTTTCAAAACCGAGACCGCTCATGAGGATCATCGCTTCCACCACGCGTTCGAACGCCGGCGTGGGCTGGCCGGTGCCGGCGGCTGCCACCGCGTCCACCCCGTCGGCCAGCAGGGTGCGCAGGCAGCCGTCGGCGATCAGTTGCGCGGACAGCAGCGGTGCGCCGTCGTACATGTTCTTGCCGCCGTTGCGTTGGCATTGCTCGGCTTCGAATTTCTTCGAGATGGCGTCGCCCAGGCCCGCTCGGAAGAAGTGCGCCGGCGCAGTCGCGATGATGGCGGTGTCCACCAGCACCACCGTGGGGTTGAACAGCATGTGTTCGACCGCCAGGAGGTTGTGATGTTCGTCGTACAGCACGTAGTTCTTGCTGGTGGGCGCGTCGTTGGACGCCACCGTGGGCACCGTGACCAGGTGGCAGTGGGCCGACTTCGCCACCGCCTTGCCCGCATCCAGCGATTTGCCGCCGCCCACCGCGATCACCATGTCGATGCCGGCCTGCGAGGCCTGCGCGCGCAATTGCGCGATGAGTTCGGGCGTCAGGTCGCCCTCGACGATCAGGGGTGTAAGCGCCACGCCGTGCTCGACGCACAAGGCTTCGATTCGGGATCCCAGCACGCCATGGACGTAGCGGTCGATGACCAGGGCGGCGCGGCGGCCGAACAAGGCGGCGTACTGGCCCAACGCGTCGAGCGCGCCCGCTCCCTGAATGTAGCGGCTGGGAGCGCCAAAAATCTTCAGCATGCGGTTTTCCTATTTGCGTGTCGCGGGAGGGCGGTAGTCGAGCTCTTTTTCGCGTTCGACCAGCCAGTCGATCATGATCTTGCCGCCCCAGACCAGGTCGGCCTGGATGGCGCTGCGCGCGGCTTCGGAATTGCGCGCTTCCAGCGCTTGCAGCACGGCTTCGTGGCGGTGTTCGTTTTCCGAATAGTCCAGGCCGGACGTCTTGACGTGGAACACCTTCAGGATGGGGCCGGTGATGACCCAGAACGATTCCACCGTGGTGCGCAGGATCGGCTTGTTGCTGGCTTCCAGGATGGCGAAGTGGAATTTGCGGTTCAGGTAGCTGGCGCGCTTGGGGTCCGTGGCCGTGCAGGAAATGAAATCCCGCTGCAGGGCGATCAGGTTGTCCAGCTGCTTGCGCGTGATGTTCTGCGCGGCTTCGGCCGCGCCCATGCCTTCCAGGTGGAAGCGGATCTGCTGGATCTCGCGCAGTTTCTCCGAATTCACATAGGGCACGTAGACCGCGGTGGCCGCCTGCATTTCCAGGCCCTGCTCGCTGATCAGCCGGAAGATGGCCTCGCGCACAGGCGTGATGGATACGCCCATCTCTTGGGCCAGTTCGCCGATGATCAGGCGTTCTCCGGGTTCGTACTGCCCGTTGATCAGGGCATTGCGGATTTCGTTATAGACCCTGACGGAGAGGTTCTCTTTCTTTACCGGTTTGAGGCTGGGCATGACGTTTCGGGCTTGCTGTATTAAGGGAACGGGTGAATCCGGAATGAATTCTAGCCCGCCATAGCCAATTCAAGCTCAATGGGTATATTATATATCATATATCCTAACGAAGAAAGGACGGGCCATGCGCCACCACCAGGAGGCCCCCACCGAGGGGGAGGTCAGGATGCTGCGGGAAAAGGCCCGCCATATCCGGCTGGAGACAATCAGACTGATCGAAATCGCCAAGGTCGGGCACTACAGCTCGGTCTTCTCGTGCGCGGAAATATTCGCGTCGCTGTACTACGACGTGATGCGGCTGCGTCCGGGCGAGCCGCATTGGCCGGACCGCGACCGCTTCCTGATGGGCAAGGGCCACGCCGCCGTCGGCCTGTTCCCGGTGCTGGCCGACCACGGCTTCATCGACCGCGCGCTGCTGGACGGCTATACGCGGTTGGGCAGCCCGCTAGGCGACCACCCCGACATGAGCAAGGTGCCGGGCGTGGATTTCAGCTCGGGGTCCATCGGGCACGCGCTGTCCAATGGCGTGGGCATGGCAGTCGGCGGGCGCATGAGCCAGCGCAATTTCAACGTCTTCGTGATGCTGGGCGACGGCGAAATGCAGGAAGGGCAGGTCTGGGAAGCGGCGCTGTTCGCCGCGCACAACCGCTTGTCGCGCCTGATCGCCATCGTCGACCGCAACGGCTACCAGCTGGACGGCAAGGTGGATGATGTCATGGGCGTGGAGTCGTTGGCCGCCAAGTGGCAGGCGTTCGGCTGGGACGTGCACGAAGTCGACGGCCACGACTTGTTCGCGTTGACGGCCCTGCTGCGGCGCCTTCGCGCGGACGACGCGCGCGCCAAGCCGGCTTGCGTGATCGCCAAGACCATCAAGGGCAAAGGCGTGTCCTATATGGAAACCGAGCCGGGCTGGCACCTGGGCTATCTGGCACCGCAAGACGCACAAAGCGCCGTCGACGAAATCCTCTCCCGCGAGATCTGAATGGCACAGGCACAAGTCCTTTCCCCCGACTCCTGGCAGTACCGCGCCCTGAACGCGGTGAACCCCGGGCTGTCCTACTTATCCGATGCGCTGATCGAACTGGCGCAGGCCGGGCACCCGGTCGTGGCCGGGTCGGCCGACCTGCAGTACTCCAACGGGCTGAATCGCTTTGCGGAGGCCTACCCCGACCGCTACGTCCAGTTCGGCATTTCCGAGCAGAACATGGTGTCGGCCGCCGCCGGCCTGGCCACCACCGGCATGATGCCGTTCGTGGCCACCTTCGCGTCGTTCCTGGGCTTGCTGTGTTGCGAGCAGATCCGCATGGACGTGGCATACACCAAGCTGCCGGTCCGGCTGATCGGCCACCATACCGGCATCAGCCTGGGCTTCTACGGCACCTCGCACCACGCCACCGAAGACATCTCGACCATGCGCGCGCTGGCCGGCCTGACGGTGGTCTCGCCGGCCGACGGCCCGCAACTGGCCTCCGCCATCAAGGCGTCGGTCGATTGGCCGGAACCGATCTACTTCCGCATCGGGCGCGGCCGCGATCCGCAGGTCTATGCAGACGGCACGCCGTTCGAATTCGGCCGCGCCATCGTGCATTCCTCGGGCAGCGACCTGAACCTCATCGCTTGCGGCATCACGCTGCACGCGGCGCTTGCCGCGGCGGAGCAATTGCGCCAGGACGGCTTGTCGGTGGGCGTAATCGACATGCCGACCATCAAGCCGCTGGACCGCGATGCGGTGCTGGCGGCCGCGGGCCAGTCGCGCCTGATGATGACCGTGGAAGAACACAACGTGCTGGGCGGGCTGGGTTCGGCGGTTGCCGAAGTGCTGACGGATGCCGGCACGGGCACGCGCCTGCGGCGCCACGGCATTTATGACGAATACAGCCTGATCGCGCCGCCCACTACGCTGTATGCCCACTACAAGCTGGACGCCGCCGGCATCGGCGATGTGGCCCGTGACTTGATCAAGACGTCAGGCAACGCCTGAGCACCGGAGAACAGAATGAAAGAAATCAGTGGAAACACGCGGCTGTTCGGCATCCTGGCCGACCCGATCCATCATGTGAAGACGCCGCACCGCATGAACGAGCTGTTCGCCAAGATCGGCTTCGATGGCGTATGCGTGCCATTTCATGCCCGGCCCGACAATCTGGCCGCCGTGGTCGAGGGCTTGCGCCGCCTGGAGAACCTGGGCGGCGTCATCGTCACGATGCCGCACAAGACCGCGATTCTGGACCTGGTGGATGAAGTCACCCCCGTCGCGCGCAAGATCGGCGCGGCCAACGTGGTGCGCCGCGACGCCGATGGCCGGCTGGTGGCGCACATGCTGGACGGCGAAGGCTTCGTGGGTGGGCTGCTGGCCGCGGGCGTGACGGTGCAAGGGAAAAGCGCCTATCTGGCGGGGGCCGGCGGCGCCGCCAACGCCATCGGCTTTGCGCTGGTCCAGGCGGGCGTGTCGCGGCTGACCATCGCCAACCGCACGCCGGCCAAGGCCGAAGACCTGAAGGCGCGCATCCTGTCGCTGCATCCCGAGGCGAAGATCACGGTCGGCACGCCGGACCCCGCCGGCCACGACCTGGTCGTCAACGGCACCTCGCTTGGCATGAAAGAGGGCGATGCGTTGCCGCTCGATGCCAGCCGCCTGACGCCGGATCAGCTCGTGTGCGAAGTCATCATGCAGCCCAAGGACACGGCGTTGCTGCTGGCCGCGCAGGAACAGGGCTGCAAAGTGCACTACGGTGCGCCGATGCTGGCGTGCCAGATCGCGCTGATGGCCGACATGCTGGGCGTTGCCGCCGCGAAGTAGGCGGGCGGCCGAAATCAGGAGGGGTAGACAAGAAGATGGGCGATTACGATTTCATCATTGCCGGCGGCGGCACGGCCGGTTGCATCCTGGCCAACCGCTTGAGCGCCGACGGCAAGCATCGCGTCTTGATGCTGGAAGCCGGCTTCGAGGCGCGCAGCATGTGGATCTCGATCCCGGCGGGCTTCTCCAAGCTGCTGGTCGATCCGGGCTACAACTGGCGCTTCGCGACCGAACCCGAAGACAACGTCCACGGGCGCATCATTGCCGTGCCGCGCGGCAAGGGAGTGGGCGGATCCACCCTGATCAACGGCATGATCTATGTGCGCGGCCAGCCGCAGGACTATGACGGCTGGGAGGCCGCCGGCGCCAGGGGCTGGGGGCATGCCCAGGCTGAGCGGGTGTTCCGCAAGATCGAACATTACGCGCCGGGCGGCGAGGCGCGGGGCAAGAACGGCCCGATGCATCTTGAAGAAGTCGCCGAACGCTTCCCGGTGTCCGACGCCTTCCTGCGCGCCGCGCAGGAGGACGGCCAGCCACTTAACGCCGACTACAACAGCGGCAACCAGGAAGGCGTGGGCTATTACCAGGTGCTGCAGCATCGGGGCCGGCGCTGGAGCGTGGTGGACGGGTACATGAAGCCGGCCGTCGGCCGCAAGAACCTCAAGGTGGAGTGCGGCGCCCACGTCACGCGGCTGCTGTTCGAGGGCAAGCGCTGCGTCGGCGTGGCGTACCGCCAGAACGGCCAGGAGCACACGGTGCGCGCGCGGCGCGAAACCCTGGTGTGCCTGGGCGCGGTGCAGTCTCCGCAATTGCTGGAGCTATCGGGCGTGGGCGATCCGGCGCGGCTGCAGTCCTTCGGCATTCTGCTGGTGCATGCGCAGCCGCAGGTCGGTGAAAACTATCTCGACCACTTCGCCACGCGCATGAATTGGCGCGTGAAGAACACGGTGACCTTGAACGAGATGTCGCGCGGCTGGCGCCTGGCGCAACAGGTGGCGCGCTACTACACGAGCCACAAGGGCATCCTGACGTTGGGGACGGGCCTCGTCCACGGCTTCGTCAAGAGCGCGCCTGGCCTGCCCACGCCCGATGTGCAGTTCTTCTTCGTGCATGCCAGCTACGCCAACGCGGCCGAGCGCATCCTGGACCGCCATCCCGGCATGACGATCGGCGTGGCGCAATTGCGTCCGGAGTCGGTGGGCAGCATCCACATCAAATCGGCGGATCCCTTGGCGGGTCCGTCGATCCGCCCCAACTTCCTGTCCGCGCAGATTGACCGCGACAGCCTGGTGGGCGGCATGAAGGCGGCGCGGCGCATTGTGGGGCAACCCGCCATGCAGCCGTTCATCGACGCCGAAGTCAGCCCCGGGGGCGGTGTGGAAAGCGACGAGCAATGGCTGGATTTCGCGCGGCGCAACGGACAGACGATCTATCACCCGATCGGCACCTGCCGCATGGGCTCGGACCCGGCGGCCGTGACGGATGTGCGCCTGCGGGTGAACGGACTGACAGGCCTGCGCGTGGTCGACGCGTCGGTGATGCCGAAAATGGTCTCCGGCAATACGCAGGCCGCCGTCATGATGGTGGCCGAGCGCGGCGCGGAGATGATCCTGGAGGATGCGGCGCAAGCCTGACTCCGCATGCAAAAGGCGCGCCCGGCAGGCATGCCGGGCGCGCCTTTTTTTGGGGATGGCTCAGCGGATCAGGAAGCCGGCGCCGACCGGGTCGTTGCGGTCGATCACCCAGCGCGCGGTGCCCAGGATGCTGGCGGTTCCCTTGACGGTGGGACGGACGGCGCGCGTGCCGTTCAGGTCCACTTCACCCAGCAGGCAGCCTTCGAAGGTGCCGCTGCCCAGCAGGCCCTCGGATTTGATCGGCTGGTTCAGGCCCATCTTCCCGCGCGCCTCGAACATGGCCATCATGGCGCTGGTGCCGGTGCCGCCGGGCGAGCGGTCCAGCTGGCCTGCGCTGAAGACGTGCACGTTCTTGTAGAACGCGCCTTCGATCGTCGGCTGGTGCCAGAACGTGATGAAGTTCAGGTTGTTGATGTGCGCCTCGGTCGGGTGCTGGATGCGGTGGCGCGCGTTCAGCTGGTCGCGCACGATCAAGCCCATGCGCGACAGTTCCGTGCCGTTGTCCGGCGAAATCCGCAGGTCGCAGCCCGACAGGTCCACGATGCCGAAGTAGTTGCCGCCCCAGACGATGTCGGCGGACAGCTTGCCGTAGCCCGGCAGTTCCACCGGGATGTCCTGCGCGGCCACATAGGCCGGCACGTTTTCGAAGCGTGTCCACAGCACGTTGTCGCCTTCGGATGCCACTTCCGACACGACCAGGCCGGCCGTGGTTTCAAAGCGGATCTTGGTGATGCCGTCCTTGCCGCGCGGCACCAGGCCATTGGCCACCATCGCCATGCTGACGGCGATCGTGCCGTGGCCGCACATGTGGGAATACTCGGTGCCGTCGATGTAGATCAGGCCGGCGTCGAATTCGGGGCTGGACGGCGGCGTGAGGAACACGCCGAACATGTCCTTGTGGCCGCGCGGCTCGCGCATCAGCGCCTGGCGCAGCCAGTCGTAGTGCTGTTCAAGGAAGGCCCGCTTTTCCAGGATGCTGGATCCGGCGGGGTAGGGGATGCCGCTATGCACGATGCACAGGGGCTCGCCTTCGGTATGGGTATAGATGACATCGAACGCGTCTTGCTTGCGCATGACTGTGGCTCCAGACAAAAGTAGGATGAGGGGGAAAACCGGGAGTCGAGAAACTATTTGCCGCGTTCGGACAGCATGTCCAGCCCAACGGTCAAATCAAGGATGACGATGGCGATCACCGCAACCACGATCGTGGCGCCCGATACGGCTGCGATGGTCGGATCTATCGTGTACTGCACATAGTTGAAAAGCTTCACGGGGATAGTGTTCAGGTCCGCCGTGGTGTTGAAGATGGAAAGCTCCACGTTGATCCAGGACGAGATGAACGCGAAGATCGAACCGGTCACGATGCCCGGCCGGATCTGCGGCAGCACGACCAGGAAAAACGTGGTCCAGGGGTTGGCGCCCAGGTCCGCGGACGCCTCCTCCAGCGCGCGCTGCTCCGGCGTCAGCAGCGTCAGCGTGGACCGCAGCACGAACGGGGCGATGATGACGATGTGCCCGATCAGCAGCGACAGGAAACTGCGGGTCAGGCCGAAGTACGCGCCGTACTGCAGCAGCGCCGCACCCAGCACGATGTGGGGCAGCACCAGCGGCGACATCAGCACCGAGGTCAGCGCGGCCTTGCCCGGAAACTCGTAGCGGGCGATCGCCAGCGCGGCAGGCACGGTCAGCACGACCGCGGCGACGGTCGCCGCCAGCGCCAGCACCGTGCTGGTCGTGAACGCGGCCACATAGCCGGCTTCGACCAGCAGCGTTCGGTACCACTCCAGCGTCCAGCCTTGCGGCGGGAACGCCAGGTAGGGCGTGGCGGTGAACGACGACCCCATGATCACCACGAGCGGCAGGGCCAGGTACGCCAGCACGGCCAGCGCGATCAGGCGGATCAGGTTGCGGGCGATCATCGCGCGGCTCCGGGCAAGATGGCGGCGCGGTTCGCCAGCGCGACCAGGATCAAGGTGAATACCAGCAGCACCATGCTTAGCGCGCCGCCGTAATGGAAGTCGAACACCGAGCTGTATTGCTGGAAGATCAGCATGGACAACACCGAGATCCGTCCGCCGGACAGCAGGGCGGGCGTGACATAGGCGCTGACCGCCAGCGTGAAGACGATGATGGCGCCGGACACCACGCCGGGCAGCGTCAGCGGCCAGGTGATGTGGAAGAACGTCGCGGCGGGGCTGGCGCCCAAGTCGGCCGAGGCTTGTTCGCAGGCAGGGTCGACCCGGGCCAACGCATTGCCCACCGCCAGCACCACGAAGGGCAGCAGCACGTAGACCATGCCGATCAGGATGCCCAGCTCGGTGCCGATGAAGCGCACCGGCCGGTCGGCCGCGCCGGCGCCGACCAGCGCCTGGTTGACGAGCCCGTTGCGGCCCAGCAGCACCATCCAGCCGAAAGCGCGCACGATGTTGCTGGTGAACAGCGGCACCACCAGCAGGATCACGCAGAAGCGCCGCCAGGCCTGCCAGCGCACCACGCGCAACAGATACCAGGCCAGCGGGTAGCCCAGGATCACGCACACGACCGTGGTGAAAAAGGCCAGCCGGAAGGTCACCAGGATCACGTCCCAGTGGTACTGGTCGGCCAGCACGCGCAGATACTCCTGCAAGGTCAGTGTGGTGCCGTCCGGCCCGCCCGTGATGCTGGCCAGCGCCACCACCGCCAGCGGCGCCAGGAAGAAGGCCGCGAAGAACAGCACGGGAGCGGCCAGCAGCAGGCCGGGCGAAAGCCAGGCGCGCGCGTTCATGGCTGGTCACCGATCAGGTGCAGGTGCTCCGGCGCGAAGGCCAGGTGGACCGTCGCGCCGGGCCGCAGTCCGGCGGGCGCGATGCCGCCATGGCGCGCCACGACCGTCTGGCCGCCGATGTCCACATGGATCATGCTGTGGCTGCCTACGTTGATGACGTCGGTGACCGCGCCGGTCAGCGTATGGGCCGACGCGTCGTCATGCAGCTTCAGGTCTTCGGGGCGCAGCACTGCCACGCCACGCGCGGGCGCGGGTCTGCCGGCCAGCGGGACGCGCAGGCCCTGCGCCTGCAGCTGCAGCATGCCGCCTTCCGCCGCCGTGAACGCCATGAAGTTGGCGTCGCCGATGAACTCCGCTACGAAGCGCGTGGCCGGTTGGCGGTAGATGTCCGTGCCGGCACCCACCTGTTCGATGCGCCCCGCGTGCATGACGACGACGCGGTCGGCCATGGTCATGGCCTCTTCCTGGTCGTGCGTGACGAAGATGAAGGCGATGCCAAGTTTTGCCTGCAGGTGCTTGAGTTCCAGTTGCATGCGTTTGCGCAGCTTCAGGTCCAGCGCGGACAGCGGCTCGTCCAGCAGCAGCAGCTTGGGCTGGTTGACGATGGCGCGCGCCAGGGCCACGCGTTGCTGCTGGCCGCCCGACATTTCGCGGGGGTAGCGCGGGCCGAAGTCCGCCAGCCCGACCATGTCCAGCGCCGCGCGGGCGCGCTCGGCGGCCTCGGCCCTCGGCGCGCCCTGGCGCCGCGGGCCATAGGCCACGTTCTCCGACACGGTCATGTGCGGAAACAGCGCATAGTTCTGGAACACCGTGTTCAGCGGGCGATGGTGCGCGGCCAGGCGGCTGATGTCCTGGCCGTCGATCAGGATGCGGCCCGATTCGGGCTTCAGGAAGCCGGCGATCGAGCGCAGCAAGGTGGTCTTGCCGCAACCGCTGGGACCCAGCAGGGCCACGAATTCCCCCTGCTGGATGTCCAGGTCGATCCGGTCCAGCGCCTGGTAGGCGCCAAACCGCATCGACACGCCTTCGATGGAGAGCAAAGCGGACATGTTCGACCCCGGCCTAGCGCTTGCGGGCGACCTGGCGGTTCCACGCATCGGTGACTTCGGCGCGGCGGCTGTTGATGAGGTTCCAGTCGAACAGGCTCAGGTTCTTCACCGAGCCATCGGCGCCCCACGGCAGCTTGCGGGCCACGTCCTTGGGCACCTGCACGTCCTTGACGGCGGGCCCCAGGTACAGGCGGGTGGCCAGGCAGACGGCGGCGTCGGGCGTCAGCGCGGTGTCGATGAACTTCTTGGCCGCGGCCGCATTGGGCGCGCCCTTGACCAGGTGCAGGCGGGCGTCCGTGGCCCACGCGCCTTCCTTGGGCACGGCGAAGCCGATGGGCAGGCCCTTGTCGATCAAGTCCCAGGCGCCCACGTTGAAGTGCGCGCCGATGATGGCCTCGCCGCTTTGATAGGCATTGCTGGCAGCGCCCGAGCTATCGAAGAACAAGGCGGTGTCCAGCGTGGCCAGCTTGGCGTACAGCGGAGCCAGGTTGGACGGGTCGATCGCCCAGACGCGCGCCAGGAAGAAGATGAATGGCACCCCGGACGAATTCGCGGGCGAGGGCACGGCGACGGCGCCGGCGTACTCGGGCTTCCACAGATCCTTCCAGCTGGTCGGCGCTTGCGGCACTTCCTTGGTGTTGTAGGTGATGCCCAGCGAGTAGTAGCCGGTGCTGACGGCATACGCCGCATCGCCATTGCGGTACACGCCCTGGTCGATGACGTTCTTCAGATTGGGGATGGAAGCGGGGTCCAGCGTGTCCAGGACGCCAGCCTGCGCAGCCAGTTCGCTGATGCCGCCGTCCATCCAGGCCACATCGATCGTGGGCGCGTTCTTCTGCTGCTGCAGCTTGGCCAGGGTGGTCGTCGACGTGCCGACTTCCGGCACGACCGTCACGCCCGTGGCCTTGGTGTAGGGGTCGGCGACGCAGGCGCGGAAAGCGTCGCCCCAATTGCCGCCATACCAGGCGACGGTGATCTTCTGCTGCTGCGCCATCGCCTGCGTGGCCAGCAATAGGCCGGCGCCCAGCAAGGCAGCGCGGACGGCGCTGCGGGTAGGTGTTGCCATGTCGGATTCCCCTTGTCGATTTATCGGCTTGTCGCGGCGGCCGCTGGAACAGGGCGCTCCAGGACGGAGCCGTGACATTGCCATACCTGCATCTTGGGTGATCCCCGGGAAAACGAGCTTGAAGACGCGGGACAAAAACTTGAATAATTGCGACATGACCACCGCCGAAACCGCCGCTTGCCCGTCTTCCTCCTATGAGGACGCCGTGGAAGGCCTGCCCCAGGGGAAACCCGCACTCACCATCGGCATCGTGCTGATGGACCAGTTCACGCTGGCCGCTTTCGCCGGCTTGGTGGATGTGCTGCGCCTGGCCGGCGACCACGGCGGACGCAGCCGGCAGATCCATACGGCATGGCGCGTGATGAGCTGGGACGGCAAGCCGCGCTGCTCCAGCGCGGGCCTGACCATCGATGTGGCCGACAGCCTGCCCGACGATCCTGCCCAGTTCGACTATGTGGCGGTGTGCGGGGGCAACGACTACATCAACGGCCGCATGCCGGAACCGCTGCGCGACTGGCTTCGGCTGGCGGCGGCGCTGCGGGTGCGCCTCTTGGGCATCTGCACGGGCACGTTCGCGCTGGCCCAGGCCGACGTGATCGGGCCGCGCACGGTCTGCGTGCATTGGAATGTGCTGGATGCGTTCCGCGAACGCTTTCCGCAGACCCGGGCGGTGGTGGACCGCTTGTTCGTGGACGAGGGCGACCTGATCTCTTGCGCAGGATCAACCGCGGCGATCGACCTGGGCCTGTATCTGGTGGCGCGGCATTGCGGGCGCGACAAGGCGCAGCAGGCCATGCGGCACATGATGCTGCAAGGCGTGCGTCCGGGCCGCGTGCCGCAGGCGCATTTCCGCACGGACCTGTCCGGTATCCAGGATCTGCGCGTGCGCCAGGCCGCGCACTTCATCGAGCAGCGCATTGATAACCCCCCGCCGCTGGACGCCATCGCGCGCTATGTCGGCGTCGGCCGGCGGCAGTTGGAGCGCGCGTTCCGTCTTGCCACGGGCATGTCGCCCATGGCGTTCCAGCGCCAGTTACGGCTGGAATACGGAAGCTGGTTGTTGCTGAATAATCCTTGCAGCATCACGCAGATTGCGTTGGACTGCGGTTTTGCGGACGGCGCGCATTTCTCGCGCGATTTCAGGGCGCACTTCGGATTATCCCCGCGCCAGTATCAACAGGCCCGCTGCCAGCAGGCAGTCGGGCAAGAGGGCGGCGTCAGCGTATTTCCTGCCTAGCCTTCGCTTACCAAGGAGACGGCATGACTTATGACCTCTGGTATTGGGACGGTATTCCCGGGCGCGGCGAATTCGTGCGCCTGGCGCTGGAAGCCGGCGGCATTCCGTATCGTGAACGCGTGCGCGAACCCGGCGCTTCTGAAAATGCGTTGATCGAAGACATGCAGTCCGCGCGCAAGCATCCGCCGTTCGCGCCGCCGTATCTGGTGGCGGGCGGCATGACACTGGGCCAGACCGCCAATATCCTGCTTTTCCTGGGTGAAAAGCACGGGTTGGCGCCCGAATCGCTGGAAGGCAGGCTGTGGGTAAACCAGCTGCAATTGACCATCGCCGATATGGTGACCGAAGCGCACGACACGCATCACCCCATATCCGCCAACGATTATTACGAAGACCAGAAAGAAGAGGCCGCCCGCCGCGCGCGCAGTTTCCGGGAAGAGCGCATCCCCAAATTCCTGGCGTACTTCGAACGCGCGCTGGCTGGACCGACTGCGTGGCTGGCTGGCGGCAAGCGCTGGACCTATGTCGACTTGTCGTTGTTCCATCTGGTCGACGGTCTGCTCTATGCATTTCCCAAACGCATGGGCACCGTGGCGTCGGATTATCCGAACGTGATGGCCTTGCACGCGCGCGTGGCGGTACTGCCTGTGTTGCAGGCGTATTTCGACAGCGGCAGGCGTCTGCCTTTCGGCGAATGCATCTTCCGCCAGTATCGAGAACTGGACGCCGCCTGACGGCGTCATGAATGGGGCGGCGCCTTCAATCGAAGTCCGGCTCGAGCGGCTTTGGTTTGCCGGGTTATCCCGCCCGCATTTTCATCGCGCATATTAATAATGGGGCCAGCAACCGCCTTGTAATAGGCGTGTGTAATCCATTCGCTTGAAAAAGACGATGGAATTCGTATTAACCCTGAGCAACGTTATAAGGGCAGACTGATGGCGCTGTTGAATATTTGCTGAATGAATATTCGGCGTGACGATTTTTTTCGCAGCGCTATCGGTAATAGGTTGAGAAACGATCATTTTTAGGATTAAATATTTTCGACTGGATACATTCTTGTGTGCCTATTTTTTTGTTCAGACCTGCCGTTACCGCTGTGGCGACGGACCTCCAGGTAGCAAGTGCATGCGGCGCGGCATGCATTGCCTGAGTGTGGGACGCGCCAAGCAGTTCTGATTCAGAGATTCCGCTTGTCGACCGTTTTCAGAAACTTCGTCCCATCCTAGGCAGGAGACGCCATCATGCAATGGATCACCCTTAGTCGCTTGTTCCGCGCAGAACGCGGCATGCAGAAGGCGGATCTTTACGGCCAGATTTCAGCTATCCACAAAGCGCAGGCCGTTATCGAATTCGATCTGGAAGGTCATGTCTTGATGGCCAACCAGAATTTTCTGGACACCATGGGTTATTCCCTGGATGAAGTCCTGGGGCAGCACCACCGCATGTTCATCGACCCGGATGAACGCGAAACCGTCGAGTATCTGGCCTTTTGGCAAAAACTAGGTCAGGGTGCCTATGACGCGGGCCGCTACCGCCGCGTTCGCAGCGACGGCCGGGACGTCTGGCTTCAGGCGTCGTATAACCCCATCTTCGATAAGCGCGGCCGGCCGATAAAAGTCGTCAAGTACGCCACCGACATTACCGACCAGCAGCAACGCCAGGCGGATACGGAAGGCCAGTTGGCGGCCATTTCCAAGGTGCAGGCGATTATCGAGTTCGAACTCGACGGCACGATCATCCGCGCCAACGACCTGTTCCTGAATGCGGTGGGGTATCACGCGTCCGAAGTCGAGGGCCGGCACCACAGCATGTTCGTGCGGCCCGAAGAGGCGCGCACGGCGGCCTACCAGGAGTTCTGGCGCAAGCTGCGCAGCGGCCAGCATGACACCGGCCAATACCTGCGCATCGGCAAGGGTGGCCGCCAGGTCTGGATCGAAGCCAGCTACAACCCGATCTTCGACCCCGAAGGGCGGCCATTCAAAGTCGTGAAGTACGCCACCGACATCACCAAGCGGTTCACCGCCGCGCAGACATTGCGGGTGGCGGTGCAGGGGCTGACGGAAAACGCCGAACGCGCCAGTCAGGCCAACGCGCTGGCGCAAGACGCCTGCAAAGTCGCGGAACAGGGCGGCAAGACGGTGAAAGGCGTCGTGCAGACGATGGGTGCCATTACCGATAGCTCGCGGCGCATCTCCGAGATCATCGGCGTCATGGACGGCATCGCCTTTCAGACGAACATCCTGGCCTTGAACGCGGCCGTGGAGGCCGCTCGGGCAGGCACGCACGGCAAGGGGTTTGCGGTGGTCGCGGCCGAGGTCCGCAGCCTGGCGCAGAATAGCGCCGCCGCCGCCAAAGAGATCAAGGGGCTGATCACGACGTCCGTCGAACAGATCGAAAGCGGCGCCGGACAAGTGCAATCGGCGGGCGCCACCATGGAAGACATCGTGGCGTCGTCGCGCCGCGTCACCGAAATCATGGCGGAAGTGGTGAACGTGTCGCTGGCGCAATCGGCCAAGTTGGGAGATGTCACCGAAGACATCACGCAGATGACCGCCGAGGCCGCCCAGACGTTGCAGGCCACGCAGGAAGCGGCGGATGCGCACGCCACGCGCAAAGACCATCGGCCTGTAGGGGTGGTCAAGCCCGTGGCGGCCGCCGTGCGGGCGCGGCCGGCGGCGAATACCCCGCTGGCGCCCAAGCCGGTGCTGGAGTACGTGCGGTATTGACCATTGCGCGGGCAGACGCCCGCGCGAGTGCGCTATAAAGACGGTATTGTCTGAATCCCAGGCCTGGGCCGGATCGCTTCCGCCCGGGCCGCTCTATTTGCGGCACCCGTCCATGACCGAATCCGAAGCCCTGGCCCTTGCCTCGCACCGCCACTACAAGGGCGGCCTGTATCTGTACGTGGGCACCGCCCGCCACTCCGAGACCGAAGAGTCCATGGTGGTGTACGAACACCTTTGGCCCCACGCGCGCGGCTTGTGGGTGCGGCCCGCCACGCTGTTCTTTGGCCAACTGGCCGACGGCTCGCCGCGTTTCGCGCCGTTGCACCCGGCGGAGTAGCGCCGTGACGTTCTTCAACCGGCGTCCACGGGCAAGCGGCGTATCGCGCGCGACCGTCAACCGGGCGCAAGCCTCCGCGGCGTTGGATTCGGCATTGCAGGCGCTGCGCGGCCCGTTCATCGTGGCCGACTTGGAAACCACCGGGCTGTCCACGGCCACGTGCGAAATCCTGGAATTCGCGGCGGTCCGTGTCGAAACCTGCGGCACGCTGGCTCGCCAGTACACCCAGGTGGTGCGCACCCGGTCGCCCGTGCCGTCTTTCATTACCCGGCTGACGGGCATCACCCAGGCGGAAGTCGACCGCCACGGCGTGCCGGTGGTGCAGGCGTTTTCGTCCTTCCTGGAATTCGTCGAGGACTTGCCGGTGTTCTTCCACAACGCCTCGTTCGACCGGCGCTTCCTGGGCGCGGCGGCCGACCAGACCGGTTTGCCGTTCGCGAATCCCACGCATTGCACGCTGGCGCTGGCGCGGCGCGCCTGGCCCGAACTCCCGTCCCACAAACTTGAGATACTGGCGCGCCACGTGGGCGCGTCGGATCCGACTCACCGCGCCTTGGCCGACGTGCGCACGACCGTGGCCGTGGCATTGGCGGCCAGCTCGCGGCTGGCTACGCCCTGACGCGTCATCCGTTATCTGGAAAATTCGATGTCCGACCTTGAACAGATCAAGCTTGCGGTGCGGGCCTTCACGGCGGAAAGGGCCTGGCAGCCGTTTCACTCGCCC
Source organism: Achromobacter sp. UMC46 (assembly GCF_014170335.1). GTDB lineage: Bacteria > Pseudomonadota > Gammaproteobacteria > Burkholderiales > Burkholderiaceae_B > Achromobacter. The sequence goes on from NZ_LZZS01000009.1 coordinate 27,391, forward strand.
AAGAACCTGTCGATGGCCCTGTCGGGCGAGGCCGGCGAACTCGTGTCCCTGTTCCAATGGCTGACCGAGGACGAGTCGCGCAATATGGCGCCGGATCGCCTGGCGGACGCCGCAGATGAAATCGCGGATGTGCAGATGTACCTGGTGGCGCTGGCGGATCAGCTGGGCATCGATATCGCCGACGCCGTAGCGCGCAAGATGGTGAAGAACGCGCAGAAATATCCGGCGGACCGTTTTGCGGGCAGCGCCCGCAAGTACGACGATCCGCCCGAAACGGCCTGACGGTCAGATCACCTTTTGTTCGTGGTGCACCTGGGGCGGCTCGACGAAAAAGCCCGCGACGAGCTTGCGCCATTCCTGGAAATCGGTCGATTCGCGGAAATCCACCATGTGGTTCTCGACCGTTTCCCAATCCACGACGAGCGTATAGCGCTGCGGTTGCTCGATGCTGCGGTACAGCTCCATGCCGTGGCAGCCGCGGGCCCGCAGGAACAGCGGCTTGGCCTCTGCGACGCCTGCCTCGAACAGCGCTTCCTGCTCTTCGCGGACATGGATGCTGGCAATCTCCTGGATCATGACGGTGTCTCCGAATAATTGGGGCCAGGTGAGGCCTGGCCGGCCGGAGTAGTATGGCTGAAAATTCCTGTTCCAGCCTGTCCCGATGACTCTTCGTGCCGTCGCCTTGACTCGTCTCATTGCCGTTCGCCTGCTGTGGTACGCGGGCATCGCCGTTGTCGCCATCATGGCGCTGGCGCTCAATACGCAATTCAGCGTAGCGGTGCTGCTGTCCGCGATCGCCATCTACATCCCTTTGTCGGTGCTGTGCCTGCCCTTGATGGCATGGCTGTGCTGGAGCCGTGGCCTGCGTCCTACCGTCCAAGGGCTGGCGCCCGCCTGGCCCGCGTGGCTGGCCGGCGCACTGGGCATCGCGCTAGTGGCCAGCTACCACGTGCTGGCCGACCTGGACCTGGCGGAATGCGGCTTCCTGCTGATGCTCGTCGCGGGCGATCTCTGGCTGGTCCGCCGGGAAGCCACGCAGTTCTTCACGCTTGCGCCCGCCCTGCCAAGCTGACATTCAGCCTAAAGGCCATCGCCGGCATGCCTGCCGGCGTGTGCGCTAGGCACCTTGTCCGAGCCGGCGGCGCCTCTCCCCATCCTTAAAGTTGAGCCCGCTTGCGCGAGGCAGCCGCCCGCTGCGCTTTTCATCGTCCAAACGCATGGCAACGCGCGCACGCGCTCGTCTGTTTCGCTCACCGATCGACAGGCCGCCCTCGTCCACAAAGACGCGGTCGCCCGTTTAACCGATATCGACATGCCTAGGACGGAGCAATCATTCCGTACCAATACATAAGTCCCACGCCACTCGTCTTCGTGCGGGCACGGGGGAGGGACGTAGCGGTCCGCGCCGGTCGGCCACCGGCACCTGTGCATCCGCATGAAGCGGATCAGGAGGAGCTCAAATGAAAAAGCTCGCAGCAGTCGCAGCCATGACCTTGTTTGCCGCATCGGCTTATGCCAGCGGACCGGGCATGCCCTCCGTGTCGATCACCGGCCATGCCGGCACGATCAATGGCACGGCCTCGTCGGTCTCGACCGGCAGTTCGGTGGTGGCGACCCAGGTCAATGGCTACGGGTCTTCCAGCCAGACGTCGTTCGGCGAAACGGGCGGCGTCGCCCAAGTCGGCGGCACGTTCAACCGGGACGGCACGCAAGTGGTCACCAGCACGCGCCAGTACGCCACCAGCGAATCCTACGGCAATGTGACGGGCAACGCTCCCATCATGGTGGGCGATAGCATCGCCAACGGCGGCGCGTCGTTCGGCAAGACCGATACCGCCGCGTCGGCGACGGGGACTTTCGTTGCCGGCAACATCGGCGCGTTTGGGTCGATCGGCGGTGTGGGCGGGGTGGGCCACATCTCCGGCTTCAACCACTGACCCAATTATCCGGACGGCTTCGGCCGTCCGGTCGAGGGGACATCATGAAAACCATAGTGCTTGCAATTTCCCTGTCGCTGGCGGCATTCACGGCCTCGGCGCAGACCAGCAACTCCAGTTCTACGACATCCGCGTCATCGGGGTCGACCAATGCCGGCAACAACCAGGGCATCACGCTGAATTCCAACAATAGCGGTTCCAGCACCGTGAAGACGGTTCCACCGGTGGGGGGGCAGAGCTTCTATGGTTCGTTCTCGTCGGACAGCTGCATGGTGTCGGCGGGCGGCGGGGGCTCCGTGGTGGGCTTCGGCATGAATGTGGCCATTCCGATCGAAGACCAGAAATGCAGCTTGCGGCGCAACTTCGAGCGCACGATGCAAGCGGCCGCCTCCACCAAGGACGCGGACCGTTCGCGCCGGCTGGAGACCGCGGCCATCGACATCCTGTGCCAGACCGACGACCGCACCAAGGCCGCGCTGGTGGCGCAAGGCCTTTGCACCAATCCGGCGCTGACGACGGCCGATCATCGATTCGATACGACGGCGGTCGCGCAGACCTCGACGACCTCGACCATCGCCGTCGTGCCTCCCGCACCCGCGCCGGCGCAGACGCTGGCCAGGCCTTTGGCGCCCACAGTGCAGGCGTATCCGGTGCAAGCGGTCCAGACCACCGCGCTGGCGTCGCCGCCATTGCGCAATCCGAGGCTGGATCGGCAGCAGTTCGCCGACCTGTACTCGCCCGGCTGACGACTGGCGGCGTCGCGGGCGCAATCCGGTTCAGGAGGAGGCGGGCGGCGCGACGGCGCCGGGCGCCGCCGCCGGCTGGGGGGCCGAGGCCAATAGCATGGTGGGGGGCGAAGACACTTCCAGGCCCGCGTCGTTCAGGCGCTTGAGCACCGTGAACAGCATTGCGCTGCGCACGCCGTACGCAGCACGCGGCGAGGACACGTAGCCCTTGGCGTTGAAGATCAGGTTGCCGCCTTCGATGCCGTCCAGGAACACGTTGGGCGCGGGCGCCTCCAGCACGTCTTCGTGGTCGGCGAAGGCCTGCAAGATCAATTCGCGCACTTGCTCGGCGTCCGTTGACAGCGGCAGGGGCAGCTTGATCTGCACCAGGCCCAGGGGGTTCGATCGGGTCACGTTGCGCACCGTCTTGGTCACGAATTCCGAGTTCGGAACGATCACCGTGGACCGGTCGCCCATCTGGATTTCCGTGGCGCGGACGTTGATGCGCAGGATGTCGCCTTCGACGCCGCCCAGCGACACCCAGTCGCCGACCTTGACGGGGCGCTCGGCCAGCAGGATGAGGCCCGACACGAAGTTCTGCACGACCGCTTGCAGGCCGAAACCGATACCCACCGACAACGCACTGGCGATCCACGCCACGCGTTCCAGGCCGATGCCGGCCGCCGACAACGACAAGGCGATCGCCAGGACAAACCCCGCATATCCGAACAAGGTCGCGGCCGACAACTGCATCCCGGGGTCGAGTTCCGTGGTCGGCAGGTAGCGGTTCGACAGCCAGCGCTTGAGCATCTTCACGCTCAGCAGCGACAGGGCCAGCACGATCACCGCTTGCAGCACTGCGCCGGGACGGATCTGCGCTTCACCGATCGCCAGGCCTTTGCGCAGTTGGTCAAAGCGCTGAAGCAGATCCGCCGGCCCTTCGCCGAAGGGCGCCAGCAGCATGATCACCGCCAGCAAACCCACCGCCACGCGGCCGACGCCCGATAGCAGCACAGCCGCCTGGTCGCGCAGGCTGGGGCCCTCGTTCTCGCCTTCGCGGTGCGACGTGCCCAGCAGCGTGCTGAAGCCGTCCTCGATCAGCGTCGACACCAGATAGGCGGACGCCAGCACGATCAGCGTCCACAACACTTGCTTGGTCAGGAAGGCGCCGAACGCCACATAGCCCGCCAGCAGGCTGGCAAGGCCCAGAATCAGCACGGCCCACACCGTGCCCAGCAGCAGGGAAGTCCAGAAGGGGGCGGGTACGTCGTTTTCCTGGATGCTCTGGCGTCGCAGCCTGCGGCAGATGGCCAGCACGATGGCCATCGTCGTCATGATGATCGCGGCGACGATGCCCGTCAGCGTGATCGTCGTCGTCAGGCTGGCGTTCAGCAGCACCGGCAGCCGTTCGGCCAGCCAGATCATCACGACCAGCGTGCCCAGCAGGTTGGGCAGCCAATTCAGGCGCGTCGCCACGGCGTCGCTGATGGGAGGCAGGCGCCAGGACGGGCGATGCGTCGACAGCAACGCGTTGCCCAGGCCCGACACGTAGCCGCCGAAGCAGACGGTCGCGACCAGCGTCGCCAGCAGCGCGCCCGTGTTGTCGGACAGCTGCGAATTCCAGTCCAGGCCGGCATGGATCAATAGCGCCACCAGGCCCGGCGTCGCCACCGACAGCGTCAGTTGCGCCACCGCCAGGAACGAGCGCCGCAGCCGGCCGGGCGGTACGCGGGTCGCCGTCAAGCGCAGGAACAGGCGGCCGATCCACATGCGTAGCGCGATCGTCAGCGCCGCGGCCGCAGCCACCAGCAGCCACCCCCATTTCGGCGTTTGGCCGATGGCGGTGGTCAGGTCGTCGCGCAAGGCCTCAAGGCGTTCGAGATCGCGCGGGAATTCCTCATGGAACTCCACCCAGAATTGCTTGGACAGGAACGAGTCGCGGCGTTCGCCCATACGTGCCTGGAACTGCGTGCGGCGCTGGGCCGAGATCTGTTCCGCGGTCTGCGCGGCGTCCACGGACAGCAGGCGGGCCAGTTTGATCTGCGCATCCAGCGCGCGGCTGCTTTTTTCCAGCTGCGTGCGCTGGGCCGCCACGTCGGGCGCCTCCTTGGCGCCTTCGGGCGGTGCGCCCAGTTCGCTCAGCCGGGCGTTCAGGCTGGTCAGCTGGGGCGCCAGCGCTTCGCTGGCTGCATCGGCTTTCGACTGGATGTCCAAGGCGTCGCCGCGCTGCTTCACGAGCGTGGCGTCGTCGGTCTGGTCGGCGACGCGCTTGCGGATGTCGTCGATCTGCTTGCGCGCCGCCGCCAACAGCGTTTCGGTTTCCGCCGGGTTGGTCGGCGGCGCCGCGAAGGCGGGCATCAGGCAGAGCGCCAACAACAACGCCGCGACTAGCGCGGCGATCTGGGACGCAAAAGGGCGCCGGGTGCGTAAGAGCAGGGGGATGCGGATCTGGGTCATGTTCTTGTGCGAGACACTCGCGTCGAGGCGGCAGCATAACAAGCCTCGGACCGGTTCGTTGCAACAAAAACTAGTAGCACGTCCCCAATTTACAACGCAGTGTTCCAGGGGCGTGTCCGCCGATTCCCGGGGGGCAGAAACAGGGCCGGATCGAATGCGGGACCGCCGACGCCGCGTGCCGGCGCGTCCACCGGCAATCCGCGTTTACGAGGTCAACGTTTGGAATCAACTCGGGCGGGCCGGCGCGCCTCGCGGGACCGGTTTTTTGGGTTTGCCCAGCACCGCGTCGCACACGTCCAGCCAGGCGCGCGCGGCAAAAGACAGGTAGCCTGACTGCAGCCAGATGTGGCCCACCTCCCATTGCATGCCGGACTTGGCCAGTTTGGCCGTACTCAGGCCGCGCGTCTTCATGCGCTGCATCAGCGGCTCGGGCAGCAGCGCCACGCCCAGGCCGGCGGAAGCCATCGCCACCAGAAAATCCCAATGCGCGCTTTGCGCCGCGATGCCGGGCTGAAAGCCCGCGTCGGCAAAGGCCTGGCGCAGGCGCCGGGTGACGGCGAAGTCGTCGGTGGGGATCAGCAGCCGCGCGTCGCGCAAGGCGCTCAAAGGCAGTGATGTCTTGCCAGCCCAGGGGGCGTCGGGCGGGCCGATCACCCAGATGGGGTAGCTGCCGAACGGCTGGGCGGCTAGTCCGCCGTCAGGTGCGATGGGCAAGATCGTGGCGCCCACCTCGATTTCACCGCTGGCGACCAGGCCTTCGACGGCCTGGCCGGTGCCTTCGCGCAGGGTCAGGTGGATGCCGGGATGCAGTTCGCGGAAGCGCTTGACCACCGGCGTGAACAGCAGGTTGATCATCGGCGGGATGCCGACCTCCAGCGCACCGCGATCCAGGTCGGCGGTCTGGCGCAATTCTTCGGACAGTTGCCGCATCGTCTCCAGCACCTGCATGCCCCGCTGATACATGACGCGCCCGGTATCGGTGGGCCGTGCCGTGTGGCCATCCCGGATCAGCAGCGGCGTGCCCGCCTCTTCTTCCAGTTGGCGAATCATCTTGCTCACGGTCGATTGCGTGACGAACAGCGCTTTGGCCGCCTGCGTGAAGCTGGCGTGCCTGACCGTTTCCACGAAATACCGTAATGCGCGCACGTCCATGGCGTGGGGCTCCCTAGGCGCGTTGCGCGCAAAAACGTCAATTGATGAAAAAAATGACTGGTTTGAATGAGTTTAAGTCATTACGAGATTTAAGCGGGCCTTCCTATACTGCCGAAAATTCATCCCGGAAGCAGGCATGTGCCCGCACCGTGATATCGGGAAACGCCGCGAAAGACGGTGCCCGGGCGCTGATAGGCGGCTTCGCCGCGCCCGGCCGCAAGCCGTTGGCCTTTAAATTTGGAGACACCATGCATCTCGACCGTATCCGCCACCCTGGGTTGCGCGCCAAGATCACTTCCGCCGATCAGGCGGCATTGCTGGTCCAGGACGGCATGACCGTCGGAATGAGCGGTTTCACGCGCGCCGGGGACTGTAAGTCCGTGCCGGCGGCGCTGGCTGCCCGGGCCGGGCGCGAGCCGCTGTCGATCACGCTGATCACCGGCGCCTCGCTGGGCCACGATACCGACAAGATGCTGGCCCAGGCGAACGCGCTGGCGCGCCGCATGCCGTTCCAGGTCGACACCACGTTGCGCCGCAAGATCAACCAGGGCGAAATCGCCTTCATCGACCAGCACCTGTCCGAAACCGTCGAACAGCTGCGCGCCGGCCACATCGGGCCGATCAATGTCGCCATCATCGAGGCGGCCGCAATCACGGAATCGGGCGCGATCGTGCCGACGATGTCGGTGGGGAACTCGGCCTCGTTCGCGCAGCAGGCCGACAAGATCATCATCGAATTGAACGTGGGCGTGCCCGCTGCCATCGAAGGCCTGCACGACATCTATGTGCCCGCCGACCGTCCCGCGCGCCAGCCGATCGGCCTGGTGTCGGTGGACCAGCGCATCGGCCAGCCCTTCATTGAAGTGGATCCCGCCAAGATCGCCGCCATCGTCATCACGCACGAGCCGGACAGCCCGTCCAACGCCTTGCCGCCCGACGACGACACCAACGCCATCGCCAGCCATATCAACACGTTCCTGCGCGGCGAAGTCGACGCGGGCCGGCTGACCAACGCCTTGCTGCCGTTGCAGGCTGGCATCGGCACTATCGCCAACGCCGTGCTGCACGGCTTCGAATCGTCGGATTTCGAGAATCTGACGATGTACTCCGAAGTGCTGCAAGACAGCGCCATCGAACTGCTGGACCAGGGCAAGCTCGCGTTCGCATCGGCGTCCTCCATCACGGTGTCCAAGCCCGTGTACGACAAGATCCTGGCCAACATCGAGCACTATCGCGAACGCATCGTGCTGCGCCCACAGGAAATCAGCAATGCGCCAGAAATCGTCCGCCGACTGGGCATCATCGGCATCAATACGGCGCTGGAATTCGATATCTACGGAAACGTGAACTCGACCCATGTGGGCGGCACGCACATGATGAACGGCATCGGTGGCTCGGGCGATTTCGCGCGCAACGCCCATCTGGCGATCTTCGTGTCCAAGTCGATGGCCAAGAACGGCGACATCTCCAGCGTAGTCCCGATGGTGTCCCACGTGGACCACACGGAGCACGACGTCGATGTGCTGGTGACGGAATGCGGCCTGGCCGACCTGCGCGGCCTGGCGCCGCGCGAACGTGCGCGCGCCATCATCCAGCATTGCGTGCACCCGTCCTACCGCGATGCCTTGCAGGACTATTTCGACCGCGCCTGCCAGCGCGGCGGCCAGACGCCCCATTTGCTGGAAGAGGCATTCTCCTGGCACCAGCGCTTCAATGAAACGGATTCGATGCAGCCGGTGGAATCGCCCGCGCGCAAAGTGGCCTGACGGCACGCAACGTTGACTGCCTTCGTCGCGGCGTCCGCCAGGCTAGTCGAGCGAAGCGAATCCTGGTCTGCCGGGAGTGCTCCCGCCGGGCGCCGTGTTTGGGTAGAGGTAAAGCAGCGAAAGCTGCTTTACCTTTTTTTTCGCCCCGGCTCCGCGGATAGGGCGTCCGGTTCGGGCGGCATGGTGACGAGGGCGCAACGGGATAGCTCCAGTTCGTCGCGCAGCCATTGCTTCAAGGCCACCAGCGGCGCCCAATCCCTCAGGCTTGGCGGATAGACCAGATGGTAGGTCTGCGCCTGTTCATATTGCACGCTCATGGGCGATATCCGCACCAGGCGGCCGGCGCACAGGGCATCCGCGGCCAGCAACTCGCGGCCCAGCGTAATGCCCAGGCCTTGTTCGGCCGCCTGCAGCATCATCCCTGCGTCGTTGAAGGTGGCCACCGGCATGACCGGCGTGCGCAGGCCTGCGGCATTGAACCAGTGCTGCCACATTTCGCGTTCGCCCAGCAACGGCTGGCGGGCCAGCGTCTCGGGGGAATGGTTTTCCAGCTTTGCCGCCGTCTCGGGCGAGGCCAGCGCGATCAGCGGCAGCGGCATGTCGAACAGGGGCTCGGATTCCACGCCCGCCCAAGGCCCGCGGCCAAACCGCAGCGCGGCATGAAAGCCGTCACGCACCAGATCCACGACTTGCTGAGAGGTCTCGATCTCCAGCGACAGTCCCGGATTCCGAACCCGCCACCGCGCCATGCGGGGCAGCAGCCAGCGCTGCGCGAAAGACGGCAGCACGGATACGCGAAGTCGCTGTTCGCTGCCCGTCGCCGCGGCCGCCGCCGCCATCACGCCTTCATCCAGCACGGCGAGCGCGCTTTGCACGCTGCACAGGAGCGCCGCACCCGCACTATTCAAGACAATGCCGCGCCCGCTGCGTTCAAACAGCGGAAAGCCCAACTGTTCCTCCAGCCCCTTTATCTGTTGGCTGACCGCACTATGCGTCAGGTGCAGCCGGTCGGCCGCCGCGCGCAAATTCTGCAACTCGGCGACGGCGCGGAAAGCGGGCAGGGTATTCAAAGGTAGACGCATGGAATTTCATGAGGCAATCGATTTTGGTTAGCATAGCTGACCAATACACCAAAAACAATTCGATTTTCACCGGCAGGTTGGGCGACTACGCTTACCAAAACGTCCTAAATCCAGGAACCCATCCAGGAGCCCATCATGTCTGCCCAAACCTGCACGTCCCCCGGCCCCTCCTTCTTGCCGTCACGGCAGCCTGTTCAACCCACGTTGGCGCCGTTGTCCGCCAGCATCGCCGCACAAGCCGAGAGCCCGCAAAACGCAAATCAGGAACACGACGCGGATCGGTACAAAGGCTGGCTGGGCAAGCTTTGGGCCGCATACCGCAAGCGTCGCGCCGAATCCCAGTTGCGCAACCTCGCCAGAGACATGGATCCGCATATTCTGCAAGATGTGGGGGCGCCCAACTGGCTCGTCAACGAAACCACCATGCAACGCGACCTGGCGCGCCTGAAGCACACGGATTACATGCGCTGGTAGCCGTTCGCCGAGCGTAGGGCGCATGGTGCAGCAGGCGCCGGTCCTTCCCAGGGAAGGACCGGCGCTTTCGCTTTGTGGGGGCTGAGCAATCGCCGTCTCTCTATATAGAGGGCAAGGCAGGGGAAAGAGGGCGCACCAAGATGCCTATATATATAGAGAGAGGCCAAATCCATGCGCTCGCCTGCGGAAAAAAGGGAAGTCTTTGCTTCCGGCACATGACAGCCCGAAAACTTGTGCTATAGTCTCGCTCCTTCGCAGTTCAGACAGTTTTTGAACCGCGGGGCCAGGCAAGCACAACAGGCAAGGCAAGGTGAAAACCCGGGGTAACCCAGCCAAGTCTGCCGCGACGGGTTCAGGAATGAGCGCCCAGCGGTTGTTGCAAGGATTGACGCAAATCAGGCAAAAGCCAGTTGCACAATCTGCAAAAATCGTGCTATAGTCTTGGGCTTGGCTGGTGATAAGAGTTCAGGGTTTACCCGGATCGAATTGCTAGCCACCTGAAGTAGTAACCAACCCCTGAAATTCAGGGCCGCCGCGAAAGCGGCGGGGTTGCAAGATAGGATGCAAGTCAGGCAAAAGCCGGTTGCATAATCTGCAAAAGTTGTGTTATAGTTTCAGGCTTGGCAGTTGCCGAAAACTTAGGGTTAACCCTGATGGGTTGTTCTGATGTTTCGATAGCTGCTAAAGAAAGCAGACCTGAAGGGGTCGCAAGCAAGAAAGCAGGGGCGCGAAAGCGAACGACGCTGACTTGACAAGCGATAAAAACTCCTTCATAATCTCACCTCTCTGCTGCTGAAAACGGCAAGCGACGCAAAGCGAAAGCAGCGCGAAGCTGGCGGGTTCAGCGAAATGGCAGTGAAGAATTTAGCAGTACCGCTCTTTAACAATTAAACAACCGATAAGTGTGGGCGCTTGATGCGATGCACTGTGATTAGGTTAGGCGTTAAACCCTGACCTCTTCACAAGCACAATGAAATCAAGTGCTCACTAGAAGTGAAGTACCTTAGACGTCAAGTTTAAGAACATACCTCACTTCCTTTGAGTAGCGA
>NZ_LZZS01000010.1 GCF_014170335.1 Achromobacter sp. UMC46
CCAGCGTGAAGGCGAGCAGGGCGGCGGTGGCGGTCATGGTCGGAAGACGAGGGCACAGATGAAAAGGGGATGTCGATGTGGGCAAAAGCCCACGAGAAGTGTAACGCCGCAACCCGCCATTTAGCCCCGACGCCGGATGGGCGACGCGCGCGCAAGGGCGGCGCGCGGCACGCGGCGGCTTACGCATGGGGACTTTGCGCGCGCGTCGCCCATCCGGCGTCGGGGCTAAATGGCGGGTTGCGGCGTTACACTTCTCGTGGGCTTTTGCCCACATCGACATCCCCTTTTCATCTGTGCCCTCGTCTTCCGACCATGACCGCCACCGCCGCCCTGCTCGCCTTCACGCTGGCCGCCGCTATTCTCACAATCACGCCCGGGCTGGATACGGCACTTGTGTTGCGCACCGCCGCCGTCGAAGGCGGACGCCGGGCGTTGATGGCGGGGCTGGGTATTTGTGCGGGATGCCTGCTTTGGGGCGCCATTGCCGCTTTCGGCCTGGGGTCCCTGCTGGCCGTCTCCACATTGGCGTATGACACGCTGCGCATCTGCGCGGCCGTCTATTTGTTCTACCTGGGCGCCAAACTACTGTGGCGCACCCTGCCCGGCCGCAGCCCGGGCCCGCACGCGACGGCCTCTGATCCGGTCCCCCGCGGCGCGCCCGCTGCCACCAGCGCCACAGGCTGGTTTCTGCGTGGGTGTCTGACCAATGCCCTGAACCCGAAGGTGGGCATCTTCTACATCACGTTCCTGCCCCAGTTCATCCCCGCAGGCAGCAATGTGCTGACCTTCAGCCTATTACTGGCGGCCATCCACGCGCTCCTGGGTGTACTCTGGTTCGCCCTGCTGGTCGCCGCCACCCGCCCACTGGCAAGATGGCTGTCCCGCCCCGCCGTGATGCGCGGTTTGGACCGTATGACCGGTGCCGTGTTCATTGCGTTTGGATTGAAGCTGGCGCTGGAGAAGCGCTGAAGCGGGCGAGGCATGATGGGCTCCGCGCGTTGGGCGCCTCTGAATTAGGCAGGCCCTGCCGCGCTCTACCCCTCCTACGGGATGCGCCACACCGTCTCGGCGAGCGTGAAGCGTCATTGTCCCGCCGCAAGACGCTTGAACGCCAAAAAAGGCCGCCCGCGCGGCCGTCTTTGGCGGCCCCGCAAACTCCTTCACCCCTCCTGGCCCGGGGCAAAAACGCCAAGCACCCCGCCCTCCCCGATGGCCGACAGAGGCAATCGGTGGAGCAGTCGGCGCCGGGGTGGGGGCGGGCACGGGTCAACGATTGCGGTCCGGAGCCTTCGCTCCGGACGTCCCCGTCGTCATCTTCGTC
>NZ_LZZS01000011.1 GCF_014170335.1 Achromobacter sp. UMC46
CCCTGGTAGTCCACGCCCTAAACGATGTCAACTAGCTGTTGGGGCCTTCGGGCCTTAGTAGCGCAGCTAACGCGTGAAGTTGACCGCCTGGGGAGTACGGTCGCAAGATTAAAACTCAAAGGAATTGACGGGGACCCGCACAAGCGGTGGATGATGTGGATTAATTCGATGCAACGCGAAAAACCTTACCTACCCTTGACATGTCTGGAATTCCGAAGAGATTTGGAAGTGCTCGCAAGAGAACCGGAACACAGGTGCTGCATGGCTGTCGTCAGCTCGTGTCGTGAGATGTTGGGTTAAGTCCCGCAACGAGCGCAACCCTTGTCATTAGTTGCTACGAAAGGGCACTCTAATGAGACTGCCGGTGACAAACCGGAGGAAGGTGGGGATGACGTCAAGTCCTCATGGCCCTTATGGGTAGGGCTTCACACGTCATACAATGGTCGGGACAGAGGGTCGCCAACCCGCGAGGGGGAGCCAATCCCAGAAACCCGATCGTAGTCCGGATCGCAGTCTGCAACTCGACTGCGTGAAGTCGGAATCGCTAGTAATCGCGGATCAGCATGTCGCGGTGAATACGTTCCCGGGTCTTGTACACACCGCCCGTCACACCATGGGAGTGGGTTTTACCAGAAGTAGTTAGCCTAACCGCAAGGGGGGCGATTACCACGGTAGGATTCATGACTGGGGTGAAGTCGTAACAAGGTAGCCGTATCGGAAGGTGCGGCTGGATCACCTCCTTTCAGAGCTTAAGTGCTCGTATTAAGTGTCCACTCTTATCGGTTGTTTTTTGTAGCTGGGGTCAAGAATGCTTGACCCCACGTAGAAGCTAACTCATAGCGCTGCTTGCAGCGTTATGAGTTGGGTTTTACTCAACAGCTATATCGTTCTTTAACAATCTGGAAGAAGCACAACGAAATGTACTTATCAAGTACTCGGCGCAAGTCGAAGAAGATAAGTACGGGTTGTGATTGCATTATTTTGTTCCAAGTTCTCAAGACTGAGGTGAATAACCTCAGACTGCTTTGAAACTTATGAACGGCACAAACGCTAATACTCAGGTCCTATAGCCTACAGCGTTATAGGATCAAGCGACTAAGTGCATATGGTGGATGCCTTGGCGATCACAGGCGATGAAGGACGTAGTAGCCTGCGAAAAGCTACGGGGAGCTGGCAAACAAGCTTTGATCCGTAGATGTCCGAATGGGGAAACCCACTGCAGCAATGCAGTATCCCTAGCTGAATACATAGGCTAGTGGAAGCGAACCGGGTGAACTGAAACATCTCAGTAGCTCGAGGAAAAGAAATCAACCGAGATTCCGAAAGTAGTGGCGAGCGAAATCGGAAGAGCCTTTACGTTTTAGCACGCAAGATAGTCGAACGGAATGGAAAGTCCGGCCGTAGCAGGTGATAGCCCTGTAGGCGAAATCTTGTGTGTGGAACTAAGCGTAAGACAAGTAGGGCGGGACACGTGAAATCCTGTTTGAAGATGGGGGGACCATCCTCCAAGGCTAAATACTCGTGATCGACCGATAGTGAACCAGTACCGTGAGGGAAAGGCGAAAAGAACCCCGGAAGGGGAGTGAAATAGATCCTGAAACCGTATGCATACAAACAGTAGGAGCCTCCTTGTGGGGTGACTGCGTACCTTTTGTATAATGGGCAGCGACTTACATTCAGTGGCAAGGTTAACCGAATAGGGAAGCCGTAGCGAAAGCGAGTCCGAATAGGGCGATTCAGTCGCTGGGTGTAGACCCGAAACCAGATGATCTATCCATGGCCAGGTTGAAGGCACGGTAACACGTGCTGGAGGACCGAACCCACTAATGTTGAAAAATTAGGGGATGAGCTGTGGATAGGGGTGAAAGGCTAAACAAATCTGGAAATAGCTGGTTCTCTCCGAAAACTATTTAGGTAGTGCCTCAAGTATTACTGCGGGGGGTAGAGCACTGTTATAGCTAGGGGGTCATGGCGACTTACCAAACTATGGCAAACTCCGAATACCCGCAAGTACAGCTTGGGAGACAGAGCACCGGGTGCTAACGTCCGGACTCAAGAGGGAAACAACCCAGACCGCCAGCTAAGGTCCCGAATTATCGCTAAGTGGGAAACGAAGTGGGAAGGCATAGACAGTCAGGAGGTTGGCTTAGAAGCAGCCATCCTTTAAAGAAAGCGTAATAGCTCACTGATCGAGTCGTCCTGCGCGGAAGATGTAACGGGGCTAAGCGATAAACCGAAGCTGCGGGTGTGCACTTTTAGTGCACGCGGTAGGAGAGCGTTCTGTAAGCCTGCGAAGGTGGCTTGTAAAGGCTGCTGGAGGTATCAGAAGTGCGAATGCTGACATGAGTAGCGATAAAGGGGGTGAAAAGCCCCCTCGCCGTAAGTCCAAGGTTTCCTGCGCAACGTTCATCGGCGCAGGGTGAGTCGGCCCCTAAGGCGAGGCAGAGATGCGTAGCTGATGGGAAACTGGTTAATATTCCAGTACCGTCGTACAGTGCGATGGGGGGACGGATCGCGGAAGATCATCAGGGTGTTGGATGTCCCTGTTGCTGCATCGAAGATGGCGCTTAGGCAAATCCGGGCGCGTAAATCAAGGGTGTGGCACGAGCGAGCATTGCTTGCGAAGTGATTGGAAGTGGTTCCAAGAAAAGCCTCTAAGCTTCAGCTGTACGAGACCGTACCGCAAACCGACACAGGTGGACGGGATGAATATTCCAAGGCGCTTGAGAGAACTCAGGAGAAGGAACTCGGCAAATTGATACCGTAACTTCGGGAGAAGGTATACCCCGGTAGTGTGAAGCGCCTGCGCGCTTAGCATGATGGGGTCGCAGAGAATCGGTGGCTGCGACTGTTTATTAAAAACACAGCACTCTGCAAAGACGAAAGTCGACGTATAGGGTGTGACGCCTGCCCGGTGCCGGAAGGTTAAGTGATGGGGTGCAAGCTCTTGATCGAAGCCCCGGTAAACGGCGGCCGTAACTATAACGGTCCTAAGGTAGCGAAATTCCTTGTCGGGTAAGTTCCGACCTGCACGAATGGCGTAACGATGGCCACACTGTCTCCTCCTGAGACTCAGCGAAGTTGAAGTGTTTGTGATGATGCAATCTACCCGCGGCTAGACGGAAAGACCCCATGAACCTTTACTGTAGCTTTGCATTGATCTGTGAACCGGCCTGTGTAGGATAGGTGGGAGGCTTTGAAGCGTGGTCGCTAGATCACGTGGAGCCAACCTTGAAATACCACCCTGGTTTGTTTGCGGTTCTAACCTTGGTCCGTTATCCGGATCGGGGACAGTGCATGGTGGGCAGTTTGACTGGGGCGGTCTCCTCCCAAAGTGTAACGGAGGAGTTCGAAGGTACGCTAGGTACGGTCGGAAATCGTGCTGATAGTGCAATGGCATAAGCGTGCTTGACTGTGAGACTGACAAGTCGAACAGGTGCGAAAGCAGGACATAGTGATCCGGTGGTTCTGAATGGAAGGGCCATCGCTCAACGGATAAAAGGTACTCTGGGGATAACAGGCTGATACCGCCCAAGAGTTCATATCGACGGCGGTGTTTGGCACCTCGATGTCGGCTCATCTCATCCTGGGGCTGTAGCCGGTCCCAAGGGTATGGCTGTTCGCCATTTAAAGAGGTACGTGAGCTGGGTTTAAAACGTCGTGAGACAGTTTGGTCCCTATCTGCCGTGGGCGTTGGATACTTGACGGAGCCTGCTCCTAGTACGAGAGGACCGGAGTGGACGTACCTCTGGTGTACCGGTTGTCATGCCAATGGCATTGCCGGGTAGCTAAGTACGGAAGAGATAACCGCTGAAGGCATCTAAGCGGGAAACTCGTCTGAAGATTAGGTATCCCGGGGACTTGATCCCCCTAAAGAGTCGTTCGAGACCAGGACGTTGATAGGTCGGGTGTGGAAGCGCAGTAATGCGTTAAGCTAACCGATACTAATTGCTCGTGAGGCTTGATCCTATAACACTGATGGTTATTGACCTGGTGATATAGCGTTCCAAGTGTCGTTCAATACAAAATCTGGCTGCACCGTCGGCAGCCAGCCAACACCAATTACACCCCCCTGTGCATGATCATCGAGCAAGCCTCTGATCATCACACGTTGTGTTTCTTCCAAGATTGGAGCGGTTGCGTTTAACACGCAGCAGCTCAACCAGTTACGCCTGATGACCATAGCAAGGTGGTACCACTCCTTCCCATCCCGAACAGGACAGTGAAACGCCTTCGCGCCGATGATAGTGGACGGACGTCTGTGAAAGTAGGTCATCGTCAGGCTTTTATTCCGCAAAACCCCACAGGTGATCCTGTGGGGTTTTGTCTTTGGGCGATCGGATTGAAGAAAACCCCCTCGTGGCTGACGCCACGAGGGGGTTTTTGTTTTGGGACCGGAATATGTGCGCTTAGAGATCCGCCGGGTTGATCAGTGCGGTCAATACGTGATCGTGCCAGGCGCCATTGATTTGAAGATAAGACCGTGCTTGGCCTTCGCGCTGGAAACCCAGACTGGCCAGCAATCGGGCGCTGCGCGCATTTTCGGGTCGGTAATTGGCCATGATCCGGTGGAGCTTCATGTTCTGGAAGACATGGGCGATCGCAGCGGTCAGCCCCTCGCGCATCAAGCCCTGGCCTTGCCATCGTTCAGCGATGGAGTAGCCCAGGTGGCAGGCTTGAAACGCGCCCCGGACGATGTTGGTGAAGTTGCAGACACCGGCAAGTTCTCCGCTTGCCCGGCTGAACAGCAACAGGTGAAGCGCCTCGCCCTCCCCATTCCGCTTCGCCATTCCCTGCAGCCGCTCGGCGACGGCATAGCGTTCAAAGAAGGCGGCGTGGCGTAGCGGTTCCCAGGGCTGGAGATAGTCGTGGTTGTCCAGCAGGTACGTTCGCAGGCTGGCGGCATGGGACACCGCCGCTGGCAGCAGATGCAGCCGCGGCGTGGCGAGTCCGGCGTCGGGGAAAGCGAGGGGCAGGAGGTTCACGGTGCGCTATTTGTCTGGACTGGGCAAATACTGTTGGCGGTCAATGCCGTGGCGTTGCAGCTTGTCGTAGAAGGTCTTGCGGGGAATACCCAGCGACTCCAGTGTGGCCTTGATGTCTCCTTGATGCGCCGAAAGCGTATCGCGGATGTGTTGGGCCTCGAAGCGCTCGATCCTTTCGGGCAGGCTGCAAGCCTCTGTGTGTGCGGGCGGGGCCTCCAACGCGGGACTGTCCAGGACACCCAGGACCACGCGTTCGGCGAAATGCGCGAGCTCCCGCACATTGCCCGGCCAATCATGGGTCATGACGTATTGCTTGATCGCGGCGGGCATGTCCGGAATATCGCGATTGAAGCGGCGCGACGCATGCCCGAGATAGTGGGCAAAGAGCAGGGGGATGTCGTCCCGGCGCTCGCGCAGGGGCGGAATGCGGATCGTGACGACATTCAATCGGTAGAACAGGTCTTCTCGGAACTTGGCGCGGATGGCGGGATTGCCCAGGTCTTCCTTGGTGGCAGCAACGACGCGCAGGTCCAGATTGCGGACGTCATTGCTGCCTAGTGGCGTTATCTGACGGGATTCGAGCACGCGCAGCAGCTTGACCTGTACGGCCAGGGGCATGCTTTCGATTTCGTCCAGGAACAAGGTGCCGCCGCTGGCGTGTTCGATGCGGCCAATGCGCTTCTTCTGGGCACCGGTGAAGGCGCCCGGCTCATGTCCGAATAGTTCGCTCTCGATGACGCTTTCAGGCAAGGCGCCGCAGTTGATGGCGACCAGTTCGCGATGGCGGCGGCGGCTGAGCCGATGGAGCGCGGTGGCCACCACTTCCTTGCCGGTGCCCGTCTCGCCTTCGACCAGCACGTCGACATCCGCGTCCGCGATATGGCGCAGGGTCTGCTTGATGCGTTGCATGGCGGGGGTGGTGCCGATGAAAGGCACATCGTCTGCTTCCACCGCAAACGCGGCTTCGCGCAGACGGCGGTTTTCGAGGATCAGCCGCCGTTTTTCGGCGGCGTGAGTGATGGCGGTGAGGAGTCTGTCGGGCGGGTAGGGCTTGGCGAGGAAGTCGTAGGCGCCATCGCGCATGCACTGTACGGCGGTGGCGATATCGCCGTGGCCTGTAATGAGGATGACGGGAAGCTCGGGGTCTATATCGCGTAAGCGTTGGAACAATTGCAGGCCATCGATATCGGGCATGCGTATATCCGTCACGACCACGCCGTTGAATTCACGGTGCAGAAGGGGCAGCGCCGCGCGGGCCAAGCCGTGGGCATCCACCTGCATGCCGTGCAGCTTCAAGGTCTGGACGTTCGCCCGCCGCAGTTCTTCGTCGTCGTCGATGAAGACGACGTGAGGCGGGGCGGGCGGACGGAGCCGATCGTCTTCCGGTGCGGAGATGGAAGGCGGGGAGTCGGAAGGAGAGGAGTCAGCGGCGCGGGTCATGGCGTGAAGGCCGGAATGGATGTTACTGAGGCTGCCTTGCGCAGCGTCAGGGTGAACATGGCGCCTTGCTGGGGGCCATGCGGAGCGGGGAAGCCGGGATCGCTCGGGTGGGCCGCGCGCAATTCGCCGCCGAATTCGGTGACGATGTCGCGGCAAATGACGAGCCCCAGGCCCAGGCCTTCCGGCTTGCTTGTATGAAATGGCGTGAACAGGCGATCCCTGTCGTTCGGTGACAGGCCGGGGCCGTTATCGCTGACGTGGATCTGGAGCGTTGCGCCCAGGTCTTGAAGGGCGACGATGACGCGGCCGTCCGGCCGGCCCTCCAGCGCTTCCAGCGCATTCTGGAGCAGGTTCACCAGCACCTGTTCCAACCGCACGCGGTTGGCGAGGACCAGGAAGTCCTGCTCTGCCGGCGGGCGTTGGAGGCTCACGCCTTGACGGCGAGCACGCGGGCCCACCAGCAACAGTGCGCCGTCCAGCGCTTCCGTCAGGCGGGTCGGGCCAACCGAGGCCCCGGCCTTGCGCGAAAACGCGCGCAGTTCGCCGGTGATGTGTCCGATGCGTTCGGTTAGCGAAGCGATGGTGCCGAGGTTTTCCTGCACCGAACCGGCATCGTGGCGCCGAAGGAATTCGGACGCATTGTCCGCGTAGGCGCGGATGGCGGAGACCGGTTGATTGATTTCGTGCGCGACGCCGGCCGCGACCTGGCCTAGCAGGGCAAGTTTGCTGGCTTGCACCAATTCCTCTTGCATGATGTGCAGCTTGGCTTCGGTGCGTTGGCGTTCATCCATTTCGTCCATCAATTGCTCGTTCACGTCCAGCAATTGGGCTGTTCGTTCGTCTACCAGCGCCGCCAACTGTGCCTGGATGGCCGCATGCTGTTCCGCGCGTTCGCGGTGGCGTTGGCGGCGAACCAGCACGATGCCGACCGCGGCGGCCAACAGGCTGAGTGCAAGCAGGGCGCCCAATTGGGCGTTGGTGCTGGCCTGGTTCATGGCGGTTTGCACGGGCGACAACAGATGCAGCGTCCAACCTGGCGATTCCACGATGGGCAGCGTGGTGTGCAACAAGGGCGCGCCCTTGGGCAGCGGCGGCACGGCGTCGTCGGGGCGCACCAGTTGGCCAGTGCTGACCGGCGCAAGCGGGGGGGAGAGCGGCAGGGGCCGGAACTGGGCATCGCCGAATTGCAGGCTGGTGCGCAGGCTTTGCGCCAATCCGGGCGCCAGCGGCGCCAGGACGTCGAAGCGCCAGTCGGCAATGCTGCCCAACAGCACCACGCCATGTTCGTCCGTAACGAAGATCGGCGCGCTGGACTGGCGCCAGTCGGACTCGAGGTCACGGAAATCGACCTTCAGCACGATGACGCCCACCAGGTCGCCGTTGGCGTCGTCGATGCGCCGCGACAGGTACAGGCCGGCTTCGTGGCTGACCGTGCCCAATGCGAAATGTTCGGCGAAGCCGCGGGTGACGGAACCCTGGAAGTAGGGCCGGAACTGGTAGTCCACGCCGACGAACGTCGCCGGTTCGCGCCAGTTGCTGGCGGCGATGGCCAGGCCTTTCTTGTCCAGCAGGTAGATGGCCGATGCGCCGACCCCGCGGCTGAGCGTGTCCAGCTTTTCATCCAGCGACTCGATCTGCTCAGCGGATGCGCCCTGCAAGGCGGCCCGCACGTCGACATCCCGCGTCAACACGAAAGGCAGGGCCCTGAACTTGTCCAGGTTGTTGCGTAGCAGCGCGGCATTGATCTGCCCGGCGGCACGTGCCTGCACGGCTGCGGCCTGTACCGCGCCGTCGCGCGCCCACTGCGTCGCGATGTGTAGCACGCCGAAAACGAGGCCGACGGCAAGCATTGCCATTGCCGTCTTTGCCAGCCACGAGCGGTTCGCCGGCGTTCGCCGAGGCGGCGGCAGGGGGGAGGGATCCCAGTCGTGGCGGCCAGATCGAGGGGATGGGGCGCGGTTGAGCATGTGTGTGCGGTTTTTCGCACATTCTATCCGGTTTTTGTGTGATTTTCCGCCTAATGGGCGGGCAGGAAATCACGGGAGCCATTGGGAAACGGCGAAATATCAATGGCTTGGCGGCACGGTCAGGCTGCTTGGCTGGTTGGCACGGCTCTTGCATATATCAATGTAAGCCGGCCATCGACTGCCCGGTGAAATGGGCTTGCGGCGATAACGCAATGCCACAAAACAGATAACGCTCCGTCGCCCGCTGCGCTCAAGCGCCCGGGGCAAGGGGCAATGGTGGGGACAAACCCAATGATCGACGTGGATCACGGCGCGCCTGCGCGCAAGCTCAAGTTCTATCAAATCCTCTATGTCCAGGTGATTTTCGCCATCGTGGTCGGCGTGTTGCTGGGCGCGTTCAAGCCCGAACTCGGCCAGCAGATGCAGCCGCTGGGCGACGCCTTCATCAAGCTGGTGAAGATGATCATCTCTCCGGTGATCTTCCTGACCGTGGCATCCGGCATCGCCGCCATGAGCGACCTGAAGAAGGTGGGGCGCGTGGCGGGCAAGGCCATGCTGTATTTCCTGGTCTTCTCGACGCTGGCCCTGATCGTCGGCATGCTGGTCAGCCATTTGGTCCAGCCGGGCGCGGGGATGCATATCGACCCCAATACGCTGGATCAGAAGGCGGTGGCGACCTACGTGGCCAAGGCGCACGATTCGACCATCACCGGCTTCCTGATGAACATCATCCCGACGACGATCTTCAGTCCGTTCGTGGGCGGGGACATCCTTCAGGTCCTGTTCGTGGCGGTGCTGTTCGGCATCGCGCTGGCGATGGTCGGCGAGCGCGGCAAGCCCATCCTGAACTTCATGACGGCACTGGCCCAGCCGATCTTCAAGCTGGTCGCGATTCTGATGAAGGCGGCCCCGATCGGTGCCTTTGGCGCGATGGCGTTCACCATCGGCAAGTACGGCATCAAATCGGTCGTGAACCTGGCGATGCTGGTGGGCACCTTCTATGCCACCTCGGTGCTGTTCGTGGTGGTGGTGCTGGGCCTGGTCGCCCGCTACAACGGTTTCTCGATCCTGAAGCTGGTCCGCTACATTCGCGAAGAATTGCTGCTGGTGCTGGGCACGAGCTCGTCCGAAGCGGCGCTGCCGACCTTGATGCAGAAGATGGAACGCGCCGGGTGTTCGAAGTCGGTGGTCGGCCTGGTGGTGCCCACGGGATACTCGTTCAACCTGGACGGCACCAACATCTACATGACGATGGCGGCGCTGTTCATTGCCCAGGCTTGCGATATTCCCTTGTCGCTGGGGGATCAGATCCTGCTGCTGGCTGTTGCGATGCTGAGCTCCAAGGGTGCTGCCGGCGTGACGGGCGCAGGTTTCATCACCCTGGCCGCGACCTTGTCGGTCGTGCCGTCCGTGCCGATCGCCGGCATGACGCTGATCCTGGGCGTGGACCGCTTCATGTCGGAATGCCGGGCGCTGACGAACTTGGTCGGCAACGCCACTGCCACGGTTGTAGTTGCCCGTTGGGAAGGCGAACTGGATCAGGAGCAGCTGCACGCGGCGCTTGACGGCCAGGCGCCGGCCCTGCCCGAACCGGCGCCGGCCGTCGCATCCCAGACGCCGCTGAGCCACAAGGCCTGATCCGCAGGGACCATCCCGCCATGAAAAATCCCCCGGGGCCGGATGGCCTGTCGGGGGATTTTTTTGTTCAGGGGCCGCGTCAGGGCGTCTGGATGCCCGCGGCCCTTAGCAAGCCGGAGGTTTCAAACAGCGGCAAGCCCATCACGCCGGTATAGCTGCCGGAGATATGCGCGATAAAAGTGCCGGCCAGCCCCTGGATGCCATAGGCACCGGCTTTGCCGAAGGGTTCGCCGCTGTCGCAGTAGCGGCCGATTTCATCGTCGCTCAGCTCGCGCATGCGGACTTGCGTGACGGAAACGGCTTCCAGCAACTGGTCGCCTGCCCAGACGGCCACGGCGGTATGCACCTCGTGGGTCGCCCCGGACAGGGCGCGCAGGATGCGGAGGGCGTCGTCGCGGTCGGCAGGCTTGCCCAGCACGGCGCCATCCAGGATGACGGTGGTGTCGGCGGCCAGCAGGGGCAGGGGCGGCAACGCCTGGCTGCGCATCCAGTCGCGGCCGCGCAAGGCCTTGTCGCGGGCGGTGCGCCGCACGTAGTCGGCGGCGCTTTCGCCCGAGTGCTGGGGTTCGTCTTCGCCAGGCGGCGCCGGCACCCGCAGGACCTCGTGGGCCAGGCCGATCTGGGTCAGCAATTCGCGCCGTCTCGGGCTGGCCGAGGCAAGGTAGAGGCGGGGGGAGTCGGAGCCGGTTGTCTGGGACATGCGGGAACAGGATGGGCGCCGGCCCGGTGGGCGGTCAGGCGCGGTGATAGGGGTGGTTGGTCATGATGGCCCAGGCCCGATAGAGCTGCTCGGCCAGCACCACGCGCACCATGGGATGCGGCAACGTCAGGGAGGACAGGCGCAGTTGCCCGCTGCACGAGGCTTTCAGGTCGGCATCCAGTCCGTCAGGACCGCCGACGAGGAAGGCGACGTCTTGTCCGCCCGCCCGCCATTGCTCAAGCTTTTGCGACAAGGCCATCGTGGTGAGGTCGCGGCCGCGTTCGTCCAGCGCCAGGCGCAGGGCGCCGGCGGGCAACGCGGCTTCGATGCGCTTGGCTTCCGCCGCCATCATCTGGGCCGGCGTCTTGCCCGTGGTGCGGGGTTCAGGCTTGATCTCGCGCAGTTCCAGCGCGCAATCGGCCGGAAGGCGTTTGGCGTAGTCGGACCAGGCGGTCTCCACCCAGTCCGGCATCCGCGTGCCCACGGCCGCAACGATCAGTTTCACGGCAGGGACTCAGCTTTCGACGTCGTCGTAGCCGCTGTCGGTGGGGATCGGCGCCACGCGAGTGGATTCGGGCAGGAGCTTCACGCGCACCGGCTTGCCGCCCCAGATCTCTTCCAGGTTGTAGTACTGGCGGATGGCGGGCTGCATGATGTGCACGACGACGTCGCCCAAGTCGACGACGACCCATTCACCGGTGTCTTCGCCTTCGATGGTGATGCCGGACAAGCTCAGCGCACGGCCGCTGTCGGCCACGCTGGAAGCAAGGGCGCGGGTCTGGCGGTTGGAGGTGGCGCTTGCAATCACGACGCGATCGAACAGGCTCGTCAGATGCGTGGTGTTGTAGACCTTGATGTCTTGCGCCTTGACGTCTTCGAGGGCATCGATGACGGCGCGTTGGAGTTTCGTTATATCCATAGCTGCAAATATAACCCGCGGACGGACGGCGGATGCCGGCTCCGTGGCGCTTTGGGCGCCCGGCGGGTGTGGGTTTATCGGTAAAGCTGGTGCGCCGCAATATAAGCGGCGACAGCGGGGGGCAGCAGGCCATCGGTGGACTCGCCGGCCGCCAGGCGCCGGCGGATCTCGGAGGCGGACACCGCCATGGGGGCAAAGGGCAGTTCTTCCAGGCGGTGCCCGTGATCGCCCAGCCAGGTGGCCAGCTCGGCCGGGGGGGTCAACGGGGTGCCGGGGCGGGTCGCTACGGCCAAGTCCACCAGGCTGGCGATGTCGCGCCAGTTGCGCCAGGTGCAGAAATTGGCCAATTGGTCGGCGCCCAACAGCCAGACATAGCGCGCGTGCTGGGGCAGGGCGCGCAAGGTGTCGATGGTGTAAGTTGCGCCGCCGCGTTCGATTTCAATGGGATTGACGGCCAGGCCATCGTGGCCGGCGATCGCCAGTTCAAGCATGTCGCAGCGCTGTTCGCCGGTGGCGTGCAAGGCCGCGCGCTGCCAGGGGTTGGCAGCGGGGATCAGTTCCACGGCCGCCAAGCCGAGCGTTTGCAGGGCGTTCTGCGCCAAGGCAAGGTGCGCGACGTGGACGGGGTCGAAGCTGCCGCCCAGGAGACCGATGCGCTTCAAATCCAGTCCCGCGGCGTCAGGTAGGCGGCAAGCCCGGCTTCTGGGCTGCCCGCTTCCGGCTGCCAGTCGTACCGCCACTGCGCCATCGGCGGCATGGACAACAGGATGGATTCGGTGCGGCCGCCCGACTGCAGTCCGAACAGCGTGCCGCGGTCGAAGACCAGGTTGAATTCGACGTAGCGGCCACGGCGGTAGGCCTGGAAGTCGCGTTCGCGTTCCGTGTAGGCCAGTTCGCGGCGGCGTTCGACGATGGGCAGATAGCTGGGCAGGAAGGCGTCGCCGACCGAACGGGTCAGGGCGAACGAGGCGTCGAATCCCGGGGCGTTCAGGTCGTCGAAGAAAATACCGCCGATGCCGCGTGTTTCATTGCGGTGCTTCAAGAAGAAGTACTCGTCGCACCAGCGCTTGTAGCGCGGATAGTAGTCGGCGCCGTGCGGCGCCAGCGCATCCCGGCACACGGTATGGAAGTGCCGGGCGTCTTCTTCGAAGGGGTAGTAAGGGGTCAGATCGATACCGCCGCCGAACCAGAAAACGTCGGATTCGGCGTGGCCGGGGCGGGCCGCCGCCATGAACATCCGCACGTTCATGTGCGTGGTGGGCACATAGGGGTTGCGCGGGTGCAGCACCATCGACACGCCCATGGCTTCCCAACCGCGCCCGGCAAGCTCGGGTCGGTGGGCGCTGGCCGAGGGCGGCAGCTTGGTGCCCTTGACGTGGCTGAACAGCACGCCCGCCCGCTCGAACAGCTTGCCGCCTTCCAGCAGGCGAGACAGGCCGCCGCCGCCTTCGGGCCGGACCCATTCATCGGCGCGGAAGGCGCCGCCTTCCGCGGTTTCCAGGGCGCCGACAATGCGGGCCTGCAAGCCGGTGAAGTAGTCTCGGACGGTGGCGACGGGCAAGGCGTTCATCTATCGCTTTCCGTTCAGGCTTGGGGCTTGGGCTTTTGCTGGGACGGCTTGA
Source organism: Achromobacter sp. UMC46 (assembly GCF_014170335.1). GTDB lineage: Bacteria > Pseudomonadota > Gammaproteobacteria > Burkholderiales > Burkholderiaceae_B > Achromobacter. Next base: position 13,272 of record NZ_LZZS01000011.1, read on the forward strand.
GCGCGCGCCAGCCGATGTCGCTGCGGTACTGGCGGCCATCGAAGTGGATGCCGTCGATGGCTTCGTACACGCGGTCGCGGGCCATCTTGACCGAGTCGCCCAGCGCCGTCACGCAGAGCACGCGGCCGCCGGTGGTCTTGGTTTCGTCGCCGTCGAGTTCGGTGGCGGCGTGGAAGACCATGCAGTCTTCAGTGCCGGCGGGCAGGCCGCGGATCACGTCGCCGGTGCGCGGCGTGTTGGGGTAGTTGTGCGAAGCCAGCACCACGCCAAGCGCCGTGCGGCGGTCCCAGATGATGTCGGCCTGGTTCAGTGTGCCTTCCACGGCGTGCTCAAGGGCGTCCAGCAGGTCGCTCTTGACGCGCATCATGATGGGCTGCGTTTCCGGATCGCCCATGCGGCAGTTGAATTCCAGGGTCTTGATGGCGCGGTCGGGGTCATCGCCGGGGGCGATCATCAGGCCGGCGTACAGGAAGCCCGTGTAGGGAATGCCGTCGCGCGTCATGCCCTGCACGGTCGGCAGGATGATTTCACGCATGATGCGGTGATGGAGTTCGGGCGTGACCACCGGGGCAGGCGAGTAAGCGCCCATGCCGCCCGTATTGGGGCCCTGGTCGCCATCTTGCAGGCGCTTGTGGTCCTGGCTGGTCGCCAGCGCCAGCACGTTGCGGCCGTCGCACATGACGATGAAGCTGGCTTCTTCGCCTACCAGGCATTCTTCGATAACGACGCGCGCGCCGGCAGCGCCCATGGAGCCGTCGCCCAGCATGGCGTCGACGGCAGCGTGGGCCTCTTCCAGCGTGGCGGCGACCACGACGCCCTTGCCGGCGGCCAGGCCGTCGGCCTTGATCACGATCGGGGCGCCTTCCTTATCGATATAGGCGTGGGCAAGCGCCGGGTCGGTGAAGGTTTCGTAGCGGGCGGTCGGGATGTTGTGCCGGACCATGAAAGCCTTGGCATAGTCCTTCGAGCTTTCCAGCTGCGCGGCGGCCTTGGTGGGCCCGAAGATCTTCAGGCCGCGGGCGCGGAACACGTCCACGACGCCAGAGGCCAGCGGCGCTTCCGGGCCGACGACCGTCAGGGCGATACCCTCGCGCTGGACGAAATCGGCCAATTCCTCGGCATTGGTGAGCGCGATGTTTTCCATCTGCTCGGCCCGTTGCGTGCCGCCGTTGCCCGGCGCGACGTACACCTTGTGTACGCGCGGGGAGCGGGCCAGCCGCCAGGCGAGGGCATGTTCGCGGCCGCCCGAGCCAATAACCAGGAGTTTCATGTTGCGTGAGTCTGAAGGTTGCCACTGGCGCGCGGGCGGCAAGGGCCGCCCGTGCGTCAACAGGGGGGATTTACTGCGCTTCGTCGAAAATGACGGTCGTATAGACTTCCTGCACGTCGTCCAGGCCCTCCAGGGCGTCGAGCAGTTTCTGCATCTTGATGGCGTCTTCGCCAGCCAATTCGGTTTCGTTCAGGGCCTTCATGACGATGCCGTCGACTTCGGCCTTCAGGCCGGCGTCGTCGAAAGCCTTGCGCACGGCGGCATAGTCGGCCGGCGCGCACACGACTTCGATCACGCCTTCGTCATCCGTCAGGACGTCTTCGGCGCCCGCTTCCAGCGCGGCTTCCATGACCTTGTCTTCCGGCGTACCGGGGGCGAACACGAATTGGCCGCAATGCTTGAACATGAAGGCCACCGAGCCTTCCTGGCCCAGGTTGCCGCCGTTCTTGGCGAAGGCGTGGCGGACTTCCGCCACGGTGCGGGTGCGGTTATCCGTCATGCAATCGACGATGACCGCCGCGCCGCCGATGCCGTAGCCTTCGTAGCGGACTTCCTCGTAGGCGTCGCCGTCGGCGCCGCCGGCGCCACGCTGGATGGCGCGCTGGATGTTGTCCTTGGGCATGTTGGCGTCGGTCGCCTTGTCCCAGGCCATGCGCAAGCGCGGGTTGCTGTCCGGGTCGGGGCCGCCGGCGCGCGCCGCCACGGTGATTTCACGAATGATCTTGGTCCAGAGCTTTCCGCGCTTGGCGTCTTGACGCCCTTTGCGGTGCTGAATATTGGCCCATTTGCTGTGTCCGGCCATGGCTTCCCAGGATAAATTGTCTGCAAAAAAGGCATTTTACCGTGCCGGCGGCCCGCGCGCCCGGGAGGCCGGCGCCTGTGTCCTTATTGCCACGCGCACAAGGCGGGCGGCAAGCTCTACACTTGGGCATCCCACTGATTTCCTGGTCCGGAGCGCTGCACATGCCCAACCCCATCGTCATTGCTAAAAATGCACAGGCCGAGTTGGCGCTGCTGCCCGCCCTGGCCAACCGGCACGGATGCATCACCGGCGCCACCGGCACCGGCAAGACCGTCACTCTGCAGGTGCTGGCCGAGTCCTTTTCCCGCATCGGCACGCCGGTCTTCATGGCTGACGTCAAGGGCGACCTGACCGGCATTTCCCAGGCGGGCGCGGCCAGCCCGAAGCTGGCGGAGCGCCTGAAGAGCCTGGGCCTGGCCGAACCCGCCTGGGGCGCCAGTCCGGTCACGCTATGGGACGTGTTCGGCGAGCAAGGGCTGCCGGTGCGGGCCACCATTACCGACATGGGGCCGCTGCTGCTGTCGCGCATCCTGGAATTGAACGACACGCAGGAAGGGGTATTGACCCTGGTGTTCAAGGTCGCGGACGACGAGGGCCAGCTGTTGCTGGACTTGAAAGACCTGAGGGCCATGCTTCAAAACGTGGCCGATCGCTCGGCCGAACTCAAGACCCGCTACGGCAACGTGTCGTCCGCCAGCGTCGGGGCCATCCAGCGCGGCCTGTTGGCGCTGGAGTCCCAGGGCGCCGAAAAATTCTTCGGCGAACCCATGCTGGACGTGGCCGATCTGATGCGCACGGATGCCCAGGGGCACGGCATGGTCAACGTGCTGGCCGCCGACAAGCTGATGCAGGCGCCGCGCCTGTACGCCATTTTCCTGCTCTGGCTGCTGGCCGACCTGTACGAAAAACTGCCTGAGGTGGGCGACATGGACCAGCCCAAACTGGTCTTCTTCTTCGATGAGGCACACCTGCTGTTCAACGACGCCCCGCCGGCGCTGCTGAACAAGATCGAGCAGGTCGTGCGACTGGTCCGCTCCAAGGGCGTGGGCGTCTATTTCGTGACGCAGAATCCGTTGGACATCCCCGATACCGTGCTGGGGCAATTAGGCAACCGCGTCCAGCACGCCTTGCGGGCGTTCACGCCGCGCGACCAGAAGGCCGTCAAGACGGCGGCGCAGACGATGCGCCCCAATCCGGGGGTGGACATCGAAGCGGCCATTACAGAACTGGGCGTCGGGGAAGCGCTGGTGTCCTTGCTGGACGCCAAGGGCCGGCCCATGCCGACCGAGCGTGCCTTCATCGTGCCGCCGGCCAGCCGGATCGGTCCGGCGACGGATGCCGAGCGCCAGGCGTTGCGCCAGGGCAGCCCGATGGCGGCCAAGTACGAAAAGGCCATCGATCGGGAGTCCGCCTATGAAGTCCTGGCTGGCCGGGCTTCCGCCCCGGCAGATCCGGCGCAGAAGCCCGGCGCCCCGGCCAAGCCGGCGGGCGCCGAACCGCCTGCCGAGGCGTCGGGGGGCGGACTGATGGACAGCCTGAACGACGTGCTGTTCGGATCGACCGGCCCGCGGGGCGGCAAGCGCGACGGCGTTGTCCAGACCATGGCCAAAAGCACCGTTCGCTCGATCGCCCGGGAGCTGACTCGGGGCATATTGGGGTCGTTGCTGGGATCCAAGAGCCGGCGCTGATACACCCGAGTTGCAATTCGCAGATTGCAACACCAACGTTTTGTAACGGGGGTGTTGTGGTGCGCCCGTTTATGCCTATGATTCTGGGCGGTCTATCAAAGGAAAACTAAGGAAACGTGGTGGCTAAGAAACACAAGATTGCGGTAATTCCAGGAGACGGGATTGGCAAGGAGGTCGTGCCTGAAGGATTGAAAGTGCTGGACGCCGTTGCGGCGCGCTTCGGCATCGATTTCCAGTGGGATCATTTCGACTGGAGCTGCGACCACTACGCCAAGCACGGCAAGATGATGCCGGACGACTGGAAGGCGCAGATCGGTCAGCACGAAGCGATCTTCTTCGGTTCGATCGGCTGGCCGGCCACGGTGCCGGACCACGAGGCCCTCTGGGGCTCGCTGTTCAAGTTCCGCCGTGAATTCGATCAGTACATCAATTTGCGCCCGGTACGCCTGATGCCCGGCGTGCCGTCGCCGCTGGCGGACCGCAAGCCTGGCGACATCGATTTCTTCATCGTCCGCGAGAACACCGAAGGCGAGTATTCCAATAGCGGCGGCCGCCTGTTCGAAGGCACCGAACGCGAAGTGGTCATCCAGGAAAGCGTGTTCACGCGCATCGGCGCCGACCGCGTGCTGAAATTCGCGTTTGAACTGGCCCAGAAACGCGGCAAGCATCTGACCGCCGCCACCAAGTCCAACGGCATTTCGATTTCGATGCCGTGGTGGGACGAGCGCGTGGCCGACGTGGCCGGGAACTATCCGGACGTGCGTTGGGACAAATATCACATCGATATCCTGTGCGCGCATTTCGTGCAGCATCCTGATTGGTTCGATGTGGTGGTGGCGTCCAACCTGTTCGGCGACATCCTTTCCGACCTGGGGCCGGCGTGCACGGGCACGATCGGCATCGCCCCGTCGGCGAACCTGAATCCGGAGCGCAAGTTCCCGTCGCTGTTCGAGCCCGTGCACGGTTCGGCGCCCGACATCTACGGCAAGGGTATCGCCAACCCGATTGGGCAGATCTGGAGCGGCGCATTGATGTTGGATTTCCTGGGATATCCCGAGGCGTCGGCCGCTGTGGTGGCAGCGATCGAATCGGTGCTGGCCGAAGGCCCGCGCACCCGGGACATGAAGGGCAACGCGTCGACCGTCGAGGTCGGCGACGCAATCGCGTCGCTGATCGCGGCCGGATAGGCGCACTCAGCGGATACGGTCGGACAAGTGCCGATGGAAAACTCAATCTCCCCCTTGCCCGCCGCGCCTGTCGGCGGGGGGCGGGCCGACCGTTTCGTGCGCAAGCTGTTCCGCTTGCTGCGCTCGCGTACGCAACGGCACAACCAGCATCTGTGGCCGTTCGTGCGGATCTGGCGGGACCGGTCGGGGGTGATCTGCGGTTTTCGCGCGTTTGGCCGGTCGCTTTCCATTACGCCATTGGCGCAAGGCTACGATCCTGCCGATGAAACGGTGCATCTGATCCTGAGCGGCCCGTCCGTCGCGCAGATTCCCTACGACCAGTTGGACATCGGTGTCGCGATGGGCGTCAACGGCGCGATCGCGCTGGCGCGCAAGTTCGATCTGCCGTTCAAGTACTACTGCATCATCGACCAGAACTTCGTGCGCGAACGTATCGACCTGGTGCGTGAAATCGTCGGGCGCGACCTGACGCTGTACGTGTTTCCGGAGGTGCTGCGCTACATCATGCAAGGCATCCCGCAAGATGAGATCCGTTGCCGGATCTGCATCATCGAACTGATCTCCGAACGCGCCTACCAGCGCAGCGCCGCACCCGCGATGCTCAAGCGTATCGCCGCGGCGACGCCCGACGTGCAATTGCTGGATGCCAAGCAAGGCCTGGGCTATAGCTTCAATGCCTCGCTGGGCGTGTTCGACGCCGACACGGTAGCCTATGCGGCGTTGCAGGTGCTGGTGTCCAGTGGCGCCCGTCAGGTGTATGTGCATGGCCTGGACCTGACCTTGCAGCACGGCCTGCGCTTCTATGACGAAGGGGGGAAACCCCAGTCCAGCCGTCTGGCGCGCAAGTTCGCGAATCTGATCGAACCGTCGTTCCGCTTCGCGTCGGCGCAGTGGCGGGCCCGTGGCGTGTCGGTATTCAACCTGTCTCCGGTCAGCGCCTTGTCGCCCGATATCATCGAGCGCAGGGATTGGCAGGTCTTGTTGAAAGACGAGCCGGCCATGCAAAAGGGTGCCTGACAGGCACCCTTTTTTTTGCGGTGACAGGCGGTTGTGCGTCAGTGTGCGCCGGCTGCCGCTTCCGCCGCGCCACCGCCGCCGCCGGCCTTGGTGGAGCGGGGGCGGGCGAACCAGACCAACCCGGTCAACAGCAGGAAGATGATCGCCGAGGCATAGAACACGTCCACCGCGGACATGGTGAACGCCTGCGCGTTGATCAACCCATCCACCATGGTCAGGGCCTGTTGATGTGACATGCCCATCCCGTTCTGCAACGCGTTCAGCGTCTGGTCGAAGGCCTGCTGGCCGGGTTTGGCGATTTCGGTCAGCTGCGAGTGGTGCATGGTGGCGCGGTTTTCCCACAGCGTGGTGGCGATCGAGGTGCCGAACGCGCCGGCGGTCAGGCGCAGGAAGTTCGACAGGCCCGAGGCGGCGGGAATGCGCCACGGCTCGATGCTGGACAACGTGATGGAAGTCAGCGGCACGAAGAACGCCGCCATCGCCGCGCCTTGGATGATGGTCGGCAACATCAGCGTGCGCACATCCGTCTGGGTGTTGAAGCCCGACCGCATGAAGCAGACCAGCGCGAAGATCAGGAAGGCCACCGTCACGATCTGGCGGGGATCGCGGGTCGCCAGCATCTTGCCCACCAGCGGCGTCAGCAGGATAGCCAGCAGGCCGACAGGCGCCGTCACCAGGCCGGCGTAGGTCGCCGTGTAGCCCATATTGCTTTGCAGCCACAGGGGCAGCAGCACGACGTTGCCGAAGAAGACGCCGTAGGCCACCGCCAGCGTCAGCGCGCCGACCGTGAAGTTGCGGAGCTTGAACAGGCGCAGGTCCACGACGGGGTGGGCGTCGGTCAGTTCCCAGATCAGGAAGAAGACGAACGCGACGAAGGCGGTCGCGGCCAGCGCGATGATGGTCGGGCTGGCGAACCAGTCCAGTTCCTTGCCCTTGTCCAGCATGATCTGCAAGGCGCCGACCCAGACGACCAGCAGCACCAGGCCCAGCTTGTCGATGGGCAGCTTGCGGGTCAGGGATTCGCGGTTGCCATAGATGCGCCAGCTGATCCAGGCGGCCAGCAGGCCGACCGGCACGTTGATGTAGAAGATCCACGGCCACGTGTAGTTGTCCGAGATCCAGCCGCCCAGCAACGGCCCCGCAACGGGGGCCACCAGTGTGGTCATGGACCAGACCGCCAGCGCCATGCCAGCCTTGGACTTGGGGAAGCTGGCCAGCATCAGCGTCTGCGACAGCGGGATCATGGGGCCGGCTACCGCGCCTTGCAGCACGCGGAAGGCGATCAGCGCCTCCAGGGATGGCGAAAAACCGCACAACCACGAGGCCAGCACGAACAGCAGCGTCGAAATCAGGAACAGGCGGACCTGGCCGAACCGTTGCGTCAGCCAGCCCGTCAGCGGCACGGTGATGGCGTTGGCGACGGCGAATGACGTGATCACCCAGGTGCCCTGGCTGGAACTCACGCCCAGGTCGCCCGAGATGGTGGGGATGGACACGTTCGCGATCGACGTGTCCAGCACGTTCATGAACACCGCCGTGGACAGCGCGATGGACCCGATGATGCGGGTTGCACCTTCCAGCGGCGGATAGGTGCCTGCCGGCAGGACCGGCGGCACGTCGGGCGCGCCAGCGCCCGCGGGCTGGGCGGTCGTGCTCATGATGCCAGGTTGTCCTGGATGATTTTGTTGATCATGGTGTCGACTTCATCATGCGCGGGTTCGAAGGCGCGGGTGGACCACGCCGGTTCCTTGCGGGAAATCTGCGTCAGCGGTTCACCTTCCTGCTTGCCGACATCGACTTCCACGTCCATGGACAGGCCGACGCGCAACGGGTGCGACTTCAGGTCTTCCGGGTCCAGGGTGATGCGCACGGGCACCCGCTGCACCACCTTGATCCAGTTGCCGGTGGCGTTCTGCGCCGGCAGCAGGGCGAAGGCGCTGCCGGTGCCGGCGTCCAGGCCCGAGATCTTGCCGTGATAGGTGATTGCGCTGCCGTACAGGTCGGCCACCATCTTGACGGGTTGGCCGATGCGCATCTTGCGCAACTGGCCTTCCTTGAAGTTGGCTTCCACCCAGACCTGGTCCAGCGGAACCACCGTCATCAGTGCATTGCCGGGGGCGACACGCTGGCCCACCTGCACGCTGCGGCGGGCGATCACGCCGCCCACGGGCGCCGGCAGCACCGTGCGGGACTGCGCCAGCCACGCATTGCGCAGGCCGGCCGCGGCCTGAAGCACGTCGGGATGGTTGGCGACGGTCGTGCCTTGCGTCAATGCCTGGTTGGTGGCCAGCTTGGCGCGCGACGCAGCCAGGGAGGCGCGGGCCTGCGCCAGGCCCGACTGGGCCGACTTCAACGCGGCTTCGGCGTGCAGGATTTCTTCACCGCTGACGCCGCCGGACTTGGCCAGTTGCTGGCGGCGGCTGACGTCGCTTTGCGCGCGGGTCAGTTCGGCCTGGGCGCGCATGATGTCGGCGTTGCGCAGGTCGACGTCGGCGGCCAGTGCGTCGTTCTGGACGTAATAGGTGCGGACCTGGCGCACCATCTGCGCCAGTTTGGCTTGCGCCTGTTGCAGCGCCACGTCGGTGTCGGCCGGGTCCAGGCGCACCAGCGGCTGGCCGGCGGTGACGGTTTCGGTGTCGTCGGCTTCGATGGCGATGACCGTGCCGGGCACTTGCGGCGTGATCTGCACCAGGTTGCCGTGCACATAGGCGTCGTCGGTGCTTTCGAAATGGGCGCCGAACAAGGCCCACCAGATGCCGTAGGCGATGGCGACAAGGATGAAGACGCCGGTGGCCAGCAGCAGCAGGCGTTTACGGGCGGGATTGGTCGTGGGGGTGGTGGCAGCGTTCATGACGTCTGAATCCGGGGATCGTTCAATGAATGGGGGGCGTGGCGGGGGCGGACGGCGCCTGGGAGGCCGAGGCGGGTTCGGAACCGGCTTCGGCTTCGGGGACGTAGCCGCCGCCCAGCGCATTGGCCAGATTGGCATCCAGCTGATAGGCGCGAATGCGCAGGTCGGTGTCCAGGCGGGCCTGGGTCAGCACGCCGGTCTGCGCGATGAGCACGGTGATGTAGTTGCCCAATCCGGCCTTGTAACGGTTCACAGCCAGTTCATACGCGGCTTCGATCGCTTCGCGGGCCTGGCGCTGCTGGGCCCGTTCCTGGTCCAGCAGGCGCAGGCCGTCCAGGGCGTCGGCGACCTGGTGCACCGCGTCCAGCACGGACTGGTTGTAGTCCGACACGGCCAGGTCGGCGTCGGCGCGGCGGCCCGCCAGGTTGGCGTTCAGTTCGCCGCCGTGGAAGATGGGCAGCGTGATGGCGGGGCCAAAGCCGGCGGTGCGGGCGGCGGCGCTCAACAGGTTGCCGGTGCCCAAGGCCTGGAAGCCGGCGAACGCCGTCAGATTGACGTTGGGATAGAACTCGGCCTTCGCGGTATCGATGGCGCTGCGGGCGGCTTCGGCGCGCCAGCGGGACGCGACGACGTCGGGGCGGTGGCCCAGCAGGTCCAGGGGGATCTGGGCCGGCACGACGCCCGCCGGGGCGGTCAGGTCGACGGCGACGAGCGATTGGCCGCGTTGCGGCCCGGCACCGGTCAGTGCGGCGACTTGATTGCGCAGTTGCGCCAGCGTCGTCTCGGTCTGCGTCAGCTCCACCTGGCCGGCGGCAAGCGAGGATTCCGCCTGCTTCACCTCGACCTGGGTGTCCAGGCCGGCGGTGTAGCGGCCCTGCGTCAGCGACAGCACGTCGGCGCGTTGCGCGATCACGCGTTTGAGCACGTCGCGCTGGGCGAAGGCGTTCTGCAGGTTCAGATAGGCGCGGACCGTGGCGCTGGCCAGCATGTTGCGGGCCGCCTGCGCATCGGCGACGGCAGCTTCGCGCTCGGATACGGCCGACTTCAGGCGCGACCGGTTCTTGCCCCAGAAGTCCAGCTCATAGCTGAAATCCAGCGCCAGCCGGTTGTCGCTGACCACCGAGCCGCCCAGCGGGGCCGGGTAGATGTAGTCCGATGACAGGTGTTCGCGGTTCAGCGAGTAATCGGCATCTACGCGCGGCAGCAGCGGCGCGCGGGCCGTGCTGACGGCGGCGTTGGCCTTGGCCAGCCGGGCTTGGGCGGCGCTCATCGACGGGCTGTTGGCCAAGGCTTCGTCCATCAGCGCATTGAGCTGGCTGTCGCTGTAGCGTTGCCACCATTGCGTGTTGGGCCAGGCCGTGTCTTGCCCGATCAGCCCCAGTTTGGCCGCGTCCAGCGCCGCAACGGGCGCCGGCCCGGACTCCATGAATGCGCAACCGCTCAGGGCCAGCACCAATACGGTAGAAAGAAGGCGTTTCATCCTGACTGTTTGCTGAAAGTAATTGATTAATCTGTATTTGCCTAGGCAAATATTATGCCAAATAAAACCCCAGGTCAGTGGGGTGGGCAGGAAAGGGGGGGCGAACGCCGTCAGCGTTCGGGAGCCGTGCTGGAAGCGGATCCGTTGGCGATCATGCGGCGCATGAAGTGCATCAGCTGGGTGACTTCGTCGGTGGAAAAACCGCGCAGGTGGTGGTTCAGCGACCGGGCGATATTCGGCGGGATTTCGCGGGCCTTGGATTCGCCCAGTTCGGTCAGTTCGATCTTGACGACGCGGCGGTCCGTCTGGCTGCGAGTACGGCGCAGCAGGCCTTTAGCCTCAAGACGGTCAAGCGCACGCGTCATGGCGCCGGTGTCCATGTCGTTCAAGCGGGCCAATTCAGCGGGGGTGTCGGCCCGGCCCAGGAAGACCATCGCCAGCGGACGCCATTGCATGGCGGTCAGGTCCAGCGGGGCCATTTCCTGGTCCAGCATCCGGTTCAGGGAATGGTAGGCCAGCTTGATCAGGTAGCCGGCGTTGTCTTCCGCCATGCAGCGGTTGTCGCTGCGGTAGTGGACGGGAGTATCGGACGACGGCGGGGAAGTTTCGGCATTCATGCGCCGAATTTTACTGCCTAGTCAGTTATTGTCAAGGCTGTGTTGTTGGGGGCGGGGCGGCGTCTGGCACCGCGCTCTTGCGCAGGCCGGACCACACGATGGCGGCCACGATCAGGGCGGCGCCCGCGATCATGCGCGGCGTGGGTTCCTGGCTGAACAGGGCCCAGGCGAAGGCGATGGCGTAGACGGGTTCCAGGGCGATGACCAGGCCGGCGCTTCGCGCGTTCAGGCGAGTCAGGCTGGAGACGAACAGATAGTGCGACAGCCCCGTGCAGAACACGCCCAGCAAGGCCAGCCAGAGCCAGTCCACGGCAGGCAGGGCGGGCAACTGGCCCACGGCGAACGGCATCATGACCAGCGCCACGACCACGTTCTGCCAGCACGCCACCTGCATCGGGTCCATGCCCGAGGCCGAACGCCGGTTGCTCAAGGCCAGCAGGGCGAAGGTCAGGCCCGACAGCAGGCCCCATGCCAAGCCGATCGTGCCCTGGTCGGCGAAGTCGAAAGACGGCGTGACGAGGACCAGGCCGGCGGTGACCAGCCCCAGCAGCATCCATTCGGCCGCGCGGATGCGCTCCCGGAAGATCAGGCCTTCGAACAGCGTGATGAAGGCCGGGAAACTGGCAAAGCCCAACGTGGCGATGGCGATGCCGCCCACCTTGACCGAAATGAAGAATGTGACCCAGTGGGTGGCCAGTAGCGCGCCGGCGATCACCAGCACGAACAATTGGGCAGGGGTCAGCACGCCCAGCAGGGGCTTGCGCCGCATGCGGGCGAACACGCCCAGTGAAATCACCGCGAAGACCGCCCGCCCCAGCGTGATGACGGCGGCGCTGGCCTGGATCAACTCCCCGAAGACGCCGGTCAGGCCGAACAGCACGGCGGCGATATGGATGTAGGTCAGAGCGCGTTGTCGGGTCATGCGATGGGAAATTTGATGCCAAAAAGCGGGGATGGGCGTGCAATTCGGTTTGCACTGAATCTAAAATCATCGCATGAATCGTCTTGCCAGGTTTTTGCCGCCTTCCCTCCCGTCCGGCCGCGCGGCCGGCATCCTCATGGCGACGCTTGGCGCGGTGCTGTTTTCAGCCAAGGCGATCGTCGTCAAGTTCACCTACCGCTACGGGATCGACGCCGTCACGCTCATCGCTTTCCGGATGCTGTTCGCCATGCCGTTCTTCGCGGCGGTCGCCTGGCACCAGTCACGCCGCGCCGCCCGAGGCGAGATCGTGGTGATGACGGCCAAAGAGCGCGCGCAAGTCATCGTGCTGGGCCTGCTGGGCTACTACCTGTCCAGCTTCCTGGATTTCCTGGGGCTGCGCTACATCACCGCCAGCCTGGAGCGCCTGATCCTCTTCCTGTCGCCGTCGCTTGTGGTGCTGTTGTCCGCGTTCTGGTTCAAACGCCCGGTGGAACGCCGGCAGTGGCTCGCCATGGTCTTGTCCTATGCGGGCGTGGTGCTGGTGTTCGCCCATGACCTGTCCTTCGGCGGCGGCGGCGAGGTGCTGTTAGGGTCTTTGTTCGTTTTTGGCTCGGCGGCAAGCTATTCTGTCTACCTGATTTGTTCTGGCGAACTGATCAAGCGGGTCGGGCCGACGCGCCTGGTGGCCTATGCCATGCTGGTGTCGTGCGTGGCCTGCATCATCCAGTTTTTCGTGATTCATCCACCGTCGATGCTGATTCAACCGGCCGGGGTCTACGGATATTCCGTGATCCATGCCACGCTGAACACGGTGGTGCCGGTCTTCATGCTGATGTGGGCGGTGTCGCTGATCGGCGCGCCCACGGCGTCGCTGCTGGGCATGGTGGGGCCGGTGTCGGTGCTGTTCCTGGCGTCGTGGTTCCTGAACGAGCCCATCACCGTATGGCAGATGGCGGGAACCGCGTTGGTGCTGGCCGGCGTGTTCGCCCTGATGGGCGTCGGCGCCGGCAAGCAGGCGTCCGCCGTGCCGCGCGAGGCCCGTCCGCCGCGTTGAAGTCTGGTTTTCCCGGTTACACCCCAATATTTCCAATGAAAGGAGGCCCGCATGGCCAGCAATCTCGTCAAGGCAATTCGTATCGAGCAGCACGGTGGTCCCGAAGTCCTGAAGCTGGTCGAGGTGGAAGTCCTGCCGCCCGCCTCCAATGAAGTCACGATCGAACAACACGCCGCCGGCCTGAACTTCATCGATATCTATTTCCGCACGGGCTTGTATCCGCATCCGCTGCCGCACGGCCTGGGCTTTGAAGCCGCCGGCGTCGTCACGGCGGTCGGCGCCGACGTCAAGCATCTGAAGAAGGGTGACCGCGTCGCCTATGGCCAAAGCCCCATCGGCGCTTACGCCAAGGCGCGCAACGTGCCCGCCAACCAAGTCGTCAAAGTGCCCAAGGGCATTGGCTTCGACGAAGCCGCCGCATTGATGCTCAAGGGCCTGACGGTGCAGTACCTGTTCCGCCAGACCTACCGCCTGCAAGGCGGCGAAACCATCCTGTTCCATGCGGCCGCGGGCGGCGTGGGCCTGATCGCATGCCAATGGGCCAAGGCGCTGGGCGTGAAGCTGATCGGTACGGTCTCCAGCCCGGAAAAGGCGGAACTGGCCCGCGCCAACGGCGCCTGGGAAACCATCGACTACTCGCGTGAGAATGTGGCGGAACGCGTGCTGGAACTGACCGGCGGCAAGAAGGTGCCGGTGGTATATGACGGCGTGGGCAAGGACACGTGGGAAACCTCGCTGGATTGCATTGAGCCGCGCGGCCTGATGGTCAGCTTCGGCAACGCGTCGGGCCCCGTTGCCGGCGTCAACCTGGCCGTGCTGAACCAGAAGGGCAGCCTGTATGTCACGCGTCCGTCGCTGGGCGTGCACGTGAACACGCTGGAAAAGCTGCAGGCCGCGTCGGAAGAAGTGTTCGACCTGGTGCTGAAGAAGAAGATCAAGGTCCGTATCGACCAGCGCTACAGCCTGGAGCAAGCAGGCGAAGCGCAGACCGCGCTGGCCTCGCGCAAGACTACCGGCGCCACGGTGCTGATGCTGGACTGATCGGCGATATCCGCTGCGCGGCCCCCTGGAGGGGCCGCCCCGATCCAGGCAAGACCGCGCTAACGCGGTCTTGCCTGTTTTTTTTGGAGGTGTGCGCAGAATGACAAATCGCCATGCACGGCCCGACAAGCCAGTCCGGAATGCCGTTGCTATTCTGGCTCCCACACTTTTCGTTGGAGCTTCAGATGTCTTTCCCAAGCGTTTCGACCGCCGGCCCCGCCGGGTCCGACCGACCGGAACTGGGCGCGATCAGGGAATTCATGCTGATCGATGGCAAGCCGGTGCACGAAGGGCAGGGCAAGCCGATTCCCGTCTACGACCCGGCCACGGGTCAGATCATCGCGCATCAGCCGGACGCCGGCGCCGTGCAAGTGGATCTGGCGGTGCAGGCCGCGCGCCGCGCCTTCGCCTCGGGGCCCTGGCACGACATGCTGCCCGCCGGGCGTGAACGGTTGCTGCTGAAGCTGGCGGACCTGCTGGAGCAACATGGAACCGAACTGGCCCGGCTGGAAACGCTGAACAACGGCAAGCTGCTGAGCATCGCCCAGGGCCTGGAAGTCGGCGCCGGCGCGCAATGGCTGCGCTACATGGCCGGATGGGCCACCAAGATCACGGGCGACACTCTGTCCCTGTCGATCCCTTTCCCCCCGGGCGTTCATTACAGCGCGTATACGCTGGCGCAGCCCGTGGGCGTCGTGGGCGCGATCATTCCATGGAACTTCCCGCTGCTGATGGCGGTGTGGAAGATCGCGCCGGCATTGGCCGCCGGCTGCACCGTCGTGCTCAAGCCTGCCGAAGAAACGCCGCTGACCGCCTTGCGGCTGGCCGAGCTGGCGCTGGAAGCCGGCTTTCCGCCCGGCGTGGTCAATGTGATCACCGGACGTGGCGAAACCGCCGGCGTGGCGCTGGTGGCGCATCCGGGCATCGACAAGATCGCGTTCACCGGCTCTACCGAGGTCGGCAAGCTGATCGGCCGGGCGGCGATGGACGACATGAAGCGTGTGTCGCTGGAACTGGGCGGCAAGTCGCCCGTGATCGTGCTGGACGATTGCGATCCCGATCGCGCCATTCAAGGCGCCGCTGCGGCCATCTTCTTCAACCAGGGCCAGGTCTGCACGGCGGGATCGCGCCTGTACGTGCAGCGGGGCCTGTATGACAAGGTCGTGCAGGGGCTGGCCGATGTGGCCGCCGGCCTGAAGCTCGGTTCCGGCTTCGACGCCGCCACGCAGGTCGGGCCGCTGATTTCGGCCCGGCATCAGCAGCGCGTCATGGACTACATCGGCATCGGCCGCGCGGAAGGCGGCCGTGTGCTGGCAGGCGGCGGCGCTGGCGACGGGGCGGGCTACTTCGTGCGCCCCACGGTGTTCGCCGATGTGCGGCAAGACGCACGCATCGCGCAGGAAGAGATCTTCGGCCCTGTCGTCGTGGCGCAGCCGTTCGACACCCTGGACGACGCCGTGCGGCTGGCCAACGATACCGCGTTCGGGTTGGGCGCCAGCCTCTGGAGCAATGACCTGTCCCGCGTGCAGCGCCTGATTCCGCGTATCGACGCGGGCACGGTGTGGGTCAACACCCACAACATGCTGGACCCCAACATGCCGTTTGGCGGATTCAAGCAGTCCGGCATCGGCCGCGAACACGGCCGTGCCGTGATCGAGATGTACCTGGAGAAGAAGTCCGTCTGCATTGCTTACTAGAACGTAGCGGCGCGTTGGCCAAGCCGGGATATACCGGCGGCGGCGCGTCCGCAAGACCAAGGGGAAGTGCATGGCAAGCAAGACACATGGCCGCGCCCGGGCGGGCGCCGCGCTGGTGCTGGCATGGGCGGGCGCGACGCAGCCGGCCTGGGCGGGCGACCCCAGCGCACGCGACTGGATCCCAGCGCCCGTGGGCACCAACATCGTGGCGGGGTATCTGGCGGGCCTGCGCTCGTCGGGACTGTACTCGGAAGGCAAGCGGGTAGACGGCGCGTCCCTGGATGTGAACGCACTGATCTATCGCCAGATGCACTACCGCGATTTCCATGGCAAGACCGTGCAGCTGGAATTCATCGTGCCCCTGTACCGGACCTCGCTGGACTTGCCTGGCGCGCCGGGTGATCACCAGACCGGCATCGGCGACGTGACGCTGGGGTCGGCGATCTGGCTCTACAACAATGAGCAGACCAAGACGTGGTTCGCCTGGGAGCCCTTCATCGTGGCGCCGGTGGGCCGCTACGACAGGTCCCGCCCCGACGTGTCGCCCGGCAAGAACCGGTGGTCGACCATCCAGGACTTCTCGTTCGTCAAGGGCGTGGGCGAATCCACGTACCTGGAGGCGATCGGCGAGGTGGAAATCTACGGCCGCAACACCGACTGGTACGGGCAGACGCTGAAGAAAGACCCGTCGTTCCGTTTCTTTGCGCTGGCTTCGACCAATCTGACTCCCGACACCTACACGGGCATCCGCTACCGGTACGAAACCGGCGGGCGCGAAACGTCCTCGGGCGAGACCGTCGCCACCCGGGCCCGCAATCACCAGCTGGCCGTCGAACTGACGCATCAGATCAACGACGCCAACCAGATTCAGATGCAGTACATCCACGACCTGAAGGTCGAAAACGGGCCGCGCATGCGTGGCGTGCAATTGCGCTATGTCTACGCGTTCTAGGAAACCGGATCATGAGAGGAGAACATCGATGATTGCGCTTCGAGCCACTTCCCGCGCATCGCGGGCCGGTCGGTGGGCGCTGTGCGCCGCCTTGGCAAGCGCCGCGAGCCTGGCCTGGGCGGACCTGCCCGTGGAGGAACTCAAGGGCGGCACGCGCTTGCCGCCGGCCACGCCGCACCGGCTGTACGTGATGGATGCGGTCTTCAACCACCTGGTCGACAGCCGGGTCAACATCTATGACGGCGATACCGGGAAATTCCTGGGGCTGGTGCCCACGTCGTTCAATGGCCACATGACGGTGTCCACCGACGGGCGCGACCTTTACGTCATGACGACCTATTACGAACGGCTCAACCGGGGCAAGCGCACCGACGTGATAGAGGCTTGGGACGCCGAGACGCTGACCCCCAAGTACG
The DNA here is from genome assembly GCF_014170335.1 of Achromobacter sp. UMC46. GTDB lineage: Bacteria > Pseudomonadota > Gammaproteobacteria > Burkholderiales > Burkholderiaceae_B > Achromobacter. The sequence continues at coordinate 30,266 of NZ_LZZS01000011.1, forward strand.
AAGTGCCGATTCCGCAGAAGCGCGCGCAGGCGCTGAACTACCGCAACTACCTGCGCCAGAGCACCGACGGCGAACTGCTGTTCGTGCAGAACGCGACGCCGGCGACGTCGGTCACGGTGGTGGACTTGAAGGCCCGCCAGTTCGCCGACGAGGTCACGGCGGCGGCCGGTTGCTGGAGCGTCATCCCGCTGCCTTCGCGCCCGCGCAGCTTCGCCACCATCTGCGGCGACGGCGCGCTGCTGACCATCGACCTGGATGCGGCGGGCAAGCCCGCCAGCCAGCATCGCAGCAAGCCGATGTTCGAGCTTGAGAAGGACCCCATCTTCACGCACACCGAGAATGTGGGCGACACCTTCTATTTCGTGTCCTACAACGGCAACGTCTACAGCGCCGATTTCAGCGGCAAGGAAGTCAGCTTCGGCGCCCCGTGGCCGCTGCTGGACGCGTCCGGCAAGGATCGCGGCTGGCGGCCGGGCGGCTACAACCTGCTGGCCATCAACCGGGCCTCGAAGCGGCTGTACGTGGGCATGCATCCGAACGGCGCGGAAGGCACGCACAAGACGCCCGCCGCCGAGATCTGGGTGTACGACCTGGCCACGCACAAGCGGCTGGCGCGCGTGCCCGGCAAGAACGCCTTGTCGATGTCGGTCTCGCAGGACGACAAGCCGCGCCTGTTCACCATCGATGGCGGCAACGTCAACATCTATGACGCGGCGCCTGCGGCCCCCGTGTTCAAGCGCACCATCCAGGCGGCAGGCGAGACCGCGCTGCAAGTCGAGCCGCAACCCGAGGCTCAGCCCGAGCCGATACCCGCGGGAGGCCCGAAATGAACGATCCGGTCCTGCTCTATGGCGGCAGCGCCGCATTGGCCTGCGTGCTGCTGCTGGGGGCGCTTGAAAAGCTGAAAGACCTGGCGGCGTTCTCCCGCGCCGTGGCGGCCTACGACCTCTTGCCTTCCGGCTGGAGCGGCGCATTCGCGCGGGGCTATGCGCTGGCGGAAGCCGCGGCGGGCGTCATGCTGCTGATGCCGTCGGTCCAGGCGCCGGGCGCGGCGCTGGCCTTGCTGGTGCTGGCGGTGGCGACGCTGGCGCTGGCGGTCAACCTGGCGCGCGGGCTCCGCGACATCGATTGCGGTTGCGGTGGTCCGGCATCCCGCGGGCGCGACGGCGCGCCGGGCGGCGGGCTGTCGTGGTGGCTGGTGCTGCGCAATGCGGTGCTGGCGCTATGGACGGCGCCCGTGCTGATCGCGGCGGCCGGGCAATCGCGCAGCCTGCAATGGGCGGACGCCGCCGCCGTCTTCGGCCTGGCGATGACCGCCGTGGGCCTGTATTTCACCGCCAATCATCTCTTGGCCTCGCATCTCAAGCTGCGGAATCTTTGAAGGAGTTCACATGGATGCCTTGATCATTTCCAATTTCCTGCTGTGGGGCGTGGTGCTGTGCCTGGTGCTGGTCATCCTGGCCCTGTCGCGTCAGATCGGCGTGCTGTACGAGCGCGTCGCGCCGATGGGGGCGCTGACGATGGACAAGGGGCCCGCCGTGGGCGAGGCCGCGCCGCGCTTCGAACTCCCCGACTTGCTGGGCCGCCGCATCACAATCGGCGAACGTGGCCAACATAGCCAGCTGTTGTTCTTCCTGTCGCCCACGTGTCCCGTATGCAAGAAGCTGCTGCCCATCCTGAAGTCGGTCGCCAGCACGGAAAGCGCGTGGCTGCGCATTGTGCTGGCCAGCGACGGCGATATGCCGGACCACCTGGCGTTTTACAAGCGGGCTGGGCTGGAGCGCTTCCCGTACCTGTTGTCCACCGAACTGGGCATGACGTTCCAGATCAGCAAACTGCCATACGCGGTGCTGATGGACGAGTCGGGCGTCTTGCGTGCCAAGGGCCTGATCAATTCCCGTGAGCAGCTGGAAAGCCTGTTCACGGCCAAGGAACTGGGCGTGGCATCGGTGCAGGACTTCCTGGCCGCAGGCACGCTGGACGAGACCCGAATTTCGCGCAAGGAGAGCAGCAATGCACTGGCTGGATAAACTAGGCGAGCGCGCTGCGCGCTCGGTCGCGCACGCCACGTCCCGCCGCAGCGTGCTCAACCGCATCGGCAAGTTGCTGGTAGGAACGGCCTTTCTGATGCCGGTGCTTCCGGTGGCGCGATCGGCCCCTGCGGCGGCCAAGAAGCCGCAGATGGACGACACGGCCTGCGACTACTGGCGCTATTGCGCGGTGGACGGATTCCTGTGCTCGTGCTGCGGCGGCAGCATGACGTCGTGTCCGCCCGGCACGTCGCCGTCCGCCGTGTCGTGGGTGGGGACGTGCCACAATCCCCTGGATGGCAAGGACTACCTCATCAGCTACAACGACTGCTGCGGCAAGACGGCATGCGGCAAGTGCATGTGCGCGGCGGCTGAACGCGAACGTCCGGGCTATCAGATGTTCCTGCACAACGATGTGAACTGGTGCATGTCCAACGAATCGTCGATTTTCCACTGCACGACCTCGGTGATCGTGGGGCTGGCCAAACCGCAACTGCCACCCAAGGCGTCACCAAAGCCATGAGATCCGGGGCGCGGCGGCAGGCTGGCGCGCGCAGGGGCTTGGCCCTTGCCCTCCTGCTGTGCGCGGTGCAGGGCGCGGCGGCGCAGGAGGGCGCTGCCGGGGGCGCGGCCGACGCTGACCGCCTGCGGCAAGCCGTGCGCGCCGACTACGTTCTGCAATGCGCGGGCTGCCACCGTGTGGACGGCCGGGGCAGCAGCCCGCACGGCATCCCGGACTTCCGCCAATCGGTCGGAGCGTTCACGCATCTGCCGACGGGCCGCGAATACCTGATCCGCGTGCCTGGCGCCGCCCATTCCCAGCTGAGCAACGCCGAACTTGCAGCGGTGCTGAACTGGGTGCTGGGCGAATTCAGCGCAGCCCAGCTGCCGGCGAATTTCCAACCCTATACCGAGGCAGAGGTCGCGGCGGCAAGGCCGAATCGCTATGACGACGTGGTGCCTGTGCGTCACAAGCTGGCAGAAACGCTGTCGTCGATGGGGTTCACCCTGTCTGACTATTCGTATGGCAGCGACCGGAAACCGTAGTCCGGCCGGTAGTTAGGGGTTGTCACGGATACTCCCCCCAGACGCGCAGTGCTAGAAAGAGGCAGCACCGGAGTCGCCATGTCATCATTCCTTTTGCACAGCGCGCCCAGGCATTTCCTGGATTGCGCCAGCTGGCAGGAAAGCATCAGCAGTACCTTCGTGCCACTGGAAGTATCGGCCGTGTTCCCCACGCGTTTCCGCAACAGCGTGGCGGTGGGCTGCCTGGGCTGGATGCAGGTCAGCGAATTGCACAGCAGTGCGCAGCGCGTGCGCCGCAGCAAGCTGCTGGCCGCCCGTGCCGAGGAAGCCGGCTACAAAGTCACGTTGCAACTGGCGGGCCGCAGCGAAATCCGCCAATCCAATCGCACCGCCTTGCTGATGCCCGGGGAATGGAGCATCTACGACACCACCCGGCCGTACGAGGTCGACGTGGATGACGGCGCGCATTTCCTGGTGATGCAGGTGCCGGGCAAGCAGACCGACGCCTGGCAGCCATACATGCAGAACGCCGTGGCCCGCACTTTCAGCGGCCAGCACGGTTGCGGCCGCATGGCGATGGACCTGCTGCGCGTTGCGTTGGGCGAACAGGCCCACTTGTCGGAAAGCGCGGCGCGCGATGCCGCCAATGCGGTGTTGCAGATGATGGGGCTGGATATCAGCGAGCGGGCAGGGGGGCTGGCCGAGCAGGACCAGGCGGGCCTGAGGCAGGCGCAGTTGCGCCGCGTCCAGCAGCACATCCTTGAAAACCTGCACGATCCGGCCTTGTCGCCGGCGTCCGCCGCCGCGGCGTTCCGGATGTCGCGGCGCTATCTTTACAACCTGTTCGCGCTGGCGGCCACCACGCCTGCCGACTTCATTCTCAGCGCCCGGCTGGAGCGCAGCCGCGACGCGCTGTGCGACGCCACGCAGTCCGTGCGGCAGATCGGCGATATTGCGTACCGGTTCGGCTTTTCCGACGCGGCGCGTTTCAGCCACGCGTTCCGCAAGCGTTACGGCGCGTCGCCGTCGGAATACCGCCGGCAGGCGCGGTAGCGCTGCCCGCGGGGATCAACGCTGCCCGGGAATCAGAGCAGCTCTTCGTTGATCAGGTCTTCCTTGCCGTAGAACTTCACGCCGATATGGATGCGGTCGCGGCCTTGCGAGCGGCGGTGGCGGTTGGTGTCGCGCAGGGAATAGACGCAGCCGCAATATTCCTGTTGGTAGAAGTTCTCGCGCTTGCTGATTTCGATCATGCGGGCAGACCCGCCGCCCTTGCGCCAGTTGTAGGTCCAATAGACCAGGTCGTCGTAGCGGGCCGCCGCGCGTTCGCCGCAACCGTTGATCTGGTTCATGTCTTTCCAGCGCGAGATGCCAAGCGAACTGGTGATGGTGTCGAACCCGTGCTCGTGCGCGTACAGCGCGGTGCGTTCGAAGCGCATGTCGAAGCAGGCCGTGCAGCGTTCGCCGCGTTCGGGGGCGTCTTCCATGCCCTTCACGCGATCGAACCAGTTGTCCATGTCGTAATCGGCATCGATGAATTCGATGCCGTGCTGTTCGGCGAAGCGGATGTTTTCCTGCTTGCGGATCTCGTACTCTTTGACCGGATGGATGTTCGGGTTGTAGAAGTAGATCGCGTAATCGATGCCGGAGGCCGTCATGGCTTCCATGACTTCGCCGGAACAGGGCGCGCAGCACGAGTGCATCAGCACCTTGCTGCGGCCAGCGGGAAGGTCAAGCGTGGGGCGGACGAGTTCGGACATGGCTTGCAAGCGGAAAAGGCGGAAAACCCCTTATTTTACCGCGAGTTGCCGCCCGTCGGGAGGGGCTAGCCCAGCACGGCGTCCCATAGCTCGCGCACCGCCGCGCGTTCGTCCACCAATTGTTCCGGCCCGACCCGCGCTTTTTCCACGCCCTGCATGCGCAGCTGATGCTGCACGCGGCGCAAGATGCGATAGGCGTCGCCGGCGCGCGCGGCCAGCTCGGGCGGGATCAGGCCGGACTCGCCGGCCAGGCGCAGCAGGGTGATATTGCCCAGGTTGCGCACCAGCACCGGATGGGTGCCCGCGTAGCACAGCACCAGGTACTGCGTGACGAATTCCACGTCGACCATGCCGCCCCGGTCATGCTTCAGGTCGAACTTCTGGCTGGTGTTCGGATGGCCGGCGTTGATCTTTTCACGCATGGCCAGCACTTCGGCGCGCAGCGCGGCCTGGTCGCGGGGCTGCACCAGGATGGCTTCGCGGATTTTCTCGAAGCGGGCGCCCACGTTGGCGTCGCCCGCGGCATGGCGCGCACGCGTCAACGCCTGGTGTTCCCAGGCCCAGGCATGCTTGTTCTGGTATTCCTCGAAAGCTTCCATCGAGACGGCCAGCAACCCGGCGTCGCCGTCCGGCCGCAGACGCAGGTCTACCTCGTAGAGCCGGCCGGAGGACGTCATGGTCGACAGCCACGACGTCATGCGCCGGCCAAGTTTCGCGTAGACCTCGGCCGCGTCCTCGCGCGAATCATCGAACAGGAACACCAGGTCCAGGTCAGAGGCATAGCCCAGTTCCTTGCCGCCCAGCTTGCCGTAGGCGATGACGGCGAAATGCGGCAGTGCGCCAGGCACCTTGTTCACCAGCGGCCACGCACGGCGGATGGTCTCGGTCAGCAGCAGGTCGGCCAGCGCGGACAACTGGTCCGCCAGTTTCTCCACCGTCAGCTCGCCTTCCAGATCCTGCGCCAGCAACTGGAAGCTGGCCTGGCGCTGCACATCGCGCATCAGGTTCATCTGGCGCTCGATGTCGGGATCGCCATCGGGCAGCCGGCAGGCGTCCAGGTCGGCGGTCAGTTGCCGGGCGATCTGCGTGAAATCCAGCGGTTCGAACAGCGTGCGCCAATCGATCAGGCTGTCCAGCAGCAACGGGTGCTGGGTCAGGTATTGCGCGGCCCAGGGGCTGGCGGCGACCATCCGCGCGACGCGCGCCAACGTGTCCGGGTATTCGGCCAGCAGCGCCAGATAAGCGCTGCGCTGTGCGATTTTCTCGATCAGGTCGAAGAGGCGGATGGCCGCATCCAGCGGCGCCGGGGTCTGGCGCGCGGCGCGCAGGGCGGCGGGCAGCAGGGCTTCCATGCGGCGGCGGCTGCTATCAGGCAGGCTGCGCACGCGGTGGCTGCCCAGCAGGGTTTCGGTGCGGCGCAGCAGGTCCTGCGCCTCGTCGCCGAAGGCCTGGCGGATCTGTTCGGCCAATTCGCATTCGTCGTCGGGCGTGTCGGGGGCGTCGTCCGCCGGCGTGCTGGTATCTTCGGCGTCGCCCATGCCCACCATGCGGAATACGTTGCGGAAGGTCTGCGAGACGAACTTGCGGTGCTCGGTAAGCGTGCTTTCGAAATCTTCCGGGCTCATGCCCAATGCGGCGGCCAGCGCGGCGCGCTGGGCCGGATCGCCGGGCAGCAGGTGGGTCTGTTCGTCTTCGCGGTACTGCAAAGCGTGTTCGGTGCGGCGCAGGTAGCGGTAGGCTTGTTCCAGCCGCCGCGCGTCCTCTTCCGGCACGAGGCCCGCCAGTTGCTCGGCGTGCAGCGCTTCCAGCAGGCCGCGCTTTTGCAGCGCGGGCATGCGGCCGCCGCGGATCAACTGGGCCAGTTGCACCACGAACTCGATCTCGCGGATGCCGCCGTCGCCCAACTTGATGTTGTTGGCGCTGTCGATGCCGTTGCGCGCCATGGCGCGACGCTGCCAGTCCTGACGGATGCGCTCGCGCAGCGCACGCAGCGCGGCCAGCGCGTCAAAGTCAAAATACTTGCGGTAGACGAAAGGCACGCGCAGGCTTTCCAGCTGCCGGGCCTGCGGCGCGCTGTCGCTGCCTTCGAAGGCCTGGGCCGGCATCAGGCGGGCCTTCAGCCAGGCGTAGCGTTCCCATTCGCGGCCTTGGCCGATCAGGTAGTGCTCAAGCGCGTCCAGGCTCCAGGCCAGCGGACCGGAGTCGCCGTCGGGGCGCAGGCGCAGGTCGGTGCGGAAGACCTGGCCATTGGCGTCCACCTCGGAGATGACCGGCATCATGCGCCGCGTCAGGCGGCCGTAGAACTCGTGGTGGCTGATTCGGCGCGGGCCGTCCGTGTCGCCTTCCTCGCCATACAGCATGATCAGGTCGATGTCGGACGACACGTTCAGTTCGCAACCGCCCAGCTTGCCCATGCCCACAATCAGCATTTCCTGGGGCTTGCCGGTGGCGGGGTCGCGCGGCACGCCATGCACGGCCGCCAGTTCCGCCGCCACGCTGCGGTAGGCCGCCGCCACCGCGATGTCGGCCAGCGCGGTCATCGCCCCGACCACTTCTTCCAGATCGGCCTGGCCGGCAAGATCGCGCACGATCAGCGCGCTGAATACCCGTTCGCGCAGTTTGCGCAGCACCATGCGGCACGTGTCCACCGGCAGCGTGGCGGGCGCGTCGGGCCCCGCCAGTTCAGACTGCCATTGCGTCAGGCGCGCCGGCGTGACCGGCTGCTGCACGGCATCGGCCAGCCAGGCGGCCAGGTCGGGGTGGGCATCCAGACGGCGGCGCAAGTGACCGGACCAGGCAAGGGCGGGGGCAAGCATAGGGGACGATGACATGGCGTAAGGGCGGCAGACGAATGGGCGCGTTTCAGGTATAAGTGGGGACGATACCGCAAGACATCTTCTCCTGCCCACCACACGACCCGTGTCTGTTTCAAATACCGCTCCCACGCCGCACGCGCGTCGCGTGCTCTGCTGCCTGTTTTGGGTCGCGCTGACTATTTATGGCGTGGTGGCCATCGGGTTCCTGGGCGTGCGTTACTGGGTGTTGCCTCGGGTGGACCAATGGCGTCCGCAGATCGAGGCCTACGCCAGCAAGGCGCTGGGCGCCCGGGTCGAGATCGGCGGCATCCAGGCCAATTGGCAGGGGTTGAATCCCAAGCTGGATCTTACCGCCGTGCAGGTGTTCGACGACGACGCGGCCCCGGTATTGACGCTGCCCTCCGTGTCCGCCGTGCTGGCGTGGCGCAGCATCCTGGCGCTGTCGCCCACGCTGGTTCGCTTGCGGGTTGAAAAACCGGAACTGACGCTACGTCGCGATCCCGCCAACCATCTGTGGGTGGCCGGGCAGGACATCGACCTGAACGTCAGCGACCACCAGTCAGACTTGAATCACCCGGCCTTGCGGTGGCTGGTCGCGCAGCGGGAATTGCTGATACGCGACGCCACCATCGTCTGGCAGGACGATTTGCGCCAGGCGCCGGCGCTGACCTTGAACGGCGTGGATTTCCTGATGCGCAACGGCAGCTTGTCGCATCGCTTCGTGCTGCGGGCTTCCGCGGGCGATGCGCTGGCTCGCAAGGTGGAACTGCGTGGCGAATTCAACCGCAGCCTGTTCACCGCCAACGCCGCGAATGCCGCGAACTGGAGCGGGCAGCTCTACGCCGAACTGGATGACGTCGAACCGCTGGCCTGGTCGCCCTGGGTCAGGCCGCCGCCCGTCGCGGGCCGGATAGCGGGCCGGGCATGGCTGCAGCTTGACCGTGGCAAGTTCACCGAACTGACGTCGGACGTTGCCGTCAGGGGCGTGGACTGGTCGGCGGGAAAGGACGGCCCCGCCGTGCGTGGCGGCTCGGCCCGGGTCCGCGTACAGGGCCGGCCCGGCGATTTCATGCAGGTCGACGGCGTCCCGCTAGCCCGCAGCTCGGGGGCGGCGGACGTCTCGGTCAAGGGGGCGGTGCAGCAGCTGCGCGTCACGTTGCCCGGCGTGTTCGAAGAACCCACCCTGGCGGCGCGCGAAATCTCGCTGGACGCCCAGGTCAAGGGTCCGGACGCGCAGAACTGGTTCGTGGACGTGGCGCAACTGCAAGTGGTCAATGATGACCTGGACGTGCGCCTGCAGGGCCAATGGCGGCGCGAAGGCAAGACGGCGGCGGGCAGCGTGGACATGCGCGGCACGATGGTGCGCGGGTCGATGTCGGCCATTCACCGCTATCTGCCCCTGGAGGTCAACGCGGACGCTCGCGAGTGGCTGGCCATCGGCTTGCCGGCAGGCGAGATGCGGTCCGCCGCCATTACGCTAAAAGGGGACCTGGACGACTTTCCATTCAGTTCGCCGGGTGCCGCGGGTGAGTTCGTGATCGCAGGCGCTTACACCGGGGCCAAGGTGGACTACGCGCCGGCAGGGCCGCATCGCAAGGGCTGGCCCGTGCTGGAAAACCTGTCGGGCAGCTTCCGCATCGACAAAGTGAGCTTGGCGCTGGACAGCCCGGGCGGCGCCATCGCGCATACCGGTCCGGGCCAGACGGTCAACCTGGGCACGGTGACGGCGACGATTCCCGATATGGACCATAACGCCGAACTGCGGCTTGATGGCGAGACCTCGGGCCCGGTGCCGGCCTATCTGGCGATGGCGGCGAATTCGCCGTTGGGCGAGCTGCTGGACGGCGCCTTGGACGAGGCCCGCGGCACCGGCGACTGGCGCATGCCGCTGAAGCTGAAGGTGCCGCTGATGAACACCGACGACACCGAGGTCCAGGGACGCATCGTATTCGGGGACAACACCTTCACCTTCATGCCCGAAATGCCCTTGCTGAGCCAGATGCACGGCGATCTGGAATTCTCCGAAAAAGGCGTCCAGGCCAAGGATATCCGCGCCCAGTTCCTGGGCGGGCCGGTGAAGATCTTCGGCACGCTGGCGCAAAGTTCCGACGTCTTGCGTTTCGAGGGCACCCTGGCCGGCTCCGGGCTGTCGCAACTGAGCCAGAGCCCGTCCCTGTCGCGCTTTAGCGGCAAGGCGGCATACAAGGGCCGCGTGGGATACCAGAAGGGCGGTTCGGTCGAGATCTCGATGGAATCCGACCTGGCCGGCATGGCGATCGATATGCCGGCGCCTGCCGGCAAGCCCGCCTCGTCATCCCAATTGCTGAAGCTGCAATGGGGCGCGGCGCAGGACCGTGGCGCCAAGGGCCGCCGCTGGCTGACGGCCAGCCTGGGCGACAACGTCAATGCGCTGTTCGAACGCGATCCCGGCGATGCCGCCCCGGCCTACTTCGCCCGAGGCGCGTTGGGCATCGGGCGCCCCGCCAGCTTGCCCGAGCGCGGGATGAGCCTGAACGCCAGCCTGCCGGAACTGGACATGGACACTTGGGAAACCGTGCTGGACGGGTTCGATACGCCGGCGGGCAAGGGCGGGGCCAAGAAAGCGGCATCGAAGCCCGTCTTCCCGCAACCCGAGCGCATCAGCCTGGCGACGGGTTTGCTGCGCGCCAGCGGCTATACGCTGAACGACCTGACGCTGTATGCGACGCGGCCCGGGCCCGCGCAGTGGCGGGTCGATATCGAATCGCGCCAGGCGGCAGGGTCGTTGGAATGGCGGGAGGCCTCGGGCGCGATCGCAGGCCAGATCACCGCCCGCATGAAGCATCTGTCGTTCGGCGGCGCCGACGACTCCAACGAGGCCGACAAAGCCCTGGCGTCCGGCAATGATTTGTCGGATATCCCGGCGATCGATCTGCAGGCCAAGGAGTTCCTCCTGTATGGCAAGAACGTGGGCGAGCTTCAAGTGGTCGGCACCAACCTGGAGCGCGGCCGGCAATGGCGCCTGGACAAGCTGTCGATCACCAATGACGCCGCGAATCTGAACGCCACGGGCAGTTGGCGCCTGGAAGGGCCCGACCGGGGGCTGACCGTGGACGCCACGGCAAAATTCGTCGACCTGGGCAAGTTCATGACGCAGATCGGTTTCGAGGGCATGGTGTCCGGCGGCGAAGGCTCGGCGGTGGGCAAGGCGACGTGGCGCAACCTGCCCTGGACCCACAATATCGCGGACGTGGCGGGCGAGGTCGACATCAGCCTGGACAAGGGCCGCTTCATGCATGTGAATTCCCGCACGGCACGGCTGCTGGAATTGCTGTCGCTGCAATCGCTGCAGCGGTTGGCGCGGCTGGACGTGAATCCGACCAATCTGCTGCGCGACGGGTTCCCGTTCGACACCATCCGCGGGCGCGTGAAGATGGCGGACGGGTCGATGTCCACCGAAGGCTACAAGATCAACGGGCCGGTAGCCACGATCGTCCTGGCGGGTGGCGTCAATATCATCCGCGAGCGCTGGGACCTGACGGCGGTCGTGATTCCGAACCTGGACGCCAGCGGTGCGGCCATGGTGACGGCGCTGGCCGTGAATCCGCTGATCGGCCTGGGCGCGTTCGTCACGCAATGGCTGCTGAAGCAACCGCTGGCGCGGGCGATGACCATGGAGTATTCGGTGACCGGCAACTGGGACGATCCCAAGATCGAGCCGATCGACGGGGCGGGCAGGGCGCCGGACAAGCAAACGCCGCGGCCCGCCGATTCGACGCCCCGCCGCAGCCCGATGTCGCCCTATATCGAGCACTGAACCGAATAATTTTCCCGCCCATGAAAAAACCGCCTGACGGCGGCTTTTTCATGGGGCAAGACCTGTCTTACTTCTTCTTCATCATGTCGAAGAATTCGGCGTTGGTCTTCGTGGCGCGCATCTTGTCCAGGATGAATTCCATGGATTGCACTTCGTCCATGTCGTGGATGAACTTGCGCAGCACCCAGACCTTTTGCAGCAGGTCCGGCGCGATCAGCAGTTCTTCGCGGCGGGTGCCCGACTTGTTCAGGTTGATCGACGGGTAGACGCGCTTTTCAGCCAGGCGGCGCTCAAGGTGGACTTCGGAGTTGCCCGTGCCCTTGAATTCTTCGTAGATGACTTCGTCCATGCGGCTGCCGGTTTCGATCAGCGCCGTACCCAGGATGGTCAGCGAACCGCCTTCTTCCAGGTTGCGGGCCGCGCCGAAGAAGCGCTTGGGGCGTTGCAGGGCATTGGCGTCCACACCGCCGGTCAGCACCTTGCCGGAGGCCGGCACCACGGTGTTGTAGGCGCGCGCCAGACGGGTGATCGAGTCCAGCAGGATCACGACGTCTTTCTTCATTTCGACCAGGCGCTTGGCCTTTTCGATGACCATTTCAGCCACTTGCACGTGACGGGTAGCGGGTTCGTCGAAGGTCGACGCCACCACTTCGCCGCGCACCGTGCGTTGCATTTCGGTCACTTCTTCCGGGCGTTCGTCGACCAGCAGGACGATCATGACCGCGTCGGGGTAGTTGGTGGTGATGGCATGCGCAATGTGCTGCATCATCACCGTCTTGCCGGACTTGGGGCTGGCGACGATCAGGCCACGCTGGCCCATGCCGATCGGGGCGAAGACGTCGAGGATACGGCCCGTCAGGTTCTCTTCGCTCTTGATGTCGCGTTCCAGACGCATCGTCCGGTTCGGGTGCAGCGGCGTCAGGTTTTCGAACATGATGCGATGCTTGATCGCTTCAGGCGCCACGCCGTTGACCTTGTCCACCTTGACCAGGGCGAAGTAGCGCTCGCCATCTTTCGGCGTGCGGACTTCACCTTCGATCGAGTCGCCGGTGTGCAGGTTGAAACGGCGGATCTGCGACGGCGAGATGTAGATGTCGTCCGTGCTGGCCAGATACGAGGTCTCGGGCGAGCGCAGGAAACCAAAGCCGTCGGGCAGGACTTCCAGGACGCCGTCGCCAAAGATCTGCTCGCCTTGCTTGGCGCGCCGTTTCATGATGGCGAACATCAACTCCTGCTTGCGCAGGCGGTTGGCGTTCTCGATTTCCAGGCCAGCGGCCATTTCCAGCAGCTGCGAGACATGCAGCGCCTTCAGTTCGTTGAGGTGCATCGCGGTGATTGGTGGGGGAAAAGTAAAGGAGGGCTCTGGCGGCGCGCCACGGACGGGCTCGCGCGGTATTGAATGAGCGCCGCCTCCAGGGCGGCGCCTTCGTTCACAGCACGCAGTTTACAACGCGCCGTCCAGGAATGCGGTGAGTTGCGACTTCGACAGCGCGCCAACTTTGGTGGCGGCGGCTTGGCCGTCTTTAAAGAGCATAAGGGTCGGGATGCCGCGGATGCCATATTTGGTGGCGGTACCCTGGTTTTCGTCCACGTTCAGCTTCGCGATCGTCAGGCGACCTGCGTACTCGGTGGCGACTTCTTCCAGGATCGGGGCAATCATCTTGCAGGGGCCACACCAGGCAGCCCAGTAGTCCACCAGCACCGGCTGGCCGGATTTCAACACATCGGCATCGAAGCTTGCGTCACTGACGTTCTTGATTTGGTCGCTCATGATGGTGATTCTCGGTTCGGCAGCAAAAGGCGCGTAAAAAGGGACGCGCCTTGCCGTTGTTCTTGTATGTGGAATGGATTAAAGCATACCACTGTCAATAACAACAGGCATACCACTGTTAATAACAACAGGGTTTGCTGGTTTTGTGTAGGATGTTGCGGCGCAGTCGTCGTGATCCGGGTGATTGAACCCTGACGCGCTGGCTGTGACTGTCATCATCCTACCGAATTCGGAGCTGGTCAGGTCGTGCGCATCCTACTGGGAGCCGCGCAGAATCTAGGCTTATCCGTAAAATGTCGGTTTTTTTCCACAGATGTTGGGGATAACTTGGCCACTCCACGTTACACCGAGGCGTCCATTCGCGTCCTGAAGGGGCTGGAGCCCGTGCGCCAGCGCCCGGGCATGTACACCCGCACCGAAAACCCGCTGCACGTCGTGCAAGAGGTCATTGATAACGCCGCAGACGAGGCCTTGGCCGGCTACGGCAAGCAGATACAGGTCACGCTGCACATTGACGGCAGCGTGTCCGTCGAGGACGACGGGCGGGGCATTCCCGTCGGCCTGCACCCCGAAGAAGGCGCTCCCGTCGTGGAGCTGGTCTTCACCCGCCTGCACGCGGGTGGCAAGTTCGACAAGGCGGGCGGCGGCGCCTATGCCTTTTCGGGCGGCCTGCACGGCGTGGGCGTGTCCGTCACCAATGCGTTGTCCACCCGGCTGGAAGTGGTGGTGTGGCGCGACGGCGCGGTCAACCGGCTGGTGTTCAAGGGAGGCGACGTCGCCGAACCGCTGGCGGCGTATGCCGAGGGCGGCCGCAAGAAATCGGGCACCCGCGTGCGCGTCTGGCCCGACGCCAAATACTTCGACAGCCCCAACATCCCGTTGGGCGAACTGACACACCTGTTGCGCAGCAAAGCCGTGCTGCTGCCTGGCGTCAAGGTCACGCTGGTCAACGAGAAATCCGGCGACACCAAGACCTGGCAATACCAGGACGGCCTGCGCGGCTATCTGGCCGAGGCGCTGACCGGTGCCGAGTTGATGGTGCCGTTCTTCGAAGGCCAGCAGTACGCGGGCGCCGACCATGAGAACTTCGCCGAAGGCGAGGGCGCGCAATGGGTGGTGGCCTGGACCGAAGACAGCAACGCCGTGCGCGAGTCCTACGTCAACCTGATCCCCACGCCGGCCGGCGGTACCCACGAATCCGGGCTGCGCGAAGGCCTGTTCGGCGCGGTGAAGGGCTTTGCCGAATTGCACAGCCTGCTGCCCAAGGGCGTGAAGCTGCTGCCGGAAGACGTGTTCGCGCGCGCCAGCTTCGTGCTGTCGGCCAAGGTGCTGGACCCGCAATTCCAGGGCCAGATCAAGGAACGCCTGAACAGCCGCGACGCGGTGCGCCTGGTGGGCGGCTTTTCCAAGAGCGCGCTGGACCTGTGGCTGCACAGCAACGTGGAATACGGCAAGAAGCTGGCTGAGTTGGCGATCCGCCAGGCCCAGGCGCGCCAACGTTCCGCCCAGAAAGTCGAAAAGCGCAAGAGTTCGGGCGTGGCCGTGTTGCCCGGCAAGCTGACCGACTGCGAATCCAGCGACGCGACCCGCACCGAAGTCTTCCTGGTCGAGGGCGACTCCGCGGGCGGTTCCGCCAAGATGGGCCGCGACAAGGAATTCCAGGCCATCCTGCCGCTGCGCGGCAAGGTGCTGAATTCCTGGGAAGTGGATCGCGACCGGCTCTTCGCCAACAATGAAATCCATGACATTTCGGTCGCGATCGGCGTGGATCCGCACGGCCCGGGCGATACGCCGGACCTGTCGGGCTTGCGCTACGGCCGCATCTGCATCCTGTCCGATGCAGACGTTGACGGCTCGCACATCCAGGTGCTGCTGCTGACCTTGTTCTACAAGCACTTCCCCAAGCTGGTCGAGGCTGGGAACGTGTATGTGGCCAAGCCACCGCTGTTCCGCCTGGAAGTGCCCGCGCAGGGCAAGCGTCCGGCCCGCAAGATCTATTGCCTGGATGAAGGCGAGCTTGAGGCCGCGCAGGACAAGCTGCGCAAGGAAGGCGTGCGGGAAGGCGCCTGGTCGGTCAGCCGCT
The DNA here is from genome assembly GCF_014170335.1 of Achromobacter sp. UMC46. Classification (GTDB taxonomy): domain Bacteria; phylum Pseudomonadota; class Gammaproteobacteria; order Burkholderiales; family Burkholderiaceae_B; genus Achromobacter. The sequence continues at coordinate 45,548 of NZ_LZZS01000011.1, forward strand.
TCAAGGGCCTGGGTGAAATGAACCCCGAACAATTGTGGGAAACCACAATGAATCCGGACACGCGTCGCCTGCTGCCCGTGGGCTACGGCGATCAGACCCCTGAAGACACCACCCGCATGTTCGACATGCTGATGGGCAAGGGCGAATCCTCGCAACGCCGCGCCTGGATCGAAGAGAAGGGCAACCTGGCGGAGCTGGACATCTGATGACGACCGCCACGCCCGGCCAAGCCCGGATGACCGTCGCCATGACGGCCGACGACTACGCGGAGTTCGCGGCTTACGTGTACAAGCGTCCCGAACTGCGCCGCCGCCGCTACCGGTCCCACCTGCGTTTCGCGGTCTTGATGATCGTGGCTTTGATGGCCTACCTGATCTGGCAGACCTGGGACGGCAAGGGGCCTGATTGGGGGCGGATCCTGCCCGTGTATTTCCAGGGGCTGGCCGTAGGGCTGGGCATCCTGGCGCTGCTGGCGCTGGCCTACGAGTTCGCCTTGCCGCCGCTGGTCAGGATGAACACGCGGCGAATGCTGAAAAGGCAGCCCGACGACCTGTTCCTCGGCCAGCATCAGCTGGACTTCGGGCCCGAGGGCATCTCGGATACGACCGCCACGGCCTCCGGGCGCATGGACTGGTCCGATATCCGCCGGGTCGAGGAAACCCCGCAGCATCTGTACGTCATCCTGGGCACCTTGCAGGGCGTGATCATTCCCAAGCGCGGCCAGGACGCCGCGACGTTGGAGGCGGTGCGCGCCGTGTTGCGCACGCACGTCGCCGATACGCAGCTGGCGCCGTCCGCTTGAGGCGCATTGACGCCGTTTCGATGAATTTGTCTACCTGAACCATCATGACCGACAGCAATCAACCCGGCTTGTTCGACCCTACCCCGCCTGACGGCGATGGCGACGCCAACGCGGCCATCACGCTGGCGCGCTACGCCGAGCAGGCTTATCTGGACTATGCGGTTTCCGTCGTGCGGGGCCGTGCCTTGCCCGACGTGGGCGACGGGCAGAAGCCCGTGCAGCGCCGCATCCTGTTCGCCATGCAGGCCATGGGCCTGGCCGCGGGCGCCAAGCCCGTGAAGTCCGCGCGGGTCGTGGGCGACGTGCTGGGCAAGTACCACCCGCACGGCGACCAGGCGGCCTACGACGCCATGGTGCGCATGGCGCAGGACTTTTCGCTGCGCTACCCGCTGATCGACGGCCAGGGCAACTTCGGTTCGCGCGACGGCGACAACGCCGCCGCGATGCGATACACCGAAGCCCGCCTGACGCCCATCGCCAAACTGCTGCTGGATGAGCTGGACGAGGGCACGGTCGATTTCGTGCCCAACTACGACGGCAGCCAGCAAGAACCGCAGATGCTGCCGGCGCGCTTGCCCGTGATGCTGCTGAACGGCGCGTCGGGCATCGCGGTGGGCATGGCGACCGAAATCCCGTCGCACAACTTGCGTGAAGTGGCCCAGGCCTGCGTGGCGCTGATCAAGCACCCGCAGTTGCCGGATGCGGAACTGCACGCCATGATCCCCGGCCCGGACTTCGCCGGCGGCGGCCAGATCATCACGCCGGCCGCCGATATCGCGCAGATCTATGGCGGCGGGCGCGGGTCGCTGAAGGTGCGCGCGCGCTGGCAGTTCGAGGAAATGGCGCGCGGCCAATGGCAGCTGGTCATCACCGAACTGCCGCCGGGCACGTCGGGCCAGAAGGTGCTGGAAGAGATCGAGGAAATCACCAATCCGAAGGTCAAGTCGGGCAAGAAGAGCCTGACGCCCGAGCAGACGCAGGCCAAGGCGGTCATGCTGAACCTGCTGGACGCCGTGCGCGACGAATCCGGCAAAGACGCTGCGGTGCGTCTCGTCTTCGAGCCGAAGACCTCGCGCGTGGACCGCGACGAATTCGTCAACACGTTGCTGGCGCAGACCAGCATGGAAAGCAGTTCGTCGATCAACCTGGTGTGCATCGGCACCGACGGGCGGCCGCGCCAGAAGGGCCTGCGCGACATCCTGGTCGAATGGGTGGCGTTCCGCACCAATACGGTCGTGCGCCGTACGCAGTTCCGACTGGACAAGGTCACCGACCGCATCCACGTGCTGGAAGGCCGCATGCTGGTCTATCTGAACGTGGACGAAGTCATCCAGACGATCCGCGAATCCGACGAGCCCCGCGCCGCGCTGATGGAACGCTTCAAGCTGTCCGAGCGCCAGGCCGAAGACATCCTGGAAATGCGCTTGCGCCAGTTGGCCCGTCTTGAAGGCTTCAAGATCGAGCAAGAGCTGGCCGACAAGCGGAAGGACCAAGTGTCGCTGCAAGAGCTGCTGGACAATCCGACGACGCTCAAGCGCCTGCTGATCAAGGAAATCGAGGCCGACGCCAAGCAGTACGGCGACGATCGCCGCACCCTGATCGAGACGGCCGAACGCGCCGTGCTGGAAACCAAGGTGCTGGACGAACCCGTCACGGTCGTCGTGTCGCAAAAGGGCTGGCTGCGCGCCCGCCAGGGCCATGGCCACGACGCCTCGCAATTCGCCTTCAAGCAGGGCGACGACCTGTACGGCGCCTTTGAATGCCGCACCACCGACACGCTGATCGCGATGGGCGACAACGGCCGGGTGTATTCCGTGCCGGTCGGGGGGCTGCCCTCGGCGCGTGGCGACGGCCAGCCGGTCACCACCATGATCGACCTGGAATCCGGCACGCGCATCGTGCATACCATCGCCGCGTCGCCGGATACGCGTTGGCTGCTGGCCACGCGCGGCGGCTACGGCTTTGCGGCCAAGCTGTCCGACATGGTCAGCCGCCAGCGCGCCGGCAAGCAGTTCATCACGCTGGAGACGGGCGACGAGATGCTGCGCCCGGTGCCGCTCTTCGACGGCGCCACGCAGTTGGCGCTGCTGTCCGCCAAGGGCAAGTTCCTGGTCTTCGGCCTGGACGAGTGCAAGTCCTTGTCCGGCGGCGGGCGCGGCACGATCCTGATGGGCCTGGATGCCTCGGACAAGCTGGACCAGACGGTGCCGATCGGCGCCCGCGGCCTGCGCGCCACGGGCATCTACCGCAACAAGATGACCGAGGACATCCTGGCCGGCGACGCGTTGGCCCCCTATGTGGGCAAGCGCGCGCGCAAGGGCCGCCAGTTGGATGTGCGCCCCAAGCAGCCGGTGCTGTCGCCCGTGCTGGGGTAATGGCGCGGATGTACGGCAAGGGAAGGGCGAGCCGATGGCTCGCCCTTTTTCTTGCCGGATCCCGGGCTTTGCTATTTAATAGATAGACCAGTCAGTCTATTAATAAGCGATGCGTAAAACAGACCCCATCAAGCAGCAGGAACGCCGCCGCCACATCCTGGAGGCCGCCGCGCATTGCTTTGCCGAACACGGTTTCCATGCGACCTCCACCGCGCAGATCTGCGAACGGGCGGCGATGAGTCCCGGCAACCTTTTCCATTACTACGCCAGCAAGGCCGACATCATCGAGGCGCTGATCGCCTCGGATACCGACGACATCCAATCGAGGACGCAGGCCGCGATCGTGGCGCCGGATGCCTGCCAGGCCCTGCGTGAATGGGTCGGCGGCCAACTGGCGCTGTATCAGGATCCGGCTTTTGTGCGCCTGGGCATGGAGGTGCTGGCCGAGGCGGTGCGCAATCCCCGCGTGCACGCGCTGGTGATGGCGAACGAGGCGGAACGCAAGGCCGGCCTGCTGACGCTGCTTGCGGCGGTCTGGAAAGGGCGGGACGCCCCCCGGCCGATGGCCGAGATGGCGGACGTGCTGTTGCTGCTGCTGGACGGCGTCTATAGTCGGTCGGTGGTGGACCCCGCGTTCGGCGCCCAAGCTGCGGCCAAGCTGCTGGATCAGGCGCTGGAACACAGCCTGCCGCCCGCGGTTGCCTCGGGAGGCCCCGCGCCGCGCCGCCCGCAAGCCGCGAAGGGGCGCGCATGAATCCGGTCTTTCAACCCCATGCCGCCCTTCGGACGCCCGGCCGGCTGGACCACGTGGATGCGTTGCGAGGCTTTGCGCTCTTCGGCATCCTGATCGTGAACATCGGCGTCTTCTCGTCGCCGTTCTATGGCGCCGGCATCGCCGACCCGGCCTATTCCCGGCCGATGGACCTGGCCGTGCGCTGGGTGATCGCGTGGCTGTTCGAGACCAAGTTCTACCTGCTGTTCTCCTTCCTGTTCGGCTACAGCTTCACCCTGCAGATGTCGGCGGCCGAACGCAGCCAGGCCGCTTTTGCGCCGCGCTTCCTGCGGAGGCTGGCGGGGCTGGCGCTGCTGGGCGCGGCGCATGCGGTGCTGTTCTATCAAGGCGACATCCTGCTGACCTACTCGCTGCTTGGCCTGGGGCTGCTGCTATGCCGCGCAATGGAACCCAAGCGCGCGCTGCGCGCCGCGCTGTGGCTGATCGTGCTGGCCGCATCGGTCTGGGGGATCCTGGGGGCCTTGAGTTTCCTGGATCCCGTGCCCACCGGCTATCAGGCGCTATACAAGGCCGAAGCGCTGGCCGCCATCGAGGCGTACCGGGGCACGATCGGCACGACGATCTTGCAGCACATCAAGGAACTGACCGAGAGCATCTGGTTCATGGTCCTGTTCGTGCAGGGGCCGTTCGTCTTTGCGATGTTCCTGGCCGGTTACGCGCTGGGCCGGCGCGATGCGCTGGCGGATCCGTGGCATCAGCCGCGCGTGCTGGGGCTGCTGTGCGCTTTCGGGCTGCTGCCGGGGTTGGCCGGGTCGGCGTTGTATGCCACGTCTTCGTTGCCGTTCGCCGGCGCCGCCTGGGAGCTTCCCGGACTGGCGGTGGATTTGCTGACCGCGCCGTTGCTCAGCATGTCGTACGCCGCGGCCTTCCTGCTGGCCCTGCGGACACGGGCGTTTGGATTCGCCGGTGCCTGGCTGGCGCCGGCGGGGCGGATGGCGCTGACCAACTACCTGATGCAGTCCATCGTCTGCGCATTCCTGTTCACGGGCTGGGGCCTGCGCCTATTCGCGGCGGTGTCGCCGTTGATGGCCACGGGCATTGCCGTGGCCATCTTCGGGGCGCAATTGCCATTGTCCGCATGGTGGCTGCGCCGCCATGCCTATGGCCCGGTGGAATGGTTCCTGCGCGCGCTCACGATCGGGGCGTTGCCGCCCTGGCGGCGGCCCTGACGCATCCACAGGCCCGCCAGCAGCAGCAAGGCGGGCAGGTAGACCCAATGGTCCGACCAGCGCTGAGAGTTCGGCGACTTGACTTCCAGCACGTCCCAGCCTTGCTCCCAGCCTGACCGTTGAGCGCGGCTGCCGAACCGCACGCCGCCGATTTGCGTCTGATCTCCCAGGCTCATGAGCGTCACGCCCGCCTCGGCCAGGCGCCGGCGGCCGGTGTCAGGCGCGTCGGCCCCCGTTTCCAGCGCCGGCAAGGCGACGGCGACGGTCTTGGTCAGCTCATCGCCTTCCAGGTTGATTCCCCGCAGCACCACGGTCAGGCGGCCGTTGTCCGGCATCGCGGCGGCGATCGCCTGGATGTCGCCGGCGGGACGGCTTTCGTAGGGCGACGCGATCCGGTCCATGAACCAGTCAGGGCGGAACAGCATGAACGTCGCAAGTAGCAGCACGCCCACTTCGGCCCACGTGCAGCGCGTGCGGAACCACCGCATGGTGGCCGCGGCGAAGGTCAGGGACGCCAGCGTCGCGCCCGCCACGACGAGTGCCAGCTCCCAGCCGTAGTTGACATCGATCAGCAGCAGGGTCGGGTTGAACACGAACATGAACGGCAGGATGGCGGTGCGCGCCGCGTAGGTGACGCCCTGGATGCCGGTCTTGATGGGGTCTTCGCCCGATATCGCCGCCGCCGCGAACGTGGCCAGGCCCACGGGTGGCGTGATGTCGGCCATGATGCCGTAATAGAACACGAACATGTGCACGGCGATCAGCGGGATGACCAGGCCGTTCTGCGCGCCCAGTTCCACGACGACCGGCGCCATCAACGTCGCCATCAGGATGTAGTTCGCGGTTGTGGGCATGCCCAGGCCCAGGACCAGGCAGACCAGCGCGGTGAAGATCAGCATCAGCAATACGTTGCCCATCGACACCAGCTCGACGAAGGCGGTCATGCGCAGGCCCAGGCCGGTCAGCGTGATCGCGCCGACGATCAGGCCGGCGGTGCCGCATGCGATCGCGATGCCGATCATGTTGCGCGCGCCGTCCTGCAGGCCGCCGATGGCGTCGCGCCAACCATGGCGCCAGGCCGGGGCCGCGTCCTGTTTGCGGAACCAGGCGATCAACGGGCGCTGCGTCACCATCTGGAACAGCATGGCGGTCGCCGCCCAGAAGGCCGACAGGCCCGCCGACAGTTCCTCCACGCTCAGGCACCACACCAGGATGCCGATGGGAATCAGGAAATACAGGCCGGCGCGAACCGTCGGCCATGGTTGCGGCCGCACGGGATGATTGACGTCGATGTCCTGCGGCAGGTCGGGATGCGACGCGGCCACGCGCAGCAGCCACAGGTAGAGCGCCGCCAGGATCGCCAGCAGCACCCAGATGGCCGCGGCGCCCGCCGCCGCCTGCACACCGGTGCCGATCCAGTAGGCGGCACCCATCACCAGCAGCGTGCCGCTGATCCCCATGCCCCATCCCGCCAGCTTCTGCAGCGGCGTGCGCGACGGGCCTGCGGCCATCATGGGCTGGATGCCCAGTTTCAGCGCTTCCAGGTGGACGATGTAGAACAGCGCGATGTAGGAGATCGCCGCCGGCAGGATCGCGTGGCGGATGATGTCCGTGTAGGGGATGCCGACGTACTCGATCATCAGGAAGGCGGCCGCGCCCATGACGGGGGGCATGATCTGGCCGTTGACGGATGACGCGGTCTCGATCGCGCCGGCCCGCACGCCGCCGTAGCCGGCTTTTTTCATGAGGGGGATCGTGAAGATCCCGCCCGTCACCACGTTGGCGACCGAAGACGCCGACACCAGGCCGTTGACCGCCGACGACACCACGGCCACCTTGGCCGGCCCGCCGCGCAGATGGCCCAGCAGGGCGAACGAGACTTGCATCATGTAGTTGCCCGCGCCGCACTTGTCCAGCAGCGACCCCAGCAGCACGAAGATGAAGATGTACGACACCGACACGCCCAGCGCGACGCCGTACACGCCTTCGGTCGTCAGCCACATATGCGACATCAGGCGTTCGAGCGACGCGCCTCGGTGCGCCAGCACGTCAGGCAGCCAGGGGCCCGCCAGCGCGTAGGCCACGAACACCAGGCCGAGCACGGTCATGGGTAGTCCCAGCGCGCGGCGCGTGACTTCCAGCAGCAGCGCCAGGCCGATGACTGCGGTGGCCACGTCCATCGGCGTGGGTTGCCCGGGGCGGCCGGCCAGCTCGTTATAGAAGACATACAGGTAGCTGCCGCAAAAGCCGGCGGCCAGCGCCAGGACCCAGTCGTACCAGGGCATGCGGTCGCGCGCGGAGCGCTTGCTGGCGGGGTAGGCCAGATAGCCCAGGAACATCGCGGTGCCCAGATGCAACGCGCGCGCCTCGGTGTCGTTGAAGATGCCCCAGCTGAACGAAAACGGCAGCGGCGACGCGTACCAGAGTTGGAAGAAAGACCAGATCAGCGCGCCCGCGGCCAGCGTGGCGCCGGCGACGCCGCCCACGTTGCGGCCGCCGCGGTCGGCGTCGGCGACAAGCTGTTCCAGGTCCGGGGCCGGCGTGTGCGGCTCTTTTGTCATGAAATTCCCCTACGTGTCATGGCGCGCGCCGGCAGGGCGGCGCGCGTTGTGTCCTGGCGCGCGGCTGGCGCGCGGCTGGCGCGCGCTGGCCATGCCTTAGAGCAGGCCCTTTTCCTTGAAGTACTTTTCGGCACCGGGATGCAGGGGCGCCGACAAGCCGTTCTTGACCATGTCCGCCGGCTTCAGGTTGGCGAATGCCGGGTGCAGCTTCTTGAAGTCGTCGAAGTTGTCGAACACCGCCTTGACCACGGTGTAGACCGTGGCGTCGGGCACGTCGGCGGACGTGACGAACGTGGCGGTCACGCCGTACGTCCGGGTTTCGGCAGGATTGTTCGGATACAGCCCGGCCGGGATCGTGGCGTAGGCGTAGTAGGGGTATTTTTCGACGAGCTTGTCCACCGCCGGACCCGTCAGCGAGACGAGCTTGGCGCCGCAGCTGGTGGTGGGGTCCTGGATGTTGGCCGACGGGTGGCCGACGCCATAGAAGAAGCCGTCGATCTTGCCGTCGCAGACGGCGGAACCGTGCTCGTCAGGGCGCAGTTCCGAGGCCAGCGAAAAATCTTTCAGCGTCCAGCCCATCGTGGCCAGCAGTTCCTCCATCGACGCGCGCGTGCCCGAGCCTGGGTTGCCGACGTTGAAGCGCTTGCCCTTCAGGTCCTCGAAGCTCTTGATATTCGCGTCTTTGCGTGTGACAACGGTGAAGGGCTCGGGGTGGATCGAAAACACGGACCGCAGTTTCGGGTAGGGGCCGGCCTGCTTGAACTGGCCTTCGCCGTTGTAGGCGTTGAAGCCGACGTCGGACTGCACTACGCCCAGGTCGAGTTCGCCCGCTTTGATGGTGTTGGCGTTGAACACCGAGCCGCCGGTGGATTCGACGGAACAGCGGATGCCGTGCGTGGCGCGGTCCTTGTTGACCAGGCGGCAGATGGCGCCGCCGGCGGCATAGTAGACGCCGGTGACGCCGCCCGTGCCGATGCTGACGAACTTCTGTTGGGCGGCGGCGGGTGCTGGCGCCATGGACAGCAATGCCGTGGCCAAGCCCGCCGCGGCGAGCGTGAAGGCATTGCGATGGCCCAAGGGATGTTTGACGGACGTGGTCATGCAAACTCCTTCTGGGGTTTTTCCCCGTGATTTGCCGGTCTCTGCCGGCGGTTGGGCCGCCCCGCGAGCCGGCGGGGCGTCCTGTGCGAATCATCACGTGCCCGCGTGGCAGGCGGCGCACGGCGGATCCCCCCCGCCGTGCGCGCAGGCGAGCGCTACGCGCGGGCCTGTGCAATGGCGGCGTCGATGGCGCCCGCCAGGCGTTCGGTCAATTGGTCCAGTTCGTCGTCGGAAATGATGAAGGGCGGGGCCAGCAGCACGTGATCGCCCTGGCGGCCGTCGATCGTGCCGCCCATCGGGTAGACCATCAGGCCCCGCGCCATGGCTTCGCGCTTGATCCGCGCATGCAGCGTCACCGCCGGGTCGAACGTCTGTTTCGTGCCGCGGTCCTGCACCAGTTCGATGCCCATGAACAGGCCCCGGCCGCGGATGTCGCCCACATGCGGATGTTCACCCAGGGCGTGTTCCAGGCGCTGGCGCAAGCCGGCGCCTTGCTCGCGCACCCGCGCCAGCAGGTTGTCGCGGCGGATCACGTCCTGCACGGCAAGCGACGCGGCGCAGGCGATGGCGTGGCCCAGATAGGTGTGGCCGTGCTGGAAGAAGCCGCTGCCTTGCTGCATGGCGTCCACGATGCGTTGCTGCGCCATCACCGCGCCGATGGGCTGGTAGCCGCCGCCCAGGCCCTTGGCGATCGTGATCAGGTCGGGCACGACGCCTTCTTGCTCCACGGCGTAGAGCGTGCCGGTGCGGCCCATGCCACACATCACTTCATCGGCGATCAGCAGTACGCCGTGGCGGTCGCAGACCTCGCGGATCCGGCGGAAATAGCCCGGCACCGCCGTCACGGCGCCGGACGTGGCGCCGACCACCGGCTCGGCCACGAAAGCCATCACCGTGCCGGCACCCAGCTTTTCAAAGGTCTGATCCAGCTCCTGCGCCAGCCGCTCGCCGTACTGTTCGGCGCTTTCGTCCGGCCGCTGGTCGCGGTAGGCGTAGCAGGGCGAGACGTGTTCGACGTCGATCAGCAGCGGCGCGAATTGGGCGCGGCGCCAGGCGTTGCCGCCCACTGCCAAGGCGCCGAGCGTGTTGCCGTGATAGCTCTGGCGGCGCGCCACGATGTGGCGGCGTTCCGGCTGGCCGGTTTCCACGAAGTACTGGCGTGCCATCTTCAGCGCCGCCTCGACGGCTTCGGAGCCGCCCGATACGAAATAGGCGTGGGAAATGCCTTCAGGGGCGTCGGCCACCAGACGGTCGGCCAACTGCTCGGCGACGTCGGTCGTGAAGAAGCTGGTGTGGGCGTAAGCCAGCGCGTCGATCTGCGCGTGCATGGCGGCCTGGATGTCGGGGTGGTTGTGCCCCAGGCAGGAAACGGCCGCGCCGCCCGAGCCGTCGAGATAGGCGCGGCCGGCGCTATCGTGGATCCACACGCCGTGGCCGCGTACGGCGACAGGCGGCGTCTGGCGTAGGGAGCGATGAAGGACGCGGGTTTGGCTCATGGCGATTCCGTGAAGCGAAGGTAGGGGAGGGTTGGGGGATCGTTGGATGGGGCGCGGTCAGCCCGGCCGCCGCGAGGCGGGGGCGGTCCAGTAGACGTTATCGGTACGTAGCCGTGCTTCGACTTCTGTCAGGCGGTTCAGCACGTCGGTGCCGCCGCGGGCGGTCAGGCGGGCGATCAAGTGTTCGGCCAGGCCCAGCAGGCCCGCGGTCGTGTGGAAGAACGAGCCGGGCCCTTGCCGCGCAGGCCGCGCCTGGACGCCGTCGCGGTCGGGCGGCGCGAATCGCAGCGTATGGCGGGCCTCGACGGCCAGCGGAGACAGGGGGTCATCGGTCAGCGCGATCAGCGCGACCCCGCGCTGGCCCGCCTGGCGCGCCAGTTGCACCGTGGCCGTGGGGTAGGGAGCCTGCGAGATGACGATCAGCGCATCGCCGGCATCCAGGTTGTCGGCCTGCTCGGCGGGTGCGCCGCCCAATCCGTCGATGAGCACGCTGTTGCGGCGTACGAGCTGATACGCGTAGCGCATCTGGAAGGCGATGCCGAACGCCGATCGCGTGCCCAGGAAGCCGACCTGGCGGGCGTTCAGCAAGGTCTGCACCGCGGCGTCGAACGCGTCCGGCGGGTTGAGCGTGCAAACCGAGCTCATGGCCTGGATCTGGTAGTCGGTCAACACATCGTGACCAGGGGCGTCGGGGGCGCCGGCGGCGGCCTGCAAGGCGGCCGCGCGATCACGCAGGCCGGTGCTGCCCGCGCCCGCAAGCGCCTGTTGGAACGGCTGCCGGAAATCTTCGTAGCTGGCGTAGCCGATCGCCCGCGCCAGCCGCAGCATGGTGGCCGGCGCCACACCCAGCGCCTGCGCCTGGCGGCGCATGGACCACAACCCGACTTCGGCCGGATGCGCCACGACCCAGTGCGCCGCGCGTTGCAGCTCGGGCGGCAGGGACTCCAGTTTTTCCTGCAGGGTCAGGGCGACGTCGGTAGGCAGAGGCATGGCTTGCGCCGCTTAAAAAAACAAATGATAAATCTTGTTCTTTTAAAAAAACATATGTTTTATATCGGGATTTTCACTAGGTCAGGCATGCCGGGTGCTGTCCCCGGGAAGCATCGTCAAGTCCGGTAATCCTGCTGTCATCTCCTGCAATTCCGTGTTCATTTATTTACATCATGCCGGGGGTTTTTGTTTGACTCAAATAAATCGGGCGCATATCATTTGTGTAGAAATCAATTTGACCGAAGCTTTATTTCCATGAACAACGCCGCGCAATCCGATCCGACACAGCAGTACGACCTGCGCATCTTGCGGGCCCTGCGCCGCATCACGCGCTCGATCGCATTGCATTCGCGCCAGTTGTCCGCGGTCAGCCACATCACCGCGCCCCAGTTGATGTGCTTGCGCACGGTGATGGCCAACGGCCCGATGACGGCCACCGCCATCAGCCGCGAGATGCACGTCAGCCCCAGCACGGTGGTCGGCATCCTGGACCGCCTGGAAGATAAAGGGTTCATCCGCCGCGAACGCGGCCGTGAAGACCGCCGCATCGTGTTCGTCACGGCCACCGACGCCGGCCGGGAATTGGCGCAGGGCGCGCCGTCGCCGTTGCAGAAGCACCTGGCTGACGCGCTGAACGCCTTGCCTGAACTCGAGCAAGCCACGATCACGCTGTCGTTGGAACGCATCGTGGCGCTGATGGAGCAAGAAGGCCAGGCAGTCGCCGCGGAAGCACACGGCGACGTGTCGTCGCCCATCCTTGAAGTGCCCACGGGCGGGGCACCACCAGAATCGGGAATCGTTGCATGAAGAAAATCGAACTGGACACACCTACCCTCTCAAGTGCCGTGGCGCCGGCGGTTCGCGCGCAGACCCATACGATGCGTCTGCCCAACCGCAAAGACGGCGCCGCCATTCACCGCCTCATTTCCGAGTGCCCGCCACTCGACCTGAATTCCCTCTATGCGTATTTGCTCCTGTGCGAGCAATTCAGCGACACCTGCGTCATCGCCGAAAGTGCCGGCGGACGTATCGACGGTTTTATCTCCGCTTATGTGATCCCGGCCCGGCCCGACGTGCTGTTCGTCTGGCAGGTCGCGGTGCACGCTCGCGCACGCGGCCACCGATTGGGCCGCGCCATGCTTCGCGAACTCTTGCAACGCAAAGAGCTCGCGCATGTACGTCATCTTGAAACCACGGTGGGGCCTGACAACCAGGCATCGCGCCGCAGCTTCACCGGTCTGGCCGGCGAGCTGGGCGCCCACGTTTCCGAGCAGCCGTTCTTCGACCGGCAATTGTTCGGGGGCGCGGACCATGACGACGAGATGCTGTTGAGGATAGGCCCGTTCGCATTGCCCGCCCCGTAGGGCGGCGCAACCCCAGCGGACTTATCGAAATACCGGGATGGCTTTGCCGATCCGAATGCCTGTGCGCATCCGGAGGGACGCTGGCCGTCTATCGACTTATGAGATGAAAAGGGAGGATTAATCATATGGACTTGAAAATCTTTGACCGGATGGAGTCGGAAGTGCGGGGCTACATTCGGTCGTTTCCCGTGATATTCAGCCAGGCCCGAGGCTCGACGCTGATTGACGAGGACGGCACCGAGTACATCGATTTCTTCAGCGGCGCAGGCACGCTGAACTATGGCCACAACAATCCTGTTCTCAAGGAAAAGCTGCTGGAGTATGTCCAGTCGGACGGCGTCGTCCATGGCCTGGACATGGCCACCAGCGCGAAGAAGCGTTTCCTGGAGACGGTGGATCGCGTGCTGCTCAAGCCGCGCAACTGGCAATACACGCTGCAGTTCACCGGCCCCACCGGTACCAACGCCGTGGAAGCCGCGCTGAAGATCGCGCGTCAGGTCAAGGGCCGCCCCAATGTGATTTCGTTCACCCATGGTTTCCATGGCGTCAGCGGCGGTTCGCTGGCGGTGACGGCCAACATGAAGTTCCGCGAGGCCTCGGGCTACGCGCTGGGCAATACGACGTTCATGCCCTATGACGGCTACTTCGGTCCCGACGTGGACACCATGGCGTATCTGGAGCGCATGCTGGAAGATCCCAGCAGCGGCATGGACAAGCCGGCCGCCGTCATCGTGGAAACGGTGCAGGGCGAGGGCGGCGTCAACGTGGCCACGCTGCGCTGGCTGAAAGAGCTGGACAAGCTGTGCAAGCGCCACGACATGCTGCTGATCGTGGACGACATCCAGGTCGGCTGCGGCCGTACCGGCACGTTCTTCAGCTTCGAGGCCGCCGGCATCCGCCCGGACATCATCACGCTGTCGAAGTCGCTGTCCGGCTTCGGGCTGCCCATGTCGCTGGTGCTGATGAAGCCCGAGCTGGACATCTGGAAGCCGGGCGCGCACAGCGGCACGTTCCGCGGCAACAACCTGGCGTTCGTCACGGCGACGCAGGCGCTGGAAACCTATTGGGCCAACACCGCGTTCACCACCGAGATCCAGCGCAAAGAGCGCCAGGTCCGCGATTGGCTGGAGAACCTGGTCCACAGCTATCCCAACGCCGGCCTGTCGGTGCGCGGCCGCGGCCTGATCCAGGGCCTGGTGTGCAACACGACGCCCGCCCTGGCCAACCGCATCTCGCAGAACGCCTTCAAGAAGGGTGTCGTCATCGAAACGTCGGGCGCGCATGACGAAGTGCTGAAGCTGCTGCCCGCGCTGACGATCGAGGAAGAGCTGCTCGGCAAGGGCCTGGACCTGATCGAGGCGAGCGTGGCCGAAGCGCTGGCCGAAGAGGGGCAGTCTGCCCGCATTCTGAAATTTGGAGGAAAACGCCAATGATCGTACGCAACGTCAAAGATGTGATCGGCACTGCCGATGAAGTCCGCACCGACACCTGGGTCAGCCGCCGCGTGCTGCTGAAGAAGGACGGAATGGGCTTTTCCTTCCACGAGACCACCATTTTTCCGGGCGGCCGCACCCACATCCACTACAAGAACCATCTTGAAGCGGTGTGGTGCATTGAAGGCGACGGTTCCATCGAGACCATCGCCGACGGCAAGAAGTACGACCTGGGCCCCGGCGTGGTCTACGCCCTGAACGACAACGACGAGCACTGGCTGTGCGGCGGCAAGGAGCCGCTGCGCGTCATCTGCGTCTTCAATCCGCCGCTGACCGGCCAGGAAGTGCACGACAAAGAGGGCGTTTACGCGCTGCCTGAAGCCCACGCCAAAGCGGCCTGAAACCAGACAAGGAGGTTCGCATGATCTCACCTGCGCAGGATCCGTACGCCTCACGTACGGATCGAAGTTCCGCCATCATCGCCCGTCAGGACCCGGTGGTCTATGACGACGGCCAATACGCCAGCGCCCTGTCCGGCGAGCAAGTCGGCCAGTACGAGCGCGACGGTTTCCTCTTGCTGGAAAACCTGTTCTCGGAAGCCGAGATCCGCGCCTTGTCGACCGAGGTCGAGCGCATGACGCGCGATCCGTCGATCGTCCGGCGCGAAGAATCCATCACCGAGCCCGGCAGCAACGCCGTGCGGTCCATCTTCATGGTGCACGTGCTGAACCCCGTGCTGTCGCGCCTGGTGCGCGACCCGCGGCTGGTCAACGTGGCGCGCCAGATCCTCGGGTCCGAGGTCTACATCCACCAGTCGCGCGCCAACATGAAGCCGGGCTTCAAGGGCAAGGAGTTCTACTGGCACTCCGATTTCGAGACCTGGCATGTGGAAGACGGCATGCCCTCGATGCGCGCGCTCAGCTGCTCGGTGCTCTTGACCGACAACAATGAATGCAACGGCCCCCTGATGCTGGTGCCGGGTTCGCACCGGCAGTTCATCTCGTGCGTCGGCGAGACCCCGAACGACCACTACAAGCAATCGCTGAAAAAGCAGGAGTACGGCGTGCCGGATCCGGTCAGCCTGCAACTGCTGGTCGAGCAGGGCGGCATCCGCTCGATGACGGCCAAGGCCGGTTCGGTGGTGTTCTTCGACTGCAACACGATGCACGGCTCGAACAGCAACATCTCGCCGTGGCCGCGCGCCAACGTGTTCATGGTCTACAACAGCATGGAAAACACCTTGAATCCGCCCAAGTATGGGCTGACGCCGCGTCCTGAGCATATCGCGACGCGCAAGGGGTTCAAGGCGGTGACGCCGCTGGACACCCTGAAGCTGGTGGGCGGTTAGCCGACCGCTTGGACGTGTCATCAAAACCCGGGCCTGGCCCGGGTTTTTTCATGCCGGCGCCCGGGAGTGTTTCCTGGGCGTTTCCTGTGCATTTCCCAGGGGCGAGGGCGGGGCGCTCTCTGCTATCCTTTCGCGGACTCTTACGCCGACCTTTTGCCGCCATGTCCGCCCGTATCCTCAGCTTGCATATCTACCCCATCAAATCCTGCGCAGGCATCGACCTGACGGAATCCCCCATCGACCGGGCCGGCCTGGCCCAGGACCGCCGCTGGATGCTGATCGGCGGCGACGGCCAGTTCATGACCCAGCGGCAATGGCCCGCGATGGCGCTGATTCGTACGGCGATCACGGCGCAGGCGCTGCGCCTGTCCGCGCCGGGCATGGCGGACCTGGACGTGCCGCTTGACGGGTCAGGCCTGGAGCCGGGGGCGGAAACCGTGGCGGTCTGGAGCGACACCATTTCCGCCCAGCGGGAAAGCGCCGCCGCCGGGCAATGGTTGTCGGATTTCCTCAAGACGCCGTGCCGCTTGCTCAAGGCGGACACGGCCGCGCGACGCAACGCCAAGCCGGACTGGGTCTCTCGCTGGGCCGACGGGCATCCCGATCTGGCGGAGACGTTCGTGGGCGAGCACCACTTCGGTTTCGCCGACGGTTTCCCGCTGCTGATCGCCAACCAGTCGTCGCTTGACGACCTGAACGCCCGGCTGCAGGCCAAGGGCGTGGCGCCCGTGCCGATGGACCGTTTCCGGCCCAATATCGTGATCGATGGCGAATGGGAACCGTTCGAGGAAGACCATACGGCCATGATCACGGCCGCCGGCGTCCGGATGGCCTTCGTCAAGCCCTGCACCCGGTGTTCGATCCCCGATATCGATCAGCGCACCGCCCGGCAGCATGACGAACCCGGCCGCACGCTGGCGGGTTACCGGAACCTGGAGATCGGGGTGGTATTCGGCCAGAACGCCATTCTGGACGCGCCCGCCGGCGCCCGCCTGAAGGTGGGCGACGCGGTAGAGATCGAACTGGATTTCTAAGCCGCAGGGTGGCCCGGCCCGCCCGCAGGCCGTCCCGGGGCGGCAAAAAATATAGAATACCGGGTTCCAACGGCAATACCGGATGCCGGGCATCACTTAAGCAACGCTTCGCGGACCGGACCGCGAACCAGGATATTTCTATCATGCAACGCATCATGCTGCGGGCAAAGCTGCACCGCGTCACGGTCACCGAAGCCGACCTTCACTACGAAGGGTCTTGTGGCATCGACGAAGACCTGCTGGACGCTGCCGGCATGCGCGAGTTCGAACGCATCGAACTCTACAACGTCACCAACGGCGAACGCTTCGACACATACATCATCAAGGCGGCGCGCGGCAGCGGCGCCATTTCGTTGAACGGCGCCGCGGCGCGCCGGGCCCAGGTCGGCGATCTGCTGATCATCTGCACCTACGGCCCGATGTCCGAAGAAGATTCCGCCACCCACAAGCCGCAAGTGGTGCTGGTGGACGACGCGAACCGCGTCAAGGAAATCCGAAAGTTCCCGGCCTGACGCCGGGCCGGGCGCAGCGCCGCTTCCGGTCAGGCCGGACGACGCTGCGTCGACTCAGAACCGTTTCATCATGAGCTTCCAGGTCACCATCCAACCCAGCAAGCATCAATTCCCTGTCGAGCCCGGCCAGACCGTGCTCGACGGCGCCCTGGCGGCCGGCATCGTGCTGCCCTATAGCTGCCGCAACGGCGCGTGCTCCACCTGCAAGGGCAAAGTGGTGTCCGGGGAGTTCGACGCCGGCCAATACCCCGCTCAGATCCTGTCGCCCGAGGAACTGGCTGACGGCTACACGCTGTTCTGCCAGGCCCGCCCCGGGTCGGACATGGTGGTCGAGTCCACCGAGGTCCGCCTGGCCAGCGACATCCAGATCCGCAAGCTGCCTTCGCGCGTGCAGACGCTTGAGCGCGTGGCGCCCGACGTCACCGTCATCAAACTTCAGTTGCCGGCGTCGGAACAGTTCCGCTACTACGCGGGGCAGTACATCGAAGTCATCCTGAAGGACGGCCGCCGCCGCAGCTATTCGATGGCCGGCGCGCCGCATACCGGCAGTCCGCTGGAACTGCACATCCGCCATATGCCGGGCGGGTTGTTCACCGACCACGTCTTCGGCGCGGGCGATACGCAGATGAAAGAGCGCGAGATCCTGCGCCTGGAAGGGCCGTTCGGCTCGTTTTTCCTGCGTGAAGACAGCGACAAGCCGATCGTGCTGCTGGCCAGCGGCACGGGTTTCGCGCCGGTGAAGGCCATCGTCGAGCACATGATCCATAAGAACATCAACCGCCCCGTCACCCTGTACTGGGGCGGCCGCCGTCCGCGCGACCTGTACATGGACGCGCTGGCGCAGTCCTGGTCGGGCCAGTTGCCGGGGTTCACCTATGTCCCGGTCGTGTCCAACGCGCTGCAGGAAGACGGTTGGACGGGCCGTACCGGCTTCGTGCACGAGGCCGTCATGCAGGACATCGCCGACCTGTCCGGCCATCAGGTCTACGCCTGCGGCACGCCGCTGATGGTGGATGCCGCCCGGCGCGAATTCAGCACGCAGAACGGCCTGCCGTCTGAAGAGTTCTACGCGGACGCGTTCACGTCCGAAGCCGACCTGGCGAAAGCCGCGTCGTAACCGGGACCGGCATATGAGAAAAGGGGCGGAATTCACAAGCGGAAAAGCTTGGTCACTTCCGCCCCTTTTTACAGCAGGGCCGCCCCAAGGTAAAAATGCCCCCTCGGGGGGCAGCAAGCACGCAGAGCGTGCGCGGCGTGGGGGCCTTCTTTTACAGCAGGGCCGCCCCAAGGTAAAAATGCCCCCTCGGGGGGCAGCAAGCACGCAGAGCGTGCGCGGCGTGGGGGCCTTCTTTTACAGCAGGGCCGCCCCAAGGTAAAAATGCCCCCTCGGGGGGCAGCAAGCACGCAGAGCGTGCGCGGCGTGGGGGCCTTCTTTTACAGCAGGGCCGCCTCAAGGTAAAAATGCCCCCCTGGGGGGGCCGCAAGCACGCCGAGCGTGCGCGGCGTGGGGCGCCTTTTTAGACGTAGGCGAAGCCAAATCGGCGGGGTAAACTGCCTTGGCAGCGGCTTGCCAAGGGGGCGGACATCGGGTCCGTGGACCGATTTGGCACGCAAGGAGCAATGCGGGCATGAAAGTAGCGGTATTGGGTAGCGGCATTATCGGCATCTCCAGCGCCTGGTGGCTAAGCCAGGCCGGCCACGACGTCGTGGTCATTGATCGCTGCACCGGTCCCGCGCAGGAAACCAGCCTGGCCAATGGCGCGCAGATTTCGGTTTCCTACGCCGAACCCTGGGCCAATCCGCAGGCCCCGTTCAAGCTGCTCAAATGGATGTTCCAGGACGACGCGCCGCTGCTGTTCCGCCCGCAACTGGATTGGCGGCAATGGATGTGGGGCTTGTCCTTCCTGCGCGAATGCCTGCCCAGCCGCCTGGCGCCGAACATCCGCGCCATGGTCCGCATGGCCGAATACAGCCGCGCCACCCTGCGCGGCATGCGCGCCGAACTGGGCATTGAATACGACCACCTTGAACGCGGCATCCTGAATTTCTACCGCGATCCTCACGAATTCGAGAATTCCCAGCGCGCCGCCGGGCTGATGCGCGATTTCGGCGTCGAGCGCCGCGTGGTCACGGCCGACGAAGTCATCGGCATCGAACCGGCCCTGGCGCCGCACCGGCAGACGATCGTCGGTGGCGACTACACCCCCGAAGACGAAAGCGGCGACGTCCACCTGTTCACGGTCGCGCTGGCTGAGCGCTGTGCCCGCGCCGGCGTCGAATTCCGCTACAGCACGCGGGCCACGCGCCTGCTGACGCAGGGCGGCACCGTGCAGGGCGTTGAGATCATTGAACCCGACGGCCAGTACGGCTCGGTCTCGGCCGACGCCTATGTCGTCGCCATGGGCAGCTTTAGCCCCAATATGCTGCGTCCGCTGGGCATCCCCTGCAATGTCTATCCGGCCAAGGGCTATTCCGCGACGTTTCCGGTGCTGAAACCCAGCGCCGCGCCCACGGTCAGCCTGACGGACAGCAGCCACAAAATCGTGTTCTCGCGCCTGGGCGACCGGCTGCGCATGGCGGGCACGGCAGAGCTCTCGGGGTACTCCCGGGGCCTGAACACCAGCCGTTGCGAGGCCTTGACCCGCCTGGCGCAAGAACTCTTTCCCGACGCGCTCGATTTCGGGCGCGTCAGCTATTGGTCGGGCTTGCGCCCGTCCACTCCCTCGAATGTGCCCATCATCGGCCGTAGCCGTATCCCCAATTTGTATATCAATACAGGACACGGTACGCTCGGCTGGACGATGGGTGTTGGCTCGGGCCGGGCACTGGCCGATCTGCTCAGCGGACGGCGGCCAGAACCGGAATTCCCTTTTCTTGGTCTATGAACCTATGAAGAATCTGCAATTGGCGGGTGTTGCCCGCGCGATGTTCGCCAACCGGCGCGCATGGGTGTTTGGCGCTGCCATGGCAATGGCGGGCGTGGCGAATGCCGCTCCAGTGGAAATCCAGGTCTGGCACACGCTGTCGGACGCGAACAAGGCCGAATTCGAAAAGCTGGCCAAGCAGTACAACAAAGAGCAGGACCAGGTCGCCGTCAAGCTTCGCGGATTCGCCTCGCAAGACGCGCTTGAGCAAGAGGCCGTCTCGGCGGTCAAGGCCAAGAAGGCGCCCAATCTGGTCCAGTTGACAGACAACCATTCGCCGGAAGTCGTGGCTCAGCACAAGGCCATCCTGCCGATGTACGAACTGCTGGCCAAGTACCCGATCAAGGACCTGAACTGGTTCGTGCCGGCTACCAGCAGCTTCACGCGCGATGGCAAGGGCCGCCTGCTGGCCTTCCCCTGGATGGCCGAAGTGCCGGTGATGTTCTACAACACCGCCGCCTACAAGAAGGCGGGCCTCGACCCCAACAATCCGGCCCGCACGTGGAGCGGCCTGCAGGCCGAACTGCTGAAGCTGCGCGATGTGGCGGATATCGATTGCCCCTACGCCTCCAGCGATCAGGTCACCGTTCACCTGGAGAACCTGGCGCCGATCAACGGCCAGCAATTCACCAGCAACAACAATGGACTGGATGCCGTCACCAAGAAGAGCGCGGCGCCTGCCATGCAGTTCGACACGCTCTACATGCGCCACATCTCGCTGATGGTCAGCTGGAAGCGTTCGCTGCTGTTCATGGCGCATACGGGCGACGCGTCGGCCGACAAGCTCTTCGCCAAGGGCGAGTGCGCCGTGCTGACCGCCAACTCCGGCGCCTTCGGCACGTTCGTGACCACCAAGTCGCTGTCGTTCGGCGTGGCGCCGGTGCCTTACTACGATCAAGCCACCAAGACCGCCGGCCAGCCGTTCGTCAGCGGTTCCGCGCTGTGGGCGCTTGACGGCCGCCCGCAAGCCGAAGAGAAGGCCACGGCGCAGTTCCTGGCCTGGCTGTCCAAGCCGGTCGTCGCCGCCGAATGGCATCAGCGCACGGGCTTCCTGCCGCTGACCGAAGCGGCGTTCCGCGCGTCCGATGTGTCGTTCTACAAGAGCATCCCGGGCGCGCAAGCCGTGATCGCTTCGATGAGCACGCGTCCGGCCAGCAATAGCCGCGGCTTCCGCATGGCGAACTACAACCGCATCGAGCCGGTGCTGAACCAGCAGCTGAACGATGCCTTCGACGGCAAGGTGCCGCCTGTATCGGCCTTGAACAACGCGGCTACCCAGGCACGCAGCATCGCCGCGCAACGTTGACCTTCCCGGCTTGAGCCGGCAGCGCTGACGCCTGCCGGTTCCGTCCGCAAAAGCCCGGTCCCAGGACCGGGCTTTTTTCGTCCGCCGATCGCGCCACGCGGGGCGGATCAAAGCATCCATGCGTACATGCCAGTCTGGCGGTGCGCCAACCCGTCGTCCACCATGCCGTTCATGCGTACCGCTCCCGGTGCGCCCTTTGCTTGCGGTGAGGCATGGTTCGAATCTTCTTCCTGGTGGCAAGCTTGTCCGGCCTGGGCGCTTGCGCAACCTGGCCGGCCAATGGCGGCCCTGGCGCTTCCTGGCAGACGGCCGAGCCCGCCACGGGCGGCTTCCGATTTGACTGGCGCTTGTCGGGGGACCCCGCCGTCGCGCCTGTGCAGGTGTTCGACGACGGCAGGGAAGTCTGGCTGCAATTCGCGCCCGGGCAGGCTTTGCCCGCCGTATTCGGCGTGCGTGGCGATGGCGAGCATGCCTTGCCCTATGTCCGCCGCGATCCGTACGTCGTGGTCAAGGGAGAGTGGGGCGTCCTGCGCTTCCGTGGAGGCCGCCTGAAGGCCAGGGCGGAACGCGCGGACGACTTGGCCCATATCGCGGCCGCGCCAGTGCAACCCGAGCCGCTGGCAATACCCGGTATCGGGGCGCTGGCGTCGAATGGGCCGTTGGCGGCCGACGCTCCGGGCGTTGCTCCCCTTCTTGCCGCGACCCCCACCGCGACCCCTGGCCTGGCGGTTTCCCTGCTGCCCGCCGCGCCGGTTCCGCTGTACCGGGCCGCCCCGCCGGACGCCACGCTTCGCGCCGTGCTGGCGCGTTGGGCGGACCGCTCGGGCTGGACGTTCCAACCGCAGCATTGGGCGGTTGACGTGGATATTCCGTTGTCCGCATCGGCGGATTTTCCGGGCGACTTCAAGTCCGCGGTCCGTGACCTGCTAAGCGCAACCGAACTGGCCGAAAAACCGTTGCAGCCGTGCTTCTACGGCAACCAGGTGCTGCGCGTCGTGCCGCTTGCTCAGTCCTGCTCGCGCGCGGCATCGCTGCAAGGAGGCGGGGCATGATGATCAAACACGTGATGTGCCTGATGGCGTGCGGGGTGCTGGGCGGTTGCGCGGCGTCCCAGCAGGTGGCGCACCTGAACCGGGCGGCCAACGAGCGGCAAGCGGTGCTGACGGATCGCCATCAGGCGTTCGCCGATGGCTTGTCGGACCGCCAGGCGCGCATTGCCGCGCAGGACGTCGCCGCACCCTGGATCGCCGGCAAGCCGCAGCCGCTGGCGCGCGCCGTGTCGCTGCCGCCCGCGCTGCGCGAGAACGTACCGACGACGCTGATGCTGGCCGACGAAGCGGACCTTCCCGCGATGGCGCAGCGCTTGGGTGCCGCCACCGGTATTCCGGTCCGGGTGCGGCCCGACGCCTTGCTTGCGCTAGAGCAGTTCCTGCCGCGCCTTGCCGTGAATGCAGGGCTGTCGGCGCCGTCTCCGGTCCGTTTCGAAATCCGCGAGGGGCCTGTGCCGCTCGCCGATCTGCTGGATGCGCTGGCCGCCCGCTTTTCCGTGCATTGGCGCTATGTGCGCGATGCGCTGGAGTTCTACCGCACCGAAACCCGGGTGTTCGACGTGCGGGCGTTGTCGCTGGCCAGCGCGGTCGATGTGCGCCTGGGCAGGTCGGGCAGCGCGGAAGGCGAGGGCTTTGAAAGCACGTCCAACACCACCTTGTCGGCGAAAGAACACAACGCTTTGGCGGTGTTGCGCGCCAGCATCGTCCCGTTCCTGACGCGCTCAGGCCTGATCGCGGACGCGGTGGATGGCGCCTCGTCGCTGGTGGTCACGGACACGCCCGAGGCGCTGGAACGCGTGGCGCACTACCTCGAGCGCGAGAACAAGGCGTTGACACGGCGCGTGCGGCTGGTCTTTGAGGAAATCACCGTCATCGTCAGGCAATCGGCCTCCGGCGGCATGGACTGGAACGCGTTGTACGCGGCGGCAGGGGCGTCGGCACGTCTCGCCCTGCCCGGGGCGGCGCCCCTGGAGGCCGGCCTGCTGGAAGCCGGCGTGAACCAGGGGCCGTTCGACGGCTCGCGCGCGATTGTCTCGGCGCTAAGCACGATGGGGGCGATCGTACGGCACCGCAAGGTCCCCGTCCTGACGTTGAACCGCCGGCCGGTCACCCACGCGATCCGCACCACGTTCTCGTATATCGACCGGGTTCAAAGCACGGCGGTTCCGGGCACGACGGCGGGTGGGGCCAATGGCTCGCTGCCTGCGGTGTCGATCAGCCAGAAGGAAGAAACCGTCGGCTCGTTCCTGACGCTGTTGCCGGACATCCAGGAAGATGGGCAGATTCTCTTGTCCGTCGCCTACGACAACGCGGTTGCGCAGCCGCTGAAAACCATCACCTTCGGCGAGCGCGGCAATCAGGTGCAGGTCCAGCAGATCACGATCGACGGCAACGGCACCGTGCAGCAGATCGAGTTGCGGCCAGGCCAGCCCGTCATCCTGTCCGGATTCGATCGCAGCCAGGACCAGCACGACCGCCAGCGCCTTGCGCCGGGTCTGCCGTTGATCACGGGCGGGCAGGACAGCGCCGCCCAGGAACGCGAGACCACGCTGGTGCTGGTGACGGCGCAGGTCGAAGAAGGGTACTGAGGCTGCGCCATGAACCGAGCTCCGTATTTCCTTCTGATCGACTGCCCGGGCACTGAACGCAAGCTGGCGTTCGGTTTGCACTGGCTGGTGCTGATCGGCTCTGACGTCTCCGGACTGGCCCGCGCCCGAGGGCGACGCCTGCGGGCGACCCATGTTGTCGTCGGCGGGTCGCCGGCCACCGTGGCGGGCTATGGCCGGGCGCGGTCGGCCTGGCGTCGCGGTCCACACGCGACGGCATCGCGCCGGCGGCGGGCGCCCCATGTCCAGGCGGCCGCGCAACTTTATGCGTTGCTGTACCCCGAGGGCGGCCTGTGCTTGATTCCGCTACCAGAGGGGCGCTATTGGCTGGCCGCCGCTCAAGACGGTTCGGTGTTGTCGCAGGCCGACAAGGTATTCGCGACGCACAGCGAAGCCCTGCACGCGCGGGCGCGCTTGCGGGAGCAGCGTCCTGCGTTGCCCGAGCACGACGCCGATTCGGTATGGGCGGCGTTGTCGCACGCCGTGGAGCCGGGTGCAAGGCTGGCGGTGCTGCCCTCCCGGTGGGCGGCAATGCCGTTTGCGTTGCGTTTCTTCCTGATATGCGTGGGGCTGTCCGCCGCCGTGCCGCCGCTGTGGCATGGCCTGTCGGCACAGCGCTTTCTGCGCGAACCGGAGTCGCTGGCCCCGGAAGCGGCAGGCCGGGTGGATCCCTATCTGGCCATGCTGGAAGGGACGCCCACGCATGCGCCCGATGCTCTTTTCCGTTTGCTGGCCGCGGTGGGAAGGCTCCCTATACAGGTGCAGGGTTGGGCATTGCGTCAGGCGCAATGCGATGCCGGGTCACGGACCTGGAGCTGTTCGGCGCGCTATGTGCGGGCGCATCCCCTGGCGACCAATCAATTGCTGCATGCGCGGCTGCCTGCGGGATGGCAAGTGTCATTCAAACCGCTGGACGCGGCCACGCTGTCCTGGCGCGTCGCGGCCGACGTCGTGCCCCTGGCCCGGTTGACGCTGCCGACTGCGTTGCGGGTGGATACCGAGTTGGTTGCGGCGTTGCAGCGGATGCAGCCGGCCTTTGTTTCCGTCGCTTTGGATGCTGCCGTGGCTGTGCCGCTGCTTTCGTCGCAGGCGGCGGATCCGCCCGAGCCCCTTGCGCCCGCCCGGCCACCCGTGAGGCGTCGTGCGTTGCGCTTGTCCGGGCCCTTGCGATCCTTGGCGCTATTGCCCGGCCCGCTTCCCGCGGTGCGCTGGTCGCGCCTCGCGCTGCATGTGCAGCCGCAACTTCAGCCCAGCCTGGCCGCCAGCACGCTGGTCGCCGAACTGCATGGAGAACTGTATGAGCAGGAATAGATCCGCATCGAGGCGCGCGGTGTGCGCCGCCGGCATTGCTTGGCTGCTGATCACGTGCCTCGCGTCGGCATCCGCATCCGAATCTGCGCTGCCGGCGCTGGCGTTGCCGCCGCCCCACGAGGCGCAGGCGTGGCCAGAGGTGGAAACGGTGCGCACGCTGCTGCGCGCCGACGCCGCAGCAGCCCTGGCCGATTGCCGGATGCCAGGCATTTGCCCGCCCAGTCCATCGCCAGCTGCCCCGGCGGAATCGATCATCGCGCTGCCGGACGATATCCGAGTGACTGCGATATTCGGTGTTGCCCGGCATCTGAGCGCCGACGTGGTCGTCAATGGCGCGGTGCTGCGCTACCAGACGGGCCGGGCCTCTCCTGTCATGGCGGGTGGCTCGGCAGCCGGCTACCAATTGCTTGCCATCGAAGGCGCTTGCGTGCGTCTGCGCAGGGGCGCCAACGACCATACCGCCTGCCTGAGCGCGGCAAAGGCAATGCCATGATCCGTCTTCCGGCGCCGCCGCCGGCATCGCTGCCAACTGAACTGCGTACCGCCGACGACATTTCCCGCATGACCCCCGCTTTGGCCCGTGCGTTAAGCCGGGAATTCGACCTGGCCGCGTTGGCCGGCCGGTTGTGCCCCGTGTTGCTGGATAGCGGCGAAGCCGCCATCTTCGCCGTCAAGGAATACCTCGAAGGCGACCCCATCGATGAAGTCGAGCGCCTGGTGCGCGCTGGCGGATACCGGTTGGCGCAGCCGTCGCGTTACGCGCTGCCGGCGCCTTTGCTGCTGATGGTCTCGCGTGGGCAATTGACGGCGGCCGGCATCGGGCCGCGAGGCGCCAGCCGGCAAGCCGAGCGTGCGTCGGCCCTGGCGGCGCTCTTCCTGGATATCGTGCGATGGGGCGTGGCCCAAGGCGCAAGCGACGTGCACATCAACGTGAACCGGCGTCGCGAGGCCTGCGACATCCGCTACACCATCAACGGCGAATACGTCGCCACCGAGCGGTTCGCCGGCCTGTCCAACACGACATTGCTGGAAGTGCTGGCGGTGGCGTGGATGGACGTGCGCGGCGGCAACGGCGCCGTCTTCGACCCGGCGCTGGAACAGCAGGGGCGCATCGCGCTGACGGTGGACGCCGCGCCGCTGGTGCTCCGGTGGGCATCGCTGGCGACAGATGCGGGGCCGTCGGTGTGCCTGCGAATCCTGCGCCTGGATGCCACCGCCGATGGTGACCTGCATGCATTGGGGTATCTGCCCGCCCAGGTCGAGACCCTGCTGGGCGCCCGCGAACGCGAAGGGGGCGCCATCGTGCTGGCGGGCGTCGTGGGGTCCGGAAAATCCACCACCATCGCGGCCTTGATGCGCGGCATCGCCGCCACCCGCAAGGTCATCACGCTTGAGGACCCGGTCGAATACGCCATCGCCAATGCCTTGCAGAATACGCTGGGCAGCGCGTTGGCCGAATCGGCGTGGCCGGCGTTCGACGCCAAGCTCAAGACCATCAAGCGTTCGGCCATGAATGACCTGCTGATCGGCGAAATCCGGGATATCGACACCGGCCGCGCCTTCATGGACCTTGCCGGCTCGGGCGTCAGCCTGTATGCCACCACGCACGCGGGTTCCGCTGCGTTGATTCCTGAGCGTCTTGCTTCGGACGCCATCGGCGTGTCGCGCAATTTTCTCGCTACGCCGGGCATCCTGAAACTGCTGGTCTATCAGACGCTGTTGCCTCGCCTATGCGTCGCCTGCGCACTGCCGCTGGACAGCTTGTGGCGAGGGCGTCCGCAGCATCCGAATGCCGCGCCGGACTGGCAGGCCTGGTTCCGGTGGCTGCAACAGACGTACCGACTGGACGCCGAGGCGGTCAAGGTCAGGAACCCGAAGGGGTGCGCCGCGTGCCGCCGTCCCCAATTGCCGGAGCTCAATGGCACGGCCGGGCGCAGCGTCGCGGCCGAATTGATCGAACCCGCCCGCGTGGAGGGGTTCCTGGAACGCGTGCGCAGGCGAGACAACTTGGGTCTGAACCGGTGGATGCAAGCGGCGCATGCCGACGACGCACGGGGCGAAGCGGTCGGCCATGGCTTGCGGGCGCTGGACTGCGCGCTGCATAAAGTGAATAGGGGGGAGGTCGATCCCCGGGCGTTGCTGCGCCGGTTCGACCTTGCAGTGTCGCCGCGGTCGCGGCACATGGAGCCTGCCAGCGCCAGTCTCGGGCAGAGGGGGCGGGCATGACCTCCTATTTGCCGCGCCTGGATGCGCTGCGCTTCCGAGCCGGACGTGCCGACTACTACGAATATCTGGCGGACCTGGTCGAGGGGACGCAGGGGCGTAAAAGTCTGCGGGACATTTTCGATGACGATGCGCGTCGCTACGGGTTGCGTAGCGTGCGGGGGCGGCTGTCGCATTACTGGGCCGGCGCCTATCCGGAGGCGGGTGGAGACCTGGGCGCGGCCTGGGCCGGCACACTGCCTTCCGAAGAATGCCTGCTGCTGAGCTGCGTCCAGGAAGAGGGCGGCGATCTTGCCGAGGCATTGCGCGACCTGGCCCGGGCGGTCCGGTTGGGCGGCGACGCCTGGTTGGCCGTGGTCTCGGCGGCGGCGGCTGGCGTAGCCGCAACGGTCGTGGCCCTTGCGTTGTTGTGCGCCATCCCGTTCTTCAGCGTGCCGCGCCTGCAGCAAGTGTTTGCGATGGTGCCCATGGAAGACTATGGGCGCCTGACGCGCGGGCTGTTTGCCCTGGCCCGGGCGTTGCGGCAATGGCTGTTGCTGTGTCTGGTGCTTGGCGCGGGTATGGCGCTGTTAAGCATCTGGTCGCTTCCGAACGTCGCGGGGGCCTTCCGGGCCGGACTCGACCGCTGGCTGCTGTGGCGGCTGTACCGCGATTTCCAGGCGATCCGCTTCCTTTGCCTGCTGTCGGTGCTGGTCCGCCAGCACGGTGCGGCCGATACCCGTTTGCGCCACGCGCTGGCCGTCCAGGCCCGGGAGGCGAGGCCGTGGATGCATGCGCATCTTCAATCCATGTCGGCGCGTCTGGACGGCGGCGCCAGCGGCGCCGAGATATTCAACACGGGGCTGCTGGATGAAGAAACGTGGTGGTACATGGCCGACATGACCGATGCGTTGGGGCTGGAGGCTGGCTTGGCGCGGGTGCGCCAGCGCGTCGAATCGCGGTTGCTGGCAAGGGTGCGGCGGCAAGCGGCCGTGCTGCGCTGGACCCTGTTGATCGCGTCGGTGGCGACGGTGCTGAGCGTCACGCTCTGGCACTACGCCGTCATCGACGAACTGCGCCGGGCCCTGACCAACTTCTATGCAAGCCAATGACGCCGGGCACTCTGCCCGCTCAGGTGGAGCCCGGCACGGGTGTCCCAAGCACACTTAACGGAGGTAGTGATGCAACAGGTTTTGACGTGTCAATCCGGCGCCGCGCGCCAGCGCGGATTTTCCTTGATGGAAGTGTCCATCGTGACTGCCATCGTCTTGTTGATCGCGATCGTGGGCATTCCTGCGATCGGGGCGTACGTCATCGAAAACAAGGTGCCCAAGGTCGGCGGCGAGCTGCAGCGCTTCATCGCCAGCATGAAGATCAATGCCCAGGGCGGCGGCGTCACGCCCTATACGGGACTGGATACCGGCGCGATGGCCAACGCGATGCGCGATTCCAGCGTGCTGGCCGTCCAGGGCAGGGGGGCGTCGGCGCGCATCGTGCATGGATTGGGCGGCAGCGGGGCCGGCCGCAACGGCATCGTCGAGGTGGTGGCGGCGGCCCTGGGCGGCGCAGGGTTGGGCTCGGCGTTCACGGTCACGCTCACCAACGTCAGCCATGCCGCCTGCCCGGCACTGGCTTCCGTCCTGCAGCGGGTCTCGGAAACGATCTCCATCGGTGGCAGTTCAGGCGTCAAAGTCGTGAAAGATGCGCTTGCGACGCCTGCGGTGCCGTACCGGGCGGCCTTGGCTCAGGCTCAATGCAGCCAGGGCGATGTCAACACGTTCACCTTCACCGCAAAATGACGCGCCGGTACTTGCCCGGAAGCGTGGCCGCCGGCCGCTACCGCCAGGGCGGCCTCTCGCTGCCAGGCCTGGCGCTGGCATTGGCGCTGGCCTCTCTGACGGCCATTTGGGCGTCCAACCAGCTCGTTCATCGGATCGAGGACGCGGCGGCGCGCTCGGCGGGGGTGTGGATGGCGCAGGTCCGGCAGGCCGTCGCGGGGATGCTGACGCGGCATTTCGACGCACTGGGAAAGGGGCTGGCACCCCAGGATGCGACGGGCGTACCGCTGTTCGCGGATCCGCAATCCCCCACCGTGACGGAATTGCGCGCCTTGGCGCATCTGCCGACCGATTTCCCCGAACGCTCGGCGCTGGGATTCGGCGCGCAGGTACGGGTATTCAAGGGAGTGGGGTGTCCGGGGGAACGTTGCAGGATCGACGCCCTGGTCTACAGCGCCACGCCGATGATGAAGCGGGGCACGCGGTCGCCTGACCTGATCGGCATCGCCTCCGTCATCGAGGCCGCAGGCGGCTTCGGCGGGGCCGTCTGGCCCGACGCGCCAGAACAGGTTCGGGGCGTCGCGTTCCGCTTCGCCAACCCGTTGGCACCGGACGCGCCCGCTTATGCACCTGGCACACTGGCGTTCAGACCCCGCGCCCGCCCACAACGCCAGTGTGCCAGGTGCATAAGCGGGCGCGTCCGGTGCCAACGGGTTGGCGAAGCGGAACGCGACGCCCCGAACCTGTTCTGGCGCGTCGGGCCAGACGGCCCCGCCGAAGCCGCCTGCGGCCTCGATGACGGAGGCGATGCCGATCAGGTCAGGCGACCGCGTGCCCCGCTTCATCATCGGCGTGGCGCTGTAGACCAGGGCGTCGATCCTGCAACGTTCCCCCGGACACCCCACTCCCTTGAAT
>NZ_LZZS01000012.1 GCF_014170335.1 Achromobacter sp. UMC46
ATTCCGGGGTGGGGCTAACGGAGTTCTTTTGACGCCGGGCGCCCCGTGGGCGGGGGGTGGCTGCTGGAAGGGTTTGGCGCGCCCGCCCGCAAAGGCCGCCCTGCGCGGCCTTTTCGGGCATACGTGGTGGCTTGGCGTGGGGTTTTGTTGGCGCTTCGTTGCTGGCGCGTTGTTGTTAGCGCTGGTTGCGAGTTGCTGGTTGTGGTCGCGGTTGACTGGGGGCTTATGCGGTCAGCGCTATTTGCCAGGCGGCCAGTTTCTTCTCGAAGGACGCGGCGGCGTGGGCGGGGCTGGTGGACGGCAGATCGACGTATTCCAGGTTTGCCCGGGCTAGCCTGGGCAGTACGTGGCGGCGGTATAGCGTGGCGGCCTTGCCGCCGTTGAAGCAGATGCGGGTGATGGCCGGGTGGGTGGCCAGGAACGCGGCGAAGTCGTTGGGGACGAGCGTGTCATGGCGGATGTCGGCGTCCAGGCTGCCGGGGCGTTCACAGGCTTGCAGGACGTCCCATAGGGCGACGCCTGCGGTTTGCAAGGCGTGCAGGCGCTGCGGGTAGTCCAGGGCGGGATCGAAACCCAGGACGCGGGCCGCGATGGGCCAGAACGCGTTGCGGGGGTGGGCGTAGTAGCGGGCTTGCTTGAGCGAGGCCACGCCGGGCATGGAGCCCAGCACCAGCACCCTTGAGCCAGGGGTTGCGACGGGGGCAAAGCCCGTGACCCGATCGTTGCGCCCTTGCGGCGCGGCATCCACGCGTTGTTCCATCCGGGAAGGATACGTCAGGCGGCAGGGATGCCCCTTTCATCGTCCGATCCATGGAACAGTGCTTACCAATGGGGGGGACTACCGAAAGCAGCGTTCCGCCCTTATCTTTAACCCTATGACGAACGGCCCCGCAGGGGCCGCGCAATAGGAATAGACGCCATGAAGAAGATCCTCGGTTTGCATGCCGCTCCCCGCCCCCACTGGGTCGGCGACGGCTTCCCGGTGCGCTCGATGTTCTCTTACAACGACAAAGGCAAGAACGTCAGCCCGTTCCTGCTGCTGGATTACGCCGGCCCGGCCAAGTTCGAGCCGGCCGACCAGCCGCGCGGCGTGGGCCAGCACCCCCATCGCGGTTTTGAGACCGTGACCATCGTCTACAGCGGCGAAGTCGAGCACCGCGATTCCACCGGCAACGGTGGCGTCATCGGTCCCGGCGACGTGCAATGGATGACGGCGGGCTCCGGCATCCTGCATGAGGAATTCCATTCCCCCGCGTTCACCCGTTCGGGCGGCGAACTGGAAATGGTGCAGCTGTGGGTCAACCTGCCCGCCCGGGACAAGACCGCGCCGGCGGGTTACCAGGGCATCCTCAATGCGGACATCCCCGTGGTGGCGCTGCCGGACGGTGCCGGCTCGCTGCGGGTGATCGCGGGCAGCTTCGCGGGCCAGGCCGGTCCGGCACGCACCTTCACGCCTATGGACGTGTGGGATGTGCGCCTGAATGCGGGCAAGGCCGCGACCTTCCCCGTCGCCGCGGGCCGCAACAGCATGCTGGTGATGCTGCGCGGCACGGTGCTGGTCAACGGCGAATCCGTCGCCCGCGACGCGCATCTGGCGTTGTTCTCGCAGGACGGGGAAGACATCACGGTCGAAGCCAACAACGACGCCGTGTTCCTGATCCTGAGCGGCGAGCCGATCGATGAGCCGGTGGTGGGATACGGTCCGTTCGTGATGAACTCGCAAGCGGAAATCGTGGAAGCCATCCAGGACTTCAACGCCGGCCGCTACGGGAAGATGCACTGACGCCGGCTAAGCCGTACGCAAAAAACCGCAGCCCCGGCTGCGGTTTTTTGCATTCCGCGGATACGCAGTGCGGAAAACGGCCAACGCCCCCCGCTTCGGGACGGGTTTTCCACCAGTCCGCGGCGCACGGCGCAGCCTTACTATCGAAGCCGTCAAGGCCCCCACGCGGGAGGAACCCCCAGCCATGCTCAATCCGACGCTGTCCGCCACCCGCACGTCCTGGCCGCCTGCCGCGCCACGCATCGAGTCTGTCCTGGGGCAGCCCGCGCAGCAGTTGTTCGCGTCGGGCGATCTGGACGAAGCCCGCTCCATGGTCGGCCGCGTGATGCGGCCGCACCAACTCGGCGTGGTGGGCACGGCCCAGCGCCTTGACGCCCGCATGCATCACCAGGCGCTGGGCGAGGTCTCGCTGAACCGCCTGCGCTACGGCGCCCATGTCGAAATCCGTCCCGGCCCGCTGGAAGATTTCTTCCTGGTGCAGATGCCCTTGTCGGGATCGGCACGCATCAGCAGCGGCCCCCAGCAGGTGGACTCCACGCCGGATGTCGCATCAGTCGTCAGTCCCGACGACGACCTGGCCATGCGCTGGAGCGACGATAGCGACCAGTTCATGCTTCGCGTGGGCCGCTCGCTGCTGGAGCGCACGCTGGTGGGCCAATTGGGCGGCACGCTGGACCGGCCGCTGCGCTTCCAGCTGGGTTTCCGCTGGCGCGATTGCCCGGCGTGGCGCTGCTTGATGACTTATTTGCTGGACTGTTCGACGGAACACGCGGACCTGGCGACGCACAAGCTGATCGTGCACCAGATGGAGCAACTGGTCGCCGCCACCCTGCTGTCCACCCATCCGCACAACTACACCTGTGTGCCGCCCGGCCGCCGCGCCGCGGTGCTGCCGCGCCATGTGCGCAGCGTGCAGGACTATCTGCAAGCCCATGCGCACGAACCCGTCTGCGCCGAGCAACTGGCCCGCATTGCCGGCGTCAGCGTGCGCAGCCTGTATGCGGGGTTCAAGGAATTCCTGGACGTCAGCCCGATGCATTACCTGCGCGACCTGCGCATGGAGCGCGCCCGTGCCGAACTGCTGTCGGGAGAAAGCCACAATATCGCCAGCGTCGCGCTGCGCTGGGGCTTTGCGCACATGGGCCGCTTCAGCGCCGGATACAAGGCGCGCTATGGAGAAAGCCCGAGCCAGAGCCTGCGTCGTTGCGGGTGAAGTAACAATAATGAGAATTGATCTTGTTATAGTGGCGCCTGGTTTCCCGGATTGCTTGCGCCGCCATGTCACACCCCCACTCCGAAATCGAAGGCCTGTACCAGGCGCACCACGGCTGGCTGCGCGGCTGGCTGGCGCGGCGCCTCAATAACGCCTGCGATGCCGCCGATCTGGCGCAGGACGCCTTTGTGCGCCTGCTGGCCACGCCGCGCGGATTCGACTCGCCCCAAGGCGCCCGCGCCTATCTGCGCGCCATGGGCAACGGGCTGTGCATCGACCTGTGGCGGCGCCGCGAGGTCGAACGCGCCTGGCACGAGACGCTGCTGCACAGCGCGGCGGCGCCCTCGCCCGAACAGCAGGCCATCGTGGTCGAGACCCTGCTGGAAGTAGGCGCCTTGCTGCGGCGGCTGCCGCCCAAGGTGGCCGAGGCGTTCGTGCTGGCGCAAGTCGAAGGTCTGAAGTACCGCGAGATCGCTGAACGCCTGGCGGTGTCCGAGCGGATGATCAAGAAGTACCTGGCCCAGGCGCTGGTGCACTGCGTGTTGCTGGAAGCCGAGTTCGATGCGGCCATGCCGCGCTGGACGCCCATGCTGGAGCACGAATGAACGCCGTCGCGTGGCACCAGGCATTGCAGGAGGCCGCCGACTGGTACGTCTGCCTGCATGACGAGGACGTCTCGCCTCAGGACCGCCAAGCGTGGGACGGCTGGCTGCGCGGTCACGCGCTGCATCGCGCCGCCTGGGACCAGGTGACTGCGGCCGGACAGCGCTTTGCCGGCCTGCGCGGCCAGGACGCGCCGCAAGCCCTTGCCGCCGGCTTGCGTGCGGCGGCGGCGCCCGCGCCCGCACGGCGGCGCGCGCTGCGCACACTGGCCGGGCTGGCGGTGGCGGGCACATCGGGTTGGCTGGCCTGGCGCCACACCCCGCTGCGCGACCAGGTGCTGGCCTGGAACGCTGACTACCGCACGGGCGTCGGTGAAATACGGCATGTGCGGCTGGCCGACAGCAGCCAGCTATGGCTCGATACCGCCAGCGCGGCCGACTTCGCCATCGACGCCGCGCAACGCAGCCTGACGTTGCGGCAAGGCACCGTCGTCATTGAAACCGCGCCCGACAGCGAACGGCCATTCGTGGTCGGGACGCCCCAGGGCGCGATGCGGGCCCTGGGCACGCGCTTCCTGGTCCGGCGCGATTCGGCCGACCAGGTCCATCTGGCCGTCTTCGACGGCGCGGTGGAAATACGCCTGGCCGCCAATGGCGAACGCCTCGTGATCCCGCGCGGCCGCCAGGCGGACTTCCAACGCGACCGCATCGGCGCGCCATCCGCCGCCGACACCGCCCAGGCGACGTGGCAATCGGGAATGCTGACCGTCGACAACGTGCGCCTGGCGGATTTCCTTGCCCAGTTGTCGCGCTATCGCCGCGGCCATCTGGCCGCGCATCCCGATGTGGCGGACCTGCGCGTCATGGGCACCTTCCCGCTTCCCGACACAGACTCCGCCCTGGCGATGCTGGGCGACGCGCTGCCCGTCCGCGTGCAGCGCACGCTGCCGTGGTGGGTGACGGTCGAGCCGCGCTGAACGGCAGCCGGTTCCCTTTTTCGGTTCTCGTTCGATCTGTATGGGAAGGCGCCACGAAAGCGTGGCGCCAGGAACCTACGCCATCCCTATGCCGAACCCGCCATTTCGCCCTGCCCTGCTGTTGACCGCCCTGCTGGCCTGCGCTCCGCTCGCGCCCTTGCCCGCGCTGGCGCAGCCCGCCCCCAACACGCAAATGTTGGATTTCGCCATCGCCGCCGGCCCGCTCGGCCCGGCTATCAACCAGTTCGCCCGCCGCGCCGGCATTTTCCTGGGCGGCGCCGGCGCGTTGACCGAAGGCCGCCAGACGCCCGGCCTGAACGGCCGCTACACCGTCGAACAGGGCCTGGCCCAGCTGCTGTCGGGTGCTGGGCTGGAAGCGCGCGAAAGCGCGCCGGGCCACTACGTGCTGCGCCCGATCGCCGGCACCGCCACGCTGGAACCCGTGACCGTGACCGGCGCCCATGACGCCACGGGCGCTTTCGTGGCCGAAGAAAGCGTCAGCGCCACCAAGACCGACATCCCGCTGATGGAAACCCCGCGTTCGGTCAGCGTGGTGACCCGCGCGCAACTGGATGCCCGCGGCGTGG
Source organism: Achromobacter sp. UMC46 (assembly GCF_014170335.1). Lineage (GTDB taxonomy): Bacteria > Pseudomonadota > Gammaproteobacteria > Burkholderiales > Burkholderiaceae_B > Achromobacter. The sequence goes on from NZ_LZZS01000012.1 coordinate 5,163, forward strand.
TGACCATGCCGGAAGCCGTGCGCTATTCGGCTGGCGTGGGCACCGGCAGCGCCGGCTTCGATCCGCGTTTCGACCAGATTTCGATCCGCGGCTTCCCGGTCAACACCAGCGGCGACTACCTGGGCGGCCTGCGCCAGACGCCCGGGTCCTACGCCTACTTCCGCACCGACCCCTACACGCTGGAGCGCGTCGACATCGTCAAGGGACCGATGTCGGTGCTGTACGGCCAGGGCACGCCCGGCGGCCTGGTCAACCGCGTGTCGAAGCGTCCGCTTGACGAACCCTTGCGTGAAATCATGGTGATGGGCGGGACCAAGGACCGCAAGCAGGTCGCGTTCGACATCGCCGACCAGTTCAACGACGCCGGCACGGCGCGCTTCCGGCTGACCGGCCTGACCCGGCGCGGCGAACACGACCGCATGATCGCCGACGACCGCGACGTGTTCGCGCCCGCGTTCGATTTCAAGCTTGGCGACAAGACCACGCTGACCGTGCTGGGCCAGTACATCCGCGACGAAACGGATGCCAACGTCGGCATGTATACGGACCCGGAGGGCAAGGTCACGCACATCCGCGTCAGCGACCCGCGTTACGACCACCAGCGCCAGACGCAGTACCAACTGGGCTACGAGCTGGCCTATCGGCACAACGACGCGCTGACGTTGCGCCAGCAGGTGCGGTACGGCCACATCGACCTGGACGCGCGCTATCTGTCGGGCGGCGCCCTGCAGCCGGGCACGCGCCTGCTGAACCGCAGCGCCTGGTCGGTCGAGAGCACGGTGCAGAACGTGCTGATCGACAACAACGCCCAGCTGCGCCTGGATACGGGCAACGTGAAGCACCAGCTGCTGGCGGGCTTCGACTACCAGCGGCTGAATTGGGACCAGGGCGTGGGCATGCTGGCCAACGGCTATCCGGCGCTGGACCTGGACAACCCGCAGTACGGCTATGTGCCCGGCCCGACGCCGCCCTACAACCTGGTGTCGGTCGACCAGCGCAACACGCAATACGGCTTCTACCTGTCGGATCAGGCCAGCATCGGCCAATGGCGCCTGAACCTGAGCGGCCGGTATGACATCGCGCAGCTGCATTCGCAAGACCGCCTGAACGGCGGCGACCCGACGCGCAAGAAAGACAACGCCTTCACCTGGCAGGCGGGCGCGCTCTATCTGACCGACAGCGGCCTGGCGCCCTACGTCAGCTATGTGACCTCGTTCGCGCCCAACACCAGCCTGGATGCCTCCGGAAAGCCACTGGACCCGACGCACGGCGCGCAGATTGAAGCCGGCGTGAAGTACCAGCCGCAAGGCAGCCGCAGCTATGTCACGCTGGCGGCTTATCAGATCAAGGAGAAAGACGCCGTGCGCGTCGTGCCGGCCACGCCTTATTCGGAATTGGCGGGCGCGATCCGTTCGCGCGGCGTCGAACTGGAAGCGGTGGCGGAACTGCGCACCGGCGTGCAACTGGTGGCCAACTACAGCTACAACCGCGGCAAGATCACCGGCAGCAACGATCCCGCCGAAGTCGGCAAGACGCCCAGCTACCAGCCGCGCCATACCGCCGCGCTGTGGCTGGACTATCGCCTGCCGCAAGGCCCGCTGGCCGGCGTCGGGCTGGGTGCGGGCGTGCGCTACGTGGGCAGCAGCTACGGCAACGTGCAGAACACCATGCACAACGATGCCGCCACGCTGTTCGACCTGGCCTTGAGCTACGAGCCGGGCGACCGCCATCCCTCGCTGAAGGGCTGGATGGCGATGCTGAGCATTCAAAACGTCGCCGACAAAGAGACCACCGTCTGCGACGGCGGCTACTGCTATCTGGGCGTCGGCCGGCAAGTCATGGGCAGCCTGAGGTACCGCTGGTGAGCGGCCTGACACGCCGCCGCTGGCTGACCGGCGCCGCCGCGCTGGCCGCCTGGCCGGCCCTTGCCGCGCGGGGGGCGTTTGCCGCCGCCCCCCGCGCCAGCCTGCCGGATACGCAGCAGTTCGACCTGGACGCACCGGGCGGCGCCTACCGCATCCAGGTGCTGGCGCCACGCCGCAAGCCCCGGCGCAGCGCGGGCCATCCGGTGCTGTACCTGCTGGACGGCAATGCGTTCTTCGGCGCCTATTACGATGCCGCGCGGCTGCAGGACGACTTGGCGGGCGACGCGATCGTGGTGGCGGTCGGCTATCCCAGCGACGGGCCGTTCGACTTCCTGCGCCGTTCGTACGACTTCTCGCCGCCCTTGCCGCCCGGCACTGTCCCGCCCGCCGGCCAGCCGCCGCTGGGCGGCGAACTGGCCCTGCACGCCTTCCTGGCCGATGTGCTGCTGCCGGACATCGCCGCGCGCTTCCCCGTCGATGCGCGCCGGCAGATCCTGCTGGGCCATTCGTTCGGCGGCATGTATGCGCTGGCCATGCTGTACGCCCGCCCGGCCGTGTTCGGGCAGATCGTGGCGATCAGCCCGTCCATCTGGTGGCAGGACCATTACCTGCTGCCGCGCGAGCGCGAGTTCGTGGCGCGCGCCCAGGCCGGCGAAATCGCGCTCAGCAACAAGCGCCTGCTGCTGATCGCGGGCGGCGCGGAAAGCCCGCAGACCGTCCAGGAAACGCGGTCGCTCGCGCAGCGCCTGGACACCGCATTGTCGGGCCGCGGCCTGGGCGTCGACTACGCGGAACTGCCCGACGAAACGCACATGTCCGTGCCGGTCGCCGCCGCGACGACCGTGTTGCGGCACGTGCTGAGCGCGCGCTGGTCGTAGGGCAGCCGCTGTTCCGGCGGGACCATGCTTGCGGACAAGGGTTTTGTCCTGCCTTAGAACGGAATCGCCAGTTTCACGTACAGCTGCGAGCCCTCGGGGCGGTTCTTCACCTTGAATTCCTGCTGCCACTTCGCGGTGAACAACCAGCCCTTGTCATTCAGGTAGCGCACCGACGGGCCGACGCCAAACGCGCGCGCCCGGCCGGCCGCGCTGTTCGGACCGCTGTCGTCCGTCACCTGCTGGAAGGCGTGGCCGCCCACCCCCAGCACCCATCCCTTGCCCACGCCCCAGCCCAACGCGTAGTCGGCGTGGATGGCCTGCCCGGAACGGGTGTCCGTGGCGGAGTTGCGGAAGTTGAAGTCGTACATCAACTTCAGGTCGGCGTTGAAGCCGTCGGGGCTGATCCGGCTGAGCGCGAACACGGGCTGGGCGGTCCAGTAGTTCTTGCCCAGGCTGGACGGGTCATTGCGGTCGTACTCCCCCGTAGGCGCATACATGTCCAGCCCGACCACGTAATGCAGCGCCGGCGACACGTGATAGCCCAGCGCCACGCCCAGCGTCATGTCGCCCAGCCCGGTGCTGCGGTAGCGTTCGCCGGCCGCCTTGAACGTGACGTCCAGCAGCGGCGCAATCGCGTGGAAAGCCAGTTGCCCGCCCATCACCTGCTGTTCGGTCACCCAGATCAGCCGCGGCGCCAGCACGTTGACATCCACCTTGAAGCCCGGCACCGGCACGCGCTCGCCGTCGTTGCCGCGCAGCGTGTCGTAGCGCGCCCCGCCGCCGTAGACCAGCATGTGCACGCCGGGCGGCGGCAGCGCGCCCGACATGAAGTTCTCCAAGCCGTCGGGATAGATGCCCAGCCCGCCGCCCTCGGTCGCGTGGGCCGCCGTGCCGGCCAGCGACAGTGCCACGGCACAGGCCAGCAGCCGGGGTTCAAGGTGTCTGCTCATGTTCCGCTCCTGCCCCTGCGGGGCGCCAGATGTTGCGCGACGAGATAGCCGGAGCCGCCGCCCAGGCCGGGGCCTGGATGGGTGGCGGCGCCGATATGGAAAAGGTTGGAGAGCGGCGTCCGGTGCCCGCGCGCGCCCTGGCTGCCCGCGAAGGGCCGCAGCCAAAAGAACTGGTCGGGCGAGCACACGCCCGAATAGGGATCGCCGCCGACCAGATTGCAGTTCAGGCCTTCAAGGTCCGCCGGCGAATAGCTGCGGCGGCCGACGATGCGCCGTGCCAGACCGGGCATGACCGGTTCCAGCCGCGCCTGCACGCGGTCGGCGACCGCCTCGCGCAAAACCGTGTTCCAGCGCCCGTCTTCGGGCGCCGCGATCTCGCCCAAGGCGTCGCCTTTGACGCGCACCGGCAATTCCTGCATCTGCACCCACAGGATCCAGCCGCCCGCCGGCGCACGGGTCGGGTCCACCGCCACGGGCTGGCCGATGGCCAGCGTGGGGCGCGCCGGCAACAGGCCGTTGTTCGCTTCCGTCACCGACGCGCATACCTGCTCCATGCTCTCGGTCAGGTGCACCAGCGGCACGTGCCGCAATTCGGGCGTCACCCAATCGGGCGGCGCATCCAGCGCGAAATGGATCTGCATGCCGCCGCGGCCGAAGCGATAGCCCTCGGCGCGCCGGCGCACGGGTTCGGGCGCGCCGGGCAGCAGTTGCCCGTACAACTGCCCTGGCGTCACGTTGCAGACCACCGCCTCGGCGGCCCGGTATTCGCGGCCGTCCGCCACCACGCCGGTCGCGCGGCGGCGGCGGCCATCGCCCCGGGTCAGGATCCGTTCGACCGCGGTGCCAGTCAGCAGACGGCCGCCGTTCCGTTCTATCACCGTCGCCAGCGCATCCACCACGCCGCTGCCCCCGCCCTTCACCACCGGCATGCCGCCGGCCACCACGGCCGCGAACGTCAGCTTGCCGATCAAGGCGGAACACGCGTCGTCGGGGCCCAGCCCCGTGTGCAGCACCCAGGGCGCGATCAAGGCGCGAGCGGTATCGGACCGCAATTCACGCTCTGCCCAGCGGCGGAACGGTTCCATCGAATCGGCGGCGAATGCCGCCAGTCCGTCCATGCCGCGCTTGCGCCATTCCTTGAACAACAGCTTGAGCATGCCCGTGCCGTACGGGTTCTGCCCCAACAGGCCAAACGTCAGCGCCGCGTCCTCGCCGAACAGCCGCTGCGCCATCGCGCCGAAGGCCGCGCCGTCCCCCGCCGCCCACGCGTCCAAGCGCCGCGCGCTGTCCGGGATATCCTGCTTCAACGCCAAGCCGGATCCGTCAGGCCGCACCAGCCCCGTCGTGTATTCCCCTTGCATGAATTCCAGCCCGGCTTCGGCCAGCGCGGGCTTCAGCGCCGCATAGGCCGGACTGCCCATGAACAACGGATACCAGCACGACAGCACGTCGTGGCGGTAGCCGGGGAACAGCTCTTCGGTGCGGATGCATCCGCCCAGGCGGTCGTTGCGCTCCAGCACCAGCACCGATTTGCCGCGCTGCGCCAACAGCGCGGCGCACACCAGCGAGTTCATTCCGCTGCCGACGATGACGACCTGCGCGTCTGACGCTGTGGCCATGAATCACTCCAATCGAGGAAGGCCGCTACGCGGCGGTCAGCGCGGTGAAGCGCCCGGCATGGAACACCAGCGGCGTCGCCGCCACACTGGCCACGCGCAGCACACGCCCGAACAGCAGCAGGTGGTCGCCGGCGGCGTTCTGCTGGTCGTTCGCGCACACCAGGGTGGCGACGGCCCCTGCGATGGCGGGCACGCCTTCCGGCACTTCATGCAGCGGCGTGCCATCGAACTTGTCGGCCACGGCCGAACTGGCGAAGCGCATCGCCAGCGCTTCCTGGCCGCAGGCCAGCACGCTGATGGTGAAGTGGCTGCAATCGCGGAACGTCGCCAGGTTGGGCGAATGGTTCACCAGGCTCCACAACACCAGCGGCGGGTCCAGCGACAGGGAGGCGAAGGAGTTGATGGTCAGGCCGACGTTGCGGCCGTCCGGGCAGCGCGTGGCCACGATGGCCACCCCCGTCGGATAGCTGCCCAGCACGCCGCGCAGGACCTTGGGATGCAGATCGGTGCTGCCCCAGTCCAGCGGCGCCGTCATGCCGCCGCCCGCGCCGCCTTGGAGGCGATGAACGCGTCGCACGCGACATCGTCGCGCCACCACGGGAAGAACGACGGCGGATGATTAAAGCCGTTGGCGATGGCGGCGGCCAGCGCGGGCGAATCCTCCGCGGCCTTCAAGAGCTTGAGCAGATGCGGCGCGGGCGGCATCAGCATCGAATTGGTCCATTCCACCACCGCGCCGCCGTAGTCCCAGAAACGCTCGAAGGTCCGCTGCATCCAGTCGGCCGTGAAGGCGGCGTCGCCATGCGCCAGGATCGCCTCCAGGTACACCGCGCAAGCCTTGGTCGCATTGTTGGAGCCCTGCCCGGTGATCGGGTCGTTGGTCACCACCGCATCGCCCAGGCCGAACACCCGCCGCCCGGACGGCAGCGTCATCACCGGCTTGCGCACCGTGGGCGCGAAACTGCCGGCCAGGATGCCGTTGGCGTCGGTCAGTTCCACGCCATGGCAGCGGTCGGCCTCCCAGGGCAGGTAGGTGCGCAGGATGTCCAGGCTCTGCGCCAGATGCGCCTGCGGCGACTTGATGTCGCGCCAGCAATCCATCGGCCCGCCGGGGATGCCCTCGAACACCATGATTTCGCACGGGCCGCCCGTCGTCAGGGCCGGGAACACGAAGTATTCGCCCACGCCGGGAATCAGGTTGAAGGCAACGCGCGAGTAGTCCGGCGCCGGACGCATGCCGGCAACGTAGGTCAGCGCCAGCGCGCGCTGCGGCCGGTCGAACTGCGACCGTTGCGCGTCGCGCTCGAATAGCTTGACGACATCGCCCTTGCCAGCGGCCAACAGCACCAGATCGTGTGACGCGGCCAGCAATTCAAGTTCGCCGACCCCGCCGTCCTGGATCAGCAGCCTGCCGCCGCGGGCCGCGAACAATTCCATCCACGCCGGCATCTTGATGCGCTGGTCCACCGCCTGCGCCGGCTTGTCCAGCGGCGCGACCCAGTCGATCAGCTTGTGCCCCGGATGCTCGGGATGCGGCACGGCCAGGCCGATGCCGTCGACGGTCGGACAGTCGGCTTCCCACTGGTTCAGGCCCAAGCCGCGTTCGATCTGCAATGACGCGTCGAACATGCATTGGCTGGACATCACTTTGCCGTTGCGGATGTTGTCCGGGTCGCGGTTGGTGACCACCGTGACCTCATATCCTTTGTCCAACAGGCCCAGGGCCAGGGGCAGTCCGGCCTGGCCGCCGCCCACGATCGCGATTCGACGCATCTCTCTTCTCCTTTCGTTTGCATGGCCCGCCGCCCTTGCCGCGGAGCCGTTCATGGCCTGGGCTTAGTCAGCCAGACGCGGAATCGCAGGCCGCGCCTGCTCCGGCCCCATGGCGGAATAGCCGCCATCCACCGCGTAGTCCGCGCCGGTGACGAAACTGGCATGGTCCGACAGCAGGAACGCGACCACCTCGGCCACTTCGGCCGGATCGCCCGCACGCCCCAGCAAGTGGTAGTCGGCGGCCACGCGGTCGGTCTTGGCGCGGTCGCCGTGCGTCAGTTCGTCCATTACGCGCGACCATGTCCAGCCCGGCGATACCGAATTGACGCGGATGCCGTCGGCGGCGTAGTCCATGGCCAGGCTGCGCGTCACCTGCAGCAGCGCCGCCTTGGAAACCGGATACAGCCACCGCCCGGTCTGCGCGACGCGCGACGAGATGCTGGTGAAATTGACGATGGCGCCGCCGCCGGCGGCAAGCAGATGGGGATGGACCGCGCGGGCCGCCATCACGGCGCTGACCACGTTGACGTCCAGCGCCTGCAACCAATCGGCGCGGCCGGAAGCGGCGCCGTCGTCAAGATAGGTGGCGGCCAGGTTGACCAGGTAGTCGATGCGGCCAAAGTGCGTCGCGGCCTCTGCCACGCCGCGCGCCAATCGCGCGTCGTCCGTGATGTCCACGTGCCAACAGCGCGCGACGGCCTTGTCCGCGCCGGCGACGCGTTCGCCATTGGCGGCGTCGATGTCGAACAGCGCCACGCGCACGCCTTTGTCGCGCAACGCTTGGACCACGCCCGCGCCGATCAACGTAGCGCCGCCGGTCACGATGGCCACCTTGTTTTCCAGACCCTTCATCGCATCACCTCCGCATTGCTGACTGAGTGAGGCGAATACTGACGCTGCGCGCCATGGCGGGCGTAGCCGGATCCGGCAGCCGCTATCCGCGGGCTGCGCTTATTCGGGGGAATTCATGTGCAAGCCGAACACGATGGCCGAAAATCGCGGCCGTTGTCCGTTTTCTGCTGAAGCGCCGCCGCCGACGGCGCGGCGTACTTGCGCGGCGGCGGGAGTTGCGGAGTGTGCACCGGCGGCGGCGCTGGTGCGGGTGCGGGTGCGGGTGCGGGCAGCGCTAGCCGGTCCGCCGCCAGACGCTGGCCAGCCAGGGCTGCTGGTCGCGGGGCAGTCCTTCCGGACGGTAATAGTGTTCCAGCTCTTCGAATCCGGCATCCGCCAACAGGGTGCGCCAGCCGTCCAGGTCGTGATAGACGCCATAGCGCCCACGGTTCCATCCTTCCTGATTGCCGCCCCGCGGGTTGGAACTGAACAGTACGCCGCCCGGCTTCAGCGCGGCGCGCAGCGCACGCAACACCTGGGGCAGTTCCTGACCGGGCACGTGGAACAGCACGGCATTGGCGAAGATGCCGTCAAAGCGTTCCGCGGGCAAAGCCAGTTTCAAGAAGTCCTGGTGCCAGACCTCGCAGCCGCTGGCCGCGCGCGCCATGTCGACAAAGCTGGCCGTTCCGTCCAGCCCCACCGGCCGATGGCCCAGCGCGACGAAAGTCTTCAAGTCGCGGCCGGGGCCGCATCCCAGGTCCAGGATGTCGTAGGGCGGCTTGCCCGGGATATGGCGCAGCAAGGCGGCGATGTTCTGGCTGACATCGTGGTCGCGCGTGCCGGCCTCGAACGATTCCGCGTTCTCTTCATAGTGCGCGAGCGTCAGCGCGCTGATCTTGGCAAGGTCTTCCGGGTCCAGTTTCATGAAGCCATTGTGCCTCGTTCGCCTGCCCCGCGCTGTTCGATCCGCAACCGCGCCCGCCAGGTCGCTTTCCTGCCAGATGTCGCGAAGGTCCAGGAAGTCCAGGACGTAGGGGTCGCGCATGACTAGAGCGGGCGACATCCGCTGGGCATCGCGCAGCGCGTCCAATTCCTGCTCGATCAACGTCTCCGGCTCACGGGACAATGCCGTGCGCTCGTACAACATCGAGCCGATCCGCTCGCGCAGGATTCGAACGCTCCAGCGATCAGTACAAGCCATCTGCGCGTAGAAGTCTCGCTGAAGGGGCTCTTTTAGCGGGATCAGAGCGATAAAGTGCGTCCAGCTCAATTGTCGTATCAGCGATACGACAGTCTTTCCCCGTGTTTAGCATCGGCGATTGCGCGGCTTCGCCAACAGACGTTTTCACTTTCGGTTTCGCCACAATGACTCCTCGGATACCGCGCTTTCCCACGAAGCGCCGGGTGGAAGCCATCATGAAATAGAAAAGCCCGCGCGCCTGTGCGGCGCGCGGGCTTTTCGGACGCAGTCGGCGGTCAGGCTGCCAGGCGGCTTTCGATCTTGGCCTTGGTGGCCGGCAGGTCTTCGGGCAGGCCCTGGGACAATTGGCCGAACAGCTCGTCGTGCAGCGCCAGTTCGTCGCGCCAGGCGGCCGCGTCGACCGACATGACCTGGTCGAACTTGTCCGGCGTGAACTCCAGGCCCGTCCAGTCGATGTCCTGATAGCTGGGCGAAATGCCGAACACCTGGTCGACACCCTTGGACTGGCCGTCGATACGGCCCAGCATCCAGCGCAGCACGCGCATGTTCTCGCCGAAACCGGGCCAGACGAACTTGCCGTCCGGGCCCTTGCGGAACCAGTTGACGCAGTAGATGCGCGGCAAGGTGGCGCCGGCGGCTTCCATCTGCTTGCCCAGCTTCAGCCAGTGGTTGAAGTAGTCGCTCATGTTGTAGCCGCAGAACGGCAGCATGGCGAAGGGGTCGCGGCGCACCACGCCCTGCTGCCCGACGGCGGCGGCGGTGGTTTCCGACCCCATGGTCGCGGCCATGTAGACGCCTTCGACCCAGTTGCGCGCCTCGGTCACCAGCGGCACCGTGGTGGAGCGGCGGCCGCCGAAGATGAAGGCGTCGATGACCACGCCTTCGGGGTTTTCCCATTCAGGGTCGATGGACGGGCATTGCGCGGCCGGCGCGGTGAAGCGCGCGTTCGGGTGCGCGGCCTTGCGGCCGGTTTCGCGCGCGAGGGCGGGCGTCCAATCCTGGCCCTGCCAGTCGATCAGGTGGGCGGGCGGCGTGTCGGTCATGCCTTCCCACCAGACGTCGCCGTCATCGGTCAGCGCCACGTTGGTGAAGATGACGTTGGCCTTCAGGGTGGCCATGGCGTTGAAGTTGGTCTGCTCGCTGGTGCCCGGGGCCACGCCGAAATAGCCGGCTTCCGGGTTGATGGCGTGCAGGCGGCCGTCGGCGCCCGGCTTGATCCAGGCGATGTCGTCGCCGATGGTGGTGACTTTCCAGCCGTCCATGCCTTGCGGCGGGATCAGCATCGCGAAGTTGGTCTTGCCGCAGGCGGACGGGAATGCGGCCGCCACGTGGTACTTGCGGCCCTTGGGCGACGTCACGCCCAGGATCAGCATGTGCTCGGCCAGCCAGCCCTGGTCGCGCCCCATGGTGGAGGCGATACGCAGCGCAAAGCACTTCTTGCCCAGCAGCGCGTTGCCGCCGTAGCCCGAGCCATAGCTCCAGATCTCGCGGCTTTTGGGGAAATGCACGATGTACTTGGTGGGGTTGCACGGCCAGGCCACGTCGGCTTCGCCGGCGGCCAGCGGCTTGCCCACGGAGTGCACGCAGGGCACGAAGTCGCCGTCGGTGCCCAGCACGTCGTAGACCTGCTTGCCCATGCGCGTCATGATGCGCATGTTCACGGCCACGTAGGGGCTGTCGGAGAGTTCAACGCCGATGTGGGCGATGTCCGAGCCCAGCGGGCCCATCGAGAACGGCACGACATACAGCGTGCGGCCGCGCATGGCGCCGTCGAACAGGCCATTGAGCGTGTCGCGCATCTGGGCCGGGTCGGCCCAGTTGTTGGTGGGGCCGGCATCTTCCGCCCGGTCCGAACAGATGAACGTGCGGTCTTCCACCCGCGCGACGTCGGACGGGTCCGAGCACGCCAGGAAGGAATTGGGCCGCTTGGCGGGGTTCAGCCTGCGCATCGTGCCGGACTCGACCATCTGTTCGCACAGGCGGTCATATTCTTCTTGCGAACCGTCGCACCACACGACGCGGTCCGGCTTGGCCAACGCGACGAAACTGGCTACCCAGTCGATCAGGCCGCGATGCTTGACGTAGGCCGGCACGTTCAACGCCGCAAGGCCCCCATCCAATGGCTTATTCATTGGGGCTATCTCCATACATAGACAAATGGTGATACGGCCCCAATTTCGCTGGGGCCGTATGTAATTTGCGCCATCATACTTGCAGCGCCGGGCAGCCCGTCAACCCATCCACATGGACGAGTTTGTCACGGGTTGAGACGGCTCAAACATAGCGGCCGTCGCGCAACTCCCTGCGGATGATCTTGCCCGTGGCGGTCGTCGGCAAACTGGTTACAAACCGGATCGCGCGCGGGTATTCGTGCGCGGCCAGCCGGGTGCGGACATGCGCCTGCAAAGCCTTGACCAGCGCGTCGTCGCCGTCGAAACCGTCGTTCAGCACCACATAGGCCATCACGATTTCCGTGCGCTGCTCGTCCGGCACGCCCACCACCGCCGCCATGCGCACAGCCGGGTGGCCGATCAGGCAGTCCTCGATGGGCGCCGGGCCGATGCGGTAGCCGGCGCTGGTGATGACGTCGTCGTTGCGGCCTACGAAGCGGATGAACCCTTGCGCGTCACGCATGCCCAGATCGCCGGTCAGCAGGTAGTCGCCCACGAATTTCTCGGCGGTCGCCTCGGGGTTGTTCCAGTAGCCCAGGAACATGACGGGGTCGGGCCGCAATACGCCGATGTTGCCCTCCTGTCCATCGGCCACTTCCACGCCCTGGTCATCCACAATAGCCACCCGGTGCCCGGGCGCCGCGCGGCCGATCGCGCCGATTTCCGGATCGAACAGCGACGAGCACGACGACACCAGCATGTTGCATTCGGTCTGCCCGTAGAACTCGTTGATGGTGACGCCCAGCACGCGGCGGCCCCAGTCGATCAGTTCGGCCCCCAGCGATTCGCCGCCGCTGGCCACCGAGCGCAGGGCCAGGGGACCCGCGGCGTCGGGGTACGCGGCGCCGCGCATCATCTTCAGCGCGGTGGGCGGCAGGAAGGTATGGGTCACGCCGTGGCGCGCCATCAATTCCAGGGCCGACGTGCCGTCGAACTTCTCGAACCGGCGCGCCAGTACCGGCACGCCGTGGTGCCATGACGGCAGCAGCACGTCCAGCAGGCCGCCGATCCAGGCCCAGTCGGCCGGCGTCCACATCAGTTTGGCGTTTTCGGGGAAGAACTCGTGCGACATCTCCACGCCGGGCAGGTGCCCCAGCAGGACCCGGTGCGCATGCAGCGCGCCCTTGGGTTTGCCCGTGGTGCCCGACGTGTAGATGATGACGGCCGGGTCGTCCGCCGCCGTCTGCACCGGAACGTAGTCGTCCGACTCGGCCGCCAGCGCCGGGTGGAACGGCACCGCGTCGCCCTCGCCTTCGCCGTCGATGCAATAGATGACCTTCAGGTCCGGCAGGCTTGCGCGGATTTCGCGCAGCTTGCGGCAGCCCTCGGCGTCGGTCACCAGCGCCGCCGCGCCGCTGTTGGCCAGCCGGTACTGGATGGCGTCCACGCCGAACAGCGTGAACAGCGGCACCGCCACCGCGCCCATCTTGTAGACGGCGATGTGCGTCACCGCGGTCTCGGGCGCCTGCGGCAGGTACACCGCCACGCGGTCGCCGCGCCGCACGCCGTTGCGCGCGAGGCTGTGCGCCAGCTGGTTGGACTGCGCCTTGATGTCGTCGAAGGTGTAGCGCGTCTGCGCGCCGTCGCTCTTTTCGTAGATCAGGGCCACGCGGCCGCTGCCGTCGGCCCATTTGTCGCAAGCGTCGACACCGATGTTGAACGCCGCCGGCACCTGCCATTGGAATTGGGACACAAGCTGCTTATAGGATTCGGCTCGGGACAGCATGGTTTAGTCTCTGATGTTGTTATGGATCATCCAGGGCTTGCTCAACTTGCCTGACCCTGGCTCAATAATAAGCCCCGCCTATCCGCCCTTTCGCCGCCCGCATGGAAAAAACCCCCGTCGTCCCGATCCGCCGCCCGCCGGCCAGCGCCAAGTCCGAACAGCGCATCCGCGACATCCTGCACATGGCCCGGCAGGTCTTCTCCGAAGCCGGCTTCCAGGCGGCCACGACGACCGAGATCGCCCAGCGCCTGGGCGTGTCCGAAGCCACGATCTTCACCTACTTCGGGGGCAAGCGAGAACTGTGCGTGCGGGTGATCAGCGATTGGTACGACGAGATCATCGGCAAGGTGGAAGACAGCCTGCCCCACGTGCAAGGCGCCCGCGCCCAGCTGCACTATCTGGTGCATACGCACCTGCGGCACCTGCTGGCCGAAGGGCCGGGGCTGTGCGCCTTCATCCTGTCCGAAGGCCGCGCCCGCAACGACGATTTCGGCGAGGTCTACGCCGGGCTGCAGCGCCGCTACACCGCGCCGCTGATGCGCATCCTGGCCCAGGGCCAGGCGGACGGCGACATCCGCCGGGACATGCCCTTGCGGCTGTTGCGTTCGTCGGTCTACGGCCCGATGGAGCACGTGTTGTGGGATGCCATCCTGCGCGGCGCGCGGGTGGACGTGGCGGCCACGGCCGACCAGCTGGTCGGCTTCCTGTGGCAAGCCCTGCAGCCGCCCCGCCAGGACGCGCTGGCGCTGGCCCGGTTCCGGGGGGAAGTGCGCGACGCCCTGCATCGCCTTCAGGCGTCCGAATCCGGGGCGTCCGAGAACAAGGACGGCGGCACGTACTGAGGAAAGCCGCTGTAGACGTCGCCGCGCTCGGCAGGCTGCAACGTCCACGAGTGGCGGGCGTTGGGTACGCCGCCATCCACGCGGATGACGCTGCCGTTGATGAAGGCGGCCGCGGGCGACAGCAGGAAAACGACCGCCGCCGCCAGTTCCGCCTCGGTGCCGAACCGCTGCAGCGGCACCTTGGTCTTCAGCTCGCGCAGCACGGCGCGGTACTGATCGTCGTAGCTGTCCATGCCGCTGGACGCGATCCAGCCCGGCGCCACCGCATTGACGCGCACGCCCGCGTGCGCCCATTCGCAGGCCGCGGTTTCGGTCAGGTTCCAGACGCCCGCGCGCGCCGCGCCCGAATGCCCCATGCCGGGCATGCCGCCCCAGATGTCGGCCAGCATATTGACGATGGCCCCGCCGTGCTGGCGCATGTGCTGCGTATAGACCTCGCGCGCCATCAGGAAGGTGCCGTGCAGGTTGTTCTGCACCACCGCGTTCCAGCCGTTGAAACTGATGCGATCCAGCGGCGCTGGAAACTGGCCGCCCGCGCAATTGAACAGGCCGTCGATGGCGCCGTGGCGGGCCAGCACGTCCGTGACCGCGGCGCGCACGCCCGCCTCGTCGCGGATATCGCAGGTATGCAGGCTGATGCGCCCGGCGGCCTCGGGATAGATGCGGGCGATCTCCTGGCCCGCCGCCTCCAGCTTGTCCAGCTTGCGGCCCACGAGCGCCAGGCCAGCGCCCAGCGCCGCCAGTTCATGCGCGGTGCAGCGCCCCAGGCCGCTGCCGCCGCCCGTCACCAGGATGGTCTTGCCGTCGTACAGCCCGGGCCGGAACACCGACGCGTAACGCTGATCGGCGGCGGCGCCGCCCGATTGTGGATTCATGTCTCGCTCCATTATTTTTTTGAGGATAACTCAATATTTATCCGGAATGAATCACGGATTACCAGAAATAGCCCTAGAATCATCGAAAGAAAAGCACCACACTTATTGAGCAAAATTCAATACATCAGGAGACCCGCATGACTTTGCACGCCCCGCTGGACGTCGCCCACGACGGCGCCATCGTCCGTCTGACGCTGAACCGTCCCGACATGCGCAACGCCTTCGACGAGACCCTGATCGCCGCGCTGACCCGCGCCGTCGCCGATGCCGCCCTAGACCCGCGCGTGCGCGTACTGCTGCTGACCGGCGCCGGCAAGGCGTTCTGCGCGGGCGGCGACCTGAACTGGATGCGCAAGATGGCCACCCACACCGACGCCGACAACCGCGCCGACGCCACCCGGCTGGCCCGCATGCTGCACACGATCTGGGCCTGCCCCAAACCCGTGGTGGCCTGCGTGAACGGCGACGCCTATGCCGGCGGCATGGGGCTGCTGTCGGCCTGCGACATCGCCATCGCCGCGGACGGCGCGCACTTCTGCCTGTCGGAAACCCGCTTGGGGCTGCTGCCGGCCACCATCAGCCCCTATGTGATCCGTGCCATGGGCGAGCGCGCCGCCAACCGCTATTTCCTGACCGCCGAACGCTTCGACGCAGCCACCGCGCTGCGCTTGGGATTGCTGCACGACGTGGTGCCGGCCGAGCGCCTGCATGACGAGGCTGACGCCATCTGCCACACGCTGTGCGCCAACGGCCCCGACGCCGTCCAGGCCAGCAAGCGGCTGGTGCGGGACTTCGCCGGCCAACCCATCGACGCCGCGCTGATCGCCGACACCGTCGAGCGCATCGCGGCCTGCCGCAGCACCAGCGAAGCCCGCGAAGGCGTGGCCGCCTTCCTGGAAAAGCGCGAGCCGTCGTGGCGGCAGGTTCCTTAAAGGCGCAGGCCACGGCCGCATGACGCTAGACGCCCCCTGAACGATGCGCCCAGGCGCCCGAGCCCGCCATGACATAATCCGTGGCGCATCTTCAGGAATCTTCATGCCGCACGCAACACCCCCCGCCTCGCCTTCCCATCCCTTGCCTCCCTTGCCCTTCCCTCCATTGAACGCCGAGCGCCTCTGGGCGCGCGTCGACGCGCTGTCGCGCTTCACGCTGCCCGACGTGCCCTGGACGCGCCGCGCCTTCTCGCCGCTGTTCGACGAGGCCCGCGCCTGGCTGCGCGGCGAGTTCGAAGCCGCCGGCCTGGCCACCCGCCTGGACGCCGGCGGCAACCTGATCGGCACCCGCGCCGGCCGCGACCCCGCCCGCAAGCCGATTGCCACCGGTTCGCATTGCGACACCGTCATGGCCGGCGGCCGCTTCGACGGCATCATCGGCGTCTTGGCCGGCATCGAAGTCGCGCACACGATGCAAGAGCACGGCATCGAATTGGCGCACCCGTTCGAAGTCATCGACTTCCTGTCCGAAGAGCCCAGCGACTACGGCATCTCGTGCGTGGGCAGCCGCGCGCTCTCTGGCCAGCTGACGGCCGACATGCTGGCCGCCCGCAACCCCGGCGGCGAGACGCTGGCCCAAGGCATCGCCCGCATCGGCGGCGACCCGGCGGCGCTGCACGCGCCGCTGCGCGGCCCGGACGGCACCGCCGCGTTCGTCGAACTGCATATCGAACAAGGCCCCGTGCTGGAAAGCCGCGGCCTGCCGATCGGCGTGGTCACCAACATCGTGGGCATCCGCCGCGTGCTGATCGTGGTGGAAGGCCAGCCCGACCACGCGGGCACCACGCCGATGGACATCCGCCGCGACGCGCTGGTGGGCGCCGCGCGCATCATCGACGCGGCCAGCCGCCAGGCCAGCGCCGCCAGCGGCAATCCGCATTACGTGGTGGCCACCGTGGGCCGGCTGGCCATGACGCCCAACGCCGCCAACGCCGTGCCCGGCCGGGTGGAACTGACGCTGGAAATGCGCAGCGACAGCAATGCCGTGCTGGACACGTTCCCGGAAACGCTGATGGCGGGCGTGGCCGAAGACCTGAAGGCGCTGCGCCTGACGGCGGGTTTCACGCCGCTCAGCCGCGCGCAGCCCACCGACTGTTCGCCGCTGGTGATGGACGCGGTCAAGGCTGCGGCCGACCAGTTGGGCTACGCCTCGATGCGCCTGCCCAGCGGCGCGGGCCACGACGCCGTGTACATGGCGCCCACCGGCCCCATCGGCATGATCTTCATCCCGTGCCTGAACGGGCGCAGCCACTGCCCGGAAGAATGGATCGAACCCGCGCAACTGCTGGACGGCACCCGGGTCCTGTACCAGTCGGTGCTGGAACTGGACCGGGTCTTGTGCAACGGGCTGCGCGGCGGCTAAGCCCGCACACCCATTCGGCGCCCGCGGGTATCCCCGGCCGGCGGGCGCGGCGCTGCCATAATGGACGCCTTGCGCCCGGTTCGTCTGGCGCCCACGACACGCTTCCCCGCCGCCCATGGAACAGATTGAACTCAATGACAGCACCGCCGACCGCTTCCTGCTGGATGCGCCCGGCCTGACGCTGCTGGTCTTCCACAGCCGCACTTGCGGCACCTGCCGCATTGCGCGCGAACAGTTGCCGGCGCTGGAATTGCCCGTCGAGCGCGTGTGCTGGGTGGACGCGGGCGACAACCGCGGCCTGGTCGAGCGCTACGAGGTCTTTCACCTGCCCGCCATGTTCGTCACGCGCGACGGCGCGTTCTTCGGCCCGGTGCAATCCACGCTGGCCGAATGGGACCTGCGCCAACAAATCGGCCTGGCGCTGGACAGCTACCCCGCCGAACTGCCGTGAGCGCGCCCGCCGCCAAGGCCCAGCGCATGCCGCTGGACGCGCTGGCGACCAGCGGCATGCTGGCCCTGTGCGTGTGCTGGGGCTTCCAGCAGATCGCCATCAAGCTGGTGGCCGGCGACATCGCGCCCATCATGCAGATCGGCCTGCGCTCGGCATTCGCCGCGCTGGTGCTGGCAGTGGTGGTGTGGCGGGCCGACGGCCTGCGCGCCTTCCGCGACGGCACCGCCCTGCCCGGCCTCGTCGTCGGCCTGCTGTTCGCCGGCGAATTCCTGTTCGTGGCGCAGGGCCTGCTCTACACGACGGCCTCGCACATGTCGGTGTTCCTGTACACCGCCCCCATCTTCGCCGCGCTGGGCCTGCACTGGCTGCTGCCCGAAGAGCGCATGCAGCCGCTGCAATGGCTGGGCGTCGCGATTGCGTTCGGCGGCATCGCGGTGGCGTTCCTGGGCAAGCCGGCGCACCCCGCGCAGGCCGGCGCCGCCAACATGCTGCTGGGCGACGCCATGGGCCTTGCGGCAGGCCTGCTCTGGGGCGCCACCACGGTCGCCATCCGCAAGACCTCGCTGTCCGAAGCCGCGCCCGCCAAGACGCTGTTCTATCAGATGGCCGTAGCGGCCGCCGGGCTGCTGGCCTATGCCGCCGCCACGGGCCAGGACGTCATCCGCCCCACGCAGGCGGCCGTCCTCAGCGTCGCGTTCCAATCGGTAGTGGTGGCACTGTCCAGTTACCTGGCCTGGTTCTGGCTGTTGCGCCGCTACCTGGCCTCGCGCCTGTCGATCCTGTCGTTCATGACGCCGCTGTTCGGGGTGAGCTTCGGCGTGCTGATCCTGAATGAACCGCTGGACCCCGCTTTCGCCATCGGCGCGGTGCTGGTGCTGGCCGGCATCACGCTGGTCAGCGGCGCGGAGATGATCCGGAACCTGCTGCGCAAACGGCGCGGCTGACGCGCAAACGGCAAAACGCGCGGCTCCCCGTATCCGGTCAGCCGCGCGCCTTGCCCAGGTTCAGCACGATCAGCGCCGCGCCCGCCAGCACGAAGGCGAATCCCCACCAGTCCGCCGCGCCGGGCCGGTCGCCCACCAGCGCCATCGCCCCCAGCACGCCGACGACCGGCACCATCAGGGTCGTCAGCGCCGCGACCGTGGCGCTGACCTTTTCGCTCAGCACGAACCACAGCCAATACGCCACCGCCGTGCCCAGGATGATGTGGAACGCCAGCGCGCCGGCCACCCGCGCATTCCAGCCCTGCGTGGGAAACGATTCGCCCGCGATCAGCATGCCCGTCAACGCGCACGCCGCGCCCACCACCAGTTGCCAGGCCGTCACCACGATCCGGTTGCCGGCCACGGGCCAGCGCTTCAGGTAGACCGTGCCGGCGGCCCAGCCGAAGGCCGCGATCAACGGAAAGGCCAGGCCCTTCGTCGCGGCGATGTCGTGGTCGGCGAAGACGGCGCGCAGCACCGGCCAGGCCAGGATGGACACGCCCAGCGCGCCCAGCGCCAGCGCCACCGCGCGGCGCCGGTCGGGGCGTTCGCCCAGCACGGCCCAGGCCAGCACCGCCGACATCATCGGCATCGTGAAGGTCAGTACGGCGGCGCGCGACGTGCTGGTGCTGAGCTGCGCCCACGCCACCGCCAGGTTGAACACCGCCACGGCCAGCAGGCCGCCCACGATGATGCCCGGCCACGACGCGCGCGGCGGCAACAGGTCCACCCGCTTGGCGCGCGCCAGCAGCAGCAACAGCAGCGCGCCGCTGCCCAGGCCGATGACCCGCAGCGTGAACGGCGGGAAGATCGACAGGATGATCTTCACCGCCGGCCAGTTCAGCCCCCAGAACAGCGCAAGCGCGACCGGAATCAGGCGCACGCGGCCTTTTCCCGGGCGATCAGCTCGGCCAGGCCTTTGCGCTGATTGCCCTCGGCGTCGAAGTTCGCCGGGTCCAGCCAGTGTTCGTAGGCGGCGCGCAGGGCCGGCCATTCGCCGTCGATGATCGAGAACCAGGCCGTGTCGCGGCTGCGGCCCTTGTAGAGGGTCGCCTGGCGGAAGACGCCCTCGTACTGGAATCCCAGCCGCGCGGCGGCCTGGCGCGACGGCGCGTTCAGGCTGTCGCACTTCCATTCATAGCGGCGGTAGCCCAGTTCGTCGAAGGCGCGGCGCATCAGCAGGAACTGCGCCTCGGTCGCGATGCGCGTGCGCTTGAGCTGGCGCGAGAACGACACGAAGCCCACTTCGATCACGCCGTTGGTCGGATCAATGCGCATCAGCGCCAACGTACCGATGGCGCGGCCCGTTTCCAGGTCGATGATGGCGTGGTGCAACGGGTCATTGCCTGCCTGCGCGGCCTGGGCGAACGCCCGATAGGCGGCCTCGTCGGCAAACGGGCCGACGCCCATGTACGTCCAGTCGCTATCGTCCGGCGCCTGGCTGAAGGCCTGGTACAGGTCCGCGGCGTGGCGCTCGGCGGACAGGGGTTCCAGCCGGCAGTAGCGGCCGATGGCGGGCGTCAGCGGCGGACGCGCGCGCGGGGCCCAGCCGGGAACGTCGGGGCCGATCGGTTGTTGGAAAGCGTTGACGCGGGGTTGCATGCGGCGGGGCCTCATCCTGGTTAGCGCGCGTCGCCGGGCAGTGGCGGACGCAACACGCATGACCTCACGATATCGGAATCGTGGCATCATAAAAAGCACCACGATCCTTGAATTTAATAGGGCCATGACCCGGCCATGAACCCCCATCCCTCTCTGGGCGATCCCGCGGACGCCGCCCTGCTGTCCAGCCCGCTGGTGCGCGGCCCCGGCGCGCTGCCCCGCCAGCGCCAGCTGATCCAGCGGCTGAAGCAGGCGATCCTGGCCGGCCAATTGCCCGCCGGCGGCAAACTGCCGTCCTCGCGCACGCTGTCCGAAGACCTGGACATCTCGCGCAACACGGTGCTGATCGCCTATGAACAGTTGACGGCCGAAGGCTACGTCATCGCCGACCGGCAAGGCACGCGCGTGGCCTCCCTGTCGGCGGCGGCCTGCAACGCGGCCAAGCAGGCCGCGCCGGCGCCGGCCGAATCCTCGTTCACCGCCAAGCGCTTGTCGCGCATCGTGTCCACGCGATACCTGCACGACGGCTCGCTGCCCATGACGCCGGGCACGCCGGCGCTGACGCAGTTCCCGGTGAGCGCCTGGCGCCGCGCGCAGGACCGCGCGCTGCAGGCGGCCCCGGCCACCACGCTGGGCTACGGCCATCCCGTGGGCGAACCCGCGCTGCGCGAAGCCATCGCCCAGTACCTGCGCGTATCGCGCGGCGTGCGCTGCGACGCCTCGCGCATCGTCATCACTGAAGGCGCGCAGGGCGCGCTGGCCCTGTGCGTGCAACTGCTGACCAACCCCGGCGACACCGCATGGCTGGAAGACCCCGGCTACCGCGGCGCCAAATCCGCCTTCCATGCGGGCGACCTGGACGTCGTGGCGATGCGCGTGGACGCCGACGGCATGGTCATCCCCGAAGACGCGTGGCGCGCGCGCCCGCCCCGGCTGATCCAGACCACGCCGTCGCATCAGTACCCGACGGGCGCCGTGCTGTCGGTGGCGCGCCGGCTGGATCTGCTGGAACGCGCGCGCCGCACGGGCGCCTGGATCATCGAAGATGATTACGACAGCGAATTCCGCCACCAGGGCGAGCCCATCGCGGCGATGCAAGGCCTGCTGCCCGACGCGCCCGTGCTGTACGTGGGCACCTTCAGCAAGACCATGTTCCCCGCCCTGCGCCTGGGCTTCCTGGTGCTGCCCGAAGCCATCGCGGCGCAAGCCATGCCGTCCGTCATCGAAATGCTGCGCGGCGGCCACCGGCTGGAACAACTGACCATGGCCGCGTTCATCGACAACGGCCAGTTCTCGCGCCACCTGGGCCGCATGCGGCGGCTGTACCGCGAACGCCAGGCGGCGCTGCGCGACGCGCTGGCCGCGCATCTGGAGATCGATCACGAGGTCCTGGGCGGCCATAGCGGCTTGCATTTGACCGTGCGGCTGCCCCCGGCCTTTCCCGATGTGGCGATCGTGGAGCAGGCGCGCAAGCTGGGGATGAATCCCGGGGCGCTATCGTCGTTCGCGATCACCCCCCGCGCCGAAGACAACGGGCTGGTGATCGGCTATGGCAACACCGGGGCCGAACGGTTCCCGGCGCTGATCGGCCGGCTACGGGATATCGCATTGAAGGCCAGGCGCTGACGGCCAGGCGTCAGGGCCTGTGCAAAAGCCTGTATCAGCGAGGACCGGCCCTAGTCGACCAGCCCGCCCAGCACCAGCACCGCCAGGACCAGCCAGAAGAGGAATCCCACGATGGCGCGGCGCAGCAAGGCCTTGACCGCCGCCCACAGGAACATCAGCCCCAGCACCAGCAGGACGAAGTTGAAGATCGACGGGCTCATGCCCATGGCGCCGGCCAGCCCGGAATAGAAGTCGCCCAAGGCGCCGCCCAGGCCGCCCAGCAACCACTTGATGCCGGAGACGATGCCGCGCAGCGCTTCGCCGAGCATGCCGCCCAGCGACGCGAAGAAGCCGTTGTCCTGTTCCATCAGCGGCGCGTGTCCATGATCATGCGCACGGCAAGGCCCGCCAGCACCGTGCCCATCAGCCAGCGCTGCACCACCATCCACAGGGGCCGGCCCGCCAGGAAGCCGGCGATCGAGCCCGCCATGATGGCGATGACGGCGTTGACCGACAGGCTGACCGCCACCTGCGTCATGCCCAGCGCCAGCGACTGCGTGAACACGCTGCCGCGGTCGGGCTGGATGAACTGCGGCAGCAATGACACGTACATGACCGCGATCTTGGGATTCAGCAGATTGGTCACCAGGCCCATCGTGAACAGCGTGCGCGGGCTGCTCTTGGGCAATTCGCGCACCTGGAACGGCGAACGGCCGCCCGGCCGGATTGCCTGCCACGCCATGTACAGCAGATACAGCGCGCCACCGATGCGCAACGCGTCGTAGGCGACCGGCACCGTCAGCAGCAAGGCCGTAATGCCGAACGCCGCGCACAGCACGTAGAAGATGAATCCGACCGCCACGCCGCCCAGCGAAATCAGGCCCGCCTGGGGGCCTTGGGAAATGGAGCGGGACACCAGGTAGATCATGTTGGGCCCGGGCGTGAGCACCATGCCCAGCGCAACCAGGGCGAACGTCAGCAAATGAGTCAGGTCAGGCATGAGGAGCCGGCGGGCGCCGGACAAAGTCAGAACGAAGGCGTACACGTTATCGCAAAACTGTACCGGAACAGGCAGCAAACTTGCAACGCGGGTGCCGCGTGGGGGCAGATCTTTGAAGGTCGCAAAGGGTCGGATTGCCGTATCGCGAATACGACAACCGCCCCCGCGTTACATCCCGATCCGGCCGTCCGGGCTTTACGGCAGCATGTGCGCGGCGATACAGTGGGATGGTCAGTCCGACTGCATGGAGCACCTGGACATGCCGCGTCGTCACCCGTCCGTGGTGGAAAGCCCCCCCATCATCCGCGTTGGCATAGGCGGTTGGACCTACGCCCCCTGGCGTGGCCCCTTCTACCCCGAAGGCCTGCCCCACGCGCGGGAACTCGAATACGCCAGCCGCCAGTTGACCGCCATCGAGATCAACGGCACCTACTACAGCACTCAGAAGCCGGCCACGTTCGCCAAGTGGCGCAACGAAACGCCGGACGGCTTCGTGTTTTCGCTGAAAGCGTCGCGCTACGCCACCAACCGCCGCGAACTGGCGGGCGCCGGGGATTCGATCCAGCGCTTCGTGAACAGCGGCATCGCCGAACTGGGTCCCAAGCTGGGGCCCGTGGTCTGGCAGTTCGCTCCCACCAAGACCTTCAACGCGGATGATTTCGGCGCCTTCCTGGCGTTGTTGCCGGACAAGGTGGACGGCCTGCCGCTGCGCCATGTGCTGGATGTGCGGCACCCCAGCTTCGCATGCGAGGAATATCTGGAGCTGGCGCGCCGCCACCGCGCGGCCACCGTCTATACCGACAGCGAGGACTACCCGTCCATCGCCGACCGCACCGCCAATTTCGTCTACGCCCGGCTGATGCGCGCCAGCCCCACGTTCAAGGCGGGCTATGCGCCCAAGGTGCTGGACGCCTGGGCGGACCGGTTGCGCACCTGGGCGCACGGGGCCGACCCGGCCGACCTGCGCTGCATCGGACCCAAGCCGTCCGCCTCCGCGCGGCCGCAGGACGTCTACGCCTTCTTCATCAATGGCGCAAAAGAGCGCGCGCCTGCCGCAGCGCGCGCCATGATCGAACGGCTGTAGCGGGCTGCCCGCAACGCCGCGCCTTCAGCGCCTTATTGCGCGACCGGGGTGCGCAGCGTGACGAACTCTTCGGCCGCCGTGGGGTGGATGCCGATGGTGTCGTCGAACACCTGCTTGGTCGCGCCCGCTTTCAGCGCCACCGCGATGCCTTGCACGATTTCGCCCGCGTCGGGGCCCACCATGTGCACGCCCAGCACGCGGTCCGTCTTGGCATCCACGACCAGCTTCATCAGCGTCTTTTCCGGCGACTCGGTCAGCGTCAGCTTCATGGGCCGGAAACGGCTTTCGAAGAGCTTGACCTCGTGGCCGGCCTCGCGCGCCTCTTCCGTCGTCATGCCCACCGTGCCGATGTTCGGCAAGCTGAACACGGCGGTCGGGATCAGCTTGTAGTCTACCTTGCGGTATTCCTCGGGGCGGAACAGGCGGCGGGCCACGGCCATGCCTTCGGCCAGCGCCACCGGCGTCAGCGGCACGCGCCCGATCACGTCGCCGATCGCCAGGATGGAGGGTTCGGCGGTGCGGTATTCGTCGTCCACCTCGATGAAACCGTCCTGCTTGAACTTGACGCCCGTGTTCTCCAGGCCCAGGTTGTCCAGCATCGGACGGCGGCCCGTGGCGTAGAACACGCAGTCGGTTTCGATGACGGAACCGTCTTTCAGCGTGGCCGCCAGCGTCCCGTCGGCCTGCTTGTCGATGCGGGTGACTTCGGTGTTGAAGCGCAGGTCGATGCCCTTCTTGACGAGCTCGTCGCGCAGGTGTTCGCGCACGCCCTGGTCGAAGCCGCGCAGGAACAGCGGGCCGCGGTAGGCCTGGATGGTCTCGGCGCCCATGCCGTTGAAGATCGAGGCGAATTCCACGGCGATGTAACCGCCGCCCACGACCAGCACGCGGCGCGGCAGCGCGGGCAGGAAGAATGCCTCGTTCGAGGTGATGGCGTGTTCCTTGCCGGGGATGTCCGGCACCTGCGGCCAGCCGCCGGTGGCCACCAGGATATGGGCGACGCTGTGGCGCTGGCCGTTGATTTCGACCGTATGGGGGTCGACGATGCGGGCGTGGCCTTCCAGCAGCGTCACGCCGCTATTGACCAGCAAATTTCGGTAAATGCCGTTAAGACGCTCGATCTCGCGGTTCTTGTTGGCGATCAGGGTGGCCCAGTCGAACGACGGCTTGCCGGCCGTCCAGCCGAAGCCGTGCGCCTGTTCGAAGTCTTCGCTGTAATGGGCGCCGTAGACCAGCAGCTTCTTGGGCACGCAGCCCACGTTCACGCAGGTGCCGCCCAGGTAGCGGCTTTCCGCCACCGCCACGCGCGCGCCGTAGCCCGCCGCGAAACGGGCCGCGCGCACGCCGCCGGAGCCTGCGCCGATCACAAACAGGTCAAAATCGAATGCCATGGTGTTTCCTTCTCGCAGGCCTCGCGGCCACGCGTTCACTGTCCGGGAAAACCGTATTTAACACCACCCGGCGCCGGGGCATTCCCAAAGCGCGGCGATTGGCCTACAGTCACCGGCGTGGCTGCCCGGCAGCCGCCCCACCTCTGATCGGAGCACCAATCCCATGTCGCTTGAAACCTGGCTGGCCTTCCTGGGCGCCTCTGCCCTGCTGGTGATGTTGCCCGGCCCCACGATCCTGACCGTCATCAGCTATTCCATCACGCACGGCAAGCGCGCGCGCCTGCCGCTGGTGCTGGCCGTGGCGCTGGGCGATTCCACCGCGCTCGTGCTGTCCCTGGTGGGTCTTGGCGCCCTGCTGGCGGCGTCCGCGTTCTGGTTCACGGTGGTCAAGACCGTGGGCGGGCTGTATCTGCTGTACCTGGGCTTCAAGCTGCTGCGCGCCGGCGTGGCGCCGGCCACGCTGCCCAAGGCCAGCGCCGCGAGTTCGCGCTGGAAGCTGTTTGCCAACACCTATCTGGTGACGGCGCTGAACCCCAAGGGCATGATTTTCTTCATCGCGTTCCTGCCGCAATTCATCGACCCGGCGGGCGACGTGACGCGCCAGCTGTGGGTGCTGTCGGCAACCTTCGTCGCCTGCGCCGGCATCAACGCCGCCGCGTACGCGGTGTTCGCGGGATCTGCCCGCCGGCTGCTGGCCTCGCCCCGGGCGCAGCGCGGCTTCAACCTGGGCGGCGGCGCCATGCTGTCCGTCGCCGGCATCTGGGCCCTGCTGGCGCGCCGGGTCTAGGGGCCGACGCGCACACTCCCCCTACGGCAAGGCGGCGGACACGGCTTCGGCGTCGATGCCGTAGCGGGCGATGGCCTCCGCTGCCTTCGCCCGTTCGACCAGGCCTTCGTCCGCCAGCGCCTTCAGGGCCGCCAGCGCGATGTGATGGCGGTCCACCCCGAAGAACGAACGCAGCGCCTGCCGCGTATCCGAACGTCCGAACCCGTCCGTCCCCAACGTCGCATAGCGGCGCCCCCCCAAGAACGGGCGGATCTGTTCGGGCACCGTCTTCATGTAGTCGGTGGCCGCCACCACCGGTCCGATACTGTCGGCCAACGCGGTTTCGGCAAAGCCGCGACGCGCGTCCGCCAGCGGATGCAGGCGGTTCCAGCGCTCGGCCTCCTGGCCGTCGCGGCCCAGTTCCGAATAGCTGGTCACGCTCCAGACATCGGCGGCCACGCCGAAATCCTGTTGCAGCAGATCCGCCGCCGCCAACGTTTCGCGCAGGATCGCGCCGCTGCCCAGCAATTGCACGCGCAGCGCGCCCGGCCCCCCTTCGCGCAGGCGATACATGCCCCGCAGGATGCCCGTCTCGGCGCCCGCCGGCATGGCCGGGTGCGCGGTCTTTTCGTTGATCAGGGTCAGGTAGTAGAAGACGTCTTCCTCTTCCTGGTACATGCGGCGCATGCCGTCCTGCACGATCACGGCAATCTCGTAGGCGTAGGCCGGATCATAGGCGCGGCACGACGGGATGACGGAAGCCAGCACGTGGCTGTGGCCGTCGTCGTGCTGCAGGCCTTCGCCTTCCAGCGTGGTCCGGCCCGAGGTCGCGCCCAGCAGGAAGCCGCGCGCGCGGATGTCGCCCGCCGCCCAGGCCAGGTCGCCCACGCGCTGGAAGCCGAACATCGAATAGAAGATGTAGAACGGAATCGTCGCCACGCCATGCGTGCTGTGCGCGGTGGCGGCGGCGATCCACGACGACATCGCGCCCGACTCGTTGATGCCTTCCTGCAGGATCTGGCCCTTGCGGTCTTCGCGGTAGACGCTGAGCTGATCGGCGTCCTGCGGCGTATAGAGTTGCCCCACGTGCGAATAGATGCCGACCTGGCGGAACATGCCGTCCATGCCGAACGTGCGGGACTCGTCGGGCACGATCGGCACGACGCGCTGGCCGACCTCCGGGTCTTTCAGCAATTGCGCCAGCACGCGCACGAACGCCATCGTGGTCGAGAACTCGCGCCCGTCGCTGCCCTTCAGGTGCGCCGCGAACGCGTCCAGCGACGGCGTCGCCAGCGGCCCGGGACCGGCGGGACGGCGCGGCAGATGGCCGCCGGCCCTGGCGATGGCCGCGTCGAAGTACGCCTGCTCGGCGCTGCCCGGCGCGGGCTTGATGTACGGGATCTGCTCCAGTTCGCCGTCGGGCACGGGGATGGCGAAACGGTCGCGGAACGCGCGCACCGCCGGATCGGCCATCTTTTTCTGCTGGTGGTTGGTGTTGGCCGCTTCGCCCGCGGCGCCCATGCCGTAGCCCTTGACGGTCTTGGCCAGGATGACGGTAGGCTGGCCGCGATGCGCCAGCGCCGCGGCGTAGGCGGCATAGACTTTGGCGGGATCGTGGCCGCCACGGTTCAGCGCGCCGATCTCGTCGTCGGAAAGGTGCGCCACGCGTTCGCGCAGCACCGGGTCCGCGCCAAAGAAATGTTCGCGCACGTAGGCGCCTCCGCGTGCCTTGAACACCTGGTATTCGCCGTCCACGCACTGCATCATGCGGCGGCGCAGGCGGCCGTCGTGGTCGTCGGCCAGCAGCGCGTCCCAACCGGCGCCCCAGATCACCTTGATGACGTTCCAGCCGGCGCCGCGGTACACGCTTTCCAGTTCCTGGATGATCTTGGCGTTGCCCCGTACCGGCCCGTCCAGGCGCTGCAGGTTGCAATTGACCACGAAGATCAGGTTGTCCAGCTTTTCGCGGCCGGCCATCGCCACGGCGGCCAGCGTTTCAGGCTGGTCCTGTTCGCCGTCGCCCAGGAATCCCCAGACCTTGCGGCCTTGCGCGGGGATCAGCTCGCGGTCTTCCAGATACCGCATGTAGCGCGCCTGATAGGCCGCCATCAAGGGCCCCAGGCCCATCGACACCGTCGGGAACTGCCAGAAGGACGGCATGGTGCGGGGATGCGGGTACGACGCCAGCCCGCCTCCGCCAATCTCGCGCCGGAAGCGGTCAAGCTCGGCTTCCGAGATGCGGCCTTCCAGATAGGCGCGCGCATAGATGCCCGGCGCCGAATGCCCCTGGATGTACAGCATGTCGCCCAGGAATTCCGGCGTGGCCGCGCGGAAAAAATGGCGGTAGCCCGTCTCGTACAACGTCGTGGCCGACGCATAGGTGGCGATATGGCCGCCCACGCCCGAGGTCTTGCCCGCCCGCAGCACCATCGCCATGGCGTTCCACCGCAGGTAGGCGTCCAGCCGCAGTTCGATGCCCGCGTCGCCCGGAAACCGCGCCTCGGCCGCTGGCGCGATGGAGTTCACGTAGGGCGTGACGCCCGGCGCCGCATAGCGGCCGTTGGCCGCGCGGTCCTGGTTGATCAACTGGTCCAGCAGATAGTGCGTGCGCGGCAGGCCTTCGTGGGCCAGCACGGCCTGCATGGCTTCCAGCCATTCCTGGGTTTCCTGCGGGTCGGCGTCAGTCGGGTCGATCGGGGTGTCCATAGGCGTCCTCCTTCGGGTGCGTGGGCGGCGCCCGGGTCGGGATCGCCGGCGTCGCCATTCCACATCGTGAATTGCAATTGCATCATGTGCAATTGCAATCGTATGAAGGTTTATTAACAATTGCAAGTGCAACTGTCCCGTTCACCCTGGGCGCCGTGGCGCCTTGGCCCGCCGGTAAGGTCAGCGCGGGATCGGACCCGGCGCCTTGATCTGCCGCATCAGGTCGTTGTTCCAAGTGCCTTCCACCTTGATGTGCCCGGCCGCCCCCAATTCGAAGGCTTCGATCAGGTTGTGGTTCAGGTAGGTGTACACGCCGAAGAGCGCCGCGTGCGCATGCACGGGCGTCGTGTTCAGGCCCTGGATGTAGTAGAGCGAGATCGGCGGGTTGATCATGAAGCCGAAAACGCCCGCGCCCAGCATGTTCCAGAACGCAACCGCCACGAAGCACATCAGCGGCCATTTCAGGTCGGCCATCCACAGGGCGCGCGTCTTCAAGCGCCAGTTTTCCCAGGCCTCGTGGCCCAGCACGATCAGCGGCACCACTTCCAGCGCCGAGAAGCTGGCGCCCAGCGCCATCACGGGCGTGGTGGTCCCCGCGAAATACAGGTGGTGGACCGTGCCCGGAATGCCGCCCAGCATGAACAGCGAAGCCGAGGCCAGGCTGACGGTGGTTGCCATGCGGCGCGACACGAGGCCCAGCGTCGAGAAGATGAACGCCAGCGCCGTGGTCGCGAACACTTCGAAGAAGCCCTCGACCCACAGGTGCACGATCCACCAGCGCCAGTACTCCATCACTGTCAGGTGCGTGCGTTCGCCGTAGAAGAACCCCGCGCCGTAGAACAGCCCGATCGCGCCCACGGACGCCGTCAGCAGCGCCAGCAGGTTCTTGTCGCCGCCCGGCTTCTGGAACTTCGACCGTGTAATGCGCCGTGAAGCCGCCCAGCAGCACCTGGAAGCCGAACAGCGCCACCACCAGAAACAGGTACTTGCCCAAGGCGCGCTGCGACGGGGTCAACGCGAACGCGGTCAGCGGGTCGCGCGCGGCCAGGTCCAGCCAGGCCGTCAATTCGCGGTGCAGCCAGTCGGCCGTCCAATCCGGCGCCTGGTACGCGCCATGGCCCCAGACTGAACCCAACTGCATGCCGCCCACGGATTGCCAGGCGGTCTGGCCGTCCAGGATGTCGTCGCGGCCGAACAGGCGCGTGCCGTCGGCCGTGGCGACGGTGCCGGGGATCGGCGGCGCTTGCCGATAGACCTCGCCGCCATAGAAGCCAAGCAGTGCGAACGTGATCGCCACCACGGCGATCAAGGTGAACCATAATTTCCGGTACGGGCCCATGATGGGAATGTCCTCCTGTGTTGCGGTTAGTGGGGTGTGTTCTCCTATGCGAATTCCGTGCCAGGAAAAAAAGGCGCCAAATCAATCGCTTGAAAACCGAACGGTAGTTTTGACCCGGCCCGGAAAGGGTATAAATCACTGCCCGCAGGTTGTTTCTACCCTGACACGCCGGGCCTCGCCTTCTACAATCGCCCGCTGCAACCCTGTCTTTCACTCAAAAGGAACCGACCGCATGGCCACGGGCAAGCCCGACGCGTGGAGCCTCTTCCTGACCGCGCATGCGCTGGTGGTGGAGGAAATCGAAAGGCGGCTGTCAGCCGCCGACTTGCCGCCGCTGGCGTGGTACGACGCGCTGTGGGCGTTGGAGCGCGCGCCCGACGGCACGGCGCGCATGTTTGAAATGGCGGAACGCATGGTGATCGCGCGCTATAACCTCACGCGCCTGATGGACCGCATCGAAGCCGCGGGCCTGGTGGAACGGTTCCGGTCGGACGAAGATCGCCGCGCCACCTATGCCCGGCTGACGCCCAAGGGCCGCGCCCTGCGGCTCCAGATGTGGAAGGTGTACGGGCCCGCCATCGACGAGCTCTTCCTGTCGCAACTACCCGCCGCGCAACAGGCGGCGATGGCCGAGCGTTTCCGCCACATCGCCCGCCACGTGCGCGCCTTGAACAAGGAGCCTTCCGAATGACCGCCACGCCGCAGCACATCGGCATCGTCGCCTGTTCGGCCGAGGGCGCGGCGCTGTGCTATCGCACGCTATGCGCCGAAGGCGCGCAGCGCATGGGGCCGCACGCGCACCCGGAAATCTCGCTGCACACGCATTCGCTGGCGGACTACGTGGCCTGCCTGGACCAGGGCGATCTGCCGGGCGTGGGTGCGCTGATGCGGTCGTCGGCGGACAAGCTGGCCCGCGCGGGGGCGGACTTCCTGATCTGCCCGGACAACACCATCCACCAGGCGTTGGCGCATGTGCTGCCGCAATCGCCGCTGCCCTGGCTGCACATCGGGGAAGAAGTCGCCGCCGAGGCCGCGGCGCGCGGCTACCGGCGCATCGGCATCCTGGGCACGCGCTGGCTGGTCGACAGCGAGGTCTACCCCGACAAGCTGGGCGCAGAAGGGCTGCAGGCCGTGCGCCCCAGCCAGGAAGACCGGACCGCGCTTGCCCGCATCATCATGGACGAACTGGTCTACGGCGTGTTCAAACCCGAATCGGTGGCGCGGCTGGCCCGCATCATCGAAACGCTGCGGGACGCCGGGTGCGACGCCGTGGTGCTGGGTTGCACCGAGCTTCCGCTGGTGCTGAACGACGGCAATTCCATGCTGCCCACGCTGGATTCCACGCGCATCCTGGCGCGCGCCGCCTTGACCCGCGCCCTGGCGCCCCGCCAGGCGGCCTAGATCTGGTCCAGCCCGTACTGCCTCAGGCGGTCCAGGCTAAGCACTTTGATCTGGTTGTACGCCAGCGCAAGGATCCCCAGGTCGGCCAGCGCCTGCAACGCCTGGTTGACCCGCTGGCGCGACAGCCCGGTCAGATAGCCCAGTTCTTCCTGCGAAATCGCCAGCGTCAGATCGGTGGACGGATACAGCTGCGGGTTGAACAGCTGCGCCAGCGACTGCGCCACGCGCGCATCCGCATCCAGCAAACGGTGGTTCTGGATGGACGCGATGAATTCGCCCATCCGGTCATTCAACTGGCCAATGACAAAGTGCGAAAACGGCAGACTGGCAGACAGCAGCGCGTGGAACGTCGCCGCCGGCACCAGCATCACCAGCGACGGCTGGATCGCCACAACATCGTATTTGCGCAGTTCGCGCTTGATGACGCTGCCTTCGCCGAACCAGCCGCCCGGCGGCACGCCCGAGAACGTGCAACTGCGTCCCGACTCGTTGTAGATCGCCAGCTTCAACAGGCCGGCGTGCACGCCCAGCCAGTAGTCCGAGGGCGCATTGCGCCGCGCGATCCACGCGCCGCTGGCCACGTGTTCGGCGCGCGCCGTCGCCAGCACCAGATCCTGGTGCCGGGCGTCCAGCGCGCCGAACCAGGCGCACGCCCCGAAGAGCCGGGACAGTTCCGTGGCGGAAACAATGTTTGAAACGTCGGACATGGGCAGAACCGTGTAAAACTGGAGTTTGCAGGGTCGGCCGGCGGTCTGTCATGCAGGCGACAGACAGTATTTTCCGGCGCGCCCTAAGCTCACGCAAGCGACGGGAATCAAGGTTCCCGAAAATAGACAAGGGGCGCCCGGCGTCCCGCCCGGAGACAACGCATGAGCAGCAGCATGTTCGATCACGCCCTGGCGCGCCGCGACGCCAACTACGAAGCCTTGACCCCCGTGGATTTCATCGCCCGGGCGGCGGAGGTCTACGGCCACCGATTGGCCGTGGTGCACGGCAAGGTGCGCCGCACCTGGGCGCAGACGTATGAACGCGCCCAGCGGCTGGCGAACGCGCTGACTCAGGCGGGCATCCGGCGCGGCGACACCGTCGCGGTGATGCTGCCCAACATCCCGGCCATGGTCGAAGCGCATTTCGGCGTGCCGATGCTGGGCGCCGTGCTCAACACCCTGAACACCCGGCTGGACACGCCCAGCGTGCTGTTCATGCTGGGCCACGGGGAAGCCCGCGCGCTGATCGTCGATACCGAATACGGCGACGTCGCCCAGCGCGCGCGCGCCGAATTCCCGCACCTGAAGATCGTCTCCGTGCACGACCTGGACAGCACGCCCGCCACGCTGCCGGGCGCCACCGACTACGAAGCCTTCCTGGCAGACGCCCCCGCCCGCTACGACTGGAAGCCGCCCGCCGACGAATGGGACGCCATCGCGCTGAACTACACGTCGGGCACCACCGGCGACCCCAAGGGCGTGGTCTACCACTACCGGGGCGCCTACCTGAACGCGGTCAGCAACATCCTGGAATGGGACATGCCCAAGCACGCGGTCTACCTGTGGACCCTGCCGATGTTCCACTGCAACGGCTGGTGCTTCCCGTGGACCGTCGCCGCGCGCGCCGGCGTGAACGTGTGCCTGCGCAAGTTCGATCCCAAAACCGTATTCGACCTGATCCGCAGCGAAGGCGTCACCCACTATTGCGGCGCGCCCATCGTGCAAAGCGCGCTGGCCAATGCGCCGGCCGAAATGCGCGCCGGCATCACGCACACGGTGCGCACCATGGTGGCGGGCGCCGCGCCCGCGCCGGCCGTCATCGCGAAGATGCGCGACATCGGCTTCGAGCTCACCCACGTGTACGGGCTGACGGAAGTCTACGGCCCGGCCGCCGTCTGCGCGCGCCAGGAATCCTGGGACGCGCTGGACGACGAGCACCGCGCGCTGCTGACGGCCCGCCAGGGCGTGCGCTACCACTTGCAGGCAGGCATTTCGGTGCGCGACCCCGACACGATGGAGGAAGTGCCCGCCGACGAGCAGACCGTGGGCGAGATCATGTTCCGCGGCAACATCTGCATGAAGGGCTACCTGAAGAACGAGCGCGCCACCGAAGACGCCTTCGCGGGCGGCTGGTTCCATACTGGAGACCTGGGCGTGATGACCGCCGACGGGTACGTCCGCATCAAAGACCGCAGCAAAGACATCATCATTTCGGGCGGCGAGAACATCTCCAGCATCGAGGTCGAAGACGCGCTGTACCGCCACCCCGCCGTCGCGGCCGTGGCGGTGGTGGCCATGCCCGATCCCAAGTGGGGGGAAACGCCCTGCGCCTTCGTCGAACTCAAGCCCGGCTGCACCGCCACCGCCGACGAGATCATCGCGCACTGCAAGCTGCTGCTGCCGGGCTTCAAGGTGCCCCGCGCCGTGCGCTTCGGCGAACTGCCCAAGACCTCCACCGGCAAGATCCAGAAGTTCGAATTGCGCGCGGCGGTGGGCGCGACCCGCGCCATCGACGTGGCCAGCCCCGATTCCGCTCCTAATTCCGACTCCAGTCCCGACTCCAAACCCGATCAGGCCCGCTGAACGCCGGCCCCGCCCAACCCCGCATCCAGGAGCTCCGACGCCATGACGTACCAAGCCCCCGTGAAAGACATGCTGTTCGTGTTGAACCATCTGGCCGGACTGCCGCAAGTGGCCGCCCTGCCCGGTTTCGAGGAGGCCACGCCCGACACCGCCCAGGCGGTGCTGGAAGAATCCGCCCACTTCGCTGCCGACGTGCTGGCCCCGCTGAACCACCCGGCCGACCGCGAACCCAGCGCCTGGCGCGACGGCGCCGTCACCACCGCGCCCGGCTTCAAGCAAGCCTTCCGCCAATACACGGAAGCCGGCTGGCAGGGCATGTCGCATCCCGTCGAATATGGCGGCCAGGGCCTGCCCGGCCTGATCGGTTCGCCCTGCTCTGAAATGCTGAACGCCGCCAACCTGTCGTTCGCGCTGTGCCCGCTGCTGACCAACGGCGCCATCGAAGCACTGCTGACGGCCGGTTCGCCTGAACTGAAAGAGCGCTTCATCGGCCCCATGATCTCGGGCCAATGGACCGGCACGATGAACCTGACCGAGCCGCAGGCGGGTTCCGACCTGGCGATGATCCGCACGCGCGCGCAGCCGGTGGGCGACGGCACCTACCGCCTGTCGGGCACCAAGATCTTCATCACCTACGGCGACCACGACCTGACCGAGAACATCCTGCACCTGGTGCTGGCCCGGTTGCCCGACGCCCCCGAAGGCGTCAAGGGCATTTCGCTCTTCCTGGTGCCCAAGTTCCTGGTGAACGAAGACGGCTCGCTGGGCGCGCGCAACGACGTCGCCTGCGTGTCCATCGAACACAAGCTGGGCATCAAGGCCAGCCCCACCGCCACCTTGCAGTTCGGCGACGAAGGCGGCGCGCTGGGTTACCTGGTCGGCCAGGAAAACCGCGGGCTGGACGCCATGTTCATCATGATGAACGCCGCCCGCTATGCCGTGGGCGTGCAGGGCATCGCCATCGCCGACCGCGCCTACCAGCACGCGCTGGCCTACGCCGCCGAGCGCGTGCAGAGCCGCCCGGTGGACGGGTCCTCGCGCGAGGCCGTGGCCATCATCCAGCACCCCGACGTGCGCCGCATGCTGGGCACGATGCGCGCGCTGACCGAGGCCGGCCGCGCGCTGGCGTATGTCACGGCCGGCCATGCCGACCAGGCGCACGCCAACCCCGACCCCGAGGCCCGCCGCCGCCATCTGGCCGTCCAGGAATTCCTGGTGCCCATCGTCAAGGGCTGGTGCACCGAGATGTCCATCGATGTAGCCAGCCTGGGCGTGCAGGTGCATGGCGGCATGGGCTTCATCGAGGAAACCGGCGCCGCCCAGTACTACCGCGACGCCCGCATCCTGACCATCTACGAAGGCACGACCGCCATCCAGGCCAATGACCTGATCGGCCGCAAGACCCTGCGCGACGGCGGCGCCGTCGCCCAGGCGCTGCTGGAAGCCATCCGCCAGAC
This sequence comes from Achromobacter sp. UMC46, assembly GCF_014170335.1. GTDB lineage: Bacteria > Pseudomonadota > Gammaproteobacteria > Burkholderiales > Burkholderiaceae_B > Achromobacter. The sequence continues at coordinate 40,604 of NZ_LZZS01000012.1, forward strand.
GGAAGCGGAGCTGGAATCGCGCAGCGAACCCGCCGCCGGCCTGGTGCTCAAGCCGCTGCGCCAGGCCCGCCTGGCGTTGGCGAACGTGGTGGACTTCGTGCTGGCCAATGCCGCGGGCGCGCCGAACGCCGTGTTCGGATCGGCGGTGCCCTACCTGCTGCTGGCGGGCACCACGCTGGCCGGCTGGCAGATGGCGCGCGCGCTGCTGGCGTCGCTGGACCATCAGGCCGACGACCCGGCTTTCCACCAGGCCAAGATCGCCACGGTCCAGACCTACGCGCTGCACAAATTGACGCAGGCGCCGGGGCTGGCGGCCGTGGTGCTGGGCTCCAAGGACTACGACATCCAGCCGTAGCCGGCCCTGCCGGTGTCTGACCGGAAGACCGCGATTTCGCGGTCTTTTTCATTGGCGCATGGTGTTTTCGCCGTTCCTGCGGCCCCATTAAACATATAACTAAAAAGAATAAAGAACCAGAATAAACATATTTAAAATCATTAAACGGACACCGGAAACCCTTTGCCCGTAGGCAAGGCGCCAGCCGCATCAAGGCGCGATTCACAGGATTCCCCATGTTCCGCACGCTTCTGGCTGTCACCCTGATTTCCGCCGCCGCATCCGCCCAGGCCGCGCCGCCCGCGCTGGAAATCGGCTACCTGCCCATCCTGCCCGATGCGCAGCTATTCATCGGTCTGGAAGAAGGCACCCTGCAGGCCAAGGGTGCGCCGGCGCCGAAGCTGGTGCAGTTCCAAAGCGGCCCGGCCTTGACCCAGGCGCTGATCGCCGGCCAGTTGGACGCCGCCTATGTCGGCATCGGCCCCGCGCTGGTCGCGCGCGCCAAGGGCGCGGACATCAAGGTCGTGGCTTCGAACATCGTCGAACAGGTCAATGTGGTGGCGTTGGGCCCCCTGGCGCCCTACTTCGCCTCCGGCGACCCGGCCACGGCGTTCGCCCGCTTCGCCAAGGACCACGGCCGCAAGCCCGTGCTGGCAAGCTACCCGAAGGGCGCCGTGCCCGAAGCCGCGCTGCAGTATTGGCTGCGCAACCAGATCAAGGCCGACCCGGCCAGCGTCGAACTGATCTACCAGGGCGAAGCCCAGATCCAGCAATCGCTGCTGACCGGCGCCATCGACGGCGCGGCGATCCTGGAGCCCACTGTCACCACCGTGCTGACGCGCGCGCCGGAATCCCGCGTGGTCGCGCGCGGGTCGCAGCTGTTTCCGAAGCAGCCCGGCGCCGTGCTGCTGGTGCGTGAAAAGCTGATCGCCGAACAACCCGGCACCGTGCAGCAACTGGTGGACGCGCACCTGTCCGCCACCGCCCTGTTGAAGAACGATCCCGCCAAGGCCGCGGGCTACGTGCAGAAGTACGTGGGCGGCGGCCGGCTGGACCGCGGCCTGGTGGAGAAAGCCATCCGAAGCTCACACGACCAGTTCGTGGCGGACCCGCACGCCATCATCGACGCCACGGCCGAACTGCAGACGTTTCAGGCCACGCTCGGCACGGTCGAAGCGCCGCCCGTCGACGTGAAACAGCTGTTCGACACCCGCTACTACGACAAGGCCGCCCAACGATGAACCAGGCAATCGGCCACGCCGCCCCGGCGCCCGCCGCGCCAGCCGCCGGACGCAACGGTCCGCCGCCCTGGCGGGCGGCCGCGCATCGGGCCGCCTACGGCATCGCGGGGCTGATCCTCTTCATCGGCATCTGGAAGGCCGCGCTGATCTGGGAATGGGCGCCGCGCGGCACCTTGCCCGACCCGTTCGCGCTGCCCGCGACGCTGGCCCAGGAATGGGGATCGGGCCGCTTGCTGCCCGCCATCGGCTCCAGCCTGATCCATTATTTCTGGGGGCTGGCGCTGGGCACGGCGCTGGGTTTCAGCGTGGGCCTGGCCGCGGCCACGCTGCCGCGCTTCGACCTGACGCAAGCGTATCTGGCCCGCATCCTGCGCCCGATCCCGCCCCTGGCGTGGGTGGTGTTCGCCATCGCCTGGTTCAAGGTCAGCCACGCGGGCGCGGCTTTCGTTATCGCGATCGGCGTGTTCTGGGTGAACTATTTCGCCACCTACAGTGCCGTGCGCAATGTGGACCCGCGCTATTACGAACTGGCCCGCGCGTTCGGCCATGGCGGCTATCTGGCGCGCGCGTTCTCGGTGACGCTGCCGGCCATCGCCCCCGGCGCCTTGTCGGGCGTGCGCACCGGCATCGGCCAGGCGTGGATGACGCTGATCGCCGCCGAACTGCTGGGCGTGCCCGGCATGGGCCAAGAGATGAACGCCGCCGCCGGCGTGGGCGCCTACGATGCCGTGGTCGTCTACATGCTGATCATTTCGCTGGTCTACACGATCTGCGACCTGGCGTTCTCCGCCGTCGAAGGGAAGGTGCTGCAATGGCGTCCGTGATCGAATTCTCGCAGCTGGCCTATCAGCACCCGGGCGCCGCCGCCCCCGTCATCCAGGGCCTTTCCCTGCACATCGAAGCGGGCAGCTTCGTCGCGGTGGTCGGCGGCTCCGGCGTGGGCAAGTCCACCTTGCTGCGCGCCGCCGCAGGCCTGGCCGAGCCCTCGGCCGGCGCGGTCCGCTTCCACGCGCAGCCGCGACCGGGACGCCGCACGCGCGCCGTCGTGTTCCAGGACAGCCGCCTGATGCCCTGGCGCACGGTCGGCGGCAATATCGGCTACGGCCTGGAAGGCCTGGGGCTGGACCGCGAGGAAAAGACGCAGCGCATCGATGCCGCGCTGCGGCTCACCGGCATGGGCGACTACGGCCGGCGCTGGCCGCACCAGTTGTCGGGCGGCCAGGCGCAACGCGTGGGCATCGCGCGTGCGCTTGCGGTCAAGCCCGACCTGCTGTTGATGGACGAACCGTTCAGCGCCGTCGACGCCATCACCCGGCGCAATCTGCAGCAGGAACTGATCCGCGTCTGGCAGGGGTCCGGCGCCGCCGTGCTGTTCGTCACGCACGATATCGAAGAAGCGGTGTTCCTGGCCGACAAGGTCGTCGTGCTGGGCGGGCATCCCGCCAACGTCGTGGGCAGCTACGACATCGCCCTGCCGCGCCCGCGCGACCGGGGCGAGGCTGCGTTCGCCGCGCAAGTGGCCGCCATCGCGCACACGCTGGAACACCACTGACCGCAATGCGGACGCCGCCTGCGCGCCCGCCTCAGCACCGCAGTGCCGCTGCCGCCGCCTTGCGCGGCAGCGTCGCCGCCCAGAACAGCAGCGCGGCCACACTGATGCCGGCGCCCAGCACGCACACACCGCCCCACCCGGCCCGCGCATAGACCGCCGTCGACGCGATGGCCCCCAGCCCGCTGCCCACCGCGTAGAACATCATGTAAGCCCCCACCAGCCGGCTGTGCGCCTCTGCGCTGATGCTGAAGATCATCGTCTGGTTGGTCACGTGCAACGCTTGCAGCGCCACGTCCAGGATCAATACGCCCAGCGCCAGCGCCCACAGGCTTTGGTCCAGCAGGGCGATGGGCGCCCACGCCAGGCACAGCAGCAGCAAGCCCGCCGCGGTGGTGCGCTGGCCCAGGCCGCGGTCCGCCCACCGGCCGGCACGCGCCGCCATCAGCACGCCCAGCACGCCCACCAGCCCGAACGCGCCGATCGCCGTGTGAGACAGGGAATACGGCGGCGCGGCCAGCGGCAACACCAGCGCCGTCCAGAACGCACTGATCGCGGCGAACATCAGCAGCGCGATCATGCCGCGCACACGCAGCACGGGTTCCGTGGCCAGCAGCGCATACAGAGACCGCAACAGCGCCCAGTACGACAGGTCGGCGACGGGCAAGCGCCGTTGCGGCAGGCGGCGCATCAGCACCCAGGCCAGCAGGGCCGCCAGCGCCGCCGACACGAGATACACCGCCCGCCATCCCCACGCGTCCGCGACCAGGCCCGCCACCGTCCGCGCCAGCAGCAGCCCGATCACCACCCCGCCCTGCGCCGCGCCCACGACCCTGCCACGCTCCGCCGGCGCCGCCAGTGCGGCGGACAATGCCAGCAAGCCCTGCGTCATCGCGGTGCCCAACAAGCCCAGCGCTACCATGCCCGCCAACAGCCACGGCGTGCTGCCCGCCAGCGCCACGGCGCCCAGCGCCAGCACCAGCAACCCCAGTTGCCCGATCATCAGCCGGCGCCGGTCCAACAGGTCCCCCAGCGGAACGACAAACAGCAAGGCCAGCGCGCATCCCAGCTGAGTGGCGCTGACGACGATGCCTACCGCGCTGTCGTCCAGCATGAACTCGCGACCGATGGCGTCCAGCAAGGGCTGCGCGTAATACACGTTGGCCACGCTCAGCGCGCAGGCCACCGCCAGCAGCATCACCAGCCATGTCGGCATCGGCGCGCCGGCATCGGGTTCGGAGGCGTCGGATCGGGTGGGCATCTGATTTCCAATATGGTTTTATTACGAAACCAGAATGCTAGATCTTAAGGTTTTATAATGCAACCATAAAGTTCGATCCGCCGTCACCGCCATCCTCTTGCTGAAAGGGCCCGACATGGTCAAACGCACCAGCCTTGAAGGCGCCGCCTGTCCGGTGGCGCGCTCGTTAGACGCGATCGGCGACTGGTGGTCGCTGTTGATCGTGCGCGACGCGTTCGACGGCTTGCGGCGCTTCGGCGAATTCCAAAAGAGTCTGGGCGTCGCCAAGAACATCCTCAGCGACCGGCTGCGCACGCTGGTCGCCCACGGCATTCTTACCGCCGCGCCGGCATCGGACGGCAGCGCCTACCAGGAATACGTGTTGACGGAAAAGGGCCGCGCCCTGTTTCCGGTCATCGTGGGCTTGCGCCAATGGGGCGAAGACCACTACTACGCCCCCGCCGAAGCGCACTCCACGCTGATCGACCGCAAGCGCGGCCAAACGGTGCGCCGGCTGGAGATCCGCGCGCAAGACGGGCGGCTGCTGGATCCGGAAGACACCGTGGTCCAAAAGACCACGCCGAGCGCCTAGGGCCGGGCCGCCTGCCCGGCAAAACCGGCTCAAGACGTGGGCCACTGCCCCGTGGCCAGCGCCGTCGGCGAATACGCGTCGAACGTCCAGCGCAGCGCCAACGCGCCCGGCCGCCATACCGCGCGGCGCACGTCCACGCGCCACAGGCGCTCTGCGCCGGCGAAGGCGGCGATCTCGGGGCTGTCCAGGATCACTTCGGCCCGGCCCGTCACCTGCAGGATGTCGCCGCGCGCGAAGTCGATGAAGACGAGGCCCGCGCGCGGATTGGCCGCCAGGTTGCCCAGCGTATTGAAGAAGCGGTTGCCCGAGAAATCGGGGATGGTCAGCACGTTGCCGTCCACCCGCACGAAGCCGGGTTTGCCGCCGCGATGCGACACGTCCACGGCGCGGCCCCCGCGCGCTTCGGCGTCGACATAGCTCGCCACGAAAAACGTGTCCGACGCCGCGATCAATGCGCGCGCCGCGTCGTCCAGCCCGTCGCGTTCACGTGGCGTGCCAGGAAAGCGCAACGACGGCGCGCGCGAAAAATGGAAATCGCGCGACTGGATGTACTGCGGGCAATTGCCGAACGACTGCGCAACGGCGACATCGAAGCGCTTGCCGTCCCAGGCCGCGACCCGGCCGTTCATGCGGTTGCGGCGCCGGGTGTGCAGTTCGATCCCCAGCAAGCCGACGGCCCGGTCCGGGCCCAGGCCGGCAAGCAGCGGATCGTCGGCGTCCGGCACCGCCGCCACGCGCAAGATCCGCGGGTCAGGCGACACCGCGAATCCCGGCAGCCCTTCCAGCACGCCGGCCCACGGGTCGCCCTGCCCGTCCACCGTGCCCATCACCAGGAAAGGCAGCTGCGCGAAGAATTCGCGGTGCTGGTCGGGCATCTGGTCGCGCACGATCTTGGGGCCGATCTGCGCCATGCGATCGGCCACGCCCGCGCGGGCTTGCAGCAGCCGTTCGCCCGCGTGCCACGGCGGCGCGTCCAGGACAGGGTCGGATAATGGGTTCATGGCGGGTTCCTTGCCGGCCGGGCGCCGACGTTCAGGCAGCCAACAGGCCCGCGGCCGTGCTGTCCATCGGCACGAAGCGCGGCAACGCTTCGATGCGGGCCAGCCAGGCGCGCACCCGCGGATAGTCCGCCAGCGACACGTTGCCCTCGGGCGCATGGGCCACATAGGCATAGCAGGCCACGTCCGCGATCGTCGGCGTGTCGCCCGCCAGGAAGTCCCGTTGCAGAAGTTCGCCGTCCATGATGGACAGCAAGGCATGCGCGCGCGCCAGGGTGGCCTCCACGTCGAACGGTGCGCCGAACACCGTCACCAGCCGGGCCGCCGCCGGGCCGCCAGCCAAGGGGCCCGCGGCCACCGACAACCAGCGCTGCACCTGGGCCGCGCCGGCGGCATCCTCGGGCAGCCAGGCCCCGCCGCCATGGCGGCGGGCCAGATAGACCAGGATGGCGTTGGAATCCGCGATCACGACGCCGTTATCGTCGATCACCGGCACTTGGCCGAATGCGTTCATCGACAGGAATTCAGGACGCTTCTGTTCCTTCTGGCGCAAGTCCACGTCGACGCGGCGGTGCGGCACGTCCAGCAAGGACAGCATCAGCGCGACGCGGTGCGCGTGACCGGACAAGGGGAAGCTATAGAAGGTCAACGGGGCGGTAGCCATGCGGGTTCTCAAGAGGATGAATCGTGGCTCCATCTTGGCCCCGCAGGCGCCGGAGGGGAACAGCCAGCCGCCGCAAGACACTCTTGCGCGCAGTGAAAGAAACGCCGGGTCAGGCCGGCAGCGCGGCCAGGTCGCGGCGCAGGGCCTGCACGCAGAAGTCGACGAAACTGCGCACCTTGGCCGAACTCTTCCGCCCCTCGGGATACACCACGTGCACCGGCATCGGGGGCAGTTCGAATTCGCGCAGCACGACCTGCAGGGCGCCGCTGGCCAGATGCCGGGCCACCTGGTAGGACACCACTTGCGTCAGCCCCCACCCCTCGCAGGCCGCCAGCACCGCGGCCTGGAACGACGTGACCGTCAACTGCGAATCCACGTTCAGCCGCCTGGGCTGGCCGTCCTGCTGGAAGCGCCATTGCGCGCCGCGCCCCTCCATGGCCGCGGTGATCGTGCAAAAGCGCGCCAACGCGTCCAGGTCCGTGGGCGCGCCATGTTCGCGCAGGAAATCCGGCGACGCGCACACGACGCGGCGCACGTGCCCCACCGGCACGGCGGTCAGGGTCGAATCCGGCAAGGCGCCGATGCGCACGGCCACGTCCACGCCTTCGTCCAGCAGGTTCACGACGCGGTCCACCAGCAAGGTGCGCACCGACACATCGCGGTGCAGCCGCAGATAGCCCAGCACGGCCGGCATCACGTGCAGCTCGCCGAAGAACGCGGGCGCCGTGATGCTGAGCGCGCCGCGCGGCGCCCCCATCGCGCCGGCGGCGGCATCGTCGGCCTGCTCCACGTCGTCCAGGATGCGGCGGCAATCGGCGGCGTAACGCTCGCCCGCTTCGGTCAGGCGCAAGCTGCGCGTGGTGCGCACCAGCAGCAAGGTGCCCAGGCGCCGTTCCAGCGCCGCGACGCTGCGCGTCACCGAGGGCGCGGACATGTCTAGCCGCCGGGCGGCGGCCGCAAAGCCGCGGGCCTCGGCCACGGCCAGGAACACGGTCATTTCATGGAATCGATTCACGGCGGTTGTCTCCGGCCAAGGCGCGCGGGGCGCTGTCATGAATGCATTGCCGCACGATATCGCCCAACGCGGCGGCAACGGGGTCGGGCTGCGCCTGGGCCTGGTACAGCGACAGCGCGATCATCGGCAACGCCGGCAAACCTTGCTCACCCGGCGCCAGGGCGCGGACCGTAGCGGGCAGGCCCAACGGCGTGCGCACCGCCAGCCCCAACCCGGCGGTGACCGCTGCCCACAAGCCCGCCAGGCTGGGGCTGGTGAAAGCGGCCAGCCACGGCAGGTTCGCGCGGTCCAGCGCCTGGGTCGCGCCGTCCCGGAACAGGCACGGCGCTTCGAACGCGACAAGCGGCACTTCGCCGTCGTCATGGAAAACAGACGCTGCGGGCGTTGCCGGGCCGATCCAGCACATTGGAAGCTCCAGCAGCCGCTGGCCGTGCGGCATGCGCGCATCGTGGTCCCAGGCCAACGCCAGGTCCAGCTGCCCCAATGCGACGCGTTCCAGCAGATCGGCATTGCGCGCGACGCGCGCTTCGATCCTGACCTTGGGATGCGCCCGGGCGAATTGGCCCAGCACCTGGGGCAGCAGCATTTCGCCGAAGTCTTCCTGCAGGCCCAGGCGGACCCGGCCCTGCAGTTCCGCGCCGCGCACGGCGCGCGAAGCCTGATCGTTCAGCGCCAGCAGCCGGCGGGCGTAGGCCAGCATCGTTTCGCCCGCCTCGGTCAGCGCCAGGCCGCGGCCTTCCTTGCGCAGCAGCGGCACGCCCGCCTGTTCCTCCAGCTTTTTCAGCTGGGCGCTGACGGCCGACGTGGACCGCCCCAGCCGATCCGCGGCGCGCCCGAAACTGCCCAGGTCGACGCCCGCGACGAAGCTGCGCAACACATCAAGGTCGAACGTGGCCGGCCGCATGAATAGTCCTGAATTTTTAAACTATCTAACCAATATTTCCTGATTTTCAGAAGATTAGCAGACGCGCAGACTGACCGGGTCCTTTTCTTCAATGCGATCCGGAGCCTTGCATGACCCTGCCTGTTCTTTCCGCTTCCCTGGCCGACGCGCAACGGCCCGCCCATCGCTGGAAGGTGCTGGCGGTGGGTGTCGCCGCCAACGCCGCCTTCTCCGCCGCCGCGGCCGGACTGCCCACGACCGCGGTGTTCATGCGCTCGGGCTACCGCCTGGACAACGACCAGTTGGGCCTGGCGCTGGGGCTGATGGGGCTGGGCGTGGCGCTGTTCGAATTGCCTTGGGGCTTGCTGACCGACCGCTGGGGCGACCGTCCCGTGCTGCTCACCGGGCTGGGCGCGACATCAGCGGCGCTGGCCTGGATGAGCGGCTTCGCCTCGCCGGACGCCGCCGGGGCGCCCAGCCTGGCGTTGCTGGCGTTGGGCCTGGTGCTGGTCGGCATGCTGGGCGGCAGCGTCAACGGCGCCAGCGGACGCGCGGTGATGGCCTGGTTCGACGAAGGCGAACGCGGCCTGGCGATGAGCATCCGGCAAACCGCCGTACCGTTAGGCGGCGGTCTGGGGGCCCTGCTGCTGCCGTGGCTGGCGGCGCACGCGGGCTTTGACGCGGTGTACGGCGCGCTTAGCCTGATGTGCGGTCTGGCCGCCGCGCTTGCCGTGGTCTGGCTACGGGAACCCGCGCGCGACCGGGCTGCCTCCGCCTCAACGGAAACCCCGGCCCGACCGGCCGCCTCGCCGCTGCGGGACGGCCGCGTCTGGCGGGCCGCCGTCGCCATCGCCATCATGTGCTGCCCGCAATTCGCGGTGCTGACGTTCGCCACCGTGTTCCTGCACGACTTCAGCCAGGCCGGCATCGGCACGCTGACGGGCGTCATGGTGGCGGTGCAATTGGGCGCCATGGCGGCAAGAATCGCCGCCGGACGTTGGACGGACCGCCACGGCGACCGGCGCGCATTCCTGCGCCGCTGCGTCGGGTTGAGCAGCCTGCTGTTCGCGGCGCTGGGCGCGGTGGCCTGGGCGGTCGACGGCGCGCCGGCCCGCCCGGGCGCGGTGCTGGCCGCAGCAAGCCTGCTGGCGGCGGCGGGCATCTGCGCCTCTGCGTGGCATGGCGTGGCGTACACCGAGCTGGCGACGTTGGCCGGCGCGCCCCGCGCGGGCACGGCGCTGGGCATGGCCAACAGCTGCGTCTACCTTGGCTTGTTCCTGACGCCACTGGCGATCCCGCACGTGGTCGCGGCAAGCTCGTGGCCGTTCACCTGGGTGATCGCCGGGCTGTGCATGCTGGCGGCATTGCCGCTGTTACCCAAACCCGCGCCGGCGCCCAAGGCGGTTGGGGCCAAGACGCTTGAAGCCAAGACGGTTGCGGCCGCAGGCCGCGCTATGTCTGGAACTCGCGGCTCAGCCAGTCCAGGAACGCCTTGACGGGCGGATGGCGTTCGCGGCCCGGCGCGCACAACGCGGTGTAGGCTGACCCGGCCACGCGCACTTCGGGCCGGTACGCCGCCAGCGTTCCCGCCCCCACGCTGTCCGACACCATGACGGAACTGGCCAGGACCAGGCCCTGCCCGGCGATGGCCGCCTGCAGGGCATAGTGCTCTTCGGTGTAGGCATGCACCGCGGCCGGCTTGCGCCACGCCGGCAAGCGCGCCGCCTCGCACCAGGCCTGCCAGCCTTGGTCATACAGCTGGGAATCACGCCAGCGCACCGTCACCAGCGCCGGCGCGCGCCTGTCCGCCTGCGCGACCATCGAGGGCGCGCCGTACACGCCGAACCATTCCGGCAAGCGGCATGCAGCATGCAGGGCCGGATAGGCGTGCGGGCTGTACCGGATCGCCACGTCCACGCTGGCGTCCTGCAGCAAGTCCACAGGGTCCGCGCCGGCATTCAAGCGCAACTGGTATTGCGGATAGGCATCGTAGAAGCGCCCCAGCCGGGGCACCAGCCACAGCGCCGCGAACGAATGCGTGGTGGACACGGTCAGCGCGCCCGACGCCGGCGCGGGCCGCAGGGCATCCAGGGTCTGGGCGATATCCAGCAAGGCGCCATGCACGCTGACGAACAGGCGCGCGCCGGCATCGGTCAGCCGCACGCCGCGCGGCACACGGTCGAACAGCGCACACCCCGCCTGCCGTTCCAACGCCTTGATCTGATGCGACACCGCAGTGGGCGTCACGGCAAGCTCGGCCGCTGCCGATTTGAAGCTGCGCAGCCTGGCCGCCGCCTCGAAGGCGCGTAGCGCCGTGACAGGAAGAGAAGCAAACATGGAGCGTCGCCCTACGCATGAAATGAATTCATCTTAATCAAGGAATCGTCATTTGTCGTCTGGCGCAGGGCTGCCTAAAGTTTCATTCATTCTTTTCATTCACACCGGCAGTAAGCCATGCCGCACCCAAGGAACCAACATGAATTCAAATCATCACAAAAAGCGACTGCTCATCCTGGTGGGCAGCCCCCGGCGCGACGGCAACAGCGCCGCCCTGGCCGCTGCCGCGCAAGGCGGCGCCGACGCGGCGGGCACGGCCACCACCCTGTTGTTCCTTGACGACTATATCCAGGGTTTCCTGCCCGATCTGCGGCACGGATCCGCGCCCGCCGACCGCTACGCCGAGCTGTTCCTGGAACATTTCCTGCCCGCCGACGGCCTCCTCGTCTGCACGCCGGTCTATTGGTACGGGATGTCCGCGCAGGCGAAGGCGTTCTTCGACCGGTCATTCACCCACTACGCCGGCTCGGGCCCCGAGCCGGAACGGGTCAAGGCGGCGATGACCGGCAAGCGGCTGGGCCTGACGGTCGCCTCCGAAGAGACCTACCCGGGCGTGGCGCTGGGCATCGTGCATCAGGTGCAGGAATACGCCCGCTACACCCATTCGGACTTTGTGGGCTATGTGCACGGCGCGGGCAATCGGCGCGGCGAAGTCGCGGCGGACCCGCGCCAGCCCCTGCTGGCGGCGGAGCAACTCGGCGCCGCCTTCTTCACGCGAAAATATTCCGACTACCGGATGGAGACGCCGCGCGCTCACAACGTGTGGGATGCGCCGGCCCGTTGAAGCACGCCGGGCGTGCTGCCGTAGACCTGCTTGAAGACGCGGGTCAGGTGCGCCTGGTCCGCGAACCCCACGGCCTGGGCGGCCTGCGCCAATGGCAGGCCGTCGCGCAGCAGCACCCGCGCGCGCGCCACCCGCCAATTGCGCAGCCAGGCCTGCGGCGGCAGGCCATAACGGCGGGCGAACTGCTTGACGAGCGTGGTGCGGTGGCGGCCCTGCGCCTGCGCCAGCGCTTCCAGGTCGGGCGCGCACGACGGATCGGCGGCCATGCGCTCGCGCAGCAACGCGCAGACGTCGGGCGTACCGGCCGGCGCCGGATCGCACGCGTTGGCGTGCGCGGCCAGCAGCCCGAACAGCGCGGCGGAAAGGCGCTCGGATCGCGCCGCGTCCGGCATCGGGTCCGGCGCCAGCGCGGCCAGCCATTGGGCGCAAAGGCCGGGCGCCGCGATGACGGGCCCCGGCAAGCGCGCCCCGCCGGCGAACAAGGTGCGCGCGTGGTCGTCGAACCACGGGGCATCGATGTAGGCCATGCGATACGCCAACGGCGCAGCCGAGGTGCCGCCGGTATGGACCTGCCCGGGCGCGATCACCACCAGGTCGCCTTCACCCGCGGCATGGGCTTCGCCATGCACGGTGAATTCGCACGAGCCGTGTTCGATCGCACCGATGGACCAGGCATCGTGGAAATGCGGCGCATAGCGATACGCGCGCAGATCCGCGATCAGCACGTCGCCGGGCAGGCCGGCGCTGCAGTGCCAGATGTGTCGAGAAACCGCCATGGTGCATTCAGGCCGATGCGGCTAGCCGAAATAGCGCCCGTCCGACGTCAGGGAACGGGCCAGCAGCCACGCGTTGCGAGGATTCTCCCCCACCCGGCGGATGGCATAGGGCCACCAGTCGCCGCCGAACGGAAGATAGACCCTGACGTTATAGCCCATGCCGCGCAGGGCCAGTTGCCAATCCGGCCGCACGCCATAGAGCATTTCGAATTCGAAACCGTCCGGCGTCCACCCGCGCTCGCGCGCCAGCGTCATGATCGCGCCGGCCAGGCGGTCGTCGTGCGTGCCGAAGACAGGACGGAAGCCGGACTGGCGCGCCTCATGCGACAGCATGATGGACGCCGCATCCAGATATGCCTGATCGATGCGCGCGCGGCCAGCGTGGTCCAGCTCGCGCTCCGGAAACGCACCCTTCACCAGGCGCAGCGAGGTCCGCTGCCGGATCGCCCACGCCAGGTCTTCCGGCGTGCGCCGGCGCCTGGCCTGCAAGGTCAGGCCAGCGGGCAAACCCGCTTCCAGCATGTGCCGATGCAGCCCGCAGGTGCGGTCGCGGATGCCGGAATCCTCCATGTCCAGCACCACCCAGTCTTGCCCGCCGCCCGCCGCCCGCGCCACCGCCGCGCCGATGCGCCGGGCGTTTGCCTCGCCCCGCGCGTCGCTGTCCATGTAGCCGATGGCGGTCGGGTCCACGGACACGTGCGCGTCCAGGCCCGCTTGGCCCAGCGCATCGCAGGCGGCGATGGCCCGGGAGACGTTGTGTTCGATCGCGGCCGGGTCCGCCACGTACTCGCCCAGATAAAAGAGCGACGCCCGGATGCCGTGCACGTCGCGCAGCCGCAACGCGGTCTGGACGGCCGCATCCACATCCGCGCCGCCGACGAACCGGCGCGCCAGTGACGTCCGGGCGGCCACCGCCCGCATCGCGCGGCCCATCATGGGGCTGCGCGCCAGCGCGATAGTGGTTCTTTGGAAAAGGCTCATGAGCGCTCCCGCTAAAGCGACGCACTATTGCGCAGCGGGGCGCGCCTGTATTGAACGCCCGTGAACCCGCGCGCTAGCGTTTGCCGGCTGCGGCTGCGGCCGCAAGCGTTCCGGCCGGTGCCCGGCGCACCAGGGGCCGCTGCACCGTCTGGGCCAGCAGCACGCCCGCCAGCGTCACCGCGCCGCCCAGCACGTGGTAGGCGTGCAGTTGCTCGCGCAGCATGACGAACGCCGCCAGCGCCGTGAACAGCGGCAGCAGATTGATGAAAATGCTGCATCGGTTGGGGCCCAGCCGGTGCACGCCTTCGATCCACAGGTACGACAGCAGCACCGACGAAAAGATGCCGGCATAGAGGATCAGGGGAATGGTGTTGACGTCCAGCGCCGCCTGCGCGGCCGGCACGCGCAGGTACAGCGGCAGCATGTAGAGCAGCGCGAACATCGACTGCACGAAGGTGGACTGCCAGGCGGGGACCGGCACTTTCCAGTGGCGCAGCAGCACGCCATACAACGCGTACGACAAGGCGGCCAGCAGCATCAGGCCGTCGCCCGCATGGATGCCGTGCTGGAACACGCTGAGCATGTCGCCCTGCCCCACCAGGTACAGCAGCCCCAGGAACGACATCACGCCGCCCGCGGCCATGCCCAGCGTCAGGGGGTCGCGCAGGATGACGACGCTGAGCAGCATGCTCAGCAACGGGATCAGCGCCGTCAGGATGGCCATGTTGGTGGCGGTGGTCGTTTCGGCCGCGCGATACGACAGCGCCTGGAACACGGCCGAGGACAAGGCACCGTACAGCGCCAGCTTGGGCCAGTGCCGCAGGATGGCCTTGCGGTTGCGCCAGGCCGGGCGGGCCGTGAACAGGCTCATCAGGAACAGCGCCAGCACCAGGCGGTAGAACGTGATCGCCGTGGGCGAAATGGCGCTGGCCGCCAGCTTGGACACGATGACATTGCCCGCCCAGAACAGGATGGCGAACAAGGGGAACAGGTAGGACATGATAAATACGCTCGCAGGAGGGGATCGGATCCCCCGGAACCAGCGCCGCCAAGGCGGATGGCACGGGGTGACCGCTATCCTATTGAGCGCGCACGGGCCCGTCTGCCGATGAAAAGGCAGCAGCTATCGCAAAATGGACATTCCGACCGGTCCCGCCAAGCCGGCCATTCCGGTCCCCGCGGCAATCACGGCCGGAACGGCGCCGGGTCCAGCGGCAACTCCAGACCGGCCATCTGCGCGGTCAGCAAGGCCGCGCTGCCGCAAGCGAGGGTGAAGCCCAACGCGCCCTGCCCGATGTTCAGCCACAGGTTGTCGGCAGCGGCGCTGCGCCCGATCAGCGGCTTGCCCGTCGGCGTGGCGGGACGCAGGCCGGCCCAAGGGATGGCCTGGCGCAAGTCCAGCCCCGGAAAAGCCTCGCGCACCTGCCGTTTCAGCAGATCCACGCGGGACGGTTCGATATCGGCGTTGGCGCTGCCGATATCGACCATGGCCGCGATCCGCAGCACGCCGCCCACACGGGCGTAGACGATGCGCCGTTCATAGTCCGTCACGCTGATGCGCGGCGCGACGGCGTCATCCGCCGACAGCGGCACGCTCAAGCTGTAGCCCTTCAACGGGTACAAGGGCACATCCTGCCCCAGCGGCTTGAGCAAGGCGCGCGTGCCCACGCCGGTGGCCAGCACGACGGCGTCGGCGCCGATGTCCCCGTCCCGCGTGTTCACGGCCACGATGCGGCGGCCTTCGCGCTGCAAGCCGGACACGGGATTGGACATGGCGCATTCCACGTTGCCCAGCGCCTGCAGGCGGTCGAACAAGGCTTCGGTGAACTGGCGGCAGTCGCCCGCCTCTTCACTGGGGGTGTAGATGGCGCCGGCCAGCTTGTCGCCCATGGCGGTCAGCGCGGGTTCCATCGCCAGCGTCTGGGCGGCGTCCAGCACCTGCTGGTCCGCGCCGTGCCCGGCCTGGTACGTCACCAGCGCGCGCGCCTTGTCCAGCAAGGCCGCGCTGCGGTAGGCAATCAGCTTGCCGTTCTTCAAATGGCCGAAATCCAGGTCTTCCTGCGCCAGCAAGGTATGCATGACGTCGCGGCTCAGGTAGGACAGGCCCAGCAATTGGGCCGTCGATGCGCGGGCGACCGACGCGCGGCACGCCAGCGCGAACTGCAGGCACCAGCGCCATTGATGCGGATCCAGCCTGGGCCGGAAACGCAACGGGGAATCCTCGCGCAGCAGCCAGCCGGGCACGCTGGGCAACACGCCCGGGCCGGCCAGCGGCGCCACGTAGCTATAGCTGAGCTGGCCGCCATTGGCGTAGCTGGACACCTCCGCCGGGCGCGCCTGGCTGTCCACCAGCACGACATCGTGACCCTGGCGCGCCAGGAAATAGGCGGACGTCACGCCAACGACGCCCGCACCGATTACGCAAACGCGCATGCCTGCCCTCTGAAAGAAGTCTGTTTACCGCCCCATCGGGGGGAGCGCCCCAAAGCAAGAAATGGGGAACAGCCTCATTCTGGAGTGTTGGACGCGCAGGCGGCAAATGCCAAACCCGGCAGCATCCATAACAAAACGTCATGTCCCGCCTCAGGCGGCGCGATGCAGCTTGATGATCGCCGCGGCTGTGGGATCGCGCACCAGGTCGGCCAGCGTGTAGCCGTTGAGCGCGTCGTAGAAGGCGTTGAGCGTCTGCGCCAGCACGCCCGACAGGCGGCAGGAGCCGTCCAGGGCACAGGGCGGCTCGCGGCAATCGATCAAGGGCCCCTGCTGTTCCAGTTCGCGGATCAGGTCGCCCACCTGGTAGTCCGAGGCCGGCCGCGCCAGGTTCAGGCCGCCGCCCTTGCCGCGCGCCGTGCTGACCCATTCCCGCTGCGCCATGAAGTGCACCACCTTGACCAGGTGATGGCGGGACACGTCGAAGCGCCCCGCGATCTCCGGGATGGTGACGGCGGCGGGCCGGTCGCGGCATTGCGTCAGATACATCAGCACGCGCAAGCCGAAGTCGGTGAATCGGGTCAGTTGCATAAGAGAGAGGACGGGTGCCTGGCGGCCCAGGCGGATCAGGCCGCCAGAATACACCCGTCAGGCCGGCGCGCCGCCGGTGCCGAACGCTTCGGCATGGATACGGTCAGGCCCCACGCCCATCGCCAGCAGGGCTTCGCGCTGCGCCAGCATGAACGGCGCGGGTCCACACAGGTAGTAGTCCGCGCCGGGCACGATGACGTCGTCGCGGATGGCCCGCAAGTCCAGGCGGCCGGCGTGGTCGTAGTCGCGCCCCGGTTCGTCGTCGCGGCCGATCTCTTCATAGAACACCGACTTGCGCACGTTGTCCCGTTCGGCGGCGATGCGGTTGACGTGGTCTTTCATGGCATGCACCGATCGGTTGCGGCAGCCGTGCACAAAGCGGATCTGGCGCGCATCGTTGTTGCGCACCAGGTGGTTCAGGATCGACACCATCGGCGTCAGCCCCACGCCGCCGCTCAGCAACACGACGGGCGCGTCGCTGTCCGTCTTCAGATGGAAATCCCCCTGCGGCGGCGCCACGTCCAGCACGCCGCCCTCTTCCAGGCGGTCATGCAGGGCATTGGACACGCGGCCCGCCGGCGTCTGCGCCCCGGCCGGTTCGCGCTTGACCGAGATGCGCAGGCGGTCCTGCCCAGGCGCATCCGACAAGCTGTATTGGCGCGGCTGCATCAGCCCCAGTTCGGGCACGTAGACGCGCACCGACACGTATTGGCCCGGCTGGTACCCGGGCACGGCGCCGCCATCGGACGGCGCCAGGTAGAACGACGTGATTTCAGCGCTTTCGGCCTGCTTGCCGACCACGCGGAATGCGCGCCAGCCCGTCCAGCCGCCCGGCTTTCCGGCCGATTCGGCATACAACCGCGCCTCTTCGCCGATCAGCAGATCCGCCAATTGGCCATAGGCGGCGCCCCAGGCGTCGACCAGCTCGTCGGTCGCGGCCTCGCCCAGCACCTCGCGGATGGAGGCCAGCAAGTGCTTGCCCACGATGGCGTAGTGCTCGGGCCGGATACCCAGGCTGACGTGCTTGTGCACGATGCGAGTCACAACAGGCATCAGCACGGAAGGATCGTCGATGTGTTCGGCGTAGGCCGTGACCGCGCCCGCCAGCGCGTGCTGCTGCTGGCCGCCGGCTTGATGGGCCTGGTTGAAGATGTGCTTCAGTTCGGGGTTGTGCTCGAACATGCGCGCATAGAAATGGCGCGTCAGCGCTACGCCATGCGTCTTGAGGACGGGGGCCGTGGCTTTGACCAGCGCACGGATTTGGGGGCTCAACATCAGGGGCTCCTTGCGTTGCGAGCGGGCTCGCTTTTAAAGATGCATTTATAATACATCTTTAAAAGCGCCAGGCAAATTACGCTGGCGCGATCATGCCCCGGCAGACTGCCAATGACCGATAAGCGTCACTGGCGGCAACGGGCACGCCGCTACCGTCCTCCACTGCGGTGACATTGCGTTATCACTTGGTGCCAGCCAGACCATCGACGCCATCCACGCATCCCCCACCCGCCAGCTGCACGCCCGCCACGCGCCTGCCGGCGCGTTCAGGCGCCATCCGCCGCGCGCGTCCGGCATCAGGCCGACCGACGCCATGTCGGCCGGAAAATCCAGGCCGGCCGCCTTGATGAAGGCTTCTTTCAAGGTCCACAGCAGATAGAAGCGCGCCAACTGCGCAGCGCCCTCCAGCGCCGCCAGCGCCGCGGCTTCGGCAGGCGAACAGATCCACGCCGCCAATCGCGGGACGTCGCGCGCGCGCATGCGCTCCAGGTCAGCCCCCAGCCTCCAGCCAGCGGGCGCCTGGGCGCAAACGGCATGGCCGCCGCTGTGGCTCAGCGACAGGACGGCGCCTGGCGCCATCGATCGCCTGGCCTCGTGCAGCAAGGCGCGGCTGACCTGCCAGTCGTCCCGTCGCGCCTGGCGGCTGCCGCTCCCCGGCGCCCGGTGGACATCCTCGGCCGACAGATCTTTCTCTTGATAGAGAACGGCGGCGCTTTGGTCCGCCCAGTACATGAATAGTTCCTGAATTTCCACAGCAACAAGTAACCAGTTATTCCAGATAAACAGCCGCTTACCGTGACGAAATGGCTACAAAGTAACCATCAAAAACAAAATCAATCCCGAGCGGCATAGTAGAATCGCGCGCTATGTTGACGTTCTCAATCGCGCAATGGCAGGGGTGGGCGCAAGGAATCGAGACGCCCGCGGACTGGTTGCAGTGGGCCGAACATCCTTACTGCCCCCTCGCGGATCAACGCGCGCCCCGCCTGGACTTCCTGCCGCCGATGCAGCGCCGCCGACTCAGTTCGCTGGCCCGTGCGGTGTTCGAGTGCGCGTGGCCGCTGGCTGCGGAACGCCCCGGCATGCCATTGGTGTTCGCGTCGCGCCACGGGGAAACCACACGCAATTTCGGCCTGCTGCAAGCGCTGGCGGCCGATGAACCCCTGTCGCCCACCGCCTTTGGCCTGTCCGTGCACAACGCCATCGCTGCGCAGTGGTCGATCATACGCCGCGAAACCGCCGAATCCATCGCCCTTTCCGTCGAAGACGATGGCCTTGAACATGCCTTCATCGAAGGCGCCCTGTTGTTCGGCCAAGGCCACGAAGACGTCCTGGTGGTGCTGGCGGAAGAACGGCCGCCCGCCCCCTATGCCCCCTGGATCGACGACGCGCCGTACACCTATGCGGCCGCGTTCCACCTGCGTCCCGGCACGGAATGGACGCTGGCGATGTCGGCCACCACGGACGGTGCGCAGCCTGACGCCGCGCAAGCCTGGCCCAACCCCCTGAACCTGCTGCGCCACCTGGCACTGCGGACGCCCGCCTGGGCGCACCAGCATCACGCCCGACGCTGGACCTGGACACGCAACGCATGACAAGCACCACGCAATCCCGGCAGGACTTCTGGCTTTGGCGCCTGGTCGCCACCGGCATGGCCTTCACGATGTTTGGCCTGGGCGGCGTGCTGCTGCGCGTGCTGGTCTTCCCGCCCCAGCGCCTGTTGCCGGGCGGCAAGATGGACCGCCAGCGCCGCGCGCGCTCGGCCCTGAACCGCACCTTCCAGTTCTTCATCCGGTTCATGGTCCGCGTCGGCATCCTGACGGTGGAATTCAAAGGCGCCGAACGCCTGGGAAAGCCGGGGCAGATGATCCTGGCAAACCACCCTTCGCTGCTCGACGTCGTATTCCTGGTCGGCCACGTCAAGAACGCCAACTGCATCGTCAAGCACGGGTTGGCCGCCAACCCGTTCACGCGCGGCCCGATCGCCAACGCCGGCTACATCACCAACGACGAGAGCTTCGACATGTTCGACCGCGCGGCCGACGTGCTGCGCAATGGCGAAACGCTGATCGTCTTTCCGGAAGGCACGCGCACGCCCCCGGACGCGTCGCCGCAGTTCCATCGCGGCGCCTGCGCCATCGCCCTGCGCGGGGCGCGCATCGTGACGCCCGTGGTCATCCAGATGACGCCGCGCAGCCTGACCAAAGGCGAGCCCTGGTACCGGATCCCGCCGCGCCGGATGCGCTACGTGATCCAGGTGGGCGACGACATCGACCCGGCCGTGTGGAGCAGCGCGCACCCCCTGCCGATTGCCGGGCGCAAGATGAATGCCTGGCTACATGCCTATTTCGAAACCGAGCTGGCACGCAATGCGCCGGCCGGCGCTCTCATGAACGAACAACCCACCCAAAGCGGTGGTAGCGGAGTCTAAGCGGGATGAATGAATTGGAACTTGAGCTCAAGACGCTCGTCATCGAATCGCTGGGTCTGGAAGACATGACGCCTGGCGACATCGCATCCGACGCCCTGCTCTTCGGCGACGGACTCGGGCTGGACTCGGTCGACGCGCTGGAACTGGGCCTTGCGGTACAAAAGCGCTACGGCATCACCATCGATCCCGAAACGCGCAACATGCGCGAGCATTTCACCAGCATCAATAGCCTGGCGGCCTTTGTCACCGCGCAACGGCGCGCCTAACGCATACGGAGTCCACGATGCATACCCGCGAGGACATCTTCAATACGCTGCGCGATGCGCTGGTCGAACTCTTCGAGATCGAACCGGAACGCGTCACGCCGCAAGCCAACCTGTATACGGACCTGGAGATCGACAGCATCGACGCCATCGACCTGATCGACCACGTCCGCCGCCAAACCGGCCGCAAGCTGGATGCCAACGATTTCCGCACGGTACGCACCGTCGAAGACGTCGTCCAGGCGATGTGGCAAAAGCAGGCTCCCGACGCATGAGGCGCGGCGTCGCGGCCGGCCTTGCCGCCGCCGGCGTCGCGTACCCCTTTGCCGTCTACGCGACGCTGGGGCACGTGAATCCGGCCTGGCTGGCGCTGCCGCTGGCCGTGCTGTGGCTTGCGCGCGGCCTGACCGCGCACGCCGCGCAACCCGGCGGACGCCTGCTGCCTGCCGTCGCCGTCGCCTTCTGCCTGGTGCTTGCCGTGTCGAACTCGGAAGCCTGGCTACGCTGGTATCCGGTGCTGGTCAACGCGATGATGCTTGCCGTTTTCGGTATCAGCCTGCGGGTGGGCCGCCCGGTCGTCGAACAACTGGCGCGCCTGCGCCACCCCGACCTGCCCCCTGAAGGCGTGCGCTATACCCGCAACGTGACGCGCGTGTGGTGCGCCTTCTTCGCCTTGAACGGCGCCATCGCGGCGGGCTTGGCCGCGTGGGCGCCCTGGAGCTGGTGGGTCGCCTACAACGGCGCAGCCAGCTACGGCCTGATGGGCCTGCTGATCGCGGGCGAATGGCTGCTGCGCCCGGCAGCCGCCAAGGCGGCCTGAGCATGCGCTGGACACCGCTGGAACACCTGTTGCTGCCGTCGGCTGATGCCGACGGCGTGCCGGTCGCCGACGACCCTTCGCTGACACGCGCCGGCTTCGCGCACGCCAGCCTGTTGGCCGCCGGCGCGTTGCAGGCGCGCTCGCCGCGACGCCTTGCGCTGTGGTTCGACGACGCCGCGGCGCTGGCGACCGCCCTGTTCGCCTGCTGGCGCGCGGGCGTGATCGCCGTCCTGCCCGGCGATGCGCAGACGCAGACCTGCGCCACGCTGGACGCGGACGTCGACGCCTGGTTGACGGACACGGACCTGCCCCTGCCCGCGGCGCGGCAATGGCGCTTGTCCGATCTGCAGGATCAGGAAGCGATGGCGCCCGCCGCGCTGGATCCCGTCCTGACCCTGGTGCTGTGCACATCGGGGTCCAGCGGCACCCCCAAACACCTCGTCAAGCAATGGCGGCAACTGGCGGCGGAAGTCGCCGCCCTGCAACAGCAATGGCCTGGCCCGGACGTACCGGTGCTGGGCAGCGTCTCTGCACAGCACATGTACGGCCTGCCGTTCCGCGTGTTGTGGCCGCTGTGCGCGGGCCGGCGCGTCGACCGCCGCCAGCGGCACTATCCCGAAGAGCTGCAGCAGGCCAGCCTGCGCTATCCGTCCTTCACCTGGATCGCCAGCCCCGCGCTATTGCGCCGCCTTGGGCAACGGCTGGATTGGGCGCAGTTGCGCGGCAGGCTCGTCCGCATTCACTCCTCGGGCGGCGCTTTGCCGCCCGACGTGTCCGACGCCATCGAACGCGATCTGGGCCTGCGCCCCACCGAAATCTACGGCAGCTCGGAGACCGGCGCCGTGGCGTGGCGCACCGGCTCGGCCGATTGGCAAGCGTTGCCCGGCGCCACCGTCGGCCTGAACCCGGAGGGCGCCTTGCGCGTGCAGTCGCCGTGGGTGAACCCGGCCGACGAACAGACGTCCGACGGCGCGCAGCTTACCCCCGGCGGCTTCCAGTTGCTGGGGCGGCTGGACCGCATCGTCAAAATCGAAGAAAAGCGGATTTCGCTGCCCATGCTGGAGCAGTCGCTGATGCGCCACGCCTATGTGGATGATGCCCGGTTGGGCCGCCCTGCCGGCGCGGCGCGCCTGACGGGCCTTGCCGCTCTGTCCGCCACCGGACTGCACGCCTTGCGCAACCGGGGCCGCAAAGCGGTCGTGGACGCCTTGCGCGCGCATTTGGCCGCAGGCTTCGAATCGCTGGCCATTCCGCGCGCCTGGCGCTTTTACCCGCACCTGCCCTCCAATGCCCAAGGCAAGCTGACGCAGGCCGACTTCGACACGGCGGCCGGCGCGCGCCCCGTCGACCCCGTCGCGGTGGAACTGCCCGGCCAGCCCGCCGGCGAACGCCGCTTTGCGCTCGACATTCCCTACGACCTGGCGCACTTCAGCGGACATTTCCCGTCGGTGCCCGTCGTGCCCGGCGTCGTCCAGATCGGTTGGGCGATATCGCTGGCGCAGCGCGGCCTCCATCCTGGATTGCGCTTCGGCGGCATGGAGGCCCTGAAGTTCCAAAAGCTGCTGCGTCCCGGCGACCGCGCCGTGATGGCGCTGCGCTGGGACGAAACGAAGCAGAAGCTGTATTTCACCTGCACGGTGGACGACGCGCCTTGCGCCTCGGGACGCATTCTTCAGGCGGACAGCGATGCCGGCACATAAGCTCTGCGCGGTCATCCCGGTCTACAACCACGGCGCCACGGTCGCGGCCGTGCATGCGCAACTGGCCGCGCAGGACCTGCCTTGCGTCCTGGTGGACGATGGCTCAGAACCGGGCTGCGCGGCAGCGCTTGACGCGCTGGCCGCGCTGCCCCGCACCCATCTGGTCCGCCGCGCCGTGAACGGCGGCAAGGGCGCCGCAGTGCAGGACGGCCTGCGCGCCGCCGCCGCGCTGGGATACACCCATGCCTTGCAGGTGGACGCCGATGGCCAGCACGCGCTGCCTGACGCCGCCGCCTTCGCCCGCGCCTCGCGGGCGCAGCCGCTGGCCGTGATCTGCGGCGCGCCCGTCTACGGCGACGACGTGCCGCGCAGCCGCCTGTACGGCCGCTGGCTGACGCGGATCTGGGTCTGGATCAATACGCTGTCCCTCGACATCCCCGACGCCATGTGCGGTTTCCGCGTCTACCCGCTGACGCAAGTGCTGCCGGTGATCGACGGCGCCCGCGTGGGCCACCGCATGGATTTCGACATCGCCATCCTGGTGCGCCTGCATTGGCGCGGCGTCGCCATGGCGTGGTTGCCCACGCGCGTGGTCTACCCCGAAGGCGGCATTTCGCATTTCAAGGGCCTGCGCGACAACCTGCTGATCAGCCGCATGCACGCGCGGCTGTTCTTCGGCATGCTGGGCCGTTCGCCCGCCCTGCTATGGCGCCGGCTGGCGCGGGGGCCGCGCCCGTGACCGCCGCCGATCCGCATTGGGCCGCCCAGGCCGAGCGCGGCAGCCCCGCGTTGATGCGCCTGACCGCGTGGGCCGCCCGCCGCCTGGGCCGCCGCGTCGTCGCGCCCGTGGTCTGGCTGGTGGTGCTGTACTTCTACACCTTTGGCGGCCGCGCGCGGCGCGCCATCGCGCAATACCAGCGCCGGCTGTCGCAAACCGGCGGCCTGCCCGCACCGCTGCCGCGCACGGCGCCCGTCTACCGCCAATACCTGGCGTTCGCCGACGCCATGCTCGACAAGCTGGACGTGTGGCAAGGCAAGATCGACCTGTCCGACCTGGACATCACCGACCCTGACGGACTGCATGCGCAGATGGGCGCGGGCCGCGGCCAGATCCTGGTGGGCTCGCACCTGGGCAACATCGAAGTCTGCCGCGCCCTGGCCGAACGGTCCGGCGCGCTGCGGCTGAATGTCCTGGTCCACAGCAAGCACGCCGTCCACTTCAACCGCCTTCTGTCCGAGGCGGGCGGCGGGCCGCGCATGATTCAAGTCAGCGAACTGGATGCGCCCGCCATGCTGGACCTGGCGCAACGGCTGGACCGCGGCGAATGGCTCGCCATCGCCGGCGACCGGGTGCCGCTGCAAGGCGACCGCACCACGCCCGTCCAGTTCCTGGGCGCCTGCGCGCCGCTGCCGCAAGGGCCCTGGCTCTTGGCCGGCCTGCTGCGCTGCCCCGTCAACGTGCTGTTCTGCACCCGGCACGGCGCCCGCTACCGCGTCGCGATGGAACGCCTGTCCGACGGCATCGAATGGACGCGCGCCACCCGCCAGGCGCGCATCGACCATTGGGCGCAGCGCTATGCCGACCGGCTGGCCGCGCATTGCCGCGAGGCGCCGCTGCAATGGTTCAACTTCTACCCCTTCTGGAAAGACGATGCGTAAACGAGGCCTTATCGGCGCGGAAGTGGAAATCCGCGTCCCCTTCTTCGATGTCGACTCGCTCAACGTCGTCTGGCACGGCCACTACGTCAAGTACCTGGAAGAGGCGCGCTGCGAGCTGCTGGACCAGTTGGGCCACAACTACGACGCCATGCGCGCCAGCGGCTACGCGTGGCCGGTGATCGACATGCATCTGCGCTACGCGCAACCGGCCCAATTCGGCCAGCGCCTGACGGTGCGCGCCGAGCTGGTCGAATGGGAAAACCGCTTGAAGATCAACTATCTGATCCTGGATGCGGCAACCGGCACCCGGCTGACGCGCGCGACCTCGGAACAGGTCGCGGTCTGCATCGAGACCCGTGAAATGCAACTGGCGTCGCCCGCCGTGTTCGTCGACGCGGTGCAACGCAAGCTGCAATCCCTGGAGATCCCCGCATGAGGTCCACCGCTCTCCTGAAGACGGCGACGCGCCTGTTTCTGCTGCTGACGCTTGCCGCCCTGCCCTGGACCGCCCGCGCCTTCGACCTGAACGACTTGCAGGCCCAGTTGCGCGCCACGCCGGTTGTCCGCGGCCATTTCGTGCAGCAGAAATTCCTGCGTTCGCTGCCACAGCCCCTGACCAGCCGCGGCGACTTCACGCTGGCCGCCGGCAAAGGGTTGCTGTGGCTGCTGCGCACGCCCATCGCCCAGGACCTGCGCATCGACGCGCGAGGCATTTCGCGGCGCGACGAATCCGGCGCCTGGCAAGCCTTGCCGCAACAGACGGGGTCGGGCCGCGAAAACCGCTTGTTCCTGTCGGTGCTGGCGGGCGACACCCGCGGGCTGCAAGAGAACTTCGATTTGGCGCTGACGGGCGAGGCCGATGCCTGGCAATTGCTGCTGACGCCCCGTTCGGCCTTGCTGCGCCAGATCTTCGACAACATCCAGATCAACGGCGGCAAACTTGTCGACCGCATCGAACTGCGCGAAACGCAAGGCGACCGAAGCGTCCTCCAGATGACGGACGCGGCGGCCGCCGACGCATTGACCCCCGAGGAGCAACGTGCGTTTTCCGATTGAACGCTGGCTGCCGCGGCTGTTCAAGCTGGGCTTGCTGCTGGTGCTTTGCGCCGGCGCCTGGCAGTGCCGCAACGGATGGCCGGTATCCGCCAACCTGATGGAGCTGGTGCCGCAGGCAACGGCCGACGCCACGCGCCAGCTGGCTGAAGCCCGCATCCAGGAACCGCTGTCGCGCCAATTGGTGGCGCTGGCCGCCGCGCCGCCCGATGCAGACCCCGTGGCGCCCGCGCGATTGTTGGCCGAACGCTGGACCCGCAGCGGACTGTTCGCGTCCGTGCAGGTCGAACTGAATGTGGACGTTCCGGCGTTGCGCGCACAACTGCTTGCCGGCCGCCTTGCCATGCTGCCGGCAGCCGACCGCGAGCAATTGACGGCAGACCCCGCCGCTTACGCCCAGCGGCGCGCGCGCGAATTGTCCGATCCCTTTTCGTCTTCCGGCCTGGTGCCCGCCGACCAGGATTGGCTGGGCCTGACGCGCCGCGCCGAGCAGGCGCTGCGCCCGGGCGGCGCGGTGCAGTACGACATGGGCACCGGCACGCTGCAGGCCGACCACGACGGCAAGCGCTGGGTGCTGGTGCGCGCCGAAACCCGGGCCGACGCCTTCGACAGCGACGCGCCGCAGGGCATCTCCGCGCAGATCGATCAGGATCGTCAGGCGCTGCTCGCCAGCGGCGCGCAATTGCTGGTGGCGGGCGGCCCGCTGTACGCTGCGGCCGGGCGGGCGCAGGCCGTGGCGGAAAGTTCCTGGATCGGCTCCATCGCCATGGTCGGCATCGTGCTGGTGCTGCTGCTGGCCTTGCGCCGCGTGCGCGCCTTGCTGGCGTTCGTGCCGGTCGCGGTGGGCCTGTTGACCGGCGCCGTGGCCTGCGTCGCGGTGTTCGGCTCGATCCATGTGCTGACGCTGGTGATCGGCGCCAGCCTGATCGGGGTGGCGGTCGACTTCCCCATGCACTGGCTCGGCAAAAGCTACGGCATGCCCGACTGGCGGGCGTGGCCGGCGCTGCGCCGCGTCTTGCCCGGCCTGACGATCAGCCTGGCCGCGAGCCTGGTGGGATACATCGCACTCGCCTTCACGCCCTTTCCCGCCTTGACCCAGACCGCCGTGTTCTCGGCCGCCGGCTTGTTGGGCGCCTACGCCTGCACGGTGTGCCAGTTGCCCGCCTGGATGGACGGCTGGCGCCCCCGCCCCTGGCCGCCGCTGCTACGCGCGGCCGACGCGGCGTTGCGCCTGCGCGAGCGTCTGGCTGGCCGGCGCGCCCTGCTTGCCGTCGGCGCGCTGATGCTGGCCGCGGCAACCGCCGGCGGCCTTGGCCGGCTCGCCATCCAGGACGACCTGCGCCAATGGCTGAGCCTGCCCGCGCCCCTGCTGCAGCAAGCGCGCCAGATCGGCGACATCACCGGCTTTACGCCGACCAGCCAGTTTTTCCTGGTGCGCGCCGACAACGCCGACGCGCTGCTGCGCCGCCAATCCCAGGTCGCCGAAAAACTGGATGCCCTGGTCAAACGCGGCGACCTGGCCGCCTATAGCGCCCTTAGCCAGTTGGTCTCGCCCGCGGCGGACCAGCTTGCGCTGGGCCAGCGGCTGGCCGCCCTGGCCTCGCAGCCCGACGTCTGGAAGCCGCTGACCGACATCGGCATCCCCTTCGACGCGCTACGCCAGGAACTGCTGGCGATGGCCTCGCTGCCGGCGGTCACCATCGACGGCGCCCTGCAAGGCCCGCTGGCCGAACGCTGGCGCGCGCAATGGTTGGGCGTGCACGACGGCGAGGCGGCGGGCATGGTCACGCTGCTGGGGCTGCGCAACGCCGCCGCGCTGGACGGCATCGCGCAAGGCCTGCCCGGTGTCGTGCTGGTCGACCGCAGCGGCGAACTCAACCGCATGTTCGCCTCGACCCGCGTCGAAGCCGCCGAGCTCAAGCTGCTGTCCTACGCCGTGGCCGCCGTGTTGCTGCTGCTGACCCTGGGACGCGCCGCCACCTGGCGGATCCTGGCCGTGCCGCTGGCGGCAACCGCCTGCGCACTGGCCGCGCTGGGCTACCTGGGGCAGCCCCTGACCTTGTTCAGCCTCTTCGGCCTGCTGCTGGTTTCCGCCATCGGTGTGGACTACGCCATCTTCATGTATGAGCGCGTCGCGGGCGCGGCAGCCAGCCTGGTGGGCATCTTGCTGGGCGCCGTTACCACGCTGCTGTCGTTCGGGCTGCTGGCCATCAGCCAGACGCCGGCCATCGCCAACTTCGGACTGGCGGTGGCCCTGGGCGTCGCGTTCTCATTGCTGTGGGCCCCGTGGATCCGCCCGCCGCGCGCGGCCTGAGCCCTATCCCCTTTTCTTGGAACCGACATGGAAACCTCCCGCATGGAACATCGTGAAGTCGTCGTCATCGGAGCCGGCCCCGCCGGCGCGGTCGCCGCTGCCCTGCTCAAGCGGCAAGGGCACGATGTGCTGATGCTGGAACGCCAGCAGTTCCCGCGCTTTTCCATCGGCGAAAGCCTGCTGGCGCACTGCCTGGAATTCGTGGAAGAAGCCGGCATGATGCCTGCCGTCGCCGCGGCGGGCTTCCAGGTGAAGAACGGCGCCGCCTTCGCGCGCGGCGACGAATACACCTACTTCGACTTCCGCGAAAAATTCAGCGCCGGCCCGGGCACCACCTTCCAGGTGCAACGCGCGCAGTTCGACAAGGTGCTGGCCGACGACGCTGCTCGCCAGGGCGTGGACGTGCGCTACCTGCAGGAAGTCACCGCGGCCGATTTCAGCGGCGACGGCCCCGTACTGGACGTGCGCGGCGCCGACGGCGGCACCTATCAGGTCAAGAGCCGCTTCGTGCTGGACGCCAGCGGCTACGGCCGCGTGCTGGCCCGCCTGCTGGACCTTGAACGCCCCTCGTCGATGCCGCCGCGCAAGGCCATCTTCACCCACATCGAAGACCACATCGACGACCCCGGCTTCGACCGCGACAAGATCCTGATCAGCGTCCACCCCGAACAACCGGGCATCTGGTATTGGCTGATCCCGTTCTCGAACGGCCGCTGCTCGTTCGGCGTGGTCGGCGGGCAAGACCTGTTCGGCGCGCCCGACGAAAACCTGATGACGACCTTGCGCGCCATGGCCGACGCCGCGCCCAACCTGAAGCGCATCCTGGCGAACGCGGTATGGGATACGCCGGCCAATACCATCGGCGGCTATTCGGCCAGCGTCACGCGCCTGCATGGCGCGGGCTATGCGCTGCTGGGCAACGCCGCCGAATTCCTGGACCCGGTGTTCTCGTCCGGCGTCACCATCGCCCTGCGCTCGTCCAAGCTGGCCGCGGACGCCCTGCACCGTCAACTGGGCGGCGAAGCGGTCGACTGGCAGCGCGATTTCGCCGATCCGCTGATGGTGGGGGTCGAGACGTTCCGCGCCTATGTGCAAGGCTGGTACAGCGGCGAATTCCAGGATGTCGTGTTCTACAAGAACGCGCAGCCGGACATCCGCCGCATGATCAGCTCGATCCTGGCGGGCTACGCCTGGGACACCGCCAATCCTTTCGTTGCCAGTCCGCAACGCCGTCTGCGCATGCTGAGCGAACTTTGCCGCGGCGTCGAAGCGCAGGCGGAACCGGCCTGAACCCCGACATGCGCACTTGCCTGCCCTTCCTGTCCACCTGCCGCGCCGTCGCCGCGGCGATTGCGCTCGCGTTGCTGGCGGGCTGCGCCGGCGCGCCGCCCATCCCTGCGCGCGACGCGGCCTTCACCGTGCCGCGCCAACTGCACGTGGTGCAAGCGGCCGACGGCCAGCCGCCGCTGGACACGATGCTGGTGGTGCAGCGCGAGGGCGCCGCGCTGCGCTGGTCGTTGTTCGACCCGATGGGCGTCCCCCAGGCCCGGCAGATGCTTGAGCACGGGCAGTGGCGCAATGACGGGTTCCTGCGGCCCAATGCCCAGGCCCGCGACTTGTTCGCCGCGCTGATGTTCGCCTGGACGCCGCAGGCGGACCTTGACGCCGCCTATGGCGCGGGCGCCTGGCAGGCGCGCCAGACTGCCGACGGCGCGGCCGAACGCAGCTTGCGGGACCGCGGCACGGCGCGCTGGACCGTGCGCTGGCCGCAGGCTGCCGACCCGGACGTCTTTTCCATCACCGGCGCCGACGGCGTCACCTGGCGGATCGCCCCCCTCAAGGAGCAGCCATGAACAGCTGGTTGGGCACGCCCGGCATCGTCTGCGCGCTGGGCGACGGCATCGATGCCGTCGCGCAAGCGGCGTTTGACGGCGACACGCGCGGCATGGTCGCGCAAACGGGATGGGTGGACGGCCGCAGCCTGACACTGGGCGGCTACGCCGGCGCCTTGCCGCCGATCCCCGACGCCCAGCCCGCGCAGCACCACAGCCGCAACAACCAATTGCTGCTGGCCTGCGCGGCCCGGATCGAACCGCAGCTGCAACGCGCCATCGACCGCTACGGTCCGTCCCGCGTTGCCGTCGTGCTGGGCACCAGCACGTCAGGCGTCAACGACAACGCGCCCGCCTTCCGCCAGTTGGCGGCGGCCGGGGCCTGGCCCGCCAGTTACGACTACCGCCGCCAGGCCCTGTCCTCGCCCGCGTCGTTCCTGGCCGCCCACCTGGGCGTGTCCGGCCCGGCCTACACGCTGTCGACGGCGTGCACGTCCAGCGCCCGCGCGCTGCTGTCGGCGCACCGGATGCTGGCCGCCGGCCTGTGCGACGCCGTGGTCTGCGGCGGCGCGGATACGCTGTGCCGCTTGACGATCAATGGCTTCGCCACGCTGGAAGCCGTGGACGACAAGCTATGCCTGCCGTTCTCGGCCAACCGCCGCGGCATCAACATCGGCGAGGCCGGCGTCCTGTTCCTGATGGAACGCGAGGCCGCCGATGCGCACGCGGTCGCCCTGCTGGGCGGCGGGGCCAGTTCCGACGCCTGGCACATGTCCGCGCCCGAACCCTCCGGCGCCGGCGCGCGCCTGGCTATGCAGGCCGCCCTGCAATCCGCCGGCGTTTCGCCCGCCGACATCGGTTGGGTCAACCTGCACGGCACGGGCACCGCGCACAACGACGCCATGGAAAGCCAGGCCATGCACGCCGTGTTCCCCGAAGGCGTGCCCTGCGCGTCCACCAAGGCGCTGACCGGCCACACCCTGGGCGCCGCGGGCGCCATGGAAGCCGCGCTGGCCTGGATCACGCTGTCGCCGGGCAATGCCGGCGGCCGCCTGATGCCGCATGTCTGGGACGGCCAGCCGGATCCCGCGCTGCCCGCGCTGGACTTCACGACCGCCCGGCACCGCTACGCCCAGGGCCGGCCGCGCATCGCCATGAGCAACTCTTTCGCCTTCGGCGGCAACAACGCCAGCCTGATCCTCGGAGCCCGTCCATGAACGCCTGCCCCTGGCCCGTCGACAGCCTGTTGCCGCACGCCGGCAACATGATCCTGATCGACGCCGTGCAAGCCTACGACGCCGACAGCCTGAGCGCGCGCGCCGTCGTCCGGCCCGGCCCCTATTCGCTGCCCGACGGCTCGCTGCCGCCGTGGCTGGGCATGGAACTCATGGCGCAGGCCGTGGGCGCCTGGGCCGGCTGCCAGGCGCGCCAGGCGGGCGACGCCGTCAAGCTGGGCTTTCTGCTGGGCACCCGGCGCTACGAATGCCACGCCGACCGCCTGCCAGCCGGCGCGGCATTGAGCATCCATGTCCAACGCGGCCTGATCGACGCCAGCGGCATGAGCGTCTTCGAATGCGAACTGCGCGACGATGCCCGCTTGCTGGCCCAGGCCCGGCTGAATGTCTATCAGCCCCAAGATTCCACCGCATTTATCCAGGAAGCCCCCCCTCAATGAGCGCTGCCCCCATCCTCGTAACCGGCTCCAGCCGCGGCATCGGCCGCGCCATCGCGCTGGCCCTGGCCGACGCCGGCCATGACCTGGTGCTGCATTGCCGCCAGCAGCGCGAGCAGGCCGAAGCCGTGCAGGCCGATGTCCTGGCACGCGGCCGCCAGGCCCGCATCCTGCAGTTCGACGTGGCGGACCGCGCGCAGTGCGCGGCCGTCCTGCAAGCGGATGTGGATGCCCATGGCGCCTACTACGGCGTCGTGCTGAACGCCGGCCTGACGCGCGACGGCGCCTTCCCCGCCCTGACGGGCGACGACTGGGATCAGGTGCTGCGCACGAATCTGGACGGTTTCTACAACGTGCTCAGCCCGCTCGCCATGCCGATGATCCGGCGCCGCGCCGCGGGGCGCGTGGTCTGCATGGCCTCGGTGTCGGGCCTGATCGGCAACCGCGGCCAGGTCAACTACAGCGCGTCCAAGGCCGGACTGATCGGCGCCGCCAAAGCCTTGGCCGTGGAACTGGCAAAGCGCCAGATCACCGTCAATTGCGTCGCCCCCGGCCTGATCGACACCGATATGATCGACGAGCACGTGCCCGTGCAGGAGATCCTGAAAGCGGTGCCGGCCCAACGCATGGGGCGCCCCGAAGAGGTGGCCGCCACCGTCGTGTTCCTGATGTCGCCGGGTGCCGCCTACATCACGCGCCAGGTCATCGCCGTCAACGGAGGATTGTGCTGATGAAGCGCGTCGTCATTACCGGCATGGCCGGCATCAGCGCGCTCGGTTCCGACTGGGCCCGCGTGCAGCAGGCGTTCGCGTCGGGCCGCAGCGCGATCCGGCACATGCCCGACTGGTCCCGGTTCCCCGAGCTGAACACCCGGCTGGCGGGCCCCGTGGAAGATTTCCAGGTGCCCGCGCACTGGACCCGCAAGCAATTGCGCAGCATGGGGCGCGTCTCGCAATTGGCCGTCCGCGCCGCCGAACTGGCGCTGGCGGACGCCGCGCTGCTGGGCGACCCGACCATCGCCGATGGGCGCATGGGCGTGGCCTGTGGATCCTCCGTCGGCAGCACGGCCGAAATCCGCGCCTTCGGCAACATGCTGCTCAATGGCGTCACCGACGACCTCAACGCCAATTCGTACGTTCGCATGATGCCGCACACCACCGCGGCCAACGTCGGCATCTTCTTCGAACTGAAAGGCCGCATCATCCCGACGTCCAGCGCCTGCACGTCGGGAAGCCAGGGCATCGGCTACGCCTTCGAGGCCATCCGCTATGGCCGCCAGGAAATGATGCTGGCCGGCGGATCGGAAGAGCTCTGCGCCAGCGAAGCGCTGGTGTTCGACGCGCTTTACGCCACCAGCCAGCAGAACGACACGCCGGAACTCACGCCCCGCCCCTATGACCGCGACCGCGACGGACTGGTGATCGGCGAAGGCGGCGGCATGCTGGTGCTGGAATCGCTGGACCACGCCCTGGCCCGCGGCGCCCGCATCCACGCCGAGATCGTGGGTTTCGGCAGCAATTCGGACGGCACGCACATCACCCGCCCCGAGGCCAGCACCATGCGCATCGCCATGGAAATGGCGCTGGCGGATGCCGCGCTGCCGCCGCAGGCCATCGGCTACGTGAACGGCCACGGCACGGCGACCGAACAAGGCGACATCGCCGAAACGCAAGCCACGCACAGCCTGTTCGGCAACCGGATGCCCATCAGTTCGCAAAAGAGCTACCTGGGCCATACGCTGGGCGCTTGCGGCGTGCTGGAATCCTGGTTCAGCATCGAGATGCTGAACAGCGACTGGTACGCCCCCACGCTGAACCTGCGCAACGTCGACCCCCGTTGCGGCGAACTCGATTACCTGCAGGGCGAAGGCCGCCGCATGAGCAACGAGTACGTCATGAACAACAATTTCGCCTTCGGCGGCATCAATACTTCCCTTATTTTCCGGCGCTGGCACTGAACCCTGCCCGCCCGCCACTTTCCAACTTCTCTTCACGGAGCGCGTTCGATGACTTTCACTACCAGGCTGCTAGGGGTTCTGTCCCTTTCACTGGCTTGCTCGGCGCAGGCGCTGGCCGCCGACCGCACGGTGTTCCTGCCCTTGCAGCCAGCCGTCGATGCGGCGCTTGCCGCCGGCAAGATCGACGGAAGCGTCAAGTTCTACCTGGCGGGCACGGGCCCCAAGGGCCGGGTCCTGGAAGCCGGCGTCGTGACCAACCGCAAGACCAATGCGTTTGCGAAGAAGGACGCCGAGGCCTGCGAGTGGGCGGCCCAGTCCGCGGTCATCGTCCTGCACGAAGCGGCCAAGAAGGCCAACGCGAACGCCGTGACCAATATCGTCAGCTACTATCGCAAAAACGAATACACCAGCAAGACCGACTACGAATGCCATGCTGGCGCCGTGGTCGCCGGCGTGGCGCTGCGCGGCGATCTGACCCAATTGAAATAGGCCCGCCCGGTTTACACTTCCGGTTTGCCGCAACACCACACAAAAGGTTCCCCGATGAGCACTGCTACGCTCAAGACCCGCCTCTCTGATTCCGTCAAGGACGCGATGCGCGCCAAGGCCGCCGAGCGCCTGACGACGCTGCGCTTCCTGCTGGCTGCCGTCAAGCAGAAGGAAGTGGACGAACGCCGCGACCTGACCGACGCCGAAATCACCGCCATCATCGAAAAGCAGGTCAAGCAGCGCCGCGAATCGATCGCCGCGTTCGAACAGGCCGGCCGCACGGAAACGGCCGATCAGGAAAAGGCCGAAATGGCCGTGCTGCAAGAGTTCCTGCCGCAAGCCGCCAGCCCCGAGGAAGTGGCCGCCGCCATCGACGCCGCCCTGGCCGAAGTGGCCGCGCAAGGTGTGACCGGCGCCCCCGCCATGGGCAAGGTCATGGCGCTGCTGAAGCAGGCGCTGGCGGGCCGCGCCGACATGACCGCGCTGTCCCAGCAAGTGAAGGCCCGCCTGGCCTGATCCGGGCAGTCAGAACGCGCCGCCGAACAGATCCGGCTGGCGCGACTGCTCGGCGGGATCGGCAAAATTGCTCATCCCCACCCCGGCCAGCCGGTACAGCGTTTCCGGCGGCAATTCCACCCGTTCGCACAGCAGCCTGGCCACGGCGGCCAGCTCGGCCGCCGATGCCGGCGGATTCGGGCTGGTCTGGCTGCGCGTCAGGATGCGGAAACGGTCGGTCTTCAGCTTGAGCACCACCGTCCGCCCCAGCGCCCCCTTCTTCAGCGCCTGATCCCACACGCGGTCGGCCATGCGGTCGATGGCGTCGCCCAGGGCATCCAGCCGGATGTCTTCCGAGAAAGTCGTTTCCGCAGACACCTGCTGCAAGGGCTGGTCGGTCTGCACTTCGCGCTCGTCGATGCCGCGCGCCAGCTCGTACAAGCGCCTGCCGTAGCGGCCGAAGTAGTGTTCCAGCTCTTCGGCGCTATGCGTGGCCAGATCGCCCACCGTGTGGATGCCCAATTGCTCCAGCCGCGCCTGCGTCACTTTGCCCACCCCGGGCACCTTGCGCACCGGCAAGGGTTCCAAAAACGCCAGCACCTTGCCCGGCCGGACCACGAACTGGCCGTCGGGCTTGTTCCAATCGGACGCGATCTTGGCCAGGAATTTGTTGGGCGCGATGCCCGCCGACGCGGTCAGCCCGGTCTCTTCGCGGATCTGGTGCCGGATGACCTGCGCCACTTCGGTCGCCGACGGCAATCCGCACTTGTTGATCGTGACGTCCAGATAGGCCTCGTCCAGCGACAGTGGTTCGATCAGGTCGGTATGGCGGGCAAATATCTGGCGGATCTGACGCGAGACCTCGCGATAGCGGTTGAAGTCCGGCGGCACATAGATGGCTTGCGGACAGAGCCGTTCCGCGCGGGTGGCGGACATGGCCGAATGGATGCCGAATCGCCGGGCCTCGTAAGAAGCGGCGCACACGACCGAACGCGGGCCGGTCCAGGCGACGACCACCGGTTTGCCACGCAGGTCAGGGTTGTCGCGCTGCTCCACGGACGCGTAGAACGCATCCATGTCCACATGCACGATCTTGCGCGTAAGTTCAGACATTCCGCTCGGGACGATGCGGCCGGCCCGGCGATGTGCTGGCGGCCACTGCAAAAAAATATATTATGACCGGCTGATTCCGTTTTCCATTCCGCCCACAACCGATCCATGACCGCACCTGCCCAAACCGATTACTTCGGCCTGACGATACCTTTCATGTCTTTCATCGGCCTGGTGCCCGAAAGCGTCGCGCCGGCCTATGCCCGCACCACGCTGCCCTGGCGCCAGGACCTGACCAACAGCCGCGGCGATGTCCATGGCGGCACGCTGATGAGCGTGCTGGACTTCACCCTCAGCGCCGCCGCCCGCGGCTCGGCCGACGCCACAGAAGGCATGGCCACCATCGACATGAACACCACGTTCCTGTCGCCAGGCACGGGCGATCTGGTCATCGAAGCGCGCTGCCTGCGCCGTGGCGCGTCCATCGCCTTCTGTGAAGGCGACATCCGGCGCGCCGACGGCGAACTGGTGGCGCGCGCCACCGCCACCTTCAAGATCATCCGCCGCCGTCCTGGCGGCGATTGACCCTGGCGTGCCGGCGCGGCCGTCCTACTTGGGCAGGTCGCGCGACGGCTTGACCGCCGGCCGCGGATCCAGCGGCATGTAGGTGCTGCACGACGTGATGCTGTAGTAGATCGCGTCCTGCATCGCGCGCATCGCCGCGGCGTCCCAGGTGCCCTTGCCCCACATCACGATACGCACGTCGGTGCTCTTCTCGCCGGCGGCCTTCAGGTCGACGCGCGACATCTCGTTGTCGGTATACGGCGCCAGCACGCGCACTACCGCCGACTGCGCGCCTTCGTTCAGTTCGGGGATCACGCGGTAGGCGTTGTCCGTGCTGCGCAGGCAGTTGTTCGACTGCCGGATCACCGCGGCGTAGGCATCCTTGAAGGCGACCGGCGCCTTGAACTCGCTGTGCGGCGACGCGCTGTCCTGCGAAATGCCCAGCGAGCAGCCCGCCAGGCCCAGCGCCAGCGCCGATGCCGCGACCAGATTCCTGTACATGTAATTCTCCAGATGAATTGCCGCGATTATCCCGCAAACCGTCCGGCGGCATAAGTGGGGCCGGTTCGACACCGCCCACGCGACTATGGCATTATCGACGAGCCGCCGGCGCCCGGCGCCGGCACGCGCCGCAGTCCGCCAATGCCGATCACGTATTGCATTCACGTATTGCATTCACGTAAGGCATTGAAATCACGGAGGTCTCCCCTTGTTTTCATTCATGACGCGCACCGTTCTCGCCGCCAGCATCGTCGGCGCCACCCTGGGCGGATGCGCCACGCCGCCGCCCCCTCGCGCCTATCCCCTGAAAGATTTCTTCCGCAATCCGGAACGCGGCTTCTTCCGCCTGGCCGAAGACGGCCAGACGCTGGCCTTCATGCAACCCACCAGCGTGGACGGCAATCCGGCCCGCATGAACATCTATGTGCAGCCGCTGGAAGGCAGCAAGCTGGTGGGCGAACCCCGGCAGCTGACCAGCGAGACCGCCCGCGACATCAGCAACTACTTCTGGAAGGGCGGCGACGTCGTGCTCTACCAGAAGGACTTCGGCGGCGACGAGAACTACCACGTGCTCGCCGTCAACGCCAAGACCGGCAAGATCACCGACCTGACCCCGTATGAAGGCGCCCGCGCCAGCATCGAGGACGACCTGGAAGACGATCCCGACCACGTCCTGATCAGCCACAATCAGCGCAACCCCGAAGTCTTCGACGTCTACCGCGTCAACGTCCACACCGGCGCCGCCGTGCTGGTGGCGCAGAACCCCGGCAACATCGTCGGCTGGCAGACAGACCACGCGGGCAAGGTGCGCGCCGCCGTCACCAGCGACGGCCTGAACACCACCCTGCTTTACCGCGACGACGAAGCCTCGGAATTCCGGCCGCTGATCACGACCGACTACCGCACCAGCGTCAGCCCGTCCTTCTTCACTTTCGACGACAAGAAGATCTACGCGCTGAGCAACCGCGGCCGCGACAAGCTGTCGCTGGTCGTCATCGATCCGGCCACGCCCGACGCCGAAGAAGAAGTCTTCACGCCGGACACCGTCGACCTGGACGGCGCGGGCTACTCGCGCAAGCGCCGCGTGCTAACCTTGGCCGCCTACCAGACCGACAAGCCGCAGTACAAGTTCTTCGACGCCCAGTCCGAAGCGTTGTTCAAGACGCTGTCGGCAAAGCTGGCGGGCTACGAGATCGCGCTGCAGGGCTCCAACCGCGACGAGAACAAATTCATCGTCGCCGCCTACAACGACCGCACCCCCGGCTCGCGCTACATCTACGACGCCACCACCGACACGCTGACCAAGCTGGCCGACATCAACCCGGCCATTCCGGAAGCGGACATGTCGCACGTGCGCCCGATCAGCTACCAAAGCCGCGACGGCCTGACCATCCATGGCTACCTGACGCTGCCCGCCGGCCGCGATCCCAAGAACCTGCCTTGCATCGTGAACCCGCATGGCGGCCCGTGGGCGCGCGACGGCTGGGGCTACAACCCTGAAACGCAGTTCCTGGCCAACCGCGGCTTCTGCGTACTGCAGATGAACTTCCGCGGCTCCACCGGCTATGGCCGCGCGTTCTGGGAAGCCAGCTTCGGGCAATGGGGCCTGAAAATGCAGGACGACATCACCGACGGCGTCCAATGGCTGATCAAGGAAGGCATCGCCGA
Organism: Achromobacter sp. UMC46; assembly: GCF_014170335.1. Taxonomy (GTDB): domain Bacteria; phylum Pseudomonadota; class Gammaproteobacteria; order Burkholderiales; family Burkholderiaceae_B; genus Achromobacter. Next base: position 78,762 of record NZ_LZZS01000012.1, read on the forward strand.
CCCCAAGCGCATCGGCATCTACGGCGCCAGCTATGGCGGCTACGCCACGTTGGCCGGCGTGACGTACACGCCCGACCTCTATGCCGCCGCAGTGGACTATGTGGGCGTGTCGAACCTGTTCACGTTCATGAAGTCCATTCCGCCGTACTGGAAACCCATGCTGGACAAGATGCAGGACATGGTGGGGCATCCGGAGCGCGACCACGACCGCCTGGCGGCCACCTCGCCGGCGTTGCACGCGGACAAGATCAAGACGCCGCTGTTCATCGCGCAGGGCGCCAAAGACCCCCGCGTGAACAAGGATGAAAGCGACCAGATGGTCAAGGCACTGAGGGCCCGCGGCATCGAAGTGGAATACATGGTCAAGGACAACGAAGGCCACGGCTTTCACAACGACGAGAACAAGTTCGAGTTCTACGAAGCCATGGAGAAGTTCCTGACGGAACACCTCAAGCCCTGAGGCCCGTCTAAAGCCCGTCTAAGGCTCATCCAAGGCCCATAAGGCCCGCCCCCGCAAGGAGGCGTCTCGCGGGGACGCTAGTCCCCCGAGGCCTCCTGGGCGGCCAAAGGCGCGCCGCCCGCCATGCCGCCCACCTGCGTGCGGCCCGCGCCACGGCCGGAAAACGCCATTTCCACGCGGTCCCGCCCCTGCTCCTTGGCGCGGTACAACGCCACGTCCGCACGCGCCAGGATCACGTCGGCGCTGTCGCCCGGCTGGTAGGAAGCCAGGCCCCCGCTGGTGGTCATCTGCACTTCGCCCCCCTGCAGGTACAGCGGCGTGTCCCGCAAGGCGTCGCAGACCCGCTGCGCATGGATCAATGCCCGCGCCGGATCACAGTCGTACATCAGCAGCACGAATTCTTCGCCGCCCAGCCTGCCGAAACGGTCCGAACCGCGCACGGCATTCTGCACCACGTGCGCGTAGTGCCGCAGCGCCGTGTCCCCGGCCGCGTGGCCAAAGCGGTCGTTGATGGACTTGAAATGGTCGATGTCCAGCACCAGCACCGCCAACTGGCCGCCCATGCGGCTGCAGCGCTGCAATTCGTGTTCCAGTTCGTCCAGGATGCTGCGCCGGGAGTACGCGCGAGTCAGGCTGTCGAACGTCAGCGCCGCCTGCATCTGTTCCGACAGGCTGGTCTGGATCAGCAGCAGCAAAGCCAGGAACAGCGCCGGCACCGTGGCCGATCCGCACACGATGAAGAACAGCCCCCAGGCCGACGGATGCAGGGGGGAAACGGGTTGCTCCAGGCCCGCCCAGAAGACCACGATGCGCACCGCATGCAGGGCGGCCAGGCCGAAGGTCGCCAGCATCAGGTAGAGCGTGACGCCACGCGTCTGGATCTGCTTGCGCTGCAGGAAGATCACGCGGCCCGCCATCGCCATGTACACGCAGGTGTACGCGGAAAACAACACCATGCGCCCGCTCATGTTGTCCTCGCCATAGAGCATCAGGGCAAACGCCAGCAGACAGGCAGCACTGATGCCCACCGTGCGCGCGATGTGCGGACGCAGGCCGAAGAACTGGCGCAGGCCCACATAGACCAGTCCCACCGCGCACACCCATGCGGCGTTGGACACCATCACATAAACGCCCGGGGCGATGAAATCGGCCGACGCGTAGGACAGCAGGGACAGCACGGCCAGCGCGTTCGCCGCAATGAACGCCGGGACGCCGCCCACGCCGCGCGCCTGGAACGGCAGCAGCAGCGGCAACGCCAACGCCGTCGCCAGCCCCCACATCAGGAAGAACAAGGAAGTCGTCATCGTTTTACCGGCTTGCGCCGCAGGGCGCTTGCCGTCGCTTGGAATTGCCGTTGCACTGGGTTCGTAAGTGGAAACGCGTTACACGTCAGCATTTTTGATGCTTTTTGTTACCAGAAGGACAAATAGGCGCACAGCACGCAAGACGGCCAATGGCCGACGCGAGGCGAATGCGATTTGTCCAGAACCTTTACCACCCGCGCCAGGACGATTGCACGGTATGCGACGAAGAATACGCCAAGGGCAACGCGCCGGGATCACCCTTTGCAGTAATTGACAGTTGGATTTGCGGAAAACCCCTAAAGTCCCCCCTGTCGCGGGAAACGCAAGAAGTTCCCCGACCACGCCCCACGGGCGTGGCGCGTACTAGCCATGCACCGCCTCAGCGCGCGTGCGAAGGTCCCCGTAGCGGGCGCCGCGCAGTCCAAACCACATGTTCATTCCCCCTTCCGAGGGCGCCTTGCGCGCCGCTCGAGGCGCTGCCGGTTCAACCGCCAGCGAGCCCGCGGGGCGGCGGAGCCATGAACATCCCTAGTCGCAACTGCGGAAGTACAACAGATGCAAAATAGAGGCCCCAAGCAACCCCGTGTTGCCCGAAAGACATTGCGCCGTCTGGCCGCCTGCACGGCCCTGGCGCCTGTGCTGGCCCTTGCGGGACCGACGGACGATTACGACGCGTTGATCATCCGGGCCCGCGCCGGCGACTACGAGCCTGCGCTTGTCCTGCTGCGCCAGCAAGGCCCCGCCGCCGGCGCGCGCGCCGTCCACGATCACATCATCATCGCCGGCTGGGCCGGCAAACCCGCCGAGGCCATCGCGGCCTATGAATCGCTGCCGCCCGGCGCCGCCCTGCCCGCCGACGTGCAACTGGCGGTGGCGCGCGCCTATCGCGACGAGCGGCGCTGGCAGGAAGCCCTGGCCAGCTACCGCGAAGGCATGCGCCGCCATCCGGGGCAACCCGCGTTCACCGCCGGCGACATCATGACCCTGGCGGACGCCGGCCAGTTCGACGCCGCCCAGGCCGCCGGCCGGAAATGGGTGGAGCGCCAGCCCGGCAACCCCGACGCGCGGCTGGCGATGGGCTATGTCCACGCCCGCCAGGGCCAGCCCTTCGAAGCCCTGCACCAGGCGGATCTTGCGCAGGGCCTCGCGCCCGAATCCCCCGCCGTGCAGCGCGAGTACATCTACGCGCTGCAGCGCGCACGCATGGCCGACGCGGCGCTGGAACGCGCGCAACGCCACTCCAGTCTGTTCACCGCCGCGCAGATGCGCGGCTTCGAAATCGACGCGCTGGCCCAGCAAGTGCGGCTGGCGTCGATGCCGACCCGCAGCGAAGCTGAACGCTTCGTAATCGCCGATCGCGCGCTGGCCCGTTATGACGCGCTGCTTCCCGCCTGGCGGGAATTGGGCGACGCGGCCCGCGACGATGTGATCCGGGCCCGCATCGACCGCCTGCACGCGCTGCATGCCCGCGCGCGCATGGCCGACCTGACGCAGGAATACGAAACGCTTGTCGCCGAAGGCGTCAGCGTGCCGCGCTACGCCTTGAACGACGTGGCGTCGGCCTACCTGTACCTGCGCCAGCCCGAACGCGCCCGCGACCTCTACCGGCAGGTCGCCGCCGCCGACGCCTTCGACCGCGACGACCCCGAGCAGCGTCTGGCCAATCAGACCGGGCGCTACTACGCGCTGGCCGAAGGCGAACAGTACGACGAGACCGGCGCCATCACCGAAGCCGTGCAGTCGGGCTACGCCCCCTGGCTTTACTACAAGGGCCAGGCGTCCCGCATGCCCAACGACCTGAACCTGGAAAGCAGCCAGACGCTTGCGGCCGCCCGGCTGCAGGCCGACGACACCGTCGCCGCGCAGCAGCGCCTGGAAGACATGGTCGCCAACGCGCCCAACAATTCCGGCCTGCGCACCGACCTGGCGGGCGTCTACCGCGCACGTTCGCTGCCGCGCGCCTCGGAGGCCGAACTGAAGATGGCCGAAACCCAGGCGCCGCGCAGCCTGGGCGTGGAAAACGGCCAAGGCTTCACCGCGCTCGACCTGCAGGAATGGCGGCAGGTGGAAGCGTTGTCCGCGGACACCCTGGCGCGCGCGCCGGAAAACCTGACCAGCCGCCGCCTGGCGCGCGAATGGGAGGTCCACAACAAGGCCGAACTGCGCATCAGCGGCTACCGCGGCCTGGCCTCGGACAGCCCCGTCAACGGCAACGGCGACTTCGGCATCGACGCCGTGCTCTATTCGTCGCCCATCGACTACAACTGGCGCGTGTTCGGCGGCGGCGGCTATGCCACCGGCGACTTCGAAGAAGGCCGCGGCGACTACCGCTGGCTGCGCACGGGCGTGCAATGGCGCGGCCGCGACCTGACCGTCGAAGGCGAAGTCTCGACCCACGATTACGGCCATGGCGTGAAGCCCGGGGTGCGCCTGTCGGCCGCCTACGACCTGGACGACCACTGGCAAATCGGCGGGTCGGGCGAAATCATGTCGCGCGACACGCCGCTGCGCGCCTTGACCAACGACATCTCGTCCAACCGCCTGGCGGGGTACGTGCGCTGGCGCGCCAATGAACGGCGCGAATGGACGCTGGCCGTGGCGCCGTCCCGGTTCAGCGACGGCAACCAGCGATGGGAGCTGGGCCTGAACGGCCGCGAACGCGTCTACACCGCCCCCCACCTGAAGGCCGACCTGGAGCTGGACCTGTCGTCCCAGCGGAACTCGCGCGACGACGCGCCCTACTTCAACCCCAGCGCCGACTTCATGGCGGTGCCCGGCGTGCGCCTGACGCACACGCTCTACCGTCGCTATGAAACCGCGTGGGAACAGATCGGCACGCTGGGCGCCGGCGCCTACAGCCAGCAGGGCTACGGAACCGGCGGCGTCATCGCGCTGGGATACGGCCAGCGCTACCGCGCCAACGACGTGCTGGACATGGGCGCCATGGTCACCGGCATCAGCCGGCCCTACGACGGCGTGCGCGAACGCGAACTGCGCATCGTGTTCGACCTTGCCTACCGCTTCTGAACCGCCGGACCCGGAACCCGTCATGCCCCTAAACACCCCTACCCGCTTGATCCTGGCAGGCTTGCTGCTGCTGGCCATGCTGGCCCTGACCGCCTGCGCCAAAGACATTCCCGTCTACGCGCCGCCGGCCAAGCGCCCCGTGGCCTCCGCGGAACAGCCCTGGAAGCCGGACCAGTTCCTGGCGCTGGCCTATCACGATGTCGAAGACGACGATCCCGACCAGGGTTTCCTAAGCGTCCGCACTGACCGGCTGGTCGACCAGTTGGCCTGGCTGCGCGCCAACGGCTACCAGGCCGTGTCCGTCGACCAGATCCTGGCCGCGCGCCAAGGCGGCATGCCGCTGCCCGAGCGTGCCGTGCTGTTGTCGTTCGACGACGGCTACCGCAGCTTCTACACCCGGGTGCTGCCCATCCTGAAAGCTTACGGCTGGCCCGCCCTGCTGGCCCCCGTCGGCGCCTGGATGGATACGCCGGCCGGCCAGCCGGTGGACTTCGGCGGCAGCCCCGAAGCACGCCAACGCTTCTTGAATTGGGACGAGATCCGCGAGATCTCGCAATCCGGCCTGGTCGAGATCGCCGCGCACACCAACGCGTCGCACTACGGCGCGCTGGCCAACCCCCAGGGCAATACTGAACCGGCCGCGGCCATCCGCGCCTACAACGCGCAGACGCGCCAGTATGAAACCGAAGCCGAGTTCAACGCCCGCATGGGCCGCGACGTGGCCGCCATCACTGAAAAGATCCGCCACGCGACCGGCCGCGCACCCCGCGTCTGGGTCTGGCCGTATGGCGCGGAAGGCGGATCGACGTTGCGCATCGCGGGCGAACACGGCTATCAGTTGGCCTTGACGCTGGAAGACGGCGCCGGCCGGCTGGGCCGCCTGATGTCCACCCCCCGGCTGCTGCTGTCCAGCGACCCCGCGCTGAAACCCTTCGCCAACAGCGTCATCGGCATGGAAGTGAACCCGTTCATGCGGGTCGCCCACGTCGACCTGGACTACGTCTACGACCCGGATCCCGCGCAGACCGACCGCAACCTGGGCGAACTGGTGCAGCGCATCCTGGACATGCAGATCAACACCGTTTTCCTGCAAGCCTATGCGGATCCGGAAGGCGACGGCCTGGTGAAATCGGTGTACTTCCCCAACCGCTGGCTGCCCATGCGCGCCGACCTGTTCAACCGCGCGGCCTGGCAATTGCACAACCGCGCCAACGTGATGGTCTACGCCTGGATGCCGGTGCTGGCCTATGACCTGGACCCGTCGCTGCCGCGCGTCATCCGCTGGGATCCGGCGGCCGAAGGCGCGGCGCAGCCCGACCCGGAACAGTACCGCCGCCTGTCGCCCTTCGACGCCACGGTTCGCGCGCGCATCGGCGACCTGTACGAGGACCTGGCGCGCTACGCGATGTTCGACGGCGTGCTGTTCCACGACGACGCCCTGCTGTCCGACTTCGAAGACGCCAGCCCCGCAGCGCTTGCCGCCTACCGCGCGGCCGGCCTGCCCGGCAGCGTGGCCGAACTGCGCGCAGACCCGGACACCCTGCAGCGCTGGACGAGGTTCAAGAGCCGCGCCCTGGTGGACTTCACCGCCCAACTCGCGCAGCGCGTGCGTGCGGTGCGCGGGCCGCAGATCAAGACGGCGCGCAACATCTATGCGCAACCCGTCCTGAATCCGGAATCCGAGACCTGGTTCGCGCAGAACCTGGACGACTTCCTGGGCGCCTACGACTGGACCGCCCCCATGGCGATGCCGTTGATGGAGAACGTGCCCAAGGGCCAGGAGAACGCCTGGCTGGATTCGATCGTCGACGCCGTCGCGCGCCGCCCGGGCGCGCTGGGCAAGACCGTGTTCGAACTGCAAAGCCGCGACTGGCGCGCAGGGCCCGGCCAGCCCGAGGGCGCGCCGGTGGACACCGCCGTGCTGGCCGGCTGGATGCAGCGCCTGCAAAGGCGCGGCGCGCTCAGTTTCGGCTACTACCCCGACGACTTCTCGCAAGACCAGCCCCGGTTGCAAGGCATCCGGCCCGCCATCTCCGAAGCGTGGTACCCCATCCGATGATCGACCGTCTGCTCGCCCTGATAATCCTTTGCGCAGTGCTCGGCGCGCCGTTCGGCTTCACCTTGATGCTGACCGGCGAAGCGCTGCTGGGCTTCGTCTTCTTCTACCCCCTCTTCATGTCCGGCATGTGGATGGCCGGCGGCATCTACTTCTGGTGGCATTGGGAGCGGCACTGGGCCTGGGGCAAGGACCGCCAGCCGCCTTTGCTTGCAGGCGATCCGCTGGTGTCCATCCTGGTGCCCTGCTTCAACGAGGCCGCCAACGGCGAAGAAACACTGCTGGCCGCGCTGAGCCAGAACTATCCGCACATCGAGGTCATCGCCATCAATGACGGTTCCAGCGACGGCACCGCCGCCATGCTGGACCGGCTGGCGGCATCGCAACCGAAACTGCGCGTCGTGCACCTGGCCCAGAACCAGGGCAAGGCGATGGCGTTGCGCATGGGCGCGCTGGCCGCGCGCAGCGAATACCTGGTCTGCATCGACGGCGACGCGGTGCTGGACCCGGATGCCGCCGCGTACCTGGTGGCGCCGCTGATCGACAACCCGCGCGTGGGCGCCGTCACCGGCAATCCGCGCATCCGCACGCGCTCCACGCTGATCGGCCGCATCCAGGTGGGCGAGTTCTCGTCGATCATCGGTTTGATCAAGCGCACGCAACGCGTCTACGGCCAGGTGTTCACCGTGTCCGGCGTGGTCGCCGCGTTCCGCCGCGCGGCGCTGGACCGCGTGGGTTACTGGAGCCTGGACATGATCACCGAAGACATCGACATCAGCTGGAAGCTGCAACGCGACCACTGGTCGATCTTCTACGAACCGCGCGGGCTGTGCTGGATCCTGATGCCGGAAACGCTGCGCGGACTGTGGAAACAGCGCCTGCGCTGGGCCCAGGGCGGCGCGGAGGTCTTCCTGAAGAACCTGCGTTCGATCTGGAGCTGGCGCCATCGCCGGCTGTGGCCGCTGGTGGCGGAATTCTGCCTGTCCACCGCCTGGGCGTTCGCGTTCGCGATTTCGGTGCTGCTGTGGGTGATCAGCCAGTTCGTCGCCCTGCCCAACCACATGCAGATCGCCAGCCTGATGCCGCCCGCCTTCACCGGCATGATGCTGGCGATGGTGTGCCTGCTGCAGTTCGCCGTCAGCATCCTGATCGACCGCCGCTATGAACCCGGCCTGACCCGCGCGCTGTACTGGGTCATCTGGTATCCGCTGGCCTACTGGATGGTCAGCCTGCTCACCACGCTGGTCAGCTTTCCCAAAGTCATGCTCCGCAAGCAAGCCCGGCGCGCGCGCTGGACCAGCCCGGACCGGGGCATCAAATCACCGGACGCATCATGATCATCACCACGCAACGCTCGCGCGCGGGCTACCTCGTCGACCTGCTGCTGACCGCGGTCGGCTGGTTCGCCTTCGTCTATCTGTTCGGGTCGGGCATCGTCGCCATCCTGCGCGCCGCGGCAGGCGGCCCCGACGTGGCCCTGTGGCCCGTCTTCCTGCCCACGGTGCGCACGCTCTGGGGGTATGGGCTGCTGGCGCTGGCCAACGCCGCCGTGCTGGTGGGCTGGGCCGTCTACAACCACCGGCGCTTCGGCGGCAAGGACCGCCGCAAACCCATCCGGCCGCTGTCGGACCACCGGCTGGCCATGAGCTTCGCCGTCACGCCCGGCCAGCTTGCGGCGCTGCGTGCAACCCGGGTCGCCGTCATCCACCACGGCCCCGACGGAGAGATCCTGCAGATCGACAAGAACGAACCCCGCCTGCGTTCGGTGCAAGCGGGCTGACGACCGCGTCCGTTCACGCCCGGGCGCTGCCGGCCCGGGCCCTCTCCACGTTCGGCAGCAGGATCGCCACCCCCCCCAGCAGCGGCAGATACGCGCACACCTGGTACACGTAGTCCAGGCTGGTCGCGTCCGCCAGCTTGCCCAACGCCGCGGCGCCCACGCCACCCATGCCGAACGCGAAACCGAAGAACAGGCCCGCGATCATGCCCACCTTGCCCGGCACCAATTCCTGCGCATACACCACGATGGCGGAAAACGCCGACGCCAGCACCATGCCGATCACGACGACCAGCGCGCCGGTCCAGAACAGGTTCGCGTAGGGCAGCATCAACGTGAACGGCGCCACGCCCAGAATGGACGCCCAGATCACGATCTTGCGGCCGACGCGGTCGCCGATGGGCCCGCCCACCACCGTGCCCACCGCCACGGCGGCCAGGAACAGGAACAGGTACAGCTGCGCCTCGCGCACCGACAAGCCGAACTTGCCGATCAGGTAGAAGGTGAAATAGCTGTTCAGGCTGGCCAGGTAGAAGTACTTGGAGAACACCAGCACGCCCAGCACCGTCAACGCGCCCAGCACCTGGTTGCGCGACAGCCCGTTGCCGGCGCCCTCGCGCCGCGCGCGCGGCTTGAGCCGGACGCGGTTGGCGCTGTACCAGCGGCCGATGCCTGTCAGCACCACAATGCCGAACAGCGCCGCCAGCGAAAACCACGCCACGCTGCGCTGCCCGTGCGGAATGATGAAAAGCGCCGCCAGCAGCGGCCCCAACGCCGACCCCACGTTGCCGCCCACCTGGAAAAGCGATTGCGCCAGGCCGTGTCGCCCGCCCGAGGCCATGCGCGCCACCCGCGACGACTCCGGATGGAACACCGACGATCCCGTGCCCACCAGCACGGCCGCCACCAGCAACCACCCGAATGAAGGCGCCACGGACAGCAGCAGCAGGCCCGCAAGCGTGAACCCCATGCCCACGGGCAAGGAATACGGCTTGGGATGACGATCGGTGTAGAAGCCGATGAACGGCTGCAGCAGCGAAGCGGCCAATTGGTAGACCAGCGTGATCATCCCGATCTGCGCGAACGACAGGCTGAACGAGTCTTTCAGCATCGGATAGATGGCCAACAGGATCGACTGGATCATGTCGTTCATCAAGTGCGCCACACTGATGGCGCCCAGCACTTTGAACGCCGTGGACGGGTCCGATGCCGCCGGCGCGGAGGAAGCGGGGATGGAAGCGGGGATGGAAGCGTCCGTGACGCCAGCGACGGGATTCTGGGCGGGATTCATGGTGCGCACGCAAAAGGGATCGGGCTGCCCGGCTCTACGCCGGGGACCAGCAGACAGTGTAGGAATCCCGCAGGGCTGAGATCTGCCAATTTTCGTCGCGGAAGTGACAAAATACGGCTACGACGCTTTCAGGACCCGCCTCATCCTTTTGTCGGAAGTGACATCATGCCTACCCGCCCCCCCTTGCCCGACCCGGGACGCAGCATCAATGCCCAGGACTATCAGCACTTGCCGCGCGCAGTCACGGCCATGGCCAAGGAATTCCCGGCGGGTGCCCAGACCGGCGCGCACTCCCACCCCCGCGCCCAACTGATCTATGCCGTCGACGGCGTCATGCGCGTCACCACGCCCAGCGGTTTCTGGGCGCTGCCGCCGCTGCGCGCGCTATGGGTGCCGGCGGGCGTGCCGCACGGGGTGGACATGGTGGGCGCGGTGTCCATGCGGTCGCTCTACATCCAGGCCGACGCCGCGGCGGACTATTGGCCGCAATGCCTGGTGGTCGAAGTCAGCGGCCTGCTGCGCGAATTGATCCTGGCGCTGACGGCGGCGCCCGCCGATTACCCGCTGGGCGGCCGCGAAGAGCAGGTCGCCGCGCTGATCCTCTCCGAACTGGCCGCCGCCCGCGTGGTGCCCATCCAGATCCCGTGGCCGCGCGACCGCCGCCTGCAAACGATCTGCATGGCCATCCTGGACCAGCCGGGGCTGCAGCGCGGCATTGAAGACTGGGGCAGCGACGTCGGCGCCAGCGCCCGCACCCTGATCCGGCTGTTCCAAGCCGAGCTGGGCCTGAACTACCGCCAGTGGGTGCAGCAGGTGCGGCTGGCGGACGCGGTATGCCGCCTGTCGCTGGGCGTGCCGGTGGCGCGGATCGCAGCCGACCTGGGCTACCGCAGCCCCAGCGCGTTCAGCGCCATGTTCCACCGCGCGCTCGGCGCGCCGCCGCAACGGTACCTGCAAGACGTCGACGCGCTGAACCGACGCTGAATTCCGACAAAAGCGTGCAACCGGCCTTGCTGTTTGTCACGGCGCGCAATACATTTCACAGCGCATTCCCATGCGCACGCGCGCGAAAGCCGCGCCCCGCGTATGCTAGACCCCGTCCCTATATTTACGTGGCACACGCCCCCCGCCGCGCCGGCCAAGTTTGGTTACTGAAACCTTATTGCGCCATGGCCGGTCTATAGCGTTCTGCCCTAGAATCGCCTGCAATGAGCACCCCCCAGCAATCCTCCGCCACCCCGGGCGGCAAATCGGGCCTTCCCTGGAAACGAATCCTGGTCAAAGCGGGCATCGCCGCGGCCGGCGCCGGCGTGTGCGGGGCCGTTCTGCTGGGCCTCGCCCTGGCGCTGGCCTGGCCCAGCCTGCCCGACCTGCACGCCATGACGGACTACCGTCCGCGGGTGCCGCTGCGCATCTACACGGCCGACAAGGTGCTTATCGGCGAATACGGCGAAGAACACCGCAACGTGCTGCGCTTCGACGAGATCCCGGCCGTGATGCGCCAGGCGGTGCTGGCGGCCGAGGACGACCGCTTCTACAGCCACGGCGGCGTCGACTGGATGGGCGTCGCGCGCGCGGTGCTGACCAACGTCGTCAAGGGCTCGAAATCGCAGGGCGGCAGCACGATCACCATGCAGGTGGCGCGCAATTTCTATCTGTCGTCGGAAAAGACCTATTCGCGCAAGTTCTACGAACTGCTGCTGACCTTCAAGATCGAAAACGAGCTCAGCAAGGACCAGATCCTTGAGCTCTACATGAACCAGATCTACCTGGGCCACCGCGCCTACGGCTTCGCCGCCGCGTCGCGCACCTATCTGGGCAAGCCGCTGTCGGAAGTGACCCCGGCCGAGGCCGCCATGCTGGCCGGCATCCCCAAGGCCCCGTCGCGCTTCAACCCCATCACCAACTTCCCGCGCGCTGAAATCCGCCAGCACTATGTGCTGGGCCGCATGAAGACGCTGGGCTACCTGACGCCCGAGCAGGCCGACGAGGCCTTGAAGCAGCACCTGACGATCCGCGGCGCGGACGGCACCAGCGCGCGCGGCTTCGCCGTGCATGGCGACTACCCGGCCGAACTGGCGCGCCAACTGATGTATGGCGTGTTCCAGGAAGAGACCTATTCCAAGGGCATCGACGTCTACACCACAATCGATTCCAAGGCCCAGGAAGCCGCCTACCGCGCCGTGCGCGACGGCGTTCTGGACTACACACGCCGCGCCGTCTATCCCGGCCCGGAAGACCAGCTTGACCTGCCCGACGGCGTGGAAAGCGACCCGCAGGCGCTGGACGAGGTCCTGGACGGCGTGCAGGACAAGGCGCCCGACAGCGAAGACCTGTTGGCCGCCGTCGTGCTGTCGGCCAGCCCCACGGAAGTGAAGCTGGCCCGCAGCGGACGCGACATCATCACCATCTCGGACAAGAAGGCGCTGGCCGTCGTGGCCCGCGCCCTGAACCCGAAGGCCAGCGACAGCCAGCGCATCCGCCGCGGCTCGGTGGTCTACATCCACAAGACCGGCGACAAGGACACGGACAGCTGGGAAATCATCAACATGCCGGCGCTGCAGGCGGCGCTGGTGTCCATGGTGCCCGAAGACGGCGCCATCCGCGCCATGATCGGCGGCTTCGACTACAACCGCGGCACCTTCAACCGGGTGACGCAGGCCTGGCGCCAGCCCGGCTCCAACATCAAGCCGTTCGTCTACGCGGCGGCGCTGGAGCGCGGCTTCACGCCCGCCACGCAGATCTCGGACCAGCCGTTCATGCTGACCGCGGCCCAGACGGGCTCGAAGGATTGGCAGCCCAAGAACGACGGCAACAAGTACGAGCCCATGCTGACCCTGCGCCAGGGCCTGTACCGTTCCAAGAACATGGTGTCCATCCGCATCCTGCAGGCCATCTCGCCGCAGTACGCGCAGGACTACCTGACCCGCTTCGGCTTCGACAAGTCGCGCTGGCCGGCGGTGCTGCCGCTGGCGCTGGGCGCGGGCGGCGCCACGCCCTTGCAAGTGGTCAACGGCTACAGCGTCTTCGCCAACGGCGGCTATCGCGTCACCCCCTATCTGGTGGACCACGTGACCGACCGTTCGGGCAAGGTGCTGATGCAGGCGCAACCCGTCCGCGCCGGCGACGAAGCGGCGCGCGCCATCGACCCGCGCACCGCCTGGGTCATGGACGACATCCTGCGCGGCGTCGCCACCAGCGGCACCGCGGCGCGCGCGCACCAGGTGCTCAAGCGCAACGACGTCGGCGGCAAGACCGGCACCACCAACGAGGCCGTGGACGTCTGGTTCTCGGGGTTCACGCCCGCTTTGGCCACGACCGTCTGGATGGGCTTCGACCAGCCGAAATCGCTGGGCACGAACGAGTTCGGCAGCGGCCTGGCCCTGTCGACGTGGCTGGACTACATGCAGCCGGTCCTCAAGGGCGTGCCGGACGCCAAGCAGGCCCCGCGCCCCGACGGGCTGCTGGTCGAAAACGGCGAGTACTACTTCTCGGAATTCCCGCCGGGCCAGGCCGTGGCCTCGCTGGACTTGTCCTCGGGCGACGCGCTGACCGACTTCCTGAACAACAACCGCTCCACCGACGGCGTCGACACCTCGGTCAAGCCGCTGCCGGCCCCCGGCGCCGCCCTGCAGCCGCCGAACCCGAACAGCCCGATCCAGGCTCCCCTGATGCCGATTCCGGCTCCCCGCGCGGACAACGCGCCTGCGGCGGGCCGGCCTGCGGCCGGGGCACCCGCGGTCAACCTGGACGGCAACGGCGTCAGCGCCAGCGCGGTCACCACGTCGGCCCCGGTCATGGCCCGGCCGCTCTGACGCGAGCCGTCCGCAGACGCAAAGGGCGCCTTCAAGGCGCCCTTTTCCATTGCACCGGCCAATGACGGCCAGCGGCCTATTCCTCGGTGACCAGTTCGGTGACCACCTCTCGCGGCCACGCCAGCAGCGATTCCAGGTCCAGGAACGTGAAGTACCCCGCCCGCCAGCCTTCGGTGTCGATGTGATAGACGTTGCCCAGCAACAAGGGCGCCGCCACCGGCGTATGCCCCGCCACGACCGCCCGGACGCCCTTGACGGACGTCCTGTCCATTTGCCGCATGCGTTCGCGCGACCACTGGCACGTCGCGCTGGTTCGCTTGTAGCGGTCTTGCAACGCGGATTCCAGCCGTGGCCAGAACAGCACCGGGCAATCCGCATGCAGCAGGCCCACCGCGCCGCCTGACGTCTCGACCTCGATGGCGATGGGCAGTTGCGCAAAGGCTTCGGCAAAGACCTTCTGCCGGTCGGCCGGCAAGTCCAGGAACCAGCCCCCGCCGTAACCGCGCCAGTTCATCACGTCCACCTGCCCCGTGCGGACGTGGCGAATCGCGTAGTCTTCATGGTTGCCCTGCACCGCATGGAACCAGGGCTGGGCCAGCCATTCCAGCGCGGCCTCGCTTTCCGGCCCCCGGTCCACCAGGTCGCCCACGGAAAACAGCCGGTCGCGCGCCGGGTCGAAACCCAGGCGGTCCAGGCTTTCCTGTAGACGGGAAAAGTGCCCGTGCACGTCGCCCACCGCAAAATCGCGGCCGCGTTCGTTGCGCGGGATTTTCAGAAATCGCTGCTCCATGATGATCCGGCGCCACCGGCCGTGGGAGGAAGTTATCCGTCCCTTTCGCTCGGCCGTGACGGTGCTTGCCTGTTGAAAATCCGACCCCTCTTTTTAACCCGCTTTCCGGCGGGACGCCCTTCCGGCCCCCTCGTCATCGGGGTCAAAATATTGCGTTATGAGAATCGGTATTGTTCGTGATAATGTTCCGACTTTCCCAACTGTTACCTGAAAGGGGGCCGCGCAGGCCGCCTCCTGCCGTCTCCATGACCGCCGCCTCCACCGTCAAGACCTGGTACTGGATCCATAAATGGACCAGTCTCGTCTGCACCATCTTCCTGCTCACCATCTGTCTTACCGGTTTGCCGCTGGTGTTCCACCACGAAATCGAACACTGGCTGGATGATGCCAAACCGCTATCCGACGTCCCGGCCAACACGCCCCCCGCAAACCTGGACAAGCTCGTCGAAAGCGCCAAGTCCATGTATCCGGGCGAAGTGATCGACTACCTGTTCTTCGACCCGGACGAGCCCCAGGTCTGGGTGGGCATGGCCAAGAAACCGGGTGACGGCCAGGCATCCGGGCATGCCGTGCGCATGGACGGCCGTACCGGCGACGTGCTGCTCGACGGCCCGCCCTACACGCAGGACAAGTTCTCCTTCATGGGCATCATGCTGGCGCTGCACGTGGACCTGTTCGCGGGGTTGCCCGGCGAACTGTTCCTGGGCTTCATGGGGTTGCTGTTCTGCGTGGCCATCGTGTCAGGCGTCGTGCTTTACGGCCCCTTCATGAAAAAACTGGAGTTCGGCACGGTGCGCGCCGCGCGGTCCACCCGCCTGAAGTGGCTCGACCTGCACAACCT
This sequence comes from Achromobacter sp. UMC46, assembly GCF_014170335.1. GTDB lineage: Bacteria > Pseudomonadota > Gammaproteobacteria > Burkholderiales > Burkholderiaceae_B > Achromobacter. The sequence goes on from NZ_LZZS01000012.1 coordinate 94,123, forward strand.
GCTGGGCATCGTCACGCTGGTCTGGGCGTTCGTGGTGGGCGTGACGGGCGTCATCAACGAATTGTCCACGCCGCTGTTCCGCCTCTGGCAATCGACCGAACTGGTCCGCATCCTGGAACCCTACAAGGGCCAGACCGTGCCGACGGAACTGGCATCGGCCCAACTGGCCGCCGACACCGCGAAAAAGGCCCTGCCCGGCAACGAAGTGTCGTTCATCGCCTTCCCCGGCAACGCCTTCGGCAGCCCGCACCACTACATCGCCTGGATGCGCGGCGCGACGCCCCTGACCTCCAAGCTGAACACGCCGGTGATGGTGGACGGCAAGACCGGCGCGCTGACGACCGTGGCCAAGATGCCCTGGTACCTGACGGCGCTTGAAGTGTCCCGCCCGCTGCACTTCGGCGATTACGCCGGCCTGCCCCTGAAGATCATCTGGGCCCTGCTGGACCTGATCACCATCGTGGTCCTCGTCAGCGGCCTTTACCTGTGGGTGGCGCGCCGCCGCGCCACCGAAGCACGCATCAACGAACTCGTGAAAAAACACCAGGCCGCCGCCACCCCGCAAAGGACACCCGCATGACCGCCCGTAAAAGCAAAGGGGGCCGCGGCTTCATGTTTGTCTGGGGCGTGCCGATCGTGCTGGGCGCGCTGAGCGTGTTCGGCCTGCTGGCCGCGCTGCTCGGCACCGGCGGCTGGCACTGGGCGTCCTGGATCACGCTGACCGTTCTGCTCGTCGTCATCGTGCGCTACTGGTGCTTCCCGCTGAAGCAGTAGCCGCGCGAACCCGAGGGGTTGCGGGACCCCATCGCCCCGCCCCCGCCGGCTTGCGCGCTTTCCGCCTTACTTGCCGAAGCGCTCCGGGTCCGGCCCCAGGCGCGCGCCTTCCTTGATGCCGTCGATCGCGGCCATCTCGTCTTGCGACAGTTCAAAGTCGAAAACGTCGATGTTCTCGCGGATGCGGGCGGGCGTGACCGATTTCGGGATCACGATCAGGCCGCTCTGCAAATGCCACCGCAGCGTCACCTGCGCCGCCGACTTGCCGTGCTTTTTCGCCAGCTCCAGGATGGCCTTTTCCTTGGTGATGGCTCCCTGAGCCAGCGGGCTCCAGGACTCCGTCGCAATCCCGTGCTTGGCATGAAAGGCCCGCAGCTCGCGCTGGGCGAAGCCGGGATGCAGCTCGATCTGATTCACGGCCGGCGCCACGTTGGACGACGCCATCAACTGTTCAAGATTGGCCTGCGTGAAATTGGATACGCCGATCGAACGGGCGCGGCCATCTTCCTTCATCTCGACCATGGCGCGCCAGGCGTCCAGGAACTTCGTGCTGCCCGCCACCGGCCAATGAATCAGGTACAGGTCCACATACGCCAGGCCCAGCTTCTCCAGGCTCTCGTCCATCGCCTTGTGGGCGTCGTCGTAGCCGTGCCGGTCGTTCCAGAGCTTGGTGGTCACGAACAGGTCCTTGCGCGCCACGCCGGCTGCCCGCAACCCCGTGCCCACCCCTGCCTCGTTGCCATAGATGGCCGCGGTGTCCACCGAGCGGTAACCGGCCGCCAGCGCCTCCTTGACGCTGGACGCGGCCTGGTCGTCCGGCACCTGCCAGACGCCCAGCCCCAGTTGCGGGATGTTGTTGCCGTCGTTCAATTTCACTGCGGGTACTTTCGCCATAAGACCCTCCGAAGCTTGCACCGCGACACCGGCGCGGCGAATACGCGCCATGTCGCGCAATCCTGGGCACAGCCCGGCTTACCCCAGGATTGAAGAGAAAAAGGAGCGGGCTTGCCGAGCCGCGCCCGCATCGCAATACCGGATACACCTCCCCCGGCAATGGTCCGTCTGCACCAGGGGTTATCAGCCAAATAATAGCGCCCGTGCCCGATAATGGCCGTCACACGCCCTCCCTCCCCCTGGCCAGCCC
>NZ_LZZS01000013.1 GCF_014170335.1 Achromobacter sp. UMC46
TTTCAGGCTCCGGCTTGGGCTCGGGCTTAGGAGGCGGCTTGGGTTGTTCGGGCTGGGGCGTGGGCGGCGGGGCGACGGGCGAATTGCCGTCGGCCCACAGCTGGACTTCGACGGGGCCGGGGGCCTCCGTGCGCCAGCTCACGCCAAAGATCAAGGCGACCAGCAGCAGCAAATGCACCGCCACAGCCAGAATGAGCGCATTCCGGTTGTCGTTGTTGGGCGGGGTGGCCGGCGGGCCGCTGCGATGTCGAATTATGGGTGGCGTCATGGGCGTTGCATGCCGGACAAGCCGGCGGAAGGCGTCGCGTTAGCGTTTTTTCGCGGAGGCAGGCTGGGAAGTGCCGGCGGCGGACTGGTCCACCAGCAGGCCCAGGCGGGTGATGCCGTTGGTGCGCAGTTCATCCATCACCTTCACGACCGTCTCGTAGGGCACCTTGCCGTCGGCGGCGATGACCACCGGCGTTTCCGCGGTAATGCGCGAGCGCACTTGCGCCACCAGCTCGGGGCGTGCGATGTCCTGCATCGTGGCGCCGGGTTCGCGCAGGCGCAGGGCGATCTTGCCGTCTTCCGAAATCTGGACTTCAAGCGGTTTCACGGGCACATCCGATGCCGCCCCGACGGACGGCAACTGGATCATCCCGGGCGTGATCAGGGGCGCGGTCACCATGAAGATGATCAGCAGCACCAGCATCACGTCGATGTACGGCACCACGTTGATGTCGGCCTTCATGCGGCGGCCGGACCTGCCGCGTGAGCTTACCGAGGGCATTAGCGCACCTGCCGTTGCAGAATGTTCAGGAACTCGTCGACGAAGCTGTCGAAACGGATCGAGATGCGATCGATGTCGTTCGTGAAGCGGTTGTAGGCGACCACGGCCGGGATGGCGGCGAACAGGCCGATCGCGGTGGCGATCAGCGCTTCCGCGATACCGGGGGCCACCGAGGCCAGCGTGGCCTGCTGCATGTTCGACAGGCCGATGAAGGCGTGCATGATCCCCCAGACCGTGCCCAGCAGGCCGATATAGGGCGATACCGAACCGGCGGACGCCAGGAAGTTCAGGTGCGATTCCAGGGAATCCATTTCGCGCTGGTAGGCGGCGCGCATGGCGCGGCGCGGGCCGTCCAGCAGGGCGGTGGCGTCGCCTGCCGAGTTGCCGCGGCGGGCCTTCAGGAATTCGGTCATGCCGGCATCGAAGATGCGGGCCAGCGCGCCCTGTTCGTCACGGCGCGAGGCCACGGCCTGTTGCAGCATGGACAGGTCGCCGCCCGACCAGAAGTCATCTTCAAAGCGGCGGGTCTGGGTATGGGCGCGCTTGATGGCAAGCCGCTTGGCGAAAATATAGGTCCAGGACATGATCGAGATGCCCAACAGCATCAGCATGATCAGCTGGACCGGCACGCTGGCGTGCGAAATCAACGAAAGCAACGACATGTCGCTGGTGGCTTGCATGGTTATTCCTGAATTGATTCCAGTTTGGCGCGGAGGTCGGCAGGCAGTTCCGTCGGCCGCATGTGGACGGCATCGACGCAACAGACTTGGATGTTGCCTTCGGCAAGCAGTTCCCCGTCGCGTTCCGCGCGCTGCGCGAAGTGTATCGAAGCGCGGCCCAGTTTGGTGACTTGGCTGCGTATGGTAAGCAAATCGTCCAGTCTGGCCGGTTTCCGGTAAGACATGTCCAAGGAGCGGACAACGAATAAGCGTTGCTCGCTGGCGGCCAGCCCGGACTGGTTGACTCCCAGGTTGCGCAGCCATTCGGTGCGTGCGCGTTCCAGGAATTTCAAGTAGTTAGCGTAGAAAACCACCCCGCCCGCATCCGTGTCTTCGTAGTAGACACGGACTTGCAGGAGGGATTCGGTGGACTTCGGATCGGTCACGATACGGATAGGGAGTGATGCGGGTCGGGACGCGGGAAGTCCGTAGTAGCTATAAGGTTAGAGGGTGTCGAGTTTCGCCAGCACCGATTCCAGCGCGGACTCTACCGGAATCTTGGCCGCTTCGGTTTCCCGACGGGCTTGCAATTCCACCACACCATCGTTCAGGCCGCGTTCTCCAACTGTTACACGCAGCGGCGCGCCGATCAATTCCCATTCGGCGAACATGACGCCGGGGCGGGCATCGCGGTCGTCCAGGATGACGTCCACGCCACGCGCCAGCAGCGATTCATACAGCTTCAGGGCGGTGTCACGCACGGTTTCACTTTTGCCCCAGCCCACCGGGCAGATCACCACTTCGAACGGGGCGATCGCGCGGGGCCAGATGATGCCGCGGGCGTCGTGGTTCTGCTCGATGGCGGCGCCCACGATGCGGGTCACCCCGATGCCGTAGCAGCCCATTTCCAGGACGGCCGGTTTGCCGGTTTCGTCCAGGAAGGTGGCTTTCAGGGCTTCGGAGTACTTTTTGCCCAGGTAGAAAACGTGTCCCACTTCGATGCCGCGCTGGATGGAGAGCGTGCCCTTGCCATCCGGCGACGGGTCGCCCGCGACCACGTTGCGCAGATCGGCCACGAGCTCGGGCTCGGGCAGGTCGCGGCCCCAGTTTACTCCCTGGGTGTGGAAATCTTCCTTGTTCGCGCCGCAGACGAAATCGGCCATGTTGGCGACTGTGCGGTCGGCGATCACATGCACCGGCTTGGCCGTCTTGACCGGGCCCAGATAGCCGGGTTTGCAGCCAAAATGCTCGACGATCTCGCTTTCCGTGGCAAAGCGGAAGCCCGCCAGGCCCGGCACCTTGCCCGCCTTGATCTCGTTCAATTCGTGGTCGCCGCGCAGAAGCAGCAGCCAGATGTCGACTTTGCCCTTGTCGCCGTCGGTGGCCAGGACGATCGACTTGATCGTCTTTTCCAGCGGCAGGCCCAGCAGCTTGGCCACGTCTTCGCACTTGGCCGCGCCCGGGGTGGGCACGTCGGCCATGGCTTGGGTGGCGTCACCGCGCACCGGGTACAGCGACACGGCTTCCGCCAGCTCGATGTTGGCGGCGTAGTCGGTGTCGGGGTTGTAGACCAGCAGGTCTTCGCCGGTATCGGCGATGACCTGGAATTCATGGCTGCGGGTGCCGCCGATCGAACCCGTGTCGGCCGCCACCGCGCGGAATTCCAGGCCCAGGCGGCCGAAAATGCGCATGTAGGCGGCGTACATGGTGTCGTAGCTTTTCAGGGCGCCGGCTTCGTCGCGGTCGAAGGTATAGGCATCCTTCATGGTGAATTCGCGGCCGCGCATCAGGCCGAAGCGGGGGCGGCGTTCGTCCCGGAACTTGGTCTGGATGTGATAGAAATTCAGCGGCAGCTGGCGATAGCTGTGGATTTCATTGCGCGCGATGTCGGTAATGACTTCCTCGGACGTCGGCTGCAGCACGAAATCGCGCTGGTGGCGGTCCTTGATGCGCAGCAGTTCGGCGCCGTATTGCTCCCAGCGGCCTGATTCCTGCCAGAGCTCGGCCGGCTGGACGACCGGCATCAGCAGCTCGATGGCGCCCGAGGCGTTCATTTCCTCCCGGACGATCGCCTCGACCTTGCGGATGATCTTCAGCCCCAGGGGCATGTAGGTGTAGATGCCGCCCGCGAGCTTGCGGATCATCCCGGCCCGCGTCATCAGCTGATGGCTGGCGACTTCGGCTTCGGAAGGGGCTTCTTTGAGGGTGTTGATGTGGTAGTTGGATGCGCGCATGTTTAAAGGTGGCAGCAGATACGTATAATCGACTGTAATTGTATTGAATTCGGTGGGGGTGGCCCATGCTTGACCGCGAAGGCTACCGCCCCAATGTCGGCATCATTCTCGTCAACAGTCGAAACGAGGTCTTTTGGGGCAAGCGTATCAGGGAACATGCATGGCAGTTCCCCCAGGGCGGCATCAAATATGGCGAAAGCCCGGTGCAGGCCATGTATCGCGAACTCCATGAAGAGGTGGGCTTGAAGCCCGAGCATGTCCGTATTTTGGGGCGTACACGCGATTGGTTACGTTATAACGTGCCCGATCACTTCGTCCGGCGTGAGTGGCGTGGCCACTATAAAGGACAAAAACAGATTTGGTTCTTGTTGCGCCTGGTGGGACGTGACAGCGATGTGTGCTTGCGCGCGACGCAGCATCCGGAATTCGATGCCTGGCGCTGGAGCCAGTATTGGGTACCCCTGGACGCCGTGATCGAGTTCAAGCGCGATGTCTATACCCAGGCGTTGAACGAGTTGTCGGCGATCCTCTTTCGGCGTCATCACGAAACCCGCTACCTGCGCCAGCGCGTGCATGGACAGCGGGGAGCAGAGAATTTGCCCGAAGGAACGGACGGTCATGCGCATATTGTTGGTTGAAGACGAACGGGACATGGCGTCCTGGTTGATGCGTGCGCTCGCCCAGAGCGGGTTCGTGCCGGATCATGCGGCAGACGCGCGCACGGCCGAGGCATTCATGGCGGGCACGGAATATGACGCGATCGTCATGGACCTGCGCCTGCCGGACAAGCACGGCCTGGTCGTCCTGCGCGAAATGCGCAACCGGGACGACCGCACGCCCGTCCTGCTGCTGACCGCCCAGGGCGCGCTGCAGGACCGCGTGCGCGGGCTGAACCTGGGGGCGGACGATTTCCTGACCAAGCCCTTCGCACTGGAAGAACTGGAAGCGCGTTTGACCGCGCTGGTGCGCCGCAGCCGCGGCCGCCAGCATCCGCGCCTGCAGTGCGGCTCCCTGTCTTACGACAGCGAAAGCCGAGCCTTCACGCTGGACGGCTCCTTGCTGTTCCTGACGCCGCGCGAACACGCCGCGTTGGCGGCGTTGCTGACCCGCAGCGGCTACCCGGTGGACAAGTCGCAACTGTTCGGCAAGGTCTTCACGCACGACAGCGAGGCCAACCCCGACGCCATCGAGGTCGTGCTGCACCGGCTGCGCAAGAAGCTGGCCGGCAGCGACGTGCGCATCGTGACTGTGCGCGGGCTGGGCTACATGCTGGAAAGCGTCACCAGCGAGTCCGCGGCATCGGAATCCTGAGTGAGCCTGCGGATCCCCGGGCTGCCGCGCGTCGGCATCCGCGCGCTGCTGATCATCCTGCTGCTGCCCGGCGTGGTGATGCTGCTGGTCATCGACAGCCTGAACGACTACCGCACGCTGTCGGAGATCACCAACGAGGCCTATGACAGCGCGCTGGTGGAACCCGCCCGCGTGCTGGAAAGCAGCCTGGAATTCACGCCGGACGGCAATCTCCAGGTGGCCACGCCGCTGTATGCGCAGGTAATGCTGGAGTCCCGCGCAGGCCTGCGCAAGTATTTCCGCATCGAACAGATCGACCCGCCGCTGCCCGACGGCGCACCGGTGCCGACCGACCAGGGCAAGACGCTGCTGGGCATGCCCGAAATGCCGCGCCCGCCCGTCTGGCCGCGTTCGAACGGCCAGCCCATCTTCTACGACGGCGTCTACCGCAATGACCCGGTGCGGGTCGTCGCGGTCGTGCGCGACCTCTATTACCAGGGGGCGCATCGCCAGGTGCTGGTCGTGGTGGCGGAAAGCACGGGCAAGCGCATCGAAGCTGAAAACAACGCGCGGCGCCAGGAAATCCTGCGCGATGCGCGCATGCTGGCGCTGGTCGTGCTGCTGGTCTGGTGGGGCGTGTCGTGGGCTTTGAAGCCGCTGCGCCGCCTGCGCGCAGACATCCGCAACCGCCGCCCCGACGACCTCACCCCGCTGGACGCCTCGCGCGTGCCCAGCGAAGTGGCGCCGCTGGTCGACGCCGTCAACCACCATATCGCCCGCTACCGCCGCGTGCTGGACGAGCAGTCGCACTTCCTGGCCGACGCCTCGCACCAGTTGCGCACGCCGCTGGCCATCATGCTGACCCAGGCCCAGTACGCGCTGCGCGAGCGCGACCCGGCCCGTACGCGCGAAGGCCTGCGCGCCATCGTCGACCAATTGGGGCGCACACGCCGCCTGACCGAGCAGTTGCTGTCCTTGGCGCACGCCAATCAGGCCGATCAGTTGCCGCGCCAGTTGCTGGACATGAACGCGGTTTCGCGCGAAGTCGTCTTGCAGTACCTGCCGCTGGCACATGAAAAACAGCAAGACCTGGGCTGGGTGCAGGCAGGTTCCGAATCGGGGATGGAAATCCCCGTGCCCGTGCTGGGCAGCGAAGCCGAACTGCACGAAGCCTTGTCCAACCTGGTGCACAACGCCATCCACTACGCGCCCGTCGGCGCGCGGATCACCGTGTCGGTGTGCCGGCTGGACAACCGGGCCGAGGTCGCGGTGTCCGACAACGGCCCCGGCCTGAGCCCCGAACTGCGGGGCCGCGCCTTCGCGCGTTTCGAACGGGTCGGCACCGACAAGCCCGTCACCTCGTCGGGCTCCGGCCTGGGGCTGGCCATCGCCCGGGCCTATGCCCGCCGCAATGATGGCGACATCGAATTGCGCGATGGCGAGCCCAATGCGCAAGGCGGGGCGGGCCTGGCCTCAGTCTTATGGCTGCCGCTGGCGCCGACTGTCTCGCAGTACCCGCGCCCGCTCGATGTCGAGCTCAAAGGCGACCAGTAAAGCCTCCCGGCTTTCAAATTATTTTCCACTTCCCGCCCGCGCCTCGCCATCTCCACTCAGGGATAACCCCTGGATTCAGGAACGCGACAGCGCATAGAAAGCGGATTAGCAGCTTCCCTCCGTAATCTGCGCTCCGGCTCGCTGTTAAGGGCCGGGCGCCGCTCGTTTCGAGCCGCGCATCCAGGGCCGGCACGGTCCTGCACCAGAAGGAGGATGGAAGTGCAAAAAAATATCAACAGAAAGGACTACTACGGCGGCGCGCTGATGGTCCTGATCGGGTTGGGGGCGATATACGGGGGCACCGATTACCACATCGGCTCGTTGAGCCACATGGGGCCGGGGTTCTTCCCCGCCGCGCTCGGCGGCCTGCTGGCGCTGACGGGCGTGCTGATCGCCATTTCCGCGCGGTCGGGAGAGTCCACGCCGCCCGCGCCCGGCGACGGCCATGCGCACGGGCTGCCCGATTTTCGCGGCAGCGCCTGCATCCTGCTGGGCACGCTGGCCTTTTTGCTGCTGGGCCACTACGGCGGCCTGCTGCCGGCGACGTTCGCCATCGTTTTCATTTCGGCGCTGGGTGATCGCAAGAACACCATCAAGCAAGCCATCCTGCTGTCGCTCGCGATGTCCGCGATCGCGGTCGTCGTGTTCTGGTGGGCGCTGCAACTGCAGCTGCCGCTGTTTCGTTGGGGTTGATGCGCCATGATCTCTCAATCTTTGATGGACCTTTGGTACGGCTTCGGCGTCGCGTTCCAGCTGCACAACCTGATGTGGTCGTTCTTCGGCGTGCTGGTGGGCAACCTCATCGGCGTGCTGCCCGGCATGGGCGCCTTGTCGGCGATTTCCATCCTGCTGCCGCTGACCTACGTGATGCAGCCCGTGCCCGCGATCCTGATGCTGGCTGGTATCTTCTACGGCTCGCAATATGGCGGCGCCATCGGCGCGATCCTGCTGAACCTGCCTTCGCACCCGCCGCACGCGGTCACCTGCCTTGACGGTTATCCGTTGACCAAACAGGGCAAGGGGGGAACCGCGCTGGGCATCACGATGATCTGCTCGTTCTTCGCAGCCTCGGTCGGCATCATTGTCATGATCTTCGCGTCGCCGCTGCTGGTTGAAGTGGCGTTCAAGTTCGGCCCCACCGAGATCTTCTCGATCATGCTGTTGGGCCTGCTGGCCGGCGCGACGATGTCGCGGGGTTCGCCGCTGAAAGGCGTTGCGATGACGTTGTTCGGCCTGATGTGCGGCGTGGTGGGCACTGACGTGAACACGGGCACGATCCGTTTCTCGTTCGGCTTGCTGGACCTGTCCGACGGCCTGGAACTGGTGGCGATTTCGATGGGGCTGTTCGGCGTGGCCGACTTCCTGATGAGCGTCAACCGCATGACGATCATCGGCAGCGGCGCCAAACTGCGCATCCGCGACATGCGGCCCACCAAGCAGGAACTGAAGACCGCGTTCTGGCCGATGGTGCGGGGCACGGCGGTCGGCACGCTGTTCGGCGCGATGCCCGGCACGGGCCCGACCATCACGACGTTCGTGGCCTATGCGCTGGAGCGCAAGATCTCCCGGACGCCCGAGAAGTTCGGCACCGGCATGATCGCCGGCGTGGCCTCGCCGGAAGCGTCGTCGCACTCGAAGACGCAGGTCGACTTCATTCCGACGATGAGCCTGGGCATCCCCGGCGACGCGGTGATGGCGCTGATCCTGGGCGCGCTGCTGATCCAGGGCATTCAGCCCGGTCCGCAGCTGATCACCGAGCATCCGGACATCTTCTGGGGCCTGATTGCCAGCTTCTGGGTGGGCAACGTGCTGCTGATGGTGCTGAACGTGCCGCTGATCGGCGTGTGGGTCAAGCTGCTGCAGGTGCCGTACCGCTATCTGTTCCCGTCCGCGCTGTTCTTCATCGCGGTGGGCGTGTACAGCACGCAGAACAGCCTCTTCCAGATTTGGGAAGTGCTGGCCTTCGGTGTGATCGGCGCCATCCTGATGACGCTGGAGTTCTCCGTCGCGCCCATCCTGCTCGGCTTCGTGCTCGGTCCGATGGTGGAAGAGAACTTCCGCCGCGCGCTGCTGTTGTCGCGTGGCGACCTGGCGGTGTTCGTGCAGCGCCCGATCAGCGCCTGGTTCATCGGCGCCAGCGCCTTGCTGATCCTGCTGCAGGTCTGGGCCTTTGTGCGCCGCGGCAAGGGCAAAGGCAAGGACAAGCCTGAAGTCCCGCAAACGGCCTGAGTCTTTTTCCGATGCAAACGAACGGCCCGGCGATCTGCCGGGCCGTTTGATTTGTAGGGCGCCATCCTGCATGCTTGATACTTCCGAAAAGCCTTGCAGAACCGCCACCATGCACATTCTCTTCGCCTGCCCCCTCCATGATTCCGACGTCTGGGTGCCGCTCTTGGAAGCCGCCATGCCCGGCTGCCGCATTTCCGTGTGGAATCCCGATGGCCCGCCGTCGGGCGCCGAGGTGGCGCTGGTGTGGCGGCCGCCCGTGGAATTGTTCAAGCACGAGACCGGCATCACGACGCTGTTCAATCTGGGTGCGGGCGTCGACGCCCTGCTGAAGATGCCCGAGATCCCCGCGCATGTGCGGATCGTTCGTCTCGAAGACGCGGGCATGTCGGTGCAGATGGCCGAATACGCCTTGTATGCGCTGCTGCGCGTCTCGCGCGATTTCGAGGCGTTCGATCAGGCGCAGGCGCGCCAGCACTGGGATACCCGCGAAGGCACCCGGCAGGCGGACTGGCCCGTCGGTGTGCTGGGACTGGGCCAGGTGGGCGCGCGCGTCGCGCAGACCCTGGCCGGGTTCGGCTACCCCGTGGCGGGCTGGTCCCGCACGCCGCGCGAGATCCCCGGCGTGGAGTCCTTCGCCGGAGAAGCTGCCTTGCCGGCGTTCCTGGCCCGCACGCGCTTTCTAGTGAACGTATTGCCGCTTACGCCGGACACGCGCGGCATCCTCAACCGCGACACGCTGTCGCAGTTGCTGCCGGATGCGCACCTGGTCAACGTCGGCCGTGGTGAACACCTGGTGGAAGAAGACCTCGTGCGGATGCTGGAAGAAGGCGAGATCGCCGGCGCCACGCTGGACGTGTTCCATATCGAGCCCTTGCCCGTCGACCATCCGTTCTGGCGCGACCCGCGCGTTCACGTCACGCCGCACATCGCGGCGCGCACGCTGCGCGACGAAAGCATCGAGCAGATCGCGGCCAAGGTCGCTCAGCTGATGCGCGGCGAACCCATCACCGGCGTCGTCGAGCGCACGCGCGGCTACTGAGCCACGGGCGTGACGGCTTTTTCCAGCCGTTGATACATCGTCGGCAGGCGTTGCGACAAGAAATCCAGCAGGGTCCGGACGGCGGGCATCATGCCCCGCCGCGACGGATAGATGCAATGCACGATGCCTTCCGGCGATTGCCATTGCGGCAGCACCGGCACCAGCTGGCCGCGGCGCAGCTCTTCCTGTGTCGCGATCGAGGGCAGCAGCGCAATGCCCCGGCCGCGCACCGCGGCTTCGGTCAGCACGATGAAGTCGTTGCAGGACAACTGGGGCTTCAGCTCGACCTGTACCTCTTCGCCCTTGTCATTGACCAGCGGCCACCGCACGTCGTGCTGCGGGTCGGAAAAGCTCAGGGTGGTGTGGGACGCAAGATCCTGCGGTGTGTCGGGCGTGCCGTGGCGTTGCAGATAGCCAGGGCTGGCCACCAGCGTGCCGCGAGCGGATCCCAGATGGCGCACCACCAGTTCCGCGTCGGTATCCAGTTTGGTGCGCACGCGCAGCGCCAGGTCCACACCTTCGCGGATCAGGTCCACGCGCCGGTTGGTCACCAGCAACTGCACGGAAATCGCAGGCCACGCATCCAGGAACTCGGGCAAGATCGGCGCCAGCACATCCTGCGCGATGGAAACAGGGCAGCTCACGATCACGGGGCCGGCCGGTTCTGACTGCAGTTGCCGCATGGCATCGTCGGCGGCTCGCGCCGAGGCGGCCATTTCACGGCAGTAGTGCAGGTAGCGTTCACCGGCTGAGGTCAGGCGCAGCCGGCGCGTCGTGCGTTGCAGCAGTCTGACGCCCAGGCTTTCCTCCAGATGCGAAATCCGGCGCGACAGTCGGGATTTCGGGATGTCCAGCGCGCGTGCGGCCGCACTGAAGCCGCCTTGCTCGACGACTTGGGAAAAATAGTAGAGGTCATTGAGATCTTGCATGATTGTTCTATTCCTGGAACGAACAGTTCATCATACCCCGGTTTATGCGAACAATGAACCGGTCTACAGTGAGTCCATGCATTCGGGATCTGCAACGCCACCCGGCGGCAAGCTCCGGTCCGGACTCCTTGAGGAGCCGGACGTGGCGCTGACAGACCCCGGCCGCCCGCCCAAGGCGGGCCACCACTGGAGATATTTGCAATGAAGACCCTGGTTATCCTTTCCTCGATTCTCGGCGACCGTTCCAACAGCAAGCAATTGGCCGATCACCTGATTGCGCGCGTCAAACAAGCCAACCCGGCGGCCGTCGTCAAAGTTCGCGACATCGGCGCGCAGCCCATCCCTTACTTCGACGGTAGCACCGCTGGCGCGCTGTTCACCCCGACCGATGCCCGTAGCGTCGAGCAGCAGCGCATCGTTGAACTCAGCGATACGCTGGTCGCCGAGCTGATGGAAGCCGACCGCATCGTGTTCGCCGTGCCCGTCTACAACTTCAATATGCCCGCGCAGTTCAAGAGCTATCTGGACTACCTGGCCCGTGCCGGCGTCACGTTCCGTTATACGCCGGAAGGCGTGCCTGAGGGCCTCGTCAAGGGTAAACAGGTGTTCGTGCTGACGGCGCGCGGCGGCAAGGCCGAAGGCACGCCCTCCGACACCATGACGCCGTACCTGCGCCAGATGCTGGGCTTCCTGGGCATGAGTGACGTCACGTTCATCGCCGCCGAAGGCATGGCGATGGGTGAAGTGGCCGCGCTGGAAGGCGTGACGCTGGCCAAGCAGCGCATTGACGCGCTGGTGCTGGAAACGGCGCAGGTCGGCCTGGCCGCCTAACGGCGTACGGCGTACAGCGTACGGCTTCAGGCGTACGTGGCGCTCGTCGCGTACGCGCCACGAAAAAAGGCGAGCCCTTGAGGCTCGCCTTTCTGTTTGCCGCCGCATCGCATGGCAGCGGGGCAGGGCGATGCCCCGTCAGTCGCGCAGGCGCTTCACCAGGCTGGACGTGTCCCAGCGGCCGCCGCCCATTTTCTGCACGTCGCCGTAGAACTGGTCCACCAGGGCCGTCACCGGTACGCGGGCGCCGTTGTTGCGCGCCTCGGCCAGCACCAGGCCCAGGTCCTTGCGCATCCAGTCCACCGCGAAGCCGAACTCGAACTTGTCGTCGACCATGGTGCCGCCGCGGTTTTCCATCTGCCAGCTTTGCGCGGCGCCTTTGCTGATCACGTCCAGCACCAGCTTCATGTCCAGGTCGGCCGCCTGGCCGAAGGCCACCGCTTCCGACAGGCCTTGCACGAGGCCGGCGATGCAGATCTGGTTGACCATCTTGGCCAATTGGCCGGCGCCCGATGCGCCCACCAGCGTGACGGCGCGGCCGAAGCTCTGCGCCACCGGCTTGATCGCGTCGAAAACGGCTTGCTCGCCGCCGCACATGATGGTCAGCGCGCCGTTGACGGCGCCCGCCTGCCCGCCCGAGACGGGCGCGTCAATGAAGTTAAGTCCCAGTTCCTTGGCTTGTGCGTAGAGCTCGCGCGCCACATCGGCCGAGGCGGTGGTGTGGTCGACGAACACGGCCCCGGGCGCCATGCCCGAAAACGCGCCGTCCGGGCCCAGCACGATGCTGCGCAGGTCGTCGTCGTTGCCCACGCAGGCGAAAACGATCTGCGCGCCCGCCACCGCTTCGCGCGGAGTTGGAGCATGGTGGCCGTGGAACTCGGCGACCCAGGCCTGCGCCTTGGCGGGCGAGCGGTTGTAGACCGTCACGTCGTGGCCCGCACGGGCCAGGTGGCCGGCCATGGGCAAGCCCATCACGCCCAATCCGAGGAAAGCGACTTTCTGGGCTACGACCGCGTCGTAGCTCTTGGTACCGATCGTTGCCATGCAGGGGACTCCGCTCTATGTGGGTAAGGTCAGTCTCAGGACACTAACCTTAACGCAATCAAAAGCCGGCGGCGAGTCCATCCCGCCGGCTGTCGCTGGCGCTGACATAGCCGTCCACGGCCGGGTCGCCCAGCCGCCAGATGAACTGGCCGGAGCCGAAGTCCATGTAGGGGTCGTCGATGCCTTCCAGCACATGGCCGCGCGTGCGCAGGCCCTGGGCCACGGCCGCAGCCAGGCCGGTCTCCACATCCACCGCCAGCCCGTGGTTCCATTTCCAGCGCGGCGCGTCGCAGGCGGCTTGCGGCTGCTGGCCGTAGTCCAGCATGCGCACCAGCGTCTGCACCTGGCCCTGAGGCTGCATATTGCCGCCCATGACGCCGAAACTCATGACGGGGGCGCCGTCGCGCATCAGGAAACCGGGGATGATGGTGTGGAAGGGCCGCTTGCCGCCCGCGACCACGTTGGGATGGTCCGGTTGGGTCGTGAAGCAATGCCCGCGGTTCTGCAGGCTGACGCCAGTGCCCGGCACCACTACGCCGGAGCCGAAGCCCATGTAGTTCGACTGGATGAAGCTGACCATCATGCCGTTCTTGTCCGCGGCGGTCAGGTAGACGGTGCCGCCTTGCGGCGCATGGCCGGACGCGAAGGCCTGCGCCACGTTGGGGTCGATCATCCGTGCGCGTTCCGCCAGATAGTCCGGCCGCAGCATCTGTTCGGGCGTCATCCGCATGTGGCGCGCATCGGCCACATGGGAGTAGACATCCGCGAACGCCAGTTTCATGGCTTCGATCAGCAGGTGCTGGGTGTCGGCATGGTCGACCGGGCGGGCCGCCAGGTCGAAGTTCTGCAGGATGCCCAGTGCGATCAGCGCCGCGATGCCCTGGCCATTGGGCGGAATCTGATGCAGGGTGTGGCCGCGGTACGGCTGGCTGATGGGCGTCACCCATTCCGGGGCGTAGTCGCGCAGATCGGCCAGGGTCAGCGCGGCGTCGTGCGCCTGCGCGTGCGCCACCAGCTTGTGGGCGGTTTCGCCTTCATAGAAGTCGCGCCCGCCGCTTGCTGCAATGCGTTTGAGCGTCGCCGCCGCGCCGGGCAGCACGAAGTGCTCGCCGATGTGGGGCGCACGGCCGCGCGGTAGGAAATGTTCGGCAAATCCGGGCTGGGGGTGCAGGATGTCGGCTTGCGCGGCCCACTTTTCCTGCACGACGGGTGACACGGCATAGCCGCGTTCCGCATATTCGATGGCAGGCGCCAGCACGTCGGCGAACGCCAGGCTGCCCAGTTTTTCATGCAGGGCAGCCCAGCCGGCCACGCAGCCGGGCACGGTCACGCTGTCCCAGCCGCGCATCGGGATCACGCCCTGGTGCTTGCGGCGGAAGTAATCCACATTCCAGCCGGCGGGGGCCGTTCCGGAAGCGTTCAAGCCGTGCAGCTTCGACCCGTCCCAGACGATGGCGAAACAGTCGGAACCCAAGCCGTTGCTGACGGGTTCCGTCAGCGCCAGCGTGGCGGCCGCGGCGATGGCCGCGTCCACGGCATTGCCGCCGCGGGCCAGGATCCGCAAGCCGGCCTGCGCCGCCAGCGGTTGCGACGTGGCGACCACGTTGCGGGCGAACACCGGAATCCGGGTGGTGGGATAGGGATTCTTCCAGTCGAAATTCATGCCGAATCATCGCGTGGGGTAAACCCGTAGCTTAACGTAGATGACGGGAAATGCTGTGCACCTTGTAGTGTGTTGTAGTTATTAGTAGCTTTTGCCGGTCTCAGGTTCTGTCCGGGCAAAGAAAAACCCCCGGGGCAAGCCCCGGGGGTTTCTTGAAAGGCGAGACTGCCGCCGTAAGGCGGCGACCCGCGCTTTACTCTTCTTCGACGAAGGTCTCTTCGCGCTTCTTGCGGATGGCCGGCAGGGCCACCAGAATCACCAGGAACACCGCGACAGCCAGCAGCGAAGCCGACAGCGGACGGGTCACGAAGGTGGTGAAGTCGCCACGCGACAGCAGCAGGGCACGGCGGAAGTTCTCTTCCATCATGGGTCCAAGGACCAGGCCCAGCAGCAGCGGCGCGCCTTCGCACTTCAGCTTCGACCACACGTAGCCGACGATGCCGAACATGGCGGTGGTGAAGATGTCGAACGCGTTGTAGTTCAGCGAATACACACCGATCGTGCAGAACACCAGAATCGCGGGGAACAGGATGCGGTAAGGCACCTTCAGCAGCTTGACCCACAGGCCGATCAGCGGCAGGTTCAGCACCACCAGCATCAGGTTGCCGATCCACATCGAGGCGATCAGGCCCCAGAACAGCTCCGGGTGGCTCGTCATGACTTGCGGGCCGGGCTGGATGTTGTGGATCGTCATCGCGCCGACCATCAGCGCCATCACGGCGTTGCCCGGGATACCGAGCGTCAGCAGCGGGATGAACGAGGTCTGGGCAGCAGCGTTGTTCGCCGATTCCGGGCCCGCCAAGCCGGCCGGGTGGCCCTTGCCGAAGCGTTCCGGATTCTTCGAGATCTTCTTTTCCAGCGTGTAGGAAGCGAACGACGACAGCACGGCGCCACCGCCCGGCAAGATACCCAAGGCCGAACCCAGGGCCGTACCGCGCAGCACTGCCGGGTACGATTCCTTGAATTCCTGCTTGTTCGGGTACAGCGAGCCGATCTTGTCGGTGATGTCGACGCGGTTTTCCTTCTGCTCCAGGTTGGTCATGATTTCGGCGAAGCCGAACACGCCCATGGCCACGATGGCGAAGTCGATGCCGTCTTGCAGTTCCGGCACGCCGAAGTCGAAGCGGGCGACGCCCGAGTTGACGTCGGTACCGACCATGCCCAGCAGCAAGCCCAGGATGATCATCGAGATCGCCTTGGGCAGCGAGCCCGAGGCCAGCACCACGGCGCCGACCAGGCCCAGGCACATCAGCGAGAAGTATTCGGCGGGGCCGAACTTGAAGGCGACTTCAGCCAGCGGGGGGGCAAACGCGGCCAGCAGCAGCGTGGCCACGCAACCGGCGAAGAACGAACCCAGCGCGGCGATTGCCAGCGCGGCGCCAGCACGGCCGTTGCGGGCCATCTGGTGACCGTCCAGCACGGTCACCACCGCGGACGTTTCCCCTGGCAGCGCCACAAGAATTGCCGTCGTGGAGCCGCCGTATTGGGCGCCGTAATAGATACCCGCCAACATGATCAGGCCGGCCACCGGGGGCAGCACGTACGTGATCGGAAGCAGCATCGCGATGGTCGGGACGGGGCCGATGCCCGGCAGCACGCCAATCAGCGTACCCAGGATGCAGCCCAGCAGTGCGTAAAGCAGGTTCTCGGGCGTGAACGCCACCGAGAAGCCCAACATCAGGTTGTCAAACAATTCCATGACCGGTTGCTCCTTAGTTCATGCCCAGAAAGGACGGCCACAGCGGGAAGATCAGCCCCAGCCCCTTGACGAATGCCAGATACGAGAAAATCACCAGGAAGATCGCGTTGGCGACGGCGACCTTCAGGCTGAACTCGTGGCTGGCCAGGCTGCTGACGACAACCAGGATGAACACCGAGATGTAGATGCCCAACAGCTTGAGGACCAGGCCGTACAGGACGACGGACCCGACCACCAGGAAAACGATGCGCCAGTCGAATTTCTCGACGTGCGTTTCATGGGCCTTCTTGGACATTGAGCCAAGCAGCACGATGGCGCCCAGCAAAGCCAGAACGATGCCTAGCCAGAAAGGAAAGTACCCTGGGCCCATTCGGGCGGCAGTACCCATTTGGTAGCTGCTGGCTTGCCAGGCGAATCCCAGTCCAAGGGCGATGAACATCACCCCAGACCAGAAGTCCTGTCGATTGCGTAGCTGCATGATTGGTTGGCTCCTGTTTACAGCATGTAGATAAAAAAGTTTGTAGCCGGATGGGACCCGCCGAAAGGCGAGTGACAGGCACAAAAAAGGCACTTCGGGGTGCCATTAGTTCTTCTGAAAGCGACGGCGTGGTTTCTTGAAAGGGCGAATGGTAATGGACGCCTGCCACGCTGCAAACCCTGTAAGCTCGGTGAAAGCCTGGGGTTTTCCCTAGAATTCGGGTACTCCCGATCCCCAGATGTAACGGCGCGGGGAGATTGAGGGCTTTTTGAAAGCTAAGTGAAAGTTTATAGAAAGAAATGCGAAAGCCGAATCGGCCGGATGCGGGGAATTTGGAGGAGGGTGGGCTTTTTCAAAGTGTGTCGTCGGCTGGCCTTGCACCGCCGGAATCGCCACCCTATTTCCTACCGAATATTGCCGGGTTTCTCAAGCGGCGTGAAGAGGCCCGATTCAACTCAGGATGG
Source organism: Achromobacter sp. UMC46 (assembly GCF_014170335.1). Lineage (GTDB taxonomy): Bacteria > Pseudomonadota > Gammaproteobacteria > Burkholderiales > Burkholderiaceae_B > Achromobacter. The sequence goes on from NZ_LZZS01000013.1 coordinate 16,883, forward strand.
TTTACGATAGCGCCCATGCTGCAAGATCTAGACCAACTCGCCGCCCGAATCGGGCAACTGGTGCAACGCACCCGCCAACTCCACGCAGAGCGTGACGCGTTGCGCCTCCGCCTGAACGACTTCGAAGCTGAACAGCGCGCGCTGAAGCAGCGCGCCGCCGAGCGCGAGGCCGACATCGTCTCGCTGCAAAGCAAGCTTCAGGATCACGACGGCGCGGTTACCGCGATGCTCGAGCAGGCCCAGCAGGCCGAAGTCGCCTTGCGCGAACAGCTCGCCCGGGAATCCGCCGAACGCCAATCGCTTGAATCGCGTTTCTCTGCCCGGGAAACCGAACTGCAGGGCAATCTGCAAACCCGCGACACCGAACTACAGCGCTTGCGCGTGGCCGCCGCCGCCGCCCGCGAGCGCATCGACGCCGTGCTTGCCCGCCTGCCGGGCGCACCGTCTGGAGAGCAACACTGATGGAACGCGTAGATGTCACCATATTGGGGCGCGACTACTCCCTGGCCTGCTCCGTTGAAGAGAAGCCGACGCTCATGGCTGCGGTGCGCCATGTCGACCAACTGATGCTGCGCATCCAGGGGTCGGGCAAGATTTCCAGCAACGAACGCATCGCCGTGATGGCGGCCTTGCAGGTCGCGGGCGAGCTCCTCGCCATGAAAGCACCCGATGGCCCGCTGGGCGGTTTGGCAGTCGGCGACTTCAAGCGTAGAATTGAGGACATGAACGCAGTACTCGATGACGCCTTATCGGGTCAGGAAAAACTGCTCTAACCGTTCATACGCAGTATTCAAGAATTTTCAGTTTGTCCCTGCCGTGTCCGTGACTAGGCCATACATTCTCTGAACCTATGCTTTCGGCATATGGTTGCGGGAGTGTAGAGCTGGAGTGATCGTCTCTCGTAGACGAACCCGATGCTCTGCGGAACGCGACCACCTCTTACCTTAGGGTTCGAGATGCCGGCCTTGACGGCACAGGCGGGGCATTTACCCAGCGGGCCTGCCATAAGTGCAGGTCCGCGTCGGGCGCCTCACCATCCCCCCTTGCTCCCTCTTTGCCACCCCTTTGTCCTCCCTCCTAGGACCAGTCCATGTTTAAACACTCTGTTTTCTCGCTGACGAAACTCGGCGCAGCGTGCGCAGCCGTGGCCGCCATCGCCGCTGCCCAGCCCGTCCTTGCGCAAGCACAGGCGCCTGCCGCGCCCGCCGCTACGGAAACGTCTGCGAACCGCTCGCCGGAAATGACGTTGCAAGCCACCGCGTCCTCCGAGGTCAAGCAGGACACCGTCCGGATTTCGTTGTCTGCCGAAGTCGAGGCGCCGGATCAGCCGGCCGCCGGCAAGAAGCTGACGGCGGCATTGGACGATGTCATCAAGCGTGCGCGCGATACCAAGGGTGTCGACGTCCGCACGGGCGGCTACAACGTCTGGCCAAATACCAGCAGCAAGGGCAAGATCAGCAACTGGCGCGGCCAGGGCGAAGTGGTGCTTGAATCGAAAGACTTCGAGGCCGCCGCCGCGTTGGCGTCCAAGCTGTCCGACAAGACCGCCATTTCCAACATCAGCTTCTCGCTCTCGCGCGAAGCGCGCGAGGCCGAAGAGCGCAAGCTGCTGAAAGAAGCGGCCCAGGCCTTCAAGGACCGGGCGCTGGCAGCGGCCAACGCTTTTGGTTTCTCGGGCTACCGCCTGTCTAAATTGGAATTGGGCGGCTCGGGCGGCCCGGTGCCGATGCCGCGCATGCTGGGCGCCGCGGCCATGGCCAAGGACGCCTCCGGCGGCTACAGCCCGGACGTCCCGCTGGAAGCGGGAGACGTCACGGTCAGCATCGCCGTCAACGGGACGATCGTTTTGCAGTAAGGCTGAACATGATGGCGCCTAGGGCGACCATCGGCAGGGACAGCCACTGTCCCATGCTCAATCCGCCCGCGAGCAGCCCCAGGAAATTGTCCGGCTCGCGGGTGAATTCCACCAGGAAGCGGAACGTTCCGTAACCCATCAGGAAAAGCCCGCTTACCTGTCCGAGTGGACGCGGCTTGCTCGAAAACCACCACAGCAGCGCAAACAGCACGATGCCTTCCAGGCCCAGTTCATACAGCTGGGAGGGGTGGCGCGCCAGGCCGTCGCCGCTGTCGGGAAACACCATGGCCCACGGCACGTCGGTCGGACGGCCCCACAGCTCGCCATTGATGAAGTTGCCTAGCCGGCCAAAACCCAGGCCCAGCGGAATCAGCGGAGCGATGAAGTCGCTGACCGCGAAAAAGGGCAGCTTCTTCTTGCGTGCGAACAGCAACATGACCAGGATCACGCCGATCAGGCCGCCGTGGAACGACATGCCGCCTTGCCACAGGTATGCCACTTCCAGCGGATGCGCCAGGTAGTACCCGGGCTTGTAGAACAGCACATACCCCAGCCGCCCGCCCAGCACCACGCCCAGCACGCTATAGAAGATCAGGTCTTCCAGGTCGCGCACGTTCAGCGACGTGGTGTGGCCGCTGGTGATGCGGCGGCGGCCAAGCAGGTACACCAGGGCGAAGCCCGCCAGGTACATCAGGCCGTACCAGTGGATGGCAAGCGGCCCGATCTGCAAAGCGATGGGGTCGAATTTTGGATATTGCAGCATGTTCTGCCCGACACAATAAAGTTGAATGATAATAACCGGCGAGCACTGAAGATTCGCATGCATGCAAGCGAGCCAGCATCCCAGGGGGCGTTCGCCATGTCCACGCCCCGACGGCCGACAGGAGAGACAGACCATGCCGAACAACGAACGTTCCCGCCACATCACCCACGGCGTCGCGCGCGCGCCCAACCGCGCCATGTACTACGCGCTTGGGTACCAGGAAGCCGATTTCGAAAACCCCATGATCGGCGTGGCCAATGGCCATTCGACCATCACGCCGTGCAACAGCGGCCTGCAGCGCCTGGCGGATGCCGCTATCGACGCCATCCGGTCCTCGCGCGCCAACCCCCAGGTATTCGGCACGCCTACGATCTCCGACGGCATGTCCATGGGCACCGAAGGCATGAAGTATTCGCTGGTGTCGCGCGAAGTCATCGCCGACTGTATTGAAACCGCCGCGCAGGGCCAGTGGATGGACGGTGTGGTGGTGATCGGCGGCTGCGACAAGAACATGCCGGGCGGCATGATCGCGCTGGCGCGCACCAATGTGCCGGGCATCTACGTCTATGGCGGCACGATCAAGCCGGGCCATTACAAGGGCCGCGACCTCACCATCGTGTCGGTTTTCGAAGCCGTGGGCGAATATACGATGGGGCGCATGCCCGAAGCGGATTTCAAGCAGATCGAGAAATGCGCCATCCCCGGTTCAGGCTCCTGTGGCGGCATGTACACGGCCAACACCATGAGTTCCGCGTTCGAGGCCATGGGCATGAGCCTGCCGTACTCCAGCACGATGGCCAACGAAGACGACGAGAAAGTCGTTTCGGCCGCGGAATCGGCACGGGTGCTGGTGGATGCGGTCCGGCGCAACCTGCGGCCGCGCGACATCATCACGCGCGAGTCCATCGAAAACGCCGTCTCGGTCATCATGGCCACCGGCGGTTCCACCAACGCGGTGCTGCATTTCCTGGCCATCGCGCATGCCGCCGAAGTGCCATGGACCATCGATGATTTCGAACGCATCCGCCGGCGCGTGCCCGTGCTGTGCGATCTGAAGCCGTCGGGCAAGTATGTGGCGACCGACCTGCACCGGGCGGGCGGCATCCCGCAGGTCATGAAGGTGCTGCTCAACGCCGGGTTGCTGCACGGCGACTGCATCACGATAAGCGGCAAGACCATCGCGGAAACCTTGGCGGATGTGCCGGATGCGCCGCGCGCGGACCAGGACGTCATCATGCCGCTGGACCGCGCCCTGTATCCGCAAGGGCATCTGGCCATCCTGAAAGGCAATCTGTCGCCGGAGGGCTGCGTGGCCAAGATCACCGGCCTGAAGAATCCCGTCATCACCGGCCCTGCGCGCGTTTTCGATTCCGAAGACGACGCCATGACGGCCATCATGGCGCGCCAGATCAAGGATGGCGATGTGGTGGTCATCCGCTACGAAGGCCCGAAGGGCGGCCCCGGCATGCGTGAAATGCTGGCGCCCACCGCAGCGTTGGTCGGGCAGGGCCTGGGTGAAACCGTGGGGCTGATCACCGACGGCCGCTTTTCCGGCGGCACGTGGGGCATGGTCGTGGGCCACGTCGCGCCAGAGGCCTTCGTGGGCGGTCCGATCGCCCTCATCCAGGAAGGCGATTCGGTTACCATCGATGCCCACAAGCTGCTGTTGCAGCTCAATATCAGCGACGAAGACCTGGCGGCTCGTCGACAGGCCTGGGTTCAGCCCAAGCCGCGTTATACACGCGGTGTGCTCGCCAAATTCGGCAAGCTCGCCAGCACCGCGAGCCGTGGGGCAGTAACCGATGCATTTGAAGATTAGTCTGTGGGTGGCCATGGCCGGCGTGTTGGGCGCCGGCGTAGCTCAGGCGCAAACCACTGGCCTGGACCTGGCCAAGAGCAAAGCCTGTATGGCTTGCCACCAAGTGGAGGCCAAGCGCGTGGGGCCTCCGTTGAAAAGCGTGGCCGAACGCTATGCGGGGCAGGGCGACGCCATGGTGGATTACCTGGCGGGCAAGATCCGCGGCGGCGGCCGGGGCGCCTGGGGCGCCGTGCCCATGCCCGCGCAAACGCATGTCAGCCAGGAAGACGCCCGTCTGCTGGCCGAATGGATCTTGTCGCTGGCGCCGCCCAAGCAGTAGTCTTATTGTCTATGCCCCGCGCATGAAGCCGGGGGCGCCGGCCGCGGGCTGCGGCCGCCTACAAGAAAGGAATCGTCATGGCAGAACAAGCATCCCCGGGCAATGAAGTCGCCGTTCTTGGCGGCGGCTGCTTCTGGTGCGTCGAAGCGGTCTTCACCGAATTGAAGGGCGTCAAGAGCGTGCTGCCCGGCTACAGCGGCGGGCATGTGGACAACCCCTCCTACGAGCAGGTGTGCGGCAAGGACACCGGCCACATCGAGGTCGCGCGGGTGGAGTTCGATCCCGCCGTCCTCTCATACAGCGACCTGCTCCGCGTTTTCTTTGCCACCCACGATCCCACCACGCCGGGGCGCCAGGGCAATGACGTCGGCCCCCAGTACGAGTCGGCCATTTTCTGGCAGAACGAGTCCCAACGCGAACAGGCCGAGGCCGTGATCGCCGAAGTCGAGGCTCAGAAGGTCTATGACGCGCCGATCGTCACCAAGCTGTTGGCGCCCGTCAAGTTCTGGCAGGCGGAGGGCTATCACAGCAACTATTTCGCGCTGCATCCCGAACAAGGCTACTGCCAGTTCGTCATCGCACCCAAGGTCGCCAAGTTCCGCAAGCAGTTCCAGGACCGTCTGCAGCGCTGAATCCCGGCGGACCGGCGGTCCGGCGGTCCGGCGACCAGGCAAAAAAAACCTCACCACCAGGTGAGGTCTCAAAGCCGGCGCCAATGCCAGGCACCGAACGCCGGCGGGGGAAGCAGTTAGTCGACGCTCTTCACGACGCCGCGGCGCATCTGGTCCAGTTCGATCGACTCGAACAGGGCCTTGAAATTGCCTTCGCCGAAACCGTCATTGCCTTTGCGCTGAATGATCTCGAAGAAAATCGGCCCGATCTGGTTTTCAGTGAAGATCTGCAGGAGCAGGCCGCCGCCGGGGGCGCCGTCCAACAGGATTCGGTTCTTCTGCAGACGGGCCACGTCCTCGCCATGATTGGGCAGACGGCGGTCCAGCAGTTCGTAATAGGTTTCCGGAGTGTCCAGGAACACGACGCCTGTTTCTCGCAGCGCTTCGATCGTGCTGTAGATGTCGTCGGTGGCCATCGCGATGTGCTGGATGCCTTCGCCGCGGTACAGGTCCAGGTATTCCTGGATCTGGCCCTTTTCCTCGGTGCCTTCCTCATTGATCGGAATGCGGATATTGCCGCAGGGCGACGTCATCGCCTTGGACTTCACGCCCGTCACCTTGCCTTCGATATCGAAGTAGCGCACTTCGCGGAAGTTGAAGAGGCGCTCGTAGAACTCCGACCACTCCGCCATGCGGCCCTTGTGCACGTTGTGCGTCAGGTGGTCCACCAGCGTCAGGCCGGCGCCGCGGTGATTCAGGTCGGCTTGCGCGTTGCCTGGATCGACCGGCAAGAAATCCACGTCATAGATGCTGATGTCGCCGATGCCGCCATGGCCTTCCTTGCCCGTCCAGCGGTCAACCAGGTAGATCAGCGAATCGCCGATGCCCTTGATGGCCGGAATGTTCAGTTCCATCGGGCCGCTGTGCGAGTCGAAACCCCAGGCACCCAATTCCAGCGCGCGCTTGTAGGCGGCGTTGGCGTCCTGCACGCGGAAACCAATCGCACAGATCGACGGGCCATGAAGGCGGGCGAAACGCTGGGCGAAGGAATCAGGTTCGGCGTTGATCAGGAAGTTGACGCCGCCTTGGCGGTACAGGGTCACATCCTTGTGGCGGTGCTTCGCGATGGCCTTGAAGCCCAGCAGCTCGAAAACCTTGCGCAGCGCGGCGGGGTCCGGCGCGGCGTACTCGATGAACTCGAACCCGGCGGTGCCCATCGGGTTGTCCCAGGGTTGGAAAGCGCTGCTCATGTGTCTGCTCCCTTGCATCATTTTTCAGGACGACTTGTTGTTCAAGTCTAGACGGAGATTGTAGGGAGGAACGGCAGGCAGACAATTGCAAACATGTCGCGAAAGTCGGTACTCTGGGCAATAATATTGCCGTAATTAAAAATATAAGGGCAAAAAATGTCTGATATCGAGCTTGATAGGACAGATCTAAGGATTCTGGCCGAATTGCAGCGTGACGGGCGCCTCAGCAATCAGGAATTGGCGGACCGCGTCTCCCTGTCGCCCAGCCCCTGCCTGCGTCGGGTCCGCCGGTTGGAGGAAAAGGGCTTCATCAAGAAGTACGTCGCGCTGATCGATGCCGAAAAGGTCGGCTTGGGGCTGCTTGCCTACGTGAACATCCGCCTGAACAAGCACAGCGGATCCAGCCATGCCCCGATGAGCGACTTTGCCCGCGACGTGCAGCTCTGGCCCGAAGTGGTCGAGTGCTATGCCATGTCCGGCGACATGGACTACCTGCTGCGGATTCAGGTGGCGGACCTGGCGCATTTCTCCCGCTTCGCCATGGACACCCTGATGCGGCACCCGGCGGTGATCGACATGCGGTCTTTCTTTGCTCTCCAGCAGATCAAAGAGACCACCGAGCTGCGCATCTGATGAATGCCTATATAGAGTGCCTCTATATATAGAGGGTCACAGGCTGTGCGGCCGGTGCGTCCCCTAAAAGTTCATGTTTCTGCAAAACGGGCGTCATGTCGGCCGTGAACGGCGAAATTTCTGTGCTATAGTCTCGCTCCTTCGCAGTTCAGACAGTTTTTGAACCGCGGAGCCAGGCAAGCACAACAGGCAAGGCAAGGTGAAAACCCGGGGTAACCCAGCCAAGTCTGCCGCGACGGGTTCAGGAATGAGCGCCAAGCGGTTGTTGCAAGGATTGACGCAAATCAGGCAAAAGCCAGTTGCACAACCTGCAAAAATCGTGCTATAGTCTTGGGCTTGGCTGGTGATAAGAATTCAGGGTTTACCCGGATCGAATCGCTAGTCACCTGAAGTAGTAACCAACCCCTGAAATTCAGGGCTGCCGCGAAAGCGGCGGGGTTGCAAGATAGGATGCAAGTCAGGCAAGAGCCGGTTGCATAATCTGCAAAAGTTGTGTTATAGTTTCAGGCTTGGCAGTTGCCGAAAACTTAGGGTTAACCCTGATGGGTTGTTCTGATGTTTCGATAACTGCTAAAGAGAGCAGACCTGAAGGGGTCGCAAGCAAGAAAGCAGGGGCGCGAAAGCGAACGACGCTGACTTGACAAGCGATAAAAACTCCTTCATAATCTCGCCTCTCTGCTGCTGAAAACAGCAAGCGACGCAAAGCGAAAGCAGCGCGAAGCTGGCGGGTTCAGCGAAATGGCAGTGAAGAATTTAGCAGTACCGCTCTTTAACAATTAAACAACCGATAAGTGTGGGCGCTTGATGCGATGCACTGTGATTAGGTTAGGCGTTAAACCCTGGCCTCTTCACAAGCACAATGAAATCAAGTGCTCACTAGAAGTGAAGTACCTTAGACGTCAAGTTTAAGAACATACCTCACTTCCTTTGAGTAGCGACGTATGACCTGGTTCGGATTTATTCGGACCAAGAATACGAAACAAATACAGAGATTAAACTGAAGAGTTTGATCCTGGCTCAGATTGAACGCTAGCGGGATGCCTTACACATGCAAGTCGAACGGCAGCACGGACTTCGGTCTGGTGGCGAGTGGCGAACGGGTGAGTAATGTATCGGAACGTGCCTAGTAGCGGGGGATAACTACGCGAAAGCGTAGCTAATACCGCATACGCCCTACGGGGGAAAGCAGGGGATCGCAAGACC
>NZ_LZZS01000014.1 GCF_014170335.1 Achromobacter sp. UMC46
CGTCGAGACCGCGCCCGCGCCGACGGATACGTCGGCCGCCGAAGCGTCGGCCGCCGATGCGTCGGCCCCCGAAGCCCCCGCCGCCGCGGACAAGCCCGCCTCGGCCGAACCGATGCCGGCGCGCGAAGCCAGCAGCACCACGTCCGCGCCCGCCCCCACGCAAGCCGCGCCGCATTCGTCGTCGGCTCTCGTCATCACCAAGCCGCTGCGCTCCGGCCAGCGCGTCTACGCGCGCCACACGGACCTGGTCGTGATCGGCATGGTCAGCCAAGGCGCGGAAGTCATCGCCGACGGCAACGTGCACGTCTATGGACCCTTGCGCGGCAAGGCCATGGCCGGCGCGCGCGGCGACACGTCGGCGCGGATCTTCACCACGCATCTGGACGCGGAGCTGCTTGCCGTGGCCGGCGTGTATCGCGTGGTGGAAGACAAACTGGACCGGACGCTGCAAAACCAGCCGGCGTTGATTCGCCTGGACGGCGATACGCTGCGCATCGAAGCGCTGAAAGCCTGACGGGTTTTTTGCGCGGCGACGCGAACGTCTCAACACATTCTGTAAGAAGCCTTACATCGGCTTTTTGCTTTACGATAACGCGATTTATTCGAACATAAGGGTTTGATCGTCATGACACGCATTGTTGTGGTGACTTCCGGCAAAGGCGGCGTGGGTAAAACCACGACGAGCGCCAGTTTTTCTGCGGGCCTCGCGATGCGGGGCCACAAGACCGCTGTCATCGACTTCGATGTCGGCCTGCGCAATCTCGACCTCATCATGGGCTGCGAGCGTCGCGTGGTGTACGACTTCGTCAATGTGATCCAGGGCGAAGCCACCCTCAACCAGGCGCTGATCAAGGACAAGCAGCTTGAAAACCTGTTCATCCTGCCCGCCTCGCAAACGCGCGACAAAGACGCGCTGACGCAGGACGGCGTGGAAAAGGTCATCAACGACCTGAAGGAAATGGGCTTCGAATACATCGTCTGCGACTCGCCCGCCGGCATCGAGACGGGCGCGCTGATGGCGGCCTATTTCGCCGACGACGCGCTGGTCGTGACCAACCCGGAAGTCTCGTCGGTGCGCGACTCCGACCGCATCCTGGGCATCCTGGCCGCCAAATCCAAGCGGGCAGTGGACGGCGGCGAACCGGTGAAAGAATTCCTGCTGCTCACGCGCTACAACCCCAAGCGCGTCGTCGACGGCGAAATGCTGTCGCTGGGCGACATCGAGGACATCCTGCGCATCAAGCTGATCGGCGTCATCCCCGAATCGGAAGCGGTGCTGCAAGCGTCGAACCAGGGCTTGCCGGCCATCCACCTGAAAGAAACCGACGTTTCCGAGGCCTACAAGGACGTCGTGGCCCGTTACCTTGGCGAAGACAAGGCCCTGCGCTTTACCGACTACGAAAAGCCCGGTCTCCTGAAACGCCTGTTCGGAGGCAAGTAAGCAATGTCCTTCCTGTCGTTTCTGCTCGGTCAAAAGAAATCTTCCGCCTCCGTCGCCAAGGAACGGTTGCAGATCATCCTGGCCCACGAGCGGGGCCGCGGCGACTCGCCCGACTACCTGCCGCAGTTGCAGCAGGAACTTATCGCCGTGATCTCGAAGTACGTGAAGATCAACCCCGAAGACATCAAGGTGCACCTGGAACGCCAGGACACGCTGGAAGTGTTGGAAGTGAAGATCGAGATGCCGCAAAACGAAGCGCCCTGACCGCGCTTGCATCGCGACGATAAAAAAAACGCCTGGCGATGCCAGGCGTTTTGCTTTGGGCGCAGGGGCTTAGTGCTTGCCGACCTGGTCGCCAATCACGCCGCCGATCGCCGCTCCGCCCACCGTCCCCAGGACGCCGCCATTGGTGATCACGGCGCCTGCGACCCCGCCCAATGCGGCGCCGCCGACCGTACTCTTCTGACGATGGCTCATGCCGTCCCAGGACGAGCAACCCGCCATGGCGGCGGTCATGGCCAGTGCCACGCAGATTTTGGAAAGCGATGCGATTTTCATGGTGAGACTCCTATTCTTGTACCCCGGGGCCGCACCATGAACCAGACGCGAGCGCGCGGTCCCCTTTTTGGGTTTGGAACTGTCAGGATCTCAAAATACCGGTGCGGGCGGTGTGAGGTTTGCCCAGGAATTGTGTCAAACGGCGAGTGAATCTTTGCACGCCCCAGGGACAGTGTTGCAGCCCGTACCGGCTATTTGACCAGACGTAACACATCGCGGAAGCGCGGATGCTCGCAGGTCTCCATCCACTCGAAAATCGCCATTTCAGACGTGACGATTTCAGCGCCATGCGCACGCGCGCGGCGCAGCGCCGCATGGTGGTCGGAAGGCTTGCGGGAACCCGCCGCATCCGACACCAGTACAGCCTTGTAGCCCATGTCCGCCAAGCCGATCACGGTTTGCAGCACGCAAATGTGCGCCTCGCAGCCCGCCACCAGGATCGTCTTGCGCGCCGCCGGCAGCCACGCTTCGAAACCGGGTTCGCGCGCGGACGAGAAGTGCATTTTCTGGAACGTGGCCTGCACGACCTCGCGCAGCGGCTCCACCGTGACGCCCAGCATCTTGCTGTGGTGCTCGGTGGCGATCACCGGCACATCCAGCAGCCGCGCTGCCTGCGCGAGCTTGTGCGTGGTGTGCAGCACGGCCTCATGGTCATGAATGACCGGCATCAGCCGGCCCTGCATATCGACGATGAGGAGTGTGGAATCGGAAGCTTGCAGCAGCATTGGATATCTCCGGAAATCCTGCGGATAGCGTGTCGAGTCGAATCAGCGGCCGGGCCTGAGAACCTGCCGACGCAAAGTCAATGATATAGCGGCGGCTCGACGCACAGTTTCAAGTCCATGGCGACGGACCGTAGCCGCTTGTCCCGCGTCCACAGCGATGCGCCCGGAGTCAGCCGCGTGGACGCAAGCAGGTGCAAATCAACATAGCCAATTCCCTTGCCAGACAGTCTTTCGGCGTGGAGGAAATGCAGCGCCTCGTCGTGGCTCGCCCGCACGGCCTGCGGCAAGAGCGTCAGCGCGCCCAACACCAAGTCTCGCTTGTTCAGCGATCCAAGTGCCAGTTCGCCGACGATGAACGGATGCATCAGCACGTATTCATGGTTCAGTAACTTCACCAGCCGAGGCTCGCCGGCCGCCCCCAGATGATCAATCCAGATCGACGTATCAACCAGGATCATCGGACGTCCCGGTTTGCCGCCTGGGAGCCGGCTTCAGCTTGGTCGAGCTGCCGCCCAGTTTGGCCAGACGCTTGGCTGCCTCTTTCTGCACAAGATTGACCAGTGCTTGCTGCACGAGTGCCGACGTCTCCTGGATACCTGTATAGGTCCGCGCCTGCTCAAGCAATTCGTCATCCAGCGTCACCGTGGTTCGCATGTTGCTCTCGCCAGGAAGTGAATAAAAAAGTACATCATTTGATGCGTTTTTTGATTCTATCCCCGCAAAAAAATCCCAGCGCATCGGCTGGGATTTCTCAGACTGCTTTACGGGCCAAAGCTTACTTCAACGCCTTGTAGCGCAGGCGCTTGGGCTTGGCGCCCTCTTCGCCCAGGCGGCGCTTCTTGTCGGCTTCGTACTCTTGGTAGTTGCCGTCGAAGAACACCGCTTGCGAATCGCCTTCGAATGCCAGGATGTGGGTCGCGATGCGGTCCAGGAACCAGCGATCGTGGCTGATGACCATGACGCTGCCGGGGAACTCCAGCAGGGCGTCTTCCAGCGCGCGCAACGTTTCCACGTCGAGGTCGTTGGACGGTTCGTCCAGCAGCAGGACGTTGCCGCCGGCGATCAGCGTCTTGGCCATGTGCAGGCGGCCGCGTTCACCGCCGGACAGCTGGCCCACGACCTTGTTCTGGTCGCCGCCCTTGAAGTTGAAGCGGCCCAGATAGGCGCGCGACGACATTTCGAACTTGCCCACCGTGAGGATGTCGGCGCCGTCGGCCACCGCATCGAACACCGTCTTCTTGTCTTCCAGCGCATCGCGCGACTGGTCCACGTAGGCCAGCTTCACGGTCTGGCCGATGTTGACTTCGCCCGAATCCGGTTGCTCGCGGCCCGCGATCATGCGGAACAGCGTCGACTTACCGGCGCCGTTGGGGCCGATGATGCCGACGATGGCGCCCGGCGGCACCTTGAAGCTGAGGTTGTCGATCAGCAGGCGATCGCCGTAGGCCTTGCTGACATTGTTGAATTCAATGGCCTCGTTGCCCAGGCGCTCGCCCACCGGAATGAAGATTTCCTGGGTTTCGTTGCGCTTCTGGTATTCGTAGGACGACAGTTCCTCGAAGCGGGCCAGACGCGCCTTGGCCTTGGCCTGGCGGCCCTTCGGGTTCTGGCGCACCCACTCCAGTTCTTTCTTGATGGTCTTCTGGCGGGCGGATTCCGAGGACTCTTCCTGCTTCAGGCGGTCTTCCTTCTGCTCCAGCCACGAGCTGTAGTTGCCCTTCCACGGAATGCCGTAGCCGCGGTCCAGTTCCAGGATCCATTCGGCGGCGTTGTCCAGGAAGTAGCGATCGTGGGTCACGGCGACGACCGTGCCGGGGAACTTGTGCAGGAATTGCTCAAGCCACTCCACGCTTTCGGCGTCCAAGTGGTTGGTGGGCTCGTCCAGCAGCAGCATGTCGGGCTTGGACAGCAGCAGGCGGCACAGGGCCACGCGGCGCTTTTCACCACCCGACAGGTTGCCGACGATGGCGTCCCAGGGCGGCAGGCGCAGCGCGTCGGCGGCGATTTCCATCTGGTGTTCGATATCGTCCGAACCGCTGGAGGCGGCAGCCGAGATGATGGCTTCGAGTTCGGCCTGCTCGGCGGCCAGCGCGTCGAAATCGGCGTCCGGCTCGGCGTAGGCGGCGTAGACTTCGTCCAGGCGCTTCTTGGCGGTGACGACGGCGCCCAGGCCCTCTTCGACCGACTGGCGCACCGTGTGCTCGGGATTCAGTTGCGGTTCCTGCGGCAGATAGCCGATGTTCAGGCCCGGCATGGGAATGGCTTCGCCTTCGATCTCTTTATCGACGCCAGCCATGATCTTCAGCAGCGTCGACTTGCCCGAGCCGTTCAGGCCCAGCACGCCGATCTTGGCGCCAGGAAAAAACGAAAGCGAGATGTCACGCAGAATCTGCCGCTTGGGCGGCACGATCTTGCCGACGCGGTTCATGGTGTAGACGTATTGGGCCATGGGCTCGTATAAGGAAAGAAAGCTGATGAACCGTCGATTGTAGGCCGGAACCCTGACAGGCGCGCGTCAGGCCCCGGCGGAAGCGTTCAACCCGCCGCTTTGCCCGGGCGCAGCCCCAGCCGCGGGGTCCGCATTTGCGCCAGCATCACGCCCGCCAGCGCCAGCGCGCCGCCCACGATATGGAAGACGTGTGGCTTTTCGTCCAGGAAAACTGCCGCGATCGCCACCGTGCCCACCGGCATCAGGTTCAGGAAGATGCTGGCCCGGTTGGGCCCCAGGTGCTTCACGCCCTGCATCCACAGGAACGGCGCAAAGAGAGACGGGAAGACCGCGGCATACAGCACCAGCGGCACGTTGTCGGCATTCAGCGGCGACGGCGCGGCCATCAGGAAGGCCGGCAGCTGGAACAGCACGCCGAACGCCACCTGCACGTACAGCGACTGCCACGGCCCGACCGGCAGGCCCCAGCGGCGCAGCAGCACGCCATACAGCGCATAGGCCAGCGCAGCCAGCCCCATCAGCAGGTCGCCGGGGTTCGCGCCCACCGAGAGCAGGCGCGCCGGGTCCCCTTCGCCGATCAGCAAGGCCAGCCCGGCCAGCGACACCAGGCCGCCCAGCATCGCCATCACCGTGGGGCGCTGGCGCAGCACCACCGCGCCCACCGCGATGGTCAGCAGCGGGATCATGGCCGTGATGATGCCCATGTTGGTGGCCGTGGTGCTGGACGCCGCCACATAAGCCAGCCCCTGGTACAGCGCCATCCCCAACCCGCCCAGCACGGCGAACTTGGGCAGGTACGGCACGATGAGGCGGCGCTGCGCCCATACCCCCGGCAAGGCGAACGGCGTCAGCATCGCGCCGGCGATCGCCCAGCGGTAGAAGCCGATGACGGCGGGCGAGATCACGTCGGCGGCCATCTTGGTCACGATCATGTTGACCGACCAGATCAGGGCCGCCAGCAGGGGGAACAGCAGGTAGCGGGCGGGAATGTGGGGCGTGTCGCGCGTCATGGACGAGTCTTGCAGGGTAAGGACAGGCGGCCAGTGTAGGCGCTGTCCGAGACGGCGTATATAATGAAAAACAGACAAACTCGCACGAACTTCCGACATGGAACTGGCCGAACCCGCGCCCATCCTGGCCGGCCACCTGCCCTATCCGCTGGCCTGCCGCATCCTGCATTTCACGCCGCATTCCAGCATGCAGCGCCACAGCTCGCCCTGGGCGGAACTGAATTTCGCGCTGTCGGGCATCATGGAAATTGGCATCCACGGCGTCACCTACCTGTCGCCGCCACAATACGCCATCTGGATACCCCCGCATGTGGAGCACTGCTGCCAGAACGAAGGCGAAGTGCATTACGCCTGCATCGACATCCCGGCCGAGGCCTGCGCCGGCCTGCCCGATACGCCTTGCACGCTGGAGATCAGCGCCATCACGCGCGCAGTCCTGGCCGACTTCGAACGGCGCGGCATCCGCTATCCGGCCACGCCCGAAGACCGGCGCCTGGCGCAGATCGTCATCGACCAGCTGCGCCAGGCCCGTGCTTACGCCAGCTACCTGCCGTCAAGCACCGATCCGGTGCTGGCCCCCATTCTGTCGGCGCTGCAGCGCAGCCCCGGCGACAAGCGCGGCGCCGCCCACTGGGCCGCCAGCGCGGGCATCACCGAGCGCACGCTGCTGCGCCATTGCCAGCAGCACCTGGGCATGTCGTTCAACGACTGGCGCCAGCGCCTGCGCGTGGTCTCGGCCCTGGGCATGCTGGACGCGGGCCGCCCCGTGCAAGCGGTGGCCCGCGAACTGGGCTACAGCACGCCGTCCGCCTTCATCGCCATGTTCCAGCGCCTGACCGGCGAATCCCCCGACAGCGCCCGCAGACGCAGCGCCGCAGCCCCCGCCTGACGACGCTGACGGCGTCGTCATCCAAGCGTCCGATGCATTGCAACGCCGATCGCGCGACAATAACGCCTCACCTCATGTATCTTGCCGTGCCGTCGCGGCTTCATCGCGCCCAGGAATCCTCTTCATGTCCGCCTCTGCCACCCCTCCCGCCTCCGTGACCCGCTTCAGCACATCCGAACTGGACATGCTGGCCAAGACCGCCGACGCGCTCAGCGCCTATCTGGGCAAGCCCGTCCTGGCCGAAGTGATCCTGGGCGACGAAGGCACCGAATGGGTCACCTACGGCGTGCCGCTGGACGAAAACGCCAAAGCCGAAGAAGACCAGACCCACGTCCAGCTAGGCGGCCCCGGCGCCCGCATCCTGGGCAACCGCGGCGGCCTGCCCCACGCCGACGACGACTCCTACGACTGCCTCTACCTCTGGGCCGTCCAGATTTCCATGAACGAAGGCGAACGCTTCGTCAAACTGGACCACGACGGCGAAGAATCCGCCTGGTCCGACAGCCTGGAAGACGTGCTGCCCTTCGCCCTGACGGAAGCACCGCAACCGGAGCCGACCGAGGACGAGGAAGAAGACGAGGATGAAGACGACGAAGACGACGAAGACGACGACACGCCCTACGAGCGCGTGGAAGAGCCGCGCCATTGATTTGATGCAGCCCGGCGCCGCCGGGTGACGGGTTGCGCGCGATAGTCGCCAGCGCCACGGCAAAGGCAGATCAAACCGAGATCCGCCCCTCCTCCACGGCATGGCAAGCCACCACCGACACCCCCGCCAATCGGGCCACGGGCGCCTCCGCCCGGCACCGGTCATTCACATGCGGACAGCGTGGATGAAACGTGCACCCTGACGGCGGATTCAGCGGATTCGGCACTTCCCCGGCCACCGCGGTGCGCGGCTTGCCCGCCCCGTTGATATCCGGAATCGCCTCCAGCAGCATCCGCGTATACGGATGCCGCGGCCGCGCGAACAACTCGTCGCGCGGCGCCACCTCCACCATCCGCCCCAGATACATCACCCCCACCCGGTCGGCCACGTGATGCACCACCGCCAGATTGTGGGAAATGAACAAGTACGTCAGCCCAAGCTTGCGCTGCAGATCCTTCATCAGGTTCAGCACCTGCGCCTGCACCGACACGTCCAGCGCCGACGTCGGCTCATCGCACACCAGGAATTCCGGATTCACCGCCAAGGCCCGCGCAATGGATATGCGCTGACGCTGGCCGCCCGAAAACTGATGCGGATAGCGCCCCTGGTCCGCCGGGTCCAGACCGACCTGCTTGAGCAGTTCGCTGACCCGCGCCACGCGCTCGTCCGGCGTCATCTGCGTATGCGTCAACATCGGCTCCGCGATGATGCGGCCCACGCGCCAGCGCGGATTCAAGCTGGCATAGGGATCCTGGAAGATCATCTGCAACCGCTTGCGCAAGGCCCGGCCGCCAGGCTCCGACATGCGCGACAGCGGCTGCCCGTCGAAACGGATATCGCCGCGCGTCAGGCCATACAAGCCCACCAGCATCCGCGCGACCGTCGATTTTCCACAGCCTGATTCGCCCACCAGCGCCAGCGTTTCGCCCCGGGCGATCTCGAACGACACGCCGTCCACCGCCCGCAGCATCACTTTCGGCTTGCCCGCCAGCTTGCGTTCCAACCACGGCGGCGACACATCGAACCAGCGCGCCGCGTCCTTCACTTCCACCAGGGGCGCGCTCATGCTGCCTCCTCCGATCTTTTGCCGCCAGGCTGCCCCAAGGCAGAGGCATCCCCGTCATGCAACCAACAGGCCGCGCGGGACGTGCCCGCCGGCAGCAACTCGGGACGCTCCACCGCGCATCGCGGCAAACGCTGCCCGCAACGCGGATTGAACGCACAGCCCGCCGGAATCGCATTCAGGCGCGGCATGCTGCCGTCGATCTGAACGAGGCGGTCCCGATGGCCTTCCAGCGACGGGATCGACCCCATCAGGCCCGACGTATAGGGATGGCGCGGCTTGTGGATCACGTCCGCCACCGGGCCGATCTCGGCCACGCGGCCCGCATACATCACCGCGACGCGGTCGGCAGTTTCCGCGATCACGCCCATATCGTGCGTGATCAGCATCACCGCCGTGCCGTGTTCGCGGCACAGGCGCTTGAGCAGTTCGATGATCTGCGCCTGGATGGACACGTCCAGCGCGGCGGTCGGCTCGTCGGCCACCACCAGCTTGGGTTCGGCCGCCAGCGCCAGCGCGATCACCACGCGTTGCCGCATGCCGCCCGAGAACTGATGCGGATAGTGGTCGATGCGCTCGCGCGATGCCGGGATGCCGGTGGACGCCAGCAGATCGACGGCGCGGTTGCGCGCCTGCGACCACGTCATGTCCAGGTGCGTGACGATGGTCTCCGCCAACTGCCGGCCCACCGTGTACAACGGATTCAAGGACGTGAGCGGGTCCTGGAACACCGCGCCGATTTCGCGGCCGCGCACGCGGCGCATCTGCTCGTCGGGCAGGTTGTCGATGCGGCGGCCGGCCAGCAGGATCTCGCCTGCGGCAATGCGCCCGGGCGGCTCCAGCAGGCCGATGATGGACGCGCCGGTCAGCGATTTGCCGGCGCCCGATTCCCCCACCACGCCCAGGACTTCGCCCGCCTGGATGGAAAAGGACACGTCGTCCAAGGCGCGTAGCGTGCCGCGGCGCGTGGGGAACTCCACGCGCAGATTGCGGACTTCTAGAAGTGCGCTCATGGTTACCTCAATTCAGCCGCGGGTTGAGCGCATCGCGCAGCCAGTCACCCAGAAGGTTGACCGACAGCACCAGCAGCACCAGCGCCGCGCCCGGGAAAATGGTGATCCACCATTCGCCGGAAAACAGGAAATCGTTGCCGATGCGGATCAGCGTGCCCAGCGACGGCGCCGTCGGCGGCACCCCCACCCCCAGGAACGACAGCGTCGCCTCGGTGATGATGGCGGTGGCCAGGTGCACCGTGGCCAGCACCAGCACCGGCCCCAGCACATTGGGCAGCACATGGCGGAACATGATCACGGGCGACGCCACGCCGATCACGCGCGCAGCCTGCACGTATTCGCGGTTCTTCTCCACCAGCGTGGAGCCGCGGACCGTGCGCGCATACTGCGGCCAGCCGGCAAGCGCGATGGCGCCGATCAGCACCGGGAAGGCGATCAGCTCATGCATCTCGCGCGGGACGGCGGCACGCGCCACCCCGTCGATCAGCAACGCGATCAGGATCGCGGGGAACGACAGCTGCACGTCGGCGATCCGCATGATGAACGCATCGATGCGCCCGCCCGCATAACCCGAAATCAGCCCCAGCACGATGCCGATCAGCATGGACAGCACCACCGACGCCAGACCGATCAGCAGCGACACGCGGGTGCCGTACAGGATGGCCGAATACAGGTCCCGGCCCTGGCTGTCGGTGCCCAGCAGATAGGTCTGCTGGCCGTTGGCCTCCCAGGCGGGCGGCAGCAACGCGTCCAGCAATTCCACCGTGGTCAGGTCGAAGGGGTTGTGCGGCGCGACCCAGCCGGCTCCGAACGAGCCGATCAGCAGCGTCGCCAGCATCAAAGTCGCCACGATGGCCACGGGCGCCCGGCGCCAGGCCCAGGCAAGGTCGCTGTCCCACCAGCGTTTCAGTACGGCGCGCATCAGTGAGCTCCCCCGGCACGGGTCATGCCCGAACGCAAGCGCGGGTCCACGACGAAATACAGAAGATCGACGATCAGGTTGATCACCACGAACACCAGCGCGATCAGGCACAGGTACGCGGCCATGACCGGCACGTCGGCGAATTGGACCGCCTGGATGAACAGCAGGCCCATGCCCGGCCACTGGAACACGGTCTCGGTGACGATGGCGAAGGCGATGATGCCGCCCAGCTGCAGGCCGGTGATCGTGATGACCGGCACCATCGTGTTCTTCAGCGCATGGCCGAAGTGGATGGCGCGGCGCTTCAGGCCACGGGCGCGCGCGAACTTGATGTAGTCCGAACGCAGCACTTCCAGCATTTCCGAGCGCACGAGGCGCAGCACCAGCGTCATCTGGAAGAGCGACAAGGTGATGGACGGCAGGATCAGGTGCTTCCAGCCGGTGGCCGTGAAGAGGCCCGACGTCCACCAGCCCACGCTGACGGTATCGCCGCGCCCGTAGCTGGGCAGCCAGCCCAACTGCACGGAGAACACCAGGATCAGCAGGATGCCGATCAGGAAGGTGGGCAGCGACACGCCCAGCAGGGAGCCCGCCAGCAGCATCTGGGACACCAGGCTGTTGCGCTTGAGCGCCGTGTACACGCCCAGCGGCACGCCCACGACCAGCGCCAGCAAGGCCGCCACCATGGACAGTTCCAGCGTGGCCGGCAGGCGGGATTTCAGCAAGGTGGAGACCGGTTCGCTCTGCCGCAGGGAGATGCCGAAATTGCCCTGCGCGGCGTTGACCACGAAATGGCCGAATTGAACGATGGCGGGCTCGTTCAGCCCCAGGCGTTCACGCAGCTCGATGCGTTCGGCATCGGTGGCGTCCTGCCCCAGCATGATGGTGACAGGGTCGCCGACGTATTGAAAAAGCACGAAGGCCAGTAGCGCGACGGTGAGCATCACCGCTACGGCCTGCAACAGGCGACGCAGTATGAAAGCAAACATAGGCGGGAAAAACCAAAAGCAAAACGGCGGGAGCCGGGTAGGCTCCACGCCGTCTGGTTAGCCGGGATCAGTCAACCTTGACCCAGTCGGCAACAAGGCGATTGTCGGCGCGGTGGATGACCGTGACGTTCTTGCGCATCGCCCAGGGGATGACCTGGTCATGCAGCGGGATGTGGCCGAAGTCCTTGGCATGCCCTTGCAGCACGGTGATGATGTCGGCGTCGCGCTTGGCCGGATCGGTTTCGGTCTTGATGCGATCGATGATCACGTCAAGTTCCTTGTTGCTGTAGCCGCCCAGGTTGTACATGCCGTCCGCGCCTTCGCCCTTGGTGCGGATCAGGTTCTGCAAGGAGTACATGGCGTCGAACGTGGGCACGCCCCAGCCGAACAGGAAGGCGCTGGTGTCGAACGACTGCACCTTCGGGAAGTACGTGGAACGCGGCATGGCGTTCATCGTGGCCTTCACGCCGACCTTGGCCCACATGCCGACCACGGCCTGACAGATGGCCTCGTCGTTGATGTAGCGGTTGTTCGGGCAGTCCAGCGTGAAGTTCAAGGTGCCGTCGTAGCCGGCGTCCTTCAGCAGCGCGCGGGACTTCTCGGGATCGTAGGGCACGCGCTTGTGCACCGATTCCGCCCAGCCGTGCACCTGCGGCGCGATCATCGTGCCGGTCGGCGCGGACAGCCCGCGCATCACGGCGCGCTTGATGGCGTCCACGTCGATGGCGCGGTACAGCGCTTCTCGCACGCGGATGTCCTGGAACGGGTTCTTGCCCTTGATGTTCGAGTATTGGAGTTCCGGACGCTTCTGGTCCAGGCCCAGGTAGATGGTGCGGTATTCGTTGCCTTCCACCACCTTTTGCGACTGGCGCAGGCGCTCCAGATCCTGGGCGGCCGGGTCCAGCACGAAGTCGATCTCGCCCGACAGCAGCGCGGCAGTGCGGGTGGCGTTCTGCTTGATCGGCGTGAACACCACTTCGGTCACGTTGCCGACCTTGCCGGCCTTGTTCCACCAGTCCTTGTTCTCTTCAAAGACCGTACGCACGTCCACTTCGCGCGACTTCAGCTTGTAGGGGCCGGTGCCGTTGGTGTTGCGCGCGCCGTAGGTCTCTTCTTTGTTGACGTAGTCCTGCGGCTTGGCGATGTTGTTCTTTTCCGACCAGGCCTTGTTCATGATGAACACGTTGGTCAGCTGGCGCAGCAGCACGGGGTTGGGCGCCGACGTCTCGATCTCGATCGTCAGGTCGTCGACCTTGCGCGCTTCCTTGATGCCCGTGGTGTAGGCCTTGTAGTTCGACGTGGGCGCCATGGCGCGGTGGATCGAGAAGACCGCATCGTCCGCCGTGAAGGCGGCGCCGTCATGGAACTTCACGCCCGGGCGCAGCTTGAAGCGGTAGAGGGTGGGCGACAGCTGTTCCCACTCCGTCGCCAGGCGCGGCACCACCTTGAACGTCTTGTCGTAGTCCACCAGCGGTTCGTAGATGTAGCTGTTGGCGGCGATCGTCATGCCTTCGTTCTGCGAATGCGGATCGAAAGTAAGGATGTCGCCCTGGGCAGCCCAGCGGAAGGACTTGGCCTGCCCGATCGAGGGCACAGCCACGGCGGCGGCGATCGCGATAGCAATCAAGGTGCGGCGCATAGGGGTTAACTCCTGACATTAGTCTGAATACCGGCGCGAGTGTGCCTACGCGCCAGACCCCCGTCAATTCAGGGTTTATGCGTACCGGAGACGGTTTTTATAGAGGGGAAGTAATGAGGGACATATATGCTTGTAACAAAATAATTGAAGCGAACACTGTTCGAATGCGCGCTTGCAACGGACTTACTCGTCCGCGTCGATCGGCAGTTCAAGTGGCACATGCTCCGTCATCAGCACGCCCAGCATCTCGATCAGCAGCGCGGCCCGCTCCTCGCCGAAAGGCGCCAGCACCGCTTTCTGGTGCTGCAGCGCCTGTTCGCACAAGGCGGCGATCAGGTGGGTGCCCTTGGTAGTGATGCAGACACGCGTCTGGCGGCGGTCCGCGCGCACGCCGGTGCGCGCCACCAGCCCTTCGGCCTCCATGCGCTGCACCACCTTGCTCAAGGTGGGCTGCTTGGTGATAGCCAGAACCGCCAGCGTGCCGATGGTTTCGCCGGGGCTGCCTTCCAGGCTGGCCAGCACCCGCCATTCGGTCACCGACAACCCCGCCGCCTTCACCTGCAGATGGAATTCGGCCGAAATGCGCTGGCTGGCCTGCGCCAGCAGATAGGCCAGATAGCCATCGACGAAACGCGGCCCCGCCGCGCCCCGACCTGTCAGAAGCGTGTCCCGCTGCTTGTCCAACCGCATGTTGCTTTGCTCCCACGCACCGAATTCATATTTGGCCGATGGCCCAAAAGCGCATTGCACCACGACGGCGCAACCCCGCGCCATGATGGGCCGCAATGCTGTTGCGCAGCACAGGGTATACCCCGAATCGCAACCCGTTTTTGCACCATGACGGCGCTGAAATGCCGCCATGGAACTAGAGAACAACCAGTATATACACCCTTGTTTTAGCGTGATATTTTTTGATTTCCATGAAATTTCATCTTTTTTGTTGACAGCTAAAACGTTGACTCCTAAAGTATTTTTCAGATGAAAGTTTCGTGACGTGGTGATGCTGCAAAGCAGCAAGGCTTGAGGACCGGCATGCCGGCCCGCACAGGAGTTCGAGATGGCTGAAAGGTCTTTCAAGAAAGAAGTCCAGCAGTTGCGCATCGGCGAAGGCGAAGAGTTTCGCGGCGAGGGCATTCTTGCCGTCACGAAAGGGCTGCTGCAATCCGGCGTGGGCTATGTGGCGGGCTACCAGGGGTCGCCGATCTCGCACTTGATGGACGTGCTGGCCGACGCCAACGACATCCTGCAGGAATTGGGCGTGCACTTCGAGGCCAGCGCCTCGGAAGCCACCGCCGCCGCCACGCTGGCCGCCTCCGTCATGTACCCGATCCGCGGCGCCGTCACCTGGAAATCCACCGTGGGCACCAACGTCGCCTCCGACGCGCTGGCCAACCTGGCCTCCGGCGGCGTCACGGGCGGCGCGCTGGTCATCGTGGGCGAAGACTACGGCGAAGGCTCGTCCATCATGCAGGAACGCTCGCACGCGTTCGCCATGAAGTCGCAGATCTGGCTGCTGGACCCGCGCCCCAACCTGGAAAGCATGGTCCGGGCCGTGGAAGACGGCTTCGAATTGTCGGAAGCCAGCAAGACGCCCGTCATGCTGCAGCTGCGCATCCGCGGCTGCCACGTGCATGGCCGCTTCATCGCCAAGGAAAACAAGCGGCCCGCCTTCTCGCTGGCCGAAGCGCTGGAAAACCCGGCGCGCGACACCAGCCGCATCGTGCTGCCGCCCGCCTCGTTCCTGCACGAACAGGAAAAGATCAAAGACCGCTGGCCCGCGGCCATCCGATACATCAAGGAACACAAGCTCAACGAGCACTTCGACGGCGACCAGCAGGACATCGGGCTGATCCTGCAGGGTGGCCTGTACAACGGCGTCATCCGTTCGCTGCAGCTGCTGGGCCTGGCCGACAACTTCGGCAACAGCCGCATCCCACTGTATGTCATGAACGTGACCTATCCCGTCATCGAAGACGAGGTCATCGATTTCTGCCGCGACAAGCGCGCCGTGCTGCTGCTGGAAGAAGGCCAGCCCGACTACATCGAACAGAACCTGCACGCGGTGCTTCGCAAAGCTGGCGTCGACACCCACCTGTCCGGCAAGGACGTGCTGCCGATGGCCGGGGAATACACCACCCAGGTCATGCGCGACGGCGTGCGCGAATTCCTGAAGCGCCATCGCCCCGAATCGCTCCAGACGCACCCTGCCGTGGCGGCGGACGCCGAAGCCGGCGCGCGCCAGCTGGAAATCACCGAAGTCTCGCGCCCCAAGGCGCCCAAAGCGGCCACGCCCGCCGAACAGCCCATCACTTTCCACAAGCAGGTCGACGGCCTGGCGTCGGTGGTACCGCCGCGCCCCGCCGGCTTCTGTACGGGCTGTCCGGAACGCCCCATCTTTTCCGCGCTGACGCTGGCGCAGGAAAAGCTCGGCCAGCACCATATCTCCTGTGATATCGGCTGCCACCTGTTTTCCATCCTGCCGCCCTTCAACCTGGGCGCCACCACCATGGGCTACGGCCTGGGCGCCTCCAGCGCGGCGGCCTTCAACGTGCCCGCCGCCAAGCGCCCGATCTCGATCATGGGCGATGGCGGCTTCTGGCATAACGGCTTGTCGTCGGGCATCGGCAACGCGGTGTTCAACAAGTACGACGGCGTCATCGTCATCGTCGACAACTTCTACGCGTCGGCCACCGGCGGCCAGGACATCCTGTCGTCGCGCGCCGAGAACCCCGACCGTTCCACCAACAATCCCATCGACCATGCCGTGCGCGGCGTGGGCGTGAAATGGGTGCGCACGCTGGACCACACGTATGACGTCGCACGCGTGCGCGCCACGATCGAAGAGGCGCTGACCACTGACATCAAGGGGCCCAAGGTCATCATCGCGCAGTCCGAATGCATGCTGAACAAGCAGCGCCGCATCAAACCGCTGTTCAACAAGGCGGTCAAGGAAGGCAAACGCGTCGTGAAGGAACGCTTCGGCGTGGACCCCGACGTGTGCACGGGCGACCACGCCTGCATCCGACTGTCGGGCTGCCCCTCGCTGTCGGTGAAAGACAGCGGCGACCCCTTGAAGGAAGACCCCGTGGCGCATGTGGAAAGCAGCTGCGTCGGCTGCGGCAATTGCGGCGAAGTCGCCCATGCCGCCGTGCTGTGCCCGTCTTTCTACCGCGCCGACATCGTGCACAACCCGACGGGTAGCGACCGCTTCCTGGCCCGCATGCGCGGCGCGGTCATCGGTTTCCTGCAACGCCGCCGCGCGGCGCGCCTGGCCCAATACGCCCTGTAAGGAAGACAGCTTCATGAACCCGGTGGCACTGCAACAAGGCAACCCGATCAAGATCGCCATCCTGGCCATGGGCGGCCAGGGCGGCGGCGTTTTGGCCGACTGGATCGTCGACATGGCCGAACACGCCGGCTGGTGGGCGCAAACGACGTCGGTGCCGGGCGTGGCCCAGCGCACCGGCGCCACGATCTATTACCTGGAACTGCTGCCCGAGGCCGACGTGCAGCGCGCCGGCCGCGCGCCCGCGCTGGCGCTGATGCCCACGCCGGGCGATGTGGACCTGGTGGTGGCCGCGGAACTCATGGAAGGCGGGCGCGCCATCCAGCGCGGCCTGGTCACGCCGGAACGCACGGTGCTGCTGTCTTCGTCGCATCGCAGCTACGCCGTCAGCGAAAAGTCCGCCCCGGGCAACGGCATCGCCGATCCCAACAAGGTGCTGGAGGCCGGCCGCGCCGCCGCCAAGCGCTTCCTGTGCTTCGACCTGCAAGACCTGGCGGACCGCGCCGGCAGCGTCATCAGCGCCAGCCTGTTCGGCGCCGTCGCCGGCAGCGGCGCCCTGCCCTTTTCGCGCGAAGACTATGAGGCCACCGTGCGCCGCGCCGGCCTGGGCGTGGACGCCAGCCTGCGCGCCTTCGCGCTGGGCTTCGACGCGGCCCGCGACGCGCCCGCGCAACCCGCCGCCATCGACCTGGCGCGCCCGGTCCCCGACGTGCCCGACCGCGCCGCCAGCCCCAAGGCGCAGGGGCTGCTGGACACCATCAAGCGCGACTTCCCCGCCTGTGCGCAGCCGATGCTGACGGCCGGCGTGCGCCGCCAGCTGGAATTCCAGGACGCCGCCTACGCCGCCGACTACCTGCGCCGCATGAAGGCGCTGCGCGACCTGGACGCCCAATATGGCGGCGACGCCCGGCAGTGGGCGCTGACCTGTGCCGCCGCCCGCTACGTGGCCACGGCCATGGCCTACGACGACGTGATCCGCGTGGCCGATCTGAAGACGCGCGGCACGCGTTTCGACCGCGTGCGCCGCGAAGTGGGCGCGCGCCCCGAACAACTGGTCATGACGACCGACTACATGCACCCCCGGCTGGAAGAGATCTGCGGCACGCTGCCCACGCGGCTGGGCCGTTGGCTGGAAGGCTCCAGGGCGTTCGGCGGCTTCGTCGAACGCCGGCTGGGCAAAGGGCGGCTGATGCAAAGCAGCACGTTAAGCGGCTTCCTGATGCTGTATTCACTGGCCGGCATGCGGCGCTTCCGCCGCAGCACCTTGCGCCATCAGATCGAATCCGCCGGCCTTGAACAATGGCTGGAGCTGGTCGCGCGCCTGACGCCGCAGGACTATGCGCTGGCGGTAGAGACCGTCAACTGCCGCCGCCTGGTCAAGGGCTATAGCGACACGCACGTGCGCGGCGGCGGCAAGTACCGCCAACTGCTCGCCGCGGCCACGCAACTGGTGGGCCGCCCCGATGCCGCCGACACCTTGCGCGCGCTGCGCGACACCGCGCTGGCCGACGAGAAGTGCGGCCCCATGGAACGCCAGCTAGCCGAAAAACTGGCCGCCTGACAAGAACACCGAACGAGACAAACGCCGTGCAGACACTCAAACTGATCGTCCGGGAAGTCCGGCAAGAGTCGCCGCTGATCCGGTCCTTCCGCCTGGCCCGCGAAGACGCCGGCCCGTTGCCCGCCTTCGGGCCCGGCGCGCACCTGAAAGTGACGGTGCCCGGCCTGCGCGACCCGCGCTGCTATTCGCTGGTGCAGCTGGCGCCCGAGGCCGGGCAGTTCGCCCAGCCCGTGGAGTACCGCTTGGGCGTGCGGCTGGAAGCATCCAGCCAGGGCGGGTCCCGCCACATGCATGCGCTGGCGGAAGGCGACGTGCTGACCGTCGAAGGCCCGAAGAACGATTTTCCGCTGCATGAATCGCCTGCCGGCGACGACCCCGTGGTGCTGATCGCGGGCGGTATCGGCATCACCCCGGTGGCGTCCATGGCCGCGGCGCTGAAAGCCGCCGGCCGCGCCTTCCATCTGCACTACTGCGGCCGCAGCAAGGACCAGTTGGCCTTCCTGCCCGAACTCGATGCCCTGGCGGGCGGCGACCTGACCGTGCATGCCGACGACGACCCGTCATGCCGCTTGGACCTGCACGCGCTGCTGGCGTCGGCCTCGCCGCGCCAGCATCTGTACGTCTGTGGGCCCAAGGGCCTGATCGACGCCGTCATCCACGAAGCGCGCGCGCGCCACTGGCCCGACGCCCATATCCATTTCGAACTGTTCGTCACCGCCGCCCCGCAGGCCGGCGACCAGGCGTTCGACGTCGAACTGCGCCAATCGGGCCGCACGCTGACCATCCCCGCCGACAAGACCATCGTCGACGTCATGGAGGAAGAAGGCTGCGACCCGATGTACGACTGCAAGCGCGGCGAGTGCGGGGTCTGCCAGGCCACGGTGCTGGAAGGCGAACCCGACCATCGCGACTATTACCTTTCGGACACGGAAAAGGCCAGCGGCAAGATCATCCAGATCTGCATCTCGCGCGCGAAATCGGCGCGCCTCGTGCTGGACCTTTAAGGCTGGACAAGGAAGCGACCATGGCCAAATACCGCGACAACCCCGACGCCATCCGCGCCCTGCTGCGCGACACGGAAGTCCACAAGGACCTGTTCATCGACCAGGAACTGTTCGACCTGGAGATGGAACGCCTGTACGCCAACACCTGGGTCTTTGTCGGCCACGACAGCCAGGTGCCGAACCCGGGCGACTACATCACCACCACGGTCGGCAACCAGCCCGTGGTGATGGTCCGGCACAGCGACAAGAGCGTGCGCGTGCTGCACAACCGCTGCCCGCACAAGGGCACGATGGTGGCGGGCGAAGCCTGCGGCAACACCGGCAAGTTCTTCCGCTGCCCCTACCACGCCTGGACCTTCAAGACGGACGGCAGCCTGCTGTCGATCCCGCTGAAGAAAGGCTACGAAAACACCGGGCTCGAGAACTGCGAAGCCAGCCAGGGCATGGCGGCCGTCAAGGACGTGAAGAACCATCGCGGTTTCGTGTTCTGCCGCCTGAACCCGGAAGGCCAGTCGTTCGAGGACTTCTTCGGTGAATCGCTGTCTACCCTGGACAACATGGTCGACCGCTCGCCCGAAGGCCGGCTGGAAGTCGCCGGCGGCGTGCTGCGCTACATGCATCGCTGCAACTGGAAGATGCTGGTCGACAACCAGACCGACACCTGCCATCCCATGGTGGCGCACGAATCGTCGGCCGGCACGGCGGTGAAGGTCTGGGAACAGGCGCCGGAAGGCACGCCCAAGCCGATGGCCGTGGAACTGTTCGCGCCCTTCATCTCGCCCTACGAGTTCTTCGAGAACATGGGCATCCGCGTGTGGGAGAACGGCCACGGGCACACCGGCGTATCGGACTCCATCCACGCGTCCTATTCCGGCGTGCCGGGCTATTGGGAGGCGATGGTCTCAGCCTACGGCGAGGAACGCGCCAAGCAGATCCTGGGCGACGTCCGCCACAACACCGTGTACTTCCCCAACATCATGGTGAAAGGCCCGATCCAGACGCTGCGGATCTTCAAGCCCGTCTCCGCCGACCGCACGCTGGTGGAATCGTGGACGTTCCGCCTCGTCGGCGCGCCCGACCTGCTGCTTGAGCGCACGCTCATGTACAACCGGCTGATCAACGCGCCCACCTCGGTCGTCGGTCATGACGACCTGGAAATGTACGAACGCGCGCAGGACGGCCTGAATTCCCGCGCACGCGACTGGGTGAACGTCGGCCGGCTGTACACGCCGGGCGAAGCCGGCCAGAAGAACGTGACCACCAACGGCACCAACGAATGGCAGATGCGCAACCAGTACCGCGCGTGGGGCCGTTACATGACCGGACCGGAGTCGGTATGAGCGCAAGCGACCGCGAGTTGATCGATTTTGTCTACACCGAGGCGCGCCTGCTGGACGAATTGCGCTTCGAGGACTGGCTGGACCTGTACACCGAAGACGGCTACTACTGGATGCCGCTGACGCACGGCCAGACCGACCCGAAGCTGCACGCTTCGCTGATGTACGAAGACAAGCTGCTGCTGCGCGTGCGCGTGGAACGGCTGGCCGGCCAGCGCACGTTTTCGCAGCAGCCGAAAAGCCGGTGCCATCACCTGCTGCAGGCGCCCACGGTCGAACACGGCCATCCCGAGGCCGCGCCCGGCGAGGGCCGGCATGTCGTGCGCACCGCCTTCCACTATGTCGAAACCCGTCAGGACGCGCAGACGCTGTACGCGGGCTGGACCACGCATCACCTGGTAGAACAGGACGGCGCACTGCGCATCCGCTTGAAACGCGTTGACCTCGTCAACTGCGATGCCGCCTTCGGCAATATCCAATTGTTCATGTAGGAGCGGCTTGTGAGCACCACGGTCCATCAGGCTTTCCGCGACACCGCGCAGCGACACGGCGCCCAGCCCTTCCTGTGCATCCTGCCGGAAACGGCCGGCATCTACGGCATCGAGGCGGGCGAGCTTTCCTACGCCAAGGCGGCGGATGCCATCGAATCGCTGCGCGCCGCCTATGAACGCGCGGGCTACGGGCACGGCCACCGCGCCGGCCTGCTGCTGGAGAACCGCCCGTCGTTCTTCCTGCACTGGTTCGCGTTGAATGCGCTGGGCGTGTCGGTCGTGCCGATCAACCCCGACCTGCGCGCCGCCGAACTGGAATACCTGACGGGCCATTCCGAGATCGCGCTGGCCGTCGCCTTGCCCGAACGCCACGCCGATCTGCTGGCGGCCGCCGCCCGCGCGGACCGCCCCTTGCGCGTGATGGGCCCGGACGACGTGCCGCCCGCCGCGCCTTTCGCGCCGCCGCTGGGTGACGCCGCGCCGACCGAACTGAGCGAATGCGCGCTGCTCTACACGTCGGGCACCACCGGCCGCCCCAAGGGTTGCATCCTGCCCAACCGCTACTTCCTGCACGCGGGCGGCTGGTACGCCCGCATCGGCGGACTGGCCGCGTTGCGGCCCGGCCAGGAACGCATGCTGACCCCGCTGCCGCTTGTCCACATGAACGCGATGGCGTATTCGGCCATGGCCATGGTGCTGACGGGCGGCTGCCTGATTCCGCTGGACCGCTTCCACCCCAAGACCTGGTGGAGCAGCGTGCGGGAATCCGGCGCCACCGTCCTGCATTACCTGGGCGTCATGCCCGCCATCCTGATGAAGGCGCCGCCGTCGGGCACCGACCTGCAACCCGCCATCCGCTTCGGGTTCGGCGCAGGCGTGGACCGCAAGCTGCACGCGCCGTTTGAAGCGCGCTTCGGCTTCCCGCTGCTGGAAGCGTGGGCCATGACCGAAACCGGGGCTGGGGCCGTCATCATCGCCAACCAGGAGCCGCGCCACATCGGCACCAGCAGCTTCGGCCGCGAGGAAGACGACGTGGACGTGCGCATCGTGACCGACGCCGGCCAGCCGGCCGCCGCGGGCGAGCACGGCGAATTGCTGGTGCGCCACGCCGGCGGCGACCCCCGCTACGGCTTCTTCGCCGGTTACCTGAAAGACGAGGCCGCCACCGCCGAAGCCTGGCAGGACGGCTGGTTCCATACCGGCGACATCGTGCGCCGCGAGGAAGACGGCGCGCTGCGTTTCGTCGACCGCAAGAAGAACGTGATCCGCCGCAGCGGAGAGAACATTTCGGCCGTGGAAGTGGAAAGCGTGCTGATGCAGCACCCGCTGGTCAAGGCCGTGGCGGTCGCCGCCGTGCCCGATCCCGTGCGCGGCGACGAGGTGCTGGCCTGCGTGGTGCCCGAATCCCTGCCGGCGGACGCCGCCGCCATGGCGGAGGCCGCGCGCGGCATCGTGCAGTGGTGCCTGGAACAGCTGGCGTACTACAAGGCGCCCGGGTACGTGGCCTTTGTGGACAGCCTGCCGCTGACCACCACCAACAAGATCCAGCGCGGCGAGATGAAGGCGCTGGCGCCGACGTTGCCCGGCACCGCCAGTTGCGTGGACACGACCGGCATGAAAAAGCGCCAGGAGGCGCCGCGATGAGCCGCCTGGGCTATGACGGCATCGTGGCGGCCCTGCCCGTCACGATCCCGTACGAACGCTACTCCACGCACGCCGCCCACTGGTGGCTGGGACGCGCGCTGGGCGCGCTGATCCGGCAGGCGGGCGTGGCCAAGGCCGATGTCGACGGCCTGTGCGTGTCCAGTTTCACGCTCGCGCCCGACACGGCAGTGGGCCTGGTCCAGCATCTGGGCATGAGCCCGCGCTGGCTGGACCACATCCCCATGGGCGGCGCCAGCGGCGTGGCGGCCCTGCGCCGCGCGGCTCGCGCCGTGCAGGCCGGCGACGCGAACATCGTGGCCTGCATCGCGGGCGACACCAACCATGTGGATTCCTTCCGCAACACGGTCAGCCAGTTCTCGCGCTTCGCGCAGGACGCCGTCTACCCCTATGGCGCGGGCGGACCGAACGCCAGTTTCGCGCTGCTGACCGCGAACTACATGCGCGCGACCGGCGCTACGCGCGAAGACTTCGGCAAGCTGTGCGTGGCGCAGCGCGACAACGCGCTGCGCTATCCGCACGCGCTGATGAAAAAGCCGCTGAGCTTGCAGCAATACCTGGACGCGCGGGTCATCACCGACCCGATCCACCTGTTCGACTGCGTGATGCCCTGCGCGGGCGCCGATGCCTTCCTGGTAATGCGTGAAGAACAGGCCCGCGCGCTGAACCTGCCGTATGCCCGCATCCTGTCCACCATCGAACGGCACAACGCCTGGATCGACGATCCGATCCAGACGCGCGGCGGCTGGACCCTGGACATCGACGAACTCTACGGCCAGGCCGGCGCCACGCCCGCCGACATGGACTTCCTGCAAGCCTATGACGACTACCCCGTCATCAACCTGATGCAGATCGAAGACCTGGGTTTCTGCGAAAAAGGCGCCGCGCCGGAATTCGTCCGCGACAACACCTTCACCGTCGACGGCAGCTTCCCCTTCAACACCAACGGCGGCCAGCTGTCGGTGGGCCAGGCGGGCGCGGCGGGCGGCTATCTGGGCATGGTCGAGGCGCTGCGCCAGCTTGCCGGCACGGCCGGTGGCACCCAGGTGGCCGATGCCCGCATCGGCATGGTCAGCGGCTTCGGCATGATCAATTACGACCGCGGGCTGTGCACCGCCGCGGCCATTCTGGCCAGGAGCGACGCATGACCGAGCCGCTAGCCAAGCCGCCCCGGAAGAACCCGGTTGCGCGCACCCGCCAGCCCACGCTGCCGCCCGGCTGGCGCAGCCGCAGCGCGTTGGGGTTGACCGCCGCCGCCGCCGAGGGCCGCTTCGACCTGCAGACCTGCGCCGACTGCGGCGCGGTCCAGTACCCGCCCCGCGAGGTCTGCGGCCATTGCCTGTCCGAGCACCTGCCGTGGCGCCCGGCCGATCCCAACGGCGTGCTGCTGGTCAGCACCGTCCTGCACCACAGTAACGACCTGTACTTCCGCGAACGCCTGCCGTGGCGCGTGGGCACCGTGCGCATGGACGCCGGCCCCTCCGTCGTGGCCCACGTCCACCAGGACTGCGCCGACGGCGCGCGCGTGCGGCTGACGCTGAAACTGGACCGCGGCGGTCAGGCCGTGATGATCGCCCTGCCAGAAAGGAATACCCCGAACATGGAAGACGACAAGACCTTGCGCGAGACCTCGTGCGATCCGAAGTTCCGCCGCGCGCTGGTCACGGACGGCAAGTCCGCGGTCGGCCAGGCGGTGGCGCGCGCCCTGCTGGACGCGGGCTGCCCGGCCGTGTTCCTGGGCGATCCCCAGACCTGGAAGCGCGACGACGCCTTCGACGCCCTGGCCGCCGACCCGCGCGTGCAGACCGTCGCGCTGGACGTCACCGACACCGATTCGGTCGAACGCGTCGCCGCTTCGATCGGCGGCAAGGTCGAGATCCTGGTGAACACCGCCGATCTGGAACGTGAAGGCGGCCTGCTCGGCCGCAAGGACGTAAACACCGCGCGCGACGCCATGGACGTGAACGTGCTGGGCCTGATGCGGCTGGCGCAATGCTTCGGCCCGGCGCTGTGCGGCCGCGCCGCCGACGGGGTGAACAGCGCGACCGCCTGGGTCAACGTGCTGTCCATCTACGCGCACATGAACCTGCCGGCGCGCGGCATGTGGTCGGCATCCAAGGCCGCCGCGCTGTCGCTGGCCCAATGCCTGCGCGCCGAAATGCGCGGCGCGGGGGTGCGGGTGGTGAACGTGTTCCCCGGCCCCGTGGACCACGAATGGGAACAACGCACGCCCCCGCCGCGCGTGGCGCCCGCCGCAATCGCCGCCGCCATCGTGCGCGCGCTGAAGGACGGCATTGAAGACGTGTACGTCGGCGACGTCGCGCAGGAATTCCGCGCCCGGCTGGCCGAGAACCCCAAGGGACTGGAACGGGAACTGGGCGCCTGACGGCCCCTTTCCCGATAACGCACGAACCAAGAGGAACAACAGCATGAGCCAGAACATTCTTGCCCAATTCATGTCGGAACTCGTGTCGGGCCGCATCGGCCTGGTGGACCTGACCGAAACACTGACGCCGGAATTCCCCACCATCGTGCTGCCGCCGGAATTCGGCCAGGCATGGCCGTTCCGCATGGAAGAGATTTCGCGCTACGACGAACGCGGCCCGGCCTGGTACTGGAACAACTTCTCGTGCTCGGAACACACGGGCACGCACTTCGACGCGCCGGCCCACTGGGTCACGGGCAAGGACCAGCCCGACAACACCGTGGACACGATCCCCATCGAGTCTTTCATCGCCAGCGCCTCTGTCATCGACTGTTCCGCCGAAGCCCGCGACAACCCGGACTTCCTGTTGACCATCGACTTCGTGAAGAAGTGGGAAGAGACGCACGGCCGCATCCCGGCACGCTCTTGGGTGCTGATGCGCACCGACTGGTCCAAGCGCGCCAAACCCGCCGAATACCTGAACATGCAGGCGGACGGCGCGCACTCGCCCGGCCCCGACGCCGACGTCGTGCCGTGGCTGATCAAGGAACGCGACGTACACGGCTTCGGCACCGAATCCGTCGGCACCGACGCCGGGCAGGCCCATCACCTGAATCCGCCCTACCCCTGCCACTACTACATGCACGGCAACAACCGCTACGGCCTGCAGTGCCTGACGAACCTGGATCAACTGCCGCCCACCGGCGCGGTGATCTTCTCGGCGCCGCTCAAGATCCGCAGCGGCTCGGGCAGCCCCCTGCGCGTGCTGGCGCTGGCGCCCAAGGCCTGACCGGCCGCGGCCACAACGAACAAAGGGATTCCATGACACAAGCGAATGTTGCCCTCGTCACCGGCGGCAGCGCCGGCATCGGCGCTGAAATCTGCCGCAGCATGCTGGACGCGGGCTACGAAGTGATTTCGATGGCGCGCCGCGCCGCCGACTTCACCCACCCGCGCCTGCACAACATGCAGGTGGACCTGCTGGACGCGGATGCCACCGCGCAGGCCGGCCGTGAGGCCGCCGCCAAATTCCCCATCAGCCACGTCATCCACAACGCGGGCGTCATCTGGCCGAACCTGCTGCCGCAGGTCACGCAGGAAGAGCTGCACGGCCTGACGCAGATCCATCTGGGCGCCGCGATATCCCTGGTGCAGGCGGCGCTGCCCGGCATGCAGGAACGCCAGTTCGGCCGCATCGTGATGATGTCGTCGCGCGGCGCGCTGGGCCTGCCCACCCGCACCGCCTATTCGGCCACCAAGGCCGGCATGGTCGGCATGGCGCGCACCTGGTCGCTGGAATTGGCGCCTTACGGCATCACGGTCAACGTGGTGGCGCCCGGCCCCATCCAGACGGACATGTTCTACGAAGTGATCGAACCCGGCAGCGAACGCGAAAAGCAGCTGGCCAACGGCATCCCGGTCAAGCGCCTGGGCCGTTCGGACGATGTGGCGCGCGCCGTGATGTTCTTCGCCGACCCCGCCAACAGCTTCGTCACCGGACAGACTTTGTTTGTGTGCGGTGGCGCCAGCGTCAGTTCCATCACCATCTGACCAAGCGCGGCGTCCCTCTGTCGTCGGGTTTTAACGGATAGGTAAGCATCAGTACCACGTCTACAGTGCTCATCCTTGCGTGTTAGAAATTTTAAGCAACAAGTAATTCCCGCAGTTCCCCGTTTTCTCCGCTTTTCAACCGCACGCCCATTGCTCCCTATCCGGAGGTTTTGCCATGCTGTCGAAGAAACTCCCCCTGGCCGCGGCCGCCGCCGTCGCCGCCCTGTTCGCCCTGCCCGCCCTGGCCCAAGTCAAAGTGGGCGTCGTCACGTCGTCCACCGGCCCCACCGCGCTGGTCGGCATTCCGCAGAAGAACACGGTGCCGCTGCTGCCCAAGAAGATCGGTGACCTGACCATCGAGTACATCTCGCTGGACGACGCCAGCGATTCCACCAACTCGGTCACCGCCTTCAAGAAGCTGATCTCGGAGCAGAACGTGGACGCGCTGATCGGCCCGTCGGGTTCGCCCAACGCCATGGGCGTGATCCAGTTCGCCGCGGAAGCCGGCGTGCCGATGCTGGCCCCGGTAGGCACGGCAGCGGTCGTGCTGCCCATGAACGAACAGAAGAAGTGGGTGTTCAAGACCACGCAGAACGACGACATCATCGCCCGCGCGCTGGTGGACCACATGGTCAAGACTGGTGTGAAGACGGTCGGCTTCATCGGCCTGAACGATCCCTACGGCGAGAACTGGTCCAAGGTCTTCTCGGGCCTGGCCGCCGAAAAGGGCATCAAGGTCACCGCCAACGAACGCTATCTGCGCTTTGACAGCTCGGTCACCGGCCAGGCGCTGAAGATCCTGGCCGCCAAGCCGGACGCCGTGCTGGTGGCCGCCCCCGGCGCCGCCAGCGTGCTGCCGCAGACGACCCTGTTCGATCAGGGCTACAAGGGCAAGTTCTACCAGACTCACGGCGCTGCGTTGCCCGACTTCCTGAAGCTGGGCGGCAAGAAGGTCGAAGGCACGGTGCTGGCCGCCAGCCTGATGCTGGTGCTGCCGGAGATGCCGGACAGCAACCCGTCCAAGCAGGTCGCCAGCGACTACATCGCGGCCTACGAAAAGCTCAACGGCTCCAAGCCCGCCACCTTCGGCGCCAACGTCTACGACGCCGGCCTGCTGCTGGAGAAGGCCGTGCCGTTGGCGGAAAAGGCCGGCAAGCCGGGCACCAAGGAGTTCCGCAGCGCGTTGCGCGATGCGCTGGAACAGACCAAGGAGCTGGTGGG
Organism: Achromobacter sp. UMC46; assembly: GCF_014170335.1. Taxonomy (GTDB): domain Bacteria; phylum Pseudomonadota; class Gammaproteobacteria; order Burkholderiales; family Burkholderiaceae_B; genus Achromobacter. Next base: position 27,886 of record NZ_LZZS01000014.1, read on the forward strand.
CACGCAGGGCGTCTACAACATGAGCGCCGCCGACCACAGCGGCTTCGACGACCGCGGCCGCGAACTCATCACCGTGAAAGACGGCAACTGGACGCTCGTCAAGTAACGCCACGGACCACGCATGAATGCTCAGATCGCCTTGATACTTGGGCAGGACGGCATCACCAACGGCGCCATTTACGCGCTGTTGGCCTTGTCGATCCTGCTGGTCTTCACCGTTACCCGCGTGCTGTTCATCCCCCAGGGCGAATTCGTCGCCTTCGGCGCGCTGACCATGGCGGCCATCCAGGCCGGCAAACCCGTGCTGCTGGTCTGGCTGCTGCTGGCGTTCGCGCTGGCTGAGGCCGCCGCCGACCTGGTGGCGCGCGCCAGGCGCCCGGGCCGCGCGCGGGGCCTGTGGCGCATCGCGGCCAAGGCGATCTATCCGCTGGTGCTGGCGGCGCTGCTGTATCGGCTGCCGCTGGCGCAATTGCCCATGTCGGTGCAGGCGCTGCTGACGCTGCTGCTGGTGGTGCCGATGGGCCCGCAGCTGTACCGGCTGTTCTACCAGCCCATCGCGTCGGCCTCGACGCTGGTGCTGCTGATCGTGTCCATCGCCGTCCATCTGGCGCTGGTCGGCCTGGGCCTTCTGGCTTTCGGCGCCGAAGGCGCCCGCACCGCGCCGTTCAGCGACGCGAGCCTGGCGCTGGGCCCCATCAATATCAACAGCCAGGCGCTGTGGGTGGTGGCGGTATCGGCGGTCCTGATCATCGTGCTGTACCAGTTCTTCGAACGCTCGATGTACGGCAAGGCCTTGCGCGCGGCCGCCTTCAACCGGCTGGGCGCGCGGCTGATGGGCATTTCCCCCATCTTCGCCGGCCGCGCCACCTTCTTCCTGGCGGCGTTGATCGGCACGGTGTCGGGCATCCTCATCGCCCCCATCACCACCATGTATTTCGACTCCGGCTTCATGGTCAGCCTGAAGGGCTTCGTGGGCGCCATCATCGGCGGGCTGGTCAGCTATCCGCTGGCCGCGGCCGGCGCCATCCTGGTGGGTCTGATCGAAGCCTTCTCGTCGTTCTGGGCCAGCGCCTACAAAGAAATCATCGTGTTCACGCTGATCATCCCCGTGCTGCTCTGGCGCTCGCTGAAAAGCCATCACGTCGAGGAAGAAGACGAATGACCCCCCGCATCATCCTCTTCGTGTTCCTGGCGCTGCTGGCGCTGGGGCCGCTGGCCTTGCCGCCGTTCTATGTGACCTTGCTGAACTACATCGGCCTGTATGCGCTGGTGGCGCTGGGCCTGGTGCTGTTGACCGGCGTGGGCGGCCTGACAAGTTTCGGGCAGGCCGCCTTCGTGGGCGTGGGCGCCTACACGACGGCGCTGCTGACCACCCGCGCGGACTCCTTGCCGGCCTGGCTGGCCTGGTTGGGCGCGTCCCCCTGGCTGACCTTGCTGGCCGGGCTGGCGCTGACGCTCGTCATCGCCTATCTGCTGGGCGCGATCACGCTCAAGCTGTCGGGTCACTTCCTGCCGCTGGGCACCATCGCCTGGGGCTTGTCCTTGTACTTTGCCTTCGGCTCCGTCGAAGGCCTGGGCGGCCACACCGGCATTCCTGACATCCCCGCGATCAGCGTGTTCGGCTGGTCGCTGAACCAGGGCGGCAGCATCTATTACCTGATCTGGGCGTTCCTGCTGGTGGCCGTATGGTCCACGCAGAACCTGCTGGATTCGCGTGAAGGCCGCGCCATCCGCGCGCTTAAGGGCGGGCGCGTGATGGCCGAATCGATGGGCGTGGACACCGCGCGGTCGCGCATGGTGATCTTCATCATCGCCGCGCTGCAGGCGTGCGCGTCCGGCTGGCTGTACGCGCACATGCAGCGCTTCGTGAACCCCAACCCGTTCGGCCTGCAGATGGGCATCGAATACCTGTTCATGACCGTCATCGGCGGCGCGGGCCACGTCTGGGGCGCGCTGGTCGGCGCGGGCGTGTTCACCGTGCTCAAGCAATGGCTGCAAGACTGGCTGCCCAAGCTGCTGGGCCAGACCGGCAACTTCGAGGTCATCGTCTTTGGCTTCGGCATGGTGCTGCTGCTGCACCGCGCCCGCAGCGGCCTGTGGCCGGTGCTGACGCGCTGGGTCCGCGTGAAAAAGCCCGTGCGCCGGCTGGACATGGAGGCGGAACCCCTGCCCCGCAAGCCCATGCCGCCGCGCGGCGAGGTCGTGCTGAAGGCCGTGGACGTGACGCGCAAGTTCGGCGGCCTGGTCGCCAACAACGCCATGAACCTGGAGATCCGGGCGGGCGAGATCCTGGCGCTGATCGGCCCCAACGGCGCCGGCAAAAGCACGATGTTCAACCAGATATCGGGCGTGGACACGCCGACGTCTGGCCAGGTCACGCTGCTGGGCCACCTCGTGGCGGGCGCCGGCGCGCGCAGGATCGCGCGGCTGGGCCTGTCGCGCACGTTCCAGCACGTGCGCCTGCTTTCCCGCATGAGCGTGCTGGAGAACGTGGCCATCGGCGCCCACCTGCGCGGGCATCGCGGCGTGCTGCCGTCCGCGTGGCGGATGGACCGCCCCGAGGAAGCGCGCCTGCTGGCCGAGGCCGCGCGCCAGGTCGAGCGCGTGGGCCTGGGCAAGCATCTGCATGACGAAGCCGGTTCGCTGGCGCTGGGCCAGCAGCGCATCCTTGAGATCGCGCGCGCCCTGGCCTCCGACCCGTGCATCCTGCTGCTGGACGAACCCGCCGCCGGCCTGCGCTATCAGGAAAAACGCGAACTGGCCGAACTGCTGAAGAAATTGCGCGCCGAAGGCATGGCCATCCTGCTGGTCGAGCACGACATGGACTTCGTGATGGGCCTGGTGGATCGCGTGGTGGTCATGGACTTCGGCGAGAAGATCGCCGAAGGGCTGCCTGCCGAGATCCAACACAATCCCGCGGTGCTGGAAGCCTATCTGGGCGGAGTGGAATGATGACTGCGAAACTGCTGGAAGTACGCGACCTGCATGTCGCCTACGACAAGGTGGAGGCCGTGTCCGGCATCAGCCTGGCCGTGGGCGAAGGCCAGATCGTGACCGTGATCGGCCCCAATGGCGCCGGCAAGACGACCCTGCTGTCCGCCATCATGGGCGTGTTGCCCTCCACCGGCCAGATCCTGTTCGGCGGCAAGGCGCAGGCGCACGCCGAGATCGAGGAAATGGTGGCGGCCGGCATGAACCTGGTGCCGGAAAAGCGCGAGCTCTTCGCAGAGATGACCGTGGAAGACAACCTGATGCTGGGCGCATTCCACCGCTTCCGCTGCGGCCAGCGCGACCACGACAAGACGCTGGCCGAGGTCTACGAGTTGTTTCCCCGCCTGAAGGAACGCCATGCGCAATTGGCCGGCACCCTGTCCGGCGGCGAACGCCAGATGTTGGCCGTAGGCCGCGCGCTGATGGCCAAGCCGCGCCTGCTGATGCTGGACGAACCCAGCCTGGGACTGGCGCCACGCATCGTGCGGGAAGTGTTCCGCATCGTCGCGCGGCTGCGCGAGATGGGCGTGTCCATCCTGCTGATCGAACAGAACGCCCGCGCCGCGCTCCAGGTGGCCGATTACGCGTATGTGCTGGAGACCGGCACGGTCACGCTAGAGGGGCCGGCGGCGGAAGTCGCGGTGGACCCGCGCGTGGTCGAGGTGTATCTGGGGCTGGGCCACGGCGCGCCGGCGGCGGCGCCTGCTTGAGCGCTAGGCGACGCCGCGCCGGCGGTCGCGGCGGTACAGCGCGTAGCCCAGGGGCCACATCGCCGCCACCATGAAGGTCGCGGCGGGGTTCGTCAGCCGGTAGGCCTGGACGGCCGTGGGCACGCCGGAATGCTTCAGGTGCAGGCGGAAACGCGTATAGCGCGCGGCCGCCATGATGAACTCGCGCGGCCGGAAGCGGAAGAATTCCAGGTGGTGCTGCAGCATGTCCCAGGCCAGCAGGTACAGGCCCTGCGCATTGTTGGCCACCGACACGGCCCCCTGGCTCAGGCCCCCGGGCGTGTCGTGATAGGTGCGCACCACGCGGTTGATGAAGCGGCTGAGATAGCCCGCGCGCGCCACGGCCCACCACACCAGGCTTTCCGGCACGAAGCCCGCGACGTCTTCGGGAAAGGGGTACTTCCTGAGGATATCGGTGCGCATACAGCCGAATTTCTCGCCCTTGATGCGATAGCGGAAATACACATCGACGGCCGTGCTGTCGAACACGTCCTGCGGATAGCGGTCGCCGACGATGCTGCCGTCGGGGCGTGCGCACAGGCCGGTCACGGCCACATAGGAATCGCGCCGCGCGGGCGGAATGCTCTCCCAGGCGTCCTTGAACGTGGCCAGCGCGTCCGGCGGCATTTCATCGTCGCTGTCCAGGCCGACGATCAGGTGGCCGCGCGCCTCGCGGACACCGCGGTTGAAGGCGGTCTTCTTGTGCTGGTTGTTCTGCCAGATGTAGCGGATCGGGAAATCGGCGCGCGTCTGCCATTCCAGAATGGAATCGTGGGTGTTGTCGGTGGAACCATCGTCCACCACCACCCATTCGAAATCCCTGAATGTCTGCCGGGAAAGCGATTCATACACCCGGTGCAGCGTACCCGCCCGGTTGTAGGTGGGCGTCAGAACGGTGAAAAACGTTGGTGTATCGGTCATGCCTGCTGTGCCCCTTTGCGATCGCCATGCCACCGCTGCGGTCTTGGTCTAACTGTTTTCGCCTGAAGTGTAGGGGATATGCCAGCACGAACCGATGCCGGCGCATTCGAATTTGCAATCAAATCTGTCAACCTCTGCGTTTTTGGCGATTATTCCGGACCTTTATGCGTTGGGCGGCGTACGGGAGTGGCGTAAACTCGGGCGGCCAAATCCGGAATGCCTATGGAAGCTTCGAACGTCCAGCTCAATGACATCGCCTTGTTCGTCGAGGTTGCCAAGCGCAAGAGCTTCAGTCTGGCCGCGCGCGCGCTGGACATGCCCACGTCGACGCTGTCGCGCCGCATCAATGAACTGGAGCGCGCGATCGGCCTGCGGCTGATCAACCGCAATACGCGCAGGCTGGACCTGACCGAGGCCGGCGCGGCCTACATGCGCCGCTGCCAGGGCCTGATCGACGAAGCCCGTCTGGCGCACGAGCAACTGCTGTCGCTGTCGGGCGGCCCGACGGGCAACCTGCGGGTGTCCATGCCCTACAGCCTGGCGATCTGGCTGCTGCCGGAAACCATCAACGACTTCACCGACCGCTATCCCGAAGTGGAGTGCGAGTTCGACCTGAGCATGATGACGGCGTCAGACGCCCAAGGCACGCCCTTCGACGTGGTGCTGCGCTTTGGCCGCGACACCGACTATCCGTTGTCCACGGTGGACACGGGCAATGGCAACGGCGCGGCCGTTCCGCGCAGCGACGGCGCCGTGGTGCAGGAACTGGTATCCCTGGACAACTACCTGTATGCGTCCGACCGCTACCTGGAACGCTACGGCGAACCCAAGACGCCCGCCGACCTGACGCAGCACCAATGCCTGCGGACCACGATCGACGACGCGCATTCGCACTGGACCCTGCACAACGGCACGGTCAGTGAAAGCGTGCCGGTCAGCGGTCATCTTGCCGCCAACAACATGAGCATCGCCGGCACCCTGGCCGGCCTGGACCTGGCCATCACGCGCATGCCGCACTGCCAGGCGCTGGATCCGATCATCAAGCGCAACTCGTTGCGGCGCGTGCTGCCGGGCTGGTCGGTGGACCCGATCTCGATCTACGTGGTGTATCCGTCAAGCATCCAGCCGGCGAAAACCCGGGCGTTCATGGAATTCATCAAGCCGAAGCTGGGGCCGACCGTCGATTGAGGTCGGACTTTCAACCTTCTGCCTTCGACCGCAAGACGAAAAAAAACCCGCTTGGCAAAAGCCAGCGGGTTTTTTCAGATCAGGGCGTTGATTAGACGCGCTTGATCTTTTCCAGCATCTTGAAAACACCCTTGGGCGACTTGACGAACAAGCGCTTGAAAGCCTTGCCCAAGCAACGACGTTCCAGGGTGTTACGACGCACGCGTTTGCGTTCAGCCATGTTGATTCTCCTGTTGAATTTGCGGAAAGTGGCCCGCACAACCGGAAATAGGGCTGGCGGAAAAAATTCGGATAACTTGCCATTTTAGCCTGAAATCCCCAGGCCGCGCCAATCAGGGCGGAAAACGGGGTGTAGCGGCCGTGACGTGATCCGTCCCTGTCAGTGGCCGCCCCGGTTCGCCCCTAACCTGCCAGCGACTTCAGCCGTTCCTGGACCTGTTCCGCGCGGGGCAGCGGATCGACTGCACCATAGCCCAGTGTCGACAGCGCTGCCGCGGCATTGGCGTAGCGCACGGCGTCTTCCCAGGAATCGCCCTGGCAACGGCGCGCAAGGAGACTGCCCGCGAAGCAGTCGCCGGCGCCGGTGGCGTCGACCGCATCCACCCGCAAGGCCGCGACCGGCGTGCGAGTGTGGCCGTCATCGATGATGGAGCCGTCCTTGCCCAGTTTCAGCACCACCACGCCCGCCGCGCCGCCGTCGCGGATCCAGTCCAGCGTGCGCTCGGGGTCGTCGTTGCCGGTCAGGTGCTGCATGTCGTCCATGCTGGGCAGGAACAGGTCGGCTTCGCGCATGGTTTCGCGCAGGACGGCGCGGGCGCGGTCCACCGGCCACAGGCGCAGCCGCAGGTTCGAATCCAGGCTGACCTGCGCGCCCGCGGCATGCGCGCGGGCGATGGCGGCAAAAACCGTGTCGCAGGCGCTGGTGCTGATCGCCATGCTGATGCCCGACACGTGCAGGAAGCGGCTGCGCTCGATCAGGCCGCTTTGCAGCAGCGCCGGCGTCATCAGGCTGGCGGCCGAGCCGCGCCGCAAATAGCTGAACGCGTGGCCGTCCGGGCCGTGTTGCACGAAATACAGGCCGGTGTGCGCGTCATCGTCCGTCTGCACGCCCGCCGTGTCCACGCCTTCGGACCGCCACAGGTCCAGGAACTGGGCGCCGAACGCGTCGTTGCCCACGCGGGTCAGGTAGGCGCAGCGCGCGCCTTGGCGGGCCGCCGCGATGACCGCATTGGACGTATCGCCGCCAAAGCCCTGCAGGTATTGCAGCTGGCCTTTGTGCGTCTGGTTCAGTTCGACCAGCGGTTCGCCCAGCGCGACGATGTCGAAATCAGCCATGGGCGGCCTCGCGGGTACGGGTGATCTGGGCGACCAGGGCCGCCGTGTCGCGCGCGGCGAACGCGGCCTTGTCGTACAGGTTGCTGCCGATGCCCACCAGCCCGGCGCCGGCCGCGAAGTACGCGCCCATGTTGTCCTGGGTGATGCCGCCCGTGGGGCAGAAGATCGTGTCGGGGTAGACCGACTTCAACGCGGCCAGGTGCTTGGGGCCGCCGGTGTCGGCCGGGAACACCTTCACCACGTCCACGCCGGCGCGGCGGGCGGCCAGCACTTCGGTGGGCGTGAACGCGCCCAGCAGGCACAGGGCGCCAGCGGCGTGCGCCATGTCCACGATCTCGGTGGCCAGGGCGGGCGACACCAGGAAATCGGCGCCGGCCACCAGCGCGTCGCGGGCCTGGGCTTCGTCCAGCACGGTGCCCACGCCCAGCAGCAGGCTGGCGCCGTGCTTGTCGCGCAGCGCGCGCACCAGGTCGGTCACGCCGGGAATCGTCCAGGTCAGCTCCAGCGTGGTGCAGCCGGCCGCTACGGCGACTTCGGCGGCATAGGCGGCGGTGGCCGCGTCCGTATAACGCAGCACGGGCACGACCCGGGCGGCCAGCAGGGCGGAAAGCTTGGAGGCGATGGGAGCGGATGCGGTCATGGAATTCCTTTGAGGCGGGCGGTCAGACGCCGCCGGACGATGCCGGCAGGACGGCGAGTTTGGCCGCGGCGGCGTCGCGCAGCCGCAGCAAGGGATCGATATAGGCGGCTTGCGGGTCATCGCGCCGCCGGAACAGCAAGGTGCTGACGCTGACGCCCGCCACGGGCCGGCCGGCCGCGTCGCACAGCGCCACGCCGTAGCAGACGATGCCGGCTTCGTTTTCTTCGTTGTCCATGGCGTAGCCACGCGCGCGGTCGCCGTCCAGCACGGCGCGCAGGGCCGGCAGGCTGGTCACGGTGCCCGGCATGCGCGCCGGCAACGGCAGGTCGCGCAGCAGGCGCTCGCGGGCCGTATCGTCCAGGGCGGCCAGATAGGCCTTGCCGACCGCGCTGGAATGCAACGCCACCGACGAGCCCACGCGCGACACCATGCGCACCGGGCCGGGGCTTTCCAGTTTGTCGATATAGATCATCTCCTGGCCGGCGGGCACCGCCAGATGCACGGTTTCGCCGGTGGCGTCGCGCAGCGCCTGCAGGTCGGGCGCCAGCGCGGCGCGCAGGTCGAACTGCGACCACGCGCCGCTGGCAAGCGACATCAGGCGCGTGCCCAGGCGGTAGGCGCCACCGGTTTCCGCCAGCATGCCCTGCTCGGCCAGCGCCGCCACGATGCGATAGACCGTGGGACGCGGGTAGCCGCAGCTGCGAGCGAGCGAGGCCGCCGTGGGCGGCTCGGGCGCATCGGCCACCGCCTGCAGCACCGTCATGAATTTGGCGAACGCCGCAGCGCCCGCGACCTTGGTTTCCGACAAGAACGTCCCCAAATAGTGGCAACCGGCCTTTAACTATGAACAAACAGATTTCGCAAGGCAAACAGCGCGAATATCAGACGAATCTGCGATACTGTTTATTTGTACAGTTAGTGATCCCGTGATTGTCCATATTATGGACTCGTGACTCACTATGTAGGCAATTATTCCATATCGCCGCGCTCGAAACCAGCGAAGGGTCATCGCTCGGGCAGGCGGCTTCCTCAGGCTACGATACCGTCCATGAGCTCCCAAATCCGCATCGTTGGCGCACGCCAGAACAATCTCAAGAACCTGGACCTGACCATCGCCACCGGCGAGTTGGTCGTCGTGACGGGCGTGTCGGGCTCCGGCAAGAGTTCGCTGGCGTTCGACACGCTGTACGCCGAAGGACAGCGGCGCTACGTGGAAACCTTCTCGCCCTATGCGCGCCAGTTCCTGGACCGCATGGACAAGCCACAGGTTGACCGCATCGAAGGCATCCTGCCGGCCATCGCCATCGACCAGACCAACCCGGTGCGCAGCTCGCGCAGCACGGTCGGCACGATGACCGAACTGAACGATCACCTGAAGCTGCTGTTTGCGCGCGGCGCCCGGCTGTACTGCCGCGGCTGCGGCAAGGTAGTGCGCCGCGACACGCCGGACTCCATCTACCACTCGCTGGCCGAACGCGCTGCGGTGGCCGGCGACCCGCGCCTGGTGGTGACCTTCCCCATCGCCGTGCCCGCCAACTTCACCGAAGACGAAGTGCGCGGCTTTCTCGAGCAGCAGGGCTATACCCGCGTACACGCCGAGGAAACCGCCGTGCCACGCGCCACCGCCCCGGCCAAGGGCGCGAAGGGCGCCAAGAAGGGCAAGGCAGCCAAGGATGCCGGCGAAGCACGCCGCATCCTGCACGTCATCCAGGACCGCTTCCGCTTCGCGGGCACCGAGCGCGAACGCGTGATGGAAGCGCTGGACACGGCGCTGCGCATGGGCGCCGGGCACTTGGCCGTCTACGTCATGGACGCCGAAGGCGCCGACGCGGCGATCTGGAAATACAGCGACCGCCTGCATTGCGCCGACTGCAACATCGAATACACCGACCCGCTGCCCAGCAGCTTCTCGTTCAATTCGCCGCTGGGCGCCTGCGAGTCCTGCCGCGGCTTCGGCCGCGTGATCGGCATCGATTTCGGCCTGGTGATCCCGGACGAGAACAAGACCCTGCTGGAAGGCGCGATCAAGCCGTGGACGACACCCTCCTATAAGGAATGCCAGGACGAGCTGCAGAAGTACGCGCCGCGCGCGGGCGTGCCGCTGGGCGTGCCCTGGAAGTCGATGAGCGAAGAGCACAAGCGCTGGGTACTTTACGGCACCCCTGACTGGAAGGGCGGCAACGACGCCTGGAAGCACCAGTGGTACGGCGTGCAGCGCTTCTTCGACTGGCTGGAAACCAAGGCCTACAAGATGCACGTGCGCGTGCTGCTGTCGAAGTACCGCAGCTACACGCCCTGCCCCACCTGCAACGGCGCGCGCCTGAAACCCGACGCGCTGCTGTGGCGCCTGGGCACCAAGGAAGAGGCCGACACGGTGCTGCCGCCGGAAGACGGCCGCTACCAGCGCTTCATGCCGGTCGGCGCCGACTGGACGCGCGACCAGCTGAACCATCTGGGCGGCCTGTCGATCCATGACGTGATGCTGCTGCCCATCGAGCGCGTGCGCCGTTTCTTCGACGAGCTGTCGTTTTCGGGCGCGCTGGACGCGGCCACCGACCTGCTCATGACCGAGGTGCGGGCGCGCCTGAAGTTCCTGTGCGACGTGGGCCTGGGCTACCTGACGCTGGACCGCCAGAGCCGCACGCTGTCGGGCGGCGAAGTGCAGCGGATCAACCTGACCACCGCGCTGGGCACCTCGCTGGTGAACACGCTGTTCGTGCTGGACGAGCCGTCCATCGGCCTGCACCCGCGCGACATGCACCGCGTGGTCGAAGTCATGCACCGGCTGCGCAACGCCGGCAATACGCTGGTGGTGGTGGAACACGACCCACAGGTCATGGTGGCGGCTGACCGCATCATCGATATCGGCCCCGGCCCCGGCGAACGCGGCGGCTACATCGTTTTCGACGGCACGCCCAAGCAACTGCGCGCGGCCGACACGTTGACGGGCAATTACCTGGGCGGGCGCCAGCGAGTGGAAGCGCCGCGCCCGATGCCGGTCGCCAAGAACACGCCCCGGCTGCTGCTGGAAGGCGTCAACGCGCACAACCTGAAGAATGTCTCGGTGGAATTGCCGCTGGGCCGGCTGGTCTGCGTGACCGGCGTGTCCGGTTCAGGCAAGTCCACACTGGTGCAGGACGTGCTTTACCCTGCACTGCTCAAGCAGAAGGGCAAGCCGTCGGAAGCGCCGGGCGCCTTCGAGCGCCTGCTGGGCGCCGAGCAGATCGCCGACGTCGTCATGGTGGACCAGACCCCCATCGGCAAGACAGCGCGCTCCAACCCCGCCAGCTATGTGGGCGCATTCGACGCCGTCCGCAAGCTGTTCGCCCAGGCCCCGCTGGCGCGCGAACGCGCCTACACGGCCGGCACGTTCAGCTTCAACGGCGGCGACGGCCGCTGCCCGACCTGCGGCGGCACCGGCTTCGAGCACGTGGAAATGCAGTTCCTGTCCGACGTGTACCTGCGCTGCCCGGATTGCGACGGCAAGCGCTTCCGCCCCGAAGTGCTGGAAGTGCGCGTCGAACACCTGGGCAAGAGCGCATCCATCGACGAAGTGCTGGCCATGACGGTCAGCGAAGCGCTGGACTTCTTCAAGGGCCTGCGCGACGTGCAGACAGGCCTGGCGCCGCTGGCCGACGTGGGCCTGGAATACGTGCGGCTGGGTCAGCCCGTGCCGACGCTGTCGGGCGGCGAGGCGCAGCGCCTGAAGCTGGCCGGCCACCTGGCCGAAGCCGCGCGCAGCGGCATTTCCACCGCCAAGGTCGCCAAGAAGGGCAGCCTGTTCCTGTTCGACGAGCCCACCACCGGCCTGCACTTCGACGACGTCGCACGGCTGATGCGCGCCTTCCGCAAGCTGCTGGCGGCGGGCCACACGCTGCTGGTCATCGAACACAACCTTGACGTGATCCGCGCGGCCGACTGGCTGATCGACCTGGGCCCGGAAGGCGGCGACGCCGGCGGCCTGGTGCTTGGGGTGGGCACGCCGCAAGACCTGATGGACAACCCCGCGTCCCACACGGGCGCCGCGCTGCGCGACTACGAGGTCAGCATCCTGCCGACCGACGTGGTCGTGACCAGCGATGCCGACGCGCAGGAAGTCGAGCAGGCCGGCCTGACGGCCCGCATCGCCGAACCCGCCGCGGCCTATGGCGAGGCGGACGGCACGGGCGAAGGCACGCCGCTGCAGTCCGTGATGCGGGCGCGCCGCCAGGGCAACATGGCGATCGAGATTCGCAACGCGCGCGAACACAACCTGAAGAACATCAGCGTCGAGATCCCGCACGACAAATTCACCGTGATCACCGGCGTGTCCGGCTCGGGCAAGTCCACGCTGGCCTTCGACATCCTGTTCAACGAAGGCCAACGCCGCTACCTGGAATCGCTGAACGCCTATGCGCGCGCTATCGTGCAGCCGGCCGGCAAGCCGGATGTGGACGCCATCTTCGGCATCCCGCCCACGGTCGCCATTGAACAGCGCACCAGCCGCGGGGGCCGCAAGTCCACCGTGGCCACGATGACGGAAATCCACCATTTCCTGAGGCTGCTCTATGTGAAGCTGGGCACGCAGTACTGCCCGGACTGCAATGTGGCCGTCGAACCGCAGAACACGGACCAGATCGTGGCCCGCCTGCTGCGCGACCACAAGGGCGAGCACATCGGCCTGCTTTCCCCACTGGTCACGGCCCGCAAGGGCTATTACACGGACCTGGCCAAGTGGGCCGGATCCAAGGGCCATTCGCACTTGCGCGTGGATGGCGAGTTCATCCCCGTGGCCCCGTGGCCGCGCCTGGACCGCTATAAGGAACACACCATCGAACTGCCCGTGGCGGACGTGGTGGTGGACCCCGCCAACGAGGCCGACCTGCGCGCCGCGGTCAAGAGCGCGCTGGAAAACGGCCAGGGCGTGATGTCGGTGGTGTGGCCGGTGAACAAGCTGCACGAAGCGCTGAACAGCGAACTGCAGCAGCAGCACTTCTCGGTCAAGCGCGCGTGCCCGTCTTGCGGCACCAGCTTCCCCGAACCCGATCCGCGCCTGTTCTCGTACAACTCCAAGCACGGCTGGTGCACGGGCTGCTTCGGCACGGGCCTGCAATTGCAGGGATTCGACGAAGAGCAGACCGGCGAGGAAACCGCCTGGAACGCCTGGTATGAAGGCGAGGCCGGCGCTTGCACGCAATGCGACGGGCAGCGCCTGAACCGCGTGGCGCGCGCCGTGCGCTGGCGCGACAAGTCGATCGCCGAACTGGCGTCGCTGCCGGTGTCGGACGCGCACACCTTCTTCACGGGACTCGTGGCCCGCGGCCGCGAAGGCGAGATCGCCCGCGACATCCTGTCCGAAATCCGCGGCCGCCTGAACTTCATGCAGGAAGTGGGTTTGAACTACCTGGCGCTGGACCGCGCCGCCCCGACGCTGTCCGGCGGCGAGGCGCAGCGCATTCGGCTGGCCGCGCAGCTGGGCTCCAACCTGCAAGGCGTCTGCTATGTGCTGGACGAGCCCACGATCGGCCTGCATCCGCGCGACAACCGCATCCTGCTGAACGCATTGGCCCGCCTGGAAGAAAACGGCAACACGCTGGTGGTGGTCGAGCACGACGAAGACACGATCCGCCGCGCCTCGCACGTGATCGACATCGGCCCGGGCGCGGGCATCCGCGGCGGCCGCGTCGTGGCCGAAGGCTCCGTGCAGGACTTGATGGACGCCCCGGAATCCATCACCGGCCGGTATCTGAAAACACCGCTGCAACACCCGCTGCAAGGCCGTCGCCCGGTCGAAGCCGACACGCCGATGATCGAGATCCGCGGCGCGCGCCTGCACAACCTGCGCAGCGTGGACGCCAAGATCCCGGTGGGCCGCCTGAGCGTCGTGACCGGCGTGTCCGGTTCCGGCAAGTCGACGCTGGCGCGCGAAGTGCTGCTGGACAACCTGAGCCAGGCTGTTTCGCAAGGCAAGTCGCCGGGCTGGGCGGGCTGCGAAAGCATCAAGGGATGGGAAGCCATCGACCGCGTGCTGGAAGTGGACCAGACTCCCATCGGCAAGACGCCGCGCTCGTGCCCCGCCACCTATGTGGGCTTCTGGGACGACGTGCGCAAGCAGTTCGCCGATACCCGCGAAGCCCGCATGCGCGGCTGGACGGCGGCGCGCTTCTCGTTCAATACCGGCGACGGCCGCTGCCCGATCTGCGAAGGCCAGGGCATGCGCACCATCGAAATGAATTTCCTGCCGGACGTGAAGGTGCCGTGCGACGCCTGCTACGGCGCGCGCTTCAACAGCGATACGCTCAGCGTGCAGATGCGCGGCAAGAACGCCGGCGAACTGCTGTCCATGGAAGTGGACGACGCCATCGGCTACTTCGCGGCGCACCCGAAGATCCACCGCCCGCTGCAGCTGATGCAGGACGTGGGGCTGGGCTACCTGACGTTGGGCCAACCGTCGCCCACCCTGTCGGGCGGCGAGGCGCAGCGCATCAAGCTGGTGACCGAGCTGTCCAAGGCGCGCCTGACCGACGGCCTGATCAAGACCGGCCGCGCCTCGCGCATCCCGCACACGCTGTACGTGCTGGACGAGCCCACGGTGGGCCTGTCCATGGCCGACGTGGAGAAACTGATCCATGTGCTGCACCGCCTGGTGGAAGCGGGCAACACGGTCGTCGTGATCGAGCATAATCTGGACGTCATCGCCGAAGCCGACTGGCTGCTGGACCTGGGCCCCGAAGGCGGCATGGGCGGCGGCAAGCTGGTTGCCGAAGGCTCGCCGGAACATGTGATGACCCTGGCCGACCACTCCCACACCGGGCGCGTCCTGACGGAGTTCCTGGCGCAACAACAACCGCAGTAACACGCATGGATTGTCGTTTTGAAGACCGGCTGGCCGGCCGCGCGCTGCGGTTCGAGGGCTTTTGCTCCCGGATCGAAGCACGCGCCGCGGCCGACGTCGCCCCCGCGCTGGCGGCCATCGAGGCCGCGCGCCGGCAAGGGCGATGGGTCGCCCTGTTGCTGGATTACGAACTGGGCGAATGGCTGTTGCCCGAAACCGTGCTGGCCGCGCCCGCCGGCCCCTGGACGCCCCCGCGCGACGACGGCCGCCCGCGCCTGACCGCGCTGGTGTTCGACCGCAAGGTGGACGAAGCCCCCTGGGGGGCGCCGGACGCTGGCAGCGCGCCCGCCTCCATCAGCCTGCCCCAACCGCGCATGACCGAAGCCGGCTACGTGCGCCAGGTCGACGCCATCCGCGGCCTGATCGGCGACGGCGAGCTGTATCAAGTCAACTTCACGCAACCGCTCGACCTGCAATACCAGGGCGACCCGGCCACGCTCTACCGCCGCATCGCCGCCCGCAACCCGGTGGCCCACGGCGCGTTCATCCAGGACGGCGACCGCACGGTGCTGTCTTTTTCACCCGAACTCTTTGTCCGGCGCGAAGGCCCGCGCCTGACGACCCGCCCGATGAAAGGCACCGCGCCGCGCCATCCCGATCCCGCCGAGGATGCGCGGCTGGGCCAGGAACTGCTGGCCAGCGAAAAGAACCGCGCGGAAAACCTGATGATCGTGGACCTGCTGCGCAACGACCTGGGCCGGCTGGCCCAGCCCGGGTCGGTCAAGGTGGACGCGCTGTTCTCGCTGGAACGCTACCCCACCGTCTGGACCATGACGTCCACCGTGTCGGCGCTGGCGCCGGACGCCACGCTGCAGGACGTGCTGACCGCCCTGTACCCCTGCGGCTCCATCACCGGCGCGCCCAAGGTGGCCGCCATGCGGCGCATCCGCCAGATGGAAGCCGCCCCGCGCGGCCTGTACTGCGGCAGCGTGGGCTGGCTGGCGCCGGACGGCGATTTTTCGTTGAACGTGGCGATCCGGACCCTGGTGCTGGACCCGGCCGGCGGCGGCGTCTACAGCGTCGGCGGCGGCATCGTGCACGACTCGGATCCCGCCGAGGAATGGCAAGAATGCCACTGGAAGGCGCGCATCCTGCGCGCCTGACGGCGCAAACCCCGCCAGCGGTAGTAGCATAGAGCGCGGCTCCGCCCGCCAATTCCCAGGAGAGTCCCATGCAACCCGAATTGATCGAGACCATCCTGGTCGATGCCGAGCAACGCGTGCCCCTGCTGGCCCGCCACTTGCAGCGCCTGGAGGCGTCTTGCAAGGCGCTGGGCTACGTATGGGGCGGACGGTCGGTGGAAGGCGACATCATGATCGCCGCGATGGGCCTTGTCACCCCCGGCCCGCACCGGCTGCGCCTGCTGGTCGCGCGCGACGGCTCCCGCCATATCCAGACCGCCCGGCTGCCGCCGCTGCCCGCCGTCCAGGAGGTGATGCTGGCGCCCGAGACGCTGCGGTCCTCGGAACCGCTGCTGCGCTACAAGACCACGCACCGCCCCTGGTACACGAAAACCATCGAGTGGCTGCCGGCGCACCCGCATATCTTCGACCTGCTCTACCTGAACGAGCGCGGCGAACTGTGCGAAGGCAGCCGCAGCAACGTGTACCTGCGCATGGACGGCCATTGGTACACCCCGCCGGTGGACAGCGGCTGCCTGCCCGGCGTGCAGCGCGGCGAATTGCTGGACACGGACAACGTGAAGGAACGCGTGCTGACCCTGGCCGACCTGCACGCCGCCGACGAGATCCGCCTGTCCAACGCCCTGCGCGGCTGGTTCACGGTCACGCTGCGGGAAGCCTGAGCCCCGCTCTCGCGCTGGCCGCCCAAGTCCTGACCCCGCTCAATCGGCGAACTCGTCCACCACCACTTGGCGCAGCCACTGGTTGGCGGGTTCGCGGTGGCTGCGGGCGTGCCAGAATACGTTGATGACGGACTCCGGGATCTTCACCGGACAGGGCGCCGTCGCCAGTCCGAACGGCTGGCAGGCGCAGTCGGCGAAGCGCCGCGGCACCACCGCGATCATGTCGGTGGCGGCCAGCACCGGTCCCACCGCCATGAAATGCGGCACCGTCAGCCGCAGGCGGCGGCGGATGCCCGCTTGCTCGATCACCTCGTCCACCACGCTGTGGCCCGTGCCTTCGGACACAATGGCCACATGCTCGGCCGCGCGGAACTGCCTGGCCGACACGCCCGAGCGGGCCAGCGGGTGGTCGCGCCGGAATATGCACACGTAAGGCTGGCTGAACAGCTTGCGCTGGAAGAAGCCGCTTTTCAGGCCCGGCAGGAAACCCATGGCCAGGTCGATCCGGCCGCGCTCCATCTCGTCTTTCACGTCGATCGACGTCGTGCGCACGGTCCGGATCGTGACGCCCGGCGCCGCGCCATCCAGCGCCCGCATCAGGCGCGGCAGGAAATAGGTTTCGCCCACGTCGTTCACGCCGATCACGAAGGCCCGTTCGCTGTGCGCCGGGTCGAAGCGCGCCCGCGCGCTCAACGTGACGTGCAGCGCGCCCAGCGCGTCGGCGATGGGCTGGGCCAGCGATTCCGCATAGGGCGTGGGCACCATGCCGCGCGACGTGCGCAGGAACAACTCGTCGCCCAGCAGTTTGCGCAAGCGGCCCAGCGCATTGCTGACGCCGGGTTGCGAAATGCCCAGGCTTTGCGCCACGGCGGACACTCGGCCGTGCTTCTGCAGTTCATTGAAGACGACCAGCAGATTCAGGTCCACGTCTTTCAGGTTCATGCGCTTGTCTCCACCAATATTGATTCTGGTGATTTGTCTTATCAAGCAGATTCTATTTATTTATTCCACGGCCTGCCCGATGATGAGGCGACAACTGCCAGCGCCCACGCCGCGCCGGCCCTGCCCGCCTCCGGCGGACAGACGAAAAATGGAGACAAACCATGCATGCCACCACGCCCTGTAGACCGGGCGGCCACGCAGCAGGCCGCCCATGAACGCCGCTGAACAACCGCTTGCCTTCGTCCCGCCCTGGCAGGGCGACGGCTCCCACCGCATCCCGTTCGGCGTCTACACCGATGCCGCGCTGCACCAGCGCGAGCTGGAACGCTTCTTCTACCGCGCGCACTGGAGCTACGTGGGCCTGGAAGCCGAAATCCCCAACCCGGGCGACTTCAAGCGCACCGCGGTGGGGGAACGGTCCGTCATCCTGCTGCGCGACAACGACGGCCAGGTGCGCGTGGTGGAAAACGTGTGCGCCCACCGCGGCGTGCAGTTCTGCCGCGAACGGTCCGGCAACCGCAGCGAATTCGTCTGCCCCTACCACCAATGGAACTACGACCTGCAGGGCAATCTGATCGGCGTGCCTTTCCGGCGCGGCGTGAAGCAGGACGGCAAGGTGAACGGCGGCATGCCGCCTGACTTCAAGCCCGAAGAACACAGCCTGACCAAACTGGCCGTGGCGTGCCGCAACGGCGTGGTGTTCGCCTCGTTCGACCATGGCGTCGAGCCGCTGGAAGACTACCTGGGCCCGGACATCCTGCACTACTTCGACCGCGTCTTCGACGGCCGCGAACTGGTGATCCACGGCTACAGCCGCCAACGCATCCCCGGCAACTGGAAGCTGATGCAGGAGAACATCAAGGACCCCTATCACCCGGGCCTCCTGCACACCTGGTTCGTCACTTTCGGCTTGTGGCGCGCGGACAACCGGTCGGAACTGAAGATGGACCGGCACTTCCGCCACGCCGCCATGATCTCCACGCGCGGCCAGGGCGGCAAAGGCAGCGTCACCAGCGGCGTGTCCAGCTTCAAAGAGCAGATGTCGCTGAACGACGACCGCTTCCTGGATATCGTGCAAGAACCCTGGTGGAACGGCCCGACCGCCGTGCTGATGACGCTGTTCCCCAGCGTCATCATCCAGCAGCAGGTGAATTCGCTGTCCACCCGCCACATCCAGCCTGTCGGCCACGATGCGTTCGACTTCGTCTGGACCCACTTCGGTTTCGCCGACGACACGCCCGACATGACGCGCCGGCGCCTGCGCCAGGCCAACCTGTTCGGCCCGGCGGGTTTCGTGTCTGCCGACGACGGCGAGGTCATCGAGTTCTCGCAAGCGGGTTTTCAACAGAAACCGTGGCACCGCAGCGTGGCGGAACTGGGCGGCAAGACGGCCGAGAACACCAGCCACATGGTGACCGAAACGCTGATCCGCGGCATGTACGCGTATTGGCGCCGCGTGATGGAGGCATGACGATGCTGGACTTTCCGCTCTACTACCAGCTGACCCGCCTGTACGCCGACTACGCCGCCGTGCTGGACGCCGGGGAATGGGAGAAATGGCCGGACTTCTTCCTGGAGGACTGCACCTACAAGGTGCTGCCGCGCGAAAACCACGAGCGCGGCTATCCGCTGGCGACGATGGCCTTTGAAAGCCGCGGCATGCTGAAAGACCGCATCTACGGCGCCACCGACACGATCTTCCACGATCCGTATTACCAGCGCCACGTCGTGGGCGCGCCGCGCGTGCTGTCAGCCGATGGCGGCCGCATCGAATCCGAAGCCAGCTACGCGGTGTTCCGCACCAAGCCCAGCCAGCTGACCACGGTCTTCAACGTGGGACGCTACCTGGACGTGGTGCGCCAGACGCCCGAGGGCCTGAAATTCGAATCGCGGCTGTGCATCTTCGACAGCGAACTGATCCCGAATTCGCTCATCTACCCCATCTGACCAGGAAAGCCGCTATGAGTACCCAATGGATCAAGGCCATCGCCCGGGCCGATGTGCCGGACGAAGACGTCATCGCCGTGCAGGCGGGCGGCCGCGAGATCGCGCTGTATGGCGTCGATGGCGAGGTCTACGCCACCTCCAACCTCTGTACGCACGGCAACGCCCGCCTGTGCGACGGCTTCCTCGAGGGCCACGAGATCGAATGTCCCCTGCACCAGGGCCGCTTCGACGTGCGCGACGGCCGGGCCCTGTGTTCCCCCTTGCGGGAAAACGTGGCGGCCTATCCGGTCAGGATCGAGGACGGGATGGTGTTCGTGGCGCTGTGAGGCGAAGGCCGTGAGGCCGGATGGCGACTGGTTCGCGGTGACACGGCCACCGGCTGGCGTTCAGATCGCCAGCCGCAACGCCTCGTTGGCGGCCGCCATGCCCATGGCGGCCGTTACCGTCACGACCGAGCCGTAGCCCGCGCACGACAGCCCTTGCGGCGCGAGGTTCTGGCCTGAGGCGCCCATGTCGTCTTCGCCCTCGACCGGGCGGGTCCAGGCGTCGGGAAGGATGGCGGGCTGGTCGAACCACAGCGCATGGATACCCATCTTGGGCACGCGCTTGAGCGCCTTGCCGTTCTGGTCGGAGGCGCGCGGAAAGCCATGCTCGCGGCGCAGCTTGTTGCGCAGCTTGGCCAGCAAGGCGTCGTTCACCGCAGCCGACAGGTCCCCTGCCCGCAACGCCAGCGGATCCGTCTTGCCGCCGGCGCCGCCACACAACAGCATCGGCACGCCCAGCGCCCGAGCATGCAGGATCATGGCGATCTTGGCCGTGGCCTGGTCGGTGCAGTCGATGATGACGGTGTAGGGCCCGGGCAAGACGTCGGCGACGTTCTCGGGCGACACGAAGTCGTCCACCCGCGTCAGCCGGCATTCCGGATTGATCGCCAGCACCCGTTCGGCCATGGCATCCACCTTGGATTGGCCCAGCGTGGACGACAGCGCATGAATCTGCCGGTTGACGTTCGATTCGGCGATGTGGTCCAGGTCAATGAGGGTCAATGCCCCGACCCCGCAACGCGCCAGCGCCTCGACCGTCCAGGAACCGACGCCGCCCAGGCCGGCGACCGCGACGTGCGCGTTCTGCAAGCGTGCGGGGGCTTGAGGGCCGTATAGACGGGACAGGCCGCCGAAGCGGCGGTCGAGGTCGGCGGGGGGGATCGGGTGATCGGGGGAGTTCATGGGGGGTATTTTATAGGGCGGGGCGTTGTTGGTGTTTGGGCGCCGGCGTTGTGCTTCGTAGGTCGCCCATCGTCGCGGTTGGCGTGCGGGCGCGCGCCCACGATTGCGGTCCGGAGCCTTCGCTCCGGACTGTCCCCGTCGTCATCTTCGTCCAGGCCTACGGCCTTCCCTTCAGATTCCCTCGGGCGCATCAAGGTTGCGCGCCCGCACGCCAACCGCGACGACGGGCTGCCGCCGTCTTGGGTCGGTGCGCTGCTAGACCTGTATGCAATGACGAGTCTTGCGATGCCCGCCAAATTGCGGCCGCGCGGGCGGCCACAATTGGCATACACGCCAATTGACGTCGTCGCGCAGGTCGCTTGCGCGATTGCCGGCAAGGGCAATCACTTCCGACCGCCACCTTGACGCGAACATCCCCGGGTACACGCGAAGCGTCATCATCCCGACGCAAGACGCCGTGAAAGCCCCAAAAGGCCGCCCGCGCGGCCGTCCTGGGGCGAGGCCCGCAAGATCTTTCACCACCCACCCAGCGCGGAAGGGAACCCCAAGCACGCAGTTCTCGCCGGTTGACGTCAGATTTCAATTGGTGGAGCCCGGTGTGGCGGTGGGGCGGGGTGCGCGGGGAGTCGATGCGCCCGAGGGAATCTGAAGGGAGGGCCAAAGGCCTGGACGAAGATGACAAGGGGGGAGTCCGGAGCGAAGGATCCGGACCGCAATCGTTGACCCGCGCGCCCCGCCACACCGCCACGCCGGGCGGCTCAAGGACCTCAACATCACCCAACAACGATATCAACGAACCACAACATCATCCCCGCCCAGCGCCCGATAAACCGTCACCTGGTTCACCAACCGGTTCAGCCCGTTCTCGTCCCGCGCAATCTCCGCCGTCCGGCGCTTCTCCTGCGCATCCAGCCAATCCTTCAACGACACGGCCCCCGCCCGGTAACGCACTTCGTACAGGCGTTCCGCGTCGCGCGCGGCCCGCAACGACACCGCCAGCTGCTCGGCCTGCAAGCCCAGTTGCGTCCGGTTCGACAGCGCGTTCTCCACGTCCGCCATCGCCTGATACAGCGACTGCCGGAAGTTGACGACACGTTCTTCGTAGTCGGCCTTGGAGATCTTGATGTTCAGCTGCATCTGGTTCCATTGCAGGAACGGCAGCGTCAGGCCCACGCCCAGGGACGCGACGGGGTTTTGCAGGATATTGGATAGCGTCGGGCTGGCGGTGCCCACCGCGCCCGTCAGCGTCACCGGCGGGTAGAAGCTCGCGCGGGTGGCGTCCACGGTCGCCAAGGCCTCGCGCAAGCGCAGTTCCGCCGCGCGCAGGTCCGGGCGGCGGCCCAGCAGATCGGCCGGCACGCCGGCGCGCGCTTCGGGCAAGGGGTACTGCGGCAGGCGGGCGGGGTCGGCCATGCTGCGGTCCGGCGGGCCGTCGAACAGGATAGTCAGCGCATTCGTGTATTCCACGCGCTGCTGCACCAGCAGGGTGTGCGCCGCCTGCTGGCTGGCCACGGTCTGCTCGGCTTCCGCCAATTCCAGGGCGGACGCGCCGCCCGCCGCATATTGCGCGCGCACCAGGTCCTGCGTGCGGCGCGCGTAGGCGATGCTTTCTTCGCTGCTGGCGATGCGCTGGTTGATGAAGGCCGTCTGCCAGTAGAGCGTGGCGGTAGTGCCCACCAGCGACAAGGCCGCCGATTGGCGGTCCTGTTCGGTGGCCAGCGCTTCCCATTGGGCCGCATCGCGCTGGCGCGACAGCTTGCCCCACAGGTCCACCTCGTAGCTGACGTTCAGCTCGGCGGCGTTGGTGCGCGTGATGGCGCGGTCGCCATACAAGTTGCGGTTGCGCGCCACGTTGGCGTTGCCGCCCAGCTGCGGGATCAGCTGGTCCTCGGTCAGCCCCGCCTGGTACTGGGCACGGCGCACCCGGACCGCCGCGGCGGCCAGGTCGTTGTTGCGCGCCAGCACGGCGTCGAGCAGCCCGTTCAAGACCGGGTCGTTGAAGTTGCGCCACCAGGCGCCGCCCTCGGCCAGCGGCGCTTCGGCGGCGCCCGGCGTGGCGTGCGTCCAGGCGGCCGGCGTCTGGGTCAGCGGCGGCGCGTAGTCGGTGCGCAGCAGGCTGCCGCAACCGCCCAGCGCCAGAAGCAGCGCCAGGGCGAAGGGTGTGCGAATCAGGGAAACCGCTTTCATCGTCCTCATTCCCGGGCCAACGCCTCGACGGGATCCAGGCGCGCCGCATTGCGCGCCGGCAAATAGCCAAAAAGCACACCGATCAGCGTCGAGCACGTGAATGCCGCCACCATCGATGCCGTGGAATAGATCATCTGGAACGAACCGCCCGTGGCCTTGGACACCAGCACGCCCAGCACCAGCGACAGGATGATGCCCAACGCCCCGCCGATCAGGCAGACCAGCACCGCTTCGATCAGGAACTGCTGCATGATGTCGCTGCGCCGGGCGCCCACCGCCATGCGCACGCCGATTTCGCGGGTGCGCTCGGTGACGGACACCAGCATGATGTTCATGACCCCGATGCCGCCCACCATCAGCGAAATCAGCGCGATCAGGGACACCAGCAAGGTCATGGTGGCCGTCGTGCGCTCGATGGTCTTGCGGATCGCGTCCGTGTTGAACACGAAGAAATCCTTCACCACGTGGCGGCGCATCAGCACCCGCTCGATGGCGCGTTCGGCCGCGGCGGGCGGCGTGGCGTCGTTGACGCGCACCGTGATGCTCTTCAAATGCTGCTGGCCCAGCACGCGCGACAGCGCCGTGGTGTAGGGGATCCAGACATTCAGCGAATCGTTGTTGCCGAAGACGGATTCCTTTTTCTCGGTCACACCGATCACCCGAGCCGGCATCGACCCCAGGAACACCACCTGGCCGATCGGTTCCGTGTGCGACCCGAACAAAGTCCGCCGCGTGCCTTCGTCGATCACCACTTCCTGCGCCCGGCGCACCACGCTGGTCTCGTCGAAAAACTTGCCCTGCGCCAGCTTGACGGCGCGCACGCGGAAGTACTGCTCGCCCACGCCCTGGATCGACCCGTTCACGGACACGTTGCGATAGCGCAGCGTGTTGCTGGTGACGACTTCGGGCGTGACGCTGTCCACATAGGGTTCGCGCGCCAGCGCGTCGGCGTCGGCGGCGACCAGCGTGCGGATGGTGGCGGCCTTTTCGTCGCCGAAGTCCTTGCCGGGGAACACCTCGACCGTATTCGTGCCGATGGCGCTGATGTCATCCAGGATCTTGCGCCGCGACCCCTCGCCCAGCGCCACCACCGACACCACGGCGGCGATGCCGATGATGATGCCCAGCATGGTCAGCGACGTGCGCAGCCGGTGCGCATTCATGGACAGCAGGGCCATGCGCAGCGCTTCGCCGCAACGGTCCAGGTACGACTGCCAGGCGGGCCGCTTGGGCAGCTCCGGCGGCGCGTCGCGTTCGGCGTCCACCCGCGGCGCGTCGGGATTGCGCTTGTCCGCGACGATCTCGCCGTCGCTGATTTCGATGATGCGCTGCGCGTGGCGCGCCACATTCATATCGTGCGTGACGATGATGATGGTGTGGCCGGCCGCATTCAACTCTTCGAGGATGCGCAGCACTTCCTGCCCGGTGTGCGTATCCAGCGCGCCGGTGGGTTCGTCGGCCAGGATGATGTCGCCGCCGTTCATGAGCGCGCGCGCGATGCTCACGCGCTGCTGCTGGCCGCCCGACAACTGGCCCGGGCGGTGTTCCGACCGATCGCCCAGCCCCAGCCGCTTCAGCAGTTCCTCGGCGCGCTCCATCCGGGCCTCGCGGCGCTTGCCGGCGTACACGGCCGGCATTTCCACATTGCCCTGCGCGGTCAGGTCCGACAGCAGGTGGTAGCGCTGGAAGATGAACCCGAAGTGCTCCCGCCGCAGCTCGGCCAGTTCGTCGGGGTCCAGCTCTCCCGTGCTGCGGCCGCTGACCCGGTAGTCGCCGCGGGTCGGGCGGTCCAGGCAGCCCAGGATGTTCATCAGCGTGGACTTGCCGGAACCGGACGCGCCCACGATGGCGACCATTTCGCCGGCCTCGATGGTCAGGTCGATGTCTTTCAGGACGGCGATGGTCTGCTCGCCCGCAGGGAATTCGCGGCGTACCCCGGAAAGCGAGATCAGCGGCCCGCTCATGTCAGGCTCCCGGCGCCGCGGCGGCCGCAGGCGAGGAATCCGCCGTCACGACCCGCTCGCCTACCTCCAGCCCTTCCAGCACCTGCGCCTGCACATTGTTGTTCATGCCGATCTTGACCTGGCGCAGCTCGGTCTTGTTGTCTTTCAAGACCACGCGCACGGCATAGCGTCCGTCCGACCCGCGCTTGCCCAGCGCCGAGGCCGGCACCACGACGGCGTCCTTGGCTTCGCCCAGCACGATGAAGACTTGGGCCGTCATCGAAATGCGCAGTTTTTCGTCCGGATTGGGCACGTCGAACAAGCCGTTGTAATAGACGGCGGCGGTCGTCGAACTGCCGGAGGAGGACGTGAGCGACGACGTGGCGTCCTCTTTCTGGATGGAGTCCGGCGCGGGTTCCACTGCGCGCAGCTTGGCCTGGTAGCGTTGATCGGGTTCGCCCAGGATCGTGAAGTACACGGGCAGGCCGGCCTTCACGCGGGTCACGTCGGCTTCCGATATCTGGGCCTTGATCGTCATGGTGTCCACCTGCGCCACCTTGATGATGGTCGGCGCGCTCTGGATGGAGTTGACGGTCTGGCCTTCCTTGGTCACCACCGCCACCACCATGCCGTCGATCGGCGAGACGATGCGCGTGTAGCCCAGATTGACCCGGGCGGTGTCGACCTGGATTTCAGCCTGCGCGATCTGCGCATCCAAAGACGCGATCTCGGCGCGCGTCACGGCCAGCGTGGCCTCGGCCGTCTCGTAGGCCTCGCGCGAACTGGCGTCGGCCGCCAGCATCTGGCGCTGGCGCTTGAAGGCCAGTTCGGCCTGCTTCAGCGTGGCGACCTTGGCCGCGCGTTCGGCGCGCCGCGTCTGCAGCGCCGCTTCGGCGTTGCGCAGTTCGTTCTGCTGGGTCAGGTCGTCGATCTCGGCGACCAGTTGGCCCTTCTTGACGCGATCGCCCAGTGCCACTTTCAGGGACTTCAACTGGCCGGTCGCCTGGGCGCCCACGCTGACGCGTTCAATGGCGTCGATGGTGCCGCTGGCCAGCACGCTGTCCTCAAGGTTCGCCCGGCTGACCTCGCCCACCGCGAAGGTGGGCGGCGGCGGCGCCGAGAAAAAGGCGGCGCGCAGGGCGAACGCCACAAGCAGGACGACGACGGCGATCAGCGCATAGCGCTTGAACTTGCTGCGGGACTTTTTCATTGAACCTGATGATAGGTGGCTAGGGCCGCGAGCCCGCGCCGGTATTGCGAAGCATAGGTGCCCATCCTAAACGGGCGCCCGGACCAAACGACGGCCAATCTGTGGCAAAACGGTGAAAAACAGTAAAGCGCTACCGGTACGTCAAGCGTCCGCCGGATTGTTCCGTTGCGAGAACGATACAACGACTGCGGCGCATCCGCGGAACCGCCCTTCGCGCACATGCGGCGAACGTGCCGACATCTTGCGCCGTAAGCACGCGACTTGCCCGCTAGATGGCGCCTATCTTGTCGCCACGACTGGAAACAATTTGCGGCACTGCAAAAAAACCGCGCCTCGACATAGCCCGACGATCCGCACAGAATGAATGCAGTTACGCCGTGTCTACCTCCAACAGATCCCCCTCCTCGCCTTCCAGTTCCCCGGAATTTTCCGGGGCGGTGCTGCTGTGTCTGCTGGCAATGATGAACCACGTGGCACTGACAGGGGGACGGATCACCGTTTCGCTGACAGCGCTGCAAATGGGCCTGTCCACCTTCAAGGTGGGCACGCTGGTCGCCGTGTTCGCCGTGCTGCCGATGCTGTTCTCGGTGCGCGCCGGACGCTGGGTCGACCGGGTGGGCATCGTGCGTCCGCTTGTCATCGGGACGTCATTGGTGGCGATCGGCACCGCTTTGCCCTTTATCTCGCAGACGCAGACGGCGCTGCTGATCGCATCCTGCTGTATCGGCATCGGCTTCATGCTGCACCAGGTCGCCACGCAGGACCTGCTGGGCCACGCCGAACCCGTGCAACGCCTGCGCAACTTCTCGTTCATGTCGCTGGCGTTGGCCGGGTCCGGGTTTTCCGGGCCGCTGATCGCCGGGCTGGCGATCGACCACCTGGGCACGCGCACCGCCTTCGGCCTGCTGGCCCTGGGCCCGATCCTTTCAGGAATCGGCCTGTATGCGATGCGCCACCAATTGAAAGCGGTGGATTCCAAACTGGCGGGCACCAAGGAGGCCGAGCGCCGCCGGGTGACCGAACTGCTGGCCGTGCCGGCGCTGCGCCGCATCCTGATGGTCAACACCATCCTGTCCGGCGCCTGGGACACCCATTTGTTCGTCGTGCCCATCTTCGGCGTCGCGATCGGCCTGTCGGCCACCACGATCGGCATCATTCTTGCGTCGTTCGCGGCGGCAACGTTCGTCATCCGCCTGGTATTGCCGCTGATCATGCGCCGCGTCCGGTCCTGGACGCTTGTCCGCGTGGCGATGGCCACGGCTGCCATCGATTTCATGCTTTACCCGCTGTTCACCGACGTTAGCATCCTGATCGTGCTGTCGTTCATATTGGGCCTTGCCTTGGGGTGCTGCCAACCGAGTATGCTATCCCTGCTGCACCAGCATTCGCCCCCAGGCCGCGCCGCCGAGGCCGTCGGCCTGCGGATGGCGCTGATCAATGGGTCACAGGTGTCCCTGCCGTTGACCTTCGGGGCGCTGGGTGCGGTAATTGGCGTCGCCCCCTTGTTCTGGGCCTATTCGCTGGCCTTGATGGCCGGCGGCTGGGCCAACCGCAATCCCCCGCTCGAGTCTGACCGGAAGCCGTAGTCGTGAATACGCAGTCCTCTCCTCCCACCATCGCCGGCGCCAGCCTGCCCTTTCGCCTTTGGACGCCCGAGGAAAGGCAGGCATCGCTGGATCAGGCCTTGCAGCATTGGCAATCCGGGGAAGACGTCTGGGTATATGGGTACGGATCCCTGATCTGGCGCCCCGATTTCGACTTCATGGAGCGCCGGCTGGCGACTTTGCGCGGGCACCACCGGGCCCTGTGCCTGTGGTCGCGCGTGAACCGCGGCACCCCGGAATGCCCGGGCCTGGTGTTCGGCCTGGACCGCGGCGGCTCCTGCCGGGGCGTGGTCTACCGCCTGGCCGGCAACCAGGTCCCCGCCTATTTCCCCGCCCTCTGGGAACGCGAGATGTCCACCGGCGCCTATCTGCCGCGCTGGATCAACTGCACGACCGACGCCGGCCCCGTCCGCGCGCTGGTCTTCATCATGAACCGGGACAATCCGGCCTATATCCGCGCCCTGCCCGACGCCGAGCTGCTGGCCATCGTGCGCCGGGCAGCCGGCCGCTACGGCCCGTGCACCGACTACGTGGTCCAGACCGCCCAGGCGCTGCGCGCCGCCGGCATCCATGACGCCCGCCTGGACGCCATCGCCCGCCGGCTGGAGCTGGAAGGACGACCCCTGCCCGAAGGCGCCTGACCGCTGCCGCCCGCGCCGCTGCGGGAAACATGCCTGAGACCTGCGCGGGGTCAATAAGGGAGCGATGCCTCAAGCGGTATAAACTCCCTGTTATCAACGCTGAATCCCACGCCTCATGTCCGTCTCCGATCTGCGTCAAAGCTACGAAAAGAACGTCCTGCTGGAAAGCCAGGCCGCCGCCTCCCCGTTCCAGCAGTTTGCCCGCTGGTTCGACGAAGCGCTGGCCGCCAAGGTGCCGGAACCCAACGCCATGACGCTCGCCACGGTAGACGCCGGCGGCCAGCCCAGCGCCCGCATCGTCCTGATCAAGGGCTTTGACGAGCACGGCTTCACGTTCTTCACCAACTACGAGTCCCGCAAGGGCCAGGACCTTGCGGCCGAGCCGCGCGCCTGCCTGCTGTTCTTCTGGCAGCCGCTGGAACGCCAGGTGCGGATCGAAGGCGTGGTGGAGAAAGTCGCCGCCGAAGAATCGGACGCGTACTACCAAAGCCGCCCCGCCGGTTCGCGTATCGGCGCGTGGGCCTCGCGCCAAAGCCAGCCCATCACCCGTGAAGCGCTGGAAGCCCGCGAGCAGGAATTCCGCGAACGGTTCGGCGACCAGCCGCCGCGCCCGCCGCATTGGGGCGGTTACCGCCTGAAGCCCACCGCTTTCGAATTCTGGCAAGGCAGGCCGTCGCGCCTGCACGACCGACTGCGCTATGTCGCCGACGGCACGGCCTGGAATATCGAACGCCTGTCGCCTTGATGCCGGGCGCCTCGCGCGCCCGCCCGACTTAACGATTGCATGCCCGCCTCCTCCCCTGATTTTGACGCCTCGTTCTTCCGTACCGCGCTGGGCCGCTATGCCACGGGCGTAACGGTGGTCACCGCCGCCGGCCTTGATGGCGCACCCATCGGGCTGACGGTCAGCTCGTTCAATTCGGTGTCGCTGAACCCGCCGCTGATCCTCTGGAGCCTGTCGCGCGGTTCGTCCTCGCTGGCGGCCTTCGAGCAGTGCGAACGCTATGTGGTCAACGTGCTCAGCGCCGAGCAGATCGCGCTGGCGCGGCGCTTCGCCACCGGCAAGACGCCGGACCGCTACGCCGGACTGACCGTGCACCACGCGCCCGGCGGCACGCCGATGCTGGACGGCCACTGCGCCGCCTGGTTCGAATGCCGCAACCGCAGCCGCTATGAAGAGGGCGACCACATCATCATGGTGGGCGAAGTCGAGCGCTGCGGCCACAGCAGCGAACCGCCGCTGGTGTTCCATGCGGGCGGCTTCGACCTGACCCCGGCCGGATCGCGGTCCGAAAGGAAAGCCTCATGAGCGTCGATGTCGATTGCGTCGTCATCGGCGCGGGGGTGGTGGGCCTGGCGATCGCCCGCGCGCTGGCCCAGTCGGGCCGCGAAGTGCTGGTGGCGGAGGCCACGGAAGCCATCGGCACCGGCACCAGCTCGCGCAATTCGGAAGTCATCCACGCGGGCATCTATTACCCCGCGGGCAGTCTGAAGGCGCGCCTGTGCGTGCGCGGCAAGCATCTGCTGTACGCCTACTGCGCCGAACGCGCCATCCCGCACAAGCGGCTGGGCAAACTCATCGTGGCCACCGACCGCGAGCAGGCCGCGCAGCTGGAAGGCATTGCGCAGCGCGCCCGCGCCAACGGCGTGGACGACCTGCAATACATATCCGGCGAAGACGCGATGCGCCTGGAGCCCGCGCTGCAATGCACGGCCGCGCTGGTGTCGCCGTCGACCGGCATCGTGGACAGCCACGCGCTGATGCTGTCGTTCCAGGGCGACGCCGAAAACGCCGGCGCCCAATGCGTGTTCCATACGCCGCTGGTATCCGGCCGCGTCCGCCCCGAAGGCGGGTTCGACCTGCAATTCGGCGGCGATGAAGCCATGACCCTGACCTGCAACGTACTGATCAATTCAGCGGGCTTGCAGGCGCCGGCGCTGGCCCGCCGCATCGACGGCGTGCCGCCCGCCAGCATCCCCACCGATTACCTGTGCAAGGGCAGCTATTTCACGCTGTCCGGCCGCGCCCCGTTCTCGCGCCTGATCTACCCCGTGCCGCAACACGCCGGCCTGGGCGTGCACCTGACGCTGGACATGGGCGGCCAGGCCAAATTCGGCCCCGACACCGAATGGGTCGGCACGGAAGACTACACCCTGGACCCGGCCCGCGCCGAGGTGTTCTACGAAGCGGTGCGCAGCTACTGGCCCGCGTTGCCCGACGACGCCCTGGCCCCCGGCTACACCGGCATCCGCCCCAAGATCTCGGGCCCGCACGAACCCGCGGCCGACTTCGTCATCGCCGGCCCCGCCGTGCATGGCGTGCCCGGCCTGGTCAACCTGTTCGGCATCGAATCCCCCGGGCTGACCTCCAGCCTGGCCCTGGCGGAAGAAACTCTGGCGCGCCTGGCCGCCTGATTCCGCCCTCATCCCCTTTCCTTACCTCGGCCTCATTCCGCACCATGCAGCACAACGACTACATTCTGACCCTGTCCTGCCCCGACCGCACCGGCATCGTCTACCGCGTCAGCGGCCTGTTGTTCGAATTGGGTTGCAACATCCTGGATTCGCAGCAGTTCGGCGATGAGGAAACGGGCCAGTTCTTCCTGCGCGTGCACTTCGACCTGCCCGCCGCCGTGGCCGCCGACGACCTGCGCGCCCGCCTGGACGCCATGTCCGGCGAATACGGCATGGACCTGAAGCTGCACGACGCGCGCCGCAAGGAGCGCCTGCTGATCATGGTCAGCAAGCAGGGCCATTGCCTGAATGACCTGCTGTTCCGCGTGCATAGCGGGCATCTGCACGCCGAAGTGGCCGCGATCGTGTCGAACCACAACGACTACGCCAGCCTGGCTGCGTCCTACGGCATCCCGTTCCACCACCTGCCCGTCACCGCGGACACCAAGGCGGAACAGGAAAAGCAGGTGCTGGAAATCGTCGACCAGTCGAACACCGACCTGGTGGTGCTGGCCCGCTACATGCAGATCCTGTCGGCGGACATGTGCCGCGCGCTGAACGGCCGCGCCATCAACATCCACCACAGCTTCCTGCCCAGCTTCAAGGGCGCCCGCCCGTATCACCAGGCGCATGCGCGCGGCGTGAAGATCATCGGCGCGACCGCCCACTACGTGACGTCCGACCTGGACGAAGGCCCGATCATCGACCAGGACATCGAACGCGTGGACCACACGATGACCGCCCAGGACCTGACCCAGGTCGGCAGCGACATCGAATCCCTGGTGCTGTCGCGCGCCGTGCGCAGCCACGTCGAACACCGCATCCTGCTGAACCGCAACAAGACCGTCGTGTTCCGCTGATCCTCAGCCTGCGGCGGCGGGCGGATACTGGCGCGCCACCAGCGCCATCGCCTTCTGCTGCAGCGGCGAGCGCGCCTGCGCCGGCCAGATCACCTGGCTGACGGAACGCGCTTCGTGCGTAAAGCCGATAAAGCGCGTGCCCGCCAGGCCGCTGCGCGACAGGCAGGCCGGCACGATCGATACCCCCAGGCCTTGCGACACCAGCGACGCCACGCTCAGCCAGTGGCGCACTTCGTGCCGGATCACCGGCATGAATCCCGACGCCACGCACATCGACAGCACCGTTTCGTAATAGCTGGGCGACGCCGCTCGGGCGAAAAACACGAAATCGTCGCCCGCCAGATCCGCCAGCTGCAACGACGCGCGGTCCGCAAGCGGATGCGAGTCCGGCAGGCATACGACAAAGGGCTCGGCCATCAGGTCGCGCACGTGGACCTCGTCGGGCACCGGGTTGGCGTGGATGAAGCCCAGGTCCTGCTCGCCGTGCCGGACGGCCTCGATCTGCTCATGGGAATTCAGTTCGGTCAGCACATGCTCCACATCCGGCAGCTCGGCCCGCATGGCGTTCAGCAGCGCGGGCAGCCCGCGATACAGCATCGACCCCACGAAACCGATGCGTAGCCTGCCCCGCAGGCCCGCGTCTACCCGCTGCACCAGCGTGCGCACCTCTTCGGCCTGGCGCAGCAGGGTCAGGGCCTCGCGGTACAGCACCTGGCCAGCATCGGTCAGCTCGACATGGCGGCTGGTGCGGGCCAGCAGACGCGCCCCCACGTTGTCTTCCAGCTGGCGGATGGCGTAGCTGAGCGGCGGCTGCGAAATGTGCAGACGCGTGGCGGCGCGGCTGAAATGGCGCTCTTCGGCCACGGCGATGAAATAGCGCAACAGGCGCGGGTCCAGGTCCAAGTCTGCCTCCCGATCTATATTTTTTATGGATTGTTCTACACGAAAACGGTATTTGCATAGATTAATCGACCCGCGCAACATCGGCCATCTCCCCCTCGTTTTGCGCAGGATGCCGCCATGGATACCCCAAAGACCGCCCCGACCGCCGCCCCCGCCGTCACGCCCGTTCCGGATTCCCGCGGCCTGAACCTCTTCAACGCCGACCCCTACGCGGCCGCGCTCAGCCAGCGCTACCTGCCGCCCGCGCTGCACGCGCACCTGCTGCCCCATCTGGAGCGGCTGGGCGGACTGGCCGGCGGCGTCATGGACGAGCTGGCGTCCACGGCGGACAAGCATCCCCCTACCCTGTCCGTGCGCAGCCGCGCCGGCACCGACGAATCCCGCGTCGACAAGCACCCGGCCTATGTCGAACTGGAACGCCTGGCCTACAGCGAATTCGGCCTGGCCGCGCTGTCGCACCGCGGCGGCGTGCTGGGCTGGCCCGAGCCCATGCCGGCCGCCGCCAAGTACGCGTTGAGCCATCTGTTCGTGCAGGCGGAATTCGGCCTGTGCTGCCCGGTCAGCATGACGGACTCGCTGGCGCGCACGCTGCGCAAGTTCGGCGACCCGGCGCTGGTCGAACGCGTGCTGCCGCAGGTCACCTCCCAGGATTTCGACACGTTGCGCCAGGGCGCCATGTTCATGACCGAACAAGGCGCGGGCTCGGACGTCAGCGCCACCGAGGTCATAGCCGAGGCCCAGGGCGACGGCACCTGGCGCATCCACGGCGACAAATGGTTCTGCTCGAACCCCGACGCCGGCTTTGCGATGGTGCTGGCGCGCAGCGAACCGCAACCGGGCTTGAAGGGCGTGTCGCTCTTCCTGCTGCCGCGCGACCTGGACGACGGCAGCCACAACCACTACCGCATCCTCCGGCTGAAGGACAAGCTGGGCACGCGTTCGATGGCCAGCGGCGAAATCCGCCTGGAAGGCGCCGTCGCCTGGCTGGTGGGCGAACGCGGCCGCGGCTTCAAGCACATGGCCGACATGATCAACAACTCGCGCCTGTCCAACGGCATGCGCGCGGCCGGCCTGATGCGCCGCGCGGTCACCGAGGCCATCTACGTGTCGCAGCATCGCCGCGCCTTCGGCAAGCGCCTGATCGACATGCCGCTGATGCAGCGCCAACTGGTCAAGATGACGGTATGGGCCGAACAGGCCCGCAGCGTCATGTTCCAGACCGCCCGCGCGCTGGCCGACGCGGACCACGGCGCGGCCGATCCCGCGCTGGCCCGCATCCTGACGCCGCTGATCAAGTTCCGCGCCTGCCGCGATGCGCGCAAGGTCACGGGCGATGCGATGGAAGTGCGCGGCGGCTGCGGCTATATCGAAGAATGGACCGAACCGCGCCTGGTGCGCGACGCCCATCTGGGTTCCATCTGGGAAGGCACCAGCAACATCGTCGCGCTGGACGTGCTGCGCGCCATCAAGAAAGAACATTCACTGCCCGCGTTGCGCGCCCACGTCGACCGCCTGCTGGCCGACGGCGCGCCCTGCCCGCCCGCGCTCGCCGTGCAGCAGGCCCAGGCGCTGGACAAGACCTTCGCGCTGGCCGAACACGCCGCCCAGGGCGACCATGCCGAACTGGCCCGCCAGGCCGCATCGCTGCTGTACCACGCGGTGTCGATGGCCGCACTGCGCTGGGAAGCCACCGGTGCCGGCCTGGAAAGCCGCGCGCAACTGGCCGACCAGGTGCTGCTGCACCGCCTGGCGCCGCAAGACCCCTACGCCATTCCCCCCAACGAAAGCGCGGCCTGCCAGGCCATCCTGCAATACGCGCTGTAAACCGACGCCGGCGGCACAGCCGGCGCGTCCCCCAGGAGACCCCACCATGAAACGCCTTCTTGCCCCCCTGATGCTGGCGGCGGCCGCCACGGTTCCGTCCGCGCCCGTACTGGCCGCGGACGCCTTCCCCGCGGCCCGCCCCATCACCCTGATCGTGCCCTTCCCGCCGGGGGGCCCCACCGACGCCATGGCGCGCCGGCTGGCCGAAAAGCTGCGCGAGCCCCTGAAGCAGAACGTCATCGTCGAAAACCGTAGCGGCGCGGGCGGCAACATCGGATCGGAATACGTGGCCTCGGCCAAGCCCGACGGCTACACCCTGCTGTTCGGCACCTCCGGCCCGCTGGCCATCAATGTCAGCCTGTACAAGAAGCAGGGCTACAACCCCGAGACCAGTTTCGCGCCCATCATCCGCCTGGGCCACCTGCCCAACATCCTGGTCGTGAACCCGTCGGTGCCCGCCACCAACGCGCAGGAACTCATCGCCTACGCCAAGAAGAACCCGGACAAGCTCAGCTACGCCTCGTCCGGCAACGGCGCGTCCTCGCACCTGGCCGGCATCCTGTTCAACAAGATGGCCGGCACCCAGATCATGCACATCCCCTACAAGGGCACGGGACCGGCGCTGAACGATCTGCTGGGCGGCCAGGTGTCGATGTCGTTCACCGACATCCTGACCGCGCTGCCCTACATCAAGGCCGGCAAGCTGCGCGCCATCGGCCTGGCCAGCGCCCAGCGCTCCGAAGCCCTGCCCGACCTGCCCACCTTGTCCGAGCAGGGGCTCCAAGGGTATGACGTCAGCGTCTTCTTCGGCATCGTTGCCCCCAAAGGCACGCCCGCCGACGTGGTGAACACGCTGAATCAGGCGTTCAAGACCGCCCTGTCGGACCCCGGCATCAAGCAGACCCTGCATTCGCAGGGCATCGTCGAAGCGCAGGACCAGACGCCGCAAGGCCTGGCCGCCTTCATCACCACCGAAGTCCCCAAGTGGCGCGAACTCATCACCAGCGCCAACGTTTCCATCGACTGAAGCTGACTCTCCATGGCCCCCACCCTACCGAATGCCGGCGCGCTTGCCGGTTGCAAGGTGATCGACCTGTCCCGCGTGCTGGGCGGTCCCTATTGCACGCAGATCCTGGCCGACCACGGCGCCGACGTGCTGAAGATCGAACCGCCCGGCGGCGACGAGACCCGGGGCTGGGGCCCGCCCTTCCTGGGCGACACGGCGTCGTACTTCATCGGCGTAAACCGCAACAAGGAAGGCATGACGCTGGACTTGTCGCAAGCGGCCGGGCAAGAACTGCTGCGCCACTTGCTGGCCGACGCCGACGTGCTGGTCGAGAACTTCAAGCCCGGCACGCTGGAAAAGTGGGGCTTGGGCTTCGAGTCCCTGAGCCAGGCCTTCCCCAAGCTGATCCATTGCCGCGTCAGCGGCTTCGGATCGGATGGCCCGCTGGGCGGGTTGCCCGGCTACGACGCCTGCGCGCAAGCCATGTGCGGCCTGATGAGCGTGAACGGCGACGCGGACGGCGAAGCCACCCGCGTCGGCCTGCCGGTCGTGGACATGGTGACCGGCCTGAACGCGGCGGTGGCTGTCCTGCTGGCCTTGAACGAGCGCAGTCGCAGCGGCCTGGGCCAGTTCCTGGACATCACGTTGTACGACTGCGCGCTGTCGCTGCTGCATCCGCATGCGGCCAACTATTTCTATAGCGGCAACGTGCCCCGGCGCAGCGGCAACGCGCACCCGAACATCGCGCCCTACGAAACGCTGCCTACCGCCAGTGGCCCGATCTTCCTGGCCGTGGGCAACAACCGGCAATTCGCGCTGCTTGCGCGAACGCTGGGCGCGCCTGGCCTGGCGGCTGACCCGCGCTATGCCGCCAACGCCGACCGCCTGCAGCATCGCCAGGCCCTGCGCGACGAACTGTCCGCGTTGCTGGCGGGGCAGGATGCGGCCGCACTGGCCGACCGCCTGTTGCGCGCCGGCGTGCCGGCCGCCGCCGTGCAAACGGTGGATCAAGCGCTGGCGCATCCGCACACGCGCCACCGCGGCATGGTGCTGGAACAAGGCGAATACCAGGGCGTGGGGTCGCCGATCAAGCTGTCGCGCACGCCCGCGACGCTACGCAAGCTGCCGCCCGCGCTGGCGCCCGCCGCCACGAAGGAATAGGCGGCGCGCGATCAAAAAGGCCCGACTCATGCCGGGCCTTTTTTTTCGTCCGGATGCGCCTTTCCTCAACACTTTGATCAGGCTTTCACAGCATTCCAACAACTAAGACATTTCGTTGCACGCTTGTTGCATCGCCGGCCCACCGCTGGCCGTAGACTTTTCGGGTCGCCTCGCGTTGCCGGGCAGCGCCTCCCCAAATTCAAAGAAAGAGGAGAAGGACCATGGCCACGAATGAAACGAAAGACCACGCCCCGCTCAAGCGGGTGATGGGTCCCAAACTGTTGTTGCTGTTCATCGTCGGCGACATCCTGGGCACAGGCGTCTATGCGCTGACCGGACAGGTGGCCGCCGAAGTCGGCGGCGCGGCCTGGCTGCCTTTCCTCGTGGCGTTCGCGGTGGCCTTGCTGACCGCGCTGTCCTATCTGGAACTGGTTACCAAGTATCCGAAGGCCGCCGGCGCGGCGCTCTATGTGCACAAGGCGTTCGGCGTGCACTTCCTGACTTTCATCGTCTGCTTCACCGTCATGTGCTCGGGCCTGACGTCCGCCGCCACGGCCTCGCAAGCCTTCGCCGCCAACCTGTTCGCGGCCTTCGGCATCGAGACGGACAAGGTCTGGATCACGGCCGGCGCGCTGGGCTTCATGGTGCTGGTAATGCTGGTGAACCTGCGCGGCGCGGCCGAAAGCGTCAAGGCCAACGTGGTGCTGACCCTGATCGAACTGTCGGGCCTGCTGATGGTGATCCTGCTGGGCTTCTACGCCATCGCCGGCGGACAGGCGGATTTTTCGCGTGTGATCGCATTCGACACGCCGGAAGACAAGAGCGTGTTCCTGGCGGTGACTTCCGCCACGGCGCTGGCCTTCTTCGCGATGGTCGGCTTCGAGGACTCCGTCAACATGGCCGAAGAAACCCATGAGCCCAGCCGCATCTTCCCCAAGGTGATGCTGACGGGCCTGGGCGTCACCGCCGTGATCTACGTGCTGGTGTCCATCTGCGCGGTGGCGCTGGTGCCGGTGGGCGAACTGGCCAAGAGTTCGACGCCGCTGGTGCTGGTGGTCAAGCGCGCCGCCCCCGGCCTGCCGGTCGAATACATCATGCCCGTCATCTCGATGTTCGCCGTGGCGAATTCCGCGCTGATCAACATGATGATGGCCAGCCGCCTGCTCTACGGCATGTCGCGCCAAGGCGTGCTGCCGGCCT
Organism: Achromobacter sp. UMC46; assembly: GCF_014170335.1. Taxonomy (GTDB): domain Bacteria; phylum Pseudomonadota; class Gammaproteobacteria; order Burkholderiales; family Burkholderiaceae_B; genus Achromobacter. The sequence goes on from NZ_LZZS01000014.1 coordinate 65,475, forward strand.
TCCTGGCGCACGTGCACCGCAAGAACCAGACGCCGTGGACGGCCATCCTGTTCACGACCGTGCTGGCGCTGGGGCTGATCGTGCTGGTGGCGCTGGCGGATTCGGAAGCCATCCGTGCGCTGGGCGGCACTACCGCGCTGCTGCTGCTGGGGGTGTTCGCCTTCGTCAACGTCGCCGTGCTGGTCCTGCGCCGCGACACGGTCAAGCACGAGCACTTCCGCATCAACCGCATCATCCCGTGGCTGGGCGCGGCGGCCTGCCTGTTCCTGGTCACGCCGCTGACGGGGCGCGACGTCATCCAGTATCAGGTGGCGGGCTGGCTGCTGCTGCTGGGCGTGGTGATGTGGGGCGTGACGTACCTGGCGCACCGCAAGGAGGCGCGCATGGAACTGGACCCGTCCACGCTCGATTAGCCGCAAGCGCCGCCTGGCCCGCGCCCGGCCTCATCCCCCCGCGGCCAGCCCCTCGCGCCGCGGGTCCGCGCCGCCTTGCAGGCCATTGCCGTCAATGACGATGCCGTGGATGCCGCTGGGGAATTCGGTGATGCGCACCGGGTGCCCCATGCGCTCCAGGGCGGGCGCCAGCGCTTCCAGCGCGGTGCCCTTTTCAAGCTCGGTTTCCTTGTTGCGGCTGCCCATGTTCGGCAAGGCGATGGCGGTCTGGATATCCAGCCCCCAATCCAGCACGCCCACGATCGTCTTGGCCACGTAGTTGATGATGGCGCTGCCGCCGGGCGAACCCACCAGCATGACGGGTTTGCCGTCGCGCAGCACGATGATCGGCGCCATCGCGCTGCGGGGACGCTTGCCCGGCTCGATGCGGTTGGCGACCAGGCGGCCTTCGGGGTCTTTGAACGACGACGAGAAGTCCGTCATCTCGTTGTTCAGCAAGAAGCCGCGCACGAAGATCTTGCTGCCGAACTCGCTTTCGATCGTGGTCGTCATGGACAGCGCATTGCCTTGGGCGTCCACCGCCACCAGATGGCTGGTGGACGGCAGTTCCAGCGCGTTGTCCCGGCCCAGCGACAACAACTTCCCTTCCGGGTCTCCCGGGAGCGCCACCTTCATGCTGCGGTCCGGCTGGATCAACGCGCCGCGCGCGCGCAGATAGGCGGGGTCCAGCATGGCGCGCACCGGCACGTGCACGAAGTCCGGATCCGCCACATAGAAGTCGCGGTCGGCGAATGCCAGGCGGCCGGCCTCGGAGAAATAATGCACGGACTCCACCGAGCCCGGCGCGAAGCGCGACATCGGGAATTGCTCAAGTTCGCCCAGCATCTGGAACACGGCGATGGGGCCGCTGCTGGGCGGCGCCATGCCGCACAGCTGATAGCCGCGATACGCGCCGCACACCGGGTCGCGCGTCTTGGCGCGGTAGTTGGCCAGGTCCGCCAGGCTCAGATCACCGGGCGTGGCGTGCCCGTGCACGGCGGCTACGATGTCGCGGGCGATATCGCCCTGGTAGAACGCGTCGGCGCCCTGCCGGGCCACCGCGCGCAGCGTGCCGGCGAACTCGGGGTTCTTCAGCACATGGCCCACCGGCCAGGGCGAGCCGTCGGGCGCGTAGAAATAGGCGGCGGCGGCCGCCTGCTTGGGCAGGGCCTTGTTGCCGGCCAGCAGCGCGTGCAAGCGCGGCGATACGGCGAACCCCGTTTCGGCCAGCCGAATCGCGGGCTGAAACAGGTCGGCCCACGGCAGCACGCCCGCGTTCTTGTGCGCCAGCTCCAGGCCGCGCAACAGACCCGGCACGCCCACCGACATGCCGTTGTTGACGGCCTGCGCGAACGGCAGCGGCTTGCCCTGAGCATCCAGGAAGCGGTCCGGCCGCGCAGCCGCGGGCGCCGTCTCGCGGCTGTCGAACGTCTGGATGCGGCCCGCCTTGGCCGAATACAGCACCATGAACGCGCCGCCGCCGATGCCGGAGGATTGCGGCTCCACCAGGTTCAGCACCAGCTGCGTGGCGATGGCGGCGTCGACCACGCTGCCGCCCCGGCGCAGCATCTCCTGGCCGGCCTGCGTCGCCAGCGGATTGGCCGAGACCATCATGTAGTGCGGCGCGCGCACCAGTTCGCGCGCCTGCGTACCGCTGGCGGCTTCGGGATTCCGGTCTTCGACCGCCTGCGGCGCGCGGGCCCAGGCGGCGGGCATGCCGGACAAAGCCGCCGTCATGGCGGCGGCTAGCAGGACGGCGGCGGCGTGGCGGCAAGCGCGCATGATCTGGCTCCGGAATAGCGCCGGCGTGCCGGCAGGCGTCCATCATAGTCAAGGCACCCGCCGCTGTCGCGCCGGCCGACCGGGATGCCCGGCTGGCGCCTTCCGACTTAGAATCGCGGTTCCGGAGCCTTATCCCCATCGTGCCATGCGCCTGCGCCACATCGAGATTTTCGAAGCGATCCGCCGTACCGGTTCCCTGACCGAAGCCGCCGCCACGCTGCATATCTCGCAACCCGCCGCCAGCAAGCTGCTGGCGCACGCCGAGGCCCAACTGGGCTTCAAGCTGTTCGAGCGCGTCAAGGGCCGGCTGGTCGCCACGCGCGAGGCCGATATCCTGACGCCCGAAGTTGCGCGCTTGAATCAGGACTTGAACAGCGTGCGCCGGCTGGCCGCCAGCCTGCGCGACCGGCCCCACGGCCACTTGCGCCTGGGTTGCGCGCCCGCGCTGGGCCTGGGGCTGCTGCCGGCGGTGGTGCGCGGCAGCCGCGACGCGCAACCCGGCATCACCTTCGACATCCATACCCATCACAGCGCCGAACTCGTGCAAGGCCTGCTGACACGCGAACTGGACCTTGCCGTCACCTTCGACACCAACGACTATCCCGGCCTGACGCGCATGGGGCTGGGCCATACCGAACTGGTGCACCTGAGCCGCACGCCTGCCTCCGGCCCGATCCGGTTGCCGGAACTGGCAACCCCGGCGGGCGGCACGCTGATCGTGCTGGACGCCAGCGACGCTTCGGGCGCGCTGCTGCAGATGGCGCTGGACGCGCAGGGCCTGGACCCGCAAGTCGCCATCCAGGTGCAGACGCATTACGTGGCCTGCGCGCTGGTGGACGCGGGTTGCGGCGACGCCATCGTCGACGCCATCACCGCGCAGGCGATGCTGCGGCCCGGCATGCACCTGCGCCGCCTTGAACCCGCGCTGCGCGTGCCGATCAGCATCATGGTGCGCAACCAGGACCCCTTGTCGTCCCTGCACCGCGACCTGATCGAACGCTTGCGCGCCGCCTGCGCCGAACGCATCGCCACGCTGGACGCGTCCGCCTGACAGGCAGGGGCGCCGCGCCAAAAAAAACGGACGTCCGAAGACGTCCGTTTTGCCGTGCAGACCGGGGCCGGCCCAGGGCCGCCCCGCGCCGCATCAGTCCAGCTTGATGTTCTGCTTCTTCACGACGTCTTGAGCCCAGTCGAACTGCTCTTTGATTTCTTTCGCGAACTCTTCCGGCGTGTTGCCCGACGGCGCCGAGCCTTGATCGTCCAGCGCCTTGATGACCTTCGGGTCCTTCAGGGCCACGACGGCGGCGTCACGCAGCTTGTTCACGACTTCCATCGGCGTGCCCTTGGGCGCCAGCAGGCCGTACCAGACCGGCTGGTTCAGCACCGGGAAACCGGCTTGCTTGAACGTCGGCACGCCCTTGACGGCAGCGATTTCATCGGGCCACGCGATGGCCATGGCGCGCAGCTTGCCCGCCTGGATCTGCGGCATCGACGACGGCAGGTTGTCGAACAGGATTTCGATCTGGCCGCCGACGGCATCCGCCACGGCCGGGCCCGAACCCTTGTACGGCACGTGCACGATGTCGGTGCCCGTGGCCATCTTGAACGATTCGCCCATCAAGTGCAGCACGCCGCACGTGCCCGAGCTGCCGTAGGAGTACTTGCCCGGATTCTTCTTCAGCTCTTCGACGAAGCCCTTGAAGTCCTTGGCCGGGAACTTCGGATTCACCGCGACCACGTTGGCCGTGTTGGCGAAGTTGGTGACCGGCTGGAAGTCCTTGATCGGATCGTACGGCAGGTCCTTCGGGCGGCATGCCGGGTTCACGGCCATCGTCGAGACGGTGGCGATGGACAGCGTGTAGCCGTCGGCATCCGCGCGCGCGGCTTCCGACGCGCCGATGGCGCCGCCTGCGCCGCCCTTGTTTTCCACAACCATCGGCTGGCCGAGTTCCTGGCTCATGCGCTGCGTCACCAGACGCGCGATGATGTCGGTCGAGCCGCCCGGTGCGAACGGGACGATCACGCGGATCGGCTTGCTGGGGTACTTGTCGGCGGCGTGCGCGACAGAAACGCCAAGCGTGCCGGCGGCGCCGGTTGCCAAGGCGATAGCCACGGCCAGGGAGCGAACTTTATTCATAGGTGTGTTTCCTCCAAGATTGCGAGCCCGTATGTGAACGGACCGTTGTGTGATGTGTCCGCCTGTAGGCGGACCAGCAGTTAACGGTGGGGGCGCATTGCTCGTGTGCTGCGTGTTTCGCCGCGCTGCTTTTATGGATTGCTTGTGGCACACGCGCCCGCCAGAATGACGGAGAATAGCAGCAAATGCTTACACACGCATAGCGTGCCGATCCCCGGCCTACGCCCTGAAAAAACGCCCTTGTCCATGTCGGTCGCCCTTCTGGTTTTCCCTGATTTTTTGCTGGTCGCGCTAGGTTGGGCGCTACGTCACAAACTGGGTTTTTCACGCGAGTTCTTCGCGGGCACCGAACGCCTCGTCTACTTCGTGCTGTTCCCCGCCCTGCTGTTCCAATCCATCTTGCGCACCCCCATCACGGCGGGCAACGCAGCCCTGCTGCTGCAGGCCACCGCGGCGGTCGTGGCGGCCGGCGTGGCGCTGGCCTGGCTGGCGGGCCTGGTGCTGCGGCCCTCGTCGCTGGGGCTGGCCTCGTCCGCGCAGTGCGGCTACCGCTTCAACACGTATATCGGCCTGGCGCTGTCGGCCAGCCTGGCGGGGTCGCAGGGCCAGACGGTGATGGCGCTGATCATCGGCTTTGCCGTGCCCATGGCCAACGTCGCGGCGGTCTACGGGCTGGCGCGCCACAACGGCGGCAACCTGCTGCGCGAGCTGGCGCGCAATCCGCTGGTCGTGTCCACGCTGCTGGGCCTGGCCTGCAACCTGGCGGGGCTGCACCTGCCCGGCCCGGTCGATACGGTGCTGGCGCGGCTGGGCGCAGCCGCCATCGCGCTGGGCATCCTCTGCGTGGGCGCCAGCCTGGCCTGGGAAGGCGGCAAGGGCTATGGCGCGCTGATCGCGTGGATGCTGGGCGTCAAGCTCGTAGCGCTGCCCGCCGTGGCGCTGCTGGTGGCGCACCTGCTGGGCCTGGCGCCGCTGGAAGCGCGGATGCTGCTGCTGTTCGCCGCCCTGCCCACCGCGTCCGCCGCCTACGTACTGGCGATGCGCATGGGCGGCGACGGCCGCATGGTGGCGGTGCTGATCTCGCTGGGCACGCTGTTCTCGGCCGCCACGATCCCGATGTGGCTGCTGCTTTCCGGACACGCCTGATCCGGCGACCTTCCGCGCCGATAAAAAATGGCCGCCCATCGGGCGGCCATTTTCATTTCGGCGCGGCCGCTTACGACGGCTTGTGCGCGTTGGTCATGGCGCCCGGCACCACCCATTCGGCGAACTGCGCCTCGGTCACATAGCCCAGCGCCAGCGCCGATTCCTTCAGCGACAGCCCTTCCTTATGCGCCTTCTTGGCGATCTGCGCGGCCTTGTCATAGCCGATGTGCGGATTCAGCGCCGTCACCAGCATCAGCGAACGGTCAACGAGTTCCGCGATGCGCTCGTGATTGGGTTCGATGCCGGCTGCGCAATGCGCATTGAAGCTGGCCATGCCGTCGGTCAGCAGGCGCACGGATTGCAGGAAATTGTGGATCACCAGCGGCTTGAACACGTTCAGTTCGAAGTTTCCGCTGGCCCCGCCGATGTTGATGGCCACGTCGTTGCCCAGCACTTGCGCGGCCAGCATCGTGATGGCTTCGCACTGCGTCGGGTTGACCTTGCCCGGCATGATCGAGCTGCCCGGTTCGTTCTCAGGGATGCTGATCTCGCCCAGGCCCGAACGCGGGCCGCTGGACAGCCAGCGCACGTCGTTGGCGATCTTCATCAGGCCGGCGGCCAGCGCCTTCAAGGCGCCGTGCGCGAACAGCAGCGCTTCGTGGGACGCCAAGGCCTGGAACTTGTTGGGGGCCGACACGAAGGCCGTGCCGGTGGCATGCGCCAGGTCGGCGGATACCTTGACGCTGAACTGCGGGTGCGCGTTCAGGCCGGTGCCGACCGCGGTGCCGCCGATGGCCAACTGGTGCAGGCCGGCAAGCGTGGCGCGGATCTGCTGTTCGGCCAGGTCCAGCTGCGCGACGTAGCCCGAGAGTTCCTGGCCCAGCGTCAGCGGCGTCGCGTCCTGCAAGTGGGTGCGGCCGATCTTCACGATGTCGTAGAACTCGGCGCTCTTGGCCGCGAGGGTCGCACGCAGCGCCTTCAGCGACGGCAGCAGGTGGTGCTCGACCTCGACGGCGGCAGCCACGTGCATGGCGGTCGGGAACGTGTCGTTGGACGATTGGCCGCGGTTGACGTGGTCGTTCGGGTGCACCTTGCGCGCTTCGCCGCGCACGCCGCCCAGCAGCTCCGAGGCGCGGTTGGCCAGCACCTCGTTCATGTTCATGTTGCTTTGCGTGCCCGACCCGGTCTGCCAGACGGACAGCGGGAATTCGTTGGGCCATTTGCCGGCGATGACTTCGTCGGCGGCGCGCATGATGCCGTCGGCGATCTTCGGATCCAGCTCACCCAGTTCGGCGTTGACCTTGGCGGCCGCGCGCTTCAATCGCGCCATCGCATTGACCAGGGGAACAGGCATCTTCTCGGTGGAAATCGCGAAAAAATGCAGCGAACGTTGCGTTTGGGCGCCCCAGAGGTGATCCTCGGGGACTTCGATGGGCCCAAACGTGTCTTTTTCGATGCGGGTCTTCATGGCGCTTACAACTCCGTGGCGGCGTCAGTCGCGCCCGGCGGCACCCGCCAGGCGCAACATATTGAGAATAGCAATCACTTAATAGGTTAGCAGAAACCCGCATTCCTATAATTGCTGAAATCCGTGTTCCCTCCACCGTTTTTTACCACTCGCCCAGCGCCATGTCCGCCCCTCTTTGCAGCCTGACCTTGCACCTGCCCGACGAAGCCGCCACGGAATCGCTGGCGCGGCAGCTCGCCCCCTTGGTTTCCGGGGGCAAAACCGGCCCGGCAGGCGCTTGCATCCACCTTCAAGGAGACCTCGGGGCAGGAAAAACGGCCTTCACCAGGGCATTGTTGCGGGAATGCGGCATCACAGGCCGAATCAAAAGTCCTAGCTACGCGCTGCTTGAATCCTATAAAGTTTCTAACTTATACTTCTATCATCTTGATTTTTATAGATTTAGTGATTCGCGCGAATGGTTGGACGCAGGATTCCGGGATTTACTGCGTGACGATGCGGTCGTTTTGATCGAATGGCCGGAGCGGGCGGAGGGTCTTTTGCCCCCGCCCGACCTGCTGATTTCCCTCGCTTATGCCGGCGAGGGACGCGACGCCACCCTGACCGCGAACACCGCTCGAGGACAAACATGGTTGAACGCGATTGTCCCCCCGCCCAAGACGGCGCCCTTCCCTCGGCAGGCGCCACCCGGCGCCGCCTGATCAGCGTCGCTGCCACGCTGCTCGTCCTGCCGGTGCTGCCGCGCCTGGCGCACGCTGCGACGATCCTGGCCGTCCGTACCTGGCCGGCCGACGAATACACCCGGGTCACGCTTGAGCTCGACAGCGAGCTCAAGGCCGAACAGTTCACGCTTGAAAACCCCCACCGCCTGGTGGTGGATATTGAGGGACTGACCATCAGCGCGGCCCTGAACGACCTGGTTTCCAAGGTCCGGCCCGACGACCCCTACATCCAGAGCCTGCGCGTGGCGCAGAACCGCCCGAACGTCGTGCGGCTGGTGTTCGACCTGAAGCAGCCCGTGGCGCCCCAGGTGTTCACGCTGAAACCCGTGGCGGACTACCAATACCGCCTGGTGCTGGACTTGTACCCGAAGGTCGCCCAGGACCCGCTGGTGGCGATCCTGAACAAAAGCGGCGCCGACGCGGATGATCCGCTGGCGCGCATCCTGGAAGACATCCAGCGCAATCCGGCCACCCGCGCCGATCCGCCCGAACCGCCCCGCGTGAAAGGCCAGCAGCCGGCCCCGCCGCTGCCCACGGCGCCCAAGTCGCCCCCCGCCACCGCCGGCCGCGGCAAACAGCGCATGGTCACCATCGCGCTGGATCCTGGCCACGGCGGCGAAGACCCGGGCGCCATCGGCAGCAGCGGACTGCGCGAAAAAGACGTGGTGCTGCGCATCGCCCGGCGCCTGAAAGCGCTGATCGACAGCCAGCCCTACATGCGCGCCTACCTGACGCGCGACGACGACTACTTCGTGCCGCTGCATGTGCGCGTGCAGAAGGCGCGCCGCGTCCACGCGGACCTGTTCATCTCGATCCACGCGGACGCCTGGGTCAAGCCGTCGGCCAACGGCTCGTCGGTGTTCGCGCTGTCGCAGCGCGGCGCCACCAGCGCGCAGGCGCGCTGGATGGCCGACAAGGAAAACGCGGCCGACCTGATCGGCGGCGTCAACCTGGGCAGCCACGACCGCCAGGTAGCCAAGGTGCTGCTGGACCTGTCCACCACCGCGCAGATCAATGATTCGCTGAAGGTCGGCAACGCCTTCCTGGACGAAATCAAGAAGATCAACCGCCTGCACAAGAACAGCGTCGAACAGGCCGGCTTCGCGGTGCTGAAGGCGCCGGACATCCCGTCCGTGCTGGTCGAGACCGCGTTCATCAGCAATCCCCAGGAAGAGGCCCTGCTGCGCAGCAACGCGCACCAGGACAAGCTGGCGCAAGCCATGATGACCGGCATCCAGCGCTACTTCACCGCCAACCCGCCGCTGGCGCGGCTCGACGTCAGCTGAGCGCCGGCGTAAAAAAGGGGCGATGCGCGTACCCGCGCATCGCCCCTTTTTCTTGCCCGCGCGCCTATGCGCTCAGGCGCGGCGCGACTTGATCAGTTTGAACACGCCCGCGCCTATCACGGGCACGATCGCCGCGGCCAGGCCCAGCAGCACGATGGTGTTCAGGTGTTCGCGCACCAGCGGGATGTTGCCGAAGAAATAGCCGGCTGCGACCAGGCTGATGACCCACAGCAGCGCGCCCAGGACGTTGAACAGCTGGAAGCGCGACATCGACATGTCGGCCACGCCGGCCACGAAGGGCGCGAAGGTCCGCACGACGGGGATGAAGCGCGACATGACGATGGTCTTGCCCCCGTGCTTTTCATAGAACGCGTGCGTGCGCATCAGCGCGCCCCGGTCCAGGAAGCGCAGGTTCATCGAAAACACGCGCGGCCCGATGTAGCGGCCTATCATGTAGTTCAGCGTATTGCCGGAAATCGCCGCGACGATCAGCAGCACCGCCATCATGACCGGATCGATATGCCCGGTGGCGCCGAACGCGCCGGCGATGAACAACAGCGAATCGCCGGGCAGGAAAGGCAGGACGACCAGCCCCGTCTCCGCGAAGACGATCAAGAACAGCACCAGGTACACCCACACGCCGTATTGCGCGACCCAGACGCCCAGCGTCTTGTCGATGTGGAGCACCATATTGAAGAATTCAAGCATTCAGCAGCCCGGAAGTCATAAGAGGGTTAGACCCCAGCGACTATAGCCGACCAGGCCATGGCGCTAAAATCATCCACACAGCCTCACCAGACCTTTAGCCTAATGACTGAACGCCGTTCCATCCTTGCGCTTCCCGACCTGCTCATCAGCCAGATCGCCGCCGGCGAGGTGATCGAGCGCCCCGCCTCCGTCCTCAAGGAAATCCTTGAGAACGCGATCGACGCGGGCGGCCGCGCCATCGAAGTGCGCCTGGAAGGCGGCGGCATCCGCCGAATCGCCGTCACGGACGACGGCGGCGGCATTCCCCCCGACGAATTGCCGCTGGCCCTGGCGCGCCACGCCACCAGCAAGATCCGGTCGCTGAACGAACTGGAATCCGTGGCATCGATGGGATTCCGCGGTGAAGCGCTGGCCTCGATCGCCTCGGTGGCCCAGGTCACGATCATTTCCCGCACCCGCGACGGTGAGCACGCCTGGCAGATTGACGCCGGCAGCATGCAGGTCAGCCCCGCCTCGGGCCCGCCGGGCACCACCGTGGACGTGCGCCAGCTGTTCGACGCGGTGCCGGCCCGGCGCAAGTTCCTGCGCTCCGAGGCCACGGAATTCGGCCACTGCGTCGACGCGATGGAACGCATCGCGCTGGCGCACCCGCAGATCGCGTTCCGCCTGTTCCACCACGACCGCGCACAACGCCAATGGCTGCCGGCCGAGCCGCCGCAGCGCATCCGCGACGTGCTGGGCGCCGAATTCGCCGAGCACGGCCTGCTGCTGTCGCACGCGGTCGGCACGGTCAGCCTGGCCGGCATGATCACCCGCCCGACGGCCGCGCGCGCCCGCGCCGACCGCCAGTACCTGTACGTAAACGGCCGCTATGTGCGCGACCGCACCGTCAGCCATGCGCTGCGCGCCGCCTACGCGGATGTGCTGCATGGCGACCGCCAGCCGGCCTACGTGCTGTTCCTGGACATCGACCCCGCCGCCGTGGACGTGAACGTGCACCCGGCCAAACACGAAGTCCGGTTCCGCGACAGCGGCGCCGTGCACCGCTTCGTGTCGCACGCGGTCGGCCAGACCTTGGCGCAGACGGGTGGATCGTCGGCAGTCGCGCCCGCCGCGCAAGGCGACACGGACGACGGCGGTTTCGAGACCGTCGCGCAGGCCGCCGCGCCCCCCGCTTCCTCCGCCGCCGCCCCGTCCACGGGCAACGCGCACGACGCGCCCGCCGCCGTCCCCGCACGCCAGGCGGAGACGCCCCGGCCAGGCTATTCCGGCGGCAATGCCGGCAGCAACGCGACCTATGGCCTGCGCCCGTCGCCGGCCCCGCAGCGCGCGCATACCCAGGTGCCGTTCCGCCTGCACGCCGAACCCGCCGGCATTCCGGCGGCCGACTGGCAATCGCTGTATCGCCCGCTGACCGACGACACGGCCGCCAAGGTCACGCCCGTGCGCGAGCCCAGCCCCGTAGCCGGCATGCCGGCCGGCGAAGAGCATCCGCTGGGCATGGCGCTTGCGCAGTTGCACGGCATCTACATCCTGGCGCAGAACCGCCGCGGCATGGTGCTGGTGGACATGCACGCCGCCCATGAACGCGTCGTGTACGAACAGCTGAAACAGGCGCTGGACGCGCGCAGCCTGCCCCGCCAGGACCTGCTGGTGCCGGTGGTGTTCCACGCCCAGGAGAAGGACGTGGCCATCGTCGAGGAATTCGAGACCCAACTGGCCGACCTGGGCTTCGAGATGCGCCCGTCGGGCCCCACGTCGATCGCCGTGCGCTCCGTGCCGGCCATCCTGGCGCGTGGCGACATCGAGACCCTGGCCCGCGCCGTGCTGCGCGACCTGGGCGCCGTGGGCGTGTCGCGCCTGCTGACGGAGCAACGCAACGAACTGCTGTCCACCATGGCCTGCCACGGCTCCGTGCGCGCCAACCGCAAGCTGACCATCGAAGAGATGAACGGCCTGCTGCGCCAGATGGAATCGACCGAAAGGGCCGATCAATGCAACCACGGCCGCCCGACCTGGGTGCAGTGGTCGGTGTCGGACCTGGACAAGCTCTTTTTGCGCGGACAATAAGTTTGCCGTCTTCCTCCTCCCCCGATACGCCGCTGGTGATCTGCCTGGCCGGCCCCACCGCGGCCGGCAAGAGCGCCTCCACGCTGGCGCTGGCCGAGCGCTGGCCGATGGAAATCGTCAACGTCGATTCGGCCACGATCTACCGCGGCCTGGACATCGGCACGGCCAAGCCGTCGCCCGAAGAACAGGCCCGCGTGCCGCAGCACCTGCTGGACATCCTGGACCCGGCGCAGTCGTACTCGGCCGCCGAATTCCGCGCCGACGCGCTGCGCCTGATCGGCGAGATCCGGGCGCGCGGCCGCATCCCGCTGCTGGCCGGCGGCACCATGATGTATTACAAGGCCCTGCGCGACGGCCTGGACGACCTGCCCCAGGCCGATCCCGCCCTGCGCGCCGAGCTCGAAGCCCGCGCGGCCCGGCAGGGCTGGGCCGCGCTGCATGCGGAGCTTGCGGTGCTGGACCCCATCACGGCCGCCCGCCTGGCGCCCAACGACAGCCAGCGCATTCAGCGCGCGCTGGAAATCTGCCAGTTGACGGGCCAGCCCATGTCGGCGCTGCTGCAGCGCGGGCAGCGCAAGCCCGACGACGACGCCAACCAGTACCTGACCATCAGCCTGGAGCCCTCCGACCGCGCCGCCTTGCATGCGCGCATCGAACAGCGCTTTGACGCGATGCTGGCCCGCGGGCTGCTGGACGAGGTCCGTGGCTTGCGCGCCCGGCCCGACCTGCATCCTGGCCTGCCTTCCGTGCGTTGCGTGGGCTACCGGCAGATGTGGGCGCATCTGGACGGCGAGATCGACCTGGATACCGCCCGCGAACAAGGCATCGCGGCCACGCGCCAGCTGGCCAAGCGCCAGATCACGTGGCTGCGGGCCCAGCCCGAGCGCGTCATCGTGGATTGCCTGACCGCGGACGCCGTCCCGCAGACGATCGACGCCGTGGCGATGGCCTTGGCCGGAAAGCCCTAGCCGTCCCGCCACAACGGGAACGGCCGAAAAAAACCCGCCGATGGCGGGTTTTCTTTTGACTACGGGCGCTTACACCACGAAGGTCTGCGCCATGCCTTCCGTCTGCTCGACGATTTCGCCGATCTTGTTGACGGTTTCGCCTTGTTCACGCAGCGTCGCGGCGATGGCGTCGGCCTGAGCCGCGTCCACCACCAGCACCATGCCGATGCCGCAGTTGAAGACGCGGTGCATTTCGGTGTCTTCCACGCCGCCTTGCTCTTGCAGCCACTGGAACAGCTTGGGCATTTCCCAGCCGTCGCGGTGCAGCTTGGCCGACAGGCCGGGCTGCAGGATGCGCGGCACGTTGTCCAGCAGGCCGCCGCCGGTGATGTGGGCCAGGCCCTTGATGCGGGTGCCGTGCTTGGCCAATGCGGCCAGCACTTGCTTGACGTAGATGCGCGTGGGCGCCATCACGACGTCGACCAGCGGCTGGCCGTGGAAGTCGTCGGTGGGCTTGGCGTTGGCGCGTTCCAGGATCTTGCGCACCAGCGAATAGCCGTTGGAATGCGCGCCGCTGGACGCCAGGCCCAGCACCACGTCGCCCGGCTTGATGGACTTGCCGTCGATGATCGCGGACTTTTCCACCGCGCCCACCGCGAAACCGGCCAGGTCGTATTCGCCGTCCGGGTACATGCCCGGCATTTCAGCGGTTTCGCCGCCGATCAACGCGCAACCCGACAATTCGCAGCCCTTGGCAATGCCGCCCACCACCGACGCCGCCGTGTCCACCGAAAGCTTGCCGCAGGCGAAATAGTCCAGGAAGAACAGGGGCTCGGCGCCCTGGACCAGGATATCGTTGACGCTCATGGCGACGAGGTCGATGCCGACCGTGTCGTGGCGGTTCCACTCGAACGCCAGGCGCAGCTTGGTGCCCACGCCGTCGGTGCCCGACACCAGCACGGGCTCGTTGTACTTCTTCGGCACTTCAAACAGCGCGCCAAAGCCGCCGATACCGGCCAGCACCCCGGGGCGCATGGTGCGCGCGGCGAGGGGTTTGATACGGTCGACCAGGGCGTCGCCCGCGTCGATGTCGACACCGGCATCGCGGTAGGTCAAGGGGGCTTTAGGTTGATTCGTCATGAGAAATGCCGTGGGGTATGTAACAATTGCTGGGAATTTGGTCGAATGCCCTGCATTTTACGTTGTTGCGGGCCTGAGCAGGGTTCACGCCGGCCGGGCTCGGCGATTGCGGCGGAAGCCGGCCGGGCCGGCTGACGGGCAAAAATGGCGCAAACCCAAGCCAGACAAAGCGCTTCGGCGCGACACCATCCACCCAGGTGGTTTAAAGTGTTGGGTTGGCCGGTATGGATTTTGCCAGTTTCTGGCGGGTTAATCTTGCGCCGGCCCGTTGTATCACCGTTTTTTGGCTTTTCCGGCAACACCGGCATGTCCTCGCGACGCTGCAAGCCTGATCGATAACTCTCATGAACCGCCAGCTGCTGCTCGACGTTCTTCCCGCGCCAGCGCCATCGCTGAACAACTATATCGCCGGCCCCAACGGGGAAGCGCTGGCAGCCGTGCGCGCGCTCGATCCGGGCCGTGCCCTGTATATCTGGGGCGCCGCGGGCTGCGGCCGCACCCATCTGCTGCGCGCGCTGACCGCACGCCCCGACGCCGTCTTCGTCGATCCCGCCAAAGGCGAGATGATGCTGCGCCGCCTGGCCGAAGCCGATTCCAAGTCGCCCATGCCCAAGTTCGTGGCGGTGGACGACGTGCACCGCATGGACGACAGCCGCCAGGCCGCCCTGTTTGCGCTGTACAACCGCTGGCGCGAATCCGCCGCCACGGGCCGCGCGTTTGCACTGGCCCTGGCCGGCGACCGCGCCCCGCTGTCGATGCCGCTGCGCGAAGACCTCCGCACCCGCCTGGGCTGGGACCTGGTGTTCCGCCTGGACCCGCTGTCGGACGCCGACAAGCTGGCCGCGCTGTCCGCCCAGGCCGCCGAGCGCGGCATGCATCTGGCGCCCGACATCATCAACTGGATGTTGATCCACCACGAACGCGACATTCGCAAACTGGCCGCGCTGCTCGACGCGCTGGACCGCTATTCCCTGGCCACCGGCCGCCCCATCACCCTGCCCCTGCTGCGGGCCATGCTCGCAGACCCTGATTCGCAACGCACATGACCACCCGACGTCTCGCCCTGTTCGACCTGGATCACACCCTGCTGCCGCTGGATAGCGACTACCAGTGGGCCGACTATCTGGCACGCACGGGCCGCGCGGGGGACCCCGACATCGCCCGCCGCCAGAACGACGACCTGATGGACCGCTACAACCGAGGCGAACTCACCGCCGAGCAGGCCGCCGAGTTCATGCTCGGCCTGCTGGCGGCGCATTCGCCTTACGACCTGGCGGACTGGCATGAGGAATTCATGCGCGAAGTCATCCGCCCGTCCATCACCGCCGATGCCCGCGAACTGGTGCAATCCCACCTGGACGCCGGCGACCTGTGCGCCATCGTCACCGCCACCAACAGCTTCGTCACCGCCCCCATCGCGCGCGCCTTTGGCGTGCCGCACCTGGTGGCCACCGATGCCGAATACCTGCGCGGCCGCTACACCGGCCGGATCCTGGGCACGCCCAGTTTCAAGGAAGGCAAAGTGGTGCGCGTGAACGATTGGCTGGCCAATATGGGCCTGGGGCTTGCGGATTTCCCCGAATCGTTTTTCTATAGCGATTCGGTCAATGATGTACCACTGCTCGAAAAGGTGACCCGTCCGATCGCCGCCAACCCCAGCCCGACCCTGCGCAATATCGCCCAGGAACGCGGCTGGCAAGTGATCGACTTGTTCGACCACATGGAAGATTCGAAGTCCTAAATGATCACTGAAACCATAAAAAAATTCGTCGGCCGCTTGTTCGCGCCGGCACCCCGGGGGCCGTTGCGCATCGAGCGCGACAAGCACGGCATCGACCGCCGTAACGTTTCGCGCCATGCCATCAAGGTCTGCGAAGTCCTGCGCCAGCACGGCTACGAAGCCTATATCGTCGGCGGCGCCGTGCGCGACCTGATCGTGGGCCTGGAGCCCAAGGACTTCGACGTGGCCACCAACGCCACGCCCGAACAGATCCGCCCGCTGTTCCGCCGCGCCCGCATCATCGGCCGCCGCTTCCAGCTGGTGCACGTGGTGTTCGGTCAGGAGATCATCGAAACCTCCACCTTCCGCGCCCCCGCCTCGGAAGACCAGGAGACCGACGAGCACGGCCGCATCCTGCGCGACAACGTGTTCGGTTCGCAGGAAGAAGATGCCAAGCGGCGCGACTTCACGATGAACGCGCTGTACTACGACCCGCACAACGAGGAAGTCATCGACTACCACAATGGCGTGGCCGACTTGAAGAAGCGCCAGGTTCGCATCATCGGCGACCCGGTCAAGCGCTACCGCGAAGACCCCGTGCGCATGCTGCGCGCGGTGCGTTTCGCCGCCAAGCTCAACGGCACGATCGACCCGGCCACGCGCCAGCCCATCAGCACCATGGCCGAGCTCATCGAAAACGTGCCGGCCTCGCGCCTGTTCGACGAAATGCTCAAGCTGCTGACCTGCGGCCACGCGATGGACTGCCTGCGCCAGCTGCGCGCGGACGGCCTGCACAACGGCCTCTTGCCGTTGCTGGACGTGGTATTGGAACAGCCCGGCGGCGAACACTTCGTCGAACTGGCGCTGGAACGCACCGATGCCCGCGTGCGCGCCGGCAAGACCATCAGCCCCAGCTTCCTGTTCGCCGCCCTGCTGTGGCAGCAGGTGGACGTGCGCTGGAAGCAGCTGCGCGCGCAAGGCGAACACACCATCCCCGCGTTGTCGCAAGCCGCCGATTCCGTGCTGGACGAGCAGACCGAGAAACTGGCCATCCAGCGCCGCTTCTCGTCCGACATGCGCGAGATCTGGTTCATGCAGCCGCGTTTCGAACGCCGCATGGGCAAGACCATCTTCCGCATGATCGAACAGCCGCGCTTCCGCGCCGCGTGCGACTTCCTGCAGCTGCGCGCCGCCGCCGGCGAGTTCGACAGCGTGCTGGCGCAATGGTGGATGGACCTGGCCAACGCCGACGACGTCACCCGCGCCGACATGATCGAAGAAGTCTCGCGCCTGCCGCGCGAAGCCGGCGACGGCGGTGGTGGTGGCGGCTTTGGCGCCCCGCCGGCCTCGACGTCCCCGCGCAAGCGCCGCCGTCCGCGCCGCTCGGCGCCGCGCGGCCCCGCCAGCGCTGAATAACACCGTGCCGCCCGCCATGGTCCGCGCCTATATCGGCCTGGGCGCCAACCTGGGCGACAGCGCGGCCACCTTGCGCCGCGTGCTGGCCGAACTGCAAGCCATCGACGGCATCGCCGCGGTGACCGCATCGCCGTTCTACCGCAGCGCGCCGGTGGATGCCACCGGCCCTGATTTCGTGAACGCCGTGGCGGCGCTGGACACTGTCCTGCCGCCACTGGCCTTGCTGGATGCGCTGCAAGCGCTGGAAAACCGCCACGGCCGCCTGCGCCCCTACAAGAACGCCCCGCGCACGCTGGACCTGGACCTGCTGGCGTATGGCGATACGCAACTGGATCACGAACGGCTGATCCTGCCGCACCCCCGCATGCACCTGCGCGCCTTCGTATTGCTGCCGCTGCGTGACCTGGCGCCGGACATGACGGTGCAGGGCAAGCCGATCGGCGAATGGATCGACGCGATCCCCGATCAGCCCATCGAGCGGATCGCCGGCTAGCGCGGCCAGCCGCCGTGGTTCAGCCCTCAGTGCTTAGCCCTTGGCGTTCGGCTATCAGCCCTTGGCCGCGAACGCCATCATCGCCCGTTCCACGTCTTCGACTTTCGGCAGCCCGGCTTCGTTGCCCAGGTGCTGGATCTTGTGCGCGGACGCCGCCCGCGCAAACGTGAAATGCTCGGCCCAGGGCTGCTCCGGGCGGTTCAGGTAGGACCACACGTAGGCGCCATGGAACACGTCGCCCGCTCCCGAGGTATCCACGATGCGGTTGCCCGGCACGTCCAGCGACGGCAGCGTGTCGACGCGACCCGTCTCGTCGTACCAGAGCATGCCGCGCTCGCCCATCGTGACCGCGCCGATGCGGCAGCCCCGCGCCTTCAGCAGATCCAGCAGACCATGCGGCGTCAGGCCCAGCTGTTCGCACATGCGCTCCGCGCAGACGGCGACGTCGATATGGCGCAATAGCTCGTCGGTGTTCTCGCGCACCCCGCCGCCGTCCAGCGACGTCAGCACGCCCGCCTGCCGGCAGGCCCGCGCGTAGTGCAGCGCGGCGTCGGGCTGATGCCCGTCCAGATGCAACGCGCGATAGCCGCCGATGTCCAGCCGGGGGAATTCGTTCAGGTAGTCCACGTCGCGCGCGCGCACAATGGCGCGCTTGCCGTGGTTGGGCATGATGAAGGACAACGACGAGCGGCGCACATGGCGCGCATGCAGCGTCACGCCGTGCGCCGCAGCCATGTCCGTGTACATGTGCCCCAGCCAGTCGGGCGCCAGCGAGCAGATCAGGTCGGGCGGCGATCCCAGGCGCGCGCATGCGAACGCGGCCGTGACGGCGTTGCCGCCGAAGGACACCGCGTAGTCCCGCGCCACGCTCTTGTCGTCGCCCGTGGGCCATTCGTCGGCCAGCACGGTGACGTCGATGTAAGTGTGTCCGATGAAGAGCGCGTCGCTCATGGTGCAGCCTGTGATGAAGGAAAGAGACCCCGAGGATAGGCGATCTGCCCCGCCTATGCGCCCTGCTCTCCGGCTTGCGCCAGCACGATCCGGGCGCGCGCGATGACCGGCGCATCGACCATCTTGCCGTCCAGCATGAAGGTGCCCGCCGCGGTATCGCGGTGCGCGGCGACGACACGGCGCGCCCAGTCCAGTTCTTCTCGCGCGGGCACGAAGGCCGCGTGGATCACCGGCACCTGCGTGGGATGGATGCAAAGCATGCCGCCGAACCCCATTTGCTGGGCGCGGCCGGCCGCGTGCGCCAGCCCCGCCTGATTCTGGACGCCGGGGAACACGCCGTCGAGAGCGGGCGCAAGCCCGGCCGACCGGGTATGCAGCAGCACCTGCACCCGCGCATGGTCCAGCACGGTTTCCGCCCCGGGCGTGTCGGGCGTGAGGCCCATGTCCAGCCCGTAGTCCAGGCTGCCGAAGGCCAGCCGCGCCACCCCCGGGGTGGCCGCCACCTCGGCCGCGTTCAGCAGGCCGCGGGCGGTTTCGATGATGGGGATGACGGGCAGGCCCGTCTGGGCCACATGCCGCACCTGCGCCAGGTTTTCGGCCTTGGGCAGCAGGATGCCGGCCACGCCGGGCTGGCCCCGGCAGGCTTTCAAGTCGTCGTCGTGCCAGGACGTGGACGCGTCGTTGATGCGCACCCACAGGCGTGTCTGGCGATGCGTCCCCAGGAAGTCGCACAGGGATTCGCGGGCGGACGCCTTGGCCAGATGCTCGACCGCGTCTTCCAGGTCGACGATGACGGCGTCCGCGCCGGCGGCCAGCGCTTTGGGAATGCGCTCGGCGCGCGAAGCGGGCACGAACAGGGCGCTACGAACGACGGGATGCGTCACACGACCTCCGAGGCATGGAACTGCGCCACCTGATCCGGCGCGTATCCCAATGATGCTAGCACCGCATCCGTATTTTGGCCTACCGAAGGCACCGCGGCCATGCGCGGCGCAAAGGCGTTGCTGCTGGCCGGCGGCAGCAGCGCCGGCAGCGTGCCGGCGGGGCTGTCCACCTGGCTCCAGCGGGCGCGCGCCTGCAGTTGGGGGTGCGCCCAGACGCCCGCCATGTCGTTCACGCGGGCGTTGGCGATCTGCGCGTCCTCGAGACGCTGCGTGACCTGCGCGACGGACAGGTCGGAGAACGCCGCCACGATCAAGTCGCGCAAGGCGTCGCGGTTGGCGGTGCGCTGCGAATTCGACAGAAAGCGCGGGTCTTCGGCCAGGTCGGCCTGGCGCAGCACCTGGGCGCAGAACACGCGCCATTCGCGCTCGTTCTGCAAGCCCAGCATGATGGTGGACCCGTCGCCCACCGGGAACGGCCCGTAGGGGTAGATCGAGGCATGCGCGGCGCCGGCGCGCACGGGCGGTGCGGCGCCTTCGAACGCGTAATACATCGGAAAGCCCATCCACTCGACCATGCTTTCCAGCATGGACACGTCAAGCCGGCTGCCCAGCCCGGTTCGCTGGCGCAGCAGCAGGGCGTTCAGGATGGCGGAATAGGCGTACATGCCCGCGGCGATGTCGGCGATCGAACACCCCGCCTTGACGGGATCGTCCTTGGTGCCCGTGACCGACAGGAATCCGCTTTCGCTCTGGATCAGCAGGTCGTAGGCCTTCTTGTCCTGGTAGGGGCCGCCTTCGCCATAGCCCGAGATGTCGCACACGATCAGGCGCGGGTATTTCTTGTGCAGGGCGTCGAACGACAGCCCCAGCCGCGCGGCCGCGCCGGGCGCCAGGTTCTGCACCAGCACGTCCGCCGATTCCAGCAGGCGGTCCATGATGCCGCCGGCTTCGTCGCGCTTCAGGTCCAGCGTCAGGCTTTCCTTGGAGCGGTTGGTCCAGACGAAATGCGAGGACAGGCCGCGCACGCGTTCGTCGTAGCCCCGGGCGAAGTCGCCGCTGCCGGGGCGTTCTATCTTGATGACGCGCGCGCCCATGTCCGCCAGCTGGCGGGTGCAGAATGGCGCGGCGATGGCGTGTTCAAGGCTGACGACGGTGATGCCGTCCAAGGGGCGGGTGGCCTGCGTGCTCATTCGGTAAACCTCAGTTCGGCTTGGTGGGCCAGCGTGCCGTCCTGCTCGGCCCAAAGCTGGGCCAAGCCCGGCTCGGTCAAGCGGCCGGCCACGTGGAAGGGCGCGGGCGAAATCAGCGGACGCAGCCCGCGGTACGACAGGTGCGTCAGACGCGCCTTGGGATGGGCGCGGGAGAAGGCGGCCACCATCTCGGTAGCGATCAGCGGGCCATGCACGACCAGCCCGGGATAGCCTTCGGTGCCGGTCACGTACGGGTGGTCGTAATGGATGCGGTGGCCGTTGAAGGTCACCGCGGAATAGCGGAACAGCAGCACGGAGGTCGGATCGACGGTGTCGCGCCATTGCGCCTGGGGCGCGGGCTCGCTGCCCACGAGCTTCGGCGGCGACGGCTGGCGGTAGACGATGTCCTGCTCTTCCTGGATGACGATCTGGCCCGCCTGGTGGTATTCGTGGCGCACGGTCACGAACAGCAGCGCGCCGGTGCGGCCCGTCTTCTCTTTGACATCGGCGACGGTCGACACCCGCTCGGCCGGCACGCCGACCTTCAGCGGCTGGAGGAATTCCACCCGGCCGCCCGCCCACATGCGGTTGCGGTCCTGGGCCGGCGGCAGGAATCCGCCGCGCGACGGGTGCCCATCCGTCCCCAATCCGTCCATGCCCACCGTGCTGATGAAGAACGCCCATTGCCACAGGGGCGGCAGGGCGTCGCCCTGGCCCGGCGCCGCGCCGCCCAGCGTGGCCGCGATGCGCGCGGCATGGCCGGGGTCCATCGCGTCCGCCTTGCGTTCGCCGCTGCCGATCCAGCCTGCCGGATCTGTAGAAGTCATGCCGATATCCTTTGGTGGGGTTTTCTCAAGCTCAAGCATGCCCGCAAGCCGTCCCCGTTGTGAATTCGTTTTTCCTCAAGGCGGGGTTTGCGGCGCCTGAATCGACCGCCCATGCCCAGCCCCGACGCCGCGCGCCGTAATATATGCCCCATGCACTTCGACCTTGCCGACCTACGCCTGTTCATCCACATCGCGGAATCCCCCAGCCTGACCCAGGCGGCCAAACGGGCGCACTTGTCCCTGGCCGCAGTCAGCGTGCGGATCAAAGCGCTGGAGAACCAGCTCAACACCCGATTGCTGTACCGCGACAGCCGCGGCGTGGAAATCACGCCCGCCGGCCAGAAGCTGCTGCAGCACGCCCGCGTCATCATGCGGCAGGTAGACCACCTGAAACATGACTTCCAGGAGCAGTCCGACGGCGACGCCGGCCATATCCGGATCTTCGCCAACACCACGGCGGTCACCGAATTCATGCCGGACATCCTGGCGCAGTTCCTGTCGGGCCATCCGGGGGTCACGGTGGACCTGCAAGAACGCCTGACGCGCGACATCGTGCGCGGCGTGCTGGACGGCACGACCGACCTGGGCATCGTGGCGGGTCCGGTGGACGCGCCAGAACTGCAGACGATCCACTTCAGCACCGACCGCCTGGTGCTGGTGGTGCCCAACGGCCATCCCTTGCAGGACCAGGAAAAGGTCAAGCTGGTGGACGCCGTGCGCTATCCGTTCATCACCATGCACGAAGGTTCCACGCTGGTCGCCTTCCTGCGCGACCAGCTGGAGCGCGGCGGCCAGCGCCTGCCGCAACGCATCCAGCTCTACAGCTTCGATTCGATCTGCCGCATGGTGCAGGCCGGCGTCGGCATCGGCGTCATCCCCGATTCCGCCGCCCGCCGCTACGGCGCCGACACCAAGCTGCGCGTGGTGGAGCTGGACGAACCGTGGGTGGTCCGGGAACGCAAGCTGCTGGTGCGCGACATCGACGCCCTGCCCGGCTGCGCGCGCGAGCTCATCGAACAGATCCAGGTGCCACGGGCGCCTTGACGCCCGCGTCGCCTGCCTGCGAGGTCACGTGCCGGTGAACGCCGGCGGCCGCTTTTCAGCGAACGCGCGCATGCCTTCCAGGTAGTCGTCGGTGTAGCCCAGTTCACGCTGGTAGCGGCATTCCAGGTCGAACTGCTGCGCCAGCGTGTTGCCGCTGGACGCATGCAGCGCCGCCTTGGTCGCCGCATAGGCCCGCGTGGGCCCTGCCGCCAAGGTCGCCGTGACGTCCGACAGCGTGGCCGCCAGCGCATCGTCCGGCACCATGCGCCAGATCAAACCCCAGGATTCCGCCTGCCGGGCGCTGACTGCTTCGCCGAACAGCGCCGCCCCCATGGCGCGTGCCGAACCCACCAGCCGCGGCAGAAACCACGTGCCGCCCGCGTCGGGCAGCAGGCCGATCTTGCTGAACGCCTGGATGAAGCGCGCGGACTCCACCGCGAACACCACGTCGCACGCCAGCACCAGGCTGGCGCCCGCACCGGCCGCCACGCCGTTCATCACGCACACCACCGGCACGGGCAAGGCGCGCAGGCGAGTGATCAGCGGCCGGTAGCATTTCTCAAGGATCTGGCTCAGGTCGCGGCGCGAGCCGTCGTCGGCGGGCTTGCGCTCGGAGAGGTCCTGGCCGGCGCAAAAACCGCGGCCGGCCCCGGTGATGACCAGGCCGCGCAGGCCCGGATCGGCCTCCATGGCGTCCAGCGCGCGCGCCAGCTCGGCGTGCATGACTTCGGTGAAGCTGTTGAGCCGGTCGGGGCGGTTGAGCGTGATGACGCCCACGCCCTGCTCCAGCGTGAATCGGATCTGGGTATATTCGCCGTCCGCCGGCGGAGAGGATGCCGCTGCGCTCATGCCAGTTCCTCCAGTACGGCCAGTTGCTCGGCCGTGTCGCCCAGCAGCTGGTCCACGGCCGTCAGCCGCTTGAAATAGTCGCCCACGTCCAGTTCGTCCGTCATGCCCATGCCGCCGTGCAGTTGCACCGCCATCTGCGCCACCTGGCGCCCGGCGCGCGCGGCTTCCAGCTTGGCCGAGGCGATCATGCGGCGGCGCTGCGCGGCATCCGGCTCGGTCAAGGCGGCGACCGCCACATAGGCCATCGACAAGGCCAGTTCCTTGGCCACCAGCATTTCGGCCAGCCGGTGCTGCAAGGCCTGGAACGACGCCAGCGGCTGCCCGAACTGCTTGCGCGTCTTCAGGTAGTCGACCGTGATCTCCAGCAAGCGCTCCATGGCGCCCGCGGCATGCGCGCACAGCGCCGCCGTGCCCCATTGCAAGGCCTGCGCCAGCGCCTCGTCCGCCGCCGGCCCTTCGGCCAGCAGGGCGTCGGCAGGCAAGCCCACCGCGTCCAGGTCCAGCCGGGCGCATCGCGCGCCGTCCAGTGTAGGGGTGTCGGTGACGCGCACGCCGGCCGAATCGAACGGCACCGCCAGCAGCAGGGTCTGCCCATCGGCGCCCTGTGCGCTGACGAGCCATGCCGACGCTGCGGCGCCATGCCACACCAGATGCTTCGCGCCGTCCAGGCGCCAGCCTTCCGCCGTCTTGGCGGCACGGCACGCCTGCGGGTCGGTGTCGTAGCGGCGGCCGGGCTCCTGGTAGGCCACGCTGACGATGGCCTCGCCCGATGCGATGGCGGGCAGCCAGCGGCCGCGCACGGCGTCACCGCAGGCGTCCAGCAGCGCCGCGCCCATGACCGCGCTGGGGATGACGGGTTCGGACACCAGCCCGCGGCCCAGCTCCACATGCACCGGCAGCAGGCTGGCGGGCACTTCGCCGAATCCGCCGAAGTCCTGTGAAATCGTCAGGCCCAATACGCCCAGTTCGGCCAGCGCGCCCCAGGCCTTGGGGTCCAGCTTGCCGCTCGCCTGGCGGGCGCGGCGCTGGGGGTAGGTCCATGCCTGGTCGACCAGGCGGCGCAGGCTGTCGGCCAGCATGCGCTGTTCTTCGGTGTAGATGAAATCCATGCGTGTCTTCCTGTCGGATTGCGCGTGGCCGGGCCTACAGGCCCAGCACCAGGCGGGCGATGATGCCCTTCTGCACTTCGGTCGTGCCGCCATAGATGGAGGTCTTGCGCATATCGGCGTAGCCCGCGCCCGACGCGGCGGCCATCTCGGGGCCTGGGCCCTGGAAATCGCTGTCGGCCTCAAGCCAGTCGGGGTCGTAGGGCCAGGCGTCCGGCCCGGCCACTTCCATCTGCAGCATGGCCAGGTCCTGCTGGATCTCGGACCCGCGGATCTTCAGCACGGAGGCCTCGGGGCCCGGCGTGCCGTCGTTGCTGGCGGCCACGCGCAGCAGCAGCATCTCCAGCGCCATGATGTCGACTTCGATCCGCGAAATGCGGTCGCGGATGCGGCTGTCCGCCAGCAGCGGCTTGCCGTGCGACTGCGTACGCGCGGCCATCTGCTTCAGGATGCCCAGTTCACGGTGGCAATGGCCCAGCCCGGCGATGCCGGTGCGCTCGTGGCCCAGCAGGTACTTGGCGTAGGTCCAGCCCTGGTTCTCTTCGCCCACCAGGTTGGCGACGGGCACGCGCACGTTCTCCAGCCAGACTTCGTTCACGTCGTGGCCGCCGTCCAGCGTACGGATGGGGCGCACGGTCACGCCCGGGGCGCGCATGTCCAGCAACAGCATCGATATGCCGCGCTGCGCGCGCGCGTCGGGGTCCGTGCGCACCAGGCAGAACATCCAGTCCGCATATTGCGCCAGCGTAGTCCAGGTCTTCTGGCCGTTGACGACATACTCGTCGCCATCCCGCACGGCGCGGGTCTTGAGCGAGGCCAGGTCGGACCCGGAGCCGGGTTCGGAATAGCCCTGGCACCACCAGTCCTCCACGCGCGGCATGCGCGGCAACAGGCGCGCCTGCTGTTCGGCGCTGCCGTACTTCATCAGCACCGGTCCGATCATGGACAGGCCGAAAGGCAGCAGGCGCGGGGCGCCTGCCTTGAAGCATTCCACTTCGAAGATCAGGCGCTGCAAGGCGTTCCAGCCGGTGCCGCCGTGCTCGACGGGCCAGTTGGGCGCGCCCCAGCCGTGGTCGGCCAGGATGTTGTGCCAGCGCACGTAGTCCTCGCGATCCAGCCGCTGATGCCGCAACACCTTGTCGCGGATATCCGCCGGCAGGTTGGCGGCGGCGAACGTGCGCACCTCGTCGCGGAATTCGCGCTCTTCTGGCGTCCAGGTCAGGTTCATGGTCTACCTCCTTTGCCCGGTATCTAGCCACGGCCCGGGCGCACCGG
The DNA here is from genome assembly GCF_014170335.1 of Achromobacter sp. UMC46. Classification (GTDB taxonomy): domain Bacteria; phylum Pseudomonadota; class Gammaproteobacteria; order Burkholderiales; family Burkholderiaceae_B; genus Achromobacter. Next base: position 91,067 of record NZ_LZZS01000014.1, read on the forward strand.
CAATCTGCCTCTTCTGAAGGCCGGCTTCGCGCAGGATGTAGGGCACCGCCCCACTACAGGCGCGCAAAAGGCCTGCTTCAGCAATGAAGAATGGCCGAACCCGGCGCCAGTGCCGACACTAGCAGCCGTCATCCACTGGAATCCCATCGCACCATGACTGTTTCCGATCACAAGGAAGGCGTGTCGCAGGGCGTCGAGGCGCAGTACCGCCAGGCGCTCGATCAGGGCCGCTTTCTTATCCAGCATTGCGCCGGTTGCGACCGCGCGGTGTTCTATCCCCGAATGATCTGTCCGCATTGCGGCGCCGACAAGCTGGCCTGGGCCGAGCCCGACGGGCGCGGCACCGTCTATTCCTCCACCGTGGTGCGGCGCAAACCCGAGGCGGGCGGCGACTACAACGTGGCGCTGGTCGACCTGCAGGAAGGCGTCAGGCTGATGAGCCGCGTAGAAGGCGTGGCCCCTGCCGACGTGCATATCGGCATGGCGGTGCGCGCCCGCGTGACGCAGCAGGACGGCCACGGCCTCGTGGTCTTCGTACCCAACAAGGAGGCGCCATGACGCTGAACGATTTGCGCGGCGCCGTCGCCGTGGCGGGCGTGGGCCACGCGGGCCTGGGACAGGCCGCGGGCTATACCGAAATGGAAATCCTGGTGCAGGCGGCGCAGCGCGCCGTGACCGACGCCGGCCTGACGATGCGCGACATCGACGGCATCTGCACGGCCAGCGTCGCGGCGCCGATGTGGGCCATGCCGGTGATCGAACACCTGGGCATCCGCCCGACTTTCATCGACAGCACCATGCTGGGCGGCTCCAGTTTCGTGGCGCACCTGATGCCCGCCCTGCATGCGCTGGCCTCCGGCCAATGCAACGCGGTGCTGGTCTGCTACGGCAGCACGCAGCGCACATCCACCCTGAGCCGGGCTGAAATCGGCCGGGTCCGCAAGCAGTTCGACCCCCAGCCCTACGAAACGCCGTACGACCCGCTAAGCCCGTTGTCGTCCTACGCGCTGGCGGCCGCGCGCCATATGCACCAGTACGGCACGCGCCGCGAACACCTGGCGCAAGTGGCGCTGGCGGCCAACCAGTGGGCGCAGCTGAACCCCGAGGCGCAACTGCGCGAACCGGCCACGCTGGACCAGATCCTGTCGGCCCGCATGATTTCCGACCCCTTGAGCGTGCGCGATTGCTGCCTGGTCACGGACGGCGCGGGCGCCTATGTGCTGGTGCGGGCCGACCGGGCGCGCGACCTGCCGCGCCCGCCCGTCTACGTGCTGGGCAACGCCACCGCGGTGTGGAACCGGCAGATCTCGTCCATGGAAGACCTGACCGTGACGGCCGCGGCCGAGTCGGGCAAGCGCGCTTTCGACATGGCGGGGGTGGCGCCGAAAGACATCGACGTGGTCGAACTCTACGACGCGTTCACCATCAACACCCTGCTCTTCCTGGAAGACCTGGGCTTCTGCGCCAAGGGCGAAAGCAAGGACTTCATCGCGGACGGCGCCATCGCGCCAGGCGGCAGGCTGCCGGTGAACACCAATGGCGGCGGCTTGTGCTGCGTGCATCCCGGCATGTACGGCGTCTTCATCATGATCGAAGCCGTCCGGCAGTTGCGCGGCGAATGCGGCGCGCGCCAGGTCGGCGACGCGCAACTGGCGCTAGTGCATGGCAACGGCGGCACGCTGTCCAGCCAATCCACCGCAATCCTGGGCACCCAGGCCACCCTTTGACCCCCAACGGCAACACCGATGCCCCAAGCTGAACCCATCACCCGCATCCACGAAGTCCTGGCGCTGCAAGCGCGCCAGCGGCCCGACGCCGTCTGCCTGTACGAGGAAGGCGGCGGCACGCTGACCTATGCCCAGCTGTGGCAACGCGTGCAGGCCGTGGCCGGCTGGCTGCGCGGCCAGGGCGCGCAACCCGGCCACCGGGTGCTGATGGTGGGGGAAAACTGCGCGGCAATGATCGCGGCGCTGTTCGGATGCGGGCTGGCGGGCGCCTGGCCGGTCGGCGTGAACGCCCGGCTGTCCGCGCGTGAAGTCGACAACATCCGCCAGCACGCGCAGCCCGAACTGCTGCTCTACACCACGGGCATCTCGTCCGCGGCGGCCGCGCACGCCGCGGACGCCGGCGCCACGGACGCCGACCCGGCCGTCTGGGGCCCTGGCGTGCAAGCCCTGCGCGCGGCCGTCCCCACGCAAGCCGAGACCGGCGAGCTGGCCGCGGAAGTGGCCACCGTGATCTATACGTCCGGCACCACCGGCGCGCCCAAAGGCGTGATGGTGCCGCATCGCGGATTGCTGCATTTCGCCCGCGTGTCGGCGGCCTCGCGCCGGCTGACCCCGCACGACATCGGCTATGCGGCGCTGCCCATGTCGCACATCTTCGGCGTCGCCACGGTGCTGATGGCCACCGTGCATGCCGGCGCCAGCCTGGTGCTGCGCAGCCGCTTCGACGCCGAAGACGCCTTCAAGGCACTGGCGCATCCGGGCGTCAGCATCCTGCAGGGCGTGCCCACCATGTTCAGCCGGATGATGGCGGTGGCGCCGCCGCGCGCGGACCTGCGCGCCCCCGCGTTGCGCTACCTCTACACCGGTGGCGCCGCACTGGACCCCACGCTCAAGCGCGACGCCGAACGCTACTTCGGCATGCCGATGCACCATGGCTACGGCATCACGGAGTACGCGGGATCGATGTTCATCACGCGTATCGACGCGCCGCGCGACGACTGCTCGGCGGGCTATGCGGTGGACGGCGTCGACCTGCGCATCGGCAGCCCCGACGGCACCACGCCCGCGCCGGGCGAACGCGGCAACATCCTGATCCGCGGCCCCGGCGTCATGCTGGGCTACTACCGCAGCCCCGAACAGACGGCGCAGGCGCTCTTGTCCGGCGGCTGGCTCAACACCGGCGACATCGGCTATATCGACGACAGCGGCGCGCTGTTCATCGCCGGCCGATCCAAGGACCTGATCATCCGGTCCGGCTTCAACGTGTACCCCATCGAAGTCGAATCGGTGATCAACGCCTTCCCCGGCGTGCGGCTGTCCGCCGTGGTGGGCCGCGACACCGCCGACCACAACGAAGAGGTCATCGCCTTCGTCGAGCCCCTGCCCGGCGCCACGATCGACACCAACATGCTGATGCTGCATCTGCGCGCCCAACTGGCGCCCTACAAGCGGCCCGCAAGAATCATCCCCATCGAGACCATTCCCACGACCGTCAGCGGAAAAATCCTGAAGCAGCCGCTGAAAGAAAGGCTGGCGTAAGCGCGGACCCGCTGTTCCGCTCCACGACCCGCCGCTTATACACAAGGAGACAACAGCGTGAACATCAAGACCCTGTTCGCCGCGGCCACCGCCGTGGCGGCGCTTGCCACGGCGGCTTCCGCCCATGCGGACGCCTACCCCGAACGCCCCATCCGCCTGCTGGTGGGCTACGCCCCTGGCGGCCCCGTCGACACCACGGCCCGCGTCTTCGCCAAATACCTGGGCGACAAGCTGGGCCAGACCGTCGTGGTGGAGAACCGCGCCGGCGCCAGCGGCATGATCGCGTCCGACGCCACCGCCAAGGCCGCGCCCGACGGCTACATGCTGGGCTTTGCCGCCAGCCCCACGTTGACCATGTCGCCGCTGGTCCAACGCAGCACGCTGTTCGATCCGCGCCGCGACTTCTCGCTGATCGGGCTGGTGGTCGACTACGCCAACGTGCTGCTGATCGGCCCGCAGATCCCCGCCAAGAACGTCGGCGAACTGGTCGGCTACGCCCGCGCGCACCCCGACGCGGTGTCGTTCGGATCCGCCGGCATCGGAGCCTCCAACCACCTGTCGGCCGAACTGCTGAAAAAGCAGGCCGACGCCTCCATGCTGCACGTGCCGTACCGCGGCAACTCGCCGGCCATGATGGACGTGATCAGCGGCAAGGTGACCTTCATGTTCGACATCACCAGCACCGCCATCCCCTTCATCAAGAGCGGCAAGGCCCGCGCGCTGGCCGTCACGTCCAAGACCCGCAATCCGGAACTGCCCGACGTGCCCACGATGATCGAAGCCGGCATGAAGGACTACGAAGTCGTCGGGTGGTATGCGCTGGTCGGCCCCAAGAAGCTGCCCGACGCCGTCTCGGCCCGCCTGACCCGCGCGCTGGACGAGGTCTCCAAAGACCCCGCTTTCCGCCAGGCCATGACCGAAGGCGGCTACACCATCAACGCCGGCGACGCGAAGGCGTTGCAATCCCGTATCGACCGCGAGTACGCCTTGTGGTCGGACGTCATCCAAAGCGCCAACATCCAGGCGAACTGACCCCCTCCGGAGCCCCACGATGCATCCTCCGCTTGCGCTACACGCCCAGACCCGCTTGCCGATCATCGGCGCCCCCATGTTCCTGGTCTCCGGGCCGGAACTGGTGGTGGCGCAATGCGCGGCGGGGATCATCGGCACGTTCCCTTCGTTGAACGCCCGTCCGCAGGAACAGTTGCACGACTGGATCACCCGCATCGAAGAAGGCCTGGCCGCCAAGCGCCGGGCCGACCCCGCCGCCCGTGTCGCGCCGTATGGCGTGAACCTGATCGTCCACCCCAGCAATCCGCGCTGGCAGGGCGACCTGGCCATCTGCGCCGAACGGCGCGTGCCGCTCATCATCACGTCGCTGCATGCGCCGGAAGCGGTGGTGCAGGCCGTGCACCCTTACGGCGGGCTGGTCTATCACGACGTCACCAACGTGCGCCACGCCAAGCGCGCGCTGGAGGCCGGCGTCGACGGCCTGATTCTGGTGGCGGCCGGCGCCGGCGGCCATGCCGGCCAGATCAACCCCATCGCGCTGGTCAACGAGATCCGCGCGTTCTATGACGGCCCGCTGGCGCTGTCGGGCTGCATCAGCCACGGCAAGGACATCCTCGCGGCGCAGATCCTGGGCTGCGACTTCGCCTACATGGGCACGCGCTTCATCGCCACGCAGGAATCGCTGGCGGGTGAAGCCTATCGCGAAATGGTGCTGCAGGCGCAGGCGGCAGACGTCACCTACACCCCGTACTTCTCGGGCGTGCCGGCCAACTACCTGTCCGCCAGCATCCAGGCGGCGGGGCTGGACCCTTCCGCGCTGGCCAGGCACGAAGATGTGCCGCCCGCCAACATGGACAAGAACTCCCGGCCCAAGGCCTGGAAAGATGTCTGGAGCGCCGGCCAGGGCGTGGGCGCCGCGCAGGAGATCCTGCCGATCGCGACCTTGGTGGACCAGTTGGAAGCGGAATACCGCAGCGCCCGCAACGCCTTGCTGGCCGCCTGAAACGCAAGACGGGCGGGCGGGCCTGTCACCAGGTCCCAGGCCCGCCCGTGTCGATCAAGCCACGCATCCCCGCCCTATTCCAGCTTGATGTTGGCGGTCTTGATCAGGTCGCGCCACTTCACGATCTCGTCTTTGACGAACGCGCCGAATTGCTCAGGCGTGCCGGGCTTGGGCTCGGCCCCTGCGGCGATCATGCCTTTGGCCGTGGCGGGGTCCGACAGCACTTTCACCATGTCGGCGTTCATGCGCTTCACGATGTCGGGCGGCGTGCCCTTGGGCGCCATCACGCCGCTCCACGAATAGGCTTCGTAGCCCGGCAGGCCGGATTCGGCGATGGTCGGCACCTCTGGCAGCATGCTGGAGCGCGTGGGGTTGCCCACGCCCAGCGCACGCACTTTTCCGCCCTTCAGATGCGGCACGGCCGACGGGCCGTCCGCGAACATCACCTGCACCTGTCCGCCCAGCAGGTCCTGCATGGCGGGCGCGCTGCCACGGTACGGAATGTGCTGGATCCGCACGCCGGCCATCGCATTGAAGAGTTCGCCCGCCAGATGCGTGCCGCCGCCGGTGCCCGACGAGCTGAACGACAGCTTGCCCGGGTTCTCCTTGGCGTAGGCGATCAGTTCGCTGACCGTATTCACGGGCAGCGACGCGTTCACCACCAGCACGATGGGAAAGACCGCCGCCATGCCCACCGGCACGAAGTCGCGGGTGATGTCGTAGCTGAGGTTGTCGCGCAGGCTGGGCAGCACCGCGTGATGGATGGACGCGAAGAAGAAGTTGTAGCCATCGGGCTCGGCCTTGGCCGCGAATTGCGCGCCGACGATGCCGCCCGCGCCCGACTTGTTGTCCACCACCGTCGGCACCGACCACAACTGGCCCAGCGGCTGCGTGGTGAAGCGCGCGGTGGTGTCCACCGGACCGCCCGCGGGAAAGGGCACGATGAAGGTCACGGCATGGCCCGGCCACGTGGCGGCGCGGGCGGTAATGGGAAATAAGGCGGGCACGACGGCGGCGGCGCACGCGGCGCCCAGCCCCGCGACGACGCGGCGGCGTTGAAGATCGGTCACTGCAGTCTCCTGAGTCTTGGTGTTATTCACGGTCAAGCTTCAAGAACTGCTGCCCGCCGCTCTTATTTATTATTTTCCGGGCGCGCGGAATCGCCGCTACACATTTTCAAAAGCCCCTCTTTCGCGCCGCGCCGTTGTTCGCTCACCGGACAGGATCTTCCCTACAACGATGCGCGGATACGACATCCGGCGCAGGCCGAAGGGAGGAAGGCAAATTCAGACCGAGTCCGACGCGCGACTGCCCCTATTGGCCGCGCGCGGCGCGTTGCACGTGTTCGATGAAGCACTCGGCGAAGCTGGGCAGGTCGCGGCCGCGCTGTCGGCACAGCAGGCGATCGCGCAGCGCCCAGGCGTCTTCCAGCTTCAGCACGTGCAGCGCGTCGGGGCGGCTATAGCGCGCCGCGCAGGCCCGCGGCACGACGGCGATGCCCGCGCCCGCCTCCACCATGCGGCACACCGCTTCGAAGCTGCCCACGTGCACACGCTGGCAAATGCGCTTGCCCAGGCCGCTGGCGATGTCTTCCAGGAAGGTCTGGATGGCGCTGTCCGGATGAATCCCAACGAACTGGTAGGCGTCGACCAGATCGACGAAATGCGCCGATTTGGAGGCCGCCAGCGGGTGGTCCAGCGAGGTCACCACGGTGAGTTCGTCGCGGAACAAGGGCGTGACGTCCAGCCCCGCCACATCGATGTTGCCGGCTACCAGGCCCAGGTCTCCGGCGCCCGCGCGGATCGCGATGACGATGTCCCCGGATATCTTCTCTTCAAGCTCGACGTCCACGTCAGGGTTTTCCGCAAGGAACGTGGACAGCGCGTCTGCCAGGAACGAATTCGTGGCGGTGGTGTTGGCCAGCAGCCTCAAGCGTCCCTTCAAGCCGCTGGCGTAAGGCTGCAAGTCGGCGTTCAGGCATTCCAGTTGCCGGAAGACGGCGTTGGCGTGTTTCAGCAGCACCTCGCCCGCCGGCGTCAGCGCGACGCCGGTCGCCAGGCGCACCAGCAGGCGCGCCTTGAAGGCTTCTTCCATGTGCTTGACCCGCGCGCTCGCCGCCGGCAGGGACAGGAACGTGCGTTCCGCAGCCCGGGTCAGATTGAGTGTTTCCCCTACGTTCAGAAACAAACGCAGGTCAGTCAAATCATGTCTCATGTTCCACCACGCAGAAGGGGGGCATTTCTAATTTTGAATTCTTCGAATGCCAGGGCGAATCTACCATGTGCTAATCCCGCGAACCAACCCGGTTGATGCGGAACTGTTTTCCACAGGCGGCGCATGCGCCGCAGCACAGGAGTCACAGGCAATGAGCGGCATGGTTTCCGGAAAGGTAGTGGTCGTCACGGGTGCGGGCGGCGGCATTGGGCGCAGCATCGCGCTGGCGATGGCGCAGGCGGGCGCGAAAGTGGTCGTGAACGACATCGGCGTATCGCTGACCGGTGAAGGCGGCGCGCAAGGCCCGGCGCAGGCGGTCGTGAAAGAGATCGTCTCGGCAGGCGGCCAGGCCGTCGCCAACACCGACAGCGTGGCCGCTTACGACAGCGCAAGCCGCGTGGTGCAGACCGCGATCGACGCGTTCGGCCGCATCGACGCGGTGATCAACAACGCGGGCAATCTGCGCGACCGCGTTTTCCACAAGATGAGCGAAGAGGAATGGCGCCAGGTGATCGACGTGCACCTGAACGGCTCGTTCTTCATGAGCCGCGCGGCAGCGCCCTATTTCCGCGAACAGGAGTCCGGCGCTTTCGTGCACATGACGTCCACGTCGGGCCTGATCGGCAACTTCGGCCAGGCGAACTACGCGGCCGCCAAGCTCGGCATCGTCGCCCTGTCCAAATCCATCGCGCTGGACATGGCGCGCTACCACGTGCGTTCGAACTGCATCGCGCCGTTCGCCTGGAGCCGCATGACCAGCTCCATCCCTGCGGAAACAGACGAAGAGAAGGCCCGCGTCGAAAAGCTGAAGAAGATGGAAGCCGGCAAGGTCGCGCCGATGGCCGTCTACCTGGCCAGCGACGCGGCCAGTGAAATCACCGCGCAGATCTTCGCGGTGCGCGCCAACGAGATCATGCTGATGAGCCAGCCGCGCCCGCTGCGCACGGTGCACCACAGCGAAGGCTGGACGCCGGAACGCATCGCCGACATCGCCGTGCCCGCCATGCGCAAGCACTTCTACGCCTTGGAGCGCTCACCCGACGTCATCGACTGGGACCCCATCTGAGACCGCCATGCCCCTGGATTACGCGACCGTGAAGAACTGGCGCTTTGACGATGTGCGTCAGCGCTACGAACAGAAAGACACCATGCTGTATGCGCTGGGCATCGGCCTGGGCCAGGACCCCGAAGACGCCGGCCAATTGCGCTACGTGTACGAAAAGGAATTGCAGGCATTCCCCACGATGGCCGTGGTGCTGGGCTATCCCGGCTTCTGGGTGCAGGACCCTCGCGCCGGCATCGACTGGGTGAAGGTGGTGCATGGCGAACAGCGCCTGACGGTGCATGCGCCGTTGCCCACGTCGGGCGTCGTCGTCGGCAAAAGCCGCAACACGCATGTGATCGACAAGGGCGCGGACAAGGGCGCCATCGTCATCACCGAACGCACGCTGCACGACGAAAGCGGCGCCTGCCTGGCCACCTTGCGCCAAAGCACCTTCTGCCGCGGCGATGGCGGCTTCGGCCAGGGCGACGACAGCCCCGAGGCCCTGCCCGCCGTGCCGGGCGGCAAGCCTGACCTGCAATGCGAGCTGCGCGTGCCGCCCAGCGCCGCCCTGCTGTACCGCTTGAACGCCGACCGCAATCCGCTGCATGCCGATCCCGAGGTCGCGCATCAGGCGGGGTATCCCCGGCCCATCCTGCACGGCCTGTGCTCGTACGGCGTGGCCGCGCACGCCATCGTGAAAAGCTGCTGCGGCTACGACGCGTCGCGGCTGACCAGCCTGAACACGCGCTTCTCGGCGCCGGTGTATCCCGGCGAAACACTGCAATGCGACATGTGGCGCATGCCGGACGGGCAAATCCGCTTCCAGGTGCGGTCGCGCGAACGCGATCTTGTCGTCATGAGCCACGGCACCGCGACGGTGCAATCATGACGCGCCCGCCCGCGCTAGACGGCATCCGCGTGCTGGATTTGTCGCGCATTCTGGCCGGCCCCTGGTGCACGCAGAACCTGGCCGACCTGGGCGCCGACGTCATCAAGATCGAACGCCCGCATGTCGGCGATGACACGCGCGCCTGGGGTCCGCCGTACCTGAAGGACGGCGACGGCCAGGACACGACCGAGTCCGCCTACTACCTCAGCGCCAACCGCAACAAGCGTTCGGTCGAAGCCGACATGGCCACGCCCGAGGGCGCGGCGCTGATCCGCGAACTGGCGGCAGCCAGCGATATCCTGGTGGAGAACTTCAAGGTGGGCGGCCTGGCCAAGTACGGCCTGGACTACGACAGCCTGAAGGCCGTCAACCCGCGCCTGATCTACTGCTCGGTCACCGGCTTCGGCCAGGACGGCCCCTTCGCGCAGCGCCCCGGCTACGACTTCATGATCCAGGGCATGGGCGGGCTGATGAGCATCACCGGCGAACGCGACGACCTGCCCGGCGGCGGCCCGCAGAAGGCCGGCGTGGCGGTGACGGACATCGTCACCGGCATGTACGCCACCGTCGCGATCCTGGCGGCCTTGCAGGAACGCCACCGCAGCGGCCTGGGGCAGCATCTGGACATCGCCCTGCTGGACAGCCACGTGGCGCTGCTGGCCAACCAGAACTCCAACTACTTCAATTCGGGCGTGGCGCCCACGCGCGCCGGCAACGCGCATCAAAACGTGGTGCCGTATCAGGTGTTCGCCGCCAGCGACGGCCACCTGATCGTGGCCACCGGCAACGAATCGCAGTACCGCGCGTATTGCCGCGCCATCGGCGTGCCCGAGCTGGGCGACGACCCGCGCTTCGCCACCAACCGGCTGCGCGTCACCAACCGCGAAGTGCTGATCGCCATGTTGACGGCGATCATGCTGGAAGGCCGGCGCGACGATTGGATCGCCAAGCTGGAAGCGGTGGGCGTGCCCTGCGGCCCCATCAACAACATCGCGCAGGCATTCGCGCATCCGCAGGCGCAGGCAAGGCAGTTGCGCCGGGACCTGCCGCATCCGTCCGGCGGCATGGCGCCGGTCACCGCCAGCCCGCTGCGGTTTTCGGCGTCGCCCGTCGTCTATCGCCGCGCGCCGCCGCTACTGGGCGAACACACCGAGGAAGTGCTGCGCGACGTGCTGGGCAAATCGGACGACGCCATCGCGGCGTTCAAGGCGGCCACCGCGAAGACGCCTTAGGACGGCAGGCGCGCTTACGCCACGGCGACGGGGATCTTGCCGATCTTGGCCTGCCATTCCTTGGGGCCCGTCGTGTGGACCGAGGTGCCCTGGGCGTCCACCGCCACGGTCACCGGCATGTCCTTCACGTCGAACTCATAGATGGCTTCCATGCCCAGGTCGGCAAAGCCCAGCACCTTGGCGCCGCGGATGGCTTTGGACACCAGGTAGGCCGCGCCGCCCACGGCCATCAGGTAGGCCGAGCCGTGCTTCTTGATGGCTTCGATGGCGACCGGGCCGCGTTCCGACTTGCCGATCATGGAAATCAGGCCGGTCTTCTCCAGCATCATGTCGGTGAACTTGTCCATGCGCGTGGCGGTCGTGGGGCCGGCGGGGCCGACCACTTCGTCGCCCACCGGATCCACCGGGCCCACGTAATAGATCACGCGGTTGGTGAAGTCCACCGGCAGCGATTCGCCACGGGCCAGCATGTCCTGGATGCGCTTGTGCGCGGCATCGCGGCCGGTCAGCATCTTGCCCGACAGCAGCAGGGTCTGGCCCGGCTTCCAGCTGGCGACCTCTTCCTTCGTCAGCGTGTTCAGGTCCACTTGCTTGGACTTGTTGTAGTCCGGCGCCCAGTGCACTTCCGGCCATTCCGACAACGACGGCGGATCCAGGCGCGCGGGGCCCGAGCCGTCCAGCTCGAAGTGCGCGTGGCGCGTGGCGGCGCAGTTCGGGATCATCGCGACGGGCTTGGAGGCCGCGTGCGTCGGGAAGGTGCTGATCTTGACGTCCAGCACGGTCGTCAGGCCGCCCAGGCCCTGCGCGCCGATGCCCAGCGCGTTGACCTTTTCATACAGCTCGATGCGCAACTCTTCCAGCTTGTTCTGCGGGCCGCGGGCCAGCAGTTCGTACATGTCGATGTCTTCCATCAACGACTGCTTGGCCATCAGCATGGCTTTTTCGGCGGTACCGCCGACGCCGATGCCCAGCATGCCGGGGGGGCACCAGCCGGCGCCCATCGTCGGGACCGTCTTCAGCACCCAGTCCACCAGCGAATCGCTGGGGTTCAGCATGGCGAACTTGGTCTTATTTTCCGAACCGCCGCCCTTGGAAGCGATTTGCACGTCGACCTTGTCGCCCTGGACAAGTTCGACGTGCAGGATACAGGGCGTGTTGTCGCGCGTGTTCTTGCGCGCAAACAGGGGGTCGTCCAGCACCGAGGCGCGCAGGGGATTGTCCGGATTCAGGTAGCCGCGGCGCACGCCTTCATCACAGAGCTCCTGCAGGGTGCGCTTGGTGTCAAAGCGCACGCTCATGCCGATCTTCAGGAAGACGTTGACGATGCCGGTGTCCTGGCACAGCGGGCGCTTGCCTTCGGCGCACATGCGCGAATTGGTCAGGATCTGCGCCATCGCGTCGCGCGCGGCGGGGCTTTCCTCGCGTTCGTAGGCGCGCGCCAGGTGGCGGATGTAATCCACGGGATGGTAGTAGCTGATGAACTGGATGCCATCGGCTATCGACTGGATGAGGTCTTCTTCTTTAATGATGACGGACATGGCGATTTACGGGTCTAGATGGAAAACTTGAAAACGCGGCTGGCGGGTGAAACCAACCACAAGGGAGAATAGATCGTTGTTGCTGCGCGGCCGCCTTTCAAGGCGGCCGGGGATACGCTTTATTTACCTTGCCAGACCGGCTTGCGCTTCTCGGCGAAAGCGGTCGCGCCTTCTTTGGCGTCGGCGGACGAGAAAATGTGGGCGATCAGCGGGCGCTGGCGGTCGAACATGCCTTCCTGCTCCCAGTCACCCGATTGCGACACGATGCTCTTGGCGGTCTGCACGGCCAGCGGGCCGTTTTCGACAATGGCGCGCGCCAGTTCCAGCGCGCCGGCCAGGGCGCCGCCCGGTTCGGTCAGGCGGTTGACCAGGCCGAACGAGTAGGCGCGCTCGGCGCTGAGCATCTCACCGGTCAGGATCACTTCCATGGCGATGTGGTACGGCAGGCGGCGCGGCAGGCGCAGCATGCCACCGGCGCCGGCCACCAGGCCGCGCTTGACTTCGGGCAGGCCGAACTTGGCGTTGCTGGCGGCCACGATCAGGTCCGAGGCCAGGGCCATTTCGCAGCCGCCGGCCAACGCATAGCCTTCCACGGCGGCGATCAGCGGCTTCTTCGGCGGGCGTTCGTTCAGGCCAGCGAAACCACGGCCTTCCACGTAGGGCCGCTGCCCGGATTTGGCAAACGCCTTCAAGTCCATGCCCGACGAGAACGTGCCGCCGCCACCGGTCAGGATGCCGATACGGACATCGTCGCGGCTGTCCAGCTGGTCCAGCGCGGCGGCCATGGCCTGCGCGGTTTCCAGGTTGATGGCGTTCTTGGCTTCGGGGCGGTTGATCGTGATGATCTGGATGCCGTCAGTGACTTCCACCGTGATCAGGTCTGACATTGGGACTGCTCCTTCCGGGAATTCTCGGAATCGGGTTCCGGGTTTTATATAAGACTTGGGACGTAACCTGGAATCATACGACCATTGGTTTCCAGGCGCAGCCGGGGCCTCCCGGAGCGTCCGCCAGCGGCACACTTCGCGCCCCGGCCGGATGACCGGGAAGCATAGATGTAACCGCCCACCCGGCATTCGGGAACAGGACCGGCCCGGGCCAGTTAAAATGCCCGGTTTCCCACGCCCAAGGCAAGCCTTGCCCGGCGAGTCGAATTCCAAGAATCCTATGCTCACCTTTCAGCAAATCATCCTTACGCTCCAGGAATACTGGGACAAGCAGGGTTGCGCCCTGCTGCAACCCTACGACATGGAAGTCGGCGCCGGCACCTCGCACACGGCCACATTCCTGCGCGCGATCGGCCCGGAGCCGTGGCGCGCCGCCTATGTGCAGCCGTCGCGCCGCCCCAAGGATGGCCGCTATGGCGAAAACCCCAACCGCCTGCAGCACTACTACCAGTATCAGGTCGTGCTGAAGCCGGCGCCCCCGGAAATCCTGGATCTGTACATCGGCTCGCTGAAGGCGCTGGGCATCGACCCGACGCAGCACGACATCCGCTTCGTCGAAGACGACTGGGAAAATCCGACGCTGGGCGCCTGGGGCCTGGGCTGGGAAGTCTGGCTGAACGGCATGGAAGTCACGCAGTTCACCTACTTCCAGCAAGTGGGCGGCCTGGACTGCACGCCGACCACGGGTGAAATCACCTACGGCCTGGAGCGCCTGGCCATGTACCTGCAGGACGTGCAAAGCGTGTACGACCTGGTCTGGACGGAAGGCGCCAACGGCAACCGCGTGCTGTACCGCGACGTGTTCCACCAGAACGAGGTGGAGCAGTCCACCTACAACTTCGAGCACTCGTCGGCCGACATGCTGTTCGCGCACTTCAACGATTACGAAACCGAAGCCAAACGCCTGATGGACGTGCCGCTGGCGCTGCCGGCCTACGAGGCCGCGCTGAAAGCCGCGCACACGTTCAACATGCTGGACGCCCGTGGCGCGATCAGCGTCACCGAGCGCGCCGCCTACATCGGCCGCATCCGCAACCTGTCGCGCGCCGTCGCCCAGGCTTACTACGAATCCCGCGAACGACTGGGCTTTCCCATGCTGGGCCGCAACCAGGCCGCCGGGGAGGCTGCATAAATGACGACGAACATCCGCCCGCTGCTGGTCGAACTGCTGACCGAAGAACTCCCGCCCAAAGCCCTGCAAAAGCTGGGGCAGGCCTACGCCGAAGGCGTGCGCGCCACGCTGGAGCGCCACGGCCTGCTGGCCGACGGCTGCGCCGTGACCGCGTATTCCACGCCGCGCCGCCTGGCCGTGCACCTGTCCGCCGTGCTGGCGCAGGCGCCCGACCAGCCCTACGCCGAAAAGCTGATGCCCGTGAAGATCGGCCTGACCGCGGACGGCGCGGCCACCCCCGCGCTGCAGAAGAAGCTGGCGGCCAAGGGCTTGGAGAACATCGATCTGGCCACGCTGGACCGCGAATCCGACGGCAAGCAGGACTACCTGGTCGCGCGCGGCACCGCCGCCGGCGCCCATCTGGCCACGGGCTTGCAGGAAGGCATCGACACGGCACTGAACAGCCTGCCGATCCCCAAGGTCATGCGCTACCAATTGGCCGATGGCGTCACCACCGTCAAGTTCGTGCGCCCGGCGCACGGCCTGGTCGCCCTGTTCGGCGCCGACGTGGTGCCGGTGTCCGTGCTGGGCTTGACGGCCGGCCGCGACACTCTGGGCCACCGCTTCATGAGCAGCGGCCCGGTGTCGTTCGCCGACGCCGATTCCTACGCCGCCACGCTGGCTGAAAAGGGCCGCGTCGTGGCGTCCTTCGAAGGCCGCCGCGACGAGATCCAGCGCCAGTTGCTGGACCACGCCGGCCGCCTGTCGGCCACGCTGGGCGACGACCCGGAAGTGGCCGCGCTGCTGGATGAAGTGACGGCGCTGGTCGAACACCCCACCGTCTACGTGGGCCAGTTCGAAGAGCAGTTCCTGCAAGTGCCGCAGGAATGCCTGATCCTGACCATGCGCTTGAACCAGAAGTACTTCCCGCTGTTCGACCCGGCCACCGGCCGCCTGACGCACCGCTTCCTGATCGTGAGCAACATGCAAACGGACAACCCGGTGAACATCGTCGAAGGCAACCAGCGCGTGGTGCGCCCGCGCCTGGCCGATGCGCAGTTCTTCTTCCAAACCGACCGCAAGACGCCGCTGGCCGCGCGCGTCGAGCAATTGGGTTCCATCGTTTATCACAACAAGCTGGGCACCCAGCTTGAGCGCGTCGAGCGTGTGCGCGCCATCGCCCGCGGCGTGGCCGGCCAACTGGGCGGCGACATATCGGCCGCCGACCGCGCCGCCATGCTGGCCAAGGCCGACCTGGGTTCGAACATGGTGGGCGAATTCCCGGAACTGCAAGGCATCATGGGTGCGTACTACGCGGCCGGCGACGGCGAGCCCGACAGCGTCGTGCAAGCGCTGCGCAACCAGTACCGCAACCGCTACGACTCGCCCGTCACCCGGGACACGCTGACCGCCGCCACGCTGTTCATCGCCGAACGCGTGGAAACGCTGGTCGGCATCTGGGCCATCGGCCTGGCGCCCACGGGCGAACGCGACCCCTTCGGCCTGCGCCGCGCCGCGCTGGGCCTGATCAGCGCGTTCGAACAACTGGCCGCCGGCGGCTGGCTGAAGATCAGCGAAGAGGGCCCGCTGTCCCTGGACGGCCTGCTGGACCTGGCCGCGGGCACGTTCCCGGCCGGCAAGATCCCGGCCGAGACGCTGGCCGAAGTCCGCACCTTCATCTACGAGCGCTACCGCAACCAGCTGATCAACGAATTCGACCGCAATGCGGTGGAAGCCGTCATCGCGCTGACGCCGCCGCTGCATCAAGTGGCCGAACGCGTGCGCGCCGCCGCCGCCTTTGCGCAGTTGCCTGAAGCCGCCAGCCTGGCCGCCGCCAACAAGCGCATCGGCAACCTGCTGAAAAAGGCCGAAGGCGAGATCGGCGCGGTGAACGCCGCCGCGCTGGTGGAACCCGCGGAAAAGGCCCTGGCCGCCGCGGTCGCCACCCTGCGCCCGCAGGCCGAAGCCCAGCTTGCCGCCGGCGACTTCGCCGGCAGCCTCTCCACGCTGGCCCAGGCCCGCGAACCGGTGGACGCTTTCTTTGCCGACGTCATGGTCATGGCCGAAGACCCGGCCGTGCGCGCCAACCGGCTGGCCCTGCTGGGCCAGCTGCATGGCCTGATGAACCAGGTGGCCGACATTTCCAGGCTGGCACAGTGAAACTGATCATCCTCGACCGCGACGGCGTCATCAATCAGGACAGCGATGCGTTCGTCAAGAATCCCGACGAATGGATCGCGCTGCCGGGCAGCCTGCAGGCGATCGCCCGGCTGACGCAGGCGGATTGGAAAGTGGTGGTCGCCACCAACCAGTCGGGCCTTGCGCGCGGCCTGTTCGACATGGACACGCTGACCGCCATCCATACCAAGATGCGGCGCGAGCTGGCCGCCGTGGGCGGCAGCATCGACGCCGTTTTCCTGTGCCCGCACGGTCCGGATGACCATTGCACCTGCCGCAAGCCGCGCCCCGGCATGTTCGAGCAGATCGGCCTCCGCTACGACATCGACCTGGCCAGCGTGCCGGCCGTGGGCGATTCGCTGCGCGACCTGCAGGCCTCGTCCTCGGTCGGCTGCTCGCCCTGGCTGGTGCAGACCGGCAACGGCAAGAAGACCCTGGCAAAGGGCGGTTTGCCCGACAACACGCGCGTATGCGAAGACCTGTCGGCCGTGGCCGACGCCCTGCTTCAGGACAATTGATTCGATGGCCCGGCTACGCTCGCTGCTGTACTTCCTGTTCCTGGCCGTCACGGTCATCCCCTACGCCTTCGCCTGCGTCCTGTGGGCGCCGCTGCCCCTGCACTGGCGCTACAAGCTGACCGTGGGCTGGCCGCGCCTGGCGGTCTGGGGCGCCAAAGTCTTCTGCGGCATCCGCTGGCAGGTCAAGGGCTGGGAAAACCTGCCCGACGGCCCCGCCGTGATCCTGTCCAAGCACCAGTCGGCCTGGGAAACGCTGTTCTTCCCGGCCCACATGCCGCGCGAGGTCTGTTTCGTCTACAAGAAAGAACTGCACATGGTGCCGTTCTTCGGCTGGGGCCTGGCGTTGCTGCGCATGATCGCCATCGACCGCGCGAAGGGCCGCGACGCCTTCGACCAGGTGGTCAAGCAAGGCCAGACCCGAATGGACGAAGGCCGCTGGCCGCTGCTGTTCCCCGAAGGCACGCGCGTGCCGCCGGGCAAAACGGCACGGTTCAAGATGGGCGGCGCGCTGCTTGCCTCGCGCACGGGCGCGGTCGTCATACCCGTGGCGCATAACGCCGGGGAGTGCTGGCGGCGCAACGCTTTCGTCAAATATCCCGGCATGGTCACCCTATCGATCGGTCCCGCGATAGAATCCAAAGGACTCTCCCCCGAAGAACTGAACCGAAAGGTCCAGGACTGGATCGAAGGGGAAATGCGGCGTCTCAACCCCGAAAGGTATGTCTAGCACTGATCAGCTCGAACTCCTGTTCGACGTGCAAGAAGACGACGCGCCCCAGGGCGCGTCGCCGCTGATCGCCACGCCGAAGCCGCCGGCCGCGCCTCGGCCGTCCGCACCGCGCGCCGCGCCGCCGCAGCCGGTCACTCCGAAGACGTTGTTCCCCGATGCGCAACCCGGCCCCGCGGGCGAGCCCCTGCTGACGCTGTCGCCCAACGCGTCGTCCCGCGTCCCCACGCCCTGCCCCGACCCGCTGCCTCCCGGCGCGCGCTGGCGCGAAGTCCCCACCGACCACCAGCCCATCGGCTTCGTGCTGCTGCGCTCGCGCCGCCGCAGCATCGGGTTCGTGATCACCGACGACGGCCTGCGCGTCACCGCGCCCAGCTGGGTGACGCTGGCGCAGATCGACGACGCGGTGCGTGAAAAAGCGCGCTGGATCCTCGCCAAGCTGCGCGAATGGCATGCCCGCAAGCAGCAATTGGCCATGGCGCATACACGCTGGCAGCCGGGCGGCGAACTGCCGTACCTGGGCAAGCGCATCCTGATCGGCGTGGGCGGCGACAGCCGCCAGGCCCGTTTGTCCGGCGATGCGGAAGCGCCGCAGGACGGCGACACCCTGTGGCTCGCCCTGCCTTCCACGGCCGAACAAAGCCGCATCCGCGATTCGGCGCAGGCCTGGCTGCAGCAGCGGGCCGGTGCCTGGTTCGGCGCGCGGCTGGCGCATTTCCTGCAGATCAGCGGCCTGAAGATCCGCCGCTGGCGCCTGTCGTCCGCCGCCACGCGCTGGGGCTCCTGCACCAGCGACGGCAACATCATGCTGAACTGGCGGCTGATCCATTTCGCGCCCGCCATCATCGATTACGTCATCGCGCACGAGCTTGCGCACCTGCGCGAGATGAACCACAGTCAGGACTTCTGGCATGAAGTGGGGCAGATCCTGCCTGACTTCGAAGACGCCAAGAACATCCTGCGGCGCCACGACCCCGCTTCCCTTCCACAGTTCTAGAAGCCCCTCTGGAGAGACAAGATGCTTCTGCTCATTCCCGGCCCGGTCACGACCGACGCGCGGGTGAAGGCCGCCATGGCGCAGGATTACGCGCCCTGGGACAACGATTTCCGCGAAACCTACCGGCAGGTCTGCGCGGGCGTGCTGCGCGTGGCGCAGGCATCGCCCGATACGCACGCCGCGCTGGCGCTGCCCGGCTGCGGGCACTTCGCGGTGGAAGCCGCTATCCGCACCTTCGTGCCGCCCGGCGGTCGCCTGCTGGCGCCGTCCACCGGCGCCTACGCGTCCCGCCTGCAGAAACTGGCGGGCGATGCGGGCCGGGTCGCCGTGCCCCTGGCCGTGGGCGCGGCCGAACGCGTGGACCCGGTGGCCGTCGCGGCGGCCCTGGAACGGGATCCCACGCTGACGCACCTGGCGCTGGTCTACAGTGAAACCGGCAGCGGCATCTGCCATGACGTGCCCGAACTGGCGCGCATCGCCCATGCGATGGGCCGCCGCGTCATCATCGACGCCGTGTCCGCCTTCGGCGCGCTGCCATTGGACCTGTCCGCCCTGCCCGCGGTGGACGCCGTGGTGCTGACCGCCAACAAATGCCTGGAAGGGCTGCCGGGCGCCGCCTTCGTGGTGGCCCGCGTCGACCGCCTGGAGGCCACGCGCGGCAACGCCGGCAGCTGGTCGCTGGACCTGGCCGACATTTATCAGCACACGCTGGCTCCCAACGCCGGCCCCCGTTTCACGCCGCCGGCGCCCACGCTGGCTGCGCTGGCCGTGGCCCTGGAACTGTTTCAACAGGAAGGCCGCGAGGCCCGCCTCGCGCGCTACACGGCCAACATGCACACGCTATATGATGGCGTGATCGAACTGGGCCTGGCGCCCCACCTGCCGCGCGACCTGCAGGGCCCCATCGTCGTCAATGTCTGCGCACCAGACGCCCCGACGTGGAACCTGCAGCTGTTCGTCGACGCGCTCAAGGCGCGCGGCTACGTGCTCAGCAATTTCAGCAACACCGAACAACCCACGTTCCGGGTCGGCTGCATCGGCGCTTTCGGCGCCGGACAAATGCGGCTTGCGGTCGACGCCATGGGCGGCGCACTGCGCGACATCGGCATCACCCGGGAAAGCGCCGGCGCCCCGCTGCGCTTCCCGCAACCCCTCATCGCTTAAGGAAAATATCCATGCGTATGCTCCACACCATGCTGCGAGTCGGCAACCTCGACCAATCCATCGATTTCTACACCAACGTGCTCGGCATGCGCGTCCTGCGCCGCAACGACTATCCGGAAGGCAAGTTCACGCTGGCCTTCGTGGGCTATCAGGACGAAAGCGAAGGCGCGGTCATTGAACTGACCCACAACTGGGACACCGAAAAGTACGACTTGGGCAACGGCTACGGCCACATCGCGCTTGAAGTCGACAACGCCTACGAAGCCTGTGACAAGGTCAAGGAACGCGGCGGCAAGGTCACCCGCGAAGCCGGCCCCATGAAGCACGGCAAGACGGTCATCGCTTTCGTGGAAGATCCTGACGGCTACAAGATCGAGTTCATCCAGAAAAAGGGACGGCAAGACTGATTCGGGACGCCCGCCATGATCCATCCCATCCTGAAAATGGGCGACCCGCGCCTGTTGCGCGTGGCCTCGCCTGTTGATCGTTTCGACACGCCTGAACTGCACGCCCTGATCGACGACATGTTCGAGACCATGGCGGCCGCGCAAGGCGT
This sequence comes from Achromobacter sp. UMC46, assembly GCF_014170335.1. Lineage (GTDB taxonomy): Bacteria > Pseudomonadota > Gammaproteobacteria > Burkholderiales > Burkholderiaceae_B > Achromobacter. Next base: position 111,463 of record NZ_LZZS01000014.1, read on the forward strand.
GGGCTTGGCCGCGCCGCAGATCGGCGTGGACTTGCAGCTGGTGATCTTCGGGTTCGACCGCAACGAGCGCTATCCGGATGCGCCTCCCGTGCCGCAAACCATCCTGTGCAATCCGGTCATCACGCCGCTGTCGGACGAGATGGAAGACGGCTGGGAAGGCTGCCTGTCGGTGCCAGGCCTGCGCGGGCAGGTGCCGCGCTACCGCCACATCCGCTACAGCGGCCGCGACCCCTATGGCCAGTTGATCGAGCGCGAAGCCGAAGGCTTCCACGCCCGCGTGGTGCAGCACGAGTGCGACCACTTGATCGGCCGCCTCTATCCGTCGCGCATCCAGGATTTCTCGAAGTTCGGCTTCACCGAAATCCTGTTCCCGGGCATGGACCCGAACGCCGACGACTAGACGCCCGGGTTCGGGTTCGCCGCAGCGGCCGCATCCGATGCGTTCGCCGCCTGCGGCGACAATTCCGCCGGCGCGAAATCATCCACCTGCAGGACCTTCGACACCAGCGCCTCCGCCGCTTCCAGCTGCGTGGCCTGGGAGTCGGTGATCGCACCGCGCAGATGCGCTTCGCGCCAGTCGCGCACGCCCGATTGGCGCAGCCGGTCGCGGATCGGCTGCACGGCGTCCACCAGCGCAAACGCGCGGGTCAGATCGGCCAACGGGTCGCCGCCCGCCCGGCCCGCCCCAAGCAGCACGCCCGCCGGCGGCGCATTGCCAGGTTCCCGATGCAGGTCGGCCGCCAGCCGCACGTGCGTGGGCGACGGTTTCAGCAACAGCTCCGCGCACTCGCGCGTCAAGGCGTCGTCCGGCCCCTTGGCCAGACGCAGTGGCAGGATGGCCGCGCGCAGCCCCCACGCCAGCATGCGTCCCGGCAAATTGCGCATTACCTGGTCCAGGCTCTTTTCGATGCTGGCATAGCCTTGCTCCATGCACCAATGCACCAGCGGCAGGTCGTCGTGCTTGCGCCCTTCGTCCTCCCAACGCTTCAACACCGCCGACAGCAGATAGAGCTCGGACAGGATGTCGCCCAGCCGTGCCGAGATCATTTCGCGCCGCTTCAGCCCGCCGCCCAATTGCGCCAGGGTGGCGTCAGCCAGCAGCGCGAACCCTGAGGCATAGCGCCCCAGCCGCCGGTAGTGACCGGCCGTCGGGCCCGACACCGGCGAAGGCGCCAGGACCGCACCCGTCCATGCGCGGCCGATCGCGCGCAGCGTGTTCTTGCCTGCGTGGCGCAAATGCCGCCAGAACACGTCGTGGAAGACCTCGATGCCGCGCTCTTCGTCCGGATTGGCCAGCGCCAGCATTTCCGGCATCAAATAGGGATGGGCCCGAATGGCGCCCTGGCCGAAGATGATCAGGTTGCGCGTCAGGATGTTGGCGCCTTCGACCGTGATGGCGATCGGCACCGCGCGGTACAGCCCGCCCAAGTAATTGCCGGGCCCGTCCATCACGGCGCGCCCCGCGTGCACGTCCATCGCGGCGTTCACCGAACCGCGCATGCGCTCGGTCGCGTGGTATTTCATGATGCCCGACACGACGGCCGGCTTCACGTCTTGATTCAAGGCGGCGCAAGTCAGGCGCCGGGCCGCTTCCACCATGTAGGCGTTGCCCGCCAGCTGAGCCAGCTGTTCCTGCACGCCTTCGAACTTGCCGACGGGGATGCCGAACTGCTCGCGCACCCGCGCATACATGCCCGTGGTGTGCGCGCACATGACGGCGGCGGCGGCCGACAGCGACGGCAGCGAAATGCCGCGCCCTGCCGCCAACGCGCTCATCAGCATCTTCCAGCCCTGGCCCGCGCGCGCCTCGCCGCCGATCAGCGCGTCCAGCGGCACGAATACGTCGCGGCCCGTGTTGGGGCCGTTCTGGAACACCTGCATGGCGGGCAGGTGGCGCCGTCCGATCTCCACGCCAGGCGCCTCGGTGGGCACCAGCGCCACCGAAATGCCGATGTCCGCAGCGCCGCCCAGGATGCCGTCGGGGTCGGACATCTTGAATGCCAGGCCCAGCACCGTGGCGACGGGCCCCAGCGTGATGTAGCGCTTATGCCAGTTCAGCCGGATGCCGATCAGTTCGCGGCCGTCCACCACCTGGCGGCAGACAATGCCCGTGTCCACCATCGACGCGGCGTCCGAGCCCGCCTCGGGGCTGGTGAGGCCGAAGCACGGCACTTCACGGCCGTCGGCCAGGCGCGGCAGCCAGTAGTCGCGCTGCGCGGGCGTGCCAAACTGCATCAGCAATTCGCCCGGCCCCAGCGAATTCGGCACCATGACCGTCACGCCCGCGGTGATGGAGTACGCCGAAATCCGCCTGACCACTTCGGAATGCGCATAGGGGGAAAAGCCCAGGCCGCCGTAGCGGCGCGGGATGATCATGCCGAAGAAGCGCTGCGCTTTCAGGAAAGCCCAGACCGCCGGCGGCAGGTCGCGCCGGTTCCAGGTGATGTCCCATTCATCCAGCATGGCGCACAACTGCGCCACCGGGCCGTCGATGAAGGCCTGCTCTTCGCGGGTCAGCGTGGCGGCGGGCACGTCCAGCAGCTTGCGCCAGTCGGGGTTGCCCGTGAACAGGTCGGCATCCCACCAGGTGTCTCCGGCCTCGATGGCCTCGCGCTCGGTGGCGGACATGGCCGGCAGGGCGTTGCGCGCCCAGCGGTACGCGGGTTCCGAGATGCGGCGCCGGCGCCAGGCATTGAAATCCATGAGTGTCCCTCACTGTTATGGCCCTGGGGCGTATCAGGTCAAAGTACCAGAATTGGCGGCGGGCGGCCAAGCCCGGGCGTGCTGACTCTGCGACAATAAGCGTCGCCGCGCTGTGCGCAATCAACCGCTATCCGGGCACATTCCGCATGCTGAACAAACTCTGGCTGGGCTTTTTCCTGACCGCAGCCGCCGCCGCCCTGTACCGCTGGCTGGCCGTCGGCGACCCCGACGTCTTCCGGCTGATGGTGGCCAGCCTGTTCGACATGGCGCGCGTGTCCGTGGAAGTCATGGTGCTGCTGTTCGGCACGCTGACGCTGTGGCTGGGGTTCCTGCGCATCGCAGAAGGCGCCGGGCTGGTGGAACGGCTGGCCCGCCTGCTGGGGCCGCTGTTCGCGCGCCTGATGCCCGAGGTGCCGCGCAACCATCCCGCCATCGGCCTGATCACGCTGAACTTCGCCGCCAACGGCCTGGGGCTGGACAACGCGGCCACGCCGATCGGCCTGCGCGCCATGCGGGAACTCCAATCGCTGAACCCCACGCCCGAAACCGCCAGCAACGCGCAGATCCTCTTCCTGGTGCTGAACGCCTCATCGCTGACGCTGTTGCCGGTCACGCTTTTCATGTTCCGCGCGCAACAGGGCGCGGCCGACCCCACGCTGGTGTTCCTGCCGATCCTGCTGGCCACCAGCGCCTCGACGCTGGCGGGCTTCCTGGCGGTCGCCGCGTGCCAGCGGCTGCGCCTGGCGGATCCGGTCGTGATGCTGTGGCTGGGCGGCGCGGCGCTGGTCATGGGCGGCTTCATGGCGCTGCTGGCCAGCATGTCGGCCGCCGCCATCGCGTCGCTGTCGTCGCTGATGGGCAACCTGGCGCTGTTCGGCATCCTGCTGGCGTTCCTGATCGCGGGCGCCTGGAAGAAGGTACCCGTCTACGAGGCCTTCATCGAAGGCGCCAAGGAAGGCTTCGACATCGCCAAAAGCCTGTTGCCCTATCTGGTGGCGATGCTGTGCGCCGTGGGCGTGCTGCGGGCCTCGGGCGCGCTGGATTTCCTGCTGGACGGCATCCGCTGGCTGGCGCATTCCGCCGGCTGGGACACGCGTTTCGTCGACGCCCTGCCTACGGCGCTGGTCAAGCCGTTTTCGGGCAGCGCGGCCCGCGCCATGATGCTGGAAACCATGACGCACTACGGCGTGGACAGCTTCCCGGCCTTGCTGGCCGCGGTGATGCAGGGCAGCACGGAGACCACCTTCTACGTGCTGGCGGTGTATTTCGGATCGGTGGGAATCTTGCGGGCCCGCCACGCGGTGGGCTGCGCACTGATCGCCGACCTGGCCGGCGTGCTGGCCGCGATCGGCGTGTGCTACTGGTTCTTCGGTTGAGCGCCGCGGCGGGGCCTGCGCCCCGTCCCAGCCGGCCCCAGGCCCTTAGTCCACCAGCAGGATCTTCATGCCGTTGGTGCCGCCGCTATCGCGGTAGAAATCGCCCTTGGTCAGGACGACCCAATCGCCCGCCTTCACCAGGTTGCGCTTGCGCAGTTCGTCGATGGCGGCGTTGCTCAAGTCTGCGGGCTCGTACTCCGACGGCGCGAACGGCACCGTGTAGACGCCGCGGAACATCGCCACGCGATTCTGCGTCAAGCTGTGCGGGCTGTAGCAGTAGATCGGCACGCCCGAACGGATGCGCGACATGATCAACGGCGTGTGCCCGCTTTCGGTCAGCGCGATGACGGCCTTCACGCCGGGGAAGTGGTTGGCCGCGTACATGGCCGCCAGCGCGATGGTCTCGTCGCAGCGTGTGAAGGTTTCTCCCACGCGATGATGCGATTTCGTCGTGGTCGGGTGCTTTTCGGCGCCCAGGCACACGCGCGCCATGGCTTGCACGGCCTCGACCGGATACTGGCCCGATGCGCTTTCGGCCGACAGCATGACGGCGTCCGTGTAGTCCAGCACCGCATTGGCCACGTCCGACACTTCGGCGCGCGTGGGCATGGGGCTGGAGATCATCGACTCCATCATCTGTGTCGCCGTGATCACGACCTTGTTTAGCGTGCGCGCGTGCTGGATGATGCGCTTCTGGATGCCCACCAGTTCGGCGTCGCCCACTTCCACGCCCAGGTCGCCGCGCGCCACCATCACGCCGTCGCTGGCGCGGATCAGCGAGTCCAGCGCTTCGTCGTCCGCCACCGCCTCGGCGCGTTCGATCTTCGCGATGATCCAGGCCTGGCTGCCGGCCTGGGCCAGCAGGGTGCGGGCTTCGTCGATATCGCTGCCGTAGCGCGGGAACGACACGGCCACGAAGTCGAGCTCCATTTCCGCCGCCAGCTTGATGTCGACGCGGTCCTTGTCGGTCAGGCTGGGCGCGGACAAGCCGCCGCCGCGGCGGTTGATGCCCTTGTTGTTCGACAGCGGACCGCCGACCGTCACGGTCGTGTGGACCTCGTCGCCTTCCACGCGATCCACCACCAGCACGACGCGCCCGTCATCCAGCAGCAGCTCGTCGCCTACGCGGCAATCCGTCACCAGCTCGGGATAATCGATGCCCACGATGCTGGCGTTGCCGGCTTCCTTGGGGTGCACGCGCGACAGCGTGAACGGTTGGCCGACCTGCAATTGCACCAGCTTGTCCGTGAAGCGCGCGATGCGGATCTTGGGGCCTTGCAGATCGCCCATGATGGCGACGAAGCGGCCTTGCTTGGCGGCAATCTCGCGCACCAGTCGGGCGCGCTCGCGGTGGTCGTCCGCGCTGCCGTGCGAGAAGTTCAGGCGGGCCACGTCCAGGCCTGCGCGGATCAATGCATCAATGCGTTCGGGCGACGAAGTCGAAGGCCCCAGGGTGGCGACAATTTTGGTGCGGCGCAATACAGGCATGACGGTCCACTCTCGCGAAAACAACGAAAGCGTTATGGTACGCCGCCTGCGTCCGCACGGGTATCATGGTCGTCACACCGACCTATAACGAGCCCAGTCAAACCCGTGAAAATCGTCATCGCTCCCGACTCTTTCAAAGAAAGCGTTTCCGCGCCCGATGCGGCGGCGGCCATTGCGCGCGGCGTCAAAGCCGCGTGCCCAGGGGCCCACACGATATGCGTACCGATGGCGGACGGCGGCGAAGGCACGGTCGAAGCCGTGCTGGCAGCGACCGGTGGCAAGGAACAGCAACTGACCGTCAACGACGCGCTGGGCTACAAGGTCGATGCCGTCTGGGGCTTGCTGGAAGACGGTACCGCCATCATCGAAATGGCCGCGGCGGCGGGCCTGGAACTGATCGCGCCCTCCAAGCGCGACCCGATGCGCGCCAGCAGCCACGGCGTGGGCGAACTGATGCTGGCAGCCGTCAACGCGGGCGCCACGCGCATCATCCTGGGATTGGGCGGCTCCGCCACCAACGATGCCGGCGCCGGCATGCTGACGGCGCTCGGCGTGCGCCTGCTGGACGCGGAAGGCCACAGCCTGCCGCCCGGCGGCGGCGCACTCGGCAAGCTGGCCAGCCTGGATACGCGCGGGCTGGACCCGCGCCTGGCCGGCATCCGCATCGACATCGCCTCCGACGTCGACAATCCGCTGTGCGGCCCGCAAGGCGCCTCGCACATCTTCGGCCCGCAGAAAGGCGCCACGCCGGAACAGGTGCTGGCGCTGGACCGGATGCTGACGAATTTCGCGGACGTCTGTGCGCGGCATCTGGGCGCCGACCACCGCAACGTGCCCGGCGCGGGCGCCGCCGGCGGCTTGGGGTTTGCCGCTCACGCCTTCCTGCAGGCGCACTTCCGGCCCGGCGTCCAGATCGTGGCCGAACTGGGCGGGTTGGCGGAAGCCATTGAAGGCGCCACGCTGGTATTCACCGGCGAAGGCCGCATGGACGCGCAGACGCTGCGCGGCAAGACGCCCGCAGGCGTGGCCCGGATCGCGCAGCAGGCGGGCGTACCGGTCGTGGCGCTGGCGGGATCGCTGGGCGAAGGCTACGAGGCGCTGCACGCCTGCGGCATCAGCGCCGCGTTCAGCCTGGCACCCGGTCCGATCACGCTGCAACAGGCGCTGACGGATGCCGAAAAACTGCTTGCCGACCGCGCGCGCGATGTGATGCAGCTGTGGATGGCGGCGCAAAAACGCATGCTGTAGATGCCGGCCGTAAAATGAAAAAACCCGCATCAGCGGGCTTTTTCATTTGGGATCGCGTTTCAAGCGGATTGCAGAATGCCCGCTTCCACCAGCGCATCCGACAAGCGGATGTAGCGGTCCACCGAGATGTCTTCGGCGCGCGCCGTCGGCGCAATGTCCAGCGCTTCCCAGGGCACTTGCGACGCCCAGTCGGCCAACACGCGGCGCAGCATCTTGCGGCGCTGCGAGAACGCGCGCGCCACCACCGTCTCGAAGGCCCGTGTGCTGACGGGACGCAGGCGGTCCGCCGGCAGCGGCACCATGCGCACGATGGCCGACACCACCTTGGGCGGCGGATCGAAGGCTTCGGGTGGCACGTCGAATAGTTTGTGCATGCGGTAGCGCGATTGCAGCATCACGGACAGGCGGCTGAAATCGCCCGACCCCGGCTGCGCGACCATGCGGTCGATCACTTCGCGCTGCAGCATGAAATGCTGGTCGCGGATGTGGTCGGCCCATGCCATCAGGTGGAACAGCAACGGGCTGGAGATGTTGTAGGGCAAATTGCCCACGACACGCAGCGCGCTGCCGAACTGCGAAAAATCCACCGTCAGCGCGTCGGCTTCGACGACGGTCAGGCGGGTGGCATCGAACTGCTTGCGCAGCCGGGCGGCCAGATCGCGGTCGATTTCGACCGCAGTCAGATGATCCAACCGCTCGAGCAGCGGCCGGGTAAGCGCAGACAAACCCGGGCCGATTTCGACCACGGCATCGTCACGGGCGGGAGCAACCGCCCGGACGATGGACTCGACGACGCTTTCGTCGGTCAGGAAGTTCTGGCCAAAGCGCTTGCGCGCCTGGTGTTGAGACATGAAAAGCCCGTAATGCGTTTAGCGGTTGTTCTGCTGGATCTTCTGCTGCTTTTCAAGACGGTTGTCGACGTACGCCTGAGCGCGCAACTGGTCGAGCCAATCTTCGAAAGCAGGCTGGGCACGGCGCTCGAACAGGATCTGGCGCGCCTTCATGCGGGCCAATTCGTCGGTGACGTCATGCTGGCGGCGCTCTTCAACCTGGATCAAGTGCCAACCGAAAGGCGACTGGATCGGGGGGCTGATTTCGCCCGGCTTCAAGGCATTCATGGCGGCTTCGAACGGCGGCACGGTTTCACCCGGGTTCAGCCATCCCAGTTCGCCGCCTTGCGGCGCGGTCGAGTCCTGCGAGTACTGGCGCGCCATGTCTTCGAACTTCGCATCGCCGGCCACCAGGCGCTGGCGCACCTGCTCCAGGCGTTGGCGCGCGGTCTCGTCGCTCATGACGGTGGAGGTCTTGATCAGGATGTGGCGCGCGCGGGTCTGCATGACTTCCGTCGGCCCTTGCGGCGCGGCGGCTTGCGGGCGCGCGGCGGGCTGCTGGGGCTGCGGGGCCTGCGCGGGCGCCGGGGCACGGGCGGTACGGCCAGGAGCCGGTTGCGCCGTGCCGCGGTCCATCACCTTGATGATGTGGAAACCGTTGCCGCTCTGGATCAGGTTCGTCACTTCGCCCTTCTGCAGATTGCCGATGGCCTTGACGAACAGATCGGGCCAGCCGTCCAGCGGGCGCACGCCCATGACGCCGCCCTGCAGGGCTTCGGGGCCATCCGAGGACGCTGCGGCCAGGCTGGCGAAATCGTCGCCGCGCTTGGCGCGCGCCAGGATGCCTTCGGCCTTCTTGCGCAAGGCGGCCAGTTGTTCGGACGACGAGCCTTCCGGCACGCGCACCAGGATCTGCGCCAGCGCGTAGAGCATGGGGCCTGCGGGCGCGGCGGCTTGCTCGGGCTTCTGCTCAGGCTGGGCCTGGGGCTGGGGCGCCGCTTGCGGCGCGGCGCCGAACGCCGGATTGCGGCGCTGGTCCTTCAGGAAAGCATCGACTTCGGTGTCGGAAATGACGATGGTGGAGTCCACCGCGCGCTGGCGCAGGCGATCCGTGCGGATCTCATCGCGCAGCGATTTGCGGTAGGCGTCCCACGACGTGCCCGATTTTTCGATTTCGGCGCGCAGTTGCGCCACGCTGATCTTGTTGCGGCCAGAGATGGTCTGGATGGCCTGATCGACTTGGGCGTCATCCACGCGGATGCCCAGGCGGTCGGCCTCGTGGCGCTGCACGCGCTCCATGATCAGGCGCTGCAAGACTTGATGCTGCAAGGTCTGGTCGTCGGGCACCTGGATGCCGCGCGACTTCAGCTCGCCCGAAATGCGGAGCGACGCATCGCGCAATTCGCGCAACGTGATCACATCCTTGTCGACCACGGCGGCGATGCCGTCGACGAACTGCTCGCCCTTTGCTGCAGGCGCCGCGGCCTGCGGCGCGGCCTTGGCGCCATTGTTCGCGGCCCGGCCAGTCTGCTCGGCCGCATGCGCGGCGGGCAGGCCGGCGCAAAGGGCCAGCAACAGCGCGCTGCCGGACAGGCGGCGCAAAGAGTGCAACCTACGCATCATTCATACCTTTCAAATGTGGTCCCAGCCGGCACAGGCGGTGTAATGCTGGTGTAGCCGGGGATACTTCTGTTCAGCAGGTTCATCGGATCGGTCCCCAAGGAACCCAGGCCGGTCAACTCAAGCTGGAAGAACACGGCGGAGTTGGCGTCCGTCGCCGATACGGCATAGCGCTGGTAGACCACGCGGCCCACCCAGCAGCAATCGCCTTTGTACTCCAGGCCGGCGATGGCCTGCGTGACGCGTGGGGACTCCGTCGTGTTGGCCACCGTGCTGGACGGCCCGGAACGCAACGAATAGTCCACCCGGCCAACGCCGTACCAGCGCTTGGTGAAGGGCCACTGCAACGCCAGGCTGACCTGGTTCTGGCCCTGCGGCTGGTACGAAACCCCGGTTTGGGGGTCACGCTGATAACGGTACGACACCGCCACCGTCGTCAGTCGCTGCGGCGACCAGCGTGCGCTGATCAGCCCGCGCGACCATTGGTTTTCGTAGGGGTTGTACTGCGCCGCCACGTCGGTGCTGAGCGTGTCGGTCAGCGCGGCGCTGGCGCCCACCAGGAAGTCGGAGCGCACGTTTTCACGCGGCGTCTCGCCCGGCAGGGTGACCTGCTGATCCGCGAAGTACAGGCGCTGCGCCACGGCCAGCGACATGCGCTCGAAACCGGTGTTGGCGTCCAGCCAGCGCGTCGTCAACGCGGCGGTCAGCTGATTGGCATTGGATATGCGATCCCAGCCGCCGGTGTAGATGTTCTCTTCGAAGGCCTGCGAGAAGCTGAAATCCGCCAGCGAAGTGTCGTAGACGGGCAGCTTGGACTGATCGCGATACGGCACGCGCAGGTAGTACAGGCGCGGCTCCAGCGTCTGCGTGGAGGCCTTGCCGAACAGCGAGGTGTCGCGTTCGAAGATCATGCCCGCGTCCAGGGACATGATCGGCACCGTGCGCGATTGCGTCGACGGATAGCCGAAAGATGTGCCTGCGTTGGACGTGCCCGAATTCAGGCCCAGCCAATCGCTGCCGTACCAATTGGTCTGGTACTGGGTGTAGTTCACCCCCGCCTTCGGGATGATGAACCAGCCCGGCCTCACAATCGGATAGGACACGGTGGGGTAAGACTGCAGGCGATCGCCTTCCGGACCGCTGCGGCGGCCAGCCACGGTCGGTATCTGGAAACGCACGGCGGTCGATGTCCAGTCCACGTCGAAGCCGCCCCAGTCATAACGGGCACCCCGCAGATAGAGCTCGGGAACCTTGTCGTAAGGGGGCACCAGCGGCGCGGCCGGATCTTGCAGCGTCTGGTACTTGTAGACCTGCGCGTACGTGCTCCAGTATGTGGAGGACCAGCCCACCCGCGCACGTTGCGGCAGGTAGGTGGTGGACGCCTGGTTCAGGCCCAGTTGGGAAATATCCCGGAAATAGTTGTCGTCCGAAACCTTGGCGATGTCCCAGTCCGCATAGAAACCATGCGAGAACTGCTGCTGATGGCGCCACCAGTACATCCAGCGGTCTTCGCTGGTGACGTTGTCGTTAGGCAGATAGGTGCCGTCAAGGGTGCCCGCGTATCCCGCGCCCAGATAGCGGAATTCGGCGCCCAGCTGCATGCCGCGCTTGGAGAAATAGCGTGGCTGGATCGTCGCGTCGTAGTTGGGCGCCAGATTCATGTAGTACGGCAGCGAGAAGTCAAAACCGCCCTGGCTCGTCGTGCCGTAGGTCGGCATCAGGAAGCCCGATTTGCGTTCCTTCTTGACCGGAAAGGTCATGTACGGCGACGCCAGGATCGGCACGTCCTTGAAATACAGCACGCCATTGCGCGCCACGCCTTCGTTCTCATCGAAGTCGATGTCGACCGTGTTGGCCTTGATGTACCAGGACGGCGTCTCGCATGCGCAGCCGCTATACGTGACGGTGTGCAGCCGCATCTGCGACTTGCTGAAAATGTCCGCGTGCTCGGCAACGGCGAAACCGCCGGCAGCCCCCATCCAGAAATTGGGCTTTTCGACTTCGCCGGAATACTTGTCGACGTTGAACTTGGCGTTGGGGCCGGTCACCAGCGTGCCGTCGCGCATCATGCGCGCGTTGCCCTGCACGTCGACTTCGCCCGTGTCCTTGCGGTAGTTGATCCGGTCGCCCTTGATGATGCCGTCGATACGGCGCACTTGCGCGCTGCCGGTCAGGGTCAGGTCGGAATCAGGATCGCCCTGGATGCTGTCCGCTTCCATATAGGCGGGGATGCTGCCGTCCGGCAAGCGGTGCATCCGCAAACCGGGGGACGTGCGCAGCTCGGGGGCCGCGGGCGACGCGCTGGCGGATGACGCGGCGGAAGCCGGATCCTGGCTGCCTTGGGCCTGAACGGCCCCGGCGGCGACGCTGACAGCAGAGAGGATCAACCACCGAACCTTGCGCACGAGTGAAAACAGCCCTTTTGTGACGATGGGGAAACCTGGCACCGGCGCCGCGGAAGGGCCAATGCGAACGGAAACGAGCCGGTATTATAGAGAAGCCGCGCCATACGCCCAGCCTTATGTGCGCCGAACGCAAATTTCAGCAATATTGCCTTTCTGACACGGATCTTCCTTGAAAAACGATCACGACCCCCGCCTGGCGCAGATCCGCAACTGGCTGGATAGCCTGCCCGCCGACCTGGAACTGGCCTTGGACACGCTGCGCCCCGCCTCCGCCGATGCCAGTTTCCGCCGGTATTTCAGGCTGGACGCCGGCGCGCGCACCCTGATTGTCATGGACGCGCCCCCCGCCCACGAAGACTGCCGCCCCTTCCTGCATGTGGGCCGGTTGCTGGCCGACGCCGGCTTGAACGTGCCCGTGGTGCTGGCAGAGGACCTGGGCCTGGGCCTGCTGCTGCTGTCCGACCTGGGTGAACAGACCTACTACCAGCGCATCCAGGCCGGGATGCCCGACAACCAGCTCCAGACGCTGTACCGCGAGGCGCTGGCCGCCCTGGTCCAGCTGCAGAAGGCGTCCACCGCCGGGCTGGCGTCCTATGACAGCGCCCGGCTGGCCGACGAGCTCAAACTGTTCCCCGAATGGTATGTGCGAAAGCACCATGGCCACGCGCTGGACGACAAGACCTCCAACGCGCTGGAAAAGATCTTCGCGCTGCTGTCGGCCAGCAATGGCGGGCAAGCGCAGGTGCTGGTGCACCGCGACTTCCATTCGCCCAACCTCATGGTGTGCGATCAGCCGCAGTACGGCCCCAACCCGGGCATCATCGACTTCCAGGACGCGCTGGCTGGCCCCATCACCTATGACCTGGCGTCGCTGGTGACCGACGCCCGCACCACCTGGGAAGAGCCGCAGCAGTTGGACTGGGCCATCCGCTACTGGGAGATGGCGCGCGCCGCCGGGCTGCCGGTCGAGGCCGATTTCGCCGACTTCCACCGCGCCTACGAGTGGATGGGCCTGCAGCGCAACCTGCGCATCCTGGGCGTCTTCGCCCGCTTGAACCACCGCGACGGCAAGACGCACTACCTGGGCCACATGCCGCGCGTGAACGGCTACGTGCGCCAGGTGGCCCAGCGCTACGGCGTCTTCACCCCCCTGCTGCGCCTGCTGGACAAGCTGGACGACCGCCAGGTCAGCGTCGGATACACCTTCTGATGCAGGCGATGATCCTTGCCGCCGGCCGCGGCGAACGCATGCGCCCGCTGACCGACCGCCTGCCCAAGCCTCTGCTGGCGGCCGGCGGCAAGCCGCTGATCGTCTGGCACCTGGAGCGTCTGGCTGCGGCCGGCATCCGCGACGTCGTCATCAACCACGCCTGGCTGGGCCACGAAATCGAGCGCGCGCTGGGCGACGGCGCCGCCTTCGGCGTGAGGATCCGCTATTCGGTGGAAGGCACCGCGCTGGAAACGGCCGGCGGCATCGCGCAGGCGCTGCCGCTGTTGGGGGACGCCCCCTTCCTGGTGATGAACGGGGATGTCTGGTGCGACTGGGATCCCGCGGCCGCCCCGGGGCTTGCCACCGGCCTGCCCGACGGCGGGGCGTGGCTGCTGATGGTGGACAACCCGGTCCAGCACCCCGGCGGCGATTTCAGGCTGGCGCCCGACGGCAGCCTGCACGTCCAAGGGGAACCTCGTTTGACCTATGCAGGCATCGCCGTCTACCATCCCTCGTTGTTCGCGGATGTCCCGCGCGGCGCGGCGATGCCCATGCTGCCCCTTTTCAGGCAAGCGATGGCCAAAGGCCTGGCCTGCGGCGCGCATCATACCGGCCGATGGACCGATGTCGGCACCCCTCAACGGCTTGCCGACCTGGACGCCGAGCTCCTCGCAGCCGCGCGTTGATGCTCACATATTTCACAATATCAAGGTGCGCAACCAGGATTTTCCGCGCACCCAACGCCCCCGGGTAACGGGGTATTCTCTGACGCTTTGGCACGCGCGGGCACCGTGCGGACGAGCAACACACAGGAAGTTTTCTAGGAATGGGGATGTTTGGAAGATCGCAACGGGCTGTATTCAAGCCCTCCGTATACCAACCCGGTCAACGCACGCGGCGCCTGCCGCGCTGGCTCGTCCTGCTGCTTGTGGGGATTGCCCTGGGTGCGGGCGGCGTGCTCTTCCTGCAAACCAACTACGGGCCGCAACGCCTGACCGTAGAGCAGTCCGAGTCGCTGCACAGCGAGCTCAGCGCCTCCAACCTGGAACGCCAGCGCCTGCAGACCCAGCTGGACGAAGCCATCCAGCAGCGCGACGCCAACAAGTCGGGCCACGAAAAGCTGACGGCTGACCTGGCCGAGTCCCGCACCCGGATCGAGACGATGAACAAGGAACTGGTCTTGTTCCAGGACGCCATGCCGCCCGATCCGCGCGGCGGCAACCTGGGCATCCGCTCGGCCACATTCAAGCGCGCCCCCGGCCAGCTGGACTACCAGGTGCTGGTCATGCGCGAAGAGCGCACCGGCGCGCCCTTCAAGGGCACGCTCACGTTCTCCATCGACGGCAGCTACCCCAACGGCCGCGCCGCCACCGTCACGCCGGAAGGCCCGGCGCTCAATGTGGACCGCTACGACTACGCCCTGGGCCAGTTGAAGCTGCCCGACGGCTTCACCCCCAAGGTGGTGGTGCTGCGCGTGATGGACGGCGGCCAGAAGCAGCAGGCGATGCGCATCTATTACGTACGCAACTGACGCCTTCGGCGCCGCTGCGAAACCCGCCCTGATCCGGCGGGTTTTTTTTCGCCTGGCAAAACTGGTTGCGTGCGCAACTTATCAAGCATATAGTTGCGCACACAACTACATATCGGAGACAAGATGCCGCTCCCCTCGCACGTTCCCGTCCTGATCGCTGGCGGCGGCCCCGTCGGCCTGACGCTTGCCGCCCTGCTGGCTGAATACGGCATCGCCTCGTTGACGGTGGAGGCCGACGACGATTACTGCACCGGCAGCCGCGCCATCTGCATCTCGCGCCGGTCCCAGGAAATCCTGGGCTGGGCGGGCGCCGACCGCCCTCTGACGGCGACCGGCCTGCCCTGGACCGGCGGGCGCAGCTACTACCGCGACCGCGAAGTCCTGCACTTTGAAATGCCGCACGACCCGCTGCAGCGCTATGCGCCGATGGTCAACATCCAGCAATACGCGATCGAGGAATACGCCCATCAGGCCATGCGGCGCCATCCCGGACGGGCGGCGTTGCAATGGTCGGCGCGCGTGACGGGACTGCGCGCTGACACGGACGGCGTGACGGTCGATGTCGATGCCGATGGCCAGCACCAGACCGTGCGCGCCGACTGGCTGATCGCCTGCGACGGCGGACGCAGCACGGTGCGCGAAGCGATGGGCCTGAAACTGGAAGGCATGCAGTACGAAGGTCGCTACGTCATCGTCGATATCGAGCAGGCGTCCAGCCGCCCCGTCGAACGCCTGGCTTGGTTCGACCCGCCCTCCAACCCCGGTTCGACGCTGCTGATGCACCGTCAACCCGGCAACGTGTGGCGTGTGGACTATCAGATCCGTGACGACGAAGATCCCGAAGAAGCCGTCAAGCCCGAGAACGTCCTGCCGCGCGTGCAAAGCCATCTGGACATGATCGGCGAAACCGCGCCCTGGAAGCCGCTGTGGATTTCCATCTACAACGCCAAATGCCTGACGCTGGACCAGTACCGCCACGGCCGCGTGCTGTTCGCCGGCGACGCCGGTCACCTCGTGCCGATCTTCGGCGTGCGCGGCCTGAACTCCGGCCTGGACGACGCCGGCAACCTGGCCTGGAAACTGGCCTGGGTGCTGAAGGGCCAAGCGCCCGCCAGCCTGCTGGACAGCTACAGCACCGAACGCGTACACGCCACCCGCCAGAACCTGGCCTACGGCGCCAAGAGCACCGAATTCATGGCGCCGCCGGATTTCGGCTTCCGCCTGATGCGCGAGGCCGCGCTGCGCCTGGCGCTTGCGGACGATACCGTGCGGTCCTTGATCAACCCGCGCCAGTCCGCGCCAATCTCCTACGACACGTCGCCGCTGAACCTGGCCGACGGCGCCCGGGAAGCCGGCGCCGCCGCCGCGCCCGGCCAGCCGGCGCCCGATGCGCGCCTGCAGGACGGCGACGCGACACGCTATCTGAGCGAGTGCTTCGGCCGCGGCTTCGTCGCGCTGGCGGTATCTCCGGCCGCCTCGGTGGCAGGGGATCTGGACGCGTTGGCCGCCGCCACGCAGGGCGCGCCGCATCCGCTGCAGATCGTGCGCGTGGGCGAAGGCGGCTGGGACGATGCGCACGGCCAACTTCGGCAACGCTATGGCGCGGCGGACGGCGCGGTCTACCTGTTGCGCCCCGACGGCTATGTGCTGGGCCGCTGGCATGCCCCCGATGCGGCAAGCCTGCGCGCCGCCCTCGCCCCCTACTACCCCTCGATCGCCGTGCCCGCGCACAAGGAAAGCCAAGCATGAACCACCAAGAACTGGACCAGGTGTACACCGGCATGGCGCAAGCCCTGACACGCGTGGGCGAACCCCGTGCGGCGTTGTTCCTGTCGATACTCGGCTTGTCGCTGCTGAGCCGGCAGCCCGACGCCGCATCCGCGCTGGCGTTATTGACGCAGGCGGAAAGCGCCTGTCTGGGCGACGACGCTGTGGCAAACTATCCCGCCCCCACTGCCGCCCGCCCGACGTGAAAACGCCTGCCCTGGAACGATTCCTGACCTACCGCCTGCACGTGCTCAACAAGATCACGGATCGGGACACGAATCGCGCCTATCTGTCCGACTGCGGCATTCCCTTGGGCGAGGCGCGCTGCCTGGCGGCGATCGGCCGCTACGCACCGCTTTCCGTCAATGATCTAGCCCGCTCGGCGAACCTGAACAAAGGCCAGGCCAGCCGTTCGGCGCAAGCGCTGGTCGAACGCGGGCTCGTCGAAAAGACGCTGTCCGCCTCCGACGGGCGCGGCGTGGTGCTGACGCCGACCGAGGCAGGCGTGGTGCAGTACCAGCGCATCATCACGCTGATCGCACAGCGAAACGACGAGATCTTCGCGTGCCTGGATGCCGGCGAACAGCGCGCCCTGGGCGACATGCTGGATCGCCTGATCGACCATCTGCAAGCCCGCGAAGACGACGCGGACGGCGAAGACGGCTAAGCGCCGGTTTTCGGCGCCGTGGCCCCCATCTGCGCCGCGGCCTCGTCCATGAACTGCGCCATGCGCACGTCCAGTTCAGTCACGCCGCCGGCGTCATGGGTGGTCAGCGTCACATCCACCCGGTTGTAGACGTTGGTCCACTCCGGATGGTGGTTCAACTTTTCCGCGAACATGGCGACCCGCGCCATGAACCCGAATGCCGCGTTGAAGTTCGGAAAGCGGAAGCGTTTCTCGATGGCGTCGCGCGTAGCCACGGCCTGCCAGCCGGACAACGCGGCCACGGCGATATCGGTGCCGATACGGGCGGGAGGAAACATGCTCATGACAGCCCCTATTGCTTGACCGCGTACAGGTAGATCTCTACGCGACGGTTCAGTGCGCGCCCTTCGGCGGTCGCATTATCGCCGATGGGATCGTTCGGGCCGCGTCCTTCCACCGCCATGCGGCCGGCCGCCACCCCTTGCTTGGCCAGATAGTCCGTCACGCTCTTGGCTCGATTCACCGACAAGGTCTGGTTATGCGCCAACGCGCCCGTGCTGTCGGTATGGCCGACCACCTTGGCGCGCAGTTCCGGATGCTGGTTGAGCGAACGCGCTACGCTGTCCAGCACCGGCAGCAACGCGGGCTTCAACTGCGTCTTGTCCGTGTCGAACGACACGCCGCTGGGGATATTGACCTTCAAGCTGCCGTCGGGCATTTCCACGACGTCGATCCCAAGCGACGATGCGCCGGACTGCTGCACGTCCTCTTTGACGACCTTCCAGTTGTAGCCCACCAGGCCGCCCGCCACCGCACCGATACCGGCGCCGATGGCGGCCCCCTTGCCGTGCCCGATCAACGCGCCGATGCCGGCGCCGACCGCAGCCCCCGCCCCCGTGCCCACGGCGGTGTTCGTCTGCTGTTGCGTGGCGCAACCCGCCAGCAACGCCCCTGCCGCCGCAACCACCGCGATCCGGTTGAACATCGGTCTTGAGTTCATGGCAACCTCCACTATCCCGTCGGTACGCCGGATCATTCCGGTGTAAACCATGCTAGCAAGCGCGAACAGCCGGACCGGCAACATTTTGTACTGGCAGATCGGCCCAAAACCGACTGCGGGCGGCTTGCGTTCAGCGGTTGCGGAACCCAGCCAGCCAGGGCAACGCGTCTTCCAGCCGCGGCGACTCCCGTTCCGGCGCCGGCGCGCCTGGCGGCAACGACAGTCCCACCCGGTTGTGCCAGTACGTGCGCAACCCCACCTTGCTGGTGCCGAACAGGTCGTACCCCGACCCGGCGACGAACGCGGCATCCGCCGCCGGCACCTGCAAGCGCTCCAACGCCAATGCGTACGGCCGCGGATCAGGCTTGTAGAAACCGGCCTCCTCGGACGTCACCACCACGTCCCAATCGATCCCCAGCAGGCTGGCAGCCTGGCGGCCCAAACGGTCGGAACAGTTGGTAACCACACCCAGCCGGCAGTGCGGCCGCAACGCCTGCAACAGCTCGCGCGCCCCGTCCCAGGCGGGCAATTCGGCCCAATGCGCTTCCAGCGCATCCGGGGCGCTGGCCGGCAGGCCGACTGCGGCCGCCGCTTCCTGCACTAATTGCTCATACGGCTGATAGGCACCGCATCCATAAGTGCGACGCAGATAGTCGGCGCGCCAGGCGCGGCCCAGGGCCTCGGTGCCCGCCGCCCGGTTCCAGACCGTCCACGAATCCAGCAAGGCGGTCAGCAAGTCGAACAGGACCGCGCGCGGATAGCCGGATGGCGCGGAGGTGTCGGGAAAATCAGGCGTGTGGGACATGCGGGCGCTCCATGGATGGCAATGCGGCCACTATAAAGAGCCGCACGCCTGCTGTGATGTAGCGGGCCTTTACCCATCGTTAAGCCCAGGCTTAACTCAGACCCGCTTGCCCATCAGCATCGCCAACCCGAACAACGCCCCCAAGCCTCCGACGATCGCCAGCGACACCGACGGTTCGCGCAGGTTCAGCGCCATCACGGCTGACCCCACGCCCAGGGCGGTGATCACCGCACCGATCAGGCGGGCTCCCGTCGAACCGTAGAAATAGGTCCGGCGCGCCGGATCCGTTCCAGCGGGTTGCCGCTTCTGCCAAGCCTGAAGCGCAGCCTGGAATTCGCGCAGCAGGCGCTCGCGGTTGGGCAGGTCGACCGCGCTGACAAGCAGCGTGGAATGCCCCGGCCGGACCAATTTCAGGAAATCGTCGGTGCCCCAACGGGTCAGATCGGCAAAGGCGACCGGCGCCCGCCGCGAGAATGCCAGCCCGTCGGCCGTCACGGTGACCCGGTTGCGGGTGGGAAAGCCTTTGAAGGCTACGAGGGGCGGGACAAGCAGGCCCGCCAATGCGACGATGGCCGCCCAGAGCATCGGGCCGCGGTTGAACACCACCAGCATGAAACCGCCGGCGGCCAGCGCGAACGCCAACGGCACCGACAATTGATGCCAGCGGGTATAGACCGCGGCCTGGATGCCGTCGCCACCCTCGGCCACCGAGGCGTGCGGCGGGCGGTCAACCACACTTGCCTCCCAAAAGCATGCCCGGCGACGTCAACACGGCGAACTCTCTTTTGCGCATTTTTTCCTCCCGTTGCCCATGTTAACGGCAGGCGGCATTCGCGCCCGTCATCCCGTCTACGACGCGAATCCGATCGCCAAGGCGCTGCCTTCCACACACGCCACCAGGGCGCTGCCGTCGCCCGCGCCGACGACCTGGCCGCCCGTGAAGTCGGAAAACGCAGGCAGCACGGTCATGCTTTCCCGCAGCCAGAATGCGGGCCAACTGCGGGGGACGCCGGGCACGCGGGTCTTGGGATGCACGTGGCCCGCGATGACATGCCGGCCGTGCGGATCGGCGCAGGGCAGATGCCGGAACAGGAATGGCCCGTCGGTCGCCGATTCGCCCAGTTGCCTGATGTCCAGCACCGCCCCGTCCAGCGCGCGGTCATGGTTGCCAGTCAGCGCCGCCACGTCGAGCGTGGCGTGCCGCTTGCGCCATTGCGTCCAGGTGTCGCGCCAGCCCGCCCGGTCCATCGGACCATGCAGCATGTCGCCCACGATCCATAGCCCCGCCGCGGCGGTGGATTCGAGCAGTTGGTCCAGTCGCATCAGGTCATCCCGGGTTGCGCCCTGCGGGACGGCGATGCCCGCCTGGCGGAAGACGTGGCTCTTGCCCAGATGCAGATCCGCGATGATCAGACGCGACCGCGCCGGCCAGAACATGGCGCGATCGCCCAATAGCACCACGGGTTCGTCCGCCAGCTTGATGCAAAGCCCTTCATCCCGCGATCCGGGCATAGCGCTTCTCCAGTTGGGCGGCGGCGCGCTTGACGCGGGCCTGCCAGGTTTCCGTGCTGAGCTGACCACGCAGGCTATCCGTCCAGAGCGGAAAAGACAGCGGCGTCAGGGCCCGGGGTTCGCGCAAGTCCAACGACCGCCTCGAGCAATCGTGCAAGGCGGCCAGCAGGCGTGGCGCTTCCAACTGGATTTCAAGAACTTCCCTTTCGGCTTGCGCCAACAGCAGGTGGTCGGGATCGTAGCGGCGCAGCACGTCGTACAACAGCCCGCTGGAGGCCTGCACCTGACGCAGGGAGCGCGCCGCGCGTCCTGGCAGCGAAGGCGTCAGCAAGCCGGCCACGCGGGCGATCTCGCGGAACTGGCGGCGCGCCAACTCTCCCAGGTTGACGCCGTCGCGCAGATCGCCGGCCAACTGCTCGGGGCTGAGCAATTCGCGCAGCAGCGCGTCGTCCAGATCCGCGGGCTCGGCCAGCGTCAGCATCAACCCGTAATCGTTGACCGTATAGGAAAACGTGTTGGCCTGCCGGCGCCCCCAACGCAGCGCAATGGTGGCCGCCATGCCTTCATGTACGGCGCGGCCGGCGAAAGGGAACAAGAACAGGTGCATGCCGCGACGCGTGGCGATGCGCTCGGCCAACAGGCGGCCGGGGTCGGGCAGCCCGCTGGCCTCGCGCTGGATCCGCAGCAGCGGCTCCACGGCGCGCATCTCGGCATGCCGCCCCGGATGGGCGAAAAGGCTTTCGACCTCGCGCGCCAATTGGGTCGACAGCGGCATGCGGCCGCCCTGCCAGGTCGCCACGGGTCCGTTACCGCCCTTGGCGCGGCGCACATAGGCGGTCATGCCTTCCAGCCGCACCAGTTCCAGCGTCCGGCCGGCGAACTGGAAGTGATCCCCTGGGCGCAGGCGCGCCAGGAACCCCTCTTCCACCGACCCCAGCCCCCCGCCCCGCAGGTACTTCACCGAGACGGCGCCGTCGGCGGTGATGGTGCCGATCGACAACCGATGTCGCAACGCGATGCGGCGGTCATGGACGCGAAAGCAACCGTCGTCATCCCGTTGCACCCGGCGAAACTCGGGATAGTTCGCAAGCGCGCGGCCGCCTTGGACGATGAAATCCAGCACGGCCTGCCACATGACGGCGTCCAGGCTGTCGTAGGCATGCGTGCCTCGGACCTCCTCATACAGCGCAGCGGCCTCGAAGCCGCCCCCCAGCGCCAGGGTGACCGCGTGCTGCGCCAGCACATCCAGGCTGCCGCGCGGCGGCGGCCGCGATTCGATGGCGCCCTGCGCAATCGCCTGCCGGGCGGCGGCGTATTCGATCAGCTCCAGCGCTTGGGCCGGCACGCAGATCACATGGCCGGATTCGCCGGGCCGGTGCCTGGCGCGGCCGGCACGCTGCAACAGCCGGGCGACGCCTTTGGGGCTGCCGATCTGCAGCACCTGGTCCACGGCGGGAAAGTCGACGCCCAGATCCAGGCTCGACGTCGCCACCACGCAGCGCATGACGCCGTCGCGCAGGCCCTGTTCGGCTTGCGCCCGCAATTTGGGATCCAGCGAGCCGTGATGCAGCGCCAGCGTGGACGCCGCTTCGGGCCAGATGGATGCCAGCGCGCGATGCCATAGCTCGGCCTGCGCGCGGGTGTTGGTGAACAGCAGACTGGTCTGGACATCGAACAAGCGCTTGAACACGCGCGGCAACTGAGACAGCCCCAGGTGCCCGGCCCACGGCAAGGCGCCGTCGCGCTTCGGCAACAGCGTCGAAATGACGACCTTGCGCGGCGCGGCACCGGCGACCAGCGGGCTATCCGGCGCATGCGGCAACAACACCGAGCGGGCTTCGTCCAGATTTCCCAGCGTGGCCGACAGCCCCCACGTGCGCAGGCCTGGCGACAGGCGGCGCAAACGCGCCAGACACAGCTGCAGCAGCACGCCGCGCTTGTTGCCCAGCAGTTCATGCCATTCGTCGACCACGACGCAGCGCAGGGCGCGAAAACGCTGCGACGCATCCGCATAAGACAGCAACAGCGCCAGCGACTCCGGCGTGATCACCAGCACGTCCGCCTTGCCTTGGCGAGCCAGGCGCTTGTCGCGCGCGCTGGCGTCGCCCGTCCGCAACGCGACGGTCCAATCGACCTCCAGCTCATGGGCGGTTTGAGCCAACGCCCGCGTGGTATCGGCCGCCAACGCGCGCAGCGGCGTCACCCACAGCACCCGTGGCCCCGCGCCTGTCGTGTCCTGGACCCAGGCGGGATCGGCCAAGGCTTCAAGCAGCGGCCCGCCAAACGCAGCCAGTGTCTTGCCGCTGCCGGTCGGCGTGTGCAGCAGGCCGGATTCGCCATGCAGATAGCGGCGCCAGGTCTCGCGCTGAAACGCCGCCGGCTTCCAGCCATGCGCCTGGAACCAAGCCGACAGGGGCGCATCCCATCCGCGCGGCGTTGCCGTCATCGCGCCAGCGCCTTCAACGTGTCCAGTTGATCCGCTTCGGCGGCGGGCTTGTCGTGCCGCCACCGCAGGATGCGGGGAAAGCGCACGGCCACGCCGGACTTGTGGCGCTTGGACAGGTTGACGCCTTCGAAACCCAGCTCGAAGACCTGGACCGGCTCGACCGACCGTACCGGGCCGAAGCGTTCGCGCGTGTGGGCGCGCAGCCAGCGGTCCAGCGCCAGGATCTCTTTATCGTCCAGGCCCGAATAGGCTTTCGCGATAGGCACCAGCGTGTCGCCCTGCCACAAGCCGAAGGTGTAGTCGGTGTAGAGCGTGCTGCGGCGGCCGTGGCCGGCCTGCGCGTACAGCAGCACGGCGTCGATCGTCAACGGCTCGACCTTCCACTTCCACCAGTCGCCCCGCCGCCGTCCGCTCTGGTAGCCCGCGCTGCGGCGCTTCAGCATGAAGCCTTCCACGCCGCGTTCGCGCGCTTCCTCGCGCAGCGCGGCGGCGACTTCCCAGCTGACGGGCGCCACCAGCGGCGAAAGGCCTAGACGCGCATCGGGTTGGCGGCGCAACAACGCTTCCAGTTGCCGGCGGCGCTCGGCCTGGGGCAGTTCGCGCAAGTCGGCGCCGTCCAGTTCCAGCAGATCGTAGGCCAGCATTCGAACGGGCGCGTCGGCCAACCACTTGGGGCCCGGTTTCAACCGTTGGATCCGCGTTTGCAACGCAGAGAACGGCATGGGCTGCGCCGCGTCCTCCTGCCATGCCAGCAGTTCGCCATCCAGCACGCAGTCCACATCCAGCGCCGCAGCGGCGGCTTCGACTTCGGGAAAGCGGCCGTCCAGGCGCTCTTCGCCCCGCGACCACAACGCCACCTCGCCATGGCGCCGGATCAGCTGTGCGCGGATGCCGTCCCACTTCCACTCCAGCAACCAGTCGTCGATGGGGCCAAGCGCCGACGGCGGACCTTCCAACGGCGACGCCAGAAAGAACGGGTATGGCTGCTGGCGGTCGCCGGGCAGATCCTCCGCACTGAGCAGGTCGCGCAAAAAGGCCGGGCTGGGCTCCCAGGCGCCCAGCATCCGCTGGGCGATTCGCGCGATGGGCACGCCCGACATCTCCGCCAGCGCCTGCTGCACCATGCGTTGGGATACGCCGACGCGCAACGCGCCCGTCAGCAGCTTGTTGAAGACCAGCCGTTCATCAAATGGCAGGCCGAGCCAAGCCGATACGATGACCTCGCGCCGCTCGGCCTCGTCGCGGTTGGCGACAGGCAGCAACCGCTCTTCGATCCAGTCCGCCAAGCCGCGCTCCGGCGCGGGTCGAGCGGGATCGGGCATCAGCAACGCCAGCGTTTCGGCCAGGTCGCCGACCTGGTCGTAACTGGCGTCGACCAGCCAGGGCGCCGTGCCCGACGCGGCCGCCGTCCACGCACGCAGTTCGGCCACGCCCGCGATCTTGCGCCGCGCGCTGGTGATTTTTCCGCCGGCAAGCAAGTACAGCGCCCAGGCGGCATCGCGTGGCGGCGCATCCCGGAAGTACGCGGCCAGCGCGCCGCGCTTGTCCAGGGTGGCGGTGCTGCGGTCCAGCTCTTGGTACAGCGCTGCGAATCGCTTCATGCCCGGGTGCGCCTCCGATGTCTAGTCGTCTTCACCATATTGGGTGGCCAGCGTTTCGGCCGCCACGCCGCCTTCGTTCAGCGTGCGCACCAGCGCGTCGGTGTCGCCATGCGTGGCGATGACGCGGCGCGCGCCGGTGTCGTGGATGGTGCGCAGCAAATCCGGCCAATCCGCGTGGTCCGACACGACAAAGCCACGATCCATGTTGCGGCGCCGCCGGTTGCCCCGCAACCGCATCCAGCCCGATGCGAAGCCGTGCTGGGCCTTGCGGAAACGCCGCAGCCACGTACTGCCGGCGGCCGACGGCGGCGCGATGATCAGCTCTCCCGCAAAGCCGGCCCTTGATGCCGGCGAGTCGCCGTCGGCGTCGATCACCAGCCGTGTCTCGGCCATATCGATGCCCGCTTGCCGGTATACGTCCACGCCGGCCGCGATGGCGCCATGCACGTAGACTGGCCGGTCGATGAACGGCTTGAGTTCGGCCAGGACGCGCTGCGCCTTGCCCAACGCATAGCAATAAAGAATGGCCGCCTCGCCGCGCGCCGCGCAGTGGTCGCGCCATTGCGCGATGTCCCGCGCGACGTCCGCCGTGCCGGGCCAACGATAGATCGGCAGCCCGAACGTGGCTTCGGTGATGAAGGTGTCGCAAGGAACGACTTCAAACGGGCTGCACGTGGGGTCTGGCTGCCGCTTGTAGTCGCCGGACACGACCCAGGTCTGGCCGTCGGCCTCGATGCGCACTTGCGCGGAGCCCAGCACATGGCCGGCCGGATGCAGCGATACGCGGGCATTGCCCAGGACGAACGCTTGGCCGTACCCATGCACGCGATAGTCTTGATCGCCCAATCGCCATTGCAGGATCGGCAGGCCTTCGGCGCTGGTGTGATAGCAGCCCATTCCCACCCGGGCGTGATCGCCGTGGCCGTGGGTCAGCACGGCGGTGGCCACCGGCCGCCACGGGTCGATGTAGAACTGGCCTGCCGGGCAGTACAGGCCTTCGGGACGCAATTGCACGACATCGCGCATGGGGCTCTCCGGGCACAGCGCTTGCTGACGGGGCGGTCAGGTCCCGCAGGCTGTTACGCCGCGGGTTGGAAACGATTCACGATACTCCAAAAGGAAATATGCGAACCCCTCACATCCTGACGCTTGTCGTGCTTGTCGTCGTGCTGTCGGTGGCCCTGTCCGTCGTGCCCTGGTAGCGCCAGGTTTCCCGGAAACCCTGGGCCACCAGCTCCGCCAAGAAAGGCTCCACCAGACCGCCCGCGGCGTTATCGAATTCCAGGCGAACGCCCACGCGCGTGTCGCCCGGCGCTTGCGTCAGTTGAACCGCGCCATGAATATCGGGCAGGAACAGGCGGGTGCCCCACGCCGCATCGATCCGATGGGCGGGCAGCCAACGCCGCAAGATGCGTTCCGCAAGGTCGGAAATCGAAAACGATCCGGAGGTGAACAGTTCAACGATGCCGCGATCGATTTGCGAATCGAAATAGCGGCGTTCATCTTCCCGGGCAGGCAGCCCCCAGTCCAACGGGTCATTCAGGCTTCGCGGCATCCAGAGGACCTCGTCGCCATGCCGAGGCAAAACGAATAGCTGCCGGCGAACGACGCTGTAAAGGATCTTGTCGCCGTCGACCGTGCCGGCAAACGGAACGCCTTGCGCCGCGTCCTGCATCGAGAGCGAACTGTCCCCGCCCCAAAAGTCGTCGAAGTGCTCCCGGACAAAAGCGCGTTCGGATTCGCATTCGGCCTGAATCTGCGCCGGCATCATCACCATCAGCCGGCCGCAGTAGGTCCCTCGGCCCAACCTCGTGACGAATTGCCGATAGCCGGCGGGCAGATCCGCGCCCAGCCAACGGGAAAGCGCGTCGACCTCGTCGGAACGGGCCAGCACTTGCTTGGGGGTGATCAGGTAGACGTCGTCGAAGGTCGTTGACATGTGCCGTGCTCGAGTCAGGGGAATGCGCCAACTTTACCTGCATGCGGCATGCGTGAGCCATGCATGAGCTATCCATGCGGCGATCAGATTTCGATCGGTTCGGCCAGGCAAAGAAAAAACGCCTTAGTCGCTAGGCGGCTAAGGCGTTTTTGAATTCTGGTGGGCTGTGAGTGGCTCGAACACTCGACCTACGGATTAAGAGTCCGCTGCTCTACCAACTGAGCTAACAGCCCTGCAATCCACTCATTTCCGATTCACTTTCAGCTGCGCTTCACTGTTGCCAGTGCGTTGCCGCTGCCTGCGTTTCGTTATGTGTGTAGTGCGAAGAAGCAAGATTATATGTAGGTTTTTTGGTTTGTGCAAGTCACGTGCGAAAAAACTTTTCAGACCCGCGGCATCAGGCCGCGAAGCCGCCATCCACGGCCAGGCTCGCGCCCGTGATGTAGCGTCCTTCGGGGCCCGCCAGGAACGCCACCATTCCGGCGATGTCGCGCGTTTCGCCATAGTGCGGCAAGGACAGCACGGCCACCAGTTCGCCCGCGCGTTCGCCGTCCGCCGGATTCATGTCCGTGTTGATCGGGCCGGGATGCACCACATTGACGGTGATGCCGCGCGTGCCCAGGTCGCGCGCCAGGCCTTGGGTCAGCCCGACCAGCGCGGCCTTGCTGGCAGCGTACAAAGCCACGCCGGCGCGGCCCGCACGGACGGCCAGGCAGCTGCCGATATTGATGATGCGGCCGCCGTCCGGCATCGACGCCTGCGCGGTGCGGATCGCGACGAAAGGCGCACGGACGTTGATGGCCATCGTCCGCTCGTACTCGTCCAGGCTGGTGTCGCCGATCACCCCAGCGACAAAGATGCCAGCGTTATTGACGAGCACATCCACCGGACCCAGTTCCTTGATGGCCGCTTCCACCGCCTGGCGAACTGCCAGCGCGTCTTCAGAGTCGGCCTGGATCGCATGCGCGCGGCGCCCGTCCACGGTCAATTCCTTGGCCAGCGCCTGCGCGGCGCCGGCTGACGACGCGCTGACATAGGTGAACGCCACATCGGCGCCGTCGGCCGCCAACCGCCGCACGATGGCCGCACCGATGCCCCGGCTGCCGCCCGTCACGAATGCCACTTTTCCAGTCAGGTTACCCATCGCTCGTCCTTAATTTGTAGTGATCAGCACAAATATCATCGCTGCACCACGATCCGCCCGTCAATCATTTTTTTATCGATCAACACAAAATATCTGTCGCAGGTAAAATCGCGGCATGGCAGAACGTGGGCGCCCCCGGAACTTCGACCGGGCCCAGGCCTTGCAAAAGGCCATGGAAGTCTTCTGGTCGAAGGGATATGAAGGAGCATCGCTGACCGATCTGACGGAAGCGATGGGCATCAACTCGCCCAGCCTATACGGCGCATTCGGCTCAAAAGAAGGACTATTTCGCGAAGCCGTCGAGCTCTACCGCGAAACGGAAGGCGGTTCGTCGCGGCGCGCGCTGCAAGACGCGCCCACCGCGCGCGGCGGCATCCAGTCCATGCTGATGTCCGCGGCCGAACGCTTCACCGCCCCTGGCCAGCCTCCCGGCTGCATGATCGTGCTGGGCGCGCCGTCCGGCAGCGTCAACCACGCCAGCGTCGGCGGGTTCCTGTGCGATAACCGCCGCGACATGCAAGGCCGAATTTTGGCCCGACTGAACGCGGGCGTCGCGCAGGGCGAATTGCCGGCCAGCGCCGATACGAAGAGCCTTGCGGCCTTCTACACGACCGTCCTGCACGGCATGTCCATCCAGGCGCGCGACGGCGCCAGCCGCAAGACGCTGCAAGGCGTGGCGCGCCAGGCCATGTGCGCCTGGGATGCCCTGACCGGAGGCCTGCCGCTTTCCGGCCTTCCGCCGGGCAGCGCTCGCAACTGACGGATACGGCCATGATCCGCTTCGACCTTCGGCGCCTCATCCTGTGGATCAGCCTGCTGTCGGTCATTCTGGTGGTTGCCGGCGGCCTGCACGCCAGCTATCTGGTGCAACGCGACCTGCTGCTGCACAACGCGCTGGAGGTCAACCGCGTCTACGCCTCGAAGCTGGCGTCCACCACCGACACCTTTCTGAACGACGTGCGGCGGTATCTGGCCTACAGCGCCGACGTGCTGGCCGACATGGAGACCCGCCCCGCGCTGATGGCCGACGAAACGCGGCGCCAGCAAGAGCAGTTGGGGCACTTCAATTCCAGCATCATCGTATCGCCGGACGGCAAGGTGATCGCCGTATCGTCCGCCTACCCGGAACTGCTGGGCCAGCAGTTGACCAGCGACGCCTCCAAAACCGCCCTCCGCACCAAGCAACCGATCATCAGCGAACCCTACCAGACCAGCACCGGCCGCTGGCTGATCTTGTATTCGTATCCCATCTTCTCGCGCGATTACCGGTATCTGGGGTACATCGCCGGCACGCTGTACCTGCATGAGGACAATGCGCTGGACCGCCTGCTGGGCCAGCATTTCTATCGCGACGACTCCTTCCTGTATGTGATGGACCGCAACGGCACGCTGATCTATCACCCCGACCGCAGCCTGCTTGGCCACAAGGCGCCCGACGACGAGGTCTTCGCGGCCGCCCTGCGCGGCGAGACCGGAGAGCGGCGCTTCACCGACAGCCAGGGTCGCGACATGCTGGCGGGCTATGCGCCGGTGCCCAGCACCGGCTGGAGCATCATCGCGCAGCGGCCGGTGGCCAGCACGCTGCAACCGCTAAGCGACCTGGTCATGGCCACTGCGGAAAACGCCCTGCCCCTGCTGCTGCTGTCGGTGGTGTCGATCTGGCTGCTGTCGCGCTGGATCGCGCGGCCGCTGGGCGAATTGGCGGGCATCGCCCGGCACATGCAGGATCCGGACTCGGCCTCGCGCATCCGCAACGTCCGCTCCTGGTATTTCGAAGCCGCGCAGCTGAAACGCGCGCTGCTCATGGGATTGGCGTCGATCCATCACAAGATCCGTGACCTGCGCCGCGAAACCACGACCGACACCCTGACGGGCCTGCTCAACCGGCGCGGCCTGGATGAAGCGCTGGCGATGCTGCAGGCCGACGAGTCCCCGGTGGCGCTGATGGTCATCGACATCGACCACTTCAAGCGCATCAACGACCGCTACGGCCACACCGCCGGCGACCGCGCGTTGCAGGCCCTGGCCACGTTGATGAGTGAGGGCTCGCGCAGCGGCGACACGCTGGCGCGTTCCGGCGGGGAAGAATTCGTCATCCTGATGCCGGGCGCGTCGCTCGCGGCTGCCGTATCCGCCGCCGAGCGCCTGCGCCAGCGGTTGGCCGCGCAGCCCGCCCCCGGCGCCATCGACTCGCCAATCACGGTCTCGGCGGGCGTGGCGCGCTACCCCGACCACGGCGCCACGCTGGATGCCGTCTTCCAACGCGCCGACCAGGCGCTCTACTACGCGAAAAACCAGGGCCGCAACGCCGTGTGCGTCGCCGACGACGATGTGCGCGACGGCTCGCGCCGCGTCTCGCCTGGCTGACGAGGCGATTTTCCGCCCCTCTTCCCTCACTTCCCCTTGGGCGCGGCTGGCGCCGGCGCTTTGGGCGGCTTGCGCATCTGCTCCAGCAACGGGGCGCAGGCGTTCTCATCGGTCGTGCTGGGTGCGATCAGCGCCAGCAAACCGGCCGCCGGCGTCAACAGCACGCCCAATGCCACCATGCCCGCGCCGCGCGCCGCCAGCGGCAGCACATGCACGCCCACGTCCGGCGAGCCGAAGGTGCCGCGCACATACAGCGGCGACCGCAACGAGAAGATGCGGAATCCCTTGCTGTCCGGGGTAATGTCCATATCCATCGTTTCGTTCTTGAAATCGGCGGTGCCGGTAATGCTGATCAGCGCGTTCTCGGTATCGAACACGAACACCCGCGGCGTCATCACGCCGTTCTTCATTCCCAGATCGGCCGCCCCGCAATTGATCTTCACCTCGTCGTCGCCGAACAGTTTGGACATCACGTAGTTGCCCACGTTCAGCCCCGCTATCTCCATCAGGCTGCGGCTGATGACGCCGTCGTTGACCAGCATCTTCACATCGCCCGTGGCCGAGCCCAGCAAGGCGGCCACCGAGTTGCCGGTGCCGCTGATCGCCAGATCGCCGTTCAGTTCGCCCAGCGTCTTCTGCATGGCCTCGGTCGCCGGGAACAATTGCTTCAACCGCATGCGGCGCGCGTGCAGGTCGACGCGCCCGGTCAGCGCTTCATTGGCGCCGTCCAGCTTGATGGTGCCGTTGATGTTGCCGCCGGCCATGCCGAACCGGAACGGGTCGAGCGTCAGCTTGCCGTCTTGCAGCACCACGTGCACGGACAGGTCCGACAACGGCAGCTTGCTGTCGTGCACGATGCGCCCCGCATCCAGGGCGACGTCGGCGTCCATATCGCGCCAACGGTCGGTGCGGAAGGCCTGCGTGGGCAACACCTTGCCGCCCTTGGGCTTGGCGGGCGCGTCCTTGGCGCGGTCGGCGGGCGCCGCCGGCGTGCCGCCAGCGGGCACGCCGATCAGCGGCCCCAGGTCGACCATGCGCAACTGCCTGGACGACAGCTTGCCGGTGAGTTTCGGCCGCGGCGCGCCCAATGCGAAGCTGATGTCGCCATGCAGGTCGCTGCCGCCCACCTTGCCGTTGAAATCCTTGTAGTCGAACACCGCGCCGCCGGGGTTCTTCAACTTGGCGACCAGATGCCCGTCGGTGGAATAAGGCGGCGTATCCGGCAAGGTCACGCCCGTCAGCGGATACAGCTGCGCCATCGAAGCACCCGACAGTTTCAGCCGCAGGTCGAGTGCGCCCAGGTTGACCGGATCCGTCAAGGTCCCGGTCACCGACGCCTTGGTGCCTCCGATGGCGACATCGGCCTGCACCGGGAACGGCTGCCTGGCATCCTGCAAAGCCAGCATCCCGCCGACTTTGCCTTCGCCCTTGGTGGCCAGCCCCTTGAACTTGCCGTCCACCTTCCAGCCGAACACGTAATCGCGGGGCGCGGGCGCCGCGCCATCTTCCGGCACGAATGCGGCGCCGGCCACATCCGCGAACGGCACCGGTTTGCCCAGCGGGTCCACCAGCACCGTCAGGTCGGCCTTGAGGATTTCGTCGACCAGCCCGACGCGGCCCTTGTCGAAGCCGATTTCATTGATGTCCAGCACCCAGGGCGAGGGTTCGCCGGTATCGGGCATGGTGAAAACCCAATTGGCGCGGCCATCGGCCACCCGTTCCAGGTCGGCGGCGGGTTCAGTCAGCTGGATGCGGCGGATGACGACCCGCTGGTTCAAGAGCGGCAGCAGCGCCAGGCTGAACTCCCCGCGCTTGAGCGTGGCGAAATAAGGGGCCTTCGCCCAGGGCGCATTGCCGACCGAGATGTCGTTGGCGATGACGTGCGGCCATGGCACCCAGGCACGCCATCCGCCCTCATCGGGCTCGCGCTCCCATTTGACGCTCAGGTCGCCGTTGATGGCGAAGGGACGCCCGATGGCGGCGCTGGCGCGCTCGTTGATCATGGGTTTGGCGCGGTTCCAGTCGAAAGTGGCGATCACCACTCCCAGCACCAGCACGACGAGGGCCAGACCCCCTACAATCCCGATCGC
Source organism: Achromobacter sp. UMC46 (assembly GCF_014170335.1). Taxonomy (GTDB): domain Bacteria; phylum Pseudomonadota; class Gammaproteobacteria; order Burkholderiales; family Burkholderiaceae_B; genus Achromobacter. The sequence goes on from NZ_LZZS01000014.1 coordinate 143,191, forward strand.
TATTTTTCTTGTGCGCGTCATGGTTATTATCCTTGGCGTTGTGGCCAGCCTACAGCCGCCGGCCCTCTGTTATCTGCAAGGGTATCGCGGCCTACTGCAAGGGTTAAGCCAACCGGCCCCATAATGTGTGCGGATCTTTCCGCCCGCGAAGCGCCCGGCAGCCTGCGCCGCGCGGCGACCCATCGCCGCCTGCGGGTTTGCGCAGCACGCCGTGTTCCCGGCCAGGCACCGGGAAGTTACAAAAAGAAATGGCTATGGCCGCCGGAAAAGTGACCGGATTGCGGTAACTCACTGAATTTTCAACGCGCCCCCTGCTCCAATGCGCGGACGATCGATTCCACCCCACCGGGTCGGATAGCAGAACAACCTGGAGGCCCGATGCGGCATTCAACCTTGATTTTCGTGGTCGCGGCATTTGCGCTGCTGACGCTGAGCCGCCTGGCGCTGGCCGCCTGGCAATGGCAGCGCGTGCGCAATGCCGGCGGCCTCTTCCCGCTGCTGCTGGGCGGCTTGCGCATCGACGCGCATCAGATCGCCGTCTTGGCCGCGTTGCCGGCCGTGCTGTCGCCGCTGCTCGGGCACTTCCCCATCGCCGCGACGATCACGGGCTACTGGTATCTGGCGGCATTCATCCTGCTGGCCTTCCTGGAGGCGGCCTCGCCCCCTTTCATCCTGGAATACGACACGCGGCCCAACCGGCTGTTCGTGGAATATCTGAAGCACCCGCGCGAAGTCTCGGGCATGCTCTGGCGCGGATACAAGCTTGCGCTGCTGGGCGGCCTGGGCGGCGTAGCGGTGATCGGCTGGCTCGCGTACGGCTTGTTCGGCTACACCCTGCCCGACGCGCAACTGACCTGGTGGCAGATGCCGCTTGCCAGCGTGGCCATCCTGGCCATCGTCATCCTGGCGATCCGCGGCACGCTGGGCCACCGCCCCATCAACCCGTCCTCGGTCGCCTACAGCTCCGACGGCATGCTCAACACGCTGGCCTTGAACTCGCTCTACAACGTGTTCTACGCGATCTACAGCATGAAGAACGAGAAGTCGGCCTCGGACGTGTACGGCGGCATGGACGACGCCAAGATGCACGATCTGGTGCTGGCGCAATCCGGGCTGCCCAATCCCCCCGCCAACCCCGACTACCCCAGCCTGCACCGCCAGCCCGCCACGCGCAAGACGCCGCGTCCGCTCAACCTGGTGATCATCCTGGAAGAAAGCCTGGGCGCGCAGTACAGCGCGGGACTGGGCGGCGCCGACCTGACGCCGGAGCTGGACGCGCTGGCGCGAGAATCGTGGACCTTTACACGCGCCTACGCGACCGGCACGCGCTCGGTGCGCGGGCTGGAAGCGGTGGTTACCGGATTCCTGCCCACCCCGGCGCAAGCGGTGCTGAAGCTGCCCCGTTCACAACGCGGCTTTTTCTCGCTGGCCGACCTGCTGGGCCGTCACGGCTACCACTCGCGCTTCATCTATGGCGGCGAATCGCACTTTGACAACATGAAGGGCTTTTTCCTGGGCAACGGCTTCAAGCAGATCGTTGACCGCGCCGACTTCGTGGACCCCGCCTTCGTGGGCACCTGGGGCGCGTCGGACGAAGACATGTTCAACCAGCTTGACCGGCTGCTGCGCGAAGACGGCGACCAGCCGACCTTCACGCTGGCCTTCAGCGTGTCGAACCATTCGCCCTGGGAGTACCCCGCCGGCCGCATTCAGACGGAAGGCAACCCGGCCACCGTGGAAAACACCGTGCGCTATGCGGACTGGGCCCTGGGCCGCTTCTTCGAACGCGCCAAGGCCTCTCCGTATTGGGAGAACACCGTCTTCCTGGTGGCCGCCGATCACGATTCCCGTGTGTTCGGCGCCAGCCTGGTGCCGGTGCGTCACTTCCACATTCCGGCCGTGATCCTGGGCGCGGGCATCGAAGCGCGCCGCGACGACCGCCTGATCAGCCAGATCGACCTGCCGCCGACCCTGCTGTCGCTGATCGGCGTGGATACCGAACACCCGATGATCGGCCACGACCTGACGCGCAGCACGCCGGGCCGCGCCATCATGCAGTACGACAGCACCTACGGCTATCTGAAAGAAAACGATCTGCTGGTGCTGGCGCCCAACAAGACGCCCGTGCAGTACCGCTACACCGCGCCGGAAGACTACGCGCCCGTGGCGTTGAACCCGGAACTTGCGACCGAGGCGCTGGCGCACGCACTATGGCCCAGCTGGGCCTACCGCGAAGGCCGCTACAGCCTGCCGGGCCTAGTGCCCGAACAGGCCGCCGCACCCGCCGCTACGCCGGCCGCCGGCCCGCCGGCCGCGTGAAGTCCTTGCGCGCTTTTTGGCTAAGCGCGTGGCAATGGCACCCGGGGCTGTGATCGTTCACCATGCCCACCGACTGCATGAACGCGTAGACGGTGGTGGGCCCCACGAACTTCCAGCCCAGCTTCTTCAGCGCCTTGGACAAGGCGATAGATTGCTCGGACGTTGATGCGCCCAAGGTGGAGGGCGCGCCCGCCGGGGCTTCGAAGCGCCAGAAGAACGCCGCCAGCGAGCCTTCTTTTTCAATCATTTCCAGGGCGCGGGCCGCGTTGTTGATCACGGCTTCGATCTTGCCGCGATGCCGGACGATGCCGGCGTCGGCCAGCAAGGCCAGCACCTGCTTTTCGCCGAACCGCGCCATTTTGGCCGGGTCGAAATCCGCGAAACCGTGGCGGAAGGCCTGCCGCTTGTTCAGGATGGTGCGCCAGCTGAGGCCGGACTGAAAACCTTCCAGGCAAAGCTGTTCGAACAAGGCGCGGTCGTCGCCTTGCGGGCGGCCCCATTCGTTGTCGTGATAGGCCATGTATTCGGCGGAGGTATCCACCCAGCCGCAACGGGCCAGGCCGTCGGGGAATTCGGTTTTCGCGTTCAAGGCATTGCTCCAGGCGGCAGTCAGGCCACCGATGCTACCCCAGCAACGTCCCCGAAAAAAGTCGTAGCGGCCGCAGTCCGAATCCCGCTACTATTTGCGCCCCTGATCCCCCGCCGGCCGGGGCCTGGACAGGCCTTTTCGACTCTTTTCCCCATGTCCCTGCTAGAGACCGCTGTCCTGACGTTCGTGTCACCCGCCGTGCTGGCCGGCGACAGCCCGGACGCCAACCCCTGCCTTGATTGCGGAGCCTGTTGCTCGCACTTCAGGGTGTCGTTCTATTGCGGCGAACTGGCAGGCGAAAACGGCGGCCAGGTTCCGGTGGAACTCGTCACCCAGATGAGTCCGCTGCGCGCCTGCATGAAAGGCACCGAGTTGGGCGGCGGCCGCTGCATCTCGCTGCGCGGCGAACTCGGCCAGCCCGGCATCCACTGCGCCATCTACGAAAACCGCCCCACGCCCTGCCGGGAATTCGACATCTGGATGCCCGACGGCTCGCCCAACCCCGATTGCCAGCGCCTGCGGATAGGGCTTGGCTTGCCGCCGGTGCCGGCGCGCCCGGATGCGGAAAACGATCCGCAAGGCCCGCTGCTTCCGGACCAGCCCGCCGCGGCCTGATCCGCCACGACCGCCGTCGCAGCAGCCGCCGCAGGACGCTTGCGCGCCCGCACCAGCTCGGGATCCTTGCCCAGAAACGTCAACACGCCGCGCATGACGCGGTCGCGTTCGCGGTCGACGCAGATCATGTGATAGCTGTCTTGCAGCATCACCACCGTCGCCCCGGGGATGCGCGAGCCCAGGAAACGCGCCGACCGCGGGCTGGTCAGTTCATCTTCCTCGGCGTGCATGATCAACGTCGGGCACTCCAGTTGCCCAAGCCCTTGCTGGACCATGCCGCGCAGGCGGTCCACCTGCCGCACGCAAGCCAGCGGCACCCACTGGTAGTGGAACCCGTCGCCCCGCGCGAAGCCCGCTTTGATGAAGGCGCGCACCAGTTCGCTTTTCACGCCATAAGGGTCCTCTTCCTGCACCCGGATCCGGCGCGGCACGCCCGGCACGTGGTACAGCAGGTACCGCAGGCCGCGATACCAGGGGGTGCTCCAGCCGTCCAGGAACACGGGCGCCGACAGCGCCACCAGCGCGCCGCGCGTGTGCGATTCGCGCTTGCACAGTTCCACGGCCAGCAGCGCCCCCAGGCACATGCCGATCACATGCACGACCTCGTATTGCCCGCACAGCTCGCGATAGCGCCGCGTCACCACCTCCATCCAGTCTACCACCCGCACGTCCAGCAGGTCTTCCGGCTGTCCGGCGTGGCCGGGCAAGGTCACGCCATGCGTCTCCACGCCGGCGCGCGCCAGCACCTTGTGCAGCGCGCCCATATCGAATTCCGTACCGCCCAACCCATGGATAAGCAACGCGCCGGTGCGCCGTGGCCTCAAAAGGTCATTCATTTCTCACCCCAGGAACATCGCGGGTGGACGAACGAACCTTTGACCACCCCGTGCCGCCATACTAGGGAGAGGGCGCAGATGAAGATCCGCAAAAATGTCGGAGAAACGTGAAGATGCGTAAAGGCGTAGAGGCGGATCGGCCGCGGCCGCCGCGCGCGGGCTAGCGGTCCGCCAGGTAGCGGGTCGGCGTCATGCCGAAGGCGCTGCGGAAGCTGCCGATGAACGCGCTGGTGCTTTCATAGCCCACCGACAACGCGGCTTCGGTGACCGACCCGCCGCGGCTCAGCATTTCCAGCGCGCGCAGCAAGCGGGCCTGCTGCCGCCATTGCCCCAGCGTCACCCCGGTTTCCTGCCGGAACCGGCGCATCAGCGTCCGCGACGACATGTTCAGCCGCTGCGCCCATTCGTCGATCCCGGCGGTATCGTCCGGCGTGTCCAGCAACGTATGGGCCAGGTCCTGCAGGCGCGCGTCGACGGGCATCGGCAACAGTTGGGGCGCATGTTCGCGGTGCTTGAGTTCTTGCAGCAGCACCTCGAACAGTTGCTCCAGGTAGGCGTCCGACACCTCGCCGTCCCGGCTGCTGGTAAAGCGGTCGACCAGGGCCTCGATCAGCTTGGACGACGGCCACGAACGGCAGTGCGCCGGCAACCGGTCGCACACGTCGCGCCGCACATACAGGAAGGAACCGCGCGCATCGCCGAACCAGCGCGCGCCATGCGGCGTGCCCGGCGGGATCCAGCCCAGACTGCCCGGCATCACCGTCCAGACATCGGCCCCAGCCTGCACCACCACCAGCCCTTCGTGCACCAGCACCAGCATGCCCTCGTCATGAACATGCGAGGGCACCGCGATACCTTTGGATTCCCGGCGCCCTTGCACGCTGAACGGCGTCAGCAGCACGTCGGGGCGCGGGGTGGCGATAGCCACATGAAGCATGGTTGGCAGGTTTGAGCTACAGGTTGACGGGTTCCCGTTAGCGGGTTCAGTTGAAAATGTACATCATTCTCATCAGTCGGGCATCAGCCCCCCGAATGGAGAACTCACATGGACACCACGCGGCTGCGCGACGCCGGCATCAAAGCCACCTTCCCTCGCCTGAAGATCCTGGACATCTTCTATCAACGCGCCAACCAGCACATGAGCGCGGCGGACGTCTACCGCAGCCTCATCTCGGACCGCAGCAGCATCGGCCTGGCGACGGTTTATCGCGTGATTACGCAACTTGAGGACGCCGGGCTACTCAAACGTACTCAGCTCGACGCGCACACCACCGTGTTCGAGCTCAACGACAAGGGGCACCACGATCACCTGGTCTGCACGCATTGCGGGCAGATCCTGGAGTCCAGCGATCCCGCCATGGCGCAATTGGTCAGGAAGATCGCCAAGCGCACCGGCTTCGCGTTGGATTCCTACAGCCTGGTGCTCTACGGCGGCTGCGGCTGCAAGCCCGGCGCGCCCGCTCATCCCCACGGAGAATTCGAATGAACCGCGATCAGTTTTTCTTCCATGACCTGTCCCATTTCCCCATCGTCACCGCCAAGCACGGCGGCGCGCCCAAGGGGTATTCGAGCAGCTGGATCCGTGAAATGGAACTACTGGTGGACAACCCGCAGACCTTCGTCATGGTCGTGCCCGACATGCGCCAAGAGGCCGGCCATGAAGACCGCAAGGCCATGATCGAATGGCAGACCACCAACCTGCCCCGACTGAAGGCGCGTTGCCGGGCCTTCATCGCCATCGAGCGCGACACGGATGCGCTGGACAAGATCCGCAAGCAGGGCGAAAAAATGGCCCGCGCGTTCGGCATGCCCTTCCTGGCGGTGGCCACCTCCGGCGAAGCGATGCAATGCGCGCGCGAACTGCTGGGCCACAGTGGACCTGGTGGCTTCGTCGTGGATTAAGCCGCCAGGCCCGGCGCCCGTCCGCTTCGGACATTGCGCCGGGCCCGCCACGTATTCGAACGCGCCTTCGGGCGCGTTCTGCGTTTCCGGCCCCGGCCCGCATTGCCGTAGGAAGGGGCGCGCTGCGATTGCCGAAATTAGAATGCAATATTGATAAATTTGCGATTGTGGCAAAAGGTGGAGCTGGAATAAATTCCACCCCTGGCACATCCGCCCGTCCCGCCATGTCGGGGCTGGCGTCCTGGCGCGCCGGACTCTCCGGATGACGCTTGTCGGCCTATCCATGGCGCAACCCGCCATCGCTTCCCTGGTCCGTACCTGTTGGCCTGCGCGTTCACAAGACGCCGTGGCGGACGGCTATTCCACTGCCATCCGCCTTTCGCGCGCTATTTTTGCGGCTGCCAACCGCCTGGACTCGACATTGAGATTTACGGCATCCACATCAATGAAGCGATTCCAATTCGATAGCACCGCGCTTCGTTATTTCCTGACCGTCGTCGACACCGGGTCCGTCAATGGGGCGGCCGCGCGCCTGAACGTCGTCAGTTCCGCCGTCAGCCGCCAGATCGCCGGCCTTGAGCAGCGGCTGCAAAACCAGCTGTTCGAACGCCACCCCAAGGGCATGCGCGTCACGGAAGTGGGCCGCATCCTGGCGGATCATGCGCGCCGGGTCGAAGCGGACGCCGCGCGCACCTATGCCGAGATCGGCGGGCAGAACGGCCGATTCACGCAGACGGTGAAGATTGCCGGCGCGCATGGCTTCGCAGCCCAGGCGCTGCCGCGCAAATTCGCCGCGTTCCAGGCCGAGTACCCGTCCGTGCGCTTCAACCTGACCGTCCTGGATGCGGGGCTGGTCACGGAACGCGTGCGTTCGGCGCAGGCGGACATCGGCGTCACCTACAGCCACGCGGCCGAAAAGGACATTGCCGTGGTTTTCGCGCGCCCGGCCGAAATCGTCGCGGTGATGCGTCCGGGCCATCCCTTGGCCGGCAGCGGCGCGCAGCGCTTGACGCCGCTGCGCTTGACACAGCTGTCCGCCTATCCGCTGGCGTTGCCGGAAGGCGGCAGCGCCTTGCGCCGTGTGTTGGACATGGCCTCCAGCCTGTACAACACCACCCTGTCGCCTGCCTTCACCTCCAATCACCCTGAAGCGGTCTACAACTATCTGCTGACCGGCGATGCCGTGACCTTGTGTGCGCGCCTGTCGGCCGCCGAGCACCTGGACGCGGGCCGGCTCGTCTGCCGTCCCGTGGACGACGCGCTGCTCAACGGCGGACAGATTCAGGTCCAGACACATGTTTCCCGGCCACTGCCGGACGCCGCCCAACGCTTTCTGCGCTTCATCCGCAGCAACTCCCCCTCCCTGTTCTGACCGCCCTCGGCCTCCCGCGCGCACCGGGCTTCGCCTTGAAGCCCGGACAGCCACGCGTTGCTGAAACCAGAATGCCCCAGTGAAAAATGATCAATTGTTAAAAATGTAATTCAAACTTACATTTGGCGCGGGTTTACCACTAGATCACGGCTGCCGGCCCTGCTGGCCGCCTTATGCAGGAGCCTTCTCGCATGCTTAAGAACCTGAAAATCCGAACCGGACTGCTCGCGGTCCTGGCCCTGTTCGTGCTGGCGCTGGCTGGCGCCACCGGCATGGGCTGGGTGTTCGCCCGCGCCGCCGACGAGGCCGTCGACGACCTGAACCGCGTCGCCACCGAACAGACCCGCCCGCTCTACGAAACCCAGGTCCTGCTGCTGCGCACCCGCATCACGCTGGTCGCCGCCTACCTGGACGTGCAGGCCGGCCGCAGCGCGCAGGCCCAAGCCAGCGTGGACCAGGGCGCCAAGTTCCTGGCCGATGCGCGCCAACGCTACGCCACCTTCCAGCGCGTGCCGAAGGTCACCGAGGCCGCCCGGAAACTGACGTCCGACCTGGACGGCATCTTCAACGCCTATGTGCGCAGCATCGGTGCGCTGGGCGAGGCCCTGCAGAAACAATCCGCGGAAAACTATGTCATCGCCTTGGCCGACGCCCGCGCCGCCGACGCCCGCTTCGAAGAGCGGGTCGTCGCCTTCCTGGCCCACACCGAACGGCGCGCCGCCCAGATCAACGACGCGTCCGACCAACGCTACAACCTGGCCGAACTGGCCACGATCATCATGCTGGCCCTGGCGGTCGTCCTGGCCGCCGGGTGCTGGCGCTTCATCAGCCGCCAGGTGCTGTCGCCCTTGAAGGATGCCGCCTTGCATTTCGACCGCATCGCGTCGGGCGACCTGACGCAACGCGTGGCCATCGGGGCGCAGAACGAGATCGGCGTGCTGTTCGCCGCGCTCAAACGCATGCAGGACAGCCTGACCCGCACCGTCGCCGAAGTGCGCCGCAGCGTGAACGAAATCAACACCGGCGCGGCCGAGATCTCGTCCGGCAACACCAATTTGTCGTCGCGCACGGAAGAACAGGCCGCCTCGCTGGAAGAAACCGCGGCCAGCATGGAAGAACTGGCCACGGCCGTGAAGCAGAACACCGAACACGCCCACCAGGCCAACGCGCTGGCGGCCGAAAGCCGGGGCGTGGCGCTGCGCGGCGGCCAGGCGGTCGATCAGGTCGTGGCGACCATGACGCGCATCTCGGACAGCTCGCGCCGCATCGCCGAGATCGTATCGGTCATCGACGGCATCGCGTTCCAGACCAACATCCTGGCGCTGAACGCGGCGGTGGAAGCCGCCCGCGCGGGCGAACAAGGCAAGGGGTTTGCCGTCGTGGCGGGCGAAGTCCGCTCGTTGGCGCAGCGCAGTGCGCAGGCCGCCCGCGAAGTCAAGGACCTGATCGAACAATCCACCAGCAACGTGGACAGCGGCGCGGCCCAGGTGCGCCAGGCAGGCGAAACCATGCAGGAAATCGTGACGTCGGTGCAGCGCGTGACGCAGATCATGGCCGAGATCACCGAGGCGTCCACCGAACAGTCCATCGGCATCGACCAGATCAACCGCGCCGTCACGCAGATGGACGACGTGACCCAGCAGAACGCCGCGCTGGTGGAACAAGCCGCCGCCGCCGCATCCTCGCTGGAGGACCAGGCCAAACGCCTGGCCGCCACCGCGGCCTTCTTCAAGGTGCCGGCCGAAACCGTCATCGACATGACGGCCGAGGCGGCCCCGGTCGCCCTGCGCCCCGCCTACGCGGCATAGCCCCCGCCGGCCAGGCGCTCATGCGTTTGGCCGACACCTGAAGGACTAGGGCTTTCCGCCGGCTTAAGAGTTGGCCCGCATGGCCGTTGTCTATGGCAAGGCGCCTTTCCCCGAGGCACCCTCCCGCCAACCCGACGATGAGCCGCCCGCCGCATGAACCGTGCACTCGCCTGTACCTTTTGCCAATCGACGCTGACCCAAGGCGCGCCGCTGCTTGAAAAGAACGGCGCCGCCATCTGCAAGCCCTGCGTGGACCAGTTTGCCGAATTGTTCGCGGAACGCGCCTGGCTCATGGCGGCCACACTGCAGGAACAGCTGGATGTGCTGCTGGAAGAAAGCCGGCGCGCGCTGGCGCAAAGTGAATCCCTGTCCGAACGCGCCCGCAGTTGCGGGCTGAGCCTGCATGAACTGTCGGGCACGGCCACGCGCACGTTGTCTTAGGGGCCGTCCGGCACGTCACCACTCGGAAATTCCCTACAAGCCTTGCCGTAACGCCCTGCATCCCGGAAGCAAAGATCCGCATATTCTGTTGCTTTTGGGGCGGAGCCATTGATGTTCAAGCGTTTATATATATACCGGGTCGCCTTTTTTATTTTCCTGCTGTCGCTGTCAAGCCTTTCATATGCGGTGGTAATAACCTCTACAAAAAGCCAGTACGAACCCGGGGGAATCAGATTTTATTTCACCGTGACTAGCTGGAAAGATGGCGGAGGCAATTTCTGCGACGACATGTCCGCGATATCTTGCACGCTTCAAATATACGGGGTGCAATCCCCCGGCGACAATTCGTACATGACCCCTGCGGAAGGCTATTGGGAAATTAAGCCGCAGCAAACAATGGAATGGGTTTTTGCAGAAATGCAAAAAATCGGATTTTCCATTCCGCACAGAGGATCTGTACTCGTTCGAAAAGGCGCACCGCTATCGGACACTTTCTGCATATCATTCGCCACCGGCTATCGGTGGGCCGGCATCGGTGGCGCGGTAACTCCCAGTGGCCCGTGCGCGAAGGTAACTATGCCGGCATTGCAATGCGACATTACGGGAAATACCACCATCAAACATCGCGAGATCTTCAGCGATGCGATTGACGGCAATGAAGCGGAAACCCAGCTGCAATTAACGTGCACGGGAGCAACCAGCGTCACCGCGACCACAGGCGCCGACGATGCGCTAGGCGTCAAGCTGCGGGCAGGCGAAGGCTTGTATTCCAAACTGACGATTGACGGAAAAAAGACCTCAAGCGGCGTGTTGATCAAGGTCGACAATGGTTTACCTACCCGCATTTCCTTGAAATCGACGCTGGTCACCAAGGGCATCGTCAAGCCGGGTGAATTCTCGGGATCTACCGTACTGACGATCTCCCCGCCCTGACCCGGCAATGCCCCAAGCTTGATGCCCGCCCCGAATGAAAAACGCCGCTAGCAATAGCGGCGTTTTTCATTTCTGGCGCCCTATTCCACGAATCTATAAACATTATTGAATGTATCAATTCGCGCCATTTATATAACTTGGATGGTATCCATCAGCGTGGTAAAAAAATACTGGATGGTATCCATTTCAATGCCTTACGACGCTTGGATGGTATCCCGCTATTAATTCTTGGTATTGCAAAAAAACTGGTTTACATTGCGTCCTTTTTTTTCGACGGCTGATTACGTTCATGCAAATTGGCTTGTTACTTAGCCATACTTTTGAAGCAAATCAGCAATGTTTCGACATCGAATTATTAATCGAAATATAAAGGACCCACGTTTTGAGATATGGCACGAATAAGTGGCTGACGGCGACGCTCGCGCTCAGTACGACTTACTGCGGCGGCGTCACGGCGGCGGACCTGACCGTTGCGCCGGGCGATACGCAGGTGTTTGACGGCTCGGCCCGTTTCCCCGGCGGGATCGATGTCAACGGCGGCACGGTGGTGATCGGCGGCAATGGCGGCGGAGCGGGCGTTGCGATCGGCGGGAACGTCAATGCGGCATCGGGCGGCACCGTCGCGGGCTTCGGCTCGATCGGTGGCGACCTCAACGTGACGGGCAACGCGCGCGTCGCGCCGGGGTATTCCGTCGGCACGCCGACCGGGGTTTCCAACGGCAATCTCGTCGTCAACGGCAACCTGTCGATGAACAATGCCGTGTTCGCGTTCGAGACCGGCTATGCGGGGCTGCCCATTACGCAACCGGGCACCGGCGACAACATCACTGTGGGCGGCAACGTCGCGCTCAACAACACGACGCTGAACGTCTCGGTCAACACCTTGGGCACCAACGCCGGCTACTACCGGATCCTGTCGTATGGCGGCACCTTGAGCGGCAACGGCCTGTCGTTGGGCACCGTCACCGGCGACTCCACGCCCGCAGCGACCATCCAGACGCTGACCGGCGACAAGCAGATCAACCTGATCCTGGGCCCAAGCACGACCAACCTGTGGAACGGCAACGGCGCGGCGTCCGCGACGCGTTCAGGCGGCGGCAATGGCACCTGGAGCGCCGCCAGCACGAACTGGAACAGCGCCAGCAATGCCACCGGCGCCCTGCCCGATGGCGGCTACGCCATTTTCACCGGCACGGCCGGCACCGTGAACGTGGACGGCAGCGCCGGCCCGGTGCGCGTGTCGGGCATCCAGTTCGCCACCGACCGGTATCGCCTGCAAGGCGCGCCCATCACGCTCGTCGGCAGCGGCGGCAACCCGCCGGCCATTGTCGTGGGCGACGGCACCTATGCGTCCGGCCAATTCGTCGACATCATCGACAACCCCCTGCAAGGCACGCAAGGCTTCGTCAAGACCGGCCCCGGCTCGGTGATCCTGACCGCCGACAGCAGCGGCCTGACCGGCCCCATCCTGATCGCCGACGGCGCCCTGGAAATCGACGGCAAGTTGAATGGCCCCGTCGATATCGGCCGCGAAGTCGTGCTGGCCGGCGTCGGCCAGTTGGGCACCACCACGCTCTACCCGACCGCGGTCGTCTCGCCCGGCAATGATGGCTCGCCCATCGGCACGCTCACCATCAACGGCAACCTCACCTTCGGTGAAAACACCGTCTATCGCGTGCACGCCGATCCGGCCAGCAGCGCAAGCGACCGTATCCACGTCACGGGCGTGGCCTATCTGGATGGCACGGTCGCGCACGTGGGCCCCGACGGCAACTATGCACCGCGCACAACCTACAACATCTTGACGGCGGACGGCGGCATTCAAGGCAGGTTCACCGGCGCATCCAGCGCGTATGCGTTCCTGACCCCGACGCTCAGCTACGACACGAAAAACGCCTTCATGACGCTGACGCGCAACGACGTGCCGATCGGCAGCATCGGCGGCACCGACAACGAAAGCAGCGTGGGCGGCGCGCTGGATCAGGAAGAGCCTCCGGCAACCGGTAACGGCTCCTCGTCGGCCGGCAACGGATCCTCGTCCACGGGCAACGGATCCTCGTCCACGGGCAACGGATCGTCCTCGACGGGCAATGGCTCAACGGCAACCGGCAACGGATCTTCGGCTGCAGGCAATGAATCGCCTGTGCTGGAAAGCGGCAGTACGGCGGCCAATAACACGGGCGCCGGCCAGGTGACCGCGGCGGTCCTCACCATGACGCCGGGCGAAGCGCGCGCGGCATTGAAGATGCTTTCGGGCGAAGCGTACGCCAGCACCGCCAGCATCCTGCAAAGCCAGGCGGACACGGTGCGCACGCTGCCGCTAAACCATTTGCGCGGCAACCTGGACGCGCCGATGCTCGCCGGGCGGCCGACGGCCCAATTGGGCTCGCCGTCGGCTGACGCGCTGCCGCAAAACGGCGCATCGCCGGTCTGGGCGCAAGCGTTCGGCAACTGGAGCACGTTCAACGGCGACGGTAACGCGTCCAGCGTGAGCCAATCGGCCGGCGGGCTCTTCGTCGGCGGCGACGGCGCGGTGGGCAATGGCTGGCGATTGGGCGGTGCAGTCGGCTATATCGGCAGCCACAACTCGATCGCCGACGTGTCGTCGCGCACCAATGTCGACAGCTACACCGCGACGCTCTTCGGTGGTCGGAACTTCCAGGCTGGCCCGGGCAGTCTCCGCTTCATGGCCGGCACGGCCTACACCTGGCACGACATCGAGGCGAAACGCGATGTGGCGGCCGGCAGCCTGAATCAGCGGCTTGAATCGTCCTATCACGCCTCGTCGACGCAAGTGTTCACCGAACTGGGCTACAACCTGCCGGTGGGCGATGCCTACACCATCGAACCCTATGCCGGCCTGGCCTGGAACCAGTTGCGCACGCGCGACTTCAAGGAATCGGGAGGCTCGGCCGCGCTGCACGGAACGGGAAGTTCCGACGACGTGACGACCACCACGCTGGGCCTGCGCGGCGCATGGCAATTCGGCTCCGACCAGGCGCCGGGCCGACTGACCGCATCCCTGGGCTGGCGCCACGCGATGGGCGATGTGAAGCCCAGGCAGGAACTCGCGTTCGCCGGTGGCAGCACGTTCTCGGTGACCGGCGTGCCGATCGCGCGCAACGCCGCCGTGCTGGGCCTGGGCGCCGAAATGGCCATCACGCGCAACACGACGGCAGGCATCGCCTACGACGCGCAGTTCGGCGGCGGCAACCGCCAACAGTCGGGCCTGCTCAAGCTGGCCATGCGCTTCTAAGCAGAACGCCCTGAGGGGCGTTGTTCCGTTGTTCAGGACCTAGGCAGGCCAAAAGAAAAGCCCCCAGCAGTTTGACTGCTGGGGGCTTTCTAATTTTGGTTGGCAGCCCTCTCGTGCCCTTCGCACCGCAGATTGGCAGAGGAAATTTCTCCAAGCGGATTGAGCCATTTCATACACAGCGCAATCGCGCCCGCCGCCATCCTTTCTACGCGCGACAAGCTCGCGCCTAACCATGCGTACTCCCATTCATCGCAAGCCCCCACTTCCCAGTGGATAATCATCATGCACACTTTTCCTCGTCCTCAGCCTGCTCTACCTGCGTCAAGCTACCCGCAGGGCGCCAGTGCCGTTCCGCGTAGCCTGCCCCAACCCGCAGTGCTGACCACCCATCAATCGAGTCCCCTGTGCAGCGCGGGCGCGTCTCTGCCCGGCCCGGTGTCTACCGCGCTTGCGGAGTGTCGTTCCAGCAGTCTGCGCGCCTGGCGCAACTATTGCGGGTTGTCCATACAGACACTGCACCGCCGCACCCATATGCATATGGTCACGCTCACAGCCTTGGACCACGGGGACGTCGCCTTGTGCGAATGGACTGTCGGCATTCTGGCCATTGCGTTGCATGTGGAACCGTGGCAACTGCTCAAGGCCCAGAACGAGGCCTTGCAGTATCAGACGCGCGCAGCAAAAGTAAGTTAGGCATTTGGCTTTCGTCTTTCATCATCGCTGAACTGAAACAGGGTCAAGACCGCAAACCGTCTTGACCCTGTCGCCCATGACTAGCCGGCGGCTACCAGGAGTACTTCACGCCGATCTGGCCGCGAGCGCCCGTGTAGTTGTTGCTACCCGCTTCCAGCCCCAGGCTGCCGTATAGGCTTACCGCCTTGGTCACGTTCCCCTGCACCCCGGCTTTGAGTTCCACCCGGTTGGCAGGCAACTGTTCGCGGACCACTTCGCCGTCGAAACTTGCCCGCTGGGAAGAAGGGCCGTTCCACCAGTTCACTTCGGCAAAAGGACGCATCTTGGACATGCCGTGATCGTCGTCGATGTTGCCTTGCAAGCGCACGCCTACGCGCGTTGTGACACTGGTTTGGGACTGCCCCGTCACCTTCGTTCCGGTATTCTCGGTGTGATCGTCGGCCCGGTAGTTCGACAGGATCGCTTGGGCTTGCGGCTGTATATACAGCTGCCGAGCCCCGTTCTCATAGATCTTGAACGAGTAGCCGGATTCGACCGAGGTTGTCGCGGCGCGGGAACGGTACTTCTCTTTTTCAAGGCCTTGACCGTTGACCGAGTTGTCATACCGGCCCAACATCGCCCAAGTGTCCACGTACGGGCCACTGATCATGTCCTGATGGCCATACCACGTTCCGTATACGCCGACGTTATAGCCTTCCACTTTGCCGCCAGCCTCCAACCCGCTGCTGCGCGCCGTGCTGCTGCTGGTGCCATAAGACGCCATGGCACCCATACGCAGGGAGCCTTCCTTGCCCACATTGAGCCGCAGCACATCGCTGCCGCCGTGGATCAGATTGCTGTTGGAACGATCCTTGATGGAACCCACGCCATTGCGGCTGTCTTGCCCGCCAGAGATGCGCAGCCAGCTTGACGCGTCAGGCGCGCCTTCACCGCCGATTGCATTCGGCGCCTGCCCTTGCCGATCCCGCAACGTGTGGTATTGCATCGTGGTGGCGGCCAGCTGGTTGTTCAAGTACGCGCCCACCTCCGGGCGGTAGCTTGGCGTCACCGGCTGGACCGGAGTACCCGGATCCGGATCGGGCGCGGGGCCCGGAGGTGTCGGCGGAACGGGCGGGACCGGCGCGTCCTCGGTCTTGGAAACCAGATACCAGTCCTGCACGTTGCCGCCATTGCCGCCCCGCGCCAAGCGGTAGTCATAAGCGCCAGCCGCGATCGTGCCCACGCCTTGGCGATAACCGTCCGATCGCGCATCCAGACGGAATGCGTCTGCCGTGGTCCCGGCGCCATTGCGGGTCTCGACCAGGCGGATGCCTTGGACGGTCTGCGCGCCGCTGCCGCCGGCATGTTTGATTACAAGGCCGGTATCACCCGTAGCCTGGCCACCATCCACCACCAGCTTGTCTGTCGCCGAACTGTCACCGCCCATATAGGTGTTCAAGGTCAGCGTGCCGCCATTACCCGTGTAGCCACCTTTGACCGCCAGCGCATTGCCGATCGAGCCACCTGCCAGGTTCACGTTGCCATTATTGACAAGACCGTTGGCAAGCGTGAACGTGCTGGCGGGCTGCGCGGACATACCCGCCATGGCATTCAAGGCGCTGACCGTTCCGTTGTTCACGACGTTGCCGTTGACCATGCCTGCCCCGCCCAAGGTGGCACCGGCGAAGACGTTCACCGCTCCCGCGCCAGCACCGCCCAGCGTGGCGCCAAGGTTTGCCGGATCACCGACCACCAGCGTGCCTGCCTGCACGAACGTCGAGCCCGTATAGGTCAAGCCGTTGCCGGCCGTGAGCACGCCTGCGCCACGCTTGAGCACATCGCCCGTGCCAGACACCGCATTGCCCAGCGTCCAGTCGCTAGCCGTATCCACCACGAGTGCCCCGCCGTTGGCCACGGCGGCGGTCCCCAGGTTCGCTGCGCGTTCAACGGTCAGAACCGTTGCGCTATTGGTCTTGAAAGTCCCCGAGAAGTTGGTGTTGTCGCCCGATGCCTTCACTTGCGCGGCATTGCTCAGGACAACATCACCCGCGCCGCTAATGGCGTTCACGAGCGTGCCGGCCGCGCCCTTCAGCTCCAGTGAACCGGCTGCGGCGATCGCGCCCGAGCCCAATCCGGCCACGTGGTCCAGCACGGCCGCAGCCCCGCTAAGAATGGAGGTTGTTGTGCTTAGTCCGGCATTTCCGCCATTGACCGCCAACGTGCCGCCCGCCAGATTCAGAGAGCCGGCTCCGGTCAGCGAGCCTGCAGAGGCCCCGCCCGCGAGGATGGTCAGCGAACCGCCATGCACATCCAGCACGGAGCCCGACTGGCCATCCAGCGAACCGATAGCCTGGGTTTTGCCATTCACATCCAGCGCCGACGCGTTCGCCAGATGAAGCACATCAGTGGCACCCATCGCGCCATTCGCATCCAGGCGCAATGTGCCTGCCACCACGCTGGTGTCGCCCGTATAGCTGTTAGTGGTATTGGACAGCGACACGATGCCGCTCCCCGCATTGATAGCCAGGTTACCCGACCCGATGATCTTGGCCGACATGTCGGCCGCGGCGCCCGTCGCCCCGGCATCTTGCGCCAACATCAAGGTCTTGCCGTTCTGCAGTGCCAGTTGCTTCAGGCCATAGTTCACGTACAAACCATCGCCCGGTGCCGTGGTCACACCGAAATCGTAGGTGCCCGTGGCGACCGTGCCGCCGCCTTGAGCAATGTCCACGCTTTTTGCCGCAGAGATAGCGTTTCCTGTCTGGTCTTGCAGCACCAGGGCACCGCCGCTGCCGACTGTGGTCGTTGCGGCAACCAGCTTCACGCCGATGTTGCCGTCGTCCTGCGTCAACAGATTCGCCGTGTTCGGCGTCCCTGGCGCGCTGGGGACATAGGGTGCAGGCACCGTGATGCGCACGTTCCCGGTTCCACTGGCATCCAGTACCGCCGTCTTTATCGTGCTTGCGGCAACCGTCGAATCCGGCAAGGAGGCGTTGAAAACCACCGTCCCTCCGCTGAATTTCAGCCCGCCGATTTGCTGTACGCCATCCGCCACGCTCGTCACGCTGCCAGCGCCCGCTTGAAGCGTCGCATTCTTGAGTGCGGCGGTATTGTCGCCGCCCAGCAAGAAGGTGCTGGCGCCCAGCGCCAGGGTGCCCGTGAAACTGGTGCCCGTAGCGGCGGCGTTGCCGGCTCCGAAAGCGAACGCATTGCCCGTCGTGTTGGTCGTGACGGTACCCGCGCCCTGCACGCGATTGTTCAGCATGAACGAACCGGTTGCAGGCGCCACGGCCAGCGTGCTGCCCGCGTCCACAGCGACCGTGTTGGTGTCGGTGCCCGTGTCGGAAGCCATCAGCGCCTGCTTCAGCGTCAGGGTCGAGTTATTCGACAGTTGCACGGTTTCAAAGCGCAGGATGGCGTTCGGGTCGTTATACGTATAGTTCGCGGCGTCAAAGATCAGCTTGTCGCCGACGCCCACGCCGCCGTCCACGGACGTGAAGCCTGCGTTGTTCCGCACCGTAAACGTATCTTGCCCGGTACCGCCGGCCAGCGTGCCGTTCAATACGGACCCGCTCTTGAGCAGCGCCGTGTTGGTGCCATTTCCCAAGGCGACCAGACCCGTGATAGCGCCGGTGCTGTCGTTGACAAAGGCGTGGCCGCTGTCATCGAGTGCCACGGCCTTGGCGTTGACGCTGGCTGCGGTCAAGGTCCCGGCATTGGTCAGCACGCGCGGATTGCCCGCCACCAGCGTAGCGTTGGCGTTACCGGTCTGAAGCACGGTTCCTGCACCAATCGTCACATTGTTGGCGCTATCGATCCGCACGCCCGTTGCCGCTTGCGAACCCGTAATCGACATCTGTGTGCCCGCCAGCGACAGATCGCCGGTGGTATTGGCGTACACCCCGCTACCGTTGCCGGACACATCGATATTCCAGCCGGCCCCCAGCGCCAGGCTGCCGTTGGACAAGCCGCCGTCCTCTCGGGACAGGGATACGCCCTTGCCGCCGACATTGCTGGAGACAATGATGTGGCCATGCGACGCGGCATCCAGGTTGCTGGTTGACAGCAGCGCGGAGCCCGAGCCTTGCATCTCCAGCGTGGCGCCGTCCACCAATGCGCTACCCGCGGCGGCGCGGTTCAACACCAGTGTGCCGTAGGAACCGCCCAAGCCGGTAATGTGCGTGGCCGGACCCACTGTGATTTTTCCAGCGTCCGCGCCAATCAGCACACCCGCTGCGCCGTTATTGACCGTGATGGTGTCGTTGATCGTCAATTGGGCGCCAGCGTGGGTGTAAATGCCGGCCACGCCATCGTCGACCGTGATGGTTCCGCGTACGCCGCTGCCATTGGCCTCGATCGACGAACCCGCGCCCTGTACTTCAATACCCGTCCCGTCGGACAGGTGAATATTGCCGGCGTTGATCAGCTTGGCGCCGTTCTTTACGACGAATGCAGTGACGTTTTGCGCCGTCAGCACATTGATTGGCGCGCTATTGGTGAAGGTCGACAAGGCAGTCGCGATCGCGTTGCCCGATAAGTCGTACTTGGTGTTGTCCACCACCGCGATGGTGGCGCCGTCGCTCAACGTCAGTGCCGCAGCGCCGCTCATCTGACCTGTTGCGCCCCCCTCGACCTTGATCGCCGTCGCCCCTTGGCCAGAAAGAAGAATGTTCAGCGAATCCAGGTTCGCCGACGACCCGACACCCGTCACCTGAAGAACCGTCGAGTCCTTGCCCGACGCAATCAGCGGAGCGCCGGCATTGTTGTTGATCTTGGCGCCGTCTTCGATGCGGAACAGCGTCGAGCCTTGCGTCGAAACGTTCAGCCCGGTGACGGGCGCACTGTTGATATTCACCATCGCGCCGCTGCCATACGCGAAAAAACCGATTTGCTTCTTTCCGGACACGAAATTGACACTGCCGCCGGTCACATTGATCTTTCCTGAATTGCGGGCATGCACACCAATTGCGCCATCGCCCGCCAAATTCACCTCGCCGTTAGAGAGCGCGGCCGTGGCGCCTACCCCCTCCGACCAAATGCCGTAGTTGCGCGTTCCCGACGCGGGGTCGGCGCCGCCAGCCACATTGATGATGCCGCTGTTCGTACCCTGCGAGGTCCGAGTCGGAACGCTGGTATTGACCTTCAGGCCGACGCTGTTGACACCGTTCAAATTGATCACGCCCGCGTTGGAGACGTTCGCGGCGTCGGTTGCCAGGATGGCGTCGTTCTCAAGCGGGATCGCCGAGGCGCGGCCGTTGACGTTGATGATGCCTGTTGCGGCGTTCGTCACCGAACCCGTGCCGAGGTTTACAAAAATGCCTTTGCTGCCCTGTGTCAGCGAGCCGATGGTAATGGTGCCTGCGTTGTTCAGCGTGCCCGTGCCCGTGACATTGACCCCCACCAGGGACGTGCCATTGCTGCGCACGTCGGAAGCCGCCTCCGGAGCGCTCTGGTTGTACTGCGGGCCGCGGCCAAGATAGATCGTGCTTCCGACGGCATTGGTAAACGTGCCGGCGGTCTTGACACCCGTCGTGGCGGTACCGGCCGAAGAGGTCGAGTCCGATATTTCTCCTACGCCCACATTCAGAATGCCGGCGTTCGTTCCGGCATTACCGCTATCGACAATCATGCCGACGGCGCCAGGCCCACCGATATTGATGATGCCATTAGCCGCGTTGCTGATTGCCGATGCGCTCCCCGCCGCCCGCATGCCATAGTCCAACGAACTGTTCACCACAGGAGTCCGGGGATTGACGTTACCCGTCGATCCGGCCAAGTACCCCAGGTTGACCACGCCTTGATTGGAAGCCGTTGAATTGCTTGCCGCGTACATTGCATACGAGACGCCCTGGCCCCGCATCGTCGACAACGCGCCTTGGTTGACGACCGCGCCCCCATTGTTGGCCAACATCACTGCGCCGACATACGAGCCGGTTGCGTTGACGCCGACAGCGTCAATCCTTGCGCCCGCGTCGATTCGCCCCAGCGCCTTCGCGCCCGACGCCTCGATCACTGCCCGATTGCCGATCGGTGCATAGACTTCATCGGTCAAGTCCGATGGGCCATTCAGGTAGGCGACCTGTTGGTAGGAAGTGGTATAGGCAAAATTGAACGCGGCGTCATAGCCCGATGGACTTAACGCGCCGGATTGCAATTTGCCGATAAGAAAGCTGTTGTAGGCCCGCAGGTCCGCCGCATTGTTGACGCTGTGGCTTGACCCATCGAACGCCAGGAAAGAGCCCTTATACGCAAAAGTCTGCAACGTTGACGTCGTCCCTCCCGGCGTGGCCTGCGTGGTCAGATCGCCCAGCTGAACCCGGTTGGTGCCTTGCCAAACAATCGTGCTGTTGACGCCGCCACTGCCATCCGCCTTGAACAGCGAGGCGTCTTTGACCGCCATGCTAATCAGGTTGGCCGCCGAGTCCGTGGGACCTGCTGTGCCGATATTGACATTCAGCGTCCCGCCGGTGGCGTCGACGCCGCCAATACGCGTGCCGATGTACTGATTGCCATTAACAGGGGTATTCAAGGCGACTTGGGTGCTCGCCAACGAAGAGTCGGAGAAATTCGCGTTGTCGTAGACGGCCATGGTGCTGATGCCGCCCACAATAGGGTCCGGCACGGCCAGGTTCACCGACTTGAAGCCCACATTGATCTTGAGCGAGGCGGGGTCTGCCGGATTCACATACTGCCCGCCCACTACCACTTTGCCTGCCGCGTATAGCGCGCCAGCCGTGGTGGTCGAGGCGCCTGACTGGCCAAATGGAATCTGCGTGCCCGAACCGGTCAGCGTCAGCGTCGCGCCGCCCGACACGGTGGTTGCGCAGGCGGCGCCGTCACAATTGATGGGGTCGAAATTCGGTATCACCGCGGCATAGCCGGCAGCAGCCGACAGGTTTGCAACAACCAGCGCGACGCCCGTCTTACTCAAGACAGATCGCGTCCCACCTTTGCCATGGCTCTTCGCAAACTCTGCCACCGCAACCCACGTGCGGGTTGATTCATTGAAAATGCACCGATAGACCTTATTCATTGCCGCCCCAATTTACGGAAGAAATTACGGATCTTGCTGAGCCCTCGCGAGGCTTGAAGACCGGCGCACCTAGCGCCCTCGTGGCCGACAGATAGGCAGCCATCGTGGTAAGAATCGTCCTTTCGAGCCCTGGGAGGACTAGGAAACGGATCCAACAGGGGGGGGAAATTTCCTCAATTGATGCCGTCCGCGTAGGGGGATGCGCATGGGGTGTGGGGTGTGGAGTATTCAGAGGGCCGCACTTGCCGGGCGAGTGGACGGCGTTCTTCTCGGACGTTGCATCCGAAGCCGCATTCCCTACAGACGAAAAAAAAGCACCGCGATCACTCGCTGGTGCTTGATTCTCTTACCGCCTTCGTGAAAAAGCGGGGGTGGTGGGCTGAGCGAGACTCGAACTCGCGACCAACGGATTAAAAGTCCGCTGCTCTACCGACTGAGCTATCAGCCCGACCGAAGCCAGAAATTATGGCGGATTTTCTCAGACTTGTCAAAAAGTTTGGCTTGGACCGCGTTGACCGGCCCCTTGTCGCCCGTCCAGCATCCCTTCCCGCCGCCCATGAAAAACGGCCGCACGCGGCGGCCGTTCCTGGATGCGGATACCCCTGGAATTACCAGGCGGCCACCACGGCGCCCTTGTACTTGGTCTCGATGAACTGCTTGACTGCCGGGCTGTGGTAGATGCTGACCAGCTTGGCGAAGTCGGCGCGGTCCTTGTCTTTTTCACGCACGACCAGCACGTTGGCGTACGGCGAATCCGGCGACTCCTGGGCGATGGCGTCCTTGGTCGGGTTCAGGCCGGCTTCCAGCGCGAAGTTGGTGTTGATGGCCGACGCGTCGGTGTCGTCCAGCGAACGCGGCAACTGGGCGGCGTCCAGTTCGATGAAGCGCAGCTTCTTCTTGTTCTCGACGACGTCGATCGGGGTCGCCTTCAGACCCGCTTCCGGACGCAGCTTGATCAGGCCATTGGCTTGCAGCAGCAACAGGGCGCGGCCGCCGTTGGTCGGGTCGTTCGGCAGCGCGATGCGGGCGCCGTCCTTCAGTTCGGCCAGCGACTTGATCTTCTTGCTGTAGATGCCGATCGGGAAGATCACGGTCTTGGCGATGCTGACCAGCTTGTAGCCGCGGTCGGCGTTGGCGTTGTCCAGGTAGGGCTGGTGCTGGTAGCTGTTGACGTCCAGGTCGCCGGCTGCCAGCGCCACGTTGGGCTGCACGTAGTCGGTGAATTCGATGATCTGGATGTTCAGGCCCTGCTTGGCGGCTTCCGCCTTGACCACATCAAAGATCTGGGCGTGCGGGCCGGCGGTGACGCCGACCTTCAACGGCTTGTCCTGAGCCAGCGCGGGCTGGGCGAAAACGGCGGCGCCCAGGGCGAACGCGGCCAGCGACTTCAAAACCTTGATGCTCATGTTGCGATATCCCGAATAACGGATGTAGAGAGAAAAACGAATAGGCGCCGTTGCGCTCAGCGATGCGACATGCGGCGCACGAAGCGGTCGCCGAGGCTTTGAATCGCCTGGACCAGGACGATCAGCACGATCACGACCGCAGCCATGACGTCCGATTGGAAACGTTGATACCCGTAGCGGATCGCCAGGTCGCCCAGGCCACCGCCGCCGATGGCGCCGGCCATCGCCGAATAGCCGATCAGGCTGACGACCGTGACGATGGTGGCGGCGATCAGGCCCGGCAAAGCCTCGGGCAGCAGCACCTTCATGATGATCTGCATCGGCGATGCGCCCATGGCGCGCGCCGCGGTGATCAGGCCCGGGTCGACTTCGCGCATGGCGTTCTCCGCGATGCGGGCCATGAACGGAATCGCGGCCACCGACAACGGCACGATGGCAGCCGTCGTGCCGATGGAGGTCTGCGCGACCAGGCGCGTGAACGGAATGATGGCGACCATCAGGATCACGAACGGCACCGAGCGGGTGGCGTTGATGACGGCGCCCAACACGTGGTTGACGGGCTGGTTCTCCAGCATGTTGCCGCGCGCGGTCACCGTCAGCGTCACGCCCAGCGGAATGCCGATCACCACCGCGATGGCGCTGGCCACGCCCACCATCAGCAGGGTGTCAAGCAGCGACGTAATAAGCAGATCGATCAGTTGCGGACTCATGAGCTATTTCTTCAACGGTAATGTCACGGGCGGTCAACGCGGCGATCGCGTCCTTGACCGCGGCGGGCGCGCCCTGGGCCAGCACGAACAACGTGCCCACGGCCACGCCCTGGATGTCTTCGACGCGGGCCTGAACCAGCCCCACGTCCAGCGAATACTGCTTGGACAGGTCCGACAGGAAGGACCCCGACGCGTCCGTGCCGGTCAACGACAGGCGCAGCAGGCGCACGGCCTGGCCAGGCTTGGCGGCGGCCAGCGCGGCGATGCGTTCCTTGACGGCGGCCAGCGTGGCGTCGGTCAGGTCGGAGGCGGTAGCGGCCGACACCATGCCGCGCGTGACGTCATGGCGCGGCTGCGCGAACACTTCACGCGTGCTGCCCACTTCCACCACTTCGCCTTGCGACAGCACGGCGACGCGGTCGCAGACTTCGCGCACGACTTCCATCTGGTGCGTGATCATCACGACGGTCACGCCGGTCTTGCGGTTGATGTCGCGCAGCAGCGCCAGGATGTTGTGCGTGGTTTCCGGGTCCAGCGCGGACGTGGCTTCATCGCTGAGCAGCACGTCGGGGTTGTTGGCCAGCGCGCGCGCAATGCCTACGCGCTGCTTCTGGCCGCCGCTGATCTGGCTGGGGTAGCGGTCGCGCAGATGCTCCAGGCCCACCAGCGCCAGCAGGCGCTCCACGCGGGCCGGGATCTCGGCCTTGGCCACGCCGGCGATCTCCAGCGGCAGGGCCACGTTGCCGTAGACGGTGCGGCGCGACAGCAGGTTGAACCCCTGGAACACCATGCCGATGCGACGGCGCTGGCCGCGCAACTGCGCTTCGTTCAGGCCGGTAAGCGGCTGCCCGCCGATGGTGATCGTGCCTTCGTTGGGGCGCTCCAGCAAATTGATGCACTGGACCAGCGTGCTTTTACCGGCCCCGCTGGGGCCGATGATGCCGAAGACCTCGCCCTGCTCGATTTGCAGGTTGATGCCTCGCAGCGCCTGGAATTCTCCATGCGGCGTGGCATAGGTCTTGGATAGGTTCTCGATGTGAATCATGGCAAGCGATTTTGTATCTTTTCTCTTCTGAAGAGAACGACCGTTTTTTCCATTTTCTATAACTATAAGTAATATAGAACGCCGTGGCCGCCTGAGGGCAGGCCGACAGGGCCTATCTCGAATCCTGCAATCGGGTGCCGGGTAAAAGGCGTAAAGGGCAGTCAGGAAGGAAAGCCTTCCTGACTGCCCCTTGTTGTCGCGGTGGCCGGTCTCCCGGCCACGCTACCGTCAACGAGCGCGGGAGATGCGGACTTCCGCGCCCCGGCGCTTGACCTCAAGGCCTTCGGACGGCGAGATGCGCAGCCCTTCCAGCCCCTTGATGTAGCTGGAGCCCTGCATCTGCATCACGCGGATCTTGTTGCGCATGACGACCGGGTTGTGCACCGGCATGCCGAACATCCAGACTTCGTCCAGGATGCGGGCCGAGTTGAACTCGCCCGTATGCTGCGCGGCCGGTCCCAGACAGAGCATGTGCCCTTCGCGGCCGAAAACCGGGAACTGGCCCAGTTCGCAGTCGATCGTCCAGGTCGTGCCGCCTTCGTAGCGGTGCCCCGTGTTCAAGTCCCACCACGCCTCGCCCTTGGGCAGGTACACGCGCACCTGCTTGCCGGGTTGCGTCACCGGCGCCACCAGCAGGGCCGGGCCCAGCAGGTATTGCAGGTCCCATTCATGGGCGTGCGGGTCGTTCGGGAACGACAAAGCCATGGAACGCTGCACCGGCAGACCGGTGCGGGCCGAGTCCTCGATGGCGCCCAGCACATAAGGCACCAGGCGATAGCGCCACTGCATCCAGGTCTTGGCCTGGGCTAGCGTTTCTTCACCGAAGTCCCAAGGCATCAGGCCTTCGACGCCCTGGAACGAGAAGTTCGCCGAGAACACGCCAATGGTCAGCCAGCGCAGGTACAGCTCGGACGTCATGGCCGAGCGGTCGCGCAAAGCCGAGCCGATGCCGTGCACCTGGACGGGCACGCCGCTGGCGCCGATCGACAAGGCGGTGCGCAGTGTATGGCGCAGGCCGTCCCAGGTGTTTTCCACCTGCGGCCCCACCTGCCACGGCAGGCGCTGCGCGGCGGGGAACAGGTCGGAACTGGGCACGACGCCTTCCGGCGGCACCTTCAGGCCGGCGACGGCGTCGAACAGCGCGCGGCGCACCAGCAGCGGATACATGCTGCGCAGCGCCGGGCCGGTTTCGCCGTTGCGGGCGGTCACGCCGTCGGGAATGGCGATCTGGGCGTCGCACGCGGGCGCGTCCAGACCGTCTTCGATCAACAGGCGATGGCGCTCGACCCACTGGTTGTAGATGTCGCGATAGGTCAGGTCCAGCAAGCCGTACGGCTGCCCGGAAGTGGCGGCGTTGCCGTCGAACACCTGGGCCGAACCGTCATCCTTGGTCAGCAGCCAGCCGCGGTCTTCCAGTTCCTCGAACAGCGGGCTGGTCTTCAGCACGCCGGGGAAACCGGTGGCCGACACGTGCACGTTGTGCTTGTGGAAGAGCGCCAGCATTTGCTTGGCGTCGGGGAAGCGCTGGGCGTCCCATTCGAAGACCGCCTTGTCCGACTGGAAACCCCAGGCCGCCGGCTGCGCCAGGGACACGGCGTCAACCGGGATCTGGTTTTCGCGCATGCGGGCAACCAAAGCCACCGTCTGCGTGGGCATTTCGCCCGCGGCCTGCTGCAGCCACGCGCCCATCGCCCACAGCACGGGTTGGCCGGCGCGGCCGGTCAGCGCGGTGTACTGGTTCAGGATTTCCGCAGGCTCGCCGGCGAACAGGAACAAGTCCAGCACGGCGTCGTCCACGGTCAGCACGTAGGCCGAATCCGCAGGCGCGACGCCGACCGCGTGCTCGACGCGGCGCATCGTGTTCACGTAGACGCCCCAGCCTCGCGGACTCCAGGCCAACGGCAAGGCGCGGTGCTCGGGGTCATCGGAAACGACCGATTCTTCGCGGCGGTTCAGGTCGCCCGGGGTTTCGCCCAGGCCGAAGACGCGATCGTCGGCCTGCAGGGCAAACCCCGCCGACCAGACCGCGTCATCGTCCTGGTCCAGCGCGTTGTGCCCGAATGCGGGCGTATGCGCGGAAACCTCGGACTCGAACACCCGTTCGTCGTTGCGGTAGACCGCCACGCGCACGGGGTTGGATTGGAGCTCCAGGGCAACGTCGCCCTGGGTAATACGCCAGCCATCCCCGCCTTCGCGAGGGGCAATGGCGGCTTCGCCCACGGCCTCTTGGCGCGCGAGCAGCATCTCCGCCACGGCGCGCGCACGCGCGCTGGGCTTATCTTCATTCAGGTGGTTCGCCTCGCCGCAGCGCAGGCGAAAAACACCAGGCGCATGCGCCTCGACTACCAGGTGCAACCCATCGCCCGCGTCGAAATCGAAGCGACTGGGGCGGGACGTCAGCAGCTCGATATTATCGAGCTGGGTAGTATGGGCAAAGTCGAACTTGGGCGGCACAGAGCATCCCCCGGCTTAAGCCAAAAACCATCAAAAGACGCTATTTTGACGGATTTGAGCTTTGAAATAAACTCGGTCCCTCTTTTGGAAGGCGATCTCATCCAAAAAAGGGGCATAAAGCCCTCGGCCAGCCCCCGTCGGTCTTGATGCCCGCGAGCCGCCGAAACGCCAATTTCGAGCCCAATACGGCCTATTTGGCGCCAAATCCTGGCAATTACTGCAATTCTACGCCACCTGACCCCGAGGCCCGTCACCGGCCTGACTTTTTTTCACCTTGGCGAAATAAGTTGGGCCAGATCGGTTTCCAACGGCGATGGCTCGCCAGCCAGACGGGCAGCGATCAGGTCGCCCATCAACGCCGACCAGGACAGCCCCCGCGAGGCATAGCCGACGGCCAGCCACAGACCCCGAGCATGCGGCAATTCCCCCACTGCCGGCAAGCGCCCCGGCAGCACGGCGCGCCAGCCCGCCCAGCCAGGCAGGCTGCCCGGCACGAGCGAATCGAAGTCCGGGAAGTGACCGCTTAGTAGCCCCGCCGCCTTGGCCAGGGTGACGCGCTGCCCATCGGCGCTGACGCGCGCTTCGGCTGCGTCATGGACGTACGTGCTGCCCACCACGCAGCCCGCCCCCACGTCGGGCAGCAGATAGCCTTCCCCGCCGACGATGCAACGGGGGCCGCCCGACAGCGCCGCCGCCGGCACCAGCGTCACTTCGCCCGTCAGCGCATGCATCTGCGCCACGCGCGGCAAGGGGCCCAGCAGGCCGCTGTCGGCCAGCACGCCGCGCGCGCCCGCCGCGTTGGCCAGGATCACCGCCTGGGCTTGCACCAACTCTGCGCCCTGCCCGTCCAGCACACGCCACGCCTGACCGGCAGGCTCCACGCGCGCCGCCTTGCCCGGCAGCACGGTCACGCCAGCCGTTTCCAGCAGCGCATCGATCAGGCGGTTCGGCTGCACCAGCATGCCCTGGGAAAAGAACACGCCGCCGCGAGCCAGCGGCAATCCGGCCAGGGCGCTGGCCTCATCGCGGTCTACCTGGCGCACCCAATCGGCCGGAAACGCCAGGGCTTCCAAGGTGCCGGCCAGTGCGGCGGACTTGCCCGCATCGCGCTCGACCTGCACGGTCCCGCACACCCGCGGCGCGGCATCGCCCGCCAAGCCTTGCCAACGGGCCTGGGCGCGCTGGCTGCCCGCGCGCGACAGCCGCGCCCGCGCATTGTCGTCGCGCGCCACCACCGGCGTCAGCGCCGCCGCCAGATGGCCTGCATGCGCGGGTGCGCCCAGCGCCCGGCCCGCGTCCAGCACCGTGACGCGCCAGCCCCGGCCCGCCAACGCTTGCGCGATTCCGGCGCCTGCCAGCCCTGCCCCGATCACCACGGCATGGCCGGCGTCCACGCCCGGGGCGCTGGCCGCATGGCCGCCCGCCCGGACCGCGCCCATCGTCATTGGCTGTTTGCCGCCGAAACCAGGCTCGCTCCGCACATCGAACCCTGCGTCCTGCAAGGCCTGCCGCAACTGGGCCGTGCACGCCCAGGTCGCCATCGTCGCCCCGGGCGCAGCCAGGGCAGCCAGATCCCGCAACAGTGCCGGGGCCCACATCCCGGGATTGCGCTCGGGCGCGAAACCATCCAGGAAAAAGGCGTCGACCCGCGCGCTCAGGCGCGGCGCCAGCACCTGCGCATCGCCAAAACCCAGCGTCAACGTCACGGCGCCGTTCTCGAATTCCAGGCGATGCAGCCCCGGTAGCAGCGCGGGCCATTGCGCGATCAGGCGCTGCGCCAGCGCCGCGAATGGCGCTGCCGCCTCACGCGCCAGCAACGCGGACAAATCCTGTTGCGTGAACGGATGCGCTTCCATCGACACCATATGCAGTGTGGCGGGCCGTTGCGGATCGTCGCGCCACGCCTTCCACAGCGCCAGGAAATTCAGCCCCAGGCCAAAACCCGTCTCGCATACGGTGAACGACTGGCGCCCGCGCCAGCGGCCCGGCAGGCCGTTGCCGTGCTGGAACACGCGCTCTGCCTGGCCCGCCTCGCCCTCAGGCGAGTAATGGGCATCGCCATATGTACGGCTGTACAGCTTGCCGTCAGCATCGAATTCGACCACTGCGGGCGTCAAGGGAACATAAGGCGCGGACATGGAATCCCGGGAAATCAATCAAGGTTGCGACAAAAGCAAATTATCGAGCGTCGGCCGCGCCAGCGTTGGATGGACGCCACGCGAAGCCCGCGTTTCAGGCCTTTGCCTCAAATTTGTCGCATACATAGGCTTACACTGGTCCACATGGATACCTATGATCAGCCCCGTTCGCAGGCTTCGCCCATAGACCTGTGCGCCGCAATCGACGCGGCCGTCACTGCGGCTCATGGCGGTGCGGCCATCCTGCAATCCTACGCGCACCATCGCGCCGATCTCGTGATCGACCGCAAGGCGCGCAACGATCTCGTGTCCCAAGCGGACCGCGAGGCCGAAGCCGTCATTATCCAGGAGCTTCAGGCCCGCACACCCAAGTTCGGCATCGTGGCCGAAGAGACCGGCGGCAAGCCCAAGGGCATTGCCACCTGGTACATCGACCCGCTGGACGGCACCACCAATTTCCTGCACGACATTCCGCACTATGCCGTGTCCATCGCGCTGATCGCCCACGCGGGCACCGCAGTCTCGGCCACCGAGACGCTGACGGAAGACACGCCCGTGATCGGCGTGGTGTATGACCCCACCCGCGAAGAATTGTTCACCGCGGTGTACGGCATCGGCGCCTGGCTCAACGGCCGGCGCATCAAATGCTCGCGCACGCAGACGATCGAAGACGCCGTGCTGGCCACAGGGTTCCCGTTCCGCGACTTTTCTTTTGCCGACCAGTACATGCCGATGCTGAACGACGCCATCAAGCGCGCACGCGGCGTGCGCCGCATGGGCGCGGCCGCGCTGGACCTGGCGTGGACGGCCTGCGGGCGTTACGACGGCTATTGGGAAATGGGCCTGGCGCCTTGGGACGTGGCGGCCGGCACACTCATCTTGCGCGAAGCGGGCGGCGCGTGCTCGGACATGCACAAGCTGGATCCGTGGCCGATCGGCGGACGCGTCGTGGCAGGCAATCCCGCCATCGAACGCGCCCTGCATGAGATGATCGCGCCCCACCTCGCCAATCCCGGCTGAGTCGGGCGTTACGCGGTCGCCTTGCTTGCGGGCGCGGCGGCCGGCGCATCGGGCCGCAGTTCGCGGCGCAGGATCTTGCCCACGTTGCTCTTGGGCAGTTCGTCGCGGAATTCCACGAAGCGCGGGCGCTTGTAGCCCGTCAGCTTTTCACGGCACCAGTCCTGCACCTGCGCCTCGGTCAATGACGGATCGCTCTTCACCACGAACACCTTGACCGCTTCGCCCGAGTGCTCGTCCGGCACGCCGATGGCCGCGCATTCCAGCACGCCCGGCAGTTGCGCCACCACCGCCTCGACCTCGTTCGGATACACCTTGAAGCCGGACACCGCGATCATGTCCTTCTTGCGGTCGACGATGCGCGTGTAGCCCTGCTCGTCCATGATGCCGATGTCGCCCGTGCGGAAGTACCCGTCGGCCGTCATGGACTGGCGCGTCTCTTCGGGCTTCTGCCAATAGCCCAGCATGACTTGCGGCCCGCGGATGCCCACTTCGCCGCGCTCGCCCAGCGGCACTTCACGGCCGGCATCGTCAAGGATGGCCACGTCGGTGGACGGCAGCGGCAAGCCGATGGAGCCCGAGTAGGCCGTGGCATTGGTGGGGTTCACCGTGGCCACGGGCGAGGTCTCTGACAAGCCGTAGCCTTCGATCAGCGGCCTGCCGGTGATCTTCAGCCAGCGCTCGGCCACGGGTTGCTGCACGGCCATGCCGCCGCCCAGCGTCAACCGCAAGGCCGAAAAATCCAGCTTCGCGAAATCCGGATTGTGCGCCAACGCGTTGAACAGCGTATTGACGCCGGGAAACAGATTGACGGGCACCTTGCGCCACGCGTTGATCAGCGAGGGCTGGTCGCGCGGATTGATGATGAGCACGTTGCGCATGCCCGCATGCAGGCCATACAGGCCGCACACCGTCATCGCGAACACGTGGTACAGCGGCAGCGCGCTGATGATCGTCAGTTGGCTGTTCGCCAGGTCATGCACCACGGGCTGCGCCACCGCTTCCGTCTGCAGCACGTTGGCCGTCAGGTTGCGGTGCGACAGCATGGCGCCCTTGGGCACGCCGGTGGTGCCGCCCGTGTATTGCAGCACCGCCACATCGTCCATCGTCAGCGCAGGCGGTGTGAAC
This sequence comes from Achromobacter sp. UMC46, assembly GCF_014170335.1. Taxonomy (GTDB): domain Bacteria; phylum Pseudomonadota; class Gammaproteobacteria; order Burkholderiales; family Burkholderiaceae_B; genus Achromobacter. The sequence continues at coordinate 174,865 of NZ_LZZS01000014.1, forward strand.
GGCAGGCCCGCGCCTTCGTCCAGCACCTTCGGCAGCATGCGCGCGCCGTCGATCTGCCAGGCCGGCACGATCTTCTTGATATGGCGGGCGGCGAAGTTGACGATCGGCGCCTTCAGGCCGCCCAGCAAGTCGCCCGGCCCGGTCACGACGACATGTTTGAGCTGCCCGCGGTTCTTCACCGCCTGCAGCGTGTGCGCGAAGTTTTCCAGGATCAGGATGACGGACGCGCCGCTGTCCTGCAATTGGCGCTCGAGTTCGTCGGCCATGTACAGCGGATTCACGTTCACCACGACGAGTCCCGCGCGCAGCGTGCCCAGCATGCCGACCAGATACGCCGGCACGTTCGGCATCATCAGCGCCACCCGGGCGCCCTTGGGCAGACCCAGGCTTTGCAGCCATCCGGAGAACGCGCGCGCATGTCGGTCCAGCTGCGCATAGGTGATATCGCTGCCCATCGCCGTGCAGGCGATGCGCGAGGCGTATTGCTTGCAGGCCCGGTCCAGCAAGTCGGCCAGTGAGGAATAACCCTCAGTGGAGATCTCTGCCGGCACCCCCTGCGGGTAATGGGCAAGCCACGGACGCGTCATGGTAGTTGTCTCCATTAAATAGATTTTTGATTGATGATAACCTTGTTGCGTTCCCTTATTCCGCCTGACTTCCCCCATGAAACTGCTCGAACCCATCGTCGCCTGGCATCAGGATATCTCCAAGATCCGCCGCGATATCCACGCGCATCCTGAATTGGCCTTCGAAGAATTCCGCACCGCCGACGTGGTCGCGGCCAAGCTCGAAGAATGGGGCATCGAAGTCGACCGCGGCCTGGGCGGCACCGGCGTCGTCGGCGTCATCCGCGGCAACCAGCCCGGCGACCGCGCCGTGGGCCTGCGCGCCGACATGGACGCGCTGCCCATGCAAGAGGTCAACACTTTCGCGCATGCCAGCAAGAACGAAGGCAAGATGCACGCCTGCGGCCACGACGGCCACACCGCCATGCTGCTGGCCGCGGCGCAGTACCTGGCGAAGCACCGCGATTACGCGGGCACCGTCTACGTGATCTTCCAGCCCGCCGAGGAAGGCGGCGGCGGCGCCAAGCGCATGATCGACGACGGCCTGTTCAAGCGCTTCCCGATGGAAGCGGTCTTCGGCATGCACAACTGGCCCGGCATGAAGCCCGGCCAGTTCGGCCTGACGCCCGGCCCCATCATGGCGTCCAGCAACGAATTCTCGATCGTGGTCAAGGGCAAGGGCACGCACGCCGGCATGCCCAATCTGGGCATCGACCCCGTCATGGCCGCCGTGCAGTTGGCGCAATCGCTGCAGACCATCATCACGCGCAACCGCAATCCGCTCGATGCGGCGGTGCTCAGCATCACGCAGATCCACGCCGGCAGCGCCGACAACGTCGTGCCCAACCACGCCGAGTTGCGCGGCACCGTGCGCACCTTCACGCTGGACGTGCTGGACCTGATCGAACGCCGTATGGAAGCGATCACGCGCCACACCTGCGCCGCCATGGATTGCGAAGTGGAATTCACGTTCCAGCGCAACTATCCGCCCACGATCAACCACGCCGAAGAAGCCGCGTTCTGTGCCGACGTGCTGCGCGACATCGTGGGCGAAGCCAACGTCAACGACCACGTGCAACCCACGATGGGCGCGGAAGACTTCGCGTTCATGCTGCAGGAACTGCCCGGCTGCTACGTCTGGATCGGCAACGGCACGGGCGACCACCGCGACAGCGGCCACGGCCTGGGCCCTTGCATGCTGCACAACGGCAGCTACGACTTCAACGACGAATTGCTGCCCCTGGGCGGCACGTACTGGGTCCAGCTGGCGCTCAAGCGCCTGGCCAAGGCCTGACGCCTCCTACCCGCCGTCCGCCGCCCCGACCGCCAGGCACATCGCCAGGAAGCGGCCCGTGGCGCGGGCGGCGGCGTCCGCATGCGGCACCAGGATGCTCAGCGTCCGTGTCAGGGGCTTGGGCAACAGGCGCAATGCCGCCAACGCCCCGTCCTCGTGCCGCATCGACATGACCGACACGAACCCCACCCCCAAGCCGGCGCGCACCGCCTGCTTCACGCCTTCCACGCCCGCCAGCTCCAGCCCCACCGACGGCGTCAGCCCGGCATCCGCAAACGCGCGCTCGACCAGCCTGCGCACGCCCGACCCGGGCTCGCGCATGACCAGGGGAGACGCGGCAAGATCCCGCAACGTCACCGCCCCCTTGCCCGCCAGCGTGTGGTCGGCCCGCACGATCGCGACGACCTCGTCCTGCCGCCAGGCATGTACCGCGGTGTCCGCCGGCAGCCCAGTGGGCACGTCGCCTTCAATAAAGGCCAGGTCCAGCGCAGGCAGCCGTTCAACGATTTCCCGCGTGTTGCCATCCGACAGGTGCAGGCTGACCGCTGGGAAGGCATGGCGGAAATCCGCCACCAGGCGCGGCAACAGGTAGCTGGCGGGGGTGGTGCTGGCGCCCAGGCGCAACGCGCCCGTCTCCAGTCCGCGCCAGGTTTCGCGCACGGCCTGCGCCTGGCGGTACACCTGCCGCAGTTGCCGGGCCTGTTCGGCCAGGCGCTCGCCGGCCTCGGTCAGCGCGATGCCGTGGCCGCTGCGCCGGTACAGGGGTTCGCCGAACCATTCCTGCAGCATGCGCAGTTGGCCCGACACCGCGGGTTGGGACAAATGCAGCACCTGCGCGGCGCGGCTGATGTTGCCGGTATCGGCGACGCAGGCAAAGGTCAGCAACTGGTCCGGAGTCATGGCAGCCTTAATATCAGAATTTCTGATAGTACATATCGAAAATAAAGATTTTTCAAATAGTATGCCGAGATCTAATATTTCGTGTAGTTATTTAGATATGCCCCAAGGGCCCGTCATGAGCACCTCTTCCAGCACTACCGCCCCCCTCCCGGCCACCGCGCCCCCCGCCTCGGCGGCTCCCGCTACGGCTCCCGCTACGGCGCCCGCTACGGCGCCCGCTACGGCCGCCGCGGCCACCGCCACGCCCTGGCGCGACAAGCTCAACGGCGTGCTGTTCGTCGGCCTGATGGCGGGCGCGGTGATGCAACTGGCCGACTTGCCCGTCATTCGCCAACTGGGCTTTTCGCCGCTGGTGGTGGGCATCGTCTGCGGCATGCTCTACGGCAACTTCCTGCGCGGCACGATGCCGGCGGATTGGGGCGTCGGCGTGAATTTCACCGCGCGGCGCCTGCTGCGCATCGCCGTGGCCTTTTATGGCTTGAACATCAGCATCCAGCAGATCGCGGCGGTGGGCCTGCCCGGACTGGCCGTCTCCGTCGCCGTCGTGCTGGGCACGCTGCTGATCGGCACTGTCGTGGGGCAACGCGTGCTGGGCCTGGACCGCGACACCGCCATGCTGACCGCGGCAGGCAGCGCGATCTGCGGCGCGGCCGCCGTACTGGCGTTCGAACCCACGCTGCGGGCCGCCCCGCACAAAAGCGCCGTCGCCGTCGCGACCGTGGTGCTGTTCGGCACCCTGTCCATGTTCCTGTACCCCATTCTCTACCACGCAGGCTGGTTGAATTTCGATACCCAGGCGCTGGGCATCTATATCGGCGGCACCATCCACGAAGTGGCGCAGGTCGTCGGCGCCGCCAGCAATATCGACCCCGCCACCACCGAAGTCGCCACCATCGTCAAGATGACCCGCGTTGCGCTGCTGGTGCCGGTACTGCTGGTCCTGGGCATGTACCTGCGCAGCGCCGCCAGCCAGGCCGGCGGCCAGGCCAAGGGCGCCAAGCTGCCCATTCCCTGGTTCGCGGTCGGGTTCCTGGTACTGGCGATCATCAACTCGCTGAACATCATCCCCGCCGACGCCATCGCCGCCGTCCGCCGCCTGGACGTCTTTGCCCTGACCATGGCCATGACGGCGCTGGGCATCGAAACCCGCTTCGCCCAGATCAAGAAAGCCGGCCCCCGCGTGATGGCCCTGGGCTTCATTCTGTATGCCTGGCTGTTGGTTGGCGGCTACGGTATCGTGAAGTTGGCGACCTGATCGCCGGCCCGCCGCGGCAATGCGCCGCGGCGGGCTCTGCCGCGCACGCCGCTGTCTCGTTTTTCCTGCATAATCGGCTGGTTCCCTTGCTTTGGAGTCGGCCGCATGACCTCCAGCACCAAAACCCCGTTTACGACTCTGCCCGCCCATCGCGACCCGGTATTGCGCGTCATGCCGATGCCGGCGGATGCGAACATCCACGGGGACGTCTTTGGCGGCTGGATCATGGCCCAGGTCGACATCGCCGGATCGATCCCCGCCGCCCGCCGCGCCGCCGGCCGTGTGGCGACCGTCGCGGTCAATGCCTTCCAATTCAAAGAGCCCGTGTTCGTGGGCGACCTTCTCAGCTTCTACGCATCCATTGCCAAGACCGGCACGACGTCGGTCACGGTGTCGGTCGAGGTCTACGCCGAACGCCAGCGCCTGGACGCCGAAGTCGTCAAGGTCACTGAGGCCACGCTGACCTACGTCGCCACCGACGAAGCGCGGCGCAGCCGCCCCCTTCCCACTCTTTGAGCCGTAACGCATGACGCAGTCCGCCGCCGCGCAGAAACCGCCCGCGACGCCCCGCCGCCTCGACCCGGAAGACGCTCAGACCGCGTTGGCCGAGGTGCAGGAACGCCTGCGCCGCCAGCAGTTGGTCGCCGACCTGGTGCATCGCCAGGAAGAAGGCGATGCCAAGGCCACCCTGGTCGAAGACCTGGTGCACCGCCAGCACGAGGCCGAACTCAAGACACTGCTCGACGGCCTGCATCCGGCTGACATCGCCTTCATCCTGGAATCGTTGCCCAAGGACGAACGCCAGACCATCTGGAAGCTGGTCAGCCCCGAGCACGACGCGGACGTGCTGCTTGAAGTCGAAGACTGGGTGCGGGAATCGCTGATCGAAGCGATGGACCGCCAGGACCTGGTCGCCGCGACCGGCAACATGGACGCCGACGAGCTGGCCGACCTGGCGCCCGACCTGCCGCCCGACGTGGTGGCCGAAGTGCAAAAGGGCCTGACCGAAGAAGAACGCGCGCAGTTGCTGGAGGCCATGGGCTATCCGGAAGACAGCGTGGGCGCGATCATGGACTTCGAGATGGTCCGGGTGCGCGAGGACGTCACGCTGGAAGTGGTGTTGCGCTATTTGCGCCGCCTGCACGAACTGCCCGACCACACGGACCAGATCTTCGTGGTGGACCGCCAGGACAAGCTGCAAGGCATCCTGCCGCTGTCGCGCCTGTTGGTCAGCGAACCCGAAACCGAAGTGCGCGCCGTCATGAATTCGGATTTCCTGGCGCTCAATCCGCTGGATTCCGACGCCGACGCCGCCGGCGCGTTCGAACGCTACGACCTGGTGTCCGCCCCCGTCATGGACGACCAGGGCCGCCTGATCGGCCGCGTCACCATCGCCGACGTCGTGGACGTGATGCGCGAAGACTCGCAGGAACAGGCGCTGTCGCGTGCCGGTCTGCAAGAAGAAGACATCTTCGCGCCCGTCAGCACCGCCTTGCGCAACCGCGCCCCCTGGCTGCTGCTGAACCTCTGTACCGCCGCCACGGCCTCTTTCGTGGCATCCCAGTTCGAAGGCACGGTCAGCCACATCGTGATCCTGGCGTTCCTGATGTCGATCGTCGCCGGCATCGGCGGCAATTCGGGCAACCAGACCATGACGCTCATCATCCGGGCGCTGGCCATGGGCCGGATCACCGGGCGCAACCTGTGGCAGCTGGTCAAGCGCGAACTGTTCGTGACGTTGCTGGTGGGGCTGTGCGGCAGCCTGGTGGCCGCCCTGTTCGCCTGGGTCATCTCGCATTCGATCTCGATCGCGCTGGTCATGATGGCGGCGATGATCTGCAACATGCTGGTCGGCGCCTCGGTCGGCGTGCTGGTGCCGATGGTGCGCGCCCGCTTCGGCAAGGATCCGGCGATGGGTTCGTCGGTACTGCTGACCTTCGCCACTGACTCGCTGGGCTTCTTCATCTTCCTGGGCCTGGCCACGTTCTTCCTCTTGTAGGCTCGCCGCAACAGTCACTAAATGTCTTGTCTGTCTGCCCCACCCTTCTCCGTGGGCAGGCAAGGCGAATGCCATTCCATGACAGACAAGTGACAGGGAAAATACAGGTGGCGCCATGTAAAGTCATGGAACCGTCATCCTTTCCCCTAGCACCCGCAATGACCGCCAAACTCCGGGCAGCGCTCTTTTTGCTGCTGCTCTCGACTTTCGCCGCCACCGCGCAAGCCTGTGAATCGCTGCCCTCGTGGGCGCAGTCGGCCTGCAACCGCCTGGACCAGATCTGGACCGAAGGCGGCCACGACCTCTACGTGAGCGGCTACTCGTGGCACAACCGGGCCACCTACAGCCCCGAAAAGATCGCCAGCTTCAATGAACTGGCTTGGGGCGGCGGCTACGGCCGCAGCATCTACGACGAAGACGGGGACTGGCAGGGCCTGTACGCCATGGCGTTCCTGGATTCGCACAGCAAAGTCGAACCCGTCGCCGGCTATGGCTTCCTGAAGATCGGGCAGGTCAGCGAGAACTTCCGCCTGGGCGCAGGCTACACCGTCTTCCTGACGGCGCGCCACGACATCATGAGCTATGTGCCGTTCCCGGGGATCCTGCCGCTGGTGGGCGCCGGCTACAAGAACGCCATGCTCTACGCGACCTACATCCCCGGCGCGTCCGGCGCGGGCAACGTGTTGTTCGTCTTCGGCCGCTGGCACTTCTAGGGCGCGGGGCCGCCGCTTAGAACGCCTGGCCCAATTTGCGGACCAGGTCGCCCAGGCGCCAATCGTCGATGCCATGGGCGCGCAGCGCGCGTTCGGTTTCCACCACGTAGTCCAGGCAAGGCCCGGAGTGCCCCACGGCGTTGCGCACGGAGGCCAGCAGACGGTCGTCGCTAAGGTCGGCGGCGTACTCCTGGCAGGTACGGTTCAACAGGAAGACCAGGCCCTGCACGGGCGCAGCCTCGGTGTGGCAGGTCAGCCAACGGGGGGTATAGGCGCCGGTCACCATTTCGCGGCGCCATAGCGCCTGGAACACCGTCGGCACATCGCTCGCCGCGATCTGGAACGCCACGCCACGGCAGCATCCGCCGCGGTTCAGCCCGAACACCAGGCCGGGATTGTCCGGCGACCCGCGATGGTCGTGCGACCACAGGCAGAGCGACCGGTGATAGCCGCGCACGGTCGCCAGGCGGCGCTCGCGCCACGCGAAACCGGGATGCCAGATCAGGGATCCATAAGCGAACACCCACAGGTCGTCCACGCCGTTCCATCCGGCCAGCAGATCGTCCACCGACAGCGCTTGCCGCGCTTTTGCCAGACCGGCACAGCCGGCGGGTACTGCCAACGACATAGGGTCCTCTGATATCCCGATTCATTCCCTAGCAGGAATGAGCGATATCCTACGCCGACCGGCACGCAAAAGAATTGCGAGATTGGCCCTTCGCAACACGCCGAAAGAAATTTGCATCCGCCGCGACCCGTGTGCGCGGAAAAAATTTGCGCGCCGGCGGTCAGACCGCGTCCAGCGGCAATTCCGTGGTGCTTTTGATGATTTCCATCGAGAAGCTGGCGCTGACGTCCAGCAGGTCCACCGCGCCGATCAGGCGGCGGTAGAAGCGGTCATAGGCCGCCATGTCCTCGACCACGACTTTCAGCAGGTAATCGATATCGCCCGCCATCCGGTGGAACTCCACCACGTTGGGCAACGCCATGACGGCGTTGATCAGGCTCTGCGTCCATTTTTCGTTGTGCTGGCTGGTCTTGATGGACACGAAGACCGTCAGGTTCAAGCCCAGCGCGCGCGGGTCCAGCAGGATGGCGTTGCGGGCGATGACGCCGTCGTCCTTCAGCTTCTGGATGCGGCGCCAGCACGGCGTGACGGACAGGTTCACCTGTTCGGCGATTTCGGCGACCGAACAGGTGGCGTCCTTCTGCAGCAACGCCAATATCTTGATGTCGGTCTGATCCATGGTTTCCTCGACGCGGTGGGTGCCAATCTTGCCTGCTGCGCCTGCCGGCGTCCAGCAGCGGCTGCCCGCAACTGGCCTGCCCGGGATCAATACGTGCCCGGATAGCCCCCGCCATCGATCAGGAGGCTCTGCGCGGTCATGTAGCCGGAATGCGCGGAACAGAGATAGGCGCACAACGCCCCGATCTCTTCGGGCTGCCCGTAGCGGCCCGCCGGATTCGCGCGCCCACGCTCGTCCCAAAGCTGGTCGAACGTCTTGCCGCCGGATTGCTCGACCATGCCCTGGATATGCCGGACCTGCGCGTCCGTGGCGAAGGCACCCGGCAGCAGGTTGTTGATGGTGACGTTGTGCCGCACGGTCTGGCGGGCCAGGCCGCCTACGAAACCGATCAGGCCCGACCGCGCGCCGTTGGACAGACCCAGCTCGGCATGCGGCGCCTTCACGCTGCGCGACACGATGTTCACGATGCGGCCGAAGCGCCGTTCGATCATGCCGTCGACCACGCGCCGGATCATGTCGATCGGCCCCAACATCATGGCGTCCAGCGACGCGATCCAGTCCTCGCGTGTCCAGTCCCGGAAGTCGCCGGGCAAAGGGCCGTCGGCATTGTTGATCAGGATGTCGGGATGCGGGCAGGCGGCGATCGCCGCGTCCCGGCCCTGCGGCTGGGTCAGGTCGGCCGACACCCAGCCCACGCCGATGCCGGTTTCCCGCGAGATCTCGGCGGCGGCCTGCTCCAGCGTTCGCGGGTTGCGGGCCGCGATGGTCACCGCCACCCCTTCACGCGCCAGTTGCAACGCGCAGGCCCGGCCCATGCCGCGGCTGCCGCCAAAGACCAATGCCGTTTTGCCGCTGATCCCCAGGTCCATCCCGACTCTCCCGTTGAAGGCGACGGCGCCCGTCCCGGCCCCCTATGGGCCCGCTACGCCGACGCGGACCAGTATAGGAGCGCCCGCGGCCGGCTGGAACGGGATTTTTCCCTGATCCCCGTCGATCAGCCCATCCACTGGCTGACCGGCGCGGCCGCGTCCTGCAGGGGCTGCGCCACCACGTCGATCAGCGCCGGGCCGTCATGCTCCATGGCGGCCTTGATGGCGGCGTCCAGCTTCGCCGGGTCCTCCACGCGCCAGGCCTTCACGCCATAGGCTTCGGCGATGCGGGCATGGTCGGTGCGGTTGAAGTCCACGCTGTAGTAGCGCTGGTCGTAGCCCGCCTTCTGGCTGGCCTTGATCCAGCCATAGACCGAATTCGAAAACACGATCAGCAACAACGGCGCCTTGTGCCGCACGATGGTTTCCAGTTCGCCCACCGTAAAGCCGAAGCTGCCGTCGCCCATCACCGACACGCACTTGGATTGCGGCCGGCCGACCCAAGCGCCCAGCGCGGCCGACATCGAAAAGCCCAATGCGCCGTGCGCGCGGTTGGTGATGAAGTGCCGGCCAGGGCGCGACACGTCGTAATAGGCCGAAAAATACGGGCAAGGCGTGCCGGGGTCCGCGCACACCACGGCGTCGTCGGGCAACAGGCGGTTCAGCGACTGCACCACGCGTTCGGGGCGGATCGGCGCCTCCAGGCTATTGGCCAGCGGCTCCAGCTGCGCCAGGCGCGCGGCCTTGGCGCGTCCGGCCAGCACGGCGCCGTCGACCGCATCGGAATTCCGGTGCGCAAGACGGGCCTGCACTTCGGCGCCCAGCGCTTCCAGCGCCAGCTTGGCGTCGCCCACCAGGCCGACTTCGGTCAGGTAATTGGCGCCGATCACCATCGGATCGATGTCGATGTGCAGGATGGGCACGTCGCGGTTGGGGAAGCGCCAGTGCTCGGTCGACGTCGACCCGGCGCGGCAGCCCACGAACAGCACCGCGTCGGCAGCGGCCACCACGTCGCGCGTAGCCATCACGCCGCCGTTCGAACCCACCACGCCGGCATTCAGCGGGTGCGTGTCCGCCAGGCTGCCCTGTCCGCTGACCGTCACGCAAACGGCCGCTTTCAGCGTTTCGGCCAAGATCTGCAAGGCGTCGCTGGCGCCGGCGATGACGACTCCGCCGCCGCAGATGATCACCGGCGCGCGTGCGCCGATCAGGCGCTGCGCGGCACGGGCCACGTCCGCGGGATCAGGCGCGAAGCGCATGGACGGGAACTGGCCGTGCTCGGGCTGCGCCCAGACGTCGGACGCGTCCACTTGCTGCTTCATCACGTCATACGGGAAGCACAGGTGCGCCGAACCGGGCTTGCCGGTCGTCATGGCGCGGAACGCCGCGCGCACCATGCCCGGAATCTGATCCGCCCGGTCAATCGTGCGGTTCCACTTCGTCAGGGGACGGTACAGCGCTTCCTGGTCCAGTTCCGTCAACGGGTACTTGCCGCGCGAACCCACCGCCACGTCGGACGTGATGCCCAGCACGGGAATCGACGATTCGTTGGCTTCGACCAGACCCGGCAGCAGATAGGTCGCGCCGCCGCCGCTGGGGCCTTCGCAGACGCCGACCTTGCCGGTCACGCGGGCATAGGCGTCGGCCATGTAGCCGGCGCTGCGCTCGTCGCGCGTCAGGATGTGCTGCATGCCGTGGTCCAGGCGGTACAGCGCGTCATAGAACGGCAGGCTGGTGTCGCCGCACAGGCCAAAAATATGTTTGACGCCGTTGTGCTGCAGCATCCGCACCATGGCTTCGGCGCCGGTCAGGTTTTCCATGTCATCTCCACGTGTATCGTGGACGGGACCGGGCGGCATGCCGCCCGGCCGTCCGCCACTCAGTTATCCAGATTGATGTTGCTGCTCTTGATGAAGGCGCTCCAGCGGTCGTACTCCGACTTCACGTACGCATCCAGCGCGGGGCCGTCAGACGCCACGATCTCGAAGCCCGCCTCGGTGACCTTCTTCTTGATGTCGGGATCGGCCAGCACGGCCTTGAAGTCGGCGGTCAGCTTCTTCACCGTCGCCTCGGGCGTGCCCTTCGGCGCGAACATGCCGCTCCACGAATAGGCGACGAAGCCCGGGAATCCGGACTCGGCCACCGTCGGCACATTCGGCAGTTCCGGCAGGCGCTTTTCGCCCGCCACGGCCAGCGGCTTGATCTTGCCGGCCTGGATCTGGCCGCGCAGCGCCGCGAAACTCAGCCAGGTCATGTTGGCCTGCCCGCCCACCACGGCCTGGATGGCCGGCCCGCCGCCGCCATACGGCACATGCAGCAGTTCCACCTTCGACAGCCGCTTGAGCTCTTCCGGCGCCAGGTGGTTCAGCGAACCGACGCCCGTGGATGCATAGTTGAATTTGTTCGGCGACTCTTTGGCGGCAGCCGCCAGGAACTCCTTCAGGTCATCCCCAGGCACGCCGGGATTCGCGCCGATCACCAGCGGAAACCGCACCGTCTGCGAAATCGCCACGAAATCCTTGAACGTGTCGTAAGGCAGCTTGGGCTTCACGGCGGGATTGATGCCGTGGTTGTCGAAGCTGACCAGCAGCGTGTTGCCGTCGGGTTCGGCCCGGGCCACGAATGCCGTGGCGATCTGGCTGGCCGCGCCCGGACGGTTTTCCACCACCACCGCGCGTCCGCCCAGTTGCTGCGACAGGCGCGGCTGCAAGATACGCGCCAGGATGTCGGTGCTGCCGCCCGGCGGGTACGGCACCACCAGGATCAGTGGCCGTTCTTCGGCGGCGGCGGGTGCGGCGATCATGGCGCCCCCGGCTGCGGCCGTCGCGCATAGCGCCGCCAGTACCCGCTTCATCGTGTGAGTCATTGTTTTTCCCCTGCTGTCGTGGTGTTGGCCGGCGCTGCCTTGACGGGTTCGGCCTGGTCCCGCATGTAAATCGTTGAAAAGCCCGTGCGGATCACGTCGGTGATCTGGTCCAGCCGACGGCCGATATGCGTGCCCATCAACCCGGGCAAGGCATCGATGTCGCGCTGCTCCAGCGCCTGCACGATGCGCAGGTGCTCGCCCTGGGTGTGGCCGCGCCGGCCCTGCTGCATGTCGATCCAGCGCACGAAGTGGATGCGGGCGTTGACGCTTTCCAACGCACGCACGAACTCTTCATTGCGCGACAAGCGGGCAAGCTGCAGGTGGAAGGCTTCGTCCAGTTCCAGCAGACGGGTCGCATCGCTGTCTTCGGGCACATCCCGGGACCGTTCGACAAACTGGCGCAAATTGGCCAGTTCCTCATCGCTTGCGCGTTCGCAAGCCGCACGCACGATGCCTGCCTCCAGTACCGCGCGGTATTCGTACAGGCTGTGGATCTGCTTGGCGTCCAGCAAGCGGGCGATGAAGCCCCGGTTGACCGACCGGGTCAGAAATCCCTCCACCATCAACTGGTTCAGCACCTCGCGCAGCGGTGTGCGGCTGACATTCAGGCGCCGCGCCAGTTCGACCTCGTTGATGCGTTCGCCCGGCTTGAAGTCATAGCGCACCGCCATCGCCTTGACCGCGCCGTACAGCTCGGCCTGGCCGGCGGAGGTGCGGGCGGCGGGTCGGATGGCTGAAGGGGTTTGCGTCATGCCGGAGGAAGTTCTTCAGGGAAGATGAAGTGCATACTAAAGTGCATACACTTTGCCCGACAACCCGGGTTTGCCCGGACGTGCGCGGGCAAACGCCCACCATCATCGCAAGAAGATCAAGCCAAAGGAAAAATGAAAACGGGCCCCAGCGGGCCCGGATGAACGCTTGATAAGCCGGAATGAATTACAGGCCGGTATCCAGCGTGTAGTGCGCGCCGTCGCGATTTTCCAGCGTCAGCGTGGTCAGCACGGGCATTGCGGCTGCGGCATCCTGCTCTACGTGAATACGCAGATTGGCCAGCGGCACATCCCAGCCGCCGGTAGCGGCTTCAGCCGTGACGTCGGCCACCAAGGCCAGGCGCTCGGCCACGGCCCGCGCATCCGCCGAGCGGGCGCCAATGCGCAGCAGGCTGCGCGCGCCGTTGGGGTGCGCCATCAAATCAGGCGACCACACGCACTCGGGCGTCAGGTGGCGGCAGAAGTACATGCGGATGCCGGGCAAGGGCTGCTCGGCAAAACGCACGGTATGGAAACGGGCCTGCACTTCCTGGCCGTCCAGCATGGCCGGACGCGTCAGTTCCTGCACGGGGTTCACGGCAAACCCCGCCGCCTTCAACCGTTCATAGGTGGCTTCGGCGTCATAGGTGCGGAACACCAGCGCTTCCAGCCCGAACGGCGAATCGGCGATTTCCTTTCGGGCAGGTGGCGCCCCCGGGGGCCAGCCCAGCAGTTCGACATACGTGCCTTCCAGCACGATCAGCCGATTGCACGACCCCAGGTTATGCACCGCCTTGTCGCTCAGGTGAAAGCCCTGGCGCTCAAAATGCGGCGCCAGCGCATCCAGCCGGTCGCGCACCATCACGACGGCATGGTCGAATTCGGTACGGCCGACAGAATGCAGCATGGCGTTATCCCCGGGTCAGACCAGCTTGCCGTGGCACTGCTTGTACTTCTTGCCGCTGCCGCACGGGCACGGGTCGTTGCGGCCGACCTTCGGCAACGCATTGCGCACCGGCTGCGCACCCTCTTCCGAATCCGTTTGAGCCAACGCTTCGTCGTAGTCGGAGTGATGGTATTGCACGTTCTGCACATGCGGCTGGGCGGCTTCGGCTTCGGCCTGTTCGACCTGCTCCGAGGACTGCACGCGCACCGTCATCAGCACGCGCACGACGTCGTCGCGGATGCGGTCCAGCATGCCCGAGAACAGTTCGAAGGCTTCGCGCTTGTATTCCTGCTTGGGGTTCTTCTGCGCATAGCCGCGCAGATGGATGCCCTGACGCAGGTAATCCAGCGCCGACAGATGCTCGCGCCAGTGCGTGTCGATCGCTTGCAGCATGATCGAACGCTCGAACTGCGACCACGATTCCGTCCCCACCTGGTCGACCTTGGCCTGGTAGGCGTCGCGGGCCGCAGCCACCACGCGCTCGCGCAGGTCTTCGTCGGTCAGGCTGGTTTCTTTTTCCAGCATCTCGGTCAGCGGCAGATGCAGTTGCCAGTCGGCTTCCAGCGCCTTCTGCAGCGCCGGCACGTCCCACTGCTCTTCCACCGATTCCGGCGGCACGTAGGTGTTGAAGAGCTCGGTCACGGCGGCGTCGCGCAGGTTCTGCACGGTGGCGCTCACGCTGGCGGCTTCCAGCACGTCGTTGCGCTGCGAGTACAGCACCTTGCGCTGGTCGTTGGCCACGTCGTCGTATTCCAGCAATTGCTTGCGGATGTCGAAGTTGCGGCCTTCCACCTTGCGCTGCGCGGTTTCGATCGAACGCGTCACCATGCCCGCCTCGATGGGCTCGCCTTCCGGCAGCTTCAGGCGTTCCATGATGGCGCGCACGCGGTCGCCCGCGAAGATACGCATCAGCGAGTCTTCCAGCGACAGGTAGAAGCGGGACGAGCCCGGGTCGCCCTGGCGGCCGGCACGGCCGCGCAGCTGGTTGTCGATACGGCGCGATTCGTGGCGCTCGGTGCCGATGATGCGCAGGCCGCCAGCGGCCTTGACCTGCTCGTTCAGCGGCTTCCATTCAGCACGCACCTTCTCGATGCGCGCGGTCTTTTCGGCTTCCGACAGCGATTCGTCGGCACGGATCAGGTCGACCTGCTTGTCGACGCTGCCGCCCAGCACGATGTCGGTGCCGCGGCCCGCCATGTTGGTGGCGATGGTGATGTGGCCCGGCTTGCCGGCTTCGGCGACGATCTCGGCCTCGCGGGCGTGCTGCTTGGCGTTCAGCACTTCGTGCGGCAGCTTGGCCTTCTTCAGGAGGCCCGACAGCAGCTCGGAGTTTTCGATGCTGGTGGTGCCCACCAGCACGGGCTGGCCGCGCTCGTGGCAATCGCGGATGTCTTCAAGGATCGCGTTGTACTTTTCCGGATCGGTCTTGAAGACCTGATCGTTCTGGTCCTTGCGGATCATGGGCTTGTTGGTCGGGATGATGACCGTTTCAAGCCCGTAGATTTCCTGGAATTCGTACGCTTCCGTGTCGGCCGTACCGGTCATGCCGGACAGCTTTTCGTACATGCGGAAGTAGTTCTGGAACGTGATGGAAGCCAGCGTCTGGTTCTCGTGCTGGATCTTCACGCCTTCCTTGGCTTCGACCGCCTGGTGCAAGCCATCGGACCAGCGGCGGCCCACCATCAGGCGGCCCGTGAATTCGTCGACGATCACCACTTCGCCGTCCTGCACGACGTACTGCTGGTCGCGGAAGAACAGGTTGTTGGCGCGCAGGGCCACCATCAGGTGGTGCATCAGCGCGATATGGCGGGGGTCGTACAGCGACTCGCCCTCCGGCAGGATGCCCAGGCGGGCCAGGATCGCTTCGGCGTTCTCGTGCCCGGCTTCGGACAGGTAGACCTGCTGGCTCTTTTCGTCGACCCAGTAGTCGCCTTCGGGTTCCGGCTCCTGCGGCTTGGGTTCGCTGGCCATCCGCTTGAGCAGCGGCGGCACCGCGTTCATGCGGATGTAGAGCTCGGTGTGGTCTTCGGCCTGGCCGGAGATGATCAGCGGCGTGCGGGCTTCGTCGATCAGGATCGAGTCCACTTCGTCGACGATGGCGTAGAACAGCACGCGTTGGCGGCGGTCCTCAACACGGTATTCCATGTTGTCGCGCAGGTAGTCGAAGCCGAATTCGTTGTTGGTGCCGTACGTGATGTCGGCGGCGTAAGCGGCCTTCTTCTCGTCGTTGGGCTGCTGGGGCACCACCACGCCGGTCGTCATGCCCAGGAAATGGTACAGGCGTCCCATCCATTCAGCGTCGCGGCGGGCCAGGTAGTCGTTCACCGTCACGACGTGGACGCCCTTGCCGGCGACCGCGTTCAGGTAGACGGGCAAGGTCGCCATCAGCGTCTTGCCTTCCCCCGTGCGCATTTCGGCGATCTTGCCGTAATGCAGCGCGATACCGCCCAACAACTGGGAATCGAAGTGGCGCATGCCGAATACCCGCTTGCCGGCTTCGCGCACAACGGCGAACGCTTCGGGCAACAGGTCGTCCAGTGTCGTGCCCTGGGCGTATCGGGATCGGAATTCGTCCGTCTTGGCCGCCAGCTCCGCATCGGAAAGCGCGGAAATCTTGGGCTCTTGCCCATTGACCTGGGTTACCAGCTTGCGATACTGCTTAAGCAGCCGGTCGTTGCGGCTACCTATGAGTTTTTTGAGCAGAGAAACCATGCGTATGTCGGCCGCACGTGCCACGCCGCGCCTGCAAAGGGCCAGGGCAGCGTCACCCGTGACTTTGATGTTATTGGTTGAGCGGGGGTCCGCTGGGAAACGAACCAGTTTAACGCACCTGGAGCGTAATAGCCTGGATCTATGACCAGGGTGCTGTTGTTGTCCTGTTGGACCGGTCAGCGCGCCGCAGGTTCAGCGGCCGCCGCCTGCGCCACGGCAGGCGGGGCGTGCTGCTGCGACCCCAGGAACAAACGCGGGTCCAGCGGCTGCCCGGCCAGGCGGACTTCAAAGTGCAGGTGCGGGCCCGTCGAACGGCCCGAACTGCCCACGCGCGCCACTTGCTGACCGCGGTCAACCAATTGCCCCTGCTTGACCATCAGCGACGAGGCATGCGCATAGCGCGTGATCAGCCCATCGCCATGGTCAATCTCGACCATGTTGCCGAAACCCGGCTGGAACTTGGCTTCCAGCACCACGCCGCCCGAGGCAGCAAGGATCGGCGTGCCGGACGGGGCCGCGAAATCCAGCCCTTCATGCATGGCCGTGCGCCCCGTCACCGGGTTGCGGCGCCAGCCGTACGAAGAACTCAGATAGGGATAGTCGGTGATCGGCATGGCGGTGGGCATGCGCGCCTGGTCCGCCGACCGCTTGGTCAGCGCCGCGTCCAGCAGTTTCAGGTTGTCGGACTGCTGCGCCAGCCGGGCCTGGATTTCGTCCAGCTGGCGGCCCAGCGCTTCGGCCGACGCCGCGCTGGGCGGCGGGTGGTCGGTGAACAGGTCGTCCATGACCTGGGTGGCTTCGGGCTGGGTCAGCGCTTCGGGCTGCGCCAGCGCCAGCTGCTTGGCCAGTTCCGGGTCGGTGTAGGCCACGCCGGCGACCTTGGCCACGCGCTGCCCCAACCCGTCGATACTGACCAGTTTGGCCTGCAGGGCGCCCACTTTGGCGGCCAGCAGGTTCATGTTGCCACGCAGGAAATCAGTGTCCCGGCCCGGTTGCCCCGCCAGCGGCCAGCCCACCGTCTGTACGGTCGGCATGATCGGAGTAAGGTATCGTTGTAGCGCGGCGCCAAAGATGGCTGCCGTCATGAGCGCGGCCCCGAGAAACAACGCCAGCCGCGCGCCTCCCAGGGTGAAATGCCCGTCCCGCCCGTCGCGGGCGTGCATAATCACGATTTTCAAGGTTGCTTCCTAATTCTTTAGAGCCGGGATGAATAGACCTGCTTCAACCCGTCAACGTTCCGGTTCCAGCCGGCGGAAAGAAAATACCGCACTGGGATGGCTGGGTCATGACATGCGGGGCGCCGGGGTACTGGCGACTGCCCGCAAGCACTTGCAAATTCAGTATGCGGTGGCGGCGGTTCTGCCCGCCCCGCTGGGTGCTGTCTGCCAGGTGGGCAAACTGGAAAACCAGTGCCTGCATCTGGTGGTGCCCAGTGCCGCCCATGCCGCCAAGATGCGTCAATTGGCGCCGCGCATCGCGCGTGCTTTGGCCGACCAAGGCTGGAACCTTAACGAAATTGCCGTCAAGGTACAAGCGGGGTTACCGAAGCCCGGCGCCCGTCAGCCACGCCCTCCCAAAGAGGCGCAACCCTTGGGCGACAAGGCCCTGGGCGCGTTCGAGACGCTACGCGACAACCTGCGCCCCGGCCCGTTGGCCGACGCGGTCGCCAAGCTCTTGAGGCATCACAAGAGTAGCTGAAACAAACCGGACTTGTCCGGCGCCGGAGGCGCCCGGAAACGAAGCGAAACCAAGTTCTCGGGCGGATGGCCCGATGGTTTGCAACCGGATGGCGACTTTTGCTTGGGAGAGATGGCGGCCAGCGCCATCCTTAAGCAGGAACCTGAAGCGATCGGGGACGGGCCCCGGTATTCAGGTTCCGGGAAAGCCTGGCGTCAGGCCAGCTTCCACTCGTGGCGAAACGCCTGCGGCGCCTCTTCCTGCGATTCATAGGTGACCAGTTCCCAGGCGTCTTGCTGAGCAAGCAGCGCGCGGGCCAGCTGATTGTTCAGGCCGTGGCCCGACTTGCACGCCACATAGCGCGCCACCAGGGGCTTGCCCAACAGATACAGGTCGCCGATGGCGTCCAGGATCTTGTGCTTCACGAATTCATCGTCGTAACGCAGCCCGTCGCTGTTCAGCACGCGGTACTCGTCCATGACGATGGCGTTGTCCAGGCTGCCGCCACGGGCCAGGCCCATCGAACGCAAGGCTTCCACTTCGTTCACGAACCCGAAGGTGCGCGCACGGGCGATTTCGCGCACGTACGAATGCGTGGCGAAATCGATCTCGGCGAAATTGGCCGTGGAGTCGATGGCGGGATGGCGGAAGTCGATCGAGAACGCCAGCGCGTAGCCCTCATGGGGTTCCAGGCGGGCCCATTTCTCGTTGCGGCCTTCGCCTTCGCGCACTTCCACCGTCTTTTTGACGCGGATGAATTGCTTGGGCGCGTTCTGCTCGACGATGCCCGCCGAGCGCAACAGATAAACGAACGTTGCCGCACTGCCGTCCATGATGGGGACTTCTTCGGCAGTGAGGTCGATATGCAGGTTGTCGATACCCAGGCCGGCAAGCGCCGACATGAGGTGCTCCACCGTGGAGACGCGGACATTGCCCTGTTGCAGGACGGACGCCATGCGCGTATCGCCCACGCCAGTAGCTTGCGCGGGCAAGTCAACGACCTGCGGCAGGTCCACGCGGTGGAAAACGATGCCAGTATTGGGTTGCGCCGGACGCAGGGTGAGTTCTACCCGCCGTCCGGAGTGGACGCCGACGCCTGTCGTGCGGACTAGATTCTGAATGCTGCGCTGTCGGAACATGAGACTTGGGTGTTAGAGCCAGGAAGCCGGCACGAAGAGAACAGATTGCCGGCGTAACTGACGTATTGTAACGCTGTCCGACCCTTGACGCCATCCGGCGCGCGGGATCGACCGATACCTCCGTCCCTTATTGGAACCGTGCAAGGGAAACACGGACCGCTCCGCCTCCGGCTTGCCCGCGGGGACAGGCAAGCCGGAGATGAGGGAGTGCGCTTAGAGCCTGTGACCGGCTCTCTGGTTCAATCCGCCTGCTTGCGCAGGAATGCCGGGATGTCGAAATGATCCATGCCCGAGCTTTCCAGCGCACGCACCTGGGCAGACGCCTGGCTGCGCGGATTGCGCATGACCGACGGCATGTCCAGATTGCGGTAATCGCCACCTTGGCCGGCCGGCATCGTGCCCATGGGCATGTTGTCGGTACCGGTGCGGAGCACTTCAGCGGTGTTCTGAACCAGTTGCGGACGCGCTTGCGCACGGCCCAGGCCAGTTGCCACCACGGTCACGCGCAGGTTTTCACCCATCGTCTCGTCGTAGGCGGTGCCGAAGATCACGGTCGCGTCGTCCGAAGCGTAGCTGCGGATCGTTTCCATGATTTCGCGCGTTTCGCGCATCTTCAGCGAGCGGCTGGCGGTGATGTTGACCAGCACGCCGCGAGCGCCGTTCAGGTCCACGCCTTCCAGCAGCGGGCAAGCGATGGCGTGCTCGGCGGCGACGCGTGCGCGGTCAGCGCCCGATGCCGATGCCGTGCCCATCATGGCCTGGCCTTGCTCGCCCATGATCGTCTTGACGTCTTCGAAGTCGACGTTGACGTTGCCTTCGACATTGATGATTTCGGCGATGCCCGCGCACGCGTTGTGCAGGATATCGTCGGCCGAACGGAAGCAGTCTTCCTGCGTCGCGTCCTCGTCCATCAACTCATACAGGTTCTCGTTGAGCACCACGATGAGCGAATGCACGTGCTTGGCCAATTCCGAGATACCGTCCTCGGCCATCTTCAGGCGCTTGTTGCCTTCGAAGGTGAAGGGCTTGGTGACCACGCCTACGGTCAGGATGCCCAGTTCCTTCGCCACTTCGGCCACGACCGGACCTGCGCCGGTGCCGGTGCCACCGCCCATGCCGGCGGTGATGAAGACCATGTGCGCGCCGTTCAGCGCAGCACGGATCTCCTCGCGCGCGGTTTCAGCCGACGCGCGTCCCTGCTCGGGCTTGGCGCCCGCGCCCAGGCCGGTACGGCCCAGACGAATCTGCACCGGGGCATTGGTTGCCGCCAGCGCTTGCGCATCGGTGTTGGCGCAGATGAAATCCACGCCGTGCACGCCGTTGCGAATCATGTGCGCGACGGCATTGCCGCCCGCACCGCCCACACCAACGACCTTGATTACGGTCCCTTTGGTGTTGTTCTCAAGCATCTCAAAGTTCATCATGATGACTCCCTCACAAGTCCGATTTTGCAAATCACAAAAATTCCCCAACAGCCTATCTTTTGTGAATCGCCTCAAAGCCGACGCCGACTACATAGGTCCGCCACGGGTTTGAGACGCCTCCTCTTTCTGGTGTTCCCCGCAATACCGCCACGGATCGCACCAAGGAGCAGGCCCCAACCTGCACCCTTTAATTCATAAACCATTCCTTCATGCGCGCCAGCAGGCTTTTGAAATTGCCCGTCTGCGCCGCGACCTTGCGGCCGCGCACGCGTTGCATGCGCGCTTCCTGCAGCAAGCCCATCACCGTCGAGAAGCGCGGATTGCGCATCACGTCGGCCAGGCTGCCTTCGTACTCGGGTACCGCCACGCGCACCGGCTTCAGGAACACGTCCTCGGCCAGTTCGATCATGCCGGGCAACTGCGCCGACCCGCCGGTCAGGACCACGCCCGAGGCCAGCAAGTCTTCGTAGCCGGAATCGCGCACGACCTGCTGCACTAGCGTGAACAGTTCTTCCACGCGCGGCTCGATCACGGCGCCCAGCGCCTGGCGCTTGACCTGGCGCGGACCGCGGTCGCCCAGGCCCGGCACTTCCACGGACTCGTCCGGGCTGGCCAGCACCTGCTTGGCCACGCCGTAGCGCAGCTTGATCTCTTCGGCGTCCGGCGTCGGCGTGCGCAACATGGCCGCGATGTCGTTGGTGATCTGGTCGCCGGCGATCGGCAGCACGGCGGTGTGGCGGATCGCCCCGCCGGTGAAGATGGCGACATCGGTCGTGCCGCCGCCGATGTCGACCAGCACGACGCCCAGTTCCTTCTCGTCGGCGGTCAGCACGGCCAGGCTGGAGGCCAGGGGCTGCAGGATCAGGTCCTGCACTTCCAGGCCGCAGCGGCGCACGCACTTGACGATGTTCTGCGCGGCGCTGACCGCGCCCGTCACGATGTGCACGCGCACTTCCAGGCGCAGGCCGCTCATGCCGATGGGCTCGCGGATGTCTTCCTGGCCGTCGACGATGAATTCCTGGGTCAGCACGTGCAGCACCTGCTGGTCCGTCGGGATGTTCACCGCCTTGGCGGTCTCGATGACGCGGGCAACGTCGGTGGCGGTGACTTCCTTGTCCTTCACAGCGACCATGCCGCTGGAGTTGAAGCTGCGGATATGGCTGCCGGCAATGCCGGTGTAGACGTCGCGAATCTTGCAATCTGCCATCAGCTCGGCTTCTTCAAGCGCGCGCTGAATGGAATTCACAGTGGTCTCGATGTTGACGACCACGCCCTTGCGCATGCCGCGCGATTCGTGCTGGCCGAGGCCGAGCACTTCGAATCGCCCTTCGGGCAAAATTTCAGCCACCACAGCCACCACCTTGCTGGTGCCGATATCGAGGGCGACGATAAGGTCCTTGATGTCACGGGTCATGGCGTTAGCGTTTCTTGGGAGGTTTCGGTATGGATTTGGATTTGGCTTCCGACGCGGGCAACGGAGCCAGCGCCAGGGCGAAACCATTGGGATAGCGCAAGTCGGCCTGCGTGATGGTGCGCCCTTCCAGGCGCCCCGACACGGCGGGCCAAGCCTGCACAAAGCGTTGAATGCGAGCCGCGAACGGCAGCGCGCCGGGCAAACCATGCGGGTCCGGCGCATCGGCGCCCGGATCGCGGCCCAGGTCCAGCATCATGCCGTTGGACAGCACCACGCGCCAGGCATAGCGCGGGCTCAGTTCCAACTGTTTGACATGCATGTCCAGCGGCGCGAACCAGCGCGCCAATTCTGCGTAGCGCTGCACGACCAGCGGTTCCGTGCCCTCGGGCCCGGAGAACTGCGGCAGCACCGTTTCGTCGTCCACCTCGCCCGTGTTCGCCGTGAACGCTTCGCCCCAGGTGTTGATCATCTGGTTCTCGTTCCACAGCGCCAGCGGCTGCTGTTCCTCGATCCGGACGCGCAGCACATTGGGCCAGATCCGGCGCACGGTGGCATGGCGCACCCACGGCACCGATTCGAAGATCTCGCGCGCGTCGTCCAGGTCCACCGTGAAGAAGTTGCCCTTGAAGCGGCCGGCGATCGCCGCCCTCACCGCCCCCGGCGACACATAGTGCAGCTCGGTGTCCGGCATCGACTCCAGCTCGATGGCCGACAGCGTGAAGAACGGGCGCTGCGCAACCCACACCACGCCCGCCAGGAGCATGGCGCAAACCGCCAGCACGGCTAGCGTGTTGGCGATCAGGTTGGTAGTGCGAGCGTCGTTCCACACGGATTATCCAGGTCAAGCGTTACGGGAGGCTTCGCGCACTTTGCACGAGGCCTCGGACAGAATCGCCACGCACAGTTCGGCGTAGCTGATCCCCACGGCCTTCGCGGCCATGGGCACCAGGGAATGGCTGGTCATGCCAGGCGAAGTATTCATTTCAAGCAGCCACGGGCGGTTGTCGCGGTCCAGCATGAAGTCGGCGCGACCCCAGCCTTCGCAACCCAGCGCCCGATACGCCTTGACGGCGATCGCGGAGACTTCTTCAGCCACTTCCGGCGGCAACGTGGCCGGGCAGAAGTACTGCGTGTCGTCCGAGAAATACTTGTGTTCGTAGTCGTAATTGCCGCCGGGCGCCGCGATCTCGATCACGGGCAGCGCGCGCGCGGCCTTGCCGGAACCCAGCACGGCCACCGTCAGCTCGCGGCCGGTGATGAACTGCTCGGCCAGCACTTCGCTGTCGAAACGGGCGGCCGCGGCGTAGGCGTCCTTCATGTCCGAATAGCCCACGACTTTGGTGATGCCGACGGTCGAGCCTTCATGCGGCGGCTTGATGATCAGCGGCAGGCTCAGGCGGTCGGGCACCAGGCGCAATTCCGTGTCGGCATCCAGCACTTCGAATTCAGGCGTGGGCAGGCCATGCTGCAACCACAAGCGCTTGGTCATGGTCTTGTCCATGGCCAGCGCCGAGGCCATCGGGCCGCTGCCGGTATAGGGAATGCCCAGCAGTTCCAGGGCGCCCTGGATCGTGCCGTCTTCGCCATAGCGGCCATGCAGGGCGATGAACACGCGGTCGAACCCTTCGGCGGCAAGCTCTGCCAGGCTGCGTTCGCCCGTGTCGAACAGGTGCGCGTCCACGCCGGCGCTTGCCAGCGCCTGCTGCACGCCTTTGCCAGACATCAGCGACACTTCGCGTTCGGCGGAACGACCGCCGTACAGAACACCCACTTTGCCGAATTGCGTGCTCATGCCAGTTCTCCTACTTGGGCGGGGACTTTGCTGATGGACCCCGCGCCCATCACAATCACCACGTCGCCGTCGCGCACGAAGTCCACCACCGCCTGGGGCAGTTCAGCCACGTCTTCGACGAAAACCGGTTCGACCTTGCCGGCTACGCGCAAGGCGCGCGACAGGGCGCGGCCGTCGGCCGCCACCAGGGGCGGTTCGCCGGCGGCATAGACCTCGGTCAACAGCACGGCGTCGGCCGTGCCCAGCACGCGCACGAAATCTTCAAAGCAATCCCGGGTCCGCGTGTAGCGGTGCGGCTGGAACGCCAGCACGATGCGGCGGTCGGGCCATGCGCCGCGCGCCGCCGCCAGGGTGGCTGCCATTTCGACCGGGTGATGGCCGTAGTCGTCGATGACCGTGAACGTGCCGCCGCCATGGCTGGCCGGCACGGGAAATTCGCCCGTCTGCGTGAAGCGGCGGCCCACGCCCTTGAACGCGGCCAGCGCGTCGCAAATCGCGTCGTCGGCCACGCCCAGTTCGGTCGCCACGGCAATCGCGGCCAGCGCGTTGCGCACGT
Organism: Achromobacter sp. UMC46; assembly: GCF_014170335.1. GTDB lineage: Bacteria > Pseudomonadota > Gammaproteobacteria > Burkholderiales > Burkholderiaceae_B > Achromobacter. The sequence goes on from NZ_LZZS01000014.1 coordinate 198,983, forward strand.
TGTGCAGGCCGGGCAGGTTCAGCTCGACCTGCAGCGGCGGCAGCAGCGTGTCGCGGTGCGTGCGCTGCACGTTAAAGCGCATGCGCGTGCCTTCCGGCCGCACTTCATAGGCGCGCACCTGCGCGTCTTCATTCAAACCGTATGTCGTGATGGGACGCGACACGAAAGGCATGATCTCGCGCACGTTGGCGTCGTCTGAGCACAGCACGGCGCTGCCGTAGAACGGCAGGCGCTGCGTGAATTCGATGAACGCGCTCTTCAGGCGCGCCACATCGTGCCCGTAGGTGTCCATGTGGTCGGCGTCGATGTTGGTCACGATGGCCATCACCGGCAGCAGGTTCAGGAACGACGCGTCGGACTCGTCGGCCTCGACCACGATGTAATCGCCCTGCCCCAGCCGCGCGTTGGCGCCGGCCGAATTCAGGCGGCCGCCGATCACGAAAGTAGGGTCCAGGTCGCCGGCGGCGAGCACGCTGGCCACCAGGCTGGTCGTCGTGGTCTTGCCGTGCGTGCCGGCCACCGCGATGCCGCGCTTCAGACGCATCAGCTCGGCCAGCATGATGGCGCGCGGCACCACCGGGATGCGCGACGCGCGGGCCGCGATCACTTCGGGGTTGTCGCCCGCGACAGCGGTGGACGTCACGATGGCGCCCGCGCCCGTGACATTGCTGGCCACATGGCCGATCGCGATGTTCACGCCCAGGCTTGCCAGGCGGCGCGTCACGGCCGACTCGTTCAAGTCGGACCCGCTGATCGTGTAGCCCAGGTTGAGCAGCACTTCGGCAATGCCGCTCATGCCCGAGCCGCCGATGCCTACGAAATGGATATGTTGAATTCTGTGTTTCATGATGAACGCCCCGCTGCTTGTTCACAGACGTCGGCGATATGGGCTGCCGCTTCCGGGTGCGCATGCGCGCGGGCCCGGATGGCGACGGCTTCGAGTTCTTGTCGGGTGCGCTGGGCGAGCCAGTCCGCCAGCCACTCGGGCGTCAAGGCGGTCTGCGGCTGCAGCCAAGCGGCCTCCGCGTCGCTCAAAAAGCGCGCGTTGGCGGTTTGATGGTCATCGATGGCGTGCGGGAACGGCACGAACAGGGCGGCGACGCCCGCCGCGGCCACTTCGGACACCGTCATGGCGCCCGCGCGGCAGATCAGCAGATCCGCGTCGCCCATGGCGCCCGCCATGTCATCGATGAACGCGCGGCAATCGGCCTGCACGCCCGCCTGGGCGTAGGCCTGCTGCAGCGCGGGCAAATGTTGTTCGCCTGCCTGATGGACGACCATCGGCCGGCTGTCTTGCGGCAGGCGCGCCAGCGCCTGCGGCACCGTCGTGTTCAGCGCTTGGGCGCCCAGGCTGCCGCCCACGACCAGCACGCGCAGCGGGCCCGTGCGGCCGGCATAGCGCACGGCCGGGTCCGGCAGTTCGCACAGGTCCGCGCGCACCGGGTTGCCCATGGCTTCGCCCTTGGGCAGCACGCCGGGGAATCCGCTCAGCACGCGGCGCGACATCTTGGCCAGGCACTTGTTCGCAGTGCCCGCCACGGCATTTTGTTCATGCACGACCAGCGGCGTGCCGCGCAGCGCGGCGATCACGCCGCCCGGGAAGGCCACGTAGCCGCCCATGCCCAGCACCACGTCGGGCCGCACGTCCGACAGGCGCGACCACGCTTGGGCAAAGGCGCGCAACAGCAGGAATGGCAGCTTCAGCAAGGCGGACGCGCCCTTGCCGCGCACGCCCTGGAAGCGCAACGGCACCAGTTCGATACCGCGCGGCGGCACGAGCTTGCCTTCCATTTTGTCGGGGTTGCCCAGCCACAGCACGCGCCAGCCGCGTTCGCGCAGCACATCGGCCACAGCCAGGCCGGGCATGATGTGCCCGCCGGTGCCGCCGGCCATGATCAGGATGGTGCGGGCCGCGGTCATACCCGCCCCCCGCGCATCATGACCCGGTTTTCCACGTCCACCCGGATCAGCATGGCCAGGGCGCACAGGTTCATCACCACGCCCGAACCGCCGTAGCTCATCAGCGGCAGGGTCAGGCCCTTGGTGGGCAGCAGCCCCAGGCACACGCCCATGTTGATGAAGGACTGCACGCCGAACCACATGGCCACGCCGTGCGCGACCAGGCCCGCAAACGTGCGTTCCATGGCGATGGCCTGGCGGCCGATGTCGAAACCGCGGTAGACGATGATGGCGAATAGCGTGATCACCAGCATGACGCCGGCAAAGCCCAGCTCTTCGCCCACCACCGCCATCAGGAAGTCGGTGTGCGCTTCGGGCAGGTAATGCAGTTTTTCCACGCTGGCACCCAGACCCACGCCCAGCCATTCGCCGCGGCCCAGCGCGATCAGCGAGTGCGACAGCTGATAGGCGCTGCCGTAGGCGTTGTCTTCGTTCCAGGGATCCAGGTAGGCGAACAGTCGTGCGCGGCGCCACGGCGACAGCCAGATCAGCATCAGGAAGGTGCTGACCAGCACGGCCAAGAGGCTGCTGAAGTATTTGCCGTTGATGCCGCCCAGGAACAGGATGCCGATGGCGATCGCGACGATCACCATGAAGGCGCCCAGATCGGGCTCCAACAGCAGCAGCATGCCCACGCCAGCCAGCGCGAACGCCATCGGCAGGAAGCCGCGGGCGAACGCCTGCATGTGTTCCTGCTTGCGCACGGTGTAGTCGGCGGCGTAGAGCAGCGCGGCCAGCTTCATCAGTTCGGAAGGCTGGAAGTTCAGCGGACCCAGCGGAATCCAGCGGTGGGCGCCGTTGACCTCGCGGCCGATGCCCGGGATCAGCACCGCGACCAGCAGGATCATCGCCACCACGAACAGCGGCACGGCCATGCGTTGCCAGACGCGGATCGGGATCGCCAGCACCACCGCGCCGGCAAGCAGCCCGGCGCTGACGAACAGGCCGTGGCGGATCACGAAGTAGTAGCGGCCATAGGAGGCATAGCGCGGACCGTCGGCCAGCGCAATCGACGCCGAATACACCATCAGCAAGCCAAGCAGCAACAACGTCGACGCCGCGATGACCAGCGGCAGATCGAAGTTGCGCATCTTGGTACGGCCGGGCCGTACGGCATTGACGCTGGCGGTGAGGTCGGCGATCAGGCTCATGCCACCTCTCCACGGTCGCGGGCCAGGTCTTCGACCTCTTCCACGAACACCTGCCCGCGATGCGGGTAGTTGCGGAACATGTCCAGGCTGGCGCAGGCGGGCGACAGCAGCACGGCGTCTCCGGGCTGCGCCAGTTCCGCCGCGCCGCGCACGGCGTCATGCAGCGAATCGACGGTGACGCAAGTGACGCCGGTCGGGGCCAGCACGCGGCCGATCTCGGGCCCGTCCAGGCCGATCAGCATCACGGCGCGCGCATGGCGCGACACCACCGGGATCAACGGCGAGAAATCCTGCCCCTTGCCCTGGCCGCCCGCGATCAGCACCACGGGTTGCCCCAGGCCTTCCAGCGCGGCGACGGTCGCGCCCACGTTGGTGCCCTTGCTGTCGTTGATGTAGTCGACGCCACCGATCTGGCGCACGAAGGCCGCGCGATGGGGTTCGCCGGAGTACTCGCGCAGCGCCCGCAGCATGGCGCCCCAGCCCAGGTCGAGGCAGCGCGCCAGCTGCAACGCGGCCAGCGCGTTCAAGGCATTGTGGATGCCGCGGATGCGCAAGGCGTCCACCGGCATCAGGCGGCTCATGCGGCCGTTGGCGCGCACCGGTTCCGGCGCGTCCTTCTTCTTGCGCACGGGCGGCGCAGGTTCATCGAAATCGCTGGGTTCGGCCGCCACCAGCCAGGACACGCCCTGACCGAGTTCCAGGCCCATGTCGCCCACCAGCTCCGGCATGTCGCGGCCGAAGCTGCGCACGTTCAACGCGTTCACGGTCTGCACCATGCGCACGGTCAGCGGGTCGTCGCGGTTGACGATGGCGATGCGCGACATCTTCAGCAGGCGCGCCTTGGCCGCCGCATACGCGTCCATGCCACCATGCCAGTCCAGATGGTCTTGCGTGACGTTCAGCACGACGGCTGCATCCGCCATCAGCGAACGGGTCGTCTCCAGTTGGAAGCTGGACAGTTCCAGCACCCAGACCTGCGGCAGCGCGTCGTTGTCCAGCGCGTCGATCAGCGCCGTCAGGGCGGCGGGGCTGATATTGCCGGCCGCCACGACCGACAGGCCGCTAGCCTCGATCAAGTCGCGCGTCAGCGCGGTCACGGTGGTCTTGCCATTGGTGCCCGTCACCGCCAGCAGGCGCGGACGGTACTCGCGCGTGTCGGCCAGGTCGGCCAGCGCACGTGCGAACAATTCGATTTCGCCGACGACTTCGATGCCGCGGGCCTCGGCTTCGCGCAGCAGATCGCCGGCGGGCGCCTGGGCCGGCGCCAGGCCGGGGCTCAGCACGACTTGATCCACGCCATCCAGCAGTGCCGTGTCGAACGACGCGTCGCAACCCAGGCGGTATTCCACGTCGCTCTGCGCCAGCGCCTCGCGCAGCGCGGCCAATCCACCCGGCTCGGCGCGCGTGTCGGCCACACGCAAGCGGGCGCCCAGGCGGGCGCACCAGCGTGCGGCGGCGACACCCGTCTCGCCCAATCCGAGGATCAGGACGAGCGGCGCGTCAGCGCGGGAGGTTTCCATCGTATTCATCGCAACTTCAGGGTAGAGAGACCAATCAGCACCAGCATCATGCTGATGATCCAGAAACGCACGACCACCTGGGTTTCCTTCCAGCCGCCCACTTCAAAGTGATGATGCAACGGCGCCATGCGGAATATGCGTCGACCTGTTCCATAACGTCGCTTCGTGTACTTGAACCAGGTCACCTGGATCATCACCGACAGCGTTTCCACCACGAACACGCCGCCCATGATGAACAGCACGATCTCCTGGCGCACGATGACCGCGATGGTGCCCAGCGCGCCGCCCAGCGCCAGCGCGCCGACGTCGCCCATGAACACCTGGGCCGGATACGCGTTGAACCATAAAAATGCCAGGCCCGCGCCCCCGATCGCCGCGCACAGCACCATCAATTCAGAGGCGCCGGGGATATACGGGAACAGCAGGTACTTCGAATAGTCCACGCGGCCGACCACGTAGGCGAAGATGCCCAGCGCGCTGCCCACCATCACGGTCGGCATGATCGCCAGGCCGTCCAGGCCGTCGGTCAGGTTCACGGCGTTGCTGGTGCCCACGATCACGGCCCAGGTCAGCGCCACGAAGCCCAGCACGCCCAGCGGATAGCTCACCGATTTGAAGAACGGCACGATCAAGTCGGCGCGCGTCGGCAACGCCATCGTGAAGCCGCTGCCGACCCAGGCCTTGAACAACGGCCACAGTTCGGTGTTGGCGGGGGCCGACACGGCGAATGCCAGGTACACCGCGGCGATCATGCCGATGGTGGCCTGCCAGAAGAACTTCTGGCGCGCGGGCATGCCTTCCGGATCGCGATAGACGACCTTGCGGTAATCGTCCCGCCAGCCGATCCAGCCGAAACCGAACGTCACCAGCAGCACCACCCACACGAAGCGGTTGGTCCAGTCCGCCCACAGCAAGGTGCTGATGGCGATGGAGATCAGGATCAGCACGCCGCCCATCGTAGGGGTACCGGTCTTGACCAGATGCGTTTCCGGACCGTACGAACGCACGGCCTGGCCGATCTTCATTTCGGTCAACTTGCGAATCACACGCGGACCGGCGACGAGACCGATCAGCAACGCCGTCGCGCACGCCAGCACGGCGCGCAAGGTGATGTACTCGAACACGCCCAACGCGCGCACATCATCGGAAAGCAGACGGGCGATCTCAAGCAGCATGGTGCTCTCCCTGCCCCTTGGCCGCCTGTCCGTCATTCAAAGAAAAAGCCGTCACTACCCGCTCCATGCGCATAAAGCGCGATCCCTTTACCAATACGCAGGACGCGCGCAAACCGCGCAAGGCGGCAACCACTTCGTCTACCGATGCGCAGGCGTGCGCGCCAGTTCCGAATGCGGCCGCGGCCGCCCGGCTGGCTTCGCCCAGCGTGACCAGCGCGTCAAGCCCATGCTCGCGCGCGTAGATGCCCGCCTCGGCATGCAAGGCGGGACCGTTGTCCCCGATTTCACCCATGTCGCCCAACACCAGGACGCGCTTGCCGGCCATGCGGCCCAGCACGTCGATGGCGACACGAACCGAATCGGGGTTGGCATTGTAGGTGTCATCAATGAGCAACGTTCCGTCACCCATTTGCTTGTGCTGCATGCGGCCCGCAACGGGGACAAATCCCGCCAGGGCGCGCACCGCGCCGTCCAGCGGCACGCCCGCCGCGATGGCGCTGGCGATCGCGGCCAACGCATTGCGCAGGTTGTGCAGACCGGGCACCGGCAGGGACAGATCCGCCGTTCCGACCGGCGTCACGACGCGGCAGCGCGTGGCGCTCACGTCGGCAAGAATATTTTCCGCATAGACGTCCAGACCGGGCTGCAGGCCAAAGCGCAGCACGCGGCGCGGTTCGGCCAGCGCGTCCCAGATCGCGCAGTACGGTTCGTCCCCCGGGTACACGGCAATGCCGTCGTCCGGCAGGGCCGCGATCGCGGCGCCGTTTTCGCGCGCCACCGCTTCCACGGTATGCATGAATTCCTGGTGTTCGCGCTGCGCGTTCGTCACCAGCGTGACCGTCGGCGCGGCCATGGCGGCCAGCTGCGCGATTTCGCCCGGATGATTCATGCCCAGCTCGAAAACGGCCGCGCGATGTTCGGGGCGCAGGCGCAGCAGCGTCAGCGGCACGCCGATATCGTTGTTCAGATTGCCGGCGGTGGCCAAGCGACCTGCCTCGCCCCGCCACTCGGCCAGCATGGCCGAAATCATTTCCTTGGTCGTGGTCTTGCCGTTGCTGCCCGTCACCGCCACCACGGGCAGCGAGAACTGCGAACGCCATGCCGCGCCGATGCGCATCAGCGCCAGGCGGGTGTCGCCCAGCACCAGTTGCGGCAGCTTGGCGTCGCCGACGGCATGCGCCACGACCGCCGCGCAGGCGCCACGGCCTTCGGCCTGGTCCAGATAGTTGTGCGCGTCGAAGTTTTCACCGACCAGCGCCACGAACAATTCGCCCGTGCCGATACGGCGGGTGTCGGTGGACACGCCCTTGACCTGCGGCAGCAGCAACGCCAGGCGCGCCCATTCGCGGTCGTCGAAGGGCAGCTTTTCGCCCCCGATGTCCTGATAGGTTTCGTGCCCCTTGCCTGCCAACAGCACCACGTCTTCGGGCAAGGCGGCCCAGATCGTCTGCATGATGGCGCGTGCGCGGTCGACCTGGACATCGGCCTGCGCCGCTTCCGGGATGCCGGCCAGAATCTGTTGGACGATCGCTTCCGGCGATTCGGTGCGCGGATTGTCGCTGGACACCACCACGTGGTCGGCCAGTTCCGCCGCGATGCGGCCCATTTCCGGGCGCTTGCCCGGATCGCGCTCGCCGCCGCAGCCGAACAGGCAGATCAGGCGGCCCGAGCGGGCAACCGCCACGGCGCGCAATGCGGTCAACGCGCGCGACAGCGCATCCGGCGTGTGCGCGTAGTCCACCACCACCAGCGGGCCGCGGCCCGTGTGGGCTTGAGTCGTGACCGGCACCGTTTCCACGGTCTGCAGCCGGCCGTCCACCGGATCCGTCGCGGCCAGTTCGCGTGCGATCTGCGCGAACGGCAGGCCCAGCTTGTACAGCACGCCCGCCACCAGCAGCAGGTTCGACACGTTGTGCGCGCCCAGCAGGCGCGTCACGATCTGGGCTTCGCCATGCGGCGACACCAGCGTGAAGATCTGGCCTTGGGACGTGGCCTGAAGATCGCGCGCGCGCATCGCGGCGGGGATCTCGGGCGCATCGCTCAGGCTGTAGCCCATCGCGCCCGTGCCGGCGGGCAGGCTTGCGATCAGCCGGCGTCCGGCCGCGTCGTCGGCGTTGACGATAGCGGCGGTCAGGCCCGGCCAGCGGAACAGGCGGGCCTTGGCGGCCTCGTAGTGTTCCATCGTGCCGTGGTAATCAAGATGGTCGCGCGTCAGGTTCGTGAAGGCGGCCAGCGCAATGCGCACACCGTCCAGACGGCCCTGCTCGATGCCGATCGACGACGCTTCCATCGCCACGGCCTTCGCGCCGGCGTCGCGCATCGCGGCCAGCGTGCGGTGCACGGTCAGGACGTCGGGCGTCGTCAGGTCGCCGCCCAGCGTGCGGCCGTCGGGCAGCACGGCGCCCAAGGTGCCGAGGGTGCCGCAAGGCTTGTCGTTGCGGCTCAGCGCATGCGCGATCCATTGCACCGACGAGGTCTTGCCGTTGGTGCCCGTCACCGCCACCACCGCCAACGCGGCGGACGGACGGCCGTACCAGGTGTCGGCCAGCTCGCCCAGCAGGGCGCGCAGTCCGGTTACCGGCAACATCGGCGTGTCGGCTCCGGCGGCCTGGACGGCTTCGCTGGCCGGCGCTTCGTACAGCACCGCGCTGGCGCCCAGCGCCAGCGCCTTATCTATATAGAGACGTCCGTCGCTGGACAGGCCCGGGCAGGCGACAAACACATCGCCCGGCTCGATATCGCGCGAATCCAGCTTGAGGTGCGCCGTCAACGAGACGCGCGCATGCAACCACGCCACGATTTCAGCAACCGTGGCGACAGGGGAAGAGAGGAAGCCTTTGGCGCTCATCTGCCTGGCTCCTTGAGACCAGCAACAATCGTGGATTCAAAAGGCGCGTCCGGGCGCACCCCCATCAGCCTCAGGCTCCCCCCCACGATATGGGAGAACACGGGCGCGGCGATCGCGCCGCCGTAATAACCGCCGACCGTCGGTTCGTCGATGGACACGGCCACCACGATCTTCGGGTCCGACACCGGAGCGAAGCCCACGTACGAGCTCCGATAACGCTGCATGCTGTACTTGCCGTCGACGATCTTGCGCGCGGTGCCGCTCTTGCCGGCCACGCGGTAACCCTGCACCTGGGCGGCTTTCGTGCCTTCGGGGCCGGCGGCGGCCTCAAGCATCGCGCGCACCATGGCGGTGGTCTTCGGCGTATAGATCTTGACGCTGGTGGGGTCGCTGTCGCGCTTGACCAGCGTCAGCGACACCATGTCGCCGTTGCGGGCGAAGACGGTATAGGCGCGCGCCACCTGCAGCAGCGACACGGACAAGCCGTAGCCGTAGGCCATCGTCGCCTTTTCGATCAGGCGCCAGCGGTCCCACGGACGCAGACGGCCCGGCGCCGCACCGGGAAATCCCACCTGGGGCGCCTGGCCCAGGCCCAGCTCGGTGAAGCGGTCCCACATCTCGCGGGAATCCAGCTTCTCGGAGATCATGGTCATGCCGATATTGCTGGACTTGCGCAGCACGCCGGCCACGTCCAGCGTGCCGTTGCGGCTCACGTCGCTGATCGTGCTGCCCTGGTAGGTGAAGCGGCCGTTGCCGGTTTCAAACAGCGTCGACGTCGTGATGCGGCCCAGGTCCAGCGCCAGCGCGGCGGTGAACGGCTTCATGATCGAGCCCGGCTCGAAGGTATCGGTGATCGCCTGGTTGCGCAGTTTGGACCCGTGAAAGCTTTCGCGCTTGTTCGGATCGAAAGTCGGCACGTTGGCCAGCGCCAGAATCTCGCCCGTCTGCACGTCCACGACCACGGCGGTAGCGCCCTTGGCCTGGTGCTTGTCCATGGCGTCCTTCAATTCCTTGAACACCAGGTACTGCAAGCGGGTATCGATGGACAGGCGCAAGTCGCGGCCGTCTACCGGCAACGTCACCGCCTGCACGTCTTCGATGACCCGGCCCAGCCGGTCCTTGATGACGCGGCGGCTGCCCGGGCGGCCCGACAACTGCTGGTTGAACGTCAGCTCGACGCCTTCCTGGCCCTGGTCTTCGACGCTATTGAAGCCCACCACGTGGGCCATCACATCACCGTCCGGGTAGTAGCGGCGGGTCTCGGGCTGCTGATGCACGCCCGCCATGCCCAACTGCTTGATCTTGTCGGCCACGTCCATCGAGACCTGGCGCTTCAGGTAGACGAAGTTCTTGTCTTCGTCGACCAGGCGGTGGCGCAGATCGGCCACCGGCACTTCCAGCAGCTTGGCCAGCGCATCCATCTGCGCGGGCGTGCCCTGCTTGGCGTCTTCGGGAATGGCCCAGATGGCGCGCGCCGGCACACTGGAGGCCAGCACCGCGCCGTTGCGGTCCATGATCTTGCCGCGCGTGGCCGCCAGGGTCAGCGTGCGTTCGTAGCGGCGTTCGCCCTGCTGCTGCAGGAACTCCGTCGACAGCCCTTGCAGGAACAGCGCGCGGCCCGCCAGCACCGTGAACCCGCCGAACAGCAGGATCAGCACCAGACGCGCGCGCCAGGTGGGCAGTTGCCCACGCAGCACGGGGTTGTCGAAGAAGGGAACGCGTTTCATTGCGCGCCTCCGGGCGTGGAGACGGGCGCCTGATTCAGGTACAGCGTGCGGTCCGGAACGATGGGAATCATCTTCAGTCCGTCGCGCGCAATCACATCGACCCGCGCGTTGCGGGCGAGTTCGGCGCGGTCAAGCTGCAGCCGGCGCCAGTTGGTTTCCAGGTCGCGTTCCTGGGCCTGATCACGTCCCAGCTCAACAAAGAGCTGGCGCGACTGATACCGGCTGGTGACCAGGGAAATGGCCGACAGCATCAGTAACGCCGCAATGATCAGGTTGACACGACCCATTAGCGCCGCCCCCCCTTGCCGCCGCGGCGAGGCGGCGGGGCCAGGTCGCTGCCGGGCAGCGAGCCGATCTTCACGAACGCGAAGCCGCCCTCGGCGGGCAGCGGCGTTTCGGTGCGTTCGGCAACGCGCAGGACAGCGGAGCGGGCGCGGGCATTGGCCGAGACCTCATCGTCTTCAGCCTGGACACGGCCCAGGGAACGCAGGACGGGTTGGGGCATTTCACTTTCGCGCAGGGGCAGGCGCGCATGCGCGGCAGCCGGCCGAGCCGCCGCCACGATGCACTGCTTGACCATGCGGTCTTCAAGCGAATGAAAGCTGATCACCGCCAACCTCCCCCCCGGGGCAAGCAGGTCTAGAGCTGCCGCGAGGGTGCGCGCGAGCTCTTCGAGTTCCCGATTGATGTAAATCCGTAAAGCTTGAAAGGTGCGTGTGGCCGGATGCTGCCCCTTTTCGCGCGTGCGGACGGCGCTGGCGACGCACTCGGCAAGCTCGAGCGTGGTGCGCAGCGGCCTTGTTGCGCGGCGAGCAGCAATCGCCTTTGCAACCTGAAAAGCAAACCGTTCTTCGCCATAATCCGCTATGACCTCCCGCATCTCATCCACACTGGCTTGCGCCAGCCAATCCGCCACCGTGGGACCACGAGTGGTGTCCATCCGCATATCGAGCGGGCCGTCTCGCATGAACGAGAAACCGCGCTCGGCATCGTCAATCTGAGGCGACGAAACGCCCAGATCCAGCATCACGCCATCGACCTTGCCGATGCCGAGCTGCTCCAATTCTTCGGCCATGGTGGCAAAGCCGCCATGCACCACTGTGACCCGGGGGTCCGCCGCCGCCAACGCATGGGCTACCGCGATCGCCTCGGGGTCCTTGTCGAACACCACCAGACGCGCGTCTTTGCCCAAGCGCCCGAGCAGTTCGCGACTGTGCCCGCCGCGGCCGAAAGTGCCGTCGACAAACACGCCGCGTTCCGCACGCGTAGCCGTATCCGGCTCGGTCTGCGTGTGCGACCGTGTCGCGCCCTTGCCGCCGAAGTCGGGCAGCAAGAGTGCGTCCACCGTCGGCTCCAGCAGAACGGGCCGATGTTCGAATTCCATAGATTTTTCAGAACGAAAACTGATTCAACACATCCGGCATACCCTTGGCCAGGTCCTCAGCCTCGCGGCTGGCCAGGGTAGCGGCGTCCCACAGCTCGAAGTGCGCGCCCAGACCGAGCAGCATCACATCGCGCGTCATACCGGAAGCGTTGCGCAGTTCAGGAGCGATCAGGACCCGGCCGGAGCCATCCAGTTCCACGTCCTGAGCGTTGCCCAGCAACAGCCGCTGCAACGCACGAGCCGTCATGGGAAAGGCGGCGATCTGCTCGCGCTTCTTTTCCCACTCCGGCCGCGGGTACACCAGCAAGCAGCCGTCGGGGTGGCGGGTCAGGGTCAGCCGGCCATCGGCCTGCGACACGAGCGCGTCACGATGCCGGGTCGGAATCGAGATCCGTCCCTTGGCATCCAGCGTGAGCGCGCTGCTTCCCTGAAACACCACTTTTACCCCACTTAATTGCACAATTTCCTACTATTTCCCACTCTACGGTATGGCACAGGGGCGGTCAAGCGCGTGGTTGCAATTTTTTCAATCACAACAAGGACTTAGATCAATATGTAAAACCGCAAAAAGAAAAACCCCCTAATAAATCAGGAGGTTGCGGCACACTCTACAAGTCCTTCTTCAGAAGTAGCGCCTAAGGATGACTTTGCATTGTTTTACGAAGGGCCGTATCGCCCGTTCTGGCGAGGCTTCCCGCCCGGCGCACGGCCCGCGGCCATCAAAAAAATGGCGCGGCCGGTTCTGCCGGTCACGAACCCGCGCGACCAGGCGCGGGGCCTGGTCAACTCGATGGTGTGAATTCGATGCAAGACGGGTCTATAGGCCGGATTCTGTACACCAGGTTTCCCTGGCGGACGATCATTCCTCTACGCGGATCATTGCTGAGCCGCTCTAGCCACCTACCCGCATGCTTGGACGGAGCCGCCCTTCGCGACCCGAGGGCCGCACGCATGCCTATTTGATGTTGCTCCGGGTAGAGGTTGCCGCGTTTCACCCTGCGATGCCGCCTTTCGTTGCCGAATGGCGCGATACGGAGATGGCCGTACCTGTGCGTGCAAGCACGCCCGCTTCGCAGTCTCGTCTCTGTGGCCCTATTCCTCAACCGCGCCCGAAGACGCGACCGGACGGCCGTTAGCCGTTACCCTGCCCTATGGAGTCCGGACCTTCCTCGATGGATTCGCATCCACCGCGATCGTCCAACCCGCCTTGCGGTCCGTATTCTATTACAGGTCACGGCTCCGTCCCCGAAGCCCGCCTTGGCCGGACGCGCCGGCCGGCTGCAAACGAGCTTGCAGGGTTCCTGCGACAATACGCCCTGATCCGCTTAGACGCCGCAAAAAATACCCGATACATGGCCCTCGCTACTCTCATCACTCTTACCGACATCCAGCTGGCCTATGGCCACCATCCGCTGCTGGACCACGCCGACTTCGCCATCCAGGCCGGCGAGCGCATCGGCCTCATCGGCCGCAACGGCGCCGGCAAGTCGTCGCTGCTGAGGTTGCTCGACGGCAGGACGCTGCCCGACGACGGCGACATCGCCCGCACCTCGGGCCTGCGCGTCGCCACGGTCGAACAGGAACCCGAACTGGACGAAAACGCCACCGTGTTCGATGTCGTCTGCAACGTGGAAGGCGACCATGAAGACTGGCAGCGCCCCTCGCGCGTGCGCGCCATACTGGAAAAGCTGGGCTTGCCCGCCGATGTGCAGATCGCCGGCCTGTCCGGCGGCACCCGCAAGCGCGTCGCGCTGGCGCGCGCCCTCGTCGAAGAGCCCGACCTGCTGCTGCTGGACGAGCCCACCAACCATCTCGACTTCGACGGCATCGCCTGGCTGGAAGAGATGCTGCGCAGTTGGCGTGGCGCCGCGGTCATCATCACCCACGATCGCCGCTTCCTGGACGCCGTCACCACCCGCATCGTCGAACTCGACCGCGGCCGCCTGCTCAGCTTCCCGGGCAATTTCTCGCAATGGCAGGAGCGCAAAGCCCAGTGGCTGGAGTCCGAACGCCTGGAACAGGCCCGCTTCGACAAGCTGCTGGCCCAAGAGGAGGTCTGGATCCGCAAGGGCGTCGAAGCCCGCCGCACCCGTAACGAAGGCCGGGTCCGCCGCCTGGAGAGCCTGCGCGTGCAGCGCGCTGAACGCCGCGAACGCATCGGCGACGTCTCGCTGGCGCTGGCGGAAGGCCAGCGTTCCGGCAAGCTCGTGGCCGAACTCGAACATGTCGGCAAGACGTTCGGCGACAAGATCGTGGTGGACGACTACTCCACCACGATCCTGCGCGGCGACCGCATCGGCATCATCGGCCCCAATGGCGCCGGCAAGACCACGCTGCTCAAGCTGATCCTGGGCGAAATGCAGCCCGACACCGGCTCCACCCGCCTGGGCACCAACGTGGCGGTCGCGTACTTCGACCAGATGCGCGCGCAGCTGGACGAAAACGCTACGCTCGTCGACATCATCAGCCCGGGCAGCGAATGGGTCGAAATCGGCGGCACCCGCAAGCATGTCATGACGTACCTGGGCGACTTCCTGTTCTCGCCCGCCCGCGCCGGCTCCCCCGTGCGCAGCCTGTCCGGCGGCGAACGCGCCCGCCTGTTGCTGGCACGCCTGTTCGCCCGCCCCGCCAACGTGCTGGTGCTGGACGAACCCACCAACGACCTGGACATCGAAACGCTGGAATTGCTGGAAGAGCTGCTTCAGGAATATGCCGGCACCGTGCTGCTCGTCAGCCATGACCGCGCGTTCCTGAACAACGTCGTCACCCAGACCATCGCCTACGAAGGCGACGGCCGCTGGCGCGACTACGTCGGCGGCTACGACGAATGGGTCGCGCAGCGGCCCGCCCAATCCGCGCCGGCCGCCGATGCGGACGCCGCCGCCAAGCCCCTGGACGAAAGCGCCGCCCGCGCCAAGGTCGCCAAGCCCAAACCGGCCAAGGCCACCAAGATGAACGCGTGGGATCTGCGCGAACTCGAAGGCTTGCCCGACGCCATCGCCGCCCTGGAAGCGCAGCAGGCCGAACTGGCCGGAAAGCTGGCGGACGGCAGCCTGTACCGCGACGCCCCGGCCGAAGTCGACCGCATCAACGGCGAACTCGCCAAACTTGAAAGCGAACTCGAAGAGCGGTTCGCCCGCTGGGAGTTGCTGGAAGCGCGCCGCGATGGCACGCTCTGACAGCGCGCTCTATATCTATATAGAGCACACTCGTCCTGCTGCAAAAAAACGGGGGAACGGCGCTAAGCCGCTCCCCCCGTTTTTCATGGCCGACGCACGCCGGCGGCTCAGACCTTGGCGCGCCAAGCGAGGGATTCGCCAGCCGCCAGCGGCACCAGCGTGGTGTTGCCGAACGCCAGCTCTTCCGGCACCTGGTACGTCTCGCGCAGCAGCGTCAGCGTACCGGTGTTGCGCGGCAGGCCGTAGAAATCCGGGCCATGGAAGCTGGCGAAACCCTCCAGCTTGTCCAGCTTGCCCACGGCATCAAACGCCGTCGCGTACAGCTCCATCGCATGCAGCGCCGTGTAGCAGCCGGCACAGCCGCACGCGTGCTCCTTCAAGCCGCGCGCATGCGGAGCGCTGTCTGTGCCCAGGAAGAAGCGCGGGCTGCCGCTGGTGGCCGCCTCGACCAGCGCCAGACGATGCGTCTCGCGCTTCAAGATCGGCAGGCAATACAGATGCGGGCGCACGCCGCCCTGGAAGATCGCATTGCGGTTGTACAGCATGTGCTGCGGCGTGATCGTCGCGGCGATCGGCCCTTCGGCGTCGCGCACATACTCCGCCCCTTCCTTCGTCGTGATGTGCTCGAACACCACCTTCAAGGCCGGAAACGCGCGGCGCAGCGGCTTCATGACGCGTTCCACGAAAATCGCTTCGCGGTCGAACACATCGATCGCCGGGTCGGTCACTTCGCCGTGCACCAGCAACGGCATGCCGCATTTTTCCAGTGCTTCCAGCGCCTTGGCGCACTTGCCGAGCAAATCGGTGACACCCGCGTCGGAGTTGGTCGTCGCGCCTGCCGGGTACAGCTTCACAGCATAGACCTGGCCCGACTCATGCGCGCGGAAGATCTCTTCCGCCGAGGTGTTGTCGGTTAGATAAAGCGTCATCAGCGGGGTGAAGGCGTCCGGGTTCCCGCCGGCATTGCCGAGCGCCTCCAGGATGCGACCGCGATAAGCCAGGGCCTGCTCGGTCGTCGTCACCGGCGGCTTCAGGTTCGGCATGATGATGGCGCGCGCGAACTGGCGTGCGGTATCCGCCACCACGGCCTCCAGCGCCGCGCCATCGCGCAGGTGCAGGTGCCAGTCGTCGGGGCGGGTGATGGTGAGCTGATTCGTGTTTGAAGTAGACATGGAAGGCTTCTTAATCTGCCAGCGGCATGCCCCGTTCGGCCAGCGCGCAGAACATCGCGCTACCCAGGGGAATGACGGCATCGTTGAAATCAAAATGCGAGTTATGCAGCACGCAGCCCGACTCGGCGCCGCCTTGCCCCAGACGGAAATACGCCCCGGGCTTGCTCTGCAACATGAAGGAGAAATCTTCGGAACCCATCGACGGTACCAGATCGCGCACCACGTTTTCCTTGCCGATCATCTCGGTCGCGATGTCGGCCACCAGGTTGGCGTGTTGCGGCGTGTTCAAGGTCGCAGGATAGATGCGTTCGTAAATCAGCTCGGCGGACCCGCCGAACGCGCCGGCGATCGCAGTGACCAGTTCGCGCATGCGTGTCTCGACCATTTCCTGGACCGACTTGCGGAACGTGCGTACCGTGCCCACCAACCTGGCTTCGCGCGGAATCACGCTCATTGCGCCAGGGTGCCCGGCCTGCATGGACCCGATCGACACCACGGCGGAATCCAGCGGGTTCACGTTGCGCGACACGATGGTCTGCAACGCCGTGATGATCTGCCCCGCGATCGTCACCGGATCAATCGTCTGATAAGGGTGTGCGCCGTGGCCGCCGCGGCCCGTGATCTGAATCTCGAAGCGGTCGGCCGCCGCCATCATCGGCCCCGGGTTGATGCCGATCGTGCCGGGCCGCAGGCCAGGCCAGTTGTGCAAGGCATAGATCGCATCGCACGGGAACGTGTCGAACAAGCCGTCTTCCAACATGGCGCGAGCGCCGCCGCGCCCCTCTTCGGCCGGCTGAAAAATCAGCACGGCCGTGCCGTCGAAATTGCGCGTCTGCGCCAGATACTTCGCCGCGCCGATCAACACCGCCGTGTGCCCGTCATGGCCGCAGCCGTGCATCAGGCCCGGCTTGGTGGACTTGTAGCCGAAGTCGTTATCTTCGGTCATGGGCAGGGCGTCCATGTCGGCACGCAGTCCGATCATGCGCCCGCTGTCGCAGCGTTTGCCGCGGATCACGCCCACCACGCCGGTCTTGCCAATGCCGCGATGCACCTCAATGCCCAGCGCCTCAAGCGCGCCGGCCACGATCCCCGAGGTGCGGACTTCCTCGAAGCCCAACTCGGGATGCGCATGCAAATCGCGCCGCAGCGCCGTCAATTCGTCATGAAACAGGCGAATTGATTCCAAAGGAGATCGTGCGTACATAGGAGGTTACAGAATGACGTGGTAGGGGGGACAGTCTGTGCATTTTAGTTGCTACAGAGGATAAATGCCTTTGTCTTTACGAGAGAGACACGTTATGCTCCGGCCGCAGGACAATTTTTCCAACAGCCAGAGAAGGAGCGCCGCATTATGGCCACAACCTCCAAACCCGCGACCGCGCGCAAGCCGAACGCTGCATTCATGAAGCCCCTGACCCCCAGCGCCGAGTTGGCCGCTGTCATCGGCTCGGAAGCCGTGCCGCGTACCGAGGTCACCAAGAAGATCTGGGAATACATCAAGAAGCACAACCTGCAAGATGCCAGCAACAAGCGCAACATCAACGCCGATGCCAAGCTGCGTCCGATCTTTGGCAAAGATCAGGTCACGATGTTCGAACTGACCAAACTGGTCAACGCACATCTGAAGTAAGCAGGCAAAGGGCGTACCTCGTACGTCCCTGCCTCTTCGATTGTCGCGACGCCCTGGCTCTCCGCCGGGCTAGCACGCCCTCTCCGCGCAAGCTCCATTTCACGCGCGGCAGCCTGCTCCACATTCGGTGGACATGGCCTCTCCCCTTAGCAGTCTCCTGTCGATCCCATTGGGCTGATCGCTAGCCTTGGCGCGCCTCTTCGAGCAACCAGCTCCGAAATGCGGCAACCTCCGGACGTTGCGCGGACGACCTCGCGTACACGATCCAATAGCTGTAATCGTTCGGTAATGTGTGATCAAACAGCCGCACCAGGCGCCCCGTCCGCAGATCATTCGCCGCCAGCATCAAGCGCCCCAACGCAACGCCCTGCCCGTCGATCGCAGCCTGCAGCACCAACGCCGCGTCGTTGAAGACACCCCCCTGCGACAGGTCCAACATCACCTCCGCATGCTGGCACCACTGCTGCCAAGCCATGCGAGGCTGGTCGTGCAATAGCGGCACATGTTTGAGGTCTTCCGGCCGCGTCAAGGCCGGCGGCCCGACCGCCAACGCAGGGCTGCATACCGGGCTCAAGAACTCCCTCGAAATCAGATCCGCTTTCACGCCAGGCCAGCGGCCCAATCCCGAACGGATCCCGATGTCGAATGTATCGTCGCCGCTCCAAAGTTGTATGGAACTCGTCACGCGCAGATCCACGTCGGTATGCTTCACGCGAAATGCCGGCAGGCGCGGCAGCAACCAGCGTCGGGCGAATGAGGGCAGCACCGAGATTCGCAATGGCCCCTCGCTTCGACCGCGCACGCGCTCAGTCGCCGCCGCCATCTGATTTATCGAAGGGATGAGAATAGATCGTTTTGCCCGACGCCGGAAGCGCTCTCTACTAGGGCCTCGCCCGCGCACGGAAGCACCGTGATGACGGCGCCAACACATGCAAAGGAATCGATAATGATCGGGTGGGAGAGTTGGGCGATTTTCCTGGGCTATGCCGTACCCATGATCGTCAGCCCTGGGCCAGGCAACACGCTTTTGGCCACGGCCGGCGGACGGTACGGGCTCAGGGGCTCAATGCCGTTCTGGATCGCCTTCGTGATCCTGGGCCTGTTCTGTCATTTCCCATGGATCTATGGCGGCCAGGTCATTCTGGGGCGCTTCAATTCGCCCCAGGCGGTTCGCATCCAAGCCGCGGTTTTCGGCATCTCGATGCTTGCCGTCGCTGCGTACGTGGTTCTGTCCTGACCCGTGACGCATCGCGCATGAAAAAGGCCGGCGAATTCGCCGGCCTCGCATTTGCCCGAGTCGCTGTCAGATCAGGCGTAGGTGGTGGGCGCGGCGCCTTCCAGCAACGCCAGCCAGCCCTTGATCAAGCGGTACAGCACCCACACGACCGTCGCAATCAGGCCAATCCATCCAATAAAGATGTACAGGGCAATACCGCTGATGGCCAACCACAGCATGGCCCACCAGAACGTGCGCAACATCCAGTCGAAATGGGCGGCGTAAACCGTGCCGGCAGCGTCCGAGCGCTTCAGGTACATCAGCACCACGGCAGCTAACGTCGCGATGCCCAGAATTCCACTCGTCAAAAAGCCCAAGGCAAACAAGCCATAAGCCACGTGGGTCAACGTGCGCAGGTCCAACTTCGTACCGGGCACGGGGGTCTGGGTATCACTCACGATAACGCTCCAACGAATTGACTCGGTCAATCTTACCGCACAAAGCCCCACCGCCCACGGGCGTTGTTATTTGTGCACAATCAACATTGGCGCGGCTTGCAGCCTGGTTGACTGTCCTGTGAGGGTGCTTGCCAACGCCCAATCCAGGGCACCCCTGGCGCGTGATTCCCGCAAAGCATCGCACAAAGACAAAGCCCCGCCGGATACCGGCGGGGCTTTGCGGGATAAGAGCTTGACGATGACCTACTTTCACAGACGTCCGTCCACTATCATCGGCGCGAAGGCGTTTCACTGTCCTGTTCGGGATGGGAAGGAGTGGTACCACCTTGCTACGGTCGTCAAGCGTAACTGCTTGAGCGGCTGTCGACTGCATCAGCCGCTCGAATTCTGTTTGCTTCCGGGAAACTTGCCCGGGTGCTACCTGAGTACTGCAATGGATCCGGCTCTACGCTGGTGAAGGCGAATAACGCCGCCATCAGAAACGCATGGGTTCTCACTCTATAAAGACAAAACCCCACAGGATCACCTGTGGGGTTTTGCGGAATAAAAGCCTGACGATGACCTACTTTCACAGACGTCCGTCCACTATCATCGGCGCGAAGGCGTTTCACTGTCCTGTTCGGGATGGGAAGGAGTGGTACCACCTTGCTATGGTCATCAGGCGTAACTTGTTGAGCTGCTGCGTGTGAACGCAACCGCTCCAATCTTGGAAGAAACACAACGTGTGGTGATCAGAGACTAGCTCGATGATCACGCACAGGGGGGTGTAATTGGTGTTGGCTGGCTGCCGACGGTGCAGCCAGATTTTGTATTGAACGACACTTGGAACGCTATATCACCAGGTCAATAACCATCAGTGTTATAGGATCAAGCCTCACGAGCAATTAGTATCGGTTAGCTTAACGCATTACTGCGCTTCCACACCCGACCTATCAACGTCCTGGTCTCGAACGACTCTTTAGGGGGATCAAGTCCCCGGGATACCTAATCTTCAGACGAGTTTCCCGCTTAGATGCCTTCAGCGGTTATCTCTTCCGTACTTAGCTACCCGGCAATGCCATTGGCATGACAACCGGTACACCAGAGGTACGTC
>NZ_LZZS01000015.1 GCF_014170335.1 Achromobacter sp. UMC46
GGTTGGGGGCTTGGTTGGTGGCGAATAGTGGGGGTTTTTTTGTGTTTGTGGGGTATCGGGTGGCGAGGCGGTATCTCGATCTTCGGGGGTAGTTGTGGGTTCTTGAGGCCACCGCCGCGCGGGCGGCTGGAGGCCGTCCGCAAAGGAAAGTCCAAGACCTACACCCTAGAGGAGGCGGAAAAGAAACTTGGCCTGGCTGATTAAGCTGAGCAGCGCGGCCGCGCGTGATTTGTCCAAACTCGATAGACCTGCGGAAATGAAAAGCGCGTCAGGCATCGGAGTGAATCCCGATGCCTGACGCGCTTTTCAATTTCCTTCCGGGTCTTGCGCCTACTTGGCCGCCACGGCGTCCGGCGGAACCGGGTTTTCCCAGCCGCCGCCGATCGCGCGGATCAGGCCGACTGCCGAGCGTGCCTGCTCGCCGCTCAATTGCACGGCGACGCGTTGTTGCAGCAGGACGCTGCGGTCGGCTTCGATCACGTCCAGATAGCTGATCGAGCCTTCGCGGTATTGCGTGTGCGACAGCTTGGCGGCGCGGGCCGAGGCTTCGACGGCGGCGTCTTGCGCCTTGGTCTGGTCGGCCAGGATGCGCAGGTTCGCCAGGTTGTCTTCCACTTCGCGGAAGGCGGTCAGCACGGTCTGGCGGTAGACGGCGACGTCTTCCTCGTAGACCGCGCGGGCGCGGTCCAGGCCGGCCTGGCGGCGGCCGCCGTCGAAGATGGGCATCGACAGCGCGGCGCCTACCAGCGGACCCAGCAGGAAGGTGCGGCTGGACCACTGGAACAGGTTGCCCAGGTCCGAGGACTCATAGCCGAAGGCGCCGGTGATGTCCAGGCGCGGGAAGAACGCGGACTTGGCGGCGCCGACGCGGGCGTTGGCGGCGGCCATCGCGCGTTCCGCGGCGGCGATGTCGGGGCGGCGTTCCAGCAGCGTCGACGGCAGGCCGGCGGGGATCGACAGCGCGACCTTCTGGATGGGCTGCGGCGGCATCGTGAAGTCGGACGGGGCGCGGCCCAGCAGCACGGCCAGCGCGTGTTCAGTCGTGGCGCGGCGGCGGTCGATGCCCAGCGCTTCCGATTGCGCGGACGCGAGCTCCGCCTTGGCGCGCGCCAGGTCCAGTTCGCTGATGTCGCCGGCGTCGTAGCGGCGCTGGATCAATTGCAGCGTGTCGGTGCGCAGCTTGACCGTCTGGTTGTACAGCTGCGATTCGGCGTCCTGCTCGCGCACCAGGAAGTACGTGGTGGCGACGTCGGCCTGCAGGGCCAGCAGCACCGAACGGTACAGGGCCTCGCTTTGCTGGGCGTCGGCGGTGGCGGCGTCCGCGGTGGATGCCACGCGGCCGAACAGGTCGGCTTCATACGACACCGCGCCCTGGGCGCGCCACGTCGTCACCGGATTGGTGGACGTGCCGTCGGGCAGGCCTTGCGACACGGCCGACGGGCGTTGGCGGTTGGGGCCGAAGGCCGCATCCAGCGTTGGGAAGAAGCCGGCGCGGGCCTCGCGCTGCAGGGCGCGCGACTGCGCCAGGCGGGCGGCGGCGGCTTGCAGGTTCTGGTTGGCCTGTTGGGCTTCGTCTTCCAGCTGGTTCAGGCCGTCGTCGCCGAACACCTTCCACCAGGCGCCGCGCAGCGCGTCTTCGGACGGTTCGGCAGGCTTCCATGTACCGGCTTCAGACGCGGGCAGGGCGGCTTCCTTGAATGCCGCCGGCGCCGCGGCGGACGGCTTTTCGTAAGTGGGGCCCACCGCGCAGCCGGCCAGCACGAGCAGGACGGCAAGCAAGGCGGAACCACGGGTCAGTCTTTGGATCATGATGAATTCTCTTTAGCGCGCGTCCCGCCGTGCATGACGGGACGCGCTGGCTGCTCTTTCGGCGTTGCCGGCCTTATGCGTGGGGTTGCGTGGCGGGCGGCGCGTTCGGGTCGATGTGCGGCACGCACACCGGCGCTTCATGCGGCGCGGCGGAGTGCAGCGTTTTGCCGCCCAGCGAACGCAGCAGCACGTAGAACACCGGCGTCAGGAACAGGCCGAACAAGGTCACGCCCAACATGCCGAAGAACACGGCAACCCCCATCGCGTGGCGCATTTCAGAACCGGCGCCGGACGACAGCACCAGCGGCACCACCCCCATGATGAACGCGATGGACGTCATCAGGATCGGGCGCAGGCGCAGGCGGCTGGCCTCGATGGCGGCTTGCAGCGGCGTACGGCCGTTCATCTCCAGTTCCCGGGCGAACTCCACGATCAGGATCGCGTTCTTCGCCGACAAGCCCACCAGCACCATCAAGCCGATCTGCGTGAAGATGTTGTTGTCGTTGCCCGTCAGGTAGACGCCCGTCAGCGCGGCCAGGATGCTCATCGGCACGATCAGGATCACGGCCAGCGGCAAGGTCAGGCTTTCATACAGCGCGGCCAGCACCAGGAACACCAGCAGCACGCTGATCGGGAACACCCACAAGCCGGCGTTTCCCGCCAGGATCTGCTGGTACGTCAGGTCGGTCCATTCGAACTTCACGCCGCGCGGCAGCGTTTCGGCGGCGACGCGCTCGGCCGCGGCTTGCGCCTGGTCGGACGAATAGCCGGGCGCCGGCCCGCCGTTGATGTCGGCGGCGGTGTAGCCGTTGTAGCGCACCACCATTTCAGGCCCGAAGGTCTGGTTGACCGTCACCAGCGACGACAGCGGCACCATGTCGCCCGCGGCATTGCGGGTCTTCAGCTGCAGGATGTCGTCGGCGTGGGCGCGGAACGGCGCATCGGCTTGCGCACGCACCTGGAACACCCGGCCGAAGCGGTTGAAGTCGTTGACATACATCGAACCCAGGTAGATCTGCATGGTGTCGAAGACTTCGGTCACCGGCACGCCCAACTGCTTGGCCTTCACGCGGTCCAGGTCCACATCCAGCTGCGGCACGTTGATCTCGTAGCTGGAGAACGACGGGCCCAGTTCGGGCGTCTGGCGCGCTTTTTCCAGGAAGGCCTGCTTGGCCTTGTCCAGTTCGGCATAGCCCAGCGCGGCGCGGTCTTCCAGTTGCAGCTTGAAGCCGCCCAGCGTGCCCAGGCCCATCACGGGCGGGGGCGGGAACACGGCGATGAACGAGTCCTGGATGGTCGCGAATTTCTGGTTCAGCGACGCCGCGATGGCGTTGCCGGACAGCGCGGCCCCCTTGCGTTCGTCAAAGGGTTTGAGCGTCACGAACACGATGCCGGCGCTGGAGCTGTTGGTGAAGCCGTTGATCGACAGGCCCGGGAAAGCGATGGCGGATTGCACGCCGGGTTCCTGCAGGGCGATATCGCTCATGCGGCGGATCACCGCTTCCGTGCGGTCCAGCGACGCGCCGTTGGGCAACTGCGTGAAGCCGATCAGGTACTGCTTGTCCTGCGCCGGCACGAAGCCGCCGGGCACCAGGTACGACACGCCGATCGTGGCGGCCACCAGCACCGCGTACACGCCCATCGCGCCGGCCTTGCGGCGGATGACGCTGGATACGCCCGTGCCGTAGGACTCGGAGGCGCGGCCGAACATGTTGTTGAACCAGTTGAAGAAGCGGCCGAAGACGCGGTTCATGCCACGGGTCAGCCAGTCCTGCTTGTCGTGATGGCTTTTCAGCAGCAGGGCCGACAGCGCGGGCGACAGGGTCAGCGAGTTGAAGGCCGAGATCACCGTCGAGATGGCGATGGTCATGGCGAATTGCTTGTAGAACTGGCCCGTCAGGCCCGTCATGAAGGCCAGCGGCACGAACACGGCGCACAGCGTCAGCGCGATGGCGATGATGGGGCCGCTGACTTCGCGCATGGCGCGGTAGGTCGCGTCGCGTGGACTCAAGCCCGCCGCGATATTGCGCTCGACGTTTTCCACCACCACGATCGCATCGTCAACCACGATCCCGATGGCAAGCACCATCCCGAACAGCGACAGGGCGTTGATGGAATAGCCGAACACCAGCAGCAGCGCGAACGTGCCCACGATGGAGACGGGCACCGCCAGCAGCGGGATGATGGACGCGCGCCAGGTCTGCAGGAAAAGGATCACCACCAGCACGACCAGCGCAATGGCTTCAAGCAGCGTGTGCACCACGGCTTCGATACTGGACCGCACGAACTGCGTGGGGTCGTATTCGATGCGGTATTCCACGCCCGGCGGGAAGTCCTGTTCCAGCTCGGCCATTGCGGCGCGCACCTTGCTGGAGACATCCAGCGCGTTGGCGCCCGGCGATTGCATGATCCCCATGCCCACCGCCTGCTTGTTGTCCAGCAGCGAACGCAGGCCGTATTCCTGGGCGTCCAGCTCCACGCGGGCGACGTCGGACAGATGCGTCACGGCGCCGTCGGACGAGGTCTTCAGGATGATGTCGCGGAATTCTTCCTCGCTTTGCAGGCGGCCGCGCGCATTCACGTTCAGCTGCAGCGGCACGTCGCCTTGCGTGGGCGATGCGCCGATCACGCCGGCGGCGACCTGCACGTTCTGTTCGCGGATGGCGGCGACCACTTCCGACGCCGTCAGGCCGCGTTGGGCGACCTTTTGCGGGTCCAGCCAGACGCGCATCGAGTAGTTGCCCGAACCCCACACCGTCACTTCGCCCACGCCCGTGATGCGGGCCAGGCGGTCCTTGACGTTCAGGATCGCGTAGTTGCGCAGGTAGGTGATGTCGTAGCGGTCATTGGGCGAGATCAGGTGCACGACCAGCGTCAGCGTGGGCGAACTCTTGGCGGTCGTCACGCCCAGGCGCTGCACGTCCGGCGGCAGGCGCGGCAGCGCTTGCGACACGCGGTTCTGCACCAGCTGCTGCGCCTTGTCCGGGTCCACGCCCAGCTTGAAGTTGACCGTCAGCGTCAGGTTGCCGTCGCTGTTGGCCTGCGACTGCATGTACAGCATGTCTTCCACGCCGTTGATGGATTCTTCCAGCGGCGAGGCGACGGTTTCGGCGATGACCTTGGGGTTGGCGCCCGGATACTGCGCGCGCACCACGACCGACGGCGGCACGACTTCCGGGTATTCGGAAATGGGCAGCTGGAACATGGCCAGCAAGCCTGCCAGCAGTACCAGGATGGACAACACGCCGGCGAAAATCGGCCGGTCGATGAAGAACTTTGAGATATTCATGAACGTTCTCTGTAGACGCGCAGGCCTTACTTCAGGTCGGCTGCGGCGGTCTTGACCGGGGCGGCCTTGGCGGCAACCATGGGCACGACGGTCGGGGCCACGATGTCGCCGGGGCGGATGCGTTGCAGGCCATTGACGACGATGCGTTCACCGGCGGCCAAGCCGGTGTCGATGACGCGCAGGCCTTCCTGGTTGGCGCCCAGCTTCACCTGGCGATAGACAGCGTGGTTCTTGTCGTCCAGCACCAGCACGTAGCGTTTGTCCTGGTCGGTGCCGATGGCGCGTTCGTCGATCAGCACGGCCGAACGCGGGTCGCTGCCGCCCAGGCGGACGCGGGCATACAGGCCGGGCAGGAGCGAACCGTCGGCGTTGTCGAATTCGGCGCGCACGCGGATCGTGCCGGACGTCGTGTCCAGGCGGTTGTCCACCGACTGCACGAAACCGGTGCGGGAATAGCCGTCCTCGTTCGCCAGGCCCAGCTCGACCGGCACCGAACCCGCGCGGCCGTTGCGCGCCGGGTTCACATACCTCAGGAAGGTTTGTTCGTCCACGTCGAACGATGCGTACATCTTCGCCACCGACACCAGCCTCGTCAGCGGCACTGACGCGGCGCCGGCCGAGACCACGTTGCCCACGGTGACTTCGGCGCGCGAGACGCGGCCGGCCACCGGCGCTTCGATGCGCGTGTAGCCCAGGTTCAACTTGGCGGAGTCCAGCGCGGCTTGCGCGCCTTGCAGGTTGGCGGCGGCTTCGCGCGAGGCGTTCTGCTTTTCCTCGAAGTCGCGGCGGGCGATGGCGTTGTCCGTCAGCAGGCGCTGGCCGCGGGCCAGGTCCGTGGCGGTGTACGACGCGCGGGCCTTCGCGGCCGTCAGCGCGGCGGCGGCGCGGTCCACTTCGGCGACGTAGGGGCGCGGGTCGATGGTGAAGAGCAGGTCGCCCTTCTTGACGATGCTGCCGTCCTGGAAGTGCACGGCGGTCAGGGTGCCGGACACGAGCGGGCGGATGTCGACGCGGTCGATCGCCTCCAGGCGGCCGGAATAGCGTTGCCAGTCCACGATGGTCTTGGTGACGACTTCGGCCACTTCGACCGGCGTGGCGGCGGGGGCGCCTTGCGCCATGGCGACATTGCCGCCGGCGGGGCCCCGGGTCAGGGCGTAGCCGCCTCCGGCCGCGAGTACGGCTGCAAAGACGACGAGCATAGCGATACGATTGCGCGAAACCATGATGTTTCCTTGAGTGGTATAGGGGCGAAAGCGCGCTTGTTTGAGCCTGGGGCGGAGGCGGCTCCGGCGGTCCGGGGCATGGCAGTCCTTAGCGTCCGCTGGATATATGCATATGCTGCAATGCAGCATGCAACAGGGTTGCGGTTCCTGGTCAGTGGCGCCTTGGCGGGGCGGGATCACTGCGGTGTCGGAAGCTGAGGATTGACATGCCCTGTGGGGGCGCCGGGAGGCAAGGGCACTTCAAGATGGTTTGCATTCTGAGTGTTTTGCAGGGCCGGATAAACATGTCTATTCCGGCAACACTATTCGACAGGAATGACTAATCGGCGGCGAAATCGGGTTATGCTCCGTTCACCCCGACTTATTTGCCCAAAAGGACACCGTCGCCATGGACCGTTTTCAGGCTATGCAGGTGTTTGTGCGCGTCGTGGACGCCAATAGCTTCACTCGGGCGGCCGACAGCCTCTCGCTTCCGCGCACCACCGTCACCACCATCATCCAGAACCTCGAACGCCTTCTGGGCGTCCGCCTGCTCAACCGCACCACGCGCCGTATCGGCCTGACGCCGGACGGCGCGGGCTATTACCAGCACTGCGTGCGCATCCTGGCTGACGTCGAAGAGACCGAGGCCTGTTTCCAGGAAGCCGCCCTGCGCCTGAAAGGGCGGCTGCGCATCGACGTCCCGACCTGCATCGGGCGGCTGATCCTGATCCCCGCATTGTGTGATTTCCACGACAAATACCCTGACGTCGAGCTGGTGCTGGGGCTGGGCGACCGCCCCGTGGACATGGTGCAAGAGGCCGTGGACTGCGTGATCCGCGCGGGCGAGCTGGAAGATTCCAGCCTGGTCGCGCGCCGCATCGGCACCCTGCAGACGGTCACGTGCGCCTCGCCCACCTATGTGGCGCGCCACGGCATGCCGCAGACGATCGAATCGCTGCGCGACCACCACGCGGTGCATTACTTCATGAGCCGCACGGGCCGCAATTGCGCCTGGGACTTCAAGGTGGACGGCAAGCATCAGGAAGTGGACATGAAGGGCACGGTGGCCGTGAATGAAGCCGGCGCCTACCTGGATTGCGGCCTGAAAGGCTTCGGCCTGATTCAGGTGGCCCGCTATATGGCGTTGCCGCACCTGCAATCAGGCGAACTCATCGAAATCCTGCCGCAGTGGAAGCCGAGCTCGACCGCGATCTCGGTGCTGTACCCGCAAAGCCGCCAGTTGTCGCCCAAGGTGCGCGCCTTCACCGATTGGGTGGCGGAATTGTTCGCAGGTTGCCCGCTGCTTAGCGGCCGCGATGAAACCGATCCCGCCGCCGGCTCCTGCGGCGTCTATCAGCGCCAGTTGGGGATGCCCAGCGCGATGACCTTGGCGCAGCCCCAGCCCCGGACGGAACCGGCTTTGGTCCAGACGACCCCGCCGCGCCGCCGCAGCCCGCGCGAAGAGGCCGCCGAATACGCCTTGTAAGCGCTTGGCGTGGTGGGCCGGCCGGCCCGCCACGCTGGGAAACCACGGGAAACCCCGTAGTAAATACAGGGCTTGCGTCCCTCGTATTTCTTGAAACGTCTGTATAGTCCGACAGTCAAAGCCTACAACGCCCTTACTGTCGATCCGCTCTATGCAGCCTGTTCTACCCGCTTACCTGATCGCCCGTTGGCTGTTGCTGCTTGTCTTGTTGGCAGGGGTTTACTTCCTTAGCGGCTTTCTGGTCCCCGCGCTTGCGGCCCTGATCATCGGCCTGGCCAGCTGGCCGCTGTACCAGCGGCTGGTGGTGCGCTGCGGCGGCCGCACGGCAGTCGCCGCGTCGCTGGCGCTGCTGGTGGTCATCGTCGTGCTGATCGTGCCGATGACGTTGGCGCTGTCTTACGCCATCAAGGAAGCCAGCACCTTCTTCGCCTGGGCCATCGCGGCCAACCGCCACGGCGTGGCCGTGCCCAACTGGATCACGTCGATGCCAGCCGTGGGCGAACGCCTGGGCCAGTACTGGGAATCGTATATCGGCCAGCCCCACGCGCTGGGCGCGCTGGTCGAAGCCGTCAGCGGCGAACACCTGGGCAACATCTACCGCATGGTGCTGGCGGCCACGGGCAACGTGTTCCAGCTGCTGCTGACCGTGCTGTTCATGCTGATCACGCTGTTCTTCGTCTACAAGGACGGCATCCGCATGGTCGCCCAACTGGACGTGCTGGGCGAACGCATCCTGCCGGCGCGCTGGCAGCGCTTTTCGCGCGTGGTGCCGGCCACCATCAATTCCACCGTCACGGGCATGGGCCTGATCGCCCTGGGCGAAGGCCTGGTGCTGGGTATCGCCTATTGGGTGGCGGGCGTGCCGTCGCCGGTGCTGCTGGGCGTGGTCACGGGCTTCATGGCATTGATCCCCGGCGGCGCGCCGCTGTCGTTCACGCTGGTGTCGCTGTACCTGGTGGGCTCGGGCCATGTGGTCGCGGGCATCGCGCTGATGGTGTGGGGCAGCGTCGAACTCTTCATCGTCGACAAGACCCTGCGCCCGCGCCTGGTGGGCGGACCGGTCAAGCTGCCGTTCCTGCCGACGTTCTTCGGCCTGGTGGGCGGCGTGAAGACCATGGGCATCGTGGGGCTGTTCGTGGGCCCGGTGCTGATGGCGTTGCTGGTGGCGGTGTGGCGCGAATGGGTGCATCACGAAGTGCAGGAACGCGACGCGGCCCGGCTGCATCCCCCGATTCCCCCGCCAGTTGAAAAAACACCATCAACCTGACGCCGGCGTGCCCGGCGCTTTGGTAATCTAGCCATCCCCGCGTATACCGGTGCCTGACCGGTACGCGCCTGCCCCGCACGCAGACGCTTCGCAACCGCCGCGGGGTGTGAGGATCGAGATGTCCGGGTTACTGCCTGATGATCAGATAGCCGTCCTGCGCAAGCAGGGGTTCGTGGTGGCGCGCCAATTCGTGGATGCAGACCGGGTGGCGGCGCTACGCGCGCTGGCCGAACGCCATTTGCGCGAGCATGTGGCCCCCATCGAATACGAAGCCGACCTGCGCTACCCCGGCGCGCCCGAGTCGCGTGCCGCCGAAGGCGGGTTGACCGTCCGCCGCCTGCTCAGCGCCTATGCGCGCGACCCGCTGTTCGCCCACTGGGCGACGGACCCCGGCATCGCCCAGTGGCTGGCCCGCTACTTCGGCGAGCCCGCCGTGCTGTCGACCGTGCACCACAACTGCGTGATGACCAAGCATCCGGCCTACGGCAGCCTGACCGGCTGGCACCAGGATATCCGCTATTGGTCGTTTTCCGATACCGACCTGGTGTCCTGTTGGCTGGCCCTGGGCCCGGAAAAGCGCGAGAACGGCGGCCTGTCGCTGATCCCGGGTTCGCATGCGGCGGCGTTTGCGCCCGACCAGTTCGACGACCAGAAATTCTTCCGCGACGATGCGCCGCAAAACGCCGATTGGATCGCGCAAGCCGTCTGCCCCGAGCTTGAGGCCGGCGACGTGGTTTTCTTCCATTGCCGGACCCTGCATGCCGCGCAGGGCAACCGCAGCGACCGCGTGAAACTGTCGGTGGTGCATACGTATCACCCGCAGTCCTGCCATGCGCTGCCGGGCACGCGATCGGCATCTCAGCCGGGAGTGCCGCTGGCGATGCCGGTTGACGAAAGTGCCTAAAGTAATTGATATTTGCTATTAATAATTGAACTACAATTAAATTAAGCGCAATGCGCGATGTGGGGCCGGCATATACCCCCGTCGCGATGATTCCTGCGCGGCATCCCTAGAACTCAATAGGCTGTTCCCTGTGCGCAAAGCTACCCCCGACGACACGGAAAAACCGCAGGCGCCGACCGAGACCCGGTCTTCGCTGTTTGTCGGTTCCACTGAAAAAGCCTTTCAGGTGCTGCACGCGTTCGATGGTTCGAAACGCCACATGACGCTGGCCGATATCGCGCGCGAATCCGGCCTGGACCGCAGCGCGACGCAGCGCCTGGTCTATACGCTTGAGACGCTGGGCTATCTGCGCCGCATTCCGGATACGCGCAACTACGGCCTGACGCCGAAGGTGCTGCAATTCTCGTACAACTATGTGCGCGCGAACGAGCTGATCGACAAGGCATCGCCGTATCTGCTGGACATCAGCCGGACGCTGGGCGAGACGACGAACCTGCAAGAGCTGGACGGCCATGAGATCGTGTTCGTGGCCCGCTTTCCGGGCCACCATCTGGTGAATGTGGACATCGCGGTGGGCAGCCGCCTGCCGGCGTTCTTCACGGCGTCCGGCACGGCGATCCTGTCGCGGCTGTCGGACGAGCACCGCCGCGAGATCCTGGCGCAGACGCGGCTGGAAGCGATCACGCCGTATACCGAAGTGAACCCTGAAAAACTGCTGGACCGCGTGCAGCGCGTGGCCGAAAAGGGCTACGCGATCATCGTGAACGAGACGGTGCTGGGAGATATCTCGGTGGCGGCGCCAGTGATCGATCATCGGGGGTTGGCGGTGGCTGCGATCAATATTTCTGTGCCGACGACGAGGTGGACAGTGGCGCGGGTGGAAGCAGAACTGGCGCCGCATGTGCAGGTGGCGGCGACTTCGATCTCTAAGTCTAAGTTTTCGGCTTATTCGAGGTAGGGGGCTGTGGAGCTTCGTGGGGCCGAGTTGTAGAGCTTCGTGGGATGTGCTTTTGATCTTCGTGGGGCCGTGTTGTAGAGCTTCGTGGGGCGTGCCCTAGATCTTCGTGGGACGCTCGTCGCCGGGGTCGGGTGGGTGGCGCGCGCCCACGATTGCGGTCCGGAGCGTTCGCTCCGGACTGCCCCTTCGTCATCTTCGTTGCGGCCTACGGCCGCTGCCTTCAGATTCCCTCGGGCGCATCAAGGTTGCGCGCCACCCACCCGACCCCGACGACGAGCTGCGCCGTCTTGGTTCGCGCGCTGCTAGAGCGCCGTTTACTGACGAGATTTTCGGGGCCCGCCTCATGCGTCCGCGCGGGCGGCCGCATTCGGCATACGCGTTGTTGATGCGTCGGGGCGGTGGTCGCTTGCGCGCTGGTGGTGAGTGGTTTTCTATTGGCCCCGCCGTCAGGTGGGGGAGGTGGAGCGACGGGTGGCGCGCGGCAGATAGTTGCTTGCTTGGCCAGGCCTGTACGCGCGCCACCCGTCTAAAAGGGAGGCCAGTGATGGGGCCGGCGATGTCGCTCTTCGGGAGTGTCATAAATTTTGTGTTTGAGGCCTAACATACCGCTCAAGGAGCACATGTATGGCCACAAAGAAGAAACCTCCCCTGAGGGAATTACCGTCGATCCCGGCGGGTCTGGTTGACCAGTTCGTTAAGGGTCCGATGACCGCCGAGGCGGTGCAGGACCTGTCGATGGCGTTCAAGAAGGCGCTGATCGAGCGGGCGCTGGGCGCCGAGCTAGGGCACCATCTGAGGTATCCCTCGGGCGGAGATCGCCCCGAGGAAGCCACCAATCAGCGCAACGGCAAGAGCCGCAAGACGGTGCTGACCGATGACGGTGCGCTGCGGGTGGAGATCCCGCGGGACCGTGACGGCAGCTTCGCCCCGATCCTGATCCCCAAGCACGAGCGCCGCTTTACCGGGTTTGATGACAAGATCATCGCGATGTACGCCCGGGGCATGACGGTGCGCGAGATCCAGGGGTTCTTGGTCGAGCAGTACGGCACCGAGGTCTCGCCCGAGTTCATCAGCTCGGTGACCGACGCGGTCATGGACGAGGTCACTGCTTGGCAGACCCGGCCTCTAGAGACGATGTACCCGGTGGTGTTCTTCGATGCGCTGCGGGTCAAGATCCGCGAGGACGGGGTGGTACGCAACAAGGCCGTGTACCTGGCGCTGGCGGTGCTGCCTGATGGCACGCGCGACATCCTGGGCCTGTGGATCGAGCAGACCGAGGGCGCCAAGTTCTGGATGAAGGTGTTCAACGAACTGAAGACCCGCGGCACGCAGGACATCCTGATCGCCGTCACCGATGGCTTGAAGGGTATGGAGCAGTCGCTGAACGCGGTGTTCCCGGCCACGACGCTGCAGACCTGCATCGTGCACCTGATCCGCTCGAGCCTGGACTACGCCAGCTGGAAGGAACGCCGGACGGTGGCAGCGGCCTTGAAGCCGATCTACACGGCGGCGACTGTGGAGGCTGCGTTGGCTGCGCTATCGGCGTTCGAGCAAGGCCCGTGGGGTCAGCGTTACGCGCCGATCGCAGAAGCATGGCGCCGGGCCTGGGATCGGGTGATCCCGTTCTTTATGTTCCCGCCAGCGATCCGCAAGGTGATTTACACCACCAACGCCATCGAAAGCATCAACGCGCAGTTGCGCCGGGTGGTGAAAACGCGAAGGCACTTCCCCAGCGATGAGGCCGCCACCAAGCTGCTGTGGCTGGTCCTGCGCAACGTCACTGACGGCTGGGGCAGCGCCACGCATGACTGGAAGGCCGCCATGAACCAGTTCGCCATCATTTACGCTGAACGCTTCACTGACCCGTATCGCTGAGATAGCAGCAACACGCCTGATCCTCCACGGGATCAGGCACTGAGTGCCTTAAACACAAAAAAACTGACACTCCCGGTTTGCGCGATTTCCATACGCCGAAGGCGATGCGTAGGAGTTTTCTGGCGATGATGTTTAGGCACCGCAACCCACACGCGAAGCGAATCGCGCAACGACGCAAGACGATGCGTAAGCTCCCCAAGGCCGCCTGCGCGGCCGGCCGGGAGCGGGCCCCGCAAGATCCTCCACCACTCAAAACCCGGGGCGAGAACCCTAAGCACACCGCCCTCCCCAGCGACGATCAAGATTCAGCCAGCAGAGCCCGGCGCGACAGTCCCCCGGGGCGTGCGGGGAGTCGATAAGCCCGAGGGAATCTGAAGGGAAGGCCGAAGGCCTGGACGAAGATGACGTAGGGATAGTCCGGAGCGAAGGCTCCGGACCGCAATCGTTGACCCGCACGCCCCGGGGGACTGCCGTGACGGGCGTCTAAAGAACTAACAATCAAAAAAAGAAAAAGGACCGCCAAAAACGCAGTCCCCCTCCATTCCTAAAGCCAAAAACCTAAACAGAAATTCGGCCCTTAAACCACCCCCTCAAACTCCTTCAGCAAAGGCCCCAACTCCGCCCGCAACGCCGCCTGCAATCCGTCTGCCGGCGCCACCAACGGATCCAGCACTTCGGGCGCGTTCACGCCGATCAGATCCATCACCGACTTCATCGGCCCGGGGTTCGTCTCTGCGAACGCCAGATTCATCAGCGGAATCAAACGGCGATGCAGCTCCATCGACTCCCGCGTGCGTCCTTCAGCCGCCAACGCGTATACCTTCCGCCAGGCCGTCGGCAACAGGCTTGCCGTCACCACGATGCCGCCGCGCGCGCCCGCCGCAAGGTGCACCGGCAGCAGCGTGTCTTCGCCGCTGAACACCGCGAACGAATCGTCAACGCCTGCCACTGTGCGCAGGAAGTGGTACATGTCCGTGTTGCAGGCCTTCATGCCGATGATGTTCTCGTGCCGCGACAGTTCGTGCAGCACTTCGGGGGCGATCGCGATGCGGGTGCGGTACGGGATCTCGTAGATCATCACGGGCAGCGGCGAGGCGTCCGCGTAGCGCAGGAAGTAGTCGCGGATACCGGCTTGCGTGGGGGTCGTGTAGTAGGGCGTCAGCACCATCAGCGCGTCGGCGCCGGCGTCGGCGAATTCGCGGCCGGCTTGCAGGGCGTCGTGGAAGCCGGGGTCAAGCACGCCGGGGATCACCGGCACGCGGCCTTCGATGGCTTCCACCGTCAGCTTGCACATGCGGATGCGTTCGGCGCGGGGCAGGGCGCCGTATTCGCCCGTGCCGCCCAGCGGCACGATGCCGTCGATGCCTTGCTTGAGCAGGTAGGCGATCAGCGCGCGGGCGGCCGGGACGTTGATGGTGTCGTCGGCGTTGACCGGCGTCGGGATGGCGGGGAAGACGCCGCGAAGATGGGTTGCGTTCAGCATGTTGCGAATCCTAAGAGGTAATACAAGCGCGCATGGGGTCAGGTGGCCAGACTGCGGCGGCGGAGCCGGTCGGCCAGCCAGATCAGCGCGGCGATGAAGATGAAGAGGCACGTCGAGACGGCGGCGATCACCGGGGAAATCTGCAGCGTCACTTCGTCCCAGAACTGCTTGGGCAAGGTGGCGTTTAGGCCGCCCGAGGCGAACAGCGCGATCGTCAGTTCATCGAACGAGGTCGCGAACGCGAACAGGAACGACGACATCAGGCCGGCCCCCAGGATGGGGAACGTCACGAAGCGCAGCGTGGCCCATGGGCCCGCGCCCAGGCTTTGCGCGGCCAGGTCCAGGCGTGTGTCGTAGTTGCGCAGTACCGCCATCATCGTGATCACCACGTAAGGCACGGCGACGACCGTGTGCGCCAGGATCAGGCCGATGGTGGAGCCCACCAGGCCCACGCGGGCGAAGAAATAGAACATGCCCACGGCGATGATCATGCGCGGCACGACGATGGGCGACAGCACGAAGGCCAGCATCGCGGACTTGCCGCGCATGTTGGCGCGCACCAGCAGGAAGGCGGCGGGCGTGCCGATCAGCATCGCCAGCAGGCCGGTGCCCACGCCCACGATCAACGAACGGGTGATCGCCTGCATCCACACGGGCGAGGTGAACATCTGTTCATACCACTGCAGCGAAAAGCCCTTGGGCGGCCATGTCAGGCCGGAGCCCGAATCGAACGACAGCGGGATCATCAGGAACGCGGGGGCACTCAGGAAGGCCAGTATGCCCAGCACGATCCACCACAAGGTGCGCGACTGGCCGGTGCCGGACACCGAACGGCGCAGGCGCTTGGGCAGCAGCGCGAACAGCGCGTCGGAGACGTTGGCCAGCACGGTCAGCACCGCGTCGCCCGCGCGGCGGGACAGGCTTTCCTTGCCCGATGCGCGCACGCGGGTGGATGCGCCGCCCGTCATGGTGGACAGGCCCAGCACCTTGTCGTAGATGGCGAAGACGACCAGCACCACCACCAGCAGCAGCACCGACACCGCGCCGGCGAACTCCCAGTTCATGGTCTGCTGGACCTGGTCGATGATGATCTGCGTGATCATCGTTTCCTTGCGTCCGCCCAGCAGCGCCGGCGTGATGAAAAAGCCGATGGCCGTCACGAACACCATGATGGCGGCGGCCGCCACGCCCGGCATCGACAGCGGAAAGTAGATCTTCCAGAACGCCGTGCCCGGGCGCGCGCCCAGCGTGGAGGCGGCGCGCGGCAGGTTGCGGTCGATGTTCTCCATGACGGACAGCATCGTCAGCACCGCCAGCGGCATCAGCGCGTGCACCATGCCGACCAGCACACTGCCGAAGTTGTAGAGCAGGTTGGCCGGCGCATCCAGGATGCCCAGGGCCTGCAGCAGCTGGTTGACGACGCCGTTTCTGCCCAGCAGCACGACCCAGGCGAAGGTGCGCACCAGGAAGCTCGTCCAGAAAGACAGCAGCACCCAGAACAGCAGCGACGTCTTGCGCCGGGCCGACAAACTGGAGATCAGGTAGGCCACGGGATAGCCCGCCACCACCGAGAAGAACGTCGTCCACAACGAAATCTTCAACGTGATCAGCAGCACGTTCACGTATACCGACGATTCGAACAGCCGGTGGTATTGCGCCAGGCTGAAGCCTTGTTCGCCGACGACGCTCAACAGCAGCAACTGGCCGACGGGATAGATCAGCAGCACCAGCAGCAGCACGACCAGCGGGGCGGCCATCAGGAAATGGCGCCGGCCTGCGCTCATGCGCTTGCGGGGATTGGCTAGAGTCGTCATGCGATCACTCCGCAATGGCCACCGCGTCCGCGGCCTGCCAACTGACCGTCAGCGGCTGGCCGATCGCGTATTGCTCGGCCTGGCGCTGCGTGGGGTAGGCCACGACGATCGGCGCGGCATCGGCCGCGCCCGAATCCAGATACAGCTTCGTCAAGCTGCCCGTCACCATCACGTCCAGCAGCTTGCCGGTCAGGCCGGGGCCGGCGGTGCCCACGCGCAGGTTCTGCGGGCGCAGCATCACCGTGACTTTCTGGCCGGCGTTGATGGGGGCGCCATTGGACAGCGCCTGCCCGGTCACGCCCTGGCAGGCCAGCTTGACCGTCAGGATGTCGCCGTCCACCGACGCGACTTCGCCTTGCAGCAGATTCGATTCACCCAGGAAGTCGGCGACGAACAGCGTGCGGGGGCGGAAGTACAGGTCGGCCGGCGTGCCCAGTTGTTCGATCGCGCCGCCGTTCATCAGGCAGATGCGGTCGGACATGGTCATGGCCTCTTCCTGGTCGTGCGTCACGTACACGATGGTGGTGCCCAGTTCGCGATGGATGCGCTTGATCTCAAGCTGCATCTGGTCGCGCAGTTTCTTGTCCAGCGCGCCCAGCGGTTCGTCCATCAGGATGATGGCCGGGCGGTAGACCATGCAGCGCGCCAGCGCAATGCGCTGCTGCTGGCCGCCGGACAGTTCGCGCGGCAGGCGCGACGCTACGTGCGGCAGCCGCACCATTTCCAGCGCTTCGTGTGCACGGCGGCGCGCTTCAGCCGCTGGCACCTTGCGCATCTTCAGCGGGAACGCGATGTTCTCCTCGATGCTCATGTGCGGAAACAGCGCGTAGTTCTGGAACACCATGCCGATATCCCGTTCATACGGCGCGCCATACGTGACGTCGGCGCCGTCGATCAGCACGCGGCCCTCGTCGGGCTGTGCCAGGCCGGCGATCAGGCTCAAGAGAGTGGTCTTGCCGGAGCCGGACGGACCCAGCAGCGTCAGGAATTCGCCGCGGGCGACGTCCAGGTGCGTGGGCGCCAGCGCGACGAAATCGCCATAGCGTTTGCCCAGACCCGAGATTTGCAGATTGGAAGAAGACATGGTGTTCATTCAGGAAAGAATTACTTCAGGACCCAGCCGTTGAAGCGCTCGAGCACATCGCGCTGCTTGTCCAGCCAGTAGGCCGCGTTGATGTGCAAGCCGCTCTTGATGTTGTCGGGGTGGGTCGGGCAATTGCGCGCCACGTCGGCCTTGATGTAGTCGAAGGCGGCGGGTTGCGTCACGCCCGCGGCAAAGTATTCGACCAGCGCCGCCTGACGCTTGGGGTCGGATGCAAACTTGATGAACTCGCGGCAAGCGTCGGCGTTGGGCGTGCCTTTCAGGATGGACCAGTTGTCGCAGCCCCAGATGTTCTGATCCCAGACGATCTGCACCGGCGCGCCGTTGGCGATGGCGGATTGCGCGCGCGACACCCACGTGGCGATCATGTCGACTTCGCCCGAACCCAGCATTTGTTCGACCTGCGCGCCTGTGTTCCACCACACGTCCACCGACGACTTGACCTTGTCCAGGCTGGACAGCGCGCGGTCGATGTCGCAAGGATAGACTTTGTCGGTCGGCACGCCGTCGGCCATCAGCGCCTCTTCGATGGTGTCGAAGGGGTGCTTGCGCAGGCCGCGGCGGCCGGGGATGTCCTTCACGTTCCAGAAGTCGGCCCAGGACGCCGGGGCGCGGCGGCCCTTGAACGCGTCGGTGCGGTAGGCCAGCACGGTCGTGTAGACGTTGTTGCCCACGCCGTAGGGCGACATGTATTGCTTGGGGATGGTGGCCACGACCGGGTCGGATTCCAGGCCGTGCTTTTCCAGGTAGACCTTGCCGCCTTCGGTCAGCATCAGGATGGCGGGCTGGCTGATCTTGGCCATGTCCCAGGTGTAGTTGCCGGTGTCCACCATGCTGCGGATCTGCGCGGTGGGCTCGGCGTTGGCCTGCACGCCCACGACCTGGATGCCGGTGGCTTCCGTGAACGGCTTGTAGAACACGGCGCCATAGGCTTTGCTGTAGATGCCGCCGTCATCGCGCACGACGATGCGCTTGGACGCCGCGCGCGACGGGGTCCAGATCATGGGCATGGCCAGCGCGGCGGCGCCGGCGGCAACGGTTTTCAGCGCGCTGCGGCGCGAAGCGTTGTGGGAGGTCGATTTCATGGAAGACTCCTGCGGGTCGGGTCAGGGACTACGGATCAAGAACGACGGCTCAAGGCAGCAAGCGGCCGGGGTTGAAGAGATTGGCGGGATCGAAGGTGGACTTCAGCGCGCGCATCATCGCCAGTTCGACGGGCGACTTGTAGTGCGCCATTTCTGCCAGCGACGTGCGGCCCACGCCGTGCTCGGCACTGAACGTGCCGCCCAGTGCGTCGGCCACGTCGTTGACGGCGCGGCGGATATCGGCGGCCATTGCGTCGCGCCCGGGCAGCGCGTTCCAGGCGTCGAACGTGAAGAAGGGGATGAAGTGCACGTTGCCGTCGCCCAGATGGGCCACGATCAGGACGGGCAGGCCGGGCACCAGGCGGCGCACGGCGGCGGTGGCCGCTTCGATGAAGTGCGGCACGCTTGCGACCGGCACGGCGCTGTCGGTGGTCAAGCCCACGCCGGCCTTCTTGTTGCCTTCCGACACGCTGTGGCGCACTTCCCAGAGCGCCGCGCGCTGCGTGTCGTTGCTGGCGATGACGGCGTCGTGCAGCAGGCCAAGTTCGGACGCTTGCTCCAGGATCTGCTGCAGCAGGTCTTGCAGCTCGGGGCCGCTGCCGGTGTCGGACAGTTCGACCAGCACGTGCCACGGGTGCGCGCCGGCCAGCGGGTTCTTGCGGCCAGGCACATGCGCCATCACGGTGTCCAGCTGGTTGCTGTCGATCATCTCGAACGCCGACAGGCGCGACCCGCAACTGCGCTGGAACAGACCCAGGATTTCAAGCGCCGCGTGCGGGCTGTCCGGCGCCAGCCAGGCCACGGCGTGGGCGGTGGGCAGCGGGTGCAGCTTCAAGACGGCGGCGGTGACGATGCCCATCGTGCCTTCGGCGCCGATGAACAGGTGTTTCAGGTCGAAGCCCGTATTGTTCTTGCGCAGCGCCGTCATGCCGTTCCAGACGGTGCCGTCCGGCAGCACCACTTCCAGGCCCAGGATGTTGTCGCGCGTGTTGCCGTAGCGCAGCACGCCCGTGCCGCCGGCGTTGGTGGCGATGGTGCCGCCGATCTGGCACGAGCCTTCGGCGCCCAGGCTGATGGGGTACAGGCGGCCCGCGTCGGCGGCTGCCTGCTGCACTGCGGCCAGCACGCAGCCGGCCTCGACTTCCATGGAATTGTTGGCGGCATCGACGCGGCGGACCTTGCGCATGCGCGCCAGGTTCACGATGACGGGGGGCTTGCCGGCGGCATCCGGCACGGCGCCGCCGCACAGGCTGGTGTTGCCGCCCTGCGGCAGCACCGGCGTGGCGTGCGCGTTGCACAGGCGGACGATGTCGGCGACCTGCTGCGTGTTGCCCGGCAGGGCGACGCACAGCGCCGGGCCCTTGTACCGGCCGCGCCAGTCTTCGGTATAGCCGGCGGTGTCGGCGTCGGAATGAAGGATGGCGTCCGCGCCCAGGGCCTGGGTCAACGCGTCTAACAGGGTGATGCCGTTGGTCATGTCTGTGGTCCCGAATGGGGCCCGGAGATCAGTGGAAGTCCGAGCGCATTGAGGCACAGCATACGATTACTTAAATCGCTTTTCGATTTGAATAATCGTATTTCAATCGATTCTAGGGTATGTACTAGGGGTAAATCCGTCTGATACCGGGCCTGGTCGGCCGGGGATGGATTGCCCTGAAGCCCGCAGACCCGCATTCTGCCGTGCTTTGCCGCGCAGGGCGCCTTGCGCGTCCATCCCTTGCAATAGGAAATCGGCCCCCTCATGGCAGTTACGGATTGCGGTTTTCAAAATGATCGAAATACAATTGCATTGTGTGACATGCAATTCTATTCGGCTCCTGCAAATCAAGGAAGGGACATGCTTCCCAGCGTGATGGAGTACCGGCGGCAGGCGCAGAAGCGGCTGCCCCGGCTGGCGTTCGATTATCTGGAAGGCGGGGCGGAAGACGGGCTGGCCCTTGCCCGCAACCGGTCGGCGTACGCCGACCTGGAGTTCCGCCCGGAGGTGCTGGTGGACGTGACGGATTGCCGTCTGGATACCACGGTGCTGGGGGCCTCGGCCGCCATCCCCGCCATCGTCGGGCCCACGGGCCTGAACGGGTTGTTCTGGCCGGAAGCCGACGTGCACCTGGCGCGCGCGGCGCATCAGGCGGGTTTGCCCTTCGTGCTGTCCACCGCGTCGACCTCGTTGCTGGAAGACGTGCGCGCCGCCACGCCCGGCGAACTCTGGCTGCAGCTGTATGTGCAGCGCGACCGCCGCATCGCCGAACACCTGATGGACCGTGCCTGGCAGAACGGCTACACCGTCCTGTTCCTGACCGTGGATGTGCCCGTGCACGGCAACCGCGACCACGACAAGCGCAATGGCTTCAAGCTGCCGCTGCGGCCGTCGCGCCGGCTGTTGATGGACCTGGCGGCGCACCCGGGCTGGTGCTGGCGGATGTTGCGCCATGGCGGGCCGCAACTGAAGAACCTGGCCGTCAGCGCCAACGCGCGCGAGAACATCACGGAACAGGCGTCAGTGCTAAGCCGGCAGATGGACCTGGCGCTCAGCTGGGACGACGTGGCCTGGCTGCGCCGGCATTGGCACGGCCGCATCGTGATCAAGGGCATCCAGGGCCTGGCCGACGCGCGGCGCGCGCACGCGCATGGCGTGGACGGCATCGTGCTGTCCAACCATGGCGGGCGGCAGCTGGAAAGCGCGCCATGCCCGCTGGAAGTGCTGCCCGAGGTGGCCGCGGAACTCGGCCAGTCGCTAGAGATCCTGGTGGATGGCGGCGTGCGGCGCGGCAGCGATATCGCCAAGGCGGTGGCGTTGGGTGCGCGTGCGGTGCTGCTGGGCCGCGCGCCCTTATATGGTCTGGCAGGGCGCGGGCCGGCGGGCGCGCACGACGTCCTGGCGATCCTGCGCGACGAACTCGGCAATACCCTCAGGCTGCTGGGCCGCAGCCGCATCGGCGCGCTGGACGCCGCGGCGGTCCGGAAGCGTTGACCCTGCCTTGCCATCCCCTTATCTGGAATCAGATCGACATGCGTGAAAAGATCGTCTTCATCGGCGGCGGCAACATGGCCTCCGCCATCATCGATGGCCTGCTCGGGCAAGGCCGCGAACTGGCCGACTTCCTGGTGATCGAACCCTACGCGCCCACGCGCGACGCCTTGATCGCGCGCGGCCTGAACTGCCGCGATAGCGTCGGCCCCGATATCGCCGATGCTGCGTTGTGCGTGCTGGCCACCAAGCCGCAGGTGCTGCGCGAGGCATGCGGACAGGTCCATCGGCATCTGCAGGCAGCGGCCACCGTGGTCAGCATTGCCGCGGGTGTCGAACTGGCGTCGTTGTCGGACTGGTTGGGCGGCCATGGGCGCATCGTGCGCGCCATGCCCAACACACCGGCCAAAGTGGGCCTGGGCATGACGGGCCTGTACGCCACGGCGGCGTGCGGAGCGGCCGAACGCGCGCAGGTGGACGCCCTGTTCGCCGCGGTGGGCGAACGCATCTGGACGGACAGCGAAGCAATGATCGACGCGGTGACCGCCGTGACAGGCAGCGGGCCGGGCTATGTCTTCCACTTCATGGCGGCCCTGGAGCAGGGCGCGTTGGAACTGGGGTTCCCGGCGGCCGATGCGCGCCGCCTGGCGGTGTCCGCCTTTCGTGGCGCAGCGGGGCTGGCCGCCAGCGAAGACGTGCCGCTGACCGAACTGCAAGACCGCGTCACGTCCAAAGGCGGCACCACCTACGCCGCGCTGTCGCATATGCGTGACGCGGGCGTCGCCGATGCGATCTCGCAAGCCGTGCACAAGGCCGAACAGCGCGCACGCGAACTGTCGGCAGGGTAGGCGGGGTATCGCGGAAACGCCGGCGCGTCTATCGCCTCCGGCCCAGCCACCACAACAACACGGTCGACACCGCGATCGCCGCCACGTTGAATTGCATGGCCGACGCGAACGCCTGGGCGTAGCGCTCGGGCGCGGCGGCATCCGCCTGCGCTTGCAGCACGCCGCCGAACAGCATGCCTGCTGCCGACACCCC
Organism: Achromobacter sp. UMC46; assembly: GCF_014170335.1. Classification (GTDB taxonomy): domain Bacteria; phylum Pseudomonadota; class Gammaproteobacteria; order Burkholderiales; family Burkholderiaceae_B; genus Achromobacter. The sequence continues at coordinate 22,287 of NZ_LZZS01000015.1, forward strand.
CAGCGCGGCGCCCACTTGCTGCAAGGTCGACACCACGCCCGCCGCCATGCCGGCCTGACGGTCCTCGACCAGGCCCAGCACCAGATTCACCAGCGGCGTATTGACGGCGCCTTGCGCCGCGCCCAGCCACACCAGTGCCGGTACCAGCGACCAGGGCGCCAGCGCCGCGCCCGCCGCGCCGACGTGCGCCATCAGCGCGGCCGTGGCGCCGCCGTACAGCAGGGCAGCCAGCGCGATGGCCCGGGTGCCGAAGCGCGCCACCAGCCGCGGCGCGGCCATGGACCCCGCCACGAATCCCACGCTGGCCGGGGCGAAGATCAGCCCGGCGGTCAACGCGTCCAGTCCGAAGCCGGTCTGCACCAGCAGGGCGTAGCACAGGAACATCGCGCTGGCGGTCGAAAACACCAGCATCATCAGCAGGCAGCCGGCGGCAAAGCGCGGCTGCGCCAGCAAGCGCATGTCGACCAGCGGCGCGCCGCCCCGGGCTTGCACGCGGCGCTGCATGCGCACGAACTGCGCCAGCAACAATGCCGACGCGCCGCCGCTGGCGATCGTCCACGCCGGCCACTGCCGCGCCGGCCCTTCGATCAAGGCCAGCAGCAGCAAGGCCAGTCCCGCGCCCACCAGCGCCGCACCGGGCCAGTCCATCGGCGCGCCCGACGCCTCGCGCGATTCGGGGATGTGGCGCGCCAGCCGCCATGCCAGCAGGCCCAGCGGCACATTGATCAGGAAGATCGCGCGCCACGCCAGGCCGAACACGTCGGCATGCACGATCCAGCCGCCCAGCACCTGGCCCGCGATGGCGGCCAGCCCCAGCGTCATGCCCATCAGCCCGAATGCGCGCCGCCGCGCATGGCCGTCGTAGCTGACGCGGATCAGCGCGTATACCTGCGGAAACAGCATCGCAGCCGCCATGCCTTGCAAGATGCGCGCGCCGATCAGCGTGTCGGCCGTGGGCGCCAGCCCGCACAGCGCGGACGCCAGCGCGAAGCCGGCCATGCCCAGCATGAACAAGCGGCGCCGGCCATGGCGGTCGCCCAATCGGCTGCCCGCGATCAGCAGCACGCCGTACGCCAATTCGTAGGCGGCGATGATGAAATTGATTTGCGCAAAGCTGGCCGACAGCGTGGTCTGCATGCTGGGGATGGCCACGTTCACCACGAACAGGTCGAATATCGTGATGAAGCCGCCAGACAACAGCACGGCCAGGCCCAGCGGGCTGAGCGCGGGCGCGGGGTGTGTGGGTCGTGCGGGCTGTGCGCAAGGGTCGCGCAGGGTGGTCGAGGTCATGGAAACGCCATCGGAAACAAGATTGGCGCTATTCTGGGCGGGCTGTCAGCCTTATACAATTTAGCTGCTTATGCTATTACTGCGTGCAATAGCCTGCGCCCGAAAATGCCCCTCTCCCTTGCCCGATGACTGACCATCCCACGCCCCAGCGCCTGGACCGCACGCGTGCGGACCTGTCCGAATTCCTGCGCTTGCGCCGCGAACGCCTCAGCCCCATGGACCTGGGCCTGCCCGCCGGCAGCCGCCGCCGCACGCCCGGCCTGCGCCGCGAAGAGGTCGCCGCGTTGGCCGGCGTCGGGCTGGCCTGGTACACGTGGTTCGAGCAGGGGCGCAACATCAGCGTGTCGGCGACCTTTCTGGAAAACCTGGCGCGCGTGCTGAAGCTGGACGCGGCCGAACGCCGTCATCTGTATCTGCTTGCGCACCAACGCCCGCCGGCGGAACCGGGCCGCACCTGGTGCACCGTGCCGCCGCAAGTGCGCCGCTTGATGGACGACCTGCCCGCGCGGCCCGCCTACATACTGAACCTGCGCTGGGACGTGGTGGTGTGGAACGCCGCCGCCGACCACGTCTTTGATTTCTCGGCCCAGCCGCCCGGCCGGCGCAACCTGTTGTGGATGCTGTTCGTGGTGCCCGCGATGCGTCAGGTGTTCGTCGACTGGCAAGCGCAGGCGCCCGCCATGCTGTCCACGTTCCGGCGCGATTTCGCCAGCGCGTCAGGCGTGCCCGACATCGCCGAACTGGTCGATGAACTGGAAAGCGTGTCGCCCGACTTCAAGGCCTGGTGGCGCGAACACGACGTGCATGGCGCCTGTATGGGTCAGCGCAAGCTGCACGTGGAATCGTTGGGCGATCTGGCCTTCGAGCACGCCACGCTGTCGGTGGACGAAAGCCGCCACTTGCGGCTGGTGGTGTACGCGCCGGCGCCGGACGAACCGCGCGCCGAGGACTTCACGTGCTGGTTGCAGGCGCGCTCGAACGCGGCCAAGGGCTAGGCGAATTGCCCGTTGCGGGCGGCGCGCCGATTCGACAAGGGCGGCCCGGACCGAGCCGCCCCGTTGCCTTGCCGCCCAGGCGCCTTATGGCGTCACGATGTTGAACCAGAATTCAAAGTCGTCCAGCGAGCCGAAGACGTCGTTCAGCTTGGACTGGTCGCCGGTGATCTTGACGTCCCCCTTGGCTAGCGCATCTTTCAGCGTCGTCTGCTTCAACATGATGTCGTTCAGCGTATTGCGGGTCAGCGACACGCTGGCGCTGGGCTCTTTCGCAAGCTTGCCTTCCGTGTGGTTGAGGACGCTGTTCACCATCTCCAGCGTGTACTGCTGCTTGGTGTCGGTGAAGTCCACATTCAGCACCACGTGTTTGCCGTCGGCCTTTTCGCGGTTCAAGCGGACCGCGAAATAGTCGAAGAGCATGTCCAGCGTCATGGCCCGGACGGTGTCGGGGCTGGCGGTGTCAGGCACGGGCAGCTTCTTCACGCCTTCGCGGAGTTCCTTTGCGCCGGTCAGGTAAAAATTGCGCCACGGTCCGCTTTCGGCCTGATAGCCCATCTGTTCCAAGGCGTCGGCTTGCAGGTCGCGCGCCGCTTGATTCTTGGGATCCGCGAAGACCGCGTAATTGACCACCTCGGCCACCCAGCGGTAGTCCCCCTTGGCATAGTATTCCCGCGCCTTCTTCAGCAGGGCGTCCGTGCCGCCCATCATGTCGACGTAGCGCTTTGCGCCTTCCTCAATGGGCAGGGTATGCAGCGTGGCGGGGTTGCCGTTGAACCAACCCAGATAGAGCACATAGGTCGCGCGAACATTATGGTTCAAAGAACCGTAATACCCCCGGTTGGAGAACTTGGTGGCGATCGCCTTCGGCAGCTTGACCTGTTCGGCGATTTCCTCCTTGTTGTAGCCCATATTGGCAAGCCGCAATGTCTCGTCGTTGATGTACCGGTACATGTCGCGCTGCATGCCCAGTTGCTCCTGGACTTCCTTCTTGCCCCACACCGGCCAGTGGTGCATGGCGTACATGACTTCCACGTCATCGCCCCACATGGCCAAGGCTTCGTTCAGGTACTTCGACCACGCAAGCGGATCCCGGATCTTTGCGCCGCGCAACGAATAGGTGTTGTGCAAGGTGTGGGTGGAGTCTTCCGCAGTATTCAGCGCCTTCTTTTCCTTGATGTAATACAGCATCTCGGCGGGGGCTTCGCTGCCCGGGGCGTACAGGAACTGGTACGTCAACCCGTCGATGGTGCGTGTTTCACCCGTCTTTTCAATGATGTCGGTGGGTGGGATCAGTGTCACGGTGCCGGCGGACGTGGTGGTGCCCAGGCCCGCGCCGACTTGGCCGGTGGGGCTGGGCGGCAACAGGTTGCCGTACATATAGCTGGCGCGCCGGCTCATTGCGGTACCTGCCATGACATTTTCCGCCACGGCGTGTTCAAGAAAGCCCAGCGGGGCGTAGATCTTGACCTTGCCAGCCTTGACGTCGGCTTCGTCCACCACGCCGCGCACCCCGCCGTAGTGGTCCACATGACTGTGCGTATAGATGACCGCGACCACGGGCTTCTTCGGCCGGTGCTGATAATAAAGATCCAGCGCCGCCTTGGCCGTCTCGGTGGAAATGAGCGGGTCCATGATCGTCAGGCCTTCCTTGCCTTCGACAATCGTCATGTTGGACAGGTCCAGGTTGCGCACCTGATAGATCCCGTCCGTGACCTGGAACAGGCCGGAGATATTCAAAAGCTGCGATTGGCGCCACAAGCTGGGGTTGACCGTGTCCGGCGCGTCAGAGCCTTCTTTGACGAAATCGTACTTGGTCGGGTCCCACACCAGGTTGCCTTCGGCACCCTTGATCATTGCGGTGGGAAGCGGGGCGATGAATCCTTTGTGAGCCAGTTCGAATGAGGTCTTGTCCGAAAAAGGCAGCGCTTTCAATAGTGCGGCATTAGCCTGTTTAGTGGCGTCTTCGGCCGGCTTGGGCGTCTGTTGCGACCAGGCGGAGGTCGCCGTCACAAGCAATAGCGAAGCCAATGCGGCCGACGTCAGGCGGGCGCCCTTTAATGGCTTGCCAAGGCGATTGTGAGTGGATGAGGGGGCGTTCGCACCGCGAGTGAGCTTCATGATGACGATTTCTCCACACTTTCAAATGGGTGAGCCGCGTGAAGAACACGGCTCAATCGGGCAAAAGTCACGCAAATACGGGGGAGGCAATCCGCTTCGGCATGAAGCCGCGTGTGGTTCACTCGCAGCGTCAACGCATTGAAGGCCGCGCTGGATACGACTTCCCGGACAGCCGGCGGATATTCTTAGCCTACACAAAAAAGACGCCTCCGAATATTATTTTTTGAAAGTGGCCCGTAATCGCATTCTGAATGCCGTCTTGCAAAACGCACGGTGCGCATGCGATATTCACGCGAAGCCCGGGCTGGCTTCTTGGCCGATTCAGTTGCCCTCGCAAGTACGTGGCGATGCGGTGGTCAATGACGTGTTCGATGTATCGATGGCGCAAACGGTATCTACCGGGAGTCAAGATGGATCAGCATCAAGGGGCGGCTAACGCAGTCAATCAGTTTTCGCTTGTACGTGATGATTTCTTCTATCGCGTCCAGCGCAAAGTCGGATTGATTCCGGCTGGCGGCGGGGGCTTCATGCGGCGTGCTATCGCCTATGCGTTGATCGCCTGGCTGCCTTTGGTGATCGCCGCGTGGATGGCGGGTACGGCCATCGAATCGCTGGAAGACAACGAGCCCTTGCTCGGCCACATCGGCATCCACGTGCGCTGCCTTGTCGCCATCCCGTTGCTGGTGCTGGCCGAAGGGATCGCGCAGAAACTCATTCCCTTGGGTTTGCGCGAGTTTCGGCGTTCGGGACTGGTCGATGACGACTTGTCCGCCAGATTCGATCAAGTCCTGATCGGCGTGTCGGCGTTACGCAATCGGATTGCCCCCTGGATCGTCATTACCGTGTTTGTCGTGACGTGGATCGCCGTCCTGTTCTTCTCGCCGAATCTGGACGAGCTGCGGTGGGCGGATTCGGGCAGCCAAAGCCTAAGCTTCGGCGTCTGGTGGTTATTGCTGGTGACGCGGCCCATTTTCTCGATCCTGTTGCTTGCCTGGGTATGGCGGCTGATATTGCTTGGGCTGTTGCTGATGAGGATCGCGGCGTTGCCCTTGAAGCTTGTTCCCAGCCACCCCGACCGGTTGGGCGGCCTGGGTTTTCTCACGCGGTTGCCGGTCGTCTATGGCCCCTTCCTGTTTTCCGTTTCGGCTGTTGTCGCGGGTGTCTGGGCGCACGAAGTCCTTTATCACGGGGTGACGGTGCCCTCGCTCTACGGCCAGATCGCCGCGCTGCTGGTGGTGCTGACGATCATTGGATTGGCGCCGCTGCTGGTGTTCACGCCATTGCTGCTGCGTGTAAAGCGACAAGCGCTGCTTGATTATGGCGCGTTCGTGTCCCAGCACGGGAGGGCGGTCGACGAGAAATGGATACAGGGCAAGGACGTGCCTGACCGTCCCATGCTGGATGCGCCCGAGCTGGGGCCGGTGGCGGATGTCCAGGCCATCTATCAGGCGGTCGCGTCGATGCGGGGCGCCATCGTCAATAAATCCGTGCTGCTGAAGATACTGGCGCCGGCCGCGTTGCCCATGCTGCTCTTGATCGCGATGCAGTGGCCGTTAAAGAGCACGCTGTCCAAGTTGCTGTTCACGTTGCTCTAGCGTCCTGAATGACGGCGCGGGCCCATCATGCGGCCACGCCGCCCCTGCCATCCGCTCCGCTGTCCCGTCGCAACGCCTTGCTGCTGTTGGGCGTTGTGGTGCTGGCCCACACCATGCCGCTCTGGGTCATTCCTGGCGCATGGCTGTTCCTGCGTGAACCCATCGGCCGTGCGCGTCAGATGGGCTTGCTGGGGGTGCCGGTCTTCGGGTTGCTGTGTTTGGCGGTGATCTTGGACGAGCCGCTGGGCGTCTTGCTGTTGGTGGGCATGGCGCTGATCGTAGGGGGCATCGCCGCAGGGGTATTCGAACGCCGCGCTTGACGTCTGGATTTTTGCGGGTGTATCGTAAGATATATATCTAAAGATACATCGTAAGAGCTAAATCATGCGCCATTCCCATTTTCACCACGGCCACCAGGGCCATCACGACCACCCGCATCATTCACATCACTCGCATCCCCCCCGCCATGCGGCCGCGGGCGACGACTGGTTTGCGGGGCCGCCGGGCGGACGGGGCGATGCCGATGGCTTCGGGGGCGACGGACGCGGTTTCACGCGCGGCCGCCGCGTGTCCGCCGACGATCTTCAACTGATGCTGCTGGGCCTGCTGGAGCAAAGCCCCAGCCACGGCTACGAACTCATCAAGGCGCTGGGCACGCTCAGCAACGGTTTCTATACGCCCAGCCCGGGCATGGTCTACCCCGCGTTGACCTATCTGGAAGAGCTGGGCTACGCCACCGTGGAACAGGACGGCGCGAAGAAGCGCTACCACCTGGCGGAGCCGGGCAAGGCCTATCTGGAGGCCAACCGCAGCCGCCTGACCATGATGTTCAACCGCTTCAAGCACATCGCCCGCAAGATGGACTGGATGCGCCAGGCCTGGAGCGGCGAGCCCCGCAACCTGGGCCCGGAAGGCGAAGACGTGCGCACCGGGTGGCTGCCGGAGCTGGTGGAAGCCCGCCAGGCGATCCGGCACGCGCTGCTGGAGCGCACCGATGCGTCGCCCGCCGAACAACGGCGCATCGCCGCCATCCTGACGCGCGCCACCGACGAGATCAACGGCAAGCCCTGTGCTTGACCCGTCCCCCCGAAATCTGGAGTTTTGATGACCCGTAGCGACCTCAACGTGGAGCGCGTGCGCCACAACCTGAAGATGCGCGTGCTGACTGTCACGCGCATCGAGCGCGTCGCGGACCTGCTGGCCCGCATCACCTTCACCGGCGACGATCTGCAGGACTTCGTGTCCGCCTCGTTCGACGACCACGTGAAGCTCTTCTTCCCCGCCGACCCGTCCCAGGCGCCGGTCCTCCCGACCGCCGGACCCGATGGCGTCAAGTTTCCCGACGGCACGCCCAAGCCGGCCGCGCGCGACTACACGCCCCGCCTGTTCGACGCCGTCCGCCGCGAATTGGTCATTGAATTCGTGCTGCACGGCGATGGCCCCGCGTCCACCTGGGCCGAGCAGGCCAAGCCCGGCCAGACGCTGGGCATCGGCGGTCCGCGCGGTTCCTTCGTGGTGCCCAAGGCCTTCGACTGGCACGTGCTGATCGGCGACGAAACCGCGCTGCCCGCCATCGCGCGCCGCTTGGAGGAATTGCCTGCCGCCGCACAGGCGCTGGTACTGATCGAAGTGCCGTCCGCCGCCAACCAGATCCCGTTGCCGTCGGCCGCGAAGACGTCGGTGCGCTGGCTGCACCGCGACGGCACCGCGCCGGGCTACAGCACGTTGCTGCTGGAAGCAGCGCGAGAACTGGCGTTGCCGTCGGGCGAAGGCTATGTGTGGGTGGCGGCCGAATCTGCCGCGGCCAAGGCGGTGCGCGAAATCATGGTGTCGCAGCATGGCATCGACAAGGGCCGCATCCGCGCCGCCAGCTATTGGAAGCGCGGTGCCGTGGCCGTGCACGAGTCGCACGAAGATTAAGCGCCGCGGCGCGCCAGACTCAGCAGGTTCTCTACTTTGCCGCCGGGCCTGTCCTGGCGGACGGCCAGGCCCAGCACCGCGCGCGGCCAGTCCAAGGCGAAGGGGCGGTAGACCACGCCGTCCGGGCGCAGGTGGCGCAATGACGCGGGCACCACCGCCACGCCCATGCCCGCCGCCACCAGGTTCACCGCCGACGACAACTGTGGCGCGCGCTGGCCGATCAACGGATTCAGACCGTGCTGCCGGCACGCCGCCATGATGTCGGCGCTGAGGCCATACCCCGACTTGCGGGAATACAGGATGAAGCGTTCCTGCGTCAGGTCCCCGGGCGCCAGGCGTTTCTTGCGCGCCAGCGCGTGGCCCAGCGGCAAGGCCACCACCAGGGGTTCCTCGGCCAACTGTGTGAACGTCAGGCCGCCATCCAGCGCGAACGGCGGCCGCACGAAGGCGGCGTCGATGGCGCCTTCGCGCAACTGCGCCACCAGCGTTTCGCTATCGCCTTGCGACAGCGTCATTTCCACATCGGGGTACTGCTGCCGGTACTGGCGGATCAACTCCGTCACCACACCGTTGAACGACGCGGATTCGGTGAAGCCCAATGTCAGTTCTCCCACCTCGCCGCGCGCGGCGCGCTGCGCCGTCTGCACGGCGGTTTGCGCGCGCAGCAGGATGTCTTGCGCGCAGACGAGAAAGGCGCGGCCGGCGTCGTTCAGCACGACGCCGCGGCCGGTCCGGTCGAACAGCGGGGTGCCGACTTCCTGCTCCAGCTGGCGGATCTGCTGACTGAGCGGGGGCTGCGCCATGCCCAGCAGCTCCGCCGCACGCGTGAAGTGCTGGGCCTCGGCCGTCACGACGAAGTAGCGCAAATGACGCAGTTCCATATCGATACCTAAAAGATACTGATTATCAATTTTCCATATATTGGACATTCTATTGCAGCGGACCGATGATGGATGCATCGACTTATCGCCATCAAGGAAAGCGCATGGACACCCCCGTCAAACCCAGCACCCTGTTGCGCCAGCATCTGGCGCAAGACATCGTCGTGGCGCCCGGCGCCTATGACGGCATGTCGGCCCGGCTCGTCGCCGCAGCAGGATTCAATGCGGTCTACGCCAGCGGCGGCGCCATTGCGCGTGCGGCGGGCTATCCGGATATCGGGCTGCTGAGCTTTACCGAAGTGATGGACCGCGTGGAGAAGATCGTCGACGCCAGCGGACTGCCGGTGGTGGCGGACGCGGATACGGGCTTCGGCGGATCGGCCAACGTCGAGCGCACCGTGCGCATCATGGAGCGCGCGGGCGTGGCCGCCTTCCACATCGAAGACCAGTCCTTCCCCAAGCGGTGCGGCCATCTGGACGACAAGAGCCTGGTGGACGTCGAAGAAATGTGCCGCAAAGTGCACATCGCGCGCCAGACGCTGTCGGATGCCGACGCGCTGGTCATCGCGCGCACGGACGCGATCGCGGTAGAAGGCTTCGATGCCGCGATCGCGCGCGCCGAACGCTATGTGAAGGCGGGCGCCGACATGGTGTTCGTGGAAGCGCCCGAAACGCTGGAGCAGATCCGCGCCATCGCCGAACGCCTGCCGGGCCTGAAGCTCATCAACATGTTCTACGGCGGCAAGACGCCGCTGGTGCCGCTACCCGACCTGGCGGCGATGGGCTATCGCCTGGCCATCATCCCGTCGGACTTGCAACGCGCCGCCATCCACGCCATGCAGGCCACGCTGGCCGCCATCCGGCAGACGGGCGACAGCAGCGCGCTGGCGGATCGCCTGACAAGCTTCAAGGAACGCGAAGCCATCGTGCAGACGCAGCGCTATCTGGCGCTGGACGCGCAATAGGCCGTCCAGCGCCAAGAACCTCCTAGCGGCGGCAGCGCGCCGGCAAGGACAGCGGCCACAGACGCTGGCCGGCGCTGCCGTACAGGGTGCGTATGCCGCACACCATTTCGACACGGGCCAGCGCGTTGCCGGCCGTATCGATGATCTTCGAAAGATCCATCGTGGACACGACTGCGCGCTGCGCGGCGAACGGCGTGGCCGCGCTGTAGGCGGTCGGGATGACGAACTTGCCCTGGCTGTCCACATAGCCGAAGTCGAGGTCGGTGCGGGCGGGCGCCAAACCGTCGCGCATCGCGCCTAGCGCATCGAACGCCGGCCCGCTCAACGCGCCGTTGGCGTCGACCGCGCGTACCGCGCTCGTGGACAGCTGCGTGACCGCGCGGCCTTCCGAGAACGCCGACGCCGTGCCTTCCACCTTCATCCGGGGTTTGCCGTCCAGTCCCGCGTAATCGGTCATGGCCTTGCCGTTCGCCACGTAGTGCCGCAGCAGCAAGGCGGAGCCCTGCGGCCAGCGCCAGTCGCCGCCAGGCAGGGTGGCGACGGTCTTGCCCGTGGCGTCGATCAGCCGGGTACCTGCGTCGTCCGCGGACAGCGCGCGCGCAGGCGTGCCCTGGAAGACTGAACCCACCGCCGCCATGGGCCCGATCTGCCATGCGCCCTGGGCGTTCAGATAGCCGTAGCGCACGGCGCGGCGGATCTCCAGCCAATCGCCGACGCGGGAATAAGTGGCGTCTTGCAGGTCCAGCGCGTCGGAGCCGTCGGCCGAAACGATCCAGCGATGGTGTTCGCCGTCGGCCGCGATGGATCCCCCTTCCGGAGCGGATATCTGCAGGTGGGGCTGGAACGATGTCAGCGCGCGGCCCTGGTCGTTGAACACGGCGGCGGCGCGTTCGTAGTCTTCCTCTTGCCCGCCGGCCTGCCACACCTTCCACAGCCTGTCGTTGATGCGGGCGATGCCGTGATATTTCGCGGGCACGACCCAGCGCCCCTGCAGATCGATCACGCCCACGCGGTCCGTGCCCATCGAGGCCACGGCCTGGCCGTTCTGGAAGTGGCCGATCTGGTGGAAGGCGGGGGCGGCCAGCTCCTTGCCGGCTACAAAGTCGTACAGGCCCCATCGGGCGTCTTCGCTGGCGCTCATCAGGAAGCGGACCACGCCGGGCGCGACGATGTCTGTCTGGAAGGCGTCCGGCAGGTCGTAGGTCTTGCCGTCGCGGTCGATCATGCGGCTGATGCCGATCGCGTAGGTCAGCGCATAGCCGTGGCGGAAGTTGCCGATATGTTGCTGCGGTGGCAAAGCTAGCGGCTGGCCCCGGGCGTCCAGCAACTGCAGGCCGCGGGGGGTGTCAGCGGCGTAGCGCAGCTGTTCCGGCTTCAGCGCGCCGGGGCCTTCTTCGTATTCCGGGTCGCCGCCGCGGCGGTCGTCGGAACCGTCCAGCGCGATCAGGTCCGTCCACGACGGATCGGTCACCATGCCGCCGTCGGCCAGCAACAGGCCGGCGCCCGTCGTGCCGCACTGGCAATGGCCCTGGCCCAATATGCCGAGCGGACCGCCCGGCAGGTTCACCGGCAGCGCCTTCAGTTCCATGCTTTGCGTCGCTTCCACCGCCTCGGGCTTGAGCAGCACGCGGCCGTCGGCGTCCAGCACGTTCAGCAATCCGCCTTCCTGCTTCCGGATCCACAGCCTGCCCTGGCGCACCTCCATCGGGCCGGCCTCGCGCAGCCAGTCCGGCGCGGTGCCGCCGCTGAGCCAGACGCCCTTGGGCGTCAGTACCCCGGCGGGCGCGCCTGTCTGATCGGCGAACACCACGAAGCCTTCTTCGTCACGGCTGGGCGACAGCGCGCCGCCCAGTGTTACCGGCGCAGGCTGCCCCGGCACCAGGGCCATGAGCGTCTCGCCGACGGGGTAGACGATGGTGTCCTGGAAGCGCTGGGACGCCTGGGCCTCGTCCGGCTTCATGGTCGTGACGACCTTGCCCGCCGCATCCAGCACGGCATAGCCCTTGCGGCCGCCAAGCTCGGCGCTCCAGAACGCGCGGCCCACCGGCTGCAGGCTGTTGTAGTGCTGGTCCGCGCCGGTCACCTTGCCGTCCGTGCCGATCAACACGGCGCCCTCGCGGCCGAAAGCCACCGCGGGCCGGCCGTCGCGCTGCGTCAGGATGTCTTCGTAGGTCGGTTCGACCACCCAGTTCCAATCGCCGTCCACCAAACCGTAGCGGTGTTCGTCGTTGATGGCGATATACAGGCCCTGGCCATAGGCCTGCGTGACGGTGATGCCGGGCTTGGCGAAGCGGCGTTCGCCGTTGATGCCGCGATACTCCGGTTTGTACTCCGCGGCGGCCCGCGCCGGCACGCCATCGGCCAGGTACAGGTTCAGGATGGCGGCGTCCAGCGGTTCGCCCACCGGCTTGCCCTGGCGGTCGATCAGTTGCTGGCGCCCGTCCAGCGTGGCCACGGCCAGGCCGATTTCGGCGTAGTCCTGCACGCTGTCATAGCGCGGCGGCACCGCCATCCGGCCCCGCGTGTCGATGAAGCCCCATTTGCCTTGCCATTGCACGGCGGCCAGGCCATGGCGGAAATCGCGTACGTCTTCGAACTGCGGGCGGATCGCCAGCCGGCCGTTCTGGTCCAGGAAACCCCAGGCATGGCGGCGCAGCGACTGGTCCATCGGTACGCGGTTAATGTTCTCCAGGGCCGAGGGCAGCAGCACCGCGGCGCGTCCGTCCGACAGTGCACGGATGCAGCCGTTGGTGAAGGGGCTGTTGTTGACGACGTCGTCAGCGTAGGTGTCGGCGCGGTAGCTGCCTTCTTCCAGGCAATACTGGTGGCCGGTCTGCGCATGCGCGGACAGGGATGCGCCCAGCGCGGCGAGGGCGCAGGCGAGACGGGTGGTGCGGATCACGCGTGACGTCATGGTTATTCTGCTTTGGCGTTGTCGAGGACGGGGGGCGGCGGCACCGTGGCTTCGGGGCAGGTCAGCGCCTCGTTCGGCCACGTCAGGTTTTCCTCTGCGTCGAAGATCACCACCTTGTCGCACAGCACGCCGAACAGCGTGGCCATCTTGCCGCGGGTGTCGATGAATTCGACCAGCCCATCGCGACGGGCCATCGCGCGCCCGTCATGGAAATCGTCGGCCCACGTGAATGCCGGGGGAATCGCATAGCGTCCGCTCAGATCGATGAAGCCATACAACTTGCCGGTGCGCTCCATGCGCCGTGCGCGGGCCAGGCCGTTCTTCATCGGGCCCAGTTCGCTGAAGTGCGCGCCGACCACGCGCTTGCCGTCCGCATTCACGAAACCCGAGCGGCCGCTGTCTTCGCTGTAGGGCACCACGCCTTCGCTGGCGCGGCTGTATTCAACGGAATAGCGTCCCGCGAAACGCGCGATTTCGCGGCCTTGCAGGTCGGTCATGATGGCGCTGGATTCCTTATCGTCGGTGAACAGCAGGCGCCGCATCGACGCCAGCGGGAAACCGTCACCGCGCTTTTCCAGCACCGTCTTGCCGTTCTGGTCGATCACGCGGTAGCCCGTTCCCAGATTGACGCGCGCCAGGCCTTCCGGCTGCACGAAGAACGGGTTGAACTCGCCGTACAGCGCGGGAACCGCGAAATTGCCGCGCGCATCGATCGCGCCTTCGCGTTCGTCGTGGCGCATGATGACCCAATCGCCATACTGGTCCCGGCTTTCCGGCTTGCCCTCCGACAGGCGGGTGGCATGGCCCTCGGCGTCGAACAGCACGGCGCTGCCGTCGGCCAGTTCGCCGACGTAGCGCCCGTCCTTGATCTTGGAGGGCTTGCCGTAGATCGTGTCGCTGGCCTTGCCGGTGCGCAGGTTGACCAGGCGGTACGGGCTTTGCGCGTAGCGGTTGGCGTTGTCCTTGGCCGCGGGGTCGTCCACCAGCGTGAAGCCGTTGCCCAGGTACTCCATCTTGTAGGCGCTATCGTGCGTAGGGCGCACGACCCACTTGCCCTCGCGGTTGACGATGCCCCAACGGTCCTTGTCCTGGACGCGTGCCCAGTCGTCTTCGAACTCCTCGATGTGCTCGTAGAGGGGCTTCAGCGCCGGCGCGGCCAGGCGGATGTTCCAGATGCCCCAGCGGCGCACGCGGTTCTCGCCCGGCGCGCGGTAGAGCAGCAAGTCGCCGTCCAGGTGCGCGGCGTCGGCCGCGACGTCGGCGGGGATCGGCACCGTCTTGCCGCGCGCGTCGATCATCAGCGCGTCGTCGCGGGACATGCCCGGCGTGCGGGCCCAGGTGTAGGCGCCGCTGAACTTGCGGATGCCGCTGAATTTGGGCGGTACCGCCCAGGCGCCCTTGCCGTCGACGGCGCCGAACTTGCCGCCGGTAGTGCGCACGATTAGCGGCATCGTCGCGTCATAGGCGTCGATGGCCTCCCATTCCGGATTCGAGACCACGTTGCCTTGCGCGGTCAGGATCGACGGCGGCTGTTGATAGTCGTCGGATCGCAGCAATGCCAACGGCATGCCCGCTCCAGCCCGCCCGCGCGCAGCCGCGCTGCCGGGCGAGAACGCGGTGATCTGGTAAGCGCGCAATTGCGCGGCGGTGTCGGCATCCAGCATCGGCTTGCCGTCCGGGGCGTAGATCTGGACCAGGACTTCGACGCCCGGCGTGGCCATGGACGTCGTCTGACTGCCGTCGTCGACCTGGACGGAAGATAGGGTCGCGTCGGCAGCGGCAGCGACGGCGGTATCAGCATTGGGTTCTGAAGCGTCCTGTGCGCGGTCCGCGGCGGGCACGGGCGTGGCGACGTCCGTGATGACGGTCGCGGCGGCATCGGCAACGGCAGCCGACGAAGCGGCGGCATCGGCGGAGCCTGCCTCGACGGCGATGCCCGCGGCATCCGCAGCTTGGGCCGCCTCGGCTTCGACGGGGGCTCCTTCCTTGGCGGCGTCTTCCAGACCGGTCGCATGGGTGCCGCCGTCCGGCGCGCCCGGCGGCGACGCCTGCACGCCGTAGACCCATGCCCGCCCCTGGTTGATCTCGACTCGGCCATTGCCCAGCGCCAGCTGTTCAAGCGTGCCGGCGGGGCTGATCAGCAGCGTCATCGACACATCCGGCAGGTAGCGCCAGCCATCGCGCTCCTGCAAGTCCGCATAGGAATTCGAGAAGGTGTGCAGGGTCTTGAGCTTGGCGTCCAGCAACGACGGTTTGCCGTTTTCGGGCGTGACCAGCCATAGCCCGGGCGCCACCCGCTGCACGCGTTCGTAGCGCGCCGGCGACAAGGCCGCGCCGCGCACATCCACGAATTCCCATTTTTCGTCGCGGCGCACGGCCAGCACGCCGCCGTCGCGGACCGGCGCCGCCTGCGAACGCAGCAGGTCCGGGGGCAGCGCCCAGCGACCATTGTCATCCAGCAGGCCCCACCAGCCGTTGTAGCGGGATTCTCGCAATTGGGCGGGCAGATAACCGTCTGTCGGGGCGGCCAGCATCATCACGCCCGCAGGCAGGGTAGCGGCCTTGCCCGTGGCGATATTGAACAGGCGCGGCGGCGTGGGCACTTCGATCGACGCCAGCTTCTGCCCCGGCTGGAAACCCCATGTGCGCGTGCCCAGCTCAAAGGTCTTGATGACCTTGCCCTGGCGATCGATCAGCACATCGTGTTCGTCTTCTTCGGCCAGGGCGGTGCCTTCGGCATTGAAGCCCGACGCCGAGCCGAAGCGCGGCTTGATGACCCACTGGCCCTTGGTGTCGATATAGCCCCAGCGGTCGCCCTGGCTGACCGCGGCCAGGCCGTTCTGGAACGGCGAGGCCTCTGTGTAGGCGGGGGCGACGGCCATGCGGCCTTGCTTGTCGATGTAGCCCCAGGTGCCTGCGGCGTCGTCGCGCGATCCGGTCAGCACGGCTGCCAGGCCTTCGCTGTAGGCCTGATGGCAGTACGTGTCGGAGCCCTGGCCGTAGTAGCTGGTGGTGCACCGGTCGATCCAGGAATCGGCGTGCGCCGTGGTGGACACGCCGGGCAGGGCAAGCGCCAAGGCCAGCGTCAGGGGCTTGATCGCGGCCCTCATTGCGCGATGGCGCGGGTCGTGCCCGCGGGGAGGAATGCGCCAAGCCGGACGTGCCACATGTCAGGTGCCTGTCAAAAATATGCGAAGGCAGCACTGTAACCAGCAGTAGCAGTCAATGAAACGACAAATGTAACGATAAAAAAGAAAACGTTAATTCAAACCGGCCGGCTGACCGCTACAGCGGCCGGTGCTGCGTGCCCGCGCCCATGGTGATGTGCAGCATCCGACAGGGCTCGATCACCTTCACCGTGTGCCAGGCGCCCTTGGGGATGACGTAGGCGTCGCCGTCCAGCATCTTGACCGCCTGGGTGCCCGTGGGCCATTCCAGGTGCAGTTCGGCCGCACCCGACATCAGGCGCACGAGCTCGTCCGCTTCGGGGTGCATTTCCCATTGCGGCCAGTCGGCCGCGAAGGCGTATTCCGACACCAGCCAGCCGCGGCCGTAGCGATCCAGTTCATCGGGCGGTTGAGACCAGAACTCGTCCCCGCCATTAACGGTGGAAGCAGTGCCTGCGGCGTCCAGCAAGACGTAATGCGATGACAGATCGGTAGCCATGGTGCGCATCCTTGTGTGGGGGGCGTAATGTCATAGTAACGAAGCGATATCATGTCGCCCATCAACAACCACAACGGGAAAGGCGATGAGCCAGGGGTTCGATGGGGTCAGACCCGCGTCCGAATCGTCCATCGAGATCGGCTTCTTCCATAACGGCAGGCACTGCGTCGAACGCATCCGGGTCAAGCCCACCGCCGCCAACCTGAAGCGCGCCGCCGAGCGCCGGGCGGCCATCCTGGAGGCCATCGCGCGCGGCGATTTCGATTACGACGCCGAATTCCCCAAGCGCGGCGCGCCGCCGAAGCCATCACAAGGTTCCGCATGACAAGCAACACGCATTTGATCGTCAATGACCTGACGCCGCAGGCCTTTTCGGCCTACGGCTGGATGCTGGGCAAGCCCATGCCGGACGGCAACGGCGTGCCGCTGTTCTCCAACCCGGCCACGGATTTCTGGCAAGAGCACGTGTTCAACACGGGCGCGGGCGGAGACGCGGAACTGCTGTGGGTCAACTACCGCAGCCCGTCCCTGGAAATCGCCAGCCTGGAAAAGCACCTGCTGACGCAACAGGCCATCGTGCCGCTGACGGGCCGGATCATCCAGGTCGTCGCCCAAAGCGCCGCCGACGGCAGTCCGGACCTGGCGACGCTGGCCGCCTTCCGCGTGCCGCAAGGGCAGGGAATCTGCATGCGGCCGGGTTGCTGGCATGCGACCCGCGTCGTCATTGGGGAGGTCACCTGCCTGATGTTGACGCGGCGGTCCACCACGGTGGACCTGATCCAGCATCTGACCACCGATGCGCGGGCAACGGAAAGCGCCATCGTGGATATTCCCCTGCAGCGCCTGGAAACCCCGGCCGACATGGCGCAGGAAGTGTCACCCCAATAAGCGGGATGAATCCGGGCGCGGGGGCAGGGCGGCGGTCAGTCCGTCTTGCTGCACGCCACACCCAGGCGCTTGAACAGCGGCCATTTGTTGCGGTAGCCGTCCGTCCAGCACATGGCGGTGAACGCCGCTAGCGGTTCCTCCACCGCCTGCACGCCGATCTGCGCCGCGGCCGCGTCGTCCTTTGGGCAGAAGGGCTGTCCGGGCGTCGGGTACAGCGCGCCTTCCCACACTGCGGTGCCGCAGTGTGCGCAGAAATTCGTCCACTGACCGTTTCGCTCCGGGTTCTGCCGCACGGTGGGGGCCAGGGCGTGCAGGGTACGCATGACCGGCGCGGACAGGATCCCCACCTGCGACAGTAGCGCAGGCCCCTCGATGCGTTGCCATTGCGCAGGGCTGAACAGCCATTGGTGGAACGCGCCGGGATCCAGGCCGGTGCAGTCGCCGTCTTCGTCCAGTTCGAGGTCGCCTTCCGTGCTTTCGTGATCGGGCGGCACCGCCAGCGCGAACACGGGCGTGGATGCGCCGCATTGGGCGCAGCGGTGGGAGGCCCGCAGCACGTAGTACGACGATGCCCGCAGGTTTGCGCCCGAATCGCACTCGTCGTCCGTATTTCTGTTCTGCGTGTCCATGCCTGTTATGTTGTTCCTGTGCGAACCGGGCTGAACTTGCTGAACCGGTTCTTTTTCATCATCGGGAAATATGCCAGAATCGTTCCCGGAATTCCCGCTTGAGCCCGCGACGCTGCCGCCACTTGGGCGTTGCCAACATCACCGATGTGTTGGAGCCAACCATGCGCGACCGTCAGAGTAGCACTGGATTTTCCTCCGCCCTGCGCGGCAAGCCCGCGCGGTGGTTCGCCGCGACGCTGCTGGCAGGCGGCCTGGCTGGCTGCAGTTTCACGTCGCCGGACGAGGCGACCGGGTCGCAATCCGTCGGCATCCAGGGCGTTACCGGGCAACAGGCGCGCAGCATCGCCCGCGAGGCCTACCTGTACGGCACGCCCATGGTCGCCAGCTACCAGACCATGTACGCGTTCAGCATCGATAAGAGCAATCCGCAGTACAAGGGGCCGCCCAACACGGTCAACAACATCGCCCGCGTCTTCACGCCCGAAGACACCGCGTTCGTCACGCCCAACGCCGACACGCCTTATTCGTTCGCCATCCTGGACCTGCGCGCTGAACCTGTCGTCATTTCCGTGCCGCCGATGGAGAAGCACCGTTACTTCGTCCTGCAATTGATGGACCTGTACACGTACAACTTCGCCTATATCGGCAGCCGCACCACGGGCAACGGCGGCGGCAACTTCTTGATCGCCGGCCCGCGCTGGAAGGGCAGCGTGCCCAATGGCATCACCAAGGTGATCAAGTCGGAAACCGAGCTGGTCAATATGGTGGGCCGCACCCAGTTGTTCAATGCCGCCGACCTGGAAAACGTCAAGCGCATTCAGGCGCGTTACAAGATTCAGCCCTTGTCAGCCTTTGCCAAGCGGCCCGCGCCGCCCGCGCCACCCGCTGTGGATTGGATCCCGCCCGTGCCGCCGGGCGAAATACGCACGTCCCTGGAGTTCTACAACCAGTTGGCCTTCCTGCTGCAATTCGCGCCTACGCATCCCACCGAAAAATGGCTGCGCGAACGTTTCGCCAGCATCGGGCTGAAGCCGGGCCAGCCTTTCCCGGTAGACACCGTGAATCCGGCATTGCGCCGCGCCCTGCAGGAAGGCATGCACTCGGCGCAGAACGACATCGACAAGAACCGCACCGCGCTGGCCGGCAAGACCGACACGCTGTTCGGCGACCGCAATACGCTGAAGAACGACTATCTGTCGCGCGCCACCGGCACGCAGGTCGGCATCGGCGCCAACAGCCGGGACGAAGCGCTGTATCCCGTGCTGGAAAAGGACAGCCGCGGCCAGGAGCTGGACGGCAAGTACGCCTACACGCTGCGCTTCGCACCGCGTAGCCTGCCGCCCGTCAACGCGTTCTGGTCCATGACCATGTACCGCCTGCCCGAGCAGTTGCTGACTCCGAACCCGATCAACCGTTACCTGATCAACTCGCCCATGCTGCCGTCCTTGAAGAAGGACGCGGACGGCGGGCTGACGCTCTACATTCAGGCGCAATCCCCGGGCAAGGCCAAGGAATCGAACTGGCTGCCCGCGCCGCAAGGCCCGTTCATGGTGACGATGCGGTACTACTGGCCAAAGCCGGCATTGCTGGAAGGCAAGTGGGAGTCGCCGGAGATCCAGCGGGTGGCGCAATAGGCACATCCGCGCGCAGGGCCTAGAATCGGGCTCCGGAGACCGGTCGGCGCAAAGCCGGCCGCGTCTCCCTTGGGGAGGGTTCAGGGGCATGAAGCGCAACTTCAACATCCACGATCTGCGTATCTTCTATACGGTCGTCATGACCGGGTCGACCCGCCAGGCGGCGCAGGTGATGAATCTGACGCAGCCGGCGATCAGCCACGGCGTCTCGCGGCTGGAAAGCGCTACGGGCGTGCAGCTGTTCGACCGTTCGCACAAGACCTTGCGGCCCACCGAGGCGGGGAAGTACCTATACACCGAGGCCAAGTTCGTGCTGGATGAGCTGGTGCGCATCGACGAAGCGCTGCACAGCATCGAACAGTTCGGCGGGCGCGGCCTGCGCATTGCGTCGTCGCCCGCGCTGGCGTTGAGCTATGCGCCGGAAGCCGTAAAGCGCTATCTGGATGAGCACGGCAAGCGGCCGTTCTCGGTCGACGTGGAGTCTTCGGTACAGCTGATCAGCGCGGTGGAAACCATGCGCGCGGATTTCGGCCTGGGCGCGGTCGGTGGCGACAGCCCGCGTCTGAACTTCACGCCGTTCCTGCGCACCGACGTCATGGCCATCGCCCATCGCGACCATCCGCTGGCCGGGCGCGGGGTGGTGGCGGTGGCGGATATTGCGCCCGACACGTTCGTCAAGCCGCTATGGTCCGACTACGTGGTGGCGCAGGGCGACACCGGCGATTCGGCGCAGTTGGAATTCGGCATGCAGGCGCACATGACGCTGGTGCCGGGGACCGTCCGCGCGGTCAAGGGCATCAGCCTGGTCAATGCGTTGTCGGCGTCCGACATCGCGTCTGTCTACCCCGACCTGGTGGCGCTGCCGCTGGCGTCGCGGCAATGGTTCGAATTCGTGCTGATCACCCGCAAGGACGCGCAGAACCAGGAGCTGACCGGACGGCTGCTGGGCGCGTTGCATGCGACGGCCCAGGCGCGCCGCACGGGCGTCTATGCGGACACGATCCAGCTGATCGGCTAGCGCGCATCAGCCGGCCGGCGGTTGCCAGGGCAAGGATTGCAGGTCGCCGTCGATGCTGATGGCCTGGCCGCTGACCATTGCGCCGTACGGGCTGGCCAGGAACAGCGCCATGTTGGCGATATCGGCGGCGCGCACGAACTGGCGCAGGCTGACGCCGGCCAGCTCCAGTTCGGTTTCCTCTTCGACCGTCAGCCCCATGTTGCGGGCGCGGGCGGCGATCACCCGGTCGATGCGCGGGCCTGCCACCAGGCCGGGCAGCAGCGCATTCACGCGGATGCCGTAGCCGCCCAGCTCTACCGCCAGCGATCGCGTCAGGCCGACCACGCCCCATTTCGACGCGGTATACGGCGTGCGCATCGGGATGCCCATGCGGCCGGCCACCGAACTGATGTTGATGATGGCGCCGCCGCCCGCCTGGCGCAGCGCGGGCACCGCGTGGCGCACGGTATGGAATTGCGAGGCCAGGTTGATGTCCAGCGTGGCGCTCAGGTCGTCGGGCTGGATGTCGGTGATGCTGGCGGTGGGGCCGGCGATGCCGGCGTTGTTCACCAGCACGTCCAAGCCGCCCAGATGCGCCAGCGCGGTCTCCATGTAGCGGTCGATGTCTTCGCGGCGGCTGACGTCGGCGTGGGCGCAGGCATGGCGGCTGGACGCCAGGGCGTTCTGGTCCACGTCGCACAGGTGAACGCGGGCGCCGCGGTCGGCGAAGGCGTCGGCCAGGGCCGCGCCGATGCCCGCCGCGCCGGCGGTGATGATGACGCGGCGGCCGCTCAGGTCCACGGGCAG
This sequence comes from Achromobacter sp. UMC46, assembly GCF_014170335.1. Taxonomy (GTDB): domain Bacteria; phylum Pseudomonadota; class Gammaproteobacteria; order Burkholderiales; family Burkholderiaceae_B; genus Achromobacter. Next base: position 43,586 of record NZ_LZZS01000015.1, read on the forward strand.
GGCGGTAAGGTCGTGCTGGTTCATTGCGCTATTCCAGGAGTCGAACGGGTCAAGGCTTCATCAAGCGGCAGGTGGATTCCTGCGGCGACGTGTAGATCTGGTCGCCGGGAATCTGCGCGATCAGCTTGTAGTAGTCCCAAGGGCCTTTAGATTCGGACGGTTTCTTCACTTGCATCAGGTACATGTCATGCACCATCAGGCCGTCGGCGCGGATGTGCGCGTCCTTGGCGAAGAAGTCGTTCACGGGGTTGGCTTTCAGCCATTTCATGATCGTGTCGCCGTTGGTCGTGCCCGTGGCCTGCACGGCCTTCAGATAGGTGGTCGTCACGGAGTAGTCGCCCGCCTGCAGCATCGACGGCTTCTTCTTCATGCGCTCTTCGAAGCGGGCCGCCCATTTGCGCGACGCGTCGTCCTGGTCCCAGTACCACGCCGTGGTCAGGTACATGTCTTGCGCCGCGGCCAGGCCCAGCGCGTGGATATCGGTGATCAGCACCAGCAGGCCGGCGATCTTCATCCTGGGCGTCAGGCCGAATTCTGCCGCCGCCTTGACGGCATTGCTGGTGTCGTTGGCCGAATTCGCCAACCCCAGCACCGTTGCGCCAGACGCTTGCGCCTGCAGGATGTACGACGAGAAATCCGCCGAGTTCAACGGGTGCCGCACACGGCCCTTCACCTGGCCGCCATCGGCCTGGACGACGGCCGACGCGTCGCGCTCCAACGCGTGCCCGAACGCATGGTCGACGGTCAGGAAGTACCAGTCCTTGTTGCCTTCCTTCAACATGGCCCGCGCCGTGCCGCGTGACAGCGACACGGTGTCGTACACGTAGTGCACCGTGTAGGGCGTGCATTGCGCGTTGGTCAGCTCGGACGCGCCGGCGCTGACCACGAAGAACGGGGTCTTCTTTTCTTCGGCCACCTTCGCCATTGCGAGCGCAGCGGCGGAATTGGCGCCGGCGATCAGCATGTCGACGCCTTTCTGGTCCAGCCATTCCCGGGCGCGGGACGACGCGATGTCGGCGCGGTTCTGGTGGTCGGCCACCAGCACTTCGATCTTCTTGCCCGCCACCGCGCCGCCCATGTCGGCCACCGCCATCTTGATGGCCTCGGCGCCGCCGGGGCCGTCGGCATCCGCCGACAGGCCCGACATGTCGGTGATGAAGCCGATGCGGATCACACCGTCATCGGCGCTGGCGGCGCCGCCCAGGCTCAGCAATACGGCGGCCACGGCCGCATTCAAGGTCTTCTTCATGATGTTGTCTCCCCGCGAGGGTGTTGATATTGTTCCGGGGCCGCGTCAGAACGCGACGTTGTCCCGGCCTTTCAGTTGAAGGATCTGGCGTGCATCGTCAGGCGTGGCGATGGTCAGCGACAGGTCTTCAAGAATGCGGCGGATGCGCCGCACCTGGTCCGCGTTCGAATGCGCCAGTTCGCCCGGGCCGTCCCATAGCGAATCCTCCAGGCCCACGCGCACATAGCCCCCCATCGTCGCGGCCTGGGTGGCCAGCGTCGTCTGCTTGCGCCCGGCGGCCAGCACCGACCATCGGTAGTCGTCGCCGAACAGCCGGTCGGCGGTGCGGCGCATCATCATCACGTCTTCAGGGTGCGTGCCGATGCCGCCGCGGATGCCGAAGACGGACTGGATCAGGAAGGGCGGCTTCAGCAGGCCCTTGTCCACGAAGTGCGCCGCCGTGTACAGATGGCCGATGTCGTAGCACTCGATTTCGAAGCGCGTGCCGTTGTCGCTGCAGGACGTCAGGATGTGTTCGATGTCCTTGAACGTGTTCTTGAAGATCAGGTCGTTGCTGCCTTCCAGATACGGGCGTTCCCAGTCGTGTTTGAAGTCCTTGAAGCGCTCCAGCAATTCATACATGCCGAAGTTCATCGACCCCATGTTCAGCGAGGCCACTTCGGGCTTGAACGTCGTGGCGGGCAGCATGCGTTCGCTGACCGGCAGCACGGGCGACCCGCCGGTGGTGATGTTGATGACGACATCACTGGCCGCCTTGATGCGCGGCAGGAACTGCGCGTACAGCGCCGGGTCCTGGGTGGGCCTGCCGGTCTGAGGGTCGCGCGCGTGCAGATGCACGATCGCCGCGCCGGCCTCGGCGGCCTCCAGCGCGGACTGCGCGATCTGGTCGGGCGTCACCGGCAGGTACGGCGACATCGACGGCGTATGCACCGAGCCGGTAATGGCGCAGGTGATGATCACATTGCTCTTGGATTTCTTCATGGGCCTTGGACGTATCGTGATTCTTATGGGCCCCGGCTGTCTCCTCCGGGTGCGGCCCATTCTGTCGCACGGCCCTGGCCTTGTCACCTGAACAGAAATTATCAACTGATAGGCTTTCCGGTGCTGCGCCGCAACGTGGATGCGGAGCATTGCGGACGCCCGATAAAAAAGCCGCCGCCCCGGGGCGGGCGGCGGCCGTTCGTGAAAACGCCGTCAAGTCTGGTCTTTGGTCGGCGACTTGGGGCCGTTCGTCTTGACGGATTCGATGCCCTTGTCGCGCGCTTGCGTGGCCGAGTACATCTCGCTGCGCCCGACCGATTCGCCGTTCGCCGCCACCAGCGTGAAGTAGTGCGAGCCGTCTTTCGCGGTCTTGCGCATGTACCGCGCGTCGTCGGCGGAATACTTCTGCACGGCGGCGATGCCGCCTTCGGCCGAGGCCTTGGTCGTGTATTGCTCGCTGGTCAGGATCACTTCGTGATTCCCCGCGTGCAGATTGAACATGAACTGCGTCCCGCTACGCTTCAGTACAAAGTAACCGCTCATCGTCGTCTCCGTTCTTGTTGAAAGGGGTAACGCTTGGGGCAACTTGCAACACGCCGGGTGGCGTCCGTCGAGAATACTTGATGCGGGCGGCTTTGGAATAGCGGGCTGAAATACAATCGGCGGCTATGTCCGACAGCCCGAATCTTCGCCCGTCTTCTCTCCCGGCCCCCCAACATGGATACGTCCTGGCGGTGGACTTGGGCGGCACCCGCTTTCGCGCGGCGCTCGTGGATGAAAGCGGCGGCATCGCCCATTCCTGCGTCATGGACAGCCCCGCCGGAGCCGGCCGCCATCCCGGTTGGGATGAAATCGACGCCGACGCCTGGTGGCGGGGCCTGCAATCGCTGTCCGACGCCTTGGCCGAGCAGGCAGGCGCCGCGTTCGACGCCGTGCAGGCTATCGCCATCTGCGGCGTCACCCGCACCCAGGTCTTCGTCGACGCGCAAGGCGCCGCCATCCGCCCGGCCATCACCTGGCGCGACACGCGCGCCGCTGCGGACGTGGCCGGATGGTTGGCGGCAATGCCGTCCAGCCACCCTGAAAGCAAGCAGATCAATGCCTTCCACCCCTGGGCGCGGGTAGCGTGGCTGCTGCGCGCCGAGCCGCAACATGCCGCGCGGGTGCAGGTTGTGCTGGAACCCAAGGACTACCTGAACTTCCGCCTGACTGGCAGGGCGGCCAGCGACACCGTATCCATGGCGCGCCTGGCGGCGGCTGCCGAGGGACACGGGCAGGGGCCTGGCCTCCTGACGGCCTTGGGCGCAGATCCCGCCTGGGTGCCGCCCTTGCTGTCGCCGCTGGATACGGTCGGCCCCGCGCAAGCCGGCTTGCCGGGCGCCTTGTCCCGTCTGGCGGGCCGCAGCGTCATCGCCTGCTCCAACGACACCTGGGCGGCCGTCGCGGGCCTGGGCGCGCTGCGCGAGGGCTATGCCTACAACATTTCGGGCACGACCGAAGTCTTTGGTGCGGTGGGCGCGGAACCCGTGCAGGCCCAGGGCCTGATGACCGTGGACTGGGGCAACGGCAACCACCAGATCGGCGGCCCGGGCCAGAACGGCGCGGATACGGTGGCCTGGCTGCTGCCCTTGCTGGGCCGCCTGGGCGCCGAGGGGATGGCGGGCGTCGGCGCCGCCATGGACGCGTTGCTGAACGCGCCCCGCGACCCGCAGCCGGCCTTGTTCCTGCCGTACCTGCAAGGCGAGCGCGTGCCGTACTGGGATCCGAACCTGCGCGGGGCCTTCGTCGGCCTGAACCGCCGCCATGGCCCGGGCGACCTGGCCTGGGCCGTGCTGGAAGGCGTGGCGTTCCTGAACCGTACGGTGCTGGAACGCGCCGAAGCCGCCTTGGGCGCCCCGGTGGGCGAAATCCGCTTTGGCGGCGGCGCGGCGTCCAGCCCGCAGTGGTGCCAGGTCAAGGCCGACATCTGCGAACGCGACATCGTCGTGGGCCAGGCCGAACAGCCGGGCGTCGTGGGCGCGGCCGTCGCCGCCTGGACCGCGCTGGGCCGCTACGGCAGTTTTGCGACGGCGCAGGATGCGCTGGTCCGCAGCGCGCGACGCTACACGCCGCAAGCCGACCGCCGCACCGCCTACCGCCAGATGTACGCCCAGTTCCGCGCGGCGGAAGCGGCGCTGACGCCCGTGTCGCATGCCCTGGCCGGGATGCGGCTGCCGTAAAAACCCTAGGTGCGGCGATGCGGTGCGACCGCCTGCGCTGCGCCGCCCGGGGGTAAACTGCTACGCCATCAGGGCGCGAACGCCCGGCAGGCGGTGGATAACCCTTGCACTACAACGAATACCAACGCAGCAAGGGTTGAGTCGATGCGCGGCATCCTGGAAAAGTACGGCACGGCAATCGCAGGATTGGTCCTGGTGGGCTTCTTCGCAATCGCCGCGCCGAATTTCGCGGCACCGAACAACTTGCTGAACATCGCCAAGGAAACCAGTTTCCTGGCCATCATCGCCATCGGCTTCACGCTGGCGCTGGTGACCGCCGAACTGGACCTGTCGGTGGCCGACGTCGCCAGCCTGGCGGCCGTCGTCACGGGCGCGCTGGTGCATACCGGCCAGCCGGTGGTGGTCGCCATCGCTGCGGGCCTGGGCATTGGCCTGCTTTGCGGCCTGGTCAACGGCATCGCCGTGACCCGGTTGCGCGTCCCTTCCCTGATCGCCACATTGGGCATGGCCGCCATGGCGCGCGGCTTCGCCTTCATGTTGACCGACGGCGTGTCCTACGTGGGGCGCTGGCCCGCCACGTTCACCGACCTGGCCCGCGCCAAGCCCTTCGGCATTCCCGCTTTGGTGCTGTGGATGCTGGGCGCGGTGCTGGTGGCTTACTTTCTGATCAAATGGACCCGCACCGGCGCCCGCATGACGGCCACCGGCGAAGCGGGAGAGTCCGCGCGGCTGGCAGGCATCAACATCCGCGCCATGAAGAGCATCGGCCTGGCCTTGTCGGGCTTGTGCGCGGGCCTGGCCGCCGTGCTGCTGACGTCCAGCCTGTCGTCCGCCGCGCCCAACATGGCGGGCGACTACTTCCTGTACGCGATTGCCGCCGTGTTGCTGGGCATGACCATGTTCAACCCCGGCCACGCCAACATCCCCGGCACGCTCGTCGCCGCGCTGATCCTGAAAGTGCTGGGCAACGGCCTCGTCCTGATGGGCGCGCCGTACTACGTGCAGGACATCGTGCTGGGCTTCATCATGATCGCGTCCGTCGCGGTGTCATCGGCCGTGCTGAAGAAAGCGGCCTTCAAATTCTGATCCGAAGGGGAAATCACCATGACCAAAACCTTGAAGCGCACGCTGCTGGCCAGCGCGTTCGCCTTGCAATCGCTGGTCGCCAGCGCCGCCTACGCCTTTGACGTCGGCATCGTCGCCTTCCAGATGTCGTCCGAAACGCATGCCCGCGTGGCCAACGCTGCGGCCGAAGCCGCCCGCGCCAAAGGCTGGACCGTCACCCAACTGAACGCCGAAGGCTCGCTGCCCAAGCTGGCCGAACAGCTGGACACGCTGGTCAACAAGAAGGTCGACGCCATCGTCGTCGCCATGGGCAAGCCCGTGGAAACCGACGCCCAGCTGCAAGCCGCCAAAGAGAAGGGTATTCCCGTCGTGGGCGTGATGTCCGGCGCCAGCCCGCACATGCTGTTCGACATCGAAGTCAACGAATACGCCACCGGCGCGCAGGCCGTGCTGTATTTGCTGGGCAAGATGGGCTACCAGGGCAACATCCTGTCCGCCCGCTTCGACGGCAACTCCGGCACCCGCATCCGCGGCAAGATGCTGGACGCCGTCCTGACCGAGAACACCGCCGTCAAGGACTTGGCCAAATTCAGCATGGCCCGCACCCAAAGCTGGCGCGACGACGTGCGCAACGGCATGCAGGCGCTGTTCCTGCGCCACCAGGGCCAGTTCAAGGGCGTCTGGGCGTCGTTCGACGGCCAGGCCTACGTCATCGACGACCTGCTGCAATCCCAGGGCATGAAGAAAGGCGACATCACCCTGGTGTCCGTCGACGGCGGCCCGGAAACCTACCGCCGCATCGCCGACCCCAGCAGCCTGATCACCGCCACGATGATGATCCCGTTCGAACAGCTGGGCGCAAGCGCCATCGACTCCATCGACCGCATCGTCGTCAAGAAGGAACCCAAAGACAAGGTCGCCGCCGGCCCGTACCTGTTCATGGACTCCGTGCTGGTCGACGCCACCAACGTCCAGAAATTCCTGCAACCCGCCGCCAAGTAATCACCGTGACCCCCATGACCGCCGCGTTGTCGCTACGCCAGATCCGCAAGTCCTACGGGGCGGTCGAGGCCTTGAAGGGCGTCGACCTGGACGTTCCCGAAGGCCGCGTCATGGCCATCTGCGGCGACAACGGCGCCGGCAAGTCCACGTTGATCCGCATCATCTCCGGCGCGCAGGAAGCCACGGGCGGTGAACTCAGCCTGAACGGCCGGAAAGTCGTGTTCGGATCCCCGCACGACGCGCTGGTACAAGGCATTGCGACGATCTACCAGGACCTGGCGCTGGCGCCGCGCCTGTCCATCTGGGAAAACGTCTTCATGGGCGCCGAACTCGTGCGCCGCGTGGGGCCGTTCCGCATCCTGGACAAGCGCCGCATGGCACTGGACGCGCGCGGCTATCTGCAACGCCTGTCCGTGCCGATCGACGACATGGACCGCCCGGTCGAACGCATGTCCGGCGGCCAACGCCAAGCCGTCGCCATCGCCCGCGCACTGCGCTGGGACGCGCGCGTCGTCATCATGGACGAGCCGACGGCGGCGCTGGGCGTCAAGGAAACGGCGCTGGTGCTGAACCTGGTGCGCAAGCTGCGCGAAGAAGGGCGTACCGTGATCCTGATCAGCCACAACATGGCCGACGTCGTCGCGCTGGCGGACCGCGTGGCGATCCTGAAGAGCGGCGTGAAAGTCATCGAACGCGACGTGGCCGGGCTGAACGCCGATGCCCTGGCGCATATGGTGATGACAGGCAAGGAATGAGCGGGGCGGGGCGCGTCCGGCCCTGATTGCCGCAAGAAAAAGGCCGCCGCCGGGTTTCCCCTGGCGGCGGCCTTTTTTCGTGCAGCAGCGGGACTTAGTCCTGGCGGCTGGTCACTTCAACCAGGTGATAACCGAACTGGGTCTTCACCGGGCCCTGGACCACGCCAACCGGGGCGCTGAACACGACGGTATCGAATTCCTTGACCATCTGGCCCGGGCCGAAGGTACCCAGGTTGCCACCGTCACGGCTCGACGGGCAGCTGGAGTTTTCCTTGGCGACTTGCGCGAAGTCAGCGCCGTTTTCAATGGCGGTCTTGAGTTCGTTGCACTTGGCTTCGGTGGAAACGAGGATGTGACGGGCGGCGGCTTGTGCCATGAGGGCTCCTTGGGGGGAATGATTGGGGAGGGGAGAGTAACGCATTCGGGCAGGGTTGCGAACACTCCTTAGCGTAACCGAATCGAGATCTTGACACCTGCTACTCATTTATAAAAGATGTACAACGCTCAAGCGGTTCAACTCGCAAATGTTGGACGCGCGTTTTTTATACCAATTAGAAATCTGAAGTGATAGAGAGTTAGGTTTGGCTCCTTGTCACTATACGAATGGTTGTAGGCACTGTTTTTTTGCTTATGTGTTGTGCTTTGTGCCGTTACGGGATACAATCTGGCGCCCATCATTTAATGATCGGCGCCAATTGCTTAAACTTAAATATTGGCGATCTTCGGTCCTGTTATAAGGAATTGCCTCATGACGGATTTTTCCCCTTCGCACCCAGGCGAGACACTTCGAAAGATGGTATTTGAGTCGTTAAGTCTGTCGGTGAGTGAGGTTGCGGAGCGGCTATGTATGTCACGTCCTGCATTATCTCGTGTGCTCAATTGTCGAGCAGGAATTAGCCCGGATTTAGCGATTAGACTGGAAAAGGCTGGGGTGAGAACTGCACGATTTTGGATGAGTCTGCAGCTGGATTATGATCTTTGGCGGGCGATGAAAAATGATCAGCCTACGGTAAAGGTTATTGGTTCTGGCAAAGTTCCATCTGGTATGGCTAAGGCATGAATGTTAGATATTCACGTGGCAATTAGGTTTTTAATCTAATGTCTCGTGTGGGGCGCTGAAAAATACTATGCCCCCAAATAAAATTTGGTATGAGAGAAACTAGATGAAGAACTCGACGGCGCCCGTTGATAAGCAAGATAACGAATATCTATCTGAGCTAAATGATCTGGCAGTACCTGCAAAAAAAAATGGCCTAGGATATGCGTCTGTTTTTTGTGGTGGAGGGGGATTGGATTTGGGATTTGCTGCGGCTGGATACAAACCATTGTTTTCCTCCGATGTCGTTCCAGTTTTTTGCGAAACTATTGAAAAGAATCTCGGGAAGCATCTTGTTGAGCCTCACGATATTACCGAATTGTCTGGGACGTCGATTGCTAACCGCGTGGACGCAGCAATCGATGTGGTAATTGGTGGTCCGCCCTGCCAATCGTTTAGTATTTTGGGTAGCCGTAAGTCGATCGATGACCCGCGCGGAAAACTTGTTTACGAATATGCGAGATTTATTAAAGAAATTCAACCGCAGGCTTTTCTTTTCGAGAACGTCCCTGGAATTTTGACCATAAATAAGGGGGCAGATTGGAAAGAACTGTTGGCGTATTTTGAAAGTGAGACTGGATATCATATTAAGTTCACGAAGCTTAACGCTGTGTGGTTTGGAGTGCCTCAGTATCGCCAGCGAGTGGTTGCTGTGGGTTTCCGTGATGAGGCCTGCTACGCGCGATTTCATTGGCCAACGCAGGAATATTCGGAATCATGGCTGGAGCCTGAGCTCGGTTTGTTCGCTCCGCGGCAAGCGAACCTGGCGTTTGAAGGCATAGCAGCTCTGCCAAACCACGTCTTGCGTGAACATGGGGAACGAGTGGCTACCCGATATAGTCAAGTGCCACAGGGTGGGAGGGATCGAAAAGATCATACGGATCGGATCCACCCTGAGCGTCCATCTGGGACGGTGCTGGTAGGATCGGGCGCCGGTGGAGGACGTCCGTTCATTCATCCTTATGAACATCGGCATATAACGGTGCGAGAAGCAGCAAGGTTACAGTCATTCCCGGATTGGTGGGTGTTTGCTGGAGGACCGACAGCCGCTTATCGACAAGTGGGTAACGCAGTACCTCCCTTAATGGCAAAAGCTGTTGCAACTCAGATTAGCAAGGCGCTAAAAGGAAAGTAATGCTGCGTGATTTGCCATACCCCGGATATACGTGGTCTTTCACACAGCATGCGATTGGGCTTAAGCCTGAAGTGCTGTATGGGTTCATGAAATGTGCTGCTCCGTTCGGAGGGCATAAGAAGAACTATGATGAAAAAATAACAGCGCTTATGGTAGCGGCAGGTGTGCTAACTGCTAATAATCGTAACGGCGAGGAGGATGCTTGGCGCGATTATCAGCAACTGCTTGCAGAGCTGGGGCTTATATACTCTACAAAAATATGTAAGACTCTGACTATTACAGACCTAGGGCAAAGATACTTGGCGGGAGAATTGGGATTTTCCGAGCTGATTGGCATTCAATCATTGCGCTACCAGTATCCAAACGGTCAAAAATCAACAATTCAAAATAGGCTTAGTCGAGAACTTGCGGATAATTCAATTTCCTTTCCCGCCACTTTGACAGAGCTTCAAGTGATCAAGGGGGTGTTAATAAAACCAGGAACCTTGATTTTGAGAGTGGCAATCGAACTTCTCAAGTCCGGGAATAATCCGAGCTTGACAGCCTCTGAGTGTCAGGCCTTTTTACTTCCCTGCAGGCAAAACGCAGAATGGATGATGGCAGTTTCTGAGATAATAAGTTACAGAAAAGGAACAAGTCTAGATCTTCGTAGAGTCAATTTTCACTCCCGTAGAAATATTCAGGATTGGTTTAAATTTCTATCAAAATCAGATTTTTTTGATCTTGATGATTCAGGTCTGCTGGTATTGACAAGTTTTTCGATGGAAAATATCGATCTTGTAGAGTCGTACTGTATAGATCAAGAAGACATTAATTCATTCTGGATTCCCAATGCGTTTGATATTCCGTCACGAATGGATTGGTTCGATTGGTTTGGTCATGTGCCCTATGCATCCCAAAGGCTACTTCGTGTAGATGCCATCGATGATGTGACGTACGTGGAAGAAAATTTTGTGGCGGGGTTAGATGAAGATGCAGAAGAAGATAACCACGATTTCTCGAAAGACCCTCGGTTAAACCTGCGAGCCGTGGATTTAAATTTTCTTGGAAGGGATAATTTTTTTCACGACTCGAAGAATTTCGATGAGCTGGTTGAGAGTGTGCGCATGGGGGCGCAAAAGAAACACGCGAAGACACTACTGCACGATCGAATTATCAAAAAATTGGCAGAAAAATTTATTAATCAGGGTGCTACTGTATCCGCGGATTTCAATTCTATTGATTTGTTGGCAAAATGGAAAGGTAGTGAGGCCGCGATTTTTGAGGTGAAAACCGTGACCCGAAGAAGTGCTCAGACACGATTGAGGACTGCTATCGGACAAATTCAGGAGTATTCATATAGGCACAGTCAGAGTGGTGGGCAAAGGCATGATCTTGTTATAGTTCTAAATATCGATGTGCCTAATAATTCTTGGCAGAAAAAATTCCTCACTGAGCAATTAGGAATCGGTTTGATGTGCCAAGTGGAGTCTGGGGAGTACGCATATGCTCCGCACGGTGCACAGACTAGCCGTTATTGGACCAGTTAACCCCTATTCTGACTTGTCTGACGGTCTGGGGTTTTATTCGGTAGGGGATTAGGCGCGCGGATATGGCCTGTGCGTCAGTTGCCCGCCAACCAATTCCGGAACGGCTCCAAATCCATCCCGCTCGGCACATACCAGACCTTCCTGGTCTTATCCCACTGTGCCCCCAGCGCCTTCACCACGTCCTTATTCTCATAAGCGACCCGAAGATCCCGATGGCCGACCGCCTGCGTCGGGGCAGACAGGTTCCGGCGCAATGCCGTATCCGCGCGCTTCTGAATCGCCGCCAGCTGCATCCGCTCCACAAACACGCTACGCCGCGCGGCATCCTCCGACGACACCAGTGTCAGCCGCGTTTTTGTCCGTGTCGCCGCCACATAGAACAGATTCTCTTCTTCGCCCAACTCCCGCAGCGGATTCGGAAACTCTCCCGCGTCCAGGAACGGCAGGACGACGTGATCGAATTCCTTGCCCTTCACGTTCACGATGCAGTCCATCAAGACCGCGTTCTTCCCTGGCCGTCCACCGGCGAACGCTTCCGCCGCGCCGATCCATTCGGAGAATTGGTTCAGCGTCTTCCCGGAATCCCGGGCCGTGGTGATGAACCCGCTGACCGACTTGGTGACGACCGACGCTTCGTAGGGATGGATGTACAGGCGCTTGGCCAATTTATCCATGTCCATGATGTCGCAGACTTTCTCCAGCGCGGTATGGGCAAGCGAGTCGACAGCCAGGCCGCGCAGGTACGACACGGCGTCCGCGATGCGTGTGCGGGCCGACAGGCTGCCGACGCGCTGGATCTGGCCGTCGAAGAAATGCTTCAGCGCCGACGGTTCCTTGGCCAGGGTGGCCTTGGCTTCGCGGAGTTCGCCGGGTTCCAGGGGAACCTCTGCAAACGTGGCAAGCGCCTCCACGATGGCCTCGCGCGTTTTGGGGGACGCGACGTGGTGGAAGTCGTCGAGCGCGATGGCGATCATGCCGCGCAGGAACAGGATCTCTTCGCGCAGCAGGTAGCTGTTCATCGTCAGCGTGCGGTACTGCACGCCGGCGTTCATCAGCGCGTTTTCTATTTCTATGGACTGGTGCGCGTCGCGGAACAAGATGCAGCACTGGTCCAGCGCCTTGCCGTCTTGCTTCCATTGCAGAACAGCGTTGACGACTTCGACGCCGCACGCGCCGGGCGTGCCGGCGTACGTCCGTTCGTGGATATCCGTGCGGACAGGCAGATTCGAATCGACGGGCTTTTGCTTGAAGGCTTCCATGGCATACGCCAGATGGGGGCCATGGCGGTACGTCATCGTCAACGGGAAGCGGGCGCAGTCCACAAAGCTGGTGGCGATGCGATGCTGCAGGAACGATTCATCGGCGCCCAGGTGCGAATAGATGACCTGGTCTTTGTCGCCCACGCCGACGAAGTAGGTGGTGTCGATGCTGACCAGGGCTTCTACGATGCAGAACGACGCTTCGTTCATGTCGTGCAATTCGTCGCACACCACGAGCTTGTAGCGGGGCAGGTCCAGGCGGGAATCCGGGTTGGACCGCAGCAGGCAGGCCAAATCGTAGGTCGCGTCGAAAAAACCGCGGGCGTCGACATAGCCGAACACGTCGACGCGCTGCTTCTCGTACTCCACGGCCCACAGGTAGTCCGTCAACGGAAGCCCCAAGGTTTCTGCCGCGTAGACGGGATCATCGCCGCCGTCCGGCGCAAGCGTCATCGTGGCTTTCAGCTTCAGCAGGTTGTCCAGGAACTGGCTGACGGCCGTGTTGTGGGTGCGGATATCCAGCAGGTCGGCGTACTGCGGGTGGTTGTTCGCCACGTTCTCCAGCACGGACAGCGCATAGTCCTGCTGTTCGCGTGTAGAGGGCAACGGTTCCGGCTTGCCGTCCTCGATGCCGGACAGGACGCGCCGCGCGAAGTCTTCCACCGTCTGGACGTTGACGCGCTTGGCCGTGTTGTAGGCGATGCCGACTTCCGCCAGGCGCGCTTGCAGGACCTGCCGGGCTTCGTCGGTGAAGGTCAGGGCAAGGATGTCTTCAGGCGGCAACCCCCTGGCCAGCGCTTCGCCGATGCGCAACGCCAGGGTCGTCGTTTTGGCGGCCCCCGCGTTGGCGATCACAAGGCTGGTCCGGTTCCGCGAGGCCTGGATCTTTTTCTGTTCCTCGGTGGGAACGAAGCCGGCAGGCAGGAACTGGGTGGAAGGGGAGGTTGTCGTCATCGGGGCAGTGAAGGCGCGGGCAGGAATGCCGCTGAGGTCAGACGCCAGTGTAACGACTCCGAAAACGCGCCCGCCCAATGCAGATGGCCGGCGGGTGCGCTGGGCACCCGCCGGCCATCTATGCCATCTAAACCGCCCTAGCCGTGCCTAGCGCACCGGCCAGCCGTACATCAGGCCGCCGTCGCGGTACGACGCGTTCAAGCCGCGCGACAGCTTCAGCGGGCTGCTGGGGCCCAGGTTCTTTTCAAAGCTCTCGCCGTAGTTGCCGATGTGCTTGATGATGTTGAACGCCCACTTGTCGTCCACGCCCAGGTTCTTGCCCATGCCCGGGGTCACGCCCAGCAGGCGTTGCACGTTGGGGTTGGTGCTTTTCAGCATCTCGTCCACGTTCTTCGACGTGATGCCGTATTCCTCGGCTTCGAGCATGGCGAACATCGTCCAGCGGACCACGTTGAACCATTGCTCGTCACCCTGGCGAACCATCGGGCCCAGCGGTTCCTTCGAGAAGTTCTCGGGCAGGATGTCGTACTTTTCCGGGTTCTCAAGATTGGTGCGGGCCGCGGCCAGTTGCGACTTGTCGCCGGTGAACGCGTCGCAGCGCCCCACGGCGAAGGCGCGGATGATCTCGTCCAGGCGTTCCACGACCACCGGCTTGAAGACGATGTTCTGCGAGCGGAACCAGTCGGACAGGTTCAGTTCGGTGGTGGTGCCGGGCTGCACGCACACGGTCGCGCCATCCAGCTCCTTGGCGCTCTTCACGTTCAGGGACTTGTTCACCATGATGCCCTGGCTGTCGTAGTAGTTCACGCCGACGCCGATCAGGCCCAGGGTCGTGTCGCGCGTCAGGGACAGGGTCGTGTTGCGCGGCAGGACGTCCACTTCACCCGACTGCAACGCGGTGAAGCGCTGCACGGCGCTGACCGCCATGATCTTCGCTTTGGAGGCGTCGCCGAACATGGTGATGGCAAGCGCGCGGCACAGGTCGACGTCCAGGCCAATCCATCCGCCCTTGCTGTCGTTCACGGAGAAGCCCGCCACACCCGTGGAGACGCCGCACTGGACGAAGCCCTTGTTCTTCACGCTGTCGAAAGTCACGCCGGCGTTGGCAGCGGCCCAGGACGAGAGGAATAAGGCGGTGCCTGCCGCAACATGTTTGAGTGCTTTCATGGTGTCTCCGCGCAGAATGCGCATGGTATTCGTCCGCCGGTAGGCGGATGTGCGCGGAATGGTAGCTATCGGGCCGAGGCGGGAATATCAGGGAATTCCCGTTAAATCCACTAAGCGGAATTTGCGTCGCAATAAGGGCAATCGGAATCGGCACGCTTGCCGGCCTCTGGTTTCCTGTCTTCCATACCGGTTTTTCCCTCATGAAAGCACTCGTGCGACAACCATTGGCTCAGCCGGTCATAGCTTTCCATATTGCTGCGCCAATTGGGCGCGCACAGGTAGTAGCCAAGCGGACTTTCGAACGTGCGGTCGAAGACATCGACCAGTTGCCGGGTCGCCAGCTCTTTTTCGATCAGGCAGTGCGGCATCAACGCGACGCCGAACCCTGACGAAGCAGCCTGGATAATCATCGAAAAAAGATTGAACCCCGGCCCGAACCGCGCGCGGTCATAATCGCCGATATACGTGGAAAACCAGTATTCCCACGACAGCGGAATCTCAATGTGCTGCAGCAGCGTGCATCGCTTGATGTCTTCCAGGCTGCTTATCGGATGCTGTTCCAGATATTCCGGTGAGCAGACCAGCCGGGTTTCCCGGCCAGTCAAATACATGGCATTCCCGTCGTGCCAATCGCCGTATCCATATTGGATCGACGCATCGAAATCCAGTTCGGTGCTTTTGTAATCGGCCACGCTGTAACGGACGAAGTTGATGGAGATGTCCGGGTTGACGTCTCGGAACGTCTTCAAGCGCGGGAACAGCCATTGCGCCGCGAAGGTGGGGGCGGCCGATACGTTCAGCGACTTGGCGGACTGCTGCGTGGCCATGACCTGCGACGTGGCGCTTTCCAGCGTGTGCAACGCCGGCCGGATCAGGCTCAGGTAGGTGGCGCCCATGCGGGTCAGTTGCAGGCCGTTGGTGGCGCGGATGAACAGCGCGTGCCCCAGGTAGCTTTCCAGCGTCGCGATGTGCCGGCTGATGGCGCTTTGCGTGACGAACAGCTCTTTGCCCGCCTTTGAAAACGACAAATGACGGGCCGCCGCAGTAAACGCATTCAACTCGGAAAGGGTGGGGCAGCGACGTCTCATAGGGGGGTATGAGTAATGCTCATAAGGCTGTTCGAATTTGTGTCGGATACCTAAGGGGAGACCCGGTATCGGACGTTTGGATTGTACCGGTAGAGTTGGCCATGCTGAATTTCCTGCATGTCGAACGGATAGCGTGATTTATTTATGAAGCCGGTTGTTGTCAAGAATTGCAAGATTTTGAATACCCGATCGTTGGCGCTTGAGGCCGCGGCGAATGTGCTGATCGAGGACGGGATCGTCTCCCGCATCAGCGCCGACGATCTGGCGTTGCCCGATGCGCAGGTGATCGATGCCAAGGGCATGACTTTGATGCCCGGCATGATCGATTGCCACGTGCATGTGGTGGCCTCGTCGTTCAATCTGGGCCGCGTGGCGGCCTTGCCGAACGCGCTGGCGCTGCTGCGCGCCCTGCCGATCATGCAGGGCATGCTGGACCGGGGCTTCACGTCGGTGCGGGATGCCGGCGGGGCGGATTGGGCGCTGGCGCAGGCGGTGCTGGACGGGGTGATCGACGGGCCGCGCCTGTTCTGCTCGGGCAAGGCGTTGTCGCAGACCGGCGGGCACGGCGATTTCCGTCAACGCAATGACGAGCTGGATCCTTGCCCGTGCTCGGTCAAGGTCGGCAATATCGGCCGGGTGGTGGATGGCGTGGACAACTGCCGCCTGGCGGTGCGCGAAGAAATCCTGAAGGGCGCAACGCAGATCAAGGTCATGGCGTCGGGCGGCGTGGCTTCGCCCAATGATCCGATCCAGAACCTGGGCTTCTCCGAGGCGGAACTGATCGCCATCGTGGAAGAGGCCAACAATGCCAATACTTACGTGATGGCGCATGCCTACACGCCGCGGGCGATCTCGCGCGCCGTGCGCTGCGGCGTGCGCACCATCGAGCACGGCAACCTGGTCGACCGCGAGGCGGCGCTTGTCATGAAGGAGCACGGCGCCTACATGGTGCCCACGCTGATCACCTATGAAGGCCTGGCCAATGACGGCGAGCGCTATGGCTTGCCGTCGGACTCCGTCAAGAAAATCGCCACGGTGCGCACGCACGGACTGAAGGCGCTTGAGATCCTGGACGAGGTTGGCGTGAAGATGGGCTACGGCAGCGACCTGCTGGGCGAAACCCACTACATGCAGGCCGACGAACTGGTGCTGCGGGCCCGCGTGCTGGGCAATGCCAAGGTCATCCAGCAAGCGACGCTGACCGGCGCCGAGATCCTGAACCAGGAAGGCTTGCTGGGCGAGGTCTGCGAAGGCGCTTATGCCGACCTGCTGCTGATTGACGGCAATCCGCTGGACGACATCGCGCTATTGACCCGACCCGATTCGATCAAGCTGATCATGAATCGCGGCCTGCTGCACAAGAACGCCTGCTGACGTTCGTTTCTTCCCCTTTCTCCGGAACTCTCCACCATGTATTCCGTATCAGACCGCCTGGAGCGGCTGCCATTCTCAAGCTTCCATTTCCGGCTGCTGATGATCGGCGGCCTGGGGCTTGCCTTTGAAGCGCTGGACGCTGGCATCATCGCGTTCATCATCCCCTCGTTGCGCGTGCAGTGGGGCCTGTCCACCGGGCAGATCGGCTGGATCGCCAGCAGCACCTACGTGGGCTTTCTGGTCGGTGCGCTGTTCTCGGGGATTCTGGGCGACCGCTACGGCCGCAAGAAGATCATGATGTGGGCGCTGCTGCTGTTCTGCGTGGCGACCTTCATCAACGCCTTCGCCCGGAACTATCACGAGTTCTACATTCTGCGCATGATCGCGGGCATCGGCATGGGGGCGGAAGGCGCCATCATCGCGCCGTATCTGGCGGAGTTCGTCAGCAGCAAGTACCGTGGCCGCTTTACGGGCGCGCTGGCCGGCTTCTTCTCGTTCGGCTTCGTGATGTCGGCCTTGTTGGGCTATTTCATCGTGCCGCTGAGCGACGACGGCTGGCGCTGGATCATGATTATCGCGTCGGTGCCTGTCGTGTTCTTGCTGTGGTGGCGCAAGTCGCTGTTCGAGTCTCCCCGGTGGCTTGAGCATACGGGGCAGACCGTCGAAGCCGACCGCATCTGCTCTGCGATCGAAGCTGAAGTGCAGCAGAAGCTGGGCCGTCCGTTGCCCACGCCGATCTCCACCCGCAAGGCCGGTTCCGCCGCCGCTGTCCCGCAGAGCGCGATGGCCAAGCTGGCGTCGCTGTTCTCGAAGACCTATCTGGGCACGACGATGCTGGTCTGGGTGTTCTGGATCACCGTGCTGTTCTGCTACTACGCCTTCCTGGTGTGGATTCCCAGTCTGCTGGTCGAACGCGGGTTCACCATCACCAAGAGCTTCTCGTACACCATCCTGATCTACCTGTCGCAGATCCCAGGCTACTTCTCGGCCGCGTATTTCAACGACAAGATCGGCCGCAAGTACACGATCCTGATCTACATGCTGCTGTCGTGCCTGTCGGCGCTGGGCCTGGCGTTGGCCAGCGGCGAACATCAGATCATCATGCTGAGCATGCTGCTGTCCTTCGGCATGAATGGCGTGATCGCGGGCCAGTACACCTACACAGCCGAGATCTATCCCACGTCGATCCGGGCGACCGGCATGGGCGCGGCGTCCGCCTTCGCACGGATCGGCTCGATCGCTTCTCCGACCATCGTCGGCGTGGCGTATCCGGTGCTGGGTTTTGCGGGGGTGTTCGCGATGATGACGGCGATTCTGCTGGTCGGCGGCCTTGGCATCCTGTTCTTCGGCAAGAACACGCGTGGCGTGGTGCTTGAGGAGATCAACGCATGACGGCGGCATCCGTGTTTTCGCCTTGGGCCGGGTATGCGCGCGCCTTGGGGCTGGCAAGCGGCCGCCAGAAGCAGTGGGACGTGGTGTCCGGGTTGCTGGAAGCGGCCTTCGGACACCGGCTCTTCACCGCGCTGCTGTATCTGGAGGAACATCGTCTGATGAAGCGCCTGCACACCTCTGACGAAAGCATCAGCCCGCTGGGCGGCTTCAAGGCGACGGGAAGTGGCCCCTGGTCGCGCCATGTGCTGGAGCAAGGGCGTTTGTATGTCGCCAGCAACGAAGACGATGTGCGCTCGGTGTTTTCCGAGGCGCCCATGCTGATCGGCCGAGGCCTGCAATCGGCATTGAATATCCCCGTGCGTCACGAAGGCCGGGTGATCGGTTCGCTGAACCTGCTGGCCGGCCGTCACGCCTATGACGAGGCGGATCAGGATCTGGCGGCGGTCATCGCCGGCCTGTGCGCGCCTATCTTTCTTGAGGAAATGCGGGCTGCGCAGTCGGCGGCGGCGCAGGTGGACCGGTCTCAGCTGGATAGCGTCTGAGCCGGCTCGGCCAGCACGGCGCGCACTGCGTCGGGCGTGAAGGGCGCCTCAAAGAAGCGCCGCCCCGTGGCGTCGAAAACCGCGTTGGCGATGGCGGCGGGGCCGGGCACCGAGGCGGACTCGCCCGCGCCCATGGGCGGTTCGTCCTGCCGCGGCATCAGCAGCACGTCGATGGGGGGCAAGTCCTTGAAGCCGATGATGGGGTAGCCGCCCCATTCGCGGCTGGCCACGCCCGCTGCGTCGAAATCGACTTTTTCCAACAGGCTGCGGCTTAGCGTCTGGTTGACGTTGCCGTGGATCTGGTGGCGCACGCCGTCCGGGTTCACGACCATGCCGGTGTCTTGGCCGACGACGATACGTTCGACGTGGATGCGGCCGGTGGCCGGGTCGACGCGCAGGTCGATGACCCAGGCGGCCCATGCGGCGCCGAACCCGGGGAACTTGCTGTGCACGTAGCGGGCGTACGCGACGCCCCGGCCGCGCAATTGGCCGTCGGCGCCGGGCGTGCCGCGGCTGCCTGGCGTCAACGGGCGCCATTGTGCGCGTTCGGCCGTGGCTTCGATCAGCGCGATGGCGCGTTGGTCGTCCAGATGGCGAACCCGGTATGCGACAGGATCGGCGCCGGCCGCGTGGGCCAGCTCATCGATCATGCATTCATGCGCGAAGGAATTGGGCAGTGCCGACACGCCGCGCAGCCAGGACGCGCGCACCAGCGGCGCCATGTCGTGGCAGACGACGCGCCGGTTTCGGTAGCGGTAGGGCGGCGCCGCGGTGCGGTCGCCCATTTCCAGCGTGCGCGGCTCGGCGGAAATCGCGCCGGTCAGCAATAACGCCAGGATGGGCGCGTCGTTGGACGGGTAGCGCACGGCGAAGTCGTAGGCCAGCAGGTCGCCGCTGGCGTTGATCGCGGCGCCCACGTCCATCAATTGCCCCGTGCCCTTGGGTTCCCATTGGTGTTCCTGTTCGCGGGTGAGCTGCACGCGGACCGGCGCGCCGACCGCGATGGACAGCAATGCCGCGTCGGCGCAGACGTCGTCGGCGCAGTTGCGGCCGTAGCAACCCGCGGCCTCCAGCCGGACAAGGTCTATCTGGCCTTCGCCCAGTTTCAGCAGGCGGTCCAGGTCGGTGCGCAGCATGTGCGGGTTCTGCGACCCCGTCCAGACCGTCAGGCGGCCATCGCGGTAGTCGGCGACGGCGCACGAGGGGCCGATGGAGGCATGCATCTGGTATGGCCAGACGTAGCTTCGGCGCAGATGCGTGGCGGCGTCGGCGCATGCCGTGTCGACGTCGCCGTCTTCAATCAGCGGCCGGCCGCGCGCGGGTTGGGCGCGGATGGCGTCGGCAAGGTTGTCCAGGCGGGGCGCGGGCGGAATGGGCTTCCAGCGGACTTTCAGCGCCCGCATCGCGGCGATGGCCTGTTCTTCACGATCCGCTACGACGCCGATGAAGTCGCCCTGCGTCACGACCTGTACGTTGCCGGGCAGGTACGCGACGGATTCGCGGTCCACGTCGATCAGGCAATGGCCGATGAAGTCGCCGGCGTCGCGTCCCGGGTGGGGCGGGCGGACGACGCGCCCGTGGCGCATGCCCGGCACGCGTACGTCGTGCACGAAGCTGAGTTCGCCGGTGGCCTTGGCCGGGATGTCCACGCGGGCGACGCCTTGCCCCACGATCCGGTAGTCTTCCGCGGGTTTCAGGCGTACCGGCTGGTCGGGGGCAAGCAGCATCAGCCGCGTGTGCTGGCCGCGCGCCAATTGTCCGTAGTGCAATCGGCGCGCGTCGCGGTCGTCGATCGGTTGAATCATGCCGTCACGGACCCGCAACGCATCGCGCGGCAGGTTCCATTGCGCCGCCGCGATGGCCAGCAGATGCTCGCGTACCTGGGCGGCAGCGCGGCGCAAGGGTACCGCCGATATCTGGATGCTGGCGCTGGCGATGGTGGGCCCCTGGTTGGGGGCGGCGTTGGTGTGGCCCAGAATCATGTCCAGGCGCGACATCGGGATATCCAGTTCTTCGGCGACGATCTGGGCCAGGGACGTTTTGATGCCAGTGCCCAGGTCCACGTGGCCGTTGAAGGCCAGCACGCGCCAGCCGGGCTCGGCGCCGTCGGCGGGAAGGTCGCCGCCGCTCAGCACCGCGATGAATATCTCCGGCGTCGCCTGCACATAGTCTGACGCGGTGCCCGGCTGCCCCGGCGCCGGCCGGGGCGGGGCCGAGGGCTCGCGCACGATCAGCAAGGCGTCGGGGTGCGAAAGCAGCGTGCTGACCAGTGCTTGAGGCTGAGGCAGGTTCATGGGGCAGAGGGCGTCCGGGCCGGGAAAGTGATTATGCCGCCGTTACCTGGCGCCAGGCAGTGGGGTTTGCGTCAAGGTGCCGGTCTCGAAGATCGCCTGGTCCAGGGGCATGACGGCGGCGTACTTTTGCGCCATGTCGAACAGGTTGGCATCGTGCGGACCCAGGGCGCGGTCGCCGCAACAGTCGGCTACGACCAGCGGCCGAAAGCCCGCCTGCATGGCGTCCACCACGCTGGCCCGCACGCAGCCGCTGGTGACGCAACCGGCGACCAGCAGGGTCTGCACGCCGCGCTGTGCCAGCCACGGCGCCAGCATGGTGCCGAAGAAGGCGGACGGGGTGCTCTTGCGCACCACGTACTCGCCCGCGGCGGGCGCCAGCTCGGGAACGATGGCGCTGTTGTGGCTGTGTTCCTTCAGGGCCAGCATGGCGGGCACTTTCAGACAGAAGATGTTGCTGTCGGCGTCGTCGTCCGAGAACACGATGCGGCTATGCGCGACCGGCCAGCCGCGCGCGCGGGCGTGGGCCAGCAGATGACACGTTTGCGCGATGGCCTCGGGGATGTTGCCGCCGCCCAGCACGGCGGGGTCGGCAAAGCCGTTGACGAAGTCGACGATAAGCAGCCCGAACGGGGCCTTCAACGGCAACGGGTTGCCGAAGCCTTGCCGCGAATACGCGGAGATGTCGCCGGCGGCGCCTTGGGCGGGAATGGTCTGGGCAGAGGGGGTCATTTGTTTTCCTTGCGGCGGGCGGCTCGGGCCAATCCCGGTTCGTCCTGCACGACGCCGTTGATCACGACCGGGTGGTCGTCCAGCGCGACGCTGCAATGGCGCATCGGGATGTCGATGTGGCAGGCGGTGGTGCGGCTGCCGCCGGCTTCATTGTTGGGGCCCATGGACCACAGGAAGTTGCCTTCGAAGGCGCGCGCGTCCATGCCGATGTGGGCTTCCTTGTTGTAGTGGGCCAGCATCGACCATTGGGCGCGCGGTTGCAGGCCCCAGCCGATATGCGATACGGCGTAGGCCTCCGGGTCTTCGTAAGCGGCCATGTATTCCTTGAGGATGTCGGCCTGCAATCCGCCGTTGATGCGGGTGACGTAGCCTTTTTCGATGACAAGTTCGATCGGCTCGGTCACGTAGTCTTTCATGGGCAAGAGGATGTCGCCGCGGTCCAGCACGACGCGTCCTTCGCTTTGGCCTTCATTGGGCCAAGTCAGCACGAAGCCGCTGGGCCAGTGGTCCCAGCGGCCGGGCTCGTCCACAAAGCCGTATTCGGAGATCGCTGGAAAGTCCCCCAATTGGCAACGCAAGTCGGTGCCGGCCGCGGACGTGATGCGCATCTGGCGCGAGGCCTGGATACGGCGTGCGGCGGCCTGCACACGGATGCGGTCTGCTTCGGAGGGCACCAGTCGGCATAGCACTTCGGGCGGCTCGATCGCCAGCAGGATCTTGGTGCCGGTCTTCAGGATCTCGTGCTGTTCCGGCGAGAACAGCAGCGTCATCAGGTCCAGCACCAGGTCGCTGGCCGTCAGCGCCGCGATGGCGGCGGGGTTGCCGGTCAAGGGCGTAGTGCCCAGATAGGCCAGGGCGTCGCGGCTGATGGACTTGTCGGCGTTGACGGGCGGCAGGTCCAACCGGTTGACGCGGGCGCCCATGTCGGTGGCGGCGGCGATGGCGCAGCGCAGGGTTTGCGGATGCGTGTCGGCGCCGGTAAGCACGGTGACAATCTGGCCGGCTTCCAGCCGGGAGAGCGCAAGCACCTGCTTCCAGGCGTGGATCAGGTCGATATCGCTGACGGACATGGCGGTTCCTTGAGGGCGGCGGTATGGGGGGATGGGCGGTGGCGGTTCAGTCCACCGGGTGGCCCAGGAAGTCACCGAAGGCGGCGTAGAACCCGGCCTCGTTGTCCCAGGGAATCATGTGGCCGGCGCCGGACACCCGCAGGTGCTGCGTCTGGGGCGCAAGGCGTTGCCATTCGGCCACGTCGTCGTCGCCCACGACACCGCCTTTTTCCGCTGTCATCAGCAGCAGGGGCACGTCGATGCGGGGCAGGTCGGCGTGGATGTCGTCGCGGCCGAAATCCTCGAAACTCTGGACGATGGCGGGTTCATGGCAGGTATGCAGCCACTGGGCGCGCAACTGGCGCTGCGCGTCGGTCCAGGTCGGGCAGAACGCGCGCATGTCTTCGGCAGTCATGCCGCGCGTGGCCTGGCGGATGGAATCCACGTACCACGCCAGGTTGGCGGGATAGGCGCGGCGGCCGGGGCCGGACACCGGCGGGTCGATGATGACCAGGCGCGCCAGGCCCTGCGGCTTCTTGCCGGCGGCGCGGACCGCGATGCGGCCGCCCATGGAATGACCGGCCAGCGCATAGTGCTCCAGGCCCAGTGCCAGAGCGAAGGCGGTCACGTCGGCGGCTTGCGCGTCCAGTCCGTAGTCCAGGTCCGGGCCGGACGCCGACAGCCCGCGTCCGCGCACGTCCAGCACATAGGTGTCGAACTGGCGGCCCAGGTGTTCGGCCACGAAGCCCCACGTCACGGCGGGGCTGGTGATGCCAGGGATGATGATGACCGCAAGGCGTTCGGCGCGCTTGCCCGCGTTGCCGCCATAGCGCAGATAGTGCTGACGGATGCCGTTGGCGTGGACGTGGCCACCGTACAGGAAGGTGCTGGTTGCGGGGTTCATTGCGGGTTCCTGGAATAGGGGTATGCGCCTGAGAGCAGGGCGCCTGCGCCGGGCACCACCGGGTCCAGGCCCAGCTCTTTCAGGATCGCGTAGGTGGTGGCGATGGAGGCGGTCAGCACGGGCTTGCCCGTTTCGGCTTCGACCTGCGACACGGCCGGTAGCGACGGCATCTGCACGCAGGCGGACAGCACGATCACATCGGCGTCGGCCACATTCATGCCGGCGACGATGCCGGGCAGGCGCGCGGGGTCGTGGCGGCCCACCTCAAGGTTGTCGGGGATTTCCAGCGCGCGCCAATCCACGATCTCGAAGCCTTCGGCCGAGATGTAGTCCATGACCAGTTCAGTCAGCGGCACCATGTAGGGCGCCACCAGCGCGATCTTCTTCGCGCCCATGACGTGCAGCGCGTCGACGAGCGCCCCGGCGCTGGTGATGACGGGCGCGGACGCCCCGTTCTCGGCCGTGCGTTCGGACAGGCGCTTCTGCGAGACGCGGTGGTAGCCGCGGCCCATGGCCATGATGGCCACCAGGCAGGCGTAGCCCAGCACGTCGACCCGCGCGTCGCTGAGTTCCAGCGCGCAGCGGTCGCTTTCGGCATCCATGGCCGCCAACTCTTCCTTTTGCACCTTCTTCATGCGCATCCGGCTGGAGTGGAAGGTGAAGCGGTCGTCGGGCCGAAGCGACGAATGCGCCGTCAGCATCGCAGGGACTTCGGTTTCCATGGTTGTGTTGGAACTGGGGACGATCTGGCCGATTCGAAAATTCTTCGTCATGGGGTGCCTTTGAGGGGTGGGCCTAGGGTTTCCGATAAATTCAAAAGAAGCGTATACGCTCTATTCTTGCAAAGAGCGAGACAGATAGCCACCCTGGTATTCGTAGTGGTTTTCACCTAATTCGGTGAAAAATAGGCATTAATTTGGTGATCTGTCTTCGGGTTTACGCGCGGATTGAAAATTCTGATTTCTGAAAATGAAGTGTGTACTTCATAGTTTTTCAAAATCCCTGGCCATGTAAAAGCGGTGCTGCCAGCATGGCCCGCACCGTGTTCAAGCATTCACTTATCCAGTCATTCACCATCCAGCAAGGAGAAGCCCCGTGTCCACATCCCCCCGTATCGCCATCGTCGGCGCCGGTCTTGGCGGCGCCGCCACTGCGGCGCTGTTGCTCAAAGAAGGCTTGAATGTCCGCGTCTACGAGCAGGCGCCGGGCTTTTCGCGGCTAGGGGCCGGTATCCATGTGGGGCCCAACGTCATGAAGATCCTGCGCCGGATCGGCGTCGAAGACGCGTTGAACACTCAAGGCTCCCATCCGGACTATTGGTACAGCCGCCATTGGGAAACGGGCGACATCCTGGCGCAGATTCCGCTGGGCGATTACGCCGTCAAGCAGTACGGCGCGTCATACCTCACGGTGCATCGCGGCGACTTCCACGCCTTGCTGATCGATGCCTTGCCGAAAAGCGCCGTCGCCTACGGCAAGTCGTTGAGCAAAGTAGAGGACCGGGGCGATGTCGTCGTGATGCACTTTGACGACGGCACGTCGGAAGAGGCCGACATCGTGATCGGTGCCGACGGCGTGAACTCCCGGATTCGCGAAGAGTTGCTGGGGCCGGAACTGCCCAAGTACGCGGGCTATCTGGCACACCGCGCGGTGTTCCCGACGCCGCCAGTCAAGGGCGGGATGCTGCCCTTCGATGCCTGCGTGAAATGGTGGAGCGACGACCGCCACATGATGACCTACTTCGTGACCGGCAAGGCTGACGAGCTTTACTACGTCACCGGCGTGCCGGTGGAGCACTGGGACTTGAACGACCGCTGGCTGCCCAGCAGCAAGGACGAAATGCGCGAGGCCTTCAGCGGCTGGCATCCCACGGTGCAGGCGCTGATCGACGCCACGGTGGAAGTGACCAAATGGTCGCTGCTGGAGCGCGATCCGCTGCCGCTGTGGAGCCGTGGCCGCCTGGTGCTGCTGGGCGACGCCTGCCATCCGATGAAACCGCACATGGCGCAAGGCGCGGCCATGGCCATTGAAGACGGCGCGATGCTGGCGCGGTGCTTTAAGGAAGTGGGCGTGAACAACCACGAACTGGCGTTCGCGCTGTATGAAGCCAACCGCGCCGAGCGCGCCGGCAAGGTGCAGCGCATCTCGCACGACAACACCTGGCTGCGCACCAATGAAGACCCGTCGTGGTGCTTCGGCTACGACGTGTTCAGCGAGCCGCTGGTCGACCCCAAGTCGCGGGCGGCGGCGTGATGTTTTCCGCTGCGCCGGGCGGACGCGGGCCCCGAGAAAAGAAGGGGCTTGCTCCCCGGCCCGCGTAGCGGCAACCTTTCACCCTTTCTCACTGCAGCCACGTGCCACGCCCATGGGATCCTCTGCCAATCCAAATAGCGCCCCGCCTCCGGTCCGTTTGACCGTCAATGGATGCGCGCACGACGTGCCGGCGGCGCCCGACACGGCGCTGCTGCACGTGCTGCGCAACGACCTGGAGCTCAACGGTCCCAAATACGGCTGTGGCCTGGGCGAATGCGGCGCCTGCACGGTACTGATCGACGGCGTGGCGGCGCGCTCTTGCGTGATCCCGGTCCGGGCGGCCCAAGGGCGGGCCGTGACCACGCTGGAAGGCCTGGGCACGCGGGAGCAGCCCGGGACAACCCAGCAAGCCTTCATCGACTGCCAGGCGGCGCAATGCGGCTATTGCCTGAACGGCATGATCATGACGGTGGAAGCCCTGTTGCGCCGCAATCCCTGCCCCACTGAACAGGTCTTGCGTAGTGAACTGCACCACAACCTGTGCCGATGCGGCACGCATGTGGAAATCATGCAGGCGGCGTTGCGGGCCGTGCAGTTGCGCGCGGCAGCTATCGCGGATGATTCCTCGCGATGAGCCCGAATACTCTCGCGGTCCCGCCAGACAACGCAGGCCTGCCGCCTGCCTTGCCCAATGACCTGTTGCACGGCGTTGCGCTGCGTCCGCCCGAACTGGCGTGGGACGGTACGCGATATTGCGGAAGCCGCCTGCTTGGCGTACGGCTGGCCGACGTCCGCACACTGGCCGGCGTGGTGGCGGCACTGCAGCGTGAGCACTTCGCGGGCGTCGTGGCGGTGACGCCGCTGTACGCCCGGCAGGCGGCAGTGGAGCTGGCACCGGTCTGGCAAGCGTTGGATTCGACCGAGGCGCCACGCGTGTCTGCGTCCGGGGCTGATCAACTTCGCTACGGCTTGCGGCTGCCGTCGGGTGAATCCACCGCGGGCACGCGGGTCACGGCATGGAGCGTGAACGGGCATACCGGCGTGTGGCTGCCGGCCTGCACGCAAGAGGTTCAACAACAACTGCGGCGCGAGTTGTCCGCGTTGCTGCTGCAACCCGAGGCGGCGATACGGCTGACGGTCGTGGATGCCGGCGACACGGCCGCAAGCGGCCACGACGCGCCGCATCCGCTGGACTTGCTGGATGCCGCCGCCGACGCGGCGTTGCTTTCGCAGGCGGCGGGCCGGCCGGTGTGTGTGACCTGCCACGGCGGGGCCGCGGACGAAGTGGTATTACACGTGCCGCAATCGGCGGTTTCACCGGACTCCGCCTTGGGCGTCGCCGCGCAGGAGCCTGGCGCCGACAGCGGCCATGCGCCGTCCACGGCGTTGTGGTCGGACGCGCCCTGGGCGATGCGTCCGAGCCTGGCGCGGTTGTTGAGCCAGCCCGCGCACGCCCGTGCATCCGCGCAAGCGACGGTGCAGAGCGACGTGACGGTACACGCAAGCAAGCGGCCGTCCCGCCCGCTGCGCGCCAGCGTGCACGAGTTGAATGCGGCGCAGGTGTTTGCCGAGGAAAGCCTGTGGCACGAACAGGCCTTGGCCCATGGTGACGATCCGGTGGCGTGGCGGTTGCGGCACATGCCTGAAGGGCAGGGGTTGGAACTGGCACGGCAGGTGGTGGCACGGGCGGATCTGCCCGCTGCGGACGATGAGGACGTGCCGGGCGCCGGCACGTTGCGGGGCACCGGGTTCGCCGCCGCCCAAGTGCAGTGCGTGGACGAGACCGGCGCTGCCCGCATGGTGTGGAGCGCCTGGGTGGCCGAAGTCGCCGTGCAGCCTCAGACGGGCCGTGTCGATGTGACGCGGGTGGTGGCGGGGCACGACAGTCGGCAGTTGCAGCCGGCACAGAGTGCCCCCGTCCTGCCTGAAATCGAGCAACAGGCCCCGTGGTTGCTGGCCAACGCGCGTCGCCTGCTGGCGGGGCCGCCGGCGTTCGATGACTGGGCCAGCCCGGGGGCGAGGGCCGCCGATGAACACGGCGGTGCGCTAAGCAAGCACGAGGGGCAAAAGGGACTGGCCCGCAACGCTCCCGCCGACGGCGTAGTGACGCAAGGGCAGTTGGGCCTGGACGGCGTCGTGACGCTGCCCGCCGCGGCCGCCATCGCCAACGCCATCCAGGACGCCACCGGTGTCCGCCTGCGGCAAGCCCCGTTTGATACTGAGCAGCTGCGGCTGGCGCTGGCGGGCCGTCGTGGCGATCGGCCGCGCAATCCGTTGGCGCGGGGGTGGGGTTGGCTGGCGGCCGGCATGGCGGGCGTGGCAGGCATGGCCGTTGCGCTCTGGCCGATGAAGCCCGCGCTGCCGCTGACGGCTGGTCCGGATGTATCGCTGTATTCCATGCGCGCAATCGAGCGCGGGCGCCTGGTGGCGGCCGCTGGCGATTGCATCGCCTGCCACACCGCGCCCGGCGGCAAGGCCAACGCGGGCGGGCTGGCGCTGGACACGCCATTCGGCACCCTCTACACCACCAACATCACGCCCCACAACGACACCGGCATCGGCCGCTGGTCGTACACCGCGTTCGAGCGCGCCATGCGCCAAGGCGTGCATCAGGATGGGCGGCAGCTGTACCCGGCGTTCCCGTACACGGCCTACGCCAAGTTGAGCGACGCGGACATGCAGGCGCTGTACGGCTATCTGATGTCGCAACCCGCCGTGCGCGCCGAACCGCTCAAGACGCAGCTGGCGTTCCCCTTCAACTTCCGGCCGCTGCTGGCGGGCTGGAATGCGTTGTTCCACGATGCCAAGCCGTTCACACCGGATCCGTCGCGCAGCGCGGAATGGCTGCGTGGTGCTTATCTGGTGCAAGGCGCCGGCCATTGCGCGGCGTGCCACTCGCCCCGCAATCGCCTGGGCGCGGAGAAGACGGGTGTGAGCTATCTGGCGGGCGGCGAGGCCGAAGGCTGGACCGCGCCCGCGCTGAACCAATTGGCCACGGGCGCACGCGCGTGGACCGGGGACGAATTGTTCCAGTACCTGCGCACGGGCTACTCGCCCCGCCACGGCGTTGCGGCAGGCCCGATGGCGCCGGTGATCCATGGCCTGGCGGAATTGCCCGACAGCGACGTGAAGGCCATCACGACTTACTTGCTGGACCTGCCGCAAGCGGCGGGCGGTGCGGTGGTCACGCCTGCCCAATCTGCTGAGCCCATGCCGGCTCCTGCCGCGCAAGCCGCGCCCGCGCCGGCCGCTGCCACGATCCAGTCCCTTCAGGGCCGCCGCGCGAACGGCGAACGCGTCTATCAGAACGCATGCGCGGTCTGCCACGAAGCCGGTAGCGGCCCCACGCTGTTCGGCGTGAAGCCCCTGTTGAGCTCGAACACCAATCTGCATGCCGCAACGCCCGACAACCTTATCCAGGTGATCCTCAACGGCATCCAGACGCCCGCCAACGACGAGCTGGGCTACATGCCGGGATTCAAGGACGCGCTGGACGACAGGCAGATCGCGGACTTGATCGGCTATTTGCGGGAACGCCACGCGCCAGGCAAAGACGCCTGGCCCGACCCGACGAACACGATTAGCAAGCTGCGCGAGCACGCGGAGCTGAACTAAAGGAAGCGCGGCCACAACGCGTGCGGCAGTTTGTGTTGATCACAACAAGGGGTTTTTCATCTATGTCAGCTTCATTGGTTTCAGTGGACAAAGCCATCCAGGTGGCGGGCGTCGGCAAGTTCCAGTACCGGCTCTTCGTGATATTCGGCCTGGTCTGGATGGCGGACGCCATGCAGGTGCTGTCGATCGGTTTCAGTGCGCCGTCTATCGCCAAGACCTTCGGCATCACCGTGCCGCAGGCGTTGCAGAGCGGCACGTTCTTCTTCATCGGCATGTTGATCGGCGCGTTCGTTTTCGGCCGGATGGCCGACCGCATCGGACGCCGCCCGGTCCTGATGATCGCGGTCGTCATCGACGCCTGCGCCGGCGTGGCCTCGGCCTTCGCCCCGGAATTCACGTGGCTGCTGTTCCTGCGCTTCCTGACGGGTATCGGCGTGGGCGGCACGCTGCCTGTGGACTACACGATGATGGCGGAATTCCTGCCCAGCGACCGGCGTGGCCGCTGGCTGGTGCTGCTGGAATCGTTCTGGGCCGTGGGCACCATTTTCCTGGCGCTGCTGGCGCTGGCGGCCGCCTCTTGGGGCGATGACGCGTGGCGCGTGATCTTCTTCGTGACCGGGCTGCCCGCCCTGATCGGGGTAGTGCTGCGCTTCTATATCCCCGAGTCGCCGATGTACCTGAACCGGAACGGCAAATCGGATCAGGCCCGCAAGGTGCTGGAACGCGTGGCGCGGGTCAACCGCCGCGACGTCGACCTGCCCCACCTGCAGCCCGAAGTGCCCGTGCACAAATCCATGTTCGCGCTGTTCTCGCCCAGCTACCGCCGCCGCAGCATCGGGCTGCTCCTGGCATGGGCGCTGATCTCCATCGCCTACTACGGTGTCTTTGTCTATCTGCCGGTCAAGCTCAGCACCGAAGGCTTCGCTTTCATGCGCGGTCAGGAGTTCCTGGTGCTGCTGGCGCTGGTGCAATTGCCCGGTTTCGCCCTGTCGGCCTATGGGGTGGAACGCTGGGGCCGCAAGCCCACGCTGGTCGGCTTCCTGATCCTGAGCGCCGTGGGGTGCATGCTCTACAGCCTGGGCACGTCGCCCGCCGTGGTGATCGGCTCGACCTTGTTGATGAGCTTCTCGTTGCTGGGCACGTGGGGCGCCTTGTACGCGTTCACGCCCGAGGTGTACCCGACCGACCTGCGCGCAAGCGGCATGGGCATGGCGGGCGCCGTGGCGCGTTTCGGCGGGCTCTTCGCGCCGGCCATCATCGCGCCGATCATGAGCAGCCACTTCACGCTGTCGCTGGTCGTGCTGTCCAGCATGCTGGTGGCAGGTGCGGTCGCCATCTGGTCGGTAGACGTGGAATCACGCAACCGCGCGCTGGAGTGATCGGGGCTTGATTGATCGCCTGGCTGACTGCCCGGTGGATTAATTGACTCGTTGACTGACGGCGGCGGACAGGCCTTATGCCTGTTCGTCGCCGTTCAGCATTTTGGTCAACAGGAAATCCAGCGCCAGGCGTTCGGCGGGATTCAGGTTGCCGTACGTGCTTTCGGTGATCTGCTTGGCGAACGGCTCCATCTGGGCCACCAGCTCCTGCCCGATGGGCGTCAGGTTGATGACGACCTTGCGGCGGTCGATCGGGTCGTGGTCCACCTGGACCAGTTCGCGCTGCTTCAACCGGTCGACCACGCCGCGCACGGTGGCCTGGTCGATGACCGTTGCCTTGACCAGATCCGCCAGCGAGCTCGCGCCATGGTCCCGCACCGAACACAGCACGACGAACTGCGCGGCGGTGAGTTGGGAGTCGGGGATGTATTGCTGGAATAGCGCGGTATGCCGCTGATAGACACGCCGCAGCAGGTGACCTATCTGATCAGAAAACAAATAGCCATCCTTCGTGGACGAGGACTTGCCCTTCATATTGCGCATAAGCCTATCCGATGCAATGCGGTGAATATCATGATTTTTGTCAACGGTACACGGTTTGAGCGCCAGCGTGGCTCAATTCGTCAGCAGCTTCACCGTTTGCGGATTGAACGCGCTGAAGGCGCCGCCGCAGCCGGCATAGGCGGCCGCGCGCGCCGGCACGCCCGTTGCACGAAGGGCCAACTGATCGCGTGAGCGCCGAACTTCTACAAAACGCTCGCCCTCGACGGTGCCGTCCGGCAGGAAATAAAGCTGGACGCGCATCAGCGTCGATTCTCCGTCCACCCGTCCAGGCTGACGGAATGCGGAGACCTGCAGCGTGGCCGTCTGCCACGTCTGCGGGGCGTTGAGCGCTTGCCAGCGTAGCGTCAGCGGTTGGGTCAGGTCAGCAAACGCCCCCCCCGCCGGGTATGGGTAATCGTGGCACGACGCGGGAAGCGGCACGACTGGGGTAAGCGCGCGTTCGCCGATATCCAGTGTCTGCCCATTGATCTCCAGCCGCACGATGCCGTTCGGCGTTAGGTTCTGTGTCTTGAAAAGCACCAGCCCTTTCTGCTTCTTGCCGTCGAGCTGTTCCTCCGTCATCCCGGCCAAGCGTTGCAGCGCGGGCGCGACTTCCACGTGGTCGGGATAGTGGTAATAGAAATACCGGAGCATCGTCGCTTCTTTTTTTCCCAGCGCCGAATAGAGCGGCTTCAGATCCGGGTAGGGAAGGCGCTTTAGCGGCAGCGAATCGCCCGCATCCCCGGACGCGGCACGATAGGTGTACTGCGTGACGGTGTCGCTCAAGCGCGCGTCGTCGTACGGGAATGCGTTGGGATCCGTCTGGGGATTGGGATAGCGGATAAAGGCCGCGAAGCGTTCGGGTTTGGTGGCCGCAAGCGGCATGTTCGGGCCCGCGCCGGAGGAGCTGCTGGCGGACGGCCGGGTATCGATCCACAGATCCTTGCCGCTCAGATTGACGTGCGTTTCGGCAATGGGAGGATGGGCCGCGCTGAACGAATCGTACTTGCCCCGTTCGATGGAGTCACTGACCGGGTAGATCAGCAACGCCAGCAACGTGGGCACGAAAAGCAGCGCATGCACGCGTCCTGGCATCTGCCCCCGGTCGCGCACCATGTAGGCAATCCAGGTGATCGCAAGCAGGATCGCCAGCGGCCCGCCCACCCAGATTGCCCCCGTGATCACCGCCACGATGCCCCAGCCCAAGTTCGGGGTGGTCACCGCGATGATGCCGAGCACGGCCAGCCAGCCCGCCAGAGCGATCGAGAGGATGATGCCGAAGAGGTAGTGCCGGTAGGTTTTGGTCGTCATCGCGCGGGGAGCGGAATGCCATCATGGCTTGCGCCACATTGCGGTACTGGAACTGTACCTGACACTACGTTGAGTGGGTCTTGCAGAAGGTACCCGTCCACGCTGCATCGTCGGCAGTGCTTCGTCTCCAGCGTGATGACACGTAACTTGCACGGGAATACCAAGTTTCAGTGATGGGCCTTTCTGTTTCAAAAATTTATATTTCTTTGATTTCCGCGGCAAAGGCGCCATCCATTTTCGTCGACGAGCGGCAGGGGAGTTGTCACTACCCCGTGGACGGTGCAATCGACGGACGGGGCAGGAAGAAGCATGAACAAGATTTATCGCGTGGTCTTCAACGAGGCGGTAGGTGTCTGGCAGGCGGTGGCCGAAGTGGGGGCTGCGCGGGGCAAGTCCTCGGGAAAATCTGCCGCGCAAAGCGTGGCGCGGGCGTCGGGGGTGTCTGGAAAGTCGGTCTGGCTGGCCTTGGGCCTGATGATGGCCGGCGGCGCCTGGGCCGATGGCGGCGCTGGCAGCCAAGCCAGCGTTTACCCTTCCGCTCCGGGTGGAACCGGGGGCACCGGTGCCAGCCCAGAAGGCGGCGACGGCACGGCCTGGACGTCGAGTCCGGGGCCCTCCACCTATCCCGGGCAAGGCAGCGGCGGGGGCGGTGGCGCCATGTACATCTCGGGTGCTGGCGCGGGCAACGGG
>NZ_LZZS01000016.1 GCF_014170335.1 Achromobacter sp. UMC46
GGATTTTAGCGGGGAAGGCCCGGGCCCGCCGGGGAAAGCGGCCGCGCGAGCCTCTGGGCACGCCTGCTTGCTAGAATTTGTGCCGCCAACCTCATGCCGCCAGGCGCCCGCCGGGCCGGATTGTGATGCAGAAACCGTAATGCAGAAACGTACGAGATGGATCGGGATTGTCTTGGCTTTGGTCATCGCCGGTTTGCCGATGTCGCTGCTGATATTCGTCTTGGACGACGATCCGTACGCCGCGGCCGATAAGGGCGAATCGTATCGGGCCAGCATCTATAAGCGCTATCAGGGCGTGGTCTACGCCGCCGTGCCCAGCAACGGCTATTACCCGATAGATGAGGCGGATCCGGCAAGTTTTCAGCAGTTCGACACCCCGGTCTACGACGGCCGCCAGGCGGCAAAGGACGCCCGTCACGTGTATTGCGGCAACCGGATACTGCCGGGCATGTCGCCGGCATCCACGCAATACCTGGGCAATAGTTATTTCAGTGATGGGTCGATGACCTATTACTGCTCGCTGTTCTCGGTGGTGAACCCCGACTTGAGCCCGGTCGAAGAGGTCTGGCAAACGATCCTCTTCGGGCTGGGGCGCGGCGCGAAACCGCAGAACTACCTGTACCCCTTTGCCGCGTTGCCGGCCAGCGCGCAGCCGTACCGGGCGCTGTTGGACCGTGACCTGGCGACCGATGGCGCAAAGGTGTTCTACCGCGGCAGCGAAGTCCCGCAGGCGAATCCGGACACGTTGCGGCGTCTGCCTGCGTCTCGTGACGGCAGGGCGCTACTAAGCGATGACTTCTTTGGTGACGGGCGCCGAGTCTATTTCCATGAGTCGTTGCTGCCCCTGTCGGATGATCCGGGGCTCCGTGCATTCAAGGTGGGGGACCTGGATCGCGAGCCGTATCTCTACGACCCGCGCGACGGCATGGTGTACGTGGGTACCCACGCTTTTGACGCGGCGCACGCGCCGTACCGGCTGCTTAGCGAGGACGGCCAGCACGTGAACCAGGCGCTGTTTGCCGGCCGCGACGGCATCTATTTCTATAACGGCCAAAAGCGGCGAATGGAGCGGGCCGGCGATGACCCTTTCGCCTCTGGCGGGTTTACCGCGTTGTCGCCCTTCGTGTTCTGGGACGGCAAGCAGGTGCTGTTTTTGAAGGGGGCGGAATCCTGGAGTTCGTCCCGGGGCGGCGGTGGGCTGATTTCCCGTTCGACGCTGATCAAGCGCTTGAAGGACGCGCCGGGCGGCGAATGGAAGAAGCTGGGCGACGTCTATCACCAGTTCGGTTCGGTCTGGCAGAACGGCGACCAGCGCTACTACCTTGATCAGACGGGCAGCAGCCAACTGGTCTTCAGCCCCATTTACCGGATCATGGATCGCGAAACGGCGGATTTCCTGCTGCGCTCGCAACAGACCTTCGATATCAGGATGGACGATATCCGCAAGCTGATCCGGGGCGGAAAGCTGGTGGCGCCGGCCAGCGACGAGGTGCTGGAGGCAAAGGTCCGGTATCGGGGGTTTCTGTCGTGGTTCTGACCCGTCTTGAAAACTTCCCGATAGCCCCCACAACAGTAGGGTTTCCGGGATGCCACGCACGGTTGCCGCCCCGGAATGCGATTCCCATTCGTCCCTAATTTTTTCGACCTTCACGTAAAACTATGAGCCAAACCGCCACGTCTTCCACGCCCGAAACCCTGGGGTTCCAGGCCGAGGTGAAGCAGCTGCTGCACCTGATGATCCATTCGCTGTACAGCAACAAGGAAATCTTCCTGCGCGAGCTGGTGTCGAACGCGTCGGACGCTTGCGACAAGCTGCGATTTGAAGCCATCGACCAGCCCGAGCTGCTGGAAGGCAATGGCGAGCTGGCCATCACCGTCAGCTACGACAAGGCCGCGCGCACCATCACGATCTCGGACAACGGGATCGGCCTGTCGCGCGACGAAGCCGTGGCCAACCTGGGCACGATCGCGCGTTCCGGCACGCGGGAATTCTTTTCCCAACTGACGGGCGACAAGCAGAAAGACGCGCAGCTGATCGGCCAGTTCGGCGTGGGCTTTTATTCGTCGTTCATCGTGGCGGACAAGGTCACGGTGGTCAGCCGCCGCGCCGGCGCCACGGACGCGATCCAGTGGGAATCGGACGGCCAGGGCGAATTCACGATTGCCGCCGCCGAGAAGGCCTCGCGCGGCACGGACGTGACGCTGCACCTGCGCGCCGACGAAGACGAATTGCTGAACGGCTGGAAGCTGCGCGAGATCCAGCGCCGCTACTCCGACCACATCTCCTTGCCGATCCGCATGGCCAAGGAAGATTGGGACCAGGAGAAGGGCGAACAGGTCAAGACCGACGAACTGGAAACGGTGAACCAGGCGAACGCGCTGTGGGCCCGCAGCAAGTCGGACGTGACGGAAGAGCAGTACCGCGAGTTCTACAAGACGGTGTCGCACGACTACGACGCGCCGCTGGCCTGGACGCACAACCGCGTGGAAGGCCGCAGCGAATACACGCAACTGCTGTATGTGCCCAAGCATGCCCCGATGGACATGTGGGACCGCGACGGCCGCCATGGCGTGAAGCTGTACGTGAAGCGCGTCTTCATCATGGACGACGCCGACCAGCTGTTGCCGTCGTACCTGCGCTTTGTGCGTGGCGTGATCGATTCCGCCGACCTGCCGTTGAACGTGTCGCGCGAAATCCTCCAGGAAAGCCGCGACGTGCGCGCCATCCGCGAAGGCTCGGCCAAGCGCATCCTGTCGCTGCTGGAAGACCTGGCCGAGAACAAGCCGGAAGACTACGCCACGTTCTGGTCAGAGTTCGGCCAGGTGCTGAAGGAAGGCGCGGGCGAAGACTCGGGCAACCTGGAGCGCATCGCCAAGCTGATGCGTTTCGCCTCCACGCATTCGGGCGATCAGGCGCAGACGGTGTCGTTCGCCGACTACGTGTCGCGCATGAAGGAAGGCCAGGACAAGATCTACTACGTGACGGCGGACACGTTCGCCGCGGCCAGCAACAGCCCGCATCTGGAAATCTTCCGCAAGAAGGGCATCGAAGTGCTGCTGCTGTCGGACCGCGTGGACGAGTGGATGCTGTCCTACCTGCGCGAATTCGACGGCAAGTCGCTGGTGTCGGTGGCCAAGGGCGGCCTGGACCTGGCCGAACTGGCCGACGAAGAAGAAAAGAAGCATCAGGCCGAAGTGGCCGAAGACTTCAAGCCCTTGGTCGAGCGTCTGCAAAAGACGCTGGAAGACCAGGTCAAGGAAGTGCGCGTGACCTTGCGCCTGGTGGATTCGCCGGCGTGCGTGGTGGTGGGCCAGAACGAACTCAGCCCGCACCTGCTGCGCATGCTGAAGGCCGCCGGCCAGGAAGCCCCGAACGTGAAGCCGGTGCTGGAAATCAACCCGGAACACCCGCTGCTGGCGCGCATCCGTGCGGCTGACGACGGCGAGTTCGACCAATGGGCGCGTCTGCTGCTGGATCAGGCCTTGCTGGCCGAAGGCGCGCAGATCGCGGATCCGGCCGCGTTTGTGAAGCGCTTGAACGCGCTGCTGCTGAAGTAAGCGGTACGCGGAGTGAAGAGAAAGGCGCCTGCGAGGGCGCCTTTTTTGTTTGCGCCGCGAATAAAATATTCCCGATCGGTAATTTTTAATGCATAGGTCCCATGGATTATAGAAATATTACCGATCGGGAATATTTTATAGAATTAAATCGCTACCCAGTAAAAACTTCCCGATCGGTAATTATTTTTGGTTTTTACCTCGAAAGCGGCATAAACTTACCGAACGGTAATTCAGGAGAATCCCATGTCCCCGCAAGACCCATCCGATGGCATTCCGGCGATGCCCATGGCGATCCACTCTTCGGTCGAATTGGGCGAACTGGTGAAGGCGGTGCGGCGTTCGCAAGGTTTGCTGCAAACCGACCTGGCCGGCCTGTCTGGCACGGGCAACCGTTTCGTGGTGGATCTGGAGCACGGCAAACCGACCCTGCAATTGCAGAAGGTGCTGGACATGCTGGATCTGCTGGGTCTTGAAGTGCAGGTGGCGCCCAAGCCCGCGAGCCTGGCATGACCGTCGCCGACGCCCTGGACCTATATCAGGCGGACCGCAAAGTCGGCCGCTTGTTCGACGAGCGGCCGTTGCGGTTTGTCTACGACGATGCGTGGTTGAACTTGCGCGGCGCGCGTGCCATCTCGCCAGCAATTCCGCTGAACGGAGAGAATCACGCGGGTGATGCCGTACATGCCTTCTTCGAAAATCTGCTGCCCGAAGGGCATGTCCGCAAGTTTTTGCAGATCAGCTGCCACGCGACGACGGTATTCGGCTTGCTGCGCAGCGTAGGGGGCGATACCGCCAGCGGACTGACGATACTGCCGCAAGGCGAACGGCCGGCTCCTCCCCATTACAGGCCTTCGACATGGCAGGAGGTGGCGGCGCGTTTGCGCAACGCAGCGGTGCCGGCGCTGGTGGCCGAGAACGCCGAAGGCGCGCGCATATCGCTGGCAGGCGCGCAAGACAAGTTGCTGTTGATGGTGGCGCCGGACGGCGCGCCCGCTCTGCCTGAAGGCGCGGCGCCGTCCTCGCACATCCTGAAGCCGGATATACAGGGCCTGGACGGCGTGTGGGCGTCTGCGTTGAATGAAACCCTGGTGATGCAGTTGGCAGACAAGCTAGGGCTGGGTGTGGCAGAAGCCCGCTATCAACCCGACACGCGCGCGTGCCTGATCAAGCGCTATGACCGTTTGCCCGACGGCAAAGGCAGCCTGTTGCGCTTGCATCAATTGGATTTGTGTCAATTGGCGGGCACACCGTCCGATGTGAAGTACGAGGCGGACGGCGGACCGTCGCTGGCGGACTGTCGCAAGCTGCTGAAAGCCATGAGCGTCGGCGGGGCGGATTTGAAGCGGTTCCTGCAATGGGTGGTTTTCAATCTCTGCGTGGGCAATAACGATAGCCATGCCAAGAATTTGTCGGTGCTGCAGTCCAGCGACGGGCGTTACCGGTTGGCGCCGTTCTACGACTTGATGTGCACGGCGATGTATCCGGGCCTGGCCAAGAACTTCGCATTCTCGATCGGCGGGGAAATGAAGCCCGGCAGCATCGGGCCGGCGCAACTTGAGGCAATGGCCAAGGGCCTGGGCTTCAATCCGCGCTATGTCATGGCGGTGGCGAGGGCGTTGATGGCCGAGCTGCCGGCTGCATTGACCCAGGTGCAATCCGCGCTGCTGGCGCAAGCTGCCGCCGGCACCGAGCGTACATTGATTGAACGCCTGGGCCAGTGGATCACGTCGAACACCGGCAAACACGCTAAACGGTGGGAATAAGCACCGCGTCCAGGGCCAGCGCACCGTCGCCTTCCGGCAAGGCCAGCAGCGGGTTGATCTCTGCCGAGCTGAAGTCGTTGCGCCGTGAATAGGCGAAGCGCGACAGCGCGACCAGCGCGTCGGCCAGCGCGTCGATATCGCAAGGCTTTGTGCCGCGCGCGCCTTGCAGTAGCGCATAGCCTTTGATTTCGCGGATCATCGAGAGCGCTTGCTGGCGGCCGAAGGGGGCCAGGCGGAAGCTGACGTCTTTCAGCACTTCCACGAATACGCCGCCCAACCCGAACATGACGACGGGCCCGAACACGGGGTCGCAGTGCACGCCGGCAATGCATTCCACGCCCTTCTTCGCCATGGGGGCGACCAGCACGCCGTCGATGCGCGCGTCGGGGCGATGGGCACGGACGCTGTCCAGGATGGCGGCGTAGGCGCCACGCACGGCGTCCTCGCCGGACAGGCCCAGCTTCACGCCGCCGACGTCGCTCTTGTGCAGGATGTCGGGCGACACCACTTTCATCACGACCGGGCCGCCAAGGCGGGTGGCAGCGCGCACGGCGCTGTTCGCGTCTTCGGCCAGCGTGCACTCGGGCACGGGCAGGCCGGCCTGGCGCAACACGTCCATCGCCTGCACTTCGTTGTAGGACGCGAGCTTCGGGGCGGTCGAGGAAGCGGTGGGGAAGGTTTGATCTGGGTCGGCGTCTGCCTGGCCCGCCAGGCCCGCCACCGCGCCGATCGTCCGGATCGCGGCGCTGGGATCCGTGAACACCAGCGTGCCCAGGCGTTCGAGTTCGCGGCGGCGCTCGGGCGGGAACAGCGCGCTGATGGCCAACGGCACGTCCGGCCGGCGGGCGTGCATTTCGCGGGCGAAGGTTTCAAAGGTGGGCCACAGGGCGTCGGACGACCCCGCCGCGGCCAGGAAGACTGCCAGCGCGTCGTAGCGGCCGTCGGCCAGCATGTCTTCGGCGGTGGCCAGCAGCAGGCCGGGTTCGGACACCACCTGGCCGGTGACGTCCACCGGGTTGCGGCCGCTGGCGAACGGCACCTTTTCCAGCAATCTGGCCTGGGCGTCCGCGGCGGGTTCGGGCAGCGACAGGCCGGCGTCTTCGGCGTCGTCCGCCATCAGGGCGCCGACCCCGCCGGATATCGTGAAGATGCCCAGGCGTTTGCCTTGGGGCAAGCGCTTCCAGGTGTCCAGCGCGTAGCCCAGGTTGAAGAATTCTTCGATGGTGCGGGCGCGCACCGCGCCATATTGGCGAAACAGCGCGTCGTAGACGGCGTCGTCGCCCGCCAGCGCCGCGGTGTGCGAGGCGGCGGCTTGCGCGCCGGCCTGGGTGCGGCCGATCTTGGTGACGACGACGGGCTTGCCGGCCTCGCGCGCGGCGGACAGGGCGCGGCGCAGCTTGGCGCCGTCGCGGCAGCCTTCCATATACGTCATGATGACCCGCGTGTCGTCATCGCGGGCCAGCCATTCGATGCAGTCCGCCACGTCGATATCGGCCTCGTTGCCGGTGCTGATCCAGTGCGACAGCCCTAAGCCGCGGTCGCGCGCCATGCAGTAGGCATAGGCGCCGAAGGCGCCGCTTTGCGACACCATGCCGATGCCGCCCGGGGCGACGGTGCCGTTGGCGGGGGCGGGCGAGAACGTGGC
This sequence comes from Achromobacter sp. UMC46, assembly GCF_014170335.1. Taxonomy (GTDB): domain Bacteria; phylum Pseudomonadota; class Gammaproteobacteria; order Burkholderiales; family Burkholderiaceae_B; genus Achromobacter. The sequence continues at coordinate 6,967 of NZ_LZZS01000016.1, forward strand.
GTAGATGTTGCGCCGGATGTTCATGAAGCCCAGGCAATTGGGGCCCAGCAGCCGGATGCCGCGTTCGCGCGCGATGGCGCACAACTGTTCCTGCATCGCGGCGCCGGATGCGCCGGTTTCCGAGAAGCCCGACGTGAACACCACCGCGCCACCGACCTGGCCCGGACGCGCCCGCTCCAGCGCCTGCGCGGCGTGCGCCGCCGGCACCGCCAGGATGACCAGATCGGCCTCGGTGTCCAGCGCGGTTAGATCAGGCGCCGCGGGCAAGCCCTGGATGGATTCCGCGCGCGGGTTGATGGGCAGGATGCGGCCGTCGTAACCATGCTGGCGCAGCAGGCTGACCGGCATGGCGCCGATTTTTCCGGGCGTGGCGGAGGCGCCCACGATGGCGATGCTGCGCGGGTTGAACAGGCGGGTCAACGAGGAATCGGAATGCTGGGTCATGGTCTGTGCGATGGAGATGTCGGGAAACGCGATCAGGAATGCGCTTAGGAAAAGCGCACGACGCTGCGGCCGGTGCTGCCGCGTTCAAGCATCGCGGGCAAGGCCTGCGGCAAGTCGCGGGGTTCGATCACGCGCGAGGCAAGCGCCAAGCGCAACGGGCGGTAGTCGGTGGCCAACTTCTGCCACAGCGCGCGGCGCAACGGCATCGGGCTGTTGGCGTTGATGCCCAGCAGCTTGACGCCGCGCAGGATGAACGGGATGACCGAGGCGGGCAGCTCCGCGCCGCCCGCGTTGCCGAAGGCGGCGACGACGCCGTCGGGCCGCACGCAGGCCAAGGCGTGGGCCAACAGCTTGCCGCCGACGGAGTCGATGACGCCGGCCCAGCGTGCGCTCATCAGCGGCTTGAGCGGGCCGGACAGGTCGGGCGGCGCGATGACGTCCGCGGCGCCCAGTGACCGCAAATAATCGGCGGCTTCGGGCTTGCCGGACATGGCGCAGACCGTGTAGCCGCGCTGGCTGAGAATGTCGATGGCAATGCCCGCCACACCGCCGGTGGCGCCCGTCACCAGCACTTCGCCTTGTTCGGGCGTCAACCCGCAGTGCTCCATCCAGTGCAGCGACAAGGCGGCGGTGTAGCCGGCCGCGCCCAGCACGGCGGCGTCGCGCAAGCTGATGCCGTTCGGCAAGGGCAACACCCAATCGTGCGGCACGCGCGCGTACTCCGCGTAGCCGCCGTCGCAATCCACGCCGATGCCAAAGCCATGCACCACGACCTCTTGCCCGGGCGCAAGCGCCGGGTCGGCGGAATGGACGACGGTGCCGGAGAGGTCGATGCCGCCGATGCGCGGATACTCGCGGATGACGTTGCCGCGTCCGGCCTGGGCCAGCGCGTCCTTGTAGTTCAGGCCGGCGTAGGCCACCTTGATCAACGTGTCGCCGGCGGACAGCTGGTCCGCCGTCAGCGTGTCGAAGCGGCCTTGCGGCGCTTCGCCGGCTTGGCCGGCATGCAAGCGGTAAGCCTGGAATTCGGGGATGGACATCAGGGTCTCCAAGAGGCGGTCAGGCGCGCGCCAGCAGGCGGCGCGCCAGCGTGGCGCGATGCAGTTCGTTGGCGCCGTCGTAGATGCGGAAAGGGCGCATTTCCTGCCAGACCATGGCCACGGGTGTATCGTCCGACAGCCCCGACGCGCCCATCATCTGCACGGCGCGGTCGGCCACTCGGTTCACGGCTTCGGACACGAACACCTTCGTCATGGCGCTGTGCTGTTTCACGGGCAGCCCTTCGTCCATGCGCCGCGCGCAGTCCAGCGTCATCAGGCGGCTGGCGTGCAGGTCGATGTGCGAGTCGGCGACCATGGCCTGGATCTGCTGCAGGTCGGCCAGCCGCGCGCCGAAGGATTCACGCCGTGCGACGTAGGCCTGCGCGGTTTCCAGCGCGCGGCCGGCACGGCCGATGTAGCGCATGCAATGCGACAGGCGTGCGGGTTCGAGCCGCAACTGGGCATATTCCAGGCCCCGGCCGGGTTCGCCCAGCACGGCGTCGTCGCCCACTTCGCAGCCGTCCAATTCGATCTCGGCATGGCCGCCGATCTGGTAGACCGTGACCATGCCGATATCGCGCACGACGCGATAGCCCGGGGTGTTGGCGGGCACCACGAACAGCGTGACGCCCGCGTCCGTCTGCGCCAGCACCAGCGCGAAGTCCGCGCCCACGCCGCCGCTGATGAACTGCTTGTGCCCATTCAGCACCCAGCGCTGGCCGCGCCGTTCGGCGCGGGTGCGCAGCATCGACGGATCGGAACCCGCGCCCGGCGCCGGTTCGGTCATGGCGAAGCAGGCGCGCTGTTCCGCACGCACCAGGGGCTGCAGGAAGCGCTCTTGCTGGGCGGGCGTACCCAGGCGCAGCAAAGTCAGCATGTTGGGCTGGTCGGGTGCGGCGCAGTTCAGCGCAGCCGGGCCCAGGAACCCGCGTCCCGCCTCTTCAAGCACGTGGGCAAGGGCTTGCCAGCCCAGACCCAACCCGCCCCATTCGGCGGGCAGCTGCGGGGCGTACAGGCCGGCCTGGCGGGCCTGGACGCGCAGGCGCGCCACGCAACGGTCCAAGGCGGCCACGTCACGGGCGATGGCGGGGGACTCCGCGGGGATGGCGATGTCGTCCACGAACTGGCGCACGCGGGCGCACAGGTCTTGCTGCGCGGTGTCGCCGCGGAGTTGCTCTTCGGGTCGCATGGGGGCTACTCCTCGATCTTCACGCCGGCCTGATGGACCACGGCGCGCCATTTTTCGGTCTCGGCGGCGATATGCCGGCCGAACGCGTCCGGCGTGCCGCCGACGGCTTGCATGCCCAGCCCGGCGAAATAGCGGCGCACTTCGGGATCCGCCAGCACGGCATTGATCTGGCTGTTCAACAGGCCGATGGCGGTGGACGGGGTGCCGGCAGGCGCCATCACGCCCCACCAGGACGAGGCGATCAGGGGCACGCCCAATTCCGTCAGCGTGGGCACGTCGGGCAGTTCCGGGTTGCGTGCCGCCGCGGCGATGGCGACGGGCCGCAGGCGGCCGGCCTGCACCTGCGCATAGACCGGCGCCAGGTTGTCGAAGCTCAATTGCACCTGTCCGCCGACCAGCGCCGTCGCGGCTTCGCTGCTGCCCTTGTACGGGATGTGCCGCAACGGGATGCCGGTCTGATGGGCGAATTGCTCGCCGGCCAGATGCGGGATGCTGCCGGTGCCCGCCGTCGCGAAGGTCAGCCCTTGCTGCTGGGTGGCGGCGAGCTTGAGCGCGTCCAGGCTGCGGATGGGGCTGGCGGCCGGCAGCAGCAGATAGACCGGCACGTCGGTGGCCCACACGACCGGCGTCAGGCGCTTTTGCGCGTCGTACGGCAGTTTTTTGTAGAGCACGCTGTTGGTGGCGAGATTGGCGGTGCCCATCAACAAGGTATAGCCGTCGGGGGCGGCCGAGGCCACATAGGCCGTGCCGATCTGCGTGGCGCCGCCGGGCTTGTTCTCGACCACGATGGTCTGGCCGATCAGCGGCGCCAGCTTGCGGGCGATCATGCGGGCGGCGGTGTCGGTGCCGCCGCCCGCGGCGTAAGGCACGATCAGCCGGATAGGCTTGTCCGGGTAGGCCGCGGTGGCGGCCAGGGGCGCTCCGGCCACGCCGATCAGCGCAGCGGCGCACAGGGCGCGCAGCATGGTGGCGAATGGATGCATGGCGATCTCCGTCCCGCGCTATTGGATCTTGGTGCCGGTGGATTGCACCAGCTTGCCCCACCACACGGTTTCGTCCGCGATCTGTTTGGCGAACTCGGCCGGGGAACTGCCTAGCGGTTCGGCGCCCAGTTCCTGGAAGCGGGTCCGCAGTTGCGGATCCTGCAAGGCCTTGACCACGGCGGCGTGCAGGCGGTCGACGACGGCAGGCGGGGTGCCGACCGGCGCCATCAGGCCTTTCCAGGCCATCACCACGAATCCGGGCTGGCCGGCTTCCTCGAAGGTCGGGATGTTGGGCGCCGCGGAGGCGCGCTGGTCGCTGGGCACGGCCAGGGCGCGGATGGTGCCCGCCTTCACCTGCGGCAACAGCGCCGGCATGTTGTCGATCATGAAGTCTATATGGCCGGCCACCAGATCGGTGACGGCGGGGCCAGTGCCTTTGTAGGGCACATGCTCGGCTTGCAGGCCGGCCTTTTGCTTGAGCAGTTCGCCAGCCAATTGCGCGGGCGATCCGTTGCCCGGCGAGCCGAAAGAGAGCTTGCCGGGATTGGCGCGGGCGTACTGCAAAAATTCCTGCAGCGTCGTGGCGGGTAGGGACTTCGTCACCACCATCAGGTTGTGTTCTTTTTCGATGCAGGTGATGGCCGTCAGGTCTTTGGCCGGGTTGAACGGCATGTTGGCGTACAGGCTGGGGTTGATGACCGTGGGACCGGCCGCGGCCAGCAGCAGCGTGTAGCCGTCGGGGGCGGACCGGGCGACGAAGTCGCCGCCGATGTTGCCGCCGGCGCCGGGCCTGTTCTCGACGATGACGGGCTGGCCCAGGATCGGGTGCAGCGCTTCGGCCAGCAAGCGCCCCAGGATGTCGGTGGAGCCGCCGGGGGCGAACGGGATGATCAGCCGGACGGGCTTGTCGGGGTAGGCGGCCGCGGCTTGTGGCGCCACGGCCGAGAATGCCAGCGCGGCCGCCGTGGCGGCGATCCATTTGGGCAGGTGCTTATGCAGCATGTCAGTCTCTCCTTTGGTTCAAAGCCCGCTTCTTCGAGCGGGCCCGATGGGCCGCTGGCTTCTACTGGCCGCGGTCCCGGGGTTCGCCCAGGCCTAGCGGCCGGGCGTGTAGCCCGCCTGGGTCAGCGTATGGCGGGCGATGGTCAGTTGATGGATCTGGCTGGTGCCTTCGTACAGGCGGAACAGGCGCACGTCGCGGTAGAAGCGTTCAATGCCCTGGTCGGCGATATAGCCGTAGCCGCCATGCATCTGCACGCAGCGGTCCGCCACGCGGCCGCACATTTCCGACGCGAAGTATTTGCAGATCGAGGCGTTTCCCGTCACGTCCTGGCCGGCGTCGCGTTCGCGCGCGGTCTGCAGCACCAGCGCCAGCGCGGCCTGGATTTCCGTCTGACAATCGGCCAGCATCGCCTGGATCAATTGGAAGTCCATCAGCGGTTTGCCGAACTGCTGGCGCTCGGCCACGAACCGCATGGTGTCGTCCAGCATGCGGATGGCCGGGCCGATGCACAGCGCGGCCAGATGGATGCGTTGCTTGTTCAGGACTTTCATGGCGGTCTTGAAGCCCATGCCTTCCTGGCCGCCGATGATGTTGGCGGCGGGCACGCGGCAGTCTTCGAAATGCACGGTCGATACGGGCGACCCGGCCTGGCCCATCTTGTCGTAGGGCTGGCCGGTGGACAGTCCGGGCGTGCCGCGCTCCACGATGAAGGCTGAGATCCCCTTGGCGCCCGGGGCGTCCGCATCGGTGCGCGCCATGACGGTGAACAGGCCCGCCAGCGGCGCGTTGGTGATGAAGCACTTTTCGCCGTTCAGCACAAAGCTGTCGCCGTCGCGCATGGCAGTCGTGCGCAAGGCGGTGGCGTCCGAGCCCGCGTGGGGTTCGGTCAAGGCGAAGCAGCCGGTGAGTTCGCCGGACGCCATCCGGGGCAGGTAGCGCGCTTTCTGCTGCTCGGTGCCGTCGGCCACCAGGGCTTCGGAACCGATGCCGGTATTGGTGCCGACCCGGGCGCGGAACGCCACGGAACATTGGGACAGCTCGATCGCGGCGCGGATCAGTTCTTCGGTGCTCATGCCGGCGCCGCCGTAGGCTTCGGGGATCGAGTAGCCGAACATGCCCTGGCCGGCCATGGCGCGCACCAGATCGTCCGGCACCTCGTCCAGCCTGGCCACCTCGGCTTCGCGCGGGACCAGCTGTTCGCGGACAAAGCGGCGCAGCGAATCGATAAAGGCGGGAAAGCCGTCGGGGTCCCTGATCATGAAGTGTCTCCGTTTTTCTAGGTGCCGTGCCTGCCGGGCGGCGTGGGCCGGTCCGGGGCGACTGGGAATCCAGGCTAGCAAAGCCTCGCCGAATCCGAGACAAGTGTTTTGCTATCTTGAACGTGCGGCGGGCCGTAACTGCCGGCCTTGCTCTATCATCGGCGGCAAGGGCCCGCGCAGTCGCCGCGGCGCCGACTTCCGGATTGCGACGATGACCACGCCCCTGGGCGGCCGCCACCCCGATCCCGCATTCGCCACCACGCTGGCGCACGGCCTGTCGCTCTTGCAGACCTTCCGGCATGGCGAACCGGCGCTCAGCAACCGCGAATTGGCGGACCGCACCGGGCTGTCCAAAGCGACCGTCTCGCGGCTGACCTATACGCTGGTCCAGCGCGGCCTGCTGCGGTACGACAGCAGCCTGCGCCGCTACCGGCTGGGCACGGCCCTGCTGTCGCTCAGCTACCCGCTGCTGGCCAGCATCAAGCTGCGGCAGCTGGCGCGGCCGCTGATGACGCGCCTGGCGAATGCGGCGGGCGGATCGGCGTCGCTGGGCATGCACCACGGCATGCACATGGTGTACTTGGAGACATGCCGCGGCCATGACGCCGTGGCGTTCCGGCCCGATATCGGGGCCATGCTGCCCATGCTGCCATCCGCCATGGGGCGCGCCTGGCTGGCGCAGGCCGATGCGGCTGAATCCGATGCGCTGCTTGCCGCGTTGCGCGCGCAGGATCCGGCGGCGTGGCAGCGGAACGTCGCCGGATGGGAGCAGGCGCGCCACGACTACGCGCAGCATGGCTATTGCCTGGGTGAAGGCGATTGGCACACCGACGTGCACGCCGTGGCGGTGCCGATGCGCCGGCGCGTGGACGGGCAGGTGTTCGTGTTCAATTGCGGCGTGCCGCTGCGGCGGCTGCGGGGCCGCGACCTGCGCCAGCGCATCGCCCCGCGCTTGCTGAACCTGGTGGCCCGGGTGGAAAAAATGCTGGAGCGCCAGGATGGCGCCTGATCGCGACCGCGACTTCGCCACCACGCTGGCGCACGGCATCGACATCCTGGCGTGCTTCCGGGCGGACCGCCCCGAGCTGGCCAACAAGGACTTCGCGCAGCAGACCGGCCTGTCCAAGAGCGCCGTGGCGCGCTTGACCCACACGCTGGTGGAATTGGGCTTCTTGCAGCGGTCGGGGCCGCCTGCGCGGTACCGGCTGGGCGCGTCCGTGCTGGCGCTGAGCTACCCCTTGTTGGCCAGCATGCACATCCGCCAGCTGGCGCGGCCGCTGATGAAGCAGCTGGCCGACCACGCCCGGGGCGCGGTGTCGCTGGTGGTGCGCGACCGGCTGCATATGGTGTTCGTGGAAACCGCCCGGTCCAACGACGCGCTGCAGACCCGCCCGGACATCGGCGGGTCGTTGCCGCTGTTGGCCAGCGCGGCCGGCAAGGCCTGGCTGTGCCGGGCGCCCGACACCGAGCGGGCGGCCGTGCTGAACCAGCTGCGCGTGGCCGATGCCGGCTACTACGCGCAACACTTCCCCAGCCTGGAGGCCGCCGGCCACGATCTGGAGCGCAAAGGCTATTGCGGCAACAACATGCAGTGGCGCCCCGACGCCTTCGGGTTTGCGGCGCCACTGTGCCGGCCCTATCAATCGCTGTTGTACGTGTTCAATTGCGGGGTGCCCTCTGGCGACGGCCCGTATCGGGCGCGCGCGGCCGACATCGGTCCCCGGCTGGTGGCCCTGGCTCGGGAAACGGAGCAGTTGCTGGGGCTGGTCTAGCCGGATTCGTGACCCCAAGTCAAAAGTGTTTGGCCTTCAGACGGCTTTTTCCGCAAGGATCCGGCGGTCATACTGCACGCCTGTCTTCCAGAAGTGCCCCCAAGGAATCCGCATGAACCCGCAAGAAACCCAACCGGTGAAGGCCGGCCTGCCGTTATTGGCGCTCGCCGTCGGTGCATTCGGTATCGGCGTGACCGAGTTCTCCCCCATGGGCCTGCTGCCCGTCATCGCCAAGGGCGTGGACGTGTCCATCCCCAGCGCCGGCATGCTGATCAGCGCCTACGCGATCGGCGTGATGGTCGGCGCGCCGCTCATGACGCTGGCGTTTTCGCGCTGGTCGCGGCGCAAGGCGCTGATCCTGCTGATGGCCATCTTCACCATCGGCAATATCCTGTCCGCTCTGTCCCCGAATTACACGACGCTGCTGCTGGCGCGTCTGGTCACCAGCTTGAACCACGGGGCGTTCTTCGGCCTGGGCTCGCTGGTGGCGGCCAGCGTGGTGCCGCGCCACAAGCAGGCAAGCGCGGTGGCGACCATGTTCATGGGGCTGACCATCGCCAACGTGGGCGGCGTGCCCGCCGCGACGTGGCTGGGCCAGGTGATCGGCTGGCGCATGTCGTTTGCCGCCACCGCCGTGCTGGGGCTGGTCGCCATGCTGTCGTTGTGGTTCGCGCTGCCTGCCGGCGAGGCCGGACGCCGTCCCAACGTGCGCCATGAACTGGCCGTGCTGAAGAGCCCCGTCGTGCTGCTGGCGCTGCTGACGACCGTGCTGGGCGCGGGCGCCATGTTCACGCTGTACACCTACATCGCGCCGACTTTGGCCGACATCACCGGCGCGTCGCCCGCCTTCATTACCGGCATGCTGGTGCTGATCGGCCTGGGCTTCACGTTGGGCAACGGCCTGGGCGGCCGCATGGCCGACCGTTCGCTGGATGGCACGCTGATCACGTTCCTGGTGATTGTCATCATCGACTTGCTGGCGTTCCCGTGGATCGGGGCCACCCCGGTCGGCGCGGCCGTTTCGCTGCTGATCTTCGGCGTGGCGACCTTCGCGGTGGTGCCGCCGTTGCAGATGGGCGTGATGCGCGCCGCGACGGATGCGCCGGGCCTGGCGTCGTCGGTGAACGTGGGCGCCTTCAACCTGGGCAACGCGGTGGGCGCCGCGGCGGGCGGCGCGGTGATTTCGGCGGGCATGGGCTATGCCGCCGTGCCGATCGCCGGTGCGATCATCGCCATGGCCGGCCTGGCCCTGGTGCTGGTGCAACGCGCCGCCAACCAGCGCCGCAGGCTGGCGGTGCAGGCCTGCTAAGTCCTGCGCAGAGCGCCGGCCCGGGTCGACCGGGCCGGCTTTTTTTTCGTCTAGAAATCGAACGACGCCGCCAGCTCGTAGGTGCGCCCCGGCGCCACCAGGACCTGGCTTGCGTCGCGTCCGCCGTAGTAGGCATACAGCTTGTCGGTCAGGTTGCGCACGCGGAAGGTCAGCAGCGCGGGCCGGATCCGGTAGCTGACGGCTGCGTCCACCGTGGTGTAGCCGTTGATGCGGATCTGGTTGGCGCGGTCGGTAAAGATCTTGCCGGTGTGGTTCAAGCCGACGAAGAGATTCATCGGAACGTCCTGGAAGCGGTAGCTGGCGTAAAGGTTGGCGATGCGTTCGGGCACATTTGGCGGGGTGTTGCCGATGCGCGACGCGCCGTCGCTTTCAATCAACGAATCGTAGCGGGCGTTCAGCATGGCGACGTTGCCCGACAGCGTGAGCTGCGGCGTGACGCGCCAGCCGGCCGACAACTCCACGCCGCGCGAAGATTGCTTGCCGTTGTTCACCGTCAGGGCGGCGTTGTCGGGATCGCGCGACAGCACGTTGTCCAGCGTGATGTGATAGATGGCCGCGGTCCATTCCACGTTGTCCAGGCTTTGCTTGAAGCCCATTTCCCATTGCTCGCCCTTGGACAAGGGGAAGCTCGCACTCGACTGCGACAAGAGGAATAGCGAACCCACGGGCAGCGTGGCGTTGGTGTACTGCGCGTAGACCGAGGACGAGGGCGTCAGGTCCACTACCGAGCCCAAGCGCGCGGAACTGGCGGAATAGCGGGTGCCGAATTCGCTGCGCGTGCCGGCGTTCAGGTCGGTCACGCTGCGGTCCACGCGGATGCGGTCGTACCGGTACCCGGCCACGACGGTCCAAGGGTCGGCAAGCTTGAGCGAGTCTTCCAAGAACAGCGCGGCGCCGCGCACGTCGGTCGAGAAATCGGTGCGGTTGCCGGCGCCGCTCATCAAGGCGGGGTCGTCGTTGTAATAGCCCACGTCAGGCTGGCGCAGCGACACGCGCAGCGCGTCGCCCGTGGCCACCGTCCGGTTGGAGAAGCGCCGTTCGCTGTCCAGGCGCGTCTTGCTGAGCTCCCCCCCGATCACGAACTTGTTCTGCAGGCCGGCGATCTGGCCGGTGTGGGTGGCGTCGAAACGGTCGATCATGTAGCGCTGGTCGTGGGTGATCGTGGTCTGATCGCGGTCGATCCACGACGGCGCGCGGAACACCGCGGATTCCGAGTTCTTCCACAGGCGGTCGACCTTGTTCACCGCGAATTCGTTGCGCAGGCTCCAGGCAGCGCTCAGGTTGTGGGTGACGCGCGCCCGCAGCCAGTAGGATTCCGCTTCGTTCTTGTCGTCCAGCACGTTGTAGTTGTTGCGTACCAGGTCCCGGTCAAGCACGCGGCCGTCGGGCGTGCTGACGACGCCGGTGGGCGACGTGGCCACGCTGCGGGGAACCAGCGGCGTGCCCCAGTACGCGTGGCCCGTGTCGCGGGAATAGTCGAATGACAGGTCCACGCGGGTGGCGGGCGCCACGTCGAAGGCGACCCCCGTGGTCAGGTGGTCGAGCTTGTTGGTGTTGCGTTCGATGGTGCCGATCTGGGTCTGGTTATGGCTGTAGTCGATACGGTAGGCGCCGGTCTCGCCGAAATTGTCGCCCAGGCCGATGCCGGTGCGCGTGGTGCCGTAGCTGCCGTAAGACACCATCGCTTCGCGTCCGGGGTTGTCGCGGTCGGGGCGCTTGGTCTGGAAGTTGACGATGCCGCCGATCGCGCTGTCGCCCTGCAGGACGGATGCCGGACCTTTCAGCACTTCGATGCGCTCGTAGTTCCAGGTGTCCTGGACGCGGTTGGTGGAACCGGCGCCCGACATGCGCAGGCCGTCGTACAGGTACAGAAGGTCGGTGAAGCCGCGCGAAGACAGCGTGGTGGGTGACGAAGGCAGGCCGCCGCCGGCCATGCCGGTCACCCCGCGCAACGCTTCGCTCAGCGTGCTGGCACCGCGCTGGCGCATCGCCGCTTGCGAGACGATTTCCACGGACGCCGGCGTTTCACGCAACGTCAGGCCCAGACGCGATGCCGTGCCGCTCTTGGCGTTCAGGCTCAGCCCCTCGGTTTCGCTGGCGGCCTCGACGCGGATGGCCGGCAGCTCTTTTTCATCCTCTTGGGCCTGAACGGCAGGCACGGCTGCGCACGCCGCGATGGCGGCGGCGGATACGACTTTCCTCATGATCTTTCCTGATGGACTTGATGAGTAATGGGTAAACGTTGGGCGTCAGACGACGCGGTAACGGCGCAACCGCCAAGCCGCAAGGCCAAGCAGGATCAGCGTAGGGGCCAGCAGTTGCAGAAGGGCGCGCAACGCTTGCGCGCGGACATCCCTGCGGTCTTCCTCTTGCCAATGGAATGCGGGCATCGCCGGAAAATCCGCCGCGGTGATGGCGCGTCCGTGTTCGATGCGGGGCAGGAAGAACGCTTTCCAGGCGCGGTGATAGGTGTCGATCTGCGCCATGAAATGCGCGTGCCGGCGCTGCCCCGTGCCCGCCAGCGCGGTGATGCCTTCATAGGCCACGGCTGCGGGGGACAAGACGCTGTAGCGCGCCACCAGCGCCTGTTGGCGCGTGAGCTGGGCCTCGAAGCGCGCCAGCTCCGGCGCCATGGTGTCGTCCACCTGGCGTTCGACTCGGGCCTGGCCCAGGGGGCGGCCGCTGATGTGGATGCGGCCGTCGCGTGGCAGCAGGGTGTCGGGCGTGTCCATGTGTTCGTAGTCGGCCGACAGCAGTGCCGCGTTGTCGTGCATCGCTTGTGCGGTAGCGACCCGGGTGCGCGTGGCCAATTCAGCACGCGACGGCGCGGGGCTCGCGAACGCCGCTGCGATGTTCAGCAGCACTGGGGTCACCAGCACCAGCGCAACCCATCCCACCATCAGCACCATGGCGTTGGCCGCCGACGACTTGCCGAAGGCGTTGACCGCGACCACCGCGGCAAACCAGAACAGCGCATACGCGGCCACCAGCAGCACCCACCAGAGGGTCGCGTCCGACGCCTGCAACGCCTGCGGGCGCGCGATCAGCAACACGGCAAGCGGCGTCAGCACGGCCGCGCCCAGCAGCACGCCCGCGCGCACTGCGATCTTGCCCGCGATCAGCGTGGCTAGCGTCAGCGGTTGCGACAGCAGCAGCCGTAGCGTGCCGTCTTCCCTTTCGCCGGACAGCAGGTTGTAGCCCAGCGCGAAAATCAGCAGCGGCAGCAGATAGACCACCACGAACGCCAGGTCGAAATGCCCGCTGAGCAGATGCCAGGGATTTTCGATGTCGTTGTTGTGGATGAAGTTGACCTTGCTTTGGTAGGTCACCCGGAACTGGGACGGGAACAGGTCGGTCTGCCCCAGCGCCACCGGCGCCATGGCCACGCTGGGCATCATGGCGTAGTGTGCGCCCAGGCCGCCGCCCATGTTGGCGGGGCTGGCAGGGTTGCCGAACGGCGTGGGCGTTTCGGCGCCGGCCCTGATGCGGTTCAGTTGCGCCAGCTGTTCGCCGCGCGCCTGCGCATCGGCGCTTGCCAACGCCGCCTGCGCGTTGTCGCGCAGCGAGGTCTGCAGCAGGCCGTTGAAGACCGCGTAACCGACCAGCAGCAGGAACAGGCCGCCGGCGATCCACAACAGGCGTTCTTTGGCCATCAAGCGAAGTTCGTGCCGAACGATCAACCGGAAGCGGGGAAACTGGAATGCGTGCACCGGGGGGCTCCTACAGGGGTTGCTGCCGGACGACGGCGCGCCATGCGAACGCGATGCTCAGCAGCAGGCCGGCGCACAGCATCAGCAAGCCCATGGCGCCGTGCCGCAGCGCCCAGCCGGCCGGGGGCGTCTGGTACTGGAATTCAGGCACGCGCGCCCAAAGCTCGGGGCTGGCCTGATACGAAAAATGCGCGTGCTCCTGCGTGTCGGCGTGCTGCACCAGGTCTTGGCTGACGATGTCCTGGATGACGCGCCGCTGGTGTTCGGCGGCCACGGTGAAGTCCCGGTGGTGCGCGAAATCGGTGCCGGCCATGGCGGCCGAGAACGCGCGGATCGCCAGCATGGGCATCAGCCATCCCGCGCTTTCCTGCACGGTCTGCTGCCGTTCCCAGGTGTCCCACAGGCCACCGAAATGGCGGTCGTACGCGGCGTAGCTGGACTCGTCGTCCAGCTTCAGCGCCAGGCCCCATTTGTTCAGGGGCACGTCGCGGCTCCAGCGCTCGGTGGTGCCGAAGGCCTGCATCCACACGCGGTCGGACGTGGCTTTCAGGTCGCTGTTCAGCGCCTGGTTGAATTCCAGCCGCGTCGGGCTGGGGTACAGCGCGCGTGACAGTTCCGCCATCACGCGCGGCGCCACGACGGTGTTGGCGATCCAGACGGCCAGCAAAAGCGTGATGGCGATGCGGGAAGAACGCGCCGCCGCCGACACGCCCAGGGTGATGAAGACGAAGGCCGCCAGATACAGCGCATAGCCGGACGCGAGCGCGGCAAGCCGCCACAGCGCATCGGCGCGCCCGCCCGCGATCCAGACGGCCCCCACGGCGACCAGCGCCGCCGGCGCCAGCAGCAACGCAAGGCTGATGCCCAGCGCGGCGGCCTTGCCCCACAACAAGCGCCAGGGCGCGACGCCCAGGCTCAGCGTCTGGCGCAGGATGCCCTGTTCGCGTTCGCCCGAGAAGGCGTTGAATCCCAGCACGATCACCAGCAGCGGTCCCAGCGCCTGCAGGATCCACGCGGCCGACAGGTCGCCGAAACGCTGCAGCCCCGTGGCGTCTTGCGCCGGCCGGAACTTGACCTCGCTTTGCCGGTGGGCCTGCAGCCACACCGTGCTGCCGATGTAGGGATTGATGCCGGGGTCCAGCAACGACAGCGCCGCCTCCGGCTTGAAGACATGCATGCCCTGGTGCGCCGCGTCGTGCGGATGGCGCGCGCCCTGGCGCAGCCAGTCGCGGTAGTCGGCATTCTGCGCGGCAGCCTGTTCGGCGCGCGCGTCCTGCTGGTGCGAATAGCCCACGGCCAGCGCCGTCAGCAGCAGCAGGGCGACGATGCCGCCCGCCCAGTACAGCCGGCCGTCGCGCAGGCGTTCGCGCAGATCCTTGACGGCGATCAGCAGGATCATGCGTCGGCCCTCATATGGTCCAGATACAAGGCCTGCAGGTCCGTGCCGGCGATCTGCCGGCTATCCAGGCTGTCGACCAGGCGGCCGCGCTTCATGATGCCGACGCGGGTCGCCGTCTGGCGGGCGTGGAACAGGTCGTGCGTGGTGGCCAGGATCGCCACGCCGGATTCGCTGGCCCGTTGCAGCAAGCGGGTGAACTCGGCCGCCGCCGACGGATCCAGCCCCGAGGTGGGCTCGTCCAGCAGCAAGGCGCGGGCGTTCTTGGCCAGCGCCACGGCGATCCAGACCTTCTGGCGCATGCCTTTTGAATACGCTGCGACGCGCTTGTCCGCCGCGGCGGCGTCCAGCCCCACTTCGTCCATCAACGCCGTCAGCCGTTCGCGCGGCGGGGCGTGCCCCAAGGCCAGCGCGGCGAAGTAGCGCAGGTTCTCCAGCCCGGTCAGCGTGCCGTACAGGTTCACCTGTTCCGGGATGTAGGCCACGTGCTGCTTGGTGGCCAGGGGCTCGCGCACCACGTCCAGTCCATGGATCAACGCCTGCCCGCCGTCGGGCGCGATGAAGTTCAGGAACAGGTTGATGGTGGTGGTCTTGCCGGCGCCGTTGGCGCCGAGCAGGCAATAGATCTCGCCCGGTTCGATGCGCAGATCCAGCGGATGCAGCGCGATCTGGTCGCCGTAGCGTTTGGTCAGGCCGATGGCTTCAAGCACTGCGGGTCCTTCGTGGATACAAAAAATCATTAGTGATACGTTATATCATAACAATAAAACCAGAAGGCTTGACGACTGCATGCGGCACCGCAACGCCTGCGGCCAGGCGGCGTCCAAAAAAATGAGCGCCTTTGCAGGCGCCCGCTCCAAGCGAAAATTCAAGCAAGGCTGGCGATCAGGCCTCGATCCGCTCGACCTTGCCCACCAGCAGGATGTACGACAGCGCGCCCAGCAGGGCCAGCGACGACACGTACACGATCGCCGGCGCGAAGCTGGCTTTCGACACCAGGAAGCCGATCACGATCGGCGTGCAGATCGACGACAGGTTGCCGACGAAGTTGAAGACGCCGCCCGTCAGGCCCAACAAGCGCACCGGCGCCAGCGTCGACACCAGCGACCACGTGATCGACGCCAGTCCGTTACCGAAGAAGGCCACGGCCAGGAAGAAGATGACCCATGGCGTGGAATCGGTGAAGTTGGCGCCGATCATCGACGTCGAGATCAACAGGCCCAGGATGATGGGCAGCTTGCGCGCCAGGCCCACGGTGGCGCCGCGGCGGATCAGAAAGTCGGACAGCACGCCCGAGCACAGCACGCCGACGAACGCGGCCAGGAAGGGCACCGACGCCAGGAAGCCGGACTTGATGAAATCCATACCGCGGTACTTCACCAGATAGGTCGGGAACCACGTGAGGAAGAACCACAGCGTGGACGTCAGGCAGAACTGGCCCAGGTACACGCCCCACAGCTTGCGCTTGCTCATGACCAGCGCCAGGTCGTTCCAGTTGAACGGGGCCTTCTTGGCCTTTGCGTTGCGGTCCAGGTCGACCACGCCGCCGCCTTGCTGGATCAGTTCGATCTCGGCGGCGTTCGTGCCTTTGAACTGGCGCGGTTCGCGGTAGATCACGTACCACAGCACGCCCCAGACGATGCCCAGCAAACCGGTGCTGACAAACACCATGTGCCAGCCGTAGTGGTGCTGCAGCCAGGCCAGCACGGGCGTCAGGAACGCCAGGCCGACGAACTGGCCGGACGTGTAGAAGCCGATGGCGGTGGCGCGTTCCTTTTCCGGGAACCAGGTCGTGACCACGCGGTTGTTGATGGGGTAGGCCGGGGCTTCCAGCGCGCCGACGGCCAGCCGCAGCACGAACAGGATGACGAAGCTGCCGGCGAATCCCATGAAGAACGTGGCCGCCGACCACAGGATCAGCGCGGCGGCGTACAGCACGCGCGGCGACACGCGGTCGACCAGCCAGCCGCCGGGGATCTGCATGGCGGCGTAGGTCCACCCGAAGGCGGACAGGATCAGGCCTTCATGCACCGTGTCCAGGCCGAACTCGTCCTTGAGCGCGGGCGCGGCGATGGACAGGTTGCTGCGGTCCAGGTAGTTGATGACGACGGTGATGAACAGCATCACCATGATGAGGTAGCGGCTGCGGGTGGGCCGCTGGGCGCTTTGCAGGCCCGCGTGGGTGGCGGTGGACAAGGGTGTCTCCTCTTCTTTTATCCGGTTACCACTCGGCGAAGCTGCCGTCGGCATGGCGCCAGATCGGGTTGCGCCAGCGGTGGCCCACGGCGGCGCGTTCTTTCACGTATTCCTCGTTGACCTCGATGCCCAGGCCAGGCCCTTGGGGAATCGCGACCATGCCGTCTTCGTACGCGAACACTTCCCGGTTGCTGACGTAGTCCAGCAGGTCGTTGGCGGCGTTGTAGTGGATGCCCAGGCTCTGCTCCTGGATGAAGGCGTTGTAGCAACCGGCATCGATCTGCAGGCAGGTGGCCAGCGCGATCGGACCCAGCGGGCAGTGCAGCGCCAGCGCCACGTCATAGGCTTCGGCCATGGCGGCGATCTTGCGGGTTTCGGTGATGCCGCCGGCATGCGAGGGGTCGGGCTGGATGATGTCGACGTAGCCCTCGGACAGCACGCGCTTGAAGTCCCAGCGCGAGAACAGGCGTTCGCCCAGCGCGATGGGGGTGGACGTCAACGGCGCCAGTTCCTTGAGCGCTTCGTAGTGTTCGCTCAGCACGGGCTCTTCGATGAACATCAGCTTGAACGGGTCCAGCTCTTTCATCAGCACCTTGGCCATGGGCTTGTGGACGCGGCCATGGAAGTCCACGCCGATGCCCACGTTGGGGCCCACCGCGTCGCGCACGGCGGCCACGTTCTCCAGACACTTTTCGACCTTGTCGAACGAATCGATGTATTGCAGTTCTTCGGTGCCGTTCATCTTCACGGCAGTGAAACCGCGGTCCACGGCGCTCTTGGCGGCTGCTGCCGTGTCGGCCGGCCGGTCGCCGCCGATCCACGAATACACGCG
Organism: Achromobacter sp. UMC46; assembly: GCF_014170335.1. Taxonomy (GTDB): domain Bacteria; phylum Pseudomonadota; class Gammaproteobacteria; order Burkholderiales; family Burkholderiaceae_B; genus Achromobacter. The sequence goes on from NZ_LZZS01000016.1 coordinate 24,121, forward strand.
GATGCGGTCGCGCACGTTGCCGCCCAGCAGCTGCGACACCGGCACGCCCAGGTGCTTGCCCTTGATGTCCCACAGCGCCTGGTCGATGCCGGCCAGCGCGCTCATGTGGATGGCGCCGCCGCGGTAGAAGCCGCCGCGGTACAGCACCGTCCAGTGGTCTTCGATGTTGCGCGGGTCTTTGCCGATCAGGTAATCGGACAGCTCTTCGACGGCGGCCGCCACCGAATGGGCGCGGCCTTCGACGACGGGTTCGCCCCAGCCGACGATGCCCTCATCCGTTTCGATTTTCAGGAAGCACCACCGGGGCGGCACGATGTAGGTAGTGAGCTTGGTGATCTTCATGCTTGGGTCTCCTGGGCGGGATAGGCGCGTTGCCAGGCCGCGATGAATGCGCGTGCGTTCTGGCCGGTTTCAGCGGCCGACAGGCCGGGTTTGTACAAGGCGGAGCCCAGGCCGAAGCCGCTGGCGCCCGCCTGGGCGTAAATGGACAGGTTGCCGGGCGTGACGCCGCCGACGGGAACCAGCGCGATGGGCGGGCGCATCACGGCGCGCCAGGCTTTCAGCACGACGGGGCCCAGTTGTTCGGCGGGGAACATCTTCAAGACGTCGGCGCCGGCGGCAAGCGCGGCGAATGCCTCGGTGGGCGTCGCGACCCCGGGGCAGGACGCCATGCCCAGCGCCTTGGCGGCGCGGATCACCGCGGCGTCGCTGTGCGGCATGACGATCAGTTCGCCGCCCGCGTCCCGCACGCGGGCGCAGTCGTCGGGGTTCAGCACGGTGCCGGCGCCGATCAGGCAATCGGTGGGCAGCGCGGCGCGCATCGCGCGGATGCTGTCCAGCGGGTCCGGCGAATTCAGCGGCACTTCGATCAGGCGGAAGCCGGCGCCATAGAGCTCAAGGCCGACGGCTTCTGCATCGGCGGGCGTGATGCCGCGCAGGATGGCGATCAGGCCGCAGTGGGCCATGGCGGTTTGCAGACCAGGGTGGTTCATGTTGGGTTCCTAGACGGATGCCGAAGAAGGGGTTTCTGCCGCGACCAGCCCGGCGCAGAGGGCCAGGTGCCACAGGCCGCGCTCGGTGGCGTTCTGGGCCTGTTCGGGCGTGCCCAGGCCGTAGTGCCGCATGGCCAGGATGTAGCGCTGGCACAGCGCGGGTTCGCCGCACAGCACGATGCGGGGCGGTTCGCCCTGCTGGGCCAGCATCTCGGCAAGCGCCGCGACTTCGTGGCCGATCAACAGGCCCGACAGGTAGTCCGCCTGCGATGCGGACGGCAGCTCGCCGGTCAGGCCCAGCGCGCGCGTGCTGAAGATGGTGGACAGCACGCCCGCGCGTCCTGCGGGGGCGCCCGCCACTTTCACGCCGCGCTCGAACGCGGCCATGTCGGCGGCGGGGGCTTCGCTCATGGTGCGTCCCAGGATGGTGTGGCCGCGCAGCGCGGCGTAGACCTCGCCGGTCATGAACGTGTCGAAGTGCGTGACGCGGCCGCGGCGGGCGTTGACCCACTTGGAGTGCGTGCCCGGCAGGCCGATCAGCACGTTGTCCGCCTGATGCGGATCGGCTGCGCCGGCTTGGTCGAACATCACGCCGAAGACCTGCGTTTCTTCGCCGCGCATCACGTTGGGCAGGCCGTGGCGCTGGATCAGGCCGGGCACGATATGCACCGGCGTTTCGCCGCCGCGGTCGACCTTCGTCAGCAGCGTGCCGATGCGTTCCAGATCGACAGGCACATCCAGGTAGGCGGCTTCCTTCCAGCCTTGGGCGCTGCCGACCATGCCGCAGGCGATCACCGGCAGCGCGGGCTCGGCGCGCAGCCAGTCGCCGCAGGCTTGCTCGAACGCCAGGTCGAAGCCGGACAGGGCGTGGCTGGCCGCGCCGTCCTGCAAGGGCTGCGGCAGGCGCATGATGCCCCAGGGCAAGTGGCGGGTGTCCAGCGTGCGGCCCGTGGCATCCAGGCGGTAGGCGCGCAACGATGAGGTGCCCCAGTCCAGCGCGATAAGCGCCGCGCGGGCGGGCGATCCGGTAGTCATCTGATCTGTCTCGTCTCCGGCCGCAATGCCGGTTGCCGGGACCGCGTGGCGCGGCGGGGGCGGGGCGTTGCGGACCGTGTTGTCGGACGCGCCCGCCGCAACAACGCGAGGGGCGCACATTGCGAAAAATTCTAGATCAGCGCTTGAAAAATCTCAAAATATAGAATTTAATCCCACATACAGGGAATTCATAGCTTCATGGAATTCCACCGCCTTTGCTGCTTTTACCGACGTTTCATGACCCTCGCCACCCTGTCTTCCGCTCGCTCCCCTTCGCTGGACCCCGACGCCGCCGCGCCCGCCGGCACGCAGACCCTGATGCGCGGCCTGGCCGTGGTGCAGGCCGTGGCCGATGGTGCGCGCGACTTGAAAGAGATCTGCGCCCGCATCGGCGTGGCGCGCAGCACCACGCACCGGCTGGCCAGTTGCCTGGTGCAAGAGCGCTATCTGCGCGCCTTGCCGGGCGTGGGATATGTGCTGGGCCCGAAGCTGATCGAACTGGGCTTCCAGGCGCGCGAGGCGTTTCCGATGGCGACGCTGGCGCGGCCGTACCTGGACAGCCTGGCCGAACTGACGGGCGACACCATTCACCTGGCCGTGCGCGACAACGACGAAGTGCTGTACCTGGAAAAGATCCCCGGCAAGAAGGGGCTCGAAATGCGCTCGCGCGTGGGCCATCGCATGCCGCTGGCCGCCACGGGCGTGGGCAAGGCGCTGTTGCTGGACACTGAAGAGCCGCAATGGAAGGCGCTGCACCGCATCGGTGCGCCGGTGTCGTCGCGCACGCCGGGCGGCCAGCAAAGCTGGGAAGTGTTCCGCGACCGCATGCGCGACTACGCCGCGCATGGCTATGCGTTCGACCTGGAAGACAACGAACCCTCGATCCGCTGCGTGGCCGCGCCGGTGCGCGATGCGTCCAGCGGCATTGTGGCGGCGATCAGCGTGTCCAGCACCGTGCCGTACATGTCGCTGGAGCGCATGCGCGAAATGGTCGCGGTGGTGCAGGGCGCCGCGGCAGGCATTTCCACGGAAATGGGCTGGAAGGTGGACCGCGGCTGACGCGGCCTAGCGGGCCGGGGCCAGCGGCGGCAACGGCAGCAGCTGCGGCGCGATGCCGGCAATGACCGTCTCTAGCTGCGCCACCAATGCCTGGGCGGCGGGCGACAGCGAACGGTCGCGCCGGTGCAGCAGCCCGATGTACCGGCGTGCCGAGGCGTCGCCCAGCGCGGTGCAGCGCAGCCCGGTCAGGTTCAGTTCGGGCAGGGCCAGGCGCGGCAGCACGCTGACGCCCAGCCCCTGGCGCACCATGCCGGCGGCCGTGCCCATGTTCGTGACGTCGTACCGCAGCGCCGTGGCGGGCGCGCCGGTTTCGTCGCGCACCGCACGGTCGAACTGCTGGCGCGCATTGGACCCCTGCGACAGCAAAATCAAGTCATACCGGAGCACGTCGCGCCAATGCAGCGTGCGCCGCTGCTTGCCCAGTGGATGGCCCGCAGGGTAGATCGCGCAAAAGCAATCTTCGGTCAACGGCGTGAAGGCCAGGTCAGGCGCCGGCTCGGCCAGGGCGCCCACCGCGAATTCGATCTGGTTGGTGCGCAGCAAGGCGACCAGTTCGTCGTTGTGCGCCTCCACTACGCGCACTTTCAAGGCCGGATGCGCTTTGCGCAGCGCGCCCACGGCGGCGGGCAGCAGCGTCAGCGCGGTCGACGGCAGGGCGCCCAGCGCGATGTTGCCCCGGCGCATGGCGGCCAGGTCGGCCAGGCCGCGGTACGCCTCTTCCAGGTCGGCGATCGGGCGTTGCACCCGGGCATGGAAATCCTGCCCGGCGGAAGTCAGGCTGATGCTGCGCGTGGTGCGCTCGAACAGCCGCAGGCCCAGCACGTCTTCCAGGTCCTGGATCAGGGCGGTGAACGATGGCTGTGTCACGCCCAGCTGATTGGCGGCATGCGTGAACGAGCCGCTGTCCACCGCCAGCAGGAAGGCCTTGAGAGGCCGGTATTTGATATTCATAGCCATTAACTAAGAATAGGGCAGAAATATCGATTTGTGTCTAAGAATTGTCTTGCCCATGATGGCGTCTACCCGATGAACCTCCCGGATTCGAGAGACGCCATGGACGCATCCCGCCCCAAGCCATTCCGATTGGGCGCCAACTGGCGCCGCAGCCAAGACGGCGACGCCGTCATCACTTCCCTCAACCCGGCCGACGGCAGCATTGCGGGCATCGTCACGCGCGCCTTGCCGCAAGACGTGGACACGGCCGTCGCCATCGCCCAGGACGCTTTCCAGCGCCAGCCGTGGCGCAAGCTGCGCCCGGACCAGCGCGCGGCGACGCTGTACGAGATCGGCCGCCGCCTGTCGGCCGAGCGGGAACCGCTGGCTCGGCTGCAGATGCAGGACAGCGGCAAGCCCTGGAAAGAATGCCTGAACATGGTGGACAGCGCGGCGGGGCACTTCCGCTACTACGCCGCCGTGTGCGAGACCTGGCAGAACGAAATGACCTCGCCGCGGGGCGAGTACTTTTCGATGGCGCTGGCCGAGCCGTTCGGCGTGGTCGCGGCGATCACGCCGTGGAATTCACCGATCATGAACGAGGCCCAGAAGGCCGCGCCGGCCCTGGCCGCCGGCAACGCCGTGTTGATCAAGCCGTCGGAAGAGACGCCCCAGCTGGCGCTGGAACTGGCGCGCATCTGCACCGAGGCCGGCTTGCCCGACGGCCTGTTGACTGTGTTGCCGGGCCACGGGGAAGACGTGGGCGCCGCGCTGGTCAAGCATCCCGGGGTACGCATGGTGTCGTTCACCGGCGGCACGGAAACCGGACGCGCCATCGGCGGCATCGCCGGCCAGCGGCTGATTCCGGTGGGGTTGGAACTGGGCGGGAAATCGCCTCACATCGTGTTCGACGACGCGGATCTGGACCGCGCCGTGGCGGGCGTGATTTCGGGGATCTTCGGGTCGGCCGGGCAGAGTTGCGTCGCAGGGTCCCGCTTGTTCGTGCAGAAATCCATCTACCAGCGCTTCATGGATGCGCTGGTGGCGCGCACCGCCCAGGTGCGCGTCGGCCTGCCCGACGATCCGGCGACCCAGATGGGGCCGCTGGTGTCCCGCGCGCATCGCGACAAGGTCGCGGGCTATGTGGACATCGGCCGCGCCGAAGGCGGCCGCGTGCTGGTCGGCGGCGCGGCGCCGGCGCAGGCGGAACTGGCCAACGGCTGGTTCTACCTGCCCACGGTGATCGACGGCCTGGGCAACCAGGCGCGCGTCTGCCAGGAAGAGATATTCGGGCCGGTGCTGGTGGCGCTGCCCTTCGATGACGAAGACGACGTGATCGGCCAGGCCAACGACACGCCCTTCGGCCTGGCCGCCGGCATGTGGACGGGCGACTACGCCCGCGCCTGGCGTGTGGCGCGCGAGATCGAGGCTGGCTCCGTCTGGATCAACACCTACAAGCAATCGCATATCGCAACGCCGTTCGGCGGCTTCAAGGCCAGCGGCATCGGACGCGAAAAAGGCCTGCACGGCTTGCGCCTCTATAGCCAGGTCAAGAGCCTGTACTGGGGCATGCACGACAAACCCATGGGACTGTGAACCACATGACGACCGACAAGAAAAGCGCGGCCCTGCCGCTGAACGAATCCCGCATCCTGATCGCCGGCGCGGCCAGCCTGGTGGGTTCCCACACCGCCGACGCCCTGCTTGCCGCCGGCGTGCGTGAAGTGATCCTGCTGGACAACTTCGCGTTCGGCACGCCCGAGGCCATCGCCCACCTGCAGGACAATCCGCGCGTGAAAGTGGTGCGCGGGGACCTGATGCGCCTGCCCGACCTGCTGGCGGCGACCGAAGGCGTGGACGGCGTGCTGCATCTTGCCGCCTACATGACCCTGGGTTTTGCCCAGACCCCATGGCAGGCGGTCGACGTGAACATCCGCGGCGCGCAGAACATGCTGGAAGCCTGCCGCGCGAACAAGGTGAAGAAGATCGTCTTCGCGTCGTCCAATGCGGTCTATGGCTACGGCACCGGCATCGCCGGCGCGCTGGCCGAGAACGGCCCCTTCCACTCCGTGGGCGCGCCGCCGGCCGCCATCCTGTACGGCGCGTCCAAGATCATGGGCGAACAGCTGTGCCGGCAGTATTACCAGAAGGCCGGGCTGGACTACGTGGTGCTGCGGTACTCCACGGTGTACGGCGAACGCCAGCACTATCGCGCGGCCAACTCGCTGTACATCATGGAAACCTATGACCGCGTGCGCAAGGGCGAACGGCCCGTGCTGCCCGGGGACGGCACGGACACCAAGCATTTCGTGCACGTATCGGACGTGGCGCGCGCCAACGTCGCGGCATTCCAGAGCCCGGCCACGGACGTGGCGGTGAACGTGTCGGGCCCCGCGCCCATCACCACCGGCGAACTGGTGCGCCTGGTGCTGGACTATTGCAAGAGCGGCCTGCAACCCGAGATCAAGCCGGACCCGCCGGGTACCGTGCGCCTGACTTCAGGCGGCGCGTTCCACATTCCGCATGACCTGGCCGGGCAGCATATCGGCTGGGAACCCAAGGTGGGCATGGCGGAAGGCGTGGCCCGCCTGCTGGCCTGGCGCGAGGCGCAAGCATCCGCTTGAGCCGCCGCCGTATTCAAAAAAAACAGATAACGAGGAGACAACCATGTTCTTGATACGCAAGGCGGCCGCATGCGCCGCGCTGACCGTCACCGGCCTGTGCGCCGCATTGCCGGCGTGGGCCTGGCCCGATCATCCGATTGAACTCGTCGTCGGGTTCGCACCCGGCGGCGGTACCGATCTGACGGCGCGCTCGCTCGCGGTGTTCCTGGAAAAAGAACTGGGCACGACGGTCGTGGTGCAGAACAAGCCTGGCGCCTCCAGCGCCATCGCCTTGTCGTACGTGGCGCGTGCCAAGCCCGACGGCTACACCTTGGCCATGACCAACATGCCCGGGCTGGTTTCCCTGCCAATCGAACGCAAGGCGGGCTTCACCACCGCCGATTTCACGTATCTGGCCAATCTGGTGCGCGACCCCAGCGCGTTCAGCGTCGCCAGCAACAGCCCCTATCAAACCTTGGACGCCTTGATCGCCGCCGCCCGCGACAAGCCGGGCTCGATCAGCTACGGGTCCACCGGGGTCGGCACCGACGACCACCTGGCGCTGGTGCTGTTCCAGTCGCTGACCGGCACCCGGCTGAACCACGTGCCCTACAACGGCGCAGGGCCGCTGCGCAGTTCCGTGCTGGGTGGACATACCGTCATTGGCGGGTTGAACCTGGGCGAGGTCATGCCGTACCACGGCAAGAACATGCGCGTGTTGGCGCAGGCCAGCGACAAGCGGTCGGCATTGGGCCCTGATGTGCCGACGTTCAAGGAGCTGGGCGTGGACCTGGTGTTCGCGTCTGAACGTGGCATCGTCGCGCCGAAGGGCCTGCCGACGGAGGTGTCGGACAAGCTGCGCAAGGCGCTGGGCAAGGTCGCCGCCAATCCGGACTTCCAAGCCCAGATGAAGCAGCAATTCACCGAGATGGACTACGTGGACGGGCCGCAGTGGCAAGAGCGTCTGAAGGGCGACGACGTGCGTCTGCGGCAGATCTGGGCGAAGACCCCCTGGGTCGAATAGCGCCGGTTACTCCAGCGGCAGCGTCAGCACGCCTTGCGGGGCAGGCCGCATCATGACGCGGCGGTACCAGGCGGACAGCGCCGGGGTGTCCGGGCGCTGGATCGGCAGGGCCAGCCAGCGGTGCGCGGCACAGACCAGCGCGATGTCGCCGATGGTCAGGTGGCGGCCGGCGATGAATTCGCGGCCCTGCAAGGCCTGGTCCAGGATCTGCGCGCGGGCGTTCGACCGCTTGACCGAGGTTTCGATCGCGGCATGGTCGCGCTTGTCTTCCGGCGTGCGGATCAGGCCCAGGAAGGCCGGGACCATCGCGCCTTGCCATTCCGTCGTCTGCCAATCCATCCAGCGGTCGGCATCCGCGCGCATGCAGGCGTCTTCGGGCCACAGCGTGCCCACGCCGTAGCGCGCGGCCAGGTAGCGGACGATGGCGTTGGACTCCCACAGCACGAAGCCGCCGTCATCGATGACCGGTACGGTGCGGTTGGGATTGAGCTTGGCGAATTCCGGCGTGTCCACCACACCGAACGGCCCGCCGGCCTGGATAAAGGTGTGCGGAAGTGCCAGCTCGCGCACGGCCAGCATCACTTTTTGCACGTTGACGGAAGTCAGGCGTCCCCAGATCTTCAACATATCCAGTCCTTGTGTTGTGTCAGGCGGGCGGCAGCTGCCGCCTCGCAAAGCCGCTGTCGCGCGAAAAGCGCGTCCAGTTGAAAGCGGGCCCGGGGTCGGTCTTGCGGCCCGGGGCGATGTGTTCGTGGCCCCAGGCCGCGGCCAGGGGGTAGCGCGAGCGCAACACCGGCGTTAGTTTGCGCAGGGCCAGGTATTGCTCGTCGGCGTAGGGCAGCGTGTCGGTGCCTTCCAGTTCGATGCCGATGGAGAAGTCATTGCAGCGTTCGCGCCCGCCAAAGCGCGACACGCCGGCGTGCCAGGCGCGCTGCTCGGTGGGCACGAACTGGATGATGCGCCCGTCGCGGCGGATGAAGAAGTGGGCCGACACGCGCAAACCGCGCAGACGTTCCAGCCAGGGGTGCGAGGAATAGTCCAGCGTGTTCAGGAACAGCCCGGCGACTTCCGAGCCGCCGAACTGCCCGGGCGGCAGGCTGATGTTGTGCAGCACCAGAAGCGAGACTTGCGCGCCAGCGGGCCGCGCGTCGCGGTTGGGCGAAGGCAGGAGGGTGACACCCGGGGCCGGCGCCAGCCAGCCATGTCGATCCAGAAGCAGGGCCATGGGAGAGAACATGCGTGGTGAATCCAACAGGCATTATGCCGTGGTCGCCGCCGCCTCCCAAATCCGGAGTAGGGGCTTACTTTTTGCCTAATGCAGCGTGTTCGGCGCTGCACCAGGTCAGGCCGTTCTGCAGCACGGCTTCGGAGCGCGGCAGGTGGATGCCGCAATGCGCGCAGCGCACCATGGACTCAGGCGCGGCCGGGGCCGGCTGGTTGCGGCGGGCGCGGGGTTGCGCGTCGCCGGCTTGCTTGGCCGCGGCCATGCGGGCTGCGATGCGGGCCACGAACAGCACCGCGATGATCAGAACCACCCAAAACAGCAACTTGCCCACGTCAGCCTCGATGCAAAATCATTTCCAGCACGAAACGGCTGCCGGTATACGCCAGAATCAGGAAACCAAAGCCCGTCAGCGTCCAGCGCAGGGCCACGCGCCCGCGCCAGCCCCATACGTGGCGGCCCACCAGCAGCACCCCGAACGTCAGCCAGGACAGCAGGGTGAAGACGGTCTTGTGGTCGAACGGCAGGATCTTGCCGGTCAGCTTCATGGACGCGAACGATCCCGAGCCCACGGCCAGCGTCAGCACGATGAAACCGATCCAGATGATACGGAACAGCAGTTGCTCCTGCACCAGCAGCGGCGGCTGGGAGTCCAGCACGCGGCCGATGATGCTGCGTTCGGCCGGGGCGTCCAGCGGGCGGTGCAGGTGGCGGTCCAGCAGGGCCATCATCATGGCGTGCAGGGCGGCGATGGTGATCAGGCCGTAGGCGGCCAGGGCGATCAGCAGGTGGACGCGCAACCAGGCGTCGTCGGCGTGGGGCACGAATTGCCCCTGCGGGAACAGCGCCGCCAGGGCGCTGGCGATGGCGGCGGCGGGCAAAAGCAGCAATTGCAGGCCGTCGATACGCACCAGCAGGCTTTCCAGCCAGAACACCACCATGCCCAGCCAGATGGCCGCCGACAGGGCAAGTGCCCACCCAATGAACAGATGCTGGGCGCCCAGCATCGCTTGTTGCAGGCCGATTCCATGGAGAACCAGTGCCCCCAGCAGGCACAGACGGGCGATTCTGCCCGTCTTTTCCACTTCCCCGGCGCCGGCCAGACGGATCCAAAGTGATCCCCCTAGCACTGCGTACGCCAAGGCAGCCGCTGTGTGAAATACAATGCCTAGTGACATAGAAACCGTTGTCTGGATGGGGCCTTGGGGTGCATGTCACCCGAAAGCGCAGAATCCGCGCCTGCGGCCACCGTTCAATCAACTAGTTTAAGCGGAAACGCCTCTCATGCTCGATAACCTAACTACACGCCTATCGCGCGTCGTCAAGACGCTGCGCGGTGAAGCCCGCCTGACCGAGGCCAACACCCAGGAGATGCTGCGCGAAGTGCGCATGGCGCTGCTGGAAGCCGACGTGGCGCTGCCCGTTGTGCGCGAATTCGTCGCCCGCGTGAAAGACAAGGCGCTGGGCGAAGAAGTCGCCGGCAGCCTCAGCCCGGGCCAGGCCCTGGTGGGCGTCGTCCACAAGGAACTGACCGCCTTGATGGGCGGCGACCTGGGCGCCGATTCCAACGAATTGTCGCTGGCCGTGCAGCCGCCCGCCGTCATCCTGATGGCTGGCCTGCAAGGCGCGGGTAAAACCACTACCACCGGCAAACTGGCCCGCTGGCTGTCCGAAGGCCAGCACACGCAGCACGGCCGCAAGACCGGCAAGAAGAAAGTGCTGGTGGTGTCCGCCGACGTCTACCGTCCGGCCGCTATCGACCAGTTGAAGAGCGTGGCGGCGCAGGTCGGCGTGGATTTCCTGCCGTCCGACCCCAGCCAGAAGCCCGAAGACATCGCGCGGGGCGCGGTGGACCATGCCAAGCGCCATCACTACGACGTGCTGATCCTGGACACGGCCGGCCGTCTGGGCATCGACGAGGCCATGATGCGCGAAATCCGCGCATTGCATGATCTGGTCAAGCCGGTTGAAACGCTGTTCGTCGTGGACGCCATGCAGGGCCAGGACGCGGTCAACACCGCGCGCGCCTTTGCCGACGCGCTGCCGCTGACCGGCGTGGTGCTGACCAAGCTGGACGGCGATGCCCGCGGCGGCGCGGCCCTGTCGGTGCGCCACGTCACCGGCAAGCCGCTGAAGTTCGTCGGCGTGTCCGAAAAGCTGGATGGCCTGGAACCGTTCTACCCCGACCGCATGGCGCAGCGCGTGCTGGGCATGGGCGACATCGTTTCGCTCGTCGAACAGGCGCAGAAGAACATCGACATCGCCGAAGCCCAGAAGCTGGCGGCGAAGATCAAGTCGGGCAACAAGTTCGACCTGAACGATTTCCGCGACCAGCTCGGCCAGGTGAAGAAGCTGGGCGACATGGGTTCGCTGCTGGAAAAGCTGCCGGCCCAGTTTCAGCAGGCCGCCGGCCAACTGCAGGGCGGCCAGGCGGAAAAACAGCTGCGCCGCACGGAAGGCATCCTGAATTCCATGACGGCGGCCGAACGCGCCAAGCCCGAACTGATCAAGGCCTCGCGCAAGCGCCGCATCGCAACGGGTTCGGGCGTGCCGGTGCAAGAGGTCAACCGCCTGCTTGCCCAGTTCGAACAGATGCAGGGCATGATGAAGCAGATGAAGAAGGGCGGCATGGCGAAGATGATGCGCGCCATGGGCGGCATGAAGGGAATGGGCCGCTTCGGCATGAAGTGATACCCAAAAAAATGGCCAGACGTTGCGTCTGGCCAAGTAATCGCGGCAGGCAGGGGGCGCCTTGCCGCGACACAAGCCGGAAAACGCATGGGTGTTCTCCGGGTTGTTGGATTGCGTCGCGGCGTCAAGCCAAAGGCGGGATGCGCAACACCTGGCCCGGGTAGATCTTGTCGGGGCTGGTCAGCATCGGCTTGTTGGCTTCGAAGATCAGCGAGTTCTTGGCGCCTTGGCCCTTGCCGTACTGCGCCTCGGCGATCTTCCACAGGTTGTCGCCCTTTTGCACCGTGTACATCTTGGCTTCGGGCGTGGCCTGCTTCACTTTCAACTGATTGTCCACCGCGGCCACGCCGACGGTATTGCCCAGCGCCAGGGAAATCTTCTCGGCGGCTTCGGTGCTGAGGGCTTCGCCCGCCACCGTGACCTTGTCGCCATCCACCGTGATTTGCAGGCCGTCTGCGTTCAGGCCGTGCTTATCCAGCTCTTTCTTCAACTCGTCTGCCGTCGCGGCCTTGGCCTCGCTGGCGCCGAAGAGCTTTTCCCCAACGTCCTTGATGAAATTGAGCAGACCCATAGTGTTTCCTTTATCGATGTTGCGGTGAGAAAACGAGTAGTGCCTTCAGGGCGCGCGGCCCACAAGCATCTTGCGCACGATCCCGACGATCAGGGTAAGCACGGCGCCACCGACGCCGCCGCCCACCACGTCACCGGCGATCGCTGAAAGATCCAGTCCGGTATTGCCTGCCGTTGCCGCCGCGCCCGCGCCGGCCGTGATCATGGGCGCCAGCCACGAGCCGCCTGCCAGGCCGCCGATGGCCCCTGCGATGGTGTTGCCGAGCGGGCCCAGATTGAACTGCTGGAGCATTTTCCCCAGTCCATTGCCGCCGGCTGCGCCAGCGACAAGCTGGATGAGAAGATTGATGATGACCGCGGTGTTCATGATGCCTCCTTGCCCCGTGGGGCGATGTGCAACGCTAGAACAACAACACGACAACGCAACAACGCCAGCAGCAACGATTATTACTCGCGGACTTGCCGCCAGACGAGGGGTTAACGTGTAACAGGTTGCTAGTCGCTTGGCAGACTACGCAAGAATGCTAGTCAGTTTGCAGGGAGCGTCGGGCGGCAGGCGCAAACTCCCTCGGGCGCAGGGTGCCGTGCGTCAGGACCTGATCGAAAACGCATAAGCAAAAGGGCCGCTGGATCAGCGGCCCTTCGTGTTCGCATCGCAAGTTTGCACCGCAATAGAAACGGTGCGAAAACGGTGGGATGGTGGACTCAGCCCCCGCCCACCGCCACCACGATCTCGATCTGGTCGCCGTCGGTCAGCGTGGTCTGCTCATGTTGGCTCTTGGGCACGATCTCGCCGTTGCGCTCCACCGCCACGCGCTTGCCGGCGTAGCCCAGCGTCTGCAGCAGTTCGATAACGGTAGTGTCCAGCGGGAACTCCCGCGCGTCGCCGTTCAGGGTGATGTGCATGTCAGGTCTCCTCACTGTTTCGCATAGGCGTCGGTGGCGCCGATCAGGCGCGCCAGGGTGCCGGGTTCGTCAAACGCGTGTCCGGCGTCGGGTACCAGATGGAAATCGGCTTCGGGCCAGGCGCGGTGCAGGTCCCACGCCGTGCGCGCGGGCGTGCAGACATCGTAGCGGCCCTGGACGATGGTGCCGGGGATGCCGCGCAGCTTGTGCGCGTCGCGGATCAACTGGCCTTCTTCCATGAAACCGGCGTTCACGAAGTAGTGGTTTTCGATGCGGGCGAAGGCCAGCGCGGCGCGGTCAGCGGCGTGGCTTTGCTGGTGGCGCGGACTGGGCAGCAGCGTGATGGTGCTGTCTTCCCACTTGCTCCACGCCTTGGCGGCGCGCAGCTGTTCGGCTGCGTCATCGCCCGTCAGGCGCTTGTGGTACGCCGCCACCAGGTCACCGCGTTCGGCTTCGGGGATGGGCGCCAGGTACTCTTCCCAGCGGTCCGGGAACAGCCACGACGCGCCTTCCTGGTAGAACCATTGGATTTCCGCGCGGCGCAGGCCGAAGATGCCACGCAGCACCAGCTCGCTGACGTGCGACGGATGCGTTTCGGCATAGGCCAGTGCCAGGGTCGACCCCCACGATCCGCCGAACACCAGCCACTTCTCCGCACCCATCACCTCGGTGCGCAGGCGTTCGATGTCCGACACCAGATGCCAGGTCGTGTTGTTGTCCAGGCCGGCATGCGGCTTGGAACGGCCGCATCCGCGCTGATCGAACAGCAGCACGTTGTAGCGCTGCGGGTCGAACAACTGGCGGTGCACGGGCGAACAACCGCTGCCCGGGCCGCCATGCAGGAAGACGGCGGGCTTGCCGTCCGGATTGCCCGACATTTCCCAATAGATCTGGTGGCCGTCGCCGGTGTCCAGGATGCCGTGGCGGTAGGGTTCAATCGGCGGATAAAGCATCAGGCGACTCGCTTGAAGATCAGGTCCCAGACGCCGTGGCCCAGACGCAGGCCGCGGTTCTCGAATTTGGTCAGGGGGCGGTAATCGGGGCGGGGCGCGTAGCCGTCCGCCGTGTTGGTCAGCAACGGTTCGCCGCTAAGCACTTCCAGCATCTGCACCGCGTAGTCTTCCCAGTCGGTGGCGCAATGGATGTAGCCCCCCGGCGCGATGCGGCTGGCCAGCAGCGACACGAACGCGGGCTGCAGCAGCCGGCGCTTGTGGTGGCGCTTCTTGGGCCAGGGGTCCGGGAAGTACACGTGAACGCCGGCCAGCGAATCCGGGGCGATCATGTCGCGCACGACTTCAACGGCGTCGTGCTGGATGATGCGCAGGTTCGGGATGCTGGAATCTTCAATGCGGCGCAGCAGCGAACCGACGCCGGCGTTGAACACTTCCACGCCCAGGAAGTTGTCGTCCGGGCGGGCCAGCGCGATCTTCTCGGTGGTCTCGCCCATGCCGAAGCCGATTTCCAGCACCGTCGGCGCCTGTCGGCCGAAGGCGGCGGCGGGGTCCAGGCGGCGGGGGGCGTACGGAATGGACCATTGGCCCATCAAGCGCTCCAGCGCGGCCAACTGGCCCTGGGTGATGTGGCCGCGGCGATGCACGAAGCTGCGGATGTGCATGGCGCCCGGGCTGTTGGGGGCGTGGGCGGTGCTGGCCAGCGCCGCCTCGGTTTCCGGGGAAACGGAGGCCTGGGCAGCGGCGGGCGCGGCGGAGTCGGCGGTCGTGTCGGGGGTGTTCACGGGGGGCGTCGCGGGCTTGTCCGCGGGGTTGTTCGTATTCATAGCCCCGAATTGTAGTGGCAGGTGCGGCGGGGCGGAGTCGGCCGTAAGGACTAAATTAGGGACGCATTTAATTCAGGACGGCGGTCGAGGCCCGCGGCGAGCGCCAAAAATCCCCCTGGAATCCCAAAAAAGCCGCGCTATAATCGTCGGCTCTGCTGTGGCCCCTGCGCTGCGGCACGACACCCGAGCGGGTGTAGTTCAATGGTAGAACGGCAGCTTCCCAAGCTTCATACGAGGGTTCGATTCCCTTCACCCGCTCCAATCACGCTCCATACCTTCGTTAGCGTTTGGCATGCTGGTGCTGTGCCTTTTCCAATGCGGCGATCATTCGTTGGGCGTAACTCAACCTCGCAGCGCCATCGCGCGTAGCAGCGCGTCAATCTGTCCGAACGCATCCTGCTGCCACTGTTCGGGCGTGCGGTCACCCAGCGCATGCGTGTCTTCGACGAAGCGCCTCACGCAGGTGGGTCCGTGCCCCTCGAAGACGTCGAACTTGTCGGCGATGTGGCGGAAACCGCGTTCGCCGCTTGCGTGCCCCAGGAGCGGGAGACATTCCTGCGCCAGCGCCTCGATGCCATCAGGGTAGTTCCGCACGCAGTAGTAGATGTCGTAGGCATCCTTCTGCTTGTAGCGGCCCGCCAGCGCATGGCCTTTCATTGCCAGCAGCGCAGGGATGGAGCACACCGCGATCTCCACGCGGTTGGTCCCTCCGTCCGGCATTGGGCCCGCCACCGCCACCAGTTGATAGAACCGCATCGCCAAGTCAGCGCCGTCGGCCCGTTGTACGGCAAAGTCGCTGATCAGGGGAGGGGTGTTCTTGACGATCTCCGCGTCGCGCGGCATCAGGAAATCGACCACGACGTCGATCGCCTCCCCGCCATCTCGCACGGGAACCTGGCGAACCAGTTGGAAGCGCCGAAGCCCGTCGCGTTGGGCGTATCCATGGCCTTGGAGCGCACCGATCAAGGTTGCGTACTCGCCGTCACCGAGTGCTTCCGCGTCCAGACCGACGTCCACATCGAGCGTGCCGACGTGGGGCATGTCCTCATTGGCCAGCAGCAGCCAGGGTACTGCACCGCCGATGATGGCGAACTTGCCTCTGAAGCTGCCAAGTATCTGGCCGATCTCGATCAGCACGGATTTCACTGCCGCGGTCGTGCGGTCGTCATATTCGGAGGCCGATTGTGGTTCCTGGGGCGGTGTCATTGGGGCCATGAAAGCTTTTCCTTGCGCAGGTGGTCGGCGGCCTCGGCGCCGCGTTCGCCGGCAATGGTGAGATCGAGGTAGGTCTGAACCGGGCTCGTGCAGACTGCGCCCGGCGCAGGTTCAATGGTGTCGGCGAACAATCCTGTGTCTTTCGGCACGGTGATGACCACGTTCTCGCCCTTTGTGGCAGGCGCGAGCTTTAGCGCTGCCTGAAGCTTGCGCAGACCATCCTCGTCAGCGAAGAAGTAGTGCGTGCCGGTGCGGCCGTAGGGCGAAAGCCACTGCGCTGCCGAGAACGATGCGAAAGCGGCACGTCTGGGAGCATCGTCAGCGCGCAACGCGGTACGGGCCGCATCTTCGAACGTGCTGCCATGCAGATGTGTGTAGAACCGCAGACGTTCACCCGGCGGTGCTGTGTAGCTGTCCCGCCATGCGTCCAACAGTGCATCGGGTTCTGAGAGGACGAGACCGTCTTCCGAGGCGCGTGCCCATTCCCGATTAATCAAGCCGGTGCGCACATTGCTGACGTGCCCCAGGCTGACGCCGGAAATTGTCGACAACTCGGTGACGCGCCATGCACGGCCGGGCTCGCGCAGCATGACGCGCAGAACCTGAGCTGACTTTGGCCTAAACAGCGATTTGAGTTCGCGTTGTTCGGCCACCGGTTTGTCCGCCACCATGCGCTCGATGAACACGCTGCCAAAAGCGATCCGGGCGTTGCCCTCTAGGTCGAGATAGCTGACGTCCTTCTCTTCGCACAACCGTCTCACCGCGGGTGAGATGTAGGGGGCGATGAAGACAGGCGTCGCCTCGGGAGCTCGCTCCGCAATGTAGTTCCGTAGCTCCAGCAAGGCGGACCGGGCGTACCGCGGTTGCCCGTTCGATTTGTATTCGCAGATAAGTAGGTGCCGTTGGCCGTTGACGAGCAGCCGAGCGATCAAGTCCGGCTCCCAATCGCCGGATACGGCTTCGGGTTCGATGCCTTCTATCTGAAGGACCGGGACCTTTTCAAGCGCCCGGCGCAGCGCCTCGCCAGCCCGAGCTTTCACATCTTTCATTGAATGATCATCTTTCAGCATCCGCTGAAAATACCATATTTTCTGAAAGTCGTTTCTAAGATTTCACTTAAAGGCCGAATTTCAACATCTGCTGAAACTATCCTGTAGAGTGAAAATGCCTATGGGCGCGAAAGGAGCAATAGTGGAGATCCATCGGGTGATTGCCGCAAGCCTTTCCCGGAATGCCTGGCCGGCTCGACTGGCCGTGACTCCATCGCCTTCATGTTGATGCGTGCGCCGGTTTTGCCGCCTGCGTGGTGCCGGCATTGTCGGCGGCCTTCGCCGAACGTTTCTTCAATTCCAGGATGACCTGCCCGCCGGACAGGATGTCGGTCTGGACGGCGACCCGGGCTGCCTGACTGTCGCGGTTGCGCATCGCTGCAAGCAGGGAATAGTGGCCGTCGATCATGTCGCGTCCGCCTGCCGTATAGCACTGGGCGATCAAGGGCCCCATCTTCAGCCATAGCCGTTCCAGGATGCTCAAGAGCACCGGCATGTTGGCGATCCGACAGTACTCGAAATGGAAGTGCTGGTTCAGGCTGATGGCGGCCAGGACGTCGCCGGCGGCCAGCGCCTGTTCGTTCTGCTCGATCAGCGCTTCCATGCGCGCGATGTCTTCGGCCGTGGCGACTTCGGCGGCCCGCGCGGCCGCCATGCCTTCGAGCTCCAGGCGGATGTCGCGGATTTCCAGGTATTCAGGCAGCGTGACGTCGGCCACCCGGATATCGCGCGCGCTGCGCATGGTCAGCGCGCCATCCTGTACCAGGCGCAGCACGCCGTCGCGCACGGGGGTGATGCTGGTGCCCAGCTCTGCCGCCAGCTCCCGGATACGCAGCCGGTCTCCCGGCCTGAGCTGGCCTTCCATCAGGGCGCTGCAGATTTTGGTGTAGACCCGCTTGCCCATGCTTTCGTACTGCATGGCCGAAAAGCGCGCCTCTGTCTGCGGCAGGGGCAGCGACGGCTCGGGCGCTTCTGGGATAGGGTCGGAATGAGGGCTTGCGCTCGGATGATGCATCAAAGTACGTGCCAAGAGTCTGAAGGTCGCCACGGAAAAGTCGGTCCGGGCGGGCGGATATCGGGCGTGCTGCCCACACCCTACTTTATCAGCCTTATAGGCGAAACCGACGGGCGGGGCCGGTTTTCCGGGATTTTGGCGCCTCCGGGATTACACCGATATCGTGATTTTTGTTTCCTGATGCATGATGCATCAAATATCTAAACCAGGATGTGTCGTGATGCTGTCGAATGCCGCCGCCGGGATGGAAGAGCCGGTGGATGCCCTGCTGGTGAATTCGCCGCCGCCGATCCGGCTCAAGGATGCGGAACGCGTCGCCGGCGCCTGCTACCCCGGTTACGTGCAGTGCGCCCCGTTGTCGGGCGAGCGCGACATGAATTTCCGGATCAGCCGGGCGGACGGCGAGTCGCTGACGCTGAAGTTCATCAACGGCGCGGAAAGCCTGGATGAAACGCGCATGCAGATCGCGGTGCTCAAGCACCTGGAAGCGCGCAGGCGCGGCATGGGCCCGGTGCGGGCGCCGCACCACCAGCCGGCCGACGCGGCCGGACTGACAACTGAGTATTCGGATATCAGGCCGGGTTGCGACGATGGCTCGTCGGCCCAGGATTGGCTGGATTTTCATGTGCCGGACGTTGCCGGCCCTGTGCGGGTGCGCGCCTATGGCTACCTGCTCGGCCAGACGGGAACGGCCATGTCGGCCGGGCCGCAGTCCTGGCACGCCGTGGGCCGAGCGGCAGCGCAGCTGGATGCGCAGCTTGCAGACTTCGAACATCCGGCGGCGCACCGCGTGTTCCTGTGGGATGCCTGTCAGGTGGCGCGCGTGCGGCCGATGCTGGGAGCGGTCGATTCCGCAGACGAACGGGGGCGCATCGCCGCCTATCTGGACGTGTTCGAGCAGGACGTCATGCCTGCGTTGGCGGCGTTGCCCTGCCAGATCATCCACAACGATCTGTCGCCCAGCAACATCCTGGTCAATGCGGCCGGCACGGACCTGGCGGGCATTCTGGACTTTGGCGACATGGTCCATGCGCCGCGGATCGCCGAGATAGCCATCGCCGCCTCCTACCAGATGACGGCTACCGGCAATCCCCTGGACGTGCTGTCGGCCGTCGTGGCGGGTTACGAGTCGGTGTCTCCGCTGACGCCGCAAGAGCGGCGCCATGTGCTGGATCTGGTGTTGGCGCGGCTGGTGCAGCGCATGGCGATTCCGTCTTGGCGCGCTTTGCGTTTTCCCGGCAATGGCGCCTACATCCTGCGCAGCCGGGCGGCGGCGACGGCGTTGTTCAACGAGCTGTACGACGAATGGAGCCAGGGCGCCCGTTGAGCGCGTCCTGCATGGAACTGCGCGTCGCCGCGCACGAATCGAACGAAGGACATGCGATGACAGTAAACCGCAACGAGGCGCAGCAAGACTTGTTGGCGCGGCGCAAGGCGCTGGGGCCGGCCTACCGGTTGTTCTACGAAGAGCCGGTGGAGCTGGTGCGCGGCGAGGGCGTGTGGCTGTACGACGCCTCGGGACGCCGCTATCTGGACGCCTACAACAACGTGCCCGTGGTCGGGCATGCCAATCCCGCCGTGGTGGAGGCGCTATCGCGCCAGGCATCCGTGCTGAATACGCATACGCGGTATCTGCACGAGGGCGTGGTGCATTACGCCGAGCGTTTGCTGGCGCTGTTTCCGGATGCGCTGGACACCGCCATGTTCACCTGCACGGGCAGCGAGGCCAATGACCTGGCGCTGCGCATCGCCTTCGAGGCGACGGGGCGGCGGGGCGTGATCATCACCGAGAATGCCTATCACGGCGTGACGATGGCGCTGGCCGACGTGTCGCCGTCGCTGCGTCCCGTCGGGGCGCACGTCCGAACGATACCGGCGCCTTGCCTTCTGAAGGGTACGCCGCACGAGGTCGCGGCGAAATTCGCCGCCTGCGTGGATGCAGCGGCCGATGAGCTGGAAGCCGCCGGCACGCCTGTGGCCGCGTTGATGGTCGACACCGTGTTCGCCAGCGACGGCATGTATGCCGACCCCAGCGAAGCGCTGACGCTGGCGGCCGAACGCGTGCGCGCCCGCGGTGGCCTGTTCGTCGCTGACGAAGTGCAGGGCGGCTTTGCGCGGATGGGCGCCAACTGGTGGGCTTTCCAGCGCGATAGCGTGATCCCGGACATGGTGTCCATGGGCAAGCCCATGGGCAACGGCCATCCGATCGGCGGCCTGGTCGTGCAGTCGCGCCTGGCAGAGGTCTTCGGCCTGCAGTGCCGCTATTTCAATACCTTCGGGGGCAACACGGTGTCGTCGGCCGTCGGCCTGGCCGTGCTGGACGAGCTGGCGCGCATGGATGCGCCAGCCCACGTCGAGCGCACCGGCCAGGTCATGGCGCAAGTGCTGGACGATCTGGCGCAGCGCCACGATTGCCTGGGGCCGGTGCGCGGGCAAGGCCTGTACTGGGGTGTCGACATCGTCGCGCCCGATGGGGATGCGGCGCATGCCGCTCGCCTGACCCAACGGATCGTCAATGGCTTGCGCCAGTCCGGCGTGCTGCTCGGCACGGCTGGCCGGCAGGCTTCTACGCTCAAGATCCGTCCGCCGCTGGTGTTCCAGCCCGAGCATGCCGGCATCCTGGCGCAAGCCCTGGACGAGCAGTGCCGCGCGGCGATGCGCTGAGCGGCCAACAAGACAACCACACAACAAGACGCTTCATAAGAAGACCGGTCCCACCCCACCACGTCGAACAAGCAAGGGAATCCTCATGCGCAACACTATGTTCTTCAGAAAAACGGCACTGCATGTCCTGCTGGCGGGCGCAGCTGCCATCGGCGCAGGCGCGTCGGCCATGGCGCAGACGCATGGCGGCACGCTTAACGTCATCCTGAATCCCGAGCCACCCGTCCTGATGCTGGGCCTGAACCAGCAGACGCCCACCCAGATCGTCGGCGGCAAGATCTACGAGAGCCTGCTGACCTATGACTTCAAGCTCAATCCCCAGGCCAGCCTTGCCAAGTCGTGGACCGTTTCGCCCGATGGCCTGACCTATACCTTCGAGCTGCAGGAAGGCGTGACCTGGCACGACGGCAAGCCGTTCGGCGCCGACGATGTGCTGTTCTCACTCAAGGAATACCTGCCCGAGGTGCACGCGCGAGCGCGCAACAACCTCAGCCATGTGGCGAACATCGAGAAGACCGGGCCGCTCACGGTCGTCATTACGCTTAAAGAGCCGTACTCGCCGTTCATCAACGCCTTTGAGGTGTCGTCCGCGCCGATTGTGCCGGCGCACATATACAAAGGCACAGACTTCCGCAACAACCCGGCCAACCAGACGCCGATCGGCACCGGGCCGTTCAAGTTCAAGGAATGGCAGCGCGGCCGCTTTGTGCTGCTGGAGCGCAACGACAAGTACTGGCGTCCCAACCTGCCGTACCTGGACAAGATCTATTTCCAGGTGATTCCGGACGCCAATTCGCGCCTGGTCGCCCTGGAAAGCGGCTCGGTGCAGGTGGCCAGCTTTGGCGACATCGATTTCGCTTTCCTGCCGCAGATCAAGGCCAACCCGCAGTTGGAGGTCACGACCCAGGGGTACGAGTTCACCGGCTCGCACGCCGCGATCGAACTCAACCACCGCACCAAACCGATGGACGACGCGCGTTTCCGCCAGGCCATCCAGTACGCCATCGACCGCAAGTTCATCGCCGAGCGAATTTTCTTCGGCGCCGCGCGCCCGGCCACGGGCCCGGTGTCGTCGGTGACGCGCTTCTACGACGACAAGCTTCCGCGCTACGACTACGACCCGAAGAAGGCCATTGCGCTGCTCGACGAAATGGGCCTGAAGCCGGATGCCAGCGGCAAGCGCGCCAGCATCAAACTGCTGGGCCTGCCCTATGGCGATACCTGGAACAAGGTGTCCGAGTACGTCAAGAGTTCGCTGTCCAAAGTCGGGGTGGACGTCGTGCTGGAAAACACCGACGCGGGCAGCTGGGCGCGCCGCTACTCCAACTGGGAGTTCGATGCCGTGGTCGAGTACCTGTACCAGTACTCGGATCCGGCGCTGGGCGTGGATCGTACCTATCGTTCGGACAATATCCACAAGGGCGGCTACGGCACCAACACGTCGGGCTATGTGAACAAGGACGTGGACGCCGCGCTGATCGCCGCCGCGAAGGAAGTCGACCCGGTCAAGCGCCAGCAGCTCTATTCGCAGGCCTACGGCCAGGTCGCCAAGGATGCGCCGACCGCCTGGCTGGTCGAACTGGCGTTCCCCACCATCACCAACAAGAAGGTCAAGAACGTGACGACGTCCGCCATCGGCGTGGCGGAAAGCTTCGCGACGACCTACATCGAGAAGTAAGAGGGGAAACCGCATGATGAGGTGGCTGCGGCCCTTACTTTCCGTGCTGGGCAAATCGGTCACGGTGCTGGTCGCAGTCGCGGTCATCAACTTTGCCCTGGTGCACATGGCGCCCGGCGACCCGGTCAGCGTGCTGGCCGGCGAAGCCGGATCGTCAGACGCGAAGTTCCTGGAACAGTTGCGCCAGGAGTTCAAGCTCGATCAACCCCTGGTGGTGCAGCTGGGAAGCTACCTGCAATCCATCGCCACGCTGGATCTGGGATACAGCTACCGGCAGCAACGCCCCGTCTGGGACATGATCGCCGACCGCTTGCCGGCCACGCTGGTGCTGGCGATCCCGGCTTTCCTCATCGCCCTGCTGGGCGGGATCCTGCTGGGGGCGCTGGCCAGCCGCTACCGGGGAAGGTGGCTGGACTCGGTCATCACCGCGGCGTCGCTGGCGTTCTACGCGACGCCCATCTTCTGGGTCGGATTACTGCTGGTGCTGGGGTTCTCGGTCAGCCTGGGATGGTTGCCGGCGTTCGGCTACGAGACCATGGGTTCGTCGCTGACGGGCGTGCCGCGCATGCTGGACATCGCCAAGCACGCCCTGTTGCCCATCGTCACGCTTGCGGGCTTCAACCTGGCAGTCTATACCCGTCTGGCGCGGGCCTCCATGAACGAGATACAGGGCGCCGATTTCGTCAAGACGGCGTGGGCCAAGGGCCTGTCGTCGGGCCGGGTGGTGTGGGTGCACCAGCTGCGCAACGCCGTGCTGCCCGTCATAACGCTTGCCGGCATGCAGGCGGGCCAACTGATCGGCGGCTCGGTGCTGGTGGAAACCGTGTTCGCCTGGCCGGGCATCGGCCGGCTGGCCTTCGACGCACTGCAGCAGCGCGACTATCCCGTCCTGCTGGGGGTGTTTTTCTGCACGTCGGTGGTGGTGGTGGCGTTCAACCTGCTTACTGACCTGATCTACCGCGTCGTCGATCCTCGCATGCAGAGTCAATCATGAAGTCATTGATCAAGCGATATTTCAGCAATGCCGGTGCGGTGGTGGGGCTGGTCTGCCTGACCGCCATCGTGCTGATGGCCCTGGGCGCCCAGTGGCTCTATCCGATCAACCCCTGGGACGCCACCGAAGCGCCGTTCCTGCATCCGTTCGAGCAGGCCGGCGCCTGGTTGGGGGCCGACTCCATGGGCCGCAATATCGCAGCGGGCATCGTGCATGGCGCGCAGGCCTCGCTGCTCGTGGGCGTGGTGGCGACCGTGGTCGCGGTGTTCATCGGCATGCTGGTGGGCGTGCCGGCCGGTTACCTGGGCGGGCGCTGGGACGAGCTGCTGATGCGCGTGACCGAGATCTTCCAGACCATCCCCAGCTTTCTGTTCGCCATTGTGCTGGTGGCCATATTCCAGCCCTCTTTCGGTTCGGTGATTACCGCCGTGGCGCTGGTGAGCTGGCCGCCGATCGCCCGGCTGGTGCGCGCCGAATTCATGCGGGTCAAGTCCAGCGAGTTCGTCGAGGCCGCCACGGTGCAGGGCTATTCGCGCACCCACATCGTGTTTGCCGAAATCCTGCCGAACTGCGTGTCGCCGCTGATCGTCATGGCTTCGCTAATGGTGGCCAACGCCATCCTGCTGGAAAGCGCGATCAGCTTTCTGGGCCTGGGCGATCCCAACCTGATGACCTGGGGATACATGGTGGGCGCCTCGCGCACCTTCCTGCGCCTGGCCTGGTGGATGTGCCTGTTCCCGGGCGTGGCGATCTTCGTCACCGTGTTGGCGGTCAACCTGATGGGAGAGGGGCTCAATGATGCGCTCAATCCCCGTCTCCATCGCAAGGGGTGAGCCGTGGCGTCGTTGCTTCAGATTGAAAACCTGTCAATCTCACTGCCGGCGGGCGGAGACCGCGCGTTGGCGGTGGATGGCGTCAGCCTTGCCCTGAATCCGCGCGAAATCGTGTGCGTGGTGGGCGAGTCCGGGTCGGGCAAGTCCACGTTGGCGCATGCCGTGCTTGGCCTCTTGCCGCGCGGCCTGCGGATCGCCGGCGGCGATATCCGGCTGGGCGAGCTGCAGCTGGCCGGCATGCCGCTGGGCGAGCTGCGCCGCGTGCGCGGCAAGCGCATTGCCATGGTGTTCCAGGAACCGCTCAGCGCGCTCAACCCGCTGATGCGCTGCGGCCGCCAGATCGGCGAAATGTTGCGCACGCACGGCATGCGCGATGCCGCCCGGGTGAATGCGCGTGTCGCCGAGCTGCTGACCTCGGTTGGCCTGCCAGACCATGCCCGCATCGTCGATTCCTATCCCTACCAACTGTCGGGCGGACAACGCCAGCGCGTCATGATCGCCATGGCCCTGGCGCTGGAGCCCGACATCCTGATCGCCGACGAGCCGACCACGGCGCTGGACGTCACCACCCAGGCGCAGATACTGGCCCTGATCAAGGACATCCAGCAACGCAAGGGATTGGCCGTGCTGTTCATCACGCACGATTTTGGCGTGGTCTCGGAAATCGCCGACCGCATCGTCGTGATGCAGGGCGGCCGCGTGATCGAGTCCGGCTCGGCGCAGCAGGTGCTGCGCGATCCCCAGCAGGCATACACGCAGTCGTTGCTGGCGGCCGTGCCGTCGTTTCGGCCACCGCCCGCCGGAAAGGTTCAGGCCGACGCCTTGCTGACGGTAAAGAACCTGCGCAAGACGTATGTGCGCAAGGGCAAGTGGTTCGGCCCGGCCCAGCAGTTCCCGGCAGTCAAGGGCGTGTCATTCGATATCCGGCGCGGCGAGACGGTGGGGCTGGTGGGCGAGTCCGGTTCGGGCAAGTCGACCATCGGCCGCATGCTGGCGGGTCTGGTGTCCGTCGACGATGGCGAAGTGCGGTTGCGCGGGGCCGACATGCTGGCAGACGGCGCGTTCGCCGACCCGGCACGGCGCCGTTCGGTGCAGATGATCTTCCAGGACCCGTATGGGTCGCTCAACCCCCGCCATACCGTGGCGCGCATCCTGACCGGCGGCATGCGCCGGCACGGCATGTCGGCCAGCGCGGCGATGGACAGGGCGCGCGAACTGATGCAACTGGTCAAGCTGGATCCGTCCGCGCTGGATCGTTATCCCCATGAGTTTTCGGGGGGGCAGCGCCAGCGCCTGGGCTTTGCGCGCGCCATCGCGGTGACGCCCGAGCTGATCGTGGCGGACGAACCTGTGTCGGCGCTGGACGTATCGGTGCAGGACCAGGTACTGGCCATGCTGCGCCAACTGAAGCATGAGCTGCATCTTTCCATGCTCTTCATCACACACGATCTGCGCGTGGCCTCCCAGTTGTGCGACCGCGTCATCGTGCTCAAGCATGGCGAAATCGTCGAGCAGGGTTTGACCGCCCAGGTCCTGGAAAATCCGCAGCACGAGTACACCCGCGAACTGATCGCCGCGGTGCCCGGAAGAAGCTGGAAATAAACACACCCACACGCTTTATAGGATCGCGCAGTGAAAGCATTCATCTCCCCGACCCATGACGTGCCCTGGCCTGGCAACGCCATGATCCGTGGGCTGCTCAAGCAGCACCACGATCGCGCCGAACGCAGCATCGAAATCCTTGCCGCGCTGAAGGACGACCTGCGCCTGGATTGCCAGTTCGTGCACCGCGCCGCCGAACGCCCCGCCGAATTGTTCGAAGTCCATGCCCCGGACTATCTGCACTATCTGGAAACCGCCTGGGACGAATGGTCCAAGGCGCCGGATGCGTCATTCGAAGTGCGGCCCTACATCACGACGAACCGCTATTTCCCCACGTTGCGCACGCAGATCCCGGTGACGCTCGCCGGCCGCTACCTGGGCGACGGCGGTTCGCCATTGGTCCAGGACGCCTGGGCCAATATGAACGGCAGCGTCGACGCCGCAGTGGCGGCCGCCGACGCGATCATCGCGGGCGAACGCAGCGCCTATGCGCTGTTGCGGCCCGCGGGCCATCACGCCATGCGCGACCTGGCGATGGGCGGCTGCCACATCGCGAACACGGCGATCGCCGCGCAGCGCCTGGCCAAGCGGTTTGGCCGCGTGGCCGTGCTGGATATCGACGTGCATCACGGCAACGGCACGCAGCAGATCTTCTACGACCGCGACGACGTGTTGACCGTGTCGCTGCACGGAAAGCCCGAAACGCTATTTCCATTCATCTGCGGCTATGCCGACGAGATTGGAAGCGGCGCCGGCGAAGGTTACAACTGCAATCTGCCCATGGAAGGCGGCACGGCGATCAGCGGCTACCTTGGCTACTTCGACCATGCCCTTGAACGGATCAAGGATTTCGCACCGGGCGTGCTGGTGGTGGCGGCGGGCTTCGACACGTTCCGCCACGATCCGTTCGGCAACCTGGACATCGACACTGCCGACTACGCGGTACTGGGCGACCGAATCGCCCAGCTTGGCCTGCCGACCCTGTTCGTTCAGGAAGGGGGCTACAAGGTCGATACGCTGCGCGCCAACGTCAACTCGCTGGTCGAAGGCTATCTGAAACGCCAGGGAACCTAGACATGACGACTGCTGAACGCGAGGCGGGCGAGGGCCGTGTGGTGCTTATCAGCGGCGCCAGCCGGGGCATCGGGCTTGCCCTGGCGCGTGAACTGCTGGCGCACGGCTGGCGGGTGTCGGCGGGAACACGCCAGCCGGTGGCGGCGTTGGCGGAGTATGGGGCGGATCGTTGCCACGGATCGCCCTTCGATGCGCGGGATCCGGCAAGTGAAGCGGCCTGGGTGGCCGCGGCGCACGGCCATTTCGGGCGAATCGACGCGATCGTCCACAACGCCGGCATCCTGAGCGGCAAGTCCGTGATCGAGGCGAGCGACGAGGACTTCGACGATATCTTCGCCGTCAACGTCAAGTCGCCCATGCGCCTTACCCGGCTGGTGTGGCCGCATTTGCAGGCCGCTCCCGAGGGCCGCGTGCTGGTGATTGCCTCGCTGGCCGGCAAGCGCGTGCGGGCGGCGGAAGGCGGGCTGTATTCCATGAGCAAGGCCGCCGCGCTGATGCTGGCCCACGGAATCCGCCATGCGGGCGAAGGGGATCGGATCCGCTGTACGGCGATCTGTCCGGGCTTTGTTGCCACCGACATGGCCGACGGCGTGGACGACTCCGTCAAAGCGCAATTGACCCAGCCCCAGGAAGTGGCCCGGATCGCCCGGATGGCGCTGGAGCTTCCCGCCACGGCCAGCGTGGCGGAAATACCGATCAGCTGGCGGGTGGAAACGGCATTTTGATCGTGGAGGGAGGCCGCGGCGCCGGGCTGGTGTCCGGCTAGCCCGGGCCCGGCTGAGTACAATCTGCTCCTTATGCGCTATTCCGACTTCGATCATCGCCTTGCCGCACTCGGCGCCCGGCCCGTCCATCGCGGCCGGATCGTGCGCGTCTGGCTGAACGGGCAAGCGCTCGACACCGGCACGCGGCGGCGGAGTTCAGAGGACTTTCTGCCGCTGTCGCTGCGCAATGCGCTGCCCGCCTTGACGGCGGAGCTGGACGGCCTGGCCGGTATCCGCTCTGAACATGCCGGCAACGACGGCACGCGCCTGCTCGTCGAGCTTGCCGATGGGCAGATGGTGGAAAGCGTGCTGCTGCCGCGTGACGGCCTTTGCGTTTCGTCTCAGGTCGGCTGCGCGGTGGGCTGTCGTTTCTGCATGACCGGCAAGAGCGGCCTGATCCGTCAGGTATCAAGCATGGAGATCCTTGCCCAGGTCGTGCTGGCACGGCGTCTGGGCTCCGTGAAGAAAGTCGTCTTCATGGGCATGGGCGAACCGGCGCACAACCTGGAAAACGTGCTCGAAGCGATCGACCTGCTTGGCACCGAAGGCAATATCGGCCACAAGAACCTGGTGCTCTCCACGGTGGGCGATCTGCGCGTGTTCGAGGCCCTGCCGCAGCAACGCGTCAAACCCGCCCTGGCGCTGTCGCTGCACTCGACCAAGGCCGAGTTGCGTGAACACCTGTTGCCGCGCGCGCCGAAAATCGCGCCGGCAGACCTTATCGAGCTTGGCGAAAAGTACGCCCGCGACACCGGATACCCGATCCAATACCAGTGGACGCTGCTCAAGGGCGTCAACGATGGCCACGACGAACTCGACGCCGTCCTGCGGCTGCTCAAGGGCAAGTACTGCGTCCTCAACGTCATCCCGTTCAATAGTCTTGAGGGCGACGACTATCAACGCCCCGATCCAGAGCGTATCCGCGAGATCGTCCACTACCTCCATAGCCGCGGATTGTTGACCAAGGTAAGGAACAGCGCCGGGCAGGATGTGGATGGCGGCTGCGGGCAGTTGCGCGCCCGGGCCATCGGCACAACGCAGGTCGTCGCGCTGCACCGCCAGCGTGCGGCGGTGTAGCCGAAACGGCTGAGTTATCCTGCGAAAGCATGTGTGGTTCCGTATCGGCCGCACGCCATCCCAGACGATTCAATGCCACAGAAGGCCAGGCCGCCCAAGATGAATACGCCCGAGAATTCTCCGCCAGCAGCCGCTCCCTACGGATTGCGCCCGGCCGACACGCCGAAGAAGGTCAACGTCCAGACCTTCGCGGGCATGCGCGCCCAAGGCGAGAAAATCGCCATGCTGACCGCTTACGACGCGACGTTCGCGGCCGTGGCGGACGCGGCCGGGGTCGACACGCTGCTGGTGGGCGATTCGCTGGGCATGGTCTGCCAGGGGGGCAACGGCACGGTCGGGGTATCGCTTGACGACATGGCGTATCACACGCGATGCGTGGCGGAGGGCGTTCGGCGCACGCAGGGCCGCTCGCTGATCGTGGCGGATCTTCCGTTCGGCAGCTATCAGGTGTCCAAAGAGCAGGCGATCGCGTCGGCCGTAGCGCTGATGGGCGCCGGCGCGCAGATGGTCAAGCTTGAGGGCGGTGGTTGGGTGGCGGAAACGGCGCGGTTCCTGGTGGAGCGCGGGGTGCCCGTGTGCGGCCATCTTGGGCTGACGCCCCAAACGGTCTCGTCGCTTGGCGGGTTCCGCGTGCAGGGCCGGACGGACGAGGCAGCTGCGCGCTTGCGCGAGGACAGCGCGGCGCTGGAAGCGGCTGGCGCCACGATGCTGGTCCTGGAAATGGTGCCGGCGGCGCTTGCTGCGTCCATCACCGCCGACCTGGCCGCTTGCGCCACCATCGGCATCGGCGCGGGCCGCGGCACCGCCGGGCAGGTGCTGGTCATGCACGACATGCTGGGCGTCAACCTGGGCCGGATGGCGAAATTCGTCCGCAACTTCATGGAAGGCAGCGACGGCGTCCAGAGCGCGATGGCAAGCTATGTGCGGGCGGTGAAGGACGGGTCGTTTCCGGACGACGCCAAACACGCTTGGTGAGGTGCCGGGGTCAGCATGACGGCCAGGTTGAACGGCTTTTTCATGATTGCTCCCGATCGAGTTTGGCATGGCGGTACAGCGCGTCCCGGTCCAGGACCGTCAGCCCGCCGTAGTGCGTTTGCAGGACGCCGGCTCGGGCTAGTGTCACCAACGCCGTATTGCAGCGCTGCCGCGACACGCCGCACAGGCTGGCGATTTCTTCCTGCGATATCTTCAACCGGCCATTGGTGCCGGAATGCGCTTCCGCGTCCAGTTGCGCCGCGACGGCGCGCGCCACCGTGGTGTCGACGTCCAGCAGCACATTGCCGGTATACGAGGCCATCAGCCAGTTGACCCGCTGGGCCAGGTGCGTCATCAGCGCCTTGGTGAACTCGATATTGTTGTTCCACAGGCGCTCGCAGGTGTCGCGCGGCAAGATCACGATCCGGCTTGGCCGCAGCGCCACCACTTCGTATTCGAACCGTTCGCGGCGGATCATGGTGGCTTCGCCGAACCAGCTTCCGGTGCTGAAACCGGCCAGCGAAAGGGAACGCCCGTCTGACCCGCGCGACGACCATTTCACCAGCCCTTCGACCACGCCATACCAGCCGGGCGACTTGGCGCCTTCGCGGAACAGGTATTCGCCGGTGCGCAGCGACAGGATGCGCAATTCCGCGCGGACCAGGCCGCGTTCTAGCTCCGGCAAGCCGGTGTACCAGGGGACGACGTCCAGCATGTTGTCGACAGGGCATGGCGCCGGCCGGCGTTTGGCGCCGGGCGATTCGTTGCCGGTACCGGTGGGCGGTCCGCGCATAGTGCTCCCTATTCAGCAGTGGTGGCCCCGCACAGGTAAACCCTAGGGCGCTTTGTCAACTTGATGACTGTCCGCCTGGCAGGTCCAGTCCCAGAATAGCCGAGGCCCTAAGAGCCGAAAACCATAAGAGGAGACAGGTATGTTGTCAATGCCACGCAGGTTGTCCGGCGCCGCGATTGTTTGCGGCGCGGCCGTTACGCTCAGCGCGGGTGTTGCGCATGCGCAGATTTCCGACGATGTCATTCGAATCGGATTCATCACCGACATGTCCGGCGTCTATTCCGGCCCCGACGGCCCCGGCGGGGCCGAGGCCATCAAGATGGCGATCGAGGAAATGGGCGGCGAGATCAACGGCAAGAAGATCGAGCTGCTGACAGCCGACCATCAGAACAAGGCGGACATCGCCTCGGCCAAGGCGCGCGAGTGGTTCGACCAGAAGGGCCTGGACATGCTGATCGGCGGCACCAATTCCAGCACGGCGCTTGCCATGTCGAAGGTGGCGGCCGACAAGAAGAAGCCGATCATCGTGGTGGGCGCGGGCGCTCCGGCGCTGACGAACGAGCAATGCACGCCCTATACCCTGAACTACGCCTACGACACGGTCGCGCAGGCGCGCGGCACGGGGGCCGCAGTGGTCAAGGCGGGCGGCAAGAGCTGGTACTTCCTGACCGCCGACTACGCCTTCGGCAATGCGCTGCAGGCCGACACCACGAAGGTGGTCGAGGCGGCGGGCGGCAAGGTGGTGGGGTCGGTCAAGCATCCGCTGGCGTCCAGCGATTTCTCGTCCTTCCTGCTGCAAGCGCAAAGCAGCAAGGCGGAAATCCTGGCCCTGGCTAACGCCGGTGCCGACGCGACCAACGCGATCAAGGCGGCCAACGAATTCGGCATTACGAAGACGATGCGGCTGGCTGGGCTGATCATGTTCATCAACGATATCCATGCCATGGGCCTGGATGCGGCGCAGGGGCTGTACCTGACCGACAGCTGGTATTGGAACGCGTCGGATGAGACGCGCGCATGGAGCCAGAAGTTCTTCGAACGGCGCAAGGCCATGCCGTCGTCGCTGCAGGCGGCGGACTATTCGGCGGCGTTGCAGTATCTGCGCGCCGTCAAGGCCACCGGCACCGATGACGCCGACCGCGTGTTGGCGCATATGCGCGAAAACAAGCTGAACGACCTGTACATCAAGGACGGCGTCGTCCGTCCGGACGGCCGGGTGGTGCACGACATGTATCTGCTTCAGGTCAAGACGCCCGCCGAATCGAAGGCGCCCTGGGACTATTTCAACGTGGTGCAGACCATCGACGGCAACGAGGCCTTCACGGCCAAGGCGGAAAGTCGGTGCGCGCTGTGGAAGTAAGGAGAACCCATGTCTAAACGCAAAGTCATCGTGACCATCGCCCCGACGGGGGGCATGGCGCTGAAAAGCCAGAACCCGCATCTGCCGACGCAGCCCGCGGAAATCGCCGAAGACGTATACCGGTGCTACAACGCCGGGGCCAGCGTGGTGGCTCTGCACGCGCGCCGGCCCGACGACCTGGCCACCTGCAACGCCGATATCTACCGCGACATGAACCGGCGCATCCGCGACCGTTGCGACATCGTCCTGAATAATTCCACGGGCGGGGGCGTGCATGGCGACATGGTCAAGGAAACGTCGCCGGGCACCTGGGAGATCCTGTGGGAAGAGCGGCTGAAAGGCATGGATGCGGGCGCCGAGATGTGCACGTTGGACGCCACCACGCTGAACCTGGCCTTCGGCGACCGCGAATACCTGATGAACACGCCGCTGACCCGTGCGCGCGAGATGGCGGCCGCCATGCAGGCCCGCGGCATCAAGCCGGAGTGGGAGGTGTTCAGCCCGACGCACATCCTGCAGGATGCGACGACGCTCATCAACGAGGGCCTGGACGAAGCGCCGCATTTCATCAACCTGGTGATGAACGTGCACCGGAATTTCCAGAACGCCATGCCGTTCTCGCCCCGGCATCTGCAGATGATGGTCGACCTGCTGCCGAAGAACAGCATTTTCTGCGTCAGCGGCATCGGGCCGGCGCAGCTTGAAGCCAACATCAGCGCGTTGCTGCTGGGCGGGCACGCGCGGGTGGGCCTGGAAGACAACCTTTACTACCGTCATGGTGAGTTGGCCACCAACGTCCAGCTGACCGAACGCATCGTCCGCGTGATCCGGGAAATGGACATGGAGCCCGCCACTCCGGCCGAAGCGCGCGAGATGCTGGGCCTGCCGCTGCAGAGCGGCATCCGGCCGGCGTTCGCGCTCTGACCCGGCTTCCGAACCTATATCGACAAAGCGACATGATCGAATCCTTGAAAGGCAAGCGCGTCCTGATTACCGCTGGGGCGCACGGTATCGGCCTGGCCATTGCGCGGAAATTCCTGCTGGCCGGCGCCGACGTGCATATCTGCGATGTGGACGCCGGCGCCTGCCAGGCGGCGCGCGCCGCGTATCCGGCCTTGAGCGCCAGCGTGACCGACGTCTCCGACGAGGCCCAGGTGCTTGCCATGTTCGATGACCTGGCCGGACGGTGGGGCAAGCTGGACGCGTTGATCAACAATGCGGGCGTGTCCGGCCCGACGAGCCGGCTGGAGGATACGGCGCTGGACGCGTGGCGGACCACGCTGGACGTGAACCTGACCGGCACGTTCCTGTGCGCCCGGAGCGCCGTGCCGTTGCTGCGGACGGCGGGAGGCGGATCCATCGTCAATATCTCGTCGGTCGCGGGCCGCCTGGGCTTTTCGTTGCGCACGCCTTACAGCGCCAGCAAATTCGGCTTGGCTGGCTTGACGCAAACCTGGGCCATGGAGCTGGGCCCGGACGGCATCCGGGTGAATTCCGTCTTGCCGGGCGTGGTGGCGGGCGACCGCGTGGAACGCGTGATCGCCGCCCGCGCGTCGGCCGGGGGCGTCAGCCACGACGAGATGCGCATGCAGCTCGTGGAGAAAGTCTCGCTGCGCCGCATGACGCAGCCTGAGGATGTGGCGAACCAGGTGGCGTTCCTGTGTTCCGATGAAGGCGCGATGATCAGCGGGCAAAGCATCTCGGTGTGCGGCAACGTCGAGTATCTGGGATAAGCAGGGCAAATAGAAGGCGTCCGGCCGCCGGATAGAATGGTCTGCTTCCATGGCAGATTTTCTTCTAGCGACCAGACCGCATGACCCGGGCATTCGAACTTGAAACGCTGAAGATCCGCATGAATGATGCGGACGTCCAGCGATTGGACCTGCATCAGCGCATCCAGCGGGCGCTGCGTGCCTTGATCCTGGACGGCGCGCTGGACCCGGGCGTGAAATTGCCGGCGACGCGCGCCATGGCCGCGTCGTTGGGCGTGGCGCGCGACACGGTCGAGAACGCCTACGTCCAGTTGCACCGAGACGGCTACATCGTCCGCCGCGAAGGGTCGGGCAGTTATGTGTCCGACACCGTCGGCGCCGAATTGCGCGGGGCTGCGGCGCGGCGCATCCGGCTTGCCGACGACAAGCGCGGCCTGGCCGAGCCGGGGGCGGGCCTGAGCCGCCGGGGCAAGATGATTTTCGACAGCGGCGGCGTCAGCGATCAGCGGGCGGTCCAGGCATTTGCGACGGGGCTGCCCGAGACCCGGACGTTTCCGACAGATGTGTGGGAGCGCTTGCAGCGCCAGGCGCTGAAGGATCATCGCGATCAGGTACTGCTGCACGGTGATCCGCAAGGCGCGGCGCCGTTGCGCAAGGCGATCGCGTCCTATCTGAACCTGGAGCGGGGCGCCAAGGTGTCGCCCGACCAGATCCTGGTGCTGAGCAGCACGCGGCAGGCCCTGTTCCTGTGCGCGCAGTTGCTGGTGGACGCCGGCAAGCCGATCCTGCTGGAGAACCCGGGCTACTTCGGCGCCAAGAAGGCCTTTGAATCCGCCGAGGCCCGGATCGTGCCTATCGACGTCGACGCGCAGGGCATCCGCACGGACCTGTTGCGCGCGGACCGCAGCGGCGCCAACTGCGTGTATGTGACGCCCTCGCACCAGTACCCCACGGGCGCGACCCTGTCGCTGGCGCGGCGGCTGGAACTGACCCGCTGGGCGGCCGAGAACGGCAAGTGGATCATCGAAGACGACTACGACAGCGAATTCCACTACGACGGCTTGCCGACCGCCTGCGTCCAGGGCCTGGACAAGTACCAGCGCACGCTTTACATCGGCACCTTCAGCAAGACGCTCTATCCCGGCTTGAGGATGGGCTACATGGCGCTGCCCCGCGAACTGGTCAGCGCCTTCGCCTACGCGCGCAGCATCCTGGACGGGCATACGCCGCAGATCCTGCAACTGACGCTGGCGCGCTTCATGGAAGACGGGCATTACAACACCCATATCCGCGCCATGCGCAAGCTGTACGCCGCACGCCGCAACGCTATGCTGCGGTCGCTGGACAAGCACATGGCGGGCATCGCCACCGCGCTGCGGCCCGAGGGCGGGCTTCAGATCCCCTGCATGCTGCTGCGCGGCTGGTCCGAGGAAAAGACGATCCGGCAGGCCGCGGCCGCAGGTCTGTTGCTGCCGGGGCTGAGCCGGCTATATGCCGGCGCGGACAAGCGGCAGGGCTGGGTACTGGGGTATTCCTCGTTGACCGAGCACGAGATCGACACCGCCATGCAGCGGTTGTCGCATGCGCTTGGAAGACGATAGCGGGCCACGTGCTACGGTTTGGCGGGGCTGCCGATCAGCGCGCGGTTGCCGCCGTGCATCAGCAGATGGGCGGTCAGCCCGGCGGCCAGCCCCCAGAACGCGCCACCCACGCCCAGCAGCGTGACGTTGGCGGCTGTGGCCAGGAAGGTGATCAGCGCGGTCTCGCGGGTACGGGCGTCGGCCATGGCGTTGGCCAGGCTGCCGCCGATGGCGCCCAGCAGCGCCAGCCCGGCCAGCGTCGTGATGAACGCCTTGGGCAACACCATGAACAAGGTCGCCAGCGTGACGCCGAAGGTGCCCACCAGGATGTAGAGCCCCCCGCAGGCCAGCCCCGCCAGGTAGCGTTTGCGCGGGTCTTCGTGCGCGTCGGGGCCCGTGCAGATCGCGGCGGTGATGGCCGCCACGTTAAAGGCGTGCGCGCCGAACGGGGCCATGATCAGCGAGCCCAGGCCGGTGACGGTCAGGATCGGGTTGGCGCTGATCGGGTAGCCGTCGTTGCGCAGCACCAGCATGCCCGGCATGTATTGGCCCGTCAGCGTGATGACGAACAGCGGCAGCGCCACGCCCAGCAGCGCGTGAAGCGAAAACCGGGGCATTTCGAATACCGGCGCGGCGAGGCTGAGGTGGACGGCCGAGATGTCGATGCGGTCCTGCGCGATCAACATGGCGACGCCGATGAGCAGGATGCCGACGACGGCGAAGCGCGACGTATAGCGCTTGAGCAGCGCATACGAGACCACCAGCACGATCACCAGCGGCGGGTCG
This sequence comes from Achromobacter sp. UMC46, assembly GCF_014170335.1. GTDB lineage: Bacteria > Pseudomonadota > Gammaproteobacteria > Burkholderiales > Burkholderiaceae_B > Achromobacter. The sequence goes on from NZ_LZZS01000016.1 coordinate 60,104, forward strand.
ACGCTGGCGCTGCCGAAGGCATTGACGCCGAACTGCAGCAGGATACCGGCCAGCAACCCGGCCGCGATGCCGCCGGGAATCCTGCGCACCAGCTTTTCAAAGGCGCCGGACAGGCCCAGCACGATAAAGCCTGCGGCGGACACGACGTAGGCGCCGATGACTTCGCCATAGGGCGTGAACGGCATCACCGTAGCCAGGAAGGCCACGCCGGGCGTGGACCACGCCGTGATGACGGGCGCCTTGAACCGGAAGCTGAGCAGGGCGCCGGTGACGCCGACGCCGATGGAAACCGCCCACACCCACGACGCCGTCTGAGCGGGCGTCAGCCGGGCCAGTTCGGCGGCCTGGAACACCAGCACGAAGGTTCCGCCGTAGTTCACCAGCACCGAGATCAGGGCGGCGACGGTTGGCGAAAAGAAGTCGGCGGGTCGAAGGCGAGCCGGCGGTGTCGTCATGAATCACTCCACATTGCGTAGGGGGCCGCAGGCGCGGCCCGAACAAGGCGCAAAGTATAGGAGTGACGTGGACTGCTAATTCATGCCACTTTGGCATCAACTAGCAGACCACCTTGGCGGGCTACGCCAGCACCTGCGCGGGCTGGTAGAAGCAATAGCCGCTGTTGCGCAACGTCTTGACCGGCAGCGTCTGCCCGCTGAGGTCTTCGACACGCCGCCGCAACCGCCGCATCTGCGTGTCCAGGCGGCGTTGGTCGTAGTCCAGGTAGTCGAAGCCCAGCGCTTCGATGATCTGCCGGCGGCTGATGTTCACGCCGGGCTGGCTCATCAGGCAGCGCAGTACCAGCAGGTCTTGCTGCGATAGCGGCACGTCGGGCGAGCCGGGGATGTGCAGCCGCCGCGGACCCACTTCCAGCGTCCAGCCGGGCGCCGGCTGGCTGGCGGGCGTCTGCTGCAAGCCCAGGCGTCGGACCAGCGCCGCCAGCGTAGCGGCCAGTTCGTCCAGGTCGCAGCCCTTGCCCAGGTAATGGTCGGCGCCGAGTCCCAGGCCCGAAATCCGGTCCGCGCTGGTCTGGCGTGCGCTGAACACGACAATGCCCACGCGCTGGCCTTCCTGGCGCAGCCGCTGGATCAGGTCCAGGCCGCAACCGTCGGGAAGGCCCAGGTCGATGACCGCCAGATGGTGCCGGTCGGGATCGAAATGCCGGTCGAACTCCTGCAGGCTGGATACGCATCGCGGGGCGTAGCCGAGCTCTTCCAGGAACTCGCCCAGTTCCTGGCGCAGTACCGGTTCGTCTTCCAGCAGGATGACATCAGGCATGCGATGCGCCTGCGTGAAAACCGCTTGAGGGGTGGTGTAATCTGCGTGGCTGCACGGGATCGCGACTCGATGAAACGGAAATATTACCCCACGGTGTGGGCTGGATTTGTGCTGTTGGCGCTGACGTTGGCCGCTGCCTTGGCGGTTGCCGGGCAGGCGCGCGCCGAGCCGTTGCATCTGAATGCCCAACTGCGGCAGGCGGATGCGGCAGGCCATCTGGAGCGCCTGGACGACCGGGACGGGACGTTGACCGTCGCTCAGGCGGCCGACGCCACCGGATGGGCCGGGATGCCCGCGGGCCTGAGCGCGGGCTTTACGCCGTCGACCGTCTGGTTGCGCCTGCCGGTCGTGGTGGACGATATCCCTCGCGGCGGATGGATGCTGCGGCTGAGCAACGCGCTGCTTGACGATGCGCGCCTCTATGTCGGCAAGGATGGCGATTGGTCGCTGCTGGGGCACAGCGGAGAAGACGTGCCGCGGCGAGACTGGCCCGTGGACTATCGCAGCCCGGTGATCCAATTCGATCCGCCGGTTCCGGGTGAATACGTGATCGTGGCGCGCCTGCAAAGCAAGAACGCCCTGGCGACGCGCCTGGAGGTTTGGCAGCGCCTGGCGTTCGACAACCAGTCGCGGCGCGAGGGGTTGCTGTTCGGGCTGTATTTCGGCTTCTATCTGCTGCTGATCTGTGTGCATGCCGTTTTCTGGTGGGCCACGCGCGCGCCCATGAGCGGACTGTTCCTGGCCTATATCGGCAACTGCGTGTTCAACGAAGTGATGTCGCTGGGACTGGTGCAGCAATTGACGGGCTTGCCGGTCGGCTGGAGCGACCGGATGCTGGGCATCGGCATCGCGGTCAGCCTGCCTGTGGCGCTGCGCATCGCGTCTGCCCAATTGAATCTTGCCGCGTTGTATCCGCGCCTGGTCCGCGCGACCGAATGGCTATTCTGGGGCATCGCGTTCGCGTGTTCGGCGCTGGTGGTGTCGGGGCATTATTCGTGGGGCATGCAGCCGGTCCAGTTGCTGGCCTTGTCGCTGATCGTGGGCTTCACGGCCTTGGCGTGCTATTTGCTGAAGCAAGGATGGCGGCCGGCGCGTTTCTTCGTGCTGGCGTTCGGGGTGTTCTATCTTGGCGTGCTGATCGCGTTCCTGCGCAACCTTGGCGTACTGCCGGTCAACATGTTCACGGAATACGTGTCCACCCTGGGCACCATGCTGCATATGCTGTTGCTGAGCCTGTTCATCATCGGGCGCCATGAACGGCTGCGCCGCGACAATGAGCGCCAGCAGGCCAATCTGGCGGCGGACATGGCGCGCCAGCACAGCCATGGGCTGGAACGGGAAGTGGCGCTGCGCACCGCGGAAATGCAGGGCGAGATCCAGCGCCGGGTCGAACTGGAAGACGAACTGCGCGCCTCGCTGGAGCAGGAGCGCCGCGTGTTCGCCGAGCAACGCGAATTCGTGGCGATGGTGTCGCACGAATTCCGCACGCCGCTTGCCATCATCACGACGTCAGCCCAGCAGCTGGGACGCAATCTTGCCGCGCCAGTTGAGAAAAGCCTGGCGCGCTGCGGCAATATCCGCGACGCTGCCATGCGTCTGCTGGCGCTGGTCGACGAATACCTGACCCATGACCGCATGCGCGAACCCAGCGCCGAGCTGCGCCTGACGCAATGCGACCTGCTGGCGCTGCTGGCCGATCTGGACCGCGAGTTTCCCGCGGGCCGCATCCAATGCGTCTATGGCGCGGGCGAGCATGTCCTGCTTTGCGATGCAGGCATGCTGCGCATTGCGTTGCGCAACCTGCTGGCAAATGCGGACCGGCATTGCGCGGCGGGCAGGGCGGTCCGGGTGACGCTGCGGGAAGAGGGGGGATTCATGCACATCGACGTGGCGAATTCCGGCGACCGCATCGCACCGGCCGAGCAGGATCGCCTGTTCCAGAAGTACTACCGGGGCCCGAATGCGCTGCGCCATCCTGGCGCCGGCCTGGGGCTGTATCTGGTCAGGACGATCGCCGAGAGGCTGGGTGGTTCGGTGTTCCTGAAGAGCGCGGGCGGAGGCGAGCCCGTGTGCTTTTGCCTGAGCCTGCCCCGGGCGGCGGCGGCCGGGTGAGCTTGCATGGGGATAGGCGCCATCCAAGGTGTCGACACCCGACAATCTGTTGCATAAACGCATCTATATGTTTCTGTCGAATTTATCGTCGAAACATAAAATGAGGTCAATTCTCCGCTTACGTCGTCTATTTTCAGCGAAAAAAAGCCCTGAAATATCGAAAATTTCAGGACTGCTTAGATTTGCTCAGATTTGAGAACGCAATCATCGGTATATTTCAGCAGCGAAATTTACAAATTGTGACGCTGTCCGATTCAGGAATATCCGATGAAAAAGCCTTCCCTCAATCACATCTACCGCCTGGTCTGGAACGACGCCTTGGGCGTGTATGTGCCGGTTGCCGAATTCGCCGGCGCTCGTCGCAAGCGCAGCGGGTCCGCCGCCGCGTTGACGGCTGCGCTGCTGCTGTCCGGTCCGGCGCTAGCCGCCGACCTGCCGACAGGCGGCAATGTGGTGGCGGGGGCGGGGTCGATCAGCCAGAACGGTTCGGCCATGACCATCAACCAGCAAACCGGCAAGATGGCGGTGGACTGGCAGAGTTTTTCAATCGGCAAGGGCAGCAGCGTCACGTTCAAGCAGCCCGGCCGCGATTCGGTCGCGCTGAACCGCGTGCTGGGGCCCGACGTGTCGGTGATCCAGGGCGCGCTGAACGCCAATGGCCAGGTGTTCCTGGTCAACCCGAATGGCGTGGTGTTCACGCCGACCGCGCAAGTGAACGTGGGCGGCATCGTCGCCAGCACGCTGAACATCAGCACGCAGGATTTCCTGGCGGGCAATTACCGGTTTGAAGGCGCCAGCAGCAACGCCATCATCAACCAGGGCAACATCACGGCGGCCCCGGGCGGCAGCATCGCGCTGATCGCGGCCAAGATCACCAACACCGGCAACCTGACGGCCGACAAGGGCAATGTCCTGCTGGGCGCCGGCAGCCGCGTCAAGCTGGACCTGGGCGGTCCGGTCAAGATCGAAGTGGAACAAGGCGCGATCGACGCGCTGATCGAACAAGGCGGCGCCATCCGCGCCGACGGCGGCACGGTGTACCTGACGGCCAAGGCCGCGGGCGACCTCGCCAGCACCGTCATCAACCACACGGGCATCACGCAGGCCAAGACGCTGGCCACCGGGGAGAACGGCAAGATCGTGCTGCTGGGCGACATGGTCAACGACCGCATCGCCGTGGCCGGCACGCTGGACGCCAGCGCGCCCAACGGCGGCAAGGGTGGTTTCGTGGAAACGTCGGCGGCCAAGGTGTCGGTGGCGGCAGGCGCGTTGATCACCACCAAAGCGGTCAGCGGCCAGCATGGCTCGTGGCTGGTCGATCCGACCGACTTCACGGTCAGCGCCGGCACGACGGGACAGACGGACAGCGGCATCGGCGCGGATACGCTGTCGGTCAATCTGAACAACGGCAACATCGAACTGCAGACGGTCGCCTCCGGCGCCCAAGCGGGCAACATCAGCGTGAATGCCGGCGTAACCTGGAGCGCGGACACCAAGCTGACGCTTAGCGCTCACGGCAATATCTACCTGAATGCGCCGATCACGGCGACGGGCGCAAATGCGGGCCTGGCGCTGAACCATGGCGGTTTCACGCAGAACGGCAGCGTCGCCGCAGGCACCGATTACCGCGTAAATTCGCCGGTCACGCTAAGCGGCGCGAACTCGACCTTTTCCGTCAACGGCAATGCGTACACGTTGATTCGCAGCGTGGCGCAATTGAAGGCCATCGATGGTTTGGGTACTGGCCGTTACGCGTTGGCGCAGGACCTGGACGCGACGGGCGTGGCTTTTTCCCAGACCGTTGTCGGCACAGACGTTGAATTCAATGGTGCATTTGATGGCCTTGGCCATGCGATCTCGAACGTGAACGGCGAACAGGGATTCCTGGGGGTATTTGGAATTACGGGGGCCGGCTCCGATATCCGCAATCTTGGCGTCGTGAACATCAACATGAACAGCTGGGATTTTGCGGGCGGGCTGGTCGGCTACAACCAGGGCCGGCTAGACAATGTCTATGCGATTGGCAATATCTCCGGCGGCGATATGGGCGGCGGTGGCATTGGTGGCCTTGTCGGAATCAATTTCGGTTCCATTTCCAATGCGTACTCCTCGGGGACGGTCAAGAATTCCGAAATTGCCGGCCCGATGATGGGAAATATGGGAGGCTTGGTCGGCACCAATTATGGGACCGTCGACAAGTCGTACTCGACAAGTGTGGTGACGGAAGGCATGTTCTCCACGCCCGCGAGCGGCGCGCTGGTAGGCTATAACGCCGGCACGGTCACCGCCAGCTTTGCCTCCAGCACGGACGCGGCGGGCAACGCGTACACCACGGCGCCGATGACCCGCCTGACGGGCATCGTCGGTAACACGAGCAACAGCGGCATGAAGACCGCTGCGCAGCTGTCCCAGTTGGCGACGTTCAAGAACGCCGGCTGGGATATCGACGCGGCAGGCGGCACGGGCGCAACGTGGCGCATGTACGAGGGTAATGGCGGCCCGCTGCTGCGCGGCTTTCTCAAGCAGGTCACGGTCAGCCTGGCCGACAAGGTCTACGACGGCCGGGTGAGCGGGGGCATCGGCTACGTGTCGTCGCAGCCGGGCGCCCAACTGGGCGGCAGCATCAACTACACCACCAATTCGAAGAACGCGGGCGTCTACCGGTTGGCCGACGGCACGCTGACCGTCAATGGCGGCCTGTACTCCAATCAGCAAGGCTACGACATCGTCTATGCCGACGGTTTGGCCTTGAACGTCTTGAAGAAGGGCGTGTCGGTAGGCTTCACCGCCCAAGACAAGACGTATGACGGCACCCTGGGCGCCAGTGTCAACGGTATGGTGGGCATCGACGTACTCGCGGGCGACATTCTTGGCGTTGGCGGCACTGGCAGCTTTTCGGACAAGAACGCGGGCGCGGGGAAAACCGTCTATATCGGCGGGGTCGCGCTGACTGGGCTAGACGCCAACAACTATTTCATCACCACGGGCTCGTCCGCCACGACCACGGCCTCGATCACGCCTCGCGAGCTCACGGGGTCGGTGACGATACGCGACAAGGTCTATGACGGGGGCATCCGCGCTGATGGGCAGGGTTCCGTTTCGGGCTTGCTCCCGGGCGATGCCTACAGCCTCAATATGTACTTTGCCGACAAGAACGTGGGTACCAATAAGCAGGTCGTTTTCGCGCTCAGCGGCCTGGATGCCGGCAATTACGTCTTAGGTGCAGGCTTGAATGCGTTGACGGCCACCATCACTCCCAAGGCCGTGACCGCCGCGTTGACTGCCGGCGACAAGATTTATGACGGAACGACCACCGCCACGGTGTCCGGTCTACTGTATGGCGCCATCAACGGCGACATGTTGTCGCTGATGAGCGGCGGAGACTTTCTGAACAAGAACGTTGGCGTCGGCAAGGACGTGTTCTTCTACAGTACGTTGACGGGCCTGGATGCGCGGAACTACAGGTTCACGTTCAACGCGCAGTCCACCGCCACGATCACGCCTAAGGCGCTGACCGGGGCGATCACCGCCGCCGGCAAGACCTATGACGGTACGCGTGATGCCGTCACGTCGGGCCGACTGACGGGCGTCGTCCAAGGCGACACTGTCATGTTGGCAAGCACCGGCTTGTTCGCGGACAAGAATGCGGGCGTGGGCAAATCCGTGACGTTGGACGGCTCGCTGCTGGGTATCCATGCGGGCAACTACACGCTGTCGTACAACGGCACCACGACGGCAGACATCACGCCCAAGGCGATCACCGGCGCACTGAGCGCTGCGAGCAAGGTCTATGACGGATCGCTCGACACCGTGATCAGCGGCGTCTTGTTCGGCGCTGTCCTGGGCGACAACGTCGGGATAGGCGGCACGGGCCGCTTCGGCGACAAGAACGCCGGCGTCGGCAAGCAGGTGGCCGTATCGGGCATGTTGTCCGGCGCTGATGCCGGCAACTATCTGCTGACGGCCAATACGATGACATGGGCCGACATCACGCCCAAGGCATTGACGGGCGCCATCACGGCCGCCGGCAAGACCTACGATGGCACGACCGCCGCCAGCACGACGGGTTCGTTGAACGGGGTGGTCGTGGGCGATACGGTCGCGCTGTCGACGTCCGGCGCCTTCGCCGACAAGAATGCCGCCATCGGCAAACGTGTCAATGTCAACGGCACGTTGACGGGCGCGGACGCCGGCAACTACACGCTCAGCGCCAATGCCACGACCACCGCCACGATCGAGCGCCGGGTCCTGGGCGTGGCCGGCACTACGGTCGCAGGCAAGACGTACGACGGCAGCGCGATCGGGCAGGCGTCGGCGGGCGCGTTGAGCAACCTGGTCGGTGGCGAAACCCTCGGGGTCGGGGCGACGGCAACGTTCGACAGCGCCAACGCCGGCAACCGCAATGCGAGCGTGCGCTACGCGCTGGCTGACAGCGACACGGGCCTGGCCGCCAACTATGTGCTGGCCGACACGCAGCATCAGGCCGTCATCGACCGCCGTGCGATCACCGTCGCGGCGGACGACAAGACCAAGCGAGCGGGCAACGCGGATCCGGCGCTGACCTGGCGCATCGCGCAAGGCAATCTGGTGGCCAACGACACGCTGGCCGGCGTGTTGAACCGCGCCGCGGGCGAGACGGCGGGCAACTACCGGATCGGTGCGGACGGCTTGTCCAACGCCAACTATCTGATCGCGACGCAGGACGGCACGCTGAGCATCAGCAACGCCGTGCAGCCCGACAGCCGCCGCGAGTCGGCGTTGTCGACGGCGCAATGGCTGCAGGCCGCCGTGGGCACCGCCAACACGACCCCGCCGACGCTGCCGGGCGACCTGAGCTACGTGCCGGTCAGCTCGGGCAGCCAAGAGCCTGGCCAGGGCACGAACGCGCAGCCGGCGCCAAACGCGGGGCAAGGCGCGCGTAGCGTGCAGGGTCCGGCCCGACTGCTGGTGATCGATGGCGGTATCCGCCTGCCCGAGGGCGCGGCCCAGGGCGGCATCTGATCCCGGCACGCCGGAACGTCGACGTTTTCACTTCACCTTCTACCGGTGTCCACGGCCTTCCGGGGCCGCGGACAGCCGCCAAGAACACCCGATTTCACAAGATCATGACGCTCGCTTTGTTTACCGCTCGTCCGCACTATCTGGCGCTGGCGCTTGCCGCGCTGTTGCCCGCCGCCGCGCCCGCCTGGGCCCAGCAGATCCCCAACGCCGGCCGCATCCTCCAGGAACAGGCGACCGAACCCCAGCCGCCCGCGCCGTCGCCGGAACTGAACCTGAGCAGCCCCGTCCCTGGCGCCGTCGCGCCCGGCGGCCCGCAAGCCAACGTGTCCCGCGTAGAGCTGAACGGCAACCAGGTGTTTTCGTCGGAGCAGTTGATGACGCAGCTGGGCGCCTATCAAGACAAGGCTTATGACCTGGCTGGCATGCAAGGGCTGGCGAATCAGCTGACGCGCTATTACCACGACGCCGGCTATCCGTTTGCGCGGGTCTACCTGCCGGCGCAGGGGCTTGAGAACGGCGTCCTGCGCCTGCATGTCGTCGAGGGCCGCTACGGCCAGGTCAAGGCCGAAGGCGATGCGGCGCTGGCGGCCCGGGCCCAGTCCTACCTGAGTCCGCTGAAATCCGGCGATATCATCGAAAGCGCCTCGCTGGAACGCGCGGCGCTGCTGCTGTCCGACCTGCCCGGCGTCAACGCCAGCCCCATCATCCGTCCCGGCCAGCAGATGGGCACGGGCGATCTGGCAGTGCAGGTGGAGCGCGGCGACCTTGTGAACGGCAGCGTCGGCCTGGACAACCAGGGCAACCGCTACACGGGCCAGTACCGCGCCAATGCGGCGCTGTCGATCAACAGCCCCTTCATGCTGGGCGACCAGATCACGCTGCGCGCGCAGCGCACCAGCGAAGACCTGAACTACGGCGACGTGGGATACAGCGCGCCGCTGGGCAGTTCGGGCCTGCGCGGCCGGGTCGGCTACGGCTATACCGGCTATGAGCTGGGCAAGGAGTTCAGCGACCTGGACGCGCATGGCAGCGCCAAGGTCGCCAGTGTGGGCCTGAGCTATCCGCTGATCCGTTCGCAAAGCCGCAACCTGACGATCGGCATCGACTTCATGCACAAGAAGCTGCGCGACGACTATCGCGCCGCCGAGGTCGAGCTGAACAAGTTCAGCAACAGCGTGCCGATCGCCGCGCAGTTCGATGTGCGCGACAGCCTGGGCGGCGGCGGGCTGACGTATGGCGCCCTGAGCTGGACGCCGGGCACCTTGAAGCTGGACGGCAACCTTGCCACGGCCGACAGCCTGAGCGCGAATTCGGCGGGCCACTACAGCAAGCTGAATCTCGACATTGCCCGCCTGCAATCCGTGTCGTCGCGCTGGAGCCTGTTCGGCCGTTTCAGCGGCCAGTGGACCAACGACAACCTGGATTCGTCCGAAGACTTCGGCCTGGGCGGCCCGGCTGGCGTGCGCGCCTATCCCGTCGGCGAAGGCTACGGCGACCGCGGCTGGCTGGCCCAGCTGGAAGTCCGCTACGCGGCGGGCGCGGTCACCCCGTTCGCGTTCTATGACGCGGGCCGGGTAGAAATTTCCTCCCATCCCTGGCTGGCCGGCGAGAATTTCCGCCGCATCGCCGGGGCGGGTGTCGGCGCCCGCGTTGCGGTGGGCGGCTGGCGCGGCGAAGCCACGGTGGCATGGCGCACCGATGGCGGCCCGCCGCAGTCCGACAGCCGGGATCACAAACCCTTGTTCTGGGTAAGCGCGCAGTACTTGTTCTAAGCCAGCGCGCCGGCTTGGGCCCCTGCCTTCCTCCCGGAGGCAGGGGCTTTTTTTTGCGGCGCATCATGGCGTAAGGGAATATTCAGCCAAGACGGCTCTTGTTACGCATCCGCGGGCTATCCGTGTAATACCCGGTTCTCGGGTTGGGGGCTTTTCCATAAACTACCGGACCGCCCTGGTATCGACGCCATAGATCAACCTCCTATAACGCCCCCCATAACGAGAACGCCATGAGACAGTTTCTTCCCCCCCTGGGCGCCGCCCTGGTCTTGTCGCTGGGCACGCACGCCGCGTTGGCCCAGCAAGCGCCTGCCGCCGCGCCTGCGGCCGCCGGTACTGCCGCCGCCGCTGCCGTCCCCCGGGACCCTTTCTTCTGGCTGGGGGAGATCAACAAAGCCACCGCCGTCATCAACACCGATGAAGGCCTGCTGGACAAATCCATCGCGCCGCGCCTGGCCGCCGGCGTCGCCAAGGTGATCAGCGACGGCAACCAGCCGGGCGCCAAGCGGCCCGCCAGCGTCATCACCTTTGAACCGCTGCTGATCAAGGCGGCGGGCGAAGACGTGACGCTGCTGCACGCCGGCCGCTCCAGCCAGGACATGCACGCGACCTACCGCAGCGCCATCCTGCGCGACAAGCTGCTGGACCTGGCTGACCAATTGAACAAGACGTCCACCACGCTGGTGGAGCTGGCTGGCAAGCACGCCGGCACCATCGTGCCGAACTACACCAATGGCGTGGCCGCGCAGCCCAACAGCTACGGGCACTATCTGCTGGGCCAGGCAGCCGGCCTGGCGCGTGACGCGCAGCGAATCCGCGAGGCCTACGTCCGCATCGACCGTTCGCCCATGGGCACGACGGTGCTGAACGGCACCAGCTGGCCGCTGGACCGCAAGCGCATGGCGCAATACCTGGGTTTCGAGGCGCTGGTCGACAACGCCTACGACGCCTCGCAGATCTCGTCCATGGATCAGCCCGTGGAAGTGGCCTCCATCGTGACCAGCATCGCATTGCGCACCGGCAACTTCGTCGAAGACGTCATGACGCAGTACGCGCAGTCGCGCCCCTGGATCCTGCTGGAAGAGGGCGGCGGCAACACCTACGTGTCCAGCGCCATGCCGCAAAAGCGCAACCCCGGTCTGTTGAACGACACCCGCAGCGACGCGTCGACCGCCGTGACGCTGGCGATGGGCCCCGTGATCCAGACGCATAACATCACGCCGGGCATGAGCGACCCGAAGGACGTGAAGCAGAATTCGGCCATGGTGGACAGCGGCATCTCTGCGCTCAAGCGCTGGGACCGCGTGTTGAAGGCGATGGTCATCAGCCCCGAGCGTGCGCTGGAAGAACTGAACAGTGACTGGACCGCGTCGCAGGAACTGGCCGACGTGCTGATGCGCAAGTACAAGCTGCCGTTCCGTGACGGCCACCACTTTGCGTCCGAAGTGGTGACCTACGCCAAGACCAACAACATCAAGCCGCTGGACTTCCCGTACGAACAGGCCCGCCGCATTTATGCGGACGCCATGAAGGACTCGAAGTACGGCAACGAGCTGCCGATGAGCGAAGCAGAATTCCGCTCGACGCTGGACCCGGTGGCCATCGTGAAGAACCGCGCCACCAGCGGCGGTCCGCAGCCCGCCGAAATGGACCGCATGCTGAAAGAGGCGCGCGACCAGTTGGCCTCGCAAGGCAAGTGGATCAAGGAACGCCGCGACCACATCGACCAGTCATTGGCGGACTTGGACAAGAAGTTCGATACGCTGGCCGCCAACGCCCCGAAGGGGAAGTAGGCGGCAGCGGGCGCCGTCAGCCGACGGCGTCCAGCACGCATCCGCGCAGCCACCGATGGGCGGCGTCGCCGTCCATGCGCGGATGCCACAGCATCGACACCGTGAACGCCGGCATCGCGAAGGGCAGCAAAAAGCTGTGCATGCCTGCCCGCAGATTGCCGGTGTGCCGTTCCGGCACCGTGGCGATCAGGTCGGATCCGCGCGCCAGCGCAAGCGCCGTGGAAAATCCGCCGGCGATGGTGGCGATCACGCGATCGCGTCCGTGCGCGGCCAGTGCATCGTCGACCGGCCCTTTGTCCAGATTGCGGCGCGAGACGAGGATGTGGCGCGCGGACGCATAGCGGGCAAGCGTGACCTTGCCTTGGCTGAGCGGATGCCCGGCGCGCATGACGCCTACGAAGCGGTCCCGGAACAGCGCCCGCGTGCGCAGTTCGGGGCTGGCCGCGTCGCCGACGATACCTGTTTCCAGATCCACCGCGCCCGCGCGCAGCGGCGCACTGTCCTTGTCGGTTTTCTGCACGAAGCGCAGCCGCACGCCGGGCGCGCAGGCGCTGGTGCGGGCCAGCAGCGCCGGCCCGACGTTCTCGGCGAAGCCGTCGCTGGTACGCAATGTGAAGGTGCGCGCCAACTGTGTCAGATCTAGCTGCGCCGCCGGGCGCAGGACGGCTTCCACGTCTTGCACCAGCGTATGCACCCGCTCGCGCAGCTCCAGCGCGCGCGGCGTGGGCACCAGGCCGCGGCCGGCCCGCACCAGCAGCGGGTCTGCGGTGGCCTCGCGCAGCCGGGCCAGCGCCCGACTCATGGCGGACGGGCTCAGGCGCAGCCGGCGGGCGGCGCGCGCCACGCTGCCCTCGTCCAGCAGGACGTCCAAGGTGGTCAAGAGGTTGAGGTCGGGGGTGGCCATGCTGCAAACGTAGCACGATCGGCGCGCAGGCAGCGGTTTTGGCATGGCGCCTGGTGCAGGTATTTAATGCAAATGCTGCGCCTTCCGCCAGGTAATCGACCCGCCTAGGATGGATGCATGGCGTCGTGTTGGCGCCTTGAAATCTTGCAGGCCAGCTCATGCATACCTCCGTCCCGTCCGTCTCCCCCTCCCGGCCCTCCGTGCCCGTGTTGGCCTGCCTGTCCGTGTCGATGCTGTTGCCCGCCTTGGGCACCAGCATCGCCAATGTCGCGTTGCCGACCCTGGCGCAAGCTTTCGATGCGCCGTTCCCGTCGGTGCAGTGGATCGTGCTTGCCTACCTGCTTGCCATCACGACGCTGATCGTCAGTGTGGGACGGCTAGGGGACCTGGTCGGCCGTCGCCGGCTGATGCTGGCCGGTATCGGCCTGTTCACGGCCGGTTCGGCGCTGTGCGCGGCGACGCCCTGGCTGAGCGGATTGATCGCCGCGCGGGCCGTCCAGGGATTGGGCGCGGCCGTCATGATGGCGTTGACGATGGCGTTCGCCAGCGAGGTCGTGTCCAGGGAGAAGACCGGCAGCGCGATGGGCCTGCTGGGCACGATGTCGGCCGTGGGCACGGCGTTGGGGCCCACGTTGGGCGGCTTGCTGATCGCGGGGGCGGGCTGGCCGTCGATTTTCCTGATCAATCTGCCGTTGGGTCTGCTGGCATTCGGGCTGGCCTGGTTCCATTTGCCGCCGGATCAGCGCGGGGCGGCCGAGTCGCGGCCGCGTTTCGACGCGTTGGGATCGCTGCTGCTGGCCATGGGCATCGCCGCGTATGCGCTGGCGATGACCCGGACGGGAGGCGGCGCCGGCACGATGGTCGCCGCGCTGCTTGCCGTCGCCGGGGCGGCGGCCGTCGCGTTCGTACGGGTGCAGGCCCGCTCGGCGTCGCCGCTGATCCGGCCGGCGCTGTTCGGCCAGCCGGTGCTGAGCGCGGGCGTGGCCGCGAATGCGCTGGTGTCCACGGTCATGATGACGACGCTGGTCGTGGGGCCGTTCTATCTTGCCGGTGCGCTGGGGCTGGATGCGGCGCGCGTAGGCCTCGCGATGTCGTGCGGGCCGGCCGTCGCCGCGCTGGCGGGCGTTCCCGCGGGCCGGGGCGTGGACCGCTTCGGCGCACAGCGCGTGATGCTGGCGGGGCTGATCGCCATGGCGGCCGGGGCGCTTATCCTGCCCCTGGTGCCGGCGGTGTTCGGCGCGTTGGGCTATGTGGCGCCGCTGGCGGTGATCACGGCAGGCTATGCGCTGTTCCAGGCGGCCAACAGCAGTGCCGTCATGGCGCAAGCCGGCGCGGCGCAACGCGGGGCCGTGTCGGGCCTGCTGAACCTGTCGCGCAATCTGGGGTTCATCACCGGGGCGTCGCTGATGGGCGCGGTATTCGCCTGGGGCGCGGGCGATCTGCGGTCCGCATCGCCCGCCGCGCTGGGCTCGGGCATGCGTTGGACGTATGGCCTGGCGGCGGCGCTGCTCTTGCTGGCGTTGGTGATCGTGGTGGCGGGCCGGGATCGAAGCCGGCCCGCGCAGGCGTAGCCGGGCGTCCGCCCGGCTAGGCGGCGCCCGTCGTCATCTACTCGGCTTTCAAGCCTGCCTGAACGATCAGCGGCTCCCACTTCAGGCGTTCGCTGCGCGAGAACGCGGTCAGTTCCGCCGGCGTGCCGCCGCCCGGCTCATGGCCCAGCTCCAACAGGCGCTGCCGCACCTCGGGCCGCGCCAGGATCTTCGTGAGTTCGGCGTTCAGCCGCTGCACGACGGCGGGCGGGGTGCCCTTGGGCACGTACAGGCCATTCCATGCGATGACCTGAAATCCCGGCAAGCCTTGTTCGGCGACGGACTTCACGCCCGGCAGCAGGGCCGATTCCTTCAACGACGTCACGGCCAGCGCCCGCAGCTTGCCGCTGGTGATGAACGAGCGGGCCGCGCTGACGGTGTCGATGCCGATCTGCACCTGGCCGCCCATCAGGTCCGTCGTGGCGGTGGCCGAGCCCTTGTAGGGGATGCCGCGGATGCTGTTGACGCCTTGCTGCTTGAGCAGTTCGAAGACCAGGCGGGCCGTGGTGCTGGGCATGCCGACATTGATGCTGTCGGCCTTCGCCTTCTTGGCGTCCTGCAGGTCGGCCAGCGTGGCATACGGCGAACCCGGCGGCGTCAGCAGCACCATCGGGAACGAACTGACCAGCATGACGGGTTCGAAGTCCCGGTCGGGGTCGAATGCGGTGGACGCATACATGTATTGGTTCAGCACGTGCGTGCCGTTGGTGCCCATCAGCAACGTATAGCCGTCGGGTGCCGCGCGCGCGGCTTCGGAGGCGCCGATGTTGCCGCCCGCGCCGGGGCGGTTTTCAACGATGAAGGGTTGCCCCAGGTTGCGGGCCAGATACTCGGCCAGATAGCGTCCGGCCACGTCGGTGCCTTGGCCGGCCTGATAGGGGACGATCAGTTTGACGGGTTTGGAGGGGTAGTTGTCGGCCGCGGCGACGGGTTGCGTAAACAGCAGGGACGTCGCTAGCGCGGCGATCAGGCGTATGGCTTTCATGGTGGTCTCCTGGATATTCTTATTGGGTAGCGGTGGGTGTTGCTACAGCTTTGGAGGAGGCCATCGCGGCAAGACGCCCTGCTCCCGCAGGGCCGCGATACGGGTGTCGTCGAGGCCGGCCTCCCGGAGGACCTCGTCGGTATGCTGCGCATAGGCAGGGGGCAGCCGGCGCACGCGCACGGGTGCGTCGGACAAGCGGGTGGCGGCGCCGATGCCGTGGTAGCCGTCGCGGTCGACGCGCATGCCGCGATGCGCCGCATGCGCCTGCTCGAAGGCTTCGGGCACGCTGTGGACCGGCCCCGTCGGCACGCCCAAATGCATCAGGTCCTGGCAGACGACGTCGCGCGTGCGCGTGGAGAGTGCCGCCTCGATGGCGGTGCGCAAGGCGTCGCGGTGTTCCAGCCGCTGGCGGTTGGTGGCGAAGCGCTCGTCTTCCAGCAACGGCGCCTGGCCGATGTAATCGCAGAACTTGCGGAACTGGCGGTCGTTGACGACGCCCAGGAAGATCTCGCCGTCGCGGCAGGCGAAACGGTCGTATGGCGCGATGTTGGGGTGCGCGCTGCCCAGCAGCGCCGGCACGCGTTGCGTGTGCATCCAGTTGGCGGCGTGCGGCACCAGCAGGCTGAGGGCCGTGTCGAACAGCGTGGCGTCCACGCGCTGGCCCTGCCCGGTGCGCGCGCGGTGGTACAGCGCCAGCAGAATGCCCGCTTGCGCGGTGTAGCCCGTCAGGTGGTCCACGATGGGGATGCCGATGCGGGTGGGGCCGCTGGCCGGATCGCCGTTCACGCTCATCAGCCCGCACATGGCTTGCAGGATGGCGTCGTAGCCGGGCAGGCCGCCCAGCGGGCCGTCCGCGCCGAAGCCGGAGATGGCGCAGTAGACCAGTTGCGGAAAGCGGGCTTTAAGGTCCGTCTCATAGTCCAGCCCCCATTTGGCCATCGTGCCGGGAATGAAGTTCTCGACCAGGATGTCGGCGTCTTCCAGCAGCCGCAGCAGGACGTCGCGGCCGCCTGCCAGGGACAGGTCCAGCCCGATCGCGCGCTTGCCCCGGTTGACGGCGGTGAAGTAGGCCGCGTCGCCCTCGGCGTTGACGGGCGGGCCCAGCGTGCGGGTCTCGTCGCCGCCAGGCGGTTCGACCTTGATCACGTCGGCGCCCTGGTCGGCCAGCATCTGGGTGCACAACGGCCCCGCCAGCACCCGGGACAGGTCGATGACCCGGATGCCCGCCAGCGCGCCCGCGGCGCGGGCCTGGGGGGCATCCGGGGCGTGTTCGGCAAGCTCCGATGAACCAGACATCATTGACCTCGATTTGGCCGTGTCCGACGCGTTATCCGCGGGTGGGCAATTCAACCACGCCAGAACCCAGTACGGACAGCTCGTCGTCCTGGTTGCGGGCTTCCTGTTCGATCTCGACCAGATGCCGGCCGTCTTCGATGAACTTGCGCGTGACGCGGCCCTTGAAGAACAGCATGTCGCCCTCGGGGTTGTGGCGGCGTATCTTGCACGTGGACTTGCGCAGGAAACCGGCGTCGCCCATCCAGTTGGTCAAGTGGTGCGTCAGCCACGAGTTGCGTTCCGGGCCGTAGTCGTACGCGCCTGGCGCGCCCACTTCCAGCGCGAATTCCTCTTCCCAGTGCACGCGCTCGGGCACGTCGGGGATGCCGAAGCGGTTGGTGATGCCCACGCCAGGGTGCGCGTCGATCAGTTGCCACGCCAGCTTGTTGGCGCGGATGTACAGGCCGCCCCAGCCTTGCGCATAGGCGATGAAGCCCGTCACCGTCATCGGGCCCTTGAACATCACGGGCAGGTCTTCGCCTTCTTTCACGTCTTCCCAATAGCGGGGCGTGGCGCCGCGCACGTCTTCCTGCGCGTACAGCTTGTAGGCTTCCTTGATTTCCTCGGGGCTGTAGCGGCGCGGCTCGCGGGCGCGCACTTCCTTGTACTTGCTGCCCTGTTCGCGGGCGTGGTCGCGTTCCGTGCGGAAGCACCAGCTGTCGGCTTCGGCGACCTTGTCGCCATCCTGGTTGAAGAAGTCCACGTGATAGATCTGCTGCACCGCGCGGCCGGCGAACCGGGTCTGGTGTTCGATCAGGTTCTTCAAGTGCGCTTCGGTGGAAATGACGTCGTTGCGCTTGACGGCCTTGTGCCAGGTCCAGTCGGCGCCCGACCACATGGCGTGCACGCCGGGCAGCCCGCCCACGTAGCCCGACACGATGCGGCTGGTTGCAAACAGAAAGCTGGGCAGCGCGATGATGCCGCCGTGCTGCGTCTTGGCCGCGTAGGCCGGGTCGCACCACAGGGGGTTGTCGTCGCCGATGCCGTGAGCGTAGTGGCGGATGTTGTCGCGCGTGGCCTCGTAGCACCACGGTTCGGCGGTGGCGCCGATCTTGACGCCGATGCGCGCGCGGAGTTCGTCCAGGCCGCGTTCGGTGATGGTCGGGAAGCTTCTTTCGGTCTTGGTCTTGGTCAGCATGATGTCTCCAGGGGGATGGGTCAGACGTGCGCGGCGGGCGCGGCGTTTACGGTTGAGGCCTGGGCGGTCGCAAGCTCCTGCTCGCGCAGTTTCCGGCGATGGATCTTCCCGGCGGGCGTCTTGGGCAGTTCCGGCACGAACACCACCTGGCGCGGATATTCGTGCTGGGCCAATTGGCTGCGGACGGTGTTCTGGATCTCTTCGATGAAGGTGTCGTCGCCCGGCCGGGCCGACACCACGAAGGCTTTGACGACCTGGCCGCGCAAGGCGTCGGGCACGCCGATGGCGGCCGCTTCTGTCACGTCGCGGTGCTTCAGGATGGCGTCTTCGATCTCGACGGCGCTCATCGTCCAGCCGGCCGAGATGATGACGTCGTCGGCACGGCCGCCATGCCAGAAGTAGCCGTCTTCGTCGATGCGCCCCAGGTCCTTGGTGGCGACCCAGGCGTCGCGGCGCCAGAGTTTCAGTTCTCCCGTCACGCCGGGCGCGCAAGGCGCGCCGCTGGCGTCCTGCACTTCGACCCGCAGGCCGGGCACGGGCTTGCCGAGCGAACCGGGCTTGACCGTGAAGTCCGCCGCGCCGGGATAGTTCACCAGGCACACCCCGATTTCCGTGGTGCCGTACATGCTGCAGACGGGGCGCCCGAAGGCGGACTGCACGAAGGCGGACGTTTCGCTGTCGATGGGTTCGCCGGTGAAGGACACCTTCTCCAGCTGGTAGCGGTACTGGTCCGCCATGCCCGAGTTGCGCATCATCCGGTAGTGCGTGGCGGCGGCCGAGATGTTGTTGAAGCCATGGTCCTGCAAGGCTTGCAGCAGGCGTTCTGCGTTGAACTTGCCGGCATAGGCGCCGATGGTGACCCCCAGGGCCAGCGGGGCCAGCGTGCCGTGCCACAGGCCGTGGCCCCAGGCGGGCGACGACGGGCACATGAAGCGGTCGCCGGGCCGCACGCCGGTGCCGTACAACGCGGCCAGCATCAGCGTGACCAGCGCGCGGTGGGTGTGCCTGACCGCGTCGGGCAGTTCGCGGGTGGTGCCCGAGGTGTACTGGAAGATGGCCAGATCGTCGGCGTTCGTGCGGCATTCGTACCGGGACGGAAAGTCGGCCAGCATGCCGATGAAATCGTCGTCGGCGATGACGACGCGCATGTCGTCGCGGCCGCCGGCCAGTGGCGCCTTTTCGGCGTTGGTCACCAGCATGCGGGGCTGGCAGTCCTGCACGCGCAACCGGATGCCGTCGGGGCCGAACAGCGTGAAGAGCGGCACCGCGATGGCGCCCCGTTTCATCGCGCCGAACATCGCCACGTAGAAGGCCAGCGACGGCTCCAGCATGACGGCGACCCGGTCGCCGGGCTGGATGCCCTGGGCGGCCAGATAGTGCGCGAAACGCGACGAGGCCTCGGATATCTGCTGGAAGCCGTAAGACTCGCTGTCGCCCGTTGCGCGCACCAGGATGACGGCCGGCTGGTCGCGGCCGGCATGGCGGTCGATGCACTCGTGAGCGATGTTCATCTGCCGGCGGTCGCCGTCGAACAGTTCCCAGAGCTTGTCCGGCGTGCAGAGCGCCTGGGCGTCCGCGTAAGAAGTGGCCTGTGTCAGCGTCGTCATGTCGTCGTGCCTGTGTGGGTCCGCAATCTGTTGAAGCGATAGTGCGCGCCGCTTTTAAAATTGTCAATTACGTTCATTGATTGTATATAGACAATTTCAAGCGGGAAAATCAGGGCGGTATCGATGCGGCGAGGGACGGCGCGCAAGGTATGCTTGCCGCAATAAAAACGGAGAGTCAGATGAGTCAGTCCAGTCCCCAGGAATCTTCCGCGGCCGCGGGGCCGCGCGTCCGCCCGGTGCCGGCCGTCACGCGGTCGATCGCCATC
Organism: Achromobacter sp. UMC46; assembly: GCF_014170335.1. Taxonomy (GTDB): domain Bacteria; phylum Pseudomonadota; class Gammaproteobacteria; order Burkholderiales; family Burkholderiaceae_B; genus Achromobacter. The sequence goes on from NZ_LZZS01000016.1 coordinate 79,881, forward strand.
CTGCGATTGCTGGGCCGTGGCGGCGCGCCGATGACGTTGAAGGCGATCTCGCAGGAATTGGAGATGGTGACCAGCACCTGCCTGCACATCCTTCGGGTCTTGGTGGACGAGGGGCTGGTGAAAGTGGATACCGGCACCAAGCGCTATAGCCTGGGCGTGGGCATGCTGACGCTGGCGCGCAGCGTGATCGAAAGCAGTCCCTTTCCGACGCTGGTGCAGCCGGTGCTGGACAAGCTGTCCAGCGCGGCCAATGTCACGGCGATCGGGGTGGAAGTGGCGGGCGGGGACCACATGGTGGTGCTGGCGTTGTCGCGCTCCACGGCGCCGTTCCGGCTACATGTGGATGTGGGCAGCCGTTTCCCTGCGCTGATCAGCGCAACCGGCCGATTGGTGGCCGCGTTCACGGACCTGACGGACAAGGAGCTGGAGCGCCGCTTCAAGGCGTTGCGATGGGACCAGGCGCCCGAATTCGCGGCGTGGAAAGCCGACGTGGACGCGGTGCGCCGGGACGGCTACAGCATGGACCGCAACAACTACATCAACGGCGTCGTCGTCGTCGCGGTGCCGGTGTTGAACAGCCAGAATCGCATGACGCATTCGCTGGTCGCGGCCGGGCTGGCCGAACAGCTTGACGACGCCCGCGCGCACGCCTTGGCGAAGGACCTGCAAGCCGAAGCGCATACGCTGTCGCAACTGCTGGCTGCCCGGAGCTGAACCGATGCGCGCGACCCCCACGATCGAATCACTGGCGGCCGATGGCTGGCGGCAGAAATCGCTGCCGGGTTTCGCGGGCCTGATCGGCCCGTTGTGGGCGCGCAAGGAAGCCGATGGCTGGGCCTATGGCTTGTTGGCGGGCGCCGATCATCTGAATCCGGCCGGCGTGGTGCATGGCGGATTGCTGACGGCGATGCTGGACCATGGCATGAGCGCCATCGCCTGGGAAGCGATGGCGCGGCGCGCTTGCGCGACGGTGCAGCTGGACACGCACTTCCTGATGGCGGCGCGCGCCGGCCAGTTCCTGGAAGTGCGCGGCCGCGTGCTGCGGGCCACGGCCAGCCTGGTGTTCATGCAAGGTGAATTAAGCGTCGCCGGCGAGACCGTGGCGACGGGCGCCGCGGTGCTGAAAATGATCGGGACGCCGGCGGTCGGCGCCCAATAGGATCGGCCGCGGCCGGCGGCTACACCATCGACTTTCCGCTCTGTTTCGCCACGCGGACGTCCTTCCACAACGTCACGCACAAGAGGGTCAGGATGGCGGCGGATATCACCGGCCAGATCAGAAAATAAGTGGTCAACCACATATCAATCTCCTTGTTTCGATGGATGGGGATCAGCGCGCGGCGCCGTCCGCGGCAAGCGGACCGGACGGCGCGGATTGCGCGGGCTTCGTCGCCGCTTCCTGCTGAACGTGGAACGACGTGACGCGGTCCGCCAGCACGCTGAAATCGAACCGTTCGCGGTTGCGCAGGCTCAACGCCACGCAGACCGTCGCGCTGGCGCCGTAGGCGGTCAGCGACGCCAGCAGCACGATGTAGTCGCGCAGATTGCCGATGAAGGCGGGCAGCATGACCGCCACGCCGATCGTGCCCACCGTGATGGCCACTTTGCGGCCCAGGAAGCCGAACGCCATCAGGCCCAGTACCACGCCGCCGCCGATGGCCGCGCTGATCTCGAAGAACACGGCCACAACGCCCGTGATGGGCAGCAATTCGAAGCGCACGATCGCGAACAGCGCCACGGCGGACAGCACCGAGCAGACGAAGGCGCGGTTGTCGACGCGGTCCCAGTAGAAGCTGGCGATGACCGGGAAAACGATGGCGCCCCACAACGCGCCCACGAACACCAGCATGACCAGGATGTCCAGGCGCAGGCTGGCGAAGATCACGCCGATCATCGTGGCGATGATCATGGTGGCGCGGCCCCACCACAGCATGCGCCGCGGATCCGGACGCCCGCGCGCCAGGTTCTTGGCGTAGACGTCGGTCATGACGATGGCGGACAGCGCCGCCAGGTCGGAGTCGGCGGTAGATGACAGCGAGCCCACGACCAGCAGGAAGAACAGTGCGATGCCGAACGGCGGCAGGTAGGTGGACGCCATCTGCGGGATGATGTTGTTCATGTCGCCGTTGGCCGGCTCCAGCCCGACGAACAGTGCCAGGAGGCCCAGCATGCCCAGCCCGATCACCACCGCGCCGTAGCCCACCGTGGCCGTCAGGAAGGTGGGCTTGATCAGGTCTTCGCGCACCGCGAACAGGCGTTGCGCGATGGTCTGGTTGCCGATGGCATACGCCAGCACCGCGACGAAGTACGGCGCGCCTTGCTCCAGGATGGCCTTGGTGGAATAGAAGTCGGCCTGGTCGCTGTTCAAGCGCCACATGTTGGCTTGCAGCATGTCCGGGCCGCCGGCGTTGATGAAGATCAGCGGGATGATGATGACGGCGGCGATGATCATCGCCGCCAGTTGCGCGAAGTCGGTCATGACCGACGTGCGGAAGCCCGACCACAACGTGTAGGACAGCACGCCCAGTCCGGCGATCAGCACGCCCTGGATGAACGTCAGCGGGCTAAGGATCGAGACCAGCGCGCCGGCGGCCGTGAAGTTCACCATCAGGCTGATGCAGCTGCCCACGATGTTCGACACCGCCATGATCATCTGGCTGGAGGTGCCGTGGCGCGCGTGGATGACTTCGGCCAGCGTGTGGGCCTTGGGCGCCAGTTGCCGGAAGCGCTTGCCGAAGGGGTAGATGAAGAGAATCATCAGGGCGCCCCAGAATCCGTAGTGCAGCGGGCCGGACAAGCCGTACTTGTACCCGGAGGTGGCGCTGGCGTAGAAGGAGGCGGCCCAGATCCAGGTGGCGATCATGCTGGCGGTCGACAAGCCGAAGCCGACCGCGTTGTTCGACACCATGTAGCCGTCGACGTTCTCGTTTTTTTCGCCGATGAATAGCGACATCAGGAACGTCGCGCCGTAGAAGCCGGCCAGCAACAGGATGGCGGTGGTCGCCGATAACTGGAAGAAAACACTCTCTTGCATCGTGTAGATCCTTGCTCGTAGACGGCCAGGAACGAAACACCATTGATCGCGCGCGCCGAGGCTGCACGTTTCGCGCGCGATCACGTGCCTGCCCGCCCGGGCAGGGGGTGGCAGCCCGGAGTGGACAAGACACAAGACACACCGTGATGGTGTCTTGCTGCGGCATAGGGCCGGCGCATCACGGATACGAAAACGACGTTCGAGCGCGTAGTTAGAACGCGTAATTCGACGCCATAGCTCGAAGCCTTAGATGCAGGCGTAGCTCAATGCGGTGAGCAATAGTCCTGCTGGGTAAGCAGGTTTTTGTTCCGCAGCCGCCGATATAAGCCTGGCGGCTGGGTGGTGGTGTTTCGGCGCTGGCGCCGGGCCGCTGTGCGCGGCCGTGTGACGGGTGCCCTGGGATGACGATGCATCGTCAGGGTCCGATGATGAGTAACAACAGCCCGGAAGTATAGGGATAGACAGCGGCGACGTCTACCCTTGATGCCTAAAAAGCGGGCAAAAATTAGGGTTGCGAGTTTTTACTCGCAGCTTTGATGCCTCAATTTCCGGAGGAAATCGAGGCTGCCGCCAGCAGCGCGGTCCAGTCGTCGGGTGGATTCCCGTTGCTTAACATTTTCGTGAATACCCGATACGCGTCATCGTCGTGTCCATAGGCGCGTTTGGTGTTCTCGTCGTTGACCCAGGCAAAGACAATGATTTTGCTGGCAGCGTGGTAGCGAAAAAACAGGCGGTATTGTTGAAAAAACTTGGCGCGGAACCAGTGCTTATGGTGCGCGCCAAGCGTGCCGCCTTGCCGGTATTCTGGTCGGCTGGGATCTTCGGGGATGATTTCGAATGCCAGCTTCGTGATGGCCGCGAGACGCTTGGCCGCATTGTGTCTTGTATAGCCGTCAGGATCTTTGGCTCGCTGCGCAGCCACTTGGCCGGCTAGCTGTTCCAGTTGTTGGCGAAACAGAGGGTGCAGGTAAATCGTCCAGCCATGGATGCTGACCGCGCCTGCTGTGGCGCTCATTCGTCAGTCTTGGACAGCGGTGCATTCAGATCCAGCTCACCAACCTTCGAAGTCAGGTCGCGCAAGGAATCCACCAAGCTTGCGGGCAGGGCTTGCAGGCGATCAGGGTGCGCAGTGATGTCGTGCGCAAGGAAGGCCAGGAAGGCGGAGATGGCCGGGTCGTCGTCGTTCGACGTATCGGCGCGGGTCAAAAGGACTTCTCCGCCGGGCCGGATACTGTAGTGAAGCTTGTCGCGCTTACTGAGCCCGAGCGCTTTGCGCACAGTATCGGGAATGGTGGTTTGGTAGCGGTCAGTTAGCGTCGACTCAATTTCCAGGGTCGCAGGCATGGCGGTCTCCTAAGTGGAATTTTTCCATGGTAATGCAATTGCATTACCAAATCAACGCTGCCCTGGAATCCGTCACCACCAGCCCGCGCTCAGAACCCTTGTCGCGGCACGTGGATGCGGCCTTCCATCAGCACGCGCGCGCTGCGGCTCATGATGGCCTTGGTGACCTTCCATTCGCCGTCCACCCGCTGCGCCTGGGCGCCCACTCGCAGCGTGCCGGAGGGGTGGCCGAAGTTGACGTTGTCGCGCTCGGTGCCGCCGGCCGCCAGGTTCACGAGCGTGCCGGGAATGGCCGCGGCGGTGCCGATGGCAACCGACGCCGTGCCCATCATCGCGTGGTGCAGCTTGCCCATGGACAGCGCGCGCACCAGCACGTCGATGTCGCCCGCGCCGATCTGCTTGCCGCTGGACGACACATAGGCCTTGGGGGGCGCCACGAACGCGACCTTGGGCGTGTGCTGGCGGCTGGCGGCTTCCTCGACCTTGGCGATGAGGCCCATGCGCAGCGCGCCGTGCGCGCGAATGGTCTCGAAGCGAGCCAGCGCGGCGGCGTCGCCGTTGATGTCGTCCTGCAATTCCGTGCCGGTGTAGCCCAGCGCTTCGGCATCGAGGAAGATGGTCGGGATGCCGGAATTGATCATCGTGGCCTTGAACGTGCCCACGCCGGGGACTTCCAGGTCGTCGACCAGGTTGCCCGTGGGGAACATCGAACCGCCGTCGCCTTCTTCGGCCGGGTCCATGAATTCCAGCTGCAGTTCGGCGGCGGGGAAGGTTACGCCGTCCAGTTCGAAGTCGCCCGTTTCCTGTACCGCGCCGTCGGTCATCGGCACGTGGGCGATTATGGTCTTCTTGATGTTGGCCTGCCAGATGCGCACGACGGCGATGCCGTTGGTGGGCACGCGGGCCGGGTCGATCAGGCCGTTGGTGATGGCGAACGGGCCGACGGCGGCGGACAGGTTGCCGCAGTTGCCGCTCCAGTCCACGAAAGGCTGGTCGATGGAGACCTGGCCGAACAGGTAGTCCACGTCATGGTCCGGCCGGGTGCTCTTGCCGACGATGACGGTTTTGCTGGTGCTGGAGGTGGCCGCGCCCATGCCGTCGATCTGTTTGCCGTAGGGGTCGGGGCTGCCGATCACGCGCATCAGCAGCGCGTCGCGCGCCGCGCCGGCGACGCGCGCGGATTCAGGCAGGTCGTCCAGCTTGAAGAACACGCCTTTGCTGGTGCCGCCGCGCATGTAGGTGGCGGCGATCTTGGTTTGGGGTGCATGGGCCATGGGGTCGTCCTGATGTCTGGGTGCGATGTCTTCGGGTAGGGCGGCGGACGCGTCGGCGCCCGCCGCCCGGCGGTGTCAGCCGGCCTGCTTGGCGCCGGCCACGGATGAGGCTTCCAGGAAGTCCTGGGCAAAGCGTTGCAGCACGCCGCCGGCTTCGTAGATGGACACTTCTTCGGCGGTGTCCAGGCGGCAGGTCACGGGTACTTGCACGGTCTCGCCGTTGCGGCGGTGGATCACCAGCGTCAGGTCCGCGCGCGGCTTGCGTTCGCCGATGACGTCATAGCTTTCGGTGCCGTCCAGCGCCAGCGTCTTGCGGTTCACGCCAGCCTTGAATTCCAGCGGCAGCACGCCCATGCCGATCAGGTTGGTGCGGTGGATGCGTTCGAAGCCTTCGGCCACGATGGCTTCCACGCCCGCCAGCCGCACGCCCTTGGCGGCCCAGTCGCGCGACGAGCCCTGGCCGTAGTCGGCGCCGGCGACGATGATCAGCGGCTGCTTGCGGCCCATATACGTTTCGATGGCTTCCCACATGCGCATGACCTGGCCTTCCGGCTCCACGCGCGCCAGCGACCCTTGCTTCACGGTGCCGTCGTCGTTCGTCACCATTTCATTGAAGAGCTTGGGGTTGGCAAAGGTGGCGCGCTGCGCGGTCAGGTGGTCGCCGCGGTGGGTCGCGTACGAGTTGAAGTCCTCTTCGGGCAGGCCCATCTTGTCCAGGTATTCGCCTGCCGCGCTGTCCAGCATGATGGCGTTGGACGGCGACAGATGGTCGGTGGTGATGTTGTCGCCCAGCACCGCCAGCGGCAGCATGCCGTGCAGCGTGCGAACGCCTGCCAGCGCGCCTTCCCAGTACGGCGGGCGCCGGATGTAGGTGCTTTGCTCACGCCAGGCGTACAGGGGGCTGATGCCGGCCTTGCGGTCGTCCTGGATGCCGAACATCGGCGCGTAGACCTTGCGGAACTGTTCGGGTTTGACGGACGCCTTGACCACGGCGTCGATTTCTTCGTCGGTGGGCCAGATGTCCTTCAGGCGGATCTCGCGGCCGTCGGCGCCGGTGCCCAGCACGTCGCGTTCGATGTCGAAGCGGATCGTGCCGGCGATGGCGTAGGCCACGACCAGCGGGGGCGAGGCCAGGAAGGCCTGCTTGGCGTAGGGGTGGATGCGGCCGTCGAAGTTGCGGTTGCCGGACAGCACGGCGGTCGCGTAGAGGTCGCGGTCGATGATTTCCTGCTGGATCACGGGGTCCAGCGCGCCCGACATGCCGTTGCACGTCGTACAGGCGAACGCGACGACGCCGAAGCCCAGTTTTTCCAGGTCTTCGGTCAGGCCGGCTTCATCCAGGTACAGCTGCACCGCCTTGGATCCCGGCGCCAGCGAGCTCTTCACCCAGGGCTTGCGCGACAGGCCGGCGCGGTTGGCGTTGCGCGCCAGCAGGCCCGCCGCGATCACGTTGCGCGGGTTGCTGGTGTTGGTGCAGCTGGTGATGGCCGCGATGATGACGGCGCCGTCGGGCATCAGGCCCGGTTCGTTTTCCACGACGCCCGAGATGCCGCGCGCGGCCAGGTCGGACACCGGCAGGCGGCGGTGCGGATTCGACGGGCCAGCCAGCGTGCGCACGACGGTGGACAGGTCGAAGCGCAACACGCGTTCGTACTCGGCGGTCTTCAAGCTGTCGGACCACAGACCGGCGGTCTTGGCGTAGGTTTCCACCAGCGCGATCTGCTCGTCTTCGCGGCCGGTCAGGCGCAGGTAGTCGATGGTCTGCTGGTCGATCGAGAACATCGCGGCGGTGGCGCCGTACTCGGGGGCCATGTTCGAAATCGTGGCGCGGTCGCCCAGCGTCAAGCTGGCGGCGCCTTCGCCGTAGAACTCCAGATAGGCGCCCACGACCTTCTCTTTCCGCAGGAATTCGGTCAGCGTCAGCACCACGTCGGTGGCGGTGATGCCGGGTTGGGCGCGGCCGGTGAGTTCGACGCCGATGATGTCCGGCAGGCGCATCCACGACGCTCGGCCCAGCATCACGTTTTCGGCTTCCAGGCCGCCCACGCCGATGGCGATCACGCCCAGCGCGTCAACGTGCGGGGTGTGGCTGTCGGTGCCGACCAGCGTGTCGGGGAAGGCTACGCCGTCTTGCGTGTAGATCACCGGCGACATCCGCTCCAGGTTGATCTGGTGCATGATGCCGTTGCCCGGGGGCACGACTTCGATGTTGCGGAAGGCCTGCTTGGTCCAGTCGATGAAGTGGAAGCGGTCTTCGTTGCGGCGGTCTTCCACCGCGCGGTTCTTGGCGAAGGCCTCAGGGTCGTTGCCGTCGAATTCCACGGCCAGTGAGTGGTCGACGATCAGTTGCACCGGCACGACCGGATTCACCTTGGCCGGGTCGCCGCCCATGTCGGCGATGGCGTCGCGCAGGCCGGCCAGGTCGACCAGCGCCGTCTGGCCAAGAATGTCATGACAGACCACGCGTGCGGGAAACCACGGGAAGTCCAGGTCGCGGCGGCGTTCGATCAACTGCTTGAGCGCGTCGGTCAGCATGGCCGGGTCGCAACGGCGCACCAGGTTTTCCGCCAGCACGCGGGACGTGTAGGGCAGGCCGGCGTAGGCGCCGGGCGCGATGGCTTCGACAGCGGCGCGCGCGTCGAAGTAATCCAGGCGGGTGCCGGGCAGGGTCTTGCGGTACGAGTGGTTCATCATGCCTCCGTGCGCCGCAGGTTGCTCTGGGCGATCTGTTGTTCGATGTTGATTCGGGATACGCGGATGTGGCGGCGCATCAGGATTTCGGCCAGCTCGCCGTCGCGGTCGGCGATGGCGTCAAGAATGCGGTGGTGTTCGGCATAGGCCTGCCGCGGCCGGTTCGGTGTGGTCGAGTACTGGATGCGGTACATGCGCGCCAGCTGGTAGAGCTCGTCGCAGAGCATGCGGAACAGCATCTGGTTGCCGCTGCCCTTGACGATGCGGTAGTGGAAGTCGTAGTCGCCTTCCTGCTGGTAGTAGCCCAGGCCGGCCTGGAAGGCGGCGTCGCGTTCGTGAGCTTCCAGCACGCCGCGCAGTTCGGCGATTTCGGCGGGAGGCATGCGTTCGGCGGCCAGGCGGCAGGCCATGCCTTCCAGCGATTCCCGGATCTCGTAGAGCTCGGACAGTTCCTGCTGCGACAGCGACACGACGCGCGCGCCCGCGTGGGGCACGCGCACCAGCAGCTTCTGGCCTTCCAGCCGGTGCAGGGCCTCGCGCAGCGGCCCCCGGCTGACGCCGTGCTGGCGCGCCAGTTCGGGCTCGGAAATCTTGCTGCCCGGGGCGATCTCGCCTTTGACGATGGCGGCCTGGATCTTCTTGAAGATGTGATCCGACAACGTTTCGCCATCGCCAGGCGGGGTGCCCGGCAGCGTTAGCACTTTGCTCATGGTGTCAACAATCTATCCGTATTTAGCGGAAATATTCGGATTAAGGCGTTGCTGGACGCCGGATTGTCAACAATTTACCTTGGGTCGCCCCTTCCGCGCAAGCGACTGAGCCGCCGCTTGCGCGGAAGGGGCGGGGCCGGTGGCTACCGCTTGTGGTGCACCCCCTGCACCCCGTAGACCTGCACCGGCAGCCCGGCCTGCCGCGCCTTCAATTGCAGGGACAGGTACTGGGAGTAGTGGCGGGACTGGTGCAGGTTGCCGCCGTGGAACCACAGGCCTTCCTGTTGCGTGGGCTTCCACATGTTGCGCTGTTCGCCTTCCCAGGGGCCGGGGTCCTTGGTGGTGTCCGACCCCAGGCCCCAGCACTTGCCCACCTTGTCGGCCACGTCCTGGCTGATCAGATCGGCGGCCCAGCCGTTCATCGAGCCGTAGCCGGTGGCATAGACGACCAGGTCCGCCGGCAGGGTCACGCCGTTCTTCAGCACGACGGCTTCGCGCGCCAGGTGACTGACATCGGTGCCGGACTGCAGTTTGATGCTGCCGTCGATGATCAGGTCGCAGGCGCCCACGTCGATGTAATAGCCCGATCCGCGCCGCAGGTATTTCATGAAGAGGCCGGAACCGTCGTCGCCCCAGTCCAGCATGAAGCCCGCCTTCTCAAGCTTGGCGTAGAACTCGGCGTCGCGCTCGCGCATCTGGTCGTAGAGCGGGATCTGGAACTGCGCCATGATCTTGTAGGGCAGGGACGCGAACGTCAGGTCCGCCTTGCGTGTCGTCATGCCGTTGGCCAGCGCCTGTTCGGAATACAGCCCGCCCAGGCCGATGTCCATCAGCGTGTCGGAGCGGACGATGTGGGTGGACGAGCGCTGCACCATCGTGACGTTGGCGCCGCCTTCCCACAGCGCCGCGCAGATGTCGTGGGCCGAGTTGTTGGCGCCGACCACCACCACGTTCTTGCCGCGGTACGCGTCCGGGCCGGGGTGCTGCGACGAATGCTGCTGCTCGCCCTGGAACTCGTCCTGCCCCGGAAAGCGCGGGATGTTCGGCTTGCCCGACATGCCGGTGGCAAGCACCAGCTGCTTGGGCCGCAGCACCACCGGCTTGCCCTCGCGCAGCACGGTGACTTCCCATTCCTGCTTGTGTTCGTCGTAGCGCGCCGACTGGCAGACGCTGGACGTCCAGTAGTTCAGCTCCATCACCTTGGTGTACATCTCCAGCCAGTCGCCGACCTTGTCCTTGGGCGCGAAGACGGGCCAGTTTTCGGGGAAGGGGATGTAAGGCAGATGGTCGTACCAGACCGGGTCGTGCAGGCACAAGGACTTGTAGCGCTTCCTCCAGCTGTCGCCTGCGCGTTCGTTCTTTTCGATGATGATCGTGGGCACGTCCAGCTGGCGCAGCCGCGCACCCAGCGCGATGCCGCCTTGCCCGCCGCCGATGATCAGCACATAGGGCTGCGTCTGGTAGCCCAGTTCGGCCGCTTCCTGCTCGCGCTTTTCCAGCCAGGTCTGGCGTTCGCGGCGATTGCCGTGTTCGGCGCCCTTGGGGCGGCGCGTGCCGCTGGGTTCCTCGTAGCCCTTGAGTTCGGACATGGTGGTCAGCAAGGTCCAGATCTTGCCGTCCTTGACGCGGATGTGGCCGTAGCCGCGCGCCAGGTTGGTGTCGATGTGCAGCCAACCCTGCAATAGCCCGTCTTCGTCGGCCACGGCTTCGCGATCGTCGCGGGTGAAGCGCACGGGTTCGACCTGCGGCAGCTGTGAAGCGAGCATGTCGCGGATCTGGGCGTGGCCCTCCAGGGTCCGCAGGTTCCAGCTGAACAGCACCAGGTCGCGCCAATAGCAGTCGTCCTGGAACAAGCGGGCAACCCCTTCGACGTCTTTGTTGCGCAGCGCGGTGTTCAGGCGCGCTAGCACCGCGTCCAGCGCGGCGTCGGCGTGATCGTTCGGCATGTCTTGTCTCCTTGCCCGTGGCGGGCTTTGTCGTGGCGTTCCGAAAACGGCCCCGGCCTGTGCCGGCTGGTGGGCGTCATGGATCAGCATGCAATTGCCGTGCCAACTTGCGGAGGGCGGTGCGAAGCCCGTGTCCGCTGGGTGGCAGGGGCGCACGGGCGTGCAGCAGGTGTGGCGTGCGCCACACCTGTGGCAGCGCAGTGTGGCGGCGTCAGCGCCGCGGGTTCAGCCCGTAGCGGCGCATCTGGCGATGCACGGTGGAGCGGTCCACGCCCATCCGCCTGGCGGTTTCCGAGACATTGCCGGCGCAACTGGCCAGTGCCGACCGCAGCGCGGCCTCTTCCGCGGTGGCGGCGTGGCCGGCGGGCGCCAGCGTTTCGGGCAGGTCCTGCGGTTCGATCACGCCGTGTTCGCACAGCGCCGCTGCCACCGCGATCACGTTGGCCAGTTCGCGGATATTGCCGGGCCAGGCGTGCGCCTTCAGCGCGCGCAGCGCCCCGGCCGACAGCACGGGCGCGCCGGACTCGTCCTGATGCCGCGCCAGCATGCGGGCGATCAGCCAGTCCAGGTCCTGGCGCTCGCGCAGCGGGGGCACCGTGAGGGTGGCCGCGTTGATACGGTAATACAGGTCTTCGCGGAACCGGCCCTCGCGCACCAGCGTGCCCAGGTCGCGGTGTGAGGCCGACACCAAGGTCAGGCGCACGGCGCGGGGCGCGTTGGCGCCGATGGGGGTGACTTCGGACTCCGCCAGCACGCGCAGCAAACGGCTTTGCAGCGTCAGGGGCATGTCGCCGATCTCGTCCAGGAACAGCGTGCCGCCGTCGGACTCCTCGATCAGGCCCTTGCGGCCCTTGGGCGCGGCGCCGGTGTAGGCGCCCGGCAGGTAGCCGAACAATTCGCTTTCGATCAGCGATTCCGGGATGGCCGCGCAGTTCACCGCCACGAAGCGGCCGGGCCGCCGGCTGTCTTCATGAATGGCGCGCGCCAGGTATTCCTTGCCGACGCCGGTTTCGCCCTGCAGCAGGATGGGCAAGCCCTGGCGCGCCAGCTTGGCCGCACGGGCCTGCACGGCCGCCATCTTGGCGTCGCCGCCGTCCAGCCCGCGCAGCGCCGATGTCGCGGCGCGCACGGCGACGGTGGCGCCGCGCGCATGGCGGTTGGGTTCGATGGCGTGGGCGAACAGCGCGTTGCCGTCGCGCGCGACGATCAGGCGGTCTTGCGGCGCATGGCCGCGGGTGAATTGGGGCAGGTCGTCCAACTGCACCTCGAAGAAGCGCGTGACCGGCTGGCCGATCAGGCCGGCCGGGTTACGCCAGTCCAGCCCGGCGGCGCGGGCCAGGAGTTTGGCGCCCGAATGCGTCATGCCCAGGATGCGGCCGGCGCCGTCCAGCGAGATCGCGGCCTCGGGGTCCACGTCCAGGAATTCGGGCGAACGCGCAAAGCGCAGCACCCATTCGTTGCGGGTGCGCGCCATCAGGTTGGCCAGTTCGATGCGGCGCGTGGTGCTGTTGACCAGATGCAGCGCCAGGTTCTGGCTGGTCTTCAGGCTGGGGGAACTGAGCAGGGAAATATCCAGCACGGCCGCCAGTTCGCCGTCGGCGTTGTAGATGGGGGCGGCGGTACAGGACAGCGGCGTGTGCGTGTTGTCGAAGTGGTCGGTCTGGTGGATGGTCAGCGCTTCGCCGGTTTCCAGGCAGGCGCCCACGGCGCAGGTGCCGGCGCGCGGCTCCGACCATTCCGACCCCAGATACAGGCCGGCTTTGCGCAGTTTGTCGGTCTGCAGCGGGTCGCCCAGGAACTCGACCGTGACGCCCTGGCGGTCGGCCAGCAGTAGCACGTAGTTCTGGCCCGCGACCTGCCGGAAAAGGTGGTCCAGCCCGCTGCGGGCGATGCGGATCAGGGCTTCGGATTGCTGGCGGTGTTCGCGCAGCCGGCCGTCGGGGACGATATACGCTTCGCACGCCTGGGCCGGATCCAGCTGGTATTGGTCCAGGCAGCGCAGCCAACTGCGAACTACATGCGCGTCGCGCTGCGTGGGACGGCCTTGGCCGACCTGTTCGATTTCGCGGATATGGGCGGAATGCAGGGATTCCTGACTGGGCATGTCGTCTCCATGGTGCGCCCGATCTACGCCGGATCAGTGGAGCAGCATGCACAGAGACGACGGTGCTTGTAAATGGTGGTTATCCAGCGGTCTCGCTGTCGATCGAACGCAGCGCTTTGGGAATCCGATAACGCTTGCCGTCAAAGCGCAGCGTGTGGCGCGTCTTGCCCTGGCTGACGGTTTTCTCTTCGCAGCCGCCTTGCTGCACCGCGGCACGACTGGAAGAGTGCGAGTCGGTGGCGACGACGTCGCGGTAGCCCTTGGTTTTCGCCGTGCCTATCGACAGGCTCACCACGCGTTCCGTGAATTTTCCCGCGCAGCTGGTGTCCCATTGGCCGGACGAGTGGTTGACGATCAGGCCGTCGAGCACCAGGCGCAAATCGTTGCCTTCCACGGTGAAGAGCCGCAAGCTGGTTTCGTCCATGGGGTTGGCGCGCGAGGCGCCTTCGCGTTCGATGCGGATACCGAAGGCACGGCGATCGGCCGTGACGTCATAGCGCGCCGTATCGAACGACAGGCTGGCGATGCGCAAGGCATCGTCCGACATCAGATCGACCAGCGTGCGGCGTTGCCGCACTTGCAATGTCTGGCGGTCCAGCACCAGCACTTCCAGATCGCCGACGTGGCCGTTTTCGGGGTCGGGCGTGGCTTGCATCAACGGCACCGCCACGAGCAGCAAGTCTGGGTTGGCCGGCCAGGCCTTGCACGCTACCGCGAAGGGCGCGCCGACGTCCGCGTCAGACAGCGTCACGATGGCGTGGCCTTGCTTCAAGCGGATGCGGCCTTCGCGGTCGGGCTTGTCCTGGTTCTGATACACGCTGCGAACGATGTCGGCCGCCTCGGGGCAAGGGCCGCTTGCGGCGTGCGCCACGCCACCCGTCAACAGGGCGGACAAGGTCAAGGCGCCGGTCAAGAAGGATAGGGGGCGGGGCATCGTAGGCGGGCAGGGACGAGAAGACCGAATTCTAATCACGCCGCCTGTCGGCGTTGCGCCCCTTTCGCTACCGGCCGCTACAGATCGCTACAAGTCCACCCGCACCTTGCCTGCTTGTACCAGCCCGGCCACGTCGCGGATTTCGGACAGCAACGCCTGTTGCAACTGCTGGGGCGTGCCGCCGGTCGGCTGGAACCCCTGTTCGGCCAGTTTGGCGTGCACGGCGTCGGTTTGCAGCGCGCGGTTGATGCCCTGGTTCAACGCGGCGATTGTCGCTTCTGGTGTGCCGGCGGCGCAATACGTGCCGAAACGAATCTGCGCGTCAAAACCCGCGTAACCGCTTTCGGCGACGGTGGGAATGTCGGGATATTTCGGCAGGCGTTCGGGGCTGGTCACCGCCAGCACGCGCAGGCGTCCGCCCTTCATATAGGGCTCGACTGCGGCGACCGTCGCCACGACGAGCTGGATCTGGCCGCCCAGCAGATCCGTCATCATCGGCCCCGTGCCGCGATACGGAATGTGCAGCATGTCGATGCCGCAGGCGGCTTGAAGCAATTCGGTGGCCAGATGCTGCGGCGTGGCATTGCCGGGCGATCCGAAGGTCAGCACTTTGGGTTCGCGTTTGGCTTGGGCGACCAGTTCCGCCAGTGTCTTGGCGGACAGATCGCTATTGACGGCCACCATGTAGGGCGAACGCGCGATGGGGCAGACGGGCGCCAGCTGCGTCAATACGTCTTCCGGTGGGCGGGCGTAGTAGCGCACCGAAGGCACCAGCCCCGCGAACAGCAGCACGCTGCCGTCCTTGGCGCCGTTGGCGGTGTAGTCCGCGCCCAGCATGCCGCTGGCGCCGGGCTTGTTTTCGACGACGACGGACCGGTCCAACGCGCTTTCCAGTGTGGCGGCGATCACGCGCCCCAGCACGTCGGTGCCGCCGCCTGGCGGGAACGGCACGATCACGCGCAAGGGCGCTTCGCGCGCCGCCGCATGGCGGGTCAGCGATAGGGCAGCCGGCGCCGCTGCGGCCATGGCCAGGTGTTTCAGTACGGTTCTGCGATGCATGGGTTTGTCTCCATCTCCGCCCCTTTCGGGGCGTTGGCCGATCGTCTCTGTCAGGCGGACGATTCAGCGGTTGTCGGCAGTAAAAAGGCCTGCAGCGCCGCAGCCACCACGGCCGGAGCTTCCACTGGCAGCATATGCCGTTGGCCGTCCACGACGCGGGCGCGGCCGTCAGGCAGCGCGCGTGCCAGGCCGCGCGTCATGCGGGCGGTGGACCCGACGTCTTCCTCGCCGGTCATGGCGAGCGCCGGGCAAGCGATATCGGGCGCCGCCTGCGCCAGTATCGGATCGCCCTGCGCGAACAGCCGGTATGCCGCCAGGAAATTCGCGCGGTCGTTGTTCATCAGGCGCCGGCCGATGGCCGCCACCCGCTGGGGACGCGCGGCCTGGAAGCCGGGCGTGAACCAGCGCTGCAGCGATATCGCGGCGGCGGCTTCCACGTCCTGGGTAGCGGCCGCGGCCAGGCGCGCCGTCACGGCGCGGACCTCTTCCGGCGTGCGCTGGAATACCGTGCTCAGCAACACCAGACGTTCGACGCGTTGCGGCCGGGCGGCGGCATAGGCGCCTGCGATCAAGCCGCCCATGGAATAGCCCAGCACGTTGGCGTGCTGCCAGCCGGCCTGATCCAGTTCAGCGTCCAACTGCGCGACGAAGTCCTTCACCAGGGCCTCGCCCGAGATGCCGGGAGCCGCGCCATGGCCCAGCAGGTCATAGCGCAGCACGTCGAAATCCGATTCCAGCAACGGAACCAGGTCATCCCACAGCGTGTGGTCCAAGCCGACGCCGTGCAGCAGCACCAGCGGCGCGCCCCGGCCGGAACGGCGGCGGGGCGCGCTCATTTCGATTGCGCCTCTTGCGCCAGTTCCTGCAGATCGGAATAGCGGTTGCCAATGCGGTGATGCGGCCGGCCGGAGGTGGCGGCGCCCAGCGCGATGACGATCTCGTCCGGTGCCGGGGCGTCGTTGATGTTGGTCTGCACGGTCAGGTAGTGCGACCGCAGGCCTTCGTCCAGCTTGTGCATCAGCGGCACCGAGATCACGCACCCCGGACCGCCGCGCGTATTGGTGAAACTGAGGTAGCTGGTGCCGCCCACGGCATTGCGGTAGGCGTTGCCAAAGCGCAGCGTGTGGATCAGCGCCGACGCGTGTTCGACTTCGCCGGCGGTGCCCACCACGGCGGCCTTGCCATAGGCTTCGATCTGGTCGGCGGAGCCCGCCTGGCGCAGGATCTCGTCCACCAGCAACTCGCCCAGCGGCGGCGCGGCTTCCAGGATTTGCGGGCGCAGGTCTTCCTGGAAGGGCAGGCCGGCCCAAGGATTGCGGATCACGGCAGCTGCCACGATCATGATCAACGGCCGCTCGGCTGCCTTGCCGCCTTCAACTAAGGTCTTCTCGACGTAACTGACGATTTTGCGCACTTGCAAAGCCATTCCATTGCTCCAATGCATACGTGATGAACGATGGGTGCATTGTTGAAGCGGGCATGGAATTTTGACAATCCAAATTAACGTAAGTTAATTTCGGAAAATCTGAATTTAATGGGTTCCGACGCCATGCCATCGCCCCTGAAGATCCAACACCTGCGCCAGTTCCTGCTGGCGGCCGACCATGGCAGCTTCCGCTTGGCGGCCCAGGGCACGCACCGTTCGCAGGCGGCGGTGTCGGCCGCCATGCAGGACTTGGAACAGCAGTTGGGCGCGCCGTTGTTCGAAGCCGGCAAGCGGGCGCAGCTGACGCCGCTGGGGCATGCCGTGGCGCCGCTGCTGCGCGAACTGCTGGCCACGCATGACCGCGTGCTGGGTGCCGCGCGCCAGTTGGGGCTGGGCCATACCGGGCCCGTGTCGCTGGCGGTGATGCCGTCGCTGGCGGACGAATGGCTGCCGAAGCTGCTGGAGCGCTACGCCCGCAGCCACCCCGACATCCGCCTGCGCGCCGTGGATGAATCGTCGCAGGATGTGCACCGGCTGGTGCTGACCGGTGAAGTGCAGGTGGGTGTGGCGGGGCAGGTGCCGCGCACGGCTGACGTGGCGTTCACCCCGGTTGCGCGCGACGCGTTCGGGCTGGTGTGCCGAAAGGGGCATCCCTTGGCCCGCCGGCGCGGGCCGGTGCCGTGGTCGGCGCTGGCAGCCGAACGGCTGATCGGCAACGCCACGTTCGACACTTTGAAGAACCGGCAGTTAGGCGGCGTCATCGACGATCCCGCGATGGTAGTGTCCAACCGCGCGTCGCTGCTGGCCAGCGTGGTCGGCGGGCTGGGCGTCACGGTGTTGCCGGTGTTGGCTAGGCCTGCGGCCGGCTCGGATCTGGTGTTTGTGCCACTGTGCGAACCGACGGTGGAACGCATTGTCGGCGTGCTGACGCGCAAGGAAGAAACGTTGCTGCCGTCGGTGGCGGCCATGCATGCACTGGCGCTTGAATCGTTGACGCAGTTCACGCGCCGCAAGGGGGCCGTGCGGGTCTAGCCGGCTGAAGTCGGCGCCTACACCCCGCACGCCACCATCATGAATTGCCGGAACGCCTCGGCGGGCTTTGCCAGCGCCGCGCGCGGGTGCCATAGCAGCCCGGCCTCCATGGGCGGCACGGCGTCGGTGATCGGCAGGGCCTCGATCTTGCGGCCTTCCAGCGACCAGGGGCGGTAGACCATGTCCGACAGCATGGTGACGCCAAAGCCATGCGCGACCAGCCCGCGCAGCGCTTCCATGGACCGGGTACGCAGGGCGATGTCGGGCCGCAGTCCGTGCGTGCGCCAGTAGTTCAGCGTGGACCGTTCGCCTTCGTCCACTTCCAGCAGGATGTAGGGATAGCCGGCGATGTCGGCCAGCGACGGCGCGGATACGGATAGCAGCGGATGGCCGGACGCCGTCCAGAGCTGCCGCCGCGACCGCACCAGCACCTGATGGCCGAAGCGCTCGCGCTTTTCCACGTTGGACAGCAGTGCCACGCCCAACTCCACGTCGCCGCTGGCGACCGCGGCTTCGATCTCGGGGCGGTCCAGGTCCACCAGGTCCAGCACCACATCGGGGTAGCGCCGGCGAAAGCGCGCCAGCAGGTCGGGCAGGAAGTAGCCCAGCACTGTGTACGACGCCGCGATCCGTACCGTGCCGCGCAGCGCATAGCGCTGAAAGCCGGGTTCGCGGATGGCGTCGTCCAGCGAATCCAGGATGTCTTGCGTGCGCCGATGAAAGTTGTGGCCTTCCGGGGTCAGCGTGACGCCGTGCGGATGGCGGTCGAACAGCCGCACGCCCAACTGCGACTCCAGGGCCAGCACGGCATTGGTGACGGCGGATTGCGAGACATGTTCGTCGGCGGCCGCCATCGAAAACCGGCCCGTGCGGGCGGCGGCCGCGAAGTAGCGCAGTTGCCGCAGGGTGACGTCGTTTGCCATCTGTTTTTCGAATACCTGCTACCTGAAACTATGAATATACGATAACGAACGGCGTTCCTACACTGCGGAAAACACTCAAATCCGCATCCGGCAGGAGACAAACGCGTGAACGCCCCACTACCCCCCGGCGTGGCCGATACCCATGGCCTGACGCTAGACGACAAGTACACCCAGGCCACTGGCCGCATCTATCTCAGCGGCACCCAGGCGCTGGTACGCCTGCCGCTGTTGCAGAAGCTGCGCGACCAGCAGGCGGGCCTGAACACCGCCGGCTACATCTCGGGCTATCGGGGTTCGCCGCTGGGCGGCCTGGACCAGGCGCTGTGGAAGGCCAAGAAGCATCTGAAGGCGCACGACGTCGTGTTCCAGCCCGGCGTGAACGAGGACCTGGCAGCCACCGCCGTGTGGGGCTCGCAGCAATTGAACCTGTTCCCCGGCGCGACGCGCGACGGCGTGTTCGGCATGTGGTACGGCAAGGGGCCGGGCGTGGACCGCTCGGTGGATGTGCTCAAGCACGCCAACTCGGCAGGGTCGTCCGCGCATGGCGGCGTGCTGATGCTGGCGGGCGACGACCACGCCGCCAAATCCTCGTCGGTGGCGCATCAATCGGAGCATGTGCTGATCGCAAGTGGCATTCCGGTGCTGTACCCGTCCAACGTGCAGGAATACCTGGACTACGGGTTGCACGGCTGGGCAATGAGCCGCTACACGGGCCTGTGGGTGGCGATGAAGTGCGTGACGGACGTCGTGGAGTCCAGCGCGTCGGTAGACGTGGACCCGGCGCGCGTGCAGATCGTGCTGCCCGACGAGGCATTGCCGGAGGGCGGGCTGAACATCCGCTGGCCGGATTCTCCGCTGGCGCAAGAGGCGCGGCTTCTGGATCACAAATGGTATGCGGCGCTTGCCTACGTGCGGGCGAACAAGCTCAACCGCGTCGTGCTGGATTCGCCGCAGGCGACCTTCGGCATCATGACGGCCGGCAAGGCATACCTGGATGTGCGCCAGGCGCTGAACGACCTGGGGCTGGACGAGGCCGCCTGTGCCGAAGCGGGCATCCGCGTGATGAAGGTGGGCTGTATCTGGCCGCTGGACGCGCAAGGCGCGCGTGAGTTCGCCACGGGCCTGAAAGAGATCCTGGTCGTCGAGGAAAAGCGCCAGATCCTGGAATACGCACTGAAGGAAGAGCTCTACAACTGGCGCGACGACGTGCGTCCGCGCGTCTACGGCAAGTTCGACGAGCGCGAGCATGGCGGCGGCGAATGGTCCACGCCGCGCGGCGGCTGGCTGCTGCCGGCGCGCTACGAACTGTCGCCCGCGTTGATCGCGCGCGCCATCGCCGCGCGGCTGGACAAGGCGGACCTGTCCCCCGGCTTGCGCGCCCGCATCGCCGCGCGCCTGGCGGTGATCGACGCCAAGGAACGCGAGGCCGCGCGCCCCACGCTGGTGGAAGAGCGCAAGCCCTGGTTCTGCTCGGGCTGTCCGCACAATACTTCCACCCGCGTGCCCGAAGGGTCGCGCGCGGTGGCCGGCATCGGCTGCCATTACATGGCGATGTGGATGAACCGCGACACCGACACCTTCAGCCAGATGGGCGGCGAAGGCGTGGCGTGGCTGGGGCAAAAGGATTTCACGAGCGAACGCCACATCTTCGCCAATCTGGGCGACGGCACCTACTTCCATTCGGGCCTGCTGGCGATCCGCGCGGCCGTCGCGGCGCGCGCGTCGATCACCTACAAGATCCTCTATAACGACGCCGTCGCGATGACCGGCGGCCAACCGGTGGACGGCGTGTTGACGGTGCCGCAGATCGCGGCGCAGATGCAGGCGGAAGGCGTCGTGAAAACCGTGGTGGTCACGGACGAGCCCGAAAAGTACACGGGCGCGGCGGCGCTGCCCGGCGCCATCGACGTGCATCACCGCAAGTCGCTGGACGACGTGCAGCGCGCGCTGCGCGACATCGAAGGCACGACGGTGCTGATCTACGATCAGACCTGCGCCACCGAAAAGCGGCGCCGCCGCAAGCGCGGCGACTACCCGGATCCGCTGCGCCGGGCCTTCATCAACGACGCCGTGTGCGAGGGCTGCGGCGACTGCTCGGTCAAGTCCAACTGCTTGTCGGTGGAACCCCTGGATACGCCCCTGGGCACCAAGCGCCGCATCAACCAGTCGTCGTGCAACAAGGACTTTTCCTGTGTGGAGGGGTTCTGCCCCAGCTTCGTCACGGCCGAAGGGGCGGTGCTGCGCAAACCGGCCCTGGCGGGCGCGGGCCAGCCGCCGATGCCTGACGCGCCATTGCCGGAGCCGGCATCCATCGCCGGGGGCGCGGCCTACCGGATGGTGATCGCGGGCGTGGGGGGAACGGGCGTCGTGACGATCGGCGCGCTGCTGGGGGCGGCGGCGCATATCGAAGGCAAGGGCGTCACCGTGCTGGACATGGCGGGCCTGGCGCAAAAGGGCGGCGCCGTGCTCAGCCATGTGCAGTTGGCCAACCGGCCCGAGGACCTGCACGCCACCCGCGTGGCGCTGGGCGAGGCCGACCTCGTCATCGGTTGCGACGCGCTGGTGGCGGCATCCCCCGAGGTGCTGTCGCGGCTGCGGCCCGACCATGGGCGCGCGGTGGTGAACAGCGCGGCGGCCCCGACGGCGGCATTCCTGTCGCAGCCGGCCTGGCGCTTTCCGGGCGCGCAGGCGGAAGCCGCGGTCGCGGCCAGCACCGGCGGCAACTGCGACTTCATCGATGCGGGGCCGCTGGCCGAAGCGTTGCTGGGCGACACGATCTACGCCAATCCGCTGCTGCTTGGCTACGCATGGCAGAAGGGCGGCCTGCCCCTAAGTTACGACAGCCTGCGCCGCGCGATCGAGATCAATGGCGTGTCCGTGGACAAGAACCTGGCCGCCTTCGAATTGGGCAGGCAGGCCGCGCACCGGGGCGTGGCGGCGCTGCGCCCGGCCAAGGCCGCGGGAGGGGCTGGGCAAGTGGTGGCGTTGCCCGAATCGCTGGACGGGCTGGTCGAGCGGCTGGTTGCGCATGTCCAGGCCTACCAGGACGCCGCGTACGCGACGCGCTTTCGCGCGGCCGTGGACGCGGTGCAGGTGCGCGAATCGGCGATCCTGGAGGGGCGCCGCCACGAGGTGACCCGTGCCGTGGCGCGCAACCTGGCCAAATTGATGACCTATAAGGATGAGTACGAAGTCGCGCGCCTGTACACCGACCCCGCCTTCAAGGCCAAGTTGCAAGCCCAGTTCGAGGGCGAGCCGGGGCGCGACTACCGCGTGCGCTACTACCTGGCGCCGCCGGCCTTCGCACGCCGCGATGCGCAGGGCCGCTTGAAAAAGCGCGCCTTCGGCGCGTGGATGGGCGTGGCGTTTCGCATGCTGGCGCCGATGAAGCGGGTACGCGGCACCTGGCTGGACGTGTTCGGCAAGACCGCCGAACGCCGCATGGAACGCCAATTGGCCGCCGACTTCCTGGCGCTGGCCGACGAGTTCGCGAAAACGCTGGACGCCGGCAACCGAGAGGCGGCGTTGGAACTGGCCAATCTGCCGGACACCATCCGCGGGTACGGTCACGTCAAGGAGAAAAGCGTGGAACAGGCGCGGGCACGCCAGGATGGGCTGCTGCAACGCTACCGCCACCCGACGCGGGATTCGCTGGCCGCGTAGAGCTGCAGGGCAGGCAGGCGGGGGATCGCCCGGTGTACGATCCCCCGTCAATGCGGCATACGCCGCGCATCTGTCCGCCCGGCCATGGAAAACCTCGTACGCAAACTGGATCTGACTTCGCTTCGCCTGTTCGTGGCCGTTTGCCAGGAGAACAGCATCGCGCGGGCGGCCGAACGCGAGTTCATTGCGCCATCGGCCGTCAGCCGGCGTATGGCGGAGCTGGAGTCATTGGTCGGGCTGCCGCTGATTGAACGCCATACGCGTGGCGTGACGGTCACGCCCGCCGGCCAGACCGTGCTGCGTCATGCGCAGCAGATCATCGGCGACGTCGAGTCCATGGGCGCGGAGCTGTCGCGCTTCTTTGCAGGAGTAAAGGGCAATGTGCGGGTGGTCGCTAACCTGTCTGCCATTGTGCAGTTTCTCCCCGAAGACGTGGCGGCGTTTCAACGCCTGTTTCCAGAAGTGGACATCGATCTGGAAGAGCAGCACAGCCCTGATGTGCTGCGCCTGGTGCGCGAGCGCGCCGCGGACTTCGGCATCTGCAACCGCATCGCGGGCGCCGAGGGGCTTACGCAACTGCCTTACCGTCGCGACCGGCTGGCGGTAATGCTGCCGTCGCAGCATCCCAAAGCAGCTGCCCGGCAACTGAGCCTGCAGGATATTGTGGGCGAAACCTTTGTGGGCTTGCGCGAAAACAGCGCGCTGACACAGCTGCTGGCGGCGCAAGCCCAGGCGTTGGGCGCGACCCTGTCGGTGAAGATCCGTGTGGCCAGCCTGGACGCGCTGTGCCGCATGACGCATGCGGGCCTGGGCATCGCCGTGATGCCGCAGCAAGTCGCTGAACTCTATCTGCAATCGCTGGACGTCATGGTGCGTCCCCTGTCCGACGAGTGGGCGCGGCGGCAGCTGTGCATCGTATTCCCTGACGAAAGCCAGTTGTCGGCCACCGCGGCAACCCTGGTCAAATTTCTGGCCCAGCAAGGCTGATCCGGCATCTCCATTCGAGATGGCTGGATTGCCGAGACGACACTTCGGCAATCGATGCCGGCTCCTTATAGTCAAAGCGCGCCTTTGAAGAGACTTGCGGGCGCGGCCCAAGCCGGGGCAGACAGACCCCGCGGCGACGATACGGAGACAACATGAGCACCCCCACCAGATTCCTGGCGAGCTGTACGCTTGCATTCAGCGCCTTGCTGCCCGCGATGTCCGCGCAGGCGGCTGGCTACCCCGACCATCCCATCCGCTTGATCGTGCCGACATCGCCGGGGTCCACCGCCGACGTCGTCGCCCGCGTGGTGGCGGAAAGCCTGGGCAAGACGCTTGCGCAGCCCCTGATCGTCGAGAACCTGGCTGGCGCGGCGGGCATCCCTGGCACGCGCCAATTGGTGGCCGCCAAGCCGGACGGCTACACGCTGGCCATCGTGTCGTCCAACCACGCCATCAACCCCAGCCTGTACAAGAGCATGCCATACGACTCGGTGAAGGACATCACGCCGATTTCGGTCATCGGCACGACGCCGCTGGTCATGGTCGTGGCCGAAAACTCGCCGTACCGAACCATCGGCGATCTGTTGGCCGCAGCCCGCGCGCAACCGGGAAAGATCAACTATGGGTCCTCGGGCAACGGCAGTGTGCTGCACCTGGCGGGGGAATTGCTGAAATCCAAAGCGGGCGTGGACATGATGCATATTCCGTATCGCGGCGGCAACGCGTTGATCACGGATGTCATGTCTGGCCAGATCCAGGTGGCATTCCTGGCTGTGCCGTCGGTGCTGGCGCAGGTGCAGGCCGGCAAGCTGCACGCGCTGGCCGTGAGCACGCCTGAGCGCGTGGCGGCGCTTCCGAATGTGCCGACACTGGATGAGTCCGGGGTGAAGGACTATTCCTACGACGCCTGGATTTCGCTGATCGGCCCAGCCAAGCTGCCGGCCGATCTGGTGCGGACGCTGCAGGGCGCCACGCAGCGGACCATGGCGGATCCGGCCGTGCTGAAGACGTTGTCGCCGCAGGGATTTGTGGCGCAGGGCAGCAGCACCGAACAGGCGGTGCAGACACTCAACGCAGAAATCACCAAGAGCCGGGCGCTGGTCAAGGCTGCCGCGGTGACGGCTGAATAAGGATGAGATAGGCGATGACTGCTGCTGTGGCGTTACCGGCTTGCGTGCTTGATGCGCCGCCTCGATTGTTGTTCTTGTCGCAGGACCCTTCCTGCATCGCGGCGCAGTTGGGCGGGCCCCCCAGCGGCTTGCAGTCTGCAGCGCCGTTGCGCGACGACATTTCCACCGACGAGATCACGCCGGTGCCGATCTTGACGCATTTCGACGAGAGACTGGGGCGCTACCCCTATACGGGCCTTACGGCGGGGGCTGCCCATCCCATCGGCATCGATGCGGTCAAGCGGACCGGCATCAATGTGGTAGTGGCCGGCAAGCGCTACGGCAAGGGTTCGTCGCGTGAACATAGCCCCATGGCCGAAAAGTCGGCCGGCGTACGCCTGGTCATCGCTGAGAGCTTTGAACGCATCTATCGGCAGAATGCGGACAACATCGGCTTGTACACCAGCACCGACCCGGGCCTGGTGGCGCGCTTGCAACGCGGAGAGCCGGTCACGGTGGACGAGCTCGTGGCGGGCCGCGACGACCTGTCGGCCGCCATCGTGCGGGCGGGCGGATTGCTGGCGTTCGGGCAGGCGCATTTGCAGGCCGTGGGGCAGGCGCTGGCCGGCGGCGGGCGGCAAGCCCGGGCAGCGCATGGGGACGCGCCAAGTACGCTGTTCGAGAAGATCATCCGGCGCCACCTGCTGGAAACGCCGGTTACGCCCAGCGACGCGCAGCAAGGCGCGGGCGTGTTCATCCGTGCCGATTGGCGTTTCATTCACGAGTACTACACCGGCATGGCCGCGCACATGCTGCATGCGCGCTTTGGCCGTCCGCTGCGGCTGGCGGACCCGGCGCGCATCGTCGTATTCGAGGACCACACCTCGTATGTCGACGAAAGCCCCAACCATGTCAGGGCGGGCATCGTGCCCAATGTCCGCATCATGTGCCAGGCCCAGCGCGATTTCGTCGACGCCTACCAGTTGCGCCATCACCGCACTCTGACCGAGTCCGAAGCCGCGCAGGACCCGGGCGCCAACGTGGCTGGAATTTCACACGCGATGATGGCAGAGCATTACGCGCTGCCGGGGCAAGTGGTGGTGGGCACCGATTCGCATACGCCCCATAGCGGCGCGCTGGGGTGCGTGGCGTTCGGCGTGGGCACTACCGACATGGCCAACGCCTTTGTGACGGGGGCGGTGCGCCTGACGATGCCGGCGTCGCTGCGCATCGAGCTTGCAGGCGCCTTGCCGCCGGGGGTGACGGCCAAGGACATCGTGCTGCATTTGCTGGCCTTGCCCGAGATCCGTTCCGGCGCCGGGGTGGGCAAGGTGTTTGAATTCACGGGCGACGCCATTGCGGGCCTGTCCATCGACGAACGCGCCACCTTGACCAATATGACGGCCGAATTGGGCGGGCTGACGGGCATTGTGGCGCCCGACGCCGAAACCGTCCGCTTCCTGCGAGAACGCCGCGGTGTAGACGTGGCGATCGAACCCTGGATGCATAGCGATCCCGATGCCGTCTACGCGGCCACCTTGCGCGTGGATTGCCAGGCCTTGTCGCCGCTTGTGGCCGCGCCCGGCGATCCGGGCAATGGCATTCCGCTTTCCAGCCTGCAGGCGCGGCCGCGCATCGATATCGCCTATGGAGGCTCCTGCACCGCCGGCAAGCGCGAAGACTTCGATGCGTATCACCAGGTGCTGGCCTGGGCCGTGGAGCGCGGCCTGAGGCTGCCCGACGGCGTGACGCTCTATCTGCAATACGGCACCACGGCCGTTCGCGACTACTGCGTGGCGAAAGGGTATGACCGCACCTTCGCCGCCATTGGCGCGCGCATCCTGCAACCGTCTTGCGGCGCTTGCGCCAATTGCGGTCCGGGTTCGTCCACCGACCCGGGGCAGGTCACCATCAGCGCCATCAATCGGAACTTCCCCGGCCGTTCCGGCCCGGGCAGCGTGTGGCTCGGCAGCCCGCCGACCGTGATGGCCAGCGCCCTGGCCGGCAAGCTGATGTCGTTTGCGGAATTGCGGGCAGGGTACGCGGCTTGAAGGCCTATCCCGTGGCCAGCGCGGTGTGCCGGCAAGACAGCACGATGACGCCGTCCGTGTCGGCGTAGAGCCAGTCTCCGGTACGGATATCAATGCCCTGGATCCGCACGTGGTCGCCGGCGCTGGCCGTCGCGAGCGTCCCGGCCCGGTTTGGCACCGCGCCCAGCGCATGCACACCTAGCGGCATGCGCGCCAGTACGGCGGTGTCGCGCACGTAGCCGTTAAGCAGCACGCCTGACCACCCGTTCTGCGTGCCCATCCCCGCCATGCGGTCCCCCAGGATCGCATGGTCCGCGTTGCCCAAACCGTCCACCACCAGAACGCGTCCGTGGCCGGGGCCGGCCAGCAAGCCGGCCAGCGACAGGGCGCCGTCCGCCACCGGCGAAGCCACCGCCACCACTTGGCCGAAATACCACGACCGTGCGCCATAGGGGCGAAACACGGGCGGCAGGATGCGCAGCCCCGCGGCAGGCTGATCCAGACAGCTGTCGCACAGGTCTGCCGTCGACCAGTTCACGTCAGGCGCGCTGCGGTAGCTGGGAGGCGTGAAGGGCTGGTTCATGATTCGGCGGGATTCAGGGCAAGGGATATCGGCGCAGTTTGACACGGGATGGCGCTGCTGTGCGTGCCCGATTGCGTCCAGCGGGTTGGACAGCCTCACCCTTTTCATCTACGGGTTCCTCCCACTTCAGGCGCAGCGAAGCCCAGCTTAATGAAACCTTAATTGGCAGTCCGTAGGCGTTGCGTCAGAGTGCGCAACAGAGTCAACGGCCGCCAGACGCCGTCTCCGGTTACGGGTCTTTCCGCAGCCAGCCGCAATCCCCCGCACAGACGAACCTATCAAAAAGAAGCCCGGGACACACCGGGTTGCTTGCTATCGGCTGCCGCCATCAGGCGTCGGCTCCCCCTGTTGGTCCGAGGAGACAACAATGAGCAAGAGCTGGAAGTCGTTTGTGGGTGCAGTGGGTGCGGTGGCAATGATGGGGGCGGGCGGCGCATATGCCGCCGACGCGCCGCCGGACATCAAGCTGATGCAGCTGTCGGTCGGCAAGATCGAGCTGGACAAGGGCTTCATGACCGCGATGGTGGACGTGGGCACCAAGATCAAGATTCCCGTGCCGGCCTATGTGATCCAGCATCCGCGCGGGCTGGTGCTGTTCGACACCGGCATGAATCAGGCCACCGCCGACGGCAACTGCGCCAATTATTGGGGGCAGGGCCTGTGCGGCGCCTTCAATTCCATCCAGGGCCGCGACGACGTCGTGGACCGCCAGCTGAAGGCTGCCGGCTTTGACGTCAGCGATGTGAAGTACGTCGTCTATTCGCACTTCCACCTGGACCACGCGGGCAACATCAAGATGTTCCCCAAGGCCAGGCACGTCGTGCAGAAGGCCGAACTGCGCGCCGCCTGGTGGCCCGAGAAGTTCCAGCGCGCCGCCTACGTGATGAAGGACTTCGACACCACGCGCGACTACGACTTCATTCAGGTGGAAGGCGACTTCGACCTGTTCGGTGACGGCACCATCGTGCTGCTGGACACCAAGGGGCACACGCAGGGCCATCAATCCCTGCAGGTGAAGCTGAAGAACACCGGCACGGTGCTGCTGGCGGCGGACGCCATCTACACAGGCGAGAACGAGGCGGGCGTGATCCCCGGCATTACTTGGAACACGGCGGCATCCATGCAGGCCATCGACCGTCTGAAGCAAATCCGCGACGCGCGCCAGGGCCAGCTCTGGTACAGCCATGACGCGGAGCAGCACGCGCAGAACGCCAAGACCAAAGTCTTTGACTGACGGGCGGCGCCATGCAGCCGGCAGTTGCCTTGCACCAGGTCTGCAAGTCGTTCGGGCCGCGCCAGGTCCTGCATTCGCTGAGCCTGTCCGTCAGGCCCGGTGAAATTGTGGGCCTGCTGGGTCCGAACGGCAGCGGCAAGACCACGACCCTGCGTTTGATGGCCGGATTCCATGCGCCGGACAGCGGCCGCATCACGGTCTGCGGGCGCGAACCGGCCCCGGGCCGCGGCAACGCGGACATCGGCTATTTGCCGGAACGGGCGCCGCTCTATGACACGCTGACGGTGACGCAGTACCTGGAGTTCGGCGCGGGCGTCAAGGTGGCGGGCGCGGCGTCTGCGCGCCGCCGGGCCATCGAACGCGCGATCGACGGCTTCGATCTGCAAGGGGTGGCGCGCACCATGATCGGCCGACTGTCCAAGGGTCAGCGCCAGCGCGTGGGTTTGGCGCAGGCCGTGCTGAACGACCCGCCGGTACTGCTGCTGGACGAAGCCACCAATGGCCTTGATCCGGTGCAGATCGTCGAGGCGCGCGCAATGATCCGGCGTTGCGCCGAGGGCCGTGCCGTGGTGTTCAGCAGCCATTTGATGCAAGAGGTGGAGGCCTTGTGCACCCGGATCGCCATCCTGCGCCAAGGCAGGTTGGTGGAAGACGCGGCGCTGGGCCAGGCGCAGACGGCTCTGCAACTGCAGCTGGCGTTGCCGGCGGCGCGCCACGCGGCGCTGCACGCGGCATTGTCGGCCTGCCCGGGCGTGCGCGGCGTGGATGCCGCGGCATCGGACTCGGGGCTGAGCAAGTGGCGCGTCAGTTGGGAGGCGGAGGAGGACGGGGCGACGTGTGATGCGGTATTGCGCATCGTCCTGGCGCATGCGGAACTGCGCGCCGTGCTGTCGCTGCACGACGCGGTGGAAACCCGTCTGCTGGCTGCGCTGGCCCCTAACGACCCCTTGCTGCGGAGGCGGGCATGAAAGGCTTCGGGGCGTTGTATCGGAAGGAATTGCGGACCGACTTCGGGTCGCCCGTGGCGCTGGTGGTGGTGGCCGTTTTCTGGGCGCTGTCGGGCTACCTGTTCAGCTTCAACCTGTTCTTCGTCAGCACCGGGCAGATGGTGACGGCGTTCCACAACATGACGATCCTGCTGATCCTGGTGATGCCGCTGGTCAGCATGCGGGCGTTTGCCGAAGAGGCGCGGCAGGGCACGTTGGAGCTACTGCTGACCCTGCCGCTGTCGGACGCGGTGCTGGTGGCCGCCAAGTACGCCGCCGGGTTGACGGTGCTGGCGTTGATGTTGGCGGGCACGACAGCCGCCGTGCTGCCGCTGGCCTGGTACGGGCAGCCCGACTACGGCCCGATCCTGGGCGGCTACATCGGCGTGTTCCTGTATGGCGCGCTGTTCCTGGCGATCGGCATCGCGGTGTCCAGCGCCTGCACCAACCAGATCGTGGCCGCCAGCGCCACCTGGGGCATCCTGGTGCTGCTGTGGTTCATCGATTACCCTGCGGCGCTGGACGCGTTTCCGGCGCTGTCGCCGTTCTTCCAGGCCTTGTCCCTGTCGGCGCAGCATGTGGATTTCATCCGTGGCGTCCTGCCCGGACCCGCCACCGTGACGCTGGCCAGCGTAGCCGTGCTGGCGCTGATGATCGCCGCCGTCAACCTGAAGCGCTGGAGGCTGCGATGATGCCGGGTACGTCCTGGCGGCGCGCCGGCAAGCGCTTGTCGCTATGGCTGCCTGTGCTGGCGGTGGCCGCGCTGCTGCTGGCGCTGAACCTGTGGGCGGCGCGCAACCTGGGGCGCATGGACCTGACGGCGCAGCGGCTCTACAGCCTGGCGCCCGAAAGCGTCGAGGTGGCCCGCCAGGTCAAGCAGCCCGTCACGGTCACGTGGTTCTACGACCTGCGCAACAAAAGCATGGTCGACGCGCTGGAACTGCTGCGCCAGTACGAGCACGCCAATCCGTTGATCCGCGTGCGCGGCGTGGATCCGGCGCTGCGGCCGGCCGAGGCGCGCGAAGCGGGCATCCAATTCGCGGGCAGCGCCGTGCTGGCCGCCGATAGCCGCAGGCTGACGATCAATGGCGGCACGGAAACCGACTTCACCAATGCGCTGCTGCGCATCAGCCAACGCGGCGCGCAAACGGTCTGCTTCACGCAGGGCCATCGCGAAGCCGCGCTGGACAGCCTGACGTCGCTGGACGACCTGGAAGACCACGGCGACGACGAGAATCTGGTGGCGCGCGTCGAGGTCCATGAACAGCATGGCATGGCCATGGCGCGCAACGCCTTGCAGACGCTGGGCTTTGCCACCCGGGGCGTGAACGCCGGCAGCCTGACGCAAGCGCTGCCGGCCTGCGCCGTGGTGGTGGCGGCGGGGCCGCGCACGCCCTTCGGCGACGACGACGCCCAGGCGCTGCGCGGCTGGACGGCCGCGGGCGGCAAGACCCTGCTGCTGCTGGAGCCGGATACCCCCCACGGCCTGGACGCGCTGCTGGGCGATTTCGGCATCGCCCGTCCGCCAGGGGCACTGGCCGATCCGGGCAGCCACTACCGCAATGATCCAGGCAGCCCCGCTGTCAGCGACTACACGCGCCACAAGATGACGCGCGGCTTGCCGCTGAGCTTCTTCCCCGGCGCGGCGGGTCTGGAGCCGGCAGGCGACAGCCTGCCCAAGGGCGTCGTCGTGACCCCGTTGGCGCAGACCTCCGGCCAGGCGCATCTGCCCGGCCAGCCCGCCGCGCGCTACACCCTGATCGCACTAGCCACCCGCAACGCGCAAGCGGCCAGCGCGGACGGCACGGCACACCCGGCGCTGTTGGTGGCGGGCGACAGCGATTTCGCCACCAACCGCCATTTCGCCACGCTGGGCAATGGCGCCTTGTTCACCAGCGCGGTGACCTTGCTGGCGGGCCAGGACGCCTTGCTGACCCTGCGGCCGCGCCATTACGAAGGCCGCCGCGTCGAACTCACCAACCGGCAGATGCGGGTGGTGTTCTGGACCAGCACGGTCGCGCTGCCCTTGCTGGCGTTGATGACGGGGTTGCTGCTGTGGTGGAGGCGGCGGTGATGTCGGCGCGCGCCCTGTGGCCGCTGTTGCTGGTGGCCGGCGCGGGGCTGTCGGCCTGGCAATGGCACGAGGCGGCCGACGGGACGGCCAGCCATGGCGGCCACACGCACCTGCACGACGACGCCGGCAAACCGGCGCGCCTGTACGCCTGGGACGCCGCCCAGGCTACGCACGTCACGCTTGCCACGCCCGCCGCGTCGGTCACGCTGACCCGCGCCGGCCAAGGGTGGGCGGCGATGCCCGAGGGCGCCGCCGGCGGGTTCGACGCGGCGCAGTTCCTGGCGCTGTTTTCACAGGCCCGCAGCGACCGCGCGCTGGCGCCCCATGCCGACCAGCCATACGGATTGAGCCCACCCCAATTGCGCATCGACATCCGCGACGCGACGGGCGTGCGCCTCGCCCAAATGGAGGTAGGCGCGCTGGCGCCGGATGGCCTAGGCCGTTATGTGCAATTGCCTGGTGAAGCGCAGATCCGCATCATCCCCGACTACCAGACCCGGGCGCCGATGGCGGCGATGGTGCAGGTAAACCCGCATGCGGAAATCCCCTAGGCGACGGCCACTCTATCGCTTGTGAAGCCCGGCTTGCACAAAGATAAATAGGCGCTGAAAAGGGGCATACCTATACTTCGTTTCCACTATCGGAGGGGATCGCCGGGCGGCTTTATCCGCCCGGCGATCCCCCCACATAAACGCCTTCCGGCCCGCCTCGCCTCGCATCGACGGCGGGTACGGCAAGGTCCATAAAGAGACAAGGGCGCGCCAAGCGCGTCCGGGGCTAAAAGCCCGTACCGCCGTGCTGGGGATTCCACGTTGCCGCGGCAACGCGTCGCCCTCGCGGCAGGTGCTTAGCGTATTGGGAGAAGACGCTTGACCTGGGATCTACTGCCTCTTGCCTTGGTGGACGGCGTGGCCTACGCCAGTCTGCTGTTCCTGGTGTCGATGGGCTTGACGCTGGTGTTCGGCGTGATGGGCATCTTGAACGTCGCCCACGGCGCCTTCTACGCCTTCGGCGGTTACGCCGCGGCCAGCCTGGTGATGTTCCTGGCGCCCAAGACCGACTCCCCTTTGCTGCTGTTCGCGGCCTTGTTCGTGGCCGCCATCGCCGTGGGCCTGGCGTTGGGCAGCATCATGGAATTCGTGCTGATCCGCCGGGCCCAGAACTACGACCCCATCCTGAAACTGCTGATCACCTTCGGCGGCTTCCTGATGCTGGAAGACATCCAGCGCCTGCTGTGGGGCGCGCAGCCCTACAGCGCCAGCGAGGTCGTCAACCGGCTGGGCAACATCGAAATCGGCGACATCACCTACACCACCTATCAGCTGGTCGTGGTGCCGGTGACGGCGGTGCTGGCCTACGTGTGCCTGGAATTCTTCCTGCGCCACACCAAGCTGGGCAAGCAGACCGTGGCCACCACGCACAACCGCGAGGTGGCGACGTCGCTGGGCATCAACGCCAAGAAGATCGGCTACGTCACCTTCGTGATCGCCACCATCCTGGGCGCGCTGGGCGGCGCGATGGCCGCGCCCACCACGTCGCTGGTGCCGGGTGCCGGCACGGACATGACGGTGCTGTCGTTCGCGGTGGTCGCGACCGCCGGCCTGGGCCAGATCACGGGCGCGCTGATCGCCGCGCTGCTGATCGGCATCATCCGTGCCATTGCCGTCTATGCCGCACCCGAACTGGAAGTGGCGGTGCCGTACATCATCATGGTGCTGGTGCTGATCATCCGGCCGCACGGCCTGTTCACGGTCGCTCAAGCGCGGAGGATCTGATGAAAGTCGCCGTACTCAGTCTCGTGGCCGCGCTGGCCACGCTATTCCTGGGCTATTCCTATTCCTGGACCATCACGCCCATCGTCATCGGCCTGACCTACGCCATCGCCGCGCTGGGCGTGTCGGTGATGGCCCGCGCCGGCCAGATCTCGTTCGGCCACGCGATGTACTCCTGCATCTCGGCCTATACCGTCGCCTTCCTGGCGCGTGCCATGCCCGGCACCGACGCCCTGGTGCTGATCCTGGCGGGTGTCGTCGCCAGCTTTGCATCGGCCGTCGTGATCGGCCTGTTCGTGGTGCGCTACCGCGGGATCTTCTTCGGCATGCTGAACCTGGCGCTGAGCATGGTGCTGTTCGCGTTGCTGGGCAAGCTCTACACCCTGACAGGCGGCTCGGACGGCTTGCGCATCGTGCGCCCGGCCATGGCCGGTGTCCTGATGGAGCGCGAATCGTTCGAACGCGCATTGCTGGTGCTGACGCTGGTGCTGTCGATGGCGTTGGCCTGGTGGGTGCAGCGCTATTTCCGGTCGGGCAGCGGGCAGGCCCTGTCGGCGATCAAGACGAACGAGACGCGCATCGAATACCTGGGGTTTTCCGCGTACTTCATCATGTGGAAGGGCTATCTGCTGTCGGCCGTCGTGGTGGGCTTCTCGGGCGCCATCCTGGCCTTGATGCAGGGTCTGGTCACGCCGGAAATCGGATCGTGGCTGCGCTCGGGGGAATTCGTGTTCATCACGATCCTGGGCGGGGCCGGCCACGCGGCCGGGGCGTTCCTGGGTGCGGTGGGCTTCGAGACGGTCAAGCTCGTGTCGGCGGCCTACTTCCCTGGTTTGTGGCAGTTCTTGCTGGGGCTGACCTTGATCCTGGTGATCTTCATGTTCCCCACCGGATTCGTCGGCCAGATCATGAAACGCGCCGCGGCCCGAAAGCGCGACCAGGCACGTGCAGAGGCACGCGCCGGCGCCACCGTGCAGGCTCGGGTTCAGGCCAGCGCGCAAGCCTCGGTGAGGAACTGAAGATGAAACCCCTCATTCAAACCACCGGCCTGTATCTGGCTTTCGGCGGCGTCGTCGCGGCCAACAACATCGACTTCGAACTGCATGAAGGCGAACGCCTGGCCGTGATCGGACAGAACGGCGCCGGCAAGACCACCTTCATCAACATCTGCACGGGGTATCTGGCGCCGTCCAAGGGCAAGGTGTATTTCGACGGTCGTGACGTCACGGCCATGGCGCCGCGCAAGATCGTGCGCCTGGGGCTGGGGCGGTCGTTCCAGCTGCCGCAGCTGTTCACCGAGCATACGGTGCGCCAATGCGTGCAGATTGCAGCCGCCCGCCGCAACAAGGAACTCAGCTGGTTCCGGTCGCTGGAAAGCACCATCGACGACAAAGCAGTGGACGCCACGCTGGACCTGGTGGGCCTGCTGCCCGAAGCCGACGAAGCCTCCATCGAATTGCCGGAAGGCAAGCGCAAGCTGCTGGACGTGGCGATGGCGCTGGCCCTGCAACCCAAATTACTGATCATGGACGAGCCGACCAGCGGCGTCGCGTCCGAGGACAAGTTCGCCTTGATGGAAACCGTGATGCATGCGCTGGACGAACGCCGCGTGACAAGCTGGTTCGTCGAGCACGATGTGGACATCGTGTCGCGCTACGCCACGCGGGTGGCCGCCTGGATCGCGGGCAAGGTGGCCGCGGACGGCACGCCCGACGAGGTCTTGAACAACCCGCAGATCAAAAGCGAAGTGCTGGGGGCCTGAACCATGTTGAACCTATCGGCCATCAACGTCGACCTGGCGGGCAACCGCATCCTGCGCGACGTCAGCGCAAGTTTCGAACCGTCCAAGACCATCGGCATCGTGGGCCGCAACGGCGCGGGCAAGACCACGCTGCTGCGCACCATCATGGGCCTGACGAAGATCAAGTCGGGCAAGATCGCTTTCGACGGCACGGACCTGACCGCCTTGCCCGGGCACAAGCGCGCCGCCCTGAAGGTAGGGTACGCACCCGAAGACCGCGTGATCTTCCCCACCATGACGGTGGAAGAAAACCTGAATCTGCCGTGCGAGGTGCAAGGCCAGTCCAAGGCTCAGATCGCCGCGCGCATCGCCACGGTGCTGAAGGTGGTGCCGCAGCTGGAACCCATGCTGAGCCGGTCCGGCTCTGCGTTGTCGGGCGGCCAGGGAAAGATGGTGGCGCTGGCGCGCGCCATCATGGTCGGCACCCGCCTCTTGATGCTGGACGAGCCTTTCCAGGGCCTTGCCCCGAAGCTGGCGCGCGACTACACCGAAGCGCTGGCGCGGCTGAAAGAGCTGCAACCCGACCTATGCGTAGTGATCACCGAGTCCAACGTGAAGTTGCTTGGCGACATTCCCGACCAGATATGGACGATCGAGCGCGGCTCGATCACCTTGAACTGAATACCCGGAGACTTTCCATGACGCAGATGATTATCGACGGCCGCCAGGCCGATGCCGCAGACGGACGCACCATCGATGTGGTGTCGCCGGTGGACGGCAAGGTGTTCACCACCATCCCGCGTGGCCAGCAGGCCGACGTGAATGCAGCCGTGCAGGCGGCGCGCGCCGCGCTGGACAGCGGCTGGGGCGCCATGACCGCGCTGGAGCGCGGCCGGTTGCTGCTGCGCCTGGGCGAATCCGTGCTGGCGCACCACGAAGAATTGTCGCAACTGGAATCGCGCGACACGGGCAAGCCGATGTCCACGGCACGCGCCGACATCACCGTGCTGGCGCGCTACTTCGAGTTCTATGGCGGCGCGGCCGACAAGGTGCACGGCCAGACCATCCCGTTCCAGAAGGACTATTCGGTCCAGCTGATCCGCGAGCCGCTGGGCGTGACCGCCCACATCATCCCGTGGAACTATCCCGCGCAGATGTTCGGCCGCAGCGTGGCGCCGGCGCTGGCCATGGGCAACGCCGCCGTGGTCAAGCCCGCGGAAGATGCCTGCCTGTCGATCATCCGCGTGGCCGAGCTGGCATTGGAAGTGGGCTTCCCGGCGGGCGCGTTGAACATCGTGACGGGCCTGGGCGAAGAAGCGGGCGCCAGTCTGTCGCGCCATGCGGGCATCAACTTCATCACGTTCACGGGATCGAACGAAGTCGGCGTGCTGATCCAGCAGGCCGCCGCCGTCAACGCGGTGAAGTGCGTGCTGGAACTGGGCGGAAAGTCCGCTCATATCGTGTTCGACGATGCCCGCTTCAAGCTGGCCATTCCGGCCATCGTCAAGGGCATCGTCCACAACGCGGGCCAGACGTGCACCGCCGGCAGCCGCCTGCTGGTGCAGAAGGGCATCTACGCCGAGTTCATGAAGGCGCTGGCGGAAGAATTCTCGAAAGTCCGCGCCGGCACGCCGGACATGGACCTGACTTGCGGCCCGGTGGTCAACAAGGCGCAGTTCGACCGCGTCAACCACTACATCGCCAGGGGCCTGGCCGACGGCTTGAAGGTGGCAGCCGAAGGCGCCATCGCCGACGGCGTGCCGGCGGGCGGCTACTTCGTCAAACCGACCTTGTTCAGCGCCCCGTCGCATGACAGCACGCTGCTGACCGAAGAGATCTTCGGGCCTGTGCTGGTGGCGCTGCCGTTCGAAACGGAAGCCGATGCCATCCGGTTGGCGAACGCCACCGACTACGGACTGCTGGGCGCGGTCTGGACCGAAAACGGCGGACGCCAGCAGCGCGTGGCGCGCGGCATCAAGTGCGGCCAGGTCTATATCAACGGATTCGGCGCGGGCGGTGGCGTGGAACTGCCGTTTGGCGGCGTCAAGAAGAGCGGCCATGGACGCGAAAAGGGCTTCATAGCCCTGGAAGAAATGAGCACGACCAAAACGTTGATCCAATTCTACGGCGAATGATCGCCAGGCTATCCGGAGACAAGTCATGAGTCAGTTGCAAGGCAAGGTCGCCATCGTCACCGGCGGAGGAAACGGGTTCGGTGAAGGCATCGTCAAGCTGTACGCCAAAGAGGGCGCGAAGGTCGTCATCGCCGACATCAACAAGGAAGCCGCCGACCGCGTGGCCGCCGAAGTCGGCGCCGCCGCGCTTGCCGTCAAAGCCGACGTGTCCAGCCGCGCCGACATCGACAATGCGGTCCGCGTCTGCCTGGAAACGTTCGGTTCGGTCGATATCGTCGTCAACAACGCCGCCATCACCCACAAGAACCAGCCGATGCTGGACGTGGACGAGGCCATGTTCGACCGCATGTTCGACATCAACGTGAAGTCGATCTACCACATGGCGCAGGCCGTGGTGCCCGTGATGCGCAAGCAGAAGCGCGGCGTGATCCTGAACGTGGGGTCGACGGCCGGCATCCGTCCGCGTCCCGGGCTCAGCTGGTACAACGCGTCCAAGGGCGCGGTCAACGTGCTGTCGAAATCCATGGCGGTGGAACTGGGCCCCGACGGCATCCGCGTCAACGCCATCTGCCCCGTGATGGGCATCACCGGCATGTTCGAACTGTTCATGGGCCTGCCCGACACGCCCGAGAACCGCGCGAAGTTCGTCTCCACGATTCCGCTGGGCCGCTTCTGCCAGCCGTCGGACGTGGCGGCGGCAGCCTTGTTTCTGGCCAGCGACGCGGCGGAATTCATCACCGGCGTGGAATTTCCCGTGGACGGCGGCCGTACCGTCTGACCGTTCTTGGCAGGCCCGGCGCCGGCCGGGCCGTCTTCTCTCTATCGTGGGTGTCAGACGCATGAAAATCAAAGCGGCGTTGTTGCGCAACGTAGGGGGGCAAGGTCCCTACGCCCAGACCCGGCCATTGAGCATCACCGAGATCGAACTGGATCCGCCCGGCACGGGCGAAGTCCTGGTGAAGATCAAGGCGGCGGGGCTGTGCCATTCGGACCTGTCGGTGATCAACGGCGACCGTCCGCGCGGCGTGCCCATCGTGCTGGGGCACGAATCGTCCGGCGAGGTGGTGGAAACCGGCCCGGGCGTGACGGACCTGAAACCGGGCGACCACGTCGCCATGGTGTTCGTGCCCAGCTGCGGCTGCTGCAACCCGTGCATGGAAGGCCGTCCTGCGTTGTGCGAACCGGGCGCCGCCGCGAATACCCAGGGCACTCTGCTGGGCGGCGACCGCCGCCTGCACATCGGTGACGAATACATCAACCACCACACCGGCGTGTCCTGCTTCGCGGAATACGCGGTGGTGTCGCGCCGGTCTTGCGTCAAGGTCAACGTCGAACTCAGCCACCGCGAGGCGGCGCTCTTCGGCTGCGCCGTGCTGACTGGCGCGGGCGCGGTACTGAACCGCGCGCGGATCAAGGCGGGCGACACGGCGGCCATCGTGGGTCTTGGCGGCGTGGGGCTGAGCGCCTTGCTGGCGGCCGTGGCCGCCGGCGCTCGCCGCGTGGTTGCCGTCGACCTCAGCGACGAAAAACTGGCGCTGGCCAAGGAGCTGGGCGCAACCCACACCGTCAACCCCAAGCAGGTCAAGACGGACGACGACCTCTTCGACCTGGCCGGCGGTCGCGTGGACTACGGCTTCGACATGGCTGGCGCGGTGCCCGCTTTCGAGACCGCCTACAAGCTGACCCGCCGCGGCGGCGCCACCGTTACGTCGGGCCTGCCCAACCCGAAGTTCAGCTTCCCCTTGTCGCTGTCGCAGATGGTGGGCGAAGAGCGCGACATCCGCGGCAGCTATCTGGGGTCGGGGGTGCCCGCCATCGACATCAGCCGCTACATCGACTTGTACAAGGCCGGCCAGTTGCCGGTAGACCGGATGATGGGCAAATCCTTTTCGCTGGACCAGATCAACGAGGGGTTCGATCACCTCGCTACCGGCGGCAGCCTGCGCGACGCCATCGTTTTCTAAGGGCATAGACCCGACTACAACACTGGAGACAAGACCATGAAAACCTCAAGACTGGCTGCCCTTCTGGGCGCCACCCTGCTGTCAGGCTTCACGGCGCTGGCCAGCGCCGCCGACAAGCCGAAGGAACTGAATATCGGCATTTCGACGTTCCTGTCGGGGTCCGCCTCGGTGTTCGGCGTGCCGGCCCGCGACGCGGCCGAGATCCTGATCCAGGACATCAACGCCGCCGGCGGCATCGACGGCGTCAAGCTCGTTCCCAGCTACATCGACGAAGGCGGCGGCGGCGAAAAGCTCCTGTCCGAATATCGCCGCCTGGCCGAAGGCGGCACGCGCGTCATGCTGTCCGCCATCTCCAGCGGCCATTGCAACATCGTGGCGCCCGTGGCCGAAGACCTGAAAGTGCTGAACGTGCTGTGGGACTGCGGTACCGAAAAGGCGCTGGAAGGCAAGAAGTACAAGTACGTCGTGCGTACCCAGGCCAACGCCACCACCGAAATGGTCGCGCAGGTGCTGTACCTGATGAAGGTCAAGCCCGACTTCAAGACCATCGCCATCGTCAACCAGGACTACGCCTGGGGCCGCGATTCGCGCGACATCTTCCTGGCCGCGCTGAAGAAGTTCAAGCCGGACGTGAAGGTCGTGGCCGAGATGTTCCCCAAGTTCGGCGCCGCCGACTTCTCGACCGAAATCAGCCGCCTGCAGGCGCTGCGCCCGGACGTCATCGTCTCCACGTCGTGGGGCGGCGACCTGGACAACTTCGTGCGTCAGGCTTCCCAACGCAACCTGTTCAAGAACTCCACGTTCGTGCTGTCGCTGGCCGAAAGCTCGCTGGAGCGCCTGGGCAACGCCCTGCCCGAAGGCGTGTACGTCGGCGCCCGCGGCGACCACTACTTCCTGCATCCGGAAACCAAGGACGATCCGCAGCACCAGGCCTTCGTGAAGAAATTCCACGATAAGACCGGCGCCTATCCGATCTACTCGGTCTACCACATGGTGCAGGCCATCCAGGGCCTGAAAGCCGGCTACGAAAAGGCCATCAAGGACAACGGCGGCGCCTGGCCCAGCCCGGAGCAAGTGGCCGCCGCCATGCACGACGTGACCTTCAAGGGCTACGGCCGCGAGGTCAAGATGCATCGCGCCGACGGCCAGGGCCTGGAAGCGCAACTGTTCGGTGTGACCAAGAAGAGCGACAAGTACCCGTTCAAGGTGCTGGCCGACATCACCATCGTGCCGGCCGAACTGGTCACTCCGGGCGTGTCCGACACGTCGATGGAATGGATCGAAAAGAGCCTGACGCCGGACGTGCTGAAAAGCGACCAGATCAAGGTGTTCGCGAACTGATCAATCGGTGTTGTGTGTGTGCAGGGACGTCCCCGGCGAGCAATCGCCGGGGTTTTTTCTACACTCTCGAATTTCCTATCATTTCGAACCGGGCGGCGGACAAAATCCACCGCCCCACCCCACCCCTCAAACCATTTCAAACCGCACATCCACGTTGTCCTTGATTGCTCGCGAATACGGGCACATCTGATGCGCGCCTGCCACCAGCGTCCGCTTCTCCTCCTCGCTCAGTCCCGGCAGCGACACCGCCAGCACGACCCCCAACGCAAAATTCGCCCCGCCGTCGACCTTGCCCAGCGACACGCTGGCGTCGATCGCCACGTCGTTCGGCACGGCGATGCCATGCGCGGCGCCTGCGCGTTTCATCGCACCCATGAAGCATGCCGAATACCCCACCGCAAACAGTTGTTCGGGATTCGTGCCCGGCTTGCCGGACCCGGGCGGGCTGAGTTGCACGTCCAGCGCGCCGTCGCTGCTGCGGCCCGTGCCGTCGCGGCCGCTGGTGGTGTGGGTGTTGGCGGTGTAGAGGACTTCTTCAAGTTGCTTGGCCATGATGGCTCCGGGTGGTGGCGCGGCAGAGCCGCGGGGAGGGAATCGAGCCTGCATTGCAACAAGTGCCTGTATCCGGTTTATGTCGCCAGCGAGCCCCGGCCGTGTTGCCGTGTATCCACCAAGCCGCTGGATACACTGGGATACTCAGCGCCAAGCCCCCGCCCATTGGAAACCCTGCCTCATTTAAAGTATGTTCCGCCCTGCACGGCATTCCGCCGTGTCGCCAGCCACATAAAAGGACATCATGGGCCGTCTTGCCATTCTGGGCGCCTTGCACGAAGAGATCGCCGACCTGCTTGCCGCGATGGATCCGGGCACGACCATTCATCGCATTGCCATGCGCGATTTCCATGTGGGTACGCTGTGGGGCACCCCGTGCGTGATTGCGCTTAGCCGCATCGGCAAGGTGGCGGCGGCTGCGACGGCGTCGATTGTCATCCGGGAATTTCAGGTGTCGCGCGTGTTGTTCACCGGGCTGGCGGGCGGTTTGCATGCGGATGTGGACGTGGGCGATGTGGTGGTGGCCAGCAGTTTGATGCAGCACGATATGGACGCGCGGCCCTTATTCGATCAGCACGAGATTCCTTTGCTGGGGCGTGTGCGCTTCGATGCGGATGCGGGCTTGAGCGCGCTGCTGCATGACCACGCCGGGCAGTTCATCCGGGCGAGAGGGGCGTCGGCGGCCATCGGCCGGGCGACGCTTGCCGCGCCTAATGTCCATTTGGGTCTTATCGCCACGGGGGACGTCTTCGTCAGCCACAACGACGAGGCCCTGGCGCTTCGCAAGCGCCTGCCTGATGCGTTGTGCGTAGAAATGGAGGGTGCGGCGATGGCGCAGGTCTGCTACGAATTCGGGATTCCGTTCGCCGTGATGCGCGTGATTTCCGATCGCGCCGACCATGCCGCAAAGACCGATTTCACGGCGTTCCTGCAGAACGTGGCGCGCGTGTACACCGCCGGGATTATGGAGCCGTTGCTGAAGTCGGGTGCCTTGGCCGGAGACTAGCATCCGCCGCGTACCGGCAGCCTTAACGCGACATGCGGATTTCCGCCGACAGGCCGCCGCCTTCGCGGTTGCTCAAGATCAGCTTGGCGCCCAGCACGTCGGCCAGCTGATGCGCAATGGCCAGGCCCAGCCCCGTGCCGCCGGTGTCGCGGTTGCGTGAGCCTTCCAGGCGGTAGAAGGGTTGCAGCACGTTCGCCAGTTCGTGCTCAGGGATGCCCGGCCCGCGATCCAGCACGAAGATCGACAGCGTCGTATCGGTGCGGGCCAAGACCTGCACGTCGGCGGCATCCGCGAACTTCAGCGCGTTGTCGATCAGGTTGCCCAGTATCCGGCGCAGCGCATGCGGACGAGTCAGCAAGGGGCCGGCCCGGTCGCCAGACAAACTGACCCGCTTGCCGGTGTCCTGGTAGTCGTACACCAGGCTTTCCAGGAAGGCGTTCAGTTCCACGCGTGCCAATGGCTCGACTTTGCCGTGCGCGCTGCGGGCGTAGTCGATGCCTTCGCGCACCAGCCGTTCGACTTCGTTCAGGTCGTTCGTGAGCTTGTCGCGGTCGACGGAATCTTCCATGAATTCCGTGCGCAGCTTCATGCGGGTGATCGGGGTTTGCAGGTCGTGCGAGATGGCGCCCAGCATCTGCATGCGTTCGGCGACGTGCGTGGCGATGCGTTCCTGCATGGCGTTGAAGGCGGCGAGGGCGTGGGTGACTTCGGTGGGGCCACGTTCGTCCAGCGCGGGGCTCTTGCTGTTGGGGTCCAGCGCTTCGGCGGCCTCGGCCAGGCGCGTCAATGGGCGGACCGCCAGCCTTACGGCCAGCCAGGCGCAGCCGATCAGCAAGACCAGTTGCACCGCCAGCACGATCACCAGCCAGGGGGCCAGGCCCATCATGGCAAGGTGGATGTCCAGGGTCACCGGCTGGCCGTCGGACAGCACGACGCGCGCCTGGATGTGCCGGGGATCGTTGGCCATGGCACGGATGGCGACGGGCCGGGCGGGGCCGAGGGCGGCTTCGATGGCTAGCGCCGCCGTGCGGGCGGCCTCCAGCTTCAGGGGCTGGTCGGCATCGCCGTTGCCCAGCAGGTATTCGCGGTCGCCGCTGGACAGGCGCGGCAGCCAGGCGGGGCGCTCGGCGGCGGGCAGGCGGTCAAGAATGTCCATGGCGATGGCGACGTCGCGTTCCAGGTCGCCCAGCATCATGCTTTTAGTGGCGCTGTAGCGTTCGTAGAACAACGACGCGAACGACAAGCCGTACGCCAGCAGCAGGCCGGCCAGGAAGATCAGGAACAGCCGCGCGACCAGCGTGCCGGGCCAGGCGAAGCGACGCGGGGCGTCGGAATTCACTGATCGGATTCCGAGACGTCGACGGCGGCGGCGAACACATAGCCTTCGCTGCGCACGGTCTTGATGTATTGGGGTTCGCGGGCGTCTTCGCGCAGGCGCTGGCGCAAGCGGCTGACCAGCAGGTCGATGGACCGGCCGAAGAAGTCGGCGTCGCGGCCCTGCGTCAGGTTCAGCAGCTGATCTCGGTTCAGCACGCGTTGCGGGTGGTCCAGGAAGACGCGCAGCAGCCGGTACTCGGCGCCGCTGAGCGACACGATGGTGCCGTCGGCGTCCAGCAGGTGGCGGGCGGTGGTGTCCAGGCGCCAGGTGCCGAACGTGATCTCGCGGCCCGGCTCCGTCACCTGGAAGTTGGGCGGCAGCATGCGCGTGCGCCGCAGGATCGCCTTGATGCGGGCCAGCAGTTCGCGCGCCACGAAGGGTTTCACCAGATAGTCGTCGGCGCCCATTTCCAGGCCAAGCACGCGGTCCATGTCGTCGCTGCGCGCCGTCAGCAGCAGGATGGGGATGCGGCGGTGCTTGCCGCTGCGCAATTCGCGGCACAGGACCAGCCCGTCGTCGCCGGGCATCATGATGTCCAGCACGATCAGGTCGACGGACAAGCTTTCCAGCAGCGACCGCATCTGCCGGCCGTCCGCTGCCAGCGTGACGGCCAAGCCGTTCTTCTTCAGGAAGTTGCCGGCCAGTTCGCGGATTTCGCGATCGTCGTCGACGATCATGACGTGATCAACGTGATCCATCGGAGGATGCCTTTTCAGGGTGGGAGGACGTGGCGTTCATGATACTGGGGGCAGGGGATCCCGGCGCGGGCGGGAATTGGCGATCAACTGGCACTGGAATGGCTTGGCGGCTTCGACGGTAAAGCCGCCGAAAAGCAGCAACAGGACGGCAAGAAAGCGTTTCATCGGAGGGGCTCCACAGACTGCGATGAACGGTTTATAGCGCCGCCCGAGCCGGGATGTGTGTCGTACTGTATACGCGCCAGCGGCGGATACATAAGCAGGAAAAACCGCGCCAAACCGGCACAAGCCGGATACGTGCCGCGGGTGCAATGGGGCCTCTTTCCAAAGGACACCCCATGGACCTGATCAACACCCCCATCGCCCTGCTGGCCGGAATGCTGACCATCGCGTCGCCGTGCGTGCTGCCTTTGCTGCCGGTGCTGCTTGGCACCTCGCTTGAACGCCCCGGCCGGATGCGCCCCTTGTTCGTCGTGTCCGGCTTCGTGCTGGCGTTTGCCGGGCTGGGCATCGCGCTCAGCCTGCTTTCCAACCTGAATGCCACGGTGCATGAAGCCGTGCGGTCCACCTCCATCGCGCTGCTGGCGCTGTTCGGCCTGGTGCGCATCTGGCCGCAGCCCTATGACCGGCTGATCGCCCGGTTTGGCGGACCGCTGCAACGCCTGGCGTTCAGCGCCGGCGGATCCGGCAGCGGGAACGCGGGCGGCTTCCTGCTGGGCTTGTCGCTGGGCGCCGTGTGGACGCCGTGCGCGGGCCCCGTGCTGGCGTCGATCCTGGTGCTGGCGGCCAAAGCCCAAGACCTGACGCAGTCCAGCACGCTGCTGCTGGTCTTCGCCATCGGCGCCGGCATCCCGATGCTGGCGATCGCCTACGGCGGGCAGGCCATCGCGGTCCGGGTGCGCGGGCTGTCCCGCTACACGCATCGCTTGCAGCAGGGCTTCGGCGTGCTGCTGATCCTGACGGCGGCAGCCATCTACTTCCAGTACGACATCCTGGCCTACGCCTGGATCAGCAACCTTTTCAATTGAACTTTGCCACTCACCCCAAGGAGTCCGACCATGTTTGCTTCCATCAAGAAGATCGCGCTGGGCGC
Organism: Achromobacter sp. UMC46; assembly: GCF_014170335.1. Classification (GTDB taxonomy): domain Bacteria; phylum Pseudomonadota; class Gammaproteobacteria; order Burkholderiales; family Burkholderiaceae_B; genus Achromobacter. Next base: position 124,704 of record NZ_LZZS01000016.1, read on the forward strand.
GTTGATCGCCACGTCGCTGGCGGCGTCCGTGCTGCCCGGCACCGCGCAGGCCGCCGCCACGCCGGTCCCCGCGCCGGAATTCACCGGCATCGAAAACTGGCTGAACAGCCCGCCGCTGACCGTGGCCTCGCAGCGCGGCAAGGTCGTGCTGGTGGATTTCTGGACCTACACGTGCATCAACTGCATCCGCACCCTGCCGTACGTCACCAACTGGCATCAGAAGTACAAGGACCAGGGCCTGGTCGTGGTGGGCGTCCATACGCCGGAGTTCCCCTTCGAACGCTCGACCGCCAATGTCCAGAAGGCGCTGGAACGCTTCAAGATCACGTATCCGGTGGCGCAGGACAACCGCTACGCCACTTGGGAGGCCTATAGCAACCAGTACTGGCCGGCCGTCTACCTGATCGATAAGCAAGGCCAGATCGTCTACCGCCATTTCGGCGAAGGCAACTACGCCGAGACCGAGGCCGAGATCCAGCGCTTGCTGGCGCAACCAGGCTAGGCCGGTGCCAGCAGGGGCTAGCCCCCCATCTGTTCCGCGCACCAGTCGCGGATTTTTTCCAGGGCGGGCGGCGGCGTCTTGCCGTCCAGCGTTATGAACATGAATTCCGAACTTAGCGAAAGCGCCGGCGACAGATGCAATTGCACCAGCTCGCCCCGGTCCAGCAGGGTGCGCGCGACCTGCAGCACGCCGAAGAACACGGCATCCGTGCGGCGAACCACTTCCACCAGGGCGTTCACGTCGTTCGACTGGTACTGGATTGCGTCGTGGAAGTGCGTGCGGTTGCCGAAGTATTCGTTCAAGCGGTGCGTAATGTCGTGGCTCATCGCGCGGCCGCTGGCGGCCAACGGATACTGGCGCAGTTCGGCGAAAGACAGCGCATGGCGGTGCTCCAGCGGATGCCCGGCGCGGCAGACGAAGCCCAGCGGCGTGCGCGGAAACAGGTCGAGCGTCAGGTCGTCGTCCGGCGGGACCTGGGTGCGGTGCAGGATCAGCGCGTCGACCGCGCCTTCGCGCAATTCCTGCAACTGCATGTCGGCGGTGCCTCCACTTAGCTGCACCTTGATGGCGGGATAGCGCTGCATCATGTGCTGCAGCAAGTGCACGGACAGCATGGCGGTCGGGGCGGGCCCCAGGCCCAGACGCAGCGTGCCGGCCTCGACGTTCGCCAGGATGTTGGCGCTGCGTCGCAGTTCGGCCAGTTCGACGCGGACCCGGCGTGCGCGGGCCAATGCCAATTCGCCCAGGGCGGTCAGCGTCTTGTTCTTGCCGCGTTCCAGCAGCGGCCCGCCCAGTTCCTCTTCCAGCGCCTGGATGCTGCGGCTGAGCGCGGGCTGGGTCAGGTGCAGCTTATCGGCGGCGCGGCTGAAGGACTGGGTTTCCACCACGGCCAGGAAGTGATCCAGCTGTTGAAGATTCATGGGGTCGGCCAGAATTATTCATTTTAATTATGGAAGATAAGCTGATTATGCATTGGACGGCAATTAGTGACGCTCCTAAGATCGCTGCTCATCCCGCGTATTCCGACATCCGCCATTCAGTGAGCCGCCATGGTCCCGACGCTGTCCCCCCGTTTTGTCGTCCCGGCCGATTCGACCGGCCCCTTGCGGACGTTGCTGCGCAACGTGATGGCGGCTGTCGGCACGGCCGTTGCGCTATCCTCCGTCGTTTCCGTGCCGGCATCGGCGCAGGCGGTCTTTCCGGCCAAGCCGGTCTCAGTGGTGGTGCCGGTGTCGGCTGGTGGTGCGGCGGATGCGTTGGCGCGGGCCTGGGCCAGCTACGTCTCCAAGGCGATCGGCGGCACGGTGATTGTTGAGAACAAGCCCGGGGCCAACGGCAGCATTGCCGCCGCTTACGTTGCCAAACAGCCGGCGGACGGCTATTCGCTGTTGTTCGGCAGCACGTCGAACATGTCCTTGAATCCCTTCTCGTACAAGACCCTGGCCTACAACCCCGTACGCGATTTTGATCCGGTCACGATGATCGCCGGCACGTCGCAGGTGCTGGTGACGAACCCGGCCAGCGGCATCAAGAGCGTGCAGGACCTGGTCAAGGTGGCCAAGGGCCGTCCGGGCGCCTTGAACTACGGTTCGGCGGGGATGGGCAATTCGACGCATCTGAACGTCGCCTTCCTGGCGCAGCATTTCGGGTTGGAGATGTCGCACGTCCCATACAAGGGGGCGGCGCCCGCCATGATGGATCTGGTGGGCGGGCAGATTGACCTGACGGCGGATGCGCTGTCCGGGGCGATTCCGCAGATCAAGACCGGCAAGGCGGTGCCGCTGGTCGTTTTCGGCAGCCAGCGGGTGGCCGAGCTTCCCGATGTGCCGACGATCTACGAAGTGGGCGCCAAGGATTTTCCCAGCGACGGCTGGTACGGCCTGATGGCGCCCAAGGGCACGCCGCCTGATGTGCTGGCCAAGCTGACCGACGCCACGCGTAAATTCTGGGCAGACGCCGAAGCGCGCGCGCAGATGGCGCAGATCTACATGCTGCCGCCGGCGGAATTCGGCGGCCAGGCGGTGGCACAAGCCATGCAGCGCGAAGCCGCGACCTGGGGGCCGATCATCAAACGGCTGGGCATCCAGAACGACTGACCTCATTCCTTCTTCCTGACCGCGCTGCCGCCATGCCGGCAGCGGCGCCATGCATCGAGCCTTGCCCATGACCGATCTGTCTTTTCCTTCCGATGCCGCGGCCGTTTCCCGCTCCGTCGTCCATCTGCCGCGCAGCGAAGATTTCCTGCTGTGGCCGCCGTGCCTGCAATCCTATGGCTACCGCATCGTGGATCAGTTGTTCGCGACCCGTACCGTGGCACGCGGCGCCGCGGTGCGAGAACTGGCACGTGGACCAGAAGCACGCGTGCAGTATGTGACTGAGGGCGTGGAACGCGGGCTGCCCGAATTCATGGACCGCAACAACGTGGCCGGGCTGCTGGCGATGCGCGACGGGCGGGTGGTGCTGGAACGCTATGGCCTGGGGCTTCAGCCGCATGACCGTTGGTCCACGATGTCCACCATCAAGTCGGTGACGTCGTTGCTGGTGGGCGCAGCCGTGCAAGACGGCGCCATCCGCAGCATCGACGACCCCGTCACGCGCTATCTGCCCGTGATGCGGGGATGCGCATATGAAAACGTGACGGTGCGCCACCTGATGACGATGTGCTCAGGCATGGAATGGACCGAAGACTACACGGATAAGCAGTCGGACGTGAACCGCTACAGCAAGTCGCTGGCCGACAAGGCGCCCGGCGGCGTGCTGGCGTTGCTGCGTGCGTGCCGGCAGCAGCATGCGCCGGGCGCGGTGTGGCACTACAACACCGGCGACACCTATCTGCTGGGAGCGCTGATTTCGGCCGCTACCGGCATGACGCTGGCGGACTACCTGTCGCGGAAAATGTGGCAGCCCTATGGGATGGAGTTCGACGCCTTCTACACACTGGAATCCGAGGGCGGGCAGGAGATCGGCGGCAGCCGCGCCGGCATGACGCTGCGGGACCTGGGCCGCGTGGGCCAGTTCGTGCTGGACGACGGCGTGATCGGCGGCAAGCGGGTATTGCCCAAGGGCTGGATCGAAGAGGCTGGGGCCGTGGCGCACACAGTGCCCGAGGCCTTCCATTCCGCCAGCCGCCAGGCGCTGGGGCTGACGGGGTATGGCTACAGCTGGTGGCTGCGCGAAGACGGCGCGATGATGGCCATGGGCCATTCGGGCCAGCGCATCTACATCGACCGCCGCCATGCGCTGGTGGTGGTGCAGTTGGCCGCCTATCCGGAACCGCGCTACGCCAGCGCGAACGAGCCGGACCGTGACGCGGAACTGAGCCGCGTGATCGCGGCGATCCGGGACGGCGTCTAAGCGGGAGGTCTAGCGGCCCGTATCAGGGTAATTGGGGCCGGCGTCATGGAAGCCGCCGCTGCTGTAGGGATTGACGGCGCCCGGATGGGGCGGGCCGCCATTGCCGGGGGCGCAGCCCGCAAGCAGCAGGGCGGTGGCCAGCAGGGCGAGCAAAGACATCAACGGGGATTTCATGGCGGTCTCCTGCGGCTGCCCAAGGCAGCCGCGTCACGTGCAGCGCACGGTGACGATTATAGGGCGGCGCGCTACACATCCAGCTCCAGCGTGCCGCAACCGCGGGAGACGCAAACCATCATGCTGCGGTTCGCTGCGCGTTCTTCGTCGCTCAGCACGTAGTCGCGATGGTCCACCTGGCCGGACAGGACGCCCGCCTCGCAGCTTCGGCATAGCCCCTCGCGGCAGGCATGCGGCCAGGCGATGCCGGCGGCTTCCAGTACCTCCAGAACGGACGTCCCGGCAGGAACGTCGTAGCGTCCGCCGCTACGGGCCAGGACAAGGGTGAAGCCGGAATTGGGATCGGCGGCGCTAGGTTCCGTTGCGGTCCCGGTTGTGGAGAAGCGTTCAACATGCAGCTGCGCGGCAGGCAGGCGTTGGCGTTCACAGGCCCGCGCTACCGCGTCCATCAACGGCCCGGGGCCACAGCAATAGACATGGGAGCCCGGTTGCAGGACACCGGTCAGATGCGGATCCAGATCGCAGCGCGCGCCGCCTTGTTCATCGTCGAAAGGCAGACGGAGGCGGTCGGCATGGGCCGACAGCTCATTCAAGAACGCGGCGTGCTTGCGGCTGCGCGCGCAGTACAGCAGCGTCCACGATTCCCCGCGTTTTTCGCACGCGAAGATCATGCTCAAGATGGGGGTGATGCCGATGCCGCCCGCGATGAAGTGATGGGCGCGGGCCTGGGGGTGCAGACCGAAAAGCGGGCGAGGCTCGCCAACAGCCAGCAGATCGCCTTCGCGCAACGTGTCGTGGATATGGCGCGACCCTCCGCGCGAATCGGCGGCCAGCCCCACGCCCAAGCGGTACACGCCACGGTCGGCAGGGTCACCGCACAACGAATACTGGCGGACCAGCCCGTTGCCCAATTTCACGTCGACATGGGCGCCCGCCGCATAGGCAGGTAAATCGGCGCCGTCGGGGCTGCGCAACAGCAGCCCCAGCACACCCTCCGCCTCGCGCGTGATCCGGCTGATGATCAGCGGCCGCATGTCAGGCGACTTCCCGGCTGGCGGCAATCGGGATGATGCTGGCTGCCTGTTGCCGCTCTTCTTCAAGCCGCCGGGAGACGACCCAGCGGAATTGCGAAAGCGCGGCGTCGATGGACAGGGGCACCATCTTGAAGTCCGGCGCCAGCGACAAGGAGCGTTGCTGCGCCGTGATGATGTCGCGGTCTTCGTCGAAGGCGTCAACCACGCTTTGGTGGATGGATGCGGTGACTTCAGGCCGGTCGATCGCGAAATTGTGCGGATGCGCGAAGAAGTAGTGGGTCGAGTTCTCCGTTTCCGGCGTCAAGGCCTGACAGCCCCGGAATTCGGCGGCATCAACGCGCTGGCCTTCCTGCGCGCCGGTGCCGGTGGGGGCCATGCCGGAATCCATCAGCAGGATGCCGGGGAGGGTGAAGTTGTAGATGTTCCAGCGGTCGACTCGGCCCGGCCATTGCTTGACCTTGGTGGCGAAGGCGGGGGCTTCCGTGTCGATGGTCCAGCGCGTGATGCGCACGCCGTCAGCCAACTTTTCGACTTTGGGCGACACCGCGGCGTAGTCTTCGCTGCCGCCCAGCGTCGTGGGGTGCACGAACGGCAGATGCGAGAAATCCAGAAGGTTGTCGGCGATCAGCAGATAGTTGACGTCGTAGTGGATGTAGCCGTCCTGGCTGCGCCAGTCGGGATGGTCCAGCCATTGCGTGTCGGGGATCAGGGCCGTGTCGGCGCGTGCCGGGTCCCCCATCCAGATCCAGATCCAGCGGTGCCGTTCTTCAATGGGGAATGTACGTACGCGGGCCTGCGGCGGAATGCGGGGCTGAGCGGGTGCCTCCACGCAGGCGCCCGTCGCATCGAATTTCAGGCCGTGATACAGGCAGCGCACGCAGTCGCCCTCGCGCCTGCCCACGGACAGCGGCGCGCCACGGTGGCAGCAACGGTCTTCCAGCGCCACCAGCCGGCCGGCGCTGTCGCGGTACATCAGCACGGGAACGCCGATGATCGTGCGCGAGAAGAGACCTTCCGTGCCGACTTCCTTGTCCCAGGCAGCCACATACCAGGTGTTTTTGACGAACATGATCGATTCCTATTGCACGTAGCGCCATGCGCCGTTCTTGATCTGGACCATGACGGCGGCGCGTGCGTCATAGCCGACGTGGTCGCTGGCCGATATGGTGGATATGCCTTGCGACGTCACAACGTCCCGGGTGGCTTCCAGCGCGTCGCGCAAGGCAGACCGGAATTCGGGGGTGCCGGGCTTCGCCGAGTCCCGCGCAGCCTTCAATGCCTGTTGAAGCACGATGCTGGCGTCCCATGCATTGGCGGCGAACACCGACATGGAATCCTTGCCGTAGGCGGCTTCGTAGCGTTGCGTCAGGTCGGTGGCGATCGCGCGGATCGGGTTGGCGGCGTCCAGCTGGCTTGCGACCACCACGGGGCCGACGGCGAACACGGCCCCTTCGGCATCTTTGCCGGCGATGCGCAGGAACTCGCGGTTGGCGATGCCGTAGGTCTGATAGATGCCGCCCGGGTAGCCCCGTTCGCGCAGCGACTTCTGGGGCAACGCGCCCGGTGTGCCCGATGCCGCCACCAGGATGGCGTCGGGGCGCGCGCCAAGGAGCTTCAGCGTTTGGGCGGTGACGCTGGTGTCGGTCTTCACATAGCGCTCGGCCGCCACCAGCTTGATGCCGGCCAGTTCGGCCTGCCTGCGGGTTTCGGCCAGCCAGCTGTCGCCGTAGGCGTCCGCAAAGCCGATGTAGCCCAGCGTCTTGATGCCTTGGGCCTTCATATGGGCAACCGTGGCGGCCACCATCAGGTTCTCATTCTGGATGACTTTGAACACCCAACGCCGTTGCGGATCCATCGGTTCCACGATCTTGGCGCTGGCAGCCAGGCTTAATAGCGGCACCTGCTTTTCATGTGCGATGGGCACCAGCGCCAAGGTGGCGGGTGTCACCGATGTGCCGAGGATCACGTCTACCTTGTGTTCGTCGACCAGTCTGCGGAAGGCGCGGGAAGCCTGGGTCGTGTCGGATGCGTCGTCCAGGACGGTGTAGTGGATCGCCTCGCCGCCCAGTTCGCGCGGCAGCAGGTCGATGGCGTTTTTCGCCGGTACGCCCAGCGACGCGGCGGGCCCGGTCAGCGACAGCACGACGCCCACGTTGATGTCGGCAATGGCGGGGCTACAGGAAAGCAGGGCGCAGGAAAACAGGGCCCCTGAAGTGAGGCGGATACGGGGTTTCAAGATTTGTCTCCTAGTCGGAACGCCGATCTGCGCGGCGCTTGACAGCAAGATAGGCAGACGCGGAATATGCGTCAATGTCATGGGTCTAATACTGGAAATGCACGTTATGCATAACGAGAAGTTCGACCTGAACCTGCTTGCCGTTTTCGACAGCCTGCTGCGTGAACGTAGCGTGACACGCGCGGGTGAACAGCTGGGTTTGTCGCAAAGCGCGATGAGCCATGCGGTTAACCGGCTGCGGTCGTTTTTCGATGACCCCTTGTTCGTGAAGACGGGGCAGGGCATGCAGCCCACGCCAAAATCGGAAAGCCTGGCGCCAACGGTGCTGGACCTGATGGCGACGATACGCGCGCAGGTGCTGTCCCAGGCCCAGTTCGATCCTGCCGTGGCCAGGCGCGCGTTCACGCTGTGCATGACTGACATGGGCGAACTCGTGTTCTTGCCGCCGCTGATCAAGCGATTGCGCAAGCTGGCGCCACACTGCACGTTGCGGTCGCGGCAAGTGCCGGTTCCGCAGGTCGAACCCTTGCTGGCGTCAGGCGAAGTGGACCTTGTGCTGGGCTCGCTGCGGGCCGCGCCGTCCGGCTTGTTCCAGCAGCAGCTTTTCATGCATAAGTTCGTCACGCTGGTCAGCGTGAAGAACGCGGAGGTGGGCGACACGATGACGCTCGAGCAGTTCCAACGCATGCCGCAGATCGTGGTGACGTTGGCGGGGCGGTCGTCCGAGGCTTATGACAGCGCGATCGAAGAGCAGGGGATCACACGCAACATCTTCCTGTCGACGCCGCATTTCCTGGTCGTGCCGCTGCTGATCGACCAGCACCCGGACCTGATTGCGACCGTGCCCCAGGAATTGGGTAATGTGTTCGCCGGCTACGGGTCCGTCCGGGTGCTTGAACCGCCCATGCCCTTGCCGTCATTCGCATTGCGCCAGCACTGGCATCCGCGCTTTCATCAAGACCCCGCCATCGTCTGGCTGCGGGAGCTCGTGAAAGAGACCTTCGACGCGTATCCGTTGATACCGGACTAGCCGGTTTTGACCATGACCCCGCTTCCCGGCGGTCAGCTGGCCACCGTTTTCCGCTTGGTCCGAGGCTGATCGCAGCGCTGCCGGTACTTCTGCACCGCCGGGGAATCCGCCGCCTGGAAATACGGGTGCGGGTACTGCGCTTCGCGCATCGCGTCGTGCAGGCGCCGGCCCCAGACGCACTGCGCCCGGGCTTCGTCCCATAGCCGCCCGGCATGTTCCGGCTGGCCGTGCCGCCATAGCGTCAGCCCGTAATCGGCCACGATCTCTTCGTTCCGCGGAATGCCGCGGTACGACTCGCGCATCAGGCGCAGGCCTTCATCGGTGTCGCCCCGCAGCGCCAGGATCCAGCCCAGCGTGCCCTGGTTGTACGGATTGGGGCCGGCGCGGCGGATGGACTCGCGCACTTGCGCTTCGGCCTGTGGCAGATAGTCTTGGAAGTCCGCCAGGTAGTAGGCGATTTCGTTGGCAAGGTCAGGGTCGTCTGCCCGCGGTGCCCGTCCGCGTTTGACCTGGCGGTATTGCAGCGCCAGGGCATCAGCCAGGGCAAGGTCGGGCATGGCCAGCAGGCGTTCCAGGTTCAGGCGGTCTTCCAGCAGGGCCTTGTCTGGACGCTTGAGCGATTCCGGAAAGCGCCACTGGCGTGCGCGCTGCACCCAGTGGCGGGCTTGCTCTTCGTGGCCGGCCATCAGCAGCAGGTGGGCCAGGTCCAGCTGTTGCCGCGGCGTATCGGCGCAGCGCATGGCGGCGATCAATTGTTCCGCGCCCGCTTCGTCGTCCTGGGCGAACTTGCGGTTGACGGCATCCAGCTCGCCGAAGCAGATGCGGTTATCGGTGGTCCGCGATTCGATGGACAGGGAAATCGCGGCGGCCGGCATGTCGTGGCTGAAGTAGGCCGTGCCGCCCTGGCGGGTCGTGTAGCCCAGGTCGACCCATTGCTCGCCCCAGCGTTGGCGCATCGTCAGGATGTATGGCCACGCGGGCAACGGTTCATTGTCGCCGCTTGCGCTCAGCTGGAAGAAATGGCCCCACGGGCCGTCGCCGATGCGGCGGATCAGCGTGAAATCGCTGGCGGCGTGCGGTTGCGCGGTCCAGATCCAGGCAGTGCGGCCCTGCGCGTCGGTGACGCCGTGCAAGATGCCGTCGCCGCTGGGCGTGCCGTGGATCTTTTCGCCCTTGGCGGTCAGGAACAGGCGGTACGGGGTGTTGGCGGCGGGCTTGAACGTGTCGCCGTCGTACACGCCGAACGTCAGGCTGCGGCCGTGGCTGCCTTCGCCGTATTCGGGCATGCCGGCCGGGGGCGACGCCGTGCGGGCAGAGGATTTGACGGGGGCGGGCGTGTCGGCGGCTAGCGCGGCGGGCGGCATCAGCCATAGCGCGGCGGCGAGTACTAGCGCGGTGATCGGGGTGTGCTGCAAGGACGTCATAGGGACTGCATGGGATGCCGCAGGGTTGGCGTGGCCGGATTGTGCACGACAACGCAGGCCACGGCGAATCCGGGCGCGCGGCAGGGCGGGTGGCCCCCCGGGGCAATCGTGTCAGATCGGGTCAGGGCAGGCGCGCGGGCGCCTAGCCGCCGTGTTCCAGCCGGTAGAACTGCTGGCTGGCGATCAGCGTGGCGCCGCAAGACGTCTTCATGCCCTCCAGGGCGGTGCGCCGGTCGGAACTGACGCCTGGCGTGCCTTCCACGATGACGTGCTGGCCGCCGCATTTCGGGCAGGTGACGCGGTCGCCCAGCCGCGCCATGGCCTGGCCGAAGATCATCACATTGTCGTCGCCGGTGACGACCACCCCGCCATGCGAGGTGCGGTCGCCCTTGCGTATCACGGATCGCTCTGCCATGGCTGTGTGGGGCTCCGGAGTGTTGGTAAAGAGTGCTTACAGGTACGTGCCGTCCGGCGCCATCCTGGGGGTGCCGATCACGAAGGTGCCGTCGGGCGCCATGCGGACGGGACCGTCGCCGCCCAGGTAACGGCCGTTGGGCGCGCGCTGCGGTTTGCCGGCCACATAGGTGCCGTCGGGGGCGCGCGTGATAGGGCCGCCGTCGCCGACATAGGTGCCGTCGGGGCAGCGGCGCGGCGTGCCGTTGATGAAGCGACCGTCAGGCATCTGGTGGAAGGATTTTTTCATCGCGGTTCCTTGCTTGCGGGAACACGAATGATATCCACGGTCCGTGATGCGCTTTGTAATAGGACGTGTCATCTTCGAACGTAAGCGGGTTACAGATATGGGATGATCGGGCCTCTTTCGGGCGGTCTCACCCGCAAGCCGGGCGGCCGCGATCCTGCCATTCAACAAGACCAATATGAGCGATATCGACACATTGCTGGAGCCCATCCCGGGCGATGCGCCTTGTGGCGCCGACATGGTGTTCTCGGCCGAATTCGACGTCATCCGCGAAGCCCGTCGCCAGGACGATCCGCATCTGGATCAAGGCGATTGGATCATCGACATCAAAGAGGCCGACTGGCCGCAGGTGATCCGCGTTTGCACCGAGGTGCTGCGCGACCGCAGCAAGGATGTGCGCGTGGCGGCCTGGCTGGCCGAGGCCTGGGCCAAGACGCGCGGCTTTGCGGGCTTGCGTGACGGCTACCTGCTGCTGGACGGCCTGTGCCGCCGCTATTGGGACGGTCTGCATCCCGTGCCGGAAGACGGCGACGTGCAGCAACGCGTGGGCAATCTGGCCTGGCTGCTGTCGCGCTCGCAGCAACTGATCCGCGAATTGCCGCTGACGCAATCGGAAGGCGGCCGGTTTGGCGCGGCGATATGGGAAAGCGCGGCGCAATTGGCCAACGCGGTCAAGCGCACGCCGCAGCATGCGGCGGACCTGACGCGCGGCAAGGTCACGATGGACCAGTTCGACGCCGCGCGCCGCGATACGCCGCCGGCCTTCTACTCCGAACTGGAAGCCAATCTGCAAAGCTGCTTTGCCGCGGTCGACGTGCTGGAACGGACGCTGGCCGAACATCTGGGCGACGAGGGGCCGGCGTTTTCGCCGGTGCGCGATGCGTTGAAGGACGTGACCGCGCTGGTGCACCGCTTTGCCCGCGAAGCCGGGTTGCTGGTGCGTGCCGACCTGGCGCCGTCCGCGCCCGCTGCGCCTGCGCCTGGGGGGCCGCCCGCCGCCACTCGACTGGAGCCTTCCTTGTCCGCCGCCGAAACGCCGATCACCTCCGCTGCCTCCATCGCTTCCGTCGCAACCGCCCGCGGTCCGCTGCAAACGCGCGACCAGGCGCTGGCGCAGTTGCGTGAAGTGGCCGAGTTCTTCCGCCGTACCGAGCCCCACAGCCCGGTGGCCTATCTGGCCGACAAGGCCGCCAGCTGGGGCGAGATGTCACTGCACCTGTGGCTGCGCACCGTCGTCAAGAACGGCGAGGCGCTGTCGGGGCTGGAAGAGCTTCTGGGCGTGCCGAAGCCGCCCGACCACAACGGCTAAGGGCGGCCGCGGCCCCGCCCAGGCGGGCGGGGCCGCCGGGCGCTAGCGGCTGGCCCGGAATTCGATGCGGCGGTTCTTGGCGCGGCCTTCGGCCGTGGCGTTCGTCGCCACCGGCTGGTCGGGCCCAGCGCCCAGCGTTTCGAATCGCGCGGGCGGCAGGCCCTTGTCCACCAGATAGGCCCTGACCGCGTCCGCGCGTGCCTGGCTCAGCGCCAGGTTGGTGCTGCGGCTGCCGGAACTGTCGGTGTGCCCGATGATCTGCACTTTTTCGCTATGCAGCTTGGGCACCACGTCGGCCACCAGGTCCAGCAATTCGCGCCCGCGCGCGGTCAGCGTGGTGCTGCCGGTTTCGAATTCCACGACGCGGTTGGTCAGCACCTTGTCCAGCAGGCCCTGTTCGTCCTTGCTGGCGGACACGCGCAACCCGTTGACGATCTTGTACGTGGGGTTCAGCGACGTCGCGAAGGTGCTGGCGATCTGCTGGCGGGACGCTTCGTTCTGGACTTCGCCGCGCAGGCGGATCTGCGTGCCGTCGATTTCCAGCTGGCCGCGGTTGATCTGCTTCAGGGGCGGGCCGATCAGCTTGCCCACGTGCTCGGACCAGTTGGGCGGCGCGACGACGCCGCCCACGTCGATCTGGTCGATCACATTGCCCACGCCATAGACCTGCTGCAGCCGCGCCAGCACGTCGGCCTTGGTGGCTTCGTCGGGCACGGAACCGCTGGCGACCACCTGGCCGGGCTGCGGGACGACGTTGGCGGGGACGACCGTCGCGCCGTCCTGGGCCGCTGCGGCGCACGAGAACAGCGCCGCCATGATCAGGAGAGAGACGCGCATGGTCAGGCTCCGGTGAAGACTTCGCGGAAGGTGTCCAGCGCCATGCGCAGGGACAGCCGCGGTTGATCCAGATAGCTGGAAAGCTTGGCCAGCCCGTGGCTGGCCGATACGTGGTTGCGCACCCAGGGCGCGTCTTCCAGCACGATGTGCTGTTCGGCGAACGCCTGGGGGGTGGACAAGAGGCTGGCCAGCGTCTGCGGCGACGCGCCCCGGAAACCGGCTACCAGGCGGTGCTTGCCGGCGATGCGGCCGATGAAGATGGTGATCTCGAAATCCGCCCGCGACAGGAACGGCGCGATCAGCGTCATCCAGTACGCGGCCACGAGGTTCATGTAGAGCGGATCGTCCGGCAGCGGCAGCGCCAGCCCTTTGTCCAGCTGCGAAGAGCCGCTGGACATGACGGGCTCCAGCAAGATGCCCAGCGCCAGGATGATGTCGTGCACGCTGGCGGCATGGCCGTTGCCGCGAAGCATGGCTTCCAGCCGCTCGACCGTCTGCAGGTCCACGAAGGCGTCGAAGCCGTCGTCGGCGGCCGTGCGGATTTCGCCTTCCAGTTCGTTCAGCTGTTGCAAGGCCGCGCTGGGATCCGCGTCGGTCATCAGCATGCCGGCCGCGCCGCTCATGCGGTTCCACATCCGGCTGAAGGCGATGGGACTGCGGGCGATGAACTCCAGCGGCCGCTGCACCTCGACGGACGTTGCCGACAGGAACGGGAAGCGCCGCCCCGACTGGTCCTGGCTGGGTTGCAGATGGCCCGCGATGGCCAGCTTGCCGCGCGACCCCAGGATGGCGAAGGGCGTAGGCTCGGTATCGTCGTAAAGCGCCTTCCAGTGGGGTTCCTGCGCCAGGATCTCCATGGTGTTGGCGACCCACGCGTCCAGCGTGGCCATCAACTGGGGGTGCGACGTGTTCTTCACGAAATCGCCGCGGGTGGGGATCTTGCCGAAATAGGCCGTTCGGAACAGAGGGGACTGCACGTTGCTCATTGCGGCGCTCCGGGTCGCGGCTGGGCGGAGGGTTCGGGGGATGTGCCCACGACGGACGAGGGCAGTCGCAAGTTGCGCAAGCCCTGGCTGCCGGGCTCGCTGCCGCCGGCGCCGGGCGCCTGGGCGTTGCTGATGATGCGCAGCTTGACGGGCACGGTCACGTTGGACTTGCCCCAGCTCATGTTGAAGCTGCCGTCCGGGTTGGACGTGCGCTGGGCGGTGGAGATCAGGCGCTCCAGGCCGAAGCGGCCCGGCTCGTTGACGATTTCGACCACGCTGCCGTCGAAGGTCGTGGCGGTGATGCGGGCGCCGGGCGCGCCTTGCGCGTTGGGCCAGACGAAATTGACCCACTGCGGCGGCGTGTTGCGGTAGCGCAGTTGCTGGCCGTCGATCTCGATGGTGTATTCGGTGACGCCGCCCGCCGGCTTGGGCTGGATCTGGAACAGCGTCTGCGGCTGGCTAGCCGCGCCGCCGCCCGCCGCACCGCCGGACAGGGGTGCGACCCATTGCGCGAAATTGGCCGTGAAGGTCGGCTGCAGGCTGACGCCCATGTCGCCCCAGGTGCGGGCGGTCAGGATGTCGCCGCGGCGCACGGTCAGCGGCCCCAGCGTGTCGTTGACGTACTTGGCGATGCTGCCCTGCGGCCCGAAGACCTGGCCGATCTCATCGCTGCTGGCTTCCACGCTGGCGCGGCCAGCGAAGGGGTACTTCTCAGACAGCGTCTGGTTGAAGGGCTGGTAGACCTGCGCGTTCCAGACCTTGTTCAGTTCGGATTCGGCGGGTTGCATGGTGACCGAATACGCCTGGATCAGCGGGCGCACCAAGAGCGGGCGCAGCGTTTCGCGCTGCGTGGCGCTCATGCCGGCCAGCATCTGTTCGTCCACCAGTTTCAGCGCATCCGCCAGTTCGGAGTCCTTGCCTTCCAGCGTCTGGCGCATCAGGGTCAGCGCGCCGGGACCCGGGTCGCCCTGGTTGTTCAGCAGGTTGAAGCGCGTGCGGATCTTCGACAGCGCGCCCATGTAGTTGCCCAGCAGCGACTGGTTTTCACGCGTGACGACCAGGCGTGCCACGTCCGAGAATTCGCGGCCGATCGGGCCCATGGGCAGCGCCTCGCCATTGGCGGCGGCCGCCGCCTGCGCGGGGGGCGTCTGGCGCAGGATCACGCGCTTAAACCAGCCCACGACGCCGCTTTGCGCCTGCTGCAGCCCGGCGTTGATCAACGACGGGTTGTCCCAGGAGGTCTGCTCGTAGGTGGTGTTGATGAGCTTGGCGATGGGAGACGTCTGCGGGTCGCCCAGGCGGTTCATCGCGGCGACCGACTGGTCGAAACTGGTGAACGGCTTGATCGTTACGCCGCGCAGGAACTTCTGCCATTCCTCGGCGTATTCCATCTTGTACATCGTCGCCAGGCTCTTCTGGATCTGCTCGGGGCTGCCTTCCAGGGTCAGGTCGTCGCGGGCGTTCACGCCAAGCACCCAGTCGCTGGTCTGCACTTCCTTCTTGGCCGCTTCGCCGATGGCCGGCTGGATGTACTGCTCCCAGGCTTCACGCGTGAACGTGCCCGGGATGGCGTAGCTGCCCGCCACCACGCCGGCGTCGTTCTCGCCGACGATGCGCGCCACCGTCATGGTCTGGAAGCGCGTCGCGGCGCGCGCTTTCAATGTGGCATAGGCGCGTTCGCGGGCCGGCATGCCTTGCATGACCGAGCGCAGGCTGCCGCGCGTTTTCTCGACCAGCGCCAGGTTGGTCTCGATCTGCGGCCAGCCGGCGTCCGGCGCGCGGCTGACGTAGAACGAGATCAGGCGTTCGGCGCTGCGGATCAGCTGGTCGCGCGGCATCGCGCCGCGATTGGTCTCCAGCCAGCCGCGCCAGAAGCGCGTGATCTGGTCGGACAGGTGCGTGGGATCCACGTGCTGATGGTTGGCCATCATCAGATAGGTCTTCAGCGCGTTGTAGGCGTCGTCCGCGTTGGTGGGGGAGGCATCCTGGAACAGGGTGTCGCCGCCCGCGTTGTGCGTGGCGCGCGCCGCCTGGGGCGCGGGCTGCGGCGTGCCGCCGGTGGCGGCCGCGGCGGCCGACGTGTCCACCTTGGCCAGGAAGTCCTCCAGGCTGGCTTTCACGGGCGTCAGCATGAACTGCCGGGCGCCGTTGTAGTACTCGGCCAGCAAGCGTTCTTTCAGCACGTCGCCCTGATACAGGCCCAGCCCCAGCGACCACGGCCGGCTGGACGAATAGCGGTCCAGCTGCTCGATGCGGTCCTGCAGGATCTCCATGGCCTCCAGGCGGCTTTGCAGGTCGGTGCGTTCGCTTTGCAGGCGGACGACCTTGTCCATGTCGGCCTGCACGTTCTGCGCCAGTTGCCGGTTGCCCAGATACGACCAGCTCCAACCGCCCAGCACCAGGCCTAGCGCCAGCACCAGGCCGAAGAAGGTCAGGTATCGCATGCGGGTCTTGGCCGGGCTGGCGTGCTGGCGCACGAGCTTCTTGTCGGCGAAGATGACGCTGGAAAACAGGTCACGCAGGAAGAAGCCGTTGTGCGAGGACACGTTGCGCGGCTGCGCCCGCTGGGCGGGATGCAGGTCGAAGCGTTCGGCCAGCCGCTCGGTCGAGGTGCTTTGCGATACGCCTTCCTGCAACGCGCTGGTGAAGTAGAAGCCGCGGAATACGGGCTTGTACTGGAACGGATTGGTTTCGAACAACGTGGACAGGAAGGTACGCAAGGCAGGCTTGATGCCGGCGAATTCCAACGGGAAGGTCAGCAGCCCGGGCGGCAGCTCGCGGTTGTTCCGCAGCGAGATCTGGGCGGTGCCCATCTCTTTCAGGCCTTCGTACAGTTCGTCGAAACGCTCATCGAACAGCGCCAGCACATCGCGGTTTTCTTCCGCGCCGTAGGGCAGGGTGGCGCCCCAGACGCGGTCGCGCTCGTGCTGGTCGTAGTCGGAGAAGAACTCGCTGAACCCGGAGATCAGGTCGGCCTTGGTGAAGATGATGTAGACGGGGGCGAACACCTCCAGCCGGTCGGTCAGTTCCTGCACGCGCTGGCGCAGGTTCTTGGCCAGGTTGATGGCGAACTCGGGACCCGAACCTGTCAGTTCTTCGATGCTGGCGGCGACGATGATGCCGTTGATGGGCGCCTTGGGGCGATGGCGCTTGAGCAGATCCAGAAACCCCATCCATTCATTGCGGTCTTCTTCATGCACCGAGTAGCGGCCGGCGGTGTCCAGCAAGATGCCTTCGGTGGTGAAGAACCAGTCGCAGTTGCGCGTGCCGCCCACGCCGCGCACGGCCGCGCCGTTCTTGTCGGCGAACGGGAATTGCAGGCCCGAATTGATCACCGCGCTGCTTTTTCCAGCCGCGGGGTTGCCGATCACGATGTACCAGGGCAGCTCATACAAGGCCTCGTTGCCCGAGACCTGGCCGATCTTCGACGTCTTGATCGTGCGCACCGCTTGCGTCAGCCGCGCGCGCAGCGCCTCGACTTCGCCGCGGTTGGCGGCGGCGCCGGTCTGCACCTGCTGCTCCAGCATGTCGCCCAGTTTCTTGTTGGCGTGCCGCGTGCGGCGGCGGCGCCACAGGAACACGCACAGCCACAGGAACAGGAAGATCGCCAATGCGATGGCGGCCCAGGTCAGGCCGATCTCGACGGTGTCGGCGAACAGGAACAGGAAGACGACCAAGGCAAGCAGGCCGATCACCATGAAGGTGCGGGGGCTGGCCAGGATGCGCGACGACCAGTGCCGGCCCTCGCTGAGTGCGCTGGAAATTCCGGAAAAGAAACCTGAAGGGCTACGCATGATTTTTGACTGTTTTTTTGTGGGTCAGGCGGAGAGGGAGGGAGCGCGAGCAATAAGGGTGAATGCGCGTTGCGCGGGGTCCTGGGTCAAGACGGCCAGCACCGGCCCATCCGTCTGGGCGCAAGCTTCGCTGGCGATGGCAAGCGTCAGCAGGTGGGAGGCCGCGCCGGTGTAGCCGCACGCGGCGCCGACCGCCAGGCAATCCAGGTTCGGATCCAGTGCGGGAAACAGCGCGCTGGCCAATCCGGCGGCTTCCAGCGGGCGGCTGCCGCGATGATCCGCGTCGCTGACCAGCGCGGCGATCCCGTCGGCGGGCTGCGCCTGGCGCTCCAGGAATTCGGTCGCCAACGCCGCCAGCATGGGTTCGTTCTGGGCGCCGCGCGCATCGGCGCGCGTGGCGCGCTGGGCCGTCTGCGACAACGTCAACGCCAGCGCGCCGGCAGGCGGCGCGGGCGGAACTGTTGGCGCTGCGGCGTCCGGCGCGCTCAGCGCCAGGTCCAGGAGCAGGCCGGCCGCGGCTTCGCCGGGGATGCGGCCTTGCGGCGTGGCATTGCCGGCCAGCGTGCCCTGTTCTTCCCAGTCCTGCACGCGGTTCGCGTCGATGTAGGAATCCGCCGCCGCCACCACACGCAGTGTGGCGGTGGCGGGCGTCAAGGGTTCCTGCGCCAGTTGGCGCAGCAGGCTATCGCTGGCCAGCGCGTCCTGAGCGGCATGGGGGCGCATGCCAAGGCGCGTTGCCGGCCAGACGGCCGCCGCAAGCGCCTGCCCAAGGGCATGGTCGCGGGCCGTCTCGGGCCATTGCGCAGGCAACAGCAGTTCCAGTTGCAGCAGCGGCCAGGCGTCGTCGCGTTCCGGTGTGCCCGTATCCAGCACGTGCGCGCGCGCCTCCTGAGACAGCGCCTGGACGACTTCGCCCAGCAAGGCGGTGGCTCGGATGATGTCCTCGGCCTGCGCCGCCTGGGGGGCTTGTTGCCCGGCCGCGGCATCCCGCAGCAGTTCGGTGTCCAGATGCGCGGCGCGCGCGCTGAAGATGGGAAATCCCTTGGCGTTCATCAAGGACGCATCCAGCGCCGGGCGCTGCTGCTCGGCCACGGCGGCATGGATGGCCGCAGGGTCGTTGCCCAGCGCGGCGCGCGCCGTGCTGGCCAGCACGACCAGCCGGGCGGTGAGGGGTGCTGCGGGGGCGGCTTGGCCGTCGCCATTGGCGGCGGCCGGCGCGGGGTTGGCGCGGGCTTCGCGTCGTGCCTGCACGATGCGCTTGCCCGCCCAGCCTGCGGCGATCAGCGCCAGCGGCAAGGCGAACAGGTATAGGCCGATGTCCATTCCCGTCGGCAGGGTGTGCGATTCCTGCCACCAGATGATGACGGCCAGCCAGACCACTCCGAAGACCAGGGCCAGCACCAGGCCGGTTTTAAGCACGCGGGTCATGAGGCCCCATGAAAGTGACGGTTGCTGAGGCGCGCCAAGGCGGTATCCGGTGCATGCTGGCGGCGTGGCATGACGGCATCATTGCGCGGCCCCCGCATCGCGGCGCATCACGCCGGGGCGGCGCAGTTCGCTGTGGCCGAAGTCCATCAGCTTCCAGCGTCCGCCCCACGTCAGGCCGACGCGCTCGGCGGTCTGGCCAAACAGCTCGTAGCCGCGCATGGCCCACGGGTCTTTTTCCGACACGACGACCTTGCCGTCGCGCAGGAAGGCGCTGTCCGCCGCCAGGCCATATTGGTGATAGCTCTGGTAGGCGCCGGCGTTGGTCACGTGCGATCCCTTGGCTGCCAGTTCGCTCTGCCGCTCAGGGCTGCGATAGCCTTCGATCAGCACCATTTCATAGCCGTGTTCTTCACGCATCACGCGGTATGCGGCCAACAGGCGCTGACGGTAATCGGCATCCAGCAGGTTCCAGTCGCGGCTGGCGCCGCCCAGGTTCGGGCGCACCAATTCGACTTCGCGCGTCGTGAAGATTTCAGGGGGCAGCGGGGGCGGCGGAACCAGCCGTTCGCCCGTCAATAACGCCTGGATTCTGGGGTCCGGACCGGCCGTTCGGTCCTCGTAAAAAAATGTGTGATTGTGTCGCATGACGAAAGCGAAAAGTGACGGAAGCAACACGACTGCGAGCACCGCGGCGATCTGCCAGCGGTAGGCCGAGAACGTGCCGCTGGCCTTTCCGAAACCCGTTCGAACACCTTGCGCGGACCCGCCTACGACGCCTGCCGCCTGACCCGCGCGGCGGGCCAGCGTACGGCGTACGCCAAGCGCCAACGCGCGCACGCTGCGCGCCGTTCCCACGCGGAAAGACGGGAAGACGAGCAGCGCGGATACGCCTATCGCAAGCAGAAAATATAGGGGCAGCAGAAGTAGCAACGGTATCCCTCGATCACGAAGGCGTAATCTTTTGTTCTATTTGGGATTGAGGCAAGCGCTTGGGCGTTGCAAACAGCGTCTGTGCCTTAGGAATCGTAACAAGAAGCGGTGATCAAAATGCGTGGCTCGGGTATTCTCGATCACCTTGGTTACGGGGGATCCACAGGTCCTTCGCCGACACGGGACCTCGCATGGCAGAAGACGAAAAAAGATCGAGCACACCGACCTCTATTCCAAGTTTGCTGGCCGGGCGCGCCTCCTCAGCGGAGGCGCGCGAATCGTCGCGCATCCTTGCCGCGCTGGAAGGGCGCGTGCCGGATGCCGAGGTCAAGCATCTGGCGCCCAAGCGCCGCTCCAGGGCGCCGATGGCGGTGTTGCTGCTGTTGTTGCTGAGCGTCGCGGGCGCGGGGCTGTGGGCCGTGTACGACACGCCCGCCCTGCCCGATGTCGTGGCCACCGCGGATTCGCCGGCGGCCACGCCGAATACCCTGGATCGGCCCCAGGCCGCCTTGCCGACCGCCGCCATGGCGCAAGCGCCTGCGGCAAGCGAGCCCGAACCGCCGCCATCCACCGCGGCCACGATTGTGGAAGACCATCCGCTGGCGCAGTTGACGCGGGAACGCGATCGCGAAGCTGGGGAACCGACCAATCCATTGTCCGCGCTGGCCGTAACCGCGGCCGCGCCCAAGCCTGCCGCTACCCCTGCTGCGCCGCATCCCGCAAGCGCCAAGGCGCCGGGGCCCACGGTGCAGCGCGCCGAGCAGGCGCGGGTACCGGCTGCGACCGCTACCGGCACCGCCACGGCGACCGCGTCCGCGTCCGCCAACGCCAGGGCCTCTGCCGCACGTGGCAAGGCGGCTCCAGGCAAGGACAGCGATGCCGCGCTATTGGCCACACTGATGTCTTACGGCTTGCCGCCGGCCTCGCCGCCGGGCACCAAGGTCTACAAGAGCGACGGCATTTTCATACGCGAACTGCCGGGCTCGCCGTTGTCCGCGCGGCTGGCTGAATGCCGCAAGCTGGGCTTCCTGGAAAGCGAGCAATGCCGCCTGCGCGTGTGCGCCGGCCATTGGGGCACCGCTGCGGAATGCCCCAACGCCCAAGCTCACACCGAGCCTTGAGCGCCATTGATAAAGGTTTTTCCTTGATGGATTCGACAGCGACGAACGGTCTGTTCAGCTCCGCCGCCCGCCTCTACCGCCTGGAGGGCGAAGGCGCGCTCGCCGCGTTGCAAGTGGAAGGATGGGTGGCGCGGGAAGCGCTGTCCGGCATCGCGCAGCTGCGCATCGTGGCGCTGGCCGACAATGCCGGCCTGGCGCTTCACGACATGATTTCGCGGCCCGTGACGCTGTGGACGACGCGTGCGGACGGCAGCGAGACCAGCCGCAGCGGCCTGGTCCGCGAGGCCGAGCTGCTGGCCGGCGATGCGGGCCTGGCGCGCTATCGGCTGACGGTCGTGCCCTGGTTGTGGCTAGCCACGCAGCAACGCGCAAGCCGCGTTTTCGAAGGCAAGCCGGTGCTGGACATCGTGCGCCATGTGCTGGACGGCTACGAAGGCTACGTCATGCGCGTGGCGGCCGATGTGGAGCAGACGCTGGCCGAGCTGGCGCCGCGTCAGTACGTGACGCAGTACCGCGAGACGGACTACGAATTCATCAGCCGGCTATTGGCCGAGGCGGGGTTGGGATGGACGGCGGTCGAGGCCGCCGACGTGCCGGCCAAGCACGCCGTGCTGATCTTCTCGGATAGCCGCAACCTGGACGAGGACGCGGATTCCGCCGGCGGCGGCATACGCTTTCATCGGGCGGGCGCCACCGAATCGCGCGACACCGTGCAGGCGCTTGCGCGCCGTCGCCGCCGGATTCCAGACCGCATCACCGTGCTGGGCTGGCACGCCAGCAGCAAGCGCGCCATCGCTGCCGAGGCGCTGGTGAACCCGGCCAACGGCGACGACGACGCGGCGGGCCTGGAATGGTACGAGCCGCTGGGCCACGGCGGCGTGGCCGACGAGGCCCAGGCAAAGCGCCAGGCCACCTTGGCCATGGAAGCCGTGCGCGCGCAGGCCGAGACCTTCGTCGGCCTGGGCGGCGTGCGTACTTTCCGGTCCGGCACGCGCTTCACGCTGCAAGGCATGTCGTCGCTGGGGCCTGCCAACGAAGAAGGCTTCGAACCCACCTTCGCGCTGGACCGCGTCGAGCACGCGGGCATCAACAACCTGCCGCCTGAAACCCGGGCCTCGCTGGCGCAACGCCTGGGCGGACTGGATACGCATCTGGTGCTGGACGAGGACGCGGTTGCAGCGCCGGGCGCAGGAAGCGATGACGCCCCGGCGCAGGCCCCCGACGCGGCCGTGCTGGCCAAGGCCCGCGAAGTCGGCTACGCCAACCGTTTCGACGCCGTGCGTTGTGATCGCCCGTGGCGTCCCGAGCTGCCGCAGACGCGCGGCGCGCGGCTGGCGGGCGCGCCGTCGGTCCACGGCGTGCACACAGCGGTCGTGACGGATGCGGAAGGCGCCACGCAGGCCAAGGGGCAGGACGAAATACTCAGGAATCACCGCGGCGACGTGCGTATCCGGTTCCATTGGCAAGCCGAGGGCAAGGACGGCGAGGCCAAGAGCCGCTGGGTGCGCGTGGCGCAGCGCCAGTCGGGCGCGGGCATGGGCATGAGCTTCGTGCCGCGCATCGGGCAGGAAGTGCTGGTGCGCTTCCTGGACGACGATGTCGACCAGCCCGTGGTGGTCGGCGCCTTGTACAACGGCCGCGGCGAAGGCGGCACGCCGGCCACGCCGGGCGGGCGCCCGGGCGGCCAGGTCGATACACAGGTCTACGCCGCCGCGCGCGATGGCATGCCCAGCGCGCAGGCCAACCTGGCCGCGGGCAACGCGCCGGCCTGGCACGGCGCGGCCGGTGGCGACGAGAACCACCGCAACGCCGCCGCGCTGACGGGCTTCAAGAGCAAGGAATTCGGCGGCTCGGGCTACAACCAGATTGTCTTTGACGATACCGACGGCCAACTGCGCACGCAGATCAAGAGCACCCAGGACGCCAGCGAGCTGAACCTGGGGCATCTGATCCATCAGGCAGGCAATTACCGCGGCGGCTTGCGCGGCCTGGGTGCCGAGCTGCGCACCGACGGCTACGGCGCCGTTCGCGGCGGGGCGGGCGTGCTGCTCAGCACCTATGCCAGCGACGGCAACGCCAGCGCCGTCGGTGATGCCGCCGGCGTGCAGGCCCTGGCCAGCCAGACGGACCAGATGGCCCGGTCGCTGGACGCGGTCGTGGGCGCCCATCAAGGCTTGCGCCTGGCCACGGTGCAAGGCACTAAAGGACCCGACGCCAGCGTGCCGGACACCGAAAAAGCGCCGCTGGCGGCGATGCACCGCATGGTTTCCGGCACAGTGGCGGGCGACGGCCTGGAGCCGGCACGGGCCGACGCGTCGGCCAAGCACACGCAGGCCGCGGAGGGCAAGGTTCCGCATTCCACCGACCCGGTCGTGCTGATGGCCGCGCGGGCGGGGCTGGCGCAGATCGCCGCGCAGCACATGCAGTACGTGGCTGGCGACGCGGTGCACTTTTCATCGGGCAAGGACCAGAACCTGGCCGTGATGGGCACGTTGCGCCTGCATACGGGGCAAGGATTGGGGATCGTCGCCGGCCTGCAGCAAGGTGGCGCCGATTCGGGGTTGGACCTGATCTCGGCGACAGGCGACGTGGATGTCCAGGCGCAGCACGACATCCTGCGCGTCCAGGCCCAGAAAGACATCACGATCGGCAGCGCGCAGACGGCCGTCGACTATGCCGCGCCCAAACGCATCCGGATCGCGAACGCAGCGGGCGCCAGCATCGTGCTGGAAGGCGGCAACATCACCGTGACCGCGCCGGGCCGCATCGACGTGAAGACAGGCAACAAGCAGTTCGCGGGGCCGGACCGCATGCCCTATGCGTTCCCGCAGTTCACGGTTTGCAAGCAATGCGTGCTGGATGCCCACGACGGCGTGCAGTCCATCACCGACAAGGTCTGAGGTGGATACCGGCATGAGCGGTTGGGAAGAACGGCTGAATGACACGCTGGCGCAGGCGGAAAGGCTGGGGTCCGATGCCGGCACGGCGCTCAATACGTACCTGCTCGTGGATTTTCGCGGCCGCACGGCGCTTGCCCGGCCGGTCAAGGCGTGCGCGGATCTTAGCTATGGATCCGTTTGGGTGGGCACCGACTTGGCGGTATACGACGAGATTGCGCCGTTGTTGATCGAAGTCGACGATCTGACCCGCTTCGGTCTGTGGCGCGGCAGAGCAGACCCGGAGGAGTCCGAGTTGCTGCGGTTGCTTGGAAGGCTGCACAAGGCGGACGGCGGAGAGTTCGCGGTGACGCACATCGTGTCGCCGCTGACGTTGACCGAGCTGATGACGCACTTCGCCTATTACGGCGAATACGTCTTGCCGGACGGGCGCGAGTATTACCTGCACTTTTACGATAGCCGCATCCTGGACCGCGCGTTCCAGGTTTGGACAGACGCCGAGCAGAAGCGTTTCCTGGCGCCCGTGCAGGTCATGCGCTATGTGCGCCGAGACGGTTCGGTCGCCCAATGGACGGGGCCAGGCGTTAAGCCGGATGCCGCATCGGGGCTGAGTCGGCCTCAACCGTTTAGCTTGGACCAGCATCAGGCCCTTCTGGACCTGGACTACCCGGACAAACTTGCCGTACAGATCCGCCGCATCTACCTGGGCGTCCTGGGCAGCGGCCTGCGTCAGGACGAACTCTATGGCCGCGTGCTTGAGCAGATGGCGCGGGCACGTTCCCATGGCGTAGAGACAGAGCGCGACATGCTGGATTACGTGGCGTGGGGAATCACGATTTCCCCACGCTTTGACGAGCACGAAGCGATTCTGCCGGCGCTACGTGCATTCAAAGGCCAAGGAGAGGGCTTGTCGCAGGCGCTGGAGCATGTTCCGGATGCCGTGTGGGACGAGCTGCTGCGGGCCGAGCAAGAACGCGAACAGCGGAGCGAGCTATGAGAGCGTATGGATTCGAAGCGGTTGTTGGAGGCCTGGATGCGTAAAGGCCTGATCGTCTTGCTGATGTGGTTAGGGATGTTGGCGGGCTGCAATGGCGAGCCTAGCTACAAGGGCCTGACGTTTGTTGCGTTCAACTACACCCCTTGGGATATCGACACCATACAAATCATCGATAGCGAGGGCCGTACGGCGAGTTCGGGCGCAATGGGGGTGGGAGGTGGTGAAGGATCGGGAACGTGTTGCTACACGCTCAAAGGGACGGACTTCATAGTGAAATGGCGTGGTGCCGACGGGGAGTTGGCCAAAAAGCACATGTTTGACGGAAAACTTGAAGAGGTCATCTTCAACAAGGAAACACGCGTCCATTTCCCCCCCGCTGCGTTGCCGGCGGGCAACGGCCCGCTCTATCTCGAGTTGCATATCTATCCGGATGAGCACATGGAAATCGCGCTTAGCCGAAAGTTGCTCGGGCAGACGCGTCTGCCCTTGGTCGCGGTCACGGACTGGATCTACAAGGAGCACCGCAGCGCATTCGGAAATTATAAGAACGGCGATGAGGTGCTGCGTGTTCTAGGAAAGGTGGCGAAGACGGCCTGGGTCAAGTATCGCCTTGAGGACAAGCGGGATCTGCAGCAATACATGTATTTGTACTTCACCGTGGCATCGAATTTCGACGCAGATCCCCAAATCGCAGCAATGTTGGCGAAGCCTGGCCGGCAGCCAGGCGAATTCGCGGCCGCGGTGCAAGCCCTGTCGAAAGAGGAGGTCGCGCGGCTTAAGGCGACCGGGACGCCACCGGGAGATAAAAATGCTTGATGAATCGTCCGGCAGCTTGCCGCCGGTGGATCGAACGCCTGCGTCCGTGTTGAAAAAGATGGCGGAGAACCAGGCAGCCTATCCCAAAAATGATTGCCAAGAATGTGGCGCGGTGATCAGAATCGGGTTCTTCTTCGATGGATTTGGCCGCAGCCGTGATGCCGATCGGGCGCATCCCACGTTTTATTCGAACATCTGCCGGCTTTGGGAGGCCCATTACATACAGACTGATCGCGGTCGTCCGGAGAATCAGTTCTGGTTCCGCTTCTACTACTCTGGTTTGGGCACGGAGCTCAATGAGGACGCCAAGTCCGACGATATGATTTATGCCGCCACCGTTGCGGGCGCCAAGATCCTGAGTGAAGGGGCGAAGATCCTGAGTTCGGCGGCGAAAAACATCACTCGAACCGATGAGATCCCTGAGCATGACATGATGAAGCGCCTGCGGGG
This sequence comes from Achromobacter sp. UMC46, assembly GCF_014170335.1. Lineage (GTDB taxonomy): Bacteria > Pseudomonadota > Gammaproteobacteria > Burkholderiales > Burkholderiaceae_B > Achromobacter. Next base: position 150,723 of record NZ_LZZS01000016.1, read on the forward strand.
CGCGACGCAGAAGATGGTCAAGGATGGCTCGTTCCAGCCGATGGTGAAGGCATATAAAGACGTTGTAAAGGACGTCAAGGAACTGCCGGATAAAGTGGTCCGGATCTGGAACGCATGGGATCCGGAGCGCTTGACGAACCGGGCGAAAGGAACCATCCGCGGGTTTTGGTCAGGCTTCAAGAAGAACCCGCTGAAAGTGGCATGGACGGCCGGCAAAGAGGCCGTCAAATCCACCGTGATGGAGGGCGTGCCTGTCATTCGTGATAACGAGACGGTGGCCTACCTTATGGGAACAGGGGTCGACGTACGTGTGGATGCCGCGCTGCGCCAACTCAAGGCTGCCCACGAGTCGGTCAGCGCTGGAATGAATAAAGTGCGCCACATCGAGATCTGTGTGTTTGGTGGAGATCGAGGCGGCGTCATGGCGCGGCAGTTCGTGAATGACGTGATCAAGAAGTATCGACGCCGCAACGATAAGGATCTGGCGATACGCGGGGAGAACGGAGCCCCGGACGCCGAGATCCGGATACGCTTTCTGGGGCTGCTGGACTCGGTTTCGTCGATCATGGATGAAAGTACGTTCCTTGGTTTTTTTCCGTTTACCGATTTGCTTAAGCAGACCCACAAGGACCGTACGCTGACGGTTCCGTCTGCGGTGGAGAAATGCGTACATTTCGCAGCCGGCCACGAACTGCGCGCGAATCAGCGTCTGGACAGCCTGGAGAAGACGCGCGGTGAACAATATCTGTACCCCGGGTCCAGCGGCGACGTGACGGGTGTCAGTGCGGAGGGGTCGCTGGGTAGCCGCAGCGAACTGTCCAGAGTCCCGCTGCGGGACATGTTGAATCGGGCAATGGCCCACGGTGCGGCCCTGTACAGCATCGAACAGCTATTCGAAATCCGGCCGCTGATCTTCGACAAGTTCTCCCTGTCCGCTCCCCTTAAGGACGGCGGGAAAAGCTACCAGATCACGGAACTGGTGGACGCCTACCGTGGCGTGGTGAAGTACGAGCCCGGGGTCGAATTCCTGCCGCATATGGAAATCTTCCTGCGCTGGCTCGCCGTCCGGTACCAAGATCCCGTCTTCAAAAGTGAACTGTCAGATCCTGCGGAAAAATGGATTCAGGATCGGGACTTCTTCACGCCGCAACAGGCTTACGACGAAGAGTTCCGGCGCGTCGGCGCAATGTCTAGAGAGGACCGGGCCAAGCCTGAAAACACGGCGCGCCTGAAAGAACTGGAAGCCCTGAAGGACGATCGCCGGGCCAGGGCAGATGCCAGTCGCGGCGAGTTGCCGCCCAAACGCTTCAAGCCGTTGTGGCAACGTCTGGAAGAAGAGTATCGGGCGCTTGAGAAGGAAGAGAATGACGAGGCCGAGCTGGAAAGATACCGGGAGGAGGTGGCCCGCACCGATCCCGAGCGCGTACGGCGTATCGAACAAGTCAACACCATCATGAACGAACCGGCAAGGGTCCGCGACGAGATTATGCGGCGTCAGGGCCTTACCGTCAGCGAGGATGAAAAGCCCAAAGACCCCCTGGCCGACATGAAGGCCAAGCGCGTCATGCAGCAACGCCTGCTGACGGTATGGCGCGAAGCCAGCGCGGGGACGAATCCGCTTCCTGAGAAGGTCATGGCGCTGTTCGATTTTCTGGTGCACGACGCCATGCTGAGTAGCTGGCCCGACCATTTGCTGGCCAGTACGTCGATGTACTTTCGCGTGCGTGACAAGGACATCTTCGGCAAGACGGACTACAAGGCCGAGGACGCAAAGATGAAAGCGGACCTTGAAAACGTCACGCGCACGGAGAAGATGCGGGCAAATCTCGAAGGGCTGGCGCCTGCGCGCCTGTAGCTCGGATGACGCACCCGAGGCCTGACGGCGTGCCGGTGGACATGCGCAGGCTAACGTCGGCGGCGGCAAATCAGGCCGGCGCCTACTTCGCCGCCTGCACCTCTACCTTGACAGTATTGGACCGCAAGCCGTTGGCTTCGACGTACACCTCATACGTAGCCGGGTTGGCCGGCAGTCCGGCACGGGCCGCCAGATCCGTGCTGAACTGCGTGCCGACGCTCATGCCCGGGGCGACCGGTTGCCCCCGGGGTGGGCGCGAACTGGCGATGGTGTCGACCTCGACACCGGGGCGGGTCGGCAGCTTGTATTCGAACGCCACGCCTTCGTAGACCTTCCGCGTTTCGATGTCCGTCGCCACGATGCGCGGCAAGGCCGGGTGTTGCACCGCAGGCACGATGCCGCGCGCGCACACGGGGATGACCAGCGCGCCGGACGCTTGTGGCCAGACGCGGGCGGGCGCCGCCAGATGGAGTTGTTCGTCGTAGCCGTCGTTGGCGGGCATGCAGGCGTGGTCGCGCATGCTGTTGATCGGAACGGAGGCGAAGGAAGCGGGATCGGTCCAGTCGGGATTCATGGTCTTCTGCGGCGTGACGGATGGGGGGTGAGCCGACGCCGCCGGGTTGACGGCCCAGGCGGCGGCGATGAACAGCAGGGCGAAGGCGCGCGCCGGCAAGCGGCGCCTCGCGTCAGGACGAGGTCCAGCCATTGGACATGTCCACCTTGCGCGCGGCATCCGCGCACGACTGGCAGAAGCGGATGCTCTGGCAGTCGCCGCCGAACATCACGCAGGCGCCGACGTTGTTGGCATTTGCCTGGCTGGCGGGCAGGCCGAAGTGGCAGTGGTTGCCGGATTCGGAATAGAAGTAGCGGCCGCCATCCAGTTTGGACACGTCATACAGTTCGCCGCCTTCGTTGGCGTTGGCCCACTCCGGTCCGCTGGGCGTCATGCCCAGCAGGTGGCCGATTTCATGGACCAGCGTTTCTTGCTGATACGCCATCGTCGCCTGTTGCCAGGGCGTGCGCACAGCGACGCCCAGGATGTTGGTGCCCAGGAAGGCCACGCCGCCGGCGGCGCTTTCCATGAGTTTCACGCGCAGGATGATCCGGCCGGACGCGGGCGTCGGCAAAAGGCCCGCCATGCGCACCCTGACGCTCAGGCAGGCGCTGGGTTCCGTGGTGCTGTTCGTGATCGGCGTGACGCGGTCTTTGGGAACCACGGCGCGTTTGACCGTTCCTGCCGCGTCGGTGTATTCGAACAGGCATTCCAGGAACCAATCGTCGTTCGGGTCGATGTTCAACCAGAGGTACGCGGGGTTGCCGTCGGGGCCAAGCAGATCCATCTCGACGTCGCCCACGCCCGGGCCGGCATTGGCGCGGATGATCAGCGGGGCGATGGGCCATTGCGCCGCCAGCCGGTCGATATGGCAGACCGCGATGGTGTAGGGCTCGTGCCGCGCACCTTCCGACCGGGGATACACCGACTGGACCAGTTGCCGCATCCGCGCGTCGCCCTCGTCCGTCCAGACATCCGAGTTGGCGTCGCCGCGCGTTTGCACGTACGGCAGTTGCAGCACGTCGATGCCATGGCGCGCGTATTCGTTGGCGGTCGGCTGGAAACCGTAGCGGCGCTCCATGTTCTCGGGGCCGGGCATGCGGATTTCCTGGATGTACATGCGGCGGACGGTCTCGATCATTTCGGTCATGACCGTCTGGTTCTGGTCGTTCAAGACTTCGAACAGATACGTGTTCAGGCCGGCCGCGGGCAGCGTGATGTTGTCGACGACCTTTGTGCCGTCGGGATCGGTCACGTACTGGTAGGTGGATTGGTCGGGGTCGCGGTACAGGGGTTGCCGGCTGCGCTCGCGGGCCGTGTAGACGGCGTTGGTGCGGCGGGCCATGACCTTGACCGTGAACCGGTGTTCCCCCCGGCGGTTGAACGACACGCGGATCTTGGGCCGGTTGGTCTGGCGGTCCAGGCTGTTCAATGCCTGGCCGTCGTTCCAGCGCGCTTCCGAGGTCTTCAGGTTCACGTACTGCAACTGCGCGCCGCTCTGGCTGCGGTAGGTCGACGCGGCTCGCGTACCGCCTTCGGTTCCGCCGCCTTCCGTCCCGGCGCTGTCCGCCATGCCGCCCGCGCCGTCCTGGCCGGCGGGTCGCGTCGCGGTGCCCGGCAGGCCGATGCCTGCGGCGTCCATGACGCGGCGGGCCAGACCGGGGAAGGGCGAATTCGCCACCGCCGGGATGTTCATGATGGTTTCGGCCACCTTGGGCAGCGTGATGCTCGTCACGCTGGGCGACTGGAGGATCGCGCCCACCACGACCGGGATGGCGGAGTCGCTGAGCCCGGGCGTGCTGAGGATCGCGCCCGCGACTGCCGGGATGTTGTCCGCATTGACGTCCGGCATGGCCATCAGCGTATTGACGGCGGACCCGAGCGACGCGCCCTTGTCGCCCATGGCGTTCATCGCCTGGGTCATCATGGGCTGGATCGCCGCGCCGACGCCGCCCTGCGCGCCACCTGCGGTGGTCAGCCCGGAGGCCGCCGACAGCGACGAGGCCATGTCGCCCGCCTGCTTCGCCATGCCCGTGGCCTGCGCGGCCATGCCGCTGACTTGGGCGGCGGCGCCGGCAGCCTCGGTGACCGATGCCGGCATTGCCGATGCCAAGGCGCCGGCCGCGCCTTCCGTCAACGAAGGCATGCCACCCATCAACGACGGCGTGGCGCCGCCCATCAGGGAAGGCGTCGCGTCCGCCAAGGCGGCGCCGGCCATCCGGCCGGCCCCGGCGTTGCCGATGGCGGCGCCCGCCATGTTGCCCGCCATGTCGCCTGCCTTCCCGGCCGCGGCCGACATCATGCCGGCGCCCGCCTGCTGGGCCGAGGCCACGGCGCCGGTCGCCCGGGCCGCGATGTCCTGCGCGGGCTTGAGCGCATCGCTGGCCATGGACTTGGCGCGGTCGAGCATGCCCGATGCGCTGTCCTGCAACGATGCCAGGCCGCTGGATACGGCGCTGGCGCCTTTGGCCAGGGTGGCCCCTACACCACCCGCCGCCGCCGCGCCCGAGGCGCCTGTGGCGGCTGTGGCGGCCGCTGCGGTGCCTGCCACGGCGTCGGACGCGCCTGCGGCATTGACCGCCTGGCCGGATCCCGCCAGCGCTTGCAGCATCTGATCGGGCCGGTGCACCAGTTCAGCCTTCACCAGCATCACGTCGCCCACTTGCGTGGACGGCAGCGCCGGCAAGGCGGCGGCGTCGCTGGCGGGGCCGATCAGGTTGTGCGATGCGCCTTTGACCGAGAACATGCCCGGCCCCTTGAAGAGGATGTCGGCGCCGTCCATGACGATGCTGCCGCCGGCCGCCTGCAGGGTGATGCGCTGGTTCGCCAGGATCTCGATGCTGTCGGTGGTCGACGTGATGGTGACGTCTTGGCCGGCCAGCAGTTCCAGCATGTCGGTATGCGCATGGAGGGACACCGGCGCATTGGCTGCGATGGCGCGGATGCCGCCGTCCTGGACGAACAGGCTGGTGGCGCGCCCCGATGCGCTGGCGAACGTCTGGCGCGCGGCGACATGGCCGTCGGCTTGCGCGGTGACATGCAGGTTTTCGCTGGCGTGCAGGATGGCGGACGCCGGGGTGGCCAGGTTCAGCGAGGCGGGCGCGTCGATCAACATGCGCGCGCCGTCGATGCGTTCAACGGGTTCCGTGCCGCTGCGTTCGCCGTCGCTGGCCTTGACCGCCTGTTGGCCGCCCACGCTGGCCGGATAGCGGCCCCGGGCCTTGGGGTCCACGGCTTCGGTCAACGCGTCGAACTGGTCTGTCGCGGCCAGCGGCCGCGCCTGGCGCTGCGTGGCGGCCGCGTTGATGCGCTGGGCGGAAAGCTGCGCGCCGCGCATAAGCGCCAATGCCTGCGAGGCGTCCGCCTGGGTCGACCGGGCGTCCTCCTGCGCAGTGGCCGACAGCAGCATGCCTTGGCCTGACCGGACCACGGTCCACGCGTCCGAGCGCAGTTCGAAGCCGGTGCCGCGCCATTCGCCGCGGCTGGATTCGTCCGCCGCCTGCTTGACCAGATAGCCCAACCCCAGTTGCGAGGCGGCGATCGAGCTGGACAGCCGGGTGCGGACCTGGCCCGCCGTGTCATCGAACAGCCACTGGCTGTGGCCTTGGCCGTCCAGGCCCTGGCTGTGCCAGCCGCTCAGCGTGCCGGGGTGATTGGCCTCGGCGTCCACGCCGGCCGACCAGGGGGGCAAGTCCGCGTCGTTGTAAAGCTGGGCGACCACGACCGGCTGGTCGATGTCGCCGTCCAGGAACTCGACCACCACTTCGGTGCCTTGGCGCGGCAGGTGGTGCGCGCCCCAGTTGGGGCCGGCCTGGGCGCCGGTCACGCGCAGCCAGGTGCCCGAGCTGTCGTCGCCCGGCGCATTGCCGGCGTCGTCGCCGTGGCTGCGGTGGGGCAGGCCGCCGGCCAGGGGCCGCTTGCCGCGCTGCCAGGGGAATTGGACTTTGACGCGCAGGTCGCGGCCCGAGGTGATGGCGGCGTCCTGCGCCGTCACGACGACGGCCGTCACGCCTTCCGGCGCGGTGGGCTTGGCCCGCCAGGCCGGCAGGAGCGAGGCCGCGGCCGGCAGGGCGCTGAACGTGTTGCGGTAGGCGCCGCGTTCCAGGTCCGGCGCTTTGAGTCCCTGCGCGGCTTGGGCGCCCAGGTTATTGGCGGCTTCATGCGTCACGCGCAGCAGCGTGTAGCGGTTGCCCCCCATTTCGTCCACGGCCTGGCCCGAACCTTCCGCATAACGGTCGTGCTGTGTCAGGGCGAAGGTGTGGCCCGGCATCATCTGGCGGGCAGTGCCGCCGCCTTCGAACCGCACCATGCGGGATTCATGCGCTTGCAGGCTGCGTGCGGCCAGGGCCTCGGCGCCGGCATCGTCCGTGTAGCGGCCGTGGCCGTCGAAGTCGTAGTCTTCCAGCGGCGGCACCGCGCCCGCGTCCAGGTCCGACCTGGCTTCGGCGCCGTGCGCCAGCAGGGCCCGCTCGTTCCACGCGACACGGGTGACACGGTTGGGCTGCACGGCGCGCGCTGCGCTAAAGCGGACGATGCTGTCTTCGGATTCGGTGGCATCGGCACGGTGAAAGCGCAGGGGCGACGCGGGGTGCTCCGGGCGCGCGGCGCCCGCGTCGAACACGACAAGGCGATGCTGCGCGCCGCCCGTGCCGCCGGCATCCTGGCCGCTGTCTTGCTGATGGTCAAAGCGGAAACTCAGGCCCGACTCCGCCATCAGGCGCAGCACGAATGCCAGGTCGGTTTCCCGGTATTGGGTGCGGACCGGGCGGGGCGCCAGCGGTTCGCTGATGTCGAAGGCGAACGACGCCAACGGGTAGTCCGCGAAGATCTCGGTCAGGATGTCGGTGGCCGACTTGTCCTGGTAGAGAAAGCTGTCGCGGCGCAGGCGCAGGGTCGACAGCCAGGGGGCGGCATGCAGGCGATAGCGCGCCAGGCCGCCATCCGCGCCCAATGCGTCCACGCCTTCCACGACCGCATGCCAGCGGCGGCGGCTGCCGTCGGCCAGCAGCAGGTCAACGCTGATTTCCTTGCCCAGCAGCGGCTCCACGTCCAGCTCCGCCGAGGGCGCCAGGCAGTCCAGGGTCAGGGCGAAAAGTTCGGAGACGCCTTCTTGCAGGCGCATGCGTTCGGCCGTCAGCGCGTCGCCCAAGGGCGTGCGCACCTGTATCAGGCGCGCGTTCTGGGACAAGGCGGTGGCGTCCAGGCTGCTGTAGCCCGCAGGCAAGGAAGTGCGATCGGTCATGGTGCGTGGCCGTCCGAAGGAACCGTCAGGGAAGCGAGATGGTCAGGTGGGCGGCGCGCGGGCCAAGCTTGACGATGTCGTGATACGGGGCCATCGCTGTCTGCATGTCGCCGTTCAGGAAATGGCTCATGCCCAGGTACGCCAGCAGGCCCAGTAGCGCGAAGATCGCGCCGATGCTCCACAGTGGAACGTCGCGCTTCAAGGTGTGCGCGATCTTGTCGGGCAGTGGCCAATGCGGCGCGAAGCCCGCGCGCTTGCCGCGCAGCAGGGCGATCTCGTCGCCCAGGCGCGCGGTCAGGTAGCCGAGCTTTTCCTGGCCTTCGATCATGTACTTGCCCTGGAAGCCCAGCAGCAGGCACATGTAGAACACTTCCAGGGATTGCAGCCGCGGCGCCCCTTGGGCGCGCAGGTCTTCCAGCCGGGCGAAGAAATTCTCGCCCGCCAGCTGTTCGCCGAACAGCGTCAATTGCAGCGGTTGCAGCATCCACGCGTCGCGGATCGAGAACCCGGAATTCAGGACGGTCTCGTCGACGGCGGCGCAGAACGCGTACTTGGTGGCGTAGACGTCTTCGGCGGGGATCTCCAGTTTCTTCGCGGTGCGTTCGAAGTCCGCCAGGAACTGCTGCACGCGGGCGGAGAACGATGCCGCACTGGCCGGCTGCTGCCCGCTCTTGAGCAGGAACAGCATCAGGAATCCGTCGTACAGCAAGTCCAGCAGCGATTTCGCGGGCCGTGAACCGTAGAAGTCGGCGGCACGGGGAGGGAGCGTGGCTCCGGGCATCAGAGAGGGCGCGTCGGCGGTCATGGCGGGCTCTTTCGGTGGGAAGCGGTTAGCGGGTGACGGCGATCAGGTCCAGCTTCAGTTCAGGGATGCCGGACGGGGCATAGATGGCGATGCTTCTTGCCTGCAGCATGCGGTCGTAGAGCGATCCGCGCGTCTGCAAGGTGAAATAGCAGGCGCCCGGCTTGACCGGGACGGCCGGCGGCACCTGCGGCGTATAGACCAGTTGCACGCCGGGCATGGCCGAGAGCACCAGCTTTTCCACATCGTCAGGCGCGCCGACCTTGAAGCGCAACGGCACGGTTTCGGCCAGTTCGCTTGCCGGCGTAGCGGCGGATACCGACAGGTACAGCGCGGTGGTCTCGTCCAGCTTGCCGGAGTCCAGGCGGCCGACGTGGAACGACGGGCGCACCTCGTCCAGCACGATCGAGAAATAGCGGGTCGAAATGACGGTGTCGAGCAGGTCTCGCAGGATCTCGTCCAGCTGCGCGAACGCGGCGCCGGGCTGGTCGTGGCGGTACGCGGGCAAGTCCGCCAGCGTGTGCACTTTCGAAAACGTCATCAGCGCGCCGGCCAGGCGCAGCATTTCCTGGAACAGGCGTTCAGGGTGCAGCTGCGGGTTGTGGAACAGGTGCGACAGCGCCGAATAGGCTTCGTTGGCGGTGTGCAGCAGCCAGAAGGACGCGACGTCGCCCGATCGGAACTCGATGATGTTCTTGCTGGGTTCGCGGTGAAAGCCGTATAGCGCGTTGACCTTCGCCTGCAGGGCGTCCAGCAGCCGGCGCAACTGCTCGAACAGCGCGCCGCAGGCCTGCACGGTCAGGCTGGGCGCAATATAGCTGGTGTCCAGTTCATACCCCGCGCTGGCGGTCCGGCGCACGCGCGCGACGGGGATGGTCAGCAGCGCGTCGCGGGGTTCGTGCTCGGACAGCAGCCGCACGTTCTTGCGCAGGAACGCCAGGTCGGCGGTGCTGGCGTTGGTATAGAGGTCGGGTGCCGGGCTGTTCTGATGCGCGTAGCGGGCGTCGAAGCCCTGGCCCTGCGCGCCATCGCGGTAGTTGCCGCCGATGTCCTTCATGGGATGCAGCGCCAGATAGAACACCGCTTCGCTCGCGCCGTCCAGGCCGTCCAGCGCCACGGCGGGCGGCAGGTCGTCGTTATGGGGCGCGTTGTAGATTTCGCCGTCGGGGAAGATGGCCGACAGTTCGGTGGCGCGCAGCATGCCGTTGGCCAGGGCCGCGGCATCGAACCGCACGGTGCGCAGCCCCCATGAATAGGGATGCAGCGCGCGGCTCATCTCTGCGAGGCGGGCCTCGTGGTAGGCGTCTTGCCGCTGAAAATGCTGGGGCCGCAGAAACAGGCCCTCACCCCATAGGACTTTCGCTGAATAACTCACGTTGGCTGGCTCTTATTTATATATAGATAGCGGGCGTTTCGTAATGACGTGGGTTGCAACTGCCTTCAGTTCGGACACTGCACCGAAGCGAGCCGGGACGGATCGAACTCAGGCACGCCCGGGGGCAGCACGATCTTGCCGGTCGTGACCGTCATCGCGCAGGCGTGGGCGCCCAAGACAATGCCGGAGTCCTCGGCGGACTTCACTTCGAACACATACTTCCAGCGCTGCGGCGCAGGCGCGTAGAACAGGGCGGCGACAGCGATGTACGTGGCGCTCTTAGGCACTTTTTCCACGTTCTCGTAGCGCTGCCCAGGCGTCAGGATGACTTCGCGGGAAGCGATGACGCTATCGCCCAGTGCTGCCTTTTCCTGCGCAGTATCAACCAATTGCGTGAGCGGTGCGCGCAGGAATGCCTCGGCATTCTTCAAATAGTATGTTTTCGTAACGACGGCCATGGGCTGGCCACTACTCGCATTCAAATTTTCTCCGGCGTGAATCGCCAATTTCACGTCGATAGGCGCATTCGGGTCCTTTTTCAGGCCCGTGATGTCGAGCGCGCTGCCCGTCATTCCGGCCACGGCGCCGATCGCCGAAACGGCCGCACAACCGCTAATTACCGAGCTCGCCGCAACCAGAGAAAAGGCCGCCAAGCATCGCGATAAATTGAGATGTTTTGACATGGCTCTTTATACCGGAACATTGCTGCGGCATGAAGATCGCAGCACGTTAAGCGACGTTTCGTGCGACGTTACATCGAGTTAATCACTGTAGTGGTGTACTAACAAAAAGTTGTTGAAATACGCGGCCTTGGTTACAACCCCACGTGCCCAAAAATGCAACTTTCTCGTCTCTTCATGATCGGCGCAATCGTGGCTCTGATGACTGGCTGCGCAGCCACTGTCAAGCCGCAGACCGACGCCGAATTCAAGCAGTCGATTACGCAGGCCACGCAGAGCCTTGCCTCCAAGGGAGGCGATCAGGCTGTGGCCCAGTTCGAGGAGATCGCGCAGCGCAATCCCTCGCGAGGCGAGCCCTGGTCCTACATCGCGAAGATCCGTTTCGACGAGCAGAAGTACGGCGAAGCGATCGTGGCGGCGGATGAAGCGCTGAACCGCGACCCCGAGGATTTCACCGCCAAGACGGTCCGTGCCGTCGGTGGCTTGCGCGTGGCCATGCAGTCACTGGCGGATCTGCGCGCCGATGCGCTCCTGGCGGGCAATGCCCGCACGGACGCGGTGGCGCTGGCCGCCGCGATGCGCGAAACGCTGGGCCAGGACGTCCTGTTCCCCGAAGGGCGCAAGCCGCCCGTGCGGCCTCGCCAACCCCCCAAGCGCGTCGATCCGCCCGCCGCTGACACGGGCGCGCCGTCAACCGCCGCGCCGGCCACGGCGGCGCCCGCCAGAATCGCTACACCCGCTGTAACCCCCTCGAACCCGGCACCCGCCGCGCCGGGTGCGACGCCGCCAGCCACGCCCGCCGCTGGCGGACGTGCGCCGGATCCGTTCGGCAATCTTCTCAAACCCTGATCGGCTCGCGGGAGCCGGCGCCGCCGGCCTTGTCAGCCTTACCAACACGCACCTCGCTGGGAGCCCTCATGGCTAAGAAAGAAAGCGTTCAGAAACGACTCCAGAAAGTGCGCCCGCCGCGCGTTCAACTGACCTATGACGTCGAGAAGGGCGACGCGATCGAGCAGAAGGAGCTTCCCTTCGTCGTGGGCGTGGTGGGCGACTTCAGCGCGCAATCCGAAGCGGAGCTGCCGCGCCTGAAGGACCGCAAGTTCGTCAACATCGATGTGGACAACTTCGATGACGTGATGAGCGGGCTGGAGCCGCGCGCGGCCTATCGCGTCAAGAACCGCTTGACGGACGAGGGCGGCACCTTCGGCGTCGACCTGAAATTCCGCTCAGTGGAAGATTTCAGGCCCGAGGCCGTGGTGCAGCAGATCGAACCGCTTAAAGAACTGTTGGACATCCGCACCAAGCTGGCCGACCTGCGCAACAAGCTCGCCGGCAACGACCGGCTGGAAGACCTGCTGGGCGAGGTGCTCAGCAGCACGGAAAAATTGCAGCAACTGACCAGCGAAGCCGGCAAGAACGGCAAGGGAGGCAGCCATGAGTAATTCCGCCGCCGCGCAGAACTCGGCCGCTCCGGCCGCCGAGGCCGATTCGGGCCTGCTCGACCAGATCGTCGAACAGAGCCGGGTGGCCAAGTCCACTGCCGAGCACGACCGCGCCAAAGACCTGATCGGCGAATTGGCCCGCGAAGTCATGAAGGGCACCGTGGTGGTGTCGGACAACCTGTCGGCGATGCTGGACGCCCGGGTCGCCGAACTGGACCGCCTGATCTCCGCGCAGCTCAGCGAAGTGATGCACGGCGCGGAATTCCAGAAGCTGGAAAGCACCTGGCGCGGCCTGCATTACCTGTGCCAGGAGAGCAACACCGGCCCGATGCTGAAGATCAAGGTGCTGAACGTCACCAAGCGCGATCTGGTGCGGGACTTCCAGACCGCCATCGATTTCGACCAGAGCCTGATGTTCAAGAAGGTCTACGAGGAAGAATTCGGCACGTTCGGCGGGTCGCCTTTCGGCGCGCTGCTGGGCAATTTCGAGATCACGCGCCAGCCCGAGGACATGTATTTCATCGAGCAGATGTCGCATGTGGCCGCCGCGTCGCACGCGCCGTTCATCGCGTCGGCGTCGCCTGAACTGCTGGGCCTGGACAGCTTTGCCGACCTGGGCCGCCCGCGCGACCTGGCCAAGGTGTTCGACACCGTCGAATACACCAAGTGGCGCAGCTTCCGGGATTCGGAAGATTCCCGCTATGTCGGCCTGACCATGCCGCGCTTCCTGGGCCGCCTGCCGTACGACCCGAAGGAAGGCACGTCGGTGGAAGGCTTCAATTTCGTCGAGGACGTGGACGGCACGGACCACGCCAAGTATCTGTGGTGCAACGCCGCCTGGGCGTTCGGCGCGCGCCTGACGGCTGCGTTCGCCGACTTCGGCTGGTGCGCGGCCATCCGGGGCGTGGAAGGCGGCGGCCTGGTGGAGAACCTGCCGACCCATACCTTCAAGACCGATGACGGTGAAATCGCGCTCAAGTGCCCGACGGAAATCGCCATCACCGACCGCCGTGAAAAGGAATTGAGCGACCTGGGCCTGATCCCGCTGGTCCATTGCAAGAACTCCGACTATGCGGCCTTCTTCGGCGCGCAGTCGGTGCAGAAAGCGAAGAAATACAACACCGACAGCGCCAACGCCAATGCGGTGCTGTCTGCCCAGTTGCAGTACATCTTTTCGGTGTCGCGCGTGGCCCATTACCTGAAAGCCATGATGCGGGACAAGATCGGCAGCTTCGCATCCGCGCAGTCAGTCGAAAGTTTCCTGAACCGCTGGGTCTCGCAGTACGTACTGCTGGACGACAACGCCAGCCAGGAACAGAAAGCGCAATTCCCGTTGCGGGAAGCCTCGGTGCAAGTCGCCGAAGTGCCGGGTCGCCCCGGCGTGTTCCGGGCCGTGGCGTTTTTGCGGCCCCACTTTCAGCTCGACGAGCTTTCGATTTCGTTGCGTCTGGTCGCGGAGCTTCCCGCCCAGGCCCAGAAATCCTGATGCCCGTCCGATAAGCGGTTTTTCAACTTGAGAGGCTATGAATGAAGGACATTTACGTCAAATTTGGCAATCCTGCGCTGAAGGGCGAGTCCCAGGACAAGGACCACCCTGACTGGATCGAAGTCGGTTCGTGGCGCCACGAGATCATCCAGCCGCGTTCGGCCACGGCCTCGACCTCGGGCGGCCACACCGCCGAGCGCACCGAGCACGGCGAAATGGTCTTCACCAAGGATCTGGATGTCGTCAGCCCGCTGCTGTATCAGCATGCCTCGGGCGGCACGACTTTCGACGAAGTGACCATCGATTTCCTGCGCGCCGACGGGGAAGGCAACCGCGTCAAGTACCTGGAGATCAAGCTCAAGTACGTGATCATTTCGCGCGTGGCGCCGGAAGTCGTCAGCGAAGGCCTGCCGCACGAATCGTTCTCGCTGAAGTACGCCGCCGTGCAGTGGAAGTACACGCAGCAGAAGGTGGGCGGCAACCAGGGCGGCAATGCGCAGGGCGCCTGGAGCCTGACCAAGAACGACAAGACGTATTCGGTCTGAACGCGACCGCGTAGGCAGCACGTGCCGCGCCCCTTTGCGGGCGCGCGGCAGGTGCTGAACGGAGGTCCGTGATGAAAGGATTCGAACCCAGCCTGTTCGACAAGCTGTTCGACGGCGACGGGCAATCTCCGCATGCCCTGCGGCGGTTGTCGGTGGAAGAAATCAAGGAAACGGTCGCGCGCGACATCGAGGCCCTGCTGAACACGCGCATGGTTTTCACGGAAGAATCGCTGAAGCGCTACCCCCATTGCCAGCGGTCGATCCTGACCTATGGGCTGTCGGATTTCTCGGGGCTGAGCCTGGCCAGCCACTACGACCGCGAGTTCATCTGCCGGTCGCTGGAGCAGGCGATCGCACGCCATGAACCGCGGCTGACGCATGTGAGGGTGGTGCTGCAGGTGGACAGCCGCGCGACATCGGTCCTGTATTTCGCGATCACCGCCATGCTGGACGCCGGGCCGGCGCACGAGCCGGTGACGTTCGACGCGACGTTGCAGCCGTCCACCTTGCAGTATTCCGTCAGCAAGGGTTGGGCCAAGGCCGCAGCGGTCGCCTGATAAAAAACAACGCACGCGGGCGCAGGCGGCACGCCGCCGGCGAGGAAGGGAAAGATGGAAGAACTGCTGCCCTATTACGAACGCGAGCTGGGTTTCCTGCGCGGGTCGTCGCGCGATTTCGCGCAACGCTATCCCAAGATCGCGGCGCGACTCGGCCTGTCCGGCGAAACGTGCGAAGACCCGCACGTGGAGCGGATGATCGAGTCGTTCGCCCTGCTGGGCGCGCGCATCAACAAGAAGCTGGACGACGACTATCCGGAGTTCACGGAAGCGCTGTTCGAGGTGATGTACCCGCACTATCTGCGCCCGTTCCCGTCGTGCTCGGTGGCGCAGTTCGACATGGGCGGCGTGGCGGCGCAACTGACGGCGCCCGTGCGGATGCCGCGCGGGACCGAGCTGAAGTCCTATCCCGTGCGCGGCGTGGCCTGCCGCTTCCGCACGGCCTACGACGTGACGCTGGCGCCTGTGGCCATCCGCCGCGCCAGCTTCGCGTCCACCGCCAACGCGCCCTCGTCGACGTCGCTGCCGCCTGGCGTGACGGGGCGGTTGTCGTTGACGCTGGCGTGCCTGGCCGAGACGCAGAATTTCTCGAACCTGGCCGTGGATACGCTGCGCGTTTATCTGCACGGCGAGCCGTCGTTCGTCGCCGCGTTGCGGGATTGCCTGTTCCTGCGCACGGCGGCCGCCTACGTCGAAACGCAGCCGGGCCGCTGGCAGCGCCTGGACACGGTGCCGCTGGCGCAAGTGGGGCTGGCGGAGACCGACGCGCTGATCGATTTTCCAGCCAGTTCGCATCCCGCCTACCGGCTGTTGGCCGAATACTTCGTCTTCTCCGAGAAGTTCAACTTCGTGGACATCGATCTGGCCGCATTGCGTCGCGCGGTGGGCACGGCGCGAGAATTCACCCTGCACCTGCCCGTCAAGGGACTGCGCGCCGATTCCAATACGGCGCGCTTGCTGGAATCGGCGTCGCCCGACCATTTCCGGTTGGGCTGCACGCCGGTGGTCAACCTGTTTTCGCAACGCGCCGACCCCATCCGCGTGACCCACGCGGCGGCGTCCTATCCGGTGGTGGCGGACGCCCGGCGCGCCTATGGCTACGAGGTCTATTCGATCGACCGCGTCCGGCAGGTACGGCAGAACGCGCAAGGCGATTCGGTGGTGGAGTTCCGTCCGTTCTATTCCCTGCATCATGGCGAAACGCCGGATCGCGCAAGCCACTACTGGACGGCGCGACGCGACGCGATGGTGGCGGAGCGCAGCCCCGGCTACGAGATGGAGATGTCCATCGTCGACATCGATTTCGATCCCTCGGTGCCGCAGACCGAAACCCTGAGCCTTGACCTGACCTGCACCAACCGGGACCTGCCCGCGCATCTGGCCGTGGGCCAGTCGGGCGGGGACCTGTTCCTGGAAGGGGGATCCGTCGCCCGCGAAATCCGCATGCTGCGCCGGCCGACCCACACCCATCGCTTCCAGCAGGGCCGCGCCGCGCATTGGCGCTTGATTTCGCATCTGGCGCTGAACCACCTGTCGCTGGTGCAAAGCGGCCTGCCCGCCTTGAAGGAAACGCTGCGCCTGTACGACTTGTCGCACGCGGCGGTGGCCGCGCGCCAGATCGAAGGCCTGGTGGGGCTGGACTACAAGCCTGCCACGCACTGGATGCCGGGCGAGCCGTTCGCGACCTTCGTGCGCGGCATCGAAATCCGGCTGACGATCAATGAAGACAACTTCGTCGGTACCAGCCTGCATGCCTTCGTGGCGGTGATCAACCGCTTCTTCGGCCTTTATGTGCACGCCAACAGCTTCGTGCAGCTGGTCGTTTTGTCGCGCAGAAGCGCGGAAGAAATCTTACGGTGCCCCCCATGCAACGGCGACGCGATCCTAGCGTAATCGAATCGCTGCTGGCCGAGCCGCAGCGTTTCAAGTTCTTCCAGGCCGTCCGGGTGCTGGAGTTGTGGTTCGCCCGTCAGGAGGGCACGCGGGCGAAGAACGCGGTGCCCGCGCACCTGCGCTTCCTGAACTCGTCGTCGCTGGGCTTTCCGGCCAGCGAGATCGCGTCGCTGACGGCCTACGACAAGGACGGCCTGCCGTTGGCCGATACCGAGTCGCGCCTGGCGGCGCTTGCGTCCGGCAAATTGGGGCGCGTGGAGATCGAGCCTGCCTTCTTCGGCCTGCTGGGCGCGCAAGGCGCGCTGCCGCTGCATTACTCCGAGATCCTGAGTCACCGCGAGAGCGCCACGCGCGATCGTGGCGCGCGCGCCTTTTTCGACATTTTCTCGAACCGCGCAGCGGCGCTGTTCTACGCGGCATGGAAGAAGTACCGCATGCCGATGCGCCACGAGACCGAGCAGGACCACCACTATCTGCCGCTGCTGTTGGCGCTGGGCGGCATCGGCCATCCCGCGCTGCGCGACCGCCTGCACCAGGGCGAGGGGCAGGTGTTCGATGAATCGCTGGCGCACTATGCCGCCGCCGCGCGGCAACGTCCGGTGTCCGCGGCTTTCCTGCAGCAGGTGCTGTGCGACTACTTCCAGGTGGACATGCGGGTCGAACAGTTCGTGGGGCGCTGGTACCACGTGCCGCCCGAGAACCGCACGCAGCTGGGCATGCCCGGCGCGGTACTGGGCGTGTCCGCGATGGCCGGCGACCGCATTTGGCAGCGCGACTTGCGCATCCGCCTGTGGATCGGCCCCTTGTCGCGGACCGCGTTCGCGGATTTCCTGCCGGGCGGCGCCCGCGCGCAAGCATTGGAAAAGCTGCTGACGATGTTCGGCGGCATGAGCTTCGAATACGAAGTGCGGCTGATCATGGCCCGGACGGATGTCGCCGGCAGCGTGCTGGGCGGGGACGGGGACGGCGCCCGGCTGGGCTGGAATTCCTTCCTGTGCACCGCCCCGGTCGACGCCGACCGCGACGACGCCAGCTACGAATTGCACACCATTCATTGAGAACAAGACGAACGAGAACATGGCCACCCCGCTGAAAACCCTGATCGCGAAGCTGAACCAGACCTGCCGCCAGGCCGCCGAACGCGCCGCCAGCCTGTGCATGGCGCAGGGGCACTACGAAGTGGACCTTGAACACCTTTTCCTGGCCTTGCTTGAACGGCCCGCCAGCGACTTCAGCATGGTGGCGCGGCGCAGCGGCATTGAGGCCTCGGTGCTGGAGGCCGACTTGAACGCCGAGATCCGCGGCTTCAAGAACGGCAATACCCGGACGCCGGTGTTCTCGCCGCACTTGCCGCGGCTGTTCGAACACGCGTGGCTGATCGCGTCGCTGGATACGCAGACGACGCGTATCCGCTCGGGCCATCTGCTGCTGGCGCTGTTGACCGAGCCCGACCTGGCGGCGCTGGCGCGGCGCGGATCGCGCTTGTTTGAGTCGTTCCGGCTGGATGCGCTGAAGCACGACTTCGCCGCGTTGACGGCGGGCTCGGAAGAGGCGGGCCAGTCCGTCGCGTTGGGCGATGGCGCCGATGCCGCCGCCGGCCAGGATGCCGCCGCGCCCGCGGCCGCGCTGTCCAAGACGCCGGCGCTGGATCAGTACACGGCCAATCTGACGGAGCGTGCGCGCGAAGGCAAGATCGACCCCGTGATCGGGCGCGACGCCGAAATCCGCCAGATGATCGATATCCTGACGCGGCGCCGCCAGAACAACCCCATCCTGACCGGCGAGGCCGGCGTGGGCAAGACGGCGGTGGTCGAAGGGTTGGCGCTGCGCATCGTGGCGGGCGATGTGCCGCCTGCGCTTGCGGGCGTGGCCTTGCGCACGCTGGACCTGGGCCTGCTGCAGGCCGGCGCCAGCGTCAAAGGCGAATTCGAGAACCGCCTGAAGCACGTGATCGACGAGGTCAAGCAAAGCCCGGCACCTGTGATCCTGTTCATCGACGAAGCGCACACGATGATCGGCGCGGGTGGGCAGGCGGGCCAGAACGATGCCGCCAATCTGCTCAAGCCGGCGTTGGCGCGCGGCGAATTGCGCACCATCGCCGCCACCACGTGGAGCGAATACAAGAAGTACTTCGAAAAGGACGCGGCGCTGGCCCGCCGCTTCCAGGTCGTCAAGGTGGAAGAGCCCAGCGAAGCGTTGGCCGCCAGCATGCTGCGCGGCATGGCGCCGCTGATGGAAAGCCACTTCGGCGTGCGCGTGCTGGACGAGGCGATCGTGGCCGCGGCGCGCCTGTCGCACCGCTACATCAGCGGCCGGCAGCTGCCCGACAAGGCCGTCAGCGTGCTGGACACGGCGTGCGCCAGGGTGGCGTTGGGCCGCAGCGCCACGCCGGCGCTGATCGACGATGCGCGCCATCGCCTGGCGCGGCTGGATACCGAGCGCGCGGCGCTGCAACGCGAGGCGGCTGCGGGCGCAAGCCCCGCTGCGCGCCTGCGCGAACTGGACGAGGAAATGGCGGCCGTGCGCCAGGGGCTGGCCGACGCCGAGGCGCGGCTGGCGCAAGAGAGCGAGCTGGTGCGCCAGATCCATGCGCTGCGCGAAGAACTGGAAGCCGCTGGCGTGCCGGCGACGCCCGAGCCTGCGGCCAAACGCCGTCCGGCCAAGGCGACGGAACCGTCGCCCGGCCAGGCGCAACTGGCCGAGCTGCAGCAGCAACTGCGCGTCTTGCAAGGCGACGCGCCGCTGGTGCCCGCTTTTGTCGACGCCCAGGTCATTGCCGAGATCGTTTCGGCCTGGACCGGCATTCCGCTGGGCCGCATGGTGAATGACGAGATTCGCACCGTGCTGGAACTGCAGCCGTTGCTGGCGGAACGCGTGATCGGGCAGGACCACGCGCTGCACGCGATCGCGCAGCGCGTGCGGACGGCGCGAGCCGGGTTGGAAGATCCGAACAAGCCCAAGGGCGTGTTCCTCTTCGTCGGGCCGTCGGGCGTTGGGAAGACCGAAACCGCGCTGGCCGTGGCCGACGTGCTGTATGGCGGCGAGCGCAAGCTGGTCACCATCAACATGAGCGAATACCAGGAGGCGCACAGCGTGTCGGGCCTGAAGGGATCGCCGCCGGGCTACGTGGGGTATGGCGAAGGCGGCGTGCTGACGGAAGCCGTGCGCCGGCAGCCCTACAGCGTGGTCTTGCTGGACGAGATCGAGAAGGCGCATCCCGACGTGCTGGAGTTGTTCTTCCAGGTGTTCGACAAGGGCGTGATGGATGACGCCGAAGGCCGCGAGATCGACTTTCGCAACACGCTCATCATCCTGACGTCCAACGTGGGTTCGTCGGCGATCATGCAGGCTTGCCTGAACAAGAGCGCCGAGGAACGGCCCGATGCGGAAGGCTTGGAAGCCCTGCTGGCGCCGCAGCTGTACAAGGCCTTCAAGCCCGCATTCCTGGGCCGCATGAAAACCGTGGCCTACTACCCCGTCGACGACGACGCGCTGGCGCGCATCATCGGCTTGAAACTGGGCCGCATCGCCGCGCGCGTGCAGGCCAACCACCGCGCCGTATTCGACTGGGACGACGCGCTGATCGAGGCCGTGCTGGCGCGCTGCACTGAAGTCGACACGGGCGCGCGCAACGTCGACCACATCCTCAACGGCACGCTGCTGCCGCAGATCGCCGAGCAGGTCCTGGGCCGCATGGCGCAGGGCGAGGCGATCGCGCGCATCCGCGTAACGGCGGGCAAGAACGGCGATTTCCGCTACCGCCTGACCTGACTCCGGAACCCCACGCCATGCCTCCCGATTCCGTGTCCCTCTCCCGCTTGCCCGCCGCCGGTACCGATCAGGCCAACCGGCTGCTTGACCTGAGCACGCCGCTGGGCGCGAACAAACTGGTGGCTGAAACGCTGACAGGGGTGGAAAGCCTGTCGGGCGGCGGGTTCCGCCTGGACCTGACCGCCTTGTCCGAAGACGCGCATATCCCGTTGAAGGCCCTGTTGGGCCAACCGGTGACGCTGCGGCTGCAAACGGCGCTGGAGCGCGGGCAGCCCCGGCTGTGGCACGGCCATGTGACGGGCGCGGCGTATCAAGGCGCCAACGGCGGCATGGCAAGGTATGGCTTGACCGTGGAGCCGTGGCTGGCCTTCCTGCGCCAGCGGCACGACAGCTTCGCGTACCAGGACCGCACGGTGTTCGATATCGTCGAGAGCATCTTCGCCGACTACAAGGACAGCGGCGTGCTGGCGCCGCAATGGCGCTGGGAACTGCGGGACCGGGCCAGCTACGCCAAGCGCAGCCTGACAGTCCAGTATCGCGAAACCGACTACGCCTTCGTGGACCGGCTGCTGGCGGAAGAGGGGCTGTTCTACTGGGTGGAGCACAAGGACGACGGCCACACCCTGGTCATCGCGGACCACAACGGCGCCTTCAAGCCCGGGCCGCAGGCCAGCGTGCGTTTCGCGCGGGCGGACGTGACGGAAACCGAAGACAGCATCCAGCAATGGAGCCGGCGCCAGCGCTGGCAGACCAACGGCGTGCGGCTGGCCAGTTGGGACTACCGTGGCGCCCAGGCGCGTCCCGTGTCCGCGCAGGCGGCCGCCGGCAACCTGGCCAACGACAGGGAGCTGGTGCACTGCGACTATCCGGGGCAATACGCCTACGAGGACAGCGCGCAGGGCGAGCGGCTGGCGCACAACGCCTTGGCCGCGCTGCGGGCGCGCCAAGACTGCGTGGAAGGCGCGGGCACCGTGCGCACGCTGGCGCCCGGGCAGCGTTTCGAGCTGACAGGCCACTATCAGCAGGACGGGCAGCGCGCGTATGTCGTGATCGCCATGACACATCAGGCGCGCAACAACTTCGACGCCGATCTGGGACGAGCCGTCGGCGAAGCGGGGGCCCCGGAGGCGGACGAGGATTTCTACCGCAACCGCTTCACCTGCATCGGCGTCGACACCGAGTTCCGCCCCACGACGGTGGACGGCCACGGCGCGCGCGTGCATCCGCGCCCCACGGTGTTCGGCGCGCAGACGGCGCTGGTGGTGGGGGCCGAAGCGCCTGTGCTGACGGACCGCGACCATCGCATCAAAGTGCAATTCCACTGGCAGCGGGGCAAAGCCTCCAGCAGCCGCCTGGCGCACCCTTCAGGCGACGAGAACGCGCCCGCCAAGGATGAGCTGGGCACCTGGGTCCGCGTCGCGGAACCGGTGGCCGGCGGCGATTGGGGCGGCCATTTCGTGCCTAGAGTGGGGCAGGAGGTGCTGGTGGAGTTCCTGCACGGCGATATCGACCGACCCGTCGTGGTGGGGGCGCTGTACAACGGCGAGGGCGCCGAAGACGCGTCGCACAATCAAGTGCAGGCGGGCGGCGCCAACGCGACCGGCAATGCGCCCGCCTGGTTCGCCGGCGGCCAGGACGGCCACGCGCACAACGTGGTGATGTCCGGGTTCAAGACGCAGGCGTTGTCCGACAGCGGCACGGGCACGGGCGGATACAACCAGCTGGTCCAGGACGATACGCCGGGGCAGTCGCGGTTGACCGCCTCCACGACGCAGGCGGACAGCCGCTTGAACCTGGGCCATATCAAGCAGCAACGCGACAACGAGCGGCTGGAAGACCTGGGCTATGGCGCGGAACTTTCCACCAAGGAAGCCGTGGCGGTGCGTGGCGGTTCGGGCCTGCTGATCAGCGCCGACCTGCGCGAAAACGCCGACGGCGCGCTGCTGGACAGCGCCGAAGCCGCCAAACAGGTCAAGGGCGCGATGACGGCCGCCAAGGAGCTGGCCGACACCGCGGTCAGGCAAAAGGCGGTTCTGGAAGGCGACCCGCAGACGCTGCCTGCGCAAGCCGCGCTGGCCAGCATCCTGGCGGTGGTGGAGGCGACGCAGGACGACCCGAATACGGCCGGCGTGGCGGTGGCGGCCTATGGCGAACCGCATATCCAGGTCAGCGCGCCCAGCGGCATTGGCCAGTACACGCCGGCCGACGCCTTCCTGGTGGCGGGCAAGACATTCGCCCAAGTGGCGCCGGATGTGAACTGGGCCAGCAGCGCCAACCTGGCGATGGGCGTGGCCGCGGGCGCAGTGCTGTACACCATGGGGCTTGCGGCCTCCGGCGGTCGGCCCGTCAAGGAAAGCGGACTGCGCCTGCACGCGGCAGGCGGCAAGTTGCGGGTGCACAGCCAGGAGGCCAAGATGACGCTGACGGCCGAGAAGGCCGTGACGGTCGCGTCGGCGGACGCCAACGTGACCGTCCAAGCCGCCAAACGCGTGCTGGCCACGGCGGGCGGCGCCTATCTGCGCATTGAAGGCGGCGGCATCCAGCTGCACGCGCCGGGCAAGGTGGAACTGAAGGCGGGCGTGCATAACTGGGTCGGACCGCAGACCAGCGACGCCAGGCTGGCGTTCAACGACGGTTCGCCGCTGTGCGAAGCCCGGGTGCGCGGCGCGGCCCAACAGGGCGGCGCCTTGGTGCCGCTGGGTTAGGCGCGCCATGCTGGACTATCGAATCCTGAAGGCGTTTCACCTGGGCCTGGTGCAGGATGACCAGGCACGGGGCATGCCCGATTTCATCGACCCCGAGCCCATCGTGCCGCCGGCGTTGGCCGGCATGCCGGCCCTGATGCCCCGGCTGGCGGATTTGGCCGGCCTGGACGCCGGGCAGGCCGTGGCGGTGCTGGCCAGTTTGAACCAGCAGGTGCAGGCGGGCGAGGCCCCCTGGCTGGCGGCGCTGCTGCGTTCCGACCGGCCGGAGCGGGTGGCGAGGCATCTGCGGTCCCGGCTGGTGATCGACATGGCGGGGACCGGCCCGTGCTTCTTCCGCTTCTTCGATCCGCGCGTGCTGGTGCAATTGCCGTGGATGCTGGCGCCTGCCCAATTAGCCTGGCTGTTCGGCCCCGTGCAAGCCTTCCATGTGTGCCTGCACCAGGCTTGGCATACGGTCGAACGCCCCGCAGCGGAGGCGGCGCCGCATCTGGCGCTTACGCCCGAACAATCGTTCGCGCTGGTCCACGTGCAACCGATGAATGAAGTCCTGGCCGGGTTGGAAGGGCTGGACATCGACGGACGCATCCGGCTGGGCCGCGCTGTCATCGGCCATTTCCGCACCGCGCGGGATCTGGGCCTGCGGACGCTGCCCGACCGCAAGGCGTTTGCGCGCCACGCCTTGGCGGTGCATGCCGACTTCTACCGCCACGATCAGGTGCAGGCGTGCCTGCGCGCAATGGACGACCAAGACGACCATCCCTATGTCGCCGCCACGCAAGCGCTGGACGACGAAGATTGGTCGCGGATTCACACCGATATGAGCCGAACTGGAGAGCAGCATGGCCGATGATCCCAAGAATTGCGGCAAGAAGCGGTCCTCGTTGAATTGCGAGGAAGACTGCCCCTTCCATCGCGTCGGCCTGCCCATCATGCCGCTGCGTTACGCGGTGCTGCCGGCCGACGACATGTTCGCGCCGCTGACGGGCGAATTCGAAGGCATCGAACTCGTGGACAAGCCGTTGGGACAAGGCGCGCGTTACGGGGTGCGCCTGTTGCGCACGGGCTACCTGTACGTGTACGACGAAGCACAACGGGAGTTGAAGGGGTATTACGTCAACGAGAACGCCACGCTGTACAACTTCGACCTGGACAAGCCGGTCGAAGCCTGCGACCGCGCTTTCACCTGCACGATGGACCACGAGGCGCGGGCGTCGCTGCTGACCATCCCGAACGCGCGCCGGGCCACGTTCGTGTGGTTGGCGTTTTCGGACGTGCAGTGGACGAAGGACACCTGCAAGGCGCACAAGGGCAGGGCCGGCGCGCAGATGCGCGAGCGGCACATGTTCAAGTTCGACGTGCAGGCGTGGCTGAGCAGCAAGCAGCATCCGAACGCCAAGCGCATCAATACGCTGAAGGATACGGCGGCGGACTATGTGGTGCATCGCAAGCAGAACCTTACCCATAGCGAGAAGACCCGGGTGCTGGGATGGAGCACGGTCGGCTACATGGACGTCAAGGGCTGGATGGGCGGCATGATCGAAGACGCGGCGGAAGCGTTTTCGCCCGGCAACGGGCTGATGCTGGCTCTGCCCGACGGCACCGGCGTGCTGCAGGACGTGGCGCGCCTGATGCGCTACCGCTTTGACGAGTTCGTCTCGAACCGCGAAGACATCCGTCAACTGACGGTATCCAAGTCCATCGAGTCGCTGCGCGAGATCGTCATGCAGACCGCCGAGACGCGGTTCCTCAACCAGCGCGCCACCGATGCGACCAACCAGTCCGTGTACGGAACGACCACCCCGAACATGATGGGGACGGGCGGCGGAGGCTCGGCCCTGGGCCAGATCCTGGCCGACGCATTGATCGACGGCCATCGCGAGCAGCGCGAGGCGGAAGCCGACCGCTACCGGTATCCGACGGAGCAAGAGCGCTGGACGGTCAAATGGAACGAATGGAAGGACTACTTGGACGCCTACGACGAGAAGGCGCGCGCCGATTGGCAAAAGGACTTTGACGGCCGGCTGGGGAAGTTCGACGCGGAAGTCATCGTGCCGCTGGCGAAGGCACACGTCGCCTGGATGACTTGCGACCACACCATTTCGTCGTTCGGCTGCAATTACGACGTCAAGAACGTGGACAGCGGCGAGGTTTTCCAGACGGTGTTCTCGCTATGCGTGGACGGCACCCAGGACAAGAAGGCCTGCTTCGACCTGTATACGCGGTGGTTGCAGGGCGAACCGACGGACACCAGCAACCTGCTGTTGCGCGCCATGGTCCACAACCAGGACCTGATCGCTGAAAAGGTGGTGGAGGCGCATGACGCCATCGTCGACTGGAAGGCGATCCCCTGGGGCAATCTGCACGAGACCTACAAGACCGCGCTGCAGTCGCTGAGCAAGGGGCGCCTGGACAAGTCGGCGCGGCTGATGGAGCAATTGATGGGCCCCATCGTGGGCCTGTTGCGCTTGGGTGTCGACCATCGGATCGCGCGCAAGATCGCGGTGCTGCTGGGCTTGGTGACCGAAAAACCCGTTGTGATCGTCGATGTGGTGGGCAGCAAGAAGGCGTTTCGCGCCGCGCTGATCCGCGAGGTCCTGCGCCAGCATGGTTCGCAGGTCAACGTGCGCCAGATGGAGCGGGCCGTCTCGGACGAACTGCGGCGCCTGGAGATCAAGGGCGAGCAGTTGGAAGGGACGGACAAGAAGCAGTGGTTTATGGTGGTGGACCGAGAGGCGGCGTCCAGCGTGCCGACCGACCTGAATGGGAATGAGCAGGCGCGTCGCCTGGCTCAGTCCACTATGACCATCGAGGAATACGAAGCGCGGGAAATGTCCCGTTGGCGGACCGTCATCAACACCGACGTTCGGGTGGGCGCGGTCAGCTGCCTGTTCCAGGCGGTGACGCTCTACAAGCTGTGGAGCGACCTGGACACGGCGATGCTGCACGAGCGCAAGGACGCCAGCTGGAAGTTCGTCGTGGGCATCGCGGGGGCGGGAGGCTCGTTCGCCGAGGTGCTGGGCGTGGCGCTGAAGGCGCAGGGCGCGGCCGGCATGCGGCTGGGCGCGGGCATCGGGCTGGAAGCCACCGGCACGCTGTTGGCGCGCTGGGGCGGGCGGATCGGCGTCGTCACGGGCGTCATCATGGCCATTTTCGATTTCAAGAGCGGCGCGCAGCAGATCAACGTCGAGCGCAATGGCCTGATGGGCGGTCTGTACATCGCGTCGGGCATCTTCAGCCTGGCGCTGATCGCCGCGTTTGCCATGGCGTCCACGGTCTTCGGCATCATCTTCGCGGTGGCCCTGATCATCGTCGCCATCCTGATCGAGTATTTTAAGGACGACAAGATCAAGGAGTGGCTCAAGCGTTGCCTGTGGGGCAAGTTCCAGGGGCAGTCGGGCACGGACTACTACTATGGGTTGCAAGACGAAATGAACAATCTGCGCCTGGCCCTGGGAGGGGATTGATGGATTTCACGGGGTTGATCCCGAAGTTTCAGAACAACCGGCCGCTGTCGGATGCCGAGCGGCAACACCGGCTGTCGCAGAAGAAGCGCCTGGACGTGCCGTTGCTGGCCCAGCTGTGCGTGGTCAAGATGGATTCGCAACTCCTGGTGTCGGTGGACCGCTGGTACGGCTGGCGCGGCTTCGTGGCGCTGATGGGCGCCATCCCCGTCGCCTTCGCGATCTGGGGCGTGGCCTATTTCTCCTGGCTGCTCGCGTTCGGCGGGCTTCCCGACGAGAACGGCTTGTGGGAAGCCGTCTATGTCTGCATCGCCATGTTTGTTGCCCTGGGCGCGTTCGGGGCGTGGCTGGCCGGCAAGGAACTGTTCCGCTGGACGCACTATCCCATCATGCTGGACCGCAAGCACCGCCAGGTGCACGTGTTCCGCCTGGACGGCACGGTGTTGTCGGCGCCCTGGGACAAGATCTATTTCACCCTGGGCAGAGGCAAGGGGCTGTTCGGTTCGTTCAACTGGGACATCCGCGGGCTGATCCTGGACGATGACGGCCAGACCGTCCGCGAGACCTTCGCCTTCTGCATCGCGACCAGCCGCGAGGAGAACGCCTGCTCCCATTGGGAGTTTCTACGCCGGTACATGGAGGAAGGGCCCCAGGCCGTCATCCAGGAGGTCAAATTCTGCATGCCGGTAGACGGCCGGCGGGAGAGCTTCGCCTTCAGCAAGGAACGGGTCTTCGCCAACGACGCGCAAAGCCCGGGGCTGATGTACGTCACGATGATCCCGTTCAACTATCTGCACACACTCATGCGGTGGGCGGTGATGCGGACCAGCCGAATTCCGGCGTTTCCCGCCGACATCGAGGCGTCGCTTACGCCGGACCCCAACGACATGTACGTGCGCGACGCGTCCATCAACCCCGAGGACTTGCGGTAGGGGGCGGCGCGCTTGCCCCGCTAGCGCCCAAGCCGCGCATCGATGAATGCGCTGATCGCGCGGGTCTCGTCGTTGTCCGCGCCCACGTCGGCATTGATCTGCGCGTGGTTGCGCGCAACGCCTACGAGTTCCGCCTGGCCGCCTTGCGCTTTCAGCTGGTCGGCATAGCGCTGCGATCGGCGGCACGGGTCGGGCCGCAGCGTCGAACACACGAATAGCGCCGGCGGTTGCGGGCCGCGCAGTTGCGCGGCGGGCGACGCCGCCGCCCATTGCTCGGGGGCGGCGCCGAAGGCCTCGTCGTAGAAGGGGGCGTGCGGGCGGGGCATGACGTCCAGCAGGTCGAAGCCTGCGCCGTCCAGGATCACGCTGGCCAGCCAGGCTTGCGCGCCGGTGCGCTGCCGCATGGATTCGTCGGCGGCCAGCAGCGCCAGCAGGTGGCCGCCCGAGGAATGCCCCATGACGACGAGGCGGTCCGGGTCGGCATGCCATTGCCCGGCGCGCTGGCGGATCCAGGCCAATGCGCGACCCAGGTCCTCGGCCTGGGCTTCGGGGCGCGCCTGCGGCAGCAGCCGCGTGTTGACCGACACGACCACAAAGCCCTTGGGCAGCCAATAGGCCAGCTTGTTCTGGACGACTTCGGGCGCCGCCTTGTCGCCGTTCTTCCACGATCCCCCATGGACGACGACGAGGATGGGGGCAGCGTCCGGCGCGCCGGCGGGCAGATAGACGTCGGCGGCCTGGGCAGCGTCCGGCCCGTAGTGCTGGTCCGGCAACGAGGCGGCCGATGTCGGCCCGTGCAGGGCGGCGGTCAGGAACAAGGCGGGCAGCAGGCGAAGGGCGCGCATGGACGTCCGGGGCGGGGAACGAGGGCGGGGTTACTGTAACGCGGGACGGGATGCCGTGGCCCGGGCCTGCGCCAGACGCCCACCTGTGGCATGCTGCGGCCGATCTTCTCCTTCTGTGCGACGACGCCTTTCCGCAATGCCTAGCTTCCTGCTCCGAGTTTGCGACTTCCTGCTGCTGGCTGCTGCCGCGGCGCTCTTCGGCGCCTGCCTGACCTCGCTGCTGACGACGGACGCCTATGGCTGGGTGATTCCCGATGCGCCGTACCTGTACGAGCCCCGCGACTTCTATGCCGACTCGGGGCTGGCGGGGTTGGCGGGCCTGCTGGCGTTGATCGCGGCCGAGCGGCTGCTGAAAGTGCCCCGGTCGGCCGGGTGGCGGGCTGGGGCGGGGTTGGCCGCCGCGCTGCTGGCCTTGTACCTGGCGCCGCCCTCGCCGCAGGTCTTCGGCAACACCTGGGCGTCTGGCGAGGCGACGCGGGAACTCTTCCTGGCGCAGTGGCGGCTGGTGCTGCCGATCGCGCTGGTCGTAGCGGTGCTTCGGGGCGCACTTTGGCGCCTGGCCGGCCGGCGTCCGGGCTAGGGCCGACAGCCGGCGTTCAGCCTGGTCGGTGACCGGGGAATCTCGCGAAATTTCCGGGAATTGCGCTAGGATTACCGCGCAAATACCGCCGCACGTTTCCGCCCCGCCTGGAGAACCCCCGCATGACCTCCCTTGATTCGTTTGCCATCACCAAGAAGTGGCCCGCCGCCCACCCCGACCGTATCCAGCTGTATTCGCTGCCCACGCCCAACGGCGTGAAGGTATCGATTCTGCTGGAGGAGCTGGGCTTGCCTTACGAACCGCACCGCGTCAGTTTCGACACGAAGGACCAGTTCACGCCCGAATTCCTGTCGATCAGCCCGAACAACAAGATTCCGGCCATCCTGGATCCCAATGGCCCGGACGGCAAACCGCTTGCGCTGTTCGAATCCGGCGCCATCCTGATCTACCTGGCCAGCAAGACGGGCCAGTTCATCCCGGCGGACACGGCGGGGCGGTACGAGACGCTGCAATGGATCATGTTCCAGATGGGCGGCATCGGGCCCATGTTCGGCCAGTTGGGCTTCTTCCATACGTTCGCCGGCAAGGAATACGAAGACAAGCGTCCGCGCGACCGCTACGTGGCCGAGTCCAAGCGCCTGTTGGGCGTGCTGGACCAGCGCCTGCAAGGCCGCGACTGGGTCATGGGCGATGAATACACCATCGCCGACATCGCCATCCTGCCGTGGGTGCGCAACCTGGTCGGCTTCTACGGCGCCGGCGACCTGGTCGAATTCTCGCAGTTCAAGAACGTGGCCCGCGTGCTGGAAGCCTTCGTCGCCCGCCCGGCAGTGGCGAAGGGCCTGACGATCCCTGCCGCCTGACGGCGCGGCCAGGCAGCCGCCATGGAACTCCGCCAGTTGCGTTACTTCGTCCGCGTTGTCGAGGCGGGCAGCATCGGCCGCGCGGCCATGTCCCTGGGCATGGTCACCTCCGCCCTCAGCCAGCAGATCAGCCGGCTGGAAGGCGAGCTTTCGACCCGATTGCTGCAGCGCAGCGCCAGCGGCGTCGTGCCGACAGACGCCGGGCTGGCGTTCTTCCGCCAGGCCCAGCTTGCCCTGCGCCATGCCGACGACGCCGTGACGGCCGCCCAGCAGGCGCGGCTGGCGGGCCATGTCAGCGTGGGGCTGCCGTCGACCACGGCCGCCATTCTGGGGGCGCCGTTCCTGCAGGCCATGAACGAGCGCTACCCCGACATCCGCCTGCATCTGGTCGAGGCGCTGTCGGGCCATTTGGCCGACATGCTCAACGGCCGCCTGCTGGACCTGGCCATCGTGTTCCATGCCGAGTCCGCGCGGCGCTGGAGCCTCATGCCGCTTCTGGATGAACCGCTGTACCTCTGCGCCCGGCGCGACATGCCGGGCGTGCCCGAGGGCGGCACGACGCGGCTGGAGGCCATTGCACACCTGCCGCTGGTGTTGCCCAGCGGCCGCCATGGCTTGCGCGCGCTGGTCAACAACGCGTTCCAGCAATTGGGGCAGGCGCCCCGCGTGGTGGCCGAAGTCGACGGACTGTCGTTGCTGATGGACGTGGTGCAACTGGGCAACGCCGCCACCATCCAGCCCAGCTCGGCCACGGCGCGGATGGCGCCCGGCCAGCTGCACATGGCGCGCATCGACGACGCGCACCTGTTCCGCCCCAATCTGCTGGCCAGCCTGTCCGACGAGGAACTGTCTCCAGCCGCGCTGGCCGCCCGCCTGGTGCTGGCCGACGTGTCGCGCACGCTGGCGCGCAACGGCAAATGGCCGGTGGTGGCCCTTCACGAATCGTGAACACCCGTTGACGCCTGCCTGATATCGCAAGCGCCGCCCGCTGGGTACAGTCGGTCCCTTGATTCGGGGACGATGGCATGGTGGACGTCTTGGTGGTGGGAGGGGGCAATGCGGCGCTGTGCGCGGCCCTGATGGCGCGCGAGGCCGGCGCAAGCGTGATGCTGCTGGAAGCGGCGCCGCGTGAATGGCGCGGCGGCAATTCGCAGCACACGCGCAATTTGCGCTGCATGCACGATGCGCCGCAGGACGTGCTGACCGACGCCTATCCCGAAGAGGAATACTGGCAGGACCTGCTGAAGGTCACGGGCGGGCTGACCAACGAGCATCTGGCGCGGCTCGTCATCCGCGAATCCTCGACCTGTCGCGACTGGATGCGCCGCCACGGCGTGAACTTCCAGCCGCCGCTGTCGGGCGCGCTGCATGTGGCGCGCACCAATGCCTTCTTCATGGGCGGTGGCAAGGCGCTGGTGAACGCCTATTACCGCAGCGCCGAGGCGTTGGGCGTGCAGATCCGCTACAACGCGCCGGTCGATGCGCTGGAACTCGAAGACGGCCGTTTCAAGGCCGCGCGCATCGGGGCCGAACGCATCGAGGCGCGCGCTTGCGTGCTGGCGGCGGGAGGCTTCGAATCCAACCGGGAATGGCTGCGCGAAGCGTGGGGCCAGAACGAACGCGGCGAATGGCCGGCCGACAACTTCCTGATCCGCGGCACCCGCTTCAACATGGGCGTGTTGCTGAAATTCATGCTGGATGCGGGCGCCGACGGCATTGGCGACCCGTCCCAATCGCATTGCGTGGCGATCGACGCGCGGGCGCCCCTGTACGACGGCGGCATCTGTACGCGTATCGACTGCGTATCGCTGGGCGTGGTGGTCAACCGCGACGCCGTGCGCTTCTACGACGAAGGCGAGGACTTCTGGCCCAAGCGCTACGCCATCTGGGGGCGGCTGACGGCCATGCAGCCCGGGCAGATCGCCTATTCCATCATCGACGCCAAGGCCATCGGCCGCTTCATGCCGCCGGTGTTTCCGGGCGTGCAGGCCGATACCCTGCCCGAGCTGGCCGTAAAGCTGGGCCTGGACCCGGCAACGTTCGAGGCGACCCTGCGCGACTACAACGCGTCCTGTCGCGTCGGCACGTTCGACCATACCGCGCTGGACGATTGCCACACCGAAGGCGTGACGCCCGCCAAGACACACTGGGCGCGGCCGATCGACACCGCGCCGTATTACGGCTATGCGCTGCGCCCGGGCATCACCTTCACCTACCTGGGCCTGAAGGTGGACGACACCGCCGCGGTCCGGTTCAACGATGTGCCTAGCGACAACCTGTTCGTCGCCGGCGAAATGATGGCCGGCAACGTGCTGGGCAAGGGCTACACGGCGGGGGTGGGCATGTCCATCGGCACCGCGTTCGGCCGCATCGCCGGCACCCAGGCCGCCGCCGCCGCGCGCGCCCAGACCCTTGCGAAGAGGACGACATGAAGCAGCTTGAAGCCCTGGCCCGCGAGGCGCAGTCGTTTTCCACCCAGCATGCCGAGCCCGCGCCCGCCATGGCCGAGCAGCCGGTGCGCTGGCTGGGCAAGCAGGCCAAGCCCCAGGCCGAACTTCTGACGGCCGATGAAACCGAAGTCGCGCGCGTCATGCAGATCTGCAACGCCTGCCGCTATTGCGAAGGCTTCTGCGCCGTGTTCCCGGCCATGACGCGGCGCCTGGAATTCGGCAAGGCCGACCTGAATTACCTGGCCAACCTGTGCCACAACTGCGGCGCCTGTCTGCACGCCTGTCAGTACGCGCCGCCGCATGAATTCGCGGTGAACGTCCCGCAGTCGATGGCCCGCGTCCGCATGCAGACCTATACCGACTACGCCTGGCCCGCAGCACTGGGCACGCTATACAAGCGCAACGGCCTGGCCTTGTCGCTGGCCACCGCGGGCGGCCTGGCGCTGTTCCTGGTGCTGGCGGTGCTGTTGGCGGGCGGCTTGTTCCACGAGCCCCTGGCCGGCAATTTCTACGCCGTGTTCCCGCACAACACGCTGGCGTTGATGTTCGGCGCGGTGTTCGGATTTTCGATGCTGGCGCTGGGCGTGGGCGTCACGCGCTTCTGGCGCAACGTCAGTCCGGGGGCGGCCTCCGGCGCGGCGGTGGCGGAGGCGGCGCACGACGCGTTGCGCCTGCGCTATCTGGATGGCGGGCACGGCAAGGGCTGCAACAACGCGGACGACGCCTTCACCTTGTGGCGTCGCCGATTCCACCACTTCACGTTCTACGGCTTCATGCTGTGCTTCGCGGCCACCTGCGTGGCCACGCTCTATCACTATCTGCTGGGCCAGCAGGCGCCGTATCCGTTCTGGAGCGCGCCGGTGCTGCTGGGCACGGCAGGCGGCATCGGCCTCCTGATCGGGCCGGCGGGCTTGCTGTGGCTGAACGTCAAGCGCCATCCGCAACAAGGCGACGCCGCGCAAAAGCCGATGGACCGGGGCTTCATCCTGCTGCTGTTCCTGACCAGCGCCACGGGCCTCGCGCTGCTGGCGGGACGCGATGGGAGCTCGATGGCGCTGTTGCTGGCGATTCATCTGGGCGTGGTGATGGCGCTGTTCCTGACGCTGCCTTACGGCAAGTTCGCGCACGGCATCTACCGCTCGGCCGCGTTGCTGAAGTGGTCCATTGAAAAGCGCCAGCCCAACAAACTGCAATTGGGATCCGACTGAGCGGATCTGTTGATCGCGGGCATGACGGCGTCCCTTGAAGGCGCCGCATTCGATTACAAACCAGGAGACTTCCATGTTCCGTACCCGACTGCTGGCGCGCGTTGCGCTGGCCGCCTGTCTGGCGCCGGCCTTGCCGGCGGCGCACGCGCAATCCTTCCCCACCAAACCCATCACGGTGGTGGTGCCGCATTCGGCCGGAGGCACCTCCGACATCCTGGCGCGCACGGTCGCGGCTGAAGCCGCCAAGACCTTGGGCCAGACCATCGTCATCGACAACAAGGGCGGCGCCAACGGCACGATCGCGGCCAAGCAGGTGGCGTCGTCCGCGCCCGACGGCTACATGCTGCTGCTGGCAACCGCCAGCACGCATGGCATCAATCCGTCGCTGTACTCGCGCATCTCCTACGACGCGGTGAAGGACTTCACGCCTGTGACGCTGCTGGCGACCGTGCCGAACGTGCTGGTCATCGGCCCCAACGTGAAAGCGGCCAACGTGCAGGAACTGATCGCCTTCATCCGGTCGCGCGGCGACAAGACGAACATGGGGTCCGCGGGCGCCGGCACGCCGGGCCATTTGGCCGGCGAGATGTTCAAGAGCGCGGCCAAGCTGCAGTTCACGCACGTTCCCTACAAGGGCGGCAGCCCGGCCATCACCGACCTGATCGGCGGCCAGATCGACTTCATGTTCACCACCATCCCCGGCGTGTTGCCGCACGTGAAGGCGGGCACCTTGCGCGCGTTGGCCGTGACCTCGCCCCAGCGTTCGCCGGCCATGCCCGATGTGCCGACGATGGCGGAATCCGGCTTGCCCGGCTTCCAGGCGGTGTCGTGGCACGGCATCGTCGCGCCGGCCGGCACCCCGGACGCCGTGGTGGCCACGCTGAATGCGGCGTTGAGCAGCGCGCTGGCCGCGCCCGCCGTCAAGCAGCGCCTGATGGAAGAGGGCGCGCAGGCCTCCAGCGTGAACACCGCCGCGTTCGGCCAGTTCATCCAGTCGGAAATCGCCACATGGGCGCAGGCCGTCAAGGACTCGGGCGCGACGGCGAACTGAGGCCAGGGGCGTAAGGGCGTGGCCCATGGCGGGCCGCGCGCCGCCGCATGCTAGGATCCCCGGCATGCTGACGACCTTGCTGTTCTCGCTGCTGGCGGCTGTTCCGGGCAACGCCGCCGCCTTCGACCTAGATTGCTATTACGCCCGCAAAGGCACCGGGGGAATGCTCGAATCCGCCCAGCAATGCGCGCGCATGAACGACGACGCGCTGGTGATCCGGCCAGAAATCTTGCAGTCGATGGATTTCAACGGCGACGGCCTGTCGCCGTTGTTCACCCGCCGTTCCTGGCATTGGGTACGGCCCGACGGCAAGTCGGTACCAGTGCTGACCTACGACAACTCCGCCGACGATTTCGAAGCCGGCCTGACGCGCGGCCCCTGGTCCGGCGGCATGGCCTATTACGACACGGCGCTAGACCGCGTGCTGGCCACGCCTTACGAGTGGGTCGACCGCTTCAGCGGCGGGCTGGCCATCGTGTGCGAAGGCTGCCGCAAGGCGTTCACGCAGGACGGCGAACACAGCTTCATGTCGGGCGGCGAGTGGGGTGCGATCGACCGCCAGGGCCGGCTTGCGTTGCCGCTGCGACCCGATGCGGCCTCCTTGATGCGCGAGGTCGAGGCGGCGCGCGCCGCCGCGCGGTAGCCGCCGCGTTACGTCACCGCGCCTGATAGGCGTCGCATAGCGCCAGGTACTCGTCGCCGTCGATGTCCAGCGCCATCGCGGAAATCAGCACGCGTTTCCTGTTCGGCAGCGAGGTCTTCAACTGGATCTGCTTGGCAGTCGGGATGCCCACGTAGTGCTGGTTCACGTAGGTGTTTTCGTTGATGGCGCTCCACGGGATGATGGTGCCGTCCGTCAGTTTCAGGCCGTCGCGGGTGAACGTGATCACGGGCGTCGCGGGGCTGAACGCGCGCTTCAGGCACTTGACGACCAGCCAGATGGCGATGGCGGTGATGGCGCCGAAGAACGCCATTGCGCCCGTGTTGCCGCGCGCGTTCAAGGTCAGCGCGCCGAAGGCCAGTGTGGCGGCCGTCCACACGACGGCGCCGGCGATCAGGCGATTGCGTGAAAAGTACACCGGACGATCCGCAAGCGTGTCGGATTGGCGGGCGGCAGAACTGTAGATTTCCATGTCGGGGCTACGTGAAAAAAAGATGATGGGATGCCAGGCCGGCGGGCGCCGGAAGGCGTTGCCTTACGCGCCGGGCAGGTATTGGCGCAGACAGGCCAGCATGACCGGTTCGTTGACGATCTTGGAGCGGTCGATCTTGTAGGTCTTGCCGCGCGCGACGATGATGAGGGTCTCGTCGGTCTCCATGCCTTCGCTGTCGGACTGCGTGCGGATAGAGTCGATGGCGGCCCATGGAATCAATTGGCCCTTGTATGCCAGCCCCGAGGCGTTCATGGAAAGCGGGCCGAAGTCGACGGTGTCCTGGGCCTGCAGCCGGCGCATCGTGGCGGCCTCCAGGTCGCCGCCAATCGATTCTTCAAGCTGGTCGGCAAGCCCATAAGCGTCATGCCAGATCGCCAGGCGGATGCGCACGCGTTCGCCGTTGTGCAGGGTCAGCACCAGATGGTCGCGGTTGTGCTGGTGGCGGATCGCGGTCACATCGGCATAGGCCACCTGGCGGGGGCCGATGTGCAGCGCGTGGCTGTCCAGCGTGAGTTCGTCCGGTGCGCGCCACCAGGCAGGCAGGTCTGACCCGCGCCAGAGCAGATAGCCGACGGCCGGCAAGGTCAGGAAGAACACCAGCCACATCGCGCGGTAGCGCAGCATTTCGATCAACAGGCTGCGCGGCAAGAGCCAGATGTCCAGCGTGGCCAGCAGTTGGGCGCTGAACAGGTAAAGCAGGGCGAATGCGGCGGCATAGCAGCCCAACGCATAACGCGGAAAAACGCGGGGATATGAGGCGGTCATAGGCAAGGGGCCGCGACGCGGCACCACAGGAAATGAAAGGCCTCGAACTCTAATGGATGGCTGTCGCGGTCCCGGTTTCGATCTGTATCAAGAATCGGGATTTCATGTCCTGAAGGTGTTAATCACCCGTTTTTCATGCGCTGCCCAGCAGCTTGCCCAATGTCGCCATCCCTTGTTCCAGGTCCACGCTCCAGGGATGGCCGTGGTTCAGCCGCAGGAAATTCCCGAATGCGCCGGATGGCGAAAACAACGGCCCCGGCGCGATGCTGATGCCATGGTCCAGCGCGGCGCGGTGTACTTTCAGCGTGTCGATGTGCGCCGGCAGTTCCACCCATACGAAGTAGCCGCCGGACGGACGCGTGGCGCGCGTGCCTTTTGGAAAGTAGCGGGCCACGGCTTGCAGCAGTTCGCCTTGCTGCAAGGCCAGTGCCTGGCGGAACTGGCGCAGGTGGCGGTCGAAGCCGCCTTTTTCCAGATAGGCCGCGATGGCGGCTTGCGTGGGGGCGGCGGTGGCCAGGCTGGTGGTCAGCTTGTTGCGCATGATCTTGCGCGTATAGCGCCCGGCCGCCACCCAGCCCACGCGATAGCCCGGCGCCAGC
Organism: Achromobacter sp. UMC46; assembly: GCF_014170335.1. GTDB lineage: Bacteria > Pseudomonadota > Gammaproteobacteria > Burkholderiales > Burkholderiaceae_B > Achromobacter. The sequence goes on from NZ_LZZS01000016.1 coordinate 187,498, forward strand.
GTCTTCGAGAACGACGAGCAATGCATCACGATGCCTTCCTTGTCGAACGCCTTGGCCGGGCGCGGCCGCGTTTCGCCGAAGTAGAGTTCGCCGTAGACGTCGTCTTCGATCAGCGCCACGCCGTGTTTGGTCAGCAGCTTGACCAGCGCTTCCTTCTTGGCGTCGGGCATCAGGCTTCCCAGCGGATTCTGGAAGGTCGTCATCAGCCAGCAGGCGCGTGGGCGGTGCTGCAGGATGGCCTGCTCCAGCGCCTGCAGGTCGATGCCTTCGCGCGGGTGCGTCGCGACTTCGATGGCATGCAGCTGATTGCGTTCCAGCGATTGCAGCGCGGCGTAGAACGTGGGGGATTCGACGATCACCGCGTCGCCGGGGTTCGTGACCGCGGCCAGGCTCAGGTTCAGCGCGTCCAGCGCGCCGTTGGTGATGATGATGTCGTCGACGGGCACGGACAGGCCGTCGGCCAGATAGCGCAATGCGATGGCGCGGCGCAGCGCCGCGTCGCCGGGGCTGAGGTCGTCGATGGAGCCCCAGGGATCCAGCCGCTGCACGGTAGACGCCATGAACTTGGCCAAGCGCCCGTAGGGCAGCAGGGACGGGCTGGGAAAGGCCGATCCGAAGGGGACCATGTCGCGGCGCAAGGTGGCGTTCAGCACTTGCAGCACGTTGTCGCTGACGTCCACGGGATGGCGGCCCGCGCTGGCGGCGGACAACCCGTCGGGTTCGGGCAGGGCCGCGTGCGGGTCGCGCAGCACGTAGTAGCCGGAACGGTCGCGCGCGCGGATCAGGCCGCGTGCTTCCAGCAGGTAATAGGCCTTGAACACCGTCGACGGACTGACCCCGCGGCTGGCGCTGGTCTGCCGCACCGACGGCAGGCGGTCGCCCACTTGCAGCAGGCCCGACCGGATCGAGGCGGTGATGTCTTCTGTCAGCCGTTCATAACGCTTCATGGCAGGTCCTTCTCTTTCTATTGCCGACGGTTCTTAGGGATCAAGAGGACATGCCGACAGCGCGCATGACCAGGCGCAGCGCGTAGGCGGTGATCCCCAGCGCGGCGACGCTGGCTGCCCAGATCATCGCCAGCCACAGCAGGCGGCTGCGCCACGACGGCAGCGCGGGGGCGGGGCGGTTCATCGCATTCATCAGTGGAACTCCTCGCCGGTGCGGACCTTGCCGCGGAAGACGTAGTATGACCAGGCGGTGTACATCAGGATAATCGGAATGATCAGCAAGGCTCCCACCAATGCGAAGCCCTGGCTTTGCGGTGGCGCAGACGCGGTCCAGATCGATACGTCAGGCGGGATGATGGCGGGCCAGATGCTGATGCCCAGGCCGCTGTAGGCCAGGAACACCAGGCACAGCGACAGCAGGAACGGGCCGGCCGACGGCAGGCCGCGCACGCGGCGGATCAGGTCGAAGCCGGCCGCCGCCACCAGCAGGGGTACCGGGAAGAACCAGAACATGTTGGGCAGGCTGAACCAGCGCTGCGCGATATGCGGCTGCGCCAGCGGCGTCCAGATGCTCAGCACCGCGATGACGGCCAGCAGCGCCAGCGTCAACGGCCGGGCGATGTCGCACATGTGGCGGTGCAGCCGGCCTTCGGTCTTCATGATCAGCCAGGTGCAGCCCAGCAGCGCGTAGCCCGCCAGCAGCGCCAGGCCCGTGAACATCGAGAACGGGCTGATCCAATCCCATGCGCCGCCGTGATAGGCGCGGTCGACCACCGGGATGCCTTCGATGTAGGCGCCCAGCGTCACGCCCTGGAAGAAGGTGGCGCACACGGAGCCGAATACGAAGGCCCGGTCCCACAGCGGGCGGTGGTGCTCGTCCGCCTTGAAGCGGAATTCGAACGCCACGCCGCGGAAGATCAGGCCCAGCAGCATGAAGACCAGCGGCAGGTGCAGCGCGCTGAGGATGACGGAATAGGCCAGCGGAAACGCCGCCATCAGGCCCGCGCCGCCCAGCACCAGCCAGGTCTCGTTGCCGTCCCATACCGGCGCCACGGTGTTGACCATGACATCGCGCTCATCGCGGTCGCGGATCAGCGGAAAGAGGATGCCGATGCCCAGGTCGAACCCGTCCATCACCACATACATCATCACGCCGAACAGGATGATGACGGCCCATATCAGTGCAAGATCGATGCCCATGGCCTCAAGCTCCGGAATGCGTGCGTTGCGCGGGCTCGGCGCCCGCCTGGGTGGATGCGGCGGACAGCGGCCGCGACGGCTGGCGCGGTTCGCCCGGGCCGCCGGACAGCGGCGCGTGGCCTGGCGCAGGGCTGGGGCCCATGCGGATCAGCCGCAGCATGTACGACACGCCGGCGCCGAACACCAGCACGTACACGACCACGAACAAGGCCAGCGTCAGCGTCAGCTCGCCCAGCCCATGGGGCGTGGCCGCGTCCGCGGTGCGCATCACGCCGTAGACGATCCAGGGCTGGCGGCCGATCTCGGTGACATACCAGCCGGCCAGCATCGCCACGATGCCCGACGGCCCCATCCACAGCGCAAAGCGCTGCAGCGCGCGCGATTCGTACAGGCGGCCGCGCCAGCGGGTCCACAGCGCCCAGCCGGCCAGCAGGATCATCAGCATGCCCAGTCCGGCCATGACGCGGAACGACCAGAACACGACGGTCGCGTTGGGGCGATCTTCGGGCGGATACGACTTCAATCCGGGGAACTGGCCGTCCCAGCTGTGCGTGAGGATCAGGCTGCCCAGGCGCGGCACGTTCAATGCAAAGCGCGTTTCCTCGCGTTCCATGTCGGGAATGCCGAAGAGCGTCAGCGGCACGCCGGCGCCCGGCTCGTTCTCCCAGTGGCCTTCGATGGCGGCGATCTTCGCGGGCTGATGCTTCAACGTGTTCAAGCCATGGATGTCGCCCACGACCGCTTGCAGCGGCGCCACCAGCAGCAGCATGCCCATCGCCATCGCGAACATCTTCTTCACGGCCGGGCTGCGGTCGCCGCGCAGCAGGTGCCAGGCGCCGGACGCGCCCACCATCAGCGCGGTGGCCAGGAAAGCGGCGATGCCCATGTGCGCCAGGCGGTAGGGGAACGACGGGTTGAAGATCACGGCCAGCCAATCGGTGGGCACCACGCGGCCGTCCAGGATCTCGTAGCCGGCAGGCGTCTGCATCCAGCTGTTGGACGCCAGGATCCAGGTGGCCGACACCAGCGTGCCCAGCGCCACCATGATGGTCGAGAAGAAGTGCAGGCCCGGGCCCACGCGCGACCAGCCGAACAGCATCACGCCCAGGAACCCGGCTTCCAGGAAGAAGGCGGTCAGCACTTCATACGCCAGCAGCGGCCCCGTCACGCTGCCGGCGAAATCGGAGAAGAAGCTCCAGTTGGTGCCGAACTGATAGGCCATCACCAGGCCGGACACCACGCCCATGCCGAAGTTGACGGCGAAGATCTTGGTCCAGAAATGGTAAAGGTCGCGATAGACGGTTTTCCGGGTCTTGAGCCACAGGCCTTCCAGCACGGCCAGATAGCTGGCCAGCCCGATGGTGATCGCGGGGAAAACGATGTGAAAAGAGATGGTGAAGCCGAACTGTATTCGGGCAAGCAATAGCGCGTCGCTATCCATAGCGGTCTTCCTGACTTCGTTGCCGGCGCGGGCAACCGTCACAAGACGGCATGCGCGGGCGGGTGTTGAACCTACAACACGAAGTTAGGACAGCAGCTCTGATTAGTACAGATTCAGAAAACGAAGAAAATAGCGGATCAGTTGGGGGCCGAGGACGCAAAAAATCCGTATTTTCGTAGGGGAATTACTATCAGCTCAGAATTGATATTTTGACGGTAGTTACAAAAAAGGCAGTACAGAGGGGCAGGGTGCGTCCCCTGATCCGCTAGCCGGGGGAAGGCAGGCCTTCCCCCTGATACCACGACGGCTTGCTGTGCCACGCGGGGGGGCCACGGTATCGCCGAATGTGCTGCCCAGCGGCGCTTTCTGCGTGATGCCCATCACCAGGTCTTCGTCGGCCGGCAGGTCCTGGCATGCCTGGGGCAGGTGCGCGTCGCCATCGTATTTCGCTATCGGGCCACGCGCCTGATTGCGTCCGGACGCGCGCCCCGCCGAGGCCGCCCGCTGGGCTACGATGGGGGCCCGTCGGATCAACCCGCATCGACGTTTGGCAGCAGGCCGCCGGCCTTTGCCCCTGAGAACCCCGATAGCCATGAGCATCACCCGAAAAAAGGGCGCGCCCCGTCACGCCCAGGCCCTGCCGCACCGGATCCGCGACCAGCTGCGTTTCGACATTCTGACGGGGGCCCTGCCCGCGGGCACGCCCCTCAAGCAAGACGCGCTGGCTGCGCGCTTCCAGGCCAGCCGCATCCCTGTGCGCGAGGCGCTGCGTCAATTGGAGACGGAAGGTCTGGTGGCCTATCCCTTGAACCGCGGCGCGGTGGTCATCGGCATGGAGATCGATCAGATCTGCGAACTGCTGGACATCCGGATCGCGCTGGAAGGCTTTGCGGTGCGCGCCGCCGTGCCGAACATGGCGCGGGCGGATCTGGAAGCGTTGGAAGCCATTCTGCTTGCCTACGACGACGCGGATTCCGTGCCGGGCCGGGTGGACGCCATACGCCGTTTCCATCTGGCCCTGTGCGCGCCCGCGAACAACACGCGCTTGCGCCGGCTGATCGAGGAACACGGCCTGAACACCAGCCGCTACACGCACGAAGTGATGTCACAGGCCGCTGGCGCGGACGGCTCGCAGGCGGACCATCGCCGCATCCTGGAGGCCTGCCGCAATCAGGACGCCGAGTTGGCAGCAAGCCTCGTCGAAGCGCACATCCGGGAAACCCGGAAGAACCTCGTGTCCATGCACCGCATGCGGCAAGACGGCTGAGGGCGAGGGCCGGCGCGCATTGATGGTCAGGGCGCCGGCCGCGCGGCCAGCGGGGCGGATGGCAGCCGCTGCGCGCGCTGGCTCAGCCATACGCTGGCCACCACGATCGCCATGCCGGCCATTTGCGCGGCGCTCAGGCTTTGGCCCAGCACGCCCCAGCCCAACAGCACGGCCGATATCGGGCTGAGGAACCCCAGCGACGACACCACCGCGGGTTCCAGCCTTGCCACGCCACGGAACCACAGCACATAGGTCAAGGCGGCGCCGATCAAGCCCAGGTAGGCCAGTCCCGTCACATTCAGGGCCGTCAGCGGCGGCAAGGCGGGTTCGGCCAGCAACGCCGCGGGCAGCAGCAGAATGCCGCCGGCGGTCAACTGCCACGACGTGAAGGTCAATGCCGACACGGGGGGCTGCCAGCGCCGGCTAAGCACCGTGCCTAACGCCATGGATGCCGCGCTGACCAGGCCGGCGGCGATGCCCACCGGGTCCAGCGCGGCCTTGGGCGTCAGCACCAGCAGCGCCACGCCGGCCAGGCCGCTGATCGCCGCCACGACGGACAGGCTGCGGACCGGCGAGCCCAGCAGCGCGCGGGCCAGCAGGATCACCACCAGGGGCTGAAGCGCGCCCAAGGTGGCCGCCACGCCGCCAGGCAGGCGGTACGCGGCAACGAACAACAGCGCCCAGAACACCGAGAAATTCAGCGCGCCCAGGATGAAGGCGCGCAACCACCAGATGCCGTGCGGCAACTGGCGCACCGCCAACAGCAGCAGGATGCCGGCGGGCAGCGCACGCAGCATGGCGACGGTCAGCGGATAGTCCGCAGGCAGCATCAAGGTGGTGACGACGTAGGTGCTGCCCCAGATGGCGGGCGCCAGCGCGGTCAGCAGAAGATCGGAACTGCGGCTCATGATGGTCGCTCCCGGTGGGCTCAGGCCAGTTCAAGGACGTCGGCGACCGGGCGGCGTGGCTTCTGCGGCCAATTGTCCGGCGTGGCGTAACCCATGGCGACCAGCATGACCGGCACCTCGTCCGGTTGCAAGCCGAAGGCGCTGGTGACGCCCGCCGGGTCGAAGCCCGTCATGGGACTGGCCGACAGCCCTTGCGCCTGGCCGGCCAGCATCAAGGTGGATGCGCCGAACGTGGCGCTGCGTACCGCTTCGTCGCGCTGCGTCTGCGGCGCGCCGGTGTAAAGCTGGCTGGCGGCGGCTTCCCAGGACGGGATCATGCCGGCGGGCATGAAGCCCGCCGCCACCGACGGTTGCAGGCGATCGGCCGTCCAGGCGGCTTGCGGCAGCACGCCCACGACGATGAAAGTCACCGCCGCGTCGGTGACCTTGGGCTGGTTCCATGCCAATTCACGCAGACGGCGCTTGCCGGCGTCGCTGCGCACGGCGATGAAGCGCCAGTTCTGCAAGTTGAAGGCGGTGGGCGCCCGGGTGGCCCACGAGATCAGGGTGTGGATCGTTTCGTCTTCCAGCGTGCGGGCCGGGTCGAAGAAGTTGGCGGAATTACGGGCGGCGATGGCGTCGGTCAGCGGGTGGCTCATGGGGATATCGTCCAGTGGGTGAGGGGGGCACCGGCGGCGTTTGCGTGTTGCCGGATCCATGTCCACAGACTAATTGAACCCTCCTGATACGATAATATCCATTCCATTCGCAATATCATTCACTATGGGTGAATAATCAATGGATCATCTGACGGCGCTGAAGGTGTTCAGGCAAGTCGTGGAGCAGGGCGGGTTCGCGTCGGCATCCCGCCAACTGGGCTTGTCGCCCGCCGCCGTCAGCAAGAACATCGCCGAACTCGAACGGCATGTGGCGGCCCGCCTGCTGAACCGCACGACCCGCCGCATGAGCCTGACCGAGGCCGGCACGCGCTATTACGAGCAGGTCGCGCGCATTCTGGACGACCTGCAGGAAGCCGAGCAGTCACTCGGCCCCATGCAGAGCGAGCCCTCGGGCACGTTGCGCGTCAGTGCGCCCATGTCGCTGAGCCTGCTTCGCATCTGTCCCGCCATTCCGGCGTTCCTGGAACGCTATCCGCAGGTGTCGCTGGACCTGAATCTGGAAGACCGGCGCGTCGATATCGTGAAAGAAGGGTTCGACCTGGCCATCCGCGGCACCGACCGCCTGGAAGATTCCAGCCTGGTGGCCCGCAAGCTGATGACGCTGGACCATGTCCTGTGCGCGGCGCCGTCCTACTTCCAGCGCGTGGGCATGCCGGCCTCGCCCGACGCCGTGCGCGCCATGGAGCGCGTGCAGTTCACGTTGTCCGGCCACGCGGACGAATGGGTGTTCACTCGGGCCGGGCAGACCCAGCGCGTGCCGGTCAGGGGGCGCTACAAGGTCAGTTCCAGCCTGGCGGTGCGCGATGCGCTACGGGCGGGGTTCGGCGTCAGCCTGGTGCCGCGCGTGTACGTGCAGCACGATCTGGACAGCGGCGCGCTGCAAGCGGCGCTGCCCGACTGGCAACCTGTCGAGACCTATGTCTACGCGGTCTATCCGTCACGCCGCCACATGGTGGCGAAGGTGCGGGCGTTCGTTGATTTCCTGCTTGAGGAACTGGGCGCGCAGCCGTCGTGACCGCCACGCGCCGTCCAGACGTCAATCCATGTGCTGGCCGCCGTTCATGGCCACATTGCTGCCGGTCATGAAACCTGCCGAATCGCTGCAGATGAAGGCGACCAGGGCCGCGACTTCCTCGGGCCGGCCCAACCGCCCGACCGGGATCTGCGGCAAGATCTTTTCCTTCAGGACATCCTCGGGTACCACCTGCACCATCCGCGTGTCCAGATAGCCGGGCGATACGGTATTGACCGTGACTCCCTTGCCGGCGAGCTCCAGCGCCAGCGATTTGGTGAATCCGTGTATGCCGGCCTTCGACGCCGCGTAGTTGGTTTGCCCGAACGCTCCCTTGCTGCCGTTCACGGAAGAGATGTTCACGATGCGGCCCCAACCGCGGTCGGCCATGCCGCCGCACAGCGGCTGGGTCATGTTGAACATCGAATCCAGATTGCTGCGCATGACTTCCGACCAGTTCTCGAAGCTCATCTTGCGCAGGCGCGCGTCGCGGGTGATGCCGGCATTGTTGATCAGGATGTCGATCTGCTGGCCGTCGCGTTCCAGTCGCCCCATCAATGCCTGGCACGAGGCATAGTCGGCCACGTCCACCTGGTAGAGGGTGAAGCGGCGCCCGTTGGCCGCTTCTTCGTCGGCCCACGCCCGCGTCGCCATTTCGCTGGCGTGGTAGGTGACGATGACGTCATGGCCGGCGTCGCACAGTGCTTGGGCGATGGCCCGCCCCAAGCCGCCGCCGCCGGTGACCAGCGCCGTGCGCTTAGCCGTCATGGCGCCCACCCGGCTGGCTCGCGTCGCGCAAGGCCGAGCACGCCGCCGCCATCTGGTTCGACATCGTGGTCCACATCTGCGTCATGGGCGACGCGCCAGCGGTCATGCCGGCGCCGGTGGCGCTTTTGAACCAGCCGCTCATGGCTTCGCCCAGGCCGGCGGCCAGCGCCGCCTGTTCTTCCAGCGCGGCGTGGGTGATGGCCTGGCTGGCTTCCAATTGGCATTGCCATTGCTTGCGGGTGATCTCGCCCAGGGCCGGGGCGATCTCCTGCCAATCGCCGCCATGGTTCAGCGGACTGAGGGTCGCCAGGTATCGGGCCGCGTTGTCGTCGGCCAGGCGGCGGCCAAGCTCCATCCAGCGTTGTTGGCTTTCTTGCGCAAGCTGAGCCAGCCGTTGGCAGTAGGCGGCGTTGGCGCCGGCGATGCCTTGGGGCGTGGGGGCAGTAGTCTTCTTCATCATCCGTCCTTTTACAAGAGTGGTAAGGGGTAACGAATCAGCCCTCAAGCCGTCTGGCTCAAGGTCTTGCGAATAGGCGCCGCCGTGAAGTTGTCCGGGGAGGGCGTAGCGAACTGCGAACGTCAACGATAGCCCACCCAAGGGCGATACGGCCAGTTCCGGCCCCTTCATTGTGAACGCCCCGATCCAAGTGGTCCTTGACCCGTGTCAAGCCGGCCGGGAAGCCGTGACCTGCCCACGTTGGCGGACCTGAGGCAGAATGGCAGCCCGCGCACCTCGGCCACCGCCCGTCGCGCCCGCCTTAGCTCCTTGACGCTTCGCCGCGCTTGGTGTCCTATCCATTCAGGGAGTCACCGCACCGTGACGGAATTTCCAGCGAGGCACATTTGTCGACATCAGGAATGACAGTTCGCGTGCCATCTTGGCGCTATCTGCCGGTGGCATTCGCCCTGGTCGTTCCCGTCCTGCTGTGCGTGGGCTGGACCTGGCTGCATGCCAAGAGCGAACAGCGCCATGCTGCCGAAGACGCGGCCAAAATCGTTCGCGTCCAGGTCGAGAACATCCTGTCGCAAGCCTGGTCCCTGCTGGACCGCGTGGCGGACCTGACGCCCCAGCCTTGCGCCGACGTGCTGCCCTCGCTGCAACGCTGGAGCGCGCTGAACCCCTACTTCCGCGCATTGGTGCTGGCCAACAGCGACCACATCTATTGTTCGTCGGTGATCGGCACCGTGGACTTCGCCATCGGGGATTTCCGCAAGTGGCCGATCGACGGCACGCCAGATCAATGGCTGTTCTCGGTGGCGGGCACGCCGTTGGCGCCAGATCGTCCGGCGATCCTGCTGGGCAAGCCGGGCGCACCGGGGTATAGCGGCGCGGTCGCTGTGGACGGCCGCTATGTGCTGGACTTGCTGAATGCCGTCGCGACGCTGGGGGATTACAGGCTTGAACTGAAGGTGGGGAAAGGGACGCCTATCCGCAGCGATTCCTGGCAGGGTTCGGCCGGCCCCGCGGATCTCATATACGAGGAAGTCACGCGCAACAACGGCCGCGTGGCGCTGTCCATCAATGTCATGGCGCCGTGGGAAAGCGTGGTCAGCGCCTGGCAGCAACTGATGATGAGCTATCTGCCCGCGGCCATCGCGATCGGGGCGGGGCTGGCGTTCGCCGCGTATCGCCTGCAAGTGAACCGCCTGTCGTTCAAAGAGCAATTGCGGCGCGCCATGAAGGCCGACGAATTCCAGGTGTGCTACCAGCCGGTGTATGGCCAGAAGACGGGGCAATGCGAAGGCGTCGAAGCATTGATGCGGTGGAACCGGCCCGGCGTGGGGTTCGTGCGGCCGGACATCTTCATTGCGGCGGCCGAAGCCGAAGAGATGATCATTCCGCTGACGCAGCATGTGCTGCGGCTGATTGAACGCGACCTGCAAACCTGGCAAACGCCGCCGGATTTCCATATCGCCGTGAACATCGCGCCTGAACACTTGTCCAGCACCGGGCTTGTGCCGGAAATCCAGGCCTTCCGGGCGAACATCGCCTCGCGCCAGCCCCTGATCGTCCTCGAGATCACCGAGCGCAGCCTGATCTCGGACAACGGGCAGGCGCGCCGCAACATCGATGCATTGCGCGCGGAAGGCGTGCGCGTGGCTATCGACGACTTCGGCACCGGCCATTGCTCACTGTCGTATCTGCAGATGTTTCCGGTGGATTATCTGAAGATCGACAAGGGCTTCGTGCATGCCATCCAGCCCTCGGGCGAAGAGGCGCCGGTACTGGACGTGATCATCACGCTGGCGCATCGGCTGAACCTGGCGGTCGTGGCGGAGGGTGTCGAAACACAGGCGCAGTTCGACTACCTGACGTCGCGCGGCGTGGCGTTCATCCAGGGCTACCTGTTCGCCCGTCCCATGCCTTCGGTGGAATTCGTGCCTTGGTACGCGGGCCACTCGCCGCCCGGCGCCCAACGCGCCTGAGCCGGGTCAGGCCGGCTTGGCCGGCGTCGCGGCCTTGGCGAAGAACAGGTCCGTGATGGCCTGGCTGTCCATGGGTTCGCCGTTAATGGCGCGCGTGAGCAATTCGGCGCCCAGCAACTGCACCGAGAACACCATGTCCGGCTGCACGCGCCGGATCTTCTCCAGGTGCTTGCTGGTGTTGACCAGCGCGACCGTCTTGGCGCCGCTGTCGCCGGTGGCTTCTTTGGCCGCCAGCACGATGAACGCGTTCTCGGCGTCGTCGGCGCGTAGCGCCAGCACATAGCGCGCCCGCGTCACGCCGGCGGCACGCAAGACGTCCACGCTTGAGGGATCGCCTTCGATCAGATCGGTGGCGGCAGGATATTCCTGCGGCGAGCCGGCGGGCACGATGACCGTGACTTCTTCGCCGCGGCGGCGCAGGCCGTCGTAGACGCTCAGCGCCAGCGGAGTCTCGCCTGCAATGATGATGTGATTTTTACGCATGGCGGTGGAGAACCTGCCTTTGACCAGCCGCTTCAGATTTCCGCCGATCACCGGGCCGGCGATCGCGCTGATGGAAGTGGCGAAGACGGTGATGCCAAGAATGATAATCGACGCGGTGAACAGCCTGGCCGTGATGGTGTGCGGCGTGATGTCGCCGTAGCCCACCGTCGACATGGACACGATCGAGAAATAGAACGCGGTGCCCGCGTCCAGGATGGGCGGATTGAATTCACTGCCCAGGTACAGCGTGCCGAATACCGCGTAGATCAGCAGCGACAGCACGCTGACCAGCGCGAACAGCGAACCCGCGGTGACGCTGGCGCGGTCGAAGCGCCGCCAATAGGCGATCAGCGCGATCACCAGCACCAGCGTGTAGATGCCCAAGCCCGCGCGTCCGCCCTGGCCCAGGATGCCGAAGGTGCCGATGCCGATCAGCAGCACCAGCGAGAACGCCCACGCGATGCGGGCCTTCAAGATCAGGCCCAGCGCAATCACCTGCAAGCCCACGCCCAGCACCAGGCGAGGAATCTCCAGCAGGCCGACGACGCGCATCACCTCATGCCAGTTGTCCAGCGCCAGCCAGAACGAATATTCGCGGGCGCGCACTTCGCGCAGCACGGGATGCATGAAGGCGTATCCGTCCAGCGCCACCAGGATGGCCAGGCACCAGTTGGGCGGAAAGAACGCCAGCACTTTTCTCAAACGCTGCCGCAGGGATGGGGGAGTGATGGGCATGGGGGGCGTGTCCTTTTCCGCCATTTTAGGGGGGCGGGCACAGCGCTCTGCTATATCTAATAGGTATAGAAGGCTATCAACAAAGAATTACTGGATTCAGGCCCGAAGTCCTAAACTTCTTCCATCACGCGGCTATCCAGGAGGAAAACCGCTGATACGGGCGATAAGCCCGCCAGTAGTCAGGGCGGACGTAGACCCCAGGCGTTGATCACGTTGCAGCTTTTGCGGGGACTAGAGACCCCGCTCAAGTTCACGGTCGGACCGTGCGTGAATAGTATGAGGCACGAATGTTGGAATCGCGTGATCCAGGTAGAAGGCATCAGTGCCGGCTGATGACTCCGGGTTCACGTGTTGTTTTAGCGCGGCGTCTTACCTCTCGGGGGCAGCGCCGCGTTTTTTTCGCCTGTCGCATTGCGTCGCGGGGCAGGCCGCCCGGCCTTTTCAGCCCAGACTTCGCAGCCCGGCCCGCCTCACGCCTCACGTTGCGGCGCTTGCGTCCGCCGTCTCCCGGCGCCAGTCTTCCAGCCCGTCCACGCGGCTGTTATCCCCAGCATCCCGATAGTCCAGGTCCAGCGCGATGTCCGCGGCGAACATGTAGCCCCAGCCGTGCACGGCGCGGATCGGCAGCGTCATCTGGTTGGCGGCGGCCTTGCGACGCAGGCGGCTGATCATCACGTCCACGAAGCGGCGGCGCGTGATGCCGCTGTCGGCATCTTCCGCGCCATCGGCGTAGAACGCGTCGCGGCTGACCTTGCGGTCGGGCGCGGTCACCAGGCGCGACAGGAAGTCGCGTTCACCTGTCGTCAGGCCCAATATGCGGCCGCTGGGATTGATCAGGGTCCACCCCTTGTTCGCCAGCCGCCAGGTTTCCTGGACAGGCTCTTCCGTATGCGCGTCCGGCGCGGCGTCGATGCCGTCCAGCCCCACTGCGCGCCGCACCAGCGCTTGCAGCACGGCGGCAAGCTCCAGCCCGCTGACGTCGGGCGGCAGGCAGGCGTCAGCGCCGCACAGCAGGGTGCGGATGCGGCTTTCGGTATCCGTGAATGTGGCGATCGCCACGATGCCCAGGCCCCGGTCCACCGCGCGCAGCCGTACCGCGGCGTTATGGATGTCGGGCAGCGGCGCCTCCAGCACCACCAGCGGGCTGGGCCGGCGGGAGTAGCGGTCATAGACGTCCACCAGGTCGTAGCAGCGGCGGACGCTGAAGCCCAGATGGGACAGGGCGTCCACTAGCCTGGCGTGCCTGGCGTCGTCCTGTCCGAGGAAAATGACATCCAGCGTATTGTTCATTGATGCTTCCAATGAGGTGGCGCGGCATGGGCGCGGCGCTTGACGGGGAAGCGCGTCGGCGTCGGCAGTCCTGGCATACCTCCCCTCTAAGGTGCACGCCATGACGGGACCGTCTGGCGGTGTTGTAGGAATGTGGGCGAGAGGTCTGGACCCATGCCCAGGTTCCGTGTGCTGGCGGCCTGCCAAGGCCGGATCCGGGATTCTGTCCGGCGCGTGGCCAACGCGTTGTCGCCGCTGGCCGCCGATGACCCGATCCTGCATGGAAGTCACGCCCGTGTTTCATTTAAACACGGGCGTGTTTTTTTGTGAAGATACGTTTCTGTAGTTTCTGATGGTAACTTTGCGTCCAGGGAAAACCAGCTGGAAACGATTGAAACGCTGTTCATTTCGGTCTTTCCGGCAATTGATTATTAAGTATTACCGATACATTATTTTCTATTTTTGACGCGGGAATGCCCATAAACTTGTGCGGCTTTTCGGCGCGGGCATCGCCCGCGCGTGGGCAGGCGGCCGACACGGGGTTCCTTGGGGGCGCCATCGTAAGTCAATGGCAGGCATGGGTTTTTTCTAGAATTTTCCGCAGGCGCTTTGCCGGAGCGGGCCCGGGGGCAAGGCGGGCAAGCAGGCGAATGTTGCGATTTATGGATTAACCCTGAAATTGGGGTGCAATCCGTTTATTTGGCGCCAGTATTGAGATGTTTTAATCAAATAAATAAATTCATATTAATGTCTCAGGTTGATCGATTGGACACGTTTAGCCATCGTCTGCGCAATGCAAGAATGCTTCAGGGATGGACTCAAAAGGACTTGGCAGTCGCAAGCAACCTGTCGCAAAGCGCCATCGGCAACTACGAAAGCGGGCAACGCCTGCAACCCTCCAGCGATGCCCTCATCAAGTTGACCCGCGCATTGCGGGTCAGCCCGATGTGGCTCAGCACCGGAGAGGGGGCGATGCTGAATTCGGGCTATGCCGATGTACCCGCGAATGCCGGCGATATCGCCCAGCCGCCTGTCTGGCCGTTCGAATCGGTGTCGTACGCGACCTATTCGCGGTTGAGCTCGCAGGAAAAGCGGCAGATCGAACTGGTGCTGGCCGCTTATATCAAGGCGCGCGGCGAATAGAACCCAACGCCTGGCCCGGTTGCGCGGGCCGCCGTGTGTCCGGCGCCTGCGTCGGGCCGCGTCCTGGCGGTTCGCTGCGCAAACGGCTGCGCAGTCGTTCCATCGGGTCGGCGATCAATCCATTCAGCAGCGCCGAGAATCCGATACAGCCCGTGACCACCAGCCCCGCGAAGAGCATGGGCTGATGTGTTTCGACTTCGTTCAGCAGCCAGCTGAAGAACATGATCACCAGCGAATGGCAGATATAGATGGGGTAGCTCAATTCCCCGATCGCCTTGTCCAGCCGGTGACGCGACTGGAACAGGAACGCCAGCGGCAGCAGGGAGGCGAACAGCAGCACCGCCAGCGCGTCGCGCACATTGTGGTTCAGGCCGATCGAGAAATGCAGCAGGCAATAGATGAACAGCACGGCGGTGCCCAGTTCCGGCAGCCGGTGGATGCGCCGGGTCCAGGCCTTGCATCGCGGCAGCAGCACCTGATGGGACAGCGACCCGACGAGGAACAGCGCCAGTTCCGTCGGGAAGAAGCGGTAGGTCCACGGGTCCGTCATGCCGATGCCGGCGGCGACGAGCACCGCGCGCAACGCCAGCGACGCCGCGAGCAGGGCGATCAGCCTCCGCGGGGAATGCAGCACGAAGGGCGCGACCAGGTAAAAGCTCATCTCCACGCCCAGCGTCCACGCCTGCGGCACCAGCAGCCCCTGGTACAAGGGCACCTCGCTGTGGGCGAAGCTGCCCGTGAAAGCCAGGGCGCCGTGTTCGATGCCGAAGAACATCAGCCAGTCCTGACCCAGGATGACCAGATTCGCCAGCACCAGGAATAGTTCCGCGGAAAAAGGCAGGGCGTCGTAGAAGCGGAAGAACGCGCCGCCGCTCAACACGTGGGCCATCAGCGTCAGGGCGGCCACCGCCAGGTAGATGGGGAACAGCCGCAGAAAGCGGTTGGCGTAGAACTTGCCGGTAGCTCCCTGGTAGTTGTCCGTCGCGGTCAGCACATAGGAAATCAGGAAGCCTGAAATCACATAGAACAGTTGCACCGCCAGCCGGCCGCCGACCAGGTGGTCGGCATAGCCGCCGCCCAGGTGGTCCAGCACCACTGACAGCGCCAGTAAGGTTCTCAAAAAGCCCATCGCCGTGTCTCCCGGTCGTCTTATTGTTGGCCCCTCGGGCCGGACACCTGCGTTTGCGGTACGTATGCGACCGGTGGCGTTTCCCCGTGCTGCCCGGGGCGGGCCGGAAAGATGGTCTGCATTGATTCTGCGCGTCGGCCGGAGGCGCCGCCATGCGGCATTCGATGCAGCCCCTGCACCATCGGTGTTAGCGCCATCCCTGCGTTTGCTGCTTTTGGATACGGCTGTAGGGGGGAGAAAAGGACGATCCGGCCCCGTGCCGGTTACAGTCGGGGGTGTGAATTTCTTAGGAGTCCCATCCATGCTTACCCATTTGTCTTCGCGCGGCCGGGCGCTATGCCTGAGCCTTCTGACCGTGGCATTGGCGGGTTGCGCGGGGTCCACCGGGGGCGCGCGCCCGGAAGGCGCCGCGGCGGCCAATGCCGCCAGCAGCTCGGATTCGCTGGCCCAGACAAGCTGGGAGCTGGTGCGCTGGACGCAAGCCGGCGGCGCGTTGCGCGACATTCCGCATGGCGACAACGGTGAACCCGTGCGACTGACGTTCCTGGCCCAAGGCAAGCAGTACCAGGTGAACGGGTTTTCGGGCTGCAACCGCTACATGGGTTCGTACAAGCTGGAAAGCGGCAAGCTCTTCATCAATGCGCCTGCCTCGACGCGCATGGCTTGCCCGGCGCCCGAGCGCGCCAAGCTGGAAGCGGACTATCTGCGTGGCCTGACGGCCATCGATACGTTCACGCTGGACAACGGCGGCGCCCCGCGTCACCTGACGTTCAATCTGCGCGGCGGTGATGTCCTGGAGTTCGAGCGCCGCCAGGATCCCCCCACGCCGTAATGCCCGGCGCCGCGAATATCCATTTCAGGACGTTATCGGGCTGAAAACAGGGTCGGGGCGCGCCTACAATGGCGCTGCCCGATCCTGGCGCCTTCTCGCGGGGTCGGGGCGTTCCTTGCCGATTCCGGGAGATCCCCATGTCCTTTACCGCTTCTTTGCGCTGGCTCGCGCCGTGCGTCCTCTCCGTCGGCCTTGCCGCATGCGCATCGCCGCCCCAGCGGGCCGCGGACGGGCAGGATCCCCGCTACCAGCCGGCCTCGGCGTCGGACATCCTGGCGCAGACCAGCTGGGACCTGGCACGCTGGACCCAGCCGGGCGGGGGCCTGCGCACCATTCCGCATCCGTCCTCGAATTCCCGTCCCCTCACGGTCACGTTCATCCATGACCGCGGGTCCCCCCGCATGTCCGGCTTCTCGGGCTGCAACCAGTACAACGCGCCCTACACTGTGGCCAACGGCCAGTTGATCGTCCAGGCGAACCCCGTGGCGACCATGATGGCCTGCGCCCCGCAGAACATGGCGCTTGAACAGGCCTTCCTGGCGGGCCTGACCCGCATCACGGCCACGTCGCTGGACAACACCAACAACCCGCAGCGCATGACGTGGGTGCTCAGCACGGGCGATACGCTGGACTTCGGTCGCCGCATCGATCCGGTGGCGGGCGGCCAGGCGGGGCCCAGCAAGCTGGTCTACGTGAACTCGGAGCGCGTGCCCTGCAACGCCGGCGCGGGCCGCGCCATGTGCTACCAGGTGCGCGACAGCGCATCCCAGCCTTGGCAGCTCTGGTACGGGGACATTACCGGCTTCAATTTCCAGCCGGGCATCCGCTACCGCCTGCGCGTGGTGGAAGTCTCCGACCCGAATCCGCCCGCCGGCGGCTCGTCCATGCGCTGGGTGCTGGACGTGGTGGTCGAGCAGGAAATCGTCAATCGTTGAGGCGGATCAAGGCGGGCAGGGGGCGGGATAACCCGCCCAGCGATTACTATTACGGGCTTCGCCGTCCGCTTTTATTCGCTTTGCCATGACTTCCGTCGTCAATATCGCCGCCTACAAATTCGTCTCACTGGATTCCCTGCCGGAACTGCGCGCCCGCCTGCTGGCCAAGGCTAGCGACGCCGCGCTCAAGGGCACCATCCTGCTGGCTGAAGAGGGCATCAACCTGTTCCTGGCGGGCCCGGCCGGCGGCATCGACGGTTTCCTGCAAGCGCTGCGCACGGATGCGCGTTTCGCCGACCTGGAAGTCAAATTCAGCCACAGCGAAGGCGTACCCTTCCGCAAGCTGCTGGTGAAGATCAAGCGCGAGATCATCCGCATGGATCACCCCACGATCCGCCCCGAGGCCGGCCGCGCCCCTGGCGTGGATGCGCAGACGCTGGCCCGCTGGCTGGCCCAGGGTGCGGACGACGCCGGCCGCCCCGTCGTCATGCTCGATACCCGCAACGCGTTCGAAGTGGACGAAGGTACGTTCAAGGACGCCATCGACTGGCGCATCGATCGCTTCACGCAATTTCCCGCCGCTGTCCAGGCGCACCGCGCCGAACTCGACGGCAAGACCGTCGTCAGTTTCTGCACGGGCGGCATCCGCTGCGAGAAAGCGGCCATCTACATGAACGAAGCCGGCATCCAGAACGTGTATCAGCTGGACGGGGGCATCCTGAAGTACTTCGAAGAAACCGGCGGCCCGGGCTACGAAGGCAAGTGCTTCGTGTTCGACGAACGGCATTCGCTGGACCCGGGGCTGGCGCCTAGCAAGGCCTGATTTCCGTCATGCAAAAAAAAGCCCGCCAGTTTGAACTGACCCCCGAAAGTTGGACATTGATCCAACCTTCGGGGGTTTTTACATGGCGAAGTACGACGAGCAGTTCAAGTTAAAGGTGGTGCGGGAGTATTTGAAGGGTACTGAGAGCGGTCGGTCGGTGGCGGCGCGTCACGAACTGGACCATTCAGTTGTCCGACGATGGGTTGAGAGCTATCGCGTGCATGGTTTAGCGGGCCTGCGCCGGCAGTCAGGCACGTACAGCGCACCCTTTAAGCAGTCAACCGCTTCGGGTGCCAGCACTATTCCGGACAGTCGACGGCAAATCCGCGCACCGGGGCGTGTTCATGCCCGGCGGGTTATCAGCCAGTCATCGTGTCGGCGGGCGGGAAATGGACCGAAACCGAAGGGTGGACCACCGGCTATGTCTGCGTCCGGTAGGGCGTGGGCCCGTCCGTTCCGCGCTTTTTCGCCAACCCTCTATAATCAAAGATTCGCCTAAATCCTGCGTCATCCACGATGAAATCCTCTGAGATTCGCCGCCAGTTCCTGCAATTCTTCCAGTCGAAGGGGCACACCATTGTTCCTTCGTCGTCGCTCGTCCCCGGCAACGACCCGACCCTGCTTTTCACCAACTCGGGCATGGTCCAGTTCAAGGACGTCTTCACCGGCAAGGAATCGCGGTCGTACACGCGCGCCACGTCGTCGCAGCGCAGCGTGCGCGCCGGCGGCAAGCACAACGACCTGGAGAACGTGGGCTACACCGCCCGTCACCACACGTTCTTCGAAATGCTGGGCAACTTCAGCTTCGGCGACTACTTCAAGCGCGACGCCATCCAGTACGCCTGGGAACTGCTGACGCAGGTCTACAAGCTGCCGGCCGAAAAGCTCTGGGTCACCGTGTACCAGGAAGACGACGAAGCCTACGACATCTGGGCCAAGGAAGTCGGCGTGCCGACCGAGCGCATCATCCGCATCGGCGACAACAAGGGCGCGCGTTACGCCTCCGACAACTTCTGGCAGATGGCCGACACCGGCCCTTGCGGCCCATGCTCGGAAATCTTCTTTGACCACGGCCCGGAAATCTGGGGCGGCCCCCCGGGATCGCCCGAGGAAGACGGCGACCGCTACATCGAGATCTGGAACCTGGTGTTCATGCAGTTCGAACGCGACGCCGCCGGCAACATGCCGCGCCTGCCGCGTCCCTGTGTCGATACCGGCATGGGTCTGGAGCGCATCGCCGCCGTCCTGCAGGGCGTGCATTCCAACTACGAAATCGACCTTTTCCAGAAACTGATCCACGCGGCCGCCCGCGAAACCGGCATCAAAGACCTGGAAAACAATTCGCTCAAGGTCATCGCGGATCACATCCGCGCGTGCTCGTTCCTGATCGTCGACGGCGTGATCCCCAGCAACGAAGGCCGGGGCTACGTGTTGCGCCGCATCGTGCGCCGCGCGCTGCGCCACGGCTACAAGCTGGGTCAGACCAAGCCGTTCTTCCATCGTCTGGTGCCGGACCTCGTTGCCGAGATGGGCGAGGCTTATCCGGAACTGGCCGCCATGGCCGACCGCGTGGGCCAGGTGCTCAAGCAGGAAGAAGAGCGCTTCGGCGAAACGCTGGAGCACGGCATGCGCATCCTGGACACGGCCTTGGCCAATGTGGCCAACGGCGGTGTGCTGGACGGCAACACGCTGTTCACGCTGTACGACACCTACGGTTTTCCCGTCGACTTGACGGCCGACATCTGCCGCGAACGCGAAGTGGAAATCGACATGGCCGGCTTCGAGGTCGCCATGGAACGCCAGCGTGACCAGGCGCGCGCCGCCGGCAAGTTCAAGATGGCCGAAGGCCTTAGCTATGAAGGCGCCGAGACGCGCTTCGAAGGCTACGAAAAGCTGGAGCTGGACAACGTCAAGGTCACCGCCCTGTACGTCGATGGCACCCAGGTGCAAGAAGTGCGCGCCGGCCAAAGCGCCGTGGTCGTGCTGGACGCCACCCCGTTCTACGCGGAGTCGGGCGGCCAGGTCGGCGACACCGGTTTGCTGGAAGCGGACGGCGTGCGCTTCGCCGTCGCCGACACCCTGAAGATCCAGGCCGGCGTGTCCGGCCACCACGGCGTGCTGGAATCGGGTTCGCTGTCGGTGGGCGACACCCTGCTGGCCCGTGTCGACGCGGTCCGCCGTGCGCGCACGATCCGCAACCACTCGGCCACCCACCTGATGCACAAGGCCTTGCGCCAAGTGCTGGGCTCGCACGTGCAGCAGCGCGGCTCGCTGGTGGATCCCGACAAGACCCGCTTCGACTTCGCGCAGGATGCGCCGATGACCGCTGAGCAGATCGCGCGTGTCGAAGCCATCGTCAACGCCGAAGTGCTGGCCAACCAGCCCACCGTGGCCCAGGTGATGGCCTACGACGACGCGGTCAAGGGCGGCGCCATGGCGCTGTTCGGCGAAAAGTATGGCGATACCGTGCGCGTGCTGGACATCGGCTTCTCGCGCGAACTGTGCGGCGGCACGCACGTCAGCCGCACGGGCGATATCGGTCTGTTCAAGATCATTTCCGAAGGCGGCGTGGCTGCGGGGGTGCGCCGCATCGAGGCCATCACCGGCGACAACGCGCTGGCTTGGGTACAGAACCAGAACGCTTTGCTGACCCAGATCGCGGGCATGCTGCGCAGCACGCCGGCCGACGTGCCGGCACGCATCGCGCAGGTGCAGGAACAGGTCAAGGCGCTGGAAAAGGACCTGGAGCAATCCCGCAACAAGCTGGCCGCCAGCGCGGGTAACGACCTGGCCGCCAGCGCGGCCGTCGATGTCAAGGGCATCAAGGTCCTGGCCGCCAGCATCGGCGACGTGGACCCCAAGGCCCTGCGCGGCATGGTCGACAACCTGAAAGACCGCCTGAAGCCGGCCGTCGTGCTGCTTGCCACCGGCTCGGCCGACGGCAAGATCAGCGTGGTGGGTGGCGTGACGGCCGATCTGACCGACCGCATCAAGGCCGGCGACCTGGTGGGCTTCGTGGCCAGCCAAGTCGGTGGCAAGGGCGGTGGCCGCCCCGACATGGCCATGGGCGGCGGCACCGACCTCGCCGCCTTGCCCGCGGCGATTGCCGGCGTGCAGAAGTGGGTGGACGAGCGTCTTTGATGGGCGGCGCTGAACCCGGCCTCGATGCGGGTGCGCAAGCGCCTGCTTTCGAGCAGGAAGTGGATGCCAGCGGCCTGACGTGCCCCTTGCCCATCCTGCGCGCCAAGAAGGCCTTGGCGCAGATGGCCAGCGGCGAAGTCTTGCGCGTCATCACGACGGACCGCAATGCCATCCGCGACTTCCAGGCGTTCGCGCGGCAGACCGGCAACACGCTGGTCCTGCAGCAAGAGGACGACGGCCGCGGCGTGCATTACCTGCGCAGGCGCTGAGGGGCCTGGCCCCGCTTCAATGAAAAGGCCCGCTTTCCGCGGGCCTTTTTGCGTCGGTGGTGGTGTGCTTACTTGTGAATGGCTGCCGCGACGGCTTGGGTGATGGTGAAGTCCACCAGGTCGCCTTCCTTGAGCTGCTGCAGGCGTGCCTGCAGGGCGGGGTCCTTCACCTGGATCGTGCGCATGCCGCCTTGTGGGCCCTTCAGGGTGACCAGGTTGGCGCTTTTGTTGATATGCCAGATCTCGGCGGTGATCGTCGTCTGGCGGCCCATCGCGCCGCCCGGCTTGGCGCCCTCAGCGTTGCGGTTGGCGGCGGTTTCGGTCACCACTTCGGGGGCGCCCGCACCAGCCCGGCGCACATCGATCGCGACGGACTCGTAATAGTCCAGCGTCAACGTGTCGCCCGGCTTGATCTGTTGGAAATTACGCACGTCCGGGCCGGCCAGCACGTTCACGGTGTTGCCGTTGGTGCCTTGCAGCGTGATGGTGCGGGTGGCGGGATCGACGGCCGTGACCTTGCCGGATGCGGTGGTCAATGCCGCGCCGACGACGCGGGCCGAGGCGGCGAACGGCATCGCCAGCGCGCCCAGCAATAGGCCGGTCAGAGCCAGGCGCGCGACGGGGGTGAAGACGGATTTCTGGTTCTTCATGGTGTGGCACCTCTCCAAGAGGAAGTGTTGGGAAAAAACACGAAAAAACGCGGGAAAAACCGGGGGGCACGGCGAAAGGGCGGAAGGGGGGTGTGCCGCCCTCAGGACGAAGGCTTGAAAACAGGGGAAGGGCGGCGCCGTTGCGGCGTAGCCAGGGGGAGCAAAGCGTTGGGTCTTGCGCAGGTCGACATAAAACCGATCTCTCCAATCGGGTTATTCTTCACACGCACTCAGGTTCAAACGCACGAAACGCACGAAATGCAGGCGCGAAGCGCGGCTGGGGGCTACACTTTCACCTGCGGCGGGCTCCGGCCCGTATTTGTAGAATACCCGGATGTGGTGTTTTAGGATACAAATTGCGCCGCCACGACTGATTCAGCACCTGCATTTGCCAGCCGGCTTGTTTAAGTGCTAGAATTTCCCGTTTTTCACAACTAATTCAAGGGATTACCTATGGTGGTGATTCGCCTGGCCCGCGGTGGGTCCAAGAAGCGTCCGTTTTACAACCTGGTGGCCACCGATTCGCGTAACCGTCGCGACGGCCGCTTCATCGAGCGCGTGGGTTTCTACAACCCCGTAGCTAGCGAAGGCACGGAAAACCTGCGCATTGCGCTGGATCGCGTGCAATACTGGACCGGCACTGGCGCGCAACTGTCGCCCGCTGTCGAGCGTCTGGTCAAGGACTACTCGGCCAAGGTTTCCGCCGCTGCTTAATTGCCGCGTCGTACAGCCAAGCCGTTAGTTCAGCTGTAAAGCTACCATTCTTAGCTGTTTCATCATTACGAAGAGCACGATACATGTCTGATGCCGCAACCTCTAACGCGGCGCCTACGGATTTGATCGAGCTGGGCCGCATCAGTGCAGCCTACGGTGTGAAAGGCTGGGTTAAGGTGCAGCCACATTCGGCCAATGCCGAAGTGCTGCTCTCAGCATCTCAATGGTGGTTGACTCGCCCTGTGCCTGAATTGGCGCGGGGCGCTGTCGCGTCTGCGCCTGTCGCAATCAAGGTCTTGCAAGTCCGTTCGCAGGGCGCCACCGTGGTGGCCCAGCTGGCAGGCGTTGCGGATCGCGATCAGGCGGAAGCCATGCGCGGATATTCCGTGCAAGCGCCGCGCGGGTCTTTTCCCGCGCCCAAGGAAGACGAATACTACTGGGTCGACCTCATCGGTTGTTCGCTGTACACCAGCGCCAACGGTGAACCCGCGCTGATTGGCGTGGTGGACGAAGTCCTTGATAACGGCGCCCATGCCGTCTTGAAGGTCTTGTGTCAGAAGGTGGGGGCCGAAGGGCCTGAGCCTATCCTGAACGCCAAGGGCCGACCCGCCGAAATGCTTGTTCCGTTCGTACGCGCGCACATACACGCCGTCGATCTGGCTGCTCGCCGCATAGACAGCGACTGGCCGGCGGATCTTTGATGCGATTCGACGTCATTACGCTCTTTCCCGAAATGTTCGGGGTAGTGCGCGATCTGGGTGTCACCGGCCGGGCGCATGCCCAGGGCCGGTGGTCCTTGCACGCCTGGAATCCCCGTGATTTCACGCAGGACGTCCATCGCACGGTGGACGACCGCCCTTATGGCGGCGGCCCCGGAATGGTAATGATGGCGGCGCCCTTGGAAACCGCTGTCAATGCCGCCCAGGATGCGCGCGCAGCGCTTGGCCTGGGCCGTGCCCCCGTGGCGCTGCTGGCGCCAGTCGGCCAGCGCTACGATCAAGCGGGCGCCGAAACATTGGCCGCAAGCGACGGGATGATCCTGATTTGCGGCCGCTATGAAGGCGTGGACCAGCGATTCATCGAACGCTGCGTCACGCATGAGATCTCGCTGGGCGACTTCGTCTTGTCCGGCGGGGAGATCGCCGCGCTGGCGGTGATCGACGCCGCCGTGCGCCTGGTGCCAGGCGTGCTGGGCGATGGCGATTCCGCCTTGCAGGATTCGTTCAACGACACCTTGTCAGGCTTGCTGGACAGCCCGCATTACACGCGCCCCGAAGTGTACGAGGGCGAGTCCGTGCCTGCGCCGCTGCTAAGCGGCCATCATGCCAACATCGCCCGCTGGCGGCGCGAGCGTTCGCTTGCGCTCACGGTTGCCCGGCGTCCGGAGCTGATCGAATCGGCCCGTGCCAAAGGGTGGCTGAACAAGGCCGACGAGCGCTTCCTGGCCGAATTGGCCGGCACTTACGATCCCGCTGCCGACGCGCCCAAACGCAGGCGCAAACCGTCGGCCAAGCCCGTCCAGCCTGCCAAGACGCCCGACGCGTCGTAAACCGCTCGTCATCCGGTCCTGCCCGCAAGCGCTAGGGATGTTCCTAGGTTGTGGGCATTCCGGCCGCTCCTTAGTATTGAAAATTACATGCAAATGAAATTTTCATATGACCCGACTTCCTTCCAGTCGATCCTTGTCTGGTCGACCCGTTGCAGGCCAATCCGCCCCTGAACGCCGCGCCGGCTTGCCGCTGGCGGCAAGCGCACTGGCGGGCAGGCCGGAGTCCGCCGTCGACTTGTGGCTGGGCCAGCAACTGCGCCAGTTACGCAAGCAGCATGGGCGTTCGCTGGCGGAAGTGGCGCGCGCTTGCGGCATGTCGCTGGGTTTGCTGAGCCAGATCGAGCGCGGCTTGAGTTCCGCGTCGGTAAAAGTCCTGCACGTGCTGGCGCGCGAATTCAACGTGTCCGTGAACTCGCTGCTGCGCAACGCCGAGCACACCCAAAGCGAAGACGGCGGGCGTGTGGCCCGGGCCGGCACGCACCGCTTTATCGATCTGAGCGAAAAGGGCATCAGCAAAGAGATGTACACGCCGCCCGCGTGCCGCAGCATGGACCTGTGCCGCGCCACCATCGAGCCTGGCGGTTCCACCGGGCAGGAGCTTTTCGTGACGGGGCAGGGCGAGCAGATCGGCGTGGTGCTCAAGGGCTCGCTTGAGCTCTGGGTGGGCGACCGCGTCATGCTGCTCAATGAAGGCGACAGTTTTTGCTATGCCAGCAGTTCGCCGCGCCGCTGGCGCAATCCCGGGTCGCAGACGACAGAGGTCATCTGGGCCATCTCCAACATCAATCAAGATGAGGATATGTCATGAAATTCAAGACTCTGGTTGTCTCGGTATTCGCAGCATTGTCCATGGCCGCGGGCGCGCAAGCCCAGACGGTGTTGAAAGTGGGGTCCACACCCACCGGCAGTCCATTCACCTTTCTCGACACCAAGACCAACAGCATCGAAGGTGTGATGGTCGATATCGTGAAGGCCGTCGGCAAAGAAGCGGGCTTCGAGGTGCAGATCGAGCCCATGGCGTTTTCGGCGCTGATCGGCTCGCTGACCTCCAAGCGCATCGACATCGTGTCCGCGGCCATGTTCATCACGCCGCAGCGCCAGCAGGTCGTCAGTTTCTCTGAGCCCGTGTACCGCTATGGCGAAGGCCTGATGGTGCTGAAGACCGACAACAAGGAATACAAGTCGTTTGCCGACATGAAGGGCATGACCGTCGGCGTGCAGGTCGGCACCGCATTTGTCGAGCCCATCCAGAAAAGCGGCATGTTCAAGGAAGTGAAGCTCTATGACAATCCGCCCGACATGATGCGCGACGCCAACGCCGGCCGCATCCAGGGCGGTTTCATGGACTACCCCATCGCGGCCTACATCCTGACCCAGGGCAACTATCCCAACCTGAAGATGGCGACGTCCTACCAGCCGACCATCATGGGCAGCCTGGGCCTGGCCACGCGCAAGGACGATACGGCCTTGCTCGACCGCATCAACAAGGCGCTGGTCAAGCTGAAGGCGGACGGCGCCATCGACGCCATCCTGAAGAAGTGGGGCCTGTCCGGCGGGTGATGCCGGCCTGACCTGAAGCAATCAAACGTTGTCGCAAGCCCGGTCGGCGCGCTCTCGCGTGCCGGCGGGCGGGGCGCATCCTGCGTGCCCGTGGGCTGTCTTGTCGGGGTGGGTGAAGTCATGACGGAATTCTTCAAGGACTCGGCGGAATACCTGCCGATATTGCTTCAAGGGGCGAAGCTGACGATCCTGGTGACGCTGGGTTCGCTGGCGTTGTCGACGGTGCTGGGCCTGGTGTGGGCGCTGATGCGCGTCTCCGGGAACACGTTCCTGTCCAAGCTCAGCGGCGGGATCATCAACCTCTTGCGCGGTATCCCGATCATCGTGCTGCTGTTCTACATCTACTTCGTGATGCCCGACATGGGGGTGTCGCTGACCGCCGTGCAGGCCGCCATCATCGGCTTGGGCGTGGCGTATTCCGCCTATCAAGCCGAGAACTTCCGCGCCGGCATCCAGGCCATCGACCGCGGCCAGATCGAGGCCGCGATGGCGATGGGCATGAGCTGGAGCATGACGATGCGGCGCGTGGTGCTGCCGCAAGCCGTGAAGATCGTGCTGCCGCCCTACGGCAACATCATGATCATGATGCTCAAGGATTCATCGCAGGCGTCCACGATCACGGTGGCCGAACTGGCCTTGCAGGGCAAACTGATCGCCGTGTCCACCTTCAAGAACGCCACCGTGTTCTCGCTGGTGGCGTTGATGTACCTGGTGATGTGCGTGCCGCTGATCCTGCTGGTGCGGCACTTGGAAAAAAGGAGCGCCACGAAATGATCGAGCTCAAGGGAGTCCGCAAGAGCTTCGGCCCGCTAGAGGTGCTGAAGGGCATCGACGCCGAAGTCACCAAGGGCGAAGTCGTCTGCGTGATCGGCCCGTCCGGTTCCGGCAAATCCACCATCCTGCGCTGCATCAACGGGCTGGAGCGCTACAACGCCGGACGCATCACCGTGGATGGCGAGCTGGTCGACGCCGACGCGCCGTCCATCGTGTCCATCCGCACGCAGGTGGCGATGGTGTTCCAGCGCTTCAACCTGTTTCCGCATCGCACGGCGCTGGAGAACGTGATCGAAGGGCCGATCTTCGTGAAGAAAGAGCCGCGCGCGCAAGTGCTGGAGCGCGGGCGCGAACTGCTGGCCAGCGTGGGGCTGGCGGACAAGGCCGATGCGCACCCCAACCAGTTGTCCGGCGGGCAACAGCAACGGGTGGCCATCGCGCGCGCCCTGGCCATGCAGCCCAAGGCCATCCTGTTCGACGAGCCGACCTCCGCGCTGGACCCCGAATTGGTGGGTGACGTGCTGGGCGTGATGCGCAAGCTGGCCGAGGCGGGCATGACCATGGTCGTCGTGACGCATGAAATGAGTTTCGCGCGCGAAGTCGCAGACCGCGTCATGTTCTTCGATGGCGGGGTCATGGTCGAGCAGGGCGCCGCCCGAGAGCTTTTGAATCATCCGCAGCACCCCCGCACGCAGGATTTCCTGCGCCGTGTGCTGCATCCCATGTAGGAAGGAATCATCATGCAGCAAGTGCCGTTTCCTCTTTCCCCGTCCTTGTGGGCCGCGACCGCTTCGGCGGCGCCGCCGACCCAGCCGCTTGCCGCCTCGGCGCAAGCGGACGTGCTGGTCATCGGCGGCGGCTACGCCGGCCTGAGCACGGCGCTGCACCTGGCCGAGCGCGGCGTGAACACCGTGGTGCTGGAGGCGCGCGAGATCGGCTTCGGCGGCTCGGGCCGCAATGGCGGGCAGGTGATTCCGGGCCTGAAGTACGACCCTGATGCCTTGGTCTCGATGTTCGGCCAGGAGCGCGGCGAGCGGCTGCTGCGGTTCGCGGGTGCGACGGCCGACTCGGTGTTCAACCTGATCGACCGTCATGCGATGGACGTGCCGCATGTCCGCAAAGGCTGGGTCCAGGGCGCCCACAATGCGGAGGCGCTGCGTATCGCGCATGACCGCGCGGCCCAGTGGGCGCGCCACGGCGTGGACGCGCAGCCACTGGACCGCGGGCAGGTCGCCCGCCTGCTGGGCACGGACCGCTATCTGGGCGGCTGGGTCGACAACCGCGCAGGCGCGGTGCAGCCGTTGAGCTATGCGCGCGGATTGGCGCGCGCCGCGCTGAATGCTGGCGCTATCCTGCATACGGACACGCCGGTCACCGGCCTGACCCGCAATGGCGGCAAGTGGGTGGCAGCGACCGCGCGTGGCGCGACGGTCACCGCCGACCGGGTGGTGATGTGCACCAACGCCTATGGCGGCGACTTGCTGCCCGGCCTGAAGACCTCGATCATCGACGCCAATACCTTCCAGGTTGCGACGGCGCCTTTGCCGGAATCGGTGCGGGCGGGCATCTTTCCCGAGGGGCACGTCACCTCCGATACCCGCAACCTGCTGCTGTATTTCCGGCTGGACCATCAGGGCCGGTTGCTGATGGGCGGGCGCGGACCGTTCCGCGAACCCAGGGGGCCGGAAGACTGGGCGCACCTGGAACGGGTCATGCTGAAGCTGTTCCCGCAGGTGGCGGGCACGCCGTTCGAATACCGATGGTGCGGGCGCGTCGCGGTCACCCGCGACTACCTGCCGCATCTGCACGAGCCGCAACCCGGCCTGCTGGTGGATATCGGGTGCCAGGGGCGCGGGGTGGGGTTGCAGACCAGCATGGGGCGCGCGATGGCCCAGTATGTGGCGACGGGCGATGCCAACGCGCTGCCCGTGCCGTTGTCGCCGGTCGTGCCGTTCCCGCTGTACGGCCTGCGGCGGCTCTACGTCAATGCGGTGGTGACCTGGTATCGCATGACCGACGGAGGCGTCTGACCGCACCGGCGGCCGCCGCAATGAAAAAACCCCGCCGCTGAACTGACCCCCGAAAGTTGGACATTGATCCAACCTTCGGGGGTTTTTACATGGCGAAGTACGACGAGCAGTTCAAGTTAAAGGTGGTGCGGGAGTATTTGAAGGGTACTGAGAGCGGTCGGTCGGTGGCGGCGCGTCACGAACTGGACCATTCAGTTGTCCGACGATGGGTTGAGAGCTATCGCGTGCATGGTTTATCGGGCCTGCGCCGGCAGTCAGGCACGTACAGCGCACCCTTTAAGCAGTCTGTGTTGCGCAAGATCCGCGACCAAGGGCTATCCGACACCGAGGCTGCGACTCTGCTGGGGATCCGCAGTTCAGGTCATATTGGGAAGTGGCGAGCCCAGTATGATGCTGGGGGTATAGAGGCGTTGGCGCGCAAGCGTCCAGGAGCAAGCATGCCCCATAAATACCCACCGGAGCCCGTGTCCAAGGA
>NZ_LZZS01000017.1 GCF_014170335.1 Achromobacter sp. UMC46
CGCATCGCCTTCGGCGTATGGAAATCGCGCAAACCCTTCGACGTCAATCGCTTTATCGCCAACCAGGCTTGCGCCAAACCATAGAATCTACGATTGACGATCAATTCGTCAGAGGAACGACATCGCTGGATTCCATCACCGGCCTCCCTTTTAGACGGGTGGCGCGCGCATGGGTCTGGCCAAGCAAGCAACTATCTGCCGCGCGCCACCCGTCGCTCCACCTCCCCAAAATGACTGCGGGGCCCAATAGAAAGCCACTCAACACCAGCGCGCAAGCGACCATCGCTCCGACGCATCACCGATACGTATGCAGAATGCGGCCGCCCGCGCGGCCGCATGAGGCGGGCCCCGAAAATCTCGTGAGTAAACAGCGCTCTAGCAGCGCATCGAACCAAGACGGCGCAGCTCGTCGCCGGGGTCGGGTGGGTGGCGCGCAACCTTGATGCGCCCGGGGGAATCTGAAGGCAGCGGCCGTAGGCCGCAACGAAGATGACGACGGGGAAGTCCGGAGCGAACGCTCCGGACCGCAATCGTGGGCGCGCGCCACCCACCCGACCCCGGTGACGAGCGACCTACGAAGCTCCGACAACGCGCCAAAGCCCCAGAGAAGAACCTACGAAGCCCTACAACGCCCCACCATCCGCCAAAAATCCCGTCACTCAGACAACGGATTCTGAAACTGCGAACACTTCACCTGCACCAGCTTCCGATCCTGCAGCCGTAAAGCCGTCAACGCTCCCCCCCACACGCATCCGGTGTCCAGGCAGATGACGTCTGGCCGCTGCAACAGTCCCAGCGTCGACCAGTGTCCGAAGACCGTCGTGACGTTGCGTGTCGCCCGGTTCGGGACGTCGAACCAGGGGACGAGGCCGGGGGGCCAGGCGCCTGGGGCGACCTTGGTGGCGAATTCCATGTGGCCGTTCGGCGTGCACAGGCGGATCCGCGTCAGCGCGTTGATGATCACCCGCATCCGCTTGCCGCCCTTGTGGTCTTCCTTCCACGTGGCCGGCTCGTTGCCGTACATCTTTTGCAGCGCCTTGTGCCAGTTCGGGCCGCGCAGCGCGTCTTGCACCTCGGCGGCCAGGGATAGCGTTTTGGCGACGTCCCACTTTGCCAACGTGCCGGCGTGCACCAGCAGATGGCCTTGCTCGAAATGGGCCAGCGGGCGGAAGCGCAGCCAGTTGATCAGGTCGGCCGCGTCCGGCGCGCGAAGAATGTCTTCGAGCGTGTCCGATTTTGACGGCTTGCGCACCCCGGCCGCGGCGGCCAGCAGGTGCAGGTCATGATTGCCCAGCACCGACGTCGCGCGGTCGCCCAGGTCGATGATGCGACGCAGGGTCTCCAGCGACTGCGGGCCGCGGTTGACCAGGTCCCCGGCGAACCAGAAGCGCGACTGCGGGTCGCCGACCAGATCGGGGTGGGACAGCAAGCGATCCAGCGGCGAGCAGCACCCCTGCACGTCGCCGATCATCCAGATACTGCCGTTCATGCGGGACTCTTGCTCCAAGGCCAGCGTTGTTGGACGAACCGGGTAAAGGTGTGGCGGTATTCCATATAGGTCATGGCGCCCAGCGCCAGCGCCATGGCCCCGATGTTCGGGCCCAGGGCCGTCAACCAGGGCGGCCACTTGCCCAGCATGCCTACGTTCAACGCCAGCTGGTTCAGCATGAAGAAGCCCACGCCCAGCAGGATGCCGATGAAGACCTTGGCGCCGACGCCGCCGCGGCGGGTCTGCATCAGGCCGATCGGCGCGGCAATCGTGATCATCACCAGCAAGGTGAACGGATAAGCCAGTTTGCGCCACAGGGCGACAACCTGTCGACCATATTGCAGCTGGTTGTCGCGCAAATACTCCACATAATCCAGCAACGTGACGATGGACATGCGTTCAGGGGTCAGCACACGGGCGAGCAGGCGTTCGGGGCTGAGGGTGGTGTCGATCGTGCGCTCGGGCACCTTCACCACGCTGGCCGGCGGATTCTTGGGCGGGCGGGCGTCGGCCAATGCTTCGGAGGCGTCGTTGTCCAGCCGCGTTTCGGCCACGTCCTTCAGCACCAGGTCGCCGTGGGCGAACAGCCCGGTGGGGGCCGTGGACAAGACGGATAGCGTCAGGTCTTTCTTGAACTCGTACAGGGTGATGTTGGCCACCTGGCCGTCGCCCTTGAGTTCGCCAATATTGATGATGCGGGTGCCGCCGTTGGCGGTGGGTTCCTTGAACCAGTAGCCGCTATTCAGGCGGTCGCCGCCTGCCTTGCCCCGGAACAGCAGGTTGGCTTCGCCGCTTTTGATTTCCGCCCACGGGGTGACGTATTCGGACAGCAGGGCCGCGCCGATCATCAGGGGGATGGTGACGACCCACAGCATGCGCAGGAGCCGCATGCCGCTGACGCCCGAGACGCGCAGGATGACGAGTTCGTTGCGCTGCGCAAGACCGGCCAGCGCCAGGATCGCGCCGATCAGCAGCCCGATGGGCAACAGGTCGTACAAGCGGGTGGGAATGGCCAACGCCTGCATGTAGAGCAAGGCCATCATGGAGAACTTGTCGCCCACGTTGTCCAGGTCGTCCACCAGCGCGAAGAACGTGAAAAGGCCTAGCAGGGCCATAAGGACCACTGCGCAAGAGCGATAGATCTCGCGGGCCAGGTAGCGACGTGCGGTACGCATGAAAAGGATAGGGAGCGCGTAAACGTGAAAGCTTAACAAATCCCGCCGCCAAGGGTGGGGAAGGCGGAGCGGAATGACGGGCTTTCGGGTGTCAGGGGATGTCGACCATCTGCATCCGGCGCGTCAGGACGCCCACGCGGGAGTTCAGGTAGTTGGAATTGCGGCGGCTGTCATAGAAGCGGGGGTTGGGCAGCATGGCGGCCAGCCGGGCGGCCTGGCTGGCGCCCAGGTTGGCCGCCGTGGTGTTGAAGTAGTGCTTGGAGGCCGCTTGCGCCCCGAATACGCCCACGCCCCATTCGGCCACGTTCAGATACAGTTCCAGGATCCGTTCCTTGGTCATGACGTGTTCGATCATATAGGTCAGGACCAGTTCCTGGCCCTTGCGGATATAGCTGCGCGAACTGGACAGGAACAGGTTCTTGGCCAGTTGCTGGGTGATCGTGGAGCCGCCGCGCATCTTGCTGCGTCCGGCCTCTTCCTGGCGCTGGTTGTATTCCCAGGCCTTGCGGATGGCGTCCCATTCGATGCCGTCGTGCTCAGTGAAATTGGAGTCTTCCGAGGCTACCACCGCGCGCTTCAAGTTGCGGTTGATCTTGTCGTAGGACACCCATTCGTATTGCAGCTTGAAGTCCGGGTTGCCCTCGCGCAGGCGGGACAGCTCTTCGCGCATGATCGCGCTGCTGCCGGGGTCGCGGTAGTTGTACCAGACCACTTGGGCGAAGAGCCAGAATTGGTACAGCAGCACCAGGCACACCAGTGCCATGAGGACGCCGGTGGTGATCCGGAACCAGGATCGGCCCTTGCGCGCCGCCATGCCGCTCAGCGTCCCGCCATGAGCGCCTCGCGCAGCGCCGCCAGCACGGGCGCCGGGTCGGGGCGCACGCCGTGCCAGATGAAAAAGCTCTCGGCGGCCTGGCCTACCAGCATGCCCAGGCCGTCCGCCGTCAGCGTGGCGCCGTCGGCCTCTGCCTGTTTCATGAAGGCGGTAGGCTGCGCGCCGTACATCATGTCGTAGCCCGCCGCGCCGTCGGCGTAGAGGCCGGCGGGCAGGTCGGGGGCGGCGTCCTGCAGGCCGCTTGCCGTGGCGTTGACGACCAGGTTCCAGCCGCCTGCCAGGGCGGCGTCGGCCAGCCCGCCGGCGGTGACCCGGGTCTGCGGCGCCACGCCGGTACCGCGCCAGGCGTCTGCCAGTTCCAGCGCCTTGGCCGCCGTGCGGTTGACGATGTGCAGGCGGGCGCAGCCGGCTTCCGCCAGCGGTTGCAGCACGCCGCGGGCGGCACCGCCCGCGCCCACCAGCAGCACCGAGGCGCCGTTCAGGCGCACGCCCAGGCGCAGCAGGTCGGAGACCAGGCCCACGCCGTCCGTGTTGCATCCGTGCCAGGCGCCATCGCGCCAGGACAGGGTGTTGACCGCCCCGGCCAGCCGGGCGCGGGCGGTCAGGCGACCCGCCGCCAGCGCGTAGGCGTCCAGCTTGAAGGGCACCGTGACGTTCAGCCCCAGCCCGCCCTCGGCCACGAATGCGGCGGCCGCCTCGGCGAAGCCGTCCACCGGGGCCAGCAGGCGCTCGTAGCGCAGCGGCTTGCCCGTCTGCCGGGAGAACAGGTCGTGGATCTGAGGCGAGCGGCTGTGCGCGATGGGATTGCCGATGACGGCGTAGCGGGCAAGAGGGGGCGCCTCGGTCATGGGGCTTGGGTTTCCAGGGTGTCGTTGACGAAATGCCAGGTGCGGGTGATGACCAGCACGTCGGTGTCGCGGGCGATGTCGGGGGGGAACGGGGGGAAGGGGGCCGCCAGCTGGACGATGCGGCGGGCCGCCTGGTTCAGCACCGCGTGCGGCGAGGGCTGGTCGATCTCGACGTTGGCGATGCTGCCGTCGCTGCGGACCGACACCGTGATGCGCAGCGTGCCGTAGATGCGCCCGCGCGCCTCGTCCGGGTAGTGCTGCGTGCCGACCGTCTCGATGCGGGTGCGCCAGGCGTCCAGGTACGCGGCATAGCGCGAGGCCTCGGCCGACGGGGCCACGAATTGCTTGCGGGGTTCGGCGCTGTACTGCTGCACCCGGGCGGCCAAAGCGGCGACCTGGGCGTTCTGGATCACGCTGGCCTGGTCCTGGGAGTCCTGCCCCAGGTCGGTTCCGTCAGGCCAGGGGTTGACGGCCTGGCGCTCGGCGCCGGCTTTATCCGGCGAGCGCAACTGGGTCATCAGGCGGGTCTGTTCGGCTTCCAGCTGCACCTGCCGGCGGCGCATGGCTTCCAGCACGATCGTTTCGGCGGAGGCGCCCGTCTTGGGCAGCGGGGTGGTGGTCATGCCGCGGTCGGCATTGCCGCCGCCGCTCATCTGATTCTGCGCCTGGGCCCGGGGCGTGTCCGGCGGCGTCTCGCTGCGGGCGTTCAGCAGCACGACTTCCAGGCTGGTCACGGGGGGGCGGGTAAAGGCGGGCACGCCGAAGCGCCACGCCAGGGCGCCGGCGTGCACCAACAGCGATATTGCAATGCCGATGCGCAGGTAATGCTGGGCGGGGGCGCCCAGCCACCGCAGGTAACGGCTTAGCGGGGAGGGGGAATCAGGGCGTTGCACGGAGGCATTGTAAGTCGAGTCCACGTTGCCCGGGCATGCCGGCCAACGGCTTGTAACAGCTATTGGACGGCGTGCCCGGGCAACGCGGACCCGCCGGGGCGGCCCATGCGGGGGCAGGCCCCGCGCGGGCGCCGCGCCTCAGGCCGTCTTGCGCGGGAAGACCCAGACCTTGCTGGCGGGCAGCGCCAGCCGGCACGGACCGGGTTCGCGGCCTTCCGGGCCGTAGGCGCGCAGGGCCAGCGTATTGGCGGGGTCCGCATCGGGCGTGCGGAACAGGTATTCCCAGCGGTCGCCCAGGTACATGCTGGTCAAGAGCGGCATGTCCAGATGGTTGCCGTCGGGGTCGTCCGCCAGGCGCACCTGCTCCACCCGGATCACCGCCGTGCCGTCCTGGCCCTGGACCACGCCTTCGCCGGCCTTGCCCCACAGGGCCCAGCCGCGGCCTTCGATGCGGGCGCGGCCGTCGCGCACTTCCGTGACCTTGCCTTCCAGGCGGTTGTTGCTGCCCATGAACTCGGCGGTGAAGAGCGTCGAGGGCGAACCGTACATTTCCTGCGGCGTGCCCTGCTGTTCGATCTTGCCGTTGTTCAGCAGCAGGATGCGGTCGGAGATCGCCATGGCTTCGCTCTGGTCGTGCGTCACCATCAGGGCCGACAAGCCCAGGCGGATGATCAGTTCGCGCAGGAAGGCGCGGGCCTCTTCGCGCAACTTGGCATCCAGGTTGGACAGCGGCTCGTCCAGCAGGATGACGGGCGGGCTGTACACCAGCGCCCGGCCGATGGCCACGCGCTGCTGTTGGCCGCCGGACAGCGCGTGCGGATGGCGCTGGCCCAGCTTGCCCAGGCCCAGCTGGTCCAGCACGGCCTGCACGCGGTCGCGCACTTCGGCCGACGGCACTTTGCGCAGCTTGAGCGGGTAGGCCACGTTTTCGAACACGGTCTTGTGCGGCCACAGCGCGTAGGACTGGAACACCAGGCCCAGGTTGCGCTCTTCGGCGGGAATCTCTTTGCGGGCGCCGCCGTCGTAGACGATGCGCTCGCCGATGGTGATGCGGCCGCGCTTGGGGCCTTCCAGGCCGGCAACGGCACGCAGCAAAGTGGTCTTGCCGCTGCCCGAGGGGCCCAGCAGGGACACCACTTCGCCCTGGCGCAGTTGCATCGACACGCCCTTGAGTACCGGGTTGTCGCCGTAGTCCAGGTGCAGGTCTTCTACAGAAAGCTCAATCATGAAGTTTGACTCCGAATCGCAGGGCGATGCCCAGGCCGATCACGACCAGAACGATATTGATGAAGGAAAGCGCGGCCACGATGTCGATGGCGCCCGAGGCCCACAGCGACACCAGCATGGAACCGATGGTTTCCGTGCCGGGCGACAGCAGATAGACGCCCGTGGAGTATTCGCGCTCGAAGATCAGGAACATCAGCAGCCACGAGCCGATCAGGCCGTACTTGGCCAGCGGCACCGTGACGTGGCGCGTGACCTGGCCGCGGCGCGCGCCGGCGGTGCGGGCGGCCTCTTCCAGTTCCGGCCCCACTTGCAGCAGGGTCGACGAGATCAGCCGCAGGCCATAGGCCATCCACACCACGGTGTAGGCCAGCCATACGCTGAAGATGGTGCTGCGCATGGCGCGCAGCCATTCGATGAAGTTCTCGCGCAGCCACTCGGCGAACGGCAGGGCGGACAGCCAGCCGTTTTCGTCCACGTTCAGCGCGTTGTCCAGCCACATCGGCACGAACAGGAACACCCACAGGAAAGCCAGGCCGGCAAGCAGTCCGGGCACGGCGCGCGGCACCAGCACGCTGTAGTCCATGAAGCGCGTGACGTTGTCGGGCTTGCGGTGCATCGCCAGGCCCACGAACATGTAGCACATCACGGCCAGCGCGCCGCCGAACACGCCGATGGCTACCGAGTTCACGATGGCGCGCATCAGGTTGGGCTGCGCGAACACGGTGCGGAAGGCGTCCAGCGACAGCACGTCGAACAGCGACACGCCCATGCCCCAGTTGGACACGAAGGCCCGCAGCAGCACGCCCAGCAGCGGCACGACGATGGTGACCACCAGCCAGAACGCCACGACGGCGCCCGCCACCCAGCGCCATTTGCCCAGCGGCAGCGGACGGGCGCGCGAGGCCTTGCCCTTGACGGTGACGAAGCGGTTGGCGGTGCGCATCAGGCGGCGCTGTAGCATGACCAGCGGGATCGTCATGCAGATCAGGATCACGGCCACGGCCGCCATCAGGTGATACGACGGGATGCCCAGCTTGTTGGTCAGCTTGTACAGGTAGGTGGCCAGGACCAGGTTGCCTTCCGGATCGCCCAGCACCAGCACCAGGCCGAACACTTCCAGGCCCAGGAAGAACAGCAGCACGGTCGCGTACAGCATGGCCGGGCGCACCATCGGCAGGCTGACCGACACCATCACGCGCAGCGGCGATGCGCCCGTGACGCGGGCGGCCTCTTCCACGTCGGAACCCATGCTGCGCAGGGCCGACGAGATGTACAGGTAGGCGTGGGGAACGTGCGTCAAGCCGGCGATGATGACGATGCTGGTCAGCGAATAGACGTTCCAGGGCACGAAGCCCAGGATGTTCTGCGCCCAGATCGAGAAGAAGCCCACGGGGCCCGCGGCCACGACATAGCCGAAGCCCAGCACCATCGGCGACACGAACACCGGCACCAGGATCAGCGGCTCGATCCAGCGGCGGCCGGGCAGGTCGGTGCGGATCATCAGGAAGGCCAGCATGCCGCCCAGCGGGATGGCGATGATGGCCAGCCCGAAGGCCAGGATGAAGCCGCTTTTCAGCGCCTTGTAGAAATCGGGGTCCGCGAAGATGAAGCGGAACGCGTCCAGGCTGAAGGACTTGGACGGGGCAAAGAAAGGCGCGGAGAGGAAGCTCTGGACGATGATGAACGACAGCGGCACGTAGATGGCCAGTGCCGTGATCAACACCACCACGCCGCGCGGCAGGGACTGCCATTTTCTGCGCAATGACTGCATGGGGAAATCCTGTTGTCGAATATGACGCGACGGTCGCGCCGCCCGGGTGCGGGGGGAGCCCGCCCCGGGGGCGGTCAGGCGGACGGCGCCGTGCCGTCCGCTACGCGTTGTGGCGGTCCGGGCCGGGCACGCCGGCCACGGACCCGCACGGTCTTACTTGCCCGCCGCGGCGCGCCAGTCCTTGATGAACTGCAGGCGCTTGGTCTGTTCCAGGTAGTCCAGCAGCGTTTCGTTGACCGGGATCGGCTTGAGCGAGGCGCCCAGCTTCTTGGTCATGCCGTCCACGTCGTTGTCGCCGTCGATGTCGTCGCGGACCGAGGCCAGGTCAGCCTGGTTGGCCATGATTTCCTGGCCCTTCTGCGACAGCAGGTAATCCATCCACAGCTTGGCCGCGTTGCGGTTCTTGGCCTTCTTGCTGATGAACGCCACGCGCGACAGCACCAGCGCATAGTCTGTCGGGTAGGCCACGCCCAGCGACGGGTCCGACTTGGCGCGCGTTTCGGCGTAGGAACCCAGGATGTTGTAGCCGATCAGGTTTTCGCCCGACGACACGCGTTCCATCATGGTGCCGGTGGACGACTGCACGACCAGGCCGCCCTTGGCGATGTCCTTCAGCGTTTCGAAGTACTTGGGGTCGTTGGCCTTGTCCTGCACGGCCAGCATGAAGCCCACGGCCGACTTCTCGATGTCGTAGGTGGTGACCTTGTTCTTGAACTTGTCGGGCTGGCTGGAGATCAGCTTGGCCAGCGCGCCATGCGTGGTCGGCACTTCGTTGGCGGCGATCAGGCGCTTGTTGTAGATGAACACGGCCGGCTCGTACGTCGTGCCGTAGGCGGAATCTTTCCACACGGCCCAGGCCGGCAGCTTGCCGATTTCGGGCGACTTGTACTGCATGGCGTAATCGGTGGCCAGCTTCAGCGCCGAGTCCATCGACGAGCTCCAGACGATGTCGCCGCTGCCGCCGCCCGCCGCCTGTTCGCTGATGTAGCGGTTGTAGAGCTCGGTGCTGTTCATGTCGTTGTATTCGACCTTGACGCCCGGGTACAGCGCTTCGAAGCCCTTGATGATGGGGCCGGCGGCCTTGGTGTCGGTGGTCGAATAGATGACGACCTTGCCTTCCTTCTTGGCGCCGTCCAGGATCTTCTGATAGTCGGCCGGGTAACCCGCGGGCACGGCCTGAGCAAAGGCGCTGCCGGTGGCGATGGCGAATGCAGCGGCGCAGGCGGCCGCCAGTTGGGACTTGGCAAGCATGGGTGTTGTCTCCGATTGGAATTAGTGTGAGCAGGATCTCGGTCCAGCCTGCGCCCATCTTAGGAGGCGGCGTCTGTCGTCGTCCTGTCATGGAGACAGGTTGCGGCTAGGGGTAATCCCTGGCCGGCTCTACGGGCGCTTGGGCGTGTCCGTCACCAGCCGCACCCAGTTCTGCACGAAGCGCGAGTGCCGCCGCTGGTCCAGCCCGACCAGCAGCGCGGGGCTCAGCACCACGGGCTGGACGATGCCGCTGGACCGCGCTAGCACCGCCTCGGAGGTCCAGCGGCCGGGCGTGTCCTCCATGATGGAGCCCAGCGCCGCGTGGCTGGAGGCCACCTGCTGGCCGGCGGGCGACAACAGCCAGTCCACCAGCGCGCGGGCCAGGTCAGGGCTGGGCGCGCGCCGGGATATCAGCACGGAGCGCGCCAGCACCAGCACGTAGTCCTGCGGGAACACCACGCCGATCTTGCTGCCGGAGGCCTGGCGCGACAGAGCGTATGAGCCCAGGATGTTGTAGGCCAGGTCCATCTCGTCGTTTTCGATGGCGTCCAGGAGCTGGGCGGTGGTGGGCGACAGGCGCACGCCGACCTGCCCCATGGCGTTGGCCAGCCCCCAGAAGTTCGACGACACCAGCTCGTCCTGTTCGGCCAGCAGATAACCCACGCTGCTGACGGCGATGTCATAGGTACCGACGCGGCCTTGCAGGCGCGACTGCTCGCGCTCCAGCAGCCGCAGCAGGTCCTGGCGCGATCGCGGCACGGTGGCTTCCGTGTAGCGCTTGGGGTTGTAGACGATCACCGCCGGCTCGAACGTGAAGCCATAAACCTCATTGCGCCAGACGGCCCACGACGGCAGCTTGGGGGCGTAGGGCGAGGCGTAGCTTTGCGCGTAGCCGTCGTTGGCCAGCCGGATCTGCAGGTCCGAGGCCGAACTCATCAGCACGTCCACCTGCGTCAGCCGTCCGTCGATCGTGGCTTCGTACAGGTCGCGGCTGCCGATTTCGCGATAGGTCACCGACACGTCCGGCCGCAGCGACTGGAATCCCTGGATCAGCGGCGCGACGACGGGCGTATCGGTCGGCCCGGCGATGACGAGCGTGCGCGCCGAGGGCTGCGGCGCCGGGTAGTGCGTGACGATCTCTTCCAGCTCCGCTGCCCGCGCGGCGTGCGGCGACGACAGCAGCAGCATCGCCGCCGAGCACAGGGCGCCCAGCCAGGCGGCCAGGTGGCGGCCCGTCGGCTGCGCCAGCGGCAGGATGACCCGCGCCGACAGCCCGCCGCCCGAACGGTCGTGCAGCCACAATGAACCGCCGTGGGCCATCGCTACCGAGCGCACAATGGCCAGGCCCAGGCCCGACCCGGGTTGCGACTGCCCGGCCCGCCCGCGCGTAAAGCGTTGCTGCACCGCTTCTTTCTCGTCGTCGGAAATCCCGGGGCCGCGGTCCGAGACCGTCAACGCCACGCGGAATCCCGCGACCGGCGTGGCCTGGATGTCCACGGTGCCGTCGGGCGCGTAGCGCAGCGCGTTGTCCACCAGGTTGCGCAGCATCTCGCGCAGCGCCACGCGGTCGCCGGCGATCCGGGCGCGGCGCACTTCGGGGGCGATGTCGATGCGCAGCCGTCCGGCTTCCACCGGCCCGATGCGGCGCCGCGTCTCGTTGATGGTTTCGGCCACGCCCACGGATTCCCGCGGCCCTTTGCCCAGGCGGTGCGTGATGGTGGCGTCCATCAGCAGCTGATTGATCAACTGGCTGGCATGCGTGGCGTTCAGGTGGATGCGACCGATGCGTTCGCGCAGGCGCGCCGGATCGGTTTCTTCCAGCGCGACCTCGGCCTGCGCGCGCAGGGACGCCAGCGGCGTGCGGACCTGATGGGTGGCGTCGGCCACCAGCGTGTTCAAGGTGTCCATGATGATGGAAAGGCGTTGCATGAAGGCGTTGAGCGCCTGGACCAGCCGGCGCACTTCCGGTGGCACGGGCGTGGTCAGCGGCGTCAGGTCTTCGGGCGCGCGGCTGCGCAAGTCGCGCTCCAGCACGGCCAGCGGCGCAAACGCGCGCTGTACTCCGAACCACAGCAGTCCCAGCGCCACCAGCGACACGATCAGCAGCGGCAGCACCCCGCGTCCCAGGATTTCACTGGCCAGCTCTTCGCGCGAACCCAGCGTTTCCGCCACGCGCACCGTCACCCAGCCCGCATGCTGGCTGGCGGACACCAGCCGCCCCACGGTCGCCACGCGGACGGGTTCGTCGTGATAGTTCACATAGGCGAACACGGGCGTCGCCGCCTGCGCCAGCGGCAAGGCGGGCGCCAGGTCGCCGTAGCCGGTGATAAGCCGGCCGTTGGAGGTGCGCGCTTCGTAGAACACGCGTTCGCTGCCCGACAGCATCGCCAGCGACGAGACGGGAGGCTCGACGGTCACGCCGTCGTCTTCGATCTGCACGGACCCGGCAATCGTCAGCGCCGACGCGGCCAGCAGCCGGTCGAAGGCCTGCTCGGCGGCGCGGTGCGCGTAATCGCGCAGGAAGAACACCAGGCCGATCAGCGCGCACGCCAGCAGCGCCGCGCCCAAGGTGAAGACGCGGCGGCGGATCGAGGCGCTTTCAGGGATGCTCATGGCTGCGGGCCTGATAGCCGACGCCGCGCACGGTGACGATATCCACCGACGCGCCGACCAGCTTCTTGCGCAGCCGCGAGATCAGCAGTTCCAGCGCATTGAGAGACCCGTCATCCAGG
Organism: Achromobacter sp. UMC46; assembly: GCF_014170335.1. Lineage (GTDB taxonomy): Bacteria > Pseudomonadota > Gammaproteobacteria > Burkholderiales > Burkholderiaceae_B > Achromobacter. The sequence goes on from NZ_LZZS01000017.1 coordinate 12,222, forward strand.
TCGAACAACTGGTTCATCAGCCGTTCCTTGGCAACCGTCTGCCCGATCCGGCCCACCAGGATCTCCAGCAAGCGGAACTCGCGCCGCCCCAACTCCAGCGGCGCGCCCGACAACGTCACGCTGCGTCCCGCCAGATCCAGGCTGAGGTTGCCGTATTGGGTGGTGCTGCTGGTCTGCCCGGCCGGCCGGCGCATCAACGCCCGCAACCGCGCCTCGAGTTCGCGCAGGTCAAAGGGCTTGACCAGGTAGTCGTCGGCGCCCAGATCCAGCATGTCGATCTTGTCTTCGATCTCGGCCCGCGCGGTCATGACAAGGACAGGCGCCTCCAGCCCGGCCGCCCGCAATTCCCGAATAACCGAAAACCCGTCCTTGCCGGGCAGATTGATGTCCAGCACCAACGCGTCCCAGGTCTCGTCCAGCCCCCACCGCAACGCCGCCAGCCCGTCATGCACCCATTGCACGCTGTGGCCGGCCAGACGCAATTTGCTTTCCACGGCATCGCCCAGATCAAGGTTGTCCTCGACCAGCAAAATGCGCATGTTGTTCCTCCGGATGTTGTGTTTTTTTGGGGAGTGTACGGGGTTCAGGGGGGATGGGGGAGCCGTTTTGGTTCTTGAGGCGCTCGGGGTTGAGTTCTTGAGACGCCCGGCGCGGGGGTGGCCTGGGCTGCGGGGGGCAACGATTGCGGTCCGGAGCCTTCGCTCCGGACTTCCCCGTTGTCATCCTCGTCCGCCTTCGGCTCCCTACGGATTCCCTCGGGCTGATCGACGCCCCGCGCAGCCCAGGCCACCCCCGCGCCGGGCTCCGGTGGCTGAATCTTTACGTTCGCCGGGGAGATTCGGGTTCTTTAGGTGCTGCTCCCCGGGGGAGGGGAAGAGGAAGATCTTGCGGGCTCGCTCCCGGCCGGCCGCGCGAGCGGCCTTTGGGAGCTTACGTGTCGTCTTGCGTCGTGACGTGTTTCGCTTCGCGTGTGGGTTGCGATCGTTGCGTTTTGCTTTGGGGCGGCCTCGGGGACTTGGCGGTGTCTTGCGGTTCATGATGCCGCTTCGCGCTTGTGAGGAACGGACTTTCGGGGCTTGCCTCAAGCCGGCCGCCCGGGCGGCCTTTTGAGGCGTTCGTGACGTCTTGCGATCCGTGATGCCGCTGCGCGCATGCAAAGCGAGCAACCTTCGCTGCGCCGCATATTTCAACCGATGCTGGCACGAATATCGGCCTCCACCTTAGACGGGCGGCGCGCGTACGGGTTTGACCAAGCAAGCGGCTGCTGGCCGCGCGCCACCCGTCGCTCCACCTCCCCCACCTGACGGCGGGGACCAATAGAAAGCCATTTCCACCCGCGCGCAAGCGATCACCGCCCCGACGCCCGGAAACGCGTATGCCGAATGCGGCCGCCCGCGCGGCCGCTTGAGGCGGGCCACGTAAATCTCGTCAGTAAGGTCGGATCTAGCAGCGCATCAAGCCAAGACGGCGCAGCCCGTCGGCGGGGTTGGGCTGATGGCGCGCAACCTTGATGCGCCCGAGGGAATCTGAAGGGAAGGCCGCAGGCCTGGACGAAGATGACGACGGGGACAGTCCGGAGCGAAGGCTCCGGACCGCAATCATGGGCGCGCGCCATCAGCCCAACCC
>NZ_LZZS01000018.1 GCF_014170335.1 Achromobacter sp. UMC46
AAGATGTCGCGCTCTTCCTTAACCTGCTCCAACTCGCGCTTGAGGCGCTGGATCTCGGTCTGTTCGTCGCTGCGAGTTCGGCCTTTACCGGGGAAAGAAATGTCAGGCCCGTGTGTGGCGAGCTCCTTCTTCCATCGGTAAATAATCGAGCGCTTCACACCCAGCATCAAAGCCAGTTGGGTGCCAGTAACCTGGCCTTGCTCCAACTGGCGAACCGCCTCGACCTTGAACTCGCGGCTATGGTGCTGGCGCTTGGCGCCGGTCGCACTGCTATCGGGCTTGGATTTATCCATGGGACACCTCCTTCAAGTATTGTCTACTTCTTCGGGTGTCCGGAAAACCTGGGCTAGCTCATACTGCTTTCACGCAATGACCCAGACACCGGCATGAGAGTCATGAATTCCATCGAGCATTACCGTCTCGGCATGACTCGGGCGATTTTTCTTCAAGGGAGAAATCCTCACGCTTACATTCCCGCGCTGTCAATCAGTCTGTTTCTGTCAGCGAATGAAGCTGATGTGAAACAGGCAGTCCTAGCTGGATATCCAGCAGGCCAGGTGTTGGAATCGCAGCATGTTGAATTGGCAGGAGAAGAAGAATTGCGCGTAGCGTTCGACTTCGACGGTGTGATCGCAGATGACGAGGCTGAGACAGTCTTTCACGCCACCAATGACCTGTACGAATTCCATAAGCATGAATCAGACAGAGCATTCGTTCCACACAATCCTGGTCTATTGAAAGAGCTTCTCGAAAAACTCTCTGCAATTCAAAAAAAAGAACAGATCAAGGCAGAGCGAGACCCCAAGTACTCACCCAGGCTAAGAATCTCCATCGTGACAGCCAGGAACGCGCCCTCACATCAGCGTGTGATCAATACAATGCGTAGTTGGGACATCAACGTGAATGAAGCTTTCTTCCTTGGTGGCATAGAAAAAAAGGCCATCCTAGATGTACTCAAGCCACACATCTTCTTTGACGATCAAAAAACGCATTTGCTGCCAGCATCGGGATCTCTCCCTTCCGTTCATATCCCGTTCGGCGTAAGAAATCGAACAGTATCCGATCCGTCAACTTAACTGCCAATTTCCGCAAAGCACTCACGCACCTATCGACAAAGGTCTGGCCTTGATCCACAGGAACATCGGCAGCCGGGTCCACTGCTGCAGCTGCGCCGTCGATGCCGCGTCCGGCTGCGGTTCGCGCAGCGATACGATCGCCAGCCCCGCCGCTTCCAGCGCCGCCATGTAGTCCTGCAACGGCAGCGACCAGCCCGCGAAGTGCATGCTCAGGCCGTCGCGCGTTTCCTTGCCATCGAAGTGCTCCCGCCCGTAATAGGTGCCGTCGATCACGAACGGCGCGTCCGCTTGCGGCCCGGTGAAGCGGCCGCGGTCGCGGAAGGGATGGACGATGGAAATGAACAGCGTGCCGCCCGGCTTGAGCACCCGGCGCGCCTCCCGCAACGCCGCCGGCACGTCGTCCACGTCCATCAGCACGTTGTAGGCGATCACCAGGTCGAACTCGCCGTCCGCGTAGGGCAGCGACTGCGCGGGCGCGACGTCGTACCGATCGGCGGAATCCGCGGCGCGCGCGGCCTCGACCATCGCGGCGACCGCATCGCTTGCGGTGACGCGATAACCCAGTGCCCGGGCCTCGCGGCTGATACGGCCTTCGCCGCAGCCGATTTCCAGCGCGCGCCCCTGTCCCCCGCCCAGGTACGCCGCGAAACCCTCTCGGTACGCCCAGAAAGCGTCATGCCCAGGCGTGCCCGCCCACGTGATCCATTGATCGGCCACGGAGGTCCAATGCGCCTGGTCCGGTTGCGATTCGGTCATCCTTGATCCTCCTTGATAGCGCCGGCGGACACGGCATGGGCGACAGGCGCGACAACCGATCGGCGGCAGGCCCTACTATATACAGCCCGGCAACCATCGCCCCCCCTGCCCCATGTTCGACGCCTACCTGACCCGCTGGAACCTCGTGCCCGACGGCGCCCCCATCAAGACCCCCGCCGCCCGCCTGCTGCCGGTCATGCAGGACGGCGCGCCGGCCATGCTGAAGGTGTCGGTCGAAGAAGACGAGCGGCAAGGCGGCGTACTGATGACGTGGTGGGACGGCCAGGGCGCGGCCCGCGTGCTGGCGCATGACGACCACGCCATCCTGCTGGAACGCGCCACCGGCACGCGCTCGCTGGCGGCTTACGCCCGCACGGGCCGCGACGACGACGCCACCCGCATCCTCTGCGGCGTGTTGAAGGCGTTGCACGCCCCCCGCGCCAAGCCGCTGCCCCCGTTGCGCAGCCTGGAGGAATGGTTCGTCGAGCTGTGGCCCATGGCCCGGGCGCAAGGCGGCATCCTGGCGCACAGCGCCCGCCATGCCCGCGCGCTGCTGGACGATCCGCGCGACCTCGTCGTGCTGCATGGCGATGTCCACCACGACAACGTGCTGGACTTCGGTGAACGCGGCTGGCTGGTCATCGACCCCAAGCGCCTGTACGGCGAGCGCGCGTTCGACTACGCCAATATCTTCTGCAACCCCGACCTGTCGGACCCCGTGCCGCCCGTGGCCATCGTGCCCGGCTGCTTCGAACGACGCCTGGACCTGATCGTGGCCGAGTCCGGCCTGGATCGCCGCCGCCTGCTGCAATGGATCGTGGCATGGTGCGGCTTGTCCGCCGTCTGGTACCTGGGCGACGGCGACGACGCCGCGATCGACCTGAACATCGCGCGCCAGGCGCAAGGGCAGCTGGACGCCTGAGCCGCCACGCGCCACGAAGACCCCGGTTCGATGAGGTAAGGTGTAGCCCCTTCACCCCTTATCTCTTCATTCCTGGAGTATCGAATGACCGGATTGTTCATCGTGGTGGCGGCGCTGGCGTTTCTGATGCTGGCGGCGTACCGGGGCTACAGCGTGATCCTGTGCGCGCCCATCGCAGCCATGGGCGCGGTGCTGCTGACGGATCCTTCCGCGCTGGCCCCCGTGTTTTCAGGCATCTTCATGGAGCGCATGGCCGGTTTCGCCAAGCTCTATTTCCCCGTGTTCCTGCTGGGCGCCGTGTTCGGCAAGCTGATCGAACTGTCGGGCTTTTCCCGCGCGATCGTGCGGGCGGTGCTGCGCATGATCGGCGCCGAACGCGCCATCGCCGCCATCGTGCTGGTGTGCGCGGTGCTGACCTATGGCGGCGTGTCGCTCTTCGTAGTGGTGTTCGCGGTCTACCCGTTCGCCGCCGAAATGTTCCGCCAGGGCGGCATCCCGAAGCGGCTGATGCCGGGCGCCATCGCGCTGGGCGCGTTCACGTTCACGATGACGGCGCTGCCGGGCACGCCGCAGATCCAGAACATCATCCCCACCACCTTCTTCGAGACCACCACCTGGGCCGCGCCCTGGCTGGGGCTGATCGGCGCGGCGTTCACGTTGACGGCGGGCGTCGCCTACCTGGAATGGCGGCGCAAGCGCGCAGCCGCCGCCGGCGAGACCTACGGCACGGATCTGCGCAACGAACCCGCGACGCCGCCCAGCGAACGCGACCACCATCCGCTGATCGCGCTGCTGCCGCTGGTGGTGGTGGGCGTGGCCAACTTCCTGCTGACGCGCTGGATCCCCGGCTGGTATCCGGCAGGCGCCGAAGTGGACCTGCCCGGCCTGCCCAAGCCCATGCCCGTCAATGCCGCCGACCAGGTCGCGCTGTGGGCGGTGATGGGCGCGCTGATCGCCGGCATCTTCACCATCCTGCTGTTCTCGTTCCGCGGCATCAAGGCGCACTTCGCCGAAGGCAGCAAAAGCGCCGTGTCAGGCGCGCTGCTGGCGTCCATGAACACGGCGGCCGAATACGGCTTCGGCGGCGTCATCGCCGCATTGCCGGGCTTCCTGCTGGTGGCCGAGGCGCTGAAATCCATCCCCGACCCGCTGGTGGGCGAAGCCATCGCCGTGACCTCGCTGGCGGGCATTACCGGGTCGGCCTCGGGCGGCATGAGCATCGCGCTGGCCGCGATGTCGCAGACCTTCATCGACGGCGCGCTCGCGGCGGGCATCCCCATGGACGTGCTGCACCGCGTCGCCGCCATGGCCAGCGGCGGCATGGACACGCTGCCGCACAACGGCGCGGTGATCACGCTGCTGGCCGTCACCGGCCTGACGCACCGGCAGTCGTACGGCGACATCTTCGCCATCACGCTGATATCGACGATGTCGGTCTTCGTGGTGATCGCGGTGTACTACCTGACCGGCATCGTTTGATCGAAGGCGGTGGCGAACACGTCGACCAGCCACTGCGTGAAGACGCGCACCCGGGCCGACACCTGCCGGTTCTGCGGGTACAGCACCGATACCGGCATGGGTGCCGGCGGCGCCTTGGGCAGCACGATCCGCAGATGTCCCGCCGCCAGCTCCCGCTCCACGCGGTAGCGCGGCACCTGCGCCAGCCCCAGGCCGGCCAAAGCCGCGCCGGTGTAGAGCTCGGCGCCCGTCACGCTGACCACCGACCCGGGGCGCACGAGCACGCTGCGCCCCTCCACCAAGAAGTCCAGCGGCATGGTGCGTCCGGTGGCGCTGGACAGATAGTCCACCGCGCGGTGCCCCTCCAGGTCTTCCAGGCTGGCGGGCGTGCCGAAACGCGCCAGATACGCGGGGCTGGCCACCGTCACCAGCGGCATCAGCGCGATCTGCCGGCCCACCAGCGACGAATCCTGCAGGGCGCCCGCGCGCAGCACGCAGTCCACCCCCTCGCGCACCATATCCACCAGGCGGTCGTCTTCGCCCAGATGCAGGACGATGTCGGGATAGCGCTCAAGAAAACCCGGCAACCCGGGCATCACGAAGTACTTGGCCAGCGTGCCTTGGGCGTTCACGCGCAGCAGCCCCTTGGGCGCCGTGTTCAGGAACGCGCCGTCGGCCTCTTCCAGATCCGCCAGCAGACGCACGCAGCGCTGGTAATAGGCCTCGCCGTCGTGCGTCAGCCGCACCTGGCGCGTGGTGCGCTCCAGCAGGCGGGCGCCCAGGCGGCTTTCCATGCGCTTGATCAGGTTGGTGACTGTGGCGCGGGGTATCTGCAGGTCTTCGGCCGCCTGGGAAAAACTGCCCCGTTCAGCGATGCGGACGAACACCTGCATTTCCTGGAAACGATCCATCCCGGGCACCCTATTATTAATGCAAATGGAATTATGTTAGCGAATATAGGGTAATTATCTTCAGTTTGGAATAGTTCATGATGCCTCCATTCCCCCTGCCCCCTGGAGACACCGCATGAACACCCAAGCCTCTCAATCGACCCCGCAACGCGTCGCCCTGGTCACCGGCGGATCGCGCGGCATCGGCGCCGCCATCGTGCGGCGCCTGGCCCGCGACGGCTACGCGGTCGGCATCAACTACGCATCCCGTTCGGCCGAGGCCGATGCGCTGGCCGACGAGATCCGCCAGGCGGGCGGCCGCGCTCTGGCGGTGCAGGCCGACGTGTCCAAGGCGGCCGACGTGCGCGCGCTGTTCGACAAGGTGGAATCCGGGCTGGGACGCATCAGCGCACTGGTCAACAGCGCCGGCGTGCTGAAGGTGCAGCCCTTGGCCGACACCTCCGACGACGACTATGCCCAGACCTTCGACATCAATACGCGCGGCACCTTCAACACGCTGCGTGAAGCCGCTGCCCGGCTGGCCGATGGCGGCAGCATCGTCAACGTGTCCAGCACCACCATTGCGCTGAACCTGCCGGGCTACGCGGTCTACATCGCCAGCAAGGCCGCGGTCGAGAGCTTCACGCACGTGTTTTCCAAGGAACTGCGCGGCCGCCAGATCACCGTGAACGCCGTGGCGCCCGGCCCGGTCGCCACCGAGCTGTTCCTGAAGGGCAAGAGCCCCGAACTGATCGAACACTTCGCCAAGATGCCGCCGCTGGAACGCCTGGGCCAGCCCGACGACATCGCGGGCGTCGTGTCGTTTCTGACCGGCCCGGACAGCGGCTGGGTCAACGGCCAGATCTTGCGCGCCAACGGCGGCGTGGCCTGACACCGCGCCCCGCCCAGCGTTGCCGGCCAATTTATTCCACTTCAGACTTATTCCATGAAAATTACTCGTTTGTTGTGATCGCCGGCCGCCTCTAGCATGGCTTCCGACCCTAACGATCCGGAGACCGCAAACCATGAGCGCCCCCATCCCCGACTTCCCCCACAGCCGCATCGACCGCGACGAACGCGGCGTCTACACCCTGCAGATCCACGACGCCAAGAGCCTGAACATCCTGGCGACGCCCGTCACGCAGGGCCTGACGCAAGCGGTGCGGTGGATTGCCGAGCGGGCCGATGCCCGTGCGCTGGTCATCCGCGGCACGGGCGAGCGCGCCTTCATCGGCGGCGCGAATCTCTATGAAATGGCCGAGCTGGACCCCGCCGGCGGCCGCGCCTTCATCACCCACCTGCGCGACCTGTGCGACGCCGTGCGCAACGTGCCCGTGCCCACCATCGCCCGCATTCCCGGCTTCTGCCTGGGCGCGGGCATGGAGCTGGCGGCCGCCTGCGACATCCGCCTGGGGTCGCGCGACGGCGTGTTCGGCATGCCGGAAGTCCGGGTCGGCATTCCGTCGGTCATCCATGCCGTGCTGCTGCCCGCGCTGATCGGGCCGGGCGCGACCCACTGGCTGCTGCTGACCGGTGAAAACGTGGATGCCGAACAGGCCTTGCGCTGGGGCTTCCTGCAGTTCCTGTGCGATGCGGGCGAACTGGACGCGCTGGTCGAGCGCACCGTCGGCCCCATCGCGGCCAGCGGCCCGCGCGCGGTCGCGTCGCAGAAAGCCCTGCTGCGCTACTGGGAGACCTCGACCGTGGACGCGGGCCTGGACCGCAGCGTCGACGCCTTCGGCGACGCGTTCACGACAGACGAGCCGCGCCGGTACATGGCCCCGTTCCTGGCCCGCAAGCACAAGCGGGACGGCCAATGACCCCGGCGGACGGCGGCGGCCCGCTGGCGGGCGTGCGCGTCATCGACATGACCTCGGTCGGCATGGGGCCCTACGCTACGCAGATCCTGGGCGACATGGGCGCCGACGTCATCAAGGTGGAGGCGCCCGAAGGGGACGTCTTCCGCGCCTCGGCGCCCGCCGCGTCGCCGGGCATGGGCGCGGCCTATCTGAACCTGAACCGCAACAAACGCAGCATCACGCTGAACGCGAAGGACCCGGACGACCGGCAGCGGCTGCTGGCGCTGGTGGACGGCGCCGACGTGTTCATCTCGAACGTGCGGCCCCGCGCGCTGGCGCGGGCGGGCCTGGACGCCGCCACCCTGTGCGCCCGCAATCCGCGCCTGATCTACTGTTCGGCAGTGGGCTTCGGGCAGGACGGCCCCTACGCCGCCAAGCCCGCCTTCGACGACATCATCCAGGCCATGTGCGGGTTGGCCGACCTGCAAGGCCGCAACGCGGGCGCCCCCGCCTACGTCAACACCATCATGGCCGACAAGGTGGCGGGCCTGACGCTGGCCTACGCCATCCCCATGGCCTTGTACGAGCGCGAGAAATCCGGCCGCGGCCAGGCGATCGAAGTGCCCATGTTCGAAACGCTGGTGTCCTTCACCTTGGTCGAACACCTGGGCGGGCGCACGTTCGAACCGCCGCGCGGCGGCATGGGCTACAACCGGGTGCTGTCGCCCGAGCGCAAGCCCTACCGCACGCGGGACGGCTATATTGCCCTGCTGCCCTACACCGACGCCCAATGGCAGCGCTTCTTCAGCCTGGCCGGGCGCGACGACCTGGCCATGGACCCGCGCTACCAGACGCCGCCGATGCGCGCCCGCAATGTCGACACGCTCTACCAGCAGCTGGCCGCCATCGTCGCCCAACGCGGCACCGGGGACTGGCTGGCCCTGCTGGCCGACGCCGACATCCCGCACTCCCGCGTGAACACGCCCGAGGCCCTGTTCGACGACCCCCATCTGGCGGCCACGGGCTTTTTCCAGCGCGTGGAACACCCGACCGAAGGGACGCTGACCGCCACGTCGATCCCCGTGCGGTTCTCGCGCACGCCGGGGGCATTGCGCCGGCCGGCGCCGCGGCAGGACGCGGATCGGGATATGCTCGACGCTGGCGGCTAAGCCCATCCCGGGCCGCCGCGCCCTGCCCGCCCGATCATGAACATCACCCTCAAGCAGCTGCGCGTGTTCTGCGCGCTTTACGAGCTGCGCAGTTTCACCGCCGCCGCCCGCGCCGCCTTCGTCACCCAGTCCGCCGTCAGCAAGCTGTGCGCCGAGCTGGAGGCCGAAGTCGGCCAGCCCTTGTTCGAACGCTCGACCCGCAGCGTCACCCCTTGCGATGGCGCCGCCGATTTCTATGCCTACGCCCAAGAGATCCTGGGCACGGTGCGGGCGGCGGAACGCAGCATGTCCGGGCTGCGCACGCTGGAAAGCGGCGCGGTGGGCGTGGCCAGTTCGCCGATGATGATGGTCGGCCTGCTGGGCGACGTCATCGCCCGCTATCACCGCCGGTACGCCGGGGTGAAGCTGGAGCTCTACGAGCTGAACACGGACGACACGCTTGAGCATGTCCGCCATGGCCATGCGGATTTCGGCATCGTGTCGACGCAGACGCACGGCGAAGGCCTGGAGGCGCGCGTCATCTACCGCGATTCCATGTACGCCGTCTGCGCCCCGTCCCACCCGCTGGCCCGGCGCAAGACCGTGCGCTGGCCGGACCTGGCGGCCCACGACCACATCACCCTGCGCAACGTCTACAGCGTGCGCCGCGCCGTCGACCGCATCAGCGGCGAACTGGATCTGGAACTCCATTCCGGGATCGAAGCCGGCATGCTGACCTCGGTGCTGAACCTGGTGCGGGCGGGGCTGGGCATCACGATCGTGCCGGGCTATGTCTGCGCGTTCGCGCGCCTGCTGGGCCTGCATACAGCCGCCCTCCAGGGCGGACCGGAGCGCCGCCACGAGCTATGGCTGATTCAGCGCCGCAGCACCCGGCTGTCGCTGGCCGCCAAGACCTTCCTGGATGCACTGGAATCGACGCTGCGCGCCCGCGAAGCGTCGCCGGACCCCACCGCTTTTCTGGACGACCGGCCGATTAATCCCGATACGGAATAGGTCTATGAAAATTAGTCCCTTGTTGAGATAAGCCGGCCAGACGCATCATGCCGCATGGCCTCGACGCCGCGTGCCGCGGCAGACGGGCAAGAATAAGACAGGAGACATTCATGACCCGAATTCCGCACCCGGTGCGCCGGCGCCTGCTGGCAACCGCCTGCGCAGGCCTGGCCCTGGCGGCTAGCGGCGCGGCCGTCCACGCGGCCGATGCCTATCCCAGCAAACCCATTACGATCGTCGTGCCGTTTTCCCCCGGCAGCGCCACCGACACCAGCGCGCGCATCCTGTCGGAAAAGCTGGGGCCGCGCCTGGGCGTGCCCATCGTCATCGAGAACAAGCCCGGCGCGTCCGGCACGATCGGCGCCGTCACGGCCGCGCGCGCACCGGCGGACGGCTACACGCTGGTGCTGACCAGCAGTTCGACGCATTCGGCCACGCCCGCGCTGTTCCGCAAGCTGCCCTATGACCCCACCGGCGATTTCATCCACGTTATCCGGATCGCGACGATCCCGATGATGCTGGTGGTGCGCGCGGATTCGCCCTACACCTCCGTCAGCAAGCTGGTGCAGGCGACCCAGGCCCGCCCGCTGAACTACGCCTACGGATCGCCCACCAGCCAGATCGCCGGCGCCACCTTCAACACGGTCGCCGGCGCGGCGGCCAACGGCGTGCCCTACAAGAGCCAGCCGCCCGCCGTGACGGACCTGCTGGGCGGGCATGTGGACTATCTGTTCGCGGACCAGTCCGTCGTGACGGCGTTCATGCACAGCGGCAAGCTGACCGGCATCGCCTTCACCGGGCAGACGCGCGCCAAGGACTTCCCGGATGTGCCGACGCTGGCGGAAGCCGGCTACAAGAACTTCGACCTGGTGGTGTGGGTCGGCGTGGCGGCGCCCGCGGGCACGCCGGCGCCGGTGGTCGAACGGCTGAACGGCGAAATCGCCCGCATCCTCGGCGAAGCCGACACCGTCGCGAAATTCGACGCGCTGGGCATGCAGGTCGCGCCCAATTCCGTGGCCGATCACAAGGCCTTCGCCGAATCGCAGCGCCGGATCTGGACGCAGCGCGCCATCGACGCCAAGATCGAACCGCAGTAAGCCGCACGCGGGGCCCGGACAACGGGCCCCGCCCTCTTCCGGTCAGAACCGGCACTGCGCCGTGGCCACCACGGTGCGAGGTTCGCCCACCTGGATCTGGCCGGCGCTAATGGCCGAGCCGTAGTAGGTCTTGTCGGTGATGTTGCACACCGCCAGCCGCCAATCCCAATGGCTCGTGCGGTATCCCAGCATCGCGTCCCAGCGCGCATAGCCCGGCAACGTCGTCAGGTTGGTGTTGTCGGCGTAGCGGTCGCCCACGAAAGTCAGCCCGGTTTCGCCGTACAGCCCTTCCACCGGCTTGTAGGTCAGGAAAACGCTGCCGTTGCGCCGCGCCACGTTGCTGGCGTCGAAGCCGCGGATGCGCACCGAGTCGAAACCATCCTCATCCGAACGCATGAGCCCGAGCCGCCCCAACGGCGTTTGGCGCATCGCCCCGATCCACGCGAATTTGCGAGAGTCCTCATCCGTTGCGGCGATGCGGGTCTCGCCCGAGAGGCCGATCCGTCGCCTAATTTCGCAAGAATCCTGCATTGTTCACTCGCGCTTTTGACTTACGGACAAGTCTGGCCAACCGGACGAGGTTTGCATGAGACGGCAGCCGGAAGCTCTGTATTAGGCTGACCCGGCAGTACACCGACTCACCTTGACCGATTGGACGAAAGCACATGAATCAACTCATTCATCCAGACTGCCACCCCTTCACCGCAGCGGGCAACATGAAGCAGATTTCAGCGTTTTATGAAGAGGGACGCCGTGTCATGTGGATGATGCTCCGGGCGCAGCCACGGCCTTGCTTCAACCTTGAACTCATCGACGAAATCATGACGCTGGCGCGCGCCGCCAAGGACTCTGGCCTGCCCATCGACTTCTGGGTCACGGGTTCGCTGGTGCCGCAGATCTACAACGTGGGCGGCGACCTGAACTTCTTCGCCGAGGCGATCCGGACCGGCAAGCGCGAAGCCTTGCGGGCCTATGCAAGAGCGTGCGTGGACTGCGTGCATGCCGCCTCGCGCGGGTTCGACACCGGTGCGATATCGCTGGCCATGATCGAAGGCACGGCGCTGGGCGGCGGCTTCGAGGCGGCCCTGGCGCACCACTTCGTGCTGGCGCAGAACAATGCCCGGATGGGCTTCCCGGAAATGGCGTTCAACCTGTTCCCCGGCATGGGCGGCTATTCGCTGGTGGCGCGCCGGTCGGGCATGAAACTGGCCGAAGACCTGATCAGCACGGGCGAATCGCATACCGCCGAATGGTTCCACGGCAAGGGGCTGGTGGACGCGCTGTTCGAGCCGGGCGATGCGTACCGTGCCACGCGCACCTTCATCGACGTGATGCGCCCCAAGCTCAACGGCATGCGGGCCATGCTGCGAGCGCGCCAGCGCGTGCTGAACCTGTCGCGCTCTGAACTGATGGACATCACCGAGGACTGGGTGGAAGCCGCGTTCTCAATCGATCCCAAGGACCGCGCCTACATGGAGCGCCTGGTGATGGCGCAGAACCGGCGCACCGCCGCCAACCCCGACGCGACGCAGGAAGCCACCATGCACTGACCCGGTGCATGACGGCGCCGGCTGTATCAGGCGATCAGATGCAGCCGGCGGCGCTGGGCCAGCCAGGCGACGAGTTCGGACGCGGGCATGGGCTTGGCGTACAGATAGCCTTGCTTGGCATCCACGCCCAGCGTGTCCAGGAACGCGGTTTCTTCCGACGTTTCCACCCCTTCCGCGATGACTTTCAACTCCAGCGTGCGCGCCACGGCCACGATGGCCCGCGCCAGCGCCTGCGACACCGGGTTCTCGTTCACGCCGCGCACGAAGCTGGCGTCCAGCTTGATCGCGTCCAGCGGAATGCGCGCCAGCTGCGACAACGACGAATAGCCCGTGCCGAAATCGTCCAGGTGGACGCGCGCGCCCAATTGGCGGAATTGCTTGATCAGGTCGATCGCCGCGACTTCGTCTTCAATCAGGCAACTTTCCGTGAGTTCGATGTCCAGCAGGCACGGGTCCAGCTCCGCGTCGCCGATGGCGCTCATGAAGTCGCTGACCACGCCTTTGTCGTCCAATTGCCGCGCCGACATGTTGATCGCGATCCGGATGTTCAGGCCTTCGCGCTTCCAGGCGGCCGCCTGGCGGGCGGCCTCGCGCATGACCCAGACGCCCAGCGGCGAGATCAGGCCCGATTCCTCGGCATACGGAATGAAGACGCTGGGGCAGACCATGCCGCGCTCGGGCGAGCGCCAGCGCAGCAGGGCTTCCACGCCGTCGACTTCACCGGTGCGCCCGGCAAGCTTGGGCTGGTAATACAACATCAGGTGGTTTTCGGCCAGCGCCTTGCGCAGGTTGGTGTCCAGCCATACGTAGTCCGCATTGCGGCGGTCCATCTCCGGCTGGAACACGCGGTAGGTATGGCGCCCCGCCTCCTTGGCCACGTACATGGCGATATCGGCGCTGCGCACCACGCTGTCCAGGTCGGCGCCGTGGTCGGGGTACATCGCGATGCCGATCGAGCAACTGGTGTAGACCTCGATCAGCCCCTGGCGGAAGGGTTCACGCAGCCGTTCGATGATGCGTTCGGCGGTCGCTTCCAGTTGCCAGGCTTGCGCCTCTTCCTGGAGCACGATGAACTCGTCGCCGCCCAGCCGCGCCAGCGTCTGCCCTTCGGACAGGCAGGTGGAAATCGCCACCGACACCGCCTTGAGCAGCCGGTCGCCGAAGCCGTGGCCGTAGTGGTCGTTGATGCGCTTGAAGTTGTCCAGGTCCAGGAACAGCACCCCGCCCCGCCCTTCCTTGCCAGCCGCCAGCGCCGCCTTCAGCCGCGCGGTGATGGAATGGCGGTTGGGCAGGTTGGTCAGCATGTCCGTGTTGGCCAACACCCGCAGGCGTTCCTGCGCCTGGCGCTCTTCGGTGATGTCGGTGCCCGAGCAGATCAGGTAGACGCGCTTTTCGCCGCTGCCGCTGGTGACGAACTTGTTGCGGAACAGGAACAGCCGCGGGCCCTTGACCGTATTGATCAGCCGTTCGGCCTCATAGGACTGCCCGCGCTTGTAGAACTCGGCGATATTGCGGCGCGAGGCCATGGCCTCTTCGCGCGTCATGAACATCTCGAACACGCTGCGCCCGACGATGTCCTGCTCGCGCTTGCCCGTGTATTCCTCGCTGAGCTTGTTGAAGCGCTGCACCCGGCCGTTCTGGTCGACGATGACGATCACGGAGTTGGCTTCGGACACCACGGTTTCGGCAAACGACAGGCCTTCGACCAGGTCCTTGGCGACGGATTCGGTGTCGGAATGCGCCGATGCGGTGCCGGCCCATTCGTTGGGGTTGATCTTGCGGCCCACCAGATGCAGCCGCAACGGATCCCCGTAAAGCGAGATGTCGATGCGCATGCTGGACGTGATGCCCGTCAGGGAACGGATCGCATCCGCCTGATCCGGGCGCAGCGCCATCGCAATATTGGCCGCGCCCTTGATCGCCGCAAGCTCAAAGGCGTCGCTATCGGCCGACAGTCTCCAATATGGGCTGTGCGTACCGAAATGCGTATACAGGATCGACCGTTCGTCCTGATTCTCTGTCATCGTGGTATCCCCCCACTTGTCCTACGGCCAGTTCAGGCTAAAAAAGCGTCCTTTAGGATGAACAGCCCCAGTCGGACCGAAAAGTACATTACGGCCTAGCCTGAACGGGGTCAATACCCTTTGTCCATGCGATATTCGCAGTATTGCGGATTGTTTCACCGGCTATCACGGGCGTGTGGGGAATCTTCTCGCTCCTGGCAGCTTTAGTGCGCCGCCGCGACCTGGCGCGAACGCCTTGTTGCGCTGCCCCCCATCGCAATGCACAAACAAAATCGCCGAAGATTCCATGAAGAAATCTTCGGCGTGTCGCGTAAACGGCGCAACCGCAGGGATCAAGCCCGCGGATCAGTCGCCCTTCACCCCGGCCTCGTCGATCACCTTGGTCCAGCGTGCCAGTTCGGCAGAGACACGGGCGCGGGCATCGGCCGGCGTCGTCCAGGTGGCAATGGCGCCCTGGTTCAGCAACGACGCCTTCACTTCCGGCTTGGCCAGGATCTTCTTCAATTCACCGTTCAGGCGGTCGATCACCGGCGCCGGCGTATTGGCGGGCGCCACGATGCCGAACATCGAACTGACCTCGAAGTCCTTCAGGCCCGCTTCGGCCGCGGTCGGAACATCCGGCAGCGCGTCCACGCGGACAGGCGAGGTCACCGCCAGCGCGCGCAGCTTGCCCGCCTTGATGTTGCCCTGCGCCGCCGGCACGGTTTCGATCATGCTGAGCACCTGGCCGCCCATCAGGTCGGTCATGGCGGGGCCGCTGCCCTTGTAGGGGACGTGCAGGATGTCCACGCCGGCCGAGCGCTTGAACATTTCGCCCGCCAGATGCTGGGGCGATCCGTTGCCGGCCGACGCCATGGTCATGTAGCCCGGCTTGGACTTGGCCAACGCGATGAATTCCGAGAGCGTCTTGGCCTGCACCGACGGGTTCACCACGAACACCAGCGGCACCGTGCCCACGATGGACACCGGGGCGAAGCTCTTTTCCACGTCATACGTGACGCGGCCGCGGTACAGGGCGGCATTGATGGAATGGCTGGTCAGCGCACCCATCAGCAAGGTGTAGCCGTCGGGCTGCGCCTTGGCGACCTGGTCGGCGCCGATGTTGCCGGCAGCGCCCGCGCGGTTCTCCACGATCACCGACTGGCCCAGCGCGCCCGTCAACTCCTGCGCCAGCACGCGGCCGATCACGTCGGTGGCGCCTCCGGGCGGATACGGCACGATCAGGCGGATGGGCTTGTCGGGGTAAGCGTCGGCTGACAGCGCCGGGGCGGAAACGCCGGCACAGATGGCCAGAAGGGAAAGCAGGACGGCACGGCGCGGCCGCAGACGCAGGTCTGACATTAGGGTCTCTCCAGCCGGGATGAGTATAGGAATGGACGGACGCCCGGCTCGTCAACGGCGCCAGTTTAGGAGTCGAAACTTGATTGAAGAATCAGAATTTTTCTATCGACTGATCTAATAAACAGATCAATATATCGGCATGCACAAAGCGCTTGCGGCCTGCGCCAAAGGCTGGATATGATCTTGCCCCTGGATTATCAATAATATTATCGGGACTGAAAATGACGGACGAGACCAAAGGCGGCAAGCCCGCAGCAGGGCCTTTCGACAGCGACAGCGCCACCGCCCAGGGCGTGGCGCGCGGG
Source organism: Achromobacter sp. UMC46 (assembly GCF_014170335.1). GTDB lineage: Bacteria > Pseudomonadota > Gammaproteobacteria > Burkholderiales > Burkholderiaceae_B > Achromobacter. The sequence continues at coordinate 15,381 of NZ_LZZS01000018.1, forward strand.
CTGACCAACTATGGCGACAAAGGGTTCTCGCTGTTCCTGCGCAAAGCGTTCATCAAGGGCGCCGGTCTTTCCGACGACGCGCTGGCCCGTCCGATCATCGGCATCGTCAACACCGGCAGCAGCTACAACCCGTGCCACGGCAACGCGCCCCAGCTGATCGAAGCTGTCAAACGCGGCGTGATGCTGGCGGGTGGCCTGCCGATGGATTTCCCGACCATCTCGGTGCACGAAAGCTTCTCCCAGCCGACCAGCATGTACCTGCGCAACCTCATGTCCATGGACACCGAGGAGATGATCCGCGCGCAGCCCATGGACGCCGTCGTGCTGATCGGCGGCTGCGACAAGACGGTACCGGCCCAGTTGATGGGCGCCGCCTCGGCCGGCGTGCCCGCCATCCAGCTGGTCACAGGATCGATGCTGACCGGGTCGCACCGCGGTGAACGCGTGGGCGCCTGCACCGACTGCCGCCGCTACTGGGGCCGCTACCGCGCCGACGAGATCGACGCGCCGGAAATCGCCGACGTCAACAACCAGCTGGTCGCCAGCGTGGGCACCTGTTCCGTCATGGGCACGGCCAGCACCATGGCCTGCATCACCGAAGCGCTGGGCATGATGGTGGCCGGCGGCGCGTCCGCCCCCGCCGTCACCGCCGACCGCGTGCGCGTGGCGGAACGCACCGGCGCCACCGCCGTGGCCATGGCCGCGTCCCGGCTGACGCCCGACCAGATCATCAACGGCAAGTCCATCGAAAACGCCTTGCGCGTGCTGCTGTCGATCGGCGGGTCCACCAACGGCATCGTCCACCTGACCGCCATCGCCGGCCGCCTGGGCATCGACATCGACCTGGCGGGCCTGGACCGCATCAGCCGCGAAACCCCCGTGCTGGTCGACCTGAAGCCGTCGGGCCAGCACTACATGGAAGACTTCCACGACGCCGGCGGCATGCTGGCGCTGCTGCGCGAACTGCGGCCCTTCCTGCACCTGGACGTGATGACCGTGTCCGGGCGCACCCTGGGCCAGGAGCTGGACGCCGCGCCCGCCCCCTTCACGCAGGACGTCATCCGCACCGCGGCGTCGCCCATCTACCCGGTGGGCGGCCTGGCCGTGCTGCGCGGCAACCTGGCCCCGGGCGGCGCCATCATCAAGCAGTCGGCCGCCAACCCCAAGCTGATGGAGCACGAGGGCCGCGCGGTGGTGTTCGAAGACGCCGAAGACATGGCGCGCCGCATCGACGACGACGCGCTGGACGTGACCGCCGACGACATCCTGGTACTCAAGCGCATCGGCCCGACCGGCGCGCCCGGCATGCCGGAGGCGGGCTACATGCCGATTCCGAAAAAGCTGGCGCGCGCGGGCGTCAAGGACATGGTCCGCATTTCGGACGGCCGCATGAGCGGCACGGCGGCGGGCACTATCGTGCTGCACGTCACGCCCGAGGCCGCCATTGGCGGGCCGCTGGCTTACGTGCAAAATGGCGACCGCATCCGCTTGTCGGTGGCCCAGCGTGAAATCGCGCTGCTGGTGGACGACGCCGAACTGGCACGCCGCGCCGCGGCCCAGCCCATCACCCGGCCTACCGCCGACCGCGGCTACCGCAAGCTGTTCCTGCAAACCGTGACGCAGGCCGACCAGGGCGTCGATTTCGACTTCCTGCGCGCCGGCGTCACCCACGACACCGTGCCGAAGAAGTAACGCCTCCGCCATGAACGCCATCACGCCCGACGCCCTGCAAGCGGAGGCCCCCGACGCCACGCAGACCGCGGTGGCTGCCCTGGAAGAAGACATCGTCTTCGGCCGGCTGCACCCGCGCGAACGCCTGACCGAGGACGACCTGATGGCGCGCTTCGCCATGAAGCGCCACGCCGTGCGGCAAGTGCTGGCCGAGCTTGAACTGCTGGGCGTGGTGGAGAAAAAGCGCAATGTCGGCGCCGTCGTGCGGGCGTTTTCCACCCGTGAAGTGATGGAGCTGTATGCGCTGCGCGAAGTCCTGGAAGTGCATGCCGCCAGCCAGATGCCGCTGCCCGTGCCCGAAGCGCGGCTGGCGGCGCTGGTGACGGTGCAGCGCGAACACGACGCGGCGGTGGCCGATGGCGACGCGCGCCGCGTGTTCCGCAGCAACCAGCGCTTCCACCGGGAATTCTTCGGGCTGCTGGACAACGCCGTGCTGGGCCAGGCCATCGAGGAGTACGCCCGGCGCACCCACCCGATCCGCTTCGGCACGCTGGTGGCGGCCGGCTACCGCGAACGCGCTCGCCAGGAGCACTGGGCCATGATCCAGGCGCTGCGCGACGGCGACCGGGACGCGCTGATGACGGTATGCCGCGACCACCTGCTGCCCTCGCGCGACGCCTACCTGGCCTCGGAGCAGAGCGGAATCGGCCCCGTAGGCCCCGCCGCCATACGCCCCGCCCACTTCCAGCGACACCGAACCGGGATCCACGGCCGGCGCGTCGCTCTTGTAGTGCATCACCATGCCCGGAAACGCCATCACCGCGGCGACCATCAGCAGCTGGATCACGATGAACGGCACCGAGCCCCAATAGATCTGCCCCGTCGTGACCGGCTCGATCATCTTCCCGGTCACCCGGTCCTTGTAGCGGTCCCGCGGTGCGACGGACCGCAGGTAGAACAGCGCAAAGCCGAATGGCGGATGCATGAACGAGGTCTGCATGTTGACGGCCAGGATTACGCCGAACCAGATCAGGTCGATGCCCAGCTTGTCGGCCACGGGCCCCAGCAACGGCACGATGATGAACGCCAGTTCGAAGAAGTCCAGGAAGAAGGCCAGCACGAAGGTCAGGACGCTGACGACGATCAGGAAGCCCCACTGCCCGCCGGGCAGGCCAGTCAGCAGATGCTCGACCCAGAGGTCGCCGTTGACGGCGCGGAACGTCAGGCCGAACACGGTGGACCCCACCAGGATGAACACCACGAAGCAGGACAGCTTGGTGGTCGTGTCCATCGCCTGCTTGAGCAGGTCCAATGACAGGCGGCGCCGGATCAGCGCCATCAGGATGGCGCCCACCGCCCCCATGGCCCCGCCTTCGGTCGGCGTCGCCACGCCGATGAAGATGGTGCCCAGCACCAGGAAGATCAGCGCCAGCGGCGGGATCATCACGAACGTCACCCGTTCGGCCAGCGCCGACAGCAGGCCCAGCCGCAGCGCCTTGTTGATCAGCGCGATAACGAAGGCCGTGGCGCCCCAGAACAGCAGCGCCACCACGATGCGCTCGTCGACCGGCGCGGTGTTGTTCTCGACCCAAAGGCCCAGGAAGTAGGCCGACACGGCCGAAATCACCATCAGCACCAGCAGCGAACGCCCGCCCCGCGTGCCGTTCGGTTCCTGGAAGCGGCGCGCTTCTTCGGGCAGCGCGGGCGCCGAAGCCGGTTTCAGCAGGCTCATGATGACGACGTAAGCGATGTACAGGCCGGCCAGAATGAAGCCCGGCACCATCGCCGCCCGGTAGATGTCGCCGATGGAGCGGCCCAGCTGGTCGGCCAGGATGATCAGCACCAGCGACGGCGGGATGATCTGCGACAACGTGCCCGAGGCCGCGATCACGCCGCTGGCGAGCTTGCGGTCATAGCCGTTGCGCAACATGATCGGCAACGAGATCAGCCCCATCGAAATGACCGAGGCCGACACCACGCCGGTCGTCGCCGCCAGCATCGCGCCCACGAACACCACCGCGATGGCCAGTCCGCCGCGCACCGCGCCGAACAGCTGGCCGATCGTCTCCAGCAGGTCCTCGGCCATGCCGGAGCGCTCCAGCACCAGTCCCATCAACGTGAAGAACGGCACCGCCAGCAGCGTGTCGTTGGAGATGATGCCGAACACCCGTTGCGGCAGCGCCTGGAACAGCGAGGAATTGAGCAACCCCAGTTCCATGCCCACCAGGCCGAACAGGATGCCGTTGGCCGCCAGCGCGAACGCGACGGGAAAGCCCAGCAACAGGAAGACGATCAGCGTGGCGAACATGATCGGCGCCAGATTGGCAATGAAGAACTCCATGATCAGCGGCCCTTGTCGTCCAGTCCACGCAACGAGGCCGCTTCGCGCGCTTGCGCTTCACGGGCGATTTCCTCGGCCAGTTCCTCTTCCGCGCTCTTGGCGCCCTCGCGCTCGCGCGGATCGCGGCAGCGACCCATCAGGAAGCCGGCGCACTTGATCAGGTGCGACAGGCCGGCCAGCACCAGCAGCGCGAAGCCCACCGGGATCAGCAGCTTGACGGGCCAACGGAGCAGGCCGCCGGAGTTGGACGACTGTTCGTTGCTCAGGTAGGAATCCATGAACACCGGCCAGGACAGGGTCATGATCAACAGGCAGGCCGGCAGCAGGAAGAACACCACGCCGAAGACCTCGATCCAGACCTGGGCGCGCCGCGACAGCCGCGACGCGATGATGTCCACGCGCACATGGTCGTTCTTCAGCAGCGTGTAGCCCGCCGTCAGCAGGAACATGGCGCCGAACATGTACCACTGCAATTCCAGCCAGGCGTTGGAGCTGTAGTGGAAGACCTTGCGGATGATGGCGTTGCCGGCGCTGACCAGGACGACCAGCAGCGTCACCCAGGACACCGCCCGGCCCATCCGAAGGTTGATCGCGTCTATGCCGCGCGACAAGGCGAGTAGTGCTTGCATCTGTTTTCCCCAGAATTGTTTTTTGACCACACGTTTTTTTCCGGCCCCGGCACGGTCCGCCGCCCCGGGGCCAGAAACCTGCCTCAGCCGTCTTCGCGGTGGTGCCGCAGCCACGGCGTCGACCAGCGCTCCAGCCATGCCAGCAGCGCGAACAGCAACATGCCCATCAGCGCCAGCACGAAGATCGCGGCGAACACTCTCACAGTGTCGAAGGTGCCCTGGGCGCTCATGATCACGTAGCCCAGGCCGCGCTGCGACGACACGAACTCGCCGACGATCGCACCCACCAGCGCCAGTGATATCGACACCTTCATGCCCGCCAGGATCGAGGGCAGCGCGCTGGGCAGCCGCACCTTGAAGAAGAAATCGCGGCGCGACCCCTTCAGCACCCGGCCCAGGTCCAGCACGTCCTGCGGCACCGAGCGCAGGCCATGAACGGTGTCCACGATGATCGCGAATACGGCGATCAGGAACGCGATGGCTATCTTGGGCTCGGCGCCCGTGCCCATCCAGATCACGAACAAGGGCGCGATGGCGACCTTCGGCACGCTGTTCAGGGCCACGATCAGGGGATAGATGAAGCGTTCGAACCAGCGCGAACCGACCAGCATGATCGCGATCCCCACGCCGCCCGCCACCGCCAGCGCAAAGCCGGCAAGCGTGGTCATCAGGGTGTAGGCCGCGTGCCCTGCGTACCAGCTCCACTCGGACGCCAGTTCCAGCACCACTTGCCCGGGCAGCGGCAGCATGATGGGCCGGACATGGAACGCCCTGGCGGCGAATTCCCATATCAGCAGGAACACGGCCACCGACGCCAGGCCCGCCATCCGGCGGACGGTTCCCCGCAATAGCCGGATCATCGGGCGGCCTCCGCGCGGGCAGCCGTCCGAGCCCCCTCGTCGATCAGGCCCATTTGCTGGAACAGCCCCCGGATATGCCGCACGTATTCGCCGAAAGCCGGCGTTTCGCGCAGCGCCAGCGGCCGGGGCCGCGGCAGATCGATCTCGATCGTCTCCAGGATGCGGCCGGGGCGCGGCGAAAACACCATCACCACGTCGCCCAGGAACACCGCCTCGGCGATGCCATGGGTCACGAACAGCACCGTATTGCGCGTTTCCATCCAGATCCGCTGCAGCTCCACGTTCATCTGGTCGCGGGTCAGCGCATCCAGCGCCCCGAAAGGCTCGTCCATCAGGAGCAGTTGCGGGTCGTCGACCAGGGCGCGGCAGATCGCGGCGCGCTGGCGCATGCCGCCGGACAGCTCGCGCGGATAGCTCTGGGCGAAGGTCTCCAGCCCGGTCAAGGCCAGCAGCCCGCGCACCTTGGCCTCGTACGCGGCCACCGGCTTGTGCGCGAATTCGATCGGCAAGAGGATGTTGCGCCAGACGTTGCGCCATTCCAGCAGCGCATCGCGCTGGAACACCATGCCCATGCCTTGCGGCGGCCCCGCCACCGGCACGCCGGCCACGCTGAGTTCGCCGCTGGAGACCGTCTCCAGCCCCGCCACGCAGCGCAGGAACGTGCTTTTGCCGCAGCCGCTCGGCCCGAGGATGCTGACGAAGCGGCCCGGCGGCACCTCGACCGATACCGAGGCCAGGGCCTCGACGCCCGATGCCCCCGGATAGCGTTTCCGCACGTCGCGTGCCGCTACCGCCCACGGCGTCATGGTTGCACCAGATTGTCGTAGCGTTCAGGGTGCGCCAGGTCCGGCGCATAGAACGAGGCGGGGTCGGCGCCCGCGCCGACCAGCCCCACGGAAGACAGCGTCTTGACGGCCTGGACCCAATCCTGCGGCACGATGGCGCCCAGGCGCTGGCCCGCCGCGGGCTGCCCGAAGTACGGCTGCAAGGCGTCGATCTGGCCGCGCAGCACCGTCCTGTCCAGCCGGGCCTGCGGCCGCTGCGCCAGGATGGCGGCCACCGCCTCGTCCTGATGCCCGGCGTAGATGTATTCCCAGGCGCGTGCCGTCACGCCGGCAAAGCGTGCGATGGCGTCGCGCCGCTGCGCCAGCTTGGATTCGTTGGCGAACAGGCCGAAACTGGGCATGTTCAGGCCGAAGTCGGCAAAGCGCACCGCGCTGGACGGCCGGTTCTGCGAGACCACCGGCAGGAAGAACGGGATCGTGGAAAACGCGGCGTCGGCCCGCCCCACCGCATAGGTCGAGGCCTTGCCGGCGGCATCCACGTTGATCAGCTCCAGGTCGCTCTTCTTGAGCTTGCCCGCGGCCAGGAAGGCATCGATGAACGGCGCTTCCAGCGAGCCGGCGGTGTAGGCCACCTTCTTGCCCTTCAACTGGGCGGGGCCGGTGATGCCGGCGTCTGCCGGGACCAGCAACCCGATATCGCTCTGGCGCGCGAACACCGCCACCGCCTTGACGGGCATGCCCTTCTCGCGGGCGATCATCATCGAGGCCAACGCGGCGTGCCCCACGTCGAAACTGTCGCCGGCGCCGACGATCTGCACCGTCGTCACCGACCCGTTGCCATCCTCCAGCGACACGTCCAGGCCGGCCTGCTTGTACCAGCCCTTCTGCTGCGCCAGATGAAACGCCCCGTGCACGCCCCACGGCGTCCAGTCCAGCCGCACCCGCAGCGGCTCCAGCGCCTGCGCGCCGGCCGATGCGCAGAGCGCGGTCGCCGCCAGACCCAACAGCGCTTTGCGCCACCCTCTTGCGAATATCGCGTGCATGATTTTCCCCGTCATCCGTCGACACTGCGCGGCCGCCGCGCGGGCGGCGGCCGGTTCCCGTCCGCGCTCAGCCGCCCAGGCCGAACCAACGCTTGATGCGCGCCCACAGCACGCTGAAGAACATGGCCGTGGGATTGAAACTGGCTTGAACCAGGGGTTCGCCCTGGCCAGCGGGTTGACGCAGCCTGGCCGTCACGTTGTTGCCGAAGTCGGCGATCATGCGGCGCACGAAATCCTGCACCAGCCCCGAACGCGAGAACTGCGCCAGCGGCCCCTGCAGCGAATACAGCAGGTTCACGTTGACGCGCGTCTCGGTCGGCGACACCGCTTCAAGTTGATACGTGATGTCGCCATTGGCGCGCGACTGGCTGAGCGAGTCCTGCCCCGCGCCCCGGAACACGGCCCGCATCGCGGCGTCGTCCCGTTCCAGCCGGGCCGCGCCGTTGAAGGCCGCCGCCATCGGGCCGAACTTGATGGCGACGCGGCCTTTGACGCGGTCGCCTTCGTGCGATTCGATCGAGGCGCCCGGCAGGCAACTGGCCAGCGCCGGCAGGTCCACCATGAACGCCCAGACCTCCGCCGCGGGGAACGGCACCTGGAAGCCACCGTCGATCTGGCTGCCGCGGCCTTCCTTCTTGCCCGCCGGCGCGGCGGAAGCCACCGGCGGGGCGTCCGCTGCTGCGGACGCTGTGGCCGGTGCAGCGACACTCGCCGCCGTTGGGGTGAACCCGGCGAACGCCACGGGCTTTTCCGCCACCGGCGCGGCGCCGCGCCCCTGCGCCTGCGCCGTGCGCAGGGCCTGGACCGCCGCGTCGGGCTGCTCCCTCAAGTCCGCCAGCACCGACATCACCGCGGCGACGATGCCCATATAGCCCGTGCAGCGGCAAAGGTTGCCGGACAGCTCCACCCGCACCCGGCTTTCATCGGCCTCGGGCAGGCGCAGCACGATGTCGCGCGACGTCGCCAACATGCCCGGCGTGCAATAGCCGCACTGCAAAGCGTGGTGCTTCGTGAAAGCGGCGCGCAGCCGCTGCATCACCGGATCGGCGTCGTACCCCTCGATAGTGGTCACGTGCCGGCCTTCGCAAGCCACCGCGAACGAAATACAGGACCGCACCGGCGACCCGTCGACGAGCACCGTGCAAGCGCCGCAGACGCCATGTTCGCAACCCAGGTGGGTGCCGGTCAGGCGCACCTGATCCCGCAGGAAATCCCCCAGATGCATCCGCGCGGGCGCCTCATGCGACACGCGCTTGCCGTTTACTTCCAATGTCACCTGAACCATGGTTTTTCCTGTCAACCCAACGCCTGCGCCAGGCAGCGCGCCACGGCCGTCCCGTGCAGCTTGCGGTGGTGTTCATCCTTGTCCTGCATGACGCCGGCCAATTCCTTGGCCAGCAACGTCTCGTCCAGGGCGGCCAGGCCCTGCTGCGCGATGCGCGCCGCCAACTGGGGCAGCAGCTTGGGCGCGCCGTCCAGGGCGCCCACCGCCACGCGCGCCGTACCCGTCGCCGGATCGAACCAGGCGGCGCAACTGGCCTCGGCGAACTCGCCCGTCTTGCGGCAGAACTTGTAATAGCCCCAGCGCGCCTGCGGCCCCGGCACCGGAATGTGCACCGCCGCGATCAGCTCGTCGTCGCGCAACCCCGTCGTGTAGGCGCCTTGCATGTAGCCCTCGGCCGGCAGCATGCGCACGCCGTCCGGTCCCGCGATCTCCAGCGCCGCCCCCAGCCCCACCACCGTCAGCACCCAGTCGGCTGCGGGATCGGCGTGCGCCAGGCTGCCGCCCAGCGTCCCCCGGTTGCGGATGGCGCGGTAGGCGATGCCCGGGGCCACCTGCTGCAACGGGGTGCCGCGAAGCAGCTCGTACACGCCGTCCTCGATTTCAGCGTGCGTCACGGCTGCGCCCACGCGCAGCATGCCGCCCTGGCGCGTGACGGTCCGCAGCTCCGGCAAACCCGAAATGTCGATCACCACAGGCGGGCGCGCCAGGCGCAGGTTCAGCATCGGCCCCAGCGACTGGCCGCCGGCCATCAGCTTGGCGCGGCCATCGTGTTCGCGCAGCGCGCTCAGGGCTTCCTGCAATGTGCCGGGGCGCGCGTAGTCGAATGCGGCGGCCTTCATGCCATCACCTCGGCGGCGGCCTGAACCGGCTGCTTGCCCTGCGCGATGGCGGCCAGCACCCGCGTGGGCGACAAGGGCGTGCGCAGCAATTCCGCCGCGCCAAGCGGCCGCAGCGCGTCGTTGACCGCGTTGAACAGCACGGCCGGCGGCGCGATCGCGCCCCCCTCGCCCATGCCCTTGGCGCCGAATTCGGTATGCGGCGACGGCGTCTCGAAATGGTGCAGGCGCATGTTGGGGACTTCCGTGGCGCCGGGCAGCATGTAGTCCGCCAAGGTCGACGCCAACGGCTGGCCGTTCTCGTCGTAGGGCGTCTCTTCATAGAAGGCGGTGCCGATGCCCTGGGCCACGCCACCGATGGTCTGGCCTTCTACCACCATCGGATTGATCATGGTCCCGCAATCCTCCACCACCACGTAATCCAGGATCTCGACGCCGCCCGTGCCCGGATCCACCGCCACCACCGCCGCATGGGTGGCGTAGGTGAAGCAACCCGTGTCGACCTTGGGCTTGTAGCCCACCGTGACTTCCAGGCCGCTGGGGTCGACGTCGGGCGGCAACAACTGCGGCCGCAGATACCAGGCGTCCGCCACGTCTTTGACCGACACCGATTTGCCGCCCGCCTCCAGGCGGTCCTCGTTCCAGGCCACGCCGGCGGGATCGGCCTGCAGCAAGTGCGCGCCGATATGCGTCAGCCGGGGCAGCAGGCGCTTACAGGCCTGCGACACGGCGCCACCCGACATCACCAGCGAGCGCGACGCGTAGGTGCCAGTGGAAAACGGCGTCTGCCCCGTATCGCCGTGCAGCAGCTTGATGCTGCCCACGTCGACGCCCAGGATCTCGTTGGCGATCTGCGCGAATGTAGTCTCCATGCCCTGCCCGTGGGAATGCACGCCGACCCGCAACTCCAATCCGCCGTCGGGCGTGACGCGGGCCGTCGCCTGGTCAAAGCCCGGAATCACGGGCGTGCCCCAAGCGGCGAACACGGACGTGCCGTGCGCGGCCTGCTCGGTGTAGGTCGCAAGGCCCACCCCGATCAGGCGGCCGTCGGCTTCGCCGCGCCGCTGGCGTTCGCGCACCGCATCCACGCCGATCATGTCCATGGCCTGCTGCAAGCTGGCCGGATAATCGCCGCTGTCCAAATGCTTGCCGGTGACGTTGACGAACGGCATCTGGTCGCCCTGCACCAGGTTTTCCTGGCGCACCTCCCAAGGCTCGCGTCCGACTTCGCGCGCGATCGCGTCCATCGTCAGTTCCATGGCGAAGCACACGCCAGTGCGCGCCACGCCCCGGTACGGCACGAAGCCGGGCTTGTTGGTGGCCACCGCCCGCGTGACGCAGCGGTAGCCCTTGAAGGCGTACGGACCGGGCAGGTTGCCGATGGCTTGCCCCGGTTCCAGGCCGATGGTGAACGGCCACACCGAATAGGCGCCGCCGTCGATGGTGATCTTGGCGTCCAGCGCCAGCAGCTTGCCGCGGCGGTCGGCGTAAGCCACCATCTCGTAATGGTGTTCACGCGAGTTGGCGCCCGCGGTCAGGTGTTCGCGGCGGTCCTCGATGAAACGGAACGGCCGCTTGAAGGTCTTGGCAAGCCAGGCCACGCACAGCTCTTCCTGCTGCAGGACGCACTTGTATCCAAAGGCCCCGCCCACATCCGGCGACACCACCCGCACACGGCCCTGCTCCAGGTCCAGGCACTGGGCCAGCACGCTGCGGATCATGTGCGGCACCTGCGTGGCGCTGATCACCACCAGCTGGTCGGCCTGGTGGTCCCAGTACGCCAGCACCGCCTTGCCCTCCATCGGGACCATGCATTGGCGCGCCAGGTCGATCTTGCGCCGGACCACCACGTCGGCCTGCGCCGCGTATTCATCGAACTGCTTATCGGCGTTGAGCGTGACGAAGACGTTGTCGCGCCATTGCTCATGCAGCAGGTCGCCCGTCGCCGCCTGCGAGCTGTCCACGTCCGCGTATACCGGCAGGTCGTCGTAATCGACCTCGATCATTTCGGCATAGTCCTCGGCTTCGGCGCGCGTCGGCGCAAACACCATGGCGACGGGTTCCCCCACGAAGCGCACCTTGCCGGAGGCCAGCGGCGGCTGGGCCGACGCCTGATAAGTAGGCAGCGTCGAATCGGCCACGATGTCGCGCGCATCGGGCATCGCCTGACGCAGGAACACGTTGCCGGCCACCGCGTCGGCCACGCGCACCGCCGAAATGCGCGCATGCGCAAGCGGGCTGCGCAGGAACGCGACTTCGCTCAGGCCCGGCATGGCCATGTCGGCCACGAAATTGCCCTTGCCGTGCAGGTGGCGCGCATCTTCCTTGCGCGGCACCCGCGCGCCCACTCCCTGCGGCTTGCCCGGCCGGCCGTGCGTATTGGCGTGTTCTGTCGTCATGACTGCCTTCTGCCTCCCGGGATCACTTGGCCTGCGACTTCGCCACGGCGGCGAAAGTGTAGTTGTCCAGCGGGCTTTCGGCGACGCGGAACCAGCCGGCCTGGTCCACCTGGAACTTCTTCCAGTCCGGATAGATCGCGGCGAAGTCAGGGTTCTTGGCGGACAGCTCCACCCACAGTTCCTGTGACGCGTTGTAGGCCGCGTCCATCACTTCCTTGGGGAAGAAGCTGACTTTGGCGCCGCCGGCGATCAGCTTGCGCAGCGCCAGGGGGTTGCGCGCGTCGTAGTTGGCAAGCATGCGCATGGTCTGTTCGCCCGCGGCGGCTTCGAACGCGGCCTGGTAGGCCGGGGGCAGCGCGTCCCAGGCCTTGTCGTGCACCATGCTGGTGATCGAGGCGCTGCCTTCGAACCAGCCGGGTGAATAGTAGTAAGGCGCCACCTTGTTGAAGCCCAGCTTCTCGTCGTCGTAAGGCCCGATCCACTCGGCGGCGTCGATGGTGCCCTTTTCCAGCGCGGGATAAATATCGCCAGGCGGAATCTGCTGCGGCACCGCGCCCAGCTTGGACAGGACCATGCCGCCGATGCCGCCGATCCGCATGTTCAGGCCCTTCAAGTCGGCGACCGACTTGATCTCCTTGCGGTACCAGCCGCCCATCTGCACGCCGACGTTGCCACAGACGTGGTTGACGATGTTGTACTTCTTATAGAGTGCGCGCAGCATCTTCAGGCCGCCGCCGTAATGGATCCAGGCGTTGTGCTGGCGCGCGCTCAATCCGAAGGACAGTCCGGTATCGAACGTCAGCGCCGTGTTCTTGCCGATGTAGGCGGTGCTCAGCACGTGGTTGCATTCGACCGTTCCGTTGCTGACCGCGTCCATGTTCTGCGCCGCGGGCACCAGTTCGCCGCCAGGGAACGCGCGGATCTCGAACTTGCCTTCCGTCAGTTGCGACACGCGCTTGCACAGCTCTTCGGCCGAACCGTAGATGGTGTCCAGGCTCTTGGGCCAGCTGGTCGACATGCGCCAGCGCACCGCCGGGGCGGATTGCGCGATGGCGGGCATGCCCACCGTGGCAAGTCCGGCGCCGGCGGCGCCAGCGGCTTGTGCGAGGAAACGGCGTCGTTGCATGTAGTGCTCCCGATCTGATTAGATTGAGTCCCCTTGGACCCGTCTCAACCCATGCCAACGCCGCTATTTTTAGACTGAAAAAAACGTTAGCACACTGAATTGTTGATCAGCATACTGACAGTAATTTTGAGTGTCAACAAGGTTAATCCCGACTTCGAAACGCGTGAAAACCCTGCGTTTCCAGCCGCTTACGAGCGCACTGCAAGCCGCCGGCAATCAGGCCTTCGGGGAAATCCCTAGCTCCTGCCTTGATTTTTTGGGCAGTACACTGACGTCATTACTCAGCATACTGATTAGAGAGACAATATGAACTGGATCCGCATTGCCTCGACCGACCAACTGACCGACGACGACGAGGTCATCCCCGTCGCCGCCGGCGAAAAACAGCTGGCGCTATATCGCAGCGACGGCGAGTTCTTCGCGTCGGACAACGTCTGTACGCACGCCTATGCGCTGCTGTCCGACGGCTATCTGGAAGACGGCTGCATCGAATGCCCGTTGCATCAGGCCAGGTTCGATATCCGCACCGGCGAAGCCAAGTGCGCCCCGGCCACCAGCGGCATCCGGGTGTACCCGGTCAAAGTCGAAGGCCAGGACATCTACGCGAACGTGCAGGGTTGACCATGGCCGACGCCGACTCGATCCTCATCATCGGCGCCGGGCAGTCCGGCGCGGTAGCGGCGGCGGCCTTGCGCGACCTGGGCCATGAAGGTCCCATCACGCTGATCGGCCGCGAAGCCCATGCCCCCTACGAACGCCCGCCCCTGTCCAAGGCCGTGCTGCAGGCGGCCGAGGCGCATGCGCAGACGGCCGTCCATCCCGGCGGCTTCTATGAGCAGCGGCGCATCGCGCTGCTGACCGGCGCCGAAGCGGTTCGGCTGGATCCTGCCGGCCATCTTGTCCATCTGGCTGACGGGCGCAGCTTGCGCTACCACCGCTGCCTGCTTGCGACCGGCGGCCGCGCGCGCGAACTGCCCAACCTGCCCCGCGGCACCCCCGGCGTGCATTACATCAGAACGCTGGATGACGCGGCCGCGCTGCGCGCCGGCCTGACGCCAGACGCGCGCGTCGCCGTCATCGGCGGCGGCTTCCTGGGCCTGGAAGTCGCCTCTACCGCGCGCGCGCTGGGGGCCCGCGTGACCGTGCTGGAAAGCGCCCCGCGCCTGCTGGAACGCGTGCTGCCGCCGGCCTTGTCGGATTGGCTGGCCGAACGCGTCCGCCACGCCGGCGTGACGCTGCGCCTGGACGCGCGCATGGCGCGCTGCACCCGGCAGCCCCATCCAGACGAGTCGGTCCGCCATCAAGCCCGTTTCACGATCGAATTGCAGGACGCCGCCTTGATCGACGCCGACGTGGTGGTGGTTGCGATCGGCCTGGCGCCCGAGGTGTCGCTGGCCGCCGAGGCCGGCCTGGCCCTGGACGCCGCCAACGGCGGCATCGTGGTCGACGCCCAGTGCCGCAGCAGCGATCCCGACGTCTACGCCGCCGGCGACTGCGCCAGCCAGCACCGGCGTCATCTGAACATGGCGCTGCGGCTGGAATCTTGGCAGAACGCCAACGAACAGGCGCGCGCCGCCGCCGCCGGCATGCTGAGCCAGCCCGCGCCCGGCGAGCCCTACCCCTGGTTCTGGACCGACCAGTTCGGCTGCAACGTGCAGATGCTGGGCCTGCCGCAACCGGGCCTGGCCTATGCCTGCCGCGGAACGCCCCAAAGCGGCGCCGACGCGCCCAAGTTCATCTGGCTGGGCCACCGCGACGGCATCCCCGTCCATGCCATCGCCATCAACGCCGGCGGCGACCTGCGCCAACTGCGCGTGCTGTTCGAACAAGGCTTGCGCATTGATCCGCTGCGCTACGCCGACGAAACCGTGGCGCTCAAGCCGCTGGTGAAAGCCTGCCAGCAGCACGCGGCCGCCACGCCCTGAATTCCATTGTTGCCCCGCCTCGACAGGAGCTTTCCATGTATCAATCACAAACCGTCATCGGCCGTACGGTAGCCATCAAGGACGCCACCCTGGCCGACTGTGTCTGGCCGGAAGACGCGCTGCACTACATCCCCGACTGGGTCTATACCAGCAACGCCGTCTACGACCAGGAAATCGAAAAGATCTTCCACGGCAAGACCTGGAACTACGTGGCCCTGGAAGCCGAATTGCCGAATCCGGGCGACTACAAGCGCTCTTACGTGGGGCCGACGCCGGTGGTGGTCTCGCGCGCGGAGGACGGTTCGGTCAACGTGTTCGAGAACCGCTGCGCGCATCGCGGCGCCGAGTTCTGCCGCAACAGCCAGGGCAACGCGAAGGAATTCGTCTGCCCGTACCACCAGTGGTCGTACGATCTGAAGGGCAATCTGCAAGGCATCCCCTTCAAGCGCGGCGTGAACCGCGAAGGCGGCATGCCCAAGGACTTCAAGAACGAAGAGCACGGCTTGCGCAAGCTGCACGTGACCACGCGCAACGGCGTCATCTTCGCGTCCTACAGCGCTGACGTCGAACCCATCGACCAGTACCTGACGCCCGAGATCCTGACCGACTTCGACACGGTCTTTCCCGGCAAGAAGCTGAAGATCCACGGCTACTACCGAAATGAGCTGCCGTGCAACTGGAAGATGTACCACGAGAACCTGAAAGACCCGTACCACGCGACGCTGCTGCATTCGTTCCTGGTCGTGTTCGGGCTGCTGGTGGCCGGCAACAAGTCGGCCATGCTTGTCGACCCGGTGCACGGCCGCCACGGCACCATGGCTTCCGCCAAGAGCGAGGACAAGTACGCCAGCGTCAGCGAAGAGAACAAGAAGGAAATGCGCTCCTTCCATGACGGCCTGCATCTGCAGGACGACCGCTTCCTGGAATTCGTGAAGGAATTCGATTCTCCCTGGTCGGTGACGATGCAGACGGTGTGGCCCAACCTGATCGTGCAGCGCGAAATGAACACGCTGGGGGTGCGCCAGATCGTGCCCAACGGGCCCGACAGCATGATCATGCAATGGACCATGTTCGGCTACGAGGACGACACGCCTGAAATGGAGCGCCACCGCCTGCGCCAGGGCAACCTGATGGGGCCGGCCGGTTTCCTGGGTCTGGAAGACAACGAAGCCATGAAGTTCGTGCAGGAAGGCGTGCGGCGCGCCAGCACGGACGTCAACGTGCTGAAGCTGGAATCCGGCAAGCAAGGCACGTCCAACACGCTGATTTCGGAGGCCGCGATCCGCTCGATGTACAGCTACTACCGTGGCGTGATGGGCTTCTAAGGCAGGAACCGAGAAAAATGAGAACCCGATTCGAATTCACCCCCCGCAAGATCGCCCCGGCGCGCGCCATCGCGCTGCGCCAGGAAATCGAGGAATTCCACGCCGAATACTGCGCGACACTGGACGCCGGGCAGGTCGAGGCCTGGCCCGGCTTCTTCACCGAGGACGGCCTGTACCGCGTGACCGCGCGCGAGAACGCCGAGCTGGGCCTGCCGGTCGGGCTGGTCTATTCCGAGGGCCGCGGCATGATGCAAGACCGCGCCGTAGCCATTTCCCGCACCCAGATGTTCGCCCCGCGCTACATGCTGCACCTGGTCTGCAACACCCGCGTGATCAGCGAATCGGCCGACGGCGAGATCGAGGCCCAGGCCGCGTTCATGCTGATGCAGACCCTGGTGGAAGGCCCCACGACCCTGCACCTGGCCGGCACCTACTACGACCGTTTCACGCGGCAGGACGACGTGCTCAAGCTGAAAGAGCGCCAGGTGGTGTACGACACCACCATCCTGGCCAATGATCTGGTGTACCCGGTCTAGGCCGGCGCGCCGTTAACGCCGAAAGGGGTTGCGCCGCCAGGCGCAACCCCTTTTTTTCTGGAAGGCCGCCGACGCCGTCAGGCCTGCGTCGCGCGGACCGCTTCCTCGCGCGTCAGCACGGTGGCGTACTTCTGACGCATGTCGAACAGGTTGGCCTCGTGCGGGCCGATGGCGCGGTCGCCCACGCAGTCCGACACCACCAGCGGCCGGAAGCCGTACTGCATCGCGTCCACGACGCTGGCCCGCACGCAGCCGCTGGTGACCGCGCCCGCCACCACCAGCGTCTGCACGCCGCGCTGCGACAGCCATGCCGCCAGGCCGGTGCCGAAGAACGCCGACGGCACCGTCTTGCGCACCACCAGTTCCCCGGCGGCGGGCGTCAGCTGAGGCACGATCGCGCTGTTGGGATGCGCTTCCTTCAGCGTCAGCATGCCCGGGACCTTCAGCGTGAAGATGTTCTGGTCGGCGTCGTCGTCCGCGAACACGATACGGCTGTGCGCCACCGGCCAGCCCTGGCGGCGGGCATGCGCCAGCAAATGCGTGGTCTGCTCGATGGCCGGGGCGATGTTGCCGCCGCCGAAAACGGCCGGGTCGGCAAACCCGTTCACCAGGTCCACGATCAGCAGACCGTAGGGCGGCTTGGGGGCCATCGCAGCGCCGAAGCCCTGGCGTTCGTAGGCGGAGATATCGTCGTGCATGCGTCGGGTTCCTGGTTCGGAAGTGGGGTGCGTCATGGCCTAGTCCTGCCCGGCGGCGCCGTCCAGCACCTTGCCCTGGCGGACCACGTCTTCGCCGTCCAGCCGCACGATGCAGCCGCGCAGCGGGATGTCGATGTGGCAGGTGGTGGTCCGGCTGCCGCCCGCCTCGTTGTTCGGGCCCAGCGAGAACAGGAAATTCCCCTCGTACGCCCGCGCATCCATGCCGATGGTGGCCTCGCGGTCGTACAGCCCCAGCGTTGTCCAGTGCGCGCGCGGTTGCAGGCCCCAGCCGATATGCGATATCGCATACGCCTCGGGGTCCCGGAACGACGCCACGTACTCGCGCAGCAGTTCCGCGTCGACCCCGCCTTCGATGCGCGTGGCGAAGCCGTCTTCTACCGTCAGCGTGATCGGCGACCGCACGTACAGTTTCTGCGGCAGCAGGATGTCGCCCGCGTCGATGACGATCCTGCCGTTGGCGCCGCGCTCGTTGGGCCAGGTCAGGACAAAGCCGCTGGGCCAGTGGTCCCATCGCCCCGGTTCATCCACGAAGCCGTATTCGCTGATGGCGGGAAACTCGCCCAACGGGCAGCGCAGGTCGGTGCCCGCGTCCGACACCACGCTCATCTCGCGTGCGGCGCCGATGCGTGCGGCCGCGGCCTTCACCCGGGTGCGGTCCGCCTCGGAAGGCACCAGCCGCGCCAGCACCTCGGGGGGCTCCACCGCCAGCAGGATCTTGGTGCCGGTGGCGAGGATCTCGTGCTGCTCCGGTGAAAACAGCAGCGTCATCAGGTCCAGCACCAGATCGCTTTCCTTCAGCGCCGCGATCGCGGGCCTGTTCCCGGTCAGCGGCGTGGTGCCGAGGTAGGCCAGCGAATCGCGGCTTAACGCCTTTTCGCCGTTGACGGGCGGCAAGTCCAGCCGGTTGACCACCGCCCCCATCGACTGCGCCGCGATCAGCGCGGTCGACAGCGTCTGGGGGTGCGTCGCGGCGCTGGTCAGCACCGTCACGGACTGGCCGGGCTGTAGTTTGGACAAGGTCAGCACCTGCTGCCAGGCCTTCACCAGTTCATAGTCGCTTACAGGCATGAGTCTCTCCTTGCTTGAGGGCCCGGCGATTCAGGCCCGCGCCAGCGGCGCACCCAGGAAATCGCCAAAAGCCGCGTAGAAGCCTTCCTCGTTGTCCCACGGGATCATATGACCCGCCGCGGGCACCCGGTGATGCCGCGTGCCGGGCGCCAGCCGCGCGATTTCGGCCACGTCCTCCTCCAGCACCACGTCGCCCTTTTCCGCCGTCACCAGCAGAACCGGCACGTCCACAAGCGGCAGGTCGGCATGGATGTCGTCGGTCTGGAAGGCCTCGAAGCTCTGGACGATGGCGCGCTCGTCGCAGGTGTGCAGCCATTCGGCGCGCAGTTGGCGTTGTGCGTCCGTCCAGGTTGGGCAGAACGCGCGCATGGCCTCGGCATCCATCCCGTGGCGGGCCTGCGCCATGGAATCGACGTACCAGGGCAGCTTGGCCGGATACGGCCGGCGGCCGGGGCCGGACACCGGCGGGTCGACCAGGACCAGGCGGCCAAGGCCCGCCGGCCGGCTCCGGGCCGCGCGCACGCCGATGCGCCCGCCCATGGAATGGCCGACCAGGCTGTAGCGTTCAAGTCCCAGCGCGTCCGCGAAAGCCAGCACGTCGGCGGCTTGCGCGTCCAGTCCGTAGTCCAGCGCCGCGCCGGCTTCCGACAGGCCGCGTCCGCGCACGTCCAGGATGTAGGTATCGAACGTCTTGCCGAACCGCTCGCCCACGAAGCCCCAGGTGGCGGCGGGGCTGGTGATGCCCGGCACGATCACGACCGCGTCGCGGCCCGCCGCGTGGCCGCCGCCGTAGCGCAGGTAGTGCTGGCGGATGCCATTGGCGTGGACATTGCCGCCATAGAGAAATGTGCTCATGGCCGTTTTCCTCAGTAGGCGCCCGACAGCAGCGCGCCCGCGCCCGGGACGACCGGTTCCAGATCCAGCGATTTCAGGATGGCGTAGGTCGTGGCCACGGCGGCGGTGATCACCGGCTTGCCGGTCTGGGCCTCGACTTTGGCGATAGCCGGCAGCGACGGCATCTGCACGCAGGCCGACAACACGATGGCGTCGACATCGCGGGTGTCCATCTGCGCGACGATCTCCGGCAGCCGCGCCGGGTCGTGGCGCCCGACATCCAGATTGTCCGGAATCTCCAGCGCGCGGTAGTCCACGACCTCGAAGCCTTCGTTGCGGATGTAGTCCACCACCAGCTCGGTCAAAGGCTTCATGTACGGGGCCACCACCACGATGCGGCGGGCGCCGATTACCTTCAGGGCATCCACCAGCGCCCCCGCGCTGGTGATCACCGGCGCGTCCGCGCCATTGGCGGCCGTATGCGCCTGCAAACGCTTTTCCGAGACCCGGTGGTAGCCGTGGCCCATCGCCATGATCGCCACCAGGCAGGCGTAGCCCAGCACGTCCACCCGAGCGTCGCTCAGTTCCACGGCGCACCGGTCGGATTCGCCATCCATCGCCGCCAGTTCCTCCTTCACCACCTTCTTCATGCGCATCCGGCTGGAATGGAACGTGAAGCGCTCCGGCCGGATCTGCTGGCGCGCCAGCAGCATCGCGGGGATCTCGGTCTCCATCGTCGTGTTCGAGCTCGGCACGATCTGGCCGATACGGAAGGGTCTTTGCATGGTTGCTCCTTTTTTTCCGGGGGATCAGAGTTTGAACAGGCGCCGCGCGTTGCCGTGGCAGACCAGCTCGCGGGTCGCGTCGTCCATCGGCGTCTGCTCGATGAATTCGGCGGCCAGCACAGTCGATTCGTAGGGATAGTCCACCGAGAACATCACCGCCTCGCGGCCCATTTCGGCAATCGCGGCCATCAGCGTGGGAGGCGAACAGACGCCGGACGTGGTGATGACGATGTTGCTGCCCAGGTATTCCGACGGCGCGCGCGCCAGCTTGATGCCGTGCGAATAGACCGCGAAGCGGCTGTCGAAGCGCCAGCGCTGGAACGGCAGGCCCTCGCCCATGTGCCCCAGGATCAGCTTGACGCCGGGAAAGCGGTCGAACACGCCGCCGAACAGCAGCCGCAGCGCATGCGTGGCGGTCTCGACGCCCCAGCCCCACGATGCGCCCACCAGTTCCGGATGACCCGAATAGGCCTGCGGAATGACATAGGGATCAGTCGGATGCAGGTAGATCGGCACATCCAGTTCCTGCACCTGTTCCCAGAACGGGTCGTAGGCGCGGTCGTCGTAGTAGACGCCGCCCGTGTGCCCGTTGATCAGCGCGCCTTTGAATCCCAGCTGCTTCACGCAACGCGTGAGCTCCGCCGCAGCGACCAGGGGGTCGTGCATCGGCACGGTGGCGAAGCCGCCGTACCGGGTCGGATGCCGGGCGATCTGGCTGACGAGGAAATCGTTGTTCTCTTTGGCGCGGTTGAGCGCCACCGCGGCATCGGCTTCCGCCTGCACGCCGGGGCCCGTCTGCGACAGGATGACGTAGTCGATCCCCGCACGATCCATTTCGCCCAGCCGGACTTCATCGAAATCCACCAGCCGCGCCGCTAGGTCGGCCAGCACGGCAGGATCGATATGCTGCGCGAAGCTCTTTGAATAGTCCTTGAATCCGACTGCGGTGTAGTGCTCCTCGAATGCGATCTTGCGCACTTTGCTCATTCCCCTGCTCCCAGTGTGATGGCGCGGCGCCTGCCCCGCCCCGGCATGTCAGCGACTATTATCAGTACGCTGACTATATGATTGGAACAACCGATATCCGGGGCGGCATTCCCTCGCAAGGGAACCACCCCGCTCAGCCTCCGAATTTACGTCAGTATACTGACTTTATAGTCAGCGTACTGACCAATTAGGGAAATCCCGAGGCCGACGCGGCGCCTTCGGATAGGGCGGAAACGGCGCGAAAACAGGTAGGGATAGACACTAGTGACAGCCGCCTTAATCATCAGTACAGTGAGCATAAGCCGTGTCGGCGCCTCTTCGCCGCCGCGGCATTTCCTCTGTGAGAAGCCGATGAACGCCCTGGATCTGGACGTACTGCAACTTGCCCGCGACTGGGTCGCCGCGGGCCGCCGCGTGCATTTGGTGACCGTTGTGCAAACCTGGGGCTCGGCGCCGCGGCAAGCAGGCGCCATGCTGGCGGTGCGCGACGACGGCCGCGTGATCGGGTCGGTGTCCGGCGGCTGCATCGAGGACGATTTGATTGCGCGGGCCCGTTCCGGCGCGCTGGAAGACGCCCCTGCCCGGCTGACCTACGGCGTCACGCGGGACGAGGCCGCGCGCTTCGGGCTGCCTTGCGGCGGCACGCTGCGCCTGATCAGCGAACGGCTGCGCGACACGGTGTGGCTGGACCGGGTGCTGGCGTCGATCCGCGAGCATCGCCTGATCCAGCGCACGGTGGACCTGCTGGACGGCCACACGTCGGTATCGCCCGCCGGTCCCGCCGACGGCCCCGATTTCGATGGCCGGATGTTCCGCAGCGTTTACGGGCCGCGCTGGCGCTTGCTGATCATCGGCGCGAACCAGACGGCCCGCGTGCTGGCGGACGTCGCCGCGACACTGGAGTTCCACGTCACGGTGTGCGATCCGCGCGAAGAGTTCTTCAGCGATTGGAGCGCGTCCCAAGCCACGTTGCTGACCAGCATGCCCGACGATGCGGTGCTGGAGATCGGCACCGATGAACGCACTGCGATCGTCGCCGTCACCCATGATCCCAAGCTTGACGACATGGCGCTGTTGGAAGCGTTGAAATCCCGCGCGTTCTACGTCGGCGCGCTGGGTTCGCGCGCCAACCAGGAGAAGCGCCGGGAGCGGCTGCGGCTGTTCGATCTGGAAGACAACCAGATCGCCCGCCTGCATGGCCCGGTGGGCCTGCGCATCGCCAGCAAAACGCCGGCCGAGATCGCCGTGGCGATCGCCGCCGAGCTGGTCTGGGTGCGCAATACGCTGGGGGACGGGCAAGCCGCCCGCAGCGTGCCCCAGATGAATGCGCTGAAGGACTGAAAGCGAAAAGGGGCAGGCGCGCGCCGGCGGCGCGGCGGCCCCCGCCCTACATCGGTTTCAGGGTCGTGCGGCTGTACTGGTTATTGGCTTCAACCAGGGTGGACAGCAACTTCATGAAGATTTCCTGGTTGCGCGCGGACAAGGGTTCCAGCAGGCGCTGCTGCGCACGGGCCATGCCTTCCTGCAGCAGTCCCATGATGCGCAAGCCTTCGGGGGTGATCACCGCCTGGCGCGACCGCTTGTCGGTGGGATTGACCCGGCGTTCCACCAGCCCGCGCTCTTGCAGCCGCTTGACGACATCGGCGGTGGTGGTGCGGTCGAGCCCCAACTCCATGCCGATGGCGGTCTGGTCCAGCCAAGGGCTGAGCGATAGCGCGGTCAGCACGCCGTATTGCACGGGCGTCACGTTCTGCGTCTTGCACTCTTCGTAGAACATGGCGTAGTGGATCTGGTTCAGGCGCCGCACCAGATAGCCGGGGCGCGACCACAGCACCTGCTTGGCCGGATCGAAGATATTGCTGTCTGTCTGTTGAGTTGCGACGCGCTTCTGGGACGTCGTCTTTTTCTGTACATCCGGCACGTTGGGGCAGCTCCAATTAGTTAGTGTACTGAGAATAATACCACCGGCCACTTCGTGTCGAGAGCCTTAGCGCAGCCCATTGAGCGAAATCAAAAGCGGGCCCGCGCGGCGCCGCAAACCCCTAGCGCGGATGCGCCGCCAAGTACCCTTTCAGGGTCTGCACCAGCGCCGCCGCGGCCGGCGAAAGGCTGCGGTTGCGCGACGTGACCAGGCCGATCGAACGCTCTGCCACCGGCCCGGTCAGCGGCCGTTGGACGATGGCGGTCTGCGACACCGCGCCCGCCGCGATCTCGGGCAAGGCCGCCACGCCGAAACCGCATTCGACCATCGCCACGATCGTCGTCAGGTGCTCGGCCTCGAACGCCGGCGCGAAGCGGATGCGGTTCTGCAGGAACGCCCATTCGGTGTACTGCCGCACGCTGCTGGGCTGCACCATCGACACGTGCGCGGCGCTGGCGGTATCGGCCCAGCGCACCGGCCCGCGCGTCTTGGCGAGCGGGTGCGATTCGGGGATCAGCAACAGGAAGCTGTCGGACAGCAACGGCACGTAGTGCAGGTCGGCGTGCTGAGGGTCGGCGGCGGTCAGCGCGAAGTCCACCTCGCCTGCGCGCACCAGGTCGAAGGCGGGGCCCGACAAGGTGTCACGAACTTTCAGCGCCACATGCGGATGTGCCTGTCGGTAGGCCATCAGCACGCGCGGCAGCAGCCGAGCCGCCAGCGACGGCAACGCGGCGACCGAGACCTGGCCTTGCTCGGCGCTGGTGACGCCGCTGACCGCCGCGATCGCGTCGCGGAACGCCACCTGCAAGGTCGCGGCCTGCTGCATGAAGACTTCGCCGGCCGCCGTCAGCCGCACCGTGCGCGTGGTGCGGTCGAACAGCCGCACGCCCAGGGCCTCTTCGATGCGCTGGACCTGCGTGGACAGCGCCGATTGCGACAGGTGCAATTGCGCCGCCGCCTGCCGGAAATTGAGCGTGCGGCCGAGCACCAGCGTGGTGTCGATATCGCGCATCGAAAGATTGATCTGCATGGTGTCTTGTTTGTCTCTATTGATCTGTTTTACCGATCATTCTATCCAAAAAATCTGATTCATCAATCAAAGCGCCTTCTCTACACTCGCCCCCAACGACGATGCAAGAAAGGAGCAAACCATGCAGACGGACGCAACAGCGCTGCCCAACCCGGGCGCGGCGCATGCGGTGGTAGTGGGCGGCGGAACGATGGGCGCGGACGTGGCAGTGGTGCTGACCCGCGCGGCCTGCCGGACGACCGTGATCGAATCCAACGCGGAACGCGCGGCCGGCCTGCCCGCCCGCGTCGCCGAAAACTTGAAGACCATCGGCCGAGAAGCCAATGCCGCCCTGCTGGCCACCGCGCCCGGCCTGGACGCGGTGGACTGGTCGACCGTGGATCTCGTCATCGAGTGCATCCCTGAACGCCTGGACATCAAGCAGGCGCTGTTCGCGGACCTGGCCAAGCGCGCCCGCCCGGACGCCATCCTGGCCAGCAACAGTTCCAGCTTCCCCATCAGCGCCATCGGCCAGGGCCTGGAAACACGCGGCCGCATGCTGGGCCTGCACTTCTTCATGCCCGCGCACCTGGTGCCGCTGGTGGAAGTGGTGCTGGGCGAAGCCAGCGACAACGCCTGCGCGGATTCGCTGATCGCCTTCATGCGCCGCTGCGGCAGCGTGCCGGTGAAAGTCAAGCAGGACCTGCCCGGCTTCCTGGCCAACCGCTTGCAGCACGCGCTGTCGCGCGAAGCGTTCGATCTGATCGACCGCGGCATCGCGTCGCCGGAAGACGTGGACGCGGCCGTGCGCTTCGGCTTCGGCTTCCGCTTCCTGGCGGCCGGCCCCGTCATGCAGCGCGACCACGCGGGCATCGACGTGCACGCCGCCGCGGGCGCGACCATGTATCCGACCTTCTGCAATGCGGACCACCCCGCGCGCTGCCTGACCGAACGCGCCGCCGACGGCCGCTACGGCATGAAAGCGGGCGAAGGCTTCTACGCCTGGACGCCCGAGACCATCGCCGCCGAGCGCGCCCGCTACGACCGCCTGCTGCGCGCCGGCCTGGACCTGATCAGCCCCGAACTGCCGGAGATCCAGCCTTGAACGCGTCTGCCCTGCCGCGCGCCGCGCTGGCCGATTCCCCCGTCGTCATCACCGTGGCGCCCAACGGCGCATACAAGAAAGCCGCCGACCATCCTGCCGTGCCGATGACGCCGCAAACGCTGGCGCTTGAAGCGCGCGCCTGCCTGGACGCGGGCGCCGGCATGATGCACATGCACGTGCGCAAGCCCGACGGCAGCCACTTGCTGGACGCGCATGCCTACCGCGAAGCGCTGGCCGCCGTCGACCGCGCCGTGGGCCGCGAGCTGCTGGTGCAGGTCACCAGCGAAGCCGCCGGCGTCTACCAGGCGGCCGAACAGATCGCATTGGTGCGTGAACTGCAGCCCGAGGCCGTGTCCATGGGCTTGCGCGAAATCGCGGTGCCGGACATCCCCGAAACGGAACTGGCGGCGTTTTTCGCATGGGTAGCCGAACGTCGCATCATGGCCCAGATCATCCTGTACGACGAAGGCGACGTGCGGCGCTGGCAGTCGCTGCGCGCCCGCGGGCTGGTGCCGCCGGGCGCGTGGTCGGTGCTGTTCGTGCTGGGCCGCTACAGCGTGGGCCAGACGTCTTCGGCCTATGACCTGCTGCCTTTCCTGGCGGCGTACGACCACACGCTGCCGTGGGCGATCTGCGCATTCGGCGCCGAGGAAAACGCCTGCGTCACGACCGCAGCGGCCTTTGGCGGCCACATGCGCGTAGGCTTCGAAAACAACCTGAAGCTGCGTGACGGCAGCATCGCGCCGGGCAATGCGGCGCTGGTCCGTCAGGCCGCCGAAGGCGCGCGCGCGCTGGGCCGGCCATTGGCCACGGCAGAAGACGCGCGCCGCATCTACGGCGCCATCGGCTAATCCTCAACACGAATCAGTATCAAGTGCGTGACGCCTTCCGGACCCCATCCCGAAAAGGCGTTATGCATTTCAATATATAGCGCCACGGCAAGATTTTTTCGCTGTGATGCAACATTGACGCCCGGTAAAAGCACTGCTAAAAACTTCGACATCCGCACGTTAAACGCAATACCCCAACTGTCGTAGTGAGGTGGTGTGTGCAAAACGAGTCTGATGGCTACACCAAGCCTCAGGAGCTGCGAAGTTTCCTGTTCCTGACGGCTGTCATGGCCCCCGTTCTGACGGTTGTCATCGTGGCGGGCTACGGTTTCATCGTCTGGTTCTATCAGCTGATCGCCGGCCCTCCGGGCAGCTGATGCGACGCGACGGAACCCCCATGTCCGCGCTTCCCTCCCCCCCGGCGTCCACGCCGCCGCCCGAGCTGCACATCGCCAGCCTGGTCGTGCACGCCCTGCCCAAACGCCTGCCCGATGTCCGCGCCGCCATCCTGGCCGTCGCGGGCTCTGAAATCCATGGCGCGTCCGACACCGGAAAACTGGTGATCACGCTGGAAGCGCCTTCCACCGACGACATGATGGCGCGGATCTCCGAGATCCAGCGCCTGGATGGCGTGCTGGCCTCGGCGCTGGTCTACCAGCACGCCGACACGCTTGCCACGATGAACGAGGAGATTGGCGATGTCCATGGCTCGTAGAGACTTCATCAAGCAATCCGCCGCTGCGGCCGCCGCCACGGTGGCGGGCATCCCCATCGTCGGGTACACGCAGAACATCGTGACCGAATCCGAAGCGGCCAAGCTGAAATGGTCCAAGGCGCCCTGTAGGTTCTGCGGGACCGGCTGCGGCGTGAACGTCGCGGTGAAGGACAACCAGGTCGTGGCCACGCACGGCGACTTCAACGCCGAGGTCAACAAGGGCCTGAACTGCGTCAAGGGCTATTTCCTGTCCAAGATCATGTACGGCAACGACCGGCTGACCACGCCGCTGCTGCGCATGAAGGACGGCAAGTACGCCAAGGACGGCGAGTTCGCGCCGGTGTCCTGGGACCAGGCGTTCGACGTGATGGCCGAACAGTTCAAGCGGGTGTTGAAAGACAAAGGGCCGACCGCCGTCGGCATGTTCGGGTCGGGCCAATGGACCGTCTGGGAAGGTTATGCCGCGCTGAAGCTGATGAAGGCCGGCTTCCGGTCGAACAATCTGGACCCGAACGCGCGGCATTGCATGGCGTCCGCGGCCGTGGGGTTCATGCGGACCTTCGGCGCCGACGAGCCCATGGGCTGTTACGACGACATCGAGAACGCCGACGCCTTCGTGCTGTGGGGCTCGAACATGGCCGAGATGCACCCCATCCTGTGGACCCGCGTGACCGACCGCCGGCTGTCCGCGCCCAGGACCCGCGTGGCGGTGCTGTCGACCTTCGAGCACCGCTCGTACGAACTGGCCGACCTGACGCTGACCTTCACGCCGCAGACGGATCTGGCGATCCTGAACTACATCGCCAACCACATCATCCAGACCAAGCGCGTGAACCGCGACTTCGTGGACAAGCACACCGTGTTCCACGAAGGCAACACCGATATCGGCTATGGCCTGCGGCCCGACCACCCCTTGCAGAAGGCCGCCAAGAATGCCGACAAGGCGGGCGGCTCAAAGCCCATCACGTACGACGAGTTCGCCAAGTTCGTCTCGAAGTACGACCTGGAATACACGTCCAAGCTGAGCGGCGTGCCGCAAAAGCAGTTGCAGGACCTGGCCGAGCTCTATGCCGACCCGAAGATCCGCGTGACCTCGTTCTGGACCATGGGTTTCAACCAGCACACGCGCGGCGTGTGGGCCAACAACATGGTCTACAACATCCATCTGCTGACGGGCAAGATCTCGACGCCGGGCAATAGCCCGTTCTCGTTGACCGGCCAGCCGTCGGCCTGCGGCACCGCGCGCGAAGTGGGCACGTTTTCCCACCGCCTGCCCGCCGACCTGGTCGTCACCAACCCCAAGCACCGCGCGCACGCGGAAGACATCTGGCAACTGCCTGACGGCACCATCCCCGACAAGGTGGGCGCGCACGCGGTGCTGCAGAACCGCATGCTGAAGGACGGCAAGATCAACGCCTACTGGGTGATGGTCAACAACAACATGCAGGCGGCGGCCAACCTGATGAACGAGGGCTTGCCGGGCTACCGCAACCCCGACAACTTCATCGTGGTGTCGGACGCCTACCCCACGGTCACCACCATTTCGGCCGACCTGATCCTGCCCGCGGCCATGTGGGTGGAAAAGGAAGGCGCCTACGGCAACGCCGAACGGCGCACGCAGTTCTGGCATCAACTGGTGAACGCGCCGGGCGATGCGCGGTCCGACCTGTGGCAGCTGATGGAGTTTTCCAAGCGCTTCAAGGTGGAAGAGGTCTGGCCCGCCGACTTGCTGGCGAAAAAGCCCGAATACCGGGGCAAGACCCTGTTCGACGTGCTGTTCGCCAACGGCCGCGTCAACAAATTCCCCAACAGCGAATTGAACGCGGAGTATGAAAACCAGGAATCGAAAGCCTTCGGCTTCTATGCGCAGAAAGGGCTGTTCGAGGAGTATGCGGAATTCGGCCGAGGCCACGGCCATGACCTGGCCCCCTTCGACACCTATCATGAGACGCGCGGCCTGCGCTGGCCCGTCGTCAACGGCAAAGAGACCCTGTGGCGCTACCGCGAAGGCAGCGATCCCTATGTGAAGGCCGGCGCCGGTTTCGAGTTCTACGGCAATCCGGACGGCCGCGCCGTGATCTACGCCCTGCCCTACGAGCCGCCCCCCGAATCGCCGGACAAGGAATATCCGTTCTGGCTGTCCACCGGCCGCATCCTGGAGCACTGGCATTCCGGATCGATGACGCGGCGCGTGCCCGAGCTGTATCGGGCGTTTCCCAACGCGGTCTGTTTCATGCACCCCGACGACGCGCAGGCGATGGGCCTGCGGCGCGGCGTGGAAGTGGAGATCGAATCGCGCCGTGGCAAGATGCGCACCCGGCTTGAGACCCGCGGGCGCAACAAGCCGCCGCGCGGCCTGGTCTTCGTGCCCTGGTTCGACGCCGGCCAGCTGATCAACAAGGTCACGCTGGACGCCACTGACCCGATCTCGTTCCAGACCGACTTCAAGAAGTGCGCGGTCAAGATCGTCAAGGTCTGAACGGCCCCCGGGAGACAGCCATGAACCTACGCGCCGCCATCATCGCCTTCAGCATCCTTCTGAGTTCGGCTGCCTGGGCCGCCCCGCCGTTCGAGGTCGAAGACCCCATGCGGGGGCCCACCCCGATCGCCGAAGAGGCCGACCCGCCGCTGATCAGCCCGATCGAGAACAAGGACATCAAGCGGATGCGCACCTATTCGATGCAGCCGCCCACCATCCCGCACAAGATCGACGGCTACCAGATCGACAAGAACTACAACCGCTGCCTGGCCTGCCACGCGCGGGTGAACACCGAGGAAACCCAGGCGCCGCCGCTGAGCGTGACGCACTACATGGACCGCGACAGCAACGTGCTGGCCGAGGTGTCGCCACGGCGCTATTTCTGTGTGCAGTGCCACGTGCCGCAGGCCGAGGCCAAGCCGCTGGTGTCCAACACCTATCAGGACATCGACGGGATCCTCAAGCGCCTGACCGCCCCGGCCACCGACAAGAAGTAAGGGATTGATGCCGCCATGTTCAAGCTCATCAAGCGCTACTGGAACATCATCCGCCGCCCCAGCGTGCACTTCAGCCTGGGATTTTTGACGATCGGCGGCTTCATCGGCGGCATCCTGTTCTGGGGCGCCTTCAACACCGCGATGGAGCTGACCAACACCGAGAAGTTCTGTACGGGCTGCCATGAAATGCGCGACAACGTGTACGCGGAATTGAAGGGCACCATCCATTTCACCAACCGTTCAGGCGTGCGCGCCCTGTGTTCGGACTGCCACGTGCCGCACAACTGGACGGACAAGATCGCCCGCAAGATGCAGGCCTCCAAGGAAGTGTGGGGCAAGATCTTCGGCACCATCGACACACGCGAAAAGTTCGTGGACAAGCGGCTGGAACTGGCCCAGCACGAATGGGCGCGCTTCAAGGCCAACGACTCGCTGGAATGCCGCAACTGCCACAACTACGAATACATGGACTTCACGCGCCAGAGCGTGCGCGCGCAGAACATGCACTCCACCTACCTGGCGGACAAGACCAAGACCTGCATCGACTGCCACAAGGGCATCGCCCATACGCTGCCGCACATCCCGCCCGGCCAGACCTCTGACGCGACGCCGCCGGCCGGGGCGCCCAAAGAGGTGGCGAATGCGGCCCGCTGACGCGCCGCCGCCGATGCTTGCCGCCAGCGGGCTGCGCAGCCCGCGCGGCGGCCCCGATGGCGCACACCCGGTCGATTTCGACCTGCATCGCGGCCAGCTCCTGCATGTGCGGGGCGCCAACGGCAGCGGCAAGACGAGCCTGCTGCGCATGCTGGCGGGCCTGCTGCGCCCGTTGGACGGCACGCTGCATTCACAGGGCATCGACGCGCGCCGCGACCCCGCCGCCTATTTCGCGGGCGTGGCGTTCCTGGGGCATGCCAACGGGCTGTGCGGCGAACTGACCGCGCTGGAAAACGTGCGTTATGCCCTGCATGTCGCGGGCACCCCGCAGAACGATACGGCCATTGCCGCGGGCCTGCGCGGCTGGCGGCTGGAAGGCGGCCTGCACCTGCCCGCCGCCCGGCTGTCCCAAGGCCAGGGCCGCCGGCTGGCGATGGCCGCCGTGGCGCTGGGCGGCAAGCCCCTGTGGTTGCTGGACGAACCCGACGCCGGCTTGGACGCGGCCAGCCTGGACCAGTTGTGGCGCGCGCTGGACACGCACCTGGACGCAGGCGGCGCGGCGGTGGTGGCGTCGCACCGGACGCCCGGCACCGCCGCCTCTCGCACGCAAACCCTGAACATGGATGACTACGCGGATGCTGGCTACGCTGTCTCAGTTGGCGCTGCGTGACATCCGGCTTGCCTGGAGGCGGCCGGCGGATACGCTGGGCGCCACGCTGTTCTTCATCGTCGCGGGATCCCTCTTCCCGCTGGCGGTCGGCCCCGACCCCGCCTTGCTGCTGGCGATCGGGCCGGGCGTGCTGTGGGTCTGCGCGCTGCTGGGCATCCTGCTGAGCCTGCACCGCCCGTTCACGCAGGACCATGCCAACGGCGCGCTGGAGCAACTGCTGGTGTCGCCGCATCCGCTGCCGCTGCTGGTGGGCGTGAAGCTGGTCGCGCACTGGTTCACCGGCTGCCTGCCGCTGATCCTGGCCAGCCCCGTGCTGGCCCTGCAATTCGGCCTGCCGCCGCAGGCGATCGGCGTGCTGGTCCTGTCCCTGCTGCTGGGCACGCCCACGCTGGCGCTGGTGGGCGGGCTGGGCGCTGCGCTGACGCTGGGCCTGCGCGGCGGCGCGCTGCTGCCCCTGCTGGTGCTGCCGCTGTATGTGCCGGTGCT
The DNA here is from genome assembly GCF_014170335.1 of Achromobacter sp. UMC46. Lineage (GTDB taxonomy): Bacteria > Pseudomonadota > Gammaproteobacteria > Burkholderiales > Burkholderiaceae_B > Achromobacter. The sequence goes on from NZ_LZZS01000018.1 coordinate 46,901, forward strand.
GATCTTCGGGGCGGGCGCCGTGTCCGCCACGCATGCGGGCCTGGGCGCAGGACCGCAATTGTCGTTGCTGGGCGCGTGCCTGTGCCTGGCGATCCTGCTCTGCCCCTGGAGCGCGTCCGCCGCGCTGCGCGTGGCGCTGGACTGAGAGGCCCCATGCACAAGCAACCCGCTTTCGATTCGCCTTATGCCGCCGGCCCGGCCCCCGCCGGCGCGGGCTGGATGCGCTACGCCTCGCCGGCCGTGTTCTACCCGCTGGCCGGCCGCCTGATCCCGATGCTGGCGCTGGCGGCCACGCTTTTCGCCTGCGCGGGCCTGTACGTCGGCCTGGCCGTGGCGCCTGCCGACAGCCAGCAGGGCGAGGTCTACCGCATCCTGTTCATCCACGTGGCGGCGGCCTGGATGTCGATGTTCCTGTACCTGGTCATGGCGGGCTACGCCGCGTTGGGCCTGATCTACAACACGCGCCTGTCGTTCATGATGATGCGGGCGCTGGCGCCCACCGGCGCGCTCTTCACGTTCCTGACGCTGTGGACGGGCGCATTGTGGGGCAAGCCCACCTGGGGCGCCTGGTGGGTCTGGGATGCGCGGCTGACGTCGGAACTGATCCTGCTGTTCCTGTATCTGGGCTTCATGGCCTTGCAGGCCGCCACCGACGATATCCGTCGCGCCGACCGCGGCGGCGCCATCCTGCTGCTGGCCGGCGTCGTCAATGTTCCCATCATCTATTTCTCGGTACGGTGGTGGAGCACGTTGCATCAAGGCGCATCCATCAACCTGACCACGGCACCCAGCATGGCGCGCATCATGGTCTCGGCCATGCTGCTGATGGTGGCGGCCTTCTGGCTGTACAGCGCGGCGGTGGCGTTGGCGCGCGTGCGCGGCATCATCGCCGAACGCGAGCCGGGTGCGGCGCGCACCGGCCGCCCCGCCCCGGAGGCGCCATGAGCTGGGACGCGCTGTTCTCCTTGCAGGGCCACGGCCCCTACATCCTGGGCGCCTACGGCGTCACGCTGGCCCTGATGGGGCTGGAGGCCGCCGTGCTGTGGCGCCGGGCACGCGCCCGGCGCGCGGCGGCGCGTGGACAAGCCGGCGAGGCCCGCCCATGACGCCGCGCAAGCGCCGCGTGCTGGCCATCGCGGGCGGGCTGGGCCTGCTGGCCCTGGCGACCGCGCTGGTGCTCAACGCCTTGCAATCGAACCTGGTGTTCTTCTTCAGCCCGACGCAGGTGGTGGCGCAAGAGGCCCCCCGCAACGGCAGCTTCCGCGTGGGCGGGTTGGTGGAGCAAGGCTCGGTGCGACGCGACGCCGACGGGCTGACCCTGCGGTTCCTCGTGACCGACACCGCGCACACGGTGCCCGTGACCTATCAGGGCCTGCTGCCGGACCTGTTCCGCGAAGGCAAAGGCGTGGTGGTGGCCGGCAGGCTGGACGCCGACGGCGTGTTCCGCGCCACCGAAGTGCTGGCCAAGCATGACGAGAACTACATGCCGCCCGAGGCCGCCGATGCGCTCAAGCGCGCCGGCCAGGCCACGGCCGCCAACACGATGCAGGGGCAGGCGAAATGATTCCCGAAATCGGCTTGTTCAGCCTGATCCTGGCGCTGCTGACGGCGTTGGCGCAGGCCATCCTGCCGCTGATCGGCGCCGCCACCGGCTGGCAGGCGGGGCTGCGCGTGGCGCGGCCGGCCGCCGTGGGCCAGTTCTGCCTGACCGTGCTGGCCTTCGGCTGTCTGGCCTGGTCGTTCGTGCACAACGATTTTTCGGTGCTGTATGTGGCCGGCAATTCCCACGCAGACCTGCCTGCCGCATACCGCTTCGCGGCGGTCTGGGGCGGGCACGAGGGGTCGCTGCTGCTGTGGCTGCTGCTGCTGACCGCCTGGACCTTGGCCGTCGCCGTGTTCAGCCGCCGCCTGCCGCTGGCGTTCGCCGGCCGCGTGCTGGCGGTGATGGGCTGGATCAGCGTGGGCTTCCTGCTGTTTCTGCTGTTCCTGTCCAACCCCTTTGAACGGCTGATGCCGCCCGCCATGGCCGGCCGCGACCTGAACCCGCTGCTGCAGGACCCCGGCATGATCGTGCACCCGCCCATGCTGTACATGGGCTATGTGGGGTTTTCCGTGGCCTTCGCCTTCGCGATCGCGGCCTTGCTGTCGGGCGAACTGGATGCGCTGTGGGCGCGCTGGGTCCGGCCGTGGACGCTGGCCGCCTGGACCTTCCTGACCGTCGGCATCCTTCTGGGCAGCGCATGGGCGTACTACGTGCTGGGCTGGGGCGGCTGGTGGTTCTGGGACCCGGTGGAGAACGCCTCGTTCATGCCGTGGCTGGCGGGCACCGCGCTGATCCACTCGCTGATCGTGACCGAGCGCCGCGGGGCCTTCCGCAGCTGGACGGTGCTGCTGGCCATCTGCACGTTTTCGCTCAGCATCCTGGGGACGTTCCTGGTCCGCTCCGGCGTGCTGACCTCGGTGCACGCCTTCGCGGTGGATCCGGGCCGCGGACTGTACATCCTGGCGTTCATGACCGTGATCGTCGGTGGTTCGCTGACGCTGTACGCGTGGCGTGCGCCGACGGTCGGCCTGGGCGGCGGCTTTTCTCTGCTGTCGCGGGAATCCCTGCTGCTGTCGAACAACGTCGTCCTGACCGTGGCGGCGGGCTCGGTGCTGCTGGGCACGCTATACCCGGTGGTGCTGGACGTGCTGGACTGGGGCAAGATCTCCATCGGGCCGCCCTACTTCGAAGCCGTGTTCGTGCCGCTGATGACCCCGGCCGTCTTCTTGATGGGGGTGGGCCCGATGGCCCGTTGGAAACAAGCCACCCTGCCCGACCTGGGCCGGCGGCTGCGCGCGGCGTTCGCGGTCAGCGTGGCGACGGCCGTGTTGCTGCCGCTGGCGATGCCGGGCCCGTTGCGGCTGGGCTCGCCCATGATCATGCTGGGCCTGTGGCTGGCGGCGTGGTCGGTCGGCAGCGCCGCCGCGCACGCCGCGCAACGGCTGACGGATGGCGGCGGCCAATGGCTGCGCCGGCTGGGCCGCCAGCCGCGCGCCTGGTACGGCATGCTGCTGGCGCACGCGGGCGTGGGCATCTTCATCGCCGGCGTCACGCTGGCCAACGGCTACGAGGTCAAGCACGAGCTGCGCATGGAATTGGGCGCCACGCAGGAAGCCGGCGGCTACCAGTTCACGTTCGCCAGCGTGGCGCCCGCCGCCGGCCCGAACTACAGCGCGCAGCGCGCCGTGTTCCCCGTTACCCGCAACGGCAAGCCGGTCGTGACGCTGTATCCCGAAAAGCGCCTGTATACGGTGCAGGACATGGCGTTGAGCCAGGCCGACATCGACAGCGGCTTCACCCGCGACCTGTTCGTGGCGCTGGGCGAACCCGTGGGCGACCGCGCCTGGACCGTGCGCATCCAGGTCAAGCCCTTCATGACCTGGATCTGGACCGGCTGCCTGCTGATGGCGCTGGGCGGCCTGCTGGCGGCGGGCGACAAGCGCTACCGCCACGCGCAGGAGGCTTCGGCGCGCCCGCCCAGGACCGAGGCCGCCCCATCCGCCCACGCGGCGCGGGAGGGGTACTGATGCTGCGATACCTGCTGCCGCTGGGCGTCTTCATGGCGATGGCGGTGTTTCTGGCGATGGGCCTGTCGCGCGACCCGCGCGCGGTGCCGTCCGCCATGATCGACAAACCCGCCCCCGCCATCAGCCTGCCGCTGCTGCGGGCGCCCGGGCAACAATCCGGCCAGCAATCCATCCAACAACCCGGCCCACAGCTGGACGTGCAGGCGCTGCGCGGCCAGGTCTGGCTGCTGAACGTGTGGGCGTCTTGGTGCGGCCCGTGCCGCGAGGAGCTGCCGGTGCTGCGCGACGTCGCCCAGCGCCACGGCATTCCGCTGTACGGGTTGAACTACAAGGACAAGCCCGAGGACGCGCTGGAGTGGCTGGCGCGCAACGGCAATCCGTACATCGCATCCGCCAGCGACACCGACGGCCGCGTCGGCATCGAATATGGCGTCTACGGCGTGCCCGAGACTTTCGTGATCGACGGCGCCGGACGCATCCGCTACAAGCAGCTTGGCCTGATCACCCCGGACATCTGGCGCACCCGGATCCAACCCCTGATCGAGAGCTTGCGATGAGAGCGCCCGGATTCCTTGCCCCGCTTCTGCTGACGCTGGCCCTCGCGATGGGCGCGGCCGGCACGGCCGCCGCGCAGACGCCGCCCGCCCTGCCCCCGCTGTCGTCCGCCGACCAGCAACGCGCCGACAAGCTGGCGCATGGCTTGCGCTGCCTGGTCTGCCAGAACCAGACGCTGGCCGATTCCAATGCGCCGTTGGCGCACGACATGCGCAACCTGATCCATGCCCAACTGGCCGAGGGCCGCAGCGATGCGCAGATCATGCGCTTCTTCGAAGACCGGTACGGGGATTTCGTGCGCTATGACCCGCCCTTCAAGCCCATCACCTGGTTGCTGTGGCTGGGGCCATTCGCGCTGCTGGCGTTGGGATTCTGGGTGCTGCTGCGCACGCTGAAACGGCGCACGGGCGCGCGCGCGCCCTTGACCGCCGACGAACGCGCCCGCGCCGCGCGCTTTCTGGATACCGGCTCATGACCACGCTCTGGCTTGTCGTCCTGTCGCTGCTGCTGGCGACGCTGCTGTGCCTGATCCCGCCGCTGGTACGCCGGGCGCCGAAGGCGGACCCGGCGTCGGACGCCAGCGTGCGCGCGTTCTACCTGGCCCAGCGCGAGCAATTGCGGCGCGACCGGCAGAACGGCAGCCTGAGCGCCGACGGCCTGGCGCGGGCGGAAGACGAGCTGCAACGCGACCTGCTGCAAGACCTGGCCTTGCGCCAGCGGCAGGCCGCGCCGGTCCGCGGCCAGCGGGCAGGCGTGGCGACGGCTTGCCTGCTGAGCGTGCTGATCCCCGTGGCCGCCGTGCTGCTCTACGGCAAGCTGGGCAATCCGCGCGCCGCGGCGGATGTCTCCGTCATGGCAGGCGCCGCCGAACCGCATGCAGCCGAATCGGGCGAAGACATGGCGCTGGCCATCAATGCGCTGGCGCAGCGTCTGCGCAACGCGCCCGACGATGCGGACGGCTGGTACACGCTGGCGCGCTCTTATGAAACGCTGGGCCGCTATGCCGACGCCGTGGCCGCCTACCGGCAGGTGCTGCGCCTGTTCCCCGGCCAACCCGCGGTGCTGGCCGACATGGCCGACGCGCTGCTCTCGGCGAACCAGGGCGTGCCTGACGCCGATTCGGTCGCGGCGGTAGCGCAGGCGCTGGCCGCGCAGCCGGACCAGCCCAAGGCCCTGGCGCTGGCGGGCATGATGGCGTTGCGGCGCGGCGACGCGGCCGAGGCGCTGGCCCATTGGGAGCGCCTGCAAGCCCTGCTGCCGCCGGACTCCGAGGCCGCGCGGCAGATCCAATCCAATATCGCCCAGGCGCGCGCGATGACTGCCGGTGCGCCGGCTGCGCCTGCCACGGCCCAGGCGCAGCCCGCCGGCGGCGCGTCTGCCCCGGCCGCGCGCATCAGCGGACATGCCCGCATCGCCGAGGCCTTGCGCAGCCAGGTCCAGCCCGGCGATACCGTGTTCATCCTGGCGCGGCCCGTCGAGGGCTCGCGCATGCCGCTGGCGATCCTGCAGTGGCGCGTGTCGGACCTGCCACGCGCGTTCGTGCTGGATGACAGCAGCGCCATGTCGCCCGACGCCACGCTGTCGCGGGCCGGCAACGTGCGCGTGGAGATCCGCATCAGCCGGTCAGGCACCGCCGCCGCACGGCCCGGAGACCTGAGCGGCATACTGCCTGACGTGGCCGTCGGCGCGGACGGTCTGGAACTGGTGGCCGACACCGTCGTGCGCTAAGGCGCGCCGGTGTCAGCCGGGGTCAGGAGCCGGGGTCAGGGCCGCAGCCGAGCCCCCGACGGCCTACGCGCGTTCGATCCGCGCCGGCAGCCCTTGACGCACCGCCGCCCCCGACACCCAGTCGATCCAGACGTTGGCGTGCTCGCCCCGGGTGGCGTCGCCAAACCCCAAGTCGTTCAGGTTGACGCCTGCCGCCAGCGCCGGATCGTGCGGCATCGGCTTGCCGTCGACCACGTGGGCGCGCGCGCCCAGCTCGGTATGGCCGTAGCCGTGCTCGATGCCCACCGCGCCCGGCTGGATGCCGTCGCGCAACAGGGCCAGCCCCGTCACCGCGCCGCCCGGGGTCACGATGCGCACGGCGTCGCCATTGCGCAGCCCCAGGCGTTCACCGTCCTGCCGGTTGATCGACACCGGGTTGTGCGGATGCACCTGGCGCAAGCGGTTCACGCCGATGGACATGGAGCTCATCAGGTTCGATTTGAACGAGCTGAGCAGGAACGGCCATTGCTGCGCCGGGTACGCCGCGCGCATGGCGCGGCCGTCGGCCAGGCGCGCCGGATACCAGGTGGGACAGCCGCTGTAGCGTTCGCCCGTCATGGCATGGCGGAACCCCGCCAGTTCCTCGCTCCAGATCTGCAAGGGCTTGGCGTAGGCTTGGCGCGTATGCCGGTTCTGGCCCTTGTCCACCCAGGCATCCTCCATCTTGTCGAAGCGTCCGCCCCGGCTCATCAGCATGGCGACCTGCCGCCATTCGCCGGGCTTGAGCTTGTGCTGCAACAGGCTGCGGTAGCGGTCCACGCCCGTCAGCGCCATGTCGTCGTCGCTGGCCTCGGGCACGGCGCGGCCGGCCGAGAACGCGATGTTGGCCATGCCGCGCAGGAAGAAGTCTTCCGGTGTGTCCAACGCGTACTTCGCGCCGTCCTTGTCCGAGATCGCGTTTTCGCCGAAGCCCGGCATGCCCAGACGCTTGGCGCAGGCGATCAGGAAGGTCTCCAGGCAGACGGGTTCATTGGTGGCCGTGCGCGCCACGCGCGGCGCGACGGCAGGCCAGCGCACGGTGGAGGCCTTGGCGACCACGTCGGCCCAGGGTGCCGACACGCCCCAGCTTTCGTAGGTGACGGTGTCCGGCACGATGTAGTCGGCCAGCGCGTTGGTTTCGTTGATGAACGGGTTGATCGATACCGACAGCGGCAGGATGCGCGGGTCTTTCATCTTGTCGATGATCACGCCCTTCAAGCCCGCGATGCCGTAGATCGGGTTGCTCATGTGGTTGAACCAGACCTTGGCGCGGTACGGATACCCCGCCAGGGCGGACGCCAGCATTTCGGAACTGAGGCCGCCCGTGGCCGGATACCACGGCGCGGATGCCGGATACGCCGGCTGGCCCGCCGCCTTCTTGCGCTTGAATTCGCTGGACTTCTCGTATGGGAAGCGGTTGCGCGACAAGGCGACGCCCTTGGGCGTGGCGCGGTTGGCGAAACCCGCGATGTTGTAGCGCGGGCCGGGGCCGTAAGGCGGGAACGGGCCGGCGTCCAGCACCAGCCCGCCGTCCACGTTCAGGTTGCCGACCAGCGTGTTGAGCATGGCGATGGCGTAGGCCGTATAGAACCCCGCGCCGCTCATCGTGCCGCCATGCGCGTCGGCCACGGCGCGCTTGCCGTAGCTGGTGAAGCGCTTGGCCAGCGCAGCGATCTTGTCGGCGGGCACGCCGCACAAGCCGGCGTAGTCGTCCAGCGATTTGCGGTGCGATTCCTCGCGCAGCAAGGCCAACGACGAGCAGACGCGCACGGTTTCCGAACCGCCCGCCATGCCGGGCACGGCGATGCGCTCGTCGACGAACATCGTGGCGGCCGATGCGGTCGTGTGCGGCGCGAGCGTGCCGTCTTCCAGGCGCACCGCGTAGACGTCTTCCCATTTTTCGTCGGCGTCGGCCGGACGCGGCCAGCCCAGGTCCGCGCCGCGCACGAACGTGCCCAGGCGCGGGTGGCCGGGTTCGGCCACCACCAGGTGCGTGGCGTTGGTCCAAGCCGCTTCGCCCGCCGCCTTCATGGCATCGGGGCCGGGCTGCGCCAACATGCGGGCGTCGAAGCGCTCGTTGTCGAGGATCCAGCGGATCAGGCCCATCGCCAAGGCCAGGTCGCTGGCGGGGTTCACCGGCAGCCATTCGTTGCCCGAGCCTGCCGACAGGCTGGAGGACGCGGGCAGTACGGGCGACACCACGACATACGTGAAGCTGTCCGCCTCAGGCCGCACCCGTGCCTCGGCCAGTTGCCGGGCCTGGCGCTGGAACGGGTTGCCCGCTTGCGCCGGCGCCGCGCCGATGAACAGGCCGAAGCGCGCGTTGTCCCAATCGGGCTTGCCGTGCGGCATGCCTTTCAGGTCGCCGAATGCGGCGCCCGCGCCCACGCGGAAGCTCTGGCCGCAATACGAACCATGGTTGCTGAAGTTGACCGTGCCGAACGACTGCGCGGCAAAGCGCTGGATCAGCGGCGTGCGGCCTTCGTTGGAGGCGTCGGTGAACAGGAACTGGTTGACCTTGGCGCCGTACTCCGGATTGTCGGGGTCCAGCAGCGTGTCGCGGTCAAAGACGGCGCGCAAGCCCTCCACGTGGCCTTCGCCGAACAGGTCCCCGCCTTCGCACACTTCCTGCACCAGCTGTTCGAATGAGATGGTCTGCCACTTGCCTTCGCCCCGCCCGCCCACGCGCTTCATCGGTTGCAGCACGCGGAACGGACTGTTCATCTGTTCCAGCATGGCCGAGCCGCGGGCGCAGGACGTGGCGCGGCCTTCCAGGCCGTTCTCGCCGCCCAGTTGCGCGTAGACCTCGCGCACCGGGGTTTCCATCGCGGCGGGGCGCGTGGTGGCCAGCGGGTGGTAGGGGTTACCCGCCACGCGCAGGATGCGATTTTCCTTGGTGTCCACGCGCAGGCGCACACCGCACTGGGTCCAGCAGCCCAGGCAGCTGGACGGGCTGACCGTCTGGCCCGGCTGGGCGGAGAGCACGCCGGTCAGCGGGTCGATGCGGAATTCCGCCGCCAGCGAATTGCCGCGCACGGCATGCGCCGTGGGGACGCCGGCCGTGCCGTGCGCCAGGCCCTTCACCGCGCGGGTGACGGTTTCGCCATAGCCGGCGGCAAAGGCCGCCATGCCCCCGGCGACGAGGCCGCCGCGCACCATCAACCTGCGCCGCGCCGCGTCCGCCAGGGCATCGCCAGCCGTATCGGGAGTGTCGCGTGTATCGGGCGCGCCAGGGGCGCCGGGCTTGTCGTCTTCGTGTTGCTTGTCCATTGCTTTATCTTCCATGTGCATTCGTCTTGCGGCCGCGTCAGGCCGCCATGCCGCGCGCGCGCGCCGGGAACCGTTCCAGGGCCCAGACCGTAGCGGTGACCAGCGCCACGCACAGGCCCAGCACCCCGACCATGCCCAGCAGGCCGTCGCTGCCCCAGGGCATGTCGTACAGGTACAGGCCGGCGCCGTACTTGGGCACGCCCTGCACGCTCATGAACACCACCCAGCGGAAGATCCACGCGGCGGCCAGCATGGTCAGCGCCAGCGAGGCCGAAGACAGCGGCGCCGCCAGCGCGTGCGCCGGGCGCTGCAGCAGCGCGATCATGCAGAAGGCGGTGATGACCGCGCCGGCCAGGCTGATGCGCCAGATCGGGAAGTCCGCGAACAGCCGCAAGGCGGCGTCGAACGACGGGTCAATGCCCAGCGTGCCCAGCAGGGCCCAGGCACCGGCGCCCAACGCCATCAGCACGACGGCGGCAAGGCTCAGTTGGCGCAGCATGCCCACCGGCAAGGCCTTCATGCCGCCCGGCAGCCACCGGCCGACCAGGAACATGGCGCCCAGCGCGCCCATCCAGGCCGTCAGCGCGAAGTTCACGGGCAGGAACACGGTGTGCCACAAAGGCCGCGAACGCAGCACCATGACTTCGGCGCCGGTGTAGACCAGGATCGAGACGGCGGACAGCGCCAGCGCCACGCCCAGCAGGCGCACCCAAGCGATGCGGCCCCACCACCACGCGGCGCAGAACAGCACGGCCAGGCCCACGAACACCGGCAGCAGCAAGGCGCCCAGCCACATCCACGACCAGGGCGTGACTTGCGTGTAGAAATGCCAGAACCTGCCGGGCTGGTGCAAGTCGGCCAGCAGCGACACGGGCGCGGCGACGGCGGTCACGAGCAGCACGGTCGCCGCCGCGGGCAGCAGCCGGCGCGCGGGCGACCCCGCAGGGCCGAAGGCGGCGAAGACGGCGGTCAGCGCGGTGGTGGCGCTGATGCCGATGAGAAAAAAGTACTGCACGGCCCAAGGCAGCCAGGCGGCGTCATAGGCCGGCGTGAGCAATTCCGAGATCTGCATGAAAGTCCCCTGTGATGGCTCAATGTCCGCCAGCCAGGCGCACGCCGGCTTGGCCGTCGACCTGATGGACGAACGCATCGGGCAAGCCGATGTAATAGACGTGGGGATCGGTCTTCATTTCGGGCTTCAAGACCTTGATGTCGGCCTTGTGTTCGACCAGCAACCGGGAGATGGCGCTGTCGGGGTCGTTCATGTCGCCGATGACGCGCGCGCCGCCGACGCAGCTTTCCACGCAGGCCGGCAGCAGGCCAGCTTCCAGGCGGTGTTCGCAGAACGTGCACTTGTCGGCCGTTTGCGTCTCGTGGTTGATGAAGCGGGCGTCGTAGGGACAGGCTTGTACGCAGTAGGCGCAACCGACGCAGCGTTCGTTGTCGACCAGGACGATGCCGTCTTCGCGCTGGAAGGTGGCTTGCACGGGGCAGACGGGGACGCAGGGCGGGTTGTCGCAGTGGTTGCACAGGCGCGGCAGCATGACCATGGCGGCCGGGCTGCCGTCGTCGGGGGTGACTTCGTATTGCAGGACGGTGGTGCGGAATTGCCCGATGGGGGGCAGGTTTTCCATGGAACAGCTGACCGTACAGGATTGGCAGCCGATGCATTTGCGCATGTCGACGACCATGCCGTAGCGCTTGCCGGGGATGCCGGGGATGCCGGGGCGGCGCGGGGGTTGGCCGTTCAGGCCGGTGGCTTCGGCGTGGATGGGGATGATGGTGGCGGCGGCGCTCAGGCCCAGG
>NZ_LZZS01000019.1 GCF_014170335.1 Achromobacter sp. UMC46
CCCCGCAGCTGCTAAGCCGCATCCCCCGCAGCAGGACTCACTTCCCCCAGATACCGGCAATCCAGCTCCAGGCTCAACTCGTCCATCCCCAGGATATCGATCTCCACCGCCGTCCCCCGTTCCAATTCGGGCATTCCGCCCACCCGGGTCACCAGCGGCGCATTCGCGAACCGCACCAGATCGTCGCGCAGCACGTGTGCCACTGTCCGGGTCACGCCGTTCTGCTTCAGCCAGCGCAGGCACCAGTAGCGTTCCATCGCACTCTGGAACTCCGCCCATGCCGCGTATTGGGCGTCGAACGCGCCGATGATCGCGAACAGGTCCGCGTCGCGCGGTTTGAACGGGGCCACCAGGCGGGCCGACACGCCATGCTCCACCGCAGCGATCAGCTGCCATTGGTTGACCAGGTCGACATAGCGGCGCAGCGGCGACGTGCTCCAGGCGTATTGCGGCACGCCGATCGCCTCGTGCGGCAAAGCCTGCGTGCTCATGCGCACGCGGCCCGCCTGTTGCGAACGGTAGATGCCCGGCACGCCGTGCTGATGCAGCAGGCCGCCCCACTGGTTGTTGGCCAGGATCATGTATTCGGCCACCATGCGGTCCAGCGGCGCATTGCGCTGGCGCGGCACCAGGCGCACCGGCGTGTCCGGGTCGTCCGGATTGCCGTCCAGGTAGAAGCTGTATTCCACCCGCGAATTGTTCTCGGGCTTGCCGCGCACCTTCTCGCGCTGCGCCGACAGCGCCAGCGCCAGCTTCCACAGCGGACGCAGCCAGTGGCCGTAGGGGATGTCGGCCGACGGGTCGGCCAGGCTAGCCTCCGTGACCTGGGCATCCAGCATGTTGTGGCGCAGGTTCTCGCGCACCACCACGCGCTCCAGGCGCGTCTCGGACTCGATGACCTCGCCCGTCTCCGAGTCGGCCACGACATACAGCGACAGCACCGGCACTTCGCGGCCGGCGTCCAGCGAAAACGCCTTGATGACGCTGTCAGGCTGCATCGGGATCTTGTCGCCCGGCATGTAGACCGTGGACAGGCGGGCGCGGGCCAGCTTGTCGAACTCGCTGTCGCGGGTCACGGTCAGGCCGGGGGCGGCCACGTGGACGCCCACGCGCAGGCGCCCGTCGGGCAATTCCGTGACGGACAGCGCGTCGTCGATTTCGGTGGTCGTGACATCGTCCACCGAATAGATCTCGGCATCCGACAGCGGCAGTTCGCGGTCGACGGGCGGCAGTTCCAGATCGGGGAACGCCAGCCCGCGCGGGAAGTTCACCGCCAGGAAGCGGCGCTTGTGCAACGCCAGCGCATGCGGCCAGGCGCCCAGCTCAAGCAGCAGGCGGTCCGGCGTCTTGCCCAGCTTGGCGCACGCGGCGTCCAGGGCCTTCCATTGCTGCGTATTCTTGTCCGGGCGGATCAGCAGGGACTCCGCGGCCTGGGCGATGGGTTCGGGCAGCCGGCCGGCGGCCATCTCGTCGACCCATTCCTGCTGCTGCTCGGCCTGGCGCTGCTTCTTGTCCAGCGCAGCCAGCGCGGCCGCCAGGATATCGGGCGGGGCAGGGCGGTAACGGCCCTTGCCGCGACGATGGAAATAGGCCGGCGCGCCGTGCAGGCGCATCAGCAGCGCGGCCTGCTCTACGGGCGTGGGGGCATGGCCGAAGTAGTCGGCGGCCAGGGCGGGCGTGTCGAACTCTTCCTGCGGCGCGCATTCCCACAGGAATTGCAGGTCCAGGGCCTCGGCGGCCGTAGCCGCCTGGCTCATCAGCGCCGCCGGCTCGGGCGCCGCGAAGTTGAACAGGGTGTTGGCGCGCTTGATCTTGCTGCGCTTGCCGGACTCCGACTCCACCTGCAGGCTGGCGTCGGTCTCGGACAGGATATTGCCGGCCTTGAAGCTGCCGTCGTCTTCGTAAAACACATACATGGTGGGGATCGTCCTGGGCGGCGCGCACGCGCCGCCTTGCGCAGCTATATAGAGTGTTGAGGTCTGGTACTGATTATTGGGGGCGAACCTGCCTGGCGCCAAGGGCGAATTCAAGCACCTCGGGCATCCATTGCGCGAAATCGGATAAACCGTGGTCGCTGCCTTGCACGATACGCTGGCGGCAACCCGCATAGCGATCGCGCATTTCGCGCCAATCCAGCACCTCGTCGCCGGTCGCCGCCACCAGGAAGTACCGGTCGGGCTGCGTGATGCGAGGGGCATGGATGGCCGCCAGTTCGTCCACATATTCGGGCAAAAAGACGAACGGCGCGTCGGAATGATACATGTGGTGTTCGCCGACCTGGGTGGCCAGGTCGCGCGCGGCCTCCACGGCCGGGTTCAGCAGCACCGCCTGGCAGCCCAGTTGTTCGGCCAGCCAGGTGGCGTAGAAACCGCCCAGCGACGAGCCGATCACGGTCAGCGCCCGGGGGCTGTCCGCGCTTTCCAGCTGGCGCCGGGCGATGCCCATGGCCAGGTCGATCGCCTCCCGCGGGCTGGCGGGCAACTGCGGGCAGGCCCAGTCGGCTTCCAGGCCGCGCTGGGCCATGGCGTCGGCCATCATCCGGGCCTTCATCGAGGTCGGCGAGGAACGGAAACCATGCAGGTAGAGAATCATGTCGTGCTCGTCCGGTGTCGGGCCGCCGTTCAGCCGCGCGCCTGCAAGGCGTCCAGCAGTTTGCCGTGGATCCCGCCAAAGCCGCCGTTGCTCATGACCAGGATCTGGTCGCCAGGGCGGGCCGCGGCGGTCACGGCGGCCACCAGGGCGCCGATGTCATCGTAGCTGGACGCGCGGTCGCCCAGGGGCGCCAGGACGTCGGCCGGATTCCAGCCCAGCGCATGCTTGCCGCTGTGCGCGCCGAAGCAGAACACCAGGTCGGCGTCGGCCAGGGCGTCGGGCAGGCGGGCGGCCATGGTGCCCAGCTTCATGGTGTTGGAGCGGGGCTCCAGCACGGCCAGGATGCGCGCCGGCCCGACCTGGCGGCGCAACCCTTCCAGCGTGGTGGCGATGGCGGTGGGGTGGTGGGCGAAATCGTCGTAGACCTTCACGCCGGCCACCGTGCCGCGCAGTTCCATGCGGCGCTTGACGCCGCCAAAGCGGGTCAGCGCGTCGATGCCTTGTTCCACCGGTACGCCGACGTGCTCGGCGGCGGCCAGCGCCGCCAGCGCATTCATGCGGTTGTGCTCGCCCGTCAGGTTCCAACGTACGGTGCCGGCCGCCTTGCCCTCGCGCAGCACGCCGAACGCGCCGTTCGCATCGGGCGGCGTGGCTTGCCAGCCGCCATCGGCGCCGAACGTGACGGTTTCCGACCAGCATCCGCGCGCAATCACGCGGTCAAGCGCCTCGGAATGCGTCGGACGCACGATGCGGCCCGACCCCGGAATGGTCCGCACCAAGTGGTGGAATTGGGTTTCGATGGCCGCCAGATCGGGGAAGATGTCGGCGTGGTCGTATTCCAGATTGTTCAGGATGGCGGTGCGCGGGCGGTAATGGACGAACTTCGAGCGCTTGTCGAAGAAGGCCGTGTCGTACTCGTCGGCTTCGATCACGAAAGGGCGCCGCGCCGGATCGTAGCGGGCCGATACCTGCAGGTCCTGCGCCACGCCGCCAATCAGGAAGTTGGGCGCCAGGCCCGCGGCCTCCAGCACCCAAGCCAGCATCGAACTGGTGGTGGTCTTGCCGTGGGTGCCCGCCACCGCCAGCACGTGCTGGCCAGGCAGGACGTTGTCGCCCAGCCATTGCGGGCCGGACACGTAGCGGGCGCCCGATTCCAGAATGGCTTCCATCAGCGGATTGCCGCGGCTGACCACGTTGCCGATCACGTACAGGTCGGGCTTGAGCGCCATCTGCTCGACGCCGAAGCCTTCGATCAGCGCGATTCCCTGTTCGGACAGCTGCGTGCTCATGGGCGGATACACGCCCGCATCGCAACCAGTGACCTTATGCCCGGCGGCCCGCGCGATCAGCGCCAAGCCACCCATGAACGTACCGCAGATGCCAAGAATATGCAGGTGCATTGAAAACTCTCCTGTCCTGCATTGTATATATAGAGGGCCCCCACGCTGCGCGCGCTTCGCGGGCTTGCTGCCCCCCGAGGGGGGCGTTTTTGTCTTGGGGCGGCCTAGCGAAAGAAAGGGCCCCCACGCTGCGCCCGCTTCGCGGGCTTGCTGCCCCCCGAGGGGGCCGTTTTTGTCTTGGGGCGGCCCGGCGACAAAAAACAGCGGCAGCGGTTATGATCGCGCCATGAATCGACGCCTACTTCTTTCCGCCGGCGTGGCGGTGGCCGCCACGGTTGCGGGCGCTTTTACCTGGATGGGCCGCAAGTCCCAGGATTCCGCAGCGCCCGCCGGGGCTGGCGATCCCGTCGCCGGGCTGATGCAGCTGCAGATGCCGGATCTGAATGGGGCGACCCATAGGCTGGCCGATTGGAAAGGCCAGCCGATGGTGGTCAATTTCTGGGCGACCTGGTGCGCGCCGTGCGTCAGGGAAATGCCTGAACTCGACGCCTTGCAGAAAAAATACCCGCACGTCCGATTTGTCGGCATCGGTGTCGATTCGGCGGCGAACATGCAAAAATTCGTCGAGAAAGTGCAAGTTTCCTACCCGCTTTGGGTCATCGGCGCCGGGGCGATCGATACTCTGCGCAAGCTTGGTAATCCCAGTGGCGGTCTGCCTTTTACCATCGTTTTCAACGCGGATGGCGGAATTAACCGGAAGATACTAGGTGAAATTCAGCCCGACGACCTGAGCCAAACCCTATCTGGTTTGAAGGCGTAAGTCTGTTGGACAAATAGTAGGAATTGGCGTAAAAAGCTGGTTTATCGGCTGTTTTGCCAACAATTGGCAATCCACTCATCGGCAAGCGCATGGCGCAAAACATACTGGTATTGCATGGCCCGAACCTGAACCTGCTTGGCACCCGGGAACCTCATATCTACGGCAGTCTGACCCTGCCCCAGATCAATGAGCGCCTGGAGCTGCTTGCAGGCGAATTGGGCGCCAAGCTGACAGCTTGGCAAGGCAATCACGAAGGCGCGCTGGTTGACCGCATTCAGGCGGCCCGGCAAGACGGCACAGACTTCATCATCATCAACGCGGCGGCTTATACGCACACCAGCGTCGCAATTCGCGATGCGCTGGCTGGGGTCGCGATCCCATTTATTGAAGTACATTTGTCCAATCTGTATAAGCGAGAGCCCTTCAGGCATCACTCTTATCTGTCCGACTTGGCGATAGGCCTTATCAGCGGCCTCGGCGCGGATGGCTACGAGGCGGCTCTGCGTTACGCAGTGCGGCACTGATCTCGCACCAACTCACCGCTTTTACATCTTATACGGCGCGGACCCCACGCTGGGACGCCGCCGACACTATCTCGGGAAGCAGCTTCTATGGACCTTCGAAAACTCAAAACCCTGATCGACCTGGTGGCTGAATCGGGTATCGCCGAGCTGGAAATCACCGAAGGCGAAGGCAAGGTACGCATCGTCAAGTTCTCGCAGACCTTGCAGCCGGTGGCTTACCACCAGCCCGAAGCCGGCGCCCACGGCGCGCCCGTGGCCCAGGCCGCCGCGCCTGCCGCCCCGGTCGCCGAAGCCCCCCCGGTCATCCAGGGCCATGTCGTGAAGGCGCCGATGGTCGGCACGTTCTACCGTTCGCCGAACCCGGGCGCCGCCCCGTTCATCGACGTGGGCGCCACCGTCAAGGAAGGCGATCCGCTGTGCATCATTGAAGCCATGAAGCTGCTCAATGAAATCGAGGCCGACAAGTCCGGCGTCATCAAAGAAATCCTGGTCGAAAACGGTGAGCCCGTCGAGTACGGTCAACCCCTCTTCGTCATTGGCTGATAGCTGAAAATGTTCGAAAAAATCCTGATCGCCAATCGGGGCGAAATCGCCCTGCGCATTCAGCGCGCTTGCCGTGAGCTGGGCATCAAAACCGTGGTCGTGCACTCCGAGGCTGACCGCGAAGCCAAGTACGTGCGCCTGGCCGATGAATCCGTGTGCATCGGGCCCGCGCCGTCGCGTGACAGCTACCTGAACATGCCCGCCATCATTTCGGCGGCCGAAGTCACGGATTCCGAGGCAATCCACCCGGGTTACGGGTTTTTGTCCGAAAATGCCGACTTCGCCGATCGCGTCGAAAAGAGCGGCTTCGTGTTCATCGGTCCGCGTCCCGACACCATTCGCCTGATGGGCGACAAGGTCAGCGCCAAGCGCGCCATGATCGAAGCGGGCGTGCCGGTGGTGCCGGGTTCCGAGGGCGCGTTGCCCGAAGATCCGCAGGAAATCATCCGCATTGCGCGCGAAGTCGGTTATCCGGTCATCATCAAGGCGGCAGGCGGCGGCGGTGGCCGCGGCATGCGCGTGGTGTACACCGAGGCCGCGCTGCTGAACGCCGTCACGATGACGCGTTCGGAAGCGGGCGCCGCGTTCAACAACCCGGAAGTCTATATGGAGAAGTTCCTCGAGAACCCTCGCCATGTGGAAATCCAGGTGCTGGCCGATGGCGGCCGCAACGCCGTCTGGCTGGGCGAACGCGACTGCTCCATGCAACGCCGCCACCAGAAAGTCATCGAAGAAGCGCCGGCTCCGGGCATCGCCCGCCGCGCGATCGAGCGCATCGGCGACCGTTGCGCCGACGCCTGCCGCAAGATGGGCTATCGCGGCGCCGGCACGTTCGAATTCCTGTTCGAGAACGGCGAGTTCTATTTCATTGAAATGAACACCCGCATCCAGGTCGAACATCCGGTCACCGAACTGATCACCGGCATCGATCTCGTGCAGCAGCAGATCCTGGTCGCCGCCGGCGAGAAGTTCACGCTGCGCCAGCGCGATGTCCAGTTCAAGGGCCACGCGATCGAATGCCGCATCAACGCGGAAGATCCTTTCCGCTTTGTGCCCAGCCCCGGCCGCATCACCAACTGGCATACGCCGGGCGGTCCGGGCGTGCGTATCGATTCGCATGCGTACAACGGCTACTTCGTGCCGCCGAACTACGATTCGATGATCGCCAAGGTCATCACGTACGGCGACACGCGTGATCAGGCCCTGGCCCGCATGCGCATCGCGCTGTCGGAAATGGTGGTGGAAGGCATTTCCACCAACATCCCGCTGCATCGCGAACTGCTGCAGGACGCCCGTTTCATCGAAGGCGGCACCAGCATCCACTATCTGGAAAACAAGTTGGCTCAGCGTCCCTGACCGACCACTAGGGGCCTCGCGGCCCCTTTTTGCCTTTGGGCGAACCGAAGGCAATCCCCTTCCGGGGCCTTTTAATTGTTTTACGGTCATCGGGCCGCGGCATCCACCGCGGCCCGATGGCCAGATGGAAGAATAATCATGCGTGAACTCGTGCTCCATTGCCTAGAGGCGCAGGCCGAAGCGTTGTCCGACGCGCTGCTGGAAGCGGGCGTGCTGTCCGTTTCCGTGGAAGACGCCGACTTCGGCACCGACGACGAACGTCCGCTGTTCGGCGAGCCCGGCACCGAGCCCGACGTGCAGGCCTGGGACCGCAACCGCGTCGTCGCCTTGCTGCCCGACGGAGCCGATCCCGCGCAGATCATGGAAGAGGCCGCCGCGGCTGGGGAACTCGACCCGGCGCTGTTTGCCGGCTGGAGCCTGCGCGACGTGCCCGACGCCGACTGGGTGCGCCTGACGCAATCGCAGTTCGGCCCCATCCACATCGCCGAACGCCTGTGGATCGTGCCCAGCTGGCACCGCGACAGCCCCGACGTGCCTGGTTTCGATCCGGCCGCCACGGGCGACGGCGCGATCCATATCGAACTGGATCCGGGTCTGGCCTTCGGCACCGGCAGCCATCCCACGACCCACCTGTGCCTGGCCTGGCTGGAAGCCGAGCTGCTGGCCGGCGCCACGTTGCTGGACTATGGCTGCGGGTCGGGCATCCTGGCGATCGCCGCCCGCAAGCTGGGCGCGGGCCCGACGCTGGCCGTGGACATCGACGCGCAGGCGGTGCAAAGCACGGCCTACAACGCCGACGTCAACCGCGTCGAACTGCAGGCCATGTTGCCCGACGCGCTGGCGGACGGCACCTTCCAGGTCGTGGTCGCCAACATCCTGTCCAATCCGCTGAAGGTGCTGGCGCCGATGCTGGCCGGCCGCGTCGCCGCTGGCGGCCATCTGGTGCTGTCCGGCGTGCTGGAACGCCAGGCCGAAGAGGTGGCCGCCGCCTATGCGCCCTGGATCGCCATGTCGGTCTGGCGCGCGCGCGACGGCTGGGTGTGCCTGCACGGCCAGAAGGCCTGAGCGCCGTTCAGCAGGATCGCAACATGGCTCTGACCACCCGCTGCCCCCAGTGCGGCACCTCGTTCAAGGTGGTGCCTGACCAGCTTCGGGTCCGCAATGGCCTGGTTCGCTGCGGCGCGTGCTCGACCGTCTTCGACGGCCGGGCCTGCCTGCTGCCGGAAACTGGCGCGCCGGCCGCCTCTCCGACGATGCCGCCGGCTGCGCGAACGGTACCGGCCGCGCCGGCGGTACCTCCGGTGGTGACGCCTGCCGCGGCCGCTGCGGCACCAGTACTGGCCACGCCGCCTGCGGAGACGCCGCCGCCGCTGTCGCGCCCGTCGGCGGAGCCGCCCCGCCAGATCGCCCCATGGGAAGACGAGCCCGTTCGGGTTTCGCCTTTGCCCGTTCCGCCTCCGCCCGTTCCGCCTCCGCCCGTTCCGGCCCCCGCCGCGCCCGCCATTCCGCCCGCCGTGCTGCGCGGCCGCGAAGCGATCCGCCAGCGCGTCGAGCCCGACGCGGCCCTGCCGGAAACTGACTTCGACGACGATGACGGCGAGGACGACAGCGATCAGCAGGACAGCGACCGCCACGCCGCCTTCGTCCGCCATCCGGAACCAGTGCGCGACCCTGCGCCGCGCTGGGTGCCGCCGTCTCCGCCGGCGTCGCGCAGCGACCCCGTCATCGCATCGCGTGCAAGCGAACCGGTCATCGATTGGGATGCCCGCCGCCGCGCCGCCGGGCAGGCCGAGCCGTCCTTCTCAGCGGATGATGACCGCGACGACCACGACGGCGACGAGCTTGACCACGAGTTTGACGACGCAGGCGACGATGGGCGCGAACCCGTGCTGGGCGATACGCGCACCCGCTATTCCAGCGCGACCGACGTGGGTCGCGCTCCGCCCGAATTCCTCGACCAGGACCGCCAGGAGCGCCGCGGTTTGTTGCGTAAAGTGTGGGGCTACGCCTGCTTGCTGGGCCTGATCGCGCTCGGCCTGCAAGCGGTGTATGCCTACCGCACCGACATCGCCAATTCCGTGCCGGTCTTGCGGCCGGTGCTGGACGCCGTTTGCAAGCCCCTGGGTTGCACGGTCGGCTATGCCCGGCGCCTGGAGCGCATCGCGATTTCCTCATCGTCGCTGCAGCCGCCGCCCGGCGCGGCCGCCATCGACGACGGTCGCAGCCGCCTGGTGCTGAACCTGGTGCTGCGTAACCGCTACGACAAGCCGCAGCATTGGCCGGCCCTGGTGCTGGACCTGACCGACCTGTCCGATACCGTGGTCGTGCGCAAAGTGCTGATGCCCGAAAATTACCTGACGCCAGAACAGTTGAGCGGCCCGTTCGGCCCGGCTGGCGAGCTCAAGATTTCCGTCCCCATTGAAGTGACCGGCGTGCAGGTCAATGGGTACCAACTCGACAAGTTCTTTCCTTAAAGGATGATAAGCATGGCAACCCCTGTTCTGGTTTGCGGCTCGATGGCGTTCGACACGATCGCGGTGTTTGAAGGTCGGTTCAAAGAGCACATTCTTGCTGATCGCATCCAATCGCTCAGCGTGTCCTTCCTGGTGCCCAGCATGCGCAAGGAATATGGCGGCTGCTCGGGCAACATCGCCTACAACATGAACCTGCTGGGCGGAAAACCCGTGCCGGTGGCGACGGTGGGCGAGGACGCCGGCGAATACATGGAGCGCTTGTCGGGCCTGGGCATCGACACGAGCCGTGTCAAGGTCATCCCCGACACCTTCACCGCGCAGTGCTTCATCACGACCGACCTGGACGACAACCAGATCACCGCTTTCCACCCGGGCGCGATGTCGTTCGCCGCGGACAATGACCTGAGCGACGCGGACGCGGCCTGGGCCATCGTGGCGCCGGACGCCAAGGAAGGCATGTTCGCCCACGCCGAACGCCTGCACCGCCGCGGCATCCCTTTCATCTTCGACCTGGGCCAGGCCATGCCCTTGTTCGACGGCGCCGACCTGGAGCGCATGCTCAAGCTGGCGCAGGCGTTGACCGTCAACGATTACGAAGCGGGCATCGTCGAGCAGCGCACGGGCCGCAGCGTGGCCGACATCGCCGCCACGCTGCAAGCGGTGGTGGTGACGCGCGGCGCCGAAGGCGCGACGTTGTTCGTCGACGGCAAGACCGTCCAGATCGCCCCGGTGCGCGCCTCGCAGGTTGTCGATCCGACGGGCTGCGGCGACGCGCAACGCGGCGGCTTGCTGTACGGCCTGACCAGCGGCTGGAACTGGGAAGACAGCTGCCGCCTGGGCAACGTCATGGGCGCGATCAAGATCGCATCGCGCGGCCCGCAGAACCACGCGCCGTCGCGCGCGGACATCGACGCCGTGCTGCACGCGACCTACGGCATCCATCTGCCCGCTTGATTCCTTTCGCTCCTGGGGAACCGCGATGCGGCGGGATGGTCGAAGCCGCATCGCGTTTTCGAAAGGCGGCCTGGCGGCCGTCCTGATCAGAATGCTGTTTTTCCGCTTTTGGCTGTGAGTTTCAGTGTGTTGCAGCCGCGGGTGCCGCTTCTTCAGGGCAGAGTATTATGATCAACAGTCGTCGGCAATGCCCGATCGAGGAGTCCAAATGAACCAAAGCAAATCTCTTTCCCTGGTGACGCCGCGTACTGGCCGGTGGTTGGCCATCGCAGCCGTCGTGACGTCGATGGCTGTCCTGGGCGGTTGCGCCAATCGCAGCGCGTCCAGCGGCGTGTACAGCTACGACCAAGCCCAGCGTGAGCAGATCGTCCGTACCGGCACGGTCACGGGCGTGCGCCCGATCGTGATCCAGAACGACAAATCCAGCGGTGTCGGCATGTTGGCCGGCGGCGCATTGGGCGGCGTGGCGGGTAACGCCGTCGGGGGCGGCACAGGCCGCACCATCGCCACCGTCGGCGGCGCCATTCTGGGCGCCTTGGCCGGCAACGCCGTGGAAAACCGCGTCGGCACGAATTCTGGCCTCGAAATCACCGTGCGCCTGGACAACGGCGAAACCCGGGTGGTCGCGCAAGAGGCGGATGTGCCGGTCAGCGTGGGCCAGCGCGTCCAGGTGATCAGCGGCGCCGGTCCGACCCGCGTCACCCCGATGTAATCGGGAAAGCCTTCCGGAAAGCCCGCGTAAGCGGGTTTTTTTTTGCCTGGGCCAGGCAGGGCAGGCGCCTGCGGCGGGGCTTTTTTTTGCCCGAAAATTTGCCGCCGGATTATTGGGGCCAGGATCAAGACGGACCGGGCAGGGCGGGGGATTTGTCGTTCTGCCGCAACGCAGCACCCGGGATTTACCCGCAGGCGTTACGTCTGCCAGCCTTTTCTCGCGTTTTACCCCAAAAGTTTCATGGCGATTCAACGGGCAAAGTGCAATGATTGCGCCTGCGATCGGCATTGCGATTCGATTTTGATGTAACCAAGTGCGTCTTGATGCCGCTCTGGATCGCTGAAGCCGTCAGTTGAGCTTCAGCATTTTTCTGTATCCTCGTCTACCTGAATCCCAGGGGATGGGGATGTTTTGCCGACGAGGCAACCTGCACTATCTATGCATACCGAGCAAGAACTCCACACCAAGATCGGCGAGATCGTCGAGTCGATCGTCATGAAGAAAGTCACCCCCGATACGCAGTTGATTGCCACTGGCCTGGTTGATTCCCTGGCTGCGGTGGACATCACGCTGGCGGTCGAGTCGGAGTACGGATGCAGCATCCCGGCTCCCGAGATCGCCGAGCACCTTCAGTCGGTCCGCACGCTTGCCGGCTATGTCGCTGCCCATACTTCGTAATACGCAGTTGTGGTCCCATGTCGCGGCCGCCGCGACCGCCGTGGCACTGGCGTTCGGGGCGTATTGCGGCGCGGATGACTTGCTCAGCCGCCTCGTGACGCCGTTGCCGGCGCCGGCAACGGCCGCTGCCGACAAGAGCAACTATCTGCCCAATCTGGGGCCGGACTGGGGCACGCAGCACGTCAACCTGAATCGCCTGGGCAACGCCCTGAGCGACGGCACGCTGGTGGTGCTGGGGTCGTCCGAGCTGTCCAGCCATGACCTGCGCTTCGTGCCCTACCGCTTTTTCCCGGAAGAACTGAAGGTGCCGACGCTGGCCTATGGCCACGCCATGTTCCAGTCCTACGGCATCGTCAGCGTGCTGGAATCCGTGGCGGATTCGCTGACGCCGAACACGCGGCTGGTGATCATGGTGTCGCCCGCCTGGTTCGCCTCGGGCGGCCAGCTGCCGCGCAGCGCGTTCGCCGAGCACGTGACGGGCCCGGTCTGGGATCGCCTCTGGGACCAGCCGAACACCCGCGAGCAGATGCAGAACTGGATCAGCGACAACGCCAACTGGGGCCTGTTGTGGCTGATCGCCAATGGCCAGGTGGCCGAACTCAAGGACAAGCTGGCGCTGTGGTGGCACGCCCGCAAAGAGCCCGCGCCCGATCGGCCGCGCAGCAAGCTGTCGGTGCCGGCGCACCGTTTCGTGTCCTGGCCGTCATCCGCCCGCCTGAACGAAGGGCAGTGGGGCAGGCTGACGCATCAGGCGCGCGAAGTCGAACGCGACCTGGGCGGCAACAACCCCTACGACGTCCGCGACGACTACTACAAGCAGTACCTGGCGCCGTTGTATTCGCCGGCGCGCAACGAGTTCGCCGACGTGGACCCGATCACCCGCACTGAACTGGGTGACCTGTCGCGCGTGATGGCCTTGCTGCAAAGGCGCAAGGTGAAGGCGTATTTCGTCATTCAGCCGTTCAATCCCAAGCTCATCCTGGACGTCGAGCGATTCGATCCGGTGGTGGCTGCCATTACGGGCATGTGCCAGCGGTATCAGATGGGTTGCCTGGATCTCTACAGCATCCCGTTCGAACCCGGCATGGTGCGCGACGACATGCATCTGGCCGAGCTCGGCTGGGCGATGGCGGACCAAGGCATTGCGGAGTATTTTTCCCGATGAAATTTTTTCGCAAAGAGGGCGCCGGGCGCCGTTTCTTCTGGCACTTGTGCCTGTACATCGGGGTGATCCTGGTGTTCGTGCTTCAGGCGCAGCCCACCACGGGCAGCGGCGGACCGATCAAGGTCGAATTCCAGTATCAGCAGTTCTGAGCACGCCATGGAACTGTTCGCAAGCTTGAGCTTTTTCGGCGGGGCCCTGTTCGGGGGCCTTGGCCTGTTGGCATACCGCTCCTTCGGCATGCCGTTCCGTATCGGCTATCGCCACATCATCGGCGTGGTCTGCCTGGGCGTGTGGATGGCGGTGTTCTGGGCGCGTCCCTATCAGCCCATCGCGCTGCTGGCCATTTCGGGCAGTGCGCTGTGGGCCATGCGCCGCAACTACATCCCCACCTGGCTTGCCGTCGTCATCACGATGACGCCGCTGCTGCTGGTGAAGACGGGCGCGTCGCATCTTGGCGCCATGCTCGGGCTGTCGTTCGCGACCTTCCGCGCCATCGACGTGCTGCTGTTCGCGCAGCGCAACGAACGCGTGTCGCCGCTGGACTACTTCATCTACCTGTTCTTCCCGCTGACGCTGCTGGCCGGCCCGATGTACCGCTGGCGCAATTTCCAGGCGGACCTGAAGCGCGGCTACGAAGGCGTGAACCTGAGCACCTGGCTGACCGGCCTGGAACTCATCATGCTGGGCGTCATCCAGAAATTCGGCCTGGCTGAACTGATCTGGCGCTACGGCCTGTCCACGCTGGACGCGCACGACTATTCGTTCACGGGCGTGGCGCTGAACGCGTCGCTCTACAGCGCCTACCTGTTCTTCGACTTCGCCGGCTATTCGACGATGGCGATCGGCATCGGCATGCTGTTCGGCTTCACGCTGCCGATCAACTTCCGCAATCCGCTGGCCACGCTGAATCCGCAGGACTTCTGGCGCCGCTGGCACATCAGCCTGTCGGAGTGGCTGCGCGACGTGGTGTTCATGCCGATCTACAAGGCGTTGAGCAAGACCAAATTCTTCGGCCGCCACCGCATGGCGGCGCAGAACATCGGCATTTTCGCGACGCTGCTGGCCATGGGCGTGTGGAACGGCCTGTCGCTACATTACATCGTCAGCGGCCTGATGTTCGGCGCGTATTCGGTGGGCCACAACCTGCTGATCAACGCCTCGCGCACCCGCCCCGCCATGCAGGCCGCCCTGGCGCAGCCCGTCATGCGCTTCCTGGGCCGCGTGCTTACCTTGATCCTGGCCGCGTTGGCGCTGTACGTGTTCAGCGGCCGCAGCCCCATCTGACGCCGGGAGTTTCGGCATGCGTTTCGACCTGAAGTCTTTCCAATTCGTCGACACCGGCGTGGCGCCCGACGCGCTGGCCGTCGCCGCCGCGGATCGCAACCTCACCTGGGCGCAGTTGCGCTCGGAAGCCGTCGCCTGGGCCGACGAGGCCCGCGGCAACGGCGCGGCGCCGGATGTGCCGGTGGCGATCTACGGCCATAAGGAAGCGTCGTTCTTCGTCGCGATGGTCGGCGCCTTGCTGATCGGCGCGCCGTTCGTGCCGGTGGACACCATCTACCCGGCCGAACGCCTGCGCCGCATCGTCGAGATCGTCCGCGCGGCCGCCGTCTACGACGCCGCGTCCGGCACGTTCAGCGCGGGCGAAGGCGCCGAACTGGCCGAGCGCGGCCTGGCCTATGTCATGTTCACGTCCGGCAGCACGGGCGACCCGAAGGGCGTGCAGATCGGCCGCGAAAGCGTCGGCCTGCTGGGCGACTGGATGCTGGGCAGCTTCGGCTTGGGCGACGCGCCGGTGTTCATGAACCAGGCGCCGTTCAGTTTCGATCTGTCCATGTACGAAGTGTTCGCCACCTTGGCCTCGGGCGGCGCCTGCGTGCTGAACGCGCGCGAGCAGATCGCGGCCGCGGGCACGTGGATGCCGCGTCTGGCCGGGCACGGCGTGACGGTCTGGGTGTCGACCCCGTCGTTCGCGCATCAGCAATTGGCCAACCGCGATTTCTCGCCGGCCACCTTGCCCGCGCTGCGCACCTTCCTGTTCTGCGGCGAGCCGCTGCCTTCGGCCTTGGCGAAGAAGCTGCGCCAGCGCTTTCCCGGCGCCGTCATCCTGAATACCTACGGCCCGACGGAAGCCACGGTCGCGACCACCTGGATCGAAGTCACCGATGCCGTCCTGGCCGCGCATGACCCGCTGCCGGTGGGGCACGCCAAACCCGACAGCGTGCTGATCGTGGACGAAGGCGAGATCTGCATCGTGGGCGACCACGTCATGCGGGGCTACCTGAACCGTCCCGACCTGAACGAGGCCAAGCTCTACACCTACGCCGACGGCCGCCGCGCGTTCCGCACGGGCGACCTGGGGCAGATGGAAGCCGGAGGCCTGCTGTTCTGCCGCGGCCGCATGGATGACCAGATCAAGCTGAACGGCTATCGAATCGAACTGGCCGAGATCGACGAGGCCCTGCATGGCCTGCCGGGCGTGGAGGGCGGCGCATGCGCGGTCCTGCGGCGGCCGGACGGGACGGCGGTGCGTCTGATTGGTTTCGTGGCGGGGGCGGGCGACGCGTCAGAGGACGCGCGCTTCCTGGCGCCTGATGCGCTGGCCGGATGGAAAGAGCGGCTGGCGCAGCGCCTGCCGCCCTACATGGTGCCGTCCGAGCTGGTCGCTTGCCCGACGCTGCCGATGTCGAACAACCACAAGATCGACCGCAAGAAGCTGGTCGAGATCTACGCCGGCATCCCGGCGTAGCCCATCCGAAGGGCGGGGCACGATGCCCCGCGCCTTACAGCCCCATCATGCGTTGGCTGAGATTGTTCAGCACCATCAGCAGCACTTGCGCCACGATCAGCAGCACCAGCGGCGAAAAGTCGATCGCGGTGCGCGGCAGCAGGCGGCGGATCGGGTCCAGCATGGGCGCGGTCAGTGATTGCAGCAATGGCATCATGGGCGCCATCGGGTTGACCCACGACAGCACGGCCTGGATCAGCGTCAACCACACCACCAGGTTCAGCGCCCATTTGATGGCCATCAGCAGGGCGGAACCCAGGGCGGCGGGCAGCAGGGACGCGGGGATCAGCGCGCCGATGGACACCAGCCAGATCAGCACGATATAGGCCAGCGCGGCCAGCCAGGTCGCGACAAGGCTCGTCCAGTCGATCTTGTTGCCGGCGGGGATGATCTTGCGCAGCGGCATCACCAGCCAGTTCGTGAACTGGTAGATCGCACGGGAAAGCGGGTTGAAGGGGTGAAGGCGGATCGCGTGCATCCAGGCGCGGGCAATCAATGCGGCGCCGAACAGCGTGAACACGATTTCGAGGAGAAAGCGGAAGATATCACCGAGCATGGACGCGATCACCGAAAAAAGAAGGAATCAATTGTCTCACGGCATGACGGTTCTGCGCCGCGGCGGCGGGCACGAAAAAGCCGCCCGGCATGCCGGGCGGCTCTGGTGAAGCCAGGGCTTCAACCGTCCTGATTACGGACGGCCACCCGTCGGGAACGGCCACGACGCGGCGGGGTTCAGCGCGGTCTTCGCGCCCGGGGCAGCTGCCGTCGACGACGGAGGCGTAGCGGGCTTCTTCGGAGCGGCTTTCTTGGCAGCAGGCTTCTTGGCAGCGGCGGGCTTGGCAGCAGCAGCCGGCTTGGCGGCAGCAGGAGCCTTCTTCGCAGCAGGAGCCTTCTTGGCAGCGGGAGCCTTCTTGGCTACGGCCTTCTTGGCAACCGCCTTCTTGGCAGCAGGCGCCTTTTTGGCAGCGGCCTTTTTGGCGGGGGCCTTCTTGGCTACCGCTTTCTTGGCAACAGCCTTCTTGGCAACCGCCTTCTTGGCGACAACCTTCTTGGCTACCGCTTTCTTGGCGACGGCCTTCTTGGCAACCGCCTTCTTGGCGACGACCTTCTTGGCTACTGCCTTCTTGGCAACCGCCTTCTTGGCGACAACCTTCTTGGCTACCGCTTTCTTGGCGACGGCCTTCTTGGCTACCGCTTTTTTGGCGACGACCTTCTTGGCTGCCGGCTTCTTGGCGGCAACCTTCTTCACAGCCGGCTTCTTGGCGGCTGCGACTTTCTTGACTGCTACCTTCTTGACAGCGGCTTTCTTGGCCGGGGCGGCCTTTTTAGCGACTGCCTTCTTGGCGGCGGCGGGCTTCTTCACCGCTGCTTTCTTTACGGCTTTCTTGGCTGTTGCCATGGTCATGCTCCTTAGGTTCAGGGGTCCCAGAACTTAAACCCGTGCCCCGACTCGCCAACAAGGCGAACCGTGCCCGGGCTATTCATCGGCGCATGCCGCTGTTCTGTGCGAGCAACAGCTACTACGGTTTGCGCTAATGAATTCGGCACAGCCATTTGATATGGCCCCCGCTCCTTTGGCGCGAGCCATTTCAAATGGCGCCGATCGGCTGCCTGATCACAGGCTGGGCCGACCGCTTGTTCTACGTGTTCGAAATGTCTCCGCGCCGCGCCTTCGGCTCGCTGCCCCCCAAGGGGGTGCGTTTTGCCTTGAAGCAGTTCGGCGACAAAACACCCTGACCGAGGAGAGCGCCATCAAGCCTGTCGCGAACGCGACGCTCCGTCACTCTGGAGCGTGCCCGCGCCGGGCCTGATGACGAACTGCTTTACTCCCAGCTCAGCGTGCCACCGGTTTGGTATTCGATCACGCGAGTTTCAAAAAAGTTGCGTTCCTTTTTAAGATCGATCATTTCCGCCATCCACGGGAAGGGATTTTCTTCCTGCGGGTACAGCGGTTCGATACCGATTTGCTGGCAACGACGGTTGGCGATGAAGCGCAGGTAGGATTTGAACATAGGTGCGTTCAAGCCCAACACGCCGCGCGGCATCGTGTCTTCGGCGTAAGCGTATTCGAGTTCGACCGCTTTGCGGAAGAGTTCTCGAATTTCTTCGCGGAATTCCGGCGTCCACAGATGCGGATTTTCCAGTTTGACGGTGTTGATCAGGTCGATGCCGAAGTTGCAGTGCATGGATTCATCGCGAAGGATGTACATGTACTGCTCGGCCGCGCCGGTCATCTTGTTCTGGCGGCCAAGCGCCAGGATCTGCGTGAAGCCCACGTAGAAGAACAGGCCTTCCATCAGGCATGCGAAGACGATCAGGGACTTCAACAGCGTCTGGTCGGCTTCGGGCGTGCCCGTCTTGAAGTGGGGGTCCGCGATCGCGTCGATGAACGGGATCAGGAACTCGTCTTTGGCGCGGATGGACGGAACTTCGTTGTAAGCGTTGAAGATCTCGGCTTCGTCCAGGTCCAGGCTTTCGACGATGTATTGATAGGCGTGCGTGTGGATCGCTTCTTCGAATGCCTGGCGCAGCAGGAATTGGCGGCATTCAGGCGCCGTGATGTGGCGGTAGGTGCCCAGCACGATGTTGTTCGCGGCCAGCGAGTCGGCCGTGACGAAGAAACCCAGGTTGCGCTTGACGATGCGGCGCTCGTCCTCGGTGAGCCCGTTCGGGTTCTTCCAGAGGGCGATGTCGCGCGACATGTTGATCTCTTGCGGCATCCAGTGGTTGGCGCAAGTGGCCAAATACTTTTCCCACGCCCACTTGTACTTGAAAGGCACAAGCTGGTTGACGTCGGTTTCGCCGTTGATGATGCGCTTGTCAGCAACCTTTACACGTTGCGAGGTGGCGGCGCCGCTCGTGGCCAGGCCTGCCGCGTGTTCAGGCGCGGCGGGCGTGGGCATGGCGGTGTCGCCGAATACACCGGTCGCCGCCCGGACTTCGGGCGCAGCCTGCCCACCGCCCGCGGGTGCGGGGGTCTTTGCAGGTTGCGTGGCGAGGGTGTCGTCTTCCCAATTAATCATGATTCAATTCTCCGGAGGCGGTTATTGGCAGGCTTCGCACTCTTCGAAGCCGGGGTCGCCCGGCCGCATGGTGCAAACCGCCCCGAGAACTTCGGGTTCCGGCAAAACAGGTGCGGCGCCCACAGCCGCAGCCGTGGATTGGCCACCGGCGGTGACGGCGTTCAGTTCGCCGCCGCGGCCCGTGGATTTCTCGGCGCTGGTGGCGCCCAGGGTACGCAGGTAGTACGTCGTCTTCAGACCACGCAGCCATGCCAGCTTGTAGGTGTCATCCAGCTTCTTGCCCGATGCGCCTGCCATGTAGATGTTCAGCGACTGGGCCTGATCGATCCACTTCTGACGGCGCGACGCGCATTCCACCAGCCAGCTCGGTTCGACTTCGAACGCGGTGGCGTAGAGTTCGCGGAGTTCGGAAGGTACGCGATCGATGCGGGACAGGCTGCCGTCGAAGTACTTGAGGTCGGCGACCATGACTTCGTCCCAGAGACCGAGTTTCTTCAGGTCACGCACGAGGTAATCGTTAACGACCGTGAACTCGCCGGAGAGATTCGATTTGACGTACAAGTTCTGGAAAGTAGGTTCGATGCACGCAGATACACCAATGATATTGGAAATAGTCGCGGTTGGGGCAATTGCAACGCAATTGGAGTTGCGCATGCCGTGTTGTTTGATGCGCGCGCGCAACGTATCCCAATCGAGCGAGCTCGATTCATCGACTTCAACATGGCCACCGCGTTCATCGCGCAGCATCTTCAACGTGTCTTGCGGCAAGATGCCGCGCGACCACAACGAACCTTCATACGACTGATAGCGGCCGCGTTCTTCGGCGAGCAGGCTCGATGCGAAGTAGGCGTGATAGCACACTGCTTCCATCGAACGGTCGGCGAATTCAACCGCGGCTTGCGACGCGTACGGCACGCGCATCATCTGCAGGCAATCCTGGAAGCCCATGATGCCCATGCCCACCGGACGATGGCGCGCGTTGGAATTGCGTGCCTTCTCGACGGCGTAGTAGTTGATGTCGATGACGTTGTCGAGCATGCGCATCGCGATGCTGACGGTGCGCTTGATCTTGTCGTGGTCCAGTTCGAAACCGCCGCCGGCAGCCGGCTTCATGTGCGCGACCAGGTTCACGGAACCCAGGTTGCACACCGCGATTTCGGATTCGTTGGTGTTCAGCGTGATTTCGGTGCACAGGTTCGAGCTGTGGACGACGCCCACGTGCTGCTGCGGCGAACGGATGTTGCACGGATCCTTGAACGTGATCCACGGGTGGCCGGTTTCGAACAGCATGGACAGCATCTTGCGCCACAGCGTCAGCGCCGGCATCTTCTTGTACAGCTTGAGCTCGCCGCTGGCGACGCGGTTTTCGTAGCCGATGTAGGCTTCTTCGAATGCGCGGCCGACCTTGTCGTGCAGGTCAGGGCAGTCGGACGGCGAGAACAGCGTCCATTCGCCGGCTTCCATGACGCGCTTCATGAACAGGTCGGGAATCCAGTTCGCCGTGTTCATGTCGTGCGTGCGGCGGCGTTCGTCGCCGGTGTTCTTGCGCAGTTCCAGGAATTCTTCGATGTCCAGGTGCCACGATTCCAGGTACGTGCAAACCGCGCCCTTGCGCTTGCCGCCCTGGTTCACCGCCACGGCGGTGTCGTTGACGACCTTCAGGAACGGGACGACGCCCTGGCTTTCGCCGTTGGTGCCCTTGATGTGGCTGCGCAGCGCGCGCACCGGGGTCCAGTCGTTGCCCAGGCCGCCGGCGTACTTGGCCAGCAGCGCGTTTTCCTTGATGGCGTCGTAAATGCCTTCCAGGTCGTCGGAGACGGTGGTCAGGTAGCACGACGACAGCTGCGAGTGCAGCGTGCCCGAGTTGAACAGCGTCGGCGTCGAGCTCATGAAGTCGAACGAGGACAGGATCTCGTAGAACTCGATGGCGCGCGTTTCGCGATCGGCTTCGCGCAGCGCCAGGCCCATGGCCACGCGCATGAAGAACACCTGCGGCAGTTCGATGCGAGTGCCGCGGATGTGCAGGAAGTAGCGGTCGTACAGCGTCTGCAGGCCGAGGTAGCCGAATTGCAGGTCGCGCTTGGCGTTCA
The DNA here is from genome assembly GCF_014170335.1 of Achromobacter sp. UMC46. Classification (GTDB taxonomy): domain Bacteria; phylum Pseudomonadota; class Gammaproteobacteria; order Burkholderiales; family Burkholderiaceae_B; genus Achromobacter. Next base: position 21,060 of record NZ_LZZS01000019.1, read on the forward strand.
GCGCCTTGCCCAGACGGGTCAAGTCATAGCTGGCCAGTTCGGGCGACAGCAGGCCGGCTTCGATGCCGCGGGCGATGAACGTGGGGAAGTATTCGGCGTAACGCGCGCCCATGCCGTCTTGCGACACTTCTTCGCCCAGCACTTCCTTGCGGATCGTGTGCAGCAGCAGACGGGCGGTGACCTGGCTGTAGGCCGGGTCTTTTTCGACCAGCGCGCGCGCGGACAGGATGGCGGACTTGAACACTTCGTCGACGGGGATGCCGTCGTACAGGTTCTTGACCGTTTCCTTCAGGATGGATTCGCTGTCGATGAATTCGGCCAGGCCTTCGCCGGCGGCGACGATGGTCGCGCGCAGTTCAGCCAGGTCCAACGGGCGGCGCACGCCGGCGTCGGTCACGTTCAGCACGTGTTCCTGCGGGGCGGCGGCGGCCTTGTCCTGCCCTTCGGCGGCAGCGGCCGCGGCGCGCTCTTGCGTGCGCTTCTCGCGATACAGCACGTAGGCGCGGGCAACGTCATGCTGGCCCGAACGCATCAGGGCCAGTTCGACCTGGTCCTGGATGTCTTCAATATGGAAGGTGCCGCCGTTGGGGCGGTTGCGCACCAGCGCGTTGACGGCTTGGTCCGTCAGGTTCTCGACCAGCTCGCGCACTCGCGCGGACGCCGCGCCCTGCCCGCCGTTCACGGCGAGGAAGGCCTTGGTCATGGCGATGGCGATCTTGCTGGGTTCGAACCCGACCACCGAGCCATTGCGGCGAATGATGTTGTAGCTGGCCCATTGCCCGCCATTGGCGTCGGCAGGGGAATCGGTTTGCGAGGGCGGCACGGCCGAAGGCCGGGTCACAGAGGCGATCGTAGTCTGCATGGAAGCTCCTGTGCGAAAACGCGTAGATAGCGACATGACGACGGTCATGTCCGGTACGAATGTGGATCTTTTGAGGGGGTCGGAACGCTTGGACGGGCTAGTCCAAAAGGCGTGGCCGACGAGAATCAGCGCTTAGGCGACCACAACATATAGTGTAGCACCCCTCGTTGGACACTAATTCTAGTGATCGAGAACTACAGGGACAAGAAGAAGATATGACGAAGCTCACAAAAGATTGTTACTAAATGCACTGGGCGCGCCCAGTAAGGCGCGCCCAGGACAGGACCGCTCAGAGCGAATGTTTATGCGGTTTTCCGCAGGGGCATGTCGCGCGGGGCCGGTGCCGTATAGCTCTGCATCAATCGACCCAATTCCGTCCGATACTTCTCGACGTTCGAAGCCTTCACGTGGCCGTAGCCGCGGATGGTTTCTGCAAGGCCGGCGATTGTAGCTGCTTGCGCGAGCTTGTCCCGGGTCAACCCTACAAGCAGCCGGTCTATGGTCTGGCGGTATTCGCCGATCAGCGCGCGCTCCATCTTGCGCTCGGCGGTGCGGCCGAAGGGATCGAACCAGGTGCCACGCAAGCCCTTCATGCGAGTCAGCAGTTTCAGCGCGGTCATGGTGCGCGGGCCGAGCGTCATCTTGCGCGGCACGCCGGTGCGCGGGTCTTTGCGCGCAAAGATCGGCGGCGCCATGTGGAAGCGCAGGCTGTAGTCGCCTTCGAACTGGCCCTTCAACTGCGCCTGGAACGCTTCGCCCGTGTACAGGCGCGCTACTTCGTACTCGTCCTTGTAGGCCATGAGCTTGAACAGGCCGCGGGCCACCGCCATCGCCAGGCGCGGGGTCTTGGCATCGGGCGCCAGTTCGCGCTCGCGGGCCGCGATGGCCTCGACCACGTCCTGGTATTCGCGGGCGTAGCCGGCGTTCTGATAGGCGGTCAGGTCCGCGATGCGGCGCGCCACGGCGCGTTCGAAGGTCTCGGGCACGTGCAACTGCACGACCTGGGCGCGCGGGCGCAGCGCGCTGTCCAGCGCGTCGGGCTGATGCGCCGCCAGGCGGCCGCTGTCGAACGCGGCGCGATTGGCCGCGACCGCCACGCCGTTCAGTTCGATGGCGCGGTTGATGGCGGCCTGCGACAACGGCACGCCGCCGCGCTGCCACGCATAGCCCAGCATGAACATGTTGGACAGGATGCTGTCGCCGAACAGGGCCAGTGCCGCTTCGTGCGCGTCGATGGCGGCCGTGTTGGCCTCGCCCGCCGCGTGGCGGATCTTGGCCAGCAGCGCTTCGGGGCGCATGGCGGCATCGGGGTTGCGGGTGAAGTCCGAGACCGGCGCCACGTAGGTGTTGACGGTGACTTGCGTGTGCCCGCGGCGCAGCGCGCCCAGCGAATCCGGCGCCACCGAGGCCACCGGGTCGCACAGGATGGCGGCATCGGCCTGCTGCCAGTCCAGGCGCACGGGGCCCGCCGATGCGCCGGCGGGCGCCAGGCGGATGTGGCTGACGACCGTGCCGCCTTTTTGCGCCAGGCCGGTCAGGTCCAGCACCGCGGCCGACAGGCCTTCCAGGTGCGCGGCCATCGACACGATGGCGCCGATGGTGATGACGCCGGTGCCGCCCATGCCCGCGACCAGCAGGCGGTAGGGGCGGTCAAGCGCGGGCGTGGCGGGCAGCGGCAGCTGCGCGATCAGGCCTTGCAGGCGCTCTTGGTCGGTCTTGGGCGCCGCGCTCTTCCTGGGCTTGCCGCCCATGACGGACACGAAGCTGGGGCAGAAGCCTTCCGCGCAGGAGTAGTCCTTGTTGCAGCTGGACTGGTCGATGGCGCGCTTGCGGCCATACGGCGTTTCCAGCGGCACGACCGACAGGCAGTTGGACTGCACGCCGCAATCGCCGCAGCCTTCGCACACGGCGCTGTTGATCAGCATGCGGCGCGCCGGGTCGGGGAACTGGTTCTTCTTGCGGCGGCGGCGCTTTTCGGCGGCGCAGGTCTGGTCGTGGATCAGCACGGTCACGCCGGGGATTTCTCGCAGCTCGCGTTGCACGGCGTCCAGTTCGCGGCGGTGGTGCACCAGGATGTTCGGGCCCAGGTCCACGCCCTGGTACTTTTCGGGCTCGTCGCTGGTGACGACGATGCGCGCCACGTTTTCGCCGCGCAGCTGCTGGCAGATCTGCGGCACCGAGATCGGCCCGTCCACCGGTTGCCCGCCGGTCATCGCGACGGCGTCGTTGAACAGGATCTTGTAGGTGATGTTGGCGCCGGCGGCCACGGCCTGGCGGATCGCCAGGTAGCCGGAGTGGTAGTAGGTGCCTTCCCCCATGTTCTGGAAGATGTGCGGCATCTTGGTGTAGCGGGACAGGCCGATCCAGTCGACGCCTTCGCCGCCCATCTGCGTCAGGCCGCCGGTGTCGCGGTCCATCCAGGCGGCCATGTAGTGGCAGCCCACGCCGGACAGCGCCTGGCTGCCTTCGGGCACTTTGGTCGACGTGCTGTGCGGACAGCCCGAACAGAAGTAGGGGCGGCGGCGCATGCCGTCGGCGTCGTTGGACAGCGCGGCCTGGCATTCGAACGCCGCCAGGTCCGCGGCCAGCGGCAGGCCCGCCGTGCGGGTCAGCCAGCCGACCAGCGGCTGCGCCAGCAGCGACGGGCGCAATTGGCCGGCGGACGGCACCAGGGTTTCGCCGTCGAAGCCCTTCTTGCCGATGACGGAGGGGCGGTCGGGCCGGTTGAACAGCAGGTCCTTGATCTGGCTTTCGACCACCGCGCCTTTTTCTTCGATCACGAGGATGTGCGACAGGCCGCGCGCAAACTCCAGCAGCCGTTCGCCGTCCAGCGGCCAGGTCAGGCCGGGCTTGTAGATGCGCACGGGAGCATTGGCGGTGACGGTGTCCACGCCCAGGCGCGACAGCGCTTCCATCGTGTCCAGATGGGCCTTGCCGACGGTCACGATCCCGACCGTGGCCTTGGGGGCGGGACAGGTCAGGCGGTCGATGCTGTGGCGGCGCGCGAACGCGGCCACGGCCTTCATGCGCAGGTTCATGCGCGTTTCGACGGCCAGCGACAGGAAGTCGCGCGCCGAATATTCCAGCGATTCGGGCGGCATGTCCGGATCGGCGGGCATGTCGTAGGCGTGCACGGCGGCAGGCGTGAACGAGTGGCCGCTTTCGATGGTCTCGGACACGGCCTTGAACGCGACCCAGGTGCCGGAATAGCGCGACAGCGCCCAGCCCCACAGCGCGAAGGTTTCGTATTCGTCGATGGAGGTGGGATGCACGATGGGCATCTGCCAGCCGATCAAGGACGCTTCGCTGGCGTGCGGAATCGACGACGAGACGGCGGTGTGGTCATCGCCCACCACCACCAGCACGCCGCCGTGGCGCGATGCGCCTGCGGCATTGCCGTGATGCAGCGCGTCGCCGGCGCGGTCCACGCCGGGGCCCTTGCCGTACCACATGGCGAAGACGCCATCGACATTGCGGTCTGCGCGCACGCCGGCCTGCTGCGTCCCCATGACGGCGGTGGCCGCCATGTCTTCGTTGATGCCGGGCAGGAATGAGATCTTGCCGGCGTCCAGCGCCTTCTTGGACTTCCACATCGCCATGTCGACGCCGCCCAGGGGCGACCCGCGGTAGCCCGACACGAAACCGGCGGTGTTCAGGCCGCGTTCGCGGTCGATCCGGGCCTGCGTCAGCATGATGCGCACGAGCGCCTGCGTGCCGGTCAGGAAGATGCGGCCGGACTCCCGGGTCAGATTGTCGGCAAGCTGGTAGTCGAGGTCCAGCTGGGGTTCGGGGGCGGGCGTGCCGTCCATAGTGAATGCTCCTGGTATTTGGCACCATGATAGGTTCGCGGAGCATTCGATTTATTGCGTTTTTGGATCGTGCTATCCCTATAATACGCAATGAATATTTCGTATTCGACAAAAACCAGGAGACATCGCGATGGACAAGACCGATATCGGCATCCTCAAGGCCTTGCAGGAGGACGGCCGGGCTTCGGCGCAGCAGTTGTCGGAGAAGGTGGGGCTGTCGGCCGCGCCGGTGTGGCGGCGCGTGAAGGCGATGGAGGCCAGCGGGGTCATCCAGGGCTATAGCGCGCAGGTTGACCGCAGCAAGGTGGGGCTGGGCTGCATGTTCGCGCAGATCAGCCTGGAGCGGCATGCCTCCAGCACGGTCGAGAACTTCGAGCGCTCGGTGCGCGACGCGCCCGAGATCCTGGAGTGCTATGCGGTCACGGGGGATTCGGATTTCCTGTTGAAGATCCTGGTGGAAAGCCCCGAGGCCTACGACCGTTTCCTGCACCGGTTCCTGTTCAACATGCCGGGCATCCGCCAGACGCGCACCATCGTGGCGCTGCGCGAAATCAAGCACGAACAGCGCCTGCCGCTGTGAAGCGCACCGCGCCCTCTATATATAGAGGGCGCGGCGTTTGCGGTGAAAGACCCGCAGGCGGGCGATGGATCGGCGTTTATTGGGGTTGGATGCCCGAAATGCGGATCCATTCCTTCCAGCGCGCCGTGTCCTCCTTCACGAAGGCGTCGAAACGGGCCACGTCCATCGATTCCGGGGTCAGACCCAGGGCGCGCAGCTTCTTCGCCGTGGCGTCGTCCTTGACCGCCGCCTGCAGATAGCCGTTCATCTTCGCCACGATGTCCGGCGACGTGTTCGCCGGCGCCGACAGGCCCAGCCAGCCGGCGACGACGAAGTCCGGGTAGTAGGTCGCCATGGTCGGCACGGTGGGCCAGGCGGCGTGCGGCTGGGCGCCGGTGACGGCGATGGGGACGAGCCCCTTGCCGTCGATCTGCCCCATGGCGGTCAGGTAGTCCACGAACGCGAAGCTGATCTGCTTGCCGCGCAGGTCGGTGATGATCTGCGTGATGTTCTTGTAGGCCGCGCCAGTGATATTGATGTCGGCGCGCTGCTTGAACAGTTCGGACGGCACCTGCGAGGACGAGCTGTAGTAGCCGAAGAAGACCTCGCCGGGATGCTTCTTGGCGTAGTCCACCAGCTCGGGCACCGTGCGGTAGGGGCTGCCGGGCGCCACGACGCCTACCGTGCCGAAGGTGCCCAGCAGGCCGACCTGCCGGAAATCCTTTTGCGCGTCGTAGGGCAGGCTCTTGTACAGGAACTGGTTGGCGGCGTGCGTCGAGTTCGTGGACAAGAGGAAGGTGTAGCCGTCCGCTGCCGCGTTCTTGGACGCGTTGGTGCCGACGATGCCGCCGGCGCCGGGACGGTCTTCGACGATCACCGTCTGTCCGGTCTGTTCGCCCAGGTATTGGGCGAAGGTGCGGGCGGTAAGGTCCGCAGCGCCGCCCGGCGCGGACGGCACGATGATCGTCACGGGTTTTTCGGGCCAGCCTGCCGCCTGCGCGGAGGCGGCCAGCACGAGGCCGGCGCTGATCAACGCCGGGCGAAGAAAACGGGGTATGGACATGCTTGTCTCCTGAGTGCGCTAGCCGCGTGCTTGCGCGGTCGGGTGTCGTTGTTTTGTCGTTGTAGCGGTGCGAGGGCGATTCAGCCGAACTGTTCGCGGTGCCACACCAGGATGGCGCCGGCGCTGACGCGCCAGTGGTCCGCATACATCATGCAGTGCGGTTGCCCGGCCAGCACGGCGTGGGAAAAACCGTAGCGCCGCGCGATCGCCTGGTCCTGCCCGGGCGGATGGCGGTCATGGGTGTCCAGCCCGGCCTCCAGGCACAGGCCGGGCGCGTCGAACGCGGCGGCGCCGATCGCCACGCGCAGCAGGTAGCGGTCATTCAGCACTTGCGGGCTTTCGGCGCACAGGCGCTGCGTGACGGCGCTGACGTCGCGGCCGGGCGACGTGGCCAGGAAGCGCGCGCGGATTCGTCCAGCGCCGCGCAGGCCAGGCCGGCGGCGGCGAAGTAGTCCAGATAGTGCGCGTAGCACCAGGCGCCGTGATAGGCGCCCGGCACGAACAGCAGGCCGGGCCGGCCGTCTTGCGGCGGCGCGCCGGCAATCAGGCGGCCTTGGCCGGCGCGGCGGGCGGGCAGGCGGTCGGCCAGGCTGAAATCCAGCGGGTCCGTGGCGACGGGGGCGGAAGCGGGAGAGGGGGCGGCAGCGATCATCTTGCGGCCATCTTAAGTGCGACCCTATGATCAGAAAACTTTATTTTTCCTATGATTGGATAAGTTTTCCAAATCGAGCTGCCCAATGCGATCCTTGCCCGACCTGTCCATCACGCACTACCGGCACTTCTTGCTGGTGGCCGAGCTGCGCAGTTTCCGCGCGGCGGCCGCCCGGGCCTTCCGTTCGCAACCGGCGCTGTCCCTGTCCATCCGCGAAATGGAGCAGCGCCTGGGACAGCCATTGTTCGAACGCGGCAACCGCAATACGCTGACGCGTTTCGGGCAGGACTGCCTGCCGCTGGCGCGCGAACTGGTCGAGCATCACGATCGCGTGGCGGGCGCGCTGTCGGGGCTGGCCAGCAACGGCGCCGGCACGCTGACGATGGCTTCCGTCGCCACGGTGGCCACGCACTGGCTGCCCGAATTGGTGGCGTCCTACCGCGAACACTATCCGGCGGTGGCGCTGCGCCTGTTCGACGACAACTCGGAAGGCGTCGAGCGCATGGTGCTGGCGGGCGAGGTCGAGCTGGGCGTGTGCAGTCCGGTGCTGCAGGACCGCCGCCTGTCGTTCGAACCGTTGCTGCGCGACGCTTTCGGCCTGGTCTGCCATCGCGGTCACGCGCTCGCCGGACGCAAATCGGTGACCTGGCGCGAGATCGCCGGCTTGCCGCTGGTGGGCACCGTGGCGCACCGCCAGCTTGCCGGCTATCCGCAGGCGGCCTTCATGATGGATCGGCAGGTGTTCGTGTCCAACATGATGTCGCTGCTGGCCATGCTGGAACGCGGCGTGGGCGTGACGGTGCTGGCGCGCTTGGGCGTGCCGCCGGACTCGCCCGGCCTGGCTTTCGTGCCGCTGTCGCGGCCGCGCATCGAGCGCCAATTGGGCATCACGCGGCTGGCGGGGCGCAGCCTGTCGCCGGCGGCCGCGCGCATGGAGGAAATGCTGCGTGCGAAAGCGGTGCGAGGCGGCCGCAGTGTCGCTTGAAACCAACGCATTCGTGCGGTTTTCGAGGCTAAAGCCGGGCCTTTCAATGTTCGACTGTTGCGCAATTGCACACCGCGCGGATCGTCGTTGATTCTTCCCTGGCGGCTCTTTAGAGTGCGTGATGTTTGCTGCGCGAAGGGCGTGCCGGTGTGATCGGCGCGACGCGTCGACAGACGTGTTGAGGAAGACATGAGCAGTGTGTATTTGCGTTCGGCCGGCATCGCCTGCGCCGTTCTGGTCCTGGCCGGTTGCGTCGCCAGGAAGCCCGCCGTCATCACCGAGGCCCAGCCTGCGGAACCGCCCAAGCCGGTGGCTTGCGTGCCGGCCCAAAACGGCGATCCGATGATCGGCACCTGGTTATCGAACAGCAAGCCCCGCGACGTCAGCGGCGACCTGCAATCGCTGATCGTGTTGTCGGCCGATGGCTCGATGGCCTACGAAACCCTGCTGAAGATCGGCCGCAAGGCGCGGCCCGCCCTGCGCGAGACCGGGTGCTGGACGGTGGTCGACGGCATCTACACGATGCGCACCACGAAATCTGCCGGCGAACTGGTGGACGCGAACGATCCGATCTACCTGAATCGCTACCGCGTCGAAAAGGTCGAAAAGGCCAAACTGACGCTGCGCGAACTGAAGACCGGCGGCCAGGTCGTCACCGCGCGCCGCATGCCCCAGGGCTACCGCCTGCCGTATTGACCGCTGCGCTCTGACCGCTACGCTCTGACCGTTGCGCCGGGCGGACACCCCCGTCCGGCCGCTTCGCCAAGTCGGCCGGGCTGCGGTAAGGTGCGGGCTTCGACTTTCGCCTCGCTGCCCGCCCCCCCATGCCCGCCATGTCCTCCGAAGCACGCGCCATCGCGCTGCTTGCCCTGGCCGCTTTCGTCAGCGCCAGCGCCTTCCGCATCTGTGATCCCATGCTGCCGCAACTGGCGGCGGAATTCGGCACGACCACCGGCCAGGCCGCGCGCGCCGTGACGGCGTTCGCCGTGGCCTACGGGGTGCTGCAGATGTTCTTCGGTCCGGTGGGCGACCGCTACGGCAAGTACCGCGTCGTCAGCGTGGCGACCGTGGCCTGCGCGCTGGGCAGCGCGGGCGCCGTGATGGCCGAATCGCTGGATGTGCTGGTGCTTTGCCGCGCGCTGTCGGGCGCGGCGGGGGCGGGCATCGTGCCGTTGTCCATGGCCTGGATCGGCGACAACGTGCCGTATGAACGGCGGCAGGCGACGCTGGCGCGCTTTCTGACCGGCACCATCCTGGGCATGTCGGCCGGGCAATTGGCCGGCGGCCTGTTCGCGGACACCATCGGTTGGCGCTGGGCCTTTGCCGCGCTCGTCGTGGGGTATCTGGCCGTGGGCGTGCTGCTGCATCTGGAAGTGCGGCGCCAGCAGGTGTCCGGCTTCGGCCGGGTGGAAGCGGGCGCGGTCAAGCAGGGGTTCGTGGCGCAGGCGCGGCTGGTGCTGGGCACGCCCTGGGCCCGCATCGTGCTGGCGACCGTCTTCGCGGAAGGCCTGCTGGTCTTCGGCGCGCTGGCGTTCGCGCCGTCCTATCTGCATGAACGCTTCGACATCTCGCTGACCGCCGCGGGCGCGCTCGTAGCGGTGTACGCCGTGGGCGGCCTGATCTACACGGTGGTGGCCGGCCGCATCCTCAAGCGCCTGGGCGAACGCGGCCTGGCGGTCGCGGGCGGCCTGGTGCTGAGCGTGGCCTTCCTCTCCTACCTGCTGGGCCCCGTCTGGATGTGGAGCCTGCTTGCCAGCGTCCTGGCCGGTTTCGGCTACTACCTGCTGCACGCCACGCTGCAGACCAACGCGACGCAGATGGTGCCGTCGGCGCGCGGCACGGCCGTCGCCTGGTTCGCGTCCTGTCTGTTCATGGGGCAGGCGGCCGGCGTGGCCCTGGCGGGCGCCGTGGTGGACGAGATCGGCGCGGCCGCGCTGTTCGGGGGTTCTGCCGTACTGCTGCCGCTGCTGGGCGCGTTCTTCGCGCGCGCGCTGAAGGCGCGGGCGGCCATTCAACAGGCCTGAAACGACACGGGCCCGGCGCATCCTGGGATGCGCCGGGCCCGTGGCCGGTCGGCCGCGCGGGTTAGATCGCGGCCAGGCGGGCCAGCACCGTCTGCTTGCCCAGCAGGGCCAGCACGGCGTCGACGGCGGGCGTCTGCGTCTGGCCGGTGACGGCTACGCGCAGCGGGATCGCCAGTTGCGGCATCTTCAGGCCACGGTCGGCCAGCACCGCCTTGATCAGGGCGGACAGGGCCTCGCGGGTCCAGTCGGTGTCCTGCGCGCGCTGGGCGAAATCGGCCAGCGCTTCGCGGGCCGGCGCGGTCAGGTGCTGTTCGACGAGCTCGGCCGCGGCGGGCTTGAACTCGGCGCAGAACAGCATGGCGCCGTCAGCCAGCTGCTCCAGCGTTTCAGCGCGGTCCTTCAAGAGGCCCATGACGCCCGGCAGGTCGATCTTTTCCGGATGGCCGCCCCGGTTCGCCACGCGCGGGGCCACGCGCTCGGCCAGTTCCGCGTTGTCCATCTGCTTGATGTAGTGGGCGTTGACCCAGTTCAGCTTCTTCGGATCCCATTGCGAGGCCGACTTCGACAGGTGCTTGGTGTCGAACCACGACACCAGCTGTTCGCGCGAGAAGAGCTCGTCGTCGCCGTGGCTCCAGCCCAGGCGGGCCAGGTAGTTGATCATGGCCTCGGGCAGGTAGCCGTCGTTGTCGTATTCCATGACGTTGACCGCGCCGTGGCGTTTGGACAGTTTTTCGCCGTCCGGGCCCAGGATCATCGGCACGTGGCCGTATTCCGGCAGCGCCGCGCCCAGCGCGCGCAGGATGTTGATCTGGCGCGGGGTATTGTTGACGTGGTCGTCGCCGCGCAGGACGTGGGTGATGCCCATGTCCCAGTCGTCGACCACGACGCAGAAGTTGTATGTCGGCGTGCCGTCCGGGCGCGCGATGATCAGGTCGTCCAGTTCGGTGTTGTCGAAGCTGATCGTGCCTTTGACCATGTCGTTCCAGGAGGTGGCGCCTTCCTGGGGATTCTTGAAGCGCACGACGGGCTTGCGGCCGTCGGGGATGGCGGGCAGCGTCTTGCCGGGTTCCGGGCGCCAGGTGCCGTCGTAGCGCGGCTTGTCGCCGCGGGCGCGGGCGGCCTCGCGCATGGCTTCCACTTCTTCGGGCGAGCTGTAGCAGTGGTAGGCGGTGCCGGCGGCCAGCATCTGCGCGACCACTTCGCGGTAGCGGTCCATGCGCTGCATTTGATAGAAGGGGCCTTCATCGGGCTGCATGCCCAGCCATTCCATGCTGTCCAGGATGGCCTGCACTGCTTCCGGCGTGGAGCGTTCGACGTCCGTGTCTTCGATGCGCAGCACGAACGTGCCCTGGTGGTGGCGCGCGAAGGCCCAGGAGAACAGCGCGGTGCGCGCGCCGCCCAAGTGCAGGAAGCCCGTGGGCGAAGGCGCGAAACGGGTACGAATGGGGGAGGAGGCGTTGGAGGTCATAGGTGGCAATGATAGCGGCTGCGGCGCCACAAAGCGGCGTCAGGCAGGGTCCACATCAAGCGGACGACGGGATTGTCTTGTTACGATGAACGGTATTTTAGATTAGGGCCAGCCACCCCTATGCTGCGACACGCTCTTGCCCCGATGTTCGAACCCAGTTCGCTGGTGATCGTTGCCGACCGGCCCCTGCCGGCGGCGGGTTCCCTGTCGCCCGCGCTCAAGGCGAAAACCACCGTAGTGGCCTGCGAAGTGGGGGCCGCGCCCGAGCTGCCCTCGGCCCTGGAAGGGCTGGCGCCCGGCGAGCGGCCTGATCTGGCCCTGGTTTGCGTGTCGCCGGCGGTGCTGCCGGAAACGCTGCGGCGCCTGTCGCCGCTGGCGCCGCGCTCGGTGATCCTGCTGCCGCACGAACTGCCCGACCCGTATCCGCGCGGCACGCTGGCTCTTTGCCGGGCCTGGGCCGAAGAGAACCGCTGCGAACTGCTGGGGCCGCGCTCGTTCGGCGCCCAGCGTCCCCATGCCGGCCTGAACTTCAGCCAGCACCCGGTGCTGGCGCGCGCCGGCCGCGTTGCGCTGCTGGCGCAGTCGCGCTCGATCATGGCGGCGGTCATGGATTGGGCCGAAGACGTGCACATCGGCTTTTCCACCGCCGTGTCGCTGGGCGACGAGGCGGTGGTGGGGCTGTCGAAAGTGCTGGACTACCTGGCCAGCGACCCGCGCACCGACAGCATCGTGCTGTACCTGGAAGACGTGGGCCCGGCGCGCGAATTCATGAGCACGCTGCGCGCTGCCGCCAGCGTCAAGCCGGTCATCGTGCTGAAAGCCGGCCGCGCCGACGGCGACAGCGCCGACGCCATCTTCGACGCCGCCTTGCGCCGCGCCGGCGCGGTGCGGGTGCGCTACTTCGTGCAGCTGTTCTCGGCCGTGAAGGTGCTGGGCTACACGCGGCGCCCCAAGGGTCGGCGCGTGGCGCTGATCTCCAACGGCAACGGCCCGCCGCAGCTGGCCATGGACCTGATCGGCCCGGACGCCGCGGTGCTTCGCGCCGAACTGGCGCCCGCCACGCGGCGCGCGCTGGAGGGCATGCTGGAGCCTGACGCGGTCAGCGCCAACCCCGTCATCACCTATATGCCGATGACCCCGGAGCGCATCCGCGCCATCCTGGAAGCAGTGCTGGACGATACGGGCGTGGACGGCGTGCTGGTGCTGCTGGCGCCCGACGCGCTGGCCGACATGCCCGCCGTCGCGCGCGAACTGGCGCTGATCGCGCCCAAGGCGAAAAAGCCGGTCGTCAGCTGCTTCATGGGCGACGCCGGCATGCGGCCCTTGCGGCGCATGCTGGACGACGCGGGCACGTCCGCCTTCCGCACGCCCGAATCCGCCGCCGACGCGTTCGGCGTGCTGGCGTCGCACCATTACAACCAGCAGCTGCTGCTGCAGACGCAGCCGCAGGAACCCCCCAGCCATGTGCCCGACCTGGCCGCGGCGCGCGAAGTCATCGCCCGCGTGCGCGCCGACTGCCGGCGCGAACTGAACACGGCCGAGATCCGCACCCTGCTGGGCCTGTTCTACGTGCCGCTGCGCGACATGCCGGTGGACGTGGCCGCGGTCGAACCCGAATCCCGCCCGATGGCGATCCGCGTGCGGCGCGACCCGCAATTCGGCCCGGTCATCCGCTTTGGCGCGGGCGGCCCCGACGCCATGCTGTCCGCGTCCGACCGCGGCATGGACCTGCCGCCGCTCAATGGCTTCCTGGCCCGGCAACTGATCGAACGCAGCCGGCTGTGGCGCCGCGTGCTGGCGCCGCGCATTGGCCATATCGCCGCCGAATCCCTGCAGCAGGCGGTGGTGCTGGTGTCTGAAATGGTGTCGGAACTGCCCGACATCGAAACGCTGGACATCGACCCCCTCTACGCCGGCGAGACGCATCTGCGCGCGGGCGGGCTGCGCCTGTTGCTGACGGAAACCCCGGGCTGCGAAACGCCGCAGACCTCGGGCTATCCGCACATGGCGATCCACCCGTATCCGGCGCGCCTGGTGCAGGTGCGCCGTTTCGGCGACGGCATCCCGTGGGTGCTGCGTCCCATCCGTCCGGAAGACGGCGAGGCCCTGCAGGAATTCATCCGCGGCCTGTCGGAACGGTCGCGCTACATGCGCTTCGTGTCGATGATGCGCGAGCTGACCCCGCGCATGGTGTCGCGCTACACCCAGGTGGATTACCACCGCGAATTGGCCCTGGTGGCGGCGACCCAAGTGCCCAACCCGGCCAACCGCGGCCATCCGCGCGAGGTCATCGTGGGTTTTGCGCACTACCTGCGCAACCCCGACGGGCGGGGCGCGGAATACGCGCTGGTGATCGGCGACGACTGGCAGCGGCGCGGCCTGGGCCGCCAGTTGATGACGGCGCTGATCGATGCGGCGCGCGAGCAAGGGCTGGAATACATCGACGGCCTGGTGCTGTCGACGAACCGGCCCATGCTGGCGCTGATGACCAGCCTGGGCTTCACCAACGATTCCGATCCCGAAGACCCGACGATGCGCCGGGTCTGGCTGGGTCTGACCTGATCCTGATCCGGCGGGCCTGACCCTGCGCGGGATCAGGCTGCCGTCAGGCGGTCTTCCTGGCCGCCTGGCGGGGCGTCAGCCGCGCCTCCACCTCGTCCACCGACAGCACGTCGCCGAAGAACAGCATCCAGCCGTAGAGCGAATGCTCGTGCTCGGCAGGGGTGACCGCGGCCAGCGCGTCGTCCACCATGATCGTGCGGAAGTCCCGCATCATGGCGTCGCGCGCGGTGGATTCGCAGCACACGTTGGTGACGGTGCCGGCGATCAGCAGCGTGTCCACGCCCAGCCCGCGCAGCAGGGGTTCCAGCTCGGACGAGCCGGGCGCCATCGCGCTATAGAAGCGCTTGACCACGCGCAGGTCGGTGTCGTGCGCATGCAGGTCCGGGTGCAGCAGGAAGCCCGGCGAATCGCGGCGCAGCGTTTCCAGCCGGCGCGCGCTGCGTTCGGGCGTCAGCATCACGCCGTGGTGGTGCGACCAGAAGGCGTCGGCGTTGTCCGAGGCCGTCTGCACCCAGACGACCGTGCCGCCGGCCGCGCGCACGGCGTCGCACAGCCGGTTCACCGGCGCGATGATCTCGCGCGCCGGCGCGCATTCGCCCTGGTAGCCGGGCAGCGTGAAGTACTGCTGCATGTCCACCACGACCACCGCCGTGCGGGCGGCGGGCAGTTCGTCATACGGATGCAGGCAGCCCTGCCGGGCCACGACGCGATCCTTCACCCATTGCGGGAATTCCATGGCCGTTCCTTATCCGTAACGCCGCGCCACGGCGGCTTCGACGCGGTAGATGATCAGGTACATCACGCTGGAGATCAGCGCCAGCATGGCGATGGCCGTCATGACGATGTTCAACTTGAACACCTGGCTGCCGTTCATGATGAGGAAGCCCAGGCCGGAATCCGCCGACTGGAATTCGCCTACGATGACGCCCACCAGCGCCAGGCCGATGTTCATCTTCACGGCCGCGATCAGGGTGGGCACGCTGCCGGGCAGCACCACCTTGGTCAGCACCTGCCAGCGGCTGGCGCCGAACGTGTGGGCCAGCTTGACCTTGTTCAGGTCGATGCCCCGGAAGCCCGCGTACACCACCATGATGGTGACGAAAACCGCGATGGCGACGGCCATGCCGTACACGGCGTAGTCCGAACCCAGCCACAGGTAGAAGATCGGCACGAAAGCGATCTTGGGCATGGCGTTGGCCACCACCAGGAACGGGTCCAGCACCTTGTACAGGAAGTCCGACCACCACAGCGCGGCGGCCACCACGATGCCGATCGCCATGCTCAGGGTGAAGCCGACCAGCGTGGCCGACAGCGTGGTCATGATGTGCTTGCCCAGCTGGCCGTTGTTCCACAGTTCGATGAAGGTGGGCCACAGCGCGCTGGGGTAGCTGGTCAGCAGCGGGTTCAGAACGTGCATGCGCGGCAGGATCTCCCACGCGCACAGGAAGACCACCATCAGCAGCACCTGCGTCAGGCGGATGTTGCGCTTGCGGGCGCGGTCGCGGCGCAGGTAGTCCAGGTACTTCTCGCTGGGCGCGGGCACGGCGCGCAGGGGGACGGTATTGGCGATGGGCGCATTCATGGGTCAACCCTCCACGTGGACGTCCAGCTCGTCCCAGAGCTGTTTGAAATAGGCGTTGAATTCCGGCCGGGAACGCGCCTGGAAGGGCGTCGGCCGCGCGCCGTCGCCGTAGTGGATGCGGTGCTGGCTTTTCAGCCGGCCGGGCCGGCGCGACAGCACGATGACGCGGTCCGTCATGGCGATGGCTTCGCCGATGTCGTGCGTGACCAGCACCACGGTCTTGCCCTCGCGCCGCAGAATGTCCACCACTTCGTCCGAGATCGCCAGCCGCGTCTGCGAATCCAGCGCCGAAAAGGGTTCGTCCAGCAGGATCACGTCCGGCTCGGTCACCAGCGTGCGCGCCAGCGCCGCGCGCTGGCGCATGCCGCCCGACAATTGCCGCGGCGTGTGCGACAGGAACGCGCCCAGCCCGCATTTTTCCAGCAGATGCACGGCACGCGCCTCGCTGCGCGCATCGCGCCGGCCCTGGATCTCGGCGCCCAGCATCACGTTGTCCAGGATGGTGCGCCATTCGAACAGGTAGTCCTGCTGCAGCATGTAGCCGATGCGCGGATTGGGCTTGGTCACGCCCTGGCCATCGATCATCACGGCGCCCGAGGTCGGCGGGATCAGCCCGGCGATCAGCGACAGCAGCGTGCTCTTGCCGCAGCCGCTTTGCCCGATCAGGCTGACGAATTCGCCCGGCGCCAGCGTGAACGACACGTTGGACAGCGCCTCGGTTTCGCCCTCGGTCGTGAAGTACGACAGGCAGACGTCGCGCAGCTCGATCTTCGCCATGGCGGCGGCCGGCTTCAGGTTATGGACGGCGGCTCCCATCACGGCGCCTTCTTGGCGAAATCGGCCACCACCACGTCTTCGTACTTCACGCGGGCGGAGTCCTTCATGACGGCGCTGGCGATCAGCATGTCCTGCAGCTTCGATATGGCCTCAGCCGTCACCAGCGGCGACGTCTTCCAGATCTGGTATTGCTTGTAGCGTTCGATCGCTTCGGTCACCGCGCCCTGATCCATGCCAGGGAAGAAGGTCATGATCTGCGGGGTCAGCGTCGCGGCGGGCGTGTCCTTCACGTACTTCTCGGCGCGCGCGACCACGTCGGTCCAGGCCTGGATGACCTTGGGGTTGTCGCGGATGTATTTGTCGGTGGCGGTGAAGACGGTGTAGTCCACCTGGCCCACTTCATGGCCGACGGAAGCCACGATATAACCCTTGCCATTGCGCACCAGTTCGCCGGCTTCGGGCTCCAGGAAGATGCCGTATTCGCCCTGGCCCGCCATCCACGCCCCGGCGCGCGCCGGGATGCCGATGTTGTTCAGCAGTTTCACGTCCTTCTGCGGATCCAGGCCGTGTTTGCGCAACGCGGCTTCCAGGAACACGATGGGGTTGGACCCGGGGCGGAAACCGATGACATCCTTGCCTTTGAGCATGGACCAGTCGAACTTGTCGATGGGTTTGCGCGCCAGCAGGAAAAAGCCGTCGGTGGCCGTCAGTCCCGCGAAGATCTTCGGCTTGACCGGCGACTCGCTGTTCTGCACATAGATGGATGCTTCGGGCCCGATCAGCACGATGTCGGCGCTGCCCGACAGCAGGGCGGTCATGCCTTTGTCCGTGCCCTGGGACGTCTTCATGGACACGTCCAGCCCGGCGTCCTTGAAGTAGCCCTGCGACAGGGCCACGTACTTGGGCACGTAGAGGATGGAGCGCACCACCTCTTCGTAGCGGACCTTCACGGGGGGATTCAGGGCTTCGGCCCGGGCGGCCAGCGGAACAATCAGCGCAAGCAGCGCCGCGCCCGCCAGGCGGGGCAGTGGCAAGGATTTCACGGACTTTCTCCTGCGTCTTGTATGGCACGCCGAAACCCGGCGCAACACGGCCAATGGGATGGAATCGACAACAACAACAGGGAAGCCCGAACGATCACTGCCCGGGCCGTCAGGCATGGATCGAATACTATATTCAATACAAACGGGCGACAAGTATTTTGAGATTGGCGTTTTTCTCTATGGACGAGCGCCAGCCCAGCCCGGAAAATTCGGGGCTGGAATACCGCTTGGTATACAAGATTGATTTATCGGGTGGGCAGGGCGCGCCACCCGGAGGCCTGTGTCAGGCCAGGACGCCGTTCAGGAAACGCGAGATGTCGGCCACTTCTTCGGCGCAGACCGAATGCGGCATCGGGTACGTGTGCCAACGCACGTCGTAGCCCAGCCGCTGCAGTTCGGCCAGCGACGCCTCGGCACGCGCCAGCGACACGACCGGGTCGTACTGGCCATGGGCCATGAAGATCGGCGTGGCGTTGTTGGCGCTGTGGCGTTCGGCTTCGGCGGTGTCCACCAACGGCAGGTAACCCGACAGCGCCATCATGCCCGCCAGCTTTTCCGGCAGGCGCAGGCCCGTGTGCAGGGTCATGGCGCTGCCCTGCGAAAACCCGGCCAGCACGATGTTCGACGTGGGGATGCCGCGGGCGTTTTCACGCGCGATCAGCTTGTGGATGGCGGCTTCCGAGGCGCGGATGCCCTTGGCGTCTTCCACGCGCACCAGGTCCATCACCAGGATGTCGTACCAGGAGCGCATCGCCATGCCGTTGTTGATCGTCACGCGCTGGACCGGCGCGTTCGGGAACACGAAACGCACGCCCAGGCCCGCGGGCAGGTCCAGTTCCGGCACGATGGGCGCGAAGTCATTGCCGTCGGCACCCAGGCCGTGCAGCCAGATCACGGCGTGCGTGGGATGGGGGGCGGTTTCGATCTCGATGCAATCGAGCAGGTCGGTGGAAGCGTTCATGGACGGCCGGCAGGAAAAATCAGGGAAGGGGGGAGATCAGAGCGTCAGGGTCTTGAGCGCCTGGAACAGCGCGCGATAGTGCTTTTTCTGCGGTTCCTGGCCTTGCAGCAGCACGGCGTTGCCCTGCTTTTCCTTGCGCGCGGCGCGGATCAGCGTGCGCAATTGTTGCGCATCGGCCTGCGGGTTGTTCGCCAGCAGCTTGGTCAGCAGGTCGTCGTCGTCCAGCAGGCGGTCGCGCAGCGTTTCCAGCCGGTGCATGGCGGCGGTCTCTTCGCGCGAGCCGTTTTCCCAGACATCGAGCTGGGCGCGGATCTCTTCGGCGGGGGCGTCGCGCATCAGCTTGCCCACGAAATGGATCTGCCGGCGGCGGCCTTCGCGGCCGGTGGTGCGCTGCGCCATGCGGATCGCCTCATAGAGGCGTTCGGCCAGCGGCAGTTGCTTGAGGCGTTCGGGGGACAGTTCGATCAGCTGTTTGCCCAGGTCCAGCAAGGCGTGCATGTCACGCTTGACTTGGGACTTGCTGGGACGGTCGTAGCCGTTTTCATCGTAACCGTCGTCGACGGATTCTTCTTCAGTATGGGAATTCATGGAAAACTGCGCAATGACAGACTTGGCTATGATAACCGTCTCTGCAAATTGGACAGCAATGGTTAAATCCTCCTCATCCTTGCCGCTGGCGGCGAATCACGCGCGTTTTTCCGAACTCGTCGAACAAACCCTCGCCTACGCGCGCCAGATCGGCGCCTCGGACGCCGCGGCGGAAGTCTCGGAAAGCCTGGGCCTGTCGGTCTCGGTGCGAAAGAACGACATCGAAACCGTTGAGCAGACGCGCGACCGTTCGCTGGACCTGACGGTCTACGCCGGCCAGAGCCGCGGGTCGGCCTCGACCTCCGACTTTTCCGAAGCGGCCCTGCGCCAGACGGTCGAGGCCGCCTGGCACATCGCCCGCCATACCGCTGCCGATCCGGCTGCCGGCCTGCCTGACGCCGACCAGCTGGCCACCGAATTCCCCGACCTGGATCTGCACCGCGCCTGGAGCGTGTCCACCGAAGAGGCAGCCGAACTCGCCTTGCGCGCCGAACGCGCCGCGCGCGAAGTCGATCCGCGCATCACCAATACCGACGGCGCCTCCGTGGGCACCTACGAAGGCCAGTTCGTGATGGGCAACACCCGGGGCTTCCTGGGCGGCTACCCGTATTCGCGCCACAGCCTGTCCGTGGCCCCCATCGCGGGCCGCGGCAACGGCATGCAGCGCGACTACTGGTACACCTCCGAACGCGATCCGGCCAACCTGGCCTCGCCAGAGGCCATCGGCCGCTATGCCGCCGAACGCACGCTCAGCCGCCTGTCGGCGCGGCGCATTCGCACCGGCAAGTTCCCCGTCCTGTTCGAAGCGCCGCTGGCGCTGGGGCTGGTCGGCGCGCTGACCCAGGCCGTCAACGGCGGCGCGCTCTACCGCAAAGCCAGCTTCCTGATGGACTCGCTGGGCAAGCCGATCTTCCCCAAGCACATCAACCTGACCGAAGATCCCCACATCCCCGGCGCCATGGGCAGCTCGCCCTTCGACGACGAAGGCGTGCGCACGCGCCGCCGCAGCGTGGTCTCGGCCGGCGTGCTGGAAGGCTATTTCCTGTCGTCCTACACGGCGCGCAAGCTGGGCATGACCACCACCGGCAACGCCGGCGGTTCGCACAACCTGGTGTTCAGCTCCACGCTGACCAAGCGCGGCGACGACTTCGAAGCCATGTTGAAGAAGCTGGGCACGGGCTTCCTCGTCACCGAACTGATCGGCCAGGGCGTCAACTACGTCACGGGCGACTACTCGCGCGGCGCGTTCGGCTACTGGGTCGAAAACGGCAAGATCCAGCATGCGGTCCAGGAAATCACCATCGCCGGCAATCTGGCCGACATGTTCCAGCAGATCGTCGCCGTGGGCGCGGACACCATTTCGCGCGGCACCAAGACCACCGGCTCGATCCTGATCGAGCAAATGGCCATCGCGGGGACCTGATCCCCCGACCGGCGCGCAGCGGCGGCGGCCGCGGCGCGCCTTGGCCTTCCCTGTCTTTGCATTCCCTTACCGGCTCGGGATTTCCTCTAGCGATTCCAACCGCCGCCAACGTGTAATATCCGGCGGGTATTGCTCAAAGTCCCAGGTGTTGCTGTAAGGAGCAAAGAGAGATGCAACGACGTTCATTCTTGAAGCACGCCGGACTCGGCGCCGTCGCCACCGGCGCCGCCGTCAGCACGCCTGCGTTCGCGCAGGACATGCCGTCCTTGAGCTGGCGCCTGTCGTCTGCTTTCCCCGCCGCCCTGGACCTGCGCATCGGCGCCGGCGAGCATTTCTGCAAATTCGTCTCGGAAGCCACGGGCGGCAAATTCAACATCCGCCACTTCCCCGACGGCGAGATCGTGCCGGCCTCCGACCTGCTGGAAGCCGTCTCGACCAACAAGGTGGAATGCGGCCATGGCTCGTCTCGTCTGTTCTTCGCCAAGAATCCCGCCTTCTGCTTCGACGCCGCGGTGCCCTTCGGGTTGAACGCACGCCAGATGAACGCCTGGATGAGCGAAGGCGACGGCCTGCGCCTGACCCGCGAGCTCTTCAAGCCGGAAAAGATCATCAACTTCCCGCTGGGCAACACCGGCGCGCAGATGGGCGGCTGGTACGTCCGCGAAATCAAGCGGCTGACCGACCTGAAAGACCTGAAAATGCGCGTGGACGGCCTGGCCGCCGACGTGCTCGGGCGCATGGGCGTGTCGCCGCAGCCGGCGGATCCGGCCAAGCCGTTGGCCCAGGCCTTCGAAAAAGACGGCCTGCAAGCCGTGGCCGGCGCGGGCGCCTATGACGACGAAAAGCTGGGCCTGAATAAGGTAGCTAAGTATTACTACGCACCCGGCTGGTGGGCGGGTGGTGAACAGCTGTCGCTCTATATCAACGACGAAGCCTGGAACAAGCTGCCCAAGCATTACCAGGCGGTCGTGCAGGCCGCCTCGCTGGCCGCGCATGTCGCCCTGACCGCGCGCTACGACGCCCGCAACCCGGCCGCGTTGGCGCAATTGACGGCAAGTGGCGCGCAAGTGCGCACATTTCCGCGCGCCATCCTGGACGTGGCGTTCGAGACCACGCAGCTGGCCTACAAGGACTTGGCGGCCAAAGACCCCAAGTTCAAGGCCATATTCGACAGTTACATGGGCTTTCGCGACAGCGAGATGCCTTGGTTCCGCTTGACCGAAAACGCTTACGGCCAGTACCTGGGCGTGGCATTGTCGGGCAGGTAGCAAGGAGGTCCGCCGCAGGCTGAACGGCATTCGGCGGAGCGTAGGGTTTTTGCTAGTAATACCGCGTTTTTTACAAAAAAATGGGCGGTTTTCAGGCTTTTCTCGAACCACATTCGAGTTTCGGCCTGATACAAAGGAGTAATATCCCGGGTCTTGACGCGCAATCATGGCGCCTTTAGGCGGCATAAGACGTCAATCCGGCGGGATTACACCAGCCCGGATTACCAATATTCCGAGACAGACTTTAAGGTGGTATCAACCATGCAATCCAAGACCAAGAAGCTGCTGGCCGCGCTGATCGCCGCCGGTATCGTCCCGGCTGCGCACGCGGCTGACATCAAGCTGGGTGTGGCGGAAGCCCTGTCCGGCGGCGCCGCCCAGTACGGCGTCTCGATCCGCAATGGTTTCCAGCTTGCCGCTGATGAAATCAACGCTGCGGGCGGTATCAACGGCAACAAGCTCGTGCTGGTGGTCGAGGACGAACAAGGCAAGAAAGAAGAAGCGATCAACGTCTTCAAGAAACTGATCTTCAAGGACAACGTCCTGATGGTCTTCGGCCCGACGCTGTCGAACTCGGCCCAAGCCGCCGACCCGGTCGCCCAGGCCGCCAAGACGGTCGCCTTCGGCACGTCCAACACCGCCGACGGCATCACCTCCATCGGCAACTACGTGTTCCGCAACTCGGTCACCGAAGCCGACGTGCTGCCGGCCACCATCTCCACCGTCAAGGCCAAGACCGGCCTGAAGAACGTGGCGGTGCTCTACGGCAACGACGACGTCTTCACCAAGAGCGGCTACGACAACTTCAAGAAGGCCCTGGAAGACCAGAAGATCCCGGTCACCACGACCGAAACGTTCGCCAAGGGCGACGTGGACTTCAAGGCCCAGCTGACCAAGATCAAGGGCACCAACCCCGACGCCATCGTGCTGTCCGCACTGCTGGCCGAAGGCGCCCCGATCATGGTTCAGGCCCGCCAACTGGGCCTGAACGTGCCGGTCATCGGCGGCAACGGCATGAACTCGGTCAAGATTTTCGACCTGGCCCCTGGCGGCGCATCGAACAATCTGTGGATCGGCAGCCCGTGGTCGATCGAGAACAAGGCCCCCGAGAACGTCAAGTTCATCGACGCCTACAAGGCCAAGTTCAACGGTTCGCCCGACCAGTTCGCAGCGCAGTCGTATGACGCCATGTACATCGTGGCCCAGGCGCTGAAGAACACCAAGCTCACCGGCGAACTGCCCAAGGACCGCGCTGCCCTGCGCGATGCCCTGCCTGCCGTGACCTGGACCGGCGCCACCGGCGCGTTCAAGTTCCGTCAAGCCAACGACCGCGCCGGCAAGCCTGCCGGCTATGACGCCGACCAGGCGCCGATCGTCAGCGTGACCAAGGACGGCAAGTACGTCATCGAGAAGTAAGCAGTACGCATCCCCGCGCGGGGGGATGCGCCTTGCGGACAGCGCCGCTGTCCGCAAGGCGCTTTTTATCGTAGGGCCGTCCCAAGACAAAAATGGCCTCCCTAGGGAGAGCTAGACCACGCAGCGGGCGCGTGGAGGCCCTCATAGATCTGGAAAGTCCCATCATGTTCGAACAACAATTCGTCAATGCCTTGTCGCTGGGCTGTGTATATGCACTGTTCGCGCTGGGCTTCACGCTGATCTTCGGCGTGCTCGGGGTGATCAACCTGGCGCACGGCGCCGTCTTCATGGTTGGCGCCTACGCGGCACTGTTCGTCGTCCAGCAATTCGGCCTGCCCCTGTGGGGTGCGCTGATGGTCGCGTTCTTCGTGGCCGGCTTCACCGGGGTCATCATCGACTACCTGGTGCTCAAGCCCCTGCGCAAGCGCAACGCGCCGCACTTGATCCCCATGATCGCCACGATTGGCGTGGGCATCATCCTGAACAACGGCGCCCAGAGCATTTTCGGCGCCAGCAACCTGCGCTTCCCGCACGGCACCGTGCCCGAGGAAGTCATCGAAGTCGCGGGCCTGCACCTGACCGTCATCGAGCTGGGCATCATCTTCCTGTCGTTCGCGCTGATGGCCGTGCTGATGTACGTCATGCGCCGCACGCAGTTCGGCCGCGCGCTGCGCGCCATCGCCGAATCGCCCAAGGCCGCCTGGCTGCTGGGCATCAACGTCGAAAAGCTGTTCGTCACCACCTCGTTCGCCGCGGCCGCCCTGGGCGGCGTGGCCGGCGTGCTGATCGGGCTGTATTCGAACGCGCTGTTCCCGTTGATGGGCCAGCCGATGCTGCACAAGGGCATCGCGGTCATCATCCTGGGCGGCATGGGCGACATCCGCGGCGCCATGCTGGGCGGGCTTTTCCTGGGCTTCGCCGAGGTGCTGTCCGTCGCGTACGTCGGCTCCACCATGCGCGATGCGGTGGCTTTCGGCCTGCTGTTCCTGATCCTGCTGGTGCGCCCGCAAGGTCTGTTCGGCAAAGTGGTTCAACGCAAGGCTTAAAGAATGAGCGGATTCGAAAACTTCTGGGCCATCTACGGCAACCTGGTGCTCACGCTGGGCACCAACGCGTTGCTGGCCCTCTCCATCTGGCTGACCCTGGCTTGCGGCATGCTGGCCATGGCCAACGCCGCTTTCATGGGCATCGGGGCGTACACCGCCGCGCTGCTCACCATGAACTACGACGTCCCATTCACGGTCGCGCTGGCCGGCGGCATGGCGGCGCCCGCGCTGGTGGCGGCGCTGATCGGCTTGCCGACCTTGCGATTGTCAGGGGTCTATCTGGCCATGGCCACGCTGGGCTTCGGTGAAGTCGTGCGCGTGACCATCCTGAACACCGAGTCCCTCACCGGCGGTGCGCTGGGCCTGAACGGCATCCCGCAGCTGACGCAGTGGTGGCATGTGGTGCTGTCGGTCGTCATCGTCCTGTTCGTGCTGTGGCGCGTTCGCGCCTCCAAGATCGGCCGCTCGTTCGACGCCATCCGCGGCGACGAAACGGCCGCGGGCCTGATGGGCATCGACGTGCGCGCCAACAAGATGCTGGCCTTCGTGGCAGGCGCCATGATCGCCGGCCTGGCCGGCGCCCTGAACGCGCACCTGACCTTCTTCATCGGCCCCAACGAATACGGCTTCGACCGTGGCGTTGAAATCCTGACCATGGCCATCCTGGGCGGCATCGGCGGCCTGGCCGGTCCGGTGCTGGGCAGCTTCATCATTACGGTGCTGCCCGAGCTGCTGCGCGGCTTCGCGGATTTGCGCCTGATCGCGAACGGAGTGATTCTGGTGGTGATTGTGTTGTTCCTGCCGCAAGGCATCTGGGATCCAGCGCGCTTCAAGCGCTGGATGCGACAAGGCCGGGGCGGCCAGGGAGGCAAGCGCCATGCTTGAGCTTTCCTCCGTCTCCAAGAGCTTCGGCGGCCTGCATGTGCTGCATGACGTCAGCCTGTCCGTGCCCGAAGGCGCGATCTTCGGCCTGATCGGCCCCAACGGCGCCGGCAAGACCACGGTGTTCAACCTGATCACCGGCCTGTTGCCGCCCAGCGGCGGCACGATCACGTTCAACGGCCAAAGCGTCCTGGCCAAGAAGCCGCACAGCATCACGCGCATGGGCATCGCCCGCACGTTCCAGAACATCCGCCTCTTCAAAGAGATGACGCTGCTGGAAAACGTGGTGGTCGGCGCCTATCGCCACATGAACTACGGCTTCCCCAGCCTGCTGCTGGGCCTGCCGGGCTACCGCGAGCACGAAAAGCGCGCCCGCGAGCGCGCCCACGAACTGCTGACGTGGATGCGCCTGGACCACAAGGCCAACGACCTGGCCGACAACCTGTCCTACGGCGAACAGCGCCGCCTGGAGTTGGCGCGCGCGTTGGCCACCGAACCGAAGTTGCTGCTGCTGGACGAGCCGGTCGCCGGCATGAACACCGGCGAACGCGCCGAACTCATGCGCGAGATCCTGGCCATCCGCGACCGCGGCTACACCATCCTGATGATCGAGCACGACATGCGCTTCGTCATGGGCTTGTGCGAACGCATCGCGGTGCTGAACTTCGGCAAGATCATCGCTTGCGGCGGTCCCGAAGAGATCCGCAACAACGAGCAGGTCATCGAGGCCTATCTGGGCCGCGAAGACGACGAAGACACCGAACAAGCGGAGGCCGCCAAATGAGCGCGATGCTGGAAGTCCGCGGACTCGAGGTCAACTACGGCCACATCGAAGCTGTCCGCGGCATCGACCTGGACCTGAACGCCAACGAAATCACCGCGCTGGTCGGCGCCAACGGCGCCGGCAAATCGACCACGCTGCTGGCGCTGTCGGGCTTGCTGCCCAAGGCGCGCGGCCGCATCCTGTTCGAAGGCGAAGACGTCACCAACCTGGCGCCGCACCAGCTTGTGGCGCGCGGCATCGTGCAGGTGCCGGAAGGCCGGGCCATCCTCACCACCATGACGGTGCTGGAAAACCTGGAGCTGGGCGCCTACCGCCGGGGCCTGAAGAACGTGGATTCCGACCTGGAATACGTGTTCAACCTGTTCCCGCGCCTGAAAGAACGGATCACCGGCATCGCCGGCAACCTGTCGGGCGGCGAACAGCAGATGCTGGCCATCGGCCGGGCCCTGATGGCCAAGCCGCGCCTGTTGCTGCTGGACGAACCGTCGATGGGCCTGGCGCCGATCGTCGTGCAGGAGATCTTCCGTTCGCTGCGCGCCATCAACGCCGACGGCCTGACCCTGTTCCTGGTGGAGCAGAACGTGCGCCAGGCGTTGAAGATCGCGCAAAACGGCTACGTGCTGGAAAACGGCGCCATGGCGCTGACGGGTACGGGCCGCGAACTGCTGGGCCACCCCCGCGTGCTGGAAGCGTATCTGGGCGCCTGATGGCGCCCCGCATTCGGGGACTTGTCCCCGAATTTGCTTGTACGCTGGCTGCAACATGGCTTGCGGCCAGCCACCGCCTGACTACTTTCCGCTTGCCCATTTTTTGAGCAACCGTGTTAGAATTTCAGGCTTTCCCTCATTTTGACCATTGCACGGGCGGGTAATAACGCTTAGGCGGGACGTCGATAAAGGTAAAACCCCGAGCCGAAATCCATGGGTTGCGGTTCATCAGGTTTTTGCCCAGTTGGGGAAAGAACACTGGTTAGACGTTCTAGCCAGCAAGAACTTTTTATTCTTAGGAACCATCATGAAGACCTTTGTGGCCAAGCCGCATGAAGTCCAACGTGACTGGTTTGTGATCGACGCCAAGGGCAAAGTCCTCGGTCGTGTGGCCAGCGAAGTCGCACGTCGTCTGCGTGGCAAGCACAAACCTGAATTCACGCCGCACGTTGATACGGGCGATTACATCGTCATCATCAACGCATCCGATATCGTCGTTACCGGTACCAAGGCGAAGGACAAGAAGTACTTCCGCCACACCACGTACCCGGGCGGTATCCGCGAAACGAACTTCGAGAAAATGCAAGAGCGTTTTCCCGGTCGCGCCATTCAGAAGGCCGTCAAGGGCATGCTGCCCAAGGGTCCTCTGGGCTACGCCATGATCAAGAAGCTGAAGGTCTATGCTGGTGCCGAGCACCCGCACACCGCCCAGCAGCCCAAGACGCTGGATATCTAAGGAAACGCCATGATCGGTAACTGGAATTACGGAACCGGCCGTCGCAAAACTTCGGTGGCTCGCGTTTTCATCAAGAAGGGCACGGGTAAGATCGTTGTCAACGGCAAGCCCGTCGACGAGTTCTTCGCCCGCGAAACTGGCCGCATGATTGTGCGCCAACCGCTGGAACTGACCGGCCACCTGGAATCGTTCGACATCAAAGTCAACGTCCACGGCGGCGGTGAAACCGGCCAGGCCGGCGCAGTCCGTCACGGCATCACGCGTGCCCTGATCGACTACGACGCGACCCTGAAGCCCGCACTGTCGCAAGCTGGCTTTGTGACCCGCGATGCCCGTGAAGTCGAACGTAAGAAGGTCGGCTTCCGCAAGGCACGTCGGCGCAAGCAGTTCAGCAAGCGTTAATGTTGCTGCAAAAAACCCGCTTCGGCGGGTTTTTTGTTTTTGGGCGTCACGCGCGCAATCGCTCGCGACGCTTCGCGCGGAACTCTGCGCACCCACGTCAGGTCGGACAACGGGGTTAGTGCACCAAATTTGGCACGGTGCCACATGACCCCTTTTTCGAGCGATACAATCTAGCCTCGTTCTACGAAGAGCACACCATCATGGCCCAAGCATCGAACACCCGTATCAAGGTTGGTATCGTCGGCGGCACCGGTTATACCGGCGTCGAGCTGCTGCGCTTGCTGTCGCAGCATCCCAATGTGGAATTGACCGCCATCACGTCCCGCAAGGAAGACGGGCTGCCGGTCGCTGATATGTATCCGAACCTGCGTGGCCGCGTGAACCTGGCGTTTTCGGCGCCGGAAAAGGCCTCGCTGACGGATTGCGACGTAGTGTTCTTCGCGACACCCCACGGCGTGGCGATGGCGCAGGCCCAGGAACTGATCGCCGCAGGCACCCGCGTCATCGACCTGGCCGCCGATTTCCGCCTGCAGGACATCCCGACCTTCGAACGCTGGTACAAGATTCCCCACACCTGCCCGGACATCCTGGCCGAATCCCAGTATGGCCTGGTGGAACTGAACCGCGAAGCCATCTCCAAGGCCCGCGTCATCGGCAACCCCGGCTGCTATCCGACCACCGTGCTGCTGGGCCTGGCCCCGTTGCTGGAAGGCGGCAAGGCGCTGGTCGATGCGCAATCCCTGATCGCCGACTGCAAGTCGGGCGTGTCGGGCGCCGGCCGCAAGGCGGAAGTGGGGTCGCTGTTCTCGGAAGCCTCCGACAACTTCAAAGCCTACGGCGTGGCCGGCCATCGCCATCATCCGGAAATCGTCGCCCAGCTGGAGAAGATCTCCGGCGGCAAGGTCGGCCTGACCTTCGTGCCGCACCTGGTGCCGATGATCCGCGGCATGTTCTCCACGATCTACGCTCGCATCCTGCCCGAAGCCCGCGACACGGACTTCCAGGCCCTGTTCGAGCAACGCTACGCCGGCGAACCCTTCGTCGACGTGATGCCGGCCGGCAGCCTGCCCGAAACCCGTTCGGTCCGCGCGTCGAACAACCTGCGCATCGCGATCAGCCGCCCGGGCAACGGCGACCAGCTGATCGTCCTGGTCGTGCAAGACAATCTGGTCAAGGGCGCCGCCGGCCAGGCTGTGCAGAACATGAACCTGATGTTCGGGGTGCCGGAATCGACTGGTCTGGACCAGGTCGCGATCCTGCCCTGATGCTTTGATCGGGCGGCAGGCCCCTGGCCGCCGCCCCTCTATGTGCTTTATGTCAGCTGACGCTCCCGCCACACCGCAGTCCCGCCCCGCCGGCGGGCTGCTGCGCGTGCTTGCGGGGTTGCTGGTCGGCGTGCTGCTGGGCGGCGTTGCGGGTTATTTCCACGCCCAGCGGCAAGCCCGGCCGCAAGATGTCGTCGTGATCAGTACGGCGCAAGCCGAGGCGCAGCAAGAAGCCATGCACCAGCAGGCTACCCAGCTGCGCTACACGCAGGGCCAGCTGGATACCGCGGACGGAGAGCTCGTCATCGAGCGCTCGGCCCGCCAGGAGCTTGAAACGCAGCTGCGCGCCGCGCAGGCCGAAGTCGGCCGGGTGCGCGACCAGCTGGCGTTCTACGAACAATTGCTGCCGCCGGGGCCCGAAGGGTCAGTCGATATCCGTGGGGTGCAGATCGACCGCGAAGGCGGCGGATTGCGCTACAAGGTGCTGCTGATGCGCAGCGGGCGCAATGGCGGGTCGCCGTTCGCGGGCGCGCTGCGGTTCCAGGCCACGGGCGTCCTGAAGGGCGAAACCGTGACTGTCGACCTGGCGCCCCTGCAAGTCAAAGCCGAAACCGGCCCGGTGACCGCCACGGGCGAATCCACCACGGCGGCTTCGCTGGCCCTGCAGTTCGACCAATATCAGCGCAGCCAAGGCATTTTGGCCGTGCCCGAGGGATTTGTCCCCGAAAGCGTCACCGTCAGTGTGCTGGAAGGCGATACCGTCCGGGCTTCCCGCAGTATCAAACTGGAACTTTGAGTCTAGTCAAGCCCTGCGCTATAGTGACAGTATGCGAGCGCCGTTGCCGCTCACCGAAATATGGCCTATCCGGCCAGGAGTGAACCATGAATGCAGTAACCGAAACCGTCGACCTCCAGGCCGCCCCGCCTGTTCCTCTGGTATTTACCGACTCGGCCGCCGCCAAAGTGAAGGACCTGTTGGCCGAAGAGGGCAACCCCGAGCTGAAGCTGCGCGTGTTTGTCCAGGGCGGCGGCTGTTCGGGCTTCCAGTACGGCTTCACGTTCGACGAAGTCGTGAACGAAGACGACACCGTGCTGGATAAGGCCGGCGTTCAACTGCTGGTTGATCCGATGAGCTTCCAGTATCTGGTCGGCGCCGAGATCGACTACAAGGAAGACCTGGAAGGCGCGCAGTTCGTCATCCGCAACCCCAACGCCAGCACCACCTGCGGCTGCGGTTCCTCGTTCTCGGTGTAATCACCGAAGCAGGAAAGGAAAAGCCCTTCGGCATGCCGAAGGGCTTTTTGCATTGAGGCACGCCAAACCGGTTTTGGGCCGGGCGCGGTTCAGGCGGGATAGAGCGCGCCCAGGATGCGGGCGCCGCGGGCGCCCGTGACGGCCGGCAGGCCGGCGGGCCGGCGTTCCACAAAGGCCTGCGCCAGCCAGGCGAAGGCCAGCGCCTCGACCTGTTGCGCGGGCACGCCCAACATATCCGTCGGTTGCACCGGGCGCTGCAGGCAGTACGCCAGTTCCCGCATCAGGCCGGCGTTGTGGGCGCCGCCGCCGCATACGAACACCTCTTGCGTGCCCGCAGCGGCCGCGTCGATAGCGTTGGCGACCGTTCTGGCGGTCAGGCGTTGCAGCGTCGCCTGCACGTCTTCCGGGGCCGGCTTGGGGCCGTCGAACGCCGCCAGACGGTCGTCCAGCCATTGCAGGTTGAACAGGTCGCGGCCGGTCGATTTAGGCGGCGGCAGCGCGAACCAGGGCTCGCTGGCGATCAGTTGCTCAAGCAGCGGCGCCACCACCTGGCCCGTGCTGGCCCAGCGCCCGTCGGCGTCATAGGGCTGCCCCAGATGGCGTTGGCACCAGGCGTCCAGGAACACGTTGGCGGGGCCCGTATCGAACCCCCGGGCCGGCTGGCCGGGGGCAAGCAGCGTGATGTTGGCGATGCCGCCCAGGTTGAGTACCGCACGGCCATGCGGGGCGCCGAACACCGCGGCATGGAACGGGGGCACCAGCGGCGCGCCCTGGCCGCCAGCGGCGACGTCGCGGCTGCGGAAGTCCGCCACCACGTCGATGCCGGTCAGTTCCGCCAGCAGGGCGGGGGCATTGAGCTGCACGGTATAGCCGCTGTCCGGCCGGTGGCGGACGGTCTGGCCGTGCGCGCCGATGGCGGTCACGGCGGTGGCGGCCAGGCCGGCTTGTTCAAGCAGCGCACCGACGGCTTGGGCATACAGCCGGGCCAGCGCATTGGCCGCCAGCGCGGCGCGCGCCAGCTCGTCGTCGCCGGACAGGTTCAGCGCCAGCAGTTCACGGCGCAGGTTTTCGGGCATCGGCAGGCTGGCGTTGGCAAGCACGTGCGGCGCCTGCCCGGCGTCCAGGCGGACAAGCACCCCGTCGACGCCGTCGACGCTGGTGCCGGACATCAAGCCGATGTACAGCGCGGGGTTGCCCTGCGGGCGGGATGCGGAGGAAGTCACAGGCGCCTCGGAAAGAAGAAAGGCGGCCGGCAGAATCTGCGCGGGCCGCCTTTTTGGGACGTTTTGCCGTGGTGGGCCGGTTAGCGGCTGGCCACGTTGGTCAACGCGTCGGGCAAGGTCTGCTGGAACTCGGTCAGCAGCTGGATCTGTTGCTTGTACGGCGCCACGGCCTGGTTGAACGCGCGGACTTCCGCGGGCTCCAGGGCTCGGGCGACCGGCAGGTCGACGGACAGCGGGTCGATCGGCTGGTTGTCCACGCGGAACTCGTAGTGCAGGTGCGGGCCGGTGGCCCAGCCGGTGGCGCCGACATAGCCCAGCAACTGGCCTTGCGAGATCTTCGAGCCCTTGGTGATGCCTTCGGCGATGCGGCTCTGGTGGGCGTACAGCGTCGAGTACTTGCCGTGGTGCTTGACGATGACCACGTTGCCGTAGCCATTCTGCCAGCCTGAGAACTCGACTGTGCCGTCCGCGGTGGAGTGGATCGGCGTGCCCGAAGGCGCGGCGTAGTCCACGCCCTTGTGGCCCGTCCACGTCTTGTGGATGGGGTGCATGCGCATGCCGAACGTCGAGCTGATGCGGCTGAACTTCAGGGCGGTGCGCAGGAACGCGCCGCGCAGGCTGGTGCCGTCGAAGTCGTAGTAAGAGCCGCTCTTTTCGTCGGGGCTGAACCAGACGGCGCTGTAGGTCTTGCCGCCGTTGATGAATTCCAGGGCCAGCACGCGGCCGGCGCCGGCGTAGCGGCCGTCGTGCGAACGCACTTCGTAGACCACGCGGAACTGGTCGCCCTGGCGCAAGTCGCGCAGGAAGTCGATCTTGGCGCTGAGGATGTCGGCCATCTGCATGGTGACCGAATCCGGGATGCCGGCGGAGTCCGTGGCGCCGAACAGCGACGACTTGATCGTGCCCACGGCGACGCGGGTCTGGCGGTCGGTGCTTTCGGTGACTTCCTCGGCCTTGTAGCTGTCGCCGGACGGCGCGACGTGCAGCATGCGCGTCACGACCTGGCCGTCGGTCTCGTTGCCGGGGGTGTGGATGTAGCGCAGCCAGATCAGGTTGCCCTGATCGTCGGTCGCAGCCTGGACGGAACGGCCGGGGTACAGCTTGTAAATGCTGCGGGCGCTGGCGTCGTGCGTCAGGAAGGTCTGCAGATTCGGGGCGTCAAGTTCCAGGCGTTGCAGCACGGCCGCCAGCGTGTCGCCGGCACGGATGCGGGTTTCGCTGATGTACGGCGCGGCGCTGGGGCTGCTGACTTCGACTTGCTCGGCGGTCAGCGGCAGAACGCTCTGGATGATGCGGGACGGGGGGAGTTCGGTGCGGTCGGGTTGCTGCACCATGCCGAGGGCGGCGGCGCCAGCAAACAGACCGATAGCGGAGACGAGAAGAGTGCGACGGAAAAGTCCCGAGCGATGGGGCTTGGGCTCAACAGGCGCAAACAGGGCAGCAACTTTGCGCTTGATGCTACTCGCCAGTTCGTGGAGGCCACGATTCATCGTGAAGATACCCTCTCAGGTGGCATGAGCTCGCAGGGTGCGTAACACGAACGGCCCTTGCGCGCCGCGAAATCGGGGGCAGGGGCTGCTGACGCGGGGCGCATCTTGTGAACAACGGGTGGTAGGCCGAACCGCAACTGCGGACTGCGTATAGATAGCAGTTGCGTATGATTGGGCGGTATCCTAGCTGATTCGGCTAGAATTTTCGATAGTTTTCGTCACTTTTTACACCTTTTTGTCGGCTGAAGCCGCGTTGGTCCCCCTGCCATGTCATCCTCAGAAGCCCCTATCACTCCCGAAGTCGAAGCCGATCTGCGTATAGCCAAGCGCGGCTGCGACGAGCTGCTGGTCGAGTCCGAGTTCGCCCGCAAGCTGGCCAAGAGCCGCGCGACCGGCGTGCCCCTGCGCATCAAGCTGGGCCTGGATCCCACTGCGCCGGACATCCATCTGGGCCACACCGTGGTGCTGAACAAGATGCGCCAGCTGCAGGACCTGGGCCACAACGTCATCTTCCTGATCGGCGATTTCACCTCCACGATCGGCGATCCCAGCGGCCGCAACAGCACCCGCCCGCCGCTGACGCGCGAGCAGATCGAGTCCAACGCCAAGACCTACTACGCGCAGGCCAGCCTGGTGCTGGATCCGGCCCGTACCGAGATCCGTTACAACTCCGAGTGGTGCGATCCGCTGGGCGCCCGCGGCATGATCCAGCTGGCGTCCCGCTACACGGTCGCCCGCATGATGGAGCGCGAGGACTTCACCAAGCGCTTCAAGGGCGGCATCCCGATTTCGGTGCACGAATTCCTGTACCCGCTGATGCAGGGCTATGACTCGGTGGCGCTGAAGTCCGATCTGGAGCTGGGGGGCACCGATCAGAAGTTCAACCTGCTGGTCGGGCGCGAGCTGCAAAAGGAATACGGCCAGGAGCCCCAGTGCATCCTGACGATGCCGCTGCTGGTGGGTACGGACGGCGTAGAGAAGATGTCCAAGTCCAAGGGCAACTACATCGGTATTTCGGAGTCGCCCGATTCGATGTTCGGCAAGCTCATGTCGATTTCCGACACGCTGATGTGGCGTTACTTCGAGCTGCTGTCGTTCCGTTCGCTGGAAGACATCGCGGCCCTCAAGCAAGAGACCGATGGCGGCCGCAACCCGCGTGATGCCAAAGTGATGCTGGCTCAGGAAATCATCACGCGCTTCCACTCCGCCCGGGCGGCCGAGGAGGCGCTGGCGTCCTTCGAGGCGCGCTTTCGCGACGGCGCCATTCCGGAAGACATGCCCGAAGTGAATATCGGCGGCGCGCCGGTGGGCATCCTGAAGCTGCTGCGCGAAGCGGGCCTGGTCGCATCGGGGTCCGAGGCGCAGCGCAATGTGGAGCAAGGCGGCGTACGGGTCAACGGCGATCGGGTTGAAGATAAATCGTTGCAATTGCCCGCGGGGACTTACGTCGTCCAGGTGGGCAAGCGCAAGTTCGCGCGTGTTAACTTGAACCCATAATTGCGAAGTTTTGATACGCTGAGGGTACAGGCAGGGGCGGGACGCCTTTGCGGCACTTCAAGGAGCACGACATGAAACTTTCGAGTTTGTCTTTTTCCGATCACGAGTCGATTCCCGAACGCTACGCCTTCGGCAAGATCGATGCGCAATCGCACGTCGCGCTGGCAGACAACTACAACCCGCAGTTTTCGTGGGACGACGTCCCGCCGGGAACGCAGTCGTTTGCGTTGATCTGCCATGACCCCGATGTGCCCTCGCGGCCCGACGACGTCAACCAGGAAGGCCGCGAAGTCCCGGCCGACCTGCCCCGCGTGGATTTCTTCCACTGGGTGCTGGTTGATCTTGCCGCCGACATGCGTGAAATCGACGAAGGCGCTTTTTCCAACGGCATCACGCCGCGCGGAAAGGGCGGTCCGCTGGCGCCGATGGACGCGCGCCAGGGCATCAACTCGTATTCCTCGTGGTTCGCCAATGACCACGACATGAGCGGCGACTACTTCGGCTACGACGGCCCGTGCCCGCCCTGGAACGATTCGATCGTGCACCGCTACGTCTTCACGCTGTATGCGCTGGACGTGCACAGCCTGAACCTGAACGGCTCCTTCACCGGCGAGGACGCGCTGCGCGCCATGCAAAAGCATGTGCTGGCCCAGGCGTCGGTCACGGGCACCTACACGCTCAATCCGAAGCTGGCACCCAAGCAGATCGGAGCCACCGAGGCATAACGACAGCCTCTGGTGCACGGATAAAGGGCCGCAATCGCGGCCCTTTTTTTGTAGCCCCCCCCGGCACCGTCCGTCAGGCGGCCGAGCGCTTCAGGCGCAGCAGCGCCAGGCCGAAGGCGACGAAGATCGAGCCCACCAGGCGGTTCAGCCAGACCACGATGCGCGGCTGGCGCAGCAGGCGGCGGGCGCGGCGTGCCAGCGCGCCGTAGGCCAGCAGCGAGACCAGCGACATCGCCATGAAGATGCCGGTCAGGATGAAGAACTGCGGCAGCAGCGGCTCGTGCGCATTCAGGAATTGCGGGAACAGCGCCGTGAAGAACAGGATGGGCTTGGGATTCATGGCGGCTACGAACGTGGCTTCCAGGTACAGGCGGCCGGGGCGGCGCGGCGGGGCGCCGATGGCGGCGTCTTCCGGCGGCGCGATGTGGGCCCGGCCCAGCAGGTGGCGCAGGCCGACGTAGATCAGGTAGGCGGCGCCGGCGATCTTCAGCGCCATGAACAGCAGGGCGGAGGATTGCAGCACCACGCCCAACCCCAGCATCGCGGCGGCGGACAGCAGGAACAATCCGGTGACATTGCCCAGCGTGGACGGCACGACCGCGCGCACGCCGCCCGCCGCGCCGTTGCGGATGGCAAGCATGGTGGCGGGGCCCGGGCTGATGACGCTGGCGGCAGCTACTAGCGAGTAGGTGATGAGGGTGGCGGTTTGCATGAAAGTTTCTCAAGTCGGATTGAGAGCGGTTTCCGGGCGCGGCGCGTTGGCGTGGTTTTCGCGCCCATCGCAGGTATTTTGCCCGGCTTCGGCGCATTTTGGCGGCAATTGAAGCCGCCTGACGCGGTAAACTATCGTCCATTCTTCGGGTTTTCCCACCCGACACGGCTTTCTCCTCTCTTACCGCCTCAGGAATCCCCCGTCATGTTTGACCGCAACCTCACCTTGTCCAAGGCTGACCCGGACGTTTGGGCCGCCATCCAGAAGGAAGACGTTCGCCAAGAGCAGCACATCGAGCTGATCGCTTCGGAGAACTACGCCAGCCCGGCCGTCATGGAAGCCCAGGGCACGCAGCTCACGAACAAGTACGCCGAAGGCTATCCGGGCAAGCGCTACTACGGCGGTTGCGAGTACGTGGACGTGGTCGAGCAACTGGCCATCGACCGCCTGAAGCAGATTTTCGGCGCCGAAGCCGCCAACGTGCAGCCCAACTCGGGTTCGCAGGCGAACCAGGGCGTGTACATGGCCGTGCTGAAGCCGGGCGACACCGTGCTGGGCATGAGCCTGGCCGAAGGTGGCCACCTGACGCACGGCGCGTCGGTCAACGCTTCGGGCAAGCTGTACAACTTCATCTCGTACGGACTGGACGAAAACGAAGTCCTGAACTACGCGCAAGTCGAACAGCTGGCAAAAGAACACAAGCCCAAGCTGATCGTCGCTGGCGCCTCGGCCTACGCCCTGCACATCGATTTCGAGCGCATGGCCCGCATCGCCCGTGAAAACGGCGCGCTGTTCATGGTCGACATCGCCCACTACGCCGGCCTGGTCGCTGGCGGCGCCTACCCCAACCCGGTCCCGCACGCCGACTTCGTCACGTCGACGACGCACAAGTCGTTGCGCGGCCCGCGCGGCGGCGTGATCATGATGAAGGCCGAATTCGAGAAGATCATCAACTCGGCGATCTTCCCCGGCATCCAGGGCGGTCCGCTGATGCACGTCATCGCCGGCAAGGCCGTGGCGTTCAAGGAAGCCCTGGAACCCGGCTTCAAGGACTACGCGCAGCAAGTGGTCAAGAACGCCAAGGTGCTGGCCGACACGCTGGTCAAGCGTGGCCTGCGCATCGTGTCCGGCCGTACCGAAAGCCACGTCATGCTGGTGGACCTGCGCGCCAAGGGCATCACGGGCAAGGAAGCGGAAGCCGTGCTGGGCCAGGCCCACATCACGGTCAACAAGAACGCTATCCCGAACGACCCGGAAAAGCCTTTCGTGACCAGCGGCATCCGCTTGGGCACGCCGGCCATGACCACCCGCGGTTTCACGGAAGCCGACGCCGAGCTGACCGCCAACCTGATCGCCGATGTGCTGGACAATCCGCGTGACGAAGCCAACATCGCCGCCGTGCGCGCCCGTGTCAACGAACTGACCTCGCGCCTGCCGGTCTACGGCAAGCTGTAACGCAGCATCCCCCCGGCCCCGAGGCTATCCGCCGTAGGGGCCAGACCAAAGGGACGGCCCCGCCAGGCGCCGTCCCTTTGCTTTCCGGGCGGCAGGCGCTATCCTCGACCGGGCCTGTCCATGAATCGGGGACGAATAAGCCGTATTGGCGCTTCCCGCGGGGCGCATCGTTACAATATGCTCAATTATTGCTATCCGGGCCTTTAGGGAACACACATGCGGTGTCCATTTTGCGGCAATGCCGAAACACAGGTCGTAGACAGCCGGGTCTCGGAAGAGGGCGACGCCATCCGCCGCCGCCGCCGCTGCCTGTCCTGTGACAAGCGGTTCACCACTTACGAGCGGGTGGAGCTTGCCTTGCCTTCCGTCGTGAAGCGCAACGGCAGCCGCAGCGAGTACGACCCCGCCAAGCTGCGGGCCAGCCTGAGCCTGGCGCTGCGCAAGCGGCCCGTCAGCACCGAGGACGTGGACGCCGCCGTGGCGCGCATCGAAGAGCAGTTGCTGGCAAGCGGGCTGCGCGAAGTGCCCACCGAACACATCGGCGAACTGGTCATGACCGAGCTGCGCAAGCTGGACAAGGTGGCCTACGTGCGCTTTGCGTCGGTCTACAAGAGCTTCGAGGACATCGGCGAATTCGTCGAGGCCATCCGCGAAATGCAAGGGCCCTTGCTGCCCGGCAAGCTGCGCAAGGAATAGCGCCGGCCGGGTTTGGCAAGACAGGCAGGGTGACGGCGCTTCGGCGCCGTCATTGCATGGCGGGCGACGAGCGCGCCAGGCTGGGCGTCTGAGGCTGGAACTTGCGCCAGACGCGGCGCATGTGCTGCGCCGAGCCGAACCCGGATTTTTCCGCCACGCGCTCCAGGTCCAGCCGGGTGTCGCGCAGCAGGTCGCGCGCCAGCGCGACGCGTATCTGATACAGGTAGTCCATCGGGGTGCAGCCAGCGTGTTCGTGGAACAGGCGCGTCAAGTGGCGCGCGCTGGTGTGCGCCTGGTCCGCCAGCGACTGCGCCGACCACGGCGCGGCCGGATTGCGCACGACGGCGTCCTGCACCCGGTGTACGCCCGGATGCATATGGCTGCGGTGCTCGAGCCAGGGCGACAGCGTGGAATCCGTGCCGGCACGGCGCTGATAGACGACCATGTCGCGCGCCACCTCGCTGGCGACCCGCGGTCCGCAATGGCGCGACACCATGTGCAGCGCCAGGTCGATGCCCGCCGTGATGCCGGCGCTGCTGACCAGGTTGCCATCCTCGACGAAGATCCGGTTGTCATGCACGCGCGCGGTCGGGTCGATGTCCGCCAATTGCGCGACGCACGAGTGGTGCGTGGTGCAGTCGCGGTGCCGCGTCAATCCGGCCGACGCGGCGAACAGCGCGCCGGCGCACACGGTCATCAGCGTGAAGCCGTCCGCCGGATGCCGCACGGCCAGCCAGTCGATGATGGCATGGGCGTCGTGGCCTTCCAGGCGCGTGGGCTGGCCCACCACGCCGGAAACGATGACCAGCGCCTGGGCGGGCAAAGCAGCCGGCAGCGGCTGGATGCGGGCCAGGTGCAGTCCGGCGATACCGCTTTCCACGGCCTCGGACGGGCCGCAGAAATGCTGCTCGAACGTGCCGGGGCAGAGCTTGTTGGCCACGCGGAAGGCTTCTGCCGGACCCGCCAGGTCCAGCAGGACGATGCCCCGCGACAGCACGAAGTACACGGGAATCATGGCGCCCTCCTGGTTCCGGTCCGGGTCCGGGTCAGGCCGCCAGCGCGTCGGCGGCGCGGGTGACGCGGGCAAAACGGCCTTGCAGCACCAGTTCGGTGTGGTCGCGGATTTCGGCCGGCGTGTAGTGCTTGCCGGACGGGCTTTGCATGGCGAAGGTCAGCGTGGCGTCGGTCGGAAAGACCACCTTGAAGCCCGCGTCGCTGGCGTGGCGCGATGTGGTTTCGCAGCATTGTTCGGTTCGGATGCCGCTGACGATGATGCCTTCGATGCCGTTTTCCCACAGCCAGTCATGCAGCGAGCGGCCATCCGCGCTTTCGGCGTACAGCGACGAATGCACCGTCTTGTGGAAGACGGCGGTGGGCGCAATGCGCAATTCCGGCAGCGTCTTGACGTGGCCGGAAGCCAGCGAGAACGGATTGGCGGGGTCGGTGGATTTGCTGACGTGGAACACCTGCAGCACGGGAATGCCCTGAGCCGACGCCGAGTCGATCAGGCCCTGGATCTGCGCCAGGAAGGCCGGATACTCGGTTTCATCCCAAAACGGACGGTGCCGGAAAGACTCTTGGACGTCGATGACGATCAGTGCTTGTTTCATGTTCCGGGCTCCAGGCCAAGGGTTTCAGGGGGTACGGCGCCATTCTGATGCGGATTCCGTCCCTGCGCGAGATCGTCGCAAGACGCCGAGCGGCCCAAAACGGACATACTGTGAGCATACCCCTCCTGGCAGTGGCGGGTCGCGCCCCGCGGCGCTTCG
Organism: Achromobacter sp. UMC46; assembly: GCF_014170335.1. Lineage (GTDB taxonomy): Bacteria > Pseudomonadota > Gammaproteobacteria > Burkholderiales > Burkholderiaceae_B > Achromobacter. The sequence goes on from NZ_LZZS01000019.1 coordinate 60,745, forward strand.
CCGGACATACAATTCCTGCCATGACGACCGAAAGCCTCCCCGACGATATCTTCTGGATGCGACGCGCCCTGACGCTGGCAGAGAGCGTGCTGTTCACGACGGCGCCCAACCCAAGGGTCGGATGCGTCATCGTGCGCGACGGGCGCGTGCTGGGCGAAGGCGCGACCCAGCCGCCCGGCGGCCCGCATGCCGAGATCCGCGCGTTGCGCGACGCCCAGGCCCGCCAGGCACCCGTTGAAGGCGCGACGATGTACGTCACGCTGGAACCTTGCAGCCATTTCGGCCGCACGCCGCCTTGCGTGGACGCCGTCCTGGCCGCCAAGCCCGCACGGGTGGTCGTGGCCATCGGCGACCCGAACCCGCTGGTCAACGGCCAGGGCTTGGCGCGCTTGCGCGCGGCCGGCATCGAGGTCACGGTCGGCGTGTGCGCCGAGGAAGCGCTGGCAGTCAATGCGGGCTTCATCTCGCGCATGAGCCGGGGGCTGCCTTGGGTGTGGATGAAGATGGCCGCGTCGCTGGACGGCCGCAGCGCGCTGCATAACGGCATGTCGCAATGGATCACCGGCGCCGAGGCGCGTGCCGACGGCCACCATTGGCGCGCGCGCAGTTGCGTGGTGCTGACCGGCATGGGCACCGTGCTGAAGGACGACCCGCAACTCAACGTGCGCGGCGTGCCGACGCCGCGCCAGCCGCGCAAGGCGGTGGTGGATGGCCGTTTCGAGATTTCGGAGGACGCCCGCTTGTTCGATGGCGCTGAGGTAATCATCTTCACCGCCCGCGAAGATGCCGATAAGGCCGCGCGCCTGGCGGACAAGAATGCGCGCGTGGTGGCGCTGCCGGGCCAAGCGCCCGGACGGGTGGACCTGCCGGCCATGATGCGCTGGTTTGCCCAGGAGCAATTCAACGAGGTCCACGTCGAGGCGGGGGCGGGCCTGTCCGGCGCGCTGGTCGCCGCAGGCTGCGTGGACGAACTGCTGCTGTATCTGGCGCCGGTGCTGCTGGGCGATGCGGCGGGCATGGTGCGCCTGCCCATGCTTGAACACCTGGATGCCGCCCAGCGCTACGAATTCATCGATGCCGCGCGCTTGGGCGCTGACATGCGCTTGCGCGCCAGGGTGCCCGGCACCTGGCGGCAATTGGCGCAACGCGTGGCCTTGCCGGCGCAGGCGTAAGTCCACGGGTCCCGCACCCGCCGTCCTAGCCCCGCCCGTTTGCCTTCGGCTGGCGTGGCGCCGAGCTGTGGCGCCACGCGAAAACGCAGGCGCCGCCCGCTAAAAGCATCAGCAGCCCCGCCGCCAGCAGCAGGCCGCCGTGGTCCCGGCGCAAGCGCTCCCATGCCTTCCAGGCCTGGGTGTAGTGGAACCAGGCCGCCGCCTGGAAGTCGGGCGGCGGGCATTCGCGCCCGAATGTGGCGCTGAACGGCACCTGGGCGCCTTGCGCTATATAGCGTTGATACAGCGCCTGGGCCCGTTCGGGCGAATCGTCGATGATGTAGCGCGCGCCTTGGCACAGCACGGCCGCGAACGCTTGCGACCGGTTCGGCAGCAGCGCCGCCGATTCCAGCGTGTGGTCGGCCGCCACCTGCCGGTAGTGGAAGCGCGCATAGGGTTTCGCCTCGCTGGCGGCGAAGCGCAACCGTTCGTCGGGCGTCACCAGCGGCCCAGGCAGGGCCGCGTCGGCCCGCTGCGCCGGCGTGTCCTGGGGGAGCGGATCGCTGCCGTCCGTGCCCTGCCGCCACGGTTCCGGGCTGCGGCCCGCGCCGTAGGTGTAATTGCCGTCGTACACCGCAAAGTCCGGATCTTGCTCGTAGCCCATGATTTCCAGGCCATTGCGGCGGGCCAATTGCGCGGCCTTGAACCAGGCTTCGGCCCGCGCCGTGCGGCCCCAGGCGCTGCCGGCCTGTTGCAGGGCCGCGGTGTATTCGACGGCATGCCGATGGCTGCGGGATGGCGTGACGCGCCATGAACCGTCGTCATATGCCATGGTGGCGAAGCGGGCGTCGTCGTCTTGAGGGAAGTAGGCCAAGGCCTGGTCAATGCGGCCTTCGCGCATCAGGCGGCGGGCCAACAGGGTGCGCAAGCGGTCGCCATCGGGAATCGGATGCTTCACCATCCAGTCGTAGAAGGGCTGATAGTCGAACTGCGCAAAGCCGGCCGGCGCAGGTAGCACGGCGGATGCCGGCACCTGCTGGTCCACGTAGGCCTTGAGTTCGTCCGCCGTCAAGACGCGTTCCGCCACATAGGCCGCGTCGTTCCAGTAGGGGGAAAGAGGCCAGCCTTCCTCCTGCACGCCGTTGCCGGCATCGGGAAGCGATGCGTGCAGCAGCATGTCCAGCGCCTCCACATATTGGCCGCGGGACAGCGCCAGCACGCCTTGCTCGGCCTTCAGGCGGGCCACGCCTGGGGCTTCCAGGCCCGCGGCCGTCGGGAAGGCGCTGGCGGCGCGCGCATACGCTTGGGCGGCGGCGGGCATGTCGCCCTGGCGGATCGCGAGTTTGGCGCGGACCCACCAGGCAAGCGGCGTGTCCAGCCGGCCGGCCAGGCCTTGCGCCAGGTCATAGCGGCCGACGCGGTAGGCCAGCGCGGCCACCCGGTCCGCATCCTCGATGCGGCTCACATCCTGCTTGGCCAGCGCCGTCGCCAGCGCTTGCAGCGCCGGGTTGGGCGTGACGTTGCGCGCGCCCGTGCCGGCATCGGCGTAGCCGCGTTGCCCGGTTTGATCGAACGTGGCGAACATGTCGAACGCGCTCTCCGGGTTGCCGTCCACGATATCGCCCACTCTTGCCAGCGCGTAGGCCACCAGCAGCCGCTGCGCGACCGGGTCGTCGATCAGCTGGCGCGCGCGCGAGGGCGTGCCCAGCGCCCAATCCGCGATCAGCCTCAAGGACGACTGGCCGCTGCGCGAACCGCGCGCCGCCTGCTCGGCGTACAGGCGGATCGCCTGTTTCAATGCGCGGGCGGGAATGGTGTCGGGGCAGGCCGTCGCGGCAAGGAAATCCTCGGCGGCGCAGGACCCATGGGTGCCAATGAGCAGCAGTCGGGCTTCTTGCCCGTAGCTGGCGACCGCCAGGCCCAAAGGATCCGGCGCACCGTCTTGCGCCAGCCGGCGGACGCGGGCATACGCGGCGGACGCGTCGCCCACGGTCATGCCTGCCGTGTCCCCGGTTTCGTTCGCGTCGATTTCAGCCAGCCCGATTTCAGCCAGCATATAAGCGGCCCAGACGCTGCGCGCCGATCCTTCGCGCCCTGGTAGCGCCAGGATATCCAGCAAGCGCGCGCGGGCACGCGCCAGCGCCGCGTCGGAATCGCCATGCGCGGCCGATCGGATGTCCACCGCCGCCGCGGTGTAGAGCCGCAGGGCTTCGGGCAGGGCGCTGCCCGCCGCATACGCTTGATCGCCGTCCGGCAGCGCCCGCATCGCGTGGGCCACGGCGCGTTGCGCCGCGTTGAGCGTCGGATCGAAATCTTCGGGAATGGCGTCTTGCGGGTAGCTGCCATCGGGCAGCACGCCGGATTCCTGGGCGCGCAGCGCATCGGCCGGCACCACCAGCCGCGACGCCTCGAAGTTGAAGGAGTTCGCCGGCGTGCTTTTCAACGCGCCGGCGCGGTCGTCCAGCAACTGCGGCGGGAAGTCCGGTCCGCAGGCTACGGCAATGCCTGCACCGATGGCGCAGGCCAGCAGCGTCAGCCGGATGATCGATCTACGGTTGTACATGGAAGGTCGTGGGTGGGGTGTCACAGCGTATCCAGCCGATTTGGCGTTGGCTGCCGACGCGCAGCAGGCCGTCTTGTGCGCGGCGCAGGTATTGTCCCGCATCGTCGCGTTCCAGGGTGTAGCCGTTGATGCCGTCCGCGCCGCGGCAAGCGCCGTTCCAGCGGACGATGAACGGCAATGCGCCATCGGCGTTGCCGGTATTGGACAGCACCAGATCCTGCGAGCCGCCTTCCGCAACCGCTTGCGCGTCGACCCGCAGCGCCGGTTGCAACGGTTGCCGCGTCAGCACCGCGCGCCATGTCGCCAGACTCCAGGCGCGTTCGTCGCGCGCGGTCGGCAGCCGGAACCAGACGATGCCGGCCAGACCGCGCGGCCGGGATTGATGGATCTGGTCGACAAAGGCCGCCATGGCGACGGGCGCGACAACAAGCTCGCTGGCGCGGCCGCCTGGCCGCAGCGCGGGCTGTTCGCTTTCAATGGCGGCCACGCGCCCCTCGTCATCCCAGGCCACCCGGCTGCCGTAGGCGGGCAGTGCGACGCGCCAGGGCTTGCGCGTGTGTTCCGCAAAGGCGTCCAGCCAGGATTGCGCGCGTTTGCCGTCGAACAGCCCTTGCGTGGGATTCAGCACCGCATGCACTTGCAGCACGGCTTCGTCGGGCACGTTGAGCAGCGCGTCGAGCTCGGGGCTGTTCAGCCAGGTGGGCAGGGCGGTGATCGACAAGGCGCTGTCGGACCCCATACGGCTTTTCAACGCGGTCAGGAATTTGCGGTAGGCGGGCAGTTTCGACGTGGCGCAGTCGTAGTCGATTTCAACGCCGGCCGGCGTGATGCCGGCCGCGCGCCAGGCGTGGCTGGCCGTTGCGATCCGCGCGGCGGTGTCCTCCACGTTCAGCGCATCGACGCGGCCATCCAGCCGCCACACCATGATGACCGGGCGCCGGGCCGCGACCAGCGCCGCCAGGTCGGGCGCGGCGTCGAACCATCGGCCGTCCGCGCTCATTTCGGCGATCAGCACGCGCCAGGCGCGAACGGCGTCGGCGCTTGCGGAAAGGGCTTCCTGTACGGCCGGTGTCCATCGGCGCTGCCAGACATAGGCGTCATTGGGCAGGTCCGGCGCGGGTTTTCCGCAAGCGCTCAGCATCAGCAGCAAGGCCGAAAAACCGGCGGCGGTTCTGCGTCGAATCACGGCTTTCGCAGGGTTCAAGATCAGGCCAAAGGGTTGCCGCAAGCGGAGCAACATGACGTAATGTCGGAAAAATCGCGTGTTCGAAAACACGCGGAGCGCGTTGGGATGCGTGATTCTATCGTTGAAGGCGGCGCTGGGTTTCTTGCCGTCGGCAACGCTTGCAGGAAGTATCCGCGTTTACGCCATGGGTACTAGCACTCGCCATGCTCGGCTGCTAATTGTGCGGTTGAAACCGCGCGAAATGCCTTTCGTAGCGATGCCGCGCAGCGATCGCATCAAGTTTGCGAGCGATTCGCACACGCGCTTTTTCATGGCGAAAACCCTCATCACTATTTTGGCCGATGCGTCAAATGAATTGCCACAAAACGGTCAATTGGCTTTAGCATAGGCACATGACTTGGCGCTACGTGCTAACGGCCTTCACCGAACAGTGCTACGCGCCCACGTCACCACGGATTCCCGTGCCGCGATATCGGCGCTTTTCACGACCGGACCGGCACGCTGCTGAACAAGGACGCCAATGGCGCTGTTCAGACCGTCCGCTGCCATCGCATAGCGGGCGCATCGGGTTTACGCCCGAATCATAAGAATCCACCGGGATATCGTTCATCCCTTCAAATGATTGCTGACCATTTCATGTGCGGCCGCACCATGCGCGCCTGCCATAGCAATATGCTGAAGGCGTGTCCGATAACTTCTTCACGTAAGTTGCATTCCCTGACGGAACTTGTATCCGCGGGATGCGGCCTAAATGGAAAGGGCCCCGATCGTGCTTCATGGTTGATGTGTGGCGAAAGCAACATAAGACCAGGCCGACAATGCTTATCGCTGGATTGTCTAGTAAAGCGCGGGCACTGAGGCACAATGGGGACACGTAGGGACGTGCTGAATTTTTCGCGTGTTGTAGGAGGTTTCCGTGCAAAACATCGTCGAAGGCTTCAAGTCGCAGTATGCAAAAGAGCAGGAATCAGAGCTCTCTCTTGAGGAGTATCTGAACCTCGCTAAACGCGATCCCATGGCGTACGCCAGCCCCGCTGAGCGCATGCTGGCGGCGATCGGCGAACCCGAAGTCGTGGATACGCGGAACGACCCACGTCTTTCCCGTTTGTTTTCCAACCGGACCATCCGGCGCTATCCGGCGTTCCAGGAGTTCTACGGCATGGAGGACGTGATCGGTCAGATCGTCGCGTTCTTCAAGCACGCGGCTCAGGGGCTGGAAGAGCGCAAGCAAATCCTTTATCTGCTGGGGCCGGTGGGCGGCGGCAAGTCGTCCATCGCGGAACGGCTCAAGGCCTTGATGGAAAGCTATCCCATCTATGCCTTGAAAGGATCGCCCGTCAACGAAACGCCGTTGGGCCTGTTCCATCCGGAACGCTTCGGCGACACGCTCGAAAAGGAATACGGCATTCCGCGGCGCTACCTGAGCGGCATCATGTCGCCCTGGGCCGTCAAGCGCCTGAAGGAGTTCGACGGAGACATCTCGCAATTCCGCGTCGTGCGCTTGAATCCGTCGGTGTTGCGCCAGGTCGCCATCGCCAAGACCGAACCGGGCGACGAGAACAACCAGGACATTTCGTCGCTGGTCGGCAAGGTCGACATCCGCAAGCTGGACCGCCATTCGCAGGACGATCCCGACGCCTACAGCTATTCCGGCGGGCTGTGCCTGGCCAACCAGGGGCTGCTTGAATTCGTGGAGATGTTCAAGGCCCCGATCAAGATGCTGCATCCGCTGCTGACGGCGACCCAGGAAGGCAACTTCAAGGGCACGGAGGGCTTCTCCGCGATCCCGTTCAACGGCGCGATCCTGGCCCACTCTAACGAGTCCGAATGGCAGACCTTCCGCAACAACAAGCACAACGAGGCCTTCCTCGACCGTATCTATATCGTCAAGGTGCCTTATTGCCTGCAGGTGTCGGAAGAGGTCCGCATCTACGAAAAGCTGCTGCACCACAGCTCCTTGTCGGCCGCCCCGTGCGCGCCGGGAACGCTGGACATGATGGCGCAGTTCTCGGTGCTGACCCGTCTGAAGGAACCCGAGAACTCCAGCATCTATTCGAAGCTGCGCGTCTACGACGGCGAAAGCCTGAAGGACGTGGATCCGAAGGCCAAGGCCTTGCAGGAGTACAAGGACTACGCCGGCACGGACGAAGGCATGAACGGGGTGTCCACGCGTTTCGCGTACAAGATCCTGTCCAGCGTCTTCAACTACGACCAGACGGAAGTGGCGGCCAACCCGGTGCACCTGATGTATGTGCTTGAGCAACGGATCGGCCGCGAGGACTACCCCGAGGAAATCCGCCGGCGCTACCTGGAGTTCATCAAGGGTTTCCTGGCGCCGCGTTACGCGGAATTCATCGGCAAGGAAATCCAGACGGCGTACCTGGAGTCGTACTCCGAGTATGGCCAGAACATCTTCGACCGCTACGTCACGTTTGCCGACTGCTGGATCCAGGACGAGGAATTCCGCGATCCAGAAACCGGCGAAAGCTTCGACCGCAGCGCGTTGAACGACGAACTGGAGAAGATCGAAAAGCCGGCGGGTATCGCGAACCCGAAGGACTTCCGCAACGAGATCGTGAACTTCGTGCTGCGGGCGCGCGCCAACAACAACGGCCGCAACCCCACGTGGACCAGCTATGAAAAGTTGCGCGAAGTGATCGAGAAGAAGATGTTCTCGAACACGGAAGATCTGCTGCCGGTGATTTCGTTCAACGCCAAGGCCTCGGCCGAGGACAAGTCGAAACACCAGAGTTTCGTGGATCGCATGGTTGAAAAAGGGTACACGGAAAAGCAAGTCCGTCTGCTGTGCGAATGGTATCTCCGAGTGAGGAAGTCTTCCTGAGTGAGGTGAATCATGAATTCACTGATCGATCGCCGTCTTAATGGGCGCAATAAAAGCGCCGTCAACCGTGAGCGCTTCTTGCGGCGCTACAAGGACCAGATCCGCAAGGCGGTTCACGGGATGATCCGTGACCGCTCGATTCAGGATATGGATCAAGGCGGAGAGATCAATCTGCCCGCCCGGGATATTTCCGAGCCGACGTTCCGGCACGGATCGGGCGGCGACCGCGAGATGGTGCACCCTGGCAATCGTGAATTCGCCAAGGGCGACACCATCGACCGGCCGCAGGGCGGGCAAGGCGAGGGCGGGTCCGAACCCGGCGAAGGCGAATCGGTAGACCAATTCACCTTCAGCCTGTCGCGGGCCGAATTCCTGAACCTGTTCTTCGAGGATCTGGAACTGCCGCACCTGGCGCGCAACCAGCTGGGCGAAGTCAGCCAGAAGAAATGGCAGCGCGCGGGCTACACCACGACCGGCTCGCCCAGCATGTTGAGCATCAGCCGCACGCTCAAGTCGTCCTTGGCGCGGCGGGTGGCGCTGAACGTGAAGGCGCGTGCCGATCTGGAAGACGCCGAGGAAGCCCTGGCCAAGGCGCTGGCGGCGGGTGCGACCGCCGCCGAGATCCGCACGCTGGAGCAGGACGTCGAGGACTGCCGCGAGCGTCTTGCCCGCGTGCCGTTCCTGGACGACCTGGACCTGCGCTACCGCAACCGCGTGTCGGTCGCCATTCCCATGGCGCGCGCGGTCATGTTCTGCCTCATGGACGTGTCCGGGTCCATGGACGAAGGCAAGAAGGATCTGGCCAAGCGCTTCTTCACGCTGCTGTACCTGTTCCTGTCCCGCAAGTACGAGCACGTGGACCTGGTCTTCATCCGCCACACGGACAACGCCGAGGAGGTGGACGAGCAGACGTTCTTCTACGACCCCAAGAGCGGCGGCACTATCGTGCTGTCGGCGCTGGAGCTGATGCGCGAGATCCTTGAAAAGCGCTATCCGCCGGCGGCCTGGAACGTTTACGCGGCGCAGGCCAGCGACGGCGATTCGTTCGGCGCCGACGCGGGCAAAAGCGCGCGCTTCCTGGCCGAGCACCTGCTGCCGTCGACACGCTATTTCGCCTATATCGAAATCCCCGACTCGCAAGAGGCTCGCAAGAGCAGCCTGTGGGCGGAGTATGAACAGAAGCTGGAGCCGCATTTCGTCATGCGGCGCATCTGCGACCGCGGCGAAATCTTCCCCGTGTTCCATGACCTGTTCAAGAAGGAAACCGCATGAATGCCATCGTAGGTGCTCTCGTGGAGCCGGATTCGGCCAGCGGCGCGCGGCCGATCTCCCAAGGTTCCGAATGGACGTTCGAACTGATCCAGTCCTATGACGAAGCGATCTCCAAGGTCGCGGCGGAATTCGGGCTGGATACCTACCCGAACCAGATCGAGGTGATCACCTCGGAACAGATGCTGGACGCCTATGCGTCGGCGGGCCTGCCCATCGGCTATCCGCACTGGTCGTACGGCAAGGAATTCATCCGCAACGAGCAATACTACCGGCGCGGCATGCAGGGGCTGGCGTACGAGATCGTGATCAACTCCAACCCTTGCATCTCGTACCTCATGGAAGAGAATTCCATGACGATGCAGGCGCTGGTGATTGCGCATGCCTGCTACGGGCACAATTCGTTCTTCAAGGGCAACTACCTGTTCCGCCAGTGGACGGACGCGGACGGCGTGCTGGATTACCTGGTGTTCGCGCGCAAGTACGTGATGTCGTGCGAAGACCGCTACGGCATCGACGCGGTGGAGGCGCTGCTGGATTCCTGCCATGCGCTGTCGCACCATGGTGTGGACCGCTACAAGCGCCCGACGCCCATGTCGTTCAAGGGCGAGGCCGCGCGCCAGGCCGAGCGCCAGGAACACGCCCGGCTGCAATACAACGATTTGTGGCGCACCTTGCCGCGCCTGGAAGCCGGCAAGGACGCGCGCGCCGAAGCCTCGGTGTTCCCGCCCGAGCCCGAAGAGAACCTGCTGTACTTCATCGAGAAGTACTCGCCCAAGCTCGCGCCATGGCAGAAGGAACTGGTGCGCATCGTGCGCAAGGTCGCCCAGTACTTCTATCCGCAGTCGCAGACCAAGGTCATGAACGAAGGCTGGGCTACGTTCTGGCACTACACCATCCTGAACCGCCTGCACGAGAAAGGCCTGGTCGACGACGGCTTCATGATGGAGTTCCTGCAAAGCCACACCAACGTGGTCAGCCAGCGCGGCTTCGACGAGCGCGGGTACGGCGGCATCAACCCGTATGCGCTGGGCTTCGCGATGATGTCGGACATCCGCCGCATCTGCGAGGCGCCCACGCCCGAGGACCGCAAGTGGTTCCCGGACATTGCCGGCAGCGACTGGGGCAAGACGCTGGACTTCGCGATGCGCAATTTCAAGGACGAGTCCTTCATCTCGCAATACCTGTCGCCGCGCCTGATCCGCGAATTCCGCTTCTTCGCGCTTTCGGACCACCAGGCGAATCCGAAGCTGGAAGTGGCCGCCATCCACAACGACGAAGGCTACCGCGACATCCGCCGCCTGCTGGCCGCGCAGCACAACCGCGACAACCAGGTGCCGGATATTCAGGTGGTGCGCTTCAACCGCGATTCAGACCGGTCGCTCGTGCTGCGCCATCTGAAGAGCCGTGGCCGGCCGCTGGCGGGGGATGACGCCGAGCAGGTGATGAAGCACCTGGCCCGCCTGTGGGGCTTCAAGGTCCGGCTGGAAGAGACCGAGCCGGACGGCACGGTCAGCTCGTACCGCGAACAGGAAGCGCCTGCTGCGGCGTAAGGCGGTGTACAGGGAAGGGGACGCCTAGTGCGTCCCTTTTTCTTTGCCGACTTGTGGTGGCCGGCCAGATTCTGCTAGAATCGCGGATTCGCAAATTTCGTAGCGGTGTTTCTGACCCGCTTCGACGTTGGCAATTAGGACAGGTGGCCGAGCGGTTGAAGGCGCACGCCTGGAAAGCGTGTATACGTGAACAACGTATCGGGGGTTCGAATCCCCCTCTGTCCGCCAAGAATGAATAAGAGCCCCTGACTTCGAAAGAGGTCAGGGGCTTTTTGTTTGCGGTCGTGCCGTCGTGCAAAACGGGCCGCGCCCACCTTGGGGCGCATCCGGGGTAATTTGTAGTCTGACACCATTTAGATTAGCCGGTAGTCTCGCAACCAATTTTCAAGGAGTCTGTACCTTGCCTTCACTCAAGCTCGGATGCTTCGCGCTGACGGTTCTGGCGCTCAGCGCCTGCGCTACCCCGACCTCCCAACCTAATGACGTCCAGGTAGCGGCCCAAAAGCTCGTAGGCCAGCCCGCCAAGAACGCGTTCAAATTGTTTGGCAAGCCCGATCAGGGCCTGGGGCCCTCGTCCTATGGCAGCGGGGGCTTCTACCTGTGGAATCGGGTGCAGACCCACACCACGGCAGAGAAGGTTTTCGTGCAGACCGGCGTCGAGTATGTCGGCCAGAAGCAGACCATGGTGGGCATTGGCGGTGGCGGCGTCGGCGGCATGATGCCGGTGAGCAGTGAACCGATCTATCGCAAGACCGGCTACGAGGAAAACCGAACCGTGATCGACTACTTCTGCAGCATCACCCTGTACACCGACAACCAGAACATCATTACCGAAGCCAGCGTGATCGACTGCAATAAAAAGAAGTGATGGTCAAAGCGGGCTTGGCCATCAACATGGGTGACCTTCGGGCCGGCAAGAATGCATGAAAGCCTCTGACTTCGAAAGAAGTCAGGGGCTTTTTGTTTGCGGTCGTGTAAATGGGCCATGGCCACCTTATGCCGTGTCCGCCGATCCGGCGCGCCGAGATGTGCGCGAAAAGATCACGCTGACGGATTGCTCGGCTGTTTGCTTGAACGTCACATCAGCACCCGGCCTGCCGAGTCGGATCGCTCCCCAGCCCAACAGCCACAACGGGCCGATGACCGGGATCGCACCGATGACGCCATGGTGCAAGTTCACGAACGGGTTGGCGGGTTCGTGCACGAATCGGCTGGTCAGCCCGTCGGCCGCGATCATCGCTTGCGCATGTTGCAGGGTGCGCGCCATCTCAATGACGTTTTCAAGAAAGAAGTCCTCTCGCTTGCCGAGCAACGAACGCAGTTCGTCATCGCTCAACGTGTTCATGAAGTAGGTGCGCGCGAGAGGCATGGAAGGGTCAGCAGCGGATAGGTCCTAGGCACAGTAGACGATAGGCGAGCCGTGCGTAACGGCCGATCATCAACCTGCGCGGAATGATTCATCCAAACGTCTCCAGTCTGTCACATCGGTCTCGTAATCTCTCAGCCATTCGTCAGCAAACTTTCAATCAGCTGACAAATTGCTTGCCAGATCCACCGTCAAACCAAGAGACCCAGATGTCCTACCTTACTGACAAATTGCGTGCGCCTTCCCGTGAAGCCCGTGGCGAAGTGACTGTTCCCGGCCAGATGTTCGACGAGATCATCGCCGCCAATCCCACCCGCCGGACGTTGTTGAAGAACAGTTTCGGGCTGTCTGTCCTGTCGGTGTTCGGCGTGACGGCATTGGCCGGCTGTAGCAGCGATGACGATGATGACGATTCGGCGCCGACGCCGGAACAGCCCACGCCCGAGACGCCTGTCCCGACGCCCGAGCCGGGCCCCGATTATTCCGTCACGTTCAAGCCGCTGGGCGACAAGATTGCCGCCGATACGGTCACGGTTCCCGAAGGCTATGTGGCCGAAGTGCTGTATTCGGCCGGCGACAAGTGCGTGATCGGTTCGACGGGTTATCTGGGCGTGCCGCAGTCCTTCCCCGCCACCGAGACCCAGGCGGGCGGCCAGCATGACGGCATGCATTTCTATGCGCTGGACGGCGTGGACCCCAACCAGGGCGGCCTGCTGGTGCTGAACCACGAAAGCCTCGACAGCAGCACGCTGGACGTGTCCGTCGAAGCGGTGAAGACCCGGCTGTCGAACGTGGGCGTGTCGGTCGTCGAGATCGGGCGCGACAAGGATGGCAAGTGGGCGGTCAAGGCCGATTCCCGCTACAACAAGCGCTATACCGGCAACACCGTCTACAACGTGAGCGGCCCGGCTGCCTCGATCGTGGGCGCGACCGTCGTGGGCACGCTGAACAACTGCGCCAGCGGCAATACGCCGTGGGGCACCTACCTGACCTGCGAAGAGACGACCGACAATTATCTGGATCCCACGCAGCCCGAAAACGGCTACGGCTGGGTGGTCGAGATCGACCCCAGCACCCCGGGATCGACCGCCGTCAAGCGCACGGCGATGGGGCGGTTCGATCACGAGAACACGGCGTTCATGGCCGACGAGAACCACCGCGTTGCGTTCTACATGGGCGACGACAGCACGCCGGGCTGCATCTACAAGTTCGTGCCCAGCAAGCCCTTTGATGCGGCCAATCGCGCCAACAACAGCACGCTGCTGGATGAGGGCACGCTGTATGCGGCGCGCTTCAACGATGACGGCAGCGGCAACTGGGTCGAGCTGGCGGTGGGCAAGAACAACCTGATCGTGGGCGCCATCGATCCGGGCAATTACACGCAGGTGCGTCCGACCGACGTTCCGACCAACACGCTGATCGATTTCAACAGCCAGGCCGACGTGCTGATCAACACCAAGGCGGCAGCCCGGGTGGCGGGCGCGACGCTGATGGATCGTCCCGAATGGATCACGGTGGGCGTGGACAAGACGGTCTATTGCACGCTGACCAACAACGGCAGCCGCCGCCGCACCAGCGCCGCCAATCCGCGCGTGACCAACCGCCACGGCCACATCGTGCGCTGGAAAGAGCGCGGCGACTCGCCGCTGGCCACGACCTTCGAATGGGAACTGCTGCTCTTGGCTGGCCAGGATGCCGCCGACGGCGCGGCGTCGAATATCACGGGCAACATCAAGGGCGACGAGTTCTCCAGCCCCGATGGCATCCGCGTGGACCCGAAGGGTCGCCTGTGGGTGCAGACCGATGCCGGCACCGGCACGGACATCACCAACATCTTCGGCAACAACTCGATGTACTACATCGACCAGGAGACGGGCGAGTCGAAGCGCTTCCTGGTGGGGCCGCTGGGCTGCGAGATCACCGGCATCGCCTACACACCGGACCTGACGACGTTCTTCATCAACATCCAGCATCCCAACCGGACCTGGAACACGGTGCGGGCCGGCGGCGGCGACGCGCGCTCGGCGACGGTGGTGGTGCGTCGCCAGGACGGCAAGCCGGTAGGCGCCTGACGCGCGTGCTGGGCAGCGGTTCAGTTTGCGAGCTTGATCGCACCGCTGTCCAGCAACGTCTTCCATTTGGCGTTGTCCGCCTGGATGAATCCCAGCAGGTCTTCCCGGGAGCCGCCGCCCGCGACCATGCCCGCGTTGTCCAAGTCATTGCAGCGGCTGGAAGCCGACACGGGCCTCGCGCTGCTGGATCGTGGCGGGCGCGGATTGCGCCTGACGTCGGCCGGGCTGGCCTTCAGGGAGCATGCGGAAAAGCTCCAGGCCGAATATCGCGATGCCGTGCGGCACGCGATGGAATTGCGGGTGGGCGAAGCGGGATTGCTGCGCATCGGCGCGACGGGCGCGACGGTGGACAGTGTTGTGACGCTCGCGTTGCAGCGCTTGCTGCCGAGGCGCCCGGCGTTGCGCGTCCAACTGACCCAGGGCCTGTCCGACGACCTCAACGACCAGGTCGCCAGCGGCAAACTGGATCTGGCCGTGACGCCCATCTATACCGACGTCCCGGCGACGCTGCATCAGGAACTGATCAAAGAGGATGCGTTGTGCGTGGCGGCCGCCCGAGGGCACCCGCTGGCGGGCCGGCGCAAGTTGGCGCTGCGCGACCTGGCGGGCCAGCGCTGGATTCTGCCGCAGCCGACGTCCTTTGCGCGCAAGGCGCTCGACGCGCGGTATGCCAAAGCGGGGCTGGACCTGCCCACGGCCGCACTGGAGGTGCAGCACTTTTCCCGGGGCACGCTGGCGCTGCTGGCCGTATCGGATTTGTTGGCGGTGCTGCCGCAGAGTGCGCTGGACTCGGGCGCGGACATTGCCGTGCTGCCCGTCGCGCTGGGCAAGCCGTTTCGGCGCAGCATCGTGTTGATCACGCGGCGTGCGACGACCTGGTCGCCGCTGATGAAGGAATTCCGCGCGCTGGTGATGGGCGGCTCCTGCTAGCAGCCTGGCAAGAAGGTTTGATTTACTCTCTGGGATATCGACAATTAATTCCGGAGAGAACCATGGCCAAGATCACGATCGATTTCGTCTCTGACGTCGCCTGCCCGTGGTGCGCGGTGGGCCTGGGCGGGTTGCTGGAAGCCATGCGCCGGCTGGAAGGCACGGCCGACGTCGAGCTGCATTTCCGTCCGTTCGAATTGAATCCCGACATGCCCGCCGGCGGGCAGAACACCATCGAACGCCTGATGGCGAAGTACGGGTACGACCGCGAGCGCGTGCAGGCCAACCGCAAGGTCATCAGCGAGCGGGCCGCCGCCGTCGGCATGCCGATGCGCATGGACGACGACAACCGCTCTTTCAATACCTTCGATGCGCATCGCCTGATCCATTGGGCGGGCCTGCAGGGGCAGGCGCAACAGATCGCGCTGAAGAAAAGCCTGCTGCAGACCTATCACTACCTGAACCGCGACACCGGCGACGCCGACGTGCTGGCGGAAGCCGTGCGCGAGGCCGGCCTGGACGAGGCCGCTGCGCGCGAGGTGCTGGCATCGGGCCGCTACGCCGACGAGGTGCGCGCCGAAGAGGAAGCATGGCGCAAGCGCGGCATCACGTCGGTGCCGTCGGTGATCATCAACGGCGAATACCTGGTGTCGGGCGGCCAGCCGCCGGACACGTTCGAGCAGGCCTTGCGCCAGGTCGCGGCGGAAGGCTAGCCCGCGGAAAACCACGCGGGAAAACCACGCGGGAAAGCCAACGCCTGGCGCTGCGTCAGGCGCGCACGATCGCCGCGACGTCCAGCACGTACATCTGCCGTTCGCTTTCATGGACGGAGTCGATGCAGACCTGCATGCCGTCGCGGCTCCAGCGCGGATGCAGGTCGCAGCGGTTCTCCTTCGACAATCCCGGATCGGCGTAGAAGCTGCCCAGCGCGTGGCGCTGGCCCGTCTGCATGTCGTAGATGAACAAGATGCGCTCGTGCGTGGCGGCATCCGGATAGGTGTCGCTCAAGAGCCAGCGTGGGTCCACGGGCGAAAAGCTCATGTGCCCGTTTTCGGTCAGCACGCCTTCGCCCACAACCTGCACGCGGCCGCCAGGCGCGTCTTCATACAGGTGGTAGTGGATGCTGCCGGCATGCGGACCCCACACGATGATGGCATGGTCATCGCGCCAAAGCGGATGCGAAATCTGATATTCGGATTTCTCGTAGTCGAAGGTGCCGACGGCGGTGGGGTCGAAATCGTCCGCCAGTTGTGGCAGGGGATGGTCGGAACACTCCAGCAGCCGCATGTCGCTGCCGTCCGCATTCATGGTGATCAGGCGGTGCAGGAAGCAGGTCTCGTCTTCCACGCGTTCGGTCCAGCGATGCAGGAACAGGATGCGCGACGACGACGGGTTCACTTCGATGTGGCTGACCCAGTGGATGGCGCGGTCCATCGACGCGCGCGGATGGAAGCGGCGCAGGTCGGCGTAGCTGACCAGCAGCCGGTGCGCGCCGGTGGCCAGGTCGAGCGTGTGGATGCCGTCGTCGGCGGGCGCTTGGGCGACGTCGGCGGGCGCATGGTCGCTGTAGCCGATGGTCTGGTGGGTGATGTAGAGCCTGCGGTAGTCCACGCAAAGCGCGTAGCGGCTGTTCGGGGCGGCGACGTAGATCGGCAGCGGCAGATAGCGTGTTTCGCCGGTGGCGACGTCGTGGACCGCCGAGCGCAAGCCCGGATAGAACCCGCTGCCGTCGTCGTTGCGGCAGTTGTAGATCAACTGCGGCGACACGGCGCCATCCAGCCATTGCAGCTGGCAGCCCATCTGCCAGTTCCAGGCGGTGGTGCCGCCCACGGCGTGATAGCGGTCGCCGTCCTGGCGGTCGAAATAGCCCACTTCGGCATGCAGGTCCGGCGTGAGCACCGCATCCATCACCGGCGTGCGGTTGCCCAGCACGTACCGGCCATCGCGATGCCAGGCGGTCTTGTTGTAATAGCCGAAGAAGTGGTGGTGCGGGCGCGCGCCCAGGCGGCGGCACGGGATGGGCGTGGCGGTCATGCGGTTCATGGATGGGATTCGTGGAAAGGGGCGGTGCCCGGGGTGGAAAGGCGCGCGGCGGCGGTCCGCCGCGCCCCGGCGTCAGCCGGCGGTGATGTGTTCGGTTTCGATGACCTTGTTCCAGCGGGACCGTTCGCGCTCCACGAATGCGCGGGCGTCGGCGGGGCTGTTGCCGATGGGCGTCATGCCCAGCTTTTCCAGCCCGGCGCGGAACGCCGGATCGGCATAGACGCGGCGCAGGTCCGCGCTGATCTTTTCGATCAGCGCGTCGGGCACGTCGCGGCTGGCGGCCAGCGTGGTCCAGGACGTGACGGTCAGGCCCGGCAGCCCCGCTTCCGCCGCAGTGGGCACGTCGGGCAATGCAGGCGAACGCGTGGCGCCGGTGATCGCCAGCGCGCGCAGCTTGTTGGCCTGGATGTAGCCGATGGTGGTGGGCACGTTTTCGAACAGCAGTTCGATCTGACCGCCCAGCAGGTCGTTGGTGGCGGCCGAACTGCCGCGATACGGAATATGGACGATGGGCGCCTGCGCGGCCATCTTGTAGAGCTCGCCCACCATGTGCACGGACGAGCCGACGCCGGCCGACCCGAAGTGGATCGTTTCGGGCTTGGCGCGGGCCAGCGCGGTGAGCTCGGCCAGCGTATTGGCCGGCAGACCGGGCGTGGCGACCACGACATGCGGCATCTCGGCCACGATGGTGA
The DNA here is from genome assembly GCF_014170335.1 of Achromobacter sp. UMC46. Taxonomy (GTDB): domain Bacteria; phylum Pseudomonadota; class Gammaproteobacteria; order Burkholderiales; family Burkholderiaceae_B; genus Achromobacter. The sequence goes on from NZ_LZZS01000019.1 coordinate 78,412, forward strand.
TCACTTTCAGGTCCTGGGCGGGCCGGTAGTTCAGCGACTTGTACACGCCATAGGTGGCGTGCAGCCCGATGGACCCCAGCAGCAGCGTGTAGCCGTCCGGCCCGGAATCCGCGACGTACTTGCCGCCGATGTGGCCGCCGGCGCCGGGGCGGTTTTCCACGACGACGGATTGGCCGTACAGCTTGCCCAGATGTTCGGCCAGCAGGCGGCCCTGGATGTCCGAGCTGCCCCCGGCGGTGAACGGCACCACGATGCGCAGCGGGCGGTCGGGGTAGTTGGCTTGCGCGTGGGCGGCCAGCGGCAGCGCCGCGCCCGCCAGGGCCAGGCACATGGCGCGCAGCGCGCGGCGCCAGGGACGGATTGGACTCATGGTGTTTCCCCTATCGGATCGGTGTCGTGGCGGACGCGTCTGATGGCGTCCTTGGAAAACCGAGTGTAGGAGTGCCCAGGTATTTGAAAAAATTCTTTTTTAGTCATAGTCTATGCAAGATTGCTATACCTGGATTTTCCATGAGCCGGCCCCTTAATTTCCGCCAGATCGAAGCCTTCCGCGCCGTGATGCTGGCCGGCACCACCACGGGCGCCGCCCAGATGCTGCGCACCACCCAGCCCTCGGTCAGCCGGCTGCTGGCGCAGGCCCAGCAGGCCTGCGGCGTGAAGCTGTTCGATCTGGAGCGGGGGCGCCTGCGTCCCACGCGTGAAGCCAAGGACTTGTTCGATACCGTCAAGCGCCACTTCGCGGGTCTGGAGCGGATCGAAGACCGCGTGGCGGCGATGCGCCGCAGCGGCACGGGCGTGCTGCGGCTGGCGTGCACGCCGGCGTTGGGGCTGGGCATCATGCCCGAGGCGTTGGAGGCGTTCCTGCAGCGCTATCCCGACGTGCGCATCAACATGCAGACCGTCGGCAGCCAGTACCTGCGCGAAGGCCTGTTGCACGGGACCTACGACGTCGTGATCACGACGGCGGAACTGGACGACGCGAATTTGTCGCTGCGCTGCCTGCACCGCAGTTCGGCGGTATGCGTCATGCGGCCCGGCCATGAACTGGCGGCGCAGGCTGCGGTTGATATCGGCGACCTGAATGCGCGCCGGCTGCTGGTGCTGAACGCCGACGACGACGTGCATCAGCAGTTGCGCGGCGCCATGCAGGCGCGCGACGTGCAGCCGCAAGGCGAGATCGAAACCACCTATTCGTCGACGATTTGCGCGCTGGCCGCGGCGGGCAGCGGCGTGGGCGTGGTCAACGCCTATATCGCGCGGGTGTTCGCCAGCCAATTGGCGATCCGGCCGTTCACCCCGCGCTTGCCGGTGCAGGTCAGCATGGCGTGCCCGGCGCAGATCGCCCCGTCGGACGTGACCGAGGCGTTTGTCGAGGTCCTGGAGCAGCGCTTCGCCGCGCTAGACGAGGGCGGCGAAGCGTAGGCACGGGGCGGCCGTGGCGCGGACGGCCGCGGCCATCAGGCGATCAACGCTTGTGGTTCTCGTAAGAGGTATCCAGCACGTCGTCTTCGGGCGTGATGATGCCAGGGTCGCCTGGTTCTTCGATGGCGCGTCCGCGTCGGGGCATGCCGGCGACCATATTGCTCTGGTCGGGCATGGGCATGATGCCGGTGCCTTTGCGGGGATCGGTGGCCTGCGGTTTTTCCTCGCTGGCGGCCGGCTTTTCGGTGACGGTTTCGGGGGCGGGCTTCAACATGTCGGTGACTCCGCTGTAGCGGCGCGTCCCGGGATGGCGGCGCGCCTGGATGCAGGTTTCATCTTAGGCCTTCGGGCGAATGCCGAGGCGGATCGCGTTGTCACGTTTGCAAGGGGCTGTTGCAGGGACGGAACCTTATAATTCGGTTCTCGCGGCGCTTGCGGCCACCACGCATGCGGCTTGCCCCTTTTCCATTTCCTCTTCCTGCCCCTACGCCCAACTTGACCGAATCCGTCGAACGCTCCGTCCATGCCGAACTCGTCGCCGTGCTTGTCGCCGTCACCAACGGCGAACCGCGCGTGCTGACGACGGACGATGCGCGGGCCTTGCCGGCGGGGCCGTTCGAACTGTCCCACCGGTCGCTGCAAGCGGGCCTGCGCGCCTGGGTGGAAACGCAGACGCACCATCCGCTGGGCTATGTCGAGCAGCTCTACACCTTCGCCGATGGCGACCGCTCCGATGAATCCGGCGCGCGGGTCATGTCGGTCAGCTATCTGGGCCTGACCCGCGAGGCCGGCGAGACCGGCGTGGCGCAAGTGGGCTGGCAGGACTGGTACCGCTATTTCCCATGGGAAGACCGCCGCGCGGGCACGCCGGCGCTGGTCGACGAACTGATCGTGCCGCAATTGGCGACATGGTGCGAAGACAGCGCCGATGCCGCCGTGCGCGCGCGCCGCCATCAGCGCGCGGCGATCACCTTCGGGCTGGAAGGCGCCGCCTGGAACGAAGACATGGTGCTGCAACGCTACGAGCTGCTGTTCGAAGCGGGGCTGGTGCCCGAAGCCGCGCGGCGCGGCGCCGGCCGCGCAGTGCTGCCGGGCGAGCCGATGCGGCATGACCATCGCCGCATCCTGGCCACCGGCATCGCCCGGCTGCGGGCCAAGATCAAGTATCGCCCCGTGGTGTTCGAATTGATGCCGGCGCAGTTCACGTTGCTGCAGTTGCAGCTGGCCGTCGAAGCGCTGGCCGGGCGGGGCCTGCACAAGCAGAATTTTCGGCGCCTGATCGAACAGCAGGCGCTGGTGGAAGAAACGGGCGAGATGGCGACAGGCACCGCCGGCCGGCCGGCCAAGCTGTTCCGTTTTCGCCGCGACGTGCTGCTGGAGCGCGCGATCGCCGGCAGCAAATTGCCGTTGTCGCGTGCGCTTTGACGCTTGACAAGGCTTATGCTCGTCTTTAGCATAAATGGTGCGCAATCTCTGCGCGCCTTTTTTTAACTCACAAATACTCAAAATGAGCATTAAAGCCGAAGCGCCTGTGACCGCCTCCCGCCTGGCAGTCCCCCCCTTGCCGGACGTCATGCTGGAGCCGCTGGTGCGCGCGGCCCTGCTGGAAGACCTGGGTCGCGCAGGCGACCTCACCACCGACGCCATCGTGCCGACGGACGCGGTCGCAGAAACCCGCCTGGTCTCGCGCCAGGAAGGCGTGCTGGCCGGACTGGACCTGGCGCGCCTGGCGTTTCGCGCAATGGACCCGGCCATCGAGTTCGCGGTGTCGCAGCGCGATGGCAGCGATTTGCGGCCGGGCACGGAAATCGCCCGGATACGCGGCAACGCCCGCGCCATGCTCACCGCCGAGCGCGTGGCGCTGAACTTCCTGTGCCACCTGAGCGGCGTGGCGACCGCCACCGCTTCGATCGCCCGCGCCATCTCGGCTTACGGCGCCCGCGTCACGTGCACGCGCAAGACCATGCCGGGCCTGCGCGCCGTGCAGAAGTACGCGGTACGCGTGGGCGGGGGCAGCAATCACCGCTACGGCCTGGATGACGCGGTGCTGATCAAGGACAACCACATTGCGTTGGCGGGTGATGTGGCCACGGCCGTGCAGCGCGCGCGCGCCGGCATCGGCCACATGGTCAAGATCGAACTGGAGGTGGACACCCTGGCGCAGCTGGAAGTGGCGCTGTCGCTGGGCGTGGACGTGGTGCTGCTGGACAACATGAGCCTGGAGGACCTGCGCCGCGCGGTCGCCATGGCGCGCGGCCGGGCCATCACGGAAGCGTCGGGCCGCATCACGCCCGAAACGGCCGCCGAGGTGGCGGCCACCGGCGTCGACCAGATCGCCGTCGGCTGGTTGACGCATAGCGCCAAGGTGCTGGATATCGGCCTGGACGCCTGAGTCCTTCCGCCGGCTTGGCCGGCTTCTTACGACACGGCGCGCCGGCAGGCGCCGCCGCGGCGCTTACCGGCCCGCATCATGAAACGTCTCTTTCGATCTTCCCTCCCGCTGCTGGCGCTGTCGCTGGCGGCCTGCGGCAATTCGCCTTCGGGCGAAGCCCCCGGCGACGCCGCCTACCCCACGCACCCCATCACCATCGTCGTGACGTTTCCGCCGGGCGGGGGCACCGACCTGCTGGCGCGCCGCATCGGCGCCAGCCTGCAAGCGCAGCTGGGCCAGCCGGTGGTGGTGGAAAACCGCCCCGGTGCCAGCGGCAACATCGGCGCGCGCATCGTCGCCGAAGCGCCGCCCGACGGCTACACGCTGCTGATGGTGAACAGTTCGTTCGCGATCAACCCCGGGGTCTACCGCAACCTGGGCTTCGCGCCCAAGCGGGACTTCTCGGCGGTGATCAACGTGGCGTTCGTGCCGTCCGTCTTCGTGGTGCCGGCGACGTCGCCGCTGCGGACGCTGGACGACGCCCTGGCCGCGGCGCAGGCGGCCAAGCCGCTGCCGTTCGCCTCGTGCGGCAACGGCACGCCACAGCATCTGGCGGGCGAGATGCTGGCCCGTGCGACCGGGGCGGCGCTGCAGCACGTGCCGTACAAGGGATGCGGGCCGGCCCTGACCGATGTGACGGCCGGGCAGGTGGGCATGGGTATCGTGACGGCGTCCAGCGCCGCGCCGTTGATCGCCGCAGGCAAGCTGCGCGCCTTGGCCGTGACGTCGCCGGCGCGTTCTCCATTGATGCCGACCGTGCCGACGGTGGCCGAGCAGGGCGTCACGGGTTACGCGTTGGACCAGTGGCACGGCTTGCTGACGCCGGCCGCCACGCCGCCGGCGGTGGTCGACAAGCTGAACGCCGCGGTGGCGAAGATCGTGCGCAGTCCCGACGTGCAGGCGTCGCTGCGCGAGCAGGGCTTCACGCCGGCCAGCAGCACGCCGCGCGAATTCCAGAAGATGATCAATGCCGACATTGACCGCTACACGGCGTTGACCGAAGCGATCGGGCTGCGGGCCGACTGAACTCCGGTTACGCGACGGCCGCCTTGGCGTGCTGCTCCAGCTGCTCCTTCAAACCGGGGGCCAGCTTGAGCTGGCGCGCCAGTTCGTCCAGGTACGCGCGTTCCATGTAGCTTTCCTCGTCCACGACAAGCAGGCTGGCCAGGTACATTTCGGCGGCCATTTCCGGCGTCTTGGCGGATTGCGCCACGGCGGCCGGGTCCAGCGGACGCGACAGCTCGGTTTCCAGCCAGCGGCGGTCCTGGGCGTCGGACGACAGCTTGGCCAATTCGGTTTCCAGCAAGGTGCGCTCTTCGGGGCCGATGTGGCCGTCGGACTTGGCCGCGCCGATCATGGCGGTCAGGACGGCGGTGCTGTGCTGCTCGGCCTCGGGGGCGGGCAGGCGGTCCAGCGTCTGCGGCGGCGTGGCCGGCGCGCCGCCCGCCTGGTTGCGCTGCCAATCGCCATAGGCACGGAAGGCCAGCGCGCCCAGCGCAGCCATGCCGCCGTACATGGCGACCTTGCCGCCGATCTTGCGGGCTTTCTTGCTGCCCATCAGCAGCCCCAGGGCGCCCGCGCCCAGCGCGCCGCCGCCCAATCCGGTCAGGAACGAGCCCTTGCCGCCGGCTGAACCGCCGGTAGCACCCTGCACGCGGCTGGTGGCGTCGGAAAGCAGGCCTTGGCCCGATTGCAGCAATTGATCAAGAAGTTGTCTGGCGCTCATGCGGCCCCCTTTTGTCTGTCGTGAATGGCGGATAGGAATATCCGACCGGCCGTACCGCAATAAGTTCAGGTTTCCGTCAGTAAACGGCGAGCGCGGCGGATGCTACAAGATGGCATGGGCGTCCGCGACGGGCGCCGTTTCCCAGGAGATCCGCCCCATGAGTATCCGCGTCCGACAGAATGCGCCCGGCGCATTGCAGTTCACTGCCACGGCCGAAGGCCACGACTTGCCGCTGGCGATGCCGCAGCCGCAGGGCGAGGGCCCTGATCCGCACGACTATTTCGATACCGCGCTGGGCGGCTGCAAGGCGATGACGCTGATGCTCTACGCGCAGCGCAAGGAGCTTCCGCTGGAATCAGTGGGGGTGGAGGTGGTGCGCGACGCCGGCGAGGAACGCAAGGGCATCTACCGGCTGACGGCCAAGCTGACCTTGCACGGCGAACTGTCCGACGCCCAGATCGACGAATTGCTGGCGGTGGCCGAAAAGTGCCCGATCCACAAGCTGATGACGGCGGTGGACGTGCAGGTGTCCACGCTGGTGGTGCGGCCGGCCTGAATGGCCGGCCGGGCGGGGCGCGTTGTCTTGCCCCGTTGTCCCGTCCCGTTGCTGCGCCCTGTTCGGCAGGTCAGTCTTCCATGCCCGGGACGACCGTCGAGAAGCCGGCGTCCACATGCGTGATTTCGCCGGTGACACCGGCGGCCAGGTCCGACAGCATGAACGCGGCCACGTTGCCCACGTCGTCGATGGTGACGTTGCGGCGCAGCGGGGCCTGGGCTTCCACGAACTTCAGGATGGCCGAGAAGTCCTTGATGCCGCTGGCGGCCAGGGTCTTGATGGGGCCGGCCGAAATGCCGTTGGCGCGGATGCCGCGCGGGCCCAGCGCCGTGGCCAGGTAGCGCACGCTGGCTTCCAGCGACGCCTTGGCCAGGCCCATCGTGTTGTAGTTGGGCACGACGCGTTCGGCGCCCAGGTACGTCAGGGTCAGCACCGAGCCGTTGCGGCCTTCCATCAGCGGCAGCGCGGCCTTGGCCATGGCGGCGAAGCTATAGGCCGAGATGTCGTGGGCGATGCGGAAAGCCTCGCGCGACAGACCATCCAGGAAGTTGCCGGCGATCGCTTCGCGGGGGGCGAAGCCGATGGAGTGGACCAGGCCGTCCAGGCCGTCCCAGTGCTGGGCCAGCTCGGTGAAGGCGCCTTCGATCTGGCTGTCTTCGGCCACGTCGCAAGGCAGCACGATCTTGCTGCCGAATTCGGCGGCGAATTCGCTCACGCGGTCTTTGAAACGGTCGCCCACGTAGGTGAACGCCAGTTCGGCGCCTTGCTGGTGACAGGCGCGCGCAATGCCGTAGGCGATGGATCGGTTCGAAAGCACCCCGGTGACGAGAATGCGCTTGCCGGCGAGAAAGCCCATGTTTTTTTCCTTTGATTCGTACCTGCTGAAGACCGCCTATTTTAAGGATTTTGGTGGTGTCGCGGGCGTGTAAAAAAAACGGCGCCCGAAGGGGCGCCGTTTTGTCGGGCCTGGCAGCGGGTCAGCCGCGGGCGTTGGTGCCCGGCACGCGCAGCGGCGTGCCCACCTTCAGGGCGCTGCCCTTCAGGTTGTTCAGCGCGCGCAACGCGTCGACCGAGGTGCCGTATTGCTTGGCCAGCGAGAACAGCGTGTCGCCCTGGCGGACCTTGTGCGTGCGCACGTTCGGGCGGGCGCTGGCCACGCGGGCGGCCGGCGCCGGAGCGGCGCGGCCACGCGGGGCGGCGGCCTTGTTGTCGGACGGGACCGAGTCCAGCGCACCTACCGGCGCGGCCAGCGAGGCCAGTTGCACGCCGCCGGTACCGGGGTCTCCGGGCACCAGCAGGGCCTGGCCTGAGGCCGACTTCTGGCGCGAACCGATGTCGTTGGTGGCGCGCAGCTTGGCTTCAGTCACGCCGAAACGCTTGGCGATGGACGCATAGGATTCGCCGCGGCGCGAGTGGTAGACCTTCCAGGCGCTCAGGTCGCCCTTGTAGTTGGTCAGGTTCGCGTTGAAGATCTCGACGCGGTCGGCCGGCAGCAGCAGGGTCGGACCGTGGTCGCCGCGGATGACCGGGCGGTTGAACGACGGGTTCAGGGCCTTGAATTCGTCCAGCGGCATTTCGGCCAGCTTGGCGGCGATTTCCAGGTCGATGTCGCTGTTCTTCTGGACCGTCACGAAGTAGGGGGTGTTGCCCACCGGGGGCAGCGCCACCGCATAGCGCTGCGGGTCCGCGATGATGTTCTTGATGGCCTGCAACTTGGGCACGTAGTTGCGGGTCTCGTCCGGCATGTTCAGCGACAGGTAGTCGGTGTTCTGCCCGGCCGCTTCATTCTTGGCCATGGCGCGCTGCACCGAGCCTTCGCCCCAGTTGTAGGAGGCCAGCGCCAGATACCAGTCGCCCTGCATCTCGAACAGCTTTTCCAGGTAGTCCAGCGCCGCGTTGGTCGAGGCGATGGGGTCGCGGCGTTCGTCGCGCCACCAGTCCTGCTTCAGGTTGAAGTGCGTGCCGGTTGCCGGCACGAACTGCCACAGGCCCGAGGCCTGCGAGCGCGACAGGGCGGTCGGGTTGTAGGCGCTTTCCACGAACGGCAGCAGCGCCAGTTCGGTCGGCAGGCCGCGGCGGTTGATTTCATCGACGATGAAATACAGGTACTTGCCCGCGCGTTCGGCCATGCGCTGCACCGCCTCGGGGTGGGACGCGTAATAGTCGGTCCACTGCTGCGAGAGGTCGGTGTTCAGGTTGGGGATGGCGAAACCGCGGCGGATGCGGTCCCAGGCGTCTGACGGCGGGTTGGTCAAGTCAACCGTTCGGGACGTGTCCCGCGCGATGTAACGCCCTTGGGAATTGGTGGTGAGGTTCTTGCTGTCGGGGGCTTTGGTTCCTGCGCAACCGGCGAGGACTGCCAGCATGAGTGGCAGAAGGAGTCGGGATAGATTCATCAGGCGGTCACTTGAAATCGTTCTTCCATTCACGCAGGGAGGCGAAGACCTCTACCGGCGTAGGTTGATTGCGTCCGGCCCAGCTGGCTGCGGCACGAACGACGTCGACTTGCTGCGTACGCAAAAACGGGTTCGTCGCGCGTTCCTGACTGATCGTCGATGGAAGCGTGGGAAGACCTTCTGCTCGTAGTTGCTGGGCTCGCTGATACCACTGTTGCAGGGTGCGATTGGCGGGTTCCACAGCCAAGGCCCAGCGCAAGTTCGCTAGAGTGTACTCGTGCGCGCAAAAAACCTGTGTATCCGGCGGTAAAACAGAAAATTTTCCTAAGGAATCATGCATTTGCGAAGGAGTGCCCTCGAAAAGCCTGCCACAGCCCCCCGCAAACAGGGTGTCTCCGCAGAACAGCACGGGTTCCATTCCTGCCGCGCGGCCGGTGTACGCGATGTGCCCGGCGGTGTGGCCCGGCACGTCCAGCACGCGCAGGTCCAGGTCCAGTTCGGGCAGGACGACGCGGTCGCCTTCAGCCAGCGGCACGTCGCAGCGCGGCAGTTGTTCCCGCGCCGGACCGTATACGGTAATGTCCCCGATGCGTAACAATTCCAGAACGCCGCCCACATGGTCGCCGTGATGGTGCGTGAGTAGAATGGCGCGCAGCTTCAAGCCTTCCTGCTCAAGCCATCGCAGCACCGGGCCGGCTTCGCCGGGATCCACCACGGCGGCGTTGTCGCCGTGGACGATGGCCCAGATGTAGTTGTCGGTAAAAGCGGGTAGAGGCAAGACCGCGGCATTGCGTTCGCGGCCGCCTGCGGGGGCGGTCAAGGCTTGCATGAGATTCGAAGGAAAAAATAACGTGGCAGAAGATACTCCGCCGATTGTAGAACTGGCCGAATGGTTCCAGACGCCGCCGGGGCAGTACGCGCTGGCCTGGGAGCGGGCCCAGTTCGACGCGGCTGTCGCGGACGTGTTCGGATATTACGCCTGGCAGGTCGGGCTGGCCGATATGAACCTGCTGCGGGCCAACCGCATGCCCTTCAAGGGCTATGTGGGCACCGAGACCCCGTCGGCGGAAAGCATCGCCGGCTGGCAGTCCCGCGTGGTGCTGGCCGAACCCGAAGCGCTGCCGTTCGAATCCCAAAGCGTCGACCTGCTGATCCTGCCGCACGCCTTCGAATGCACGTCGGATCCGCACAACGTCTTGCGCGAGGTCGAGCGCGTGCTGGTCCCGGAAGGGCGCGTCGTGATTTCAGGCTTCAACCCCTGGAGCATGTGGGGCGCGCGTACGCGCATGCCCGGCATGGAGCCCTGGCTGCCGCAACCGCCGTCGTCCCAGGTGTCGCTGCCGCGTTTGAAAGACTGGTTCAAGCTGCTGTCGCTGGAAGTCGAGACCAGCCAGTTCGGCTGCTACGCGCCCGCCTGCCGCAGCGAGAAGTGGCTGCAGCGCTGGGGCTTCATGGAGTCGGCCGGCGCCCGCTGGTGGAGCGTGGGCGGGGCGGTCTATATGGTGTCGGCCGTCAAGCGCGTGGCCGGCATGCGTATCATCGGGCCGGCTTGGAAAACCAAGCCTAAGCGGGCGCGCGCCGCCTCGGTGGTGGTCAACCGCCAGGCCGACGACGGATTCGACCGTTCCTGAGCGGGCCGGACCCGCATTCACTTTGCACGAACAAGGATTACCAGGCAGCACCATGCAGGACAACAAACCGAACGATCAGAAAGTGGAAATGTGGACCGACGGCGCCTGCAAGGGTAATCCGGGTCCGGGCGGCTGGGGCGTGCTGATGCGCGCGGGCGGCCACGAGAAAACCATGCACGGCGGAGAGCTCCAGACCACCAACAACCGCATGGAACTGCTGGCGGTCATCGAAGGCCTGCGTGCGCTCAAGCGCGCCTGTGTTGTCACCATCCACACGGACTCGCAGTACGTGATGAAAGGCATGACCGAGTGGTTGGTGAACTGGAAGCGCCGCGGCTGGATGACGGCGGACAAGAAGCCCGTCAAGAACGTCGAGCTGTGGCAGGCCCTGGACGAGCAGGTCCAGCGCCACCAGGTGTCCTGGCGCTGGGTCCGCGGGCACGCCGGCGACCCCGGCAACGAACGGGCCGACCAGCTGGCCAATATGGGTGTGGAATCGGCCAAGCGGGGCTGATGACATCGGGATATACCCTGAATTCCGCCTGATGGGGGGATTTAGTTCTTTCATCCGGCTTCTGGATTGTTCCAGTATGTAAATTCGGGTGCTACAGTGCCATCCCCATTCCAGTTCCTGCGGCGTCGGCCATGTGGGGAAAACGGTCCGCGCCGCTCCACCACCGCCACATTCGCGCATGAAAAAAGCTGTACTGCTGGCCGCTGTCGCGGCCGGGTTGGCCGCGGGGGCCGCACTGGGCGTTTTTGTGCCGCGTTGGCTCGCGCCCGGCGCAACGACCGCCCAGACCGTCACCAAGCCGCAAGTGGCGCCGGCCAGTCCCGTGCGCGTCGAAGTGGCGCCCGTCCAGGAGATCCCGTTCGCGCGGGGCCTGTCCGCCGTGGGCAGCCTGCGGTCCGACGAATCCGTCGTGCTGCGGCCCGAAGTGGCCGGGCGGATCCAGTCGATCGAATTCAAGGAAGGCCAGCCGGTCGCGCGCGGCCAGACGTTGATCCGGCTGGACGACTCCGTGCCGCGCGCCGAACTGGCGCAGGCCCGCGCCAACTTGACCTTGGCGCAAAGCCACTACCGCCGCGCCGTGGAATTGCAGGGCAAGGGCTTCGTCAGCCAGCAGGCCCGCGACGAATCCGCCAGCACGCTCAAAGTCCAGGAAGCCGCGGTGGCGCTGGCGCAGGCGCGGCTGGACAAGATGACGATCTCTGCCCCGTTCGGCGGCATCGTGGGGCTGCGCAGCGTGTCCGTGGGCGACTACGTGAACCAGGGGCAGGATCTGGCGCCGCTTGAGGCGATCGACCCCCTGAAAGTGGATTTCCGCGTGCCGGAAATGTATCTGAGCAAGGTCGGCGTGGGCCAGCAGCTGACGCTGCGCCTGGACGCGCTGCCGGGCCAGGAACGCCAGGGTCTGGTCTATGCCGTCAGCCCGCTGGTCGATGCGGGCGGCCGGTCCATCCTGCTGCGCGCCACCGTCGCCAACAAGGACGCGGTGCTGCGCCCGGGCATGTTCGCCCGCGTGCAGTTGCTGTTCAACCAGGACAAGGCGCTGGTCGCGCCGGAAGCCGCGCTGTCTCCCTCGGGCGAAACGCAGTACGTTTACCGCATCAAGGACGGCCGCGCGGAACGCCGTGAAGTCACCATCGGCGAACGCCGCGAAGGCCGCGTCGAGATACTGACGGGCGTGGCGGCCGGCGACAAGCTGGTGGTGGCGGGCATGCAGCGCGTGACGGACGGCGCCACCGTGGACGTCGTCGGCGGCGGCTCGTGACGCCGGCCCTTCTTCTTTTTTGGCGATAGCGCTATGCGTATCTCGGAAACCTGCATCAAGCGGCCGGTGTTCGCATCGGTCCTGTCGCTGATCATCGTGCTGATCGGCTTGATTTCCTATTCGCGCCTGACCGTGCGCGAATATCCCAAGATCGATGAGCCGATCGTGTCGGTGGATACCACCTACAAGGGCGCTTCGCCCGAGGTGATCGAGTCGCAGGTGACCAAGCCGCTGGAAGACCAGCTGGCCGGCATCGAGGGCGTGGACGTGATGACGTCGCGCAGCCGCTCCGAACGCAGCCTGATCAACATCAAGTTCAACCTGTCGCGCAACCCGGACGCCGCTGCGGCCGAAGTGCGCGACAAGGTGTCGCGCGCCCGGCGCTTCCTGCCCGACGAGATCGACGAGCCCATCATCGGCAAGGTCGAGGCCGACTCCCAGCCCATCATCTATATCGCGGTGGAATCCGGCACGTACTCGGCGATCCAGACCTCCGACTATATCAACCGCTATATCAAGACGCGGCTGTCCGTGCTGCCCGGCGCCGCCGAAGTCCGCGTCTTCGGCGAGCGCCTGCCGTCCATGCGCATCTACGTCGACCGCGACAAGCTGGCCGCCTACGGCCTGACCGTGCAGGACGTCGAGGCCGCCTTGCGCAGCCAGAACGTGGAAATCCCGGCCGGCCGCATCGAATCGCGCGCCCGCGAGTTTTCGGTGGTGTCGTCCACCGACCTGCAGACGCCCGCGCAGTTCGAAGACGTGATCGTGGCTAACGTGAAGGGCTATCCAGTGCGCCTGCGCGACGTGTCCAAGGTCGAGATCGCCGCGGCCAGCGACCGCGTGCTGTCGCGCTTCAACGGCAAGCCGGCGATCAACATCGGCGTGACGCGGCAATCCACCGCCAACCCGCTGGAACTGTCCAAGGCGGCGCGGCTGGAAGTCGAACGCCTGAACGAGACGCTGCCGGCGGGCATGAAGCTGAACATCGCCTACGACTCGTCGGTGTTCATCGAACGCTCCATCGATTCCGTGTTCCACACCATCGGCGAAGCCATCGTCCTGGTGGTGCTGGTGATCTTCTTCTTCCTGCGCAACCTGCGCGCCAGCATCATCCCTATCGTCACCATTCCGGTGTCGCTGGTGGGCGCCTGCGCGCTGATGTACTTCTTCGGCTTTTCGATCAACACGCTGACCCTGCTGGCGATGGTGCTGGCCATCGGCCTGGTGGTGGACGACGCCATCGTCGTGCTCGAGAACATCTACCGCCACATCGAAGAGGGCATGCCGCGCAAAGAGGCCGCGCTGCGCGGGTCGAAGGAAATCGGTTTCGCGGTGGTCGCCATGACCATGACGCTTGTCACCGTGTACGCGCCGCTGGCGTTCGCCACGGGCCGCACCGGCCGGCTGTTCATCGAATTCGCGCTGGCGCTGGCCGGCGCCGTGCTGGTGTCAGGCTTTGTCGCGCTGACGCTGACGCCCATGATGTGTTCGGTGCTGCTGCGCCACCAGAGCAGCCACAGCCGCTGGTACAACCTGATCGAAGGCTGGCTGAACGGCATGAGCAACGGCTACCGCCGCCTGCTGGGCGCGTCCTTGCGCCACCGCTGGCTGGTCGTCGTCATCGGCGTGGCCGTGGCCGCCGGCAGCGGCGTCCTGTTCAAGGTGGTCAAAAGCGAACTGGCGCCCATCGAAGACCGCGGCGTGGTGTTCGGCATCGTCAGCTCGCCGGAAGGGGCCACGTTGAACTACACGCTGGACAGCATGCTGGGCATCGAGAAGTTCTATTCCGATATCCCCGAGGCCAGCGGCAGCCAGGTCACCGTGGGCTTCCCCACCGTGACGGACGGCACCGCCATCCTGCGCTTGAAGCCGTGGGAAGAGCGCAGCCGCAAGCAGCAGGCCATCACCCAGCAGCTGCAGCCGCAGTTCTCGTCCTTGCCCGGCGTGCGCGCCTTCCCGACCAACCCGCCGTCGCTGGGTCAGTCGGCGCGTTCCAAACCGGTGGAATTCATCATCATGAGCCAGGCCTCCTACGCGGAGTTGGCCCGGCTGACGGAAGTCTTCCTGACCGAGCTGCGCAAATACCCCGGCCTGCTCAACCTGGACACCGACCTGCGCCTGAACACCCCCGAACTGCGGGTGCGCGTGGACCGCGACAAGATGGCCGACGTGGGCGCCAACGTGGACACCGTGGGCCGCACGCTGGAATCGATGCTGGGCGGGCGCCAGGTCACCCGCTACAAGGACGAAGGGGAGCAATACGACGTGATCGTGCAGGTGACCCCGCGCGACCGTGCCAACCCCACCGACATTTCGGGCATCTACGTGCGTGCGCGCGACGGCAGCATGGTGCAGCTGGACAACCTGCTGGGCGTGCACGAGGGCGTGTCGCCGCAGTCGCTGAACCACTTCAACCGCCTGCGCGCCGTGAAGATCGACGCGGCCGTCGCGCCGGGCTATGCCCTGGGCGAGGTCCTGACCCACATGCACCAGGTCGCGCGCGACGTGCTGCCCAACACCATCGTGACGGACCTGGACGGCCAGTCGCGCGAATTCCGGGATTCGTCGGGCAGCATCTACCTGGTCTTCGGCATGGCGCTGGCCTTCATTTACCTGGTGCTGGCCGCGCAGTTCGAAAGCTGGCGCAACCCCTTCATCATCATGCTGTCGGTGCCGCTGTCCATGACGGGCGCGCTGCTGGCCTTGTGGCTGACGGGCGGCACGCTGTCCATCTACAGCCAGATCGGCCTGATCACGCTGGTGGGCCTGATCACCAAGCACGGCATCCTGATCGTGGAGTTCACCAACCAGCTGCGCGACGAAGGCCGCGAACTGTTCGCCGCCGTCACCGAGGCCAGCGTGCTGCGGCTGCGCCCGATCCTGATGACGACCGGCGCCATGGTGCTGGGCACCGTGCCGCTGGCGCTGTCCACGGGCGCGGGGGCCGAATCGCGCCAGCAGATCGGCTGGGTCCTGGTCGGCGGGCTGATGCTGGGTACACTACTGACCTTGTTCGTCGTGCCGGTGGCCTATACGCTGATTGCCACCGCGCGCCAGAAACCCGGCCATGCCGGCAGCGCAGAGCACCCCCCGGCCCATCCGCCGGGCGGCCACGCGCCGCCGGCCTCGGCCAACGCAGCGTCGGAATAAGTTATGCGCCAGATCATCTTTGACACGGAAACCACCGGACTGGACCCTGCACAGGGCCACCGCATCGTCGAGATCGGCTGCGTGGAAATGGTCAACCGGATGTCCACGGGCAATAACCTGCACATCTACCTGAACCCGGACCGCGACAGCGACCCCGAAGCCTTGGCGGTGCACGGGCTGACGACGGAATTCCTGTCCGACAAACCGCGCTTCGCCGACGTGGCGGACGAGTTCGTCAAGTTCATCCAGGGCGCGGAACTGATCGCGCACAACGCCGCGTTCGACGTGAAGTTCTTCAACGCCGAATTGGCCAAGACGGGCCGCGGCCCGATCACCGAATATTGCGAGACGGTCACCGATTCGCTGCTGCATGCGCGGTCGCTGTTCCCCGGCAAGCGCAATTCGCTGGACGCTCTGTGCGACCGCTTCGGCATTTCCAACGCCCACCGCACGTTGCACGGCGCATTGCTTGACTCGCAGTTGCTGGCCGAGGTCTGGCTGGCCATGACCCGCGGCCAGGACGCGCTGCTGATCGACGTGGACGACAACGATGGCGCCGGCAGCGACGGCATCGTGCTGGCCAAGTTCGACGCGTCGGGGCTGGTGGTGGTGAAGGCCGGCGACGACGAGCTTGCCGAGCACGAAACCTACCTGGCCGCCCTGGACAAGTCGGTGGGCGGAGAGTGCGTGTGGCGCAAGCTGGATGCGCCGGTGGCGGCCGCATAAATAATTTCCCAAGGCGACTTGCGCACGTTTTAAAAAACATGCTATTATTTCGCCTCTTTCAGGGTGGTTAGCTCAGTGGTAGAGCACTGCCTTCACACGGCAGGGGTCACAAGTTCGAAACTTGTACCACCCACCAAAGACCCTTGAGAGACGGCGCAGGCCCAATATCCAACAAGCCAGAACTGTCTACAAGTCGCACAGCAAACCGCATCGCAAGATGCGTTGCCGGGTGCAAAGCAAACAAGCCAACCTTTACCGGTTGGCTTTTTTGTTTTCTGCGGCGCCAATCCGATTATTGTGGTGATCGACCTGGCTCAGGCCACTACTGATCAGGCGTAATCTTGATCAGGCGCAACCGAGTCGTGGGCCTTTGCGCCCCGTCGGGTCTTTGCATGTCTATGATTGTTTTGCGGCGATTCCCTGAGCGCAGTGTCCCGGGAAGCGCCTACGCGAACAGGAGACGTCCATGCATGCCAGCACGAACACCATGTTGATCATCATCGTCACGGGCGTGGCGTTGATGCTGGTCGGTTTCGGGTTTCGCGACCGCAATATCGGGATGGGATTGATGGGCCTGGGTTTGATCACGGCCATCGGCTCCATCCTGTACAAGGCCTACATCACGTTTTATTGACGCCGCGGGCGATGCGCGCCAGCAGGGTGTCCAGCTGGTTCGCGAAGGCCTTGCGATCGGCCTGGCTGAACGCGGGCGGGCCGCCCGTGTCCACGCCGCTTGCGCGCAGTTCTTCCATCATGTCCCGCACCGCCAGCCGTTCCCGGATGGTTTCCGGCGAATAGCGTTCGCCGCGCGGGTTCAGCGCCATGGCGCCTTTTTCCAGCACTTCCGCGGCCAGCGGGATATCCGCGGTGATGACGAGATCGCCCGGTTCCGCGCGTTCGACGATGTGCGCATCCGCCACGTCGAAGCCGCGCGGCACCTGCACGGCGCGGATCAGCGGCGAGGGCGGGGTGGAAAGGGGCTGGTTGGCCACCAGGGTCAGCGGCACCTGCCAGCGCTGCGCGGCGCGGAACAGGATGTCTTTGATGACCACTGGACACGCGTCGGCATCGACCCAGATGTGCATGGGCGTTTATGCGTCCAGCGCTTTCTGCAGCACGTCGGCCACGATGTCGTTCGTGGACACGCCGCGTTCCGCCGCCAGCGCGCGCAGCTTGTCGGCATGCGCCTGTGACAGCTTCAGCGGAAACGGCACCAGGCCGGCGGCCTGATCCAGCTTGCGCTGTTCGCGGCGGTCGGGCGCCTGCGAGGCCACGCCGAAGCGGTCGGGGGTGGCGGACTGCTTGAGTTGGCCGGCCAGCTTCAAGGCCTGGGTCTTTTGAAGATCGAATTTATTCATGGAGATTCCTGATTAGGAGCGCAATCATAAGCGCAACCGGCATCAACGCGGTTTGGCGTGCTCCAGCAGCGTCAATCCTTCCTCGGCGCCGTCGTGCAACGGCACGGTCAGGCCGCGCCGGGCGTTGGCCACCGATACCTGGACGCCTTGGGGCGAGCCTGCGGCCAGCAGGTCCTGGCCCGTCTGGTACACCGCCCGCACGACCAGCAGCGCTTCATCGCGCGTCAGGTCGGCCGTGGTGAGCAGCAGCGCCGCCGTGCCGATGGTGGGGATCGGGTCCGGCTGGTTGGGGTAGGTGCCCGCCGCGATCGTAAGGGGCATCAGCGCGGTGTCGCCGCCCGCGGTGAGCGTCTTGATGGCGGCCGGGTCCAGCGGCAGCAGCTTCAGCTGGGCCTGGGTCAACGCGTCGCGCAGCGGCGTGGCGGGCACGCCGATCACCTGTGCGGCGGCGTCCACGGTACCGGCCTTCAGGGCCGGCAGCGACGCCGCGAATGGCGTGTCGGCGACCTTGTAGTCGCGGCCGGCCTGCAGCCCGTGGGCCGCCAACACGTTTTCCAGCGTGGCACGGACCGCCGATCCTTCCGGCCCCAGCGCGATCGTCTTGCCCTTCAGGTCGCGCACGGCGCGCAGTGCCGGGTCGTCGCGGACCACGATGTGGACCAGTTCGGGGTACAGGCTGCCCAACGCGCGCAGCCCCACGAACGGGCCTTGCGCCGCGAACGGGCCGCTGCCTTCATAGGCCAGGCGCGCGGTGTCGGCTTGCGCCAGGCCCACCACGGCGTCGCCGCTGCGCAGCAGCGCGATGTTCTCGGCGCCGCCGCCGGTGATCAGCGGCGTCACGCGGATCTGCTGGGAACGCCCGACGGCGGCAAGCGCGCGGGCAAAGGCCACGTACTCGCCGCGGTCGGGGCCGCCGGCCAGCGGGTAGCCCTGCTGCATCCGCGCCAGCCGGCCATTGATGCGGGATACCGAACGCTCCAGCTCCTGCTGCACGACGTGCTGCGCCGTGCTGGACGCGCTGTAGGCGACGGAATGGGTGATCTGGTCCAGCGTGTCCAGCAATTGCCGCGTGACCGGCGGCGGCGCGCCGGTATCCAGCGACGGCGCTTCGGCCGCTTTGAAACCGGCAGGGGTCACCAGCCTCCAGGCGTCGCCTTCCTGGCGATAGATGGCGCTGGCGTGCGCGACGATGCGGTCGCCCGCCTGGTTGCCGCTTGATTTCACGCCGCTGATGCTGCGCGGGCCCGCGCCCAGCAGCGTCACCAGCGAAGCCGCGCCCGGCTGGTCCCAGGCGCCCAGCGCGATGTCACGGCTCAGGTCCAGTTCGACGTCGTAATAGACCACGCGGCGGGTTTCGCCGGCGGGCGCGTTGCTGTCCGCCGCCGAGCCCATGCGCTTGATCTCGGCGATGCGGAAGAGGCCTTGGCCATAGGTGGTGTTCAGGCCGCGTTCGACGTCGGCGCGCAGGGCGTCGGTATCGGGCGCGCGCCCGCAAGCCGCCAGAACCAGGCATAGCCCGATCAGGGCAAGGCGTTTGAGGAGAGGCAGGCCCATGGTCACATCCCCCCCACGAACGGCAACGAGATCAGCGTCGTCAGCACGATTACGTTCAGGATGTCGACCAGGAACGCGCCCGTGACCGGCACCACGATGAAGGCTTCGGGCGCGGGGCCGTGGCGGCGCGTCAAGGCCTGCATGTTGGCGATGGCGGTGGCGGTGGCGCCCAGCCCGAAGCCGCAGAAGGCGGCCGACATGATGGCGGCTTCGTAATCGCTCTTGAGCATCCGGAACACCACCCAGGAGGCGTACAGCGCGCAGAACAGCGTCTGCACCACCAGCATCAGGGCCAGCGGGCCGGCCAGGCGCGCCACGCTGGACAGGTCCAGCGTCATCATCGTCATGCCCAGGAACAGCGACAGCGAGATCGTGCCGATGATCTCTGTCGCGCGGTCGTCCAGCTTCAGGCCCAGGCGCACGCCGGCGTTGCGGATCAGCACGCCCGTCGCCAGGCACCACAAGAAATTGGGCAGGCTGACCGGGGCGCCTTCCACCAGCATGGCGAGATAGCCGCCGACGACCAGGCACACGAAGGCGGCGGTCAGCGACACGATGAACGAGCCGGCCGTGGCGGGCGCGACGTCTTCGGCCAGGTCCGGCGCCGCGTGCCCCGGCTGGGCCGCGTGGTCCAGGCTGCCGGCCAGCTTGTGGCGGCGCATGATCCATTCCGCCACCGGGCCGCCCACCACGCCGCCCAGCACCAGGCCCAGCGTGGCCGAGGTCATCGCCAGCGCCATGACGTCCTGGATGTTGTTGAAGTCGGCGAAGCGCGTCGCATAGGCCGCGCCCGTGCCGTGGCCCCCCACCAGCGTGATGGTGCCGCCCAGCAGGCCCATCAACGGATGCATGTCCAGCAGCCAGGCCATGCCCAGGCCCACGGCGTTCTGCAACACCAGGAAGGGGATCAGCGCCAGCAGGAAGGCGATCAGCCGCGGGCCGCCCTTGGCCAGCAACTTCAGGTTCGCGGTCAGTCCGATGCAGCCGAAGAACAGCAGCAGCAAGGTGGGCTTGATGCTGGTTTCCATCGAAATCGACACGCCGCCCCACGTCGACAGCAAGTAGGCCAGCACGGCGAACAGCAGGCCGCCCACGATCGGGTCGGGGATGCTGTAGCGCGACAGGATGCCTATCCGCGAGGTCAGCAGCCGGCCGATGACCAGTACCAGGCAGCAGGCAAGCAGGGATTGAACGGGCGAAAGCGAAATCATAGGGGCCTTCGCGCCCCGGCGGGGCGCAGCAATGCAGAGTATCGGGACCGTTGCCGCCACATCGTTCAGAGTGTGGCCCTATATTACGGCCGCGATCGCAACGGTGTATAGGGACGCGGCAACGCGTGCGGGGCCCCGTCAGGCGGGGCCGAGGCAAGCGCCGCCTAGAGCGGAAACGCGCGCGACATGTAACTGGCCTGCGGGCCGTATCCCGCCAGCTTGTCGGCCAATTCGGCGGGCAGCGCGCCGCCGTGGCCGCAAACCGGCTGGTATCCATGGCGCAGCCAGTAACCCACCGCGGATTCCAGCGACACCAGGCTGGCGCGGCAGAGGCCGGCTTCCATGGCCTGGGCTGCGGCGGTCCGCAACAGCGTCTGGCCCACGCGCAGCCCCTGCGCGGACGGCACTACGGCGCAGTCGTGCAGGAACCAGTGGTCGGCGTGCGGCGGCAGCCCGGCCAGCGCCACATCCAGCGCCGGGGGCAGGCCGGCATCCCACGGGTACGAGATCAGATAGCCCAGCAGGGTGTCGTCGTCGGCCGCGCGCGCCACCCAGCAATAGGCGGGCGCCAGTGTCAGGCGATTGAGGAAGAATTCCGCGCTTTCCAGTAGAAAGTCGGGGTAGGCCAGGGTCTGGGCATCCAAAATGCCGTCTACGTCGCTGGCCAGCATAGGGCGGACTCGGTATTGCATGACAACCTGTGAAAACAAGAAAAGCCGGCGCATTTTACCGGCGTCCGGCATGACCCCGCTTTACGAGGCTTCACAAAACGGGGACACAGGTTAACGAGGCTTGCACGCGACTTCATAGTTTTCGCCGGGCGGATCCCTAGAATTCACTCGAGTTCCAGCAGGCATAAGGGCGCGCCGCATTTCATGAAAATTCGACGAGGTCCTGCGCATACTGTTTGGCATAGCGTCCTGTACTACGAGCGAAAGCGTCCTATGCACATCCAATTCCGGTCCGATCCGATCCCGCCGCAAGCGTTGACCAAAGCGTATCCCCTGGAGTCGCTCTGGTCTTCGAAGGCTGCGGCAGTGCCGTATGACACGTGCGTGACGTGCGTCATTCCCTGCCTGAACGAGGCCGAGAACCTGCGCATCCTGCTGCCTTTGCTGCGCAGCCGCCTGTCCGCCCTGTGCACCAGCTGGGAAATCATCGTGGCCGACGACGGCAGCACGGACGGCACCGAAGCGCTGATGGCCGAATGGACGCAGCACGACGGTTTCCGCTATGTGCAGCTGTCGCGCAATTTCGGCAAGGAAGCCGCGCTGAGCGCCGGCCTGGAAGCCGCCACCGGCAATGCCGTGATCTGCCTCGATGCGGATCTGCAGCACCCGCCCGCGTTGATCGAGCAGATGCTGGCGCGCTGGGCCGCCGGCGCTGAAATGGTCTATGCCGTGCGCGAAACCCGCGTCGACGAATCCTGGTTGAAGCGTTCCGGCGCACGCTGGTTCTACAAGTTGTTGAGCAGCGCGCGCGGCGTGAACGTGCCGGCGCACGCGGGCGATTTCCGTTTGATGGACCGCGGCGTGGTGGACGCGCTGATCGCTTTGCCCGAACGCACGCGCTTCATGAAGGGCCTGTACGCCTGGGTCGGCTTCAAGGGTGAAGCGCTGCCGTATACCCCCGACGAACGCCTGCATGGCGATAGCCGGTTCAGCGGCCTGCGCCTGTTCCGGCTGGCGCTGGATGGCCTGACCGCATTCACGACCTGGCCCTTGCGCCTGGTCAGCCTGGTTGGCGTCGCCTTCGCCTTGCTGGCGATGTCCTACGCCGCCTATCTGGTCGGCGATTACCTGATGTCGGGCAACCCCGTGTCGGGCTGGACCACGATTGTCACCGCCGTGCTGTTCTTCGCCGGCGTCAACCTGATTTCCCTTGGGGTGGTGGGCGAGTATGTCGCCCGCATCTTCGACGAGGTGAAGGGCCGTCCGCTGTACGTCGTGCGCCGGCGCCAGGGCGTGGCCTCGCGCGCGGGCAAGGCGACGGGCTGACGATGGCCGGCGCCTCCCTGACCCCGGCGGGTTCCGAATGGAACCCGCGGGCGGGGCGGTTCTTGCTGGCCGTTGGCCTGTGGCTGGCGTTCCTGGCCTGGATCCGTCCGCTGACCCTTCCTGACGAAGGCCGCTACGCGGGCGTCGCCTGGGAGATGCTGCGCAGCGGATCGCACGCGGTGCCGTTGCTGGACGGCATGCCGTATTTCCACAAGCCGCCGCTTTATTACTGGCTGGCCGAGCTGTCCTACTCGATGTTCGGCGTCAACCCCTGGGCGGCGCGGCTGCCGTCGTGGCTGGCGGCCTGGGGATCGGCGGCCGGACTCTACTATTTCGTTCGCCGCTACCGCGATGGCGCAGCCGCCGCGCTGACCGTGCTGATCCTGTCGACGATCCCGTTCTTCTATGGCGGTGCGCAGTTCGCGAACCTGGACATGCTGGTGGCTGGCTTGGTTACGCTGTGCGTGCTGGCTGCCGTGGATACGGTGTTGCGCGCCGAAGGCGGCCAGCCCTATCGCGGGATGTCCCTGGCCGCCTCGGTGTTGGCCGGTTTGGCGGTATTGGCCAAGGGGCTGATCGGTCTGGTGCTGCCCGGCGCCATCCTGTTGATCTGGATCGTCTGGCGCCGAAGCTGGCGGGGCCTGGCCGCGCTGCTGTGGCTGCCGGCGCTGGCGTTGTTCGCTGCCGTGACCGTGCCTTGGTTCGTGCTGATGCAGCTGCGCTTCCCCGGTTTCTACCACTACTTTTTCGTCTATCAGCACTTCCAGCGCTTTGCGGCCAGCGGATTCAACAACGCGCAGCCGTTCTGGTTCTACCTGCCGGTTGTGGCGGGCCTGAGCCTGCCGTGGTCGTTGTGGGGCGGGGGCATCATGCGCCGCGCGTTCTGGGAAGAAGGGCCTATGCGCGACCTGCGCCGCCTGGCGCTGGTCTGGTTCGCGGTGGTGATCGCATTCTTCTCGCTGCCGCAATCCAAGCTCGTGGGCTACGTGCTGCCCGCGTTGGCGCCGCTGGCCTTCCTGTTGGCCGAAGTCATCCTTGGCGCGTGGCGCGAATCCAGCGACCCCGTGTCGCCGCGGCTGGTGCGGCTTAGCGCCGCCGTCGCCGCCGGCATCTGCGTCGTGGCGGTGGGGGTGGCGGCCAACAACGTGCGGGGCAGCGCCGCGCCGCTGGCGGAAGCGGTCAGGGCGCAAATACGGCCAGCAGACACGTTCGTCGCCCTGCACACCTATCCCTTCGACCTGGCGTTCTACACGCGCTCGCCGCGTCCCATGTGGGTGGTGGATGACTGGCTGGACCAGGAAGTGCCGGTGCGCGACAACTGGCGCAAGGAACTCTATGACGCGGCGGCGTTCGATCCCGCCGCAGGCAAGCAACTGCTGGTAGGCTCCGCCGAATTCAGCGCCAGGCTATGCGCGGCGCCTGACGGCGCCCGTTACTGGGTGTGGGGCACCAGTTCGGACGGCCCGGTGTACGCGCCGTTGCGGGGCCTGGAGCCCGTTGCTGGCAGCGTGAAGTACGTGATGTGGCGGGTGGACGTGGACGAGGCCTTCAGGCAGCGGGCTTGTGGCGGAACGCCCAAAGCCGGCTAGCGGCGAACGTGGCAAACGCCAGGCCGACCAGGATCAGGGCCAGCAATACGTCATAGGGAATGGCGGTGGTGTGCAGCAGCAGTGCGTAAGCGGATTCGTTGACCACGAAACCAATGGCTGAAATCAGGAAGAAACGACGGACTGCTACGGTCCAGGGTGTGCGGGTATGTCGGAAGGTAAGCCGGTAGTGTCCGGAGAACGAAACCACGAAGGCGACCAGCCAGCCGATCAGGTTGGCGGCCAGCGGCGGCATGTGGAAAGCCTCCACGCAGCCGACCGCAACCGCCCAGTGGGTCGCGGCGGCCGCGCAGCCGACGGCGACGAAAAGGCTGATCTGCTGAAGCAAGGCGCGCATGGAAGCTGTGGTGAAATGGGAATGCGAGGTGACGCGATGAGTAAACGAATCGTCGTTTGCGGTGATGATTTTGGCATGAATGCCGATATCGATGAAGGCATGATCGCGCTGGCCGGCATGGGCCGCATCAGCGCGGTCAGCTGCTTGTCGCTCGGGCCCACATTCGTCACGAACGCCCATCGCCTGGCAGCGCACAATATCGACATTGGCCTGCATGTGAATTTCTCGGAGGCGCTCGGCTCGGACGCCGAGCCGATGCCGTCATTGAGCGGACTGATCTTGCGGGCTTATGCCGGCCGGCTCGATCCCGTCTGGATCGGCGCGCAACTGGACCGTCAGTTCGATGCCTTCGAAGCCGCATTCGGCCGCGCGCCCGACTATGTGGACGGCCATCAACATGTGCATCAGCTGCCCGGCATCCGCGAGCAGGTGCTTGCGCAATTGAAGCGCCGCTACGGCGCCGAACGGCCCTGGCTGCGCCAGACGGCGCCTGGCGCGCTTTGCGGCATCCCGTTGAAGGAATCGATCAAGGCGCGCATCATCGGCGCCCTGGGCTCGGGGGCGCTGGCCCGGCAGGCCCGGCGAGACGGCCTGCGCACCAATCGCCGGCTGCTGGGCGTGTATGGATTCGACGGCGGCAAGCGCCGTTATGCGGATCTGCTGCAGAACTGGCTGTTCAATGCGCACGACGGCGATCTGCTGATGTGCCATCCCGCGATGGACTGCAAGGAAGGCAGCCCCATGTCGCGCCAGCGCCGCGCAGAATTCGACGTGCTGGCCAGCCCCAAGCTGGGCGACTGGATGAGCGAAAACGGCGTGCGCATCGCGCGTTTGCCGGCCGCGGCGCGCTGAACCGGCCGCCTGGCGCCGGCTACCCGCGCGTCAGGCTGTCCAGCAGCCAGGCGCCCGCGGGCCCCAACGGGCGCCGCGTGGACCACACGACATCGACCCGGATGTGGCGCGGCCAGCCGGGCACGGTCAGCTCCACCAATTGATCGCGGCCGAAGCGCTGGATCATCCAGCGCGGCAATTCGGCCCAGCCGAAGCCCAGGCTGGCCATTTCCAGCAGCATCAGATAGCCCGGCGCCGACCAGGTCGAGCGCGGCGGCGCGGCCTCCTTGTCATCCAGTTCGTAGGTGCTCAGGCGGAGTTCGCGTTCGGCGTCGAGTTCATCGCCGGTGACCCGCGCACGCCCCGCCAGCGGATGGTTGCGCCCCACGCACAGGACGATTTCGGACAGCTCCGTCAGCGTCGCGTGCGCGACGTCGGGCGGGTAGCTGTCTTGCGCCGCCATCAGGCCCACGTGCGCGCGGCCCTGCTGCACCAGCGCCACCACGTCCTCGTATTCCGCGATCAGGCATTCGAAGCGCAGTGCCGGGTAGCGCTGGTCGATCTGGCTGAGCATGTTCTCGAAGGTCTCGGACTGGAACGTGTCGGACAGCACCACGGTCAGGCGGGGCTCCAGCCCGTCGGCCAGCTGGCTGGCGCTGCGGTTCAACCGGTCGTTCGCGGCCAGCACCTGCAACGCCTGTCCCAGCAGCACATGGCCCGCCTCGGTCAGGGCGGGCTGGCGTTGGCTGCGGTCGAACAGCGTGACGTTCAGGTCCACTTCCAGGTTGGCGATGGTTTCGCTGATGGTGGACTGGCTTTTGCCCAATTTCCGGGCCGCGGCCGAAAACGAGCCTTCCGAGGCGACTTGGGCGAACGCGGCCAGTGATTCAAGGGAGTGGCGCATGGGCAGTGGGGAAAGGGCTATCGGTTTTTCCGATGGATTCAATCTTTATCGTACCGGAAATATCGTCGAGAATCGCTTCCTCTCTGTAGAAACCGACCTCAGGTGGGTCATGACGCAAGCCACGAAAACCCTTAAAGAACGCTTTTTCCACGCCTTCCTGTTCGAAATCCTCGCCATCGGCCTGTGCGCGCCCGCTGCGGCCTGGGCCATGGGCAAATCCCTGTTTGAAATGGGCGTGCTGACCGCGGTCATCGCCTGGATCGCGCTGGTCTGGAACATGATCTACAACGCCGGTTTCGACCGCGTCGAAAACCGCTTCGGCTGGACCCGCAACCTGCGCGTGCGCATCCTGCACGCCTTCGGGTTCGAGCTGGGCCTGATCCTGATCGTGATCCCGCTGGCGGCGTGGTGGCTCAGCATCAGCCTCTGGGAAGCCTTCGTGCTGGATATCGCGCTGGTGCTGTTCTATCTGCCCTATGCGTTCCTGTACAACCTGGCCTACGACCGGTCGCGGCCGCGCGTCATGCAGTGGCTAAGCCGGGGCAAGGCGGGCGCCGTGTCCCCGGCCGCGGTTCCGGCCGCTACGCGTCAATGACCTTGCGCGTGAACATCTCAAGGTAGTCCATCAACGAATCCGCGCCCTTGATGGCCGCGGCTTCATTGCCGGTGGCGATGCCCTGGGCCATCAGCATGTGGCGGCGGGCGCCCTCGGCGATATCGCCTTCGTGCTGATAGGCGTACCAGAAGCGCCGGCACTGGATGATCAGCGGCTCCACGGCGTTCACGGCGGACACGTTGCGGCAGGCCTCGTGGCAGACGTAGTCCAGCAGTTGGTCGGCGTGCATGTAGTCGTCCAGGTTGCCGCCTTCCGAGGCGCGGATCATCTGCGCCGCGCAGTCCACGATCTGGGTGCGCTGCGCGGGCGTGGCGCGCCGCGCCGCGCTGGCGGCGATCAATTGCTCCAGCGCGCGGCGGGTCTGGATCAGATCCATGTGGTCCGCCAGCTGGATCATCGACACGCGCAAGCCCCGCCGGGGTTCCTGGCGGATCAGCCCGGCCGCGACCATGCGCAGCAGCGCTTCGCGCAGCGGCGTGCGCCCCAGGCCGGTCTTCTCCACCAGATCCGCCTCCACGACCGCGCTGCCGGGCTGCAGTTGCAGCGTGGCGATCATGCTCTCGATCTGGTCGTAGGCGACATCCGCGGCGCGCCGTTTGGGTTCAGCTCCTGCCATCAATTATTGTTTTCCTTCGTTTTGCGCCACTGCGTGTAGGCCAGCCATTCGCCGACGAACCCGCGTCGGAAGAACGACACGCACAACACGAAAATCAGCCCGATGACGATCGTGACGACGTCGCCCAGGGTGGCAAGGTAGTTCTGCAAGCTGACGACCAGCGTTGCGCCGACCACCGGGCCCCACACCGTGCCGATGCCGCCCAGCAGCGTCATCAGCAGCACTTCGGTGGAGGTGGCCAGCGACACGTCGTTCAACGCCACCAGTTGAAGCACCAGCGCCTTGAGCGACCCGGCCAGGCCGGCGACTGCCGCGGACAGCACGAAGGCCAGCAGCTTGCACCGATCCGTATCGTAACCTAGCGAAATGGCGCGCGGCGCGTTGTCCCGGATGGTCTTGAGCACCTGGCCGAACGGCGAATGGATCACCCGGTAGACGAACAGGAAGCCCAGCACGAACACCGCCAGCGTGAAGTAATACATGTTCGTATCCACGCTCAGGTCCACCAGGCCCAGGAACTTGCCGCGCGGGATGCCCTGCATGCCGTCCTCGCCGCGCGTCCAGCCCACCTGCACGGCCATGAAGTAGGCGACTTGCGACAGCGCCAGCGTGATCATCGCGAAATAGATGCCGGTGCGCCGTATGGCCAGCCAGCCGATCGCATAGCCGATGGCGGCGGCCATGGCCACGCCGCACAGGATGGCGATTTCGGGCGGCAGGCCGCGCGCCCCGAAAAGGATCATCATTTCGCCGGCGGCATAGCCGGCCCAGCCGAAGAACGCCGCATGCCCGAAGGACACGAGGCCGGTGAAGCCCGTCAGCAGGTTGAAGGCCAGCGCGAACAGCGCAAAGCACAGCACCTTCATCATGAAGACGGGGTAGACGACCTGGGGAAAGAAGGGCACCAGCAGCGCGGGCACCAGCAGCAGCGCCAGGATGCGGATCGAAAGGGGAATGCGCGGCACCTTATTTCTCCTTGCCGAACAGGCCGGCGGGGCGCATCAGCAGCACGACGGCCATCACGATGAACACGACCACGGTGGACGCTTCGGGATAGAACACTTTGGTCAGGCCTTCCAGCAGGCCCAGGGCCAGGCCGGTGACGATGGCGCCCATGATGGAGCCCAGGCCGCCGATGACCACCACGGCGAACACGATGTTCAGCAAGTTGGATCCCATCAGCGGATTGATCTGCATGACGGGCGCCGCCAGCACACCGGCCACGCCCGCCAGCGCCACGCCGAAGCCGTAGGTCAGCGTGATCATCACCGGCACGTTCACGCCGAAGGCCTGCAGCAGCTTCGGGTTTTCGGTGCCGGCGCGCAACATGGCGCCCAGCCGGGTGCGTTCGAACAGGTACCAGGTCGCGATGCACAGCGTCAGCGACGCCACCACCACGAATCCCCGGTACGCCGGCAGGAACATGAAGCCCAGGTCGAAACCGCCTTGCAGGATCTCGGGCGGCTCGTAACCGACGCCCGAGATGCCGTAGAAATAGCGGAACCCGCCCTCCATCATCAGCGCGATGCCGAAGGTCAGCAGCAGCCCGTACAGGTGGTCCAGGTGATACAGCCGTTTAAGCAGCGTCTTTTCGATCACGACGCCGACCGCGCCCACCAGCAGCGGCGCCAGGATCAGCGCCGCCCAGAAGTTGATCTGCACCCCGGGCCCCAGCAGCTGCGGCAGCTGCGTGAAGCCGATCCACGCCAGGAACGCCGCCATCATGAACTGGGCGCCGTGCGTGAAGTTGACGATGTTGAGCAGGCCGAAGATGATGGCCAGCCCCATGCTCAGGATGGCGTAGAAGCAGCCGTTGATCAGCCCCACCAGCAGTTGGGCGAGCAGGGCGGGAAGCGAGATGTCGAACATGGCGGGCGGCGTGAGGGGTTTACGACTTGTTCAACGGGCAAGCGGCCTGCGGCTTGGGGAACACGTCCTCGCCCTTCAGCACCGATTTCACGTTGTAGTAGTCCCACGGGGCCTTGGATTGCGCCGGCGTCTTCACTTGCAATAGCAGCATGTCGTGCACCAGGGCGCCGTCCGCGCGCAGTTTCCCGTTGCGGATCACGGCGTCGTTGATGGTCATTTCACGCAGCTTGGCCATCACGGTGGGCGCATCGTCGGTGCCTGCGGCTTCGACCGCCTTCAGGTACGACAGCGTGGCCGAGTACACGCCGGCCTGCGAAGCCGTCGGCATCTTCTTGGCTTTTTCGAAGAACTTCTTGGCCCAGGCGCGCGATGCGTCGTCGTAGTCCCAATAGAACGCCTCGGTCAGGTACATGCCCTGCGCCTTGGGCAGGCCCATGCTGTGCACGTCCGAAATGTAGGTCAAGAGCGGCGCCACGATCTGCTTCTTGTTGATGCCGAATTCGTTGGCCTGCTTGACGGCGTTGACGGTGTCGTTGCCGGCGTTGGCCAACGCGATTACGTCCGCCTTCGAGGCCTGCGCCTTCAGCAGGAACGACGAGAAGTCGTTGCCCGGGAAGGGGTGGCGCGACACGCCCACGACGGTGCCGCCGTTTTCCTTGATGACCTCGGTCGCGTCCTTTTCCAGCGAGTGGCCGAAGGTGTAGTCGGCGGTGATGAAGTACCAGGTCTTCTTGCCTTCCTGGACCAGCGCGCGCGCCGTGCCGGCCGCCAGCGCGTAGGTGTTGGTGGTCCATTGCGCGTTCAGCGGCGAGCACTTCTCGCCCAGGATCGCCGTGGACAGGCCGGCTGACGGCATCGTCACGCGGTTCTTCTGCTTGGCGATCTCCATTACGGCCAGCGCGGTGGACGCGGTGGGGAAGTCGGTGATCATGTCGACCTTGCCCTGGTCGAACCATTCGCGGGCCAGGTTGGCGGCCACGTCGGGCTTGTTCTGATGGTCGGCGGCGACCACTTCCACGGGCTTGCCCAGCACCTTGTTGCCCATCTCTTCGGCAGCCAGGCGGGCGGCGATCACGGAGCCGTTGCCGGCCAGGTCGGAATACACGCCGGACAGGTCGGTCAGCACGCCGACCTTGACGACGTCGTCGCTGATCTTGGCCTGGGCATGGACTGCGCCGGCCGCGCCCAGGGTAAGCAGCGCTGCTGCGATTCGATTCAATTTCATCTGACTACGCTCCGTGTAGGAAGGGGGGACTGCGGTCGGAAGGAATACAGCGGAAGACATCAAATGCCGAGCAGGGCGTTCAGCTTGTCTTGCGACTGCTGGACCTCGGCACGGTCGATCACGGCGACGACTTGGCCGTGCTCGATGACGTAGTGGCGGTCGGCCAGATGCTGCGCGAAACGGAAGTTCTGCTCGACCAGCACGGTGGTGTAGCCGCGCTCTTTCAATTGCCGGATCACGCGGCCCAGCGACTGCACGATGACCGGGGCAAGGCCCTCGGTGATTTCGTCCAGCAACAGCAAGCGGGCGCCGGTGCGCAGGATGCGCGCCATCGCCAGCATCTGCTGCTCGCCGCCCGACAGCCGCGTGCCGGGGCTGTGCGCGCGTTCTTTCAGATTAGGGAACATCGCGTAGATCTCTTCCACCGACATCCCGCCCGGCCCCACCGAAGGCAGCAGCATGAGGTTCTCCTCGGCGGTCAACGACGCGTAGATGCCGCGTTCCTCGGGGCAATAGCCGATGCCCCGGCGCGCGATCTTGTGGGTGGGCATGCCCACTGTTTCCTGCCCCTGGAGCTTGATCGAACCGCTGCGGCGGCCGACCAGTCCCAGGATGGATTTCAGCGTCGAACTGCGGCCCGCGCCATTGCGGCCCAGCAGCGTCACGCATTCGCCGGCCTTCACGTCCAGATCGATGCCGTGCAGGATGTGCGATTCGCCGTACCAGGCGTGCAGGTTGCGGACTTCCAGCATGTTCGCGGCGGCGCCGGCCACGGCTTCATTCATCTTCGGCTCCCATGTAGGCTTCGCGCACCGCGGGGTTCTCCGACACGGTCGCATAGGGGCCTTCGGCCAGGATCTCGCCGCGTTGCAGGACGGTGATGGTGTCGGAGATGTCCGCCACCACCTTCATGTTGTGTTCGACCATCAGGATCGTGCGCCCCGCCGACACCTGCTTGATCAGGTGCTTGACCCGGTCCACGTCCTCGTGGCCCATGCCTTGCGTGGGTTCGTCCAGCAGCAGCAGTTCGGGTTCCAGCGCCAGCGTGGTCGCGATCTCCAGGGTGCGCTTGCGGCCGTAGGGCAGATCGCCCGCCGCCACGTCCAGGTGGGTGCGCAGTCCGACCTGGTCCAGCAGTTCCTCGACGCGGTGGTGCAGGCTTTCCAGGGTGCGTTCCGAGCGCCAGAAGCAGTAGTCCACGCCCAGCTTGCGCTGCAGCGCCACGCGCACGTTTTCGCGCACCGACAGTTGCGGGAACACGGCGGATATCTGGAAAGAACGCACGATCCCGCGGCGCGCGGTCTGCGCGGGCCGTTCCTGCGTGATGTCCACGCCGTCGTACAGGATCTCGCCGCGCGTCGGGATGTGGAACTTGGTCAACAGGTTGAAGAACGTCGTCTTGCCCGCGCCATTGGGGCCGATCAGCGCGTGGATGGCGCCGCGGCGCACGCTCAGGTCGACGTTGTTGACCGCCACGAATCCGCGGAATTCCTTGGTCAGGCCCCGGGTCTGAAGGATGATGTCGCTTGGCATGGTGTCCGATAGGCGTGCAGGGGGACAGGCCCCTCCGCGCCCGGCGGCCAGGCCGCGCGGCGGAGGGTTCGTGCTTGCGGGGGTGCTGCGTCCGGAGCGGGCGCTTACGTCGACTGGTACTGCTTGGGGCGCTTGGCGATCGCGGCCTGGATGATGGCCGTGCAGCGTTCGCGTTCCGCGCCGACCAGCGGCAGGCGGGGGCGGCGCACGTGCTCGTTGCCGACGCCGGCCAGGGTTTCGGCCAGCTTGATGTTCTGGACCAGCTTGGTCGACACGTCCAGGTGCAAGAGCGGCGTGAACCATTGGTAGAGCGCCAGCGCCTCTTGCCACTTGCCGGCCTTCATCAGGTCGTACAGCGCCACGGTTTCGCGGGGGAAGGCGGTGACCAGGCCGGCCAGCAGCCCGTCCGCGCCCAGCGCCAGCGCTTCGAACGACAGGTCGTCCACGCCGATGAACAGCTGGTAGCGCGTGCCCAGCGCGTTGCGCAGGTCGGTCAGGCGGCGGATGTCGTCGCTGCTTTCCTTGATGGCGACGAGCCACGGGCAGTCGGCCAGTTCGGCCATGTGCTCGGTCTTCAGGTCGACGCGGTAGGCGACCGGGTTGTTGTAGATCATGCAGGGCTTTTGCGCCGCTTCCGCCATCGTGCGGATGCTCTGCATCGCCTCGCGTGCATCTGCCACGTAGATCAGCGACGGCATCAGCATGAAGCCATCCACGCCGAGTGCGACGGCGGCCTTGATGAAGCGCAGCGCTTCGCGGGTGCTGGTTTCCGACACGTTGGCCAGCACGGGAACGCGGCCGGCGCTGACTTGCACCGCGCAGCGCGTGACCTCGAGTTTTTCTTCGAGTGTCAGCGTGCTGGCTTCGCCTAGCGAGCCGCAGGTGACCAGGCCGTGGACCCCGTTGTCGATCAAGAAGCCGAAGTGCTTCTGCATCGCTTCGAAGTCGAGGGATTCGTCGGCATGGAACTTACTGGTGACGGCAGGAAATACGCCCTGCCAACGCACGTTACTCAACTGGCTTCTCCTCAGGATGCCGTCGCTTCAATGGCGGAGCGGCGAGCTGAAGCAAAGTCTAATATTCGTTAAATATATTTAATAGATATTTTTGCATGGGGGTTTCCCGAGATCGGGTTTTCCCGGCGGCATCACGGATCAGGCAGACAAGAAAAAAGCCCCGCGCGGTGGCGGGGCCGCAAGCACGGCAGGGCGTTCAGCCGGCTTTGCGCGTGTAGGCCCGGGTCGCGTCCTGCATGAACGTCTTGACCGCGGCGTCGTACTGCGGACCGCTGCGGAAGGCGCCCGAGTGCGAGGCGCCCTCGATCTTCACCAGCCGCTTCAGGTCCGGCGCCACGTTGCGGGCGGCCGCGAACAGCTCGTCGCTCATCGTGTGGGGCACCACGCGGTCGGCGGTGCCGTGCATGAACAGCATGGGCGTGTGCATGCGGGCCAGCTTGTCCACCGAATCGAAGGGCTGCGTGACCAGCAGGCCGGCCCCCGGTACCTTGCCCCAACGCAGCGTGCCCAGCATGGCGCCGATGCTGGTGAAGCTGGATTCCACGATCAGGCCCGCGAAATCCGGCTGTTCGGGGCGGGCGGCCAGGTCGATGGCGATGGCGCCGCCCAGGCTGTGCCCGTAGACGAAGCGGCGCGCGGGGTCGGGTTGCAGCCGTGCCAGTTCTTTCAGCCCGGCCATCGCGTCTTCCAGCGCGCTGTCCTCGGACGGCAGGCGCGGCGTAGAGGCGCCGAAGCCGCGGTAGTCGATGGCCAGGACGGAATAGCCCATGCGCGTCCAGCCGTCGATGCGGAAGGCGCTGCCGTTCAGGTTCCAGCGCGCGCCATGCAGATACAGCACCGTGGGCGCGCCCGCCTTGGGGCTTTGCAAATACCAGGCGCGCACCTTGTCGCCGTTGGCCAGCGCCAGGTCGTAGACCTCGGTGCCGGCGGCGGGCTCGCGCCACCAGGTCTGTGGTTCGGATTGGGGCGAGAAGATCGTCTGGCGCTGCCAGGAATCCAGTTGCGAACAGCCCACGACGCCAGCGGCGGCAAGCAGGGCGGCGACGAAAAGCCGGCGGGCGGAGAATCGGGGCAAGGCGGGCATGAAAGCTATGACCCTGTCGGGCCGGTTGGGTTCCGGCATCAGGATACTCCGGGATGTGCCTCCCGCGTCAGCGCCAGCCACGCCTGCGCCGCATGCGACAGGTAGCCGCCGCGCCGCCAGACCAGCACCATTTCCCAATCGGTGCCGGGGTCGCGCAGCGGTACGCGGCAAACGCCCGCCGGCAACGCGTCGTTGGCCTTGATGCGCGGCAGGAAGGCCACGCCCAGTCCCGCCGCCACCAGCGCCACGATGAAATCGATCTGGCCGCTGCGCGCGGCGATGGCGGGGGTGAAGCCCGCCCGCTGGCAGGCGTCGTGGACGATGCGGTTCAGCGCGAAGCCCGTCTCGAACAGGATGAACGGGGAATCGCGCAGCTCGCTCAGGCTTACCGATTCGGCGGCCGCGCGCGGGTGGTCGGCCGGCAGCAGCGCCATCAGCGGTTCGCGCGCCACCGGCTGCCATTCCACATTGCCGGGCACGGGCTGCAGCGATGCCGCCAGCTCGATCTCGCCCGCCATCACCATTTCCTCCAGCCGGCGGCTGCCATGCTCCACCAGGCTGATTTCGATGTGCGGATAGCGGCTGCGAAAGCGCGCGAACATCGGTGCAAATAGCGAACTGCTGCCCAGCGGCGGCAGACCCAGGCGCAGCACGCCGCGCTTGAGCCCCTTCAAATCGTCCAGTTCGGCGTAGAGGTCGTCGCGTTCGGCCAACATCGCCACGGCCCGCCGATAGACGATTTCACCCGCCTCCGTCAGCCGGACGGGCTGGGCCTGGCGGTCCAGCAAGGGCAGGCCAAGTTCGTCCTCCAGCTGGCGCACGGCCTTGCTGACCGTGGGCTGCGTGGCATGGATGGTCTTGGCGGCTTGGGAAAACCCGCCTTGGCGGACCACTTCCACCAGGGCGCGCAACGGGCGCAGGTCCATGGGTATGCCTATATCGAATAAGTCGGATTCTTCGAATTCATTTTATCTATGGCGACGCCAGGCGTAAAACATCAACTTGCCGCTGGAATTTGTCTGATGCCCCGCCCACTCTCTCGCGCCGCGCTGGTCTTGCGCCTTGCGCTGCGCCGCAGCCGCGTGCTGCAGATCGCCCTGATCGTCTTCTTCGCCCTGTTGGGCCAAGCCCTTGCCAATGCCTTCGACCTGCCCGTGCCGGGCGGCGTCATCGGGATGGCGCTGGTGCTGGCGCTGCTGGCCACGCGGCGGCTGCGCGTGCGCAACGTGCACCGCGGCGCCAGTTGGCTGCTGGGAGAAATGCTGCTGTTCTTCGTGCCCGCGGTCATGTCGCTGCTGGACCACCGCGAATTCCTGGGGATGCTGGGCGTGAAGCTGCTGGTCGTCATCTTGCTGGGCACCGCGATGGTCATGGCGGGCACCGCGCTGACCATCGAAATCTGCTATCGCTGGATGAATCGCCGTGCCGTCTGAGTTCAACCTGCTGTTCTGGCCGGCGGCCACCGTCGCGGCCTATGTTTGCGCGCGGCTGTTTTATCGCCGCCATGCCTATTGGTGGACGTCGACCCTGGTGGTGGCGCCTGCGCTGCTGTTGGCCTTGGCCATCGTCCTGCACACCGGATACCGCGACTACATGTCCGGGTCGCATTGGCTGATGGCGATGCTGGGGCCCGTCATCGTGGCCTTCGCGCTGCCGTTGTACGAGCAGCGCGCGCTGATCCGGCGCTACTGGCCGGTCCTGGCGGCGGGGGTGGCGGTGGGCAGCCTGATCGCCGGCGTCAGCGCCTGGATGCTGGGCAGCCTGCTCGACCTGCCGCCGGACCTGCGGCTGAGCCTGCTGCCGCGGTCGGTCGCCACGCCGTTCGCGGTGGCCGTGTCGTCGCATGTGGGCGGCGTGCCGGACCTGACGGCGGTATTCGTGATCGTGACCGGCGTGTTCGGCGCGGCCATCGGACAGTTGATGCGGCGTTGGCTGCCGCTGCGTTCGGCACTGGCGCGCGGGGCGCTGTTCGGCATGGGCGCGCACGGCGCCGGAACGGCGAAGGCCCGCGAACTGGCGGCCGAAGAGGGCGCCGTCGCGGGCCTGGTGATGGTGATGGCGGGGTTGTTCAACGTGCTGGTCACGCCCGCCGTCGTGGTCGGCCTGCTGGCCTGACGTGTCGAATCAGCGCAGCAGTTCCAGCGCCACCGGGTACAGGGACGCCACCAGCAGCAGCGCCATGCCCACGTTGAACGCGCGCACCGCCCAGGGCTTGTGCAGCACCCGGCGCAGCGCGGTGCCGAACGTGACCCACACGCCGATGCTGGGCAGGTTGACGATGCCGCAGACCAGCGTGGCGATGACGAGGTTGGCGAAGAAGCCGTTCTGCGGCGTGTAGGTCGCCACGACGCCCACCGCCATCACCCACGCCTTCGGGTTGACCCACTGGAACGCCGCGGCCTGCAGGAAGGTGAACGGCTTGCCGCGGGCTTCGCCTTCGTCCATGCCGCCGGAATTGGCGATCTTCCAGGCCAGGTAAAGCAGGTACGCGGCGCCGGCGTACTTCAGCACCGTGTACAGCTCGGGCACTTGCTGGAACACCGAACCCAGCCCGATGCCCACCAGGAAGATCATCAGCGTGAAGCCCAGGTTCACGCCCAGCAGGTGCGGCATGCTGCGGCGGAAACCGAAGTTCAGGCCGGACGAGGCCAGCATGACGTTGTTGGGCCCCGGCGTGATCGAGCTGACCAGCGCGAACAGCGCCAGCGGGCCCAGCAACGAGGCGGAAGCCAAGGGCACGTCGGCCCAGTTGGTCGGAAGCAGATTCATTTTTTGGTCCTGACAATAGCGCGGCGTCCGCCGGCGATAACGGCGATCACGGCAGCGGCGAAGACGAACGTCGACGGCTCCACGGATTCGCCAAACAACAATGCCGCCGCCACGACCGTCAGGAAGGGCTGCAGCAACTGCACTTGACCGACCCGGGCGATCCCGCCCACGGCCAGGCCGCGATACCAGGCGAAGAATCCCAGGAACATCGAACCGAACGCCAGGTAGGCGCAGGCGGAAATCACCGTGGCGCTAGGCCACTGGGCCTGCGCGGCCATCCAGCCGACCGGCGCCACCACCACGGGCGCGCTGATCGCCAATGCCCAGCATATCGTGCGCCAGCCGCCCAGCGTGCGTGCCGCGCGGGCGCCTTCGGCATAGCCCATGCCGCCCAGCACCACGGCCACCAGCAGCCACAAGTCGCCCGTGGACAGCGTACCGTGGCCCTGGCGCAAGGCAAAGGCCGTGACCAGCGCGGCGCCCACCACCGCCCAGCCCCAGAACGACGCCGACGGGCGTTCGCCGCTGCGCAACGCCGCGAAGGCGGCCGTCGACAGCGGCAACAGGCCGTTGAATACTGCGCCGTGCGAAGACGACACGCTCTGCATTGCCAGCGTAGAGGCCAGCGGCCAGCCTACGACGATGCCCAGCGCGGCCAGGATCACGCCAGGCCATTCCTGGCGCGTCGGCCGCCGGCTGCGCGTCAGCCACAGCAGGGCGATCGCCGGCACCGCAGCCACTAGCGCGCGTCCCAGGCCCACCAGCAGCGGCGCCAGTTCGGATACCGCCAGCCGCGTCATCGGCAGCGTCAGGGAAAAGACCAGTACGCCCAGGAAGCCGTAGCCATAGCCCTCCCAGACAGAGGGCGGGGCGAGGGGCGTGGCCAGCGGGGACGGATAGGGCGCGGATCGGGTCATGACGGTTGCCTGGGAGCGTGCGGACGGCAAGGAGGTGAGGGGGCTGGGGATGCTCGCAGTTGCGGGCTTTCCGTATTGCTGTCACTCTACGCATAGTTATCGGTACAGTACCGGTACACTTAGGCATATCACTTTAATCACTGGCCTGGTCGAATCCCCATGACAGTTGCCCCTGCTTCCGCGCCGTCGGCGCCCTCCATGCCCTGGCAGCCCGTGCGCCAGGCCGATGCTTCCCTGGTGACGCAGCTGGCCGATGGCCTGGCCCGCCGCATCGACGAACAGGGGTTGCGGCCCGGCACGCGCCTGCCCTCCATCCGCAAGATGGCCGAACAGTCGGGCGTCAGCCGCTTCACTGTCGTCGAAGCGTACGACCGGCTGGTGGCCCGTGGCCTGGTCCAATCGCGCCGCGGCGCGGGTTTTTTCGTGCGTGCGCGCAGTGGCCCCTTGGCGGCAGTGGCCACCGCGCCCGCCACGACGCTGGCGCCGCCGGCGCGAGTGGACATCGCCTGGCTGCTGCGCAGCATGTTCCGCGAAACCACCGCCTCGGGCATGCCGGGCGGGGCCGGCCTGCTGCCGGCCGAATGGCTGGACCCCGATATGGTGGCGGGCGCCGTGCGCGCGGTCGGCCGTTCGGTGCGGGCCAATCTGGTCAGCTACGGCCACCCGCAGGGCTTCGCGCCGTTGCGCCAGCAGATCGCCGCGTCATTGCAGAACGACGGCGTGCCGGCGCATCCCGAACTGAACCTGCTGACCACCAACGGCGTGACCCACGGCCTGGACCTGATCGCGCGCCACCTGGTCAAGCCGGGCGACACCGTACTGGTCGAAGACCCGGCATGGTTCGTCATCTTCGGCCGGCTGGCGGCATTCGGCGCGCGGCTGATCGGCGTGCCGCGCGGGCCGGACGGCCCGGACATCGCCATGCTGGAACGGATGGCGGCCGAGCACAAACCCAAGCTCTTCATCATCAACAGCGCCGTGCACAACCCGACCGGCCACACGTTGTCGGCCGGCGTGGCCTACGACATCCTGCGGATCGCCGAGCGCCACGATTTCCTGGTGGTCGAAGACGACACCTACGGCGAACTGCACCCCGGCGGCGCCATGAAACTGGCGGTGCTGGACCGCTTGAACCGCGTGATCCTCGTCAGCGGCTATTCCAAGACGCTGGCGGCCAGCCTGCGCGTGGGCTATGTGGCCGCCAATCCCGACATCCTGCAAAAGCTGGCCGACCTGAAAATGCTGGCCGGGCTGACTTCGCCCGAACTGGGCGAACGCGTGGTCCACCGCGTGCTGATGGAAGGGCAATACCGACGCCACATCGAACGCGTGCGCGCCCGGGTGGACGATGCGCGCCAGCGGTGCATGCGGGGGCTCCTGAAGCTGGGGCTGACGGTGCACCACGAGCCCAACGCGGGGATGTTCGTGTGGGCCGATTGCGGGCGCGACACGGAAGTGCTGGCGCGCGAGGCCGCCGACCGGGGCATGCTGCTGGCGCCGGGCACGCTGTTCTCGCCGTCCCAGGCGCCCTCGACCATGCTGCGCTTTTCGGTTTCGATCGCGGATGACCGGGGCATCTGGACAGAATTGGAAAAACTCTTCGCGCAAAACGGCTCCTACAATCAATAATACGCAGCTGTCTATCTGAAGGAACCGCCATGTCCGCACCCATCAAACCCCTGACCGAAAACTTTGCCGTCGCGCCTCAATTGGGTCCCGACGACATGGCCGATGTGGCCGCCGCCGGCTACAAGAGCGTCATCATCAACCGCCCCGACTTTGAAGGCGGCCCGGACCAGCCCACCGCTGCCGACGTGTCCAAGGCCGCGGCCGCCGCCGGCCTGGCGGTGGAATACCAGCCCGTGGTGGGCAGCGCCATGACGGTGTCCGACGTGGTGCGCTTCGCCGAACTGCTCAAGACCCTGCCGGGCCCCGTGCTGGCCTATTGCCGCACCGGCACCCGCTGCACCAATCTCTTCGCCGCCGCCCAGCAACTGGGCTGAAACGGCGCTTGACGCGCATCAATCCCGCCGGGTTCCATTGATGTGAACCTGGCGGCTTTCCGGTAGCATAAAGATTCCTCTCAAACAGGAGCAGGCAAGATGTTCAAGAAGATCCTGATTCCCACCGACGGTTCGCCGCTGTCGGCCCAAGCCGCCAACGCGGGCATTTCCTTCGCACGTTCCGTGGGCGCTGAAGTCGTCGCCCTGTACGTGACGCAGCCCTTTGCCGCCACGATCGGTTTTGACGGCATGGCCGCGGCCTACGCCATCACCGACGAAGACTACGAAAAGGCATCGGCCGAGCAAGCCGACAAGTACCTGAAGCAGATCACCGACCGCGCCGACACCGGCGGCGTCAAGTCCGAATCGCGCGCCGTGTCCAACTTCAACGTGGCCGACGGCATCGTGCAGGCCGCCACCGACGCTGGTTGCGACCTGATCTTCATCGGCAGCCACGGCCGCAGCGGCCTGTCGCGCCTGCTGCTGGGCAGCGTCACGGCCAAGGTGCTGTCGCTGGCCAGCACCGCCGTGCTGGTCTACCGCGTCAAGGAAGAAAAGAAGTAAGTGCCACGCCCGGCGTCATGCCGGTGCAAGCGCGATAAAGCCCCTTGCAAGCAAGGGGCTTTTTTTTGCCTATTGCGGCCATGAATTTCTTTTTTCCGGTCCGCCGCCGATTGGTTCTTGTATCTTGCCGTGCGGCGCGTAATATTTACGCATCAGCGCGGGCGCGGTTCCGCATTCCCCAGTACTCCACGCGGCATGGCGCCCGCCGCGGCAGCGCCCGGTCGGGCTTGCCGTACGTGCATAGTGGTTCACTGCAAGGAAGAGGCCATGACTCGCAAGACGCGTATCGAGCTTTACCGCAATATCGGCATCAGCGCCCATATCGACGCGGGCAAAACGACGACGACCGAGCGCATCCTCTTCTACACCGGCATCACCCACAAGATCGGCGAAGTCCATGACGGCGCCGCCGTGATGGACTGGATGGAGCAAGAGCAGGAACGCGGCATCACCATCACGTCGGCCGCCACCACCGCCTTCTGGAAGGGCATGGCGGGCAACTATCCCGAACACCGCATCAACATCATCGACACGCCAGGGCACGTGGACTTCACCATCGAAGTCGAACGGTCCATGCGCGTGCTGGACGGCGCCGTCATGGTCTATGACGCGGTGGGCGGCGTGCAGCCGCAGTCCGAAACCGTCTGGCGGCAAGCCAACAAATACAAGGTGCCGCGGCTGGCCTTCGTCAACAAGATGGACCGCGTAGGCGCGGACTTCCTGCGCGTGCAGCGCCAGATCGCCGAACGGCTCAAAGGCGACGCCGTGCCGATCCAGTTGCCGGTGGGCGCCGAAGACCATTTCGAAGGCGTGATCGACCTGGTCAAGATGAAGGCCATCATCTGGGACGACGCCAGCCAGGGCGTGAAGTTCAAGTACGAGGACATCCCCGCGTCCATGCTGGACGAGGCGCAGACATGGCACGACAAGATGGTGGAGAAGGCCGCCGAGGCCAACGAGACCCTGCTTGAAAAGTACCTGTCGGGCGAAACCCTGACGGAAGACGAGATCAAGCTGGGCTTGCGCACGCGCACCGTCGCCAACGAGATCGTGCCCATGCTGTGCGGCAGCGCCTTCAAGAACAAGGGCGTGCAGGCGATGCTGGATGCCGTCATCGACTACATGCCGTCGCCGCTGGACGTGCCCGCCATCAAGGGGCACGACGAGCGCGATCGCGAAATCGAGCGCCATCCGGCCGACAACGAGCCGTTCTCGGCGCTGGCCTTCAAGATCATGACCGACCCGTTCGTCGGGCAGCTCGTGTTCTTCCGCGTGTATTCCGGCGTGGTGAAATCCGGCGACTCCGTCTACAACCCGATCAAGGGCAGGAAGGAGCGGCTGGGCCGCATCCTGCAGATGCACGCGAACGAACGCCGCGAAATCACCGAGGTGTATGCGGGGGACATCGCCGCGGCCGTCGGCATCAAGGACGTCACCACGGGCGATACGCTGTCGGATCCGGCGCACGTCATCATCCTGGAGCGCATGGTCTTCCCCGAACCCGTGATTTCGCAGGCCGTGGAACCGAAGACCAAGGCCGATCAGGAAAAGATGGGCATCGCGCTGAACCGCCTGGCGCAAGAGGACCCGTCGTTCCGCGTGCGCACCGACGAGGAATCGGGCCAGACCATCATCTCGGGCATGGGTGAGCTGCACCTGGAGATTCTGGTCGACCGCATGAAGCGCGAGTTCAACGTCGAGGCCACCGTGGGCAAGCCGCAAGTGGCCTACCGCGAAACCATCCGCAAGGCCTGCAACGAAGTCGAAGGCAAGTTCGTCAAGCAGTCGGGCGGGCGTGGCCAATACGGCCATGTGGTGCTGAAGCTGGAACCGCAAGAGCCGGGCAAGGGCTACGAATTCGTCGACGCCATCAAGGGCGGCGTGGTGCCGCGCGAATACATCCCGGCGGTCGACAAGGGCATCCGCGAATCGCTGAATGCCGGCGTGCTGGCGGGCTATCCGGTGGTGGACGTGAAGGCGACGTTGTTCTTCGGTTCGTACCACGACGTGGACTCGAACGAGAACGCGTTCAAGATGGCCGGCTCGATGGCCTTCAAGGAAGGCATGCGCCGCGCCGATCCGGTCTTGCTGGAACCGATGATGCAGGTCGAAGTCGAGACGCCCGAAGATTTCACCGGCAACGTGATGGGCGACTTGTCGTCGCGGCGCGGCATGGTGCAGGGCATGGAAGACATCGCGGGCGGCGGCGGCAAGGTGGTGCGCGCCGAAGTGCCGCTGGCCGAGATGTTCGGCTATTCGACGTCGCTGCGGTCGCTGACCCAGGGGCGCGCGACCTACACGATGGAGTTCAAGCACTACGCCGAAGCGCCGCGCCAGGTGGCGCAGGAAGTCATCGCGGCCCAGGGCGCGGGCCGCTGACTCCCCGCAACGGGGTCAGGCGGGGGCGGCCGCGGTGGCTGCCCTCGCCCGTATGCGCGAAGACGCCATCTTTACGCCCATCAGGATCATCACGAAGCCGTAAGCGTGGAACAGCTGCGGGGTCTCGCCCAGCAGGGGCCAGGCCAGCAGGGCGGCATACACCGGCACCAGGAACATCGACAGCCCCGCCGTGGCGGGGTCCGCCTGACTGATCAGCCGGCCGTAGACGTAGTAGGCGCCCAGGCTGGGCACCACAGCCAGGAACAGCAGCACGGCCGCCAGGCGCGGGTCCGTCCACGGCGGCGTGGCGCCCGCTGCGGCTTCGATGCCCGCAAACGGCGCCAGCGCCAGCACGCCGCCCAGCATCATCGTCGCCAGCCGGGCGCTGTCCGGCACGGCGGGCATGGCCAGGCGTTTTTGCAACACCGTGTAGAACGCCCAGCCCGTGGCGGCCAGCAGCACCCACAGGTCGCCCTGCCCGAAGGCCAGCCGGGCCAGCGCCTGGAGGTCGCCGCGCGACAGCACCACCAGCACGCCGCCCAGGGCCATCACCAGCCCGGCTGCCCGCAGCGCCGACAGCGGCTTGCGCCAGATCAGCGCTTCCAGCAGCGCCACCAGGATGGGGCTGCACGAAAAGATCAGGGCGATGTTGGTGGCGCTGGTGGTTTGCGCGCCGATGTATTGCGGCGCCACCGCTACGCCCATGCCCAGCACCGCCAGCGGCAGCAAGGCGGGCAGGCCGCGCCACAGGGCGCGGCGGTGCGCGCGCAGGGCCGGGGCGGCCAACGGCAGCAGGATCAGCAAGGCCAGCAGCCAGCGGCCGAAGGCAAGGAAGACGGGGGGAAGGCTGGCGTCGTGGGCCCAGCGGGCGGCGACCATGTTTGACGCGAACAACGCCGGGGCGGTCAGGAGCATGGCGGTGCCGGACAGGCCCAGGCCGTTTCTTGCGGGTACTGCTGCTGCGTGAGA
Source organism: Achromobacter sp. UMC46 (assembly GCF_014170335.1). Classification (GTDB taxonomy): domain Bacteria; phylum Pseudomonadota; class Gammaproteobacteria; order Burkholderiales; family Burkholderiaceae_B; genus Achromobacter. The sequence goes on from NZ_LZZS01000019.1 coordinate 121,584, forward strand.
CATGGTTTCCAGCCACGCGGATCGGCGCGCGGATTGCTGCGTTGGAACTGCCGGCGCGCGCGCCGGGTTGTGCCGCGGCGCAGGCGTCGAAATCCGACGGGCGGGATAGGGCCCGTCTTGGTGGAAAGTCTACGGCTGGGGAAACAAAATAGGTTTCCTGATTCACGCCAGTTTGGCGGATTCTGAGGAATATCTATCTTGTAAAATCCGCTTTTGCAGGGATGTTCTCTTTATGGATCCGCCAGCCATGTCCGTCACCCCGAAAATCGACGAAACCGACCGCAAGATCCTGCGCGCCTTGCGCGCCGACGGCCGCCTGACCAACCTGAAACTGGCCGAGCAGGTGGGCCTGTCGCCTACGCCTTGCTGGAACCGGGTCAAGGCGCTGGAAGAGGCCGGCGTGATCGAGGGCTACGCGGCCTTGCTGAATCAAAAGGCGCTGGGTCTGCCGGATACCGTCATGATCGAGGTCACGCTGGAGCACCACGACGACGAGTCGCTGGCGCGTTTTGGCGAAGAGATCACCCGGCTGCCCGAAGTGGTCGAAGCCTTTCTGGTCACGGGCGAATACGACTACCTGATCAAGGTGGCCGTGGCGGGCACCGAAGGCTACGAAGAATTCCTGCGCAAACGGCTCTACAAGCTGCGCGGCGTGCGCCACAGCCGTTCCACGTTCGTCCTGCGGCGCTTGAAGCACACGCCGTCAGTGGAGCCGTAAGCGGGGCGGGCCTCAGCCCCCGATGAATTCTTCGATGGCGCCGTTGAAGGCGCGGGGGTTGCCCAGGTTCATGCCGTGCGACGATCCGATGACCGTCACGCGGTGCGCGTGCGGCACCCATTGCGACAGGGCGTCCAGTACGGCGGGGTAGGGGGCGGGGCTCAGCGCGCCGCCGATCAGCAATGTCGGCAGCTTCAGCGTGCCGATCTGCTGGGGCGTCAGGGCTTCGGGCTTTTCCTCCGCCTGGCCGAAAAGCGTGCCGACGTTGTCGCGCACCATTTCCTTGAACCACGGCACCATGCGCTGCCACGTGTCGGGCCCCGTCACCGTGTCCACGAATAGCGCCAGGCCTTCCTCGATGTCGCCCTGGCGGATCAGCGCCAAGGCGCGCTGGCGGAAGCCCCCGCGCGAATCGTCGCCGCCCGGAAGCGGCAGCCCCGGATCAGCCAATGTCAGGCTGCGCAGCGCGTCGGGCTGGCGCAGCGCGGCTTCCAGCGCCACGCGGCCGCCGCGGGAATGGCCCACCAGATGGGCGGGGCCGCCGGCGACGGTATCGATGAACTCCAGCACGTCGCTGGCATGCTGCTCGATCGAAAAACCGTCCCCTTCTCCGTTCCAGGCTTCCGGCCAGTAGCGGCGCAGGCACACCGCCAGCACCCGGAACGACTTGCCCAACGGCGCCATCTGCGACTTCCAGTAGCGGCAGTCCGACAGCGATCCGTGCACCAGCACCAGCGGCGTGCCGCTGCCGTACTCGGTGTAGGACATGGCGTAGCCGCCGATCAACGCGGTTTGCAGGGGCAGGACGGGTTCGGAACGCATGGAGGTCGGGAAGGGGAAAGCCAGGTCCGCATTCTAGCCCGCCGCCGCCCGGGGGCCAGCGCCGGCCGCCGCTGATAAACTCGGTCGCAGTCTTTCATGGAGCCCGCCACGATGTCCCCCGAGTCCCTCGCCGCCTTACCCGAATCCGCCCAACGCGTCGCCCGCCTGCTGCTTGAGATCGGGCATGACAAGCCCGTCGTCGTCCTGCCGCAATCGGGCAAGACCTCGGCGGAAGCGGCGGCGGGCCTGGGGTGCGAAGTGGCGCAGATCGCCAAGTCGATCATCTTCCGGCGGGCTTCCGACGATGCGCCGGTGCTGGTCATCGCCAGCGGCGCCAATCGCGTGGACGAGGCCAAGGTGGCCGGGCAGGTCGGCGCCCTGGCCAAGGCAGACGCCAAATTCGTGCGCGAAAAGACCGGCTATGCCATCGGCGGGGTCTGCCCGATCGGCCATGCCGTCAAGCCCGTCATGCTGCTGGATGCGGACCTGTTCAATTACGACAGCCTGTGGGCGGCGGCGGGCCACCCGCACGCCGTGTTCAATCTGACGCCGCGGCAACTGGCGGACATGACCGGCGCGCCGGTCGTGGATGTGGCCTTGCGCGCCTGAATTCACCGCATCCGGGACGCGAGCGCTGTTCAGCGCGGGTGTTCGTCCAGGCCGTCGATCAGTACCTGGCGCAGGCCCCGCGAGCAGACTTCCACCCGGCCCTGCACGCCGTAGACCTCCGCCAGCGAGGCCGGCGTGATCACGTCCTTCGGCGCGCCCTCGGCGTGCAACCGGCCCGCCTGGATCATCACGGCGCGGTCCGCGTGCTGCAATGCCACGTTCAGGTCGTGCAGCACGATGATGCTGATCAGCCCGTGCTCGCGCGTTTCCTGCTTCAGCAGCCGCATCACGTGGAACTGGTAGTTCAGGTCCAAGGCTGACAGGGGCTCGTCCAGCAGCAGCACGCGCGGATGGCGGATCAGCGCCTGCGCCAACCCCACCAGCTGCTTCTGCCCGCCCGACAGCGAATCCAGATAATGCAGGGCCAGGTGCGCGATGCCCAACCGGTCCAGAAGACGGTCGATGCCGGCCAGGTCCGTGCCAGCCGCCAGCGTGCCGCGGCTGGCGTTCGCCGCCACCAGCACCGATTCGAACACCCGCAAGTGCACCGCGGCAGGCAGGCTCTGGGGCAGGTAGACCATGTGGCGGGCGCGTTCGCCCACGCCCAGCCGGGTCAGGTCCTGTCCATCAAGCAAGACGTTTCCGGTGCGCGTGCGGACGAGGCCCGCCAGCGCTTTCAGCAAGGTGGATTTGCCGCTGCCGTTCGGGCCGAGCAGGGCGGTCACTTCACCTGCGGCAAGCGCCGGGATCGATAGCGCGTGCAGCACGTCGCCCCGGCCATAGCCGGCGCTCAGCTCCTGGATGCCCAGCGCGGCGCCGTGCGTCATGGCAATTGCCGGCGCAACACCACCGACACGAAGAAGGGGATGCCGACCAGCGCCGTCACGATGCCCACGGGCACGACGACGCCGGGCAGCAGGTTCTTGGAAACGACGGATGCCAGCGACAGGATCAGCGCGCCGACCAGCGCGCTGCCGGGCAGGTAAAAGCGGTGGTCTTCACCGAACAGCCGGCGCGCGATATGCGGCGCCACCAGCCCGATGAACCCGATGGTCCCCACGAACGCGACGGCCAGCGCCGACAGCAGGCTGACGCGCGCCAGCGCCGCGACGCGCACCCGGCGCACGTCCACGCCGAAACTGGCGGCGCGCTCTTCGCCCAGGCGTAGCGCGGTCAGCTTCCAGGACTGGCGCATCGCCAGCGGCAACGCCAACGCAATGGCCAGCGCCAGGACGCCCACCGTCGTCCAGCTGGAGCGCGACAGGCTGCCCATCGTCCAGAACACCAGGTTCTGCAGCGCTTCGGCGCTGGCCAGGAACTGCACCAGCGATACCAGCGCATTGAATGTGAACACCATGGCGATGCCGAACAGCACGACGCCCGACGTGTTCATGCCGCTCCAGCGGGCCACGGCGTCCAGCATCAGCGCCGCCAGCACGGCGAACAGGAACGCGTTTCCGGCGATCAGCCAGCCGTCGGGAACGCCCGGCAGCCCCAGCTGCAGCACAATCGCCAGCGATGCCCCGAACGCGGCGGCGGACGACACGCCCAGCGTAAAGGGGCTGGCCAGCGGGTTGTTCAGGATCGTCTGCATTTCGGCGCCCGCCAGTCCCAGCGCCATGCCCACCAGGGCAGCCATCAGGGCGGAAGGCAGGCGGATGTCCCACACGATCACGCGGTAGGTCGGATCGGCTGCGGCGGGCGCGCTCAGGGTCTGCCACAGATCGCGCCAGGGCAGGCCCGACGGGCCCACCGTGAAGTCGATCAGCAGCGCAATGAAAATCGCCGCCAGCAGCAGGGCGAGAAGCCCTGCGCGGCGGCGCAGGATGTGCCGGTAGGCGCTGACCGCGCTTGCGGCGGGAAGCATTACTGCAGCAGTTGCAGGCGGCTCTTGGCCGTGGCGGCAGCCGGCGCGTTCGGGTAGTCGCGAACGATGCGCTGCAGCGACGCCTTGGCGCCGGCGCGGTTGTTCAATTCGATCTGGCCGCCGGCGATGATCAGCAGGGCGTCCGGCGCGCGCGCGTTGTCGGGCGACTTCTGGACCATGCTGGTCAACTGCTCGATGGCGCCCTTGAAGTCCTTCATGCCGTAGCGGCTGCTGCCCAGGTAGAACTGCGCGCTGGGAGCCAGCTGGCTGTTCGGGTAGAGCGCGGTGAAGGCGGCCAGCGATTCTGCGGCGTCCTTGTATTGGCCCTTGCGGAACAGGTCCATCGCACCGTCATACGCGGCTTGCTCTTGCGGATCGCCCGCGGTGGCGCCCGGGGGATTCGTGCCGCTGGGAGCACCCGGCTTGGCGCTGGGTTGCTGGCGGGACACCAGTTCCAACTGGTCGCGCAACTGCGCCACTTCCTGCTGCAGGGATTGAATCTGGTCGGCCAATTGCAGCTTGGCGCGTTGGCTTTGCTCGTTCTGCTGCTGAACCTGCTGACGCAAATCCAGGATGGCCTTACGGGCTTCATCATCGGAAAAAGCGTGAGCGGGCGCCGTCAGGGCCGCAAGCACCAGGCCAGTGGCCACAATCAGAGGACGCAGGGACAGAACGTTATCGCGCATGAATATTCCCGGGTATAAAAACAAACGTCGGGACGGCCGGCTGACCGTCCCGACGCGTGGTAGGGCTCTTTGACTATGCGAAAAGCTTAACGCAGATAGTTGATATCGGCGCGACGGTTTTCAGCAAAGTCGGCTTCCGACGTTCCCGTCGACTTCGGCTTTTCTTTGCCGAAGCTGATGGCTTCGATCTGGTTGTCGCTGACGCCCAGCAGGGTCATCATGCGACGCACGGCGTCTGCACGACGCTGGCCCAGGGCCAGGTTGTACTCAGCACCGCCGCGTTCGTCGGTGTTGCCTTCGATCTTGACCTTCTGCTGCTGGTGCGAAGCCAGGTAGCGGGCGTGGGTTTCGACCAAGCCGCGGTACTGGTCCGACACGGTGTAGCTGTCGAAATCAAAGTACACCGAGCGCTGTTGCGCCAGGATGCTTTGGGGGTTAAAGGGATCAAGGATTTGGCCAGAGGCCGAAGATCCTTGGCCAGCGCCTCCGCCCTGACCCGCTTTATCGTCGAGAGGGACGGAGCTGCAAGCTGCCAGGGTGGCGGCCAGAGCGGCGATGGTTAGGCTTTTGGCAATGCGCGACTTCATGATAGTTCCTTTGCAAAGAGAGTCACACGTGTTATCGGGTAAATGGGCCCCAAGTCGGTTCACGTATTTCCCCGTTCAGTACCGAAAGCGTCTGCCGTACGCGGCCATCGCTCGAAACACCCGCAAGTACGCTACGTCCATTTTGGATGGCGGCGTATAGGACTTGCATGCCATTCGGCGCGAAACTTGGCGACTGATCGTCACGACCATCAGTGATCAAGGATTCGGAGCCTGAGGACAGGTTCAACGACGCGATTCGAAACGCGCCGTCGCGTCTTGCAACGTACAGCAGCGTCGATCCATCGGGGGAAATTCGGGGTGATATGTTGTAACCACCATTAAACGTGAGGCGGCGTGCTTCGCCACCTGTCGAGCCGGTCTGATAGATTTGCGGCCCGCCGCTGCGGTCACTCGTAAAGATAATGGAAGCACCGTCTGGCGTAAAGGTCGGTTCGGTGTCAATCCCGGGAGAACGCGTAACTCGCGTGGGATTGGACCCGTCGGACGCGCCAACGATGTAAATTTGCGACAAACCGTCACGCGTCAACGCCACGGCCAGCTTGGAGCCGTCGGGCGACCAGGCGGGGGCGCTGTTGTTGCCCTTGAAGTTGGCGACAGGCACGCGGGCGCTGGTGGCCAGGGTGTGCACGTACACGACCGGCTTGCCGGACTCGAAGCTCACGTACGCCAGCTTGGCGCCATCGGGCGACCAGGACGGCGAGATGATGGGCTCGCGCGAACGCAGGGCCACTTGCGGGTTCTGCCCGTCGGCGTCGGCCACTTGCAGTTCGTAGGTGGCGCCCCGCTTCAACACGTAGGCGATACGGGTCGAGAACACGCCGCGAACGCCGGTGATCTTCTCGTAGATACGGTCGGCGATCTGGTGGGCGACGCGGCGCAATTCCTGCTCGGTGCCCGAGAATGCCACGCCGTCCAATTGGCCCTTCTTGACCGTGTCGGCCAGGCGGTAGCGCACATCGTAGCGGCCATCGGCCCCACGGGTGATGCTGCCGTAAGCCAGGAAGTCGGCGCCTTTGCCGCGCCAGTCGTCATGGGCGACGGGCGAATCGACGTTCAGGCCCGAACCGGCGGCGTTGATCAGGCGGAACTGGCCCGTGCGGGTCAGGTCGGCGCGGATCACTTCAGCCAGGGCGCGACCATGGGTGTCGTCCACCGCGAAATCCGCGATCGCGACCGGATACTGCGTCGCGCCCGTGCCGGAAATATCAACGCGCAACTGGGCGTGGACCGGTTTCATTGCCATCAGGCAGGCCAGCGTCAGCATCAGCAAACCGAGCCCATACGATCGCCAGAGAGCGAGGAGGGAACCTCGTCGGCTATAAGCGGGAGTCATATTCATCAATCTCCTGTCAATCATACATTTTGTGCACTACGTCAATGAACTTGTCGTAGCCGCCCGTGGAGGGCTTCGGGAAGGGGTTGCAGCGGCGGATACCGGTCTCGACCGCGCGGTCGAACGCCGGGTTGCCGGAGGATTCGGTCAGCGAGACGCCGTTAACCTTCCCGTCAGTACCTAACTGTACCCGGTATTGCGCGGTCGGATTCCCGGATCCGCTGCGAGGCGGGGGCTGGTAAGCCACGCCGGGAAGGATGCAGGCGCGTACCTTGGCGGCATAGCCGTTATCGCGTCCGCCGCCAGCCTGGTTGCGGTCCGCCGTACCGCCGGGGATGCCTGCGGCACCCAGGGCGTCGCTGCGGAACGCATCCTTCAAGGCCTTGTCCGCGGCCGCCTTCTTGGCGGCGGCCGCCTTCTCGGCAGCGGCCTTTTCAGCTGCGGCCTTGTCGGCGGCCGATTTCTCGGCGGCAGCCTTGTCGGCAGCGGCTTTTTCGGCGGCAGCCTTCTTGGCGGCGTCGTCCTTGGCCTTCTTTTCGGCGGCGGTCTTGTCGGCGGCGGCTTTCTCGGCAGCCGCCTTGTCAGCGGCGGCCTTTTCAGCCGCGGCCTTATCGGCGGCAGCCTGGCGTTCTTGCTCCAGGCGCTTCTTTTCCTTCAATTCAGCCTGCTTGCGCTCTTCTTCCAGGCGCGCCTTTTCCTTGGCGGCCTCGGCGGCCTGGCGCGCCTTCTCTTCCTGCTCGCGCTTCTTCTTCGCTTCCTGGATCGCGATCTCGGGGTCCACTTCCTCGGTCTTGGCCGCAACCTCGGGTTCGGGCTTGGGCGGAGGAGGGGGG
>NZ_LZZS01000020.1 GCF_014170335.1 Achromobacter sp. UMC46
AGACCGAAGTCCGTGCTGCCGTTCGACTTGCATGTGTAAGGCATCCCGCTAGCGTTCAATCTGAGCCAGGATCAAACTCTTCAGTTTAATCTCTGTATTTGTTTCGTATTCTTGGTCCGAATAAATCCGAACCAGGTCATACGTCGCTACTCAAAGGAAGTGAGGTATGTTCTTAAACTTGACGTCTAAGGTACTTCACTTCTAGTGAGCACTTGATTTCATTGTGCTTGTGAAGAGGCCAGGGTTTAACGCCTAACCTAATCACAGTGCATCGCATCAAGCGCCCACACTTATCGGTTGTTTAATTGTTAAAGAGCGGTACTGCTAAATTCTTCACTGCCATTTCGCTGAACCCGCCAGCTTCGCGCTGCTTTCGCTTTGCGTCGCTTGCTGTGTCAGCAGCAGAGAAACGAGATTATGAAGGGATTTTTATCGCTTGTCAAATCAGTGTCGTATTTGTTTGCACTTTCGCGCTTCAACCACTTCACTGCCCGACCAACGTGACCCCTTCAGGCCTCACCAGCGCTTTCGCACCAGCTTCTCTCTTCCTAGCAACTATCGAAACGTCGGGGTAAACCCTGATTTTTCGGTAGCAGCCAAGCCCGAAACTATAACATCATTTTTGCAGATCTTGCAACCGGCTTTTGCCTGACTTGCATCTTATCTTGCAAACCTACTGTTCGCTGGATCTCTCCATCTTTACAGCAGAGAAGTATAGGTTCTCACTCTATATAAAAGAGAAACCCCGCAGGATCACCTGCGGGGTTCTCGGAATAAAAGCCTGACGATGACCTACTTTCACAGACGTCCGTCCACTATCATCGGCGCAAAGGCGTTTCACTGTCCTGTTCGGGATGGGAAGGAGTGGTACCACCTTGCTATGGTCATCAGGCGTAACTTGTTGAGCTGCTGCGTATGAACGCAACCGCTCCAATCTTGGAAGAAACACAACGTGTGGTGATCAGAGACTAGCTCGATGATCACGCACAGGGGGGTGTAATTGGTGTTGGCTGGCTGCCGACGGTGCAGCCAGATTTTGTATTGAACGACACTTGGAACGCTATATCACCAGGTCAATAACCATCAGTGTTATAGGATCAAGCCTCACGAGCAATTAGTATCGGTTAGCTTAACGCATTACTGCGCTTCCACACCCGACCTATC
>NZ_LZZS01000021.1 GCF_014170335.1 Achromobacter sp. UMC46
ACCTGGGGCTGGCTGACTTCAGCCAATGCGACGGGGGCAGGCGCCGGGGCGGGTGAGCGTTCGGCGCTGGTGCCGACTTCGTGGGGGGCGGCCAGTTGCGCCGTCACTTCCTGCATGTCGGCGCTTTCGCGCATATCGGTCCAGGCGAACAGGCCGGCCACCATCGCGGCGCAAGCGGCCGCGGCCCAGCCGGGATGCCAGCTGTGGCCAGGGTGCCAGGTACGGCGCACGGCCGCGTCAAGTTCGGGACTGGTTCCGGGTCTGGGCTTACGGTACAGGGCGCGCAGATCCCGTTCATCGTCTTCATCGAAAGGGGGGCGATAGGTAATGCTCATGCGCGTACTCCTCGCGCATACGGCCGGTGGCAGGACGTATCCGCGTTTGACCTTTGCTGGGCGCCGCGCCGGTGGTCCGGCAGTCTCGTCGTGGCTAGGGTCTTGTTCCGGTTTATGCGGCCTCGGCAAAGACCGCAGGGCGATTGCGCCGCGATTCCCGTTGCTGCGCCCGCGAAGGGCGTTCGGCGCCGGGTATGCCGTCCTGACCGGACGGTTCGACAATGCGCTGCACCCGTTGATTATGCGCGATTTGTGGAAATCCGCCAGGGAATTTCTTCTATTTGCATGATGTAACTTTGGACCGTCCCCGTTAGTGAAAGCGAAATGACAGATTCATGCGCCGGGACGGCGCCATCCGGGCGGAGGATGCGCTTTTTGGCGCGCGCGCCGCGCGCTGGAAAGACGGGTTGCCGGTACACTTTCGCGCATGGCCAAATCCCGAACCGTATACGTGTGCGCCGACTGCGGCGGCACCACCCCGAAGTGGCAGGGCAAATGCCCGCATTGCAACGCCTGGAACACCCTGGAAGAAACGGTGGAATCGTCGACGCCTGCGGCGGCGGCGCACCGCTACGCGCCGCTGGCCTCGGCCAGCCCCGTGCGCAGCCTGTCTGAAATCGAAGCCCGCGAAACGCCGCGCCAGCCCACCGGCCTGGACGAGTTCGACCGCGTGCTGGGCGGCGGCCTGGTGGCCGGCGCCGTAGTGCTGATCGGTGGCGATCCGGGCATCGGCAAGTCCACGCTGCTGCTGCAGGCGCTGGCGTCGATGTCCCAGAGCGCCAACGTCCTGTATGTCACGGGCGAGGAATCCGCCGAGCAGGTCGCGTTGCGCGCCCGCCGGCTGGACCTGGAGACCGGCAATGTGAACCTGTTGGCCGAGATCCGGCTGGAGGCCATCCAGGCCGCGGTGTCCGAGCAGAAGCCGACCGTCGCCGTGATCGACTCGATCCAGACGTTGTACAGCGGCGAACTCAGCGCGGCGCCCGGCTCGGTGTCGCAAGTGAGGGAATGCGCGGCGCAACTCACGCGGCTGGCCAAACAGACGGGGATCGCCATCGTCATGATCGGCCACGTCACGAAAGACGGCGCGCTGGCTGGACCGCGCGTGCTGGAGCATATCGTGGACACGGTGCTGTATTTCGAAGGCGACACGCATTCGTCGTTCCGGCTGGTGCGCGCGTTCAAGAACCGCTTCGGCGCGGTGAACGAACTGGGCGTCTTCGCGATGACCGACCGCGGCCTGCGCGGCGTGGCCAATCCGTCAGCGCTGTTCCTGTCGCAGCATGAGCAGCAGGTGGCCGGTTCTTGCGTGATGGCCACGCAAGAGGGTACGCGGCCGCTGCTGGTGGAAATCCAGGCGCTGGTCGACAGTTCCCACGCGCCCAACCCGCGCCGCCTGACGGTCGGCCTGGAAGGCAACCGGCTGGCCATGCTGCTGGCGGTGCTGCACCGGCACGCTGGCGTCACCACCTTCGATCAGGACGTCTTCGTCAACGCGGTGGGCGGGGTGCGCATCACGGAGCCGGCGGCGGACTTGCCGGTGCTGCTGGCCATCATGTCGTCGCTGCGGGACAAGCCGCTGCCGCGCGGCCTGATCGCCTTCGGCGAGGTCGGCCTGGCGGGCGAGATCCGGCCGGCGCCGCGCGGCCAGGAACGGCTGCGTGAAGCGGCCAAGCTGGGCTTCTCCATTGCGTTGATCCCCAAGGCCAACGCGCCGCGCCAGCCCATCGAAGGGCTGGAGATCTGGGCGGTGGACCGCCTGGACGCGGCACTGGACAAATTGCGTTGACATCGCGGTCCGGCGGCAGCCGGACCCGGGCTGCTTGAACTTCCCTTTTTCGAATCGCCCTTCCTGGACAAGGCCGGGTCTGCTGGAGCAAGACGTGAGTCTGTTTGTTATCGCCGCGTGCCTCGCCGCGGGTGGTCTGATCGGTTTCATGGGCGGCGTGCTGGGCATCGGGGGGGGACTCATCGCCATCCCGGCGCTGGTGCTCTTGATGGGGATGTCGCAGCAGCTGGCGCAAGGCACGGCGCTGATCATGGTGCTGCCCGCCATCACGATGGCCGTGCGCAAGTACAACCAGCAAACGCGGATCGACAAACGCGTTGCGGCGGCCGGCGCGGCCGGTGCCGTGGTCTTCACCTGGGTGGGCGCGCGACTGGCGTTGGGCATCGATTCCAGCGTGCTGCGCCAGAGCTTCGCCGTGTTCCTGTTCTTCATTGCCCTGTTCTACGTCTGGCAGACATACCGCGCCATGCGTCCGGCTTCGCGGCGTCCGAAGGCCGATCCGCGCGAGGCGCCGGTCTTCACGCCGCGTCGCGCCAGCGTGCTGGGCATGCTGTGCGGCACGTTGGGCGGATTCTTCGGCGTAGGCGGCGCGGTGCTGGCCGTGCCCATCATCACCTCGGTGTTCCGGTTGCCGCAAACCACCGCGCAGGCCTTGGCGCTGAGCATGGTGATCCCCGGGTCGACCATCGCGCTGATCACGTATGCGTGGGCGGGGCAGGCGGATTGGATGGTTGGCGTGCCGCTGGCCATCGGCAGCCTGCTGTTCGTTCCCATTGGTGTGAAGCTCGCGTACCGGCTTCCTGAACGCAAGCTGAGAATCTGCTTTGCGCTGATGCTGTTCGCCACCGTGGGGCTGCTGGCGTTCGAAGCCTGACGCGGCGTATTAGCAAACGTTAGCGTCCGAAAGTTTATGGTTCCGTGTTGAACCTTCTGGATGGGCTGGCTTCAAACGGAGTACGGGGTAAGCGGCGATGTTGCCGCCCCGTGTCGAAAGAGGCTTCGGCCTTTTGCATTCAGGAGTTCATGAAATGACGACTCACTCCCGTATCGCTGCGTTCTTGTCCACCTCGGCCTTGTGCCTCGGTCTTGCTGCTGCGCCTTCGGCGTTCGCGGCGGGCGCCGATGCCTCGGCCAAGGCGGGCGATACCAAGACCCAGGCGCAGCACAAGCATCACAAGTCCGACAAGACGTCCGCCAAACCGGCGGCCGCCAAATCGGGCACCGCATCGAAGATGGACCATTCCGGCGCCACGACGCCGGCGAAGTAAGCAGGGGGCTTTTCAAGCCCGACGTAGTTCCTTTGCAGGAAGACTGCCGACCCTCCGGGGCCGGAAAGTCGAAAGCCTCCCGGTATGGGCACCGGGAGGCTTTTTCGTTTCTGCATCATGTGTGCGCCGCCACGCTGCCGCGGCGCAACGCGGCGTCATTCCACGGGCGTGATCACCCGGCCGGTGTCGAAGTAGGCCTGAAGGTTGTCCAGCATCATGTTCTCCATGGCAAGGCGCGTTTCCAGCGTGGCGCTGCCGATGTGCGGCAGGACGACTGCGTTGTCGCTCTTGGCCAGGGCTTCAGGCACCTTGGGTTCATGTTCGAACACGTCCAGCGCGGCGCAGCCCAGCTTGCCGGATTCCAGCGCCGCCACAAGCGCGGTTTCATCGATGACCGGACCGCGCGCGATGTTGACGATGATGCCCTTGGGGCCCAGCGCTTCCAGCACCGGCTGATTCACCAGATGGCGCGTGCTGGGGCCGCCCACGGTGGCCACGATCAGGAAGTCGGCCCAGGCGGCCAGATCGACCAGCGAGGCCTCGTAGCCATAGGTGATGTCGTCGCGCTTGCGGCGGTTGTGATAGCGCACATCCATGTCGAACCCGATGCCGCGCTTGGCGATGGCTTCGCCGATGCGGCCCAGTCCCACGATGCCCAGCTTCTTGCCGCTGACGCGCTGGCCCAGCGGGATGCTGCCGTGCACCTGGCCCCACTGGCCGGCGCGCACGAACCGTTCGCCCTGGCCCATGCGGCGGGCGCCGGCGATCAAGAGGCCCCAGGCCAGGTCCGCCACGCAGTCCGTCAACACGTCCGGCGTATTGCTGACCTGCACGCCGCGCTTGCGCGCCGCGTCCACGTCGATGGTCTCGTAGCCCACGCCCCAGCTGCAGATCGCCTTCAAGTCGGGCAGGGCGTTGATGAGTTCGGCGTTGGCGCCGAAGTTGGCCGACGTGACGACGGCCGTGATGCCCTTGCCGTGTTCGGCCAGCGCGGCCTGGCGGTCGGGGAATTTCCACAGCTCCACCACGTCGTACCGGTCTGCGAGGTTCTTGTTGGCGGAGGGGGAGCCGGCCAGCGAGCCGACCTGGATGATGCGATGCTTAGTGGTCATGTTGTCGTACGGGTGGGTGGCGAAAACGGTCATGCTACTTGATTCGTCCTTGAAATCCGCTGAGGGGATGCCCCAGGCACCCCCTTGACCGGATGCAGGCGCCTATTCGAGCTGAATGTTGGCCTTCTGGATCACGTCCTTCCAGCGCTTGACCTCGCCTTGCTGGAACGAGGTGAACTGCTGAGGCGTGTTGGCCACCACTTCGAAGCCCAGGCCCTGCAGCGTCTGTTCGGTCTTCGGATCGCGCAACGCGGTCTGCAGGGCCTTGGACAGTTGCTGCACCACGGCGGGCGGCGTGCCCTTGGGCACCGCGAACCCCTGCCAGGAATACACCACCATGTCCTTGATGCCGGCCTCGCCCAGCGTGGGCACGTCCGGCAGGTCGGGCGTGCGCGCATCGCCCGTGATGGCCAGGGCTTTCAGCTTGCCGGCCTTGATGTGGTTCTGCACCGCGCCCAGGTTCTGGAACGACACGTTGACCTGCCCGCCGATCAGGTCGGCGATGGCGGCGCCGCCGCCCTTGTAGGGCACATCCACGCCGGTGCTGTCCGTGCGCTGGCGGAACAGCACGGCGGACAGGTGGTCAGAAGAGCCCGTGCCCGATGAGGCATAGGAGACGGCGCCGGGATGCTTCTTCGCGTAATCGACCAGTTCGGCCACGGTGCCGGCGGGAAAGGAAGTGGCGGCGACCAGCACGTTGGGATTGCGCACGGCCTGGGTCAGGTATTCGAAATCCTTGCTGGGGTTGTACGACAGGTTCTTGTAGAGCGCTTCGTTGATGGCGAAGGTGCCGATCGAGCCCACCATCATGGTGTAGCCGTCAGGCGTGCTGCGGGCCAGGGCTTGCGCGCCGATGGCGCTGTTGGCGCCCGGCTTGTTCTCGACCACGAAGGTCTGGCCCAGCAGCTTGGACAGCGCGGGGGTGACCGAGCGCGCGGTGATGTCGGACGAGCCGCCCGGCACGAACGGCACGATCATGGTGACGGGCTTTTCGGGGTAGCCGGCGGCCTGGACCGCCGGCCCGCCAAGCAGGGCGGCGCCCGCCGCGATGGCGCAGATCAGTTTATGCATGTTGTCTCCTGGTTCGCGTGATGATGGGAAGCCCGCCGCTCACGCGTTGCGCGCGGGCCTGGATCTGCGCCAGGTCAGTCGACCTTGGCGCCGGATGTTTTCACGACTTCCGCCCACTTCACGGTCTCTTGCGCCATGAACTGTTTGAATTGCGCCGGCGTGTTGCCCGAGGGCGTGGCGCCCTGGGCCTGCAATTGCGCGCGCACGGGCTCTTGCTGCAACGCGGCCGCCACGTCGCGCTGGATCTTGTCAACGATGGCGGGCGGCGTGCCGGCAGGCGCCAGCAGCCCGAACCAGCTGGAGGCCTCGTAGCCCTTCACGCCGGCTTCGGCCATCGTGGGCACGTCGGGCAGGGCGGGCGAGCGCGCGGCGGTGGTGACCGCCAGCGGACGCAGCTTGCCGCCCTTGATGTAGCCCATGGATGACGGCAGGTTATCGAAGATCAGGTCGGCGGAACCGCCCATCACATCGGTCAGCGCGGGGCTGCTGCCCTTGTACGGCACGTGCGTCATGCGAGTGCCCGTCATGCTCTGGAACAGCTCGCCGGACAGGTGCGTGGAGGTGCCGTTGCCAGTGGAGGCCATGTTGACGCTGTCGGGGTTGGCCTTCAGGTACTTGATCAGGTCCGCCACGGTGCGGATGCCGTGCTTGTCGGCGAATTTCGGATTCAGCTCAAGGATGTTCGGCACCGGGATGACGAGCGTCACGGGGACGAAGTCCTTGACCGGGTCATACGGCAGCTTGGCGTAGACGGACTGGTTGATCGCATGCGTGCTGACAGTGCCCATCAGCAGCGTGTAGCCGTCGGCCGGGGCGCGCGCCGCTTCCGCCGAGCCGACGTTGCCGCCCGCGCCCGCCTTGTTGTCCACCACCACCGACTTGTTCCAGCTCTTGCCCAGTTCGGCGGCCACGACACGCGCGGCGATGTCGGCTGTGCCGCCGGCGGGGAAGGGCACGATGATCTTCACGTCGCGTTCGGGGTAGTCGGCCAGCGCGGGGGCCGCCGGCAGCAGGAAGGCGGTGGCGGTCAGCATGGCGGCGGTGAGCCACCGGCTGCGCAGGGGGGCTGCTTGCATGGAACGTGTCTCCTTGGTGTGCGCGTGGCCGCGCATCGATTGTGAGGAATTCCGCCCCTGGCGTCGCCCGAGGCGTGAAGCGCGCAAGGCGCGCGCGGCACCCTGCGTTTTGCTGCCGTCTTACTTGTCAAACAAATATAGGTATTGAGCTTATGGTTGTCAACCAAGTATACTTTTTTCACCTTACTTATCTGACAACTGGATCAGCCAGGAGCCCCATCCATGAAAACTTCCCCGGTATCCGCCCAGGACTTGCAGCGTTCGGTGATTGCCGTGCCGCCGTTGGCCCGCCACGACGACCTTTCCCTGAACGAAGCCGCCAACAAGGCGTTGCTGGGTCATCTGGAAGCGGGTGGCGTGCGCAATGTGATGTACGGCGGCAACGCCAACTTCTACAACGTGGGCGTGAGCGAATACGCGCGTATCGTGGACATGCTGGCGGGCCTGGCGGGGTCGGATACGTGGATCCTGCCGTCGGTCGGGCCCGACTACGGCAAGATGATGGATCAGGCGGCGATCCTGCGTTCGCGGCCGTTTCCCACGGCCATGCTGCTGCCCATGTCGTTCCCGTACACGGACGCCGGGCTGGCCGATGGCGTGCGGCGGTTCACCGATGCGCTGGGCAAGCCCGCCGTCGTCTACATCAAGTCGGCGGACTATCTGGCGCCGGAGACGGCTGCGCGCCTGATCGAGGAAGGTCGCATCGCCGCATTCAAGTACGCCGTCGTGCGCGAGAACCCGGCGAAG
Organism: Achromobacter sp. UMC46; assembly: GCF_014170335.1. GTDB lineage: Bacteria > Pseudomonadota > Gammaproteobacteria > Burkholderiales > Burkholderiaceae_B > Achromobacter. The sequence goes on from NZ_LZZS01000021.1 coordinate 7,399, forward strand.
GACGCGTACCTGTCGTCCCTGCTGCAGGCGGTGGATGCGCGCTGGATCGTCAGCGGCATCGGCGAACGTCCGGCCATCGTCCATTACCGCGACTTCGGGCTGAAGAGCTTCACGTCGGGCTCGGTCTGCGTGGCGCCGCGCGGGTCGATGCGCCTGCTTCATCTGCTGCGCGAAGGCCGTTACGACGAAGCCGAGGCGGTGCGCGAGCATTACCTGGGGTTGGAAGACTGCCGCGACGGCATCAGCCCGATCCGCGTGCTGCACGACGCCGTGACCCTGTCGGGCGTGGCGGACATGGGCCCGATGCTGCCGCTGTTGACCGGCATTTCCAGCGCGGAGCGTGAACGCGTGGCGCCCGTCGCGCGGGCGCTGGCGGCGTGGGACAAGGAAGCCGTGGCGGCCTGACCGTGGACGCGGCGGCCGCGATCCTCCCGTCGGGCCGTCTGTTGGCGTTACGATGGGCGCTGTTCCCCGCGTGGTGAACAGGCCTAAGCACTCAGGAGGTTTCGTGGCCCGATCCAAAGCATCAACGTCATCCGAGCCGCAGGCGCCAGTCGAATCCGACGCGCCAGGTTCGCCCCTGCTCGAACGCGGGCACCGGGTGCGGCTGGCGGATCAGGTCTTCGGGCAGATTTTCGAACAGATCGTGTCCGGCGGACTGAACGTCGGCGACAAGCTGCCATCCGAAAACGAGATCTCTGAACGTTTCGGCGTGTCGCGGCCCGTCGTGCGCGAGGCGTTGCTGCGCCTGCGCGCCGACGGCCTGATCACCGCGCATCAGGGGCTGGGAACGTTCGTCAGCCATCAACCCGCGCCGCGCCTGAAGACCTTCAACGACGTGCAGAACGTCAGCGCCTATCTGCGCGCGCAAGAGGTGCGGGTGGCGCTGGAAGGCGACGCGGCCCGCTTGGCCGCGCTGCGCCGCACGGACGAACAGCTGAAGAAGATCGCCGATGCGCATGCGGCGTTCGCCGACAGCCTGACGCACGGCCAGGTATCGCCCGAGGCCGACCTGGCGTTTCACGCCAGCATCGCCGAGGCCAGCGGCAACGACTTCTATCTGGGGGTGCTGGAAAGCATCCACGAATCCATCAACGGTTTCATGCGACTGACGCTCAGCCTGACGCGCACCGGTTCCCGGCAGCGCGCGCAACGCGTCGTGGACGAGCACGCGACCATCCTGGACGCCATCCGCGAACAAGACAGCGAACGCGCGCGCGTCGCCATGCAATTCCATCTGGGGCAGGCGCGCCACCGGTTGGTGGACCGCGAGCGCGACTGACATCAATCACGCAACGGAGACAACGAGTGCAAGGCAATGGAGCAATAGCGAAAAACGTGCCGGTCGAGCAAGTGCGCGAACAGATCCTGCAGGTGCTGCAAGCCTGGGGCATGGACGAAGACCTGGCGCACACTACAGCGGGCCTGATGGCGCAGACGGATCTGCTGGGCATCGATTCGCATGGCATTTCGATGCTGCCGGCGTACGAGGAAAAATGGCGCGCGGGTTCGTTGCGGCTGGACGCCCGCGCGCGGGTGCTGCGCGACAGCGGAGCCAGCGCCTTGATTGACGGTATGGGCGGCTTGGGCTATCCGGTGGCGTCGCAGGCCATGCACCTGGCGGTCGACAAGGCCCTGGAGCACGGCGTGGGCGCGGTGTCCGTCTGCAATTCGCATCACTTCGGCGCGGCCGGCGTGTATGCGCGCATCGCGGTGCAGCGCGGCGTGGTCGGGCTGGTCACCAGCAGCGCCAACGGCATCATCATGGTGCCCACGCGCGGCGCCATGCCCATGCTGGGTACCAACCCCATCGCGTTCGGCGCGCCCGCGGCCCACAACGAGCCCTTCGTGCTGGACATGGCGACGACCACGGTCGCGGCCAACAAGGTCAAGGTCTACGATTTCCTGGACAAACCGTTGCCGGCGGGCTGGGCCATCGACGGGCAGGGCGCGGCAGTCACCGATGCCGACGCCGCGATGCAGTTCATCTTCAAGCGCCCCGAAGGCGGGCTGACGCCGTTGGGCGGCACGTCCGCGATGAGCAGCCACAAGGGTTACGGCCTGGCGATGATGGCGCAGATCCTGGGCGGCACGCTCAGCGGCAGCGCGTTCGCGGCGCGCCGCGCGCCCACCCGCCGTCCCGGGGAACCGGACGACGTGGGGCATTTCTTCCTGGCGCTGAATCCCGACGCGTTCCGCGCCGCGGGCTCGTTCGAATCCGATATGGACGACATGATCGACGCGCTGCACGACACGCCGCCCGCCAACGAGGATGAACCGGTGCTGGTGGCCGGTGAACCCGAGGCGGCCGAACGCGCGCAGCGGTTGCGCCAGGGCATTCCCATATCGGCTGCGCTGGCCGAACGCCTGCGCGGCATCTGCGAACGCGCCGGCGCGCCGTATCTGCTGGAGGATATTTGAACCGGCGGGTTTGAACCGGATGATGCGGCCGCACCGCATCGAACGCCAAGCACAGACCCGGACACCGGGCGATAACGCGATAAGAAACCATGAGGAGACAACCATGCGACAGAACCAACCCGTGGCGCGCAGGCGCCTTGCCATCCTGGCCGCTGCGGCGGCCGGGGCGCTGACCCTGCTGCCCGGGGCCGCGACGGCGCAAGCCGGCGCCTGGCCCGCGAAGCCCGTCAAGCTGGTCGTGCCCTTCCCGGCCGGCGGCAGCACGGATTCCGTGGGCCGCTTGCTGGCGGCCGAGCTATCCAAGGAATTGGGCCAAAGCGTCATCGTCGAGAACAAGGGCGGCGCCAACGGCAACATCGGCTCGGATGCCGTCGCCAAGGCCGAGCCGGACGGCTATACCTTGCTGCTGTCGGGCGTGGGGTCCAACGCGATCAGCTACGCGATCTACCAGAAGATGCCCTATAGCGACAGCGACTTCGCGCATATCTCGCTGCTGGCGACCGGCCCCAACGTGCTGGTCGCCAACATGGAGTTTCCAGGCAAGACGTTTGCGGATTTCATCCGGCTGGCGCGCGATAACCCGGGCAAGTACACGCATGCCAGTTCGGGCAGCGGCTCGTCGGGCCACCTGGCCATGGAAATGCTGGAGCAGGACGCCAAGATCGATCTGGTGCACGTGCCGTACAAGGGCGGCGCCGCCGCCATCACCGATATGATCGGCGGGCGTGTCGCGGTGATGTTCCTGAACCAGGACACGCTGTTGCCGCAGGTGACCTCCGGCAAGCTGCGCGCGCTGGCGGTCGCCAGCCCCAAGCGCAATCCCGCGTATCCCGATACGCCGACGGTGGCCGAATCGGGCTATCCGGGCTTTGCGGCCGAATCGTGGTTCGGCCTGTCCGCGCCTGCCAAGACACCGCCCGCGGTCATCCAGCGGCTGAACCAGGCCACGGTGAAGGCACTGGCGTCGCCCGAGATCCGGCAGAAGCTGGAAAGCGTGGGCTTCGTGGTGGTGGGCGATGATCCGAAATCGTTCTCGGCGTTTGTCGACAACGAAATCACGAAGTGGGGCAAGGCCGCGAAGGCGTCCGGCGCCCGGATGGATTAACGGCTGTGCCGCCGGGTCTGGGCCCGGCGGGTATCCGAATTTCTTTTGAAAAAAATGAAGGCGGCAATGAACTCTCCCTTACCCAACCGTTTCCGGCAACGCATCCTGGCACGCGAACGGCTCATCGGATTCTGGATGTGCATGTCCAGCCACATCACGGCCGAGCTGGTCGGACTGGCGGATTTCGACTGGCTGCTTCTGGACGGCGAGCATTCGCCCAACGAAGTGCCGATGTTCCTGCAGCAGCTGCAAGCCCTGCAGGGCAGTGCCAGCGCCGCCGTGGGCCGGCCGTCGTGGAACGATCCGGTGCAGATCAAGCGCCTGCTGGACATCGGCTTCTACAACCTGCTGATCCCGTTCATCGAGTCGGAGGCCGACGCACGCCTGGCCGTGGCCGCGACCCGCTATCCGCCGCAAGGCATCCGCGGCGTGGCCGGCGCGCAGCGCAGCAACCGCTACGGCACGGTGCCCGACTACCTGCAGACCATCAACGACAACATCTGCGTGCTGCTGCAGATCGAAAGCCGGCCGGGCATCGACGCCGTCGATGAGATCGCGTCGGTCGAAGGCGTGGACGGCATCTTCATCGGACCGTCTGACCTGGCCGCGGCGCTGGGCCATATCGGCAATCCGGGGCACCCCGAAGTGCAAGAGGCCATTCGCCACCTGCATCAGCGCGTGACGGCCCAGGGCAAGGCCGTGGGCATCCTGGCGCCGGTGCACGCGGACGCGCGACGCTACCTGGACATGGGGATGCACTTCGTCGCGGTGGGGACCGATCTGGGCGTGTTCAAACAGGCGACGTTCGCGCTGCGCGACGCCTTCCCGACCTGAAGCGTTCATCCCAAAAAAGGAAAGCCCCGCAACTCGTTGCGGGGCTTTGTGCTTATTCTTCCAGCGCCAGCAGTTCGCCGACGGTCTGGCGGCGCCGGATCAGCCGCGCGCCGCCGTTGTCCAGCAGCACTTCCGGCGCCAGGGGCCGGCTGTTGTAGTTGGATGACATCGACGAGCCATAGGCGCCCGCGTTGTGGAACACCATGATGTCGCCGATGCGCGGCTGCGGCAGCAACTGGGCGGACATGACGCCGCCTTCGTCCTGCGTGAATACGTCGCCCGATTCGCACAGGGGGCCGGCGACCGCGATGCGCGTTTCGGCGACGCCCTGCGGCGCCGAGCCGTCCGGGGCATGCACCGAAATGCGGTGATAGCTGCCGTACATGGCCGGGCGCATCAAGTCGTTGAAGCCCGCGTCCACCAGCGCGAAGTCGCGCTCGGGACGGCGGTTGACCGAATGCACTTCCGACACCAGCACGCCGGCTTCGGCGACCAGGAAACGGCCGGGCTCGATCTCAAGCCGGACCGGATGGCCCAGGAATTGTTCGATGCGCTTGCGGGCCGCGTCCCATTGCTCGAAATAGTGGTCGCAATCGATGCGCGGCTCGCCGTCGCGGTACGGGATGGACAAGCCGCCACCCGCCGAGATCGCTTCCAGGTCGTGGTCCAGCGAGCGCACCACGTCGACCATGGCGTCGCAGACGCTGGACAGGTGGCCGTAATCGACGCCCGAGCCGATGTGCATGTGGACGCCGACGAGCTTCAAGCCATGGCGGCGCACGATGGAGATGGCTTCGGCCACGTCGTCGATCCAGATGCCGTGCTTGCTTTGCGGGCCGCCGGTGTTGGTCTTGTTGCTGTGGCCGTGGCCGAAGCCGGGGTTGATGCGCAACCAGACACGGTGCCCGCGCGACGCTTGGCCCACGCGGTCCAGCATGTCCAGTGAACCGGCGTTGACCGTGATGCCGTGGCGCAGCACGGTGGCCAGCGTGGTGTGGTCGATCAGGTCGGCGGTGAAGACCATGCCTTCGGGTTCGCCTTTGGGGTCAAAGCCCGCGGCCAGGCTGCGTTCGATCTCGCCCAGCGATACGGCGTCGACCACCGCGCCTTCCTCGCGCATCAGGCGCAGGATGTGCAGGTTGGAGCACGCTTTCTGCGCGTAGCGGATGGTGTCGAAGCGGCGCAGTTGCGCGATGCGTTCGCGGATGACGGCGGCGTCGTACACCCACAGCGGCGTGCCGTGCTGGGTGGCGAGTTGGGTGAGTTGGCGCGGATCGAATGCCATGTCGGGCGGACCTTGATCGGGGATTGAAACCAGGCGGCATGATGCCCGGTCCGGGGCATCCAGTAAAATGCTTATATTTAGAAGATCCATTCATTTCTGATATAGGGTAGCGCATGCTGACGCATCGGCATATCGAAGTGTTCCGGGCGGTGATGATCGCCGGCAGCGTGACGCGGGCGGCCGAGCTGCTAAGCACCTCGCAGCCCACCGTCAGCCGCGAGCTGGCGCGCATGGAGCAGGGCATCGGCTTTGCGCTGTTCGAGCGCGTGCATGGGCGCCTGCGGCCCACCATGCCGGCGTTGGCGCTTTACGACGAGATCCGGCAGTCCTACGCGGGCCTGGAGCGCGTGGCGTCCGCCGCGGCCCGGCTGCGGGCATTCCGGGGCGGGCAGTTGTCGGTGATCGCGTTGCCCGCGTTCTCGCATTCCATCCTGCCCGACGCGTTCCGGCGGTTCCATGACGAGCATCCAGGCGTCAGCCTGTCGCTTGAGGCGCAGGAGTCGCCGTTCCTGGAGGAATGGTTGACCGCGCAGCGCTATGACCTGGGGCTGACGGAACACGATGCGGCGCCGGCCGGCACGCGCGTGCAGTTGCTGTTGCAGGTGGATGAGGTGTGCGTGCTGCCGGACGGGCACGCGCTGCTGGCGAAGCCGGAAATCGATCTTCCCGATTTTGAAGGGCATGCCTTCGTCAGTCTGTCGTCCAGCGATCCCTACCGGATCCAGATCGACGAAGCCTTTGCCGAGGCGGGCGTGCTGCGCCGGTCCATCGTGGAGACGCCCACGGCCGTGTCCGTGTGCACGTTCGTGCGCCAGGGCTTGGGCCTGGCGATCGTGAACCCGTTGACGGCGTTGGATTTCGCGGGCCGCGGCCTGCATATCCGCCCGTTGCGCCGGTCGCTGCCGTTTCGCGTCAACGTGGTGTTTCCCGAACATCGTCCGGCCAATCCACTGGTGGACGCGTTCATGGCATCGCTTGCCGGCGCGGCCGAGGCGATCAAGCGCCAGCTGGCATCCCGCATGGCGCAAGATGGCGCATAGGGGGCAGCGCTTTCCGCGCCGTTTTGATCAGGCAACAAATCAGGCAACAAAAAAGGATGCCCTGGGGCATCCTTCTTCATTTGCCGTATTCATGACGCCCCAAAAAGCAGGGGCGGCAGAATCTTAGGCCAGCGCCTTGATAGCGGCAGCCAGGCGGCTCTTGTGGCGAGCGGCCTTGTTCTTGTGGATGATGTTCTTGTCAGCCACGCGATCGATCACGCTCGAGGCCTTCTGGAACACTTCGCCAGCCGAAGCCTTGTCGCCAGCGGCGATGGATTGGCGAACGCGCTTGATGGCGGTGCGCAGCATCGAGCGCAGGCTGGAATTGTGCTTGTTGCGCTCAACGGATTGGCGAGCGCGCTTGCGGGCTTGGGCGGTATTGGCCATGTTGCTATATAAGTTGAATTCGGCAAAGTCGAACATTGTAGCAAGTCCCTGCGGGATTGCAAGCTTTTAATGTTTGATCTACCGATGGAGCGCCCGTCAACCGGGCGGGGGGCGCTAAGGGTAAGGTTCCTGGGCCGGAGAGCCCGTCGCTGGAAAGATATTCCCAAACTTGAGCAATCTTAGCTGGACAACCCTGGCGGATGGTCCTCAAAAAGCCTTGAGGAAAAACCCGCGGCGCCTACTGGATAAAAACACGGTACTGAGTATACAACGAAGCGGGCTGCAGGCACAGGCCTGGGGCATAGCGTTGTCAGGCGGCGACGTTGATCGACACGAACCAGGGCGTGAAACGCCGGACGCTGATCGGCATCATGTCTTCAAGCGTGCTCAGCGCGGCATTGGTGTCGTCCAGCGGGAAATGGCCGGACACGGGCAGGCCGCCGGCCGCCATCGACAGGCGCAGCGTGCCGGTGCGATAGGGCCGCAGCGCGGCGATCACTTCGGCCAGGGGGCGGCCGCGGGCGTCGACCCAGCCGGATTCCCAGGCCGCCTCCGCCATGAGCTCGGCGCGGGGGGTATCCATGCGGGACGCGTCGAAGCGCGCACCGGTGCCGGCGCGCACGGAACCGTGGGCGCCCGACATGGTTTCGACCTCGACTTCATGCTCGTGTACCACCACGACCGTGCGTTGCGCCTGCTGGCGCACCATGTAGCGGGTGCCCAGCGCGCGCACGGTGCCTTCGGCGGTCTGCACCAGGAACGGGCGGCGCGCATCGGGCGCGACAGAGACCGTCACGGCGCCATCCAGCAGGCGGACCTGGCGGTAGGCGGGCGTGAAGTCCAGGTTGACCCGGCTGCGGGCGTCCAGCAACAATTGGCTGCCGTCCGACAGCACGTAGCGGCGCCGTTCGCCCGTGGCCGTGGCGGCATCCGCCGCGACGTTGTTCAGGGGGTAGAAGGCATTGCCGACATAGGCGGCGCAGGCGCCGGTACTGGCGAGCGCCAGCGCGCCGGTCAGAAAGCGGCGGCGGGCCGGCATGAGGGCCGGGGGCGGAGGGATCAGGGACTGCGCGGGCGATTCGGCGGCGTACCCGGCGGGGTAGGCATCGCCTAGGCGGCCGAACGTCGATCCTGAAAGCGTGCCTGTCAGCTGTTGCCAGGCATTCTCATGGACAGGGTCAGCCGCACGCCACGCCAGGAAGTCGTTGTAGTCCTGCGCGGTCGCTTTGCCGGACCGCAGCAGCAGCAACCAATTGATCACCTGGTCCGCCATGGGTTGTCCTTGGGCGTACTTCACTTCATCATCCCGCATGCAGTGCTGGCGGGGATCCTTTCGATGGCAATTTGTAAATAATAAAGGTTTTTTACCAAAGATTACGGCCCGCTTGTCAATTCTTGACGAATCTACGGCAAAAAAGCCGGCTGAAGCCGGCTTTTTGGTGGGGAAGGTGCCCTAAGGGCCGAAATTACCCGGTACGGCGTCGTCCAAAGTCCTTAAGGCGGAAGCCAAAGAGTAACAACGTTCCGAAGTAGACCAGCCCGCTGGCGGCCAATACGCCGCCCAGCCACGCCGCTCGCAAGCCGGAATGGGCTTGCAGCGCGATCCAGTCGATCCGTCCGTCGGCGTACCACAGCAGCGCCGATAGCGCGGCCAGGGCCGGGATCAGGCGCAGGGCAAACACCGCCCAGCCGGGAGCGGGCTGATAGACGCCGCGGCGGCGCAGGCCGATCAGCAGCGCCAGGGCGTTCAGGCAGGCGCCCAGCCCGATGGCCAGGGCCAGGCCGGCATGGGCCATGAGCGGCACCAGCGCCACGTTCATTAACTGGGTCAGGATCAGCACGCCGATCGCGATCTTGACCGGCGTCCGGATGTCCTGCTTGGCGTAGAAGCCAGGTGCCAGGATCTTCACCGACAGCAGGCCGATCAGGCCGACGGAATAGGAAATCACGGCCAGGCGGGTCTGCAGCACGTCGTGGGCGGCGAACGCGCCATAGTGGAACAGGGTGGCGACCAGGCCGTCCGACAGCAGTGCCATCCCCACCGCGGCGGGCAGGCCCAGCAGCAGTACCAGGCGCAGGCCCCAGTCCAGCAGGGCGCTGTAGCCGCCGTGGTCGTCCCGCGCGTGGGCGGCCGACAGGCTGGGCAGCAGCACGGTGCCCAGGGCGACGCCCAGCAATGCGGTGGGGAATTCCATCAGGCGGTCGGCGAACGACAGCCAGGTCACGCTGCCCGGCGTCAGCCAGGTGGCGATGTTGGTGTTGATCAGCAGGGAGATCTGCGCCACCGAGACGCCCAGCGTGGCGGGCGCCATCTGCTTCAGGATGCGCTGCACGGTGGGGTCGGCCCACGCTTGGCGAAAACGCAGGGAGAAGCGCGGAGTGAGTCCCAGCCGCGACAGGGCGACCCATTGCACCGCCAGTTGCGCCACGCCGCCGATCATGACGCCGACGGCCAAGGCGTAAACCGGGACGTCCATGCGCGGCGCGAGCCAGATGCAGGCGGCGATCATGGCCAGGTTCAGCAGCACGGGCGTGAACGCCGGCACGGCGAAACGGCGCCAGGTGTTCAGCACGCCCGAGGCGAAGGCGATCAGCGACATGCAGAAGATGTAGGGGAACATCATCCGCGTCATCCAGACGGCGGCGCCGAATTCGGTATCGCGGGCGGCGCCGCGCAGGCCGCTGGCCATGGCGGACACGACCCACGGAGCGGCCACGATGCCGATCAGCGTGATCAGCATCAGCGTGGCCGTCAACAGCAGGGCCACCCGGTCCAGCAGGGTGCGGACCTCTTCTTCAGAGCGGTTGTTGCGCGCGCTGCCCAGGATGGGCACGAAGGCCTGGGCGAAAGCGCCCTCGGCGAACAGCCGCCGCAACAGGTTGGGGATGCGGAAGGCGACCCAGAAGGCGTCGGTGATGGGGCCGGCGCCAAAGGCGCGGGCGACCAGGATGTCGCGGATCAGGCCGGAAATACGGGACAGCAGGGTGAAGCTGCTGACAGTGGCCGCCGAACGGAACAGGCTCATGGATGGACTACGTAAAAAAGGGGCCGGCTGGCCCCGAAAACACAATGCCCGTTGAAAGGGGCATTGCCCCGCCACGCACCGCTTCGCGTAAGAATGCCTTTTCCCCGCCGGGCCGCCCCAAGGGGAAAAGCGCCCCCTCGGGGGGCAGCAAGCGTGCGAAGCATGCGCCGCGTGGGGGCATCATATTCCGCCGGGCCGCCCCAAGGGGAAAAGCGCCCCCTCGGGGGGCAGCAAGCGTGCGAAGCATGCGCCGCGTGGGGGCATCATATTCCGCCGGGCCGCCCCAAGGGGAAAAGCGCCCCCTCGGGGGGCAGCAAGCGTGCGAAGCATGTGCGGCGTGGGGGCATTATTTCGGCGGCATGCGGATGGCGCCGTCGAGGCGGATGGTTTCGCCGTTCAGCATATCGTTCGTGACGATGCTGTAGACCAGCTTGGCGTAGTCTTCCGGGCGGCCCAGGCGGGCGGGGAACGGGATGCTGGCGGCCAGCGAATCCTGCACCTCCTGGGGCATGCCGAAAATCATCGGCGTGCCGAAGATGCCCGGGGCGATGGTCATGCAGCGGATGCCGGTCTTGGCCAGATCGCGGGCGATCGGCAAGGTCATGCCGGCAACTCCCGCCTTCGACGCGGCATAGGCCGCCTGGCCGATCTGGCCGTCGAATGCGGCGACCGACGCCGTGTTGATCATCACGCCGCGTTCGCCGGTGGGCTCGGGCGTGTTGGCGCTCATGGCTTCGGCGGCCAGGCGCATCATGTTGAAGCTGCCGATCAGATTGATCGACACGACCTTCTGGAACAGGTCCAGCGGATGCGCGCCGTTCTTGCCGACGATCTTGGCGGCGGGCGCGACGCCCGCGCAGTTCACCAGGCCGAAGAGGGCGCCCAATTCAAGGGCCGCGGCGACGGCGCTCTTGCCGTCGGCTTCCTGCGTCACGTCGCAATGCACGTAGCGTTGGCCGAGCTCTTTGGCCAGCGCCTGGCCGGGCTCGTCCTGCACGTCGGCGATGACGACCTTGGCGCCGTTCTCCACCAGCATGCGCACGGTGCCTGCACCCAGGCCGGACGCGCCGCCCGTAACAATGAATACCTTGTTCGCGATTTCCATGTCTCTACCACCAGATCAGTTCAAGGGGATGAATGCGGCGCGGCGGGCGCCGAATGTGACAAAGCCTTCGGGCCGGGGCTGGAACGCGTCGCGTCCGGCCGGCGCCGAAGGCCTGCAGGCCATCAATGCGCCAATCAGCTCTTGACGGCCTCGAAGAGGCGCGACTTGATTTCGTCGACGGCGCCCACGCCCGAGATCTTGCGGTACTTCGGGGCTTCGGCGGCGTTTTGCTGCGCCCAGGTCGAGTAGTAGTCGACGAGCGGGCGCGTTTGTTCGCGGTAGACGGACAGGCGGTGGCGAACGGTTTCTTCGCGATCGTCGTCGCGCTGGATCAGTTCTTCGCCGGTGACGTCGTCGTGGCCTTCCACTTTGGGCGGGTTGAACCGCACGTGGTAGCTACGGCCGCTGGGCTGGTGCACGCGGCGGCCGCTCATGCGTTCGATGATGTCTTCTTCGGGGACTTCGATTTCCACCACGTAGTCCAGCTTGACGCCGGCGCTCTTTAGCGCGTCGGCTTGCGGGATGGTGCGGGGGAAGCCGTCGAACAGGTAGCCGCTGGCGCAGTCGGGCTGCTTCAGGCGGTCCTGGACCAGGCCGATGATGATCTCGTCGGAAACCAGACCGCCGGCATCCATGACCTTTTTGGCTTCAATACCCAACGGCGTGCCCGCCTTCACCGCGGCACGCAGCATGTCGCCGGTGGAGATCTGGGGGATGCCGAAGTGCTGGGTGAGAAACGCGGCCTGGGTGCCTTTGCCGGCGCCGGGAGGTCCGAGCAAGATAAGACGCATGAGTGCTCCTGATGGGGTTTATTTTTTGTGATCCGGGGGATTATGCCGCAACGCAGCAGCCAATGCGGGGCTGCGCCATGGGAAATAACCCTTATATCTGTTTGCTGTAGATCAACCGGACGCGCTCCAGATCCGCCGGGGTATCGACCCCTGCCGCAGGAGGGCTGGATGCTCGGTGTACGACGATGTTGTGGCCATGTTCCATGGCGCGCAGCTGTTCCAGCGATTCGAACTGTTCCAGCACGCCTTGCGGCAGGGTCGGGAATCGGCGCAGGAAGGACACGCGGTACGCGTACAGCCCGATGTGGTGCCAGGCGGGCAGGCCGGGGGCCAGCACGCGTTCGCCCGCGGCCAGCGCATCGCGGGCCCAGGGGATGGGGGCGCGCGAAAAGTACAGCGCGCGGTCGTTGGCGGCGCAGACCAGCTTGACGATGTTCGGGTTGAACAGCGCTTCTGCGTCGACCAGCGGGCAGGCGCAGGTGGCGATATCGGCGTCGGGGCTGGCCTGGAGTTTGGCGGCGACGGCGTCGATGAGTTCGGGTTCGATCAGCGGTTCGTCGCCCTGGACGTTCACCACGATGGCGTCGTCGGGCAGGCCCAGCTGGTCGACGGCTTCGGCCAGGCGGTCGGTGCCGGTGGGGTGGTCGCCGCGCGTCATCAGGGCGGTCAGGCCATGCGCCCGGACGGCGGCCTGGACGCGGGCGTCATCCGTCGCGATGTAGACCTGCGACGCGCCCGACAGGGCGGCGCGTTCGGCCGTGCGCACGACCATCGGCTTGCCGGCGATGTCGGCAAGCGGCTTGTCGGGCAGGCGGGTCGAGGCGGTCCGCGCCGGAATCAGGGCGATGAAGCTCACGATGGGCGCGTCAGGAGGCAGCGGAGGTTTCGTCCAGCGCGCGCGCTTCCGACTCCAGCATGACGGGGATGCCGTCGCGCAGCGGGAAGGCCAGGCGGTCGGCGCGGCACACCAGTTCGGCTTGCTGCCGGTCGTGTTCGAGGCGGCCCTTGCACAAGGGGCAGACGAGGATGTCGAGAAGTCGGGATTCCATGACCTGGATTCTAAAACAGTTTTGGGGGCGGGCACGGGGGGGCATTCCGTCGGACGAGCCGCCTGCGAAGCCTCCGGAATGCCCCTTTTCTGTTTAATTGTTAATTATTGTCATGTTTTGAATGGATTGGGCCAAATACAAGGGACGGTTCATCGCTATGATCCGCCGCGTTTCTACGGAAAGGGAAAGAAGCGCGATGGACGCGAATACGCTCAAGATCGGCTTGATGCTTATCATCCTGGTCTGGTCGGTCATCAGCTGGATCACATACATGGTGCGGCGCAGCGATAACAAGGGCGCGCTGCGCGAGCTGAAGCAGGAGAGCCATGCGCTGCGGCCCATGACACACGAAGAGCGCGCGCTGGTACAGCCGTTCCTCGTATTCCCCGCCGATCCCAAGAAAACCGCCACCTTGGCGAGCGACAACGTCTTCACGTTGAAAGGCCCCTTCGTGCGCCACGGGCTGGAGACCGGTCAGGGCGCCTCGACGATGCACGACACCCTGGGGGGCGTCGATGTGGTCCTGCCTTACGACGCCCGCGACTATCTGCAGGAGGACAACCTCGCCGAAGTGGCGATGACGGAAAAATTCGCCATCGTCTTGGCCCTGAACGGCCAATTCGACATCGCTGGCGGCCGAGAGCGCGACCTGCGGCGCCAGAAGCAGGATCAGCAGTGGTCGGGCGGCAAGGTCGGGGTGTTGCAAGACGTGGTGCCCGTGGAAGACGGGGGGGAAAGCGGACAGGACGACCGCGAGCTGGCCGACGCGCTGCAGGTGGAAATCCTGAGTCAGCGTGACGAGACCCCCGCCGAAGTCGCCGAGCGACAACGCCCCGGCATCGGGTTCTGGGTCTCCATGGTGTGGCTGCTGGCGTTTGCCGGCCTGGCCGTGACCGCCGCCGGTGGCGGCGTGGCGTTCGCCGGCGCGGCGGCGGCGTTGACCGTCCTTGCCTTGTGGCTGACGTGGCGTCGCCGGAGGCCGGGTCAACCGGGAAAGGTCAACCGGGCGCGCGGCGAACTCAACGCCATCGTGCTGACCAATCCGGAGAACGCGCAGGCCGTGTCCACCCAGCTGTTCCTGGGCGACAAGCTGCCGATCAAGTTGCCGGATCACTGGCGCGACACGCTGACGCTGCCTGAAGACGGGCGGGTCGACGTGGACGTGCGCGTCGATGACTACGCGGTCCTGCGCTTTGGCGGCAACTATTCGGTGGACGAAGAGCAGCGCCGGTTTCCGCGCGTCTACTGGGGTCGCCATGCGACGTTTGCGCTGGTGGGCGTGCTGGCCGGAATCGCGCTATGGGCGATGGCGGACAACTTGAGGGGAGACGCGGCGCTGACCAGCGCCTGGTTCCGCGGTGCGCCGGTCCGCAGCGGCGACTCGGCAGCTGCCTTGGCCCAGGACCCGCCAGCTTTCGGAACCGTGCTGTCGCTGCAAGGTCGTGCGCGTTGCGAATTAGCGCTCGACGACGCGTCCGGGCGCGCGGCGTTCGATTGCAATCGCTTGCGTTGGGATGGCGCGGCCTCGCAGGCCGCCCGATTGGAACTGGACGAACCGATATTGCGGCTGTATTCAGGCGACTTCCTGCAGACTCGGCCCAATCCGATGGTGGACATGATGATCCGGAGCCAGGCCTTGCGCCTGATGCAGGACAACCCGATGGCGCTCTACGGCGCCCGTTCGCCGTCGGCAGAGACGGTGGTCGGCTTGAGCCGGACCGTGCTTGCGATCGAGTCCGCTGCCGGCGCCGCGATTTCGGCGTGCGACGAGCTGAAGAAGGCATTCGTCGACAGCATCCTGCTGGCCAGGGAAACGCCTGAGAGCTGGCTGGAATTGTTCAGGCTCGCGGAAGCCGGGGCATTCAAGGCCAAGGGGCGTGGGGACGACGGCGTGATGATGTCGCGCGACGTGCGCCGCATGCGCGACCAGGCCCGTTCCAGCATGCGGCCAACGGTTGAGGCCGCGCTGGACCGCGCGTCGCGAACCATGATGGCGTCTCAGCAGGGCGGGTTCGTTCTGCGGGTGCTGCCTGGCCCGCATGCCGCCTTGCCGGCCTTGAATGGCCGCTACAACGAAGACCTGCTTGCGGTGTGGGACGAGCAGATTCGCATGATGTCGCCCGACGGCGCGTTGCCCTTCAAGGTCAGCGGCATGGTCGTGGGGACAGGCGTCGATGCGTCGGGGTCGCCGGAAATCACTGTAGATGCGGCGAGGACGGCCGATGATCCGTGGCCGGCAGTGGCCCGCATGGCCTGGATGCTGCTGGCGGGTTTGCTGGTGCTGGCGCATGCGCCGTTGGCGGTGATCCGGATGCGGGCGGCGTCCGCGCGCGAGCGGGCCTTGCAGGAATACGCGCGGCAGCGCAGCGCGGCCAAGCCCGCGTTTTTCTAGGCGTGGGCAGGCTGGCGCAGGGTCTGCGCCAGCCAATCGAACAGCAGCGGGTCCGAGAACGCGGCCTGAACCGGAACCTCCCACAAGCGCGCGTCGCGCAAGCCGGCGCACTTGATCGCGTCCTTGGACGTGACGAGGATCGCGTCCGCCGTCACCGCCTGGAAGGGCGATTCTGCATAGTCGTGATGGTCGGGCAGGGGCAGCGTCGTGGCCAGCGTGAGCCCCGCGGCGCGCAACGTGGTGAAGAACCGTTCAGGGTTGCCGATGCCGGCCGCTGCCGCGATGCGCGGCTGTCCGGCATAGGCGGATAGCGGGCGCGTGGCGCCGCCTTCGATCTGGCGCACCGGACCCGGCTCCAGCCACATCCGCACCTGGCGCGGACGGGTATCGCCCGTGGCGCCCGGCTGGCCGTCAGGCGTGCCGATATTGGTGACCACGGCATCCACTTCCTGCAAGCGGCGGGCGGGTTCGCGCAACGGGCCGGCGGGCAATAGCCGGCCATTGCCCACCCCGCGCTCGTCCTGCACCACGATTTCGATGTCTCGGGCCAGCGCCAGGTGCTGCAGGCCGTCGTCGGACACGATCACGTCCACCTCGGGGTGCGCTTGCAGCAAGGCCTGGGCCGCCAGGGCGCGTTTCGGGTGCACGGATACGGGGGCGCCGGTGGCGCGGGCGATCAAGGCGGGTTCGTCGCCGTAGCGGGCGGCCGCCAGCGCGCCGGTGCCGACGCGGGCGCGCGGGCCGATCTTCACGCCATAGCCGCGGCTGACCACGCCCGGCGTATAGCCGCGGGCGCGCAGGCCTTCAACGGTGGCGATGACCATCGGGGTCTTGCCCGTGCCGCCCACGTAGACATTACCGACCACCACCACCGGCACCGGGGCGCGGTAGGCGGCCCGGGACCCGTCCAGGTACTGCCGGCGCTTGCGCGCCACGGCCCACGCGGTCAGCGCGGACAGCGGCAGCAGCAGGCTCGACAGCCAACCGCCATGCTGCCACTGGCGAGCCAGCAGCGAGGCAGAAGAACGCGTGGTGGTCACCGGGTGGTCTGGGCGGCGAAGTTGACGCGGCCGATGCCGGCCAGGCGGGCGGCTTCCATGACGTTGATCACGGATTGGTGGGTGGCTTGCGCGTCGGCGTTGATGACGACGAGGGGTTCGGGCTTGCCGGCCGCGGCCTGGCGCAGGGCGTCGGCGATTTCGGGCGGCGTGGAAACGTCGATCAGCGTGCCGTTCAGAGCGTAGCGCCCGTCCTGGCTGACGGCGACTTCCAGCGCAGGCGGCGTGTCCTGTTCTGACGAGGCCTGGGGCAGCGTCACCTTCAACTGCGTGAAACGCGCGAACGACGTGGTCGCCGCCAGGAAGATCAGGATGACCAGCAGGACGTCGATGAGCGGAATCAGGTTGATGTCCAGTTCATCGCGGTCGCCCCGGGAGCCGCGGAAATTCATGAACGTCCCTCGCGCGGGGGGGCGGGGGACGCGGACACGGCACGGACCAGCCGCGACGCGGATTGCTCCATGGCGCTCAGGTAGCCGTCGACGCGGCTGCGCAGGTAGCGGTGCGCGATCATGGCCGGAATGGCGATCAGGATGCCGAAGCCGGTGTTGTAGAGCGCGATGGAGATGCCGCGCGCCAGTTGGGCAGGATCGCCGCCGCCGGGCGTGTACGAGCCGAAAATTTCGATCATGCCGACCACGGTACCGAACAAGCCCATCAGCGGCGCGACGACGGCGATCGTGCCGATGGCGGGGATGTAGCGGCTGAGGTCATGGGCGACTGCACGGCCGGTGTCTTCAACCACGTTGCGCAGTTCTTCGCGGGGCAGATGTCGGTGACGCATCACTTCGGCCAGCACGCGGCCCAGCGGCGAGTTGCGTTCCAGCCGGTTGATCGATTCGGGGGTGTCCTGGTGGTTGCGCAGCATGTCGGCGACCTGGTCATTCAGGCCACGGGGCAGGATCAGGCTGCGGCGCAGGGAGAGGAAGCGCTCGAAAATCAGCGCCAGACCCAGCACGGATGTCGCCAGCAGGGGCCAGATAGGCCAGCCGGCCTCGCGCAAAATGGAAAGCAAAGCGTTCAACTCCCGGGGAAGCCGTCGCGCGCGGGAGGGAGCGCATCGGCATCTGATCAAGCCGAAACTGTAACGGTGCGGCGGGGTTGTGGCAAGGCGGATTGACCCCGGAATTATCCACAGAAATTGTGGATAATTCTGTGCAAAACTCTGCCGGAACGCTTGTGGGCACAGGGCTTGCGCTTGTTTGCTTCAAATGAGCGCAGCGGCGTTTAAGTAAAAAATCCATATAAATCAATGAATTGCACGGAGATTGCTGGCTGTCTGGGCCGTTGCTGCAAAAAACTGTGGGCGCGGTATCATTGCGGCCCGCTACGTATGCCCTGTGGACAGGTACGCACCGGAAAGCCTCATGACAATTGAATTTGCAGTCACAAACAACGCATTTGCGCGGGATATCCTGACAGTTGCCCAGCTAAACCAAGCAGTGGGGCAGTTGTTGGAGCGCAGCATCCCGGCAATATGGGTGCGCGGCGAGATTTCCAACTTCACGGCGGCGGCATCCGGGCATTGGTACTTCACGCTCAAGGACAGCCGGGCCTCCGTGCGCGCCGTCATGTTCCGCAGCCGCGCCAGCGCGGTGGGGTTCGTGCCCCGGGCGGGCGATCAGGTCGAGATCCGGGCCAGGGTTTCCCTGTACGAGGCCCGTGGCGACTACCAGTTGCAAGCCGACGGCATGCGCCGGGCCGGGCTGGGCAACCTGTATGAAGCATTTCTGCGCCTGAAAGAGCAATTGGCCTCCGAAGGCCTGTTCGATCCGGCCCGCAAGCGCGACCCGGTCCGCCTGCCGCGCGCCATCGGCGTGGTGACCTCGCTGCACGCGGCGGCCCTGCGGGACGTCCTGTCGGCATTGGCCCGGCGCGCGCCCCAGGTGCCCGTCATCATCTATCCGGCCCCGGTTCAGGGCGCGGACGCCGCCAACCGCCTGGCCGCCCAGGTGCGGCTGGCCAACGAGCGCGCCGAGGTCGATACCTTGCTGCTGGTGCGCGGCGGGGGCAGCATCGAAGACCTTTGGAGCTTCAATGACGAAGACCTGGCGCGCCAGGTGGCGGCCAGCGAGATTCCCGTCATCAGCGGCGTCGGGCACGAGACCGACTTCACCATCGTGGACTTCGTGGCCGACGTGCGCGCGCCGACGCCCACCGCCGCCGCCGAACTGGCCTGCGCGCCGCGCTCGGAATTGCTGGGCCGGGTCATGCAGACCGCCCAAGCCATGGCGCGCGGCCAGCAGCGCCGCCTGGAACGCGCCGCCCAGCGCCTGGACCGCGCGGCGGGGCAACTGGTGTCTCCGGCGCAACGCCTGGAGCATCAGCGTGAACGGTTGAACAGCTTGCGCTTCCGCCTGGCGTCGGCGTGGTCCGGTCCGCAGGGCCGTCGCGCCGCGCGCGTCAACCTGCTGACCCAGCGCTTGACGCACCGCGTTCCAGATACCGGCCGCGCGGCCGACCGTCTGGCCGGCGCCGTGCGCCAATTGGGCCAGGCCCATGCGCGCCTGCTGGTACAGAACCGCAACCGCGTGGCCGCGGCCACCGCGCAATTGCGCGCACTGGACCCGGGCAATACGTTGTCGCGCGGCTACGCGATTGCCCGCGACGCCGATGGCCGCATCGTGCGCGACGCGGCGGCATTGGCGGCCGGGCAGCCGCTGGATTTGAGCTTCGCGCAAGGCGGCGCCCAGGTCGAAGTCCTGAATACCCGCAAGACGCGCGACGCTATCTGAGCGGAGTCCCCGCCCGCGATCCGGTCATCCGGGCGCAGGGCAAGGGCGTGAGGGCGCGGGACCATTTCACGCAATCCAAGGCGATGCGATGCGGCACAACAGAAGCGTGGAGTGGATGGCGGGCCTGCTGGCCGGAACGGCAATCGCGTTGGGACATGCCGCGATCGCGCAGGCCGCTCCGGCGGTTTCCGCTGCGGAACGGGAAGGCGTTAAAACCGACCCCACGCGGGTCGAGCCGAACCAGGCGGAAAAGACGGTGCGCCAGGCGACCAAACCTTGTGAGTGCGCCTGCGATTGCGAATCGCCGTACCGCGAATATAAAGACGTCGATACGCCGGCCACCGCCGCCCTGTTCGCGGCCGCAGGCGCCAGCGACGAGACGGCGTTCCTTTCTGCCTTGACCCACGTGAACCGCCCGGGCGACTACGCCATGGATGGGGTGCCGCTGCTGCATGTGTTGCTGATGCCGCCGCGCGCTTTGCGTGCCGCGGACGTGTACTGGAGCATGACGGCGGAAGACGCGGCGCGCATCCGCAAGGCGCATGAGGCGATCCTGCCCGCCCGCACGCGCATGCTGGCCGCGTTGCTGGCGACGAAGCCCGCGATGGACGACGTGACCTATTCGTCGCGCCGTCCGCCGCTGCATCTGGCCCTCTTGTACGGCACGCCTGCCATCATGGACATGCTGCTGGCGGCGGGTGCAAAGCCGGATCAGCGCGGGGACGACAGCCGCACGCCGCTTGAGTTCCTGTTGAACCGCGATTTCGAATTCGCGGTGCGCATGACGTATCTGCCCCGGCTGGTCGACCGCGCATCGATGACGCGAATGGTGCTGGCCTTGTTCAAGGCCGGGGCGGCCAAGCCCTATATGGGCTTCGAGCCCTCTGTCGCGGACTACCTGGCCTGGGGCCCCATGGTGGAAATGACCGAAGGCGCGGCGCCGTTGCGCGCGCTGGCCGCCACGGGCACCCAGCCGGCGTACGAAGACGGCCTGACCGCATTGGCGCTGGCCGGCTACCTGGGCAACGGCGGCGCCGTGCCGGTGCTGATGGAGTTGGGGCCGCGTCATATTCCCGCGACGGGGTACGGCGAGACCGGAGAGCGCGACGTGTGGCTGGATGCGGCGCAAGCCGCCGTGGAGGGCGGCCATCCCGAGATCGCCGCGCAACTGCTGCGGGCCGGCATGCCGTTTGCGCAACGCGGCCCGCAGACCGGATCGACGGACCTGATCTTCGGCAAACTGGAAATGGCGGCGCGTCCCATCATGAACCTTGCCGCCCGGCAAGGCGATGTGCAGACCCTGCAACGCTTGCTGTCGTTGGGCGCGCCGGTCGACGGCGATCCGCGCGACCCGTACGGCAACACGCCGTTGGCCGATGCGGTCGAGGCTCGCAAGCCCGATGCGGTGAAGGTGCTGCTCGCGGCGGGCGCGGATCCCGGCGCCAAGCGCGAAGGTTATGACTTGAAGTCGGCGGTCGACGTGGCGGTGCAGGCTGGCGATGTGCCGACGTTGCGGCAGTTCGCCGACGCCGGGTTCGACCTGAAGACGCTGGGGGCGGGCGCGATCCGCCAGGCACTGGAAAACCGCGACGCGGCATTGGCCTTGATGCTGATCGACGTCGGCGTGCCGGTGGATTCGAAGGTCGTGCGGGCAGGCGAGTCGGACGACGCGCGCGGCCATCGCGCCGAGCCGCCGTTGCTGCTGGCCGTGACATCCGGTCTGGCGCCGGTCGTCGATGCCTTGCTGGCACGCGGCGCCGACCCCGCAGGCCTCGCGCCCAATGGCGAAAGCGCCTTGTATTGGCTGATCGGCAGGCAAGACACCGCGATGCTTGATCGCTTGTTGCGCGCGGGCGCGAAGCTGGACGATCCGCGCCTGCCGCGCGCGCCGGCCCCGTATGCCTTGCTGAACGCGGCCGTGGCCTCTGGCGACATGGCGCTGGTCAAGCAAGTCAGCCAGGCTACGGGCCAATCCTTGGCGGACGCCTGCATGCCCGAGGGCGGCGAACTCAATTTGCTGGACAAGCCGGGATACTTCGCGCAACTGCAGGCGGCGGGTTTTACCGGCAAGCCGGACCAATGCGCGCGCGATGCGGCGCCGTTGCCGCAACGCATCGTGTCGCAGCTATTGCACAGCCGCCAATTGATCGTGGCGCGGCAGGCGGCAGTGGTGCAGTTGCTGCGGCAATTGAAAGCGTCGGGCACGGACCTGGACGCGCCGCAGGCCGATGGCGATACGCCATTGAACGTGGCCATCAGGCTGGGCCGGCAGGATCTGGCCGATGCGCTGCTGACCGCAGGGGCCAGTCCGGATTCGGTCGACGCCGCAGGCCGAAGCCCCGCCGGGGTCGCGCTGGAGACCGGCCAGCCCGGCATGCGGGCGTTGCTTGCGCACTATGGCGCGCGCCTCGAAGAGGCTGCCGAACCCGCCGCGCAGGGCAAGCGGGCCGGCGCCAAGGCACCCAGCAAATCCGCGGCCATCACCCGCTTGGCAGGACACTACCGGTTGCTAGGCATGCCGGAAGTGGGCAGTGAATTCCTGTTGTCGGAAGGCGGCGGCTTCAACTACATGATGACCTACGGCGCGGTCGACATCATGGCCCGTGGCTCGTGGCGCAGCGACGGCAAACACGTGTTCCTGGATACGCCGCCGATCGCGCCGTACTCGGCGATCGCGGGCGTGCGCGCCGATACGCGGCCCGCCGTACCCGGCCAGTTGACGGTGCGTGTGTACTACCGCGACCGGCCTGTGAAGATCGACGTGGCGATGTCGTCGGTGGATGCAGACTATGGCGGCGTCCCGAGGCAATCGGAAGGCTCGGACGGCGTCAGCGCGCCGATCGCGCCAGGGGCCTTGAAAGCGTTGGCCGTGTTCGTGCCGTTGCCGTCGGGCGCGCGCTGGCACGAGGTCGACATCAGCAAGTTCGATGCCGGCGCACGCGCGATCCGCGTGGATGTTTCGGTACCTGAATCCGCCGCGGGCACGCCGTTGCACAAGACGTTCACGGTGCAGAAAGACGGTGCGCTGGTCGAGTCCAGCGGTGGCCGCGAATTGCGATACGAGAAAGAGTAGCGTTTACAAAAACAAGACGCGCCAAAGTCATAAGCACATGTGTCCGTTAACCCCGCACAGGCGCGGGTTTAACAAGGTATCCTCATTAGTTGCCGATACAATCGAACGGCTTGATCGTGCACTCAACAGAAGGAACCAACACATGGCACATACTCTTCCCCCCCTGCCTTACGAACTGGACGCGCTGGCTCCGCACATCTCCAAGGAAACGCTGGAGTTCCACTACGGTAAGCATCACCAGACGTACGTCACGAACCTGAACAACCTGATCCCGGGTACGGAATTCGAAACGCTGTCGCTGGAAGACATCGTGAAGAAATCCTCGGGTGGCATTTTCAACAACGCCGCTCAGATCTGGAACCACACGTTCTACTGGAACAGCCTGGCTCCCAAGGCCGGCGGCGCACCCTCGGGCAAGCTGGCTGACGCCATCAATGCCAAGTGGGGCAGCTTCGACGCTTTCAAGGAAGCGTTCAACAAGTCGGCAGCCGGCAACTTCGGTTCGGGCTGGACCTGGCTGGTCAAGAAGGCCGACGGTTCGGTCGACATCGTCAACACCAGCAACGCCGCCACGCCGCTGACCACGGCCGACAAGCCGCTGATCACCTGTGATGTCTGGGAACACGCGTACTACATCGATTACCGCAACGCGCGTCCCAAGTATCTGGAAAACTTCTGGGCCCTGGTGAACTGGGAGTTCGCCGCCAAGAACTTTGCCTGATCGGCAATGACGTCCTCCGCGCCCACCGCGTTTGCGGCGCGGCGCTGGAAGAAAACCCCTCGGCTGGCCGAGGGGTTTTCTTTTATCCGTTCAGAAAAAATTCAGCTTTTGAAACCCTGTCGATTGTCGAATTCATTGTGGGGAAATGAAGAGAAAACATCCTTTTCTTTAGGGTTATCCCTAGAAACCCGTGCCGCTATTGTTGCCAGCAGTCTGCGGCTGAACCCCGGCGCCGATGACCGCGGCCTGCCGCCATAAACCGGGGTATCTACAGGGAAGGGAAGCATGTTGCGGTTATTTTCGGGCTTGCGCATCGGGGCGCGCCTGTCGGGCGCGTTCTTGCTCGTCGCGGTGATCGGCGGCGCCATCGGGGCCTTTGGCGTGTGGGGGCTGTCACGCATCAATGAAATGAACGATCGGTTGTACGACACCGAGTTGCGCGGCATCTCGGATTTGAAGGAAGCCAACATCAACCTGATCTACGCGGGCCGTGCCCGCAGCGGCTATCTGGCCGCCACGAGCGATCAGGACCGTCAGGCGCTGAAGAAGCAGTTCGACGACGCCGTCAAGAACATGGACACGCTGCGCGAGAAGGCTGCCGCCAATTTCCATGCGGAAGAGGGCAAGCGCCTGCTGGCGCAATTCGCGGAAACCGAGCAGGTCTGGAAGCGCGAGTCGGCGGCGTTCTTCGCCGCCGCGCAGACGCATTCGCTGACGCAGTCGGATCCGCGTGTCGCCGAAATCGAGAAGCGGGTGATCGTGTCGTCGCAGAAGCTGGACGACTTGATGACGGACCTGGCGGTGGGCAAGGAGAAGGCCGCCGCGCAATCCGTGCAGGAAGGCACGGACCTGTACGGCACGATGCGCGCGGTCATGATCTCGCTGGCGGTGGCCGGCGTGGCCATCGGCATGCTGCTGGGCTGGCTGGTCACGCGCGGCATCGTGCGTCCGCTGGAGCAAGCCGTCAAAGCGGCGCGCCAAGTCGCCGCCGGCGACCTGACGACCGATATCCAGGTGTCCACCCGCGATGAGACGGGCGATTTGATGAACGCGCTCAAGGCGATGAACGAAAGCCTGGCGCGCATCGTCGCGGACGTGCGCGACGGATGCGAAAGCATCGCCTCGGCCTCCTCGCAGATCGCGCAGGGCAATTCCGACCTGTCGCAGCGCACGGAAGAGCAGGCCTCGTCGCTGGAAGAGACCGCGGCGTCGATGGAGGAGCTGACCAGCACCGTGCAGCAAAACGCCAACAACGCCAGCGAGGCCGACCGCCTCGTCAGCCAGGCGTCCACCGTCGCCGTGCGCGGCGGTGAAGTGGTCGAAGGCGTGGTGCAGACGATGAGCGCCATTTCCGACAGTTCGCGCCGCATCGCCGATATCACGGGCGTGATCGACGGCATCGCGTTCCAGACCAACATCCTGGCGCTCAACGCCGCGGTGGAAGCGGCGCGCGCCGGTGAACAAGGGCGCGGCTTTGCCGTGGTGGCGGGAGAGGTGCGCACGTTGGCGCAGCGTTCGGCCGTGGCAGCCAAGGAAATCAAGGTCTTGATCGACGAGTCCGTCACGCGTGTCGAGGGCGGCACGCGCCAGGTCGACGAAGCCGGGCGCACCATGCGCGAAGTGGTTGATAGCGTGCGTCAAGTCGCCGTCCTGGTGCGCGAGATTGCCAGCGCGTCGGAAGAACAGTCCTCGGGCATCGGCCAGGTCAACCAGGCGGTCGCGCAGATGGACACCGTGACGCAGCAGAACGCCGCGCTGGTGGAGGAGGCCGCGGCGGCCGCCGCCAGCATGCAGGAACAGGCGTCCCGCCTGGCGCAGGAAGTGCGCCGCTTCAAGGTGGATGCCGGCGGCGTGCCGGCGCGCCAGGCGCAAGCCCGGCTGGTGCGGGCCGTGCCGGCGGTGGCCAAGACGTCCGCGGCATCGCCGGCTCGTCCGGCGCTGGCGCATGCGTCCGACGACGACTGGTCGACGTTCTAAGCGGGTCGTCGCCTGCGGTGGCGACCATTTTGCCGCCCGGCGCCATGCCGGGTTGTGGGCTGCGGGTCAGGTTGGAATGGTAAGGTTAGCGACTTCCCGCCGCCTGCCCGCAGCCCATGAGCCTGATTGATTCCTTCCGCCGGATCTCCACCGGCGCTCGCCGACTGATGCGCCGAAAAGTGCGTCAAATCAACCGCTTGTCGCGCAAGAGCCTGCAAATGCTCTTGCTGCTCGGGGGCGCGGGCCTGGTGGCGTTGATGTCATTGGGCTTCGCCTTTCTGGCCGACAAGGCGCTGGATTGGAACCGGGAATGGGTTGGCCACAATGGTTGGCTCGCATTGCTGGTGTTGCCTTTCAGCCTGGCCGGTCTGCGTTGGCTGACCTTGCGCTTCGCGCCCAACGCCTCGGGCAGCGGCATTCCCCAAGTCATCGGCGCGCTGTCGTTGCCGCCCGGCGCCAGCCAAAGCAGCCTGGTGTCGCTGGCGCAGGCCTTGTGGAAGGTTCCGCTGGCGTTCCTCGGCATGCTGGCCGGCGCATCGATCGGCCGCGAAGGCCCGTCGGTGCAAGTGGGCGCCGCCCTCATGCTCGCCTGGGGCGACTTCTGGAAGCGGCGCGGCGTGCAACTGCGCGGCTTCCATGCCAACGAACTGATCGCCGCCGGCGCGGCGGGCGGGCTTGCCGCCGCGTTCAACGCGCCGCTGGCCGGCGTCATCTTCGCCATCGAAGAGCTGGGCCGCGGCACCGTGCTGCGCTGGCAGCGCCTGGTGCTGATCGGCGTGCTGGCCGCGGGCTTCCTGGTGGTCGCGGTGCAAGGCAATAACCCGTATTTCGGCGTGTTTGGCGGCGCGCCGCTGGCGCAAGGCATGGTGATGTGGATCGTCGTCTGCGGCACCATCAACGGCGCGCTGGGCGGAATCTTCGCGCGCCTGCTGGGCAAGGGCGCGGCAGGTTCCGCGCCGGCGGCCTGGCGCGCCTGGATCCGCGCGCATCCCATCTGGACCGCCTTCATCATGGGGTTGATCCTGGCCGTGATCGGCCTGTGCACGGCCGGCAGCGTCTATGGCACGGGCTACGGCGTGGCGGCGGACCTGCTGTCGGGCCATGACGCGGCGCCCGCCGGTTTCGGGCTTGCCAAACTGGCCGCCACCGTGGCCTCGTACTGGGCGGGCATTCCCGGCGGCATCTTCACGCCGGCCCTGACCACCGGCGCCGGCATTGGCCAGCACATCTGGGAATTGGCGGGCGAGGGCGTGGACCAGCGCGTGCTGGTGCTGGTGTCGATGGCGGCCTTTCTGGCCGCGGCCACGCAGGCGCCGTTGACGGCCAGCGTGGTGGTCATGGAAATGACGGGCAGCCAGCCCATGCTGTTCTGGCTGCTGGTGGGCTCGCTGTTGGCCTCGGGCGTATCGCGCCAGTTCTGCCCGCAACCTTTCTATCACCTGGCGGCGGGACGCTTTCGCCGGCAGGCGATCGTGGAGGCCGGACGCGCGGCGAAATCGGAAGTGGATACGGGCCCGGCAGGCGCCAAATCCTCCGCGCCGTGAGCGCCCTGCACGCAAACCGTGCCTGCGCGGCGCCCTATCAGGGTGAACACCTACTGGACATTGTCCGTGTGGCGGACAGGCGCACCTTGCACCAACTTGGCGCGAAAACCGCTGCGTTAACATCGGGCGATCCCGTTTTTCCCACTTCACTCCGAGCTTCTCATGACCGTGAATGCCTTTATTTGTGATGCGATTCGCACCCCCTTCGGCCGCTACGGCGGTGCGCTGGCGAGCGTGCGCCCCGACGATCTGGCTGCCGTCGCCATCAAGGCCCTGGTGGCGCGCAACCCCGGCGTGCGCTGGGAAGAGCTGGATGACGCGATCATGGGTTGCGCGAACCAGGCCGGCGAAGACAACCGCAACGTCGCCCGCATGGCGACCCTGCTTGCCGGCCTGCCGATCGAAGTGCCCGGCGCCACCGTCAACCGCCTGTGCGGTTCCGGCCTGGACGCCATCGGCACCGCCGCCCGCGCGATCCGCGCTGGTGAAGCCGGCTTGATGCTGGCCGGCGGCGTCGAAAGCATGAGCCGCGCGCCGTTCGTCATGGGCAAGGCCGACAGCGCGTTCTCGCGCAATGCCGCCATCTTCGACACGACCATCGGCTGGCGCTTCATCAACAAGCTGATGAAGGCGCAATACGGCGTGGACTCGATGCCCGAGACCGCCGAGAACGTCGCCGACGATTTCAAGATCAGCCGCGAAGACCAGGACTTGTTCGCGCTGGCCAGCCAGCAGAAGACGGCCCGCGCGCAGAAAGAAGGCGTGTTCGACGCCGAAATCGTGCCGGTGTCGATCGCCCAGAAAAAGGGCGACGCCATCATCGTCGCCAAGGACGAGCACCCGCGCGAGACCAGCCTGGAATCGCTGGCCAAGCTGAAGGGCGTGGTCCGTGAAGGCGGTACCGTCACGGCCGGCAACGCGTCGGGCGTGAACGACGGCGCCGCCGCGCTGCTGCTGGCCGACGAGAAGGCGGCTGCCCGCCACGGTCTGACCCCGCGCGCTCGCGTGGTCGGCATGGCCACCGCCGGCGTCGCGCCGCGCATCATGGGCATCGGCCCGGCGCCCGCCACGCTGAAGGTGCTGGCCCAGACCGGCCTGACGCTTGACCAGATGGACGTGATCGAACTGAACGAGGCCTTCGCTGCCCAAGGCCTGGCCGTGATGCGCCAGTTGGGCCTTGCCGACAACGACCCGCGCGTGAACCCCAACGGCGGCGCGATCGCCCTGGGCCACCCGCTGGGCGCCAGCGGCGCGCGTCTGGCCACGACGGCGATCAACCAGCTGCACCGCACCGGCGGCCGCTATGCGCTGTGCACGATGTGCATCGGCGTGGGTCAGGGCATCGCGCTGATTATCGAGCGCGTCTAACGCCAAAGTGTTGTTTTTTCCCGCCGTTTTTCGGGGGCGGGAATGAAAAGGGAGCCCTGCGGGGCTCCCTTGTCGCATCCGGAACGGGGTATTGCCGCCCCGGGATCGCGCCGCTCAGGGCAGGCCGTCGATTTTCCGTCCGGCCGTGATGCCGTGCTCGGCAAACCAGCCTTGGGCCATTTCCAGGGCGTAGCGCACCGGTTTCTTCGCGCAATGCGGGTCTTCGGTCTGCGGCGCCATGTCGTCGATGTTGACGATCGTGCCGTCGTCGGCGATAAAGGCTATCGAAAGCGGCAGAAGCGTGTTGCGCATCCAGAAACACTGAACGTCGGGCTGTTCGAATACGAACAGCATGCCGTCGTTGCCAGGAAGTTCTTTGCGGAACATGAGGCCGTCGCGGCGCGTGGCGTCGGTATTGGCGACTTCTGCGCGGATAATATGGATACCCGCCGAAAGCTGGGTGGTCGGCAGCGGCGCTTGCGGGCCGGTCTGGGCTTGCGCGCTGACGCTCCAGGCGAGCGCCGCGGCGGTCATTACCGTGGCGGCTGCCGCCGTGGCCAAGGCTTTCAGTCGTGCCGGTTTAAAGAACGCTGTTTGGAACAACGAGCGATTGACAGGGAACAACACAGCATTCTTCAGCATGGCCTGACTTGGTATTAGAGAAAATAACAAGGCGGGGCTCGAAAGCCCCGCCTGAATTTGATGGCGCAACCTTACCGTTGCACTTTAAGGGTAACTCAGGCAGCTGTGATATTAAGCGCCTGCTTGCCTTTGGGCCCCTGGATAATTTCGAAGGCCACTTTCTGGCCTTCTTTCAGGGTTTTAAAACCATTCATCTGGATGGACGAAAAGTGGGCGAACAAATCTTCACCGCCGTCGTCGGGCGTAATGAAGCCGAACCCCTTTGCATCGTTGAACCATTTGACGGTGCCCGTCGATTTGGGATTGTCCCCTTGGACGGCGGTTGCGGTCGTATCAGACATGCGGACTGCCTCATTGAATCGTATGTTGACAGAAGGGCATCGCGGTCAAGACCCCTGTCCCCCCTCCGGCTTCCTGGCAGATTTTCGATGAGTTGAAAACCCCAGAATGCGCTGATAATGCGCTGCTTTTCTTCGTGTCGTCAAGTATGGAAACTACGTATTTCTGCGTGTAATTTTGCGTAAGTTACACGTTAGGCGTCCCCAGTTTAAATAGAATAGCCGCCCTATGAGTTCTACCTTGGATACCCAGCATGATTTGGCCGTCGAGAAGGCTCCGGCACGCGCCGCGCCGCCTCCGATGTACCAGGTCCTGTTGCTCAATGACGACTACACGCCGATGGAATTCGTCGTGAAAGTCCTGCAAAAATTCTTCAATAAGAATCACGAAGAGGCGACGCGGATCATGTTGCAAGTGCATCACGAAGGGCGCGGAGTATGCGGGGTGTATCCCCGCGACCTCGCCGCGACCCGGATTGCCCAGGTCGGGCAGTATGCGCGGGCGCGCCAGCACCCGCTTCAGTGCGTGATGGAACCGGTCTAATACTAAAAGAAGGCGCCGCCAGCGATGGCGGCGTTGTGCTGTCCGCTGTTTGCAGGAAAGTAGTATCCGCGTACCGGGAAGCACGCGGACATGATGGTCGGCAGCTCCGCCGCAAAGGAGCATTGATTTCGAGTAGGCGGAGGGGTTTGCCGTGAGTGGAAAGATCAGCAAGACCTGGCTGGCGGTAGCCGGCGTAGTGGTATTGGCAGGGGCCATCGGCGCGGGCTGGTGGATGGGCAAGGACCGCCAGGCGGTCGCGCCAACCCCCGTACCCGCTGCATCGACCCCGGCGGCGGCCAATTCGGCCGCACCCGCTGCTGGCGACGCGAAACCGGCGCTGCCGGCCAGCGCGGTGGTCGGTTCGGCCGACCCCTTTGCGGCACTGACCTGCCAGCCCCGCCAATATAACGATGCGCTGTCGCTCTCGGTGACGTTCACGCAACCGGTCGATGGCAAGGCCAACCTGGACAGCTTCCTTCAGGTGACCGACATCGGCTCGACCTCCGGCAAGGCGGACCAGGACAGCGAATCTTCCGCGTCCCCGAACGACCAGCCGGCCTCGGTCAAGCCAGGCGACTCCGCGCCCAAGGGCAAGATCGTCAAGGGCAACTGGGTCGTCGGCGACAACCCGCGCATGGTGTATTTCCCCTACATCCAGCCGCAGCGCAAGTACGCGATCACGGTGCGCTCGGGCTTGCCCGGCGTGGGCGACAAGGTCGTGCTGGCCGAAACGTCGAACTGCGAAGTGACCACCCAGGCCATGCCGCCGTCGTTCTACTTCGCCAGCCGCGGCGTCGTACTGCCGGCCGGCCAGAATGGCGGCCTGCCCGTGGCGACGGTCAATGTGTCCGAAGTCGACGTGCAATTCCTGCGCGTGGCGCCGGAGCGCGTGCCGGAACTGTTCGAAAGCGTGCTGGGCATCGGCCGCAATACCGCGGCCCAGTCCGACGATGACGAAGGCGAGGGCGGCCAATACGACGAAGACGACGGCTGGCGCTATTCCGACAACCGCGGCCTGAAAGGCTCGGTCAGCAACTGGGACCTGGACCGCCTGAATTCGTTGACGACCAGTGTGTACCAAGGCCGTTTCCTGACCGATGACAAGCCCAACCGCCGCCATGTGACCTTCCTGCCCGTCGAAGGCGTGAAGGAACTGCAAGAGCCCGGCATCTACATCGCGGTGATGAGCCAGCCTGGCCGCTTCCGCTACGAATACCAGGTAACGTATTTCTACGTCAGCGATATCGGCTTGCATGCGCGCCGCTACAGCGACCGCATCGAAGCCTATTCCGTGTCGTTGAAGACAGGCCAGGCCATTTCGGGCGCCACGTTCGAATTGGTGGACGGCGCCGGCAAATCGCTGGCCAAGGCCGCCGCCGATTCGCAAGGCCACGTCCGTTTTGAAGGCAGCTTCGCGAATGCGCGCGTCATCCGCGCGTCGCGCGACAAGGAAATGACCGTCCTGGCGCTGGCTGAGCCGGCGCTGGACCTGTCGGAGTTCGACACGGGCGGCCATACGTCGCGCCCGAACAACCTGTTCGTCTACGCGGGCCGCAACCTGTACCGCCCGGGCGAAACCTTCAATGTGTCGGTGTTGCCGCGCGATCTGGACGGCCGCATGCTGACCCCCGCGCCGCTGACCGCCACGATCAAGCGCCCCGACGGCCGCGTGGTGCAGACCACCTTGTGGCAGCCCAAGAAGGACCTGGTGGGCTATGTCGAGCGCGCGATCGACCTGCCGCTGGACGCGCAGACCGGTTCGTGGATGCTTGAATTGCGCGTGGACCCCGCGTCGCGCGCGCCGGATGCGTCGTGGAAGTTCCAGGTCGAAGAATTCCTGCCCGAGCGCATGAAGATGGCGCTGACGTCCGACCAGGACGTGCTGTCCGTGGGCGACGACCTGACCGTCGATGTGCAGGGCGACTACCTGTATGGCGCGCCCGCGGCCGGAAATCGGCTGTTGTCCACCTTCCAGGTCAAGCGCGACCGCTTCGCCCTGGCCCAGCAATGGCCGGGTTTCATCTTCGGAGACGTGGCGGATGATTCGCGCCGCTCGTTTGGCGAGCTGCCGGAAGCGGCGCTGGACGACAAGGGCTATGCGCAGTTGGAAGTCCCGTCGAGCACCGCCGGCACGCATTCGCCCATGAAACTCCGGGTGTCGGCCAGCCTGCTGGAATCCGGCGGCCGCCCGGTGGTGCGCTCCATCGAGCGTAGCGTCTGGCCTGCCGACAAGCTGATCGGCGTGCGTCCGCAATTCGACGGCGACGTCGCCCGCGAAGGCGCGCCAGCCACGTTTGAAGTGATCCGCGCGAACGCCGAAGGCAAGATCGAACCGCTGGCCCAGGCCCAGATGCGCCTGTTCCGCGAAGAGCGCCAGTACTACTGGCGTTTCGATGACCAGCGCGGCTGGAACAGCGGCTATACCGAGACTGATGAACTGATCGATTCGCGCGAGCTCGCGTTGACCGACCGCACCCAGTTGACCGTCCCGGTCAAGTGGGGGCGCTACCGCCTGGAACTGTCCGACCCGGAAACGGGCGAGACGATGCGCTACCGCTTCTACGCGGGCTGGAACGCGCAGGACGCCGACGCCATGGGCAACCGCCCGGACCGCGTCCAGATGAAGCTTGAAGGCGTGCCGGCCAAGCCGGGCGACACCGTCAAGCTGACGCTGACGCCGCCGCACGACGGCCAGGCGCTGATCACCGTCGAAGGCGACCGCATGCTGTGGTCCACCTGGGTGGCCGTGAAAGCGACGGGCACGCAGGTCGAGATCCCCATCAACAAGGACTGGAAGCGTCACGACCTGTACGTGGCCGCCGCCGTGTTCCGTCCCGGCAGCGAAGGCGACCGCGTGACCCCGGCGCGCGCGCTGGGCCTGGCGTTCCTGCCAATCGCCAGCGCCGACCGCAAGCTGGACGTCAAGCTGACCGCGCCGCCCAAGGCCGTGCCCGAGAACAAGACGACCGTGCGCGTCAAGGTGGACGGCGCCCAGGGCAAGCAGGCGACGGTGACCCTGTCCGCCGTGGACGTGGGCATTCTGAACATCAACCAGTACGCCACGCCGGATCCGCTGGACTTCTTCTTCGGCAAACACCGTTACGCGCCCGAATTGCTGGACATGTACGGCAAGCTGATCGAGAAGATGGACGGCACCAAGGGCAAGCTGAAGTGGGGCGGCGACGCCGCCATGCGAGGCGACAGCAAGAGCCTGCCGAAGAAGGTCAAACTGGTCGACCTGTTCTCTGGGCCGGTGACGCTGAACGCGCAGGGCGAGGCGGACATCCCGCTGGACCTGCCCGACTTCAATGGCACGCTGCGCCTGATGGCCGTGGCCTTCACCGCCGACAACTACGGCAGCACCGACACCGAGATGGTGGTGGCGGCGCCGATCGTGGCCGAGCTGAATACGCCGCGTTTCATCACCCCGGGCGACCAGGCGGCGATCGCGCTGGACGTGACCAACTTGAGCGGGGCCGAGCAGAAGATCACGGTCAAGCTGGAAGCGCTGGATCCGCTGGCGATTCCCGACGGCGTGCGCACGCTGACGCTCAAGGACAAGCAGCGCACGACCTTGCGCTTTACCGCGACCACCACCGGTTCGTACGGACTGGGCTTGATGCGCCTGACCGTCGATGGCCAGGGCGGCGGCAAGCCCGTGCACATCGTGCGTGAATCCGTCCTGCAGGTGCAGCCGGCCTATGCGGGCGAGCGCCAGGTGCGCCGCTTGCGCCTGAATCCGGGCGAATCGAATACGCCGCAGGCGTCGTGGGTGTCTTCGTACTATCCGGATTCGGCCTTGGTCAGCATGACCGTGTCGAACCGTCCGCCGTTCAACGTCAACCGCCTGGTCGAAGGCCTGCTGGCCTATCCGTACGGCTGCACCGAGCAGACCATCAGCCGCGCCTTGCCATGGGTGTTGATCGACGACAGCGTGGCCAAGCAGTTCGGCCTGAAGCCGCGCACGCAACTCGAGCGCGCGACCCAGGTTTCGGGCGCCATCGCCCGCTTGTCGGGCATGCGCAACGCGGTGGGCTCCTACAACTTGTGGAGCGGTTCCACCTCGCGCGACGTCTGGCTGACGGCTTATGCCGTGGGCTTCCTGCAGGACGCGCGCGACAATGGCTTCGAAGTGCCTGAAGCCACGCTGGACCGTTCGCGCCAATGGCTGCTGGAGCAGGTGCAGCAGACGTCCAACGGATTCGGCACGTGGTCGGTGAACCTGCGCCGCAATGTCGAAGCAGGCCGCATCGACGGCAGCGACGCCAACATCCTGCGCGAAGACCATCGCCGCTTCGCCGGCCTGGCGACCGCCGTGCTGGCCCTGGCGCGCGACAAGAAGGCGCCGTTGTCGACCGTGCGCCAGTTGTTCGACAACTACCAGGAGCGCGCGCGTTCGCCGCTGCCGTTGATCCAGCTGGCCGCCGCGTTCAAGCTGATGGGCGACGAAGGGCGCATGAAGTCCGCGCTGGACGCCGCCATGACGCGCGAATACGGGTTCCCGCGCCGCAATTACAACGCCTACTACGACGAGTGGCTGGGCGACTACGGCAGCAGCGTGCGCGACTACGCGCTGGCCTATGCGCTGGCCAACCAGTACGGCCTGAAGCACGAGCGCCTGGAAAACCTGATGACGCAACTGACGGCGCGCCTGGGCAACCGTTCGTATCTGTCGACGCAGGAACGGATGGCGCTGCTGCTGGCCGCGCGCGCAAGCGGTGGCGACAAGGGCACGCCGTGGGAAGCCACGCTGACCGTCAACGGCGCGCGCAAGCCGCTGGACGGCGGCAAGAGCGACCAGATGGTGTCGCTGTCGGCGGCCGACCTGGCCAACACGCAACTGGTCAACACCGGCTCGCAAGCGCTGTTCGTGGAGTACGACATCCAGGGCAGCCCGACGGTTGCGCCGAAACCGCGCAACGACGTCATCCAGTTGAAGCGCGGCTGGTACCGGCCCGACGGCAAGCCGTGGGACGGCGGCGCGTTGCAGACCGGCGACATGCTGGTGGTGTGGGTGCAGGCCTCGGCCAACCAGAGCATCCCCGATGCGCTGATCGAGGACCGCGTGCCAGCGGGCTTCGAAGTCGAGAACCTGAACCTGTCGCAAAGCCCCGAGATGCAGGAATGGACGATCGGCGGACGCCGCGTGGCTGACGCCATGGCGGACTCCAACATCAAGCATCGCGAGTTCCGCGACGACCGCTACGTGGCCGCCGTGTCCTTGGGCCGCGGCAAGGTGGACGTGTTCTATCTGGTGCGTGTCGTGACGCCGGGCCGCTTTGCGGTGCCGTCGACGGTGGCCGAAGACATGTACCGCCCCGAAATCCGCGGCGTGGGCGAGCAATGGAGCACGGTCGACATCCGCGACCGCGGCGCCAAGCGTCCTTGACCGCCGCCGCCACCTCCGCGACGGGCGCCCAGCGCGCCCGTCGCTGGCGGCGGCGCGGCATCATCGCGGCCAGCGTGTTGTTTGCGCTGGCCGCGTTGTTATTCGTGCTTGACCGCCTGTATCCGCTTCCTCCCATCGACTCGGGCGGGGCGGCGGTTGTCGTCGCCGCTGACGGCACGCCGCTGCGCAACTATCCCAGCCGTGACGGCATCTGGCGCTACCCGGTCAAGCCGGACCAGGTGTCGTCCAGCTACATGGACACGTTGCTGACTTACGAGGATCGCTGGTTCTATTGGCATCCGGGAGTGAATCCGGTGGCGCTGGCGCGCGCCGGCTGGCAATGGGCCACCAACCGCCGCATCGTGTCGGGCGGTTCCACGCTGACGATGCAGGTCGCGCGGTTGATCGATCCGCAGCTGGCTGGCAAGCCGTCGCGGTCGATGTCCGCGAAATTGCGGCAAGCCTGGCGCGCCGTGCAGTTGGAAATGCACTACAGCAAGGATGAAATCCTGTCGCTGTACCTGACGCACGCGCCGATGGGCGGCATCGTCGAGGGCGTGGAAATGGGGTCGCGGCTGTGGCTGGGCAAACCGGCGCGCGACTTGAGCCCGGCCGAAGCCGCCATGCTGACCGCCTTGCCGCAGGCGCCGTCCCGGCTGCGTCCCGACCGCCATCCAGAGGCGGCTCAGGCCGCCCGCGACAAAGTGCTGGACCGCATGGCCGAGCTGGGCCGCTGGACGCCGGCGGAAGTCGCCGACGCCAAGATCGAAACCGTGATCGCGCCGCCATTGCGGGCGCGCTGGCTGGCGCCGCTTGCGGCCCAGCGCGTGTTGCAGGAAGCCGGCGGCCGACCCGGCAAGCGCCGTCCGGGGGAACGTCCGCCGCTGGTGGCGTCCACGCTGGACGCCGACATGCAGGCCTCGGTCGAACGCATGCTGCTGGACCGCGTCGATAACCTGCCGCCGAAGGTGTCGATGGCCGTCCTGGTCATGGACAACGACACGCTCGAGGTCAAGGCCTACGCCGGATCCGCCGATTTTTCCGACGATACCCGTTATGCGCATGTGGATATGGTGCGCGGTGTGCGGTCGCCGGGTTCTACTCTGAAGCCGTTCCTGTACGCGCAGGCGTTGGACGAAGGCCTGATCCACTCCGAAAGTCTGCTGATCGACGCGCCCATGTCGTTTGGCGGTTACGCGCCGGGCAATTTCCAGGCGGCCTTTTCGGGCCCGATCAGTGTGGCGCAGGCGCTGCAGCGGTCGCTGAACGTGCCGGCCGTAGACCTGCTGGACCGCGTTGGACCGGTCAGTTTCGCCTCGGCGATGCTGGCTGGCGGCGTCCGGTTACGTTTGCCTGCCGGCGCCGAACCAAATTTGAGCTTGATTTTGGGCGGGGGTGGCACCACATTGGAAGAACTGGTCGGCGCTTATCGGGCGTTGGCCCGGGGCGGGATCTCCGGCCGGCCGCGTTTGCGGGCGGAGCAGCCTCGGATCGAGTCCCGTATGATGAGCGCTGGAGCCGCCTGGATCGTCCGCGATATTCTGGAAGGCGGCGGGCATCCCGACCGGCCTTTCTACCAGTCGGGCAGCCCGGCCCGGCGGCTGGCCTGGAAAACCGGGACCAGCTTCGGATTCCGGGATGCCTGGGCGATCGGGGTGACCGACAGATGGACGCTTGGCGTCTGGGTCGGTCGGCCGGATGGCACGCCGAACCCCGGATTTTTCGGGGCGAATGTGGCGGCGCCGCTACTGCAGGATATCGTGGCGGCGTTACCGGAAGGGGTGCAGCAGGTGCGCAGCCGGCCCGAAACGGTGCAGGCGGCAGTCACATGCTGGCCATTGGGTTACAGACTGGGCAGCGTGCCCTCGGGGGAATGCCCCGAACAGCGCGCGGCCTGGCTGCTGAACGACACGGCGCCGCCGTCTTTTGCCGGCTACGCCGACGCCACGCAGGGGCCTTTGCGCCTGGGTGGCGTGGCGAACGGTTCGGTGCTGCGGCCCGTGCCCGGCAGCCGGCAGGTGGCGCTGGATGTGGATGTGCAGGGCGCCGAAGGCGAAGTATGGTGGATGCTTGATGGGCGTGTGGTGAACCACGGCGCGTCGAGTCATCCGTTTAAATTAGTGCTGGCGCAAGACGGCCGGTATACGCTTACCGTCATGGACGCGCATGGTCGCCACGACAGAGTGGTTTTTGAAATCTCTGGCGTTACGCCATGATCGGCATAGAATATGAATCGTGTATTTGACCGCTTCGATGCAATACGGAGGAAGCGTGATTTCTCAAGAGCTTGAAGTCAGCCTGCATATGGCTTTCGTCGAGGCCCGTTCGGCCCGGCACGAATTTATTACCGTCGAGCATCTGCTATTGGCACTGCTCGATAACGCTTCGGCAGTCGAGGTTCTGCGCGCGTGCGCGGCGAACCTGGACGATTTGCGCCGCAACCTGCGCCAGTTCGTCTCGGAGAACACGCCCGTGATCCCCAGCGGCGCCGAGGTCGACACGCAGCCGACGCTGGGATTCCAGCGCGTGATCCAGCGCGCGATCATGCATGTTTCCGCAGGCGGCACCGGCAAGAAGCCCGTCACCGGCGCGAACGTGCTGGTGGCCATTTTCGGCGAAAAGGATTCCCACGCTGTTTATTACCTGCAACAGCAGGGCGTGACGCGGCTGGATGTCGTCAATTTCCTGTCGCATGGCATTACCAAACAGCCCCAGGTGGAGTCCGCCGCCGTGCAGAAAGAGCAGCAGTCCAATGGTGAAGAACAGGGCGAATCGCGTCAGTCGCCGCTGGATCAGTACGCCACGGACCTGAACGCCGCCGCGCTGGCGGGCCGCATCGATCCCCTGATCGGACGCGAGCACGAAGTCGAGCGCGTGATCCAGGTGTTGTGCCGCCGCCGTAAGAACAACCCGCTGCTGGTCGGCGAGGCCGGCGTGGGCAAGACCGCCATCGCCGAAGGCCTGGCCTGGCGCATCACGCGCGGCGAAGTGCCCGAAATCCTGCAGGCCGCCCAGGTCTTTTCGCTGGACATGGGCGCGCTGCTGGCCGGCACCAAGTACCGCGGCGATTTCGAACAGCGTCTGAAGGGCGTGCTGAAGCAGATCCGCGGCAACCCCGACGCAATCCTGTTCATCGACGAGATCCACACGCTGATCGGCGCCGGTTCGGCGTCGGGCGGCACGCTGGACGCGTCCAACCTGCTGAAGCCGGCGTTGTCTTCCGGGCAGCTCAAGTGCATCGGCGCCACCACGTACACCGAGTATCGCGGCGTGTTCGAAAAGGACCACGCGCTGTCGCGCCGGTTCCAGAAGATCGACGTGCCGGAGCCCAGCGTCGAGCAGACCGTGCAGATCCTGCGCGGGCTGAAGAGCCGCTTCGAAGAGCACCACAGCGTCCGTTATTCGGCCGCGGCCCTGTCGGCGGCTGCCGAGCTGTCCGCGCGCTTCATCAACGACCGTCACCTGCCTGACAAGGCCATCGACGTGATCGACGAGGCCGGCGCCGCACAGCGCCTGTTGCCGCGGTCGCGCCAGAAGAAGGTGATCGGCAAGGTGGACATCGAGAACATCGTCTCCAAGATCGCCCGCATTCCGCCGCAGTCCGTTTCCAACGACGACCGCAGCAAGCTGGCCACGCTGGACCGCGACCTGAAAACGGTCGTGTTCGGCCAGGACGGCGCGATCGATGCGCTGGCTGCCGCCATCAAGATGGCGCGCTCGGGTCTGGGCAAGCCGGAAAAGCCGATCGGCGCCTTCCTGCTGTCGGGTCCCACGGGCGTGGGCAAGACCGAAGTGGCGCGCCAGCTGGCGTTCACGCTGGGGGTCGAGCTGCTGCGTTTCGACATGTCGGAATACATGGAACGCCATGCGGTGTCGCGCCTGATCGGCGCGCCGCCGGGATATGTCGGGTTCGACCAGGGCGGCTTGTTGACCGAAGCCATCACGAAGCAGCCGCATTGCGTGCTGCTGCTGGATGAAATCGAAAAGGCGCACCCGGATGTGTTCAACATCCTGCTGCAGGTCATGGACCACGGCACGCTGACCGACAACAACGGCCGCAAGGCGGACTTCCGCAACGTCATCCTGATCATGACGACGAACGCGGGCGCCGAAACCTTGAACCGTCCGTCGATCGGGTTTGCCAATTCGCGGATGCTGGGCGACGAAATGGCGGAAATCCGCCGCATGTTCACGCCTGAATTCCGCAACCGCCTTGATGCGATCATTCCGTTCGCCGCGTTGGACCGCGAGGTCATCCTGCGCGTGGTGGACAAGTTCCTCATGCAGCTGGAAGACCAATTGCATGAGCGCCGCGTGGAAGCCGTGTTCACCACGAAACTGCGCGAACACCTTGCCAAGGAGGGGTTCGACCCGCTCATGGGCGCACGTCCCATGCAACGTCTCATCCAGGACACCATCCGCCGCGCGCTGGCCGACGAACTGTTGTTCGGCAAGCTGGTCGACGGGGGGTCGGTCACGGTCGACCTGGACGATGCGGGCAAGGTGACGCTGGACTTCGACGATAGCGGCAAGCCGCCTTCATCGGATGCGCCTGACAAGCAGGAAGTCGAACTGATCGATTGATGACCGCGGACCGCCAGCCGCTGATCGAGTGCGAACACTGCGCAAGCGTTTATCGCCGACATCAGCTTGAACCTGGTGAGACTGCCAATTGCGCCCGCTGCGGAGCCATACTTTGGCGCTACAGCGGGCTTAGTCTGTCCAATTGGCTGGCCCTCGCCATCTCTGCCCTGATCATTTTCGGGGTGGCCAACGCCTACCCGGTCGCTTCCATGTCCGTTCAGGGCATGGTTCAAGAGGCGTCCTTGCTGGACGCCATTTCCATTACCTGGCGTCAAGGCCATTGGGTGGTCGCCGTCATGACGGGGCTGGCCGGCTTCGCGTTGCCGCTCCTGCAACTGACGGTGCTGCTGTGGGTGCTGGGGCCCTTGTCGCAAGGCCGCGAGCCCGTGGCGTTCCGCGGCGCGATGCGGCTGCTGGGCGTGCTGCGGCCGTGGTGCATGGTGCCCGTGTTCCTGCTGGGCGTGCTGGTCGCGGTGGTGAAACTGGCCGGCATGGCGGCGGTGTCGCCGGGCATCGGGCTGGGCGCCTTCGGCGTGCTGACCATTTTCCTGACGATGCTGGGGCGGCTGTCGCCGCATGTGCTGTGGCGATACGCAGAGTCCGTGGACGTGGTGCCCGTGCACATCCCTGAAAGCTCGCCGGATACGGTGCTGGCCGGCTGCCATGTCTGCGGCCAGGTGCAGGCGCTGCCGCGCGATGCGGACCCCGAAGAAGAACACCATTGCGTGCGCTGCGACGCGGTCGTGCACTACCGCAAGCCGGACCATCTGGCCCGCACCTGGGCGCTGCTGCTGGCGGCGGTGGTGTTCTACATTCCCGCCAACGTGCTGCCCGTCATGGAGGTCAGATCCGTGCTGGGTGACAGCGCCCACACCATTCTGGGCGGTGTCGTCGAGCTATGGGAGATGGGTTCCTGGGACATCGCGCTGATCGTCTTCATCGCCAGCGTGGCCGTGCCGTTGACCAAACTGCTGGCGTTGATCCTGCTGCTGTTGACCGAACAATGGCGCAGCACGACCAACTTGCGGCCGCGCACCCGCTTGTATCAAATGGTCGAGTTCATCGGCCAGTGGTCGATGCTGGACGTTTTTGTCGTTATATTGCTGGCGGCGCTGGCCGATTTTCAGGGACTGATGGAAATCAGCGCCGGCGCGGGCGCTGC
This sequence comes from Achromobacter sp. UMC46, assembly GCF_014170335.1. GTDB lineage: Bacteria > Pseudomonadota > Gammaproteobacteria > Burkholderiales > Burkholderiaceae_B > Achromobacter. The sequence continues at coordinate 47,969 of NZ_LZZS01000021.1, forward strand.
GGCCTTTGGGGTGGTGGTGATCCTGACCATGCTGGCCGCCATGAGCTTCGACCTGCGGCGCAGTTGGGATCTGGAAGGCGAGAGCGAGATCGATATGCCCGAAGTCGAGGGAAGGGCTCCCCCGGCACCGGCGCAGCAACACGCACAGCGGCAAATGGCGCCTGTAACAAGCAAAGAAGTGGGCTAGCAACCGTGGTTTCCCACTTAAGAAGAAAAAAGGAAAGTTGATGTCCGACCAAGCTCCTGGATCCGGTGACGACAAGCAGTACCGTTCGCCGACCATCTCGCGCAAGCAGAAGAGCAGGATCTCATGGATCTGGCTGGTGCCGATCGTGGCAGCCTTGATGGGCATATCCCTGGTTGTGCGCACGTGGATGCAGGCCGGGCCCGACATCTCCATTTCATTCAATACGGCCGAAGGGCTGGAAGTGGGCAAGACCCAGCTGCGCTACAAGGACGTGAACATCGGCACGGTCAAGTCCATCGGCTTCAATGAAGACCGCAGCAAGGTGGTCGTGCAGGCCGCGCTGGCCAAGGAAGTGGCCGACCTGGCGCGCGAGGGCACCAATTTCTGGGTGGTCCGGCCGCGGCTGGACGTGAGCGGCGTATCCGGCCTGGGCACGTTGCTGTCCGGCGCCTACATCGGCGTGGACGCCGTCGAAGGCAAGAACGGATCCAGCGCCAAGGCCACCAAGCTGAATTTCGAAGGGCTGGAGATTCCGCCCGCGGTCACGCATGACCGCGCGGGCAAGCGCTTCATGTTGAAGGCGTCCGACCTGGGATCGCTGGATATCGGTTCTCCGGTGTATTTCCGCCGCATCAATGTGGGCCGCGTGATCGGCTATGCGTTGGACAAGACCGGCGGCGCCGTGAATGTGGAAGTGTTCGTGGATGCGCCGAACGACAAGTTCGTGACCAACGGCACGCGCTTCTGGAACGCCAGCGGCGTGGACTTCAGCGTGAACGCCGACGGTTTGAAGGTGCGCACGCAGTCGCTCGTGTCGATGGCGGTGGGCGGCGTGGCGTTCGAGCCCGTCCAGAGCGCGCGCGACGGTGCGGCGCCCGCGCCCGCCGACGCGAATTTTGACCTGTATCCCACCGAATCGGCCGCCAAGGCCAATCCGGACGGTGAGGCCTTCCCGATCCGCATGCGCTTTGACCAGTCGATCCGCGGGCTGGCGGTCGGCGCGCCGATCGACTTCAACGGCATCACGCTGGGCAATGTCACGCAGATCAACCTGGACTTCGATCCGGTCTCCAAGCGCTTCTATTCGCTGGTGGACGCCACGCTGTATCCGGAGCGCCTGGGCCGCGTGTACGAGGAAGTGCGCGAGCGCGCGACGAAGGACGGCGACGTGGCCGGCACCCGCTTGCTGGGCGTGATGGTCAAGCACGGCCTGCGCGCGCAGCTGCGCACGTCCAACTTGCTGACCGGCCAGTTGTACGTGGTGCTGGACGACTTCCCGAATGCCAAGCCGGTGGAGTTCAAGCCGTCCGATCCGGCCATCATCCCGACGATCCCGGGCAACCTGGACCAACTGCAGCAGCAGGTCAGCAACATCGTCGCCAAGATCGAGAAGATCCCGTTCGACAAGATCGGCGAAGACCTGCGCACCACGCTGGCCAGCACCTCCAAGCTGATGACCCGCCTGGACAAGCAGGTGGCGCCGGAAGCGCAGAGCATGTTGAAGCAGGCCAAGGAGTCGATGGCCAACATCAACGCGATGCTGGCGTCGGACGCCTCCTTGCCGGTCAATACCGAAAAGGCGATGCAGGAACTGAGCCGCGCGGCGCGTTCGCTGCGGGCGTTGGCCGACTTCCTGCAATCGAATCCCGAAGCCTTGCTGCGTGGCCGCGGCAATGACCCGATTCCCGGCGCAGGCCCTGTCAGGAACTGAAGAACATGACTATTTCCCCCATGCGTACCGTCCTGTCCCTGCTGGTTGCCGGCGCCGCCCTGGCGGGCTGCGGCTCGTCGCCACCGGTGAACTACTACACGCTGCAAGGGCCGACAGCGTCGGCGCCAGCATCCGCCACTGCGCCGGCGGGCTTCTTGATCGAAGTCCAGCCTGTCAGCCTGTCGACCCAGGCGGATCAGCCGCAGTTGATGGTGCGCACGGGCGACGGCAGCGTGTCGGCGCTGTATTCGGAACGCTGGAGTTCGCCGCTGGGCGACGAGTTGCGCGGCGCGCTGTCGGATGCGCTGAAGCGGGAGCTGGGCGCGCTGGACGTGCAGATGGTCAAACCCGGTCCGGGCGCGGCCGTCTGGCGGGTGCAGACCGACGTGCAGCGCTTTGATCTCGTGACCGGCAGCATGGCGCAGCTGGATGCGACCTGGCGCGTCCGGCCCGTCAATATGAAGGGCACGGGGCTGCTTTGCCGCAGCGTGGTCACGGAACCCGTGTCGCAAGCCGGCGTCCCCGCGCTGATCGCCGCGCAGCAGCGCGCCGTGGTCAGTCTGGCCGGCGTGATGGCCTCGGCCATCCGGGGGCAGGCCCCCGCAGGATCAGGATCTGTGCAGATGCTGGGTTGCTCGGCCTTGAAGGATTGAGAAATCTACGTGATCTCAAGCGGTTAACCTAGGGTTAACCTTAATACAAACACGGTTGCAACCTGTCTAGCATACGGTCCTACCCATGCTGGGTTCTTTTTGAGCCCGGTATTACCTTTGCCATGCGACAGGAAGCAATCTCTTATGGCCAGCACGACCCTTGGCGTCAAAGTCGATGACGCACTACGCGACCGCCTGAAGGCCGCCGCGCACAAGCTCAATTGCACGCCTCACTGGCTGCACAAGCAGGCGATCCTTGCCTACCTGGACAAGATCGAGCGCGGCCATCTGCCTGCCGAAATGTCGCACCTGGGCATTGATGCGGGCACGGAAGACGATGCCGGCGATAGCCAGTCGGCGCCCACGCCGCCTTTCTACGAGTTCGGCCAGGATGTGCAACCGCAATCCGTGCTGCGCGCCGCGATCACCGCGGCCTATCGCCGCCCCGAGCCGGAATGCGTGCCGCTGCTGCTGGGCCAGGCTCGCATGCCGAACCTGGAAAAGGTCCACGCGATGGCGACCGACCTGGTCAAGAAGCTGCGCGGCAAGCGCACCGGCGGCGGCGTCGAAGGGCTGATCCAGGAATTCTCGCTGTCCAGCCAGGAAGGCGTGGCGCTGATGTGCCTGGCCGAAGCGCTGCTGCGCATTCCCGACCGCGCCACGCGCGACGCGCTGATCCGCGACAAGGTCGCCCGCGGCGACTGGAAGTCCCATATGGGCGGTTCGCAATCGCTGTTCGTCAACGCCGCCACCTGGGGCCTGATGATCACCGGCAAGCTGGTGGCCGTGAGCAGCGAGCAGTCGCTGTCCAAGGCGCTGACCCGCCTGATCGGCAAGGGCGGCGAACCGCTGGTGCGCAAGGGCGTGAACATGGCCATGCGCATGATGGGCGAACAGTTCGTTTCGGGCCAGACCATCTCTGAGGCGCTGGCCAACAACCGCAAGATGGAAGCGCGCGGCTTCCGCTATTCGTACGACATGCTGGGCGAGGCTGCGACCACGGCGGAAGACGCCGACCGCTACTACGCGTCTTACGAGCAGGCCATCCACGCCATCGGCAAGGCTGCGGCCGGCCGCGGCATCTATGAAGGCCCCGGCATCTCGATCAAGCTGTCGGCGCTGCATCCGCGCTATTCGCGCAGCCAGCGCGAACGCGTCATCGCGGAACTGCTGCCGCGCGTGAAGGCGCTGACGGCGCTGGCCCGCAGCTACGATATCGGCTTGAACATCGACGCCGAAGAGGCCGACCGCCTGGAGATCTCGCTGGACTTGCTGGAGGCGCTCTGTTTCGCACCCGAACTCGACGGCTGGAACGGCATCGGCTTTGTCATCCAGGCCTACCAGAAGCGCGCGCCGTTCGTCATCGACTACGTGATCGACCTGGCCCGCCGCAGCCGCCACCGCGTGATGGTGCGGCTGGTGAAGGGCGCATACTGGGACAGCGAAATCAAGCGCGCCCAGGTGGACGGCCTGGAAGGCTACCCCGTCTATACCCGCAAGCTGTACACCGACGTGGCCTACCTGGCCTGCGCCCGCAAGCTGCTGGGCGCGCCCGAAGCCGTGTACCCGCAATTCGCCACGCACAACGCCTACACGCTGGCGGCGATCTATCAGCTGGCCGGTCAGAACTACTATCCCGGCCAATACGAATTCCAGTGCCTGCACGGCATGGGCGAACCGCTGTACGACGAAGTGGTCGGCCCGTTGGCCCAAGGCAAGCTGAACCGCCCGTGCCGCATCTACGCGCCGGTCGGCACGCATGAAACGCTGCTGGCGTACCTGGTGCGCCGACTGCTGGAAAACGGCGCCAATACCTCGTTCGTGAACCTGATCGGCGACGACAGCATTCCGGTCGAAACGCTGGTGGCCGATCCGGTGGACGCCGCCTCGCGTATCGTGCCGCTGGGCGCGCCGCACGAGAAGATCGCATTGCCGCGCGAACTGTACGGCAATCTGCAGCAGGGCGCCCGCGCCAACTCGGCGGGCCTGGATCTTACCAACGAACACCGCCTGGGCTCGCTGTCCGCCGCGTTGCTGGCCAGCGCCGGCACGCCGTGGCGCGCGGGTCCGATGCTGGGCGAGGGGGAGCAGGCTTGGGACGCGGCGCGTGCCATTGAAGTGCGCAACCCCGCCAATCTGCGCGACGTCGTGGGCCATGTGATCGAGGCGCAAGCCGACGAGGCCGACACCGCCTTGCGCGCCGCCGCCAACACGGCGCCCATCTGGCAATCGACGCCGGTGGCGGAGCGGGCGCAGTGCCTGCGCCGTGCCGCGCAATTGCTGGAAGAGCAGATGCAGACCCTGCTGGGCCTGATCGTGCGTGAAGCAGGCAAATCGCTGCCCAACGCCATCGCCGAAGTGCGCGAAGCCGTGGACTTCCTGCGCTACTACGCGGACCAGGCCGAACACGAATTCAGCAACGACACGCACCGCCCCTTGGGCACCGTGCTGTGCATCAGCCCCTGGAACTTCCCGCTGGCCATCTTCACGGGCCAGGTCGCGGCCGCGCTGGCCGCCGGCAACACCGTCGTGGCCAAGCCCGCCGAGCAGACGCCGCTGATCGCCGCGCAAGCGGTCGCCATCCTGCGCGCGGCCGGCGTGCCTGCCGGCGCCGTGCAACTGCTGCCGGGCCGTGGCGAGACCGTGGGCGCCCAGCTGGTGGCCAGCCCCGCCGTGCGGGGCGTGATGTTCACCGGGTCGACCGACGTGGCGCGCATCATCGCGCGCACGCTGGCAGACCGCCTGGACGACGATGGGCACACCATTCCGCTGATCGCGGAGACGGGCGGCCAGAACGCGATGGTGGTGGATTCGTCCGCGCTGTCCGAACAGGTGGTGTTCGACGTGCTGAGCTCGGCCTTCGATTCGGCCGGCCAGCGCTGCTCGGCGCTGCGCGTGCTGTGCGTGCAGGAAGACAACGCCGATCACGTGTTGACGATGCTGCGCGGCGCGATGCGCGAGCTTGCCGTGGGCAACCCGGACCGCCTGTCGGTGGACGTGGGGCCCGTCATCGATACCGAAGCGCGCAACGGCATCCAGCGGCACATCGAGACGATGCGCACGGCCGGCCACCGCGTGGACCAGGTCGAGCTGAACGGCGAGTGCCGCCATGGCACTTTCGTGGCGCCCACCATCATCGAAATCGACCACGTCAGCGAACTGACCCGTGAAGTGTTCGGCCCGGTGCTGCACGTGGTGCGCTACAAGCGCGAGGAACTGGACGCGTTGCTGGATGCCATCAACGGCACCGGCTACGGCCTGACGTTCGGCGTGCATACCCGCATCGACGAAACGATCGCGCACGTGACGGGGCAGGTCCATGCCGGCAACGTCTACGTCAACCGCAACATCGTGGGCGCGGTCGTGGGCGTGCAGCCCTTCGGCGGCGAATGCCTGTCGGGCACCGGCCCCAAAGCCGGTGGCCCGCTGTACATGTACCGCCTGCTGGGCACCCGTCCGGCGGGCTTGCCGCCGGCGCTGGACGCCGCCGCGCCGCTGCCGCAGCGCATGGCGCTGCCCGGCCCTACCGGCGAGACCAACACCTATATGGTCGAGCCGCGCGGCGCCGTGTATTGCGTGGCGGCCACCGAGGCCGGCGCGCGGGCGCAGTGGTCGGTGGCCCGCCTGACGGGCAACCACGCCTGGTTCGCGGACACGCCGGCCGCGCAAGCGCTGCTGGCCACGCTGGATGCCGAACAGCAGGGCCAGGCAGGCATCCTGGCCGACGACGAGGTCGATCAGGCGGATTACCAGGCGGTGCTGTTCGAAGGCGACGGCGATGCGCTGCAGGCGCTCAACCAGCGCATCGCGCAGCGTCCCGGTGCCATCCTGTCGGTGCACGGCCTGACCTCCGACGCCCTGGCGGCGGGGGCCGGCTATGTGCCGGAACGCCTGCTGACCGAGCGCTCCATCAGCGTGAATACGGCCGCGGCAGGGGGCAACGCCAGCCTCATGACCATCGGCTGAAAGTGACCGTGCGGTAACCCTCGAGGGCCGGGGGTTATCGCCGAGTCACTGAGGGTTATCTCCAATATCGGGCAAGGTTGCACTGGAAGCAAAATCCGGTCGCACCTCAAGTCTGGATGTCGCAACCCGGCATCCGGACTTTGCAGAAAATGCATGCGCAGCACCTGGCCACCGCCAGGGCTGCGGTAGTAAAAGAAACCAAAAGCCTGGCTAAAAGCTCAGGTATAACAAGGCAATAAGTCCGACATCCCGGAGGATTCCCCATGAAGTTCCGCACCACTTTGAAGCTTCTCGCCGCCAGCATCGCCGCCGTCGGCATGACGGCCGCCGCGCACGCCGCCGACATCAAGCTGGGCTTTGCCGCGCCGTTGACCGGCCCGCAATCGCACTACGGCGAAGACATGCAGAACGGCCTGAACCTGGCCCTGGAAGAAGCGAACAAGAAGGGCATCAAGGTCGACGGCCAGCCGGCCAAGTTCGTGCTGGTGTCGCGCGACGACCAGGCCGACCCGCGCGTGGGCGTGCAAGTGGCGCAACAGCTGGTCGACCAGGACGTCGTGGGCATCCTTGGCCACTTCAATTCCGGCACGACGATCCCCGCGTCGCGCGTCTACCATGAAGCCGGTCTGCCCCAGATCGCCATGGCGACGTCGCCCGAATACACCAAGCAGGGCTACGAAACCACGTTCCGCATGATGACCAGCGACACCCAGCAGGGCGCTGCCGTCGGCAAGTTCATGGTGCAGAACCTGAAGGCCAAGAAGGTCGCGATCATCGATGACCGCACCGCCTACGGCCAGGGCCTGGCCGACGAAGTCGAGAAGGCCGTGAAGGCCGCCGGCGGCGAAGTGGTCCGCCGCGAATACACGACGGACAAAGCGAACGATTTCACCGCCATCCTGACCAACATCAAGGGATCGGCGCCCGACGCGATCTTCTACGGCGGCCTGGATGCGCAATCCGGCCCGATGAAACGCCAACTGGCCACGCTGGGCCTGAAGGCGCCGCTGGTGTCGGGTGAAATGACCCGCAGCGACACGTTCATCAAGCTGGCCGGCGACGCCGCCGACGGCACCTTCGCGTCGCTTGCCGGCGTGCCGCTGGACAAGATGGCCGCGGGCAAGGACTTCGAGCAGCGCTATCAGGCGCGCTTCAAGAAGGCCCCCGGCGTCTATGCGCCCTACGCCTATGACGGCGCATGGAACATGATCACCGCCATCGAACAGGCCGGTTCGGCCAAGCCCGAGAAGTACCTGCCCGTGCTGGCCAAACTGGACCGCAAGGGCGCTACCAGCGAGCACATCTCCTACGACGCCCGCGGCGATCTGAAGGAAATCTCGGTCACCATCTACGAAGTCAAGAACGGCAAGTGGGAGATGGTTGAAACGATGGTCAGCCAAGCCAACTAAGGCGGGTTGAACAGGGCGGACCCCGGCCGTGCCGGCATCCGCCCGCTTTGTCCGCACGCGCCGCCCGGCGTGTGCGGCGCGCCTCCCGCGCCCGGCCCGTGACGGCTCCGGCCGCGCGGCCCGCGCGACTTTTCCAGGCTTATTTCCGCGGCCCCTATGGATATCTTCATTCAACAACTGATTAACGGCGTCACGCTAGGCAGCGTGTACGCCCTGGTCGCCCTTGGCTACACCATGGTGTACGGCATCATCGGGCTGATCAACTTCGCGCATGGCGACGTCGTCATGATCGGCGCCATGGCGGCCACGACGATCGCCATCTCGCTGGTGGGCGGCGATCCCGGCGTGTCCGCGTTCGTGGTGCTGGGCGTGGGCCTCTTGGTGTCCGTGCCGCTGTGCATGGCGGTGGGCTGGACGGCCGAGCGCGTGGCCTACCGGCCGCTGCGCCGCGCGCCGCGCCTGGCGGCGCTGATCACGGCGATCGGCGTGTCCATCATCCTGCAGAATGTGGCGATGATGGGCTGGGGCCGCAACTACCTGAACTTTCCGCAGGTGCTGTCGCCACATGTGTTCGAATTCGCCGGCGCGCGCATGAGTTCGCTGCAGATCGCCATCGTCGCGATCGCGGCGCTGATCATGGGCGGCCTGCTGGCCGTGGTGCACAAAACCCGCCTGGGCACGGCGATGCGCGCCACCGCGCAGAACCGCGAAGTGGCGGGGCTGATGGGCGTCAACATCAATACCGTCATTTCGGCGGCGTTCCTGATCGGGTCGGCGCTGGCCGCCGTGGCGGGCATGATGGTCGCGACCTATTACGGCGTGTCGCAATACACGATGGGCTTCATGCTGGGCCTGAAGGCCTTCACGGCCGCCGTGCTGGGCGGCATCGGCAACATGGTGGGCGCGATGGCCGGCGGCTTGCTGCTTGGCATCATCGAATCGCTGGGCGCCGGCTATATCGGCGACCTGACCGGCGGATTCCTCGGCAGCCATTACCAGGACGTGTTCGCGTTCTTCGTGCTGGTGCTGGTGCTGATCTTCCGTCCGTCCGGCCTGCTGGGCGAACGTGTGGGGGACCGCGCATGAACGCCGCCTTGAAGACCAGCGGGCTGTCGACCCGCAACCTGATCGGCATCGCGCTGATCGGCATCGTGCTGGCGGTGCTGCCTTTTGTGATCGGCATGGCCGGCCAGAGCTGGGTGCGCATCCTGAACTTCGCCCTGCTGTACGTGATGCTGTCGCTGGGGCTGAACATCGTGGTGGGTTTCGCCGGCCTGCTGGATCTGGGCTACATCGCGTTCTACGCGGTGGGCGCCTACACCTGGGCCTTGCTGGCGTCGCCGCACTTCGGGCTGCATCTGCCGTTCTGGGCGATCCTGCCGATCGCGCTGGCCGTGGCGTGCCTGTTCGGCGTGCTGCTGGGGGCGCCGACACTGAAGCTGCGGGGGGACTATCTGGCGATCGTCACCTTGGGCTTCGGGGAAATCATCCGCATCTTCCTGAACAACCTGAACGCCCCGATCAACATCACCAACGGGCCGCAGGGCATCAACCGCATCGATACGTTCAAGGTGGGCGAGTTCGCGTTCGGCCGGACGGAAAGCCTGTTCGGCATCCGGTTCACCGGGCCGGAGAAGTACTACTACCTGCTGCTGGCGCTGACGCTCATCATCATCGTGGTGTGCGTGCGCCTGCAGAATTCGCGCATCGGCCGCGCCTGGGAAGCCATCCGCGAAGACGAGATCGCCGCCAAGGCGATGGGCATCAACACCCGCAACATCAAGCTGCTGGCGTTCGCGATGGGCGCTTCGTTCGGCGGCGTGGCGGGCGCGCTGTTCGCGTCGATGCAGGGTTTTGTCAGCCCCGAGAGCTTCTCGCTGATGGAATCGATCTCGATCCTGTGCATGGTGGTGCTGGGCGGCATGGGGCATATCCCGGGCGTGATCCTGGGCGCGCTCATCCTGGCGGCGTTGCCGGAATTCCTGCGCGCGGTGGTCGAGCCCTTCCAGCACATGGTGTTCGGCGCCGTGGTGCTGGACCCCGAAGGCATCCGCATGCTGCTGTTCGGCCTGGCGATGGTGTGCGTCATGCTGTTCCGCCCCGCGGGCCTGTGGCCGTCGGCGGTGCGCAAGCGTGAACTGGCCACCAAGGCGCAAGGAGGCGGGGCATGAGCAAACTGCTGCAAGCCCAAGGCCTGGGCAAGCGCTTCGGCGGCCTGCAAGCGCTGTCGGACGTCAGTTTCGACATTGAGCAAGGCGAGATCTATGGCCTGATCGGCCCGAACGGCGCGGGCAAGACCACGCTGTTCAACGTGCTGACCGGCCTGTACATCCCGGAAGAGGGCAACTGCACCTTCAACGGCGCGTCCATGTCGGGCAAGAAGCCGCACGAGGTCGCGTTCGCCGGCCTGGCGCGCACCTTCCAGAACATCCGCCTGTTCGCGAACCTGTCCGCCATCGAGAACGTGATGATCGGCCGCCACTTGCGCACCAAGGCGGGCGTGCTGGGCGCGGTGCTGCGCACGCGCGCCACGCGTGCCGAAGAGGCCGCCATCGAGGCGCGGGCGCAAGCGCTGCTGGACTACGTGGGCATCGGCCATCGCGCCAACGACGTCGCGCGGTCGTTGCCTTATGGCGACCAGCGCCGGCTTGAGATCGCGCGCGCCCTGGCGACGGATCCCAAGCTGCTGGCGCTGGACGAACCCGCGGCCGGCATGAACGCATCGGAAACCGTGGTGCTTCGCAAGCTGGTCGAGAAGATCCGCGACGACGGCGTCACGGTGCTGCTGATCGAACACGACATGAAGCTGGTCATGGGGTTGTGCGACCGCGTGCTGGTGCTGGAGTACGGCAAAGTGCTGGCAATGGGCAAGCCTGCCCAGGTGCAACGCGACCCCAAGGTCATCGAAGCGTACCTGGGCGCCGGCGCGGCCCAGGATCCGCTGATTCACAAGGAGAGCCCGGCAACATGACGGCATCCCAACCCTTATTGGAACTGCGTGGCCTGCAGGTCGCCTACGGCGGCATCCGCGCGGTGCGCGGGATCGACCTGCGCGTGGACGAAGGCGAACTCGTGTGCCTGATCGGCGCCAACGGCGCGGGCAAGAGCACGACGCTGCGCGCGATCTGCGGCCTGGTGCCGCTGGCGGGGGGCGAAGTGGTTTATGGCGGGCATTCGATCGGCGGCCAGAAGTCGCATGAACTGGTCCGCAAGGGCCTGGTCATGGTGCCCGAGGGCCGCGGCATCTTCGGCCAGTTGACCATCGAGGAAAACCTGGCGATGGGCGCTTACATCCGTCGCGATGCGGCGCAGATCCGCCAGGACACCGACCGAGTCTTCACCTTGTTCCCCCGCCTGGCCGAACGCCGCAAGCAAGCGGCGGGCACCTTGTCAGGAGGCGAACAACAGATGGTGGCGATGGGCCGCGCGATGATCGCGCGCCCCAAGCTGCTACTGCTGGACGAGCCGTCGATGGGCCTTGCGCCCTTGATGGTCGAGAAGGTCTTCGAGGTGGTCCGCACCATCGCCAGCGAAGGCGTGACGATCCTGCTGATCGAGCAGAACGCGCGCCTGGCGCTGGAAAACAGCCACCGCGGCTATGTGATGGAGTCGGGTGAGATCATCCTGTCCGGGCCCGCCGGCGACATGCTGCACGATCCCAAAGTGCGCGCGGCCTATCTGGGCGAGTCCGAGTAGGGCTTCGAGCTTGCGGATGGCCAGGTTCTTTAGCCGCCGAGGCTGCCCTGCGCCATTCCGATGCTCGCCCCGGTGGGGCTGCGCTTCGGATGGCTCCGGGGTCCTCGGCTGACGGCGGCCTCATGCGTGGGTTTTGGATGTTCTAAGCCGGTGCGCGTTCACGGTCCACGGCCATGACCACGCCGGCCTCGATCAGTGCGTCGATTTCCTGCTGGCCGTAGCCGAACTCGCCCAGGATCGCGATGCTGTCCTCGCCCAGCCTGGGCGCCGCGCGGTGGTATTGCGCAGGCGTGGCCGACAGCTTCACTGGCATGCCGACGGTGCGCACCTTGCCGGCTACCGGGTGATCCTGTTCTACGACCATGCCGCGAGCCAGCGTCTGCGGATGCGACAGCGCCTGCGCGACCGAATGCACCGGGCCGGCGGGCACGCCGGCCTCGTCGAAAACGTCCAGCCATTCCTGCGCGCTGCGCGTCTCCAGGATGGCCGACATCTCCGCCACCAGTTCGTCGCGGTTATTCATGCGGTCGCGGTTGCGCGCGAAGCGCGGATCGTCGGCCCATTCGGGCTTGCCCAGCGCTTGCGCGATGCGCTGCCAGTTCTTCTCGTTCGCGCCGCCGATGATGATCCAGTCGGTGCCCGTGGGAAACGCCTGGTACGGCGCGCTCAGTACATGCGCCGAGCCGGTGGGGCCGGGCGACACGCCGCTGCCGAAGTAGATCGCGGCGTGCCAGTACAGCTGCTGCAGGCTGGCTTCCAGCAGCGAAGTCTCGACGATCTGGCCCTCGCCGGTGCGCTGCTTGTGCTGGTAGGCCGCCAGCACGCCGAATGCCGCCAGCAAGCCCGCATTGATGTCGGCCACGGAGTTTCCCGTGCGCAGCGGCGGGCCGCCGGGTTCGCCGGTTATGGCCATCAAACCCGAGAAGCCTTGCGCCACCAGGTCGAACCCCCCTTTATCGGCGTACGGGCCGGTCGTGCCGTATCCGGAGACGGCGCAATAGATCAGGCCCGGGTTCTCCTGGCGCAGCGTGTCGTAGCCCAGGCCCAGTTTTTCCATCGTGCCTTTGCGGAAGTTCTCGGTCACGACATCGGCGTCCCGGATCATGCGCAGCAGGACCTTCTTGCCTTCGGGATGCTTCAAGTCCAGCGCGATGGCGCGCTTGTTGCGGTTGAGCATCAGGTAAGGGGCCGAGATCCCGTTGATTTGCGGGTCGCGGTATTGGCGGGAATCGTCGCCGCCGTCGATCTTCTCGACCTTGATCACATCGGCGCCAAGATCGGCCAGCATCATGCCGCAGGTCGGGCCGGCCATGATCTGCGACAGCTCGATCACGCGCATGCCGGCCAGCGCGCCGGCGGGCACATCAGCGTTGGCGGAAAGCGGGCGGCCGGGGCCGCGAATATCGTCATGCATGCCTGCTCCTTGATCTTCGTTCAGCGGCCGCTGAATTGCGGTTTGGCCTTGGCCAGGAAAGCGCGGTAGCCGGCGCGGAAGTCCTCGGTGTCGAAGCAGTCGAACGCTTCGTCGCGGTCGGCGTCAGTCAATGCCTTGCCTTGCACGAGGTTGCGCACGAACTTCTTGTGCCAGCGCGCGACTAGCGGCGCCCCGTCGGCAATGCGGCGCGCGGCGGCCTGCGCTTCTCCGGCCACCTCGCTGTCCGGCACCACGCGCGTGACCACGCCCAGCCGCAGGGCTTCGGCGGCGTCGAAGATCGTGCCTTCCAGCAGCACTTGCAGCGCCGTTGTCGGCCCGACAAGACGCACCAGCGGCGCCAATTCCGAATACGACATCACCAGCCCCAGGTTCTTGATCGGGACGCCGAACCGCGAGCTTTCGCCGCAGATGCGCAGGTCGGCCAGGCTGGCGATTTCCAGGCCGCCGCCCACGCAGATGCCGTGTATCTGCGCCACCACCGGATGGCGGCAACCGCCGATGGCCTCGATGGTGCGGCGCATGACGGCGCCATATTCCACCGCCTGCCGCTTGTTGCTGCGCGCGGTTTCGAATTCGCTGATGTCGTTGCCGGGCGAGAATGCCTTTTCGCCCGCACCCCGCAACAGCACGCAGCGCACGCCGTCGTCGCGGTCCAGTTCCAGGAAGACGTCGCCCAGCAGGCGCCAGCCGTCGATCGTGAACGCATTGAGCTTTTCCGGGCGGTTCAGCACCACGGTCGCGATGTCGCCATCGCGTTGCAGCAGGACGGGCGAGGAGTCGGGAGTAGAGGTAGCGCTCATGGTTTTCCTTTCGTCAGGCGCGGGGGCGGACCCCCGCTGGGGATCATTGTTTCGTCAGGCCGAGGCTGGCGGTGAGCTTGCCGTACTTGGTCCATTCGTCCTGCACATAGGCCGCGAATGCCGCAGGGGTTTGCGGCCCGCCGCCCAGGTCCATGCCCTGGTCGGCCAGCTTGGCGGCGATCTCGGGGTCGGCCAATGTCTGGGCCAGCGCCCGGTCCAGCTTGTCCATGATCGGGCGGGGCAGCTTGGCGGGGGCCAGCACGGCGTACCACTGCACGATGTCCAGGCCCTTGATGCCGGATTCGGCCAAGGTGGGCACGTCCGGCAGGCGCTTGCTGCGTTCGGCGCTGGTCACCGCCAGCGGGCGCAGCTTGCCGGCCTGGATCTGATTGATCGCGCCGGGCAGGGTGTCGAAGTTCATGTCCACGCTGCCGCCCAGCAGGTCGGTCATGGCCTGGCCGCTGCCCTTGTAGGGCACGTGCTCCATCGACACGCCGGCGATCTGCGAAAAGCGAGCGGCGCTCAGATGCTGCGGGCTGCCCATGCCGGATGAGGCATACAGCAGCTGCTTGGGCTTGGCGCGGGCGTCGTCCACCAGGTTCTGGACGGTGGCGTAGCGGTGCTTGGCCGGGTTCACGACCAGCACGTTGGGCACCGAACCGATGTATCGCACCGCCGTGAAATCCCGGATGGGGTCGATGCTGGATTGCACGACATAGGGCGCGGCGACGGTCGACTGCATGTTGGCCAGCAACAGCGTGTAGCCGTCGGGCTCGGCTTTCGCCACATAGTCGGCGGCGATCAGGCCGGACGCGCCCGGCTTGTTTTCGACCACGATCTGCTGGCCCAGCAACGTGGACAGGCGCGTGGAAACGATGCGGGCCGATACGTCGGTGCCGCCACCCGGCACAAAACCGACGACCAGGCGGATGGGGCGTTCCGGCCACTTCGCCGGATCCTGCGCCACGGCGGATCCGGCGGCGGTCAGGCCGGCGGCTGCCGCCAGCGCGCCCGTCCAGGCGCGAACATGCTTGTTCATATGGAGTCTCCTTGGTGGATGAGGCCTGCCCGGGTGTTGCTTGATTTATGATGGGGTCAGGTTGGTATGCCTTTGGTGTCTGGTATACCAGATACAAAAATAATCGATGTTGTGAGCGTGAACAACCCATGGCTAACCCTGAAAGCCTGATTCCGGACGCGTCCGTCCCGGATCTGGCCATCCACCATCCCACCTTGCCGGCGGTCGTGGCCGAGCGGCTGCGGCAATTGATCATCGACGGCACGCTGAAGCCGGGCACCTGGCTCAACGAGCGGGACCTGTGCGACCAGTTGAAGATTTCACGCACGCCGCTGCGCGAGGCCTATCGGATGCTGGCCTCGGACGGGCTGGTGGCGTTGCAGCCCAAGCGCGGCGCGATGGTGATCGAGTTGTCGGCGGACGACATCGAGAACATCTTCGATGTGCTGTCGGTGCTGGAGGGGTTGGCGGTGCGCAGCGCCGCCGAGCGCGCGTCGGACGCGGAGCTCGCCCAGATCGCGGGCCTGCATGCGCAGATGCTTGAGAACTACGAGAAGCGTGATATCCGCGCGTATTTCGCGGCCAGCATGGGCACGCATATCGCGATCAACCGCGCCGCGCACAATCCGGCGCTGACGCAGTCCTATGACCGCCTGAACCTGCAGGTACAGGCGTTGCGCTACAAATCCAACTTCGACCTGGACGAATGGACGACCGCGGTCTCGGACCACGAGGCGTTCGTGCAGGCCTTGATGGCGCGCGACGGCAAGCGCGCCGAAACGCTGATCCGCAAGCACGTGGGCGGCAAGAAGGCCTACAACCTTCGAGGCCGCCCGGGCGCCGCGGTCAAATCCTGACCGGGGCCGGCCCCGATCAGGCCGGCTGCGCGGTCAGTTGCTTCTTGCCGATCCGCAGCGCGATCACGGCGGCGACGAGCCCCGTGGCGCCGGAGATCACGAAAGCCATCATGTAGCTGCCCTGCGCCTCGCGGATGGCGCCGGCCATCCAGGCGGCGGTGGCCGCGCCCAGCTGATGGCCCGCGACGATCCACCCGAACACGATGGCCGCATCGCGCTCGCCGAAGGCTTCCGTCGTCAGGCGCAGGGTGGGCGGCACGGTGGCGATCCAGTCCAGGCCGAAGAAGATCGCGAAGATCGACAGGCTGTAGAACGAGAAGTCGGAATAGGGCAGATAGATCAGCGACAGGCCGCGCAGCGCGTAGTAGACGAACAGCAGCTTGCGCGGGTCGTAGCGGTCGGTCAGCCAGCCCGAGGCCGTGGTGCCAACCAGGTCGAAGATGCCCATGATCGCCAGCAGGCCGGCCGCCTGGACTTCCAGCATGCCGTGGTCGCCGCAAAGCGCGATCAGGTGCGTGCCGACCAGACCGTTGGTGGTGAAGCCGCAGATGAAGAACGTGGCGAACAGGAACCAGAACGTGCGCGTCCTGGCGGCGCGGGCCAAGGCGCCGAAGGTGGCGGCCACCATGCCGGTGCGCGGCGCGGCGGGGGCGGGCGGCGCACTCGGGTCGCTGCCGAACGGCACCAGGCCGACGCTGGACGGGCGGTCGGGCACCAGCCACCAGGCCAGCGGCACCAGCGCCGCGGCGGCGGCCGCCACGGTCCAGACCACGCGGGTCCAGTCGCCGGACGAAGCCAGCGTGGCCAGCACGGGCAGAAACACCAGCGTGCCGCTGGCGGTGCTGGCGGTCAACAGGCCCATGACCAGGCCGCGGTGCTTGCTGAACCAGCGGTTGACGATGGTGGCGCCCAGCACCGAGGCCACCGCGCCCGAGCTGATGCCCGAGAACACGCCCCAGGTCATGAGCAGGTGCCAGGGCTCGGTCATGTAGGCGCTGACGGCGCTGGAGGCGGACATCAAGAGCAGGGCGCTGATCAGAATGCGGCGCAAACCGAAGCGCTCCATCGCCGCGGCGGCAAAGGGGCCGATCAGTCCATATAGGAAGATGCCGACGGCGGCGGCGAACGAGATCGAACTGCGGCTCCAGCCGAAGGCTTCTTCCAGCGGCACCAGCAGGACGCTGGGCGACGAGCGCAGCCCGGCCGACACCAGCAACGACAGGAATATCACCGCAACGACGACAAAAGCGTACTTCTGGCCGGCACGCCGGAACGGAATAGGGGGCTGGGCTATACTCATGTTGCTGACCGGTACGTATTAAGATTTGCGAATAGTACGTACCGGTCAGTAACATCGTCAAGCACTATTTGATGGAGACCCGAATGGCCAGCAAACCCACCGTCCCGTCCGCCACCCCGGACACGCCGGCAAGCAAACCCCTGCTGGCGGCAGACCGTATCCGCAAGACCGCGCGCGAGATGTTCTACCGCGACGGCATCCGCGCGGTCGGGGTCGACGCCATCGTGACCCAGGCCGGCGTGACCAAGCCCAGCCTGTACCGCAGTTTTTCGTCCAAGGACGAGCTGGCGGCCACCTATCTGCGCGACTACGACGCGGAGTTCTGGGCGCGTTTCGACGGCGCTTGCGCCGCCCATCCCGGCGATCCGCGGGCGCAACTGCTGGATTACCTGTCGGGTTTGAGCCAGCGCGCCGTGCAGAGCGGCTACCGGGGCTGCGGCCTGACCAACGCGGCAGTCGAGTACCCCGAAGCCGGGCATCCCGCCCGAGCGGTCGCCGTCGAACACAAGCTGACGCTGCGTGTCCGGTTGAACGAGATGGCGGCGGGCATGGGCGCGACCGACCCCGAGGCGCTGGCCGATGGATTGCTGCTATTGATCGAGGGCGCCTTCGTGTCCAGCCAGCTGTTTGGCAAGGGCGGCCCGGCGGGACGGGTCGCCGAGATGGCCGATAAGCTCATCCAGGCCCACTTGCCTGACTGAAAGGCGTATTGCACTGCACAAAAGCAGTGCTTAATGTGGTGCCGCATGCACCGTAATGGTGGTGTTTGTCCCCATTGCGCAACGAACAAAAAAATGGTTGAAATTTCCGTTGCAACGCAGCAAACGCGGATCTAACATGAATTCGTGTTGTTCCACATCGCGCTTTCTCAAGGAGAGAATCATGAGCGATACCGCGTTGAAAAATGCCCGTATGTCGGATGCGCTGGAGCGGTCCTTGATCCGCGAGGCCGTCAAAGCGGAAACCCTGTCCGGCCCCTTCGCGCGCGCCGCCTGGCTGCGCCTGAAGGTTCGTCTGGCCTCCTGGGGCGGCGCCGTCGGCGAAGTCCTGCACGACATGGACGCGGGCCGGCAGCAGCACCCGGTCATCTCCGCCCGCCACTGAGCGCAAGCGGTCGGCCAGAAAAAACGCCAGCAGACGCTGGCGTTTTTTTATGGGCCGCGGGCGGCCCCCCACGTGGCAAGGCGTGGCTGCCTAGACCGCCATGTCGACCAGCAGGTAGCCGTCCAGGACCACGATGCCGACTGTCGCGCTGATGGCCGCCCAGGCCCAGGCGCCGCGCAGCGCATACGGCCCCATCACGCCCTTGCGGCAGGCCAGCATCACCAGCGGACCCAGCGCGAAGGGCAGCGCCAGGCTCAGGATGACCTGGCTCAACACCAGCAGTTCGTCGGGGTCTTTGCCGCCCGTGAAGACCAGCAGGCCCACGGCGGCGGCGCCTGCGACCAGACGGGTCGCCAGCGCGCGGCGGCGGTCCGACCAGTTGCTGCGAATCTGGAAGCCCCGGGACAGGATCCGGCCGGCCAGCACGCCCGTGATGGTGGAGCTTTGGCCGGCGGCGTAGAGCGCCACGGCGAAGACGATGGCGGCGCCGACGCCCAGCGTCTGGCCGATCACGGCGTGGGCGTCATCCAGGCTGGACACGATCAGCCCGGAGCCGGACAGCGACGCCGCCGCCACGATCATGATGGCCGAATTGATCAGCATGGCCACGCCCAGCGACACGATCGTGTCGTTGCGGGCCAGGCGCATCGCCATGTCGAGCGCGGTCGGCGGCAGCGCCTTCGCGCGCTCAGCCAGCGAGCCGGAGTGCAGATACAGGTTGTGCGGCATCAGGGTCGCGCCCAGGATGCCCAAGGCGATCAGGAAGCCCTGCGGATCGCGCAACGCATGGCCCGTTTGCGTCACGCCATGCGCGACTTCCGTCCAGGCCGGGTTCGCCTTGAAGAGCAGGAAGACGAACGATGCCGCCACGACCGCCAGCAACAGGGCGATGACGCGTTCATGGCGGTCGGCATTGCCGCGGGTAAGCGCCAGCACGGCGAAGGTGCCGACGCCGGTCACCGCCACGCCGGCGATCAGGGGCAGGCCGAATAGCAGGCGCAGCGCGATCGCGCCGCCGATCAGTTCGGCCAGCGCGGTCGCCAGGATGGCGGCTTCGCCGGCTAGCCAGGCGGCCTTGGACCAGGCGGGAGACAGGTGGCGGGCCGTCAGCGTCGCCAGGTCTTGGCCCGTGGCCAGGGCCAGGCGCGATACGAGGATCTGGAACCCCAGCGCCAGGAAGGCCGACGTGATGACGACCATCAACAGCCCGTAGCCGAAGCCGCTGCCGCCGGCGATGTCGGTGGCCCAGTTGCCCGGATCGATGTAGCCCACGGCCACCAGGATGCCCGAACCGACCATGCGCCGCAGATTCGCCGAAAGCTGGGCGTCGTGCGCAAGGGCGGCTTTGCCGCCTGATATCGCGTAGATGAATCGGGTCATGCGACACTCCTGAGAATGGTTCTCATTTTCTAGAAGTGCAGGCCGCCCGTCAAATTGATTTTGGGCAAGCCCGGGATAGGGGCGACCAATGGCGCGCCGCGCCGGCGCGCCATCAGGGGCAGGGGACGATCAGGACTTGAGCTTGGCTTCCATCGTGATCTTGGCCTTCAGCACCTTCGACACCGGGCAGCCGGTTTCGGCCTTGCGGGCCGCTTCCTCGAAGGCTTGCGCGGTGGCGCCGGGAATGACGGCCTCGACGGTCAGGTGGACGGCAGTGATGGAGAAGCCGTCGTCCACTTTGTCCAGCGTGACTTCGGCCTTGGTGTCCAGGCTGGTGGCGACCATGCCGGATTCGGACAGGATGTTGGACAGGGCCATGGTGAAGCAGCCGGCATGGGCGGCGCCCAGCAGTTCTTCGGGGTTGGTGCCCGGGGTGTCGCCGAAGCGCGTATTGAAGCCGTAAGGCTGGCTCTTGAGCGCGCCGCTTTGCGTGGAGATCGTGCCCTTGCCAGTCTTCAGATCGCCCGACCAGGCGGCGGATGCGGTTTTCTTCATGGTGACTCCTGTTGAGGGGGGCGCGCCCGTCGCGGGCGCGTCCGGTGCAGGGATGCGATCCGCCGCTGCGGGCGGTGCATGTTGCCGGAGGCGGCATCGTCGATGATACGGCGAGCGCGGGGGGCGGGCGCGGAATCCACCGGTGCGCAACGGCAAGCCGATGTAACGGCAGGCCGAAGCGCTTGATGCCCATCAGGCAAAATAGCGGCATCCGTTTCATTCAAACCCAAGAGCCGCTGTCATGTCCCGCCATTTCCTACGCTACGCCTGCGCCGCCGCGCTGGTCTTTCCAGTTCTGTCCGCCCACGCCGAAATCGTGATCGGCGTGGACGTGTCCACCACGGGTCCCGCCGCCGCCATCGGCATCCAGACCAACAACGCGATCCGCCTGTGGCCGAACACGCTGGGCGGCGAACCGGCGCGCTACGTGGTCCTGGACGACGGCACCGATGTCAGCCGCGCGGTGAAAAACATGCGCAAGCTGACCTCGGAAGACAAGGTCGATGCCATCGTCGGCCCCAACACCACGGCCGCCGCGTTGGCCGGGCTGGACGTGCTGGCCGAAACCGGGACGCCGATGATCGCGCTGGCGGCCTCCAGCGTCATCGTGGAACCCTTGTCGGATCCCAAGCGCGCCTGGGCCTTCAAGATGCCGCAGAACGATTCGCTGATGGCGACCATCCTGGTCGAAGACATGAAGAAGAAGGGCCTGAAGAATGTGGCCTTCATCGGCTTCGCGGATTCGTATGGCGACAGCTGGTGGAAGGAATTCAAGGCCGCCGCGGGCGACGACCTGAAGATCGTGGCCGAGGAGCGCTTCCAGCGCACCGACGCGTCGGTGGTCGGGCAGGCGCTGAAGGTCATCGCAGCCAAGCCGGACGCCGTGCTGATCGCGGGTGCGGGCACGCCGTCCGCCTTGCCGCAGAAGACGCTGCTGGAACGTGGCTATACGGGCGCGATCTATCAGACGCACGGCATCGGCACGCTGGAATTTCTGCAGGTCGGCGGCAAGGACGTCGAGGGCACCCTGTTCCCGACCGGCCCGGGCGTGGTGGCGCGTGAGCTGCCGGACAGCAACCCGGTCAAAAAGGTGGCGGTGGCGTTCGCGGACAAGTACGAAGGCCAGTACGGCGCCAACACGCTGACGCAGTTCGCGGGCGACGCCTACGGCGCCTGGATGCTGCTGGATTCGGCGGTGTCCCGCGCACTGAAGACGGGCGCCAAGCCCGGCACGCCGGAATTCCGCGCGGCCTTGCGTGACGCCCTGGAAACGACGCGCGACCTGGTCGTGCCCAACGGCGTGCTGAACATCTCGAAGGACAATCATCAGGGTTTCGACGAGCGGGCGCGCGTGATGGGCATCGTCAAGAACGGCCGGTTCGCGTACGCGGAATAGGCGCTGATAGAAATTTCTACGTTTCGTAGCATTTACTGACGCCCCATAGGGCATCAGTCCCTAAAAGCAGGCTTAGGCCTGCTTTTTCATGCCCATATCATTCTTATAGAAATCATTTAATAGCGTATTATTTTTAGTGAAGCCATGCACCTAGAAATAGATTTGGGAGAAAAATTACATGACCTTGTTCCGATCCAGACGCTTGCTGTTGGCCTTAAGCCTGGGCGTGTTGGCCGCGTGTTCCGACTCGGGCGCCGATAAGGCCGCCCCGGTGGCAGGCGGCGCGCCGGCGGGCGCCACGAATACGCTGGAAGCGGCCAAGGCCGCCGGCAAGATTCGTGTCGGCTATGCCAACGAGGCGCCGTTCGCCTACATGGACAGCAAGGAAGCCAAGGTCACGGGCGAATCGGTCGAGATCGCCCGCGTGGTGCTCAAGCGCATGGGCATCAACGAGGTGGAAGGCGTGCTGACCGAGTTCGGCTCGTTGATTCCCGGGCTGGCCGCCAAGCGGTTCGACATCATCGCCGCCGGCATGTATGTGACGCCGGAACGTTGCCAGCAAGTGGCATTCTCCGACCCGACCTATGGGGTGGGGCAGGCCTTCCTGGTCAAACAGGGCAATCCCAAGAACCTGCACAGCTATGAAGACGTGGTGAAGAACCCTGACGTCAAGCTGGGCGTGGTGGTGGGGGCGATCGAGGGCGAGTACGCCGAGAAAGTGAAGATTCCGGCGGGCCAGATCGTGGTGTTTCCCGACGCCGTCAGCGCCCTGTCCGGGGTGCAGGCCGGGCGGGCCGACGCCTATGCCGCCACCGGATTGACCGTCAATGACCTGATGGGCAAGACGCAGGCTGGCAGCGGTTTGGAGAAGGCCGAGCCGTTCACGGATCCGGTGATCGACGGCAAGGGCGTGCGCGGCTACGGAGCCTATGCGTTCCGCACTGATGACAAGGCCTTCGCCGATGCTTTCAACGCGGAACTGGCCAAGTACATTGGCACCGACGAGCACAAGAAACGAGTGGCGCCGTTCGGCTTCACCGACCAGGAGCTGCCCCAGGGCATGACCGCCGCGAAGCTTTGCGCCGGGCAGTAAGGGGCGCCGATGCAACTCGTTTCGGAGCACATCGCGGAGCTGGTGCCGCCCCTGCTTGAGGGGCTGGCCGTCACGCTTCAAATCATGGCGGGCGCCGTGGTGCTGGCGGTGCCGCTGGCCCTGGTCTCGGGCATCGGGCGCCTGTCGCCCATGCGGCCGTTGCGCTGGCTGGCGTCGATCTATGTCGAGGTCTTCCGCGGCACGTCGGCGCTGGTGCAGTTGTTCTGGTTCTATTTCGTGCTGCCGCTGTTCGGCGTCCAGCTGCCCGCCATGCTGGTGGGGATCGTGGTGCTGGCATTGAACGCCGGCGCGTACGGGGCCGAAGTGGTGCGTGGGGCCATCCGCGCCGTGCCGCCCGGCCAGCGCGAGGCCGGCGTCGCGCTGAACCTGACCCGCGCGCAGATCCTGCGCCGCATCGTCGTGCCGCAGGCGGTGCCCGCCATGCTGCCGCCGGCCGGCAACCTGCTGATCGAATTGATGAAGAACACGGCGCTGGTGTCGTTGATCACCATCACCGACCTGACGTTCCGCGGCCAGCTGCTGCGCAGCGAAACGCTGCGCACCACCGAGATCTTCGGCTTGATGCTGCTGCTGTACTTCGCGGTGGCCTTGCTGATCACGGCGGGCGTGCGCCTGCTTGAGCGGAGGGTCCGCGTCCGATGACACCGGTATTCGATTGGTCTTTCGCGCTGGAAATCCTGCCCACCTTGGGCTCCGCGCTGGTCATCACCATCCAGGCGACGGTGCTGGGCATGTTGGTGGCGGTCACGCTGGGCCTCGCGCTGGCGATGCTGCGGCGTTCGCGGCTGCGCATCGTGTCGCTGCCCACGGCGTTCGTGATCGAGTTCGTGCGCAGCACGCCGCTGCTGGTGCAGATGTATTTCCTGTTCTACGTGCTGCCGTTGACGGGGGTGCGGATGTCGCCGCTTACGACCGGCATCGTGGCGCTTGGCCTGCACTATGCCACGTATTGCGCCGAGGTCTACCGCGCCGGCATCGAGGCGGTTCCGCGCGGGCAGTGGGAAGCCGCGACCGCCCTGAACATGTCGCGCTGGCGCACGGCGATAGGCGTCGTGCTGCCGCAGGCGATCCCGCCCGTGGTGCCGGCGCTGGGCAATTACCTGGTGGCGATGTTCAAGGACACGCCGCTGCTGTCGGCCATCACCGTGGTGGAACTGTTGCAGCAAAGCAAGATGATCGGGTCCGCGACGTTCCGGTACACCGAACCCCTGACGCTGGTGGGCCTGCTGTTCCTGGCCTTGAGCCTGTTGGCGGCATGGGGCGTGCGCGGCCTGGAGGCCCGCCTGCAACGATATGGAGGAAAGCGATGAGCGCCAGCTTGAACATCAAGAACCTGCACAAGCGTTACGGAGAGCTGGAGGTGCTGCGCGGCATCAACCTGGATATTCCGGCCGGCCAGACGGTGGCGGTGATCGGCCCGTCGGGGTCGGGAAAATCCACCTTGCTGCGCGTGCTGATGACGTTGGACCAGCCCACCAGCGGCGACATCGAAGTCGATGGCCAATCGATGTGGAAGGACGAGCACGGCCGCCCCGTGGGGGCCAATTCCGAGCACCTGCGCCGCGTGCGCGGCAAGATCGGCATGGTGTTCCAGCACTTCAACCTGTTCCCGCACATGACGGCGCTGGGCAACGCGATGGAAGCGCCAGTGCATGTGATGGGCCTGCCCAAGGACCAGGCGCGCGAACGCGCCGTGGAATATCTGGACATGGTGGGCCTGGGCGACAAGCTGGACGTCTACCCCGCGCAGCTGTCCGGCGGGCAGAAGCAGCGCGTGGGGATCGCCCGCGCGCTGGCCATGTGCCCCGAGATCATGCTGTTCGACGAGGTCACCTCCGCGCTGGATCCGGAACTGGTGGGCGGCATCCTGCAGATTCTGCGGGACCTGTCTGCCCGGCGCAGCATGACGATGATCATCGTGACCCACCAGATGAAGTTCGCCGAACGCAGCTCGGACCGCACGCTGTTCTTCGATGAAGGCAATATCGTCGAAGACGCCGAATCCACCGTGCTGTTCAGCCAGCCGAAAGAGGCGCGCACGCGCCAGTTCCTGGACAGCGTGATCGAAGGCCAATAGCGGTGGCGTTTAACCCTGACGGGGGCGTTGGGATTGGGAGGGCCGTCGTCGGCCGGCGCTATGCTGTGGCGTCCAACGGCCCGGAGGCCCCAGCATGAGTCACCTGTTCAGTCCCACGGCGGTCGGCAACGTTCCGCTTGCCAACCGCATCGTCATCGCGCCCATGTGCGAATACTCGGCCGAAGACGGCTGTGCCACCGACTGGCACATGATCCATCTGGGGCACCTTGCCTTGTCGGGCGCCGCGCTGCTGTTCACGGAAGCCACCGCCGTCGAGCCCGATGGCCGCATCTCCCCGGGGGACCTGGGCCTCTGGTCGGACGAGACGGAAGCTGCCTTGGGCCGCGTGGTGGCCGCGGTGCGCCGTTATTCCCCCATCAAGCTGGGCATCCAGCTGGGCCACGCGGGACGCAAGGCGTCCAGCGATGCGCCCTGGAACGGCGGCCAGCTGGTGCCGCCCGCCGATGGCGGCTGGCAGGGCTGGGCGCCGTCGGCGATTGCCCACAATGCGTCAGAACCGCCGCCCCACGCGCTTGACGAGGCGGGCCTGGCGCGCGTGCGCGACGCCTTCGCGGACAGTGCCCGCCGCGCCATCCGCCTGGGTTTCGACGCGATTGAACTGCATGCCGCGCACGGTTATCTGCTGCACCAGTTCCTGTCGCCCTTGTCGAACCAGCGTCAGGACGCCTACGGCGGTTCGCTGGAGAACCGCATGCGGTTTCCGCTGGAAGTCTTCCAGGCGCTGCGCGAGGTCACGCCGTCCGGCGTGGCGCTGGGCGTGCGCGTGTCGGCCACCGATTGGGTGGAAGGCGGCTGGGACCTGGAGCAGACCTTGGCGTTCGCCGAAGCGCTGAAGGTGCGCGGTTGCGAGTTCATCGACGTCTCCAGCGGCGGCGTGTCGTCGCGACAGAAGATTCCGGTGGGGCCGAACTATCAGGTGCCGTTCGCGGACGCCATCAAGCGCAAGGTCGGCATGCCCACGATCACGGTCGGGCTGATCACCGAAGCGAAGCAGGCCGAAGCGATCCTGGCGCAAGGGCAGGCCGACATGGTCGCGCTGGCGCGCGGCATGTTGTACGACCCGCGCTGGCCGTGGCATGCGGCGGCTGAATTGGGCGGGCAGGTGTCGGCGCCGCACCAATACTGGCGCTCGCAGCCACGTGAATTGAAGGAACTGTTCGGCGAGACGCGCTTCGGCCAGCGTTGACCGGCGGCACGCAGCCAAGAAAAACGCCGCCTGGGGTCAGTTCAGACCCAGGCGGCGTTTTGCGTTTCGGCAAGAGCGCGGATTACAGGCGGGAATAGGCCTGTTCCAGCTCGCGGTTCAGCGCATCGGCGAAATCCGCGCTGGCCGGGTCCAGCTGCGACAGCAGGCGCGCCAGCACGACGTTGTCTTCTTCGCCGTTCCAGATCTTGATGTAGGTGCCTTCCTTGTAGCCATGCTGCTGGCGGAAGATGTTCAGCACGTTCTTCGACACGTACTGCGTGTAGGCGTCGTTCCAGCTCATTTCGCACGCCGTCATGGTCTGTTCCAGCACCTTGTAGCTGGCGCGGCCGCAGACGGCCAGGCCGCCGATGAGTTCCAGCAGTTCCGGCACGGGCAGGGCGTTCAGCGCATAGTCCTTGCCGTCCAGCACGACCGTGGGCGGCGTGGCCAGGTCGGCCACCAGCGCTTGGGCCGCGCCATCCAGCTGGCCGCGGGCCTCTACGATCGTGTGGGACAGGTAGAAGTGCAGGATGTCGACCAGTTCCATCTGCACCTGGGGCAGGTCGATGGTCTGCTTCTTCCACCACTTCCAGCCGTAGTGCTCCAGGGCTTCAGCGGACTCGACGAAGGCGGCGCGCAGGAAGCGGGCTCCGCCGTTGACCCAGTCGGGATTGATCATGCTGTTCAAGTGGTCCTGCAACTTCAGCATCGTGGCCGCTTGGGCCTGGTTCAATCCGACAACGTTATTCACTTTCACTCCGGGTTCTATAGGGGCGGTTCAATTGCGGCGGAAATGTTAGCACTTAGCCGCTCGGCCGACGGGCCATCGGGGTCAGCCGCCGTCCTTGCGGTAGGACGATTTCAGCGGCGGCAGCTTGTCCAGCAAGCCCTTGCCCGGTTTGCGCGCGGCGCCGGCCGCCTTGATCAGCATGAACGCGAAGAATCCCAGGAAGACGGCGGGCACCAGTTCGTCCAGATCGAATTGCGGGTTGCGGAACGCGCGGAATCCGATATTGACAGCTGCCCACCCGGCCAGGATGCCGCCGATCGTCAGCACGGCGCCGATCTTGCGCTGACGCGCCCGCCGGGCCATCGAGACCGCGCCTTCGTCGTTCTGGTCGGGCGCCGTCGAGCCGGGAGATCCCGCGTCGCGCCGGGACTGCAAGGGCGGCGGCGCCGCCTTGCCCCAAGGGGCGGTGGACAGGGAGTCGGAACTGGGCGGCGGCACGGGCACGGCGACCGGGGCGGTGGCCTGCCGGGCGGCATCGCGCTTGTCGGGGACGCGGCCGGGCGTAGTGCCGCCGGCATTCGTCAGATTTTCGATATAGCGCGCGAAATCGCCGTTTTTCGGCTCCGGATCTATCGCCATGACTCTCTCTTCCAGTTCAGTTGCCGCGCCTGGCCCGCGCCGGTTGGCGGCGCTTGCGGATCATGGCGAGCAGAAGTCCGCATCCTAGCAGCACAGAGAGGCCAGCGCCGATCATCATGGCGATCTGTTGGGTGTTTTCCGCGGTGCCCAGGCTGCGCGCGGTAATGTAGCCCGGCGCCAGCATCAGCGGCATCCACACGAGCGCGGACAGCACATTGGCCAGTTGGAAGCGGCTTTGCGCCATGCCCATCACCCCGGCGACGGTGGGGATGGTGGAACGGATCGGGCCCAGGAACCGGCCGATCAACACCGACGCGAAGCCGTAGCGGTAGAAGAACAGGCGCGCGCGCGCCACGCCGGTGCGCTGCTGCTTGAGCGGCCAGCGGCGCAATACGCCCGGACCGGCCCAGCGCCCCAGCCAATACGACAGCGCATCGCCTACGATGGCGCCGGCGATGCCCCAGGCGATGATGCCCCAGGGGTCGAGCGTGCCGGCGCCGATCAGGCCGCCAGTCAGCAGCATCAGCGCGGTCGCGGGGATGAACAGCCCCAGCAAGACCACGGATTCACCCAGGGTCAGCAGGAAGGTGATCGGGCCCGCCCACATCTGGTTGGCCTCGATGAAAAGGCCGATTTTGTCTATGTATTGGTCCATGAAGGCGAAGTCTGAAAATTAGCTGAAAGCAATCGGGTATCTTAACGCCTGCCTTGATGGCCAAATGTTATCTAGGCTATCTGAATGATGCGATATATCGGGGAACTATGGATTCGGTGACACAAGCCGTGCTGGGCGCGGGCATACAGGGCGTGATGCTGGGGCGCTTCCAAGGGCGCCGGGCGCTGATCTACGGGGCCGCGCTGGCCACGGTGCCCGACCTGGACGTGCTGGTGCGCTATCCGGACCCGGTTTCGCTCATGACCTACCACCGGGGCTTTTCCCACTCGCTGATCGTCCTGACCGGCCTGGCGCTGCTGCTGACCTGGCTGATGCGCAGATACTGGCCGCAGGCGCCCTACAGCGGGCGAAGGTTGTTCCTGACCTTGTGGCTGGTGCTGGTGACGCACCCGGTGCTGGACGCCTTCACCGTCTACGGCACGCAGCTGTTCTGGCCGTTCACGCCCATCCCTGAAAGCTGGTCGGCCATCTTCATCATCGACCCGGTCTATACGGTGCCCTTGCTGGCGGCGGTGCTGTTCGCCATCGCGGTGGGCATGACGGACCGGGCACGCCGACTGCTGGCGGCCGCCCTGGTCTTCAGCACGGCCTATCTGGGTTTCGGCCTGGCGGGCCGCATCATGGCCGAAGACCGCGTGCGCGACGCGATGCGCCAGCAGGGCATCGCCGTCACGGAACTGCGGGCGGTGTCGATGCCGTTCAACACGCTGGTGTGGCGTGTGATCGCCAAGACGGCCGACGGGGACTACTACGAAGCCGTCAGCAGCCTGTTCGACCGCGGCCAGCCGGAATGGCTGCGCCAGCCGTTGAACCTGGAGCTGGCCCGTCCGCTGGCTGAGGTGCCCTTGCATCAGCGGCTGCGCTGGTTCACGGACGACTGGCTGCGCTATGACGCGATCGGCGACGCGCTGGTGGTGTCCGATCTGCGCATGGGCATGGCGGGGCACTACACCTTCCGCTTCAAAATGGCCGAGCGCGCGGCGGACGGCGGGTGGACGCCGGTCACGCCCGCCGTGTGGCCCAGCGAGCGGGGCGGGTGGGCCGAACTGAAGCGGGTGCTGGCGCGCATCCTGCATGCGCAGCCGCCGCTGCCGCTGGAGCAATGGTCGGAAGGGTCGATGAAATAAGCGCGCCGGCAGCCGCCGGTCAGGCGCAGGCGGCGATGGCCATGTCGCCGACCATCCCGGCGATGTCGGCAACGTCTTTGCGGGACAGGGCCGGCACGCCAAGCCGTCGCAGCAGCGCTTCACGCGCGACCGCGAACGCAAGCGCCTGGCCCAGGATCGCGTGGGCGCGAAGCACCTGTTCACGGTGTCCGCGCGCTTGGTTGCGGATGTCGGCCACCAGGTCGGCAACGTTCGTGTGCAGGGGCAGGAACAGTTGCAGGTAGAGCCCGTCGAATTTTTCCGTGGGCCGGAGCTGTTCGCGCGCCAGCAGCAGGCTGCCCGCCGTCGACGTTTCGGAGTCCAGCAGGGCGCAAGCAAAGTCCCGCATCAGCGATTTGAGCGCCGCGCGGGCCGCGTCGGGGGAAGCGGGCGCGGGCGGCTGCAAGTCGAGACGGCTGGCGATGCCGGCGGCCACCTGTTCCAGCACGGCCGCGTACACGCCTTCCTTGCCGCCGAAATGGTAGGGGATGGCAGACTGGTTCACGCCCGCTTCGTCCACCAGTTGCCGTGTGCGCACGCCATCAAGCCCTTGACGGCTGAACAGGGCCAGTCCGGCCCGGATGAGCCGGTCCCGGGTGTCGCGGGAGCGCGCGTTCAGCGTGTCTTGGTCTGGCGTCGAGGTCGTCATGGTCTGGCGGGCGTGTCTGGCTAGATGTCCGCGTGCATCAAGCGGGTCGTGTTGTCGTTCAGTTCGACCCCCGCGGTCGGGCCGACCAGCACGGTGCCGCCGATATTAGCCATGTGACGCCCGAAGGCGCAATTGGGTTCGAAGGCGAAGCACATGCCTTCCTGCAAGGGCACGTCGCGTCCCACGGTGGGCAATCGCTTCAGCTCGGGGTAACGGGCGGCTTCGGGCAGCGATTCCACGCCCGGCGCGATGCCGAATCCTACAGGACCATAGGGATTGATGCTGTGGATCAGCGGATGGACGTGCCAGCCGCCGGCCGTAAGCAACGGCGCCTCCATGGCGTCGACCACATCGCCGAAGGTGCTGCCGACCCGCAGCGCCTGTACGCCTGCCTCGTAGCTGGCGCGGGCCACCTCGGCTGCGCGCAGGATATCGGGGTGGACGTCGCCGATCGCCACCGCGGCCTGATGCTGCGTCTCCATCATGCCGTACAGCGCGAAAATCTCCGACAGGATCAAATCGCCGTCGCGCAGGATCCTGGGCGCCTGCGCGCGGTACTGCCACGCCGCAGGGCCCCACCCCACATATTCCGGACCTGACCCAAGCAGTATCTCGGCCGTGTAGCCGCCCATCGAAAAGCAGGTGGCCGTCACCGCCGCTACCAACTCGGCCTCCGATACGCCCGGTTTGGCGGTTGCGCGCAGCGCCTCGCTCATCGCTTCGCCGATATGCGCGGCATGGCGGATCAGCGCAAGTTCCTCGCCGCTTTTGACGGATGCCCGCTGGAAGAAAGGCCGGTACACCGGCACGAACTTCGCTTCGGGCACCGCCGCTTCCAGCGCCTGAAGCGTCCGGGCGGGCATGGCGCCATCGAAGTAGAAGGGCGGGTAGGGCTCCAGCCCGATCACGCCGATCCGGGTGCCGTTCATCCCGCGCGTCGCCAGCCAGGCGCCGACGTCGCGGCCTGTCTTGCCTACGAACAGTTGTTCGGGCGCGATCCATTGCAGGTCGCCGCGCAATGCGGCTTGCAGATGGTCGGCGACCATCAGCGAGGCAAACGTGTAGACCCGCGGCGTCTCGTCGCCGATGAAAACCACCATGGATCCGGGCCGGTCGTTGGAGAAGTAGCAGTCGTGCGCAAAACCGGCAGGCGCGCAGGCTTCCCGGTCGCCGTAGACGATCAACGCTTCCAGGTGCTCGGCGCGCATCAGGTCGCGGGCAAGCTGCCAGCGGCGGTCGCGTTCGGTGAGGGTCAGGGGAGAGGGGGGCGTAGGCATGACGAAGTCCTGAGGGGTGGGAGAAGCGATAGGTCCGCAATTTAATTCATTCAAATGAATTAATCAATTCGCGAGACTTCACCAGAGCCCGGGCCTGGATCCGAAACAGGGATTAGCCGTATTGACCGTCTTTCGCGCCTTGCATTATTCTTGTTCCCAATTAAGGAACTTAAGTTCCGATTTATGGAACAAACATGAGCATTCTCGATGGTGTCCAACGCGTCCTCGCGCTTTACGCGGAAGGCGCGACGGAACTGAGCTTTACCGACGTTGCGGCGCGCCTGGCCATGCCCAAGAGCACGGCCTCGCGCCTGCTCAACCAGATGCAGCACTACGGCATGCTGGACCAGGACGCCGCCACGCGCCGCTATCGCCCGGGCGCCTTGCTGGCCCATGCCGTGCGTGCCGGCATGGCCGCCACGCCGCTGGATGAAGCCTGCCGCGCGGTGCTGTCCCGCTTGTCGGACGACAGCGGCCTGACGGCCTATCTTTCCACTCTCAATCAGCGTGAAACCGTGGTGCTGCAGCGGTTGAACGGGTCGCATCCGGTGCAGGTGCTGTCGCCGCCCGGATCACGCCGCAACGCCTCGGGCACGGCGATGGGCCGGGCGCTGCTCTCGCGCCTGAACGACGCCGAATTCCAGGCCTTGTACGGCACCGACACCGATCAGCCCTTGCCGATGGAAGGCCGCGATTGCCCCGCGACCGTTGGCGACCTGGCCCGGCTGGTCGCGCAGACGCGTGCGGACCACTGCGGCGTCGCCATCGATCAAGCCATGCCCGGCATCGGCGCGGTGGCGGCCGCGGTGCGCGATCCCGCGACCGGCGAATTGCGCGGCCTGTGCCTGTCTTTCGTGTCGTTCCAGGCCGACGCGGCCCGTGTGGCGCGCTTGCGCGAATCCGTGCTGCAGCAGGTAGCCGCGTTGGGCCGCGAACTGAACGACCCTTATTGGCTGGCCTGACCCGACGTTTTCCCTTTCCGATGCGTCCGCGCCGACGCCATCCAGAACACTCCCAGAACCCTTGACGGAACCTTCTTCCATGAACCTCTTGCTACTCAGCAATTCCAGCAGTGATGCCGGCTATCTGGTCCACGCCATGCCGGACATCCGCGAACTGATCGCATCCCTGCCGCCCGGCGCGCCGGCGGTGTTCGTGCCGTTCGCCGGCGTCACGCGCGACTGGGACGACTACACGGCGCTGGTGGCGTCGGCGCTGGCCAACACCGGCCTGGACATTCAAGGCCTGCATCGCGCCGAAAACCCGGTGGCCGCGTTGGAAAGCGCCGCGCTCATCATCGTGGGGGGCGGCAACACCTTCAACCTGCTGGGCCAGTTGCGCCGCCAGGGCCTGCTGGATGTGGTCGCGCGCCGCGTGCGCGCAGGCGCAGCCTACCTGGGCTGGAGCGCGGGTTCGAACCTGACGTGCCCCAGCATTTGCACCACCAACGACATGCCCATCACGGACCCGGAGGGCTTCGACGCGCTGGGCCTGCTGTCGTTCCAGATCAATCCGCATTACACCAACGCCCATCCGCCCGGGCACCGCGGCGAAACGCGCGCCCAGCGCCTGGCCGAATTCTGCGCGCTGAATCCGGAGATGCCCGTGCTGGGGCTGCCCGAAGGCGCCGCACTGCGCGTGCGGGGCGGCAAGGTCGCGCTGATCGGTCCGCACGACGCACCGTTGTTCCTGGGCCTGGCCGAGCCGCGCGTGTTCCGTCCCGGCCCGCTGGAGATCTCGGCATGAAGCAGGTGATCGATACCATCGAACTGCTGTCGTCCGCCCACATCACGGGCGAGGCCGTGGCGCAGGTACTGCGCGCGGCCGGCGAGTGCGACGTGGACGTGACCCGCCTTGAACGCGACGGCGCGGCCACGGATTTCCTGTCCATCGTGATCCCCGGCGCCGATGACGCGGCGCCGCAACTGGGCATCGTGGGGCGCCTGGGCGGCATCGGCGCGCGCCCGGCCGTCACGGGCCTGGTGTCCGACAGCGACGGCGCGGTCGTCGCCATCGCCGCGGCGCTCAAATTGATGGCGATGGCGCGCCAGGGCGACGTCCTGCCCGGCACCGTGCGCATCCGCACCCATATCTGCCCGCGCGCCGGCACGCGGCCGCACCATCCGGTGCCGATGATGCGTTCGCCGTTCCCCATGCGCGAAATGATGTCGCACGAGGTGGACCCGCGCATGGACGCGATCTTGTCGGTCGATACGACGCGCGGCAACCGCCTGGTCAACAAGCGCGGCGTGGCGCTGACGCCGGTGGCCAAGCAGGGCTACCTGCTGCGCATTCCGGAAACCATGCTGGACGTGATGGGCTGGGTCAGCGGCGAACTGCCCGTGACCCTGCCGCTGACCACGCAAGACATCACGCCTTACGAGAACGGCCTGTGGCACGTGAACTCGCTGATGCAGCCGGCCATCGTGACGGATGCGCCGGTCGTGGGCGTGGCGCTGACGGCGCAGACCACTGTGCCGGGCTGCGCGACGGGCGTCACGAACGCCGTGGACGCCGACGTCGCCATGCGCTTCTGCATCGAGATCGCCAAACTGTACGGTCAGCGCACGATGACGTTCTTCGACGACGCG
The DNA here is from genome assembly GCF_014170335.1 of Achromobacter sp. UMC46. Classification (GTDB taxonomy): domain Bacteria; phylum Pseudomonadota; class Gammaproteobacteria; order Burkholderiales; family Burkholderiaceae_B; genus Achromobacter. The sequence continues at coordinate 81,541 of NZ_LZZS01000021.1, forward strand.
GAGTGGCACGCGCTGCAACGCCGCTACGGGTCGATGGCGCACCTGCAGACCGTGGGCCGCGTAGACGGCGGCGCGGCATGAGCGCGCCGCAATCGCGCCGGGTGGCCTTCTTCACCATCGGCGAATCGCCGCGCAGCGATGTCGTGCCCGAGATGGCGCGGCTGCTGGGCGACGCCGTGCGGATCGACGAATTCGGCGCGCTCGACGGGCTGGATGCCGCGGCGCTTGCCGCGTTGGCCCCGAAGGACGGCGCATACCGTTTCGCCACGCGCCTGCGCGACGGCGCCCAGATCGAACTGGATGCCGCCGCCGCCGAAGCCCGGCTGGCCGAGGTCATGCGGCAGGCGGACGGCGCGGGCTACGACGTGCTGGTGCCGCTGTGCACCGGCACGGCCATCGCGCCGATGCGCACGCTGGTCGTCGAACCGCAGCAGGTCGTCGACCACCTTGTCGCCGGCTTGTCGCAGCACTGCCGCAAGGTAGGGCTGGTGGTGCCACTGGCCGAGCAGGTCGATTTCTTTCACATGGCCGTGCCGCTGTCTTGCGAGACGCAGGTCGTGCACGCCTCGCCTTACGAGGCCGACGCCGGACAGGCCGCGCGCAGTTTCGCGCAAGCGGGCCAGGCATTGGCGTCTTGCGACCTGATCGTCATGCATTGCATGGGCTATGCCGCGCGCATGCGCGAAGCGGTCGCGCAGGCGTCGGGCCGGCCGGTGCTGCTGTCGAACCGGCTGGTCGCCCAGGCGCTGTCGCAATTGTTGGAATAACGCCGCCGTAGCTGGCCGATGCATGGCGGCGGGCGTCCTGTCCGCCGCCATGCCGAACGAGCGGCGAGGGGAGACGAAGCAGTCTTCGTCAATTTATCGTTGGGAGAGTCTTTTCATGTTCAGCCTTACTCTGCACCGCGCCGTTGGCGCCCTGTTCGCCGTCAGCGCGTTGACGGCCGCCTCCACGGCCATGGCCGCCGATGCGTGGAAGCCCACGAAACCCGTGCGGCTGCTGGTGGGCTTCGCGCCCGGCGGCTCCGCCGACACGCTGGCGCGCCTCTTGGCCGAACCGCTGTCGCAGCGGCTGGGCCAGACGGTCGTCGTCGAAAACCTGGCCGGCGCCGGCGGCAACATCATGGCGTTCCGCCTGTCGCAATCGCCTGCCGACGGCTACACGATCGGCATCGCCGCGGCCGGTTCCATGGCCATCACCCACGTCCTGAATCCCAAGGGCACGAACTACAAGCCCGCGGACTTCACGCCGATCACGCTGGCGGCGGTGCAGCCGAACGTGGTCATCGTGAACAAGGACGTGCCGGCCAACAACCTGGCCGAACTCAAGGACTATTTCCAGAAGACGCCGACGGCCACCTACGGCACGGCAGGCGTGGGCATTTCGAACCACCTGATCGCCGAGACCATGCTGTACAAGATGGGCGTGAAGGTCCCGCACGCCGCCTATCGCGGCGCCGCGCCGGTCATCACCGACCTGTTGGGCGGCCACATCGCGATGACGATGGACAACATCTCGACCGCGGCGCCCCTGGCCTCGCAAGGCAAGGTCAAGGCCATCGCGGTCGCATCGATCAAGCGCGCGCCCCAACTGCCCAACGTGCCGACGCTGGACGAACAGGGTCTGAAGGGTTTCGACATGCCGACGTGGCAGGGCGTGTTCGCGCCGGCAGGCTTGCCCGCCGACGTGCTGGCGGCCTACTACGCCGCGCTGCAAGACGTGCTCAAGCAGCCTGGTGTGATCGAGAAGATGGCGGGCCTGGGCTCGGAGCCGGTAACGGACATGACGCCCGAGAAGACCAGCCAGTTCCTGGAAAACGACCGCAAGCAGTGGGCCGAAATCGTGAAGACCGCGAACATCAGCCTGGAGCAGTAAGCGGGCTTGGACGGCGGCGGTGCGTAGGTTTGCAATGAGATTGACTCTCATTATAGAATCCGGCACCGCTCCCTTGCGGCCTCCGGACCCGCATCCGGCGCAATCGCCTCAACGTCCGCCTTCCGCCGCCCATGTCCGCCGCCGACTCCTCATCATCCGCACCTCACGGACACGTCCAGACGTTGTACAGCGAGCATCACCGCTGGCTGCAGGATTGGCTTCGGCGCAGGCTGAAGCACTCGGGCGATGCGGCTGACTTGGCGCAGGACACGTTCCTGCGCCTGTTGGCGCCGGCTGCGGCTGGCGATGCTCCCTCCGCGCCGACAGGGGCCTTGCGCGAACCGCGCGCCTATCTGGCCACTATCGCGCGCCGCTTGCTGATCAACTTCCTGCGCCGCCGGGCGCTGGAACAGGCATATCTGGAAACGCTGGCGTTGCTGCCCGAAGCGCTGGCGCCGTCCCCCGAGCAGCAACTGATCATCCTGCAAACGCTGCAGCAGATCGACACCATGCTGGACGGGTTGCCGGCCAAAGTGCGCACGGTCTTCATCCTGTCCCAGATTGAAGGCCTGACCTACGCGGCAATCGCCGAACAGATGAACATCGGCGAGCGATCAGTCAAGCGATACATGGCCCAGGCCATGACCGAGTGCATTTTGCTGGCCCCATGACAGGCGTCGCAGGATTGCCCAATTCTCCATTGCCCGACCCGCCACTGCCGCGCCACGTGGCCGTTCAGGCGGCCGAGTGGTTCGTGCTGCTTCATGGCGGGGATGCCACGCCCCGGGACGAACACGCTTTTGAGCAATGGCTATCCCGGGCGTCGGATCACGAGCGCGCCTGGCAGCGCGCGCTGCAGGTCAGCCAACACGCGGGCAGCGTGCCGCCGACGCTGGCTGCGGCGACGTTGCGCCGGACCTGCGGGCGCCGTGCAGCGGTGCGCGCAATGGTGCTGCTGATGGTGGCGCCGCCTGCCGCATGGTTGGCATTGCGTGCCGTGCCCTGGCAGCACCTGACTGCGACCCACGCCACCGCGACGGGAGAGCAGCGCCAGGTGCAATTGGCCGATGGCACGCGGATCTGGCTGGATACCCGAACGGCCATCGATACCGTGTACGACGCGTCCGAGCGGCTGGTGGTGCTGAAAGAGGGCCGGATTCTCGTGGAGACGGCAACGGACAGCGCCGCCCGACCGTTCCGGGTCCGCACGAGCCACGGCACGGCGCGGGCGCTGGGCACGCGCTTCGTTGTGGAGCAGGGGGATGAGGACAGCCGCGTCGCGGTTTTGGGTGGGACCGTCGAGGTCACCCCGCGCAGCGGGGCCGACAGCTTGCGACTGGAGGCCGGGCAGCAAGCCAGATTCGATCAGTCCCGCATCGCTGCTGCTGGCACGGCGCAGCCGGATGCCGACAAATGGCCGGGCGGCATCCTGGCCGTGGACGATATGTGCCTGGACGCCTTTGTCGCCGAGTTGGCGCGCTACCGGCCTGGCATCTTGCGCTGCGACCCGGAAATCGGCCATCTGCGCATCACGGGCGCCTTCCAGCTGCGCGACACCGATGCCATCCTGCAAAACCTGGCGCATTTGCTGCCAGTGCAGGCGCGGTACCGCACGCGCTACTGGGTGACGGTGGTGGCCGCCGGCGCCTCTTCCTGATCGTTTTTGCAGTCCATCCTTTTTTTTGGCCCTTTTGTTGGACCTGGCGTGTCCTCTTCGATGTGAGCTTTCAACATCCAGGCACGCCTACAAGGAACAACGCATGGCCAACCCTTTGACCTCCGCCCGCCGACGCCCCGCAGCCGCGATTGCGCCGGCTTCGTTCGCGGTATCACCTGTTTCGCGCGCATTGCGCATTGGCTGGTTCGCCGTCGCGGTATCAGCGGTGCTGCCCTTGGGGTCGCGGGCATTTGCCCAAGCGACGGCAGCCGACGCTGCCACCCAAACCGACGTGGCAGCCCGCACCCTGGCGTTCCAGGTGCCTGCGGGCCCGCTGCCAGGCGCAATTGCCGGGTTCGCCGAAGCCGCTGGCGTCAGCGTGAGCGCGCCGCCTGAACTGGTGCGTGGGCTTGCGTCGCCTGGCGTGAATGGCGCTTATCCAATCCGGCAGGGCCTGGAGCGCCTGTTGGCGGGTACAGGCCTGGTGGCCGTGCCGAGCGGCGCAGACACCTGGATCTTGCGCCGACAGCCGTCCTCGTCGGCCGCCGATGCGGCAATCCTGCCCGAGATCCAGGTCGAAGGCCGGTACCACCGTAGCCAGGTGACGGAAGGGAGCGGTTCGTATTTGGGCGGCCCCACCGACTCGTCAACCGGTTTGACCCTGTCGCTGCGCGAGACCCCGCAATCGGTGTCCATCATCACGCGCCAGCAGATGGACGACCAAGGCTTGTTGAGCATTGCCGACGTGCTGCAGCAGACGCCGGGCGTCACTGTGGCGCAGGACAACACGCAACGCTACGCGTTCTCGTCGCGCGGCTTCTCCCTGGACAACTTCCAATACGACGGACTGCCCAGCTTGTCCACCTCTGATGGCAGCTGGGACACGTTTTCAACCACCAGCACGGCGATCTACGACCGCATTGAAGTGGTGCGCGGTGCCAGCGGGCTGCTTAACGGCACCGGCTATCCGTCGGGCTCCGTCAATCTGGTGCGCAAGCGGCCTACGCGCGACTTTCAAGGACAGATCGCCATGACCGCCGGTTCGTGGGACCGCTATCGCGGCGAGGTCGACCTGTCCAGTCCGCTCTCAGAAAGTGGCGGCATCCGTGGACGTGTCGTCGCCGCGCAGCAGAACCGCCACGCGTTCTTCGACTACTACCAGCAAAAGGAACGCATCTTCTACGGCATCGTCGAAGCCGACCTGACGCCTTCCACGCTGCTTTCTTTGGGCCTGGACCATCAAGAAAACGAGGGGACCGGATCGTCGTGGACGCACATTCCGCTGTTCTTCAGCGATGGCACGCGGGCGACTTTCCCGCGCTCGTTCAGCCCCGCTGCCAAATGGGGGCGGACGGTTCAGGAAAGCGACAAGGTCTTTGCCACGCTTGACCATCAGTTCAGCAACGATTGGCAGGCCAAGGTGGCCTTGGGCTACAAGCGCAACAAGCTCAAGGAAGCGCTGATTTCCAACGGCGTGGGGTTCATCGATGCCGATACGCATTCCATGCTGGGCTACACCTCTCAGTTCCCGTCAGGCTCCAAAGAGAAGACGATTGATCTGCAGTTGCGCGGGCCGTTCGAATTAGGCGGGCGCCGTCACGAAGCCGTAGTGGGCTGGAGTTTGTCATCCGTCAACAGCCACAGCATTTCGTCCAACGGCGTGCCCACCAGCTATGACATCCCGGACATCTTCCATTGGGACAACAACCCGCCCAGGCCTACCGGCTATGTCACGTCGGAGGCGCCCATCAGTACGCTGCAGCGGGCGGCTTATGGCACGGTGCGGCTGCGCCCGACGGACGCCTTGTCCCTGATCGCAGGCGCGCGGGTCAATTCCTATGACTGGAGCCAGGTCTGGCGCGGCGACGGCTGGCAAGAGCCTTCAAGCATCAATGTGAGCGGCAAGGTCACGCCCTATGCCGGCGTGGTGTATGACGTGGACGCGTACAACTCCGTCTACGCCAGCTATACCGATATCTTCAAGCCCCTGGCCTGGTACTTCGACCGCAACAACCGTCAACTGGATCCGCAGACTGGCACAAGCTATGAGGTCGGCGCCAAAGGCGAGTATTTCGACGGCAAGCTCAATACTGCGATCGCGGTGTTCCAGATCAAGCAGAGCAATGTCGCGCTGCTGGACCCGAACGCGACGCGCCCCGACGGTTCGGCGGCATACACCGCCGCCAAGGGCGTCACCAGCAATGGTTTTGAACTCAACGCCGTAGGCGAAGTCGCACCCGGATGGCAGGTGATGGCGGGTTATACCTATCGCAATTCCAAGGACGCGACGGGTGCCAAGGTCAACACCACCGACCCCGAGCAACTCTTCAAGCTGGCGACGACCTATCGCTTTCCGGGCCGTTGGAGCGCATTGACGATCGGCGGCAACGTGTACTGGCAGAGCCGCATCTATTACACGGCTTCCGTTGGGGGACGCGATGTTGTGGCCGACCAGAAAAGCTATGCCATCGCGGGGCTGATGGCGCGATATGAATTCAGCCGTCAGCTGAGCGCCTCGCTGAACATCAACAACCTGTTCGACAAGACGTATTACAGCGGGTTGGGGTCGTACGGTAGCGCTTACTACGGCGAACCGCGCAACGCGCTGATGACGGTGAACTACAAGTTCTGACGCTGGGGATCGGCTTAGCAAGCCAGCATTGTTTGATGAGTTACGCGCGTTCCAGACGGGGGTTCTTGCCCCCGATCTCCCGCGCTTCACCCATCCTACGCCGGGAACCGCGCCGCGATTTCGGCGATCAGGCGGCGCGCCGCGTCCAGCTTGTCGCCGGCGGGCAGGGGGTGGGCGCCTTGCTCGTCGAACAGCACCAGTTCGGTGGTGTCTGCGTCCATGACCTTGTGCGCCAGGTTGCCCACCAGCAGCGGGATGCCCTTGCGGGCGCGCTTGGCTTCGGCGTGTTCCGCAAGCTTTTCGGTTTCAGCGGCAAATCCCACGCACCACGGGCCGTTTTCCAGCTTGGCCACTTCGGCCAGGATGTCCGGATTGGGTTCGAATTCCATCAACGGCGCGCCGCCGCCTTCGCTGGTCTTCTTCAACTTCTGCGTGCTGACGTTCTTCACGCGCCAATCGGCCACCGCGGCCACAGCGATGAAGATGTCGGCGTCGGCGGCGCTGGCCATGACGGCGTCGTGCATCTGGCGCGCGGTGGTGACCGACAGCGCGGTCACGCCGCGCGGCACGGGCAGGAAAGTGGCGCCGGTGATCAGCGTGACGCGGGCGCCGGCTTCGCGGGCGGCGCGCGCCAGCGCGTAGCCGGTCTTGCCCGACGAGCGGTTGCTCAGCACGCGCACGGGGTCCACGGGTTCAGACGTGGGGCCGGCGGTCAGCAGCACATGGCGGCCGGCCAGCAGTTTGGGCTGGAAGAACGCGATCAGGTCGGTCAGCAGCTCATGCGCTTCCAGCATGCGGCCATCGCCGGTTTCGCCGCAGGCCTGTTCGCCGGCCGACGGGCCCAGGACGCTGATGCCGTCCGCGCGCAATTGTTCGACATTGCGCTGCGTGGCCGGGTTGGCCCACATCTCGCGGTTCATCGCGGGCGCCACCAGAAGGGGACAGGCGCGCGCCAGGCACAGCGTGGACAGCAGGTCGTCCGCCATGCCGTGCGCAAGCTTGGCCATGAAGTCGGCGCTGGCGGGCGCGATCAGCACGGCGTCCGCGCCACGCGTCAGGTCGATGTGCGCCATGTTGTTGGGCACGCGCGCATCCCAGGCGTCTACGAAGACCGGCCGGCCCGACAGGGCCTGCATGGTGACGGGGGTGATGAAGTGCGTGGCCGCCTCCGTCATCACCACGTCGACCGTGGCGCCTTGTTCGGTCATGCGCCGTACCAGCTCGGCGATTTTGTAGCAGGCGATGCCACCGGTCAGACCGAGGACGATGCGTTTGCGGGCGAGATCGAGCATGAGGGCGTGGCGGCGGGTTCAGCGCCGTGAAATCGAGGAATGGAGGGTGATTTTATTCTGCATTGCGGCATTGCGCCGTTCGCGATGCATTCAGGGGGGATCAAGGGGGGCAAAACCCTTGGGGG
>NZ_LZZS01000022.1 GCF_014170335.1 Achromobacter sp. UMC46
ACCATCCACAGGTTGCGGTCTGCTAGCGGGGCGTCGGGATCGGCGCTGGACAGGATGACGTCCAGCTGCGGGCCCCCATGCCGCGAGGCCCGCCACTTGCGCCAAAGGGAGGTAAGCATGGGCGGGCCTCGCGGGTCATAGGGATTCGGGGTCTCGGCGCAGCGAGAAGCCTTGCGCTTCGTTCATGGCCAGGTAGCTGACGTTGCGCGACACCACGGGCGGCTTGTCGCCGCTGTGCAGGGCGCGCACTTCGTCCAGCACCATCTTGTCGGCCAGCGTCATGCGGTCGATCATGCGCAGGTACTGCATCCAGCTTTCCACCAGGAACACTTCACGCCACACGCCTTCGCGTTCCAGGTCGCGGAACAATTGCCATTGCTGCGCGCCATTGCGCAGGCGCAGCAGCCGCAGCGGATGCGCGGCGCTGATCAGCGCGGACAGCTTCTCGTGTTCGATCAGGTATTCCACCGCGACCAGCACCGAGCCGTGCTGGGTGTTGAAACCGGCGGCCGCCATCGCGGGTTCGGTGCTGTCGACGCGCGCCAGCGATTGGGTGTCCACGTGTTCGGGCAGGCGCGAGCGGTACAGCAGCGCCACGGTGATGCCCAGCATGATGCCGGCGGTGCTTAGCGCGCCGGACACGCCCATGGTGCCGGCGAAGTGGCCCCACATGAACGAGCCTGCCGCCAGGCCGCCGAAAATCGCCGTCTGGTACAGCGCCAGCGCGCGCGCCTTGACCCAGTCGGGCACCAGCATCTGGACGGTGGTGTTGTAGGTGGCCAGCACGCCGATCCAGCAACTGCCCGACAGCAGCAGCGCGGGAAAGACGATCCACAGGGTGCTGGTCAGGCCCAGCGCCAGCAGGCAGGCGGCCAGCAGCGCGGCGGCCACGGTGACCAGCCCGCCCGCGCCCCAGGCAGCCTGCACGCGGCGTACGAAGGCGCTGCCGAAGATGGCGCCGATGCCCAAGGCGCCCAGCATGTAGCCGTACAGCAGCGCGCTGCCTTCTTCGTGGTCGTGGGCCAGCAGCGGCAGCAGCGCCCACAAGGCGCTGGCCGACAGGCCGAATGCGAACGAGCGCAGCATGACGACGCGCGTCACGGTGGAGTGCTGGGTGTAGCGCAGTGCGGCGACGACGCCTTCGAACAGGCCTTCGGGCGGCAGGCGGCGCACGGGCAAGTCGCGCCGCCAGCGCCAGATCGCCCAGATCAGGCCGCCGTAGCAGAAGCAGTTCAGCAGGAACACCCACGGCGCGCCCATGGCGCCCAGCAGCAGGCCGCCGATGGCGGGGCCGACGGCGCGCGCGACGTTGTAGTTGACGCTGTTGAGCAGGACGGCGCTGCCGACGTGGGCGCGCGGGACCTGCTCGCCGACGGCGGCCTGCCAGGCTGGGGTGACGATGGCGCTGCCGATGGCGATGCAGAAGACGGAGGCGATCAGCGTGATCGGGTGCAGCAGGCCGGCGAATGCCAGGATGGTGATGAAGACGCCGCCGGCCAGTTCCAGCAGCATGCCGGTCAGCATGACTTTGCGGCGGTCGTAATTGTCGGCCAGCACGCCGGTCAGGATGGACAGGGCCACCAGCGGGAAGGCGGCGGCCACCTGGATCATGGCGACCATCAGGGGGCTGCTCTGTTCAGTGGTGATGATCCAGGCGGCGGCGACGGATTGCGCCCAGGTGCCCAGGTTGGCGAACAGGTTGGCGATCCAGATGATGCGGAACGCGGGGAA
>NZ_LZZS01000023.1 GCF_014170335.1 Achromobacter sp. UMC46
GCAACCCGCCTCCCTCTCCCAACCCGCCCCCCATCGCGCCGCCGACGACGCGCCCAGCCATGACCTGGTCTACGGCCCCGACGATCGCCCCGCGCCTCCCGTCGCCTTCGTCGCCGCGCTACAGCACTTGCTGGCCATCCTGGTCCCTATCGTCACCCCTGGCCTCTTGATCTGCCAGGCGCTTGGCGTCAGCAGCCGCGACACCACGCTGATCGTGTCCATGTCGCTGGTCATCTCCGGCATCGCCACCTACGTGCAGTGCAAGCGCTTCGGTCCCCTGGGCGCGGGGCTGCTCATCGTGCAGGGCACCAGCTTCAACTTCGTCGGACCGCTGATCGCGGGCGGCTCGGTCATGGTCAAGCAAGGCACGCCGGTCGAAGCCGTCATGGCCGCGATCTTCGGCGTCGTCATCGCCGGCTCGTTCGTCGAGATGGGCATCAGCCGCATCCTGCCCTTCGTCAAACGCCTGATCACCCCGCTGGTCACCGGCATCGTCGTGCTGCTGATCGGCCTGACGCTGATCAAGGTCGGCCTGATCAGCATGGGCGGCGGCTTCGGCGCCATGGCCAACGGCACCTTCGCCAGCGCCGAAAACCTGACCCTGTCCGGCCTGGTGCTGGGCACGATCATCCTGCTGAACCGCGTGCCGGTCGTCTGGATCCGCAGTACCGCCCTGGTGCTGGCGCTGGCCGTCGGCTACATCGCCGCCGCCGCCATGGGCCGCCTGGACTTCACCGGCGCCCGCGAGGCCGCGCTATTCCAGATCCCCGTGCCGCTGCACTTCGGCCTGGGCTTCTCGTGGGCGCTGTTCGTGCCGATGCTGATCATCTATCTCGTGACATCCCTGGAAGCCATCGGCGACGTCACCGCCACCAGCAAGGTGTCCAAGCAGCCCGTCGAAGGCCCGCTGTGGATGCAGCGCATCAAGGGCGGCGTCCTGGTCAACGGCGCGAACTCGCTCCTGGCCGGTGTCTTCAACACCTTCCCCAGCTCGGTCTTCGCGCAGAACAACGGCGTGATCCAGCTGACCGGCATCGCCAGCCGCCACGTCGGCGTGTGGATCGCCGGCATGCTGATCGTGCTGGGCCTGTTCCCGGGCGTGGCGGGCGTGCTGCAAGCCGTGCCCGAACCCGTCCTGGGCGGCGCCGCCATGGTCATGTTCGGCGCCGTAGCCGCATCCGGCATCAACATCCTGGCCGGCATCCATCTGGACCGCCGCGCCCTGCTGATCATCGCCGTGTCCCTGGCCCTGGGCCTGGGCGTGTCGCAAGTGCCGGAAATCCTGTCGCACCTGCCGCATGCGGTGAAGAGCGTGCTGGAATCGGGTGTCGCCACCGGCGGCATTTGTGCCCTGGTGATGAACTGGTTCCTGCCTGAAAAGAAGTGATGGTTTGAAGGGCTGGTCGGGGTTTCCGCCTGCGGCGGGGCCCGGATCGGCACCTGTCAGAAGGCCTCGCCACGGGGTCGCCTGACAATTTGCGAAAGTCCGCATATAATCGCTGTCTTCGTTCTCCCGCAGCCGTCATCTGGACGTGTTCGCGACCCCCTTGCCCGGGTGGTGAAATTGGTAGACGCAGGGGACTCAAAATCCCCCGCCGCAAGGCGTGCCGGTTCGATTCCGGCCCCGGGCACCAGATTCGAAAAAAGCCGTTAACTCTCTGCGAGTTAACGGCTTTTTTCATTGCCTGCGATCCGTCCTGCCCAGGCTGCGTATCCGCCCAACGGCGCGCACCAACACTCAGGCGCGAGCGACCCAGGCGCCGTCCACATCCGCCAACTGCCGGCTGATCTGGGCCGCGGTGTCGATAACCGACGCCCGGAATGGCTCCAGGCGGCAGTGCTCGGTACGCACGATCAGGCTCAGTCCGGCCACCACCTTCTTTTCCATGAAGATGGGCGCAGCGATGCCTATGGTGCCAGGGGTGATCTCGGAATCGCTAACCGCTACGCCGGCCTCGCGAATGGCGTCGAGCTCATGGCATAGATCCTTCAGGCTCTGCCGATGTGAGTTGGCGCGCACCTGCTCTTAAAATCAGGTGTCAGACTGCAATTTCGAATCTGTCGCGTTGAAATTGCAGTCTGGGCTACCCCGGGTTTCTCGGACAGGTTGGTTACGGGGCAGCGGCTTCAACCTCAGCAGGGGTTTTGTAGCCTAAACCTTGGTGGATTCTCTGACGGTTATAGAACACCTCAATATAGTTAAAGATTGCCATACGGGCGTGCTCGCGGCTATGGAAGACCTGATGGTGCGTTAATTCGTTCTTCAGGTTGCTAAAGAAGCTCTCGGCGACCGCGTTGTCATAGGGATCGCTTGGCGCTCATGCTGATGGCGATGCCGTGCTTGGTCAGCAATCCTCGATACTCTGATGAACTGTACTGCGCGCCGCGGTCACTGTGGTGCATCAAGCCCTGGCCGGGATTGCGCCTGGCAAGAGCCATTTGCAGAGCACTGATCAGCAGATTTCGATCAGCCTTTTCCGTCATGCTCCAACCGACAACCGAGCGTGAGTAAAGATCAAGCAGCACTGCCAGATATAGCCAGCCTGCCCGCGTCGGAACGACCGTGATATCACCCACCCACACTTTGTTTGGGCATTGCACGGTGAACTGGCGCTGCAGCCGATTGGGTGCGGGCCCGAGTAGCGAGTGTTTCTCCAGCCGACGGAACCGTTGCTTGCGCAGTGCTTCGATCCCCGCTTGGCGCCTTAATCGCGCAACGCGGTGCTTGCCGCAAGCTATCCCATTGGCATTGAGTACACGCCAAGTTTTGTCGGCCCCATAGGCTTGCCGGTTGGCGTGATGCGTGCGCTCAATGGCGGCAAGCAATCTGGCATCCTCTCGTGCATGCTCGCATGGCGATCGCCGCACCCAATCGTAATAACCACTGCGACTGACGTGCAGTGCTTTGCATAGCCGCGCTACGCGGAACTGCTGCTGATGAGCTTGCACAAAGGCGTACCTCACGGCAGTTCCCGCGCAAAGTACGCTGCCGCTTTTTTTAAGATGTCGCGCTCTTCCTTAACCTGCTCCAACTCGCGCTTGAGGCGCTGGATCTCGGTCTGTTCGTCGCTGCGAGTTCGGCCTTTACCGGGGAAAGAAATGTCAGGCCCGTGTGTGGCGAGCTCCTTCTTCCATCGGTAAATAATCGAGCGCTTCACACCCAGCATCAAAGCCAGTTGGGTGCCAGTAACCTGGCCTTGCTCCAACTGGCGAACCGCCTCGACCTTGAACTCGCGGCTATGGTGCTGGCGCTTGGCGCCGGTCGCACTGCTATCGGGCTTGGATTTATCCATGGGACACCTCCTTCAAGTATTGTCTACTTCTTCGGGTGTCCGGAAAACCCGGGCTAGCTCAGACTACATTTCTGAACTCGAAAATGTAGTCTGACCTACGATCGGATGGAGCGGCCGGAGCTGGCGCGGGCCGACATCGACAAGGTACGTTCCTTGATCGGCAAATCCAAAGCGGATGTCCGCGAGGAACACCGCCAGAACCTCCAGAAATCGCCATTCATAGAGTTACTGGCGAAATATCCCGAGTAAAGAAAATAGGCAATAGGACGAAAAGTACTATTCCGCGTATGTCGTGACGGCGGGGATCCCCATTGACATCTACTCGCGAGGTGGAGGATGGAACCATCCAAATTCGATTGGCATGTCCATGTATAGCCAGGTTTTCGGCCAGGCGATTACCGCAGTGCTTGAGCCGGGAAAGGACTACGAGACGCTTTATCGGCATCCGAATACGGTCGTGCGTGAACTTGTCGTGGTGGATGGGGAAGTACGCACCAAGCCCGTCGCCGTCAAGAAATTCGAAAACTGCAAGAATTTCAAAATTGACAGGACGCCGCTGCCGATGGGAGGAAATTCCTGACGCCTTTGAGCAAGGGACGGACCGCCGCAACTACATTGCGCACGCCTGCAAATCCCATCCAGCACAATCATTCCAAATCAAGCGATGGGTCGGTGCAATCGCTTTTAAAAACGCCGTATCGTGCGACACCGCCACCATCGCACCGGGATACTGTCTTAGCGCTTCTTCCAGCGCCTGCGCTGACGTGATATCCAGATGGTTCGTGGGTTCATCCAGCAGCAGTAATTGTGCGGGCTGCTTGCGCCACAATGCGCAAGCCAGAGTAGCCTTGACGCGTTCGCCGCCACTCAATGTTTCCGCAGGGGCATCGATCAAGGCAGGGCCCAACCCCAGCAACGCCAGGCGGCTGCGTAGTTCGCCTTCTGGCAGGGATGCGCCCAGCGTTTCCAGCGTCGCCAACAACGACCGACCCAACGGCAAACCCGCGGCACGCTGATCCAGCATTGCGGTGGGTACTCGCACGTCGCACGTTCCTTGTTTGGCGTCGATCTCGCCAGCCAGCATCGACAACAGGGTGCTCTTGCCGCACCCATTCGGTCCGTGGACGGCCAGGCGAAAAGGGCCGCTCAGGCTAAGCGTCAATGCCTGCGCGTTTGCGGGATAAGGAGGTACGGCATTTTCCAGATGCAGGACGCGCCGTCCCTTGGGTACGACGGTTTCTGGAAGCGCCAGTGCCACGCCCGGTGTCGCCAGCACGCGCGACGCGGCTTGCGTTACCGCATCGTCAAGCGCAGCGCTCGTCTGCTGTCGACGCAGGCGTTCGCGGCCGGCATGGCCTTCGGCGTTCGCCTTTTTCATGCCCAGCAGGATGGGCGCCTGGTTGGAGGCGCGTGCTTGGCGGGCGTTACGCGCACTGCGTTGCAGTTGGGCGTCGTGTTGTTGCCGCAACGTGCGCAGGCCGGCTGCGCGTTCGTTGCGGGCATGCGCCAGCGCCGCGTCGGCGGCAGCGGCTTGCAGCTCACGTTGGGTGCGATAGGCACTGTAATTGCCGGCATGGCCGGTGAGCGTGCCACGGTCCAATTCGACGATGTGTTGCATGGCGTTCAGCAAGGTGCGGTCGTGGCTGACGACAATCAGGCCGCCGCGCCACGTGCTGATTTTGTCCATGAGCCAGCCGCGCGCCCGCGCATCCAAATGGTTGCTGGGTTCGTCCAACAGCAGACCGTCTGCACCTTGCAGCAGGGCGCCTGCAAGTGCGACACGGGTCAATTCGCCGCCGCTTGCGGCACGGGCGGGATGGTCTGGCGCCCAGGCCGGCAGGCCCGCGTCGTCAAGCATTCGGGCCCAGTCGTCTTGAATCCGCCAATGACCATCGGCTAAATCGAAATCCGCTGGGTTGGTGCTTCCGGCTTCGATGTTGGACAAGGCGAGCAGAATGTCGCCTATGCCAGCCGCCTCGGCCAACGTGGCGCCGGGCTCAGGGGTATGGGTCTGCGCCACGTAGGCAATACGCCCGTGGCGCGCGACACGGCCAGACTGCGCTGACAGGCTGCCTTGCAGTATGCGCAACAGCACGGACTTGCCTGTGCCGTTGCGCCCGATCAACCCGTGGCGCGCCACGGCAAAGTCATGGCTGACGGCGTCCAGCAGGACGCGGCCATCGGGCAGCGCGTAGCTGAGGTGGTGCAGGTTGATGAAAGAGGTAGCCGCGGACGGCTGAGATTGCGCCTGGGCTGGCGCGAACGAGGACTGGGCCATGGAAAGCTCTCCGGGTCGGTGAGACGCCTTTTCCGCGTGATGCGGCAAGGAGGATCAGGAGGAGGGCTTAAAGAATCATGGCCGGTCGGGGCTCCGCGATGGGGATGAATTGAGAGTTCGAGCCGGAGGGCTCGGGAAAGTTCCCATTATGGCCTGGCTTGTGATCCGACGCAGGCAGGCCACGATGGGGGGGGAGGGCATCAGCCCTCCAGCATTCTGAGGTCTGGCGGCCGGTTCTCGATGATTGCTTCCATGGCGAAGAATCCGGTTACCGTCGACAACTCGAAATCCGTGATCAGCTTCTGGTAGAAGCGGTCGTAGCCCGCCATGCCGCGGCAGACTACCTTGATCAGGTAATCCCAATCCCCGCCGATGCGATAGAACTCGGTGACCTCCGGCAGGCGTTCGACGTGCTGGCGGAAGCCGTCGGCCCAAGCCTTGGCGTGGTGGCTGGTGCGGATCATGACGAACACCGTCAAGTCCAGGCCCAGCGCCACCAGGCTGACCTCGGCGCGCGTGCCGCGGATGATGCCGCAGGCATTCAAGCGCTGCAGCCGGCGCCAGCAGGCGTTCTGCGATAAACCCACCCGATCCGCCAGCTCGCGCTGGGACAGCGCGCCGTCTTTTTGCAGGCAGCTGATGATACTAAGATCAAGTTTATCTATTTTTTCCATTTGTTCGATCATTTGATCTGTTTTGGGTGGATTTACGCAAAATATCGGTGATGTTTCCTTATGCTGTTCCATCGTATGATATTTCGGTACTTACCGGAACCCGCACCATCATGAATATGCCCGTCGCGACAAGCCCCGCCAAGCCCAGCCTCCTGCAGCAGTTCCAAGACAGCCTGAAAGCCGGCGACGTCGCGGCGGCGCTCGCCGAAGGGCTCATCGGCAAGGACGCCGTCATTGAAGGCCCGTTCGGCGTCAAACCGCTGGTCTACGCCGACTATGTCGCGTCGGGCCGCGCGCTGATGCAGGTCGAGCGCTTCGTCCTTGAGCAAGTGCTTCCGTATTACGCCAATTCGCATACCGAAGCTTCTTACTGCGGCGGGTTCATTACGCGACTGCGCCGCGAGGCGCGCGCCGTTGTCGGCCGGAGTTGCGGCGCGAACGATGCGCATGCGGTGATTTTTGCCGGCTCTGGCGCCACGGCGGGCATCAACAGGCTGGTGCACCTGTTCGGCGTGCGCGCGGCAATCGCAGCGGGCCGCAAGGTCCGCGTGATCATCGGCCCGTACGAACACCACTCGAACATCCTGCCCTGGCGCGAATGCGGCGCCGACATCATCGAACTACCTGAAAGCCCCGAAGGCGGACCGGACCTGGCCGAATTGGCCGCCGCCTTGCAAGCCCCCAGCGGCACGCTCGTTGTCTGCGCGTTGTCGGCCGCCTCGAACGTGACCGGCATTGTCGCGGACGTCCCCGCCATCACGCGGCTGGTCAAGGGGTCGGGCGCAAAAATGCTGTGGGACTACGCAGGCGGTGCGCCGTACCTGTCCATCCAGATGTCGCCGGCGGCCGATGCGCAGATCGACGCCATCGTGTTCTCGCCGCACAAGTTCATCGGCGGCCCGGGCGCTTCCGGCGTGCTGATCGTGCGGCGCGACGCCGTGGTCGAAACTACGCCGACGTGGCCGGGCGGCGGCACCGTCAAGTTCGTGTCGCCCGCCGGCCATGATTACAGCGCCAGCCTGGAATCCCGTGAAGAAGCGGGCACGCCCAACGTGGTGGGAGATATTCGCGCGGCGTTGGTCCTGCTGGTGAAGGAAGCGCTGGGCGCCGATTTCATGCAACAACGCAACGCCCACTTCGTGCAGCAGGCGCTTGCCGCCTGGCGCGGTGCGGAGCATCTGGAACTGCTGGGTTCGCTGACGGCGAACCGCCTGCCGATCTTCTCGTTCCGCGTGCGCAACGGCAAGGGCGGCTTCGTGCACCAGCAGTTGGTCACCCGCATGCTGAGTGACCGGTTCGGCATCCAGGCCCGCGGCGGCTGCGCGTGCGCCGGCCCTTATGTCCATCGCCTGCTCGACATCGGCGAGGCCGAGTCGCAGCAGATGCGCCAGGCCATCCTCGACGGCCGCGAGATCGAAAAGCCCGGTTTTGTCAGGTTGAATTTCAGCGCGTTGCTGTCCGACGCCAAGGCCGGTTTCATTCTGGAATCGGTGCTAGCGCTGGCCGCGGACGCCGCAGATTTCGAAGAGCTCTATGGCTTCGATCCCAGCCGCGCCATCTTCTATCCGAAAAGCGCTGAACTGGCCGCAGCGGCCTGATCAGTCTTTCATCTGCGCGCCGCAGGCGCGGATCCAGGCCGCTTTCATGTCAGCCAGGTCGTCGGACGCGCGGGTCAGCGTCTTGACGACCTGATCCGAGAACGCCACGCCCTGGCGGCGGCAGGCTTCGAAATCGTCGCTGAGCGCAAAGCGGGCATCCAGCAAGTCCAGGCGGCCTTGGCACAGGTCGCGATTCAGTTGCAGATCGTTGGACGCTTCCCGCGTGCGCTGGATGTCTTGCGCGCGCTTGACGCTGGCCAGCCCGGCGTCGATCCGGGCCACGCAGTCGTCTGCGGCCTGCGCGGATGCGCCCGCGCATGCGGCGATGATCAGGAAGGCGGCCAGGGGCCGGCGGTGCAATGCTGCCATGCGGTGAACCTTGGTGTTGCGCTGAAGATGGTTCGCATCATAACTGCTGCGAAACCCCCTTCCCATGTTGCGGCGCGGGTGTCGCCACTGCATGGAAAACCAGTATGGCAAATCGCCTGAACACGTCTACCATCGCTAACAGGTCAATGATCCCGAAGATCCAATCCGGCAAGAGAATTGGACACGCATCCGGCTGAAGTTCTGTTTTATCAACACGTTACGTTGGAGATGAAAGAGAATGGCGAATACGCTCATCCAAGTCGATCTGGACCAGTCCCCGTACGAGAACAAGCAGATCCATAACCGATGGCATCCCGACATCCCGATGGCGGTGTGGGTCAAGCCCGGCGACGATTTCGTGCTGGAAACCTATGACTGGACCGGCGGCGCGATCAAGAACGACGACAGCGCCGACGACGTGCGCGACGTGGACCTGTCCACGGTGCACTTCCTGTCGGGCCCCGTGGGCGTGGAAGGCGCCGAACCCGGCGACCTGCTCGTCGTGGACTTGCTGGACATCGGCGCCAAACCCGACAGCCTGTGGGGGTTCAACGGTTTCTTCAGCCGCAACAACGGCGGCGGTTTCCTGACCGAACATTTTCCGCATGCGCAGAAATCCATTTGGGATTTCCATGGCATGTTCACCTCGTCGCGCCATATTCCGGGCGTGAATTTCGCGGGCCTGATCCACCCCGGCCTGATCGGCTGCCTGCCCGACAAGAAGTTGCTGGACACGTGGAACCGGCGCGAGCAGGCGCTGATCGACACCAATCCCAACCGCGTGCCGCCGCTGGCGAATCCGCCGGCGCCCAAGACGGCGCACATGGGCGCGTTGCAAGGCGCCGAACGCGATAAGGCCGCAGGCGAAGGCGCACGCACCGTGCCGCCGCGCGAACACGGCGGCAACTGCGACATCAAGGATTTGTCGCGCGGCGCGCGCGTTTTCTTCCCGGTCTACGTGAAGGGCGGCGGGCTGTCCGTGGGCGATCTGCACTTCTCGCAAGGCGATGGCGAGATCACCTTCTGCGGTGCCATCGAAATGGCGGGCTGGGTGCATATGCGCGTGACGCTGATCAAGGGCGGCATGGAGAAGTACGCCATCAAGAACCCCATTTTCAAGCCCAGCCCGATCACGCCCGCCTACAAGGACTACCTGATCTTCGAAGGCATCTCGGTGGACGAGACGGGCAAGCAGCATTACCTGGACGTGAACGTGGCGTACCGGCAGGCTTGCCTGAACGCCATCGAATACCTGAAGAAGTTCGGCTATTCGGGCGCACAGGCCTATTCGCTGCTGGGTTGCGCGCCGGTGCAGGGGCATATCAGCGGGGTGGTCGATATCCCCAACTCTTGCGCCACGCTTTGGCTGCCGACCGAGATCTTCGATTTCGACATCCAGCCGTCGGCGTCCGGCCCGATCAAGCACATCAAGGGCGGGGTGGACATGCCGCTGTCGCGCGACCGCTAGGAGACGACGATGCCCATGTACGACTATGCCTGCGGCGATTGCGGCGAATTCGCCGCCTTGCGGCCGCTGGCGCAATGGCGCGATCCGGCGGGCTGCCCGCAATGCGGCGCGATGTCTGGCCGCATCATCGGCGGGGCGCCTGCGATATCGGCGTTATCTTCCGCCGTGAACCGGGCACGCGCCGCCAATGAGCGCAGCGCGAACGAGCCGCGCAGTTCGCGGTCGGGCCACGGCATGAATTGCGGATGTTGTTCCGGCGGGCGCGCGTCCGGCAAGACGCGCACCGCGCCGGACGGGGCGAAATCATTCGCGGGCGCCAGGCCTTGGATGATCAGCCACTAGACAGGCGAGGCAGCCGTCAAGCAAAGGGCCGGATTGTCCGGCCCTTTTTCGTGGTGGAGGCGCGACCCGTCAAGCCTCAAGCGGCGCGACCGCGGCGCCCTGGATCTTGTGCCGCGCCAACGCGTCGGCGACGAATCCCGACTTCTTCATGGCTTCGACAAAGGCGGCCAGATAGGCGCTGGCCTTGTCGCCACGGCTCTTGGGCACGCCCATCGCCTGGCGGATCAGCATGAAGTGGCCGTCCAGCAGGCGCAGTCCGCCCAAGCGCTGCGCGTCGCCTTCCAGCTGTTGCTTCACGCCCGCGGCCACTTCCATGTTTTCTTTCAGGAACGTGTCGACGACGGCCGGGGACGTGGGCGCGCGGAAGATCTCGGCCTGCTTCAATTCGCGGGTCAGGTACAGGTCATAGGCACTGCCTTTGCCGACCACTACGCGCAGGCCCTTGCTGTCGACCTGGTCCATCGCGGTGATGGGGGAATCCTGGCGCACCAGATAGGCGCCTTCGATCACCACATAGGGTGCGGTGAACGCGATCTGTTCGCCACGCAGCGGGTCGATGGCGAAGAAGCCGACGTCAGCCTGTTCGGCGGCCACCGCGTTGACGGATTCGCCGGCAGACTTGAATACCACCAGCTCCAGTTTCACGTCCAGGCGCCGCGCCAGTTCCGTGGCCAGGTCCACCGACACGCCGCCGGGCAAACCGGTGGCGGGGTCGGCGTTGGCAAGGATGGGATTGCCCAGGTTGATGGACGCGCGCAGCGTTCCGTTGGGGGCGAAGGCGGAGAGCAGCTCGTGGTCGGTCTTCATGGCTTCCTTGGGGTGGGGGCCGCGCGGCGGGCCGCTGGCGATTCCAGAAGAATAGCCGGAAGCGCCGGGCTTGCGCGATGCCCTTGTGGGGGCAGGGGCGTTGCCTATTGCGCGCGCCGCAGCACGTAGTGAGGAGCCAGCGGGCCGGTCGGGCGCGTGCCGTCGCGGTACAGCATGGTCACCTGGTTTTCACCGACGAAGTAGCGCTGGCTGTCGCCGGAGGCGTCCAGCCGGATGGTGCTGCCGTCGGATTCCCAGCTGAAGGTGCCGGTGACGATTTCGGGCTGCGGTTCGCGGTCCAGGTACTGGGTCTGGCGTTCGTAGCGGTCGTCCTTCAGCAAGGTCAACCGGGTCTTGATGCCGGGGCAATCGGCGCAGGGCAGGGTGCCGTCGTAGCTGCCGGGCCAATCCAGCGCATTGCGCGCAGTGTGGCCGTCGGCCGGCGTGTCGCGGGCGTTGTTAGCGTTGAAGGGGGCGCAGCCGGCAAGCAGGGCAAGGCTCAGGGTGCAGGTCAGAGTGGTTCTCATCATGGCGAGCTCCTGGTGGGAAAACGGGTCCACGATACGGACAGTGTCCGGGGCATGCTGAAACGGGATGTAAAGTGCGGGGGAATCTGCGCTACGCTAGCCCTCATCTCCCGCCCGACCCGCGCACGCAACCGAGCCATCATGACGAAACCAAAAGGTGAACTCCGCTACACCGACCCTCGCATCGCGTGCCTCCGATGAGTGCCGCTGCCGGCAAGACGACGATCTGGGGGCGGCGCAGTTCCTTCAATGTGCAGAAGGTGCTGTGGCTGGCGGATGAGTTGGGCCTGGACTATGAGCACGTGCCCGCAGGCGGGCAGTTCGGCCTGTTGGAATCGCCGGAATTCCTGCGCATGAATCCGCACGGCAAGGTGCCGGTGCTACGCGACGAAGACGCGACCGTCTGGGAGTCGCACGCGATCCTGCGGTATCTGGCGGCGCGCCACGGCGGCCCCGCGTTCTGGCCCGGCCAGCCTGCGGCGCGCGTCCGTGCCGACGGCTGGATGGATTGGGCGCAGACCATGTTGCAGCCCGCCTTCCTGGCAGGTGTGTTCTGGGGCTACTACCGCACGCCCGAGGCGCAACGCGATGCGGCCGCCATCGCGCGCAGCCTCGACGCCACGCATGCCTGCCTGAGCAAGCTGGACGAGGCGCTGGCCGATCAGCCTTATCTGAACGGGCAGGCGCTAAGCCTGGCGGATGTGCCTGCCGCGACGGCGCTGTACCGCTATTACGAGTTGGACATCCCGCATCCACCCCTGCCGCACGTGCGCGCCTGGTATGAACGGTTGCAGGCACGGCCTGCGTATCGTCAACATGTGATGCTGCCGTTCGGCGAATTGCGGGGACGGCTGGAATTCTGATGGACGCAGTAGGGTAGACTTCCCCGCACCCTTTGAACGTGGATAGCCATGACAACCGCTTTGATCGTGATCGACGTGCAGCGCGCCTTGTTTGAAACGTCGCCACCGCCTGCCGACGCCGAGCAGGTGCTGGGCCGCATCAACGACCTGACCGGCCGTGCGCACGCGGCCGGCGTGCCGGTGATCTATGTGCAGCACGAAAGCCCCGGTAGTCCGCTTTCGCCCGGCCAGCCCGGCTGGGAGCTGGACACGCGCCTGACGCCGTCGCCCGAAGACGCCCGTGTGCGCAAGACAACGCCCGATTCGTTCCAGGGCACGACTTTGGGCCAGACGCTGGCTGCTGCGGGCGTGACGGAACTGGTCGTGTGCGGCTACGCCTCGGAGTTCTGCGTGGATACCACCGTGCGTCGCGCGGCAGGACTGGGCTTGCCGGTCACGCTGGCCGCCGATGCCCACACCACGCAAGACAAGGCGCACGCGCCGGGCGCGCAGATCCGCGCGCACCACAACGCCACGCTGTCCGCGATATCCAGCTTCGGCGTGAAGATCGCGGCCGTGCCGGCCGCCGACATCGTCTTTACCGCAGCCGCGCCCCGCTAAGGCGGCGCTTCCCCTTCGATGGATCCTGAACTCCTTCAACTGCTGGTCACCCGCGAGATGCCTTTCGGCAAGTACAAGGGGCGGCTGATCGCCGACCTGCCCGGGCCGTATCTGGCCTGGTTCGCGCGCGAGGGGTTTCCTTCCGGTGAACTGGGGCGCTTGCTGGCCTTGATGCATGAACTGGACCACAACGGCTTGTCGTCGTTGCTGGCGCCGTTGCGCAAATCCCGGCCCGCCGCGCCCAAGGCATAGCGCCGGCGTGCGAAACGGCGGGAAACATCTCTGCTTGCCGCTGTAGCGTCTTGGCACGCCGCCGGCTGGCGGGGGGCGCTACGATAAGGCGATTCGCCCGGAGCGGGCCGCTGCCGTTGCGCGCCAGGGCGATTGCTTATCGAAGAGAGGTCGCGATGAAAAAAAACACCCTTTCCGCCTTCCTGTTCGCCGCCTTGTGCGCGGCCGGCGCCGCGCAGGCGCAGGACGGCGTGCCGACGACGCGGGAATACCAATATCCCAGTTTGCCTTCCAAGGACGGCAGCCAGTCGCCGCCGTCCACCTTGCGCATGACGGTCACGCCGGCGCCGGGCGACGCGCCCGCCGTCATCCGGGATTCGGCGGAAAGCCAGGCCCAGTATGAGCGTTGCCGTACGGTCTCGGACCGTGCCGCGGTGTCGAACGCGCAGATGCAGGCTGGCGTGACGCAATGCCTGAAAGAACTGGAGCAGCGCCGTCAGCAGTAAGGGCAGCGCCGCGGCGGGGCGGGGCGGGCGTGGCGCCGGCTTGATCGGCGCGAAGCGAGTACACTTGTCCGCCGTTTTGCTATAAGCCCCAGAATTCTCCATGATTTCCTCCGCATGCGGCGTCGACTTCGGTACGTCCAACTCCACCGTAGGCTGGAGCCGCCCCGACCAACGCGCGCTCCTCGCCCTGGAAGACGGCAAGACCACCTTGCCGTCGGCCATTTTTTTCCATGATGAAGACGCCGAAGTCAGCTTTGGCCGCGCCGCCATTTCCGACTACCTGGCGGGCTACGACGGGCGCCTGATGCGCTCGATGAAAAGCCTGCTGGGCAGTTCGCTGATCGACGGGTCGACGGAAGTACAGGGGCGTTCGATCCCGTTCCGCGTGCTGCTGACGCGTTTCATCGCGGAATTGAAGCGGCGCGCCGAAACGGCTGCGGGGCGCGACTTCACGCGCGCCGTGCTGGGGCGGCCGGTCTTCTTCGTGGACGACAATTCCGCCGCCGACCAGACCGCTCAGGACACCCTGGGTGAAATCGCGCGCAGCGTCGGGTTCACCGACATCGAATTCCAGTTCGAGCCGCTGGCCGCCGCGTTCGATTACGAATCGCAGATCGACCGTGAAGAGCTGGTGCTGGTCATCGACATCGGCGGCGGCACGTCCGACTTCTCGCTGATCCGCCTGGGGCCGGACCGTGCCGCCAAGGCCGACCGCCGCGAAGACATCCTGGCCTATGGCGGCGTGCATATCGGCGGGGTGGATTTCGACAAGCAACTGAGCCTGGCACACGTCATGCCTCTCTTGGGGCTGGGCAGCCAGTTGCGCAGCGGCAAGGACGTGCCGTCGACGCAGTACGGCAACCTGGCCTGCTGGCACACCATCAACCAGGCCTACACGCGCAAGGCCGCGGAACACTTTGCCTACATCCGCGCCGAAGCCGGCGACCGCGAGAAGATCGACCTGCTGTTGAACCTGGTCAAGCAGCGCGCGGGCCATTGGGTAGCGGTGCAGGTCGAAGAAGCCAAGATCGCGCTGTCGGAAACGCCGTTGGCCCGCATCGACCTGTCGCGCATCGCGCCGGAGCTGGGGGTCGACGTGACGCGCCCGTCGTTCGACGCCTGCGTAGGCCGCTTGATCGAAAAGGTCGAAACCACCGTCGGCGCGCTGCTGCGCGACGCCGGCGTGGCCACGGCCGATGTGGACACGGTGTTCTTCACCGGCGGCTCCAGCCGTGTGCCGCGCCTGCGCGAAACCGTGTCGGCGCTGGTGCCCGGCGCGCGCAGCGTGGAAGGCGACCTGTTCGGCAGCATCGGGGCCGGCCTGGCGCTGGACGCCCGCCGCAAGTTCGACTGACCGCGCCTGCGCGGCCTGCCCCTCAGGCTGCCAGCATCGCGGGCACCCGCGCCGCCAGCGCATCGATGGCGGTGCGCGTTTTGGACGGCAGGTAGCGCGCCTGCGGCCAGACCGCGTGCACTTCCTGGGCGGCCATCCGGTCGCCATGCATCAGCACATCCAATTCGCCCCTGCGCACGTAGTGGGTCAGCATCCAGCAAGGCAGCCAGGCGATGCCGGCACCCGCGATCGCGGCATCCGCGATGGCTTGCAGGTCGTCCAGCCGCAGCCTTGGCTGCACGCGCAGCTGGATGACCTGGCCCTCCGCATCCTTCACTGCCCATCCCCGCTCCGTCCCGCCGTGCGAGTAGACGATGCCCGCGTGTTGCTTCAATTCGTCGATGCTCGTCGGGCGCCCGTGCGCCCGGATATACGCGGGAGACGCGCCGATTCCCATGGTCTGCATGCCCAGCCTGCGCGCCGCCAGGCTGGCGCTGTCGGGCAGGGCGCCCACGCGGATGCCCAGGTCGTAACCTTCTTCGATCAGGTCGACCACGCGGTCGTTGAACGAGATGTCCAGTTGAAGTTGCGGGTAGCGCATGGCCAGTTCGCGCAGGACCGGGGCAACGCAGTGCCGGCCGAACACCAGCGGCGCGCTGACCCGCAACCGCCCTTGGGGTTCGCGGCGCCCGCTGTCGAGTTCGGCTTCGCCAAGCTGCAATTCGGCCAGGGCGCGGATGCAGCGGTCGTAGTAGGCCTGGCCGTCCTCGGTCAGGCTTTGCTGGCGCGTGGTGCGGTGGAACAGCCGGACGCCCAGCCGCGCCTCCAGCCGCGCAACCGACTTGCCGACGGCTGAACGCGTGAGGTTCAAGCGTCCGGCGGCCAGCGCGAAGCTGCCGGCCTCGACGGCCTGCACAAAGACTTCGACGCCGCCCAGCCTGTCATGGGTGAGCGATGTGGCCATGCTGCCTTCCTTGCCTGTATTGGCGCTTTGCGGGAACCATTGAAAGGAATCAAGGTTGACATTGTTGAACAGAATTCCGCATATCTTATCGGTACCCGGCCGCGCTGTCATCTGGCAGCCCGTAGCGGCCCGTCTCGAACCGAACAGGAGTCCACCATGCAGGCCTACACCGTCATCAGCGGCAAAGACATCGCATCCCTCACACGCATTACCCGTGAACCCCAGGCGCTGGGGCCGCACGACGTGCGCGTGCGCATCAATGCGGTGTCGCTGAACTTCCGCGACCTGATGGTGGCGCGCGGGGATTATCTGCAGGGCGCGTCGGACCCCGTCATCCCGGGCTCGGACGCCGCGGGCGAAGTGATCGAGGTGGGCAAGGACGTGACGCGCTTCGCCGCGGGCGACCGCGTGATAGGCTCGTTCTTCCCGGATTGGATCGACGGCGAGGCCACCCCGGCCTCGACCCGCATCGCCCCGGGCGCGGCGACGGATGGCGTGCTGTCCACCGAGCGCGTCTTCGCCGAAGCCGCGTTGGTGGCCACGCCGCCGTCGTTGAGCGATGAACAGGCCTCGACCCTGCCTTGCGCGGCGGTCACCGCCTGGAACGCGCTGTTCGTGGCGGGCGGCGCCAAAGCGGGGCAGACGGCATTGTTCCTGGGCACGGGCGGCGTGTCGGTCTGGGGCCTGCAACTGGCCAAGGCGGCGGGGCTGCGCGCCATCGTCACGTCCTCCGGCGCGGGCAAGTTGGAGCGCGCGCGGGCCATGGGGGCCGACGGCCTGATCAACTACCGCGATACGCCGGAATGGCAGGACGAAGTCTTGCGCCTGACCGGCGGCGAGGGCGCGCATGTGGTGCTGGAAGTGGGCGGTGAAGGCACGCTGGCGCGCTCCGTGACGGCGGCGCGCATGGGCGGGACCGTCGCGGTGATCGGCGGCGTCAGCGGGTTCGCGGCCGTGCCCGTGGCGCCCTTGGCGCTGATCGCCGGCAGCAAGCGCCTGCAAGGCATTTTCGTGGGCAGCCGCAAAATGCTGGAGGACGTGGCGCGCTTTGTGGAGGTGGCGGGCATCGTGCCGGTCATCGACCGGGTCTTCGGCTTCGACGAAGCCCCCGCCGCTTTTGAACACCTGGCATCCGGCGGCCATTTCGGCAAGGTCGTCATCCGGGTCGCCCGGTAGGCTGAGGCAAGGCGACGAAGGACGGGGCGCGCGGACGGCGGTGGTAAGCTGCTCTGCTTGCCGAAGGCGCTCCGGCGCCTGCCTGTCCCAAGAGCCCCAGAGATCCCCACGCGCCCTCATGACCCGTCCGACCGATACCCATCTTGTTGAAACGCTGGTGACCAGCGAAGCGCCTTATGAAGGCAGTTTCCTGAAGATTCGCCGCGACACCGTCAGCCTGCCCAACGGCAATACGGCCACGCGCGAATACGTCGTGCATCCTGGCGCGGTGGTGGTGATCCCCTTGCTGGATGACGGGCGCGTCTTGCTGGAACGCCAGTTCCGCTACCCGATCGGGCGCGTCATGACCGAGTTTCCCGCCGGCAAGCTGGACCCGGGCGAAGACCCGCTGGTCTGCGGCAAGCGCGAATTGCTGGAAGAAACCGGCTATACGGCCGACCAATGGGCGCACGCGGGCGCCTTGCATCTGGCCATCGCCTATTCCACCGAGATCATCCACATTTTCTTCGCCCGCGGCTTGCGCGCCGGCCCGCGCCAGCTGGACCAGGACGAGTTCCTGGACGTGATCAGCGCCGACCCCGCCGAATTGCTGGCGGCGTGCAGCAAAGGCGAAGTCACCGACGCCAAGACGCTGACCTGCGTGCTGTGGATGCAGAACGTGCTGTCCGGCGCCTGGCAGCTGGACTGGCAGGACAACGCCGGCTGACATGCCCGCGTTTCCGGTCCTGGTCCAACCCGCCGGCCTGCGTTTCGACGCCGACGCGGGCACTCCCGTTTTGCTTGCGGCGCAGGCCGCAGGCCTCAAGCTGCCCAGTTCTTGCCGCAACGGCACGTGCCGCGCCTGCATGTGCCTGATGCTTGAGGGCTCGGTGGCCTACGGCATTGAATGGCCTGGCTTGTCGCGCGACGAGAAAGAAGAGGGCTGGATCCTGCCTTGCGTGGCGCACGCCACGTCGGCGCTGGAGATCCAGGCGCCGCTGGCGGCGCCGATTGAAACCGCGCCTGTCGTGGCCCGGCCGCTTACCGGCGCCCGGCGCTGACGGCGAAGACTGGCAGCAGCCCCACGGCCATGCCGGCCGCCATGCCCAGCGCCATGCCGCCAAAGGGCGCCGCGCTGAGAGAAAGCGCCGCCATCACGCCCAGCCGCGCGCCCACCACCATCCCGGCCGTCATCGCAAGCGCGCAGAGCAGGCGTTCTGCAAACGGCGGCGCGGGCGTGCGCTCCGCCGGCCAAGGCGCCAGCGCGGCCACCGCCATCGCGGCGCTGCTGGCCGGCATCAGCGTGGCGTGCCGCCATGCCATGTCCAACAGCCCGCCCGGCGCGCCGCATTCGCTGGCCAGCAACGCCGCGGGCGTGATGCGCGTGTCGATCCACAGCCCTAGCGCCATGGCCGCCAGGCAGGTCAGCCACAGCGCCGCCATGGCGCGCGGGCGGCTAGGCGCAAGCGTGGCACGCCTTGGGGGCGTCGTCGTACCGGTCATGGTGGCGGACCCAGTCGCCCAGATTGAAGTGCGGACCCGTTTCGTTACGTCCGAAGGGCGCGAAATCCAGATAGTTGTACGCGCCGACCAGGCGCTCCACGCCGCGTTCGAAGGCGGAATAGGTATGGAAGACCTCGCCGTCGGGATCGTGGAAGAAGGCGCTGGCGCCCGAGCGCTCTTCGACGCTGCCATCGGCCTGCGGCACCGAGGCGTGGAAGTCGAAGTTGAAGTCGCAGCCCTCGGACGAGAACCAATCGAAACGCCAGCCCATGCGCCGCCTGAAGGCGTCCAGCTTGGCCAGCGGCGCGCGCGACACCGCCACCACCGACACGTCGTGATGACGCAAGTGCGTCAGGGCGCTGTCCAGGTGGTCGGCCAGGAACGAACAGCCCACGCAGCCTTCGTCCCAGTCCGGGCCGTACATGAAGTGGTAGAGAATCAGTTGGCGCTTTCCGCCGAACAGGTCGGCCAGCCGCAGCGGACCGCTTGCGCCTTGGAATTGATAGGGTTTGTCCACCGGTACCCAAGGCAGGTCGAGCCGGTCGCGGGCGAGGGCGTCCTGGGCGCGGGTCATGGCCTTTTCCCGGTCAAGCAGGGCCTGGCGGGCAGCGTCCCATTGCGGGCGAGATACGACAGGATGTCGGGTTTGCATCGTGCTACTCCTTTGCTTGGCGGGCCCGCGGGGCCCGGGCAGGGCAAGCGGCCGGTCAGGCCCCGCTTGCCAGATGGTCCGCCAGCCGGTCCATCGCGCCTGCCCAGCCGTTTTCATGGCTGTCGCGGGTTGCCTGGTCGACAAACGGGGTTTGCAGGAAGGCCAGTTCGGTGCCGCCCTGCGCGGGAGCGAATTCAAGGGTGATCAGCGACCCTTCTTCTGGGGTGTCGCGCCAGGCCCAGGTGAAGACCAGGCGGCGGTGGGGCTGCACCTCGTGGTACTCGCCGCTGGCGTAGTGCGACTGCCCGTCTTCCGTGACGAAGCCCACCAGGTAGGCGCCGCCCACGCGCACGTCGGTGTCGGCCACCAGCACTTGCCGCGTGCCGGCGGGACCGAACCAGCGCATCAGCGCTTGCGGGTCCGTCCAGGCGCGCCAGACGCGGTCGACGGGGGCGGCGAAACGCCGGGTGAGGCGGAGTTCAATGGGGGTGTCGCCAGAGGCGGTTCGGGTGGGCATGGGTGGATCTCCTCGTCGTGGTACAGGTACCGGGCCAGCGAATCCAGTTGGCCGTTCCAGAATTTCTCGTAGCGCGCCAGCCAGTCGGACGCGGCCCGCATCGGTTCGGGCGACAGCGTGCAGCTGACCACGCGGCCGTCTTTCGCGCGGGCGATCAGCCCGGCGTCTTCCAGCACCCGCAGATGCTTCATGAAGGCAGGAAGGGACATCGCGTGGGGGCGTGCCAGTTCGCT
This sequence comes from Achromobacter sp. UMC46, assembly GCF_014170335.1. Lineage (GTDB taxonomy): Bacteria > Pseudomonadota > Gammaproteobacteria > Burkholderiales > Burkholderiaceae_B > Achromobacter. Next base: position 19,914 of record NZ_LZZS01000023.1, read on the forward strand.
GACCGACGCCGTGCCCCGCTCCAGGTCCGCCAGCACCCGGCGCCGGGTGCCGTCAGCCAGGGCGGAAAAGAGGGTGTCCAGCGCGTTGTCGTTTAAGTTAACCATAAGGTTAAGTATCTGCCCGAAAAACTGCCGGCGTCAAGCCGGCAGCGTCAGGAATTTCCCTAGGTCAGTCGTGCCGGTGCATGGCCGACTGGTGCTTGGTGTCGCGCATCGTGGCGTACACCAGCAGGGACAGGAAGATCACGCCCGCCAGGTAGTAGTAGAACCATTCTTCGTGCCCTTGCTGCTTGAAGAACAGGGCGATGGCCGGCGCCGTGCCCCCGAAGATCGATACGGTGACCGCATACGGCACGGCCACGCCGGTCGCGCGGATGTTGGTGGGGAACAGTTCGGCCTTCACCACGGCATTGATCGACGTGTAGCCGGCCGTGAACACCCACGCGCCGCAGATCAGCAGGAACGCGATGAAGGGCGAGCGCGTGTGCGACAGGGTCATCAGGATCGGTACCGTCAACGCCGCGCCCGCCACGCCAAAGAAGATCAGCAGCGGCTTGCGCCCGATCTTGTCCGACAGCGCGCCGTACAGCGGCTGCAGGATCAGCGCGAAGATCAGCGAGGCCGCGATGATGTAGGTGGTGGTGATGTCCGAGAAGCCTGACGTCTGCCGCACGAACGTCTGCATGTAGGTCGTGAAGGTGTAGAAGGCCGCGGTGCCGCCGGCGGTCAGCCCGACCACGATGGCCACTTCGCGCGGATACTTCATCAAGCCCCGTAGCGAACTGGTCTTCGGCTTCGTTTTCTGGGCTTCTTTGTACGAATCCGTCTCGGGCATGTCGCGCCGCATCAGCGCGGTCACGATGGCCAGCATGGCGCCGATCACGAAGGGGATGCGCCAGCCCCATTCCACCAGTTGCTCGTGCGTCAGGAACACGTTCTGCAACAGCAGCAGGACAAGGATGGCGCAAAGCTGGCCGCCGATCAGGGTGACGTACTGGAAGCTGGAATAGAAACCGCGGTGTTCGGGGTCCGAGATCTCGGTCAGGTAGGTGGCGCTGGCGCCGTACTCGCCGCCCAGGCTCAGGCCTTCGATCACGCGGGCCAGCGCCAGCAGTGCGGGCGCGGCGAAGCCGATGGTCGCGTAGGTGGGCGTCACGGCGATGATCAGCGACCCCACGCACATCATCACCACCGACACCATCAGCGATATCCGCCGCCCGTGCCGGTCGGCGATATGGCCGAACAGCCAACCGCCCAGCGGGCGCACGATGAAGCCGGCCGCAAACAGGGTGGCGGCATTCAATTGCTGGACGACGGGGTCATGCGAGGGAAAGAAGGCGGGGGCGAAGTACAGGGCGAAGGCGGTATAGGCGTAGAAGTCGTACCACTCGACCAGGTTGCCCATGGAGCCGACGAAGATGGCCTTGATGCGGCGCTTGGCGTCAGGCAGGGCAAGATACGGTTGCGTCATGACTGTTCTCAGGGTGAGCTTGTCGGGAGTCGCCGGACACGCGACCGCGCCTTGTCCTCGCCCGTCAAGATCGCAAGGCCAGCCGCGAAATGGAACACGCATCGCGGTATCTTGCGCCTGCCCACGCGGAAATGCACGCACTTGCAAACAGTTTTTATTCAGGAATTTGTCAGGATGGGCGGCACGCCGGCGTGCCGCCTGGACGCGACGGCGGCGCTACTTCGCGCGCGGCTTGATGATGTCGCAAGCGGCGGCCCGGTCGCCCGCCTGGGCATCGTTGCCCAACAAGGCCTGGGCGCCGCACACGGAGCCGAACATGCCCTTGTTGTCGTGCCCGACGCCACCGACCTCGAAGCTGTTGCGGTGCAGCGGCACGGGCTTGGGGCCGCGGGCCGCCAGTTCGTACTCGTACTGCACGTAGGCGGTGCCGCGGGCCAGGCGCGTGGCGCCCTGCGCCTCGGCGCCGCAGGTCTTGTCCAGCAGGCGGTGTTCGGGGTTGTTGTCCGCCCCGCCCAGCAGGTAGGTCACGTCGCGGGCGGCATAGCGGACGAACAGCCGCGTATCGTCGGTTTCCCGCGCATAGGGCGGCAGCTTGTCCGTGCCGTACTTGTACTGGTTGTAGGTGGGGCAGATGCCGCGCTCGTAAGGCGCGTAACCCTTGCCGTCGGCGCGAGGCCGCTCGTTCGTCAGGTACAGGTAGGACGAGGGGTTCGCCACTACGTAGCGCAACGCCAGCCCGTCGCGGCGCAGCGGGCCGTCGACGTTGTTCAGCACGGCATAGCGCTGCACCAGTTGCCCGCCGGCGGAGTGGCCGGCCAGCACGATGCTGGCCAGGGCTGGCAGGCGCTTGCGGTCGTCCAGGCTGCGCAACAGGTCGTCCAGCACCTGGAACGAGGTGACCGGGACCGGCCGTCCCGCAGCCTGGATGCTCTCTTCGCCTTCTTCCCAGCTGGCTTTGCGCCATGCGGCCATGCCGCTGAAACCGGAATCGATGGACCCGGGATAGCGGGGCGCCAGGATCAGCGTGTCGCGTGCCCGGTCCGGGTTGTGTGCCAGCAAGCCGGCGGCCGTGTCGTAGTAGCGGTCGGCGTCGCGCTTCACGCCATGGATGACGATCAGCACCTGCTTGATATCGCGCAGGTCGTCCCGGGCCAGGTCGCGGTTAGCATAGACCGGCATTTTGTACCGATGGCCGGGCTTGCCCAGTTCCACGGTCTGCCAGCGTAGCGGCGTCGCGCGCTTTGGCGCGGGCACGGTCTCGTCGTAGTCGTAGGGGTCGGGCAGTGGCGTTTGGGCGTGCAGGACCCAAGGGACAAGCGTGCCGGCCAGGGCCAGCGCGGCGCCCAGACGACGCCCGGAAAACCGGCGTGCGCGGACGGGCGGCGGTTGATCGGGCACGCAAGGGGCGGGGGCGCGGCGCATGGCGCGGCGAGGCGTCAGCAGGTTTCCAGGCCCAGCAGCTGCTTGAGCGCGGGCAGGTCCAGGATGCGGACTTCGCGCTGGTTGATCTTGATCAGGCCTTCGCGCGCGAAACGCGAGAACAGCCGGCTGACTGTTTCCAGCGTCAGCCCCAGGTAGTTGCCGATTTCCTCGCGGCTCATGCGCAGCACGAACTCGGTCGACGAATACCCCAGCGAGGCATAACGCTGCGACAGGTTCAGCAGGAAGGCTGCCAGGCGCTGTTCGGAGCGCATGGAACCCAGCGACGCCAGCATCTGGTGCGAACGCGTGATTTCGCGGCTCATCAGGCGCCGGAACTGCTGCTGCAGCGACGGCAGGTGAGTGGCCACGCGGTCGACGTCGGCCAAGCGGATGACACAGACTTCCGAGTCTTCCAGCGCGACGGCGGCCGACACGTGCTTGCCGTCCAGCATGCCGTCCATACCGACGATTTCGCCGGGCAGGTGAAAGCCCGTGACCTGGATCTGGCCGGTCGCGTCTTCCAACTGGGTCTTGATGCTGCCGAAACGCACGCTGTACACGGCGTCAAGCGGGTGATCGAGCGAATACAGCGTCTTGCCCTTTTCCAGGCGGACGCGTTCTTTCACCAGCTCGTCCAGTTTTTCCACTTCGGCGGCGGCCATTCCAACGGGCACGCACACGTGTCCCAACATGCATGTGGAACAGTGGGCGCCATCAGGGGCAACGGGAACCCGTTTTTGCATACGATGACCTCTATAGTGCCCGCTGCGCGCCAAGAGCGCGAAACGGGGGTAAAGCGTGAAAACAGTGCCTATTGTAGTCCGTTGTTACTACGGGCGTCTTACGGGGCGCCGCGCCTTGTCCGGCCGTGCCGGTGGGCGATCCAGTCCTCGCCGGCGATGTCGATGGCGGCGCCCCGCAACGCCGGGTCGATCGGGTAGTACTGGCAGGGGATGTCCGGGCTGCTTTTCGGCGCCACATCCAGGCGTGCGGCGACTTCGCGGCGCACGAAGCAGCAGGGCTGGCCGGGCACGTATTCCTCGATCTCGTCCATCAGCGCGATGAGCGCCGGCTGCACCTTGTAGACCTCGCCGCGCACGCGGCGGCCGTCCGCCACGGGGATCAGCCCCGGCCAGTCGCCGAAGTCCACCAGCATGCCGGGCACGGACGCCGCGCCCACCCACCGTGCCGCAGGCAGGCCCCGCTTGGCGGCGGCTTGCGCCAGGTCATTGATTTCGCCGGCGCGTAGGGTGCCGTAGACAAAAACGTATATGCTCATAGGTCGGATTGTTGCTGCGCGTCGTAGCAAAACAAGTGGCCGGACGGTGTTGAAATTTTCTCATCCGGCCGCATATTCAGGATATCGAGCCAGCCGGCACGTATCGGTCAGGCTCCCCAACCAGCCAAACGACCATTATGCGATTCGACAAACTGACTACCAAGTTCCAGCAAGCCCTGGCCGACGCCCAAAGTCTGGCCGCCCGCAACGACCACCCCTACATCGAGCCCGTCCATGTGCTCTCCGCCTTGTTGTCCGATTCGGACAGCGGCGCGGGCAGCCTGCTGGCGCGCGCCGGTGTGTCGGTCAACCGTCTGCAACCCGCGTTGGAAAGCGCGATGAAGTCGCTGCCGCAAGTGCAGGGCGACGACAACGTGCAGGTCGGCCGCGACTTGAACGCGGTGCTGACCCGCACCGACAAGGAAGCCGCCCGCCGCGGCGACACCTACATCGCCAGCGAACTGTTCCTGCTGGCGCTGGCCGACGACAAGGGCGAGGCCGGCCGCATCCTGCGTGAAGCGGGCCTGCAGAAAAAAGCCCTCGAAGCTGCGATCGATGCCGTGCGCGGCGGTGAAAACGTGTCTGGCGCCGAAGGCGAATCCAACCGCGAAGCCCTGTCCAAGTACACCATGGACCTGACCGAGCGCGCCCGTCAGGGCAAGCTGGATCCGGTGATCGGGCGCGACGACGAAATCCGCCGCACCATCCAGATCCTGCAGCGCCGCACGAAGAACAACCCCGTCCTGATCGGCGAACCCGGCGTGGGCAAGACCGCCATCGTCGAAGGCCTGGCGCAGCGCATCGTCAACGACGAAGTGCCCGAGAGCCTGCGCGGCAAGCGCGTGTTGTCGCTGGACCTGGCCGCGTTGCTGGCGGGCGCCAAGTTCCGCGGCGAATTCGAAGAACGCCTGAAGGCCGTGCTGAAAGAGCTGGGCCAGGACGACGGCAGCAACATCGTCTTCATCGACGAGCTGCACACCATGGTCGGCGCGGGCAAGGCCGAAGGCGCGATGGACGCGGGCAACATGCTCAAGCCGGCGCTGGCGCGCGGCGAGCTGCATTGCATCGGCGCGACCACGCTGGACGAATACCGCAAATACATCGAAAAGGACGCGGCGCTGGAGCGGCGCTTCCAGAAGGTGCTGGTCAACGAACCCGATGTGGAATCCACCATCGCCATCCTGCGCGGCTTGCAGGAACGCTATGAGATCCACCACGGCGTCGAAATCACGGACCCGGCCATCGTCGCCGCGGCCGAGCTCTCGCACCGCTACATCACCGACCGCTTCCTGCCCGACAAGGCCATCGACCTGATCGACGAGGCCGGCGCGCGCATCCGCATGGAAATCGATTCCAAGCCGGAAGTGATGGACAAGCTGGACCGCCGCATCATCCAGCTGAAGATCGAACGCGAGGCCGTCAAGAAGGAAACCGACGACGCGTCCAAGCGCCGCCTGGGCGTCATTGAAGACGAACTGGAAAAGCTGCAGCGCGAGTACAACGACTTCGAAGAAATCTGGAAGGCCGAGAAAGCCGCGGTGCAAGGCACGCAGGCCATCAAGGAAGAGATCGACAGCGTGCGCGCCGAAATGGCCGAGCTGCAGCGCAAGGGCCAGTTCGACAAGTTGGCCGAACTGCAATACGGCAAGCTGCCCGACCTGGAGTCGCGTCTGAAGGCCGCCGAAATCGGCGCCGCGCAGGCCGCTGAAAACGCCGAGGGCGACGAAACGCGACCGCGCCTGCTGCGCACCCGCGTCGGCGCCGAGGAAATCGCCGAAGTCGTGTCGCGCGCGACGGGTATTCCGGTATCCAAGATGATGCAGGGCGAACGCGAGAAGCTGCTGCACATGGAGGAATTCCTGCACAAGCGCGTGGTGGGCCAGGACGAAGCCGTGCGCCTGGTCTCGGACGCCATCCGGCGTTCGCGTGCAGGCCTGGCCGACCCCGCGCGGCCTTATGGTTCGTTCCTGTTCCTGGGGCCGACCGGCGTGGGCAAGACCGAGTTGACGCGTGCGTTGGCCGAATTCATGTTCGACTCCGAAGAGCATCTGATCCGCATCGATATGAGCGAATTCATGGAGAAGCATTCGGTGGCGCGGCTGATCGGCGCGCCCCCGGGATACGTGGGCTACGAAGAGGGCGGCTACCTGACCGAGGCCGTGCGCCGCAAGCCGTACAGCGTGATCCTGCTGGATGAAGTGGAAAAGGCCCATCCGGACGTGTTCAACGTGCTGCTGCAAGTGTTGGACGACGGCCGCCTGACCGATGGCCAGGGCCGCACGGTGGACTTCCGCAACACGGTGATCGTGATGACGTCGAACCTGGGTTCGCATCACATCCAGAGCCTGGCCGGCCAGCCGTACGACGTGATCAAGGAAGTGGTGTGGGGCGAGCTCAAGCAGACCCTGCGGCCTGAATTCCTGAACCGCATCGACGAAGTGGTCGTGTTCCACGGACTGGAGGCTCAGCACATCGAGTCCATCGCTCGCATCCAGCTGCGCCGCCTTGGCGCCCGGTTGGAGAAGCAAGAAATGCGGCTGGAAGTCACCGAGGCCGCCTTGGCGGAACTGGCCCGTTCCGGTTTCGATCCGGTGTTCGGCGCGCGCCCCTTGAAGCGCGCGATCCAGCAGCAGATCGAGAACCCGGTCGCCCGCCTGATCCTGGAAGGCAAGTTCGGCCCGCGCGACGTCGTGCCGGTGGATTGGCAGGACGGCGAATTCGTCTTCACCCGAACCTTGCAGTAAGCGGTGGCAGCATGAAAAAGCCCGGCAGCAATGCCGGGCTTTTTTTCGTCAGTCGTGCGCTACGTCAGGGGTTGGCGTAATCCGCCCGCTGCGCGCCCATCTGCCGCCCCACGCTTTGCAGCGAGCGCAGCACCAGCGCCAACCCGCGTCGCGTGTCCTCGTCACGCAGCAGCGCCAGCAAACCCATCAGGCTGGGGGGATGCGTTTCTGCCAGCGTTTGCGCATGGGCGGCGCGCACGCTGTTGGCGGCCGTCCATGCGGCGCCCGCCGCTTGCTCGGACAGCAGTCCCAGTTTTTCCACCATGGGCTGGTCCAGCAGGTCCACCAGGTCGGAAGTCAGCGAGATCAGGTCGACGATGTTGTCCAGCCGTTGGCTGTCGACAAGCGGACGCAGCTTGCCGGCCAGCGCCTGCAGCGTTTCATCATGGGTATTCATGTTCATAGCATTCCCCTTGCGACCGCCCAGTACAGCCCTCGGTTGAATCCATGCCGAAGCAGCCCGCCCAGTTTGGTGGGAGGGGTGGGCTGCACGTCATGGGTGTAGTCGTACCAGAGGGGCATGCCCGCGTTCAGACCCATCTGGGCAACGGCCTGCACACGGCCTTCGTAGGCGCTGCATGGGTAGCCCAGGCGGATTTCGCCCGCGATGTTGTTGGCGATGACGGGCGCCTGGTTATGGCAAGAGCCGCCCGCCTTGCTGACCGGCAGGTCCACCGTATCGCCGATGACGTAGACATTCTGCAACCCGTAGACCTGCATCGTCTCGTGGTCTGTCGGCAGCCAGCCTTCGTTGTCCTCCGCCTGGGATACGCCGGACTCCAGCACGGCGTCGACGGCGCGTATGGGTGGCGTCGCCATCAGGATGTCGAACGGCTGCTCGCCGCCTTCCGCGGAATACGCGACGCGTGCCTCCGGGTCCACGCGTGCCAGCGTGAAACCCCGCTGGAACTTGATGCCGCGTTGCTCGAAGATGGCGGGCAGCACTTCGCAAGTGGGCTGTTGCAGGAACAGGCAGTTGCGCAAGAGTTGCGATGTGGTGGGGTAGGTGTAGACGATTTCGACTTTGTCGCGCACGCCGCGACGGCGCAAGTAGTCGTCCAGCATCAGGGTGGTTTCAATCGGCGCGATGCCGCATTGGTGGGGGACGTTCGGCGTCTTCGGGAAGGTGACGCTGACGAAGATCCGGCCTTTTTCGATCTTGGACAGCCGGTTGGCCAACTGGCGCGCCGGCGCGTACTGGTAGAAATGATCGCCGGCTTCTTTCAGGCCTTCTATGCGCTCGGGCGCGGGGATGCAGCCCGTGGCGATGACCAGGTAGTCATAGCCGTAGCGCTTGCCCTGTTGCGTCAGCAATTCCTGGCTGTTGAATTCAAACCGCGTGACTTTATCGACGTGGAATTGGATCTCGGGGCGCAGCAGGGAACGCTCCGGGCGCTTCAACTCTTCCTGGAAGAAGAGATTGAAGGCCACATACATGAAGGCGGGCTTGTAGTAATGGTCAGGGGAGTCCGACAACAACGTGACGCTGACCTCGCCTCGCGACACCTCGGGGTATAGCTTGGAGACCAGCTGGTTGGCCAGCATGGTGCCGCCAACCCCGCCACCTACGACAACAATTCGCTTGCTCATAAAAATCCTCCAGTGAGAATAGTCAGGAACCAAGTGCAGTTGCGCGTCTATATGTACCAATGGCGGGTAAGAAGGTCAATTTCCAAGCCCGTGCCGGTCAACGCCGTCACGATCGGCTACGAATTTCCGACAGAACGCTGCCGTCAAGCGGCGGACCCGGTCAGTAATCCCAGATTCAGGCGGTTCCAGCCATTGATCGCCATGACGGCGAAGCTGAGGTCCGAGATTTCCTTTTCGGACAGTTCAGCCCGTACGCGCTCATAGGTTTCGTCGGGCACCCCGTGCGCGCCCAGCGTGGTCAGGGCTTCGGTCCAGGCCAGGCAGGCGCGTTCGCGCGGCGAGAACTCGGTGGATTCGCGCCAGATCGCGACGTGATGCAGGCGCAGTTCGCGTTCGCCGTGGATCTTGGCTTCCTTCACGTGCATGTCCAGGCAAAACCCGCAGCCGTTGATTTGCGAGGCGCGGATCTCGATCAGATCCAGGATCGGCTGCTCGATCGCGCCGGACCTCAAGAGCATGCCGAATTCGACGAATTTCTTGAAAAGCTCGGGCGATTGGGCAAAGGCGTTCAGACGTTGACTCATGGTGACTTCCTCGATGTGGGTGAGCGTGTCCCGCGGTGGGAACCGGGCGTGGCGCATGCTTGGACAACGCCCAAATCGTAGGTCCGCACGGAGATCGGCAGAAGCCCCGGCCAAGGGACCATGGTGTTGCCGCAATGGCAACAATGCCGGTCCGCGGTAGAATTTTCACGCCTGGGAATTGCCGCCGATCGGCGCAGTGCGCGGGACGCATAAGCAAACTAACAATGGAGTGTCACTTCGTATGAAATTCAAGGCCTTGACCCTGGGTGTCCTGATGGTCGGCGCGGGCGCTTCGCAGGCTGCGACGGTGAAGGAAGTCTTCAACGCCGACATGCTGGGCACGAATCAGCGCTATTTCGAATCGATTGCCGGCGTGCCGCGCGAATCCAACGGCAACGACCATGTGTTCCGCGTCCAGCAATGCCAGATCACGGCCACGATCGGCAATGGCAAGGTGTCGGCGCTGCGGATGGAGCTGGCCAACGGCTGCGAGGCCGACTTGCAGAGCTTCATCGGCGAGGATGCGCCCAAGGCCGGGCAACCCGTCACGCCCGGCGCGTTCGGCGGCGGCCTGCGCTACACGGCAAGCTGCCTGTCGGAATGCGGCAATGCCGTGGATCCTTCGGCCTATGCGCTCTACGTGGCGCCGCGTTCGGCGGGCGGCATGGAGGTCTTGATGGAGATGGTGCTGGCGGGCGACAAGGCGCTCGACGCCGCAGACCAGTGGGAGGCGCAGATGAAGAAAGCCGCAGGTCAGGATTACGTGCTCAACAGGAAGTTCAACTGCGAGACCCGCTTCGACAGCGTTGCCACGGCCGCCTTCAAGGACGTTCCCGTCAACGCCATTACGATCGGCTACGCGTTGCCGACGGAGCGCTGCCTCTGAAGGTCTGGCGTCATCCTCAAGGCTGAAGGCAACGGGACACGCCTGCCTTCAGCTTGGACATTTCGTTGTCGACGCCGAGATCCGTGCAGTAGGCGCCCGCGCCTCGCAACGAGAGATCCAGCCGGAATGTCTTCTTCGACACCTCCGCCCTCAGGTGAAAACCGGAGACGTTGGGCGTGCTGTAGTGCTTGGTCTCGAGCACGCCCGCGTCAGGATCCCGGACCGCGTAGCCCTTTTCAAAAAGGGAGCGGGGATCGGCGTCTGCAGTGATCTCCTGATCGATGCATGCGAAAACCTCTTCTACCGAGGCGTCTTGGGGAATCTCCAGTGATGCATGCTTGCTGGGCCCGAAAGCGTCGCACAGCCCGGAGGACACGGAACATCCGCTCAATAAGCCTGCAACGGCCAATGCGGCGGCCAGGCCGGCTTTCGCTTTCACATTCGCCAGCGCCTTGCACTTGCGTACCATATTCCCAATCTCTCGAAACGGCATGAAGTCAGTGTCCGGCGGCGTGAAGGCTTACCGTGCCTGGGTGCGGCCAGAAGACCGCCACTTCGCAGGCGGAAAGTATATCGTCGAATGGCGCTTCCGGATCCTTGACACTCCAACGATGGCAGCCCCCAGGATTCCCGCCGTGGACCAGGCGTAGCGCTGATAGGCGCGCTGGTGAATAATCCTGCGACGAATGGGTACGGCGACCTCGATGAAACCCGCTGCTTCAAGGCAAGAGCTCCTTCACAATATTCACGCCAGGCACCGGCGGTTTCGCGTGGAAATCGCCACCATTCCGGCTAGCCATTTTCGCCGGACAGTCTGCCTGTGGCAGGACCATGGCCTGCACGCCGACGCAGCGATGGTGCTGATCGACGTGATCCTTTGGAACACGATGATCCTGCAGTTCGCCAACGACCTGTCGTCGGGGCCATTTGCCTCCTACTACCGGGCGGACGCCATGTTGAGCAGGGTCGATCGCCTGTCGTCGTCATTCCAACGTCGCTTCGCCGCCAGCAGTCTTCACGAATTGGAAGCGCTGACAACGGTCGGACAGGCTCGGATTGTCGATAGCGTGGCGCGTCATTCGGAATCGTCGCTCTTCGACCCCTCGCTTGGAGCGATCAAGACCCTGGGCGGAAAGATCCAGTGCTTCACATGCATGGCCTACGCTGACGCACTGTCGAAGTTGCGGCGGTGGAAGCAGGGCATGTCGTAGTTGCCTCCACCTGATGGGCCGTTGCCGGCCTCTTATTGCACCGTGCGTTCCGTCCAGCCTCCCCCCAGCGCCTTGTACAGATCGATAAGGTTGTTCAACCGTGCCAGGCGCGTCCGCACCAGAACCTGCTGCGTGCCATACAACATGCGGTGGGCGTCGAGCAGGGTGAGGTAGTCGTCTTCGCCTTCCTTGAAGCGCTGCTCGGCCAGTTCGTAGGCGCTGCGGCTGGCCGCCACCGATAGCAGCTCAGCGCGAATCTGGCGGTCGAGCGTGCGTTTGCCCGCCAGCCCGTCGGCCACGTCGCGGAAGGCTTCCTGGACGGTCTTTTCATAGTTGGCGATCTCGATGCGCTTTTGTACGTGCGCCACGTCCAGATTGGCCTCCAATGCGCCGCCTCGGAAGATGGGCACGGTGATCCGGGGCAAGAAGCTCCAGGATCCCGAGCCGGCCCCGAAGAGCCCGTCCAATGACGCGCTGGCCGTCCCCGCCGACCCAGTCAGGCTGATTGTCGGGAAGAAAGCGGCGCGCGCGGCGCCGATATTGGCGTTCGCGCCGCGCAAGGTCTGCTCGGCCGCGCGAATGTCGGGGCGGCGCGCAAGCAGTTCCGACGGCAATCCGCTCGGCAGGTCGGTCGGGACGATGTCGTCGGGCAGGGTGGTGGCCTCGTCCAGCAGCCGCGACAGCTCAGGCGTCAGCGGCTGGCCCGTCAGCAGCACGAGGGCGTTGCGGTCCTTGGCCGCCTGCCGCGTGTACGCCGCATGATGGGTCTCGGCATTGCGTAGCGTGATCTCCGCAAGGCGCAGGTCGAGCTGCGTGGAGTGGCCGGCTTCCACAAGCCGGGCGGTCAGTTCGTACGAACGCTTCTGCGTGGCCAGGGTGTCGTCCGTCAGGCGCAGCAACTCCTGGTCGGCGCGTAGCGTGAGGTACGCATTGGCGACTTCGGACACCAGGCTCATCTGCGTGGCGATGCGGATTTCGGCCAGCGCCAGATACGAGGCCAGGGCCTGGTCGCTGAGGCTGCGGATGCGGCCCCAGAGGTCCACCTCCCAGGCGGCCGTCACGCCTGCCACCTCGTAGCGCCGGGCGATACGGGAAGCGCCCGTGGCGTCAAGGTCGGCCGGCACGCGCTCGGCCGCGGCGCTGGCGGCAACGCCCAGGTTCGGCAGCATCTCGGCGCGCTGGATGCGGTACATCGCCTGGGCCGCTTCGACGTTGAGCGCGGCTTTGCGCAGATCCTGGTTGTTGCTCAATGCGATGTCGATCAATTGCAGCAACATCGGGTCACGGAAGAAATCCCGCCACCCGATGTCGGCGGCGGCCGCTTCGCCGGGGGCTGCGGTGGCGGCGGGCCCATAGGCGGCGCCCGATGGATAGGCGGCTTCGATCGGCGCCGCAGGGCGCTCATGCGTCGGCGCCAGTGAGCATCCGGCCAGGGCGGCCGCGAGGGCGAGCGGCGCCAGCGGCTGCGCTTGGCGGGAGCGTGCGAAAAATGTCTTCATGTCCAGTATTTTCCTAGCCGTCAGGCGTGCTGGTCGCTTGCGCCGGGGCGGGTTTCAGGGGCGGCGCGACGCAGGGCGAGCTTGCGCACGACGACATAGAACACAGGCGTCAGCAGCAGGCCGAACAGCGTCACGCCCAGCATGCCGGCGAACACCGCGATGCCCATGGCATGGCGCATCTCGGCGCCGGCGCCGGTGGCCAGCACCAGCGGCACCACGCCGGCGATGAAGGCGAACGAGGTCATCAGGATGGGGCGCAGGCGCAAACGCGCCGCTTCCAGCACTGCCGCCAGCGGGTCAGCGCCTTCGATTTCCTTGGCGCGGGCGAATTCGACGATCAAGATCGCGTTCTTGGCTGCCAGGCCGACCAGCACAACGAAGCCGATTTGCGTGAAGATGTTGTTATCGCCACCGGAAACCCAGACGCCGGCGATTGCCGAAAGCAGCGCCATTGGGGCAATCAGCAGCACCGAGAACGGCAGCGACCAGCTGTTGTATTGGGCCGCCAGGATCAGGAAGGCCAGAAGCACCGCAAGCGGAAAGATGTACAGCGCCGAATTGCCGGCCTGCTTTTCCTGGAAGACCAGGTCCGTCCACTCGTGCGTCATCCCCTCCGGCAATGTCTCGCGAACGATCTTCTCGATCGCGTCCGTGGCTTGGCCCGATGAATAGCCCGGCGCGGGACCTCCACTGATGTCTGCGGAGGGAAAGCCGTTGTAGTGGACGATACGGTCGGGGCCTGATCCGCGCGTAATGGTCACGAATGCGCTGAGCGGAATCATGTCGCCGGCCGCGTTGCGCACTTTGAGCAGGCCGATGTCCTCGGCTTGCATGCGAAACGGCGCGTCAGCCTGGGCCATGACCCGATAGGTGCGCCCGAAGCGATTGAAGTCGTTGACGTAGAGCGACCCCAGGTTGATTTGCAGCGTCTCGAACACGTCGGTCAGCGACACGCCCAAGGACTTGGCCTTCACGCGGTCGACGTCGACCCCCAATTGCGGGGCGTTGGTCTGGAAGCTGGCAAGCATGTTCGCCAGCTCGGGAACCTGCATGGCCTTGCCCATGATTTCGCTCTGCGCCTGCGCCAACGCTTCGAAGCCCAGTCCGGCCCGGTCCTCTATCTGCAGCTTGAAGCCGCCCATGGCGCCCAGTCCCGGCACGGGCGGCGGCGGGAAGATACCGACGAAGCCGTCCGGGATCTGGCTGAACTTGCCCATCAGTTTTCCCGCGATGGCGTTGGCCGTCAGCGAGGGATCCCTGCGCTCGTCGAACGGTTTGAGCATGGCGAACATCAGTGCCGAGTTCGGCACATTCACCGGGCCATTCACTGAGAGTCCCGGGAAGGCCACGACGCTTTCCACCCCGGGCTCGGCCAGCGCGATCCGTGACATCTCCTTGACGACGGCCTCCGTGCGGTCGAGCGAAGTGCCGCTCGGCAACTGGGCGATGCCCACCAGGAAGTACTTGTCCTGGGCCGGCACGAATCCATTGGGCACCTGATTGAAGCCCAGCCAGGTCAGGCCCACGAAGCCGGCATACAGCAGCAATACGATGGCGCTGCCGCGCACCGCTCGGCGCACGGCGCCGACGTAGCCGTTCGAAGCCTTGTCGAAGAAGCGATTGAAGCGCCGGAAGAACCCGCCGAGCATGCTTCCCATCAGGCGCGTGAGCCAATCGGATTTGGCCGCCTCGTGATGGGGTTTGAGCAGGATGGCGGCGAGCGCCGGGGACAGCGTGAGCGAATTGATGGCCGACAGGACGGTCGAGATGGCGATGGTCAGGGCGAACTGGCGATAGAACTCGCCTTGCAGGCCCGAGAGGAACGCCGAGGGGATGAACACCGCCGCCAGCACTGACGTAATGGCCAGAATCGGCCCGGTCACCTCGTCCATGGCTTTCCGGGCGGCCTCCCTGGGGGGCTCGCCCAACGCCATATGGCGTTCCACGTTCTCGACCACCACGATGGCGTCGTCCACCACGATGCCTATCGATAGCACGAGGCCGAACAGGGACAGCGTGTTCAGCGAGAAGCCGAACATGTGCATCACGGCGAAGGTGCCCACCAGCGACACCGGCACGGCCACCAGCGGAATGATCGAGGCGCGCCAGGTCTGCAGGAAGAGCACCACCACGATGACGACCAGGGCGATGGCCTCCAGCAGCGTGACGGCCACGGATTGCAGCGAGGCGCGCACGAAGACCGTGGGGTCATAGGCGATCCGGTACGCGATGTCCTGCGGGAAGCCCCGTTGAAGGTCCTGCATCTTGGCGCGGACGGCATTGGATACGTCGATGGCGTTGGCGCCAGGGCTCTGGATGATCTGCAGGGCAGGCGCCGACTCGCCATCGATCAGGCTGCGCAGGGTATAGGCATCGGCGCCCAGGGACACGCGGGCGACGTCGCGAAGGCGGGTGACCTGGCCATCGGCGCCCGTCTTCACGACGATTTCGCCGAACTGTTCCACGCTGGCCAGGCGTCCGAGGGTATTGACGGTCACTTGGAACGCGGCCGACGTATCCGGCTGCTGCCCCACGGATCCCGCGGCGACCTGCACGTTCTGTTCCCGGAGGGCCGCGACGACATCGCTGGCCGTCAACCCGCGCGTGGCGACCTTGGAAGGATCCAGCCAGACGCGCATGGAGTATTCGCCGGCGCCCCAAACCAGGACATCGCCCACGCCGGGCAGGCGCGAGAGTTCGTCGCGCACCTGCCGGATGGCGAAGTTGGACAGATAGAGCGGGTCGTATCGCTTTTCCGGGGAGACGATGTGCACAACCATCAGTACGTCCGGAGACGTCTTCTGCGTGACGACGCCGATGCGCTGCACTTCCTCGGGCAGACGCGGCAAGGCGCGCGAGACCCGGTTCTGCACCTGGATCTGCGCCATGTCGGGATCCGTTCCCTGCTTGAACGCAATGGTGAGCACCATCCGGCCGTCGGTCGCCATCTGGGAATTCATGTAGAGCATTCCCTCGACGCCATTGATCACTTGTTCAAGGGGGGCGGCGACGGTGTCGGCGATCACCTCGGGATTGGCGCCGGGGTAGCTCGCCGTAACCTGCACCGTGGGCGGCGTGACGGCGGGGTATTCGCTCAGCGGCAATTGCCAGAAGGCGATAGCGCCGGCCAGCAGCATGAGCAGGGACAGGACGATGGCGAAGATCGGCCGTGCGATGAAGAAGTGAGGGAACTTCATTGGCGCGCCTCCGCCGGATCGGCGCCGTCTGCCTGGGCGACTGCCGCGGTGGGCGTCTGGGGCGAGCCCGGGACGGCGGTCTGCTGCATGGGCACCGGGCGAGGCGTGACCGCCATGCCGGGGCGCACCAGGCCCTTGATGACAATCCTGTCGCCGCGTTGCAAACCGGTATTGATGACGCGCAGCCCTTCCTTCATTTGACCCAGCTCGACCGCGCGGTACTGGGCCAGGTTGTCTTGCCCGACGACCAGTACATAGTTTTTCCCTTGGTCCGTGCCAACGGCCTGATCGTCCACCAGGATGGCGGGCCGTTCGTCGCCGGTGGCCAGCCTGGCCCGGGCGAACAAGCCCGGCGCCAGTTGGCCATCGGGGTTTGGTATCACGGCGCGGGCGCGGATGGTGCCGGTGCTGCGATCGATCTGGTTGGCCACGAAGTCGAGCGTGCCTGTGTAGGGAAAGCCCTTGTCCGTGGTCAGCCCCACGGCGACCGGCAGCGGCGCATGGCCGCCGCCGGCATCGGGCCGGGCGTGCCTTACGGTGTTGAGGTAGGTCGCCTCGTCTATGTCGAAGTAAACGTGCACGGGGTCGATCGACACGATCGTGGTCAGCAGCGTGGCGGCGCCCGCCGCGCCGCCGCTGACCAGATTGCCTTCGGTCACCAGCACCCGGTCGACGCGCCCGGAGATCGGCGCGGTGATCCGCGCGTAGGATAGGTCGAGTCGCGCAGCGGCAACGGCCGCCTTGGCCACCTGCACCTGGGCTTGCCGGGCGTTGCGCGCCGACACGGCATCGTCGTAGCTTTTGCGCGATACCGCGCCGGTGGACACCAGGCGATGGGAGCGGTCGAAGTCGGCCTGGGCCTGGCCGGCCAGCACTTCCGCCTGGCGCCATTGCGCCGTGGCGGTATCGAGCGCGACCTGAAACGGGCGCGGATCGATCTGGAACAGTTGTTGTCCCTTGCGGACCAGGCCACCTTCGGGAACGCTGACCGCGTCCACGGCCCCGCCGACGCGTGAGCGCAGTTCGACGGTCTTCGGCGCCGCCAGGAATCCCGTGAAATCAGTCGACGGCGCGATGGTGCGAACGATGACCTCCGCCACGGGCACTTGAGGCCCGGTAGGCGCTACCCGTTTACCTTCGTCTCCCGAGACCTCCCCAGGGATGAATGCGGTGGCTCCGGACGCCGCGATGAGTCCCGCCAGCATGGCAATCTTGAATTTTCGACGCATGTACAAGCCCCTTCCGTGCAGCAGGGCTTCGGCCCTTCCGAAGCGTCTCTGCCGCATTTTTTCGGAAGGTTAGGGACTGCAACCGTTGGAAGGTCAAGGCGTTCGTATGCGCTCGTGTGGCATGTTGACTTTACAACCGCTGGAGGCAATAGATTGGCGCTGTCGTTTGAAGGCCGGCACGTATCGCGCCGTCCAATCCCCTTGAAACCATTGGAACCATCATGCAGAAAAAACCCGGCGAAAATTCTCATTCCCACGCGCACACCACGATTTCTTCACTTAGTGACAGCGCTTCCTCTGAGGCCTACCGCGCCATCAATGACCGCATGCACGCGGACATGGTGATCGACGCGACGGGCGATGCCGACGTGGATTGACGGATGCGGAGAAGGCCGGTGGCCTCATTCTTGCACGCCGACGTGTTTTTCACGCCATAGGCGCAAGCCGCGTCCGGAGCGGCGGGGTGGAATCATGCGCTTGACCTTCCCAAGCTTGGAAGCTTTAACGTATCCCTCATGCCTACTTTGAACTATGGGAGCACGCCATGAGCATGCCAAGTACCCGTGACGCTCGCGCCTTCGCAGCCACGATAAGCCTGCCTATCGAGGGCATGACCTGCGCAAGCTGCGTTGGCCGGGTCGAGGCCGCCCTGACCAAAGTCGAGGGCGTCGGCAAGGTGTCCGTGAACCTGGCCACCGAACGCGCGGATATCGTCGCCGTCGGCCCGGTCGATCGCATGGCGTTGATCCAGGCGGTCGAAAAGGTGGGCTACGACGTTCCCGCCGGCGCCGTCGAACTGGCGGTCGGAGGCATGACCTGCGCGTCATGCGTGGGCCGCGTCGAGAAAGCGCTGAAGGCGGTGCCCGGCGTCACGCAGGCGACGGTGAACCTGGCGACCGAGCGCGCCACTGTGCACGGCTTGGCAGCCCCGCAAGACCTGATCGCGGCCATCGAAAAGGCCGGCTACGAGGCGCGTCCCGTCGATACCGGCGCGCAAGCCGAAGAAGCTGCCGCGGAAAAGAAGGACGCCGAACGAGCGGAACTCAAGCGTGACCTGATCCTGGCCAGCGTGCTGGCCTTGCCGGTGTTCGTGCTGGAAATGGGGTCGCACATCATCCCCGGCATGCACGAATGGGTCATGAACACCATCGGCATCCAGGAGAGCTGGTATTTACAGTTCGCGCTGACGCTGCTGGTGCTGGCCGTACCGGGCAGGCGTTTCTACCTGAAGGGCTTTCCGGCGCTGGCGCGCCTGGCCCCGGACATGAATTCGCTGGTCGCGGTCGGTACCGCGGCGGCGTTCGGCTATTCGCTGGTGGCAACTTTTGCCCCGGGGCTGCTGCCGGCTGGGACCGTGAACGTCTATTACGAGGCGGCCGCCGTCATCGTGGCGCTGATCCTGCTGGGCCGATATTTGGAGGCCCGCGCCAAGGGACGCACCTCCGAGGCCATCAAGCGTCTGGTCGGCCTGCAGGCCAAGGTCGCGCACGTCTCGCGTGATGGCCGTGTCGTGGACATTCCGATCAGCGACGTCGCCCTGGGCGACATCGTGGAAGTGCGGCCCGGCGAGCGCGTTCCAGTCGATGGTGAAGTGACCGAAGGCCGCAGCTTCGTGGACGAGTCGATGATCACCGGCGAACCCATCCCCGTCGAGAAGCAGGCAGGCAGCGCCGTCGTCGGCGGCACCGTTAACCAGAAGGGCGCGCTGACGCTGCGCGCCACCGCCGTGGGCG
The DNA here is from genome assembly GCF_014170335.1 of Achromobacter sp. UMC46. GTDB lineage: Bacteria > Pseudomonadota > Gammaproteobacteria > Burkholderiales > Burkholderiaceae_B > Achromobacter. The sequence continues at coordinate 38,798 of NZ_LZZS01000023.1, forward strand.
GGCAGACCATGCTGGCGCAGATCATCCGCCTGGTCGAACAGGCCCAAGGTTCCAAGCTGCCGATCCAGGCGGTGGTCGACAAGGTGACGCTGTGGTTCGTGCCGGCGGTGATGGTCGCCGCCGTGCTGACCTTCCTGGTCTGGCTCGTGTTCGGGCCGTCGCCGGCGCTGACTTTCGCGCTGGTCAATGCCGTGGCGGTGCTGATCATCGCTTGCCCCTGCGCCATGGGTCTGGCGACGCCGACCTCCATCATGGTCGGCACCGGCCGGGGCGCCGAGATGGGCGTGCTGTTCCGCAAGGGCGAGGCGCTGCAACTGTTGAAGGATGCCCGGGTGGTGGCCGTGGACAAGACCGGCACGCTGACGGAAGGCCGCCCGGTCCTGACCGATCTGGAGATCGCTGCGGGCGTCGACCGCAACGACGTGCTGGCGAAGGTGGCGGCCGTGGAATCGCGGTCAGAGCACCCGATCGCCCGCGCCATCGTCGAGGCCGCCGAGCAAGACGGCATCGCGCTGCCGGTGATGACGGATTTCGAATCGGTCACGGGCATGGGCGTGCGCGCCACGGTGGGCGGCGCGCGGGTGGAAGTGGGCGCCGACCGCTACATGCGTGAACTGGGCCTGGACGTGGGCGGCTTTGCGCAAACCGCCGAGCGCCTGGGCGACGAGGGCAAGTCGCCGCTGTATGCCGCGATCGATGGCCGCCTGGCCGCCATCATTGCCGTCGCCGACCCGATCAAGCCCAGCACGCCCGCGGCCATCGCCGCGTTGCACCAGCTTGGCCTGAAGGTTGCGATGATCACCGGCGACAACGCCCGTACGGCCCAGGCCATCGCCAAGCAATTGGGCATCGATGAGGTGGTGGCCGAAGTGTTGCCGGAAGGCAAGGTGGACGCTGTGCGCCGGTTGAAGGCAGCGTATGGCCAGATCGCGTTCGTGGGCGACGGCATCAACGATGCGCCGGCGCTGGCAGAGGCGGACGTGGGCCTGGCCATCGGCACCGGCACCGACGTGGCGGTCGAGTCCGCCGACGTCGTGCTGATGTCCGGCAACCTGCTGGACGTGCCCAACGCCATCGCGCTGTCGAAAGCCACCATCGGCAATATCCGGCAGAACCTGTTCTGGGCCTTTGCCTACAACACGGCGCTGATCCCCGTGGCGGCCGGGGCGTTGTATCCCACCTGGGGCGTACTGCTGTCGCCGGTCTTCGCGGCCGGCGCCATGGCGATGTCGAGCGTGTTCGTGCTTGGCAATGCGCTGCGCCTGCGCCGTTTCCAGCCGCCTATGGGGCAATGAGCCCGCGCCAGGCGCGGGCATCAATACCCCAGCGTAGCGTCCGCGCAAGTGTCCGGGCGTTTGCCGGATTGCACAAGATTCAGGTTTTCCAAGGTTTGCGCGGCGATGGCGGCGGCCGGCGTGCGGGTGGCGATGTGCGGGGTGACGAGTACGCGCGGGTGGCGCCACAGCGCGTGGTCGGCGGGGAGCGGTTCTTCGGGGGTAGCGTCCAGCGTCGCGTAGGAAAGCTGGCCCGCGTCCAATGCATCCAGCAGGGCCTGCGCGTCCAGGTGTTCGCCGCGCCCCGCGTTGACGACATGGGCGCCCTTGGGCAGTTGGGCGAACGTCGCGGCGTTCAGGAACCCGCGCGTTTCGCCTGTCAGCGGCAGCAAGCACACCAGCGTGTCGGCGTGGGCCAGCAGCGCGGGCAGCCCGTCCGCCCCGTGGTAGCCCGTGATGCCCGCAGGAAGATCGGGTTTGGGGGTGCGGCTCCAGCCAGAAACGGCATAGCCCAGTGCGGCCAGCGCGCTTGCCGCCTTCATGCCCAGCCGGCCCAGCCCGGCGATGGCCACGCGGTGCGCGGAGGGCGGCACGATGGGGCTTTCGCGCCACAGGCCTTGCGCATGGTTGCGGACGTAGTCGGGAAAATGGCGGTGGTGGTTGATGACCGCCCAGGTCACGTAGGTGGTCATGCCGTCCGCCATCCCGGTTTCGGCGATGCGGCAGACCGGCACATCGGTCGGGATGGCGGGGTCGGCGTAGATGTGGTCCACGCCCGCGCCGATTGATTGGATCAGGCGCAGGTTGGGCAGCGTGCGCAGCAGGCCGGCGGGCGGCAGCCAACAGACGGCCGCGTCGATGTCTTCGGGCGCACCCAGGTCGTCGGCGGTGCGCCAGGCGATATCGGGGCGCAGCGCCTGGAAGGCGGGCACCAGGTACCGCATGTCAAGCACGCGGCTGAGCAGGGCGATGCAGGGCGGCCGCACGGAGGAGAGGTGCGGGGCGTTCATGCGACGGCCGCCTCTCGCCTGTGGCGTCCGGAGACGATGCGGGTGAAATCAGGCACCGCCTGCACGAGTTCGCGCGTGTAGGCCTGCTCGGGTTCCTGGATGATCTGCGCGGCGGGGCCGCATTCGATGATGCGGCCTTGCTGCATGACGGCAATGCGGTCGCACATCTGCGCCGCGACGCGCAGGTCGTGGGTGACGAACAGCATGCTGAGCTTGAACTGTTCCCGCACGCTGGCGAACAGCGCCAGGACCTGTGCCTGCACCGAGACGTCCAACGCCGAGACGGGTTCGTCGGCCACGATCAACTCGGGGTCGGACGCCAGCGCGCGGGCGATGCCGATGCGCTGGCGCTGTCCGCCGGAGAATTCATGCGGGTAGCGTTTGACCGCGTCCGGGCTAAGCCCGACCAGCCGCAGCAGTTCGGCCGCGCGCGCCTGAGCGTGGGCGGGCGCCATGCCTTGGGCCAGGGGGCCGGCCATGATCGAACGGCCCACGGTATGCCGCGGATTCAACGACGCCTGCGGGTCCTGGAACACCATCTGGATACGGCCGGGTTCGGGCCGCGCGCCGCCCTGTGCGCCGCGGACTTTGCCGTTGAACAGGATCTGGCCGCTGTCCTGGGCCAGCAGTCCTGCAATGCACCGGCCCAATGTGGATTTGCCGGACCCGGATTCACCGACCAGCCCCAGCACTTCGCCGCGCCGCAGGCTGAAGCTGATGCCGCGCATGGCGGGGGTTTCCCGGCCGCGCCGGAACAGGCCGCCGCCGGAAACGTAGGTCTTGCTTACGTCGCGCACGTCCAGCAGCACCGGGTGCTGCGCGGCGGCGGCGCCAACGGCGGGCATTCCATGGGGAATGGCGGCGATGAGCTTGCGCGTGTAGTCATGCCGCGGATGGCCCAGCACCTGGTCCGCGGTGCCGGCCTCGACGATCTGGCCCAGTTGCATGACCGCCACGCGGTCGGCGATCTGCGACACCACGCCGAAGTCGTGCGTGATGAACAGCACGGCGGTGCCGCGCTTGGCCTGCAGGTCGCGGATCAGGTCCAGGATCTGCGCCTGGGTGGTCACGTCCAGGGCGGTGGTGGGTTCGTCCGCGATCAGCAGCGCGGGCTCCAGCATCAGCGCGCAGGCGATCATGACGCGTTGGCGCTGCCCGCCGGACAGCCGGCCCGGATAGCTGGCGGCGATGCCCGCCGGGTCCGGCAAGCGCACGTCGGTCAACGCCGCGATGATGCGCGCGCGCTTTTCGGCGGAAGACAGCTTGACGTGCGCGTCCAGCGCTTCTTCCAGCTGGTCGCCGATGCGCATGACGGGGTTCAGGGCCGACATCGGGTCCTGGAAGATCATGCCGATGCGGTTGCCGCGCAGCGCGCGCCACTGCGGATCGGGCAGGGCCAGCAGGTCATGGCCCTGGAAGACGATGCTGCCCGCGACCGGGCGCACCAGGGGCTGGGGCAACAGGCCCATGACCGCGTTGGCGATCATGGATTTTCCCGAGCCGCTTTCGCCCACGATGCACAGCGTTTCGCCGCTGGCGATGGAAAGGCTGGCTTCCTTGACGGCCAGGGCGCGGTCGGCGCCGGCCGGCAGCTGGATGCTCAAGCCCCGGATGTCCAGAAGGGAAGTGGAGTCGGTCATGCGCGGCTCCTTGCGTCCAGGCGGGTGTTCAGCCCGTCGCTCAGGCCTTCCCCGATCAGGTTCAGCGCCAGCACGGTCAGCAGGATGGCGATGCCGGGGAACAGGCTGATCCACCAGGCCTGCCGGAGCGCGGTGCGCGCGGCGCCGATCATGTAGCCCCAGCTCATGACGTTGGGATCGCCCAGGCCCATGAAGCTCAGGCTGGATTCCAGCAGGATCGCGGTGGCCACCATCAGCGAGCCCATGACGACGATGGGGGCGGCGGCGTTGGGCAGGATCTGCGTGATGATGATGCGCAGGTTCGACTCGCCCGCCAGGTGCGCGGCATGGACGAAGTCGCGGTGGCGCAGCGTCAGGAATTCGCTGCGCACCAGGCGGGCCACGGGCGGCCACGACACCAGCGCGATGGCGGTCACGATGGACCCCACCGACGGCTGGAAGATCGCCACCAGCACGATGGCCAGCGCAAAGCTGGGGATCGCCTGGAACAGCTCGGTGAAGCGCATCAGACTGTTGTCGATCCAGCCGCCGTAGTAGCCCGCCAATGCGCCGATCGAGACGCCGATCAGCAGGCCGGCCAGCGTGGAGATCAGCCCGATCAGTAGCGAGATGCGCGCGCCGTAGGCCAGCCCCGAACCGATGTCGCGGCCAAGCGTGTCGGTGCCGAACGGCAGGCCCGCGATGTCCAGCGGGGGCAGGAACGGGCGCTGCACCATGGCCCAGGGGTCGTGCGCGGCGATCAGCGGGGCGCTCAGGGCAAGCAGCAGCACCGCCGCCATGACGGCCAGGCCGGCCACGGCCCCTTTGTTGCGGCGGAAGCGCCGCCAGAATCCGTTGTTCATTGCAGTTCGATCCTCGGGTCGGCCAACGTGTAGAGCAGGTCGGTGATGATGTTGAACGCCACCGCAAGCGCGGCGGTGATCAGGAACGTGCCCAGCAGCAGGTTGTAGTCGCGCTGCACCAGGGCGTCGAACATCAGGCGGCCGATGCCGGGCCATGCGAAGACGGTTTCGATAAGCACGGTGCCGCCCACCATGGACCCGGCCTGGATGCCGGCCAGGGTGATGACCGGCAGCAGCGCATTGCGCAGGATGTGGCGCCGCTGGATGCGCCGCGGAGACAAACCCTTGGCGCGGGCGGTCTTCACGAAGTCCATCTGCGCGACCTCAAGCATGGCGGTACGCGTCATCCGGGCATAGACCGCCATGTAGAAGAGCGCCAGCGTGGCGGCAGGCAACACCAGGTGGCTGGCGATGTCGGCGGCGCGCGCAAGCCCCGCGTGCCCGGCGCCCACCGTCTCGAAGCCGAAGCCCGGCAGCCATTCAAGCTTGACGGAGAACAGCAGCACCCCCATCAGCGCCAGCCAGAAGAGCGGGGTGGCGTAGAACAGCATGGACAGGGTGCTGACCAGGCTGTCCACCCATGTCCCCGCGCGGGCGCTGGTCCAGGCGCCCAGCGCCACCCCCATCGTCAACGAGACCACGAATGCCGTCATCGTCAGCAGCAGCGTGGCGGGCAGCCGTTCGGCGATCAGGCTCATCACCGGCCGCTGCTGGCGGTAGGAGTCGCCCAGGTCCAGCCGGGCGGCGTGCGACAGGTAGTTCGCCAACTGCTGGGGCAAGGGCTTGTCCAGCCCGAAGCGTTCCCGCAACTGCGCCATGAAGACTTCGTCGGTGGCGCCAGCTTCCCCGGCCATGACGGCGGCCGGGTCGCCGGGCGCGGCGCGTATCAGCAGGAAATTGATGACCGCGATCAGGGCCAGCACCAGCAGGCCCTGGACGATCCGGCGCATCAGATAAGCAAGTTTCTTCATGAAGCATTCCCCCTGTCTGGGTCGTCGCGGCTCAGGCCAGCGTGGCGCGCGCCAGGCTATCGTTCATGCCGATGCCCGAATTGATCAGGTTCTTGATGTTGTTGCGGTACAGCGTGGGGAATTGCAGTTCAAGCAGCCAGGCCACCGGCACGTCGTCGACCAGGATGCGCTGCGCTTCTTCGTACAGTTTGCGGCGGGCTTCCGGGTCGGCCTCGCGCGAACCGCGTTCGAACAGGTCGTCGACCTTCGGGTTGCTGTAGCCCTCGACGTTGTTCCAGGGCGAGCCCTTGGCGATCGTGGAACTGAGGTAGTTGCGGCTGACGCCGAGCGCCGCGTCGCCATACTGGTACAGGTAGCAGAAGGCGATGTCGTAGTCCCAGTTGGCGGTCTTTTCGCTCCAGCCGGCCACGTCGGTAGCGGTCATTTCCAACTTGATGCCGGCCTCGGCCAGGTTCTGCCGGGCGATTTCGGCAAAGCGCTGCCAAGTCTCGCCATAGGGCAACGGCAAGAGGCGCAGGGTCTGGCCCTTGTAGCCGGCTTCTTTCAGCAATTGCTTGGCGCGCGCCACGTCGCGCGGATAGCGGGTGACCTCGTCGGTGTGGTAGCGGACGGTGCTGTTGAAGGGGCCGGTCGCGACCTTGCCGAAGCCGTACCAGGCCACATTGCGCATGGCTTCGCGGTCCAGCGCATACATGATGGCGCGGCGCACGCGCACGTCGCCCAGCAGGGGGTGGCGGTTGTTCAGCCACATGAACGAGTGGGGGCCGAAGAACTCCCAGCCCTTAGTGGTGATTTCAACGTTGGGCAGGCTCTTCAAGCGCGCGATGTCGAAGTATTCGACCGTGCCGCCGGGCAGGATATCCAGCTTTCCGGATTCGAAGGCGGCGGCGCGCGACGCGGCGTCGGGAATGACGTGGAAGTAGACCGTTTCCACGCTGGGCAGGCCGGCCTCGTGGTACTGCTCGTTGCGGACCAGCTGGATGAACGAGCCGCGGCGCCATTCTTTGAACTTGTAGGGGCCAGTGCCGATGGGCGTGTTGTTCGCCGGATTGCTCAGGTAGTCGGTGCCTTCATAGATGTGGCGCGGCACCATGGGCATCGTGCCGACTTCGAACAGGCCCAGGAACGGGCCGAAGGGGCGCGGCAGACGGAATTCGACGGTGTGGTCGTCCAGCGCCTTGATGCTGTCCACGAAGGCCAGGCCGGCGCGTAGCCGCGCATGGGTCTTGCGCAGGAACTGGTCCACGCTGAACACCACGTCATGCGCGTTGAAGGGCTTGCCGTCGTGCCACAGCACGCCTTCCTTCAGCTTGAAGGTGTAGACGGTGGCCGTGTCGTTGACGGTCCAGGACGTGGCCAGGCCCGGCATGGGCGCCAGCTTTTCGTCGTAGCGCAGCAGGCTTTCGTAGATGTTGCCCCCGATCATCTGGGTGGGGCCGTTCTGGATGATGCCCAGCATGAGCCCGGGCGGCTCAGGCTGCACGGCGATGTTCAGCACGCCGTTGCGGGCGGCCGCGGCCCAGGCGGGCAGGGCGGCGCTGCCGCTCCACCATCCGGCCGTGGCGGCGCTGGCGATCAGAAAGTCGCGTCGATTCATGGGGTTCTCCTGGTGACGGGCCGCAGCGGCGGAAAAAATCGGGGGGCGGGAAAAGCGGGGAAGGCGGTGGGGCCGGTCAGGCGACGGACGGGCGCTCGACCAGCTTGAGCAGCGCGCGCCATTCGCGTTCGCTGGGGTCGGGTGCGCCGGGCAGGCGGTTGGTGTCGCCGCTGGCGTACTGGCGCGCGGTGCGCTCGCTGACTTGCGGACTGACCGGGTAGGTCGCCTGGCCGGTCGACTGGATGGCCAGCTGCACCCGGCATGCGCGGTCCAGGTTGAGCATCAGGATGAAGGCTTCGGCGACCGTGGCGCCCGTGGTCAGCAGGCCGTGGTTGCGCAGGATCATGACCTTGTGCGGCCCCAGGTCCGCCACCAGCCGTTCGCGTTCTTCCAGGTCCAGGGCGATGCCCTCGTAGTCGTGATAGGCCACGCGGTTGTAGAACTGCAGCGCCCATTGGTTCACCGGCTGCAGGCCGCAGGCCAGGGACGACACGGCAACGCCCGCGACCGTATGGGTGTGCAGCACGCAACCGACTTCGGGGCGCCCGCCGTGCACGGCGCTGTGGATGGTGAACCCGGCGGGATTGACGTCGTAGGGCGTGGGGGCCACCGGCCGGCCGTCCATCCCGACCTTGACCAGCGATTCCGGGGTGATGTCACGGAACAGGTGGCCGTAGGGATTGATCAGGAATACCCCCGGCTCGCCGGGCACGTGGGCCGAAATGTGCGTGTAGATGCTGTCGTCCATGCCGAAATGGGCGATCAGCCGGTAGCACGCCGCCAGGTCGTGGCGGACTTTCTGCTCGGCCGCGCTCATCGTTTCCGGCGCGGTTTCCTGGGAATTGACCATTGATGCGTCCTCGTTGAGATCGGCTTTCAGAAGCGGCCGGATGCGAGGCATTATGTGCTTATCGTCAACTGTCGACAGTTAGCAGTAACACTGATATGCTGGAAAAAAACGGGGTGTTATACCGCTCACGCGCAGTCCGCCTTTCATCACCCTGATAGAGAATTCCATGACCGAGAACCCGGCCGCTTCCAGTACGTTCGAATCCGTCAATGTCCCCGACCTGGTCGGCGTGGTGGAGGACAGGCTCACCCAGGCGATCGTGCAGGGCAGGCTGCCGCCGGGCAGCCGCGTGGTCGAAGCCGAGATCGCGCGGCAGATGGCGATCAGCCGGGCGCCGGTGCGCGAGGCTTCGCGCCGCCTGGAACGCCAGGGCATCCTCGTGTCCAAGCCGCGTCGCGGGTTCTTCGTGCGCGAGATGTCCGTGCGCGAGATCGACGACCTGTTCCAGGTTCGCCTGAGCCTTGAGATGACCGCCGTGGCGGCGGCCTGCGAGCAGGCGGACGCGGCCGGCATGGCGCGCTTGTCGCAGCTGCTAGACCTGATGATCGCCGAAGCCGCCGACGCCCCCCAGCACCGCCGCATCGAACTCGACCTTAGCTTTCACACGCTGATCTGCGAACTGTCGGGCAACGCGTATCTGCTGCGCCTGTTCTCCAGCACGCAGACTGAGATGCGCATGATCATTTCGCTGATCGACAACGTCTATCAGGATCCAGAAATGGTCGCGGCCACGCACCAGCCCATCCTGGACGCATTGGCGCGGCGCGATGTGCAGGCCGCGCAGGCCTGCATGAAGGTTCACCTGGACGATGCCTGGGAGCACGTCCGCAACCTGTTCGTCTCGCAACATGGCGCGGCGGGCGAAAAACCAAGGGGCAGCGGCAAACCATGACAGTCGTCTAGGTCGCGCCTTGCTGGCGCATATCGGCGACCCGGCGCGCCGCGCGCTGGCCGAACGCGCCCTGGCGCGTTTCACGGGCCACGCGAAGCCGGTGTTGCGCGGCCTGCGTGCCCGCCGCGGCGCCTTACGGCGCGACCGTCACGAACACCGGGTTCGAATAGAACCACAGGTCGTTGTAGTTGCGCGCATTGACGGCGTTGAAGCGCGCCACGTCGTCGGCCAGGTCCACCTTGGCGTCCGGCAACGGTTCGCCGGCAGCGGTTTCGCCGGCGACGTCCACGCCCAGGTTGGTGCCGCGCAGGCGCAGGTACTGGCTCTTGTCGGCCGTCACCGTGGTCTTGATGACGTTGTTGCCATCGGCGTCCACCGTCCAGTCGGCGCGCGTGAAGCGGCCCAGCACGCGGGTCGTGGGGTTGGTGTCGGCGTCATAGCCTGGCGTGCCGGCTGCGGCGCGCGCACCGACCTCGCCCACGATCAGGTCCACGTGGTTGACGGTGGGTTTGACGTAGGTGGGGTTACCGCTTTCGATGGGGTATTCATAGTTGTTGCTGGCCGGGCTGCGGAAGCGGATGGTGACTTCCACGCGTTCGCCCTTGGCGGCCTTCAATTCCCCGCCCATGTGCACGGCGCCGCCCGTGCCCTTCGCCTGGAAGTCCAGGGCGTCGATCAGGTCGCCGAACACGCCGAACACGCGGCCGCTCTTCAGGCCCGCCATGACCGAAGCCATGTCCTTGCCGTCTTTCCACACATGCGTCTTGGCGTATTCGCCGGGCGCGTAGCCCGAACTGTAGAGGCCCGATGCGGTGCGGAAGTGGAAGTCGGAGTCCGCCACTGTCCAGATGCGGCGGCCTTCGCCCAGCAACGCGTCCCAGGTGCCACCCAGATGCGCCACCAGATAGTCCACGCCGCCGTAGGTGCGGTTGGGCAGGAAGGCATTGGTGTAGGCCGTGGCGTAACCGCCGCGGTCCGGTTCCATCTGGTTGCCCACCATGCCTTCGATGGCGAAGAAGACGTCCGGCGCCAGGTCGTTCATCTCGCGCAGTTGCGCGACGGTGTACTTGCCCGCATAGCGCGACGGATGGTTCAACAGCATATAGCTGTCGGGATGTTTGTCGCGCAGCCATTTCAGCGCGGCCAGCGAATCGGCGTGCGTCGTGAACGCACGGGTTTCGCCCGCCAGGCGCGACACCAGCAGCGGGTCGAACAGGGCGGGGTCGCGGTTGGTGAAGAGGTATTCGAATTCCGCCACCGCCTGCAGCGACTTGGCCGACAGCGGGTCATTCAAGCCGATGCCGATGTTCACGTGATCATGCGTGGGCATGTCCCATTCGAACGACGAAAAGATGATCTTGCCCGCATAGCGGCCGGCGGCCTGCGCCGTCTTGATGAACGGCACTTCGTACTGCGCCATGCCGGTGGAGAACGGGACGGAGCCGCCGGCAAGCGCCGTGCCGGTGTGGTCGCGGCCGGACAGGCGCAGGTGGTTCGAAATCGCTGCCCAATCCAGCTTGTAGCGGTCGAACGCCTGGTCCAGCGCGCTTTCCAGGCTGACTTGCGCATCGTCCGACTGGTACGTGTGCACGTGCAGGTCGCCCGCGGTCCAGGCGCCGGTCTCGACCGGCTTGGGATCGACCGGGGTGGGATCCGTCACCACCGGCGGGGTGGGCGTGCCGGCTTCGTCATCTTCGTCGTCGCTGCCGCCGCAGGCGCTCAACAAGGTGACGCAAACCAGCGACAGGGGCATGATGGCCCGCCGCAAGCGGGATACTTCGAACTGCATGGACACACTCCAACGTCTGGCGGCATGCGAAGGGCATGGCCGCAAAGGGCGGAACTATGCAGGCGGCGGGTGACGGGGGAATGACAGCGGCGCGGGATTTCGCGGGGACGTATCAGGCCGCGTACACGCAGCCGTCTTCAATGCGCAGGGCCTGGCGGTCCAGCGCGGCACCCTGGCAGGGGCCTTCAATGCAGTGCCCGTCTTCGAAACGGAACAGCGCGGAATGATGCGCGCACATGATCACCTGGCTTTCGTAGGTCAAGACGACGCCGGGCGTGGCCGCAAGCGGCACCGAGAAGTGCGGGCAACGGTCGGCGTAGCCCCAGACCGCATCGCCGCGCCGCACCAGCACCAGCGGCCGCCCGGCGCCCGGCAGGGAAAGGGCGCCGCCATCCGGAATGTCAGCGACGCGGCACAGCCTGCGCTGGGGCGCGGCGCCCTCATTCCGGCGCACGGGGCAGGACGAAGTCATAGGCGCCCTCATGGAAGTCCGTGCCGAATCCGAAGCGGGCCGCCAGCGGCGTACCGGATGCGCGCGGCGAGTACGCCAGTACCAGCGCCGGCTTTACGCCGAACACCGCGTCGGAAGCCAGATAGGGATCGCCGGCATTGAAAACGTGCGTGACCAGCGTGCGGTAGCCGGGCGCTTCGATCATGAAGTGCAGGTGCGCCGGCCGGTACACGTGGCGGCCTGTCGCCGCCATCATGCGGCCCACCGGGCCATCGTCCGGGATCGGGTACGACACGGGCAGAATGGTGCGGATGGCGTAGTAGCCGGAATCGTCGCTGCGGTAGCGGCCACGCAGGTTGCCGTGAGGCTGCTGCTTGTCCTGGCCGGAATACATGCCGTTGGCCGCCGTCTGCCAGACGTCGAGCACGGCGCCCGCCACCGGCCGGCCGTCGGTGTCCCGCACGTATCCATGCACCAGCGCGGGCAGGCCGGGCGTCAGCGCCATGTCTTCGCCCGGCGCGCGATCGGGCATGCCGGCCATGTAGAAAGGACCGAACACCGTGCTTGCCGTGGCGTTGCCCGGCTTGCGGTGATTGATCGCATCCACCAGCATGGAAACGCCCAGGGTGTCGGACAGCAAGATGAATTCCTGCCGCACGACGTCATCGCACATCTGGCCCGTCTGTGTCAGATACCGGATGGCCGCCAGCCATTCCGCTTCGTCGGGTTCGACATCGGCGACGAAGGCGTGCAAGTGCCGCACCAGGGACTGCATCACCTGCCGCAGCCGGGGGTCGGGAGTATCGGCGAAGGCGGCGACGACTTGTTCGGTCAGCGCGGATTCGGCATTGCGATTGTCTGTGGTCATGGTGTTTCCCTCATGGTGTCTCCTCTCATGGCGTTTCCCCGTTTGGCGGTTGGCTCGCGGCGCGCCGTCATGCGGCGGAATCGCCGCGCCACGCGCGTTGCAGCATCGCCAGGATGTCGTCGTGCAACACGGGCCGCGGGTTGTAGTAGGGGTTGCGGCTGGCGGTTTCCGCTGCTTGCAGGATGCCGTTTTCGGGCATGCCGATCTGCGCCAGGGACGCGGGCAGGCCCAGGCTGCGGTTCAGCGCCATCAGCAAGGGGCCGGCTTCTGCAGCGGTATCGCCACCCAGCGCGCGCGCCACGCGTTGCAGCGCCTCGGGCGCCGCCGTGTGGTTGTAGTGGGCGGTGTAGGGCAGCATGATGGCGTGAGTCTGGGCGTGGGGCAGGTTGAAGCTGCCCCCCAGTGTGTGGCAGATCTTGTGGTGCAGCGCCATGCCGACCGCGCCCAGGCAGGTGCCCGCGAGCCAGGCGCCATACAGCGCGCCGGCCCGCGCGGATTCGTCGCGCGGCTTGGCGACCACGGCCGGCAAGGCGCGCGCCAGGCTGCGGATGGCTTCTTGCGCCATCAGGCTGACGATAGGATTCGCATCTTGCGCGTATAGCGCCTCGACCGCGTGCGCCATCGCGTTCATGCCGGACGCCGCCGACAGGGCTGGGGGCAGGTCCAGCGTCAGCAACGGGTCGTAGATCACGGTCTTGGGCAACACGCGCAGGTCGCGGCCAGTGGTTTTCAAGCCGTTTTCCGTCATGCCGTGGATCGGTGTCATTTCCGAGCCCGCATAGGTAGTCGGCACGGCCAGGATGGGCAGGGACGATGTCAGCGCGATCGCCTTGCCCAGCCCGATGGTGGACCCGCCGCCGATGGCGACGCAACCGTCCGCCGACAGCTGTTCGGCTTGCGCGCGGGCGGCCTGCGCCGCTTCGCGGGGCACATGCATGACGGCTTCGCTACAGACGCCCACCGCCAATGCGCCCAGGGCGCGCGCCGCCTGTTCGCCCAGCTTCCGCTGGCCCGGGGTGGTCAGGACCAGCACGCGGCGGACCCCCAGCCGCTGCACTTCTTCGGGCAGCCGGGATAGCGCGCCGGCCTGGAAGATCACCCGCGCCGGCAGGGCCTGATAGACGAAATCCAACATGACGCCTCCTTAGCGCTTGAAATGCGCCGGGACAGTTGCATCGACATTAACCCAGACCGAGCGTGCCTCGGTATAGTCGTGCATCGCTTCGAAGCCCATTTCGCGTCCATAGCCGGACTGGCCCACGCCGCCGAACGGGCTGCCCGGGTTGACCCGCTTGTAGCAGTTGACCCAGCACATGCCCGCCTGGATGGCGCCGGCCATCTTGTGGGCGCGGGCAAGGTCGCGTGTCCATAGTCCGCTACCCAACCCGTAGTCCGTCGCGTTGGCGATGGACAGGGCTTCCTCGTCATCGCCGAAGCGCAGCACGGTGACGAAGGGCCCGAAGACTTCCTCTTGCGCCACGCGGTCCCCGGGCTTGGCTTCCACGATCGTCGGCGCGACGTAGTAGCCGGTGGACAGCTCCCCGCCCGGCGCATGGCCGCCAGTCAGCACGCGGGCGCCCTGGTCGCGGGCGATCTGCGTGTACGACAGGACTTTGTCGCGGTGCTGGGCAGAGGTCAGCGGCCCCATCTCGGTGTCGGGCAGGCGTGGGTCGCCCAGCCGGATGGACGCGGCCAGCGCGGTGAAGCGTTCAAGGAACGCATCGGCGATCTTGTCATGCAGCATCAACCGGGACCCGGCGATGCAGGCCTGGCCCTGGTTGTGGAAGATGGCCCACGCCGCGCCATTGATGGCGGCATCCAGATCGGCGTCTTCGAACACGATGTTCGCGCCTTTGCCGCCCAGCTCCAGCTGCACGCGCTTGAGGTTGCCCTTGGAGGCTTCGACGATGCGGCGGCCGGTGGCGGTCGAACCGGTGAACGCGATCTTCCCTACCTCCGGGTGTTCCGCCAGCCGCTGGCCCGCCGTATGGCCATAGCCCGGCACCACGTTCACGACGCCGTCGGGAAAGCCCGCGGCGGCGATCAGCTCCGCGATGCGCAGCGTCGACAAGGGCGTCAGCTCGGACGGCTTGAGCACCACGGTGTTGCCGGCGGCGAGGGCGGGGCCCAGCTTCCAGCTGGTGAACATCAGCGGGAAGTTCCAGGGCACGATCTGCCCCACCACGCCGATGGGGGCACGCCGGACGTAGTTCAGGAAGCCGGCCTCGACCGGCACGACGCTGCCCAGCAGCTTGTCGGCCATGCCGCCGAAGTAGCGGAAGCAGGCGGCGGTGCGGGGCACGTCCAGCCCGCGCGTGTCGCGGATGGGATGCCCGGTATCCAATGTTTCCAGCTGCGCCAGTTCTTCCGCATTGGCGTCGATCAGATCGGCCAGTTTCAGCAGCAGCCGGCCGCGGTCGGCCGCCGCCATGCGTGACCAGGCGGGAAAGGCGCGCTGCGCGGCCTGCACCGCCAGGTCTACATCCGCCGCGTCGGCGGCGGCGATGGCGGTGATGAGCCCGCCGTCATGGGGGTTCAGGACATCGATGGTGCCGCCGGCTGCCGCATTGGTAAAGCGGCCGCCGATAAAAAGTTGGTTCTGCATGGCTGAGGTTCGCTGAGAGAGGGAAGGAAACGGGACGCTCAGAACGCCACCGGATAGGGCGGGAGCTCGCCGCTTTCGTAGCGCCCCGGCAGGTCGGGCGTGGCGTTCTCCCAGACCAGCAGCATGGACCGCTTGGTCGAATAACCCTGATGCCGGATATCGGCGGGCATGGCGCAGATGTCTCCCGCCCGCATCGTGATGCGCGCGCGTGGCGCGCCGGTGTCCTTGTCGGCCACGTCCCAGACGATTTCATCGGAAAGCTGCAGAAACCATTCCACCCGGTCGTTGCCGTGGAAAACCGGCAGGATGAATTCCTCCGTAGTGGGGCAGAACAGGCTTGCGCCGCAGACGGAGGTGACCGACGGGTTCCAGGTCACGTCGGAACGGGACAGGTATTTGAACAGGTTGAAGGCGTGAAGCTGCCCTTCGTAGCCCGGTTCGGGCAGGACCTGCGGTTCGTCCTGGGCGACGTCCGCGAAAGCGCGGTTCACGGGCAGGTCGTTGCGCAGCGGGGAATCGTCAGGCAGGCCAGGCATGCGCCGCGTGGCGATCCGTGACCGTTCGATCGCGGCGGCGTTGTCGCCGTGCTTGCGGCCATAGGCCGACCCCGTTTCTTCGGGCGCCGCGAAAGGGTCGAAGCCTGCGTTGGTCCAGTCGTGCAGCATGGCCTTGAACGTGGCAATGATGGTCGGCGTGTCGAAGGTCTCGGTGTAGTCCACGCCGGCCGCTTTCATGACCCCGTTGAACGAACCCGCATACACGTCCACTTTGCCGTAGTGGTTGCGCGTGCCGAACACCTGGTCGAAGTTCACCCAGCCGTAGAAGAAGCCCCAGGCCACGTCGCGCATCAACGCGCGCAGGAATGCGTCGGCCGGGATGGCGTGCGTGCGGGTCTGGCCTTTGGCGGGCCAGTGCACCTTTGCGAAATATTCGTCGCGGATGAATTCGAAGGCGCCCAGGCGGAAGCCCTTGTAGCCGGTGGCGGCATCGGGGGCGGTCGAGACGACTTTGTCCGCAGCGAAGGCGGGGGAAGGCGGGGAGGTGTCTAGCATGGCCATGGCGGCTCTCCTGAGGGTAAGGGGCGTGGATTCGCGGTGTTCAGCGGGCGCAGATATCGGCCCACTTTTCGACCGACAAGCTGCCCTGGCGGGTCTGAATCAGCAAGACGCCGGGTCGATGCGCCGTGAAGCGGTAGGCGCAGCCAGCGGGCAGCAGGCATTGGTGTCCGCGGCCCAGCGCGACGCGCCCCATCGGCCGGCCCGCCGGCGCCGGGCCGGCCAGCACGGTACCCTCGCCCGGCTTGGGCGGTGTGTCCAACGCCAGGAATTCGACCTGAGCCTCGCCGTCCATCAAGATGGCGAACTCGTCATGACTGCACGCATACCAGGGAGATTGCCCTTCGATGCGCAGCGTTTCGATGACGTACTCCAGGTTCTTTCCCACCACGACTTTCTCGTAGGGTGCCGACTGCGAGGCTACTTCGAAGATGTTGGAGAAGACGTAGTGGCGGGCAGAGCCGTGCGTGATCTCGATGGCGCCTTTGCGGTAGTGCGCGAGCGAACCGAAGGCGGTGGGGGGGGCGGCGGTGTTCATGGTGTCTCCTTGGTGGGACGGGCTGTCAATCCACCCGCAGGTTGATCTTGCGGACGACGGCGGACCATTTGGCGGCGTCCTCGTGCAGTTGCCGGGCGGTATCGCCGGGCGCTTGGGGCAAAGGGTCCAGGTCGTTGGCCTGGAGCTTGTGCTTGACGTCGGGCCGGGACAGCGCCTGCGCCACGGCTTCGTTCATGCGCAGCACGATGGCCTCTGGCGTGCCCTTCGGGGCGAACAGCATTTCCCGGAACGTGGCGTCATATCCCGCGACGCCGGCTTGCGACATCGTGGGGACGTCCGGGGCCAAGGTGGACCGCGTGGACCCCGATACCGCCAGCCCGTAGAGCTTGCCCGCTGCCACGTAGGGCGCCACCACGGGTGAGGCCAGGTAGCCGCAAGGCACCTGGCCGGCCAGCACGTCCTGGGCGGCGGGCGAGGGGCCTTTGTATGGGACGTGGAGGACATTGAGGCCGGCCTCGGCCAGGTAGAGCTCCATCGCCAGGTGGCCGGGAACGCCTTGGCCCCCGGAGGCATAGCTGAGCGATCCGGGCGCCTTTTTGGCCGCGGCATCCAACTGGTCCAGGGTGCGCAGGCCGGATGCGGGCGTGCACACCAGCATCTGATTGAAGTTCGCCAGCGCCACGACCGGCGTCAGGTCGGAGGGTGCGAAGGTCAACGAGCGGTAGATCGCGGGGTTGATCGTGACGACAGTGTCCGGCGCTTCCAGAAAGGTGTAGCCGTCGGCGGGCGAACGGGCGACCGCTTCCGCGCCGATGTTGCCGCCCGCCCCGGGGCGGTTTTCGACGATCAGCGCCTGTTTGAGCGTTTGTCCGACCGCGTCTGCGACGATGCGGGTCGCGGTGTCGCCGGGCGATCCGGCGGGAAAAGCGACCACGACGCGGATCGGGCGGCTGGGCCAGTTGTCCTGCGCGAAGGCGCAGGAGGCCGGGCCGGCGGCCAGACAGGCCGCCAGCGCAAGAAGTCGGGGTTTCATGGGTTGTCTCCTGAAGGGCTATTGTTTTCGCTGTGTCGCGTGCCGCTTGCTACCACCTGCCGATATGGATGCCGGCCTCTTCCTCCTTGCGTGTCCACTGCGTCATGGCGCGGTGGCTGATGGTGGGATGGATCTTGCGCTTTCGCAGCCAGTCGAACAGCGCGGCCTGATAGCGCTCACGGATCGGCGCGTGGGCGGGGTCCGTGCCCAAATCCACGAACTCGTCCGGATCGGCGCGCAGATTGAACAGTTGCGGCGCCAGCCCGTCGAAATGGACATACTTCCAGTCGTGGTCGCGCACCATGATCGTGTGGCAGCCGTCCGCGGGACGGCCGAGCGGTTCGCGCACGAAATCCCGGAACGCGTAGTCGTTCTCGGAAAACACCGCGTTGCGCCATTCGGCGGGCGCCTTGCCGTGAAGCAGCGGCATCAGCGAACGTCCCTCGACGATATGGTCGGGGACGTCGGCGCCATAGGCGTCGAGGATCGTGGGAACCACGTCGATGGCCTCCACCAGCCGGGACTCCACCGCACCGCGCCGCGCGTCGCCGTCGGCGCCCGGCAGGCGAATGATCAGGGGCACCTTGGCCACGCAGTCATGGAACAGCTCTTTCTCGCCCAGAAAATGGTCGCCCAGGTAGTCGCCGTGGTCGCTGCAGAACACGATCATGGTGTCCTGGTCGCGGCCGCTGTTGCGCAGATAGTCCAACAGCAGGCCCAATTGGTCGTCCACCTGTTTGATCAGGCCCATGTAGGTGGGGACGACCGTATCGCGCACCTGCCGCCGCGAGAAATTCCTGCTGACCTCCGCCTGGCGGAACCCGTGCAGCACGGGGTGCGCGTACTGCAATTCACGGGCGTCCTGCTTGACCGGCAGCACGTCGTCCCGCGTATAGATCGCGTGGTACGGCGCGGGCGCCACGTAAGGCCAATGCGGCTTGATGTAGGACAGGTGCAGCACCCAGGGCGTGTCTCGGCTTTCCTCCATGAACGCGATGGCGCGCCGGGTCATGTAAGGCGTTTCGGAATCTTCTTCGCGGACGCGTGCCGGCAGCCCGGCCGATCGCATCTGCCAGCCGGACAGAATCTCGCCGGCGGATCCTCGGGCGGAATTGGCATGGTCGTGCCAGGGGTTGGGACCGTCGTAGCCGCGCTGGCGCAGATAGGCGGTGTACTGGTGCGAGTCGTCGGCGAAGCCCGGCGGCCAGATGCCGTCGTCCCGGTCGTAGGGTTCGAAGCCGCCCTGCATGGCCAGGCGGGCTGCGGGGCTGTCCAGGTCGACGCCCAGCCGCCGCAGGCCGGCGATGTCCGCCTCGACATGGGTCTTGCCCGCCACCGCGACACGCACGCCGCGCGGCCGCAGATGGTCGCCCAACGTCAATTGGCTGACCGGCATCGGCACGAAGTTCCAGACGGCGCCGTGGCTGGTGACGTAGCGGCCGGTGTAGTAGGACATGCGCGAAGGCCCGCAGACCGGTCCCTGCACGAACGCGTTCGTGAAGCGCATGCCTTCGGCGGCCAGCCGATCGATGTTGGGCGTGTGCAGCCGCGGGTGACCATAGCAGGAAAGATAGTCCCATCGCAGCTGGTCGCACATGATCCACAGCACATTGCGTACAGCGTGTCCGCTCATTCCCGCCCCTTGTCCCGATGTGTCCGCCGTTGCGGCTTTCCATGGCTGCAACGATATTTCGCGGTGCTGGGCGACTCAAGCGCGATCTGCTAGAGTTTCACTAGGTGAAATCCGGAAATATGCAGGAATAAGGATGCGCAATGAGCCGGTGGGCCCCGAAAGTCAAGACGATCGATGCGTTGGCGCGTGGCCTGGCCGTGCTTGACGAGGTGCGCGCCACGCAGGGCGCAAGCCTGCATGAACTGCATGTCAGCACCGGCTTCGCCAAGGCCACCTTGCTGCGCATCCTCGCCACATTGCAGTCGCGGGGCCTCATTTGGCGGCGTCTCGCCGACGACTACTTCTGTCCGGCGGGGGCGCCCGACGCGCGCGGCCGCCAGTCCCAGGCGCTGGACCGGCTGGGCCAGTGCGCCGCGCCGGCGCTCGACCGCCTGCAAGCCGAAGTCCTGTGGCCGTCGGACTTGGCGGTGCGGCGCGCAAGCGCCATGATCGTCCGCGAGACCAATCGCAACCAGTCCTACTTCACGATCCGGCGCGACAACATCGGGTTCCGGATCAACATGCTCCACTCGGCGGTGGGGCGGGCGTATTTGGCTTTTTGCGCGGAAAAAGAGCGCGAATCGGTGCTGGCGGCATTGCGCCGCAGCCGCCGCGAGGGCGATGCGCTGGCCCATGACAGCCGTGCGGTGGCCGCGATGCTGGAGCGCACCCGTCGGCTGGGATACGGGTTACGGGATCAGCGCTTTGGCGGTGACTACGACAAGCCGCGCCGCGATCAGAACGACAGGCTGGAGGCGCTGGCCGTGCCGATCGTGGCGCCGTCAGGGCGTGTCTACGGCTGCGTGAACGTGGTCTGGATCCAGGGCGTGCGTTCGGTGGACCAGATGGTGGAGCAATGCCTGGACCCGCTGCGCTGCGCCGCGCAAGCCATCTCTGCAGGGATGGGCGGGCGCTAGGGTTTGTCGTCCGCGTCGGCCTGGGCTTGCCGGATGATCGCCTGCGCCGTCCAGCGCACCACGTCCGTGATCTCCGGCAGCTCCAATTTCCAGATGTCCTTCAATACCAGGAACACCTCGGATCCATACACCAGCGACAGCGCCTGCGCGACGCGGTCTTGCTGCGCCGGCGTCAGGTCCGAGGCCAACGGCGCGATGGCGCGCTTCAGGATGTCGACGCGATGCCCGCGCACCAGACGCGGCTCAAGGCCGGCTTTGCCTGCGCTGGCTTCGGCATGCTGCTGCAGCGACACCATGATGGCCGCGCGTAACGGGGCTTCGTGGGCCTCCAGCCGGGGAAAGGCGAAGCGCAGCAGTTCGTCGACGCGCGTGGCGGCGTCGGTCGACATGGAGTTCCAGGCCAGGATGGGCCCCAGGCTTTCATCCACCACGGCGGCGATCAGCGCGCTTTGGCTGGGGAAGTAGCGGTAGGCGGTGGCCCGCGAGACCTGGGCGTGTTCGGCCAGCTCGGCGACGGACGGAATGATCCCCTGCGCCATCAAGTGCTGCGCGGCGTCCAGCAGCGTCTTGCGCATGCGGGCGCGCGGTCCGTGCGGCGGTTCTCCACTGGCGGCGGCCTGCCGGCTGGCGGGTGCGATCAACCGCGCAGTGCCGCCTGCGGGGGCAGGGGGCTTGGCGGAGCGGGAGGTTTGACGTGAGACAGGTGTCTCAGTATGATTCTTTCGTCTCATTTCTTGATTCTACAGGCCTTGCGGCCTCACATATCGAGGCGCGCACCGAGTGTAGCCGCCCGCGGAGGAGCCATGACGCAATCGAACCGGCGGGTGTTTGTCGCCGCCACCTACGACACCAAGGGCCACGAAGCGGAATACGTGGTAGATCTGCTCAAGCGCGAGGGCCTGGACGTGGTATCGGTGGACGTGTCCACGTCAGGCGCCGCCAGCGCCGCGCAGGTACAGGCGCAGGAAGTGGCCCGCAGCCATCCCGGCGGCCCGCAAGCGGTATTCACCGGCGACCGCGGCACGGCGATCGCCGCCATGGCGCTGGCCTTTGAACGCTATGCGGCCGGCAACCGCGCCATCGGCGCCTTGCTGGGCCTGGGCGGTTCCGGCGGCACGGCGTTGATCACGCCGGCCATGCGCGCGCTGCCCATCGGCACGCCCAAGCTGATGGTGTCGACGATGGCCTCCGGCAATGTCGCGCCTTATGTCGGTCCCTCGGACATCGCCATGATGTATTCGGTGACCGACGTCGCCGGGCTGAACCGCATTTCCCGCCGCGTGCTGGCCAATGCCGCCGGCGCGATCGGCGGCGCATTCCGCCAGGCGGGCGTCGCCATCGAAGACGACGGGCGGCCCGCCGTGGGCATCACGATGTTCGGCGTGACCACCGCCTGCGTGCAGCAGGTGACGCCGCTGCTGGAATCCCGATACGACTGCCTGGTGTTCCACGCCACGGGAACGGGCGGGCAGTCGATGGAAAAGCTGCTGGACAGCCATTTGCTGGGCGGCGTGCTGGACCTGACCACCACCGAAGTGTGCGATTTCCTGTTCGGCGGCGTACTGGCCTGCACCGAGGACCGCTTTGGCGCCGTGGCCCGCACTCGCGCACCCTATGTGGGGTCCTGCGGCGCGCTGGATATGGTGAATTTCGGCGGAATGGAGACCATTCCCGAACGCTATCAGGGCCGCAAGTTCTATCCCCACAATCCGCAGGTGACGCTGATGCGCACCACCGTCGAAGAGAACGCCGCCCAAGGCGAATGGATCGCCGCCAAGCTGAACCAATGCGACGGGCCGGTCCGCTTCCTGATCCCCGAGGGCGGCGTGTCCGCGCTGGACGCGCCGGGCCAGGCATTCTGGGACCCCGAGGCCGACGCAGCCCTGTTCGCCGCGCTGGATGCCAACGTGGTGCAGACGCCGCAGCGCCGGCTGGTGCGCGTGCCCTGCCACATCAACGACCCGCTGTTCGCGCAGACGGCGGTCGACCATTTTCTTGAAATCGCTACCCATTAAGGATTGCCGCCATGCCCCGTTTCGAACGCAACGAATTGCTGGACAAGTTTCGCGCCATGGTGCGCGCACGCACGCCCATCGTGGGCGGCGGCGCGGGCACGGGCTTGTCTGCCAAATGCGAAGAGGCGGGCGGCATTGACCTGATCGTGATCTATAACTCGGGCCGCTACCGCATGGCGGGCCGGGGCTCGCTGGCGGGTCTGCTGGCCTATGGCAACGCCAACGAGATCGTGGTCGACATGGGCCGCGAAGTGCTGCCCGTGGTGAAGAAGACCCCGGTCTTGGCTGGCGTGAACGGCACCGATCCGTTCTGCGACTTCGACGTGTTCCTGGACGACCTGAAGCGCCAGGGCTTTTCTGGCGTGCAGAACTTCCCGACGGTGGGCCTGATCGACGGCACCTTCCGCGCCAACCTGGAAGAGACCGGCATGGGCTACGCGCTGGAAGTGGACATGATCCGCCTGGCGCACGACAAAGGCATGCTGACCACGCCCTACGTTTTCAACGAAGGCGACGCGGTGGCGATGGCGAATGCCGGCGCGGACATCATCGTCGCGCATATGGGCCTGACGACGGGCGGCGCCATCGGCGCCGAGACCGCGCAGACGCTGGACGGCTGCGTGGCCGCCATCGACCGCATCGCCGAAGCGGCGCTGGCCGTGCGTCCGGATATCATTGTGCTGTGCCATGGCGGCCCCATCGCCACGCCAGACGACGCCGCGCACGTGTTGCGCGCCTGCAAGCATTGCCATGGTTTCTACGGCGCCAGCTCGATGGAGCGCCTGCCTACTGAACAAGCGCTGACCGCAGCGACGCGTGAGTTCAAAAACCTGACTTTCTAAGAGGGTCCCATGCCGCATACCGTCCACATCAGTGCCATCATCCATGCGCCGCTGGATAAAGTCTGGCCGCTGTTCCGCGATTTCGACGGACTGGCGGGCTGGCATCCCGGCGTGGCGCAGAGCCGGCTGGAAGACGGCGGCCGCCATGACGCGGTGGGCAGCGTGCGGTATCTGACGCTTGCGCCGTCGGGCTTCGTGCGCGAACAGTTGCTGATGCTGGATGATCCCGGCACCGCGCTGCGCTATTCGATCATCGAGACGGATCTGCCGATGCGCGACTATGTCGCGGGCGTTTCCCTGCGCCCGATCACGGAAAGCGGCCATACCCTGGTCGAATGGTGGGCCGACTTCCGCGTGGAAGGCGCGCCGCTCGCCGATGTGGCGAAAGCCGTGGGCCAGGGCGTGTTCGCGACGGGCCTGGCGGCGCTGGACGTGAAACTGCGCGCCGGCTAGGCCGCCGCTTTTTTTCCGGCCGGCACGCGCTTGCAGCCGGCCGGCAGCGGCGCATCCGCCAGGTAGTCGTGAATGGCGCGGATCAGCGCCTGCGCGGCCGGGCTAAGCGGATACTCCTTGTGCCGGATGATGCAGACCGTGCGCACGACGGTCGGCCGCGCCAGCAGCGCGTAGGCCAGCCCCGGCTCCAGCACGCGTTCGGCGGCCAGGGCCGGCAGCAGCGCCACGCCCAGCCCGGCTTTCACCAAGGCGGCCTGCGACGTGGTGCTGGACGCTTCATAGAATGGCGCGCCCGCCTCGATGGGCAAGTCCGCGCGGGCGCGCAGCAGCGCCATGATCCCCGTTTCGTCCACCACGCCCACCAGCTTGCGTTGCGCCAGGTCCGACCAGCGCATGGTGCCGTCGCGTGCCGGCCGCAGGCTGTCGTCGTCGGCGCGGTACAGCACGCCGAACCGGTCTTCCAGCACGGGGTCGAAGCGCAGCCCCGGCGCGTCGGCCCAGCGGCTGGTCAGCCCGAAATCCACCTCGCGCGTGGCGACCTTGCGCTGGATGCGGCCGGAATTGTCGTCGCTCAGGTACAGGCGCACGGCGGGATACTGGGCCGAAAAACCGGCCGCAGCCGGCGCGATGATCTGCGTGATGGCCGATGGCGCGGCGGCCACGCCCACGCGCCCGCGCTCAAGCGCCCCGTAGCGCACCACGTCTTCGATCACGCCGTCGAAATCCGCCAGCAGCCGCATCACGCGGGGCAGGAATTCTTCGCCCGCGGCGGTCAGCAGCACGCGCCGGCTGGTGCGCGCGAATAGCTGCGTGGCCAACGCATCCTCTAGTTGGCGCACCAGGCTGGTCACCGACGATTGCGTCTGGAACAGCCGCTTGGCCGCATGGGTGAAGCTGGATTCCTGCGCCACCGCCACGAAGGCGGTCAGGTGCTTCAGGGTGACGTGCTTGGGCAGGCGATTCATTTCAAACGACGATAGATGGATCAATAAAAACAATTTTTCCAGATTGATCGCGCGAACGATACTAGGGGCTTCATCCAGGCGGGACGATCATGCGGCAGGAAACATTGGATCTGATCATTGAAGGCGGCTGGGTCATCGACGGCCTGGGCGCGCCCCGGCGGCGCGCCGACGTCGGCGTGGCGGGCGAACGCATCGCGGCCATCGGCGACTTGTCCGGCGCGGCCGCCGCCCGCCGGTTGGACGCCCGCGGCAAGATCGTGGCGCCGGGCTTTATCGACGTGCATGGCCACGACGACCTGATGTTCGTCGAAAAGCCGGGCCTGGAATGGAAGACCAGCCAGGGCATCACGTCCGTCGTGGTCGGCAATTGCGGCGTCAGCGGCGCGCCCGCGCCATTGCCGGGCAACACCGCCGCGGCCTTGGCCTTGCTGGGTGAAACGCCGTTGTTCACCGACATGCGGGCGTACTTCGACGAAGTGCGCGCGCAATGCCCGATGATCAATGTGGCGGCGCTGGTGGGCCATGCGAACCTGCGCCTGGCCGCCATGCGCGACCCGGCGGCCGCGCCCACCGCGGACGAGCAGGCGGCCATGCAGCGGATGCTGGCCGACGCGCTGGCCGCGGGCGCCGTGGGGTTCAGCACCGGCCTGGCGTACCAGCCGGGCGGCGTGGCGGAATCCGCCGAACTGGAGGGGCTGGCCACCGTGGCGGCGGCGCACGGCGCGCTGCACACCAGCCATATCCGCAATGAAGGCGACGAGGTCGAGGCCGCCGTCGACGAAGTGCTGGCCGTGGGCCGCAATACGGGCTGCGCTACCGTGCTGTCGCACCACAAGTGCATGATGCCGCGCAACTGGGGCAAAAGCCGCGCCACGCTGGCCAACATCGACCGCGCGCGCGCCGAGGGCGTGGACGTGGCGCTGGACATCTATCCCTATCCGGGCAGCTCCACCATCCTGATCCCGGAGCGCGCCGAGACTATCGACGATATCCGCATCACCTGGTCCACGCCGCACCCCGAGTGCAGCGGCGAATCGCTGGCCGACATCGCCGCGCGCTGGGGTTGCGACAAGACGACCGCGGCCCAAAGGCTGTGCCCGGCGGGCGCCATCTATTTCGCCATGGACGAGGCCGAAGTGCGGCGCATCTTCCTGCACGACTGCTGCATGGTGGGGTCCGACGGCCTGCCCAATGACGCGCATCCGCATCCGCGCCTGTGGGGCAGCTTCACGCGCGTGTTGGGTCGCTATGTGCGCGAGGCCGAGCTGCTGACCCTGGAAGCCGCGGTCGCCAAGATGACGGCGCTGCCGGCGCGCGTGTTCGGCCTGGCCGGGCGCGGCCAGCTCAGCGTGGGGGCGTGGGCGGACATCACGGTGTTCGATGCGGACACGGTCTTGGACCGCGCCACCTGGGAATTCCCCACGTTGGCCTCCGCCGGCGTCGAACACGTGCTGGTCAACGGCCAGCCGGTGTTTCCGGCGGCCGATGGCATGGCGCGCCCCGGGAAGATACTGCGGCGGGAAACCGCCGCGCGCAGCCAAGAAACCGAATAACAACAGCAACTATCCTTCAGGAGACTCCCCCATCATGATGTTGCAGAAGACTTGCGCGGCCCTGCTGCTTGCCGCCGCGCTGCCCGCCGCCCACGCCGCTTTTCCCGACCATCCCATCACGCTGATCGTGCCGTTCCCGGCCGGCGGCCCCACCGATATCGTCGGCCGCGTGGCGGCGGCGAAGGCGGGCGAGATCCTGGGCCAGCAGATCGTCGTGGAAAACCGCACCGGCGCGTCGGGCACCATCGGCATGGCGGCCACGGCGCGCGCCAAGCCGGACGGCTACACGGTGGGCCTGGCCACCGTCAGCACGCACGGCACCGCGCCGCACCTGTTCCCGAACCTGGCCTACGACCCCGTGAAGGACTTCACGCCCATCAGCAACCTGGTCACCAGCCCCAATATCCTTAGCGTGAATCCCAAGTTCTCCGCGCAGACGCTGGCCGATTTCGTGACCCACGTGCGCGCCAATCCGAACAAGGACGGCTACGCCAACGCGGGCGCGGGCGGCGTGAACGACCTGGGTATGATCTGGTTCCTGCAGATCATCGGCGGCAAGATGAACAGCATTTCGTACCGGGGCTCGGCGCCCGCGCTGACCGATACCGTGGGCGGCGTGGTTCCAGTGATCTTCGACAACTTCCCGTCGTCGTTGCCATACCTGAAAAGCGGCCACCTGCGTGCGCTGGCCATCACGGGCACCGAACGCAACCCGCGCCTGCCCGACGTGCCGACGTTCGCCGAACAAGGCTACAAGGACTACGACGTGACCGCCTGGTACGGCGTCGTGGGGCCGGCCGGAATGCCGGCCGACGTGCGCGACAAGCTGGCCCAGGCGTTTGCCCAGGCCGTGCGCGATCCGGCGACCGCGGCGAAGATGGAAGAGACGGGCGCGTTCCCGCTGGGCAACACGCCGGCGGAATTTTCTGAGCAGATCCGCAGCGAACGCGACCGCTGGAAGACGGTGATCGACCGCGCGCAAATCAAGCTGCAGTAAGGGCTGTCAGTAGACATCGCGGCGGTAGCGGCCGCCGTGCTGCATGGCTTGCAGCCGGTCGTCGCCCAGGATGTCTTGCAGGGCGGCATCCACGCCGCCTGCCATGCCTTGCAGGCTGCCGCAGACATAGATCGCGGCGCCCGCGTCCACCCAGGACCGCACCGCGCCGGCCTGTTCGCGCAACAGGTGCTGCACGTACCGGCGCTGGGGCTGGTCGCGCGAATAGACGGCGTCCACGCGTTCCAGCGTGCCGTCCTGCCGCCAGGCGTCGATATCCTCCTGGCAGAAGCTGTCGTGCGCGGCGTTGCGTTCGCCGAACACCAGCCAATTGCGCCGGTGGCCGGCGGCGCGCCGGGCTTTGATCAGGGCGCGCAGGCCAGCCAGCCCGGTGCCGTTGCCCACCAGGATCAACGGCCGTCCGTCTTCCGGCACGTGGAAATTGCGGTTTGCGCGCACGCGCAGTTCGATATCGTCGCCCGCCTGGGCGATATGGGTCAGCCACCCGCTGCCCAGTCCCAACCCGCCGTCGGCGCCGCGCATCTGCCGCACCAGCAACTGGATCGCGCCGTCTTGCGGCAAGGACGCAATGGAGTATTCCCGGTGCGCCTGCACGGGGCCGCCGCGTTCGTGCCGGGGCCCGATCTCGGCGATGTCGCCCGCCGCCCATTGCGGCATATCGCCCGCAGGCGGGGTCAGGGTCAGCAGATAGCAAGGGCCGCCCTGGCTCTGGGGGTTCATCAAGTGGCGGTCCGCCAGGCGCCAGGTGTCGTACACGGGCGCCTGCCAGTCAGGCAGGTCGCTGCGGCCGGCCAGCAGGCCCAGGTGATGCTGCCAATGGCGCAGCGCGGCCGGGTCGCCATTGTCCACTTCGACAAGATCGAACAGCGGCGTCGCGCCTTGCGCATGCAGCCAGTCGTCAAGCCGGTGGCCGAATCCGCAGAACCGGGCGTATTCGCTGTCGCCCAGCGCCAGCACCGCGTACTGCGTGCCGGCCAGCGCCGGCGCTGTGCGAGTGGTGGCGCTGGGGGAGGCGGCAGTGACGGACCTGGCCTGCATCTGGCCGGCAAAGGCTGCGGCGGCATCGGGCGGGTCGCCTTCGCCGTAGGTGCTGGCCACGAACAGGATGCGGCGATAGGCGGACAAGCGCGTCAGGTCCAGCTGGTCCAGCGCCGCAACGCGCACGGTCAGGCCGCCGGCGCGCAAGGAGTCGGCGGTCTGTCCGGCCAGCGCTTCGGCGTAGCCGGTCTGGGTCGCGAAGGCGACCAGCAGCGTGTCTTCGGGCGTGGGCGCGTTCAGGGCGTGCAGGGCCTGCGCCTGCTGCGCCTCGTGCCGCCGGGCGCGGCGCCATGCCCACAGGCAGAGCAACAGCCAAAGCCCCACCACGCATGCCGCAGCGATCAACCGGGTCAGGCTCATGGGGTCAGCGGGGCGATGTCCGCGCCTGGAACGCCGGGGTGGCGATGACGCGATAGGCGCCGGCGTCGCGCAGGATGAAAAGGGCCGCCAGGTCATGCCGACGGGCATAGGCCAGACCGTCCGCCTCGCCCAGCACCGTCAACACCGTGGCCAACGCGTCAGCCTGCATGCAGAGGGGGTGCAGCACGGAAACCGAAGCCACGTTGTTGCGCACGGGCCGGCCGGTGCGCGGGTCGATGGTGTGGGCGTAGCGCACGTCGCCGCTGCCGGCGTGGCGGCGGTAGTCGCCAGACGTGGCGATGCTTGCGTCTTCCAGCGGCAAGGCCAGCGCGTGGTCGTCGCTGGCGTCCGGCACTTCGACAGCCACGCGCCAAAGCTGGCCGTCGGGCCGTTTGCCGCGCGCGCGCAGTTCGCCGCCGACTTCCACCAGGTATTGCGTGATGCCCAGCGCGTCCAGCGCCATCGCGGCGCGGTCCACGCCGTAGCCCTTGGCGATGGACGACAAGTCCAGATACGCGCCGCCCGGCTGATAGGCGGCCTGCCGGGTGGCGTCCAGCGCCACGCGCCGCCAGCCGCAACGCAGGCGCGCCGCATCGATGGCGGCGGGCGAGGGCGGTTCAAAGGCGCGTTGATGCGGACCGAAGCCCCAGGTGTTCACCAGCGGGCCCACCGTCGGGTCATAGGCTCCGGCGGTGTCTTCCGCCAGCGCCATCGCGTGGCGCAGCACATGGAAGAACGCGTCGGGCACGTCTCGCCAGCCGGGGTCGGCCTGGTTGAACAGGCTGATGTCGGAATCCGCTTCCCATGTGCTCATCTGGGCCACGACTTCGTCCAGCGCGGCCTGGATCGCCAGCCGCGCCGCCTGGTCGCTGCAACCGGCGGGCAGCGCCAGGCGCGCCGACCAGGTGGTGCCCATGGTGCTGCCTGCCAGTGCAGCCGGCGCCGCCAGCGCGGCCGGCATGGCGCCGTAGGCGACGCGGACGGCAGGGGCCGCCGCGCCGCGCGGCGCATAGGAAGGAGTGGAGGCCACGCGCCTGCCGCCGTTTAAGGCTGCAGCACTTCAACCGTGCCGGCGTACGACAAGCGGCGCTTCTTGGCTTGCGGCACCGTCACCTTGGCGTCTTCCATGCCGGCTTCGATCCAGTACAGGCCGGGTTGCGCCCATTTCACCGAGAACTTGCCGTCCTTGTCCGTCTTCAGCTTGATTTCGCCGACTTTGTCGCGATAGCGGCTGCCGCCGGGCACCACGTTCACTTCCAGTTCCGCGGCGGGCTTGCCGTCCAGAAGCATCTGGAAGGTGGCTTCTTCGCCAGTGAACAGGTCGTTCGGGTGCGTGACGGGCGCCAGCTCCAGGCCACGGCCCACCGGCTTGACGGCGGTCGGCTTGCCCGCGGTCACGAAGGTTTCGACGCGGCCCAGGCTTTGCGAGACTTCCAGCTCTTGGGCGTTGGCGGGCACGGCCTGGGCCATGCCTTCCACCTTGCCAAAGTAGCGCTTGTTCTTGCCGTCTTCCTTCCAGCGGGCGAACACGCCGTCATTGACGACCGCCACGCGGTAGGTGCCGCTTTGCTTCAACTGCAGGTCGAAGGTGCTGCGCAGCTTGCCGCGGTTCAGATTTTCGGCTTCGGCGGCACTGCCGTCCGGCGCGACGACGGCCAGGCCGTCCAGGCGCAGCGGCGCGTGGTTGAAATAGAACTTGTCGTTGCCCACGGCCGCGTCGACCGTGATCCAGCTGTCGGTGCCCGACAGCACGGTGGAGGACGGCACGATCCAGATGTCATGCGCGTGCGAGGCAAAGGGCAGGCACAGCGCCAGGGTGGCGGCCAGTTTGGCGGCGTATTTCATGGTTGCGCTCCTTAAAGGCGATTCGATGGGCATCAGGGTTTGAGGTCGAGCGCGATGGCGCCCAGTTCGTGTTCGCCGCGCACCGTCAATTGCTCGGCTTTCTGCGGCGGCCACTGGAAAGGAATGCGCAGCAGTTCGCGGCCGCCGACTTCACGGGCGGCTTCAACCACCACGGCATACTGGCCGGGCTTGAGGCTGGACAAGGGCTTGCTGGCCGCGTCGAAGCTCAACGCATGCTTGCCTACGGGCTTGGTCGCGCCGCTGACGCCGTCCACCGGGAACTGCTGGTTGCGGCCGCTGCGGCGCCACCATTGGCGCATGTCCTTCAACCACTCGGTGCCTTCGTTGTTCTTCTTGGCCACGTCGTACCAGACGGCCAGGTCGGTGGCGACGCTCTGGTCGGGGTTTTCGATCCAGATCGCCACGTAGGGGCGGTGGTACTCGGCCACGTCCAGGCGCGGCACCTCGATGTTCAAGCCGATGTCGGCGGCGTTGGCCGTTCGGGCGATCAGGCCGGCCAACAGGGCCGGCAAGAGCAGTTTGCGCATGGAATTCTCCAGGGGCGGATCGATGGAATCAATGGATGAAGAGCAGGGCCAGGACCACCGGGATCACGACGCCCAGCCCCACCATGGGCCAGGTCGCGCTGCGGTTGCCGGCGTGCATCTTCAGCAGCACCAGCCCGGTCAGCGAAAAGACCAGACAGGCGACGGCGAAAATGTCCAGGAACCAGCTCCAGGCCAGGCCGGTGTTGCGGCCTTTGTGCAAATCGTTCAGGTACGAGATCCAGCCGCGGTCGGTGCGTTCGTATTCCACGTCGCCGCTGGCAAGGTCGATGGACAGCCAGGCGTCGCCGCCGGCGCGCGGCAACGACAAATACACCTCGTCGGCTGACCATTCGGCGGTCTTGCCGGCGGTGGCGGCATCCAGCGATTCGTCCAGCCATTGCGCCACGGGGGCGGGCAAGGGGGCCTTCTTCTGGCCAGGGGGCGCGGACAACTGCTTCAGCACGGGCTCGGGCAGTTGCGCCTGCCGGCTGGTCACCACGGCTTTGGATTCGATATGCGACGCGTTGTTCAGCGTCAAGCCGGTGACGGCGAACAGCAGCATCCCCAGCAGGCATAGCGCCGAGCTGATCCAGTGCCATTGATGCAGCGTCTTGAGCCAATAGGCCCGGCGCCGCGGAGCGGGTTGACTGTCCATGCGGGATTCGATTTGAAGGGGCGGATTCTAACATTTAATGAGAATTACTCTTATAAAACACCTTGATTGGCGAAGATGGAAATTTCAATCCGTTTCGACGCATGGCCTGGGTTCCGATTCCAGAGGCGTGGCGCCGACGGTACAGCGGCGATAAGATGGGCCACCCGTTACCAACACCGGAGGTGCGTCATGCTGGAACCGCAATGGGGGGATATTGGTCGTCATTGGGGGTGGGTCGCCTTGCGCGGCGTCGTCGCCATCCTGTTCGGATTGATGGCCTTGTTCATGCCGGCCATCACCTTGTCGGCGCTGGTGCTGGTCTGGGGCGCGTTCGCGCTGGTCGACGGCGTGCTGGCCCTGATCGCGGGCGTGCGCATCCGCGACAACGGCAAACCGCTGTGGGCGCTGATCATCGTTGGCCTGCTGGGCGTGGCCGCCGGCATCGTGACCTTTCTGTGGCCCGGGCTGACCGCCTTGCTGCTGCTCTACATCATCGCGTTCTGGGCGCTTGCGGCCGGTGTGTTCCAGGTCATCGCGGCCATCCGTTTCCGCAAGGAAATCCGCAATGAATGGCTGCTGGGCCTGTCCGGCGTGGTCTCGATCCTGTTCGGCGCCATGCTGGTCGTGCAGCCCGGCGCAGGCGCCTTGGCGCTGGTGTGGGTCATCGGCATCTATGCCGTGTTCTTTGGCATACTGCTGCTGATCTTTTCCCTGCGGCTCAAACAGCACCGCGCCCCGTAGTACCGCGTCCCTCAGTACCGCGTGCCTCAGTACCCCGCCCCTCGACCATGTCCGCCTACCAGACCCTGATCCCCCTGAATTTCCTGGCCGTGGGCCTGGGTGCCATCCTGGGCGCCTGGACCCGCTGGCTGGTCAGCCTGTGGCTGAATGTCGAATCCTGGCCTTGGGGCACGTTCGCCGTGAATCTTGCGGGCGGCTATCTGGTGGGGCTGGCGCTGGCGATGGTGGCGGGGCACCCCGAATGGCCGGCCTGGGTGCGCCTGGGCGTCATCACGGGCTTCATGGGCGGCCTGACCACGTTTTCGACCTTCTCGGCCGAAACCGTGGGCATGCTTGAACGCGGCGCCTACGCCAGCGCGTTGGGCTACGCGGGCCTTAGCCTGGCGGGGTCGTTGGTGCTGACGGCCGCGGGCATCGCCACGGCGCATCTGCTGCGCTAGGCGCCTGCGTCCAGGTCCGCGCGGGGATTCAGCACGCGAGCGGCCTGCAGGCCGCTTTGCACCGCGCCTTCCAATACGCCAGGGTAGCCCGTGTCGGTCCAGTCGCCGGCCAGCGCCAGCGTGGGCCAGGGGGTGGAATTCAACGGGCGCGTCAGCCCCGGCACCGCCGCGAAGGTGGCGCGCTTTTCAATCAGCAGTTCGGACGCGGTCACTTCCGGCATGGCGGGCAAGCGCGCGGGATGGCGAGCGGCCTGTTCGGCCACCTGGTCGATCAACGCCTCCACCACCTGATGGCGGTTGCGTTCCGCGATGCTGGTGGCGGCGCTGGCCACCACGGCCAGTTCGCCCGCCTTGGTGTCGCCCGCCAATTGCGCGCGGTCGAACAGCCATTGCCCGACGTGGCCGCGCGCGGCTTCCTCGCGCAGCATCATCATGGGTTCGGGCAGGCGCCACGGCTCCGCCAGCCGCAGGTTCAGCGTCGCGATGGGCAGGTAGGTGAATGCCTTCAGGGCATCGAGCAGCCCCGTGGCGCCGGCCTGCCGCAAGGGCGCGTCCAGCAAGCGCGCCGCGAATGCGGGCGGCACCGCCAGCACGGCGGCGTCGAAACGTTCCTGATTGACGACGATGCCGTCGCCGGACGGGTCCAGCTGGCGCACGGTACTGCCGTAGCGCATCGTGACCTGGCGCGCCGCGGCATCGGGCCACAGGGCGGACAAGTCGGTGCAGGGCAGCAGCAGGTCGCTGTCTTCGCGGGTGCCGGCCAGGCTGTCGCGCAGCACGCGGGCAAACAGCGCCGCGCTGGCCGAGGCGGCCGGCGTGTTCAGCGCCGCCAGGCAAAGGGGTTCCCAGACCTGGCGGATCAGCGCGTCGGACTGCGCGTGGTAGTGCAGCAGATGCAGCACCGTCCAGTCGCGCGGCGGCATCCAGGACATGGTTTTCAGGCCACGCATCAGGCGCAAGGTCGCGAAGCGGTCGGCCCACGACAGGCCGCGTGCGCGCAGGATCGCGATCGCCATGTGCAGCGGGGCGGGCAGGTGCGGGGCCGACAGGCGGAAACGGCCGTCCAGGGAGGCCAGGCGCAACGGCCTGCGCATCAGCAGGGCATCGGGGTTGCGGCCCATCCGGCGCATCAGCGCCAGGGTGTGCTTGTAGGCGCCCGACAGCAGATGCTGGCCGTTGTCCAGCGGTGCGTCGAAATCGCCGTGGAACACGCGGCGGGCGCGGCCGCCGGGCGTGTGGCCAGCTTCGAATACGGTGACCTTGGCGCCGGCTTCACGCAGGGCGACGCTTGCCGCCAGCCCCGCCCAACCGGCGCCGATTACCGCCGCCTTCACCGTGCCAACCGGCGGACCAGTCCGCGTCCGCCGCCTACCCAGGTCTTCCATGCCAGCCACAGCTTGCGCACCGGCGTCAGCGAAATGCGCTGGTGCAGCACCTGCCAGTTGTCGCGCTCGATCTCGTCGAGCAACGCGTGGTAGATCGCGGCCATCATCAGCCCGGGGCGCTGCGAGCGGCGGTCGGTTTCAGGCAGATTGCGCATCGCTTCGCGGTAGAGCTCGCGGGCGCGGTCAGCCTGGAACTTCATCAGGGCGCTGAAACGCTCCGAGTATTCGCCGTTCAGGATGTCCGAAGCCTTGACCTCGAACTGCTGCATCTCGTTGACCGGGATGTAGATGCGGCCGCGGCGCGCGTCGTCGCCCACGTCCCGGATGATGTTGGTCATCTGGAACGCCAGGCCCAGCTTTTCGGCATAGACCAGCGTCTTGGGATCGCTGTAGCCGAAGACGCCGGCGGACAGTTCGCCCACCACGCCGGCGGCATGCCAGCAGTATTTGCGCAGGCCCGGCCAATCCAGGTAGCGGGTCTGGTCCAGGTCCATTTCCATGCCGTCGACGACGGCCAGCAGGCGCTCGCGGGTGATCGAACAGCTTTCCAGATGCGGCTGCAGCGCCCGCGTCACGGGGTGGTCCGGCTTGCCGTCGAACATCTGGTCGACCTGCGTGCGCCACCAGGCCAGCTTGACGCGGGCCAGCGACGGGTCGGTGCATTCGTCGACCACGTCGTCCACTTCGCGGCAGTACGCATACAGCGCGGTGATCGCGCGGCGGCGTTCGGGCGGCAGGAACAGGAAAGAGTAGTAGAAGCTGGAACCGCTCTTGGCGGCTTTCTCCTGGCAATATTCGTCAGGGGTCATAGATAGGCAGGGCCTGTTACTTGATAGAGCGCCACAGCATGATGGCCCAGTCTTTGGCGCCCAATTCGGGGCGATTCATGAATACATCGTAGCTGCTCGCCTCGATACGCTCCAGCACGCGCAGCCCGCCTTGCACCACCAGACGCAGCTCCAGGCCGATGCGGCCCGGCAGGCGGCGTGCCAGCGGAGCGCCGAAGTGTAGCAGCGCCCGCGTGCGTTCGACCTGGAAGGCCATCAGTTCGCGCCAGGCGGGGGTCAGGCGGCAGGCGGCCAGGTCGTCTTCGGTGACGCCGTGGCGGCGCAGGTCTTCCTGCGGCAGATAGACGCGGTGCTTGTGCCAATCCACCCGCACATCCTGCCAGAAGTTCACCAACTGCAGGCCCGAGCAGATCGCGTCGCTCTCTGCCGTGTCCTGCGGGGTGGTGGCGTCGAACAGATGCAGCATCAGCCGGCCGACGGGGTTGGCCGAGCGCGCGCAGTAGTCGGCCAGCGCGGCGTAGTCCTCGTAGCGTTTGACGGTGATGTCCTGCTCGAAGGCGGACAACAGGTCGTAGAACGGCGTGATCGGCAACTGGTGCCGGGCGATGGTCCGGGCCAGCGGCGTGAAGATGTCGGCCAGCGGCGGCAGGCCGGGCGGAGGCGTGGCGCCAGGCTCCGCGCCGATGCGATGCAGCTCGGTGCGGAACGCCGCCAGCTGGGCCAGGCGCTCGCTGTCGGTGGCGCTGCCTTCATCGGCGATATCGTCCGCGGCGCGGGCGAACCGGTAGATATCGGTCACGGCGCCACGCAGCCGGCGCGGCAGCAGCACCGAGGCGACGGGAAAGTTCTCGTAGTGATCGATAGACATGATTAGCAGCTCGGGTCGGGTCCCCGGGGACCCTGTCCGCATCATTTTAGAGTAGTCGTTTCGTGAAGGCACGCTGCCGTCCCGGCGGGGTCGGCGATCAGTTAGACTTAAGCGCCACAGGATCTCACATCATGCCGCGCCCAATTTCCGCCACTGTCTCCGTTTCCGCCCTTGCGCACAATCTTGCCGCCGTGCGCCGCCACCTTGAACAGACCGCCGCAGCCGCTTCCGGCCTGCCGCCTTCCATCTGGGCCGTCATCAAGGCCAACGCCTACGGGCACGGCATCGAACAAGCGGTAACGGGGTTTTCCAAGGCGCAGGGCTTGGCGATGCTGGACCTGGACGAAGCCGTGCGCTGCCGCGAGGCCGGCTGGGGCGGCCCGATCCTGCTGCTTGAAGGCTTCTTCAACCCGTCGGATCTCGATCTGGTCGACCGCTACCACCTCAGCATCACGGTCCACAACCGCGAACAGCTGGACATGCTGGCCCGCGCCCGCTTCGCCCGCCGCGTGGACATCATGCTGAAGCTGAACAGCGGCATGAACCGCCTGGGCTTCAGCCCGGCCGCCTATCCCGCCGCGCACGAACGCGCCTTGCTGCTGCAGCAGCAGGGCACGGTGGGCTCGATCGGCAAGATGACGCACTTCGCCTGCGCCGACGGCCCCCAGGGCGTGAACGAGCAATTGGCGGTATTTAATTCGGTGACGCATAAGATGCCGGGCACGATCAGCGTCTGCAACTCGGCGGCCACGCTGCGTTTCGCCGACATCGCCATCGGTTCGCCCACGCAGACGCATTGGGTGCGCCCCGGCATCTGCCTGTATGGCGCCTCGCCGTTCGCCGATGCCGACGCCGCCACGTTCGGCCTGAAGCCGGCCATGTCGCTCGCTTCCGAGATCATCGCGGTGCAAGAGCTCAAGGCGGGCGACTCGGTCGGCTACGGCGCCATCTTCCGCGCCGAACGCGCCATGCGCGTCGGCATCGTCGCCTGCGGCTATGCCGACGGCTACCCGCGCCATGCTGCGACCGGCACGCCGGTCGTCGTGGCGGGCATCCGTACCCAATTGGTCGGCCGCGTCTCCATGGACATGCTGATCGTCGACCTGGACCCCATCCCGGCGGCCGGCGTCGGTGCGCCCGTGACGCTCTGGGGCGAAGAGGGCCCCTCGGTCGACGAAGTGGCCCAGGCCGCCGGCACCATCGGCTACGAGCTCCTCTGCGCCCTGGCGCCTCGCGTCCCTGTCACCCGGGACGCCTGAAAGCACTGATTCCCCTCCCGTCCGGCATCGCCAGGCGGGGTCCGTTCCGGAGTGTCCGGCGTGCAAGAATTGCTACGCAATTTACAAGACAGCCGACGCCGGATGGTGTCTACTTACAAAAACCGGGCGCTCAAGCGCCCGTTTTTGACCCAGAACACAGACTACGAGGTTTCCACCCATGAAGGACAAATGCGTGCTCATCACGGGCGCCACGAAAGGCATAGGCTGGGCGCTCACGCAGCGGCTGTCCGACATGGGTTGTCATGTGGTCGGCATCGCCCGCAACACGACGGATGTGGACTTCCCGGGCTACCTCTACGCCTGTGACCTGGCCGACGCCGGGCGCACGGAAGAGGTCCTGCGCGAAATCCGCGACAAATTCCCCGTGGACGCCGTGGTCAACAACGTGGGCATCGCGTCGCCCCAGCCGCTGGGCGAAATCGATCTGGCCACGCTCTATAACGTGCTGGACTTGAACGTGCGGGTCGCGGTGCAGGTGACGCAGGCTTTCGTCGAATCCATGAAAGTGCGCCGCGCCGGCCGCATCGTCAACGTGGTCAGCCGCGCCATCTATGGCGGCCTGGACCGCACGGCCTATTCGGCCGCCAAGAACGCGCTGGTCGGCTGCACCCGCACCTGGGCGCTGGAACTGGCCGAATACGGCGTCACCGCCAACGCGGTCGCGCCTGGCCCGATCGAAACCGAAATGTTCCGCGCCACGCGTCCGGCGGGCAGCGACGGTGAAAAGCGCGCGCTGGCCTCGGTGCCCATGAAACGCCTGGGCACGCCGGCCGAAGTCGCCGCCGCCATCGCCTTCCTGCTGTCGGACGATGCCGGCTTTATCACCGGCCAAGTGCTCGGCGTGGACGGCGGCGGCAGTCTGGGCGGACGCTCGTAAGCGGGCACGGGGACGGCGGCGCCTTCGCCTTGCGCACCGCAATTCCACGGACGGGATTGCCCATGAGGTCGTTTGTCATCCGGGACTGGGCCTTGCGGCGGCTCCTCGCCGCGAGCCTGCTATGGCTCGCGGCCGCCTTGTCGCCGGCAAAGGCCGTCGAGCCGTCAGCCCCCTTTCTGCTGACGTTGCAAAGCCAGGAACATTGGCAGCATGCCGCGCCTGCAATTTCCGAAAGCGACTGGGTTTGGCTGCGCGAAAAGCGCGAGCTGGTGCTGGGCGTCGTCGACAAGGCGCAGGCGCCATTCGAAATGGTCTATCGCGACGGCACGTACAAGGGTATCAACGCCGACGTGACCTCGCTGGTTGCGCAACTGCTGGGCTTGAGCGTGCGCCTGGTGGCTTTCCGGGACGACAAGGCTGCGCTGGCCGCTCTGGCTGACAAGAAGATCGACCTGCTCGCCGGCGACCTGGATCCCGCCGCCGCGACCGGCCTGGTGCCCAGCTTGCCCTATGTGACCGACAAGATCGCATTGTTCCGCCGTACCAGCGAAACCCGGAAATTTCGGCCGGATCTGCGCGGGATCACAGTTGCCGTCGCGGGTGGCGCAACGGCCGCCGAAGCCTCCAGGCGCTATCCTGATGCCAAGGTGGTGGAGTACGGCACGGACGATCAGGCCATCGCGGCATTGGGCTTCGGCCACAGCGACGCCTACCTTGGCGGGGTGCTGACGGCCTACCACCGGATCAATGGAGCGTTCCACGGCTATGTCCAGTTCGACCGTTTCACGGGCATGTCGACGCAGTACCGCTACGCGCTGAACGCTTCCGACACGCGCTTGCGGCAGATCATCGACGAGGCCATCGCGGCGATCGGCGGCGCGTTGCCGGAGATCACCCGCAGTTGGGCGGGCAGCGGCTTTATCCCCGATACCCGGAACATTCCCTTCACGCCGGACGAATTGCGCTGGATCGCGCTGCATCCCCGCTTGCGCCTGGTCATCAACGACGATCTGGCGCCGATCGCATTCTTCAACGTCAACGGGCATTTCTCGGGCCTGGCGTCGGACTTGCTGGAGATGGTGTCCTTCCAGACCGGACTGACGTTCGATGTGGTCAGCCGCCGGGGCAGTTTTCCCGCCCAGATCGACCTGATCCAGCAAACTGGCGCCGACGTCGGCATCATGACCGTCACGGCCGAGCGCGAAAAGTCCCTGCGGTTCACCAAACCCATCTCCCTGGATCCGCTCGTGCTGGTCATGCGGGGCGGGGCGCGCGACACGGGCGCGCCGGCGAATCCGCGCAGCATCGCCATTGCCGAAGGGCATTTCGCAACCGAATTCATTCGCCAACGCTATCCCCAGGCGGCCATCTCCAGCGTCGGCTCCTCGTTGGATGCCTTGCACAAGGTCGACATCAACGATGCGGACACGGCCGTCATGGCGTTGCCGTCAGCGCGCTACTACAACGGCCGCTTGTTCGGCGACCGCCTGGTCGTGAGCGATATGCTGGACATCGCTCCCGTCGGCATCAGCTTCGCCGTGCGCCGCAGCGACCCGGAACTGCAGTCGATCCTGGACAAGACGCTTGCCGTGCTGACGCCTTATCAGATCAGCGCGTTCAACAATCGCTGGAAGGCGATACCGGCGATGGCGGGCGAGACCTGGCGCGACTATGCCGTCATCATCGCCGAGGTCGTCGCGGCCGCCGCCTTGCTCTTGCTGATCGCATTGGCATGGGCGGTCTCGCTCAGGCGCACCGTCCGCGCCAAGGATCACGCCAAGAAGCTGCTGAAAGACCAGCTGCAGTTCGTCAGGACGCTGATGGACAGCATGCCGCCGCCGATTTATGTGCGCGACACCGCAGGGCGCATGCTGGCATTCAACCGCAGCTATCTCGACAGCGTCGGGCTGGAGTCCGAAGATGTACTGGGCAAGACGGCGCTGGAGATGCCCAGCGACACGTTCGAAGCCGCCGAACGTTTTCACGCCAGCTACCTGGAGGCGTTGAAGACCGGCCGAAGCGCCACGGGCGTGCATGCCGTGCGGCTGCATGGCAAAGAGATCTGGATGCAGCACTGGATTCAGCCTTTCCAGGATTCCGCCGGCGTGAATGGGGGCGTGATCTGCGGCTGGATCGACATTACCGAGCATCGCAACCTGATCCAGGAGATCGAAGCCGCAAAGGACCAGGCGCTGGCGGCCAGCCGCGCCAAGACGACCTTCCTGGCGACGATGAGCCATGAGATACGCACGCCGATGAACGCCATCATCGGCACGCTGGAGCTGGCGCTCAAGCGCGCCGACACCAAGCCCATCGACCGCCACAGCATCGAGATCGCCTTCGCCTCGGCGCAAAGCCTGCTCGCGTTGATCGGCGACATCCTGGATATCGTCCGGATCGAATCCGGACGCCTGAGCCTGACGCCCGGCCGCGCAAATCTGCGCGAGCAGGTGGAATCCGTTGCGCGGGTATTTGAAGGGCTTGCCCGCCAGAAGGGCCTTAGCTTGCTGTTGGAGATCGATGCCGAGGCGCAGGCCGACGTGCTGATGGACGCGTTGCGGTTCAAGCAGATCCTGTCCAACCTGATTGGCAATGCGATCAACTACACGGACACGGGTTTTGTCAGGGTCCGCGTGCAGGCGGTGGAGTCGGAAACGTCGGTCCTGCAAGTGAGCGTCGCGGTCGAGGACACCGGAGTTGGGATCTCCGAGGAAGACCAGCAGCGCCTGTTCCGGCCGTTCGTCCAGGTCGACGGCGGCGACCGGGGCGCGGGGGGGACGGGGCTGGGCCTCGTCATCAGCCGTTCTTTATGCGAAATGATGGGCGGACGGTTGACCCTGTCCAGCGTCCCGGGGCGCGGCACCACGGTTTCGGCGGAGTTGCGCTTGCAGATCCTCGATCCCGTCGCGGCGGCAAAGCCGGCCCAGCCGCTGCCGGGAAGCCAACGCGTCTTGCAGATCCTGGTGGTGGACGACCATGCCGTCAGCCGGCGCATCTTGATGCAGCAGTTGGCTTTTCTGGGCCACGAGGTGCAAGAGGCGCCGGACGGGATGGCGGCGCTTGCCCGATGCGCGACGCATCCTTTCGATGTGGTTTTCACCGATTTCCGCATGCCGGGCATGAGCGGCGCGGAACTGGCAAGGGCCATCAGGCAGGGCGAACAGGAACGCGGCGAAGTCCGTGCCCTGATCATCGGCGTGACGGCGGACGCCCAGCCAGATGAGATCGCGCGCTGCGTCCAGGCGGGCATGGACGAATGCCTGATCAAACCCGTCGGTCTGGACGCACTGGCGGCGCGCCTTGCCGGCATCGCCCCGGAAAGCCGTGATCCCCTTGAGGCCGGGGGCGACGCGCCCTTGTTCGACTTGGGGCCCTTGCAAGAGGTATCGGGCGGCAATTTCGATCAGCAGTGGCTGCTGCTCGACGAGTTGTTGCGGGCCAACCGAGAAGACGCGCAACGGCTGGAGGCATATGCCTCGACGGGGCGTACGGGCCAGATGGCGGAAATCGCTCACCGGATCAAGGGGGCGGCGAACGTGATCCGTGCTGAAGGCGTGGTTCAGGCGTGTAGCGAGCTCGAACGCGCATGCGGCGCAGGACGGGCCGATGACGGGGCGTTGGCGTCTGCCGTCGAACGCCTGCAATCGTCGTTGCGGCAATTGGAGCAAGCGTTGCTCAGGCTGCGGGACAGTCAGCGTAGCTAGCGGCCTGTGCCAGGCTCTTTTCAACGTCGGCTGGGCCTAGTGCAACGTGCCGGGGCGATGGGTCTGGCAATATCCCAGGAATTGTGTCTGGTCCATCGGGCGGGCATACAGATAGCCTTGGGCGATCTTGCATCCCAGCTGCTGCAGTTGTTTGCGCTGTTCCAGCGTTTCCACGCCTTCCACGACCATGGCCAACCCCAAGGCTTCGGCCATGCTGGCGACGCCGCGGATGACCGCGGCAGTGCGCGGCTGGATTTTCAGCCGGCGCACGAAGCTGGCGTCCAGCTTGATCTGGCTGAAAGGAAAGGCGCAGAGGCGATCCAGGGACGAATAGCCGGCGCCGAAGTCGTCCATGGCCAGGCCGCAACCCATGACGCGCAACCGCACCAGGTTTTCGAGAATGGCTGCGGGCGTGCTCTCCAGGCCGTCTTCAGTGATTTCCAGGGTAATGTCGCTCGCGGATAGCTCGCGCCGGGCCAATGCGCGGTCGATGCCGTCCGTCAAATGCGGCGAGGCCAGCTGCGACGGGTGCAGGTTGAAGGCCAGCGAGGCGGGAGGATGGGTTCGCTTCTGCTGTTCCTGCAGTTCCAGCCCCTGATCCAGCATGCGCCAGAACAGCGTCTCCATCAGGCCGTGGGTCTGCATCGCGGGAAGGAAGTGCGCGGGGGAAAGCACGCCGTGCTGCGGGTGATGCCAGCGCGCCAGGACCTCGGCTTCCACCAGCGATTCGCCATTGATGCTGACCTTGGGTTGGTAGTACGCCTTGAATTCCCCTCGATCCAAACCTTGCCGCACCTCGTTCACGGGAGGCGGCTCGACCAGGGCGGAATCCGCACGCCGACGGCTGCGCTGGAACTTCGCCAGCAAAGCGGCCAGACCGCTGACATCCAACGGCCTGGCAAGTTCGCCCAGGAACGCCAGGCCCAGGCATTCGATCATGGCCGCGGAAGCCTGGCACAGCGCCGGATCCAGCGCGCTGTTGAGAATGACGGAATGCACCAGCCGGGCGTTGCCGGCTTCCCGCAGAAACTCCAGCCCGTCCTTGCCTGCCATCTGCAAGTCGCAGATAGCGATATCCACGCCACCGCACGCCTTGAGCACGGCCAAGGCTTCGCCGCCTTCCGAGGCTTCGTAGATCCTGCCCGCAATCGCGGACCTCAAGGCCGTGACCACCATCAGCCGCTGAAACGGATGATCTTCCAAAACCAGTACGCTAAGGTTCTTCATTGAGCGCCTCCCGAACGCGGGCCTGCCGATCAGTCATAGCTGAACGCGAACGTGACGGTGGCGTTGATGTCGCCTTGGTTGATCGTCCTGTGGCTCAGCGCATCGGGTTCACCTCGCAAGAACGCATTGATGACGATATCGTTGGCGCCCGACGATAGCGTCCCGACGGCAGTGGCCTGATTCAAAGGGAGCGCGATGCCGCCCTTGGTTTCCAAGCCGATCGCCACGCCGGTGGCGCCGCCGGCGTTCAGGTTCAGATGCCCGGGCAAGAGGGGGCTGGGGTTCCCGATCAAGGTCACCTTGATCCGGGTCCGGCCTTCGGTGATATCGCAATTCTGCAGATGCAGCGTGATCGGGCGGCTGGCGCTGCGGCCGCTCGCATAGATTTGGCTGGTTGCGACGCCGCGGAAATCCAGTTCTCGCGTCCTGTCCGCCGGGTCCAACATGCAAGGTTCGGCCACCAGCCGTCCCGAAAAAGACATGTTGCCCGGCCCCGGGGATTGGGCTGACGCCGTGTCTGCCGCCATCGCGGCCAGTGCCGTCAGGAAAGCCGCCGCCATTGTGATGATCCGCATTCGTGGCTCCTAGTAAAGTTCGGCGATCAGCAGCGCCGTGGCCTCGAATTTGTCTTCAGGCAAGCGCGATCCCTTTCTCTTCACGGGCACCGCCTCCAGAGTGGGAGGGCTGTTCCGGTCAGTCATCTCGATCTGCGTGGGTTCATTCGGCTTGAACGTCTTGCCGTTCAGCCGTATCTGAATGCCCAGGTCATCGATGGACGTCTGCACGGCGGGGGGCGCGAATTTCGTTTCGGTCGCGACAAGGGTCATCTTCATCCGCCACGGAGCGCTGCCCGGGCATTCGATCTGATAAGGAACGGTTTGCCGGTAGTTCTCGCCATCGATCTTTTCAATGCCGATATTGGTCTTGAACGTCACGTTGATGCGCCCGCCCTTGTCGCTGACGGTGCATCCCGGCGTGATGAGGGTTCCGGTGAATCGCATGTTCTCTTCGGCGGCGGCCGGCAACGGGCAAGCCGCCAGCAGGGCAAGCAGCGTTAGCGCGGTGAACAGGTGCCGGTTGCGGGATGGGGTCATCGATACTCCACCACAAGGGTGGCTCCGACGCTGAAGTGGCCGGCCTCGATGTCGCCTCCGGGGCCTTTCATCAATACCGCCTTCAATGCCGGAGGCAGGTTGCTGTCGAAGTCGAACCATTTTTTCAGGGCGATGGGCGTATTGCCGTTTTTCAAGGCGATGGCCAGATGGGGATTGGAAGGGATACCCAGCAGCCCCTCTCCGAAGCCGGCCACGTTGCCGATGATCTGCATGCGCAATGAATTCGTGGAAGCATTGCGGCAATCCAGGCCGTAGGGGACATTCTTGGTCAGGTAGACGCCGTCGACCCGTGTGGTCAGGACCTCGCCAAACGCCACGTTGATCAGGCTGCCTTGATTGCCGCTGATGACGCAGGGAATCGGCGCGAAGATCTTTCCCGTGATGGATATGCGGGTCTGGGCCGGCACGGGTGCGGCAAACGCCAAGGCGGCAGCCAAACCGGCCAGCCGCAGAGACGCGGGCCAATGAAGCAGGCGCTTAGTCATAAGTCAGGAACAGATTGATATAGGCTTGAAAGCGCCCGGGTCGCAGCGGAGCGG
Source organism: Achromobacter sp. UMC46 (assembly GCF_014170335.1). GTDB lineage: Bacteria > Pseudomonadota > Gammaproteobacteria > Burkholderiales > Burkholderiaceae_B > Achromobacter. The sequence goes on from NZ_LZZS01000023.1 coordinate 83,016, forward strand.
AAGTGCGTTCCGGCGTGACGTAGTAGGTCAGAACCGCATCCCCAGGCGCCACGAACCAGGCGCGTGTCTGCTGGCCCGGCGTAATGCGCCGCCGATGGGCGTCGCTCAAACGCAGGCCGAAGCCGCTTGCGCCGCGCACACTGACCAGTTCGGGTGTGTCGGGATCCGCCTGTGCCCGGAATGTGACGCCGACCACCGGCTCTGCCCCGCTCCAGGCCAGCGCCCCGCCGTTTGCCTCGCGCCTGCCGCCCTGGGTTCGGACACAGCCGCGCAGCGTCAACTCCACCGCAACGGGAACGCCTTGGTCTCCCGGCTGCGGCAGGTCCGCGGTGCCGACTTCACCAAGCCTGACCTCCTGGTAGGACGAACTCATGTCCAGATGGCACGCGCTTTCCAGGAGGGAGCCTATGACATGGAATTGGGCGGTGAAGTCGTCGGTGTCGCCGAAATCCGTGGCGGCGGCTGCACCTGGGAAGGCGGCGGCGGCGCAGATCAGCGCGGCGTACACGCCGGCGCGGACACGCTTTTTGCGGCGGGAGTCTGTGGTCATGGGATGGCCTGGCAGCGTTAGGGGCGCGATCAGTTGCTGATCTGCTTGGCGGTGCACTCCTGCCCGGAGCAACGGAACTCCAGCTTGGGCCGGCCGCCATAGTCGTTGATGTAGGTCAGCACGGGGGTGTTGCCCAGGCTGCCAGCGTCGATGTTCAGGGGCGCTTGGGAGTGCGGCGGGATCATCAGCGGTTCAAAGTTCGCGATCGATGAACCGCCCGCGCTCTTGGCGGCGTCGATCAGCGTCACGTAGTAAGGGGTGGGGTTGTCCACGGTGTACTGGTCTCCCTGGCGCATCAGGCGGATGCGCTCTTGCCAGGGGGCCGTCGACGAGCCGGACGGGATGCTCAACGCCTGGGGCCGGTAGAAAAGCTTGACGCGCGTCTGCAGCGCGATCTGCAAGCTGTTGGCCTGATCGCTGCGGGGCGGGACTTCGCGCAGGTTGAAATAGAAGAGGGTTTCCCGGTCTTGAGGCAATTGATTGGCGGCCGGCAACGCCTGGATCTTCACCTGGCTTCTGGCGCTGGGCTCAAGCCGCTGCAGCGGGGGAAGCACGACCAGCGGACCGGTGATCTTTTCGTCCTTGTCGTTCTCGATCCACGCTTGCGCCAGATAGGGCAGTTGTTCGTTCTGGTTGCTGATATTCAGGCTGACGGATTTGTCCTGGCCGGAAAATACGATGCGCGTCCGGTCCAGGGACACGGCCGCCAAGGCAGGCTGCGACGCGAACAGGCAGAGCAGGGCGGCGTATGCGAAATTCTTCAAGATAAGACGATTCATGGTGTGCGGGGACTCATTGGGTGTCGTGTGTTTCGTTTAGGGTGGGTTCGAACGCCAGGTTTTACGGCGTTGGGCGGCAGACGAACCGTGCCGGCGGTCCGGCGGCGGCATCTGCCTTGGGGATGTCGAACGAGCATTGCGGCTTGCCGTTCCATTGCAGGGTCATGGTTTCGCCGGGCTTCATGCCGCTCAGGTAGGTGGACCCGTCGTCGCCGACGATGCCCGTGGCCTGGTTCCTGCTGTTGCGCACGGTGACACCAAACGGAGGATGGGCGCCGTCGCTCAGCTGGATCGTCGTCATGGCTTTTTCGCCGGAAATCAAGTCCAGCGAGCGATAGCCGATGGCGCCTTCGGTCAGCGTCGCCTGCACCACCGATTGCGTCGCTTCGACATCATCGGCAAGCGCGTCGAGATCGATGCTGGCCTGGTTGCGGTAGTAGCTATTGACGTCGGTGATCACGGCGGTGCCGAGCAGGTTCGATGTCGTCGTCATGCCGTAGCCGCGCACCGGCACGCCGGCGACGCCGTTGGTGTCGATCATCAGACGGGTGCCGCCCGGGACGGTTGTCCGGTGCAGCGCCGCGCCCTTGGCGGTCAGGGTGGCGCCGCCTTGCATGGACAGGCCGCCAGAACTGTAGGCGCCGGATTCATGGCTGACGCTGGCCACGACCTGCGCCAGCGGACCTTCGTGCGTCAGGTAGCCGCTGGCCTTTGCGCCGCCGCCGCCCGCGCCTGCGCTGATCATGTAGTTGTTGCGCTCGTCCAGGCGGTCGTAGTAGTTCACGCTGTGCGTGGTATTGCTGCGGTCCACCGACGCGCTGTAGCTGACGGATGCGCTGTTGCCCAACGGTATGCTCAGCGACAGGTACGCGCCGCGATCCGACGCGCCGTCCGATTTGGTCTGGTAGCCGGTGACCGACACGCTCAGGTTCTTCAGGCTGCCCAGGTCGAAGTACCGGGATGCCGACAGGCTGTAGCGGTCGCTTGACCGGCTATTCCAGTAGGTCTGGTGGTTGTAGTTGGCATAGACGCTGGTATTGGCGCCCCGGAACTGCTTGCTGACCGTGGCGGTATACATGGCCTTGCTTTGATTCACCGGCGTGCCGCCTTGGCGGGCGTCGATGAACTCGTTCATGCTCATGAAGTCGCGTTGCGAAAACCGGTAGCCGGCGAACGTGACCTGGCTGTCGAATTCCTCGAAGCGCTTTGAGTAGCTTGCGCGGTAGGACTTCCCGGAAAGAATGCGGCGTCCCGGCAACACCGCGCGCGATTGCGTGACATCGACGGAAAGCGCGCCGAACGCCATCAGGTCCCGGCCGACGCCGACCGCCACCGCGGCATAGTCCTTCGCGCCCAAGCCGCCGCCGTACAGCGACCAGCCGTTGCTGATGCCCCACGAGAATTCGCCGGAGCCGAAAGCCGGCCCGTTCATGCGGTGGTTCCATTCGGAAGGCTTGCCCCCCGCAAATTGAAACCGCACCGTGCCCGGGCGGGTCAGGTAGGGGATATTGGCCGTATCGACCTGGAACTGCTGGGTGGTGCCGTCTTGTTCTTCCACGCGCACGTCCAGCTTGCCGCTGACCGCGTCGTTCAAGTCCTGGATGCGGAAAGGGCCCGGCGGCACCTGCGTGTCGTAGAGCACGCGGCCCAGCTGCCGCACGACGACGCGGGCGTTGCTGCGGGCCACGCCCGAAATTTCGGGCGCGTAGCCACGCAGGTTCGGCGGCAGCATGCTGTCGTCGCTGGTCAGGCTGGCGCCCGTGTAGCGGAAGCTGCCGAACAGGTTCGAGTTCAGATAGTCTTCGCCTACGACCAGGCTTGAACGCATCGAAGGGATGGCCCGCATGGCATAGAAGCGGCTCCAGTCGAAATTCTGGCGGCGCGATTGCCCCGTGGTGCGGTCGGCTTGCGCCTGCCAGTCTGCACGCATGCGCCAGGCGCCCAGGTTCATGCCCAGCGTGCCAAAGCCGTTAAGATGGGTGGAGTTGCCTTCGCCGCGAGCGCGTCGCGTTGAAAGCGCATTCAGGTTGTAGTCCAGCAATACGCCCGAGACGCCTTCGTCCCAGCGCGATGGTGGATCCCAGTTGGGCGCGGTGTATTCGAGTTCCGCTTGCGGGATGACCACGTACAGCCCCGAGGTGCCGAGATCGGCGCGTACCGTCATGCCGGCGACGCTGCCCGTATCCAGGCATTCGCCGTCGTTCCACCACGTCAGCCCCCGCTCCGCGCTTGCGCGCAGCCCAAGTTGGGCCACGACGTCCGGAGACAGGCAGGCCGCGCTGCCCTTGGGGTCGCCGTCGGGCGGCAGGAACGCGACATCGTTGTCGTTCAGTTGATTCTGATTGACGTGAAGCGTCAGGCTGTACGTGCCGGGCATGATGTAGTTCGCCCGCGAGAAGACACTCAAGTCGAAGTTCTGCCTGTCCTTGATGTCCAGGACGTCCGTGTTGAATTCAAGCTCCTCAGCAGCTTCAGCGGCGCAAGCAACCAGCATCAAAACAACTATGTTCAGCACCCTGAGGCGAGTCACTTGAACGGCTTCCTTTAGCGTTTCAACAACAATGTGGCGGCTCAGAAGTAGTTCATCCGGAGCCGGATGGTGATCTGGTAATCGCCCGCTTCGAGCGCGGCGCCGGTGCCAGTCAAGCTAAGCGCGTAGTTCAACGCCAAGTCGCCGGATGACGGCAGGAGCTGTTGCATGGGGACGCCGGGCACGACTTGTTTGCCGCGGCTGTCTTTGATTCGAATCGCAATGCCTTTGGCCGAACCTCGGGCCAGGAACCCTTGGCGGTCGCCGGTGCCTTCGAACATCAGCGTGAACGCACTGTTGCCGGGGGTGTCGGAATCGGTTCGCTGGGGGCTGCAATTGAGCAGCTGGACTTTGAATGGCTGTTGCAGGGTGGCCTCGCCATTGATCAGGCCGCTGATGGCGGCAGGCGCCATGTTGACGGTTTGATCCTTGGATTCCACCCGGAGGGAGCACGCCGATGTCACAATGGCACCGTTCATGCTGACCTTCGCTGTCAGTGCATGCGCACCTGCCGTGTCTGCGATGCAGGCGTTCAGGGCGATGAGTAGAATCAGCGGGCCAGGGTGTGAAGCAGACTTGAATCGACGCATCCACCGTTCCCCAAAGATCTTCCGAAAAGGTGCCCGAAGCGCGCAGACGCCGCGCGCTTCGGGCAGTTCGATCAGTAGAGAATTACTGGTAGGTCAGGGCGAAAGTCGCGGACGTGGTGAATTCGCCCGGGACGATGGTGGCGCCGGTTTGGCCGTCCATGTCGCCTTGCAGATAGGCCTGGAATTGCAGCACGTTGTCGCTGCTGATCAGCTTCGTGGCCAGCGACGCGGTATTTGCCTTGATCAGGTTGCCGCGGGCATCCGCGATGGCCAGGCTGGCGCCGGAGGCGACGCCCGTGGTGAAGGCCAGCAAGTCAGGCTGCGGGATCGAGGTTTGGCCCTTGAACGTGGCGGTGACGGTCTTTTTCGCGTCGGTCAGATCGCAGTCGGTCAGGCGGATCTGGAAGGCCTTCGGGGAGGATTTGCCGCCGTTCTTCAGCACGGAGCTGGTGACCTTGTCCATTTGCACGGTCTGGTTCGCGCTTTCGGCAGCGATCGAGCAAGGGGCTTCGATGATTGAACCCTTGAAGGTGATATCACCGCCATCATTGGCGGCAAAGCTTGCCGAGGAAGCGGCGCCCAGAGCGATCGTTGCGAGGAGCAGGGCCAGTTTATTGAGTTTCATCACGGTGTCCATGTAGGAGGGGTTTCAGCCTTCAGGACAGCGATCATGTGGCGCGGTGATGCTCTGAATTGCCGCCACATTAGCCTTTTTTTTGCCGCTGTCTTTTAGCTGAAATCAGTGTAAGAACCGTGGCGAATAGCGAAAATAGGATCCGTAGCAGTCATTTGTAGGAAATTTCCTAATCCGCCCGACGACGGCATTGTGTTTTTGCCGGAACAGGCTCTGCGACTAGAATTGGAAAATCCCGTTTTGTGGCGCTGGCAGGTTGTGGCCTGGGGCGCGACTGCGGATGCTTACTGAAAGGAAGTGCGGTAGCCGGCCATGAACACAATTCTGATTGTCGATGACCATCCCCTGGTACGGCTCGCGGTGCGCATGCTGCTTGAGACGAACGGCTTTAATGTCGTTGGCGAGGTCGGCAACGGCATCGATGCCGTGCAGGCCTTGCGTGATTTGTCTCCCGACGTGGTGATTCTGGATATCGGGATCCCCAAGCTAGACGGCCTGAGCGTCATTTCGCGCATGCTGGCCATCAACCCCGACTGCCATGTGCTGGTGCTGACTTCCCAGTCGTCGGAAGCGTTCTGCCACCGTTGCATGCAAGCGGGGGCCAAGGGATTCATCAGCAAGGACGAAGACCTGAACAAGCTGGTCAACGCCATCAAGGCCGTGATGGCGGGCTATAGCGTGTTTCCGTCGATGGCGGTGGCGTCGGAGCATGGACGCCTGTCGGACTCGGACATGGTCAGGCGCTTGTCCGACCGCGAGATGGTGGTGCTGCAATATCTGGCGCAGGGCCGGTCGAACAAGGAAATCGGCGAGCTGCTCTTGCTTAGCAACAAGACGGTCAGCACCTACAAGACGCGCTTGCTGCAGAAGCTGGGGATGGAGTCGGTGCTGGAGCTGGCGGAATTCGCCAAGCGCAATGCGCTGATCGGCGTGCCGGACCCCGAGGGCGCGTAAGCCCTCGGGGCCTCTCCGAAGGCCGGCTTAGTACGGGCCTTTGCCCGCCGCCACCGTCTTCACGTCTTTGAACTCTCCCGCCAGCCTTTCCGCCGCTCGCGCAAGCAGCACGGCGTCAACGCCCACGGCCACGAAGGTCGCACCCAGCGCCAGATAGTGCTTGGCCTGCGCCACGCCGCTGTGCAGGATGCCTGCGGCTTTGCCGGCGCGCACGATGCGCGTGATGGCGTCGTCGATGGTCTTCAGCACTTCCGGATGGTCCGGTTGGCCCAGATAGCCCATGCCGGCCGAGAGGTCGGCGGGGCCGATGAAGGCGCCGTCCACGCCGTCCACCGCCAGGATCTCGTCCAGCGCGTCGATGCCGCGCGGCGTTTCGATCTGCACCAGCACGCACATCTGGTCGTTGGCGCGTTCCAGGTAGTCGGGGATGCGGTTCCAGCGCGACGAGCGCGCCAGCGCGCTGCCTACGCCCCGGATGCCGGCCGGCGGGTAGCGTACGGCGGCCACGGCGGCCGCCGCTTCTTGCGCGGACTGGATCATGGGCACCAGCAGGCTTTGCGCACCCGTGTCCAGTATCTGCTTGATCTGCACCGGATCGTTCCAGGCCGGACGCACCACAGTGGCTACCGGGTAGGCAGCCACCGATTGCAGCTGCGACAGCATCGTCTGCAGCGTGTTGGGGGCGTGTTCGCCGTCGATCAGCAGCCAGTCGAAGCCGGCGCCTGCAACGATTTCCGAGGTGTACGCGCTGGCCAATCCGGCCCACAGGCCGATCTGGGGCTGGCGGTCGCGCAAGGCTTGTTTGAAGGTATTCGCGAGGATGTCCATGGACTGCATGCCGTGTTAGATGAAATGACAGTTGACGGAACCCAGCACGCCGTAATCGACATTGAACGTGTCGCCGGGCCGGGCGGCTACCGGCCGGGTGAAGGAACCCGACAGGATGATCTCTCCGGCCTCCAGCGCGACATCGTGGGCGGCCAGCTTGTTAGCCAGCCATACTACGCCATTGGCGGGGTGATTCAAGACGCCCGCGGCGACGCCGGTTTCTTCGATGACGGCGTTGCGCGACAGGATGGCGCCGATCCAGCGCAAGTCCATGTCGCCGATCTTCACGGGGCGTCCGCCCATCACCACGCCGGCGTTGGCGGCGTTGTCCGCGATGGTGTCGAACACCTTGCGCGGGCGCTGGGTGCCGGGGTCGATGCCGTGCGAGCGCGCGTCGATGATCTCCAGCGCGGGGATCACGTAGTCGACGGCGTCATAGACCTGGAACAGCGTCACATCGGGGCCCTGCAGGCGCTTGCCCAGCACGAAGGCCAGTTCGACTTCCAGGCGCGGCAGGATGAAGCGGCCGGCCGGGATGTCGCTGCCGTCCTCGAAGAACATGTCGTCCAGCAGCATGCCGAAGTCGGGTTCGTCGATCTGGGACGCCTGCTGCATGGCGCGGGACGTCAGGCCGATCTTGTGTCCGCGCTTGACGCGGCCTTCCGCCAGTTTCAGGTCCATCCACGCGCGCTGGATGGCATAGGCGTCGGCGATGCCGATATCGGGGTGTTCCAGCGAGATCTGGCGGATCTGCACGCGGGTGCGTTCCGCGTCGTGCAGGCGAGCGGCAATGGCGCGTACGGTCTGAATGTCTAGCATCGGGAATCCAATGGGGATCAGGTGGGGATCAGGTGGGGAAAAGGGATGAGGGTGTTGACGAGCCGTCCCACGCCTTCGATTTCGGTCACGACTTCGTCGCCGGGCACGACGTTCACGATGCCGTCGGGCGTGCCGGTCAGGATCAGGTCGCCGGGCGACAGCGTCATGAAGCTGCTGAAGTATTCGATCAGCGCGGGCACGTCGAACACCATGTCGCGCGTGTTGCCGCGCTGGGTCTCGACGCCGTTGACGGTGGTGCGCAGGTTCAGGTTCATCGGGTCGGGCACGTCGTCGCGGTCCACCAGCCAGGGGCCCAGCGGCGTGCAGGTGTCGCGGCTCTTCACGCGCAGGTTGGGTCGATACCAGTTTTCCAGGTAGTCGCGCAGCGCGTAGTCGTTGGCGACGGTGTAGCCCGCGACATAGTCGTTGGCCTGGCCACGCTTGACGCGGCTGGCAGTCTTGCCGATGACGACGGCCAGTTCGCATTCATAGTGCATGAAGGCCACGTCGGCGGGGCGCATGGTCTGCGCGCGGTGTCCGACGAACGTGTTGGCCGCCTTCAGGAAACCCAGCGGCTCGTCGGGTGCCTTGAAGGCCAGTTCGCGGGCATGGTCCGCATAGTTGATGGCCAGCGTGAATGTGGTGCGGGGGGCGATGGGGGGCAGCCAGGCCACGGCGTCTTCGGCCAGAATGCGGCCGTCCGCCAGACGAACCTGGCCCGGCCCCGCTTCGGTCGCCGCATGGGTGGCGCCCTCGTAGATGATGCGTGCGTGTTTCATGGGGGCTTCCTCAATCGGTGGAGGCGGCCAGGCGGTTGCCCAGCGTGCCGACCTGGTGGATGCGGATGTCATAGCGCTGGCCGGCGCCAAGGCGCGGCGGGTCGTAGGGCGCGCCGACCAGCAGCATGTCGCCTGCCTCGAAGCTCATGAACTGGGTGACGTCCGCGATCAGCCGTGCGACCGGGCGGACCAGGTCGGCTGTGCTGGCACGTTGCGCCAACACGCCATCGACATGGACCTCGATATCCAGCGCGTCGGGGTCGGCGACGGCGGCGGCGGGCGCCAGATCGCGGCCGACGGGGCAGAAGCCGTCGCGGCATTTCTGCTTGAGGGCGGGCCGGAAATAGCTGGCATGCGGCACGGAAAGGTCGGCCACGACGCGGTAGCCCGCCACGTAGTTCAGCGCGTCAGCCTCGTTGACCCGCGAGGCGCGGCGAGAGAACACCACGCCCAGGCAGGCGCCCACTTCCACCTCGGCGACGTCGGCCGGCAGCGTGATGACGTCGCCATCCTGCGCATACGTGTTGGCGGGCTTGATATAGAGCACCGGGGCGTTGGGCGGTGCCTTGTACGGCGGCGCGTCCATGGCGCCGTTCAACGCTTCCAGCGATTGGCGCGTGTTCAGCGCGGCGCCGACCACGGTGCGTGGGGGCGCGGCCAATGCGGCGGCGGCGTCGGCCGCGCGTGCGGCCAGGTAGTCGCGGTAGTTGTTCACCTTGTAGTTCAGCACGGCGTCGGCTTCGTCGATCTGCATCGAGATGCCCAGCGGACGCACGGCCATATGCGGCGCCAGCGCGGCCGTCAGGGCCTGAAAGACACGTTCGCCCAGTGCGGCTTTTTGCGCATCACTGCGCCCGTGTCCGATGCGCAGGACGACGTGGACAAAGGCATTGTCCGGATGGCCATCGACAATCAGGCAATCGTCCACGCGCAGCGCCCGCGTGCGTGCGCCCGCCAGCGGGAACAGGCTGCCGTCGCCGACGGCGGCGTGCTGCACGGTGTGCATCAGCGCACGCGTGTCCAGCGTCAGGTTGCCGGAGTACTCAATCCAGATGTGGGGCATGTCGTCTCGCTCGGCATATCGTTAGCATGTTAATTATCATAGTGAAAAAGCCGGTGCGCGGCAACGCGCGACGCGCGTCTGGCGGGGCCGGGCGGACCGGGATTTCCCGCCGTTGACAGCGTTGCTCTGTCGGCATAATGTTAACGTGTTAATTAAATAGCCAAGGCGGATTTTCACGCCTTGGCCATGCACGAGGAGCGCGCGTGAGCATCAAACATTGGATCAATGGCAAGCAGGTCGATAGCCCGGATCGCTTCGTCACCTATAACCCGGCCACCGGCGACGCCATTGAAGAAGTCGCCGCGGGCGGCCCGGCCGAGATCGACGCCGCCGTGTCGGCCGCGGCTGAGGCCTTTCCCAAGTGGGCAGGTACGCCCGCCAAGGAGCGGGCCCGCCTGATGCGCCGCCTGGGCGAACTGATCGACCAGAACGTGCCGCAGTTGGCCGACCTGGAAACCCGGGATACCGGCCTGCCGATCTCGCAGACCCGCAAGCAGCTGATCCCGCGCGCCTCGGAGAATTTCAATTTCTTCGCCGAGGTCTGCACGCGCATGAACGGCCACACCTATCCGGTGGACGATCAGATGCTGAATTACACGCTGTACCAGCCGGTCGGCGTGTGCGCGCTGGTGTCGCCGTGGAACGTGCCGTTCATGACCGCCACCTGGAAGACGGCGCCGTGCCTGGCGCTGGGCAATACCGCGGTGCTGAAGATGTCGGAACTGTCGCCGTTGACGGCCGACCAGCTGGGCAGGCTGGCGCTTGAGGCCGGCATTCCGGCGGGCGTGCTGAACGTGGTGCAGGGCTACGGCGCGACAGCGGGCGACGCGCTGGTGCGCCACCCGGGCGTGCGCGCCATCTCGTTCACGGGGGGCACGGTGACCGGCAAGAAGATCCTGGCCAGCGCGGGCGGCATCAAGAAGTTCTCGATGGAGCTGGGCGGCAAATCGCCGGTCTTGATCTTCGAGGACGCGGATGTGGAGCGTGCGCTCGATGCCGCGTTGTTCACCATCTTTTCATTGAATGGAGAGCGCTGCACGGCGGGCTCGCGCATCTTCGTCCAGCAAGGCATCTACGACGATTTCGTGCGCAAGTTCGCGGCGCGCGCCGATCGGCTGGCGGTGGGCGACCCGGGCGACGAGGCCACGCATGTGGGCGCGATGATCACGCGCCAGCACTGGGACAAGGTGACGGGCTACATCCAGTTGGCCGAACAGGAGGGCGCGCGCATCCTGGCCGGCGGCGCAGGCAAGCCGGCGGGCTTGCCTGCGCATCTGGCCGGCGGCAATTTCGTGCGCCCGACCGTGCTGGCCGACGTCGACAACCGCATGCGTTGCGCGCAGGAAGAGATTTTCGGCCCGGTGGCCTGCCTGATCCCGTTCAAGGACGAGGCCGAGGGCCTGGCGCTGGCGAACGACGTGAAGTACGGGCTGGCCTCTTATGTCTGGACAAGCGATATCGGCCGCGCGCACCGTCTGGCGCGCGGGATCGAAGCGGGCATGGTGTTCATCAACAGCCAGAACGTGCGCGACCTGCGCCAGCCGTTCGGCGGCACCAAGGAATCGGGCACGGGGCGGGAAGGCGGCGAATACAGCTATGAGGTGTTCGCCGAAATCAAGAACGTGTGCGTGTCGATGGGCAGCCACCACATCCCTAAATGGGGCGTCTGAGCCTCAAGGAACCAGGAGACAACCATCATGGGCAAGCTAGCACTGGCGGCCAAGGTGACGCATGTGCCGTCGATGTACCTGTCGGAACTTCCCGGCAAGCACCATGGCTGCCGCGAGGCCGCCATCGAAGGGCATCGCATCATCGGCCAGCGTTGCCGTGACCTGGAGGTGGACACGATCGTGGTGCTGGACGTGCATTGGCTGGTCAACGGCGGCTATCACGTGAACGCCAACGGGCGCTTCAAGGGGCGCTACACCAGCAATGAACTGCCGCATTTCATCAAGGACATGGACTACGCGTACCGCGGCAATTCCGAGTTGGGGCGGCGCATCGCCGAGTCCGCCAATGCGGCGGGTGTGGGCACGCGGTCGCACGAGATCGATAGCTTGGAACTTGAATACGGCACGCTGGTGCCGATGCGCTACATGAACGGCGACGGCCGCTTCAGCGTGGTGTCGGTGGCCGCCTGGTGCGCTTGGCATGCGCTGGATGACAGCCGTCGTTTCGGCGCCGCGCTGCGCCAGGCCATCGAGGCCAGCGACAGTCGCGTCGCCGTGCTGGCCAGCGGGTCGCTGTCGCACCGCTTCAACGACAACGGCAGTCCGGAGGCCGCCATGCATCAGATCAGCCGCGAGTTCTATCGTCAGGTGGATCTGCGTGTGGTCGAGCTGTGGCGTCAGGGGGACTGGAAGACGTTCTGTGCAATGCTGCCCGAGTACGCCGAACGTTGCGTGGGCGAAGGCGGCATGCACGACACGGCCATGCTGCTGGGGCTGCTGGGGTGGGAGGGCTACGACAAGCCAGTGGAAGTCGTCACCGATTACTTCACCAGTTCCGGCACGGGGCAGATCAATGCGATCTTCCCGGTGCCGGACTGAATCACGGTTCGCCGGGTTCGCGCGATGCCGGCGCGTCGCGCTTGATCAGGTCGACCATCGCGTCGACATCGCGGTACAGGCGTTCCAGCAATTCCTTGCCGATCTTGCTTTCGATCTCTTGATACTTCGCATCCACCTGCGGGCGCATGCGGTCGATGAGCTTGTTGCTTTTGGGGGTCAGCGATATTTCCTGGCGCCGCTGGTCGGCGCTGGAGCGCACGCGCTTGATCAGGCCTTGCTCTTCCATGCCGGCCAGCATGCGGGTCAGGCTGGGGCTGAGGATCTGGCAACTGCGGGCGATCTGGTTGGGTTCCATCGAGCCGATTTCGCTCAGGGTGCGCAACACCCGCCATTGTTGTTCGGTGACGCCCGCCGCATGCAGCACGGGACGGAAATGCGCCATCAGGGTTTCGCGCGCGTAAAGCAGCAGGTGGGGAAGATTGCGGTGGTGGAAGCTCGGACTCATGGCGGCTATGTTAGCAAGAAGCCATCCCTTTTTTTGACCAATTATTTGCGTGCGTCTTGCGCGCCACACCGCCGTCGGCGCGGGGCCGACTGGCGGGAGGCGGGGGGATCAGGCCGGGTTTTGCTGGGCCAGTTCCTGCAGGTCGTCAGGCAGGGTCAAGTCGGGTGCGCCCCGTTGCAGTTCGCGCAGCGCCTGGACGGCTTCGTCCTGCTGGTCGTCCTGCACCAGCGTGCGGATGTGGGCCACGCGCGCCTCGATGTCCTGTTCGGTGAACGCCACGACTTCGGTCGCGGCGGCCTCGCCTTGCTGCGCCGAAGTCGTGGCGTTCACCGAACAGGACATCGAGGCGCGCGTGGCCCACATCCGCACGCTGGTGCAGGACGACCAGCAGGACGAAGCCGTCCAGGCGCTGCGCGAACTGCAACGGGGCGCACCCGACTTGACCCTGCCTGACGACCTGCAGGAACTGGCCCAGCAAA
>NZ_LZZS01000024.1 GCF_014170335.1 Achromobacter sp. UMC46
ACGAAGATGACGACGGGGACGTCCGGAGCGAAGGCTCCGGACCGCAATCGTTGACCCGTGCCCGCCCCCACCCCGGCGCCGACTGCGCGTTAAGAACGCAACCGGTCAAACGCCGAATGCATCCTCAGCACCCAGCAACCCCGCCTCAATAAACCCCAATAGAATGCCGCGCCACAAAATGCCCGTCACCCACCGCCACCAACGGCTCCACCAACGGATCATCCCCCAGCTTACGCATCGGGCTGGGAATCTCATCCACCAGCAATGAGCGCTCCCGGTGCCGCCGTTGCGGATCCGCGATCGGCACTGCCGCCATCAGCTTCTTCGTATAGGGATGCTGCGGGTTTTCGAAGATCGCCCGGCGCGGCCCGATCTCGACAATCTGCCCCAGGTACATCACCGCCACGCGATGGCTGACGCGTTCGACCACGGCCATGTCGTGCGAAATGAACAGGAACGACACGCCCAGTTCCCGTTGCAGATCCAGCAGCAGGTTCACGATCTGGGCCTGGATCGACACGTCCAGCGCCGACACCGATTCGTCGGCGATCACGACCTTGGGATTCAACGCCAACGCCCGCGCAATGCAGATGCGCTGGCGCTGTCCGCCCGAGAACTCGTGCGGATAGCGGTCGATCATTTCCGGCAGCAGCCCGCACTTGTCCATCAACCAGCGCACCCGCTCCTGCGCAGCCTTGCCGCGGGCCACGCCGTGGATCAACAGGGGCTCCATGATGGAATAGCCCACCGTCATCCGCGGGTCCAGCGATGCGAACGGGTCCTGGAAGATGAACTGGATGTGCTGGCGCAGCGTCTGCATGGCGCTGCCGCGCAGCGCGCCGATGTTCTTGCCGTCGAACTCGATCGTGCCGCTCTTGCTCTTGACCAGCTGCAGCAGCGACCGGCCCGTCGTGGTCTTGCCGCAACCGGACTCTCCCACCAGCGACAGGGTCTCGCCGGGGTACAGGTCGAAACTGACTTTCTCCACCGCGTGCACGCGCTTCTGCACCCGGCCCAGGATGCCGCCGGTGATGTCGAAACTGGTCGTCAGGTCGCGCACTTTCAGCACCGGACCGTTCTCGCGGCGCACGGTCGTGGGCGCGGCCACGGGCGCATCCACCAGCGCGGCCGGATCGGCGACGCGGGCGGCTTCCTCCACCTTCAGCAGCGGGAACGGCGCGGGCTCGTCCGTGCCGTGCATGGCGCCCAGGCGCGGCACGGCGGACAGCAAGGCGCGCGTATAGGCATGCTGCGGACGCGCGAAGATCTCGTCCGAACCGCCCTCTTCCACCTTGTCGCCGCGATACATCACCAGCACGCGGTCGGCCACTTCGGCCACCACACCCATGTCGTGCGTGATGAAGATCACGCCCATGTTCATCTCTTCCTGCAACTGACGGATCAGTTGCAGGATCTGGGCCTGGATGGTGACGTCCAGCGCGGTCGTCGGCTCGTCGGCGATCAGCAGCTGAGGCTTGCACGACAACGCCATCGCGATCATCACGCGCTGGCGCATGCCGCCCGACAACTGGTGCGGATAGCGGTCCAGGATGGCGCGCGCCTCGGGGATTCGCACGCGTTCCAGCATGCGCAGCGTTTCGGCGCGCGCGCCGGCCGCGTCCAGCCCCTGGTGCAACTGCAGGGCTTCGGCGATCTGGTTGCCGGCGGTGAAGCTGGGGTTCAGCGACGTCATCGGCTCCTGGAAGATCATCGCCACATCGGCGCCGCGCACGCGTTGCAGCGTGCTGTCGGGCGCGTGGGCCAGATCCAGGACGTCGCCATTGCGGCGGCGCAGGAACATGTCGCCATTGACGATCTTGCCGCCGCCATACTCCACCAGGCGCATCAACGCCAGCGACGTCACGGATTTGCCTGAACCGGACTCGCCCACGATGGCCAGGGTTTCGCCGCGGTCGACGTGGAACGAGACATTGCGCACGGCTTCCACCGTGCGGTCAGGCGTTTTGAAGCGCACGGTCAAGTCATTGACCTGCACGACGCGTTTGGGATCCATGGTTGCCATAGTGATTACTTTTCCTGACGCGGATCGAGCGCGTCGCGCAGCCCGTCACCCAGCAGATTGAAGCCCAGCACCACCAGGAAAATGGCCGATCCGGGGAAGATCGACATCCAGGGCGCCTGGGTCATGAAGTTCTTGGCCGTGTTCAGCATCGAGCCCCACGACGGCGTCGGCGGTTGCAGCCCCAGGCCCAGGAAGGACAGGCTGGCCTCGGCGATGATGGCCGTGGCGATGGTGATGGTGGCCTGCACGATCAGCGGCGGCATCACGTTGGGGAACACGTGCCGGCCGATGATGCGCAAGTCGGACGCGCCCAGCGCGCGGGCGCTTTGGACATAGTCCTCGTTCTTGACCGCCAGCACCTGCCCGCGTGTCAGGCGCACGAACTTGGGCGCCGCCGACACGCCGATGGCGATCATCGCGTTGGTCAGGCTGGGCCCCAGGAAGGCGGCCAGCGCGATGGCCAGGATCAGGAACGGGATGGCCAGCAGCGCCTCGGTAGCGCGCGAAATGATGCTGTCGGTCCAACCGCCGAAGTAGCCGGCCGCAAGGCCGAAAGGCACGCCCACCACCAGCGCGATCAGCACGGACACCAGGCCCGCCATCAGGGACGCGCGGGCGCCATAGACCATGCGGCTGAAAATGTCGCGGCCCAGCTCGTCCGTCCCCAGCCAATAGGACGCCGACGGCGCCTTGCGGATGGTCGTGAAGCTGGTCTGCAAGGGATCGTGGTTGGCGATGAACGGCGCCAGCACGGCCAGCAGGACAAAGAAGGCCACGATGGCCAGGCCCAGCATGGCAATGTGGTTGCGTTTGAATTTTCCCCAGGCGCGGTTGCGGCTGCGGGGCGGCGTGACGGCTGCGGCCGTTGCAGGAAGTGCGCTCATGAGTGCCTCAGGCGGGGGTTGACCAGGATGTACAGGATGTCGGCCAGCAGGTTCATCAGGATGAAGCCCACCGCCACGCAGAGCACCACGCCCTGCACCACCGCGTAGTCGCGGGTGAACACCGCGTCCACCACCAGCTTGCCGAAGCCCGGAATCGTGAAGACCTGTTCGGTCAGCACGGCGCCGGCCAGCAATTCGCCGAACAGCAACGTCACCAGCGTGACGATCGGCATCAGCGCGTTGCGCAGGGCATGGCGCAGCACCACCTGGCGCGGCGACACGCCCTTGGCGCGCGCGGTCCGCACGTAGTCGGCGGACAGCGCCTCCAGCATGGACGAGCGCGTGTGGCGCATCAGGTACGCCGCGATCGCCGTGGACAGCACCAGCGACGGCATCAGCATCGTCTTGATCGACAGCCAAAGGTCTTCAGACGGCGACACGTAGCCCGAGGCCGGCAGCAGCTTCCACTGCACCGACACCACCATGATCAGGATGATCCCCAGCCAGAAATTGGGGATCGACATGCCGGACAGCGCCGCGATGTTGGCGCCCATTTCAATGGGCTTGCCCTTGCGCACCGCGGCGATGATCCCCATCGGGATGCCGATCAGCAGCGCGAAGAACATGGCCATCGCCGCCAGTTGCAGGGTGACGGGCAGCTTTTGCGCGATCAGCGTCGTGACGGGCACGTCGGTGCGCAGGGACTTGCCCAGGTCGCCTTGCAGCACCTGGCCGGCCCACGCCGCATATTGCATCGGCAGCGGATCGTTCAGGCGGTATTTGTCGCGCAGGTAGTCCAGGACGGCCGGGTCGCGCTCTTCGCCGGCCAAGGTCAGTACCGGATCGCCGGGCAGGATTTTTTGCAGCATGAAGACGATCATCGACACCAGTATCAGTGTCGGTATCGCGACGATCACGCGGCGCAAGATGAGTTTAAGCATGTGGGGAAAACCGTAGAACAGGAACGGCGGACGGCGTCAGGCCAACATCGCCCGGCGCGCGGCCGCCGCAAAGAACCATTGGATGCGTCGCCACAAACGCGTCGCCGCCTCCAACGTGCGCGGCGCCCCGGGGGCCGCCGCGCGTCGTCGTCACTTCTGCGCGAACGTCACACCCTTCAGGCGGATCATGCCGTCAGGATACGGCGTAAAGCCCTTGACCTTCTTGCCCATGGCGAACGGCCACGGCTGGTAGTAGTTGTACACGCCAGGCAACTCGTCCTGGATGATGGCCTGCGCCTGGTCGTAGATTTCCTTGCGGCGGGCCTCATCCGGCACGGTGCGCGCCTCGTTCAGCAGCTTGTCCACTTCCGGGTTGCAGTAATGGCCGTCGTTCAGCGCGCCCTTGCAGGTCACGAAGGCATGGACGTTGCCGTCGGGGTCGACCCGGCCGGACCAGCCCAGCATCACGATCTGGAAATTGCCGCCGGACGATTCCTTCTGCAGGGCCGCGTACTCGGTCGGACGCAGGGACAGGTCGAAGCCCGCCTCGGACGCCATCGCCTGGACGATCTCGGCGATGGACGACGTGGTCGTGTTGTTACCGAACACCAGCTCGGCCTTCACGCGCTCGAAGCCGGCCTGCTTCAGCAACGACTTGGCCTTGGCCACGTCGCGCTTGGTGACCGGGAACTTGTCGCTGTGGTAGGGGCTTGCCGGCGGGAACGGCTGCTGGGCGGGTTCGAAGATGCCGCCGCCCGCGACCTCGTTGATGGCATTGCGGTCCAGCGCGTACTGGAATGCCTGGCGCACCAGCTTGTTCTTGAACGGGTTGTCTTCGGCGCGGGGGCCGTTACCCACGTTGAACATGAACTGCTGGAAGCCCAGGCCGGCCACCGGCGCGAACGTCAGGCTGGCGTCGTTCTTGACCTGGGGCGCGTCCGACGGGTTCAGGCGTTCCAGCATGTCCAGATCGCCCGCGCGCAGGTTCGACAAGCGGACCGTGGTGTCGGGGATGGGCAGGAAGATCAGGCGCTTGAAGGCGTAGTCCTTGGCGTCGTAGTACTGGTCGAATTTCTCCAGCACGATGCGGTCGTTCTGGATGCGCTCGACGAACTTGTACGGGCCCGAGCACACCGGCTTGCGGCCGACCGATGCCACGTCGGCGTCGGCGAAGGTCTTGGGCGACAGCATCATGCCGGCACGGTCGGACAGCTGGGCCAGCAAGGTGGCGTCCGGCTTCTTCAACGTCAGCACCAGCGTCGACGCGTCCGGCGCATCCACTTTCTCGACCGAGGCCAGTTCACCCTTGCGCAGGCTGTCCGGCAGCGACATGGCGCGTTCCAGGTTGGCCTTGGCCGCCGCCGCGTCGAACTTCGTGCCGTCATGGAACAGCGCGTCTTCGCGCAGCTTGAAGGTCAGCACCTTGTTGTCGGGGCTGAACGTCCACGACGTGGCCAGCTGCGGCACGAAATGCAGCTTGGGATCAATGTCCACCAGCTTGTCGCACAGCGACGTGAACACGATCCGGCCGACGTAGGTGCGGGCGCGGTGCGGGTCCAGAACGTCGGGATCTTCCTGCAGGCCGATCCGGATGTTCTGGGCGCACGCGGCCCCCGCGGCCAGCGCCAGCAAGCTGGCGCCGAAGGTCATGGTCAAGCGTTTCATTGTGTTTTTCCCCTTATTGCTTGCGAGCTTGAATGTAGAAGCCGGTTTAGAAGCCGACCGCCTGGCCGTCGCGGCGGCTGTCGCTGGCGGCGACGTAACCCAGTTCGTTGTCGTTCTCGGACATGCGCCAGATGAACTGGCCGGCGCCGAAGTCCATGTAGGGATCGTCAACGGACTTCAAAGCATGCCCGAGGTCTTTCAGGCCCGCAATGGTGGAAGCCTGCATATTGGTCTCGATGTCCAGCGTGAAGTCGCGGTTGACCTTCCAGCGCGGCGCGCAGCAGGCGGCCTGCGGGTTCTGGTGGTAGTCGATCATGCGCACGACCGTCTGCATGTGGCCTTGCGGCTGCATGTCGCCGCCCATCACGCCGAAGCTCATGACCGGCTTGCCGCCGCGCGTCAGGAAACCCGGGATGATGGTGTGGAACGGGCGCTTGCCGCCTTCGACCACGTTGGCGGACTTGGGGTCCATCGAGAAGCCCACGCCGCGGTTCTGCATGCTGATGCCGGTGCCCGGCACGACCACGCCCGATCCGAAGCCCATGTAGTTGGACTGAATGAACGAGATCATCATGCCGTTTTCGTCAGCGGCGGTCAGGTAGACGGTGCCGCCGGCGTGCGGGCGGCCGGCTTCGAAATGCGTGGCCTGGTCCAGGCGGATCAGCTTGGCGCGGCTGTCCAGGTAGGCGTCCGACAGCATCTGCTCGGGCGTCACTTGCATGGCGCGCGGGTCGGCCACGTACTTGTACAGGTCGGCAAACGCCAGCTTCATGGCTTCGATCTGGATGTGCTGCGACTGCACCGAGTCCACGGGGATGTCGGACATGTCGAAGCGTTCGACGATGCCCAGCGCGATCAGCGCGGCGATGCCCTGCCCGTTGGGCGGGATTTCGTGCAGCTCGTAGCCGCGGTACGACTTGGAAATGGGCTTGACCCAGTCCGGACGGTAGTTGCGCAGGTCTTCCAGCGTCATCGCGCCGCCGCATTCCTTGCTGAAGGCGGCGATGCGCTCGGCCAGTTCGCCCTCGTAGAAGTCACGGCCCTTGGATTCGGCGATGCGGCGCAGCGTGTTGGCGGCGTCGGGGAAACGGAAGTGCTCGCCGACCTTGGGCGCGCGGCCTTCGGGCAGGAAGGCCTGGGCGTAGCCCGGCTGCGACTTCAGTTCTTCGGCGGCGGCGGCCCACTTGTGCGCCACCACCGGCGGCACGGCGTAGCCGCGCTCGGCGATTTCAATGGCGGGTTCGAACAGTTGTTCGAACGGCAGCTTGCCCAGTTTTTCGTGCAGGGCGGCCCAGCCGGCTACGACGCCCGGCACCGTCGCGGAATCCCAGCCGCGCTTGGGCTGGATGGCCAGGCCATCCGGGCCCGTGCCGTACTTGGCCTTGAAGTATTCGGTACTCCAGGCCGCGGGCGCCACGCCCGACGAGTTCAAGCCATGCAGTTCCTTGCCGTCCCAGACGATGGCGAAGCAGTCGCCGCCCAGGCCGCAGGACACGGGTTCGACCAGGACGATCGTGGCGGCCGCCGCGATGGCGGCGTCCACGGCGTTGCCGCCCTTGAGCAGCATGCGCAGCCCCGCCTGGGCCGCCAGCGGGTGCGACGTGGAGACCACGTTGCGCGCGAACAGCGGGATGCGTACGGAAGGATACGGGTTGCCCCAGTCGAAGGATTTCATGTGGCTTGTCTCATAACGGGTAAGCAGGCGAAGGTACTCTCGTGGTCTAATTAAATCAATTTGATTTTTTGTTCCGTCATAAAAGAAAATTTTATGAGTACCATCCGGTTTTTGCGCACTTTCCTGGCCGTCGCCCATCACGGCTCTTTTTCCGAAGCCGCCGAGCAAGTGGCCCTGACCCAGGCGGCCGTCAGCTTCCAGATGCGGTCACTGGAGGCCGAGCTGGGCCGAGAACTGTTCGACCGCAGCGGGCGCCTTGCCATTCTTAACGCAGCCGGACGGGAATTGCTACCTGAAATCAAGCATTTACTGGATTTATACGACCGAATGAGGTTGCCGCGCACCGTGCCGGGCGAACTGGCGGGCGCCGTGTCGGTGGGCAGCATCGTGTCGTGCATGGGCACCTTGTCCAAGGTCGTGTCGGGCTTGAAGAAAGCCCATCCGAAGCTGGACGTGCGCATCCTGTCAGGCAAGGCCAGCGAACTGGCCGGCAAGGTCGAAGACGGGGAATTGGACGCGGCGTTTCTGGTAGAGGCTGGACGCAAGATGGCCAGCACGCGCTGGACCCCGCTATATGAAGAGCAACTGGTGGTGATCGCCCCGGCGTCCGCCACAGGCAAGGACGCCCGTCAGGTGCTGGCGAACAATCCCTTCCTGCGGTTCGACCGCACCCAGCGCACCGGCCTGCAGATCGACCGCTTGCTGCGCCGCCTGGCGGTGCCGCTGACCGAATTCCTGGAACTCAACGCCATCGAGACCCTGGTGGAATTGGTGCGCCAGGAAGTGGGCGTGACCCTGCTGCCGTTGATCAACGGGTCCAATTGGCAGCACAGCCCGGAGCTGCGGATATTGACGCTTCCGGAAGACTTAGGCCCGCTTTCGCGGGCCATCGGCATGCTGGAACGGCGCGAACATGCGCGCCAGGGCATTACCGCGGCGATCTGCGACGCGTGCGCCACGGCTTTCCGGGCGCGCGAACCGCAGACCGCCGCCTGACCGTCAGGTCGCCATCGCCGGGTCGGTCACCGACGGCTTGCCGGTTTCGACGCGGCCGGCGAAGCGGCGCAGGTAGGACGGGTCTTCGGCCAGGCGGGCCGTGAAGTCGTACCAGTGGCCGCTGGCCTCCAGCGTCCAGTGCTGCTCGACCTTGCTGCCCGCGGGCACGGTCAGCGTCCAGCGCTCGTTGTTGCTGTAGTACGCGTTGGGCGTGACTTCGAACGTGCAGGCGTCTTTGCCGCTGTTGATGAAGCTGACATAGACGTCGCCGTTGGCGATGTCGTAGCAGACGCGGATTTCCGGGTCCAGCTGCGACGTGCGCGCCAGGGCCAAGTCGCCCGCGAAGTGGCGGTGATAGCCGTTGGGGCCCAGCACCCACAGGTCGTACTTGCCGCCGTCGGCCGCCGTGTCCCAGCTGCCTTCCAGCTGCTTATCGGGTTCCACCGTGTAGCGGCGCGGCAAGCGGTCCAGATGCAGGCGGTCATAGACGTGGAACACCGCCGCCTGTTTGCCCGTGTTGGAGAACACCAGCCACATGTTGCCCGTATTGGGCTGGCTGCGGCCGCTGGTGTGCAGTTCGTAGGGCAAGGCGCGCGAATAGCGCACGCCCTTTTCCTGCACCGGCT
This sequence comes from Achromobacter sp. UMC46, assembly GCF_014170335.1. Classification (GTDB taxonomy): domain Bacteria; phylum Pseudomonadota; class Gammaproteobacteria; order Burkholderiales; family Burkholderiaceae_B; genus Achromobacter. The sequence continues at coordinate 8,811 of NZ_LZZS01000024.1, forward strand.
TGGCCTGGGTGCTGGGGTCGGGCAGCGGCACCGCCGTCAGCGCCTGCTGGGCGGCCCGCTCCTGGTCCGCGCCCGTGCGGGACAGGATGTTCAGGTCAGGCAGCTTCTCGTCGTTGGGCGTGGCGAAGTTGAAGGCCGACGTCATGTCGCCCAGCACGGCGCGGCGCCACGGGCTGATGTTCTCTTCCTTCACGCCGAAGCGGGCTTCCAGGAAGCGCAGCACGGACGTGTGGTCGAACGCCTGGGAATTGACCCAGCCGCCGCGGCTCCACGGCGACACCACGTACATCGGCACGCGCGGGCCCGGGCCGTAGACGCGGCCGTCGGCCGCGTCCTGGGCCGAGGCCCGGGTGTGGCGGTCCAGATCGGTGTTGACGGTGGACGCGCCGGCCATCGCGTCGTCATCGTCCAGGGACGGCGCCGCAGGCGGCGGCACGTGGTCGAAATAGCCGTCGTTCTCGTCGAAGTTGATCAGCAGGACGGTCTTGCTCCACACGTCCGGGTTCGACGTCAGCGCATCCAGCGTTTCCTGGATGTACCACGCGCCCTGGACGGGGCTGGACGGGCCGGGGTGTTCGGAATACGTGGCGGGCGCCACGATCCACGACACTTGCGGCAGCCGGCCGTTGTTGACGTCGTCGCGCAGGGCTTGCAGGAAGCCGCCGTCGGGCATGGTGTTGGCCGTGCCCTTGTACAGCGGGTTGGCGGCGTCCATGCTGGGGGTCCAGGCCGGGTACGGCGCGCCATTGGCGGAATTGCCCGCCTGCTCGTTGGCGCGGCGGTACTGCTGGAAGCCGGCCAGCGGGTTGTCGCCGAAGTTCTCGGGCAGGTTCTGGTAGACCGTCCAGCTGACGCCGGCCTTTTGCAGCCGTTCGGGATACGTCATCCAGGTCCAGCCGGTGGTGGACGCGCCCAGGCTATCCCACTGGTTGCGGGTCGACGGGCCGTTGCCTTGCGCCAGCGGATCGTTGGTGCCGGTCCAGTGGAACAGGCGGTTCGTGTTGGTGCCGCCGTGCGTGGAGCAGTGGTAGGCGTCGCACAAGGTGAACGCTTCAGCCAGCGCAAACTGGAACTCCACCTCTTTCTGGCGGTAGTAGCCCATCGACTGGTTTTGCTTGTAGAGCGGCCACTGATTCATGCGGCCGTCATTCCACGCCATCTGCGCATCCATGTAGTCGTGGGGCGTGCCGGACACGCGCTGGGCGTTGCCCTGCGTGCTGTCCAGGTGATACGGCATCACCACGCGCGTGCCGTTGGACTGTTCCCAGACCGAACGGTTCTGCGCCAGCGGGATCGTGATGCGGTCGCCGAAGCCGCGCACGCCCTTGAACGTGCCGAAGTACATGTCGAACGAGCGGTTTTCCTGCATCAGGATGACCACGTGCTCGACGTCGTTGATCGTGCCGGTGCGGTTGTTGGCCGGAATGGCCAGCGCGCGGCGGATGGCGGGCGGGAACATCGACAGCGCGGTCAGGCCGGCGGTGGATGCCGCGGCATTGCGCAGGAAGCGGCGCTTGCCGGCGTGGATCGGGTCTTTTTCGGACTTCACGGTTTCGTTTCCTATGACTCTGGAGGGCGCGCGGCTCAAGGCGCGCAACGCAGTTCGGGCTTGGCCGGGGTGGGCGGCACGGGCGTGGGGGTTTCGGTCCCGCCGCCGTTGTCGGGCTGGCTATCGTCGCCGTCGTCACCGCCGCATGCGGCCAGCGTCGCGGTCAGCATCAGCACGGCGCCGACACGCAGCAAACCGCGCAAGATCATGGAATTGCTCATGGTTTTTCTATCCTAGGAACATCAGGGAAACAGTTCGGAAACGGACTTGCCGGACATGGCCAGGGACTTCACCTCGTCCTCGGTCAGCGCGCGCGACCAGAAAGCCAGGTCGTCGAAGTTCATCGTGTAGGGGCCCTTGGTGCCGGCGCAGCAGATGCCGTAGGTGCCGCGGCCGTCTTCGTTCAAGCCGATGTGCGGTCCGAACACGCCGGCCACTTGCGCCAGGTTCACCGTCCCCGTGCCGACCGAGCGGCGCGAGTAGCCGATGTCCTTGTCATAGACGTAGGCGGTCATGGTCTTGGCGGTCTTGTCGACGGTCATGGCGACGTAGACCGGCTTGTTGGGCGTGAACTTCACGCCATTGATGTCGACCCGCGACCCGCCCGCCAGGTTGAAGCGCAGCTCGGGGCCGGCCCACTGGGCGATGGTGATGCCGGGGTTGCCGCCGGAGTTGTAGTCCTTGTTGCCCAAGATCGAGCGGTCGTTGGCCGTGCCGTCGGATTGGTACCAGAAGCCGATCGTGAAGGCCTGCACGCTGTCCAACAGCCCCGCGGGGTAATCCAGCTTGAAGGCGCCCAGGGCGGCGGCGCCGCGCTCGTTCTGGAACATCTTGCCGAAGATCCCCGCGTTGGCGTAGGCCGGCGCCTGCACGCCGTCGTACGGGGTGATCGCGCCCCCGCCCGCCGCCACGTCGGTCACGTTGCCTTCGAACGGGAACAGCATCGTCAGGCCGGTGCGCAGCGAGGCCAGCAGCGGCACCGGCTTGGCGTAGAGCACCGTAGCGCGCGTGGCGCTGACGGCGCGTCCGGCGGACACCGTGTAATTCAGCGTATGCACGCCTTCGGTATCGAATGTGTAGCCCGTGTCTTCGTACTCCGTGGCGGTGGCCGGCAAGCGCGCCACTTCGGCGCCGTCGCGGCTGACGACGATCTCGCCGCCGGGTTCGCCCACTCGCACCCAGGACAGCGTGACGGTCTTGTTGTCCATGGACGTGCGGGCCGCCAGGCGGCGCAGGGCCAGGGGTTCCGACAGCGGCGTGCCGGCCATGTCATAGGCGCCCGCGGCGGGCAACGCGCCCAGATGCGCCAACAACGTCGGCGCCACGTCGGCGGCGCTGGGCAGCGCATACCAGTTGTTGTCCCACACGCCATCGAACGACGCGTCGTCCGACGTGCCGCCCAGCATCGCCGGCTGATTGGTAGCCAGCACGATCGTCTTGTTCAACGACATCGGCAGCCCGTCGCTGGCGCCCGTCTTGTCCAGGCCATGGCTGGCGGCCACGACGATCAACCAGTTTTCGTCGGGATTCGCGGCGCGGCGGTCGGCGACCTGTTTGGCCAGCACACCCACGGCGGCGTCCGTCTGGCGGATCACCGCCTGGTAGCCCGCGCCAAAGCCGCCATCCGAGGCCGCGCGTTCGGCGGCGCCGAACTGGGCGACGACCACGTCGTAGCCTTCCGTAATGCGGTCGCGCGCCTGCGTGGCGACGCAATCGTCAACGCCCGCGCAGTCCGTCACGGCCTGCAGGTAGCCGGCGTCGCGATCGCGACCGACCAGCCCCGCCAGCAACGTCGAATTGAAGGCACCCGCCTGGCGCGCATCGGGACGCGCCGCCTTCACGCGCTGGAACAAGCTGGGCGACTTCGCCGCCTGCCCTGCGGCGTTGGACCGCACGCCATGCGCGTCGGCCCACTGGCCCGTCAGCAACGTGGCCCAACCGGGAACCGCCAGGGTGGGCTGTTGGGTGACGCCGCCCGTCACGCCGCCGGTCCAGGCGCGCGTGACCGTCAACTGGCCGATATTGGACAAGGTCTTGTCCGCCACGCCTTGGCGCATGGCGTCATAGGTCAAGCCATCGACGCCGATGAACAGCACCTTCTCGACGGCCGGCTTGCCCGGCTCGGTCACCGGCGGCGTCGTGGGCGGCGCCTCGGTGCCATCGTCATCGTCGCTGCCCCCGCAGCCCGCCAATGCGCTGGTAGCCAGCAACATGGCGCACCATCTTCTCCAATTCAATGCTTGCATGCTTGTCTTCTCGTTTCATGAACAGGTTTTACGCTGCGCACATAGTGGCCGCTCAACGTGAACCCCCCATGAAACGAAGGGCAGAAAGCCTGATCGACGGATCAGGATTCTTTGGCGACAAATCGGGATCTGCCCACGCATGAAAAAGGGACCGGCGTACCGGTCCCTGGCATTGCAGCGGGTGCGGCGCTGGCGCCGCTCCCCGCCGCTTCCGCGGCCCTGCGCGAACTACGCGCCGATCTTCACGCCGGTCAGGTAGCCGACCGATGCGCCGAAGCCGTCCTTGTAATTGGCCTTGACCAGCGGTTCCAGCGTCGGGCGCACCACCGCGTGGACGCCGCCCCAATCGGCCGCGTGCTGGAAGTTGCTGGTGATGTAGGTCCAGCCGTTGATCTCGTCCACGGCTTGCAGGCCCGTGGATTCCGCCGCCACCGGGCACGACAGCAGGCGCGACAATGCCTTCGTGTCGACGTTGTAGGCCCACATGAAGTTGTTGACGTGGCCGCCGCTGTCTTCGCCCACGAACAAGGTGCGCAGCTTCTCCGAGAATTTCAGGTTGTCGGGGTTCGAGATGAAATCGGCGTTGTGCGTGTTGCCCAGCGCATCTGGCGTGGCCAGCGGCTTGCCGACCAGTTCCGCCACTGCGCCCATGTCCACGGGCACCCATTCGCTGTCGATCGCGCTGCCGTCGGTATCCACCTGGCCTGCCTTCATGTGCAGCTGATACACCGCGCCGGCCGAGTTGCCTTCGACTTTCAGGCCCGGGACCTTGCCGTCGATCATCGACGATTCAATGCGGGACATGGCGCTGTAAGCGATCTTGTCGCGGGCGTTGACGGTCGTGCCTTCCATCTTGGTGAAGGCCAGCGTGCCGCCCGCCATCGCCGCGTAGCGGTGCGTTTCCAGGAAGGCCGCGGCTTGTCGCCGGCCCGGCTGCATCTTCACCCAGTTGTCCTTGCCGCTGTAGCGGATCTGCGTGAAGGTCGCGTCCGCCGGGTCGACCGTGCGCACGTCCATGATGTCGGCCGCGACCAGCTGGTCGGCCAGTTCCTTGACTTCGGCGCTGGTGGCATGGCCCAGCTTGATCCACTTCAGCGTGCCTGCGCCCGGGCCCGTGCCCGAGGTCTGCGTCCATTGCGCCACGTACAGCGTGCCCGCCGACAGGTCCGCCTTGCGGTCGGCCACGAACATGAACAGGCCGCCGTTGGTGGCGTCGTCGCCCATCAGCGCGGTGCGCTGGTCCGGCATCATCTGCACCAGCTCGTGCGAGATGCGGCCCATGCAGTAGTGCTTCTTGATGGTGCCCGTGCCGTCCGGATGCACGGTCACTTCCGGCATGTGGCCGTAGTGGTACGGGTTGGCCTTGGCGGGGTCGCCGTAGACGTTCTGGCTATAGGTCTGGAAAGCCGCCTGCGTGCGGGCGACCGTCGCGTCCGGCTCGTATTCTTCGCTGGACAAGTGGGTGCCCCAGGGCGACAGGCTGGCGCCACAGGTGATCCACAGGCCATGCACCGACGCCGTGTCCACATTGCTGTACTTCACCAGGCTCAGTTTGCCGGTGTTCGGATCTTGCGACAGAGTCAGCACGGCGATCGGCGACGGCAACAGGCCGTACATGTCGGCGCCGGCCTGGTTCATCGACTGGTATTCGAACTGCACCACGGCGTAGACCGCGTTGCCGGCAACGCCGGCGACCTTCGTCGGTTCCGACAGGGCCAGCAGCGACGTGCCGTCCGGACAGTTCGAGAAGAATTGGCGGGCCTTGGCGGGCACGGAGTCATCCATGATGGGCGCGCCGGCCAGGTTGAAATAGCCGCCCGCCACCATCGTGCCGCCCTTGCCGTCCGGCACCGCGTCGCCCGTCATGAAGAACGGCTCGTAGCCCAGCTCGACGGTGCGCTTGGAACCGTCGCTGAAGGTCAGCGCCAGCGCCGAGCTCACGGTGGTGCGCGCCATCAGCTGGGGCGTGGCCAATGTCGGCGCGGGCATCGACGTGAACGCGGCGGACGTGAACGTCACCGGCGTGGTCGACGGATTGGGATTCGGATTCGTCGAGCCATCGCCGTCGTCATCGTCGTCGCTCGAATTACAGCCGGCCAGCAGCGCAGCCATGCTGACGCCGCCGATCGGCAGCATCGGCGCGCCTCCCAGCATCTTCAGGAGGCGGCGGCGGTTGGCTTGATTCGTATCTTGCATGCGGGTGTCCCAGTTGGATCGGATAAGTGCTCTGCCGGAAGGGTCGAGCGTTGTCCGCATGCTAGAGAGGCGCCGTGTAAGCGCAATGACAGAAAGCTGTACGGAACCTGAATCGAAGGCGAGTTTCCGGTATCGGCGTTGTCATGAACGGGCGCTATAGTCGGGCGCGTCGCTTTTACGTAACCGCTGCGGTCCTCATGCCTCTTTCCTTGCGCCCCTCCCTGCCTTCCGCGCCCGCCGCGTTGCGCGTCCTTGCCGTGCTGGCGTTTGCCGCGGGCGTGGGCGTATGGGCCGCGGTGCTGCTCGCGCCCCGCCCCGGCCCGTTGCCGCCCGCCGTGTCGGCCGCCGCGCCGCGCGCCGCCGACAACACGCCGGTGGCGCGATGGTTCGGAAAAGACGAAGTGATGCGCACGCAGATCAGCGTGCTGGGTCTGATTGCGGCCGGCCCCGATGGCGCGGCGGTGCTGAGCGTGGATGGCGGCCCGCCACTGGCTTACCGGGCAGGCGGCGAAGTGGCCCCCGGCATCGTGCTGCGCGATATCGCAGTGGACGCCGTGACGGTGGAGCAAGGGGGAAGATTGAACCGCCTGGCAACGCCCGCCGCGCTGGCGGCGCCCGCGGGAATCGCACAGGTGAATTGAAACGCGGGGATTTGAACCGCGTGGAGTTAAAACGCGGGAATTTAAGACAGATTGCTTGCAGGCCGGGCGGCGCTTCCTTTCAAGCGCCTGCCGATCAGCGCTTGCGGCCCGCGGGGCGACCCATTTGCTTGCGGCCTGCCAGGTTCGCCAGGGAGGAACCTGCCGGTTTCTGTGTGGCGGCAGCCTGCTTCTTCTGTTGAAGCGCCTTTTCAACCAACGCCGCCAATCCAGTCGAAGACTTCTCTTTTGTAGCCATTACCGCTCCTTGTAGAAAGGCCATGGTAGCAGGCGGGCGGCACGGCAACGCATTACTGTCATATTTCATGTCCACAATTCCGGGCTTCTACTGGAAGACCGGAGTTGCAAAGTGCGTCAGTTACCGCGTGGGCTTGCCCGCCAGCAAGGTTTCACCCTGATCGAGATCATGGTGGTGATTGTGATCATGGGGATCCTGGCGGCCCTGATCGTGCCGCGCGTGCTGGACCGCCCTGATCAGGCCAGGCAAGTCGCCGCGCGCCAGGACATCGCGGGCATCATGCAGGCGCTCAAGCTCTACCGGCTGGACAACGGCCGCTACCCCACCACGGCGCAAGGGCTGCGCGCGCTGGCCGAAAAGCCCGATGGCGCCAATAACTGGCGCGGCTATCTGGACAAGTTGCCCAATGACCCCTGGGGCCACCCGTACCAATACCTGAGCCCCGGCGTCAAGGGCGACATCGATGTCTTCTCGTTCGGCGCCGACAACAAGCCCGGGGGAGAAAACGGCGATGCCGACATCGGTTCCTGGGAGCTCTGAACGCGGATTCACGCTGGTCGAAGTGCTGGTGGTGCTGGTGATCGTGGCCATCGCGGCCAGCATGGTCAGCCTGTCGATCGGCAAGCGCGACAACGGCCTGCGCAGCGATGCCGAGCGTCTGGCCGACGCCTTCACCGTGGCGCAGAGCGAAGCCCGCAGCGACGGACGCCCCATCCGCTGGCTGGCCAACGGCCAGGGCTGGTCGTTCGAGCGCCAAGGCCGCCTGCCCGGCCCCAGCGCGCAGGAAGACACGCCCGTGCCCGTCGACCACCTGGAACACGACGACGTGCTGCGCCCGCAGACCTGGCGGGCGGGCGCGGTCCAGCTGCGGCTGGACCCCAACCGTCCACTGGTCTTCAACACCGAGTGGGTGGCTGCCCCCATGACGCTCGTCCTTCGTGCAGGCGACGCCAGCATCACCTTGCAACGCGACGCCTCCGGCCGTTATGACATCCGCTGAACCGCCCCGCCCCGCTGACCGCCAGCGCGGCTTTACCCTGATCGAAGTGCTGGTGGCCCTGGCCATCATCGCCGTGGCGATGGCTGCCGCCCTGCGCGCGACCGGCGTCATGTCGGCCAACAACCGCGCCTTGCAGGACAAGACGCTGGCGCTGCTGGCCGCGCAGAACGCGTTGACGCAATTGCGGCTGGAGCAGACCTTGCCGCGCGCCGGCTCGCAGACGGTGCCCTGCCCGCAGGGCGGCCGCTCGCTGCAATGCGAACTGGTCATCACCAATTCCATGAACCGCAGCTTCCGGCAGGTCTCCGTCAACGTTCACGACACGGCGTCCCCGCGGCCGGACGCGGTGCTGCTGCAGCTGGACGGCTTGCTTTCCAGCCTGCGATGACCATGCGCCGCGCATCCGCCCCGCCTTCGCCCGGCCGCGTCGCCCAGGCCGGCTTCACGCTGATCGAAGTGCTGGTGGCCCTGGCATTGATGGCGCTGGTCAGCCTGATGGCGTGGCGCGGACTGGCCAGCGTCTCCAGTGCGCGCGACTGGATCGAGCAAGAGGCCGAAGACACCGACGCCATTGTGCGCACCCTGGGCCAGATGGGGCGCGATGTCGAACTGTCCTACACCGGACCGGGCTTCGACTCCGCCGGCAAGGACGCGCTGGCGCTGACGACCGGCCTGCGCCTGTTGCGCCGGACCAGCGGCGGCAACACCCTGGAACTGCTGCGTCCCGACCCCGATGGCAACGGCCTGTGGCAACGCGTGCAGTGGCAGGTGCGGGCGGACGGCCTGTGGCGTGCCAGCGGTCCGTCCGCGCCGCGCAGCCCGCTGCCGGCCGCGGTCGATGGCGTGCTGCTGTTGCCCGGCGTCAGGGCGCTGGGCGTGCGCGCCTGGGTGCCCGGCACGGGCTGGGTCGACGCCAATGCCAGTTTCGCGACTGCGCCGACCGGCATCGAAATCACGCTGGAACGCGGCGCGGCCAACGCCCCTCAGCGCTACATCCGCATCCTGGAGCTGCCATGACGCCCCGTCCTCCGGTCCGCGAGCGCGGCGCGGCGGTCATCAGCGCGCTGATCATCGTCGCCATCGTGGCGGCGTTGACGACAAGCCTGTTCCAGCGCCAGACCGCCAGCACCCGCCGGGTGGAAAACGAGCTGGCCCGCGTGCAGGCCCGCGTCATGCTGGCGGGCGGCATCGACTGGGCGCGCCTGGTCATCCGCGATCACGGCAAGCGCGAATCCACGACCCGCGGCGACCAGATCTGGGCAACGCCGGTGCTGGACACCCGCATCGAGCGGCCCGGCGACGAACGCGTCGCCGTGTTCTCGGGGCGCGTGCAGGACGAGCAAGGGAAGTACAACCTGAGCAATCTGGCCCGCAACGGCGTGCCGCAACCCGAACAGGAAAAGGTGCTGCGCCGGCTGCTGACTGTGCAGCAGCTGCCCGACACCCTGGCCGGACACATCATCGACATCATCGCCGCCGCCCAGCCCCCGGCACTGGCGGCCGACTCGCCGTCCTCGTCGAACGGCCAGCCCGTCGCCGCGCCCGATGCGCGCGCGCCGCTGCCCCGCGGCGTGGACGAGATCGCCGCCCAGCTTGGGTTGGAACCGCCCGCGCGCAACGCCATGCGCCTCACGATGACCGTGTTGCCGGTGGCGACAAGCGTCAACGTCAACACCGCGCCCGCCGAGGTGATCGCCGCGCTGGTACCCGGCCTGTCGCTCAGCCAGGCCCGCGCGATGACGGGCGAGCGCGACCGCGGCAACTGGTTCAACAACGCCGGCGACTTCGCCAACCGGCTGACCGGCACCGGCGTGGATGCACCCGCGCCCACCGTCACGACCGCCAGCGGCTGGTTCATGGCCAGCGGCACCGTGGTGTATGAACGGGCCCGGGTCTCGATGCAGGCCCTGGTCCGCAGCGCCCCGCCGGCCGCGCCCGACACGATATGGACACGAGAAACCCCATGAAAAATCTGTTGCGTATTGCGCTTCCGGTGCTGGATGAGTTCAGCGCCGGATCGCCCTTGCCTTATGCCTGGTTCGACCGGCGCGGCCGCTGCGCGCAGCAGGGCGAACTGGCCTTGCAGGCGATGGGCAACGCTTTTCCGAACGCCGCGTGCGAAGCCGTGCTGCATCCGGCGGACGTCATCGCCACCACGGTGCAGATCCCTGCCGTCGCCCGCGCGCGCGTCGCCGCCGCGGTCCACAGCGCGCTGGAACCCCTGGTGCTGAGCGACCTGGAGGCGCTTGCGATCGGCTACGGCCCGCGTGGCGCCGACGGCAAGGTGCCCTTGGCCTGGGCGCCGCGCGAACCCGTGCGCCGGGCCTGGAGCCTGCTGAACGCGCACGGCTTGCGCGCGCATGCGCTCATCGCGCCGCAGACCCTTACGCCAACCTCCGACGCGCCCCTGCGCGACCCGGCCGATCCGCGCTGGCAGGCCGCGTCGCCCTCGTGGTCGCTGGCGATGCCGCAATTGGCCCCGGCCCGCATATCCCGCTGGCGTCCGGTCTGGCGCTGGGCCGCGGCGGCGGCCGTGGTCTGGATCGCGGGCCTGAATATCCATGCCGCGCAGTTGGGCGCCGAAGCCGACGCGTTGAAGAACGGCATGCGCCAGCAGGTGCTGGCCGCCTTCCCCGACATGCCCGTGGTGCTGGACCCGGCGCGTCAGGCTCAGCAAGGCCTGGACGCGCTGCAAGCCAACCGGGGCGCGGCCAGCGCGGCCGACTTCCTGCCGCTGGCGCGCGCCGCCGCGCAAACGCTGCCGTTCGCGGCCGACCAGGTCGCCCGCTTGACCTATGCCGACCAGGCGTTGACCCTGCAGTTGGCCGACGCCGGCGAACAAGCCCAACGCGTCGCGGAAACGCCGGCGCTGATCCAGCAAGCCGCCGCCTTGGGCCTGAAGCTGGAACGCGGCGACACCGACAACACCTGGCGCATCCTGCGCAAGCAACCATGACACTGAACCAACGCCTGCAACACGCATGGCAATCCGTCCGCAAGCCCGTGGACCCCGCCCTGGCCCGCGCGCGCCAGCGCTACGAAGCGCTGGCGCCGCGCGAACGCAGGCTGGTCACGGGCGCGGCCGCGCTGTTGGGCACGGTCATCGTCTTCGTCGCCTTGATCGAACCTCCTTTGAACACGATGCGCAAGCTGCAGGCGGAATTGCCTGCCCTGCGCACCCAGGCCGCCAGCGTCGCCGACCTGACGTCGCAAGCCCGCTCATTGCGCCAACGGTCGGCTACCCCGGCCGCCAGCATGCCCACCTCGGCGGAACTGGGCGCCAGCCTGGAACGCGCCGGCCTTCCGCCGGGCATGTGGACCCTGGGCCAGCCCGAATCCGGCACCGGCGTGCTGCTGACGCTGAACCAGGCGCCATCTTCCGCGCTGCTGCGCTGGCTGGACGGCGCGGGCCGCGACTGGGGCGTGGCGACGCAAAAGGTCGAATTGACCCGAGCCGCCAATCCCAACGGCCGGCCGCTGCCCGGCCTGGTCAATGGCCAGGTGACGCTCGGCTTGCCGGACAAGGCGGGAGCCCGCTGATGCCCCTGCCCCGGATCAACAAGCGCGCCGCCGCCCTGTTGCTGGCCAGCGGCGCCTGTGCGCTGGCCGCCGGCGTCAGCGTGCTGCCGGCGCGCTGGCTGCTGGCCCTGCAACCCGAGCCGTCGCTGGTGACGCTGGCCGACGCCAGCGGCACGCTATGGCAGGGCAGCGCCTGGATCGCGCTGGGCGCGAAGGGATCGCAAAGGGTGCTGCCGCAAGCGGTGCAATGGCACTGGCGCTGGGGTGCAATGGCGCTGGAAGTCTCGCACCCCTGGCTGCAAGGCCCGCTGCGCGCCCGCCTGGGCTGGACGGGGATCTCGCTGCCGGCGCAGTCGCTGCGCGTGCCGGCGTCCGTCCTGCCCGCGCTGGGCGCCCCATGGAACACACTGGCGCCCGAAGGCATGCTGGAGATCAGCTGGCAGGCGTTGCGGTTGGGCGGCGCCCTGCCGACAGGCCCGATCGCCGATCTGCGCTGGCGCAATGCCGGCACGGCGTTGACCTCTGTCGCGCCGGTCGGCACTTACCTGCTGCAGGTGCGGGGCACCGGCAAACCGGGTGCCGCGCTGGCGCTCAGCACCGAAGGCGGCGTGCTCGCAGTGTCGGGGCAAGGCAATGTGACGGCCCGCGGCGTAACCTTCGAAGGTCAGGCCACGTTCGCCGAGTCGGCGACAGAAGCGCAGCGCGCCGCCCTGGATGGACTGATGTCCACCCTGGGCCGGCGCACGAACGATACGGTGGTGTTCGGGACGGGCAAGTAACGTACTTGCCCGCGCTACGCGTCGCGCGTGACGCGCACGATTTCCTCGGGCGCGGTCTGGCCGCCGTCCACCCAGCGCTGGCCGTCCTGCCGCATGGTCCGCATGCCCGCCGCCACCGCGGCCAGGCGCAACTCGCGCTCGTCGCGGCCCTCGTGGATCAGACGCCGGGCCTCGTCGTCCACCGTGAACAGCTCGTGGATGCCCGAACGCCCGCTATAGCCGGTGTGGTTGCAGGCCGGGCACCCCACCGGATGGAACACCTGCCTGCCGTCCAGCATGGCGGGCTTCTTGCATTCCGGACACAGCTTGCGGACCAGCCGCTGGGCCAGCACGCCAAGCAGCGACGATGCCAGCAGGAACGGTTCGACGCCCATGTCCGTCAGGCGCGTCACGGCGGACACGGCGTCGTTGGTGTGCAGCGTGGCCAGCACCAGGTGGCCCGTCAACGAGGCCTGCACGGCGATCTGCGCGGTTTCCAGATCGCGGATTTCACCGATCATGATCACGTCGGGATCCTGGCGCAGGATGGCGCGCAACGCCAGCGCGAAGCTCATGTCGATCTTCGCGTTGACCTGGGTCTGGCTGATGCCGGACAAGTCGTATTCGATCGGGTCTTCGACCGTCAGGATATTGCTGGTGGCGGCGTCCAGCCGGCTCAGCGCGGCATAGAGCGTGGTGGTCTTGCCGCTGCCCGTCGGACCCGTCACCAGCACGATGCCGTGGGGCTGGCGGATCAGGCGGTCCAACTGCATCAGCACTTCCGGACACATGCCCAGGCGCTCCAGCTGCAGGCGTCCCGCCTCCTTGTCCAGCAAGCGCAGCACGGCGCGTTCGCCATGCCCGGTCGGTAGGGTCGACACCCGCACGTCGATCGGCCGTCCGCCCACGCGCAGCGCGATGCGGCCGTCCTGCGGCAAGCGCTTTTCGGCGATGTCCAGGTGCGCCATGATCTTGATGCGGGAAATCAGCGCGGCATGCAGGGCCTTGCGCGGCGACACCACGTCGCGCAAGGTGCCGTCCACGCGGTAGCGCACCACCGAATGCGTCTCGAAGGGCTCGATGTGGATATCGCTGGCACCGTCGCGCGCCGCCTGCGCGAACAGCGCGTTGATCATGCGGATCACGGGCGCGTCGTCCTGCGCCTCCAGCAGGTCCGCCACTTCGGGCATGTCCTGCAGCAGCCGGTCCAGGTCGATCTCGTTTTCGGCCACGCCCATGACGGACGCGGCATCTTCGGAATGGCTATAGGCCGCCGTCAGCAACGTCTCCAGCGCCTCGTCGTCCACCTGCGCCAAGGCGATATCGCCGTGGCAACGCCGGATCTCGCGCACCGCCCATTCCGGGGTGCGCGGGCTGACCGTCAACTGCACCTGCCCCGCGCGCAGCGACAACACGGCGCGCTGCGCCCGCGCCCAGGCATAGGGCAAGGGATGCGCGCTCATAGCAGCGACTCGGGGTCCACCGCTGCGCCCATAGGGACCGATTGCGATACGCGCAACGGGGTCGACGCGTCGCGATGGGGCGCCATGCCCGGATACTGACGGACGGCGAAGGATTCGACGGTGGCGGGCGCCGGCCGGCGCATCGTCGCCGCCTGCTGTTCCGGCCGCAGGTCATAGGCATTGTTCGACACCGACGGCGCCGAGCCCGGCGGCGGCAGCATCGGCGCCTGCATGTCCGGCAGCACCCAATGTTCGGCCGGCTGCACGGCGCCTTGGGCGCGGCGCATGTAGTCGTAGCGGTCCATGGTGACGCTGGCGCTGCGGTTCGCGTCGCGCACGACGTAGGGCCGCAGGAACACCATCAGGTTGGTCTTGGTGCGCTTGCGCGAGTCGTAGCGGAACAGCGACCCGATCAGTGGCAGCGAACTCAAGCCGGGCACGGCGTTGGTCGTCAAGGTCACGTTGTCTTCCAGCAGGCCGCCCAGCACGATGATCTGGCCGTCGTCGATCAGCACGCTGGTGTCGATGGCGCGCTTGTTGGTCACGATGCCCGTGGTGGCGTTCGAGCGGCTTTCGTCGATGCTGCTGACTTCCTGATAGATGTCCAGCTTGACCGCGCCGCCTTCCGAAATCTGCGGACGGATGTTCAGCTTCAAGCCCACGTCCTCGCGTTCGATCGTCTGGAACGGGTTGGAACTGCCGTTGCTGCCCGAGGTCACGTACTGCCCCGTCACGAAGGGCACGGTCTTGCCGACCAGGATGCTGGCGGACTGGTTGTCCAGCGTCAGCAGGTTCGGCGTGGACAGGATGTTGGCTTCACCCGAGTTCTGCATGGCGCGCGCCAGCACGCCCAGGTTGATGACCTTGTTGCCCAGCACGTCCACCGTGCCCTTCACCACGCCCAGGCTCAAACCGCCGCCCAGCGCGTCGATGGAGGTGGGGCCCGTACCGGTGATGCCGCTGCCGCCCAGGTTGGTGCCGCCGATGAAGCTGGTGCCGCCGCTGTTGATGTTGCCCGCGCCCGTCATCCACTGGATGCCGAATTCCGCGGCCTTCTGTTCGCTGACTTCCACGATCAGGCTTTCCACCAGCACTTGCGCCCGGCGCTGGTCCAGCTGGTCGATCACTTCACGCAGGCTGCGGTACAGCGGTTCCGGCGCCGAAATGATCAGCGAGTTGGTCGCCGGATCCGCCTGGATGGTGGCGCCGCCCGCCGAATACGACACGGCTTGCGTGCTGTTGTCTTCGCGCGCGATGCGTTCCTGTTCGCCCGACAAGCCGCCCTTGGACGACCCCGACATGCCCTGCCCCACCTGGGCGCCGGAGTTCGCCGAAGTGTTCTGCGCACGCGCGCCGCCTTGGGCGCCGCCCGTAGGGCCCGCAGCGCCGCCGGCCGCACCATTGGCGCCCGGCGCGGCATTCGCCTGGCCAGTCAGCAAGCCGCCCAGCACTTCGGCAATGCGCGTAGCCTGCGCGTTGCGCATGTAGACCACGTGCAGGTTGCCCGCGCGGTTCTGTTGCGCGTCCAGTTTCAGGATCAGGTCGCGGGCCAGGCGCGTGCGCGCGGGGCTGCCCGAACGCACCAGCACGCTATTGCTGCGCGGGTCGGCCACGACGGCGATGCGCTGGGTGGGATCGCTGCTTTGCGTATCCAGCAATTGCGACGCCAGGATGGCGATGTCGGTGGCGATGCCCGACCGCACGGGCACCACGTCCGTGTCGATCGAGCTGGGCACGTCGATGCGCGCGATGACTTGCGCGATCCGTTCCAGGTTGTCCGCATAGTCCGTCACCACCAGCGTGTTGTTGCCGGGGTAGGCGTTGATGGGGTTGTTCGGCGGCACCATGGGCCGCAACACCGGCACCAGGTTCGCGGCGTTCTCGTATTTCAACGGGAACACGCGCGTCAGCATCTCGCCGCTGCTGCTGCCTTTGGCGAACGCCGCCACGGGCACCGGCCCGCGTGCCGCGCCGCCCGCCGGCGTACCGGCCGCGGGCGCAGCGGGCCGCGTGTTGCCCACCACCGCGCTGCCTTGCAGCTTGGCGTCAGCCTCGGGCACCACGCGCGTCACACCGTCCACATCGACGATCGCGAACCCCTGCAGGCGCAACGCGCCGGTCAGCATGGCCAGCGCCTGTCCGCTATCGACGGGCCGGTCCGACACCAACGTGAGCTTGCCCTTCACGCGGGGATCCACCAGGAAATTCCGGTGCGTGAACAGCGACAGCGCGCGCAACACGGCGAGGATATCGGTGTCGACGAAATTCAGGCTGACACGGTTGTCTGCCTGTTGGGCGTGGGCCGTGCCGAGTGCCGGTCCGATTTGGCTTGCTGCAAGCAAGACCGCAAGGCTGAACTGCGCAAGATGACGCATGACGAGATAGGTGCCTGAGACGTGAAATCATGTGAAAAAACGTGAAAGCGCGTCGGAGTATACGGGGTGACAGTGCAACACTACGGTCATATTTGACATGCAACATATCGGCTGGAAACCCTTTAAATTCGGGGCTTTTGCACGTTTCGCATTTGCGTGCGCCCTCTGCCTTTCACCATGCCATCCTTCCGTTACGAAGCGACCGACGCGCTTGGAAAAATCGTGCGCGGCACGATCGATGCCGACTCCGAACGCGGCGCCCGCAATCAGTTGCGCGGTCGCGGATTGTTGCCGTTGTCCACCGCGTTGGCGGCGCGCGCGGAAGGCTTGGGCGCCAGCCTGCACACCCGCTTGTCCGACGCCGACCTGGCGTGGCTGACGCGCCAGTTGGCCAGCCTGCTGGCCGCGCGGCTGCCGCTGGATGCCGCGCTGTCCGCGACGCTGGAGCAGGCCGAAAAGAAGCACATCGCCGCCACGCTGGGCGGCGTGCGCGACGACGTGCGCGCCGGCCACCGGCTGTCCACCGCGCTGGCGGCGCGCCCGCGCGACTTTCCCGAGATCTACCGCGCGCTGATCGGCGCGGGCGAAGAATCCGGCGACCTGGCGCAGGTGATGGAAAAGCTGGCGGACTACATCGAAGAGCGCAACACCTTGCGCAGCAAGGTGATGACGGCGTTCATCTATCCGGCGGTGGTGGGCAGCGTGTCGGTCATCATCGTGATCTTCCTGCTGGGCTATGTGGTGCCCCAAGTGGTGTCCGCCTTCAACCACGCCAAACAGCAGCTTCCGTTGCTGACGCGCGTGATGCTGGGCTTGTCCGACTATGTACGCGAATGGGGCATGGCGACGGGCGTGGCGCTGGTGCTGCTGATCGCGTTGTGGCGCTACACCTTGCGGGCGCCGGCGGCGCGGCGCGCCTGGCATGCGCGCGTGTTGCGGCTGCCGCTGGCCGGACGCTTCGTGCTGGGCGTGAACGCGGCGCGTTTCGCGTCCACGCTGGCGATCCTGTGCGGCAGCGGCGTGGCGCTGCTGACTGCGCTGGACGCCGCTCGCCGCACCCTGAGCAACGACGTGCTGCGCCAGGCCGTGGACGAAGCCGCCGAGCGCGTACGCGAAGGCGCGGCGCTATCGGCCTCGCTGGGCGCGCAGAAGGTCTTTCCGTCGCTGCTGGTGCATCTGATCGCCAGCGGCGAAAAAACCGGCCGCCTGCCCGAACTGCTGGACCGCGGCGCGCAGAACCTGTCGCGCGACCTGGAGCGGCGCGCCATGGCGATGACGGCGTTGCTTGAGCCGGCGCTGATCCTGCTGATGGGCGGATTCGTGCTGCTGATCGTGCTGGCGGTGATGATGCCGATTCTTGAGATGAATCAGCTGATCCGCTAGCGGGCACGGAGGAAGCGGCGCCTGCCGGAAGATCCGGCCTGCATCCAGCGCGGGCACTGGCCCGTATACAAGGGTGTCCCCTTTGCGGAGCACCCCATGTCTTCCTGGATAGGAACCGGCCCGCGCGGCCCGTTCGAGATGCTTCTGGCCGCCGGCCTGGCGCTGGCCTTGCTGGTCCTGGTGGCGGCATGTTCCCCACTGACGCTGCTTAATGGCGCCGTGCCCGACGGCACGAGCCACGCCGCGCCCGGGCTCGCATACGGCCCGTTGCCGCGCCAGCGCCTGGATATCTATGCTCCGCTGGATGCGGATCGGGCACCCGTGGTGGTGTTCTTCTATGGCGGCAATTGGCGTAGCGGCGACCGGGCCGACTACCGGTTCGTGGGCGACGCGCTCGCTTCGCGCGGCATCGTCTCCGTCATCGCCGACTACCGCCTCTACCCCGAGGTCCGCTACCCGGCCTTTCTGCAAGACGCCGCCCTGGCTGTCGCCTGGACGCAACAGCATGTCGGCAGCTACGGCGGCGACCCCGGCCGGCTCTTCGTCGCCGGACATAGCGCGGGCGGGTACATCGCCGCCATGTTGGCGCTGGACCCGCGCTGGCTGCGCGAGGCCGGCATGGCGCCAAGTGCGCTCGCCGGCTGGATCGGGTTGGCCGGCCCCTATGATTTCTTGCCCATCGTCGCCCGCGACGTCCGGCCGGTGTTCCGGTTTCCGGATACGCCGGCGGATTCGCAACCCATCCGCCACGTCAGCGCCGCGGCTCCCCCAGGCCTGATCCTGACCGGCACCGCCGACACCATCGTCGATCCTCAACGCAACAGCGCCAGCCTCGCCCTGGCCTTGCGCGCGGCCGGCGCCTGCGCGCGTCTCGTCGAATACCCCGGCCTGGGCCACAAGCTCGCGGTCGGCGCGTTGGCGCGTCCGCTGCGCTGGCGCGCACCGGTGCTGGACGATCTGAGCAGGTTTGTGGCCGGACCCGATGCGCCGCCCCAGCCGGCCACGGCAGCGAAAAGCCGCTGCAACTAGGGGTTTTCACCCATGCATCCACGGTATCCCGACACTCGTATATCCCTACAAGTCTCGAACAGGATACGAAGATGCGCCCCGAATTCACCGGCTGGACCGCCTCGATACGCCGTTGGGTAGACACCCAGACTGACGGAGTGCCCGACGGCGACCCCGACCGTATCGACTGGACGCGGGCGCTGCCCTTCGCCCTGCTGCACGCCGGGTGCCTGGGCACCCTGTGGACCGGCGTATCGCCGGTGGCCCTGGCCGTCGCGGCGGTGTTGTATGCCGTGCGCATGTTCGCCCTGACGGGCTTCTACCACCGCTACTTCTCGCATCGCACCTTCCGCACCTCGCGCGGCGCGCAACTCGTCTTTGCCGTGCTGGGCGCCTCGTGCGTCCAGCGCGGCCCCTTGTGGTGGGCCGCCCACCACCGCCACCATCACCGCCACGCGGACGACGAACAAGATCTGCATTCGCCCGCCCGCCATGGTTTCTGGTGGGGCCACATGGGCTGGTTCCTGACGCCGCGCGCCTTCGCGACCGACATGGCGCGTGTGCCGGACCTGCGCCGCTACCCCGAACTACGCTGGCTGGACCGCTTCGATGCGGTCGTGCCCGTCGCGCTGGCACTGCTGTGTTATGCCCTGGGCGCCGCGCTGGAACACCTTTCCCCTGGACTGGGCACCAGCGGGCCACAGATGCTGGTATGGGGCTTTTTCATCTCGACGGTGGCGCTGTTCCATGCCACGGTCACGATCAATTCGCTGGCGCACCGCTACGGCAAACGCCGCTACGACACCTCGGACGACAGCCGCAACAACGCCTGGCTGGCGTTGCTTACCTTTGGCGAAAGCTGGCACAACAACCACCATTTCTATCCCGGCTCGGCCCGCCAGGGCTTCCGCGCCCGGGAAATCGACATCACCTGGTATGGCCTTCGCCTGCTGGCGGCCACGGGCCTGATCTGGGACCTGAAACCCGTGCCCGCATGGGTGCTGACTCGCGCCAAGGAATGAGCATGCGCATCGCCATCATCGGTTCCGGAATCGCGGGTCTGGTCTGCGCATGGAAACTTGGCCGCGACCATGACGTGACGCTGTACGAGTCCAACGACTATCTGGGCGGCCATACCCATACCCATTCCGTGGAACAAGATGGGCGGCGCTATGCCGTAGACAGCGGCTTCATCGTGCATAACCCCGTCAACTATCCGCAGTTCACGGCCCTGCTGAAGGAGCTTGACGTCCCATCGCAGCCCACCACCATGAGCTTCTCGGTGCACAAGCAGGCGACCGGCCTGGAGTACAACGCGGCGTCGCTCGGCACGCTTTTCTGCCAGCGCCGCAACCTGCTATCCCCCCGCTTCCTGGGCATGGTGCGCGACTTGCTGCGCTTTTATCGCAAATCCCCTGCGCTGTTGGCCACCGACGGCCCCGGTCCGACACTGGGCGACTATCTGGCCCAGCACCGCTACGGCGACGCATTTCGAACCGATCACCTGCTCCCGATGGCCTCAGCGCTGTGGTCATCGCCAGCGGCGCGCATCCTGGACTTCCCGGCGCGCTATCTGGTGCAGTTCATGGCCAATCACCAGATGCTGCAGGTCGGGCAACGGCCCGAATGGCGCGTGGTCAAAGGCGGGTCGGCCAGCTATGTCCGCGCGCTGCGCGCACGCTGGAACGTGATTGAGCGCCTGAACAGCCCAGTGCGTAAGGTCAGCCGCCAGCCGACAGGCGTGGTGGTCGAATCGGGCGACGGCCGGCCGCATTACGACGAAGTGGTCTTCGCCTGCCACAGCGATCAGGCCCTCAAGCTGCTGACGGACCCGACCCCGGCCGAACGCCAGGTGCTGGGCGCGATTCCCTATCAGGACAATGATGTCGTTCTACACACCGATGCGCGCATCTTGCCAAGCCGGCGCAAAGCCTGGGCCGCGTGGAATGCCTATGTCCCGGCGGATCCGTCAAGCCCATGTTCCGTCAGCTACTGCATGAATCTGCTGCAGGGACTGCACTCGCGCCTGCCTTTCATCGTGACGCTCAACCGCAGCGAGGCCATCGACCCCGCGCACGTGCTGGCCCGCATGCGCTATCACCATCCGGTCTACACCGTGGCGTCGGTGGCCGCACAGGCCCGCCGCTCCGAGGTCTCCGGCCATCGCCACACCTGGTACGCGGGCGCGTACTGGGGCTGGGGGTTTCATGAAGACGGCGTGGCGAGTGCGCTCGACGTGGTGCGCGGCATCCAGTCGCGGACCGCGCCCTTGTCCCGGGTGGCGGCATGACCCTTCAAAGCGCCGTCTATGAAGGCTGCGTGGCGCACAGGCGCCACGTGCCGCACGCGCACGGCTTCAGCTACCGCATGGCACAGCTGTACCTGGATCTGGATGAAATCGATCGGGTCTTCCTGCATCACTGGCTGTGGTCGGCCAATCGGCCAAACCTGGCCGAGTGGCGGCGCAGCGATTATCTGGACGGCGCGCACGGCCTGCCGCTGGCGCAGGCCGTGCGCGCGCGCCTGCGCGCGGCCATGCATGATGCGCCCGACGGGCCCGTCCGCCTGTTGGCGCATCCGCGCTATGCGGGCTATGTCTTCAATCCGGTCAGTTTCTACTACTGCTACGAAGCCGATGGCGTGACCCTGGCCGCCATTCTGGCCGAGATCACCAACACGCCCTGGAAGCAGCGCCACTGCATCGTGTTGCCGGTCAATGCCGCTGACCGGCAGGGGCAATCCCTGATCTGGCGTTTCGACAAGCAGTTCCACGTGTCGCCCTTCATGCCGATGGATTGCGCCTACGACTGGCGCTTCAGCACGCCGGGCGAAGACCTACGGGTGCACATGCGCGTCAGCCGCCAGGATCAGGCGCAATTCGACGCCCATCTGACCCTGCGGCGGCACGAACTGGACAGCGCGGCGCTGGCGCGCCTGCTGTGGCGCTATCCCTTGATGACGCTGCAAGTGATAGGCGCCATCCATTGGCAGGCCTTGCGCCTCTGGCTCAAGCGCAACCCCATCCACGACCATCCCCGCACGTCTGACGGAGAACCGCAATGAAAGCCATGACGCCATCCGAACACGCCGCCGTCGCGGCAAGCCGTCCCGTCAGCGCCCTGGACCGCCTGCTTCGCAGGCGGCTGTTCGCCGGCCTCTCGCAGCTGGCCGGCGGCAGGCTGGCCATCGAAGACAGCCTGGGCTGCGCGACGCTTGGCGACGGCGGCGCGCTCGTGCGCCTGACCGTCCGGGACATCGCCTTCTACCGGCTCGTCGCCACGCAAGGCAGCGTTGGGGCCGGCGAGGCGTTCGGCGACGGCATGTGGTCCTGCGACGACCTGGTCGCCCTGGTTCGTCTGCTGGTGCACAACCGCGACGCCCTGGACGGCATGGAATCCGGGCTGGCGCGGCTAGCCGGCTGGGCCCTCAAATGCTGGCACGCCGGCAACCGCAATACGCCTGAAGGCAGCCGCCGCAATATCGCGGCCCACTATGACCTGGGCAATGATTTCTTCTCGCTGTTCCTGTCGCCTGACCTGATGTATTCGTCGGCGATGTGGACGGACGCGGACGACACGCTGGAAGCCGCGTCGCGGCGCAAACTGGACACCATCTGCCGTAAGCTCGAATTGCGGCCGGGCGACCGAGTCGTAGAGATCGGCAGCGGCTGGGGCGGATTCGCCGTCCATGCCGCACGCCACTACGGCTGCCACGTCACCACCGCCACCATCTCGCGCGAACAGCACGCCCTGGCCGCCGCACGCATACGCGCCGCCGGCCTGGACGATCGCGTCGACGTCGTGCTTCAGGACTACCGCGACCTGCAAGGCCAATACGACAAAGTGGTCTCCATCGAGATGGTCGAGGCCATCGGCGCGCCCTATCTCGAGGCCTACTTCCGCAAAGTCGCGGGACTGCTGCATCCGCAGGGCCGCGCCCTTATCCAGGCCATCACTATCGAAGACCACCGTTACCACCAGGCGCTGGCCTCCGTCGACTTCATCAAGCGCCATATCTTCCCCGGTAGCTTCATCCCCTCCATCGAGGCCATGCTGCGTGCCAAGACCCGCGCCTGCGACCTGGCCCTGGTGCACCTGGAAGACTTCGGCCTGTCGTATGCGCGCACCTTGCAGGCCTGGCGCGAACGCTTCTTGGCGCATCTGCCCGAGGTCAAGGCGCAGGGTTTCGACGCCCGCTTCTGCCGTCTGTGGGAGTTCTATCTGGCGTACTGCGAGGGCGGCTTCCGCGAACGTTCAATCGGCGTCTCGCACCTGCTGCTGACCCGCCCCGGCGCCCGAAGCACGGGTGAACGCTGGATACCGGAGACGGCATGACCCCCTTTCAGCAATGGTCGTGCATCGCCGGCTTCATGGTTGTCGCCATGGCGGCGGCCTGGGACTGGCAGCGCCGCCGCGCCAATGCAGGCATCGTCGACGTGGTTTGGGCGTTGGGCATGGGAGGCAGCGCCTTGCTTATCGCGGCGACCGGGCAAGGCGCACGGCTGCCACGGGCCTGTCTGGCCGTGATGGCCGGAATCTGGTCCCTGAGACTGGCCGCTCATCTGTGGCGGCGTGTGCGGCAGGTAGAAGACGGGCGATACCGAGCGCTACGCGAACGGTGGCACGGCCATCAGGGAAAATTCTTCGGCCTGTTCATGTTCCAGGCGGGCCTGGTCATGCTGTTCAGCCTGCCGTTCGTGGCCGTTGGCGCCAGCCCGGCGCACGGTCTGACGGTTGCGCTGGGCGTCGCCGTCTGGCTGGTAGCGCTGGCGGGCGAGGCCATGGCCGATCATCAGCTGGAGCGCTTTCGCAACGACCCGGCGCATCGCGGCAACACCTGCCGCGATGGCCTGTGGCGCTATTCGCGGCATCCGAACTATTTCTTCGAATGGTGCCATTGGTTCGGTTATGTGGCCCTGGCATGGGGCTCCCCGCTTGCGTGGCTGTCATGGCTGGGGCCGGTGCTGATGTATGGGTTCCTGCGCTGGATCAGCGGCATCCCCTTCACCGAGCAGCAGGCCCTGCGGACACGCGGCGACGATTACCGCGATTACCAACGCCGCACGTCGGCCTTCTTTCCGTGGTTTCCCAAATCCTGACGAGGCACGCCATGACGACCGCCACCCTGCATGACACCCCGCTCGCCGCGGACCGCCCCGCCCCCGGCCTGCTCGGCCTGGCCGAACGCGGCCTGGTGCCCGACGCGCTGCTGCGCCTGGGGATACGCCGCCTGTGTACCGAGCGCCTGTCGGCGGAATATGCCGGCGGCATCGACGCCTGGACGGCCCGCGATCAGCAGCTGATCGCCAGCCTGCGCACTAGCGCAGTGGCGATCCACACCGACGCCGCCAATGCGCAGCACTACGAGCTGCCCACCGCGTTCTTCCAGCTTTGCCTGGGTGCCCGCATGAAGTATTCCAGCTGCTATTACCCGACGGGCGCCGAGACGCTGGATGCGGCCGAGGCCGCCATGCTGCATCTATATGGCGATCGCGCGGAACTGGCCGACGGCCAGGACATCCTGGAACTGGGCTGCGGCTGGGGTTCGTTGACGCTATGGATGGCCGAGCAATTCCCCAACGCCCGCATCACTGCCGTCTCGAACTCGGCGACGCAGCGCCAGCACATCGAGGCGCGCTGCCGCGAACGCGGCTGGCGGCACGTACAGGTCGTCACTTGCGACGTGAACGTGCTGTCGCTGCCCGCTGGCGCCTACGACCGCTGCGTTTCAGTCGAAATGTTCGAACACATGCGCAATTACCAGGACCTGATGGCGCACATCGGCCAATGGCTGCGTCCCGGCGGCAAGCTGTTCGTGCACATCTTCGCCCACCGCGAACGGGCCTATCCGTTCGAAACCGGCGGCGCCAGCAACTGGATGGGGCGGCATTTCTTCACGGGCGGCATCATGCCTGCAGTCGATACGCTGCTGCACTTCCAGCGGGATCTGCAGCTGGAAGCGAAATGGTTTCTCAACGGCATGCACTACGCGCGCACGGCCAACCACTGGCTGGCCAACCAGGATGCCCGCCGCGAGCAGGCCAAGGCGGTGCTGACTCATGCCTACGGACCACACGCCGGCCTGTGGAATCAGCGCTGGCGCATGTTCTGGATAGCGTGCGCGGAACTCTTTGGCTATGACGAAGGGCAACAATGGGGAGTGGGCCACTACCGGTTCACGCGTCCATCATGAGACCGGCCCGGTTGCGCGCGTTGTGCGCCGGCGTCGTGGGGGTGCTGGCCGGGTGCGCCGCACCCACGCCGATGCCGCCGGTAGACCACGTCGACCTGCCCCGCTTCATGGGCGATTGGTACGTGATCGCGCATATTCCCAGCTGGCCCGAACGCCACGCCTATGACGCCGTGGAAAGTTATCGGCTATTGCCGGACGGCAGGATCCAGACCGATTTCCGCTACCGCAAAGGCAGCTTCGATGCCAAGGAGGATGCCATGCATCCCGTGGCCACCGTGCGGCCCGGCACGGGCAACGCCGTCTGGGGCATGCAGTTTTTCTGGCCGATCGAAGCTGAATACGTCATCGCCTATCTGGATGACGGCTACCAGACCACCATCATCGGCAGGTCAAAGCGCGACTACGTGTGGATCATGGCCCGCGTGCCGTGCCTGAGCGACGCGGCCTATGCGAAGCTGGCGGACCGCGTGGCGGCGCTGGGATATACGGAGAGCCTGCGCAAGGTGCCGCAGCGTTGCGGATGAGCTCGGGCGGAGGAACCGCCGCCGCTCACCGCAATGGAATACAGGTAAGGCTCACAGCGCCTCTTCGTCGCTTTCGCCGGTGCGGATGCGGATGGCTTGTTCGACCGGGCTGACGAAGATCTTGCCGTCGCCGATCTTGCCGGTGCGCGCAGCCTTGACCACGGCTTCGATGGCGGCTTCCACCTGGTCATCGGGCAGCACGACTTCAACGCGGATCTTGGGCAGGAAGTCCACCACGTATTCCGCGCCGCGGTAGAGCTCGGTATGACCTTTCTGACGGCCAAAACCCTTGACCTCGGTCACGGTCAAGCCGCTGACGCCGACTTCGGCCAGCGCCTCGCGGACTTCGTCGAGCTTGAAGGGTTTGATGATGGCGGTGACTTGTTTCACGTTGGTCGTCCTGGGTTTTTGATCTGTTGCGGCGCCTTGCCCTGCCGTCGCGGCAGGCAAGGCGCAATGACTAAGAGAATACCACCGGCATCGCGGCGCAGTAGCGGGAGAACCCGTATCAGGCGTCCGGGGCCGCGTCCGGTATGCGCTCGGCGTCGCGCATCCACACCACCGATTCCGAATCGCTGGGCGCGCGCCAGTCGCCGCGCGGCGACAGCGAACCGCCCGACCCGACCTTGGGCGCGTTCGGCACGCAGGTGCGCTTGAACTGGCTTGTGCGGAAGAACCGGTCCAGGAAGATCTTCAGGTTGCGCTTGATGGCGGCCAGATCGTACTGGTTGCGGACCACATGGCCGGCGTCGGGCCAGGCGCCGGCATCGCGGTCCCGCCAGGCCGCCAGCGCCAGGAAGGCGACCTTGGTCGGCGCGAAACCGTAGCGCAGCGTGTAGTACAGGTTGAAATCCTGCAGCTCGTACGGGCCGATGGCGTCTTCGCTTTTCTGCACCGGCTTGTCGTCGGCGCCGCCCGGCACCAATTCGGGGCTGACGTCCGTGCCCAGCACGTCCAGCAGCACCTCGGCGCCCTCGCCGCCCAGGCGGCCGGACTCGGCCACCCAGCGCACCAGATGCGTGATCAGCGTCTTCGGCACGCTGGCGTTGACGCTGTAATGCGACATGTGGTCGCCCACCCCGTACGTGCACCAGCCTAGTGCAAGCTCGCTCAGGTCGCCCGTGCCGATGACGATGCCGTTGCTGAAATTGGCCAGGCGGAACAGGTGGTTGGTGCGTTCGCCCGCCTGCACGTTTTCGAACGTGATGTCGTAGACCGGCTTGCCGTCCGCATAGGGGTGGCCCAGGTCTTTCAACATCTGCAGGCAGCTGGGGCGGATGTCGATTTCGGACGCCGTGCAGCCCACCACCGCCATCAGCCGGCGCGCCTGCTGCAGCGTGCGGGTGCTGGTGGCAAAACCCGGCATGGTCACGGCCAGGATGTTGGCGCGCGGCAGACCCAGCGTATCCATGGCCTGAGCGCAGACCAGCAGCGCGTGGGTGGAGTCCAGCCCGCCGGAAATGCCGATGACGACCTTCGACATCTTGCTGGCCGATAAGCGCTGCACCAGCGCCTGCACCTGGATGCTGTAGACCTCCTTGCAGCGCGCGTCGCGTCGCTGGGGGTCGGCCGGCACATAGGGAAAGCGCGCCACGCGCCGTTCAAGGGGCAGCTCGGCGTCGTCCAGCGGCGGGTTCACCGGCACCGGCACGGCGCGGAACTTGCGGACCTCGTCCTGGTGGCGGCGCACCGACTGGCCGAACGTGGTCTGGCGCATGCGCTCGCGCGACAGGCGGTCCAGGTCGACGTCCGAGAAAAGCAGATGGGAATGGTTCAGGAAGCGCTCGGATTCGCCCAGCAGTTCGCCGTTTTCGTAGATCAGCGCCTGGCCGTCCCAGGCCAGGTCGGTGGAAGATTCCCCGCGCCCCGCCGAGGTGTACATATAGGCCGACAGGCAGCGGGCCGACTGCTGCCCCACCAGCTGATGGCGGTATTCCGACTTGCCCACGACGATGTTCGAGGCCGACAGGTTCACCAGCACGGTCGCCCCGGCCAGCGCGGCGAACGAGGACGGCGGGATGGGCACCCAGACGTCTTCGCAGATTTCAACGTGGAACTGGAACAGCGGCAGCTTTTCCATCTGGAACAGCAGCTCGGGCCCGAAAGGCACCGTTTCGCCCAGCAGCCGGATCTCGGTCGCGGCGGCGCAATCGGCGGCGCTGAACTGACGGGCTTCGTAGAATTCGCCGTAGTTGGGCAGGTAGCTCTTGGGCACCACGCCCAGTACGCGTCCGCCTGCGGCCACGACGGCACAATTGAACAGCTGGTGCGACACGCGCAGCGGCGCGCCGACGATGACGGCAATATCCAGTTCGGCCGTGGCCTGCACCACCAGGGCAAGCGCCGCCTCGCATTCGTCCAGCAAGGCCTTCTGGTGGAACAGGTCGTCGCAGGTATAGGCCGACAGGCCGAGTTCGGGAAACGCCACCAGCACGGCGCCGCCCTGGGCGGCCTGCTGCGCCAGCTCGATGGTCTGCGCGGCATTGAATGCGGGGTCGGCGACCCGGCATTCGGGCACGCCGACCGCTACCCGGGCGAAGCCGTGGGAATACAGGTTGAAGAACGGGTTCGACATCGGGGTGATCGCCTGGGTCAATGAAGACTAAGTTCCAACCCCCGGATTATCTCACGGCGCCCCGGGGCGCCCCGCCTATCGGGGCATCTTGTCGTCGGTCAGCCCGCGCTCGGGCGGGATGCCCTCCATCGGCGGGGCCAGGGCCTGGCGGTCGCGCTCGCCCGCCAAGGCTGCCTGAACAGCGCCGTCGCGCAGATAGCTGCCCATCGCGCCGATATCGGCGCCGGACGGCTGCTGGTACAGGCGCAGGCCCAGTTCCGGCAGAACGGCCAGCAGATGGTCGAAGATGTCGCCCTGGATCCGCTCGTACTCCACCCAGGCCGTCACCGCCGTAAAGCAATAGACCTCGACCGGAATGCCGTCCGCGGTGGGCTCCATCATGCGGACCATCATCGCCATGTCCTGACGGACCTCTTTGTTCTGCTTCAGGAACGCCAGGCCATAGGCCCGGAACGTGCCGATATTGGTCAGGCGGCGCCGGTTGGTCGGCACGCTGGCCAGTTCGCCCATCGTCTGGTTCTCCTGGGCGATGTCCTGGGTCTTGGCTTGCAAATAGTCGTGCAGCAGGCGGAAACGCATCAGGCGCTGCGCCTCGTCGTCGGTCAGAAAACGCACGCTGGACGCGTCGATCCGCAGGGTGCGCTTGATGCGCCGGCCGCCGGATTCGAACATGTGGCGGTAGTTGCGGTAGCTTTCCGAAAACAGCTTGTAGGTCGGCACCGTGGTGACGGTGTTGTCCCAGTTCTGCACCTTGACGGTATGCAGCGCGATGTCCTTGACGAAACCGTCCGCGTTGGACTGCGGCATTTCGATCCAGTCGCCGATGCGCAGCATGTCGTTGCTGGTCAGCTGGGTGCTGGCCACCAGCGACAGCAGCGTGTCCTTGAACACCAGCAGCAGCACCGCCGACAACGCGCCCAGGCCCGAGATCATCCACAGCGGCGACCGGTCGATCAGGATGGAAAGCACCAAAACGGTGCATACCGCCATCAGGATCAGCTTGCCGATCTGGATATAGCCCTTGATCGACCGGGTCTGCGCCCGCGTCGTGGCCGAATACGTGTCCTGCCAGGCGCTCAGAACCCCCGAGAACGCGATGAACACGCAGATCCAGGCGCCCGCATGCGCCAGCCTGCCCACGATGGTCACCGCTCTTTCGACGTGCGGCACCAGGTCGATGCCCATCGACACCACCATGAACGGCACCGCGTACCAAAAATTGTGATACGCGCGGCGGTGCTGCAAGGCTTTATCCCAGTCCCCCCGGCCGCTCAGCACCAGCACCCGATGCGCCAGCATCAGCACCACCCGGGCGACGACCCATTGGACGAACAGCGCCGTCAGGATCAGCACGCCGATCCCGACCAGCGTCTGCGCCCAGGCCTCGCGCGGCATGTGGGTATCAAGTTGGGTAACCAGTTCTTCCCATTCCAGGGGCATATGTCGTGTTCTCGCTCTAAGTTCTTGAAACTGACCGTGGATTATCCGACAAGTCGCGCCGGGCCAAGGTTCCGGCACGGCGATATCGGGGCCATGCTACCCCGCCGCGTGCGCCGCATCGGCGGCAGGCCCTATAATTCCGCCCATCATGGCAAACACTCCCTCCTCCGATCAAAACCAGTTCGCCAATAAGGCGCAGGCCTGGTCCGCCCGGTTCTCGGAACCGGTCTCCGAACTCGTAAAACGCTACACGGCTTCCGTGGATTTCGACAAGCGCCTGGCGCGCCACGACATCCAGGGCTCGCTCGCGCATGCGGACATGCTGGCCGCCCAGGGCATCATCGGCGCCCAGGACCTGGCCGACATCCAGCGCGGCATGACCCAGATCCTGTCCGAAATCGACGCCGGCAGCTTCCAATGGCTGCTGGACCTGGAAGACGTGCACCTGAACATCGAGAAGCGCCTCGTGGAACTGGTGGGCGATGCCGGCAAGCGCCTGCACACCGGCCGTTCCCGCAATGACCAGGTGGCGACCGACATCCGCCTGTGGCTGCGCGACGAAATCGACAACCTGCAAGACCTGCTGCGCCAACTGCGCCACGCGCTGGCCGCGGTCGCGCTGGACAACGCCGGCACCATCATGCCGGGCTTCACCCACCTGCAAGTCGCCCAGCCCGTCACGTTCGGCCACC
The DNA here is from genome assembly GCF_014170335.1 of Achromobacter sp. UMC46. GTDB lineage: Bacteria > Pseudomonadota > Gammaproteobacteria > Burkholderiales > Burkholderiaceae_B > Achromobacter. The sequence goes on from NZ_LZZS01000024.1 coordinate 38,628, forward strand.
ACCTGCTGGCCTATGCCGAAATGTTCGGCCGCGACGCCGAGCGCCTGGCCGACTGCCGCCGCCGCGTGAACCGCCTGCCCCTGGGCGCGGCCGCGCTGGCCGGCACCTCGTTCCCGATCGACCGCGAACGCGTCGCCAAGACGCTGGGCTTCGACGGCGTGTGCCGCAACTCGCTGGACGCCGTGTCCGACCGCGACTTCGCCATCGAATTCTGCGCCGCCGGCGCCCTGATCATGACGCACGTGTCGCGCCTGTCCGAAGAGCTTGTGCTCTGGATGAGCCCGCGCGTGGGCTTCATCGACCTGGCCGACCGCTTCTGCACCGGCAGCTCGATCATGCCGCAAAAGAAGAACCCCGACGTGCCTGAACTGGCCCGTGGCAAGACCGGCCGCGTGAACGGCAACCTGGTCGCCCTGCTGACCCTGATGAAAGGCCAGCCCCTGGCCTACAACAAGGACAACCAGGAAGACAAGGAAGGCCTGTTCGACACCGTCGACACCGTGCGCGACACGCTGACCATCTTCGCGGACATGGCGGCCGGCATCAAGGTGAAGGCCGACAACATGCGCGCCGCTGCCCTGCAAGGCTTCGCCACCGCCACCGACCTGGCCGACTACCTGGTCAAGCGCGGCGTGCCCTTCCGCGACGCCCACGAAGTGGTGGCCCACGCCGTGCGCGACTGCGAACAGCGCGGCTGCGACCTGGCCGACCTGTCCACCGACGAACTCAAGGCCTACCACGCCCAGATCGGCGACGACGTCCATCAGGTGCTGACCCTGGAAGGCTCGGTTGCCGCACGCAAGCACATCGGCGGCACCGCCCCCGAGCGCGTGGCCGAAGAGGCCAAGCGCGTCCTGGCGGAAACGGCCGAAGGCTGATTCCGGTTCAGGCTGGCAAGAAAAACAAGGCCCCAGTGGGGGCCTTGTTGCATTTTGGGCGATGTCCTCGGCGGAAGCGGCCTCCAGGAAAAAAACAGGGGCAGCAGATGCTGCTGCCCCTGCGCAAAGGCCCTACGGGAAACCCTTACCGTCAGCGCGTGCAAAAACGGTCGGGCTCCCGCGTCGCCGGCGCGACATACAGCCGAACTGGAATTACACGGGATCCGCGGCTGGCCGCGTATCCCTGAAATTGGGTATTTGTAAGTCCGACGGCCTTTAGGAAAATGACTGGGTACATCTGGACACATCCGTCCACGGCGGCGCGCAGGCGCTCCGATATCATCGCAACTCCCTGCGACTCGCCCGCCTTTTCATGCGCCCATCGCCTGCATCACGTCGTCTTGGCCTGCCCCGCCGGCCGTGCCGAATGCTTGTCCTGACCGCGTTCGGCCTCCTGGCCGCCGGCATCGGCGCCGCCCCCCAGGCGCAGACCGCCCGCAAGCCCTCCCCCTACGAAAACGCCCGGCCCTTGCGCGCCGACGAAGTCGACGCGCGCACGCAAGCGGACGCCAAGCGCGCCGGCCCCGCGTTTCTTGGCCAGATCCGCACCCAGGCGGAATTCCAGCAACTGGCCCGCGTCTACAACCCGGGCACGCCGCTTGAAATCCCGCATGTGCTGTTCGTGATCGACCGCAAGCACGCCGACCGCATGTATTACATCGATACGCCGCGCTATTCGCTGCACGAGAACTTCGCCCGCGAACGCCGCCTGCTGCCCGGCGCGGACAAGGCCACGCTGATCGCCCAGTACAAGGACCCGCAGCGCCGCCTGCTGTTCGGCACCCTGAGCTGGCAGCGCGACCTGCCCGGCTACACCTATGAGTTCTGGGAGGGCGACCGGTTGACGCCGGAACTGCTGGCCCTGACCGGGGAACGGCTGCGCGCCACCTTCTACGCGCCGCTTCGCTTCAAGGCCAACTCCACGATGCACGAGCAGACGGCGCAACGCGCCGGCCTGGACTTCGTGACCCAGGAAGCCTTGCTGCGCGAACAGACCTTCCTGCCGCTGAATACCGGGCACGCCCAAGGCCGCCTGCGCATCGTGGCCTCGGTCGAAGACACGCCCGACCTGGCCCCGACCGACATCCTGGTGCTGGACGAAGTGCCGGTAGCGCTGCCGCCCGTGGCGGGCCTGATCACGCAACGGCCCTCCACCCTGCTGTCGCACGTGAACCTGCTGGCGAAAGGCTGGCGCATCCCCAACGCCTATGTGCGCGACGGCGTCGCCGCGTTGCGCGACTACGACGGCCAATGGGTGGAGCTGAATGTATCGAGCAACGGCTACCAGGTGCGGCCCATCGCCAAGCCCGACACGCCCGCGACGCCTGCCCCCAAGGCGGCCGGCCTGCCGCTGCCCAAGCCCGACCTGACCGTCAAGTCCATCAAGCCGCTGACCGGCATGGCGACCCGCGACAGCCGCCATTGCGGCGTCAAGGCGGCCAACCTGGGCGCGCTGAAATCCGCGTTGGCGCCGCTGGCCAGCGTGCCCGACGGCTTCTGCATCCCCTTCGCGCAGTACGCCGCGTTCATGCAGCAGCTGCACGTGCCGGAACGCATCGCCGCCCTCGAGCGGCGGCCGGATTTCGCCAGCGACGCCAATGTCCGCCGCGCCGAGCTCGCCGCCCTGCGCCAGGACATCGTCAATGCCCCGCCCGACCCGGCGCTTGCCGCCGCGTGGCGCGATCGCTGGCAACAGCAATTGCAGGGCCGCGGCGTGTTCGTGCGCAGCTCGTCGAATTCCGAAGACCTGCCCGGGTTCAGCGGCGCGGGGCTCTACACCACGGTGCCCAACGTGACGCAAGCCGACGCGCTGCCCCGGGCGATACAGACGGTGTGGGCATCCGTCTACAACTTCGAAGCCTACGAGGCGCGGCGCGCGGCCGGCATCGGCCAGGACGGCGTCGTGATGGCCGTGCTGGTGCAGCAGGCGGCGGCCTCGGACAGTTCGGGCGTGATGATCACGCGCGACCCTTTCGACGCCTCGCGCCGCTACGTGACGTACATCTCGGCCAAGCGCGGCCTGGGTATCAAAGTGGTGGAAGGCAAGCGCCAGGCGGAACAGTTGATGTATTCCAGCTGGTCCAAGGCCGTGCAGGTGCTGAGCCGGTCGGCCGAAGACACGCAACTGGTGGCGGACAAGGCGGGTGGCGTGCGCGAAGTGCCGATCGAAGGGTCCCGCCAGGTGCTGAACGACGCGCTCGTCGCCCGGCTGGCCGCCGTAGGCAGCCAGATCAAGCTGCGCCTGGGCAACGTCGACCAGGACATCGAATGGGCCGTGCAGGGCGACAAGATCCTGATTCTGCAGTCCCGGCCCTACGTCGACGGCAGTCAGTAGCATTGCGCCACGGCGCACCCGGGCGGCAGCGCACGGCCAGCGTCATACCGGCAACGTCATGCGGGCAACGTGACCCCCAGCTCGGCCAGGATCGCCTCCGTGTGCTGGCCCAGCGCCGGCACGTCGCCCATCGCCGCTTCCATGCCCGACAGCGTGGCGGGCGGCAGCAGCGCGCGGATCGGCCCCGCCGGCGTGGCGACGTCGCGCCACCGGCCGCGCGCGGCGAACTGCGGATGGTCCCAGACGTCATGCATGGAGTTCAACGCGGAATTGGCGATGCCGGCCTCATCCAGCCGGCGCAGCACGTCCTCGCGCGAGAGCGGCGCAAAACATTCCGCGATACGGGCATCCAGCGCCTGCCGGTTGGCGACGCGCAGCACGTTGGACGAAAACCGCTCGTCTTGCGCAATGGCAGGGTCTTGCAGCACGCCCGCGCAGAACTGCCCCCATTCGCGCTCGTTCTGCAGGCCGAAAATGATGTCCTTGCCGTCGCCCGCCTGATACTGGCCGTACGGGGCGATGGCCGGATGCGCCACGCCGTTGCGCGCCGGCGGCGACCCGCCATAGCGGGCGGCGTTCAAGGGATACGACATCCACTCGGCCAGCGCCTCCAGCATGGTGACCTCCACCCGCAGCCCCTCGCCCGTGCGGCCCCGCTGCAGCAAGGCCGTCAGGATTCCGGAATACGCGTACATGCCCGCCGAGATATCGGCGATCGATATGCCCGTGCGCGCCGGCGCATCAGGGGTGCCCGTGACGGAAATCAATCCAGCCGCGGCCTGGATCAGCAGGTCGTAGGCCTTCTTCTCGCGAAACGGGCCGCTGTCGCCATACCCCGAGACATCGCACACGATCAACCTCGGGAACTCGGCATGCAAGGCGGCGAAGTCCAGGCCCTTGCGCTGCGCCGCCCCGGGCGCCAGGTTCTGGATGAAGACGTCGGCCCCGCCCAGCAGCCGCTGCAGTACCCCGCGCTGGGCGGGGTGCTCCAGGTCCAGACACAGGCTTTCCTTGCCCCGGTTGGCCCACACGAAGAATGACGATTGGCCATGCACCGCGGCATCGTAGCCACGGGCGAAATCACCCGTGCCCGGGCGTTCGATCTTGATCACGCGGGCGCCCAGGTCCGCCAATTGGCGGCTGGCGAACGGGGCCGCCACGGCATGCTCAAGCGCGACGACAGTGATGCCGTCCAAGGGTTTCAATTCTGCGGTCATGGGTTCCTGCGCGTCGAAGGGGCGCCGGCCTGTCAAGCGGGCCGGCCATCGAAAAAATTATAGGAACGCCTTGCGCACCGCGGCCAGTCGATAATTTTTAACCGCGCTTCAAGATTCTCTAATCGCCAGCGTCGACGGGGGTGAGCTCGGTGACATAGCCGACGAAATCGCGCGCGAAGACCGGCAACGACTCCATGCTGCGCATCACCACGCGCTGTTCGCGCACCGCCCAGGCCTCTTCGATCTCCACGCCTTCGACCTTGCCCTGCAAAAGCGCGGCGGCGGCGACCGAGCGCGGCACCAGCGAAATGCCCGCGCCCTCCTGCACGCACCGCAAGACCGCATCGAAGTTCGGCGCGTGCACGCGGACCCGCGGCTTGATGCCCAGTTGCTCGGCCATCTGCTGCAGGTACAGGAAGTTGCTGCTTTTTCGGCCGATCGCCACGATATCGTGCGCCAGCGCGGCCTCCAGCGACACGCGCCGGTGCAGGCCCAGCGGATGCCGCGGCGGAATGATGAACAGCAGTTCGTCCTTGCCGTAAGTAATGAACTCCAGGCCCCGCATCTCGATGGCGCCGGCCACCAGCCCCACGTCCGCATGCCCGTCCAGCACCGCCTTGACCGTATCGGCGCTAAGGCGTTCCTCCAGGTCGATATTGACGTTGGGATAGGCCGCCAGGAACCGGCTTAGCGCCGCGGGCAGGCTGCTCATCGTGCTGCTGTTGGCGAACACCCGGATGTGCCCTTCCACGCCATCCGTGTGCCGTCGCATTTCGCCCTGCAGGCGTTCGACGTTGGCGAAGATGGTCTGCGCGTAGCGCAGCACGGTCATGCCGGCCGGCGTCAGCGTCATGCCTTTTTGCGTGCGCACGAACAGCGGCACCCCCATCGCCTGCTCCAGGTTCTTCAGCCGGTAACTGGCCGATGGCGCCGTCAGATGCAGGTCGGACGCGCCACCCGTCAGGCTCTTGGCCTCGGCGATGGCCATGAAAACACGCAAGTCGGTCAGTTCGTAACGCAATGCCGTCACCCCGCAACCCCCGCCATGCCGGCAGGGAAAGCCACTGTTAGAAAGGTTCTAAGCCGAGCAAAAAACATTCGACTGTTCGCCCGGGATCATCGTCTTTATATTTTGCCGAAACCAGGGAACAAACCCGAAGCCGCCGCCATTCGCCGGGAGAACCCGGCGCGATCCGGCAGGCAGAACAACGAACGGAGACAAACCATGAACCCCCTATCCCGCTGGGCTGCGCCGGCCCGGAAACTGGCTGCGGCCATCGGCCTGCTGGCGGCCGCCCCCATGGCCTGGGCGCAGTCTGGCTTTCCCGCAAGACCGGTGAAGCTGGTGGTGCCGTACGCCGCCGGCGGCCCGACGGACACTTTCGCCCGCGCCCTGGCTGAAAGCTGGGGTCGCCAGGCGGGCACCACGATCATCGTTGAAAACCGCACCGGCGCCGGCACGCTGGTAGGCACGGAAGCGGTCGCCAGAGCAACGCCCGACGGCTACACCTTGCTGTTGACCACGGTGGCGCATGCCGTCAACCCGAGCATCCACGCGACGCTGCCCTACCGCACCGTCGAAGACTTCGCCCCGGTGGGCCTGGCCGCCAAGGCGCCGCTGGTGCTGGTCGTCAACAAAGCCCTGCCGGTGCAGACGCTGCCGGAATTCCTGGCCTATCTGAAATCCCGTCCGGGTAAGGTCAACTACGGTTCTGCGGGCATCGGCAGCGCGCCGCACCTGGGCGCCGAACTGGTCAACTACCTGGCCGGCACCCGCGCCATGCATGTGCCCTACCGGGGCAGCGCCCCCGCCATGGCCGACGTCATCGGCGGACACCTGGAATTCATGATCGACAGCGCCCCCACCGGCCTGGCGCAGGTGCATGCCGGAACGGTGCGCCTGCTGGCGACGTCGATGCGCCAGCGCTTGCCGCAGACGCCCGATACGCCGGCCATCGCCGAGGCCATCCCGGGCTACGAAGCCTATACCTGGAACGCCGTGTTCGCGCCTGCCGGCACGCCCGCCCCGGTGATCAAGACGCTGACGTCGACCCTGCAGGCCGCGCTGCAAGACGAGGCCTTGAAGCGCCGTGCCTACGACATGGGCCTGGTGCTGGAAACCGAACCGTCGCCCGCCGCGCTGGCCAGCTTCCTGGACAGCGAATTGAAGAAATGGAGCCAGGTCGCCCGCGCGGCCAACATGACCGCGAACTGATGACCCTCCGATCAAATTCCCATGCAACCTCTTCCGAACAGGACCCCGGCATGATCAAGCATCAACTGTGCGCCCAGCGCTACTTCGAAGACTTCGAGATCGGCGAGGTCTTCAACCTGCCTTCCCGCACCATGACCGACGCGCTGTTCGCTGCTTTCCAATTGGCCAGCGGCGACAACCACCCGGTGCATTACGACGTGGAGTACTGCCGCGCCCATGGCATGCCGCACATGCTGGCGCACGGCTTCCAGGTGGCCATCCAGACGGCGGCGGGCGCCGGCCTGTTCCCGCACATGGTGGAGGATTCGCTGAAGGCGTTCCTGGAACAAAGCAGCCGCTTCCTGAAGCCGGTGTTCTCGGGCGACACTTTGTACGCGTCCCTGTGCGTGACCGAGCTTGCGCCCGGCCGCAGCACCGGCGTACTGGCCATGCGCAGCGAAGTGCGCAACCAGCACGGCGTGCTGGTGATGGACGGCCAGCAGAAATACCTGCTGCGCAAACGCCCAATCTGAAGAGAGGCCCCCACGCCGCACACGCGTTGCGTGTTTGCTGCCCCCCAAGGGGGCTTTCTTATCTTGGGACGGCCCGGCGATAAGAAATGCCCCCACGCCGCACACGCGTTGCGTGTTTCCTGCCCCGGCGATAAGAAAAAACGCCGCGCCCCGGCGGACCGGGAGCGCGGCGGTTCAGCCCGGGCTTGGCGCGTCAGATATGCAGCGCGTGGCCCAGCGCCTTCAGCGCCGCTTCCTGCACGGCTTCGCCCAGGGTCGGATGCGCGTGGATGGTGCCGGCCACGTCTTCAAGCGTGGCGCCCATTTCCAGCGATTGGCCGAACGCGGCGGACAGTTCCGACACCCCGCGCCCCACCGCCTGCCAGCCCACGATCAAGTGGTTGTCGCGCCGGGCCACCACACGGACGAAGCCGTCGGTGGACTCCAGCGTCATGGCGCGTCCGTTGGCGGCGAACGGGAAGGATGCGGTCAGGCAATCCAGCCCCGCGCCTTCCGCCTCGGCAGGCGACAGCCCGGCCACCACGACCTCGGGATCCGTGAAGCACACGGCCGGGATCGACGCCGGCTGGAAATGCCGGCGCTTGCCCGACACCAATTCGGCGACCATTTCGCCCTGCGCCATGGCGCGGTGCGCCAGCATCGGTTCCCCGGCGATATCGCCGATGGCCCAGACGTCTCGCATGGAGGTGCGGCATTGGTCGTCGACGCGCAGCGCGTTGCCCTTGCGGTCCAGCTGCAGGCTCTCCAGCCCCCAGCCTTGCGTGCGCGGACGGCGCCCCACCGCGATCAGCACCCGGTCGGCGGGCAGTTGGGTTTCGGCGCCGGCGGCATCCTGCACCCGTACCGCGTCGCCCGCGGCGTTCAGGCCCAGCACCTTGCGGTTCAGGTGCAGCGCCACGCCCATCTTCGCCAGCGCGGTGGCTACGGGCTTGGTCAGTTCCGCGTCATAGGTCGGCAGGATGCGGTCCTGCGCTTCCACGACGGCCACTTCCGCGCCCAGCTTGCGGTACACGGTGCCCAGTTCCAGGCCGATGTAGCCCCCGCCGACCACCACCAGTTGCTTGGGGATGTTGTCGGGCGACAGCGCTTCGGTGGACGACACCACGATGCCGCCGAATGGCATGGACACAAGCGGCGTGGGCTCGGAGCCGGCCGCCAGCAGCAAATGCTCGCACTGGATGCGCACGATGGCGCCATCGGCGGCCGTCACTTCCGCGGTCTTGCCGTCCAGCAAGCTGGCCCAGCCCTGCACCACTTCCACGCCGTTCTTCTTCAACAGCGCCGCCACGCCGCCCGTCAGCTTGCCGACGATGCCGTCTTTCCACGCCACCGTCTGCGCGATGTCGATCGCCGGCGCCGACACCGAGATGCCCAGCGGCGACTTGCCGGCGTAATGGCGCGCCTTGTCGAATTCCTCGGCCGCGTGGATCAGCGCCTTGGACGGGATGCAGCCGATGTTCAGGCACGTGCCGCCCAATTGGCCGCCTTCGACCAGGATGGTCGGCACGCCCAATTGGCCGGCGCGGATGGCGGCCACATAGCCGCCGGGGCCGCCACCGATCACCAGCAAGGTCGTTGTCTTTGTGATCTGGCTCATACTTACTCCACGAAAAGCAGCGCGGGTTGTTCCAGCAGGGCGCGCACCGCCTGGATGAACCGCGCCGCGTCCATGCCGTCCACCACGCGGTGGTCGAAGGACGACGACAGGTTCATCAGCTTGCGCGCCACCACGGCGCCGTTGCGGAATGCGGGCCGCTCGACGATGCGGTTCACGCCCACGATGCCGACCTCGGGATGGTTGATCACCGGCGTCGTGACGATGCCGCCCAGGGGCCCCAGGCTGGTGATCGTGATGGTCGAGCCGGAGAGTTCGTCGCGCCCCGCGGTGCCGTTGCGCACCGCCTGCGCCAGCCGCCCGATCTCGGCCGCCATGGCCCAAAGGTCGCGCGCCTCGGCGTGGCGCATCACCGGCACCATCAGCCCGCCGTCGCTTTGCGTGGCGATGCCGATGTGCACGGCGCCGTAGCGCGTCACCACGCCGCCTTCGTCGTCATAGCGCGCATTGATCTGCGGGAAGTCCCGCAGCGCCACGACCATGGCCCGCGCCAGCAGCGGCAGCAGCGTCAGTTTGCCGCGCGACTCGCCCCACTTCTGGTTGAGCTGGACGCGCAAGTCCTCCAGTTCCGTCACGTCGATTTCCTCGACGTAGCTGAAGTGCGGGATGCGGCGCTTGGACTCCGCCATTTTCTGCGCGATCTTCCGGCGCAGGCCGATGACGGGCACCGCTTCTTCGTCATGGCGCTGCACATAGGCCGAGCCGCCGCGCGCAGCGCCGCCCGTCCCTTGCGATTGCAGATAGGCTTCCAGGTCTTCGTGCATGACCCGGCCGGCCGGGCCGCTGCCTTGCACATAGCGCAGTTCGACCCCCAGGTCCCATGCGCGCTTGCGCACGGCGGGCGAGGCCAATGGCTTGTCGCCCGGCTGGCGCGCCACGACGGGCGCGGCGGCCAGGGCCGGGCGCGAGGCCGCTTGCGGCTTGGCCGACGCCGGGCTTGCCGGCTGCGACACGGACGCGGCGATCTGGCCGGCGACGCCGCCGGCTGCCGCCTTCGCGGCGCCGTCCGCCTTGGCAGGTGCGGGCGGCTCGGAAGCGGCAGGCGCCGCCTTCTGCGGCGCGGCCGATCCGGCGCGGACGTTGCCCTCGCCCTCCACTTCCAGGCGGATCAGTTCTCCGCCCACGGCCATGACCTGTCCCACGTCGCCGCCCAGCGCGACCACCTTGCCGACCACGGGCGACGGGATTTCTACCGTGGCCTTGTCGGTCATCACATCGGCCAGCGGCTGGTCCTCGGCGACGGTGTCGCCCACCTTGACGTGCCAGCCCACCAGTTCGACTTCGGCAATGCCTTCGCCGATGTCAGGCATCTTGATGATATGGATCCCCATCTCAAACCTCCATCGCGCGTTTGAACGCTTCGCCGACCCGGCGCGGGCCGGGGAAGTACGCCCATTCCTGCGCATGCGGATAGGGGGTGTCCCAACCGGTCACGCGCTCGACGGGCGCCTCCAGGTGATGGAAGCAGTGCTCTTGCACCAGCGAAATCAGTTCCGCGCCATACCCGCAGGTGCGCGTGGCCTCGTGCACCACCACGCACCGGCCGGTCTTCTTCACCGAGTTCACGATGGTTTCCAGGTCCAGCGGCCAGAGGCTGCGCAGGTCGATCACTTCGGCGTCGATGCCGGTCTCTTCCGCGGCGGTCAACGACACATACACCGTGGTGCCGTAGGTCAACACCGTCAGCGCGTTGCCTGGCCGCACGATGGCGGCAGAGTCCAGCGGCACGGTGTAGTAACCCGTCGGCACCACGCTGCCCGGCCGGCCGGTCCACGGCGTCACCGGGCGGTCGTGGTGGCCGTCGAACGGGCCGTTATAGAGCCGCTTGGGCTCCAGGAAAATCACCGGGTCGTCGTTTTCGATCGAGGCGATCAGCAAGCCCTTGGCGTCATAGGGGTTGGACGGCATCACCGTGCGCAACCCGCAGACTTGCGTGAACATGGCTTCGGGGCTCTGGCTGTGCGTCTGCCCGCCGTAGATGCCGCCGCCGCAAGGCATGCGAATGGTCATCGGGGCGATGAACTCGCCGACCGAGCGGTAGCGCAGGCGCGCCGCTTCCGACACGATCTGGTCGGAGGCGGGGTAGAAATAGTCGGCGAACTGGATCTCGCAGACGGGGCGCAGGCCGTAGGCACCCATGCCCACCGCCACGCCCACGATGCCGCCTTCGGAGATCGGCGTGTCAAACACGCGCGAGCTGCCGTACTTGGTCTGCAAGCCCTCGGTGCACCGGAACACGCCGCCGAAATATCCGACGTCCTGGCCGAACACCACCACGTTATTGTCCCGCTCCAGCATCACATCCATGGCCGAGCGCAATGCCTGGATCATGGTCATCGGCGCAGAGGCCGGACCAGCGTTGTTGTCAATTGCCATGATCAGACTCCGAGCTGCTGGCGCTGCCGGCGCAGATGCTCCGGCATGTCTTTGTAGACGTCTTCAAAGATGCTGGCCGCGCTGGGGACGTGGCCGTCCACCAGCGTGCCGTAGCTTTCCGCTTCCTTCTGGGCCGCGACGATCTCGGCGTCCAGTTCGGCGCGGACGGCATCGTGTTCGGCGTCGGACCAGAGCCCTAAGCCGATCAGGTGCTTCTTGAAACGCTCGATCGGGTCGCCCAGCGGGAAGTGCGCCCAGTCGTCGCCGGGGCGGTACTTGGACGGGTCGTCGGAGGTCGAGTGCGGACCGGCGCGGTACGTCACCCATTCGATCAGGGTCGGGCCCAGATTGCGGCGGGCGCGTTCGGCGGCCCAGCGCGAGGCGGAGTACACCGCCAGGAAATCATTGCCGTCCACCCGCAGCGACGCGATGCCGCAGCCCACGCCGCGGCCCGCGAAGGTCGCGCCTTCGCCGCCGGCGATCGCCTGGAAGGTGGAAATAGCCCATTGGTTGTTGACCACGTTCAGGATGACCGGCGCGCGGTACACGTGCGCGAAGGTCAACGCGGTATGGAAGTCGGCTTCGGCCGTGGCACCGTCGCCGATCCAGGCCGACGCGATGCGGGTGTCGCCCTTGATGGCGGAGGCCATCGCCCAGCCCACCGCCTGGATGAACTGCGTGGCGAGGTTGCCGGATATGGTGAAGAAGCCGTTTTCGCGGTCGGAATACATGACCGGCAGCTGGCGGCCCTTGAGCGGGTCGCGTTCGTTCGACATCAGCTGGCACATCATGGTGACCAGCGACACGTCGCGCGACAGCAGGAGGCTTTGCTGGCGGTAGGTCGGGAAACACATGTCGCCCTGTTCCAGCGCCAGCGCATGCGCCGTGCCGATGGCTTCTTCGCCCAGACTCTGCATGTAGAACGAGATCTTCTTCTTGCGCTGCGCAGTCAGCATGCGGCCGTCGAAAATCCGCGTCTTCAGCATGGCCCGCATGCCGGCGCGCATTTGATCATCGCTGATCTCGGGCGCCCATGGCCCGACCGCGCGGCCGTCGTCGTCGATCACCCGGACCAGGCTGTACGCCAGTCCGCCGGTATCGACCGCGGCAACATCAATGGGGGGTTTGGGCACCTCGCCAGGCGGCGACAGATGCAGATAGGAAAAGTCGGTCTTGCAACCCGGACGCCCTGTGGGCTCGGGGACGTGCAACTTCAGCGGCCCATATTGGCTCATATATTGTCTCCACGCTTGATCGTGTCATGCGTTTTCTTCCTACCAAGGAGACGGCTCAAGGGGGTAGCCTCGAACCGCACCATCGCCGGCCCGCTTGCAGGATGATCGCAGGCGGCCGGTTAATGACAATAGCACAGCCGCCCGCGCCGTTGGGCGGCCTGAATGGCGGCAGGCTTCCGCAGGCGGATACGCTCCGCAGCGCCAATGGCGGCGCGGGTCTGGACGCCGCCAGCCGCGCCGATCCTGCGCCCGCAAGCGGTCAGAATGCGTTCATGCGGTGGCCCGCAGCACGTCGCGCGCGATGATGATCTTCTGCACTTCGCTGGCGCCCTCGTAGATGCGCAGCGCCCGGATTTCGCGATACAGGCTTTCCAGTGTTTCGCCCACCCGCACCCCGCGCGCGCCGAACAGCTGCAGGGCCATGTCGACCACGGCCTGCGCGTTTTCGGTGGCGGCAAGCTTGGCCATCGCGGCTTCGCGCGTCGTGGGCAGGCCCTGCACGTCGCGGCGCCAGGCGGCGCGGTACGTCAGCAACGCCGCCCCGTCGATGGCCACGGCCATGTCGCCCAGTTTGGATTGCGTCAATTGCAGGTCGCCCAACGCGCCGCCGAACAACTGGCGGCTGCGGGCATGCGCCACGGCCTCGTCGAAAGCGCGACGCGCGAATCCCAGCGCCGCGCCCGCCACCGATACGCGGAAGATGTCCAGCGTGCGCATGGCCAGCTTGAACCCTTCCCCCGGCACGCCCAGCAGGCGGTCGGCGGGAATGCGCAGGTTGTCCAAGCGCAGCGTCGCCAGCGGATGCGGCGCCATGACATCGATGCGTTCGCTGACGGAAAAACCCGGGTCGTCGGGATACACCACGAAGGCCGAGATTCCGCGCGTGCCCGCCGCCTCTTCCGTGCGCGCGAACAGCGTGTAGACATCGGCGATGCCGCCGTTCGAGATCCAGGTCTTTTCCCCGTTGATGACGTAATGACCGTCTTCCAGCCGGGCGCGGCACTGCATGCCCGCCGCATCCGAACCCGCCGCCTTCTCGGACAGGGCGAACGCCGGGATGCATTCGCCGGCGGCGACGCTGGGCAGGATCCTGGCCTTCAGCGTTTCGGATCCGGCCAGGCTGATCGCCCCGCTGCCCAGCCCTTGCATCGCGAACGCGAAATCCGCCAAGCCGTGGCGATAGGCCAGCGCTTCGCGCGCCAGCACCAGCCGGCGCGACTCGACCGTCGGCGCGTCGCCGCCGTAAGCCTGCGGCACGCTGGCCCGCAACAGGCCCGCGCGCCCCATCGCCTGCACCAGGTCCCGGCAGCACGCATCCACGTTGGCCGGTGTCGCAGGCGGATCGCTGCGCCCGTCGGCAAAAGCCTCAACCCGTTTCAGATAGTCCCGGTGGACCGGCTCGAAAAAGGGAAGGTCCATCGATTCGCGTTGATGCAGCGGAACGAAATCAGTGCTCATGAGCGCCCTCGGATTGGTGGTCGTGGAGCCAGCAGTCTAATCACATACGAACAAGTATGGTCAATTTCATACCCAAGGGTTTTCCTATAGATATCAAGGTTATTTTTCGATTGATATTCCGTCTTCGGCCCAATACCATCCCAATCAGTATGCCGATCTATACGCATAAGGATGGAAACCGATGGCACTTGCTTGGCCCTCTCCTCCCGCCGATGCGGCCCGCTGGTTGACACGGGCGCGGCGCGTCGCGGCGCTCTCTGGAACCGCCCACGCGGACGCCCCGCCGATGCATGGCGGCCTGGCGGCGCTGTGCGACCCGTCGCAGCTTGCGCCGGCCTCTACCCTGTTGGCCGTGATCGAAACCCTGGCCGCCCGCCAGCCGGCCCTGTCGTTGACACTGGCAGCCGCCTGGTGCGCTACGGCCGCCAGTGCGGGCCTTACCCCCGTCAAACGCGGCAGGTCCGCCGTGGCGGGCGCTTGCGCCGGCCTGGCCGGCGCCTTGGATCCCGCCAGCGGCCAGCCGGCATTCATCGCCCATGCGGACGGACCAGCCTGGCGCCTCCAGGGCGCGGCCGCCTGGATCGGCGCCGTCTCGGGATCTCCCCTTCTGGTGTTTGCGCACCATGCCGACACGCACGCGGTATCCGCATTCCTGCTGCCTGCGGACGCCCCCGGCATCCGTCCCGCCTTGCCGAATGAAGCCAGCGGCCAGGCCGACCTTGATCTTGCCGTCGGCCCCGAACGCCTGCTGGGGCCCGCCGGACAGGCGCGCGACGCCATGGTGCGCGCGGACGCGCTGCGCCGTCTTGCGGCCAGCGCCCAGGCCACCGGCGTCGCACTCGCCGCATACGAGTTGGCCGCGCGCTCGTTGCCCGTGGCCTCGGCCCGGTCGGCACCGCCACGCGCCGCGTTGGAGCTGGCCGCTTGCGTCAGCGCGCTGGCCGCCGTGCGAGCCATGCTGCAAGAGGCCGGCCGCACCGCCGACGCACGGCAGGACATCCGGCTGTTGAGCGCCATGACGCTGCTGTCGGCCTCGGAAGCCGCCGAGCGGATGCTGGCCGCCGGCCTGAAGATGGCCGCAGCCTCGCCCTGCGCGGAAACGCCCGCGCTGCAGGCCCTGCTGCGGGTGCGCTACCTCCATCAGGCCACCGCGGGGCCACAAGAAGCCCAGGCCGTCCTGCTGGCCGGCGCCATCCAGCCGTCCTCGTTACAGCCATCGTCCCCGCAGCCGTCCCCCTTCCCCCCGTCTTCCCTCCCGTCCGCTTCCGGAGCCGCCCGCGCCATGTCTTCCGCCCCCCTCACCCGTGCCGGCGACCCACCGGACCGCGTCGCCGAAATCCTGGACGCCGCCGCCGACGCCTTCACGCAGCAGACCTACGACACCACGACGCTGGACCAGATCGGCGAAGCGCTGGGCGTGACCAAGGGCAGCATCTACCACCACTACCGCAGCAAGGCGCATCTGTTCACCGCGGTCTACCAGCGCGCGCTGGAGATGAACATCGCCACGGTCGAGCCGATTGCGATCCAGCCCGGCGTGCGCGCCATCGACCGGCTCTACCGCATGGCCTATGCGCACGCCATGCAGGTCATGAAGCACCTTTCCTATCAGCGCGTGGCGGTGCAGGGGCTGGAATCCCACCTGATGGGCCGCATCAACGAAGAGCAGCGCGCCCGCCTGGACGAAGTCATCAGCCTGCGCGACCACTACGAGGAACTCTTCGTGAACGTGCTGGCGCAAGCCGTCGAGGCCGGCGAGCTGCCGCGCCAGAACGCGCGCCTGGCCGCCAAACCGCTGTTCGGGGCCATCAACTGGACCACGATGTGGTATCAGCCCCGCCCCGGCGAAACCGCGGCGGACCGGGAGCGCCTGGCCGCGCACCTGGCCACCTTCGTGCTGTCCGGCCTGACGTTGGCCTACCAGCCGCCGGCCGGTGAACCCGCCGCCGAACAAGCCGGTTCCCCGGCCGCCGCCGCTCACGGAGAATGACCATGCACGCCTCCCCCGCCCCCGCCGCCGTGGCCGATGACGCGGCCCGCTGGTCGGCCGTCGCCGAGTGGTACCACGCCTACTTCACCGGCCTGGTGATGACGATGGTGACCCGCCGCGGCAGCCGCGAAGCGGCCGACCTGGTCTTCCATATTTTCCGCCGCCAGCACCTGGAGCGTTTCCTGCCCGGGCTGGAAAAGCTGGGGATCGCCGGCTTGCCGCCCGCCGTGGCTGCCGCGCGCTACCACTATCTGTCCAACGCCATCGGCGGCGTGCGGGTGGAATACATGGAAGAATCGCCGCGCAAGGTCTGGGTGCGCTACCCCACGCCGCGCTGGGCCTGGCAAGGCACCGCGCTCTGCGCGATTCCCGGCGAGGTCTCGCATGCCGTGCTGCGCGGCTGGCACGCCCACAACGGGGTCTCGCTCGGCACGCGCCGGTTGGGCTTCGTCTGCACCAAGCAGGCCATGGACGGGCAGCCCGGACTGGAAGGCTATTACTGCGAATACGAGCACGACATCCCGGAAGACGAGCGCCTGCGTTTCGCCCGGGGCGAAGAAGCCCCGACATTCGACGCGGCCAGCGCGCCCACCTTGCCGACAGAGACGTGGCCGCGGGACCGCCTGCAGAAAGCCCGCCGCAACTACGCCATGGAATACGTGCGTACCGCGCTGCCCGAGCTGATCGCGCTGCACGGCCCGCACGAAGCCGCGTGGCTGGGCGGCATCACGGCCCGGCTGATCGGCATGCAGTTCTATAGCAGCACCGCAGCCGCCTTCGGCCTTCCCGACCAGGGCAGCGCCGCGGATTTCGCGCGCTTCATGGTCGCGCTTGCCCAGGCGCAGGGCGATCAGGCCGAGCTGATCGATGACGGCGGCGCGCCTGGCGTGCGCCAGACCACCTGGAAGCTGATGGCCGGTATGACGCAACTGCACGGCGCCGCCTTCGACGCCTGGAACTGCCTGCTGGAAGGCGCGCTATCGGCGCACGACCGCCGGCTGGACCTGAAAGTGACGCGCCGCCTGGACCAGGGCGACGGCGCGTTCGAGTGGCGCATCGCACCTCGCGGCGTCCTCGTCGGCCCGATCCCGGGAGGCCGCTCATGAACGGATCCAGCCTCGATGGATTGCGCGTGATCGACGCCTCGCGCGTGCTGGCGGGCCCTTATTGCGGCCAGATGCTGGGCGACCACGGCGCGGATGTCGTCAAGATCGAGCCGCCCAGCGGAGACGAGACGCGCACGTTCGGCCCGCCGGTGAACGCAGGCGGCGCGGCCTACTTCCAGGCGCTGAACCGCAACAAGCGCGGCGTGGTGCTGGACCTGAACCGCGAAGACGCACGCGAGGTCTTCTGGCGCATGCTGGAAACCGCCGACGTGCTGATCGAGAACTTCAAGGCCAGCACGCTGGCGTCCTGGGGCATCGCCGATCCGGCCATGCTGTGCGAGCGTTTTCCGCGCCTGATCCACTGCCGCATCACGGGCTTTGGCGACGACGGTCCGCTGGGCGGCCAGCCGGGCTACGACGCCGCGGTGCAAGCGGCCTGCGGACTGATGAGCGTCAACGGCACGGCGGACGGGCCGCCGTTGCGGCTGGGCGTTCCCATGGTCGACCTCACCACCGGCATGCAAGCGGCCATCGCGGTCCTGGCGGCGCTGGCCGAACGCGCCCGCTCCGGCCGTGGCCAGCTTTGCGATGTCGCGCTGCACGACTGCGCGCTCAGCATCGCCCATCCGCATCTGGCGAACTACCTGTGGACCGGCAAGACGCCTGGGCGGTCCGGCAACGGCCACCCCAACATCGCCCCCTACGACGCCTTCGAAACCGCCACGGTTCCCGTCTATGTGGCCGTGGGCAACGAACGCCAGTTCGCCACGCTGTGCGCCAAGCTGGGGGCTCCGGCCCTGGCGCAAGACCCGAAGTTCCTGCGCAACGTGGACCGCATCGCACACCGCGCCGAACTGCGCAAGGCGCTGGAACAGTTGCTGGCCGACCGCGACGGCCGGGAAGTGTCCGAAACGTTGATGGCCGCCGGCGTGCCGGTCGCGCCGATCCTGGACGTGGCCCAGGCGATTGCGACGCCGCATGCGGCACACCGGCAAATGGCGTTGACCCGCGGCGACTACCGCGGCCCCGGCTTCCCCGTGAAGTTGAGCCGGACGCCGGCCGCGTTGCGGACGTTGCCGCCGATGCCCGGCGAACACAGCGAAGACGTGTTGCGGGAAGCCGGCTACGGCAGCGCCGACATCGAGCGGCTGCGCGCCGCTGGCGCACTGGGGCCGCCCACCTGAATTTCCGGCAGCGGACGAATCCGCTGCATCCGTGAAAAACCGCGGCACAGCGGCATCCGGCACTACGACAACAGGAGACAACCATGAAATTGCATCACTTGCCTTTGCTAGCGGCAATGCTGGTTTGCAGTCCAGCCGCCATGGCTGCGGGCGACTTCCCTACCCAGGCCGTCCGCATCGTCGTTCCGCACCAGCCGGGGTCCACCACGGAAACGTTCGGCCGGATGCTGACCCCCGAGATGAGCGCGCTGCTGGGCCAGCCCCTGGTGATCGAATCGCGGGCGGGCGCCGCCGGCACCATCGGTGCGCGCGACGTCGCGCTAAGCAAGCCCGACGGCTACACCGGCCTGATGAACGCCTCGATCCAGGTCATGTACGCGGGCATATTCAAGACGCTGCACTTCGATCCCATGAAGGATTTCACGCCGGTCGGCGTGTTCGGCTTCGCCCCCATGGTGGCCGTCGTGCGCACCCAGTCGCCGATCAAGAGCTTCCGCGACATGATCGAGACCGCGCGCGCCAAGCCCGGCAGCGTGACCTTCGCCTCAGGCGGCCTGGGATCCCTGCCGCACCTGGTGGGCGAACTGGTCAACCTGAGTTCAGACGTGCAGATCACCCACATTCCGTACAACGGCACCGGCCAGGCCCTGACGGATGTGCTGGGCGGGCACATCGATGTGCTGTACGCGTCGGTGGCCACCGCCCTGCCCCAGATCAAGGCGGGCAAGCTGCGCGCGCTGGCCATCACATCGGCCTCGCGCATCGACCTGCTGCCGGACGTGCCCACCATCGCCGAATCCGGCATCGCCGGCTTCGATGTGACATCGTGGTATGGCTATTGGGTGCCGAAAGCCACGCCGCGCCCCGTGGTGGACCGGTTGAACCAGAGCATGCGCGACGCGTCGGCCATGCCGGTGGTGGTGAAGCGGCTGGCGAGCGACGGCATCATCCCCAGCAAGATGGACGCCGGCGAATTCGCGGCGTTTGCCGAATCGGAAAACAAGAAATGGCTGGACGTCATGAAACGCGCGAACGTTCAGCCCAACTGAGAAGCCGCGCCGGGCGCCCGACCCGCGGGCCGGGGCGCCCCGGCGCCGCAACCGCGATCAGACCGGACCGGTCCACTCCGTGACGAACTCGCGGTAGTCGGGGCGGTTGGCCGGCGGCACGGCGCAACCCGGCGTGCCGATGGCCAGATAGCCCAGGAAACGGTAGTCCAGCGAATCCAGGCCCAACGCGTTCTGCACGTCTTCGACGTAGGTGCCGACGCCGGTGCTCCAGAAAGCGCCGTAGCCCAGCATGTGGACGGCGTTCAGGATGTTCATGACCGAGCAGCCCGTGGCCAGCAACTGTTCGTGTTCGGGGATCTTGGTGTTGTCGTGCGCGATCTTCTGCGCCACGGCGATGAACAGCGGCACGCCGGCCATCCATTCGCGCACCGACTTTTCCTTTTCAGGCGTCATGCGCGGGTCGCCGCTGCGCTTGACTGCGTCCAGCGCCACGTCCGCCAGTTTGCCGATGGCCTCGCCCTGGATCACGACAAAGCGCCACGGGCGCAGCGCGCCATGGTCGGGCGCCGACATGGCGGTTTGCAGGATCTGTTCGATTTCGTCGGGCTTGGGCGCCGGGCCCCGCAGGAACTTCACGGAACGGCGCGTGGTCAGGGCGTGCAGCGGCGTGGCGGTGGTGGATACGGTCATTGATTCGGGCGCAAATGGGAAAGAAATAGATTCTCATATTACGCCAAGTCCCGCCCGCCCCCCGGCTTCCCCACGCCGGGCCAGAGGTCATTCGATCTGAATGTTCACCTCTTTGATGACCGCCGCCCACCGCGCCAGCTCCGCATTGACGAACTGCCCCAGCTCCGCCGGGCTGCTGGCGCCGGGCGTCGCCCCCTCGCCCTTGAAGCGGGTTTGCAACGCAGGCACGGCAAGGGCCCGCGCCACGGCCTGATTCAGCACGGCGACGACGGCGTCGGGCGTGCCCTTGGGCGCCATCAGCGCATTCCACGTATTGATCTCGTAGCCTTTGAACGAGGACGTTTCGGCCACGGTCGGCACATCCGGCAGTTCCGTCGAACGTTCCCGCGTGGTGACGGCAAGGGCACGCAGGCTACCGGCCTTGACCTGCGGCAACGCCGCGGGCAGGGTCGCGAAGCTGAACTGCGTCTCGCCGCTCATGACCGAAGAATTCGCCAGCGCGCCGCCGCGATAAGGCACGTGCTGGATCTTCACATGCGCCTCCGAGGCGAACATCGCGCCCGCGACGTGCACTGGCGACCCGTTGCCGCTGGACGAATAGTTCAGATCGCCCGGCTTGGCGCGCGCCAGTTCGATCAAGTCGGCCACCGAATTGACCGGCAGCTTCGGATTGGTGACAAGCACCAGCGGAATCGACGCGATCATGCTGACCGGCGTGAACCCGTTCACGGGGTCGTAGCCCAGCGACTTCCGGTACACGGCGGGATTGATGCCGTGGCTGGACACCGTCGCCATGAACAGTGTGTAGCCGTCGGGCGCTGCCTGCTGCACGGAGGCGGCGGCGATGTTGCCCGCTGCGCCGGCCTTGTTCTCGATGATGATGGGCTGCTTGAGTTCCTTGCTGAGTTGTTCGCCCAGCGCGCGCGCCAGGATGTCGGTCGTGCCGCCTGCGGAATAGCCCACGATGATGCGGATGGGCTGGCTTGGATAGCTGTTCTGGGCATGGGCGGGCGCCACGGCGCACGCCAACGCCAATCCTGCCAGCGCCGCGCTCAGGGTAGTCGTGTTCATCTCTGTCTCCTCGTCGCCGCGCTTGTCTGCGCGATCTGTGGCTCCGCCGCCGGGGAAACGGGGCGGATGCCGGGGGTGGACCGGACCCGGGCCGGATTCAAGACGCAGCGATCCCCCTGCCGCGCCGGACAAGCGCGCGGCCCGTGGGACCTGCATGGGGAATCCGGCCTGGCGCCGGGGTCAGGTGCCGGTGAACACCGGCGCTCTCTTTTCCGCGAACGCCTTGCGGCCTTCGCGATAGTCATTGCTTGCGAAACACTCCATCACCAGCCGGCGCATGCCTTCGATGTCGACTTCCGGACCCAGCTGCTGCATCTGGCGGATCATCCGCTTGCCGGCGCGCAGCGTCAGCGGCGCATTGGCCTGGATCTGCCCCAGCATTTTTTCCAGCACCGCCGGCAATTCGGCGGCCGGCGCCACCTTGCTGAGCAGGCCCAGTTCCTTGGCCTCGGCCGCGGTGTAGCGCGCTGCCGTCAGGAAGATCTCCAGCGCATTGGCCGGGCCGACCGCCGTGACCAGGTTGCGGATCGCCGTCAACCGGTAGCCCAGGCCCAGCTTGCCCGCGGGAATGGCAAACGAACTGTCTTCCGACGCCACGCGGATATCGCAACACAGCGCGATGTTCAATCCGCCGCCGATGCAATAGCCCTGGATGTACGCCAGCGTGGGCTTGTCGTAGTCGTACAGCGCCAGTTGCGCCGCCTCGGCGACGCGCTCGTATTCCTGCACGGCGTCTTCGCCGCTGCGCAGCGTGTCGAACTGCGAGATGTTCGCGCCGCTGACAAACGACTTGCCGCCCGCCCCCTGCAAGACCACCGCGCGGATCCGCGTGTCCTTCGAGAACGCGTCCAGCACAACCGGAATGGCCTCCCACATCGCATACGACACCGCGTTGTGGCGTTGCGGATCGTTGAAGGTCAGCCAACCCACCGCCCCGCGCTTTTCAGCCACGATGTGTTCGGTGATCTCGTCTTGCAGGATGCGTTCTGTGTTCACGGTTGCTTTCCTTGTATGACTGTCTGATGTCGTTGAATGCCGTTGGTCAGATGCGTGCGCATGGCCAATCGGGCGGCGTCGCTGTCGCCGGCGACGATCGCGTCGAAAATCAGGTGGTGCTCGCGTTCGATCTCGGCCACCCGCTCGGTGCCGGCGCTGGTGTAGCGCAGCGTGCGCACGGCGCTGCGGAACACATGCCGCAAATGCGCCAGCAGGCGGACGAAATAGGGATTGTTGGTGGCTTCGCCCACGGCCATGTGGAAGTCCAGGGCGTGGTCCGCGCCGGCCTGCCAGTCGTTGCCCGCCGCGTCCACGCGCAGCAGCGCCTGGCGCAAGGTCTCGATCTGCTCGGGCTTGCGGTGCAGCGCCGCCTGGGCGGCCGCGCCGGACTCCAGTTCGACGCGCAGCCAGAAAATGTGCGCAAGCGGTTCGGGCGAAAGCAGGTCTTCGGGCGCGATCTCGAAATTGCGCGTGCCCACGTCCAGCGCCACGAAGGTGCCCACGCCGCGCCGGGTATCCACATACCCCGACAGCTTCAGCCGCGCGATCGCTTCGCGCACGACGTTCCGGCTGACCGCGAACATCTGCGCCAACTCGAATTCCGTGGGCAGGCGCTGGCCAGGCTCGAATTCGCCCGAGACGATCTTCTGGCGAATCTGCGCGGCGATTTCATCGGGCAGGTTGTCAGGGCGTCCCAGGCTGGAAAACACCTGGTCGGTGGCGGGGGAAGGGGCATTCATCATGGGGGGTCTCCGTCGAGGCTGCCTTGTTGCCGGCAGCCATGGCGGCGATATTAGCCTTGTGCGTCAGATCACGCCGTCCTGGGCCAGTTGCCGCAATTCGGCGGGCGCCAGCCCCAGCATGCCCCCGTAGACGTCGCCGTTGTGTTCGCCGCGTTCCGGCGCCGGCCGCATCTCGCCCGCCCCGGTCCGGCTCAGTATCATCGGCTGGCCGACGACCGAGATCGGCCCCAGCGCCGGATGCTGGATCTGGCGGCTAAGGTTCAGATGGCGCACCTGCGGGTCCTCGAATGTCTGGTCCATGCCCAGGATCGGTCCGCACGGCACGCCTTGCTCGTTCATTCGCGCGATCCAATCGGCGGTGTCGCGCGTCGCCGTGCGCTCGCCGATGGCGGCGTTCAACGCCGTGCGGTGCTTGGCGCGCAACGGCACGGTCAGGAAGCGCTCGTCTTCGATCAGCGCCGGAATCTCCAGGACGCGGCACAGGCGCGCGTACATGTCGTTGCCCATCGCGGCGATATTCATATAGCCGTCGCGCGTGGGGAAGACGCCTGTCGGGCTGCTGGTGGGATGATCGTTGCCGCTCTGCCCCGGCACCTCGCCGTTCATCAGCCAGCGCATCGCCTGGAAATCCATCATCCAGACCTGCGATTGCAGCAGCGACGTCTGCACCCACTGGCCCAGCCCCGACACTTCACGTTCCAGCAAGGCGATGAAAATGCCGATCGCGCAGAACAGGCCCGACGTCAGGTCCGCGATCGGGATGCCCGCCCGCATCGGCCCCCGGCCGGGTTCGCCGGTGACAGACATCAATCCGCCGATGCCCTGCGCGATCTGGTCCAGGCCGGGACGCCCGGCGTACGGGCCGTCCTGCCCGAAGCCCGATACGCTGGCATAGACGATGCGCGGGTTCACCTCGCGTAGCGACTCGTAGTCGATGCCCAGCTTGAACTTCACATTGGGGCGATAGTTCTCGACCACCACGTCGGCCTGGCGCACCAGGTCCAGGAACAAGGCGCGCCCCTGCGGATGCTTCAGGTTCAGCGTCACGCTGCGCTTGTTGCGGTGGGTGTTCTGGTAGTCGGCGAACTGCGCCGAGCCGCCCGGCTTGTCGTCCTGTTCGTCGCCCGGCTCTTCGATCTTGATCACCGTCGCGCCCCAGTCCGCGAACTGTCGCACCGCGGCCGGGCCGGAGCGCACCCGGGTCAGGTCCAGAACCGTGAAACGGCTCAGGGGTTTGGAATCCATGATTGTCTGCCTCGCGTTTTATTGATCGGAATCCTTGCCTGCCTGCGCCGGCCGGATCCGTCATTTGTTGGATGTTGGACATCTTACATCCTGA
Organism: Achromobacter sp. UMC46; assembly: GCF_014170335.1. GTDB lineage: Bacteria > Pseudomonadota > Gammaproteobacteria > Burkholderiales > Burkholderiaceae_B > Achromobacter. The sequence goes on from NZ_LZZS01000024.1 coordinate 62,658, forward strand.
TTTTGGGCAAAACAATCCGCCGATCCGTTCCAGACGGATCGGGCTTTCCCTAAGGGGTTCGGGCGCTCAGCCCAGGTGCGTGTGCCGCTCCTGGCGCTCTTCGACCTGCATTTCAGACAGGCCGTGCAGAATGCCGCAGTCTTCCGCGTCGGGCCGCGCCGACAGGCAGCGCTGGCGCAATTCGGTCAGTTGCGTCTTCAGCTGCGTCAGTTCGGCGATGCGCTCATCCACGTGCGAGATGTGCTCGTCGAACAACTCGTTAATGGGGCCGCACCCCGTCTGATGGTTGTCGGCCAGCGACAGGATGGCGCGGATCTCGTCCTGCGTCATGTCCAGCGCCCGGCAGTTGCGGATCAGGCGCAGCCGTTCCAGATGCGGTTGCCCGTAGCTGCGGTAGTTGTTCAGGCCGCGCTCCGGAGCGGGCAGCAGCCCTTCTTTCTCGTAGTACCTGACGGTTTCGACGGTGGTGCCCGCCGCGGTAGCCAATTCGCCAATACGCATCGCGCCTCCCTGGATCGCATCCGATTGAATGTTGGGGTTGACCCTATAGTAACTCCAAGGTGTGGAATACGGCCATCAGCTTAAAAAAGGCGAAGACGATGTCCCTCCCTCCAGTCAAAAACCACGAATCCCTGCCCGCCGGACAAGGCGGCGCCCGCTGCACAGGCGGCGCGCATGACGGGCACGCGCATGGCAAGGCGGGGCACGATCATGACCATGACCATGCCCACGATCACGATCACGACCACAAGCATGACCACGCCCAGAACGGCGGCCATCGCCATGCGCAGCCGGAAGCCGCTTGCTGCGGCCACGCGCACGACATGGAGAACCTCTCGCTGTCCGGCGATGGCGGCGCCACGCTTGCCGCCGGGCCCGGCCAATTGCTGGCGCGCCTGCGCATCGGGCAGATGGACTGCCCTACCGAGGAAACGCTGATCCGCAAGAAGCTGGACGGCCTGGACGGCGTGCATGCGATGGACTTCAACCTGATGCAGCGCGTGCTGACGGTGGTGCACGCCGAGGGCGCGCTGGACCGCATCATGGCCGCCATCAAGTCGCTGGACATGACGCCGGAACCGCTGGCCGACGGCGCGCCCCGCACCCCCGCCCCCGCCGCCAAGCCCGTGAACTGGTGGCTGATCGGCGGCTCGGGCGTGTTGGCCGCCTTGTCCGAGTTTTCGCATTTCGCCGGCTGGCCGCTGGGCGTCACGGCGGCGTTCGCCGTGGCCGCCATCCTGGCTTGCGGCCTTACCACCTACCGCAAGGGCTGGATCGCCGTGCGCAACGGCAACCTCAACATCAATGCGCTGATGAGCATCGCCGTCACCGGCGCAGTCGTGATCGGCCAGTGGCCCGAAGCGGCCATGGTGATGTTCCTGTTCAACGTGGCCGAACTGATCGAAGCGCGTTCGCTGGACCGCGCGCGCAACGCCATCCGCGGCCTGCTGGACCTGGCGCCCGAAACGGCCACGGTGCGCCAGGCTGACGGCACCTGGCTGGAAGTGCCCGCCGCCCAACTGCAAGTGGACGACGTGGTGCGCGTGCGCCCCGGCGAACGCATCGCCGCCGACGGCATCATTGTCAGCGGCAGTTCCGCCGTGGACCAATCCCCCATCACCGGCGAAAGCTTGCCCGTGGAAAAAGCGAAGGACGACCCCGTGTTCGCGGCCACCGTGAACGCGGCGGGCTCGTTCGAATACCGCGTGACGGCGGCCGCAGGCAACACGACGCTGGCGCGCATCATCCACGCCGTCGAACAGGCCCAAGGCGCCCGCGCGCCGACCCAGCGCTTCATCGACCGCTTCTCGCGCATCTACACCCCCGTCGTGGTGGCCGTGGCCGTGCTGGTGGCAGTGGTGCCGCCCCTGCTGTGGGGCCAGCCGTGGTTCGACGCGATCTATCGCGCGCTGGCGCTGCTGATCATCGCCTGCCCGTGCGCGCTGGTGATCTCCACGCCGGTCAGCATCGTCAGCGGCCTGACCGCGGCCTCGCGGCGCGGCATCCTGGTCAAAGGCGGCGTCTACCTGGAAGAAGGCCGCAACCTGAAGTGGCTGGCGCTGGACAAGACCGGCACGCTGACGCACGGCAAGCCGGTGCGGACCGACCTGCAGGAATGGGACGTGTCCGACCAGGCCCGCCAGCCCGCGGCCCTGATCGCCGCAAGCCTGGCGGCCCGCTCCGACCATCCGGTGTCGCTGGCGGTCGCCAACGCGGCCCGCGACGAAGGCCATACCCTGCTGGAAGTCGAGGCCTTTACCGCCCTGCCCGGCCGCGGCGTCAGCGCGCAGATCGACGGCGTGACCTACCAATTAGGCAACCGCCGCCTGATGCGCGAACTGGGCGTGTCCAGCCCCAAGCTGGAAGCGCGGCTGGATGAGCTGGAACGCCAAGGCAAGAGCGCCATCGCGCTGACCGACGGCCACCGCGTGATGGCGCTGGCCGCCGTGGCCGACACCGTCAAGCCCACCAGCGCGGCCGCCATCGCCGACCTGCATTCGCTGGGCGTGCGCACCCTGATGCTGACGGGCGACAACACCCCCACCGCGCAGGCCATCGCCAAGCAAGTAGGCATCGACGAAGCCCGCGGCGACCAGTTGCCTGAAGACAAGCTGGCCGCCATTGAAAGCAAGCTGGCGCCCAGCGGCCGCGTGGGCATGGTGGGCGACGGCATCAACGACGCGCCGGCGCTGGCCCGCGCCGACATCGGTTTCGCGATGGGCGCGGCCGGCACCGGCACGGCCATCGAAACCGCCGATGTGGCATTGATGGACGACGACCTGCGCAAGATCGGCACATTCTTGCGCTTGTCGCGCGCGACCCATCGCGTGCTGATCCAGAACATCACGCTGGCGCTGGGCATCAAAGTGGTGTTCCTGACGCTTGCCATGACCGGCAACGCCACGCTGTGGATGGCGGTGTTCGCCGACGTGGGCGCCAGCCTGCTGGTGGTGGCCAACGGCCTGCGCCTGCTGCGCGCGGCAGCCTGAGGCGCGCAGCCTCAAGACGGAAACGGACGGACGGGCGCTCAGCCCGTCTGTTCTTCCTGCGGCCAATCGCGCAGTACGGGGGCATCCGGCGCACCGGGGCCCACATCGCGCAGATGCTCGTGCTGCAGCAGCGCCATGCGGTAGGCATCACGATAGGCGCCGTTGGAAAAGAACTCTTCCTTCATCAGCCCTTCGATCTGGAAACCGCAGCGTTCGTACACGTGCACGGCCGCCATGTTGTCCTTGTCCACCACCAGGTAGACCTTGTGCAGGTTCAGCACGCGAAACGCGTAGCCCACCGCGATGCGGGTTGCCGCTTTGGCGTAGCCCCGGCCCTGATAGCTTGGCGCGATGATGATCTGGAATTCCGCACGGCGGTGGATGTAGTCGATTTCCACCAGCTCCACCAGGCCGGCGGGTTGGCCGGTGTCGTGCTCGATGATGAAGCGCCGCTCGTTCTGGTCGTGCAAGTGGCGGTCATAGAGGGCAACCAGTTCGTCGTAGGCCTCGTAGGGCTCTTCGAACCAATAACGCATGATGACGTCGTTGTTGTTGATCTTATGCACGAAGTGCAGGTCGCCGCGCTCCAGGGGGCGTATTTTGATATCGGATATTACCGACATAGAAACCTCCGAAAGTGCCGCCATTGTAGTCGGACCCGCCCCAAGACGCCCTTTTCATGGGAGTTTCTGCATTTTTATGGCTTTTTATGCGGGTCTCAGAGCATAACTGGCCGGAAATCGTTTCCAGCGCTTAATCTACAAATTAGTATTACGCAAAAAAGTAACGCCATGCGACGCACCGGACGGGGCGCCGACACCGGCGACCGTCCGTCCACGCCATGATGATTCAAGCCGCTTTTTCCGATGCCCGGCCGCCTCTCTCATGCCACACTGCCGGATGTTGCGCGCTATCCCAATGAACAAGAGGAAACGACATGCATATCCTGGTGGCTGGCTTCCAGCACGAGACCAATACCTTTGCGCCGTCCAAAGCCGGTTACGACAATTTCGTGCGGGGTGAAGGCTTTCCCGCCATGGTGCGCGGCGACGACTTGCTGGCGCTGCGCTCGGTCAACATTCCCGCGGGCGGCTTCATCAACGCCATCCAGGCGCAAGGCCATACCGTGCACCCGGTGATCTGGGCCGGCGCCAGTCCGTCCGCCCACGTCACCCGCGACGCCTACGAACGCATCGCCGGCGAAATCCTGGATGCCGCGCGCGCGGGCCCGTACGACGCCGTCTACCTGGACTTGCACGGCGCGATGGTCACCGAACACCTGGATGACGGCGAAGGCGAATTGCTGGCGCGCATGCGCCGGATCGTGGGCCCGGACGTGCCGGTCATCGCCAGCCTGGACCTGCACGCCAACGTCACCGCGGAAATGCTGCGCGAAGCCGACGGGCTGGCCGCCTTCCGCACCTATCCGCACGTGGACATGGCGGATACTGGCGAACATGCCGCGCGCCTGCTGCTGGCGCGCATCGCGGCGGGCAGCCGATGGGTGCGCAGCGAACGCCGCCTGCCCTTCCTGATCCCCATCAACGGCATGTGCACGATGCTGCAGCCGTCGCAAGGCGTGTACGAAGCACTGGCCCGGCTGGAACAGACGCCGGGCGTCGCCTCCGTCTCGTTCGCGCCCGGCTTCCCGGCGGCGGACTTCCCGGAATGCGGCCCCGTGGTCTGGGCCTACGGCACGGATGCGGCCGCCGTGGAACAGGTCACGGATACGCTGTACCGGCGCGTGCTGGAATTGGAGCCGCAATGGTCGCCGGACTTCCTGGAACCGGCCGAAGCCGTCCGGCGCGCACAAGCCCTGGCCGCTGGCGCATCGCGTCCCGTTGTCATCGCCGACACCCAGGACAATCCGGGCGCGGGCGGCGACGCCAACACCACGGGCATGCTGCGCGCGCTGGTCGCGGCGGACGCGCAGAACGCGGCGCTGGGCCTGTTCTACGACCCGGACGCCGTCCGCGCCGCCACCGCCGCCGGCATCGGCAAGACCGTGGCACTGCGCTTGGGCGGCCAATCCGGGGTGGCGGGCGACACCGCCTTCGAAGGCGAATTCGTGGTCGAAACGCTATCGCCCGGCAAGCTGCGCTTTGACGGGCCGATGATGCATGGCATGGACGTGGACCTGGGCGCGGTCGCCGGCTTGCGGATCGGCGGCGTGCGTGTCGTGGTCAGCGCCAGCAAGGCGCAGATGCTGGACCGCAACCTGTTCCGCGTCGGCGGCGTGCAGCCCGAAGAGATGGGGATACTGGTCGTGAAAAGCTCGGTGCATTTCCGCGCCGACTTCCAGCCGATCGCGCACGAGGTGCTGGTGGCCAAGGCGCCGGGGCCGATGCAGGCCGACCCGGCGGACCTGCCCTGGACCCGCCTGCAACCCGGCATCCGGGTCCGCCCCCTGGGGCGGCCGTTCGCGGGTGAGTGAACCGCGCCCGGCCAGCCAGCCGGGCTTATTTGAGCTTGCCTTGAGGGCTGACGAAATCTTCCAGCGTCAGCCCCTTCTCTTTCAGGATGGCTTCCAGCAGCGGTTGCAGCTTGCCCAGGCTTTCCTGGACCGTCTCGCGCACCGTGTCCACCACTATCTGGGTGCTGCGTTCGATTTCGATATTGACGAAGTCGCCCGCCTGCTTGTCCTCGAAGACCGTCATGCGGCGGGTTTCGGGTATCAGCCAGACTTCGAACCAGCCCTCGGCGCGGTTCACTTCCGACACGGTCAGGCTGGCGCCGTTGATGGCGATGTAGCCCTTGGCGAACACGTACTTGCGGAAATCCGGGGGGATGCTGAAACGCATCAGGCGATTGGTGTCCGACGACTTCACCATGACCACTTCGGACGTGAAGTCCACATGGCCCGATAGCGGATGCCCGCCGATCTCGGCCCCGTCCCGGGCGGCGCGCTCGACGTTGGCGCGGTCGCCTTCGGCATAGCTGCCCAGCGTGGTGATGGCCAGGCTTTGCAGCATGACATCGAAGGTCGCCTGGTTCTCTGACAGCAGTTCCGTGACCGTCAGGCAAACGCCGTCCGTCGAGACACTGGCGCCGATGGCCAGGTCAACGCAGAAACCAGGGGGAAATTCCAGCGTAAAGGTGCGCAGGCCTTCGCGATCCGCGATCTTCGCGATCTTCGCGGTGCCTTGGACAATACCGGTGAACATACGGATCCTGAATACGGGGCGGCAGGCCCCTGAAGCAAAACATCAACGTTAACCGATATTTTGCCAGGAACCGCCCCGCAAGACCGGGTGGCGAACGCCACCCGCCGCGGCATCAATGACGGATCGCGATGGTCTTCAGCGTGGTGAAGCCATACAGCGCTTCGAAGCCCTTCTCGCGGCCGTAGCCCGATTGGCGCGACCCGCCGAACGGCAGTTCCACGCCGCCGCCGGCACCGTAGTTGTTGACGAAGACCTGGCCGGCGCGCAGCTTGCGGGCCAGGCGCATCTGGCGCGCGCCGTCGCGGGTCCACACGCCGGCCACCAGGCCATACAGCGTGCCGTTGGCGATTTCCAGCGCTTCTTCCTCGGTGTCGAACACCATCGCGGCCAGCACCGGGCCGAACACTTCTTCCTGCGCCAGGCGACTGTCGGGCGGCACGTCGCGGAACAGCACCGGCGGCTGGTAGAAGCCCGCCTCCGGCGCGGCGTCCGCCAGCTTGCCGCGGGCGGCGACCTTCAAGCCTTCGGCCTCGGCTTCGGCCAGGAACCCGCGCACGCGGTCGTGCTGGCGCGCGCTGATCAGCGGACCCACGTCCAGGTCTTGCGCGGCCGCGCCGGTGACGGTGGCCGAGAAGGCATCCGACAGGCGCTTGATGACGGTTTCATAGACGCCGCGCTGGATCAGCACGCGGCTGCCGGCCGAGCAGGTCTGGCCGGCGTTCTGGATGATGGCGGCCAGCAGCACCGGCATGGCGGCATCGAGGTCGGCGTCGTCGAACACGACCTGCGGCGACTTGCCGCCCAGTTCCAGCGTGACCGGCACATGGTTTTCAGCGGCGGCGTGCGCCACCATCTTGCCCGTCTGCGGCGAACCGGTGAACGAAATGTGGTCGATGCCGGGATGCGCGGTCAGCGCGGCGCCGGCCTCGTGGCCGTAGCCGGTGACGATGTTCAAAGCGCCGGCGGGCAGGCCGACTTCAGCGGCGATCTCGGCCAGCTTCAACAGCGACAGGCACGCGTCTTCGGCGGGCTTGACCACGCACGCATTGCCCGCGGCCAGCGCCGCGCCGACGCTGCGGCCGAAGATCTGCAAGGGGTAGTTCCAGGGCACGATGTGGCCGGTGACGCCATGCGCTTCGCGCACGGTCAGCACCGTGAAACCCGGGGTGTAGGGGATGGTCTCGCCGTGCAGCTTGTCGACCGCGCCGGCGTAGAACTCGAAATAGCGCGCGACCGCCGCGGCGTCCGCGCGCGCCTGCTTGATGGGCTTGCCCGTATCGGCCGATTCCAGTTGCGCCAATTCCTCCTGGCGGTCCAGCAACGCGAACGCGACACGCATCAGCAGCCGGCTGCGCGCGGCGGGCGCCATCTGGCCCCACTCGCCTTCAAACGCCTGGCGCGCGGCCTGCACGGCGCGATCGATGTCCGCCTCGCCGGAACGGGCGATCGCCTCGAAGGCGTTGCCATCGGACGGGTTCAGGACAGGAATAGTTTCACCGGCGGCAGCGGCCACCCATTGGTTGGCGATAAAGTTCTTCTGAGTCACGATGTGCGGAGTAAAGTAGCGGCCGGACGGCCGGTTGCGGAAATGGCGCCGACGCGCGGAAAGCGCCTCGGGCACAAAGCCAGGGGATTCAAGCAAGGTACGAGAGGCCGCCGTAACTTGTCAATTGAATTGACAGCTTTTGTCCCAAGCTTCAGGACATTTTCCTGGCACCTCGGGTATTCCCTGATATTTCAGGGATTTAAGCCGGAATCCCACCCCGCCGCCGCTTGTCATCGCTAATGACAAACCCGGCATTTTTTTCAGGAGCGCGCTGATGAGCGACGTGCGTGACCCGCAACTGGAATCGTTGCTGGAAGCCGCCACCCGCCCCCGTCCCGAACTGGACGTGCTGGCCGAGGTGGCCTCGGGCTTGGGCTATGTGCGCGCCGAGCGCTTTGCCGAACGCGTCTATGAAAGCCTGTTCTACGCCATCGCGACCGGCAAGATCGCGCCCGGCAACAAGCTGCCCACGGAATTGGAACTGGCCGCGCTGTTCGAGGTGTCGCGCCCTGTCGTGCGGCAAGCGCTGGACCGCCTGCGCGAAGACCAGCTGGTGGACTCCATCCGCGGGTCCGGCACCTACGTGCGCGCCAAGCCCGACCTGATGGGCGGCATGCCCGCCGTGGATCCCGCGCGCCGCGTCGGCCACATCCTGGAAGGCCTGGAACTGCGTAGGGTGATCGAACCCGAATGCGCCTACCTGGCCGCCCTGCGCCGCACGCCCGACGACCTGCGCGAGATGGACCGCATGTTGACCGGCTACGAAGAAGCCGACGCCTCAGGCGCCATCGCCCACCATCACGACTACGGCTTTCACCGCGCCATCGCGGCGGCCACCAGCAACCAGCGTTTCGTGCACGTATTGAAGTCGCTGGAATACGACGTCAGCCATGCCGTGAACGTCATGCGCCACCTGGTCCACAGCGAACCCTGGAAGCGCACCCGCGCCGCCATCGACGAACACCGGCACATCTACCGCTTGATCCAGGAGCAGGACGCGGACGGCGCCCGCAACGTCATGCGCGCACACATCGAAAAAGCGAAGAGCCGCATGCTGAACAGCGGCTCGGAGCATTGATCAGGGTGGCTGGGGCCGTACGACCGTCAGCATCGCTTCCACCCGGCCGTGGGGTCGCCCTTGTCGTCCAGATGATCCCATCCGGTGTCGCAGACCACGCAGACAAATGCTTCGTGGGCCGCCTTGCGACTGACCGCCTCCAGGCTGCGCACCGGGCCAAGGCTGACCAGCCCGGCATGGCCGGGCGCCCCACGGGTGTCCGGCACGATGTTCTCGCACTCACTGCAAATCGCCATGTCTCTCCACCTTTCATTTTTCTTTCAGTGGAGATACTACGAAATGATACTGGCGATAATGTTCAGCAATTCTCACGGATTTGTTGACCGAAGCGATCACCAGACCGTCCAGGCCGGGATCTGTGTTTTGCGTAAAACGTTGATTTAGAGCAAGGCGGGCAAAGAAAGAAGAACCGCAATTCCGAGTTTTGATCCGTTTCGTTCATACACTGTCCCACATATGGGGACAAAATATGAGCAACAGGACAAAGTACGGTGCCACTTTGACCGAAGACGATGCGATAGATGTCGCTCAATGCTGGGCGAAACAACACGCCGTGAGCATTGTGCGAAGCAAGAAATTCGCACTCCAATGGCATGGCGAATCCAGTCCCGATGAACGATACGAATCCAACTTGCGAACGGAGTTGACCTTTTTCTTTGAGGCATCAACCAGGGACTCCCAGTATTGGAATTCCGTCAGCAGTTTCACAGAGGATGCTACCGGGGACTGGGGACTCCAGGCGCTGAAAGCGCTGGGAGCGTTGAATCTTGCCGGGTTGGCAGCAGGAGTCATTCTTCTGATCGGCTATCCGGGCCATGCGCGCCCTATTGGCGCACTGGCTGCGAGCGGGTCGTTTCTGCTTGGCCTGCTGCTTGCATTTCCCGCGCTGAAACTCACTGGGAAATCGCGCGAGTTCGCAAAAACCACTGCCAGCTTGCATAGCCGGGAGGCGGGAGTCGCATCGACTTGGGAGCAGCTTCGATTGGCGAACACAGCCGATCCCAACGCGGGACGCAGAGAACGAAAAATAGCCGTGCAAATGGCGTGGATAATGATCGCGAGCCTCATCATCGGTTGCATCGCTCTTATCTCGACGGCGTGGCTGTAGCGCGTGGGCGCGCCACGCGCAGCCCGACACCCGGCACCGGCCGAGGCGCCAGCGTTGGCCGAACAGAGCAAGCGGAAGAAGGCGGCATGAGCAGGTATCATCTGGCCTTGACCCCGGCGCCTGCCAACCACGCCCCGGATGCGTAGCCAGATAAACAGCTAGACCGGGTTTTTGGAAGGCAGCACCCCTGAGAACCGCATAAACAAACGGTCTGCAAAAATCATGAAATTAGCCACCTGGAACGTGAACTCCCTGAACGTGCGACTGCAGCAGGTCCTGGACTGGCTGGCCGCCAATCCGGTCGACGTGCTGTGCATCCAGGAATTGAAGCTCACCGACGACAAGTTCCCCGAAGCCGCCTTCAAGGAAGCCGGCTACCACGCGGTCTGGGCCGGCCAGAAGACCTATAACGGCGTCGCCATCGTGTCGCGCATGCCGGGCACGTCCATGGTGCGCAACATCCCGGGCTACGAAGACCCCCAGCAACGCGTGCTGGCCCTGACCTTCCCCAGCCCCGAAGGCGACGTGCGCGTCGTGTGCGCCTACTGTCCCAACGGGCAGTCGCTGGATTCCGACAAGTACGTCTACAAGCTGGCCTGGTACGAAGCCATGCACAAGTGGCTGGCCGAAGAGATCAAGCAGTACCCGCGCCTGGCCGTGCTGGGCGACTACAACATCGCCCCCGCCGACGAAGACGTGCACAACCCCGAAAAGTGGGAAGGCCAGGTCCTGGTGTCCGAACCGGAACGCGCCGCCTTGCGCGCCCTGCTGGACTTGGGCCTCACCGATTCCTTCCGCCTGTTCGAGCAGCCCGAGAAGTCGTTTTCCTGGTGGGATTACCGCCAGTTCGCCTTCCGCCGCAACGCCGGCCTGCGGATCGACCACGTCCTGCTGTCAGCGCCGCTGGTCAAGCGCTGCGTCGCCTGCGTGATCGACAAGGAACCGCGCCGCAACGAACAGCCGTCGGACCACGCGCCAGTCGTCGCCACGCTGGAATTCGTCTGAGAATTTTTGTCGGGCGGCGTGTTGCGCGCCGCCAGATTGTTCCTGTATAGTTTTGGTCTTGCTTCATTGGGGCGGTAGCTCAGCTGGGAGAGCGTCGCGTTCGCAATGCGAAGGTCGGGAGTTCGATCCTCCTCCGCTCCACCAAATTCCAGACAGAAAAGCCTTGGACACGTCGCCGTGCTCCAAGGCTTTTCTGTTTTGTGGCCGCGTTGGCCTACACCGCGTCCCGGTCCAGCCGGCGCACCGCCGCGCTCAGGGTCGAAAAATCGAATTCCTGGCGGCCGCGCCGCGCCAGGCGCATCAGCACCGTCGTCACGACCGGCACGAACGCCGCCAGCAAGAACGATTCCAGCAGGAACGTGGGTTTGTCGCCCGGCGCCGGGAAAAAGAACAGGCCCGCCGCCAAGCCGGTGACTGTCGCGGTGGTCGCCGTCAGGCCGTCATGCTTGCGGCTGAACAATCCATAGAACACGGGGAACGCGGCCGCCGAGCACAGCAGGTCGGCCAGCAGGAACAGGTACAGCACGCTGTAGCCCTGCGAGGCCACGATCATGACCGGGATGGCCAGCAGCAGCACCGCCCAGCGGGCCAGCCGCTTCATGTCCATGCCGTTGGCGTTCGGCATCAGGCGGCGCATGTCGACCGCGACAATGCTGGAGACGGCGCTGATCGCGGTGTCGGCCGTGCTCATCACCAGCGACAGGCCCAACGGGATCAGCGCGATCACGAACCAGGCGGGCGCGTGCGGCATGATGACGCTGAACAGCGCGATCGAGCTGTCGCCCGCCGGCGCCAACCCCACGAAGGCCAGGCCGAACAAGCCCATCAGGAAGATGAACGGCGCGGCCAGGATGCCGCCCAGCAAGAAGCCGTTGCGCATCGAACGCGTGTCTTTCGCCGCATAGATGCGCTGCCAGTTGCCCTGGTGGAAGATGCCCGTCAGCAGGATCGCCACAAAGAACGTCAGCCCGGCCTTCACGCCGCCGGGATCGGTCACATCCAGCAGCTGGGGGGCCTTGGCCTGCAGCGCTTCGATCGTGGGCAGCGCGCCGCCCGCGGCCTGCCAGCCGACCACGCACAGGACCACCAGCAGGGGCACGATGACCATCATCTGCACCTGGTCGGTGAAGATCGACGAACGCAGGCCGCCGTAGGTGGTGTAAAGCAAGGTCGTGCCCATCACGATGGCCGCGGTGGCCCACAGCGGCACCGGGGCCAGCATGGTAACGAGCTTGGCGATCGCGGTGACTTCGGCCGACAGGGCGATGAACAGGTAGAACAGCATGATGAAGAGCGCCAGCCCGTACATCGGCCGCCCATAGCGCGCCATCAGGAATTCGGTCAGCGTGTGGCCGTGCGGGATCAGTTCGCGCATGCGCCGGCCCAGCGGGATCATCACCAGGCGCGGGGACATCGATCCCAGCGCATAGCCGATCACCGCGGCCAGACCGCCCCAGGTGGCCGCTTGCGCCGGCGAGAACAGGATCCATGCGCCCAGCGTGGACGCCATCAGCGTCAGGATGGTGCCGAAGGCGCCCTGGCTGTTACGGGCCACGATGTAGTCTTCCAGCGTGCCGCGCTTGCGCCGCGTATAGAGCACGCTGGCCAGCGCGAAGCCGCCTGAAAACAGCAGCAGCCACATCAAAGCGGTGGATTGGGTCAACATGCGGAACGGCCCTCCCGCTACCGGCTGGAAACCGGGCGCGCAACACGGCGGCCCGCCCGGATGCAGGGGGCCGCAAGATGGATGAAAGTCTAGGGAGGGCGCGCGAGTCGTGCGATGTCCTTCCCTTCGCCGGCATTACCCGGATCAGGTTCAAAGGGTTACCGCGACGACGCGGAATCTCAGCCCGAAACAGGGCTCCCCCAGGAATTGCCGCAAGGTTAGGAGAGCGGCGAGGCAATGTCAACGGCGCATTGATTCATGCTAAGTTCGCCCGCTTGCGGCACCCGTTTTGCGTGCCTGCCGATGGAACCGACGAGCCTGATCATGTCCCCTGCACATTCCGCCCCCGCCTTGAACGAACAATTGGTCCTTGTCACGGGCGGCGCCCGGGGCCTGGGCGCGCATATCGCACGCGCCTTCCTGCGCGAAGGCGCGCGCGTCGTCATCAACTACCTGAACAGCGCCGATGCCGCCCAGGCGCTGGCCGCCACCGCGCCAGACCGCGCGCTGGCCATCCGCGCCGACGTGCGCGACGCGCAGGCCGTCCAAGCCATGATCGCGCAGGCGCAAAGCCGGTTCGGCATGCCGGTCACGACCGTCGTCAACAACGCCCTGCCCGCCTTCCAGTTCAATGGCGACGCCCGCCCGCACGCCGACACGCTGACGTGGGACAACCTGAACCAGCAGATCGAAGGCACCATGCGCGGCGCGCTGAACACCACGCAGGCCGCCCTGCCCGGCATGCGCGCCGCCGGCGTCGGCCGCATCATCAACATCGGCACCAACCTGGTCCAGAACCCGGTCGTGCCGTACCACGACTACACGGCCGCCAAGGCCGCCCTGCTGTCATTCACCCGGACGCTGTCGCATGACCTCGGCCCGGACGGAATCACCGTCAACATGGTGTCGGGCGGCCTGCTGCGCACGACCGACGCGTCGGCCGCCACGCCCGAAGCGGTGTTCGACCTGATCGCCGCCAGCACGCCGCTGCGCGCCGTCACCACGCCCGAGCAATTCGCCGATGCCGTGCTGTTCTTCGCCAGCCCGTGGTCGCGCAGCGTCACCGGCCAGAACCTGGTCGTGGACGGCGGCCTCGTCAAGAACTGACCGCCATGCTGCACTTGAACCTGTTCATCTTCGGCTGCGGGCACCACCGCGCCGCCTGGCGCCACCCGGATTCGGCCGCCGAGCGCCTGGGCGACATCGGCTATTACGAAGCCCTGGCCCGCACCGCCGAGCGCGGCAAGCTGGACGCCATCTTCTTCGCCGACGGCCAATCCACCGACAACATCGGCGATGGTCCGCGCTGGTACCTCGAGCCGCTGACCACCATGGCGGCGATCGCGCGGGCCACGAGCCGCATCGGCCTGATCAGCACCGTGTCCAGCACCTTCTTCACGCCCTTCCATGCCGCCCGCATGGTCGCGTCGCTGGACCACATTTCCGGCGGCCGCATGGGCTGGAACGTGGTGACCTCCATGTTCGATGCCGAGGCCCGCAACCACGGCTACGAAGCCATGCCCGGGCACGATTGGCGCTATGCGCGCGCCGAAGAATTCGTGGATGTCGCGCTGCGCCTGTTCGACTCCTGGGAAGACGAGGCCCTGGCCATCGACCGCAGCGGCGTCTACGGCGTGCCCGAACGGGTCCACCCGATCCACCACCACGGCGACCACTTCCTGGTCGACGGCCCCCTGACCGTCCCGCGCCCGCCGCAAGGCCACCCCGTGCTGTTCCAGGCCGGCGCATCCGACCAGGGCCGCGACCTGGCCGCCCGGCGCGCAGAAGCCATCTATGCCGTGGCGTACGACCTGCCTGCCGCGCAGTCCTATTACCGCGACATCAAGCAGCGCGTGCGCGCGGCGGGCCGCGACGCCTTCGTCCCGATCATGCCGGGCCTGGTCACCTACGTCGGGTCCACCGAAGCCGAGGCCCGCGCCAAGCAGCGCGAGCTGGACGAACTGCTGCCCAGCGACGCGTCGCTGCGCCAATTGGGGACTTTCGTGCTGCAGGACTGCAGCGGCTGGGAACTGGACGCGCCCGTGCCGGCGCTGCCTTCGCTATCCGACTTCAAGGGCCCGAAAGGCCGCTACGCGACCATTCTGCGGATCATCGAGACCGAACGGCCTACCGTGCGCCAACTGCTGGGGCGGCTGGCGGCCGGCGGCGGCCACTGCACGATGGTCGGCACGCCCGAACAGATCGCCGACAAGATGGAAACCTGGTTCATGAACGACGGCGCGGACGGCTTCAATCTGATGCCGCCCGCCTTGCCCGGCGGCATCGACGACTTCGTCGATCAAGTGGTTCCAGTCCTGCAACGCCGCGGGCTCTTCCGTACCGAGTACGAACACAGCACGCTTCGCGGGCATCTGGGGTTGCAACGACCGGGTCGTTGACGCCGGAGAGGCCGGAGAGGCCGCAAAATGCGTCCCCAATTAAAATCCGCCGAGCGGCGCCACGAGTGCCGCGCCCTTTGGCTATCCGGCCAGGGCGGCGGGTTCGGCGCGCTCGGCGGGGCGCTGCGGTCCCGGGGCGCCAGCCAGCACGGGACGCGCCAGCGAGACTGCGGGACGCGCGCGGGCAGCGGCCCGACGGGTGACGATCCAGTCATACAGGACGACACCAGGGTGGCGCAGCAGGACCGCACCGACGGCGGCCACGACGATCAGGGCAATGCTCAGGGTCAGCCAGGACATCTTGGCGCCCTCCTTCAAAACAGCCCGGTTCCGATACCAGGCCCAAAACTCACGTGGGAAACGCGCACGCGTGAAGCGCTTTAAAGTGTAATGTACTCTACATTACAAGGTGGAACTCGAGTAAATTCCCCTGAAATACACGGGTTGGAAACAGGGAGAAACAGGTAATGGACGAACCGGCCGATTCGATGCCGCGCGCAGTGACCAGCAAGGGCGCAGCCCGACGGCTGCGGCTGCTTGAAGCGGCCAGCCAGTCACTGCTGGAACACGGCTATGCCCAGACCTCCATTCAGCGCATCGTGCAACAGGCCGGTGGATCCTCCGCGACCGCCTACCAGCTGTTCGGCAACAAAGAAGGCATGCTGGCCGCCGTGCTGCAGTTCGAATTGGACAAGCTGCGGACCGCGGTGTTCCTGGCGACGCCGCCCGGCCAGGCGGTGGGCGCGGCGCTGCACGATCTGGCCGTGCGCCTGCTGGCCTATGCCGTGCAGCCCCGGTCGGCCACCCTGCACCGCCTGCTGGTGTCGGAGTGCCACCGCATGCCGCAACTGGCCGCGGCGCTGCAACAGGCGGTCGACACGCGACTGCACGCGCCGCTGGAACAATGCCTGCGCCACGCCTGTGAACGCGGCGAACTGAATATCGACGACCCGCGTCAGGCCGCGCTGACCTTGGGCAACCTGATCAATGGCATCGCGTTCCACGCCCGGCTGGTCGGCGGTTACGCCGACGGCCCGCGGGCCGAGCATCTGGCCACCTGCCATTACGGCGTCGATACGCTGCTGCGCGCCTACCAGGTATAGCGGCGGCTATTGGCTTGCGCCCGCCGGCGCGGGCGCCCCGTGCAGACGGATCCGGCGGGAAAATGCCAGGGCGTCGTCGCCGGGCGCGGCCAACGGGCCGATCGCGGCCTGCTGGCGCAACACCTCCAGCGGAACACTGGCGTCCAGGCCGCCTTGCTCATACAGGTATTCGGGCAGATAGCCCGACAGCAGGATACGGGTGTCCAGCGGCAATCCGGGGACGATCGCGCGCACCATCCGATAGACCAGCGTCGTGCAGTTGGCAGTCACCGTGTGATAGAAGCGCGGCGTATCAATCAGCGCGTTGGCGGTAGCGACGTACGACAGGAACAACTCACGCATGGCCGGCACGGGCATGCTCACCGGATACAGATAGAGGCTTTCGGCGCGCGGGCCGGCGCGCACGTACAGGATGTCGCGCTCTTCCGCCGCCACCACGCTCAATTCGAATTGCTTGAAGAACCCGCCGATCTCGGAGAATTGTTCACCGCGCTCTTTGCGGATCTCGACCGAGAACACCACATGGCGGCCGTCTGCAAAACCGAAGGACACCAGCGTGTGGGCAATCGCCGGCCCCGACCAATACGACAGCGCCATGTCCACGGACACGAGCTGGTCCAGATCGTACTGGCGGGTTTCCCAGCGCGCCGTGTAGTCGTCATCGGAACGCCAATCGAAATTGCGCACGTTCTCCAGCGTGACGATCGGCCCTTGCACCGTGCCGCGCAACATCCTGGCGACGTCATCCGCCCAGATGCGGTCATTGGAAGGCGCAAGCGTCTGCCACCAGCCGCACAGCGCGAGCGCACCCGCCAGGTACGCCCAGCCGGCGCGCCGTCGCCACGGGCCCCGGCGCCACAAGGCCGCAAGCGCGCCCAGGCACAGCATGGTCCAGAGCAGCCCCGCCACGCCTTTGCCCCACGCCCCGCCGGGCGCCTGATAGGCAAGCGCCAACACGCCCCACAATGCGGAGGCCGCCACCAGCAGGCTGCCGGCGACACGGCCGATGAAGGCTGCGCACCGGCGCGGCCATCCTCCGCGTGCCGCGAGCTTATCCGCCGGCATGCTGGCTGACGATTTCCAGGACGCCGTTGATCACGAACTGCACCCCCATGCAGACCAGCAGGAAGCCCATGACGCGCGAGATGGCTTCGACGCCGCTTTGGCCGATGACGGCCACGATGCGGCCCGCCGAGCGCAGGCAGATCCAGAAGAACACGCCAAGCAAGGCGAATACGATGACCGGCGTCACGGCGATCACCCACGACGCGTAGTCGGGCGTGATCGCCGTATCGACCGACGCGGCCCCGCTGATGATCATGGCGATGGTGCCTGGCCCCGCCGTGCCGGGCAGCGCCAGCGGCACGAAGGCGATGTTGGGCGTTTGCCGCTGGTGCTGGGCATCGGCCGCCACCCCGGCTTCAAGCGTGCTGGAGTCGGCCTTTGGAAATAGCATGCTGAATCCGATGCTGACCACGATCAGCCCGCCCGCGATACGCAGGCCCGGGATCGAGATGCCGAACGTGTGCATGATCCACGCGCCGGCGTAGTAAGTCACCAGCATGATGCCGACGACATAGAAAGCCGCCTGGGTGACCTGGCGTTCACGTTCTTTGTAGGGAATCTGCTGGCCCAGGGACAGCAGCAGCGTCATGGAGGTCAGCGGATTGGCCAGCGGCAGCATCAGCGCCAAGCCAAGGCTGATCAGTTTGCCCAGTTGAATCAGGTCGTCAATCATGGAACTCAAAAATATTGCGCAAGCCGCAAAAGGCGGCTTGCCGGGTTCAACGGTTCAATCGTGTAATGCACTGTACCTTACCCACCTCTCGCCGAACCTTGACTCCGATCCCCAAGCCCTTGTTTGCCGCCCTGCTGGCGCTGGCGCCCTTTGCCTCGCCCGTGCTTGCCGCCGGCATGAATTGCACGTTAGCGAAGACCCCCACTGAACGGGCAATCTGCGCCGACGCGGGCCTGCTGCGCCAGGACAGTGATCTGTCGGCCGCATACGCCAAACTGAGCGCGGCCCTGCCGGACGGACGCGCCGCCTTGCGGCAGGACCAGCGCGACTGGCTTCGCGCGCGCAATGGCTGCGGCGCCGACGCCAGCTGCATCCGCGACCAGTATCTGCTGCGCCTGAGCGCCTTGCAGGACATGCTGCGCCGCGCCACGGCCTATGTGCCGGACGAGACCGACCGGCTGGCCCTTGAAGACCTGCGCCAGGCGGTCGAGGCCGCCAGCGGCAAGAACGCCGAGTTCCCGCTGGAAGACGCGTTGGCGGCGATAGCCGTCAAGCGCGGCATGACGACTTTCTCCAATGTCCGCGCGAATGAAGATGATGACGAAGCCAGGTTTCCCGTCAAGCGGCCCGAGGGCGTGACGCCCGACGAGTGGAAGGCGCTGCAGGCGTCCGGCATCGACGCCGGCGGCGAGAACGGGGCCGCGTCCTACACCCTGATGGATCTGGACGGCGACGGCCAGCGCGACCTGGTGATCGATTCCTACACCGGCGGCACCGGCCTGTTTTCAGACGTCGGCGCCCTGCGTCGCGCCGGCGGGCGCTTTACCGAGGCGACCGGGTCCGACGGCGATGCCGTATCAGGCCTGTACACGTTGAACGGCCGCGGTTCGAACCAGGCCAGCGACTGGGTCCGGCTGCACGGCCGGATCTACGCGGCTTACCGCAACAGCAACTACGGCGTGGACCAGGTCTATCTGCTGCGGCCCTTCCATGCCGTGGGCGAAGTCCCCACCCTGACCATCCAGTACCGCTATCAGTTGCAAGTGCCCAGGCAGCAGAAGCGCGCCGACAAGGCGGAGGTCCGCGTGCTGGACGACGCGCTGCATGCCGGCCTGACGCAGGCATTGGCCAAGGTCGATCCCGAAGCCCCGCAAGGCGGCGGCGATTCCGTCAACCTGCCCGGCGCGCCGGACCGGCCGCTGTGCCCGATTCCCGACGGCGTGAAAGACGACGAGCGGGACCGCTACTACCAGTACGGCGCGGGGCACTACTCGTACGAGACCGTGGCCGACATGGCGGTGCACGTGGGCACGCGCTGTTATGTCGCGCGGCTTATCGACTGGTTCGGCAGCTATGACGCCAAAAACGGCTTGTCCGCCATGATATGGCTGCGCCCGGCGGACGCGGACGACGGCGAAGAGGAAGTCTCGGTCGAGGGCAGGCGCCGCGCCATCCGGTTCGGGACCTCGGTCGGTCCGATCTAGGCAGGAGGACGGCGGACGCCTGCCCGGGCGGGCCTGGATGCGGGCCCGCCGGAACTTGCGCCTTAGTAGCCTAGCGCCGCGCCTGCCGGCGCCCGGTTGTCATGGCCGCCGAAGATCAGGCCGCGGTCCCGGTCCACCACGATGGCGTCGGCCACGCTCCAGTTTTCCTCGACCTTGAACGTGTGGCCCATTTTCTCAAGCAGCGCCTGCGTGTCCGGCGACAGCGCGCCCGCCTCCAGGTAGACGGTATCCGGTAGCCATTGATGGTGGATGCGCGGGGCGTCGACGGCGGCTTGCACGTCCATGCCGTAGTCAATGACGTTGAGGATGGTCTGCAGCGTCGTCGTGATGATGCGCGGGCCGCCCGGGCTGCCCGTCACCATGTAGACCTTGCCGTCCTTGAGCACCACCGTGGGCGTCATCGAGCTGAGCGAACGCTTGGCGGGCGCGATCGCGTTCGCCTTGCCCTGGATCAGGCCGAACACGTTGGGTGCGCCGACCTTGGCCGTGAAGCCTTCCATGGTGTCGTTCAGGAAGAAACCCGCATCGCCCGCGACTTTGCCGGTGCCGAAGCGCAGGCCCAGCGAGTACGTGACGGATACCGCATTGCCCGCCTTGTCGACGATCGAGTAGTGCGTGGTGTGGCTGCCTTCCTTGACCGGCGTGCCGCCCTTGATCGCGGACGAGGGCGTCGCGCGGCCCAGGTCGATGCTGGCGCGCACCTGTTGCGCATAGGATTTCGAGATCAGGTTGTCGACCGGGTTCTCGACGAAGCGCGGATCGCCCAGTTCAATGTTGCGGTCCGCGAAGGCGCGGCGCAGCGTTTCGATGTACAGGTGCGTGCTGGCGGCGGAGCGCAGGCCCATGTCTTTGAGCGACACGTTTTCCAGCACGTTCAGGCTTTCGCACAAGGAAATCCCGCCTGAACTGGGCGGCGCGGCCGACACCAATTCGTAGCCCCGATAGTTGCAGTGGATCGGCTTGTAGGTCAGGGCCTTGTACTGGGCGAAGTCCTCGGGTGCGAAAATGCCGCCGCCCGCCTTGCTGGCCCGCACGGTCTCGTCCGCGATCCACCCTTGGTAGAACGCCTGCGGCCCGTTGTCCGCGATGGTCTGCAAGGTCTTGGCCAGCGCCGGCTGGCGGAACGTTTCGCCGGCGCGGTAGGGCCGGCCGCCGTTCAGGAAATACTTGCCGACATAGGCGTCGGTTTTGGCGAAGGTGGTCAAGAGGTCGGCGTGGGCCACCACGTCGTCCCATTGGGTCAGCGCGTAGCCGTCGCGGGCCAGCGCCACGGCGGGCATCACGAGCGGCTTGCTGGGCATGGTCCCGTAGTGACCGCGCGCGTACTCCAACCCCGCCACGGTGCCCGGCACCGCCGCGCCCAGCCAGGACCGCGACACGGCTTCACGGCGCACCTTGCCGTCCGCATCCAGGTACATGTCGGCGGTGGCGGCCAGGGGCGCGGCCTCGCGGAAGTCGACCATGGTCTCGCGGCCGTCGGCCATGCGGATCACCAGGAAGCCGCCTCCGCCCAGGTTGCCCGCCTGCGGCAACGTCACGGCCAGGGCATAGCCCACGGCGACGGCGGCGTCCACCGCATTGCCGCCCTGCTTCAGCACGTCCACGCCGATCTGGCTGGCCAGCTTGTGGGCGCTGGCGACCATGCCGTTCTGCCCTTGCGCGGGTGGCGGCGACACCGCCTTGGCCGGCAAGGCGACGAACAGCGCCGATGCGCCCAAGACGGCCACGAACAACGGATTGCGGGTGATGCCCTGCATACAACGTCTCCTCATTTTTATTGGATGTCGGCGCAGGCCGGCAAGCCCGCGTCGCCAAGCCATTCTGGGAGCCGCCCGGAAACGCCGCAAACGAAAAAAACTACCGCCGCCATTCCACCGCGGCATGCCGCGGCGCAGCATGCGGGACCTGCCCGCGCACGCGACGCGGCGCCGGCAGGCCTGTCACGTCAGTCCGCTTGCGGCGCTTGCCAGCGGCTGGCGGCCAGCGCCAGCAGGGCCTCGTCGGTGCCGGCCGCGGCCACCAGCTGCAAGCCCACCGGCATGCCGTCCACCCAGCCTACGGGCAGGCTGATGGCGGGCAACCCCAACACGTTCCACGGATTGGTCAGGCCAAGCAGGGTTTCGCGCACGCCGGCGCTGCCCGGCCCCGCCACGGTGCGTTGCTGCAACGCGGGCGCCGTGATGGCGACGGCGGGCAGCGCCAGCACATCCACGTCCTGGAACAACCGCGCGAATTCGGCTTGCAGGCGCGCCCGTTCCTTGATGGCCCGCACGTACTCCCACCCTTGCACGGGGCGCGAGGCCCGCAGGCGTTCCAGCACTTCGGGGTCGAATTTTCCGGGTTCGGATTCGACGCGCTCCGCGTGGACTTCATAGGCTTCGGCGCGCTGGATGGCGCCCAGCGCGCTTTGCAAGGCGCGCGCGTGCCGCGTGACCTCGGGCGCCGGCGGCACCGCGCCGCCGGCAAAGCGTTCCGCCGCGGCGCGCGCGCACGCCGTGACCGCCGCGTCATCGATCGCGAAGGGAGCGTTGGCGACCCAGCCCATCCGCAGGCCGGCCGCAGCAGCCGCAGCGGGCGCCGCCTGGGGCGCCATCGCGCCGCCGGTCAATGCCTGCATGAAGACTTGCGCGTCTTCCACGCAGCTGGCCAGCACGCCGGGATCTTCCAGCGTGGGCGCCAGCGGAAACACGCCGGCATCGGAGACACGGCCGTGCGTAGGCTTGAAGCCGACCAGGCCGCACAACGCGGACGGCACGCGCACGGAGCCGCCGGTGTCCGTGCCCAGCGCCACCGGCACCATGCCGGAGGCAACAGCGGCGGCACTGCCCGCACTGGAACCGCCCGTCATCTGGCTCGTGCGCCAGGGGTTGCGCGCCGCGCCCTGCACGCTGCGGTCGCCGGTGGGGCCGTATGCGAACTCGTGCGTCAGCGTCTTGCCCACGACGATGGCCCCGGCCTCGCGCAGCAGCGCCACGCAACGCGCGTCGGCCAGCGGCTGGCGACCCAGGAAGTGGGCGGCGCCGACCGTCGTCGGCATGTCGGCCGTATCGACGTTGTCTTTGATAGCGACGGGGATGCCGTGCAGCGGCCCCCTCACCTTGCCGCCGGCCCGTTCGGCGTCGCGTTCGCAGGCGGTGGCCAGCGCGGCGGCGATGTCCACATGGACGAAGGCGTTCAACTGCGGGTTCAGCCGTTCGATGGCGGCGCCCGCGTGGCGCACCAGATCCTGGGCGGTCAGGCTGCCGCTGGCCATGGCCTGCTGCAGGTCGGCGATGCGGCGACCGCGGAAGAACCCGGGTTCGACGGCAAGCGACGGCAAGGACGAGTGGGGTCGGGTCATTTGGCGGCTCCGGAAGGCAAGGCCTGATTGGCGGGCATGCGCGGGCCCACGCCCGGGCGCACCTGAAGCATGGCGACCATGCCGACGGCTGTCGCGACCGACGCGGCGATGAACATCACCGAGTAGCCGTGGCGCACCGTCAGATAGCCCGTCAGGGTCGGGGCCAGGATGGAGGCGATGTTGGCGAAGAAGTGCATCAGGCCGCTGAAGGTGCCGACGCGGTTGGACGGCGCGGTGTCGATCACGACCGCCCAGTAGACCGAGTTGGGCAAGGCGTTCAGCGCATTGGCCAAGGTCATCAGGGCGATGACGGCGAATACCGACTGCGCCTGCGAGACCAGCAGGAAGCACAAGGTGGTGGCCAGCAGGCAGGCGGCGGCGAACCAGCTGCGGGCGATCTTCAGACTGCCGGTGCGCTTGAACAGCAGGTCTGAAATGCGGCCACCCAGCAGCACGGTGACGCACGCGCCGGTCCACGGGATCATGCCCATGTACCAGAGGGACGACAGGCTGTAGCCGAAGTTGTCCTGCAGGTACTTGGGCGTCCAGGTCAACAGCAGGAAGTTCACGTACATGAACGCGAAATAGCCCAGCGTGTTCAGCAACAGCGTCTTGCTGCGGAAGAAGCTCCACCACGGCAGCACGGGCGCATCCGCCGCCTGTGCGCCGGTGGCCGACTGGGCGCGCGAGGCCTGGATTTCGGCCAGTTCCTCCGGCGTCACGCGCGGGTTGGTTTCCGGACGGTCAGTGAAGATGCGCATGAAGAACACCAGCACCAGCAGCCCCGCGCCGCCCAAGATGAAGAACATGGCGCGCCAGCTGTCGGTCAGCGTCAGCAGGCCCACGGCGACGGGCGCCGTCAACAAGGCGCCCAGCGGCGTGCTGAGCAGGCCGAACCCCACGACAAAACCGCGTTCGCGGGTGGTCGCCCAGTTGGCGATGGTCTTGTTGATGATCGAATACGCCGGGCCTTCGGCCGCGCCGAACAGGATGCGGATGGTGGCGAAGCCCGCCAGCGCCGAACCGCCCAGGAAGGCCAGGCCGAAATCCCCCGCCCAGGCGGTGGCGATTTCGAACACGGACCAGGCCACGCCCGCCACGATCCAGACTTTGCGCGGGCCGTAGCGGTCGGCAAGCATGCCGCCGAACAGCGCGCCGACCATGTAGCCGTAGCCGAAGTAGCCCAGCACGGAGCCCCATGCGCCACGGTCCAGGCCGTACTCGCCGGTGATGTGCGCGGCCGCGTAGGACATGGCGCCGCGGTCGATGTAGTTGATCAGCGCCAGCAGCACGACCATGGTGAAGATCCGGTACCGGAACCGGGAATTCTGGCTTTCAGGTGTCATTGCGATTCGATCCAGTCGGTTTACCCAAACGTTTGGGTTGCGCAATGCTAAGGGGTCTGATTCCAAAAATCGATTCAGTGAAAACCCTAGGTTGCCGGGATACGCCCTGCTGCGCTATTTCCGCGTGTATCCTCCAGCCCCATGAATAGAACGCGCCCTGTCACGCTGCAAAGCCTGGCGCGGGAGCTCGGGTTGAACGTTTCAACCGTGTCCCGGGTCTTGAACGGATCCGAAGACGATGCGCGCGGCGCAGCGGCCCCGGACACGGTGAAACGCATCCGGGCGCTTGCCGCCGAATTGCAATACCAAACCAACCCCCACGCGGCCAGCCTGAAGACGCGGCGCAGCCGCACGATCGGCGTGCTGGTGCCCCGGCTGTCGGACATGGTGCTGGCCACCATCTACGAAGGCATCGACGAGGCCGCCGCCGAGCACGGCTACCTGACTTTCGTATCCAACACGCAGGACGAGCCCGACAAGCAACGCAAGTTGATCGACATGGCGCTGGCGCGCCGCGTGGACGGCCTGATCCTGGGCGATGCGCACAGCGCGCCCGAGAATGCGACGCCCAATCCGCTGCTGGCCGAACTGGCGCGGCGCGACGTGCCTTTCGTGCTGGTCAGCCGCCATGCCGACCACCATTGCGCGGTCACCTGCGACGACCGGGAAGGCGGCCGGCTGGCGGCCAAGCACCTGTTGGACATGGGCCACCGGCGCATCGCCGTGATGGTGGGCGAATCGTTCGCCAGCACCGGCCGCGACCGCTCCGAGGGCTTCTTCGCGTACTGCGCGCAGCACGGCTTGGACGTGCCGGCGCACTGGCGCATCGAAAGCCCGTTCGACACGGACGCCGGCCGCGACATCGGGGCCAGGCTGCTGTCGCCCGCCGACCGCCCCACCGCGATCTTCGCCGTCAACGACTTCCTGGCCGTCGGCGTCATGGGCGCCGCCCGCGACCAGGGCCTGGAAGCCGGCCGCGACGTCGCCATCGTGGGCTACAACGACACGCCGCTTGCGGGCGCGCTGCCCATCGGCCTGACCACGATCCATTCGCCCATGCACGAGATGGGCCGGCTGGGCCTTGCGCTGCTGCTGCAGAAGCTGGCCGGCGGCCAGCCGGACAGCGTGCGGCTGCCGCCCCATCTGGTCGTGCGCGACAGCAGCAACCGCAGCATCGCGGGCTGACGCCGGCGCGCGGCCCAGGCCCCGCGCCTAGACTGTCACCGCGGCCGCTTCGACCAGCGGATGGAAACAGGCCGCCGACCGCCCCCCGCCCATCGATTCCAACACTGGCACCCGCTGGGCGCAGTCCGCCTGGACCCGCGCGCAGCGCGGATGAAACGTGCACCCCGGCGGCAAATGCGTGGGAGCGGGGATTTCGCCTTCGATCTTGAGCAAGCGGATGCGCGCCGCCGGATCCGGCACGGGCGACGAATCCCGCAAGACCCGGCTGTACGGATGCAATGGGCGGTCCAGCACCTGCGCGGTGGGCCCGTGCTCGATGATGCGGCCCAGGTACATCACGCTGACCGTGTCGCAGAAATGGCGCACCACGCCCAGGTCGTGCGAGACGAACACGAACGACAGGCCGCGGTCGCGCTTCAGGCGTTCCAGCAGTTGCAGGATCTGCGCCTGGACCGATACGTCCAGCGCCGAGACCGGCTCGTCGGCCACGATCAGTTCGGGGTCCAGCACCAGCGCGCGGGCGATGCCGATGCGCTGGCGCTGGCCGCCCGAGAATTCATGCGGATAGCGGTCCAGCGCCGAAACCGGCAACCCCACTTCGCCGATGGCCTGATCCACCTTGGCGGCGATCTGCCTTGCATCGCCCAGCTTGTGGACGAACAGCGGTTCCGACAGCGCCTGGCGCACGGTGCGCCGCGGGTTAAGCGACGCATACGGATCCTGGAACACGATCTGAATGCGCCGGCGCAGTGCGCGCATGGCGGAGGCGCCGGCCTGCCGGACGTCCACCCCGTCGAAGAGGATGCTGCCCTCGTCCGGCTCGATCAGCCGCAGCAGTGTGCGCGCCACGGTGGATTTTCCGCAGCCGGACTCCCCCACCAGCCCCAGCGACTGTCCCCGCGCAACGCTGAACGACACGTCGTTGACCGCCCGCACCACTTGTTTTTCGCCCCCCAGCCAACCGCCTCCGATCTCGAAGCGCTTGACCAGGTTGCGCACCTGCAGAAGATCGCTCATGCCTTGCCCCCATGCGGTTCGGCGCGCACCACGCAGCGCACCTGGTGAGACGCGCCGATACGGGTCAGCGCAGGCCGCTCGGTTTCGCAGCGCGCCTCCTTCAGCCGGCAGCGCGGCGCGAACGCACAGCCTTTCGGCATCGCGGTGATGGCGGGCACCCCGCCGGGAATGGATTCCAGCACCGCGCTGTCGGCGTCCACCCGCGGCATCGCCCGAAGCAGCGCCTCGGTGTAAGGGTGCGTGGGCCTGGCGAAAAGCGTCTGCACGTCGGCGGTCTCAACGACCTCTCCTGCATACATCACCGCGACGCGGTCGGCGATCTGCGCCACCACGCCCAGGTTGTGCGTGATGAACAGCACCGCCATGCCGTGCGCGGCCTTCAGGTCGGACAGCAGCGTGAGGATCTGCGCCTGGATCGTGACGTCCAGCGCGGTGGTCGGCTCGTCGG
Organism: Achromobacter sp. UMC46; assembly: GCF_014170335.1. Lineage (GTDB taxonomy): Bacteria > Pseudomonadota > Gammaproteobacteria > Burkholderiales > Burkholderiaceae_B > Achromobacter. The sequence goes on from NZ_LZZS01000024.1 coordinate 89,296, forward strand.
CCAACAGCACCCGGGGCTTGCACGCCAAGGCCATCGCGATCATGACGCGCTGGCGCATGCCGCCGGAGAATTGGTGCGGATAGTCGCCGAAACGCTTGGCGGCGGCCGGGATCTTCACTTCTTCCAGCACGGCCAGCGCCAGCCGGCGCGCCTCTGCCCACGGCAGCCGGCGATGCTGGCGGATGGCCTCGGCGATCTGGTCGCCCACCGTCATCGTGGGGTTCAGCGACGTCATCGGCTCCTGGAAGATCATCGCGATGGACTCGCCCCGCAGTTTCATCATCTGCTTTTCGGACAGCGTCGACAGGTCGGCGCCATCCAGCAGGATCTGGCCGCCGCCGTGGCGGGCGCCGGCTTCCGGCAACAGGCGCAGCACCGACAAGGCCGTCACGCTCTTGCCGCTGCCGGATTCGCCGACGATCGCCAGTGTTTCGTTGCGCGCGACTTGCAGCGACACGTCGCGTACCGCAGCATGCCAGGCGCCGCCTACGCGGAACTCGGTACGCAGGTCGCGCAGCTCCAGCACCGGCACGTGGGAATCGGACAGGCCGTTCGTCTGGGGATTCATGAACGCTCCGAACGCAGCTTGGGATCAATGGCATCGCGCAGGGCGTCGCCCAGCAGATTCAGCGCCAGGACGGTCAACAGGATCGCGACACTGGGAAACACCGTCAGCCACCAGGCGTCCAGGATGTTCTCGAAGCCCTCGCGGATCATGCTGCCCCACGTGGCCGCGGGCGGGGGCACTCCCAGGCCGATAAAGCTCAGCGACGCTTCGGTGCGGATGGCCGAGGCCATCCACAGCGAGCCCAGCACCACCACGTCCGACACCATGTTGGGCAGGATGTGCACGCCCATCAACCGTATCGGCCCGTAGCCCAGCGCCCTGCCCGCCTCGACGAAATCGCGCTGCTTCAAGGCGATGGTGGGCGCGCGCGCCACCCGCACGAACGGCGCGATTTCGGTGATGGCGATGGCGATGATCAGGTTTTCCAGGCTGGCGCCCAGCATGGCGGCCACCATCAGACCCAGCAGCAAGGTGGGAAAGGACAGCAGGACGTCGACCAGGCCCATGATCAGCTGATCGACCAGGCCGCCCAGATAGCCCGCCAGGATGCCCAGCGCCGAACCGATGCACATGGCGATCAGGATGGCGACAAAGCCCACCAGCAGCGATACGCGGGCGCCGTAGATCAACCGCGACAGCACGTCGCGCCCGTAGCTGTCGGTGCCCAGCCAGAACTCCGCCGACGGCGGCTCCAGCCGGTAGGCGATGTTCTGCTGCAAGGGATCGTGGGGCGCCAGCCACGGTGCGAACACGGCGGCCAGCACGATCAGCAGCAGCAGGCCGATGCCGATCCACGACAAGCGGTTCTTGGACAATGCCTGCCACAGGGCATTGGGACGCGACGAGGGGATAGCGGCGACAGCGCTCATTTGTATTTCACCCTGGGATCGACCAGCCCGTACACCAGGTCGGTCAGCAGATTGACGACGATCACACACGACGCGAACACCACCATCAGCCCTTGCAGCAGCGTGTAATCGCGGCTGTTGAGCGCGCCCAGGATCAGCTTGCCCAGGCCCGGCCGGTTGAACACGATCTCGGTCAGCACCGAGTTGCCGATGAGCGTTCCGAAGTACAGGCCCACCACGGTCACGATGGGAATCAGCGCATTGCGCAACCCGTGGCGCAGGATCAGCCGCATCGGGCGCACGCCCTTGGCCCGCGCAGTGCGCACGTAGTCTTCGCCCATGACGCCCAGCATGGATGAGCGCGTGACGCGCATCACGTAGGCCATCATGATCAGCCCCAGGTTGAAGGCGGGCAGCGCCAGGCCGCGCAATTGCGTGGCCCAGTCGCCCGAGCCGACGGCGCCGATGACCGGGAACCAGCGCAGCTGGATGGCGAACACCAGCAGCATCAGGATCGCGGACACGAAGGCGGGAAAGGAGAGCCCGGTCAGGGACAGCAGGCGGCCCAGGTAATCCGGCCAGGCGTTGCGGCGCAGCGCGGCCCAGATGCCCATCGGCAGGCCGAACGCCACGCCGATGACGATGGCCGCCGCCGTCAGCTGCAGCGTCCAGGGCAACACCAGCGACACCTCTTGCAGCACGGTACGGCCGCTGGCCATGGACACGCCGAAGTTGCCCGTCAGCATATCGCCCAGAAAGCGCAGGTACTGCACATGCGTGGGCAGGTCCAGCCCCAGGCGCAAGCGCAGCGCGGCCAGGGCTTCGGCGCTGGCCTGATCGCCCAGCATCACCGCGGCAGGATCCCCCGGCACCAGCCGCACCAGGATGAAGACGGCCGTCAGCATGGCCAACAGCGTCGGGATGGCCAGCAGCAGCCGCTTGATAGCGTAGCGCATCATGATGATTGCTCCGGCGCGGCGCCCTTCGCCCGCATCAGGCGCCGGGCTTGCAGGTTGCCGATGGCGCGGCGGGTCTGCCCGCTGACCACCAGGTCGGTCAGCGCGGCGCCGACCACCGGCACCAGCTCGAAGCCGTGCCCCGAAAAACCGAAGGCATGGAACACGCCCGGCGCGTTGGGCGACGGGCCGACGATGGGCAGCATGTCGTCCGTTTTCGCCTCCAGGCCCGCCCACACGCGCACGATGCGGATATCGCGCACAGCCGGGAACAGGTCGGTGGCGGCATGCGCGCCCTTGGCCAGCACCTGCATCCGCGCCGTGGACGTCTCGCGGTCCAGGTCGGGAATGCCTTGCAGGCCACCGCCGATCACCAGCGTGCCCTGGTCGGATTGCTTGAACGACAGCGATCGGCCCATGATGGCCACCACGGGTTTGATGAAGGGGCGCAAGCGTTCGCTGACCATCATCATGGACGACTTGGTCGCCAGCGGGATGTCGTCGCCCACCATGGCCGCGATGCGGGCCGACCAGGCGCCGGCCGCGTTGACCACATACGGCGCGGTCCAGGCGCCGGCGTCGGTCTGCGCGCACCAATCCTGGCCGGCGCGCGCCAGGCCCGTCACGCCGCAGTGTTCGATGATCGTCACGCCGGCGGCTTCGGCGCTGTGGCGGAACGCGCGCAATGCGCGGTGCGGATCGGCAGCACCGTCGCGCCGCGCGATCGACGCGCCCAGGCAATGGTGGCTGAGTTCGGGCAGCAGCCGCCGCAACTCGTCGGGCCCGATCAGTTCCTCGTGCGTGTAGCCGCTGGCGCGCAAGCCGCCGACGCGGGCTTCCAGGGCGGCCAGCGCCGCGGGCGTTTCGGCCACGCAGATCTGCCCGTTGGCGTGAAAGCCGCAGTCGTCCCCGACCAGCGACGTCATGTCATGCCACATGTCCATCGCCTCCAGTGACAGGTCCAGTTCGCCCAGGTCGCGGTTCAGCGTGCGCACGCCGGCCGCCGTGGCGCCCGAGGCGTGCCGGCCGACCCAATGGCGTTCGATCACCACCACCCGCTTGCCTTGGCGCGCCATCTGCAATGCGGCCGACAGGCCGTGCAGGCCGCCGCCGATCACGATCACATCGCAAGTGCGCGCGCTCATGGCTGCTTTTCCTCGATGTCCAGCGACGCCAGTTCGCCCAGCGTCAAGGGCTTGAGCGGCGGACGGATACGGTAGAACCCCACTTCCGCCACCGGCCGGTTCTGTTCGGCCGCGATGATGTGCGCGATCGTGTAGCCGCACTGGCGGCCCTGGCACGGGCCCATGCCGGCGCGCGTGTACGACTTGATCTGATTGGGGCCGGGCTGGCCGATGGCCGCGGCCTTGCGAATATCGCCCGCCGTCAGCTCTTCGCAGCGGCAGACGATGGTGTCGTCGGGCGGCGAAAAAATGGCGGGCCTTGGCGGATACATGGCGTCCAGCATCGGACGCAGGCGCAGCAGCGACGCCAGCTTATCGCGCAACGGCGCGGCCTTTGCCGCCGCGGCCTGCGGCGTCAGCCGGCCGGCATCCCTGGCCACGCCGATCGCGGCAAGCTCGCCTCGCACGCAAGCGGCTTGCGCGCCGCCGATGCCTGCCCCGTCGCCCGCGACGTAGACGCCGGGGCGGCTGGTCTGGCCCCATTCGTCCAGATCCGGGACCAGGCAGAACTGCTGCGCGTTCCAGGAATGGTCGCACTCCAGCGCGCGGGTCATGTGGATGGACGGCACCACGCCTTCGTGCGAAAGCAGCACGCTGGCCGGCGCACGCGCCGTCTTGCCATCCGCATCGGTGTATTGCACTTCCTGCAAGCGTCCTTCGCCCAACGCCCGCACCGCGGTGACGCCGCGCACGCGCTTGACGCCCGCGGCCTTGATCTCGCGCAGCCACGCCAAGCCCTTGGCGATATCAGCCCGCCCCGCCAGCGCCGCGCCGGCCCAGGGCAGCGCCCGGCGCCATCCGCCCGGCGGAGAGGTGTCGAGCCACCCGGCGACCTTGCCGCCCGCGCGCAGCAGCTGCGCCATGTAGAGCAGCGGCAACGGCCCGCTGCCCGCCACCCACACCGGTTCCGCCGGCACCTGGCGCGACGTCTTCAACAGGATCTGCGCCGCCCCCACCGTCAAGACGCCCGGCAGGGTCCAGCCCGGAAACGGCGCAGGCCGCTCCTGCGCGCCCAGCGCCAGCACGATGCGATCGGCGCGTACCGCTTCGGCTTGCCCGGCCTGCGTCATGTACACATGCCAGCCAGGCTCGATCTGCCAGACCTGCGTCTGCGGCTGATAGGTTGCGCCGCTGTCGCGGAATGCGCGCGCCAGCGCCGCGCCGGCGCGGTACTCGCTGCCCAGCAGCTGGCCCGCCGGGGTATCGGCCACGGCCTCGACCGCCCGCCAGATCTGGCCGCCGGGCGCGGGCTGCTCGTCCACCACCAGCACCGACAGGCCCTGGCCGCGCAGGCCGATGGCCGCGCTCATGCCGGCGGGGCCCGCGCCGATCACCACTACGTCGAATTCTCGCTTCATGGCAGGACGCTCCGGCGGCCGAACTGGCGTTCCACGCGCATGCCGTCGCGCACCGTGACCAGACAGGTCTGGGTGGACGCCACGCCATCGACGATGGCCAGGCAGTCGAAGCACACGCCCATCATGCAAAACGGCGCGCGCGGACTGTCATGCACGGGAGTGGTCCGGGTGGCCGCCGTCTGCTGGCGCAGCAGCACGGCCGCCACGGTTTCGCCGGGCTCGGCGGCGACGGGCTGGCCGTCTATCGTGAGTGTCAGCGCTGGCGCGCCGGACTCATGCAGCTTTCTGAACATTGAAACGCTCATGGTGAAAGGCATCCAAGGTGTCGAGCGGCGCGCCGCCGGCCAATGCGCGGGCATAGGGCCCGGCATGGAATGAGGCCAGCGTCACGCCCGAATGGCACAGCGCGATGTCCGCGCCGGGGTGAAGAGGAGAACTTGCGTAAACGGGGCAGCCGTCGGGCGTCATGATCCGCAGGCAGGACCAGTGCCGCACCAGCCTGGCGTGCGCCAGATCGGGCAGGATGCGCAGCGCGTTGCGCGTCATGCGCACCGCGGCGGCCGAGGTGGTGCCCAGGTCGTATCCGACTTCTTCCTGCGTCAGGCCGACCATGACGGTGCCTTCGGCAGTCTGGCGGATGCCGCTGGCCGGGACCGGCAGCAGGGGCGCCAGCCGTTCGGTGACCAAAATCTGGCCGCGCTGGGGCCGCAGCGGCACGTCCAGCCCGACCATCGCTCCCAGGGCGGCCGAGCCCAGGCCCGCGGCGATCACCACGCGTTCGCCGCGCGCCTGGAAGCTGCCCGCCCGCACGGTGAAACCGCCGCCGGCCAAGGCGTCGATGGCGGTGACGGCATGCCGGTTAAGCAGGGTTCCGCCGCGCGTCAAGAACGCGGCTTGCAGCGCGGCCAGCAGCCGCAACGGGTTGACGTGCCCGTCCATGCCGCCGACGCTCGCCCCCGCCACATCCGCCCCCAGGCGCATCGTCGGGAAACGGCGCAGCAGTTCGCCGCGCTCCAGCAACTGCGTACAGGGCGCCAGTTCCGGCGCTTGCGCGTGCCAGGCGGCCAGGCGCGCCGCGCGGGCGGAGAGATCGGCGTCGCTCAGGCAGAAATGCAGTCCGCCGCGGCGTTCGTAAGCCAGCGTCATGCCGCTGTCGGCTTCCAGGGCGGCCGCGAAGTCCGGCCAGGCCTGCACCGCCAGATGCGACAGGCGCTGATAGGCGGGATGGCCGTGTCCCTTGCCTTGCAGCCAGACCAGCCCGAAATTGGCCTTGGCCGCGCGGAAATCGGTATCGGCGCCGTCCAGCATCAGCACGCGCCGCCCCTGCCCCGCCAACCCGTAGGCGATCGCGGCGCCAACCATCCCGGCGCCCGCCACGATGACGTCAAAGTCCTGGCGCATGGCGATTCCTTCTTGTGCGGGCGAATCCGGCGCTATAACCTTTGCGACAGGAAAACGGGTTTCCATCAAAACAGGTTATGGCATGAATCAGACGTTGAACTTGCGGCAGATCGAGGCGTTCAAGGCCGTCGTCGAACACGGCACCGCCAGCCAGGCGGCCGTCGCGCTGGGCGTGTCGCAGCCCGCGGTCAGCAAGCTGCTGTCGCATCTGGAAGCCGAGACGGGCCTGGCGCTGTTTGACCGCGTGCGCGGCAAGCTGGCGCTGACCAACCAAGGCATGCGGCTGTACGAAGAGATCGACCGCGTCTTCAATGGTCTGCGCCAAGTCGAGCAAGCGGTCGATTCGATCCGCCGCGACGAACAGCGCACGCTGAACGTGGGCGTACTGCCCGCGCTGGCCGGCCCGTTCATCCGCCGCGTGACCATGCAGTTCCTGAAGCGGCATCCCGATGTGCGCGTGTCGATCCAAAGCCGCGGGTCGCTGTTCCTGGCGGACTGGCTGGCCACCCGCCACATCGACGTGGCGCTGGTGGGCAGCCGCGTCGACAACCCCTACATCGACCGCGAGCCGCTGTTCCAGTACCCGTTGTTCTGCGCCATGCCGCCGAACCACGAACTGACGCGCAAGCGCGTGGTGCGGCCGCACGATCTGAGCGGCTTGCCGTTCGTGTCCTTCGGCGCAGACAGCCAGACGCACGAATTGGTGCGCCAGGCGTTCGGCCAGGCCGGCGCCCGACTGAACGTGGTGCTGGACACCAACACGGCGCCGACGGCCTGCGAGTTCGTCGCGGCGGGGCTGGGGGTTTCCTTGATTCATCCGTTGTTCGCCGAAGGGTTGCATAGCCGCATGGTGTTGCGGCGGTTTGATCCGGAGCTGCTGTTCCACTTCCAGTTGTGCCGCGTGCACACGTCGCGCAACGCGGCGCTGGTCGAGGCGTTTGTCGAAGAAGCCCGCGACGTGGCCGCGCAGGTCTCCCGCGAAGTGCTCAAGGGGCAGTGACGGCCGGGGCGCGGATCAGGGCGCGGTCACCGTCGTCAGTTCGGTGACGGGCGGCTGCAGGTTCAGCGCGCCCTTCAAGGCGTAGCCATAATTCACGCGGTCGCCCCGCGCCCACACCTGCTTCAGGCCGAACAACGGAACCGCGCAGACGTCGTCATGGATCTTCACCTGCGCGTCCTTCCACAAGGCCAGCTGCTTCTGCGCATTCGGTTCCACCCGAGCCTGCCGGATCGCGTCGTCGGCCACCGAGCAATGCGAGAAATTCGACATCGCGCCGGGCGCGCCGATGGCGGCGGCCGAGTCGTAGAACTCGGTCAGGTAGGTGTCGGCGTTGGGGAACCGCGCCGCGCCGTAGAACACCAGCCCGCTCTGGTCCTGGCGGCTCTTGGCCTGGTAGGTGGCGTGGTCCACCACTTCCATATTGAGCTTGATGCCGGCCTTGGCCAGCTGCGCCTGCACGATTTCCATGATGGGCTGCTGCGCCGAGATGTTCGACACGACGGACTTGATCTCGACGCCGTTGGGATACCCCGCTTCGGCCAGCAGCTTCTTGGCGCGCTCCACGTCGTAGGCGTAGGCGCCCGCGCTGCAGTCCTGGCCCAGGTAGCCGTTGGGCACCACCGAGCAGCCCTTGTCGGCCACGTCCTTGCCCGCATAGCGCACGATCTCGTCGACGTTGATCGCGGCGGCGACCGCCTGGCGCACCTTCAGGTTGTCCAGCGGCTTGACGTTGCGGTTCAGATGCAGCGTGCGGAATTCGGCCGGTTCGAAGATATCGACCTTCATGCCGCGCTTGGCCGACCGTTCAACCCACCGCTGTTCGCGCTTGCCCTGCATCACGTCGATCTCGTTCGACGTGAAGGCCAGTTCGCGCGCGCTGTCCGACGGGATCATGCGGTAGAGGATGCCGCCCAGCTTGGGCTTGCCGCGGAAGTACGCGTCGTTGGCCACCAGCTTCACATACTGCTGCGTCACGTGTTCGCCGAAGGCGAATGGGCCGGTGCCGATGGGTGCGGCGCCGAACTTGTCGCCCAGCTTCTCGGCGGCCTTCTTGCTGACGATGTTGCCGCCGTGATAGTTCGAGACGCGGCCCAGGAAGGTCGCGTCGGGGTACTTCAGCGTGAAGCGCACGGTGTAGTCGTCCAGCGCGTCGACCTTGTCGATGATGGCGAAGGCGGCCGCGAAGCTGGACCGGTTGGGGTCGCCCGCGCGCTGGATGGAATAGACCACGTCTTCAGCTTTCAACTCGCCGTAGCCGCCATGGAACTGGACGCCGTGGCGCAGGTGGAACGTCCACACCTTGCTGTCGGCGGACGCTTCCCAGCGTTCGGCCAGGTCCGGCTCCAACGCCTTGGGATCCGCGCTGCCGGCCGGAAACTGCACCAGCGCATCGAACATCTGCGCGGCCACGCCCTTGTCCGCGGTGGAGGTCGCGCGGTGGGGGTCGAGCGTGGCGTTGTCCGCGGCGCCGGAACTGACGCGCAGCACGGGGCGCTCTTGCGCTTGCGCCGGCGTTGCCAGGCCGGTGCTACAGGCCACCAGGAGCGCGGCCGTCAGGGCGAGGTGTACAGGACGTTTCATGACTTCCCTTGTGCGCCGCGCGCTGGCGGCATTCGAAATTTGCAGTCGGAGGTACGGCGTGACTGCAGACTAGAAGCGGGACACCATGGCGTCAAAGTCCTTGAAGTGCTTGGGCTATTCCTCAGGGTTATACGCAAGGGTTTTACCGGGCGCTCTGCACGGGGGCATGCGGCGCCGGCTAGTGGTTAGTACTGACACAAGAAAAAAGCCGCTTCCTCGGGAAAACACCGAGGGCTCGGACACGTGCTATGCGACCTGGCCGGGATTTCACCGAATTGCCCACGGCCCTTTGCATCACCCAGCCTGATCATCAACATCCATTAAACTGATGCAATTGCCAGGACGGGCCGCGCTGCCTAGCATGCAAGCGATACCCATGCCCGTCTACTGCGCCTAATCCCGCAGCGCACCGTTTTTGTTACCCGGAGTTTTCCCTTGAGCGACATCTATCACTTCAGCCGCGGCACCGCCCCGCTGCTGATCTCCATCCCCCATTTGGGCAGCCAGATCCCCGACACGCAGCGCGCGCAGATGACGCCGCTGGGCCTTCAGTCCGGCGACACCGACTGGCATCTGGACACGCTGTACCAATTCGCCCAGGCGCTGGGCGCGTCCGTGATCGGCGCGCGCTATTCGCGCTATGTGGTGGACCTGAACCGCCCGCCCAACGATGAAAGCCTTTACCCCGGCCAGACCAAGACCGGCCTGTGCCCGGCCCAGACGTTCCGCGGCGACGCGCTCTACCAGAACGACGCCGTGCTGACGGACGCCGAACGCGCGCATCGCCTGCAAACCTATTGGCAGCCGTATCACGCCAAGCTGCGCGAAGAGCTGGACCGCATCAAGGCCGAGCACGGCACAGTGCTGCTGTGGGAAGCGCATTCCATCGCCAGCGTGCTGCCGCGCCTGTTCGAGGGCAAGCTGCCCGACCTGAACATCGGCACGTCCGACGGCGCCGCTTGCGCCCCGGACATCCTGGCGGCGGTCAAGCAGCAGCTGGACGTCTGCACCGACTACACCTGGGCCATCAACGGCCGCTTCAAGGGCGGCTACATCACGCGCCACTATGGCGCGCCGGCCGACAACATCCACGCGATCCAGCTGGAAATGTGCCAGTCCACCTACATGGACGAAACCCACCCCTATGGTTGGCGCGCCGACCTGGCCGGCAAGGTCATCCCGGTGGTCGAAGGCATGGTCCAGGCCGCCCTGCGGCAGACCACGGCGCGCCAGCGCTGACCCGCCTCCCCCCTCTGCCCAGGACACCTCAGGCGATGAACCGATTTTCGTTCAGCACGACGGAAAACTATCCGGAATGGAGCCTGCTGCTGACCTGGGTGGCGGTGGTGGAAGCCGCGTCCGTTTCCGGCGCGGCGCGCTTGCTGGGCCTGTCGCAAGCCGCGGTATCGCAGCGGATCAAGCAGTTGGAAGGCGCGATGTCGACTGAACTGCTGGACCGCAGCACGCGGCCGGCGCGGCCCACGCCCGCCGGCGAACTGCTGTTCGACCACGCCGCGCGCCTGCTGGCCCAGGCGGGCGACATGACGGAAAGCGTGCGCAACCTGAGCCGGGCCAAACGCAACATCGTGCGCTTCGGCTGCGTGGATTCCTTCGCGGGCACGTTGGGGCCCACGCTGATCCACGGCCTGTCCGGCGCATCGCGCCAGATCCGGCTGTGGTCGGGCATCACGCCCGTGCTGGACAAGCAGCTGGAAGACCGGCAGCTGGACCTGGTGGTCACCACCAGCGCCGTGGCCGGCAAGCCCACCATCAAGAAAATCAGCCTGTTCAGCGAACCCTATGTGCTGATCGTGCCGCGCACGATGGACATGGACAAGATCGATACGCTGAAGGAACTGGGCAAGCGCACGCAGTTCATCCGCTACAGCGCGCGTTCGTTCATCGGCGCCGAAATCGACCGCCTGCTCGAATCGCACGACGTGATGATCGAGCGCACCTTTGAATTCGACAATACCGATCCGCTGCTCAGCCTGGTCACGGCCGGCATCGGCTTCGCGATCAGCACGCCGCTGTGCATCTGGCAATCGCGCCACTTCGTGGACCAGTTGCGCGTCCTGCCGCTGGCGCCCTACCTGGGCGTCGCGCGCAGCGACGATCCCAGCCTGTCGCGCACGCTGTATCTGGCGGCGCGCCAGCAGGAGGTGGGCAAGCTGCCCACCGAGGCGCGGGACGTGATCCTGATGGCGGTGGAACGCCTGATCCAGAAAGACATCGCCCCGGCCCTGGGGCTGCCGCCCGCCACGTTGTGGCGCAGCATGCGGCGCTGATGCGCTGTTGCGCCGATGGGGCGTCAAGGCTGCGTCATAGCCCTGCCGTGAAGGCGGGAACGGCTTCGAACAGATCGCCGACCAGCCCGTAATCCGCCACGCCGAAGATCGGCGCGTCGCCGTCCTTGTTGATGGCGACGATGGTCTTGGAATCCTTCATGCCGGCCAGATGCTGGATGGCGCCCGAGATCCCGACGGCGACATACAGCGCCGGCGCCACGATCTTGCCGGTCTGCCCCACCTGCCAGTCATTGGGCGCATAGCCGGCATCCACTGCCGCGCGCGATGCGCCCAGCGCCCCGCCCAATTTCTCGGCCAAGGGATCCAGCAACTTGAAGTTTTCGGCGCTGCCCAGGCCGCGCCCGCCCGACACCACCACGCGCGCGCCTCCCAGTTCCGGACGTTCCGACACCGCAAGCTCGCGGCTGAGGACACGCGCCCGGCCGGTATCGGCTACGGCCGGCACCGTGTCCACCTGCACGCTGCCGCCCTCGTCCGGTGCCGCGTCGAACGCGGTCGGGCGGATCGTCGCCACGACGACCGGATAGCCGCTCTTGACCGTTGCGATCGCATTGCCCGCGTAGATGGGGCGCTTGAACGTATCGGCCGACAGCACCTCGACCACGTCCGACACCTGCGCCACGTCCAGCAAAGCGGCGACGCGCGGCGCCACGCTCTTGCCTTGCGTGGTGGCGGCCAGGAACAGGTGCGTATAGCCGCCTGCGCCCGCCACCGCCTGCGCGGCCAGGTTTTCAGCCAGGCCGTCGCCCAAATGGGGCGCGTCGGCCAGCAGCACTTTCTCAACGCCCGCGATGCGTGCTGCGGCGTCCGCCACCGCCCGCGCGCCCGCGCCGGCCACCAGCACGTGGATCGGCACGCCCAATTTTCCTGCGGCGGCGACAACGTTGCGCGTAGCGCCGGCCAATGCGCGGTTGTCGTGTTCGGCAATAACCAGAACCGTCATCAGATCACCTTTGCTTCGTTCTTGAGTTTGTCGATCAACGCCGCCACGTCCGCCACCTTGACGCCGGGCGCGCGCGCGGCGGGTTCTTCCACACGCAGCGTTTCCAGGCGCGAACCCGGATCCACGCCCAGCGCCTCGGGCGTCAGGATGTCCAGGGGCTTCTTCTTGGCCTTCATGATGTTGGGCAGCGTGACATAGCGCGGTTCGTTCAGCCGCAGGTCGGCGGTGACGATGGCCGGCAGCGCCAGTTCCAGCACTTCCAGGCCGCCGTCCACTTCCCGGGTCACGCGCGCCATGCCGCCGTCGATGGCAATGGCGCTGGCATTGGTGGCTTGCGGCCACCCCAGCAACGCGGCCAGCATCTGCCCGGTCTGGCAGGCGTCGTCGTCGATCGCCTGCTTGCCCAGGATCACCAGCGCGGGCTGCTCCTGCTGCACGACGGCGCGCAGCAGCTTGGCCACGGCCAGCGGCTGCAGCGCCGCGTCGGTCTGCACCAGCACGCCCCGGTCGGCCCCGATCGCCAGCGCGGTGCGCAGCGTTTCCTGCGACGACGCCGTGCCGCAAGACACGGCGACCACGTCTGCCGCCGCGCCCTGCTCTTTCAAGCGCACGGCCGCCTCGACGGCGATTTCATCGAACGGGTTCATCGACATCTTGACGTTGCCGATGTCCACGCCGCTCTGGTCGGCCTTGACGCGCACGTTGACGTTGTAGTCGACGACGCGCTTGACCGCGGCTAATACCTTCATGCGAACACTCCTGAAGTAAGGATTCATTGACTGCCCCGCCACCGGGTGCGGGGAAACGGCAGGTCAGGCGATGCGGGGCGCAGCCACGCGCAGGTCCAGCTGCACGGCATCCGCCCGGCCCTCGCGCAACGGCCCGCCGCCTCCCTCGACGGTGAAGCCGAACACCTGCGCTGCGCCGGCGCCCTGCGCCAGCGAGCCCGCGGCCAAGGCAAGCGGCACGGTTTGCCCCCAGCCGGAACAGGACACGGTGGCCTGGGCCGCGCCGCGCAGCACGAACAGGTTCAAGACCCGCACCGGGCCGCCCAGCAAACGGGACTGGAAAGCGACGTCGCCGGCAAAGGCCGTCGGCACGCCAGGCAGCAAGACGAGCCCCTCGCCCCCGCCTTGCAGCACCACGCCTTCGCCCGACAGCACGACCGAAACGCGGTCATGGCCCGGAAACCGCGAGTACGGGCCGTCGCGCTCGATGTCGGCGATGCTGATGCGCCAACGCGGCGGCGCCTGCGCATCCACGGCCAGCGTGCGCGTGACGCCGCCGCCGTTCTTCCACGGCTCGGACGGCAAGCCCTGCCAATCGGCCTGCGCGATACGCATACGGTCAGGAGACGGCGCCAAGGCCGTACTTCCCGGTCAGCAGCGCGCCGCGTTCAAAACGGCCGATGTCGTAGGGCTTGAGCGACACGTCGGTCGCCAGCCCCAACGCCTCCTGCGCCAGCACGCGGCCCACCGTCGGCGACAACTTGAAGCCGTGGCCCGAAAAGCCGAAGCCCACGATCAGCCCCTGCACGCCGGGCACGCGGCCCAACACCGGGTTCCAGTCTGGCGTCACGTCATACACGCCGGTCCAGGACGACGCCAGTCCGGCGGTCTCATAGGCCGGGAAGCGCGCGGCCACCTGCTCGCCCACTTCCGCCACGTAGTCCAGCGGGATATCGCCCTGTTCGGCGTCGCTCTTTTGCAGGGCCTCGCCCACGATGCCCTCGCTGACCAGCATCTGGTTGCCGCCGTAGCTGCGGCAATACAGCATGCCGGGGGACGCCAGGTCTTTATAGACCGGCATCGAATACGTGTAGGGCGCGGCCTCGCATTCCAACGCCAGCACCGCGTGGCGCTCCGGCGCGACAGGCATCGCCACGCCGGTCCAGACGGCCAGTTCCGACGTCCAGATGTTTTGCGTGCTGATCACGAGCGGGCTGGCATAGTCGCCTTCGGAGGTGGACACACCCACCACGCGGCCGCCTTCGACCAGCAGGTTGCGCACGTCGACGTTTTCGCGGATGGTCACGCCGCGCCGGCGCGCCCCGCGCGCAAAGCTGGTGGCCACCAGGTAAGCGTCGGCAAAGCCGGCCTCGGGCTCGAAGCCGATCAGCGCCGCGTCATCGAACGAGGCGATGGGCAGCAGCTCGCGCGCCTGGGCAGCGTTCAGCAGTTCCAGCGCGATGCCCTGCGCGCGCTGCTGCGCCAGCGCGCCGCGCAAGGGTTCCAGCTTGTCGTTGTCGGCCGCGCTGATCAGATAGCCGCACTTGACCAGGCCGCAGGACGCTTCGTCGTCGCCCACGTAGCTGGCGAAATTGTTAAACACGTTCCAGGACCGCTGAGCCAGTTCCACGTTCTCGCGCACGGAATAGTGGGTGCGCAGGATACCGGACGACTGGGATGTCGTGCCGGCGCCGATCGTGGCCCGGTCCAGCACCAGCACATGCTTTGCGCCCAGCTCGGCCAGATGGAAGGCTACCGAACTGCCGATCACGCCGGCACCAATCACGATCACGTCAAAACTTTTCACGGACAAGGCTCCAAGGACAAGTGCCGCGAGTGTGAACCTGCCCGTTCGCGGCCGCCGCAATATAAGCAGCGCGAATACTTAATAAAGCCGCCGATGAAATGCCGGCCGCCCGGGCGGATTGCTTAAGCGCGGCGAATTTTGACCATCGCCGCTCCTTATATTCACGCCGCAGGGCGGCTACCGGGTGACAGTCTGGCCTGCCGCACCCCAGAGTGCCGGCGACATGACATCTATCGGTCAATCTACATTCCAGTAGGGGAAAAATATGAACATGACTCGCCGCGCCATGCTGGTGCGCACCGCAGCTTTGGCGGGCGCCAGCGCCCTGGGCTTTCCCATGGTCGGCCGTGCCGCCAGCGCCTCGTACACCTATGGCGGCTCGGCCTGGCTGGGCCATTATTCCGCCTACATCGCCATGAAGACGGGCCTGTTCGCCAAACAGGGCCTGGACATCAAGTGGCAGAGCTTCGCCACGTCGTCCGACCGCATGAGCGCCGTGATGGCGGGCAACATCGACCTGGCCGGCACCGGCGTCGTGTCGTCGCTGGCCCTGATGGCCGCCGGCGCGCGCCAGTTCCAGGTGATCGCCACGCCCAACAATTTCGGCCGCGCCGAAGGCGTGCTGGTGCGCGAAGACGTCAAATCGGTGGCAGACCTGAAGGGCAAGAAGATCGGCGTGACCTATGCGTCCAGCGCCCATGTGCTGCTGCTGGACGTGCTGCGCCAGGCCGGCCTGAACCCGGATCGCGACGTCTCCATCATCAATCTTCCCGCCACCAACCTGCTGTCCGCCTATCAGGGCAGGCAGGTCGACGCGGCGGTGGCGTGGACGCCGGCCTTCGACCGCATCAAGGCCGTGCCGGGCACGCATGTGCTGCTGGACGACACCGCGTTCTCGCTCTACAAGCAGTACGCCATCACCCCCGGGCCGGACGTGCTGCTGACACACGCCAAGCTGGGGCGCGAGAACCCCGAGGCCGTGAAGAAATTCCTGCACGCCATCTTCCAGGCCAACGCCATGCTGACCGGCCAGCCCGACGAGGCTGCCGGCGTGCTGCTGGAGCTGACCGGCCTGTCCAAGGACGAGCAACTGGCCGTCATCAAGCAGACGCAGTGGTATTCCGCCGCGGACCAGAAGGGGCTGATGGTCGAGCCGGGCAACTTCGTCGCGGGCATGCAGCAACTGGCCGAGATGCTGGTGACGTTGAAGCAGATCGACAAGGCGCCGCAGGTCAAGGACTGGGTCCAGGCCTCGTACCTGCCGGCGCCGTCGCTGTAAGCGCGGGACGTTCGCCTATGTCTTCGCGTTCGCCTGCCAGGGAAACACGGCTGATCTGGATCAGCGTGTTTTCGCTTCTCGGTTTCCTGTTGCTGTGGGAAGGCCTGTGCCGCGCCGGCGCGGTCGACCCCATTTTCCTGCCCGCGCCGTCGCAAGTCCTGGCGCGGGCCTTGTCGATGTCCGACCAGGGCACCCTGTTCTACAACGTGCTGGCCTCCACCCGCCGCGTGATGGTGGGCTTCCTGGCCGCGGTCGTCGTCGCCATTCCGCTGGGCATCCTGCTGGGCACGTCGAAGGTGGCCCGCGCGGTGTTCGACCCCATCATCTCGTTCCTGCGTCCGCTGCCTTCCATGAGCTGGATCCCGCTGTCGCTGCTGTGGTTCGGCATCACCGAAACGCAAAAGTACAGCATCGTGTTCATGGGATCGTTCGTGCCGGCGCTGCTGTATGTGATGGAGGCGTCGCGCAGCATCGACCCGGTGCTGGTGCGGGCGGCGCGCAACCTCGGCGCCAACCGCTGGCAGGTAATGCGCGAAGTGCTGTTCCCGGGCTGCCTGCCGCAGATCCTGTCGGGCATGAAGATCATCCTGGGCCTGTCCTGGACCTGTGTGATTTCGGCCGAACTTGTGGCGTCCAAGGAAGGCCTGGGATTCATGATCATGAACGGCAAGGAATTCTTCCAGACCGACACCGTGGTGCTGGGCATGGTGCTGATCAGTTTCACCGTGCTGGTGACCGATCTGTGTTTGCGGCTTCTTGAGCGATGGGTGCTGGCATGGCAACGATGAACGACACGATGATCCAGCTGAAAGGCGTCTCGAAGTCCTATGGCGACGTGCCGGTGCTGGACAGCGTCGACCTGGAGGTCAAGCGCGGCGAATTCCTGGTGCTGCTGGGCGCGTCCGGCTGCGGCAAGTCCACCTTGCTGAACCTGATGGCGGGTTTCATCACGCCCAACACCGGCTCCGTCGCCATCAACGGCCGCACCGTCACCGACGTGACCGCCGCCTGTGGCATGGTGTTCCAGCAGTACGCGCTGTTCCCGTGGCGCACCGTGCAGGAAAACGTGGAATTCGGCTTGAAGATGCGCGGCATGTCCCGGCAGGAACGCGCGCCGATCGCCCGCAAGTACATCGAAATGGTGGGCCTGAAAGCAGCGGCCGACAAGTATCCGCACGCGTTGTCCGGCGGCATGAAGCAACGGGTGTCGATCGCGCGGGTGCTGGCCAACGACCCCGACGTGATGCTGTTCGACGAGCCGTTTGCCGCGCTGGACGCGATGACGCGGCAGGTGCTGCAGGAGCAGTTGCTGTCGATCTACGAGCAAAGCGGCAAGACGATCGTCTTCATCACGCATTCCATCGACGAGGCCCTGACCTTGTCCACCCGCATGGCGGTGATGGGATCCAAGCCTGGCCGCATCGTGCAGGACATCCAGAACGACCTGCCGCATCCGCGCAGCGCGGACGTGCAGTTATCGCCGCGTTTCGTGGAGCTGAAACGGTCCATCTGGGAACGCGTGCAGGAAGAGGTCACGCGCAGCATGGAATTGACGAGCGACTAGGCCTGGGTGCGGCTGCGGTCTGCTACGGACTCTTCCTGATCACGCCGACCCGGACGCTGAAGCTGGGGATCTTCTGCCACTGGTCGCGCGGGATCCGCAACGTTTCAACGCCCATGCTGACTTCGTAGTTGACGCCGCCGGGCCCGTCGCGCCAAAAGAACGGCCCGCGATTGCCCCAACCGCAGCAGACGTATTCCAGCGCCGGCATGCCGAAGGCCTGGCCCAGATAGGCTTCCATCTTCGCCGCAACGTCGCCGCTGACGCGATAGCGGGCCTCCATGGGCTGGATGTAGGAATCGTCGTCCTGCTCGCACCCCAGGTATTCGACGTAGTCCGGCTTCTTGCCCAAGGCCTTGAGGAAGTCCTGGCAGGGCGTATCGGGCCTCGCCAACCCTTCGGCGCGGCCGTGGGCGTCCCAGTCGGACAAGGCGTCGGCCGGAGCCGGCGTCTGCGCCGGCGCCTCGCCCGCCAGCCCCAGCAGGAAAAACAGCGATGCGGCGAGGCCCAGGCCGGCCGGTCTCCGTATCAGATTCACGGCATCCTCGATATCGGCTCGGCGGTCACCGGCGCCCCGTCCTGCCATGCGCCAGTGCTGCGCCCTTCTTCGGCCAGGAACTCCACCAGCGCGGGCAGCGACGCGTCCATCGGCCGGTTGGCCTGAAGGCGCATCACGTAGCCCCACGAGCCGGGCATGCGCAACTGGGGCATCAGCGGCACCAGCCGGCCGCTGGCCAGGTCTTCGTCGATCAGCGGCGCGCGGCCCAGCCCGATGCCGACCCCGGCGGCGGCTGCCGCGACGATGGTGCTCAGGCCGCTCAGCACCATCGGGGCCTGCCGGTCGGCATCGGACAGGCCCAGCCGGGCGCTCCACGTGCGCCAATCGGTTTCGGGGCTGTCGATGTGCTTTTCCTCCAGCCAGCGATGGCGCAGGAAGGCGCGCGGGTCGTTGCGGTCGGCCTCGGCGATCAGCGCGGGGCTGCACACCGGCACGACGGTTTCGGTCATCAGCGGAATGTCGCCCGGTTCGGCCAGATGCGGGCCCTGGGTGCGCACGTGCAGGAACGCCAGGTCGATGTCCTGCGCCTTCCAGGCCGGGTCCTGGCTGGCGTGCAGGTAGACCTGGACGCCGATGTCGGGATGCAATTCGATGAAGCGGCCGATGCGTGGCGCCAGCCACAGCGCGGCCAGAGACGGGTTGGCCGACACGTTCAGCGTGTAGCGCCGGCGGTCGCGCGCCGTGGCCCGCGCATTGCGGCAGGCGGTGTCCAGAAGGGTCAACGCCTGTTGTACGGAAACCAGCAGATCGGCGCCGGCTTCGGTGGTTTCGGCGCGGCGCACGGTGCCGCCGCGCCGCAGCAATGCAACGCCCAGGTCGGTTTCCAGTGCGCGCAGTTGATGGCTGACTGCGCTCTTGGTCACATGCAATTCCGCGGCGGCGCGGCTCAGGCTGCCCAGCCGGGCGACGGCTTCGAAGGTGCGCAAGGCGGCAAGCGGCGGCGTATGGGTGGGAAGGTCGGCCATGGGTTGAGTTTATCTCAACCCATGATTGAAAAACTATCGCTTTCGCGCGCGCATCGGATCAGTGACCATGCAGGCTCTGGATGGAGCATTGATATGTATTTCGACTCTCGATTGTGGCAACTGACGGCCGGCTTGCGCGCCGGCATGGCGGGCGGGATTTTCCTGGGCCTGTTGGCGCTGGCGGCGGGCATCGCCCGCTACGTGTTCCTGGGCCAGTTGCTGGCCCGCGTGTTCGACGGCGCGCCCTGGCAGGACTGGATCACGCCCGCGCTGTGCGTCGGCGCAATGGTGCTGCTGCGCGCCGTGTTCGACCATTGGCGCACCGTGCAGGCCAATCGCACGTCAGCTTCCATCCAGCAGACGCTGCGCGGCAAGCTGTACGACCGCATCGTGAGCCTTGGGCCGGCGTGGTTCGCCAACCAGCGCACCGGCGGCGTCATGCTGACGGTGGTGGACGGCGTCGAGCAGTTGCAGACGTTCTTCGGCCAGTACCTGCCGCAAGTCGCCATCGCTGCGGCCGCGCCCTTCGCCATCTTTGCCGTGATCGCGTTCTGGGACGTGCCCACCGCGCTGGTCTTCCTGGCGGCGGCGCTGTTCGCGCTGTTCGGCCCGATGGCGGTCCATATGCTTGACCGCCGCGCCAGCCAGGCGCGCACCCGCGCGCTGAACGCGTTCGGCGAAGACTTCCTGGACGCGGTGCAGGGCCTGCCCACCCTGAAGTCCTATGGCCAGGGCAAGGCGTGGGGCCAACGGCTGGCCACCCGCGCTCGCAGCCTGTCGGACAACACCTTCTGGGTGCTATCGGTCAGCCTGTTGACGCGCGGCATCAGCGACCTGGGCGTGGCGCTGGGCGCGGCGCTGGCGTTGACGCTCGGCGCCTGGCGCGTGGCCGCTGGCGACATGAGCGTCGAAGCGCTGCTGATCGTGCTGATGGCGGGCACCGAGATCTTCCGCCCCTTGCGCGACCTGCGGTCGGTCTTGCACCGCGGCATGCTGGGCCAATCCGCCGCGGTCAGCATCCACGCCCTGATGGATGCGCAGCCGCTGACCCCGGCTCCGGACACCCGCGCCGCAAGCGTCGCGCCCGCCCGCCTGGCGCCCACCATCGAATTCGACGACGTGGCGTTCTCGTACACGCCAGAACGCCACGCCCACCAGGGGCTGGCGTTCCGCATCGCGGCCGGTGAACGGGTCGGCATCGTCGGCCCCAGCGGCGCGGGCAAATCCACCATCGTGCGCCTGCTGCTGCGCGAGTGCGTGCCCCAGTCGGGCAGCATCCGCGTCGGCGGCCATGACGTGAACACACTGGACACCCAGACGTTGCTGTCGCACATCGCGCTGGTCAGCCAGGACATCACGCTGTTCCATGGCACCATCGACGACAACCTGCGGCTGGGGCGACCCGGCGCCACGCATGAACAGGTGCGCGCGGCCGCCCGGGCCGCCAATATCGACGACTTCATCATGGCGCTGCCGGACGGCTATGCGACCCGCATCGGCGAGCGCGGCCTGCAACTGTCGGGCGGCCAGCGCCAGCGCGTAGCGATTGCCCGCGCGCTGCTGCGCGACGCGCCCATTCTGATCCTGGACGAAGCGCTGTCGTCAGTGGACACCGAAAACGAGGCGTTGATCCAGCAGGCGCTGGACCGCCTGATGGCGGGACGCACGACGCTGATCCTGGCCCATCGCCTGGCCAGCGTGATCGGCGCCGACCGCAGCCTGGTGCTGGACCAGGGCCGCGTCGTGGAAGCCGGCCCGCATGCGGACCTCATGACGCAGCGCGGGCTGTACTACCGCCTGATGCATGAGCAGGCTGCCGCGCACCAGAACCCGTCGGCCGGATCGCCCGCGCCGGCCCAAGCCGCCCTGGCGCAGCCGCACGAGGCAGCCGCGGTTGCCTCCGACGACAAGCAAGGCCCCGCCCTGCGCTCGTTGGACCAGGATGCCGAGCAGGTCGGCTGGCGCGCCACGCTGGGCACGCTGCTGTCGGTGGTGCGTCCCTGGCGCGGCACCCTGACCGCCACCATCCTGCTGGGGGTGGCGCGCGTCGCCGCATTCATCGGCGTGGGCGTCTTCAGCGCGCTGATCGTGGCCGCCATCCGCGACGGCCGCGAGGTGTCGGGGCTGATCGTCGGGCTATTGATCGCCGCGCCGCTGGCCGCGCTGTTCCACTGGCTGGAATCCTGGCTGGCGCACGCCATGGCCTACCAGTTGCTGGCCGACATGCGGGTCAAGCTGTACGACAAGCTGGAACGCCTGGCGCCCGCCTACCTGCTGCAACGCCGCTCCGGCGACCTCGTGGCGCTGGCGACGCAGGACGTGGAGATGGTCGAATACTTCTACGCCCACACCATCGCCCCCGCCATCGTGTCGGTGGTGGTGCCGCTGTCGGTGCTGGGCTTCCTGGGCGTGTACAGCTGGCCCGTGGCGTTGGCGCTGCTGCCCTTCCTGGCCTATGCCTGGGTGTCCCCCGTGCGCGGCCGCCGCCACGTCGATGCGCTGGGCGACAAGGCCCGTCACGCCCTGGGCGAAATGAGCGCCCACACTACCGACACCATCCAGGGCCTGGCCGACCTGACCGCGTTCCAGGCCACAGGCCGCCGGCGCGACGAGTTCCTGAAAGTCGCCGACCAGTACCGCATCCGCCGCCTGGACATCCTGCGCGACCTGTCCCGCCAGACCGCGTGGTTCGAAGTGGCGATGGGCCTGGGCGGGCTGGCCGTGGCCGTCGTGGGCGCATTGCAGGTGTCGGCCGGCGCGCTGTCGGCCAGCATGCTGCCCCTGCTGGTGCTGATCGCACTGGCGACCTTCCTGCCCGTCTCCGAGATCTCGCAGGTCAGCCGGCAACTGGCCGACACCATCGCCGCCACCCGCCGCCTGCATGTGGTCGCCAACGAACCGGAGCCGGTCACCGACGGCCCGCTGGCCCCGCCCGTGGCGACGCACGGCCTGTCGCTGGCGTTCGAGCATGTCAGCTTCACCTACCCGGGCAAGCGCGAAGACACGCTGAAAGACCTGAGCTTCAAGGCGCCCGCCGGCGCCACTGTCGCGGTGGTGGGCGCGTCCGGCGCGGGTAAAAGCACGGTCGCCAGCCTGCTGCTGCGCTTCTGGGATCCGCGCCTGGGCGTGGTGAAGCTGGACGGCGTGGACGTGCGCCAGCTGCAACTGGACGGGCTGCGCGAACGCGTGGCGCTGGTCACGCAGGACACCTATCTGTTCAACGACACGCTGGAAGGCAATATCCGGCTGGCCCGTCCCGAAGCCACGCCGGAAGACCTGGCCCGCGCGCTGGACCAGGCGGCGCTGACGGACTTCGTGCGCACGCTGCCCGAGGGCCTGGCGACGCCAGTCGGTGAACGCGGCATGCAGTTGTCCGGCGGCCAGCGCCAGCGCATTTCGATCGCGCGGGCTTTCCTGAAGAACGCGCCCGTCCTGATCCTGGACGAGGCCACGTCGCACCTGGACACCTTGTCGGAAATGCAGGTGCGCGGCGCGCTGGACACGCTCATGCGCCACCGCACCACGCTGGTGATCGCGCACCGGCTGTCCACCATCCGCGACGCCGACCTGATTCTGGTGCTGGAGCGCGGCACCCTGGCTGAGGCCGGCACGCACGACCAGTTGCTGAGAAAGCAAGGGGCCTATGCGCGCCTGGCCAGCCACCAGGGCGGCTACGCGGTCAATAGCGCAGCGTCTCAACCGACGTAGCGTTGGCGCGCACTTCCGCATCCGTGAACCAGACGCGCTTGTTGCCGAAGCGGTTGTACAGGTCGAACTGGTCCCGGGTGTGGACGGACGGGGTGCCGTCCGGGGCGACGAAGCCGCTCTGCCCCGGCGCCACCACGTCCACGGCGTACACGCCCTTGCCGTCGAACACCGTCATGTTGTTTTCGGTGCCGCGGTTCTGGGTGGCCGGATAGCTCAGCACCGCCTTGTCGTCCGCCTGCGGCACGCCCAGGAAATTCTTGGGCGCGAACACCATCGGCGGCGCGGGGATGCGCCATGCGGCGGGATCCTGGCCATACGCCTTCTGCAAGGTGGCCAACGCCTCGTCCAGCGCAGCCAGGCTGACGGCTTCCGGACGCTGCCCGTTGAAGAAATCGACCTGTTGGGGCACCCCGGCGTCCGGCCCGGCCAACGCGTTGAACAGCACCTTGACACCGACGGTCAGGTTGACCGATCCGGTCGCGGGCGCGGCCGGTGTGGGGTAGCCGGTGGCGCTGTACCACTTGAAGAAGTCGGCGGGCATCTCGTCGGCCAGCGTCGCCTTCAGCATGGCGCGCAGCCACGCGTCCATCACCGCCGGCCCGGCATTGTCATAAAAACCCGGCTGCTTGTCGCTGGTGCCCATCCCGTCCCACGATTGCAATCCCGCGACCAGTTTCGCGCGGGCGTCGTCGGCGGGCAGCCCCGCCACCGCGCGCTGCAGGAACGGCAGGAAGTGGCGGCGGTTCACGTCGGCATAGCTGGTGGTGCGGATCAGGTCCCACATCTGCTGCGGGCTGACCTTGCCGCCGTTGGCGGTCATGGCCTTCAGGCGGGTCTCGATCTCGGCGTAGCGGTCGGCCTGGCCCCAGACGATGGCGAACAGGTCGGTGGACGGATAGCCGCGCATGGGCTGGTTGTTCCAGTTGGCGATGAAGCCCTGTCGCGGGTTGTAGACCTGCGGATTGGTGGCGAACGGGAGTATGCCGTCCCAGTCCATTTCGCCCGTGCCTGGCACCGGCAGGCGCGGGTCATGCCCTGGCTTGCGCTTGGGGTAGAAGCCCGTGTGCGCGTAGCCGATGTTGCCGCGGTCGTCCGCGTAATACCAGTTGATGGTCAGCGCATGGCGCGCGGCCTGCTGCTTCCATTGGTCCCAGTTGCGCGATTGCGCCTTGTGCGTCCAGGCCATCAGCGATTGCAGCTCGTAGCCTTCCCAGGCGCGCGCCTTGGCATAGGCCACATGCTCTTTGTCGTCGAACTTGGTGACGATGCCGTGCACGGTGCGGTACACGTCCATCAGGACGGGCGCCCCGCCCTTGACGGCGATGAGCTCGGTGCGCTTTTCCATCGTCTTCCACTCGCCGTTGTGGAAGTACCGCGTGCGGTCGGCCGGATCGAGCTTTTCGGCGTAGATGTCCACGTCGTCGCCGAAGCCCGCCGTCGACCCCCAGGTCACGTGCGCGTTGTGCCCGAACAGGATGCTGGGATACGCGAACGGCGTATTGCCGACGACATCGAAACCCGCCCCATGTAGGCCGATGCCGTAGGTATAGGCGGGGTTCCACCAGCCGAACTGCGGCCCGTTCAAGAGGATCGAGCGCGCGTCCTTGGCGTGGTCGCGGCCCACGATCCACATGTTGCTGGTGGTCGGAAAGCCGGCGATGCCGGGCTGGCCGGAATCCGCGAACTGCGCCAGGAGGCGAGCCGGCACGGCGGCGGGCGCCTCGTCCAGCACGCCGCGCGTCTGCGGGTCGCGCGCCACGCGCTCCAGCATGGGCGGCGTGCCGTCGTAGCGCGGCAATGCGTACGACACCCTGGCCGGCGCCATCGCCGCTTCTGGCCGGTAGACGCCCTCTTCTTCCGGCACCGTCGTCGGCGCACGGCTGTCGGTCATCCAGCGCAGCTGGTTGAAGATCTGCATGGCGCGCGCGTCGCCGTGCCTGTCCTTCAGCGCGGTCAACAGCGCCAGGTTGTCGATCTCGCTGTTGGCATCCGAAAACCGGTTGGCCATGGTGCCCACGAACACCATCGCCACGTCATACGGCGTCCAGTCCGACGGTTGGAACTGCAAGTCGTTGAATTCCTTGGGAGTAAGGCTGTCCGGCTTGGCGCGCACCTGCGCGATCCAGGCGTTCATGCCTGCCGCGTAGCCGTCCAGGATCTGGCGTTCAGAGGCCGGTAGCGCGGCCAACTGGCGCTGGATGCGCTCCGGCGAAAAGTTGCCGCGGATCGACTTGTCGAACGCCACCATCTTTTCGCCCAGCACTTCGGCCACCTTGCCCTGTGTGCTGCGGCGCGCCATCTCCATCTGGAACAGGCGGTCTTGCGCGACCGCATAACCGTACCCGTAGAAGATGCCGTACACCGTGCCGGCATAGACGTGGGGCATGCCGTATTCGTCGCGCCGGATCGTCACCTGGCCACCGGCCGGGCGCGATGCGCGGGCTTCGGCGCCTGCGGGCGCGGCGGCTACAGGCGAGGCGTCAACGGCGGTGGAACGTTGCGCGTGGGCCGCGCCCACGCCGGCGCAGGCCGCCAGGATGGCGGCCGACAACAAGTGCTGCTTCATGTGAATCTGTCTCCGTATTGATAGGCCGCGCCGCGGTGCGAGACCCGGGCGCGGGGCGCGGCACCTCTTGCGGGCGCCGTCTACGGACCATGATACGAAGCGCCAAACTATAATTCCAATGCATTTATTTCATAGCTTTCATGCGCTTACCACATGGACTTCCAGAAACTCAAGCACCTGCTGGCCGTCGTTGAACACGGCACGTTTTCACGCGCGGCGGAAAAGGTGAACCTGTCGCAGCCGGCGCTCAGCCGCAGCATCCAGGCGCTTGAGGCCGAGCTTGGCCTGCCGCTGCTGGACCGCGGCACGCGCCAGGTCCGCCTGACGCCTTATGGCGCCTGCGTGGCCGAACGCGCCCGCCGCATGCGTTTCGAAGAAGCGGAGCTGCAGCGGGAATTGAAGACACTGCACAGCGGCGAATCCGGCACGCTGACCATCGGCCTGAGCCCCACGCCGGCGTCCCTGCTGCTGTCGCCTTTCTTGACCCATATGGCGGCCAACCATCCCCAGGTGCGCGTGGGGGTCGAACTGGGCGCCACGGCCACGCTGCTGGACATGCTGCGCGGCGAACGCATCGACGCGATGGTCTGCGACGCGCGCATGCTGTATGACGCGGCCGACATCGATGCGCGGCCGCTTGCGCCGTTGCGCGCCGGGATGGTGTGCCGCAAGGGCCATCCTATCCTGTCCCACAAGCGGGTCGGCATTGAGCAGATCCGCCAGTATCCGGTGGCGTCCAGCACGCTCAGCCCCGAAGTCTCGCTGCGGCTGGCCGAAACGCTAGGGCCCGGCGGCGCGCCCGAATCGATGGTGACGACGCGCTGCGAAAATCTGGACCCCCTGGTGGACCTGGCGTTGCACACCGACACGCTACTGCTGGGCGTGCTCTGCGTCACCCGCCATGAACAGGCGGCCGGGAAACTGGTGGAAGTGCCGATCCCCCCGGACCGCCAACGCCAGGGCCACTACGTCCTGGCGCGCCTGGCCGGACGCACGCCCCTGACGGCGCAAGACGCGCTGTACACCTTCACGCAGCAATGCTGGGCGGGATTCGCGGCGGTCACTCCGGCACGGCGACCGTATAGTTCAGCGCCAGCCGTCCCCCGTCGACGTACACCGTCTGCCCCGTGACATAGCTGGCATCGTCGCCCGCCAGGAACACGGCCACCTTCGCCACTTCGTCCGTCTGCCCCAGGCGCTGCATGGGAATGCGGGACAAGACGGTACGCCGGGCGACGGGGTCGTTCGTGATCGTCGCCAGGATCTCGGTGTCGATGCTGCCTGGCCCGATCGCGTTCACGCGGATCCCATGCGGCGCCAGCGACAAGGCCATCGACTTCGTCATCTGCCGGACCGCCCCCTTGCTGGCCCCGTACGCCAGCTGGTCCGGCATCGCCAGCTCCGCGGTCATCGACGACAGCGTCACGATGGCGCCGTTGCGCCGGTCGCCCGCGACCATCGCGCGCGCCGCCGCCTGGGCCACCAGAAAGGTGCCGCGCACGTTCACGTTCATGACGGCATCCAGGTCCTCAAGCGTCAGGTCCAGGAAATCCGCCGCCCGGATCACGCCCGCGTTGCAGACGCAGATGTCCAGCCCGCCCCAGCGCGCCACGCAATCATCCGCCAGCGCCTGAGCCGCGGCCGGGTCGGTCACGTCGGCGACGTGTGCCGCCACACGTTCGCCCAGCGACCGCACGGCCGCCGCCAGTTCGGCTTCCTTGCGGTCCGCCAGCAGCACGTAGGCGCCCTCGTCCACGAACCGGCGCGCAATCGCCAGCCCGATGCCGCCCGCCGCGCCGGTGACCAGCGCTACCTTGTCCTGCAGTTTCATTTCAGACTCCCACGTAAGCGGCCACCAGGTCGGGCCGCGCGGACAATTCCGCCGAACTGCCGCGCCACGCCGTCGCGCCCTTGTCCAGGATGACGTTCCGGTCGGACAGGCGCAGCAGGGCCGTGGTGTTCTTGTCCACCACGATCATCGACAGCCCCTCGGACTTCAGTTGCGCCAGCACGCGCCAGATCTCGGCCCGGACCACGGGCGCCAGGCCTTCGGTGGCTTCGTCCAGCACCAGCAGGCTGGGGTTGGTCATCAGCGCGCGCCCCAGCGCCAGCATCTGCTGTTCGCCGCCCGACAGTTGCGTGCCCAGGTTGGCGCGGCGTTCCCGCAGCCGGGGAAACAGCGCGTACACGCGCGGCAACGTCCAGGCCTGGGCGCGGCCGCGTTCGCTGGCGGTGGCCACCAGGTTCTCTTCCACGGTCAGCGTGGGGAATATCTGGCGCCCTTCCGGCACCAGCGACAAGCCCAGCCGGCCGATCCGGTACGGCGCCATGCCGCGCAGCGACCGGTCGCCGTATTGGATGCTGCCCTGGCTGGCGGGCAGCAGGCCGAACAGGCATTTGATGACGGTGCTGCGGCCCATGCCGTTGCGGCCGATCAGCCCCACCACTTCCCCCTGCCCCACGTCCAGGTCCACGCCGAACAGCGCCTGGCAGTGGCCGTAGCCGGCCGTCAATCCGCGTATCGTCAACATGGCGGCTCCTTTAAGCGTCGGCGTCGTCGCCCAGATAGGCGCGGCGCACGTCGGGGTGGTTGCGGATCGCGTCGGCCGTGCCGGTGGCGATGACCTTGCCGTAGACCAGTACGCTGATGCGGTCGGCCAGCGCGAAGACTGCGTTCATGTCGTGTTCCACCAGCACAATCGTGTAGCGGCCTTTCAGGCTTCGCAGCAAGGCGATGACGCCTGCGCTTTCGGCCGCGCTCATGCCCGCCATCGGCTCGTCCAGCAGCAGCACGGACGGCTGGCCCGCCAGCGCCATGGCGATCTCCAGCTGGCGCCGCTGGCCGTAGGCCAGGCTTTCCACGGGCGACTCGGCAACCGCGTCCAGGCGGCAGGCGCGCAACGCGTCGCGCGCCGCCTCCACCACGTCGGCGCAATCGCGCAGCGCCGTCCAGGCCGACAGCCCGCGCCGGCGCTTGCGCAACGCCGCCAGGCAGGCGTTCTCCAGCACCGTATAGCTGTCGAACACCGAGGTCACCTGATACGAGCGCAGCATGCCCAACGCCACGCGTTCCTGGACGGTCGCGCGCGAAACATCCGCCGCACCCAGGCTGACCGAACCGCCGTCGGGCCGCAGTTCGCCGGACAGCAGGTTGATCAGCGTAGTCTTGCCCGCGCCGTTGGGGCCGATCAGCGCGTGCAGCTCGCCGGGCGCGACATCCAGCGACACGCCGTCTGTCGCCGCCAGCCCGCCGAAGCGGCGCACCAGGTCGCGGGTGGCCAGCGCCGCCGGGGCGCCCGCGGCATCGGTTCTTGCGGCAGTCGCGGCGGCCGTCATACCGATGCCTCCTTGACCTTGATCTGGGCCTGGGCTTGGGCTTCCACGTCCAGCGGCGGCTGCGCGGGCCGCCTCGGCCGCAGCCACGCCAGCGATCGGCCGTAGCCGCCCCGGGCCAGCATCGCGATCACCACGACCACCGGCCCCATCAGCAGCATCCAATGCTGCGTGACGCTCTTGAAGGCCTCTTCCAGCAGCAGATACGCCACGGCGCCGACGATCGGGCCCAGCACATTGCCCAGGCCGCCGATCACGACCATGACGATCAGCTCGCCGGACACCGGCCACGACATGTAGCTGGGCGAGGCGAACGCGGTCAGATTGGCCAGCAGCAGGCCCGCGATGCCCGTCAGCACGCCCGACGCCACGTAGGCCGCCAGCCGCACGCCGAACACCGAGTAGCCCAGCGCGTCCACCCGCCGGGGATTGGCGTGCGTGGCGCGCAAGATCATGCCGAACGGCGAACGCCGCAGCCGCAGCATGCCCAGGCTGGCCGCCAGCAGCAGCGCCCAGGCCGCCCAATAGACCGGCTGGCTGCCGTCCAGGTCGAACAGGCCGAACGCGCTGGCCTCGTAGATGTTCAGCCCGTCGTCGCCGCCGTACTCGCGCAGGCTGACCGCCAGGAAATAGAACATCTGCGCAAAGGCCAGCGTGATCATGATGAAACCGATGCCCGACGTGCGCAGGCACACCGTCCCGACCACCAGCGCGACCAGCGCGCAGACCGCGATGCACACGGCCAGCTGCGCCCAGCCGTTGCCGATGCCGTGAAAGCTCAGGATACCCACGGCATAGCAGCCCAGGCCCAGGAACATGGCGTGGCCGAAGCTGACCAGCCCGGCGAAACCCAGCACCAGGTTCAGCGCCAGCGCCGCCAGCGCGTAGATCAGGATGCGCGCGCCCAGCGTCACATAAAAGGGTTCGCCGAGCCACTGCGCCACGAACGGGACGGCGGCCAGGACCACGAACAGCAGCGGCAGCGCCCAGCGCCGGCAGATTGGTTCTTGCATGATGGATTGCCCTTGTTCATTGGCGCGCGGTTCAACGGCGCGCCGAAAAGACCAGGCCTTGCGGGCGGACCGCCAGCACCACGGCCATCAATACGTAGATCAGCATCGACGCCAGCGCCGGCCCGACTGCATTGGCGACGGGCGCATCGAACACCGCGCGCAGCAGGTCCGGCAGGAAGGCCCGCCCCAGCGTGTCGATCATCGCGATCAGCAACGCCGCGATCAGCGTGCCCCGCACCGATCCGATGCCGCCCACCACGATCACCACCAGCGCCAGAATCAGCACCGGTTCGCCCATGCCCGACTGCACCGACAGGATCGGCCCGGCCAGCGCGCCCGCCACGCCGGCCAGCACCGACCCCAGCAGGAACAGCAGCGTCTTCAGCAGGTCGACGTTGGCGCCCAGCACGCTGGCGATGGGCGCGTTGCTGGCGCCGGCACGGATCAGCATGCCAAAGCGCGTGCGCTGGATCAGGAACCAGGCGCCTACCGCCACCAGCGCCCCGACCCCGATGATCATCAGGCGGTACACCGGATAGTCGTTGCCGAACAGGTTGACGGCCCCTTCCAGCCCCTGCGGCACGGCGGCGTAGTACGGCCGGCTGCCCCAGATGACGGACGCGAGTTCATTGAAGAACATCATCAGCCCGAACGTGGCCAGCACCTGGTACAGATGGTCGTGCCGGTACAGCGGGCGCGCGATCAGCCTTTCCAGCACCACGCCCACGAAGCCGCTTCCCGCCACCGCAGCCAGGATCGAAAACGCGAACGAGCCGCTGGCGTTGTAGGCGGTCGCCCCCAGGAAGGCGCCGATCATGTAGAGGGAACCGTGCGCCAGGTTGATGAAGTTCATGATGCCGAAGATCAGGGTCAGCCCCGACGACATCAGGAACAGCAACGCGCCCAGCTGCAGGCCATTGAGCAATTGCGACAACAGCAGCGATCCGTTCATCGGACGTCTCCCGAGGGCCGCCGGCCCGTCACTTCAGCGGGCAGTCCGCCACGTAGGCGTCCTGATGGTCCGTCAGCACGGTGGCCAGCTGCTTCAGGCCGATGCCGTCGCCCTCTTTCACCACCTGGTACGCATACAGGTTCTGCACCGGCATGTTGTTGGTGTTGAAGCGGAACTTGCCGCGCACCGACGGGAAGGTGGCGCCCGCCGCCTTCACGGCCGCCGCCAGCGACTTGCTGTCGCCCACTTTTCCGCCTTGGGCGCGCACGGCCGCGTCCAGCAGGTAGG
The DNA here is from genome assembly GCF_014170335.1 of Achromobacter sp. UMC46. GTDB lineage: Bacteria > Pseudomonadota > Gammaproteobacteria > Burkholderiales > Burkholderiaceae_B > Achromobacter. Next base: position 120,203 of record NZ_LZZS01000024.1, read on the forward strand.
CCGCGTCGTAGCCGCCCACGGCGTACTCCGACGGCAGGCGGCCGTACTTGGCCTTGAAGGTCTCGACGAACTTGCGGTTCTGCGGGTTATCCAGCGTGGTGGCCCAGGGCGTGCCGTAGATGGCGCCCACCGCCTGCTCTTTCAACGCGGTCAGCGTGTTGGAGTCGATCAGGCTTTCCGAGAAGAACGGCAGCTTGTCCATCAGCCCTGCCTGGCGCAGCTGGCGCACGAAGTTCACGCCCACGCCGCCGGTGTAGAAGGCGAACAGCGCATCGGGGCCGGCCGACTGCATGCGCGAGATCTCGGCCGAATAGTCCAGCTGCCCCAACTGCGTATAGACCTCGTCGGCCGGCGCCGCGCCATAGAAGCGCTTGAAGCCCGCCAGCTTGTCCTTGCCCGCCTGGTAGTTGGCCGACATCAGATAGGCGCGCTTGTAGCCGAGGTCTTTCACGTACTTGCCCATGGCCTCCGACATGCTGTCGTTCTGCCAGCCCAGCACGAACAGGTTCGGCAGGCACATGCGGCCGGCGATCGGGGCCGGCCCCGCATTGGTGGACAGCGCCACCACGCCGGATTCCTTGATGCGCCGCAGCTCGGCCATCAGCACGTTCGAAAAGCCCAGCCCGACCATCACGTCGACCTTGTCCTTTTCGATGAATTTCTGCACGATCTGCGCGCCCACGTCGGGCTTGAGCTGATCGTCGTCGCGGATCACCACCGCCTTCTGCCCGCCCAGGCTGCCGCCCAACTGCTCGATGCCCAGCATCAGCCCGTCGTACTGGTCCTGGCCCAGCGCCGCCTGCGGCCCGGACAGCACGCCCGTGAAGCCGATGCGGATGTCGGCGCGCGCCGATTGCGGCGCCGCCACGGCCAGGGCCGCCGCCGTGGCCAGCGCGGCCAGGCCGCTTGGGATTGCTTGCATGAGATGTCTCCTTGGGGGTTGGGCGGCGGCGCCGTTCTGTGCGGCGCCTGCCTTGACGCGTCAGAGCTTCACGCAGACATTGCGCAGCTCGGTGTAGAACTCCAGCGAATGCACGCCGCCTTCGCGGCCGATGCCTGATTGCTTGGCGCCGCCGAACGCCGTGCGCAGGTCGCGCAGGAACCACGAATTGATCCAGCAGATGCCCACGTCCAGCGCCGCGCCCAGGCGGTGGGCGGTGCCCACGTTGCTGGTCCATACCGTCGCGGCCAGGCCGTAGGGGGTGGCGTTGGCCAGGGCGATGGCTTCCTCTTCCGTGTCGAAGGGCGCGATGTGGCAGCACGGCCCGAAGATTTCCTGCTGGATGACCGCCGAAGATTCCGGCAAGCCGGTCCACACGGTCGGCTGGATCCAGGCGCCGGCGGCCAGGCCGTCGGGCATGTCCGGGACGCCGCCGCCCGCCACCACGGTGGCGCCCTCTTCCTTGGCCCGGGCGTAGTAGCTCAGCACCTTGTCGCGGTGGCGCTGCGAAATCAGCGGCCCGAGGTTCACGCCCGGGTCCTTGGGACGCCCCAGCTTGAAGCCGCGCGCCCGCTCGCCCAGCGCCGCGACGAAGCGCTCGAAGATGGGCCGCTGCACATAGACGCGCTCGGTGCCCAGGCAGACCTGGCCCGTGTTGTCGAACGCCGCGCGCGCGATGCCGGCCACGGCGCGGTCGAAGTCGGCGTCCGCGAACACGATGCCCGCGTTCTTGCCGCCCAGTTCGAACGACACCGGCCGCACGCCCACGGCCGCCGCCTGCATGATGGCCTGGCCGGTGCGGGTCTCGCCCGTGAACGTGATGCCGTCCACCAAGGGATGGCGGCTGAGTTTTTCGCCCGCGGAGTCGGGGCCGAAGCCGTGCACCACGTTGTAGACGCCGGGCGGCACGCCGACTTCGTTCATGACTTCGCCCAGCAAGGTGGCGGTGCCCGGCGTGTCTTCGGACGGTTTGACCACGACGGTATTGCCGCAGGCCAGCGCCGGCCCGACCTTCCAGGTCATCAGCAAAAGCGGCAGGTTCCACGGGCAGATCACGCCGATGACCCCGCGCGGAACGCGCACGCCGTAGTTCAACGCATGTCCGCCGTCGGGCGTTTCCAGGTCGAAGGTCTCGTTGGGGACGTTGCGGATCAGGTCCGCGAAGATCTTGAAATTGGCGGCGCCGCGCGGAATGTCCAAGTGGCTGGCCAGATCGTAGGGCTTGCCGGTGTCGGCGATCTCGGCGTCGACGAAATCGTCGAAGCGGCGGGTGATGCCGTCGGCCACCGCGTGCAGCAACTCCACGCGCTGCTGCGTTTTCAGTGTGCCCCATGGGCCGCGCAACGCCGCCTTGGCCGCTCGCGCGGCGGCGTCGACTTCGGCGTCGCCCGCCTCGTGCACCCGGCCGATCAGCCGGTTGTCGACCGGGTCGCGGTTGTCAAAGGTCTTTCCGGTCTCGACCCAGCGGCCGTCGATGAAATTACGGAAATCGGTCATTGCGCCCTCGGTTGTGACAGGTCGGCCAGCGCGCCTTCGGGGTCGCCGGCAATCAGGAATTCCCACATGCGTTCATAGATGCGGCCGGTGCCCACCGCGCGCGCGGCGGCCTCTTCCGGCGACAGGACGGGTCCGCCGTCGGCCAGCCCCGCCGCGCGCAGCTGCCATTCGATGCGGGCGGCGTCTTCCAGATACCAGGTCAGCACGGTGGCGTGCATCAGCGACGCGGCCGCCACCACGGCGCCGTTGCCGCGCATCGCGATCGCGCTGGCCGCGCCCAGCGTCTCGGCCACGCCGCGCGCCTGCGCATCGCTGCGCACCAGTTGGGGGTCGTCCCACAGCGGCACGGCGGGCGAAAAATACGAGCCCATGCCATGGCGCGGCGCGGGTGTGACACGCGCCGAAGACAGCGTCATGACGGTGGGCGGCATCGAACGCACCACGCCGCCGACGTCGGGGCGCAGCCGATAGATATGCTGATGGATGCGCACTTCGCCCAGCACGCCGTCGGGCAGCTCGCCATGCACCGGCACCACCGTGCCCGCCTCGCCGGGCGCGATCAGGCCCATGGGCCGCGCCGCGCACACCAGGAAATGATCCGCGTCCAGCCGGCTGCTGCAATGCCCGTAGGCGTGGACCAGGTTGGCCCGGGCCAGCGCGCGCGCGGCGACGCGCACCAGCGTCTCTTGCCCATCGCTGGCGTCCTTGCGCACTGCGCTCATGTCTTGAACTCCGGGATATCGGGCTTGGCGCCCCACATGCAGAACGATGACGGCACGGCGGGGAAGCTGCGAGGCCGGTGGGTCTTTTCCTCTTCGGCGCTGATCAGGCGCACGCCGGTGGAGTATTCGTAGATCATCCCGTCCGGGCCGTCGAAATACAGGAACATCGCGCCCGAGGTCGGATGCCGGCCGGGGCCGAACCGGATCGGCACGTTCCATTCGCGCAGCTGATACCAGGCGCGCATGATGTCGTCGATGCTTTCGACCTGATGGTTGATGTGCTGCACGCCCGGATACGCGGACGGGAACAGCGCGATCTTGTGATGGACTTCATCGATGCGCAGCAGCGGCGCCTCGCCGATGCGGTCGCTGACGCGGGCGGACAGCAGGCCTGTCCAGAAGGCCTCGTCGCGCCGCGGGTCCAGCGTGCGCAGCCCGATGTGCGAGAACCCGGTGACGCCGGCATCGCGGCCGGGAAAATAGCGCCGGCCGCTGTGATGCGGCGCCAGCACCAGTTCGATGCGATTGCCGGACGGGTCGGTGAATTGCAGGAAATCGCGCACGTAGCGCTGCTCGGCGTCTTCGCGCCGGCCGGCGGCGACCTGGTAGCCGCTGCGTTCCAGCACGGCACCGGCCCGCTCCAGCTCTTCCGGCGAATCCACTTCGAACGCGGCGGTGTGGTCGCGCGGATCGCCTTCGAAATAGCAAAGGGTGTGGTCGCGGGAGTCGGACTTGAAATACGCCGCCCCGTGTTCCTTGCGGGCAAGCTCCAGCCCCAGCACCGCGGTCGCATAGCGGACCGCGGCGTCCAGATCACGGGTGCCCAGCCGGACGTACCGGATGTCATGTAGCCGTATCACTGCTTGTCTCCTCGTGCGCCTGCCGCCGACATGGTGCCGGGGGAATTTTTCCGCGGTGTGGCGGCGCTTTTTTCTACGATAGGCAGCGTAAATCTCGAAGTCAACAATTTTTATCGAGATTTTTTCGGCGTAGTGCTACAGTGCTCTTCATGTCAGACGGAACCCCGCTCCCCTCGCTTGCCCACACCGCCTCGGCCAACACGCTGGTGGGCACGGCCTACGTCAATCTGCGGCGCGACATCATCCAGGGCAAACATCCGCCCGGCTCGCGCCTGCGGGTCGAGCACCTGAAGGACGATTACGGCGTGGGCGCCGGTACGCTGCGCGAAGCGCTGGCGCTGCTGGTGTCCGACGCGCTGGTCATCGCGCAGGGGCAGCGCGGCTTTCACGTCACGCCGATTTCGCTGGAAGACTTTCGCGACATCACTGAAAACCGCGTGCTGCTGGAAACCGAAGCGTTGCGCCAGTCGATCGCCGTGGGCGACGACACCTGGGAAAGCGCGGTGCTGGCCGCCTTCCACCGGCTGAGCAAGGCGGAACAGCGCCTGGCGACGGACCCCGAAGCGCGCTTCGAAGAATGGGAACAGCGCAACCGCGAATTCCACCGCGAACTGATCAGCGCCTGTCCGTCGCGCTGGATGCATCATTTCCTGGGCATCCTGTATCAGCAGGCCGAGCGCTACCGCCGCCTGACCGTCACTCACAAGCCCATCGCCCGCGATTTGCACGATGAACACCAGGGCATTCTGGACGCCACGCTGGCGCGCGACGCCGACCACGCCTGCACGCTGCTGGCCGCCCACATCCGCCTGACTTACGAAGCCGTCGCGCAACTGCCTGCCGACCTGTTCACGTCCGCGTGATGGGGGCTGGCCATGCGGCTTGCGCTGCGGGCCGCCCGCCGCGCCACGTCCCGTGCCGCGCCGTGCCCGAGTTGAAAAAAACCCACACTCGGCATGCAACGGGCGCCGCCCCCGTTGATTCGCCTACATCACTTCTATAGAATCAGCAATACGGGCCTTTGCCCATTTCCTTTTTTCGTCCACTCAAATCACCGACAGGGAGGCTGCATGATGACTCACCCCATGCCCAACGCCATCCCGCGCGTGTCCCCGCGACGCCATTAAGTCGTCGCCCGCGCGGATCCATCGCTAGACCGTTACCTAGCGACTGGTCCTCCGTGCCCGCTCCAAACTCCTGAACGCAGTCGCCGGTGCCCTTGGCATCCGGCTTGTTATCCCTCTTTCCTCACAAGGACATCCTGGCGTGTCTTGTGCCGCCAGGCCATTGTTATGGCTAGAAAAAAAATTGACTTTCGAGGACAGGCCTTTAAGGATGTCCTGAGCTTCACCTTCCGCCACTGGGGCCTGCAACCCTGGCGCACGCTTGTCATCGTGGTGCTGGCGCTGCTGTCGGCGGTGGCCGACATCCTGACCCCGATGTACGCGGGCCGTCTGGTCGACGCCGTCGCGTCCGGCTCAAGCGGCAACGAGCTGGCCTGGAGCGCCGCCATCACCGCCTTCTGGCTGCTGGTGGCGCTGGGCGTGGGCGGCACCTTGCTGCGCCAGGCCGTGTTCCAGAACATCATCACCTTCACCTTGAAGATGATGAACGGCATCGTGTCGAATGCCTTCTATCGCGTGCAGCGTTTTTCCACCGACTGGCATGCCAACAGCTTCGCCGGTTCGACGGTGCGCAAGATCACGCGCGGCATGTGGGCGGTCGACATCCTGAACGACACGCTGCTGGTCGCGCTGCTGCCGTCCGTCGTGATGCTGGTGGGCGCCACGGCCCTGCTGGGCGCGCATTGGCCGCTGATGGGGCTGGTGGTGGGCCTGGGTTCGGTGCTGTACATCGCCGTCACCGCCGCGCTGTCGCTCGGCTTCGTGGCGCCGGCCGCGCGCCTGGGCAACGCCTGGGACACGCGCATGGGCGGCGCGCTGGCCGACGCCGTCAGCTGCAATGCGGTCGTCAAGGCCTTCGGCGCGGAAACGCGCGAGGAAGTCCGGCTGGACCGCGTGGTCAACAAGTGGCGCAACCGCACGCGCCGCACCTGGGTGCGCGCCACGCTGAACGGCGGCATCCAGGGCGCGATGCTGGTGGCGATGCAGGCGGCCATCCTGGGCGCGTCGCTGCTGCTGTGGTCGCGCAACCAGGCGACTGTGGGCGATATCACGTTCACCTTGACGATGTTCTTCGTGCTGCAAGGCTATCTGCGCGACGTGGGCATGCACATCCGCAACCTGCAGCGCTCGGTCAACGACATGGAAGAACTGGTGGCGATGGAACGCCAGCCGCTGGGCGTGGCCGACCGCGCCGGCGCGGGCGCGATCCGCATCACCGCGGGCGAAATCCGCTTTGAGGACGTGACGTTCCGCTACGGGTCGCACAACACCGCGCTGTACGACAAATTCTCCGCGCGCATCGCGCCGGGCGAACGCGTCGGGCTGGTGGGCCATTCGGGTTCGGGCAAGACCACGTTCATCAAGCTGATCCAGCGCCTGTACGACGTGAACGACGGCCGCATCACCATCGACGGGCAGGACATCGCCCAGGTGAAGCAGGCGTCGCTGCGCAGCCAGATCGCCATCGTGCAGCAGGACCCGGTGCTGTTCCACCGCACCCTGGCGGAGAACATCGCCTATGCCCGTCCCGGCGCCTCCCAGGCCGAGATCGAGCAGGCCGCCCGGCTTGCCAGCGCGCATGATTTCATCATGTCGCTGCCCAAGGGCTACGACACGCTGGTGGGCGAACGCGGCGTGAAGCTGTCGGGCGGGGAACGCCAGCGCGTGGCGATCGCGCGGGCGTTCCTGGCGGACTCGCCCATCCTGATCCTGGACGAGGCCACCTCCAGCCTGGACAGCGAAAGCGAAGTGCTGATCCAGCAGGCGATGGACCGGCTGATGGAAGGCCGCACCACGCTGGTAGTGGCGCACCGCCTGTCGACCGTGCGCGCGCTGGACCGCCTGCTGGTGATGGACCGTGGCCGCATCATCGAGGAAGGCAGCCACGATGCGCTGATCCGTTTGAAGGGCGGCCTGTACCGGCGCCTGTTCGAACGCCAGGCCCTGGAACTGACCAAGGGCCTGACGCCGGCGGAACTGCTGCAGGACGGCGCCACGCCGCCCCCTCCCAAGGAGGAAGACGTGGACGAAGGCGCCTACGCTTTCGGCAAGTAAGGGAGGTTCAGGCAGGACGCTGCGCGAAGGTCAGCCGAAGGCCGAAACCGATCAGCGCGGTGCCGAACACCACGCTCTGCGCCTTCTGCGCCCGGGGGCTGGATGACATCCAGCGCCCCACCGCCCCGCCCGCCAGCGCGCAGACGACGTCGAATGCCAACCCCAGGCCGACCAGGATGACGCCCAGCACCGCGAACTGCTGGCCGATCGGCCCATGGGCCGGCGATACGAACTGCGGCAGCAGCACCGAGCAGAACAGCAACGCTTTCGGATTGAGCACGTTGGTCAGCACCCCGGCCAGCAGCGCGCCGCCCAGGCCCGAACCGCGCGGCGGCTCCTGGCCGGAGGCGTCCAGCACCATAGGCCCGGCACGCAGCAGCCGCACGCCCAGCCACATCAGGTAGATGCCGCCCACGGTGCGCGCGGCATCGAACGCCCACGGATGGGTCTTGAACAAGGCCGCCAGTCCCAACGCGGCCAGCGTCACATGGGCGGCGCGCGCGATGGCCAGCCCGACGGCCACCGCCAACGCCTGCCCCCGGCCACGCAGCACCCCGGTTTCCAGCAGCAGGATCATGTCCGGCCCGGGCACCACGTAGACAATCAGCAAGGCCCCAAGAAACATCGCCATATCGGCCATCGCCGCTCTCTCCCACGCAGGCTCAACAAGGCGACCATTCTAGGAAAATCGGGCTGGCATGTGCTTGCAATTCATGCCAATCCGATTACCATGATTGGCATATCCATCTTCTTTACTTACCCATTTCTTCAGTCCATGCCAAAACATGAACTAGACGCCTACGACCGGCGCATTCTCGAAGCATTGCAGCAGAACGGCCGTCTGACCAATGTGGAGCTTGCCGCGCAGATCGGCCTGTCGCCTTCGCCCTGCCTGCGCCGCGTGCGCATGCTGGAGGAAGCCGGCGTGATCCAGGGCTATGAGGCCCGGCTGGCGCCGGACGAAGTCGGCCTGGGCCTGACCGTCTTCGTCGGCGTCAAGGTGGAACGGCACCACGAGCGCGACGCCGACCAGTTCCGCAAGGAAGTCAGCGCGCTGCCGGAAGTGATCGCGGCGCACCTGGTGTCCGGCGAATCCGACTTCCTGCTGCAAGTCGTGGTGCCGGACCTGCGCGGCTACGAACGCTTCCTGCTGGGCACGCTGCTGAAGCTGCCCGGCGTGAAGGACATCCGCAGCAACTTCGCCATCCAGACGGTCAAGCCCCAAAGCCCGCTGCCGCTGGATCACCTGGGCAAGTAGCCCGGCCCCCCCTACGGCATGGCCGCCGCCGCCCGCTCCACCGCCGCCCGCCGCCGCTCGAAGCGCGCCTGCGACAACTCCATGTAGCGCTCGACCACCGCCGGCTCGGACGTCTTGGGCGTGCCGCCCGGAAACGGCGGCTTGGGGTCGTATTCGATCTGCAACTGGATCAGCTTGGCGACGTCGTCGCCACATAGCGCCGCCACCACTTTCAGCCCCATGTCGATGCCCGAGGTCACGCCGCCGGCGGTGTAGACGTTGCCGTCCACGCACAGGCGCTCTTCACTGGGCGTGGCGCCGAAGTGCGACAGCAGCTCGCGCGCGCGCCAATGGCTGGACGCCCGCTTGCCGCGCAAGAGGCCCGCCGCCCCCAACAGCAACGACCCCGTGCAAATGCCGAACAGATATTGCGCGCCCAGCCCCTGCCGACGCGTAAACGCCACCCAATCGGGGTCGACAATGGCATCATCCGTGCCCGGCCCGCCAGGCACGACCAGCAGGCCGCATTGCGGCGCGGTGGCCAGCGTCTGGGTGGGCACGAATTGCAATCCGCGGTCGCATCGCACCGGATCGCGCGTTTTTGCGACAAAATCCACGGTGAAGCCCGGCGCGTTCGCCAGGACCTCATAGGGACCGGTCATGTCCAATTGGGTCAGCCCTTCGAACAAGAGAAAATTCACATGCATGACGATGCTCCTTCAAGAACGCCAACGCCCAGCATAGGCGGACGCGCCGGCGCCGTTGCGCCACAAATGGCGGAAAACGCGCCACAACGCGTGCTGTTCATGCTGTTCGACGGCTTCCAGCCGCTGGACCTGGCCGGCCCCTGGCAGGCGTTCAGCTCGGCCAACGAAGAGGCGGGAATGCCCCTCTACCAGTTGAACACCATCGCCGCCGCGCCCGTGGTCAGCACCTGGGAGCAAGGGCTGCGCATGCAGGTGGACGTCACCTTCGAGGACGATGGCGACGCCCCCGTCGACATGCTGCTGGTGCCGGGCGGCCCCGGTGTCGACCGCGCCAGCGCCCATGCGGAAACGCGCGCATGGCTGCGCCGCCGCGACGCCGGCGCCGCGCGCACGTGCAGCGTCTGCACCGGTGCATTCATACTGGCCGCGGCGGATCTGCTCAACGGCCTGGCCGTCACCACGCATTGGCGCTCGGCGGACCGGCTGCGCCAGATGTATCCCGCCCTGCGCGTGCAGGACGACCGCATCTTCATCGAAAGCGGCAAGTACTGGACGTCCGCCGGCGTCACGGCAGGCATCGACCTGGCGCTGGCGCTGATCGAACGCGACCACGGCGCGGCGCTGGCGCAGCAGGTGGCGCGCCGGCTGGTCGTCTTCATGCGCCGCGACGGCGACCAGCGCCAATACAGCCAGACGCTGCGCCTGCAGGACCGCGTGGCCGCGCCTTTCCGCGACCTGGTCGAAATGATCGAAGCCCGCCTGTCGGCGCGCTGGTCGGTCGACGACATGGCCGATGCCTGCCATATGTCGCGCCGCACGTTCCAGCGCAAATTCGCGGCGCACTTCGGCGTGGCGCCTACCGAAGTGCTGCGGCGCCTGCGCGAAGAACGGGCCAGCGCGCTGCAAAGCGCCGGCAAGATGCCGCGCAAGGCGGTCGAACGGCACGTGGGGCCATTGCACGGCCGGCCGGACCCGCTGGCCTGACATGCCGATCACCGACAGCCCCTGCCCGCAATGCGGCCATCCCCAAGCCACGCGCACGCAGGGCATGAGCCTGATCGCGGAATGCGCGCATTGCGGCTGGATGGTGGCCACGACCAACCCGGCCCACCCGTTCCATGACCGCACGCCCTACACGGTGCGCGCGCGCCCCCAAGGCATCACGCGGGCGACGGCCATCGCCCGCCTGTCGGCGACGCTGGGCACCGGCGTCCACGCCGCGCGCGCCATCCTCGACCAGGACTCGCCCGTGGCGGAAAACGTCTACGCCTTTGAGGTGATCCGGCTGCACAAGCTGCTATGGCCGCAAGGCCTGTCGCTGCAGGTCACGCCGGAATTCCCCTGGGAACTGGACGACAGCCTTTAGCCGGCCAGCCCCACCGACATACCGCCGCAGACGTACAGCAACTGCCCCGTGATGAAGCCCGCGCGGCGGTCCAGCAGCATGGCGACGCTGTGCGCCACCTCTTCCGGCTGGCCCACGCGACCCACGGGGATGGAGGCCTCCAGCGCCAGCGTCTTGGGCTGGCCCGGCGGATTCGACTGGTTGAACAATTCAGTCGCGATCGGCCCCGGCGATACCGTGTTCACGGTGATGCCGTCGGCGGCCAGCTCCAGCGCCCAGGTTCGCGTCATGCCGGCCAAGCCGGCCTTGGACGCCCCGTAGACCGTCCGCCCGCCTTTGCCCAGCGCGGCGCGGCTGCCGATGTTGACCACCCGCCCGTAGCCCGCCTGGCGCATGCCCGGCAGCAGCGCCTGCATCAGCAGCACGGGCGCCGTGACGTTCAAGGCCATGGTGCGCAGCAGGTCTTCTTCGGACACGTCCTCGATGTTGGCCACCTGGATCATCCCGGCGTTGTTGACCAGGTGCAGCACGGGCCGTTCGACGGCCAGTTCGCGCGCCGCCTCGCGGGTGGCGGCCGCATCGCCCAGGTCGACCGAGCGGAAGGTTTCGCCGGGCAGCGCCTCGTCGGGCGGCCGGCGGCTGAAATTGACGACCTGGTAGCCGTCTTCGAGCAGCCGCGCCACGATGGCGCGGCCGATGCCCCGGCTGCCGCCGGTGACCAGTGCGATGGGGGTGTTCATTGCGCGGTGATTCCTTTGTCTTTGATGAGACCGCCCCATTTCTTGCGTTCGTCGCGCTCGAAGGCGGCCAGGTCGTCGCCGAAAAGCGTACCGGGTTTGGCGCCCATGGTGGCGAAATTGGTGGCGATGGCCTGGCTTTGCAGGCCGCTGCGGGCGGCGTCTATCAATTGCTTGACCACAGGCGCCGGGGTGTTGCGGGGCGCGTACAGGGCGAACCAGGCCGTGACGTCGAACCCCGGCAGGCCGGATTCGGCGACGGTGGGCAGGTTCGGCACCGACGGGTCGCGCTGGCCGGACGTGACCGCCACGCCGCGCACCAGGTTGCCGTCCTTGATCTGCGCCAGCGCGCCCGGCAGGTTGTCGAACAGCAGGTCCACCTGTCCGCCGGCCACCGCCGGCAAGGACGCGGACGTGCCCTTGAACGGCACATGCAGCATCGTCACCCCCGCCATCGACTCGAAGTACGCGCCCGTCAGATGGACCGACGAGCCGATGCCGGGCGAGGCGTAGGTCAGCTTCTTGTCCGGCGATTGCTTGGCCGCCTTGATGACGTCGGCCACCGTCTTGTAGGGCGACTTGGCGCTGACGGCGATCACGTTGGGCGTCGTGGACACCAGCGCGATCGGCACCAGATCGCGTTCGGGATCGAACGTCATGTTGCTGTAGAGGAACTGGTTGATGGTCTGCGTGCCGATCGTGCCCAGGCCCAGCGTATAGCCGTCCGCCTTGGCGCGGGCCACATAGGCCATGCCGATGTTGCCGCCCGCGCCCGGCTTGTTCTCGACCAGCACGGTCTGCTTCAGGCCCGGCTGCAGCGCATTGGCGATGGCGCGGCCGAAGATGTCGGCGCCGCCGCCCGGCGGATACGGCACGACGACGGTGACGGGATGGTCGGGATAGCCGGCGGCGTGGGCCGCGGGCAGCGCCACGGCGGCCAGGGCGGCGGCTGCCAGCCAGCGCCGCCCGGCGCGCAGGTGCACGAAATGCGTCATGGTCTTGTCTCCTATCGAACCCGCTGGTTGCGGATTTCTTCTTAAGGCGTTGGGGATACTCAAAGTACGTAAATACGTACTATAGTTATAAAAACATAGAAAACCGATAGGAGACAAGCAAATGAAACGCTGGACGCAACGCCCCGAAGGATCTACCTGGGGCGACTTCGGGCCGGACGACGAACTGGGCCGGCTGAATCTGCTGACGGAAGAAAAGGTGTTGCAGGCGGTGCGCGAAGTGCGCACGGGCAAGGTCTTCTGCCTGTCGCTGCCGCTGGACCTGCCCGGCGGCAACGTGCTGAATCCGCGCCGCCATGCGCCCGTGCTCAAGCCGACCTTCCGCGAAGGCACGCCCTATCTGAACTTTGCGATGTCGCAGGTGCAGCCCGAGGCGGTCGACGTGCTGTCGGACGACCAGGTGACGATGTCCATGCAGTACTCCACGCAATGGGACGGGCTGTGCCACGTAGGCGCCCTGTTCGACATCCAGGGCGACGGTGAAGCCCGCCGCGTCTACTACAACGGCTACGCCGCCGGCGTGGACGTGTTCGGCGGCGCCGACCCGGACGCCTCCGGCGACGCCTGCTGCCCGCCGGGCGGCTCCTATGCCCGCAAGCTCAGCGTCAGCCGCTATGCCGAAAAGGGTATGCAGGGCCGCGGCGTGCTGGTGGACCTGGCGCGCGCGTTCGGCCCCGGCCGCACGCTGGTGGGCCACGAACCATTGCAGACCGCGATGCGCGACCAGAACGTCGTCGTAGAGCCCGGCGACATGCTGGTGCTGCGCACCGGTTTCGCCGAAAGCCTGGTCGCCATGAATGGCCAGCCCGATCCGCACGCGCTGGAACAGACCGGCGCCGTGCTGGACGGCGCCGATGCCGCGCTGCTGGACTGGATCACCGCCAGCGGCGTGGCCGCCATTTGCGCGGACAACTACGCGGTGGAATCCTACCCGGCGCGCACGTCCGGCCCCGGCCATTCGATCCTGCCCCTGCATCATCATTGCCTGTTCAAGCTGGGCGTGCCGCTGGCGGAGCTCTGGTATCTGAAGGACCTGGCCGATTGGCTGCATGCGCAGGGACGCAACCGCTTCCTGCTGACCGCCCCGCCCTTGCGCATGCCCGGCGCGGTGGGTTCCCCCGTGACGCCGATCGCCACGGTGTAAGCCATGTCCGTACTGACTTCGACGTTTTCCGGCCATCTGGACGCGCTGGCCGCGCGCCGCCCCGACGCCCCCCTGCTGATCGACCAGGGCCAACGGATCAGCGCGGCGCAATTGCGTGCGCAAAGCCGGGCGCTGGCCGCCGGGCTGGCCCGCATCGGCGTGCGCCCCGGCCACCGCGTGGCCGTCTGGCTGCCCAACTGCGCGGCCTGGGTGGAATCCTTCCTGGCCTCTGCGCACCTGGGCGCCCTGGTGCTGGCCGTCAACACGCGCTTTCGCGCGCTGGAAGTGGCCGACATCCTGGGGCGCGGGCAAGCGGATTGGCTGGTGTTCTGGCCGGGCTTCAAGGGTATCGACTTCGCCGGCATCCTCGACGGGGTCGACCCCGCCCACTTGACGCGCCTGCAAGGGGTCGTGGCATTGACCGGCGCGGACGAACCCGCCGTCGCAACCCTCGCGGGCAAGCCGGCGCACCGCTACGCGGACCTGCTGGCCACGGACGCCCCGCCGCCGCCCGCGCACGGCAACGCGGGCGTGCTGTGCTTCACCACGTCCGGCACCACGTCCAAACCCAAATTCGTCTTGCATGACCAGCAGACCCTGTTGCGCCACGGCGCGGCAGTGGCGCAGGCCTTCGGCTACGACGACGGCAGTTGCGTGCTGGCCAGCGCGCCGTTTTGCGGCGCGTTCGGCTTCGCGACCCTGGCGGGCGGCCTGGCGCAAGGCGTGCCGGTCGTCTGCGCGCCGGTGTTCGACGCCGCGCAGTCGGCCGACGCCGTCGCCCGCTACGCCGTCACGCACACCTACGCCAACAACGAGGCGCTGGTGGGCATGATGCAGGCCGCGCCGCCCGGCGCTTTCGCCTCGGCGCGGTTGTTCGGCTTCGCCAGCTTCACGCCCGCGCTGGACAACATGCTGGACCTGGCCCGCGAGGCCGGCGTGCCGCTGACCGGCCTGTACGGGTCCAGCGAGTTGATCGCGCTGGTGGCGGGCCAGCCGCGCAACCCCGCCGACGGCGACGTCTCGGCGCGGCACCTGCCCGGCGGCACGCTGGTCTACCCCGAGGCCCGCGTGCGCGCCCGCGATCCCGAATCCGGGCAAGTGCTGCCACACGGCCAGTCCGGTGAAATCGAAATCCTGTCGCCCAGCCTGATGCAGGGCTATCTGGACAACCCCGAAGCCACCCGCCACGCCGTCACGGACGACGGCTATTTCAGGACGGGCGACCTGGGCTATACGCTGACGCCGCGCCAATTCGTATTCCAGACCCGCATGGGCGATTCCCTGCGGCTGTCGGGCTTTTTGGTGAACCCGGTTGAAATCGAGCAAGTGGTCGAGACCCTGCCCGGCGTGCGCGCCTGCCAGGTGGTGGGCGCCACGCGCCACGGCAAGACCGTGCCCTACGCGTTCGTGCTGCTGCAGGAAGGCGCGGCGGCCGACCCCGAGGGCTGGACCGCCGCCTGCAAAGCCGCCATGGCCGGCTTCAAGGCGCCGGCGGGCTTCACCGTGCTGGAGGCCTTTCCTTCCGTCGAAAGCGCCAACTCGGTCAAGATCCAGAAGCACCGCCTGCGCGACATGGCGGAGGCTATGCTCTCGGATCCTTCACCCCCGCCCGCGCCCTGACCATGTCCGCCCGCAAGCTTTTCTCGCACAGCCCCCAGCCGCTTTACCTGCAAGCGGCGGCGCTGTTCCGCAGCCATATCCAGAACCGCACCTGGCGTCCGGGCCAGCAGATTCCGCCGCTGGAGTCGCTGATGGAAACCTATGGCATCTCGCGGGCGACCATCCGC
Source organism: Achromobacter sp. UMC46 (assembly GCF_014170335.1). Classification (GTDB taxonomy): domain Bacteria; phylum Pseudomonadota; class Gammaproteobacteria; order Burkholderiales; family Burkholderiaceae_B; genus Achromobacter. Next base: position 135,371 of record NZ_LZZS01000024.1, read on the forward strand.
CAGGCGTTCGGCCTGCTGGAGCAGGACGGGCTGATCCGGCGCTCGCGCGGGTCGGGCACGTTCGTCAATGCCGAACTGCCGGAAACGCCGACGCTGCTGATCCCCAAGACCTGGGCGGAAACGGTGGAACTGAGCAATCAGCTGGGCACGGTGTCGCTGGTGGAATCCAGCGCCGATTCGCCGCTGCCCGATACGCTGGGCATGCCCTGCGGCGCGGACCGCAGCGGCAGCTTCCAGTATCTGCGGCGCGTGCACACCACCGACGCGGGCCCCTTCTGCTATAGCGAGGTGTTCCTGGAAAGCGGCCTGTTCCGCAAACACCGCGCCCGCATCCAGAAAAGCACCGTCGCGCCGGTGCTGGACCAGTTCTACGGCGCCCGCATCACCGAAGCGCGCCAGGTGCTGAACGTGATCGAAGCCGGCCAGGAGTCCGCGGAATCGCTGCAGATTCCCGTGTCGTCGCCGGTTGCCGAACTGCGGCGCTACGCCTGCATCGACGGCCGCGTGGTGTATTTCGCACGGCTGGAGTTCCCGTTCCGCAAGGTGCGGATGGAATTCGATCTGCTGACCCAGCGCTGATCCCATCCTTCACCCCGACAACCCAAGGAGCCTATCCCGCCATCACCCCCCCGTTTCGCGGCCAGACCCCATAGAGCGCGGCATCACGCCAATCAAGCGCCAGCAGGTTCCAGACAGATCCGGCACAAGAGGAGACAAACCATGGCTTACGCCAACACGCCCCGGATTTCATCGCATTGCCGCAGCACGCTTTCCCGCTTGTTCACCACCACCGCCATGGCCGCGGGCATCGCTGCGGCCATGATGGCCCCGGCAGCCGCCCAACCGGCGACCCAACCCGCCGCGATCTCTGACGACATCGTCCGCCTGGGCCTGATCCTGGACATGAGCGGCGTCTACGCCGACGTGACCGGCAAGGGCAGCGCCACGGCCGCCGAAATGGCGATCGCCGACTTCGGCGGCACGGTGCTGGGCAAGAAGATCGACCTGATGGTCGTGGACCATCAGAACAAGGCCGACATCGCCGCCGCCAAGGCGCGCGAATGGTACGACACCCAGAAGGTGGACGCGATCATGGACGTGGCGGGGTCGGCCCCCGCGCTGGCCGTGCTGGAAGTGGCCCGCGAAAAGAAGAAGATCGTCGTCTTCAGCGGCCCCGGCACCGAGCGCATCACGAACGACCTGTGTTCGCCCTATTCCGTCCACTACACCTACGACACCTGGTCGCTGGCCAACACCACCGCGCGCGCCACCGTCGAGAAAGGCGGCAAGACCTGGTACTTCCTGACGGCGGACTACGCCTTCGGCCACACGCTGCAGGCGTCCGCCACCGAAGTGGTCAAGGCTAACGGCGGCACGGTGCTGGGCGCCTCGCGCCACCCGCTGGGATCCAGCGATTTCGCGTCCTACCTGCTACAGGCCCAGGCCAGCAAGGCGCAAGTCGTCGGGCTGGCGAACGCGGGCGGCGACACCGTCAACGCCATCAAGGCGGCCAGCGAATTCGGCCTGACCAAGGGCGGCCAGAAAATGGCCGGATTGCTCTTGTACATCAACGACATCCACGCCATCGGCCTGGAAGCCGCCGCCGGCCTGACGCTGACCGAAGCCTTCTACTGGGACATGAACGACCAGACCCGCGCCTGGTCGCAGCGCTACTACGACAAGCTGAAGAAGATGCCCAACATGAGCCAGGCGGGCACCTATTCGTCGGTGATGCACTACCTGAAAGCGGTGCAGGCGGCCGGCACCGACGAGCCCACCGCCGTGATGAAGCAGATGAAGGCCCTGCCCATCAACGACTTCTTCGCCACCAACGGCCGCATCCGCGAAGACGGCCGCATGGTGCACGACATGTACCTGTTTGAAGTCAAGCAGCCGTCGGAATCCAAACGGCCGTGGGACTACTACAAGCTGGTGGCGACGCTGCCGGGCGATCAGGCGTTCATGCCTTTGTCGAAGTCGACCTGCCCGCTGGTGAAGAAGTAGCCGGCAGTTCCCCGCTCAGCCGCGCAGCCCGTTGCACAAGACCCGGTCCAGTTCCAGCACCGACTGGTACAGGACCCGGGTGCCGTCCAGCAACTGCGCGGGTTCAATCCACTCTTCCGGGCAGTGGCTGCGGCCGTTCAGGCACGGGATGAAGACCATGCCGATGGGGCCGGTGGGCGCCATGTACACGGCGTCGTGGCCCGCGCCGCTGGGCAGGCGCATCGAGGCGTAGCCCAACTGGTCGGCCGCGGCCTTGACCGCGTCCATCACCAGCGGCGAACAGTCGGTGGGCTGCGCGCGGCTGAGCGGCGTGAAACCCGCCGTCAGGCGCAGCGCCTTCAGGTCTTCGACCACGCCCGCCATCAGCGTTTCCGGGAACGTGTCCAGCACGGCGTTGCTGTCGCTGCGCATTTCCAGCGTCAGTTCCACCCGGCCGGGCACGGCGTTGGCGGCGTTGGGCGTCATGGCCAGCCGGCCCACGGTGGCCACCACGTAATGCGGATTGCCGCTGGCGGCGCTGGCCTGGCGGCTGGCCGCGTCGATGATGCGCGCGGCGCCCACCAGCGCGTCGCGGCGGATGTCCATCGGCGTGGTGCCCGCGTGGTCGGGCTGGCCTTCCACCACGATCAGCACGCGGCGGATGCCCACGATGTTGGTGACCACGCCGATCGGCAGGCCGCGGCTTTCCAGCACGGGGCCTTGTTCGATATGCAGTTCGACGAACGCGGCGGTGCCGTCCGGGCCGCGCAGCGGCGCGTGCAGCGCCGCCGGGTCGCCGCCGATGCGGGCGATGCCTTGGGCCAGCGTCTCGCCGCCGGGGTTGCGGGCGGCCAGCATGTCGGCCGTCAGCTGGCCAGAGAGCGCGCGGCTGCCCACGCACGAGATGCCGTAATCGCTGGGCTCTTCGGACAGGAAGTCGATGACCTCGAACGGGTGCGCCAATTCGATGCCGTGCTCTTGCATCGTGTGCGCGACTTCGATGCCGGCCAAGACGCCGATGATGCCGTCGAAGCGGCCGCCGGCCATGACGGTGTCGCAATGCGAGCCGGTGGCGATCGGCTTGCGGGCGGGGTCGCGGCCGGCGCGGGTGCCGATCACGTTGCCGCCGGCGTCCAGGCGGGTGGCCAGGCCGGCGGCTTCGAACTCGCCGCGCAGCCAGGCGCGGGCCTCGTCGAACAGCGGCGAGAAGGCGCGCCGGGTCCAGGGCACGTCGGGCAGCGTGAAGCGCGACAACGCTTCAACGCGGGCCCACAAGCGGTCGGCATTGAGCGGGGGAAATGGCAAGGGGGACGATCCGGCGGGGTTCATCATCGTCCTCATGCCTGGCGCGGACGCAGGAAGCGGCCGTCGCCCTTCTGGTTGACGATGCGCTGGCCGTCGTAGACCTGCTGGCCGCGGCACCAGGTGCCCGCCACGCGCACGGTGAACTCGCGTCCTTCGAACGAACTCCATTGCACCGCCGACAGGCTGCCCGCCGGGTCGAAGGCGTAGCGCTCGGGCTTCAGGATCACGATGTCGGCGTCCTTGCCGACCTCGAGCGTGCCCTTGCGGTCGTCCAGCAGGAAGTGCCGGGCCGGGTTGCGGCTAAGCTGCCGCACCACCATCGACGGCGAAATGCCATGCTCTTGGCAGCCGGTCCAGAACGCCGGCAGCAGCGTCTCCAGGCCGGGGCCGCCCGACGAATTCTTGAAGACGTTCGGGTTCTGCTTGCGCTCCAGGCCCCAGCTGACGTGATCCGACGACACGAACGTGCAGTCGTCGTTGGCGATGTGCGTCCACAGCAGATCCACTTCGGCCTTGGGCCGGATCGGCGGATAGTGCTTGGTCTTGGCGCCGAAGCGGCGGGTGTGCTCTTCGTGGTTCAGCATCAGGTACTGCACGCAGGTCTCGATGCTGGCGCGATGGCCGTTCTGCCGGTACATGTTGCAGATCTCGAAGCCGCGCGAGGTCGACACGTGCACCGCATGGGCGCGCGCGCCGGTTTCGGCGCCGATCTCGTAGATCAGCGCGGTGGCCAGGTTTTCGATCAGCGGCGTATGGGCGCGCATGAACGCGTCCCAGCCCGTGTCGCCGGCGTCGACCAGGCGGGCGATGTTCTTGCGCGTCATCTCCTGCATCTGGTTGTGCACGCCGCAGGCCAGCCCGGACGGCGCGATCAGGCGGAAGGCGTCGTACAGGTCGTCTTCCTCGATGCGGGGAAAGCGGCCCGGCGTGGCTTCGAAGGTCGAGAACTTGAAGGCGCAGACGCCGCCTTCGATCAACCCGGCCGCGGCCTGCAACCCGTGTTGCGTATTCAGCGTGCCGAACAGCGCCACGTCGACGTGGCAGTCGCGCTCGACTTCGGCGATCTTGGCGTCCAGCTGCGGGCGCGAGGCGACCGGTTCCGGGTCATCGTAGGGCATGTCGACCATGACGGTGACGCCGCCGGCGGCGGCGGCGCGCGACGCCCAGCCCAGGCCTTCCTGGTTCAACTGGCTGCCCGAATGCACCTGGCCGTCGACCACGCCGGGCATGATCCACATGCCGCGCGCGTCCACGCTGTCGCGGCCGGCGGGTGCCTCGCCCGTGCCACGCTGCGCGATGCGGCCGTCCCGCACCGCCAGCCAACCGTCCATCGCCACCCCGTCCGGGTCCACGATATTGCCGCGCACCACCAAATCGAATTCGCTCATGACCGCTTCCATCCTGTGTTGAGTGCTGGAAGTGTAGTAACGGCCAGGGCAAAACGTCTTATGCTTATATGTGCGTAGGAATTAACATCAGGTTAAGCATATGAAACTCAATCTGCGGCAGATCGAGGTCTTCCGGGCCATCATGCTCAGCGGTTCCATCAGCGGCGCGTCCAAGCTGCTGTTCGTCTCCCAACCCGCGGTCAGCCGGCTGATCGCCTATACCGAACAACGCCTGGGGCTGATGCTGTTCCAGCGCATCAAGGGCCGGCTGTACCCCACCCCGGAAGCCCGCCGCCTGTTCGTGGAAGTGACGGCGCTGTACCAGAACGTCCAGCGGGTCAATGAAGTGGCGGACAACCTGGCTGAGAACCGCGAGGGCCAGCTACGCCTGTCGTGCAGCCCCAGCCTGGGCCAATCGCTGCTGCCCCGCGCCATCGCGCAATTCCGCCGGCAGTTCCCCGAAGTGCGCATCGTGCTGCAGACGCTGATCCCGTCGGTGATGCTGCAATCGCTGCTGACGCAGCAGGTGGAGCTGGGCGTGGCCTACATGCCGGTGGACCACCCCAGCCTGGCGTGGCAGCCGCTCTACGAGAACAGCATCGTGGCGGTGCTGCCCAAAGGCCACGCGCTGGCGGGGCGCAAACAGGTGACGGTGAAAGACCTGGCGGATGAACCCCTGATCGGCTATAGCGCCGACATCCCGTTCGGCATGCTGATCAACAAGCTGTTCGGCGGCGGCGACGCCCAGCCCGAACCGCGCATTGAAGTGCAGCAGGCCCATGTGGCCTGTGCGCTGGTCCAGGCCGGCGCCGGCGTGGCGCTGGTGGACGAGATCACCGTGGCCGGCCCGATCTGGTCGGACGTGGTCACCGTGCCTATCGTCGGAACCGTCAATGCGCCCGTCAATGTGTTCCACCTTCAACTCCAGCCGCTGTCGCGGCTGGCGCAGGCGTTCATCGATGTTCTCCATTCGATGGACCAGCGCGCCTGAGGCCTGGCCCCTGCCGCGCCAATGCCCTGGGGATATCCCTTAGGACGGAATCCCGTGGTGGTTCGCCTCTGCTATGAGCTGCCGCCCACCATTAACACGATGTTATGCAGCAGGCATAAAAGGTAATACGACATTATCAAAATTGGTTCCTATGATGCCCCCGTCTGTCCCGCGAAAGCATGCGGGGAACTATTGAAACGGCAATCGGGGAGAAGGTCATCATGGGTAGGATTTTGACAATGCGCGATGTCGAGGCAGCCGTGCGCGGCGGCTCGGTGTTCGCCTGTGGCGGCGGCGGCTGGGCCGAGCACGGACGCGAACTCGGGTCGCTGGCGGTCACCATCGGCCGCCCCGAACTGGTGTCGATGGACGAAGTGCCCGACGACGCCTGGATTGCCACCGCGGCCGCCATCGGCGCGCCCGGCGGCCTGACCGATTGGCAGATGCTAGGCATCGACTATGTCCGCGCGGCCGAGCGGCTGCAAGACGCCTTGGGCGAACGGGTCTACGGCCTGATCATCGGCCAGAACGGCATGTCCAGCACGCTCAACGGCTGGCTACCGTCGGCCGTGCTGGGCACCAAGGTGGTGGACGCCGTGGGCGATATCCGCGCCCATCCCACCGGCGACATGGGTTCGCTGGGCCTGGCCGGCAGCCCCGAACCCATGATCCAGTGCGCCGTCGGCGGCAACCGCGCCAACAACGCCTATATGGAACTGACCATCCACGGCGCCACCGGCCGGGTGTCGCCCGTGCTGCGCAAGGCGGCCGACATGGCGGGCGGCTTCATCGCCAGTTGCCGCAACCCGATACGCGCCTCGTATGTGCGCCGCCATGCGGCGCTTGGCGGCATCAGCCGCGCGCTGGCGCTGGGCGAGGCCATCCTGGCGGCGCAGGCGCGCGGCGGCAGCGCGGTGATCGACGCGATCTGCAAGGCCACCCAAGGCGAGATCATCGGCACGGGCAAGGTCGTGCGCAACACGCTCAAGTACACCGAAGAGGCCTTCGATATCGGCACGGTCGAGATCGGCGAAGGCGCGGGCAAGCGCGTGATCCACGTCATGAACGAACACATGGCGGTGACCGACAGCCACGGCGAACGCATCGCCTGCTATCCGGACGTGATCACCACGCTGGACGCCGACGGCAACCCCGTCAGCGCAGGCCAGCTGCGCGACGGACTGGAAGTCAGCATTCTGCATGTCCGCAAGCAGCACATCCCCCTGTCCTCCAGTGTGACGGACCCGTCCGTCTACCCCATCGTGGAGAAGGCGCTGGGCATGACCTTCACCGACTACGCGTTGGCACCTTGAGGACATGGGCGTGAAACGAGAATTCAACATCCCCGGCGGCAACGTGCTGCGCTGCAAAGGCTGGCGCCAGGAAGCGCTGCTGCGCCTGCTGGAAAACGTGCTGGCCGTGGGCGAAGACCCCGACAACCTGGTGGTCTACGCGGCGCTGGGCCGCGCCGCGCGCGATTGGCCCTCGCACGACGCGATTGTCCGCGCGCTGCACGAACTGGAAGAAGACCAGACCCTGATCGTGCAGTCCGGCAAGCCGATCGGCGTGTTGCGCACGCATCCGATGGCGCCCATCGTCATCATGGCCAACTGCAACATGGTCGGCCAGTGGGCCCACGCCCAGAATTTCTACCAGCTGGAACGCGACAACCTGATCTGCTGGGGCGGGCTGACAGCGGGAGACTGGCAGTACATCGGTTCGCAAGGCGTGATCCAGGGCACCTACGAGATTTTTTCACGCATCGCCGAACGCCACTTCGCCAACGACCTGGCGGGCCGCTTCATCCTGACGGCGGGCATGGGCGGCATGGGCGGCGCGCAGCCGCTGGCCGGCCGCATGGCGGGCGCGGCCATCCTGACGGTTGAAATCAACCCGGAGCGCATCGACAAGCGCATCAAGGCCGGCTTCCTGGAGCATCGCGCGGACACGCTGGACGAGGCCCTGGCCCTGATCCGGCAAGCGCAGGAACGCCGCAAGCCCCTGTCGGTGGGCCTGCTGGGCAATGCCGCCGACATCTACCCGGAAATCCTGGCGCGCGGCATCGTGCCCGACATCGTCACCGACCAGACGTCGGCGCATGACCTGGTCTACGGCTACATTCCCGCCGGCCATACGCTTGAACAGGTAGCGGAACTGCGCCGCACCGACATCCCCGGCCTGATGGACGCCAGCCGCGCGTCGATCGTGCGCCACGTGACCGCCATGCTGGGCTTCCAGGACCAGGGTGCGGTGGTGTTCGACAACGGCAACCTGATCCGCACCCACGCGAAGCAGGGCGGCGTCGAACGCGCGTTCGACATCCCGGTCTTCACCGAAGCGTTCCTGCGGCCCCTGTTCGCGCGCGCCATCGGGCCGTTCCGCTGGATCGCGCTGTCCAACGACCCCGACGACATCCGCAAGATCGACGACTTCGTGCTGGCGCGCTTTGCCGACAACGCCATCGTGTCCAACTGGATCCGGCTGGCGCGCAAGGAAGTGCCGTTCGAAGGCCTGCCCGCGCGCATCGCGTGGCTGGGCCACGGCGAACGCACCGAGCTGGCGCTGGAGGTGAACCGCATGGTGCGCGAGGGCATCCTCGGCGCGCCGGTCGCCTTCACGCGCGACCACCTGGACGCCGGGGCGATGGCGCACCCGAACATCATGACCGAGAACATGCGCGACGGCTCGGACGCCATCGCCGACTGGCCGCTGCTGAACGCGATGATCAATTGCTCGTCCAGCGCGGACCTGGTCGCGATCCACTCAGGCGGCGGCGGCTACAGCGGCTACATGACCAGCGCGGGCGTGACCGTGGTGGCTGACGGCACCGACGCGGCCGAGCAGCGCCTGCGCCTGTCCATGACCAACGACACCGCCAGCGGCGTGCTGCGCTACGCGGACGCCGGCTACGAGGACGCGCTGGACGAGGTGCGGATAAAGGGCATCGCCCGCATCGACACCGGCGCGCGCGGCGCGGGTGGCCAATAGGGCCGCAAGGCGATTCAGCCAATGGAAAGTCGGACAGCGGTAATACATAGCGCGGTTCCAGCGCAAACGATCTCAATGGGGAATGCAATGAAAGACGTCGTCATCAATCCGGGAATCGGGGCCTTGCCGGGCCACGCCGATTCCCAGGCCTCCGCGCAATCGCGCAGTGGCCGCAAAGCCGTCATCGCGGCATCGGCGGGCAACGCGCTGGAGTGGTACGACTTCACGGTCTACGCGCTGTTCGCCGTCTACATCGGACAGAACTTCTTCCACAACGAAGACCCGACCGTGCAGCTGATGGCGTCGTTCCTGGCCTTCGGGCTGGGCTTCGTGGTGCGTCCGCTGGGCGCGCTGGTGCTGGGTTCGTACGGCGACCGGGCCGGCCGCAAGGCCGCCTTGACGCTGACCATCATGCTGATGGCCGTCGGCACGCTGCTGATCGCCGCCGCCCCGCCCTACGCCGCCATCGGCGTGGGCGCCCCGCTCCTGATCGTCTGCGGCCGCGTGCTGCAAGGCTTTTCGGCCGGCGGCGAAGTGGGCGGCGCCACTGCCTTCCTGGTCGAGCATGCGCCCGAAGGCAAGCGCGGCCAGTACGCGTCGTGGCTCCAGGCCAGCATGGGCATATCCAACCTGCTGGGCGCGCTGGTGGCCACGCTGGTCACCACCTTCCTGACCGAGCAGCAAGTCGGCGAATGGGGCTGGCGCATTCCCTTCATCATCGGCCTGGCGATCGCGCCGGTCGGCCTGTGGATGCGCCGCGCGCTGGACGAAACGCCGCACTTCCGCGAAGAGCAGGCACGCCAGGCGCGCCAGAACGACCGCGTGAAGACGCCGCTGCTTGCCGTGGTGCGCGACTACCCGAGGGAACTGCTGACCGGCCTGTGCATGTCCGTGCTGTGGGCGGTGGGCCCGTACGCGCTGATCATCTTCATGCCGATCTACGTGCAGAAATCCCTGGGCTTCTCCAGTTCGCAGGCCTTCGTGGCGGCCTTGGTGGGCAACCTGTTCCTGATCGGCGGCTGCGTGTTCTCGGGCACGCTGTCCGACCGCTACGGCCGGCGCACGGTGCTGCGCGCCGCCGCGCTGCTGCTGCTGATCGCCGTATACCCGCTGATGATGTGGCTGAAGGCGTCCCACACGCAGACCACGCTGATCGTCGTGCAATCGCTGTTCTGCCTGATGGTGGCGATGTATGTCGGCGTGGCGCCGGCGGCGCTGTCCGAGGTCTTCCCCACCTCGGTGCGGTCCTCTGGCATGTCCCTGTCGTACAACACGGCGGTGACGATATTGGGCGGATTCGCACCCGCCATCCTTACCTGGATCACCTACACCACCGGCGTGGCCTTCGCCCCCGCGCTGTATGTGATGGGCGCCTGCGTCGTTGCCCTGGTGGCCTTGACCGTCTTGCCGCAAGGCCGTCATGGATAAGGCCAAACCGGCCCGGCCCGGCGGTCGGGGCCGTTGGACTTGCTGGGGCCGGCTGGGCGCCGTGGCGGTCGCGCTGGCGGCGGCGGGCTTCGCGCCGGAGGCATCCCTGGCCGCCTCCGCCGAACCGCCGCCTGCGGAACTGGTGCTGCTGGGCGTGGCGGGCGGCCCTACCTGGTACGGTGACGATTCGCCCCACGGGATTTCGTCGGCGCTGGTGGTGGACGGGCGCGCCTACATCGTCGATCTGGGATCCGGCGCCTACCGCCAGCTTCGCCGCGCGGGCATCAAACCCGGCGCGGAACAGGCGGTGTTCCTCACCCACCTGCACACCGACCACATCATCGATCTGGCCAACCTGCTGGCCTACGACCCCAGCGCCCGGCGACGCGCCAAGGCCTCCATGCAAGTCTTCGGGCCTGGCCCGCGCGGGGTGCTGCCTCCACTGGCGCCGGGCATGAAGGACGATGTCGTCATCCATCCGGAGAACCCGTCGCCCGGCACGCAAGACCTGGTGGCGTCAATCGTCGCGGGCATGGCGGCGGACCTGAACATCCGCGTGCGCAGCGAAGGCGTGCCGGACATCCGGCAGTTCTTCCAGGCGCACGATATCGCGGTGCCGGCCGGCGTCGTCAAGGATCCGAACACCGATCCCGCGCCGCCCATGGAACCGTTCACCGTGTGGCAGGACGCGTGCGTGAAGGTCAGCGCCATCCTGGTGCCGCACGGGCTCGTGTACCCCAACTTCGCCTACCGCTTCGATACGGCGGCCGGTTCGGTCGTGTTTTCGGGCGACACGGCGGCAAGCGACAACCTGGTCAAGCTGGCGCGCGGCGCGGACATCCTGGTGCACGAGGCGATCGACCCGGATTGGGTGGACCACATCGTCGGCCCCAAGCCCTGGGACGCCCGGCAGGTGGCGCTGGCCCGGCAATTGCTGGAAGCGCACACCACGCCGCGCGAGGTCGGCGACGTGGCCACCCGCGCGGGCGTGAAGACGCTGGTGCTGTCGCACCTGGTGCCCGGCGACGCGCCCGCCGAACACTGGCTCAAGGCCCGCCAGACCTTCAAGGGGCCCGTCGTGCTGGGCCAGGACCTGATGCGCCTGCCGCTGGGCGCGCCCGCGCCACGCTAGTGGCCCGCCCCGTTTCCACGGTCCCGCAGTCCCGCCACCGTCCCTTCAGGAGCCGCAATGCCCATGCATCATGCGCCGCACGCGCTTGCCCGTCCGCTTCGTCGCCCCAGTGCCGCCCGCCCGGGCGCGCGCCTTGCCGCCCTGCCCCCGGCCCTGCGCCGGGCCGGCCTCATGGCGCCCCTGCTGCTGGCGCTATGGCTTCCGTCCGGCGCGTCGGCCGCCTGCGCCCCGGTCACGCTGGACGGCCGGTCGCTCACGCTGGAGCAAGTCGGCGCGGTAGCCCGGCAGGGCTGCGGCGTGGCGCTGGCCGACGACGCCACCGCACGCGCGCAACGCTCCTTCGAGCTGCTGCTTGCCTACGCCAGGCTGGATCGCCGCGTATACGGCTTGAACCGCGGCGTCGGCCTGAACAAGGACCAGACGCTTTTCAAGGGCGGCGACATCTCGCCCGACGTGCGCAAGGTGTCGGAACAGTTCAACCGGAACCTGCTGCGTTCGCATAGCGCCGCCTACGGCGCCGAAGCCCCGCAGGACGCGACCCGGGCGGCCATGCTGATCCGGCTGAATTCGGCGCTGTTCGGCGGGTCCGGTCTGCAAGTGGAGGTGCTGCGCCAGTATGCCGAGTTCCTGAATCGCGGCATCACGCCGGTGATGTTCGGCGAAGGCTCGGTCGGGCAGGCCGACATCACCATCCTGGCGCAGATCGGGCTGGCGATGATGGGTGAAGGCGAGTCCTATTACGAGGGCCGCCGCATGCCTTCCGCGGAAGCGCTGGAACGGGCCGGCCTGACGCCCGTGCGCCCGTTCGGCAAGGATGCCCTGGCCATCGTCAGCTCAAACGCCTACGGCGCGGCCGTCGCGTCGCTGGCGGCGCTGGACGCGGCCCGTCTGCTGGACCAGGCCGACGCGGTGGCCGCCTTGTCGCTGGAAGGGCTGGACGGGAACCTTGCGCCCTTGCTGGCCGCGACCCAGGCGCAACGGCCCTACGACGGGCAGCGCCGAACTGCGGCGCACATGCTGGCCCTGCTGCAGGGCAGCGGCCTATGGCAACCGGACCCCAAACGCGCCCTGCAAGACCCCCTGAGCTTTCGCACGGTCAGCCAGGCGCATGGGGCGGCGCGCGACATGCTGGGCCTGCTGCGGCGCCAGCTTCAGATCCAGATCAATAGCTCGGACGACAATCCCACCGTGGCGCTGGACGCGCAGCCGGCGGCCGACGCCCAGGGCTACGAAGCCCGGTTCTACGTCACGGACGGGCCGGTGCGCGGCGCCGTCCTGCCGTCCGCCGGATTCGACCCCAGCGCCTGGGTGCTGCCGCTGCAAAGCCTGGGCGTCGCCCTGTCCCAGACGGCGCAATTGTCGGCGCAGCGCACGCTGCGGCTGACCGACCCTGCTTTCACCTCGCTACCCCGATTCCTGAGCCCTGGCAACGGCGCGATCGGCTATGGCCCGATCCAGAAAACGGTGTCGTCGCTGGCGACCGATGTGCGGACATTGTCGTTGCCCATCGTGACCGACGTGCAAGCGCAGGCCGGCAACATCGAAGACGTGGGCACCAACGCGCCCGCCACCGGCCGCCGGGTCGCCGTCCAGATCGACCGGCTGACGATGCTGCTGGCGGTGGAACTGATGCATGCCGCCCAGGCCGTGGACCTGCGGCGCGCCCAACGGCCGGACCTTGAACTGGGCACGGGAACGGCCGCGCTGTGGCGGGATTTCCGCAAGCAGGTGCCCTACATGGATGAAGACCGCCGCAACGACGTGGACATCGTCCGCGCCACCGGCTTCCTGACCCGCAACCCGCCGTCCGCGACCGCCCGCTAGGCCTCCTCCCGGGCCGCCGCGATCGCCTCCTCCAGCATGTCCAGCCGGTCCTGGCCCCAGAACACTTCGCCCCGGAACACATAGGACGGCGACCCGAAGACGCCGGCCTTGACCGCATCGTCCGTGTTGCGCCGATACGCGGCGTCGACGACGGGGTCCTCCGCCGCCGCCAGCAGGCGGTCGGCCGGCAAGCCCAGCCGCTCCAGGACGCCGCGCAAGACGGCGGGGTCGGAGATGTCCTGCTCGTCCACCCACTCCGCTTTGAGGATCGCCTTGTACAGCGCCAGCACTGGCGTGCCGGCACGGTCCGCCGCGATGACGATGCGCGAGGCCAACCCCGCGTCGGGGCACATGTGCGCCGGTTGCGGGTTCACGTGGATGCCGAGCTTCGTGCACCAGCGCGCAAGCTCCGCCACGCGGTACGCCTGCCGCTCGGGCGACCGCTGCCCCAGCAGCACGCCGCCGGTGCGCGAATAGACGTCGGGCAGGTCCACGGGCAAGTATCGGATCGCTGCCTGCTGCCGGACGGCCAGCGCTTCAAGCCGGTCGGCGCCCAGATAGGCCCAGTCGGAATTCATCCAGAAGTAATAGTCGATCGTTTTCATGGCGTCCTCAGGTTCTTGCCGCCGACGGCACGCGCAGCGCGGGCGGCGCGGCGGCCTCGCCCTGCATGCGCCAGGCGCTGATCAAGGCGACCACGCCCAACGCGCTCAAGTACCAGACCACGTACTTCGGATCGCCCCCGCCCTTGGCCAGCAGCCAGGTCGCCACAATGGGCGCCAAGCCGCCGCCGATGGCGCCGGACACCTGCACCGCCAGCGAAATGCCGGTATACCGGACGTTCGCGGGGAACTGGCTGGAGAACAAGGTGCCCTCGGGGCCGTACAGGCAAGCGTATACCAGCCCCACCGCCAGGCAAACCGCCACGATGATCGAGCCCTTGTCGCCCGACCCCAGCAAGCTGAAAAACACCGGCGCGCAGATCAGGATGCCCACCGTGCCCGCCATGAACACCCACTTGTGGCCGATCTTGTCGCCCAGCACGCCAAACAGCGGCATCGTGAACAAGGCAAGCGCCGCCCCCCAGATCGTGGCGTCCAGCATGACCGACCGCGGGATGCCCAGCGTGCCCGTGGCGTAGGCCAGCGAAAACGTCACGACCGTGTAGAACCACGTCACCTCGGCCAAACGCGCGCCCACCACCACCAGCAACGCGCGGCGATGGTGCTTCAGCACTTCGGCCACCGGCACCTCGACCTTGGCGCCTTTTTCCCGCATCTGCTCGAAATCGGGCGACTCGGCCACCTTCACCCGGATGAACCAACCCACCAGCAACAGCACCACGCTGGCCAGGAACGGCAGGCGCCAGCCCCAGGACAGCATGTCCTCTTCCGGCAGCGCGGCCACCGCGCCCATTGCCAGCGACGACAGGATCAGGCCGGGCGCCACGCCCGCTTGCGGCAGGCTGCCGAAGAAGCCCTTCTTGCCTTCCGGCGCATGCTCCACCGCCATCAGCACCGCGCCGCCCCATTCGCCGCCCACCGCAATGCCTTGCAGAAAGCGCATCAGCACCAGCAGCACCGCGGCCCAATAGCCGATCTGCTCATACGAAGGGATCAGCCCGATCAGGATGGTGGGCACGCCCATCAGCAGCAGGGTGATCAACAGCATGGACTTGCGGCCGATCTTGTCGCCGTAGTGACCGAAAATCACGCCGCCCAGCGGCCGCGCGAAGAACCCCACCGAATACGTGGCAAACGCCGCCAGCGTGCCCGTCAGCGGGTCGAAGGCGGGGAAGAAGATCTTGTTGAAGATCAGTGCGGCAGCGGTGCCGTACAGGAAAAAGTCGTACCACTCGATGGTGGTGCCCATCATGCTGGCAAGGCCAGCCGTCACATAATCGCGGCGCGAGCGCGCAGCAGCAGGCTTGGTCGTCATCATCGTGACTCCCCTTGAAAAGGTCGTGATCGGATCCGAGCGGAATCAGGCTTGGGGCTGCGGCAGCGGCGCGATGCCGTGCGTCTGCCTTGCCCAGTAGTTGAACGTGGCGCGCACGATCGAAGGCTTCAGCAGGTAGTCGTGCGCTTCGCGGGCCAGGGCGTCGTCCACCGGCGTCAACGGCCCGAACGCCTGGGCGCGGATCTGCATGCGCGCCGCGCGCTCCAGGTATACCGACAGATACGTCGCTTCCTCGCAAGAGCCGCCCGCCGTCAGATAGCCATGGTGGGCCAGGATGATGGCGCGCTTGCGTCCCAGCGCCTCGGAAATGATCACGCCTTCCTGATCCGCGATCGGCACCCCCGGCCATTCCCCCAGGAAGGCGCAATCGTCATGCAGCGGCGTCATGTCCATCTGCGAGATCACCAGCGGTTGGCGCGCCGCGGCCAGCGCCGACGCCCAGGGCGAATGCGTGTGGATGATGGACTGCACGTCGGGCCGCGCCTCGTAGACCCACAGATGGAAACGCGTGGCCGGGTTGGGCATGCCGTCGCCCGTCAGGGTGTGCAGGTCGCGGTCGACCTCGATGAAGTCGGCGGGCGTGGCCTCGTCGAACCCCAGGCCGAAGCGCAGGGTCCAATATGCGCCCGGGCGCGCCGAACGCACGCTGATCTGCCCGGCCAGGCCCGCCTCTTGCTCCGTCATGGCCAGGATGCGGCACGCGTAGGCCATGGTTTCCTGGATGCTGCGGGGCACGGCCTGCAGATGGCGCGCCATTTCCTGCGTAGCGCGGGTGTCGAAATAGGATTTCTCTCGCAATGCGGTGGTCATGGGTTCCCCTTGATGTCCTGTGCGTCCGGCGTCGACGGACGCCGCGCAAGGTCAGGACAGTATGGAAACCGCCGCGCGATCTAGCCATGCAGCCAGGCTCATAGCTGCTATTCGGCCGACTGCGGCTTGGCAGCCTCTAGGCCGCCGCGATGCGATGCGCGCAAGCCAGAAGCTCGGCCACCAGCGGCAAGGGCTGGCGCTGGCCCGGCGTGATCGCCACCACCCGCCGGCGCAGCACGGGGCTGCGGATGCCGACCTTGCGCAAGCCGTAGTCGGTCAGCAGCTTCTCGGGGATGCGCGACGGCAGGATACAGGCGCCCACGCCCGACGACACCAGCTTGAGCATGGCATCGATGGTTTCGGCCTCGGCCATGAATTCGGGCTGCAGGCCCGCACTGTGGATCATCTTGCGCAGCGCATAGTGGGGCGGAAAGCCGACCAGCCGCAACGGCATGCCGCCCAGGTCCACCGCGTCGGCCAGCGGCACGTCCTGGCGCACGATCAGGCACATCTCGTCGTCGAACAACGGCGTGGACGTCACCGTGTCCGAGGCCACCGCCGCGTCATAGACAAAGCCCACGTCGGCCTTGCCGCCCTCCACCAGCGCCACCACGTCGGGCGAACTGCGCCCCATCACGGACAGGTTCACGTGTTCATGGCTGCTGACGAAGCTGGCCACGACCTCGGCCATGAAGTAGTAGCTGAGCGTATGCACGGTGGCAAGGCGCACCGTGCCGTGGGTCACGCCTTCGAGCTGGCGCACGGTGTCGACGACACGGTCGATGCTCTGGTAGGCGGGCTGGATGCCGTCCAGCAGGCGGCTGCCCGCCTCGGTGAGCTCCACGCCGCGGCCCGTCCGCGTGAACAGGGGCTTGCCGACGTGCGCTTCCAGCGCGGCCAATTGCCGGCTGAGGCCGGATTGCGTCTGGTCCAGGTCCTCGGCGGCGCGCGACAGGGATTTCAGTTCCGCGATCCGCACGAAGTAACGTAACTGCCGGTCCGGCGTATCCATGGCGCTGCCCCTTGATTCTGGTCTGACGCGCTCGATTCGGCGCGGCTACAGTGTGCCCAAGGATGCCGTCCGGCACCACGGGGATTTGCGCTAAGTGACAGGAAGCGTACCCTTTCAAGCTGCCCCAACGTCGGAACGCCGCATGACCACCCCCATCGCCCGCCCCATTCCCGCCACCATCGCCGCCGTCGTCCGCGACGGCCACGTGCTGCTGGTGCGCCGCGCCAACCCGCCCGACGAGAACTGCTGGGCCTTCCCGGGCGGCAAGATCGACGCGGGCGAAACCATCGAAGCGGCGACCGCGCGCGAACTGCTGGAAGAAACCGGCGTGGTCGCCGAACCGCTGCATGTGTTCGACGCGGTGGACGTCTTCGACCGCGACGAAGCCGGCGCCCTGCGCCGCCACTTCATCCTGATCGCCGTGCTGTGCCGGTGGCAGTCCGGCGAGCCGGTTGCAGGCGACGACGCGCGCGACGCGCGCTGGGTACCGCTGGCGGAATTGGAAGGGCATGAATTGGCCACGAGCTTCGGCGTAGCCCGGCTGGCGCGCAAGGCGGCGGCGCTGATGGCTACGACGTAGAACTATTCGTACATGCAGCACGGCTTGAAAAACGGGAGCTACGGATATATCGCGCTTTCTAATTACACTACCGCTACACCAAATGCCCAATTGCATTCCTATCGCCCCGACCTAGGGATATCATGCCGTACGACCTCAGCAATCGTTTAGTTATCGGCCTTGCCTCAAGCGCCCTCTTTGATTTGACCGAATCAGATGAGGTGTTCAGGCGCGATGGAGAACAAATCTATCGTGAGTACCAACGCGCCAGGGAAAGGGAACCACTAAAAACAGGAGTGGCCTATCCCTTTGTCCGCCGCCTGCTTTCTCTAAACGAAATTTCGCCTGAGGACCCGCCAGTAGAGGTCATACTGGGCTACCCCGGGTTTCTCGGACAGGTTGGTTAAGGGGCAGCGGCTTCAACCTCAGCAGGGGTTTTGTAGCCTAAACCTTGGTGGATTCTCTGACGGTTATAGAACACCTCAATATAGTTAAAGATTGCCATACGGGCGTGCTCGCGGCTATGGAAGACCTGATGGTGCGTTAATTCGTTCTTCAGGTTGCTAAAGAAGCTCTCGGCGACCGCGTTGTCATAGGGATCGCCTTTGGCGCTCATGCTGATGGCGATGCCGTGCTTGGTCAGCAATCCTCGATACTCTGATGAACTGTACTGCGCGCCGCGGTCACTGTGGTGCATCAAGCCCTGGCCGGGATTGCGCCTGGCAAGAGCCATTTGCAGAGCACTGATCAGCAGATTTCGATCAGCCTTTTCCGTCATGCTCCAACCGACAACCGAGCGTGAGTAAAGATCAAGCAGCACTGCCAGATATAGCCAGCCTGCC
>NZ_LZZS01000025.1 GCF_014170335.1 Achromobacter sp. UMC46
GCACCCTCCCCCTTTCCAGCCATGAATCCCCCTGACTCGCCGCCCGAGAACCGCGGCGGTTTTTCCACCCTGCGCACCCTTTTCCCCTATCTCTGGCCCCCGGGCAGGACGGGGCTGAAGGTGCGCGTCGTCGCCGCGCTGCTCTGTCTGTTCGCCGCCAAGGCGGCGACCGTCTATGTGCCGCTGATCTACAAGCACGCCATCGACGAACTGGGCAAGGGCGCCCCCGGCGCCGTGACGGTACCGCTGGGGCTGATCCTGGCCTACGGCACCGCGCGCGTGCTCTCGCTGCTGTTCTCGGAACTGCGCGACGCCATCTTCGCCCGGGTCGGCCAGCACGCCATCCGCGCGGTCGGCCTGCGGATCTTCCGGCACCTGCATGCCCTGGCGCTGCGATTCCATCTGTCGCGCCAGACGGGCGGGCTGACCCGCGCCATCGAACGCGGCACCAAGGGCATCCAGACGCTGCTGTCGTTCCTGCTGTTCAACATCCTGCCGACGTTCTTTGAAATCGGCCTGGTCTGCATCGTGCTCTGGAAGATGTTCGACGTCTGGCTGGCGCTGGCCACCGGCGCGACCGTGATCCTGTACATGGCCTATACGCTTGCCGTCACCGAGTGGCGCGCCAAGTTCCGGCGGCAGATGAACGAGACCGACTCCGAGGCCAACACCAAGGCCATCGAAAGCCTGCTGAACTACGAGACCGTCAAATACTTCGGCAACGAAGAGCACGAAGCGCGCCGCTACGACGCGTCGTTGACCCGCTATGAGCGCGCCGCCGTGCGCAGCCAGGTCAGCCTGTCGATCCTGAACGTAGGCCAGGCCGCGATCATTTCCGTCGGCCTGACGCTGGTCATGTGGATGGCCGCCACCGGCATCGCCGAAGGCCGCTACACGCTGGGCGACTTCGTCCTGGTCAACACCTACCTGCTGCAGCTGTACCAGCCGCTGAGCTTCTTCGGCTTCATCTACCGCGAGATCAAGCAGGCCATCATCGACATGGAACGCATGTTCGAACTGCTGGGCCAGGACCGCGAAGTGGCCGACCGCCCGGACGCCCAGCCGCTGCAGATCGCGGGCGGCCAGGTCGAATTCCGCGACGTGCATTTCGGCTACGACGCGCGCCGCCCCATTCTGAAGGGCGTCAGCTTCACCATCCCGGCCGGCAAGACGGTCGCGGTGGTGGGCACGTCCGGGGCCGGCAAATCCACGATCGCCCGCCTGCTGTTCCGCTTCTACGACGCCGACAGCGGCGCCATCGTCGTCGACGGCCAGGATGTGCGCGACGTCACCCAGGCCAGCCTGCGGGCGGCGATCGGCGTGGTGCCGCAAGACACCGTGCTGTTCAACGACACCATCCACTACAACATCGGCTACGGCCGGCCCGGCGCCACCGACGCCGAAATCGAAGCTGCCGCCCGGCTGGCGCACATCCACAACCTGATCATGACGATGCCCGACGGCTACCAGACCATGGTGGGCGAGCGCGGCCTGAAGCTGTCCGGCGGCGAGAAGCAGCGCGTGGCGATTGCGCGGACGATCTTGAAAAACCCGGCCATTTTCCTGTTCGACGAAGCCACCAGCGCGCTGGACACCCACACCGAACGCGAAATCCAGGCGAACCTGCGTGAAGTCAGCCAGGGCCGCAGCACGCTGATCATCGCCCACCGGCTGTCCACGGTCGCGGACGCGGACGAAATCATCGTGCTGTCCGAGGGCCGCGTCATCGAACGCGGCCGCCACCCGCAGCTATTGGCCCAGGGCGGCGTCTACGCCGGCATGTGGGCCCGCCAGCAGGACGGCGCCGTCGCCGTCCCCGCCGATTGACAAGCCCGCCGCCCTGTCCGAAGATCGCACCCTTTTCCCAAAAGGCCCACCATGCAGGATGTTTCCGCCGCCCCCGAAGTCCGAGTCTGTGCCGCCGCCGAGCTCGTCAACGGCGGCCTGGGCGTGAAAGTGCCGGTGACCGACAACTCGGGGCGGACGACGGCATTCTTCGTGCGCTATCAGGACCGCGTCCACGGCTACCTGAATCGCTGCGCCCACGTCGGCGTCGAACTCGACTGGGAAGGCAGCTTCTTCACCCGGGCCGGCGACCTGATCATGTGCGCGCGCCATGGCGCGACGTACGAACCCGACACGGGCCTGTGCGTAGGCGGACCGTGCAAGAACGGCCGCCTGACCGTGCTTGCCGTCGATGAACGCAACGGCGACGTGTTCTGGCAGCCCAGCGGCAAGATCCGCCCCCTGGACGAGCCGGCCTGACGGCGCGGCTCATCCCTAGGCGCCGGCCACCGCCACCCGGGCCGGCTCGCCGCGTTCCGCATAGCGGCGCGCCAGGACGGCGCAAACCATCAGCTGCATCTGGTGGAAGATCATCAGCGGCAGCACCACCACCCCCATCTGCGCCGTGCCGAACAGCACGGCCGCCAGCGGGATGCCCGAGGCCAGCGACTTCTTCGATCCGCAAAAGACCAGCGTGATCTCGTTTTCCTTGGCCAGGCCCAGCTTGCGGCTGCCCCACGTCGTGATCAACAGCACCGCCCCCAGCAACAGCGCATTCACCAGCACCATCGTGGCCAGGTCGATCGCGGGAAACGCGTGCCAGATGCCCTGCGCCACGGCTTCGCTGAACGCCGTGTAGACAGCCAGCAGGATCGAGCTGCGGTCAACCTTGGACAAGGCGCGGTTGTTGCGCTGGGCCCACGCGCCGATCCACGGCCGCAGCAGGCTGCCCACCGCGAACGGCAGCAGCAGCTGCAGCAGGATGCGGCCGGCATCGGCCAGCCCGTGCCCGCCGCCCTGGCGATGCAGCAGCACGGCCACCAGCAACGGCGTCAGCACGGTACCCAGCAGATTCGATGCCGTCGCCGCGCAAATGGCGCCGGGCACGTTGCCGCGCGCCATGGACGTGAACGCGATGGACGACTGCACGGTGGAAGACAGGGTGCAGACGAACAGCACGCCCAACCACAACGACGGCGTCAGCAGGCCGGGGAACAGCGCCCGCAGCCCCAGGCCCAGCGCCGGAAACAGGATGAAGGTGCAGGCCAGGATCATCGCGTGCAGGCGCACATCCTTCACGCCCGCCACGATGGCGTCGGTGGACAGGCGCGCGCCGTGCAGGAAGAACAGCAGCGAAATGGCCACGTTGCTGGCCACCATCATGAACGACGCGCCCTTGCCCACTGCAGGGAAGAAGCTGGCGAAGACCACGGTGGCGATCAGGGTGAGCGTGAAGGAGTCAGGCAGGAAGCGGCGCATGGCGAAAAGGTTTTCCGGGTAGTTGCGGAAAACTATAGGCGCCCCTCTTGCCATCGTGAAGCCCACTGATTACTTTAACTGTTATCGGAAAATCCCATGACAAACTTTCGCCGCCATGCTTAATCCCCTGTGGCTCAAGACCTTTGCCGCCGCCGCCGCCGCGCCCAGTTTCACCGAAGCCGCGCGCCGCCTGGGCCTGACCCAGCCCACCGTCAGCGAACACGTCCGGCAGCTGGAGCAGGCCGTCAACCGCCGCCTGTTCCTGCGCGACACGCATTCGCTCGCGTTGACCAGCGACGGCCGCAGCCTGCTGGTGCACGCGGAAATCATCCTGGACGCCCATGAACGGGCCGAACGGCTGTTCGATGCGCCCCGCCTGC
This sequence comes from Achromobacter sp. UMC46, assembly GCF_014170335.1. Classification (GTDB taxonomy): domain Bacteria; phylum Pseudomonadota; class Gammaproteobacteria; order Burkholderiales; family Burkholderiaceae_B; genus Achromobacter. Next base: position 3,645 of record NZ_LZZS01000025.1, read on the forward strand.
GCGGCCGCGTCCGCCTGGGAACGTCTGACGATCTGGCAATGGGGCCGCTGCCCGACGTGCTGGCCGCCTTCCGCCTGGCCCATCCCGAAGTGGAACTGGACCTGACCATCGGCGTCACCAGCGAGCTCTACAAGCTGCTGGACGACAACGGGCTGGATGTGATGATCGGCAAGCGCCGCCGCGGCGACCGCCGGGGCCAGACCCTGCACAAGGAGGCCCTGCTGTGGCGGGCCAAGGAAGGCTTGCGCATCGCCGCCGATGAACCGCTGCCGCTGATCCTGCTGCGCGAACCCAGCGTGACGCGCACGCTGACGCTGGATGCACTGGCGCGTGCCGGCCGCAGCTGGCAGATCGTCTGCACCAGCACCAGCTACGCCGGCTGTCAGGCCGCCGCCCGCGCCGGCCTGGGCATCACGGTGCAGCCTTCCCATCTGTCCACGGCTGGCTTGGCGGCGCCCGCCGCGGCCGCCCACTTGCCGGCCTTGCCGCAAGTGGAATTCATCGTCATCGCTGCCCCCGCCCCCAACAAGCCGACGCGCGCGCTGGCCGAGATCCTGATGCGCAGCACGTTAACGTGATGCGCGCTACTCCGGCAGGTGGTCCGGCACGCCGTCCTCGTCCACGCTTTTCACGCGGTCCAACGCGTTGCGCGCCGCCGACATGGCTTCGATCGCGCTGCGGAAACGCCGGCTGACGAAGATCTCGAAGGGCTGGCCTTCGGGCTTGTCCGCGTCCGTGTCTGTATCCAAATCGGCGGGCGGCGTCCCGGCGGCGTTCGCGTCCGTACCCGCCTCCGCGGGCTTGGCCTTGGGCGCAAGGCGCCTTGTCTCCAGGAACGCGCGCGCGGGCGTGCGGCCCTCGGGTTGCGTCGCGTACGCCACCACCGAAAATCCGTTGATCGTCTTCTCTAGCATTACGGTTCCCTATCGCCGCAGCCAAAGGCGGCGCAGCTCGTTGTTAGCGACAACGGCCGGCGATAAGAAAACTTAAGAACCCGATGGAAATCCGGAATTGATCTGCATCAACCCCGGCCTCGTACCCGTGTATACGCCCGCGATTACACCCGCAATCACACACGCGACTCTATTTTGTCGACGTGACGGCGTTCATGCGCACGCGCACATAATCCGCCACCTGTTCCAGCACTTGCGAAAGATGGCCGCGCAGCAGTTCAAAGCCCGCGTTGCGCTCGCGCGTGGCCTCGTCCATGTACAACGGGCGCCGGATCTCCACTTGCAGGCTGTGCCGGTTCAACGCCGGCTGCCCGATCTGCGCGATCAGTTGCACGCCCTTGTAGGGATCGTTGCGCGCCACCGTGTAGCCCAGATCGCGCAGGGCCTTCTCGATCAGCGCGATGAACTCGGGCTCGCAGGTCGTGCCGTCCCGGTCGCCCAGCACGAAGTCCGCCAGCGGATGTTCGCTCTGGCGGCCCAGGCGCTCGTAGGCGTCGTTGGGCATCGAATGCAGGTTCAAGTGCCAGACGGCGCCAAAACGCTGCTCGACCCGGCCGATCGCCTGCGACAGGGCCGCATGGTAGGGCTCGTAATACGCCTGGATGCGGTGCCGCACTTCGTCCAGCGTCAGCTTGCGGTCATAGATCGGCGTGGCCTTGTCCATCCGGCGCCAGATCAGGCCCTTGCCCAACCGGGTCTTCTCGCCCGGTTCCAGCGGTTCGGGCCAAGGCTCGGCCAACAGCTCCGGGTCCAGGTCCTGCAAAGTCCGGTTCGGGTCGATGTACACGCGCGGGAAGTTCGCCGCGATCAGCGTGGCGCCCAATGCGGGCGCCGCCGACCACAACGCATCCACGTGCGTGTCTTCGCCCTGGCGCAGCTGCGAACGCGTCGCGGCCGCCCCGAAGTCTTCGGGGTAGCGTTCGCCGCTATGGGGCGAATCACAGACCAGCGGCAACGCCGGCCCTTGGGGTTCATGCACGGAAACCGCGTTGAAGTCGGCGTTTCTCATCGTCAGTCAGCCTGGATGTTGGCGGCCTTGGCCACCTTGGCGTAGCGGGCCAGGGCCTGTTCGATCTGGACCTGGAACTCTTGCGGGGTCGTCGGCATCAGCGTACCACCCACGTCCTCGGCCTTCTTGCGGAACTCGGGGTCCTTCATCGCGGCGCGCACAGCCTGGTTCAAGCGGTCGACCACTTCGGGCGGCGTGCCTGCCGGCGCCACCAGGCCGAACCAGCCGCCCGTGCCCATGTCGGGATAGCCCAGCTCGATGTAGGTAGGCACGTCGGGCAGCAGCGGTGAACGCTCGGCCCCCAGCACAGCCAACGGACGCAGCTTGCCGCCCAGCACCTGCGGCAAGGTCGACGACAGGTTGTCGGTGATCGCATCCACCTGCCCGCCCATCACGTCGTTCAGGGCCGGGCCCGCGCCGCGGTACGGCACGTGCAGCAGCTTGATGCCGGACAGCATCATGAAGTTCTCGATGTTCACGTGGCCCAGCGAGCCCACGCCCGGGGACGCGAAGCTGTAGCGGTCGGCCGGTGCGCCCTTTGCCAGCGCCACGAATTCGGCCATGTTCTTGGCCGGCAGGTTCGGGTTGATCGCGAAGATGCTGGGCACGGCCACCACATTGGCCACCGGCACGAAATCCTTCACCGGGTCGTAGTTCATCTTGCGGTACACGGCCGGGTTCGAGCCGTGCGTGCTCATCGTGGCCATGCCGATCGTGTAGCCGTCCGGCGTGGAACGCGCCACTTGCTCCATGCCCATCGAACCGCCGGCGCCCGCCTTATTCTCGACGACGATGGTCTGCTTCAGGTCGCGCCCGGCGTACTCCGCCACCAGGCGGGCGACGATGTCGGTCGAACCGCCCGCGGCGAACGGCACCACCAGCTTGATGGGACGGGAAGGATAGTCGGCGGCTTGGGCAAAACCGGCGAAGGACAGGGTGGCGAACATGCCGGCAAGCGCGAAACGCGCGGACCGGCCCAACTGGCGGCGGGACATGGGGCGACTCCGAAAATTGAAATGTCGTTGTGGGTTTGCAGATACGGCCGCCAGTGTCCAAACTTTACGATCGCCTTTCAAACGACTATATTGCATTCCTTCATTACCAAAGATCATGCTCAATGCGCCTGCACTCGCCGTCCATGTCCGAGCTGCATGCCTTCATCACGGCAGCGCGCCTTGGCAGCTTCACCCAAGCCGCACAGACGCTGTGCGTGACCCAGGGCGCCATCAGCCGCGCCATCTCCCGCCTGGAAGCGCATTTCGGCCAGCCGCTAATGCATCGGAACGCGCATGGACTGACCTTGACCGATACTGGGCGCCGCCTATACGAAGGGGCTCAAGCGCCGCTTCACCTCATCGAGGCGCTCAGCACGGAGTTGCGCGCGGACGACCGTCGGCTGCGCCTCACGCTATCTACCGTCCCGACGCTCGCCAGCACCTGGCTGGTACCCCACTTACCCGACTTTCATCGACGTCACCCCGATATCCAGCTCACTTTCGCCGCGTATCGCCGCCACGAGGATTTCTCGGGAGCCACGCCTGACGCCAGCATCCTGTTCGGCACGCCCGAGCAATGGCCGGGTTGCCAGGCCGACTACCTGTTCGGCCGCGACGTAGTCGTCATCTGCGAGCCCGGACGACTCGCGGCACGGCAGGCGCAAGGACGATGGACAACCCCCCACGGCTTGCTTGAAGAACCGTTGCTGTATCACTCGAACAGCAAGGACAACTGGGCGAAATGGTTCGCCGCAGCCGGCGTGGCAACCGACGCGGTCACGCTGTTCAATGGATTCGACCAGGTGTCCATCCTGGTCCGCGCCGTCATGGCCGACATGGGGATCGCGGTACTGCAGCGTTGCCTCGTGCAAGACGAGCTCCAGTCCGGCCGCGTGGCCGCGCCCTTCCCCGACCTGGCCATCCGGCTAAGCCGCGGCTACCACCTGTGCGCACCGGCCCAGCGCCGTGACCACTACGCGCTGGCCTGCTTTCGCCAATGGCTGCTGCAGACCGCCCGCGCCGACCTCGCTGTGACGGCGGCCAGCTCCGCCCCTAGGGACCAAGCTGAATGGAAGCATGGTGTTTCAGACCAAGCCTGAAAATCATTTCAAAATAAAATGGGCCTCTTTTCAGAGGCCCAATTTCCTTGCGGCAACGCAACGCGACTCAAGGGGCCAGCTTGAAGCCCAGGTCCACGCCCCACTTATCGGTTTCACGCAACCATTTCGCCCCGCAACTCAGGCAGCGGAAATGGTCTTCACGGCTTTCCTCACGCCCTTTCTGGGTCGGATTGGTGAAACCTTGATGTCCCAGGTGCGAATGCGGCGCAACGCCTGACAGCCCCGGGTTAATGCGTTGGCAAGCCAAGCACATAACGCTCATTGATGCTTCCCCACAAACAGTGTTAGCAAATTGTAAGGGATTTCACCAATGTTTTTCTATCAAATCATGACAGCAGAACGACAATAATTGTTAACGCCGCAATTAAACAACGTCGGGCAAGGCTGCCAGACAGGTCGCCAGGTGGTACGGAGAGGTCGACGGCATGTCGGCCCGCACCACCGCCCCGCTTACGTCCAGACACTCGAACCAGCCCCCGTCGTGCAGAAAACGTGCTCGGAAATCGGCCAATCCCACCGTCAGCGCGGGCCAATCGCCCAGCACCGCCAGGGTCCGCAGGTATTCAGTCTGCGCCCAGATGCGCCGCGTGTCGTCGATGACGGCGCCCGATTCGTCCAACGACGCCAGCACGCCCGGCCCCCCCGCATCCACGCCATGCTTGCGGGACCACTGCACACCGCGCGGCAACGATTCCACCAAATCCAGACCATCGAAGACTTCTGCCGCGCCCTGCACCAGCGACAGCCACTCGAACTGATGCCCGGGCTCAAGCCGATTGCCGGCGGTGCCCTGCAACGCTTCCGAAATGCACTGGGTGGGCGCATGCACGAAGAACTGGGTGATCCCCTGCGCCAGGCTGCGCAAATGCTGCGCGAACAGCGCAGGCTCGGCCACCTGGGCCGCAGCCAGATACGCCTCGGTCAGATGCATCATGGGATTCTGCGCGGGCGGGCGCAGCGGCTGGCTCAAGTCCGGGCTCAGCGCAGCGTGGTATAGCCCATCGCGGGTCTTGAAGCGCGACTCGATCGTCGCGGCCGTCGCCAGCATGAGCTTGCGCGCATCGGCGTGGCGGCTGCGCTGAAAATAAGCAGCGGAAGCCAACACGATGAACGCGTGCGTGTACAGATCCTGGGTTTCGTCCAGCGGACGCGCATTGGCGTCCACGCTGTATCGCCAGCCGCCGTGCGCCTCGTCGCGGAACACGCGGCGCAACGATGCGAACAAGCGGTCGGCATGCTGGCCGGCAGCCACGCCCGGCGCCTGAGAAAACACGTACAGCTGGCGCGCGCATGCCATCGCGCGATAGCGCTGCGGCGGAAGCGGCGCGCCCGTCGCGGCATCCAGCGATTCATAAGGCAGACCGGTTGCGTCATTGAAGCCCTGGCCCATCCACAGGGGCAGGATGACGCGATCGAAATGTTCGCGCAATGCGCGGATATGCTGCGCGAGAGAGTGGTTGGTCTGTGCGGCAGTCATCTTGGAACGACGCATGCCCGAATAGGGCCCCAGGTTTTGGAGCCGCAACGATAACCGAAATTTTCGTCGCAAACTGTCGAGCATTCTCCGCAGCGTCATGCGCACACAGACCGGTTTAACCGCTTCGCTTCGCCCAGGGCGATTGCCCTATCGGAAGATATTTTCCTCAACCCAGTTCTGCGCGAAAATTTCCGCGCGATCACGTGCTTCGTCCAACGAAGCGCAGTTGCCCAAGTGGGAAAATGCGGCATCCACTTCGGTGCCGCCCTCGGCCGTTACCGTCAGCAAAACGCCATATCCGCCGGTATCCATGGCCGCTGTGGAAACGTCGATCAGTACTTCCTGGTCACGATGCTGCATGTGCTACCTCCCAGTCGGTTACCTAAACGCGTGAACCACGCGTGACGTGGCGGGAGCAGAAATCCCGCATAAATAAATAGACCTGAAAGCGTCACGCAAGTTCATCTTACTGGCGACGCAGCATGTGCGATACGTCCGGAAGATGCCAAATCGAACATTCAGTCTCAGGAGATTCCCGTACTGCGCCGCCAATGCACGTGAACTCGCGACATACAGCGAAAACATTCGCAAACTTTGCGGATATTTGGGCAGCGGGGGCTCAAGAAGCCGTGATGCGGGGATGATTGATTTGCAGCTGGACCAGCAATGCTGCGGCTGCCAAGCCACGCCGGCGCGGTGCCGGTCAACGCACGTGTATCGCGCCCGGCTCTTCCATGCGCAGGGCGAGCTTGCCCTTTTCGGTGATCATCCAGCGGCCGTCTTCACCGGCCTGAATGCAGCGCAGGGTGACCAGCGCCTCTGCGACGTGCTTGGGCACGTCGGCTTCTGCGGTGCCGGCCTCGGCGCTGTCTGAAACAAGCCGCAGCCAATGACCTAGTTCGCCCTTCTGGAAACGATGCAATGCCATGCGTGATTCTCTCTTGAATCCCTCAACGATAGCATGCCGGCCGCGCCGCTCTCGGCTACGCCAGCAGCTTGGGGACCGACGACGCCAGCAGCGCGATGCCGGAAAGCGTCAGCAGACCCAGCACGATCCGGCGGAACGCAAGATCGCTGATGCCCACGTACAAGCGCGCCCCCAGCAGCGTGGGCACCAGCATCGCGGGCACGATCATGGCGAACATCGGCAGCATGTCGCGCGTCACCACGCCCGTGAACACATAGGTGGCCATCGTCACCGCCAGCATGGACAAATTGAAGTTCTGGATCACGGAGCGCTGCACGTCGCGGTCGAAGCCTCGCAACGTGCACCACAACGTCGGGATGACGCCGGTGAACCCGCCGATGCCGCCCATGATGCCGCCCACCGCGCCCGCCACGCCGTCCGCCACCTTGCCGCCCGCGGTGATCCGCGGCAGCCGTGTCGCAAACAGCATGATCGGGCACCAGATCCCCAGCAGTCCGCCGATGAACGCCTTGAATATCAACGGTTCCAGATGCGGCAACAGCATCACGCCCAGCGGTATCCCCGCAAGGCCGCCCACGATGAAGGGCAACAGATGCGTCATCGCGAAACCGCGCCGCACCGTGAAGGCAGCCAGCAATTGCCCGGTCAGGGAACCGAACACCGCCATCGCGGCCGCCAGCCTGGGGTCGATGGTCCACGCCCAGAACGACATGGCCACCATCCCGAACCCGAAACCCGACAGGCCCTGCACAAACCCCGCGGCCATGGCGCCCACCACGACCAGCACATATAGCGAATCCATTTCAGCCCAGCATCCGGATGACGTGCCGGGCCCTCCCCGGCGCCAGCCATTCTAGAGCGTTCTACGAAGGACGCAGCACCATCGGGCGCTTGAATCGCGCGGCCACGGCGGAGGCCGCCACGCTCGCGCCGATCAGCGACAGGCCCAGCACCAGGTCGGCCGACATGCGCTCGTGGAACACCACCGACGACACGATGAGGCCGATCACCGGCACGCACAGCATCGCGATGGACGTGGCGGCAGGCGGCATCTTCTGCGTCATGCCCAGCACGACGATGAAGGTCAGCGCCGTGGCCAGCGGGCCGGTGTAAAAGATGATGGGCCAGGCCTCAGGCACCGCCAGAAAGTCCGGTGCACCGTCACGCATCCACGCCAGCGCGGCCAACGGCACGGTGGCGATAGCGGTTTGCCACGGGATCATGTCCGCGCCCAGGCGCACATGGCGATTGCCGCGCAGCTGGATGATGTTGCAGGCCCACGCGAACGAGGCGCCCAGCAACATGGCCAGGCCGATCACCGTATGCGCCTGCCATGGACTGAACGCAGGTGCGACGATCACGCCGATGCCCGCATAGCTCAACGCCGTCGCCAGCCATTGCCCCGCCGACAGGCGCTCTTTCAGGATCAGCGCCGACAACGGGATCACCCAGATCGAGGTCGCGTAGGCGATGACGGACGCGCGCCCGGGCGCCACGTACTGCAGGGCCCACAGCGCCAGCGCCGTGAAAGCCCCCATCTGCAGCAGCGCCACGCCCGCCACCAATGGCCATTCCTGGCGCGTCGGCAATCGCAAGCGCCCCATCGCGCCCAGCACCAGCACGCTGATCAGCGCCGCCGACCCGAATCGGCTGGCCGCCAGCCAAAGCGGACTCATGTGCGCCAGGCCCAACTTCATGACCGGCCAATTCCCGCCCCAGACCATGACCGCACCGATCAATGGCAAAAACTTGCGCAACGCGCTCTGCTGACTCATTACTGCTCGATCTACCGCTTGATTATTCTGCACTTTGGCCGACTGACCAAAGGAAGAAATAGTCTATAGGGTAAACCCCGGCATTTTTCACCTCAATTCACTTCGATAAACTACATTTGCAGCACAACAGAACTGCATATCGATAACAGCTAGGTGACTTATGCCGGAAATTAACCTGGATGCCACTGACATCCGAATTCTGAACGAACTCCAGCGCGACGCGCGCCTGACCAACGTCGAGCTTGCCGCCCGCGTGAACCTGTCGGCCTCGCCCTGCCTGGCACGCGTCCGCCGCCTCGAAACCGAGGGCCTGATCGACCGCCGCGTCACCTTGCTGAACGCGCGCAAGCTGGGCCTGAAGGTCAACGTGTTCATCCAGATCTCGCTGGACAAGCAGCGCAAGGCCGCCCTGGACGTCTTCGAACGCGAAATCGCCGTCCTGCCGGAAATCATGGAGTGCTATCTGATGTCGGGCGACGCCGACTACCTGATCCGCGCCCTGGTGCCGGACGTGGACGCGCTGGAACGCCTGATCGTCGAACACATCACGCGCATCCCGGGCGTCGCCAGCATCCGCTCAAGCTTCGCATTGAAGCAGGTGCTGTACACCACCGCCGTCCCGCTCGCCTGACGATACGGCGCGACGCTTTCGGAAACTTGCGGGATGCCGCCTGCGCCCGCACAATGGGCGCGTCGGCCGCAGTCATGCCGGCATCCCTCCCATCGCTTAGCAAGGAGCAAACCATGCCCGAAACTGAATGGTTCCCCGGCGGCACGCTACCCGATCGTCAGGGCTACTTTGAAGTGGAATTCGACACAGGCGAAACTGAAATCACGCGCTACGGCATGCTGGGTTGGGAACCCGAGCAAGAGCGCGGCCACATCGTGCGCTGGCGCGGCCTGGACCCGAAAATCGAAGAAGCCGAAATGCAACGCGAAAGCGCCGTGCGCAACAACGGCGACACCCTGCTCGGCTGAAGCCGCCGCCCCAAATACAAAACGCCGCGGAGCGCTTTCCGCGGCGTTTTGTTTGTAGTGCTACGCGCTTACCAGTTGAGCTTGGAGATCTTGGTGCCGGCCAGCGACACGCCAGCCATCAGGCCGCCGTTGTTCATCACGAAACCGACAACGGGCTGCTGCGCCGTATTGGTATCGATGCGGCCGTTCGCGCCCACGTTCACGACCGCCACCGTCGCATCGGCGCCCACGGTCCAGCCGCTGCTGTTGCGGAACTTGTTCAGCGCATCGTCCGTCATGAAGAGCAGGACCATGGCCTTGGATTGCGCGCCGGCCTGGAAGCCGACGGAACCCGCGGTCGTGCTGTAGTAACCCGAATTGGCGCCGCCGACCCGCAGCACGCCATTGCCGTGCTCGGCACCCACGATGAAGCTGCCGCTCAGCACGTCAGGAAACACCAGTACGCCCCTGGCGCGCGCCACCAATTCCTTGGATTGTGGCGAGGCCTCGTACAGCTTGGTCAACGTAGCGTTGGCCGCGCTGTTCATCGACTCGCGCTTCTCCGCTGAGGTCGCGGAGTCTTTGGGGCTGGTGGTGGAGCAGCCTGCGAACAGCAGACTCGCTACACCGATGGTCGCGGCCGCCAGGCCAACACGACGCAGGACAGGAAAAGTATCAAACATGGAACTCTCCTTTTTGTTGTCATCCGCTACCACTGTACCGGCCAAACCCACCGGTATACGGCACGCGATTGTGATAAACGAAACAAAACCTACCAGATGCCGCCTTCCTGATGCTTGACGCGGGCCTTGCTACTGGGCTTTCCTTACCGGATCTTGAACACATTTGGTAGGGCAATTACCCCGGTCCGCGCCCTTATAGAATGCCATAACGAGGCTCGCCCGTCGCCTGGTCCACCGAAACAATCCCCGAGAGCACCAGTTCGGCGTGGCGCCTGGCCACCCCCGCATCCGCGAACGTCACGAATCGGGGCAGCGACCAGCGCTGTTGGAAATCACCGGCGCCCGCGCGCCGGACCGTCACTTCGATGGCCAGAACGCCCGCGTCCAGACTCACGATCTCGCAACCCACTTGAAAGCCATCGATATGGCGCTGCGGCCACGCGCTCATGCTTATTGCTCCTGAATCGAATGCGTCCGGGCGCAATATGCCAAAAAAAAAAGCGCTTGAAAAGCAGTCCTTTCAACGGGTTATGGCGTACTAACCGAGGTAGTGCAGACGCATCTTGCGGCGGACAAAAAACGGGCGAAATCGGGCCTTTTCGACGCCGACCGGCCTTTTTTCCGGATTGCCGAAAACGATGCGCGACCAGCCTACTTCTGCGCCGCCTCTTCGCCCTGCGGCCGGATCCACTTCGACGCCCACAGGTCCTCCCCCCGCTCCAACGCCGCGCCCAGCGCTTTACGGCGGCGCTGGGCGACAGCGGCCAGCAACGCGTTGCACACCGAAAACGCCGCGGTATAGGAATCGAATGGCGACGCGCTGGAACTGCGTGCGATCAGCACATGGTGTGCCTGCGCCGCCGCCGGCGCCGATGCCGCATCGGTGATCAGCACGACCTTGCCACCGCGCTGCCTGAAAACCTGCACCGCATTCGCCGTCGCGACGGAATACCGCCTGAACGTGAACGCCAGCAGCACATCATCCGCGTCGATCCACAGCAATTGGTCTTCCAGGAACATCGGCCCCGCCCCGCCCATCGGCCGGACCGACGGCAGGCACAGGTTCAAGTACAGCGCCACATGGCTGGCCAATGGCGCCGCCTGCCGCAAGCCCAGCACATGCACGCGGCTCTTGCGCTGTGTCAGCAGGCGCACGGCGGCTTCGAACGCGCCCACATCGATCGCCGCGAACGTCTCTTGCAGGTTGTGCTGGTCATGCAGCAGCGCGTTGTGCAGGCATGCCCGCGCGGACGGGTTGTCGCCACTGACCGCATCGGCGCGTTCGCCCGGCGAAGCCAGCCGCGCCGTCACTTCCGCGCGCGCCTCCATCTGCGCCTGCGCATAGCTGCCGTATCCCAGCTTGGCCAGCAAGCGAACGACCGTGGACGCGCTGGTGCCTACGCGTTTGGCCAATGCGGTCGCCGATTCCAGCAGGCTTTGCGGGTAACGCGCCTGCATTTCCTCGACCAGCAGGGTTTCCATCCTGCTGAGTTTCTTGGCGTAAGTGGCGATGCGTTGGTTCAGATTCATGATGGCAGCGATTCCGCGAAGGAGCGGTTCTAGGTGATAACCCCAAATTCCACAACGTTCATTGCATCTTATATTTATATATGCAATATATATTGCAAAATAGACCAATCCGACCGCCACCACAAGAGAGCGTCTTAAAGGCCGGCGCCCTGCCCCCCGCCCGAAAACCAGACCCCGCAACACCCATCCCATGCAAAATCCTGCTTTCGAACCCGACACCGCCCCCCTCGAAGTCCTGCCCCGCGACCTCTCGGCCTACCGGCAGGGCAACACCGGCATCCCTTACGTCCACCGCTTCGAGTCCGGCGTGCCCGGACCGCACGTGCTGATCAACGCGATCACGCACGGCAACGAGATCTGTGGCATGGTCGCCGCCACCCATCTGCTGGACACCGGCGTGCGGCCCAAGATCGGCACGCTGACGGTCAGCTTCGCCCACGTCGAAGCCTACGAGGCCTTCGACATCGACCAGCCCTACGAAAACCGCCAGCTCGTCCACAACCTGAATCGCATCTGGTCGGCCGCCATGCTGGACGGCACGGAAGACAGCCCTGAACTGCGCCGCGCCCGCGAACTGCGCCCGGTGCTGGACGCCGCCGACTTCGTGCTGGACATCCACTCGACGCGTGCCCCGGTGCAGCCCTTCTGGGTCTACAACGAAATGGACCGCAACACGGCATTGGCCGCCGCCGTCGGCGCGCCACTGGTGCACCTGGTCATGCCCCAGCACAAATTCCCCGGCACAGGCGTCATGGGCTACGGCCACCACGGTGATCCACTGTCCGACAGCGGCGGTTCGCTGGTGGTGGAATGCGGCCAGCACTTCGCCAAGTCCGCCGCTGAACTGGCGACCGATGTCACGCTGCGGTTCCTGGCGCACACGGGCCTGATCGACGCGCCGGCCGACGCCACGCCGCCCCCGGCTCCGCAGCGGTACCGCTTGCTGGAAGTCCATATGGTGAAGTCCGAAGACTTCCGCTTCACGCGCCCGGTCATCGGCTTCGAGACCTTCAACAAGGACGAGCTCATCGCCACGAACGGCACCGAAGAGATCCGCTCGCCGTGCGACCACTGCACGATCTTCATGCCGACCCGCATGCCGATCGTCGGCCGCGAAGCCGTCTATCTGACGGTCGCGATCTAAGCGCTACCGCAACGCGCGAACAGATCCGGCACATCTCCGTGCCGGATCTGCCCTATTCATAGATCCGGGATCAGGCGCTTGCCCAGACTGACCACCTCGTCGCACGAGAAGCCCAGCGATTCGTAAAAGCCCTGCACGGCGACGTTGCCCGTGCGGATCAGCAGATTGATCTTGGGGCACCCCATTTCCAGCAACTTACGCTCCACGGCGCGCATCAGCACGGTGGCGTAGCCCCGCCGCTGATGTTCGGGCGACACGGCAAGATAGTTGATCCATCCGCGATGGCCGTCATAGCCGCCCATCAGCGTACCGACGATGGCGCCCTGCGCCTCGCCCACCAGAAACAGGTCAGATTGCACGGTGAGCTTGCGGGCGATGTCCTTCACCGGATCGTTCCACGGCCGGGTCAGGCCGCAATCGCGCCATAGCTGGACGATGGCAGCCTCGTCGGCGGGATGGTAGGGCCGGATGGAAAGGGCTTGTTGGGTCATGCTTCGTTCCTTGGACAAAGGGTACGAAGGCCTGGCGATACGCCTCGCGGACGGAATGGATAGCGCACAAACAAAAAGGCCACGAGGGGTATCGTGGCCTTCAGGAGGAAGCGCTGAAAACTCAGCGCCTGAACGTGACTTGCCACTCAACGTAGACGTCGAGTGATTCGTCGGTTATCTGCCCGGCATGCCGGCGCGGAGTGCATTGCGTTCATGCGAAAGAGCATACACGAGCCCCCGCGCGGCAGGCAATATCGGCACACGCCCGAATCAGGATGCCGCCGGCGCAGGCAGCGTCCCTTCCATGACGATGACCGCCTGGCCCGCCACCCCCGCCCAGACGCCGTCGGCACGGGGTTCGGCGTGCGCCAGCAACAGGCTGGCCCGGCCCATGTCCACGCCCTGCCCCACGCGCAAGCGCAACAACGTGTCGCCGCGCAGCGACGCGCGCAACGCCGTCATCGCCGCCGTCGCGCTGCCCGTGGCGGGGTCTTCGGTCATGCGTCCGGTGAACATCCGGGCCTGGATGTCCGTCGGCGCGTCCTCGGTATCCTCGGCCGTGTCCGTCGTATAGACATAGATGGACTTCGCGCCGTCCAGCGGCAGCAGCGCGGCATAGCCGCCAGCGTCCGGCGCCGCACGTCGCAGCGCATCGCGGTTGCGTAACTGCGCGACCAGGAAGATCAACCCCACCGAGACCACCTGCGGCGCATGCTCGGACGTGTCGATATCGGACGGGTCCAGCTTCAATGCCCGGGCCACCGCGGCCACCGGCACCTGGCTCGCGCGAGACAACGGCTGGGGCGCCAGAAGCTCGACGCCGTCCACGCCCTTGGCGCCCGCCGCAAGCGAGATCCGCACCAGACCCGCGGCCTCTTCGAACACGAACGCATCCGGCGCCGGGCGTCCGGCGGCGATCATCTCGCGCGCCAGCACCACGGCCGTGCCCACATTCGGATGGCCCGCGAACGGCACCTCGCGGTCGGGCGTGAAGATGCGCACCCAGGCGGTATGCGCCGGGTCTTTCGGCGGCAGCACGAAGCTGGTCTCCGAATAGTTGAATTCCCGCGCGATGCGCTGCATCTGCGCGGATTCCAGCCCCTGGGCATCCAGCACAACCGCCAACGGGTTGCCGCTATAGGGCTGGGTGGTGAAGACATCGGCGGTGACGTATCGGTAGCGCATGCAAGCTTCTCTTTGTCCGGCGGGAAAGACGCAGTATGCAAGGACGCAGCCATGGCGCGACAGGCACAGAACCGCAGAACTTTCGCCATAACAGCGCGGCTTGGCCCCTGCGTCGAGTAACCTGTCTGCGAAGGACGCATCCGCGCCCCAATGCACGCTTACCCCGAAAGGAATGCACCATGGAAAACCCTTTTGGCGACTCCGACGAACCGTCCAGCGACCACCGGCAATATCTGGTCCTGATCTCGGCATCGAAAGACAACGCCTCGCTCGCCCAGAAGCTGCTTGAAAACCTGAAGAAGCATGTCGATGAACGCGCCGCCCCGTTGTGGATCGACGCCAAGGGCATCGGCGTCCTGTTGACGACAGATCTGGTCGCGTCCGACATCTGGCGCGAAATGTTCCAGAAGGAACCGGGCCAGGACTACGGCGATACGCGCAATATGCTCGTGCTGGAAATCGGCCGCGATTGGGCCGCCCGCCGCGACGACAAGATCGAACACTGGCTGGCCAGCCACGTCGGCAATCCGCTGCCGCCCGCGCCGCGCAAGGCAGACAAGCGGCGTTGAATCCCTGCGCAACCCCATCACAGACCGACGCCCATGATCCGCACGCTGACCGCCCTTTCCCTGACGCTGATCGCCGCCGCGGCGCATGCCGCAGGCGCCAAGGATTACACCGCCCAGTATGATCGCTGCCTGTCGGAGGCTGGAGCCACCAACAACACCTCGGTGCTGAATTGCTCCAGCACGGTGTCGGCCTCTGTGAAGTCTGAAATCAACGCGCTGTACGGCAAACTGCATGCGCGTCTGGCGCAGCAATCGGCGGAAGACGCCGATAAGCTGGAGCAAACCCAAAAGGCTTGGCTCGCGTACCGCAACGGCCAATGCGACCTTGCCACCTCTTACGTCGGTTCACCGATGTTCGGCTACTGCCCCATGCGGCTGAACATTCAACGCGCCGATGAATTGAGGGAACTGCTGGGCGACTGATCTCAGGTGCTGCGGCCGCCCTGCGCCTGCTCGCGATATGCGACGGCGCACATCGTCGCGGCCGTCACCACCAGCGCGGCGCAAAGCACGACGCCGACGATGCCAAGCGCAATCGCGGCAGCGGACATGTCCGAGATGGCCGTCGAAAGCAAGGCGCCCGCAATCACCAGAAGTACCCCCAGCAAGAACAGAATTCCCATCATCGGCCACGCGTGCACTCGGCTCCCCTGACGGGTCCGCCAAAAATCGCAACGCCCCAAGATCGCCGCCCGCGCGAAGCTCTGGGAAAAGGTGCTGACCAGATACAGCGCCGGCACCCATATGGCCGCAAGCGCCAGGAACAGGGACACGAAGAACGCGCTATCGGCAACGCCATCCAGCCCAAAGTAAATCAGGATCGGCACTCGGGCGGTGGCGTACATCAAGCCCGTGCCTATCGCGATAAGCAGCACGAGCAAGGCAAGGACTTTCCACTCCGATCGCCCCCAACGCCAGTCCGCGATATCGGCATGACGGCCCGGCACGATCTGCCGCGACCAAGCGGTAGCCATGCGCGTCAAGGCCAGCACATTCACGATGACGAACAGGAAGAATCCGGAATACACCAGCGACAGGTGCGGCAGCAGCAGCGTGATCGGCAGCGTCAGGACAAACACGGAAAATGCCCACGGCGTAGACCGCCATAGACTGCCACCCTGTTGACGGAGCGTGCTTGCCGTCAACGCCAAATAGCGGTTAGCCGGGAGAGAGGTCGACACGGAGGTCCTTTGCACGAGAGCGTTGGTGTAATCCGCAGGAGTTATACCAGCACTTCGTGCACCCGGTACCGCATCCGGGCGGCCCCTACCCTCTTGCCAGCACCAACACGGCGCTACCGCTGAATTCCCCGTACTCGACGTTCTTGTCGAAGTCGAGCTTGTCCGTAACCTTAAGACCGTTTGCGCCTTTCTCAAGGGTCACTTTGGTGCTTAACCGCTGGCCTTCTACGTACAGCCATCCGGCTTCAACGCGGTTCAGATAAGGAATGCGTGTTCCCATTCGAAGGAGGTCCCATATCGCGAATGAATGCGGCCGCATGGCGTAGCGCACGCAAGCGTGCTGCGTTGGCTTGGGAAACGAAGTACGGCAAGCCGGCGCATCCGGACTTCGCACGGCTTCGCGTGCACGATCTAAAACATACGTTTGGGCGTCGGCTCAGAGCTGCAGGCGTTTCGCATGAGGATCGTCAGGTGCTGTTGGGCCACACGAATGGCAGCGTCACGTCGCACGACTCTGCCGCGGAGCTGGGCAAGCTGATCGAATTGGCCAATCGCATTACACGCACCAATGATCAAACGCCTACGTTGACGGTATTGCGCCGACAACAATAGAGCAAAGTCCCCAGAAAGTTCCCACAATGAGAAAGGGGGTTAGTGATTAATATCACTAACCCCCTAGGGTATTGCTGGTCGGGACGGCGGGATTCGAACTCGCGACCCCTTGCACCCCATGCAAGTGCGCTACCAGGCTGCGCTACGCCCCGAAAGAAAAAGAGTATAGCAGAACAAAAATTTGTTTGCACGCAGTGGTGCAAAAAAAGTGCTGAATACTCAAAAAAATTTGCGCCTCATGTTCGTCGCCTGCACATACTGCGTGCAAGGCGGCGCACAAGGCGCAACGTACTGCTTGCTTGCACCGCGCACGCTTCAAGCGCGACACGCGGTGCAGGTACTGCGTTCGATCAAACGATCTTGGACGGCAATGAATTCAGCACTTAAGCGGCCGAACCCACGGTGCTGCTGGTGGCACCGGCCGGTGCGCTGGCCGCCGTGTTCGCCGGCAGCCCCAACGCATCGGCCAGCATGGTCGAGACGTTGCCGAGCTCGTTGCGCAGGGCCTGCATTTCAGCACCCGACAAGCGCACGGCGGCGTCTTGATCATGCGGCATGTCGCGCGCATCGCCCAGACGATTACGTGCGCCGCTGATCGTGAAGCCTTGCTCGTACAGCAGGGACCGGATGCGGCGGATCAGCAGCACTTCGTGATGCTGATAGTAGCGGCGGTTGCCGCGGCGCTTCACGGGCTTGAGCTGCGTGAATTCCTGTTCCCAGTACCGCAAGACGTGTGGCTTGACGCCACACAGCTCGCTGACTTCACCGATGGTGAAGTAACGCTTGGCGGGAATGGGCGGTAAGGTAACGGTGGGTTCAGTACGTGTCATAAGCGAATTTTATGCCGCGCGGGCGCTGGAAGCCGATAACAATTACCGACAAAGCGTATCACTCCGCGGCGTCGGGTGCAGCAGGGGTCGCCTGCTCCACCACGCTCTTGAGTTTCTGACTCGCGTGGAACGTGACCACGCGGCGTGCGGCGATGGGAATGGTCTCGCCGGTCTTGGGATTGCGGCCAGGGCGCGGCGGCTTGTCGCGCACCTGGAAATTGCCAAAGCCCGAAAGCTTGACCGAATCTCCGCGCGCCAGGGCATCGCGGATTTCTTCGAAGAACGTATCGACGATGTCCTTGGCTTCGCGTTTGTTCAGGCCGACCCGCTCGAAGAGCAGTTCGGCCAGCTCAGCCTTGGTCAGAGTGCGCGGCTCGGCAGCAAGCATACTGTTCCCCATGGTTCAAGCACGCTGGCGCGCGCCGTGAGCACTGACCAATGCATCCTTGATGCGGGACAGGCAATCCGCCACACGGGCTTCGTCCAGAGTGACCTCAGTGTCCTGTAGCCAGAATCGGAAAGCAAGGCTTTTCTCGGTGACGGGTTCGCTGCCGTGGGCCTTCTCGCGCCACACGTCGAACACGCGGACATCCTGCACCACGGCCAGTTGCGCATCCGCCTTGACGGCCGCGGCCACGGTGTCCAGCATCGATTGCGTGGACACGGGAGCATCGACCCACAACGCCAGATCGCGCACCACCACGGGCTGGCGCGACAGTTCGCGCACCTGCGGCAGTTCGCCTTCGGACAAGGCATCCACGTTCAATTCGAACACGACCGGCGCATGCGCCAGATCTGCCTGCTGCGCCCAACGCGGGTGCAGTTCACCGATCCAGCCGATCGCGCGGCCATCCAGTTCAATGCGGGCGCTGCGGCCCGGATGCAGCGCGGGATGCGCGGCGGCTTCGAAACGCAAGCGGCGGCCGCGTGCGCCGAACAGCGCTTCGACATCCATCTTCACGTCGTAGAAGTCCACCTGGCGCGTCGCGGCGCCCCACTGCTCTTCCACCGCCGGGCCCCACGCCGCGCCAGACAGGCGCATCGGCTGCTTCACGCCCGCCACTTCCAGCGGACCGTCCTGGACGGATGCGTCGCGCATGAACACCCGGCCCAATTCAAACAGGCGCACGCGCGACTGCTTGCGATTGGCGTTGTGGCGGATGTTGGCGATCAGGCCGCCGATCAGGCTGGAACGCATGACCGACAAATGGCTGGCGATCGGGTTGACCAGGCGGACCGGCGTGTCGTTGCCGGCGTAGTCGCGTTCCCAATCCGCTTCGACGAAGCTGTAGTTCACGACTTCCTGGTAGTCCTGCGCGGCGGCCAGGCGGCGCAGCGCATGCGCGCCGCGATGCACTTCCGGCTGCGAGAACATCTTGGCGCGCGCCATCGGCGGCACGTCGGGGATGCTCTCGAAACCGTAGATGCGGGCCACTTCCTCGATCAGGTCTTCTTCGATCTGGAGATCGAAGCGGTACGACGGCGGGCTGACGATGAAGTCGTCGCCTTCGACCGTGAATTCCAGGCCCAGGCTGCCGAAGATCTTGGCGACCTGCTCTTGCGTGACGGGCACGCCCAGCACGCGGTGGCAACGCGCCAGGCGCAGGCGCACGGGCGGACGGGCCGGCAGGTTGACGATCTGGTCGTCGATGGGGCCGACCTGGCCGCCGCAGATATCGACGATCAGGCGCGTGATGAATTCAAGGTGCTCAGGGATGCTGGCGTAATCCACACCCCGCTCGAAACGGTGGCTGGCTTCCGAGCTGAACTTGTAGCGGCGCGCGCGGCCGGCGATGGCTTGCGGCCACCAGAACGCGGCTTCCAGATAGATGTTCTGCGTATCCAGCGTCACGGAGGTGGCTTCGCCACCCATGATGCCGGCCAGGCTTTCCACCTGGTCGCCCGCCACCACCACGCCCACCTTGGGGTCGAGCGTGACGGTCTGGCCGTTCAGCAGTTCAAGCGTTTCGCCTTCGCGCGCCCAGCGCACACTGATGTCGCCGCCAATCTTGTCCAGATCGAACACGTGCGACGGGCGGCCCAGTTCCAGCATGACGTAGTTGGAGATGTCCACCAGCGCGGACAACGAACGCTGGCCGGCGCGCTCAAGGCGCGTCTTCATCCAGTCGGGCGTTGCGGCGCGGGCATTCACGCCGCGGATCACGCGGCCGCCGAAACGGCCGCACAGGTCAGGGGCTTCGATCTTGACGGGCAGGCGCTCATCCAGCGTGACCGGCACGGCGACGGCGGTCGGCACGGACAGCGGCGCCCCCGTCAGGGCAGCCACTTCGCGCGCCACGCCCAGGATCGACAGGCAGTCGGCGCGGTTGGGCGTGAGCTTGAGCGTGAAGAGCGTGTCGTCCAAGTCCAGCGCTTCGCGGATGGACTGGCCAGGCACCATGTCGGCGGGCAGTTCCAGCAGACCGGCATGGTCTTGCGACAGGCCAAGTTCGCGGGCCGAGCACAGCATGCCCGACGATTGCACGCCGCGCATCTTGGCCACGCCGATCTTCATGCCGCCAGGCAGTTCCGCGCCCACGCGGGCCAGCGGCACTTTCAGGCCGGCCGCCGCGTTCGGCGCGCCGCAGACGATTTGCAGGCGCTCGCCGGAGCCGTCATCCACTTGGCAGACGCGCAGCTTGTCGGCGTCGGGGTGCGGCGCGATGTCGACGATATGACCCACGACCACGCCGGTGAAGGCGGGTGCGGCGGGCACGGTGTCTTCGACTTCCAGGCCGGCCATCGTGAGCCGGTGCGCGAGTTCATCGGTTGCGATCGGAGGGTTGACCAGCGTACGCAGCCAGGATTCGGGAAATTGCATGATCAGCCGTCTGTTATTCGTTGAACTGGCGCAAGAAGCGCAAATCGCCTTCGTAGAATTGGCGCAGATCGTTGACGCCGTAGCGCAACATCGTCAGGCGCTCAAGTCCGGAGCCGAAGGCAAAGCCGATGTAGCGCTCGGGGTCGAGACCGAAATTGCGCACCACTTCGGGGTGCACCTGGCCCGAGCCGGAGATCTCCAGCCAGCGGCCGCGGTTGGGACCCGAGGTGAACATCATGTCGATTTCGGCGGACGGTTCCGTGAACGGGAAGAACGACGGACGGAAGCGCACGACGAGATCGTCGCTTTCAAAGAAGCAACGCAGGAAATCGGTGTACACGCCTTTCAGATCGGCAAACGAGATGTCCTCGGCGATCCAAAGCCCTTCCACCTGGTGGAACATGGGCGAGTGCGTGGCGTCGCTGTCGACGCGGTAGGTGCGCCCCGGCGCAATGACCTTGATGGGCGGCTTGTGCATGCGGGCGTAGCGCACCTGCATGGGGCTGGTGTGCGTGCGCAGCAGCAGCGGCAGGCCGTCGGCGTCGTTCATGTCGACGTAGAACGTGTCCTGCATCGAACGCGCCGGATGGTCCAGCGGGTTGTTCAACGCGGTGAAATTGGTCCAGTCGTTTTCCACTTCGGGGCCGTCGGCCACATCGAAGCCAATGGAACGGAAGATGGCTTCCACGCGTTCCCAGGTCCGGATCACCGGATGGATGCCGCCCGGCGCGCGGCCGCGTCCCGGCAACGTGACGTCAATGGTTTCAGAGGCCAGCCGGGCATCCAATTCCGCCTGCGCCAACGCGGCGCGGCGAGCAGTCAGAAGCTCTTCGACTTGTTGCTTGGCCTGATTGATCCGGGCGCCCATTTCGCGCTTCTGCTCGGGATCGAGTTTGCCCAGGCCTTTCAGCAGCACCGTCAGTGCGCCTTCCTTACCCAGGAATCGAGCCTTTGCGTTCTCAAGCGCAGCGGCATCCGTAGCCGCGGCGAACCGTTCTTGCGCCTGGGAGACCAGGTCGTCAACCAATAGAGTCATGAAATCCAGCCTTCAAAACGCAAACGGGGCTATTACAGCCCCGTTTGCAGCGATGCGCGATGAGTTAAAGCGCGCGATCAGGCAGCCAAGGCAGCCTTGGCTTGCTGCACGATGGCGGCAAAGCCGGCCTTGTCGCGCACGGCCAGATCGGCCAGGACCTTACGGTCGAGTTCGATCGAAGCCTTCTTCAGGCCAGCGATGAACACGCTGTAGCTGACGCCATGTTCGCGGACAGCGGCGTTGATACGCGTGATCCACAGAGCACGGAACGTGCGCTTCTTGTTACGACGGTCGCGGTAGGCGTATTGGCCAGCGCGCATGACTGCTTGCTTGGCAATACGGAACACATTACCGCGGCGACCACGGTAACCCTTGGCGGCGGCAATGACTTTTTTGTGACGTGCGCGGGCAGTTACGCCGCGTTTGACGCGAGGCATATTAGATCTCCCTTATCAAGCGAAAGGCATCATGGCCTTGACGGAGGCCACGTTGGATTCATGAACGGCCGTCGAGCCGCGCAATTGACGCTTGGCCTTCGTGGTCTTCTTGGTCAGAATGTGGCGCTTGAACGCCTGACCGCGCTTGATGGAGCCGCTGCCGCGAACCTTAAAGCGCTTGGAGGCGCTTTTCTTGGTTTTCATCTTGGGCATGATGATTCCCTAAACTTAAACTCGTTGTTGATTTGACATGACGCGAGGTGTTTGGCGTTGCTGGCAAAAAGCCCTAGGGCTAGCACCGATGCGACGGCAAAACTTGTAGACCTGTTGCCACTTCTTGGGGGTACTTCGGGGTATTGCTGGGGTCTTGCTGGGGTATTGCAGGAAGCACATTGCCGGGTCACTTCCCAACTACTGCCGGGTCACTTCCCTGCTACTTCCCTGCTACTTTCCTGCCTCTTCCCACCGTGGCACGGCATTGCTGCCAGACACGATTTCTTCCCAGCTCTTGGCAAAAAAGTGGCCGAGATCCGGGAAAGCCTTTGATTATATGGTGATTTCCTGGTCTTTGTCGAGTCGGATGCGGCAAAAAGCCAAGCGGGCCGGGCCAGGAGATCCAACCGACCATCATACCCCCGGCCGCCGGTACTGCACCGCCTGCGCCACATGCCCGGCGCCCAGCACGTCTGCCCCGTCCAGATCGGCGATCGTGCGCGCCACCCGCAACGCCCGGTGCAGCGCTCGCCCGGACCCCGCCATGCGGCGCATGGCCTGAAAAAGCAGCGCCTGCGCCTCGCTATCCATGACGCAGTGCTGATCCAGTTCTGCCCCCATTAATGCGGCGTTCAGTTTGCCCTGCCGGGCCTCCTGACGGTCCCGGCAACGCATCACCCGGTCCTGCACGGGGCCGGACGCCTCGCCCGGGGGGCCGCCCATGGATTCGGGGTCGGATGGCGGCAGCGCCACATGCAGGTCGATGCGGTCCAGTAACGGCCCGGATATCTTGCCGACATAGCGCGCCACCTGATCGGGCGTGCAATGACAGACCCGCCCCGGATGCCCGCGCCAGCCGCAAGGGCAAGGGTTCATGGCCGCGACCAATTGAAAACGCGCGGGGAATTGGGCCGCGTGCAGGGCACGGGCGATGACCACCCTGCCCGCTTCCAGCGGCTCGCGCAGCGCTTCCAGCGTGCGCCGGCTGAATTCCGGGAATTCATCCAGAAACAGCACGCCATGGTGCGCCAGGCTGATCTCGCCCGGACGCGGCCGGCTGCCGCCGCCCACCAACGCCGCAACCGACGCGGAATGATGCGGCGAGCGGAACGGGGGATGCCCCATCAGCGCCTCGGGCAGTCCCGCCAGCGCCGCGACGGCGGCCGCTTCCAGCGCCTGACTGCGCCGCAAAGGCGGCAACAAGCCCGGCAAGCGGGACGCCAGCATGCTCTTGCCCGCGCCGGGCGGTCCGATCATCAGCAGACTATGGCCGCCCGCTGCGGCCACTTCCAACGCCCGCCGAGCGCCTGGCTGTCCACGAACGTCCGACAGACACGGCGCTGGCGGCGGCGCAGGCCACGCCTTGGGCACCGCATCCGGCAACCGGCAGGCGCCCGTGACATGAGCGGCAACATCCGCCAGGCTGCGCGCAGACAGCACGCGAAGCCCTGGCACCCAAGCGGCCTGCTCAGCACTGCCCGCCGGCAGGATCAGCGTGGCCTCGGGCGCCTCGCGCGCCACGCTCAGCGCAATCACCAAGGGGGCCGCCACGGGCACCAACGCGCCAGTCAAGGACAACTCGCCTGCCAGCACCAGGCCGGCCAAGGTAGGGTCCGCCACAGGCAAGTCCGGACCACCGCCATCGGTAGGCGCGGCCAACTGGCCCGAGGCCAGCAGCAACCCCAGCGCAATGGGCAGATCGAACCGGCCGGATTCCTTGGGAATATCGGCAGGCGACAGATTCACCGTGATGCGCCCGGGCGGAAACGCAAAGCCGCTATTCAAGATGGCGGCGCGCACGCGCTCCCGGCTTTCGCGCACCTCGGTGTCGGGCAGCCCCACGACGTTGAAACTGGGCAGCCCCGGACCCAGATGGGTTTCTACCCGGACGGCGTGCGCATGCAGCCCGCTGAGCGCCCGGCTGGCAAGAACGGCAAGCGTCAAGACGCTCTCCCAAAGGGAACAAGGCCGTCAGTATCGGCAATTGCGACGCGCCCGCAGGCCGATGCGTGACAAAAGCAGCCCGCGCCTAAGGCGTCTTGACGATCATTTCATGGATGGCGCGCAACAGGACGCCAAAATAAAAACGACCGCTCGAAGCGGTCGTTGCGGTGCCGGCATAGCGATGCGCGCCTACTTGTCCAACGCCGACAGGCGTTCTTCCAGTTGCTGCACCTGCGCCGACAATTGATCCACGCGGGCGCGGGTGCGCGCCAGCAGGTCGGCCTGCACGTCGAATTCTTCGCGGGTGACCAGATCCATCTTGGTGAAGGCCTGGGCCATCATCGCGCGCACGTTCTTTTCAACGTCCGCCGCGGGGCTGCGGGCGATCAGGTCGGAAATGTTCTTCTGGATGTCTTCCATCCACTGGGTGCGATTGTTCATAGCGGCCTCTCGGTGTTCTTGATGCCCCAAGTGTAGTGCTTCGGGCCTTGCGCTGCAGGACGAATGGGCAAAAAAAGAGGGCGGGCCGCATGCGGTGACCGCCCATCAAAGCACAGGAGAAAACCGGGCTGCCATGGCGGCAACCCCCTACCAACATCGTTACGGGCAGCCCATCTGGGTTGCCGATTGCGCGAACAGGTCCGACGATTGCTTGCACTGCGCAGCCAATTGGGTCTTGTCGGGAATCGCCGCCCACTGCGACTTGGCCGACTCGAGCTGCTGCTTGATGCTGGCAGCCGCCGGGTTGCTGTTGCCCAGCTTGTCCATGCAAGCATTGACCTTGGCCAGATACGCCTCGCACTCGGCCGGCACGGAAGCCGTGGAGCCCGTCGCCGGCGGCGTCGTCGCGGCAGGCGGTGTCGAGGCCGGCGGCGTGGCAGCGGGCGCAGGAGCCGTGGAAGCCGCCGGCGGGGCCGCCTTTTCGTCGCTCTTGTTGCAGCCGGCCAGCACGCCGACCGATGCGGCCAGCACCAAAATGCCGATCATCTTGCGTTGAATCTTCATGGTGTCCTCTTTCCGTTCTTGCTTCTTATTTGAGTGGGCCGCCGTACCGGGAACCTCGCCAGCCGCCCGATCCGCCCTGGCTTTTTTTGACAAGCCATGAGGTGTTATCGATTCTTCTTCAGTGCCCCCTCGGCAACAAGCGTATCCGTGTAAACCCCGGTATCAAACGCATCCCCATTTTTCGACGCCTGAACGCAAGCTGGCAGGCCGCTGAACCGCCCCCCTATTTCGTCCGACAGCCACGCCCTGTAACGCTGTGCGGCCCGGCGCGGCGTCACCGGCCATCTGCCGCTGCATGCCGAAATTCACGACAAACCGCAACATCCTCAGCATCAATTGGCTACAAATAGCGGGCTTGAAACATATTTCGTTGCAAGCCCCGCATTCCCCGCGTTACGCACCAAATTGAGGCTGAAGCATGGTGCAAGACGCACTACATTGGTGCGGACAGGCACAACTCAGGCGCCTGCCCCCCGCTTCCCCGGGTTCAACCGACATGGCATGGAACTTGCTTGATAGTCGAGGCCAACGTGCAACCATGAGAGGAAATGCCATGAAACTCATCATCGCCATCATCAAGCCCTTCAAGCTCGACGAAGTGCGGGTGGCTCTATCCGGAATCGGCGTCCAAGGTCTGACTGTTACCGAAGTCAAGGGATTTGGCCGCCAGAAGGGCCACACCGAGCTGTATCGCGGCGCCGAATACGCCGTCGACTTTTTGCCCAAGCTGCGGGTTGAAGCCGCGGTGCCCGACCACCTTGTCGATCAGGTCATCGAAGCGATCGAACAAGCCGCCCGTACCGGAAAGATCGGCGACGGCAAGATCTTCGCCGCCCCCCTGGAACAGGTGATCCGTATCCGAACGGGTGAAGCTGGCGAAGCTGCGCTGTAAATAAATAAGAAAGACTCATTGGAGCCTGAAAATGGATAAAGCAGATATCTCCTGGTTGCTCGTCTCTACCCTGCTTGTATTGATGATGGCCGTACCCGGTCTGGCGTTGTTCTATGGCGGCCTGGTACGCAGCAAGAACGTGCTGTCGGTGTTGCTCCAAGTGCTGTGCACGTTCGTGCTGGGCCTGGTTCTCTGGTTCATCTACGGCTATTCCCTTGCATTCACCGAGGGCAACGCCTTCTTCGGCGGCCTGTCGCGCGCCTTCTTCTCTGGCATGTTCACACCGGCTGACGGCAAGTACGCCATGTCGAACACCTTGACCGAGCTGCTGTTCGCCTCGTTCCAGGCCACGTTCGCCGGCATCACCTGCGCGCTGATTGTGGGCAGCTTTGCTGAGCGCGCCCGCTTCTCCGGGGTGCTGGTGTTCACGGTGATCTGGTTCACGTTCGCCTACATTCCCATCGCCCACATGGTGTGGTTCGCGTCCGAAACGGCGCCGGGCCTGCTGAACGCAAAGGGCGCACTGGATTTCGCCGGCGGCACCGTGGTGCACATCAACGCTGGCGTGGCCGGTCTGGTGGGCGCTTATGTGGTGGGCAAGCGCGTGGGCTACGGCCGCGAAGCCATGCAGCCGCACAACCTGCCGATGACGTTTATCGGCGCTGCCCTGCTGTGGGTGGGCTGGTTCGGTTTCAATGCGGGTTCGGCCCTGGCCGCTAACGAGAACGCCACCCTGGCCTTCTTCAACACGATGATCGCCACAGCGGGTGCAGTGCTGGCCTGGCTGTTCACGGAATGGGCCATCAAGGGCAAGCCCTCGATGCTGGGTGCCGCCTCCGGCGCGATTGCCGGTCTGGTGGGCATTACCCCCGCCGCCGGCCTGGTTGGCCCGGTGGGCGCACTGATCATCGGCGTGGTTGCCGGTATCGTCTGCGTCTGGGGCGTGAATGGCCTGAAGCGCATGCTGCGCGCCGATGATGCGCTGGACGTGTTCGGCATCCACGGCGTGGGCGGTATCGTCGGCGCGCTGTTGACGGGGGTGTTCAATGCGCAAGTCCTCGGGGGCCCCGGCCTGGCCGAGCCTGGCATGATCGCCCACCAACTGTGGGTCCAGCTGGAAGGCGTGCTGCTGACCATCGTCTGGTCCGGCGTGGTGGCGTGGATTGCCTACAAGATCGCCAATGCCCTGTGCGGTATGCGTGTGCCGGAAGACCAGGAGCGCGAAGGCCTGGACGTCACGAGCCACGGCGAATCGGCTTACCACAGCTAATCACAGCCAACCTCAGCGATGGGGTTGTGAAGGACAGAAAAAGCCCGGACCTTACGGTCCGGGCTTTTTCTATTCCACTGCCTGGCGGCGCCGAAGCGCGGCTCCGGTTCAGGCCGGATCCAGCGCGTCCAGATCCACCGGCAAGGCGCGGTTCAGCGCGGTGGCCACTTTGATCCGCAAGGCGTTGGAATGCGCCCGGCGCACCTCGCGCTTGACGTCCAGCAGCTGCTGCGGATGCATCGAGAACTCGGTCAGGCCCAAGCCCAGCAGCAGTCGGGTCATGCGGGAATCACCCGCCATTTCGCCACAGACCGCCACTGGCTTGCCAGCGCGCTCGCCCGCATTGATGGTGTTGGCCACCAGGCGCAGCACGGCAGGATGCAGCGGATCGTAAAGCGTCGCCACATCGTGGTCACCGCGGTCGATGGCCAAGGTGTACTGGATCAGGTCGTTCGTGCCGATGGACAGGAAATCCAGCGCCTGGACGAAGGGTTCGATCGCGATCGCGATGGCGGGCACTTCAACCATGGCGCCCACTTCCATCTGCGGCGCATACGCCTGCCCGCGGGCATCCAACTCGCGCCGGGCGGATTCGATCGCGGCCTTGGTCGCCACCACTTCATGCATGTGGGCGATCATCGGGATCAGCAAGCGCACCGGTCCGTGGGCCGAGGCCCGCAGGATGGCGCGCAGCTGCGTCGCGAACATCTCCGGTCGCGCCAGGCAATAGCGGATCGCGCGCTGGCCCAACGCGGGGTTGGTGGCCACGGTGGCCTCGCCGTCAAGCGTCTTGTCCGAGCCGATGTCCAGCGTGCGGATCGTGACGGGCCGGCCGGCCATGACCTTCACGACCGACGAATAGGCTTCGTACTGCTCTTCTTCGCCGGGCAGGTCCGGACGGCCCATGAACAGGAATTCGCTGCGGAACAGGCCGATGCCGTCCGCGCCCGACGCCAACGCCAGGGCGGCCTCGTCGGGCAGCTCGATATTCGCGTGCAGCACGATGTCGATGCCGTCCAGCGTGACCGAGGGCTCGTCGCGCAACAGGCCTAGTTCGGCCCGTTCGTCGGCGTACGCGGCCTGGCGGCGCCGGTACTCTTGAAGAATGCGGTCCGACGGGTTGACGACTACGGCGCCAGCGGCGCCATCGATGATCAACATGTCGCCGTCGCGGACCAGTTCGCGCACGTTGCCCATGGCGACCACGGCCGGCACGCCCATGCTTCGCGCGACGATCGCCGTGTGCGATGTCGGGCCGCCCAAGTCGGTCACGAACGCCGCGAAGCGGCCGCCGCGCAGGCGCAGCATGTCGGCGGGCGAGATGTCGTGCGCCACCACCACCAGAGCATCATCGCCGCCCATGTGGGACATGTCGGGCAGGATGGCAGAGGTGCCGGCCAGCACGTGCAGCACGCGCTCGATCACCTGGCGGACGTCGGCCCCGCGCTCGCGCAGGTACTCGTCTTCCATGGCGTCGAACTGCTGGCCCAGAATCTGGCCTTGCGTCGTCAGCGCCCATTCGGCGTTGTAATGGCGTTCGGCGATCAGGGCCAGCGTCTGCTCGGCCAGCAACGGATCGCCAAGCAGCAGGCTGTGCACATTCAGCATCGCGCCCAGCTCGCGCGGCGCATCGGCCGGCAAGGTGTCGGCCAGTTGCCGGAGCTCGTGCTGCGCCGAAGCCAGGGCGTCGGTCAGGCGGGCGCTTTCCGTGGGCACGTCTTCCGGAGATATCCGGTAGTGCGCCACTTCCAGCGCGGCGGCGCCCATGACGACCGCTCGCCCGATGGCGTATCCCTTGGCAACCCCCTTGCCGTAAAGACAAACGACGGGGCTGGCAGCGCCAGATCCGTCGTAAGCAGGGCCCAGGGTCGAGGACGAACCGGCCCGGGCAGCGCTCAGGCCGGCGGATTCAGAGGGGGTTCTATTCCTGCTCACCGAATTTGCTGTCGAACAGAGTTTCGATTTCGGAAAGGGCTTGATCGGCGTCGCCGCCGGAAGCCTCCAGCTTGACCGTCACGCCCAGCCCGGCCGCCAGCATCATGACTCCCATGATGCTCTTGGCGTTCACGCGCTGCGCGCCGCGCGAGATGAAGATCTCGCTTGAGAACTTGCTGGCAAGTTGCGTCAGCTTGGCGGCCGCCCGCGCATGCAAACCCAATTTATTGCTGATGACGATGTCTTTTGTAGGCATAGGAAATATTATGACCGCGGATGAACGCCGCAGTGTTGATCACAGCAAAACGCCAAACCGCCAACTGCTTTTCGGCTGGAATTGTCAGCCGACATAATAGGACAAATTCCCGCCCGTCAGTCTACACGCAAGACACCCTGCACCCCGCCAGCCAGGGCCTTCTCGCGGGTTTCCGCCAACGGCAGGTTGCGGTAGGTCAGCGCCCGCAGCAGCATCGGGGTATTCAGGCCCGCCAGCACGCAGCATTGAATGCCCTGCGCCTGCGCATCGGCCACCGCCCGCTTGGAGATATTGGCGGGCGTAGCGCCGATCAGGTCCGTCAGCACCAGCACGCCGGCGCCGTGGTCCTGCCCCAGGATGTCTTTCAGGACATCCGGCGCCAGGTCGTCCGGCCGGTCTTCGGGCTGGATATCGTGAATGGCCAGCATCCCGTCAAGGTTGCCCATGACGTGGCTGGCGCATTCGCGCATCGCCGCGCCCAAAGGCGCGTGCACGACGATAACAATACCCGTGGTCATGACGGTTTCCAGAGAGATCAGGCTGCCCGGGCAGTGGTCGCCACGGCTTTTTCAAGCGCCTGGACGAACATGCCTGCAACATCGAAACCGGTCTGTTCGGCAATCTCTACGAAACAGGTGGGGCTGGTGACGTTGACTTCGGTGACGTAGTCGCCAATGACGTCCAGGCCGACCAGCAGCAGGCCGCGGGCGGCAAGCTTGGGGGCCACGGCTTCGGCGATTTCGCGGTCGCGCGCGGACAGTTCCTGCGCGACGCCGCGGCCGCCGGCAGCCAGGTTGCCCCGCGTTTCACCGGCCAGCGGGATGCGCGCCAGCGAATACGGCACCGGTACGCCGCCGATCAGCAGGATGCGCTTGTCGCCCTTGACGATGTCGGGGATGTAGCGTTGGGCCATGATGGTGCGCGCGCCGTTGTCGGTCAGCGTTTCCAGGATGGCGTTCAGGTTGGGGTCCTTGGGCTGCAGGCGGAACACGCCCGTGCCGCCCATGCCGTCCAGCGGCTTCACGATCACGTCGTGGTGCGTGTCGTGGAACGCCTTCAGCCGGGCCATGTTGCGGGTCACCAGCGTGGGCGCGGTGAATTCGCTGATCTCAGTGATGGCGAGTTTTTCGGGATGGTTGCGGATGGCCGCGCCGCTGTTGAACACGCGGGCGCCTTGCGCCTCGGCGTATTCGAGCAGGTGCGTGGAATACACGTATTCCATGTCGAAAGGCGGGTCTTTGCGCATGACGACTGCGCCAAAATCCGCCAGCGGCAGATCCTGGGGGGCCGATTCCGTCCACCAGTCGTGACCATGCAGGTCGGCGTTGGCCGACAGCGTAATCGGCGTGGTGACGGCCTTGACGACGCCCGCCTCGATGTAAAGGTCGCCTTGCATGGCCACGCTAAGCGTGTGGCCGCGCGCCACCAGGGCACGCATCATGGCGACAGAGCTGTCCTTGTACGCCTTCAGCAGCGGCAAGGGATCCAAAACGAACAAAACATGCATCGCGACACCCCGAACGTACGCCGCCTTCCCTGGAGGGAAGGCGGCTTTATGACATCGTAGCGCAGAGCCGCCCAATAAGCGAACCCGCCGGTCACAGGACGGACGGCGGGTCGGAAGCGTGGCGGCCTAGCCTGGAAGACCAGGCTGCGGCTGGAACTCAGGCAGCCGTTTCGGGCTTGCCCGCAGCGGGCAAGGCCTTCTTCTTCGGCGCCAGCACCATGACCATCTGACGGCCTTCGAGCTTCGGCATGGCTTCGACCTGGGCAAGTTCCAGCAGATCGTCGCGCACACGTTCAAGCACCCGCATACCGAGTTCCTGGTGAGCCATTTCGCGGCCACGGAAACGCAGCGTCACCTTGGCCTTGTCGCCCTCTTCGAGGAAGCGGCGCAAGTTGCGCAGCTTGACTTGGTAGTCGCCCTCGTCGGTGGCCGGACGGAATTTGACTTCCTTGACCTGAATGACCTTCTGCTTGGAACGAGCTTCGGCTTGGCGCTTCTGCTCTTGGTACTTGAACTTACCGTAGTCCATCAAACGGCAGACCGGCGGCTCGGCGTTCGGCGCGATTTCCACCAGATCCACGTCGCTTTGCTCGGAAAGACGGAACGCGTCGGCGATCTTGACGATGCCCAGCTGTTCTCCTTCCAGACCTATCAGGCGCACCTCGGGGACGCGGATTTCACCGTTGATGCGATTGGCTTTTTCAGTGGCGATGTTGAAAGCTCCTAGAAATGTTAAGCAGCACTGCTATCAGGTTGATTGACGTCGCGACGGGAGGACACATCCTCGGACAATCGCGCGACGAACTCGTCGTATGCGATGGCGCCAAGGTCCAGTCCGCCCAGACCGCGTACGGCTACGGTGCCGTTTTGCTTCTCCTTGTCGCCGACGACAAGAATGTACGGCACCTTTTGCAGGCTGTGCTCACGAATTTTACGAGTGATTTTTTCACCACGCAAATCGGACTCTACTCTAAAGCCTTGTTTTTTCAGGCTTTGTGTGATTTCAGCCGCATAATCGGCCGAAGGTTCGGAAATGCAGCATACGACAGCCTGCACCGGAGCCAGCCAAGGAGGCATCGCACCGGCATGGTTTTCGATCAACATGCCGATAAAACGCTCGAGCGAACCCAGAATGGCACGGTGCAGCATGACCGGCGGACGACGCTGGTCGTTCTGGTCCACGTACTCGGCGCCCAGGCGCACGGGCATGGAGAAGTCGACCTGGATGGTACCGCATTGCCAGTGACGGCCGATGGCGTCCTTCAGGGTGTATTCCACCTTCGGGCCGTAAAACGCGCCTTCCCCGGGCGAAATCTCGAATTCGCAGCCCGTGCGGCGCAAGCTTTCCATCAGGGCCTGTTCGGCCGTGTCCCAGACTTCATCCGAGCCGATACGTTTTTCAGGACGCGTGGCGACCTTGTACAGCACCTCGGTGAAGCCGAAGTCGCGGTAGACCTTCTGCAACAGGGCCGTGAAGTCGGCGCATTCGTCTTGAAGCTGTTCTTCGGTACAGAAAATGTGGCCGTCGTCCTGCGTGAAGCCGCGCACGCGCATCATGCCGTGCAGCGAGCCCGAGGGCTCGTTGCGGTGGCACTGGCCGAATTCGCCATAGCGCAGCGGCAGCTCGCGGTAGGAATGCAAGCCGGAATTGAAGATCTGCACGTGGCCCGGGCAGTTCATCGGCTTCAGGCCGTAGACCCGGTTCTCGGACTCGGTCGTGAACATGTTTTCACGGTAATTGTCCCAGTGGCCCGTCTTCTTCCACAACGACAGGTCCAGGATCTGCGGCGCTTTGACTTCCTGGTAGCCGTTGTTGTTGTAGATGGCGCGCATGTACTGCTCGACCTGCTGCCACAGGGCCCAGCCCTTGGGGTGCCAGAAGATCAGGCCCGGCGCTTCGTCCTGGAAGTGGAACAAGTCGAGTTCGCGGCCGATCTTGCGATGGTCGCGGCGTTCGGCCTCTTCCAGCATGTGCAGGTAGGCCTCCTGGTCTTCCTTGGTCGCCCAGGCGGTGCCGTAGATGCGCTGGAGCATCTCGTTCTTGCTGTCGCCGCGCCAGTAGGCGCCGGCCACCTTCATCAGCTTGAAGACCTTCAGCTTGCCCGTGGACGGCACGTGGGGGCCGCGGCACAGGTCGACGAAATCGCCTTCGCGGTACAGGCTGAGCGGCTCGTTCGAAGGGATCGAAGCGATGATCTCGGCCTTGTACGTTTCACCGATGCCCTTGAAGAATTCGACGGCGTCGTCGCGCGACCATTCTTCGCGCGTGACGATTTCATCCTTCTTGGCCAGTTCGGCCATCTTCTTTTCGATGGCGGCCAGGTCTTCCGGGGTGAACGGGCGCTTGTACGAGAAATCGTAGTAGAAGCCGTTGTCGATCACGGGGCCGATGGTGACCTGCGCGTCGGGGAACAGCGACTTGACGGCGTAGGCCAGCAAGTGGGCCGTGGAGTGGCGGATCAGGTCGAGGCCGTCGGCGTCCTTGGCGGTCACGATCGCCAGGCGCGCATCGCCTTCGATGCGGAAGCTGGTGTCGACCAGCTTGGATTCCGCGCCTTCAACCGTCACGCGGCCGCCCAAGGCGGCCTTGGCCAGGCCCGTACCGATCGACTGCGCCACTTCGGCAACCGTTACCGGCCCCGGATATTGGCGCTGCGAACCATCGGGCAATGTGATCTGTACCATCGGGAGTGCTTCCTGGGGTTCTTGGAACTGGAAAAATCGAAAATCGGAAACGAAAAACGCGGCCTGAGAGCCGCGTTCTAGTGGTTGTCTTGCTGAGTCCTACCGCTGACCTGACACGGTGAAACCCGACGCACGAAAAACTAACGCGACATAGGGCGAAAGTTCCGGGTCGTAGTTCGTGCCAGCGGGAAAAACATGGTTCTAAGCCTGTTGGTACGCGCCCGAGGCGGCGCGGAGCAAAGTGGCGCAATCGGGATCAACGGATCAATTGCGTTTATCGTTGCCGATTGTAGCACCATTTGCGCCCTTTCCGTGGCGTAAGCGCGACAACCCGACCCTGTCACGCCAGATTGCGGCTGCCCGCAATGGCAGCCAGCGCATGCCGGACGCCTTCCTGCCACGGCGGCGCGTGGATGCCGAACTGCCGCTCGAGCAGGCCGGTATCCAGGCAGGAGTTCAATGGCCTGCGCGCCGTGGACGGGTATTGGCTGGACGTGACCGGCCGGATGTCGGCCGGCGTCAGCGTGACGGGCAGCCCCGCTGTCCGGGCCTGCCCGGCCACGAAGCAGGCGTATTCGTGCCAGGTGGCATGGCCCGCGGCGGCAAGGTGGTACAGCCCGAACGGGAACCCGGCGCGCTCGCTCAGGTAGCGCGCCACCGCCAGCGCCGTCACGTCGGCGATGAACGCGGCCCCGGTCGGCGCGCCGCGCTGGTCGCTGACGACGCGCAGCGGCTCGGGCTGGCGCAGCGCCATCAGGATGGATTTCAGGAAGCAATTGCCGAACACGCCGTAGATCCACGACGTGCGGAACACCAGATGCGCCGGATTCAAGGCCTGGACAGCACGCTCGCCCGCCAGCTTGCTGCGGCCATAGGCGTTCAGCGGCGCCGGCTCGTCAGTTTCGACGTAGGCACCCGGTTTGGCGCCATCGAACACGTAATCCGACGAGTAGTGGACAATCAGCGCGCCCCGGCTCGCCCCCAGGGCAGCGAGTTCGCCCGCCGCCTCGCCGTTGATCCGCATCGCCCGCACGACGTCTTCCTCGGCGCGCTCGATCGAGGTAAGCGCGGCGGCATTGACGATGACGTCGGGCTTTTCCCGGCGGACCAGCCGCGCCAGTTGCAAGGGGTAGGTCAAATCGCAGCCGCTTTTGCCCACCGCCACCACGTTGCCCAGCGGCGCAAGGCTGCGCCGGAGTTCAAAGCCCAATTGGCCGTCCCGACCTAACACCAGAATCTTCTTGGGCATGCTCACGCTCTTTATCAGGCCAAGGGTGCAACAGTCTGATTTTGGCGCGTTTCCCGTCCGAACAACCATACGAAAACGTAATCTGCCTTCGCAAATTTCAGACAACTCGCGACGCGTGCTTCGGATTTCGCCCTGAACCGGATGAAACCGCCACCGGCGTTCCCATTTTTTCCGGCCTATGGGGCACTGATGAAACCTGTTTCAACGCCTGAGCATACGGCGTCATTCTTTTCGCCCCTTCCACGCGGCGGCGACAGCGATGACCGTCCTGGCGCGCGCCGGCACCTGTTGCTGTCGCGCCCGCCGCCGACCATCCGGATCGCCGTGCTGGACGACCATCCCGTCGTGGCGCTGGGCGTCTCGGCCTATCTGGAAAACCGACCGGGTTTCCGGGTCGTCCACCGGGAGACGTCGGCGCGCTCCTTGCTGGAAAAACTGACTCATTCGCCCTGTGACGTGGCCTTGGTCGATTTTTATCTGCCCCAGGAACCTTGGGACGGCGTGAACTACCTGCGCCGTCTGCGCCGGTATCACCCCAACCTGGCGATCATCACGTTTTCGGCCGGCAACCTCGAGGAGACGCGATATGCCGCGTTCCGAGCGGGCGCCAACGGCTACATGGCCAAGCAGTGGGGCATGACGTTGTTGCCGGACATGGTCCGCAGCGTGTTGAACGGCAAGCACCCCTTCCTGTCGGTGGTGGAAGGCAAGGTCCGCCCCCTGCAGCCCACGCACCCGCACGCGCTGCTGACCACGTCGGAAGTCGAGATATTGCGCCATATCAGCCAGGGCCTGTCGGTGACGCAGATCGCAATCCGGCTCATGCGCAGCAAAAAGACGGTCAGCACGCACAAGCGCCGCGCCATGCGCAAGCTGCAACTGGCCGACGACCTGTCGCTGGCGCTGTATCTGCGCGAGAAGTTCGCTGAATGAGGCGGCAGGCGCGAGGCCTTGGGCCAGCCCCTTCGGGGGGTCAGATAATCCGGGAATAGCTGGCGGTGGTGCTCACGCTGCGCAGATAGCCGTCGAAGGCCATGGCGACGGCGCGCACGAAATACCAGCCCAGGCCGGTCACCTGGACCTCGCCGGGGTGCAGGTTCACCAGACCCAATTCGGCCAAGTTCGCCATTTGCAGCAACTCGCGGCTGAAATAATCGCCGAAACGCAAGCCATGCCGCGCTTCGATCCGCGC
Organism: Achromobacter sp. UMC46; assembly: GCF_014170335.1. Lineage (GTDB taxonomy): Bacteria > Pseudomonadota > Gammaproteobacteria > Burkholderiales > Burkholderiaceae_B > Achromobacter. Next base: position 39,527 of record NZ_LZZS01000025.1, read on the forward strand.
AAAATCCACGCGGCCTTGGCACATGATGTCCATGATGACTTCGCGCCGCACAAGATCATCGGCATTGAGCGTCAACCCGCGCTCGACCGCGAAGTGTCCGGATTCAATCGCGGCGTAATACTCGTCCAGGACTTTGGCGTTCTGGCTGTAGGTGTTGCCGATACGGCCGATGGCGGACACGCCCAGCGCGACCAGATCGCGGTCGGGCTGCGTGCTGTAGCCCTGGAAGTTCCGGTGCAGTTCGCCCCGCTGCTTGGCGATGGCCAGCGCGTCCGTGTTCAACGCGAAATGATCCATCCCGATGTACGTGTAGCCCTGCTGCAGGAAGCCGTCGATGGCCGAGCTGAGCAGACCGACCCGTGTGGCGCGGTCGGGCAGGTCGGCCTCGTTGATGCGGCGCTGCGGCTTGAAGCGTTCCGGCAGATGCGCGTAGGCGTACAGCGCGATGCGGTCGGGCCGAAGCGCCACCACTTGCGAAATCGTGCGCGCGAAAGATTCGGTGGTCTGCAAGGGCAGCCCGTAAATCAGGTCCACGTTGATCGAGTCGTAGGCCAGCGCCCTGGCGCTTTGCATCAGCGCCCGCACGTCTTTGAAGGACTGCACCCGGTGCACGGCCACTTGAACTTTAGGATCGAAATCCTGCACGCCGAAACTCAACCGGTTAAAGCCCAGCCGGCGCAAATGAGCCAGGCGCGCGGGCGTGGCCGTGCGCGGGTCGACCTCGATCGAGATTTCCGCGTCCGGCTCAAACCGGAAACCCGCCCGCAGGTCCTGCATCAGGCGGGTCAGTTCGTCGTCGGACAGGAAGGTCGGCGTGCCGCCGCCGAAGTGCAGTTGCGACACGGGAACGCCTGCCCCCAATTCCTGGACATGCAACGCGATTTCGCGGGCCAGCGCGCCCAGATAGCGGGCGGCGCGTTCGTGGTGGCGCGTCACCACCTTGTTGCAGGCGCAGTAGTAACAGACCGAATCGCAAAATGGAATGTGCACGTATAGCGACAGGGGCTCGTCCGGTGTCGCCGCGCGGCGCTGTTGCAGCGCCTGCCGATAGTCCTGTTCGCCGAAGCCGCCGTGATAGCGGTCAGCCGTGGGATAAGAGGTGTAGCGCGGCCCGTTCTTGTCCAGCCTGGCCAGCAACTGGGGCGGAAAAAAAGGCTCGGAGGCGGCAGAGGCCGACGGTTCGGGAACGAGTGGGCGTGGGGCGGCTTGCATACCCTGAATTATTCGCCGGTGGCGCCCTTCCCACCTTGATCTTGCGCAAACCACGCGCCGAGCGCATGCGCGAACGCTCTGGCCCTTAAAATGCGTCCATTCACGATGCGGAACAAGGACATACCCCATGGACACTGAACTGGACGGCCGATTGCTGGCCATGCGCCAGGCGTTGGCGATCGCCATCGCCCTTTCCACCCGCAGCAGCCCCCAGGCGACCGATATGGCGCTGGAACTGCTGAACGACCTGAAGTCGAACATGGATCGGGCGCCGTCGGACAGCCCATTCGAAAAGCCGGAATGGGTGGTCGGCGCACACGACGAGCTGGACGGCATCGCCCGCCTGGTGCGCGCCTTCACGCAAACGCCGGAACCGGACGGCGACGCGCAGTAGGCCCCGCCTAGCCGCCCGCGCCGCAGGCGGCGCCAGGCGGTTGCACCCGCCAGTACAGGCCGGGAAAATCGTCGCCGACCGGATCGAAGCCCGGGGGACGCGCCTTCACGCTCAGCTCCAGCACGCCACACGCGGCCGCCAGCCCGGCAGGCACCCAAGGGCTGAATCGCGGTTGCCCGTCGATCAGCACCAGCGGCTGCTCGGGCAACCGCAACGCCAGTGCCCCCGCCTCATCCGGCGGCCCCGAAATGATGCGGACCGGTCCGCCCAAGGCGAGTTTGGTGCGCTCATGCAGGGCGTGCGCCAATGCCTGGGAATCGAAATACCGCCAATCCGCCGCGCGCCGCGCCAGCCCCGCCCCCGCCGGCGAGGTCAATTCCACTCGCGCCATCAGCAGCAACTGGATCAGCACGAAGACCACCACCGCTTCGCTCGGCCTGGCATGCCCCCACCCTGCGCGGCCACGCAGCAGCTCCATCACCGCCGGCACCGCGAACAGCAGATAGGGCGTACCCCAATGCAGCTGGATGCGGGAACCGGTGGCCAGCGTCATCGCGCTGACGAAGATGAGCGGCGTGAAACCGAAAGCCAGCAGCAACGCGCGGGCCGGATCGCCGGGCATCGCGGCTGGCACGACAGGCATGGCAGTACCCGGCCACGCGGACGGCCTGCGCCGCGCCAGCCACCCCAGCACGCCCAGCAGCACCCATGCGGGCATGGCTCGGTTCAGCAACTGGTCGCCCCACCATCGCGCAACCTCTTGCATACGGGCGGCCCCGGACAAATTGGCCGCCAGCGACGACGACATGGCATAGCCCAACGACTCGAAGTCGTTGGCCGCCAGCCAGATCAGATGCGGCGAAAACACGGCCAGCGCGGTCAGCCCCGCCACCTCCAAGCCAAACACCTGCATCGGGTCGCGCCAGCCCCGCTGGCTTAGCCAGAAGACCAGCACCGCCGCGCCCGCCGCCGCAATCTGGTATTTGGCGAGCGCGCCCAGACCCAGGCAAATGCCCAACACGATCCACCAGCCGATGCGTCGCGTCGTCCAGGCCTTCCAGCAGGCCACCGCGCAACCCACGGCCAGCGGAATCAAGACGATCTCGTGGTTATAGAAGTACAGCCGGCCGTTGTAGAAGGTGATGCACAGGCCAGCCAGCAAAGCTGTCAGCGCGTAGGCGCGCCCGCGCAGCTCGCGCAGCAAGCTCCAAAACAGCGCAAACGCCCCCAGCGTGCACAACGCGCCAGCCACATACGTCGCCCAGGCCGACCACCCCAGCACGCGGACCACCGGCCATAGCAGCCACGTCGGCAGCGGCGGGTGCTTGTAGTAACCCCATTCCAGGCTGCGCACCCAGGTGAGTTGTTCGATATTGTCGGTCGGCGGCGCCAGCGCCGCGCGATCCAGCAGCGGCAGCCA
>NZ_LZZS01000026.1 GCF_014170335.1 Achromobacter sp. UMC46
ACCCAGGCGGCCTCTGCCGCCCCCTCTGCCGCCCCCCCTTCTGCCGCCACCTGCGAAGTCGACCGACCCATCCGCTTCAGCGGACTGAACTGGGAATCCAACCTGGTGCTGGCGGGCATTGAACGCTACGTGCTGGAACACGGCTACGGCTGCAAGACCACCGTGGAAATCGGCGAAACGCTGCCCATGCTGGCGGCGCTGCAACGCGGCGACGTGGACGTGACGCCTGAAGTGTGGCCCGGCCAGATCGAAGGCGCCTGGAAAAAGGCCCTGGCCAGCGGCAAAGTGCTGGGCGTGGGCCACGTGTACGACGCCGGCGAAGGCTGGTATGTGCCGCGCTACACCGTCGAACGTCATCCGGACCTGAAGGCGGCGTCCGACCTGGCGCGCTTCAAGAAGGTGTTCACCGACCCCGAAGACCCCGGCCGCGGCCGCATCTACGGCTGCCCCGCCGGCTGGGCTTGCGGCACCCTGAACGACAACCTGCTGCGCGCCTTGAAGCTGGACAAGGACTACTCGCTGTTCGCGCCCGGCTCGGGCGCCGCGCAGAAAGCCGCCATCGTGTCGGCCTACAAGCGCAAGCGCGACATCGTCTTCTACTACTGGACGCCCACCTCGCTGGTGGGCGCGCTGGATCTGGTGAAGCTGGAACTGCCCACCTTCGACCAGGCCGCCTACACCTGCATGACCGATCCCAAATGCGCCGACCCGGTCGCCACCGAGTTCAAGCCGAACCCCGTCGTCACGGGCGTGAACGCGGCCTTCGCCAAAGAGGCGCCCAAGATCGCCGACTTCCTGGGCAAGCTGACCGTGCCCGACGAGGCCATCAACGCCACCTTGGGTTGGCTCGAAAACGAAGGCAAGGAACCCGAAGACGCGGCGCGCTACTTCCTGAAGCAGTACGGCCCCGTCTGGCGGCAATGGATGCCGGCGGACGCCGCCGATCGCGTGCAGGCGGCGCTGGCTCGCGAGTGATGGCCGGCCGCCACCGCCGCCTCATGTATCCTGGCGTTTCGGCGCCGAAGCAGCGCCTACCCGATTAAAGCGAAGGAAGATGAACATGGATGCCCTGTATTGGCACGACGGTCACTGGACCACCGACAATCCCAAACTGCTCGGCCCCGCCGACCACGCGTTCTGGATGGCCAGCATGGTCTTCGACGGCGCGCGCGCGTTCCGCGGCCTGACGCCCGACCTGGACCTGCATTGCCAGCGCGTCGTGCGTTCGGCTGAAAAGATGCTGATGAAGCCGCAGATCGGCTGGGAAGCGATCCAGAAGCTGTGCCTGGAAGCCGTGGCCAAATTCCCCGCCGGGACCGAGCTCTACATCAAGCCGATGTTCTATTGCGCCGACGGCTTCCTGCTGCCCGACGCCGACAAGACCCAGTTCGTGCTGCACGTGTTCAAGGTGCCGATGCCGGGCGAGCAAGGCTTTTCGGCCTGCTTCTCCAGCTACGCGCGTTCCTGGCCCAACATGGCGCCCACCGATGCCAAGGCGTCGTGCCTGTACCCGAACGGCCAGCGCGCCATTCGCGAAGCCACCGAAAAGGGCTTCGACAACGCCATCATGCTGGACGGCGCGGGCAACATCGCCGAATTCGCCACCAGCAACCTGTGGATCGCCAAGGACGGCATCGTTTCCACCCCCGTGGACAACGGCACCTTCCTGAACGGCATCACGCGCCGCCGCGTCCTGGCGCTGCTGAAGGCAGACGGCGTCGAGGTGCTGGAACGCAGCCTGACCCGCGCCGATGTCGAAGCGGCCGACGAAGTGTTCTCGTCCGGCAACTACGGCAAGGTGGTCCACGTGAACCGCGTGGAAGACCGTGCGCTGGAATACGGCCCGCTGGCGCGCCGCGCCCACAAGCTGTACATGGACTACGCGGAAAGCACCGGCAGCCGCTAAGCCGGCGCCGCCGCCTATCGCTCCCCCCGACACTGCCCGCCTTCCCGCGGGCAGTGTCGTATTCCAGGATGCCCGAGCCCCATGCAGACCCGACGCGACTTCCTGCGCAACAGCGCAACCCTTGCCGGCGCCGGCAGCGCGCTGGCGCTGTTGCCGGCCTCCATCCGCCGCGCGCTGGCCATTCCCGCCGACCGCCGCACCGGCACGATCCGCGATGTCGAGCACATCGTGATCTTCATGCAGGAGAACCGCTCGTTCGACCACTATTTTGGCGGTCTGGCGGGCGTGCGCGGCTTCGGCGACCGCTTCCCCATCCCGGTGCCGGACAGCCCGGACGCCCGCCGCCGTACCGTTTGGGCGCAATACAACGACAAGCCCGATGAAGGCGCGCCGCGCACCGTGCTGCCCTATCGGCTGGACACGCGCGAAGCTTTCGAGACCCTGCGCATCGCCAGCACGCCGCACACCTGGTCCAACGCGCAGGACGCCTGGGAGGCCGGCCGCATGGGCCGGTGGCCGGCCGCCAAGAAGAACCATTCGATGGCGTACTACACCGAGGCCGACATGCCTTTCCAGTACGCCATGGCGCGCGCATTCACGGTCTGCGACGCCTATCACTGTTCGTTCACCGGCGGCACCAACACCAACCGGCTGTTCGTATGGAGCGGCACGAACGACGGCGCGGGCCATGGCAACGGCCCGGCGCTGGGCAACGTCTACAACAAGCTCAAGGGCGGGGACCCGGCCCGCGCCTACACCTGGACCACCTATCCGGAACGGCTGGAGGCCGCAGGCGTCAGCTGGCGCATCTACCAGGACATGGCGGACAACTATTCGCTGAACCCCACCGCGGGTTTCAAGGCCTATCGCGATGCCTACCATGGCGTGCCGGGCTCGCTTGCCGCGTTGAAGGACAAGGCGCTGAGCACCCGCGGCCTGGACCTGCTGCGCCAGGACGTGCTGGACGGCACCTTGCCGCAGGTGTCGTGGATCTGCGCGACCAAGGCCGGGTCCGAACACCCCAGCCCCTCAAGCCCTGCCCAGGGCGCGGACTACACGGCCCGCGTGCTGGACGCGCTGACCGCCAATCCGGAGGTCTGGAGCAAGACCGTCCTGCTGCTGATGTTCGACGAAAACGACGGCTTCTTCGACCACATGCCGCCGCCTGCCCCGCCGTCGCGCGACGCCGCCGGCGAACTGGCCGGCGCGTCCACCGTGGACACCCGGGGCGAATACCACGAAATCATCACCGGCGTGGAAAAGGACGACACGCCGGCGCATCTGCATGGCGTCTACGGGTTGGGGCCGCGCGTGCCCATGTACGTGCTGTCGCCCTGGACCAAGGGCGGCTGGGTCAATTCGCAAGTGTTCGACCACACGTCCGTGCTGCGCTTCGTCGAACAACGCTTCGGCGTGGCCGAACCGAACATCTCGCCTTGGCGCCTGGCGGTGTGCGGCGACCTGACGTCGATCTTCGATTTCGCCAACCCGGACGAAGCCGACCTGTTGCGCGGCTTTCCCGCCACGGCGGAACGGGCCGCGCAAGCCTCCGCCCTGCCCGGCACCGTGACACCTTCCGCGCCCGCGCAACCGGCGCCGGCACGCCAGCAATCCGGCACACGCCCCTCCCGCGCGCTGCCTTACGCGCTACATACCCATGCCCTGGTGGATGGCGGCCGCGTCACGCTGCAGTTCGAGAACACGGGTGCCGCCGGCGCGGTGCTGCATGTCTATGACCGGTTGCATCTGGAACGCGGCCCGCGCCGCTACACCGTGGAAGCCGGCAAGCGGCTGGAAGGCGCGTGGCCGACGTCGGATGATGACGGCCGCTACGACCTGTGGGTGCTGGGGCCGAACGGATTCCACCGGCATTTCACGGGACGGGCCGCGGCCGGCGCCATGCCGCCGCTGGCCGTCACCGCGGCCTATGCGGGGCCCGGCGCCTCCTTGCGCCTGTCGGTGCGCAACCCCGGCCCGCGTCCGCGCGCGTTCCGCATCGACGCCAATGCTTACGGCTATCCGCAGCAGGCCACCGCGGATCTGGCTCCTGGAGAATCCGTGGAGTTGTCGTGGGACATGACCCGCACGGGCGGCTGGTACGACGTGACCGTGCACGCCGCCAGCGACCTCGCCTCCCCCTGTACACACCGTCTGGCCGGCCGCATCGAGACCGGCGCCCCTTCCACTTCCGACCCCGGCATGGGGCAGGAGCTGACCCTGCAATGGACACCCCAAGCATGAAACCACCCGCCCCCTACGAAAACGCCGTGACGTTCCAGTTCGGCGATACGCCCGAGCTGGCGGACGAGCTGCTGGCCCTGGTGCTGGCAGGCGCCAAGACGGCGACCTGCGGCGCGCTGCATCATTTCAACGACAAAGAGCCCGTGCCCGAAGCCGGACGCCGCGACGTCGTGCTGGACGGCAAAGGGCGGCCGGCGTGCGTCATCGAAACCACCAGCGTGCTGATCCAGCGCTTTGACGAGGTGGACGAGGCCTTTGCGCTGGCGGAAGGCGAAGGCCCCTACGACGTCTGGCGGGAGGCGCATATCGCCTACTTCGAACGCAATGGCGGCTATGCCCCGGACATGATGCTGGCTTGCGAGCGCTTCCGCGTGGTCGAGGTCTTCGAATAGCCGTTTCCGCAATTTATGTAATTTCGACTACAGAATGTGCTAAGATGGTCGGCTCAACCTGATCCGATCCGGAGCGCAACATGGCAGATTCTTCCCTCACCGACGCGACAACGGTGATCCCCACGCGAACCGGCATGGTCGCGGTACCCGCGTCCCTGGCGGCCGACGTCGAACAATTCCACTACGCCCCGGCGCGCCGGGCGGGCGACCTGGTCTTCGTATCGGGGGTTGTCGTCGCCAACCCGTCTTCCGAGCCGATGGACGCCGACGCCTTCAAGCAAGCGCTGCGGCGCGTTTTCCGCAGTATTGAATCGCTGTTGGCCGCGTGCCAGGCCGAGCTCTCGGATGTCGTCGAACTCCAGATGTTCCATGTCTTCGGAAGCGATCGCACGACGCTGGACAAGGCGGCGCAGCTGCAAGCCATCGCCACGGTCCGGGACGAGTTCTTCGCCGCCCCCTACCCCGCCGCCGTCGAGCTGGCCGTCGCGGACTTGAATCCTCCTGGCGGCCTGGTCGAGATCAAGGCGCTGGCATTTTCCCCGGTCCGTTAAATGGCGGCGCGAGGAAGGCCCCGCGCCTTTGACCGGAACGCCGCGCTCCACCTGGCGCTGGAGGTGTTCTGGGAAAAGGGCTACCAAGGTGCCCAGGTCAGCGACCTGACCGCCGCCATGGGAATCAATCCCCCCAGCTTCTACGCGGCCTTCGGATCAAAGGCCGCCGTGTTCCAGGAAGTCGTCGACCTGTATGGGACGACCGTGGGGGCCGGCCCGATGCAGGCCCTCGAAGCGCCAGGGCCGCTTGCGGCTGCGATCCGGCTGATGCTGGAACGGAGCATCGGCGTCGCCCTGCAATCGCCTTCCGGGGGCTGCCTGCTCGTTCTTGGCGGCGTCAATTGCCAAGCGGAACACCAGCCGGCGGAGGATCGGCTGAAGGCCGCGCGCCGGGCGTCCACGATACAGGTGGGCAAGCGCCTGGAGCGCGGCATCCGGGACGGCGAGCTGCCCGCCAAGACGGACGTCCGCGCGCTGGCGGCCTTCTATTGCGGGGTGATGCAGGCCATCTCGTTCCAAGCCCGGGACGGCGCCTCGAAACGCGCGCTTGAAGGCCTGATCGCGCCGGCCCTGGCGGCGCTCGCATGACGTCCGGGTCTGCGGCCAGGCCATAAAAAAACCGGGCACCTTTCGGTGCCCGGCGTCTTTCCCGATCCTGCGCGCCGGGCGCGTCAGGCTTGTTCCGCGCCCTTGCCCAGGCCCAGATAGCTCTCGATGACTTTCGGGTCGCCGGCCAGTTCGCGCGCTGGGCCGTGCAGGATCACTTCGCCGGTTTCCAGCACGTAGCCATAATCGGCCACCTGCAGGGCCGCGCGGGCGTTCTGCTCGACCAGCAGGATCGCCACGCCGGTTTCGCGCAGGCGCGCGATGATGTGGAAGATCTCGCGCACGATGCGGGGCGCCAGACCCAGGCTGGGTTCGTCCAGCATCAGCAACGTGGGCTTGGCCATCAAGGCGCGGCCCACGGCCAGCATCTGGCGTTCGCCGCCGGACAAGGTGCCGGCCTGCTGGGCGCGGCGTTCGCGCAGGCGCGGGAACAGGTCGAACACTTCATTCAGGGTGTCGCGCCAGCCGGCTTCGCGCGCCCGGTAACGGCGGAAGCCGCCCAACAGCAGGTTGTCTTCCACGGACATGGTGCCGAACAGCTCGCGGCGCTCGGGCACCAGCGACATGCCGGCCGCCACGCGGCGCTCCACCTGCCAGCCGGACACGTCGGTGCCCGCGTACTGCACGGTGCCGGCCGAATGGCCGGTCTGCGGCAGCGAGCCCATCACGGCGTTGAGCATGGTGGATTTGCCGGCGCCGTTGGCGCCGATCACGGTCACGATGCTGCCGGCGGGCACCGTCAACGTGGCGCCCACCAGCGCGCCGACCTTGCCGTAGCGGGCCGACAGGTTGCTGACTTCCAGGACGGGGGGTTGCGTGGCGCTCATTGCACACCTCCGGCCGACACGGGCTTGGCCTGGTCCGCTTCGGGCAGGTCGTCGTCGATGCCGCCCAGATAGGCTTCCAGCACCGCCGGGTTCTTTTGCACGTCGGCCGGCACGCCTTCGGCCAGCTTGGTGCCGAAATCCATCACCACGAGGTGGTTGGTCAGGCGCATCACAAAATCCATATCGTGTTCGACAAGCAGAATGCTCATGCCTTCCGCGCGCAGCTGTTCAAGCACGCGCGCCAGGTCCTGCTTTTCCTTGTAGCGCAGGCCGGCGGCGGGTTCGTCCAGCAGCAGCAGCACGGGATCGGACGCCAGGGCGCGCGCGATTTCCAGGATGCGTTGCTGGCCCAGCGCCAGGTTGCCCGCCTGCTCATACAGGTATTCGCCCAGGCCCACGCGCTTGATCTGCTCGGCGGCCTCGTGCAGCAGTTGCGCCTCGCGGGCGCGGTCCGAATGCAAGGCGCCCGCCAGCACGCCGACGTCCGAACGCAAATGCGCGCCCAGCGCCACGTTTTCCAGCACGGTCATGCCGGGCAGCAATTGCACGTGCTGGAAGGTGCGGCCCACACCCAGCTTGGCGATTTCACGCGCCGAGCGGTTGTCGATGCGCTGGCCCATGAACGTGACCTTGCCACGCGTTACCGGCAGCACGCCGCTGATCAGGTTGAAGGTCGTGCTCTTGCCGGCGCCGTTGGGGCCGATCAGGCCCATGATCTCGCCCGAGCTGACCTTGAAGGTGATGTCGTTGACGGCGACCAGGCCACCGAATTCCTTGCGGATGGCATCCACTTCCAGCACCACCTGACCCGGCTGCGGACGCTCTCGCGTCGGCAAGGCGGGCGCCGGCGCCGGCGGCGCCAGGTTGCGGCGCGAACCGTCGGCGCCGGTGATGCTGCCCCACCAGCCCGCCAAGATCGGCCACAGGCCGTTGCGGGCGTATTGCAGCATCAGGATCAGCAGCACGCCGAAAACGATCATTTCGAAGTTGGCGTTGGTGTCCAGCAGCTTGGGCAGCCAGTTCTGCAACTGGTCCTTCAGCACCAGGATCACGCTGGAGCCCAGCAAGGCGCCCCAGACGTAGCCCGCGCCGCCCACCACCGCCATGAACAGGTATTCGATGCCGTAGTTCAGGCCGAAGGGACTGGGGCTGACGGCGCGCTGCATGTGCGCGTACAGCCAACCCGAAATGCAGGCCAGCAAGGCGGCCCAGACGAAGATCACGACCTTGTATGCCGCCGTGTTCACGCCCATGGATTCGGCCATGCCTGCGCCGCTTTTCAGCGCGCGGATGGCGCGTCCCGGACGCGAATTCAGCAGGTTCCGGGTCGCCCACAGCGCCAGCAGGACAAACACCCAGATCAGGTAATAGATATGGCGGCCGCTGGCCAGCGAAATGCCGAAAACGCTGAGGGGTTCGATGCCGGCGATGCCGTCGTGTTTGCCCAGCAGGTCGATGTTGCCGAACAGGAAGTACAGCGACAGGCTCCAGGCGATCGTGCCCAACGGCAGATAGTGGCCCGACAGGCGCAACGTGATCGCGCCCAGCAGATACGCCACGACGGCCGTGATGACGAGGCCGACGGGCAGCGCCAGCCAGGGCGACACGTCGTACTGCGTGGTCAGGAAGGCCGTCGTGTACGCGCCCAGGCCGACGAAAGCCGCCTGGCCGAACGACGTCAGGCCGCCCACGCCGGTCAACAGCACCAGACCCAGCACGACCAGGCTGGCCAGCCCGATGTAGTTGAGTTGCGTCACCCAGAATTCCGGCGTGACCGGCACCAGCGGCAGGCCCGCCAGGACGACGATGAATACGGCAAGCAAAATGCGGTTCATGGCGTTTATTCCTCTTCGTCCACGTGATGGGTGCTGAACGAACGCCAGACCAGAACCGGGATAATCAAGGTGAAGACGATCACTTCCTTATAGGCGCTGGCCCAGAAGGACGAGAAAGATTCCAGCACGCCGACCAGCAGCGAACCCGCCGCGGCGATGGGGTAGCTGGCCAGGCCGCCGATGATGGCGCCCACGAAGCCCTTCAGGCCGATCAAGAAACCCGTGTCGTAGTAGACGGTGGTGATGGGCGCGATCAGCATGCCGGACATGGCGCCGATGCCCACGGCCAGCGTGAACGTCAGGCTGCCGGACATGGTGGTGCTGATGCCGACCAGGCGTGCGCCGCGGCGGTTGACGGCGGTGGCGCGCAGCGCGCGGCCGTACAGCGTCTTGCCGAAGAACAGCCACAGGGCCACGATCAGCAATCCGCAGGTCGCCACCACGAACAGGCTCTGCGCCGACCAGACCATGAAGCCCAGGTCCACCTGGCCGCTGACGAACGCCGGCGTGCGCCAGCCTTCGGCGCCGAAGAACACCAGCGCCAGGCCCATCAAGGCGAAGTGCACGGCCACCGAGACGATCAGCAGCACCAGCACGGTGGCTTCGGCCAACGGTTGATACACGATGCGGTAGACCATGGGGCCCATCGGGATCACCAGCAGCAGCGTCAGCAGCATGTTCAGCCACAACGAGTTGTCCGGTCCGGTGTAGCTTTTGGTCAGCCAGAACAAGGCAAGCGGCAGCACGACACAGGTGGCGATCGTCTTGGGCAGGCCGGCGGCGCTGCGGGCGCGCACGGCGCGCAACAGCTCAAGCGCGAGGCACACGGCGCCCAGCAGCGGCAACAGATAGGCGGTGCCCGGCACTTTGCCGTCCACCAGCATGGCCAGGGTCAAGGCGCCAAACGCCACGAACTCGCCCTGGGGAATGAAAATGACGCGCGTAACGGCGAAAACCAGCACCAGAGCCATGCCCAGCAGGGCATAGATAGCGCCGTTGACGACACCGTCTTGCAGCAGGATCAGCGCAATTGAGGAATCCATCGAACAACTACCTTGTGATTTCTTGCTGATACGACACACCGGCCGGAAAGGCCGGTGCGAAGCATTGCTCGGGTACCGCGGAGCAGGCGCCAGACACTGGCGCTACCCCGCGTTCGCGCACCCGCGGATCGGGCAATCCTGGGGAATTACAGGCCGGGCTGATAGACCCACTTGCCGCCTTCGACCTTGACGATGACGCGCGAACGCTCGTCAAAGCCGGCGTGGTCGGTGGGCGACATATTGAACACGCCTTGCGACGCGGCCAGATCCTTCACGCCTTCCAGCGCGTCGCGCATGGCGGCGCGGAATTCCGGCGTGCCGGGCTTGGCGCCCGACTTCAGCGCCACGGGCAAGGCCGCCACGACCAGTTGGCCGGCGTCCCACATGTGGCCGCCGAACGTGTTGGTCGAGCCGGCGCCGTTGGCCTTCTCGTAGGTCTCGACGTAGGCCAGGGCCGACTTCTTGACCGGGTTGGAATCGGGCAGCTGGGCCGCCACCAGCAGCGGGCCGGCCGGCAGCAGCATGCCGTCGCAGTCCTTGCCGCAGACGCGCAGCACGTCGTTGTTGGCGGCGCCGTGGGTCTGATAGATGGTGCCGCCGTAGTTGCGGGCCTTCAGTTCCTTTTGCGGCAGGGCCGACGGGGTGCCGGCGCCGGCGATCAGGATGGCGTCGGGCTTTGCGCCGACCAGCTTCAAGACCTGGCCCGTCACGCTAGTGTCGGTGCGGCTGTATTTTTCGATGGCGACGATTTCGATGCCCTTGGCCTTCGCGGCCTTCTGCATCACGTCCAGCCAGCCGTCGCCGTAGGCGTCGGCAAAGCCGATAAAGCCCAGGGTCTTGACCTTGGACTTGGCCATGGCGTCAGCCAGGGCGCCGGCCATCAGGGCGTCGTTCTGCGGGGTCTTGAAGACCCAGCGGCGCTTTTCGTCCACGGGTTCGACGATCTTGGCGCTGGCGGCCACGCTGATCATCGGCACCTTGGCTTCGGCAGCCACGTCCACCATGGCCAGCGAACCCGGCGTCACGGACGTGCCGATCAGCACGTCGACCTTGTCGTCGGAGGCCAGCTTGCGCGAGTTCTTGACGGCTTGCGTCGTGTCGGTGGCGTCGTCCAGGACGATCCATTCGATCTTCTGGCCGGCCACTTCCTTGGGCAGCAATGCCACGGTGTTGCGCTCGGGGATCCCCAGCGACGCGGCGGGGCCGGTGCTGGATACCGTCACGCCCACCTTGACCTGCGCGCTCGCCAGGAGCGGCAGAGTCAGGGCGAAAGCGGCAGCCGCCGCGGACAAGCCGAAGTGCTTGCGCATATTTTTGTCTCCTGTGGTGGCTCTTATGTGCCTCGATTGAGGCGAAGCGAGCCTAGTTAAAGTTATACAGAAAAAAATATTATAGGGTTAAAAGCGTATCAGATGACTTCTCACAACTACGGTAAATCCCTGATGTGCTACGGAAACCTCATCCCAGCAAACGCATTCGTTAATGGCGAACTTGTACTAGGAAAACTCTCGGCGCGTCTGTTGGGGGATTCCCTGTGCTGGCCGGTTCATCGCCCCAGCATCGGCCAAACGCGTTCGACCCGCGACGCCACCCACGCGGCCACGACCGCCTTGACCAGGTCGCCCGGCAGGAACACCGCCACCGCCATCGCCGCCTTGGGCAGGCCCATCTTCGTCACCGAGGCCAGCCACGGCACGCCGAAGGCATACACCACGGCGATGCCGCCCACGACGCAAGCCGTCACGTAACCCGCCAGCCCGGTCCACGTGCTTGTGGCGCGGCCCGCCAGACGGCGGGCCAGCCAGCCCGTCACGAAGGCGCCGGCCACCATCCCGATCAGGAATCCGCCGGTCGGTCCGAAAAAGGCGCCCAAACCGCCGCGGCCGCCAGGCAGGACGGGCAGGCCGATCGCCGCCAACGCCAGATACAGCAGGCAGGCCAGCGCGCCGCGCACGGGCCCCAGCATCGCGCCGGCGAGCATGGCGCCGAGCGTCTGCAAGGTGATCGGCACCGGAATGCCCGGCAACGGAATCGGCGGCATCAGGCTCAGGACGACAATCAGCGCCGCGAACAGCGCGATCAGCACGGTGTTATTGGATTTCATGGTTTTCCCCTCTACGGAATCAAGGCAGTGCGCGTGGCAGTCATGGGCTGCGCGCGTCGATGGCTTCGGCCACTTCCTCTGCGCGTTTCAGCGTCAGCACGATCAAAGGCACGATCAAGGCGACCGGATGGGCGCCCAGTCCGCGCGCGGCTTGCGCTTCGCGGATCTCCTGGAAGTTGCGCCAGATTTCAGGCACGAAACGCAACGCCAGCGCCAACGCCAGCGCGACCTTGCCGGCATCCACCAGCCCGATGCGTTCAAGCGGCATCAGCGCGCGCTCGCAGACGGCAATCAGGTCCGAGGTGCGGGTCGACAGCGTCACCACCAGCGCCAACCCCACCATCGCCCCGACGCGCAGCACCACCGCCAGCGCCTCGCTCCAGCCCTGGAACCACCCGGTGAACAGCGCCACGGCCAGCAGCACCCAGAGCAGCCCGCGCACCTGCCGCCAGACGGCGGAGGCCGCGACCCCGGTGGCCGCCACCAGCCCAGCGGCCACGGCGAACGCCGCAGACAGCCAGCGGGGATCCCGCAGCATGAACAGCCCCGCCCCGGCCGCGATCAGCACCAGCAGCTTGAGCCAGGCCGGCAATTGATGCAGCGGCGTCCGGCCTGGGACGTACAAGGGCTCCATCATGCGCAGTGCTCCCGGTACCAGCGCAGGGCCGCGGCCGGCGTGTCGTCGGCCGCGATGCCGCCGTCGCGCACGACCAGCACGCGGTCGAAGTCTTCCAGCAATTCCAGATCGTGGCTGACGACAATCGCGTCATGCGGCAGCGCGGCGATGGCGTCGCGCACCCGGTTGCGGTTGCGCAGGTCCAGCTGGGTGGTGGGCTCGTCGAAGACGATCAGCGCCGGCTCCATCACCAGCACGGCCGCCAAGGCAACAAGCTGGCGCTCGCCCCCCGACAGTGTGTGGCTCGTGCGGTCGGCCAGATGGCCCACGCCCAGCGCGCCCAATTGGGATTCGATGCGGCTTTCGCGCCGTGCCTTGTCGGGTTCCAGGCGTTTCAGGCCAAAAGCCAGGTCTTCCCGGACGATGGGAAAGACGATCTGGTTCTCGGGGTTCTGGAACACGAAGCCGACCCGCTGGCGCACGGCCTTCAGGTCGTGGCGGGTATCCCGCCCGTCCACCCTCACGCTGCCCGCGGAGGGCAGCACCAGGCCGTTGACCAGGCGCGCCAGCGTGCTCTTGCCAGCGCCGTTGGGGCCGACGATGCCGACACGGCGTTCGGCCAGGGTCACGCTCACCCCGCGCAAGACTTCCGCCTGGGGCGTGGACACTACCGCCTGGTCAAACTCGATTAACATGGGGCGGGATTATGCCCGAACCATTTCGGGCATCGGGACTCCAAGAGCTCATATGGAAAAAGTACGCAAATCCGACGCCGAATGGCGTGCACAGCTTTCCCCCGAAGAATACGTGGTCACCCGTGAAAAAGGTACCGAACGCGCATTCACCGGGCGTTACTGGAATACCACCACGCCGGGCATCTACCGCTGCGTGGGCTGTGGCACCGCCCTCTTCGCATCCGACACCAAATTCGACGCCGGCTGTGGCTGGCCCAGCTACTTCCAGCCACTCGACCCGGAACTGGTCCGAGAAGAGCGCGACGCCACCCACGGCATGGTGCGCACCGAAGTACTGTGCAACGTCTGCGATTCGCACCTGGGTCACGTCTTCCCCGACGGCCCCGAGCCCACCGGGCTGCGCTATTGCATCAACTCCCTGTCGATGACGTTTGAACCCATAGAAGACTGAATGAAGAAGTTTCTGTTCGACCTGTTCCCGCTGTTCCTGTTCTTCATCGCCTACCGGTACACGGATATCTTCATCGCCACGGGCGTGGCGATGGCGGCGGCCGTGCTGCAGATCATCTGGCTGAAAGCCACGGGCCGCGCCACCGAGGCCATGCACTGGATCAACCTGACGGTCATCCTGGTCTTCGGCGGCGCCACGATCTGGCTGCACAGCGACGTCTTCATCAAGTGGAAACCGACGGTGCTGTACTGGCTCTTCGGCGGCGCGCTGCTGGTCTCCCGCCTGCTGTTCGGCCGCAACCTGATCCGCCGGCTGATGGAAAAGCAGATCCAGCTGCCCGACGCCGCCTGGGACAAGCTGAACCTGGTCTGGGCCGGGTTCTTCCTCATCGCGGGCGCGCTGAACCTATATGTGGCGTTTTCCGGCCATTTCACCGAATCGCAATGGGTCAGCTTCAAGGCCTTCGGCCTGATGGGCCTGATGGTCGTGTTCGTGATCGGCCAGTCGGTGTGGCTGGGAAAGCACATCCAGACCGACGAAAACGCCAGCTCCGGCACCCCGCCGGGCAAGCCCTGATTCGCCAGACGGCCCTACCATCGGCGTGCCCGCCCCAGGGCGGCGCGCCGGAACTTCCCCCTTGCCGCCATGTCAGACACCACCGACCGCATCGCCCTGATCCGGGAGCGCCTAGCCGCCCTGGAACCTCTTACTTTGGACATTCTGGACGACTCGCATTTGCATGCCGGCCACGAAGGCAGTAAAAACGGCGCCGGCCACTATCGCGTGCACATCGTTGCGCCTTGCTTTGCGGGGCTCTCCGCTGTAGCGCGACATAGGCTGGTGTATCATCATTTGCAAGATTTGATCCCCTATCCGATTCATGCGCTTGCGCTAGATGCCCAGGCTCCCAAATAGAAAGTCAAAGGATATTCATGAAACGCATCGTCATGCTGGCTGCGGCCTGCGTCATCGCCGTGCCTGCTTTCGCGCAAAACGTGGCAACCGTCAACGGTAAGGCCATTCCGCAGAAGAACCTGGATCAATTCGTCAAGCTGCTGGTCAGCCAGGGCGCGACCGATTCGCCGCAACTGCGCGAACAGGTCAAACAAGAAATGATCAACCGCCAGATCTTCGTGCAAGCCGCCGAATCCAGCGGCATCGCCAAGCAGGCCGACGTCCAGACGGAAGTCGAGCTGGCCCGCCAAGGCATCCTGGTCCGCGCCCTGATGGCCGACTACCTGGCCAAGAATCCGGTGTCGGATGCCAAGGTCACGGCTGAATACGACAAGATCAAGAAGGAACAGGCCGGCAAGATGGAATACAAGGTCCGTCACATCCTCGTCGAAGACGAGAAGACGGCCAATGACCTGCTGGCCCAGATCAAGAGCAACAAGAGCAAGTTCGACGATCTGGCCAAGAAGAACTCGAAGGACCCCGGCAGCGCCGAAAAGGGTGGCGATCTGGGTTGGGCTCCCCCGACCAACTACGTCCAGCCGTTCGCGCAAGCCGTGACCCAGCTGAAGAAGGGCCAATTGGTCGACAAGCCGGTGCAAACCCAGTTCGGCTGGCACATCATCATGGTTGACGACACCCGCCCGGTGGAATTCCCGCCGCTGGACCAAGTGCGTCCGCAACTGGAAGAAATGCTGCGCCAGCAAACCCTGGCCGACTACCAGAAGCAACTGCGCGACAAGGCCAAGATTCAGTAAGCCTCTCGCCAGACACGAAACTGCCCGCGATTGCGGGCAGTTTTTTTTCGACTGTACTGGCTGCGAATACGGACGATCCTTTCGCCCGCACTGCCTGCGAACGCCCTGCTACGACATGCCCAGCAAGGCCTTCAACGCGTCTTCGTCCAGCACGGTCACGCCCAGCTCCTGGGCCTTGGTGAGCTTGCTGCCGGCCTCTTCGCCCGCCACCAGGTAGGCGGTCTTCTTCGACACCGAGCCGCTGACTTTGCCGCCGGCGGCCTGGATGTGCATCGAGGCCTCTTCGCGCGTCCAGTTGGGCAGCGTGCCCGTCAGCACAAAGGTCTTGCCGACCAGCGTCGTGCCCTGCGGCACGGCTTCGGCCACCGGGTTCACACCCTGGGCCTTCAGTTGCTCGATCACGTCGCGGTTGTGCTGCTCGGCGAAGAAGCGGCGGATGGACGCCGCCACCACCGGGCCCACGTCCGGCACCGACGACAAGGCGTCTTCGTCCGCATCCATGATCGCGTCGATGCTGCCGAAATGCCGGGCCACATCGCGCGCCGTGGTTTCACCCACGTGGCGGATGCCCAAGGCGAACAGCAAGCGGCCCAGGCCCGGTTCGCGGGCCTTTTCAATGGCGGCCACCAGGTTGTCGGCGGACTTCTGGCCCATGCGGTCCAGGCCCACGAGTTCCAGCGGACGCAGGCTGTACAGGTCGGCCAGCGTCTTGACCCGGCCGCTGTCGACCAGTTGGTCCACGAGCTTTTCGCCCAGGCCTTCGATGTCCAGCGCCTTGCGGCTGGCCGCGTGCCACAGGGTCTGCTTGCGCTGGGCGCCGCAGAACAGGCCGCCGGTGCACCGCGCGATGGTTTCGTCTTCAAGCCGTTCAATGGCCGAACCGCAGACCGGGCAGGCCGTCGGCATGACGAATTCCTGCGCGTCGTCGGGGCGCTTTTCCAGCACCGGGCCCAACACTTCGGGAATGACGTCGCCGGCGCGGCGCACGATGACGGTATCGCCCTTGCGCACGTCCTTGCGGCGGATCTCGTCTTCGTTGTGCAGCGTGGCGTTGGTGACGGTGACCCCGCCCACGAATACCGGTTTCAGGCGCGCCACCGGTGTGATCGCCCCGGTGCGGCCGACCTGCACCTCGATATCCAGCAGGGTCGTCGTGGCCTCTTCGGCGGCGAACTTGTGCGCCAGCGCGAAGCGCGGCGCACGCGCCACAAAGCCCAGCACCTTCTGGGCGGGCAGCGAATCCACCTTGTAGACCACGCCATCGATGTCGTAGGGCAAGGTCGCGCGCATCGCGCCCACGCGGGCATAGAAGGCCATCAGGCCGTCGGCGCCCGTGGCCCGGTGGTTGTGCATCAGATTGACCGGCAGGCCCAGCTCGTGCAGCCAGGCCAGCATGGCGCCATGGGATTTTTCGGGTAGCAGCGACGCTTGCCCGGCGCCGGCCGACGCTTCGTCGAACAGGCCGCTCTGCGCGCCGGGCAGGCCCTGGACCTCGCCCCAACCATAGGCGAAAAAGCGCAGCGGCCGCTTGGCCGTAATGCGCGGATCCAGCTGACGCAGGCTGCCGGCCGCCGCGTTGCGCGGATTGACGAAGACTTTCTCGTCGCGCTTGGCCTGGGCGATATTCAGTTTTTCGAAGTCGGCGCGGTTCATCAACACTTCGCCGCGCACCTCCAACACCTTCGGGGCCGTGCCCTTCAACTGCAGCGGAATCGCCTTGATCGTGCGGATGTTGGACGTGACGTCCTCGCCCGTCTGGCCGTCGCCACGCGTGGCGGCCTGCACCAGACGGCCGTCTTCGTAGCGCAGGCTGATCGCCAGGCCGTCCAGCTTCAATTCACAGAAATAGTCGGCTTGCTGCGCCGGGCCCAGCAGCCCCGCGCCCCGCAGCGTATCCGTCACGCGGCGGTCGAACGCCGCGACTTCTTCTTCGTCGAACGCGTTGTTCAGCGACAGCATGGGCACCGCGTGGTGCACGCTGCCAAACGCCGAAACCGGCGCGGCGCCCACGCGTTGCGTGGGCGACTCCGGCGTGACGAGTTCGGGGTGCTCGGCCTCCAGGGCTTCAAGCTGGCGCATCAGTCCGTCGTACTCGGCATCCGAGACCGAGGGCTCGTCGTAGACGTAGTAGCGGACGTTGTGCTGTTCAAGCTCCGCGCGCAAGCGCGCCGCGGCCTGGGCCGCGGATTCCCCTCCGGACGCGCTGTTCATTAAGCGAACACCCGTTGAGCGCGCTCGCTTCCGGCGGGCAGACCCGCTTGTTCGAGCTGTTCGAACAGCACTTGCAGCCGTTCGTCGATGACCGTCTCCGACCCGTCGGCCAGCGGCTTGCCCTGGTCGTCGACCAGTTCAGCGCGCAGGCGCGCGGCCAAATCGCGGCCCACATCCACCATGCGGCCAAACGCGCGGCTGTCCGCCGGTGCGCACGGCACATCCAGCAGCAGGTACAGGCGTTCGATGCCTCCCATGCCGGCATCGAAGGCGGCCCCGTCGGCACGCGACAGCGTGAAGCGGGTCGCGCCGTTCTCGGCAGGCCAGGCCAGGCGGCTGCCGTCCGCCACGAAACCCGTATCGCGGGCAACGGACAGGACTTCGGCGGCCGGTTGGCCAGAGCCCAGCATCAAGGTCAAGCCGACTTGGGTATCCAGGGCGGCGCAGGTGTCGTCCAGGCGGGCGCCCTGCTCCAGCACGGCTTGCTGGTCCGGGCCTTCGATCGTGGCGTCGAAGCGTTCAGCCATGTCCTGGGCGCGGGCCCAGGCTTGCGACCATTCGATGGCGGTCAGCGGACCGCTGCGGTTGGCCAGCAGCACGGCCAACTGCATGGATGCGTAGGTCTCGCCGGCATGCACCCGCGCGCGATGGCGGCGCTGGTCGGTTTCGGCGAACACCCGCATGGGCTTGCGGCCCACGTGGCGCAGGCTTTGCATGTACGGCAGCAGGTCGGCGCCGCGCACCGGTTCGGCGAAGTTGATCTCGATGACCACCTCGCAGGCGGGATCGGGTTCTTCGGCGTCGTCGGCGTCGCTGCCCGGGTCCACCGGCGCAGGCTGGCCTTCCTTGCGCGGCGCATCGCCGCCCATGCCGGGTTCGCGGCGCGACGACGCCGCCCCGGAAGCCGTGGCCGCGGCGCCGGCCGCAGCCGAGCCGCCCAGCAGGGGATCCTGCTCGGAGGTGGGGAAATGGCTCTGCATCTTGCGCCGGACGCGCCGGTCCTGCCACCAGTTGAACCCCAGCACCAGCAGTATCAGCAAGACGCCCAGGGCAATCAGCCCGATCTGCAAATCACTCATGTGTAAATCCCGCGCCAACAGGGCGGCGCCTTTCTAAATATTGGGTTTATGCCGCTTCGGAGGCCATCATTTGCACGGCCGAATCTATATCTACCGCAACGATACGCGAAACCCCTTGCTCTTGCATGGTTACCCCGATCAGTTGCTTGGCCATCTGCATGGCGATCTTGTTGTGCGAGATGAACAGGAACTGCGTCTGCTCGCTCATGCTGGCGACCAGGTTCGCGTAGCGTTCCGTGTTGGCGTCGTCCAGCGGCGCGTCCACCTCGTCCAGCAGGCAGAACGGCGCCGGGTTCAGCTTGAACAGCGCGAACACCAGCGCCGTCGCGGTCAGCGCTTTTTCGCCGCCCGACAGCAGGTGGATCGTGCTGTTGCGCTTGCCCGGAGGCTGCGCCATCACCTGCACGCCCGCGTCCAGGATTTCTTCGCCGGTCATGCTGAGCTTGGCCTCGCCCCCGCCGAACAGCTTGGGGAAGAGCTCGCCGAAGTGGCCGTTCACGACGTTGAACGTCTCTTGCAGCAGCTCGCGGGTTTCGCGGTCGATCTTGCGGATGGCGTCTTCCAGGGTCTCGATGGCGGTCATCAAGTCCTGGTTCTGCGAATCCAGGAAGCCCTTGCGTTCGCGCGACGTGTTCAGTTCGTCCAGCGCCGCCAGGTTGACCGAACCCAGCGATTCGATCTGGCGCGAGATGCGGCCCACTTCCTGCTGCAGCCAACTGGCGCGGCGCCATTCGTCAGGCGCGTTGGCCAAGTCCTGGGCCAGCGCCTCGCGGTCGACTTCGCGCGCGTTCAACTGTTCCGTGAACTGCTCTTCGGCCAGGCGGGCAGCCTGTTCCTGCAACTGCAATTCCATGATGCGCGTCCGGCGCGGTTCCAGCGTCTGCTCTTGCTGCTGCCGGTCTTCGTCGGCCCCGCGCAGCAAGGCCGCCAGGTTTTCCATTTCCTGGCGCGCGCGCGACAGCGCTTCCTCGCGTTCGGCGCGGGCTTCCAGGGCGTCCTGCAAGCCGGCCTGGGACGCGGAGGCGTCCAGCTCGACCAGATCGCCCATCAGCTGTTCCAGCTCGACCGAGCCGCGCTGGCTCTGGTCGGCGGCCAATTGCTGATTGCGCTGCAGGTCGGTGATGCGGACCTGGATGCCGCGCTCGGCGAATTCGGCTTCCTGGGCGGCGCGCTCCAGCTCGCGCAGGCGCGTGCGGGCCGCTTCGGCCTGGGCCGCCAGCGTTTCGCCGTCGATCTCGGCGTCGGCGAACCGGGACTGGTGTTCGGCCAGCTCTTCGTCCAGGGTCTCGAAGCGCGCTTCCGCCTCTTCGCGGGTGGCGCGCAGGTCTTCTTCCTGGACCTTGATTTCTTCCAGGTCCTGCCGCAGGCGCGACGCGCGTTCGCCGGATTGCTCGGCCTGCTGCTGCAGCCGCGAGTGTTCCAGCTGGATGTCGTGCACCCGGCGCGTTACCTCGGCCACGCGCGTGCGCGCCGGCGCGATGGCCTGGGACACCTGCTGCCAGGCGGCTTCGGCGCGGGCGACCGCGGCGCGCGCCTGGTCGGCGATCAGTTGCTGGGCCTTGATCTCGCGCTGCAGGTTCTCGATTTCCTGCTGGCGGGCCAAGAGGCCGGCCTGTTCGGAGTCCGGAGCGTAGAAGCGCACGCTGTGCGCGTCGATCAGATGACCGGCCTTGACCACGCAAGCGCTGCCGGCCGGCAAGGTCGCCCGCATGGCCAGGGCCTGCGTCACGTCGGTGGCGGTGTAGATACCGGCCAGCCAGTCGTTCAGGAGCGTGCGCAGGTCGGGATCGGTGATGCGCAGCAGGCTGGCCAGCGGCGTCAGTCCGGCAGACGCGGCCGGCGCGGGCGCCGCGGCGGGCAGCTGGTAGAACGCCAGGCGGGCCGGCGGCGCGTCTTCGGCGAAGGCGCGGGCCCAGTCCAGGTTGCGCACTTCCATCGACGCCATGCGTTCGCGCAGCGCCGATTCCAGGGCGGTTTCCCAGCCCGGCTCCACATGCAGCTTCTGCCACAGGCGCGACAGGCCGGCGAGCTCGTGCTTGGCCAGCCAGGGCTCAAGCGCCCCCTGCTTCTGCACGTCTTCCTGCAATTTCACCAGCGCCGACAGGCGGGCTTCCAGGCGCGCCAGGTTCTGCGCGTCGGTCTGGGCGGCGGCCTGGGCGCGGCTGCGTTCGGCATCGGCTTCGGGCACGCGGCCTTCCAGCGTGGCCAATTCTTCCTGGGCTTCTTCCAGCTGGTCTTCGCCCGCCAGGCGGTCGCCGGCCAGTTGCTCCAGGCGCACCGGGTCCGGCGCGTGCAGTTCGCGCAGTTCCTGCTGCAGGCGCTCGCGACGCTGCTCCAGGACCTGCATCTGGCGGTCGGCATCGCGCTGGGTCTGGGCGACCAGGGCCAGGTTCTGTTCGACGCGGGCCAGGGCGGCGCGCATTTCGTCGCGGCCGGATGCGGCTTCGCGCACGCGCTGCTCGACGGAAGGCAGGCCCGCCTGAGCGTCTTCAGCGGTGGCGCGCGCCTCTTCGGTGCGGGCGGCAGCGGTGGCCAGGTCGTCTTCGGCCTGGGCGATCTGTTCGGTGCAGTGCTCGCGCTGGCTGGTCCATTCCGCGATCTGCTGCTGCAACTGGTCGCGGCGCGACTGCAGGCGGTTGCGGGAGTCCACCACGTGGCGGATTTCGGCCTCCAGGCGGCTGACCTGGGCATTGGCCTCGTACAGCCCGCCCTGGGCGGTGTGGACCGCGTCGCTGGCGGCGTAATGGGCCTGGCGCCGGGATTCCAGCGCCGCTTCGCCCGCCCGCAGGCCGGCGATGGCGGCTTCGAGCTCGTTCTGGGCCTGCGCCATTTCCTGGACTTTCTTGGCGCGCTCTTCGCGGGCGCCGGTTTCCTTCAGGAACCACAGCGCATGCTGCTTCTTTTCGCCGTCGGCCTGGAGTTCGCGGTAGCGCGTGGCCACTTCGGCCTGCGCTTCCAGCTTTTCCAGCTGGCTGTTCAGTTCACGCAGGATGTCTTCGACGCGGGTCAGGTTCTCGCGCGTGTCGGACAGGCGGTTTTCGGTCTCGCGGCGGCGTTCCTTGTAGCGCGACACGCCGGCCGCTTCTTCCAGGAAAACCCGCAGTTCTTCAGGGCGCGCCTCGATCAGGCGGTTGATCATGCCCTGGCCGATGATGGCGTAGCCCCGCGCGCCCAGGCCGGTGCCCAGGAAGATGTCGTGGATGTCGCGGCGGCGGACCTGCTGGTTGTTGACGAAATAGCTGCTGGTGCCGTCCCGGGTCAGCACGCGGCGCACGGCGATTTCGGCGTAGGTGCTCCATTGGCCAGCGGCGCGCCCTTCGCTGTTGTCGAACACCATTTCCACCGACGCCCGGGCAGCCGGCTTGCGGTGGCCGGAGCCGTTGAAGATGACGTCCTGCATGGACTCGCCGCGCAGCTCGGAGGCCTTGGCCTCGCCCAGCACCCAGCGTACTGCGTCAATGATGTTCGATTTCCCGCAACCGTTGGGACCCACCACGCCGACCAGTTGGCTGGGCACGGGGATCACGGTGGGATCAACGAAGGACTTGAAGCCGGCGAGTTTTAGCTGAGTGAGACGCACAGTACGATGACGACGGGGTGGGTTGAACGAAAGGCGTTAACGGACCTGCCGCATAGATTGCAAACCGGCCCTTCAAGGGCCGGCTCACATATGGGTCGTATGATACCGCAGGCAGTCTGTCCCCAAACGTCAGCAACGGTCAACCCGCGGGCAAACGCTCAATAGCGCGCATCCGCGCTCCGGCTATACTCCCTGACACTTTTTGGCACGACACATAATTTTCACGCGGACCGGCCGGGCACAGGCCAAAGAACGGGGACATTCTTGAAACGTGGTTTCTATCTGGTCATGGCCGCGCAGGCCTTCTCGTCATTGGCGGACAATGCGCTGTTCATCGCAGCGATCGCCTTGATACAGGAACTGCATGGCCCCGACTGGTTGGCGCCCATGATGAAGTGGTCCTTCGCGCTGGCCTACGTGGTGCTGGCAGCCTTTGTCGGCGCCCTGGCGGACTCCTTTCCCAAGGGCCGGGTGATGTTCTCCACCAATGCCCTGAAAGTCGCCGGCTGCCTGCTGATGTTCTCGTACGCCAGCATCGGCGTCGCCCCCGAATACCAGACGTACCTGGTCTGCGCGGCCTACGCCGTCGTGGGCATCGGCGCCGCCGCGTACTCGCCGGCCAAGTACGGCATCGTCACGGAAATGCTGCCGCCCCACATGCTGGTCAAGGGCAATAGCTGGATCGAAGGCCTGACGGTCTTCTCCATCATCCTCGGCACGGTGCTGGGCGGCCTGCTGATCTCGTCCTCGGTCTCCACCGCGCTCCTCAGCCATTCGTTCATCGGCAGCCTGGTGCACACGCCCGCCGAAGCGGCCATCCTCGTGATCGCCTTCGTGTATCTGCTGGCAGCGCTGTGCAACCTGTTGATTCCGCGCACCCACGTGCGCTATCCGCCGCAGCAAAAGAACCCGGTCCGGCTGATCCGCACGTTCTGGGGCTATGTCTGCGTGCTTTGGCGCGACAAGCTCGGCCAGATCTCGCTGGCCGTCACCACCCTGTTCTGGGGCGCCGGCGCGACCCTCCAGCTGATCGTCATCGAATGGGGCCGCAGCCACCTGGGCTATCAGTTGGACAAGGCGTCGATGCTGATGGGCGTGGCCGCGCTGGGCACGGTGGTCGGCTCGATCCTGGCGGGCCGCATTCCGCTGCGCCGCGCGCTGGCCGTGCTGCCGGTCGGCGCCGCCATGGGGCTGGTCGTGCTGCTGATGCCGCTGGTCTACTCGCCCTGGAGCGTATACCTGCTGCTGCTGATCACGGGCGGCCTGGCCGGATTCTTCGTCGTCCCGATGAACGCCCTGCTGCAACACCGCGGCCACGTGCTGCTGTCGGCCGGCCATTCCATCGCCGTGCAGAACTTCAACGAACAGCTCAACATCCTGCTGATGGTGGCGATGTACACGCTGCTGCTGTGGCTGCAACTGCCGATCAACATCATCATCGTCATCTTCGGCACCGTCGTCGCCGTGCTGATGGTCGTGTTCATGCGCTGGAGCAAGCGCAACATGCTGGCCAACCCCGATCTGCATGACCAGATCGGCCAGGAAGGCCACGGCCGCGCGCTGGACTCCACGCACTAGGCGACCGGCGCCCAAGCGATTGATCTTCCAAAGAAAACCGGGCTTTCGCCCGGTTTTTCCTTATCTGGACACGCCGTTGCCGCTGGCGGTCAAGCCTTGCGGGACGCCAGCTTCAAGTCCTGCCAGGCCCGCGCCTTCTCGGACGGGCTGCGCAGCAGATAGGCCGGGTGGTAGCTGACGATGACCGGGATCTCGGCGCCCTCGTCCGTCTTCAGCGAATGGACGCGGCCGCGCAGGCTGCCGATCGTGGCGTCCGTGCCCAGCAGCGTCTGCGCCGCGAAACGGCCCAGCACCAGGATGCGCTCGGGCTTCAGCAAGGCGATCTGCCGCATCAGGTACGGGCTGCAGGCGGCGATCTCTTCGGGCTTGGGGTTGCGGTTGCCCGGCGGGCGGCACTTGATCACGTTCGTGATGAACACGTCGGCGTCGCGGCTCATGCCCACGGCGGCCAGCATCGCGTCCAGCAATTGACCGGAGCGGCCCACGAAGGGGTGGCCCTGGCGGTCCTCTTGTTCGCCCGGGGCTTCGCCCACGACCAGCCAGCGGGTGGGGGTGGCGCCCTGGCCGAACACGGCGTGGCGCCGCCCGTCGCACAAGCCGCAGGCGGTGCAGGCCACGACTTGCTCGCGCAGCTCGTCCAGGTTGGCGTTCTTGACGGCTTCGGCCACCGGGATGCGCGGCGCTTCGGCGGCCTCGTCCTCGGCTGCCTTGGGCGCCGGGCGCGGTGGCGGACCGGTGCGGTTCAGGATGGATGCCGGAATGCCGGGGCGTCCGTTCGCGCGTGTGGACGCGACGGCGGCCCCCACTGCTGGCGGGCTGCCGGCGGCGGCAACCGGCACGGCGGGAGCCGGGGCCGTGGACGGCGCCACCGAAGGCGCCACATGCACCGGCGCGGCCTCTGCCGCGGCCATGACCGGCGCCGGCTCGGGAGCCGAAACCGGTTTGGAAACAGGGACTTGCGGCACGACGACGGGACGTGCCGCAGCGGGCGCCGGGCGCATCCACAGGCGTTCCATGCCGATTTCCCGCAGCCAGATGCGCTGCAGGGGATTGACGCGGGGAGCGGCCGGCTTGGGGGCAGCGGTGGTCGGCAAGGTCATGCCGCTTCCTCCGCCACGGCCGCAAACCGCTTCTGCATGACGATCGCGTCTTCGCGGGCCCCGTTGGCGGCCGGGTAATACCCCCGGCGCACGCCGATCTGCAGATAGCCGTGGCGTTGATAGAAGCCGACGGCCGACGCGTTGGACGGGCGCACTTCAAGCAACACGCCTTCCAGTCCGCGCTGGCGCGCCTGCTGCTCGCACCAGTCGAGCAGCACGCCGCCCAGGCCCTGGCGATGCAGGTCCTTGGCCACGGCGATCACCAGCAGGTGTGCCACGTCGGGCGCGAACATCAGAATGCAGAAACCCGCCACCTTGCCTTCGCGGCGCAGCACCCAGGCGCCATACCCGGCCGCCAGCGCATCCGCGAAATTGCCGCGCGTCCAGGGAAAGGCCTGCACATGGGCTTCCAGCGCGACGACCTCGTCCAGGTCGGCCTCGGTGAGCGGCTGCGGAATCAAGGGCACCTGAGGGGCCTGGGGCGCCAGCGACGGCTGCGCCTTGGGATTGCCGCCTTCGCCGCGCATGCGCTCGGCGGTGGTGAACGCCACCTTGTCGCGCACGTACAGCGGCGCGGCCTGTTCGGGCGGCAGGGCCTCGCCGCGCAGCCAACCCTGGCGCGCCAGCCGCGCCACGCTGGCGGCTTCGGGCCGTTGCGCGTCGGCGGCGCGGCGCCAGGCGGCGGGGTGCGCCATATCGGCCGCATAGGCGTCCCAGGCGTCGCCGGCCAATACCAGGCTCAGGTCCTGTCCGGCCTGGGCCGACCACGCGGGAAGATAATGTGCGGTCCAGGGCACGACTTCGGCCGCCGCGATCAGCAGCGGCGCCTGCAGGGTTTCCCAGCCGGGCTCCCCGTCAGGCGCGGCCACCGGACGGTAGACCGCCAGGTAGACCTCATGCATGCGGGCGTCCAGGGCCACGACGATGGCGTCGGACGGGGAAGCCTGCCCCACCTGGGCGGCGACCGCCTGGTGCGACACCACCGGCAGCACCGGTATGCCCAGGCCCAGTCCCATACCCTGGGCCACGCCGCAAGCCACTCGCAGCCCCGTAAAGCCCCCAGGGCCCTGGCCGAACGCCACCGCGTCCAGCGCGGACGGCGCCAGGCCTGACGCTGCCAGCAGTTCGTTGGCCATGGGCAGAAGCCGTTCGGCGTGCTCCTGGGACCCCTCGTGTTCCCGGGTACTGACCTCCAGACGGCCATCGACCGCCCGCAATAGGGCCACCCCACAACGGGACGAAGACGTTTCCAAAGCCAGCAGGTTTAGTTCCATAGATGCAGATTGTACGAAATACGGCGGCTTTGCCCCCGGTTGTAAGGGGGATTTCAACCATGGTTCGCAATGTGTAATATCTTGTGAACGCCCACTAGCCGCTGGTTCTCGTCACTGTTACATTTCCGGCCATGAATACGCAAAACACCACCCCCACCCGAAAAATCCTCGTCGTCGACGATGATCCGCGCTTGCGCGATTTGCTGCGCCGGTATTTGTCCGAGCAGGGATTCAACGTTTTCGTTGCCGAAGACGCCAAAGAGATGGGCAAACTCTGGCAACGCGAGCATTTCGACCTGCTCGTGCTGGATCTGATGCTGCCCGGTGAAGATGGCCTGTCCATCTGTCGCCGGCTGCGCGGTGGCCACGACAATACCCCCATCATCATGCTCACGGCCAAAGCGGAAGAGATCGACCGCATCGTGGGCCTGGAGATGGGCGCGGACGACTACCTGTCCAAACCGTTCAATCCCCGGGAACTGCTGGCACGGATCAACGCGATCCTGCGCCGCCGCGGCACCGAGGAGCATCCCGGCGCCCCCAGCCAGGAAAACGAATCCATCGCCTTCGGCCCCTACGTGCTCAACCTGTCCACCCGTACGCTCACGCGCAACGGCGAACAGGTGCCGATCACCACGGGTGAATTCTCGGTGCTCAAGGTGTTTGCGCGCCATCCGAAGATTCCCCTGTCCCGCGACAAGCTCATGGAACTGGCGCGCGGCCGCGAATACGAAGCCTTCGATCGCAGCCTCGACGTCCAGATCTCGCGCCTGCGCAAATTGATCGAACCCAATCCGTCCAAGCCCGTGTTCATCCAGACCGTTTGGGGTCTTGGATACGTGTTTGTGCCGGACGGTGGTAGCTGATCGGCTCGCCCGCCCCGGGCAGGAGCGCAGCCTCGTGCCCCGCTTGCGCAGAACCTTCAGGAACCTGACATCACGTTTGCGGCTCGGCTTGTTCGGCCGCACGTTCCTGCTGCTTGCCGCGCTGATGCTCGTCAGCCTGGGCGCGTGGCTACAAGTCTTTTTCAGCATGGAGCTGGGACCGCGCGCCAATCAAATGGCGCAGCGGGTGATCACGGCCGTCAATATCACACGCACGGCGCTGATCTACTCGCATAACGGCGAACGCAGCAAGCTCCTGCTGGACCTGGCGACCAACGAAGGCATCCAGGTCTATCCGCGCGAAGTCACCGACTTCGCCGAAGCCCTCCCCGACGACGATTACTGGCAACGCGTTGCCCAGCACATCCGCACGCGCTTCGGCCCGGAAACGCAGATTGCCTGGGGCGTGAACCAGGTGCCGGGCTTCTGGGTCAGCTTCCAGATAGAAAAAGACCTGTACTGGCTGGTGTTCGAGCGCGAGCAGATCGGGTTGACGGGCGGGATCGAATGGCTGGGCTGGGGCGCCACGGCGTTGCTGCTTTCCCTTGTCGGGGCGGCGGTCTCGGTGGGCTTCGTCAACCGGCCCCTGTCGCGGCTGGCCCGGGCGGCGCAAGTGCTGTCGCGCGGCGAGACGCCTGCCGCCCTGCCCGAGCAAGGGCCGCTGGAAATCCGCGACTTGAACGCCTCGTTCAACCGGATGGCCAAAGACCTGCGGCAGGCCGAGGCCGACCGGGAACTGATGCTGGCGGGGATTTCGCACGATTTGCGAACGCCGCTTGCCCGCATGCGGCTTGAGATCGAGCTGAGCGGCGTGTCGGAAGACGCCCGCCAGGCCATCGACGAAGACCTGGGCCAGATCGACCACAGCATCGGCCAGCTGATGGAGTACGCGCGCCCGGCGGGCACGCTGCCGCAACTGGCGACCGACATCTCGGCCGTCCTGGCCGAACTCTACGAACGCGAGCGCAGCCACACGGCCTCGCTGGGCGGAGAGCTCGATGCCTCGATCGAGCCGGGGCTGCGCGCCCGGATCACCGCGCTGGACTTGAAGCGCGTGGTCAGCAACCTGATCGAGAACGCCCGCCGCTACGGACGCTCCAGCGACGGCATGGCGCATCTGGTCATGACGCTGCAAGCTGAAGGCGGCATGATCGTGATCGAGGTGGCGGACCGCGGTCCCGGCATCGCGCCTGAAGACGTGGACCGCCTGCTGCGGCCGTTCTCGCGCGGCGAGGCGGCGCGCACCGGCGTCAGCGGCGCGGGCCTGGGCCTGGCGATCGTGGAACGCCTGCTCAAGCACGTGGGCGGATCGCTGCGGATGCTTCCCCGAGAGGGCGGCGGACTGACCGCAAGGATAGAGTTGCCCAAAGCCAAGTTTAGGAATTATCAATTAGACAACGATAATCCATAGCGTAGAATTTATGCTTTAAGGCACAGCCTTATTTCCACCAACAACTACTGGGAGTACACATGAAAACTGTTGGCGACAAACTCGAGCCCTTCAAGGTCACCGGCGTCAAGCCCGGCTTCAACCAGCACGAAGAAAATGGCGTGTCGGCGTTTGAAGACATCACCGAAAGCTCGTTCCCCGGCAAGTGGAAGGTGATCTATTTCTACCCGAAAGACTTCACGTTCGTGTGCCCGACCGAAATCGTCGGCTTCAACAAGCTGGCCAAGGATTTCGAAGACCGCGACGCTGTCCTGCTGGGCGGCTCGACCGACAACGAATTCGTCAAGCTGGCATGGCGCCGTGAGCACCCGGACCTGAACAAGCTGGGCCACTACCAATTCGGCGACACCACCGGTGCCCTGATCGACCAACTGGGCGTCCGTGAAAAGGGTGCTGGCGTTGCCCTGCGCGCCACGTTCATCGTTGATCCGGACAACACGATCCAGCACGTTTCGGTGAACAACCTGAACGTCGGCCGTAACCCGGAAGAAGTTCTGCGTCTGCTCGACGGTCTGCAAACCGACGAGCTGTGCCCGTGCAACCGTACGGTTGGCGGCGCCACGCTGTAATTTCCAGCCCGGCAACGGGCCTGCTTGCAGGCCCCGAGCCGGGCTTTAATTGCGCTAGATTATAGGTAAAAACTATGGAATTTCTTACTACCATTAAGGAACAGCTCCCGGATTGGGCCAAGGACATCCGCCTGAATCTGGACGCCGTGATTGCCCGTTCGACGCTCGCCCCTGAAGACGCCGTCGGTGCCGCCCTGTCCGCCGCTTATGCCGCGCGCAGCCCGGTGCTGGTGGAAGCCTTCAAGAGCGGTCTGTCGGAAGGCGACGCCAATGCCGCCCTGACCGCCTCGGCGCTCATGGGCATGAACAACACCTGGTACCCCTACGTCGAAATGACCGGCGACGCCAACCTGAAGAGCCTGCCGGCCCAGTTGCGCATGAACGCCTACGCCACCCACGGCGGCGTGGAAAAGAAGCGCTTTGAACTGTTCGCGCTGGTGGCCTCGATCATCGGCAAGTGCCATTTCTGCGTGGCCTCGCACTATGAAAACCTGAAGAACGACGGCCTGTCGACCGAACAATTGCGCGACGCCGGCCGTATCGCCGCCGTGGTGAACGCCGCCGCCCTGGCGCTGGCCGCCCAAGGCAAGTAAGCGAGCCCGTCTCGACGGGCAACAAAAAACCCGCCTGCTCGCACAGGCGGGTTTTTTCGTGCGAACCGGCACGGGCCTTATTTCTTCGCCATGTCCGCCGTGGTGGGCAAGCCGTTGGCGACCCAGGCTTCGACGCCGCCGCGGTACCAAAAGGCGGACCAGCCGAGCGACCCGGCGCGCAACGCCGCGTTGTACGACGAACGGTCGTTCATGCTGGCGCCCACGAACACGACCGCCGCGCGGCGATTGTTGTTCGCCTTTTTCAGCAACCAGGCATCCAGGGCGCCTTGCAACTGGTCCGTGACGCTGCCATCCGAGCCCGCATCGGCCAGAGGATAGGCGATGGGCAGCGTGTCGCGCAGCCCGCTGGTGTCGACGATGAGCAGATTGTTGTCGTTCTTGATCATGCCGACCAGGTCGCCGGTCGTGATCAGCTTGGCGCGATTGATCTGGTTCGGCGTCGGACCCTTATACGGTGAGGGGAACAGCAGGAACGTGGCAGGCACGCCCATATCCTTGAGTTCGTCGATGGCGCTGGGCGGCATGCCCTGCCCCGGCGGCGCCTGCCGGGGCTGCTGCTGCGGCTGCTGCTGCGGTTGTTGGGAGGGAGCCTTGCCGCCGCCTGCGGCCACGGCTTCCCCGCCCACCGTGCCCATTTCGATGTCGGAGATCATCACCGCAATGTTCTCGATCAGCTCATAGCACATGGTGATCGAGCCTTCGCGCGGGCTGTACCAGGCGTTGAGCGTGTCGCAGTCTTTGAACACCACGTTCACCGGCCGGGGCAGCACATAGGTCTGCCCAAGCAGCTTGATGTTGGCCGAAATCGAGTCCGACAGGGCCGTGGCGAACAGGTTGCCGATCTTGCGCTTGGACGGCTCGAACACCACGTTGACCGGCGCACCGGGCGCGTTGGCGGGCTGCTGGCCGTCGGGCGACCAGGTGCCCACGCGGGTGTGCGGCGCCAGGATCCTGCGCCAGGCGCGGTTCTGCTTGTTGAATTCGTCGGCGCAACGCGCCTTGGTCCGGTCTTCCAGGCCCACGTGTTTGGCGACCGATTCGAACACGGCCGGATTGCCGCCATACATGATGCACAGCATGTTGCGAAAGCGCTTGAGGTCGCCCGTGTGCTCGTCCTGCCAGGCCGACGTTTCGGACGCCCCGCGCTTTTCCGCCAGCTTGCCGCTGTAGTACCACTGCAAGGCGGCGTAAGTCGCGGCGTCGCGCGCCATGGTGTTCGAGTCCTCGTCGGGCGACGGATACATCGTCGGCTCGACAATCTGCAAGGCGGCGTAGATATCCACCGCGTCTTCTTCGGCGCCCGTGGAGGGCAATTCCAGTTCGCCGATCAACGCATGGCCGAACTCATGCATGAAAATACTGCGCATGATGCCGACGTACACCGACACGATACGCATGGTGTCGCCGCCAAAACGCGGATACGGGCCGGCGCCGGCCAAGCCGGAGCCGCCCGAACTGTTGGGAGCCGGGGCCGCAACGGGCGGCTGCGTACTCTGCGGCGCGCTGGCGCCGCCACCGGCGCCACCCCCACGCGGAGGCAAGCCGGCAGGTTGCGGAGCCGGCGCGCCAGCGCCAGTGCGCGGGGGCAAGCCGCCGCCTGGTTGCGCAGGCGCCCCCTGCCGGGGCGCCAGGTCGGTATTGATCGAAAAGTCCGCTATGCCGAACGTGCCCACGTCGTACGCCATGATGCCGATATCGCCGCCCACGGCGGAAGAATCCGTCACGTCGCCGATGATCTTGCCGTTCACGATGAACCGGGCTGCGCCCGGCAACTCGACCACCTTGATGCGGTCCGAGCCATCCAGCTTGGCAAGGTTGGGAACCGTGGCGATATCGCGACGTTTCTGGCCTTCAAGACAGAACAGGATGGTGTTCTTGTCAGCGGTGATCTCGATCAGGCACAAGCCCTTCTTCGCGGGATTGCTCAGCGCCACGCCAATGGACGCCTTCGGATTCTGCGAATTGACGACCACATTCACATCGGTCACGCGCCCCTGCTCAGGAGCCGGTCCGACCGGAAGGTAAAGCGTTTGTTCACTGCCGGGGGTCGCCGCGTTGCGCAACGTGAACCAGCCATCCTGCACGGCGGCGGTCCAGCCTTGGAGCATTTGCTTGCCGACGACGCCTGCCAGGGGTCCCAGCTGTTGTTCAAACGCTGCGTGCGCAGGTGAACCCACCGCAACGAGGACCGAAAACAGGGCGACGCCACGTAAACGCATCTGGATTTCTCTATGTAGGCAGATTGAGGTAGCGCAGAATATTCCAGATCAATTTGACCTGCTTATTTATTTGTTAAAGATGTATAGCAAAGTAAATGCAATGGAATTTCATTGCATTTACTTCGGAACATTGTCAGGTTTGCGCGCGGGCCAGCAGGGCCACGACGGTAGCCGCGATGCCTTCCTTGCGGCCCAGATAACCCAAGCCTTCGTTCGTCTTGGCCTTGATGTTGATCTCGGTCTCTGCCAGCCCGAGGTCAGCGGCGATGTTCGTCACCATGGCCGGCGCATGCGGGCCGATCTTGGGCGCCTGCGCATGCAGGGTGGCGTCGATGTTGACCGGAATCCAGCCCGCGCCGCGCACCCGCGCCATCGCCTCGCGCAGCAACACGCGGCTGTCCGCGCCCTTGAAAGCCGGATCGGTATCCGGAAAGTGCCGTCCGATGTCGCCCAGGCCGGCCGCGCCCAGCAGCGCGTCGGTGATCGCGTGCAGCAGCACGTCCGCATCGGAATGCCCCAGCAGCCCGTGCGTGTGCGGGATCGTGACCCCGCCGATGATCAGCGGGCGGCCTGCGACCAGCGCGTGCACGTCAAAGCCCTGCCCGACGCGAAAAGGAATGCTCATAGCCATTTTTCCATCAGTTCGAAATCATCCGGCCACGTCACCTTGAAATTGCGCAAGGCGCCCGGGACCAATAGCGGCGCATACCCGGCCGCCTCAAGGGCCGAAGCCTCGTCGGTGACGGTCACGCCATTCACGCAGGCCGCCGTCAGCGCATCGCGCAGCACGCCGGCCCGAAACATCTGCGGCGTCTGCGCCAGCCACAAGCCATTGCGGTCCAGCGTGCGCTCCACCCGCTCGTGCCCGCCCTTTACCGTATCGGCCACGGGCAAGGCCAGCAGGCCGCCCACCGGGTCGGCCAGGCAGGCGTCGATCAGGCGGCGCAGCGCGGCTTCCGGCAGGCCGGGACGAGCCGCGTCATGGACCAGCACCCAGGCATCGTCGGCCACCCCGCTGTCGGCCAGCGCACCGGCGACGGTGTCGGCCCGGGTCGCGCCGCCGCAGGCCCGCCATACCGTCCGGGGCAGGCCGGCCAGCGCCGCGTCCACCCAGCCGTCGCCCGGCGTCACGGCAACGCGCACCTGGGACACCCGGTCGTCGGCCAGCAGGGCGCGCACCGCGTGGCGCAGCATGGGCTGTCCGGCCAATGGACGATATTGTTTGGGCACGGGCTGCGCGCCAGGCTGGCTGGCGCGGGCGCCGACACCCGCGGCGGGAACGATCGCAATGATTGAGTCAGACATGGTGCGGTGATTTTATAATCTTCCGCTTGATGCCTGCTTCTACCCTGATGCCCACCCCCAATTCCTCCGCCACCGCCGCGCCGCCCGTCCCGGCGACTGCCCCTACCCTGTCCGCGCTGAAACCCGGCGCGCGCTATGCGCAGCCCCGCCCGCCGGGCTCGGGAGACGCCTGGCTGCTGGCGGACCTGGCACGGCAAGCGTCCGCGCCGCTGGTCATCCTGACGGCCGAGCCGCTGGAGGCCCAGCGGCTGGCGGAAGAGATCCAGCTGTTCGCCCCGGACCTGCGCGTGCGCCAGCTGCCCGATTGGGAAACGCTGCCCTATGACGCGTTTTCACCACACCAGGACCTGATCTCCCAGCGCCTGCACACGCTGCACTCGCTGATGATGAAGACGGTGGACGTGCTGACGGTGCCGATCACCACCGCGCTGTACCGGCTGGCGCCGCCTTCGTTCCTGGCCGCCTACACGTTCTCGTTCAAGCAGAAAGACAAGCTGAACGAAGCCGCCCTGCGCGCGCAACTGACCCTGGCCAACTACAACCACGTCACCCAGGTGACCGCGCCGGGCGAGTTCTGCCTGCGCGGCGGGCTGATCGACCTGTTCCCCATGGGGTCCGCCGTGCCCTACCGGCTGGACCTGTTCGACGACGAGATCGAGACCATCCGCAGCTTCGACGTGGACACGCAGCGCAGCTTGTACCCGGTGCGCGAAGTCCAGTTGCTGCCGGGCCGCGAATTCCCGATGGACGAAGATTCGCGGACCCGTTTCCGCGCGCGCTTCCGCGAGATCTTCGAAGGCGACCCATCGCGCGCCCTGCCCTACAAGGACATCGGCAACGGCATCCCGTTTGCCGGCGTCGAATACTACCTGCCGCTCTTCTTCGAGGAAACGGCGACGCTCTTCGATTACCTGACGGCCGGGACGGTCACCGTCACGGTCGGCGACATCGACGACGCGATCCAGCGCTTCAATCACGACACGTCCAGCCGCTATGGCTTCTTGAAGAGCGACCGCGAGCGCCCGGTGCTGCCGCCGTCCGCGCTGTTCCTGGACAGCGAAACGCTCTATACCCGGCTGAAGGAGTTCCGCCGCCTGTCGCTGGCCGCCGGCGAGCCGCACCCCGACTTCCTCGCCGTGCCCGACGTCAGCGTGGCGCGCCGTTCCGACGACCCGATCGCCAAGCTGCGCGCGCTGGTGCAGACGCGCCACACCCGCGTGCTGCTGTGCGCGGACTCCGCCGGCCGCCGCGAAACCCTGGTGCAGATGCTGAACGAGTTCGGCGTCACGCCCGACGCGCAGCCGGACACCATCGAAGCCTTCCTGGCGTCCGACGCGAACTTCGGGGTCGTGGCCGCCCCGCTGGCCATCGGCTTCCAGCTGCCGCAGGCCAACCTGGCCTTCCTGACCGAAAACGACCTGTACCCCGGCCTGGCCTCGACCGGCCGGCGCGGCAAGCGCTCCCAGGAACGCGCCAGCAACGTCGAAGCCATGGTGCGCGACCTGTCCGAACTGCGCGCCGGCGACCCCGTCGTCCATGCGCAGCACGGCATCGGCCGCTACCACGGCCTCGTCAACATGGACATGGGCGAAGGCGAGATGGAATTCCTCCATCTTGAATACGCCAACGGCAGCACCTTGTACGTGCCGGTGTCGCAGCTGCACGTGATCGCCCGCTACAGCGGCGCCGATCCGGAAGCCGCGCCGCTGCACCAATTGGGCTCCGGCCAATGGGACAAGGCGCGCCGCAAGGCTGCCCGCCAGGTGCGCGACACCGCGGCCGAGCTGCTGGCGCTGTACGCGCAGCGCGCCGCCCGCGAAGGCTTTGCCTTCAATCTGCCGCTGAACGACTACCAGGCCTTCGCCGAAGGCTTCGGCTTCGAAGAGACCCCCGACCAGGCCGCCGCCATCGAAGCCGTCCTGGCGGACATGACGTCTGGCCGCCCCATGGACCGGCTGGTCTGCGGCGACGTGGGCTTCGGCAAGACCGAAGTGGCGTTGCGCGCGGCCTTCCTGGCGGTGGCCAACGGCAAGCAGGTCGCCCTGCTGTGCCCCACCACCCTGCTGGCCGAACAGCACGCCCAGACCTTCTCGGACCGTTTCGCCGACTGGCCGGTGCGCGTCGTGGAACTGTCGCGCTTCCGCTCGGCCAAGGAAGTGGCGGCGGCCATCGAAGGCATCAACGACGGGCGCGTCGACATCGTCATCGGCACGCACAAGATCCTGTCCAAAGATGTGAAGTTCAAACGCCTGGGACTGGTCATCATCGACGAAGAGCACCGCTTCGGCGTGCGCCAGAAGGAAGCGCTGAAGGCGCTGCGCGCCGAAGTCGACGTGCTGACGCTGACCGCCACGCCCATCCCGCGCACGCTCGGCATGTCCCTGGAAGGCATCCGCGACTTCTCCGTCATCGCCACCGCGCCGCAAAAGCGCCTGGCGATCAAGACCTTCGTGCGCCGCGAAGACGGCAGTACGCTGCGCGAGGCGCTGCTGCGCGAACTCAAGCGCGGCGGCCAGTGCTACTTCCTGCACAACGAAGTCGAGACCATCCACAATCGCCGCGCCCGCCTGGAAGAGCTGGTGCCGGAAGCCCGCATCGCGGTCGCCCACGGCCAGATGCCCGAGCGCGAACTGGAACAGGTGATGAAGGGCTTCTACCAGCAGCGCTACAACGTGCTGCTGTGCACCACCATCATCGAGACCGGCATCGACGTGCCCAGCGCCAACACCATCGTGATCCACCGCGCCGACCGCTTCGGGCTGGCGCAGCTGCACCAGTTGCGCGGCCGCGTGGGGCGTTCGCACCACCAGGCCTACGCCTACCTGCTGACGCCTGGCGAAGACGCCATCACGGCCAACGCCAAAAAGCGCCTGGAAGCGATTCAAGCCATGGAAGAGCTGGGCTCGGGCTTCTACCTGGCCATGCACGACCTGGAAATCCGGGGCACGGGCGAAGTGCTGGGCGACTCGCAATCGGGCAACATCCAGGAAGTGGGCTTCTCGATGTACAACGAGATGCTCAACGAGGCCGTACGCGCCCTGCGCGCGGGCGAAGAACCCG
Organism: Achromobacter sp. UMC46; assembly: GCF_014170335.1. Classification (GTDB taxonomy): domain Bacteria; phylum Pseudomonadota; class Gammaproteobacteria; order Burkholderiales; family Burkholderiaceae_B; genus Achromobacter. The sequence goes on from NZ_LZZS01000026.1 coordinate 35,900, forward strand.
ACCTGGACGCGCCCTTCAACCTGGCCTGCGAAGTCAACCTGCATGCGCCCGCGCTGCTGCCTTCGGACTACTGCGCCGACGTGCATGCACGCCTGGGCATCTACAAGCGCCTGGCCCACGCCGCCGATGAAGACGACCTGATCCACATCCAGGAAGAACTGATCGACCGTTTCGGCAAACTGCCCGAAGCCGCGCAGACGCTGCTGACCACGCATCGCCTGCGCCTGGCCGCGCAACCGCTGGGCATCGTCAAGATCGACGCCAGCGAAACGCAGGCCCTGATGCAATTCGGCCCCAAGACCACGGTCGATCCGGGCCGGATCATTGAACTTGTGCAACGCCAACGCAACATCAAACTGGCCGGACAGGATAAATTGCGGATTGAGATCAAGGCCGCGCAGATCGCCGCCCGCGCCGACGCCGTGCGCGTCGTGCTGCGCGCCTTGAAGTGAACCCCGCCAACCTTCGCAACTTTATGACTACCCATCACCTTGTCGTCCAATCTCCCGGCCTGACCATCGAACACGCGGAACAGCTGGCCGCCCTGGCCCAGGCCCAGGGCGTGGCGCGCATCAGCAACACCGCCGCCCGTCTGCTGGACGTGCAGCACGACACCCTGACCCGCGCCGAAGTCGTGGCCTGGGCCGACCGCAACGGCGTGGACGTGGCCTTCCTGCCCGCCGGCCTGAAGCTGTCGCAATGCAAGGTGCTGGCGATGGACATGGATTCCACGCTGATCAATATCGAGTGCATCGACGAGATCGCGGGCGTGGTGGGCGTGAAAGACAAGGTGTCCGAGATCACCGAAGCCGCCATGCGCGGCGAGATCAAGGACTTCGCCGAAAGCCTGCGCCGCCGGGTCGCGCTGCTCAAGGGCGTGCCGGCCGAGGCGCTTGAACAGGTCTATGTGGAAAAGCTGCGCCTGAACCCGGGCGCGGAACGCCTGATCAGCACGGTCCAGGCGGCCGGCATCAAGGTGCTGCTGGTCTCGGGCGGATTCACCTTCTTCACCGACCGCCTGCGCGAACGCCTGAAGCTCGACAGCGCGCACGCCAACACGCTGGAGATCGACAACGGCCTGTTGACCGGCCAAGTGGTCGGCGACATCCTGGACGCCTCGGCCAAGGCCGTCTACCTGCGGGAATTCGCCCGCGCGCATGGCGCCACGAAAGACCAGATCATCGCAATGGGCGACGGCGCCAACGACCTGCTGATGCTGGGCGCAGCCGGCTTCCCGGTCGCCTACCACGCCAAGCCGCTGGTGCGCGAGCAGACCCGCTTCGCCTTGAACGTGACAGGCCTGGACGGCGTGTTGAACTGGTTCGAAAGCTGACCGGCCGCGGACATCGCCGCCGGCCGAAAAAGGCCACCCCAAAAAAAAGCCACCTTGCGGTGGCTTTTTGCTTTGCGGCGCCGGCTCAGTAGCGCATGTTCACGCTGAGGATCGCCGAGCGGCCCGGAGCGATGTTGGCGTAGTGCGCCGGATAGGCCTTGTCGTAATACGTCTTGTCGAACAGGTTGAAGACGTTCAGCTGCAGATTCCAGTTCTTGTTGAAGCGGTAGCCGGCCATGGCGTCAAAGCGCCAGTACGATGGGATGTAGGTCGTGTTCGTCGTGTTGCCGTACTGCTTGCCGACGTAATAGGCGCCTCCGCCCATGGTGAAGTCGGGTGTCACAGCGTAGGTCGACCACAAGCTGAAGCTGTTCTCGGGCGTATTCGGGAAATCGTTGCCTTCATCCGCGCCGGAGCCATCCTTCAGCTTGCTCTTCATGAACGTATAGCCGCCGAAGACCTGCCACTTGGGCGTGATGCTGCCCGAGAAGCCCAGTTCCAGCCCGTTCACTTCCTTCTTGCCCGCCATGGCGTAGGTGTTGTCCGGCAGGGTCACGCGCGCATTCGTCGTTTCGGTCCGGAACAGGGCCGCCGTCAACGTTACGCGACGATCCAGCACGTCCCACTTGGTGCCGATTTCATAGGTCTTGTTCTTTTCGGGCGCCAGGTCGGCCACGTTCGCGCCGACGCCGCCGCGTCCCGGGGCCAGGCCGTTGCCGGCGCCTTCGCCCAAGTCGGCGTTGGACGGCGTGGACGACGTCGCGTACGACACGTAGACCGCGCCATTGTCCGCGGGCTTGTACACCAGGCCCAGCTGGTAGTTGAACAGCGTATCGTCGCGGCGCACCACGGCGTTGTTGGCCGCCTTGTTGTTGGTGAACTTGGTCGAGTAGTCATCCATGCGGATGCCGGCGCTTGCCTGCCACTGCGGGTTGAACTCGACGGTGTCGAAGGCGTAGATCGACTTGGTGATCGTCCGCGAACGGGTGGGATCGCCCACGCGGTCGCCGTCCAGCGTGTTGACCCACGGATCATGCGGATTCGGGTCGTACAGGCTCGTGCAGTTGTAGCGCGACGCGGCCCCCAGGTTGTTGCACGCATTGTTCACGCCCGGCGTGCCCGACCCGCGGTTGACGGCGATCGAGTCCTTCTTGCCTTCTTCCTTCGAGAACTCCATGCCGACGTTGAAGCTGTGCTTCAACGTGCCAGTTTCGAACTTGCCGACCAGTTCCGTCTGGTTGGCCATGCTGTCGACACGGCTGGCGCGGGTGTTCGCGCGGCGCCACACGCGGCCGTTCAAGACGTTGCCCTGGCTGTCGTCCGGTTGCGTCCAGACGTAGTCCTGCGTGGAGTACGTGTAGCGCGTCATGTTGCGCAGCGTCAGCTTGTCCGAGAAGTCGTGCTCGAAGCCGATGGTGCCCATGTCGGACGAGGTCTTGCGGTAATCGCTGTCCAGGCCATAGAAATTATTGCGGTTGACGCTGGCCGGGCCCGTTTGCGTGACGCCCATGTAGCTGCCGTCGCGCTTGACCTTGGTGCTGGGGTACGCATAGGGGATGCCGCTGTCGGGCAGATCATCCGACTGCATGTGGTAGTAGCTCAGCGTGATGCGGGTCGGCGTATTGACGCCGAACGTAATCGTGGGCGCGACGCCCCAGCGGCTGTTGTTGACCTGGTCCCGGCCTGCCACGTCGGCATCGTGATACATGGCGTTCAGGCGGAAGGCCGTCTTGTCGCCCAGCATCCAATTGCTGTCGATGGTGGCGCGGTAGTAGTTGTCCGTGCCAAGGCCCAGGGTGGCCGCGGTGAAATCTTCCGCCTTGGCCGTCTTGCTGATCAGGTTGATGCTGCCGCCTGCGCCGCCACGGCCACCGTACACGCTATCGGAGCCCTTGATGACTTCGATCTGCTCCAGGTTGAACACTTCGCGCGAGGTCGCGCCGATATCGCGCATGCCGTCCACGTAGGTGCTGGCCTGGGCGTCATAGCCGCGGATGATCGGGCGGTCGCCCAGCGGGTTGCCGCCCTCGCCGGCGCCGAAGGTAATGCCGGGCGAGTTGCGCAGCGCTTCCGTCAGGGTCGAGGCCGCCTGGTTCTGGATCACTTCCTGCGGAATGACCTGCACCGACTTGGGCGTATCCAGCAACGGCGCGGTGAACTTCCTGGAAGCCGAATCCTTCACGTCATAGGTCGAGAGCGTATCGCCCTGCACCTGGACGGGCGCGAGTTGCGTCACGCCCTGGCCTGAGGACTGCGCATGCGCGGCGGGTGCCAGGAACAGCGCCGGGGTCGCCAGCACGGCCGCCAGCGATCCACTCAGCGAGGTAACGGCAAAGGTGTCTTCGGACTTCACAGCTTTCTCCAGAACATAAATGACAACGATTCTTGTTTTTTTACCGGTTGCGATTCTGAGCCTGGCCGCTGAATGAAACCTGAATGAAAGCTATCTGCGCTGCGTATTCTTAAAAAAACAACACTTGTTAAGGTAATTTTCGTTATAAATAACGCTTTATAGCGAAAGTTGGCGCCGCCGGACGAGCGCCGCCACGCCGCCACCGGACCGCCGATACGGAATTCATCGATGCCCGGGTAACGGCCTGGACGGCCCGTCACGCGCCGCAACCCGGGACATGGCACATTTCACGGACACAAAAGAAAAACGCCCCTGACGGGGCGTTTGGCGGCTTGGCGGACCATCAGGTGCGTAGGACCGGGTGCCGTTTGAACAAGTAGCGGTACACGAAGCCTGGATAGGCCAATACCAGGTACAGGCTCAGGGTGATCGCATAGAACTCCCAGGTCTGGGCAAAGCGGTTGCCCAGCGTGGACTCGAACGCGAAACCCAGCGCGCCGACGATGGCGTAGAACACCAGCACTTCGACCAGGCGCAGCCAGAACGGCTTGACCGCGGCCACCCCGTCCTGCTTCCAGGGCAGGACGGCGAACACCCGTTCCGTCAGGAACGGGAGGTTCGCGCTGACAAGCGCCAGCGCGATCAACAGCCATACCGCCAGTGTCTGGTTCATGGCCGGTATCCGCTTACAGGCTCAGCGACGAACGGATCGCCTGAACGCACAGCGCCATCAGGCCGCCCGGAAGCAGGCCCAGCACCAGCATCATGGCGCCGTTGACCGACAGCAGGCCGCGCTGGCCGCACGTGGCGGCGATCGGGGCGGCGTCCGCCGCCGGTTCGTCGAAATACACGACCTTGACGACACGCAGGTAGTAGAACGCGCCGATCAGCGAGAACAGCACCGCGATCACGGCCAGCGTCACGTGGCCGGCGCTGATCAGCGCTTGCAGCACGGCCAGCTTGGCGTAGAAGCCCACCAGCGGCGGAATGCCGGCCAAGGAGAACATCAGCAGCAGCACGATGGCGGCATGCCACGGGCTGCGGCGGTTCAGGCCCTTCAGGTCGTCGATGTGCTCGCACTCGAAACCCTGGCGCGACAGCAGCAGCACGATGCCGAAGCTGGCCAGCGTGGTCAGCACGTAGGTCAGCATGTAGAACAGCGACGCGCCGTAGGCGGCGGACGACAGTTCCGGCTTGCCCGCGACCGAACCCGACATCAGGCCCAGCAGCACGAAGCCCATGTGAGAGATGGTCGAGTACGCCAGCATGCGCTTGAAGTTGGTCTGCGCGATGGCGGTCAGGTTGCCGATGGCCAGCGACAGCACGGCCAGGATCATCAGCATCGGCTGCCAGTCGGCGGCCAGGCCATGCAGGCCGTCCACCAGCAGGCGCAGCGTGATGGCGAAGGCCGCCAGCTTGGGCGCGCCGCCCAGGATCAGCGTGACCGCGGTCGGCGAACCCTGGTAGACGTCCGGCACCCACATATGGAACGGAACCGCGCCCAGCTTGAACGCCAGGCCCGACACCAGGAACACGATGCCGAACACCAGCGCCATCTTCTCGGCCTTGCCGGCGGCGATGACCTTGGAGATCTCGGCCAGGTCCAGGTGGCCCGTCGAGCCGTAGACCATCGACATGCCGTACAGCAGGAAGCCCGAGGCCAGCGCGCCCAGCACGAAGTACTTCATGGCGGCTTCGGTGGCGACGACGTCGTCGCGGCGCAGCGCGATCAGCGCGTACAGCGCCAACGACATCAGTTCCAGGCCCAGGTAGATCGAGATCAGGTTCCCGGAGGAGATCATGACCATCTGGCCCAGCAGGGCGAACAGCGTCAGCACGTAGAGTTCGCCGCCCTTGAGCATGTCGCGGACCTGCGCATACACGCGGCCGTAGACCAGGGTGGCGCCCACGGCGATATAGGACGCGATCTTCAGCAGGTGCGACAGTTCGTCGGTGACGTACAGACCGTGGAACGTCGCGCCCGCGACGCCGTTTTTCCATTGAACGGCCGACACGACGGTCAGCACGCCCAAGGCCAGCAGGGTCAGCAGGAACGTCGGCTTGCGCTCAGGGTGATTGCTGACCGCGTCGACGAGCAGGATAGCCAGGCCGAAAACCAGCAGAAGGATTTCCGGTGTCGCCAGGGCGAAATCGATTTGGGATTGCATCATTGTCTTGTCTTACAGTTTCGAGACGGCAACGTGTTGCAGCAGGGCCTCGACCGACACGTGCATCACGTCGGTGAAGGGCTTGGGATAGATCCCCATGTACAACACGGCGATCGCCATCACGCCAAGAATCACGAATTCGCGGCGGTTGATATCGGTCAGTTCGCGCACATGGTCATTGGCGATGTCGCCCAGGACCACGCGCTTGACCATCCACAGCGAATACGCGGCACCCAGGATCAGGGCGGTAGCCGCCAACAGGCCGATCCAGAAGTTGTGCTGGACCGCGCCCATGATCACCATGAACTCGCCGACGAAACCGCTGGTGGCCGGCAGGCCGCTGTTGGCCATCGAGAACAGGATGAAGAACGTGGCGAAACGCGGCATCACGTTGACCACGCCGCCGTAATCGGCGATGTTGCGCGAGTGCATGCGGTCATAGAGCACGCCGATACACATGAACATGGCGCCCGACACGAAGCCGTGGGAGATCATCTGCACGATGGCGCCTTCGACGCCGGCCGTGTTGAAGATGAAGAAACCCAGGGTCACGAAGCCCATGTGGGCCACGGACGAGTAGGCCACCAGCTTCTTCATGTCTTCCTGGATGATCGCGACGAGACCGATGTAGATCACGGCGATCAGCGACAGCGTGATCATCAGGCCAGCCAGGCTGTGCGACGCATCCGGCGTGATCGGCAGCGAGAAGCGCAGGAAACCATAGGCGCCCAGCTTCAGCATGATCGCGGCCAGCACGATGGAGCCGCCCGTGGGCGCTTCAACGTGGACGTCCGGCAACCACGTGTGGACGGGCCACATCGGCACCTTCACCGCGAATGCCGCCAAAAGAGCCACGAAGATCAGGATCTGCTCGGTCTGGCCCAGCTTGACCTGGTGCCAGGTCAGGATGTCGAACGAACCACCCGAGGCATGCCACAGGTAGATGAACGCGACCAGGGTCAACAGGGAACCCATCAGCGTGTACAGGAAGAACTTGAACGCCGCGTAGATGCGGTTATCGCCGCCCCACGCGCCGATGATGATGTACATCGGGATCAGCGTGGCTTCGAAGAACACGTAGAACAGCATGCCGTCCAGCGCGGCGAACACGCCCACCATCAGACCCGACAGGATCAGGAAGGCGGCCATGTATTGCGCCACGCGGCTGGTGATGACTTCCCAGCCCGCCAGCACCACGATGATGGTGATGAACGCGGTCAGGAGGACGAACCACAGCGAAATGCCGTCGATGCCCAGGTGGTAGTTGACGTTGAAGGCCTCGATCCAGGAGGCCTTCTCCACGAACTGCATGGCAGCCGTGGTGGAGTCGAAACCGGTGTAGAGCGGGATCGTGACGACGAAACCGGCCAAGGCGCCAGCCAGCGACAGGCCACGCGTCAGACCGGGACGGTCGTCACGGCCCACCGCCAGCACCAGCAGGCCGAATACGATCGGGACAAAGATCGCAAGCGTGAGCCAGGGGAAAGTGTTGGATGCCATCTCGCTTGCCATCATTGGGGAATCAGCACAAAGAAAGTCACCAGCGCCATGATGCCGATGATCATCGCGAACGCGTAGTGATAGATGAAGCCGGACTGCAGGTGACGGCTGACCGCTGCCACCCAGCCCACCACGCGGGCGCTACCGTTGACGAGCAAGCCGTCGATGATGCCGCGGTCGCCGGTCTGCCACAGGCCACGGCCCAGGGCGCGCAGGCCGCGGGCGATGATCTGCTCGTTGACCCAATCCACGTAGTACTTGTTCTCAAGCACCTTGTTCACGCCAGACAGGCTGGACTTGATCGCGGCCGGAACCTTGGGGTTGATCAGGTAGCAGTACCAGGCGATGACGAAACCCGCCACAACCAGCCAGAACGGCAGGGTCTGGAAGGCATGCAGGCCATAGGCGACCCAGCCGTGCCACTCTTCGTTCAGCTCGTGCATGGCCGGATGCTGCGGCAGCACCGTGATCACGCCGTTGAAGAACTTGCCGAACAGCATCGGGTCAACCGCCCAGGCGCCAACCAGCACCGACGGGATCGCCAGCAGGATCAGCGGCAGCGTGACCACCCAGGGCGACTCATGCGGCTTGCCGCCATGATGGCCGTGGCCGTGATCGTCGTGGCCGTGGTCGTCATGGGCATGGTCGTCATGGCCATGGCCGTGGTCGCTGGTGTCGAAGCGTTCCTTGCCGTGGAAGACCAGGAAGTACACGCGGAACGAGTACAGCGAGGTCACGAACACGCCGATCAGCACCGCGTAGTACGCGAAGCTTGCGCCCCAGACGTTAGCGTGGCCGGCGGCTTCGATGATGTTCTCTTTCGAGTAGAAACCCGAGAAGAACGGCGTGCCGACCAGCGCCAGCGTGCCCAGCAGGAAGGTGATCCAGGTGATGGGCATGTACTTGCGCAGGCCGCCCATGTTGCGGATGTCCTGGTCGTGGTGCATGCCGATGATGACCGAGCCCGCGCCCAGGAACAAGAGCGCCTTGAAGAACGCGTGGGTCATCAGGTGGAAGATCGCCACCGAGTAGGCCGACGCGCCCAGGGCCACGGTCATGTAGCCCAGCTGCGACAGCGTGGAGTACGCGACGACGCGCTTGATGTCGGTCTGGATGATGCCCAGGATGCCCAGGAACAGCGCGCCGATGGCGCCGATCACGATGATGAACGACAGCGCCACGTCCGACAGTTCGAACAGCGGCGAGAAGCGCGCGACCATGAAGATGCCGGCCGTCACCATGGTGGCCGCGTGGATCAGCGCGGAGATCGGGGTCGGGCCTTCCATCGAGTCGGGCAGCCAGGCGTGCAGCGGCACTTGGGCCGATTTACCCATGGCGCCGATGAACAGGCAGATACACGCCACCGTCAGCAGCATCCAGTCAGAGCCCGGCAGGGTCATCGTGGCCAGCTTGTCGGCTTGGGCGAACACGTCGCCGTAGTGCATCGTGCCGGCGTACGCGAACAGCAGGCCGATGCCCAGCACGAAGCCGAAGTCGCCGACGCGGTTGATCAGGAACGCCTTCATGTTGGCGAAGATCGCCGTCGGGCGGGTGTACCAGAAGCCGATCAGCAGGTACGACACCAGACCCACCGCTTCCCAGCCGAAGAACAGCTGCACCATGTTGTTCGACATCACCAGCATCAGCATGGAGAACGTGAACAGCGAGATGTACGAGAAGAAGCGCTGGTAGCCGGGATCATCCGCCATGTAGCCGATGGTGTAGATGTGCACCATCAGCGACACGGAGGTCACCACGACCATCATCATGGCCGACAGCGGATCGATCAGGAAGCCGATTTCCAGCTTGGTCTGGCCGATCAGGCTCCAGGTGTAGACCGCGCCGTCAAAGCGCAAGCCGTTCAGCACGTCGGCCAGCACCACCACCGAACCGATGGCGGAGATGAGCACGCCCAGGATCGTGATGACGTGGGACGCGCGGCGGCCTATCGGGCGGCCCAGGAAGCCGGTGCCGAAAAGGCCCGCGAGGATTGCTCCGGCCAGCGGCGCCAGCGCGATGAGCAAGTAGAGATTGGGTGAGCTAGACATTTTCTTCCAATACCCCGTCAGCCCTTCAGGCGATCGAGTTCGTCAACGTTGATCGTGTTCAGGTTGCGGAACAGCAGCACCAGGATGGCCAGGCCGATCGCCGCTTCAGCGGCGGCCACGGTCAGGATGAAGAACACGAACACCTGGCCGGCGGTATCGCCGAACCAGCTGGAGAACGCCACGAAGTTCATGTTGACGGCCAGGAGCACGAGCTCGATGGACATCAGCAGGATGATCAGGTTGCGGCGGTTCAGGAAGATGCCGAAGATCCCGATGGCGAACAGGATCGCCCCCAGGATCAGATAGTGGGCCAGCGTCAGCGTCATTCTTTTTCTCCTTGGGGCGCAGCGGCGACACCGTTGGCGGCGTCGCGCCTGGCCTGGGCACGGTCGCTCTGGGCGGGCATGTCCACCATGCGGAAACGATCCTTCGCGCGAACGCGCACGGCGGCCACCGGGTCGTTGTACTTCACGTCGCGGCGGCGGCGCAGGGTCAGCGCGATCGCGGCGACCATGCCGACCAGCAGCAGCGCGGCGCCGACTTCAATGGCGTAGACGTACTGCGTGTACATGACTTCGCCCAGCGCGCGGGCGTTGTTGTAGTCGCCGGCGACCGGGGCTTGCGGGCCCGAGCCGTACCAGGTGGAACCCAGCACGAAGGACATTTCCAGCACCAGCACCAGACCGATCACCAGGCCCAAAGGCAGGTAGGTCTTCATGCCCTGGCGCATGGTGTCCATGCGGATGTCCAGCATCATCACGACGAAGAGGAAGAGCACCATCACGGCGCCCACGTACACCAGCACCAGCAGCAGCGCCAGGAACTCGGCGCCCAGCAGCATCCACAGCATGGCGGCGTTGGAGAACGCCAGGATCAGGTGCAGAACAGCGGTGACCGGACTGCGCGCGGTGATCACGCGGAACGCCGCGATCACCAGCACGGCGGCCAGTATGTAGAAAAGGACAGTGGTAAAAGTCATGGATCAGACCCTGGGCTTCAACGGTAAGGAGCGTCGTCGGCCCGGCGGCGGGCGATGTCGGCTTCGTAGCGGTCGCCCACGGCGAGCAGCATGTCTTTGGTGAAATACAGGTCGCCGCGCTTTTCACCGTGGTATTCGTGGATATGGGTTTCCACGATCGAGTCCACGGGGCAGCTTTCCTCACAGAAGCCGCAGAAAATGCACTTGGTCAGATCGATGTCGTAACGCGTGGTGCGGCGCGAGCCGTCATCACGCTGTTCCGATTCGATGGTGATCGCCAACGCCGGGCAAACCGCTTCACACAGCTTGCACGCGATGCAGCGCTCTTCCCCGTTGGGGTAGCGGCGCAATGCGTGCAGGCCGCGGAAACGCGCCGACGTAGGCGTCTTTTCCTGCGGATAACGCAAGGTCACCTTGCGCTTGAAAAAATACTTGCCCGTCAGGCGCATGCCCTTGAGCAATTCGGTCAGCATCAGACTGCCGAAGAAATCTTTGATCGCTTCCATATCCTGCCTCTGCCTGGCGGCTTAGCGCCAAATGTTCCAGGGCGTCTGCATCCAGATCGCCACCACGACCAGCCAAACGCCGGTCAGCGGGATGAAGATTTTCCAACCCAAACGCATGATCTGGTCATAGCGGTAGCGCGGGAACGAAGCGCGGAACCACACGAACAACGAGACCACGACGAACGTCTTCAGACCCAGCCAGATCCAACCCGGGATCCAGGTCAGCGGCGCAATGTCGATCGGGGAAGCCCAGCCGCCCAGGAACATGATCGACGCCATGCAGGACAGCAGGATCATGTTGGCGTATTCACCCAGGAAGAACAGGGCGAAGGCCATACCCGAGTACTCGACCATGTGGCCGGCCACGATTTCCGATTCGCCTTCCACCACGTCGAACGGATGGCGGTTGGTTTCGGCCACGATCGCCACGATGTAGATCACGAACAGCGGCAACAGCGGCAGCCAGTTCCAGGACAGGAACGTCAGGCCCTTGTCGGCAAACCATCCGCGGTTCTGGACGTTGACGATTTCGGACATGTTCAGGCTGCCGGACACCAGCAGCACCGTCACCAGCACGAAGCCGATGGCCAGTTCGTAGGACAGCATCTGCGCCGAGGCGCGCAAGGCGCCCAGGAACGCGTACTTGGAGTTCGACGCCCAGCCCGCCACGATCACGCCGTACACGCCGATCGACGTGATGGCCATGATGTACAGCAGGCCGGCGTTGACGTTGGCCAGCACGACATCAGGACCGAAGGGCACCACGGCCCAGGCGGCCAGCGCGGGCATCAACGTGACCACCGGGGCCACGACGAACAGCACCTTGTTGGCCTCGCTGGGGACGATGACTTCCTTCGTCAACAGCTTGAACACGTCGGCGAACGGTTGCAGCAACCCCTTGAAGCCCACGCGGTTCGGACCCACGCGCACGTGCATGGCGCCAATCATCTTGCGTTCCCAGTACGTCAGGTACGCGACGCACAGAATGATCGGCACGGCGATGATCACAATCTTGATGAGGGTCCAGAGGACCATCCAGACCGTCGGGCCCAGCAATGCCTGCCCGTGGCTCTCAAGAACATTAAGCCATTCCATCAGGCACGCTCCACGCTGAGTTGACCGAATGCGCCACCCAGGGCTGCGGTGTTGTCAAAGGCTGCGGAAATGCGCACGGCGCGGTCGGCCACGGCATCATCCTGCACGGTTTCGAGTTCGACGGCGCCTTGCGCGCCCGCGACGCGGACCTTGACCCCGGCCGTCAGGCCCAGGCTGGTCAACGTGCGGCCGTTCATGGCGGCAGCCGGTTTCTTCGAGGCCGGGGACGCTTGCAGCGGTTCCGAACGGCGGACCATGGCGTCGGTGCGGTAGATCGGCACGTCGGCCACGCGTTCCAGGCCGCTTGCGGCCTGGCCCAGGCCCAGCGGCGCCTTGACGTCGTTGGACAGGCGGCCTTCGATGCCGCCGGCCAGCGCGGCGTCGCGCACGGATTCGGAGGTCTCGTCGTCAAAGCCGGCCAGGTGCAGGACATTGCCCAGCACGCGCAGGACCTTCCAGCCCGGACGCGTCTGGCCCAACGGCGTGACCGTGCCCTTGAAGCTCTGGGCCAGCCCTTGCGCGTTGACGAACGTGCCCGAGGTTTCGGTGAACGGCGACACCGGCAGCATGACGTCGGCCCATTCGGCGGCGGCCGAGCGGTACGGCGTCAAGGCCACGGCGAATTGCGCGCCGCGCAGCGCGGCGATCGCTTGCTGGCCGTTGTCGGCATCCAGCAGCGGTTCGGCGTGCAGGACGATGTAGGCCTTCAGCGGTTCCGCGAGCATCGCGGCGGCGGTCTTGCCGCCCTTGCCCGGGACGGCGCCAGCCAGGTAGCCGCCGACGGTGTTGCCGCCGGAGGTCAGGAAGCCGAACTTGCCGCCAGCCAGATCGGCCACGGCGCGGCCGTTGGCGGCCAGCGTCGACGCCTGGGCGCTGGCGACCGCCAGGTTGCCCATCAGCACGGCGGTGTTGGCGCCGGACGCCAGGCTGGCGGCGATGATCTTGGCGTTTTCGCCCGGGGTGACCGAGACGAATTCGGCCGGCACGGCTTGATCCTTGGCTTGCGCCAGGGCGACGGCCACTTCGGCCAGCGCGCGCGGCAGCTCGGACGGCGCAACCGTGATGCGGGCGGCGACGGGCATCAGGGGATCGTCAGCGGCGCTGTCGATCATCAGGATCTGCGTGCCGCGCTTGGCCGCTTGGCGCAGGCGTTGCGCCATCAGCGGGTGATCCTTGCGCAGGAACGAGCCGACGACCAGGACGCGGTCCAGGTTGTCGAGTTCAGCGATGGGCATGCCCAGCCACGGCGTGCCGGTCAATGCGGCGTCGAACGCCGGATCGGTCTGGCGCAGGCGGAAGTCGATGTTCTCGGAACCCAGCGCGCGGACCAGGCGGCCGAGCAGCGCATATTCTTCGGTGGTGGCGTATTCCGACGCCAGCGCGCCGATCTGGCCGGCGCCGAAGCTGTCGCGAACGCGCGACAGGCCTTGGGCCACGGCTTGCAGCGCGTCGGCCCAGGAGGCTTCCTGCCACTTGCCGTCGGTGCCCTTGATCATCGGGGCGGACAGGCGGTCGTCGCTGTTCAGGCCTTCGTACGAGAAGCGGTCGCGGTCGCTGATCCAGCATTCGTTGACGGCGTCGTCTTCGAACGGGACCACACGCATCACGCGGTCGCCCTTGACCTGGACCACCAGATTGGCGCCCAGGCTGTCGTGCGGGCTGACCGAACGGCGGCGAGCCAGTTCCCAGGTGCGGGCGCTGTAGCGGAAGGGCTTGGAGGTCAGCGCGCCCACCGGACAGATGTCGATCATGTTGCCCGACAATTCGGACTCGATCGAGCGGCCCACGAAGGTCGTGATCTCGGCGTGTTCGCCACGGCCCAGCATGCCGAGCTCCATGACGCCGGCGATTTCCTGGCCGAAGCGCACGCAGCGGGTGCAGTGGATGCAGCGGCTCATTTCTTCTGCGGAAACCAGCGGACCCAGGTCCTTGTGGAAAACGACGCGCTTTTCCTCTTGGTAACGCGAGGAAGAGCCGCCGTAGCCCACCGCCAGATCCTGCAGCTGGCATTCGCCGCCCTGATCGCAGATCGGGCAGTCGAGCGGGTGATTGATGAGCAAGAATTCCATCACCGATTTCTGAGCGGCGCGAGCCTTCTCAGAGCAGGTGTGGACGACCATGCCGTTAGTCACGGGCGTGGCGCAGGCGGGCAGCGCCTTGGGCGCTTTTTCCACTTCAACCAGGCACATCCGGCAGTTGGCCGCGATGGACAGTTTCTTGTGGTAGCAGAAATGCGGCACGTAAAGCCCGACTTTCTGAGCGGCATGCATGACCATGCTGCCTTCGGGCACTTCGACCTGATTGCCGTCGACGGTTAGTTCAACCATTGCTGTTCCTGAGACCTACAGATATTGCGGGACCACACAAGACTTATGCTCGATGTGGTGCGCGAATTCGTCGCGAAAATGCTTGAGGAAGCCACGGACGGGCATGGCGGCGGCGTCACCCAGGGCGCAGATGGTGCGGCCCATGATGTTGCCTGCCACGTTGTCCAGCAAGTCCAGATCTTCCGGACGGCCGTGACCGTTTTCGATGCGGTGCACCATGCGGTAGAGCCAGCCGGTGCCTTCGCGGCACGGCGTGCATTGGCCGCAGCTTTCCTCGAAATAGAAGTACGACAGGCGCAAGAGCGACTTCACCATGCAACGCGTTTCGTCCATGACGATCACCGCGCCGGAACCGAGCATCGAGCCGGCCTTGGCGATGGAGTCATAGTCCATCGTGCATTCCATGATGATGTCGGCCGGCAGCACCGGAGCGCTGGATCCGCCAGGGATCACGGCCTTCAGTTTCTTGCCGCCGCGCATGCCGCCCGCCAGTTCCAGCAGCGTCGAGAACGGGGTGCCCAGCGGGATCTCGTAGTTGCCGGGGCGTTCGACGTCGCCGGTGATCGAGAACAGCTTGGTGCCGCCGTTGTTCGGCTTGCCGACTTCCAGGTAGGCCTGGCCGCTGTTGCGGATGATCCACGGCACCGCCGCGAACGTTTCGGTGTTGTTGATCGTGGTGGGCTTGCCGTACAGGCCGAAGCTGGCCGGGAACGGCGGCTTGAAGCGCGGTTGGCCCTTCTTGCCTTCCAGCGATTCCAGCAGCGCGGTCTCTTCGCCGCAGATGTAGGCGCCGTAGCCGTGGAATGCGTGCAGCTGGAAGCTGTAGTCCGAACCCAGGATCTTGTCGCCCAGGAAGCCGGCGGCGCGCGCCTCTTCCAGCGCTTCTTCGAAGCGCTCGTAGACTTCGAAGATTTCGCCGTGGATGTAGTTGTAGCCGACGCTGATGCCCATGGCGTAGGCCGCGATCGCCATGCCTTCAATCACGATGTGCGGATTGAAGCGCAGGATGTCGCGGTCCTTGAACGTGCCCGGCTCGCCTTCGTCCGAGTTGCAGACGAGGTATTTCTGGCCCGGGAAGGCGCGCGGCATGAAGCTCCACTTCAGGCCGGTCGGGAAGCCCGCGCCGCCACGGCCGCGCAGACCCGACGCCTTGACTTCGGCGATCACGTCTTCCGGCTTCAGGCCGGTGGTGAGGATCTTCCTCAGGGCTTCGTAGCCGCCGCGCTTGACGTAGTCGGCCAGGCGCCAGTTCTCGCCGTCGACATCCGCCATGATCTGCGGCTGGATGTGCCGGCCGTGCAGGCACATCGAGTTGGACACGTCGTTCAGCGGATTGGGATCCAGCCCTTGCGCGAACTGCTTGTACAGGTCGGGCGCGTTCATGCCGACTCTCCTTGCACCTTGAGGGCCGCGACCAGCGCGTCCAGCTTCTCGTCGGTCATGCGCACGCACATATGCTTGTTGTTCACGATCAGCACGGGGGAATCGCCGCAAGCGCCCATGCATTCGCCTTCAACCAGCGTGAACTGGCCGTCGGCGGTGGTTTGACGGTAGTCGACACCCAGCTTGCGCTTGAGGTATTCGCCGGCACGGTCGCCATCGCGCAAGGCACAGGGCAAGTTCGTGCAGACGGCGATCTTGTTCTTGCCGACGGGCTTGACGTCGAACATGTTGTAGAACGTGGCGACTTCCTGCACCGCGATGGGTGGGACGCCAATGTAATTGGCGACGTCTTCAATGGTTTCGGTAGCCAACCAGCCCTTCTCTTCTTGCGCGATGGCAAGCGAGGCCATGATGGCGGACTGCCGCTGGTCGCCCGGGAACTTCGCGAGTTCTCGGTCGATTTTCTGGTAGGCCTGTTCGGAAAGCAGCATAGTTTGAATCCGGGTTATGCGGGCGTGCTCGTGACTGTCTGGGCGGATCAGCGATCGATCTCGCCGAAAACGATGTCCTGCGTACCAATGATGGTGACGGCGTCGGCGATCATGTGACCGCGCGACATTTCGTCCAGCGCTTGCAGGTGGACAAAGCCGGGGGCCCGAATCTTCAGGCGGTAAGGCTTGTTGGCGCCATCCGACACCAGATAGATGCCGAACTCGCCCTTGGGGTGCTCCACCGAGGCATACGCCTCGCCCGGGGGCACGTGGAAACCTTCGGTGAAGAGCTTGAAATGGTGAATCAGCTCTTCCATGTTGGTCTTCATGGCGGTGCGCTTGGGCGGGGCGATCTTGTGATTCTCGATCATGACCGGACCCGGGTTGTTGCGCAGCCATTCCACGCACTGGCGGATGATGCGATTGCTTTCACGCATTTCGGCGATGCGGACCAGGTAGCGGTCGTAGCAGTCGCCGTTGACACCCACGGGGATGTCGAAATCAAGCAGGTCATAGACTTCGTAGGGCTGCGTCTTGCGCAAGTCCCAGGCCACGCCCGAGCCACGCAGCATCGGGCCGGTGAAGCCCAGCGCCTTGGCGCGGTCGGGATCGACCACGCCGATGCCCACCAGACGCTGCTTCCAGATGCGGTTGTCGGTCAGCAGCGTTTCATACTCGTCGACGCAGGCCGGGAAGCGGTTGGTGAAGTCTTCGATGAAGTCCAGCAGCGAGCCCGAACGCGCGTCGTTCATGATGCGCATTTCTTTGTCGCCGCGGTATTTGCTGGTGTCGCCGTACTGCGGCATCGTGTCCGGCAGGTCGCGGTAGACGCCGCCCGGACGGTAGTAGGCCGCGTGCATGCGCGCGCCCGAGACCGCTTCGTAGCAGTCCATCAGGTCTTCGCGTTCACGGAAGGCGTACAGGAACACCGCCATGGCGCCCACGTCCAGCGCGTGCGAACCCAGCGACATCAGGTGGTTCAAGAGACGCGTGATCTCGTCGAACATGACGCGGATGTACTGGGCGCGCAACGGGGCTTCGACGCCCAGCAGCTTTTCGATGGCCATGACATAGGCGTGCTCGTTGCACATCATGGACACGTAGTCCAGGCGGTCCATGTAGGGCAGCGCCTGGATGTAGGTCTTGTGCTCGGCCAGCTTTTCGGTGGCGCGGTGCAGCAGGCCGATGTGCGGGTCGGCGCGCTGGATGACTTCGCCGTCCAGTTCCAGCACCAGGCGCAACACACCGTGCGCGGCCGGATGCTGAGGACCGAAGTTGAGCGTGTAGTTCTTGATTTCTGCCATGATGATTTAACGCCCCAAGCCGTAGGAGTCTTCGCGGACCACGCGCGGGGTGATCTCGCGCGGATCGATCGTGACCGGCTGGTAAATGACGCGCCGTTGTTCGGGGTCGTACCGCATTTCGACGGTGCCGGACAGCGGGAAGTCCTTGCGGAACGGATGGCCGATGAAGCCGTAGTCGGTCAGGATGCGGCGCAGGTCCGGGTGGCCTTCGAAGACGATGCCGTACAGGTCGAAGGCTTCGCGTTCGAACCAGCCCACGGTCGGCCAGCATTCCATCAGCGACGCGACGATCGGGAACTCGTCGTCGGTGGCCCAGGTGCGGACACGCAGGCGCCAGTTGTTCTCGATCGACAGCAGGTGGATCACGACGGCGAAGCGCGCGCGGTGGATCTTGGCGCTGCTTTCCTCGGGCAGCTGGCGCGTGCCGTTGCCCCACGTGAGGTAGTCGACGCCACAGAGGTCGATACAGGTTTCAAAGCGCAGGCCGGCTTCGGTGCGCAGCTTGTTGCAGACGGAGAACCACTGCTGCGCGGGCACTTCGAGCGTCAGCTCGCCCAACGCCTCGGTCAGCGCGATATCCGCGCCGAGGGTGGTCTGCAAATTGTTTTTCAGGGTTTCGAGCCTGGTCATCATCTTGTACGCTTAGGTGAACCGATACGCTGGTTTCGCAATGCCCGCGGCAACGACTGCCGCCGGCGGGGCGAAGGCTCAGCGCGCAATCGTGTTGGTCAGACGGATCTTGTTCTGCATTTGCAGCAAGCCGTAGACCAGCGCCTCGGCCGTGGGCGGGCAGCCCGGCACGTAGACGTCTACCGGTACGATGCGATCGCAACCACGAACCACCGAATACGAGTAGTGGTAGTAGCCGCCGCCATTGGCACAGGAGCCCATGGAAACCACCCAACGCGGCTCGGGCATCTGGTCATAGACCTTGCGCAGCGCCGGCGCCATCTTGTTGCACAGCGTGCCAGCGACGATCATCAGATCGGACTGACGCGGGCTGGGCCGGAAGATGATGCCGAACTGGTCCAAGTCGTAGCGGGCCGCGCCCGCGTGCATCATCTCAACCGCGCAACAGGCCAGACCGAAGGTCATGGGCCACATGGAGCCGGTCTTCGCCCAATTAAGGAACTTGTCGGCGCTGGTTGTGATGAACCCTTGCTTGAGAATGCCGTCTATAGCCATATTCGTCTCTGATAGCGAGCTGTGAAAAAACCCGGAGGGGTTATTCCCAGTCCAGCGCGCCCTTTTTCCATTCGTAGATGAAGCCGACGGTCAACACGGCTAGGAAAACCATGACCGTCCAGAAACCGACGAGCCCGACTGTGCCTTGGGCGATGGCCCACGGGAACAGGAACGCGATTTCCAGGTCGAAAAGAATGAACAGAATCGCCACCAGGTAGTAGCGCACGTCAAACTTCATGCGGGCGTCTTCAAACGCTTCGAAGCCGCACTCATACGGCGACAGCTTCTCAGCGTAAGGACGCCGCGGGCCAAGGAGGGAGCCGGCCGTTAGAAGCGCGAACCCGATAAGGGTGGCCACTACGATAAACAGCAGGACGGGAAAATACTGTTGCAGGTTCATTCAGGCGTCCGTCAAATGCGCAAACCTTAGGATTGTAGCATTCGCACGGTTACTTCCGGCTGAACTCTGTAGCTTGAATAACAGGTGAAAGACTGCATTCCTCAGATGGAACAATCGCAGTTTCCGGCAAAGAACGACAAGAATACAGGACTCGCCTGACAAGCACCTTCGGAACGCAAAAAATCAGGCGATGGGACGAAAAAAAGCCACCCCGAAAGGTGGCTTTATACGAACGGGCCGAAGCCCGTTCGTTCGCTTGCGCTTTGAATCCAGACAGGGCTTGCGCCCTGCGTTGGATTAGAAGCGGTGGCGGATACCGACGCCGACAGCGGTCGACTTGACGCCGTCGATGAAGGCGTAGTTCTTGGCGTACGAACCGTACGTGTACAGGTTGGTGCGCTTGGACAGGTCGTAGGTGTAGCCCAGCGAGAAGACTTGCGTCGTTTCGTCGCCGCCAGTCAGCTTCGTGTTGCTGGGGTCAACCATTTGCCACGAACCGAACAGGCTGCTTGCGCCGCCGATCGGGGCGGACAGGCCGACCATGTACGAGTTGGCCTTGAAGCCATCAGCAAAGGCGTTGGCGCCGAAGTTGATGCTGCCCAGGTTGGTGTCGACGCCTTGACCAGCGAACCAGCCGTCGGTCGTGCGAGCGTAGGCCAAAGCCAGCTTCACAACTTCAAAGTCGTACGAACCGCCGATGGCGTACTGACGCGGGGTAGCGTCGGTCGAAGCGCCCGGCAGCTTGTTCGAACCATTCAGCTGGTCAAACGTCAGGGCTGCGTTCAGCGGGCCGTTGACGTAGCGCAGACCGGTCGTGATGGCGCGGGTGTTGTCGGCGGTCTTGAAGCCGGTTTGACCAGCGTTGGTGTCGTTCACGTTGAACGAGTAGCCGACGCCGAACTGGAAGCCGCTGAACGACGGGGTCTGATACATGACCATGTTGTCGTAGCGGTTCGTGTTGGCGGCGCTCAGAGCCACGCCGATGTTAGCTTGACCGAAGCCAGCGCCGAACGGATCGATCGAGCCGAAGTACTTCGACGCGATGTTGGTTTGGCGACCGAAGTCCAGTTGACCCCAGCTGTCGCTGGCCAGACCGACGGTGGCTTGACGACCGAACAGGCGGCCGCCTTGAGCGGAGTTGCCGTTACCGGAGTTGAAACCCGATTCCAGTTGGAAAACAGCGCGCAGGCCATCACCCAGGTCTTCCGAACCACGCAGACCCCAGCGCGAACCGTTCTGGACGCCGTTGATCATGCCGAAACGGCTGCCATTCACAGCATCGGAAGCGCCGCTGATCTTGTTGTAGCCGAGGCCCGTGTCGATGATGCCGTACAGGGTGACAGACGTTTCTGCCTGGGCGACACCGGCAAAACCGGCGAGCAGGGCGGCAGCGAGCAGAGTCTTTTTCATTTAAGAAATCTCCGTTGATTTGAGTGACAAGAGCAGCAATCCAGCAAACCAGCCTGCCGCCCCCCTAACTCCGCGAAGGGAAGTTGACGCTATTGCATCAAAAATCGGGGGGACTGGCTATGGTCGGCGTCAGAAAAGTGCAGGTTTGCGACACCCCTGTTGGGATCTTGCAACATCACGCGAACCTGCTGCCAAAGCTGCTAGGGCTAACCCTTAGTCAAACAGGTAAGCCCGTATCCATGCGACTTTCAGCCCTGCCCCTAATTATTTCTGGCATTTTAGCCTACCGCTTTCAATCGCCTTTCTTACCGTTTTCGCCGTGTTTTCAGCTGGAAACCCGGTTGCAGGACGAGGGAGCCGCCCCTGGGGCCCGACGACAGGGCAACCGTCTAATAACGTTGTTATTAATAAAAATCGCCGATATTATCGATTCCATCCCGTCGCCTCCGCCCTGCCCCAATGCCCTCCCCGACCGCCCGCACCGACCGCAATGAACGCCTCCACGCCCTGCGCCGCCAGTTGATCCTGGATGCAGCAGGGCGCGTGTTCGAACGGGACGGACTGGAAAAGACCACGATCCGGGCGATCGCCAAGGAGGCCGGCTGCACCACCGGCGCCATTTATCCCTGGTTCGCCGGCAAGGAAACGATCTACGGCGCCCTGCTGGACGAATCGCTGCAGCGGCTGCACGCGCATCTGGCCGACGCGGCCGCCACGGGCGATGCGCCGGCCGCCGCGCGCCGCGCCATCCGCGCCTTTTTCGGCTATTACGCCGAGCGGCAGACCGACTTTTCACTGGGCATGTATCTGTTCCAGGGGCTGGGGCCACGCGGCCTGGGCCGGGAAATGGACGAAAAGCTCAACGCCCGGCTGCGGCAATGCGTGGACCTGCTGGGCGTGGCCCTGGGCCGCACCAAAGGCTGGGACGCGCCCGCCGTGGAGGTCGAGCAGATGAATCTCTTCACCTACCTGATGGGGCTATTGCTGCTGTTGCACACCCATCGCCTGAAATCCCTGGGCCAGCACGCCGACGCGCTGCTGGACAACTATTGCCTCGCCCTGGAGCAACGATGACCGTAACCGCCCTGGCCGCCGACGCCGACGCCCCGCTGATCAGCCTTGCCGACTTCCACATCCTGCTGGCCGACCAGCATCCTTTTTCCCTGCTGCTGGGCATCGACATCCTGCGCATCGGCCGCGGCACGGCGCGCGCGGTGCTGCCCGCGCGGGACGCCCACCAGCGCCTGGGCGGCATCGTCGCGGGCCCCATGCTGATGGGCCTGGCAGACCTGACCATGTATGCCGCCGTGGTGGGCGCCACCGGCCAGGCGCATGCCGTCACGGCCAGCCTGACCATCAATTTCCTGCGCAAAAGCCCCGCCGGCGCGATTTACGCCGACGCCCGCCTGCTAAAGGTGGGGCGCCTGTCCGCCGGCGAAGTTATCCTGACCGGCGAAGGCTCGGACGAGCCCCTGGCCCATATCGTGAGCACGTGGTCCGTGCCGAAGCCATGAGCCAGCGCATCAGCATCTTGGGCATGGGCGGCACCGGGACGCTGGCCGCCCGGCGCCTGCTGGCGGCTGAACCGGACATCGCGCTGACCGTCTACGACATCGATCCCGAACGCTGCGAGGATTTCCGCGGTTCGGCGACGCTGGCCACCTCGGCCCGGGAAGCCCTGGCGGAATCGGACACCATCGTGCTGGCCTTGCCGCGCGAGCGCGAAATCGACCGCACGCTGGAGCGCTTCAGCGACGGCGAGGTCACGGCGCCCGTGGCGGGCAAGCAGATCATCGACCTGGCCCCTCCGCCCGGCGAACGGGCGCGCCGCCTGGGCCTGGCGATCGCCAGCGCGGGCGGCCGATACACCAGCTTGCCCGGACTGGCCGGGGAAGACGTCAGCGCGCGGCTACTGCGGGTCTTGCACTGCCCGGCGTGAGGTGCAGTAGCGTTCGGCCACCGCGACGCAAACCGACAGCCAGGCCAGACTGACGGCAAAACCCGCCAAGACGTCGCTGGCGAAATGAACCTGCAGCAGGATGCGGCTGAGCCCGATCGCCATGATCAGCGCCCCGGCGACCGCCACGCAGGGCCACCGCCAGGCGGGCGGCGCCAGGCGCCACACCAGATAGCAGGCCGTGCCGTACACCGCCATCGCGGCCGAGGCATGGCCGCTGGGGAAGCTCCACCCCGCCACCGTGGCGTAGCCGTGATCGTGTTCCGGCCGCACCCGTTCGAAGGTGTGCTTGAGCAGCGTGTTGATCGCCCCGCCCACGCCGGTGGCGATGGCGCAGAACGCCGCCAGCCGCCACCACCCCGTCCAAAGCAGATACAGCGTCATCAGCACGCTCAGCACCGTCAGGAAGTCGCGGTCGCCCAGATAGGTGAACCAGGACAGCACCCACAGCAGAGACGTGTCCATCGACATGCTCAAGGCAGCGGCCAGCGCGCCGTCGAACGCGACGATGCCGCCCTGGTGCCGCACCGCCATCGCCAGGCCCATGAACAGCAGCAGCAAGGCCAGCAGCCCCGACGCGTAGACCGCCTTGCAGCCCTGCCCCGTGCAACCGATGTAGGCGCGCAGGGTGAAGAACGCGGCGGCGCCCGCAAGCAGCGGCAACGCGATGAACAATTCCAAGGCATGAGAGGCCGCCCACGCCGCATACACGTCGGTCATGACAGCGTCACCAGGGTCTTGTCGACCGGCGCGAACGCGTGCGTGCCCGCCGCGTAGTCCCAGCGTTCGACGTGGCACATCTGTTCGCCGCCCTCGCCTTCGCGCGTGATCACATTCACGGAATTGGGCACGCTGCCCCGCACGCGGTGGGAGCAGGCCGTGCCCGCCTGGACGATCCAGCCCGCCGGCTGGCCGGCCGCGGCCAGCGGCAGCACATAAGGAAGATGGATGTGCCCACCCAGGATCAGGTCCACGCCCGCCTGCGCCCAGGCCGCCAGCGCGCGCTCGCGCCCGACGAGCAGATTGGACAGGTCGGATTCGACCTTGGCGCGCACGGGGTGATGCGCCACGACGACCCGCAGTTGGCCCGGACGGGCCTGGCGCAGCCGCTGCGCCACGCGGGCAATCTGCGCATCCGAGATTTCGCCGTCCTTGCGGCGGCGCGGCCGCGTCGTGTTCACGCCGATGGCGAGCAGGCCGGGGTTCTCGAACACAGGCTCCAGCACCGCGCCCAGCGCGCGCTTGTAGTTGCCGTAGGGGTTGAGCGCGCGCAGGAACACGTTGAACAACGGGATGTCGTGGTTGCCCGGCACGGCCAGCACCGGCAGCGACAGGCGTTCGATGAATTTGCGGGCGGCGGCGAACTGGCCGCGCCGCGCGCGCTGCGTGATGTCTCCGCTGAGCACGACCAGGTCCGGGTTCAGCGAGCGGGCCAGATCCAGCGCGGCTTCGACCACGGGTTTGCGCTCGGTGCCGAAATGCGTGTCGGACAGTTGAAGAATGCGCGTCATGAGCGGTCCAGGTACTGCGAGTCGGCCGGCACCACCAGCGGCAGCTTTTCGTCGGCCACCTTGAATTCCAGCGGCGTGTTCATCCAGGAGATTTCACCATCCATCGCCACCTTGACGCGGCTGCGCCCCCGGATATGCACCGTCAGGCGGTCGAAGGCGAAGCTGATCACGTGCTCGGCGTCGCCCAGGCGGCTGAACAGGCCCCGCACCAACAGGCCGTACAGCGCCAGCGTGCCGACCGGGCGCGCCGCCATCGCCATCAGGCGGCCGTGGTCCAGTTCCTGCGATTCGATGCCGATGTGTTCGAGTTGCAGCTTGTTGTTGCCGACCACCAGCGTGGGAGAACGCAGGTCGCGCGCCCGGCCCTCGTACTCCAGCTGCAGCCTGAGCTGGCGCGGTGCGCGCAGCAAGGTGACGATGCCCGACCACAGCGCCACCAGGCGGCTGCGGCCGAAACGCTGCTTATACGCTTCGCGGTCTTCCAGCAGTGTGGGATACAGGCCCAGGCTGGCGTTCACCAGGAACAGCCTGCCGTTCAGGTGCCCGACCTGCACGGGCTGCAGATGGCCTTGCAGGAAGCCGCGCAAGGCGACTTCGGTGTCTTGCGAGATGCCGTAGCTGCGGCCGAAGTAGTTGAACGTGCCCTGCGGCAGGATGCCGAAGGGCACGCCGCGGCCCAGCACCGTGCTGGCCACCGCGTTGAGCGTGCCGTCGCCCCCGGCGGCGATGACGGCGCCCTGCTCGTCCTGCGCGCGCTTGACGGCGGCCTGCGCCGTTTCGGTGAGCCGGGATGGATCATCGACGGGCATCAGCGTGTAACGCCGGCCCGCCTCGTCGAGGATGCCGCGGATGGTGTCCTGCAGGACCTGCGCGTCGCCGCGCCCCGATCCGGTGTTGAGGACGATGAAAAGCGGTTCTTGTCCCGTCAGGGATTGCGCCCCGGTGGCCGGGCGCTGCTGGGATGACGTCATGGGAGAAAGATAGCCCATGCCGGCAAATCGCCGCAAGGCAGCACCGCGCGGCCGGCCCGGCCAGCCGTGGCCGCAGGTGCGGGACGGCTGGTGCGGGCGGCCCGATGCGCGTGGCCGGCGAGGCCGCGCGCATCGGCTCGCCCGCAGAGGCGATTAGCGGCCGATGGCGTAGGCTTGCATCAGCCGCGGCGTCGCCGCCGCATGCAGCAGCCCGTCCTCGTCGCGCGAGGCTGCCGTCAGGCGGCCCACGGACCATTCAGGCACTTCCTCGATCTGGTGCCCGCGCTGGCGCAGGCCGTCGATGACCTCGGGGCCGAAGCTGGCTTCCACCGCCAGATGGCCGGGCTTTCGGTCGCGCGGGTAGAAGGACGTGGGGAAATGCATGGTGTGGGACATGGGCAGGTCGATGGCTTCCTGCAAGTTCAGCCCGTGATGCACATGGCGCAGGAAGAACAGCAGCTGCCACTGCTCCTGCTGGTCGCCGCCCGGCGTGCCGAACGCCAGATAGGGCTTGCCGTCGCGCAGCGCCAGCGAAGGCGTCAGCGTGGTGCGCGGACGCTTGCCCGGCGCCAGCGTGCCGGGCAGCCCCTCTTCCAGCCAGAACATCTGGGCTCGGGTGTTCAGGCCGAAGCCCAGTTCCGGGATGACCGGCGAAGACTGGAACCAGCCGCCCGACGGCGTGGCCGAGATCATGTTGCCCCAACGGTCGATGACGTCCACGTGCGTGGTGTCGCCGCGCTTGGCGGAGGCGCGCATGTCGGCCAGCGTGGGTTCGTTGGTGGCGCTGCCAGGCGCCGACACCTTGGACAGGCGCTCCAGCGTGTCCATGACGCGCGCGACCTGCGCCTCGAAGCCCGGCACCTGGCCGGGCAGCAGATCGTGCGAGGCGGATTCGCCGATCAACGCGCGGCGTTCCGCGTTGTAGTCGTCGGACAGCAGATGGGCCAGCGGCACGTCGATGAAGGCCGGATCGCCGTAGTAGGCCTCGCGGTCGGCGAACGCCAGCTTCATGGCTTCGGTGACGCGGTGGATGAATTCCACGCTGTTCGGGCCGACGCCTGCCAGATCCATGCCTTTCAGCAGCGCCAGCGTCTGCAGGAAGACCGGGCCCTGGCTCCAGGCGCCGGCCTTGGCGACCGTATAGCCGTGATAGTCGTAGGTCAGCGGCTTGTCGTAGCTGGCCGACCAGCCGGCCAGGTCGTCCGCCGTGATGACGCCCCGGTGGGTCGTGCCGCTTTCGTCCATGACGTCGGTGTTGCGCGCGAACTTATCGATCTCGTCGGCGATGAAGCCGCGGTAGAACGCGTCGCGGGCCGCTTCGATCTGGCGCTCGCGATCCGCGCCCGCGGCCTCGGCTTCCTTCAGCACGCGGGTCCAGGTGCGGGCCAGCGCCGGATTGCGGAACAGCTTGCGGGCTTCGGGCACCTTGCCGCCCGGCACGTAGACCTGGGCGGTGGTCGGCCAGTGCGTTTCGAAGAAGTCCTTCAGGCCGGCGATGGTGTTGGAAATGCGCGGCATCAGCGCATGGCCGTGCTCGGCGTAGTAGATGGCGGGCTCCAGCACGTCGCGCACGCGCATCGTGCCGTGGTCGCGCAGCAGCAGCATCCAGGCGTCGAACGCGCCCGGAATCACCGTTGCCAGCAAGCCGTTGCCGGGGATCAGCTTCAACCCTTCGGCGCGGTAGCGCTCAAGCGTGGCCGCGGCAGGCGTCGTGCCTTGGCCGCACAGCACCTCCACCTGGCCGGTGCGCGCCGAATAGAACACCGCGGGCACTTCGCCGGCCGGGCCGACCAGGTGCGGTTCGACCACCTGCAGCACGAACGCCGACGCCGCGCAGGCGTCGAACGCGTTGCCGCCTCGCTCCAGCAGCGACATGCCGGTTGCGCTGGCCAGCCAGTGGGTGGAGGTCACGACACCGAAGGTGCCGAGGATTTCCGGGCGGGTGGTGAACATGGCTACTTCCCCGTCGCCGTGACGCCCTTCAGGCGGATGAGGCCGTCGGGGTAGGCAACGAAATTCTCCAACTTCTTCTGTACGCCGAACGTCCACGGCAGGTAGAACAGGTAGATGATCGGGCGCTGTTCCTGCATGGCGGTCAGCACCTGGTCGTACATGGCGCGGCGCTTGGCCGTATCGGCTTCGGCGCGGGCGTCGTTCAGCAGCTTGTCCACGCCGGCGTCGCAGAACTTGCCGTCGTTCAGGTTTCCCTTGCAGCTGAGGTACTGGTGGATATTGCCGCTGGGATCGACGCGGCCCGACCAGCCGCTCTGGCCCACCTCGAAATCGCCGCGCGCCAGCGACGATTGCAGGGACGCGAACTCGACCGGACGCAGGGTGATGTCGAAGCCGGCTTCGGCGCCCATCGCCTGTACCAGTTCGAATACCTGCTGCATGGTCGTGTTGTTGCCGAAGGTGATCTCGAACTTGACGCGGTCGAAACCGGCTTCTTTCAAGAGCGCCTGGGCCTTCTTCGGGTCGCGGCCCTTGTGCTCGAAGGCGGTGTTGTAGGCGAAGCTGGCGGGCGGGAACGGCTGGTAGGCGGGCTGGAACATGCCTTCACCGATCACCTGGTTCAGCACGTCGCGGTCGATCGCAAGGTCAAGCGCCTGGCGCACGCGCTTGTCTTTGGCCAGCGGGTTGTTGGCGCGGGCGCCGTTGCCCAGGTTGATCGAGATCGACTGGAAGCCCAGGCCGGTCACCGGCGCCAGGCGCAGGTTGCGGTCGTCTTTCACGGCCTTGGCATCGCTGGGCGCCACGCGCTCGATGATGTCCAGGTCGCCCGCGCGCAGGTTGTTCAGGCGCACGGTGTTGTCCGGGATCGGTGTGAAGACCAGGCGGTCGAAGTGGTAGTTGGCGGCGTCCCAGTATTTGGGAAATTTATCGAGCACGATGCGGTCGTTCTGCACGCGCTCCTTGAACTGGTAGGGGCCCGAGCACACGGGCTTGCCGCCGGGATCCTTATCGAACGAGGCGGGCGACATCATCATGCCGGCGCGGTCAGACAGCTGCGACAGCAGCGAAGCGTCCGGCTCCGACAGGTTCAGCACGACGGTGCTGGCATCCGGCGCGTCGACGCTGGCGACGGTGGCCAGTTCGCTCTTGCGGTTGCTGTCGGGCAGCGTGCGGGCGCGGTCCAGGTTCGCTTTGACGGCGGCGGCGTTGACCGGCGTGCCGTCATGGAATACGGCATCGGTGCGCAGCTTGAACGTCAGCGACTTGTTGTCCGGGCTAATCGTCCAGGACTGCGCCAGCTGGGGCACGATCTTCAAGTCGGGGGTGATGTCGACGAGCTTGTCGCACAGCGAGGCGAAGACGATGCGGCCCACGAAGGTGCGCGCACGCGCCGGGTCCAGCACGTCCGGGTCGTCCTGCAGGCCGATCCGCAAGGTGGACTGGGCTTGGGCCAGTCCGCCCACCAGCATTCCCGCCATAGCCATGGCGGCGCAAATCTTACGCATGGATGTTCTCCCTCGATTCATTTTGTTGGATTCTGCGCCAAGCGCGCGGCGATTGTATAGAGCGCGGGCTGTCTGACAGCTAAACAGGAGACGGCGGCGGCCGCCTCGCGGACGCCACCCAGGTAGCACGCCCCGCTCAGGGCAGCCGACAGGGCGCCGAAAAATCCACCGCGGCGGCGACCGCGGCGCGCAGCCGGGCGACCAGCGCGCGCGTGTCGTCGCGCCGGTATTGGAACGCGTAGGGCAAGGCGGCCAGCGCCGGTTCGCCGGGCAGGACACGCAAGCTGCCTTCGGCGGCGAGCGCGTCGGCCCAGTGGCTGGGCAGCAGCCCGACGCCGGTCCCTTCGATCAGCAGGCCGGCGATCGCGCCCCAGTTGTTGCAGCAGAGGCGCACGCCACCGGCTTCGCGCCCGGCCAGCCAATCGTCGATGATGCGGGTCGTGCCCGCGCCGGCCGGCAGGGTCACCAGCGGCAGGCGCGCCAGCAGCGCCGTCGTCATGCGGGTTTCGCCGTCCAGCGCGGCGGGCGAGGCCACCCAGGAGAAACGCGCCTCGCCGATGGGCGTGGACGCGATGTTCGCGCGCGACGACCGCCCTGCGATGACGGCGAAATCCAGTTCGCCATCCGCCACGCGCTGCTCCAGCACCTGGCCGATGTCCACGTAAGGTTCCAGCACCAGGTCGGGATAGGCCGCCCGCACGCCGGCGATCAGGCGCGGCAGCCAGGTCAGCGCGGTCAGCTCGCCCACGCCGAAGCGGCAGCGGCCGCGCAGGCCCGGCGTTTCATTCATGGACGCGCGCACCCGGTCGGCCGCGGCCAGCAGTTCGCGGGCCTGCGGCACCAGCCGCTGGCCCGCGTCGGTCAGCGCGGCCTTGTGGCCGCTGCGGTCGAACAGCGCCTGGCCCAGCGCTTCCTCAAGCTCGGTGATGCGCTTGGACAGCGACGACACCGACAGGTGCAGGCGGCCGGCGGCCACGGCGAAGCTGGCGCAGGTGGCGGCCCAATAGAAGGCTTCGAGTTGCTTGAGGGTCATGCGGCGATTGTAGGGGGATGCGCCCGCGCCGGGTGGCCCGCCGATGGCTTACGCCAGCCGAGGCATCAGCAGATGGGGGGACAAGCGCAAGGTGTCGATCCCGGCGCGCAGCATGCGTTCGACGCTGGGCCAGATATCGCCCTTCAGGCGGTCGGACCAGCAGATGCTGTCGAACACGCCGTCCACCAGCGAATGCAGGTAGATGTTGGATAGCCGCACATCCAGCGCGGGCGGCAGGTCTTCGCGCTCGACCGCGACGCGCAGCAGTTTTTCGGACGTGCGCTGCGCGTAGCGTTCCCACAGGTCGCGGCGGCGCAGCAGCGGTGCATTCTCGTCGCTGCGCTCGCACTTCAGATACAGGATTTCCAGCACGCGCTGCATCGAGCCCTCTTCCGAGTAGATCCGGATGAACTGGCGCATGGAGGCATACAGCGATTCCAGGGCTTCGCCGTCGGTCGACACCTCGGTCAGGGACGCCGCTTCGCCCAATGCCCGGTCGCACATCGCGATGCAAACGTCGATCTTGTTCTTGTAATGGCCGTAGACGGCGCCCCGGGAGACCCCCGCGTGGTCCGCGATGTCGCTCATGGTGGTGCTGGCCACCCCTTTGGACAGGAACACGTGCTCTGCCGCATCCAGGATGCGGTCGCGGGTGCGTTGGGACTCTTCTTTCGTCTTGCGGGCCATGCAGGAAATCTCCATGAAAAAGGTTGAGGGAAGGCGCGGAAAAACAAACGGCGGCTCACCGGGACGGGAGCCGCCATTTCCACACTGTTAAGAAGTGTGCAGCCGCCAGCATACTTTCGAACAAGATAATCAATCAAGCATGACGGATTAAATGATAGACTCGCCTCCCACCGGGAAAACCCGCGCATTCCCGGCCTGGCATCACCCCCGCCCTTCCCACGGGCACACCACAACAACAATCAAAAATGAAGCAACGAGTCCCCTACAAAAAGCTCGCCTTTCTATCCGTATTGGTTCTTATTACCGCTTGCTCGAAGCAAGCGCCGGAAGAAGACGCCAAGGCGCCCGCCGAAATCGGCGTCATCATTGCCCGGGCCACGCCCATCGCCGTCACCACCGACCTGCCCGGCCGGCTGGAGCCCTATCGCGAGGCAGAAGTGCGCGCCCGGGTGGCCGGCATCGTCACCGAACGCCTGTATGAAGAGGGCCAGGACGTGGTCCGTGGCGCCGCGCTGTTCCAGATCGATCCGGCGCCCCTGCAGGCCGCGTACGACTCCGAGGCCGCCAACCTGGCGCGCGCCCAGGCCAGCCTGTCGGCCGCCGCCGACAAGCTGCGCCGGTATGCCGACCTGGTCGGCGACCGCGCCATCAGCGAACGCGACCATGCCGAAAGCGTGGCCGACGAACGCCAGGCGCGCGCGCAGGTCGCGCTGGCGCGTGCCAACCTGCAAAGCGCCAAGCTGCGCCTGGGGTATGCGCGCGTCACCTCGCCCATCGACGGCCGTGCCCGGCGCGCGCTGGTCACCGAGGGTGCGCTGGTGGGCGAAGGCCAGGCCACGCCGTTGACGGTCGTGCAGCAGCTCGACCCCATCTACGTGAACTTCGCCCAGCCCGCCGCCGAGGTGATGCAACTGCAGAAGCAGATCCGCGCCGGCGCGTTGCAAGGCGTGGCGCCGGATCAGGTCCGGGTGCGCCTGGTGCTGCCGGACGGGTCCGAATACGCGCAGGGCGGAACACTTTCGTTCGCGGACCTGGCGGTCGACCCCGGCACCGACAACGTGACGATGCGGGCGCTGTTCGGCAACCCGGGCCGCGACTTGCTGCCGGGCATGTACGTGCGCGTGCGGCTGGAACAGGCGATCAACCGCGACGCCTATCTGGTGCCGCGCGACGCGCTGCTGCGCACCGCCGAGGGCGCGCACCTGCTGGCGGCCGACGAGACCGGCGAGCTGCGCCGCGTTCCCGTCGCCGCGCACCGGCTGCAAGGGCCGAACTGGATCGTCACGCAAGGCCTGACTGGCGGCGAACGCATCGTCGTGGAGAACGCCGCCCAACTGGCCGCCGGCCAGAAGATCAAGCCCATTGAAAAACCGGCCCCCGGCGCGCAAGCCGCCACCGAGGGCAAGAAGGGATAAGCCATGGCGCGTTTCTTTATCGATCGCCCCGTCTTCGCGTGGGTGATCTCGTTGCTGATCATGCTGACCGGCATCCTGTCGATCCGCGCGCTGCCGGTTGCGCAATACCCGGACATCGCTCCGCCCGTCGTCAACATCGGCGCCAGCTACCCCGGCGCATCCGCCCAGGTGGTCGAAGAGGCCGTCACCGCCATCATCGAGCGCGAGATGAACGGCGCGCCCGGCCTGATGTACACCTCGTCCACCA
Source organism: Achromobacter sp. UMC46 (assembly GCF_014170335.1). Classification (GTDB taxonomy): domain Bacteria; phylum Pseudomonadota; class Gammaproteobacteria; order Burkholderiales; family Burkholderiaceae_B; genus Achromobacter. The sequence continues at coordinate 67,661 of NZ_LZZS01000026.1, forward strand.
GCGACTCCACCGGCTGGGCCAGCATCAATCTGACGTTCAAGCAGGGCACCGACCCGGACATCGCCGCCGTGGAAGTGCAGAACCGCCTGAAGGCGGTCGAGCCGCGCCTGCCCGAGTCGGTGCGGCGCGACGGCGTGCGCGTGGAAAAGGCGGCCGACAACATCCAGCTGGTGGTGTCCTTGAAGTCCGACGGGCGCCTGGACGACATCCAGCTGGGCGAACTGGCGGCCTCCAATGTGCTGCAGGCGCTGCGCCGCGTGGAAGGCGTGGGCAAGGTGCAGTCTTTCGGCGCGGAAGCGGCAATGCGCATCTGGCCCGATCCCGCCAAGCTGACGGCCCTGTCGCTGACGCCCGGCGATATCTCGCGCGCCGTGCGCGACCACAACGCGCGCATCACCATCGGCGAACTGGGCAACCAGGCCGTGCCGAAAAATGCGCCGCTGAACGCCAGCATCGTGGCCGGGGAATCCCTGCACACGCCCGAGCAATTCGCCAACATCCCGCTGCGCGCGCAGCCGGGCGGCGCCACGCTGCGCTTGAAGGACGTGGCGCGCGTAGAGCTGGGCGGCACCGACTACATGTACTTGTCGCGTGTAAACGGCATGACCGGAACCGGGCTGGGCATCAAGCTGGCGCCAGGATCGAACGCCGTGGAGACCACGCGCCGCATCCGCGCCACCATGGACGAACTGGCGCAGTACTTCCCGCCCGGCGTCACGTATGACCTGCCTTACGAGACGTCCACCTTCGTCGAGATATCGATCCAGAAAGTGCTGATGACGCTGCTGGAAGCGGTGGCCCTGGTGTTCTGCGTGATGTACCTGTTCATGCAGAACTTCCGCGCCACGCTCATCCCGACGCTGGTGGTGCCGGTGGCGCTGCTGGGCACGCTGGGCGTGATGCTGGCGCTGGGCTTCTCCATCAACGTGCTGACCATGTTCGGCATGGTGCTGGCCATCGGCATCCTGGTGGACGACGCGATCGTGGTGGTCGAGAACGTGGAACGCATCATGGCCGAGGAAGGCCTGACGGCGCACGACGCCACCGTGCGCGCCATGCGCCAGATCAGCGGCGCCATCATGGGCATCACCGTCGTGCTGGTGTCGGTATTCGTACCGATGGCCTTCTTCGACGGCGCGGTCGGCAACATCTACCGCCAGTTCGCGGTGACGCTGGCCGTATCGATCGCGTTCTCGGCCTTCCTGGCGCTGTCGCTGACGCCCGCGCTGTGCGCCACCCTGCTCAAGCCCGTGCCGGCCGGCCATCACGAAAAGCGCGGCTTCTTCGGCTGGTTCAACCGTGCCTTCGCGCGCCTGACCGACCGCTACACGGCCCGCGTGGCGGGCGTGCTGGCCCGGCCCGTACGCTTCGGGCTGGCCTATCTGGCCGTCATCGCCGCGGTGGCCTTCCTGTTCATCCGGCTGCCCTCTTCGTTCCTGCCCGATGAAGACCAGGGCAGTTTCATGGCCATGGTCATCCTGCCGCAAGGCACGCCTCAAAGCGACACGATGGCGCTGGTGAAGGACGTCGAACGCTACATGCTGGAGAACGAGCCGGTCGAATTCGTGTATTCGGTCAATGGCTTCAGCCTGTACGGCAGCGGGCCGAATTCGGCCATGTTCTTCGTGACGCTGAAGGACTGGAAGGAACGGCGCGGCGCCACCAAGCATGTGGACGCCGTCGTCGAGCGCATCAACGAAGCCTTTGCCGACCGCAAGAACGCCACCGTGCTTGCGCTGAATTCGCCGCCGCTTCCGGACCTGGGTTCCACCTCGGGCTTCGATTTCCGGCTGCAAGACCGCGCGGGCCTGGGCTATCAGGCCCTGACGCGGGCGCGCCAGCAATTGCTGGAGGCCGCCGCCGAGCATCCGGCGCTGAGCGAAGTGGTGTTCGCCGGCCAGGAAGAGGCGCCGCAGCTGCGGCTGGACATCGACCGCGACAAGGCGCAGGCGATGGGCGTGACGATGGACGAAATCAATACGGCGCTGGCCGTGATGTACGGGTCGGACTATATCGGCGACTTCATGCACAACGGCCAGGTGCGCCGCGTGACGGTGCAGGCCGACGGCAAGAGCCGCGTCGACGTGGACGACGTGTCCCGCCTGCATGTGCGCAACGTGCAAGGCCAGATGGTGCCGATTTCGGCGTTCACCACGTTGACCTGGACGATGGGCCCGCCGCAGCTCAGCCGCTACAACGGCTTTCCCACGTTCACGATCAACGGGTCGGCGGCAAAGGGGCACAGCAGCGGCGAAGCCATGCGCGCCATGGAGGAACTGGCCGCCGGATTGCCGCGCGGCATCGGCTTCGACTGGTCGGGCCAGTCGTATGAGGAACGCCTGTCCGGCAACCAGGCGGCCGCGCTCTTCGCCTTGTCGGTGCTGATCGTGTTCCTGGCGCTGGCCGCGCTGTATGAAAGCTGGTCCATCCCGCTGGCCGTGATCCTGGTAGTGCCGCTGGGCGTGATCGGCGCCGTGCTCGGGGTGACCTTGCGCGGCATGCCCAACGACATCTACTTCAAGGTGGGCCTGATCGCCACCATCGGCTTGTCGGCCAAGAACGCCATCCTGATCGTGGAGGTGGCCAAGGACCTCGTGCGCGACGGCCAGGGCCTTGTGTCCGCCACGCTGGAAGCCGCGCGGCTGCGGCTGCGGCCCATCGTGATGACCTCGCTGGCCTTCGGCGTGGGCGTGCTGCCGCTGGCGCTGGCCACCGGCGCGGCCTCGGGCGCGCAGGCGGCGATCGGCACCGGCGTGCTGGGCGGCATCATCACCGCGACGGCGCTGGCGATTTTCCTGGTGCCGCTGTTTTTCCTGATCGTGGGCCGCCTGTTCGGCGGGCGTGCCCGCCCCGCGCGCCCAACCGGCCGCGACCCTGTGGAGACCACGCCATGAAAGCCATGGCCATGCCCCTGTTGGCGGCAATGCTGGCGGGCTGCTCGCTGGCGCCCGTCCATGAACGCCCTGCCGCGCCCATCCCCGAGGCCTACGACACGCCCGCCCGGGACGGGCAGGCCGCCATGCCGCAAGACTGGCGCGCCTACTTCGACGACCCGGCGCTGCAAGCGTGGATCGAGGCCGCGTTGTGGAATAACCGCAACCTGCGCGTCGCGGCCTTGCGCATCCAGGAAGCACGCGCGCTATACGGCGTGCAGCAGGCCGACCGCCTGCCGGCCCTGGACGGCCGTGGCGAATTCAGCCGGGGCCGCAGCGTCGAGCCCGGGCAGGGCCCGCTGCCCGTGGCGAACCGCTACCGCGCGGCCGTCGGCATCACCGCGTTTGAATTGGACTTTTTCGGCCGCGTGAAAAGCTTGAGCGACGCGGCGCTGGAACGCTATCTGGCCACCGAAGAGGCGCACCGCGCCGCCACCTTGTCGCTGGTGGCGGAGACCGCCACGGCGGTGTTCAACCAGCGTTCGCTGGCCGAACAGCTGCGCCTGACCGACAGCACGCTGGCGCTGCGCGAAGCGACGCTGAAGATCACGCAGCGCCGCTACGACGCGGGGCTGGAAACCGCGATCGGGCTGCGCACCGCGCAGATGCTGGTGGAATCGTCGCGTGCCACGCATGCCGAACTCAGCCGCGAATACCGGCAAGCCGTCCATGCGCTGGGTCTGCTGGCGGGCGACTTCACGCTACCCGCCGGCACCGACGCGGTCTCGCTGGAAAACCAGAGCCTGACGCCGCTGGCGGCCGGCCTGCCGTCGACGCTGCTGACGCGCCGCCCCGACCTGCGCCAGGCCGAAAATACGCTGCGGGCCGCCAATGCCGACATCGGCGCCGCGCGGGCGGCGTTCTTCCCGTCGGTGCAGTTGACGACCGACATCGGCACCACCGCCGGCAGCTTCTCGGACCTGTTCGGATCGGGCACGGGCAACTGGGTGTTCGCGCCCACGCTGACGCTGCCCATCTTCAACGCGGGCCGCAACCGCGCCAACCTGTCGCTGGCTGAAACCCGCAAGGACATCGCGGTGGCGCAATATGAAGGCAGCATCCAGCTGGCCTTCCGCGAGGTGGCCGACGCGCTGTCCGCGCGCGACACCCTGCGCGCGCAGATCGACGCCCAGCGCAAGGTGCGCGACGCCGACCGCGACCGCCAGCGGCTGGCCGAACGGCGCTACGACCGCGGCGTGGCCGGTTATCTGGAGATGCTGGAAGCCCAGCGCAGCCTGTTCGAATCCGAACAGGAGTACATCCGGCTGCAGCAACGCCGGCTGGTCAACGCGGTGGAACTGTACAAGGCGCTGGGCGGGTGGGATACGCCGTCTTAGCCGGAGTTTGACCGGGAACCCTACCCCCGCGCGCTGACGCGATACGCGCAGCGGCGCGCGCCGGCCAGGATGTGCTCTTCCCGATCGACGTGCACGTCCGTGCCCAGCACTTGGCGGAACAGCTCCAGTTCGCTGCGGCAGAAACCCATACAGGCCTTGGCCGCCGAGCAGATCGGACAGTGGTTCTCAATGAACAGATAGTCCGCGCCGTCCTTGCGCAGTTCGGCCATATAGCCTTCCGACGAACGCACCTGCACCAGCCGTTCCAGCCGGCCGGCCAGGTCTTTGGCGCCCAGCATGGCCTGGTGGTAGCTGTTCAGCATGGCGGTTTCGCGCACCTGGATCAGCTTTTCCACGCCTTCGTCGCCGAACACCTGGCGCACCGCCCCGATCATCTGCACCGTCATTTCCGCGTGCGTGTCCGGGAAGCGGCCGTGGCCGGCTTCCGTCAGATGCCAGATCTGCGTGGGCCGGCCGCGCCCCGCGCTATGGCTTTCGGAATCGACCAGCCCGTCCGCATGCAGCCGCGTCATCTGCTGGCGCACCGCTTCGGCCGTCACGTCCATGGCTTTCGCGATGACCGCGATGGATTGCGGGCCGCGCGTCTTCAATGTCATGAGCACGCGGTCCGCTGGTTGATGCGGCGTCCAGGCGATGGGTTGGGACTGGCTGTCGGGCATGGGAATAACAAGACTCTTAGGATTTTTCCTATGGTGCCACGAACCGGAGCGGCGGTCAGCCGGCGGCCGGGGCTTCGGGTCCAACTTCCGGTCCGGCCTCCCAGCCCCCGCCCAGCGCCTTGTAAAGCGCGATGAGGCGGGTATAGGACTCGGTTTCGGCTACCGCCACGGCATCCTGGGCGCGCAAAAGCGTACGCTGCGCGTCCAGCACCGTCAAATACGGGGTGCTGCCTTCCCGGTAGCGCAACTGCGCCAGATCGGCCGCCCGGCGACTGTGCGCGGCGGCTTGGGCCAGGTTACCCAGACGCTGCTGCGTCTGGCCGAATTCGGTCAGCGCGGCTTCCAGCTCTTCCACCGCCCGCAGCACGGTCTGCTCGTAACGCGCCACTTCGCCCTCGGACCTGGCCACGGCCCCGCGCTTTCTGGCCAGCGCCGTCGGCAGGTGCAAGGCCGGCCAGTTCACGCCCGACGCCACGCTGAACGCGCGGCTGGACGACGAACCGAAATCCGCTCCGCGCAGCGCGACAAAGCCCAGGAAACCGCCCAGATCGAACCGGGGATAAAGTTCGGCGGTCGCCACGCCCACGTCCGCATTGGCGGCGGCCATGTTGCGTTCGGCCGCCAGGATGTCGGGGCGGCGCGCCAGCAAGGCGCCCACGTCGCCGATCGGCAGGCGCGCGGTCAACGGCGCCAGCGGCTGGCCCGCGTCGAGTTCGCCCAATTCCACGGGCCGCAGCCCGGCCAGCACCGCGATGCGGTACCGCGCCAGCCGTCTTGCCGTTTCCTGCACGGGCACGCTGGCCTGCACGGTTTCCAGTTCGGCCCGCGCGCTGGCCAGATCGCCCTCGTCGCCGCGGCCGGCCGAGACCATGGCCTGGGTCACGCGCAGGCTGTCGCGCTGGCTGTCCAGATTGGCGCGCGCCACGCCCAGCCGCTGTTCCGCGCCGCGCAGTTCGAAGTAGTTGCGCGCCACCTCGGCGGCGACCACGATGCGGGCCTGGGCCAGGTCCGCCGCCTGGGCCTCGCTGCGCGCCGCCGCCCCCTCGGCCGTCCGGCGCAGGCGGCCGAACAGGTCCAGCTCCCAGGTGGCGTCGAAGCCGGCCCGGTAGCTTTGAGCCAGATTGCGCTGCCCGGCCGCGCCGGCATTGGCTTGCGACAGGCTGCGCTCGTAGCGGCCGTCCAGCGTCACGGCGGGCAGCTGGTCCAGTTCTTTTTCGTCCAGCACCGCGCGGGACTCGGCCAGCCGCGCCTGGGCGATGCGGATATCGTGATTGCGGGACAGCGCCAGGCCGATCAACCGGTCCAGTTGCGGATCCTGCAATTGCCGCCACCAGTCCTGCTGCAATGGGTCCGTGGAAAACAGCGCCTGCTCCGGGCTGTCCAAGGCCACGGGCGCGGCCTGCGGCTTTTGGTAGTCCGGCCCGACGGCGCAACCGGCGGTGGCCAGGGCGGCCAGCAGCACGGCGAGGCCGCGGCGCAGGCGCTGGGAATGAAGGGAAGGGTTCATGATCGGTTCCTTAATGCGCGACGGCCGCGGGGGTGCCGGCGTCGGCGGCCTGCGCCGCCGCCAGTTCGCGGGCGCGCGGCGTATCGTTGGCCGCGCGGTGGTCGCGCGCGAAAACGGTGTAGACGGTCGGCAGCACGAACAGCGTGAACAGCGTGCCCACCAGCAGGCCCACCACGATGACAAGACCCAGGCTGTAGCGGCTGTGCGCGCCCGCGCCCGAGGCGAACAGCAGCGGGATCAGCCCCATCACCATCGCCGCCGTCGTCATCAGGATGGGGCGCAGGCGGATGCGGGCGGCCTGCTCCATCGCGGCACGCCGGTCCAGCCCGTGGCTGACCTGCATCTCGTTGGCGAACTCCACCATCAGGATGCCGTGCTTGCTGATCAGGCCGATCAGCGTCACCAGGCCGATCTGGGTATAGATGTTGACGGTGGCCATGCCCAGCGCCAGCGGGATCAGGGCGCCGCAGATCGACATGGGCACGCTGACCAGGATGATGAACGGGTCGCGCAGGCTTTCGTACTGCGCGGCCAGCACCAGGTAGATGACGATGATGGCGAAGATGAAGGTGATCATCAGCGCCGAGCCTTCCTGGCTGAACTGGCGCGCGTCCGACTGCCAGTCGTAGCTGAAGCCTGCGGGCAGTTGCTGGGCCTGCCGCGTCAGGAACTGCACCGCGTCGCCCATCGTGACACCCGGCATCGGGATGGCCTGGAAGGTGGCGGCGTTCAGCTGGTTGAACTGCGTCAGCGAATTGGGTTCGACCCCCATGGACACCGTCACCAGGTTGGACAGCGGCACCTGCGCGCCGCTGGCGCTCTTGACGTGGAACTGCGCCAGCGACGCGGGCGAGATGCGCTGTTCGCGCAGGCTCTGCGGAATCACGTCATAGGACCTGCCGTCCATGCCGAAGCGGTTGACGTAGTTCTCGCCCACCAGCACGGCCAGCGTGTCGCCGATGGCCTTCATGGTGACGCCCAGGCTGTTGGCCTTGGCGCGGTCCACCTTCAGCTGCACCACCGGATTGTTGTAGTCCAGATCGCTGTCCACGACCATGAACAGGCCGCTTTCGCGCGCCGCCTTCTTCAGGCTTTCCATGGATTCGTAGACCACCGGGTAGTCGGCCGCGCTCATCAGCACCATCTGCACGGGCAAGCCGCCCGTGGAACCCGGCAGCGACGGCAGCTGGAAGGCGAAGATGTTGCTGCCTTCGACCTGGTTGGCCATCGACTGCATGTCGGCCTGGATGGCGTCGGCCGAGCGCGTGCGGGCATCCCAGTCCACGAAGTCCACGCCGCCGATGCTGTTGGAGACCCCGTCCGATCCGTTGATCAGCCAGCGCCCTTTCTGTTCCGGCAAGGTCTTCATGACGTCGTCCCACTTCTTGCCGAACTTCTCCACGTAATCGATATTGGCCTGTTGCGGGGACTTGATCGCCGTCAGCACGGTGGACTGGTCTTCGACCGGCGCCAGTTCGCGCTGCGCCGCGTTGTACAGGAACGGCAGGCTGACCAGCACCCCCGTCGCGATCAGCCCGGTCACCCAGCGGTGATGCAGGGACACGTCCAGCACCCGGCCATAGGCTTCGCCCAGCCGTGCGAAAAAGCGCTCGGCGCGCTGCGCCATCCAGCCCTCCGACACGCGGCGGTTCAACAGGAAAGAGCTCATCACCGGCGACAGCGTCAGCGCGATCACGCCCGACACGACGACCGCCCCCGCCAGCGTGAAGGCGAATTCCTTGAACAGCGACCCCGTCAACCCGCCCATCAGCCCGATGGGCGCATAGACGGCCGCCAGCGTGATCGTCATGGCGATGACCGGCCCCGCCACTTCGCGCGCGCCGATCAGCGCCGCCCGCACGGGCGACTTGCCCTCTTCGATATGGCGATGCACGTTCTCCACCACCACGATCGCGTCGTCCACCACCAGGCCGATGGCCAGCACCATCGCCAGCAAGGTCAGCAGGTTCACGCTGAAGCCGAACAGCGCCATGATGGCCGCCCCGCCCAGCATGGACAGCGGGATGGTAATGACCGGAATCAGCACGGCGCGCAGCGATCCCAGGCACAGGAAGATCACCGCCACCACGATGGCGACCGCTTCCAGCAGCGTGTGCATCACGCCGTCGATGGACGCGCTGATGAAGCGGGCCAGCTCGAACGGCACCTGCACGCTGGTGCCCGGCGGCAGGTTCTGCTTGATGTTGGGCAACAGCTCGTTCAGCCGCTTGACGATGACGAGCGGGTTGCCGACCGGCGTAGCGTTCAGGCCGAAGTACACGGCCGGTTCGCCGTCCATCAGGCCGCTGGAATCGGTGGACGCCGCGCCCAGTTCCACGGTGGCGACATCGCCCAGCCGCACGATGGCGTCGCCGTCGCGCTTGACCACCAGGTCGCGGAATTCGGCCACGTTCACAAGATCGGTATTGACCTGGATGTTGGACACCACGTACAGCCCCTTGGCCTGGCCCGGCGCGGCCTGCACGTTGTTATCGCGCAGCGCCTGGGCCAGTTCGCCAGCGGAAATGCCGCGCGCGGCCATCCGGTTGGGGTCCAGCCAGACGCGCATGGCCAGCTTCTGGCCGCCGTAGAGCTCGACGCTTGCCACGCCGTCGATCGAAGACAGCTGCGGCTGGACCACCCGCGACAGGTAGTCGGTCAGCGCCGCCAACGACAGGGTGGTGCTGGAGAATCCCACGTAGGCCACGGCCGTCGCCTCGCCCGCGGACTTGACCAGCACGGGGTCGTACACGTCTTGCGGCAAGCGGTACTTGACCTCGTTGACCTTGGCCATGACCTCGGTCATGGCCTTGTTGGAGTCGGCGTTCAGCTTCATCCGGACCGTAATGACGCTGCGGCCCTGCGTGGATGAGGACGACAGGTAGTCGATGCCTTCCACCGTGGCCACCGATTGCGCGATGGGCTGCGTGACGAAGCCCTGCATCAGGTCGGGTGACGCGCCTGGATACTGGGTGGTGATGGTGATGGTGGTGCTTTCGGTCAGCGGGTACTGCCGCACGGGCAGGCCACTCAGCGCCTTGATGCCCAACAACAGGATCAGCGTGCTGACCACCAGGGCCAGCACGGGCCGGCGGACGAAAAGGTCGGTGAATCTCATGATTGCCTCCTTCCCGTTACTTGGCCCGCGCCACGGCTTGCCGCGCGTCATCCAGCGCCACGGTGTCGGTGGCGATGATGTCGACCGCCGCGCCGTTGTGCAGGCGCAACTGGCCGGACGTCACGACCTGGTCGCCGGCGTCCAGGCCTTCCGTCACGACGACCCGGCCGCGCGCGCGCTCGGCCGTCTTCACATAGGCTTGCCGCACGGTGGGGGCCGCGCCCTGCTGGTCCGCCGCAGGCGGCGTCAGGACATAGACGGAGTCGCCATAGGCGCTGTAGCTGACCGCAGTTTCCGGCACGGTGATCACGCCGGGCCGGTCGGGCAGGCCGATGCGGCCGTGCGCGAACATGCCGGCGGCCAGGGCGCCGTCGGCATTGGGCAACGTGGCCTGCACCCGCACGATGCGCGACCCCGGGTCCACCTGGGGCTCGACCGTGGTGACCTGGCCGGCGAACTCGCGCCCGGCATGGGCGTCCACTGTCACGGTGACAGGCTGGCCGGCGCGCAACGCGCCCAGCGCCTGCTCGGGCAAGGTGATGTTGGCGTACAGCGTGGTCGCGTCGGTCAACGACACCAGCGCGTCGCCCGCCTTGGCGAACTGGCCCAGATTGACGCGGCGCACGCCCAGCACGCCGTCGAACGGCGCCTTGACACGCTTTTGCTCGATCACCGCCTGCACCCGCTTGATGTCGGCGGCGGCCTGGTCATAGTCGGCCTGCGCCTGGTCCAGCTGTTCGCGCGTGGCGGCCTGCTGCGGCAACAGGCGGCGCGTGCGTTCCAGCAGCGTCCGCGCATTGCGCGCCTGGGCTTGCAGGCGGGCCAGTTCGCCTTGTTCCGGCGCGTCGTTCATCTGCACCAGCAGTTGGCCGGCCGCTACGCGCTGCCCGGCCGTGAACAGGATCTGCGTGACACGGCCGTCCACTTCGGCCGGCACCTGCACCTGGCGCGTGGCCTCCAGGGATCCGATGCCGGTCAGCGCCACCGGGAAGTCCGCCCGCACCGCGGGCGCCACCGCCACCTTGGCCGGCGGCATCGCCCAACCGCCCTTTTGCGACGGCCCGCTGAACTTCCAGACCAGCCCACCTCCCGCCACCACCGCCAGCACGACGATGCCCGCCGCCCATGCCCCTGATTTCGCCTTCATGATTTGCTCTCTATTTATCCAAGAATATACTTGGATAATCTATGATTCCGGCGAATCCGTCAAAGCGGCTAAAGCAATGACCGGCATAGCGGCTGCCTATGGGCGAAAAAAAACCGCCGGACGCGCCCGGCGGTTTCGATGCGAAGCGGCGTGCCCGCTGCTAGGTCCGTACCATGTGCAGGTAGTGGCGATGGCGCTCGTATTGGTCCAGGATGTCGCCGATGACGGCGTCCCGGCTCCAGCCCATGATGTCGTAGTCCTGCCCGCCTTCGCGCAGGTGGACTTCGGCGCGGAAGTATTTGCGCTCTTCCTCGTCGGCGGCCTCGTCCGGCGTCAGGCTGGGGCGCACGAAGGCCTCGGGCTGCACGGCATACGAGAAATCCAGGTGCTCGCCATGGGATACCTCGAGGACGGCGCTGCCGTCGCTCTCGTTTTCCCGGACCTCGACGGCATAGCCCTGCTTGCGCAGTTCGTCGGCCACGTCTTCCAGCGCCGGGCGCACGACGTCGCTGATGAAGCGCTGCACGTGGGCGCGGCGCGGCATCATGACCATGTTGCGCAGGCGGCGTTCCCAGGACTGCCCGCCGCGCGCCGGGCGCGACAAGGTCAGCGACTGGTACCGGATGCCGCGCTTGGTCGCGTCCAGCTTCAGCGCCTTGAACAGCCCCCACAGCGACAGCAGCAGGATGACGGAGAACGGCAAGGCGCTTGCGATCGTGGCCGTCTGCAACGCGGTCAGGCCGTCCGCCAACAGCAGCGCGATCGCCACCGCCCCCATCAGCAGCGACCAGAAGATGCGCTGCCACACCGGCGTGCGGTCCGACCCGCCGGACGCCAGCAAGTCCACCACCAGCGCCCCCGAGTCGGCCGAGGTGACGAAGAACACCGCCACCATCACGATGGCGACGATCGACAGGACCCCGCTCCAGGGCAAGTGTTCAAGAAAGGCGAACAGGGCCAGCGATGAATCGGCTTCCACCACTTCCGCGAAGCCCTGCACCTTGTCCACCAGGATCATGTGGATGGCCGTGTCACCGAACACCGTCATCCAGAACAGGGTGAAGCCGGCCGGCACCAGCAGCACGCCGGTCACGAATTCGCGGATGGTGCGGCCGCGCGAGATGCGCGCGATGAAGAGGCCCACGAACGGCGACCACGCGATCCACCAGCCCCAATAGAACAGCGTCCAGCCGCCGATCCAGTCGGTGGGCTCGTAGGCGTAGAGGTTGAAGGTCTTGTTGACGATGTCGGACAGGTAGGCACCGGTGTTCTGCACGAACGTCTGGAACAGGAACACGGTGGGCCCGACGATCAGCACGAACAGCAGCAGCACCCCCGCCAGCACCAGATTGGTCTCGGACAGGATGCGGACGCCCTTGTCCAGGCCGCTTGCGACCGAGATCGTGGCCAGCCCGCAGGTGATGACGATCAGGATGATCTGCGTGGTCACGCCCACCGGAACGCCGAACAGGTGGTTCAGCCCGCTGTTGATCTGCGCCACGCCCAGCCCCAGCGACGTCGCCACGCCCAGCACCGTGCCGATGATGGCGAAGATGTCGACGGCATGGCCGATCGGCCCGTGGATGCGGTTGCCGATCAGCGGATACAGCGCGGAACGCAGCGTCAGCGGCAGTCCGTGGCGATAACTGAAGAACGCCAGGATCAGCGCCACCACCGCGTAGATGGCCCAGGCGTGCAGGCCCCAATGGAAGAACGTGATCTTCATGGCTTCGCGCGCGGCGATCGCCGTCGCGCCCTCGCCCACCGGCGGCGACATGAAGTGCATCACCGGTTCGGCCACGCCGAAGAACATCAGGCCGATGCCCATGCCCGCGGAAAACAGCATCGCGAACCAGGTGAAATTGCGGTAGTCCGGTTCGCTGTGGTCCGGCCCCAGCTTGATGTCGCCGTACCGGCTGACGGCCAGGAACACCACGGCCAGCAGGATGATCGCAACGACCAGGATGTAGAACCAGCTGGCGTTGCCCAGGATCCAGCCTTGCACCGATTCGAAGAGGCTTTGCGCCGACTTCGGCGCGAAGATCGCGAATCCCACCAGCAGCAGCGTGAAGATGGCGGCCGGGAAGAACACGGGCCGATTGATCGTGGATGGTCGGGTTTCTGAAGTCATGCTGCCGCTCCTTTCGCCCGAGGGTTGGAAAAACCGGCGCAGGCCCCCTCAGTCTGGCTGCACGCCGCAGGTATTACTATCACGCCCAGCGTAGGGCTGACAATCTGAAATCACGGAGAAGCGCATGATCGATCATCTTGACCATCTGGTCCTGACCTGCACCGACCCCGACGCCACAGTGGACTTCTACACCCGCATCCTGGGCATGCGCCTGGAAACCTTCGGCGCGGGCCGCCAGGCGTTGCGATTCGGCAACCAGAAGATCAACCTGCATGTGCGCGGCCACGAGTTCGAACCCAAGGCGCACTTGCCGGTGCCGGGCGCACTGGACCTTTGCTTTATCGCCGACCGGCCCCTGGACGAGGTGATCGCCCGGTTGAACGAGGCAGGCGCCACGATCATCGAAGGCCCGGTGCCGCGCACCGGCGCCACCGGCAAGATCCGGTCAGTGTATCTGCGCGATCCGGACCTGAATCTGATCGAGATTTCGGAACTACTAGGCTAATTGGGCGGCGCGTCGCCGAACACCACGCGGCGGAAGAATCCCGCCAGCACGGCTTCGGTCATTTCCAGCGTGACGCCCTGCGGATCGAAGGCGTAGCTGAACTGCATGCCGTCCGACAGGGCCAGCAAGCCCACGGCCAGCTGCTCGGCCGGCATCGGCAGCGGCGTGCCCACGTGGGCGGAAAACTGGCGGACGTATTCCGTGGTGGCGGCGCGCAGTTCGCGCAGGCAGTCCGTGAAACCGACCCGGAACTCCGGGTCGCGCGCGGCCTGCAGCTTGCCTTCCATCCAGAGCAGGAAGCAATCGTTTTCGCGGTAGTGCGTGCTGTAGTACTCCAGCACGCGCGCCTCCATTTGCGGACGCGATTCGCCGTCTTCGAAGATGGCGCGCATGTCGGCCATCACTTTTTCGTGGTCGCGCCGGAGCAGCTGCAGGAACAGTTCTGACTTGCTGCCGAAATTGGAATAGAAGGCCCCGCGCGTGTACCCCGCCAATTCGGCGATGTCTTCGACGCTGGCGGCCACAAAGCCCTTGCTGAGAAAAACCGATTGCGCGGCGTCGAACAGGCGCTGGCGCGTCTGGTCTCGGCTTTGCTCGCGGGTAAGGCGGATTTTTGACATGGCGCGAGTTTAGCACTGGCCATCATTCCAAATACAATGTTGTATCTGAATTCATAGTTGGATTAGAATCCAGGCCGTATCGAGTCTGACTCGCCCCTCTTTTGCCCCTTTCCGCGCCGCGAGGTGTTTCGTGAATTGTCCAGGCCCTTGCGCGCATCCCGCCGCGCACGACCTTGCCGCCGCCGCGGCATTGCCCTCTTCCACTCCCCGCCGCTGGACGCGCCGGCTAGCCTTGCCGGCCGCCCTGGCGCTGGCCGTGGCCCTGTCGGGCTGCGGCCGCAAAGACGCGCCCGCCCCCGCGCCGCGCCCGGTGGTGGCCATGCCGGCCCAGGCCGACGAACGCCTGCCGGCCTGGACCCTGCCGGGCGAGGTGCAGGCCCGCTACAGCACGCCGTTGTCGTTCCGCGTGGGCGGCAAGATCATCGAACGCCAAGTGAGGCTGGGCGACAGCGTCACCCCGGGCCAGGTCGTGGCCAAGCTGGACCCGGCCGACGCGACCAAGAACGCGGCCGCCGCGAAGGCCCAGTTGTCGGCGGCCCAGCATCAGCTGGACTATGCGCGCCAGCAATTGGACCGCGACCGCGCCCAAGCGCGCGAAAACCTGATCGCGGCGAACCAGCTTGAACAGACCCGCAACGCCTACGCCTCGGCGCTGGCCTCGCGGGACCAGGCCGCGCAGCAGGCGGCGCTGTCGGCCGACCAGTTGAAATACACCACTCTGCAAGCCGACCACGCGGGCGTCATCACCGCGGAACAGGCCGACACCGGCCAGAACGTGGCGGCAGGCACGCCCGTCTACCAATTGGCATGGTCCGGCGACATCGACGCCATCTGCGACGTGCCCGAAAGCGTGCTGGCGGGGCTGACCGTGGGCCAGCGCGCCAGCGTCACGCTGGGCCCGCTGCCGGGCAAGACCTTTACCGCCGTGCTGCGCGAAATCGCGCCCGCGGCCGATCCCCAAAGCCGCACCTACCGCGTCAAGCTCACGCTGGAGTCACCCTCGCCGGAGGTCCGGCTGGGCATGACCGCCAACATCAGCTTCGACAACCGCGGCCTGGACGGCCAGGCGACCTACACGGTGCCGGCCACCGCGCTGTTCCATGACGGCAAGGAACCCGCGGTCTGGGTCGTCAAGCCCCAGGAAGACACGCTGGAGCTGCGCCGCGTGCAGGTGCTGCGCTACGACGCGCGCTCCGTCACGTTGTCCGGCGGCGTCCAGGCCGGCGAACGCCTGGTGTGGCAAGGCGTGCACACCGTGTCCGCCGGCGAAAAGGTGCGCGCGGTGCCGCCGCTGCACCCCGAGGACTTCGCGTCATGAGCGCGCCGGATCGAGAACCTGGCCACAGCCACGAAGAAGGCAAATTCAACCTGTCGGCCTGGGCGCTGCGCCACCAGCCGCTGGTGATCTTCATCATTGCGCTGGTCACGCTGTTCGGCGTGCTGTCGTATTCCAAGCTGGCGCAGTCCGAAGACCCGCCCTTCACCTTCCGCGTCATGGTCATCAAGACCCTTTGGCCGGGTGCGACCGCGCAGCAGGTGCAGGAACAGGTCACCGACCGCATCGGCAAGAAGCTCCAGGAGACCCCCAACACGGACTTCCTGCGCAGCTACTCGCGCCCCGGCGAATCGCTGATCTTCTACACCATGAAGGATTCGGCGCCCGCCAGCACGGTGGCCGAACAGTGGTATCAGGTACGCAAGAAAGTCGGCGACATCCAGGCCACGCTGCCCCAGGGCGTGCAGGGCCCGTTCTTCAACGACGAGTTCGGCGACGTCTACACCAATATCTATACCCTGCACGGCGACGGCTTCTCGCCCGCGCAGCTGCATGACTATGCGGACAAGCTGCGCACGGTGCTGCTGCGCGTGCCGGGCGTGGCCAAGGTCGACTACTTCGCCGACCAGCCCGAACACGTCTACATCGAAATTTCGAACACGCAGTTGTCCCGTCTGGGCGTGTCGCCGCAGCAGATCGCCCAGGCGATCAATACGCAGAACGCGGTGGCCGGCGCCGGCACGTTGACGACGGCCGACGACCGCATCTTCGTGCGCCCCACCGGCCAGTTCGAGAATAGCCGCGCGCTGGCAGACACGCTGATCCGCGTGAACGGAAAATCGATCCGGCTGGGCGACATCGCCACGATCCACCGCGGCTACGACGACCCGCCCATCGAACAGATGCGCGCGGCCGGCAACCCCGTGCTGGGCATCGGCATCACCATGCAGCCCGGCCAGGACGTGGTGCGCCTGGGCAAATCCCTGGGCACGACCTTTGACAAGCTGAAGGCGGAACTACCGGCCGGCCTGACGCTGACCGAAGTGTCCAGCATGCCGCAGGCGGTATCGCGTTCCGTCGACGACTTCCTGCGCTCCGTCGCGGAAGCCGTCGCCATTGTGCTGATCGTCAGCCTGGTGTCGCTGGGCCTGCGCACGGGCATGGTAGTGGTGATTTCGATCCCGGTGGTGCTGGCCGTCACGGCCCTGTTCATGGACGTGTTCGGCATCGGGCTGCACAAGGTATCGCTGGGCACCCTGGTGCTGGCGCTGGGCCTGCTGGTGGACGACGCCATCATCGCCGTCGAAATGATGTCGGTAAAGCTGGAGCAAGGCTGGAGCCGCGCCCGGGCCGCCGCATACGCCTACACCAGCACCGCCTTCCCCATGCTGACCGGCACGCTGGTCACGGTGGCGGGCTTCCTGCCTATCGCGCTGGCCAAGTCCAGCACCGGCGAGTACACGCGGTCGATCTTCCAGGTGTCCGCCATCGCGTTGATCACGTCGTGGTTCGCCGCCGTGGTGCTGATCCCGCTGCTGGGCTACCGGCTGTTGCCCGAACGCAAGCGTGAAGCGCATCTGCCGCACGACCACGAACACGATATCTACAACACCCGCTTCTACCAGCGTCTGCGCGGCTGGGTGGCGTGGTGCGTGGACCGGCGCTATCGGGTGCTGGCGGCCACCGTACTGATCTTCGTCGTGTCGATGGCGGGCTTCAAGCTGGTGCCGCAGCAGTTCTTCCCCAGCTCGGACCGCACCGAACTGCTGGTGGACGTGCGCCTGCAGGAAGGCGCGTCGTTCGCCGCCACGCTGCGCCAGGTGGAGCGCCTGGAAAAAGCGCTGGACGGCCGGCCCGAGATCGACCATTCGGTCAGTTTCGTGGGCACGGGTGCGCCGCGTTTCTACCTGCCGCTGGACCAGCAGCTGGCCACGCCAAACTTCGCCCAGCTGGTCATCACCGCCCATTCGGTGGAAGACCGTGAAAAGCTGGCGCAATGGCTGGCGCCGATGCTGCGCGAGGAATTCCCCGCCATCCGCACGCGCCTGTCGCGGCTTGAAAACGGGCCGCCCGTGGGCTACCAGGTGCAGTTCCGCGTCAGCGGCGACAAGATCCCCGATGTGCGCGCCGTAGCCGAGAAGGTCGCCGCCGAAGTCCGCGCCGATAGCCGTTCGGTGAACGTGCAGTTCGATTGGGACGAGCCCTCGGAACGTTCGGTGCGCTTCGAGATCGACCAGCAGAAGGCGCGCGAACTGGGCATCAGTTCCAGCGACATCTCCGACTTCCTGGCCATGACCCTGTCGGGCTACAACGTGACGCAATACCGCGAACGCGACAAGCTGATCACCGTCAGCCTGCGCGCGCCAAGCGACGAACGCGTCGACCCCGCCCGCCTGGCCACGCTGGCCATGCCCACGCCCAACGGCCCCGTGCCGCTGGGCAGCCTGGGCCAGGTGCGCTACGACCTGGAATACGGCGTCATCTGGGAACGCGACCGCCAGCCCACCATCACGGTGCAGGCCGACGTGACCAGCGGGTCGCAGGGCATCGACGTCACCCACGCCATCGACAAGAAGCTGGACGCGATCCGCGCCGAGCTGCCGGTTGGCTACCGCATCGAAGTGGGCGGCCCGGTCGAGGAAAGCGGCAAGGGCCAGTCGTCCATCAACGCGCAGATGCCGCTGATGGCGGTGGCCGTGCTGACCCTGCTGATGGTGCAGCTGCAAAGCTTCGCGCGGGTGTTGATGGTGGTGCTGACGGCGCCCCTGGGGCTGATCGGCGTGGTCGCGGCGCTGCTGCTGTTCGGCAAGCCCTTCGGCTTTGTCGCCATGCTGGGCGTGATCGCCATGTTCGGCATCATCATGCGCAATTCCGTGATCCTGGTGGACCAGATCGAGCAGGACATCCTGAACGGCCACAAGCGCGTGGACGCGATCGTCGGCGCCACGGTGCGGCGCTTCCGCCCCATTGTGCTGACGGCTGCGGCCGCGGTGCTGGCCCTGATCCCGCTGTTGCGCAGCAATTTCTTCGGCCCCATGGCGACGGCGTTGATGGGCGGCATCACCAGCGCCACCGTGCTGACGCTGTTCTTCCTGCCCGCGCTGTATGCGGCCTGGTTCCGCGTGCGCCACGACGAACGCGACGAACCGGAAGGCGTGCCGCCCGGCGCCAACGCCGCCGACACGCTGCAACGAGGAGCCTGACGATGATGACCCTTCCCCCCCGTTTGGCCAGACTGCCGCTGGCGCTGCCGCTGATCCTGGTGCTGGGCGCCTGCGCCTTCGCCCCCGACAGCAAGCCGCCCGCGGTGGCGTCGCCCGCGCAGTACGGCGTGGAACCCGCGCCCGCTGCCGGCGCCGCTGCGCAAGGCGTAGCGCAACGTTTCGAGCCGGGCGCGCGTCCCGTGCCCGAATGGTGGAAACGCTATGGCTCCGGCGCGTTGGACGCGCTGGTGGAAGAAGGCCTGGCCAACAGCCCCAACCTGGCCGCGGCGGAACGCAACCTGGCCGGCGCGCGCGAGCAACTGCGCGCGCAGGTCAATTCGTCCTTGCTGCCGTCCGTGGACGCGGGTGTCAACGGCAAGCGCAACCGCGCGCTGACCATGCCGAACCTGCCCGAGCCCACGGCGCTCTACAACGTCTTCACCGGGCAGATCCAGGCCACCTACGACCTGGACCTGTTCGGCGCCGCGCGCTTCGCCAACGCCTCGCTGGCGGCGCAGGTCGAACAGCAGGCGTTCCAGCTGGAGTCCGCCCGCCGGTCCCTGGCCGGCAACATCGTCACCGGCGCCATCACGTCGGCGTCGCTGGCCGAACGCGTGGCCCTGACGGAAAAGCAGGTGGTGCTGCTGCGGCAGGTGGCGCGCGATACGCAGCGCCGCTATGAATTGGGATCGGCATCGCAGAACGATGCGCTGGACGCCGACCAGGACGCCGCCACGATGGAGGCGTCGCTGCCCGGCCTGCGCGCGCAATGGCACGCGACCCGCCATGCGCTGGCCGTGCTGCTGGGCCGCAGCCCCGATCAGGCCCCGGAAGACCTGGCTTTCAGCATGTTGGCGGTACCGGCGCAGGTGCCGGTGGTGGTGCCGTCGGAATTGCTGGCGTCGCGCCCGGACGTGCTGGTCGCCGATGCCGTGGTGCAGGCCGCCGCCGCCGATGTGGGCGTGGCCACCGCGCAGTTGTTCCCCAGCCTGTCGCTATCGGCGTCCATGGGCAAAGGCGGCTTCAGCTGGCCGTCCGCGCTGTCGGGCGCGGGATCGATCTGGGCTATCGGCGCATCGCTCACGCAACCCATCTTCCACGGCGGCGCGCTGCTGGCCGAACGCCGCGCGGCCCAGGAACGCTATCAGGCCGCGGTGCTGCAATACAAGCAGACGGTGCTGACCGCATTCCAGGATGTGGCCGACACCTTGTCGCGCCTGGACGCCGACGGGCAGGCGCTGGCGTCGGCCGAAGCCTCGCGGCGGGCGGCCGAACAGTCCTACCGCAACACGGCCAGCCGGGTGCGGCTGGGCGCGCTGGCGCCCTACACGGAATACGCGGCCGAGCAGCATTACGTGGCGGCGCGGCTGCGCGAACTGGAATACGCCAATGCCCGGATGACCGAAACCGCGGCGCTGTTCCAGGCCATGGGTTCGCCCGCGCGGGCGCCGGAGACCGCCGCCCGACAGCCCTGACCGGGTCTGCCATCGCCACTCTGCCCCCGCCTCTGGCCCGATCCCGTCCGGCTGGAAACAGGCCCTCGGCGCCTACGGCGCGGGGGCCTGTTCTTTCATGCGCGCGGCCAACGCCAACGATTCGATGCGGCGGGCGGCGGACTGCAGCAGCGCCGTCGTCTTGTCCTGCGCGATCGTGTTCAACCGGGTCGCCAGGAACGTGACCGTCAACGCGCCGAAGATGCGGCGGTCTTCCTGGAACACCGGCACCGCGATGCCCGCCCGCTCGGGCGAGATCTCCCCCACTCCCAGATAGGCGCCCTGCACGCGGATCGTGTCCAGCTTCGCCGTGAATTCGCCCAGGGTGTCGCCCAGGCCCAGCGCGCGGACTTCGTCCGTATGCGCCTCGTACAGCTTGCGCTGGTCCTTGCGCGGCAGGAACGCCACGATGGTCTTGGCCGTGGCGCCGCGGAACAAAGGATGCGCGCGGCCGCGGCCGTGCGGGATGCCCAGTTCGTCGGGGCCGCGTTCGTGGTGGATATTCAGGATGCGCAAGCCATGGATCACGCTGAGCAGCACGTCTCCGCCCACCTGATCGACCACCTCTCGCATGATCGGCCGCGCCACGGCCAGCACCGGGTCGCCATCGATGATCAAGTGATCCAGTTCGATGATGCGGGGGCCCAGCTTGTAGCCGCCGCCCGTCATGCGCAGCAGATAGCCCAGGTCGGACAGGTCGCGGATGTAGCGGTAGCCCGTAGGGGCCGAATACGCCAGGCGGGAAATGATGTCTTCGGCCGTAAGCACCGGAGTGTCTAGGCTGAAGAGGTCAAGAATCGCCAGGGCTCGCTTCAGGGTGGACATGGGGTCTTTGGGCAAGGAACAACGCGGGACCGGCGCAGCGTATCACAGCGTTCCGCCCCGCCGCCGCGCCTCATGAAGGCAATCTATCGGCATCGCGGCCCGCAGCAGACTTGAGCTATCGTCTTTCCTGTTTTTATCATTTATAGATAAATACTAATTGGTAAGTATGATTTTTTATCGAATAATGATATCCAACTAAAAGCAGAACCCAAGGGGAAAACCATGAAGCAGTCACGCAGCAGCAATGAACCGCACGGCGGCGTCAGCCGCCGGCAATTCCTGACGGCCTCTGCCGCGGCCCTGGCCGGCGCGGCGGTCGCCCGGCCCGGCCAAGCCTGGGCGGCGGACTACCCGGCGCGCGCCATCCAGTTCATCGTGCCCTTTCCCGCCGGCGGCGGCACCGATCTGGTGGCCCGGCCGCTGGCGCAGGGCATCGGCGAAGCGCTCAAGCAAAGCGTGGTCGTCATCAACAAGGGCGGGGCCGCGGGCAATATCGGCACCCAGCAGGCCGCGCGCTCGGCCCCCGACGGCTACACGGTGGCGCTGGGTTCCACCGGCACGCACACCGTGAACCAGAGCCTGTACGAGAATATCGGCTACGACCCAGTCAAGGACTTCGAACCGGTGTCGATGGTCTGCTACTACAACAACGTGCTGGTCGTGCATCCGTCGTTTCCGGCGCGGACCCTGCAGGAACTGGTCGCCCTCATCAAGGCCAACCCGGGCAAGTATTTCTACGGCATCACGCAGAACGGCAGTTCGGCGCATCTGGCCATGGAACTGCTGAAGGCCACGGCCGGGCTGGACCTGCCCGGCGTGCCGTACAAGGGCGCGGCGGCGGCGGTCAACGATTTCCTGGGCGGGCAGTTCCCCATCCTGATGGACGTGGTGATCAACCAGCAGCAATTCATCCACGGCGGCAAGTCGCGCCCGTTGGCGGTGACATCCGCGCAGCGCGCGCAGGCGCTGCCGGACGTGCCCACCGTGGCCGAGTCCGGCTTCCCCGGCTATCAGGCCATCGGCTGGAACGGCGTGTTCGTGCCCGCGGGCACGCCGGCCGCCATC
The DNA here is from genome assembly GCF_014170335.1 of Achromobacter sp. UMC46. GTDB lineage: Bacteria > Pseudomonadota > Gammaproteobacteria > Burkholderiales > Burkholderiaceae_B > Achromobacter. The sequence continues at coordinate 89,501 of NZ_LZZS01000026.1, forward strand.
GTCAGGACGCTGAACAGCGCAGTGCAAAGCGCGCTCAAGCAGCCCGCGCTGGCGCAACTGACGCAAAACGGGTTGGAGCTGCATGGCGGCACGCCCGAAGAACTGGGCCGCTTCGTCGCCAGCGAAAGCGAGAAGTGGCGCGCCCTGATCAAAAACGCCGACATCAAGGCCACCTGATGCAACGATTCCCCTACGGCGCGGCGGTCCGCGCCGACGACAACCCCTGGCTGCCGCTGGACCGCGAACTGCGGGCGCAAGGCTTGCGTGCCGCCGGCGCGGCGCCGGTGCGCGCCGTGGTCTGCGTCACCGTCCACGTGGACGGCCCGGCCGTCGAAGTCGGCCGCAAGCAATTCCCGGCAGGCCCGTACACGGCCGGCCGCTACGCCATCCGGCGCGGCGTGCCCCGGCATCTGGAGATCCTGGCGCGGCACCGCATGCCCGCCACCTTCTTCGCCTGCGGCTACGACGTCGAACACTACCCCGCCCCCTTCCACGCCATCCTGGCCGCCGGCCATGAAATCGCCGCGCACGGCTATCTGCACGAGGCCTGGGACCTGGGCGACGAGGAACCCGCGCTGTTGGCGAAAACGCACCGGATCATCCAGCAGGAACTGGGCGTGACGCCGGCGGGCTGGTGTTCGCCGTCCGGGCGCAAGAGCCATCGCACCTTGCCGGTGCTACGCCAGTTGGGCTACCGCTATGACGCCAGCGAAAAAGACCAGGACCGGCCTTACCTGGCCGACGGCGACGACGGCTTCATCATGCTGCCCAACAACACCGTGTCGCTGGACGACTATCCGTTCTACTTCTCGGGCCACAGCCTGGCCGCCGAAGCCTGCGACAACTGGATCCAGGAATTCGAGGCCCTGCGCCAGGCCGAAGGCTATGTCCACCTGACCGTGCATCCCAAGGCGGCCGGCGGTTCCGGCACGCCCGCCCGCGCCGCCGCCCTGGACCGATTCCTGGGCCATGTCGCGGCCCAGCCCGACGTGCACGTCATGACGCTGGAAGCGCTGGCCCGCCACTGCCTGGCCCACCCCGACAACTGGAGACGCGCATGACCGCCCCCAAGACCGTGCTGGTCACCCTGAACGTGCAAGGCATCGGCCCCGAAGCCGCGACCCAGCCCGAAGCTGCGCTGCACGGGCGCGACGCGCATGGCCGCTATGCCTACGGCGGGGGCCTTGCCCGCGTGCTGGACATGCTGCGACGCCAAGGCATCCGCGCCACGCTCTTCTGGCCGGTATTCGAAGCCGAGCGCTGCCGCGATCTGCTGGAGCAAAGCCTGCGCGACGGGCATGAAGCCGCCTCGCAGGGCAATGCCTTCGAAGATCTGAGCACGTTGGGCGATCGCGAAGGCGAGGTGCTGGAACGCGCCCGCGACCGCCTGGCCCAATTGACGGGCGCCACGCCGCTAGGCTTCCGCTACACCGGCAGCGCTTTCTCGGCGTGCACCGTGCCGTTGCTGCGGCAACTGGGCTACCGCTACGACAGCAGCGCGATCGATGACGACGCCCCCTACGCCCTGGACGCCGACGGCGGCGCGGGCATGGTCGAACTGCCCTGGAGCGAAGGCCTGTGCGACGCCACCCACTTCAGCCGCCGCGTCACCCAGGACCGCGCCTATGCGCACTGGGTGGAACAGGGCGACGCGTTGCTGGCGGCCGAGGGCTACGCCTGCCTGACCCTGCATCCGCGCGCAGACAACGGCGTCGGCCGCGCGGCGCGGCTGCAGAAAGTGGAGCAATTGCTGGAACGCTTCCGAACGGCGGGCGCCGAGTTCACCGCCTGCGGCGACCTGGCGGCGCGCGCCTTGCAAGCAGGATAAGGGCCATCAGCACCCGTAGCGCGTCATTGGGTAAACCCTGAGCAATATTGGCGCCAAAATAAGCTAACATTTTTGAAATATCGATTTCCCCTTCCGACTACACGGCGCGCGTCGCCGCTTACCGTCCATGACCCAGATCACCCAATTCCCTTTCGTATCGGTTTCCGGCACGCCCGAAGCCCGTGGCCGCTCCTATGGCCAACAAGCCGCCGACCGCGTGCGCAAAAGCGCGGCCATGTACGGCCAGACGCTGGTCGACCTGGGCTACGACGCCATGGCGCGCACCCAGCTCATCGCCCATTTCGCGCGTGAAATCGAGGACTTCGCCCCGCACTACCTGGAAGAAATGCGCGGTATCGCCGCGGGCGCCGACGTGCCGTTCGAAGACATCGTCATGGTGAACGCGCGCACCGAAGTCGTGGCCAAGGCGCGCGCTGAAAAGAAAAAGGCCGCCGAACTGGAACCGGGCGACGGCTGCACCGGCGCCCTGATCCTGCCCACGCGCTCGGCCAACGGCAACCTGATCCACGGCCAGAACTGGGACTGGCGCGCCGAATGCGCCGAAACCGCCATCGTGCTGCGCGTGCGCAACGACAACGGCCCGGACATCCTGACTTTCGTTGAAGCCGGCGGCCTGGCCCGCAGCGGCCTGAACAGCGCCGGCGTATCCATCACCGCCAACTACCTGGAATCCGACCGCGACTTCCGCCAACTGGGCGTGCCGCTGTCGCTGATCCGCCGCAAGGTGCTGGAACAGCAGCATTTCGCGCTGGCCATCAAGGCCGTCGCCACCACGCCCAAGTCGTGTTCGAACAACATCATGATCGGCATGGCCGCCGGTTTCGGCGTGGACTACGAATGCACCACCGATGAAGCCTTCCCGATCTACCCGGGCGCCGACGACCTGATCGTGCACGCCAACCACTGGGTCAGCGAAGTGGCGCTTGGCAAGCTGCGCGACACCGGTCGCGCCAGCACGCCGGAAAGCGCCTACCGCGACTGGCGCGTGCGCCGCCTGCTGAACGAGAAGACGCAACTGACGCGCGAAGACTTGAAGCGCGCGCTGTTCGACGACTTCGGCGCGCCCTATTCCGTTTGCCGCCCGCCGCGCCCCGGCAGCCACGACAACCTGTCGGCCACGGTCGCCATGGTCGTGATGGAACCCGCCGCCGGCCTGATGGAAGTGGCGCCGCTGCCCGCGCTGAACCGCACGTTCACCCGTTACAGCCTGACCGCAGAACCCGAACTGCTGGCCGCCGCCTGACCGGCAACGCGTCCGCGCAACCCGAGGAAATATCAATGACGAACCATTGTTTGCGCGCCGCGGTTGCGCTGGCGCTTGCCGGCCTGGCCGGCGCGGCCGCCGCCCAACCGGCGCCGCCGCTGCGCATCTCGCTGACGGCCGACATCCGTTCCACCGAACCTGGCGTCAACCGCGACAGCAACAGCGACGCGGTCGTGCTGCACATCGTCGAAGGCCTGGTCGCCTACGGCGAAGACGCCGAAGTGCGTCCGCTGCTGGCCAAGTCGGTCGACATCAGCCCCGACGGCAAGACCTATACGTTCAAGCTGCGCGACGGCATCACGTTCCACAACGGCAAGCCGATGACGTCGGCCGACGTGCTGTGGACCTGGCAGCACTACACCGCTGCCAATTCCGGCTGGCGCTGCGCCAGCGAATTCGACGGCCGCGGCACGGTGAAAGTCACTAGCGTGGACGCGCCCGATGCGCAGACGGTGGTCTATCACCTGGAAAAGCCCACCAGCCTGTTCCTGGCGTCGCTGGCCCGCACCGACTGCGGCGGCACCGGCATCCTGTCCAAGGATTCCGTCGGCGCGGACGGCGCCTGGATCAAGCCCATCGGCACCGGCCCGTTCGAATTGGCGGAATGGAAGCGCGGCGAATACATCCGCCTGACCAAGTTCGCCGGCTATTCGAACCTGGACGGCAAGCGCGACGGCTACACCGGATCCAAGCGTCCGCTGGTGGACGAAGTGCGCTTCATGATCGTGCCAGACGACTCCACCGCCAAGGCCGCCTTGCAGCGCGGCAACATCGACATCATCGAAGACGTGTCCAACAACGACGTCCCCGTGCTGCAAGGCACGCCGAACGTGAAGGTGGCCTACGCGCCGGTGATGAGCATGACGGCGCTGCTGCTGCAGACCAAGGATCCGGTATTGTCCAGCCCGAAGATGCGCCAGGCCCTGGCCCACGCCATCGATTACAAGCAGTTGGCCGCCGCGGTCACCGAAGGCCTGGCACAGCCCAACAATTCCATCGTGCCGCTGGTCTCGCCCTTCCATGACGCGGCCCAGAAGCAAGGCTGGGACTACGATCCCGCGCAAGCGCAGAAGCTGCTGAAGGAGGCCGGCTACAAAGGCCAGGAGCTGACGATCCTGACCACGAAGCGCTACCCGCAGTCGTATAACTCGGCCGTGATCGTGCAGGCGATGCTGCAGTCGGTGGGCATCAATGCGCAATTGTCGGTGGTGGAATGGGCGACGCAGCTGGACCGCTATAACGCGGGCACTTACCAGATGATGACGTTCCCCTATTCGGCGCGCCTGGACGCGGCGCTGAATTACGAGATGGTGACGGGCGACAAGGCCAAGCAACCGCGCAAGATCTGGGACAACCCCGAGGCCGCGAAGCTGGTGGAAGCGGCGTCCGTGGATACGGACCATGCCAAGCGGCAGGCGGCGTTCGACCAGCTGCATCAGCTGTTCCTGGCGGATGTGCCGAGCATTCCGCTTTATAACGGGCTGGATATCGGGGCTTACCGGAGCAACATCAAGGGGTATCAGCCTTGGGCGGTGAAGAAGCCGCGTGCTTGGGAAGTGGAGCGGGTGGCGCAGTAGGCTTGGTAGTGCAGGCGGTTTTTGTTGTAGGCCGCCCATCGGCGCAGCCACCCTGACGGCGCGCGCCCACGATTGCGGTCCGGAGCCTTCGCTCCGGACTGCCCCTTTGTCATCTTCGTTGCGGCCTGCGGCCGCTTCCTTCAGATTCCCTCGGGCGCATCAAGGTTGCGCGCCGTCAGGGTGGCTGCGCCGACGGGCTACCAGCGTCTTGGCTTGAGGCGCTGCTAGACCCGTGGTGGGTGGAGAGTCTTGCGTCGCCCGCCGAATTGCGGCCGCGCGGGCGGCCACAATCGGCATACATGGTTGTGGGCGTCGTGGCGGTGTCCGTCCTGCGTGTGGCGGCATGCCTAAGCAGGCGTATTTCCCTTCCTTGTGCGCGAATTCCGCCCTTTTGGGCGAATTGCCCTTTCTCCGGGCCTGTTCCGCTCCGTCCTGGGCGGAATCCCCTTCCCCTTCTTCGCCTTCCCCCGCTGATTTCGTTCGGTTCGAGTATTCGGGATACTACTGGTATCCCATTGGGATACCAATGAAGTACCGTTCAGCCATCGCATCGGCCGCAACCCGGTTTTCGGGTGGGCGGCGCCGCTTCCATTTCCTGCAACACGCTTATGAACGCTACGCAACGCACCTATCAAACGCTTCTGGACCAAATCGTTTCGCGCCGGATTCCGGCTGGCGAAGTGCTGGAAGAGCGGCGGCTGGCCGATGAACTGGACGTGTCGCGCACGCCGTTGCGCGCCGCGATGAACCGGCTGCTGGGCGAAGGCATGCTGGAGCGCCTGTCCAACGGGTCGATCGTGGTGCGGTCGTTCGGCGTGACGGATCTGCTGGAACTGCTGCAGATCCGTAGCCTCTTGGAAAGCGAGGCGGCGGCGATGGCGACGGGGCGTATTCCGGCCGAGCCGCTGGAAGGACTCCGCACGCGTCTCCAGGCCTTGCTGGACGGCCAGACGCCTGACGAAAAATCGGACTGGGAGGTCGACAACGCCCTGCATGACCTGGTTGCCGCCTATTGCGGCAACCGGAACCTGGCGTCGATGATCACCGCGACCCGCCGGCAAGTGCGGATGTGCGACGTCGAACGTTTGCCGCAGCGGCAGGTGCAAGCCCGGGAGGAACACCTGGCGATCGTGCTCGGCCTGTTGTCGGGCGATTCCGCGCGCGCGCGCCAGGCGATGGCCGCCCATCTGGAGAGCGTGCGCCGCAGCTACGTCAATTCGCTGGGATACCTTTCCCATGGCGCCTGACGTGCCGAATCCTCAACCGGTCGTGCGCGTACAGCCTCTTACCCCCGACGCGTTCGCGCCTTATGGCGAGGTGGTTGCGCACCAAGGCACGGAACGCCGCCACCACCTGACCGAGCCGATGCGGCACGGGCCGCAAGTCATGCGGCAGGCCTGCTGGGTCAGCCGCGTGAATGCCCGGGCGGCCGGTCCCGTCGTGATCGAACTGATGGAACGGCATCCGCATGCGGCCCAGACCTTCGTTCCCCTGACGGCGACGCCCTACCTTGTCGTGGTCGCGCCGACCGGGGCCGACGGCTTGCCGGATATGGCGCGGCTGGAGGCCTTTCTGGCTTCCGGCAGCCAGGGCGTGTGCTATCGCGTCGGCACCTGGCATCACGGCCTGACCGTGCTGGGCGGGCCGGCAGAATTCCTTGTCTTGATGGGCCAGACCGGCCGCGACGACGACGACGAATTCTGGCAGGCGCCGGCCCCTCATGCCGTCGTTTCCCTTCCCGATTGACTCCTCTCAGGTGGCTTGTCCGTCATGAACTTCGATCCTCCCCACTTGCGCCGCGATTTCATCGGCTATGGCGCAAATCCCCCCGATCCCCAATGGCCCGACGGGGCCCGTCTGGCGTTGAACCTGTGCATCAACTATGAAGAAGGCGGCGAGCCTTCGGTGCCGGACGGCGATGCCGAATCCGAGACCGGGCTGACCGAAGGCGGCGCGGGCGGCTTTAGCGGCCGCGACCTGGCGGCCGAGTCGATGTTCGAATACGGCAGCCGCATCGGCTTTTGGCGGGTGCACCGGCAACTGCAATCGCGCGGCATGACGGCGACGGTCTTGGGCTGCGGCCTGGCGCTGGAACGCAACCCCGAGGTCTGCGAGGCCATCCGCGCGGCGGGCTATGACGTCTGCGCGCATGGCTGGCGCTGGGAGCGGCATCAGAACCTGACGTTGGAACAGGAACGCGAGCGCATCCGCCGCACGGTGGAATCGATCACCCGTTCGGTGGGCTCGCGCCCGCTGGGCTGGTACTGCCGCTATGGCCCCAGCCTGAATACCCGCGCATTGCTCGTGGAGGAAGGCGGCTTTCTTTACGATTCCGACACCTACAACGACGAACTCCCCTACTGGACCCGGGTGGCCGATAAGCCGCACCTGCTTGTGCCCTACGGATTGGCCAACAACGACGCCAAGTTCATCCGCGGCGGCATGGCTACCGGGCAGGACCTGTTCGAGTATCTGCGCGACGCCTTCGACCTGCTTTACGAAGAAGGAGCGACGGCCCCCAAGATGATGTCCGTCGGGCTGCACCTGCGCCTGGTCGGCCAGCCCGGCCGCGCGGCCGGCCTGGCGCGCTTCCTGGACCACGTGGCCGCCCATTCCGATGTGTGGGTGTGCCGCCGCGCAGATATCGCCCGCCACTGGCACGCCTGCCATCCGCCCGCCCAGGACGCACCGCGCTGATTCGTTTTCTGCAATGACCCCGTTTTCTCTATCAGGAGAGCAGCATGTCGAAGTACAGGAAATTCAATCGTCGCGGCGCGTTAGCCACGGCGCTGGCCGGATTGCTGGCGCTGGGCCTGAGCCCGGTTGCGCAAGCCCAGCCCCAACCTTATCCGAACAAGCCCATCCGCATCATCGTGCCCTTCCCGCCCGGCGGCGCGGCGGACACGCTGGCGCGCGCGCTGTCGCAACAACTGAACGACACGCTTGGCAAGCAGGTGATCGTCGAGAACCGGGCCGGCGCGGGCGGCACCATCGGGACCAATGCGGTGGCAAGGGCGGAACCGGACGGCTACACGCTGCTGCTGGGCAACGTATCGACCCTGGCGATCGCGCCCAGCCTGTACCCGAACCTGAACTATGACCCGGTGAAGGACTTCCAGCCGATCACCCTCGTCGGCAAAAGCCCGCTGGTCTTCGCCATCAACCCGGGCCTGCCGGCCAAGAACCTGCCTGAACTCATTGCGCTGGCGTCCAAAGAACCCGGCAAGCTGACGTTCGGCTCATCCGGCGCCGGCAGCATCACCCATTTGACGGGCGAAGTCCTCAACCTGGCCACGGGCGGCAAGCTGGTGCACGTGCCCTACAAGGGCAGCTCGCCGGTGCTGCTGGCCGTGGCGTCGGGCGAACTGAGCATGGGCGTCACGCAGGTCGTGGAAATGCTGCCTCAGTACAAAGGCGGCCGGGTCGGCGCGGCGGCGGTGACGGGAACCGAGAAGTCGCCGGCGCTGCCCGACGTCTCGACGGCAGCGTCGCAGGGCGTGAAGGGCTTGGAAGCGACTACGTGGTACAGCCTGATGGCGCCCGCCGGCGTGCCGGCAGCGGTCATCGACCGCTTGCAACCCGCCCTGCAGAAAGTGCTGTCCAATCCCGAACTGCTAAAACGCTATGCCGACGAAGGCCTGATCCTGGCCCCGTCCACGCCAGCGGAACTCACCGCCTTCCTGGGCAAGGAAGTCCAGGACTGGGCCGCCGTCATCAGGCAGGCGGGCGTGAAGCTGGACTAGGGCGGCCCTGCGGGAGGGACGCCTCTGGACGCCTGGGAAGTGGCCGGAAGCATTACTTCCCTTCGACGACCTTGGTCTCCCACACCCTGGGCTTGCCTTCCCACACCGAGAAGCCTTCGACGCGCTTGTTGACCGCCCAGGCGTCGGCGCCGTTGTACAGCATCAGCATCGGCGTCTGCTCCAGCATCAGCGCGTGCAGCTGATCGAACAGGGCCTGGCGCTTGGCCGGGTCCGATTCCAGGAAGCTTTCGTCGATTAGCTTCTGCGCGGCGGGATCGTCCCAGACCTTGCGCGGCTGCTTGGCCTTGTCGCCCGAGAACTGCTCGAAGCTGAGCGACGGGTCCAGGCGGGACGAGAACGAGAACGAGCTGACCTGGTACTTGCCGGTGTTGTAGCGGTCCAGCTGCGTGGCCCACTCCAGCACTTCGATCTTGGCATTGATGCCGACCGACTGCATCATGGCCTGCGCGATCACCGCGACCTGGTAGCTGGGCACGTGGGCACGCTTGTTCGCGTAGATGACGATGGGCTCGCCCTTGTAGCCCGCTTCCTTCAGCAATTGCTGCGCACGCGCCGGGTCGTACTTGTAGCTGCGTTTTTCGGCTTCCTTGTAGTAGGCCGAGCCGGCGTGGACCGCCGAGTTGTTCAACTGGCCCAGGCCTTCGGAGGCGGCGGCCACCACCTGCGGGATATCCAGCGCGGCGGCGATCGCCTGGCGCACCTTCACGTTCTTCAGCACCGGGTCCTGGGTCTGGAACAGCAGCACGTGCTTGACCGCGTCGTGGGGGCTGAAGACGGTCAGGTTCTTGGCGCTTTTCAGTTCGCCCACATCGGTGTTGGTGATCTGGCTGGCGTCGATGGCGCCGGACATCAGGCCGGCCTTGGACGTGGACGGGTCCGGCACCACCAGGAACTTCACTTCGTCCACCAGCGGGCGCTTGGAACCGACGTAGCCGTCCGGCTTGTCGCCTTCGGGCGACACGTAGTCCTTGAACGCGGACAGCAAGGTGTATTCGCCGCGCTTCCAGTCCTTGAACATGTAGGGACCGGTGCCCACGGGCTTGATCCACGACCCGTCCGCCGCGACCGAATCCTTGGAGATGATGGCGGTCATGCCGCAGTCGGTGCGCGCCAGCGAATCCAGGAACACGGCCGACTTGCGGTCCACCTTCATCACCACGGTCTTCGCGTCGGGCGCGGTCACTTCCGTCACCTTCAGGCCGTTGCGGCCGTCGAAGTCGCTGCGGCAGCGCCAATCCGTCTTCGGATCCATGTAGCGCTGCCAGTTCCAGATCACGTCGGCGGACGTCAGCGCGGCGCCGTTGTGGAACTTGACGCCGTCGCGCAGCGTGAAGGTGTATGCCAGGCCGTCCGGCGACAGGTCCACCGACTTGGCCAGCAGCGGGCCGACCGTGCCGTTCTCGCGGTAGCCGACCAGGCCTTCGACGATATTGAGCACCACGCCGTCAGTCGTGTTGTCGCGGTTGACACCGGGGTTGGTCGACCGGATGTCGGCCGGTTGCGCCACGGTCAGCACGGCCGCGTGGACCGGCACGGCGGCAAGCGCCAGGGAGAGCGCAAGCGCTCTGGGAACAAAATGGTGGTGCATGGAAAAGACTCCCCGGCGTGCGGCGCAGATTTCACGCATATATTGGCGCCAAAATAATCTGCTAATTATGGCGACTCCTCCGTAAGCCGCCATCGGGGGTATCCCTGAAGCACTCGCGGGAAAACAACGCGGCGGCCCCCTTTTCAGGTGGGCCGCCGCGTGGGCGAAGCGCCATCGGCCGGATGCGCCGCGTCAGGAGATGTCTTGCCCCACGTGCTGGGCAATGATCTTCTGCAGCAGTTTGACGTCGCGGGCCTCCAGCGCTTCGACCATGTCGAAGTGTTCGCGCGCCGAGATTTCGATGCGTGAACGGGTCACCCATTCCTTGGCGGGCGCCGCGGGCCCGCGCGCGCGGGTTTCCTGGATCAGGGCGGCCAGTTCGCGGTTGCTGCACAGGTCGTACATGCCGGCGTGGAACGCCAGGTTGACCTCGTACTGCTCCAGCAAGGTGCCGTCGTGCAGCAGCTTGGCGAAGCGTTCGGCCAGCGTGCGCAGCGCCCGGACCTTTGCCGCCGTGACGTTGGGCATCAGGTCGGCCGCCGCCCCGGTTTCCAGCAGGACACGGATGTCGCGGATCTGCAGATGCTGGTCCGGGTCCATCGCATAGACGTGATAGCCCCGGTTCGGGATGTGCGCAATCAGCCGCTTGGCGGCCAATTGGTCTAGCGCCCGCCGGACGTCCAGACGCTTGGCGTCATAGCGCTCTTGCAGGTCGATCTGTTTCAACCAGGCGCCGGGACCATACACACCCGACTGAATATCATGGGCAATACGGTCTACCAGGCCGGGCTGTGTCGCTGCCGCTTTCGGCATGGACCACTCCCGTCAATCAAATCCAAAACGCGTATTTTAGGCATAACTTCTTGCGGCGATAGCAGGGGGTTCCCCCCCTGCCCTCACGCGCTGGCCCGCAAGGGCTCTTGCCCGTCCAACCGCCACCGCAGGCGCACGCCCCCAGTATCGGTGGATTCCAGCGCCGGGATCGCCGACAGCAGGCTACGCGTGTAGTCATTCTGCGGCCGGTCGAACACGGCGTCGCGCGAGCCTTGCTCGACAATGCCGCCATCGCGCATCACCACCACCCGGTCGGCCACCTGCTCCACCACGCCCAGGTCGTGGCTGATGAACAGGCACGAGAACCCGTGCCGTTCCTGCAAGTCGGCGAACAGGTCCAGCACCTGCGCCCGGACGGTGACGTCCAGCGCGGATACCGGTTCATCGGCGATCACGAACGCCGGGCGGCGCACGATGGCGCGGGCGATGGCCACGCGCTGACGCTGGCCGCCGGACATCTCATGCGGAAAGCGCTTGGCGTACTCGGACCCCAGGCCCACCTCCGCCAGCACCTCGTCCACGCGGCGGCGCCTGTCCGCCGCGGGCATGTCGCTCAGCATGCGCAGGCCTTCACCCACCAGCTGCCCGATGGTCATGCGCGGGTCCAGCGACGAATACGGGTCCTGGAACACCATCTGGCAATTCAGGCGGTAGTCGCGCCAGGCGGCCGAGCGCCGGTTCACCAGCTGGTTGCGGAACAGGATCTGGCCGGACGTGGGCGCCAGCAGGCCGGCGATCGCCCGGCCCAGCGTCGTCTTGCCCGAACCCGATCCGCCGACGACCGCGACGACTTCGCGCGGCTGCACATGCAGGTCGATGCCGCCCAGGGCGCGCTTGGCGTTCGTGCGGGAGAACAGGCGCTGGTGGCCCGCGTAGTCCACCACCAGGTTCTTGACCTCGACGATGGGCGCCTCCGGCGCCAGCTTGCGGGCCGGCAGGCGGCGCGGCATTGCGTCCAGCAGCTTGCGCGTGTAGGGGTGCTGCGGCCGCTCCAGGATGCCGGCGGTCGTGCCCGTTTCCAGCACCTTGCCATGCTGCATCACCACCATGCGCTCGGTATAGCGCGCCACCATCGGCAGGTCGTGGCTGATCATCAGCACCGCCGTATGGTGTTCGCGCGTCAGGTCCACCATCAGTTCCAGGACGTCGCGCTGCACCACCGCGTCCAGGGCGGTGGTGGGCTCGTCGGCGATCAGCAGGGCCGGCTCCAGCAGCATCACCGAGGCCAGCATCATGCGCTGGCGCATGCCGCCCGAAAACTCGTGCGGCCAGGCGTCCATCGCCCCCTTGGGGTCGCGAATGCCGACGCGGCGCAGCATTTCAAGGATGCGTTCGCGGCGCTGCGCCGTGGACAAGTCCTTGCGGTGCAGCTTCAGGCCTTCGTCCAGCTGGCGGCCGATCGGCATGGACGGGTTCAGCGACGTCATCGGCTCCTGGAAGACCATGCCGATGCGCGCGCCGCGCAGCTTGCGCAGCACGGCAGGATCGGCCTTCGTCACGTCCACGCCTTCGAACAGGATGGCCCCGCCGGCCACCACCAGCGGCGCCGGCGTCAGGCCCATGATGGCGCGTGCCGCCTGGGTCTTGCCGCTGCCGGATTCGCCGACGATGCCGACCATTTCGCCCGGCGCTACGTCGAAGGACACGCCGCTGACGATCTCGCGGCCGCCTTCGCCCACCGTCAGGGACAGGTTCGATACGGTTACCAGTGCGCTCATTGCACGCCCCTCATGCGGGGATCGAGACGGTCTCGCACCGCGTCGCCCAGCAGGTTGATCCCCAGCAGCGCGAGCGCGATGGCCAGGCCGGGAAGGATGGAAAGATACGAGGCCTGCGCCATGAACGGGCGCGCGGCGGCGAGCATGTTGCCCCAGGTCGGCGCGGGCGGCGGCACGCCCAGGCCCAGGAAGGACAGCGCGCTTTCCGCCAGGATCACCCAGCCGAACATGGACGTGGCCAGCACGGTCAGCGGCGCCACGCAGTTGGGCAGCACGTGCCGGAACATGGTGTAGAGCTCGGAATTGCCCAGCACCCGGGACGACTCGATGAACTCCTTTTCGCGCAGGGACAGCACCGTGCCCCGCACGATGCGCGTCACCGACGGCGTGTAGGCCAGGCCCAGCGCCAGGATGATGCCGTACTTGTTGGCGCCCACCACCGCCAGCAGCCCCAACGCCAGCAGCAGGCCCGGGAAGGCCAGCAGCGCATTGTTGAAGGCCATGATGATGCGGTCGGTCCAGCCGCGCACGAAGCCCGTCAGGGTACCGATCGCGGTGCCCGCCACGATGGCGAACGTGACGGTCAGCAGGCTGATCCAGACGCTGCTTGCGGCCCCGGCCAACAGGCGCGACAGTTCGTCGCGGCCGAATTCGTCGGTGCCCAGCAGGAAATCTCCGCCCGGCGGCTTGAGCCGCGCGACGAAGTTGATCTTGAGCGGGTCATGCGGCGTCCAGAAGGCGCCCATGACCGCCGCGACGATCATCGCCCCGACGATCACGCCGCCCAGGAGCGCGTTAGCTGCGATTCGCTTTTTCATTCGGCGGTCACTCTCGGGTCGAAGATGGGATAGCAAAGGTCGATCAGCAGGTTCACGATCACGTAGACGACGCCCACGAACAACAGGCAGCCCTGGATGACGGGGTAGTCGCGCGCGAAGATCGAATCCACCAGCAGGCGGCCCAATCCGGGAATCGTGAACACGGTTTCCACCACCGCGATGCCGCCCAGCAGATTGCCCAGCACCAGGCCGATCAGCGTCCAGGTCGGGCCGAAGGCGTTGCGGAACGCGTGGCGCATCAGCACGGCCGATTCGGACAAGCCCTTGGCGCGCGCATGGGTGATGTAGTCCAGCCGCAGCACTTCCAGCGTGCTGGCGCGCGCCATGCGCATCAGCACCCCGATCTCGTGCAGGAACAGCGTCAGGATGGGCATGGCCAGGTACAGCAGGCCCGCCTTCCAGTCTTCGCCGATGGACACGTAGCCCACTACCGGCAGCCATTGCAGCTTCAGGCCGAAGAAGATCAAGAGCAGCAAGCCCAGCCAGAAGGTCGGGATGGACACCAGCAGCGTCGCCGAACCGACCAGGAACAGGTCGGGCCATTTGTTCTGCTTCCAGGCCGCGATCATGCCGGCGGGCACGGCGACCAGCGCGGCGAACAGCACCGCCACCAGCACCACGCGCCCGCTGATCAGGAAGCGGTCCCACACCAGCGGCAGCACGGGCTGCCCGGTGTTGATGGACGATCCCAGATCGCCGTGCAGCATGTTGCCGAACCAGATGCCGAACTGGGTCAGCCAGGTCTGGTCCAGCCCCAGGCGCGCACGCAGGTCCGCCAGGGCGGCCGGCGTGGCCAGGTCGCCCAGCAGCAGTTGGGCGGGATCGCCCGGAATCAGCCGGATCATCACGAACACCGCCACCGCCACGATCAGCAGGGTCGGCACGGCCATGACAATTCGGGATAGCGCAAAACGCAGCATGGCCCTCTCCTATTCCTGGACGCCGCGCGGCGGTGCGCCGCGCCCGCGTCCAGCGATATCAATTATCAGCATGTCGCAACTTGCGCAGCGCGTCCGCCAGGAAGTCCTGCACCTGGCCCACGCACTTCAAACCGTCATGCGGCACGTTCTCGACCACGTCCAGCACCGCCTTCACGCCTTGCGCTTCGAACGAACGGCGCAGCGACTCCAGGCGCTCGGGGCGCGTCTTGCCGGCGTCGTTGGCGCCCGGCATGAAGAACTTGCCGCCTTCGCGGTGGGTGATTTCCCAGGTTTCCAGGTCGGCCTTGCCCACGATCATGTGGACGGCGACCTCTTTAAGCGCCTCGATGTCGACGGCCTTGCCGAAACGGGCTTCGGCATCGCGCACGCCCACCCACCAGTCCTGGCTGGGGTCCAGCAGCGTGACCGAGCCCGGCGCGCCGATCGACACGGCCCACAGGCTTTCCGGGTGCAGGTAGGCGTAGCGGTTGACGAACTGGCCGCCGCCCGAATAGCCGAACAGGCCGAACTTCTTGAAGTCGCGGCCGAACTTCTCGCCGACTTCGGCCACCATGTCCAGCAGGATCTGGTCATAGCGGATGTCGCCTTCGCGCAGCTGCTTGAAGCCGTCGCGGTTGCCGTCGCCCAGCGGGCCCACGGGGAACAGCGGGCACAGCACGATGCAGTCGTTCCAGCGCGCGAACTCGGCGAACGCGTCGCGGTATTCCACGAAGGCGCGGCCGGTGCCGTGCATGATCACCACCAGCTCCATCGGGTGGCGGGCGGTGTCGATGTGCGGCGGCACATACATGCAATAGGAAAAGCGCGGATCGGAACGGGCCGCGAAGACGGTGCTGTGGCCCAGGTCGTATATGGCCCGCGCGCGGGCGGCGTCGGGCTGGATGGCGGGAGCTGCGTTGGACTGCATGATTTCCTCGTTTCCATGGCCGCGGCGCGGGCGCATGGTCTATGCCGGTGGTCGAAACAATAATCACATAAATTGGCGCCAATTTTAGGCGCATGCGTTTCCGGTCAACAAGGCAGGGGATTCCCTAGTGCCAACGGGCCCGGGCCGGTAGGCCCGGCCGTTGTTTCATTCCTGGGGGAGAGGTAATCAGGCGCCGCAGGAGTGCGGCGCCATGCTGCGTCAGCCTTTCTTGAACAGCCGCTTGGCCACGCTGACCACGGCCAGCACCACCGCCCCGGCCACGATGCCGAACAAGGCGTTGAGCAAGGTGGACGTCAGCGCCTGCACCACGCCGCTCCCGCCCACCGCGGCGGCGGCGCGCTCGACGGCGGCATAGACCGGCGGGATGCCGTGGGTCAAGATCGCGCCGCCCACCATGAACATGGCCGCGGTGCCCACCACCGACAGCGTCTTCATCAGGTAGGGCGCCGCGCCCACGATGCGCTTGCCCAGCCAGGCCACCGCCTGCGACCGCTTCTGGCTCAAGTACAGGCCCAGATCGTCCAGCTTGACGATGCCGGCCACCAGGCCATAGACGCCCACGGTCATGGCGATGGCGATGATCGACAGCACCAGTACCTGACGCGTGAAGTCGGCGTCGGCCACCGCGTCCAGGCTGATGACGATGATCTCGGCGGACAGGATGAAATCGGTGCGCACCGCGCCTTTGATCTTGTCGCGCTCGAAGGCGACCATGTCCACGGACGCGTCCTGCAAGGCTTCGGCGCGCGCCGCATGATTGCCTTCCGCCGAATCGCCATGCGGCAGGAATTTGTGGGCCAGCTTTTCCACGCCTTCGAAGCACAGGAACGCGCCGCCCAGCATCAGCAGCGGCGTCACCGCCCAGGGCAGAAAGGCGCTGATCAAAAGCGCCGACGGCACCAGGATCAGCTTGTTGATGAAGGACCCCCGGGCCACCGCCCACACGACGGGCAGCTCCCGGTTGACCGGCACGCCGCTCACTTGCTGCGCGTTCAGCGCCAGGTCGTCGCCCAGCACGCCGGCCGTTTTCTTGGCCGCCACTTTGGTCATGACGGAGACGTCGTCCAGAATCGTGGCGATATCGTCGAACAATGCGAAGAAACTGCTTCCGGCCATCAAGCATCCCCTGAGCCCTAAGGTGCCCCGAGTGTACAGGCCGCAGGCGCCGGCGGGCCGGTCAGTTGCGCACCGGCGCGGCGGCGTCGTCGAACAGGATGTTGTTTTCCAGATGGATGTGCGCCATCAGGTCTTCCTTGAACGTGCGGATGCCCAGGTACAGCGCGCGCCAGGTGTTGCATGCGGCGCGCGGCAAGGTCAGGCCGTGCGTCAGCGCCAGCAGGCGTTCCAGCGCCACGCCATGGTCGTCGTGCTCCATGCGCATCACCATGATGGGCATGGTCGCCATCGCCCCATGGCCGCGGGCCAGCATCGGGAACAGCACCTGCTCTTCCTTCTGCATATGGCTTTCCAGTTCCTGGTGCATCGTGCGCAGGTGGTCGGCCAGGCCGGCCGGACAATCCGGGCTGTCGGCATGCACCTGTTCCACCTTCAGCGCCAGCCGGATCAGTTCGGGCAACTGCTGGCGATGCACATCGTGATAGCGCGCCAGGATGTGGTCGATCAGTTCGGCGGGGGAGGCCAGGCCCCAATCCGTCTCCCGGGGCGGGTTTCTCGACAGCGCGATCAGACGCGCCTCGATCTGCGCCGGATCCAGCGACCGTTGGGCCGCCGCTTCGCCCAGACTTTTCTTGCCGCCACAGCAGAAATCCAGTTCGTATTCGTGGAACACCTGC
Organism: Achromobacter sp. UMC46; assembly: GCF_014170335.1. Lineage (GTDB taxonomy): Bacteria > Pseudomonadota > Gammaproteobacteria > Burkholderiales > Burkholderiaceae_B > Achromobacter. Next base: position 106,596 of record NZ_LZZS01000026.1, read on the forward strand.
GTGGCGCCCGGAATGCTGCGGGCCAACTGGCCCAGGGATTGCTCAACCATGTTCATCGCGTCTCTCCAGTGATCTTGACGGGTACCTGGATAGAAGCGAAAACCATGCCAGAAAAACATTGCTTCAAATCAAAGACTTGCAAAACAAAGGGTAGATAAGACCATCGCAAATCGGGGTTTTAATCACCCTGCGACGGTAAAATCGACCCCATGCGAAACCTCTTGCTTGCCGATCTGGTGGCTGATCTTCCGCCCGCCATCCGTCTGCAACGGCTGGTCTCCAGCCTGCGTGCGCATTTCCGCTGCGGCGCCGTCGCCCTGCTTCAACAGGAAGAGGATCATCTGCGTCCCGTCGCGGTTGACGGCCTGACCCGGGACGCGCTGGGCCGGCGCTTCGCCGTGCACCAGCACCCGCGCCTGGCCGCCATCCTGGCCCGCCGCGGCATCACCTGCTTCCATCACGACAGCACACTGCCCGACCCCTACGACGGCCTCATCAACGGCATGGCCGGCGAACCGCTGCCGGTGCACGACTGCATGGGCACCCGCCTGCATGTCGAAGGCCAGCCCTGGGGCGTACTGACGCTGGATGCGCTGGAAGTCGGCACGTTCGACACCGAAGCCCAGACGGAACTGCGCGACGCCATCGTGCTGGTCGAAGCCGCCTTGCGCACCACCCGCCTGGAAACCGAGATCCGCGCCTTGCGCGACGCCCGCGGCCCCGCGCCCGCCGGCAACGTGGCCACGGACCGCTACGAAATCCTGGGGAACAGCGAGTCCATCGCCCGCCTGCTGCATGAAATCGACGTGGTGGCCGATTCCGACCTGCCGGTCCTGCTCCTGGGCGAAACCGGCGTCGGCAAGGAGTTGTTCGCGCATCGCGTGCATCGCCTGTCGCGCCGCGGCGGCAAACCGCTGGTGCATGTGAACTGCGCCGCCCTGCCGGAATCCCTGGCGGAAAGCGAATTGTTCGGTCACGCCAAGGGCGCGTTCTCAGGCGCGGTCACGGACCGGCCCGGCCGCTTCGAAGCGGCCAACGGCGGCACGCTGTTCCTGGACGAAGTCGGCGAACTGCCGCTGCTGGTGCAGGCCAAGCTGTTGCGCGCCCTGCAGAACGGCGAAATCCAGCGCCTGGGCGACGACCGGCCGCGCACGGTGGACGTGCGCATCGTGGCCGCCACCAACCGCAGCCTGCAAGACCTGGTGCAGGCCGGCGATTTCCGCGCCGACCTCTATCACCGCCTGTCGGTCTACCCGGTTCCGATTCCGCCGCTACGCGAACGCGGCAATGACGTGCTGCTGCTGGCCGGCCGCTACCTGGAACTGAACCGGGCGCGGCTGGGCTTGCGCAGCCTGCGGCTGTCCGAAGACGCCGAGGAAATGCTGCGCCGCTATTCCTGGCCGGGCAACGTTCGCGAACTGGAACACGTGATCAGCCGCGCCGCCATCAAGGCGGTCAGTCACGGCGCCGACCGCAACGACATCGTGACGCTGCAGCCCACCCTGCTGGACGTGTCGGACCACCATGCGCCTGCGGCCACGCCGGATGACGCAATCGTTGGCGACGCGCCTGCTGCGGGCGTCCCGTCTTTGCGCGACACGGTAGACGCCTGCCAGCGCCAGGCGATCCGCCGCGCGCTGCATGCGCATCACGGTAACTGGGCGCACGCCGCGCGCGCGCTGGACGTGGACCCCAGCAACCTGCACAAACTGGCGCGGCGGCTGGGGCTGAAGGCCTAGGGCTCGATCGCCCCGGCGCCTCGGCCTCCAGCATCGCTCCCTTGCTCAGTAGGTCGCGCGCACGTTCAGCATCACGCTGCGCGGCTCGCCGTAGTAGTTCGACCCGTAGGCCGCCCACACGCGCTGGTAGTAGACCTTGTCGAACAGGTTGTTCACGGTCAGCGTGGTTTCCAGATGCTTGTTGAACCGGTAGCCGGCAGCCGGCCGTGATGTCCCAGCCCGGCGCCGGGCTGCCGCTGATTTCGGCTTCGAAGCCCTGGCTGCGCATCTTGCCGGCCGCCATCGAGCACAGCGGATTGTCCGGATCCGTCATGGCGCGATTCTTGGCTTCCATGCGGAACAGCGCGGCGTGGCCGTTCAGGCGCTTATCCAGGAATTCGCCCTTCAGCCCGATCTCGACCTGCTTGCCCGTGCGCGGATCCAGCAGTTGGCCGTTCACGTCCGTGGTGGTCTGCGGCGTGAAGATGCTGGTGTAGCTGGCGCAGGCCGACAACTGCTCGTTCAGGTCCACCACCAGGCCCAGGTACGGCGTGAACTTGCCGTTGATGTTGCTCTTGGTGTTGGTGAACTGGTTGAAGTAGGCGTTGCGATTCTGGGTCCGGTTTTCCCACCAGGTCAGGCGGCTGCCCGCAATGACGGACACCGCGTCGGTCACCCGCAAGTTGGCGCGGGCATGACAGGCGCCGGGGCGCGCGCCGCTGCCTGCCGCGGCAAGGCGGCCATGTCGTCCCAGACCTGAGCCAGGCGTTCGTACTCTTGCCGATGCACCGGCGATTGCGCCAGCCACGCCTGGAACGCCTGTTCCGCGCCGGCGTCGGACGTGCGCGCCCGACGGCGCATGAACCATGCGCTCGCGGCTTCTTCAATCGCGGATAGGGGGTGGGATTCAGTCATGACGCTTCGCCGTGGACACGGCGCTTGCAATGCGCCAGGGCCAGTTGCAGGTGCTTTTCCACCGCCCGCACCGAAATGCCCATGCGGTCGGCGATGTCCTCGCAACGGAGCTCATCATACCGATAAAGGAGAAAGGCCTCGCGCTGGCGCGGCGGCATCTCGTCGATGGCGGATTGCAGCAGGCGCAGGCGCTGGTTCGTATCGGCGCGGGCTTCGGGTTGATGCCCGGCGTGGGCGGTCAGGCTGCCGTCCGGCGGTTCGAAGCCCTGGTCGTCAAGGCTCGCCACGACGTGCTCGCCGCGCACGCCTTCACGGCGCCAATGGTCGCGCAGCAGGTTGCGCGCGATCTCGTACAGATAGGCGCGCAGCTTTTCCGGCGGCTCGGCGCCGTTGCTGGCGGCAAGCCATTTAGCGAACGTTTCTTGCGCCAGATCCCGAGCGGTATCCGGCGAGCGCTTGAGCTGCCGGTTCAGAAAACCGATCAGCTCGGTGTTCCACGCTTTGTATGCCTCGGCGATCACGCCGAAGAACCGCTCCCCCATGATGCCCCTAAGTCGATATCCATCGCGCGGTCAGCAACCCGGCGCGTCGTCATGGCGTGAATCAGATGATAATGATTCTTATTGTATCAACTTTATCGGGGGCCGCCCAAAAGCGGATCGGGCAGGCAAAGACGCGTCAGGCCTTGATGTACACCCAGGCGTGCACGCCGGACTTCAGCAACACCGACACGCGCTTGTAGTCAGCGACTTCGTAGTTGTCGGCGGCGTGCAGTTCTTTCTGGCTGATTTCGAATACCGTGCCCTGGACTTCGTCTTTCGGGTCGTAGCTGGCGTATACGATCGGATGCTGCGCCTTGCCGCTGGTCTTCAGGACCTCGGGGTCGGTGATGGCCACCCAGTGCTGGACATAGCCCGTCATCGCATCGGGCCGCCCGGTCAGTTCGCGGCCGAAATTGGCCATCTGCACCGCCTTGTCTTGCAGGGTCCCGTATGCGAAAAGCAGGATCGACGTTTCGTGGAAGTCATGCACCATCGTGTCCTTCAGGAAAAAGTCACTGGTAGCCGACTTTATACCAGCGTATCCAGCAAGGCATTCCTGCAAGGTAAACAGGGCTGGCTCGCCTTACACCCAAGAGGCGGGCCAGCGCGCCAGGCGTGTCGCCCGGCCTTGCACATCCTCGTACACCGCAAGCACGCCGCGCTTGTTGCGCAAGACGACGACGCGCTTGCCGTCGAACTCGTTGATGTGGCTATAGTGCGCGGGCTCGGCCTCGCCGCCGTCCTGCTTGTAGGCCGTCTTGGCCCGGTCGACGAAGTCGTCGTCGTCGCGCTCCACGCGCGTGATGCCCGGGCGCATGCGCACCGGCGGCGAATCACCCGGTTGGCCGCTGCCGCCGTCCGCCATGAAGCGCGCGATCCGCGCCTTCACCTGCGGAAGACTGAATTCGGTTTGCGCCATTTCATGGCTCATGAGGCGATGCCGCGTGCCTTGCGGCAGTTCGCTCCACTGGTTCAGGACGGACGCCCCAAGCATGGCCAGGATGCGCTGTTCTGCGTCGTCCAGTTGCTCAAGCGCGAATGACGTGGCCAGCGCGCTGAAACGCCCCTGGCCTTGATCGCCGGATCGCGCCCTGCCTGCCCTGCTGCTTGAATTCGCCATGCGAATCTCCTGGGCGTACTGGGTAAACGCGCGGCATGATGAATTCGCGCTGTTCATTTGCCCTGCTGAAAAACAAAAGGCCGCCCGTGGAATTCAGGGCGGCCCGGTCCGGCATGCGCGCCGCGTCAGGCGGCAAGGCATCAGGCTGGCCTGGCATGCGAGTCAACCACGAGCCGGCCATGATTGATCGCTGCATCCACCGCCATTCCCGGGCTGGAGACGAATCCGCCCGAAGCGAACAGCGGCACGGCGTGATGTTCGTTGAGTTTGTCCTGGTCTGCCGCAAGTTCCACCGCAACGGTTGCGGTGAAGGCGGGCCGACCGCTGCCCCCGACTGAAATCCGGGAAACATTGGCGGTAAGCCGATAGCCCTTGTAGACCATATTATTGTGAAACATGAAACCCCCTATTTGATCAAAAGGCCCAGCGGGCCTTCATTCACAAAGCGCGGATTTGCGTGGCGTGCGGGCCTTTCGCGCCCTGCGCGGTGACATAGCTGACGCGCTGGTTTTCCAGCAGGACTTTATGCCCTTCGCTCACGATTTCCGAGAAATGCGCAAACAAATCCTTGCCGCCGTTCTCGGGCATGATGAAGCCGAATCCTTTGGCATCGTTGAACCATTTGACGATTCCGGTTTCCATAATCTCTTTCCTTTAAATGCGGGCACCGCCCGCGAAGATGAGCCTGTCAAGGAAAGGACTGCGAACAATGAAGCGCCCCCAAGGGGTGCAAGACCGGACGAAAATCGCGATGCTCGAAAAGCTTCAAGTCCACTATGGGTCCAGGGGTCGTTAAAGTCAATCGGCGTTTCCGATTACCACCAAATAGTCATTCTGGTGGCATTTAGCCGTTAATTCACCGTAAAAGCGCGCAACCGGGTGCACATGCCACGCCCGTTGTTTGCTTATTGCATAACTGGCGCGGCTTTCGCATACGCGCGCGGGATAAAGCGCGTATCCTGCCTGTATGGTGCTTGAACGCGCGTTGCCTCGCCGTATCGCCATACAGGAGTATGGCCTTGCCCACCCCCCGCAATACCCCCCCGCAGTCCCTTCGAACCTCACTTTTCACGATGGCGCACGCGCTGATTGCAGAACACGCGTGAGCGCCTTCAGAAGGTCGATCGCCAAATTCGCCAATGCCTGCGTGAAACTGCTTCCCCCCGCTTCTCCGCCACCGCGCGGCGGCGGCGCTGAACCCAAGCGCGACTCCCATCGCGATCACGCGGCCATCTCATCGCCGTGGCGCATCTACCGCATCTACGCCCGCCCCGGGCATCTGCTGATGCGCAACGAGCAAGGCCGCATTCTGGATCTCGGCATCATGAAAGGCGCCGAACCCGACCTGGCATACCGGCTTTACCCCCGTGATCTGCAAGGCAAGGGCTTCGCCACGCGCACCCTGCTGCTGGACGACATCGCCCGCCGCATCGAGGCCGGCGAAATCAACAAGGAACTGCTGAACCTGACCGATTGGGATCAGCCCATTGGCGCCGACCTGGACCGCGGCACGCACACGGACGTGTCGATGAAGCTGGGGCGCTAAGCCGCCCGCGCGGGCATCGCCGGCAGCGCGACCAGACAGCGCGCGAATGGCTGTGGGACGGCGGCGTGCAGTTTGACGTATAGACCCCATTATAATCGCGCCCCATTAGCCAATCCTCCGGCGCGTTTATCGCTACCGCGTTGCTACTCCAATGACGACTTCCGCCGCTTCCGCCCACCCCATCGCCATCGATCCCGATCAGGTCGGCGAGTACCCCGCCCTGACCAAGTCCGGCGGCGGTTATTTCTATGACGACGTATTGGAGTACCGCGTGTGGGTGCACCCGCATGCGGGCGGCGAGGACTTGCACGACGGCGACGACTATTACTACGCCTTCGCCACCTTCGAAGATGCGGCGGAATGCTCGAACGAGACGCCGGGCGCGGAGCAGCCGCTGGTGCTGGTCCGGCAGTTCGAGTCCATCAACGAACCGACGCCGGGCGTCTTCGAGCATCACACCGAAGCGCGGATCACCGAGTGGCGCGTGGAGTGGCTGGCGGACTGCAAGCGATCCGCCGCCTCCATCCCGGACTTCCTGAAAAGCCGCGCGCACCAGGCGCCGGCCGTCAGCTCATGTACACGCCGCCGTTGATGGCGTAGTTGGCGCCCGTCACGAATGCCGCGTCGTCGGACGCCAGCCAGGCGCACAGCCCGGCGAGGTCGCGGGCCGTGCCCAGCCGCCCCACCGGCACGCTTTCGATGATGCGGTCCAGCAGCGCGGGCGGGAAGGCCTTGACGGTATCGTCGGCGATGAAGCCCGGCGACACCAGGTTCACCGTCACGCCGCGCGCCGCCACCTCCTGCGCCAGCGACCGCGTGAAACCGATCACCGCGCCCTTGGCCGTGGCGTAGTTGATCTGGCCGATCTGGCCTTTTTCCGCCGCGACCGATCCGATGTTGATGATGCGGCCCCAGCCGCGGTCGGCCATGCTGTCGACCACCTGCTTGGTGCTGTTGAACAACGTGTCCAGATTGCTGCGCAGCACGGCCGACCAGTCCGCGTAGGCCATCTGGCGAAAGCGCATGTCCAGCATCGAACCGGCGTTGTTGACCAGCACGTCGATCTCGCCGACTTCGCGGCGGACCTTCGCGAACGCCGCCTCGGTCGACGCCCAGTCCGTCGCATCGCCTTCCGACGCGACGAAGTCGTAGCCCAGGGACTTCTGTTCCTTCAGCCACGTGTCGCGGCGCGACGAGCGCGGGCCGCAACCGGCCACCACGCGGTGTCCGGCATGATGCAGCGCGTGGCAGATCGCGGTGCCCGTATGGCCCATTCCGCTGGTGACGTAAGCAATGCGCAAAGCCATGAACGTTCCTTTATGAAAGTGCGGCAGGCGCCGCGGATCAGCCGACCACCCCGACCAGCGGGAACAGGCCGAACGCCAGCGCGGCCGCAAGCATCACCATGCAGACCATCGTGGCCCACTTCAGCGCATAGCGCTGGTGGTCGCCGAATTCCACGCCCGCCAGGCCGACCAGCAGATACGTCGACGGCACCAGGGGGCTCAGCAAATGCACCGGCTGGCCGATGAGCGACGCGCGCGCCATCTCGACGGGCGAAATCCCGTAGCCCTGCGCCGCTTCGCTCAGGATGGGCAGCACCCCGAAGTAGAAGGCGTCGTTCGACATGAAAAACGTGAACGGCAGGCTGACCAGCGCGGTGATGCCAGCCAGGTACGGGCCCATCGCGTCCGGAATCACGGCAAGCAGGCTGCGCGACATGGCTTCCACCATGCCCGTGCCCGACAGGATGCCGGTGAAGATGCCCGCGGCGAAGATCAGCGACACCACCGACAGCACGTTGCCCGCGTGCTGCGCGACGCGTCGGCGCTGTTCGGCCAGGTTCGGATAGTTGATGATCAGGGCCACCGCGAAGGCGATCATGAACAGCACCGGCAGCGGCAGGACGCCCATCACCAGGCTGACCATCAGCGCCAGCGTCAACCCCGCGTTCACCCACAACAGCTTGGGGCGGCGCAGGTCGTGGTCGACTTCGATCTCGGGCAGGTTCTTGGGGCCGTCTTCGTCGTAGCCGGCATGCAGCGACGCGCCGTCCGGCAGCGACAGCACGCCCAGGCGGCGGCGCTCGCGCAGGCCCAGGAAGAACGCCAGAACCAGGATCGAGACAATGGCCACGCCCATGACCGGCACCAGGGGCACGAAGATGTCCCCCGCGTCCACGTGCAGGGCGCTGGCGGCGCGCGCCGTGGGGCCGCCCCACGGCGTCAGGTTCATGACGCCGCTGGCCAGCATCGCCAGGCAGGTCATGGACAGCGCGTTCATCTTCAGGCGGCGGTAGAGCGGCAGCATCGAGGCCACCACGATCATGTAGGTCGTGGAGCCGTCGCCGTCCAGGGAGATCACGAGCGCCAGCACGGTCGTGCCGACGACGATTTTCAGCGGATCGCCCTTCACCGCGCGCAGGATGCGGCCCACGATGGGGTCGAACAGGCCGGCGTCGATCATCACCCCGAAATACAGGATGGCGAACATCAGCATCACGCCCGTGGGCGCGATCTTGCGGATGCCGTCCAGCATCATCTTGTCGATGCCGGCGCCAAAGCCGCCCAGCAGGGCAAAGATAATGGGGACGAGGATCAGGGCAACCAACGGCGACAGCCGCTTGGTCATGATCAGCGTCATGAACGTGATCACCATGCCGAAGCCAAGCAGGGTCAGAAGCATGAGGGATATCTCCGACTAGTCGTTGTTATGTGTGGCGCTGCCTCCGGCGGGGGAAGCAGGTGCCGAAGACTAGAAATAAAAGCTGTCTGGAACCTGTCGTTTTCTTGTAAGCATGCCCGTGGAAACCCGAGGGGGCCCAGGGCTTTACAATCAGCCGATGCGCATCCTGGTAATCGAAGACGACGAGGATCTGGCCGACGCCATCGTCCGCCGGCTGCGCCGTCTCGGCCATGCCGTGGACCTGCAGAACGACGGCCTCAGCGCCGACGGCGTCCTGCAGTACGAGACCTTCGACCTGGTCATCCTGGACATCGGGCTGCCCCGCATGTCGGGGTTCGATATCCTGCATCGCCTGCGCGACCGGGGCAGCAAGACGCCCGTGCTGGCCCTGACCGCCCGCATCGACATCGAAGACCGCGTCCATGCGCTGGATACCGGGGCCGACGACTACCTGGCCAAGCCCTTCGACTTCCGCGAGCTGGAAGCCCGCTGCCGCGCCTTGCTGCGCCGGCCGATCGCCCAGGCGGCCGGCGTGCAGCGCTTCGGCGACCTGACCATCGACAGCGCCGCGCGCCAGGTCACGCTGGCCGGCCAGCGCATCGACCTGCCCAAGCGCGAGTACAGCCTGCTGGAGATCCTGCTGGCCGGCATGAACCGCGCCGTCAGCAAATCGGAAATCGCCAACAAGCTGTTCGCGTTCGACGACGACGCCGCCCCCAACGCCATCGAGGTCTATATCGCCCGCCTGCGCCGCAAGCTGGAAGGGTCGCCATTGCGCATCGAAACGCAGCGCGGCACCGGATATCTGCTGACGTCCACCGACGACGCCGACAGCATCGCTCCCCCCCCGCCCCGGGCCTGACCCGTGCCGCACGGCCGCATCTCCGTCCGCCGCCGCCTGCTGGCCATGCTGATGACGCTGTTCGCCGTCGGCTTGGGCGCGCTGTACCTGCTGGTGCGCGGCTACGCGCATCAGACCGCCGACACCACTTACGACCAGTTGCTGCGCGCCTCGGTGCTTTCCATGGCCGACAGCCTGCAACTGGTCCAGGGCGAATGGCAGATGGACATGCCCTACGCGGCGCTGGCCCTGCTGGAGCAGGCGCCGCGCGACCGCGTGTTCTACCGGGTATCCACCGGCGGCGGCGTGCTGATCTCGGGCTATGCCGACCTGCCGTCCCTGCCAGGCCGCGCAGACACTGATGGCGCCGGCGATTCGCCCCAGCTGTACACCGCGGCCTATCAGGGCGAGCCCGTGCGCATCGCCTGGATGGAGCGCAAGATCGCCGGCCCCCGCAACGCCGAATCGGCCGTCATCCAGGTCGCGCAAACACGCGAGGCCCGCAACGCATTGGCGGAAAACATCCTTTGGCAGGGCACGCTGGCCCTGATCGGCTTCACGGCCGCGGCGCTGGCCTTGGCGTACTGGGGCCTGCAACGGTCGCTGTCCCCCATCCAGCGCATTGAACGCGAACTGGCCGCCCGCAACGCCTCCGACCTGCACCCGATCGCCGCGCCCGTGCCCGAAGAGCTGGACACGCTGGTGCATTCGCTGGATGGTTTCATGGCGCGCCTGGCCGACAACCTGGACACGCTGCGCCTCTTCATCGCCGAGGCTGCGCATCAGCTGCGCACGCCGCTGGCCGCACTGCACGCGCAGATGGAGGTGGCGCTGGACGAAGAAGACCCGGCCGAGCAGCGCCGCAGCCTCGCGGCCGTGCTGCGCAATGCCGAAAAACTGTCGCGCCTGGTCAATCAACTGCTTAGCGACGCCAGCGTCATCCACCGCAGCAACGTCAAGCAGTTCCAACCCGTCAACGTGGCCGACCTGCTGAGCCAGGCCGTCCATGACACCGTGCCGCAAGCCGATCCCCAGCCGGATGTCCGGCTGCATCTGCCCGATGCCGCCACCACCCGGCCGCCCGTCGTGCTTGGCGACAGCCTGATGCTGCGCGAAGCCTTCAAGAACCTGATCGACAACGCCCTGCGCCACGGCGCCAACAACGACGGCCACATCGACATCCGGCTGGACGCCGACGGCGGCGACTGGCGCATCGCGGTATCGGACCTGGGGCCGGGCATTCCGCCAGCGCTGGCCAACACCGCGTTCGAGCGCTTCGCCCGCGGCCCCAATCCGCGCGCGCCCGGGGCCGGCCTGGGGCTGTCCATCATCAAGCGCGTCGTCGATGTCCATCAGGGCAAGCTCAACCTGAGCAACCGCGTGGGCGGCGGCCTGGATGCGGTCATCACCTTGCCGGCGGCCCCTCATGATGCGTAGCGCCCTGTCCTGGATCCGCGTGATCGGCGCGATGGCCGCCGTGCTGTGTGCCACGCCGTTCGCCGCGCCGGGGCACGCCGCCGAGGTCAACGGGAGCGGGTTGACGCTGGGCCCGGCGGACAGCAAGAACGTGCTGATCCTGCATGCCTCCAACAGCGTGCAGGTGTTTCGCGGCGTACTGGAGGACTTCAGCGAACTGAACCCCGGCATCCGGCTGGAATACACCGAGCTGTCCACGCAGCAGCTCTATCGCGACACCCTCGAACGCGCGGCGCAGCCTGCCGCCAAGCGCGGCCCCGACCTGGTCATCAGCAGCGCCATGGACTTGCAGACCAAGCTGGTCAACGATGGCCATGCGCAGATGCACGTGTCGCCGGAAACCCGCGCGCTGCCCGCCTGGGCCAACTGGCGCGACGAGGTCTTCAGCATCGGCACTGACCCGATCGTCATGGTCTACAACACGCGCCGGCTCGCCGCCGCGCGGGTGCCGCACACCCGCCGCGAACTGCTGTCACTGCTGCAGGCGCCCGACCGGCCACTGGCGGACCGCATATCGACCTACGACGTGGACGGCAGCGGCATCGGCTACCTGGCCGCCACGCAAGACACGCGGCTGGACAGCATGGCCGGCGCCTTGCTGGCCGCCTTCGGCCGCAATGGCGTGTCCGTCCACGAGTCCACCGAGGACGCCCTGGACAAGCTTGCGCGCGGCGACATCACGCTGGCGTACAACTTGCTGGAGTCCTACACCCGGCACCGGATCGACCAAGGCGCGCCGCTGGCGATCATCTACCCGCAGGACTACACGCTGATGCTGTCGCGCTCGGCGATCATCCCGAAACAGGCGCCGCGCGGCGATCTGGGCGCCCTCTTGCTGGACTATCTGCTGTCGCCCCGCGGCCAGGAGATGCTGGCCCGGCAGTCCGGCATGCGCCCGGTCAACGCCTCGGTCATCCCGGCGGCGGGCGTGCGGCCCATGGCGTTGGGCGTGGGGCTGCTGGTGTATCTGGATCCGTTGAAAAAGCGGCACTTCCTGGACGTGTGGCGGGCCGCCATCCAGGCGCCCTGACGGTGCCCGCCTTCGGCACCCGGCCCTGACGCGCCCTGGTGGAAATATCCCGGTACTACGGCACCAGGACTCGGCTGCGTCCGCCCAGAAGCGATGGATTTTCTCCCGGACCGCCATTTCACGCGCATAATTTCTTTCCGGGCCGGCTTGCCGACCACGATCGTTGGAGGCATGCCATGGCCGAGCATCAGATCGCTTTGCGGACATCGTTCGATGCGGCGCATCCCGTCGCGGATGCCTCCCCGCCATGGCGCGGCATTCCCCCCAAGGCCCGCAGCGTGGCCGACGCCGAAGATGCCACCCGGCGCGGCGGGCGGCTCCAACGCCACCCAGCCGTGTCCATCGGCTGGCAATCGATCGACAGCGCCTACTCGGGATTCGGCGAGGCCGTCCTGCTCGTGGGCAAGGGGGCCATCGTCGAAAAGATGTCCGCGCTGGCTCGGCGCTATCTGGACGACGGCCATGGCTGGTCGACGCGCAATGGCAGGCTGCGCCATGCGGATCCCAAGGTCCAGCGCCTGTTCGACGCCTATTGCGTCGCCGTGGCGCGCGACCGGAAAATGCGGGCCCTGGCCACCACGGCCAGTTGGGGGGAAGTCTTCTGGATGGATATCGGCCCGGCCCCTGACACGTTGAACCCGCAAGGCGAACGCATGATCCTGGTGCGCATGCGCCGCAATAGCGCCTTCTCCATGCCGGATGCGACCCGGCTGAGATCCGTGTTCTCCATCACCCACGCCGAAGCCGCCGTGCTGGCGGGTCTTGCGGCCGGCCACAGCGTGGAAGAAGTGGCAACGCTGCGCCAGGCGTCGGTCCTCACCGTGCGCAAGCAAGTGGCCTCGCTACTCAGCAAAATGGAATGCCATCGCCAGTCGGAGCTCGTGCGGCTGGCATCCTTGCTGTAATCGGACGACACCCCCGCGGCGCATCCGGCGTACCCAATATTGAGTATGCGGCTTCCCCCCATGCGGCCCTACCATGAGGCCGAAGCCAAGGGAGGAGGGACCCTCCGGTCACGCGGCTGCTCTTGCCCAAGCCTGCATTTCCGCATGCCCGCGAGAACACCGGGATCCAACGCCGCGATCACTGTCGTCATCAAGGAGCTCCTCATGAAGACTGCCCTCTCGTTCCGCGCCCTCGCCTCCGTCGCGCTGGCGGCAAGCGCCCTGCTGTCCGGCGCCGCCGCCGCGCAACAGGCCGTCGCCCCCACGACCGCCGCGCCCGAACCCAACATCACGCTCAGCCGCGACGACGTCATGCGCGATCTGGCCGCCTGGAAGAACTCGGGCGTGGAAAGAAACTGGAACAGCGACAACACCCCCGACATCAATAGCCCGGAATATGTCGCCAGCTACCGGAAGTATGTGGATACGGTCAGGCCTGCCGCGTCGCAAATGCCTGCGCAGTCGCAGAATCAGGGCAAGTGGTAACGCACCCGCGCTTCGCCCCACTGTCCGGGGCGAGATCCCCGTCGCGACGGCAGTGAACGCTCACCGCCCGTTCCGCCCCTTCCTGGTGCAAAGCGACCATGGCCTGCGCACCAGGCGCAACGGGTGGCGCCTGCGCATCGGCCGCTAGGGCGCCGCCTCCAGCTCCTGGCGCAGCCACTCGCAAAACGCGCGCGTCAACGGGTCGTCCTGACTGTCGCGGTGGACCAGCCAAGTCCATTTCGGCCCTTGCACCGTCTGCGCCGAGAGCGCGCGAAGAGAACCGTCCTGGTGCCAGCGCGCAGCCAGCAACCCACTGACCAACGCCATGCCCAGGCCCTCGCGCGCCGCATCCAGCAACTGGCCGGCGTCAGAGAAATTCATGCCCTGCCCGCGCTGGCCCACATTGGCCCCGCCCTGCGTTTCCCAATGGCTCCAGTCCATCTCCCGCTCGCCATGCAGCGTGGCAGGCGGGCCGGCGGCGCCTGCGAGCAGGCTGGGGTGGCACGCGGGGTACAGCCGGTCTTCGACCAGCACCCGGAAGGCGCAATCCGCCTGCGGGCCCAGATCATCGCGAATCGCCACGTCCACCGTCTGCTTGGCCATATCCGGCGCGGCGTCGCTGGTGTACAGCCACAAGTCCGCTTGCGGATGCCGCTGGCGAAACGCGTTCAACCTGGGCAGCAGCCAATGGCGTGAAAACGCCGGGGTGGTGTTCACGATCAATTGGTCGGGCTTGCGGTACTGGTCCAGCCTGCGGATGCCGGCGGCCAATTGCTGCAGCATCGCCTGCGTCGTCGCAAGCAGGTCCCAGCCGGCATCGGTCAACGAGACCGTGCGCCCCTGCCGGAAGAACAAGGGCTGGCCCAACAGTTCCTCCAGACTACGGACCTGCTGGCTGATCGCCGACTGCGTCAGATGCAGTTCGTCGGCGGCCTTATGGAAACTGCCCAGCCGGGCGGCCGCCTCGAAACCGCGCAGCCCATTCAACGGCGGCCATTGTTTAAGCATATCAATAAGTTCTACTAATCATAATTCCACTGAATATATCGCTTGTCCGGGGCTTTTATCCAGCAATACACTGCTTTTCAAGAGGTGTGCACGCCTTCCTTTTCACATAACCGATATTTATCAATGCAATCCGGATTCCAGGAGCCCCCTGTGCCCTCCCGTCGTCGACTCATCCAACAAACCTCTCTGCTTATCGGCGCCCGCGCCGCCGCCGCGCTCGGTCTGGGCCTGCTGGCGCCCGCCGCCAAAGCCGCATCCGGACCCGCCTGGCGCATGCCCGACGAAAGCGCGCCTCAAGCGCGCGCCTTCATCGCATTCGGCGCCCAGGACGCCATCTGGGATGACTTCACCGCCGACGTCCAGGCTGCGCTGGGCCGCATCGCCCGCGCCATCGCCGGCTTTCAACCCGTCACCGTGTTCTGCCGCGCGGGTGAACTGCGGCAGGCGCAGCGCCATTGCGGCACGGCCAACATCACGTACGTGGAAACCGGCCTGGACGACATCTGGATGCGCGACATCGGCGCCAACTTCGTGCTGAACGGACAGGGCGGCACCGCCGGCGTGGACTTCAATTTCAATGGCTGGGGCGGCAAGCAGCGCCATGCCGCCGATGCCGGGATCGCCGCCGAAACCGTGGAACTGGCCGACGCCGAATACATGCAAAGCGACCTCATCGGCGAAGGCGGCGGCATCGAGGTCGACGGCCGCGGCACGGGCATCATGACGGAGAGCAGCTGGATCAATCCCAACCGCAACCCCGAGTGGGCCAAGGCAGAGGTCGAAGACGAACTGAAGCGCTGCCTGGGCCTGCGCAAGATCATCTGGCTGCCCGGCATCAAGGGCCGCGACATCACCGACGCCCACGTGGACTTCTACGCCCGCTTCGCGCGTCCCGGCGTCGTCGTCGCCAACCTGGACATGGATCCGGATTCCTACGACTACGCCCTGACGCGCAAGCATCTGGACATCCTGCGCCGCGCGACCGACGCCGACGGCAACGCGCTGGAAATCCACACGATGAGCCCGCCGCTACACCCGCGCCGCAGCAAGTTCCTGGACGGCAACGACGATTTCGCGGCCGGCTACATCAATTACTTCGTCATCAACGGCGCGGTCATCGCGCCGGAGTTCGGCGACCAGGACGCGGACCGGAAGGCGCGCGACTTGCTGGCGCGGCTATATTCCGGCCGCAAGATCGTGCAAATCGACATCGATGCCATCGCCTCGGGCGGCGGCGGCATCCACTGCGTGACGAACCAGCTGCCCGTGGCCTGAGGCTGGTCAGGCCAGATACGACGCCACTTCTTCGGCCGTCAGGTAGCGCGTGAAGGTCATGGACGGCTGCTGCGCGTCATGGATGATGCCGTTGAATCCCGACCAGTTGCGCTGCGTGCCCTCTTCCGTCTCAAGCGCGACCAGCACACACTTGCCGTGCTTTTCCATGTTGTGGCGCAGCGCCGCTTCGCCCCAGGCCCACAGCATCGGCTGGACCAGGGCGCCGTCGGCGTACGCGCCGATCTGCAGCCACTGGAAGTCGGCGGTATCCCGCTCCATCTCGGGCTGGCGCGGCGCGACCTCCCGCTTGACGCCCAGCACCCCGGCATGTTCGCCAATGATGATCTGCAGCAGCGTGAACGCGTGGAAGGTGTTGTTGATGGCGTGCGCCCGCGCCACGAAACCCGACCGGGACGCGGGCATCACCACGACCAGCTCGTCCTCGTAGCTGACTTGCGCGGCCATCCACAAATAATGCAGCTGCTCGAAAGGCAGGCTGTCGTTGTTCGTGGCCATCGGGTGCAGCAGGGCCATCAGCCCGGCGTCGGAGACAAACGCGTGATGGTTGCCTTGATCGCGCATCAGCATCGTCATCATGGGCAAGACCAGCACGTCCACAGCCTGATGCAGCGCTTCGACCTCCCAGCGCCGGTCTTCCGGCACGGCCGCCAACGCCGCTTGCGCGTCGGCCCAGGCCTGCCGGTCGGCCTCTTCGACCTCTTCATCGTCGTCTTCCACTTCCAGCGCGCAATAGGGGCGCAGGGTCTGCAGCCATTGGCGCAACAGCGATTGCAGGGTCGGGAACAGGATGACGGGATCCGCATCGTCTTCCACCAGCGAACCGCACATCAGCGCCAGGGCCGAGGCCCGGTTGGGGTGAAGCCGGGGGAGCAGATCGGCGCAGGCCTGAAGGCAGTCCGCGGTGTGGGCCGGATCTTGCGCGCAGGCGTAGAACGCGCCGACCTCGGGGCGATTGAAGAATTGCTCCAGGGGATCCAGATCGTCGGGCGTGGCGATCGGGGCGGAAAGCGCGGCGGCAAGGTCGTCGATGGGCATAGGAAGAGGCGGCGAAGGTTGGCGTGATGTCGGTGAGATGCGGGAGCAGCCGGCGTCCGCCCGCGCAAATGGGGGCCAGCAGCGCTGATTATCATCTGGATTCCCCGCATCAAGACGGCCATGGTAGATTCATTCGTCGTTCTCAACGCCGAACCTGCCATGCCGCCATCCATGGAACCTGCAAACGCCGATCCGAAGCCCCTGCGGCCGGGCACGGGAAATGTCGCCGCAGCGCAAAGCTCAAGCACCCGGCTCCCGGCAATCGACCCTGCGAGCACCGCGCTGCTGGTCATGCATTACCAGACCGACATCCTGGAACTCTTTCCCTCGGTGGCCCCCGCCTTGCTCGCCAACACGCGCCGCTTGTGCGATGCGGCCCGGCACAGGGGCATCAGCGTCTTTTTCGCCAACATCCGGTTCAGTCCCGGCTACCCCGAAGTCAGTCCGTTGAACAAGAATGGGCAAGGCATCAAGCAGCTAGGACTGTTTGTGGACGACACGCTCTCGCCCGGACTCAACCGACAAGCCAGCGAACCGCTCATCATCGCGCATCGCGCCAGCGTGTTCTTCGGCACCGATCTACAGGTCCGGCTGTCGGCGCAGGGCGTCGATACGCTGATGATGGCGGGCATCGCCTCGACCGGCGTCGTGCTGTCGTCGGTGGCGTATGCCAGCGACGCCGACTTCCGCCTGCTGACGGTCAAGGAATGCTGCTACGACCCCGACGAAGTCGTGCACGAACGCCTTTTCGCGACGGCATTCGAGTCGCGCACGACGGTGCTTTCGTTGGACGAGGCCCTGGCAATGCTGACGTGACCGGCGCAAGAAACGCCGGCCTCAAGGTACGCTGCCATCCTGATAAAAGTATCAGACTGCAAGGCCGCTGACGGGGTCCCGCAGCGGCCTTTCGGGGCAGGAGCCGCCCCGGAGGCTTGGTTGCCGGATTCGTCCATGCGTTCACCCGACCGGTCCGGCGTTACAAGCCCACTCAAATTTCATTAAAAGAAACACCTCTTTCGCCCCGCCTGATTTAGTTGTATCGCTTGCTTGCGGGGTCGTCCGGCAGCGCGACGCTCCGGGACTTTCAGGCATATACAAAAGCAATAAACCGGAGGAGGAGCCATGCGTATTCTTTATCGCAGGATCGCCGCATTGCTGGCGAGCGGGCTGATTGTCGTGGTGGCCGGCTGCGCCGCGCCCGGCGGCAAGAAGGACACGATCAGTATGGCGGGGCTGTCCCAGCCCGTGGAGATCGTCAGGGACAAACACGGCGTGTCGCACATCTATGCGCAGAACCAGAACGACCTGTTCTTCGCCCAGGGTTTCAGCGCCGCGCGAGACCGCTTGTGGCAGCTGGACCTGTGGCGCCGCCAGGGCGAAGGCAAGATGGCCGAACAGTTCGGCCCGCGCTTCATCGAGCAGGACCGCGCCGCGCGCCTGTTCCTCTTCCGCGGCGACATGCAGGCCGAGTTCGCCAGTTACCACCCCGAAGGCCGCGCCATCCTGACCGCGTTCGCCAATGGCATCAATGCCTACGTGAATTGGGTCAAGGCCAACCCCGAGCAATTGCCGCCGGAGTTCAAACTGACCGGCACCGAACCGGGTTACTGGAGCCCGGAGACCTCGCTGATCCGCATCTACGCGCTGACGCGCAACCTCAACGAAGAAGTGAAGATGGCGCAGCAGGTCGCCGCCTTGGGGGTGAACAACGTGCAGGGATTAAGCACGTTCGAGCCGCCTTTGGCCTTGCAGGTGCCGGCGGGGCTGGATGTGCGCGCCATCGACAAGACCGTCCTGGCCAATTACGCCTTGGCGCGCGATGGCCAGAAATTCGTCGCGGCCGATTTCCCGCGCAGTCCGCTTGCGGCCGATCAGCGCGCAACGCTTGCCAGCGCATTGTCGGAAGGCAGGCTGGCGTCGCTGGACCCGGATTTCGATCCGATGGCGACCCGCTATGAAAGCAACAACTGGACGTTGGGCGGCCAGCACACCGCCACCGGCAAACCCATCCTGGCGGGCGACCCGCACCGGTCGATCACCATGCCGTCGCTGCGCTACATGGTGCATCTGAACGCGCCGGGCTGGAACGTGATCGGCGCCGGAGAACCCGCATTGCCGGGCGTTTCCATGGGCCACAACGACCGCATCGCATTCGGCCTGACGATCTTCGCATTCGGCGACGAAGAGGATCTTTACGTCTATGACACCAACCCGGCCAATCCCGACGAATACCGCTACCAGGGCCGCTGGGAAAAGATGCGCCAGGTCGACGAGTCCATCCCGGTGCGAGGCGCCGCGCCCGCCGTGCGCAACCTGAAGTTCACGCGCCACGGCCCGGTGATCCAAGAAGACCGGATCCGCCACAAAGCCTACGCCTTGCGCGCCGCCTATCTGGAATACCCCGGCACGGCGGCCTATCTGGCCAGCCTGCGCCTGAACCAGGCGCAGAACTGGAACGAGTTCGTCGCCGCCATGGAAAAGCACTACACGCCCAGCGAAAACATGGTGTACGCCGACGTGGACGGCAATATCGGCTGGTTCGGCGGCAGCATCGCGCCGATTCGTCCGCGCGGCGATTGGTCGGGCATGTTGCCGGTGCCCGGCAACGGCGATTTCGAATGGCGCGGCATCCTGCCGGGCAGCGCGCTGCCCCGCGCCTACAACCCGCCCGAAGGCTACGTGGCAACGGCCAACGAGTACAACCTGCCTGCCGACTTCCCCTACAAGGACATGTCGGCGCGCACCTGGGCCGAACCCTACCGCGTCCAGCGCATCCGGGAAGTGCTGGCCGAAGGCAAAGGGCTGACGGTGCAGCAATCGCAGGATCTGCAATACGACAACCTCTCGATCCCGGCTCGCACGCTGATGGGCTACGCCAAGTCCCTGAACGCCGCCGACCCCGCATTGAATGACGCGTTGGGTCTGCTGAAGGATTGGGATTCCCGCATGGAGACCGAGTCGCGGGCCGCCTCGGTCTACGCCTTCTGGCTGCCTGAAGTGGTCAAGCGCGTGACGGATCTCTACGTGCCGGCGAACGGGCGCGCGGCCTTCGGCGAACTGTCTACCCGCAAGACGCTGGAGAAGCTGGCGACCCCCGACGCCGCCTTCGGCCCCCGGCCGGAACAAGGCCGGGACGCGCTGCTGCTGCAGGCGCTGGCCGATGGCGTGCAGAAACTGCGCGCCAAGCTGGGTCCCGATTCGACGCAATGGCAATGGGGCAAGCTGCATCACATCCAGTTCGAGCACAGCCTGGCCAGCCTGCTGCCGCCTGACACCGCCCGCGCCTACGGCACGCCGCGCTATCCGGTGAGCGGCGACAACGACACGGTGCATCGCGCCACGTTCCGCAAGAGCGATTTCCGGCAGATCAGCGGGTCGTCGTACCGCCAGGTGATCGACGTGGCGGACTGGGACAACTCGCGCGTCCAGAACGTGCCCGGGCAATCGGCCGACCCGCGCAGTCCGCACTACCAGGATCTGCTCAAGGACTGGGCCACGGGCAACTACTTCCCCATGGCGTTCAGCCGGGCCAAGGTGGATAGCGAACGCGCGGACACGCTGACGCTGCGGCCCTCGGGGAATTGAGAAGACGGAACGACTAACCGGCACCGAGCCGCGATGTCAGGACCATATCGCGGCCCGGCCTCTTTCATTCATTAAAGGAGATTGCATGTCCCAAAGTACCCTTCCCGGCACCCGACCTTCCGAACGCCGGCGGCCCAGCGAACGGCGCTTCTGGTTTATCGTCCTGGCCGGCACGCTGGCTGCCTTGGGCTACGAAATCGTGTCCTTGCTGCAAGGCGATTTTTCGGCTGCGAAGAAGCTGTTGTTGCCCGCGCTTCTGCTGGCGTGGCTGTACCGCGGCAGCGCATGGGCCCGCTGGATCCTGATGGCGCTGCTGCTGGGGTTCGGCGCCCTCAACCTGTACCTTGGACTCGGGCTGCTGCAAGACGCTCCCGACCGCCTGCTGTACGTGGCCGTTTTCAGCGCCTTCATGATGGCGACAGGCCTGTATCTGGCATTCGCCAAAAACGATTTCGCCCGCTATCGCGGTTACGTCGCAGTGCGCGAAGACCTGCGGGCGCGCGGAAGGCGGACGGCACCCCGGACCTGACCGGGATTTGGCTGCGGGGCGAGGGCGGGCTCAGGCCGCCCGCAAGCAACGTCGGGCCATCCCGACATAGTGCGCAAGCGGCGGCGTGCGCAAGCCCACCACTTTCGCCAAGTCGTCATAGCGGCGCAACCGCACCGCCTCCAGCGCGTGCGGTTGCGCGGCAAACGCCTCTGCCTGCTCCGGCGTGAACACCCCGCCCTGCAGCTCCAGGCTGTGCACCGACACGGGCGATAACGTGTCCAGATAGGCCGGGTCGATCGCGCCCAGATAGCGCTTGGCCG
This sequence comes from Achromobacter sp. UMC46, assembly GCF_014170335.1. Lineage (GTDB taxonomy): Bacteria > Pseudomonadota > Gammaproteobacteria > Burkholderiales > Burkholderiaceae_B > Achromobacter. Next base: position 127,633 of record NZ_LZZS01000026.1, read on the forward strand.
CCACATGCAGGCGCACCGGCGCGGTCACGTCGTCGCCGAACAACTCGGCCAGCGCGTTGGCGCCCACTTCCTGGTGGCGCATGTCGGTGGTGATGCTTTCCGCAAGCATGAGATGGCCAAGGTCGTGCAGCAACGCGGCCACGGTCACCGCTTCGGACTCCCCGGCCTGCTCGGCAAGCTGCGCGCATTGCAGCGCATGCTCGGTCTGGCTGATGCGTTCCCCGCCGTAGTAGGCGGCGCCATGGTTGGCGAACAGGCTTTCGATATAGAGCAGGGTCAGCATGGGATGGCCTCGCAGGCGGCAGATAACGGAAAAGATATCCCGGCGCAATTACATCTAGATGACTAGATGCCATGAGTGACAAAAAAAACGCCAGTGCACAGCTCATCCCCGAACTGCGCACTGGCGCCCTGCACTGGACGCCCTTATCCGGCGTCGATCATTTTTACTTCCCCGACGCGTCCTGCTCCACCACCATGTCCAGCACGTACACCTTGGACGGCGCATCGGCGGGCGGGTTCTTCCAGTCGTAGCGCTTCACGCGCAGCACGGTGCGCACGCCGTCCTTGTGCGCGAAGCCTTCGATCGACTGATACAGCGGATGCCACTTTTCCTGCGCCGGCTGCTGCACGCCCGCGTCGTTATAACGGCGTTCGCGCACCATCAGGCACTGGTAGTTCGGAATCATCGGGTGGCTGCATTCCGCCTTCTTCGCGGCCACTTCCAGGAATAGGGTTTCCCCGGCGCTGCCGTACAGCGTCTCGGGCGTCGGCTCGCCGACGAACGTCAGGACGCTGCCGTCCTGCGCGACCAGTTCCAAGGCGGGTTCGGCGGTGTCGCCGGACAAGGTCGCGCGCAAGTCGCCCTTCACACGCTGATTGATCTCCGCGTCCAGCTGCATCAGGCTCTGTTCGCAAGCCTTCATCGTGGACGCCAGGTTGCTCACGTGCAGCACGCCGTTCTTGTAGGTGTACCCGCCGAATTGCGCGTTGCAGCCGCCACGGATATTCAGAGCGTCATTCGCGAACGTCAGGCGCAGCTGATGCTCGATGCCTTTTTGCAGCGCGGCGATCGGCTTGCCCGACGCGTCGCTGGCGGATGTCAGGCGCCAGTAGTACGCGGGCAGGGTCAATTGGCTGGCGGGCGACGTGGCGGCAGAAGTGGGCATGGAGGACGATCCTTCGCTGGGCGGGGTAACCGGAGCGCAAGCCTGAAGCAGCGCGGCGCATGCGGACGCAAGGAGGATTATTTTTTTCATGGTTCGTTCCTGTAAGCCGGATGGCACTGATGAAAAGCGGGATTCTACGTACACAGTGTGGACGAATTCGGCTGACCGGCTTTCAGAGCGTTTCCAAATCTTGCTGGATAAGCGGCTGCAGAAAGGCGGCCCAGGCGGTGCCTTAAAGCGCCGCCCCCCTCCTGCAAACGCTGAAATCAGGGTTATCCCTGACCGACCGCTGACGACGCGCGGGCGTTTACAGTCTGACACCTTACGCCGGCGCCCGGCGCCGGCATCGTGGGCGTCCCTGCCTCGCAGGCCGTCCGCTATCCCGTCCGCAGCATCCCCGCCTCTTCCCGCACCGCGCCTTGCCGCACAAGCGCCGACACGGCCAGGCCGACCCGGCTTTCCGCATCCGCCAAGGTCCGCGCCATCCCCAGCATCCGGCACACCGACTTGATCACGTCCGCCTTGGGCGCGTTGCCGGCCATGGCCAAGACATGCATGACGCCGTTGGCCAGTTCCTGGATGCACACGTCGTCAATCCGGCGGCGGGTGGCGTCATCGTCGCCGGCGCCGCGAAAGCCCTTCCAGTCTTCAGGCTTCACGTCCGCGGGCCAATAGAAGGTGGCTTGCCCTTCCTCGGTCTGCCCCACGTCCATCGGCGTCAAGGTGCGCAGCCGCTCGACGATCCTGACGCCCGTGCGCTCCAGGCCCCACGCCCGCGCGACCTTACGATGCAGCACGGTTTCGGCGATCGGGCCTTCGGTATCGATCACGACGCGCAACTGCTCGGCCACCTGGCTGTTGTTGGCGCGGCTGTAGAACGCCTCGGCATCGCCGCCTTCCAGGTCTGCCAGCGGATACACCGGTACGCCGCCCGCGATGCCGGCCGCCGCCGACGCGCCGTTGCCGCCCGCCCACGCCCCCTCTTCCGTCGTGATTTCGAACGCCACCGCGCGGCCGCCGTCCGGCGCGCCCGCCTGGACCACGTCCTGCGTCGCTTCCGCTTCTATTTCCGCTTCCGCTTCTGGTGCTTCCTCGGGCTGACGCTCCAGTTCCGCTTTCAATCGGGCCAGGATCTTCTCGACTTCCCGCTCGGGGTTGATCCACCAGTCGGTCGACCAGACCCGATGCAGGCGCCATCCCAAGCCTTCCAGCACCACCTGCCGCAGGCGGTCCCGGTCGCGCGCCGTGGCGCCGGAATGATAGGCGCGGCCGTCGCATTCGATCCCCATCAGATACCGACCCGGCGCGCGCGGATCCACCACGCCCATGTCGATCCGGTATCCCGAACATCCGACTTGCGGGTGCACGGTCCAGCCATGATTGCGCAGCACCTTGATGACTTGCGTCTCGAACGGGCTGTCCGGTTCACGCCCGGTCGGCAGCGACTGCTCGACCAGCGCGCGCGGCCCCTTCAACGCGAATTCCAGATAGTGCTTCAAGTCCCGCACGCCCGTGGCCCGCACGCGCGACAGGTCGATCTGCTCGGGCATCAGGGTGCTGTAGATCACCACGCCTTCCCGCGCCCGCGAAATCGCGACGTTCAGGCGGCGATGTCCGCCTTCGCCATTCAGCGGCCCGAAGTTCATCGTCATCTTGCCAGCCGCATCCGGGCCGAAGGTGATCGAAAAGTAGATGACGTCGCGCTCGTCGCCCTGCACGTTCTCCAGGTTCTTGATGAAGAGCGGCTCGCGGGACTGGGCGGAAATCGCCTTGTCCAGGTCGGCGTTCGCACGGCGGCGGGCGTCCAGCAGCGTTTCGATCAGCGACTGCTGGGGCTGGTTGAACGTAACCACGCCCAGCGTCTGGCGGCGGCGCGACTTGTCCAGATAGTGCTGTTCGATGCCTTGCACGATGGCTTCGGCTTCGCGGCGGTTGGTGCGGCTGCCGCCCCGGTCGTAAACGCCGGAAACCTTCTCCAGGCGCACGGCCACGTCATCGGTGACGGGCGACGGGAACGTGATCAGCTGCGAGTCGTAGTAGGTGACGTTGCTGAAGGTGATCAGGCTTTCGTGCTTGCTGCGGTAGTGCCATTGCAGGCGCAGGCGGTTCATGTCGGCGCCCAGGCACTCGTCCAGGATGCTCTCCAGGTCTTCGACCTGGCCGTCGTCGCCCGAGCCGTCCTCCTCCGGCGCGGATTTGCTGAAGAAGCTGGTGGGCGGCAGTTGCTTGGTGTCGCCCACCACCACCAGTTGCTGGCCGCGCGCGATCGCGCCGACGGAATCCCACACCGGAATCTGCGACGCTTCGTCGAAAACGACGACGTCGAACTGCGAATGGCCGGCGTCCAGGTATTGCGCCACGGACAAGGGCGACATCAGCAGGCAGGGCTTCAGTTTCGGCAACAACGACGGCAGGCGCTGCATCAGCTGCCGCACGGGGACGTGGCGGGCCTTCTTCTGCAATTCGCGGCGCAGCAGCCCCAGTTCGCTGTCGGGGCTGACCAGGATGCCGTTGCCCGCGGGCACCTTGCCGGCCAGCACGGCGGCGATATACGCCGACGTCAGCTTCTGGAACCGGTCGTCGGCGTCGCGGAATTCGCGGATCTTGCGTTCGTGGTCGGCGCTGGAGAAAGAGCGCAGCACGGGCGAATGGTCGATGACTTTCTTCACCCACCAATTGCGGTAGCTGAATTCGAAATGGGATTCGACCTGCTCCAACGGCACCCGCCCTTGCTCCAGCGATGCGACCAGCCCTTGCAATTGCGCGCCGACGGCCTGTTCGCGGGCATCGCGCCACACGCACCAGGGCATCAGGAACTGCTTGTTGTGGCGCCAACCGGCCAGGACGGACTGGATGCGTTCCAGCGCGCCGTTGGCGTCCGCGGCGCCCGCCAACGGCTCGGTGGGCTTTGCCAGCGCGTCGGCCTCGGCCAGCCTGTCCCGTAACGCGCGCCACGTGTTGCGGGCGTCCAGCAGGCGCTTGCCCAACGCCGCGTCCGGCTGCAGGAACGCGCGGTTCTCGCCCACCAGCGGTTGCAGCCGCGTGCGCAGATCCGCCGCGGCGGCCGGGTCGCCCGCGACCCGCGTGACGACTTCTGCAAAGCGCTGCGCCCATTGCTCGTGGCGCTGGACCTGCTCCCAATCGGTGTCGAGGCCCGTGTAGGCCTCTTGCAGCAGGCGCTGGGCATCGGCTTTCAAAACGGCCAGTTCCCGGTCTTCGGCGTTGACCGACGCCAAGGGCGCCAGCACCGCGCCGATCGCCGCCTCATCCGGGCGCTGGGCATCCGTGCGGTATGCGGCCAGGCGCTTGCGGATGCCGCCTTTGGCGAATATCGACTTCGGCCACCATGCCGAACACGCGGACAGCCATTCGGCCTTCAGCGCATTGGCATCCAGCTGCGCCAGTTGCGCGTTCCATTGCGTGCCCACTTGCCCCCAATGGGCATTGCGCGCCAACCCGTGGCGCGCCAGGGCCTGCACCTGGGAGCGCGCAGCCGGATCATGCGCCTGCGCGGCCAATCCGGCCGGCACGTGCGGCGCGGCCAGCAGCACGTCCATCAACGCGTCCAGCTTGGCGTAGGCGTCCAGGCTCAGCCCGGCCGCCGGCACGCCCAGGCCTTCGCCCGCCGCGACGACCTGTTGCTGGAACCCGGCCACCGCCTGATCCAGCGCCTGCGCCGCCGCCAGCAGCGCGTCCTGCCAACTGGGGCTCCATTCGGCCATGCCGATGTGCGCCAGCGGGTGGCCGTGCAGGGTGCCCAGTTCACCGGACAGGGTCGCCATGCGCCGGGCGGTCTCGCGCAATTGCGCCAGGTCCTTGCGCTCGTGCGCCTGCCCGTCCGGCCACGACATCGGCGAAGGCTCGCGCTCCGCGTTCTGGATGCACGTGCCGATGGCGTCGTACACCGTCAGGCCATTGGGGTGTTCGTGATGCAACGCGTCGACCAGCCCGTTCAGGTCATGGCGCAGCACGGCCAGGCGCTCGGCCTCGCGTGCCCAATCGTCGCCGGTGCGTTGGCCGCTGTGGTCCAGCGCCTTGCCCAGCTGTTGCAGCACTTCCGCCTTGCGCGCCTTGGACGAATGCAGTTCCAGGCAGAACGGGCCCAGGCCGATATTGGCCAAGCGGCGATGCACGACCTCCAGCGCGGCCATTTTCTCGGACACAAACAGTACGGTCTTGCCGCGCGCCAGCAGGTGGGCGATCAGGTTGGTGATGGTCTGGCTCTTGCCGGTGCCCGGCGGGCCTTCCAGCACCAGATCGCGGCCGGCGTCGACGGCGCAGATGGCTTTCAGCTGCGACGAATCGGACAGCAGCGGAGTCAGCAGATCCTCGGGCTTGTAGCTCTCGTCCAGCCGGTCGAAGCGCGCGTCCAGGGGCTCCTTCGCAAAGGCCTGCCCCGGATGGTCGATCAGGTGCAGCACGACGCGGTTGGCCTTCAACTGTTCGGTGCGGTCCTGCAGGTCCTTCCACATCAAATACTTGGTGAACGAGAAGATGCCCAGATGCACCTGCTCCAGCACTTCCCAGCCCGCGATCTCGCGCACGGCCAGGCGGAACGCCTGCAGCACGCGGGCCACGTCCACGCCCTTGTCGTCGGCGGGCAGGATGTCCAGGCCCGGGATGCGCAGTTCGTAGTTGTTGCGCAGCATTTGCAGCAACGTGGGGTTGATGATGGTCTCGTCGTCGTGGCGGACCAGACGGAAGCCGCTGCGCACGGATTGGCGCTGCAACGATACCGGCACCAGGATCAACGGCGCCAGATGGGCGCTTTCCGCGCCGGGGCTTTCCGTCCAGCGCAGCATGCCCATCGCCAGGTACAGCGTGTTGGCGCCGCCCTCTTCCAGGCCGGTGCGCGCCGCGCCGAAAATGGCCAGCAGGTTCGCGTCCAGCGCGTCTTGCGCGACGCGGGCGATCAATTCCTTGTTACCCAGCGCCTCCAGGGCCATGTCGTCCAGCGGCGCGCGGCCGCCCCGGCCTTGATGCACGTCGGCCATGCGCGGGTCGTCGCCGTCCATCAGCGCGGCGGGCAAGGGGCGGATGCGGAATTCGCTGCCGTCGACGATGGCGTCTTCCAGGCGGGCCAGGTCGGGCACGACCAGCGGCAGCGTGGACTTGGTCAGCTTGAAATTCAGCAAGCGGTTGCGCAACGTCAGGTCCAGCAGCCGCGACTTCCACTTGGCCAGGCGGCCCTCCGGCGTGTCGTCGGCGGGTTCCAGGCTGATGACGAACTCCGGATCCAGCGGCGGCAGATCGGGCGTGGGTTCGATGGCGGCGGGGCGTTCCACCTCGTGGTCGTCGCCAGGCACCGCCGGCGCGACGCGGGACGGCAGCGGCTTGATCTGCAATTCCCGTGCGCGGTGCACGTCGATGGCGTAGCGGAAGGTGTCCTCTTCGCGCAGGTGGGCAGCGCCCTGCTCCAGCGCAAGGCGCAAGGACGGGCGGAAGTTCGGGTGCTGGGCGATGCCGGTGGTTTCAAAAACCAGGAATTCGCCGCTGTCCACGCGCTTGCGCACTGCCTGCACATCGTCGGTCAACGGGTCCGCGAAGCAGGCCTGGTGCAGCCAGACGCCCACCCAGGCATGGCCGTCCTTCATCAGGATGACGGGGCGCAGCCCCGCCTGCTCCAGGCAGGACGAGAACAGCATCGCCAGATCCAGGCAGGTGGCCACGCGGGCCTCCATGATGCGGTCCGGCGTGCGGATCTTCTGGCCGTCCACGCCGAAGGACGCAGGCGGCTCGGCATAATGCAGTGACTCGGCGGCCAGAGTGCTGTAGATGGCCGACACCTGCTTCCAGACCACGTCGCGGCTCTTGGACTGGTAGCCGTTCATCTGCAGATCGGCGTACTGCGCGCGCAGCAGGCGGGACGCCTTGCCGATCAGCACGTCCACCGCCGGATTATTGGGCATCGAGAACGCGGCCAGCAGTTCGGGCAAGGCCCGCGTGCCGGCCCACTGGTCATAGGCCAGCACGGTGATGGGCTGCGACGCGCGGCCCAGTTCCTGCGCCCCCGCCTGCACGGCGACATCGATGCTGGCGCGCACGGCCTCTTGCAGGTCGGCCACATACGCATGATCCGGCGCCAGATCCAGCGGCGAGACGCGGCGGATTTCACCGGGGGCCAGCTTGTCGAAGCGCAGCTTGACCGTCTGCGCGAACGGCGGATTGCAGCGGAGTTGGACTTCGACGTTATCGAAGGCCTGCTGCGTGCGGTTGGTCAAACGCAGGGACCGCACGACGGGGACCGCATTCTGGATGGACGCGTAGCCCAGCGTCGGGTCCGCTTCGATCGCGATGGCGATGGCGTCGGGCGTGTTCAACCCTGCGGCGTGCGCCGCGCCTTCCTGGATCGCCGGCGGTTCCAGGTCTTGTCGCTTATCCATCGATGTCTCTCTGCGAATACGGGGCGTTGGCCCCATTTCTAATCTGCAAGGTCGAATTCTAAAGCCCGCATCGCATGGCGGCACCGCGTAACAGTCGGTACAAGCGGAATATTCGCGTGCGGGGAGGCGTCTATCCCATTGGCGCGCCGCATATCGGCGTTGATGGAAGACACTTGAATGAAGGTGAAGGATATGAAGTCGTTCAGAACATTCGCCGGCGGCATGCTCGCCATGGCCTGCCTGGCCGCCGCCCCCGCATGGGCCGCGCAAGACCTGAATGTGTACGGCCCCGGTGGCCCGGCGCCCGCCATGAAGGAAGCCGCCGCGGCATTCGGCAAGACGCATGGCATCACCGTCAACGTCACGGCCGGTCCCACGCCCGCCTGGGCCGACAAGGCCAAGCAGGACGCCGATGTGCTGTTCAGCGGCGCCGAGAACATGATGAGCGGCTTCGCCAGCGCCCTGCCCGGCGTGTTCGACCTGCGTGACGCCCGCACGCTGTACCTGCGCCCGTCGGCGATCCTGGTGCGCCCCGGCAACCCGAAGGGCATCAGCGGTTTCAAAGACCTGCTGAAGCCGGGCATCAAGGTGATGGCCGTGTCCGGCGCCGGGCAGACCGGCCTGTGGGAAGACGTGGCCGGCCGCCTGGGCGATATCGGGACCGTGCGCGCCTTCCGCGCCAACCTCGTCCTGCCTGAAGCCGCCAATAGCGCCATGGCGCGCACCCAGTGGACCGAAGACAAGAGCATCGACGCCTGGTTGATCTGGAATATCTGGCAGGTGTCGAACCCCACGCTGGCCAGCGTGGTGGACATCGAAGAGCCGTACCGCATCTATCGCGATGCCGGCGCGGTTGTGACCAGACAGGGCAAGGGCAATCCGCAGGCGCAGGCCTTCGTGGATTATCTGGCCTCGGCCGACGGCAAGGCGATCTTCAAGAAATGGGGCTGGAAGACGGACTGAACATCCGTCCCCCCTGCCCGGTCAATTCTCGGCTTTGAGCCCCAGGCGCTTGATCGTGTCGCTCCAGCGCGAGTATTCGGCGGCCACGTATTCCTGGCACGCCTTGGGGTCCTTGTTCATCAATTCGGCCCCCTGGAAGCGCAGGCTCTTCTGCACGTCGGGGTCTTTCAGCGACTCCTGCAATACCTGATCCAGCTTGGCCAGGATGGCGGGGTCGGTGCCCTTGGGCGCGATCAACACCTGCCAGGTGCCCGCATCGAAGCCTTTCAGGCCGGGCACGGCTTCGCTCAAGGCGGGCACGTCGGGCAGGCTGGCCGACCGCTTTTCCGACGTGACCGCCAGCGCGCGGGCCTGGCCGTTCTGAATGAAGGGCATGGCGCTGTTGAACGAGCCGGAATACATGAAATTCACGTTGCCGCTGACCAGGTCGGTCAAGGCCGGGCCGTTGCCCTTGTAGGGCACGTGCTGGATGTCCAGGCCCATGCGGTTCGCGATGTCCATGGACACCAGGTGGTCGATCGCCCCGTTGCCTGAGGATCCCTGGAAGTACTTGCCGGGATTCGCCTTGACCGTGTCGTAGAACTGGGCCGCGGACGTTTGATCCATGGCCTTGTTCGTCAGCAAGATCAGCGGCACGCTGACCGAGCAGCTGGCCGTCAGGAACGCCGTCTTGGGGTTCAGGTCATCGCGCCCGAACAATGGCGGCGCGGTCGTGATCGACGAGGTGCCGTACAGCAACGTATAGCCATCCGGTTTGGCGCGCATCAACTCCGCCGTGCCGATGTTGCCGCCCGCGCCCGGCTTGTTTTCGATGATGATGGGCACGCCCAGTTTCTGCGACACGGTCTTGAACAACACGCGTCCGATCGCATCCGTGGGGCCGCCCGGCGCAAAGCCGATGATCAGCGTGATGGGTTTGGCGGGATACCCGCCGGCCGCATGGGCGCCACCCGCCATACCCAGGATGGCGGCGGCCGCAAGCGTGCCCGCTACGCGTTGAATGTCCATGATGTCTCCTGTGTCTTTTTTTTCTGATGCGTTATTGGCGTCACTTCCAAGCCGTTACTTCCAAGCCATTGGCGCCGTCGTCCTACAACCACTGCGCGGGATGCGCGCCGTTTGGCGCCGGCGGCAATACCCAAGCCGCGCGCGTCCGGGAAAACTGCGCCACGGGCGGCAACTGTTCCAGCACGCCATAGGCGGATTCGCGCCGTTCCAGGAGGGGGTTCAATGCCAGCGCGAAATGGCGCCGCGGCTGCGCCGGATCGAAATCGTTCAACAGTCCCAGGTCCTGCACCCACATCGACGTGCGGGCCAACGACACCTTGACGTGATAACTGCCGCCTTCTTGCGCGCGGCGGATCAGCGCCTGCATGACGCCGGTGGCGCCCAGATACCCCGTCAGGTAGTCATTCAGCAGGTACGGCGGCACGACGCGGGGCTTGCCCTGCCCGCCCTCGCGCACCGAAATGCCGGTGACGGTCTGCCCCAGTTGCTCGAAGCCTCCGCGCTGCCCCCACGGCCCTTCGTCGCCGAACGCGGTCACCGTGACATAGATCACGCCAGGCCGGATCGCCGCGGCGTCCTCGGGGCCCAGGCCGCGCTTGCGCATGCTGCCCGGGCGCCACGATTGCACGACGACATCCGCGCCGGCGATCAGGTCGCGCGCCGCTTGCAGGCCCGTCGGCGCATCGAAGTCCAGGAACGCCGAGCGTTTGCCGATGTTCGTGTCCACGGTCTGACGGAACGGGTCCTGCATGGCCGGCGAGGTGACGCGCAAGACATCGGCGCCGTGCTCGGCCAGCGAACGCGCCACGACGGGTCCGGCGATCACATGGCCCAGATCCAGCACACGCAGCCCATCCAGCGGCCTGCAGTCAGCGCGGGCCGGCTCCGGCTCGCTGTCGGCGATCTTGATGATCTCGACCGCCGGCAAGCCGGCCAACAGCTTGCCCTGCGGATGGTTCGACCATTCTTCTTGCGACCGCGCGTACACGCCCGGCAATTTGCGTTCGGCAAATGCCGTTTCCAGATCGTCCCCGCGCCAGCGCGAAATGGCTTTGGCCAGCGCCGTGGTGGTGTTCGCGCAATCCAGGACTTCCAGCACGCCGTCGCGCAAATGCGGGTAGGAGCCGATCGGGAAAAACCAGCGCTCGTCGGCGGTCTGATAGAAATCCGCCTTCAGTTCCGTCAGCAACGACAACGCCGGCAGCGAAAACCCGCTTTGCGTTTGAAAGTGCCCGGGGTTCAACGAACTGGCTGCTTGCATCCAGTCGATGGCCACGGTCTGGCGTTGGCCCGTGGCCATGTGATGCCAGCGTTCGACGGTCAACGCATACGCGCCGATAGCGCTGGCGGCGGCCACGGTCAATTTATGCGGAGAATCGAATCGCGGACTGGCGCCATGGAAATGCAGGCGGTGTTCCGGGGCGTCCTGCCGGGTCCATTCGCGGCCCAGAAGCGCGGCGATGGCGGCGTAGGCATCGTGGGCCTGAGGTTTTGTCTCGCTCATTGTTTTATCCAGACGGGCGGTGATAACGAAGCCCAGTCTAGGAGCGCCGATTTTCCGTGTCCAACATATAATTCAATAATCTGTAAGACATAAAAGGTCTTTATGCTGAACAGCCGATTACTGCGCCAGTTCATCGCCGTGGCCGAAGAACTGCACTACGGCCGCGCGGCCCTGCGCGTCGGGATCGCGCAATCGCCGCTAAGCCAGGCCATCCAAAAGCTGGAAGCGCACGTAGGCACGCCCCTGTTCGTGCGCAACAAGCGCAGCGTGGCGCTTACCCCGGCGGGCGCCGTATTCCTTGAAGAAGCCTATCAATGGCTGCGATATGAACGCGTGGCGATCGAACGCGCCCAACATGCGACGGGCGGTGAAATCGGCCAGCTATCCATGGGGTATATCGGCAGCGCCGGTTACGGCTTCATGCCGGATCTGATCGGCCAGTTCCGGCGCGACTATCCCCAGGTCAAACTGCGGGTTTTCGAAATGACCACGCGCGACCAGCTGGAACGCATCAAGGGACGGTACCTGGACGTGGGCATGTTGCGCACGCCGCTGGCCGACGACGAAACCATAATCGCGTCGATGCGATACCGGCACGACCGCCTGATGTGCGCGTTGCCGCACACGCACCGGCTGGCCAGCCGCCGGTCTGTCGCACTGAAGGAACTGGCCCGCGAGTCATTCGTGGCCTTTACGCGGCAGAACGTGCCGGCGGCCCACGCGCAATTGATATCCGCCTGCGCCACGGCCGGCTTCTATCCGCAGATAGACCAGGAAAGCGCGCAGATCGGCAGCGTCATCTGCCTGGTCGCGGCGGGCTTGTCCGTGGCCTTGATCCCCAGCAACCTGAAGTCGCTGATGCACCCGAAAGTCAGCTATGTGCCGCTGTCGGACACGACGGAATTCCTGAAGCAGGAAGTCGGCCTGGCCTGGCGCCGCGACGACGCAAACCCGGCGCTGGCGTCATTTCTGAAGGTGGCGGCCCGGCTGGCCAGTTGAGACATCGCGGCCATAGGCGGGTTCGGTCAGGCAGGATTTGAGCCAGTCGAAATCGTCCGACGCGTCGATTTCACCGTCGATCTTCGGCAGCGGTTCGGACGCGTAGACATGCTGCGGCTGCTCCGGCTGCGTGTTCCATTTCGCCTGGGTGTCGCCCACGCTGGCGCAAGCCTCGTCAGAACTATTGAACGAGCACGACGCCACGACGCGGGGCTTGCCGCCCACCACATCGGCGACATACCGCTTGGTGTACACCGCGCCCGACGCCCAGGATTCATCCACCGAGCAAATGCGGTCGTTGTTCTGGTAGTGGCGGGTCGAAAAGCAGCCGTAATAGGCGTAATCGCGCGGCAGCACGTCGCAAGACGTCCAATAGCCCGCGAACTCGCCGCCTGTGAATTGCGCCTGGAACTGCTGTTGCTGAACGGCCAGGCGGATCATCTCGGGCGTCGTGGAACCCTTCCTGGTTTCCTTGAACTGCGCTGCGCGGCCGCCGATCAGTTCGCGGGCGGCCTCGCCCACTGTCTTGTCATCGGGCAGCGAATCGGCGTCGTCGATCAGGTGGTCCAGCGCCCGGTCGCGCGCCGCGACCCAGCGCTTCTGGCTTGCCACCAGCATGTCGCGGATTTCGCCGTTGGGCGCCTGCTTCAGAATCGCGTTGTAGGCCCGGTTCAAATCGGCGTCGGCCGCCACGGTCTTCTTGTCCGAGCAAATCAGCTTTTCGGCCGGCGTTCCCGCCTTGGCGCAGTTGATCGCCAGCGCGGGCGCCGACGCCATGGCCAGGCCGGCAAGAAGCAACAGCTTTACTGCGGGAAATTCGGATTTCATCAAGTTCTGCTCTGTTCCAGGGGCCGGCCTAGCGGCTGATGACTACGCTGTCTTCCATCACGATGCGGTAGCGGTTGCGCAGATCCAGCACATAGGTGAAGTTCGACGTGCCGGTGGCGGCTTTGCCGCGTGCCGGGCTGGATACTTTGTAGTCGTAAATGCCTACGACCTTGCACATCTGGTCCTTGCACTGCGCCTTCAGCGTGCTCTGGTCGACCACGAAGCGGCGGATGGGCCAGCGGGCGAAGTAGGCTTGCTTGTCGGCCAGGATCTCGGACTTGGGCCGCGTCTTCTTGAAGTAGTCGACCGTGTCCGCGTAGAACTCGCGCGTGAAGTTCATCGATTCTTCATTCGTGCCGCTGCCCGCCTGGATCATCAAGGCCGCCGCGTTGATCGCTTTCTGCTCGTCGGAAATCGCGGCCGGCGCGGTTTCCTTTTTCATGTACGGGTTGGCCACGGGTGCCGCGCCGCCATGCGCCGTTTGAGCCGGTGCCGGTGCCGGTGCCGGAGCCGGCGCCGGCGTCTGGGCCTGCGCCGGCGCGGAGACAGGTGTAGCCGCCGGCGCATTGGCCTGGCCGCCCCCCGCGCCACGCGGCGGCGGACTGTTCTGCGCCACCTGCGTCTGGCCGGTGCGGTTGATGCCGTACTTGGCGATTTCCTGCGGCGTGAAGAAATACATCTCTTTGGACGGCGTGCTGAACATGATGCCCAGCACATCGGCCGACACGCCGTACTTCGGCAGCGTGGCGACGATATCCGACACGCCGAACTGGGCTTGCTCGCCCGTCATTTCCGGCGCGGAGATCTGATGCACGCCCAACCGGCCTTCGGCCAGGCGCTGGCGGCCGGCAAAGTACACGAACGCGCACGCCGATGCGCAGTAGCTGTCTTTGGGAATGAACGTGTTCAGCCCGCGCTCGTAGACCTCTTCGGCCACGACCAGCCCGATATGCACCAGCCCGCCGCCATTGTTCTGCAGGATCAGGGTGCCGATCGAGGGATGCTCGCGCAGCGCCTTTTTCAGGTTCAGCATGTCGTTGGCGCCGACCCCCGTGTGATAGATCAGCAGGTTGGGCGCGCTGGGGAAGTAGACGAACGGCCCGTAGCGCTCCGCCTCTTCCGCCGGCGCCTTCGGCTGCGCGGAGGCCGGCTGTTGCGCCGGAGCCTGGGCCTGGGCCGGGGCGGCCGCGATGCCGCCCAGGGGCAGCGCCACGCACATTCCAAAAGCCGTTAGTTTTCTTTTCAGCATCGGTTCTGTTCTATCGCGAGTAGAGAAATGGAAATGGGCATTTCTCGGCCTGGGCCGCCGGAAGGGAAAACCTCCCTTCGCACCCTTAAAGGCGCAAATTTATCAGTCTTTGCGCTTCAAGCGCTTGTCGCAGGGAATTGTGTGACCTTGGAACGTCACTTTGACCGATGGCGCCCTGCGGTTCGCCTTGCGGTGGAACACGGCATCGATGGGGTTGCCATGGCGTGAATATCGCGCCGACCCCGAGGTATCGTATCCCGTAAAAAACTGAAAACCCGCATTCCCCTGGCAGGGGGAAGCGGGTTTTCAGCCTGTGATTATCCGGACGCCGATCAGCGTCCCGGTGATCCGATCAGCCGACCACGCGGAAGCGCTCGGCGTCGTCCATGAAGCCCTTGTCGCTGAAGCCGTTTTCGTTCGAACCGAACGGCATTTGCGCACGCAGCTTCCACGAAGCCGGAATCTTCCATTCGCTTGCCACCACGCCGTCGATCAGCGGGTTGTAGTGTTGCAGGCTGGCGCCGACGCCGGCGTTGGCCAGCGCGGTCCAGACCGACAGCTGGGCCATGCCGCCCGCCTGTTCCGACCACACCGGGAAGTTGTCGGCGTACAGGGCGAACTTTTCCTGCAGGCTGCGGACGACGTCGTCATCTTCGAAGAACAGCACCGTGCCCACGCCGGCGGCAAAGCTCTTGAGCTTGGCTTCGGTCTTGTCGAAACCTTCGGCAGGCGCGACCTTGCGCACGGCTTCGATCGCCAGGTCCCAGAGCTTGACGCTTTCAGCGCCGAACAGGATCACCGCGCGCGAACTTTGCGAATTGAACGACGAGGGGCTGTGCTTGATCGCGTCCTGGATCAGGGTCGCCAGTTCCTCTTTGGAGGCCGACAGGTTGCGGCCCAGCGAATATTGGGTGCGGCGCTTCTTGAGGGCGTCGAGATAAGCGTTGCTCATAAGAATATAACCTTTCGACCAGTAGATAGAGGGATGGTATGCGAGGCGATTCTACCGGCCCGCCCGTGACGGGAAAACCCATTCAAGTCAAAAATCCGGAGATTGGGGTCGGAACAAACTGTTCTATTCATGAACCCAATAGGGCAGCCAGCACGGTCATTCGACGCTATTGCTGCGCTTGCTGCCCGATGGCAGCCAGCATCCATTCCCGGAACGCCTGCACGCGGGGATCCGCCACGCCGCCCGCCGGGTACACCAGGTGGTAGGCGTACTCCGGCGCCACCCGCACGCCCACGTCGAACAGCCGGACCAGTCTGCCAGCCTGCACGTCGCGGTCTACGAGCTCCCACTCCACGAGTCCCACGGCCCCGCCGTCGATCACGGCCTGCACCACGTGGCTGGATTCGGTGAAGGCGACGCTACGGCTGTCGTCGAAGTCCTTGATGCCCGCTGCCGCCATCCACATCGGCCAGTTCGGCCAGACCACGCCGCCCGGTTTGCAGTCCACATAGCAAAGCGTGTGTGCAAACAAATCGCGCGGCATCTTCAACGCCGGGCCGGTCCGCAGCAGCGCCGGGCTGCATACGGGGACTACCACGGTGTGGAACAGGCGATGCGCGATCGCCTCGCCGTATTGCCCCGCGCCGAAACGGATCGCCATGTCCACATCGTCGGCGTCGAAATCCCGCACCTCGTCGCTGATATCGAACGTCAATTCCAGCCCGGGATACGCAGCCCGAAACTGCGGCAGCCTGGGCAACAGCCAATTGGTGGCGAATCGCGCACCCACCGACAGGCGCAGATGTTCCGATTTGCGGCTGATGCGCCTGGCTTTGGCGGCCGCGCGCTGCAGCGTTTCCAACGCATCGGCCGCCGCCTCGAACAGGATCGAACCGGCAGGCGTCAACTGAATGCTGCGGCTGCTGCGGGTGAACAGCACGATATCCAACTGGTCTTCGATCTCTTTGATCTGATACCTGACGGCTGCCGGCGTCAGCCCGACTTCGTGGGCGGCCCGCGTGAAGTTCAGGTGGCGCGCGGCGGCTACAAATGTTCGAAGGGCACGCGTGCCGGGCAGCAATCGATTCATGATCTTCAAGCGAAATTTAACGATTAGATGAAAATTACTCGTTTCCCCTGGGATATTCAATTGGGGATAGTAGAAGCACTTGATGATCAACCCTTTCCAGGAGCTTCCCTATGTCAGCCACCCCGCCCTCTAACTTCGTCGCGCACCGCAACGGCCAGCCCGCCACCTTGCAGGACCTGACGCCCTTGGCGTTTGCCGGCTACGCCCACTTCACCGCCATGCAGGTGCGGGACGGACGCGTGCGGGGGCTGGACCTGCATCTGGCGCGGCTGCGCGCGGCATCGATCGAGATGTACGGGCAGGCATTGCCGGACGAGCGGGTCCTGGCGGCGCTGCAGGCGGCGATACAGGCCGGGCCTGCGGATGTCTCGCTGGTGGCCACGGTGTATTCGCCCGCCGGCGAATTCACCGTGGCCGGACCCGAGGTGCAGCCGGAGCTGCTGGTGCGGACCGGCGCGCCCTCTACCGGCCCGCGCGGCCCGCTGGCGCTGGCGGCGATCCCGCATGAGCGGATGCTGCCTTCCGTGAAGCATGTGGGTGAAGTGGCCAAGACCTATCTGTTGCGCCAGGCGGCCGCGCAAGGATTCGATGACGCGGCGTTCGTGGACCGGCAAGGCCGCCTGAGCGAAGCCTCGATCTGGAACTTGGCATTCTGGGACGGCGAAGCCGTCGTGTGGCCCGATGCGGCGATGCTGACCGGCACGACCATGGGCATCGTGCGGCGCCAGCTGGACCGGATTGGCGTGCCGCAATGCGTCCAGGCCGTCACGCCGGAAAGCGTCCGAGACCTGCGGGGCGCCGTCGTCATGAATTCGTGGACGCCCGGCGTTGCGGTGAATCGGATCGGCTCAGCCGCCTTGCCCGCCGCGCCCCGCTTCATGGAATTGCTGCATGCGGCCTATCAGGCGGAAGCGCCGGTATCGCCTTGAGCACGGTGGTGCCCGCCGTGGCCGAATCAATCCGCCCGGAATCCCGTCGCTTTCACGACGTCGGACCAACGCTTGGATTCCGCGGCCAGCAGGGCTTGCAGCGCCTGTCTGTCCGACCCGACCACCACGAAGCCGGCCTCGCCCAGGCTGCGCACGGCGGCGGGCTGGGCGAGGGCCCGGGCGCTGTCTTTCTGCAAGCGGTCCAGCACGGCGTCCGGCGTGCCGGCGGGTGCGAACAGCGCGAACCAGGCGCCGAAGTTGATCGCGGGCAGACCGCGTTCGCCAAACGTCGGCACCGCCGCTAGCGCCGGCGACCGTTGCGCGCCGGTGATCGCCAGCGCGCGCAGCTTGCCGCCCTGCACTTGCGGAACCGCCAGCGCCGTCGTCACGAACGCAGCCTGGACCGCCCCCGACACCAGGCCCGACACGGCATCGCCCGTGGAACGGTAATGGATGGCCTCGATCTTCATGCCAGCTTCGCGGGCGAACAGCTCGGCTCCGAAATGCCCGGGCGTGCCCGCGCCGAAGGTCGCGAAGTTAAGACGGTCAGCCGTCTTCCTGCCGCCGTCGATGAAGGCAGCCAGATCCTGATACGGGGAATCGGCCGGCACCACCAGCACGAAGTCGGCGCGCACCACTTCAGAGATCGGCGCGAAATCACGCGCGGGGTCGTAGTTCAGGTTGCGGTAGGTGGCAGGGGAAATGCTGATGGAGCCGACCTCGCCCAGCAGCAGGGTCTGCCCGTCGGCCGGGCTGCGTGCCACCGTCTGCGCGGCGATCTGCCCGCCCGCGCCCACCTTGTTTTCCACCACCACGCTTTCGCCCAGCAGCGGCCCCATGTGCTGCGACAACGTGCGCGCCACGATGTCCGGCCCCGTTCCAGGCGGAAAGCCCACGTTCAAACGCACGGGACCATTGGGAAACTGCGCCATCGCCGCGATCGGCACGCACAGCAGGAAACCGCCCAACAGGCGGCGCAACGTCGATGTCATGGTTGTCTCCGGGTTGTTTTCGGTATTCTTGCCGCGGCCGACGCCGCGGGTTCAGCAGATGCGGTAGAAGCGCAATTCGACGCGGTCGGGGTAGCGCGCGCCCGTGCCGATGAACAGGCTTTCGTTCATCCAGCCCAAGGCCGGCGACGCGGTTTCAAAGCGCGGGTAGCTGCGGAAGTAGATGCGGGCGGGGTCCACGGCTTCGCCGCGCACCAGGCGGGCGATGTCGTCGGCGTGGCCCGTGCGGATGCCGGTGTTCTCGACGTAGATGCGTTCGCCATCGGGCGTTTCGATGACGTAGCGCGCGTGGATGTCGGTGTAGGTGGCCGAACGGATCACCTGGAAATCCGCGCCGCCCGGCAGGACCCTGCCGCGAAGGCGCGGCCCGTCCACCGTGCCGCCCGTAATCGGAATGACGCGCCGGCAGCCTTGCGGCGTGTCGCCCACTTCCTGCGGCGCGCCTACCTCGACCACCACGGTGGCCACATGTTCCAGCTGCGGCGCCAACGGGTCGGTATTGTTGTTCATGGTGCTTCCCCCCGGCTCTTCTGCACGGTGGCGGGATCGAATCCCGCGAGTTGTTTGTAGCGCAACGATACCGCCGCCAGCTCCTGCGGCGCGATCACGTCCCCAATGTCGGCAAACCCTTCGGGCGCGCGCTCTTCGGCCATCTGCATCACCTGTTCCGGCCCGTTCAAGCGGTTGCGCAGGACGATGCCCGCCGTGCGGGGCAGGCGCTCGGCCTCGTATTCCAGCAGGGCGGTTTGCGGCGTGCGCACCGCGCCGCTGGCCGCTTGCGCCAGCCAATCCGACAGGCAGCGCGCATCCAGGATCGCCTGCGCCGACCCGTTCGATCCGATGGGATACATGGGGTGCGCGGCGTCGCCCAGCAAGGTCACGCGCCCCCGCGTCCAGCGCGGCAAAGGGTCGCGGTCGACCAGCGGGAATTCGTAGATCGCCTGCGCGCCGTCGATGATGGCGGGGATATCGATCCAGTCCCAGCGCCAATCGGCGAAGCGGTCCGCAAAGACCGACTTGTCCACCTGCCGGTTCCAATCGGTGGCGGGCAGCTCGGCGCCGGGCACGGCCAGCTCGGCGATCCAATTGATCAACGACCGCCCCTGGCGGCGCAGCGGTTCCGAAATCGGATAGCAGACGAATTTCTGGTCTTGATGCCCCGCCATGAACATGCTGCGGCCGTCCAGATACGGCGGCGCCTCGGTCACGGCGCGCCACAGCATGCGCCCGGAGAAGCGCGGCTCGTCGCCCGCCGGATGCAATTGGCGGCGCAACGCCGAATGGATGCCGTCGGCGCCCACCAGGATGTCGGCGCGCACGCGCTGCAACACCCCGTCCGACCGGCGCCGGAAATGCGCCATGACGCCGGAAGCATCCTGTTCCGCGGCCTCCAGCACGCTGCCCGTGACAATGGCGTCGTCGCCCAGCCGCTCGCGCACCGTCTGCGCGAGCAGCATCTGGAATTCCCCACGATGCACCGAAAACTGCGGCAGCGGATACCCCGCCTCCCGGCCGCGCGGCTCGCGCCAGATTGGCTGGCCGAACTTGTTGTAGTAGTGCAGCTGCGAAGTCTCGATGGCGCGCTCGGCCAGACCGGGCATCAAACCCAGCTGTTCCAGTTCACTGACCGCGTGCGGCAGCAGATTGATGCCCACGCCCAAGGCCTTAAGTTCCTGCGCGCTTTCATGGACGCGGCAATCGATGCCGCGCCGATGCAGCATCAAGGCGAGCGTCAGCCCGCCGATGCCGGCGCCGGCGATGACGATTTGCATGTCTGCTCCTGATTTTATTTGTTATGCAACATAACAAAATCCGGACGTTTTCCGCACCCCGGGGATTTCCCGTAATGCGCTAGCGCGGCGACACTGGGTGCATTAGTGTTGAGGCCCCTTGTCGAGGCCCGCTCAAGCGACGGCCCCAGAACCGCGATCCCGCCCCATGTCCAGAGCCGCATCCCAACGCCCCCGGCGCCCCGCCGCGCGTGGCGAGCATTTCGACCCGCACGTCCCCGGCATCCAATACGGCGCGCTGGACGACCTGGTGGGCTACGCCATCCGGCGCGCCCAGATCGTGATCTACGAAGACTTTCTGAATGCGCTGGCGCCATGGGACATCACGCCCCAGCGCTTTTCGTCTCTGACGCTGATCGCGGCCAACGCCAACCTGAAGCTGACGGATCTGGCGCGCCTTCTGGGCATCGCGCGGTCGGGGGCCGTGCAGATCGTCGACCAATTGCAGGACCTGGGTTATGTCGAACGGCACGAGGCCGAACACGACAAGCGCGCGTATTCGCTGGCGATGACCCCGGAGGGCGAAAAGATATTGGCCGAGATCACGCTGGCGGTCAAAGCGCATGACGCGCGAATCAGCACCCGATTGGGCGCCGCGGAAAAGCGCCAATTGATCGGATTGCTGGGCAAGCTCGGGTAGCAGGGCCGGCGGGGCTAGACGGATCACGGTGATACGATCATCGGCAAGCCCTCAGACCAAGGAAGCCGCCTTATGTCCCGTTCAAATCCTGCCGACGCCCCGCTTGCCACCGGCCGACGCCGCCTGGCGCTGGACAGCGTGCACAACGCCCGCGACCTGGGCGGCCTGACGGGCGCGGACGGACGGCGGCTGCGCGACGGCAAGCTCTTTCGCAGCGGCAACCCCGGGCGCGCCAACGCCGCAGACCTTGAATTCCTGAGCGGGCTGGGGTTGGAGGCCGTCATTGATTTCCGTGCCGACAGCGAGAAAGCGCAGGACGAACCGAATTTCGGAAAACGCTTCCCCTGGATTGCCTCGCCCGTACTGGACGGGAACATGGCGATGGCCGTGCTGTTGCCCAAACTGCGCGAGAGCACGCAGGCGGCGGCAAACGCCATGATGGTGGACATCTACCGCGACTTCCCGTCCCGCTACCAGGCCCCCTTCGGCACCTTCCTGCAAACGGCCGCCACCGGAAAGACGTTGCTGTTCCACTGCACCGCCGGCAAGGACCGCACCGGTTTCGCCTCGTTGCTGCTGCTGTCGGCGCTGGGCGTCCCGCAGGACGACATCGTGGCGAACTACCTGGAATCGAACCATTGGAACGCGCGGTTCTTCACGGAGATCCTGGCCAAATCCGCGGAACGCGGCGTACGGGACGACGTGATGATGCCGCTGCTGGAAGTCGCGCCCGCCTACCTGGACGCATCCGTGCAGGCGATCGATCAGGGGTTCGGCGGCATGGACCGCTACCTGCGTGACGTGCTGAAAGTGGATGTGGACGTCTTGCGCGGCCACTATCTGGAAGGTTGAGGCACGCCGCAGCCGCGGGCGTCACTATCCAAGGATCGAAACCATGCTGAAAGACCGCCGATTCCAAATATGGTTCGCCGTTTTCGCGCTGGTCGCCGGCACGTTGATCGCCTTGCTGTGGCCGAAAAGCTCGGGCTACCCGTCCATCGGCGGCGGCGGCTACGACTTGTCGAATTGGGTCTACACGCTGGGCTTGCTGGCATTCACCGGCGTGTGGTCGCTGGTCGCGATAGCGATCGCCCTGGGCCGGGACGATGCCCATGCGGCAAAGCGCGCCTATTGGCTGGCCGCCATCGGCGCCGTCACCTTCGTGGCCTCGGCAGTGGCGTTCGGCCATCATGTGACGTAGGCGCTGCGCATCGTCAGCCTGCGCAAGGCAAATTCGAGAGCGGTGAACCTATATGCCGAAGCTTAAGCCTGGGACGAGTGTGCCCACTCGGAAAGAAGATGACGCCATCAACCGTGGCATCGCCGCAGATCCGGACACCCATGAACTCGGTGCCGCCGATTTCAAGCAGATGAAGAAACTGGGTCGTCCGAAGGCCCGGACGTGCTGGAGCGCTTCCGCGCTACCGGTTCAGGCTGGCCGACAAAAGTAGACGGGGCCCTGCGCGATTGGTTCAAGACCCGCGTTCCTCACTGAACAACACAAACACAAAACCCGCCGGATTTTCCTCCAGCGGGTTTTTTTCGCCCTTTCAACCCCTGCCCTCCGCGCCATCAGGGCATTCCCCTATTACCCGTCCGCCGTCAAAAAACTATCGTATTCGAGAATTATCAAATAAGAGAATTCTCGCTTCCGACAAAATGACTGCTGACTCCCTATACGATTTCGCCGTGGTCGGCGCCGGCATCGCCGGCGCGTCCGTGGCCTACCGCCTGAGCGCCACGGCGTCCGTGGCAGTGCTGGAACGCGAGTCCCAACCCGGCTATCACTCCACCGGCCGTTCGGCGGCCATGTTCATGGAGACCTACGGCACCACGCAGATCAAGGCGCTGACCCGCGCCAGCCGCGCCTTCTATGAACAGCCGCCGCAGGGTTTCAGCGAGCATCCCCTGCTTAGCCCGCGCGGCGTGCTGTACATCGCCACGCCGGAACAGAAGGACCTGCTGCGGGAAGTGTTCGAAGACTTCCACCGCCAATCGCCCAACGTGACGCTGATCGACGCTGAACAGGCCGTGGCGCGCGTGCCGTGCCTGCGCGGCGACCAGCTCTGCGGCGCGATCGAAGAGCCGGATGCGCGCGACATCGACGTGCATGCCCTGCACCAGGGCTTTCTGCGCGGCATGAGCCGCCAAGGCGCGGTACTGCACAACAACGCGGAGCTGGTGTCCGCCGCCTACGCGGACGAGGCCTGGGTGCTGACGTTGGCCGACGGGCGGGCCATCCGGGCGCGGGTGCTGGTCAACGCCGCCGGCGCTTGGGCGGACCACGCCGCGGCCCTGTGCGGCGCCGCCCCCATCGGCCTGCAGCCGTGCCGCCGCACGGCCTTCACCTTCTCTGGCCCGCAGGACACCGACTTTTCCCACTGGCCGGCCGTGGTCGGCGTGGACGAAAGCTATTACTTCAAGCCCGACGCCGGCCAGTTGCTGGGGTCGCCCGCCAACGCCGATCCGGTGCCCGCGCATGACGTCGTGCCCGAAGAGCTGGACGTGGCGACCGGCATCTACCGCATCGAGACCGCCACGTCGCTCACCATCCGCCGCCCCAAGCACACCTGGGCGGGCTTGCGCTCGTTCGTGCGCGACGGCGACTTCGTGGTGGGCTGGGACGCCGGCGCCCCCGCCTTCTTCTGGCTGGCGGCGCAAGGCGGCTACGGCATCCAGACCGCGGCCGCCACCTCCGAACTGGCGGCCGCGCTGCTGACGCGCCAGCCGGTGCCCGCCCACTTGCATGCGCATGGCGTCGACGCCGACGCGGTGCGCCCCGAGCGCTTGCGCTGACCTTCATCCCACCCTGAACGAGAACCCGCCATGACCGCCATCATCCGTTATCCCAGCACCCTGCCCCTGCCGTTTTCGCGCGCCACGCAGGCGGGCGACTTCCTGTTCCTGTCGGGCCAGATCCCGATGGATGCCAGCGGGCAGGTCGTGCGCGGCGACATCGCCACCCAGACGCATGCCGCCATCGAACGCATCAAGGAAACGCTGGCCCTGACGGGCGCGGCCCTGAAAGACGTCGTGCGCGTGACGGTGTGGCTGTCGGACCTGACGTTGTTCGCACAGTTCAACGAGGCTTACCGCAGCCACTTCGCGTCCGACTTCCCCTCGCGGTCGACCGTCGAGGCCAAGCTGGCGATGGACGTGGACGTAGAGATCGAAGTGCAGGCATGGCTGGGCGCGGCGCAAACGCCCGCCGCGAAACCCTGAACCACATCCGTTTGCTTGCAAGACATTGCCAGGCCCTCGCCTGGCAATGCATCACCCCACTGCGCGCGCCACGATGCCCGCGCCCCTAGGGCCTGCCGACAGGCCTTAACCCTTCTTCTGCGCGGAGCGTCATCCATGAAAATATTCTCCGGGTCCCTGGCGACCGAAACGAACACCTTTTCCCCCATCCCGACGGGTCTGTCCGCTTACCGGGCACGCGGTTATTACCCCGCCGGCCAGCATCCCGACCGCATGCAGATGTTCTCCGGACCGCTGTGGGCCGCGCGCCAGCGCGCCGTGGGCAAGAACTGGACGCTGATCGAAGGCATGACCGCCGGCGCCACGCCGGCCGGCATCACCACCCGCCACGCCTACGAAACGCTGCGCGACGAGCTGCTTGAAGACCTGCGCCGCGCCGGCAAGGTCGATATCGCGTTGTTCGGCCTGCATGGCGCCATGGTCGCCGACGGCTATGACGATTGCGAAGGCGACCTGCTGCGCCGCGCCCGCGAGATCGTGGGCCCCGGCACCGTCATTGGCGCCGAGCTGGATCCGCACTGCCATCTGACCGACGCCATGGTGGACAGCGCCGACTTCCTGGTCTGTTTCAAGGAATACCCGCACACCGACATCCTGGACCGCGCCTACGACCTGGTGGACCTGTGCGTGGCGCGCGCTGAAGGCCGCAACACGCCGACGCGCGCCGTCTATGACTGCGAAATGATCTCGATCATGCACACCAGCCGCGAACCCATGCGCAGCTTCGTCGACCGGCTGATGGCCATGGAGGGCAAGGAAGGCGTGCTGTCGGTATCCATCGCGCACGGCTTCCCCTGGGGCGACACGCCGGACATGGGTTCCAAGGTCCTGGTCTACACCGACGGCGACCAGCGCCAGGCCGACGCGCTGGCACGCGCGCTGGGCGAAGAGATCATCGGCTTCCGCGACCAGCTTGCGCCGCCCTACCCCGGCGCCGACGAAGCGCTGGACCAGGCTTTGGCGGCCAAGGAATTCCCCGTGGTGCTGGCGGACTCCGCCGACAACGCGGGCGGCGGCGCGCCCAGCGACGCCACCTTCATCCTGGAACGCGTGCTGGCGCGCGGCATCACCGATGTCGCCACCGGCCCCTTCTGGGATCCGGTCGCCGTGCAGCTTTGCTTCGAAGCCGGCGAAGGCGCGCAGATCAAATTGCGCGTGGGCGGCAAGGTAGCACCCGTCTCGGGCCAGCCGCTGGACCTGGACTGCGAAATCCTCGCGCTCAAGCGCGACGCCGTCATGACGGGGCTGGCCGGCACGCCCGCGCTGCTGGGCGACGTCGCCGTGGTGCGCACGCAAGGCGTGACGATCGTCATGAACACCTCGCGCACCCAGGCCATGGGCACCGACCTGTTCACGCAATTCGGCGTAGACCTGCTAGCGATGAAGCTCATCATCGTGAAGTCGTCGCAGCACTTCTATGCCTCGTACTCGAAGGTGGGCCGCCAGGTCATCTACGTCGAGACGCCTGGCGCCATCACGCAGGACGTCAACGCGCTGCCGTTCACCAAGCGCAAATTGCCCAAGTGGCCGTTCAAGGCCTAAGGCGCCATCCATTGCCGCCCGACCGGGCATCCAGAATGAATAAGGGGAAAACAATGATCAGACGTTTCAGCTTGCTGGGGGCCGCCGCGCTCCTGGCGATGAGCGCCGCCACGGGCGCGTTCGCCCAGACCAAGACCCTGCGCATGGTGCCGCACGCGGACTTGAAGACACTGGACCCGCTGTTCAACACGGCCTACATCACGCGCAACCACGGCTACATGGTGTTCGACACCCTGTTCTCGCAAGACAGCAAGGGGCAGGTCAAGCCGCAGATGGTCGACACGTGGACCACATCCGAGGACGGCAAGGCCTGGACCTTCACGCTGCGCCCCGGCCTGAAGTTCAGCGACGGCACGCCGGTGAAGGCCGAAGACTGCATCGCATCGCTGCAGCGCTGGGCGAAGAAGGACACGCTGGGCCAGGCCATGATGGCGGCCGGCGCCGAATTCGCCGCCACCGGCGACAACACCTTCACGCTGACGTTGAAGGAACCCTTCGGCCTGGTGCTGGATGCCTTATCCAAGCCGTCCGGCATGCCGCCTTTCATCATGCCCAAGCGCCTGGCCATGACGGATCCGAACACGCAAGTCACTGAAATGGTCGGCTCGGGCCCGTTCCTGTTCAAGCGCGACGAATGGGTGCCCGGCAACAAGGTCGTCTACGTGAAGAACCCGGCCTACGTGCCCCGCGCCGAGCCGGCCGACGGCCTGGC
Source organism: Achromobacter sp. UMC46 (assembly GCF_014170335.1). GTDB lineage: Bacteria > Pseudomonadota > Gammaproteobacteria > Burkholderiales > Burkholderiaceae_B > Achromobacter. The sequence goes on from NZ_LZZS01000026.1 coordinate 153,662, forward strand.
GGGCGGCAAGAACGTGAAGGTGGACCGCGTCGAATGGCTGTACATCCCCGACGGCAACACGGCGACCGCCGCGCTGATGAACGGCGAGGTCGACATGATCGAACAGATCACGCCCGACTTCCTGCCCGTCGTGGAAAGCAACCCGGACATCACGCTCAGCACCTCGGTCGCGTCCCAGGGCATGGTCATCGTCAATGCGCTGCATCCGCCGTTCAATAACCCGCTGGCCCGCCAGGCGCTCTACTACCTGGTGAGCCAGAAGGAAATGCTGTCGGCCATGGGCTACCCGGAGAAATACCGCGTCGACTACTGCGCCACGCTATACATCTGCGGTTCGCCGCTGGCGACCGACGCCGGCGCCGCCCCCTACGCCAAGCCCGACCCGGCGCGCGCCAAGCAACTGCTGCAAGAAGCTGGCTACAAGGGCGAGAAAGTGGTGCTGCTGTACCCCACCGACCACTTGAGCGCGCCCGCCGTGATGGTGCTGGCGCAGAACATGAAGAAGGCCGGCATCAAGGTGGACGTGCAGTCGATGGACTGGGCGTCGCTGGCCGGCCGCCGCCTGAAGAAGGACCCGCCCGAACAAGGCGGCTGGAACATCTTCCTGACCTGGGGCGGCTACTACGACGCCAGCACGCCGGTGACCAACCCCTGGCTGTCCGCCGCCTGCGGCAACAGCCTGCCGGGCTGGCCCTGCGACAAGGAACTGGACACGTTGCGCACCAGCTGGATCCGCGAAACCGATGCCGCCAAGCGCAAGGAGATCGCCGCGCAGATGCAGGCGCGCGCCTACCAGACCGTGCCCTACGTCATGTGGGGAGAATTCAAGCCCGTCTTCGCCGTGCGCGGCCTCAAGCACACCGAGCTGATCAAGAACGGCATCCCGGTGATGTGGAACATCGAAAAACCGTAAGGCAGACGCCGGGCGCCGCCAGCGCCCGGCCGCAAGCCAGGGGGAATCCACCGTGAAATACATCCTGCGCCGCATCGCGGCCGTCATTCCCGTCATGGCCGTCGTCGCGGTCGTGGTGTTCCTGCTGATACACCTGTCGCCGGGCGACCCGGCCGCGGTGATGGCGGGCGATAACGCCACCGCCGACGACGTCGAGAAGATCCGGCAAAACCTGGGGCTGGACAAGCCGCTGCCGCAGCAATTCGCCATCTGGGTCAGCCATATCGCGATGGGTGACCTGGGCACGTCGATGTCGTCGCAGATGCCGGTGTCGCAACTGATCGGCCAGCGCATGGGGCCGACGCTGTCGATCGCCATTTTCACCATGCTGTTCGCCGTGCTGGTGGCCGTGCCGCTGGGCGTGCTGGCCGCATGGAACGCCGGCCGCTGGCTGGACCGGCTGGTGATGATCGGCGCGGTCTGCGCGTTCTCGGTGCCGGTGTTCCTGATCGGCTACTGCCTGGTCTACGGCTTTTCCATCAAGCTGGGGTGGTTGCCGGTGCAGGGCTACAAGCCGCTGGCGGACGGCCTGGTGCCCTACCTGCGCCACCTGGTGCTGCCCTGCCTGTCGCTGGGCCTGGTGTACATGGCGCTGCTGACGCGCATGACGCGCGCCACCATGCTGGAAGCCCTGTCCGAAGACTACATCCGCACCGCGCGCGCCAAGGGCCTGTCGGCGGGCCCCATCGTGTGGCATGCGCTGAAGAACGCCGCCAATCCCATCGTCACCACCATCGGCGTGGGCGTGGCCCTGCTGATCGGCGGCGTGGTGGTCACCGAGACCGTGTTCGCGATCCCCGGCCTGGGCCGCCTGACCATCGACGCCGTGCTGCGCCACGACTATCCGGTGATCCAGGGCGTGCTGCTGGTGGCCTCGGGCATCTACGTGCTGATCAATCTGCTGGTCGACCTGAGCTACCGGCTCTTCGACCCCCGCATCCGCTACTGAGAAAGGCAACGCATGAATACGACCACCCTGCCGCTTGCCGTTCCGCGTCCGCGCTTGCGCCGCGCCGTCCGGTCGCTGCGGCGCCACCCCATGCTGTACGTGGGCGGCGCCATCCTGCTGGTGCTGGCGGCGATTGCGCTGGCCGCCCCCTGGCTGGCCACCGTCGACCCGCAGGACATCAACCCGATGGCGCGCATGAAGCCGCCGTCGTCCGAGCATTTCTTCGGCACCGATGCGCTGGGCCGCGACGTCTATTCGCGCACCGTCTGGGGCGCCCGCATATCGTTGCTGGTCGGCATCGTGGTGGCGGTGGTGTCCACCGTGGCCGGCGTGGTGCTGGGCATGCTGGCCGGCTACTTCCGGCGCGTCGACGCCTTCATCATGCGCATCATGGACGGCCTGATGGCCATTCCCGGCGTGCTGCTGGCCATCGCCCTGATGGCCACGCTGAAAGGCGGCCTGGGCACCGTGATCATCGCCATCGTCATCCCCGAAGTGCCGCGCGTCGTCCGCCTGGTGCGCGCGCTGGTGCTGACGATCCGCGAACAGCCCTACATCGAAGCCGCCGTATCAGTGGGCACCCGCGTGCCGTCCATCCTGTTGCGCCATATCCTGCCCAACCTGTTCGCGCCCCTGATGGTGCAGGCCACCTTCATCGCCGCCTCCGCCATCCTGACCGAAGCCGTGCTGAGCTTCCTGGGCGTGGGCATTCCACCGCAGATCCCCAGCTGGGGCAACATCATGGCCGAAGGCCGCAACTTCGTGGCCGTGGCGTTCCACATCATCCTGTACCCCGGCCTGTTCCTGGGCATGGCCGTCCTTGCCGTCAATCTGATGGGCGACGGGCTGCGCGACATGCTCGACCCCCGTCTGGCCAAAAAGCTGTAGGAGCGACCATGCCCCCCACTCCCATCCTGCGCGTGCATGACCTCACCACCTGTTTCGACGGCGACGACACCACCGTCGTGGCCGTCGACAAACTGTCGTTCGACCTGCTTCCCGGCGAAACGCTGGGCCTGGTCGGCGAATCCGGCTGCGGCAAGAGCGTCACGTCCCTGTCCATCATGCGGTTGCTGCGCGCCCCCGGGCGCGTCGCGGGCGGCAGCATCGAATTCGACGGGCGCGACCTGCTGGCCCTGCCCGATAAATCCATGCGCGCCATCCGCGGCAACCAGATCTCGATGATCTTCCAAGAGCCCATGACCTCGTTGAACCCGGTCATCACGGTGGGCAAGCAGATCAGCGAATCGCTCATGCTGCACCAGGGCCTGTCGCGCCGCGACGCCCTGGCGCAAGCCGAGAAGCTGCTGGAGCTGGTGCAGATCTCGGACCCGGCGCGCCGCGTGCGCGAGTACCCGTATCAGCTGTCCGGCGGCATGCGCCAGCGCGCCATGATCGCCATGGCGCTGGCGTGCCAGCCAAAAGTCCTGATCGCCGACGAGCCCACCACCGCGCTGGACGTCACCATCCAGGCGCAGATCCTGCATCTGCTGCGCGACATCCAGGCCCGGCTCGGCACGGCCATCGTGCTGATCACGCACGACCTGGGCGTGGTCGCGCAGATGTGCCAGCGCGTCATCGTGATGTACGCCGGCCGCAAGGTGGAAGAAGGCAGCGTGGACGACGTGCTGGACCGTCCGCAGCATCCGTACACCCAGGCGCTGATCCGTTCGCTGCCCGACTTCGTCGACGGCCAGGACCACACGGCGCGGCTGGCCGAACTGCCCGGCATCGTGCCCGTGATGACGCCCGCCTCGCGCGGCTGTGCCTTCGCCGCCCGCTGCCCGCAGGCGCTGGCGCGCTGCACCGAAGACGCGCCGCCCGCCATCGACGCCGGCAGCCGCCACCGCGTCTGGTGCTGGGCCCGACAGTCCGAACCGGCCTCCGCCGCCCTGACCGCCTGAGGCCGCCATGAACCTTCACGACATCCCCCTTTCCTCGGCCGCGCCCGCGCGCACGGCGCCTGACGCGGTGCCCATGCTGGAAGTCATCGGCCTGAAAAAGCACTTCCCCGTGGACAACGGGCGCGGCGCGAAAGTGCTGCGCGCGGTGGACGGCATCTCGCTATCGGTCCCGCGCGGCCAGACGCTGAGCCTGGTCGGCGAATCCGGCTGCGGCAAATCCACCACCGGCAAGTGCCTGATCCGCCTGACGGACCCCACCGAAGGCCGCATCCTGCTGGAAGGCGAAGACCTGGCGAAAATGAACAGCAGCCAGTTGCGCGCCATGCGCCAGCGCATGCAGTTCATCTTCCAGGATCCGTTTTCTTCCATGAACCCGCGCATGCGCGTCCGCGACATCATCGGCGAGCCGCTGCGCAACTTCGGCCACGACCGCGCCGCCATCCGCGAACGCGTCGCGCAGTTGCTGGCCCGCGTCAGCCTGCGCCCCGACGCCGCCGACCGCTACCCCCACGAATTCTCGGGCGGGCAGCGCCAACGCATCGTCATCGCCCGCGCCCTGGCGCTGGATCCCGGCCTGATCGTCTGCGACGAACCCGTGTCGGCGCTGGACGTCTCGGTCCAGGCGCAGGTCATCAACCTGCTGATGGACCTGCAGCGCGACCTGGGCCTGACCTACGTTTTCATCTCGCACGACCTGAGCGTGGTGCGCCACATCAGCCACCGCGTCGCCGTGATGTACCTGGGCAAGATCGTGGAAATCGGCACCCGCGACGCCATCTTCGATCGCCCGGCGCACCCCTACACCCGCGCCCTGCTGGCCGCCGTGCCGTCGGCGCGCCAGGGCCAGCGCGCGCCCGTCGAAGTCCTGAAAGGCGAAATCCCCAGCCCGCTGTCGCCCCCGTCGGGCTGCGCCTTCCGCACGCGCTGCCCGATGGCGCAGCCGCGCTGCGCCGAAGAAGCCCCGCCGCCCCGCCTGGTCGCCCCCGAACAGCAAGTCGCCTGCCACTTTGCCTGAACCCCATTAGCCGGAGATCCGCATGTCCCAGCCTGACGCCACCCCGTTCGACTACATCCTTGCCGGCGGCACCGTCATCGACGGCGCCAACACCCCGGGCCAGCGCGCCGACGTCGGCGTGCGCGGCGACCGCATCGCCGCCGTGGGCGACCTGTCCGCCAGCGCCGCCCGCCGCCGGATCGACGTCAGCGGCAAGGTGGTCGCGCCCGGTTTCATCGACTCGCACACGCACGACGACAACTACCTGCTCAAGCACCGCGACATGACGCCCAAGATCTCGCAGGGCGTCACCACCGTCGTCACCGGCAACTGCGGCATCAGCCTGGCGCCGCTGGCCCACGCCAGCCCGCCCGCCCCGCTGGACCTGCTGGACGAAGGCGGCTCGTACCGCTTCGCGCGCTTCTCCGACTACCTGGACGCCCTGCGCGCCACCCCCGCCGCCGTCAACGCCGCCTGCATGGTCGGCCATTCCACGCTGCGCGCCGCCGTCATGCCCGACCTGCAGCGCGAGGCCACGCCCGACGAAGTGCAGGCCATGCGGACGCTGGCCGACGACGCCCTGGCCAGCGGCGCCATCGGCATCTCGACCGGCACCTTCTACCCCCCCGCCGCCCGCGCCACCACCGAAGAGATCATCGAAGTCTGCCGGCCGCTGAACACCCACGGCGGCATCTACGCCACCCACATGCGCGACGAGGGCGAGCACATCGTAGCGGCCCTGGAAGAGACCTTCCGCATCGGCCGCGAACTGGACGTGCCCGTCGTGATCTCGCACCACAAGGTCATGGGCCAGCCCAACTTCGGCCGCTCCCGGGAAACGCTGCCCCTGATCGAAGCCGCCATGGCCACACAAGACGTCTCGCTGGACGCCTACCCCTACGTGGCCGGCTCCACCATGCTCAAGCAAGACCGCGTGCTCTTGGCCGGCCGCACCATCATCACCTGGTGCAAGCCGTTCCCGGAACTGAGCGGACGCGACCTGGAGGAAGTGGCCGCCGAACGCGGCAAGTCCAAGTACGACGTCGTGCCGGACCTGCAGCCCGCCGGCGCCATCTACTTCATGATGGACGAGCCCGACGTCCAGCGCATCCTGAAATTCGGCCCCACCATGATCGGCTCGGACGGCCTGCCCCATGACGAACGTCCCCACCCCCGCCTGTGGGGCACCTTCCCCCGCGTGCTGGGCCACTACTCCCGCGACCTGGGCCTCTTTCCGCTAGAGACCGCCGTCTGGAAAATGACCGGTCTGACCGCCGCCAAATTCGGCTTGGCCGAACGCGGCCAGGTGCAGCCGGGCTACTTCGCCGACCTGGTGGTCTTCGACCCCGCCACCGTCGCCGACGCCGCCACCTTCGAACGCCCCACCGAACGCGCCGCCGGCATCCACTCCGTCTATGTCAACGGCGCCCCCGTCTGGGAAGACCAGGCCTTCACCGGCCAGCACGCCGGCCGCGTCCTGAACCGGACCGCCGCCTGAACCCGCCCACCCCTTACAATCCGGCGTAGACGCGGCAGGGCTTGCGGGCCCTGCCCCAGCCCCCAACCCCTTGATGCCCGACCGCTACATGGCCCTACCCGGCAATACGTCCCCCCCCGAGATCGTGGGCAAGGAAGAAATGGGCGCCCGCCTGCGCGCCGAGCGCAAAGCCAGAAAAATGACCTTGCAGGCGCTATCGCAGGCCAGCGGCATCGCGGTATCGACGCTGTCAAAGGCCGAACTCGGCCAGATCGCCCTGAGCTACGAAAAGTTCGCCGCGCTGGCCCGCGCGCTGGACATCGACATGACCCGCCTGTTCATGCTGCGCGACGCCTCCCAAGCCGCCGTCGCCCCCACTTACGTCAAGAACAAGCTCAGCGACGCCCGCGACTACATCACCGAGAACTATCACTACCGCCTGCTGATGGGCGAATACCCCGGCAAGAAGATGCTGCCGATGGTCGCCTTGATCGATTCACGCAAGGTGGTGGAGTTCGAGGACTACATCCGGCACCCGGGCCAGGAGTTCGTCGTGGTGCTATCGGGCAAGGTGCGGATTCAGTTCGAGAATGGCGACAGCGTGGTGCTGGGGAAGCTGGAGTCGGCGTATTTTGATAGCAGTATCGGGCACGTGTACCTGTCGTTGAGCAGGAAGCCGGCGGAAGTACTGGCGGTATGCAGCGACATGGAGGACGTGCCTTCGAGGTTGAAGGGGAGCTGAGAGGCCGAGGCTTGGGCTGGGCTGGGCTTGGACGTCTTCTTCGGTTTCGGCGCGAGCTTGGACTTCGACGTTGACCCTCGATGATTTGAGGTTTTGCCTTGCGCTGGCATATGGCTGTAATAGAAGCCGGCCATACTCGTCGACGAGATGCTTGGGGGGACCCCGGTCTGGACCGGACCAGCCCTGGATATTCATATGAATGGTAATTCGTTGGCCCGGGCCAAAAGCCGGCTTACGATGCCTGGCATCTACTGGGCCCGGTGCCCGCAGGAATGCTCCGACATGCAACGCTTGATCTCCCCCATTTTGACCCGCCGCCCGGCCCTCCTTGCCGGCCCGCTTAGTGGCCGCCGCTATGACGCGGTGTATTCGGTAAAAGCCCACCGTGAAGCCCGGATGTTGAATGAATCGGCACAGCGGATTCTGGCTGTTTCGGCCCGGTATATGTTGGCTGGGGCTTGATTCTTATTTTGTGATTCCTGGCATTGCGCTGGGCAGCGCCGCAGTCAAAATCCCGCTGAGACGTCAGGTTTCAGCGGGATTCTTTTTAAGCGCTCATTGGGGCGACCACGGGCAGCTCACAATTTCAAGTCCGGCTCTTCACGGAGTCGACGCAGGTACGAAAAGCGCGTCGGCTTCCTGCCAACCCCCGGTGTGCGGCGGTTCTTACAAGGATGTTCTCAGCTTCACGAACACGAGTTCAGGATCCTGATCATCCAGATTCTCAATTTGGCCACTTTCGATAAAGCCAAGCTGTCCGAGCAAATGGCGCATCGCGATGTTTGAAGTATTCGTCGACGTGAACAACTTGCCTCCTTGGCATCGCAACTCCAACGTCCGCATGATTGCCGTCGCGACGCCACGGCGCCGTGCAGAATCCTTGACCACGATTAGCGGGATGAAGTCGTGCTCGAAGAAGGATCTGTTAAGCACCCCGTAACCGATTAGCGCAGAAGCACATTCCGCTTCTACCGCGGCCCAGCATTGGCCCGCGGCCACCGCATTGGCGATAAATGTCCTTCTAGCCAGTTCCTGCTTGGCGATCGGATCCAGTTCAATGATCGAATCGATGTCGTAGCTCTGGGCTAGCCGGACGTTCGTTTGAGGAGGCATAGTCGCAACGCATCAGGATTGGAGAATTCTTAGTCTATCGTGTCAGGGAAGCTCAGCCGCAGTTGCCTTGCGCCGACGGCGTTTCTGGGCGAAAACGGCCGCCCGTTTTCGACCCACAGCGGTCCTATGTGCGGTCAGGGTGTACAGATTGATAGCCGAGGCCATCGGTGGCCGAATCGCTTGGAACTCACGCGGTGCATAAACGTTGAGACGCTCGCCCGCCGAGGGTTGTGCCGAACTCGCAGTTCAAACAGGTCACTCAATCCGTACGGCGCTATGACCTTCAATGATTCATCACCGTCCAGGTAAATGCCAACGCAAGTGGCAAACTCTGGCCAAGTGGCCAGCCCATCGTCCAAAGACGTTAGGGGTGAAACCACCTGGCCGAGCGCTTCTGCGAACCACTCGTGCACTCTGGCCTGGTTTGTCACTTCCCAAGTGAGCGAGGGAAGGAGCCAATGCAGCCGCTCTTGAAGTTCGGCATCCAGAGCTAGAGGCGCTTCGGCATCAAAGTACGCAACGTCCACGTCATCCAAGTTCGAGGGCTCCTGAAAGCCATGCAAGCTATCCCAAACCAAGGATCTGATGGCCCCTGCACCGATGCACCACGAGGGCAAACCAAGGCAGCGAACCGCCCGCAGCGCAGCCATCAGTTGCTCAGAGGATTCGACGAGGTCGCATAGTTGTTGCTCATAGCCAGCTCGAACGGTTGTCATCATTTCGCCAGGAACTAGAATTTCGGGTTGCTTGTATGTGGAAACAGCATATCCGGAATCGTCCGGACGACCACTCCTGGCCGGAAGCGGTTGTCGAAGACTGGCAGTTTTCGACCCGTTGCGGTCCTTTTGGGAGGGCAGCAATCGTCCAGAATCGTTCACTCAAAGCACAAACTGCTACCGACCAAGCACGGAAATTGTCGCAACGAAAAAAGGCTCTGTAGCCAATTTTCTCTTTACCTGTCTATAACTTCATGGTTTATGGTTTACGCCCTAGAACGAGGGAAAGGTCATGTATCGCATTTCCGAATTGGCGCTGAAAGTGGGTTTAAGCCGTTCTACGCTGCTTTACTACGAGAAGCTGGGGTTGATCTCATCCCAGCGGCAGGCCAATGGATATCGAACGTACTCAGAGCACGACCTGCAGCAGTTGAAATTGCTGCAGCAGCTTCAAGCAGGTGGGCTGACATTAAAAGAGTGCCAAGCGTGCTTAGAAACACGAATAGACAGGTCATTATTACTTGAGCGATTCCAGGCTCTGGAACAGGAGATCGCGCAGAAACAACAATCTAGAGATCTGCTCGCAGCAATGCTTGGAAAAGCCTCCATGCGTGGTTGGCACCAAGCTTTGGACAGCCAGGCTCCAGGCGCTCATTTAGCTTGGTTGCTGAAGCAAGGTTTCAACGAAAAGCAGGCACTACGCTTGAAGTGGTTATCAAAGGATATGAATGAGCATGACCACTATATGGCCGATTTCGAGCGAATCTTTGATGGTTTGGATCGCCTAGGGCCGGGGTCGGCTGAGGATACATTGCAAGCACTCTATGCGTTACCCACTGTGCCGCAGAGCCTGCTGGATATCGGTTGCGGCCGAGGCCTGAGCACGCTGCTACTGGCGAAACATACCCAAGGGCTGGTCACCGCCTTGGACAACGACGAGTACAACCTAACGTGCCTAAAAGAGGCTGTCGCAGCCAATGCATTGGAAGATCACGTCCAGCTGCTGTGCGCCAGCATGACCGAAGTGCCGTTTGAAGGCAGTTCATTTGAAGCTATTTGGGCCGAGGGTAGCGCGTACATCATGGGCTTTGGTAATGCCCTCAAAAGCTGGCGGCGGTTTATCAGACCGCAAGGGTTCCTGGTGGTAAGTGATTTGATATGGCTGACCGATAATCCGCGTTCTGAAGCCTCATCGTTCTGGCAGAAAAACTACCCTGGCATGACAACGCTGGAGAATCGCGTTTCCAGCATTACATCACTGGGCTATCGAGTCGTATGTAGTTTTCCATTAAGCCAACATGCGTGGGAAAACTACTTGGGCCCCCTGCGCGAAAAGATTGCAGAGCTGTCCGTACAAGAATTTTCCTCAAAGGCGCTGGCAGATATCAAGGACGAGATTGATATCCACGAGCGCTTCCTCGATGACTACGGCTACCAGTTTTTCGTGTTGCAGAAGAACAGCGCCTAGTCTCGAAACATTGTTCATCAAGCCCTGAAACTAATTGGGTCGATATCATGAATATTAAAAAATCGGAACAACGGACGCCGCACGTCCTCGCAAAAGGCGGCCGCATCTCGCACCAACGCGACGCTTTGGGCCGTGTCAGGGCGGTCGAATGCTATACCCGAGAAGGCCAGTTGCTTTCCGACTGCACGCTCAGCGTATTCAACAAGCTGGAGACGATCCTGCAGCACAACCAAGGCATCAATCCACCTGGATTTGACTATGCGTTCAACCTGACCTGTGGCAACCAGTACACAAAAAACACTGCCCTGTTCAACACACTACGGGGCCTGTTCGATCAAGACACTAGAGAAAAACTCAATATGAATTTTAATATCCGCAATGAACGATCTGAAGACATCGAACGCATATTCAAACTGACTGCTGCGGCATTTGAGCAGGAAAAACACTCCAGCCACACCGAGCAATTTATTATCGATGCACTACGCCAAGCAGGACAATTAACAGTTTCGCTGGTTGCAGTGGAGAATGATGAAATCGTTGGGCACGTCGCCATTTCCCCAGTCACCTTGTCTTCCGGTACTGCAGGTTGGTATGGGCTTGGGCCAATTTCCGTATTGCCGCGCCGCCAAGGCCAGGGTATCGGCTCATCCCTGATGAAAGCTGCTCTTGCCGAGTTACAAGACCAGGGTGCAGCTGGATGCGTAGTGTTGGGTGATCCTGGCTATTACGGTCGCTTTGGCTTCAAAGCGTACGCAGGTTTGGAGCTGCCTGGGGTTCCCCAAGAGTATTTCCAAGCCTTGTCTTTCGGCGGTGATTTGCCTGCAGATACTGTGCAATATCACGAGTCCTTTGACGCCACGGAGTGAGCTGGGAGCGCCCAGGTCATGCTTTCATCCTGATAACGCTCGGTTCATTCAATGCATTTTCCGGCAGCGGCATCAACTTTTTGAGTGAATTACAGCCTTGCGCAGCAGGTCACAAAGAGCGGAAAGTAGAGCGAGTTGAACATCTACTTTCGACCAAAATCTGCTTTCCTCGAAAGGCAGCTCCTGGCCGGAAGCGGCCAAGTGAATCAAGTATCACAGGCATCATTTCGCCGGAACTTGTGGCTGCGCTAAAGCCCCGTTAGCATCTGCTCACCTGCATTCCCGTTCTGTGCCCACATCCATGATGGAAGCCACCGTGACCGAACCCACCGCCATTGAAGTTTCAGGCAAAGCCGCATCTCATAAGGGCAAATTTTTCCTGATCGACGCCAGCTTCTTGGGAAACGGCAGGGTTCCCGGCATAGACATCGCCAACGAACAGAAGCTGATCGATCCGGGGATGAATGTCGTCTCGCGTCCTAATGGAATGCCAGATCAGTATCCGGAGCGTCCGCACCTGGTTCATGTACCGGAGAAGGGCGGAATGCCACGCGATCTGGAAGAGCTCGCTGGCATATGGATTGTGTCGGAGCCGTTGAAGCAACTGCTTGAGCAATTAGACGCCGAGGCGTTTGCATTTGTGGCATGCGACTTCAGCCTTGCTGACGGCAGCCCCGCCCCTCAATACTACCTAGGCAATGTGCTGCGCACACTCGATGCCCTGGATGAAGCAGCTTCTCGCGTGAGGATCAAGCTCAGCCACAATTATCAGACCGGCGAGGACGAGAAGCTTTATAGCCTCGTTGGCGGAGCCAGCTTGGTGTTCAAACAGGATGTTGTGGGAGATGCCCATATCTTCCGCCAGGATCGCATGGGAGCACCTTTTATCTGCGACCGCGCGATGTTTGATGCATTGAGTGCGGCCAACTTCTCCGGCGTACGGCTGCGCGATGTAGCCGATATTTAGCGCTGACACGGGAGGGGAGGGTTATGGCCGCTGCGAGACCCTAAGCGGCCACGCTCGGATGTCGGTGCGGTGACGCGAATGCTCGCTTTTGGCCGGAAGCACGCATTCGCGAACGTCCGTCCCAAACCCATGAGCGGTCTGCTAATCCGCGCCTTTGGATTGCATCAAGCCAAGCTCGAGCTTGGCAATCAGTGCCCTGACCTCTCCTTCCCCCCCGGTCCAGCGGATCGCCATGCGTACCAGTCGCGACGACACAGATGCTGGAACCGTCAAACCCTGCGTCGAGGCGATCTTCTGGGAACAATTGGGGCACTGACTCTCTCCGGGATGATTGGAAGGTTTTGGGCCGGAGCCGCAATCTACGGCTGCAACGCCCCGACACCGGCAGGTGCTGGATCTTTTTCTTCAACTGAGCCCGATCCCCCGTGCGCCCAACCCCGCCAGGCCGTGCCGCCTGCGATAATGCGCCGGGCGCGGTGGCCGAAATCATCTGCGGTCGGCGGTCGTTCAAGCCCTCCGGAGTGTGGAATGCAATCTCTTATCGCTGCGAAACGCGGATTGAATTCAAAAGATCGAAAGCGTCGAACGTTGCAGTGGCGTTCCCCGGGCGTTGCTCCAGATTATTATCTTATTTATACAAAAAGACCAAATGAAAGTAAGAGCACTATGCATCACTTCGCTGGGAGTTTTGGCGCTAACCCAAGCATCGCTCTCCTTCGCGCAAAACATCAACGGGAAAAATCTATTTACCCAACGATGTGCCATGTGTCATGGAGCTGATATCAAAGGCACTGGACCATTGGCCAAGAAGAGCAATCCCCCCACACCCGATCTGACCACTGCCGTTTTCAAGAAGCGACTCCACGACTATCCAGGCGTTATAGTTTCCTCGGTAATACTCCGCCCGAATGGAGATTTGATTCCAAGGACTTTGCGAGAAAATGGTGTAAAGCTGGCGCCACATTCCTGGACCGTTCAGGATTTTCGCGATTTAAATACTTACATGAGTGGCGTGATTTCGAAAAGCCGATAGCTTTTAGGCGCATAAAAGGTGCCAGACCGCGTATTCACCATGAGATGCAGTCTGGCATCTTTTTTTGTCTAGCCGCCACGAAAGACCGCTTCCATATTGTTGCCGTCGGGATCCAGCACAAACGCGGCGTAGTAGCCCGGCGGATAGCCTTTGGATGGATCGCGCAGCCCGGGTGCGCCGTTATCGGTTCCGCCCGCTGCCATCGCGGCAGCATGGAAGGCGTCCACTTCCGCATGGTTCTTCGCCGCGAACGCGGTGTGCTGCTGCACACCGTGCGGATGAAACTTGTCGATCCAGAAAATCGGATAGTCGACGCCATAGCCGATGGCATCGGTTCCCTCGCCGACAGGAATCTGCATGATGCGGCGCAGGCCAAGAGCCCCCAAGACCGAGTCGTAGAACTTGGCGGAGCGAGCGACATCGGCCACGCCGATACCCGTATGGTCAATCATGGGAACCTCCCGGAGGGTTCAAGGACTTGCGACCATTACAGTTCACACATGCGGGATTGTCCATTTCACAGCCGCTCCTCCCTGATGACGGCCGTAAGAAAATGACCGTTTCCAACATGTGGCGATGGATGGGACGCCTGGCGTTGCTCGGCATATGCCTTGAGCGACTGCATCGTTCGAGGAAGCCCTTCCAGATGGGCTTGTTTGGTATCGGGATCCCACAGGTGCCATCGATCGACCTCGCTCCAGATGTGGTCGACGACCATAGGCGGGACTGCGATGCGGACGCGCGCTTCGATGTGCATGAGTGGGGCGATTATCAATCGGCAGCAATCATAGACTGACGATCCGGCACGCCGCCCAACTGGGCGCGGTTGACCGCTACCCTCATGGATGCGGAGCGCCGGTAATCCGGTATACAACTACAATTTTGAAGATGGCCACTGTCGCCTGACACCAGCCCCCGTTGAAAGGCAGAATCCACATGAGCGTTGAACTGGATAAACAGGCCCGAGCCACTGCCATCGCATCGATTCAGCGGTATTTCGATGAGCACATGGAGGAACCCATCGGCAATATCGCTGCGGGCGCGTTGCTAGGGTTTTTTCTGGAGGAAATCGGGCCGACGGTCTATAACCAGGCCGTCGCGGATGTGCAAGAGCGGTTGCAGGTGCGCATCTCCGAACTGGACCTTGAGGTCCGCGAAGACGAGTTCGCCTACTGGCGCAAGTATTCGCAAGAGGGGAGCAAGCGGAAAAAGTAGCGCGCGCGGGTCATTCGATCAAAGCGTCATCCGCTCTCTCCGCCCAGCCCGCAAAGCAAAAAGCCCGCTGAAACTTTACGTTTCAGCGGGCTTTTTACGAGGAATTCTTGGTGCCGACGGCGAGACTCGAACTCGCACAGCTTTCGCCACTACCCCCTCAAGATAGCGTGTCTACCAATTTCACCACGTCGGCATTCACCAATTTCCCGGCGTCGCCATAGGCACTGCCAGAAAGTCGAGCATTCTAGCACGAATTGAACGGATGACGGAAGCGACCCCAAATCGCACGGACTCCACCGCCATCCGCCCTTGCCTCACACCCGCCACCCGGCAAAGAAAAAGGCCGGCAAACGCCGGCCTTTCTTCTCTTCCTGCCCGAACTTACTTGGCAGGCGTTTCAGCCGGCTTTTCGCCCGTAGCCGGAGCAGCGGGAGCGGGAGTCGCCGGAACCGACGGCACCGACGCGTCAGGCTTGGCCGGGGCGGCAGGCGCTGCCGGCACCGAGCCAGGAACCGACGAACCGCCAGCGGCGGGCGCGGCACCCGGCACTTGGGGCACGGAGCGGTCGGACGGGAAGCTCTGCATCACGCCGGAGTCCACGGCCGGGCCGTTGGTGCCCTTGTGGCTGACGTAGGCCAGGCCGGCGGTCGACGCGAAGAAGACCACGGCGGCCCACTTGGTGGCGCGCGACAGGAAGTTGGCGGCGCCGGTGGCACCGAACAGGCTGCCGGACGAACCGCTACCGAAAGCGGAACCCATGTCGGCGCCCTTGCCCTGCTGCAGCAGGACCAGAACGATGATAGCCAGCGCCGAAAAGACTTGGACGGCCAGCAGAAGTTTAAGCATCAAGGGCATTACAGACTCCGGAACGGAAACTTAGATGGCGGCAATACGCAAAAATTCTTCAGCCACAAGCGACGCGCCGCCGACCAGGGCTCCGTCGATATCAGTCATGGCGAACAAACTGGCGGCGTTGGCAGCTTTGACGCTACCGCCGTACAAAACCTGCACCTGCGCCGCGCCCAGCGCGCGCAAGGCGGCGCGGATGGCGGCGTGGACTTCCTGCGCCTGCTCGGGGCTGGCGGTGCGGCCAGTGCCGATGGCCCAGACGGGCTCGTAGGCCAGGACCATGCGCGACACGGCCTCTGCACCCAGCGCCAGCACGGGCTTCAACTGGCGTTCGATGACGGCCAGGGTGTTGCCGGCTTCGCGGTCGGCCAGCGACTCGCCCACGCAGACCACGGGGGTCAGGCCGGCGGCCAGCGCGGCTTGCGCCTTGGCGGCCACGATTTCGTCGGTCTCACCGTGCAGCACGCGGCGCTCGGAGTGGCCGGCCAACGCCCAGCGGCAGCCGAATTCTTTCAGCATCGCACCGGCGACTTCGCCGGTGTAGGCACCCTTTTCGTGCGCGCTGACATCTTGCGCGCCCCAGGACACGTTGCTTCCGGTCAGGGCCGAACCGGCTTGCGCCAGGTAGGGAAACGGAACACAGATGCCGATGTCGCAGTGGCTCGCGGCATCCGCGGCGCGCAACTCGGTCAGCAACGCGGCGTTCTCGGCCAGGTTGCCGTGCATCTTCCAGTTGCCCAGCACGAGGCGGGCGCGGTTTTCGACTGAAGTCATGGCGCAATTGTCAGAGAGGGTGAGTCCCGGGGGATGACGCGACCGCCCACGGGCCTGCCTGGAAAAAATTCCAGGCGAAACCCGAGATTGTATCCTGTTGCGCGGCGATACGCCGAACGCCGCGCGTTTCTTACATTGTCAGGATGATTTTGCCGATATTTTCGCCGCCTTCCATCATGGCGTGGGCCTTGGAGGCCTCGGCCAGCGGGAACGTGGCGTGCACGATCGGCTTGATGGCCCCTTTTTCCAGCAAGGGCCATGCCTGTTCGCGCAGGGCGCGCGCGATGGCGCCCTTGAAGTCGATCGACCGGGGACGCAGGGTGGACCCCGTGATGGTCAGGCGGCGGCGCATGACCTGGGACGTGTCCACATCGGCGCGCGAGCCGCCCAGTTGGGCGATGATGACGATGCGGCCGTCGTCGGCCAGGCATTGCATGTCGCGCGCGATGTAGTCGCCCGCCACCATGTCCAGGATGACGTCGACGCCGCGCCCGCTGGTGGCGTCCATGACTTCCTTCACGAAGTCCTGCGTCTTGTAGTTGATGCCCTTTTCGGCGCCCAGCGCTTCGACGGCGCGGGCGCGGTCGTCGCTGCCGACCGTCGCGTAGACCTTGTTGCCCATCGCGCGGGCCAGCTGGATCGCCGTGGTGCCGATGCCGCTGGCGCCGCCGTGCACCAGCAGGATCTCGCCTTCGGACAGGCGGCCGCGGTCGAACACGTTGCTCCAGACGGTGAAATAGGTTTCCGGCAGGCCGGCCGCTTCGATGTCGGACAAGCCCTTGGGGATGGGCAGGCATTGCGCCACGGGCGCGACACAGTATTCGGCGTAACCGCCGCCCGCGACCAGCGCGCAGACCTTGTCGCCCACGGCGAAGCCGCTGCCGGCCACGTCGCCGCCCACGATTTCGCCGGCCACTTCCAGGCCCGGCAGGTCGGAGACGCCGCGCGGAGGCGCGTAGTTGCCCTTGCGCTGGAACACGTCGGGGCGGTTGATGCCCGCGGCGCTGACTTTGATCAAGACTTCACCCGCGCCGGCTTCGGGCGTGGGGCGTTCTACGGGGACCAGAACCTCGGGGCCGCCGGGGCGGGAGATTTCTACAGCGTGCATCGCGTGCCTCCTTTGCAGCAAATGGATTATTATTGCGCCCTTTACGGCATATCGCGCTGCCGTTCGGGCAGAATGTTTGCCTGACGGCCGAATCGCCGATCTGCGCGCGCCAGTCGACCCGACGCGCCCGCCAGACACATCAGCAGACCCCGGAAGCGTGGCAGAGTGGTCGATTGCACCGGTCTTGAAAACCGGCAACGGGCAACCGTTCGTGAGTTCGAATCTCACCGCTTCCGCCAAATATCCTTTGGCAATCGCAAGGCCCTCGGCCGCCCCAGGCATTTCCCCGGGACGCCGCATACGCGCCGACGCGCTCTTTCACTCCCCTACCCACCACGACGAACCGTGCCCCCGGCTGCCTGCCCGCAACCGTTTCGGCCCACGGGTGTTCCCTGCTACTGGCGGCACGCCTTTTTCTATATACTGAATGATACTTATTCTTATTTTTTAAGATCTTCAGTTCATGGGAAAGCACTCCACCCATTCCGCCCTGGCTTCCCTATACGTGAACTATCGCCCTTGGCTGGTGGATCGCCTGCGCTTTCGGCTGCGCAATCACGCGGACGCGGAAGATCTTGCGTCCGACACGTTCCTGCAAGCCGCCGTCAGCCGCGAACCGGTGGCTTCAATCGCCGAACCCAAGGCGTACCTGTCCACTATCGCCCGACGGCTGCTGTTCCATTTCTGGCGGCGCCGCGAACTGGAACAGGCGTATCTGCAATGGCTGGCCCTGCATGCCGACGACCTGGCGCCGTCGCCCGAAGCCGTAGCGTTGGGCGTGGAAATGCTGATGCGGGTGGATGCCGTGTTGCACGGGTTGCCCTCGGCCGTGCGCGCAGTGTTCCTCTACAGCCAGCTGGACGGCTTGGGCTACGAGGAAATCGGCCAGCGCATGGGCCTGTCGGTGCGCACGGTGCAGCGGCATATGGCGCAGGCGCTTGAACGTTGCCTGCGCGTGCGCCGCGAGGGGCTCGCATGACGCCCGAGATTGATCGCCAGGCCGTGCAATGGATGCTGCGCCTGTCCGCAGGCGACGCCGACGCGGCCGAACAACTTCGGTTCCAGAAGTGGCGGCAAGCGGATCCCGCGCATGCGCAGGCCTGGACCACGCTGCAGGAAAGCGTGGCCGGGCCGCTCCAAGCGTTACGCGCGCTGGGCGCGGCACACTCGCAGGATTCCGCTGGCGCGGCGCTGCGCGGCATGCTGGTCCGGGGCCCTTCGCGGCGCCTGTTCCTGGGCAAGACCCTGGCGTTGGCAGGGGTCGCGGCGGGTACCACCTGGGTTGGCGCGCGGCAATGGCAGCAGCGCGCTGACCTGACCACCGGCATGGGCGAACGCCGCACGGTTGCGCTGGACGACGGCAGCCAAGTGCACCTGAATGCGGAAAGCCGGATACGGCTGGAATTCACCAACGCGGTGCGCCGCGTCCGCTTGCTGCGCGGCGCGTTGATCGCCGCCGTGGCGCCGGACGAAACCCGCCCGTTTGGCGTCAGCACGGATGACGGCACGGTATGGGCGCTGGGCACCCGCTACATGGTGCAAAAGGAAAGCGGCCACAGCGTGGCGGCCGTGCTGGAGCATACGGTCCGGGTACGTGCGCGCAACGGGGCGACGGAACAGCTGGCGGAGGGGCAGGCGGCAGCCTATGACGCCACGGGCATCCGCCACCTGGACGGCGCGCCGGCTGCGGCGCTGGCGGCCTGGGAAGCGGGCCGGATCGAGGTGCTGGACGCATCCCTGGAACACGTCGCGTCGGCCTTGCGGCCCTACATGCGGGCCACGCTGCATGTGTCCGATGCGGCGGGCCGGCTGCGGGTGCAGGGGGTGTTCTCCCTGGATCGGCCGGATGAAGCCTGGGCCGCGCTGGCGGCGACCTTGCCGTTGCGCATCAACCATTACGGCGGCTTGCTGACGTGGGTGGACCGGGCCTGATTCCCGGTCCGGCTGGTTTTTTTACAATTTTTCTGTCCGGTTTTTTGGCGTCGATACACCTCTGGGTAGGAATTCGAGAAATCAGCAACCCGGAGTTGTACGTCATGCATCCTTTGTATCGGGCCAGCCTAGCGGTGGCCGTCGCCGTGGTCTCCCCCGCCGCCCTTGCGCAACCGACCGCAACCACCCAGCAATACGAGATCCCCGCCGGACCGCTGGCGGTCGCCCTGAACCGCATCGCGGCGCAGAACAACCGCGTGCTGTCGCTGGACCCCGCCATGGTCCGCGATATCAGCGCGCCCGCGCTCAACGGCCACTACACCTTGAACGACGCGCTTGGCCGCGTCACCGCGGGGTCCGGCCTGGAAACGGTGACCCTGCCCGGCGGCGCGCTGACCTTGCGCCGCGTGCCGCAGTCGGCCGTGACGACGCTGGCGCCGATCAACGTCACCGCCAACACGGAAACGGCCTGGGGCCCGGTCGCCGGCTACGTGGCCAAGCGCAGCGCCACGGGCACCAAGACGGACACCGCCATCCTGGAGACGCCGCAGTCGATTTCGGTGGTCACCGCCGAGCGCATCAGCGCCATTGGCGCCACCACGCTCAAGGACGCGCTGGGCTACACGCCGGGCGTGGCCACGACGACCTATGGCGCCGATTCCCGCTACGACTGGATCGCGATCCGCGGCTTCGACGCCTATTCGCCGGGCTACTACCTGGACGGCATGCCGCTGCGCAACAACGGCAACTGGGGCATCTGGCAGACGGAAAACTACGGCGCGGAGCGGATCGAGATCCTGCGCGGGCCCGCGTCCGTGCTGTATGGGCAGACGGGTCCTGGCGGCCTGGTCAACGTGGTCAGCAAGCGGCCCACCGAAGAGCCCCTGCATGAATTGCAGGCGCAGTTGGGCGACCATTCTCGGCGCCAGCTGGCGGGCGATCTTTCAGGCCCGGTCGATGAGGACGGCAAGTGGCTGTACCGCATCACGGCGATGGGGCTGGATTCCGAGATGCCGGCGCACGGCATCGCCAACGACCGTCTGTACATTGCGCCGTCGTTGACGTGGCGCCCGTCCGCCGACACGTCGCTGACGCTGCTGTCGCAATACGGGCGCAAGGACGGCGGCACGTATACGCGGGTGCGTCCGGCCGTGGGATCGCTGGTGCCCACGCCCGTCGGCACCCATATCCCGACCGATCTTTTCGTAGGCGAACCCGATTACGACAACTTCGATCAGACGCAGTGGATGGTCGGCTACCTGTTCGAACACCGCGTCAGCGATGCGGTGACGCTGCGCCAGAACGCGCGCTACGGCAAGTTGCGCGTGGACTACGCGGCGGTGCAGTCCCTGGGCTATCTGCCCGTCAACGAGGCCCCGTCCGACCCGGCCACTACCAGACCCTGCGGCGCAGCGTGTCGGGCAGCAAAGAGAATATTTCCAGCTTCACCGTCGACAACCAGGCGCAGACCGATCTGCGTTTCGGCGATTGGCAGCACCGGATACTGCTGGGGGTGGATTACCAGCGCACGGCCATCGACCAGGTCAGCTTCAACGGGGGCTACGCGCCGCCGCTATCGATCTACGACCCCGTCTATGGCCGCGGCGGCATCCAACGCCCCACGCCCTGGATGGACGCCGACATCACCGTGGCGCAAACCGGCGTGTACCTGCAAGACCAGATCAAATGGAACGACCGGTGGGTGCTGACGCTAGGCGGCCGGTACGACGACGTGTCGGGCAAGATGCGCAACCGCCAGGACGGCTCCACCACTCGCTTTCCCGACAACCACTTCAGCAGCCGCGCCGGCCTGGTCTACGTGGATCCGGCCGGCTGGGCGCCGTACCTGAGCTATTCGGAATCGTTCTCTCCCACCGCCACTATCGATCCGGTCAGCGGCCAGCCGTTCAAGCCTGAAACCGGCAAGCAATATGAAGCCGGCATGCGCTACCAGCCCGCCGGGAGCACGGACAGCTACAGCGCTGCAGTCTTCGAACTGCGCCGCAAGAACTACATCACCTACGACAGCCAATCGATGCCCAGCCAGAAGGGCGAAGTGCTGGTGCGCGGCCTGGAACTTGAAGCCACCTTCCAGCCCATCCCACGCATGAACGTCGTCGCGGCCTACACCTGGACGCCGACGGCCGACGTGGTCGAAAGCAGCAATCCCGCCGAGGTCGGCAAGCAAGCGACCGCCGTGCCCAAGCACCGCGCCTCACTGTGGCTGGACTACCGGTTCGAGTCCGCCGTCAAGGTCGGGATCGGCGCCCGCTACACGGGGACGAATTTCGGTGACGGCGAAGGCGCGCCGGCCAAGGTCCCGTCGTTCCTGCTGTTCGACGCGATGATCGGCTACCAGATCAAGAACTGGACGCTGGCGCTGAACGCCCGCAACCTGACCAACAAGACCTACATCGCCAACTGCGGCTACGGCAACTGCTACTACGGCGACCAGCGCACCGTCGTGGGCACCGCGACGTATCGCTGGTAGGGGGGACGGGCACTGCCGGCCCTGCCGCAGGGCCGGCGCTTGATCGGCGTCAGCTGCGGGCGGGCGCGCGCCTTCCGGGGCGCGCGGCGCAGGCGTAGTATGGAACTGTTGTCCTCGCCCGTGTGGCGGCCGCGACCGCGCCGCCTTCCCCCCTTGGAGGTTGCCATGTACAAGCACATTCTCATCCCCATCGACGGATCCAGCCTGGCCAATACCGGCCTGGAGCAAGGACTGGGCCTGGCCCGCGCGCTAGGGGCCAGCGTCACCGTGGTGACGGCCTATGGCAGCTTTCACATGCCCTCCATGGAAACGGTGCAGCTGGAAGGCGTGCGCAAGACCTATGAACACCAGGCCAAGGAATTGGCCGGCTCCTACCTGACGGAAGCCGCCGTCCGCGCCAAGGCCATGGGCGTGCCGTGCACGACGGAAATGCGCGAAAGCGACGCGCCATATCAGGTCATCATCGACATCGCCCTGACGCAGGGCTGCGACCTGATCGCGATGACCTCGCACGGACGCAGCGGCATGGCCGCGCTGCTGCTGGGCAGCCAGACGCAGAAGGTGCTGGCGCACTCCACGGTGCCGGTGCTGGTGTACCGCTAGGCTAGCGTGTGGCGCGGGGTTACGCCACGGCCGCCGCGCCGGGGAATGTCTTGGGAATGCCTGCCGCGGCCACGCCGCTGCGCAAGGTCTCTTGCGGCAAGGCTTCGGCCAGCAAGGCGCGCGCGGCCAACAGCCGGCGCAGGTCCACGCCGGTCCGGTAGCCCATGCTTTCCAGCATGAACACCATGTCTTCGGTGACGATGTTGCCCGACGCGCCCGGGGCAAACGGGCACCCGCCCAGGCCACCCAGGCAGGAATCGAAACCGCGGATGCCTTCGTTCAGGCCCGCCAGCGCATTGGCCAGGCCCAGCCCCATGGTGTCGTGCAGATGCAGCTTGGTCAGCAGGCTGCCCACGGCGTCCTGCGTTGCGCGCACCCCATCGCGCACCTGCGCGGGGTGCGCATAGCCCACGGTGTCGGCCAGCGCGATTTCATCGACGCCGGTGCGCGCCACGGCGGCGGCCACCTGCGCCACGCGCCGCACCGGCACGTCGCCTTCCATCGAACAGCCGAACGCCGTGGCGACGGCCGCGTCGATGCGCATGGGGCGCGGCTGCGACCGCACCCAGTCCACGATCGACGCCATCATCTCCACCTGCGCGTCGGTGCCCTTGCCGACGTTGGCATGGCTGTGCGTGTCGCTGACCGAGATCGGAAACGACAGCACGTGCGCGCCCGCCTCGTAGGCGGCGATCGCGCCCTTCAGGTTGCAGGCCAGCGCGCACACGGTCAGGCCGTCTATCTTCAGGACGTCGGGCAGGATGGCGCCGGTATCCGCCATCTGCGGCACCCGCCGCGGCGATACGAAGCTGCCCACCTCGATCTCGCGCAAGCCCGCCGCGGCCAACTGGCGGATCCAGCGCAGCTTGTCGGCCGCGGGCATTATGCCCTTGGCCATTTGCAGCCCGTCGCGCGGACCCACTTCGCAAAGCCTGACTTCCTGATTCATAGGTTCTCCCTGTCGTGTACGCGGGCCTGCGCCCGGGCTATTGCTGTACCACGATGCCCGCGCTCTTGATCGTCTGCTGCGCCTTGCCGATGTCCGACTGGATCAGTGCCGCAAACTGGGCGCTGGACACCGGATCCGTTTCCAGCCCCTGCGACGCCAGCGCTTCCTGCACGTCCTTGCGCGCCAGCAGCTTGTTGAAATCGGTGTTCAGGCGCGCCACGATGTCGGCGGGCGTCTTGGCCGGCGCCAGCACGCCGTAGTAGGTCACCACGCTGAAATCCTTGTAGCCAAGCTCGGCCACGGTCGGCACGTCCGGCAGCGCCGGATTGCGCTTGGGCGAGGTCACCGCCAGCGCGCGCACCTTGCCCGCCTTGATCAGCGAGGCCGCCGACGAGATCGAGGAACCGGCAAACTGCAGATGCCCGCCCATCAGGTCGGCCAAGGCAGGCGCCGACCCCTTGTACGGCACGTGCTGCATCTTGAAGCCGGCCTCGTGCTGCAGCATTTCCATGGCGATGTGAACGCCGCCGCCGGTGCCCGACGTGCCGTAGGAAATCTTGTTGGGCTCCTTCTTGGCGGCCTCGATCACTTCGGGCAGGGTCTTGTAGGGCGAGCTCTCGGCCACCAGCAGCACCATCGGCGTGGTGGCCACCAGCGCCACGGGCGCCAGGTCCTTGACCGGGTCGTAGGCCACCTTCATCAGCAGCGGAATCAGGGTGACGTTGTCGGATTGGCCGATCACCAGGTCATAGCCCTGCGCGGGCGCGCGCGCCGCCTCGGCCAGGCCCAGCGCCGTGCCGGCGCCCGGCTTGTTTTCGGGCACCACCGCCCAGCCGTTCAGCTCGTGCAGCTTGTTGCTCATCAAGCGGCCGATGTAGTCGGTGCCGCCGCCCGGCGTGGACGGGATGATGATGCGGATGGGCTTGTTGGGATAGTCCTGCGCGTGCACGGTGCAGGCGGCGGCCAACGCGGCCAGCGCAATCAGTTTTCGAATCATGGGGTCTCCTATTTGATGGATGTCTTGGCGGTCTGACGCCGCCTCGACAGGGTGCCGACGTTATGGCCGGGTCATGCGATGACTCCCGCCGTGCGCAGCGCATCGATGCGCGCCGCGTCCAGGCCCAGCCCTTGCAGAATGGCGTGGGTCTGGCCGCCTTGCACCGGCGGATCGCAACGCTTGCCGGCCTTGCGGCCATCGAATTCGATGGGCAGCGCGGCCGTGGATATTTCGCTGCCGTCGGGCAGCAGAGTCTTCAACAACGCGCCCCCGGCGTTCAGGTGCGCGTCGTCCAGCAGATCGTGCGGCTGGCGGATCGGGCCATAGGAAAGATTGGCGTCCTCCAGCGCCTGGCACAGCGCATCCGTCTTCCAGGTTTTCAGGATCTCGGCCACGCCGGGCACCAGCCACGACCGGGCGGCTTCGCGGTCGACCGCCGTAGCCAGGCGCGGGTCGGCGGCCCATTCCGGCGGCAGGAATTTCTGCGCGAAATTGCGCCACTGCGCATCGCCCACCACCGCGACGAACACGCGGCCGTCCGCCGTTTCGAACACGTCGTACACGCCCCATGGCGGCTTGCGCTCCGCGCCCATGGGTTTGGGCGCCGTGCCGGTCAATTGGAACTGCGCGATGAACTGCGCCACCAGCAAGAGGTTGTTCTCGAACAGGCCCGACCGAACGTGGCGGCCACGGCCCGTGGCGTGGCGGTCGTGCAGCGCGGCCAGCGCGCCGACCACCCCGAAGGTGCCGCC
This sequence comes from Achromobacter sp. UMC46, assembly GCF_014170335.1. Classification (GTDB taxonomy): domain Bacteria; phylum Pseudomonadota; class Gammaproteobacteria; order Burkholderiales; family Burkholderiaceae_B; genus Achromobacter. Next base: position 178,513 of record NZ_LZZS01000026.1, read on the forward strand.
CAGAATGTCGTTCACCGATGCCGCCACGCGTTGCGGCGTGTCGGCGCCGCCATTGATATAGGCCAGCCCGCCCATCATCTGCACCACTTCGTCCAGCGCGGTGCGATGCTTGTACGGACCCGACAGAAAGCCCTTCAGCGACACGTAGATCAGCCCGGGGTTGCCGGCCGACAAGGACTCGTAGTCCAGCCCGTACTGGGCCAGGCTGCCGTCGCGGAAGTTCTCCACCACCATGTCGGTCTGCAAGGCGAGCGTTCGCACGATCTCCTGCCCTTCAGGCGATTTCAGGTCGATCGCCAGACTTTGCTTGTTGCGGTTGAACACGGGGAAGTAGCCGCTGCCCGACCCTTTCAGGCGGCGCGTGCGGTCGCCGTCGATGGGTTCCACCTTGATCACGTCGGCGCCCAGGTCCGCCAGCGACAGGCCGGCGGCCGGCCCCATGATCATGTGGGACAGTTCCAGGACCTTGATCCCCCGCAAGGGCAATTCGGAACTCTCCATGAAGGGTGAAGCCGGTGCTGCGCTCATCAACGTTTCCTCTCGCCTGCCTGATGGTCGGATGCGGACCGGCAACGTCGGAAATCCATGTTGCCGCCCTGCGAATGCGTCCATCATCGCGGGCCTGCGGATAGGGCGGGTAGCGGTCTTTCAGCACGGGGGCATTCTCGTTTCGGAACATCCGGGTTTGCCCCTAGCGTCCGTCCGCCGGCAACACGCCCAAGTGGGCCAGCAAGGCCCGCGCGGCCGGCGACAAGGCATCCGGATCCCGCACCGCAATACAGATCGGCGTGCTGGACCACGGGCCGGTCAACGGGACGAAGCGGATGTCCAGATGCGACAGGCGCGCCTTCAGGTACTGGGGCACCACGGCCACGCCCATGCCGCGCGCCACCAGCATGCAGATCGTTTCGTGCGAACTGACCCGCGCGCTGATGCGCCGCGTCACGCCCGCGCCTTTAGCCGCCTGTTCGAACACGCTGCTGATGCCGTTGTCGCGGTTCAGCTCGATCTGCTCGAAGGGCAGCAGTTGCGCGTAGTCCAGCGCCTCGCGGTCGGCCAGCAGATGCTGGCCCGGCACCACGGCCGCCAGCTCGCAATGGCCGCAGGCGTATACCTGCAAGCCGTCATGGCCGAAGTCCGACCCGGCGGCCACGTCGGCGTTGCCGTCCAGCACGGAACGGAACGCCGCCTGTGTCGTGTCTTCTTCCAGCGAGATATCGATTTGCGGGTACGCCCGGCGAAACGACTGGATCTGGGCCGGCAGGTCGCCCGACAAGGCGGCCACGCTGACGGCCAGCCGGATGTGCCCGCGCACGCCGCTCGCAAACCCCGCCATCTCGCGATGCATGCGGTCCATGTCCTGCAGCAGCCGGCGCGCATGAGTCGCCAGCGCATTGCCTGCCGGCGTGGGCTGCACGCCCTTGACGCCTCGCTCCAGCAGCGGCACGCCAAAGGCGTCTTCCATTTCCGACATGCGCTTGCTGACGGCGGACGGCACGATGTTCTCGCGGGCCGCGGCGCGCGCCAGGCTGCCTTCCTCCAGCGCCGAAAGGAACAGTCGGAGCGAAACGGGGTCGATGTCGCGGGGGGCTGGCGATACGGGCTGGGCAGGCTTCATGGCAGGAAGTGTCCCGCGTTGCCTGTCCGAGAAGGCATCGGGGTTTTCCCGCACGCCGGACCTGGGTATGATCCGCAATCCGGCCGCCAAGCGCGGCCTTCGTTTTGCGGATCACGCTTCCATGCAATGCCCTCGCTGTAATTGGCAGAACCCGGCCTCCAATACCCTATGCTTCAGTTGCCAGACACCGTTGCCGGTCAAAGCGGCGCCGGCTCCTGCGCCGGCCCCCGCCAAGCGGTCCGCCCCGGCGCAGAACGCGCCCGTATTCCCCAGCATCTGGACCCGGTTGGGCGCCACCGCCATCGACGGCCTGTTCATGGTGGCGGCGATCATCACGCTGATCTGGGCCGCCTCGCTCACCTATGAAAGCCTGACCGGCGAGCCCCGGCCCGTGCTGCTGGTGCTGCTGGCAGGGCTGATCGGCTGGCTGCTGCCGGCCTTCATGGACGCCTGGACCAACGGGTCCCCCGGCAAGCGCCTGCTGAAACAGCGCGTCGTGAACCGCAAGGGGCAAGCGCCCGGCCTCGCGCGCTCGATCTGGCGGCACACGCTGAAGTACACGCTCAACCTTGCCCTGCCCGGCCTGTTCCACCATATCCAGCAAGCCATTTTCGGCGACCGGTCCATGCATAACGCCTTGGCCGGCACGCATGTCGTCTCCAGCCGGGCGCATCCGCGCGCGATGCAGGCAGCCGTGGCCAAGACGCCTGCGGTCACCGGTACGGGCAAATTCCTGTTCTTCGTATTTGGGGTGCTGGCGCTGGTCCTGGGCGGCATCGTCATCGGGGTCGGCGTCATGAGCCAGGACGACGGCGACAATCCCTTGCACGCGGACGTCCGCCGCTATGACCTGGTGTCGGACCCGATCCGCATGCTGGTCGAAAACCACTACCGCAGCAAGAAGGCCTATCCCGCAACGATGGCGGACATCGGCCTGACCCAGGAATCGCTGCAGAACAGCGGCTTTTCCAAGCTGGATATGAATCCCGTCAACGGCGTGCTGCGGCTTACGATTGCAGGCGCGCCGCGTGAAGACGGCTTTCCCACGCTGGCCAGCAAGCACCTGATGTACCTGCCGGAACTGCGCGCCGAGAAGAAAGGCGGCGGCATCCGCCGCTGGCAGTGCGGCAGCGACGACATCGCCAGCACCGACCGCCCCTACAGCTGCCGCCACGACACCACCGCGTTCGCGCGCTAGCCCGCCCTTTTGAATACGGAACGCCCCGCATGTCCAGTCTGATCGAAGCCATTCACCGCGCCGATGACGGCCACGACCACAAGCAGATGCTCTCCTTGTGCGAACAGGGCGTGCGCGAACAGCCCGGTTCCGCCGTGATGTGGGCCCTGCGCGCCCGCTATCACGACAAGCGCAGCGCTCACGCCCAGCGCGATGCCGACCTGGCCCGGTCGCTGACCCTCGATCCACAATGCAGCGACGCCCTGCGCGTGCGCGCCACCGCCCTCTACGACGCGGGCGAACAGCAGGAAGCCTGGCGCATCCTGCGCGACGCGCGCCAGCGTGCGCCCTCGCATTTCGGCCTGATGATGTCCGAGGCCTACTTGCTGATCAACGACCGCCGCCTGGAAGACGCCATCGAATGCTGGACTCGCGCCTCGCAGCTGCGGCCGTCTGCCGCGGCGCCGCATTGCTATATCGGCTCGAACCTGCATAACGCCGGCCGCTACCAGGACGCGCTGCCCTACCATCAGCGCGCCGTCGCGCTGGCGCCCAACAACGGCGGCTTCCTGTATGACGCGGGCAACAACTACCGGCGTCTGGGCGATCTGAAGAATGCCATCGCGATGTTCGACCGCGCCCGTGCCATCCTGGGCGAGGAAAACGCCATCCAGCACAATCGGGCCTCGTGCCTGCAAGCGCTGGAGCGCCATGAAGACGCGGTAGAGGAATGGAGCAGCCTGCTGCGCCGCGAGCCCGATTGGGATTGGCCCTTGGAAGGCAAGGCGCGGTCGCTGCACCGCCTGGGCCGCGCGGACGAGGCCGCGCCGCTGTGGCGGCACCTGGACGCGCTGTCGGACACGGGCTGGGAAGGCCGCAAGGAGCAGGCCCGCGAATTCGTGCGCAGCGGCGACCCGGAACTGGCGGAACAAGCCTTGCAAGGGCTGGATCCGATGGACAGCGGCGACGCGCAATTGCTGTTCGTGGCGGGCAACGCCCAGCGCGACCAGCGCAATTGGGAACAGGCGCTTGCCTACTACCTGCGCGGCTACGAGATCGCGCCCGGCGACGATTTCCTGCCGGGCAACGCGGCCGACATGCTGACCCGCCTGGAACGCTACGACGAAGCCCTGCCCCTGTCGGAAGTGGCGATTTCGCTCGACCCCGACTGGCTGAAGTGGCGCCGCGTCCGCATCGACGCGCTGACGAACCTGGGCCGGGGCGCCGAAGCCGTGGCCGATGCCGACCGCGCGCTTGCCAAGTGGCCGGACAGCGGTCCGCTGCATGCCGAACGCATCAACGCGTTGAATGCGGCCAAGCAGTACGAAGAAGCCCTGGCCGCGTGCGACCGCCTGATCGGGCTGGATCCCGACTACCGCAGTTGGGCCCTGTTTTCACGCGGCGAGATCTACGGCCACCTGAAGCGCCCGGCCGAATCGGCACTGGCCTACCGCCAGGCCGCCGCGTCCTACCAGCAGAACGGCAAGGCCGAGTATCAGGACCTGTCGTTGCGCCGGGCCCAGGCGGCGGAAGAAGCCGCCGCCTCGCCACGCGGGTTCCTGGGCCGGCTGTTCGGCCGGAAATAGGCGCGTGGCGGGCTCGGGCTTACCCGGATCCCCGCCGGGCGCGCCAATGCCCCTGCGCCCAAGATGGTATAGTCACGCCCGCTGCCGGCCCTGCACGGGCCGTGCAACGCCCGAGTGGTGAAATTGGTAGACACAAGGGACTTAAACTAATTTGAGCCCTTTGGAGGAAACTCCAAAGGTGTAGCCCGTCAAATTCGGCGAACGCCCTGGACCTGTTCCGAGCCAACGCCGAGCCAAGCCCCGGTTGAAAAACCGGGGAAGGTGTAGAGAGCAGACGGCGGGCACCTAAGGCCGCAAGGCTATGGTGAAGGCGTGCTCCAGACCACGAACAGCGCTTATGCGCGGGCGGCGAAAGCCGAAGTGGTAAGAAAATCCCTCGGCCGCAAGGCCGTACCGGTTCGATTCCGGTCTCGGGCACCATTACTCTTGCCGTTCAAAGGCCCCGGCCTTTCTCATTCCCCATCTTGACCGCTCCTTCCGCCCCTGCCCCCTTTATCGTCCTGGACGCCTGCGTGCTGATGTCCGGCATCTTGCGCCGGCTGCTGCTGCGTCTGGCCGAAGCCGGCGTGTTCATCCCGGTCTGGACGGAACGCATCGGCGAGGAGTGGCGCCGCAACGCCTCCCGCATCTGGGACATTCCGCCGGAAGTGCTGGCCGAGTTCTGGGCCGACATGAACGCGCGCTTTCCCGACGCCAACGAGGCGGACACGCAGGTCTATGAAGCGTCGCTGCGCTACAGCGATCCGAAGGACTTCCATGTGATCGCCGCCGGTTTGGCGCGGCGCGCGCGCTGCGGGCTGCAGCAGCCACCCGTCGTGCAGATCGCAACGTGGAACCTGAAGGATTTCAACCGGTCGGAATTGCGCCGCCAGGGTCTGGATGTGTACAACCCCGACCGCATGCTGCTGCAATGGTGGCCAGGCAACGTCGAGCGCATGCGCGAGGCCATCGCCCAGATCCCCGCCGATTACATCGCGCTGGGCCGCGAACCCGAGCCGCTGTCCACGACCTTGCACCGTGAACGCCTGTACGGCTTGAAAAGCCTGGTGGCGCGCGACGCCGCGCAACGCGACGCCGCCTGATCCCCCGGTTCGGCCGCCCCTGACGGCGGTTCTTAGTGATCGTGGTTGCTAGCCGCGAAACCCGCGGCGTTCAGGATGTCGATCACTTCCAAGATATGCTCCGGCCCGCGCGTCTGCAGCACAAAATCGACTTCCACGTTGCGTACCGGCAATGAGGTGAACGCGCGCTGGTGATGCACTTCGGTGATGTTGGCCTGGGCATCGGCAATCAGCTTGGTAGCGTGGGCCAACGCGCCCGGCAGGTCGCGCAAGTCCACGCGGATGCGGGCCAGGCGCCCGGCGCGCACCATGCCGCGTTCGATCAGTTCGCCCAGCATCAGCGGGTCGATGTTGCCGCCCGTCAACACCAGACCGATGCGCTTGCCCTTGAAGCGGTCGCTGCCCGCTTCCTGCGCGCGCAGCAGCGCAGCCAGGCCAGCGGCCCCGGCGCCTTCCACCACGGTCTTCTCGATTTCCAGCAGCACCACGATGGCGTGCTCGATATCGCTTTCGCTGACCAGTTCGATCTGGTCGACCAGTTGGCTGACGATGGGTTGGGTCAGCGCGCCCGGCGACTTCACGGCAATGCCTTCGGCAATGGTGTACTGACCCTGCGGCATGGATACGCCCTTGACAGCCGCGTACATCGACGGGAAGCGTTCGGTCTGCACACCCACGATCTCGATGCCGGGCTTCAAGGCCTTGGCGGCCGTGGCGATGCCCGAGATCAGGCCGCCGCCGCCGATGGCGATGACCAGCGTGTCCAGCTGAGGTTGGTCTTCCAGCATTTCCAGCGCAACGGTGCCCTGCCCCGAAATGACGGCTTCGTCGTCATAGGGGTGGATCATGATCAGGCCGCGCGCTTGCGCCAGCTCGTAGCCGTGGGCCTTGGCGTCGTCGAAGGTGTCGCCCGCCAGCACCACTTCGGCGCCGAAGCGGCGCGTGTTGGCCACTTTGACCGTGGGGGTGAAGCGCGGCATCACGATCACGGCCGGCACGCCCATGCGCTGCGCATGGTAGGCCACACCCTGGGCATGGTTGCCGGCCGACACCGCGATCACGCCCTTGGCGCGCTCGTCGTCCGACAGGGTCAGCATGCGGTTCAACGCGCCGCGCTCCTTGAACGACGCCGTGAACTGCAGGTTCTCGAACTTCAGCCAGATTTCGGCGCCGAAGATGTCGGACAGCGTGCGCGACAGGGTGAAGGGGGTCTTCAGCACCTGGCCGCGCAAATTTTCGCGGGCGGTCTGGATAGAGGCGATATCGATCACGATGGGTAGATCCTGTTAGCGCACAGGCAGGAAATTGAACAGCAGCAGGCCCTGCGCGTAGTTGATCCCGATGCGCCGCGAATTCTCGCCGAGCAGATTGGCGATCAAGTCCAGCCGGCCGATGATGGCGCCGAACTCGCGCTCGAAGCTCAGGTTCGTCGCGTTGGGAGACATTTCATTGGCCAGCAATAGGGGCTCGCCTTGATTGTTGCGGCGCGACGCCAGCAGCCAGGCGGCGGCCTCGACATTCCGTGCAGCATTGTAGACCCGCTGGCCGTCCAGCGCGTCGGTGGCGTACAGCCGGGTCTTGCCGTTGTGGGCCGCGATGATGGTGTCGGCCAGGCCGTAGATGAAGGCGCCGACGCGGTCGCCGGTGTAGTTGGGGTCAAGCGACACGGCCAGGATCTGGATGTCGCGCAGGCCGGCCAGGTCGCTGGGCGGGATGCGGACTTCGATGGCGTGCTTGACCAGGTTCACGGCCGCCTTCTGGTCCGCCGCGCCGGTCTTGCGCCATTCGCGGGGATTGCGGCGGTAAAGCTTGTCCAGCAGCGAATACAGGCTGGTCAGGTTGTCGCGAACTTCCAGGGTGACGGTGCGGTTGAAGTCGGTCTGCCCGAATTGGTCGGCGGACATGCCTTCGCTATTGGGTCCGCGCTGGCCCGGGCCCGGGCTGCTCATGCAGCCGGCCAGCAGCGCTGTCAGCAGCGCCGCCGCGGTCGCGGCTCCTGGCCATCCCGTCATGGTTTCCCCATCCTCTCCCCCGTCTTGCGCAAGACTTTACAGGAAAGCCGGGCAGAGTTGGAGGTTACAGGGCCCCATGAAAAACGGCGCCTTGCGGCGCCGTTTTCGTTCAATCAGCCTGCCAGCTTATTCAGCTTGCGGTTCCGATTGGGGGGCAGCTTCGGTCGCGGCAGCAGGCTGCTGCGCCTCGATGCCGCCGATCGCCTTGATGGACAGGCGCAGGCGGCCCTTGTCGTCGGCCTCGATGATCTTGACGCGGACTTGCTGGCCGACCTTCAGCACATCGTTGATGTTCGCGATGCGGTAGTTGGCGATTTCCGAGATGTGCAGCAGGCCGTCACGGCCCGGCAGCACTTGCACGATGGCGCCGAAGTCCAGCAGACGCAGCACCGAGCCTTCGTAGATCTGGCCCACTTCGACGTCGGCGGTCAGTTCGACGATGCGGCGCTGGGCTTCTTTGGCCTGCGCTTCGTCGACGCTGGCGATCACGATCGTGCCGTCGTCGGAGATGTCGATCTGCGTACCGGTCTCTTCGGTCAGCGCGCGGATGGTGGCGCCGCCCTTGCCGATCACGTCGCGGATCTTCTCGGGGTTGATCTTGATGGTCAGCATGCGCGGGGCGAAAGCCGAGAGCTCGCCACGCGAACCGTCCAGCGCTTCCTTCATCTTGGTCAGGATGTGCAGGCGGCCTTCGCGGGCTTGCGCCAGCGCCACTTGCATGATTTCCTTCGTGATGCCCTGGATCTTGATGTCCATCTGCAGTGCGGTGACGCCGTTTTCGGTGCCCGCGACCTTGAAGTCCATGTCGCCCAGGTGATCTTCGTCACCCAGAATGTCGGTCAGCACGGCGAACTTGCCGCCGTCCAGGATCAGGCCCATGGCCACGCCGGCCACGTGATCCTTGACCGGCACGCCGGCGTCCATCATGGCCAGCGAGCCGCCGCAGACCGAAGCCATCGACGACGAGCCGTTGGACTCGGTGATTTCCGACACGATGCGGATCGTGTACTGGAAGTCTTCAGGAGCCGGCAGCAGCGGAATCAGCGAGCGCTTGGCCAGACGGCCGTGGCCGATTTCGCGGCGCTTGGGCACACCGATGCGGCCCGTTTCGCCGGTGGCGAACGGAGGCATGTTGTAGTGCATCATGAAGCGGTCGCGGTATTCACCCATGAGCGCGTCGATGATCTGTTCGTCTTGCTTCGTGCCCAGCGTGGCCACGACCAGCGCTTGCGTTTCACCACGGGTGAACAGCGCGCTGCCGTGTGCGCGGGGCAGCACGCCCAGACGCACGCTGATGGGGCGCACGGTGCGGGTGTCGCGGCCGTCGATACGCGGTTCGCCGTTCAGGATCTGGCCGCGGACGATGGCCGATTCCAGCGAGAACATGATGTTGTCGACGGTCACGGCGTCCGGCAGCGACGCGCCCTTTTCAGCGGCGGCGGCAGCCAGCTTGGCCGACACGTCAGCCGACACTTCGCGCAGCTTGGCGGTACGGGCTTGCTTTTCGCGGATCTGGTAGGCGGCGTTCAGGCCTTCCTGGGCAGCCGAGGTCACGGCGGCGATCAGGGATTCGTCCTTGGCCGGCGCTTGCCAATCCCAATCGGGCTTGCCAGCGTCCTTCACCAGTTCGTGAATGGCGTTGATGACGGCCTGCATTTGCTCGTGGCCGAAGACCACGCCGCCCAGCATGATTTCTTCGGACAGCTGTTGGGCTTCCGATTCCACCATCAGCACGGCGTTTTCCGTACCGGCGACCACCAGGTCCAGCTTGGACGACTTCAGTTGCGAAGCGGTCGGGTTCAGCGCGTATTGGCCATCGATGTAGCCCACGCGGGCGGCGCCGATGGGGCCGTTGAACGGGATGCCCGAAATGGCCAGAGCGGCCGAGGCGCCGATCATGGCGGCGATGTCGGGATCGATCTCGGGATTGACCGACAGCGTGTGGATGACCACTTGGACTTCGTTGTAGAAGTCTTCAGGGAACAGCGGACGCAGCGGACGGTCGATCAGGCGCGAGGTCAGCGTTTCCTTTTCGGACGGCTTGCCTTCACGCTTGAAGAACCCACCCGGAATACGGCCGGCAGCGTAGGTCTTCTCAATGTAGTCGACGGTCAGCGGGAAAAACGTTTGACCCGGCTTGGCCTTCTTGGAAGCCACGACGGTGGCCAGGACGACGGTGTCCTCGATCGACACCACAACGGCGCCGGATGCCTGGCGAGCGATTTCGCCAGTTTCCAGAACGACCGTATGCTGGCCGTATTGGAACGATTTTGTCACTTTGTTGAACATGACGATTATTCCTTACAAATGAAAAACCGTGGCCGTCGCGACAATACGTCGCACCGACCACGGTTATTGCGTCATGGGGAGCCAGCCCCGTCGATCACTTACGCAGACCGAGTTTTTCGATCAGAGCGCGGTACGAATCGGGATTGCGGCCCTTGAGATAGTCGAGCAGCTTGCGGCGACGGCTGACCATACGCAGCAGACCGCGGCGCGAGTGATGGTCCTTCATGTGTTCTTTGAAGTGACCAGTCAGTTCGTTGATACGGGCGGTGAGCAGAGCCACCTGAACTTCGGGGGAGCCGGTATCGCCTTGAGCGCGTTGGAACTGCGCAACGATATCGGATTTCTTGATGTCAGCTACAGACATTGATGACCTCTTCGGACATGCGACAGGGCCGAGGTGCCCTGACGTGGTTTGGAAAAAATTTGCGTAAATCCCGGCGATAAGCGTTTTTGCTTTCTCACTGCTGCTTCAATAGCTGTGAAGAAGGCCCTCTGAACCTACTATGAAGGCGGCTTCCTCTACAGCCGGACTGCCGGCGCAAAGCATCTTGCAAAATCAATACACTTGATAAAGCTCGATGATTATAGCTGATTCGCTAGAATTACCCCAGAGCCGGTTTCGGCTGGCAGGCAGTGGCCGGCAACTGCCCGGCAGGCGCCCCAGAGGAGCAAAGTTATGTCCAAATATTACAAAACAGCCCGCATCACCCTTGCCTCGCTGGCCCTGACCGGGCTTGCCGCATGCGCCAACCTGGCCCAGGTGCCACCCGGCACGCCCTACGCCGACGTGCTGACCCAGTTTGGTAAGCCCAACTTCGAATGCCCGCAGGCAGGCGGCGGGCGACGCGTCATCTGGACGCAACAGCCGATGGGCCAGTACGCCTGGGGCACCAACGTAGGCACCGACGGCCGCGTGGGACAGGTGGTGCCCCTGCTGACCGACGCCCACTTCAAGGTGCTGGAAGCCGGCGACTGGGGCCCCGACCGCGTGCGCTGCGAATTCGGCCCGCCGGCCCGCATCGAAGAAACCGGCCTGGGTGAAAAGCGCGAAGTCGTGTGGTCGTACCGCTACAAGGAAAACGGGGTCTGGAATTCGCTGATGTACGTCTACATGAGCCGCGACGGCAGCAAACTGACGCACTTCCACCCCGGACCCGACCCCATGTACGACGACGAGAAGTTCATGTGGCGCTGACGCCACCCGGTTCCAGAAACGCAAAACCCGCCGATCCGGCGGGTTTTGTCGTTTTGCCTTGAAGGGCGGAGCGATCAGGAAGACTGGCCGCGACGCTCTTGCGTCAGGCGGCGCGCCTTGTTCCAGCGCCAGCCCCACATGATCCAGCCCGACAGGCCATACAGCACGAACAGGCCGAACAGCACGACCGGGGGGTCGCTGGACACGAACACGAACACGGCCACCACCAGCAAGATGCCCCAGAACGGCACGCTGCGGCCCAAGGCGAAGCTCTTGCCGCTGAAGAACGGCGCGTTCGACACCATGGTGATGCCGGCGTACATGGTCAGCGTGAACGCCACCCAGGCCATCAGGCTGTCATGGATGGGCAGCTTGTTGTCCACGGCCAGCCAGACGAAACCCGCCACCAGCGCGGCCGCGGCCGGGCTGGGCAAGCCCTGGAAATAGCGTTTGTCGACGACGGCGATATTGGTATTGAACCGCGCCAGACGCAACGCGGCCCCGGCCACGTAGACGAAGGCGGCCAGCCAGCCCCAGCGGCCCAGGTCGTTCAGGATCCATTCGTACATGACCAGCGCGGGCGCCACGCCGAAGGACGTCATGTCCGACAGCGAGTCGTATTGTTCGCCGAAGGCGGACTGCGTATTGGTCAGCCGGGCGACCCGGCCATCCATGCCGTCCAGCACCATGGCCACGAAAATGGCGATGGCGGCGACTTCGAAGCGGTCGTTCATGGCCTGCACCACGGCATAGAACCCCGCGAACAACGCCGCGGTGGTGAATGCGTTGGGCAGCAAGTAGATGCTTCGGTGGCGGTTCTCGGAATCGCGCATGGAAAAATTGGGCATGGTCTCAATAACTTACAACGGACTGTGAAAGGTTAACCCATCTGGCCCCGCTTGCGGGCCAGAGCAAGCCGCGTTCCTGAGCAATAAACCAAGAAAAAGCGGCATGCCCTCGCAGGCATGCCGCTTTGACCGCTTGCACGCGGGGAAACCCCCGCGCCAGGCTCACGATCAGTTCTTGGACTTGTCCACCAGCTTGTTGGCGGCGATCCAGGGCATCATGGCGCGCAGCTTGCCGCCCACTTGCTCGATCTGCGATTCCGCGTTGATGCGGCGGCGCGAGGTCAGGGTCGGGGCGCCGGCGGTGTTTTCCAGGATGAACTTCTTGGCGTACTCGCCGGTCTGGATGTCCGTCAGGCACTGGCGCATGGCTTTGCGGGTTTCGTCGGTGACGATCTTCGGGCCCGTTTCGTACTCGCCGAATTCGGCGTTGTTCGAAATCGAGTAGTTCATGTTGGCGATGCCGCCTTCATAGATCAGATCGACGATCAGCTTCAGTTCGTGCAGGCATTCGAAGTACGCCATTTCGGGCGCGTAGCCGGCTTCCACCAGCGTGTCGAAACCGGCCTTGATCAGTTCGACGGTACCGCCGCACAGCACGGCTTGTTCGCCGAACAGGTCAGTTTCGGTCTCTTCGCGGAAGTTGGTTTCGATGATGCCGGCGCGGCCGCCGCCGTTGGCGCTGGCGTACGACAGGGCCACGTCACGCGCGGCGCCCGACTTGTCCTGGTATACGGCCACCAGGTGGGGCACGCCGCCACCTTGCTTGTACGTGTTGCGCACCGTGTGGCCCGGGGCCTTCGGGGCGATCATGATGACGTCGATATCTTCGCGCGGCACGACCTGGCCGTAGTGGACGTTGAAGCCGTGAGCGAAAGCCAGGGCGGCGCCCGCCTTGATGTTGGCGTGCACTTCCTTGTTGTAGACCGAAGCGATGTTCTCGTCGGGCAGCAACATCATGACGATGTCGGCGGACTTGACGGCATCGGCCACTTCTTTGACTTCCAGGCCGGCGTTGGCGGCCTTGTTCCACGAAGCGCCGCCCTTGCGCAGGCCGACGATGACCTTCACACCCGATTCATGCAGGTTCTGCGCGTGCGCATGGCCTTGCGAACCGTAGCCGATGATGGCGACGGTCTTGCCTTTGATGAGGGACAGATCGCAGTCTTTGTCGTAGAAAACTTTCATGGTTGTGCTCCAGATTCCAATATTTTGGATATTCGATGGTTCAGATGTAGGGTGCGGCTTGGCCTGGAAGGCCGGTCAAATCTTCAAAATCCGTTCACCGCGTCCGATGCCGGACACGCCGGTGCGTACGGTTTCAAGGATGGCACTGCGGTCCAGGGCTTCCAGGAAGGCCTGTACTTTTTCCTGCACCCCGGTCAATTCGATGGTGTAGGACTTGTCGGTCACGTCGATGATGCGGCCGCGGAAGATGTCCGCCATGCGCTTCATCTCTTCGCGTTCCTTGCCGACGGCGCGCACCTTCACGAGCATCAGCTCGCGCTCGATGTGGGCGCCTTCGGTCAGGTCCACCACTTTGACGACATCCACCAGGCGATTCAAATGCTTGGTGATCTGTTCGATGACCTCGTCGGAACCGGTCGTGACGATGGTCATGCGCGACAGGGTGGAGTCCTCGGTGGGCGCCACCGTCAGGGTCTCGATGTTGTAGCCCCGCGCGGAAAACAGCCCCACCACGCGCGACAGCGCGCCGGGTTCGTTCTCGAGGAGGACGGAAATCACGTGCTTCATGGTGGCCTCCTTACAGGTCTTCAGAGCCAAGCAGCATTTCGGTCAGCCCGCGTCCGGCCTTGACCATCGGCCACACGTTTTCGGTGCGGTCGGTGATGAAGTCCAGGAAGACCAGGCGTTCCTTGTGCTTGCCGAACGCTTCGCGCAGCGCGGGTTCGACATCCGCCGGACGCTCGATGCGCAGACCCACGTGGCCATAGGCCTCGGCCACCTTGACGAAGTCGGGCAGCGAATCCATGTAGGACTCGGAATAGCGCGAGCCGTAATCGATCTGCTGCCATTGCCGGACCATACCCAGAAAACGGTTGTTCAGGCAGACGATCTTGGGCGTCAGGCGGTACTGGTGGCAGGTCGACAGTTCCTGGATGTTCATCTGGATCGACGCTTCGCCGGTGATGACGGCGACGTCGTGCCCAGGGTTGGCCATCTGTACGCCCATCGCGTACGGCAGCCCCACCCCCATGGTGCCCAGGCCGCCGGAGTTGATCCAGCGGCGCGGCTTGTCGAACTTGTAGTACTGGGCCGCCCACATCTGGTGCTGGCCCACGTCGGAGGTGACGAAAGCGTCGCCGCCGGTCACTTCCCAGAGCTTTTCCACCACGTACTGCGGCTTGATCACTTCGTCCGAGTTGGCGAACTTCAGGCATTCCTTGCCGCGCCACGTCTCGACCTGCTCCCACCATTTGGCGATGGGGGCCGGCTTGTGCTCGGCCGCGGCGATCTCGTATTGCGCGCTGAGGTCGGCCAGCACGTCCTTGACGTTACCGACGATCGGGACGTCCACGCGCACGCGCTTGGAGATCGACGAGGGATCGATATCGATATGGATGATCTTGCGGGCGTTCTGCGCGAAGTGCTTGGGATTGCCGATCACGCGGTCATCGAAACGAGCCCCGATGGCCAGCAGCACGTCGCAGTGCTGCATCGCCATATTGGCTTCGTACGTGCCGTGCATGCCGGGCATGCCCACGAACTGGCCGCTGCTGGCCGGGTAGCCGCCCAGACCCATCAGGGTACTGGTGCAGGGCGCGCCCAGCTGCGACACGAGCTTGTTGAGCTCGGGCGCGGCGTTCGACAGAATGACCCCGCCGCCCGTGTAGATCATCGGCCGCTCGGCGGCCAGCAGCATCTGCACGGCTTTCTTGATCTGCCCCTGGTGGCCCTTGTTGACGGGCGCATAGGAACGCATCGAGATCTCGCCCTTGGGCGGCGTGTACTTGCACTGCGCGACGGTGATGTCCTTGGGGATATCCACCAGCACCGGGCCGGGACGGCCCGTGCGCGCGATGTAGAACGCGCGGCGCATGGTTTCGGCCAGGTCCTTGACGTCGCGCACAAGGAAGTTGTGCTTGACGCAGGGACGCGTGATGCCGACGGTGTCGCATTCCTGGAAGGCGTCCTCGCCGATGGCCGCAGTGGGCACTTGCCCGCTGATGATGACCATGGGGATGGAATCCATATAGGCGGTGGCGATGCCGGTGACGGCATTGGTCACGCCCGGGCCGCTGGTCACGAGGCAGACGCCGACCTTTTGCGACGAGCGCGAATAGGCATCGGCGGCGTGCACGGCGGCTTGCTCGTGACGAACCAGGATATGCTGAAATTTGTCTTGCTTGAAGATCGCGTCGTAGATGTACAGCACTGCGCCGCCGGGATAGCCGAAAACGTGTTCCACGCCCTCATCGGCCAGGCAGCGCACGACGATATCGGCGCCATTCATTTCCATGTTGTATTTCCTTTCAGTACCGGCCCTGCAACCCTGACTGCTGCTCGCCCGGATACGGCGGCAACGGAACCCATACCGGCTACGACAACATGATCCGGCGCTTTGCGGCTCACGGAGCCACGCCACCCGGACACCCTGCCGACCCGGCACACGCTCGACAGAACGCAGTGCAAACGCCCCTTGGGGACGCTGGAGGTCGAAATGGAAGCTTTGGCAACACACGCTTGTGGCGCGGCCAACAGCAGGTATCACTGCGGCAGGATGGCTGGGAGGTGACCCTGACCATCCGCCTCAACGCGCCGGTATCGGATAGGCAGACCGACGCAAGAGATGGAATTTACCGCGTTGCGTCAAAGGTAGCAAATCGAGGTTTCAGGACCGTTGCACGGGCGATGCAGGGAAACTCCGGTAACGATCCGACCCCAAAAATCCGAACGACCTCTCTATACTTATCCGGTCGCCCACCGTCCGCCGCCGCCCCATGGATTTGCGCATTGCCAGCATCCGCCGCTTCCTCTACAGCCACTACTTCTTCGGAGGGGTGCGCCAGGGGGTCGGCATGCTGTTGCCCGTGCTGGTGCTGGGCGGCATCTTCGGCAACTACACGACTGGGCTGGTCGCGACGTTCGGCGCGCAGTGCCTGGCCATCATCGACCAGCCGGGCGGGCCGCAGCGCCACCGCACCAACGAGATGCTGGGCGGCGCCGCGCTGGGCACGCTGACCGTCATCATCACCGGGCTGGCGTCCACGCATCCGGTGATGATCTGGCTGGTCGTCATCGCGCAGTGTTTCGTCTATTCGATGTTCACCGTGTTCGGCAAGCGGGGCGGGCTGATCGGCTTTGCCGGCCTGCTGCTGATGACCTTGACCATGCACTCGCCGCTGGAACCGCACGAGGTCCTGGCGCACGCCGCCGCCACGCTGGGCGGCGCCCTGTTCTACGTGGTGTTCAGCCTGGGTTTTTCGCGCCTGTTCTGGCTGCGCGAGGAACAGCAGGCCATGTCGGTGGCGCTGTTCGCCACCGGCGACTATGTCGCCGCCCGCGCCGCCTTCTACGACGCCACCGCCGACCTGGACGAGGCCTACCGCACGCTGATCCAGCGCCAGTCCGTCATGACGGAAAAGCACCAGGCCGCCCGCGACATGGTGCTGCGCGCCCTGCCCCGCGGCAAAGGCCTGGGCGACCGCCAGCGCGTGATGATCTGGAACATGTTCGTCGACATGCTGCAGCTGCTGGACACGCTGGTGGCCACGCACACCGACTACGCCGCGTTGCGCCGCACCCTGGCCGGCAACGACTGCCTGATGTTCATGCGCGACGCCCTGGTGAAGATGTCCCTGGAGCTGAACCGCATCGCGCTGGACGTGTCGCGCGGGCGCCAGGTGCAGTACCGCAGCAGCGCCCGCGCCGAACTGCGCGCCATCGAATACGAGATCGAACAGCTCAAGCAGCAGGGCCTGGGCGAACGCGAACCCGAAATGCTGGCGCTGATCATCCAGGTGCTGCGCCGCCTGCGCAATTCCGCCCGCATCGTCGACCGGCTGGCGGACCACACTGCGGCCTCGCCGGACGCCAAGCCCACCGACGTGCTGCGCATCAACAAGTCGTTGACCCGCTTCATCTCGCGCCAGGAATTCCGTTTCGGCCTGCTGACCAGCAACCTGCGCCTGGACTCCCCGCATTTCCGCTATGCGCTACGCGTGACGGCAGCAGCTGCCATCGCCATGACGCTGGCCAGCCGCTGGCTGTCGCCGGCGTTCTCGGCGCACAACTACTGGATCATGCTGACCATCGTCATCATCATGAAGCCCGGTTTCGCGCTGACGCGGCAGCGCAACGGCTGGCGGTTGGGCGGCACGCTGATCGGCTGCATCTGCGCGCTGCTGCTGTTCAACGTGACCGACCGGCCCGAAATCCTGTTCGCCGTGCTGCTGGGCGCCTGCATCATGGGCAACAGCCTGGTGCAGCTGAACTACATGGCCAGCGCCATCTTCAACACGCTTTTCGTGGTGCTGGTGTTCCACTTCGTCTCGCCGGGCACGGTGTCCATGTCCGTGATCGGCGAACGCGCCATCGACACGCTGCTGGGCTGCACGCTCGCGCTGGTGTGCAGCTACATCCTGCCGTGGTGGGAAGCCCGCTACCTGAAGCCCCTGGCCGCCGCCGCCACGCGCGCCAACCGCGAATACCTGATCGCCGGCCTGCGCTACGCCGATGCCATGCAGGCGCATGGCGCGCCGGTGGGCGACGCCGCGGCCGAGACCCCGGCGGTCATCGATGCCGACCTGGCCTGGCGTCTGGCGCGCAAGAACGTGCACATCGCGTTCAGCAACTTCGCCGAGGCCTTCTACCGGATGATGAGCGAACCGAAATCGCACCAGGTCAGCGTGCCCGAGCTCAACAACCTGCTGATCCAGAACCACGTGCTGGCCTCGCAGATCACCGCGGCGATCCCCATCCTGGCGGCCTTGCCGAAAACGCCCGAGGCGGTGCAACTGGCCATGAACGGCATGGTCGACCTGCTGGACGAACGCCGCCCCGAGATCGCCGCGAACCTGCCCACGCAGTTCGACACCGAAGGCGAACAGGCCGCGCTGGTCTACCCGGTCAAGCAGATGCTGAAGGCGTCCCACATGATCCGGCAAGAACTGCAGGCCTTGGCCGACCCGACGCACGCGCCGCCGGTGGCGGCCGTGGCGTCTTGATCGCAACGGTCCTTGCGCGATAAAAAAAGCCGGCCTGGAAACAGGCCGGCTTTTGCTTGGGGCGGCGATCCGCCCCGGGATCAGTCCAGCTTGCGCCGGAACACCAGCTTGTCTTCCGACGACGCCGACGCGTCATACGCGTAGCCTTCCAGGTCGAAGCCGTGCAGGCCTTCGGGCTTGGCAACCTTGTGCTGGATCGCGTAGCGGGCCATCAGGCCGCGCGCGCGCTTGGCGTGGAAGCTAATGATCTTCCAGGCGCCGCTCTTCCAGTCCTGGAACACGCACTGCACCACGCGGGCCTTCAGCGTCTTCAGGTCGACCGACTTGAAATACTCTTCGGACGCCAGGTTGACGATCACCGGCGATTTCTTGCCTTCCTGGCGCTCGTTCAAATAGCCCGCAATGGTCGAGCCCCAATACTCGTACAGGTTCTTGCCCTTGGGCGTCTGCAGCCGCGTGCCCATTTCCAGGCGGTACGGCTGCATCAGGTCCAGCGGCCGCAGCACGCCGTACAGGCCGCTCAAGATGGCCACGTGTTCTTGCGCCCAATCCAGCTGCTTGGCCGACAGGGTCGACGCGTCCAGCCCTTCATACACGTCGCCGTTGAAGGCCAGCACGGCCTGGCGCGAATTGGCCAGCGTGAACGTGCGCTTCCAGTGGGCGTAGCGCTGCGCATTCAGCTCGGACAGCGCCGGGCTCAGGCTCATCAGTTCGGAGATATCGTCCGCGGACTTGGTCTTCAGCACCTTGATCAGGCCGGCGGCCTGGTCCACGAACAGCGGCTGGGAGTGCGTCTCGATATGCAGCGGCGAGTCGTAGTCCAGCTTCTTGGCGGGGGAAAGCAGAAACAGCATTCGGGGATTCCTTTATTAACGCGCCGTCCAGCCGCCATCGACGGAGACGGACGTTCCAGTGATTTGGGCCGCGGCGTCCGACGCCAGGAACACGGCCGTGCCGCCCAGTTGTTCCGGTGTCACGAACTGCAGCGACGGTTGCTTTTCGCTGAGCAGGTCGCGCGCAGCGGTTTCCTGGTCGACGCCGTTCTTTTCGGCCAGCGCGGAGATCTGCTTTTCCACCAGCGCCGTGCGAACCCAGCCCGGGCAGATGGAATTGGCGGTGATGCCTTGGCCGGCAGTTTCCAGCGCCGTGACCTTGGTGAAGCCCACCACGCCGTGCTTGGCGGCCACATAGGCCGACTTGTTGGCCGAGGCCACCAGGCCATGCGCCGAAGCGATATTGATGATGCGGCCGAAACCCTGCTTCTTCATGTGCGGCAAGGCGGCGGCGGTGCCATGGAACACGGCCGACAGGTTCAGCGCCAGGATCGCATCCCACTTTTCAGCCGGGAAGTCTTCGATCAGCGCGGTGTGCTGGATGCCGGCATTATTGACCAGGATGTCGATGCGGCCCAGCTGGCGCACCGCGTTGTCGACCAGCCCGCGCACCGCGTCGCCCCTGGACAGGTCGGCGCCGTCGTAAATCACCTTCACGCCATGCTTGTCGGCCAGGCCGGCGCGCACTTTTTCGATCTCGGCGGCATCGCCGAAACCGTTCAGGACGATATCGGCGCCTTGCTGGGCGAAGGCCGTGGCGATACCCAGGCCGATGCCGCTGGTGGAACCGGTGACAAGGGCGACTTTTCCTTTGAGCATGAGCATTCTCCTATGGTCTGGCGGTGTGCTGGATGCGAAAACGGGGTTCAAGTGTAGCTGCCCGGCATGACGGCGATCACGCCATGCCCTCACGACCCGCAGGGTCAAGCGGCAGGCGGCTTTTCCAGAGGGTCGGCAGGCGCTTGCGCAGCGTCGGCGGCGGGCTCGGCGGCAGGCAGGTCGGCCATGCCGCCCCGGTTCTCCGGCACGCGCTCCAGCAGTTTGATCAGCACCGGCACCACGCCCATCGATACCGCCACCACCACCGCCAGCACGTCGCGCTGCTCCAGGTTCATCAGATGGTTGTCCCAGGCCTCGTTGAAAATGGCGAAGCTGAACTCCCCGCCCTGCGCCAGCACCATGGCGAACAGCAGCCGGTGATAGCGCGGCAGCCCCAGAAAGCGCGCAAAGCCGTACAGGACCAGCGCCTTGACCGCCAGCAAGGCCGCCACGCCGGCGATGATGAGTTTCCAATGGACCGACACCACCGCCAGATTGATGGACATGCCGATGGCCAGGAAGAACAGCCCCAGCAGTAAGCCTTTGAATGGGTCGATCGCCTTTTCCAGCTCGTGCCGGTAACGCGATTCCGCCATCAGCACCCCAACCAGGAAACCGCCCAGGCCGGCGGACAGGCCCGCGTAATCGAACAGTTGCGCCGCCCCCACGACCATCAGCAGCGCCGCCGCCGTGAACAGTTCGTTCAGTTGCGCTTTGGCGGCCCAGCCCAGCAACCGAAGCCGGTAGGCCACCGCCACCACCGCCACTGCGATCAGCGCCTCCTTGAACGACGGCGCCGACGTGCCGTCGGAGCCCAGCACCCCCGCCGCCACCAGCATCGGGATCGCCGCCATGTCCTGGAACAGCAGGACGCCCAGCGCAGACCGGCCCAACGGCGTGCGCGTCAGCGCGCGTTCATCCAGCAGCCGCAGCGCCACCGCCGTCGACGACAATGCCAGCGACAGACCGCACAGCACCGCCGCCTGCCATTCCATGCCCGCCAGATGCCGCAGCGCCGCCCCGAACACCACGCCCAGCAGCAGGCCGCAGGCCAGCATCTGCAGAGATCCCAGCATGAAGACCTCGCTGCGCATGGCCCAGAGCCGCTTGGGCGACAGCTCCAGCCCGATGATGAACAGCATCATCACCACGCCCCACTGGGACACGTTGATCATGGTGTCCACGTTGGTCACCAGTTTCAGGCAGGAGGGTCCGATCAGTACGCCCGCAATCAGATAGCCGGGAATGGCGCCCAGCCCCAGCCGCTGGGTGATCGGCACGCACAGGACGGCGGCAAGCAAGAGGATAAGAATCAGATCCATGGTCAGGATTCTGGGCAAAGATCGCCGGCCCCGGAAGCCCCGGGGTAAGCCCCTGTAAAGATTTTTTCCCGCCCCCTTTACACACAGGAAAAAAATCCTGTAGAATTGCGGGCTTCGCTGCTCCGACAACGAAGATCCTTCCGACCAGGGATCTTTGAGTGAGAAAACCGCCCTACTGCTTAAATCGTCTACTTAGACGGCAAGAGCGAAGGCAGGAATTTCACCGTTACGGAATCCAGCAACGGAGAGGTGGCAGAGTGGTCGAATGTACCTGACTCGAAATCAGGCGTACGGTATCCCCGTACCGTGGGTTCGAATCCCACCCTCTCCGCCAGTATTCAAGAACGAAGCCCCTGAGAAATCAGGGGCTTTTTTCTTTTCGGCGCAGCGGCTTCTTCCGTGAAGCACATCGCGCGCGCGGCAGCGGAAAAACTCTCAGTGCAGCAAAACCCTCAGCGCAGCAAGGGCTGAGCCAGCTCGCGAAGCTGGCGCTTGTCTTCCTCCAGTCCCAGTGCGTCCTCTGCATACCTGAGCATGCGCACCGCGTGCCGGGAGGCGGCCGTCTTGAACAACGGATTGATCTCCACCAGGCTCAATAACGCCTTTGTCATGCGCGTGCCCACTTCCAGCAGACTCGCGCCGTCACGAGCGATAGGGCCGAAAAAGTCGTCGAACAGATCGTCCACGCTCAAGCTGTGCACGTAGACCCGCTGGCAATCCGCTTCGGCATCCAGTTGCTGCGATGGCGGCTGCCCCCAGTAACTCAGACTTCTTACGCCCCTGCCAATGACATCAATCGCCGTTCCGGGGTCGTTGACGGCGGGAGACAAGGCGCGGGACGCAATTTCAGACAGCACGGACAAGCCAAAGCGCGGGTCGTGTTCGAACGTGCGACGCGTTCCAATGGTGACAGCACCAAGAATTTCCTCGTTCGGCACCTCGCGCGGCGCCGGCTCGTTGCTGGTGTCGGACACGATCCATGCCAGCGCCATTCCGACATGGGCAAAGCCGCCCGGAAGAATATCAAGGTAGATCAAGGCGTGATGGTCGCGCGCGATCCGGCCCAGCGCTTGGACGTCTATGTGCTGGACGTAGCCTGTCTGGTCGCTTGCCACGGTCTGCGCCGACTCGGGCGGCATGCCTGCCGCCGGATAAGGGCTGCCGCCCAGACATGGCCACTGGACTCGGTGCTGGATAGCGTCGATCGTCGCTTTTTCAACGCGGTCAATCGTCTCACCGACCCGCCCAAGCTTTGACAGATGCTCGATCCAGCGCAACAGCGTGTAGACGATCAGGATCACCACCGCGATCGTCACCGCGAACAACAAGACCCGCCCCTGCGCGCCATAGGCGCCTGTACTCAGCGCGATGATGCCCACCAGGCTGAACAGAAATGAGCCGATGAACGTCGCCAAGGCGTTTTGCGTAGTGGTGTCCTGCATGACGAGGGTGGTTGCCCGCGGGGTCACGCCGCTGCTCGCCGCACCGTATGCCGCCACCATGGTGCTGAGCGAAAAGGTGGTCACCGCCAGCATGCTGGACGCAATGATGCCCAAAATCTTGTCCACCGCTTCGGCACCGATGCGCGCGGGCAAGGTTTCAGGAATGACGCCCTTGAACATGATGGCAAGCAAGGCGGTAACCACGCCCAGCAGCGAGAAAAGACTGGCCTTGAACCAAAGGCGCTTGGTCAATTGCTTGAGCGCCCATTGCCATCGAGCAATCATCTATACCCCTTAAGTCACCTCGCTACGGGTCGGTAGGCCGCGCCAGCTGAAACAAATCCGTGCTGCGAGCGTACCACCCGCTGCCGTGCATCCGGGCAACCAGCCCCATCTCGGCGGTGTTCACGTAGCCGCGCTCGGCATCCTGCACATACGCGTCGTCCACATGCGCGCCCAGCACCCGGCCGATGACCACGACCTGATGCGGACCGGTCACGATCGTGGCCTGGCTGACGCATTCCAGCGACACCGGGCTGCCCTGGATCAAGGGCGGGCGCACGTGCGCGGCCGGCAGCGCTTTCAATCCGGCCTTGGCCAGCTCGTCCACGCCGGGCGGATAGTCCGCGCAGGTCTGGTTCATCTGCTGCATCAGCGATTCCGGCACCAGGTTCACCACGAACTCGCCGTTCTCGATGATGTTGGCGCTGGTGTCCTTGAGCTCGCCATTGGCGCGGCGCATCAGGCCGATGGCGACCGTGGGCGGCTGATGGCCCATGACGTTGAAGAAGCTGAACGGCGCCGCGTTCACGCACCCGTCGACCGATATCGTGGTGACCCACGCGATCGGCCGAGGCGTGACGGTCGAGGTCAACAGCTTATAGACCGTCTGCGAAGGCAAGGCGCTGAAATCGAAGTGCATGGCTCAGGGCTCCTGCTGGCCTGCCGCGCCGGAGGCAGAGACCGCCCGCTTTTCGCGGGTGTCGACGTGCAGCTGGAACACGTCCGGCCGCGCGTAGTGGCCCGACACGTCGAAGTCGTACTTGCCGCGCAGGATCTGGTTGGGATGGATGTCAGCGTACAGGATCGTTTCGGCGGAAAAATCCGGGCCGGCCAGCACTTCGCCCAAGGGGTCGATGATGGCGCTGCCCCCGCGCATCAGCACGGTGTCCGGGCTGTCGCCCAAGGCGCATTCGAAGTCTTCCGGATACGCGTCGCGGCGCAGGTGCTGGCAGGCGGTCAGCACATAGCAGCGGCCTTCCAGCGCGATGTGGCGCATGCTGGGGATCCAGCTGTCGCGGTCATCCGCGGTGGGCGCGCAATACAGCGCCACGCCCTGGCTGTACATGTACATGCGCAGCATGGGCATGTAGTTTTCCCAACAGATGACGGCGCCGATCTTGCCGTAGGGCGTATCGAAGACAGGCATCGTCGAGCCGTCGCCGAAGCCCCAGATCAGCCGTTCGCCCGCGGTCGGCATCAGCTTGCGGTGCTTGCCGGCAAGCCCTTCCTGACCGTTGAAATACAGCACGGTGCAATACAGCGTGCCGCCGTCGGCCTCGATGCAGCCCATCACGACGAAGGTGCCGGTGTCGGCCGCGGCCTGGGCCACCACTGCGACCTCTTCACCATCCAGCCGGATGGCTTGCTGGTGATAGCTGGCGAAGGCATCGCGGCCTTCGGCCTTGCGCATGCCGATGGGCGCGCCGAAGGAATTGCCCTTGGGATAGCCGCCCAGGAAGGCTTCCGGGAACACCAGCACCCGGGCGCCCTGCTCCGCCGCCTGGCGGATCAGGGAAGCCGCCTTCTGGGCGCAAGCCAGGCTGTCGGTCGGGATGGACGCCGCCTGGATGACGGCAGCCTTGAAGCTCGATTGCACGGACATGTCTCTCCTCGCTTTTTTCTAGTGGATGGGGTCTTCGTCGATGGCCTGGGCGCGGGTGTTCGGCAGGAACAGGCTGCCGATGACGCCCACCACGACCATCACGGCCACCGGATACATCAAACCGCCGAAGATATTGCCGCTGGCCTGCGCCAGATAGGTCGCGGTGAACGGCACGATCCCGCCGAAGATGCCGGCGCCGATGTGGTACGGGAAGGATAGCGCGGTATACCGGATGCGGGCGGGGAACAGTTCGACCAGATAGGACGCGACCGGGCCGTAGACCATCGCCACGACGGTCGTCATCAGCACCAGGATCAGGATGATGGTGGCGCGGTCGACCCGCGCGGGATCGGCGCGGTCCGGGTAGCCGGCGGCCGTCAGCGCGCTGGCGTAACCGGCGCGGTCGAAGCCGTTGACGGTGACGCCGCCCACGCTCATGGCGATGTCCTGGCCAGGCAGCGGAGCCGCGTATTCGAAATTGATGCCCTTGCCGACCAGGAATTTCTTGGCCTGCACGCATACCTTCTTGTGGTCGGCGTGGCTGCCGATCATCGCGGCCTGCAAGCCGAAGTCGCAGGCGCCGCCGCTCGTGTCGGCGTGCACGCGCACCGGCGTGCTTTGCATGGCCTGCGCCAGCGCCGGGTTGCCGGCCTTCAGCAGCACCTCGAACATGGAGTGGTAGCCGATGGCGGCGATGAACAGACCCGCCATCATGATCCACTTGCGGCCGATGCGGTCGGACAGCCAGCCGAACAGCACGAAGGTCGGCGCGCCGATGATGAAGCCGATCAGGATCAGCGTATAGACGCTGGTCTGGTCGATCTGCACCGCCTGCTGCAGGAAGATCATCACGTAGAACTGGCCCGTGAAGTAGGTCGCGCCCTGGCCGGCGGTCACGCCGATCAGCGCCAGCAGCACCAGCCGCAGGCTGGACCATTGGCCGAACGTTTCCTTGATCGGGTTCTTCGACAGGCGGTTCTGCTGCTTCATCCGCGTGAAGACGGGCGATTCATGCAGCTTGGCGCGCACATAGATCGAAATCGCCAGCATCACGATCGACAGGATGAACGGCAGGCGCCAGCCCCATTGGCGGAAGTCCTCGGCGCTCATCGCCGCCTGCGTGCACAGGATGACGACCAGCGACAGGATCAGGCCGGCCGACGAGGTGATCTGGATCCAGCCGGTCAAGAGACCGCGGCGCTTCGGTTCGCAGTGTTCGGCCACGTAGATCACGGCGCCGCCGTATTCGCCGCCCACCGCCAGGCCCTGGATGACCCGCAGCGTCAACAGCAGGATCCACGACAGGTGGCCCGCCGATTCATACGTCGGCAGGCAGCCGATCAGCACGGTGGCCCCGCCCATCATCACGACCGTGATCAGGAAGGTGTACTTGCGGCCCCACTTGTCGCCCAGGTAGCCGAACATCACCGCGCCCAGCGGACGGATGATGAAACCCACCGCCAGCGCGCCCAATGCGGCAAGCAGCGCCACCGTGGGATTGTCCTGCGGGAACAGCACCTGGCTCATGAAGACGGCGAGCGTCCCGTAGATGAAAAAGTCGTACCACTCGAACAGCGTGCCCAGCGTCGAGGCCACCACCACCTGGCGTTCCTCTTTCCTGCTGAGCGTCGTCCCCGCGTCTACCCGCTGCATTGCGACGTTAGCTTCCATGCTTGCAATCCCCGATCGATTTCAATTGATACTGCTGTATGCATTAACTATTATCAAACTTGAATGCGAACGAGACATAGCTGGGGGAAACCCGGAAAACCCGTCCCCGGCATCCGCCGGGACGTGGCGGAGCCGCTGCTACACTGCCGCCAAAGACACAGTGGAGGCAGTGATGGCAAGGCCCGCCGGCAAGGTTGAAAAGAACTCGGAACAGGCGCCGACCGCTGCGCGCCGGGGCATCCAGTCGATCGAAGTGGGGTTCCGGATACTGGACGTGATCCGCCAGACCGGCCGCCCGATGCCCTTGAAGGAAATCGCCGACGCCTGCGAACTGACTGTGCCCAACGTGCACTACTACCTGGTCAGCTTCCAGAAGGTCGGCGTGGTGCAGCAGCATGCGGACACCGGCCATTACGGCCTGGGGCCCTATGCCTTGCGGCTGGGCCTGGCGGCCCTGGAGCAGTTCGACGTCTTCACCACGGCTCGGCCCATCATGGCCGAGGTGGCCGCCGTCACCGGGCACACCGTGTTCCTGGGGGTATGGGGCAACAAGGGCCCCACGATCGTCTACCGGGTGGAAGGCAGCCGCAGCCGCCCGTTGCTGGAACTGCGCGTAGGCAGCGTGATGCCGCTGCTGTCGTCCGCGCTGGGCCGCAACTTCCTGGCCCATCTGCCCGATGCACTGACCCGCGACCTGCTGGCGCAGGAACTGGCCTCGGCGGTGCCGGAAAGCCATGGCGGCGCGCCCGGCAACTCCTACACGGCGAAAGACGTGCAGGCGATCCGCGACGAGGTGCAAAAGCACCACATCAGCCGTTGCCGCCACGCCCTGCTGCCGCACTTCACGTCGCTGTCGGCGCCCATCTTCGACATGCTGGGCGAAATGACCGCGGCCATCACCCTGATGGGCCCGGTGGGCGCGATCGATGATGAACTGGAGTCCGGCACCGCGCGCCTGCTACGGGAAAAGGCCCGCTCGATCTCGGCGATGGCGGGCTGGGTGGACCCGGACGCGCGCTAAGCCGCCACGTCGCGGGCCGGCCGCCGCGTCAGCTTTCGACGACGATCTTCGCGTCTTTGATCGTCTTGGCGTACTTCTGCTGTTCCTGCGTCATGAAGTCGGCAAAGCGCTGCACGCTGCCGCCGCCGTCTTCCGCGCCCACCTGCGCCAGCTTTTCCTGCACGTCCGTCATGGCCAGCACGCGGTCGATGTCGCGGTTCATGCGCTGGACCATGGCACCGGGCATCTTGCCCGGCCCTACCATGCCGAACCAGATGCTGGCCTCGAACCCCGGATAACCTTGTTCGGCCACCGTCGGCACGTCCGGCTGGCTCTTGGAACGCTGCTGCAGCGTCTGTGCCAGCGCGATCACCTTGCCCGACTGCAACAGCGGCGTCGCGGTCGTCATGCCTTCGAAGCAGTACTGCACATGGCCGCCCATCAGGTCGTTCATCAGCGGCGCGGATCCCTTGTACGGCACGTGCAGCACGTCGATGCCGGCGCGCGCCTTGAAAATCTCCAGCGCCAGATGCTGGGCGGATCCGGCGCCGGCCGATCCGAACACGATCTTGCCGGGCTGCGCGCGGCACAGCTTGACCAGGTCGGGCAAGGTCTTGGCGGGCTGCGCGGCGCCGCCGATCAGGATGGTGGGCGTCTTGCCCACCAGCGCGATGGGCGAAAAATCGCGGTCCACTGAATAGGCCAGCTTGGGCTGCAGCCCCGGCGCGATCCCATGGCTGTTCACATGCGCCATCAGAAGCGTGTTGCCGTCGTTCGGCTGCCGCGCTACCTGCTCGGCGGCGATGATGCCGGCCGCGCCCGCGCGATTTTCCACGATGACGGGGATGCCCCACATCACGCCCAGCTTCTGCCCCAGCAAGCGGGCCAGCACGTCCGTGCCCCCGCCCGCAGGAAAGCCCACCACGATCTTCACGGGGCCGGACGGCAGGTCCGGCTGTTGCGCGCGGACCGCGGCGGGCAGGGCCAGCCCCACCCCCAGCGCCGCGGCGCCGGTCATGAATTGCCTGCGTTGCATTCTTGTCTCCTCGCGCCGGTCCCGTAGGCCGGCGGCTGGTTTTAGCGAAGCACTGGCTGCTTGCGGGGCGGCCTCAACGGCCGACCCGGGCCCACTTTCCGTACCGTTCGACCATGCGTTCGTCGAATCCAAAGCCCAAGCCGGGCTCCTGGTGCAACACCACGCGGCCTTGCTTGTGGGTCAATTGGCGGTCGACCAGCTTGCGAAAGTTCAGCACCTGGTCGTCCCAGAAAAATTCGACGTAGCGCGCGTTCGGTGTGGCCGCGACCAGCGGTGCATGCACATCGTGGAACCAGTGTGGGCAGACGACCACGCCATAGCTGGCGGCGGTGGCGGCGATGCGCTTCCACTCGGTGATGCCGCCGCACACGGCCGCGTCCGTCTGCAGAATGCCGGCCGCCCCCTTGTCCAGCAATTCCTTGTGATACCAGCGGCCATAGCCGATTTCGGCGGTGGCGATCGGCAGGTGCGTCAGGCGCGCCAGCTTGGCGTGGCTGTCGATATCGTCCGGGCTGAAGGGCTCTTCGATGAAATAGGGCTCGTACTGCTCGAAGCGGCGGATGTACTGCATGGCCTGGGTCACGTCCTGCCAGGCGTTGTTGCAGTCCATCATCAGTTCGACGTCCGGGCCCACGGCCTCGCGTGCCGCCTTCAGCCGCGCCTCTTCCTCGCGCGGCGACAGGCGGCCGGTTTTCATCTTGACGGCGCGGAAACCCTTGTCCACATAGCTGGCCATTTCTTCGCCCAGATGCTGCGGCGTCTTGCCGTCCAGGTAGTAGCCGCCGCTGGCGTAAGCCGGCACGGTTTCCAGTTCGACGGCGCCCAGGAACTTGTGCAGCGGCAGGCCGGCGGTCTTGGCGTTCAAGTCCCACAGGGCGATGTCCAGCGCGCTCAGCGCGCGCATCACGGTGCCCTGGCGGCCTTGCAGCAACGCCTCCTGGTACATCGATTGCCACAGTCCTTCGACGGCATGCGAGTCCTTGCCCAGCAGCACGGGCCCAAGCAGGCTTTGCACGGCCGCTTCGAAGATGGCCCCGCCGGCGCTGCCCACGTAGCAAAACCCGATGCCTTCCACGCCATCGGTGGAACGCACCTTGACCAGGCCATAGTGCCGCGTGGAGACGGTGCGGTTCGAGAACGAGGTGACTTTGTCCAACGGCACCGCGGCGGCGCATACGTCGATGGATTCAATGATGGGCACGACAGGCTCCTTGATAAGGGGAAATTTCGACAAGCGGCGCCAACGCGTCTTGCGCGGGCTGAATGCTCTGGACGTATTCTTCCCTTCGCCAAAGAAAACAACAATTATCGTCATGCATCTTTAGAATATGGATATTCCATCTTCCCAAGAGGCTCGCCGCCGTGGATTCGCGCTTTCTGCAAACCTATGTGCATGTGGTGGAACTGGGCTCCATCGCCCAGGCCGCCCGGCACCAGGACTTGACGCCCGCCACCGTGCAGCAGCGGCTGCGGGCGCTGGAAGCGGACGTGGGAAGCGCGCTGATCGCCCGCTCCGGGCGCACCGTCAAACCGACGCCGGCGGGGCTGCGCATCCTGGAGCGCGCCCGCCAGATATTGCGCGACGTGCGGGACCTGCGTTCGGCGGCCAGCGACACGGACCTGCCCGCCGGCCCCTTGCGGCTGGGCGCCACGCCCACCGCGCTGACGGGCATCATGCCGCCCGTGCTGCGGACCTGGGTCACGCGGCACCCACACATCGAAATCTATATCGAGCCCGCCCCCACCACGCTGCTGTACGGCAAGGTGCTGTCAGGCGAACTGGACGGCGCGCTGCTGGTGCACCCGTTGTTCGCGCTGCCCAAGACCTGCGCATGGCGCGATCTGCGCCACGAGCCCCTGGTGCTGGTCACCCCCGCCGACATGAAGGTGCGCGATCCGCTGGCGGTGATCGCGCGCGAACCCTACATCTGCTATGACCGCAGCGTAGTGGGCGGAAAGATGGCGGACGATTATCTGCGGACGCGCAACCTGCGGCCGCAGGTGCGCTTCGAGCTGGATGGAATCGATTCCATCGCCAAGCTGGTCTCGGAAGGGTTGGGGGTGGCGCTGCTGCCGGATTGGGCCGCCTCCGGCACGCCACCGGCGCAGGTCAAGCGCTGGCCGCTGCCTGCGCCGTGCCCGGTGCGCACGGTGGGCGCAATCTGGCTGCGCGCCGGCGTGCGGTCGGAATTGATGCGCGCGTTCGTGGAACTGACCGAGTCGCAGCTTGGCTTGTCCCAGCCTTAGGGGCTGAAGACTTCCAAGACGCTCAGGCGATGGCGTCCTGCCCGTTGCGCGCCACGATGGCGCCCCCTGCCACAACCAGGCGGCGGGGCTTGCGGGTCACCACGGCTTCAGTCACGCAGCTTGCGTCCACCAGAACCAGGTCAGCGCGCGCCCCCGGCGTCAGGCCATAGTCCGCGAACCCACAGGCGCGGGCCGCAGCCCCCGTCACGCAATCGAACGCCCACTCGACCTCGTCGTCGCGCCGCAGGTCGTTGCGCAGGCCGATCATCATGGCGCGCGCCAGCATGTCGGGGCTGCCATAAGGCGTCCAGGTATCGCGGATGCCGTCGTTGCCGCCAAAGATCGTCACCCCGGCCTCGCGGCAGGCGCGCACCGCCGGCACGGGCCGGGACGGCGGCGCCGTGGTCAGTACGGCCGTGTCCAACGTGGCCAGGCGCCGGAGCAAGCCGTCCAGCCGCTTCGCGTCGATCCCGCCCAGACAGAAGGCATGGCTGATGACCACCTTGCCTTGCATGCCCAGCGCGGCCACGCGGTCCAGGATCAGGTCCAGCGTGAACGCGCCCAGTTCACCGGGTTCATGCAGATGGATGTCCACCGGCTTGCCATGTTTGTCAGCCAGGCCGAACAGCACGTCCAACGATTGTGCGGGATCGCGGTCGATGGCGGACGGGTCCAGCCCGCCCAGCACGTCGGCGCCCTGCGCCAGCGCCTGGTCCAGCAATTCGGCGGTGCCCGGACGGATCAGCAACCCCGATTGCGGAAACGCCACGGTTTGGATGTCGACGCGGCCGGCCAGCTCTTCACGCGTGGCATGCACACCGTCCAGGTGGCGCAAGCCGGCATCGGTATCGACGTCGACGTGGCTGCGAATGCGGGTCGTGCCTTCACGCAGGAAAGCCAGCGCCAGCGCGCGCGCATGGCTGGCCGCGTCGTGGCCGGTGCTGGCGCGCCAGGCGCGTTCGTTATCGATGCGGTCCGTCAGCGCGGAGCCGACTTCGTTCACATACCAGGGCGATTCCCAGTTGGTCTTGTCCAGGTGGGTGTGCCCTTCGACCAGCCCCGGCAGCAGCAAGGCGCCGCCGCCGTCTTCCACCAGGGCATCGGCCGCGGCTTCGATCCCGGGGCCGATCCGGGCGATGCGGCCCGCGCGCACCAGCACGTCCACGGCCTCGCTATTCGAGACGCGGACATTCTTCAATAACAAGTCGGTCATGGGATGCTCCGCAAAAGATGGTCCGCAGAAATCTTCCGCAAAGGTGTTCCGCAAAGGTGTTCCGCACAAGCGCAAGCGGCCGGCCCCCATGGCCGGCTACGCAAACATCTTGGGCATCAAACTTGCGGCGGTTCGATCCAGAAGAAGCGTTCGCCCTGGCGGACCATGTCGGCCACGCCTTCGGCGCCGATGCGGTAGTCGGTGCCCATCAGGGAAGCGCCGCCGTCTTCGTGGATGTGGATGACGGCCAGCGGATCATTGGCCATGGAGTACCAGTAGTAGCCAGGCTTGAGGTCATGCAGGTCTGTATTCATGCCTTGAGTATACAAATAACGACGCCGGTACAAAAAGACAACACTAATACAAACCGTGCCTGACATCACGAACACGACAGGTCATACTTCCCGCAACTGGATAAAAATAGCTGGTGCACTTGTCACACATCGATTCAACGCGATGCCGGAAACGACCAAGCGTTAATCGAGAGGAGAATAGCGAGCGCATGAAAAGGCAGTCACTTCAATTCAGCGAACCGCTTAAACAGGCCGTCTTGAACGGCTCCAAAGTGCAGAGCCGCCGCATTTTGAAGCCGCAACCGACTAAACCCACCACGGTCTGGTACGCCGACGCGGAAGACTCCGGCAGATGGGTGGCCATGGGCCCCAACCGCGATAACCCCACCGAGCTGCGAAAGACGTCCAGCTGGGTCAGATGCCCCTATGGGAAATCCGGCGAGAGCATCGTCTTGACTGATGAAGCCGGCCAGCCGTTCGCCAACGCAGTGATCGTGGGCGTGCGCATACAGCGTTTGCAAAACCTGACCGAAACCGACGCGCGCGCCGAGGGCACGCAAGCGCTTTATGAATCGTCGGCGCTGCTGCCGGGCGTGCCGCTTCAAACGGCGTTCGCGCTGACGTGGTGCGAACGCTACGGTTCGCATGCCTGGGCCGCGAATCCGTGGGTATGGGTCGTGGAATTCCGTCGCCAGCAGGACGAATAAGGACGGCGGCGCCCGACAGGCGCCAGGCGGCATGCCGGGTTGGTGACGGCGTGTAACGCCCTACCCCAACTTCATCTCATTCCAGCTGATTTCAATCGATTTCAAGTGCGGGTTTACCAGAGCGGACGCACCACGCCGCAGTGCAGCACCTGTCCGGATTCAAGCAAGGCAGCGGTTGCGGATTGTCGCTATTGAGGAAGGCCCGCTTACGAAAAGCCAGCGGGAAAGCCCGAAAATAGGGCCGTCGAATACTCAACTTTGCTGTGTCATGCAGCAGGCAGGTGCAACATGAAAAAATGGCTTATCGCAGGTGTCGGTGCCGCAGGTCTACTGATCTCCAGCGTCGCATTGGCCCGTGTGGATGTGGGCATTTCCATCGGCGTCCCCGGCGTGATCTATCCGGCGCCGGTCTATGTCGCCCCCGCACCGGTCTACGTGGCCCCGCCGCCGCCCGTCTACTACCACCCGGCCCCTGTCTATGTGGCGCCCCCGGTGGTCTACCCCGCCCCGGTCTATTACCGCGGCGGCCCCTACTGGCGCGGTGGCCCGCCCCCGCGCTACTACGGCCCGGGTCCGGGCTATTACCGCGGACATGGGCATGGCCACGGCGATTGGCGCCGTTAACAAGGCAAAGGCCACTCGAATGGGTGGCCTTTTTTGTCGCTGCTTTCTATTTCGTTCAGGGCATTGTCCGGTGCCCCGTCAGAACCGTATCAGGCTGCGGGAGCCTGTACCGGTTTGCCGGCCAGGGCGGCCGGTTTCTGCAATGCCGCATTCGGCTTGTTGGCCTCCTGCGGCGACTCCTGAACAAGATCAATCCATCTGCGGGGCGCACTCGACGCCCGCCACCAGCCATTATGCGGACGCATGTGCAAACTCCGGTTCACCGTTAAAACGCACACCATTGATTTCTTGGAACAATTGACGGCTTTCCTGTTCTGCTTCGTGCAAGTCGGAGAACGGCGCCTGTCCGGGCACCGTCCAGCATTTTTCCGGTGCGGTTCCGCCGACTCGGCGGGTCCATATCTGCACGCGGTAGCCCTGTTCGTCTTCATGAGCGACAGAGCATCTCACACGAAAATCTCCAATCATTCTTGAAGTCATGGACAACTCCTTGTTTTATATGTGAATGAAGCGTGTAGAACGCGGGTGTATTGTGCCGCAACTATCCGGCCCTTTTATTAAAAATACACAATTGCTCACATCAAAATCCACCACACACGCGGTTAGCATAATCAGCGAAAGCGACAAGAATATGTCGCATGATAAAAAAAAACGGAGCCCGCAGGCTCCGTCTTTTTATCCGCCAAATGGAGGATAGGCACAATACGCGTCAGGGTTTCAGTACCGCAATGCCACCCATATAAGGCTGCAGCGCTTCAGGCACCCGCACGCTGCCATCGGCTTGCTGATGATTTTCCAGCACGGCCACCAATGCGCGGCCGACCGCCAGGCCGGATCCGTTCAAGGTATGCACGAATTCCGGTTTGCCTTGCGCATTGCGGAAACGCGCTTGCATGCGGCGGGCCTGGAAGGTTTCGCAATTGGACACCGACGAAATTTCGCGCCAGGTGTTTTGCGCAGGCAGCCAGACTTCCAGGTCATAGGTCTTGGTCGAACCAAAGCCCATGTCGCCCGTGCACAACAGCACCACGCGGTACGGCAGGCCCAGCAATTGCAGCACGCGCTCGGCATGGCCGACCATGTCTTCCAATGCCTCGTAAGACTGGTCCGGCTGCGTGATCTGCACCATTTCGACCTTGTCGAACTGGTGCTGGCGGATCATGCCGCGGGTGTCGCGGCCACCGCTGCCGGCTTCGGAACGGAAGCACGGCGTGTGGGCGGTGAGCTTGAGCGGCAGGTCGGCGGCGGCCTGGATGGTGTCGCGCGCCACGCTGGTCAGCGTGATTTCCGACGTGGAGATCAGGTATTGGTCTTCACGCACGTACGGATTGCCCGCGGCATCCACCTTGGGATCGTCGTCGCCGCCGCCCTTGGACACGGCGAACATGTCGTCCTTGAACTTCGGCAACTGCCCCGTTCCGTACAGAGTCGAGGCGTTGACGATGTACGGCGTGTAGCACTCGGTGTAGCCGTGCGTGCCCGTTTGCAGGTCCAGCATGAACTGGGACAACGCGCGGTGCAGGCGGGCGATCGGGCCGCGCATGAACGAGAAGCGGGCCCCCGACAACTTGGCCGCCATGTCGAAATCCAGGCCCAGCGGTTCGCCGATGGCGACGTGGTCGCGCGCCTCGAACGCCAGGGGCGGCGGGTTGCCGTCGGCGCCCGCTTCGCCCGGCAGCCAGCGGCGGACTTCGACGTTGTCGTCGGCGGATTCGCCCAGCGGCACGCTGGCGTGCGGCAGGTTCGGCACCGACATCAGCAGCTCGTTCAGCGGCGCCTGCAAGGCGGCCAGCTCTTCTTCCAGCTGCTTCAGGCGAACCGGCACGGCCTGCGATTCGGCCATGACGGCGCTGGCGTCTTCGCCCTTCGCCTTCAACTGACCGATCTGCTTGGCCAGCGCGTTGCGGCGGGCTTGCAGGGACTCGGTTTCGGTCTGGACGGCCTTGCGGCGAGATTCCAGGTCGTTAAACCGTTCCGTGTCGAAAGTCACGCCACGGCTCTTGAGGCGGTCTACGACGGTTTGCAGGTCTTTGCGCAGCAGTATCGGGTCTAGCATGGTGATGTCAGTGAGGTTGCGGAAAGCAACGGGCGCGGCCCGTCACCGGTTCTTGGCGCGTTCCAGCGCGTCCAGCTCTCGCAGGAATGCCAACTTTTGCTGGATTTTAGCCTCCAGGCCGCGATCGGTCGGCCGATAGAAGGAAGGCTTCAGTCCATCAGGGAAATATTGTTCGCCCGCGGCATAACCATGCGGCTCGTCGTGGGCGTAGCGGTAGGCCTTGCCATGGCCCAGTTGCTTCATCAGCTTGGTCGGCGCGTTGCGCAGATGGATGGGCACCGACGCGCTGCCGTGCTCGGCCGCGAACTGGCGCGCTTGATTGTAGGCGTTGTAGACGGCGTTGGATTTGGCCGCGCAGGCCATGTAGACCACGGCTTGCGCCAGCGCCAGCTCGCCTTCGGGCGACCCCAGGCGTTCATAGATGTCGGCGCCGTTGACTGCCAGGTCGGTGGCGCGGGGATCGGCCAGGCCGATGTCCTCGACCGCCATGCGGACCAGCCGGCGCGACAGGTACTTGGGGTCGGCGCCGCCGTCGATCATGCGGCAGAACCAGTAGAGCGCGGCGTCAGGGTTGGAACCGCGCACCGATTTATGCAGCGCGCTGATCTGGTCGTAGAAGGCGTCGCCGCCCTTGTCGAAGCGCCGCAGGTTTTGCGACAGCGAGATCTCCAGCCAGGCGGCATCCACCGAATCGCGGCCGGCGGACTGCGCGGATTCGGCGACGACTTCGACCGCGCTGATGAGCCGGCGGGCGTCGCCGTCGGCCCAGGCCGCCAGCTGCTCGCGCGCATCGGGCTCGACCCGGATGGCCTCGCCCTCTTCCAGCCCGTCGTTCAACGCGTCGACCGCGCGGTCGACCAGTTGCTGCAGTTCTTCAGGCGAGAGCGATTGCAGCACGTACACCCGCGCCCGCGACAGCAAGGCCGAGTTGACCTCGAACGAGGGGTTCTCGGTGGTGGCGCCGATGAAGGTGAACAGCCCGCTTTCCACATAGGGCAGGAAGGCGTCCTGCTGCGCCTTGTTGAAGCGGTGCACTTCGTCGACGAAGAGGATGGTGCGGCGTCCCTGGCCTTGCGCCACCTGCGCCACCGTGACCGCCTCGCGGATGTCCTTGACGCCGCCCAACACGGCCGAAATGGCGATGAACTGGGCATCGAAACCATCGGCCATCAGGCGCGCCAGCGTGGTCTTGCCCACGCCCGGCGGCCCCCAGAAGATCATGGAGTGCGGACGGCCGGATTCGAACGCGACGCGCAGGGGCTTGTCGGGGCCAAGCAGGTGCGATTGCCCGACCACGTCGGACAACGTGCGCGGGCGCAGGCGCTCGGCCAGGGGCACATAAGGCCGATGGGCGGGATCGGCCGCGAAGAGATCGTTGCTCATTGGCAGCAGATGGGGGAAGACAGCAAGAAGTTCAAGTCGGTATTACACCATGACCGCCAGCCCTGGGCCGCCCGCCGCTCAAGCCAAATCGGGCGGCGCGAAGCGGCGATTGGCCAGCACCGGCAGTACGCGGCGGGCGTGCGCCAGCCGCTCGGGGTCGATGTCCGCGAACACCAGCGCCGGGGCCTCGCCCGCGCGCGCCGTCACGACGCCCAAGGGATCCACCACCATGCTGCAGCCGATATTGCGTTCGCCGCATTCGCCGGCGGCCGCCACATAGCAGGTGTTCTCCAGCGCGCGCGCCGTGACCAGGACCTCCCAGTGCATTTCCTTCAGCGGACCGCGCACCCAGGCGGCCGGCAGCACCAGCAGATCCGCGCCGTCCAGCGCCAGGCGGCGCGCCATTTCGGGGAAGCGCACGTCGTAGCAGGTCATCAGGCCCACGCGCAGGCCGGCGATTTCCAGCAAGGGCGGGATCTCGGTGCCGGGGGTGACGTTGGTGGATTCCTTCATGTTGAAGGCGTCGTACAGGTGCAGCTTGCGGTACTGCGACACGATTTCACCGTCGCGCAGCGTGACCAGCGTGTTCCAGACCCGGCCCTCGCCCGTCGGAATGTGCACGCACATCATGGTCGCCAGGGATGAGCCGCGGCTGGCTTCAAGCAGGCGGGTCATGAACGGGCCGTCCAGCGGTTGCGCGGCCTTGAGCACGATCTGCGGGTCGGTGATGTCGCGGGCCAGGATGCCTTCGGGCAGCACCAGCAGGTCGGCGCCGCCTGCGCGGGCGCGCTCCATCAGGTCGACGCAGACCTGGGCGTTCTCTTCCCAGACGCGGCTGACGGCGAACTGGCCCAAAGCGACTTTCAGCATGGCTTTTCCTTGTGCGGATCGGTTTTTTCCGGCTGTTTCCCGGGGAATTTCCTATTGTCGCGCCAACTGGCCCGGCGTGCCGACTACGGGAAACTCCCAGCTCCCGCTTGTAAATTTCTTTCACGATAATGAAAAAAACAGACTTTGACGTAAATATTTTCCACAACTGGCGCCCGTCATGACGAACTCCTCCTCCCCCGCAGCCCTGTTGGACGTGAACGGCAAAGGCCTGGGCGCGTTTCCCGAGTCCTGTACCACCGCCGACGTGGCGACCTTGAACTGGAACCTGCTGGACGAGGACGTCAGCCTGCCGGTGGCGGTGCTGTACGAGGCCCGCGTCCGCCACAACCTGCAGTGGATGCAGCAGTTCATGGAGGCGTACCACGTCAAGCTGGCGCCGCACGGCAAGACCACGATGAGCCCCGCCCTGTTCAAGCGCCAGATCGACAACGGCGCCTGGGGCATCACGCTGGCGACTGCGCCGCAGGTGCTGGCCGCCTACCAGCACGGCATCCGCCGCGTGCTGATGGCCAATCAGCTGGTGGGCCGCGCCAACATGGCCATCATCGCCCGCCTGCTGCAAGATCCCGCCTTTACCTATTTCTGCATTGTGGACTCCCCCGCCAATGCCGCCCAGTTGGGCAAGTTCTTCGGCGAACAGGGCTTGACCCTGCCCGTGCTGATCGAACTGGGCCCCACCGGCGGACGCACGGGTGTGCGCGACGACGCGCAGCTGCAAGCGGTCGTCGAGGAAATCGGCCGCTGGCCCTGCCTGGCGCTGGCCGGCATCGAAGTCTACGAAGGCGTGCTGCAGGAAGAAGGCGCCATCCGCGCCTTCCTGCGCCGCGCCACCGACGCCTTGCGCGGGCTGGCCACCGCCGGCCGCCTGCGCAAGAGCGGCCCCGCGATCATTTCCGGCGCCGGCTCAGCCTGGTTCGACGTGGTGGCCGAAGAGTTCTCGCAGCTGGACATCGGCGCGCCGCTGGAAGTGGTGCTGCGCCCCGGCTGCTATCTGTCGCACGACGTGGGCGTCTACCGTTCGGCCGCGGAACGCATCAACGCCCACAACCCCGTGGCGCGGAAGATGGAACCGGGCCTGCTGCCCGCGTTGCAGGTCTGGGCCTACGTGCAGTCGCTGCCCGAACCCGGCCGCGCCATCATCGCGATGGGCAAGCGCGACGCGGCGTTCGACGCCGGCCTGCCCACGCCCGCCCTGCGATTCCGTCCCGGCCAAGATGCCCCCGCCGCCGCGCCCGGGACGTGGAAGCTGACCGCCATGATGGACCAGCACGCCTTCATGCAGATCGGCGAAGGCGACGACATCCAGGTCGGCGACATGATCGCCTTCGATATCTCCCACCCTTGCCTGACGTTCGACAAGTGGCGCCAGGTGTTGCTGGTGGACGAGCAGTACCGCGTCACCGACGTGGCCGAAACCTTCTTCTGAACGCCCCCTGCCCGCCGCACCGCGCCTGGCCCGAGGGGGCAAGAAGACCTGGGATCCCGGCGCTTTGACTGATTACAACGCGACAACCTGTTTTTGACCCTCTGGAGAGAGAATCATGAACTTCCGTACCTCCCGGCGAGGCGGTGGGCTGACCAGCCTGCTCGCGGCCGGCGCAATTGGCTTGACCGCAATGTCGTCCCCCGCCCTGAGTGCCGCGCCGGTCAAGGGAGGCACGATATCCGTGGCCACGATCGGCGAGCCGCCGACGCTGGACCCGATGAGCAGCACGGCCGATCTGGTGGGCATCCTGACGCAGCATTTCTTCGAAACGCTGTATACCTTCGACGCCAAGTGGAACCTGACTCCGCTGCTGGCGGACAAGATGCCCGACGTCACCCCCGACGGCCTGATCTACACGATCCCGCTGCGCCAGGGCATCACATTCCACGACGGTTCCAAGATGGATTCGTCCGACGTGCTGGCCTCGCTTAAGCGCTGGACCGAGACCGCCACGCGCGGCAAGGGTGCCGCGAAAGTCATCAGCAGCATCGAAGCCCCCGACGCCAACACCATCCGCATCACGCTCAAGCAGCCCTATGCGCCGTTGACTGCGCTGCTGGCCATGAACAACGCCGCCGCCGTCATCATGCCCAAGGGCAAGATCGCGCCGGTGTTGACCGAAATCGTCGGCACGGGCCCCTATCAGTTGAAGGCCCGCGTGCCTGACCAGTACATCCAGCTGGTGCGCTTCGAAGGCTACAAGCAGCGCGAAGGCGAGCCCGACGGCTACGGCGGCGCGCGCAAGCAGTACCTGGACGAAAT
The DNA here is from genome assembly GCF_014170335.1 of Achromobacter sp. UMC46. Classification (GTDB taxonomy): domain Bacteria; phylum Pseudomonadota; class Gammaproteobacteria; order Burkholderiales; family Burkholderiaceae_B; genus Achromobacter. The sequence goes on from NZ_LZZS01000026.1 coordinate 218,154, forward strand.
CCGCTTCGTGCCGGTCAGCAACGCCAACACCCGTTCGGAAGCTGCTGCCGCCGGCCAATTCGACTATGTCGACTCGCTGCCCGTGGAAGCGCTGGACAAGCTCAAGGGCGGGCGTTCCGACCCGGTGATGCTGAAGCCTTTCGGCTGGCCGCGCCTGGTGCTCAACACCAAGCAAGGCATCATGTCCAACCTGGCCGTGCGCCAGGCGGTGCAACTGGCGCTGAATGAAGAGGACATGCTATTTGCCGCCTTCGGCAACAAGGACTTCTACAAGCTGAACGGCGACCTGTATCCGGAAGGCTACCCGTGGGCCACGTCGCTGGGCGGCAAGGTCTACAACAAGGCCGATTCCGCCGCCGCCAAGAAGCTTCTGGACAGCGCCAACGTGGCCGACAAGAAGATCCGTATCCTGACCAGCCAGCAGTACGAGTTCCATTACAAGATGGCGCTGGTAGCCGCGGAATACCTGAAGGCCGCCGGCTTCACGGTGGACATGCAGGTCGTGGATTGGGCCACCTTGACGCAACGCCGCCAGGACCCCGCCGTGTGGGACATCTTCATTACCCACAGCGTGTTCCTGCCTGAGCCCGCGTTGATCGACTTTCCGTCCAAGGACGCGCCGGGCTGGTGGGACACGCCGCGCCGCGCGCAGGTGATGGACGCCTTCAACCAGGCGCGCACGCAGGAAGAGCGCATCAAGCGCTGGGCCGACGTGCAGCAGGCCGTGTATGACGAGATCCCCTTCGTCAAGGTCGGCGACTTCAATGCCCAAGCCGCGCGCTCGCCGTCGCTGCAAGGCACCAAGCCCGCCCCGTGGCCGTTCTTCTGGAACGCCTGGAAGGCCCCCAAGTAAGGATGCGCCCAGCGCGGCGGGCGATCGCAAGAACCCGATCGCCCGCCGCGCGCAACCCGTCATGCGCCCGACGTTTCTTTAGGAATCCATCGTGTTGCGTTATCTCTTAAACCGGCTGGTCGGGCTGGTGGCCGTGATGTTCATCGTCGCGACCATCGTGTTCGTCATCATCCGCGTCACGCCCGGCGATCCGGCTGCCGTGATGCTGGGTCCGCAGGCCAGCCAGCAGGACATCGCCGCACTGCGCACGCAGTTGGGGCTGGACCAGCCGATGGCCATGCAGTACCTGTCGTGGCTGGGCAAGCTGGCGCAAGGCGACCTGGGCCAGTCCATCTTCATGAACAAGCCCGTGCTGTCGGCGCTGGCGGACCGGGCCGAGCCCACGATTTTCCTGACGTTGATGTCGCTGCTTATCGCCACCGCCATCGCGCTGCCGGTGGGCATCCTGTCCGCCGTCAAACGTGGCACCACGCTGGACCAATCGGTGCTGTCGTTCTCGATGTTCACCTCCAGCGTGCCCAGTTTCTGGCTGGGCCTGCTGCTGATGCAGATTTTCTCGGTGAAGCTGGGCTGGCTGCCGGTGTCGGGCTATGGCGGCCCGGACGCGTCGCTGGCCACGCGGCTGTCGCACCTGATCCTGCCCGCCGTGGTGCTGGGCCTGGTGAACTCTGCGCTGATCACCCGCTTCATCCGCGCCAGCATGCTGGACGTGCTGCGCGACGACTACGTGCGCACCGCGCGCGCCAAGGGCCTGCCGGAAAGCAAAGTCATCCTGAAGCACGCCGTGCGCAACGCGCTGATCCCCATCCTGACGGTGCTGGGCCTGACCACCGCGCTCTTGATCAGCGGCGCCGTGGTGACCGAAACCGTGTTCGGCCTGCCCGGCGTGGGCAGTCTGGTGGTGTCGGCGGTGCTGCGCCGCGACTACCCCGTCATCCAGGGCGCGCTGCTGATCATCGCGGCCATCTATGTCCTGATCAATCTGATCATCGATCTGCTGTACCTGCTGGTCGATCCCCGGGTGCGCTACTGATATGGCTATCGCAACTTCTCCCCAATCCGCTGGCGGCGCCGACCGCTGGCAGGTGCTGCGCCTCCTGGTGTCGCGCAAGACCGTGCTGCTGAGCCTGATCGTCATCATCGTACTGGTGGCCGCCGCGCTGCTGGCGCCGTGGGTCAGCCCCTACGATCCGTTCAAGCTGTCCATCATGAACCGGCTGAAGGCGCCCGGCGCCGCGCACTGGTTCGGCACCGACGACTTCGGGCGCGACGTGTTCAGCCGCGTCATCTACGGCGGCCGGCTGTCGCTGATGGTGGGCTTTTCCGTCGTGATCGTCTCCAGCGTGCTGGGTATCGCGCTGGGCCTGGTGGCCGGCTTCTTCCGGTCGGCCGACAAGTTCGTGTCGCGCCTGATCGACGCCATGATGGCATTTCCCGACATCCTGCTGGCGATCTCGCTGGTGGCCGCGCTGGGGCCCTCGCTGATCAACGTCGTGATCGCGCTGGGCATCGTCTACACGCCGCGCCTGGCCCGCATCGTGCGCGCCTCGACGCTCGTGATCCGCGAACTGCCCTTCGTCGAAGCCGCCCGCGCGCTGGGCGTGCCGACCTGGCGCATCGTCACCGTGCACGTGCTGCGCAACCTGGTGTCGCCCATCCTGGTGCAGGGCACGTTCATCTTCGCCTACGCGATCCTGGCCGAAGCCGGCCTGTCGTTCCTGGGCGTGGGCGTGTCGCCCGACATCCCCACCTGGGGCACCATGATCAACGCCGGCCAGCAATACATGGGCTCGGCCGACTGGATCATGATCTTTCCCGGCATCGCCATCGTGCTGTCCGTGCTGTCGCTGCAATTGGTGGGCGACGGACTGCGCGACGTACTCGACCCGCGCCTGCGCAAGGAGCTGTAATCATGACGGCAAGCACCCGAGACGTCGTGCTGTCCGTGGAAGGGCTGAAGACCTGGTTCCACAGCCGCGACGGCATCGCCAAGTCCGTGGACGGCGTCACCTTCGATCTGGCCCGCGGCGAAACGCTGGCCATCGTGGGCGAATCCGGTTCCGGAAAATCCGTGACCAGCCTGTCCATCATGGGCCTGTTGCCCAAGCCGGCCGGCCGCATCGAAGACGGCAAGATCCTGTACCGCGACCGCCAGGGCACGCAGCACGATCTGGCGCGCGCCACGCCCGCCACCCTGCAGAAGATCCGCGGCGCCGAAATCGCCATGATCTTCCAGGAGCCGATGACGAGCCTGAACCCGCTGTACACGGTAGGCGACCAGATCGCCGAAGCCGTGCTGCAGCACGAGGGCGGCTCTTACGCCGCGGCGATCCGGCGCGCCCGTGACATGCTGGAACGCGTGGAGATCCCCGCCGCCGACCGCCGCGTCAACGAATACCCCCACCAGATGTCGGGCGGCATGCGCCAACGCGTGATGATCGCGCTGGCGCTGGCCTGCAACCCGGCAGTGCTGATCGCCGACGAGCCCACCACCGCGCTGGACGTGACCGTGCAGGCGCAGATCCTGGACCTGCTGCGCCGGCTGCAGAAAGAGATGAACATGAGCATCCTGTTCATCACGCACAACCTGGGCGTGGTGGCCGAGATCGCGCATCGCGTGGCCGTCATGTACGCCGGGCGCGTGGTCGAGGACGCGGGCGTCTACGACCTGTTCGAAAAACCCACGCACCCGTACACCCGCGGCCTCTTGTCCTGCCTGCCCACCGCCGCCCTGCTTGCCTCGGGGGAACGGCTGCGCGCCATTCCCGGCAACGTGCCCAGCGTGCTGTCGCTGCCGGCCGGCTGCACGTTCGCGCCGCGCTGCGAACTGGCCGCCGACGACTGCCGCGCGGCCGTGCCCGAGCTGATCGCCGTGCAATCCGAACACCGTGCGCGCTGCATCAAGGTGAACCCGATATGACGAGCCCCCAAACGACCGTGCGCGCCGAAGACCCGCTGGTCCGCATCGAAGACCTGAAAGTCCACTTTCCGACCTCGCAAGCGCGTAACGCGCCCGTGGTGCGGGCCGTGGACGGTGTCAGCTTCGATGTGCCGAAGAACACCATCGTGGGCCTGGTCGGCGAATCCGGGTCCGGCAAGACCACCACCGGCCGCGCGCTGCTGCGGCTGTTCGCGCCCACCGCCGGCCGAATCCTGTTCGACGGCCACGACATCACCACGCTGAATGAAAGGCAGATGCTGCCGTGGCGCCGCCGCATGCAGATCGTGTTCCAGGACCCGTATGCCAGCCTCAATCCCCGCATGACGGTGGCCGAGATCCTGGGCGAGGCGCTGGATACGCATAAGCTGGCCCAGCACCGCCGTTCGGCGCGCATCGGCGAACTGCTGGAACGCGTGGGCCTGAACGCCGACCACAGCCGCCGCTATCCGCACGAGTTCTCGGGCGGCCAGCGCCAGCGCATCGGCATCGCCCGCGCGCTGGCGGTGGAACCGGACTTCATCGTCGCGGACGAACCCGTGTCCGCGCTGGACGTCTCGGTGCAGGCGCAGGTGCTGAACCTGCTGCAGGACCTGCAGCGAGACCTGGGCCTGACGATGCTGTTCGTGGCCCACGACCTGGCGGTGGTGGACTACCTGTGCGACGAAGTCGTCGTGATGTATCTGGGCCGCGTGATGGAACGCGGGCCCACCAGCGAGGTCTACGCCCGGCCGCGCCATCCCTATACCCGCGCGCTGCTGTCGGCCGCGCCGGTGCCGGATCCCCGCGCCCCGCGTTCGCGTATTCTGCTTAAAGGCGATATCCCCAGCCCGATCAATCCACCCTCCGGCTGCGTGTTCCGCACGCGCTGCCCGCACGCCATCGACGCCTGCGCCACCATCGAGGCGCAAGCCGTCAGCGTGGGACCGGGCCACTTCGTGGCCTGTTCGCGCATCGGCGCGCCCGAGCTGGCCTAAGCGCTAACCTTCGCCCCGCCCAGCTCTGATCCAGGAACCCCACATGAACATCATCCGCGACATCGTCTACCAGATACGCAGTCGGCGGGACGCATTGAGCGTGACGGAACGCAAGGTCGCGGACGCCATCCTGGACGACATCATGTGGGGCGCCAGCGCCACGGTCGACCAGCTGGCGACGAAGGCCGGCGTCAGCATCGCCACGATCTCGCGCTTTGCGCGCACGGTGGGCTGCGAAGACACCCGTGATCTGAAGATGAAACTGGCACAGGCCAGCACGGTGGGCAGCCGCTTCCTGGACCCCAGCGCGCCCGCCGAGGAAAGCACGTTCTACGCCCGCATCTACGCCGACATCGAAAGCACGCTGCGCGCGCACCTGCCCACCTTCACCGAGACCTTGTTCGAGCAGGCGTCCGCCATCGTCGACGGCGCCCGCATGATCTATGTATTCGGCATGGGCGGCGCGTCCGCCGTGCTGGCGCAGGAAGTGCAGTCGCGCCTGGTGCGCCTGGGCTACCCCATCGCCGTCTACAGCGACGCCGTGCTGCTGCGCATGGTGGCGGCCACGCTGGACGAGCGCGATGCGGTGCTGATCCTGTCGGCCTCCGGCCTTACCCCCGAAATCGTCGGCGCCGCCCGCATCGTCAAGCAGTACCGCGCCCGCATCGTCGCCATCACCGACGCCACGTCCGAACTGGCCAAGCTGGCGGACGTGGTGCTGCCGATACGCACGGACGAGACCGATTTCATCTACAAACCCTCGGCATCGCGCTACGCGATGATGCTGGCCATCGACCTGTTGTCGACGGAACTGGCCATGCTGAACCAAGAGGAAAACCGCGAACGCCTGCGCCGCATCAAGCTGGCGCTGGACGAGCACCGCGGCGGCCCGAACCGTTTGCCGCTGGGCGATTGAACCTGGAACCCAAGATGTACGACACCCTCATTGGCAACGTCCGTGTCCTGGACGGCACCGGCGGCGCCGAATACCGCGCCAGCGTGGCGCTGGCCGATGGCCGCATCGCCGCCATCGGCGCATTGCCCGGCGCGCAGGCCCGCCACATCGTCGACGGCAAGGACCTGGCGCTGGCCCCCGGCTTCATCGACGTGCACACGCACGACGACACCAACGTCATCCGCACGCCCGGCATGCTGCCCAAGCTGTCCCAAGGCGTGACGACCGTGGTGGTGGGCAATTGCGGCATCAGCGCATCGCCCGTGTCGCTGCGCGCAGAACCGCCCGACCCGATGAACCTGCTGGGCGGCCGCGAAGACTTCAACTATCCGACGTTCGCCGACTACACCCGCGCCATCGAAGCCGCGCAGCCGGCGGTGAACGTGGCCGCGCTGGTGGGCCACACGGCCTTGCGCAGCAACCACATGGACCGCCTGGACCGCGCCGCCACGCAGGACGAAGTGCTGGCCATGCGCGAACAGCTGCGCGACGCGCTGGCGCATGGCGCGATCGGACTGAGCACGGGTCTCGCCTACGCGTCCGCCATCGAGGCGGACACGGCCGAAGTCAAATTGCTGGCCGAAGCGCTGGATGAATTCGGCGCGCTGTACACCACGCACCTGCGCTCGGAATTCGCGGCCATCCTGGAAGCCATGCAGGAAGCGTTCGACATCGCCCTGCACGCCCGCGTTCCGGTGGTGGTGTCGCACCTGAAATGCGCCGGCGCCGGCAACTGGGGCCGCACGAAGGAAGTGTTGTTCAAGCTTGAGAACGCGGGCCGCCTGCAGCATGTGGGCTGCGACTGCTATCCGTATTCGGCCAGTTCGTCCACGCTGGATCTGAAGCAGGTCACCGACGAATTCGACATCGACATCACCTGGTCCGTGCCGCACCCCGAAGCGGCGCGCCGCAAGCTGTCCGCTATTGCCGCCGACTGGGGCGTGACGCTGCTCGAGGCCGCGCGCCGCCTGCAGCCGGCCGGCGCCGTCTATCACAACATGCACGAAGACGACGTGCGCCGCGTGCTGTCGCACCCGCTGACGATGGTGGGTTCGGACGGCCTGCCCAACGACCCGATGCCGCATCCGCGCCTGTGGGGCGCCTTCCCGCGCGTGTTGGGCCATTACAGCCGCGATGTGGGGCTGTTCCCGCTGATCCAGGCCGTGCACAAGATGACCGGCCTGTCCGCCGCCCGCTTCGGCCTGGCCGACCGCGGCCTGGTGCGCGAGGGCTATCACGCCGACCTGGTGCTGTTCAATCCGGACACGGTCATCGACCGCGCCACCTTCGCCGCGCCGGTGCAGACCGCGGCCGGCATCGAAGCCGTCTGGGTCAACGGCACCCTGTCGTACCACCAGGGGCAGCCCACCGGCGACCGCGCCGGACGCTGGCTGCCGCGCAACGGCGACCTCCGCGCAAGCTTCGCGGCGGCGTCTTCCCCTTTCTCCGGCATCCACGCCGTCCCAATAAGGAGCCTGTCCATGAGCAATGCCCCCACCGCCGACAAGAACGGCATCACCCGCTACGGCGTTGCCGGCGGCACCGGCCAGGGCGGTTCGCACATGCCGTTCGCGCGCGCCGTCGCCGCCGACGGCTGGCTGCACGTGTCCGGCCAGGTGCCGATGGAAAACGGCGAAGTGATCGAAGGCGGCACCGTCGCCCAATGCCACAGGGCCATCCAGCAACTGCTGGCCATCCTGAAAGAAGCCGGCTATGGCCCGGAACACGTGGTGCGCTGCGGCGTGTGGCTGGACGACGCCCGCGACTTCCCGTCGTTCAACAAGGTGTTCAAGGAATACTTCGGCGAAAACCCGCCCGCCCGCGCCTGCGTGCAGTCCAGCCTGATGGTGGACGCCAAGGTCGAGATCGATTGCGTGGCATACAAGCGCCCTTGATGGCGCGCCCTGGATCGGCAGTCTTTGACAGGCAGCCCTGAATGAAAATGGCCCGGTGGATCACCGGGCCATTTTCTTTACCTCTTCACCACTTACATCTTCACGACATCCACGCCTTTAGGCGCCGTGAACTGGAATTCCTTGTCCGCCAACGTGGGATTGGGGGCGATCGCCGACAGGTCCACGCGGGTTGTCTGGCCGAACGAATCCAGCAATTCCACGCGCACCGGCAGGTTGTCCTTCATGCCGATGTCCACGCGCGAAAACCCGGCGTCGGCCGTGCGCGGCTTGGCGCGCAGCCAGTCCACGCCATCTTTGGACGGCAGCGCCGATACGTCGAACGATTGCTCCAGCGAACCGGAACCGAACAGGATCGCGGCAGGCGACGTGCCGATGGCGGCGTCCACCTTGCGCTCGGTCACCTGGGCCAGGTCGGGATCGAACTGGAACACCGTGCGGCCGTCGGAGATGACGAGCTGCTCGTAGGGCTTTTGCACCGCCCATTTGAACTTGCCCGGGCGCTGGAACGAAAACACGCCGGTCTGCGCCGGCTGTGTGCGGCCCTGGGTGTTCACCGTGTATTGCGAGAACGAACCGGTGGCCGCCGTGACGGTCGAGACAAAGGCCTTCAATTGCTCTTGCGCGCTGGCGGCAAACACCAGGGCCGGGGCCAGAGTCAGGGCGGTGGCGATGGCCAGGCGGCGAAACGTCTTCATCATGCTTCCTCTCGGGCGGCAGCGGCGGCGGGAACCAGGATTTCCCGGTTGCCGTTGGATTGCATCGCCGACACCATACCTGATTGCTCCATCTGCTCGAGTAACCGGGCCGCGCGGTTGTAACCGATGCGCAGGTGGCGCTGCACCAGCGAGATCGACGCGCGGCGGTGCTTGAGCACCACTTCGCAGGCCTGGTCGTACATCGGGTCGGATTCGGCGTCGCCGCCGATGCCGGTGACGCTGCTGGCGCCTTCGCCGTTGTCGCCCTCAAGCCCGCCTTCCAGCAGGCCTTCGATGTAGTTCGGTTCGCCCTGCGCCTTCAGGCTTTCCACCACGCGGTGCACTTCATCGTCGCTGCAGAACGCGCCGTGCACGCGCACCGGCAAGCCGGTGCCCGGCGGCATGTAGAGCATGTCGCCCTGGCCCAACAGGGTTTCCGCGCCCATCTGGTCGAGAATGGTGCGAGAGTCGATCTTGGACGACACCTGGAACGCGATGCGCGTGGGGATGTTGGCCTTGATCAGGCCCGTGATGACGTCCACGCTGGGGCGCTGCGTGGCCAGGATCAGGTGGATGCCGGCGGCGCGCGCCTTCTGCGCCAGGCGGGCGATCAGTTCTTCGATCTTCTTGCCCACCACCATCATCAGGTCGGCCAGCTCGTCGATGACCACCACGATGGTGGGCAGCGGCGACAGCGGCTCGGGCGCATCGGGCGTCAGCGAGAACGGGTTCGGGATGGGCTCTTCGCGCTTGATGGCGTCGCGGATCTTGGTGTTGTAGCCCGCCAGGTTGCGCACCCCCATCTTGCTCATCAGGCGGTAGCGCTTTTCCATTTCGCCCACGCACCAGTTCAGCGCGTTGGCCGCGTGGCGCATGTCAGTGACGACCGGGGCCAGCAGGTGCGGGATGCCTTCGTAGACGCTCATTTCCAGCATCTTCGGGTCGATCAGGATCAAGCGGGTATGGGACGCGTCGGCCTTGTACAGCAAGGACAGGATCATGGCGTTGATCCCCACGGACTTGCCCGAACCGGTGGTGCCCGCCACCAGCAGGTGGGGCATCTTGGCCAGGTCGGCCACGACCGGGTTGCCGGCAATGTCCTTGCCCAGCGCCATCGTCACCACCGAATGGCTGGCGTGATAGGTCTGCGAGCCCAGGATTTCAGACAGGCGCACCATCTGGCGGCGCGGGTTGGGCAGTTCCAGGCCCATCAAATTCTTGCCGGGGATGGTTTCCACCACCCGGATGCTGACCAGGCTGAGCGCGCGCGCCAGGTCCTTGGCCAGGTTAACGATCTGGCTGCCCTTCACGCCGGTGGCCGGCTCGATTTCATAGCGCGTGATGACCGGACCGGCCTGCGCCGCCACCACGGTGACGGACACGCCGAAGTCGGCCAGCTTCTTTTCGATCAGGCGCGAGGTGAATTCGATGGTCTCGGCCGAGACCGTTTCCTGGTTCGTCAGCGGCGGGTCCAGCAGGCTGATGGCCGGCAGGTCGCCCTCGGTGCCGCCCGACGGCGCGAAGAACAGCGACTGCTGCTTTTCCTTTTCGACGCGTTCGGACTTGGGCACGACGGTAATGGCGGGTTCGATCCGCACCGGCTGCTCGTGCACCAGCTTTTCCTGCTTGGCCTCGACCTGCTCGGTGCGCACGGCCTTGGCCACCTGGCCGACCTTGCGGTCTTCGCGGGCGGCGTAGGAATTGCGGATGCGGCGGACGACGCCCTCCATCCAGGAGCCCACGCGTTCGGCCACGGCCAGCCACGAGAACGAGAAGAACAGGCTCAGGCCGATGGCCAGCATGACCAGGAAGGCCAGCGTGCTGCCGGTGAAGCCGATGCTGCGGCTGATCAGGTCGGCCAGCGTGTGGCCGATGACGCCGCCTGCGCCGCTGGCGGTTTCGGACGCGCCGGGCAGATGCGTGCCGCGGCTGGCCAGGCGCAGGGCTTCCATGCCCAGCGAGCCCAGCAGCAACAGGAAGAAGCCGATGCCCTCTTCCCAGTGGACGCGCGGCAGCACTTCCGGCTGCTTACTATTAGTTACCTTAAGCTGGCTGGCCAGTCGGCGGTAGCCGGCGCGCACGCGGTGCAGCAGCAGGATGACCCACCACCAGGCCGAGAAGCCGAAGAGATAGAGCAGGATGTCCGCCAGATAGGCGCCCAGCCGCCCCCCGTGGTTGCGCACGACGTCGCCGGGCACGGAGTGCGACCAGCCAGGGTCGGACGCGCTCCAGGTGGCCAGCACCAGGGTGAGCCAGGCCGCCAGGGCGGCAAATAGGATCCAGCGGGCCTCGCGCAGCAACGCGGAAATACGCGTTTGTAGCGGCGAAGGCCCGTTGCGTGTGTTGCGCGAGGCGCGCGGAGAAGCAGTCGAGATACGCGGCATGCGGCTCATTATAATTGGGCGTTAACCTAAAGATACCCGCCCATGTCCACGCCTACGCACGCTAAAGTTTTGATACTCGGTTCCGGCCCTGCCGGTTACACGGCGGCCGTCTATGCGGCACGCGCCAATCTGAGCCCTGTTCTTGTTACAGGTCTGGCCCAAGGCGGCCAGCTCATGACCACCACGGATGTCGACAATTGGCCGGCCGACGCGGATGGCGTGCAGGGTCCGGACCTGATGCAGCGCTTCCAGAAGCACGCTGAACGCTTCAACACCGAGATGCTGTTCGACCACATCGCGAAGGTCGACTTGTCCAAGCGCCCGTTCACCCTGACGGGCGACACCGGCAAGATCTACACCTGCGACGCCCTCATCATCGCCACCGGCGCTTCCGCCAAGTACCTGGGCCTGCCGTCCGAGCAGTCCTTCATGGGCCGCGGCGTGTCCGGCTGCGCCACCTGCGACGGCTTCTTCTACCGCAACCAGGACGTGGTCGTGGTCGGCGGCGGCAACACCGCCGTCGAAGAAGCCCTGTACCTGTCGAACATCTGCCGCAAGGTCACGCTGATCCATCGCCGCGACAAATTCCGCGCCGAACCGATCCTGGTCGACAAGATGATGGCCAAGGTCGAGAACGGCAACATGGCGCTGAAGACGTTCCATACGCTGGAAGAAGTGCTGGGCGACGACAGCGGTGTAACCGGCGTGCGCGTTCGCCACGTGGACACTGGCGTCACCGAAGACATGGCCGTGACCGGCGCCTTCATCGCCATCGGCCACCAGCCGAACACCGAAATCTTCCAGGGCCAGCTGGAAATGAAGGACGGCTACATCGTCACCAAGAGCGGCCTGTCCGGCATGGCCACGATGACCTCCGTCCCCGGCGTGTTCGCCGCGGGCGACGTCCAGGACCACGTCTACCGCCAGGCCATCACCAGCGCCGGCACGGGCTGCATGGCTGCCCTGGACGCCCAACGGTGGTTGGAGAATGCGGGGCAGTAAGGTCGGCCTGGCCGACCTGAAACGCCTGAAGAAAGACCTGCAGGCCGAGCGCGAACGCGAAGCGCTGGCCAAGCGGGTCGCGGTGCTGAAGAAGCCAGAAAGCGCCCCCATGGACGACATGGCCGCTTTCCAGCGCACGATGAAGTCCGTCACGCCGATCAAGGCGGCCGCCCGGGTGGAGCACAAGCCCGCGGCGGAACCCGCCCCGGCGCTGCGCCGCGCCAACGCGCTGGGCGAGGCGCCGTCCCGCGCGGACGGCGGGGTGTCCGACGGCGGCGAAATCACGCACCTGTTGTCCGAGGGCGGCACCGCCTTCGTGCGCAGCGACGCCGCGCCCGACACCGCCCGCAACCTGCGGCGCGGCCAATGGCGCGCGGGCGCGGAACTGGATCTGCATGGCCTGCGCGTCGAACAGGCCCGCCACGCGCTGCTGTCTTTCCTGGACGAATGCCAGGAACACGGCATCCGCTGCGTGCGCGTCGTGCACGGTAAAGGCTATGGCTCCCAAGGGCTGGAGCCGGTGCTGAAGGACAAGGCGCGCACCTGGCTGGTGCAGAAGAACGAAGTCCTGGCGTTTTCCGAGGCGCCTGAACGCGAAGGCGGCGCGGGCGCGCTGCTGGTGCTGCTGCGGCAATCCGAAGGAATGCGCAAATGAAATGGCTCTACCTGGGCGTGGCGATCATCGCCGAGATCTTCGCCACCAGCGCCCTGAAGGGCTCCGAAGGCTTCACCCGCCTGGTTCCCTCGCTTATCACCGTGACCGGCTACCTGATCTCGTTCTATTTCCTGTCGCTGACGCTGCGCGAGATCCCGGTGGGCATCGCCTATGCCATCTGGTCCGGCGTGGGCATCGTGCTGATCTCGATCGTGGGCGCGGTGCTGTTCAAGCAGCACCTGGACACGCCCGCGCTGATCGGTATCGGCCTCATCATCGCCGGCGTGGTGGTGATGAACGTGTTTTCGAAATCCGTCTCGCATTGACCCCCCGCGCCGAACCGCCGGCTGCATCCCGGATCCGCCGCAGGCTGACGGCCGGGTTGTGCGCGGCATGGTTGGGCATAGGCGGCCTGGGCTTGCTGCCGGCCGGCACCGCCTGGGCAGACGGGTTCAACCGGGCCGCGGAACTTGCGCGCTACCGGACCTGGCTGACGGATTTCAAGCAGGACCTGGACCGCTTGTCCGCCTCGCGGCGCCCGCTGTCCGAGGCCGAGCTGGACGCGATGTTCGCCCGCACCGTGGTGCCCGGTTCGCGCGGGGCTGTATTCATCCGCCAAAGCTTCGCGCGGCGCGGCGACGACGGCGCCTATTTCCCGCAAGCCGGCCCGCGCGCGGTGTTCCTGGGCGTGCTGGACAGCGGCATCCCCGCCGGCCAGGGCGGCCTGTACCCGGAAACGGACCCGGCGCTGAAGGTCGCCGGACCTGACCGTCTGGTACCTGCATGTGGATGTGGGCGACATGACCAATACCTATCTGCTGTCGGACAAGCATTTCACGCCGTACCGGCTGCCGCCCCCCGGCAAGCTGGAACGCAACGCCTACCCGTTCCTGCTGATGGACACGCACGCCGGCGCGCTGCGCCTGGGCGGCGTCAGCAGCGAACTCTGGGGGCTTATCGTCTACCTGCACAATGCCGCGCGTTGAATCCGCCCTGCGCCTGCTTGCGCTGACGGCCCTGTCGATGGCGCCCGGACTGGCCAACGCGCTGTGCGAGCCCCTGGCGGCGTCCGCGCAGCGCCAGACCCTGGTGGCGGACATCTCGCTGGAAGGCACCAACACCCTGCTGGCGCTGGACGGCTCGCGCATCCAGTCATGGCAGCCCGCCGTCTCGGTGGAGACCGGCGCGCGCGCCACGCCTGTGATCTGGGCCGAACGCGTGGACTGGTCGGTGTACGCCGCCGCGCCGAACGCGCGCATCGGCGTCGCGATGCTGCGCTTCGAAACCGGCGCCGACGGGCGCCGGCATCTGTGCGGCATCGCGCGCTACGGCGCCAACGCCGTGGATGCGGCCCGTAAATCCGGCAAGGCCGCCCTGCCGTCACCCGACGCGGAGACCCGCTACTACTATGGCGAGGGTGAGCGGTTGACCGGTTTCGAGGAGCGCTACCGCGGGGCCGACGGCCGCCCGAACCCGCCGGTACGCTACTGCCTGCGCTATGACGAGCACGGTTGGCTGGCCGAACTGGGCGCCAACGATTGCGCCGCCCCCTCTCAACCGATGACCCGTTACGTGCATGACGCGGCGGGCCGGTTGCTGCGCGTCATCGCCTATCAGGAGAAATCCGGCGAGGCGTCGCAGGTCGTGGCCTATGACGGCCAGGGCCGCACGATGCAGCGCTATCTGCGTCCACACGTCGGGTGGGCCGAAGACGGCCCTGCGCTGGGGCTGCCCTATCGCGAGATTCAAAGCGAGTACGCCGTGCTGGTGTTGCCGGGCCCGGCCTGGAAGCCGCCCGCGCTGGATTCGTACCACTATGACTGGGCCATCGTGCGGCCCACGCCCGCCGGCAGCGGCAATGGCGGCGGCGACATCTACGCCGCCAAGCGCGACCCCGCCCAGGTGCTGGCCAAAGGCAACAGCGGCAATGGCGGCCAGTTCGCTTTGACCGCCGCGCAGAAGCAGCGCATCTGGGACGCCGCCGGCAAGACGCCAGGCGGCGTGCAATGGCTATGGGCGCCCGGCCAGACTTATACCTTGCTGCAAGCCGTGCCCGGCGCGACGTGGGCCGCCTGCACCGATCCGGAAAACCGCAAAGCCGACGCCTGCGGAACGCCTTAGGCGTTTTCAGCCGGCGGCCGGGGCGCGGCCGGATGGCGCAGATAGTCCACCAGCGCCAGCGTCGCCCGGTCGGGCGGCGGCGTCAGCAACGACACCACGATGATGGTCAGGAAGGCCACGGGCGCGCCGAAGATGCCCGCCGCGATCGGCTGGATGCCCCACCACAGGTCCACCGGCTGCGTGCGGGAAATGCCCAGCACCCATTCGCGCAGCCACGGATGCGTGTGCGTCATGTACGCGAAGGTCACGGCCAGGCCCGCGGCCATGCCCAGGGTGGCGCCCCATTTGTTGGCGCGCCGCCAGAACACCCCCATGACCAGTGCTGGAAAGAAGGACGACGCCGCGAACGAGAATGCCGCGGACACCATGAAGAGAATATCGGCAGGCTTGCGCGCGGCCACCCAGGCCGCGCCGAACGCCACCACCAGCAACAGGATTTTCGACACCATCACCCGGCGCGCGGCCGACATGCGCGGCGACACCATCCGGTACCACATGTCGTGCGACAGCGAATTGGACAAGGTCAACAGCAAGCCGTCGGCGGTGGACAGCGCGGCCGCCAGCCCGCCGGCCGCCACCAGCCCTGAAATCACATAGGGCAGCCCCCCGATCTCGGGCATGGCCAGCACCACCACATCGGCCCCCATGCTGATTTCGCTTAATTGCACGACCCCGTCGCGGTTGATGTCGGTGACGTCCAGCAGATTGGCGTCCACCGCGCTCCAGGCATGCACCCAGTTGGGCAGGCTCAGGAAATTCGAGCCGACCACCTGCGTATAGACCTCGTACTTGACCAGCAGGGCCAGCGCGGGCGCCATGAAATACAGCAACAGGATGAACAGCAGCGACCAGCACACGGATTTGCGCGCCTCGATCACCGAGGGCGTGGTGTATGAGCGCATCAGGATATGCGGCATCCCCGCCGTCCCCAGCATCAGGCACAGCACCAGCGCCAGGAAATTGATGCGCATGTTGCGCCGCTCTTCCGGGTCTTTGGCGGGGAACGGCTCCGCATGCGGGGTGGGCGGGGCCGCCCGCGCCTCGAAAGTCGCGCGGGCTTGCGACCAGACCACGCGCGCATCCTCTACGCTGGCCGGGTAGGCGGCCAATTCCCGTTCGGCGGAACGGATCTCGACCATCGGCGCGTCAGTGGTGTTCAGTTGGGCCAGGCGGCTGCGCAGCTTGTCTTTTTCCAGCGTCCAGGATTCGGGCAAGGCCTGCACGCGTTGCGCCATCTGGTCGGCGTGCTGCTGCCACAGCCGGCGCACTTCGATTTCGGAAGGGTCGTTCTGCAGGTAGATCTCTTTTTCGGTCACCTGCTGCAGCACCACGCCGGCCGACAATTGCGGCACGGGCATGTTGGTGTGCTTGATCGACAGCCACACCACCGGCACCAGATAGGCGATGACAAGGATGATGTACTGCCCCACCTGCGTCCATGTCACGGCGCGCATGCCGCCCAGGAACGAACAGACCAGCATGCCGCCCAGCGCCACGAAAATGCCCAGTTCGAACGAAATGCCGGTCATGCGCGTGGTGATGATGCCCACGCCGTAGATCTGGGCCACCAGGTAGGTGAACGAGCACAGGATGGCGCAGGCCACGCCCGCCATGCGCGGCATGTTGCCGCCGTAGCGCGCGCCCATGAAGTCGGGGATGGTGTACTGCCCGAAGCGGCGCAGGTAGGGGGCCAGCAGCATCGCCACCAGCACATAGCCGCCCGTCCATCCCATGATGTAGGCCAGCCCGCCGTAGCCGGTCAGGTACAGCGTGCCCGCGACCCCGATGAACGACGCCACCGACATCCAGTCCGCCGCCGTGGCCATGCCGTTGTAGATGGCGGGCACGCGCCGTCCGGCCACGTAGTATTCGACCTGGTCCGACGTGCGGCACACGATGCCGATGCCGGCGTAGAGGCTCACCGTGACCAGCAGGAAGACATAGCCGATCCAGTTACGCGGCATCCCCAGGATCTCGGCCAGCGCCATCAGCAGGATCATCAGCGCGAAGCCCGCCGTGTACAGCACGTAGATGCGGCGCAGGCGGATCCGGAACTGCTGGGGGGTGTCTCCGCTGAAAAACGGCATCAGCGGTCCTCTCCGGCGGCTTCCGCCTCGGCGTGCTCGTCGGCCTGGTTCATGACCCGGGCGTACACGCCGATGATGATCAGGTAAGCCAGCGGCGCGCCGTAGGCCGCCATCCAGAAGGCGAACGGCCAGCCGATGAAATCAAAGGTCAGGCTGCGGGCGAAAAAGGCGGGAACGAAGGTCAGCGCCGCCCAGACGGCCAGCAGCAACAGGATCAACCGCAAGTTGCGGCGCCAATACGGGGGGGACGCAGAGGGAGTGGACGCGGGCGGAGAGGTCAAAGCGCGGGGTTCGGGCATAGCTAGGATGTAGAGACCCTACCTGGATAGCGCGAAACGCTGCGTCTGAAAAGCCCGTGTGGATGAAATCCAGGCTTTTTATGCGACAACGGCTGGCACTGCCTGGTGCCAGCCGTTGTGCGTTTTGCTTTTTTTGAGTACTGCTTTACTTTTTTTATGTACCGGTGCCGCCGGTATTTGCCCATGCAGGGCTTTGTCTCCTCACCTGCATGGGAAGAGATTCTGCACCAAGTGCGGGAATGCCACACTAGGGGAATGCCCTAAGACGGAGCATTCATTTACATATTCCGTGCACCGAAGCAGTGCAATTTGACCGCAAAGTTCTAAATATTGGGATTTTTTGGCGAAAACGCACGAATTGAGCCAAATTCAGAAATCCCGCCCATCCCGGAATATGACGATCGCCACCGCAGCATGCCCGGAATCGGGCGCGGCGCGCAATCGGACCAACACCCGAAGCTGCCCCTCAGCAAGCCCGGCGCGCAGAAGAAAGCCACAGAACCTTTAGGTATAGCCAGGCGTACAAAAAGAACCGCACAGCCTTAAGAAGAACGCCCCAGACACCAGAAAAATAGCCGCGCCGCCGCCGGGCCGCTCCCAAGGCGGCGCAGCCCCCTCGGGGGGCAGCAAGCTCGCAAAGCGAGCGCAGCGTGGGGGGCCCACATTTATTTTTTGTTTACACCCCCCTCCCCAACCTATATCCCGTTTTTACCCCCTGCTCCGTAACCTGCCGGTGTCCTGATTGGTCACCTGGCCTGCCCGGCGCGCATCCGCTTTTGCCGCGCAGGCCCGTCGTTCGAAGGGAGCCGCGCTCCCGGGAGGAAAAACGTGGATGCCATCTATATCGCCGTCTTCGCCGTCATGGCCGGGCTGACTGCCGCCCTGCTGCGATTCTGCGAAGCCCTGTCTACCGGAGAGTCGTCATGAACTGGCTCTATTGGGTCAGCGGCCTGACCGCCGCCCTGCTGTTCGTGTACCTGCTGGTCGCCCTGTTCAAACCGGAGAAATTCTGATGACCGCCGAATTCGTCGGATTGCTGGTCCTGTACCTGGCCGTCCTGCTTGCGATCGCGCCCCTGCTCGGGCGCTACATCCGCATCGCCATGGAAAACGGGCAATCCCGGCTGACCGCCTGGGGCCGCCCGCTTGAGCGCGGCATCTACCGGCTGGCGGGCATCGACCCGCAGGCCGAGATGGGTTGGAAGCGCTACGCCCTGGCCGTGCTGGCCTTCAACATCCTCGGCATCGTGGTCGTCTACGGCCTGCAGCGCGTCCAGGGCATGCTGCCGCTGAACCCGGCCGCCATGGGCGCCGTGACACCGGACTCCGCCTTCAATACCGCCATCAGCTTTGTCAGCAATACGAACTGGCAAGGCTATGGCGGTGAAGCCACGATGAGCTACCTGACGCAGATGCTGGCGCTGACGGTGCAGAACTTCCTGTCGGCCGCCACCGGCATCGCCGTGCTGTTCGCGCTGATCCGCGGCCTGGCGCGCCACTGTTCCGCCACCGTCGGCAACTTCTGGGCCGACATGGTCCGCTGCACGCTGTACGTGCTGCTGCCCCTGTCCTTCGTGCTGGCGCTGGCGCTTGTCAGCCAGGGCGTGATCCAGAACTTCAGCCCCTACCAGGACGTGCAGACGGTAGAAGCCCTGCACTACGACCAGCCGCGCGTGGACGCCCAAGGCCAACCGGTGCTGGATGCCCAAGGCCAGCCCGTGACCGACCCCGCCGTCACGTCGACGCAGACGCTGGCCATGGGCCCGGTCGCCTCGCAAGAAGCCATCAAGCTGCTGGGCACCAATGGCGGGGGCTTCTTCAACGCCAACTCGGCGCATCCGTTCGAGAACGCGACGCCGCTGGCGAACTTCCTGGAGATGCTGGCCATCCTGGCGATTCCCGCCGCGCTGTGCTTCACGTTCGGCGAGATGGTGGGCAGCCGGCGCCAGGGCATCGCGATCCTGGCGGCGATGACCGTGCTGTTCGCCGTCTTCGCGCTGAGCATCGCGTACTTCGAGCAGCAGCCCAACCCCATGGCCGCGCAAGCCGGCGCCGACAGCGCCATGACCGCGTTCTCGCCAGGCGGCAACATGGAGGGCAAGGAAACGCGCTTCGGCATCGCCGCGACGTCGCTCTTCGCCGTCATCACCACGGCCGCGTCCTGCGGCGCGGTCAACGGCATGCACGATTCCCTGACCGCCATGGGCGGGCTGTCGCCGATGCTGCTGATGCAGTTGGGCGAAGTCGTCTATGGCGGCGTGGGCTCCGGCCTGTACGGGATGCTGGCCTTCGCCATCCTGGGGGTCTTCATCGCCGGCCTGATGATCGGCCGCACCCCGGAATACCTGGGCAAGAAGATCGAGGCCTACGACATGAAGATGGTGTCCATCGTCATCCTGGCCACGCCGCTGCTGGTGCTGGGCGGGACCGCGCTGGCCGTTTCCGTCTCGGCCGGCCAGGCGGGCGTGCTGAACCCCGCGATCCATGGCTTCTCGGAAATCCTCTACGCGCTGTCGTCCGCGGCCAACAACAACGGCAGCGCGTTCGCCGGGCTGTCCGCCAATACGCCCTTCTACAACGTATTGCTGGGCATCGCCATGTGGTTCGGCCGCTTCGCCGTGATCGTCGCCGTGCTGGCGATGGCCGGCTCGCTTGCGGCCAAGCGCCGGCTGCCCGCCGGCCCCGGCAGCATGCCCACGACCGGCCCCCTCTTCGTGGTGCTGCTGATCGGCGCCGTGCTGCTGGTGGGCGCCCTGACATATGTGCCCGCGCTGGCCTTGGGCCCGGTCGCGGAACACCTGCAACCTTGAACGCAACAGGCTAGGAAAGAAAATGGCCAAGATTGAAATGCCAACAACCAGCGCAGGCGGCGGTGCCGCCCGCACGCCCGCGGCCGCCTCCCAGGACCGTCCTTTCGGCATGTGGTCGCGCTCGCTCGTGGGGCCCGCCGTGCTGGACAGCCTGCGCAAGCTCTCGCCCGCCGCACAGCTGAAAAACCCCGTGATGTTCGTCGTGTACGTCGGCAGCATCCTGACGACGCTGCTGTGGGTCATGGCCCTGCGAGGCCAGGCCGAAGCCCCCGCGGGCTTCATCCTGGCCATCTCCGTATGGCTGTGGTTCACAGTGCTGTTCGCCAACTTCGCCGAAGCCTTGGCTGAAGGCCGCGGCAAGCAGCAGGCGGCGACGTTGCGCGGCCTGCGCACCACCATCAACGCCCGCCTCTTGAAGAATTTCCGCGAGGCGGACATCCGCGACGCGCAGCCCGGACAATGGCGCGCGCAAGGCGTCAGCCAGCCCTCTGGCCTGCTGCGCCGCGACGAGGTGGTGCTGGTCGAAGCCGGCGAGACCATCCCCGGCGACGGCCAGGTGATCGCAGGCGTCGCCTCGGTCGACGAAAGCGCCATCACCGGCGAATCCGCGCCCGTCATCCGCGAATCCGGCGGCGACTTCTCGTCGGTCACGGGCGGCACGCGCGTGCTGTCCGACTGGATCTTCGTGCGTATCGCGGCCGACCCCGGCGAGAGCTTCCTGGACCGCATGATCGCCATGGTGGAAGGCGCCAAGCGCCAGAAGACGCCGAACGAACTGGCGCTGACCATCCTGCTGGTCGGGCTGACCGTGGTGTTCCTGCTGGTGGTCGTGACCCTGATGCCGTTCTCGATCTACGCGGTCAACGCGGCCGGCGGCGGCGCGGCGGTCACCGTGACCGTGCTGGTGGCGCTGCTGGTCTGCCTGATCCCCACCACCATCGGCGGCTTGCTGTCGGCCATCGGCGTGGCGGGCATGAGCCGCATGATGAGCGCCAACGTCATCGCCACGTCAGGCCGCGCGGTGGAAGCCGCGGGCGACGTCGACGTGCTGCTGCTGGACAAGACCGGCACCATCACCTTCGGCAATCGCCAGGCGTCCACCTTCCTGCCCGCGCCGGGCGTGTCGCCGCGCGAACTGGCCGACGCCGCCCGCCTGGCCTCGCTGGCCGACGAGACGCCGGAAGGTCGCAGCATCGTGGCCCTGGCCGACAAGGCGATCCACGCGCCGGCCCCCCACATGGCGGGCGTCGAATTCGTGCCCTTCACGGCGCAGTCGCGCATGAGCGGCGTGAACCTGGGCGACCGCTTGATCCGCAAGGGCGCGGTCGACGCCATCCAGGCCTGGCTGGCCGCGCAGGAAGCCACGGTGCCCGAGCAGGTCTTGCGCCTGGCCGAAGACGTGGCGCGCCGCGGCAGCACGCCGCTGATGGTCAGCGACGGCAACCGTGCGCTGGGCGTCGTGGAACTCAAAGACATCGTCAAACCCGGCATCCAGTCGCGATTCGCCGAGTTGCGCCGCATGGGCATCAAAACCGTGATGATCACGGGCGACAACAAGCTGACAGCGGCCACCATCGCGGCCGAAGCCGGCGTGGACGACTTCTTGGCCGAAGCCACGCCCGAGGCCAAGCTGAAGCTGATCCGCGCCTATCAGGCAGAAGGCCGGCTGGTGGCGATGACGGGCGACGGCACCAACGACGCCCCCGCGCTGGCGCAGGCGGACGTGGCGGTGGCGATGAACTCGGGCACCCAGGCCGCGAAAGAGGCCGGCAACATGGTGGACCTGGACTCCAACCCCACCAAGCTCATCGAGATCGTCGAAATCGGCAAGCAGATGCTGATGACCCGCGGCGCGCTGACCACCTTCAGCGTGGCCAACGACGTGGCCAAGTACTTCGCCATCATCCCCGCCGCCTTCGCCACGGTCTATCCGCAGCTCAACGTGCTGAATATCATGCACCTGGCCACGCCGGCCTCGGCCATCCTGTCGGCCGTGATCTTCAACGCGCTGATCATCGTCGTGCTGATCCCGCTGGCGCTCAAAGGCGTGCGCTACCGGCCGTTGGGCGCGTCGGTGCTGCTGCGCCGCAACCTGCTCGTCTACGGCCTGGGCGGCCTGCTGGTGCCGTTCGTGGGCATCAAGCTGGTCGACATGGTGCTGGCCGCGCTGGGCTGGGTGTAAGCCCGGCCGCGACGCCCCATCCGAATAAAAGGAATCCATCATGAAACACGCAACGCAATCCGTTCCCGCCCTGCCACGCCCTGGCGGCATCCTGCGGCCCGCGCTGGTCGTCTTCGCCGCCCTGTCGCTGGTGACGGGCCTGGCCTACCCCTTCCTGACGCGCGGCGTGGCCGCCGCCGTGTTCCCGCACGAGGCAGCCGGCTCGCTGATCAAGCAGGACGGCAAGGTCGTCGGTTCGGAACTGATCGGCCAGTCGTTCACATCGCCGCAGTACTTCTGGAGCCGCCCCTCGGCCACCGCGCCGATGCCGTACAACGCAGCCGCCTCGGGCGGATCGAACCTGGGCCCGCGCAACCCGGCGCTTGCCGAAGCCATCCAGGCCCGCATCGCGGCCCTGAAAGCGGCCGATCCGGAAAACCCCACGCCGGTGCCGGTGGACCTGATCACGGCGTCCGGCAGCGGGCTGGATCCGCACATCAGCCCGGCCGCCGCCCGCTACCAGGCGGCGCGGGTGGCCCGCGCCCGGCACCTGCCGCGCGAACAGGTCGACGCCCTGATCCAGGCCAATACCGAAAAGCCCTGGCTGGGCGTACTGGGCGACCCCGTCGTCAATGTGCTGATGCTGAACCTGGCGCTGGACCAATTGGGCACGGCGCGTTGATGGCGCAGCGTATAGTATTGCCAGCCTTTCCCACCCCTTCCTTGCGCGTTCATGGCTGACATTGCTGGCGAGCGTCCCGACCCCGACGCGCTCTTGAAGACCTTGGACGACGCCGCGCGCCAGGCGGTGCGTGGCAAGCTGCGCGTGTACTTCGGATCGTCGGCCGGCGTGGGCAAGACCTACGCCATGCTGGTCGCGGCCCGGGCGCAGGCCGCGCAAGGGGTCAGCGTGCTGGCCGGCATCGTCGAAACCCATGGCCGCCGCGAAACCGCCGGCCTGCTGGAAGGCCTGGCGGTCCTGCCGCTGAAGGAAGTGGCCTACCGCGGCCATGTCCTCAGAGAATTCGACCTGGACGGCGCGCTGGCGGCCCGGCCCGGCCTGGTGCTGGTGGACGAACTGGCGCACTCCAATGCGCCCGGCTCTCGCCACGCCAAGCGCTGGCAGGACATCCAGGAATTGCTGTCGGCCGGCATCGACGTCTGGACCACGCTGAACGTGCAGCATCTGGACAGCCTGAACGAAGCCGTCAGCAGCATCACCGGCGTGCGCGTCTGGGAAACCGTGCCCGACGAGGTCTTCGACGCGGCCGATGAAGTCATCCTGGTGGATCTGTCGGCCGACGAACTGCTGCGGCGGTTAAAAGAAGGCAAGGTCTACCTGCCCGACCAGGCCCGGCACGCCACTCGCAACTTCTTCCGCAAAGGCAACTTGATCGCCTTGCGCGAACTGGCGTTGCGCCGCACCGCCGACCACGTCGACGACGATGTCCAGGCCTACCGGCGCGACCGCGCCATCGAGCCCGTCTGGCGCACCCGCGAAGCCGTGGTCGCCTGCATCGGCCCCGACATCGATGCCGAATACGTCATCCGCAGCGCGCACCGGCTGAGCCAGCAGCTGGAATGCGATCTGCATGTCGTCACCATCGACACCCCGCGCGCGGCGCCCACGCCGCAAGCCGAGCAGGACCGCATGCAGCGCAGCCTGGCCCTGGCGGATTCGCTGGGCGCGCGCACCGAAACGCTGGCGGGCGGCGACATGGTCGATGCCGTAGTGCGCTACGTGCGCCGGCACAACATCACGAAAGCCATCGTCGGCCGCACGCGCGCCACGGGCCTGCAACGCCTGCGGCTGTCGGTGTCGGCGCTGCTGACGGCCGCCCTGACGCCGGGTTGGCTATGGCGCCGGCATAGCTTCGCCGACATGCTGGCGGCCGGTTGCCCCGAGATCGACATCATCCGGCTGGGCGCGCCGCCCCTGCCCGCCAGCGCCGCCCCCGGCCGCGACCCGCTCACGCTGGGGCGCCGCGCCGGCCAAAGCGCCGACGACCGCAACGGCCGCCCGCTGGCCGGCTACGCCTGGGCGCTGTGCTATTGCGCCGCTGCCGCCGGGCTGTCGATGCTGGCGTTTCCCGTGCTGCACCAGACCAACATCGTCATGCTGTTCCTGCTGGCAGTGATGGGCGTGGCGCTGCGCCACGGGCGCGGCCCCGCGGCGCTGGCCTCGGTCGTCAGCGTGGGACTGTTCGATTTCTTCTTCGTGCAGCCGCTGGCCTCGTTCGCGGTATCGGACGTGCAGTACCTGCTGACCTTCGGCGTGCTGCTGTCCGTGGGCCTGCTGATCGGGCAATTGACGGCCGGACTGCGCCTGCAAGCGCAGGTCTCGGTCAAGCGCGAGGCCGACGCGCGCAGCCTGTACGAATTCGCGCGGGAACTGTCGTCGGCGTTGCTGCCCGAACAGATCGTGGCGTCCGCCGGCGCCTTCGTCCACGCCACCTTCGGCTCGCGCTGCGCGTTGTACATCCTGGGCCTGGACGACCGTCTGAAGCTGGCCTCGCCCGCCGCCGACGACATGCCGCCGCTGGAATCGGCGCTGGCCCAATGGGTCTATGACCACGGCCAGCCTGCGGGCGCCGGCACCGCCACGCTCTCAAACAGCGACCTGCTGTACCTGCCGCTGAAGGCGCCCATGCGCACGCGCGGCGTGCTGGCCCTGGCCGCGCCCCGCCGCAGCTTATTCACGCATCCTGACTCGCGACGCCAGATCGAGGCCTACGCGACCCTGATCGCCATCGCGCTGGAGCGGCTGCATTACGTGGAAGTCGCGCAGCAAGCGCTGGTCAGCATGGAATCGGAGCGGTTGCGCAATTCGCTGCTGGCCGCCGTGTCCCACGACCTGCGCACGCCGCTGACCAGCCTGATCGGCATGACCGACACCCTGACCCGCCAGCAGGCGACGCTGCCCCCCGACGTGCAGGACACCGTCCGCGCCATGCGCGACCAGGCGCAGCGCATGCACGCGCTGGTCGTCAACCTGCTGGACATGGCCCGCCTGCAAAGCCGCGACACGCCGCTGCGGCTGGAATGGCAGTCCATCGAAGAACTGGTCGGCGCGTCGCTGGCCGCCATGCGCGAGCCCCTGGCTGGCCATCGCGTCGCCGTGGCCAGCCTGTCGCAGCTGCCGCTGGTGGAGTGCGACGGCGTGCTGATCGAACGCGTGCTGTGCAACCTGCTTGAAAACGCCGCCAAGTACACGCCGGCGGGCAGCACGCTGCGCATCCACGCCGCGGTGCACGAAGACGAACTCCGCGTGGCCGTCAGCGACAACGGCCCCGGCGTCGTCCCGGGCGCCGAGCGCCGCATCTTCGAAAAATTCACGCGCGGCGAGCGCGAATCCGCCACGCCCGGCGTCGGCCTGGGCCTGGCGGTGTGCGAAGCGATCATCTCGGCCCACCATGGCCGCATCTGGGTCGAACACACGCCGGGGCTTGCCTCCGGCGCGCAATTCGTCTTCAGCCTGCCGCTGGGCACGCCGCCCGCGATCCAACCCGAAACCTTTTGACCGGCCATCCGCATGTTCGACTACCAGCCTACCGTCCTGATCATTGAAGACGACGCCAACATCCGGCGCTTCGTCCGCCAGGCGTTGGAAAGCGAAGGGTGCACCGTGCACGAGGCCGACACCGTCCGCCGCGGCCTGATCGAGGCCGGCACCCGCCAGCCCGACGCCATCGTGCTGGACCTTGGCCTGCCCGACGAAGACGGCATGACTCTGATCCGCGAACTGCGCGGCTGGACCGAAGTGCCCGTGCTGGTGCTGTCCGCCCGCAGCGCCGAGGCCGACAAGGTGGCCGCGCTGGATGCCGGCGCCGACGACTACCTGACCAAGCCTTTCGGGGTCAGCGAGCTGCTCGCGCGGCTGCGCGTGCTGCTGCGCCGCCATGCGCGGGGCGGCGCGGGCAACGCGGCCGAAATCGCCTTCGGCGAGGTGCGCGTCGACTTCTCCAAGCGCGTCGTCGAACGCGCTGGCCAGCACGTGCACCTGACGGCCATGGAATACCGCCTGCTGGCCGCGTTGCTGGCGCACCGGGGCAAGGTCATGACGCATCGCGAACTGCTGCGCGAGGTCTGGGGCCCGTCCCATGTGGAAAGCAACCATTACCTGCGGATCTACATGGGCCATCTGCGCCAGAAGCTGGAAGCCGATCCCGCCCAGCCCGTCTATCTGCTGACCGAAATCGGCGTGGGCTACCGCTTCGCGGGCTGAAGCCCGCGCCATCCTTGCGATACCGGCGCACCCTTTATGCGCCCTTTATGCGGACAGCGCGAGTCTTGTCTCGCGCTTTATGCCGATCCTCCTATTGTTGCGGTCCCGTTCAACATCCGGAGCATCCCATGTCCCGCAATACCCTGGCCGCGCTCGCCCTGCTGACCCTCTGCGCCACCGCGCACGCCAACGACGCGCCTGCCGCAGCCGAAGCCCCCGCCGCTTCCGATTTCAACCTGACGGCCAACGTCACGCTGGCCAGCCAATACCGCTACCGCGGCCTGATGCAGTCGAACAACCAGCCCGCCGTGCAGGGCGGCTTCGACCTGACGCATGCCAGCGGCTTCTACCTGGGCAATTGGAACTCCAGCATCAGCTGGCTCGGCGACACCAACAGCGAGGTGTCCGCGCCCGTGGAAATGGACTTCTACGGCGGCTACAAAGGCAGCCTGACCGACAACGTGCCGATCGACCTGGGCGTCTTGCAGTACTACTACCCAGGCGACTACCCGTCCGGCTACACCAGCCCCGACACCACCGAGCTGTACGCCGGCATCGGCTATGGTCCCGTGATGTTCAAGTACTCCCTCGCCCTGACCAACCTGTTCGGCTTCGCCGACAGCAAGTACAGCCAGTACTTCGACCTGTCCGGCAATGTGGACACCGGCATCTGGGGCCTGACCGTCAACGCCCACGTCGGCCGCCAGATCGTGCGCAACGTCGACAACGGGTCCTACACCGACTGGAAGCTGGGGCTGACCAAAGACTTCGGCCAAGGCCTCTCGGTCTCGCTCGCCTATCTGGACACCAACGCCGACCGCGCCGTCTACACCAACACGCGCGGGCGCGACATGGGCCGCGCGACCGGCCTGCTGTCGGTGACCAAGGCATTCTGAGCGACCCGGGCATTGACGCGTTTTTTACACGCCGCGCCCGCTTTTATCGGCAGGATTTACGGCGCGGTTTCTATAGTGGAATCGTCATCAACCAACCGGAACCGCGGATCGCGCCTTGCAGCGCTCCGCCCCGCCCCACCGCCATGATTCCCCGACTGGATCGCCGCAGCCACATTTCCCCCGATCGTTCCCCGGCCACTTCCCTGCCCTTGGCGCCCTTGCCGCACTCCGACAGGGTCGCGCTGACGGTCAGGATCGATACCCTGGATGCGTTGAAGGTGCGGCTGGCGCTGCACCGCGAACTGGGCGAGCGCATCGGCGTGTACCTGCTGTCGGTGGACCACGCCCATGCGCAGAGCGTCTTGCAGCTGCAATGCGCCCGGGGCGAACTTGACGCCTTGATGCACGCCGTCATGCGCGGCCTGCCGCAAGCGGAATTCGGCGCGGTGCGCCCCGCCTCTGCGATCACGGTGCAATAAGCCATGGACATGCCAGCCAAAACGGTTTTCGACGGTATCTGGTTGCCGATGGTCACGCCGCTGCGTGGCGGTTATGTGGACCTGGACGCCGCGCAGGCGCTGGCCCGCTACTACCGCAACGCCGGCATCTCGGGCCTGGTCCTGTTCGGATCCACCGGCGAAGGCAATCTGCTGAGCCTGTCGGAGAAGATCGACATGATCGAGGCCATCGCCAGCGATCCGCATGCGTTGCCGCTGGTGTTCGGCGCGGGCGGCGTCGATACGCGCGGCGTGGCCACTGCCATCCGCCGCCTGGACAAGTACGCGCCCGACGGCTATCTGGTGCCGCCGCCCTACTACCTGGGGCCGTCGCAGCCGGGCATCCTGTGGCACTACCGGCAGATCGCCTGGGCCACGGAACGTCCCATCATCCTCTACAACATCCCCAAGCGGACCGGCGTCACCATGACTGTCGAAACCATGGAGACGCTGGCGCTGCTGCCCAACTTCACGGCCGTCAAGGAATGCAACCCGTCGGTGCTGGCGACCCTGAACGCACGCGGCAAGCTGGACGCGTTGTGCGGCGAAGACCTGTCGCTGCTGGACCATTGGCTGGCCGGCGGCCGCGGCGCCATTCCGGCCGCGGCGCACCTGTACCCCGAGCGCTTCGTCGAAGTCATGCAGCTGGCGCGCGACGGCCACGCCGAAGCCGCGCGCGAATTGTTCGAACCCTTGCGCGGCCTGATCCGCCTGCTGTTCGCGGAACCCAACCCCGCCCCGCTCAAGCGCGCCCTGTCCCTGCAAGGGCTGATCGCTGACGAACTACGCATGCCCATGATGCCTGCCAGCCGTGAACTCAGCCCCCGGCTGCAGCGCGCCATGAGCGCGGTGCAGGGCTCGCCTAACCGGCTGCAGACAGCTTGAAGATGGACACCGCGTGGGCCAGGTCGTCGGCCTGCTCGTGCAGGGTGGCCGCCGACGCGGCGAACTCCTCGACCAGCGCGGCGTTCTGCTGCGTCACGCTATCCAGGTGCGCCACGGCCTGATTGATCTGCTCGATGCCCACGCTCTGTTCCGCCGATGCCGTGGCGATCTCGCCCATCAGCGGCGCGCTGGTGGCGGCCGATTCCAGCACGCTGCCCATCGTGGCGCTAGCCTGCTCGACGCGCTGGCTGCCGCGCGCGACCGACTCGGACGAGGTTTCGATCAAGCCCTTGATTTCCTTGGCAGCCGTGGCCGACCGCTGCGCCAACGCCCTGACTTCGCCCGCCACGACGGCAAAGCCGCGGCCCTGCTCGCCCGCCCGCGCCGCTTCCACCGCGGCGTTCAGCGCCAGGATATTCGTCTGGAATGCGATACCGTCGATCACGCTGATGATCTCGTCGATGCGCTGTGAGCTGTGCGAAATTTCGCGCATGGCGTCAATGGCGTGCTGGGTCTCTTCGCTACCCTGGCGCGCCAGCTGCGCCGCCTGCCCCGCCAACGAACTGACTTCGCGCACGTGGTCGGCGCTTTGCTTGGCCGTGGCGGTAATCTCTTCCACGCTGGCCGCGGTCTGCTCCAGCGCCGCGGCCTGCTTCTCGGTGCGGTCCGACAAGTCCATGCTGCCCGCCGCGATCTGGCGCGACGCCGCCGCGATGGAGCCGGTGGACTGCACGATGCTGCGCACGGCCGCGTCCAGGCGTTCCTGCATTCGCGCCATTGCGTCGAACAAGCGGCCGATCTCGCCGCGATGACGGCGCGGCACGATGCTGGACAGGTCGCCATTGGCGACGCGTTCGCACAGCGCCACCGCCTCGTCCAGCGGACCGATGACATGCGTGCGGAAAAAGCGCAGTGCGGCGATCAGCACCAGCGCCAGCAACCCCAGCGTCACGGCGCCCTGGCGCCACAACGTGCCGTGGAACACCGCATCCACGTCATCCACGTACAGGCCCGTGAAGATCAGCCACCCCCATTCGGCGTCATAGGCGGCGTAAGTGATCTTCGGCAAGGCCTCGGTCTCTCCCGGCCGCGGAAACCGGTACTCCACATAGCCTCCGCCCGCCTTGCCCTGGGCATACAGGTTTTCAAAAATCGGCAGGCCATCGACGTCCTTGATGGCGCGCACATTCGTGCCCACGAGCTTGGCGTCGGGATGGACCAGCAAGGCGTAGTCGTCGCCGAAGACGCCCACATAGCCGTCCGCCCCGTAGCGCAGCTGCGCCAGCCGCCGCGCTACGTTGCGCTTGGCGTCGGCCAGCGGCACGCCCTCGCTGACGCTCTGCTTGCCGTTGCGCAGGATGCCGGCGGCAAGGTCCAGGACGTGCCGCAATTCGGTCTTGCGCTCGGCCACCATCTCGACGCGGCGCTGCCAGGCATCCCAGGCGCCCAGGACCAGGACGGCGACGCCGATGGCGAACACGAACCACAGCAGTTCCCTGCGCAGGCTGGAATTTTTCACAGGCTATCCCTTTATGTGCCATTCGCTCGCGTGAAACCATTAGCGGCAGAATGTGACGGTTTATATATTGCGTTCCGTCAGGATACGGGGGCACAGCAGGGTTTTCACCAAGTCGAAGCTGCAAGCTTGATCTAGCGCAACGCCCATAAAAAAAACGCAAGACGGTAGCGTCTTGCGTTCGGAAAAAGCCTGCGTGGCGGGGCCTGCCCCGCCAATCGCCCGCGCCGCTATTCAGCGCGGCGCGACAGCCGCGGCCGGGCGCGGCCCGCGAGGCGTCGTCAACGCGATCAAGGTCACGACGATGAGCGAATAGTTGGGCACGCTGCGCATATTGCGGAACATCATCTCGGTCAGGCTGAAGGCGCAATAGCCCAGGCAGAACAACAAGCCCAGTTGCGCGCCCACGCGGATCACCCGGTCATCGCTGGCCAGCCGCCGGAAGAAAATGGCCGCCGGCAGCAAGTAGAGCGTCAGGATACTAATCAGACCCAGCGCCCCGTAGCCGGACAGGGCGGCCAGCATATCGTTGTGGGGCTCGCCAAAGCCTTCGACGACCTCTTCGGTCACCACGCCCTGGGCCTGCAATTGCAGCAGCTCATCGCGGAACTTGCTGGGGCCGATGCCGACGATCGGGCTTTTCTGGAACATCAGCATCGATGCGTGCCACAGCTGCAACCGGATACCGAACGACGTATCACGGTTCGTCGACGTCGCGAAACCCTGGACGTCTTTCGTAATCTCATGCATGCGGCTGCTGAACGTCCAGATGGCCGTGGCGCTTGCCGCCAGCGCCGCACAGACCGCCAGCGCACAATATATCTTTTGGCGGCGCTTCCAATTGTGCAGGCCAAGCAGAAAGACCAGCCCCAGGATAGGCAGCAGCATCCAGCTGCTGCGCGTCTCGGACGCCCAGGTAGCGATGATGCTCAAGACCACCGCCAGCAGCTTCACGCCCATTTCGATACGCGGCCAGCGCGTGCTGGCGCCCCACCCCAAAGACAGCAGCGTCATGGCGCCGAACAGCAACGTCATGTTCGCGAACGCCACCGCGTTATAGCGTCCGCCGACATCGACCATCGCCCCGCGCCCCAGCGTCTCCATGGTCACAATGAGCAGGCCGGACCCCGCGAATGCCCCCGCGACAATGCTCCACTGCACCAGCTTGAGTCTCTGCTGCGGCGCACGCAGCAAGAGCCAGAGCACCGGAATCGCCAGCGCGAACCGCAGCAGCTTCTCCAATTCGGAATTGCTCCACACTCCCCGGACCAGGAACGTGGCGAACAGACAGCCCAGTGGCAACAACAGCGCCAGCGCGACGGGCCACAGTGCTTTGAAATCCATCGGTTCGTAACGCTTGAGCGCGTTGGCGCCGAGGGCGATCAAGGCGACCACACCGGCCAGGTAAACAACGGCGGGGCCGCCCACTGGGCTGGTCAAGGCCAGCGCGGGAACCAGCAACACAAGCCATGTGGCCAGGGATACATAAAAGCGGGGCACAGCAATCAACCTAGTAGAAAAAGCGGGAGGACAGAGGGCATCTCGCGGGTCAGCTAGACAAAACCCGCCCGCCATGACGGCGGGCGGGTTGTGCGGGAACTGCCGGGTCGGACGAAATTTACATGTTTTCGATCATGACCTGGCCAAAGCCCGAGCACGACACCTGGGTCGCGCCTTCCAGCAGGCGCGCGAAGTCGTATGTGACCTTCTTGGACAGGATGGATTTCTCCATGCTGGAGATGATCAGGTCGGCGGCTTCGGTCCAGCCCATGTGGCGCAACATCATTTCGGCCGACAGGATCTCGGAACCGGGGTTCACGTAGTCCTTGCCGGCGTACTTGGGCGCCGTGCCGTGGGTGGCTTCGAACATGGCGACCGAATCCGACAGGTTGGCGCCCGGCGCGATGCCGATACCGCCCACTTGCGCGGCCAGCGCGTCGGAAATGTAGTCGCCGTTCAGGTTCAGGGTGGCGATCACGTCGTATTCGGCCGGGCGCAGCAGGATCTGCTGCAGGAAGGCGTCGGCGATCACGTCCTTGACGATGATCTCGCGGCCCGTCCTCGGATTCTTGAACTTGCACCACGGGCCGCCGTCGATCAGCTGGGCGCCGAATTCCTTTTGCAGCAGCTCGTAGCCCCAGTCACGGAAGCCGCCTTCCGTGAACTTCATGATGTTGCCCTTGTGCACCAGCGTCAGCGACGTGCGGTCGTTGTCGATGACGTACTGCGCGGCCTTGCGCACCAGGCGCTCGGTGCCTTCGCGCGACACCGGCTTGATGCCGATGGAGGACGTGTTCGGGAATCGGATCTTCTTCACGCCAAGCTTGGTCTGCAGGAACTGGATCAGTTCCTTGGCCTGCTCGCTTTCGGCCATGTATTCGATGCCCGCATAGATGTCTTCCGAATTCTCGCGGAAGATCACCATGTTGGTCTTCTCGGGTTCGCGCACCGGAGACGGCACGCCCTTGAAGTACGCTACCGGGCGCAGGCAGACGTACAGGTCCAACTGCTGGCGCAACGCCACGTTCAGCGAACGGATGCCGCCGCCGACCGGGGTCGTCAGCGGGCCCTTGATGGACACCACGTAGTCTTTGACGACTTCCAGGGTTTCATCGGGAAGCCAGACGTCGGGACCGTAGACCTTGGTGGCCTTTTCGCCGGCATAGACTTCCATCCAGTGGATCTTGCGCTTGCCGCCGTAGGCTTTCTGCACCGCGGCGTCGACGACCTTGATCATCACCGGGGTGATGTCGGCGCCCGTGCCGTCGCCTTCGATGAAGGGAACGATGGGCTGTTCAGGCACATTCAGCGAGAAATCGGCGTTGACCGTGATCTTCTGGCCGCCAGCGGGAACCTTGATATGTTGGTAGGACATGAATGCTCCATTTGCTCCGGGTGGTTTTTCTGCACGCGCCGCATCGGAAAGCGTCCGATTCCGCGGGGAGACCGCCCTCGCGAACCGCACACAGGATGGCGGATACCGATCAATTCTATATCGCAAAGGGCCCGCCGGGCCTCGCCCCTTCCTGAGCGGTGAAAAAAAGCCCCTACGGGGGAGCGCTTTTTGCCTGGGAACGCCCGAGCAGTAAAATACCGTTCTTCCCCCTGTATTCCGCCCCCGCAGATGTTCAATCCCTCCCGCGACCAAGTCCGCGAATTCTTTATCGACACCTGGCGCAAGCACCGCGCCAACGACGTGCTGACCCCGCTTGAGGCCATGGCACTGGACTGGATCATCGAGCATCCCGAATACCACGGCGACCTTGAAAGCCCGGATGCCATGACCACGGAGTACGACGTGGAAAAAGGGCGCACCAATCCGTTCCTGCACCTGTCCATGCACCTGGCGATCGCGGAACAGTTGTCAATCGACCATCCGCCCGGCATCCGCCGCGCTTACCAGCAGCTGACCGCGCGCTCCGACGCGCACCAGGCCGCGCACGAGATCATGGAATGCCTGGGCCAGGTGGTCTGGGAAGCGCAGCGCCTGGGCACGCCCATGGACAGCGACACCTACATCGACCTGATCCGCCGCCGCGCCAGCCTCTGACCACCTCCCGTCAACAATAAAAAAACCCTCGGCCTGTGAACTGACCCGAGGGTTTTTTATTGCCGGACGGAGGAAGCGCAAGAACTACTTGCGCACGCCCAAATCGCTTGGCAGCGAGGCCAGCCAGGCCGTCACGTTGGAGATGTCCTGGTCGGACAGCTGCGTGGCGAAGGCGCCCATGATGGGGTTCTTGCGCACATTGGCCGTGGCCGCGCTGCCGGAGGCGCCGCGCTTGTAGGCCTTCAGCGCATGGGCCAGGTAGTCGGCGTGCTGCCCGGCCAGCGTCGGGTAGGCCGGGTCCACCGCCGTCTTGGCGTCGGCGCCATGGCAGGACGCGCAATTGAATTTGTCGAAGACGGCCTTGCCGGCCGCCAGATCCTGCGCCTGGGCCGCGGTGCCCGCGATGGCCAGGGTCGCGCCCGCAAGGGCAAGCATGGTGCGGTTCATGTGTTTGCCCCTTATTTGAGATTCGAGTAGTACGCGGCCAGATCGGCGATGTCCTGGTCGGACAGGCTGCCGGCAATGGCGTCCATCGTGGGATGGCTGCGCGCGCCTTTCTTGTACTCGTTAAGGGCGGTCTCGATGTACTTGGCGTTCTGGCCAGCGATCATCGGCACATGGTAGAGCTCGGGAAATGTCGCCTTGTAGCCTTCGATGCCGTGGCAGCCGATGCACATGGAGACTTTGTCTCGGGCGTTCTGGATGTTGCCGACAGGCGCTGCGTCGGCAGCAACAGCCTGGCCGGCGATCGCACAGGATGCCATCGCGGCCAACACGGAAACCGTGCACTTCAGAGAGGTTCGCAACTTCATTGGAATGGCTCTTCTTGGTATGGCTTAAGGACTAGGGCCCGCATCACACGAAAAGGCCCCCTGCAAACACGTTGCGGGTCGAACCCAACTGCAAAACCGCCTGATTGTACGATAATTGCTCAGGATTAATACCTTACGATGGTATTGATCACCATCAATTCTCGGAAGCCATCAGACAATGTCCGCAGCCCAGTCCGCCTCCTCCGCCTCGCCCGCACGCTTCAACGGAACCGACAGCTATGTCGCCACCGACGACCTGAAGCTGGCCGTCAACGCCGCCCTGACCCTGCAGCGGCCGCTGCTGATCAAGGGAGAGCCCGGCACAGGCAAGACCATGCTGGCGGAAGAAGTGGCACGCGCGCTGGGCCGGCCCCTGCTGCAATGGCATATCAAGTCCACGACCAAGGCGCATCAGGGCTTGTACGAATACGACGCCGTGTCGCGCCTGCGCGACTCGCAGCTGGGCGATGAAAAAGTCCGCGACATCCGCAACTACATCGTGCAGGGCACCTTGTGGCAGGCCTTCCAGGCGGACGAACCGATCGTCCTCCTGATCGACGAGATCGACAAGGCCGACATCGAATTCCCCAACGACTTGCTGCGCGAACTGGACCGCATGGAATTCCATGTCTACGAAACGCGCGAGACCATCTCCGCGCGGCACCGCCCGCTGGTCATCATCACGTCCAACAACGAGAAGGACCTGCCCGACGCGTTCCTGCGCCGCTGCTTCTTCCACTACATCCGCTTCCCCGACCGCGAAACCATGCGGGACATCGTGGCCGTGCACTATCCGCACCTGAAGCAGGATGTGCTGCGCGCCGCGCTGGACACGTTCTTCGCGCTGCGCGACGCGCCGGGCTTGAAGAAAAAGCCGTCCACGTCCGAGCTGCTGGACTGGCTGCGCCTGCTGCTGGCCGAAGACGCCACCGCTGCCGAGATCGACGCGCACACCGCAACCGCGGTGCCGCTGATGGCCGGCGCGCTGTTGAAGAACGAACAAGACGTACACCTGCTGGAACGCCTCGCGGCCATGACGCGCGGCGGCCAGCGCCGTTGATCCCGCAGCTACCGGCGGCCCGCACATGCTGATCGACTTTTTCTATCACCTCCGGGCGCACAAGCTGCCCGTCTCGGTCAAGGAATACTTGACCCTGGTGGACGCGTTGCGCCAGGACCTGATGGCGCCCACGCTGGACGAGTTCTACTTCCTGGCGCGCGCCACGCTGGTCAAGGACGAGTCGCTCTACGACCGCTTCGACAAGGCCTTCGGCGCCTATTACAAGGGCATCGAAGCCGCCTTGCCGGCCGGCAAGGAGATCCCGCTGGACTGGCTGATCAAGCAATTCG
The DNA here is from genome assembly GCF_014170335.1 of Achromobacter sp. UMC46. GTDB lineage: Bacteria > Pseudomonadota > Gammaproteobacteria > Burkholderiales > Burkholderiaceae_B > Achromobacter. The sequence goes on from NZ_LZZS01000026.1 coordinate 253,737, forward strand.
AGAAAAGCCTGTCGCCCGAGGAAAAGGCCGCGATCGAAAAGCACGGCTGGGACAAGCTGATGGAGCTCTTCAAGGAACGCATGGAAGAGCAGAAGGAGCGCCACGCGGGCGGCAGCAAATGGATCGGCACCGGCGGCACCTCGCCGTTCGGCAACGGCGGCTACCACCCCGAAGGCATCCGCGTGGGCGGCGCCTCGGCCGGCAACCGCTCGGCGGTCAAGATCTGGGACATGCGCCAGTTCAAAGACTACGACGACCAGGTCGAACTGGGCACGCGCAACTTCAAGGTTGCGCTGCGCAGGCTGCGCCGCTTTGCGCGGCAAGGCGCCGAACTGGAGCTGGACCTGGACGACACCATCGCCAGCACCGCCCGCAACGCCGGCCATCTGGACCTGCGCATGGTCCCCGAACGCCACAACACCGTGAAGGTGCTGATGCTGCTGGACGTGGGCGGCAGCATGGACGACCACATCGGCCGCGTGGAAGAACTGTTTTCAGCGGCCCGCAGCGAATTCCGCAACCTGGAAGTCTATTACTTCCACAACTGCCCTTACGAAAGCCTGTGGCAAAGCAACCGCCGGCGCCAGAACGAACGCTTCGACACCTGGGACGTGCTGCGCAAGTACAACCCGGACTGGCGGCTGATCATCGTCGGCGACGCCACGATGAGCCCCTACGAGATCCTGCAACCCGGCGGTTCCGTCGAACACTACAACAAGGAACCCGGCGCGCAATGGATGCGGCGGCTGCTGGACGCCTGGCCCAAATCGGTGTGGCTGAACCCCGAGCCCACGGCCTCCTGGCAATACCGCCAATCCATCGCGTTGATGCGCGACATCATGCAAGACCGCATGTACCCGGTCACCGTCGCCGGCCTGGAACAGGCCATGCGGGTCCTGTCGAAGTAGGACCCGCGCCGAGGCTGTCCGTCAACCATCCACCGGTTGCTCGGGCGTATCCAGCGTCAACTGATAGAACGACAGGTCAAGCCAGCGGCCGAACTTGAAGCCGGCTTCCTTGACCGTGCCCGCGTGCTTGAAGCCCAGCTTCTCGTGCAGGCGGATGCTGTTCTGGTTGGACGCGTCGATGCCGCCGACCAGCACGTGCACCTGGTTGGCGCGCGCGCGTTCGATCAGCACGCGCATCATGGCCTCGCCCAGCCCCCGCCCCCGGAACCGTCCGTCCACGTAGACCGAATGCTCCACCGAGTACTTGAACGCGGGCCAGGCGCGGAACGTGCCGTAGCTGGCGAACGCCATCAGTTCGCCGGCCTCGTTCTCGAACCCGACCACTGGAAAACCGCCCTGCTGCTTGGTCTGGAACCAGCCTTGCATCGCCTCGCGCGGCCGCGGCCGGTAGTCGTACAGCGCCGTGGACGTCGCGATGGCGTCGTTGAAGATGGCCAGAATCTGATCCGCATGGCGTTCATGCGTGCAGTCGACCAGGGTGGCGCCGTCCGGCGCGAAGGTGTCAGCGGGCGTTTTCATAGCCGAAAATTGTACTGGCCCGCCATAAAAAAAACCGGCGAATTCGCCGGTTCAGTGCGTTGCTGCCGCTTCTGGCCACTCTCAGGCGGCGCGGCTCTCCACAGATCGGCGGGCGGCGGACGCGCCGCGCAAGCCCGGGCACTGGCGCCACGACAGTTCGTCGGCGTCCATGTCCAGGTCGAACAGGTCATTGGCGGCCGGCCAGGGATGGCTGCGCGCCGCAGCGCCTTCCATTTCCAGCACATGTCCGGCGAACCCGCGGGGCGAACCGCCGCACTCCTCGAAATACCGTTGAGTGCTCAGGTCCACCACATAGGTGGTCATGTCGTGCGTCAATATGGCCACGAATTGGCCGTCATCACTGGCATAGGCGTACTGGAATTGCCCTTTGATCCCGTCGCCGCTCAAGGCGTTGCCGGTCAATTGGGACAAGGCACGCGTGACGATCTCGGTCAGCATGGGTCGTTCCTCCGAAAAATGCGCCGGCAGGATGCCGGCAGCGAAGGCGCGAACGACAAGCACCGGCGCCGCGCTTGGGCGGCGTCTGGCGTTGGACGGGAAGCCGGTAGACGGCTGTCGCGCATCCCGTCGGCAACAGCTACTACGTGCTTCAAAGCTTACACCCGCACGCCGGCCTGCCTCAAATTTGCCTTGTGCACTAACGATGTTGCATTGCAGCACCCTATGGCGATGCGGCTTTCCAGCGCTTATGCGGCTGCAACCGGCATCCCGCCTGGCTCTGCGTCACCATTTTTTTGGTCGCGCCATTGCGCCTGCCCCATGCGGTAGAGCACGTGGCGGCGCAGCGGATGGCCTTCGGAAACAGCGGGATGGTCGAACAAATCGGCGTCCTCCCGCATGCCCAGGCGGGCCATCACGGCCCGCGACCGCAGATTGCCCACGGCGGTGAACGCCACGATCTCGGCCAGCCCCACCTGCTCGAACCCCACGCGCAGCGCGGCCAGGGCGGCCTCGCTGGCGTAGCCGCGCCCCCAGAACGGCCGGCCCAGGCGCCATCCGATCTCAACACCCGGGGCGAACGGCAGCACCGGCGGCATCGGCTTGATCCCCACGAACCCCACGAACGGCGCCACGCCGGGCGCCTCGACCGCCCAGAAGCCCCAGCCGTGCTCGTCGATGCCGGCCGCCAGCCTGCCGGCCAGCGCATCGCTTTCCGGCGCGGTCAGCGGCAGCAGGAACTCGGTGACGCGCGGGTCCGCGTTCATCTCGGCGAACGGCTTGCGGTCGTCCGCGCGCCACTGCCGCAGCACCAGGCGCGGCGTTTCGACTTCCAGGGATAAAGACATGTCGGATTTCCTTGCCGCGTGGCCGGCGGGCGCCGCCGGGATCAGCCCTTGAACCATTGCCAACGTATACACTCCAACGGATTCTGCCATGCCAAAGGAATTGTCTGCCATGCGCCTGTCCCTATCGAAGCTGCCGCGCCCGCTGGGTGTGCTGCTGTTTTCCTCTTTCCTGGCCTTCCAGGCTGGTGCCGCCAGCCTTCCCGCCGGCGTCTCGGAGGCCGCCTCGATTGAAGGCATCACCGAATACCGGCTGGCCAATGGCCTGAGAGTGCTGCTGGTTCCCGACGACTCCAAGCCCTCGACCACGGTCAACATGACCTACCTCGTCGGCTCGCGCAACGAGAACTACGGCCAGACCGGCATGGCGCACCTGCTCGAACACATGCTGTTCAAGGGCACGTCCACCACCCGCAACGCCATGGGCGAATTCTCGCGCCGCGGCTTGCAGGCCAACGGTTCGACCTCCAGCGACCGCACCAACTATTTCGCCAGCTTCGCCGCCAACCCCGACACGCTCAAGTGGTATCTGGGATGGCAAGCCGACGCCATGGTCAATTCCCTGATCGCCAAGGAAGACCTGGATTCGGAAATGACGGTCGTCCGCAACGAAATGGAAAGCGGCGAAAACAGCCCGTCGCGCATCCTGATGCAGAAGATGCAGGCCGCCGCGTTCCAGTGGCACAGCTACGGCAAGAACACCATCGGTGCCCGCTCCGACGTGGAAAACGTCGACATCGGGCAACTGCGCGCCTTCTACCACGAGTATTACCAGCCCGATAACGCCGTGCTGATCGTGGCCGGCAAGTTCGACCCGCAAGCCACGCTGGCCGACATCGAGGCAACGCTGGGCAAGCTGCCCAAGCCCGACCGCAAGCTGCCGCCCGAGTACACCGTGGAACCCGTGCAGGACGGCGAACGCTCGGTGACGCTGCGCCGCACCGGCGGCACCCCGCTGGTGGCCGCGATGTACCACATCCCCGCCGCCGGCAGTCCCGACTTCGTCCCGCTGGACCTGGCCACCGTCATCCTGTCCGACACGCCGTCTGGCCGCCTCTACCACGCGCTGGTCGCCACCAAGCTGGCCTCGGGCGTGTTCGGCTTCACCATGGAAAACCGCGACCCGGGCCTGGCGATGTTCGGCGCGCAATTGCCCCCCGGCAAGAGCCTGGACACCGCCGTGAAGGCATTGACCAGCACGCTGGAAACGCTGGGCAAGAAGCCGTTCACGCAGCAGGAACTCGACCGCGCGCGCAGCAAATGGCTGACGGCATGGGAACAGACCTATAGCGACCCCGAACAAGTCGGCGTAGCCCTGTCCGAAGCCATCGCCGCAGGCGACTGGCGCCTGTTCTTCCTGCAGCGCGACCGCGCCCGCAAGGCCTCGCTGGCCGACGTCCAGCAAGCCGCCGTCACTTATCTGGTGCAAAGCAACCGCATCGAGGGCCGCTACATCCCCACGGAAAAGCCGTTGCGCGCGCCGCAGATGCAGCGCGAGGACCTGACCGCGATCTTCAAGGACTACAAGGGCGATCCGGACTTCAAGTCCGCATCCGCCTTTGACCCGACCCCCGGGAACATCGACAAGCTGACCCAGCGCAAAAAGCTGGACCTGCCCAATGGCCCGGTGCAACTGGCGCTTCTGCCCAAGGCCACCCGCGGCAACCGCGTGCAGGCGCAGATGCTGATCCAGTTCGGTAACGAGAAAGACCTGTTGGGCCAGCGCGTGAATTCCAGCGCCGTGGCCGATCTGCTGACCCGCGGCACGCCCAAGCTGTCGCGCCAGGACATCCAGGATCGCCTGGACAAGCTGCAGGCCGAACTCGGCTTCAGCGGCGGCGGCACCACCCTCAAGATCGCCATGTCGACCAAAGGCGAGAACCTGCCCGAACTGACCGCCCTGGCGCTTGAGATCGTGCGCAACGCCAACTTCCCGAAGGAACAACTGGAGGAATATCAGCGCCAGCTTGAAACCTCGATCCAGAATGCCATGACCGAACCTTCGGCCCTGGCCGGACGCACCTTGGCCCGCCAGGACAATCCCTGGCCCGCCAACGACCTGCGCTATGTGCCCACGTTCGAAGAATCGCTTGCCAGCGTGCGCGGCCTGAACCGCGACGCCCTCGCCAAGTTCCACGCCAAGTTCTACGGTGCGGGCAAGATCGAGTATTCGGCCGTCGGCGACTTCGAGCCGGAAGCCGTGGAAAAGGCGATCAAGACCGGCCTTGCCGGCTGGAAGAAGGCCCCCGCCTACACGCGGGTCGCCAATCCGTACCGCGACATCCCCGCCAAGCAGTTCGACATCGACACGCCCGACAAGGCCAACGCCTTCTATATTTCGCGCATGCCGCTGAAGCTGCAGGACACGGATGCCGATTACGCCCCCCTGTACTTGGCCAATTACCTGTTCGGCGCATCCGAAACCTCGCGCCTGTGGAACCGCGTGCGCGAAACCGAAGGCCTGTCCTACAACGTCCGCAGTTCGCTGTCGGTGTCCTCGTTCGAGCCCAGCGCCAGCTGGACCATGTATGCCATCTATGCGCCGCAGAACCGCGAACGCCTGGAAAAAGCCATCAACGAAGAACTCTCCCGCGTGCTGAAGGACGGTTTCTCGGAGAAGGAAATCTCCGACGGCATCAATGCCCTGCTGAACTACCGCAACCTGGCCCGTGCGCAGGACGACATCCTGGCCAGCACGTGGCTGGACTACCTGCAGCGCGGCCGCACGTTCGAATGGTCGGCCGAGATGGACAAGAAGATCTCGGCGTTGACGCCCGACGCGGTCAATGCCGCACTGCGCAAGTACCTGCGCGCGGATGGCTTCAGCACCGCGGTCGCTGGCGACTTCAAGAAGAAAACGGCGCCCTGACGCCCGCTTTCCGCCCATCCCGCCCCTGCCTCGGCAGGGGCTTTTTTTTGCATGATGAAATACCGCCTGCTTTGCTCCCCGGCCTTCGAATCGACAAAACCATGCCACTGACGGGGAGATATTTTCATAACGCCAGGATTACTCGGTTATTTGGAAAGATGTTTTCAAGGAATACGGGTTTATCCCAGGTGGGATAGCGCGCAGAATTCAGTCATCGGGAAACACAACGAACCACGACGGAGGGCCGCCGGATTCGGTCCCCACTTGAAACGATTGGAGGTCTACCATGAAAACCCTAACCACCACCCTGCTGCTATCCCTGGCCCTGGTTGGCGTCGGCGCCCAAGCCGCTGGCGTAGAGCAAGGCAAGACCAGCGCCCAAGTCGCGACCGAGCTGCAACAAGCCAAGGCCAGCGGCCAATACACCTTCGGCGAGCTGGACTATCCGCCCGCCCTGCCGCAAGCCGCAAGCCTGAGCTCGCAAGACGTGCAAGCCCAGCTGCAACAAGCCAAGATCAGCGGCCAGTACACGTTCGGCGAACTGCAATACCCGCCCGTCGCCGCGGCGCCCGCCGCCGTCAAGACGCGCGCCGACGTCCAGCAAGAGCTGGCCCAAGCCAAGGCCAGCGGCCAATACACGTTCGGCGAACTTGACTACCCGCCGATCACCCGGTGAGCTGCTTGCTGTAGCCCGGCCGGCCTCAGGCGGCATCATGGCTTGGGGTCGGTTTTTTCCGGCACAGCGGCAACCGCAGTCGCAGTAGAAGTTGCAGTACCAGTAGTTGCTGTTGAAGTTCGAAGTTGCTGTTGAAGTTCGAAGTTGCTGTTGAAGTTCGAAGTTGCTGTTGAAGTTCGAAGTTGCTGTTGAAGTTCGAAGTTGCTGTTGAAGTTCGAAGTTGCTGTTGAAGTTCGAAGTCGAAACTGAAGTCGATGTAGAAGTTGCAGTTGCAGTAGAAATTGCAGTAGCAGTGAGGCCGCGGCGAAAAGCCGCGGCCTTTTTCATTGCCGGCGGCCTTATTGGAGGCATTGCCTGCGGCGATTTCCACGCGGGTCAGCCTCAATGAAAACACCCCGCAAGCCGGGTGGCGATCCGGCTTGCGGGGTGCAGGGTCTTACCGTGGGCGGCCGAAACCGCCTGGCGTGCTTCAGCTGAAGAATTCCTTCACGCGGTCCGTCCACGACTTGCTTTGCGGCGAGTGGCGGTCGCCCCCGTCGTTCAGCGACGTCTCGAACTGGCGCAAGATGCTCTTCTGGTCTTCGCTCAGGCGTACCGGCGTTTCCACGACGACGTGGCAGTACAGGTCGCCCGGATAGCTGCCCCGCACGCCGCGGATGCCCTTGCCGCGCAGGCGGAAGGTCTTGCCGGACTGCGTGCCTTCGGGAATCGAGATCTCGGCCTTGCCGCCCAACGTGGGCACCTGGAGCTCGCCGCCCAACGCCGCCGTCGTGAACGGGATGGTCAGCTCGCAGTGCAGGTCGTCGCCGTCGCGCTGGAAGATCTTGTGCTGCTTGATGTGGATTTCCACATACAAGTCGCCCGGAGGACCGCCGTTGATGCCCGGTTCGCCGTTGCCGCTGGAGCGGATGCGCATGCCGTCGTCGATGCCGGCCGGAATCTTGACCTGAAGGGTCTTGTTGCGGCGGATGCGTCCGACGCCGTCGCAGGACGGGCACGGATCGGTGATTTCCTTGCCGTTGCCGTGGCAGGTCGGGCAGGTCTGCTGCACGCTGAAGAAACCTTGCTGCATGCGCACGGCGCCCGAACCGCCGCAGGTGCGGCAGGTCTTGGGCGACGTGCCGACCTTGGCGCCGGAGCCGTGGCAGGTGTCGCAATTTTCCCAGCTGGGTACGCGGATTTCGGTGTCGAAACCGGCCGCAGCCTGTTCCAGCGTGATTTCCAGCGCGTACTTCAGGTCGGCCCCGCGGTACACCTGCGGGCCGCCGCCGCGACGGCCACCGCCGCCGGCGCCCCCGAAGATTTCACCAAAGATATCGCCGAAGGCGTCGGCGAAACCGCCGCCCATGCCCGCCCCGCCCATGCCGGCGGAGTTGGGGTCGACGCCCGCATGGCCATAGCGGTCATACGCGGCGCGCTTCTGTTCGTCACCCAGGACCTCGTAGGCTTCCTTGGCTTCCTTGAACTTCTCTTCGGCTTCTTTGCTGTCCGGATTGCGGTCCGGATGGTACTTCATGGCCAGCTTTCGATAGGCCTTCTTGAGTTCGTCGTCCGCGGCGTTTTTCGCTACACCCAGGACTTCGTAATAGTCGCGTTTTGCCATGATCCGTGGGCTCAAAAACGAGCCGTCTTTTCAGTGCTACAGAATGAGTTCGCCCGGTAGGCGGATTTCTCCGGCTACCGGGCGGCAGAGGCTGGTCAGCGCCCGGCCATTATTGGTCGCGCTTGACTTCCTTGAAGTCGGCGTCGACGACGTTGTCGTCCACCGGCTTCGCGTTGTCGGCCGCTTGCTGCTGGCCGGCGGCTTGTTGCGCCTGCATGTCGGCGTACATCTTCTCGCCCAGCTTCTGCGAGGCGGTCGACAGGGCTTCCACCTTGGCGTCGATCGCGGCCTTGTCGCCTTCCTTCAGCGTGTCTTCCAGGTCCTTGATGGCGGCTTCGATGCTTTCCTTTTCGGCAGCTTCGAGCTTGTCGCCGTACTCGGTCAACGACTTGCGGGTGGCGTGCACCAGCGCGTCGGCCTGGTTGCGCGACTGAGCCAGCTCGGCAACGCGGTGATCTTCCTCGGCGTTGGCCTCGGCATCCTTGACCATGCGCTGGATCTCGTCTTCCGACAGACCCGAGTTGGCCTTGATGGTGATCTTGTTTTCCTTGCCGGTGCCCTTGTCTTTCGCGGACACGTGCAGGATGCCGTTGGCGTCGATGTCGAACGTGACTTCGATCTGCGGCATGCCGCGCGGCGACGGCGGGATCCCTTCAAGGTTGAACTCGCCCAGGGCCTTGTTGCCCGCGGCGATTTCGCGCTCGCCCTGGAACACCTTGATCGTCACGGCCGGCTGGTTGTCGTCAGCGGTCGAGAAGGTCTGCGAGAACCGGGTCGGGATCGTCGTGTTCTTCTGGATCATCTTCGTCATCACGCCGCCCAGGGTTTCGATACCCAGCGACAGAGGCGTCACGTCCAGCAGCAGCACGTCCTTGCGGTCGCCCGACAGCACGGAACCTTGAATGGCGGCGCCAGCGGCGACAGCTTCATCCGGGTTCACGTCCTTGCGCGGCTCCTGGCCGAAGAACTCTTTCACCTTTTCCTGAACCTTGGGCATGCGGGTCATGCCACCGACGAGAATCACGTCGTCGATGTCGGAAACCTTCACGCCAGCGTCCTTGATGGCGACGCGGCAGGGTTCGATCGTGCGTTCGATCAGTTCTTCAACCAGCGCTTCCAGCTTGGCGCGCGTGATCTTCAGGTTCAAGTGCTTCGGACCCGAGGCATCCGCCGTGATGTACGGCAGGTTGATTTCGGTCTGCTGCGTGGACGACAGTTCGATCTTGGCCTTTTCAGCCGCTTCCTTCAGGCGTTGCAGCGCCAGCACGTCCTTGGACAAATCAACGCCTTGTTCCTTCTTGAACTCGGCAATGATGTAGTCAATGATGCGTTGGTCGAAGTCTTCGCCGCCCAGGAAGGTGTCGCCGTTGGTCGACAGCACTTCAAACTGCTTTTCACCGTCGACGTCGGCGATTTCGATGATGGACACGTCGAACGTGCCGCCGCCCAAGTCATAGACGGCGATCTTGCGGTCGCCCTTCTCGGTCTTGTCCAGGCCGAACGCCAGCGCGGCTGCGGTGGGCTCGTTGATGATGCGCTTGACTTCCAGACCGGCGATGCGGCCGGCGTCCTTGGTGGCCTGACGCTGGCTGTCGTTGAAGTAAGCGGGCACCGTGATGACGGCCTCGGTCACTTCTTCGCCCAGGTAGTCCTCGGCGGTCTTCTTCATCTTGCGCAGCACGTCGGCCGACACTTGAGGAGGCGCCATCTTCTTGCCGCGCACTTCCACCCAGGCGTCGCCGTTGTCGGCGCGAGCGATGGTGTAGGGCATCAGGTTGATGTCCTTTTGCACCGCTTTTTCTTCGAACTTACGGCCGATCAGGCGCTTCACCGCGTACAGGGTGTTGCGCGGATTGGTCACGGCCTGACGCTTGGCGGGGGCCCCGACCAGGGTCTCGCCGTCGTCCATGTAGGCGACGATCGAGGGGGTGGTGCGAGCGCCTTCCGCGTTTTCAATGATTTTGACCTGCCCGCCGTCCATGACAGCCACGCAGCTGTTGGTCGTGCCCAGGTCAATGCCAATAATCTTGCTCATGGTGGGTACCTTGAATTAAATCTATGAAAATAGAGGGAAACTTCTTGTCCCCACATAACTGGGGCTACTCGCAGGGTTTTTCAAGACGCCTGGCCGGAATTTTCCGTACCCGGGTCCTGCAACCGCTGGATCGCCGCCGTGAATTGGGGCAATCCGGGCCAGCCGGTAATGCGCCCGAGCCGTTTTCCGGCCCGGAACAGCACAAAAGTGGGGACACCATGCAGGGAAAAGCGGCGGCCCAAGGGCTCGTCGGCATAGACGTCGGCCTCGAACCAGGTCAGGCCCAGGCCCAGCAACGTCTCTTGGTGCAGCAACGCCGCCTGCTTGAAAAGATTGCAGTTGTAGCAATCCTGGCCCCACAGGAACACGCAACGCAGATCCCGCCCCGGCGCCTGGACCACGGCCGCGTCGAATCCGGCGGAGTCGACATGATTCATGCCGAACACCTGAAAGACCTGAGCCGGATCGAAGCGGGGGGCGGTCATGGCGCGCGGAGCCGCAATCAGCCTTGGCCCGCCGACACCACCACCAGCGCCGGACGCAGGGTCCGGTCGGCAATGGCGTAGCCCTTCTGCAGCAACTGCAGCACGGTGTTGGCCGGCTGCGCGTTGGGAATCGAGGAAATGGCTTGATGCAGGTGCGGATCGAACTTGTCGCCCTGAGCCGGCGCGATTTCCTTGAGCAGATTGCGCTCGAAACCCGCGGTCAGTTGCTTCAAGGTGACTTCAACGCCTTCACGCAGCGTTTCAACGGTCTGGTCGGGCTGGGCCAACGCGGCTTCCAGGCTGTCCTTGACCGGAACCAGGCTTTCGGCGAACGACTCGATGCCGAATTTGCGCGCCTTGGACACTTCTTCCTGGGCGCGGCGGCGCACGTTCTCGGCTTCGGCCTGCACACGCAGAAGCTGGTCGTGCTGCTCATTGACGGTGGCCTGGGCGGCGTCCAACTGGGCGCGCAACTCGTTCAGCTCGGCCTGCGCGGCGTCCTGAGCGGCGGGGGCCGCATCGGCGTTCTGGCCGACTTCGGGCGTCTGATCTACAGGCTCGTGGGGTGCCGTCATGGGGAATCCTCCAAAAAGAATGGCTTTCGCAGACATGAATGGGGGCCAATACCCCTATTTCAAGCCCGGGAAAGCGAAATATTCCCTGACGGCGCCCGCCCGGGAACCGGGCGGAGCGACCGCTTACTTCTTGTGGGGCTGCGCGGGTGCGACCGGGTCGCTGGCCGGAAAGCTCTCTTTCAATGCGCGGTCGACCCGCGCATCTTCTTCATCCGGCTCGGACCGGATCGCGATCGGGTCGCTGGCGGGAAAGGTCTCGGCCAGCGCTTCGTCCAGATCGTGCTCGAGCTGGTCTTCGTCGACCGGGGTGGCAACCGTCCCCTTTTTCACGACTTTGCCGCTCTTGGGATCATGCTGCATGCGCCTTCTCCTTCAAGTCCGTGGTGGCCTGGGATGTCAGCGGCCAGCCCTGCAAGTTCCGTTCCACCATGCCCGCCAGGCCGGCGATCCATGCGGGATCGTCGTTCAATGCGGGGATGTAGCGGAATTGCTTGCCGCCTGCCCCGACAAACGCGTCGCGGCATTCCAGGCTGATCTCTTCCAGGGTTTCCAGACAGTCTGCCACAAATCCCGGACACACCACATCCACCTCCGTCACCCCCGAGGCCGCCAGCGCCTTGAGCGTGGGCTCGGTGTAGGGCTCCAGCCAGCGGGCGGTGCCGAAGCGGCTTTGGAAGGTCACTTCGATCTGCTCGCGCGGCAAGGAAAGGCGTTGCGACAACAGGCGCGCGGATTCCATGCAATCGCGGTAATACGGGTCGCCCAGTTCAATCGAATAGCGCGGCAGCCCGTGAAAGCTCATCACCAGCTTCTGCGGCTTGCCGTTTTCGCGCCAATAGGATTCGATGCGCGCGGCCAGCGGATCCAGCCAGGCCGGATCCTCGTGGAAACGCTTGGTGAAACGCAGTTCGGGCTGGTCGCGCAGCCGCCCGGCGTGCCGGGTCACCGCGTCGACGACGGTGGCCGTCGTGCTGGCGGCGTACTGCGGATACAGCGGCACCGTCAGGATACGCTCGCAGCCCGCGGCACGCAGGCGCGTGATCGCATCGGGAATCGACGGGTTGCCGTAGCGCATGCCCAATTCCACCACGGCATCGATGCCCGCCGCATGCAGCGCCGCGCGCACGCCATCCGCCTGGCGCTGGCTGTAGACCATCAGAGGCGAGCCCTCTTTCAACCACACGCCTGCGTAGCGCGGCGCCAGCTTCTTGGGGCGCATCGTCAGCACCAGCCCGTGCAGGATGGGTTTCCACAGGTAGCGGGGGATTTCGATCACGCGGGGGTCGGACAGGAATTCGCCCAGGTACTTCTTGATGCCCGCCTTGTCCGGCGTGTCCGGCGTGCCCAGGTTCACCAGCAGCACGCCAACCTTGCCCGGCATGCGCGGCGGCGGGTCTTCGTTGAAGGGATCGTCCTGCTCGGTTTCCGGCAGATAGCGTTCAGGCCACAGGTACTTGAACAAGCGAAGAAACACGAAGACTCCCCTTCCTCCGCAAGGAGGATGTAGCTTTGAATGGAACTACTGGTTGTGGCTGAGTGCGTTGGACAACAAGCGCGCCGTGATGTCCACGATGGGAATGACGCGTTCGTATGCCATGCGGGTGGGACCGATCACGCCCAGCGTGCCCACCACCTTGCCGTCCACGCCGTAAGGCGCGGTAATGACCGAGACTTCTTCCATCGGCACCAGCTGCGAGTCGCCGCCGATGTAGATCTGCACGCCCTGCGCGCGGCTGGACACGTCCAGCAGCTGCAGCAGGTCGGTCTTCTTTTCGAACAGCGAGAACATCTTGCGCAGCCGGTCCATGTCGGAAGCGATATCCGTCACGTCCAGCAGCTTGCGTTCGCCCGAGATGATCATGGCGTCGCCGTCTTCGGCCGCTTCCGCGCTGGCTTCCACCGCCGCCTGCATCAGGCGCGAGATATCTTCGCGCAGTTGGGCGAGTTCGGTGGACAGGGTCTGGCGCACCGCGTTGAAGGACTTGCCGGCAAAATGCATGTTGAAGAAATTGCCGGCTTCCAGCAATTCGGCTTCGACATAATCGCGCTGCACGAACAGGATCCGGTTCTGGACGTCGCCGTCGGGCGTGACGATGATCAAGAGGACCCGCTTGTCGGACAGCCGGATGAATTCGATCTGGCGGAATACCTGGGCGCGCTTGGGGGTCAGCACCACCCCGGCGAACTGCGTCAGGTTCGACAGCAGCGCGGCTGCGGCATTGACGGCGCGGGTGGGTTCGGCGGCCGACAGCATTTCGCCCATGTTGTGCGGTTGCAGCTGGTAGGACTGCACGGCCAGCAGCGAATCGACGAACATGCGGTAGCCCCGCGGCGTGGGGACACGGCCGGCGGAGGTATGCGGGCTATGGATCAGCCCCAGCTCTTCCAGGTCCGCCATGACATTGCGGATCGTGGCCGGGGACAAGTCGAAGACTTTCGATAGCGTCCGCGAGCCGACGGGCTGCCCATCGGCGATGTAGCGTTCTATCAACGCTTTCAGTAGTGCGCGTGCGCGGTCATCCATAACAGGTATTTTAGGGAATCTTTTCCAATTAAGGCGATTTTTGTCCTGCACGCGGATATGCGGCCCCATATAATCGCCAAATCAGCCCTCCCTTGGCGGGATTCGGCTTTCTGGCTTTGCCCTTTTTCGATAAGCACGCATCCATGCACTTTCCTACCGTCGCCCTGATCGGCAGATACCAGGACACCGGCCTGGACACACCGCTGAGAGCCCTTGCGCACGCGCTGACGCAAGCGGGCAGGCACGTGCTCATCGACGCCGATACCGCCCGCAACACCGGCCTGACCGAATACCCGGTCGCGACCCTTGAAGAGATCGGCCAGCGCGCTTCGCTGGCCGTCGTGATGGGCGGCGACGGCACCGTGTTGGGCGCGGGCCGCCACCTGGCGCCCTTCGGCGTGCCGCTGGTCGGCATCAACCATGGCCGGCTGGGCTTCATTACCGATATTCCGCTGCAAGACGCGCATGGCGCGCTGGCGCGTGTGCTGGAAGGCAGCTTCCAGATCGAAGAGCGCATGCTGCTGGAAGGCAGCGTGTGGCGCGGCGACCAGAAAATGTATTCGGCGTCGGCCTTGAACGACGTCGTGCTGAACCGCGCCGGACGCGGCGGCATGATCGAAGTGCGCGTCGAACTGGACGGCGCCTTCATGTATACGCAGCGCGCCGACGGCCTGATCATCGCCACCCCCACCGGTTCCACGGCCTACGCCCTGTCCGCCAACGGCCCCATCCTGCACCCCGGCATGAATGCCATGGTGCTAGTGCCCGTGGCGCCGCAAACGCTGTCGAACCGCCCCATCGTGATCCCCGACACCGGCGTGCTGAACATGACACTGACGGCGATGGGCCGCGTGGAAGTCGGCGCCAGCGTGCATTTCGACATGCAGACCTGGTCGGACCTGCAACCCGGCGACCGCATCGTCGTGCAGCGCGCGCCCTATACCATCCGCTTCGTGCACCCCGAGGGCTACAGCTTCTTTTCCACCCTGCGCCGCAAGCTGCACTGGAACCTGATGCCCCAAGCCACCGACAACGTAGAGTAGTAAGCGCCCCGTCATGCTGCGCACCCTGCATATCCGCGACTTCGTCATCGTCGAACAGACCGAGATCCATTTCGGCCCCGGCTTCACCGTCTTCTCCGGCGAGACCGGCGCGGGCAAATCCATCCTGATCGACGCGCTGGCGTTGGCGCTGGGCGAACGCGGCGACGCCAGCATGCTGCGCGAAGGCGCGCCGCGCGCCGACATCACGGCGGTGTTCGACACGCCCAAGGCGCTGCACGCCTGGCTGGCCGAACGCGAGATCGACGCCGACGACGAACTGTCGCTGCGCCGCGTCGTCGATGCGCAAGGCCGCAGCCGCGCCTATATCAACGGCACGCCCGCCACCGTGGGCCAACTGCGGGAACTCGGCGACAGCCTGGTCGATATCCACGGCCAGCACGCCCATCAAAGCCTGATGCGCCCCGAGGCCCAGCGCGACCTGCTGGACGCCCACGGCGGCCACGCCGTACTGCGGCAGACGGTCGGCCAAGCCTGGAAGCAATGGCGCGCGCTGGCGCGGCAGCTGGAAGCCGCCGAAAAAGACGCGGCCAGTCTGGCCACCGAACGCGACCGCCTGCAATGGCTGGTCCAAGAACTGGACCAGTTGGCGTTGGGCCCCGACGAATGGGACGCGCTGCAATCCGAGCACACGCGCCTGTCGCACTCCCAATCGCTGCTGGACGGCGCGTCGCAGATCCTGGAAGCGCTGGACGGCGAAGGCGATTCCGCGCATCACCGCATCACGTCGGCCAACCACCGGATCCAGCAGATGCTGCGGCACGACCCCGGCCTGCAAGGCGTGCACGATGAACTGGAATCCGCCCGCATTGCCATCAGCGAAGCGGTGTCTGACCTGAACAATTACGTCAGCCGCGTCGACCTGGACCCCAAGCGCCTGGCCGACGTGGAATCACGGCTGAGCCTGGTGTTCGAGACCGCGCGCAAATTCCGGGTCGAACCCGACGCGCTGTGCGAACTGCGCGACTCGCTGCACGCCGAACTGGCGGCCTTGCAAGCCGCGGGCGACATCGAGGCGTTGCGCGCCCAGTCCACCGACGCCCAGGCGCAATATGATGCCGCGGCCGCCAAGCTGACCGCCGCCCGCCGCAAAGTCGCGAAAGACCTCGGCAAGCAAGTCACGCAGGCCATGCAGACGCTGGCCATGCAGGGCGGCAAGTTCGAGCCCACGCTGGCGGCCGCCGCGCCCTCCGCGCACGGCAACGAGCAGGTCGAATTTCTGGTGGCCGGCCATGCCGGCACCACGCCCCGCCCCCTGGCCAAAGTGGCCTCGGGCGGTGAACTGTCGCGCATCTCGCTGGCGCTGTCCGTCATCGCAAGCCGCGCGGCCCGCGTCCCGACGCTGATTTTCGACGAGGTCGACAGCGGCGTCGGCGGCGCGGTGGCCGAAGCGGTCGGCAAGCTGCTGCGCGAACTGGGCGAACGCCATCAGGTGCTGTGCGTCACCCACCTGCCGCAGGTCGCCGCCTGCGGCAACAACCAGTTCCTGGTCAGCAAGACCGAATCGCGCGGCACCACCCGCTCCAGCATCGAAGCGCTGGACGCCCCGGCCCGGGTCGAAGAGATCGCCCGGATGCTGGGCGGGATCACCCTCACTGCCACCACGCGCGAACACGCCCGCGAAATGCTGGAGGGCTTCGGCCAACCCGCCGCCTGATCGCTATCCGCCTCCCAATAAACCCCGTGGCCGTGCCCGGGGTTTTTTATTTGCCGCCCAACAAAAAGCCCCTTCTAAGGGAAGGGGCTTTGAGACTCACGAGCCCGCGGCGAGCGCGGCCGAAGGCCGTGGGACGGACGCGCGCGGCTTAGCGGCCTTTCAGGCAGCTGCCGCAGATGCCGTACAGCACCATCGCGTGGCTTTCCAGCGCGAAGCCGTTGTCTTTGGCGATCTTTTGCTGCCGCTTTTCGATGTCCGGGTCCGAAAACTCGACCACCTTGCCGCAGTTCGTGCAGATCAGGTGATCGTGGTGATCGCCGTCATTGAGCTCGAACACGGCCTTGCCGCTGTCGAACTGGCTGCGGGCAAGGATGCCTGCCTGTTCGAACTGCGTCAGCACGCGGTAGACGGTCGCCAGGCCGATTTCGACGTTTTCGCCGATCAGCGCGCGATAGACGTCTTCGGCGCTCAGGTGGCGCTGGTCGGATTTACGGAAAATATCAAGAATTTTCAGGCGGGGAAAAGTCGCCTTCAAACCCATGTTCTTCAGTTCGCTTTGGTCGCTCATGGTGTAATCGCTCTCCGTCCGCGTTGGCATGGGCAAGGATGTGGGGCGCGCCGCGAGCCGGCTCCCCTGAATTCATGCCGCCCCGCGGAACTATCCTTATGAAACCTTTATGATAACGGTTTTGTCTGCTTCCAAATAATAGGGGCGCGTAGTGTCCATGATTGCACGAATTCCCTCCCGCTCGCTGAAGACCGGATTGGCCGTTGCCGCCCTGGCCGTCGCCCTTGCCGGCTGCTCCGGGGACAAGTGGGGCTTCCCCTACAAGGCCGGCGTCCAGCAAGGCAACTGGATCACCCAGGAACAAGTCGCCCTGCTGCAGCCCGGCATGACGCGCGAACAGGTGCGTTTTGCGCTCGGCAGCCCCACGCTGACCAGCGTGCTGCACGCCAATCGCTGGGACTACCCGTACTACTACAAGCCCGGCTACGGCGAAGCCCGTGAACGCAAGTTCACCGTCTGGTTCGAAAACGACCGGCTGACCCGCTGGGAGGGCGACAAGCAGCCCGACCTGCAACCCTATCAGCTGAATGCGCCCAGCGCCACGTCCGACGAAAAGTCCGACAAGCGCCTGGACCAGGACGAGGCCCGGCTGAAGGAAGAAGCGGAACAAAAGAAGCGTGATTCGGCCGCTCCGGTCAGCCCGTTGAACCAGTACCCCGGCCAGCCGGGCAACTCGCCCGAGCCGCTGCGCTAACCCCAAGGATTCTCTACATGCGTATTGCAATTGCCGGCGCCAGCGGCCGTATGGGCCAGATGCTGATCGATGCCGTCCTCAAGTCCACCGGCCTGCAACTGACGGTTGCGCTGGACCGCAAGGGCTCGACCGCCCTGGGCCAGGATGCCGGCGCACCGCTGGGCCAACAGACCGGCGTGCTCATCACCGACGACCTCGACGCCCTGGCCCAGGCCGACTGCCTGATCGACTTCACCCGCCCCGAAGGCACGCTCGAGCACTTGCAGGCCTGCGTCAAGCACGGCACGCGCGCCGTGATCGGCACGACGGGCTTCGACGAGAGCGGCCGCGCCGCGATCGATGTCGCCGCGCAGAAGATCGCCATCGTGTTCGCGCCCAACATGAGCGTCGGCGTCAACGCCACGCTCAAGCTGCTGGACATGGCTGCGCGCATCCTGAATTCCGGTTACGACGTCGAAGTGTTCGAAGCGCACCACCGCAACAAGGTCGACGCGCCGTCGGGCACCGCCTTGAAGATGGGCGAAACCATCGCATCGGCCTGGGACGTAGCCCTGCCGGACGTCGCCACCTGGAGCCGCCACGGCGACACCGGCGTGCGCAAGCCCGGCACCATCGGTTTCTCGGTCCTGCGCGGCGGCGACATCGTGGGCGATCACACGGTGTCGTTCTGCGGCATCGGCGAACGCATCGAGATCACCCACCGCTCGGCCAGCCGCGCCACCTACGCGGAAGGCGCGCTGCGCGCCGCGCGCTTCCTGGAAGACAAGCACAACGGCCTGTACGACATGCAATCGGTGCTGGGCCTCTAACGTTCGGCAAACGCAAAAAAGGATCCCTAGGGATCCTTTTTTTTGCTCGCGAAAGGCGGTCTGGCGCGCGTCACCGGCCGTTCAGACCACCACGGGCTCCGGCTCCAGCCTGACGCCATAGCGTTCGGCGACGGCCTGCTGGATCGCGTGCGCCAACCCCATGATGTCCGCCGCCGTGGCCCCGCCGCGGTTCACCAGCACAAGCGCCTGACGGTCGTGCACGCCGGCCGCGCCCAACGCCCGCCCCTTCCAGCCGCATTGATCGATCAGCCAGCCCGCCGCCAGCTTGTAGCGGCCGTCCGGCTGGACGTAGGACACCAGCCCGGGAAAATGCGCCGCCAGGCTGTCACGCACATTGGCCGCCACGATGGGGTTCTTGAAGAAACTGCCTGCATTGCCGGTCACGGCGGGGTCGGGCAGCTTGGCGCGGCGGATCTCGCACACCGCGTCGAAAACGTCGCGAGCCGTCGGCTCGCCTTGCACCAGCCGAGCATGGCGCTGCAGGTCGGGATAGCCCAGCACGGGGCGCCACGGGCGGGGCAACGCGAAGCGCACGCTGACGATGACCCAGCGGCCCGGCGCATCGTGCTTGAACGCGCTGTCGCGATAGGCGAAGCGGCAATCGTCGGCACGCATTTCAACCATGCGCCCGGCCGGCACGTCCCATGCGGTCAGGCTATGGAAGCGCGCGTCGAACTCCACGCCATAAGCGCCGATGTTCTGGACCGGTGCGGCCCCCACCGTTCCGGGGACAAGCGCCAGGTTCTCCAGGCCGTCCCAGCCATTGTCCACGCAAGCCGCAACGAAACCGTGCCAGTTCTCGCCGCCCGCCGCCTCGACCAGCCAGGCATCAGGCCGCGCCTCCAGCAGGCGTACGCCCTTGAACGCCACGCGGGCGACCAGGCCCGGCACCCGCTGGGGCAGCACCACATTGCTACCGCCGCCCAGCACCAGCAGGGAATCGGCCTGCCGCGCCAGATCCGACAACGCGGGCAATTGCGCGGGGTCGTCCAACGTGACGAACGCGCCGGCCTGGGACGCCAGCCCCAGCGTATTCAGCCGGGTCAGGTCTTGGGTGGCGGGGGTCAACGCAACAGGCGCGGCGTTGGTGGCAGCGGGATTTGACATGGGTGCTACTGGCTATGCTATAGTTTTGGTCTTCGCTCATATTACTTGATTGAGTGTTTGGGTTTGATGTTCACGCAACATCGCTCTCATGACAAACTCGAAAAAATCATGTAAGATGCGCGCCTTCTGATCGATAACCAAGTTGATCAGAGTGAATAAGAAAAAGGTTCTGGATCGTTTTTTCAGAATCTACGCGGGAGTAGCTCAGTTGGTAGAGCGCAACCTTGCCAAGGTTGAGGTCGCGAGTTCGAGACTCGTCTCCCGCTCCAAATTCAGATTTGCAGCGTTTTCCTGAAAATTCTGCGAATCATTAAAAAGGGCCTGCGGGCCCTTTTTTCATGCCCGCTCAATACGCATGCACAGCGCATGCACAGCGCATGCATGGCGCACATGCATGCCGCACGAGCACCACAGGCGCGGCGCATTGCCGCACATCGCGGTACATTCCCGGGCATGCCGCGCTCCCATACCCCCGCCTTCAATCCATTGCTTGCTGTCTTATCCGGCCTGTCCCTGGTCGCGGGCGTTATCGCGGGCATTGCCGGCCTCGCCACGAATTCCACGGGTGGCATGTTCCCGAATCTGGCCTTGGCGCTGGGGTTGATGGGGCTGGGCCTGGGCAACGCCATTTCGTTCCTCTGCAATCTGCTGGCCTGGCGGCTGGGCGCGCGCTTGCGGTGGCTGCGGATCGTGCTGATCCTCCAAGCCCTGCCCACCATCGCCTTTGCCGCCATCGCATGCAAAGCCGTCTGGGACAACTTGCAGGACCGCCGCAGCCACCAGCAACGCGGCGCCGTCTGGAACGCGGTGCGCAGCGACGACGTCGCCGCCCTGACCTTGGCGCGGCAATCCTGCGGCACGGCATGCCGCGAAGGAATCACCGACCAGGGCCTGCTGATGAACGCGACCATGGCGCGCGCCCATCAAGTGGCCAGCCACCTGATCGCGCAAGGCGCGACGGTCAGCGCCAGCCTGACCGCGCCCTCTATGGACCTGCACACCTGCGAAGGCCGGTACCTGCCGGCGCTTTCCGCCTTGAGCGTCGCGGTCGCGCAGCGCGACGACGCGCTCGTGGCCCTGCTGCTGCCCGCAAGCGACATGGCGGCGCGGCGCGAGGCCATGTGGACAGCGGCGATGCTCGACCGCCTGGACACCGTGAAGGCGCTCGCCGCCAACGGCGTGCCGCTGACCTTGCGCGGCAAGACCCTGGACCAGAACGACACCCTGCTCGTGGCGGCCGCAAGCGGCGCCGCGACGACAGTCGGCCGATGGCTCATCGACACGCAGGGCTTGCCGGTAGACGCCATCATCAACGGACCCGATCCCTACCCCGGCACGGCCCCCATCGCCGCGCTGTCCGATTTCATGCGCGATACGCAATCGCCGCGCGCAGCCGAGTTCCTGCGCCTGCTGCGCGCGCATGGCGCGGATCTGGACGCCCGGCCTCGCAACGGCGCCTCCGCGCTTGAGGAGGCCGTGCGCATCGGCAGAAAGCCGGTCGCGGCCCAATTGATCGACGCGGGCGCGGACCCGGCCCGCTTGCCGTCCGCGGCGCGAGCGCGTCTGGCCGAGCTGCTGGCCGGCCCGGACGAGCCGGCATTTCCCAAACGCCGGACGGATTGCGTTCCCCCCTGAGTTGCCGGATATCAAACCTTAGACGGACTCGGGCGCTGGCCGGGGCGCAGCCCTCCGCCTTGCTGGGCATAATCGACGGTCTTGCCGGCCGCGCGTGACGCACGCGCTCGCCGCCAACCCCCAAGGAGGCCAGCGCCATGATGGGAATCCGCCGCGCAGTGCTGCTGCACCGTTTGAAAACCGCCAGCTACGCGATCGGTTCGGTCGTCTTGATCAGCTGGGTCACCGATGCGCTGAACGAAGGGCTCATGTTCAAGCCCGTGCTGCGCTACTTCTACCCGGCCGCGGTTGAAAACTACCTGCACCCGTTCACCGACCGCCCCAGCCTGATGATCTGGCTGATGCCCTTGCTGTTGGCGTTGCTGCTGATGTTCGTGTCTTCGATGATGACGGTGCATCACTTCAAACGACGCGTCCTTTACCGGATGAGCCCACCGGTCGCCTCTCCGAAACCGGACCACCTGATCACGCTTGCGACCGGCGACCAGACGTTGCGCGACCTTCCGCCCGACGCGCGAGGCCCCACGCTGCATGCGCTGTACCGGCAAGCCGGCGACCTGGCGCCACTGGAAGCCGCTTGCGCCGCCGCCGGCATCACGCTGCATGCGCGCCCCCTGCCCGATACCGCAGACATCCGCCAGCTGACTCTGCGGCTTGACCGGATCCTCGCGCAGATACGCCGCAAGGCGGGCCCTGCCGCGAGCATCGCATTCGACCTGAGCAGCCTGTCGCCGGAACTGGCCAGCGCGGCTACGATCGCGTGCCTGGAAAACAGCGTGATGCTGTGCTATCTGGACACGCAAAAGCAGCTGCGCGCGCACCGCGTCATTTGTGAAATAAGCGATTGAGGACGCGGCCCCGATCATGAAATCCGGGCCCGCGCCCCTCGCCGCGTGCAAACTTTTAAAATTTCTGTATACTTCCGCCTCTCTTGCAAAGAACAACGTTTCGGGTTGCACAAATCCAGATGTTTTCAGCGCGGGAAAATGCGGGAGTAGCTCAGTTGGTAGAGCGCAACCTTGCCAAGGTTGAGGTCGCGAGTTCGAGACTCGTCTCCCGCTCCACATTCAAAAAGGCCCAGACTTCGGTTTGGGCCTTTTGCTTTGTATTCGGGTTTAGCAATGGCGGATTTAGCAAAGAGGACATAGGCGATGGACAGCGTATTAATCCTGCTGATGGTGGCCTTGGCATGGCAAGTGTTGCGCGTGCGCTACCAGCGCGCGCGCATCGCCTTGCTGGGGCGGCATTTGGGCAGCTTGCAGCTTGAGCGTCACATGGAAACGTTGACGCAAGGCTACTCCCGCGCCATTCGCGAAGAATCCGAATCGCGCCAGCTGCAGGTGCTGGAAACTTTTGCCCAGACCGAACGCGCCATGGCATCACAGGCAAACTCGCTGGCCAACGCGATGCAAAAGGAAAGCCCGCAGGCCGCTCGCGTATCCACGCTCTCGCTTTGCGTGCCGTACATCGAACGCTTTGTTCCTGCGGCAACCCGGGATTTTCGTGAACTGCTGCACATCCACGCAGCCGGCCTGCGTCACGTCGTGGACAACGAAGATCACCTGGACGCGAAAGCCCGCGCGTTCCAACTCTCGGCAGAGCTATATCTGCTGCAGCACAGCTGCCATTGGTTCTGCAAATCTCGCGCAGTGGCCGATGCGCGATTGATGCTGCGGCATCAGGTCAACCATCAAAAAGTGCTGGAATCGGTATCTGCGGCGACCCGCTACGCCTATCAGCAATGGCAGCGTGGCGATAAACGCTAACTCCGCCTGCCCCTTTTCCACACAAGCCAAAATTTTCGTGTATAATTGCTGTCTTTGGTGGAGACGGGTTCAGCGATAACTTCAAACAACCAGCAAGCAGAGAGCAAGCGAAAAGCAGCAAAAAGCTTCTGCAGACCTTCACCAAACATGCAGCGATGCATGCGGTACTGAAATAATGCGGTATTGAAATACTGCGGTACTGAAATAGGTACCAAGCAATACAGCAGTACAAAGCGGGAGTAGCTCAGTTGGTAGAGCGCAACCTTGCCAAGGTTGAGGTCGCGAGTTCGAGACTCGTCTCCCGCTCCAAATACAAAAAGGAAGCAACGGCCAACACCGCGCTTCCTTTTTTCTTGCAAGTGCTGGCGCAATGGCAGAGTGGTCATGCAGCGGATTGCAAATCCGTGTACGTCGGTTCGATTCCGGCTTGCGCCTCCAGCATCTTTTCCCCCCTCCCCCCCAGCATCTCGTTACGCATCCCTACGCGCTGTCAATCGAATGATTGCTATGGTGACGCCGTTTTCATTTGACGTCGAACCCATGCACCGCATTCTGAATTCCCGCGCCTGTTCCCCCTTGCTCGTCTTATCGACCGCCGCGCTGCTGTCGCTTGCGCCGCTGGCGGCCGAAGCCGATTCCGACCGCCACCACCATCGCCACGGCCGCGAGTACAAAGAGAAGTATTGGGAAGGCAATTGCCGGGTCGAGCGCAAATGGAAGCGCAACGGCGAGTATCAGGAAAAGCGCAAGTGCCGTGACGATTATCATCAGGGCTACATGGCGCCGCCGCAGGTCATCATGCCCATGGCGGCGCCCGCGATCATCATCAACCCGCCCCCCATCATCATCCGGCCCTGAACATGGATCAATCGGTGAAGGACGCCATCGCCCGCTGGCCCGACGTGCCGGCAGTCTTCGGCTGGCTGTCGCTGGACGGCCGTGGCCGCTGGCGCCTGCATCCGCAAGGCCTCGCCACGCAAGGCGGCGAGGGAGAATCCATCACCAATACCCAGATCCTGGAATTCATCAACCGCAACTACGGGCATGACGACGCGGGCAGATGGTTCTTTCAAAACGGGCCGCAGCGCGTCTTCCTGCGCCTGGACGCGGCCCCATTCGTGCTGCGGTTAAGCGACGACAACCGCCGCTTGCTCACCCACACGAATGCGCCGGTCGAGTCCGTCAGCGGATGGTGGCTGGACGATGCGGGCCAGCTGTACGCAATGACGCCGGCCGGCGGCGGCATCGTGCTGGACCGAGATCTGCCCGCGCTGCTGGAAAAACTGGTGCCGGGCCACGGCGCGTCCTTGCTCGACGCGTTGGCCGACCTGGCGCCGGGCCAGGTGATACAGGCCTCATGGCCGGACGTCTACCCGGCCGTGCCGCTGCGGGCCATTGCCGGACAGGACGTCGCGCAAGCTCTGGGATTCGATCCCAACCCCCGCGCGCCGCAAGACTGATCCGACCAAGCCGGCGTCAACGGTCAGAACATGCCGTTGGTGTTGGCGGACTGCTCGGGAATGGGCTGCACCGCATCCCAATGCTCGACGATCTTGCCCTGCTCCAGACGGAAAATATCGATGATGGCGTTGCCCCGCGTGCCAGGTTCGCGCACCGCGTGCACATGCAGGATCACATAATCGCCATCGGTGAAGGCGCGCTTGATCTCGCTATGCGACTTCGGGAATTTATCGCGCAGAAAGGCGACGAACTTGCGGAAGCCCTCCGGGCCGTCGGCCGCGTTCGGGTTGTGCTGCACATAGCGGTCGCCCACATATTTCAGCGCGGCATCCGCATCCTTCTGGTTCAGCCCCTTTTCGTAGAAGGCCAGCACCGCGGCCTTGTTGGCGGCCTCTTGTTCGGGGCTTGCCTGGACGGCGGGCGACAAAGCCGCGGCAAACAGCAACGCGCCCGCGGCGCGTCGGATCAATCGCATCGAAACAATCATCAAGACTCCTGAACGGAAAAAGGGCGGCCGGCTCATTCTATGAGCCGGCCGCCCCGTCGACCATGACCGCCTCGGTAGACAGTCTGGTGCGCGCAGCGATCAGCCGAGGCCGCTCTTGACCAGCGCGAACTTGCCGTCGCCCAGCAGCGCCAGCACGGCGGCGCCCACGGTCAGGAAGATCGGGTATTCCCAGCCACCGCCAGCGTTGCCGAAGCCCCAGCCATTGCCGAAATGGACGGTCGAGGCCACGAACAGCTGCACCACCGCGATGGCGGCGACCCAGCGCGGCACGATGCCCAGGATCAGCAGCGCGCCCGCGGCGACCTCGAAGAACGTGACCGGGTAGGCCAGCCAGCCGGCAAAACCGATCTTGGCGAAGAATTGCGCGGTGCCGGGCAGCGTGAACACCAGCAGCTTGGTCAGGCCGTGGGCCAGGAACATGACGCCAAGGGCGACACGCAGCAAGAGCGCGGCGTAGGGCGCGGTACGGGTATCAATCATTGCGCTCTCCTTGAGCGGTTCGGGAATCGCCCGATACGGGAAGATTCATCTTGGCCGCTATTCTTGCGATTCCAAAAACAAAGATAAACATGCAGAATTGCAAATTATTGTTCCCCGTTAGGAAACAATCTTGGACACCCATACCGCTATGCAGACCTTCGCCAAGGTCGTGGAACTGGGCTCATTCGCGGCCGCGGCCGACAAGATGGGGCAAGCCCGGTCCGTCGTGACCCGGCAGATCGCCTATCTGGAACAGAAGTACGGCGTGCGCCTGTTGAACCGCACCACGCGCAAGCTCAGCATGACCGACGCGGGCCGCGCGTTCTATGACCGCGTGCGCCCGATCCTGGCCGAAGTGGCCGACCTGGAGCTGTCGCTGCAGGCCGAAGGCCAGCGCCCCAGCGGCCGCCTGCGGGTCAGTGCGCCAGTGTCGTTCGGCATCCTGCACCTGGGCCCCGCCATCGCCGAGTATCTGCAGCGCTACCCCGACGTCGTCATCGACCTGGACCTGAACGACCGGGTCGTGGACCTGGTCGAAGACGGGTTCGACGTGGCCGTGCGCATCGGCCCGCTGCTGGATTCGTCGCTGGTGGCGCGCCCGCTGGCGCCGCAACAATTGCTGGTCTGCGCGGCGCCCGCCTATCTGAAGCGCCACGGCACGCCCAAGACGCCGGAAGACCTGAAGCAGCACCGCTGCCTGCATTACGCCTACGCCAGCACCGGCAACGAATGGCATTTCGAGAAAGACGGCGTCACGCATCTGGTCCGTGTGAACGCGGCGCTGCGCGCCAACAACGGCGATGTGCTGCGCACCGCTTCGCTGGCCGGGCACGGGGTCATTCTGCAGCCCGAATTCCTGGTGGGGGACGACATCCGCGCCGGGCGGCTCGTGACGCTGCTGGCCGACTACGCGCACACTCCGATCTCGATGTACGCCATCTATCCCCACCGGCGGTTCCTGTCGCCCAAGGTGCGCTCTTTCGTCGAGCACCTGGAAGCGCGCTTCGGCAACCCGGCCCCGTCTGCCCCCGGGCGGCGCGCCAGTCCCCGCCGCAGCCGTTAGAATCCTACCCATGACCGCCAAACCGTCCATCGAATACTTCCCCGCCCCTCGTCGTTCACTTTTCTGCAGCCAGTGCGGCACGCCCGTCAACCGCCGGGTGCCGGAAGGCGACAACCGTGAACGCGACATCTGCGATCACTGCGGCGCGATCCACTATCAGAACCCGCGTCTGGTGGTCGGCACGGTCCCGGTCTGGGAAAATCGCATCCTGCTTTGCCGGCGCGCGATCGAACCGCGCTACAACACCTGGACGCTGCCCGCGGGCTTCATGGAGCTGGGCGAGAGCACCGCGCAAGGCGCCGCCCGCGAAACGCTGGAGGAATCCGGCGCGCGCATCCAGCTGGGCGAGCTCTACACCCTGATCGACCTGCCCCAGATCGACCAGGTACACGTGTTCTATATGGCCCAGGCGCTAGGCCCCGAACTGGACCCCGGCCCGGAAAGCCTGGAGGCCCGCTGGTACGACGAAGCCGAGATCCCTTGGGATGATCTGGCGTTCCGCACCGTCGCCACGACGCTGCGGCACTATTTCGAAGACCGCAAGCAAGGCGTCTTCGTCCCCCACCACTACACCCTAGAATCGCACCGTTGAAGCTGCCCTGGCTTGCCGCCGACACTCCGTTTCCGCCAGCGGAATTCGCGCTGACGGACCCTGACGGCCTGCTGGCGGCGGGCGCGGATCTATCCCAAGAGCGGTTGATACAGGCCTATTCCAACGGCATCTTCCCCTGGTATTCGGAAGGCGAACCCGTGCTGTGGTGGAGCCCCGACCCCCGCATGGTGCTGACGCTGACGGACTTTTCCCCGTCGCATTCGCTGCGCAAGCTACTGCGCCAGATCGCCAGCCATGAACACGACGCCTCGCCCCGGGTGCAGGTGCGCGTGGATACCGTTTTCCCCCAGGTGATGGCGCATTGCGCCGCACCGCGCGACGGCCAGCCCGGCACCTGGATCACCAGCGCCATGCAGCAGGCCTACGCCGGCTGGCATCAGGCCGGATACGTGCACAGCATCGAAACCTGGATGGACGGCGAGCTGGCGGGCGGCCTGTACGGCATCAGCCTGGGCGGCATGTTCTTCGGCGAATCCATGTTCACCCGCGTGCCCAACGCCTCGAAGATCGCGCTGGCCTACCTGGTGCGCTACCTGAGCCACTTTGGTGTGGCCTGCATCGATTGCCAACAGCAGACGCGGCACTTGGCCAGCCTGGGCGCCCGCCCGATCTCGCGGAGCCGCTTCCTGCAGCACGTACGCCAGGCGACGGCGCAAGCGCCCATTCCATGGACACGAGGAATCCTGGACAGCGGCGGGTGCCTGTGGCCCGATGCCGCATCCGACGCCGACTTAGGCGTTAATATGTAGCCATCCCGTCGCGGACTTGCCGTCGCGATGCGTAATCCCTCATGAGCCAGCTCAAAGAACTTCCCTTCTCCACGCTGCAGTTCTACGCAACCGCTCCCTACCCTTGCAGTTATCTGCCAGGTCGACAGGCTCGGTCGCAGGTCGCCGCGCCCGGCCATCTGATCAACGCGGGCACGTATTCGCAACTGGTCGAACAAGGCTTCCGCCGCAGCGGGCTGTTCACCTACCGCCCCCATTGCGACAACTGCCAGGCCTGCGTGCCCGTGCGTGTCGACGCCGCCGGGTTCGCGCCCAACCGCAGCCAGCGCCGCGCGTGGCGCGCCCACCAGGACCTGCAATCTTTCGTCGCTGAACTGGCGTGGTCGCCCGAGCATTACCGGCTGTATACGCGTTATCAACAGGGCCGGCACCCGGGCGGCGGCATGGACGAAGACAGCCGCACCCAATATGCGCAGTTCCTGCTGACCAGCCGCGTGAACACGCGCCTGGTGGAATTCCGCGACCCCGACGGGGTGCTGATGATGGTGTCCATCATCGACGTGCTGGATGACGGCCTGTCGTCGGTCTACACGTTCTACGATCCGGACGTCGAAGGCAGCCTGGGCACCTACAGCATCCTGTGGCAGATCGAGCAGTGCCGCAACCTGAACCTGCCCTGGCTGTACCTGGGCTACTGGATCAAGGACAGCCGCAAAATGTCCTATAAGTCCAGCTTCCATCCCGCGCAATTCCTGGCCGACGGCGAATGGCGCGACCAGGTTGTTCCGTCCCCCTGATTTCTCCCGCCCGGGGCGGCCGCAAGGCCGGTGAAATTCGCTCTACAATTCCGCCCCATGTCTATCCTCTTCCACGCCTATCCCCTGGCCCGCCCGGCGCTGTTCGCCATGGACGCGGAAACCGCCCACGAAGTCACGCTGTCGGGCCTGCAACGCGCCTACGAGTGCGGCGCCACGCGCAAGCTGATGCATGCGCAACCCCAGGCGCCCAGCACGCTGATGGGCATGCGGCTGGCCAACCCGATCGGGCTGGCGGCGGGCCTGGACAAGAACGGCGCCTATATCGACGCGCTGGGCAATCTGGGATTCGGTTTCATCGAAGTCGGCACGGTCACCCCGCGCGCGCAGCCCGGCAACCCGAAGCCGCGCATGTTCCGCCTGCCGCGCGCCAATGCGCTGATCAACCGTCTGGGTTTCAATAACCAGGGCCTGGACGCGTTCCTGGCCAACGTGCAGCGCAGCCAGTGGCGCAAGCAGGGCGGCATCCTGGGCCTGAACATCGGCAAGAACGCCGATACGCCGATCGAGCGCGCAGCCGACGATTACCTGATCGGCCTGGAAGGCGTGTATCCCCATGCCGACTACGTGACGGTGAATATTTCGTCGCCCAACACCAAAAACCTGCGCGCGCTGCAGAGCGGCGACGAGCTGTCGGCGCTGCTGGCGCAGTTGGCGGACAAGCGCCGGGCGCTGGAAGACCAGCACCAGCGCCGCGTGCCGATGGCCGTGAAGATCGCCCCTGACCTGACAGAAGAGCAGATCGACGCGATCGCCGACACGCTGCCGCGCCACGGCATCGACGGCGTCATCGCCACCAACACCACGCTGTCGCGCGATTCGGTCGCCGGCCTGGCGCACGCCGACGAAGCCGGCGGCCTGTCCGGCGCGCCGGTGCATGAACTGTCATTGAAAGTGATCCGCCGCCTGAAGGCACAACTGGGCGACAGTCTGGCCATCATCGGCGTGGGCGGCGTGATGTCGGGCCAGCAGGCCCGCGAAAAAATGGCCGCCGGCGCGGATGCCGTGCAGTTGTACACAGGACTGATCTATCGCGGCCCGGCCTTGGTCAGCGAGTGCGTCCACGCTGTCTCAAAAAGCTAGAGCCCCACGCAGGGCAAAAAAAAGGGGCCACCCGGTGGGTGGCCCTAATTCCAGCTCTGCTCTGTCACTCAACAGTACTACATTACTGCGATTTGCGCAGCATCGCGCGCCAGAGACTTAGGCGGTGCGACGGCTACGGCTGGCAACCTTGGTGGCGGCATCGGCGGCATCCGTTGCTGCCTTGAAGGTCGCGTTGGCGGCGGCATTCAGGTTCGATTCGGCGACTTCGGCAGCCTGCTTGGCGGCCTTGGTGACGGAATCGTAAGCGCTGGTCGCGGTGGCCAGCGAGGACTTGAACAGGGCGACGGCGCTTTCCGAGCCGGCCGGGGCGTTCTTCGAGAACTGGTCGACGGCTTCGCTCAGCTGTTGCTGGCCTTCGGCGATCTGTTCTTCGGTCAGCTTGACCAGGCTGCCTTGCACGCCGGCAACGATGTCATACACGTGCTTGGTGTAAGCCATGGCCTTTTCGGCGCCCGGCTGCAGCAGACCGGAGGCGAACGCCGCGGCTTCTTGCGGGTCTTTCACTTCGGCGGCTTGTTGCGAACGCTGGGCGACTTCGTCCAGGGTGGCGCGCACGACCTTCAGGTTCAGCTCGACCAGCTTTTCAAAGCCGGCGAAAACGGCGGACTGGGCGGCCACGAAAGTGTTGATGCTGGCCTTCTGGCGGTCCAGAACTTGTTGCGGAATTGCGCTCATAGAATGCTCCTTTATGGGTAGCCGGACGCTTCCGGCAAGTCAGGATGGTTGTCTGCGACGAAAAATAAAAACGTGCGCGGAAACTGGTACTACAAGCTACCGCCGGCCCGTTTGATGCACTGCACAATTCACATTCTAGACGGGCAATATTCCTTGTCAAGCAGTTTTTGTGCGACGCAACAAGTATTTGCACTTTTACGGTGCACGCCTTGGGCACGCCTCTGATCCTGCACAAGAATTTCCCATGATTCGGGAAATACCGGACATGACGGCGTATCAATTCTTTTCTAAACTGCTTTCACGCTGATGACAGACAAATACAAATCAAAAGTCAGCGGTCAATAACTACATCGCAGCAAGCAAAACCCCCTGCAATTGGAGACTTCATGACCCTTATTCCCCGCACGCTTTCGGCCCTGCTCGCGGCCAGCGCCCTGCTCGCGGCAGGCGTCGCCCACGCGGAATACCCGGAACGCCCCATCAATATGGTGGTGCCCTTCGCCGCAGGCGGCCCGACCGACAACGTCGCCCGCTCACTGGCGGAAGCCATGCGTCCGAGTCTGGGCCAGACGGTTGTGGTAGAAAACAAAGGCGGCGCCGGCGGCACCATCGGCACGACGCAAGTCGCCCGCGCCCAGCCGGACGGCTATTCCATCCTGCTGATGCACGCCGGCTTCTCCACGGCGCCGTCGCTGTACAAGAACCCCGGCTACGACCCGTACAAGAGCTTCGAGCCCATCGGCCTGGTCGTCGACGTGCCCATGACCATCATCGCGCGCTCGGACTTCCCGCCCAACAACATCAAGGAACTGGCCGAGTACGTCAAACAGAACAAGGACAAGGTCTCGCTGGCCAACGCCGGCATCGGCGCCGCCAGCCATCTGTGCGGCACCATGCTGGTCGAAGCGCTGGGCGTGCAGCTGCTGACGATCCCCTACAAGGGCACGGCGCCTGCCATGAACGACCTGCTGGGCAAGCAGGTGGACCTGCTGTGCGACCAGACCACCAACACCACGCAGCAGATCGAAAGCGGCAAGGTCAAGGCCTACGCCGTGACCAGCCTGCAGCGCGTCCCGACCCTGCCCAAGCTGCCGACCATGGACGAGTCCGGCTACAAGGGCTTCGACGTGGGCATCTGGCACGGGATGTGGGTGCCGAAGGGCACGCCCAAGCCGGTGGTGGACAAGCTGATCAAGAGCCTGCAGGCCGGCCTGGCCGACCCCAAGTTCCAGGAACGCATGAAGCAGCTGGGCGCCACGGTGCTGACGCCGGAAGCCAACCCGCAAGCG
Source organism: Achromobacter sp. UMC46 (assembly GCF_014170335.1). Classification (GTDB taxonomy): domain Bacteria; phylum Pseudomonadota; class Gammaproteobacteria; order Burkholderiales; family Burkholderiaceae_B; genus Achromobacter. The sequence goes on from NZ_LZZS01000026.1 coordinate 285,349, forward strand.
CTGGAAGCCAAGGTCAAGCAGCAAGTGCCCCAGTGGGCCGAGCTGTTCAAGAAGGCCGGCGTGGAACAGCAGTAAGGGGACGGCCCTGCGAAAACAGGGCCTTCCAACGAAAAGCCCCCCGCATGGGGGCTTTTTTCTGGGCGGCGAGGCGGTCAGGAAGGCCGCAAGGCTTCCGCCGCCATCCCCAGCCCGTTGAAACCGGTGGACACGGACGGCTCGTAACCCAAGGCTTCGGAGATGCTGGCTGCGGTGTCGACCAGGGCCTTGATCCAGTCGTCCTGCAGGCGTTCGGCCGGCGCCGAGATCGATAAGCCCGCCACCAGCTTGCCGGTGTCGTCGAAAATGCCTGCGGCGATGCATCGCACGCCCAATTCCAGTTCTTCGTTGTCGCGGGCGTAGCCGTGGCGGCGCACCAGGGCCAGTTCGCGTTCCAGGCGGTCCAGGTCCGTCAGGCTGTTGCGCGTGTGGCCGGCCAGGCCGGTGCGCAACGCATAGGCCCGCACCTGGCGCGTATCGCCGGTGGACAGGAACAGCTTTCCGGTGGAGGTCAGGTGCAAAGGCGCACGGCCGCCGATGGCGCGTACCACCTGCATGCCCGAGCGTTCGCTCCAGGCACGGTCGATGTAGACGATCTCGTCGCCCTGCTGGACAGACAGGTTGATCGTCTGCCCGGTCAGCTTGTGCAGCGAGCGCATGGCCGAAATCGCCGCCTCGCGCACGTTCAGGCGCCCCTTCACCAGCGAACCCAGTTCCAGCAGGCGCATGCCCAGCTGATACAGGCCGTTGTCCACGCGCTCGACGTAGCGGCCTACGACCAGGTCGTTCAGGATGCGGTGCGCGGTGGAGGCATGCAGGCCGGTGGTCGCGGACAATTCCTTGAGCGTCACCGGGTCTTGCTGGGCGGCCAGGGCGTCCAGCAGGCGCATGGCGCGCTCGATCACCTGGATGGCGATGGGATGGGCGGAAGCGCCTTCGGTTTCGGCGTCCAGGGGATTGCGGGGGGGCGAAAGACGGGGCATAGGGGAAGGATTGGGGCTAGTGCCGCGCCGCCGAAAAAAACCGGCCTTGCGGCAACGCAGCAAACAGTTCTTTCCCGTATTGTGAAATTTACCGCGCCATTTGGCAATCGGTTTTTCAGTAATAAACGGGGTGCGCCCCCGTTTACGCCAGTCAAGCTCAGTGGGCGGGCGGTGGCGCCAGCTTTCCGCCAAGGCGCAGCACTTCAGCCCGCAAAAACGCCAACGCCTCTGCGGCGGCGGCGGGTTCGCCCTTGACGCCCAGTTCGATGTGCGGCGTGCCGCCCGCTTCACCGACGCTCGGCAGGCTGAACGCCCGCACGTCCGGCCAGCGCGTTTCGACGCTGACCATGGCCGGCGTGATGCGCGATTCGGGCATGCTGAACACCAGGAAGGAATGCTCGACATGGGCGCGCACATGTTGCAGCGCACGATAACGGGTGTCCAGCGTCCATTCCAGCATCGGCCAGGCCATGACCGGGAAGCCCGGCACGAACGTGTGGTCGTGGATGAAGAAGCCCGGGATGCGGTTATACGGGTTCGGGACGATCTCGCAGCCTTGCGGGAACATGCCCATCTGCAGGCGCTGCTGGTTCTCGGGCGCGCTCATGTCGGCGGTGCCCTGCCCCTTGGCCGCCATTTCGGCGGTGCGCAGGGCGATCGCTTCTTCGGCTTCGGGGTGCAAGGCCAGCGGCAGGCCCAGCGCCGCGGCGGCGGCCTGGCGGGTGTGGTCGTCGGGCGTGCCGCCGATGCCGCCGCAAGAGAGCACCACGTCGCCGGTAGCAAAGCTGCGCCGATAGGCGGCGGCCAGCCTGTCGCGGTCGTCGGGCAGCACTTCGGCCCAGCTCAATTGCATGCCGCGCGCGCTGAGAAGCTCGACGACCTTGGAGAAATGCTTGTCCTGACGGCGGCCCGAGAGGATTTCATCCCCGACGATGATGAGGCCAATGCGGCGGGCGGCGGATTCTGCGGCCATGTCCGATTCCAAAGGGTAAGGGGAAGACGCCGATCAGACGTCGATGACGCGGTCCTCGCGCAAGCGCTTCAGCGCTTCCAGTCCGTAATGCGCGTAGACCAGCGCCGAGAACACCGGCAGGATAATCCACGCTGGCGGCAACAGGTTCAACAGCGAGCAGATCAGGCCGATGGTCCAGAAGCCGCCGTTGTTGCGTTCAAGGATCAGCTTGCGTTCTTCCGGGCTGGCGTGCTCGACGATGGCGTCCACGCGCATCATGCGCGAGAACGCGAACGCCCACCAGAAGATCGACAGCACGATGGCCATCGGCGGCACCAGCCACAGCGGCAGCGTCAACAGCCAGCCGGCGGCAAACGCCGCGGACACCCAGACGGCGTTCCAGACGCTGACCGCGGTGGCGTTCTTGCCCTGCCGCGCGACACTGGCGTATTCGCGCTGCCCGACGTGGCGCAGCACCAGCGGCATCACGAAGACCGCCGCGATCGCCAGACCCAGGATGCCCGATACCGGCAGCAGGATGGCCACCGCGACGATGGGCACCAGGTAGATCTTGAGGGAGAACAGCCCCATCGCCAGCATCCAGTCTTCGGCGCGGTTCACGAAGTCCCAGCGCGCCGCCTCGGCGGCCAGCCACTCGTTCAGCGGCGTCCAGAACAGGTACAACAGCAGGAAGGCGCCGACCAGCGCGATCAGGAACGGCAGCAGCACCGCGAACAGCATGGTCGGATGGCATTGGGAAACGAGCGCGCGCTTGAACGCCTGGCCCACGCTGACGGCGCCGGCTCCTGCGGTGGACAGGCGGCCGTTGGCGGGAGGAGGGGAATCAGTGCGCAATGCGGTCATGGGAGCGGAAAAAAGCGGTGGACATCCCGGGTATGATAGTCAAACACGCCTTCATCTGCTGACATGTCTCTACTTGTACCCGGCTCCGACCTGACCGCCCTGCGCGAGCGGCTGGGCGCAACCCCCGATACCTGGCTGGTGGCCTGCTTCTGCGCGGCCTGGTGCGACACCTGCGAGCAATACAGGCCCAAGCTGCAGGCGCTGGCCGACACGCTGCCGCAGCACGTCTTCGCCTGGATCGACATCGAAGACCACGCCGAACTTCTGGGCGATGAAGACGTCGAGAACTTCCCGACCCTGCTGGTGCAGATCGGTCCCCGCGTGGTGTTCTACGGCCCCATGCTGCCGCATATCGGGCACCTGGAACGGCTGCTGGAAAGTGTGGACGAAAACAGCCCGGCGATTGCCACGGAGCTGCCGGATCTGCCAAAGTTGCTGGCCGCCTGAACCCCGCCACGCTTCCAACGTGAAAAAACCCGCAAGGCCTTTCGGCGTTGCGGGTTTTTTCATGCTGACGCGCTTGAAGGCATCAGTTCTTGCGCGAACCGCCCAGCAGCACCGCCACTTGGCGCTTGGGCGCCGAAGACGTATTGCTGTTGTTGTTGTTGGGGGCGGCTTCTTCAGCCGTCGGTGCGGTCGACGAAGGCTCGTACGGCTTCAGGAAGAAGTCGTCGACCGGCTGGCGCGAGCCGCCGGAGGTGTAGCCCGAGCGGCGGTCAGACGACCGGCCGCGTTCACGGTCACCGCGGTCACCACGGTCGCCGCGGCTGTCGCGGCCGGCCTCGCGGCCTTCGCGCGAAGAACCGCTGCGCTCGTCGCTGCGGCGGTGGCTGCGCGCCACGGCATCAGCCGGCAAGTCGAGCGTGCCGCGCGGCACTTCTCGCTTGATCAGCTTTTCGATGTCGAGCAGGAAACGCTCTTCGTCGGCCGTGAACAGCGCGATGGCTTCGCCCGACGCGCCCGCGCGGCCGGTACGGCCGATGCGGTGCACATAGTCTTCGGCGTTGTAGGGCAGGTCGTAGTTGATGACGCAAGGCACGCCGGCCACGTCCAGGCCGCGGGCGGCCACGTCGGTGGCCACCAGCACTTCGAGTTCGCCGGCCTTGAAGGCTTCCAGCGCCTTCATGCGGTCGGCCTGCGTCTTGTCGCCGTGGATCGATTCGGCTTTGACGCCGTCGCGTTCCAATTCGCGAGCCAGGCGCGCCGTGCCGATCTTGGTGTTCGAGAACACGATGACCTGCTTCAGGCCGCGCGACTTCACCAGATGCACGACGGCGGCGCGCTTCGCGTCGCTCGGCATCTTGTAGGCGATCTGCGTGATCGTCGTGGCCGTGGCGTTGCGCGCCGCGACTTCGATTTCAACGGGATGATTCAGGTACGAACGGCCCAGCTTGCGGATTTCGTTGCTGAACGTGGCCGAAAACAGCAGGCCCTGACGCTGCGTGGGCAGCAGGCGGATGATGCGTTCCAGATCGGGCAGGAAGCCCATGTCCAGCATGCGGTCCGCTTCGTCCAGCACCAGGATGCCGACCTGGCTCAGGTTCACGTTCTTTTGTTCGACGTGGTCCAGCAAGCGGCCCGGGGTCGCCACCAGCACTTCGCAACCGCGGCGCAGCGCTTCTTTTTGCGGACCGATATCCACGCCGCCGAACACCACGGCCGAACGCAGCGGCGTCTGCTTGCTGTAGCGCTTGACGCTTTCGTACACCTGGTCGGCCAGCTCACGCGTGGGCGTGAGGATCAGCGCACGCACCGGATGGCGCGCAGGCGACGCGCTGGTGTTGGCCAGCGGCATCAGCCGGTGCAGGATGGGCAGCGTGAACGCGGCCGTCTTGCCGGTCCCTGTCTGGGCCGCGCCCATGACATCGCGCCCTTCCACCACGACGGGGATGGCCTGGGCCTGGATGGGCGTGGGGATGGTGTAGCCGGTTTCGGCGATGGACTGCAGCAACAGGGGATGCAGCCCGAAATCGGCGAACGTCGGCGCGGGCGCGTCAGCGGGGGGTGCTACGGATTGAGTGGATTCAGTCATCAGGGTTTGGCAGATACCGGGACCAGTGAAAAAGAACAAAACGAGAGTGCTACATGCACTGCACTACATATGCATCGGGGCAATCCGAATACGCGAGGCCGCAACGCAACGGCACGCTTGTGCCGCAAAGCGCTTTCGGCTTCGCGGACAATCGGCACCCTGCCTTGCTGGCCAGTCGGCGCATTCTGGATTCGATACTTATGAGGGCAGTACCAGGCCCGGATTGCTGTGGATAACTTAATTTTAACGCAGCCGCCTTACCACACGCTCAAACAGCGTGTATGTCCATCAGATGGACTATTTGTGACCAAAATTGGCACATCAGCCCGCCAACCAGCGCAGGCCCCACAGCACCAGCATGCCGACGATGATCACCAGCACGGCGCTGCGGGTGCGCAGGAACACCAGGACGGCGACCACGCCGGCCACCAGCTTGTAGTCGAACACCGGACCCAGGCCCGCCTTCCAGGGCAGCAGATCCGGCACCACGATGGCCGTCAGCGCAGCCGCGGGCGCGTAGCGCAGCGCGCGCCGTACGCCGTCCGGCAGGGGAATGTAGTCACCGAACAGCATGAAGCCGGCGCGCGTCAGCACGCTGCACAGGGCCAGCAGCAGGATGGCGGAATAGACGTAGAGCTCGGAAGGCCAGAGGGTCATGGTCGCGCCTTGAAGAAACGTTCCGCCCACATCCCGGCCACCACGCCGGCGATGACGGCCGCCGCCAGGCCCAGGCGCAGCGGCAGCACCTGGCCGACCCAGGCGACGACGCCGGCCGCCAGCATGGACACGAGCATCGGCTTGGAGCTGGCCAGCGGCACCGTAATCGCCAGCAGCGCCAGCACCGCGGCGAAATCCAGCGACCAGTTCGTGGGCACCATCGCCCCCAGATAAATGCCGACGATCGACGACGACTGCCAGACCAGCCAGCCCGGCACGATCGTGCCCAGGAAGAACCACAGCTGCTCGCGCGTGCCGCGCTCGGCCGAATCGCCATAGCGCGGCATGAACAGCACAAAACCCATGTCGGTCGTGAAGTAGCCCAGTCCCAGCCGCTTGGGCCAGGACATGTGCCGGAAATAGGGATGGAGCGCGGCGCCGAAGATGATGAAACGCAGGTTCACGACGCAGCCGGCGGCGAAAATCAGCCATAGCGGCGCACCCGTGGCGATCAGCGGCAGCGACGTCAATTGGGCGGACCCTGCGTAAAGCAGCAGGGTCATGGCCAGCGCCATGGTCTCGGTCAGGCCGGACTTGACCATGGCCACGCCGGTCACGAGCCCCCACGTCGCCGTCGCGATGAGGGCCGGCACGATGGCATGGATGCCGGCGCGGAATGCGGCCAGGCGTTCCTGGCGGATTTCGGGAAGCGCGGATTCAGAGGACAACTGCTGACCCCTGGCGATTCGGACAGGACGACATGGGAACTCTATCGGGTTGCGCGGGCCGAATGGCACCACGCTGGTGCGCGGACAGGGCGGTATTGTAACCTCGCCGCTTGATACAATAAGCGCCTTGAGTTTCTTGGCCGCCTGGAGCCTGACGCGCTGCGCCGGGCTTGGCGCTTTGTGTGGAGAAGACCATGTCGATGGCTGACCGCGACGGTTTCATCTGGTATGACGGCAAGCTCGTCCCATGGCGAGACGCGACGACGCACGTCCTGACGCATTCCCTGCACTACGGTCTGTCTGTCTTCGAAGGCGTGCGCGCCTACAAGTCCGAGATCGGCACCGCCATTTTCCGCCTGGAAGACCACACCAATCGCCTGTTCAATTCGGCGCACATCTACCAGATCCCCATGCCGTTCGATCGCGACACGATCAACGAGGCGCAACGGCTGGTCGTGCGCGAAAACCAGCTGGAATCCGGCTACCTGCGCCCGCTGGTGTTCTACGGCCCGGAAAAGATGGGCGTGTCGCCCAAGGGCGCCCGCGTCCACGTGGCCATCGCCGCCTGGCCCTGGGGCGCCTACCTGGGCGAAGACGCCCTGTCCCAGGGCATCCGCGTCAAGGTGTCGTCGTTCGCCCGCCAGCACGTGAACGTCACGATGCCGCGCGCGAAAGTCGCCACCACCTACGCCAATTCCATCCTGGCCAACACCGAAGCCCTGCAAGACGGCTACGACGAGGCCCTGCTGCTGGACACCGACGGCTTCGTGGCCGAGGGGTCCGGCGAAAACCTGTTCATCGTCAAGGACGGCGTGCTCTGCGAACCCGAGATCGCGTCCGCCCTGACCGGCATCACGCGCTCGACCATCCATGCGCTGGCGGCCGACTTCGGCTTGCGAGTGGTCACCAAGCGCCTGACACGCGACGACGTCTACATCGCCGACGAGGCCTTCTTCACCGGCACCGCCGCGGAAGTCACGCCGATCCGAGAGGTCGACAACCGCCAGATCGGCGCCGGCCGTCGCGGCCCCGTTACCGAGAAGTTGCAGATTGCATTTTTTGACATGGTGCACGGCCGCATCCCGAAGTACCATCACTGGCTAAGTAAAGTCTGATTCGCGCGGCCGTGCCCCGGCACGGCCGCAACATTGCCCCAACCTGCCGTTTATCGGTTTTTTTTCAGGAATATCCATGACCGCTGCTGCCCCGGCCGCCGTCCCCCACGCTCACGAAGTCATCGAGGTCGGCGCCGAAGACCTGCCCGTATTCTGTCCCGGCCCGAAGGCGCCCCTCTGGAGCATGCACCCCCGCGTGTTCCTGGACGTGGCCCGTTCCGGCTCTGCCAGCTGCGCCTATTGCGGCGCCGAGTACCGCCTGAAGGCCGGTACCGTGCTGCACGGCCACCACTAAGCCCGCCGCACAACGCCTACCCGCCACGCAGCCATGTTTGCCACCCCCGAAGAAGCCGAACACGCGTTCTACGAAGCCCTGGAACAGGGGGACGCCGTTCGCCTGATGCAGGTGTGGGCCGACGACGAAGAAGTCGTCTGCATCCACCCCGGCGGGCTGCGCATCGTCGGCCACTCGGCGGTGCACGAGTCCTGGCAGCAGGTGCTGGCAAATGGCCCGCTTCACGTCCGCCCGCTGCGCCCGCTGGTCATGCTGAGCATGATGTGCGCGGTGCATGTGCTGGTCGAGCAGGTGGCGGTGCGCACGCGGGAAGGCACGCAGTTCGCAAACTGCTACGCCACGAACATCTACCACAAGGGTCCCACCGGCTGGCGCATGGTCATGCACCATTCGTCGTCGGCGCCCACGGAAGCCGGGGTGCTCGATTTGCACGACGTACCCGACATGCTGCATTGAATCGGGTGGATTTTTAGTTGGCCGCTGCTCGTCTAGATATGTCCCCCTGCCCCGTTCCCTCCTGGTTGCCCGGAGGCGATGCCCAGACGGTTTACGCGTCGGTATTCGCGCAATACCACCGGATCGCGTTCGTGCGCGACCGCGTAGAGACGCCGGACACCGATTTCGTGGACTTCGACTGGACCGGCCCTGGCCTGTTCCCGCACAAGGCCGCCGACGGCGCGCCCGTCAGCGGGCAAGGCCCGGTCGCCAATGGCAAGACCGCCGCGGCGCGCTGGATGACGGACGCCGATTGGAAGTCGTTGCCGCAAACCCCCGACACGCCCGCGCTGATCCTGTTCCACGGACTGGAAGGCGGCAGCAACAGCCGCTACGCCCAGTCTGTCGCGCATTATTTCCGCGCGCGCGGCTGGATCGTCGTGATCGCGCACTTCCGCGGCTGCTCGGGCGTGCCCAACCGGCTGGCGCGCGCCTATTATTCGGGCGATTCCGCTGAAGTGGGCTTCCTGCTGGAAACGGTGCGCAGCCGCATCCCGCACGCGCGCTGGCATGCCGTCGGGGTGTCGCTGGGCGGCAACGCCCTGCTCAAGTATCTGGGCGAACACCAGGAAGACACCGGCTGGCTCACTGCCGCCGCGGGGGTGTCCGTGCCGCTGGATCTGGTCGCCTGCGGCAAGACGCTATCCACCGGCGTGTTCAACCGGCGCGTCTATTCGGCCCATTTCCTGAAGACGCTCAAGCACAAGGTGCTGGAGAAGGCCCACCGCTTTCCCGGCTCCATCGATGTGATGCGCATCGCGCACGCGCACGACCTGCGCGAATTCGACGACACCTACACCGCGCCGATGCATGGCTTCCGCAATGCCCTGGATTATTGGACGCGCGCGTCCAGCAAGCCCTGGCTGCCGAAGATCTCGGTGCCGACGCTGGTGCTCAACGCCCGCAACGACCCGTTCATCCCGGCGGCGTCGCTGCCCAAGCCCGAAGAGTGCGCGCCCGTCATCCTGCTGCACCAGCCCAGCGACGGCGGGCACGCCGGATTTCCCACGGGCGCCTTCCCGGCCCACCTGAACTGGTTGCCGCAGCGCCTGGGCCGATTCTTCGAAACCAGTCTGTAGGCCGTCCTCGGGGGCTCTGCCCCGGGATCCGGCGCCCGCGCTTCAGCCCGACTTGAAGCGTTCAAGCAATTGCCGCTCTTCGGCAAGCTTGTCCTTCACTTCCTTGATCTGCACGTCGATCTGCGATTGCTCGTAGAAGTCGGTGGACAGGCCGCGCGCCTGCTGCAGCTGCGACTCCGCCGCCGCGAAGGCCCCGGTCATGAGGTAGAAGCGCGCCAGGTCGCGCCGGGCCTGCACCGGCTTGCCGTTGCGCTCTTCGCTTTGCGCCAGCATCTGATAGAGGCTGGGCTCGTCGCTGCCCCACTGCTTGATCTTGGCGCGCAGATAGTCCTGCGCCTCGGCGTGGCGGCCGACGCTTTGCAGCGCCTGGGCATAGGCGATGCCCAGCGCCCGCTGGTCGGGCCAGCGCTTGGTGCCCGCCAGGGCCAGTTCCAGCGCGCGCGGGTACTCCTTGCGGGCCAGCGCGATATCGACGCTGAGCTTGGCCAGCTGCGCCGAATTCCGCCCGCCTGCCGTGGCCAGATTCCACAGGCGGTCCGCTTCGGCCAGATTGTTGCGCTGGAAGGCCTGTAAGGCCAGGCCGTAGTAGGCGGCGGACTGGCGCACGCCGGACAGGGCCTGGGCCTCGTCCTGCAATTGCTGGCCCGCCGAGCGCAGGCTGACGGCGTCGCGCCCCTGCACCACGCGCATCTTGGCGCGCACGTACCAGAAGTCGTCGGAGTCCACGTGACGCGACGGCGGTATCGAACGCACGCGGTTCTGCACATCGGACATGCGTTCGATGGACAGCGGGTGCGTGCTGGCCCAGGAACCGCCGCCCGCGCCTTCATTCAGCCGCGACGCGTTCATCAAGCGCGAGAACATTTGCGACATGCCTTCCGCGTCGTATCCCGCCTTGGTCAGCATCTGGAAGCCGGCACGGTCGGCCTCGCGTTCCGCATCGCGGGAAAAGCCCAGTTGGCGGTTGATGGCCGCGGCCTGGCCGAAAGCGGCCACGCCCATCGCCAGGTTGCCGCCGCCGCCCGCCAGGGCCGCCAGCAGCGCGCCGGCCAGGCTGGCCAGCATCAGCATGCCGTTCTGGCTCTGTTGCGTCATGCCGCGCGCGATGTGGCGCTGCACGACGTGGCCGATTTCGTGGGCCACCACCGCAGCCAGCTCGGATTCGCTGCCGGACGATACGATCAGGCCGGTATTGATGCCGATAAAGCCGCCGGGCATGGCGAACGCGTTGATTTCAGGGTCGCGCACGCCGAACATTTCCACTTCCGGCACCGCGCCGGGCGCAAAGGCCGCCAGCTTGCGGCCCATGGTGGTCAGGTACTGACTGAGCTCAGGATCGTCGACGTACGTCGGGTCGCGCCGGCCTTGCGACATGATCGCTTCGCCCAGACTGCGTTCCAGCATGGGGGAAAGATCGGCTGCCGAGGCGGCGCCCATCGTGGGCAGGCCTACCGGCTGCGCCCAGGCGGCGACTGGGATGGAGGGGGCGAGCAAGGCGGCGCACAGTCCGGCGATCGCGCCCCGTTTCGCAATAGAGCAAATGGATGGCATTTTCCTGCGGTTCATAAGCCTATGATAGCGATGAGCTTAAAATGTTTCACCGATACCCCAAACGAGGTCTCAATGCGTCCCGTCCGTAAAGCCGTTTTCCCTGTCGCCGGCATGGGCACCCGCTTCCTGCCCGCCACCAAGGCGATGCCCAAGGAAATGCTGCCCGTGGTCGACAAGCCGTTGATTCAATATGCCGTTGAAGAGGCCGTGGCCGCCGGCATCACCGACCTTATTTTTGTGACCGGCCGCAACAAGCGCGCGATCGAAGACCACTTCGATTCCGCGCCCGAGCTTGAATCCGACCTGGAAAGCAAAGGCAAGCACGAGCTGCTGGCGATGGTGCGGGGCATTCTACCTGCGCACGTGAATTGCCTCTACATCCGGCAATCGGCCCCGCTGGGCCTGGGCCACGCCGTGCTGTCGGCCGCCCCCGCCGTCGGCGACGAGCCGTTTGCCGTATTGCTGGCCGACGACCTGATCGATGCCGACACGCCCGCCATGAAGCAACTGGTGGACATCGCCGTCGCGCAGAACGCCAGCGTGCTGGGCGTGCAGGACGTGCCGCGCGCCGACACCCGCAAGTACGGCATCGTTGCCACGCGCGACGGCGACGCCCGGCTGGATCCCCGGACTGAGCGCGTCACGCATATCGTTGAAAAGCCCGAACCCGACGCCGCGCCGTCCACGCTGGCCGTCGTTGGCCGCTACGTGCTGGAAGCCGCCATCTTCGATCACCTGCGCTCGACCAAAATGGGCGCCGGCAACGAAATCCAGCTGACCGACGGCATCGCCTCGATGATGCGCGAACGCGCGGTGTTCGCGCACCGTTTCGACGGCGTGCGCTACGACTGCGGCAACAAGGCGGGCATGTTCCAGGCCACCGTGGCGCTGGGCAGGAAGTACCACGGCCTGCTGCCCGAATAATCCTGTGGCGCGCCCGCGCTAGGTAGACACCGCCGCGCGGGCCTTGGCCCGTGCGCGGGCATCGCGGTCGACCTTGCGCAAACGCCCCTTGCCGGACAGGCGCATCAAGGTCCCCAGCGCCACCATCAGGCCGATCACCTCGACCAGCGCCGCCGGTATCCACATGGTCAGGCCGCCGATAGTCTGATCCGTCTGGGCGGACATCGCGATGGCGCGGCCGCACAATTCGAACAACGGGTAGATATCGCTTTCGGTGAAGGCGATGACGGCGCCCGCCACCATTTGCGGCAGCATGGTCAACACGGGCGAAATGACCCGGCCACCCGGCGTCATGGCCGCGGGCGGCGCGGGACGGCGGTCCAGGATCAGGTTCCAGTACATGAAACCGCTGATCACGACGGACCAGTTCATCAGCCGGTACAGGCGCCAGTCCAGCATGGAATAGAATTGCACCGACGGGATCAGCCACACCAGCACCAGGAAGACGAACAGCGTCGGCACGAAGATCTTGTTGGTCAGCACCGCGACCGTGGCCCGCCCCGTGCCCGTGCGCAGGAAATCACGCAGCCGGATGCGCCAGCTCATCGGTAGCCCGGCCCGCATGACCTGCCCCGGGAAAGCCGCCATCACCAGCAGCGGCCCCAGATGGTGCAGCACCAGATGCTGGATGCGGTGGATGAAGAACATGCGCTCGGCGTAGTAGTCCACCCGGGTGTGCATCGACAGGTACAGCAGCACGAGGCCCGCCCAGAAGAAGACCCGGCGCGCGCCCGTCACATGGTGGACCCGCTGGCCGCGCACGAACAGCACGATCGCCACCACGAAGGAGGCGACCAGCGTGGGAGAGAACTCCCAGGGTATGAGCCATTCAAGACTATCCATGCGGGCTATCCGAAAGACATCCAGGAAGACGGGGCCGGCGCCAGGCGCCATGCCTGCCGATTGTAGTAGACCCCGCCAGCCCTTGCTCCGGTGCCCCGGAGGGATCAGAAATGGTGCGAAACGCCCGCTCCGACGCGCGTGGTGTGGGAATTGGCAGGGTCGAACTGGTTGTCCAGCGTGTAATTCGACGCGTAACCGGCAAAACCGTACAGCGTCGTGCGCGGGGACAACGCGTAGGTATAACCCAGGGTCACCAGTTGCGCCTTGCGCGCCGTCATGCCGTTGTCCCAATGCCAGTCCGGCCGTGCCAGCGACCATTGCACCAGGACGGCGCCGGGTCCGACGGGCACGCTGGCGCCCGCCAGCCATGCGTCGACCGTGCCGCCGCGCACGAAAGGCGCCGGGCCCAGGCCCAGCCCCAGTCCGTCGGGGTCGCCCCCGTCCAGCCCCGCGTAGCCGTTCTTCTGGCGTGACCAGGCCAGGGACACCTTGATCACTTCGAAATCGTAAGAGGCGCCCAGTTGCACCGCCTGGGGCCGGCCGCCGCTGCCTTCGGGCGCATCAGCCAGCCGCAGCTGGTCCCACGTGGCCACCGCCAGCAACGGGCCATGCTCTGCCTTCACGCCCATGCTGAGCGCGCGCGGGTTCTGAGCGGTGCGGAATCTGCCCTGGTCTCCGGCATCGAACGAATACCCGAACCCCGCCTGCAGCCCGTTCCAGGTGGGCGAGGTGACATTGACCATATTGCTCAACTGGAAGTTGTCGGATGCCTTGAAGGTGGCGCCCATGCCCATGTCCTTCCAGGACGCGATCTCCAAAGCGTTGCCGTAGACCTGGCCGATCGTGTGCTGGCGCCCCAGCCGCAATTCGCCCACGCTGTCGTGGCCGATCCCGACCCAGGCCGCGTAGTTGAACAGGCGTCCTTCATCCGCCGCGTTGCCGTTGGACGGGTCGAACCCGCTTTCCAGCTGGAAGCTGCTGCGCCAGCCCGCCCCCAGGTCGTCGGCGCCCTGCAATCCCCATAGGGAATCCGTCAGGCCGCCATTGAGCACGCCGCTCCGGCTGCCCTGGCCCGACACGCTCGTCACGGCCACGCCGGCGTCCACGACGCCGTACAAGTGCATGCCATAACCGTCTTCGGCGGCGGACGCCGCCAGCGGCAGGCCCATTCCGCCCACCACAGCCACGGCAAAAAATGCGAATCTCATCGTCTTCTCCCGATGGCGGCGGGCATCCGGCCCGCCGCGCCATGCAAAGATCTACTGCCAGCCGTAGCGGCGTACCCAGACACCCTTGAGCAATTGCGTCAATACGCAGTAGCTCAACAAGATCCCCACGAGCCACGGGAAGTAGCTCCACGGCAAGGCTTGCAGCTGGAAATACTCGGCCAGCGGCGAGAACGGCAGAACCAGGCCCATCACCACCACCATCATCGTCATCACCATCAGCGGCCACGCGGCCCGGCTTTGCAGGAAGGGAATCCGGCGCGTGCGGATCATGTGCACGATCAGCGTCTGCGACAGCAAGCCTTCGACGAACCAGCCCGACTGGAACAGCGTCTGGTGCTCGGGCGCGTTGGCCTGGAACACGTACCACATGAGCGCATAGGTGGCGATGTCGAAGAGGGAGCTGATCGGACCGAAGAACACCATGAAGCGGCCCAGGCCGTCCGGGTCCCATTGCTGCGGCTTTTTCAGGAGTTCTTCGTCGACATTGTCGAACGGAATCGCCGTCTGGGAGATGTCGTACATCAAATTCTGCAGCAGCAGATGAATGGGCAGCATCGGCAGGAAGGGCAGGAAGGCGCTGGCCACCAAGACCGAAAACACGTTGCCGAAGTTCGAGCTGGCCGTCATCTTCAGGTACTTGAGCATATTGCAGAAGGTCTTGCGGCCTTCGATCACCCCGTCCTCCAGCACCATCAGGCTCTTCTCCAGCAGGATGATGTCGGCGGCCTCCTTCGAAATATCCACCGCCGAATCCACCGAAATGCCCACGTCGGCGGCCCGCAGGGCCGGCGCGTCATTGATGCCGTCCCCCATGAAGCCCACCGTATTGCCCTGCGCGCGCAGGCTGCGCACGATGCGCTCCTTGTGCGCGGGGGTCAGCCGGGCGAACACGTTGGCCTCGCGCACCGCCTCCGCCAGCCGCGCGTCGTCCATGGCTTCGATCTCGGTGCCCAGATAGACGCGGCGCACCTCGAAATCCACTTCGCGGCAGACTTTCTGCGTGACCAGCTCGACGTCGCCCGTCAGCACCTTGACCTCGATGCCCGAGGCTTTCAACGCCGCCAGCGCGGGGCCGGTCGATTCCTTGGGGGGATCCAGGAAGGCGATATAGCCCACCAGCACCAGATCGGACTCGTCGGCCACGCCATAGGCCTGCTGCGTGGGCGGCATTTCCTTGACGCCCACCGCGATCACCCGCAAGCCGTCGCGGTTCAGTTCCGCCGTCACCCGGCGGATGTCCGCCCGGCGCGAATCGGTCAGCAGGTGCTCCTCGCTGCCCACGCGCAGCCGGGTGCAGGCAGACAGCATTTCCTCCAGCGCGCCCTTGCAGATCAGTTCATGGTGGTCGCGGCCGTTCTCGGTCTCGTTGACCACGACCGACATGCGCCGCCGCGAAAAATCGAAGGGGATCTCGTCGACCTTGCGGTAGCGGGACGCCAGGTTCAGCCGGCGCTGGACTTCGGCATGCTGCAGCACCGCCACGTCCAGCAGGTTCTTCAAGCCGGTCTGGTAGTAGCTGTTCAGATAGGCATAGGCCAGCACATCGTCGCTGCTGGTGCCGTAGACGTCCGTGTGGCGCTCCAGCACGATGCGGTCCTGCGTCAGCGTGCCGGTCTTGTCGGTGCACAACACGTTCATCGCGCCCAGGTTCTGGATGGCGTCCAGCCGCTTGACCACGACTTTACGCCGCGACATGCGCAAGGCGCCCTTGGCCAGCGTGGCCGTGACGATCATCGGCAGCATTTCGGGGGTCAGCCCCACCGCGATGGCCAGGGCGAACAGCAGCGCTTCAAGCCAGTCGCCCTTGGTGAACCCGTTGATCAGCATGACGATCGGCGCCATGACCAGCATGAATCGGATCAGCACCCAGCTGACCCGATTGATGCCTTGCTGGAACTGCGTGGGCGCGCGGGTCGCCTGCGTGACCCGTCCCGCCAACTGACCGAAGTACGTGCCGGCTCCCGTCGCGACAACCAGCGCGCTGCCCGAGCCGCTGACCACATTGGTCCCCATGAAGGCCATGTTCTCGAGTTCCAGCGAATTGCCGGTCTCCACGCGCTGGACGGCGTGCTTTTCGACCGGCAGGGATTCGCCGGTCAGCGCGGCCTGCGCGATGAAGAGGTCCTTGGCGTTCAGGATGCGGCAGTCGGCGGGGATCATGTCGCCCGCGGACAGCAGCACCACATCGCCCGGCACCAGTTCGGCCAGGGGCACTTCCCGCTGGTGCGAGCCGGACGCGTGCAACGGCGCCCCATACGGGCGGCGGCCGTCGCCGTCCGCCGCAGGCGCCATCGCACCGCTGCGCAGCACGGTGGCGGTGTTCTGCACCATGGCCTTCAGCGCTTCGGCCGCGCGGTTCGAACGAAGCTCCTGGGCAAAGCGCAGCACCGTCGAGATCACGACCATCGACCCGATGATCACGACCGCCGTCCAGGACTGGTCATCCGGTTCGGCCATCCACACGTCGGTCAGCCAGGACAGGGCCGCCAGTGCGGTCAGCAGCAGATTGAAGGGGTTGCGATAGGACAGCCACAGATGCGCGGGCCAGGAAAGGGGCTTTTCGTGGTCGACTTCGTTGGCGCCGTGACGCTCGCGCGCCGTCTGCGCCTGCGCCTCGGACAAGCCGCCGCGGCCGCTGCCCAGCAGCAGGAACAAGGCGTCCAGGCCCATGCGGGACAGGTCGAGCATGCGACGGTTGGCGCGTCGCGACGTGTCGGAAGCGGCAGATGCTGCAACGGCATCGACGCCTTGCTCAAGCATGGGGGACCGCCGGAAGTGGCGACCTGCGCGCCGCCGGCCCGCAGCGGATGAGAAAAACGATTTCAGGAAGGTAAACATCGGAGTGCTCCGGCTTTTGGTGTTGTTGTCGGAGACACGGGCGGGCCTGCCCATTGGGCTGCGCGCGGGCAGCAGCGGGCCGCGGCTTTCGCGGGAAAGCCGTCAATCCGCCACGTACGGGCGTGCGCAGGCACCGGGGCAATGTTGCCGGTGTCCGGATCGCGTCGAAGTCGCGCCGGGTGCGGAAAACGGAAAAGGGGCTAGCTAGGGAATCGGGACCGGCGCCGTTGGCGTGTAGAGGCCTGGCCGGGGATTCTTTGCTGCGGAGTCCGTAGGAGCCGGAATGACTGTCCGGCCGGTCGGCTCGCAGGGAGGAGACAGGTCAGACAGGCATGCCGGCGCCATGCACGTGGCGCGATCGAGGTTCGGGGTCTAAGGCACTAGGCATGGTCTCTCCTGTGGGGAATGGCGCGGCGTCAGGCCATCGACGCGGCTTGCGCGCCGAAATGCACGTGGCGCACGGCGGGGTTGGCGCTCAGGCGCCGGGCTTGCGACATCAGTTCCGCCCGCAGCTCCGGGGGGCAATTGACGGTGATGCAAGCCGACGCCATGCTCGGGTCATGGCCCTGGTCGATCTGTACTTGCGAGACATCCAGGCCGGCGGCGCTGAAGTCCAGGCAGATCTGCTTGCGCAAGGCGCCCAGTTCGTCGCGCGGACAGATGACCGTCAAACGCGACGTGCCGCGGCGGCGGCCCAGGGCGGTGGCGCGGTCTACACCGGCGCGGCGTAGGAACAAGTCGAAGAAACGCATAACGACCTCCATTGCAAGAATGAGGAGCGTGATCGCGAGTACGCGTGCGCGCCTGCGCGGCGCATGACGTGCGGGCACAAGACGTGCACGAACGCGGGCGCTGCGACGAGCGGCGGTTCTGGCGGTTTACGTTGGGGAGATTCCCGGCAAGCCGAAGGCCTGCGCTATTGCCTGGGAGGGAACCCGGGGCTTGGGATACGCCGCAACCTGCATGACAGGATGCGGCAGATGGAGTTCTGCGTGTTTCCTGTCAGACAGCGAGGTCGATGCAAGATCGACTACTTTCGCCGGAATCGGTATTCACGAAGACTGCTCCTGGGATGGATAACAGAGGGAGTTTACGCGGGTTTCCACTGATGGACAAGGTTTATGCGCCGCAAAAGCGCTCAAAACGGGCAAAAGGAGGCAAAAACGGCGCAAGCTCCGCAATACTTGCGCCGTCAACCGGTTTTCGGCTGCGGGTCAGGCGTAGAAGTGCCACCCCAGATAGGCCGCGAATAGCGCATAGAAGCCGCCCACCGCCGACAGCGCCGGCACGCTCATCACCGACCGGCGGAAACGCAGCCACAGCAGGCCGATGGACAACATCGTGAACAGGCCCGCAGCCAGCAAGGGGGCGTCCAGCAGCCACGGCGTCATGAAAATGCCCAAGGCGCTGGGAATGGTCGCCTGAATCATCATGGCGCCCGAGATGTTGGCCAGCGCCAGGCGTTCCTTGCCCTGGCGCACCCAGATCAGCGCGTTCATGATTTCGGGCAATTCGGTGGCGACCGGAGCCAGCAGCAAGGCGGCCACGTGCGGGGATGCGCCCATGAATACGCCCAGCACCTCGATCTGGTTCACGAACACGTGCGAGGCGCCCGCGATGACAACCAGCGCCAGGATCGTCTGCGACGCGGCCCAGAACATGGTGGGGTCCTCGTCCCGGGGACGCAATTTCAGGGGCTCCAGGTCTTCGCTGTCGGTGCGTTCCTCGTCGTGGCTCAGTTCGCGCTTGATGTACAGCCCGTAGGTCGCCAGGAACAGGATGCCCAGCCAGGGCTTCCACGCAAAGGCCAGCAGGCCCAGTCCCACCTTGAAGATGAAGATGCCCATGAACCAGGCCTGGTCGCGGGCCAGCCGGCGCTGGTCCGCGTTGATACAGTTGGCTTGCGTCGCCTGGCTCCGGCGCGCACGCCACAGGGCGAAGCCCACCACGGCGTACGCCAGCGTCGCCAGCACCAGCGGGCCGCCCATGGCCGCGCCGACGCCGATGTCTTTCTGTTCGGGGGTTTCGCCAAATACCACGGCCATGAAGGTGACTGCGCTTTCCGGCAGCGCGGTGCCGAACGCGGCCAGCACGGTGCCGGTGGCGGTAGCGCCCAGATGGAAGCGGTGTCCGACCCATTCGACGCCATTGACGAAGAATTCGCAGGCGAAGTAAATCACTGCCGCGGACAGGAAAAACAGAAACAGGGTGAGCAACATATGAACGCAGCCGGACGAGCAGAAACCAATTGGCGCGACGCAGCGGCTCGCCCGGCTAGGGTGAACGCAACGCGGCCAAAGGTCTCGCCTGGCTGATCCATGCCGCGGGCAGGCCGCATGCATGGAAACCGTTAGCGCCATGGAGTTCTAGCAACCGCTACGCGGCCCTGAACCACCAAGTCTGTTGACGCTAACTCCTTTGGGGACAAAGGATGGCTACTCCCCAATGACAGAGCCGCGATTGTAGCAGCGCGTACCTGACGGTCCAGTGAATTCCCACGCGGGCGCCGCGGGATCCCCGTCCGCTGTTGTTTCCGCGCGATAGCGGGGTAAAGTAAGCCGCATCCACACCTATCGCGGGGTTCGCACCCCTGCCCGCCATGAGCCTGCCTCCCGCCGACATCGCCCCCTTCGCCGCCCGGCGCCAACGCCTGATGGACCGGATGCGCGCCGACGGCGGCGGCATCGCCATCCTGCCGACCGCCCCCGAAGCGATCCGCAACCGCGATGCCGAGTACCCGTACCGCCACGACAGCGATTTCTTCTACCTCACCGGGTTCACCGAGCCGGGCGCCTGGCTGGTGCTGATTGCCGGGGCGACCGACCGCGCCGTGCTGTTCTGCCGCCCGCGCCATGTCGAACACGAGATCTGGGAAGGCAAGCGCTTCGGCCCCGAGGCCGCCGCGGCGCATTTCGGCTTCGACGACGCCCATGCGCTGGACGCGCTGGACGAACTGGTGCCCGCGCTGATGCTGGACCACCCCACCCTTTACGCCCCGCTGGCCGGCGACAAGCGCACCGACGGCCGCCTGCACCGCTGGCTGGCCGCGGCCCGCGAGGCCAGCCGCGCCGGCCATGCGCCGCCTTCGCGCCAGCAGGACATCCGCCCCGTGCTGGCGGACATGCGGCTGATCAAGGATCCCGCCGAAATCGCCGCGATGCGGCGTGCGGCGAAGATCTCGGCCGGCGCGCATGCGCGCGCCATGCGGGCCGCCCGCGCCGGCATGCGCGAATACGAACTGGAAGCCGAACTGCTATATGAATTCCGCCGCCACGGCGCGCAGTCCGTGGCCTACAACAGCATCGTCGCCACGGGCGCCAACGCCTGCGTGCTGCATTACCCGGCCGGCGAAGCCGTGTTGCGCGATGGCGACCTGGTGTTGATCGACGCTGGCTGCGAGGTCGACAGCTACGCCAGCGACATCACCCGCACGTTCCCCGTGAACGGCCGCTACAGCGGCCCGCAGCGCGCGCTGTACGACCTGACGGTGGCGGCGCAGGAAGCCGCGGCCCAGGCCACCGCCCCCGGGCGCACCTTCAACGACGGCCACGAGGCCGCGCTGCGGGTGCTGGCGCAGGGCATGCTGGACCTGAAACTGTTGAAAGGTTCGCTGGACGGCGTATTGGAATCCGGCGACTACAGCCGCTTCTACATGCACCGCACCGGCCACTGGCTGGGGCTGGACGTCCATGACGTGGGCGACTACCGCCAACCCGGCCCGGCCCAGGGCGCCGACCGGCCCTGGCGCAAACTGGAGCGCGGCATGATGCTGACGATCGAGCCGGGCATCTACGTGCGGCCGGCCGACGACGTGCCGGAAAGCTACTGGAACATCGGCATCCGCACGGAAGACGATGCGCTGGTCACGGACGAAGGCTGTGAGCTGATCACGCGCGGCGTGCCGGTAGAGGCCAGCGAGATCGAAGCGCTGATGCGCGAATAGCCGGCCAGGCAGCTTCAGCCCGACTGCACCGGCCCTACAGCACCAGCCCGTCCAGCCAGCCCATCGCCACCCAGACGTAAACCACCACCATGGCGATGGCGAACATCGAGACGACCGAGCCCACCAGGCAGGCCAGGATGGCGACCAGCACCGGCCCCCATCCCGTGGAGGTAGGCCGGCCCAGGCCGTCGTTGTACAGGCGGTCGAATTTCTCGTCAGGCATCAGCGAGAACACCGCGCTTTCAATGAACCCGTCGATCATCGGGACGAAGACCAGGAAGAACGCGGGGTTGTCGTACCAGACGGGATAGAAGCGGAACGCGCAGAACAGGCAGGCCAGCGACAGCGTGGTCACCAGCCAAGCGTGACGCCGGCCCAGATACCACCAATGGGCGCCCAGCCACCCGAACAGGCACGCCAGCAGCCCGACGGCGAGTTTGCCGCGCGGACGGCGGGCGGATACGGCGGACAGCGAAGGGGAAGCCTGAACCTGCGTCATATCGATCAACCGGGAGGGTGGGCCCGCGCGACCCGCCGCGCCGGCTGTCCCGGATTGTAGTGGACGGTTAAAATCGCGACATGACTGCATCCGCCTTCGACATTGCGATTCTTGGCGCCGGCCCCGTGGGCCGCGTGCTGGCCCTGATGCTGGCGCGCGTGGCGCCGGATCCGGCCCGCATCGCGCTGCTGGCGGGCACCGCGCCCGCTCCGGCCACGCCCGGCGCGGGCGTGCCCGTCGCCGACCCTCGCGTGCTGGCCATGAACCATGGCAGCCGCGTGCTGCTGGAATCCCTGCATGCCTGGCCCGAACGGTCGGCCGACATCCGCAACATCCATGTCTCGCAGCGCGGGCGGCTGGGCCGCACCGTGATCCAGAACACCGATTTCGGCGTGCCGCAGCTGGGCAGCGTGGTCGCCTATTCCGGGCTGCTCGCCAAGCTGGACGCGTGTGTGGCCGCCTGTGGCGTCACCGTCCTGTCCGGCCCCGCCGCGCAGGTGGACCGCCAGGACGCCGACGGCGTGCTCATCCAGCAAGGCGGCGACACGCTGCGCTGCCAGGTCGCCGTGCAGTCCGACGGCGCGGGCGCGACCGACGTGCGCCGCGACTACGGCCAGCACGCCGTGCTGACGACGGCGCAGGCCACCCTGCCGCGCCGCGGCTGGGCCTGGGAACGCTTCACCGCCGAAGGGCCGCTGGCCCTGCTGCCCCATCCGCAGACGCCCGACGCCTACTCCGTCGTGTGGTGCAGCGCCCCGGAACGCGCCACCGAACTGGCCGCGCTGGACAACGCGGCCTTCTCGCAAGCGCTGTCGGCCGCTTTCGGCGACCGCCTGGGCCGGCTGTCCAGCCAGGCCCCGCGCCACGTCTTCCCGCTGGCGCTGGCCGCGCGCCGGGCCCAGGTGCAAGGCCGCGTGGCCGCCATCGGCAATGCCGCGCAGACGCTGCACCCCGTCGCGGGCCAGGGCCTGAACCTGGGGCTGCGCGACGCGGCCCGGCTGGCCCAGACGCTAGCCGGTTGGCTCGCCCGCCCCGAGGCCAGCCCCACCGTCCTGCTGGCCGAATTCGCGAAAGCGCGCCAGGTCGACCGCTTCATCACCGCCGGCCTGACCGACCTGATGCCCCGCGTGTTCGCCACCCGCCTGGCGCCGGTCGAGCATGCCTGCGGTCTGGCCTTGCTGGGGATGGATCTGGCCTCGCCCCTGCGCGCGCCGCTGGCCCAACATCTGCTGCAAGGTTTCCGCGCCTGATTCCGCGGCGTTCCGCCCCCTTGCCGGGGACGGAACCGTCCGCTTCCGCCTCCGTTTGTTACCAAGCTGTTGCCAGCTGAAAACGGGGGTTCGATCGAGCCGGTTAAAATGTGACCATGCGCATAGGCCAATGGACCCTTCCCAACAATGTTCTTGTCGCGCCCATGGCGGGCGTGACGGACCGCCCTTTCCGGCAACTTTGCAAGAAGTTGGGGGCGGGCTATGCCGTGTCGGAAATGGCCGCCAGCAACCCCAAGCTGTGGGATAGCGTCAAGACGTCCCGCCGCCTGAACCACGACGGCGAAATCGCCCCCATTTCCGTGCAGATCGCCGGCGCCGACCCGGCCATGATGGCCGAGGCGGCCGTGTTCAACGCCGGCAAGGGCGCCCGGATCATCGACATCAATATGGGATGCCCGGTGAAAAAAGTCTGCAACGTGGCGTCGGGCTCGGCGCTGCTGCGCCATGAAGACCTGATCGTCCGGATCCTGGACGCCGTCGTATCGGCCTGTGCGCCGCTGGGCGTGCCGGTCACGCTGAAGACCCGCACCGGCTGGGATCGCGACAGCCGCAACGCCTTGCGCGTGGCCAAACTGGCTGAAAACGCTGGCATCGCGGCCTTGACCCTGCACGGCCGCACGCGCGCCGACCTCTATACGGGCGAGGCGGAATATGACACTATCCGCGCCGTCAAGGCCGAGCTGACGATTCCCGTGATCGCAAACGGGGATATCGACTCGCCTGAAAAAGCCAGGCGCGTCCTGGATTACACTGGCGCCGACGCGGTCATGATTGGCCGGGCGGCCCAGGGCCGTCCCTGGATTTTCCGCGAAATCGACCACTACCTGCGCACGGGCGAAACACTGGCCCCTCCCTCCTATGGAGAAATGCGCGAGCTGCTGCTCGAACATCTCGACGACCATTACCAGTTCTATGGCGAGCACACCGGCGTACGCACGGCGCGCAAACATATCGGCTGGTATCTGGACGGCCTGCCGGGGGCGGATTCGTTCTGCGCCCGCATGAACCTGATCGACAACACCCGCGACCAGTGGCGGGCGGTGTCTGATTGGTTCGACATCATCTCGCGCGACGGCGAGCCCCACCCGGCGCCGGTCGCAGAAGCCCTGCTGGCGGCATAACCGCCTCAACACCAACATAAAAATATCTGTACTCAAATGAGCAAGAAAGATGTCCTGGAAGAATGCGTGCGCGCCAGCCTGGAGCGCTATTTCGAAGACTTGGGTGAATCCGAGCCCCACGATATGTGGGACATGGTGATGCGCTGCGTGGAGCGCCCGGTGCTTGAAGTGGCGCTGGAGCGGTCGGGCGGCAACCAGTCGCGGGCATCCGAAATGCTGGGCATCACCCGCAACACCCTGCGCAAGAAGTTGCTGGCGCACAATATCCAGGTATAGCTTTTCCGCGTGGACGGCCCCCGTCGGGCGCCGTCCGCCCCTTCCCCCCCGATTTCCC
>NZ_LZZS01000027.1 GCF_014170335.1 Achromobacter sp. UMC46
TAGCGGACTGACGTTGGTAGATATCCCACCCCGCCCAAATACGTCGATTAAGAATCTAGCGGCCGTGACCGCCGATTGATCGCAAGACGAGGCTGCGCCTGTCCAGCGATCGGCATAAGCACGTGGGATCGCAAGTTCAGGTCCAGCACGCGTTGGATGCCTTGGCGCAGTTGGCAGATGCTCTTGATGGGGCCGCTCTGGTGACGGCCGTCACCCGCATCCCGTTCGCCTCTTCGGACGCAGTGGTGGCCTACGCGGGGCTAGACCCCACGCCCAAAGAATCTGGAGCCTACAAAGGCCTGCGCAAACTCAGCAAGCAGGGCGATGCGGCCCTGAGAAGCCTTGCTTATAACGCGGCAACTTCAGCCAGCCGAACGGCTGCCTTCAAACCCCTCTATGCAGCGTTACGAGCCAAGGGCTGGGCCTCAACACAGGCCCTAAACATCATCGCCAGAAAACTCCTACGCATCGCCTTCGGCGTATGGAAATCGCGCAAACCCTTCGACGTCAATCGCTTTATCGCCAACCAGGCTTGCGCCAAACCATAGAATCTACGAAGCACGTTCGGCATACTCGCGACGCAAGACACCGCCAAGTCCCCGAGGCCGCCCGCGCGGCCGACAAGGGACGACCCCGCAAGATCCTCCAAACCAAAACCGCCCCAAAGCAAAACGCAACGATCGCAACCCACACGCGAAGCGAAACACGTCACGACGCAAGACGACGCGTAAGCTCCCCAAGGCCGCCCGCGCGGCCGGCCGGGAGCGGGCCCCGCAAGATCCTCCACCATCCCCCCATGCTGGCGAGAACCCCAAGCAAACCGTTTCCCCCGGCTGACGTCAAATTGCATCTGACGGGCGTCTCAAGTACCCAACCCTCAAGCCACCCAACCCCCCCTCACTGCCACCCCCCCGAAAACTCGCAGCAACTCTCCGCCAACTCGGCGACGCTTTCACAGAATGCGATGTCGGCATCTCGTCGGAACATGGCGCTGTAGACCGATTGGGGCGGGGCGGTGCTGGTGCGCGCAATCACCAGTTGGCGCTTGCTCACCATGTCGGCGAAGTAATCCCTTGGCAGGCAACTTACCCCGAACCCCGCGGCGGTCAGGCCGGCCATGGCGATCAGGCTGTTGATCGTGAAGATGTTGCTGTCGGGCGTATGCGGGCGTAGCCAGCCGTCGTAGATCATGTTCAGGCCCGACTCGCGGCTTTGGCGCAGCAGCGGCAGGCGGGCGATGTCGGCGGGGGTGTAGATGCGGCTGGCGTCGATCATGTCGGGGCTGCCCATCCAGGCGAACTCCAGGCGCTGCAGCGCTACCACCTGCAAGTTCGGTTCGGCGAATTCGCCGTGCAGGAATGCCATGTCCAACTGGCCGGCTTGCAGGCGTTTCAGCAGGTCGGCGCCCAGGTCGATGTGAGGCTCCAGCGTGATGCGGGGGTAGTGCGCGCGCAGCAGGCGGATCAGGGCGGGTAGCCAGGTCATCGCCGTGATCTCGGTGATGCCGAAACGGAAGGTGCCGGTCAGCGTGTGCTGGCCTTTCAGGCGGACCAGCAGGCGGTCGCGGTGGCCCAGCATTTCTTCGGCCAGGGCATAGACCTCGTGGCCGCGCGCGGTCAGTTCGGCGCGGTGGCCGGAGCGGTCGAAGAGGGCGACGTCGAAGTCCGCCTCCAATTCCTGGATGCGCTTGGTGATGGCCGATTGCGTCGTGTGCAGCTTCTGCGCCGACGCGGAAAAGGTGCCCAGGCGGACGGTCCAGTACAGGGCTTCGATTTGCTTGAAAGTCAGCATGCGGGGGGGGCGGCCAGGGTCAGGTTCATTCCGAAATTTCGCTAAGGGCTAACCCTTATATTCCTAAAAGCGATGAGGTTCGTGGAAATTTAATCCCTTTTTCCGAAACCGAAAAGCTCGCACCATGCGATCTGATTCATTTCCCGGCCGGCCGGGGCCGGGAAAGCGTTCCGGGCTTGCGGCGGCTTCCGACTCAGGAATTTGCAGATCGTCATGGCCACTATCCTTACCGGCGCACGCCAATTGCCGGCTTCCCCCGTCGCTCCCGCCGCCATCCTTGAAGCGCTGGCCGGCATCGTCACGCCCCATCTCAGCGACAACCTGGCGCGCCGCGAAGGCATCTCGGGCCTGCGCCGCT
This sequence comes from Achromobacter sp. UMC46, assembly GCF_014170335.1. Lineage (GTDB taxonomy): Bacteria > Pseudomonadota > Gammaproteobacteria > Burkholderiales > Burkholderiaceae_B > Achromobacter. Next base: position 2,150 of record NZ_LZZS01000027.1, read on the forward strand.
ATAACGGGCGCGGCAAACTGGTGGGCACCGCGTTGACGGTCAAGACCCGTCCCGGCGACAACCTGATGATCTACAAGGCGATGATGCAGATCCAGCCCGGGCATGTGCTGGTGGTGGATGCGGGCGGCGATCTTTCAAACGCCGTGCTGGGCGAGATCATGAAGCGCTACCTGCAGATCCACGGCTGCGCCGGCGTGGTCGTCGACGGCGCGATCCGCGACGTGGCGGCGTTCGAGGCCGACAGCTTCCCGTGCTATGCACGCGGCCATATCCATCGCGGCCCCTACAAGGACGGCCCGGGCGAGGTCAATGTGCCGGTGTCCATCGGCGGCCAGGTCATCCACCCCGGCGACATCCTCGTGGGCGACGAGGATGGCCTGGTCAGCTTTGCGGCCAGCGACGCGGAAGCCCTGATCGCCGCGGCGCACGCGCATGCCGCCAAGGAAGAACGCATCATGGCCGAGATCGCCGGCGGCGAGCGGACGCAGAGCTGGATGCAGGCCGCCTTTGCCGCCAAGGGGCTGGCATGAGCGGCGACCTGTTGCTGGCCGACCGGGCGCGCGCCATCAAGCCGTCGCCCAGCATGGCGGCCAAGACGCGCGTGGACCAGTTACGCGGCGAAGGCCGCGACATCGTCGACTTCACCGTCGGCGAACCTGATCTGCCCACGCCCGCCCACATCGTGCAGGCCGGCATCGATACGTTGAACAGCGGCGACATTCGCTACACCGCGTCCGCCGGCGCCAAGCCGCTGCTGGAGGCGGTGCGCGCCAAGTTCCTGCGCGAGAACGGCCTGGACTACGGGCTGGACGAGCTGATCGTCGGCGTGGGCGCCAAGCAGCTGATCTTCACCGCGCTGGCCGCTACGGCGCAGGCCGGCGACGAAGTCATCATCCCCGCGCCCTACTGGGTGTCGTACCCGGACATGGTGCTGGTCAACGACGGTACGCCCGTGGTGCTGGCCTGCCCGGAGGCGGACGGCTTCAAGCTTACGCCGCAGGCGCTGGAAGCCGCCATCACGCCGCGCACGAAGTGGCTGCTGCTGAACACGCCCAGCAATCCCACCGGCGCGATGTACGGCGCGGACGAGCTGCGCGCGCTGGGCGAGATGCTGGCGCGCCATCCCCACGTCTGGCTGATGACCGACGAGATCTACGAACACCTGGCCTACGGCGAGACGCGGCACGTATCGCCCGCCGCGGCGGTGCCGGCGCTGGCAGCCCGCACGCTCACCATCAACGGCGTGTCCAAGGCTTACGCGATGACGGGCTGGCGCCTGGGCTACGCGGGTGGACCCAAGCCGCTGATCAAGGCGATGGCCACGCTGATTTCGCAAAGCACCAGCTGCGTCAGCGCGATCAGCCAGTCGGCCGCGCGCGTGGCGCTGACTGCCGACCAGCGCTGCGTCGCCGAAGCCGCCGCCGTGTTCCACCAGCGCCGCGACCGCATCGTCGCGCTGCTGAATGCCGTGCCGGGCATCCGTTGCCCGCAGCCGCAGGGCGCGTTCTACGTCTATCCCTCGGTCGACGGCCTGCTGGGCAAGCGCACGCCGGCCGGGCGTCTGCTGGCGACCGATCTGGACGTGGTGATGTTCCTGCTGGACGAGGCGGGCGTGGCGGTGCTGGACGGCGCGGCCTACGGCCTGTCGCCTTATCTGCGGCTGAGCTTCGCGACCTCCATGGAAAACATCGAAGAAGGCTGCCGCCGCATCCGCGAGGCATGCGCGGCATTGCGTTGAAAGCCTGATTGTTGAAAGCCAATTTCGCCCGCCGTACCCATACCAATATTCCAAGGGGAAACACCATGAAGACCACCATCGCCACTTTTGTCGCCGCCGTCGGCCTGGCCGCCACGCTGGCGCCCGCCGCCCATGCGGATACCGTGCAGGACATCAAGGCCCGCGGCAAATTCATCTGCGGCACCATGGGCACGGCCGAGCCCTTCAGCTTCCAGGATCCCAAGACCCGCGCCATCGTGGGGTATGAGGTCGACATGTGCCAGGCCGTCGCCGACAGCCTGGGCGTGCCGCTGGAACTGAAGCTGATAGCCGTCGAAGCCCGCATCCCCGAGCTGATCGCCGGCCGCGTAGACGTCGTGGCCGCCAACCTGGGCTGGAGCCCGGAACGCGCGCAGCAGATCGATTATTCGCACCAGCACTTCGTGAGCCTGCAGAAGATCCTGGCGCGCGATTCGGAAAAGGACTTGAAGGCGCCCGCCGACCTCGCCGGCAAGCGCATCAGCGCCGTGCGCGGTTCGTCGTCGGAGCAGGGCGCGCGCAAGAACATCCCCAACGTCGACCCCGTGACCTTCAAAGACCCCAGCGGCGCCTTCCTTGCCCTGCAGCAGGGCAAGGTCAGCGGCTTCGTCGGGTCCGAGCTGATGCTGGTGAAGCTGCAGCATCAGGCGTCGACCAGCGCCGTGCCGGTCAAGATCCTGGAGCCCGCGCTGTTCGTCGAACCCTGGGGCATGGGCGTGCGCAAAGGCGACACCGCCATGCTGAACCAAGTGAACAACGTGCTGGACGGCATGGAAGCGTCCGGCCAGGCCACCAAGACGTTCGACAAATGGTTCGGCGCCGGCACGCAATTCAACATGAAGCGCGACTTCCGCATCGAAGCCATCAAAGGTTGACGCGCCGCGCGCGCTGGAGCCTGTCTCGATGCATTACGTTTTCGACTTCAGCGCCATTTTCCAGGGCGAGTATCCGGCGTGGCTGCTACGGGGGTTCATCACGACCCTGGCGCTGGCCGGGCTGGCCTGGATCCTGGCGTTCTTCGTGGGCAGCCTGCTGGCGGTGATCCGTCTGACGGGCTCGCCCGTGGCCAACGGCGTGATCGCGGTGTACGTCGCGTTCCACCGCAACGTGCCCATGCTGGTGCACATCCTCTTCTGGTACTTCGGCGTGCCGGCGCTGCTGCCGCAATTCGCGACCGACTGGCTCAACAGCCACGGCAGCGAATTCATCATGTCGTGCATCGCGATTTCGCTGGTGATGTCGGCCTACATCTGCGAAGACCTGCGCAGCGCCGTGCGCGGCATTCCGCCGGGCCAGGTCGAGGCGTCGCGGGCGCTGGGCCTGAGCTTTCTGCAGACCATGCGCAAAGTGATCTTGCCGCAGGCCTTCCGCATCGCGATTCCGCCATTGCTCAACCAGACCCTGCTGCTGTTGAAGAACACCAGCCTGGCCATGGCGATCGGCGTGACGGAACTGACCGCCGCCGGACGCGAGGTTGAGAACTACACGTTCCGCACTTTCGAGGCCTATGCCGTGGTGACGGTCATCTACCTGGTGCTGTCGTTCATCATCATGGGCGGCGGCGCGCTGTTGCAACGACGTTACCGTCCGCTGGGGGCGCGCTGACATGTGGGACATCCTGAAAGACAACTGGCTGCTGCTGCTGATCGGGCAATACCCGCACGGGCCGGTGGGCGGCCTGGTCGCCACGCTGGGCCTGGCGGCGATAAGCCTGGCCCTGGCGCTTCCGTGCGGCGTGCTGCTGGCGTTGGGCCGCATCAGCCCCTACCGCATCTTCTACTGGCCGTCCTCGGCCGTGGTCTACCTGGTGCGCGGCCTGCCGCTCCTGATGTTCATCTTCTGGGCGTACTTCTTCGTGCCGCTGATCATCGGCCGGCCCGTCGCGGGCACCACGACGATGGTGGTGGCGCTGGTCTGCTACGAAAGCGCCTATCTGGCCGAGATCATCCGCGCCGGCATCCAGGCGCTGCCTCCCGGCCAGCAGGAAGCCAGCCGCGCGCTGGGCCTGTCCTACCTGCAGACGATGCGGCGCGTGATCCTGCCGCAGGCCCTCTACAACATGCTGCCCAGCATGCTGAGCCAGTTCGTGTCGACGGTGAAGGAAACGTCGCTGGCCTACGTGATCAGCGTGCAGGAACTGACCTACGCCGCGAACCAGATCAACAGCGTGCTGCTGACCAAGCCGTTCGAAGTGTTCGGTTTGCTGGCGCTGACCTATTTCATCCTGAATTTTGGCCTGAGCTCATTGGTGCACCTGACCGAACGACGTATCGGCAGACGGCGCGCCGGGCTTGCGGCTGCCCCCAAAGTGGTGCCCACATGATCCGATTTTCCCAAGTGCAGAAGTGGTACGGCGATTACCAGGCTCTGGCCGATGTGACCGAGCAGGTGACGCAGGGCGAGGTGGTGGTGGTCTGCGGCCCCTCGGGTTCCGGCAAGTCCACGCTGATCCGCACCGTGAACCGCCTGGAGCCTATCCAGAAGGGGGTGATCGAGGTGAACGGCCAGGACATCTACGGCCCCAAGGTGCACCTTGACCAGTTGCGCAGCCACATCGGTTTCGTGTTCCAGCAGTTCAACCTGTTTCCGCACCTGTCGGTGCTGGAAAACCTGATGCTGGCCCCGCTGCAACTCAAACGCGCCCGCCGCCCCGAAGCCCGCGACCGCGCGCTGCAACTGCTGGAACGCGTGGGCCTCGCCCACAAGGCCGACGCCTACCCGGCCCAACTATCAGGCGGCCAGCAACAACGCGTCGCCATCGCCCGCGCCCTGGCGATGAACCCGCCAGTGATGCTGTTCGACGAGCCGACAAGCGCGCTGGACCCGGAGATGGTGGGCGAAGTCCTTCAAGTGATGAAGGGCTTGGCGAAAGACGGGATGACGATGGTATGCGTGACGCACGAAATGGGATTCGCGAGGGAAGTCGCGGATCGGGTGTGGTTCATGGATGCCGGGAGGATTGTGGAGACGGGGACGCCGGAGGGGTTCTTCACTCGGCCGGGGACGGTGCGGGCGCAGAAGTTTTTGGCTGAGATTCGGCATTAAGGGGTAGGGGTGGGCTGCGTTGAGAGCAATTTCTCGGTCGCTGGGGAGGGCAGTGTGCTTAGGGTTCTTCTCCACGGGGTGGGGG
>NZ_LZZS01000028.1 GCF_014170335.1 Achromobacter sp. UMC46
CCCTCCCCCCGCGCCGCCGCCTTGCACCTTTCCCCACCCGCATCTCCTTGCTCCGCCACTCGGCGGACCGCCTTGCCTGCCCCCATCGGGCCGGGGAAATTATCGATTTGCGGGCGACGGCAAGCCCGGGGGTTTTGTTCGCCAATTGTTCAAAAACTGTAAAGGTCGGGACCGTTTCAGGGGCCGGCCTAACTGGCCTGACCACTTGATAGGAAGACGAGGAATCCCTCTGATCGTTTTCCCTGAATCCCCGATATTTCCCTTCTATTTCAATACTGGCATGCCTATATTGGTGGCCTGACCACCAGGCCATTCATGTCATGAGCACGTTCCAGGCTGTCGCCGCCACCCGGCTGTACCGCATGATCGCCGACCAGATTGCCGGCCGTATCCGGGCGGGCGATTTCCCCCGCGGCGGGCGGTTGCCGTCCGAACGGGAGTTGGCGGAACAACTGCAAGTCAGCCGGGCATCGATCCGCGAAGCGTTGATCGCGTTGGAGATCGAGGGCTACGTGGAAGTGCGCGTCGGTTCGGGCGTGTTCGTCACCATCGCCCCCGATGGCGCCGGGTTTCCGCCCCTCGCCGGCCCTGCCCCGCCCGGTGCGGCCGAACGCGACGACATCGGCCCCTTCGACCTGCTTGAAGCCCGCATGCTGATCGAACCCGAATGTGCCGCGCTGGCCGCGCACCAGGCCACGCCTGCGCAAATCGCCGCCATCCGCGACGCGCACGCGGGCATGTCACTGACCGAATCCCCCGGCCGCCACGACCGCGAATTCCACGGCGCCATCGCCGCCGCTTGCGGCAACGCGGCGCTGGCCTCGGCCGTTGCCCACCTGTGGAACCTCAGCCAGGCCAGCCCGGTGTACAGCCGCATGCAGGACTACTTCGTCACTACGCAGGCATGGGCCGCGGCCCATGCCGAACACCAGCGCATCCTGAACGCGATCTCGGCACGCGATCCGATCCGGGCGCGGCACACCATGCATGTGCATCTGCTGGGCATCCTGGCGCGCCTGCGCGAAGACTTCGATTCATTCACCGACCTTCGAGGCAACCCATGACATCGTCTTCCCTTTCCATCGACGGCAAGCGGCTGTGGCAATCACTGATGGACCTGGCGCAGATCGGCGCCACGCCCAAGGGCGGCAATTGCCGCCTGGCGCTGACCGCACTTGACGGCCAGGGCCGCGACCTTGTGACGGGATGGATGCGCGACGCCGGCATGACGGTGCGGGTGGACCAGGTCGGCAATATCTTCGCGCGCCGCGCCGGCCGCAACAATGATCTCGCGCCCGTCATGACAGGCAGCCATATCGACACCCAGCCCACGGGCGGCAAGTTCGACGGCTGTTACGGTGTGCTGGCCGGGCTAGAGGTCATGCGCACGCTGAATGATGCGGGCGTCGTCACCGAAGCGCCGCTGGAAGTGGCCATCTGGACCAACGAGGAAGGGTCGCGCTTCGTACCCGTCATGATGGGATCGGGCGTGTTCGCGGGCAAGTTCCCGCTGGAGACGGCGCTGTCGGCGCGCGACGCGCAGGGCCTCGCCGTGCGCGATGAACTGCAGGCCATCGGTTACGCGGGCGCCGATCCCGTTGGCGGACGACCGGTCGACGCCTATTTCGAGGCCCATATCGAACAGGGCCCGATCCTGGAGCACGAAGAGAAAACCATCGGCGTGGTGACGGGTTCGCTGGGCCTGCGCTGGTACGACATTACGGTGACGGGCATGGAAATGCACGCCGGCCCCACGCCGATGGCGATCCGCCGCGACGCGCTGTTCGCCGCCAGCTTCCTGGTGCAAGCCGTGATCAATATCGCGAACGCGCACCAGCCGCACGGGCGCGGCACCGTCGGCGAGATCCACGCCTATCCGGGGTCGCGCAACGTCATTCCGGGCCAGGTTCGGTTCACGGCCGACCTGCGCCACGAAGACGAAGCCACGCTCGCGCGCATGGATCAGGCCTGGCGCCGCGCGTGCGACGACATCGCCGTCGCGCATGGCGTGCAGGTCGAGCTGAAAGACGTGCAGACCTTCCTTCCCACGCCCTTCGATCCGGACCTGGTGGACAAGGTGCGCCAGGGCGCCGCCAGCCGCCGCCTGCCCGCCATGAATATCGTGACCGGCGCGGGACACGACGCCGTCTACATGGCCGCGGTGGCCCCGACTGCGATGATCTTCGTGCCCTGCAAGGACGGCATCAGCCACAACGAGATTGAAGACGCGCAGCCCGGGCATCTGGAAGCCGGCTGCAACGTGTTGCTTGATGCCATGGTGGCGCGTGCCGACGCCGCGCGCTAGCACCACCGATTTCGCCGCAATGGTGCGCGGCCGCCTTACCCAGCACCTGTATGAAGCATGGTTGCATCGGCTTCACCCGTAGTACCCCTGAGAAATGCAGGTGGCACGAGGTTTGCTTGTTATAGCCCGGCATCCGCCGCGCGACGGCGGTCACCTGTCAGTCCCTTTCCAGCCCGGAGGCTCGCAGTGAAATCGAAGAAATGGTTCTCCTTGAAGTTCGGCATATTGGTCCTTGCGGCCGCGCTGCCCGCCACACAAGCCCTGGCCCAGACCAAGGGCGGCACCCTGAACATGATCGTTCAGCCGGAGCCGCCCGTGATCGTCACGGCCATCAACCAGCAAGGCCCCACGCAATTCGTCGCGGGGAAAATCTATGAAAGCCTGCTGACGTATTCCACCGACCTGAAGCCACAACCGGGCCTGGCCAAATCCTGGGAAGCCTCGGCCGACGGCCTGACCTACACGTTCCATCTGCAAGACAACGTCAAGTGGCACGACGGCAAGCCGTTCACGTCGGAAGACGTCGTGTTCTCGCTGGCGGACATGTTGCCCAAGACGCATGCGCGCGCCCGCGTCATCCTGAACAAGTTCGTCGATTCGGTGCAGGCCCCCGACGCCAAGACCGTCGTCATCAAACTGAAGACGCCCTTTCCCGCCTTCATGCTGATGTTCGAACCCGGCTTTGCGCCCATGATGCCCAAGCATCTGTATGCCGGCACCGACTACATGACCAATCCGGCCAACCAGAAGCCGGTGGGCACGGGCCCCTTCATGTTCAAGGAATGGAAACGCGGGGAATACATCAAGCTGACGCGCAACCCCGAATACTGGAAGCCGGGCTTGCCGTACCTGGACGAGCTGGTGTTCAACGTGATCCCCGATGCGGCCTCGCGCGCCGTGGCGTTTGAGCGCGGCAGCGTGGACGTGCTGCGCGGCGGCGACGTGGACAACGTCGACATCAAGCGCCTGCGCGCCTTGCCCAAGGTGGAATACACCACGGCGGGCTGGGAGATGTTCTCGCCGCAGGCCTACCTGATCTTCAACATGCGCAAGCCGCCGTTCGACAACCTGAAGGTGCGCCAGGCGGTCATGGCGGCGATGAACCGCAACATGGTCGTCAACAACATCTTCTTCGGCCTGGGCAAGGTGTCGACCAGCCCCTTCGTGACCACCGAGATGTTCTACGACAAGAACATGCCGGCCATGCCCTTCGACATGAAGAAGGCGCGCGCGCTGATCAAGGAATCGGGCATCAAGCCCGAGGACTACACGATCCGCCAGCTGAGCTTCCCCTACGGTTCCACCTGGGACCGCCTGGGCGAATACACCAAGCAGGCGCTGGAGCAATTGGGCTTCAAGGTCAACCTGGAATCGACGGACGCGGGCGGCTGGGCCAGCCGCACCGGCAACTGGGATTTCGACATGACGACGACCTTCACCTACCAGTACGGCGACCCCGCGCTTGGCGTGCAGCGCCTGTACATCACGTCGAACATCGTCAAGGGTTCGCCGTTCGCCAACGTGCAGGGCTACAGCAACCCCGAGACCGACAAGCAGTGGGAAACCGCCGCGTCCGAAGTCGATCCGGCCAAGCGCCAGGCCCTCTATACCTCGCTGCAGACGACGCTGGTCAATGAAGTGGCCAACGGCTTCCTGGTGGACATGGAGTTCCCCACCCTGTATCGCGGCAACGTGAAGAACCTGGTCAAGACCGCCATCGGTTTGAACGAGTCGTTCGACGACGTGTACATCGAGAAGTAGGCGCAGCAAGACGCCGCCGCGGAGTCCCCGCGGCGGCGGATCCCGGCCGCCGCCCGACAAAGGTTGCCCATGCAGCCCGCGCCCGTCCAGAGAGGACCCAGAGCATGAAATTCCTGTCTTTCCTTGTTTCCCGCATCGGCAAGGCCCTGGTGGTCGTGCTGGGCGTGGTGATCATCAATTTCTTCCTGATCCGCCTGGCGCCCGGCGATCCCGCCGCCGTGCTGGCGGGCCAGGCCGGCGCGGGCGACGCCGCCTATGTCGACCAGTTGCGCGTGGCCTTCGGCCTGGACAAGCCGATCCTGACGCAGCTGATGCTGTACCTGAAGGGCGTGGTCCAGCTGGACCTGGGTTTTTCCTACCGCAACCACGTCCCCGTGCTGGACCTGATCGTGGAGCGCCTGCCCGCGACGTTCCTGCTGATGTCCTGCGCGTTCCTGTTTTCGATCGTGCTGGGCGTGTTCCTGGGCGTCGTCGCCGCCAAGGCCCGCTACCGGAACAAGCGCCGCTGGATCGACAGTTCGGTCATGACAGGCGCGCTGCTGCTGTACGCCACGCCGCTGTTCTGGCTGTCGCTGATGGGCATCCTGCTGTTCTCGGTCGTGCTGGGCTGGCTGCCGGCGTTCGGCATGGAGACCGTGGGTTCCGGCTTGACCGGCCTGGCGCGCGCGGCGGACATCGCCCAGCACCTGGTCTTGCCCACCGTCACGCTGGGCTGCTTCTTCATGGCCGTGTATGTGCGGCTGACGCGCGCGTCCATGCTGGAAGTCATCGGCATGGATTTCGTGAAGACGGCGCGCGCCAAGGGCGTCAGCCCCAGCCGCGTGATCCGCACCCATGTGCTGCGCAACGCGCTGCTTCCCGTCATCACGTTCGCCGGCATCCAGCTGGGCCAGATGGCCGGCGGCGCGGTGCTGACCGAAACGGTGTTCGCCTGGCCCGGCATCGGCCGCCTGATGTTCGACGCCCTGCTGCAACGCGACTACCAGCTGCTGCTGGGCATTTTCCTGGTCACTTCCATCATGGTGGTGGTGTTCAACCTGCTGACCGACGTGCTGTACCGCCTGATCGACCCCCGCATCGGCGCCGGTGCGCAGCAAGGAGCCGCCGCATGAAGTCATTCGCCCAACGGTACATGCGCAACTACGGCGCGGTGGCCGGCCTTGCCATCATGCTGATCGTGGTCATCGTGGCACTGGCCGCCCCGCTGCTGTACCAGGAATCCCCCTGGATGATGGTGGCGGACCCGCTGATCCCGCCCTTCACCAACGCCGATTACCCCTTCGGTACCGACATGCTCGGCCGCGACATCACCGCCGGCCTGGTCTGGGGCGCCCGGGTATCGCTGATGGTGGGCCTCTTGTCGACGGCCGTGGCCCTCCTTTTCGGGATCCTGGTGGGCTCCGTGGCGGGATACTGCGGCGGCCGCGTGGACGACGCGCTGATGCGCTTCACCGAATTCTTCCAGACCATCCCGCAGCTGGCGATGGCGGTGGTGCTGGTGGCCATCCTGAGCCCGTCCGTCTATTCCATCATGGGGGCCATCGCCATCGTGTCATGGCCGCCGGCCGCGCGTCTGGTGCGGTCGGAATTCATGACGCTCAAGCAACGCGAGTTCGTGCAGGCGGCGATCGTCATCGGCCAGACGCCCGCCTGCATCGTCGGCACCCAGATCCTGCCCAACGCCATGTCGCCCATCATCGTGTCGGCGTCCTTCATGGTGGCGACCGCCATCCTGACGGAGTCGTCGCTGTCGTTCCTCGGGCTGGGCGACCGAAACCTGATGAGCTGGGGCTTCATGATCGGCGCCGCGCGCACGATGATCCGCGAAGCGTGGTGGATGAGCGTGTGGCCCGGCGTGGCGATCCTGCTGACTGTGCTGGCCATCAACCTGATCGGCGAAGGGCTGAACGACGCCCTGAATCCGCAATTGCGCAAGCGCGGCGAATAGGAGGCCGACATGACCGAAGCCACGCCTCTGCTGTCCATCCAGAACCTGAGCATCGCCCTGCCCCGCGGCGGCGACCGCCCCTTTGCCGTGCAAGACGTGTCGTATGACATCCGGGCGGGGGAAATCCTGTGCATCGTCGGCGAATCCGGCTCGGGCAAGTCCATGAGCGCCAACGCCATCATGGGCCTCTTGCCCGACTACCTGACGCCGCAGCAGGGCCGCATCCTGTTCCGCGGCCAGGACCTGCTGCGACAGGACGAAGCCACCTTGCAAGCCATGCGCGGCAAAGACATGGCGATGATCTTCCAGGAGCCCCTCTCGGCCCTGAACCCGCTGATGACCGTGGGCGACCAGATCAGCGAAGTCATGCGCGTGCACAACGCCTACCCGGGCGCCGAACGCCTGAAGCGCACGCTGGAACTGCTGGCCTTCGTGGGCCTGCCGGATCCGGCCACGCTCTATCACGTCTACCCGTTCCGCCTGTCCGGGGGGCAGCGGCAGCGCGTGATGATCGCGATGGCGCTGGCGCTGGAGCCGGCGCTGCTGATCGCCGACGAGCCGACGACCGCGCTGGACGTCACGACCCAGGCGCAGATCCTGGCGCTGATCGCCCGCATCCAGAAGGAAAAAGGCATGGGCGTGATGTTCGTCACGCACGACTTCGGCGTCGTGGCTGAAATCGCCCACCGCGTCGCGGTGATGGAAAAAGGCGTGCTGGTGGAACAAGGCCCCGCCGACGAGGTGCTGAACCGCCCCCGCCACGTCTATACCCGGCGGCTGATCGCCGCCGTGCCGCACCGCCGCGGCGAAGAACGCGTCGCCTCAGGCGACGACAAGCCCGTGCTGGAAGTGAAGGATCTGAAGAAAACGTATGTAATCGGCCACGGCTGGCTGGGAAAAAAGCGCGAGGTGCACGCGGTGGACGGCGTCAGCTTCGCCGTGCGCCGCGGCGAGACGCTGGGCATCGTGGGCGAATCGGGATCCGGCAAATCGACTATCGGAAAATGCCTGCTGAAACTGGTCGGCATCAACGGCGGCCAGTTGATCTTCAACGAGCAGGACATCGCGGCCATGTCGGAATCGCGCTTCCGGCCCCTGCGCCACGACATCCAGATGATCTTCCAGGACCCGTTCGCGTCGCTCAACCCCCGCCACACCGTCGGGCGCATCATCAGTGACGGCCCCGTCGCCAACGGCACGTCCCGTGCGCAAGCCGAAGCCCGGGTGCGCGAACTGCTGTCGCTGGTCGGGCTGGACCCGTCCGCCTTCGACCGCTACCCCAACCAGTTCTCGGGCGGCCAGCGCCAGCGCATCGGCATCGCCCGCGCGCTGGCGCTTGAGCCCAAGGTCCTGGTCGCCGACGAATCGGTGTCGGCGCTGGACGTGTCCGTGCAAGCTCAGGTGCTGCAATTGCTGCACGACTTGCAGCAGCGCCTGAAGATCGCGCTGGTGTTCATCACCCACGACCTTCGCGTCGCCGCGCAGATCTGCAATTCGGTGCTGGTCATGCACCGCGGCAAAGTGGTCGAGTACGGCTCGCCGACGCAGATATTCGATAACCCGCAACATGCCTACACGCGGCAACTGATCGCCGCCGTGCCCGGCCAGCACTGGGACCCGACTCAGGCGACAATGGCCTGAACCCCCACCCGATGACAACACCAGGAGATACCACCGTGCAACGCCCCGCAGCCGTCCCCACCGTGCAGATCGACAACGACCGGGTCACCGTCACCGAATGGCGCTTTCCGCCGGGTGGGGAAACCGGCTGGCACCGCCACGGCATGAACTATGTGGTGGTGCCGCAAACCACCGGCCCGCTGTTGCTGGACACGCCCGATGGCCCGATCACCAGCCAGCTCACGACCGGCGTCGCCTACTATCGGCCCGTTGGCGTCGAACACAACGTCATCAACCCCAGCGACACCGAGTTCGTTTTCGTCGAAATCGAAATCAAGCAGGCTTGACGCGTCAGCGAGGACAATCATGAAGGCGTTTTTCTCGGAAGAGCAGCTGCTGCACACCCCGCAGCAATTCATGCGGCTGGGCCGTCTCAGCGCGCCTACCGACCTGCCGTCGCGGGCAGAAAGCCTGCAAGGCGCGCTGGCGGCCAGGGGGATCAAAGTCGAAGCGCCGGCCGACTACGGCCGCAAGCCGCTGGAAAGCATCCACAGCGCCGACTACCTGAACTACCTGGAAACGGCCTACGCCCGCTGGCAGTCGCTGAAGGCGCCCGGCGTGGACCCGGGCCCGGAGGTGCTACCCAACCTGTCGCCGTACTACAACGGCCGCATCGAGCAGGCGGGCCGCGGGCCCTGCCCGTCGCCGTCCATCGTCGCGCAGACGGGCTACTACCTGAGCGACCTGTCCTGCCCCATCGGGCCCCAGACCTGGCGGTCGGCGCTACGGTCCACCCATAGCGCAGTGGCCGCCGCCGATCACGTCGCCGCAAGCGGCGGCATGGCCTATGCCCTGTGCCGGCCGTCCGGGCATCACGCGCACCGCGACCGCGCGGGCGGCTTCTGCTACTTGAACAGCAGCGCCGCCGCGGCCAGCCGCCTGCTGCAGACCTGGTCCAAAGTGGCCGTGCTGGATGTCGACGCGCACCATGGCGACGGCACACAGAACATCTTCTATCACCGGGCGGACGTGATGACCGTATCGCTGCATGCGGACCCCGGCGCCTATTACCCGTTCTACACGGGCTATGCCGAAGAGCGCGGGCAGGGCCAAGGCGAAGGCTACAACCTGAACCTGCCGCTGCCGCATGGCTCGGGCAACGATCCGTTCCTGGCCGCGCTGGACACGGCGTTGACGGCGCTTGGCGGCTACGCGCCCCAAGCGCTGGTGCTGGCCTTGGGCTTCGACACCTATAAGGACGACCCCATCAGCGTGCTGAGGCTGGACATCGGCGCCTACCGCGACATCGGCGCGCGCGTCGCCAGCCTGGGCGTGCCCACCGTCGTCGTGCAGGAAGGCGGCTACATGGTGCAGGCGATCGGGCCGGCGCTGGACGCGTTCCTGCAAGGCATGGGACGCGGCGGCGCCTGAGGCCCGCCCCCGCCATGTCGTCCCTCCCCTCGGCTGTCCTGCCCCCGTCGTCCGCCACCCGCAACGCCGGCATCCTGCTGTTCTTCGCCGCGCTGGTGGCGTTCGCGACCTTCGACGCCGGATCCAAGCACATGCTGGCGCGCTACCCCGCGCCCTTCCTGAATGTGATGCGGTATCTGGCCGTGATCATCCTGGCGGTCGCGATGCTATGGCGGCACGACCGCGGCATGCGCCTGCGCGACGCGCCGGAAAAGCCCTTGCTAGTGCTGCGCGGCGTGATGCTGGCGACCGTGGCGTCGTGCTTCATGACCGCGCTGATCTGGATGCCGCTGTCCGAAGCCACAGCCATCTATTTCACGTCGCCGCTCATCATGGTGGCGCTGTCGCCCTGGTTGCTGGGAGAGCGGGTGCGCCCCGTGCAATGGGTGGCGGTGGCGGCTGGCTTCGCGGGCATGATGCTGATCGTGCGCCCCGGTTCGGACCTGCCGTTGCTGGGCACCGCGCTGATGGCGGTGTCCGCCGTCAGCTACGCCATTTTCCAGGTGCTGACGCGCAAGCTGTCCGGCAAGGTGCCGGGGCCGGTGCAATACGCCTACACCGCGATCATCTGCCTCGTCGTTACGGGGCTGCCCGCCCCGTTCTTCCTGCCCGACCCGTGGCCGGATGCGACCGATATGGTGCTGATCATCGCCCTGGGCGCCTGCAGCGGCCTGGCGCAGATACTCCTGATCGCCGCGTTCCAGCGCGTATCTGCCGCCACGCTGGCGCCGCTGAACTACTTCCAACTGCTGCTGGCGGTGCTGTTCAGCACCTTTTGGTTCCAGCGTCCGCCAGACAGCCTGGCGCTGGCGGGCATGGCGCTGATCATGGCGGCCGGCGTGTTCCTGGCCATGCGGCGCGCGACGTAAGTATCAGGCTTAGCTGGTTTCGCGCTGCACCAGCGTAAAGCCCAGGTCCACGTGCCGCTCCGCGACCTCGTCGCCCGCCAGATGCCGCATCAGCAGGCCCGCCGCCGCCGCGCCGATCTCGTAGCGCGGGGTGGCGATCGTCGACAACGGCGGCGTCGTCCAGGCGGTGCCGGCCAAGTCATGGAAGCCGATGATGGCCATCTGCCCCGGCACGTTCACGCCCAGGCGTCCACATTGGAACACCGCGCCCTGCGCCAGGTCGTCATTGCAGAAGAAGACCGCATCGCAATCCGGATGGCGGGCGCGCAGCGTCTGCAGCAGCGACGCCCCCAGGCTGATGGACGACTTTTCAGGCGTCATGATTTCAAGCGCCGGGTCATGGCAGCCCGCGTCCCGCAACGCCTGCCGGGCGCCTTCGCAACGCCGCAGCGAACGCGGATCCAGCTGGGCGCCGACGATGCCGACGCGGCGATGCCCGCGTTCCAGTAAATGGCGGACTGCCGCGTACCCGGAATCGAACTGCGAAAAACCGACGCTCATGCCTTCACCGGCCGGCAGCGTTTCAATCGTGTGCACCGTGGGGATCTGCTGCGCCCGCAGCAGATCCCACACGCCCGGATTGTGGTCGATGCCGGTCAGGATCAGCCCGTCAGGCAAGTGTTGCAGATACTTGCGCAACAGCGCCTCTTCTTCGTCCGGCGAGTACCCCGTGACGCCGATCAGCATGTGATAGCCGTGGCGGTCCAGCATGTCCTTGATCCCCGTGATGATGTCCACGAACACCACGTTGCTCAGCGACGGGATCAGCGCCACGATGGTTTGCGACCGCGCGGACGCCAGCGCGCTGGCCGCGTGGTTGGGCACATAGCCCAATTCCTGGCACACCCGGGCGATGCGCAGGCGCAACGCTTCGGCCACCTTATCCGGCGTGCGCAGCGCGCGCGACACGGTGATGGCGCTGACGCCCACGCGGCGGGCCACATCCTGCATGGTGACGCGGCCGGCGCGGGTGCTTCGGGGTTTACGGACGGACATTGGCCCTCGGGCGGGAGTGGGAAGCGCGTAGTCTGACGCAAAAAACGGGGGGTTGCCAAACGCGAAATGTTAGCGCTAACATCCGCAAAAGCATAATCCAGAAAATTCCGGGAAACGGAAGGAGACAACAATGCAAGCTCGACCCTCGGGCCGGCCAGGCGGCACGCCCCTGGCCCGCGCCGCCGACTGGTGCTTCACCTTGCAGACCTGGCTGATGGTGGCCTGTCTGATCGTCATGGTCGTGCTGCTGTTCGGCAATGTGGCGCTGCGCTATCTGTTCAATTCGGGCATCAACGTCTCGGACGAGGTCTCTCGCCTGGCATTCGTCTGGATGATCTTCCTGGGATCGGTGATCGCCCTGCGCGAACACCAGCACATCGGCGTCACCATGCTGGTGGACCGCTTCGGGCCGGCGGCGCGCCGCGTGTCCCACGTGTTCTGCCAACTGCTGGTGCTGTGGGTGCTGTGGCTGATGGCCGAAGGCAGCTGGGTGCAGACCATCATCGGCATGGGCACCGTGCTGCCGGTCACGGGCATGCGCCTGGCGGTGTTCAATTCCGCCGCGCTGTACGCGGCGGCGGCCATGGGCATCCTGACGCTGATCGACTTGGTCCGCGTGCTGGCGGGAGGCCCGTTGCCGACGGAGTCCAGCCCTGAAGACCCGCTGGTCTGATGCTGGCGACCCGTCGTTGGCCTGACTCCGCGCTGCCTCCTTCCCCCTTCCCGCCCGGACACCCGCAATGATCCTGACCGTCTTCCTGCTTGTGCTGCTGGGGCTGATCGCCCTGGGCATGCCGATCGCATTCGCGTTGCTGCTCAGCGCGCTTGCCATGATGTTCCAGCTGGACTTCTTCGATACCCAGATCCTGGCGCAGAACATACTGACGGGCGCCAACAGCTTCACCCTGATGGCCGTGCCGCTCTTCATGCTGGCGGGCGAACTGATGAACGCCGGCGGCATTTCGCGCCGCATCGTCAGCCTCGCCAGCGCCTTCGTCGGCCATATCCAGGGCGGCCTGGGCTATGTGGCCATCTTCGCCAGCGTGCTGCTGGCGTCCCTGTCGGGTTCCGCCGTGGCGGATGCCGCCGCGCTGGGTTCGCTGCTGATCCCGATGCTGCGCGAAAAAGGCTATGACGCCGGCCAGGCGTCGGGGCTGATCGCCGCGGGCGGCATCATCGCGCCCATCATTCCGCCTTCGATCTCGTTCATCATCTTCGGCGTGGCGACCAACGTGTCGATCACCAAGCTGTTCTTCGCGGGCATCGCCCCCGGGCTGATGATGGGCCTGACGCTGATCGCCGTGTGGTCCTGGGTGGCGCGCAAGCACGGCACCATCAAACCGTCGCCGCGCGTGCCATGGCGCAACCGCATGAAAGCCCTGCGCGAATCGCTGTGGGCGCTGATGCTGCCCGTAATCATCATCGGCGGCTTGCGCGGCGGCATCTTCACGCCCACGGAAGCCGCCGTCGTGGCCGCGGTCTATGCGCTGCTGGTCAGCCTGTTCGTCTACCGCGAGATCGGCGTGCGCGACCTGGCGCAGCTGTTCGCCAATGCTGCGCGCACCACCGCCGTCGTCATGTTCCTGGTGGCGGCCGCGATGGTTTCGTCCTACATGATCACGCTGGCCGACATGCCGCAGGACCTGATCGCCCTGCTGGAACCCGTCATGGACCAGCCCAAGCTGCTGATGTTCGCCCTGCTGATCCTGCTGACGGTGGTGGGCACGGTCATGGACCTGACGCCGACGATCCTGATCCTGGGCCCGGTGCTCATGCCCGTCGTCATCAAGGCCGGCATCGATCCCATCTACTTCGGCGTCATGTTCGTCATGGTGGGCAGCGTGGGCTTGCTGACGCCGCCGGTGGGCACTGTGCTGAACGTGGTGTGCGGCGTGGCCCGCATCAATATGGAAACCATCTGCAAGGGCGTGTGGCGCTACGTCGTGGCCTACACGGTCTTGCTGGTCCTGCTGGTGATCTTCCCTGAACTGATCACCGTACCCGCACGCTGGATGCACTAGCGGCATAGAGAAACCCCAAGGAGGAGCACCATGATCAACCGATTCAAAACCCGACTACTCGTGCTGGCGACCGCGCTGTCCTGCGCCGTCGCTGGCGTGGCTGCGGCGGCGGACGTCAAACCCCGCCTGATCCGCTTCGGCTACGGTCTGAACGAAGAAAGCGTCCAGGGCCGCGCCGCGCGCTTCCTGGCGCAAGAGCTGGAGAAAGTCAGCGGCGGCAAGCTCAAGATGAAGACCTTCGGTTCGGCCAACCTGGGCTCGGACGAACAGATGCAAGGCGCGCTGGCGGGCGGCGCCCAGGAAATGATGGTGGGCTCCACCGCGCCGCTGGCCGGCATGGTCAAGGAATTCGGCGTGTTCGACCTGCCCTTCCTGTTCAACAGCGAAAAGGAAGCCGACGCGGTGCTCGACGGGCAACTGGGCGAAGACCTGCTGAAGAAACTGGAAGCCCGCGGCCTGGTCGGGCTGGTCTATTGGGAGAACGGGTTTCGCAACATGACGAATTCCAAGCGCCCGATCAACCGCGCCGAAGACCTGCAAGGGATCAAGCTGCGCGTGATGCAGAACCAGATCGCGCTTGGCGTCTTCAATACGCTGGGCGCCAACGCCGTCCCCATGCCGTTTTCCGAACTGTTCACTGCGCTGGAAACCCGCACCGTGGACGGCCAGGAAAACCCCATCACCACCATCCAGAGCAGCAAGTTCTACGAAGTGCAGCCCTATCTGACCATCACGCGCCACGTCTACACGCCGTGGGTCGTGCTGGCCTCCAAGAAATGGTGGGACACCCTGTCGCCGGACGAGCAGAAGCTGATCCGCCAGGCCGCCGCCGCCTCGCGCGATTTCGAACGCAAGGACAGCCGCGCCGATTCGGCCAAGGCCATGACCACGCTTGAACAGGCCGGCATGAAGATCAATACAGTCAGCCCCGAGGAAGTGGCCCGCATGCGGCAGAAGGTGCAGCCCGTCGTGGACAAGTACACGCAGGAACTCGGCCCCGAACTCATCAAGCAGATGAACGACGAGATCCAGAAGGCGCGCAAGTAGCGCCGTCCAACCGAAGCGAAGCGAGCCCCCATGTCTCAGACACCCCGCAAGTTGCGCAGCCAGAAATGGTTCGACGACCCGTCGCACGCCGATATGACGGCGATCTACGTCGAGCGTTATCTTAATTACGGCCTGACGCGGCAAGAGCTGCAATCCGGACGGCCGATCATCGGCATCGCCCAGACCGGCAGCGATCTGGCGCCCTGCAACCGCCATCACCTGGCGCTGGCAGAGCGCGTCAAAGCGGGCATCCGGGACGCGGGCGGCATCCCGATGGAGTTCCCCGTGCACCCGCTGGCCGAACAAGGCCGGCGGCCCACGGCCGCGCTGGACCGCAACCTGGCCTACCTGGGCCTGGTCGAGATCCTGCACGGCTACCCCTTGGACGGCGTAGTGCTGACGACCGGCTGCGACAAGACCACGCCCGCCTGTCTGATGGCCGCCGCCACGGTCGACCTGCCCGCCATCGTGCTCTCGGGCGGCCCCATGCTGGACGGTTGGCACGACGGCCAGCGCGTCGGTTCCGGCACCGTCATCTGGCACGCGCGCAACCTGATGGCGGCCGGCAAGCTGGACTACGAGGGCTTCATGACGCTGGCCACCGCGTCTTCGCCGTCGGTGGGCCACTGCAACACCATGGGCACGGCGCTGTCGATGAATTCACTGGCCGAGGCGCTGGGCATGTCGCTGCCCACCTGCGCCAGCATTCCCGCCCCCTACCGCGAACGCGCGCAGATGGCCTACGCCACCGGCATGCGCATCTGCGACATGGTGCGCGAAGACCTCCGGCCCTCCCGCATCCTGACGCGCCAGGCGTTCGAGAACGCCATTGTCGTGGCGTCTGCCTTAGGCGCGTCCACCAACTGCCCGCCGCATCTGATCGCGATGGCCCGCCATGCCGGCATCGACCTGAGTCTGGAAGACTGGCAGCGCCTGGGCGAAGACGTGCCGCTGCTGGTCAATTGCGTGCCGGCCGGCGAACATCTGGGCGAAGGCTTCCACCGTGCGGGCGGCGTGCCCGCGGTCATGCATGAACTGCTGGCGGCCGGGCGCCTTCACCCGGACTGCCCCACCGTGTCCGGCAAGACCATCGGCGACATCGCCGCGGCCGCCAAGACGCGCGACGCCGACGTCATCCGCAGTTGCGCCGCGCCGCTGAAGCACCGGGCGGGCTTCATCGTGCTGTCGGGCAACTTCTTCGACAGCGCCATCATCAAGATGTCGGTGGTGGGCGAATCGTTCCGCCGCGCCTACTTGTCCGAACCCGGATCGGAAAACGCTTTCGAGGCCCGCGCCATTGTGTTCGAAGGGCCCGAGGACTACCACGCCCGCATCGAAGACCCCGCGCTGAACATCGACGAGCACTGCATCCTGGTCATCCGCGGCGCCGGCACGGTGGGCTACCCGGGAAGCGCCGAGGTCGTCAATATGGCGCCGCCGTCCCACCTGATCAAGCGCGGCGTGGACTCCCTGCCCTGCCTGGGGGACGGCCGTCAAAGCGGCACCTCGGGCAGTCCGTCCATTCTGAACATGTCGCCCGAAGCCGCGGTCGGCGGGGGGCTTGCCCTGCTGCGCACCGGCGACAAGATCCGCGTCGACCTGAATCAGCGCAGCGTCACCGCCTTGGTGGACGATGCGGAAATGGCGAAACGGAAGCTGGACCCCCCGTACCAAGCGCCCGAATCGCAAACCCCCTGGCAGGAGCTCTATCGGCAACTGGTCGGCCAGTTGTCGACGGGCGGCTGCCTGGAGCCCGCGACGCTTTACCTGAAAGTCATCGAGACGCGGGGCGATCCCCGGCATTCTCACTGAGGGCCCCGAAGAATCCGTTGAACGCGGCCCACTCCGTGAACAGGCCCGGCCAGGCATGCACCCGCGTGCCGGGCTTGCCCAAGCCCCACCCGTGCCCGCCTTGGGGAAAGATATGCATCTCGGCCGGCACGCCCGCCGCGCGCAGCGCGTTGAACATCAGCAGGCTGTTGTCCACGGGCGAGATGGGGTCGTCCTGCGCTTGCGCCAGGAACACCGGCGGCATCTGCGCCGTCACCAGATGGTCCACGGAAAACGCCGCGCTCTGCTCGGCCGTGGGGTGTTCGCCCACGATTTCCCGGCGCGCATGCGTGTGGTCGAATGGCGGCATGAAGGTCAGCACCGGATAGATCAGCCCGGCGAAATCAGGCCGGGACGACAGGCTGTCCGCCGCGTCCACCGGGGCGTACCGCGCCACCGCAGCGGTCGCCGCCGTGAATCCGGCCAAATGCCCGCCCGCCGAAAACCCGATGACGCCGATGTGGCCGGTATCCAGCCCGTACCGCCCTGCCGCCGACCGGATCACCCGCATGGCGCGCTGCCCGTCCTGCAACGGGACCTCTGCCGGCCAATGCTCGCCCGGCAACCGATAGACCAGTTCAAACGCGGTCACGCCTTGCGCCTGCAGCCACAGGCAGGTCGGCGTGCTTTCGCTGCCCCGCTCGATATGCGCGTAACCGCCGCCGGCAATCACAAGCATGGCGCTGCCATTGGGTCGGGCCGGCCGGTAGACGATCAGGCGCGGCCGCGACACTTGTGTGACGGAACCCTTGGCGCTGACTTTCTCGGGGCCGTCCGGCCCGTGGCCTTGGCGTTGGCCTGGACCTTGAGGGGCCCGATTGTCCGGCCAGAGGTCCAGCGTTTCCTGGGCCGCGGCTTGGCCCGCCGGCGCCGCGGACGATGGGCTCACCCACCCGAACGCCGCCCCGGACATGGTGGCAAATAGAAGTTCCCGACGCTTGTTCACCATGAATGTTCCTTGCCGGCTGAAGGCGCGACCGGAACGCCGCACCAAGACTTGACCAGCCTTGCTGCGGCCCATTACATCAGAGAAGACACGAGAGTCGACCCGGGATTCGGGACGCAACGGTTTCGGCGCGTTACGCGTCGGCCCAGTCTTTCAGTCGCGTCTCAAACGCCTGAACACGGGCTAAACACGCGCTAAACGGCGGTCAGGATTTGGGTGCCGGACGGCTGACCACGTACGCCGCGCTGGCGATGAAAAACAGGCCCACGCCCACGGCCAGCGGCCAGGACGGATGCGCGCTCCACCAGAACAGCGCGTAGCCGGCAGCCATGCCCAGGCAGGCATAGGTCTTGCCCTTGCGCGACACCGCGCCCTGTTCGCGCCAGGTGCGCAAGGCCGGTCCGTAGGTGGGACTCTCAAGCAGCCATTTTTCCAGCCGCGGAGAGGACCGCGAGAAGCAGCCCACGGCAAGAATCAGGAAAATCGTCGTCGGCATGACCGGCAGAAATGCGCCAATGACGCCCAGTGCCAACATCACGCAGCCCAACACCAACCAAAGCACTTTCATCATGATGGTCAGCAGAATATCGCAAATGCCCGGCGGGAACCGGATTGGCCGACTCGGCGCAAGGCCTAAGTCCGGGGTTCGGGCATTCTTGCGCGCAGCAGGTCCATGAACTTCGGACCGGGCGATCCGCCCGCGGCGCGCGCCTTGACGACCATCGCCCACGCCTCTTCGTATTGCCCGCGCCAGTAGTAGGCCGTCGCCCAGGACGAATACAGGTAACCCTTGTCGGGTTCCACGGCTTCGCCTTTGCGGTACCACGCGTCCGACCGGGCGGTGGCCGCCACCCGGGCTTCCGGCGGCAGTGTCTTGTCCTCGGCCGCGCAGCGGGCCGCGATACGGCCGGCGTCGGCGTAGATCCCCTGAAACGTGGGCGGATCATGGCTGATCGCTTGATCCATCATGCTCATGGCCTGGCAGTATTTGCCCTGGTCATGCAGAACCGCCGCGAAGCCCGTGTACACCTCGGGGTTATCGGGATTCAGCAGCCACGCCTGATTGAATCGTCGCATGGCCATGCCGAGCTGGTCGGCTTGATAAAACCGATAACCCTGCGAAACCCAGGCCTTCGACGCCTTCTCGGCCGAGCCGAACGCCTGGGTGGCGTCGGCAATGAGTTTCTTGTCGCCCGCCTGCAGTTCCGCGGCCGCTGCCCGGTCCATGCCGCCATACATCGGCAATTCATCGATACGCGCTTGGGCAGGCGTGTTCGGCGGCGGCTTGACGGCGCACGCGGCAAGCAGCAGCGCGGGAGTCAAGAGTATTGCCTTGAGAGAGCTATGCATGGTTTGGACGGTGGAAAGCACACCCGGAACATATCAGATAACTCACGGTGTCCGCTCACGAGCGTTCAAGACGGCCAAAGTCAGCATCGAAAGTCCGTCTTGCCAGAAGTAAATGCACAGACTGTGCGGAAAACGCGATTATTGGAACGGCCGCCGCATGCCCTCGCAACAATTAATGTGGCAGTCAGCTAGCCCGGCGTAGGCTGATCCGACCGCGCCACAAGTAGCGGGGTTCTGGAAAACAACAAGGAGACAAGCATGAGCACATTCGATCCGGATGGGCGCCGGCGCTTCCTGCGCCAGGCCTGTACCGTGGGCGCGGCCGGCACGCTGGCCGGCCATGCCCTGACCAGCCTGGCCGCCCCAGCCACCGTCACGCTGCCTTTCGCCAATGGCACGCGCGACCTGATCGCCTACCCTCAAAAGCGCCCCCTGATCCGCCAGACCTCGCGGCCTCCGCAGCTGGAAACGCCGTTCGCGGTGTTCAACGACAACATCATCACGCCCAACGATGCGTTCTTCGTGCGCTACCACCTGGGCAACATTCCCACCGCCATCGACCCTGCCACCTACCGGCTGCGCGTGGGCGGGCAGGTCGGCACGCCACTGGAGTTGTCACTGGCCGACCTGAAGCAGCAGTTCGGCGCGCCCGTTGAACTGGTGGCCGTCACCCAATGCTCCGGCAACAGCCGGGGCTTTTTCGAGCCGCGGGTGGGTGGCGGCCAACTGGGCCATGGCGCCATGGGCAACGCGCGCTGGGTGGGCATACCGCTCAAGCGCATCCTGGAAAAAGCCGGCATCCAGGCCAGTGCCCGCCAAGTCACCTTCGAAGGGATGGACCGCCCCGTGCTTCCTGGCACCCCGGAATTCGTCAAGGCGCTGGACGCGGCCCACGCCCTGGACGGCGAAGTCATGCTGGCCTACGCCATGAACGGCGAAGACCTGCCCATGCTCAATGGCTTTCCCGTGCGGCTGGTGGTGCCCGGCTATTACGGCACCTACTGGGTCAAGCACCTGGCCGACATCAAGGTGCTGGACGCCGAGTTCGACGGTTTCTGGATGCAGAAGGCCTACCGCATTCCAGACAACGATTGCGCCTGCACTCCCGTGGGCAAAGCGCCGGAAAAAACCCGGCCCATCGGCCGCTACAACGTGCGCAGTTTCATCACCAGCCTGGCCGACGGCGCCCGCGTGGCCAAAGGCCAGCGCGTGCCGGTGCGTGGCATCGCCTTCGACGGCGGCCGTGGCATTCGCGACGTGCAATTCTCGGCCGACGGCGGCAAGACCTGGCGCGCCGCCTCGCTGGGCGAAGACCTGGGCCGCTACTCCTTCCGCGAGTGGCACGCCGACTTCACGCCAGAACAGGCCGGCGCCTATGCCTTGAAGGTCCGCGCCACCAATACGGCAGGCGAAACCCAACCCCTGGACCCGCTGTGGAACCCGTCCGGGTACATGCGCAACGTGGTCGAAACCGTGCGCGTCGACGCCGCATAAGGAGCCTCGCCATGACCCGCCCCACCCGTCGTCATCCCCGCGCCTGCCTGGTCAGGTTGGCCGTGGCTCTGGTCACTGTCTCTGCCTGTGCGTCCGCCGCCGCCCTGGACATCCAGCTTCCCCCGGAAACCGCAACGCTGCACCCCGGCACCGGCACCCAAAGCGCGGCCATGTGCCTGATGTGCCATTCGGTCGATTACCTGTCGTCGCAGCCGCCCATGCCGTTGGGCTTCTGGGATGCCGAAGTCAAAAAGATGGTTGGCACCTACGGCGCCCCTATTCCGGCAGAACAGGTGCCGCTGATCGTGCAGTACCTGAACCAGGCCTATCCGCCGCCTCAGCCAGTCGCGTCGCCCAAGCCCTGAGGCCGCCACAAGCCCTGCGCTGCCTGCCTGAGTCGATTCAGGAGTCGATCATCGAAAAGATTCGCGCATACGCGCAGCGCAGAACGCAAAAAGCCGCAAAGTCATAGACTTTTGCGGCTTTCATGGCGGTGCTGGGCACCTCTTGCAAGTATTCTGGTAGGCGGTATTGGGTTCGAACCAACGACCTCCACGATGTCAACGTGGCGCTCTAACCAACTGAGCTAACCGCCTGCAAAGAAGAAGAATTATATAGTGCTTTTTTGAACTGTGCAAATCGTCTTAAATGACTTTTCGCTGTTTTCATTGCGTTTGAATCGTCGGCATCAGAGCCAAGAATATCAACCGCCAGCACTGCTTTTTCCCACTACTTTTTCACTGCTTTTTTCACTTCAATTTCGTGTCCGCCGCATGCGCTGCATCAACGAAGAACGAGATTCTATCAGAACTTTTTATTCCTTGCTCGACCTCAACGCCACTGCTGACATCGACCCCCCACGGCCGCACCAGCTCGATCGCCTGGCCGACGTTTTCACCGTTCAAACCACCCGACAAAATCAGCGGACGGGACACCGGATCCGCGCGGACTTCATCAAGCAAGGCGTAGTCGAATCCATGACCGCTGCCGCCGTATCCGGCGCTGTAGCTGTCGAACAACCACCCCGCCGCTTCGCCATAGGCGCGGCAATGGGTAGCCAGATTTTCCGCGGTATCCAGACCCGGCGCGCCCGCGCGGAACGCGCGCAGGAAGCGATGGCCGTAGCGGCCGCAATCCTGCGGCGTCTCGTCGCCATGGAACTGCAGCAGTTCGGGGCCGACCTGATCCAGCACGGCCTGCACATCGGCGGGATCCGGGTTCACGAACAATGCCACGACATCCACGAATGCCGGTACCGTGCGGCGCAGTTGCGCGGCGCGCGTCGGCGTCAGGCAGCGCTTGCTCCTGGCGTAGAAGACAAAACCGATCGCATCGACGCCGGACGTTACGGCGGCTTCGATGTCTTGTTCGCGGGTCAAGCCGCAAATCTTGATGCGTGTACGCATGAAATCCATCACCTGTGCCGCCCAGCGCGGCATGTCGAACCAGTATATCCGGCGAGCACAATCCGTTCAGGCGCCCGGCTGGCCCAGCGTGGCGATCAGATTATCGAAACCGCCTTCGGCCACACGGAACCACGGCACCTCTTTATCGCGAAACGCCGTCATGCTTTCGTAGAGCTTCTTGAACATCGGGTCCTTGGCGCTCATTTCCTTGTAGGCGGCCAGCGATGCCTCGTAGCACGCTTGCAGGACCGGCTTGGGGAACGCTTTCAGTTGCGCGCCGCGCGACACCAGGCGGCGCAACGCATCCGGATTGCCGGCGTCGTACTTGGCGATCATGTTGCCCGTCGCCATCCGGCAGGCCAGCGCCAATGCCGATTGGTACGGCTTGGGCAGTTCGTCGTAGGCGTCCTGGTTCACGTACAGCGACAGCTGCAACGTGCCTGCCCACCACCCCGGAAAATAGTAGTTCCGTGCGACCTTATAGAGCGCCAGGCTTTCATCATCGTGCGGGCCGATCCACGCCACGGCGTCGACCGTGCCCTGCTCCAGCGCGGCGTAGGATTCGGCGACCGGCACGTCGACCGGGGTCGCGCCCAGCCGCGACAACACATGGCGGGCAAAACCGCCGGCCTTGACCTTCAGCCCGCGCAGGTCGTCGACGGTCTTGATCTCGCCGCGGAACCAGCCGCCCATCTGCGCCCCGGTATAACCACAGGGAAAGTTCAGAATGTTGTACTTGTCGAACAGCACGCGCGTCAGCGCCAGGCCTTCGCCCTGGCTCATCCAGGCGTTCATTTGCCGGGTATTCAGGCCGAACGGCACGCCGGCGTCGAAGCACAGCACCGGATCAATATCGAAATACCGGGTCGACGCAGTATGGCCGCACTCCACGACACGGTGTTGAACGGCTTCCAGCACCTGGCCGGATTGCACCAGATCGCCGGCGGGGAAGATCTCGATCTTGAAACGGCCATCCGTGACTTCAGCCACGTACCGCGCGACATCTTCGGCGCCCGCGAACAGGGTGGGCGATTCATTCGGAAAGCTGGAAGCCAGCCGCCACGCGATGGTGGGCGCTTCCTGCGCGACGGCCGGCGCAGCCAACGCGGCACTGCCTGCCGTGGCTGCGCCCAAAGCGGCTTGTTTCAAAAACGCGCGGCGTTGCATGGCAAAGACCTCCAAGTGAGCGCAGGAAATGCGCCTTGGGTTGCGGCGGTTTCCTAATAGGTTTGAGTGAACGGCGACAGCAACAGCGAACCGCCGTCCAATTCTTCCAAACCGAATTCGGCCGGGTAATCGATCGCGGACAAATACAGGCCGTCCGGCGCGAACGTCGGCGCGCCAAGCTTGCGGTCGCGCCAGGACAGCAACTGCGCCATCCACTCGACCGATTCCCTGCCCTGCCCGATCTGCAACAGCGCGCCCATGATGTTGCGCACCATGTGATGCAAGAACGCATTCGCCTTCAAGGTGAACACCAGGAACGGCCCGCGCTCCTCGATGTCCAGCCGGTGCATATGGCGCACCGGGTGTTTGGCCTGGCATTGCGAAGACCGGAAGCTGGAGAAATCGTGCTCGCCCAGCAAGGCATTCGCCGCGGAACGCATGGCCTCCACGTCCAGCGGCTGGAAGTACCAGCCGGCCCGGCCCGCCCATAGCGCCGGCCGAACGCGGCCGCGCCACAGTAAATAGACATACGTGCGGGCGCGTGCGGAAAAGCGCGCGTGGAACGCGTCGGAAACCGGCTGCGCCCATTGCACCGACACGCTGGAGGGCAGAAACGCGTTCACGCCCCGCACCCAGGATTCCATCCGGCGGTCCAGCGCCGTGTCCAGATGGACCACCTGCATCGCCCCGTGCACGCCCGTATCGGTACGGCCGGCGCAGATCGTGGGGACGACGCCGTCGACACCGCAAAAACTGCCCAGGGCCGACTCCAGCGTATCTTGCACCGTTTGCCGATGCGGCTGCGTTTGCCAACCCTGCCAAGCGGAGCCGTCATACGCCAGCCCCAATGCAACTCTAGACATTATTCAAACCCGTGGACCGCTGACTCGGCGCGGTTCGTCCGTGGGCGGTTCGTCCAGGTCGAGATTGATCGTATCGAGCTTGCGGTTCAGCGCTGCCGTGTCCAGCGCAGGCTCGTTATAAGCGTACGTTTCTTCATCGTCGTCCCCGCGCCGGGCGCCGGCACGGCGCAGCAACCAGGCGATCGCAAACGCGATCAGCGCCAGCACGGCGGTAACGATGACGAGCAGATTGTCGGCAAGCCAACTTGGCATGCCCGATGTCATGTCCTTGGCGTTCGCCGCAGTGCCTCCGGCGGCCTTGTCGGCGGACGAGGCACCGGGGGTGCCTGCCGCACCCGGCGCACCTGCCGCGCCCGGGGTGCCTGCTGCACCCGGGGTGCCTGCCGCGCCCGAGGTGCCTGCCGCGCCCGGGGTGCCTGCCGCGCCCGAGGTGCCTGCCGCACCCGGCGTGCCTGCCGCGCCCGGGGTGCCTGCCGCGCCCGAGGTGCCTGCCGCGCCCGGGGTGCCTGCCGCGCCCGAGGTGCCTGCCGCGCCCGAGGTGCCTGCCGCGCCCGAGGTGCCTGCCGCACCCGGCGTGCCTGCCGCGCCCGGCGTGCCTGCCGTACCCGGCGTGCCTGCTGCACCCGGCGTGCCTGCTGCACCCGGCGTGCCTGCTGCACCCGGTGTACCCGTAGCCCCCTGGGTACCCGCCGCGCCTGAAGCGCCGGCCGCACCCGAATCACCGGCTGCACCGGGCGTGCCCGTCGCACCCGACGTGCCCGGCGAGCCCGCAGCTCCCGAACCGCCAGCCACACCCGTCGCACCGCCCGCCCCAGCCGCGCCTTGTTGCGCGACGGCCTTGTTCAGGTCGTCCACATTGGTCTGCAGCTGATTCACGCGGCCTTCGACGTCCTTCATCGCACGCTCCGACGACGTCCTGGCATCGGCTTGCGCGTCCGCCTGCGCAGAAGCGCTGTTCTGCGTCTGGCCGGTGGACAAGCGCACCCGGTCTTGCGTCGGCGCGGCGGTAGCCACGCCGGTGTCGCCCGGTCGGGCGACCGTGCCCGATGCCGCGTCCTGCCCCTTCACCACCGAAGGATTGGCGCCTGCGGCCGCACCGAGCCGGGCGCGGTACTTGGCGAACGCCTCGGCGTGTTCATTGAAGATGCGGCGCGCTTCCGCAGGATCGATCGCCCGGACCGTCGCCGCATCCGGGATATTCAGCTTTTGTCCGGCGCGCACCAGATTCATGTTGTTCTGGATGAACGCCTCGGGGTTGGCGCGCCACAACGCGACCAGCATCTGATAGACAGACGCGTTCGGCACCGCATTGCGCTGGGCGATGGCGAACAGGTTGTCGCCCGATTTCACGTTGACGGAACCCGTCGTGCCGCCCGTGCGCGCCGGGGTGCCGACCGCGGCCGGCGTCACGTCCGCACTGGTGCCGCGCAACGGCACGAGGATGCTGACCTGAACTTGGCGCTGCCCGGAGCTGGAACTGATATCCAGCAGCAAATCCACGGCCCCGCTTGCCGGCGGCTGCGTGCCGCGGACGCGCAGGTTCTTGCGCGTGCCGTCCAGGCCGTCCTCGATCCTGACCACCAGGCTGCCCAGGGGCACCGGCGGCTTCAGGCCCGCGCGCTGCCAGGCGGCGTCATCCGCCACTGACACTTTCAGCGAAGACACCTCGTCGGGGGTCAGTTCCTGCAACCCGACCACGGCCTGCAACGGCGCGCCCGGCACGGACACGACGCGTGAATGCCCCACGCGCATGGCCAACGCCGAACTGCACATGCTCGACCCTATCGCCAAGGCGATCGCCCACTGAAGGGCTTTCAAACGGCGGGCATGCTTCACGTGGCGCGAACGCTGGGTCATAAGCTGGAATTCCGTTCTTGTAGTCGAATTACGGGCTAGAGCCCGTTCGCACCCGTTAAGTGAGAACAGGCCTCAATTCACCGGAAAAGTGTAATGGATGATGCGTATTTCACAAACCTGAAAGGCGCGGCGGCGTTGGCTCGCGGGCACATCCACCACACTGCTTTGACGATTGCTCAAATATCAAGGGCACCCGCAGGTGCCCTTGATTGCCTTGCTGCAAGATCAGGCGCCCGCCTGCGGCGCCTGAAACGGCATCAGGCCTCGGCCAGCGCGATGCGCAGCATGCGGCGCAGCGGCTCGGCGGCGCCCCACAGCAACTGGTCGCCCACCGTGAAGGCGCCCAGGTACTGGGAACCCATCGACAGCTTGCGCAGACGACCCACCGGGATGTCCAGCGTGCCGGTCACGGCAACCGGCGTCAGCGCCGACACCGTGGCTTCCTTGGTGTTCGGGATGACCTTGGCCCACTGCGTGCCTTGGGCGATCAGCGATTCGATCTCATCCAGCGGCACATCGCGCTTGAGCTTGATGGTCAACGCCTGGCTGTGGCAGCGCATGGCGCCGATGCGCACGCACAGGCCGTCGATCGGGGTGGGTGCCGTCCCGAAGGCGGCGCCGCGGCCCAGGATCTTGTTGGTCTCGACTTCGCCCTTCCATTCTTCCTTCGACATCCCGTCGCCCAGATCCTTGTCGATCCAGGGAATCAGGTTGCCGCCCAGCGGCACGCCGAAATGCTCGTGAGGCAGCGCCGGATCCTTTTGCTTGGCCAGCACGCCGCGGTCGATCTCCAGGATGGCCGACGCAGGGTCGTTCAGCAGGGGCTTGACCGCCTGGTTGATGTCGCCGAACTGGGTCAGCAGTTCGCGCATATGCTGCGCGCCGCCGCCGGATGCGGCCTGGTACGTCATGGTGGTCATCCATTCCACCAGGTCGTTGTTGAACAGGCCGGCCAAGCCCATCAGCATGCAGCTGACAGTGCAATTGCCGCCGATGAAGTTGCGCACGCCACGCTTGAGCGCCGCGTCGATCACCGGGCGGTTGACCGGATCCAGCACGATGATGGCGTCGTCGGCCATGCGCAGGGTGCTGGCCGCATCGATCCAGATGCCGTTCCAGCCCGCGCCGCGCAGCTTCGGGTAAACCTCGGACGTGTAATCGCCGCCTTGTGCCGTCACGATGATCGGCAGTTTTTTCAGAGCGTCAATGTCGTAGGCATCTTGCAACGGGCCTGCGCCTTCGGCCCACGTGGGGGCAGCGCCGCCAGCATTGCTGGTGGAAAAGAACACCGGTTCGATCAGTGCGAAGTCATTCTCGTCGCGCATGCGTTGCATGAGCACCGAGCCGACCATACCGCGCCAGCCGACAAGGCCTACTGCTTGATTCATTTCAATCGCTCTTTAAAGGTGGAGACAAGGTCCGGGTAGGAAAAAGACGTGCAATTCAACAATTTATCAGAATGCACGCCGGGATGTTGCGGCGCAGCTTGAAAAAATGGGGGCCGCAAAGAAACAGGGTCGGCTTTCGCGGCGCCGTCGCAACAGCGCAAAAAGGGCCACCTTGCGGGCAGCCCTTGGAAACCGGGGCGGCGCCGCAAGGGCGCCCCCCCCTTGCCAGGCAAATCAGGCCAGGGCTTTGAGTACTGCGTCGCCCATGCCTGCCGTGCTGACTTTCGTCGTGCCCGGCTCGAAGATGTCGGCGGTGCGCAGGCCGTCGGCCAGCACACGGCGCACGGCCGCTTCGATGCGGTCGGCCTGCGGCGCCAGGTTCAGCGAATAGCGCAAGAGCATGGCGGCGGACAAGATCGTCGCCAACGGATTGGCGATGCCCTGCCCGGCGATATCGGGCGCCGAGCCGTGGCTGGGTTCGTACAGGCCCTGGCCGCCGGCATTCAGCGACGCGGACGGCAGCATGCCGATCGAACCCGTCAGCATGGCGGCTTCGTCGGACAGGATGTCGCCGAACAGGTTGCCCGTGACGATGACGTCGAATTGGCGCGGGTTGCGCACCAGCTGCATCGCGGCGTTGTCGACATACATGTGCGAGAGTTCGACGTCGGGGTATTCGCGCGCCACTTCGATGACGATGTCGCGCCAGAACTGCGAGGTTTCCAGCACGTTCGCCTTGTCCACGCTGCACAGCTTCTTGTTGCGCTTGCGGGCCGATTCGAAGCCGATGCGCGCGATGCGGCGCACTTCGGACTCGGCATAGCGCATCGTGTCGTAGCCTTCGCGTTCGCCCGTGAAGGCGCCGTCAGGCGACGAGCGCACGCCGCGCGGCGTGCCGAAATAAATGTCGCCGGTCAGCTCGCGGATAATCAGGATGTCCAGGCCGGACACGATCTCGGGCTTCAGCGACGAGGCGCTGGCCAGCTCGGGATACAGGATGGCGGGGCGCAGGTTGGCGAACAGGCCCAGCGCCTTGCGCAGGCCCAGGATGGCCTGTTCCGGACGGAATTCGCGCGGCAGGCTGTCGTACTTCCAATCGCCGACGGCGCCGAACAGCACGGCGTCCGATTCCTTGGCCAGGTTCAGCGTGGCCGGCGGCAGCGGGTGTTCGAACTGGTCGAACGCGGCGCCGCCCACGGGGGCCTGCTTGATGTCGAAGGAAACGTCCAGCGCCTGCAGGACGCGCACGGCCTGTTCAACGATTTCCGTGCCGATGCCGTCACCCGGCAAGACTGCGATGGTGTGAGTCATTTAAGAAGCGATCCTGTGATCAGAATAGGGTTCAGGCGATGGGACGGCTTTCCAGCCACGGGTGGCGGGTCAGGCGCTCGGCCTCGAAGGCGCGGATCTTGTCGGCATGGCGCAAGGTCAGGCCGATGTCGTCAAAGCCGTTCAGCAGGCAGTACTTGCGGAAGGGTTCGATGTCGAAACCCATCGCGCGGCCATCCGGGGCAATCACGACCTGGCGGTCCAGATCGATGTTCAGCTTGTAGTTCGGGAAGGCTTTGACTTCGTCGAACAGGCGCGCCACTTCCAACTCGGACAGCACGATCGGCAGCAGGCCGTTCTTGAAGCTGTTGTTGAAGAAGATGTCGGCGTAGGACGGCGCGATGATGGCGCGAAAGCCAAACTGCGTCAGCGCCCAGGGCGCGTGTTCGCGGCTGGAGCCGCAACCGAAGTTCTTGCGCGCCAGCAGCACCGAAGCGCCTTGGTAACGCGGCAGGTTCAGCACGAAATCCGGGTTCAGCGGACGCTTGCTGTTGTCCATGCCGGGTTCGCCGTGGTCCAGGTAGCGCAGCTCGTCGAAGAGGTTCGGGCCAAAACCCGTGCGCTGGATGGATTTGAGGAATTGCTTGGGGATGATGAGGTCCGTGTCGACGTTTTCGCGATCGAGCGGAGCCACCAGGCCTTCGTGAGTGGTAAATGCTTGCATGATGTCGGTACTCGGGGCTGATTCGCTTATCGGAACGTGCGGACGTCGACGAAATGGCCGGCCACGGCGGCGGCGGCGGCCATGGCGGGGCTGACCAGGTGCGTGCGGCCGCCCTGGCCCTGCCGGCCTTCGAAATTGCGGTTCGACGTGGAGGCGCAACGCTCGCCCGGTTCCAGGCGGTCGGCGTTCATGGCCAGGCACATCGAGCAGCCCGGCTCGCGCCATTCAAAGCCGGCTTCGATGAATATCTTGTCCAGGCCTTCGCGTTCGGCTTGTTGTTTGACCAGACCCGAACCCGGCACGACCATCGCCTGGCGCACGTTCGACGCCACGCGCTTGCCGCGGGCCACGACGGCCGCCGCACGCAGGTCTTCGATGCGCGAGTTGGTGCACGAGCCAATGAAAACGCGGTCCACGCGGATATCGGTCAGCGGCGTATTGGGCTTCAGGCCCATGTATTCCAAGGCGCGTTCCATGCCGCTGCGGCGCACATCGTCTTTTTCGCGGTCGGGGTCCGGCACGCGGGAATCCACCGGCAACACCATTTCGGGCGACGTGCCCCAAGTGACTTGGGGCTTGATGTCGCGCGCGTTGACTTCGACCACGGTGTCGAACTTGGCGCCGTCATCGGTGTGCAGCGTACGCCAGTACTTGGCCGCCTGGTCCCACACCACGCCCATGGGCGCGAAAGGACGGCCGCGGAAGTATTCGACGGTCTTGTCGTCCACCGCCACCATGCCTGAACGGGCGCCGGCTTCGATGGCCATGTTGCAGACCGTCATGCGGCCTTCCACGGACAGGGCGCGGATCGTGCTGCCGGCGAATTCGATGGCGTGGCCGGTACCGCCAGCCGTGCCGATGATGCCAATGATGTGCAGGACCACGTCCTTGGCCGTACAGCCGAAGGGCAATTCGCCTTCGACCTTGATCAGCATGCTCTTGGCTTTCTTCATCAAGAGGGTCTGCGTCGCCAGTACGTGTTCGACTTCGGACGTGCCGATGCCGAAGGCCAGCGCGCCCAGCGCGCCATGCGTGCTGGTGTGCGAGTCGCCACAGACGACAGTCATGCCGGGCAAGGTCGCGCCTTGTTCAGGCCCGATCACGTGCACGATGCCCTGACGCAGGTCGTTCATGCGGAATTCGGTAATGCCGTATTTGTCGCAGTTGGTGTCCAGCGTGTCCACTTGCAGGCGGGACACAGGGTCGTCGATGCCCTGCGCGCGGTTCAGCGTCGGGACGTTGTGGTCCGCGACCGCCAGGTTGGCGCCTGTGCGCCACGGTTTGCGCCCGGCGATCGCCAAGCCCTCGAACGCCTGCGGGCTGGTGACCTCGTGCAGCAAGTGGCGATCGATATAGAGCAGACAGGTGCCGTCTGATTCCTGGTGGACGATGTGGGCGTCCCAGAGTTTGTCGTAAAGGGTTTGGGCCATGGATGCGCTCTGCAAATAGACAATCCGGCTTGAGCCTCGCGCGGTTGAAAAGCAAATCGCTCCCGCGCCGGCCACTGCGGCATGGAGGAATTATGCACAGGGTCTGAACCTAGTACAACCGCACCACATATACTAGTACCACCACTACCATGTTCGTGACGAAATCCGTCCCCGCGATCGGCAATCCGAATCCGTCAAACAGTGTGGACAATTAATCACACAGAAAGATTTTGTTAAAGAAAACAGATACAGAATTATCTAAACGATATAATCCGGTTTCACTATGTTTATCTCGCACTCGAAATAATACGCAATAAAACGTATTAATGAAAACCGAGGCAATCATATATTGTGAAGTTCGTGCAAATTCAGTGCTTTTAGGTGATGTTGCGCGAAGAACTTTCATGGCCCGTCAGTTGCATCCAGCAAGACTTAACAAATCTTGAC
The DNA here is from genome assembly GCF_014170335.1 of Achromobacter sp. UMC46. Classification (GTDB taxonomy): domain Bacteria; phylum Pseudomonadota; class Gammaproteobacteria; order Burkholderiales; family Burkholderiaceae_B; genus Achromobacter. Next base: position 30,248 of record NZ_LZZS01000028.1, read on the forward strand.
TCGAACAATATGACATTTGCATACAACATGGCGGCCATTCAATCCAACCTGACTCGCGAATAATCACTATGGCTTCGTTTTTGCTCAAAAGCACGACTTCGATACTTGCCCTGGCATTTGTTCCCGCTGCATTCGCGCAGACCACGGCGCCCGCATCCGCCCCTGCCGCTGGACAATCCGCAGTGACGTTGAATCAGATCGTTGAGCAAACGCTGCTTAGCAATCCCGAGATACAGGCCAAGTACCATGATTTCCAAGCGTCGCTGGAAGGTCAGTCCGTGGCGCGTGGCGCATTTTTCCCGCAGATCAACGCACAGGGTTACTTAGGCCGCGAATACCGCAGCAACGTGCCCGCCGTGGGTTCGCAAAGCTGGAGCCGGCCGGGATACAACGTCGAACTCCGCCAATTGATTTTCGACGGCTTCCGCACCAGCAATGACGTCAAGCAAGCCGGTTTCGACAAACTGGCGCGTTTCTATGATGTGCTGGCCACCAGCGATTCCACGGCCTTTACCGCCGTGCAGGCTTATATCGACCTGCAGCGTTATCGCGACATGGAATTGCTGGCCCGCCAGAATTATTCGCTGCACGAAGAAACGCTGAAGCAGATCGGTGAACGCACCGAATCGGGCGTCGGCCGCCGCGTCGACCTGGAACAGGCGGGAGGCCGCCTGTCGTTGGCCCAGACCAACCTGATGACCGAAACCGCCAACTTGCTGGATGTGCAGCAGCGATTCCAGCGCGTGACCGGCGCCTTCCCCCCCGAATCCATGCAGCCGCCGCCCGACGTCGCCGGCAAGCTGCCGGTCAAGCCGGGCGATTTCAATGAATCGCTGCGCCGCAATCCCAGCTTCCTGTCCAAGCAGGCGGGCCTGCAGGCCGCCGAGGCCGGCGTGTCGTCGTCGAAGGGCGCGTTCTCGCCGAAGTTCGAATTCGTAGCCTCCACCGGCCGCGACCAGAACGACCCCACGCCGCAGACCCGCGACATTCAAAGCTCCAGCGTCCAGGTCGTCATGAGCTACAACCTGTACCGCGGCGGCGCCGATTCCGCCCGGGTGCGCCAGACCGCGGCGCAATCCTATGCCGCGCGCGACATCCGCGACTACACCTGCCGCAATGTGCAGCAGGACTTGGCCGTGGCCTGGAACAACATCACCAGCCTGAGCCAGAAGCTGCCCTTCCTGCGCGACCACGAAGTGGCCACCACCAAGGTGCGCGACGCCTATCGCCAGCAGTTCCAGATTGGCCAGCGTTCGCTGCTGGACTTGCTGGATACCGAAAACGAATTGTTCGAATCGCGCCGCGCATTGACCAACGGCCTGTATGACCTCAAGCTTGCGCAATATCGCTGGCTGGCGCTGTCGCATGCGCTGCTGCCGGCGCTGTCGCTGCAACCCGCGCGCAACGAGATGCCCGAGGAAAACGGCAAGCTGGCGGTGACCGACGAAGTGATCAAGCTTTGCAATTCGACGGTTCCCGACTCTGCCCGCCTGGCCCCGGTGCGCGTTCAATACAACGAAGGCACGCTGCCGCCCACGCTCGTGCCGCTGAACGCGCCCAACGCCAAACCCTGACCGGGGTTGGGTCGCAAGGAGGCCACATGACGCCCCAGGGCAACGAATTTTCGCAGTTGGACGCGGACTTTGTCCGCGTTCTGGAAGACCTGATCGACGCCTTGATCGCCAATGGCACCTTGCGCATGACGGACCTGCCTGTCCAGGCACAGCAAAAGCTCTCACAGCGCAAGCAGCAACGCGCGCGCCTCTCGGAACACCTCGACCTATTGGATGACGAAGATGGACAAGTTATCTGAAAAAGCCGGCCGGGAATGGCGTGCGGACGCTCGCGCGGCGCATGACGATCCCCTGCTGGATTGCCTGGTCGAGATCACTCGCCTGCATGGCGTGACGGCCACCGCCCAGGCGCTGTCTTCGGGGCTGCCCCTGGAAGAGCACCGCCTGACCCCTGCCCTGCTGCCGCGAGCCGCTGCGCGCGCGCAGTTGTCTGCGCGCGTGGTCAAACGCACGCTGGACAGCATTTCCCAGGACCTGCTGCCCGCCATCCTGCTGCTGCAAGGCGAACGCGCCTGCCTGCTGCTGAAGAAGGAAGACGGCAAATACGTGGTGAGCCACCCCGAGTTGGGCGGCAGTTCCGTCGAGATGACTCCCGAAGCCCTGGCGGCGCAGTACACCGGCCTGGTGTGCTTCGTGCGCCCGCAATTCCGGTTCGACGCGCGGTCCCCCGAAGTCTCCAAAGTGCGCGAGCGCCATTGGTTCTGGGCCGCCATCATGGAGAACCGCCGCCTGTACCGCGACGCGCTGATCGCCGCCTTGCTGATCAACATCTTCGCCATGGCGATGCCGCTGTTCACCATGAACGTGTATGACCGCGTGGTGCCCAACAACGCCGTCGAGACGCTGTGGGTCCTGGCGATCGGCATCACGCTGGTGGTGATCTTCAACATGATCCTCTCCACCGCGCGTTCGCACGTGGTGGACAGTGCCAGCAAGCGGGTCGACGTGCGCCTGTCGGCGCAGATCATGGAACGCGTGCTGGACCTGCGTATGGAGGGCCGCCCGGTATCGGTGGGGTCCTTCGCGGCGAACCTGCGGTCATTTGAATCCATCCGCGATTTCATCGCGTCCGCCACCATCACGACGCTGGTCGACCTGCCCTTCATCGTGCTGTTCCTGGCCGCCCTGGCCTGGATCTCGCCCTGGATGATTTTGCCGCCGCTGGTGGCGATCGTTCTGATCCTGCTGGTGTCGCTGGCCGCCCAGGCGCGCATGGAAGCCCTGACGATGGCCTCTTTCCAGGCCAGTTCGCAACGCAACGCGACGCTGGTGGAGGCATTGACCGGCCTGGAGGCCGTCAAGACCCTCAACGCCCAGGGCTCGATCCAGCGCAACTGGGAACGCGCCACCGAATTCATCGCGCAGACCGGCGGCAAGCTCAAGCTGATCTCGTCGTCGACGGTGGGCTTCGTCCAGGCCGTGCAGCAACTGGTTTCCATCGCCGTCGTGATCATCGGCGTGTACCAGGCGCAGGAATCCGCCATGTCCATGGGCGGCATCATCGCCGCATCCATGATCGCCGGCCGTTGCCTGGCGCCGCTGGGCCAGGTGGCGGGCCTGCTGATGCAATACCAGAACGCCCGCACGTCGCTGGGCTCGATCGACAACTACATGAAGCTGCCAATCGAGCGCCCGGCGGAAGCCGAATTCCTGCATCGCCCGGTATTCCACGGCGGCCTGGAATTCCGCGACGTGAGCTTCACCTATCCCGGCAGCACGCAGCCGGTGCTGAAGAAGGTGTCGTTCAAACTCAAGCCTGGCGAAAAAGTCGGCATCATCGGCCGCATCGGCTCGGGTAAGACCACGCTGGAGAAGCTGGCGCTGGCGCTGTACCAACCCACCGAAGGCGCCGTGCTGCTGGACGGCGTGGACGTGCGCCAGATCGACCCCGCCGACGTGCGACGCGCGATCGGCCACGTGCCGCAGGATCCGACGCTGTTCTACGGCAGCCTGAAGCACAACCTGGCCATGGGCGCGCCCTATGCCGACGACGCCAGCATCCTGGCCGCCGCCAATCTGGCCGGCGTGACCGATTTTGCCAACCTGCACCCCAACGGGTTCGACATGGTGATCGGCGAGCGCGGCGAATCGCTGTCGGGCGGCCAACGCCAATCCGTCGCGGTCGCCCGCGCCCTGATCAACGATCCGCCCATCCTGCTGCTGGACGAACCCAGCAGCAATATGGACCACCAAAGCGAAGCACAGTTGCGCAAGCGGCTGGGAGAGGCCAGCGCGACCAAGACGATCCTGCTGGTCACGCACCGCACCGCGCTGCTGGACCTGGTCGATCGCCTGATCGTGATCGATAACGGCCACATCGTGGCCGACGGCCCCAAGGAGCAGGTTGTCGAAGCACTGCGTCAAGGACGCGTTGGACGCGGGAGCTGAGGAAGTCATGCAGAAAAATCCTGGCGAGACCCCGCGCGGCCTGATTGGCGGCTTGTGGCGCAAACTGCGCAACGTCTTCGTGTTCTTCTTTGATCGGCTGCTGGACGGCGCCGACAAGGGCAAGCTTGAAAAGCGTTCTGACTATGTCGGCAACGCCGAATGGGTGATCCACGAATCCCAGGCCCGCAGTTCGCGCATCCTGCTGTGGGTGGCGATGCTGGCCGTGGTGCTGCTGCTGGTCTGGGCGGCCACCGGCAGCATCGATGAAGTCGTCCGAGGCGAAGGCAAGGTCGTGCCGTCGCGCCAGGTGCAAATCATCCAGAGCCTGGATGGCGGCATTGTCGAGGAAATCCTGGTTCGTCCGGGCCAGGAAGTGCAAGCTGGCCAGACCTTGCTGAAGATCGATTCCACGCGTTTCGCGTCGTCGCTGGGCGAGAACAACGCCGAGTACCTGTCCCTGCTGGCCAAATCGGCCCGCTTGCATGCGCTGGCTACCGGCGAACCCTTCGTGGCCCCGGAAGAAGTGCTGAAGCAGGCGCCCGGCCTCGCCGAAATGGAGCGCAACGCCTGGCAGGCGCGCAACACCGAGTTGAACGCCACCGTCAACGTCGCCCGCGAACAGCTTAAGCAGCGCCAGGAGGACCTGCGCGAAACGATCGCCAAGCGCGACCAGGCCTCTGCCAGCTGCAGCCTGACTTCCCGTGAACTTCAAGTGACCCGCCCGTTGCTCAAGAGCGGTGCGGTCTCGGAAGTGGACCTGCTGCGCCTTCAGCGTGACGTGGCGCGCTACTGCGGCGAGCAGAAAGGGGCCGAAGCGCAGATCGACCGCTTCCAGGCGTCGATCAAGGAAGCGCAGAGCAAGCTTGAAGAATCCGAATTGAACATCCGCAACCAGGCGCGCAGCGAGCTGTCGGAAACCAACACCAAGCTGTCGACGCTGCGCCAGGGCAAGCTGGCGTTGGCCGACCGCGTAAAGCTGGCCGAAGTCCGTGCACCGCTGGCCGGCACCGTCAAAACGCTGTTCAACAACACGGTCGGCGGCGTGGTGCAGCCGGGCAAGGACATTATCGAAATCGTGCCCAAGGACGACACGCTGCTGCTGGAAGTCCGTATTCAGCCGCGCGATATCGGTTTCCTGCACGCCGACCAGAAGGCCGAAGTGAAATTCACGGCCTATGACTTCGCCATTTATGGCGGTCTGGAAGGCAAGGTCGAACAGATCGGCGCGGACACCGTGACCGACGAGAAAGGCAATTCCTACTATGTGGTGCGCGTCCGCACGGACCGCAGCACGGTGGGCGACAAACTATTGCCCATCATCCCCGGGATGGTGGCGGAGGTTCATATTTTGACGGGTAAGCGCACTGTGCTGCAGTACCTGCTCAAACCGATTTTGCGTGCCAAGGCGAATGCCTTTACCGAACGTTAAAGGAGAGCTGGAAGGCTTTATGAAACCTGTTCCCGTCTTGTTGATTACGCACGACGACCTGCTGTGGCAACACTGGCGCGCGCTGGATTCCACACGCTGGCTGGCGGCGCGCGGGCGCGGCCTGGCGGACTTGCAACGCTGGCGCGAACAAGGCCGTTCGCTGGCCGTGCTGGATGCCGACGTGCCCCGCCTGCCCTCCTGGCACGATCCCATCTGGACGTCGGCACTGGCCGGCATGCATCTGGTGGTCGCCAGCCCCAGCCCCAACGACGAGCAAGGCACGCAAGCGTTGGGCGCGGGCGCGCACGGCTACTGCCATACCCATGCGCCGGCCGCCGCGTTGGCGCAGGCGCTGGAAGTGGTGGCGTCCGGCGGCATCTGGATGGGCCGTTCCCTGGTGGCCCGCCTGCTTAAATTGGTGACGGAACGCGCCCAGGATTCGCACGCGTGGGACGGCGGCCTGTTGACCGAGCGCGAAACCACCGTCGCGCGGTACGCCGCCAGCGGCCAGGCCAACGCCGCGATCGCCGAGGCGCTGGGTATTACCGAACGCACGGTCAAAGCGCATCTTTCAGCGGTTTTCGAGAAGTTGAAGGTGTCGGACCGCCTGCAACTGGCTCTGCTTGTCCACGGCATTTCCGCGCCCGCCGACACCCGGACCAAAATTACGTCCTGATACTGTCCTTGAGGACAATATCCCGCCCCAGCGGCGACCTCTAGTATCTGGCCATCTTGGATAAATCCCTGAAACGGAACCGACATGGCCAATTCTTCCCCCGCAGTCGTCAATGAAATCTCCGGTCGCGCGTGGATACGCAACAGCGACGGTTCTCTGACCGAACTGCATCAAGGCAGCAAAGTCCCCGCCGGCAGCGACGTCGTCACTGCCTCGGGCGCCACGGTTTCCCTTCAGGTCGAAAACGGCATGCCGATCGTCATCGGTGAAGGCCGCGCAGTCGCCGTCAATGGCGACATGGCCGGCCCGCTGGCCGATCCCAGCGAAGCCGCGGTGGCCCCGCCCACCGGCACGGATTCCGATCGCCTGCTGGCCGCCCTGCAAGCCGGCCGCGACCCGTTCGACGAACTCGACCCTACCGCCGCCATCGTGGCCGGCGGCGGCGATGCCGGCGGCAGCAGCTTTGTCCGCCTGGCCCGCATCCTTGAAACCACTTCCCCGCTGGATCTGGCGTATCCTAATCCGGGCCGCGGCGACGACTCCGTGCCCCGCGCCCTGGGCGCCGGCCTGACCGGCGATGGCGGCGATGGCGCGACCACGCCGACTGCCACCAACACCGCTCCGTCCGCGCTGAACGACACCGGCCGCGGCGACCAGAACACCACCGTTCGCGGCAACCTGCTGACCAACGACTCGGATCCCGACGGCGACCCCCTGGCGATCGTCTCGGTCAGCGGCCGTCCGATGACGCCGGGCGGCGTGTCGGTCACGGGCACGAACGGCGGCACGTTCACCGTCCTGCCGGACGGCAGCTATGTCTTTACACCGGGCACAGGCTTCCAGCATCTGCCGGAAGGCCAGACGGCGACCACCACGATTTCCTACACTGTCACCGATCCCAGCGGCGCCACCTCCACGGCCACCGTCGAAGTGACGGTCGTCGGCGTGAACGACCCGGCGCGCATCACGCCCGCCAGCTCGGATGACGACAAGGGCACGGTCAAGGAAGACACCACCTACACCACGAACGGCAAGCTCAATGTCGCCGACGTGGACGATGGCGAAGCCCGCTTCGTCGTGCAATCCGGCCAGGCCGGCCAACATGGCACGTTCTCGATCGACGCCAGCGGTTCGTGGGTCTACAACCTGAACAACAACGACGCCCGCGTGCAAGCGCTGGCGGTTGGCGAGACCCTGACCGAATCCTTCACCGTGACGACGGCGGACGGCACGACCGGCACCGTGGTCGTCACCATCCAGGGCACCAACGACGTGCCGACGCTGAGCGGCCAAGCCGCCGGTGCCGTGACCGAAGACACCGCGCTTGCCGCCACCGGCAAGCTGGATGTGACGGATGTCGACACCACCGATACGCACACCTGGACGATCAACAATAATGGCGCCGGCCAGTACGGCGCGCTGTCGGTCGACGCCATCGGCAACTGGACCTACAACCTGACCAACGGCAACCCGGCCGTGCAGGCGCTGGGTGCGGGCGAATCGCTAACCGAGACGTTCACCGTCACGGTCAGCGACGGCCACGGCGGCGTCACGACGCAGGAAGTCTCGATCACCATCAACGGCACCAACGACATCCCGGTTCTGACCGGCAAGGCGGACGGCGCAGTCACGGAAGACGGCAGCCTGGTTGCGACTGGCAAGATCGACGTCGCCGACGTCGACACGACCGACACCCACACCTGGACCGTCAACGACGGCGGCAAGGGCACGTACGGCTCCTTCTCGGTCGACACGACCGGCAAATGGACCTACAACCTGGACAACACCAACAAGGACGTCCAAGGTCTGAAGTCCGGCCAGTCCATTACCGAGACCTTCACGGTCACCGTCAATGACGGCAACGGCGGCGTGGTCACGAAGGACGTGACGGTCACCATCAACGGCACCGACGACGGCGCCGTGATCAACCCGGCCACCCCGGGCGACGACAAGGGTACGGTCACCGAAGACGTGACGCTCGCCGTTGGCGGCAAGCTCGACGTGACGGATCCGGATGCAGGCGAAGCGGTCTTCAAGCCGCAGACGGATGCCGCTGGCCAACACGGCAAGTTCTCCATCGACGCCGATGGCAAGTGGACGTACAACCTGACCAACAACGACCCGGCCGTCCAAGGCCTGGGCGCTGGCAAGACCCTGACCGAGACCTTCACCGTTACGACGGCTGATGGCACCACCGGTCAAGTGGTCGTCACCATCGTCGGCACCAACGACATCCCGGTCTTGACTGGCAAGGCGGACGGCGCAGTCACGGAAGACGGCACCCTGGTTGCGACTGGCAAGATCGACGTCGCCGACGTCGACACGACCGACAAGCACACCTGGACCGTCAACGACGGCGGCAAGGGCACGTATGGCTCCTTCTCGGTCGACACGACCGGCAA
>NZ_LZZS01000029.1 GCF_014170335.1 Achromobacter sp. UMC46
GCCCGTGTGTGGCGAGCTCCTTCTTCCATCGGTAAATAATCGAGCGCTTCACACCCAGCATCAAAGCCAGTTGGGTGCCAGTAACCTGGCCTTGCTCCAACTGGCGAACCGCCTCGACCTTGAACTCGCGGCTATGGTGCTGGCGCTTGGCGCCGGTCGCACTGCTATCGGGCTTGGATTTATCCATGGGACACCTCCTTCAAGTATTGTCTACTTCTTCGGGTGTCCGGAAAACCTGGGCTAGCTCAGTCTGACACCTTATCCCAAGCCTCTTTGGGAAGTACCCTCGACAACGGGTAGCCAGTGTCGCTGCCAATCGGGAAAACCTATTGATAGGCACAAAAACAAGACAATTTCTGCGTAAAACCTTGTGGCCTGTTTTCTCACCGAAGCCCAAAAAAATCCCACACCTTGTAAAATGGCGTTACCTAAAGCACGGGAGACAACCATGGCTGAGAGGGGTTCGCACGAAACGGAACTAAGCAAAACGATATCCGGTGCCGAGCGCGACCGACGTGTAGCGACCGTCAATTACGCACGCACATCGGTGGGCCTGGAAGGATTCTCGCGCAGTGCAGCAGATGAAAAACATGCCCAACGCTTCATCAATGGGGAAATCGCGTTAGCCGACTTTGTGCAGCCGCGTAGTGCCTCGGCGCACTCAAAAGCTTAGTCATGACGAAGAAATTTTAGGTGGTTGAAGCTAGTGCAGGATAGGCTACCGCCGGGTTTTGTACTACATGGAACAGTTCAAGATGGCTGATCAGCCGAGATCAGGAAACGCTCTTGTTGGATTGGCTAGACTGTAGCGACAACTAAAAATCAATGCCTTTAGGAAGAAGCAATGCAAATTCTTGTTGAGACTATACGGGTCGCAGGATTTCGAGGGCTAAAAAATATCGAGATTACTCTACAAAAAGTGTGCCTATTGATTGGACTGAATAATGCCGGCAAGACTTCGTTGATAAAGTCTCTTCAGCTAGCATTGGGAGATTACGGGCGATATCTATCTGATGAAGACTTCCATATCCCCCCTCAAGAAAAGCGCATGTCTGAGATTCGCGTCGATATTCGAGTAATCTCGGTAGACGATGCCGGAAAGCGCCAGCAGAAATTTTCCCCTGAATGGATAAGAGAATTCGGGGATAGAATTCAATCCGAGGCAACAGGACATCAGTTCATCGCTATACGGACCATAGCGAGAGCAAACCTAATAAAAGGTGGCTTCGACGTGGCCCGATCTACGCTTGATCAATGGCCCCCATTTGAAAGCTGGCAAACAGCGAAGGTTAAGGAAAATCGACTAACCAGTCGCTTTCAAAGTCTACCGCTGGTATCTATAGACGCCCAGAGGGATATTCAAAGCGACTTGAAAGATCGCTCCTCCTTTGTTGGAAAGGTGCTAGCTAGTGTCGAGTACAGCGAGGCAGATATTACGGAGTTGGAAGGGTTAATTTCAAACATCAATTCCAATGCTGTAGAGAAAAGCGAGTCACTAACTAGACTTAAGACTCATCTTTCACTTTTAAATGAAGCAATTGGAGGGGATGGAGCAGCTGAAATAACCCCATTTCCAAAAAAAATTAGAGATTTATCAAAGAACTTCTCCGTCCACTTCGGCGCAACCGCCGAGTCTACGTTCTCCATGGAATATCACGGGATGGGCACGCGAAGCTGGGCCTCCATGCTCAGCATCAGAGCGTTCTTAGAGCTTCTTCTGAAAAAGCATGCCGAAGAGCAGCAGCCGATACATCCCCTTTTAGCCGCAGAAGAACCTGAAGCGCACTTGCATCCGAATGCGCAAAGAGCTCTGTACGATCAGCTTTGCAGTAGCAATGGGCAACTTATAATAAGTACACACTCCCCATTTCTTGTGGCAATGGCTGATCTGTATGAAATCCGCTCACTAAGCCGGACTGCAGGAGTAATTTCCACTCATCAAGTGCGCCACCTAATAAAGCCGGAGGAAAAGAAAGCTGTAGCAAGAGAAGTTATGAACAGGAAAGGGGATCTCTTTTTTTCAAGAGCCATCATCTTGTGCGAGGGTATCACCGAGGAGCAGGTCCTGCCTGCAATGTTCAGCTTATACTGGGGAAAATCGCATCTAAGCGCTGGAATTTCCTGCGTAAGCGTAGGCGGAAAAGGCTATAGGCCATTCGTAGCCATGGCAGCCAGCTTCGGCATTCGCGTGTATATCCTTAGTGACAATGACGGGGACACCAAAGAGGAAATCACCCGACAAATCTCGAATCTGAGAAAAGACTCAGAGTTGACTCTAACCGAGGATCACTTCGCCGTTGGATACATGGATGAAAGCAACGATTTCGAGGCGGAGCTACTGTCCCATGGACTACGAGAAGAAATAATTGAATCGTTTGTTCGCCTGAAAGTTAACGGACGAGACAACGAACACTATTTGGCAGCACAGAAACGAGAGTGGAACGCCCGCACAGATCCTGAGCTGCTAGAGCTTATGCGGAATTCAAAAGCGTCTTACGCTGGCTTTTTGGCGGACGTTATATATGACAACAAAGACGAGAAGCCAACTAAGGATCTAATTCCGGCCTCGGTACTGGCTTGTTTTGACACTATTAAAGGATGGCTTCAATGATGCAACTATCTCCTAAACAAGCTGAGGTGGTCCGTGCTCCGTTGGGACAAGCCATCCTCGTCGAGGCAGCAGCAGGATCGGGAAAAACGCGAGTGCTGACGGAACGCGTCCGATTCATATTAGAAAGCACCCGACGTGACGGTGTTATTGCACTAACCTTCACCAACAGGGCTGCTGACGAGATGCGGGGTAGGCTTGACGACATAGACGACCTATCCGAGCGATGCTGGATAGCAACGATTCATTCCGTTGCGCAACGGGTTTTAAACCAATACGGGCACACGATTGGCCTTCCCTCCGATTTACATATATACGAGCGTGACCAGGACCGGAAAGCTGTCCTAATTCGTTCAATAATAGATAGCGGGCGAGGTGTCAATGACGTGCTTGATATCGGCGACGATAGCAGCACAGACCGAAACAAGGTAATTCAAAACTATCTAGATCAGTTCTCCATCATCAAACGGGAACTGCTAACTGAGGAAGAAACGCGCTTGCGCTACTCGGCAGATGATAGTTTTTGGTCAATATTCACCACTTATCAAGACGCTCTTCTGGAGAGCGGTGGCATAGATTTTGATGACATTCTAGTCTACGCGCATCGCATTCTTTTAGAGCAACCTTGGTGCCGCGAGATTTACCTTGCAAAATATCAGCACATCTGCGTTGATGAAGCTCAGGACCTGAATCGAGCCCAGTACGAATTTATCAAGGCTTTATGCGGAGAAGATCTCAAAAGTCTATTGTTGGTGGGGGACTCCGACCAAATGATTTACGGCTTCAATAGCTCATCTGCCGACTTCATGTGTAGGAACTTTGATTTAGATTTTTCTCCACTTAAATTTTCTTTGCGAGAGAACTATAGAAGCTCAAGAGCGGTTATCTCACTAGCAAATAAGCTAAAACCTGGAGCACAGGAGCTAACAGCGTTTGTTTTGGCCGGACACCATGAAATCCGTGAGTTTGCCAACGAGGATGAAGAGTCTAACTGGATCGTGACATCCATTCAGAGTTTGCTAACTCGTGGCCAGCACCCGGAGATCGAAGGACAAATTGATCTTGCGAAAATGGTCGTAATTGCAAGAAACAGATTTGTTTTCTCTACGCTGGAGAAAAAACTTACCGAAGCAGCTATCCCGTATTCTCTAAAAAAAGGCGAGCGTTCAACAGAACCTGATTCGCTAATAGGTCGCGCACTAGATCTAGCTATTCGAATCCGAATCAACCCTAGAGACTGGGTCGATGGCCGAAAGTTATGCCAAGCACTAAAGATAAAAGAGCAGTATGAAAGTAGTGATGATGTGCTGAACATTGTCGCCGATACTGTTCAGCAGTCTGTAGTCCCGAACAGAGAAATCCTATCATCATTACTGCGCGCAATTTCGTTGTTAGACATAGAACAACCGAATATCCCAAAGCTATGCAGTGAAATCATAAAGAACATCACTGAAATAGCAAAAACTACAGATAAAGCAAACCTGCCGGAACTGGAGCGGGCGATCCAAGAAGTTAACGATTTTTTAACTGCATGGACAACGTTTCGGCGGAAAGGTCTCGGGGAGACTTTAGCGGCGTTCCGCAATGCCATTGCCCTAGGCCAGGTAAACGATGACCCTGAGATTTCAGGGTTGGTTCTTAGCACTGTCCATACCATGAAAGGTCTGGAGAGAGACATCGTTTTTCTGATGGGTATGTGTGAGGGCGTGTTTCCAGATTACCGTGCAAAAACCCAAAAAACACTCGCGGAGGAACTGAATAGCGCTTTTGTTGCTATAACGCGAGCTAAACGTTGGATTTATATAACCTACCCTCGCAGTAAAGTTATGCCTTGGGGAGACTCTAAAAATCAAGCTGCATCACGATTCGTTAGCACACTACGGTCTTAATGTGTGGCACCACTTCAGGTGACCTTGATCGAGCTATGTATGCTGTACTGTACCGAATTTTCGGTACAGTACAAGTACAGTGACCAGTTTTCACCAATTCAGGTAAAACACGCTAACCTACTGATTTGAAACTAGTTTTACCTATTTCAACCTACGCTATAATTCGCCGCATTTCCCTGTAGAAACACTGTAAATCACCGACTCAAAATCCCCCGCCGCAAGGCGTGCCGGTTCGATTCCGGCCCCGGGCACCAGATTCGAAAAAAGCCGTTAACTCTCTGCGAGTTAGCGGCTTTTTCATTGCCTGCGATCCGTCCTGCCTGCGCTGCGTATCCGCCCAACGGCGCGCGCCAACACTCAGGCGCGAGCGACCCAGGCGCCATCCACGTCGGCCAACTGTCCGCTGATCTTGGCCGCGGTGTCGATAACCGACGCTCGGAATGGCTCCAGGCGGCAGTGCTCGGTACGCACGATCAGGCTCAGTCCGGCCACCACCTTCTTTTCCATGAAGATGGGCGCAGCGATGCCTATGGTGCCAGGGGTGATCTCGGAATCGCTAACCGCTACGCCGGCCTCGCGAATGGCGTCGAGCTCTTGGCATAGATCCTTCAGGCTCTGCCGATGTGAGTTGGCTCGCACCTGCTCTTCATGGGCAAGATACATGCGCTCTAGCGCGCGGCGGCTCTGGTGCGCCAGAATGACCTTGGACGTCGCCCCCCGAAACATCGGCATGGTGGCGCCGCGTTCATAACGTCCGATGCGCGCGGTCGGGTCGCCGATCTCCTGATAAATGCACATGACTTTGTCTTGGTAGCTGCGGGTGAGCACCGACGCCGAGAACGGCGTGGTGGCTCCCACCAACTGGCGCATATGAGGCTCGGCCACCGTCAACAACGGATCGCCGTGACGCATCAGCAGATCGAAATGCGCAAAAGTCGGCCCCAACACGTAGCGCGCACCCATCACGGGGGTCAGAAAGTCGGCGTGCACAAGTTCCTGCACATCGCGATAGGCCGAACTGACGGAAATATCCATTTCACCGGCGATTTCCTCGACGGACCATGCGGCCCGCCTGTCATACAGCTGCAGGATATGCAGTATCCGGTTGCGTGTCCTGATTTCGCCCGCCAATTCGCGACCTCCATACCATTGCGCCAAGCAGCGCGAAATTTCGCACTGATTGCGAAAGTCTATTTTCCCGCAATTCTAGCATCGCGGGCTACTCGCCTTGATCTGGCAACCCGAATGACGCGTGCGGGGGACTTGCCAAATCGTAAACTCGATGCAAAAATTACTTTATTCGCAACCAATGCGAATACACATATTTTTGCAACGAGGTGAGCGATGGCTAACGACGAGACTTCCGAAACCCGCATTCCAGTGACCTTGCTGACGGGATTCCTGGGCAGCGGCAAGACGACTTTGCTGAATCATTGGCTGCGCGACCCTGCATTGGCCGACGCGGCGGTCATCGTCAACGAGTTCGGCGAGATCGGCATCGACCATGCACTGATCGCCAGCAGCAACGACAACACCATCGAATTGACCACGGGATGCCTGTGCTGCACCGTGCAGGGCGATCTGGTCGAGACCCTTCGGGATTTGCGCGCCAAGCGCAGCGCAGGCCATATCGCAGCCTTCGACCGGGTTCTGATCGAAACGACGGGCATGGCTGACGTGATCCCGGTGATTCAAGCCCTGATGACGTTTCCGGTCGCCCGCTCGTTTCGCCTGAACCGCGTCCTGACCGTCGTGGATGCAGTAAACGGACAGAGTACGTTGGCAGCGCACCCGGAAGCCGTCAGACAGGTGGCCGTCGCAGATGCGGTCATCGTCACCAAGACCGACCTGCCTGGCGCCCGCGCCACGGCGCTGGAGGGGGAGCTTGCGCAAATCAACCCCGGCGCGACGCGCGTGGTGTGCGATTCGGCGAGCAGACCGAACGCCATGGTGCTGGATGGTCCCGACGTCTACGCCGCGTCAGTGCGCCCGGAGCAGGTGCGGCAATGGCTTAACGCCGCTCCCTACGCGACGGGCCATGAACACGAGCATGGCAAGGACCACAGCGATGGCCCCGCACACGTTCACGAACAGGCTCACGATCAGGCTCACGAACATGCGCATCGCCATCGCCATGCGCAGATCGACAGTTTTTGCCTGAATTTCAGCGAGCCTCTGCAGTGGTCGCAGGTCAGCGCCTGGTTGGATGCACTGGTCATGACGCACCCGGACGAGCTGCTGCGCGTCAAGGGCATTGTGCACATAGCCGGCCACGAGCGGCCCATCGTGCTGCAAGCCGTGCAGCGCCTGTTCCATCCGCCAGCGGAGTTAGCCGCCTGGCCCGGCACGGACAGGACATCCCGAATGGTTTTCATCACCAAAGGCCTTAGCAAGGACTACGTCATGCAGGTATGGGACACCGTGCGCCAGCGCGCCAGCCAGC
Organism: Achromobacter sp. UMC46; assembly: GCF_014170335.1. Taxonomy (GTDB): domain Bacteria; phylum Pseudomonadota; class Gammaproteobacteria; order Burkholderiales; family Burkholderiaceae_B; genus Achromobacter. The sequence continues at coordinate 6,941 of NZ_LZZS01000029.1, forward strand.
CTGCCGCCTGCGCCGCCTGATCGTTTCAGCAATCGCCCATCACAGGAAAAAAAAGCATGGATACTTTGATCAAGAATGGCCTGGTGGTTTCGCCGCAGGGTCGTCTGCGCGCCTCCATCGGAATCAAGGGCGGCAAGATCGCCGGCCTGTACGAGGCGGGCGCCGAGCCGCAGGCGACTACCATCATCGACGCGACCGGACTGACGGTGTTGCCCGGAGCCATCGACATGCACTCGCACCACCGTCAAGGGTCGCAAAAGGGGTTCGAGTACAAGGACACCATTCACACGGCCACGCAGCAATGCGCCGCCGGCGGCGTCACCACCAGCGTGGGCATGCCCAACGTCACCCCGCCACCCAACTCGCTGGATCTGCTGGAAAAACAGTTCGCCATCTATCGTAGCGACGCGGTGGTCGATTGGAACTTCAACCCGGCGCCGACCATAGAGTCGGAAATGCAGGCCATGAGCGCCACGGGCATTGCCGCATTCAAGATCTTCATGGTTGTGGATACGGGGCGAGACTATCCGCACATGCCCGGCATCGGTGTGCATGACCACGGCAAGCTGCTGCGCATCATGCAGCGTTGCGCGGAACTGGACGTTCCGTTGATGGTGCATCCGCACGACCAGGCCCTGATGGACGTGATCGAACAAACCTATTGGGATCGCGGCGAACGCGACGCCCTCGCCTATGCCCGCGCCTATGCCGCCCATGACGGCGTCATCTGGGAAACGGCTATCGCGACACTGCTGCGGCTACAGAAAGCAGCCGGCTGCCACCTCCATATTCTGCATACCCAAACCGCTGGCAGCGTGCAGTTGATTCGCGAAGCCAAAGCGGCAGGCCAGAAAGTCACCTGCGAGATCAATCCGTGGGCCCTTTTCCTGGGCTGCGAATGGTCGGCCATCCAGCGCCTGGGCTCGTATGCACTGTCCTACTGGGTTCCCGAGAAAAACGTGCCCGGACTGTGGGAAGGGTTGAACGACGGCACGATAGATATCGTTGCCACCGACCACGCCCCGCACACCCGCGAAGAGAAAGAAGTGGGCTGGACCGACGGCTGGAAAGCGCATACGGGCACACCTTCGACGCAGTTCTACCTCAGCATGTTCCTGACCGCGGCGCTAGAGGGCAAGATCAGCCTGGAACGGGTGGCCCAGGCCTGCTCGACCAAGCCTGCCGAGCTATTCCGGCTGCGCGACAAAGGGGAAATCCGCGTCGGCCTGGACGCTGACCTGGTGCTGGTCGACCTGGAGACCGAATACGAAGTGCGCGACGAGGACGTCCTCAGCCTGGTGGGCTGGAGTCCCTATGCCGGCCGCCGCCTCAAGGGCAAGCCGGTGCGTACCATTGTGCGCGGCACGACGGTGTATGCGGACGGGAAAGTGGTCGGCGCCAAGGGTGGCGGCAAGATAGCTGCCGCGGCCCGCTGAGCGAACGCCGCGCAATACTACGACACAAGGGGAAATCAAAATGAATCGTCGTCAGTTCTCGCGTTTGTTGGCCTCCTCGCCGCTGCTGCTGTCCGCGTTGGCGCAGGCCCAGGAAGGGCCCGCCACCACGTTGATCGTGCCTTACCCGCCAGGCGGGAACACGGATTATGTCGCCCGCATTACCTCCGACTCGCTGCGGCGCACGCTGGGATTGCCCGTGGTGGTCAAGAACCAGGCCGGCGCCGGCGGCACCATCGCCACCGACGCGCTGATCCGCTCCCGCAACGACGGCAGCACACTGATGGTGGGCTCGATCGGCCAGGTCTCGCTGGTGCGATTCCTGTTCAACGTGCGCTACGACCCGCTGAACGACCTGGTGCCGGTGGCAAACATCGCCAGCAATCCGCTCGTCCTCACCGTGCCGTCCGCCTCGCGCTTCCAGAACCTGGCGCAATTGATCGAATATGGCCGCGCCAATCCCGGCAAGCTGACCGTTGCGCATGGCGGTGAAGGTTCGATGTCGCATATGTCCGTGCTGGTGTTTCTCAAGCGCGCCGGCATCGACGCAACCCTTATCGGCTATCGCGGCGGTGCGCCGGCCCTGCTCGACACCATGGCAGGCACCACCGACCTTTACTCGGCCAACATATCCGAGATCCTGCCCTATAAAGACAGCGGCCGAATTCGCTTCCTGGGCGTGTCCAGCCGTCAACCGGTGCCTCAACTGCCCGGCGTACCGGCCATCGCCGACACCATTTCGGGGCACGAAATCGAAACCTGGAACGGCCTGTTCGCGCCGCCCGGCACGCCAGCCGAGGTGGTTGACAGGCTGGCTGACGCGGTGCAAATCATGCTGCGCGACCCCGACGTGCTCCGCAAGTTCGACGCCTCTGGCAGCCAACCTTGCGTCGGCGAAGCCAAGGAGAAGTTCGCCCGTCGTATCCGGGATGACATCGCGCTCTGGACGCCGCTTGTGTCGCTGATCGGCGTCAAGCCTGCGAATTGAGACACTCGAGAGTCCGCGGCGGGTGGAGGGTGGCCCTGCCCGCCCCTCACCCGACGCAACGGCGGCGAACTACCAGCGCACCGTCACACCCACGCTCCCGTTGGGTCCGCCCTCGGTCCTGACGCTGCCGCCCGCAGCCCACATCTGGCCCAGTTCGCCATACACGCCAAGGTTCGGACTGACCTGCCAAAGCCCGCCCAGCGCAGCTTCCGTGCGGGTGCCGCCGGTCGGCGTCGAGATGTCGGTGGAGGCCGCCGGCCCGACGAAACGCGCGCTGTCCGTGCCACTGCCCGAATGCCACACATCGATGCGTGCGTAAGGCTGCACGGTACCCGCGGAGGTGGCGATGCTGCTCTTGATGCGCACGCCGATGCGGGCGGCCCAGCTGCTCGCGGGGTCCTGTTGCACCTGGGCACCGACGAGGGTGCTGTCGTTCAGGCTCAGGCGCTGGTGCACCAGTTGAAGCTGCGGCTCGATGCGCCAGTTCGACGCCACGTTGAACGACCGCCCCACTTCGACCGAGGCCAGCAAGCTGTGACCCTTGTTCTGGCTGGACTGGAAACCGTCGGGACCAATGTTGCTGCGGTGACGACCTGCCTGCAGCACGCTGTCGACATACAGGCCCTCGTCATTGCGGTAGGTGGCGTAGCCACCCAGGTACTGGTTCTTCAGACCGTTGCGACCGGCGGCATAGCGGTCGATGCCCCGTGCAAAGCCAGTGACCTTCATGTCACCGTCAAGCTGACCCACATAGAGGCCCGCGCGCCAGCGGGTATCGGCCCAGACGTCCGTGCCGGCCTGGAAGCCGGTCAGGCGGCCCTCGCTGTGCGGGCTGACGACACCGCCCTGGCCCATCTCGCGGTCGATGCTCACGATGCGGGCCCAGGCCTGGCGTTGGCGTTGCGCGCCGTCGCCGCCGTTCGCGACACCCGTATCGCCGACGCGCCGGTGCAGGGTGGCCAGCATCGCCAGGTTGGCCTCGCGCAACTGCTCGGGCAGGGCGGCGTACAGAGGCACTTCGGCACGGTACGACGTCGGGCCCGCCGCCGTCGAGGTGCTGCTCAGGTACGCGCCGCTGGCCGAGTTGTGAAGCTGGTACTCGTAGGCGCCCGCCAGCACCGGAGCCGACAAGGCGAAGACATCGCCCTGGATACTGGCACCGTTCTGGGTCCCGACGATCTCGATGCCGTCGCCCGTGGTCTGACCTCCCAGGCCGCCAAGGTTGGTGATGGCCACCTTGGTGTTGCCACTGGCCACGGCGCTGGCGCCGCTGAGCATCACCTTGTCCGTCGCGCTGCGGTTGTCGCCCAGGGCCGTGCTCACGGCCAGGGTGCCGCCCTGGCCGACCCAGGGGCCGGTGACAGTGAGGACGGTGCCCGGCGCGCGGCCCATCAGGCTGACGGTGCCGCTATGGCTGATGCTGACCACGCGCTGGTCGTAGCCCGCCAGATCCAGCGTGGCGCCGCGCGCGATCGTCACGGCGCTGCTTGTGCTGAAGGCGTTGGCCACGCCCGCGCGCAGCGTGCCCTCGGCGACAGTGGTGGCGCCACTGTAGCTGTTGTTGGCCGCCCCCAGGATCAGTGTGCCGCTGCCTTGCTTGGTCAGATCTGCGTTGCCGCTGATGCCGCCCGTGAGGGTGGCGGTGTGGGTGCCGGTGTCGAACGTCGGATCGTTGGTGCCCGTCATGCGGATGGCATTGGCGACGATCAGGCCATCTGCGACGAAGCCCAGCGTGGTGCCGTCGTCCATCGCCAGCACGCCGCTGCCCAGCGCCTCGCTGTGCCCCAGATCGATGCGCCCCGCCTTCAGTTCGGTGCCACCGCTGTAAGTGCTCGCGCCTGCAAGGGTCTGCGTGCCTGTGCCTTGCTTGATCAGGCTGCCCGTTCCGCCTATCGCGCCGGCAAAACGCTGGTCGCTCGCGTCGCCGAAGGTCAGCGCATGGGTGCCCAGCTCGACGCTGCTGCCGGCCACGCCCGATAGCCAGCCGATACCGCGATGGCCGTTGGCCGCGCTGATGTCCAGGGTGGCGCCGCTGGCATTCAGGCCCACGCCGCTGCCGCCCAGATCGCCCGCACCGCTAAGCGCCAGCGAGCCGCCCTGGACGGTGATGCTCACCGGTGCAAGCGCCCGGTCCAAGGTCCAGCCGCCACTGCCGCTCTTCACGAGTTCACCCGCGAAAGTGGTGCTGCCGGTCACTGCCTGCGAATAAAGCTGGTTCGGCGCGTGGCCGTCGAGCGTGAGGATTGCAGACGTATTGCTGCCGATATTCAGGTCGCCCAGGATCTGGCTGCCGCTGAACAAGCTGACCGCATTCGCGCCCGTTGCGTTGAGCGCGACATTGCCCAGGATCGTTGCGCCCGCCCGGTTGAACACTGTGGCCGCTCCCGTCACTGCGCGCACCGGGGTGCCGGCTGCGGCGAGCGTGCCCGCGTTGTCCAGCGTGCCACCGTTGTTCAGCGTGATGGCATTGGACAGCGCCACTCCGCTGGCGACTTGCAGCGTCGCCCCCCGGCCCGCCCCGTTGTCCACCGTGACGGCACCGCTGCCCAACGCGCCATGGCTGCCCGCCACCAGCATGCCTTCGCTGACCTGCGTGCCACCGCTATAGGTATTGGCGCCCGAGAGCGTCAACGTCCCGCCACCGACCTTGACCAGCGCATTGCCCGCCCCATCGACGATCGACGCCGAGATGCCGACGCTGATGCCCGCATCGGTATTGATCGTGGCCTGTGTGCCCGAGGCCGGTTCCATGACCAGGCGGCCCGGCGTAGCGCCGCTGTTGTCGGCCACCAGGTTGTAGCCATTGGCCGAAAACTGCAGCGTGTCGAAGCTCTGCGGGCCCTGTACTGTCACAGTGCCCGGCGTGGCGCCCGCGTCGCTGCCGAACACGGCCACCGAGCCCAGCCATGCAGCCGGTGCCGTGTTCGTCGGCACATCGTTGACCCAGGCGCCCGCGAAGCCGGTCCAGACGCCCCCCGTGCCACCGCGCCAGAACTGCAGCGTCTGGCCCGTCCCCTGCACCGACAGGTTGATCTGGCCGCTCTGGCTGGTGTCCAGCTGATGCCCGCCCACCGTGAAGCTTCCACCCGTGCTGCTGATCTGCTGCATATCGAACTGGCCGGAGAGCGCGCCCGCGTAGTCGAACAGCCGGTACCAACCGGCCGACGATGCGCTCGCCCGCAGCGTTCCGCCTAGTGCGAGATCCCCCCCCACCTTCACCAAGTCATTGCTGACGCCGCCCACGGCGCCGGACTGGCCAAGTTGGAAGATGCTGGTGGAGCCGCTGCTCAGCGTGAGCGCACCGCCAATGGTCAAGGTGCCGGGGCTGCTGCCCGGCGACAGCGTGCCGCCGCTGGCGACAGTCACACGGCCATCGATGCGGCCCAAGCCGCCCAGCGTGCCGCCATTAACCTGCACATTGCCGCCGATGGCACCGTTCACCACCAGCGTGCCTGCGTTGACGGAGACCGGCCCGCTGTACGCGAGGCTGTTCCCGGCAAGCACCAGCGTGCCCGCGCCGGCCTGGGTCAGCGCACCCGCTCCACTGACGCCGCCGCGCAAGGTCAGAATCGTCCCCGCGATCGGATCGAAGCTGCCACCGGCCGCACCGGCAGCGATGGCCCGCGACGTGCTGAAGGTGGCCGTGCTTTGCAGGCGGCCGCCGTTCAACGTCAGGGCGCCGCTCGCCGCGCCCAGATTGGCGTCAGACGCGACGGACAGGATGCCGCCCTGGACCGTGGTGCCGCCGGAATAGCTGTTGCTGCCCGAAAGCGTGAGCATGCCGGTCCCGGTCTTGGCCAGCGCCCCCCCGGAAACAACGCCGGTCAGGCCGAGCGTGGTTGAAGCGTTCGTGTTCAGGGTGGCGCCGGCGCTGCCAATCGTCACATTGCGCGACATGCTCAGGTTCGCCGTCGTCTGCAAAGTGCCACCGTCCAGTGTGAGGCCGCCACTCTCAGCACCGAGGCTGGCATCGCCGCTGATGGCCAACGTGCCCGCGCTGACCGTCCATGGCGTGAGGGCTGCGGTCGAGCCGCTCAGCGTCCAGGTGCCCGTGCCGACCTTGCCGAAGCTGCCGAAGTTCCGGTATTTGGCGCCGATCTCGCTGACCGCAAAACTGCTGGCGCCCGTGCCGCCAAGGTTCAAGGCATTGTGGGTCCCCGCGCCGCTGGCGCCGATGACATTTCCCTGGATATCCGAGCCCGTGTTGATCTGCAGTGTGTTGTCGCCCGCCGTGAAGGCGATGGCATTCGCCCGCGTCGTTCCATCGGCGGCCAGCCCTCCTCTGATCGTGCCGCTGTTGGTGACGTTGAGGCTGGCGCCCGTGATCCCGACGCCTCCTTCTCCGTCCGAGGCGCCGCCGCCGAGGATGACGCCGCCGTTGCCACCGCTGATGGTGCCGCTGTTGTTGATCGTGAGCGCATTGCCCACGATGCCGCCACCGCCCTGACCCGGGTTCATTTTGCGACCGGCGCCACCCACGCCGCCTCTGATGGTTCCGGAATTCGTGATGCTCAGGTTGTTGCCGTTGAGACCCTCGCCACCGTCACCCGCTCTCTCGCCAGCGCTCCCGGCAGTGGTTTCCCCCACAGCACCGCCGCCCCCCCCCGCTATCGTGCCGCCGTTCACAACGGTGCCGCTGCTCGCATTGGAAAAGAGGACCGCCGTACCGCCATCGCCGCCAAACCC
>NZ_LZZS01000030.1 GCF_014170335.1 Achromobacter sp. UMC46
CCCTGGCATTGCAACCCGCCACCGACGACGACCTGCCCTACCTGCTGACGCTGCGCAAGTCCACCATGCAGGCGCACCTGCAGCGCGCCGGCGCGCCGCTGGACGACGAGCACCATCTGGCCCGCATCCGCTACCACTTCGACGACGCGCAGATCGTGTGGCTGGACGGCCGGCCCGCCGGCCTGTTCAAGCATTACCGCGACCCGGCCGGCTGGCGCATCGTGCAGATCCAGATCGACCCGGCCTTCCAGGGCCGGGGGCTGGGCCGCCGTCTGCTGGAAGGCGTGCTGGACCAGGCGGATTCGGAAGGCGCGCCCGTCACCCTGAGCGTGCTGAAGGGCAACCCCGCCCAACGCCTCTATGAATCGCTGGGCTTCACCCCCGTCGAGGAGACCCCGCTGGAATTTGAAATGCGTTACGAACCCGGCGCTGTCCGGCCGGCCGGCTGACCTTTGCAAATTCTTTTGGCCGCGCGGAATAAAGCCGCGGCGGCCGGCGTCTGTAGAGGGCAGTCCCCCACTTTCCTATCTACGAGGCACAACATGCGCAATCACATCGCCGCCGCCCTGGTTCTCGGTTCCGCCGCCCTGTTCTCGGCCGGCGCCCACGCCCAGGCCGTCAAGACCCAGGACGGCATCCTGGTCAACAGCGCGGGCATGACGCTCTACACCTTCGACAAGGACGCCGGAGGCAAAAGCGCCTGCAACGACCAGTGCGCCAAGATCTGGCCCCCGGTCACCGCAGCCGCCGACGCCAAGCCGATGGGCGACCTGACGGTCATCACCCGCGACGACGGCTCCAAGCAGTGGGCCTATAAGGGCAAGCCCATCTACCTGTACGCCAAAGACGCCAAGCCGGGCGACAAGATGGGCGACAACTTCAAGGAAGTCTGGCACGTCGCCAAGCCCTGAACCGGCCTGCCCCGACCCGCCGCCGCAGCGACCATGCGCGCCGAAGACGAAGCCCTGATCCTGGCTTGCATCCCCAGCCTGCGGCGTTACGCCCGCGGGCTGACGGGCGACCCCCACCGGGCCGACGACCTGGTTCAGGACACACTGGAGCGCGCATGGAGCCGCTATTCGCGATGGCAGCGGCGCGGGGAACTCCGCGCCTGGATGTTCGGCATCATGCATAACCATTTCATCGACGGCGTGCGCGCCAACAACCGGCGGGCGGACCAGACCGCTCCGGGCGACATGCCCGATGCGCCGGTGCGCGCCACGCAGACCGACCACCTGGAGGTGCGCGACCTGGACCGCTGCCTGCAAGCCCTGCCTGCCGAGCAGCGGGAAGTGCTGTTGCTGATTTGCGTGGAAGACCTGTCCTATCAGGAGACCGCCCAGGTGCTGGACGTGCCCATCGGCACGGTCATGTCCCGGCTGTCGCGCGCCCGTGAAAAACTGGGCGCGCTGATGCAAGGACGCGACACGGTCAGCCGGCTGCATCGCGTGAAATGACATGAACGACAAACACCTTCATCCGGTTCCCGGCACGGGCACCCCCATCACCGAAGCCGATCTGCATGCCTATGCGGACGGCCAGTTGCCGCCTGCTCGCCACGCCGAGGTCGACGCCTTCCTGGCGACGCACCCGCAGGACCAGACCCGCGTGGACGACTGGCAGGCGCAGCGCCGCGCGCTGCATGCGCTGCTGGACCCCGTGCTGGACGAACCGCTGCCGCTGCGGCTGCCGCTCACCGCGCCCGCGCGCCGCTTTCCGTGGCGCGCGCTGGCCGCCAGCGTGGCGATCGCCGCCGTCAGTGCCACCGCGGCCTGGATCACCCGGGGCGCGATGGACGCGCGCCACTTGCAAACCGTGCTGGCCACCGCCAGCCCGGAGCGCGCCGCCGGCGGCTACGCCCAGCGCGCGGCCATCGCCCACGCGGTCTATGCGCCCGACATGGGCCGCCCGGTCGAAGTCAGCGCCGACAACGAGAAGGGCCTGGTCACCTGGCTGACCAAGCGCATGGGCGCGCCAGTGCGCGCGCCGTCGCTGTCGCAAGCGGGTTATGAACTGGTGGGCGGCCGCCTGTTGCCCGGCGGCTCGGGTCCGGTCGCGCAGTTCATGTACGGCGGGGCCGACGGCCAGCGCCTGACCCTCTATGTGACCCGCGAAGCCGCTGGCGGACAGACCGCATTCCAATTCACGCAGGAAGGCCCGGTGCGGGTGTTCTATTGGGTCGAAGGGCAGTTCGGCTACGCGCTATCGGGCGCCGTCAGCCGCGAGGAACTGCAACGCGTGTCGCAAGAGGTCTACAAGCAATTGCAGGGATGACGGCCGGCGCGCGCCGGCCGGCCTACCCGCCCGCGCTTTCCCGCGCCGCGTGCAGCATGTGCAGCGTGATCTTGCGCACTTCCGCCTTGCTCATCTCGATATGCGAACGCAGCATGCGCGCCCCTTCGTCCGCGCGGCGCGACAACACGGCGCGCAGGATGGCGGCGTGCTCGTCATAGGTTGCGTCCACGCGGAAATCCTTGGTGAAATCCAGCCGCCGCACGATGCGGATCTTCTCGGTCACGTCGCGATGGATCTGCGCCATCTCCGGGTTGCCGGCGGCGGCCACCAGCGAACAATGGAAGGCCTCGTCCAGCTGCGCCACGAGCCTGCCATCCAGGATGCGCTGCGGCGGCGGCACCAGCCACACGTCCGTCAACGCGCCCAGGATGCCGGTCTCGTCCATGTTTTCGCGTGCGCACAGCTTGTCCACAGCGGCCTGTTCCAGCACCACCCGCACGTCGTACAGCGCCTCGAAGCGCTCGAAGTCGAACGGGCGTACCTGCCAGCCGCTGCGTGGCCGCGCCAGCACGAAGCCTTCGCGCTCCAGCCGGACCAGCCCCAGCCGAACCGGTGTGCGGCTGACGCCCAGCCGCGCCACCAGGTCGGCCTCGGTGAAGCGTTCGCCCGGCAGCATGCGGAAGTCGAACAGGTCGTCCTTGATGCGCTGGTAGACCTGGTCGGCCAGCGACCCGGCCAGCGCGGGCGCTTGCCGGATGGCCGGGCTGACTTGGACGGATTCCAGCCGCATCATCCCGCCACGGTGCAGGTGGCGTCTTCGGCCAGCACGATCAGCGGATCGCCCGCGTTCACGGGCTTGCCGGGCATGCAGCGGATCGCGGTGACGGTGCCTGTGGCCGGAGCGATCACGGACAGCTCCATCTTCATCGCCTCGACGACGACCAGCGTGTCGCCGGCGGATACGCTCTGGCCCACCTGGACCGGGATCTTCCAGATGTTGCCGCACATGTCGGCGCTGACCAGCCGTTCGCCTTCGCGTAGCGCCGTCTCCGGCTCGGGTTCTGCGATGGCGTGCTCGACCACCGCTTCTTCGGTTTTCCACAGGGCCACTTCGGCGTCGAAGGCGCTCTTCTGCCGCGCCTGGAACACGGCGATGCTATCGGCCTGCTCCTGCAGGAAGCGCTGGTGCGCGGCGAAGTCGAACACCTCTTCCTCGATGCGGACCGTGGCTCGGCCTTCGCGGAAATCCTCGCGCAGCACGTCCAGCTCGGCTTCCGTCACCGGGTAGAAGCGCACTTGATCGAAGAAGCGCAGCAGCCAGGGCTTGCCGTCCTGGAACACGGGGTTCTTCAGGAACTTGTTCCAGATGGGCAAGGTGCGGCCGACCAGTTGGTAGCCGCCGGGCGAGTCCATGCCGTAGATGCACATGTACACGCCGCCGATCCCCACCGTGCCCTCGGCCGTGAAGGTGCGGGCCGGGTTGTACTTGGACGTCAACAGGCGATGGCGGGGGTCGATCGGCACGGCGCAAGGCGCGCCCAGATAGACGTCGCCCAGGCCCATGATCAGGTAGCTGGCGTCGAACACGATGTCGCGGACCGCGTCGCGGCTGGCCAATCCGTTGATGCGCTGGATGAAATCCACGTTGTTCGGCAGCCACGGCGCATTGGCGCGCACCGTCTCCTGGTAGCGTTGGACGGCGCCCAACGTCGCCGAATCCTCGAAGGCCATCGGCAGGTAGACGACGCGCGTGGGCACTTTCAGCGTCGCCACGTCGGCCAGGCCCGCTTCGATTTCCAGCAGGCGGGCGATCAGCGCGCCCTGCAGGATCAGCCGGCTGTCGTAGCGGATCTGCAGCGACCGCACGCCGGGCGACAGTTCCTGCACGCCCGCGATGGGGTCGGCGTTCAGCGCGTCCATCAGCAGGTGGATGCGCATGCGCAACGCCAGGTCCAGCACGTTGTCGCCGTACTCCAGCAACAGGTAGCCGTCGCCCGCCTGGCGGTACGACACCGAGGGGCGGGCCCCGTCCGCGGGCAGCGCCGCGACGATGGTCTCGGACGCGGTTGCGGGGACCGGCGACGGCGCGGTGGATGCCGGGGTGACCGCCGACAGCGCCGCTACGCTTTTGTCCTGCGCGGCCTCCAGCGCGACCGCCTGCGGATAGTCGATGCGCACGAAGCGGATGCGGTCGCCCGGCTTGACCTGCCCCACCTTCCAGAGCTCGGCGCGCGCGATGGTGACCGGGCACACGAAGCCGCCCAGGCTGGGGCCGTCGCGCGTCAGGATGACGGGGCTGTCGCCCGTGAAATTGATGCTGCCGACGGCGTATTCGCAATCGTGGATGTTGGACGGATGCAGGCCGGCCTCGCCGCCGTTCTCCCGCGCCCACGTCGGCTTGGGGCCGATCAGGCGCACGCCCAGCCGGTTGGAGTTGTAGTGCACTTCCCAATCGGCGGCGAAGAACGCCTCGATGGCTTCCGGCTGGAAGAAGTCCGGCGCGCCATGCGGGCCGTACAGCACGCCGATCTGCCAGGTGTTGCCGTAGACCGGAACCATGTCGGCCGGCGCGCCTTGCGGCGCCGCCACGGGCGCATCCGCCCGGTCCAGTTCCGGCCGCACCACGGGCAGCATGTCGCCCACGCGCAGCGTGCGGCCGGCGTGGCCGCCGAACTGGCCCAGCGCGAAGGTCGACCGGCTGCCCAGGTAGACCGGCACGTCCAGGCCGTTGCGCACGGCCAGGTAGCTGCGGCAACCCGACAGCGCGCGGCCGGTGGCCAACACCTGGCCCGACCGCACGGCGATGGGCTGCCACATCGGCACTGGTTCGCCGTCCAGCGTGGCCGCGCATTCCGCGCCCGTCAACGCGACGATGGCGTCGCCATGGAAGCGCAGCGTGGGGCCGACCAGCGTGGCTTCGATGCCGGCCGCGCCCTGCGCGTTGCCGACGATGCGGTTGGCCACCCGGAACGCATAGTCGTCCATCGGGCCGGACGGCGGCACGCCGATGTCCCAATAGCCGGCACGGCCGGGATAGTCCTGCACGCTGGTATAGGTGCCGGCTTCCAGCACTTCAATGGCGGCGGGGCGGTAGGCGAAGCTTTCCAGGAAGCGCGTGGACAGCTTGCCGGCGCGGAAGCGCTCGTCGGCGACGATCTGGCGCAGGTAGTCCAGGTTGGTGGCGATGCCGTGCAGGCGCGTACGGGCCAGCGCATCCGCCAGCTTGTCCAGCGCGGCGTAGCGCGTGTCCGCATGCACGATCAGCTTGGCCAGCATGGGGTCATAAAAGGCCGGTACGTCGGTGCCGGTGGCGACCCAGCCGTCCACCCGCACGCCCTCGGGGAACGACACCTCGGTCAACACGCCGGGCGACGGCTGGAACTGGCGCAGCGGGTCTTCGGCGTACAACCGCACTTCGATCGACGCGCCCTGCGGCGCGCGCGACATCGCGGCGATGTCCAGCGGTTCGCCCGCGGCCACGCGCAGCATGCATTCCACCAGGTCCAGACCCGTCACGGCTTCCGTCACCGGGTGCTCCACCTGCAGGCGCGTGTTGACCTCCAGGAAATAGAAGCTGTCGCGCGCGGGGTCGTAGATGAATTCCACCGTGCCGGCGGAACGGTAGTTCACCGATTCGCCCAACTGCACGGCGGCCGCCAGCAGTGCGGCGCGGGTGGCGGCGGGCAGCAGCGGCGCCGGCGTCTCCTCGATGACCTTCTGGTTGCGCCGCTGCACCGAGCAGTCGCGTTCGCCCAGCGCCAGCACGCGCCCGGCGCCGTCGCCGAAGATCTGCACTTCCACGTGCCGCGCGTTGTCCACATAGCGTTCGATGAACGCGCCGCCATCGCGGAAGAAATGTTCGCCCATGCGCTGCACGCTGTCGAACGCCAACGTCAGTTCGGCCTCGTTCTCGCACCGCGACAGGCCGATGCCGCCGCCGCCCGCCGTGCTCTTGAGCATCACCGGGTAGCCGATGCGCTCGGCCTGCGAGAGCGCTTCGCCCAGGCTGGCCAAGAGGCCCGTGCCGGGCGTCATCGGGACACCCGCTTCGGCCGCCAGTTCGCGCGACCGGTGCTTCAGCCCGAACTCGCGGATCTGCAACGGCGTGGGGCCGACGAAGGCGATGCCGGCGGCTTCGCACGCGTCGGCGAATTCCGCGCTTTCGGACAGGAACCCGTAGCCGGGATAGATGGCTTGCGCACCGTGCTCGCGGGCCGCGGCCAGCAGCAAGTCCATGCGCAGATAGCTGTCGGCAGCTTTCTCGCCGCCCAGCGCGACGGCCACGTCCGCGTCGCGTACATGCGCGGCATTGCGGTCGGGATCGGAATAAACGGCCACGCTGCGGATGCCCAGCCGCTTGAGGGTGCGGATGGCGCGGACGGCGATTTCGCCGCGGTTGGCAATCAGAACGGTATCGAACACGATGCGACTCCCTTGGGGTCTGGCGGTTATCGGGGGGTGGCGTTCAGGCTGGCCAGATAGGCGCGCCAGCCGCCAAAGGCGGTGATGTCCCGCGCGTCTTCCAGGCCACGCGGTTCGCAGATGAATCCCTTGACCAGGCGGCCGTCTTCCAGCTCCAGCGTGCCGATGCCCAGCGGCGCGGGAATTTCGGCGACGAACGCGCCGAATGCCGCCGTCGGCACATCCCACAGTTCGACGTCGATGGGCGCGCCGGACGCGGACTTGACCAGCCCCGGCTTGGGCGGCGTGGTGTTGGCCAGGGCGTACAGGCGGTAGTCGGCCGCGGTGCGGGTCTTCTCGGCCAGCACCGCGCGGCGCGAGGTCAGCTGGTGGTTCAGCGGCATGCCCGTCAGGTGCGCGCCCACCACGGCCACGCGTATCGTGCCGGCGGGCGCCTGGTCAAGTTCGATGCCGGCGGGCAACGGCGCGCCGGTGGCCCCCAACGGCAGGCCCTGCTGCGCTTGCCACCGTTTGCCGAACTGCGCCAGGGCGCGGTCCTGCCAAGCCAGCCCGATCAGCGTGATGCCCGTCGGCAAGCCATCGGCGCGCATGCCAGCCGGCACGGCCAGCGCCGACAAGTCGGCCAGATTGGCGAAGTTGGTGTAGACGCCCAGGCGTGAATTCAAGGTGACCGGATCGGCCTCCAACTGGGCGATGGTGTAGATGGAGGGCGACGTCGGCACGGCCAGCGCGTCGAACCCCGCCAGCGATTGATGGATCTGGCGCGTCAACTCGGCGCGGCGGTACTCGGCCTTGAACGCGTCCAGCGCGCTGTAGTTGGCCGCCTGTTCCACGATGCCGCGCACCACGGGGTTGATGACGTCCGGCGTGTCCTTCCACAATGCTTCCACCGCGGCGAAACGTTCGGCCACCCACGGGCCTTGATACAGCAGCGCGGCCAATTCGTTGAACGGCGCGAAATCGATGGCGGCCACTTCGGCGCCTGTCGCCTGCAAAGCGCGCACGGCGTCGTCGAACGCGGCGGCGGCTTGCGTGTCGCCGAAGAATTCCGGCGTGGCCGGGACGGCGATCCGGGGCGCCATGGGCCACGGCAGCGATGCCCCGGCCGGCATGGCGCGCGAATACGGATCGCGCTCGTCGAAGCCGCCAGCCACCTCCGCCACCAGCGCGGCGTCGGCCACGGTCAGCGCAAAGATCGACACGCAGTCCAGGGTGCGGCAAGCGGGCACCACGCCCGCCGTGCTGAGCCAGCCTTTGGTGGGCTTCAAGCCGACGATGTTGTTGAACCCGGCCGGCACGCGGCCGGACCCGGCGGTGTCCGTGCCCAGCGAGAATGCGGCCAAGCCACGCGCCACGACCGACGCCGAGCCGGAGCTCGAACCGCCGCTGACGTAATCGGGATTGAACGTGTTGGCCACGGCGCCATGCGGCGAGCGCGTGCCGACCAGCCCGGTCGCGAACTGGTCCAAGTTGGTCTTGCCCACCAGGATGGCGCCGGCGGCGCGCAAGCGCTGCACGACCGTCGCGTCCTCGGCGGGCGTGTAGGCGAATTCCGGGCAGGCCGCGGTGGTGGGCCAGCCCGCGGCATCGATGTTGTCCTTGATGGCGAACGGCACGCCGTACAGCGGCAGGCGCGCCATGTCGCCGCCGGCCGCCTCCCGCATCAAGCGCAGGCCGTCCAGCTGCTCGTCGAGCGTGGCGCGGTCCACCCGCCGTATCCAGGCGTTGTCCGCCGGATTCGCAGGCGAGGCGGCGTAATCGGCCAACAACGTTTCGGGCTCGGCCCCGCCTTCGCGGTAGGCGGTCTGCCATTGCGCAATCGTCCAACCGGCGGTGTGCTTCTGCGTTGCTGCGGCATTCATGCTGGAATCCTTTCTTGTATACAAGTACGGATTCCCAAGCAATCGCCGTGCCATGTTGGCCGGCTTTTCCGTTTCTCCTCTGGCAGCGCCCTCCCCAACGGTCTAGCCGCAGCTTTCCGGCCGGACCGGCACCTTTGCGCCCGCACCGCAAACGGGCAGGCGGCGCACCTGTTTTGTGCATGCGGCACTGTTTTGATTCCAGCGCGCCCGCCACGCGCCAGCCCCGCTGGTCTGCGTTTACACCCCTCTTCATACAGCGGCAGCCCATCGCCCGCGCACTTGGCACGCCTTTTGCTTTGAAGTCCTGGTTGTCGGGTGTTGTTCAGATCGTTCCTGCCGGCCAAGCCGGCACATTCCATCCAGGAGTCACCATGAAACGCAGACTAGTCTTGAAGCAACTGACCGCCGTGAGCCTGTTGGCCATGTCCGGGTGGATGCCGCAGGTCTTCGCCGCCGAAGACACCATCAAAATCGGCATCCTGCATTCCCTGTCCGGCACCATGGCCATCTCGGAAACGTCGCTGAAGGACGTTGCGCTGATGACCATCGACGAAATCAACGCCGCGGGCGGCGTGATGGGCAAGAAGCTGGAAGCCGTGGTCGTGGATCCCGCCTCGAACTGGCCGCTGTTCGCCGAGAAGTCGCGCCAGCTGCTGTCGCAGGACAAGGTGGCGGTGGTGTTCGGTTGCTGGACCTCGGTGTCGCGCAAGTCGGTGCTGCCGGTGTTCAAGGAACTGAACGGCCTGCTCTTCTACCCCGTGCAATACGAAGGCGAAGAGCTGGAGAAGAACGTGTTCTACACGGGCGCCGCGCCCAACCAGCAAGCCATCCCCGCCGTGGAATACCTGATGAGCGAAGACGGCGGCGGCGCCAAGCGCTTCGTGCTGCTGGGCACCGACTACGTCTACCCGCGCACCACCAACAAGATCCTGCGCGCCTTCCTGCATTCCAAGGGCGTGAAAGACAGCGACATCGACGAGGTCTACACCCCGTTCGGCCATTCCGACTACCAGACCATCGTGGCCAACATCAAGAAGTTCGCCACGGGCGGCAAGACGGCCGTCATCTCCACCATCAACGGCGATTCGAACGTGCCCTTCTACAAGGAACTGGGCAACGCCGGCCTGAAGGCCACCGACGTGCCGGTCGTGGCGTTCTCGGTGGGCGAAGAAGAACTGCGCGGCGTGGACACCAAGCCGCTGGTCGGCCACCTGGCCGCCTGGAACTACTTCGAGTCGATCAAGAACCCGGTCAACGAGGAATTCATCAAGAAGTGGAAGGCCTATGCCAAGGCCAAGAACCTGCCCAATTCCAGCACGGTCGTGACCAACGATCCGATGGAAGCCACCTACGTCGGCATCCACATGTGGAAGCAGGCCGTGGAACAGGCCAAGACCACCGATGTGGACAAGGTGATTGCGGCCATGGGCGGCCAGAAGTTCAACGCGCCTGACGGCTACACCATCGAAATGGACAAGACCAACCACCACCTGCACAAGCCGGTCTACATCGGTGAAATCAAGGCGGACGGCCAGTTCAACGTGGTGTGGAAGAGCAAGGGCCCGATCCGCGCCCAACCCTGGAGCCCGTACATCCCGGGCAACGAAAGCAAGCAAGGCCTCTAAGGGAAACAGCAGCCATGCTCATCGCGGCAATCACACGCTTCTTGCGTCGTTTCCTTCTTGCATGGCTGCTTGCCGTGCCGCTGCTGGCCGGGCCGGCGGCGGCGGCCGGCGTGGACCCGGCCTTGCTGGCGCCGCTGGCCGGCGACGACACCGACGCCAAGCTGCAAGCGATTGCCGCGCTGGGCCAACTGCCTGAACCCGCCGCCGCCGCGGTCTTGCAGGCGCTGGGCAACGACCAGCTCTACGCGACGGCCGACGGGCGCGTGCTGATCGGCGCGGGCGCCACGGGTGGCAAACAAGCCACCGATCCCGTGACCGGCGCGTCCGCCGAACTGCCCGCGGGCAGCGGCACCGTCACCATCAACAACCGCCTGCGCCGCGCCATCGAGGCCGCGCTGGCGGGCTCGCGTCTGTTCTCGGACAACCCCGACGAACGCCTGGCCGCCGCGCGCCGGCTGCAGCAGACCGGCGACCCCGCGCGCTTGCCGATGCTTGAAAAGGCGCTGGCGTCCGAAAAGAACGAGGCCGTGCGCGACGCGCTGCTGATCGCGCAGGCCAACCTGGAATTGAAAAGCGCCGACCCGGCCAAGCGGCGCCATGCCGTGGAATTGCTGGGCGCGACGCGCAATGCCGCTTTCCGCCCGACGCTTGCCGCGCTGACGCAGGAACAGGGCGGCGTGTACGCCGAGCCCGATGCCGGCGTGCGCGACGCCGCCGTGAACGCGTTGAAGCAAATCGACCGCCACCTGGCCACGATCGAATGGGCGGGCAACCTCTTCTACGGCATCAGCCTGGGCAGCGTGCTGCTGCTTGCCGCGCTGGGCCTGGCCATCACGTTCGGCCTGATGGGCGTCATCAACATGGCGCACGGCGAACTGCTGATGATCGGCGCCTACGTGACGTATGTGGTGCAGACGCTGTTCCGCGCGTGGCTGCCGGGCTGGCTGGACTGGTATGTGGTGGCCGCGCTGCCGCTGGCCTTCGCCGTGACGGCGCTGGTCGGCATGGCGCTGGAACGCACCGTCATCCGCTGGCTCTACGGCCGTCCGCTGGAGACGCTGCTGGCCACCTGGGGCATCAGCCTGATGCTGATGCAGGGCGTGCGCACGCTGTTCGGCGCGCAGAACGTGGAAGTGGGCAATCCCAGCTGGATGTCCGGCGGCTTCACGGTGCTGGGTGGCCTGGTGCTGACCTACAACCGGCTGGTGATCATCGGCTTCGCCTTCTTCGTGGTGTTCCTGGTGTGGGTGCTGCTGAACCACACGCGGCTGGGCCTGTTCGTGCGGGCCATCACGCAGAACCGGCGCATGGCCGACTGCGTGGGCGTGCCTACCGGACGCGTAGACATGCTGGCCTTCGGCCTGGGTTCCGGCATTGCGGGACTGGCCGGCGTGGCGCTGTCGCAGCTGGGCAACGTGGGCCCCGACCTGGGCCGCGGCTACATCGTCGATTCCTTCATGGTCGTGGTGCTGGGCGGCGTGGGCCAGTTGGCCGGCACCGTCATCGCCGCGATGGGGCTGGGCGGCGTCAACAAATTCCTGGAGCCCTACGCGGGCGCCGTCATGGCGAAGATCACCATCCTGGTGCTCATCGTGCTGTTTGTCCAAAAACGGCCGCAAGGCCTGTTCGCCCCCCGCGGCCGGAGCGTTGAATGAAACAGACCGCGCTGACCGATCTGAACCTGCTGACCCGCCGCCCGCTGTTTTCGGGGCGGGTGTGGACGGCGCTGGCCGTGGCCGTCGCCCTGCTTGCGCTGCTGCCGCTCTTGAACCTCGCGTTCCCGCCCGGCCATGCGCTGCACGTGTCGTCCTACGCCGTCGCGCTGCTGGGAAAGTTCATGTGCTACGCGATGGCCGCGCTGGCGCTGGACCTGGTGTGGGGTTACGCCGGCATCCTGTCGCTGGGCCACGGTCTGTTCTTCGCGCTGGGCGGCTACGCGCACGGCATGTACCTGATGCGCGCCATCGGCCACGACGGCGTCTACCAGAGCAACCTGCCCGACTTCATGGTGTTCCTGGACTGGAAGACCTACCCCTGGTACTGGTCCTTCACCGAACACTTCTGGTACGCCATGCTGCTGGTGGTGCTGGTGCCGGGCGTGCTGGCCTTCGTCTTCGGCTACTTCGCCTTCCGCTCGCGCATCAAGGGCGTGTACTTCTCGATCATCACGCAGGCGCTGACCTTCGCCGCGATGCTGCTGTTCTTCCGCAACGACACCGGCTTCGGCGGCAACAACGGCTTCACCGACTTCAAGCGCATCCTGGGCTTTGACATCACGGCGCCAGGCACCCGCGCCACGCTGTACTGGATCACGCTGGGGGCCCTTGCCGGCGCACTGGTGCTGGCGCGCCTGGTTACGCAATCGAAGCTGGGCCGCGTGCTGACCGCCGTGCGCGACGCCGAAAGCCGGCTGCGCTTCATCGGCTACGACCCGCTGGGCTTCAAGCTCTTCGTCTGGACCTTGTCGGCCGTGCTGTGCGGCATCGCGGGCGCCTTGTACGTGCCGCAGGTGGGCATCATCAACCCCAGCGAGATGTCCACCGAGACCTCGATCGAAATGGTGATCTGGGTGGCGACGGGCGGACGCGGCACCTTGATCGGCCCCATCATCGGCGCCGGCGCGGTCAATGGCCTGAAGACCTGGTTCACCAGCGTGCTGCCGGAATACTGGCTGTATGCGCTGGGCCTGATCTTCGTGCTGGTGACACTGTTCCTGCCCACCGGCATCGTCGGCCTGGCCCGCCGCGTGGCGGCCCGCTTCCAGGAGAACAAGGCATGACCAGCACGCACATCGAATCCGCCGCGCTGGACGGCGGCCCCAGCGGCGACGCCGGCTACGGCCGCGTCAGCCCCAAGGGCGTGGACACCAGCCACGGCGCCATCCTGTACCTGGAAGGCATCACCGTCAGCTTCGACGGCTTCAAGGCGCTGAACGACCTGACGCTGGATATCGGCGTGGGCGAGCTGCGCTGCATCATCGGCCCCAACGGCGCAGGCAAGACCACGATGATGGACGTGATCACCGGCAAGACCCGGCCCACGGCGGGCACCGCCTTCTTCGGCCAGAGCATCGACTTGTCGACCTTGAGCGAGGCGCAGATCGCGCACGCCGGCATCGGCCGCAAATTCCAGCGCCCGACCGTGTTCGAGCAGCACACGGTCTTCGAAAACCTGGAACTGGCGATGAAGACGGACAAGCGGGTGCGGCCCACTCTGTTCTCGCGGCTGACGGGCGAGCAGGCCGACAAGATTGGCGAAACGCTGGACCTGATCCGGCTGCGGCCCGAAGTGTGGCGGCCGGCGGGCCTGCTGTCTCACGGCCAGAAGCAATGGCTGGAGATCGGCATGCTGCTGATGCAGGAACCGCAACTGCTGCTGCTGGACGAACCCGTCGCCGGCATGACCGACGCCGAGACCGAACGCACAGGCGAACTGCTGAACGAACTGCGCGGACGGCACTCGCTGATGGTGGTGGAGCACGACATGGATTTCGTCAACCAGATCGCGGGCGACGGCAAGGTGACGGTGCTGCATGAAGGCTCGGTCCTGGCCGAAGGGCCGATGAGCAAGGTGCAGGCCGACCCGCGCGTGATCGAAGTCTATCTGGGGCGCTGAGATGCTGGACGTGAGCACGATCAACCAATACTACGGCGGCAGCCACACGCTGCGCGGCGTGTCGCTGTCGGTCGCCCAGGGCGAATGCCTGGCGCTGCTGGGCCGCAACGGCGTGGGCAAGACCACCCTGCTGAAATGCGTGATGGGCGTGCTGCCTGTCGCCAGCGGCAACATCGCGTTCGACGGCGCCGACATCACCCGCCTGGCGCCGCACCAGCGCGCCGCGCGCGGCATCGCCTATGTGCCGCAAGGCCGCGACATCTTCGCGCGGCTGACGGTGGAAGAGAACATCCTGATGGGCATGGCGACCCAGCCCGCGTCGCGCGCGCGCCGCATCAAGGAAGAGGTCTTCGAACTGTTTCCCGTGCTGAAAAGCATGTTGTCCCGGCGCGGCGGCGACCTGTCCGGCGGCCAGCAGCAACAGCTGGCCATCGCGCGGGCGCTGGTGGCCGAACCCAAGCTCATCATCCTGGACGAGCCGACCGAAGGCATCCAGCCGTCCATCATCAAGGACATCGCGCGGGTGATCCACATGCTGCGGCAACGGGGCGACATCGCCATCCTGCTGTGCGAGCAATATTTCGATTTCGCCCGCGAGCTGGCGGACAAGTTCGTCGTGCTGTCGCGCGGCGAGGTAGTGGCCAGCGGCGACCGCAGCGCCATCGACGGCGAGGACGTGCGCCGCCACCTGTCGGTCTGAGCCTGCGGCGAAATGCCGCAGGCGGGCCGGGATATCGCGTGCGGACCGCCGATCTGCTCCGATATAATCCGGCTCCATGTGCTTCGCTTCCTTCCTGACCCGCCCCACCTTGTGGATCGCGCTTGCCGCGATCCTGTGGGCGTCGTTGGCGCCGTCGCTTGCGCATGCCCTGAGCCTGTCTCCGGGCCACCACACCCACCGCATCAGCGTCGACTACTGCGCCAGCGAAGGGGAAGCGCCGTCCACCCTGACGCTGGAAGTGCAGCACGACGGCGGCGACGACACGCAAGCCGACGCCCATGGCGACGGCCATCATTGCCCGCTTTGCCGCAACCCTCAGGCCGACGTGGGCATCCTGCCCGCGCCCGTGCCCGTGGTGCCCGCCCCCGTCGGCCGCGGCATCACCTACCCGCCGCTGTTCTTCCTGGCGGCCAATCCCCTTCATGCCTGGAGCGCGGTCCAGCCGCGCGCACCGCCCGCGAACTGACCCGGCGCCGCACTGCCGCCTGACGGCGGAATCTGTCCGCGCCTGCCCGCCTTCGCCGCCGGCACGTCGCCCCCGCGCGCTTTGCGCGCCCGGTCGCGCGCCGTCACCCAGACCCTTGCGACCCGCCTTGTGATCCGTCGTGCCCCGCCTGTCTCCAGGCGGCGCACCGGGCGCACCGGCGAGCCCCCCGGTTCCAGACATGAAGAAAACCACCCGCTACACCCTGCTGCTTGGCGCGCTTGCCAGCGGCTCCGCCCAGGCGCTGACCACCGAACCCGCCGTGGAAACCCTGGCGCCCACCACCGTCTACGGCGCTGGGCAGGACAACCCCGCGCCCAACGGCCCCATCAACCTGGACGCCCGCGACAGCACCGGCAGCCGCCTGGGGCTGACCCTGCGCGAAACCCCGGCCAGCATCACGGTGATCTCGCGCGAGCAGATCGACGCCCGCGGATCGCTGAACACGCAGGACATCGCGCGCGGCATCCCCGGCGTGGACAACGCATCGCCCCCCGGCAACGCCGGCGCAGTCAGCTACCGGGGGTTCTCCGGCGGCCAGGTCACGCAGTTGTTCAACGGCATCTCGGTGCAGTACGACTCGGTCGCCGGACGCCCCGTGGACAGCTGGATCTATGACCGCGTCGAGGCCATCGGCGGCCCCTCCACCTTCCTGTTCGGTGCGGGCGCGGTGGGCGGCGCCATCAATTACGTGACCAAGCTGCCCCAGCGCGACACCTTCTACGACGGCCAGTTCCGGCTGGGCTCGTTCGACAGCCGCCAGCTGTCCGTGGGCTTGAACCAGCAACTGGCCGGCGAACCCGGCGGCCGCGGCCACTACCTGCGCATCGACGCCAACACCGGCTCCAGCCATGGCTGGGTCGACGGCAACCATTCCCGCGCCAGCCAGATCGCGGCCTCGCTGCTGTCCGACCTGGGCGACGACGTGACCCAGACCTTCGCCTTCGAGTACCAGCGCGAACAGGTGGACCGCCCGTACTGGGGCACGCCGCTGAAAACGAACGCGCGGGGCATGGTGCAAGGCGCGGGCCGCATCCTGGACGGCACGCGGTTCAAGAACTACAACGTCAACGACGGCTTGTACGAGCAGTCCGTGCTGTGGGCGCGGTCGCTGACCGAATGGCGCGCAGGCCCGAACCTGACGCTGAAGAACACGCTGTACTACTACCGCGCCGAGCGCGATTTCCGCAACCTGGAGAGCTACCGGCTCAACGCCGGCAACAGCCTGGTGCTGCGGTCCGGCGCGCTGTTGCAGCGCCACGAGCAAAGCCTGCTGGGCAACCGCGTGGAAGGCGTGTTCCGGTCGACGCTTGCCGGCCTGCCCAGCGACTGGTCGTTCGGTGCCGACATCAGCCAGAACAAGATCACGCGCTATCCCACCAGCCTGCCCGCCCAGGTCGACGCCGTAGACCCGTACGACTTTTCGCCTGGCGACTTCTACGACATCCCCGGCATGACGCGTGGCCATTCCGCCGACCGCGACAACCGCATCCGCACGGTCGCGCTGACGTTGGAGAACCGCACCGAAGTGCTGCCCGGCGTGGCGATCGTATCGGCCTTGCGCAAGGACTTCATCGACCTGGACCTGACCAACCGCCGCGCCGTCACGGCGGCGTCCCCCGCCAGCGCATCCCGGCGCTACTCGCCCTTGACCGGACGCCTGGGCGTGAACTGGGAGGTCACGCCCGAGGCCTCGCTGTATGCGCAGTACGCCACCGCGGCGGATCCTCCGTCGGGGCTGCTGGCCACCGCGTCGTTCGCCGACGTGCTGAACAACGACAAGCTCACCACGGGCACACAGGCCGAAGTGGGCGGCAAGTTCAACTTCTGGGACGGCCGGGGTTCCGCCACCGTGTCGGTCTATGAGATCAAGCGCAAGGACATGGCCACGTCCGACCCGGACAATCCCGGCGTCAGCGTGCCGGTCGGCGCGCAGTCGGCGCGCGGCATCGAATTGGCCGGCGGCCTGCGGTTGACCCCCAAGCTATCTCTGCAAGGCAACGTGGCCTTCGTAGACCCGAAGTACGACGACTTCTCGCAATCGGTGGGCGGCGTCGCGGTCTCGCGCAATGGCAATGTGCCCACCAACACGCCCCGCCGCCTCGCCAACGTGTGGCTGGACTACGCCTTCGTGCCGGACTGGAACGCCAGCCTGGCGGCGCGCTACGTGGGCCGCACCTACGCGGACGCCGCCAACACGGTCTGGGCGCCGTCCTACACCGTGTTCGACGCGGCGCTGTCGCACCGAATCAACCGCAACCTGAACGTGACGGCACGCGTGCGCAACCTGACCGACAAGGTCTACGCCGCCAACGCGACGCCGACGATGTTCTACCTGGGCGCGCCGCGCTCGGTGGAACTGGTGCTGCAGGCGCGATTCTGACCCGCGTAAAGGGAGATGCCATGAGCGCCACTTTGATCCGTCCGCCCGGCCGCCCCGCTGGCCCGCCGCTGTCCACCCGCGCCAAGCGCTGGCTGTACCTGATCCACCGCTGGGCCGGCATCGTGCTGTGCCTGTTCTTCGCCATGTGGTTCATAAGCGGCATGGTGATGATGTATGTCGGCTATCCCAAGCTGACGCCGCAGGAACGCCTGACGCACCTGGCGCCGCTGGACGCCGCCACCATCGCCACGGTCACCGTCACGCCCGCACAGGCGTTGGCGGCGGCGGGGCGCGGGGCCGATAACGCCGCCGGCCTGACCCTGGCCGCCACGCGCGGCGGCGCGCCGGTCTATGCCGTGCCCGGCGGCATGCAGGCCGCGCCCAGGATCGTGGACGCCGCCACGGGCGCGCAGCTGCCGCCCGCCGATGCCGGCGTGGCGCAGGCCACTGCCCGTGCCTGGTTCGGCGGCCAATACGCCGCGCACTATCAGGGCACCGTGGACGAAGACGTGTACACGCACTCCGGCGCGCTCAAGCCGCACCGCCCGCTGCACCGCGTGGACATGGACGACCCGGACCGGACGCGGCTCTATGTCTCGTCGGCGACGGGCGCGGTGGTGCTGGACGCCACCCGCAACGAACGCCTCTGGAATTACGCGGGCGCGTGGATCCACTGGCTGTATCCGTTCCGGGGCAACGCGCTGGACCCGTGGTGGCACGACATCGTGGTGTGGCTGTCCGTCGCCGGCGTCGCGGTGGCGCTGACGGGCACCGTCGTGGGGATCCTGCGCTGGCGGTTTTCGCGGCCCTACGCCGGCGGCAGCCGTTCGCCCTACCGCGAAAGCATGATGCGCTGGCATCACCTGAGCGGCCTGCTGTTCGCCGCCGTCACCATCACGTGGATCTTCAGCGGGCTGATGTCGATGAACCCGTGGAAGCTCTTCACCAGCACGGCCGCCCCGCTGGACCGGGCGGCGTATACCGGCGCGGCCACCACAGCACCGTTGGCGCCGCCGCAAGCCTTGACCGCCGCCTTGCCCGCGCCGCCGCGTGAACTCATCTGGGCGCGCGCCGCCGGGCAGGACGTGGTGCTGGCGCGCAGCCCGGCGGGTGCGCCGCAAGTGCTGTCGGCCACGCTGGCAACACCGTATGCCTTCAGCGATTCGGACTTGCGCCAGGCGGCCGCGCATTTGCTGCCCGGCGCGGCGCTGCGCGAGGTGCAAGTGCTGCGCGCCTATGACCTCTACTACTATGCGCGCGATGAACACGCCATGCTGGGCCACATCGAAAAGCCCCTGCCCGTCTGGCGGCTGGTCTACGACAACCCCCAGGCCACCTGGATCTATCTGGACCCGCATACCGGCCTGATCCAGGGCCGCCAGGACCGCAGCAATCGGGTCAGCCGCTGGCTGTTCGCCTTCCTGCACAGCTGGGACTGGACCGGCCTGCTGTCGCGCCGCCCGCTGTGGGATGCGCTGCTGATCTTCCTGAGCCTGGGCGGCGCCGCCCTGAGCCTGACGGGCGTCGTCATCGGCTGGCGCCGGCTGGGCAAGAAGCTGCGCGCCTGAGGGCGCGCGGCGGATGCACTATGCTCACCCTCTTGCAGACGAATCACCGCATCAAGGAGCCACCATGTCCGACGTCACCATTTATCACAACCCCAAATGCGGCACGTCCCGCAATACGCTGGCCATGATCCGCAACGCCGGCATCGAACCCCAGGTGGTGCTGTACGTGGAAACGCCGCCATCGCGCGCCACGCTGAAGGCGCTGTTCAAGCAGGCCGGGATCAGCGTGCGCGACGCCCTGCGCGAAAAAGGCACACCGTACCTGGAACTGGGCCTGGACGATGCGTCCCTGACGGACGACGCACTGCTGGACGCCATCGAACAACACCCGATCCTGCTGAACCGTCCCTTTGTCTCCACGCCGCTGGGCGCCCGCCTGTGCCGCCCCAGCGAACTGGTGCTGGACATTCTGCCGGCGCCCCAGCAAGGCGCGTTCACGAAGGAAGACGGCGAGCTTGTCGTCAACGCCGACGGCAAACGCATCCAGAAGTAAAAGCGGGCGCGGCGGCGCGCTTTGTAAGCGGATTGACGGGAAAGCTATTTACCATCGCGGCTAACGATTATTACCCTGCGATGACGTGTCATGAATTTCATGGAAAGCTTCAACCAGTCCCTTTTTCTGCTGATCAACGCCGATCCGGCCACGCCCGCCTGGCGCATCCATGCCGCCATGCTGGTGGCCAATCAGTTGATCCTGCTGGTGCCGGTGGCGCTGGCGGCGCTGTGGCTGTGGGGTGGCGAGCCGCAGCGCAGCCTGGCGCTGAAGGTGCTGGCGGGCATCGCCGTGGCGCTGTTCGCCAGCTATGTCTGCGGCGCGCTGTGGCCGCACCCGCGCCCCTTCACGATCGGCCTGGGGCAGGCCTTCTTCCCGCACAAGGCGACGTCGTCGTTCCCCAGCAACCACACCCTCATCATCGCCACCTTCGCATGGGTGCTGGTCTTCGACCGGCGCTGGGCAGGATGGGGCTGGGCGACGCTGCTGGCGGCCGCCGTGGTCGGCACGTCGCGCGTCTATCTGGGCGTGCACTTCCCGCTGGACATCGCGGGCGGCCTGATCCTGGCGCCCGTCGCGGCAGGCCTGGCGGCGGCGGCCTGGAACCGCGCCGGCGCACCGCTGACGCGGCTCGTGCAGGGCGTCTATCGCAAACTGCTGGCCCTGCCCATCGCGCGGGGCTGGATCCGCGCCTAGCCGCGCCAGCCGCGATCAGTTGATCGCGACCTTGGCGTCTTTGACCAGCTTCGCGTAGTTCTCGGTGTCGGTCCCGATCCGGGCCCGCATCTGCTCCGGCGTATCGCCGATGGGCACCGCGCCGATCTCCGCCATGCGGCGCGAGAAATCAGGCGACTTGATGATGGCCACCATCTCGGCGTTCAGTTTCGCCACGATGTCCTTCGGGACCGCGGCCGGCGCCAACACCCCGAACCAGGTTCCCATGTTGAACGGCTTCAGCCCCGCCTCTTCCATCGTTGGCACATCGGGCAGCGCCGCCGAACGTTGATTGGTCGTCACCGCCAGCGCGCGCAGCTTGCCGCTCTGGATATGCGCCAGCACCGGCGTGATGGTGTCGAACGACATGTCGATCTGGCCGCCCAGCAGGTCGGTCGTCAACGGGCCGCTGCCCTTGTACGGCACGTGCAGCAGTTGCACATGGCCTTCGTGTTCGAACTGCGCGCCGATCAGGTGCTGGCCGGTGCCCATGCCGTTGGACCCGTAGGTCAGCTTGCCCGGCGCGGCGCGCGCCAGCGTCAGCAGGCTCTGCACATTCTTCGCGTCCACCTTGGGGTTGACCACCAGCACGTTGGGCACCAGCGCCACCGTCGTGACAGGCGCGAAATCCTTCTGGAAGTCGTAGTGCAGGCTCTTGTAGACGCTGGTGGCGATGGTGTGGTGCACCGCGCCCATCAGCAGCGTGTAGCCGTCGGGCGCGGCACGGGCCACGTAGTCCGCGCCCAGGGTGGACCCCGCGCCCGGCTTGTTCTCCACCACCACCGGCTGGCCCAGACGCTTGGCCAGTTCCTGCCCCAGCGCGCGCGCCAGCACGTCCGTCGTGCCCCCTGCCGGGAACGGCACGATCAGGTTCACCGACCGCGCGGGATACGGCTGCGCCGCCGCGACGCCGCCCGCCAGGGGCAGGCTCAACAGGCACGCGAACGCCAGGGCGCGCGCGCGTAAGGCTTGCTTGGACATGCTTGTCTCCTTGGGATACGAATGGACTTCGCTTCTTGTTGTGCCACCGGAAACCGGCCCGGATCTTGCGCCCTGGGTCCGGTTTCGGGGTATTGCTTTCGGGTAATGCCTTCGGGTAGCGCCTGCTTTTTCCTATGCCGCCCGGGCCCGTCCAGCGGCTTCCAGCTGCGCGCAGACCGCTGCCGTCACCTGCTCCGTCGTGGCGTTCCCGCCCAGGTCGCGGGTATGCAGCGCGGGATTCGCGGTCACGCTTTCTATCGCCTGCATCAAGCGCGCGGCGGCGGCATTTTCGCCCAGATGCTCAAGCAGCATGACGACCGACCAAAACGTGCCCACCGGGTTCGCCAAGCCCTTGCCCATGATGTCGAAGGCCGACCCGTGGATGGGTTCGAACATGGACGGGTAGCGGCGTTCCGGGTCGATGTTGCCCGTGGGCGCAATGCCCAGGCTGCCGGCCAGCGCCGCCGCCAGGTCGCTGAGGATGTCGGCATGCAGGTTGGTGGCGACGATGGTGTCCAGCGACGCCGGGCGGTTGACCATGCGCGCCGTGGCGGCGTCCACCAGTTCCTTGTCCCATGTCACGTCCGGGAACTCGCGGCTGACCTGCAGCGCGATCTCGTCCCACATCACCATCGCATGGCGCTGCGCATTCGATTTGGTCACGACGGTCAGCAGCTTGCGCGGGCGCGACTGCGCCAGCTTGAACGCAAAGCGCAGGATGCGCTCGACGCCGGCGCGCGTCATGATCGACACGTCGGTGGCCGCCTCGATGGGGTGTCCCTGATGCACGCGGCCACCCACGCCCGAATATTCGCCTTCCGAGTTTTCGCGCACGATCACCCAGTTCAGCTGTTCGGGCGTGCAGCGCTTGAGCGGCGCGTCGATGCCGGGCAGGATCCGCGTAGGCCGCACGTTGGCGTACTGGTCGAAGCCCTGGCAGATCTTCAGGCGCAGGCCCCACAAGGTGATGTGGTCGGCGATGTCGGGGTCACCCGCCGATCCGAACAGGATCGCGTCCTTATTGCGCAAGGCGTCCAGCCCATCGGCCGGCATCATCACGCCATGCTTGCGGTAGTAGTCGCCGCCCCAGTCGAAGTCCTGGAACTCGAAGCGCAGGCCGTCCTGGCTGGCCAGCGCTTGCAGGATGCGCTGGCCGGCGGGAATGACTTCCTTGCCGATGCCGTCGCCGGGAATGGTTGCGATGCGGTAAGTCTTCATGGGCCGACAGGCCTCCTTGCAGAAAAGAGTCTGTCGGCACTTTACTGAGCGCCAGCGCCGTGGACGGCGCCGGAATTCACAACATCTTCAACCTGAAGTTGAAAGTGGCGGTCAATGCGCGGAATGCCGGGCCTCGTGATCCAGCAGCCAGCGCTTGCGGTGCAGCCCGCCGCCGTAGCCCGTCAGCGAGGCGTTGGCGCCGATCACCCGATGGCACGGGATCACGATGCCCACCGGGTTGGCGCCGTTGGCCAGCCCCACCGCGCGCACGGCCGACGGCCGTTCGATGCGGCCGGCCAGGCCGCCGTAGCTGACGGTCTGCCCGCCCGCGATGCCGCGCAGCGCCTGCCAGACCTGCCGCTGGAAGTCCGTGCCGCCCAGCGCCACGGGAACCCCGTTGATGGCGGCCACGTCTCCGTCGAAGTACGCCTCAAGTGCCCGGCGCGCCGCGGAAGCCTCGCCCGCGTCTTGCACCAGCACGGCGTCTTTCCCATACTGGCGGCGCAGCAGCGTGTGCATGCGCGCTTCATAGTCTTCCCAATCGACCGCGCGCAACCGTTGCTGCGCATCCGTCAGCACCAGCATCTGGCCCAGCGGCGTGGCGACGCGTTCCAAGGAAAATGTGTGGATCGGCATGGCCGGCTCCCGGTGAAGTCTCGATGGGGCCAATATAAATCCCGGACGGCCCCCGGGGCTGGCGGTTTTCGGACACCAGTGTTCGCCTCACAACCGTGTCCGAAAACCGCTAGATCCCGCCTCGGCGCGACGTTAGTATCGGTTCATGGACCTGAACCACGACGCCTGCTACAGCGCCATCCAAGTGCGCGACGCCCGTTACGACGGCCGCTTCTTCACGGCCGTCAAGACGACGCGAATCTATTGCCGCCCGGTCTGTCCGGCCCGCACGCCGCTATCGAAGAACGTCACATTCTTCTCGACGGCCGCCGCCGCGCAAGAGGCCGGATTTCACCCGTGCCTGCGCTGCCGGCCGGAAACAGCGCCGGAATTGGGGCCGGGGCACGAACTGCCCGACAGCGTGGCGCGCGCGCTGCAATTGATCGAACTGGGCGCGCTGGACGACGACGGCGTGGATGCGCTGGCCCAGCGCCTGGGCGTGGGCGAACGCCAACTGCGCCGCCAGTTCCGCCAGCACCTGGGCGCCTCCCCCGTGGCGGTGGCGCAAACGCGCCGCGTGCTGCTGGCCAAGCAACTGATCCACGAAACCCATTTGCCCATGGCGGAAATCGCCTTCGCCTCGGGCTTCGGCAGCATCCGCCGCTTCAACGAGATTTTCCTGGACCTGTTCGGCCGCGCCCCCGGCGAATTGCGACGCTCTGAGAAGCCCGAGGTGTCCGCCGGCCGGGACGGCGAGATCAAGCTGCTGCTGCGCTACCGTCCGCCCTACGATTGGGACGCCATGCTGGCCTTCCTGCGGCTGCGCGCCATTCCCGGCATCGAGCACGTCACCGAAGACAGCTACGCGCGCACCGTCAGCCTGGACGGCTATCAAGGCACCGTCACCGTGCGGCCCGGCACCGGCAACGCCTTGCAGGTCACCGTGCGCTTTCCGCGCCTGCAAGCGCTGCCCGCGATCATCGCGCGGGTGCGCCGCGTGTTCGACCTGGCCAGCGACCCCGTCGCCATCGCGGCGCAATTCGCCGGCGACCCGGTCATGACCACACTGATTCAGGCCCGGCCGGGCTTGCGCGTGCCCGGCGCCTGGGACGGCTTCGAACTGGCGATGCGCGCCGTCCTGGGCCAGCAGATCACCGTGGTCGCCGCCATCCGCCTGGCCGGCAAGCTGGTGGCCGCGCACGGCGCGCCCATGACGCAGCCGGAAGGCCCGTTGACCCATGTGTTCCCCGAACCCGCCGTCGTCGCCGCGGCCGAACTGGCCTCGCTGGGCATGCCCCGCAGCCGCGCCGCGACGTTGTCGGCCGTGGGCGCGGCCGCCGTCGCCGACAAGCACCTGTTCGACGCCGCCAGCGGGCTGGAGGAAGCCGTCGCGCGCCTGCGCCAGATCCGCGGCGTGGGGGAATGGACGGCGCAATACATCGCCTTGCGCCAGCTGCGCGAACCGGACGCGTTCCCCTCGGCCGACATCGGCTTGATCCGCGCACTGGAGAAACTGGAATCGCGGGAAGTGACGCCCGCGCAGCTATTGGCCCGATCCGAGCAATGGCGGCCGTGGCGCGCTTACGCAGCGCAGCATTTGTGGACGGCATGAACGTCGCGTGGCATGCGCCCTTGCGCACGCAGCGCCGTCAAGGACATACTGGGCGGCCCGCGGCCTGGGGCGACTTGTCGCCTTGCCTGCCGCCACTCCGCTCCGCTCACCGCGGACATTATCGGGAGCGGTTCCGCACATGCCTGCCCTGCCGTTTTGTCCGCCGCCCGGCGCGGCCTTGTCCGCCCATCTGGCCTGTGCGCTGCTGACGATGACCTGCGCCGCGCCCGCCTGGGCTGCGGACAGCGACCTGCAAGCCCAGGCCTGGGCTGCTTCCTGTCTTTCCTGCCATGCGCCGGCGGCGCGATCGGCATCCGCCGTCCCTGCGCTGGAAGGCCGCCCCGCCGATTGGATCGCCACGCGCATGCGGACACTGGCGGGCTCAGCCTCGGAGGCCGGCGTCATGGGCCAGATCGCCCGCGGCTACACCGATGCCGAGATCGTCCGTATCGCGGACTGGTTTGCCGGGCAACCCAAGGCGGACGCGCCATGAAGCGACGCAGCGTCCTGCTTGCACTGGGCGCGGGCGCCGCGCTGGCCGCGGCTCCGGCCGCACGCGCCGCGCGGCCACACGTAGTGGTGGTCGGCGGCGGCTATGGCGGCGCTACCGCTGCGCGCTACCTGCGGCTGTTGAGCGCGGGCGCCATCGACGTCACGCTGGTCGACGACAACCCGTCCTTCGTCTCGTGCCCGCTGTCCAACCTGGTGTTGGGCGGCAGCAAGACCATGGCCGACATCACCTTGCCCCGCGACGGTTTGCCGCGGCGCGGCGTGCGCCTCGTGCAGGACCGCGCCCTGGCCATCGACGCCGGCGCGCGGCAGGTCCGGCTGGCCGGCGGCCAGCGGCTGGCCTATGACCGGCTGATCCTGTCCCCTGGCGTGGACATGCAATGGCGGCGCATCGAAGGGATGGATGCCCCGGGCGCACGCGACCTTGTCCTGCATGCGTGGAAGGCGGGTGCGCAGACGGCCGCGTTGCGCCGCCAGCTGGAAGCCATACCTGACGGCGGCACCTACGTGCTGACCATTCCGCTGGCGCCGTACCGCTGCCCGCCGGCGCCGTATGAGCGCGCCTGCCAGGTGGCCTGGTATTTCAAGCGGCACAAGCCGCGCGCCAAAGTCCTGGTCTTCGACGCCAATGCGGACATCACGTCCAAGGCCGCGCTGTTCCGCCAGGCGTGGGCGGCGTCCTACGCGGACATCATCGAATACACGCCGCAGTTCGAGGCGGTCGCGGTGCAGGCGGCAAGCCGCAGCGTGCAGTTCGAGCTGGGCGAAACCGTGCAGGCCGACGTCTTGAACCTGGTACCGCCGATGCGCGCCGCCGCCATCGCCGTGGACGCCGGGCTGGCCACCGCCAACGGCGACTGGTGCGAGGTGGATTTCCTGACGTTCGAGTCCGTGGCCGTACCCGGCATCCATGTGCTGGGCGATGCGATCCAGGTGGCCCCCGCGATGCCCAAGTCCGGCCACATGGCCAACCAGCACGGCAAGACCTGCGCGGCGGCCGTGGTCGCCCTGCTTACCGGCGGCGCGGTCAATCCGCTGCCTCTATACGCCAACACCTGCTACAGCTATACCTCCGACCGCGAGGTGATGCACGTGGCCAGCGTGCACCGCTACGACGCTGCGGCGAAGACCATGATGCCGGTCGCGGGCGCCGGCGGATTGTCTGCGGAACCCAACGCTAGGGAAACTCCTTATGCCCGGGCGTGGGCCCAGGCAATCTGGGGCGACATGCTGGGTTGACCCTGCCGCTTGACCCTCCTGACGCCGCCGGCTGTTGCGGCGCAGCGTGCCTTCCGACTTCTTTATGTGTAAATATCATTTGCATATAACTAAAGAAAATAAAGAAGCCGGGCACCGCCCACGGAGGAGAAGGTGGATCGAGAGGCAAAGATGGGGCGCCTGCGCAAGGCGCCCGAGAATTTTGTTTCCGCCGATTTGGCGCAGGACATCGGCAAGAACGGCCTGAACGATGCGCGGCGCGGCTTTTTGCTGCGCAGCTTCCAGACCGCCGGCGCCGCGCTGGCGACCGGGCTGGCCGGCAACGCGCTGGCCGCCGGCAGCGGCGACGAGATGATCCTGACGCCGCGGCCCTGGTCCCTGTCGCTGGGACAGCCCGTCGCCGCGCGCCCCTATGGCGTCCCCTCCCGCTACGAAGCCAATCTGCAACGGCGCGAGTCCCCGGGCCTGACGCGGGTGCCGGCCGCCTCGGTCGCCTTCGCGCCCCTGCAAGGCCTGTTCGGCATCATCACGCCCAACGGCCTGCACTTCGAACGCCACCACCAGGGCTGGGTCGATATCGACCCGTCGCAGCATCGCTTCATGATCAACGGCCTGGTGGCGCAGCCCAAGGTCTACACCATGGACGACCTGATGCGCCTGCCGTCCGTGTCGCGCATCCACTTCATCGAGTGCGGGGCGAACACCGGACCGGAATGGGGCAATGCGGCCGTGCCGACGGTGCAGTACACCCACGGCATGCTGTCCTGTTGCGAATTCACCGGCGTACCGCTTTCCGTGCTGCTGGATGACTGCGGCGCCGACTTGAAGCGCGGCAAGTACGTGCTGGCCGAAGGCGCCGACGGCTCCAGCATGACCCGCACGATTTCAATGGAAGCGGCGCTGGACGACGTGATCGTCGCATGGGGCATGAACGGCGAAATGCTGCGTCCCGAAAATGGCTATCCGTTGCGCCTGGTAGTGCCGGGCGTGCAAGGCGTGTCGTGGGTCAAGTGGCTGCGCCGCATCGAAGTGGGCGATCAGCCCTGGAACGCCAAGGACGAGACCATCCACTACGTCGACCTGATGCCCGGCGGCCTGCACCGCCAGTACACGTCGATCCAGGAGTGCAAGTCGGTCATCACCACGCCTTCCGGCGGCCAAGTGCTGCTGGACAAGGGCTTCTGCAATATCTCCGGGCTGGCCTGGTCGGGGCGCGGCAAGGTCAAGCAGGTGGACGTGTCCACCGACGGCGGGCGCAACTGGCGCACCGCGCGCCTGGAAACC
Source organism: Achromobacter sp. UMC46 (assembly GCF_014170335.1). GTDB lineage: Bacteria > Pseudomonadota > Gammaproteobacteria > Burkholderiales > Burkholderiaceae_B > Achromobacter. Next base: position 27,561 of record NZ_LZZS01000030.1, read on the forward strand.
CCGGTGCTGACCAAGAGCCTGACGCGCTTCAACATCGATTGGGTGTGGGACGGTTCGCCCGTGATCCTGCAAAGCCGCGCGCAGGACGAGACGGGCTATGTGCAGCCGCGCGCGGGGCAATTGCGCGACGTGCGCGGCACGCGCTCCATCTATCACAACAACGGCATTCAATCGTGGCGGGTAGCCGAAAGCGGAGAGGTGAGCAATGTCCACGTTGAATAGCCTGCGCGCCGCATGGGCCTGTATGGGCCTGGGGCTGGCCTTGCTGGCCCCGCGCGCCGACGCGGCAGACAAATTCCCCGGCGTGGGCCGCGACGCCACGCCCGCCGAAGTGGCCGCCTGGGACATCGACGTGCGGCCCGATTTCAAGGGCCTGCCGCCCGGTAGCGGCACCGTGCTGCGCGGCGGCGACATCTGGGAGGGCAAGTGCGCGTCTTGCCACGGCAGCTTCGGCGAAAGCAACGAGGTCTTCACGCCCATCGTGGGCGGCACCACCGCCGACGACATCCGCACGGGCCGCGTGGCCGCGCTGGCCGGCAACTCCCAACCGCAGCGCACCACGCTGATGAAGGTCAGCACCGTCTCTACGCTGTGGGACTACATCCATCGCGCCATGCCGTGGGACAACCCCAAGACGCTGTCGCCGGACGAGGTCTACGCGGTGACGGCCTACCTGTTGAACCTGGGCGAGATCGTGCCCGAGGATTTCGAACTCTCGGACAAGAACATCGCCGACGTGCAGGCGCGCATGCCCAACCGCAACGGCATGACGCTCGAGCACGGCATGTGGCAGGTGTCGGGCAAGCCGGACACGCAGAACACGGCCTGTATGAGCCAATGCGCCGAGACGGTCAAGGTGTCGTCGGAGCTGCCGCCCCACGCCCGCGACGCCCACGGCGACATCGCGGCGCAGAACCGGTTGATCGGGCCGGTGCGGGGCGCCAACACGCTGGCGCCTCCGTTGACGGGCGCGGCCGGCAGCAACGCCGACGCCGTGCGCACCCATGCGCTGCAGACCCTTGCCGCCGCGGCGCCGGCCGGGAAAGCGCCCGCGGGGTCCACGCCTGCGCCCACCGCCGCTTCCGCGTCCGAACCCGCCAAGTTGGCGCCCGGCGGGGACCTGGCCGGCGCGCGCCTGGCGTCATCCGGCACGTGCGTCGCCTGCCACGCGGCCGATCGCAAGATGATCGGGCCGAGCTACCAGGACGTGGCGGCCAAGTACCGCGGCAATGCCGATGCCCATGCGTTGCTGGTTCAAAAGATCCGCAAGGGCGGCGGCGGGACCTGGGGCGCCATGCCGATGCCCCCCAACCCCGCCGTCAGCGACGACGACCTGAAACGCATCGTGGACTGGATTCTTGCCGGCGCGCCCGCGCCGGGTTGAAACCCTAGGGAGAGAGAGGAGACTGTTATGACACAACACATCGATCGGCAGCGGCGGCGGGTGGTCGGCCTGGGCACCGTGCTCAGCCTGGCTGTCGCAGCAGGCCTGCTGCGGCCCAGCCAGGCCTGGGCGGTGCAGGCGGACTGGAACAAGCAAGCCTTCGACGCCAAGAGCATGCAGGACGTGATCAAGGCCTTGGGCGGCGGCGAGGCAGTGCCCAGCGACCAGATCACGCTGCTGGCCCCCGACATCGCCGAGAACGGCGCGGTCGTGCCGGTGGGCGCCGTCAGCAAGCTGCCCAACACCGAGCAGATTTCGATCCTGGTCACCAAGAACCCGAACGCGCTGGCCGCCAGTTTCACACTGCCCGCGGGCACCGAACCCGAAGTGGCGACGCGCGTGAAGATGGGCCAAACCTCGGACGTCTATGCCCTGGTCAAGGCCGACGGCAAGTACTACACGGCGCATAAGGAAATCAAAGTGACCCTGGGCGGCTGCGGCGGCTGAACGGCGCACGGGCGACGAACCATCAAGGAGACAGCACATGGAAGCAAGGCCAATGCGGATCCGCGCCGCCGAGAAGGACGGCGCGATCGAAGTGAAGGTCCTGATGAGCCACATCATGGAAACCGGGCAACGCAAGGACGCCGAGGGCAAGGTGGTGCCGGCGCACTTCATCCAGGACGTCACGGTGAAGAACGGCGACAAGGTGGTGCTTCAAGCGCAATGGGGGCCGGCGGTGTCGCGCGACCCGTTCCTGTCCTTCAAGTTCAAGGGCGGCGCCAAGGGGGACAAGGTCAGCGTCACGTGGACGGACAGCGAGGGCGCGACCCGGACGGACGTGACCACGGTGACCTAGCGTTCCCGATGTGTGGGTGAAGGCGGACGAACAATAAACGCCCGCCGGCCACGACGGCCGGCAGGGCAACCGCGTGAGGAGACATACATGGATAGGAAACGCATGGTTGCCGCATGCGCGCTGGCCGGCTTCGCGCTGGCCGGGGCGCAGCCGGCAGGCGCCGCGACCGAGCAGGACACCGCGCAGGGCATCGCCCAATACCGCGAGATGCTGGCCGACGGGAATCCGGCCGAGCTCATCGAGATGACCGGCGAAGACTTGTGGAAAGAAAGCCGCGGCCCCAAGCAGGCGTCGCTGGAAAAGTGCGACCTGGGCCTGGGCGCTGGCGTGGTCAAAGGCGCCTATGCCCAATTGCCGCGCCACTTCGATGACGCCGGACGCGTCATGGACCTGGAGAGCCGCCTGGTCTATTGCATGGTGCAGCTGCAAGGCATGGACGCCGCCGACGTCACGAAAAAACCCTTCTCGGGCGACGGGCAGTACTCCACCGACATCGAGGCGCTGGTGGCCTACGTCGCGGGCCTGTCGCGCGGCATGCCGATCTCCGTGCCGCAGACGCATCCCAAGGAAAAGGCGGCCTACGCGCGTGGCCGCGACATCTTCTACTACCGCGGCGGGCCCTACGACTTTTCCTGTGCGTCCTGTCATACCGGCGACAACAAGCGGATCCGGCTACAAGACCTGCCCAACCTGACCAAGCAGGAGCCGGCGCGCGCGGCGTTTGCCAGCTGGCCGGCTTATCGCGTGTCGCAAGGCGCGTTGCGGTCCATGCAGTGGCGCTTGCAGGATTGCTTCCGCCAACAGCGCATGCCGCTGCTGAAGTACGGTTCGGACGCGTCGGTGGACCTGACGGTGTTCCTGGGTGTCAACGCCAACGGCGGCCAGATGATGGCCCCGGCCATCAAGCGGTAAAGGGGGAATCATGCGCAAGATACGCACGACCTGGCCCGGCCTGGCGGCCTTGGGCCTGCTGCTGGCAGCCAACGCCTCGGCGCAGCAGCCGGCGCCGCCCGTTCAACCGGCGAAGGCGGCCGCCGACCACGAGGCCCTGGTGGCGGAGCTGAAGGGCTCTTTCGTTGAACGCGGCATGGCCAAGCTGGACCGAATCGACCAGTCGCCGATGCAGCGCGCCTGTTCCATGGCCGAGGCGGGCGGCGAGATGCCCGCAGAGACCGCCATGAAGATCACGCAGGAGGCCGCGGCGAACGTCAAGCCTCCCGCCGACGGCAACTACATCGGCGATTGGCGGCAGGGCGAAAAAGTCGCGCAGAACGGACGCGGGCTGCAGTTTTCGGACACGGCCAAGACCATCAACGGCGGCAACTGCTACGCCTGCCATCAGATGACCAAGTCCGAAATCTCATACGGCAACATCGGCCCATCGCTCTACCAGTACGGCAAGCTGCGCGGCAATAGCCGCGATATGGTCGCCTACACCTGGGCCAAGATCTACGACTCGCACGCCACCATGCCGTGTTCCAACATGCCGCGCTTCGGCGCGGCCGGCATCCTGACGGAACAGCAGCTCAAGGACGTGATGGCGTTGCTGCTGGATCCGCAATCCGCCGTCAACGACGACCAGGCCAAGCCCTGAACCAACCCCGCAGGGAGGATGCATGAACGCCGTTTCCAAAGTGGGCCGCTTGCTGCTGGCCGCGGGCGTGCTGGCGGCCGCGGCCGCCCAGGCGCAGGCGCCGCCCAAGGTGGGCGACAAGGTCGTGATGCCGGACGTGCAGTTGCTGGACGGCACCCGGCTGTCGGCGGCCGATTTCGCCGGAAAGCCCCTGGTGATCGAGTACTGGGCGTCGTGGTGCCCGTATTGCGCGCGCCAGAACCCGCACCTGCAGAAGCTGACCGAGGCGGCGCGCGACAAGGGCTTGCGCATCCTCACGGTCAGCATCGACCGCGACGAGCAAGCCGCGCGCGACTATATCGCCAAGCATGGCTACACCTTCGGCGTCGTCATGGACAACGAGGCTCTGCGCGCCGTGTTCGGCAAGCGCCGCGTCATTCCCGAAATATTCGTGCTGGACGCGAACGGCAAGCTGGTCGAGGACATCCCCGGCGAGATGTTCGAGGAAGACGTGCTTGAACTGATGCGCCACGCCCCGCCGCGCTCCTGAGCGCATCCCTTCCCCTTTTACGGTTGGACCGATGATCAATCGACGCGAGTTCCTTCAGATGCTGGCGGCGGCTTCCGCCGGCGGCATGGGCTTGTCGCACAGCCCGCGCGCCGCCGCCCAGGCCGCGCAGGCCTTCTATGACGCGCCCGCCTTCGGCAATGTGCATTTCCTGCATTTCACCGATTGCCACGCGCAGCTTCTGCCGATGTACTTTCGCGAGCCCAGCGTCAACCTGGGGCTCGGCCAGGCCTCGGGCCGCGCGCCGCACCTGGTTGGCGAACATCTGCTGAACGCCTATGGCATCGCCCCCGGCTCGGCCCAGGCCTACGCCTTCACCTGCCTGGACTTCGCCCAGGCCGCGCAGCAATACGGAAAGGTCGGCGGCTTTGCCCACCTGGCCACGCTGATCAAACGGATCAAGGCGTCGCGGCCGGGCGCCCTGCTGCTGGACGGCGGCGACACCTGGCAGGGCTCCGGCACAGCGCTCTGGACCCGTGGGCAAGACATGGTGGACGCCTGCCTGCTGCTGGGCGTGGACATGATGACGGCGCATTGGGAGTTCACGCTGGGCGCTGAACGCGTACAGGAAGTGCTTGAGAAAGACCTGAAGGGAAAGGTCGATTTCCTGGCGCAGAACGTCGAGACCAGCGACTTCGGCGACGCGGTGTTCGCGCCCTACTCGCTGCGCGACATGAATGGCGTATCGGTCGCCGTGATCGGCCAGGCCTTTCCCTATACGCCCATCGCCAATCCGCGCTACATGGTGCCGGACTGGACCTTCGGTATCCAGGAGCAACGGCTGCAGGAGACGATCGACGAGGTGCGCGGTAAAGGCGCCAGCGTGGTGGTGCTGCTGTCGCACAACGGCATGGACGTCGACCTGAAACTGGCGTCGCGCGTGCGGGGGCTGGACGCGATCCTGGGCGGGCATACGCATGATGGCGTGCCCGCGCCCGTGGCGGTGTCGAACGCGGGCGGCAAGACGCTGGTCACCAATGCCGGCAGCAACGGCAAGTTCCTGGGCGTGCTGGACTTTTCCGTGAAGGACGGCCGCGTGGCTGACTTCCGTTACACGCTGATGCCCGTGTTCGCCCGCTACCTGCCCGCCGATCCCGCCATGGAGGCCCTGGTGGAGCGTGTCCGCGCGCCCTACGCGCAGCAGTTGGCCCTGCCGCTGGCCACCACCAGCGACACCCTGTATCGGCGCGGCAATTTCAACGGCACCTTCGACCAGGTGATCCTGGACGCGCTGATGCAGGTCAAGGGCGCCGAGATCGCCTTCTCGCCCGGCTTCCGCTGGGGCACCAGCCTGCTGCCGGGGCAGACCATCACGATGGAACATGTGCTGGACCAGACCGCCATCACGTATCCGCACACTACCGTCACGCAAATGAGCGGCGCCACGCTGAAGACCATCCTGGAAGACGTGGCGGACAACCTGTTCAACCCCGACCCGTATTACCAGCAAGGCGGCGACATGGTGCGCGTGGGCGGGCTGCAATATTCGATCGACCCGGCCGGTGCCGCCGGCGCGCGGATCAGCGACATGCGCCTGGGCGACGCGCCGATCCAGGCAGACAAGCAGTACAAGGTGGCAGGCTGGGCGCCCGTGGCGGAAGGCGCGCAGGGCGAACCGGTATGGGACGTGGTGGCGACCTATCTGCGCGACCGCAAGACCATCGCGCAAGTGCGCCCCAACCAACCCGTGGTCAAGGGCGTGGCCGGCAATCAGGGCTTGATGTAGGCGTAGCCTTCGTGTTGCAGGCGAGTGATGCGGACCACGCCTGACGGCGTGAAGTCCGCTTCCATCACGAACGCGTCCTTGGGAAGATTGCGGTTCTTCAGCGTGATCTCGCAGACCTCGAAGGCCACGCCGCGCGCGGCCAGCGCCGAGATCAGCGGTCCGACCTGGGCGGCGTCCTTGTAGTTCGTCATCAGGAAGTCGACGCCATCGGCGTGCGCCACCAGCTTGATGGACGTTTCGGGCGCGGTATCCAGCTGATTGCGCATGTTGCGCAATGCCGACAGCGCCTGCGAGGCCGAATCGTTGACGTGGTAGACGACCTTGTCGGCCGCCAAGGCGGCGCCGGTTCCGCCCAGCAACGCCAACCCCAACACCAGTGACAGCAGTTTCTTCAACATACGTGCCTCTCCTTGGATTCGCCGAGCATGGCCGCGACGCAAGGCCATGATATCAGCGCATGCTGGGAAGAGAACCCGCACAGACCCTGGGTTGTCACACTCCGATCGGACAGCTCTGCTAGACTTCGTCTTCTCTTTGGGGAGTAGCCTCCTTTCAGCGCGGTCTGAAAGGGCTTACGTCAACATTCTTGGCCCTAGCCGGCCATGGCGTAAGCGGCATTTGCGCTTGGCGAGACCACGGACTTTTCACACGACGCTGGGCGGTGTGGAGGGTCTGTGCCGTTCTCGCCCAGTTGGACCCCCTTCTCCATGAATGCCATCTCCATCATCGTCCTCGCGTTCGCCATGTCGACGGACGCGTTCGCGGCCGCCATCAGCAAAGGCGCCGCCCTGCACAAGCCCCGCCTGCCGGAAGCGCTGCGCACCGGGATCATCTTCGGCGTGATCGAAGGGATCACGCCTGTGATCGGCTGGGGGCTTGGTTCCGTCGCGGCCAAGTTCGTGGCCGATTGGGACCATTGGATCGCGTTCTCGATGCTCTGTATTCTCGGGGTGCTGATGATCCGCAACGCCTTCCAGGACGAGGACGAAGACGCCGCGCCCGTCGTCCGCCATTCCTTCTGGCTGCTGGCCGCGACCGGGTTCGCCACCAGCATCGACGCGATGGCCGTGGGCGTGGGCCTGGCGTTCGTCGACGTGAACATCGCCGTGGCGGCCATTGCGATCGGTCTTGCCACGACGTTGATGGTGACGATCGGCGTGATGCTGGGCCGCGCGTTGGGCAGCGTGGCCGGCAAACGGGCCGAGGTGCTGGGCGGGATCGCGCTGATCGGGATCGGCTCCGTGATCCTGTACGAGCACCTGACGGCGGCGGCAGCCGTCTGACGCGCCTTACGGGTTTCAGTCTTCCAGGAAACCCAGCGTCCGAAGCTCGGCGATGGCGCCGTTCTCTGCGTCGCGCCGCGCTTTGGGCGCGGCCAGCGACGCGGTCAACAGCAGCGTCTGATGGCCTGACTCGTCGAAGCCCCGCTGCACGCTATGGGTCACGAGCGGCGCTGATGTCCAACGCCCAATCGGTCTCGGCGTAGAACGCCGCCCGCGCCGACTCGAACTGCTCAAGGATACGTGCGTCCTGGCAGAACGCCGCAGGCAGCAGATTGAGGTTGAGCTTGCCGATCTTTCCCGCCGACATGCGCTCCGGCGCCGTTCTCGTGTCGTCATGACGGTTCCTGGAATTTGAAGGTCAAGCGTCGAAATTTACTCCAGCCCGTCGCCTTCCCTCAACATTGCCGATTAGCCTTGGCGCGTCACCAGGTACTGTCCGACCCTTTCTGGAAATATCCCACCAGGAAATCCACGAACACGCGGACTTTGGCCGACAGGTGATGCCGTTCCGGAAACACCGCGTAGATGTCCGCTTGCGGCAAGGCGTAGTCTTCCAGCACGCGCACCAGCCGGCCGCTGCGCAGGTAGCGGGCCAGGTCCCATTCCGCGCGTTGCAGGATGCCCAGCCCCGCCAGGCCCCAGGTCAGCGTCACTTCGCCGTCGTTGCTGCTGAGATTGCCGCGCACCTTCACGGTTTCGCTGCGGCGGCCCTTGGTGAAACGCCATAAGCCGTAGGCCGCCTCGTTCTGCCGCAGCACGATGCATTGATGCCGCGCCAGGTCATGCGGCGTGGCCGGCGTGCCGTGCGCTTTCAGATACGCCGGAGACGCGCAGACCAGCCGCCGGTTGGGTGCGATCTTGCGGGCGATCAGGCGGGTATCGGGCAGGTCGCCGAAGCGCACGGCGACGTCGAACGCGTCCTGCACGAAATCGGCGGGACTGTCCGTCAGCTGCAATTGCAGCGATACCTCGGGATACTTCGCGGCGAATTCCGCGATGGCCGGCGCGATGTAGCTGCGGCCGAAGCCCAGCGGCGCGTTGACCTTCAACAGGCCGCGGGGGCTGGCCTGGCGGCTGGCGATCAGTTCGTCCAGGTCTTCGATCTCGCCCAGAATGCGGCGGGCGCTTTCCAGGTAGACCTCGCCTTCGGCCGTGAGGCTCAGGCGCCGCGTGCTGCGGTTGAACAGGCGCACGCCCAGGCGCGCTTCGATTTGCGCCAGCCGCTTGCTGACGGCGGCCGGCGTGACATCCAGTTCCCGCGCGGCGGCCGACATGCCGCCGGCCCGCGCGAGTTCAACGACAAGTTGCAGCTCCGTGGAATGACCCATGAGCCGGCGGCGTCAATCGCGGAAGTTCTCGAACTGCAGGGGCAGGTCGACGTCGGTCTTCTTCAGCAGCGCGATGGCGGTTTGCAGATCGTCGCGCTTCTTGCCGGTGATGCGCAGCTTGTCGCCGTTGATCTGGGATTCCACCTTGAGCTTGGCGTTCTTGATGGCGGCGATCAGCTTCTTGGCCACCGGCTGTTCGATGCCTTGCTTGATGGTGACCTTCTGGCGCGCGCCGCCCAGGTTTTCCAAGGGATCGGCCACGTCCAGGCAACGCACGTCGATGCCGCGGGCCGACAGGCGGCCGCGCAGGATGTCGAGCATCTGCTTGAGCTGGAACGCGCTGGACGCGACCTGGGTGACGACGAAGCCTTCCAGTTCGAACTTGGCATCGCTGCCTTTGAAGTCGAAACGGGTGGACAATTCGCGGTTGGCCTGGTCGATGGCGTTGGTGAGTTCGTGTTTGTCGACTTCGGAGACGACGTCAAAAGTAGGCATGACACGGGTCCTGTTGAGTGATGAGTGAAATAGGCGAAACCATAGGTATCGCCTATTTTACCGGCCCGGCGGCCCCTGTCCCCTCACCCCGTCAACACGAGCAGCCGCTCCGGCTGCAACGGGTGCGGAATCACCTGCGCATCGATGCCGTAAGCCAGACACAGGTTGGCCGGCGTCAGTACCTGCGCGGGCGTGCCCACCGCGATGCCGCACCCGCCGCTCAGCAGCAGCAGGCGGTCGCACCAGCGGGCGGCCAGGTTCATGTCGTGCAGGATCACCAGTACGCCTGTATTGCCGGCGTGCGCCAGTTCCCAGGCGCGGCGCAGCAGGTCGCCCTGATGCTTGGGGTCCAGGCTGGCCGTGGGCTCGTCCAGCAGCAGGTAGCGCGCTTCGTCAGGCCCCCGCCCCGCGTGGCATTGCACCAGCACCCGCGCGAACTGCACGCGCTGCTGTTCGCCGCCGGACAGTTCGGGGTAGCGGCGCCCGCCCAGATGCGCCACGTCGGCCAGGTCCAGCGCCTGCGTCACCAGCACGTCCACCAGGGCAGGCGGCAGCTCCGGAAACGGGTAGGCGCCCATGGCGACCACTTCGCGCACGTCCAGATCGAAGGTCAATCCGGGTTTTTGCGGCAGCACGGCGCGACGCCGCGCCTGCTGCCGGTGCGGCATGGCGGCAAGCGCGGTGTCGTCCAGACGCGCCTGGCCGGCATCCGGCGCCAGTTCGGCCGCCAACGCGCCCAGCAAAGTCGACTTGCCGGCGCCGTTGGCGCCCAGCAGGCCCACGACTTCGCCCGGACGGACCTCCAGCGACACGTCGGTCAGGATGCGCGCGCCCCCGCGGGACAGCGTCAGGTTGTGAGCGGCAAGCGTCATCCGATTCTCCTTCCGCGCGCCAGCAGCCACAGGAAGAACGGCCCGCCCACCAGGCCCGTCACCAGTCCGATGGGCAATTCCGCCGGCACGACGACCGTGCGGGCCGCCCAATCCGCCAGCACCAGCGCCAACGCGCCCGCGATGACGGTGGCGGGCAGCAGCCAGCGGTGGTTGGCGCCGAGCGTCATGCGCACCAGATGCGGCACGACCAGCCCGACGAAAACGATGGTGCCTGTGGCGGCCACCAGCGGGCCGACGATCAGCGCGCTGGCCAGCACCAGCTTGGCGCGCACGCGTTTGAGCGCATAGCCCAGGTGCTGGGCCTCACGTTCGCCCAGCAGCAACGCGTTCATGACGCGCCACTGGCTGACGAGCCACGCGCTGACAAGCAGCACCCAGGGGCCCAGGAACGCCAGCAGCTTCCAGCTGGCCCCGCCCAGGCTGCCCATGTTCCAGAAGGTCAGATCGCGCAGTTGCGCATCGGTGGCGATGAACGTCAGCAGGCCGATCAGGCTGAACGCCATCGCGGTGATGGCCACGCCAGCCAGCAGCAGGCCGGCCACGCCGGGCACCCGGCGGCCGACCGCGTAGGCGCACAGCGTCGCCAGCAGGCTGCCGATGAACGCCGCGGGCGCCGTCACCCAGAACCCGCCCGACAGCAGCACGATGGCAGCAACCGCCCCCAGCGCGCCGCCCGCCGAAATGCCGATCAGGCCCGGTTCGGCCAGCGGATTGCGGAACAGCGCCTGCATGGCGGCGCCCGATATCGCCAGGCCCGCCCCCGTCACCATCGCGAACAGCACGCGCGGCAGACGGATGTCGATCAGCACGTTGCGCCACAGCGCGTTTTCCGGCGAGGACGGCCCCCACAGCAGCGAAGGCAGTTCGCGCAGCGGGATCGCCACCGCGCCATTGGCGGCGGCAGCCAGCGCCGCCAACATCAAGGCTGCGGTCAAAAGGCCCAATGCCAATGGCGCGCTAACGCGCCATGACATCCGCGACCTCCTTTTTCAGTTCGGTCAGCGCCAGCGGCAGGCGCGGCCCCATGCCCAGAATCAGCAGGTCGTCCATCACGACCACCCGGCGCTTGGCCGCCGCCTGCGTGGCGGCGATGCCCGGCAGGCGCAGGAAGGCCTCCATGCCGCCGCCCGCCTCCAGCGACGCCTGCGTCACCACGATCAGGTCGGGCGCCAGTGCGCCGACGGCTTCGGCCGACAGCGGTTTGTAGCCTTGCTGGTCGTGCAGCACGTTGACCAGGCCGGCCAGATGCATGACTTCGTTGGCGGCGGTGTCGCGGCCCGCGCCTTGCGGCGATCCGGTCCGGTTGATGAGCAGCAGCGCCCGGGCCCGCGTGGCGGGCAGCGCCTCGGCGCGGGCAAGTTCACGCGTGACGTCCTCCACCATGCGTTCGCCGGCCGGCGCCACGCCCAGCGCGTCGGCCACGCCGCGGATGCGCGATTTCAGCGAATCCACCGAAGGCGCATCCGACACCGTCACTACCCGCACGCCCACGCTCGCCAGACGCTTGAGCGCGTCCGGCGGCCCGGCCTGCTCCGAAGCCAGCACCAGGTCGGGCTTCAGCGACAGCACGCCCTCCACCGGCACGGCGCGGTAGTAGCCCACGCGCGGCAGCTTGGTAGCGGCTTCCGGATACAGGCTGGACAAGTCGTCGCCCACCAGCCGGTCGCCCTGCCCCAGGCCGTAGACGATTTCCGTCACGCTGCCCCCCAGGGTCACCACCCGGCTGGGTTCGGCGGCATGAACCCCTGCCGCCATGACCCAGCCCAACGCAATTGCCAGCCACTTTTTCATCAACGGATCCTCAGGCGGCCAAAGGCGCGCCGCACAAGCTGATCATCAATTCGCGCCAGCCGGTCAGCTCCGGCTTGCCCGGCTTGCGTTCGCCGAAGAACTGCACGATCAGGTCGCCGTTGGCCGCATAGACCTCCAGCGACGTCACCCAGCCGTCGGACGTGGGCTTGTTCACAACCCAGGCCGACGCGATGGCCGTGGTGTCCAGGTGCAGGTTGAACTTCGGGTCCAGCACGTTGTACCAGGGGCCGGTGCGGCGCAGTTGCTGCACCGGGCCGCTATGGATCTGGATCATGCCGCGGTTGCCCACGAAGCACATGATCGACAGGCCCGATTCCGCCGCCGATTGCAGCATGCGTTCGACGGATTCCGCGGGCACGGGCTGGGCCAGGTCTTCACCGGCGGCGGCCAGCGCGGCCAGGCGCGACACCTTGAACTTGCGCAGCAGCGGGAAGAATTCGTGCGTGTCTTTCATGCCCAGCCAGGCCTCGCGCCAGCCGGCGGCGTCTTCCACCTGTTCGGCATCGGTGGCGGCGGCATAGGCCGTGGTTTCCGGCCATTGCGATTCGCCCGCGAACTTGGCGACCAGCGCGTCGTAGGCGGCCGCGTCCGTGGCGTCGGTGCGATAGACCTTGTGCACGGCCACGCCGGCGCCGTCGAAGAATTGCAGGCTGTGGCGGCCGTCCTGCTCGACTGCCCAGGCGGACTTCCAGGCCGAGAAGAACACGCGCAGGTCGATGTCCGGCCCCAACACCAGGCCCACCGGGCCGTCGGCCTGGATGTCCAGGTAGGCGCCGTGGCGCTCGTGCACGCACCAGTCGTTGCGCGTCAGCGCCATCACTTCGCCCAGCGTGCCGAATTCGCGGAAGATGGCTTGCGGCGTGCCGTGCAGCGCGGTCGCCTTCACGCCCCCACAGCCAGCAGCGACCCATTCCGCTTCGGACACGCCCAGCGCCTGGGCGAGATTACGGGCGCGCAGCCCGGGTTGCGACGCCGCCAACGCATCGTTGCGGGCGCGCAGCGCTTCAGCGCGGGTGTTGAAATCTTGATTCGTCATCGTAGGCCCTCCGGCCGGAGCAAAGCATTCTTGAAAAACTGCTGCCGCCCCCGCATGCGGGCGGCGGCGGCGTGAAATCAATACTGGTACGTCAGCGATACGCGCACGCTGCGGCCCGGTTCCGTATACCAATCCACCGTGCGCGGCAGCGCCAGGGAGCCCGCAGTCGGCACGTTGATGGCCTCCCAGTACTTCTTGTCGAACAGGTTGAACACGCCAGCCTGCACTTGCAGCCCCTTCACCGCCGCCGGGCGCCAATAGCCCATCAGATCCACCACGCCGTAGCCCGGCGCCTGGAAGTCGGCATTGGCCGCCGCCGGCGGGCCGGCGGGGTATTCGACTTTGTCGCGCTTGAGCGCGGTCGTCAGCATGGCGTCCACCCCCCATACGTCGCGGCCGTAGCCCACACCCAGAATGGCCTTGAGCGGCGCCACCGAATTCAGGTACTGCCCCGTGCCTTCATCCTTGCCCACGGTCCATGCCACCGAGCCCCACGTGCGCCAGCCCGGCGCAAACTTCCAATGCGCGCTGGCCTCGGCACCGTAGATGCGGACCTTGGCGCGGTTCACGTTGCCCGTGATGCCCAACGGATACTGCCCGGTCCAACCCGGCTGCCACTGCGGCGAATTCGGGTCCAACGGCTGATTGGCATCAATAAAGTTCTGATAACGATTATCAAACAACGATACCGCACCGCCCAGGTCGTCGCTGCCCATCTTGGCGCCCAATTCCCATCCCTTGCTGGTTTCGGGCTTCAGATAGGGATTGCCCACGCGCAGATAGGTTCCCGGGCCGCCGTAGTTGGTGTAGAGCTGGCTGGCGCTGGGCGCCTTGAAGCCGTAGGCGTACTGGGCGTAGACGCTCAGTTGCTCCATCGCCTTCCACGTGCCCAGCAGTTTGGGCGAGAAGCGGCTGCCGCTGTTGGACGGCGGCAAGGCGCCCGCGTTGGGATTGCTGTCGTAGCGGGCGGTGGATTGCGGCTTTTGCTCGTAGTGGTCGTAGCGCAGCGCCGGCATGACGGTGTAGCGGCCGTCGGCGAAACTGAATTCGTCCTGCACCCACAAGGCCCACTGGTTGCCCTTGGATTGCGGCACGTCGGCCTGGTTCGTGTGCAGCATGTCGCACGCACGCGGGCCGAACGGCGCGGGCGTGCCCGGGCGCACCACGGGGCAATTGTCGTAGCCGCTGGAGTTCTGCTCGGTCTTGTTGCCGTACCACTCGCCGCCCACCGTCCACAACTGCGACACGGACTCGCCGCCCAGCCGCTTGGTCAGTTCGCCGTTCACACCAAACAACGTCTGCTGGATGGAGTTGCTGCGTCCATAGGGACCGCTGGGAAAGCCATAGCGGAAAGGGTCGCCGGGGATGATGCCCGCGCGGGCATCCACGCTGCGCACGCCGTCCAGCGCGTTGTCCAGCCGCACCCGCTGCCAATAGACGATGGCGGTGGCGGTGTCGATCAGGCTGCCTTCGCCCGGCGCCTTGTAGGAGTAGTCGAACGACACGCGCTCGCGCTCGGTTTCCTTCTTCGTGCTGTTTTTGCCATACAGGTAGCTGGTGCCCGCGCCCTGCTCGTACATGTTGTCGATGTCGGACTTGCGCTTGAAGTATTCGCCCGTCAGGCCGAACCGGTGCCCGCCTTCGACGCGCTGCTGCAGCTTCATCAGGAAGCTTTGCTGGTCGTAGTCTTCGGGGCTGGGCTGGCTGCGCTTGGGACCGTAGCCGCCGACGTCGCCGCGGTTGTCCATGTCGTGGCCGTTGCGCACGCCCGCTTGCACCAGCCAGAACGTGTTGCTGTGGATCTGACCCGCCAGCGCGGCGTTGGCGCCCCAGCTGGCGTCGGCGGAATCGTAGTCCGTCTTGGCCAGCGCGCCGAAGGTCTTGCCGTCCGTCAGCAAATCGGACGGATCCAGGGTATGCAGGTCCGCGATCGCGGAAATGGCGCCGGAGCCGCCGGCGCTCGCATCCGCGCCGCGCACGATGTCCAACCGCGAGAGGCTGTTGAAGTCCACGGACTCCAGGCCGCCCTTCACGCCGCGCGCGCCATCGTCCAGCCATGGCAGGCGGATGCCGTCCACGCGCGTCAGCACGCGGTCCTGGTCCAGGCCACGGATGTTGATGCTGTTGGTCGTGCGGTTGAAGGTCACGCCCGCTTCGGCGCGCTTGCCCAGGTCGCTCCAGTTCTTGATCTGAAGATCGTCCAGCTTCTTGCGGTCGGTGCTGGTTTCCCAAGCGGGCGTCACGGCGGCGCCCTCGCCTTCCACCTTGACCGGGGTCAGCAGCGTCACGCCGGGCTGCGGCGCGGCGATCAGCACGAACACCCCGCCGCTGCGCTCCAGCGCGGCCAGGCCGCTGCCGGCCAGCAGACGGGCAAAGCCTTCATGCACGGAATACGCGCCGTCCAGCCCGCCCGTGCGGCGCTGGCCTACCAGGGCGCCGTCGAACAGCACGGTCACGCCGGCGCTGTCGGCAAAACGCGGCAGCGCGTCGGCCAGGGAGCCCGCCGGAATGCGATAGTTGTGCGCGGCGGTTTGCCCCGAGGCTTGCGCCGTGGCTTGCGCCGTGGCCTGCGCCTGGGCAGCGGCCATCGGCAAGGCGGCGCCCGCGACGGCGGCGAACGCCAAGGCAGCGTGGACGGCGCAGGTCAGGCGGGTCAGCCGGACCTGCGCGTCCGGAGCAGTTCGGGAGCCGCTTGCGCGGCCGGCGAGGAGATAAGCCATGGTCGTCCTTTCGATCCAACGGGTATCGGCATTCGTTTGCCTATACAGACCATGACCCTCGTGAATCGCGAATCGGACAGCTTGGGCGCCGGTACTTTGTAACAACGAAAAATCAAGCCGCCGCGTCCCTCGGCCCGATCGTCACCCAGTACGCGGTGCGGTAGCGGACCTGTACCGGCAGCGTGGCCGGCAGGGCGGCCAGTACCGCATCGGTATCGTTCAACTGGAAGGCGCCCGAGATGCGCAGATGCGCGATGGCCGGGTCGCAACGCAGCACGCCCGGGCGGTACCGCCCCAGCTCGGAAGCGAACGCATCCAGGCGCAACGCGCTGGCGTACAGCACGCCGCGCATCCAGTCGCCGGCATGCGGGTCGGCGGCCGACGGCGCGGACACGCCATCCTCCGTCAACTGGCCTTGCTCGCCGGCCGCAAGGCGAAGCATCCGGCCGGGATGCGCGCCACTGCTGACACGGACCTGCCCTTCCTGCACGCTGACCTGGCATTGCCCGCCTTCCTGGCGCACGCAGAAACGCGACGGCATCGCCTCGATATCGCCCAGGCTTGTGCGGACCACGAACGGCCGGGGGAGGGGCGAGGTGTCCGCCAGCGCATGCACGGCAATCTCGCCCGAGCGCAGGCGCACAAGGCGCGTCGTCGCGTTGAATGCCACGTCCACCGCGCTGGCGGTATTCAGTTGCAGGGACGAGCCGTCGGCCAGCGTCACGGTGCGCCGCTCGCCGGCCCCGCTTCGATAGTCCGCGGTCCAGTCCAGGGGATCGGCGCGCCATGCCGCCCAGCCGACGGGTCCGGCCACCATCAGCGCCACCATCGCCTTCAGCGCCGCCCGGCGCTGCCGCAGTGGGGGCCGGTTCAGGGTCGCCATGCCGAGTGCCGCGGGGATCAGGCCAAAGCGCTGGTTCACGCGCTGCGCGCGCTGCCAGGCGTGTTCATGTTCGGCCTTGCTGGCGCGCCATTGGTCACAGGCGTGCACGTCGGCGTCGGTCGCGCGGCCCGAGCTCAGCCGCAGCAACCAGCGCGCCGCCTCGCGCGCCACATTGCGCTCGACGGCGGGCAGTTCGCCTACCGGCGCGCTCACGCCACCGCCATGATGCATTGTTCGAACCCGCGGGCGATATAGCGGTGCACGGACCGCAGCGATACGTTCAGCCGTTCGGCGATTTCACCGTGGCTCAGCCCTTCCAGCTGCGCCATCAGGAACGCCTGGCGCGCGGGCAGGGTCAAGCCGGACAGCATTTCGTCGATCTCTTGCAGCGTTTCCAGGATGATCAGGCGATGCTCCGCCGATGGCGCGACCGCTTCCGGCATCAGCGCCAGCGCTTCCAGGTACGCGTCTTCAACCGAGCGGCGCCGATGGTGATTCAGCAGCAGGCGCTTGGCGATCGTGGTCAAGTACGCGCGCGGTTCGCGCAGGGCGTCCAATTCGTGGCGGTGGCGCAGCACCCGCACGAACGTGTCCTGGGCCAGATCGGCGGCATCGAAGGTATTGCCCAATTTCGCGCGCAACCAGTTGTGCAGCCATCCAT
Organism: Achromobacter sp. UMC46; assembly: GCF_014170335.1. Classification (GTDB taxonomy): domain Bacteria; phylum Pseudomonadota; class Gammaproteobacteria; order Burkholderiales; family Burkholderiaceae_B; genus Achromobacter. The sequence continues at coordinate 44,782 of NZ_LZZS01000030.1, forward strand.
GATGAGTGCGGTACAAAAGTTGGACGGCGTCGCCAGAAGCGAGCACAGGGTTCGGCACGGGGGGCTCCCAGAAACTCTATGTACAAATAGAAATCAATCTCATTCTAAATGCAAAACTATGATTCTGGTCAAGCCCGCGCAAGATTATCTTGCGGCGATATGATGGGGACAGACCGGGCCGCACTCCGCGGCCCTTCCTTTGCAGGCTGCCCCCATGTTCTATAGCGTCTTGAAGTTCATCCATGTGATCGCCGTGATCCTGTGGGTCGGCGGCATGCTGTTCGCCCACTGTTTCCTGCGGCCGGCGGCCGCGCAGTTGGAACCGCCGGTGCGCCTGAAGCTGATGGCGTCAGTGCTGGGGCCCTTTCTGAACGCCGTGCTGGCGGCGATCGTGCTGATCCTGCTGACGGGCATGTCGATGATCGGCCAGGAGGCCAGCCAGGCCGTGCGCACGGGCGGCGCCTTCTTCATGCCGCTGAGCTGGACGCTGATGGCCGCTGGCGGCATCGTGATGATGGCGATCTTCGGCCATATCCGCTTTGCGCTCTACAAGCGCCTGTCCGCCGCCGTCGCGGCGTCCGACTGGCCGAAGGGCGGCCAGGCCATGGCGGGCATCCGCCGCTGGGTGGGCGTGAACCTGGTGTTGGGCATCGCCATCGTGGCCATCGTCTTCCTGGTCTAGCCGCCAGGACGGCACGCGGGGCCCGGGCGGATACCGGCCGCCGCCGCCACCTATCGGCCAAGTGGGGACTGGTATCGGGATTCTTTCGACTGGTGCAATACCCCGTACATCCGCAGTGGCCACACTGCGGATGACTCTCGCGGGTCACGTCAACAACGACAAGGGATACCCCATGATCAAACGTGCAATCCACCTGGCCGCCCTCGGCCTGTTCGCCTCCTCGTTCGCCGCCCAGGCCGCCGCCCCCATCGACAACAGCGCCCTGGACAAACCGGAGTTCCGCGCCCACAAGGCCACCTACGGCGTGGTGTACCGCCTGCCGCAGGAGGTCAACGCCGTCCTGGACGCCAAGATCAGCGGCACGCTCAAGCAGGACCTGCTGGCGCTGGGCCTGAAAGCCGAGGCCGACACGCCCAACATGCCGCACGTCACCGTGGTCCACATCCACAGCGCCGACCCCGAAACGCCCGCCCGCATGCTGCGCGCGCTGCCCAAGCCGCCCGCCCCCTTGCAGGTCACGCTGAAGACCTTCTACCCGACCGAAGCCGCCAAAGGCGCCGGCCATCCGTGGTGGCTGGACCTGGGCGTCGTCAAAAGCGGCCAGGGCTTCGAAGACATGATGCGCTACAACACCGTGGCGACCGCCGCGATGGCCCCCTTGCGCGACGGCCCGCTGCCCCGCGTGACGGGCCCGGTTTACGCCAAGATGAGCGACGCCGGCCGCGACCTGGTGAAGACGTTGGGCGTCAGCGGCGTCAACACCATGCAGGACGGCAAAGAAGTGCGCGCCCACAACCCCCACACCACGCTGGTCTACAGCATGGCGATCTACGACACCCGCCTGCAGGACGCCATGAAGCAGGAGTCCGACAAGTTCAATGCCGTGCTGCCCGACGGCATCAACACCACGTTCAAGGACGTCTCCATCGTCGAAATCGGCTTCGCCGGCAACGTCGTGCGCGAGATCTACCGCGTCAGCCTGGAAGACGGCTCGGCGATCGACGTGGCAACGGGCAAGAAGGCCGGTTCCTAAGCCTGCCCCGCTGCAGGAGCGCCCGCGCGCTCCTGCAGCACCTCCCGGATCTGGTCGCGCAGCCACGCCTGCTGCGGCGACGTGTGCTGGCGGCGCGCCCACACCATCACGAACTCAATCTTGCGCAGACGGGCGGGCAGTTCCAGCGTCGCCAGCGGAAAGTGCCGGCTGTGCGCCTGCGCCACGCTGGCGGGCATGGTGGTGGCGTAGTCCGTGTCCAGCAACACATATGGCGTAATGCCGAATCCCGACAGATAGGCTGAAAATTCCAGCCGCGCGGCGTCCGGCTTCAGCGCACGGTCGAAGTTCGTTTCCCGGCCGTACATCTGCGCAAAGGCGAACCATTTGATGGCGGGCAGGTCGGCCAGCGTCAGCGCCTTGCGGCCGGCCCACGGATGCCGCGCGGACACCACGCAGACGCGCCGGTCGCGCAGCAGCGTATCGCGGTGAAAGCGCGCCGACACCTTGCCGAACAGGCCGATGGCGATGTCCAGCCGCTCGGCGTCCAGGTCGTCGGGCACGAAATCCCCATGCACGGACTGGAAGCGCAGCGTGATGCCGGGCGCCAGGCGATGCAGCCTTTCCAGCAAGGGTGCGGCCAGCAGGATTTCGCTGTGCGCGCCGGTGCCGATGTTGACCACGCCGCTGGCGCGCGCAGGGTCGAACGCTTCGGGCGGGCGCAGCGCGGATTCGATCTGCGCCAGCGCGTCGTGCACCGCCGCATGCAGTTCCAGCGCCCGCTCGGTCGGGATGAAGCGCCCTTTCACCACCACCAGCAACGGGTCTTCCAGCCGGTGGCGCAACCGCGCCAGGTCGCGGCTGATGGCGGGCTGCGTCTTGTGCAGCAGGGCCGAGCTGGCGGTGGCGCTGCGCGTGCGCATCAGCACGTCGAACGTCAGCAGCAGGTTCATGTCCAGCCGGCGCAGATAGGGCAAGGGTTGGGTGTCGCTCATCCCCGCATGCTATGCGCCATGGATATGAATGGAAAGCCCTATGCCTATTTTGGTATAGCCTGCTTGCGCGCCCGGCATTGGGCAGCGCGGCCCGGCTTGGCTACAGTCGCCGGCAGATCGGGCGTTTCGCACCCGACACCTGGAGACTTCCTCAATGGGCCCCCTACGCCTGATCGCCGCGCCCTGGTGCGCGGCCGCCCCCCGCCGCTGGCGGATTGCCGCCGGCGCCGCATTGACCGGCGCGGTGCTGGCGCTTAGCGCCGTCCAGCCCGCCATTGCTGCCGACTTCCCCACCCGCCCGATCACGCTCGTCGTGCCCTTCCCCGCCGGCGGCACGCCCGACATCCTGGCACGCATCCTGAGCGAAAACCTGGCCCGCCGCCTGGGCCAGCCGCTGATCGTGGAAAACCGCGCGGGCGCGGGCGGCAATATCGGCGCGCAGGCGGTGGCGCGCGCCGCGCCAGACGGCTACACGCTGCTGATGTGCGCGTTCGGCTGCACCGTCGCACCGTCGCTCTATCAACCCGCCCCGTACGACATCGTCAAGGATTTCGCGCCGGTCGCCATGGTGGGCACCGTGCCCAGCGTGCTGGTCGTCAATCCCAACGTGCCGGCCAAGACGCTGCCCGAGCTGCTGGCCTATGCGCGCGCCAACCCCGGCAAGCTGAATTCGGCCTCGTCCGGCGTGGGGGGCTCGGCCCATCTGGCCACCGAGCTGCTCAAGCAGCGCGCCGGCATCGATCTGGCGCATATCCCCTACAAGGGCGCGGGCCAGGTCGCCGCCGACCTGCTGGGTGGACAGGTCGACATGTACTTCGACAATCTGCCGGCCTCGCTGGCCAACATCCGCGCGGGCAAGCTGCGCGCGCTGGCCGTGGCCAGCCGCCAACGGGCGCCCGCCATCCCGGACGTGCCGACCTTTGCGGAAAGCGGCGTGCCCGACTTCCTGATCACGCCCTGGTTCGGCGTCATGGCGCCGGCCCGCACGCCGGACGCCACGCTGGCCACGCTGCATGACGCGTTCACCGATGCGCTGGCCGCACCCGAAGTCGCCGCAAAGATGCGCGAGCTGGGCGTAGAGACGGCCGCCGGGCCGCGCCAGGCGCTGGGCGAATTCGTCGCCGCCGAAACCGCACGCTGGAAGGATGTGATCCAGGCGAACCACATCAAGGCCGAGTGATGGCGGCGGACCAGGCGGCCCCGATCCGTCTGCGCGACATGGGGTCTTTCCACGTCGGCGGCCACGACGCGCGGCTGTCCGGCCTGCCGTGCCGCCAGGTCGTCATGGCCGAAGGCGGCCAGCCCGTCTCGCTGGATCCGAACGGCACGTATCGCGTCGAACAGATGTACGCGCAATATTTCCTGTCCGAACCCGCCAGCGGCCGCCCGCCACTGGCGTTCTGGCATGGCGGCGGCATGACGGGCGCGGCCTGGGAAACCACGCCGGACGGCCGTGAGGGCTGGCTGAACGCCTTTCTGCGGCGCGGCTGGGACGCCTACCTGTGCGACGCGGTGGAACGGGGCCGCGCGGGCTATGCGCTGGTGCCCGAGATCTGGCCCGAAGCGCCCATCGTGCAAACGCGGGAAGACTGCTACACCCGGTTCCGCATCGGCCAGCCGGGCACGCGCCCGGGACCCGACAGCGCCTATCCGAACACCCAGTTCCCGGTAGCGGCTTTCGACCGCCTGGCCGCCCAGATGGTGCCGCGCTGGGTCCATACCGACGCGGCCATCCTGCAAGGCTATCTGGCGCTGCTGGACCGGGTCGGGCGGATGATCGTCGTTTGCCATTCCCAAGCGGGCGTCTTCGGCATCCGCGCGGCGCACGCGCGCCCCGGCCAGGTACGCGCGGTGGTCGCGCTGGAGCCCGCCAGCATTCCCCAGCTTGCGCCCGACGCCGACTACCGCACCCCGACGCTGATCGTGATGGGCGACAACATGGACACCGACCCGCGCTGGCCGCGGATGCGGGCGCGCGTGCAGGACTTCGCGCGGCGCTACCCTTGCGTCACCGTGCTGTCCCTTCCCGATCTGGGCATCGCGGGCAATTCGCACATGCTGATGATGGACCGCAACAGCCAGGACCTGGCCGCGCGGGTGCACGACTGGCTGATGCGGTTGCCGGCCGGCTGACGGGTCTATCGGTCGGCAGGTTCACGGGTTAGCGGATTCACCGATTACTGCCATTTCATGGCAGCATTAGGCCATCTGCTTCCCTCCCTTCGCCATGTCCCGCACCGAACGCCTGCTGGAGCTGCTCCAGACCCTGCGCCGCCACCGCCTGCCCGTCAGCGGCCACCGGCTGGCCGCCGAAATGGGCATCAGCCTGCGCACGCTATACCGCGACATCGCCACGCTGCAATGCCAGGGCGCCGAGATCGAGGGCGAGCCCGGCGTGGGCTATGTGCTGCGCCCCGGCTTCATGCTGCCGCCGCTGATGTTCAGCACGGAAGAGATCGAAGCCCTGGTGCTGGGCACGCGCTGGGTGGCCGGCCGCTCCGACGAGCGCCTGGGGCTTGCCGCCCGCAATGCGCTGGCCAAGATCGGCGCCGTGCTGCCGCAGGAACTGCGCGACGAACTGGACGCTATTCCGTTGCTGGTCGCCCCCAGCGCCAGCGCGGTCATCGACCGGGTCGACGTGGCCCTGATCCGCCAGGCGATCCGCAACGAGTGGAAACTGGAAATCCAGTACCGCGACGATAAGGGGCAAGAATCCGCCCGCGTGATCTGGCCCTTCGCGCTGGGCTTTTTCGACAGCGTGCGGCTGGTCATGGCGTGGTGCGAACTGCGCCAGGACTTCCGGCATTTCCGCACCGACCGCATCGCCGCGTTGACCGCCGGCGACCGCTATCCCCGGCGCCGTCACGCCCTGCTGAAAGAGTGGCGCGCGATCCATCAGGAATCCAGGAAAACCTGACGCACACTACTGCCAAAAACTGACAGTACCCCTGCCTATCATGAGCGCATCAACCACCAGGAGCGCCTCATGTCCGACACCAACTATGTCCTCTTCTACGTCGAAAAGCCCCAGGCCAGCGCGGCGTTCTACAGTGCGCTGCTGCAACGCGAGCCCGTCGAAAATTCGCCGACGTTCGCCCTCTTCGTGCTGGACTCCGGCCTGAAGCTGGGGCTGTGGTCGCGCCACACGGTGGAACCGGCCGCGGCCGGCCGCGGCGGCGCATCCGAACTGGCCTTCGCCGTGGCGGACCCCGACGTCGTCGACCAGCGCCATCGTGAATGGAGCCTGCGCGGCCTGCCCATCCTGCAAGCCCCCACCGATGCGGATTTCGGACGCACCTTCGTCGCGCTGGATCCCGACGGCCATCGCCTGCGCGTGTTCTCGCTTGCCCCCGAGCTGGCCGCGCCGAACGAACGCACCGCAGCCGCCCAGGCCACTTGATCGCGGCGCGGCCCCGTCCACACCCGCAACGGGGCCGCGGGCCGTTCATGCGGCCGTCGAATACAGGTCCGTCATGAACTGCGTGGACTTGATGCCGGTGCCGGTCAGCAGCACGACCGTGCGCTCGTTCGCCTGGATCGCGCCACGCGCCTGCAGCACCTCCAGCGCCGCCGCAGCCGTGGCGCTGGTCGGTTCGGCGTACAGGCCCGACAGGGCCAGGCGCTTGACTGCCGCCACGATGTCCGCTTCCGGCACCGCCACCGTCTGGCCGCCGCTGGCGCGTATGGCCTGCAACACCTCGCGCAGCCGCACCGGGAGCTTGATGGCCGTGCCTTCCGCTACCGTGGGCTGCACGTCGCGCGGCACCGGCCCGTCCGCGCCCGCCTGGAAGCTGGCGTCCACCGGCGAACAATTCAACGGTTGCGCCACGAACAGCCGCGGCAACCGGCGGATCTGGCCGGCCGCCAGCAGCTCGGCGAACCCGATGGCGCAGCCCAGCACGTTGCTGCCCGCGCCAGCCGGGATCACGACGTTGTCGGGCGCCTGGAAACCGAAGTCTTCCCACATCTCGTAGGCGATGGACTTGGTGCCTTGCAGAAAGAACGGCTGCCAGTTGTGGCTGGCGTAGAAGATGTCTTGAGACGCGCGGATGGCTTCGGTCTGCGAATTCTCGCGCGGGCCTTCCACCAGTCGCACGTCGGCGCCGAACGCGCGGATCTGCGCCACTTTGGCAATCGATGTGTAGGCGGGCGCGAAAATGGTGACACCCATGCCCGCTGCCGCCCCAAAGGCCGCGATGGCCGCGCCGCCGTTGCCCGAGCTGTCCTCGGCGACCGCCGCAATGCCGATCTGGCGCAGCCATGACAGCATGACCGCCGCGCCGCGATCCTTGAAGCTGCATGTGGGGTTGAACCATTCCAGCTTGAAATGCGGCCGCAAGCCGCCCCATGCGCGCTCGACCATTGGCGTGCCGCCCTCGCCCATCGATACCGGCGCGGCGATGTCCTGCGGCAAGGCGGCGCGATACCGCCAGATGGACCGGTCGCGGGAATCAATGTCGTCGCGCGACATGCCCGGCAGCGGCGAGATCATCAACGGCGTGTGTTCGTCGGAGCACCAGCGGGCATCGGTGATGGGATAGCGTCCGCCGGAAAGCGGGTCCATATAGAAGGGCTGCGGCATGATGGAGAAGATGAAGGCGGAAAGCCGCCAGTCTAGGCCCGACGCCCGGCAATCTGTTGCAATATCATGTTGCGATAAACGCAATGGAGAATCCGCATGGAACGAGGCGCGCTATGGGAATACCAGGTGTTCTGCGCCGTGGCCGAACGCCAGAGCTTCGTGCTGGCCGCCCGCTCGCTGGGCGCCTCGCCCAGCGCCGTCACCCGGGCCGTGCAAGCACTGGAACGCCAGGTCGGCGCGCAGCTGCTGTTGCGCAGCAAAAGCAGTGTGGTGCTGACGCCGCAGGGCGAAAGCTATTTCCAGTCCGCGCGCGAGCTGTTGCGGCTGGAGGCCCAGGCGCGCGACGATTTGCAAGACGCGCAGGGCGGCGTGCAGGGACGCGTGCGCTTTTCGGCGCCTGACCTGCTGGGCGTGGCGCTGCTGCCCGCCGTGCTGCGCCAGTACGCCGACGCGCATCCCGGCGTCAGCATGGACATCCTGTATACCGACAAATGGGTGGACCCGATCGCCGAAGGCCTGGACTTCGCGATCCGGGGCGGCTTTCCCGCGTCCAGCGACCTGCTGGGCGCGCGTCTCTGGCCTTACGACCGGCTGCTCTGCGCCAGCCCGGACTATGTGCGCCGCATGGGCCTGCCCCGCGAACCCGAAGACCTGAAGGCGCATCGGCTGGTGATGCACACCGGGCCCCGCGTGCTGAAGGACTGGCACCTGCGGGACGGCAAGCGCATCGTGCGCTTGCACGCCGAACCCGCCGTGCGCGTCAGCAGCGGCAGCGGCCTGATGGCGATGGTGCTGCAAGGCATGGGGATCGCGCGCCTGGCGGATTGGGCGGCCCAACCGGAAATCGAACGGGGCGCCCTGGTGCGCGTATGCCCGGCCTTTACCGTGACGTCGGCGCAAGGCGCCGCGCCGCAGCTGCACGCGGTGTACGCGTCGCGCTCGCTGCCGGCCCGCGCCCGCGCGCTGCTGGCGGCGGTCCGGCAATGCGCGGCGGGTCCGGGGCGTTGATCGGGGCGCTGATGCCCCGGCCGGGTCAGACGCGCTGATCGCGTGTCTGCAGGACGACGGCTTCGCCGCGCTTCTTGAACAGCAGGAAGTACAGCGCGGCCAGGACCAGCAGGAACGGCACGCCGAAGGCCAGCGTCATCTTGAACACGCCGGTGAAAGCCGTTGTGACCAGAATCGCCAGCATCGCGACGGCGCCCAGCAGCGTCAGCGCCGGAAAGCCCGGCATCCGGAACGACAGCGCGGCGCCCCCTTCGCGCGCCCAACGGCGGCGGAAGCAGTAGTGCGTGACGAAGATCATCATCCACGTGAACAACGCGCCGAACATCGAAATCGCCATCATCAGCGTGAACGAGGTCTCGGGGTACAGCGCATTCAGCACGGCCGCGATGGCGATGCCGCTGGTGGACAGCAGCAGCGCGTTCAGCGGCGTGCCGCTGCCGGTCAACCGGCCGAACGCGGACGGCGCATGGCCCGCGCGCGACAGGCTGAACATCATGCGCGTGGTGATGTAGAGCTGGCTGTTCATGGCCGACAACGCCGCCACCAGCACGATGAAGTTGATGACCCCCGCCGCACCCGGAATCTCCAGTGCCTGCATCACCTTCACGAACGGGCTGCCGCCCTTGCCCGCTTCGTCCCACGGCACGATGGCCAGGATCAGCGCGAGCGTCAGCAGATAGAAGACGACCAGCCGGACGATGGTGGCGCGAAACGCCTTCTTGACGGCGCGTTCCGGGTCTTCGGCTTCGCCCGCGGCCACGGCGATCATCTCCACGCTCAGGTAGCTGAAGATCGAGATCACCACCGCGATCCACGTGCCCCACACGCCGTTCGGGAAGAAGCCGCCGTGCGAGGTGTACAGCGCCGTGCCGTACTGCGGATTGCCCCAGACCACATAGGCGCCCAGGATGATGAAGGCCACGATCGCGGTGATCTTGATGGTCGAGAACCAGTATTCGATGGTGCCGAAGGCCTTGACGCTCATTGCGTTGATGAAGATCAGTGCCGCCGAAAACACGCACACCCATTGCCAGCCGGGCACGCCGGGGAACCAGTACTTCATGTATTCGGCCACCGCGGTCACTTCGGTGCCCACCGCCAGCACCACGCACGACCAGTACGCATAGCGCACCAGGAAGCCCGCCAGCGGGCCCACGTAGTGCTCGGCATAGGCGCCGAACGAACCGGAGGTGGAATGGGCCACCGTCATTTCGGCCAGGCAGCCCATCAGCAGCAGCGTGATCAGCCCGCCGATGGCGTAGCTGATGATCACGCTGGGACCGGCGAACCCGATGGCGAACTTGCTGCCCAGGAACAGGCCGGTGCCGATGGCGCCCCCGATGGCGATCATGCTCATCTGGCCCGACGTCAGGCGCCGCTTCAAGCCCTGTTCGCGCTCGGCGATCCGGCCGAAGCCCTGTTGTTGTTTTTGCATTGTCTCCTCCTTGTACTGCGCTCTCTTCCTGGATGTAGGGCCGGTCCGGCCCGCGCGATAAGGCAACGCGTCAGGGCGTTCAGGTCACGGCGGACCGCTGCTTGAATTCGGGCTTGTCCCAGGCGCGGCTATCCAGCACGTCCTTCAGGATATCCACCGCGTCCCAGACGTCGGCATAGCCGAAGTACAGTGGCGTCAAGCCGAATCGCAGCACCTCGGGTTCGCGGTAGTCGCCGATCAGGCCGCGCGCGATCAAGGCCTGCATCACCTCGTAGCCGTTGGGATGGCAGAAGCTGACGTGGCTGCCGCGGTCGGCGTGCTTGCGCGGCGTGACGAGCGTCAGCGGATGGCCCGCGCAGCGCTCTTGGACCAGCGCGATGAACAGGTCGCCCAAGGCCAGCGACTTGTTGCGCACTTCCGCCATGTCGGCGGCATGGGCCACGTCCAGGCCGCACTCCACCAGCGACAGCGACACGATGGGCTGCGTGCCGCACAGGTAGCGGCGGATGCCGCCGGCCGGCTCGTAGGCCACGGCCATGTCGAACGGGCGCGTGTGGCCCCACCAGCCGGACAAGGGCTGCCAGAAGTCCTTGGTGTGGCGCGGCGCCACCCAGATGAAAGCGGGCGATCCCGGGCCGCCGTTCAGGTATTTATAGGTGCAGCCGACAGCAAAGTCGGCGCGGGCGCCGTTCAGGTCCACCGGCACCGCCCCGGCGGCATGGGCCAGGTCCCAGATGGTCAGCGCGCCGCGCTCGTGCGCCAGCGCGGTCACGGCGGCCATGTCGTGCATCTGGCCGCTGCGGTAGTTCACGTGCGACAGCAGCATCACGGCGACGGACTCGTCCAGCGCCTTGTCCAGCGGCAGCTCGTCATCGATCAGGCGCATCTCGTAGCCCTGCTGCAGCAGGTCGATCATGCCCTGGATCATGTAGAGATCGGTGGGGAAGTTGTCGCGTTCGGACAGGATGACGCGGCGCGCCGGCTGCTTGTCCTGCTGGATGCGCAGCGCGGCGGCCAACGCCTTGAAGATGTTCAGCGACGTGGTGTCGGTCACGACCAGTTCGCCCTCGCGGGCGCCCAGCAGGGAGCCCAGCTTGTCGCCCAGGCGGACGGGCAATTCGAACCATCCTGCGGTGTTCCAGCTGCGGATGAGGCCCGTGCCCCATTCCTGCGTGATGACACCGGCGGCGCAGGCGGCCGCGGCCTTGGGCATCACGCCCAGGGAATTGCCGTCCATGTAGAGCACGCCGGGCGGCAGCTCGAAACGGTCTTTCAGGGCGGCCAGGGGGTCTTTCCGGTCTGCGGCGACGCAGTCTTCACGCGTAGTCATGCAATGCTCCTTCGGGCAATATCCTGCAAAACAGGATAGCAGCGCGAGCAGGCCGGAATATTGCAAAATCGGGCGTGGCTTACCCTAAGATTCCGCAGTAAATTGCACGAAACCCAGATTTTTAGAATTGGATTGCACCATGCAACTTGACGCGATCGACCAGCGCATCCTGTACCGCCTGCAGGAGAACGGCCAGCTCAGCAACCAGGACCTGGCCGAACAGGTGGCGCTGTCGCCGTCAGCCTGCCTGCGCCGCGTGCGGGCGCTGGAGGAAGGCGGGATGATCCGCCAGTACCGGGCCGTGCTGGACGCCGAGAAACTGGGGTTCGAGCTGGAGGCCATCGTCCACGTGTCGCTGGACCAGTCGCGCCCCGGCTGGCACGAGGCGTTCCTGGCCGGCATCGCCGCGCACGACGAGATCACCGAAGCCAGCATCGTGACCGGCGCCTCCAACTACATCCTGACGGTGCGCACCCGCAACCTGTCGGCGTTTTCGCAGTTCGTGGAGGACAAGCTCAGCAAGATCGCCGGGGTGCGCGACCTCTGTTCGCATATCGTCATGCGAAAAGTGAAAGACCGGGGCGGCATGCTGCCGCTGGCCAGCTGGCGTTGACGCCGCCCGCCCCGCTCCGTCGTGTTCAGGCCGGCGTGCCGTAGCGCAGGAAGCCGAACACGGTGACGAAGTGGCAGGCCGATCCGCCCATCACGAACAGGTGCCAGATGCCGTGGGCGTGGCGCCAGCGCTTGTCGTTCACGTAGAACAGCGTGCCCACCGTATAGGCCGCCGCGCCCGCCAGCAACCAGGCCAGGCCGGCGGACGACAGGGCGCCCGCGATCGGGGCGGCGAACATCACCCCCAGCCAGCCCATCGCCAGGTACAGCGGCAAGGCGGGCGCCGCGCCGCGCGCCCACCACAGTTCCCGGCTGATGCCGATGGCGGCCAGCAGCCAGATCGCCACCCCCATCGCCGCGCCCCAGCCATGCGCGACCGGCCCGAACGCCAGCGGCGTGTAGGTCCCGGCGATCAGCAGGTAGATGGCGCAATGGTCCGCCTTGGCCCAGCGTTCCTTGTTGCGGCCGCGGGTGCAGTGGTACAGCACCGATGACGCGTAGACGGCGATCATCGACGCCGCGAACACCACGCAGCTGACGATCTGCCGGGTATCCACCTTCAGCTCGGCCGCGCGCGAGATCAGCCATCCGGACGCGCCCACGGCCAGCGCCAGGCCGGCAAGGTGCGTGGCGCCATTGAATCGTTCGCCCTTGTACATAGAAAGCCCTCTCAGGACACCGGATGCCCGGTGCCCTTCATCATGTCCCCGTCCTGTGACAAGGTGAGGTCAGGACCGGGGCCGGGCAGCCCGGCGGGCGGGTCAGGCGATGAAATCGACGGCGGCGGGGAAGCCCTCGACCGCGCGCGCCGCCAGGATGGCGCGCTGCACCGCGATCGCCATGGCCTCGGCCGCCATGACGCCCAGCAGCATCACGTTGCCCGGTTTGCCCGACGCCCCGGTGCCCAGCGCGAAGATCGTGTCGCCGTCCATCATCGTGTGGATGGGATTGATGGTGCGGGCCAGCCCGTCGTGGGCCATGCCCGCGATTTTCTGCGCCTGCGCCTTGGTCAGCGTGGCGTCGGTGGCCACCACGCCGATGGTGGTGGCGGTGCCGGGACGCATGGCGTTGGGCAGGTCGCCCGCCAGGATGGCGGCGCGCGTGTCCAGCAAATGCTTGCCGTCCGGCGTGCGTGCGCCCGCCAGGATGCGGCCGGTGGCGGGGTCCAGCACGTCGCCCACCGCGTTCACGGCCACGATCGCCCCGACCGTTACGCCGGCCACCGTCAGCGACGCGCTGCCGATGCCGCCCTTCATGGCGCGCTTGGCGCCATACAGCTTGCCCACCGTCGCGCCGGCCCCGGCGCCGACATTGCCCTCTTGCGGCGCGGCGGTCGACGCCGACTTGCAGGCCTGGTAGCCCGCCGCCGCGTCCGGCCGGATCGACGCGTCGCCCACGCCCAGGTCGAACAGGATGGCGGCCGGCACGATGGGCACGTGCGCCACGCCCACATCGAAGCCGATCTTCTTTTCTTCCAAGTAGCGCATGACGCCGGAGGCGGCGTCCAGGCCGAACGCGCTGCCGCCGGACAGCACGATGGCATGCACCTTTTCCACCATGTTCATGGGGTTCAGCAGATCGGTCTCGCGGGTGCCGGGCGCGGCGCCGCGCACATCGACGCCGCCGGTGGCGCCCGCCTCGGCGATGATGACCGTGCAGCCGGTCGGGCGGCGGGTATCGGTGTAATGGCCCACGCGCAGGCCCGATACCTGGGTGATGCTGCCTCCGCCCGGCGTCAGCCGCAAGCCGTCGGCACCCTGCGCGGGCATCACCCCGGCAAACGCCGCCGCGCCCGCTGCCGCCATCATGAACGACCGCCTGTTCCATTGCTGTTCCACACCGATCTCCCTCTCTTTGCCGATAGTTTTCGCCCGGCGCGGAGTGCGCCCGGCGGGGGGTTTCATATGACTTGCAGCTATATTTTTACTATTCCTTATGCTTTGTGGAAAAATAGGCGCGTTGTTAGAGTGCGGCTACGCCGGAGGGTATTGCACACCCGCAAGCTCTCCAGAATGACACCGATCATCCGTGGAGCATTGCCATGAAACTCTTCCGCTCGCTGTTCATCGCCGGCCTTATCCAGGCCGCCGCCCTGACCGCTGCCCACGCCCAGTCCGGCCTGGACCAGATCAAATCCGCCGGCACGTTCAAGATCGGCACCGAAGGCACCTACGCCCCCTTCACCTTCCACGACGCATCAGGCCAGCTTACCGGTTTTGACGTGGACATTGGGCGCGCCATCGCCGAACGCCTGGGCGTGAAGGCGCAATTCGTCGAAGGCAAGTGGGACGGCCTGATCGCGGGGCTGGACGCCAAGCGCTACGACGCCGTGATCAACCAGGTCGGCATTACCGACGCGCGCAAAGCCAAATACGATTTTTCCGACGCCTACATCTCTTCGGCGGCCGTGCTGATCGTGCGCGACGACAACACCACCATCAAGTCGTTCGCCGATTTGAAGGGCAAGAAGTCGGCCAATACGCTGACCAGCAACTTCGGCAAGCTGGCGCAAAGCCACGGCGCGGAAGTGATCGCCGTGCAGGGCTTCAATGAAGCCATCGACCTCTTGACCTCGGGCCGCGTGGAAGCCACGGTCAACGACAACCTGTCGTACCTGGACTTCAAGAAGCAGAAGCCCAACGCAAAGGTAAAGATTGCCGCCACCGACAAGACCGCCGAATTCAGCAATTCGGGCGTGCTGCTCCGCAAGGGCAATCCCGAACTGCAAGCCGCCATCAACAAGGCGCTGGCCGACATCAAGGCCGACGGCACCTACAAGACCATTTCGGTCAAATACTTCGGCACGGATCTGTCGGCGCAATAAGCGGGGGGCACGCACATGACGCTACCCTCCTGGCTGCAGGCCGTCATGCCCGATTGGCTGCTGGCGCAAATCGGCTCGTGGACCGTGCCGGCCTGGGTGCAGTTGATGGCCGATTCGTTCTGGCCGCTGCTGCACGCCGGGCTGGTGTTCACGGTGCCGCTCACGCTGATGTCGTTCGCGCTGGGTCTGGCGCTTGCGTTCCTGGTGGCGCTGATCCGGCTGTTCGGCCCGGCGCCGCTGGTGGCGGTGGTGCGTTTCTACGTATGGCTGATCCGCGGCACGCCGCTGCTGGTGCAGCTGTTCGTGATCTTCTACGGCTTGCCCAGCGTGGGCATCGTGCTGGATCCGCTGCCCGCCGCGCTGATCGGTTTCACGCTGAACGTGGGCGCCTACAACTCGGAAGTGATCCGCGGCGCCATCGAATCCATCACCAAGGGCCAGTGGGAAGCGGCGTATTCGCTCAGCATGACGCGTGGCCAGGCGCTGCGCCGCACGGTCCTGCCGCAAGCGGCCCGCGTGGCGGTGCCGCCGCTGTCGAATTCCTTCATCGCACTGGTCAAGGACACGTCGCTGGCGGCCGTGCTGACCGTGCCCGAGATCTTCCAGGCCGCGCAACGCATCGCCGCCGTCACTTATGAACCGCTGATCCTCTACACGGAAGCCGCGCTGATCTATCTGGTGTTCAGTTCCGTCCTGTCGGCCGCGCAAGTCCGGCTTGAGAGGCGCTTTGGCCAGCACGCCGTGTTTTCCGAGAAAAGCCGATGATCCGCCTGCAGAAAATCGAAAAATCCTTCGGCGGCAATCCCGTGCTCAAGCAAGTGGACGTGAGCATCGCCGAAGGCAGCGTCACCGCCTTGATCGGCCCGTCGGGCAGCGGTAAGAGCACCCTGCTCCGCTGCGTCAACCTGCTGGAAGTGCCCGACCGCGGCACGCTTGTCATCGGGCCGGAAACGGTGGAATTCGAACCGGGCCGGAAGTTGCCGCGCGATCAGGTGCAGCGCGTGCGCAAGCAGACCGGCATGGTGTTCCAGAACTTCCAGCTGTTTCCGCACCAGACGGTGATCGGCAACGTGATGGAAGGCTTGCTGACGGTGCAGAAATGGCCGTTGGACCGCGCCCGCGCGCGGGCCGAAGAACTGCTGAAGAAAGTCGGCATGTCCGACAAGGCCGACGCCTGGCCCGCCAACCTGTCGGGCGGCCAGCAGCAGCGCGTGGCGATCGCCCGCGCGCTGGCGCCCGCGCCGCGCGTGCTGCTGTGCGACGAGCCGACTTCCGCGCTGGACCCGGGCCTGGCCGCCGAAGTGGTGGATGTGCTGCGCCAGCTGGCGACGGAAGGCATGACCATGCTGATGGCCACGCACGACCTGCGCCTGGCCGCCAGCGTATCGCGCGAAGTGGTGTTCCTGCTGGATGGCGTCGTGGTGGAAGCCGGCGAGTCCCGGACGATCTTCTCGCGTCCCGCCGACCCGCGCACCGCCACGTTCATCTCGACCCTGACGCAGGACGCGGCGCTATCCTGAGATGACTTTTCCCCTGTCTCCCGCTGATCCGCGCCACCCAGGTGCGGCGCGAACCGCATAACAGCTTTGCGCCCTCGGGCCGATCCTGCGGAGCCCTGCAAAACCTAGACTGCCACCAAATCACCGCAGTCAAGGAGAGGGCTTTTGCAACCGCTGTTATCCAACCTGAAAGTGCTCGACCTGAGCCGCGTGCTGGCCGGGCCGTGGGCCAGCCAGATCCTGGCCGACCTGGGCGCGGATGTGATCAAGGTCGAGCGGCCCGGCCAGGGCGACGACACCCGATCCTGGGGGCCGCCCTTCCTGAAGGACGAGCAAGGGCGCGACACGGCGGACGGCGCCTACTTTATCGCCACCAACAGGGGTAAGCGTTCGATCACGCTGGACCTGCAAACGTCCGAGGGCCAGGCGCTGGTCAAGCAATTGTGCCGCGACGCCGACGTGGTGCTAGAGAACTACAAGGTCGGCACGCTGGCACGGCTGGGACTGGACTACGCGTCGTTGTCCGCCATCAACCCGCGCCTGGTGTATTGCTCGGTGACGGGCTTCGGACAGACGGGACCGCGCGCGGCCGAGCCGGCCTACGACTTCCTGATCCAGGCCATGGGCGGGCTGATGAGCGTGACCGGCGAGCGCGACGACAAGCCGGGCGGCGGGCCGCAGAAGGTGGGCGTCCCCATCGTCGACCTGACCACCGGCGTGTATGCGGCGCTGGGCATCGTAGCCGCCTTGCTGCGACGCGCGCAGACCGGCCAGGGCGAGTACATCGACGTGGCCATGCTGGACGTGCAGGTGGGCCTCCTGGCCAACCAGGCGATGAATTTCCTGCTGGGCGGGCGGGTTCCCCGCCGCACCGGCACCGCGCACCCAAACATCCAGCCGCAACGCACCTTCGCGTGCGCGGACGGCGACATCGTCATCGTGGTGGGTAACGACGCGCAATTTGCCACGCTGTGCACGGCGCTGGGCCAGCCCGAGCTGGCGCGCGACCCGCGCTACGTCAGCAACAGCCAGCGCGTGAAGAACCTGGACACGCTCGATCCGTTGCTGGACGCTATCTTCATCACCCGGCCGCGCGCCCACTGGCTGGCCCTGCTCAAGCAGGCCGGCGTGCCGGCCGGTTCGATCAACACGGTGCCCGAGGTGTTCGAGGACCCGCAGGTGCTGCACCGCGGCATGCTGCGGCGCCTGCCCCACGCCACCGCCGGCGAGGTGCCGCAGGTGATGAACCCGTTGCGCTTTGGCCAATCCACACTGCGAGTGGACCGCGCGCCGGCGCTGCTGGGCCAGCACACGGCCGAGGTATTGGCCGAACTGGGACTGAGCGCGGCGCAGATCCAGGACTACCGCGACCGCAAGATCATCTGACCGGACAACAAGGAGACCACTATGAACATGCCGGAGAATCTGGCCGGGCCCTATACCGCGCTGGACGTCCGTATCGACGACGGCGTCGCCACCATCCTGCTGGCCAATCCCCCCGTCAATGCGCTCAGCACGGAAATGATGAACGAGCTGTCGTGGGTGCTGGACCGGATTTCCGAGACGCCCGAGGTGCGCGCGGTCGTGCTGTCAGGCCAGGGCAAGACCTTCTGCGCGGGCGCCGACTTGAAGAACCGCGCCGCCACCATCAAGGGGCCGGGCGACCTGCCGCAGCATTCACGCCGCACTCGCGAGTGCTTCCATGCGATCCGCGAGTGCGCCAAGCCGGTGGTAGGCGCGATCAATGGCGCGGCGCTGGGCGCGGGGCTGGCCATCGTGGCCTCGTGCGACATTCTGCTGGCGTCATCCGACGCCGTGGTGGGCCTGCCCGAAATCAACGTCGGGCTGCTGGGCGGTGGGCGCCACGGAATGCGCTTGTTCGGCCATTCGCGGTTGCGGCGAATGATGCTGACCGGGCTGCGCGTGGACGGCAACGAGCTGTACCGGCTCGGTATCGTCGAGGAAGCGCTGCCGGCCGAGGCGCTGATGCCGCGAGCACTGGAACTGGCGCGCGAACTGGCATCCAAGAGCCCGCTGGCAACCATCCTGGCCAAGCAGACGCTCAACGCCATCGAGGACATGAGCCTGCGCGACGGCTACCGCTACGAGCAGGACATGACGGCGGCCATCGCCAAGACCGAGGACGCCCTGGAAGCGCGCCGCGCCTTCCTGGAAAAGCGCGCGCCGGTGTTCCAGGGCCGCTAGCCGGGGCCCGACGCGACCTATTGCAGCTATCGCGGTGGCGTTGCAGGTGCAAGGCCGAGCGCTACCCATATTTCAAGAAAAATACCGAGGAGACGACATGACGAGCGCGTTGGACGGCGTGAAGGTGCTGGACCTGAGCCGCGTGTTTTCGGGGCCCTGGGCCGCGCAGATGCTGGCCGACTTCGGCGCCGAGGTGATCAAGGTCGAGCGCCCGGGGCGCGGCGACGATGTACGCCATCAAGGCTACCCTATGCCCGGCCGCGATGGCTCGCCCGGTCCGCAGACCTCGTCGTTCGTGGCGATGAACCGCGGCAAGAAGTCGCTGACCATCGACATTTCGCGATCCGAGGGCCAGGCGTTGGTGCGCCGGCTGGCGCAGCAAGCGGACATCGTCATCGAGAACTTCAAAGCCGGCGACCTGCGCCGCTACGGACTGGACTACGCGGCACTGTCGGCGGTCAACCCGCGGCTGGTGTATTGCTCGATCACCGGCTTCGGCCAAACCGGGCCCTACAGCCATTTGCCGGGCTATGACCCGATCTTCCAATCGATGAGCGGGTTGATGAGCGTGACCGGCGTGCCTGACGGCGAGCCGGGCGCCGGGCCGGTCAAGGCGGGCTACTCGGTGTCGGACCTGACCGCCGGCTTTTATGCGGTGTGCGCCATTCTGGCGGCGCTGCGACACCGCGACCAGATATCGGGCGCAGGCCAGCACATCGACCTGGCGCTGCTGGACGCGCAGATCGCGGCGCTGTCGCACATCGGCATGAACTATCTGGCCAGCGGGCAGTTGCCGGCCCGCATGGGGTCGGCCTCGCAGATCACCGCGCCGTTCCGGGCGTTCGAGTGCCGCGACGGGCACCTGATGGTGGCGGTGGGCAATGACTCGCAGTTCAGCAGCTTCTGCGACGTGATCGGCTTGCCGGACTTGGGGCGCGATGCGCGCTTTGATACCAACCCCAAGCGCGCCGGCGCGCAAGCGGACCTGTCGCGGCTGATAGAACCCGCGATGCGCGCTCGCACCGTGCAGGATTGGAACCAGGCGCTGGCGGCGGCCAATGTACCCTGCGGGCCGATCTACACCATGGACCAGGTGTTCCAGGATCCGCAGGTGCGGCACCGCGAAGTGCTCGGCAAGGTGGAGCATCCTCAGGTGGGGCGCATACCGGTCATTCGCAACCCGATCCATTTTTCCGGCACACCGATCACAAGCGGGCTGCCCCCGCCCTTGCTGGGCGAGCACACGGCCGAGATCCTGCGTGCCGAGCTGGGGCTGCGCGAGGATGAGATCGCCCGGCTACGGGAAGCGGGCATCGTATGAGCAGCGTGGACCATGAGCTGATCGAAGAAATCCGCGACAGCGCGCGCGATTTCCTGCAACGCCGCGACCAGCGCCAGCGCATGCGCCGCGCGGCCCCCGTGGATCGCGACTACTGGCGCGAAATTGCCGGCGTCGGCTGGCTGGGCATGAGCGTTCCCGAGGCGCAAGGCGGCCTGGGGCTGGGCTGGCGGGCGATGGCGGCGGTGCTGGAGGAAGCGGGCCGCGCGCAACTGCCGGAGCCGCTGGTGGGCGCGGGCGTGCTACCCGTGACGCTGCTGGCGCGGATCACGCCGGTCGCGGCCGCACGCCGCGATGCGCTGCTGCAGGCAGTGTGCGCCGGCGAAAGCTTGGTCGGACTGGCGTGGCAGGAGACCGAGGGCCAACTGGAGGCCGGCGAGGCTGCCACGGCCTTTGGCGTCAGCGTGATCGAGCGCGAAGGCGCATATGTGCTCAACGGCGAGAAGCGCCACGTCGTGCCGGGCGCCGGCGTCGACGGCTGGCTGGTCACGGCCGACGGCGAACACGGGACTGCCCTCTTCTTCGTCGCGGCCGGCACGCCGGGCGTGACGGCCCATGTGCACGAGCGCGCCGACGGCAGCCCCGCTTGCCATCTGGCAATCGAAGCCGCCATCGTTCCGGCGGAGGCGTTGCTGGCGCGCGATGACGTGCTGGACGCGGTCGACGAGGCGCTGGACCTGGGCCGGCTGATGCAGTCGGCAGAACTCGTGGGCGTGGCCCGGCAGGTGCTGGCCGATTCGGTGGCCTATCTGAATACGCGCCAGCAGTTCGGCCGGCCATTGGCGTCTTTCCAAGCCTTGCAGCACCGGCTGGTAGATACGGCCATGCAGGTCGAGCTGGCGGCCAACAGCCTGCTGGATGCGCTCGATACGCTCGACGCGCGGCCCGACGACGCCACCCTGCGCAAGACGGCGGCCAGCCGCGCCAAGGCCCGCGCCGCGCGCGCGGGGCTCGAAGCCACGCGGCTGGCGATCCAGCTGCACGGCGCCATCGGCTATACCGAGGAATGCGACGTCAGCCTGTATTTCCGCAGCGCGTTGCATTTGGCGGCGTGGCTGGGCAACGCCAGCGCGCACCGCCAGCGCTATGGCGCCCTGGCGGCGCTGCCTGCGTCCGCTCCCGACGGCGACGAGGCCGCGCCGGTGACGGACTTCCCGCGTACGGCCGACTGGAACGGCATGCCGGAAGCGGACTTCCGCCGGCTGGTACGCGGCTTCTTCCGCGCCCGCTATCCCGAACACCTGCGCCATGTGCCGTGGCGGCTGCATTGGGACGAGATCAAGGACTGGTACGACACGCTGTCGCGCCAGGGCTGGATCGCTCCGTCGTGGCCGCGCGAGCATGGCGGCATGGCGTTGTCGCCCGCGCGCCAGATCGCCTTCATCGAAGAGGCCGAGCGCCACGGGGTGGCGCGCGCGCCGGATCAGGGGCTGGTGATGCTGGGGCCGATCCTGATCCGCTACGGCACCGAAGAACAGCGCAAGCGCTTCCTGCCCGGCATCCTGTCGGGCAAGGCAGTTTGGGCACAAGGCTATTCGGAACCGAACGCCGGCTCGGACCTGGCGTCGCTGCGTTGCGAGGCGTTGGTGGATGGCGACGAATTGGTGGTCAGCGGCCAGAAGACCTGGTCCACGCTGGCGCAGGACGCTACCCATATGTTCATGCTGGTGCGCACGGACAAGACGGTCAAGAAGCAGGCCGGCATCAGCTTCCTGCTGGTGGACCTGTCCAGCCCGGGCGTGAGCCGTCGTCCCATCCGCACGCTGTCAGGACACGCGGAATTCTGCGAGGTGTTTTTCGACCAGGTGCGCGTGCCGCGCGCCAATATCGTGGGGGACCTGAATGCCGGCTGGGGCATCGCCAAGGCCCTGCTGGGCTTCGAGCGGCTGTTCAGCGGCAGCCCCAAGCATGCCAACCATGCTTTGCAGCAGATCTTCAGCATCGCGCGCCAGCGGGGCCTGCTGGCCGATCCGGCGTTTGCCGATCGACTGGCCGAGCTTCGCATGGATGCGGCCGACCTGACCGCCATGTATGGCGTGTTCGCCGACCTTGCCAAGGCGGGGCGGACGTTGCCCCCGGAGCTGTCCCTGCTGAAGATCTGGGCCACGGAGACCCACGAGCGGCTGGGTGCCCTGCTGATCCAGATCGCCGAGGAATACGGCGGCGCGGACATGCGGCTGGGCTATGGCAACGGTCAGGTGCACGCGCTGGCGCCGTACGTCAATGCGCTGGCGGCCACCATTTTCAGCGGCACCAACGAGATCCAGCGCAATATCTACGCCAGACAGCTTGGGCTGGAAGGCGCATGACAACAACGCGCCGGCCCCGAGCCGGCGCCACAGGAGAGAGACACATGAAAAAAACAACCGCATTGACGGTGGTGGCCCTGCTGCTGGGCACCGCGTTCACTAGCGCCAGCCAGGCGGCCGCGCCGTGGCCGAGCCAGCCGATCCGCCTGATCGTGCCCTACCCGCCCGGCGGTTCGGTCGACAACCTGGCGCGGTTGCTGGCGCCGGCGCTGGGCCAGCGGCTGGGCCAGACCATCGTGATCGAAAACAAGGCCGGCGCCAGCGGCACCATCGGCGTGGACGCCACGGTACGCGCCACGCCCGACGGCAACACCTTCGGTTTCGGCGTGCCGGGCGCCATCACCGGCCTGCCGCACGTGATGAAGGTGCCGTACGACGTGTCCAAGATCCAGTACGTATCTCTGGTGGCGCGCATTCCGCTGGTGATTGTGGTCAACCCGGCGCTGCCCGACACGACGCTGGGCGCGTTCGTCGAGAGCGCCCGGCGCCAGCCCGGCAAGTACAACTATGGCTCGGCCGGCAACGTCACCACGCCGCACCTGGGCGGCGAACTGCTCAAGCAGCAGACCGGCATCGACATCATGCACGTGCCGTACAAGGGCGCCTCGCCCGCGGTCACGGCGCTGCTGTCCAACGAGGTGCAGATGTTTCCGGGCGACACCTCGGCGGTGCTGGCCTTCATCAAGGCGGGCAAGCTGCGCACGCTGGCAGTGGCCAGCCCGACGCGCTTCGAGGGGCTGCCCGACGTGCCGACCACCAAGGAAGCGGGTTTTCCCGATGTGATCGTGGAATCGAACTACGGCATCATCGCCGCGACCGGCACGCCGCCGGACATCGTGCAGAAGATGTCGCAAGCGATCGCCCAGACGCTGGCCGACCCGGCCCTGCGGCAGAAGATGATCGACCAGGGCGCGATTCCGACTGCGACCACGCCCGAGGCCTACCAGGCGCTGATGCAGGCCGAGTCGAAGAAATGGGGCGAGGTGATCCGGCGCGGCAAGTTGGGGCTGGAATAACCCCATGCCGGGCCGCTTTTGCCCTACCCTTATGCCGTCTCTTTCGTTGCCGCCATTTCGATCATGCCACCTGCCAAAGCCACGGGCCTGAGCCTGGACGTCACCGCCGACCTGCACAAGTGGCGGGCCTTCCTGGCCATTGCGGAACTTGGCAGCATCTCGCGCGCCGCCCTCTACCTGGATCAGGACCAGTCGGTGCTCAGCCGCCGCATCAACGCCCTGGAACGCGAGTGCAACGCGCGGCTGTTCAACCGCACCGGCCGCGGCGTGCACCTGTCCGAAGTGGGCGAACGCCTGTTTCCACTGGTGCGCACCCTGCTGGGCGACGCCGAGCGGCTGGAACTGGAACTGAACGGCGAAGCGCGCGAGCCGGCCGGCGAGGTCACGCTCGGGCTGCTGCCGTCCACCGCGCATCCGCTGATCCGAAGGCTGTTCTCGCGGCTGCGCAAGCAGTTTCCCAAGGTACACCTGAAGATCCTGGAAGGTTCCAGCGGGCAGATCGAGGAATGGCTGACCGACAGCCGCGTCGACATCGCCATCCTGTACCGCTACGGCGACAAGTGCCCGCCGGGCGAACTGGCGCTGGCATCGGTCGATTCTTACCTGGTCGGCGCGGCCGGCGATCCCCTGACGCACGCCGGCGAGGTCGTCTTCGAGCAACTGGACGGCCTGCCCTTCATCCTGCCGGGCGCGCCCAACGGCCTGCGCAATGCGCTGGACGGGCTGGCGCGGGCGCGCAAGATCACCATCGCGCCGCTGATCGAGGCCGATTCGCTGCCATTGATGAAGTCCATCGTCGAACACGAGCACATGTACACGGTGCTGCCGCTGCACGCGGTCTGGCAGGAGGTGCAGGAAGGCCGCCTCAGCATCGCGGCGCTGCGCGATCCCACCATGGGCCGCATCATCTCGATGGCGTTCGCCCGTGCCAAGGGGCCGGGCCGCACCGTCACCGAGGTTGCGGCGCAGATCCAGAGCCTGGTGCGCGAGATCGGCGGCGAAGGCGTGTGGCACGCCAGCCCCTGACGGGGCCGCCGGCCCGTTTCAAGCGAAACCGTAAAGCCGCGCCGGGTTGTCGACCCAGACCTTGCGGCGCAAGCCGTCATCGCCCAGCCAGCGCTGCGCCACGGCCACCAGCGCGTCGGCCGAGGGCGCCGATTGGCCCATGCGCACGAAGGGCCAGTCCGAACCCCACAGCAACTGGTCGGGATTGGCGTCCACGAAGGCGTCGTGGATGAAGCGCGCGTTCTCGTAGTCGGGCGCGCTGCCCACGCGGCACAGCGTCAGCTTCATCCAGATGCGGCCCTCGGCCAGCAAGCCGCGCAGCAACTGGAACGCGGGATCCAGCTGGCCACGCGCGGGCACCAGGCTGCCGAGGTGGTCGATCACCAGCGGCAGGTCCAATTTCGCCAGCGTCGGCAGGTGCCGCAGGTAGGTGTCGCACGGGGCCCAGAGCTGCGCATGCAGGCCGTGATGCTTCATGCGCGGGGCGAGCGCGGCGACCTGGTCAAAGCCAACGCTGCCCGGGAACAGGTTGCCGGCCGGATCGCGCGCCTCAACGAAGCGCAGCCCGCGCACACCGCCGTCGTACAGGGCGCGCAGTTGCGCATCGCTGACCGACGGGTCGGCCACGGCGATGCCGCGCAGGCGCTCGCCGCCCTGTGCCAGAGCATCCAGCAAGGCCTCGGGATGGGTACCGTAGGGCGCGGGCTGCACCAGCACCCCTCGCGCGGCGCCCAAGGTGTCCAGCATATGCAGGTAGCGCCCCGCCGGCGCGTCGGGCGCGGCATAGGATGACGGGTGCCACAGCGGGAAGCGGCCGTATGGGCCAAACACGTGACAGTGCGTGTCGCAGGCCTTTGGCGGCAAGGGCTGTGCGGGGGCCACCGGCATGCGCGGCGTCTCGACAGTAGCTGGCACATAGGCGCTTGCGGCGTCACGGGTCATGCCCACCCCCGCCCGGCCAGCGGAGCCAGATGGCTCAGCGCCGGATGGCCATCCTGTTGCGGCAGGTCCAGCGGCGCGGGCGCGTCGTCCGGCATCGGGATCTGGTGCGCGTTCAGCGTCATCGACACCATGGTGTAGTAGCCGATCACGGCGGTCAGTTCGACCACGCCGACGGCGGCCCAGCGTTCAACGGCCTCGGCATACAACGTTGGATCAACCTGGCCGGTCTCCTGCAACTGGCGGGCATAGGCGTAGACGATCTCGTCTTCGCGACTGTCGAACTGCGGCTCGCGCCGCGCCTGGATGGCGTCCAGCACCGCCTGGGCAATGCCGGCGGCGCGGGCGGCCTGCGCGTGGATGTGCCATTCGATCTGGCTGTTCCAGCGCCGCGCGGTCACCACGATGGCCAGTTCGCTGACGCGCGGCGGCAGGCTGGTGCCAAAGCGCAGCAAGGCGCCCAGCGCCTGCCAGCGTTCGGCCAGATCGGGATTGTGCAGCGCCGCGCGCAAGGGGCCGACCAGCCGACCGCGCGGGCCGGAGACGATGCGCTCGTAGACGCGCTTCTGGTCGTCGTTCATGCTGTCGGGCGTGGGCAAGGGAATACGGCTCATCATCGTCCTTCGTTCAAGGGGTCTCTTCGGGCTGGCTGCGCTGCACCGAGGGGCGCGCACTGAAGTCCTGGTGCCAGGCGGCCAGCTGCGGATGTCCGTCGCGCCAGACCCGTTCCGGGAAACGATAGTCCAGATACGACAGCGCGCAGCCGATGGCGATCAGGCCCAGGTCAAAGCGGCTGGCTTGCAAGGTCGGCGCTTCGGCTTCCAAAGCGGCCAACACCGCCTGTACCTTGAGCGCGAACGCGTCCAGCCACGCCGGGGTCTGCTTATCGACCGGCTTGTTGCGCTCCTGCCGATACAGCAGCAGCACGTCCAGGAAACCGTCGCCCAGCGCCTGGCGGCGTTCGGCCAAAAGGCGCGCGGCCGGTTCCGCGGGCAGCAGGCCGGCGCCGGTCAAGCCGTCCAGGTAGGCGCAGATGACGCGCGAATCATAGACCGGCGTGCCGTCATCCAGCACCAGTGTCGGCAGCTTGATCAATGGGTTGTCGGCCATCAGGTCGAGGTTGGGCTTGTCCATCGCAACCGGTGTGCGCACCAATGTCACGCGGTCCGCAATGCCGGCTTCGTACAGGACGATCATCACCTTGCGCACGAAGGGCGAACGCGGCGACCAATGCAGTTTCATCAACAGGCTCCCAAAAGATTCAGAATCGTGGCGTGGCTCAATGGCCCTGCGCCGGCCGTACCGTCGGATCGTTGGCGGCTTCCGGCGCGCGCATCTGGAACAGGTCGCTGGTGTGGGCATACCAGCCGGCACCGTGCATGCGGCCCAGAAGCCGCAGCGCGGGCGTATCCACATGGAACCGTTCCGCATCCAGCAACGCGTCGTCGCGCAGATATAGCGCCACTACCTGCGCCAGCACGATGACACGCTGCGGTGCAGCGTCGATTACCTTCCACACCCGGCATTCCAGCGCCGCGGGGCTGGACGCGATGCGCGGCGGGGAGACCACCAGCGATGGTTCGGTCGCCAGGCCGGCACGCGCCAGTTCGTCGACCTCGGCGACGTAGTCCAGGCTGGTGCGGTTCATCTGCTCGGCCAGTTCGGCCGAGACCAGGTTGATGACGAATTCGCCGGTTTCCAGGATGTTGCGCGAGGTGTCCTTCAGTTGCCCGCCGCGCGGGCCGATCCCCAGCGCAACGATGGGCGGGTCGCTGCTGACCACGTTGAAAAACGAGAACGGCGCGGCGTTGCGCTGACCCTGCGCCGACTGGCTGACCACCCAGGCGATCGGGCGCGGCACGACCACACTGGAGAGCAGCTTGAAGGCGTTGGCGGTACTGAGCTTGCTGAAATCGAAGTTCATGGATGTTGTGTCCGTGGCGATGACCGGCGCCGCCCCGTCATTTCGCCAACAGCCCGAGCGTGCCCAGCAGGCGCCGCATGTCCGCCTGGTCCTTGACGACGTAGGCCTGCGCGTCCTGGGGGGACAGCGCCATCAAGGCTATCGCCTGCTCCTGCATCACGCGGCGGTAGTCGGGATCTTCGTTCACGGCCCGGACGGTATCGCTCAGCGTCCGCACAATGGCGGCCGGTGTGCCGGCGGGCGCGGCCAGGCTGTACCAGGTAGCCGCGTCCGCGCCCTGCACGCCGGCTTCGGCCAATGTCGGCACGTCCGGCAACAAGGGCGAGCGCTTGTCCGAGGCATAGGCCAGCGCCAGCAACCGGCCCTGGCGGATGAACGGCAGGCTGGCCGACAGGTTCAGCATGGCCAGGTCGGTCTGGCCGCCCACCACGTCATTGATGGCGGGCGAAGCGCCGGCGTAGGGAATGTGGTTGAACTGCACGTGCGCGGCATGCTGGAACAGCTCCGCGCCCAGGTGCGTGGCGCCGCCCACGCCCGCAGAGCCGTAGCTCAGCTTGCCGGGTTCGGCATTGGCTCGGGCGATCAGCTCGGACACCGTGCGGATGCCGCGCGCCGGGTTGACCACCAGCATGATCGGCTGCTCGGCCACCACCGAACAGAAGGCGAAGCCGTTGACGCCGTCGTACACGGTCTTCTGCATCAGCGGCGTCACCACGTGGCCGGCCGAGGTGCCGAGCAGCAGCGTGTAGCCATCGGGCTTGGCGCGCGCCACGAAGCCGGTGCCGATGGAAGCACCACCGCCGGGCTTGTTTTCCACCACCACCGGCTGGCCCAGGCGCTTTTCCAGCGCGCGCGCCAGACTGCGCGCCACCACGTCGGCCGGGCCGCCGGCGGCGTAGGGATTGACCAAAATCACCGGCCTGTCGGGGTAGGCCGCCGCCGAGGACAGGGACACGGCGGACGCGACAACCGCCGCCAACAAGGATCGGATCATCAAGCGCATGGGGTTCCTCTCGAAGGGCCGGCCCGGTTGGCCAGCCAGAGCGTTACGGCGTCAATCGGCCCGGGCGCCGGACTGTTCGATGATGCGCGCCCATTTCGCCATATCGACGCGGATGCGTTCCGCGAAGGCTTCGGGCGTGCTGTGAGTGGTCTGGATGCCATAGCTGGCCATGCGCTCCACCATTTGCGGCGAGGTCATCACCGCGTTGATGTCGGCGTTCAGGCGGTCGATGACGGGGCGCGGCGTGCCGGCCGGCGCCAGCACGCCCGACCACAGGCTGACCTCGTAGTCCTCGAAACCGGGCGCCTCCGACATGGACGGCACGTCGGGCAAGGCGGCCAGCCGCTGGCGGCTGGTCACGGCCAGCGCCCGCACCTTGCCCTGCTTGACCTGCTCGATGAAATTGGAGGAGGTGTCGATCATCATCGAGATGCGGCCGGCCAGGAAGTCGTTGATGGCGCCCGACGTACCCTTGTACGGAATGTGCCGGATGTCGGCGTGGGCCGCCGTCTTGAACATCTCTCCGGCCAGGTGGCTGGTGGTGCCGTTGCCCGAGGAGCTAAAAGTCAGCTCGCCCGGCCGCTGACGCGCCAGGTCGGCCAACTCGGCTACCGAATTGACCTTCAGGGCCGGGTTGACCACCAGCAGGTTCGAGGTCAGGTTGGTCAGAGACACCGGTGCGAAACTGCGCTGCGGGTCGTAGCGCAGTTTGGGATACAGCGACGGGTTGATCGTCAGCACCCCCATGGTCGAGTACAGCAGCGTGTAGCCGTCGGGCGCGGCGGTAGCCACCGCTTCGGCGCCGATCGATCCCCCCGCCCCGCCGCGGTTCTCCACCACGACGGTCTGGCCGAGTTTCTCACCCAGGCCCTGTGCCAGCGAGCGCGCCATCAGGTCGGTGGCTCCGCCCGCCGGGAACGGCACGATCAGTTTGACCGGTCTGTCGGGATACGCCCCGGCCGCCGCGGCGGTAGCGATCAGGCCCGCACCGAGCCAGACGCCGAATGCGGTCAGCGCACTTGCCATTCTCATGCTGTCTCCACCCTGGTGGTTCTAGTGTTTGCAGCATGGTAGGCGCGAGGCGGCGGCGACGCTATGCGCGGAATCGCATATCTGCTTTGCGCAGCGGCAGTGGGCCGCCCTTGGTCCGGCTGCCCCGGCAGCGGCGGGGTCGCGACTGCGGTTTCCTGGCGGTTGCTTGCGCGCTCCCCCCTCTACCGGGGCGGCAGGTTCCCCGCCGGGTCGACGGCCTGGCCGTCATAGCGCAATTCGAAATACAGCCCGACCTGCTTGCTGTCGCTGTTGCCCATTTCGGCGATCTTCTGCCCCTGCTTCACGCTCTGGCCTTCCTTGACCAGCAGCTTGCTGTTGTGGGCGTAGATGCTGAGGAAACTGGCGTTGTGCTTGATGATGACAAGGTGGCCGTAGCCCCGCAGGCCGCTGCCCGAATAGGCGACGGTGCCGCCCGACGCGGCCACCACCGGCGTGCCCGACGAATTCGAGATGACGATGCCGTTGGAGCCGCCGCCGTCATAGCCGCGCGTGACCTTGCCCTGGGCCGGCCACACCAGCGAGATCGCGCCCGGCGGCGCGGTGCGCCGCTTGGCCGACGACGTGGAGGTCCGCGGCGACGAGGCGGCGGGCCGGGACTGCGCCTTGCCGGAGGCGGAGGTGCTGGCCTGTCCGCCCGGCGCCTGCACCCGCAGCATCTGCCCGACCTCGATCGCATTCGAATTCGACAAGCTGTTCCAGCGCACCAGGTTGCTGACGCTGGTGCCCTGCTTGCGCGCGATCTGCGTCAGCGTGTCGCCCGACTGGACGCGGTAGTAGCCGGGCTGGACCTTGGTGGTGCCGCAAGCGGTCAGCAGAAGCAGCAACGCCACGATGCCGGCACACATCCAGAGCCGCCCCAGCGGACGGGGCCGCCTGGCAAACCGGGGCGGGCCGGCAGGCGCCGCGGCACAGAGGGCGGAGGCGGGCACGGGCAGGGTCGGGGCGGACAAGGAAAGCACTGAAACCTGGGGCACTGAGAGGGCGGTGGAAACGGAAGTGCATTCAAGGGTACCAAGATTTTCGCGTGCCAGTGTGGCGCGGGTGCTTCGCAACGGCCGCCGGGCCGTGTATAACCCGCTCATCACGGCGGACATGCTTCGCCACGACTCAATGTGTTTGCAAGGACCGACATGGGCATAACCGACACGGTTAGAAAGAATCCGCTTTGCCTGCTGTGGACCATCCCCTATCTGCTGTGCGGCGTGTTCTCCCACCTGCTCAACGACCCGGTCAGCCACGCGCTCTTCGTCTGGCTGCCGCCGGGGGTGGCCGTGGGCGCCTACCTGCTGTCGCCGCGCCGCGACTGGCTGTTGCTGGCCGTGGGGTTTTTCTGCGCCCAACTGCTGCTGACCCTGGTCGCGCGCGGGCAACCCGCCACCGCCATCGCCTTCGCGGTGACGGGCAGCCTGTCTTCGCTGCTGGCGGCCTGGACCGTGCAGCGCCTGTCGCCGCGCGCCGAGGGTCCGGGCTTCGTGGCCGCCCTGCTGGCCGGCGCGGTGGCGGGGGCCGCCAGCAGCGCGCTGATGGGCGGCGGCTGGTTATGGCTGACGCAGGAAGCCCACGCGCTGGTCCGCCTGCGCACCTGGGTCACCGCGTACCTGGCGGGCGTGCTGATCCTGGCGCCGGCGCTGACGGGCTGGGCGCAATTCCGGCCGCGGCGCTCCGGCGGCCCGCGCATGCGGGACCTGCTGATCGGTGCGGCGGCCTACGCGCTGATGATCGTATCGACCTTCATGACGTTCGACGGCGACATGATCCAGAACCTGCCCTACGTTGTCTCCTTCGAGCTGACCTATCTGCCGCTGGTGTTCGCCGTGCTGATCGCGCTGGTCTGGGGCACGCCGGGCGGCACGCTGGCGATGGTCACGCTGATGCTGATGGCGCTGTATCAAAGCGCCCAGGGCGAAGGCCCGTTCGTCGAATCCAACGACCCCTGGCACGCGCTGCTGGCCACCCAGGTCTACCTGGTGGTCACCGCCCTGCTGCTGCTGCTGGTCAACACCCTGCGCGGCGCGCGCGCCCAGGCGCTTGAAAGCGCCGAGCAATGGCGCGGCCGCTTCGACCTGGCGCTGGCGGGCAGCCACCAGCTGATGTACCGCTTCAACCCCCATGACGGCAAGCTGGAACTGGCGGGCGACCTGCAGGACGCCTTCGGCCTGCCCGCCACCGCCATCACCGACCTGGCGACGCTGACCGCCCATGCGCACCCGGAAGACCGGTCGCGCCTGGCGATGCACTGGGCGGCGCGCCGCGCCGGCGCCCAGGACCGCACGCCCCTGCTGTTCCGCGTGGCTCATTCGGCCGGCGGCTGGCGGCTGGTCAGCGACCGGGGGTCGCCGCTGCCCGACTTCGATGGCAGCGTGGCGGTCGTGGCCGGCATGTGGCGGCTGGGCGAGATCGAGCGCGAGCCGGCCGATGGTGTCCAGTAGTCCCGACGCGCCGTCCGGCACGGGCGCGCTCCTGATCCACGGATTGGGCGGTACCGAGTACGACCTGGGGTCGATGCACAAGGTCCTGAAGCGCGCCGGCGTCCAGACGTACAGCCTGACGTTGCCCGGCCACGGCGGTTCGCCCGAAGACCTGCTGTCCGTACGCATGGAAGACTGGCTGGACGCCGTCACCCTGAAGTACCGCGAAGTCGCTGCGCGCCACGACACCGTGCACGTCATGGGCATGTGCCTGGGCGCGCTGCTGGCGGTCGAACTGTGCAAGCGGGTCGGGCACCGCCAGGGCAAGCTGGTGTCGCTGGCCGCCCCCGTCTTCATCGACGGCTGGAGCACGCCCTGGTACCGCGGCCTGCGCCAACTGGTCTACCGCATCCCCGGCCTGGCCGCGCGCATGCGCGTGGAAGAGGAAGAGCCCTTCGGCATCAAGAACGAACTGGTGCGGTCCATTGTCAAGGCCAAGTTCGAACGGGGCGAGAACTTCCACTACCGCTGGGTGCCGCTGGCCTGCGTGCGCGAAGTCGACCGGCTGCGCGACGCCGTTGTGCGCGGACTGGACGGCATCGCCTGCCCCACGCTGATCATGCACGCGCACGAGGACGAGCTCACGTCGGTGCGCTCGGCCCGCCTGCTGCATGACGCGATTTCGGGCAGCCGGCTGGTGCTGCTGGACAACAGCTATCACATGATCTGCGTGGACAATGACCGCGACCTCGTGGCGGCCACCGTGCTGCAGTTCATGGACCGCGACCCCACTGCCGCGCAATCGCCGCGCGCGGCCGGACGCGCGGCCCCCATGGGCGCCGCGGATGTCGAACGCATCCTGGACGCGTACCGGGGTTCCCTTCTGACCGGGGAATTCGAAACCCTGTTCCCGCTGTTCGCCGAAGACGTGGTCTGGACCGAGGAAGGCGACAACCCCATCAGCGGCGTCTACGAAGGCCGGAGCGCGCTGATCACCCTGTTCTCGCGGCTGATGGACTATTCGCGCAACACCTTCGCGGTCAGCGATGTCGGCCACCCCGCGTTGGCCGGACGCTCCATCGTGCTGCCGCTGCGTTTCCAGGTCCAGGACGGCGCCAACCTGTATCACGGCGCGTCCACGCACACGCTGCGCCTGCGCAACAACGCCATCAGCAAGGTCACCGCCCGCGCCGACGACCCCGGGCACGAAGACGCCCTGTGGCGCAGATTGGCTGCCGCCGGCGGCCACGAACCCGAAGGCGACGCCATGGACGACGCCACGCTGGCCCTCGGCACGCAGGCCCTGCCCGATGCGTTCGAGGCGGCCGTCATCGAATTGCGCTCGCTGTCCGCGCCGCCCTCGGCCGCCGTGGCGATCCGGCTTGCCGCCTACGAGCAGCAAGCGCGCCACGGCGACGCCCCGCCGGCGGCGCCGCCTGATGCGGATGCCCGCGGCCAGGTCCGCCACGCCGCCTGGAGTCTGTTGGCCGGGCTGCCGGCCGACCAGGCGCAACGCCGCTACATCGCCCTGGTGCGGCGTCTGGACGCAGGGGATTGACCGCGGAGCATGACTAAAATGGCGCGATGCCTGACCTGACCCGCCTCCACCGCCTGGGACGCGCCGCGCGCGCCCGGGGCGTGCTGTGGCTGGCGCTTCTGGCCTTGACCCTGCGCGCCCTGGTGCCTGCGGGCTACATGCCCGATGTCCGCGCGCTGCATGACGGCCGGCTGGAAGTCACGTTCTGCTCGGCGGCGGGCGACCTGTCCACGCTCAGCGTGGCGTTGGGAGGCGCAAGGGGCGGTGGCGACGGCGGCGACCCCGCCGGCCACGACGGCGCCAAGACCGGCGCGCAATGCCCCTTCGGGCTGCTGGCGCATGTCGCGCCCGCGCCTACCCCCTCGCTTGCGCCCATCCTGCTGCCGGCGGGCCGGTACGTTCCGCCCCCGCCCGCTTACCGGGCCCTGCCCGCGCTGGCCGCCCATGGCCCGCCCCTCGGTTCCCGCGCCCCGCCCGCCTTGGCCTGACTCCGCCTGACCGCGCGGCCCCGCCGCGCGCCTTGCCGATCCGTCGACCCAAGAGGTTTCCATGCATTCCCCCTTCATGCACTCCCCCGCCCTGCGCGCGCGCGCCGGCGCGGCGCTTGACGCTGCGCCTGATCCCCGCCGCCGCCTGCTGCTGTCTTCCCTTGCGCTGCTGGCCCTGACCGGCTGCGGGCCCGATGCCCCCAAGCTGCACGGCATGGACCTGTCCGGCATGCCGACAGGCGATTTCCAGTTGCAGGACACCAGCGGCCAGACGCGCCGCCTGGCCGACTACCGCGGCCATCCCGTCATGCTGTTCTTCGGTTTCACGCAATGCCCGGACATCTGCCCCACGGCATTGACCCGCGCCATCGAGATCAAGGGCCTGCTGGGCGCCGACGCGGACAAGCTGCGGGTGCTGTTCATCACCGTCGACCCCGAGCGCGACACCCCCGAGATCCTGCGCGCCTACACCCAGGCCTTCGATCCGGCTTTCGTCGGCCTGCGCGGCGATGCCGAGCAGACCCGCGCCGCCGCGCAGTCGTTCAAAGTGTTCTATCAAAAGGTCGCCACCGGTTCGTCCTACACCATGGACCACACGGCGCTGACCTACGTCATCGACGTCCAGGGCAAGCTGCGGCTGGCCTTGCGCCACCCGCAGACCGCCGAGCAATGCGTGGAAGACCTGCGCACGGTGCTGTGACCCCGACGCCGTCAACCCGATCAAGAGAAGCCACCATGATGAACATCGTTTCGCTCAAGTCCCTGGCCGCCGCCCTTTCCCTGTGCGCGCTGGCCGCCGCCGCCCCCGCCGCCCTGGCGCAGGACGCCGCCCTGAAGGTGGACGACGCCTGGGTGCGCGCCACCGTGCCCAGCCAGCACGCCACCGGCGCCTTCATGCGCCTGACCTCGAACGTGCCCGGTCGCCTGGTGGCCGTGGAGTCCGACGCCGCCAAGCATGTGGAAGTCCACGAAATGGCCATGCAGGACAACGTCATGAAGATGCGCCAGGTTCCCGGCATCGACCTGCCCGCCGGCCAGCCGGTAGAACTGAAGCCCGGCGGCTACCACGTCATGCTGATCGACCTGGCGAGGCAGATCAACCCGGGCGACCGCATCGCGCTGACGCTGGTGGTGGAAGACGCCAGCCAGCAGCAGCGCCGCGTGCCGGTGCAAGCCGAGGCCCGCGCCTTGAACGCGAAGGCGGGTGCCGCGCCGGCGCCGCATGGCCACTGACGCCTCTATATAGATGAGGCGCTGGCGGCGGGCAGGCGAAGGGGACACGTCCCCATGAAAGCCGAATGACACCTGTGCTTCAGGCTTGAAATACCTTTCGCGTCCCGCCGCCGATTTCCCTGCAACGCCGCAGCGCGCGTCCGGTCGAATTGAAAAGACCGGACGCGCGCCGTTTTCACGCACCCGGCCAGGCATTCCCGCATCCAGGAAATCGTCCGACGGCAGCATCGCGGACGACGGCGCGGTCGGACCGGCCGCAGGCTTTGTTTGCCAGGAGCGTTTCATCATGAAGACCTTCACCACCACGTTGTTGCTTTGCGCCGGCTTGGCCCTCACGGGAGCCGCCCAGGCCCAGACCGCGGCCCCATCCGCGCAGTACAAGCGCGATCTTTACGGGGACTGGCGTGTCAGCTACCCCGCCCCCACCGCCAAGACCTCGGCCCAGGTCGCCGCTGAACTGGCTGAAGCCAAGGCCGACGGCCAATACACGTTCGGCCAGGAAGACTACCCGCCCGCCGTCGCGTCCGGCCGGTCCGAAAGCCGTGCCCAGGTCGAGCAGGAATTGCAGCAGGCCCAGATCCAAGGCCAGATGGCGTCCGACCAGGAAGACTACCCGCCTGCGGCCATGGCCCACAGCGGCATGTCCGATATCCATTGACGTACGGGGCCACTCGGCAAATATCGGGGACACATTTCCTGCCCGCCCCGCCAGCGTTTCCTGCTGAATCGCCATACAATGCCAGCACATCCGCCGTCGACGCCGTAGTCAGGCCCGACGGCAGCCGGCCTCTCGCGCCGCGCGCCGGATGCCTGCGTTCCGCGCCGCCGGGCGCTTGACCCGCCGGCGGGCCGCCGGCACCTCTGTGTCTGGATATGCCCGGTAGTTCCGCCTTTTCATTCCTGCGTACCTTATGCAGCCTGCGCTGGCTCGCCATCGCCGGCCAAGCCGCCACCATCCTGCTGGCCAGCAGCGTGCTGGGCCTTGCCCTGCCGCTTGAGCCCCTGTGGATCGGCGTCGGCGTGCTGATCGGATTCAACGCCTACGCCAGCCTGCGCCTACGCCATCCCCGCGACCTGTCCCACGCCACGGCCTTCGGCCACCTGTTCGTGGACATGGCGGTGTTGTCGTGGATGGTGGGCTGGAGCGGCGGCATCAGCAATCCGTTCGGCACGATGTTCCTGATCCTGACCGCGCTGGCGGCCCTGGCGCTGCCGCGCAACTGGGCGCTGGCGGCGGCGGTGGCGGGCATTTCCGGCTACGCGGCGGCCGCCATCTTCGGCCAGCCCCTGCGCGGCGACGTCGACACGCATTCCCTGCTGCTGTGGGGGCTGGGCGTGAACTTCCTGATTTCCGTGGTCGTCGTGCTGGTGTTTTCCACCCGGCTGGCGTCCGACCTGCGCGACCGCGAGCGCGAACTGGCCCGGCTGCGCGAACGCTTCACCCGCAACGAGGGCATCGTCGCCCTGGCCACCCACGCGGCGGCCATGGCGCACGAACTGAACACCCCGCTGGCCACCATGACGCTCCTGGCCGACGAGATCGCCGCCGAGGTCAAGGACGAAGACCTGCGCGCCGACGTGGCCACATTGAGCCAGTTGCTGGCCCTGTGCCGGGAACGCATCCGCAATCTGGCGGTCCCAACCGCAGTGGATCTTGTCCGCGTGGTGGGGCAATGGCGCCTGATCCGCCCGACGATCGACCTGCAACGCTCGGGCGCCCTGCCGACCAGCCTGCGGGTGGACCCGGCGATCGCGCACCTGCTGCAGGCGCTCTTGAACAATGCGGCGGATGCCGGCGAAGCCGCCGAGGCGCCCCGCGTCGACCTGCATCTGGAATATGGCTATGGCGCCCTGCGCGGCGAAGTGCGGGACTACGGACGGGGCTTCGATCCCGACCAGACCCTGCTGCCCGCGACCAGCCTGTTCAACAGCGGCAAGCCGGGAGGGCTGGGCGTCGGCCTGGCGCTGTCGCACGCCACCGTGGAACAACTGGGCGGCGAAATGACCATGACCGCCGCCTCAGGGGGAGGCACCCGCATCCGCTTTTACCTGCCCCTGGGCAACCCCGGAACCTGAAAGTGATGAATCCTACCGACCTTGGCCTGTTGATCGACGACGACGAACTGTACGTGCGCACCCTGCAGCGCAGTCTGTCACGCCGGGGCCTGGAAACCCGTACCGCCACCGGCATCGCCGAAGCGCTGCGCGTGGCCGAAGAGATCCGTCCGGCCTTCGCGCTGGTGGACCTGCGCCTGGGCGAGGACTCCGGCCTGACCCTGATCCGCCCCCTGCGCGCGCTCCGCGCGGACATGCGAATCCTGCTGGTCACGGGGTACGCCAGCGTGGCCACCGCCGTCGAGGCCATCAAGCGCGGCGCGGACGACTACCTGCCCAAGCCCGCCACCGCCCCGATGATCCTGCGCACGCTGGGTCTGGTGAAGCCGGAATCCGTTACGATCGAAACGACCATGACACCGCTGCACCGCCTAGAATGGGAGCACATCCACCAGGCCCTGCACGAGACCAGCGGCAATGTTTCGGCGGCGGCGCGCCTGTTGGGCATGCACCGGCGGTCCTTGCAACGCAAGTTGGCCAAAAAACCGGGGCCGGAACGCGAAGTGCTGGTTGACTGATTTGTGCAGCTGCGACACATCTTTACAACAGCGTCATGTGCAGGTGCGACATATCGTCGCACCCCCACCCCCGCCTCTTAGGGCATCTGCTCCCTAGGAAAACCCTGAATCTGCTCCACTGGGGCCAGAATCTTCCCAGGCAATGCGACCATTCGTCGCATGCTTGACCGATATCAAGCCGATAGGATGGACGTTGCTGCAAGGGCCAGTTGACGCTGAAAACGGCCCCGCATGAGCAACCAGAGGCGTGGCTATCAAGGCGCGAAGCGCAGCCGTGGCAGGACCACGGCGAGCATTCGCAACGCCGAGAGACGCTCCTTTGGTCACTCACCCTCCGGGCAGGCCTGCAATCGGGCGCCAGGCGTCGTTGCAGCCACCTTGCGTGGCGCACGCCACGCTGCGGCGTCCACGCCTAGCCTGGCGCCCGATTGCAGGCCTGTGCGGGGCCGTTTTCAGCGTCAACTGGCCCTAGCATTCCAGCTTGCTGCTTCGCAGCATTTCCAACCATCCATCCAAGGCTGTACGTGAAACACCCCCTCCTTGCGACCCTAACGCGCATTTTTGGCGTCGGCGCGGTCATGCTGCTTGGCGGCTGCAACATGGAAATCCTCTCCCCCAAGGGAGACATTGGCGCTCAGGAAAAGACGTTGCTGTTCACGGCGACGGGGCTGATGCTCATCGTCGTGATTCCAGTACTGTTCATGATCGTGTCGTTTGCGTGGAAATACCGCGCGTCCAATACCAAAGCCGACTACCAGCCCAAGTGGGCCCACTCCACGGCGATCGAAGTCGTGGTCTGGACCGTTCCTTGTATCATCGTGGCGATTCTTGCCGTGATCACCTGGCGCTCCACGCACGCGCTGGATCCCTACAAGCCGCTTGTTTCCGAACACAAGCCCGTCACCATCGAGGTGGTGTCGCTGGATTGGAAGTGGCTGTTCATCTACCCCGAGTACGACATCGCCACGGTCAACGAGATCGCGTTCCCCGTGGACGTCCCGGTCAACTTCCGGATCACCTCGGCGTCGGTCATGAACTCGTTCTTCATCCCCCAGCTGGGTAGCCAGATCTACTCGATGGCCGGCATGGAAACGAAGCTGCACCTGAACGCGACCGAAGCCGGCACCTACGCGGGCATCTCGGCCAACTACAGCGGCGCCGGCTTCTCCGGCATGCGCTTCAAGGCCATCGCCACGTCGCAGGAAGGGTTCGACAACTGGGTCAAGGAAGCCCGCGCTTCGCCCACGGCGCTGACCCCCGAGGCCTACGCTGAACTGACCAAGCGCAGCGAGCGCAATCCGGTCGCCAAGTACTCCTCGGCGCCTCCGGCCATGTTTGATTTCATTCTGGGCAGCACCATGTCCAAGATGGCCGGCGTGGACTCCGCCACGTGCACCCCCACGTCGAAAAATCTGATCGCAGGAATTAACTAACAATGCTCGGGAAACTCACCCTCGAGGCCATTCCGTACCATGAACCTATCGTCATGGTTACGCTGGCCGCCGTGTGCCTGGGAGGCCTAGCGGTCTTCGGCGCCGTCACTTACTTCGGCAAGTGGAAGTACCTCTGGACGGAATGGCTGACCTCCGTCGACCACAAGCGCATCGGCGTGATGTACATCATCGTCGCGCTGATCATGCTGCTGCGCGGCTTCGCCGACGCCATCATGATGCGCACCCAGTTGGCGGTCGCTTCCGCCGACTCCGCCGGCTTTTTGCCACCCCACCACTACGACCAGATCTTCACCGCCCACGGCGTCATCATGATTTTCTTCATGGCGATGCCCTTCATTACCGGGCTGATGAACATCGTGGTGCCGCTGCAGATCGGCGCCCGCGACGTGGCCTACCCGTTCCTGAACTCGCTGAGCTTCTGGCTGTTCGGCGCCGGCGTCGCGCTGATGATGATCTCGCTGTTCGTGGGCGAATTCGCCGCGACTGGCTGGCTCGCCTATCCGCCGCTGTCCGGGTTGGACTACAGCCCAAGCGTGGGCGTGGACTACTACATCTGGGCGCTCCAGATATCCGGGTTGGGCACCACGCTTAGCGGCATCAACTTCATCGTGACCATCCTGCGCATGCGCGCACCGGGCATGAGCCTGATGAAGATGCCGATTTTCACGTGGACCTCGCTGGTCACCAACGTGCTGATCGTCGCCGCCTTCCCCGTGCTGGCCGCGACGCTGGCGCTGTTGACCGCCGACCGCTACCTGGGCACGCACTTCTTCACGAACGACATGGGCGGCAACGTCATGATGTACGTGAACCTGATCTGGATCTGGGGCCACCCCGAGGTCTACATCCTGGTGCTCCCGGCGTTTGGCGTGTATTCGGAAGTGGTCGCCACCTTTGCCCGCAAGACGCTGTTCGGCTACAAGTCCATGGTCTACGCCACGGCCGCCATTGGCGTGCTGTCGTTCCTGGTCTGGCTGCACCACTTCTTCACGATGGGCGCGGGGGCCAACGTCAATGCCTTCTTCGGCATTGCCACAATGATCATCTCGATCCCGACCGGGGCCAAGATCTTCAACTGGCTGTTCACCATCTACCGCGGCCGCCTGCGCATCACGACGCCGGTGCTGTGGACGCTGGGCTTCATGATCGTCTTCGTCATCGGCGGCATGACCGGCGTGATGCTGGCCATCCCCGGCGTGTCCTTCGTGCTGCACAACAGCTTGTTCCTGATCGCCCACTTCCACAACACCATCATCGGTGGCGTGGTGTTCGGCTGCATCGCGGGCATGACCTACTGGTTCCCGAAGGCGTTCGGCTTCACGCTGAACGAGCGTCTGGGCCGTTACTCGTTCTACTGCTGGTTCGTCGGTTTCTTCATGGCCTTCATGCCCCTGTACATCCTGGGCTTCAAGGGCATGACGCGTCGCCTGAACCACTACGACAACCCCGAATGGCAGCCCTACCTGCTGGTCGCGCTGGCTGGCGCCGCGCTGATCATGCTGGGCATCTGGTTCCTGCTGCAGCAAGTGTTCGTGTCGGTCCGCCAGCGCAAGCAGAACCAGGACGTCACCGGCGATCCCTGGGATGGCCGCACCCTGGAATGGGCGATCTCGTCGCCGGCTCCTTTCTACAACTTCGCCCACATTCCTCACGTTGAAGAACTGGACCAGTTCTGGGAAGACAAGCAGAGCGGCAAGGCCTACAAGCGCCCGGCCAAGTACGAAGACATCCATATGCCGAAGAACACCGGCGCCGGCGTGTACATCGGCCTGTTCGGCCTGGTGATGTGCTTTGCGCTGATCTGGCACATCTGGTGGCTCGCCATCGCCGGTTTCGTCGGCATGGTCGGTTCGTTCATCGCCCGCGCCTATGACCGCGACGTCGACTACTGGGTCCCGGCCGCGGAAGTCGAACGCATCGAAAACGCCCACTTTGAAAAAATGCAGAAGGCCGCCTGAGCCATGATTCAAGCCGTAGCCACTCACCCCCACGCGGGTCACGACGATCACGCGCATCATGACGATGGATCCAAGACCGTTTTCGGTTTCTGGGTCTATCTGATGAGCGACTTGCTGATCTTTTCGGTGCTGTTCGCCACGTTCGCGGTGTTGTCCAACGCCACCGCGGGCGGCCCCACGGGCAAGGAACTGTTCGACCTGAAGTTCGTGCTGGTCGAAACGCTGTTGCTGCTGTTCTCCAGCTTCACCTTCGGCATGGCCAACCTGAACGTGCACGCCAACAACAAGTCCCGCGCGATGGGCTGGTTGATGGTGACGTTCCTGTTCGGTGCGGGCTTCATCGCGATGGAAGTCTGGGAATTCCATCACCTGATCACTGAAGGCGCCGGTCCGGGCCGCAGCGCCTACCTGTCCGCGTTCTTCACGCTGATCGGTACGCACGGCCTGCACGTCACCTTCGGCCTGATCTGGATCATCGTCCTGCTGGACATGATCCGCCGCCATGGCCTGGACTCGATCAACAAGCGCCGCCTGGCGTGCCTGAGCCTGTTCTGGCACTTCCTGGACATCGTCTGGATCTGCGTCTTCACCTTCGTCTATCTTATGGGAGCCATCTGATGTCGCACTCCGCTGCGGCCGCACACGGCCACGACGATCACGCCGCCGACCACGGCAGCCTGAAGTCCTACATCATCGGTTTCGTGCTCTCGCTGCTGCTCACCTTCGGCTCGTTCGGCCTGGTGATGCACGGCGCGCTGTCCCACACCATCACCATCGTCGGCGTGGTCGCCTTGTGCGTGCTCCAGCTGCTGGTGCAGCTGGTGTACTTCCTGCACATGGGCGCGTCGAAGTCGGCCCGCGACAACCTGGCTGCGTTCGTCTTCACCGTGCTGATCATCGCCATCATCGTCGGCGGTTCGGCATGGGTGCTGTACAACATGAACGTCAACATGGGCCACGCCATGTAATGACGGCTTGCCGTTGAAGCAAAAAAACAGGCGCCTTCGGGCGCCTGTTTTACATTGCGGGGCTTGCGCGCCCGTGCACGGCACACGCCGGGCTACTTCGGCGCCGTCACCGTCAACACCACCCCGGCCTTCGCGGCCAGATCGCTGGCGGAAACGCCGACGAACGGCTGCACGCGCGAGACCTGGTTCAGATCGCAACTGGCCGCGCCCGCCGCGCCGTCCAGCACCTGCTTCACGGCGCGCGCCCCCATCGGGCTGAGCGGCCCGCCGTCGTCCAGCTGCCAGGCCAGCACATCGGCCACCGCCATGCCGCAACGCCACGGCGTGCGGTACAGCCCAGCGTCATGTTCCAGCAGCATCTTCGCTTTGGCTTCCTTGCCCAGGCGCAGCATGATCACCAGCGGCAAGGCGTCGGTATCCGCCACGCCGTCGATGCGCACACTATTGCCGGTGCGGTCCGAGGCGTCTGCGCCCTTCTCCAGCCACGCCAGATACAGGTCATCGGGCAGCCACGGCAGACTGAGCGGCGCGATGCTGTTATTGGACACGCCCGTCGCGTCGTCCGCGCGGGTCAGCGGCACGCCCGCCGCCAGCAACCGGTCGGCGGTAGCCCGCAGCTTGGCCCGCTGGCCGTCCCACTCGGAATCGTTCTGCTTGATGGCCGCGCGGATCTCCACCTGGTTCCACACGCTCAGCAAGCTGGACAGCGACTCCGGCGTCAGCGGCAGGCGCGGCTGGCCGGCGGCTTGCGCCAATTGGTCCACCAGCGCCGGCTGCAGGGTGCGCACCGCCAGGCTGAAGGCTTCGTTCAGACCATTGCGTTCGGGCGTCTTGCTGGCGCTATAGCCGCCCACCGCCGCGTCCGCCCCGTGCGCCAAGGCGAAGGCCACGCGTTCCGAGACCGGAAACACCGCCGTCGGCGTCAACTCGCCGCTGTTCGATTCGCGCAGCGCTTCCAGCAAAGGCGTTTCCCACATGCCGCGGTTGCCGTAGTACATCCGGACATAGGCCGCGTTGATATCCGCGCCCTTGGCCAGCAACTGCTCGGCGAACCAGAACCGGCTGGGCGAGCCCATGGCGGCATGCAGCGCGGACCGGCCGTTCTTTTCGCGCGCATTCGGGTCCGCGCCCTTCGCCAGCAAATAGGTCAGGCTGTCCTTGTCTTCGCTGTAGTACGAAATGCGCCGCACCAGCAGCGGCGTGCCGTTGTAGTCGACGGCATTCAGCGGCGCGCCCGCCGCGATCAGGGCATCAGCCAGCGCGTAGCGCTCCGCCGCCGGTCGCGTGTCCTTGGCGTCCGGCAAGGCGCTGGCCAGCAACACGAATCCGTTGTTGGGGCCGTCTGCGCGGGCGCCCGCCGCGAGCAGGACGTGCACCATCTCCAGCTGTTTGCCGGACACCGCCACGGCCAGCGCCGACGTGCCGTTCTCGTTCACGCCGTTCGGGTCCTGGCCGCGCGCCAACTCGGCGCGCACCGCGTCCACGTCGTCGGCCCGGATCGCCTTGAAGATCGCCAGCTGGGGCCGGCAGACGTCCGCGTCCAGCGCTTTCTCGTTCAAGGCGGCGCTGATGCGGCCGGCGATATTGCCGGGGATCGGCTCCTTGGCCGCCAGGCGGTGGGCGCAATACAGGCGGTAGTCCTCGCGTGCCAGCGCCTCGAAGTAGCCGCGCCGGTCGCCGGCCTTCGCGCTTTGCGCCCAGCGCGCGTCGGCGCGGTTCAGGTAGGCGGCCGTGCGGGACGGGTCGCGCCGCAGCACGT
The DNA here is from genome assembly GCF_014170335.1 of Achromobacter sp. UMC46. Taxonomy (GTDB): domain Bacteria; phylum Pseudomonadota; class Gammaproteobacteria; order Burkholderiales; family Burkholderiaceae_B; genus Achromobacter. The sequence goes on from NZ_LZZS01000030.1 coordinate 87,971, forward strand.
CGCTCAAGACGCGGTCGGCCTGCACGGCATCGCCCGACTCGGCCAGCCAGAAGCCATAATCGTTCAATCCCGTCAGCATCTCGGCATCTTTGCCGCCGGGATCGATCTCGCGGAAGTCCTGTTCCATCACGAAACGGCGCAGGTCCGCCAGCGCACGTCCGAATTCCGCGGTCTTGCCGCGCGGGATGGCGCGCGCCACCTGATGCAGCGTACGGAACGTGGCCGTCACATCCACCGGCGCCTGATGCTCGAAGCGCACGTCGGCGGGAAACGACTTCAGGCGCCCGGGGTAATTCGTCAGCGCCTGCCGCAGTGTGGCCAGGGCTTGCGCCTTGCGCGCGTCGTCCCAGGGTTCGTTGGCGGTGACGACCGCCAGGCTGGCGTCGGCGCGGACCGTGGCCACATTGCCTGCCGCGTCCACCAGGAAACCGTCCGACCGCGGGGTATCCGCGTCGTTATAGGTGTAGCCCACCCAATACAGGGTCTCGTCGTTGCGCGGCGCCCGGACTTGCACGTTCTCTTCGCGCGACGCCTTCCACGCCGCCGGGTCGATCACCAAGGGTTGCGAACGAAAGTCCAGGCGGAATTCCTTGCCCGTGCCCCGCACGTACCGGTACAGATACAGGCGGTTCTCCATCTGGCCGACCAGCAGCGCGTCGCGCACGTTCTCGGTGCCCCACACGCGCCGCTCCGGTTCGCGCAACGGGTAGCGCGACAGGCGGATGGATTCGATGGCGGCGCCGATATCGGACGCCAGGACAGGCGGCGGCGCTGCCGCCAGGCCAGCCAGCGCCAACAGGACGGCACCGGTCATTCGGGAGACTGCGGGGCGGAAGCAGCGCGGCATGCGGAGGGTAAACCCAGGAAATCAGGGACACCGATCATACCCCCGGGCCGCGCCCGCTCGCGGGTAAGTCCTGAGGCGTTTTTGTTCCGCATCACGGAATTTCGGCCATCTTTCGTTATATATTCCGCAATATAGCGATTTCATTAACATTTGAACGAATTTAGCGACCGCCACATCCCCATGGACGCCGTGCTGACCCCTTCCTCCGCGTTGGCCGATACCACCGTACCGGCCCAGCGGTTTGCCCGCGCCCTGCTGCACCATGCGCCGCCCGGCCATCCCGACGCCGGTTTTTTCGCCACCGTGATCGGCACCAGCCTGGCGCACCGGGATCTGGCGCGCACCGGCCTGTGCCCCGACGAGCTGCGACAGTTGCTGCACCACCTGTTTCCCGGCGCCCTGGCATCCGACGATGCGCGCTTGGCCGCGTTGCGCGAACAGGCGGCGCAATACGCCGCGCAGGGCCGGGGCGATCCCCAGCCCGGCTTCACGTTGCTGCTGCGCGTGCTGCTGGACGCCTACCGCGCGCCCGAACCCGAGACCACGACCTGGGTCACCGGCGTGCTGGTGCATGCCTGCCTGCGGCCCGACCATCTTTGGCGCGACCTCGGCCTGTCTGGCCGCGAAGACGTGACCTTCCTGCTGGCGCGCCACTATCCGGGGCTGGTGATCCGCAACACGCGCAATTTACGCTGGAAGAAATTCCTGGCGTACTCGGCCTGTGAACACGCCGGCCTGCCGCCTTCGGCCGCGCCCGGCTGCCCCGCTTGCGAAGACTTTGGCGTCTGCTATCCGGATGCGCCCGACTGAAGGCGGACCGCGCTAGAAGCGGTAGGCCACCCCGGCCCCCACGCCCACGCTGCGCCCGGCGGCGGGCTCGTAATAGCGGCCGTTGCTTTCGTTGACGATCACAGACCCGGCATAGCGCTTGTCGAACAGGTTGTCCACGCGCGCATGGGCGTTCAATTCCCACGCGCCCAGCCGTTTCACATAGCCCGCGCTGACCGCGGCCACGAAGTAGCCGGGCGCCTCCTGGTCGTTCGCGTCGTTCACGTAGATCTTGCTCAGGTAGCGGCCTTCCACCGACGCCTGCCAGCCTTCCGGCGGCGCCCAGGCCAGCGACGCGAACACCCCCTGGCGCGCGATGCCGGGGATCTTGTTGCCGGCGCGGATATCGCCGGAACTGTCGTCGGCGTAGCGCGCATTCAGCCACGTATAGGCAAGCTGCGTGCGCCAGTGGCGCGCGACTTCCCCCGACCAGCCCAGCTCCACGCCGTCGCGCCGGGTGCGGCCGGCGTTCTGGTAACTGGTGCGCCCGCCTGAACTGCCAGCCGACACGATCTCGTTGTCGGTGCCCGTATGAAACACGGCCGCCGTCGCCAGGCCGCCCGCCATGCGCGCCTTCACGCCCGCCTCCAGATTGGTGCTCAATGACGGCGCCAGGCCGAAATTCAAACCCGGCAGGCCGCCGGGCCGATACGAGATCTCGTTCAGCGTCGGCGTCTCGAAACCGCGCCCATACGAGGCATACACGCTGACGTCCGCACTGGCCGCGTAGCGCAGCGCGGCCACCGGCAACGCCTTGCGGTAGCGCGCGCCGCCGCTGTCGTCGCCATTGCCGGCCGTGATGTAGTGGTCGTCGGAATCGAAGCGGACCGTGCTGTAGCGCAAGCCCGCGTCCACCGTCCAGCGCTCGGATGCCTGCCATGACGCCTGCATATAAGGGTCGGCGTTGTAGACGGTGTTGGTCTCGTCGCGCCGCAGCGCGCCCTGCACGCCCAGTTGCAGGCCTGCGCCCGAGCCCGTGAAGTTCTGATAGCCCTTGCGGTCTTCGCGCATGGAATCGTAAGAGAACCCGCCGATCAACGTCAGCGGCCGGCCCGCCAGCTCCACATCGGACGTCCAGCGCAGATCCGCGCCGCCGTACTGGCGCGCCAGGTCGATCACGCCGCCCGCCTGCGTGGGCGCCAATTGCGCCGCCGGGGGAATCGACTGGTACTGGGTCGTGTCGCGCTGGCCGTAGTACGCCATGATGCGCAAGGTGTTGCGGCTATCCACCTGCCGTTCATACACCACGCCGCCCTGCGTCTGCCGCACCGTCTTGCGCGTGTCGTACTGCTCGGCCAGCGGGGCGCTGCGCGGGTCGTCCTGAAACTGCGCGTACGTCAGGCCCAACGGGTCCTGCGCCTTCAGGTCGACGCTGTTGACCACGAGGGTCAAGCGGCTGGCGTCGTCCAGCTGCAGGCCGAGCTTGGCGTTGGCCAGGTTCTTCCGCGCCGCGCTGTGGTCGCGGTAGCCGTCGGTGGTGAAGCGGCTGGCGTCCAGCACATAATCCAGCCCGCCGGCGCCCCCGCCGCTGGCCTTCGCGCCATAGCGCCACGTGCCGTAGCTGCCGCCCCACCCGCTTGCCGATAGCGTGGGCGGCGGCGCCCCGTCTTCCGTGTAGACCTGGATCACGCCGCCCGAGGAATTGCCGTATAGCGCGGAAAACGGCCCCCGCAGCACCTCGACGCGGTCGATCGAGCCGATGTCGATGTTCGACGTCTGCCCCTGGCCGTCCGGCATGGTGGCGGGAATGCCGTCCACGTAAAGCCGGACGCCGCGCACGCCGAAGGTGGACCGGGCGCCAAAGCCACGGCTGGATATCTGCAGGTCCTGCGCGTAGTTCTGCCGGTTCTGGATCTGCAGGCCCGGCACGCCCGCCAACCCCTCGGACAGATTGATCCCAGGCTGTCCCCGGCGCATCGCCGCGCCGTCGACCACGTCCACCGACGCCGGCGTGTCCAGGACCGGCGTGCCCAGGCGCGTGCCCGTGACGACCACGGGGGACAACGTCGACCCGGCCTCCTCGGCCCAGGCCGCGTTCGCCAGCGCTTGCGCCAGGCCCGCCGCCAGCGAACCGCGCACGGCCCAGCGCACGCCCCACTGCCCTCCTCGTTGCGCCGCCTTGCCGCGCAGTTCGACTTGCTTCGTCAATTCTCTCTCCCGTAGAGCCACGCACCCCGCCATCGCCATTGGAAACACAAAGCGGGAATAGGTTCTAATAGCCGCTATGGAACCATCGCAAGACATCGAACGCCGCCTGCTCGAACTGGAGGTCAAGTCCAGCTTCGCGGACGACCTGCTCGAGCAACTGAACCAGATCATCGTCCGCCAGCAACAGCAGATAGACCGGCTGCTGCGTGAAGTGGCCGACCTGCGCCAGCAGACGCCCGAAGGCGCCACGCCTTTCCGCAGCCTGCGCGACGAACTGCCGCCACACTACTAAGCGCGGCGCGGCTAGTAACGGTAGCGCAGCAGCCTGCCCAGGCGCCGCAGCGGCGCCACCCGCCGCATCAGCCAGACCGCCGCCCGGGCGGGCCAGGAAAACCTGGCCCACTGCGCGCCGTCGCTTTCCTCATACACCCATTGCTCGTCGCGCAGCCGCAACCCGGGCACCTGCGCCTCAAGGTCCAACGGATTGTCCAGGCTCCAGCGCATTACCGCGCCCGTCGCCCGGAACATGCGGTTGCGCGATGCCAGCGCCAAGCCCATCCGGCTGTACGCGTCGAACGCGATCTCGCCGGACGGGAATTGCGTGGCCACGGCGCGCAGCAATGACAGCACCTCGTCTTCGGCCAGATACAGGAACAACCCTTCGGCCACCACCAGGACCGGCCGGTCTGTCGGGATCCGCGACAGCCAGCCCAGGTCCGACATGGGCGAGCCCAGCAACTGATAACCGGGCCGCGACGGATACAGCGCCCGGCGCAGGGCGATCACGTCGGGATAATCCACGTCGAACCAACTGACCTCGGGCGGCGGCGCCACCCGGAATACCCGGCTGTCCAGGCCACAGCCCAGATGCAACACGGTGGCGCCGCGGTGCGCGGCGATGAATTCCCGCACCCAGGCATCAAGCGTGTACGCCCGCATTGCCAGCCCGATCATCTCGTCGCGGCGCATGCCCAGCGCGGAAAAATCGTGGTCGATGCGCGCCACGGCCTCGGCGGCATGGTGGTCCTGCAACAGGGAGCCAGGCAGGCGGCTCTCTTCTGCCTTGGCGTGCAGCGTGATCAGCAGCGTGGCCTTCTCTCCGGTCAGATGGACCTTCTCCATGCGGGCTCCAGGTAGGCCAATGCTTGCACTATCCGTTCCATTGATGGCGACTATCTAGAATATCGAACATCATTATTTCCATTAATGGAAATATGTTTTACCGATATACGGGTTTATCCCTATCTTAATTCAGCGCAGAATTCAGTCATCGGGAAACAGCACGAACCACGACGGATAGGCCGCCGGATTCGCCCCCAGGCTCTTGAAATCGGAGATTTATCATGAAGAAGACCCTCGCTACCGCTTTGATGTTGTCCTTGGCCGCCCTGAGCGCCGGCGCCTACGCATCGCAAAACATCGAACCCAACAACGTGCCGTTCCAAGGCGTTTACGGCACCCAGTACGAAGGCCCGACCCGCGCCCAGGTGCAAGCCGAACTGGCTGCCGCCAAGGCCGCTGGCCTGGTGACCAACGTCGAACCGAACAACGTGCCGTTCCAAGGCGTCTACGGCGCCCCCCAGTCGGGCAAGACCCGCGCTGACGTGCAAGCCGAACTAGCCGCCGCCAAGGCCGCCGGCCTGGTCAGCAATGTCGAACCCAACGACATGCCCTTCTCCGGCGTCTACCACGGCAACTGATCTGCCCGGTAACGACCGACTCCCTCCCCTTGTTGTACCTTGGCCGCCTTCAATAGGGCGGCCTTTTTTTTTATCGGGTCGCGTCAAGTCAAAACGCGCGCGGACGGGCGGATTGAAAATGGAACGGGTTCGCGTACTATCGCCTCATGTGCAAGCATGACAATCTGATCCATCCGACAAGGAGCCCATAATGAAAACCACCCGCGTTCTCGCCGCATTGCTCATCGCGACCGGCTTGTCGGCCACCGCCGTGGCCGCGCCGCCGGTAATGCTGAACAATTCGCTCATCACCGAGATCCCCAAAGGCGACCGGACGTCGTTCCATGAAGCCGTCGCGCAGGCACTGAACAATTCGGCTGACGGCCAACGCACCGAATGGGCCAGCAAGGCGCAACCCAAGCGGGCCGCCCCGATCACCGTCCAGCTGACGCCCACGCAAACCAGCAAGGTCAAGGACGACCGCGTCTGCCGCTTCCTGGTGGCGGACTTCGCGCGCACCAGCACCACCGAAAAATGGCAGTTCTGGTTCTGCAAGCAGCCCGACGGCACCTGGAAGGCCAGCAGCAACTAAGCGGCCGCCCAAAAAAATGCCCCTTGCGGGGCATTTTTTTTGCAAGCACGCGAAGCGTGTGCGGCGCGGGCAGCGTGGGGGCAGCCCCCCTCTACTTCAGTCCGAGGCTTCCACCCGATTGGCGTCCAGCACGGTCATGGCCGTCATGTTGATGATGCGGCGCACGGTCGAGCTGGAGGTCAGGATGTGCACCGGCGCATTCGCGCCCAGCAGGAACGGGCCCACCGCCACGTTGCCGCCGGCTGCCGTCTTGAGCAGGTTGTAGGCGATGTTGCCGGAATCCACGTTCGGGCACACCAGCAGGTTCGCCTCGCCCTTCAGCGTGGACGACGGCAGGATGCGCATGCGCAGCGCTTCGTCCAGCGCGCAGTCGCCGTGCATTTCACCGTCGATTTCCAGACCGGGCGCTTTTTCGCGCACGATTTCCAGCGCATGCCGCATCTTGGCGCCCGAGGCCGAGCTGCCCGAACCGAAGTTCGACCGCGACAGCAGCGCCACCTTCGGCGCCAGGTTCATGCGGGCCATTTCCTGCGCCGCCATCACCGTGAATTCCGCGATCTGTTCCGCCGTGGGCTCGTCGTTCACGTGCGTGTCCACCAGCACCACCGTGCGCTCGTTGAGCAGCAGGATGTTCATGGCGGCATACACGTTGTGGCCCGGACGGCGGCCGATCACTTCGTCCACGAAACGCAGGTGGTCGTGATAGGCGCCGACGGTGCCGCAGACCATGCCGTCGGCATCGCCCAGGTGCACCATCATCGCGCCGATCAAGGTCAGGCGGCGGCGCATTTCCACGCGCGCCATTTCCTTGGTGATGCCGCGGCGGCACATCAGTTCCCAGTACGTCGTCCAGTACTGGTGGAAGCGTTCGTCGTATTCGGGGTTGGTCACTTCGACGTCTTCGCCCAGGCGCAGACGCAAGCCGAATTTCTCGATGCGCGACAGCAGCACGGCCGGACGGCCCACCAGAATGGGACGGGCCAGGCCTTCGTCGACCACCACCTGCACGGCGCGCAGCACGCGTTCGTCTTCACCTTCGGTGAACACGATGCGCGACTTGCCGCCGCCGCGCACGATGCGCTTGGCTGCCGAGAACAACGGCTTCATGAACGCGCCCGAGTGGTACACGAACTGCTGCAGCTGCTCTTCGTAGGCTTCCAGGTCGGCCAGCGGGCGCGTGGCCACGCCGCCGTCCATCGCCGCCTTGGCCACCGCCGGCGCGATGCGCACGATCAGGCGCGGATCGAACGGCTTGGGGATCAGGTATTCCGGGCCGAACGAGATGTCATAGGTGCCGTAAGCGGCCGCCACGACTTCGTTCTGTTCCTCTTCCGCCAACTGGGCGATGGCGTACACCGCCGCCATTTCCATTTCACGCGTGATGGTGGTTGCGCCCACGTCCAGCGCGCCGCGGAAGATGTACGGGAAGCACAGCACGTTGTTGACCTGGTTCGGGTAGTCCGAACGGCCCGTGGCCATGACCACGTCGTCGCGCACGCCGTGCGCCACTTCCGGCAGGATTTCCGGCGTGGGGTTGGCCAGCGCCAGGATCAGCGGGCGCGAACCCATCGCGGCGACCATTTCGGGCTTGAGCACGCCGCCTGCCGACAGGCCCAGGAACACGTCGGCATCCTGGATCACTTCGGCCAGCTTGCGGGCCTCCGTCTTTTGCGCAAAGCGCGCCTTGTCCGGATCCATCAGCACGGTGCGGCCTTCGAAGACCACGCCTTCCAGGTCCGTCACCCAGATGTTTTCCAGCGGCAGGCCCAGGTCCACCATCAGGTCCAGGCAAGCGAGCGCGGCGGCGCCTGCGCCCGAGGTCACGACCTTGACCGACTTGATGTCCTTGCCCACGACCTTCAGGCCGTTGATGAAGGCGGCCGATACGGTGATGGCCGTGCCGTGCTGGTCGTCGTGAAAGACCGGGATCTTCATGCGTTCACGGAGCTTGCGCTCGACGGTGAAGCATTCCGGGGCCTTGATGTCTTCCAGGTTGATGCCGCCGAAGGTGGCTTCCAGGCCGGCGATGATCTCGACCAGCTTGTCCGGGTCGGTTTCATTGATTTCGATGTCGAAGACATCCAGGCCGGCGAACTTCTTGAATAGCACCGCCTTGCCTTCCATGACCGGCTTGGAAGCCAGCGCGCCGATGTTGCCCAGGCCCAGCACCGCGGTGCCGTTGGTGATCACGCCCACCAGGTTGCCGCGCGCCGTGTAGCGGTAGACATTGGCCGGGTCGGCCACGATCTCTTCGCAGGCCGACGCCACGCCGGGCGAATACGCCAGCGCCAGGTCGCGCTGGTTGACGAGCGGCTTGGAAGCCACCACTGAAATCTTCCCCGGGGTGGGGAACTCGTGATAGTCCAGTGCTGCCTGGCGGTCTGAGGGGGTGTTCATGGGCGGTAGCCTCGCTGTCTTGAATATGCAAAAATTCTAGGCCTCAAGACATAAGACGATCATTCGGATTTAATATTGTCCCATTACCTTTACCTTATGGCCTGTCTATGACAGCCTTTGACCCGGATGCCGTCATCCGGAAACTGACCTCGCGCCTGAAGATGCGCCACCTGATGCTGCTGCTGCAAATCGAGCAGCACGGGTCGCTGACCCGGGTGGCGGAGCACATGGCCACCAGCCAGCCGGCGGTGACCAACGCCCTGGCCGAACTGGAAAGCATGTTCGACGTGCCGCTCTTCGAGCGGTCGGTCCGGGGCATGACGCCCACCGCGCTGGGCGCCGTCGTGCTGGTGCGCGCCCGGGGGCTGGTCCATGACCTGGGCCATCTGGTGCAGGAAATGGAAGCCGTGGCGGCCGGCCATGCCGCCCACCTGCACATCGGGGTCATCCCTTTCGTGTCGGGACAGATGCTGTCGGCAGCCATCAGCCGCACGCTGCCGCAGGGCCGGCGCATCACCGCGACCATCCACGAAGGCCAGGGGCCCGCCCTGCTGCGCCAGCTGCGCGACCACACCCTGGACATCGTGGTGGGCTGGGCGACGCCGTCGGTGGACCTGAGCGACATCGATTTCGAAGTGCTGTACCACCAGCAGCCGCGCCTGATCGCCAGCCGCCGCCTGGCCGCGCGCCTGGGCCGGTCGCGGCTGGAATGGAACCGGCTGGCCGACCTGGACTGGATCCTGGGCACGCCGGGCAGCCCCATCCGGGAACAGGTGGCCGACATCTTCCTGCGCGCCGGCCTGCCGCCGCCGCCGCCGTCGGTGCAAAGCGATTCATCCAAGCTGATCGGGGAAATGATCGTGGCCAGCGACCGCGCCGTGTCGATCCTGCCGGCCGACATCGCCGATGAACTGGTGCGCATCGCGGGCGCGGCCATCGTGCCCTATTCCTTCGATTGGACCCTGCCGCCGATCTCGCTGTTCACGCGAGCGGACGGCTTGCGGCGCAATGTGGACGCGTTGTTCGCATCGGCCTTGCGCGAGGTCTATACCAAGGGCGCAAGACCGGGCGCGTAGCGTCTGGACCCGGTCCTGGGCCGCCCCCGGGGCGCGCCGATGCGGGCGGGCGGAATGCCAAGAAATGCAAAGGCCGCGCCCGCGCCGCCGCCTGCCCTCCTATACTTGCGGCGCCAAGCATCACGCAGGAGGGCACGCCGCTTGTTCACCCATTCGCCACGCCACGCGAAACGCCGCGCACTTGCCCTGATCGCCCTTGCGGCGCTAGCCACGCTGTCCGGCTGCAGCTCGCTGCTCAGCGAAGGCACCGGCGCCGCGGCAGGTATCGCCGGCACCGCCATCGCCAACAAAGTCACCGACAACGCGACCGTCGCCACCGGCATCGGCCTGGGCGTGCAGGCCGGCGCCAAAGCCGCGCTGGCCTACGCCCAGCGCAAGACCCGTGGCGAAGAACAAGACGCCATCGCCACCGCCGCCGGGCCGCTCGGCGTGGGCGCCGTCGCGCCCTGGAGCGTCAAGCACCAGCTTCCCATCGAAAGCGATGCGCGCGGCCAGGTCGCCATCAGCCGGACCTTCGGCGGCGCGGGCCTGGAATGCAAGGAAGTGGTCTTCTCGATCGACACGCCCGCCGACAAGGCAGGCGGCGACCCGTCGCGCGAATTCTTCGTCACGGCGGTCTGCCGCGACGGCGCGCACTGGCGCTGGGCCAACGCCGAACCGGCCACGGCGCGCTGGGGATCGTTGCAGTGATGCGCCGCGCAGGCTTGCTGGCGCTGCTGGCCGCCGCCGTCGGGTTGAGCGGCTGCCAAAGCTCCTCCATCGGCGGCGCCACGGGCGCCGTGGTCGGCACCGTCAGCGGCGCGGCCACCGCGAATCCCGTCGCCGGCTACGCCATCGGCGTCACCGTGCAGGCCGCAGTCGACGCCACGGTGAAATACGTGCTGCGCGAATGGAAGAACGATCAGCAGAACGTCATGGCCAACGCGGCCGGCGAACTGCCCATCGGCCAGGTGCGGCAATGGCAGATCCGCCATGCGCTGCCCGTGGGCAACGAGCAAGGCGGCATCCAGGTGGTGCGCGACATCGACACGCCGCTTGCGCGCTGCCGCGAAGTGCTGTTCACGGTGGAGCAGGACGACGCGCCCGCGCCCGCCTACGCCAGCATGATCTGCCGGCAACCCGGCGGGCAATGGAAATGGGCGGCGGCGGAGCCCTCGGTGGCGCGCTGGAACGGGCTGCAATAGCCCGGCGGAGGCGCCCGGCGGCCGCATCCTCGCGCCCCGGCTTCAAAACGTAACATTTATCAACCTTAGGCTGCGTCCCGATCGGAATCACGGCCTCTGCGCATAAGATGCGGGAAAATTCCTATTCGCGGAAAGCACCTGCTAGACGATAAAAAAAATGGCAATTGGATCCGGCCCGCCCGAGCGTTTCCTGATTTCGGATGACCACCCCACGTTTCGGATGGGCATGTGCGAAATCATCCGGCGCATTGCGCCTGCCGCCGCGCTGCAAGAGGCCGACCGCCTTGAGGACGTGTTCGAAATGATCCGGCGGGACGGGCCGCCGGACACGCTGGTGCTGGATTTGCTGTTCCCCGAAGGCAACTCGGTCGACTGGATTTCGGAGTTGCGGCGGATGTGCCCGCGCAGCTCGCTGATCGTGGTCTCGGTGATCAACGACAAGCAGCGGATCGACGCCGTCATGGCCTCGGGCGCGGACGGTTTCATCGGCAAATCGGTGTCGCCCGCCGAAATCGGGGAAGCGATCCTGGCCATCCGGGCGGGCGACATCGTGGTCCGCTACAACCGGCCGAACCTGTCCGGCGACAACGACCTGGCCAGCGTGATCGCGGGCCTGACGCAACGGCAACGCGATGTGCTGGCGATGCTGGTCGAAGGCCTGACCAACAAGGAAATCGCCCGGATCCTGGACATCTCGCCCTTCACGGTGCGCATCCACGTTTCCGCCCTGCTCAAGGCAATGAACGTGCCCACGCGGGCGTCCGCCGCGGTGTTGGCCGCCAAGGCGGGCGTGCGGCGCGCCGCCGCCTGATCACGGTTCCCGCGCCGGCTCGGGCTGACGCGTTTGCACGGCAAGCGCCAGGGTCGTCAGCAACGAACGCAGTTCCGCCGCACGGATCGGCTTGGCCAGAACGGGAAGCGCCGGATCCGGCACGACCTCCCGGATCGCCTTCGTGTCATGGCCCGTCAGCAGCACCGCCGGCACATGCGCCCCCAATTGTTCCCTGACCCGCGCGATGCACTCGGCGCCGGTCATCTCGGCATTCAGGTCGTAATCGCTGATGACGACATCGCACGCCGGCGCCGCCGGCATCGCGCTTGCCCGTTCCACCACGCAGCCCCACCGTTCCAGCAGCGTGGCGGTCGCCATCAGCACGTTCGCATCGTCCTCGATCAGCAGGACGCGCAGCCCGTTCAACCGGCTTGCGCCCGCCGCCGTCCGGGGCGCCTGGGGCGGCTGCGCCGCCTCCGCGATCGGGAACCCCTCGATCGTTACCGTCGTGCCCCGCCCCAAGCGCGACCGGATGCTTACGCGCAGCCCCAACAGCGCGCATAGCCGCTTGACGATCGACAACCCCAGCCCCAGGCCTTCGATGTCCTTGTCGCGCTGCAGGCGCACCCGGTAGAACTCTTCGAACACCAGGCCCAGATGCGCCTCCGGGATGCCGCGCCCGCGGTCATGCACTTGCAGGGCGATGGCGCGCCCCCGCCGGCGCGCCGCCACCAGCACCTCCCGCCCCTCCCCGTACTTGAGGGCGTTGGACACCAGGTTCTGCACAATGGTGCTGAGCAGATGCGGATCCGTCCGGACCTGCCAGTCGCCTGCCTTGACGCGGATCGGCACCTCGGCCCAATGCGAGGCCGTATCGCGGGAATCCCGCAGCACGGTGTCCAGCACGTCGCGCAGGCGCACCACTTCGGGCTTGGCTTCCAGCTTCCCGCTATCCAGCGTGTAGCTGTCCAGGATCGAACGGAACAAGTGCGACACGCTGTTTAACGAGCGGTCGATGCTGTCGACCAGATGCCGCTGATGCCCGTTCAGGTTCTCGTCGCGCAGGCAATCCGCGAACAGCGCGATCGAATGGATCGGCTGGCGCAGATCATGGCTGGCCTGCGCCAGGAAACGGGTCTTCGCCAGCGTCGCCTCGCGTTCGCGCGCATGGGATTTTTCATTGCTGCGCAACAGGAAATGCGTATAGGCGGGCACGATCAGCGTGGTCAGGGCCAGCGTCACCGTGACGTAAGGCTGCTCGCGCCAATACGGCGTCAGCCAGACCACCACCGCCAGGTCAAGCAACGCCAGGCCGGTCGCGGCGGCCAGATAACGCGAGCCATACCGGACGCCGTATCCGACCGTCATCCACAGCACGACCGCATAGACGGGAAGCAGGACCCTGCCGCCCATCGCCAGATGAAAGCCCAGGGCCGAATAGTCGTTGACCATCGCGAACACGCGCCGGCCCGGGTAGTTTCCCGGCCAACGGATGATTGCCCACCGCAGCAGCAGCGACACCGCAAGGAACGCTACGCCGTGGATCGCCATGATGACGGCGTGCTGCAGCGGCAGCTGCCCCGCCCACGCCAGGATCGGCGCATACACCGTGACGAGCAAGGCGCTCATCAGGCGCACCGTCGCTTGCGCGCGCTCGGTGTCTTTGATCTGTTCCGCCATATTCCCCTTGGGAGCGGCCGGCGCCGCGTCTTGGTGTGACCGACGCGCATTTTCCGTCCCTTTCGCGGCAGGTTCATCCTTTGCCCTGGGGTTTCCGGTGTACTAGTACACCGGAAACCCCAAGCGAAATCTTGATCGGGCCGATCCGCCCACTTAATATCAGCAGCCGAATGCGCTGGCGGGCACCGCCGCCGCATCCGGGACATGGCGCAGGCGGGGAGGCTTGGCCGCGCATATAAAAAGGAAAAGCACGTGCGATTCAGTTTTCAGAGAGCGGTATTGGCGGGCCTGTGCGGCGCCATGCTGACGGCATGCACCACTTGGGACGTCGCCCTCATGCGCCAGAAGGGCCGGCCCGTCAACGACCTCGTCGCCGAATGGGGGCCGCCCAACAAGGTCTACGCCAGCGACGACCTGCCGGTCGGCCAACTGGTGTATTTGTATTCGACAGCCGACAACGTCGAATGGAACGAAGCCGTCGGCTCTTACGGCAACAACATGTACGGCGGGACGATCTACCAGCGGCGCTCGGGCGTGGCCAACTGCTACACCAGCTTCTACGTCGACGAGAACGGCATCATCGTTGGTGGCAACCTCGAGAACGAGGGGGTGACCTGCAAGATGTGGTGACGGCAGCCAGGCTCCCTGGCCCTTCCCCCCTGCAGCACGCCTATCGACCTTCCTGCGAGCACACCTGAGATGATTAAGAAAACCACCCTCGTTCCCTGGCTGATGGCGGCATCGCTTGGCCTTTCGGCGGCCGTCCATGCCGAAGAGAAAATGTCCGCCGGGGACATCTCCCGCGCGGTGGCCTACACCGACGCCCTGCGCGCGCAGGCCTACCAGAAGCAAGCCGAACAATTCAAGGCGTGGGCCGACAAGGTCGGCCCCGGCCCCGACGGCTCGGAAGCCATGACCCGCGCGGTCAAGCTCATGGGCTTGGCCAACCAGGCCATGCGCGCCGCCTGCACCCGGGAACCCCACTACGTGGAAAAAGGCATCAAGGCCTTCCGTTGCAGCGCGCTGAAGTGATTTCGGCTACGCTGCAAACATCACGGCCTTGGCCGGCAAGGGAAGGAAAGACATGAAGAAGTTCATCACCTTGAGCGCGGCAGTCGCCGCGCTGGCTATCGCGGCGCCGCTGGCGGCCGCCCCGTCTTCCGAAGGCAGCGTCCAGCTGTCGCCGGCACAGATGCAGCGCCTGGACACCGACAAGAACGGCGTGGTCAGCCGCAGCGAATACCAGGCCTTCATGGAAGCCTCATTCGCCAAACTGGACGCCAACGGCGACGGTTTTCTCACGAAGAGCGAATTGCCGGCCGACTTGACGGCCGAACAGTTCGCCGCGATGGACACCAACAAGGACGGCAAGATCAGCCGCGCCGAATTCCTGAAGCAGGTCATGAAGGAATACAAGGGCTGACCGTCTTCGCCGGCGCCCCGCGCATGCAACCCGGCCAATTCGTCATGCAGCGCAGCGCGCTTCCCGGCGTGCAGGCCGTGGCTGCGTGCAGCGGGCACACCTTTTCGCGGCACACGCACGATCAGTTCGGCATTGGCGTGATCCGCGCGGGCGCCCAGGTGTCGCATAGCGGGCGCGGCCGCGTGCAGGCCGGTCCCGGCCACGTCATTACCGTCAACCCCGGCGAAGTCCACGACGGCGCGCCCGTCGGCGACGGCATGCGTGCCTGGCAGATGCTGTATCTGGACCCCGGCGTGATCGCGCAGAGCGCGGCCGACCTGATCGCCGATGGGCGCCGCTACGAATTCGAACACCCTGCCCGCGACCAGCCCGGCCTGGCGCGCGACGTGCTGTCGCTGTATGCCCACGTGACGGCTGGCGCAGAGGCCAGGCTGGCGTGCGACGCCCTGCTGCTGCGCATCGTCGCGGCGGCGCACAGCCCCTACGCGCCATCTGAAGCCGGCCGCGGCGTGCCCGACGCGATCCGCCACGCCCGCACCCTGATCGACGACGATCCCGCCGCCCTGGTGTCGCTGGCCGATCTGGCCGCCGCTAGCGGCCTGAGCCGCTATCAAGTACTGCGCGCCTTTGCCGGCGCCACCGGCATGACGCCCCACGCCTACCAGATGCAGCGCCGGCTGCTGCTGGCGCGCCGCCTGATCCGCGAGGGCAGGCCGCTGGCGGACGCCGCCGTGGCGGGCGGTTTTGCCGACCAGAGCCACATGACCCGCCTGTTCGTGCGCACCTACGGCGTTTCTCCCCGGCGCTACGCGCTGGCGGCGCGCTGACCTTTCCGCCCAGCCGCCCCCCTGCAATTTCGTTCAAGACGCGTGCCGCGGGCACGCCCTACGCTGCGGCTTTCCCACTTGGTGGCGTACACGGACATGAATGGAAAGATGCAGGGATATTGCTGCCTGGCGGCGGCCATGGTGCTGGTGGGCAGCACGGTCGTGGCCAGCAAGATCATCGGAACCGGGCTGCCGCCCTTTACCGCGACGGCGCTGCGGTTCGCCATCGCGCTGCCCTGCTTCGCGCTGCTGATGGCCGCGACCGGCGCCCGGATGCCGCGTCTGGACCGGCGCGACTGGCTGCTGCTGGCGGCGCAGGCCATCGCCGGCAGCGTCGGCTACACCACGCTGTTGATCGCCGGGCTGCAGCGCACATCGGCCGTGGACGGCGGCGTCATTCTGGGGACGCTGCCGCTTGTCACCGCGGCCGTCGCGATCGTGCTGCTGGGTGAACGCCCGGGCAAGGCCATGCTGGCCGCGATCGCCGCCGCCGGTTTCGGCGTCTGGTTGATGACGCGCCATGGCGCGGACGCCAGCGGCGCGCCGTCCTGGATCGGCAACGCGCTGATCCTGGGCGCGGTCTTGTGCGAAGGACTGTTCATCCTGCTGAACAAACGCCTGCGCGTACCGGTCCCGCCGCTTGCGCTTTCCACCGTCATGACAGGTTTCGGGCTGGCCTTCTCGGCGCTGGCGAGCCTGACGGAATCGCCCTGGCGGCTCGAAGTATCCGCCGACGCATTCCTGGCCGTCGCGTACTACGCCGTCGTGCCCACGGTAGGCGGCTTCCTGCTGTGGTATGCCGGCGCCGCGCGCGTGCAAGGGTCCGAGGCCGCGCTCTTCACGGCGCTGGCACCGGCATCCGCGGTCGCGCTGGCGGCCGGCTTGCTGGGGGAGCCGTTGACAGGCGTCCAGATCGCGGGGATGGCGTGCGTGCTGGGCGCCGTGGCGCTGCTGGGCTGGCCCGGCCGCAAGCGGCATGTGGAAAATCCGGCGAATCCGAAAAATCCAGCTAATTCCGCAGGCGGCTAGCCCCGGCTGAACGCCAGCGCGAACTCATCGGAAAAAATGTCGGCCAGCGCATGGCGCAAGGCGGCCGCGCGCTCTGCGCCGTAGGCGGCTTCGAAGCGGTCCTGCGCGTCTTTCCACAGGCGCTTGGATTCCGCCAGCTTGGCGCGGCCGGCGTCCGTCAGCGCCACGCGGCGGCTGCGTCCATCGTGTTCGTCACGCGCCATCCGCACATAGCCGTCCCGTTCCAGCGGCTTCAGGTTGTGCGCCAATGCGGAACGGTCCAACACCATCGAGCGCGCCAGATCCGTCATCGACGGTGTGCCGGCGCGCGCGATGTGGATCAGAATCGAATGCTGCGACACTTTCAGGCCGCAGGGCGCCAGCACCGTGTCATACAACTGCGACACGCGCCGGGTCGCCTTGCGCAGGGCGGCGCCGTTGCAGACAAGGGGATCCGGAACAATGGCGGGGACGGTAGGATCGGCGGCGGACATGGCGGCGGGGACGGCAAATGGAAAGGGGCAAGGCCATTACGCTACTGCCGGGCCGGACTCGCGTCCAGCCCATTCTTGACAGGTATTGGCATATGCACGTAAATTTTACCGCATCCCGTTCCGGCCATCTTCCATGCCAGCGACTCCCCCGCCACGCCCCGCCAATGCGCGCCTGCAGGCCATGCTTGAAGCGCCCATCGCCCCCACGCTGGCACGCCTGGCCTGGCCCAATATCCTGATGATGTCGGCGCAGTCCGCCACCGGCCTGATCGAGACCTGGTTCCTGGCCCGGCTGGGCACATCCGTGCTGGCGGGCGTGGCGCTGGTGGTGCCGGTGCTGTTCCTGATGGGGAACATGTCGCAGGGCGCGATGGGCGGCGGCATCTCGGCCGCGGTGGCGCGCGCGCTGGGCGGCGGCCGCCAGCAAGAGGCCGACCAGCTGGTGCTGCACGCGGTGGTGCTGAACGCGCTGCTGGGGCTGGTCTTCTGCGTGCTGCTGCTGGCATTCGGACCGCAGCTGTATCGCGCGCTGGGCGCCGAAGGCGAGGCGCTGGACGCCGCCCTGGCCTACTCCAATGTCATTTTCGGCGGCATCGTCCTGATGTGGCTGATGAACGCGTTCGCCAGCGTCATCCGGGGCACCGGCAACATGCTGGTGCCCGGCGCGGTGATCTGCGGCGGCGCGTTGCTGCTGATCCCCCTGTCGCCGTGCCTGATCTTCGGCTGGGGGCCGTTCCCCGCGCTGGGCGTGGCAGGCGGCGGCTGGGCGCTGGTCATCTACTACGGCGTGGGCGCGCTGATCCTGGGCACCTACTGCGTCAGCGGGCGCAACCCCGCGCGGCTGGTCCTCAGCCGGCTGCATCCGAACCTGATGCGCAGCATCCTCAGCGTGGGCGCGCTGGCCACGTTGAACCCCCTGCTGACCAATGCGCTGGTGGCGCTGACGGCGGCGCTGGTCGGCGCCTATGCCGGCACGGCGGCCGTGGCCGGCTACGGCATCGCCGTGCGTCTGGAGTATCTGCTGATTCCGATCGCCTTCGGGTTGGGTGCGCCCATGGTCGCCATGGTCGCATCCAACATCGGCGCGGGCCAGCCCGAACGCGCAATGCGCATCGCATTGACGGGCGGCGCGATGGCCTTCGTGCTGGCCGAAGCCATCGGACTCGCGGCGGCGTGCTTTCCCGAAGCGTGGCTGCGGCTGTTCGGCGCCGAAGACCACATGCTGCAAGCCGGCTCGGCGTATCTGCGCACGGTCGGCCCGGTCTACGGGTTCTTTGCGCTGGGGTTCTCGATGTACTTCGCTTCGCAAGGCGCGGGCCGGTTGAAGTGGCCGTTGATCGCAGGCTGCCTGCGCCTCTTGACTGCCGTGGGCGCCGGCGGCGTGGCGCTGCACCTGACCGGATCGCTGACCGTGTTCTTCCTGACCGCGGCGGTGGCGATGTGCCTGTATGGCCTGATCATCCTGACCGCGGTCGCGTCCGGCTCGTGGTTCGACCGGGGGCATCTGCGCAAACCCCAGCCGCTGGCGCGTCCGTAGCCGCGGGCGCGTCGCGCAGCGCGTAGGCGACCAGTTCGGCGGCATACGCCGGCAAGGCGTCGCGCACGCACAGCACCAGGTCGCGCGTGGCCCAGTCGTCGGCCAGCGCCACGCGCAGCACACCGGCGGCACGGCCATAGCGCATCGCGGCCACGCGCGGCACGATGCCGATGCCCACGCCCTGCCCCACCATCCGGCAGACGGCGTCGAAGCTGCGCAAGCGCACGCGGTACGACAGCACTTTGCCGCCGCGCCGCGCGTGATGCGCAATGTGCTCCTGCAACGCGCTGCCTTCCACCAGACCCACGAACTCCTCGTCGCCCACCTCGGCCAGCGTGACCGCCGGACGGCCCGCCAACGGGTGGCCGCGCGGCACGATCAGCGTCAAGGGATCATGGCGGAAGGTCTGCGTATGCAAGGCGTGCAGATCGGTCGAATCCGCCAGCACGCCGATGTCGCAGGTGCCGGCGCGCAGCGCATCGGCGATCTCGTGGCTGAGCCGTTCTTCCAGGTCCACCGACACGCGCGGATGGTCTTTCAGGAAATCGCCCAGCACCGCCGGCAGGTATTCGCTTAGCGCCGTGGTGTTGCACAACACGCGCACATGGCCTTTCAGCCCGTGGCCGTAGTGGTCGAGCTCGCCGCGCATGCGGTCCATCTGGGCAAGCACCACCCGCGCGTGGTGCGCCAGCGTGCGGCCGGCCGGCGTAGGGTCGACGCCCCGGTGCTCGCGCAGCAGCAACGGCACGCCCAAGGTGTCCTCCATGCCGCGGATGCGCTCGCTGGCGGAGGCCAGCGTCATGTGGGAACGCTTGGCGCCCGCCGTGATGGAGCCCGTTTCCTGCACGTTCAGGAAGAGCCGAAGGTCGGTCAGGTCGAATCGCATCCGGCCAGCGTAGCACGTCGCTCCTCAGGCTGACCCATAGGCAAGCTATGCGACTTCCCGATTCCATACCCGGGCGCCGTGGCGCAGAATTCAGACGTTCCCCCATTACGTTGCCGCCCGAACCCGGAATTCGACCATGACAATCTTGAATCCCCGCTCCCGCCCGTCGCGTTGGCCAAGCTTGGCGCTGCTGGCGCTGGCCCTGAACACCTCAGGCGACGCCATAGCCCAGCCCGGCCTTGGCGCCTACACCACGCCCGCGCAGAAATACGCGTTGGCGCTGGAAGCCCAAACCGAAGGCGACGTGCCCGCCATGCTGGCCTGGCTGCGCGCCGCAGCGCGGGACGACCATGCGCCGGCGCAACGCCTGCTGGGCATGGCGCTGATCGGCGGCCCGGCCTTGTACGGCCCGGCCATGCCCGCCGACCTGTGCGAAGCGCGCCAATGGCTGCTGCGCGCCGCGCGCCAGGACGGGGCCGCCCCGAACGACGTGGCCTACGCCCTGTTCGGCCGCCCCCGGCAAGCCCAGCCCTTCCAATGCGAGCGCTCATGAGCCCGCTGGACCTGTTTCCCGGCGGCACGCCGGCGCTGATTGCGTTGACCACTGCGGTGTTCGTCCTGGCCGGTGTCGTGAAGGGCGTGGTGGGTTTGGGCCTGCCGACCATTTCCATGGCGATGCTGGCGCTGGTCATGGCGCCCGCGCAGGCCGCCGCCCTGCTGATCGTGCCGTCGCTGGTCACCAACCTGTGGCAGGCGCGGCCCTGGCCCACGCTCTTCGCGACCTTGCGCCGCGTTGCCGCCATGCAGGCGGGCGTCTGCGTCGGCACGATCGCGGGCGCGCTATGGCTCGGTGCGCCCAGCGGCCATTGGGCCAGCGTCTGCCTGGGGTTTGCGCTGATCGCCTATGCGGCCTGGGGCCTGTTCGGATCACCGCCCAGCGTGCCTCGCCGGCACGAGCAGGCGCTGGGCGCGGTGGTCGGCGCGGTCACCGGCGTGATCACTGCAGCGACGGGCGTGTTCGTGATTCCCGCCGTGCCCTACTTGCAGGCGCTGAACCTGGGCAAGGATGGACTGATCCAGGCCATGGGCATTTCCTTCACGGTATCGACGGTGGCCCTGGCGGCCGGCCTGTGGCTGAACGGCGGCTACAGTTCGAACGCGGCCGGCGCCTCGGTGCTGATGCTGCTGCCCGCGCTGATCGGCATGGCACTGGGCCAATGGCTGCGCGGCCGGCTGTCGGCGCACACGTTCAAGCTGTGCTTCATGGTGAGCCTGGCGCTGCTGGGCGTGTACCAGGTCGTGCAAGGCTGGACGGCGTGAGCGACCCGGCCCGCGCGCCCAAGCGCGGGCCGATCACGCCGCCAGGCGCCGCTCGTCGACAAAGCCGATCGATACTGACATCTCGCGCCAGCGCGCCAATTCCTGCTGCACCGACTGGATCTTGCCGCGTGCCTGGTCGAACGCGTCGCGGCCCAGGAACAGATGCAGCGGTGCGTACTGCGCCTGCGCGGCGCTGATCAACGCTTGCGCGGCCTTCACGGGATCCCCGCCCGACGCTTGCAGCAACGGGTCGCGCGCCGCCAATTCGGGCGCGTCGCCGCGATCCGGCACCGCGCGCATGGCGCCGGGGTACACCAGCGACACGCGCACGCCCCACGCCGATGCTTCGGCGGCCAACGCCTCGGTCAACCCGCTGACCGCGAACTTGGCCGCGCTGTACGCACCCCATTCCGCGTGGCCGCCGTCAAAGCCCAGGATCGACGAAATGTTGAACACGTGCCCGCTGCGCTGCGTGCGCATGCGCGGTAGCACGGCGCGGATGACATTCAACATGCCAAAGACATTGATGTCGAAGGTGCCGCGCAACGCGTCGTCGGACAGGCTGTCCAACGATCCCTGCAGGGCGTCGCCCGCGTGGTTCACCACGACGTCCACCCTGCCGAACGCGGCCATCGTGGCGTCCACCGCACGGCGCACGTTGCGCTCGTCCGCCAGGTCCACCGACAGGGGCAGGAACTGCCCTTCCAGCTTGGCCCCCACGGCCTCCAGCAATGCATCGCCGTCCCGAGCCGTCGCCGCCACCTTGTGTCCACGGTCCAGCAGCATCTTCACCAGCACCAGGCCCAAGCCCGTCGACGCGCCCGTCACCAACCAGATTTTTTCGGTATTCATGCGATTCCCATCCCTTGCTAGCCTGCATGCTTGCAGCCGCCGGCAAGATGCCGGGCGGCCAGGCCGGACGAAGCATTCATGTCTGACGCTTCGGCCCTGAGCCTGGTTAAGGATATTAAGAATCGTGCGGGCGGGCGTACAGGCTCGTTCTTGCGTGAAACCTGCCTATTTCTCCGCTGATGCTTTTTGCGCCGCAGCGCGGTGCGCGCGCTCAGCCCAGCGCGCTGCGGTAGTGCTCGCTATTGAAGGCGGGCGCGGTGTCCTGCACGACGGCGGCAGGCGCCGCCACCGGTTCGTCCGCCGTCTGCACGCCGAACAACGAGAGTTCCGCGTTGACCAATGCCAGTATGAAATTTGCCATGTTGATTCCTTGAGTGAAGCGTCCCGGCCGGCGGACTGCGCGCCGGCCTCGGTAAGGACATGAGCGTCATGGTGCGGGCCATGGCGCGCGGCGTCCATTTGCTTTACTCAATGGCGGCGATAAAGGGCGGCGATACCCGCAGGCGGTCAGCGCCCGAACCGCCGGCGCTGGCCGGTCTGCCTGACCGCGGCCACCAGCGCATGCACCGCAGGTTCGGCCGAACGCAGATAAGCGTAGAAGCGCGTCATCGGAAGGTCCGGCATGCCATCATGCTGCGACAGGGCGCGCAGGCCCTCGCGCAGCTGGCTGCGCGCCACCGGAGCCACGGCGAATCCCGCCAGCGCGGCAGACAGGCAACCCGCCATGCTGCCGCTTTCGAAAGCAGGCACCCATCCTTGGCCGGTCTGCCCCAGCGCCGCGATGGCCGCCTCGCGATACACGCACGGCTCGGGAAACACCGCCAATGGCACCTGCCGCCCCGGCTTCCATGGCTTGTCCTCGCCCCACGCCCACACCAGGTCTTCTTCCCACAAGAGTTCGCCCTCGTCCTGCACGCGCGAACATTGCTTGCCGAACACCACGTCGAGCTTGCCGCGCGCCTGCTGGCGCAGCAGGTCCGCGGTGACGCCCACCTTCAGCTCGATCGAGGCTTCCGGATGACCACGGTGGAACGCCTGAAGCACCTCGGCCAGCCACGCGCCCGCGAAATCCTCGGACGAGCCGATGCGCAAGCGCCCCTTCAGGCGCGTACCGCTCAAGCGGGCGCGCGCTTCGCGTTCCAGGTCGACGATGTTGCGCGCATAGGCATACAGCGTCTCGCCCGCCGGCGTCACTTCGAAGCTGCGCGTCGTGCGGTCCAGCAAGATGGCGCCCGCCAGTACCTCCAGGCGCTTGATGTGGCCGCTGACGGCGGACGGTGTCAAGGACAGCACATCGGCGGCCAACGCAAAGCCGCCGCTGTCCACCACCTCCAAAAACGTGCGCAGGAGCGTCAGGTCCAGCACCGCGCCGGCGGAGTCGTTCGGGCTATCCATGCCTGCCGTCCTTATATTCATGATTTATTGATAATAGACGCTTATTCATCAAGAATCATGACAAGCCGGGGCACTATCGTGACAGCACCGTCACCGCCACAAGGAACCGCATCATGTCCGCCTACGCCTGGATCCAGACCCCGCTGCTGGATATCGCCTATCTGGAATGGAATCCCTCCGGATCCCGCACCGCCGTGCTGATGCATGGCTGGCCCGACAGCCCCGAGAGCTGGAACACCGTGGCCGGGCGCTTGGCCGCGGACGGCTACCGCGTGCTGTGCCCCGCATTGCGCGGCTTCGGCCCCACGCGCTTCCGGGACGCCGCCACGCCGCGCAGCGGCGAGCTTGCGGCGCTGGGACGCGACCTGCTGGACTTCATCGACGCGCTTGGCTTGCGCCAGCCGCTGCTGGCGGGCCACGACTGGGGCGCGCGCGCCGCCGCCAACGCCTGCGGCCTGCGGCGCGGCGTGGCGGCGCAACTGGTGCTGTTGTCGGTCGGCTACGGCACCAACGACCCGAATCAGACGCTGTCGCTGGCCCAGGCCCGCAACTACTGGTATCACTGGTTCATGGCGACGCCGCGCGGCGCCAAAGCCGTGCGCGACAACCGCCGCGAATTCACCCGCATGATGTGGGACACGTGGTCGCCGGGCGCCTGGTACTCGCCGGAGGATTTCGACGAAGCCGTGCAGGCCTTCGACAACCCCGACTGGGCCGACGTGGTGCTGCATTCCTACCGCCACCGCTGGGGCTATGCGGAAGGCGACCCCACTTACCTGGCCGACACGGCATTGCTCACGCCGGCCCCGGAGCTGACCGTTCCCACGCTGGTGCTGCATGGCGGCGCCGACGCTTGCAATCAGCCCGCGTCCTCGGAGGGCAAGGAGGCGTTCTTCCAGGGCGGCTACGCGCGCCGCGTGCTGGACGGCGTGGGCCATTTCCCGCAGCGCGAAGCCCCGCAGGCCGTCGCCGACGCCATCCTGGCGTTCTGCGCCAAAACCGGCACCTGAGGCCCGCCGTCGCTCGCGGGAGGGCGCCCGCCGCGCCCCGCCCGAGACGGCGATTGGGCAGCCTGCCCCGGAATGTCGGATAATCCGTCTGTTTCCCGCCGCCGCACGCGGCGGATTTTCGTGGGCGCGCAGCGCCCGACAGCATTCGGAGTCAGCTATGTATCGCGGCATTCAGGCGATTGAACAATTCATGGAATCCATCGGCCTGACCTGGCGCCCCGGCTCGACCGAAAGCGCCGAACTGCGCGTCAGCTACCGCATCGGCAACACCCGGCCCCTGGGCATCGACCGCACGCTGGTGGAGTTCCACTGCGACGCCCGCCGCGCCAAGGTCTGGGTGCCCGAGTTTTCCCGCACCAGCTTCCACCAATGGTTCGAAGTGCCGCTGCAGGACTTCGAATTCACCCCCGGCGGCTCGATGCTGAAGATCAAGGCCGCCGCACGCGGCAACGCGCCTCCATACAGCGTGGGGATCAAGCCGCTGGCTTGATTATCGGCAATGCTGCCGGACACGACAGCCTTGCTTCGTAGATTCACGCAAACGAGAAAGCCACCCTTAAGGTGGCTTTCTTGTTGCTAGGCAGCAAGCCTGTGCTGAATTTTCTGCACAATGGCGGCCCTATCGGTAATTGAGGGGACGATGTCGTTCGCTGCTGTGATGAGCCGTTTGGAGTCCAATCTGGGAACATCATCCATGTCGGTGTGCACGATCATCGATTCAATACGCCAAAAACAAATAGCGGCCGTCTGCTCGTCTTTATGAAGTAATCGACCGGATCGTTCTCGGCATCCGGCACGCCGGGAACCACGTATCCCTCAATTCGGCACTCGGCGGACACAACCGACGAGTCACGATCTTCAAATAGCGAGGGTTGGTTTGGATTATGCAGAGCGCCCAGACCACCCACGTTGCAGTCTGATAGCAGTGCAAGCAGCGCGCCGTTCACATTTGTGTAGCGGGTCGTAGCCTCTGCATAGTGTTCGGCTTTTCGGCCAGCCTCCATGTAGCTGGGTGGCTCTGTGGATGTGGCAACAATGCGGAATTTTACGTACTTTGTCGAGTGGATTCCCATGTTCGTGATCGCTGCCGTTGTAGCGCACCAGCATTACTTTCTCCGACGACCATCTATCTGATGTGATTCTATAAGCAGTCACGCCCCGTTATTTTCTCCGAGGCTTTATCCAGGACTGAGTGACCGTCAAATCCGCTTGTACATGATGGTCGTCGCATCCAGCTTGCCCGCGTCATGCGGGTCGCGGCTGAAATCCGGGATCTGCCCGACCGTCACGTAGCCCAGCGACGCGTATAAGGGTTCGGCGCTGTCGCCGGTGCGCGTATCCAGCGTGATCAGGCTGCGGCCGATGCGCACCGCATGCGCTTCCGCTTCGCGCATCAAGCGCCGGGCGATGCCGCAGCGGCGGTAATCGGGGTGCACCAGCAGTTTGCGCACCTCGGCGCGATGCGGCTGGTTGGGCGGCGTGTCGCTGTCCAATTGCACCGATCCGGCGATACGGCCGTCCTGCCGCGCCACCCACAATGCGAGTTTTCCGCCGGCCACCGCCGGCAACACCTTGGCGCGCCAGAAGGCTTGCGCCTCGTCGGGCGAATACGGCAGGACGAAGCTGACGCTGGCGCCGCCTTGCACGCAAGCGTGCAGCAGTTCGCCCAGCGCGGGCAGATGGGCGGCGGCGTCATCCGCCGTCAGCAGGGTCAGTTCAAGGGATGCGTGGTCTTTGGACATGGCGGTTCAAACGATGAAGAGCAGGTAGCGGGCGCCGCAATGCGGCGGTGTGAGGAAAAGGCTGGCGCCGAACAGCTGGTAACGCAGGCAATCGCCCGGCGCCAGGGCATGGGTCTGGCCGTCGACGGTGATGTGCAGTTCGCCTTCCAGCATCAGCAGGTGATGCTCCAGGCCCGGCCGCGGCGACTGGTCGTAGGCGATGCGCGCCCCCGCCGCCAGTTCGCACGCCAGCACTTCGCCGGCCAGCTGCTGCGCGGGCGGCGACACCGAACGCCGCCGGAAACCCGCGCTGTCGTCGACCCACAAGGCCTGTTCGCGTTCGGGCACCAGCGGCACGAAATCGTCTTCCACCATCATCATCAGCCGCGACATGGTCAGGCCATGGGCCGCGCACAGCTTGCCCAGCACGCTGGCGGTGGGGCTGACGTCGGCGTTTTCCAGCCGCGACAGCGTGGCGCGGCTGACGCCGGCCAGGCCGGCCAGCTCGTCCAGAGACCAGCCGCGCTCTTGCCGCAGCGCCTTCAAGCGCTGGGCGATGCGCCGGTCCAGATCGCCATCAATCGTTGTTTTTTCCATTTCAGGGAATTTATTCCAAATATGGAAAATCATCAAGCCCGGGTGGGTTCCGCTTTTTTCGGCACAATACGGGCATGCTTTTGGCCAAACCCCTACTTATGACCGCCCTCTGCCTTTCGTTTTTAAGCGGATGCAGCTTGCCGCCGCTGGACAAGCGCAGCGAATCCCAGGCGCTGACGCCCGAGCAATCGGCCGCCACGCCCTTGGGCCGCGGCATCTCCCCGCTGGCGGCGGCCCACCCCGGCAAGTCGGGTATCCACCCGCTGCCCGATGCGTATGACGCCTTCGCCGCCCGCATGATGCTGGCGCGCGCGGCCGAGCGCAGCCTGGATGTGCAGTACTACATCTGGCACGACGACATGACGGGCACGATGCTGCTGGAAGCCCTGCACGCGGCGGCCGACCGCGGCGTGCGCGTGCGCCTGCTGCTGGACGACAATGGCACGTCGGGGCTGGACACGGTGCTGGCGGCGATGGACGAGCACCCCAATATCGAGGTCCGCCTGTACAACCCCTTTGTGCTGCGCTGGCCGAAGCCGCTGGGCTACCTCACGGACTTCAGCCGCCTGAACCGGCGGATGCACAACAAGTCCTTCACGGCGGACAACCAGGCCACCATCATCGGCGGGCGCAATATCGGCGACGAATACTTCGGGGCGGCCAACGGCGTGCTGTTCACGGACCTGGACGTGCTGGCGATCGGCGCGGCGGTCAACGACGTATCGATGGACTTCGACCGGTACTGGGCCAGCGAGTCCGCCTACCCCGTGGACCGGCTGCTGAAAAAGGCCGAAGCCGGCGCGCTGCAAGCGCTGGAGGAACGGGCCGGCAAGGTGGAAGGGTCGCCCGAGGCCGCCGCCTATGCCGACGCCATGCGGCAGCTGCCCTTCATCCGGCAGTTGCTGCAAGGCGAGCTCAGCCTGGAATGGGCCGACACGCGGATGGTCAGCGACGACCCGCGCAAGACGCTGGGCACCGCGCCGCCCGAAGCGATGCTGCCGCACCAGTTACATGAAATCATCGGCGCCCCGAGGACCGACCTGGAACTGGTGTCGCCATATTTCGTGCCCACGGCCGCCGGCACGGAAGCCTTCGCGAAGTTGGCCAAAAGCGGCGTCAAGGTGCAGGTGCTGACCAATGCCCTGGAAGCGACCGACGTCGCCGTAGTGCATTCCGGCTATGCCAAGCGCCGCAAGGACCTGCTGGCCAGCGGCGTGGCGTTGTTCGAGATGAAACGCATGGCGGGCGAGGTCGAGCGCAACAAGAGCATGGGGCCCTTCGGCAGCTCGGGGTCCAGCCTGCACGCCAAGACCTTCGCGGTGGACGGCGAGCGCATCTTCGTCGGGTCGTTCAACTTCGACCCCCGCTCCGCCACCTTGAATACGGAACTGGGCTTTGTGATCGACAGCCCGACGCTGGCGGGACGCATCGCCGACGCTTTCAAGAACGAGCTTCCCAAGGTGGCCTACCGCGTCTGCCTGGACGACAAGGGCGACTTGTACTGGCTGGAACAGCGCAACGGGGAAACCATCCGCCACGACACCGAACCCGGTACCACGGCGTGGAAGCGGTTTTCCGTCTGGTTCGTCTCGCTGCTGCCGCTGGAGCCGCTGCTTTAAGCCCCGCGCAACAAGCGGAGTTCGCGTAACCGCGGGCAGGCGTAGACTGGTTTTTCCCCTGTCCTTTCGCCTGCCCGGCTGCCTGCCTCCATGGAATCCCTGCCCGCCGCCCCCTTGCCCGACCTGGATTGGGCCCGGATCACCGAATCGCTGGATGCGCACGGCAACGCCATCGCGCCAGGCCTGCTGACGCCCGCGCAGTGCGCGTCGCTGGCCGCCGGCTATTCGGCGGCGGACGGCTACCGCAGCCGTATCGTGATGGCGCGGCATGGCTTCGGCCGAGGCGAGTACAAGTACTTTTCCTATCCCCTGCCGCCGCTGCTGCAGCACCTGCGCTCCGCCCTGTATCCGCGGCTGGCGCCGATCGCGAACCGTTGGAACCGGCAACTGGGCATCGCCGTGCAGTACCCCCCCGACCATGCCGCCTTCCTGCGGCGTTGCCACGACGCCGGCCAATGCCGCCCCACGCCGCTGATCCTGGAATACGGCCCGGGCGACTACAACTGCCTGCATCAAGACCTGTACGGCGAGCACGTGTTTCCCCTGCAGGTGGCGGTGCTGCTGTCGCAGCCGGGCATAGACTTCACGGGCGGTGAATTCGTGATGACGGAAACCGGCAGCCGCGAGCAGCGGGCCGAAGTGCTGCCGCTGCAACAGGGCGACGCGCTGGTCTTCACCGTGAACCACCGGCCGGTGCCCGGCGCGCGCGGTTGGCGCAAGACCGCCATGCGGCACGGCGTCAGCGCCCTGCGCAGCGGCCGGCGCCACACGCTGGGCCTGATTTTCCACGACGCCCAATGACCATGACGACGACGCTGGACCTGTTTGGCGACGACGACACCGCGCAAAGCGGACGCGAGGCGATCGGCCCGCAGTCCTTCGTGCTGCGAGGTTTCGCCCTGCCGTTCGCCGAGGCGCTGCTGCACGGCGTGGACACCGTCGCCGCGCAATCGCCCTTCCGGAATATGCAGACGCCCGGTGGCTACACCATGTCGGTGGCGCTGACCAATTGCGGGCAATGGGGCTGGACGACGGACGCGCACGGCTACCGCTATGCGCGCATCGACCCGCTAAATGGCCAGCCCTGGCCGGACATGCCGCCGGCCTTCCTTCAACTGGCGCAAGCCGCGGCGGCCGATGCGGGCTTCCCCGGCTTTGCGCCGGACGCCTGCCTGGTCAACCGGTACGAGCCCGGGTCGCGGCTGTCGCTGCACCAGGACAGGAATGAACGCGATTACGACGCGCCCATCGTCTCCGTGTCGCTGGGCATGCCCGCCCTGTTCCTCTTCGGCGGCAATGCGCGTTCGGACAAGACTCTGCGCGTCCCCTTGCTGCACGGCGACGTGGTCGTCTGGGGCGGCGTGGACCGGCTGCGCTATCACGGCGTGATGCCGATGAAGGATCTACCGCACCCCAAGCTGGGCAGCCGCCGCATCAACTTCACCTTGCGCAAGGCGGGCTAAGCCCCTCTGCGCATGAGGGTTCCCCGCGTCTGGCCGGCGGGACGCGGCGGCCCTACTATGTCGCACCCCTGGCCCTGCGCCCCCCGCGCCCGCGACTTCCCATGCATATCCGTCCCTGCCTGTTGCTCGCCAATTTCCTGTTTTCAGCCTCGCTGCTATCGGCCCCGCTGCGGGCCGCACCCGCCATTGATCCGCCTGCGGTGATCGAGAATTCGCTGGGCATGACGTTCGTCGCCATCCCCGCCGGCACGTTCCAGATGGGCAGCGACGAAGCCGCCGACACCCTGGCTCGCGACTACCCGCAATATCCCAAGGACCGATTCGCCCAGCTGTTCGACGAGGCGCCCGTGCACACCGTGCGCATCACCCGCCCGTTCTACCTGGAACGCACGGAAGTCACGGTGGGCCAATTCCGGCGATTCATCGAGGCTTCCGGCTATATGCCCGAGTCCGAGGCCGACGGCACCGGCGGCTATGGCTACAACGCCGCCTACGACCCCGCCCGGTCCGAAAGCGGCGATGCCTTCGAAGGCCGCGACCGCCGCTATTCGTGGCGCAACCCCGGCTTTGCCCAATCCGACGACCACCCCGTCGTCAACATCAGCTGGAACGACGCCGAGGCCCTGGCCCGCTGGCTGACCCAGAAGGAGGGCCGCGTCTACCGGCTGCCCACCGAAGCCGAATGGGAATACGCCTGCCGCGCCGGCACCCGCACCCGTTACCAGAACGGCGACGACCCGGCCGGCATGCCCGACGCCGGCAACGGCTTTGACGCCGACGCCGAACCGCTCTGGCCGAAATGGCAGGCGTTCGCGTCGGCGCGCCACGACGGCCACGCCTTCACCGCGCCGGTGGCCAGCTACGCGCCCAACGCCTTCGGCCTGTACGACATGCACGGCAACGCCTGGGAATGGGTGGCCGACTGGTATGGCGAGGACTACTACGCGCACTCGCCCACGGACGACCCGAAAGGCCCCGACAGCGGCAATGTGCGGGTCCGCCGCGGCGGCTCCTGGCACACCTGGGCGCTGTACACCCGGTCGTCCTACCGCAACTGGAATACCCAGGAAACCCGCTACCCCCTGGTGGGCTTGCGGCTGCTGCGCGAGGCCGACTGACGGAAAAGGGCCGCCGGCGGGTTAGCATAGCCGCACGCTTAACCTCAAAGAGAGTCCTGACATGCATTCGCTGGGCCGTCTCGTCCTTCTCGTGAACGACTACGACACCGCCATTTCCTTCTACCAAGACAAGCTCGGCATGGAGGTGTTCGCTGATATGCCCGTGGGCCAGCAACGGTACGTGCACCTGCGCCTGCCGGCACAGCCCGCGGTGGGCGTCTGGCTGCTGCAAGCCCTGACCCAGGCGCAGCGCGACCGCGTCGGCGACCAGACCGGCGGCCAGCCGGTGGGCGTGTTCTACACCGACGACGTGGTGCGCGACCACAGCCAGTTCGCCGCGCGGGGCGTGCGCTTCACCAAAGAACCCGTCCACGACGACACCACCGTCTACGCCCACTTCATCGACCTGTACGGCAACGAGTTCGTACTGGTGCAGGTGAAGAAGTAACCCCTGCCCCGCGTCCGCCAGACGTCGGCCAAACCGAAGCAGGACTGGATCCCCACCCGCATGATCTATGTCGAACCCGCGCTGATCCAGCAGATCCTGGGCGGGCGGCCGCTGCCGTTCGTCCCCGGCGGCGTGTCGGCGGACCCGCGGCAGCATGCCGCCAGCGCCCGGAAACCTGCAAGAACGTACAAGACGGCGCGCGGCCGGGCGCCCTATGCTGCAGGCGTCCCCCCCTTTCCGAGTCCACGCCATGTCCCCCATTCCCGCCATCAATATCGCCGGCAAGCTGTCGCTGTTCTCAGAGCATTGGCAGCCCAAGGTCATCGCCCAGATGAACGACTACCAGTTCAAGGTGGTCAAGGTGCAAGGAGACTTCGTCTGGCACAGCCATGCGGATACCGACGAGACCTTCATCGTCGTCAGCGGCCGGTTGCGGATCGAATTGCGCGACGGCCACATTGACCTGGGCCCCGGCGACATGACCGTCATTCCCAAAGGCGTGGAGCACAAGCCCTGCGCGCGGCAAGAGACCCACCTGATGCTGATCGAACCCTGTGGCGTCGTGAACACCGGCGACCAGGGCGGCGCGCGCAGCGCCCCGAACGACGTCTGGATCTGAACCGCCGTTCTGCTAACGTGGCAGTCATGCAGGAGAACACCATGTCCAAAGTCATGCTCGTCACCGGCGGCAGCCGAGGCATCGGCGCCGCCGTCGCCAAACTGGCCGCCCGCCGTGGCTACGCCGTCGGCGTCAACTACCGCACCCATTCTGACGCCGCCGACGCGGTCGTGGCCGACATCCGGCGCCACGGCGGCCAGGCCGAGGCCATCCAGGCCGACGTCTCGCAGGAAGACCAGGTGCTGCAGATGTTCCGCACGCTGGACGAGCGCCTGGGCCGCCTGGATGCGCTGGTGAACAACGCCGGCATCCTGGAAAAGCAGATGCGCGTGGACGACATGGACGCCGACCGCCTGCTGCGCGTGCTGTCGACCAATGTCATCGGCGCCTTCCTGTGCGCCCGCGAGGCCGTGCGGCGGATGTCGCCGCGCCACGGCGGCCAGGGCGGCGCCATCGTCAACGTGTCGTCCGCCGCCGCGCGCCTGGGCTCGCCCAATGAGTACGTGGACTATGCGGCGTCCAAGGGCGCGCTGGATACGCTGACCATCGGCCTGTCCAAGGAAGTGGCGCCTGAGGGCATCCGCGTGAACGGCGTGCGCCCGGGCACCATCTACACCGACATGCACGCAAGCGGCGGCGAACCCGGCCGCGTGGACCGGTTGAAAAACGTGATTCCGCTGCGCCGCGGCGGCTCGGTCGAGGAAGTGGCGGGCGCCGTGCTGTGGCTGTTCTCGGACGAAGCCGGCTACACCAGCGGCTCGTTCATCGACGTGTCCGGCGGCAGCTGACCTGCGCGGCTCCCTTCAGGTATTGCCCCCCGGTTTGCCGTCCGGGGTGATCAGGGATTTTTCCTGCCGCGAGGAAATGCGCGCTTCCACGCGCCGCAGCACCGCCAGCACGAACAAGGCCATCAGGGTACTGACCAGCGCCGTGGCTTCGCGGCCCATGCCTGCGGCCACGCCGATCGCGGCGGTCATCCAGATGCTGGCCGACGTGGTCAGCCCGCGGATTTCGCGCTCGTTGCTCAGTTTGATGATCGCGCCCGCGCCCAGGAAGCCGATGCCGGCGATCACGCCTTGCAGCACGCGGCTGATGTCGCCTACCTGCATGCCGCCCTGCAAGGGCACCAGCACGAAAATCGCCGCGCCCAGCGCCACCAGCATGTGGGTGCGCAGGCCCGCGGCCTTGCCGCTGCGTTCGCGCTCGTAGCCCAGCAGGCCGCCCAGTATCACGGCCATGCCCAGCCGCAGCACGATGCGCGTGGCTTCGCCGACATCAGGGATGTCCGCGAATTCGCTACGCACGGTGGTCCAGATCTCAAGCCAGATTTCCGACATCGCCGCATCCTTGTGGAACAGGTGGATTCAGCATAGCAGGCGCGCAGGCGGATGCGCCATGCGGCGTTCAGGCTGGCACCCGGCACGCAACTGGTTTACAACCTAGGCGTGTCCCGCACGGGCGGGCGTCAATCGACAGGAGCGCTTCATGGACTTGCAGCTGGCCGGAAAACGCGTGCTCATCACGGGCGCATCCAAAGGCATCGGCCTGGCGTGCGCCGTCGCATTCGCCCGCGAAGGCGCTGAACCGATCCTGGTGGCGCGCGATGACGCCGCGCTGCATCAAGCTACGGCGTCGATCCGCCAACAGACCGGCCGCGACGCCCAGGCGGTGGCGCTGGATCTGGCGTTGCCCGGCGCCGCCGAAAAGCTGGCGAAGGACACCGGCCCCATCGACGTGCTGGTGAACAACGCGGGCGCGGTGCCGGGCGGCGCGCTGGACCAGGTGCAGGATGAGCGCTGGCGCGCCGGCTGGGACTTGAAGGTGCATGGCTACATCAACCTGGCCCGCCACTACTACCCGGCCATGCGCGAAGCCGGCGCCGGCGTCATCGCCAACATCATCGGCATGGCGGGCGCCGCGCCGCGCGCGGACTACATCTGCGGCGCGTCGGCCAATGCCTCGCTGATCGCCTTTACCCGTGCCTTGGGCGGCGACGCGCCGCGTCACGGCGTGCGCGTCTTCGGCGTGAACCCGTCGCGCACGCGCACCGACCGCGTGCTGACGCTGGCCCGCCAACGCGCCCAGGCCCGTTGGGGCGACGAGACGCGGTGGCAGGAAACGCTATCGGATCTGCCGTTCGGCCGCCTGATGGAGCCCGAGGAAGTGGCTGACATGATCGTGTTCGGCGCGTCGCCGCGCGCCGGCTACCTGAGCGGCACCGTGATCGACCTGGACGGCGGCGAGCAATACGCCAACCACGCGCGCTGACGGCGCGTAGTTGGCCGCGGACCGCGGCGCTTAGCGCGCGCCGGCCTGCCAGCCCGCCAGCAGCGCGGGCAGTTGGCGCATGTCGGTGAACACGTGGGCCACGCCCACGCTGCGCAGGGCCTCGGCCCCGCTATGGCCGTTGGCGTCGGGGCTGTAGCCGAACACCGTCGCGCCCGCTGCCACGCCGGCGGTGGCGCCGGTGACGGTGTCTTCCACGACCGCGCAACGCTTGGGGTCCACGCCCAGCGCCTGGGCGGCAGCCAGGTAGACATCCGGAAACGGCTTGCTGCGCGGCATTTCATGACCGCTGAAAACGCGCCCGTCAAAGCACTGGGCGATCCCCACCTTTTCCAGTTGCAGCTCCACCTTGCGGCGGTCGGCGCCCGAGGCCACGGCGATCCGGCCGTCCAGCGTCAAATGCAGGGCGCGCACGGCGTCCGGCGCACCGGGAATTTCCAGCAGGTCGCGGTCCAGCGCGGCATTGCGGCGTTGGCGGAATTCGTCGAACCAATCGGGACCCAGCTTGGCTCCGGTATGCGACTCGATCAGCGGCAATTCGTCCCTGACGGCTTTCCCGGTAAAGATGCGCATCGTCTCATCGTGCGTGATGTCCCAACCCAATTCGTTCAGCATCCGGGTCAGCACACCGCTGGTGATCGGTTCGGAATCAACCAGCACGCCGTCACAATCGAACAGCACGGCGTCAAAAGGGAAATCAGTCATTGCGAGCGGCATAAAAGGGGGTTCGTGAAGCCGTCAAGCATACTTCAAGGCCCGGCCGCGACCGGAGACCGCGCCCAGGTCCGCCGCAAGCAACGGAGTGACGCGCGCCCCGCCCCTGCCCTATGCTGTCCGTCTGCGACTGCCTTTGCCCCCGCGATGACACCTGCCCCCATTTCCTTGCCTGATTACGATTGGGACCTTGCCGCCCAGGACCTGGACGCTGAAGGCTGGGCGCTGCTGCCCGGCTTTTTCCCGGAGGACGCCGCGCGGCGGTTGGCGCGGACCGGCGCCACGCCGGCGGAATTCGAACCGCTGCGCGCGGCGCTCTACCGGCAGTGCCTGCCCATCGCCCGGCGTTGGGCTGCCGCGCTGCAACAGGGTGAGCAGGATCCCGACTCGCCGTATCCAGACGACTTGGCGGCCTGGACGCGGCGCAACCGCGAAGCCGGCCAGACGCGGGGCCTGTCCGGCCTGCATCGCCTGGGCGCCGGCGGCTATCAGCCCTTGATCCAGCATGCCGACGGCGCCCATGTCTTTCCGCTG
Organism: Achromobacter sp. UMC46; assembly: GCF_014170335.1. Taxonomy (GTDB): domain Bacteria; phylum Pseudomonadota; class Gammaproteobacteria; order Burkholderiales; family Burkholderiaceae_B; genus Achromobacter. The sequence continues at coordinate 123,045 of NZ_LZZS01000030.1, forward strand.
CAGCTGGTCGCGCTGCTGTCGGAGCCGGGCGTGGATTTCACGGGCGGCGAATTCATCATGACCGAGCAGCGCCCCCGCATGCAGTCGCGCCCGATGGTGCTGCCCCTGGGCCTGGGCGACGCGGCCGTGATCGCGGTATCGCACCGCCCCGTTCACGGCGCGCGCGACATCTACCGCCTGACGGCCAGGCAGGCGGTCAGCCGGGTGCGTTCAGGGGACCGGACCGGCCTGCAAGTGCTGCTGCACGACGGGCCGTGAAGGCGGAATCGCTACCCGCCCCTTCCGCCCCGCTCGCCGCAAACGCCATCCGCATCGCCTGCCCCGCCAGTTCGAACAAGCGCCTGGCCGCCGGCGTCAGCCCCGACATGTGGATGCAGGCATGGACCATGCCGGGCAAGCGATGGTCCTGCGCGGCGACCCCGCCCTCGCGCAGGCGGCGCGCATAGGCCTCGCCCTCATCCCGCAGGGGATCGAACTCGCAGACCAGCACGGTGGCCGGCGGCAGCCCCGTCGTCGTCGGCACCCGCAGGGGCGACGCGTACGGCAACGCGCCGTCCGACTCGTTCAGCAGATACGTGAACCAGCAGTAGCGCATGATCTCTTCGGTCAGGAAAAAGTTGCGGCCATACGCCTGATAGGATTGCGTCGAAAAGGCGTAGTCCATGACCGGATAGAGCAGCAACTGGTGGGCGATGGCCGGCCCGCCGCGGTCTCGCGCCATGATCGCGACGGCGGCCGCCAGGTTGCCGCCCGCGCTGTCGCCGCAAACGGCGATGCGCGATGCATCGATGCCCAGCCGCGCGGCGTTGCCGCTGACCCACTGCAGCCCGGCGTAAACGTCTTCGACCGGTACCGGGAACTTGTTCTCGGGCGCTAACCGGTAGTCCACTGAAAACACCTTGCACTGCGTGGCGTTGGCCAAGGCCCGGCAAGGATTGTCGTACAGGTCCAGCGAGCATTGGAACCATCCGCCGCCATGCGCGAACACGATGGCGGGCAAGGCGTCGTCCTGCGCGCGGCCTGCCGGCACATAGGAGCGGATCCGCAGCGGGTGGCCAGCCGGACCGCTCGCCTCGTGGTCGGCCACGGCGTCCACGGCTTCCGTCTCGCCCTGCAAGGCGCGCAGGCCGACCTCGGTCGCGGCGCGAACCTCTTCCAGCACCAGCGGCGCGGCGGTGCTGGACAAGCGCGTCAAGAACGCGTTGATATGGGGATCGACCGGCACGCTCAGCCCTCCCGCGACAGGAAGGCCAGCAGGTGTTCGGAGAACGCCTCGTGGCACTCTTCCGTGACGAAGTGGCCGCAATCCGGAATGATCACGCCGGTCAGGTCGGTCGCGTTGTCGCGCATCGTGATCAGCGGCGCGTCGCGGGTGGCGTGTTCCGTGCCGATGGCAAGCACGGGCATGCGCAGGCGGACCTTGGCGCGCTCCTGGTTCTGGCGGATCGTCTCGGGAATGGCGCGGTAGTAAGCGAATCCGCTGCGCAAGGCGCCCGGCGCCGAATAGGCGTCGATGTAGACGTCGGCGGCGACGCGGTCGCGCCGGTGAGACCACTTGTCGAAGATGAAGCCCAAGTACGCGTGTTCGCGGCCGGCGATCAGCGCCTCCGGCAGGTCTAGCACCTGGTTGAACATGAAATGCCAGAGGAAGATATTGTCCGCGGGCGGCACGAATATCGGCGGCGCGGGCGCCAGGCCGGGAATCACGGCCTCGGTCAGCACCAGGCGGCGGATGGCCTCGGGGAAGTCGCTGGCCATGGCGTACGCCACCCACATGCCAATGTCGTGGCCGACGACTTGGTAAGCCGTGTGGCCCAGCTGTCCCATCAGGCGATGCAGGACGCTGGCGACCGCGCCCGTGTCATACCCCTGGGCGGGACGGCTGGAGTCGCCCGTGCCGGGCGGGTCCACGGCGATCGCCGTATAGCCCGCTTGCGCCAATGACTTCATGGTGTGGCGCCACGTGAACCACGTTTGCGGCCACCCGGGAATCAACAGTACCGGCGGACCGTCGCCCATGACCGCGCAATGCAGGCGGGCGCCGTCCACCAGCACGTACTGGTGCCTGACGGCGTCGGCGGTGGTGAAGAAGGTGGAGATCGAGTGCGTCATGATTCTGCTTTCCACGGTTACGCCATGCCCAGCAGGGCATGGATCTGTTGCTTATCGATAGCGGCGCCCGCGAAGTCGTCGAACACCTTCGACGTGGCGGGGATGATGTGGCGGTTGATGAACTCGACGCCCTCGCGCGCGCCCGTCTCCTGGTCTTTCAGGCAGCATTCCCATTCCAGCGTGGCCCAGCCCGCATAGTCGTGGTGCGCCAGTTTCGAGAAGATCGACTTGAAGTCCACTTGCCCGTCGCCCAGCGAGCGGAAGCGCCCGGCCCGGTTGATCCACGATTGGTAGCCGCCGTAGATGCCTTGCCGTCCCGTGGGGTTGAACTCGGCATCCTTCACATGGAACATGCGGATGTGGTCTTTGTAGATGTCCAGGTATTCCAGGTAGTTCAGCTGCTGCAGCACGAAGTGGCTGGGGTCGAAGAGGATGGCGCAGCGGGCGTGGCCGCCGACGCGCTCGTGGAACATCTCGAACGTGATGCCGTCGTGCAGGTCTTCGCTGGGATGGATCTCGAAGCACAGGTTCACGCCTTGCTCGTCGCACGCGTTCAGCACCGGCAGCCAGCGGCGCGCCAGTTCGTCGAAGGCCGTCTCGATCAAGCCTTCAGGCCGTTGCGGGAACGGGAACAGGTATGGCCACGCCAGAGAACCCGAAAACGTGCCCATGTCGCCAAGGCCCAGCCGCTTCGAGGCGCGGGCCGCATTCAACAACCCCTGTTTTGCCCAGGCCGTCCTCGCCTGCGGATTGCCGCGCGCCTCCGGCGGCGCGAAGCCGTCGACCATCGCGTCGTAAGCCGGATGCACCGCCAGCAACTGGCCGAAGATGTGCGTGGTGAGTTCGCTGACGACCAGCCCGTGCTCGGCCAGCGTGCCCGTGACGTCGTCGCAATAGTCCTGGCTGGCCGCAGCCGTCTCGGCATCGAAGAACCGCTTGTCCCACGCCGGGATCTGCAAGGCCTTGAAACCCACGCCCGCTGCCCACTCCGCGATGGCCGGCAAGCTGTTGAAAGGCGCCGTGGCGTCGCTGAATTGCGCAAGATGCAGGCTGGGTCCCTTGATCGTCTTCATATCGAATCCTTAATTGTTTGTCGATCGACAAAGAATAGGCGATAAATGGCCGCGGCGCAAATGCGAGGGCGGGCGGTACACTGCATCCAGTTCATTCCACCGAGACCGTGATGGCAGGCAGACCCAGAGAATTCGACCGCGACCTAGCGCTGCAGCAAGCGATGCTGGCGTTCTGGAAACACGGCTATGAAGGCACGTCGATGGCGGATCTGGTGGCAGCGACGGGGCTGGCGTCGGCGCGGCTTTATGCGGCCTTCGGATCCAAGCAGGAACTGTTCCGCGAAGCCGTGGCGCGATACGAAGCGGGCGACGGGTCGTTTGCGGAGAAGGCGCTTGCGGCTGCCGGAGACGTGCGCGGCGCCATCGAGAACATGCTGACGGATGCGGTGCTGACCTACACCCGGCGTGGCCGGCCGCAAGGTTGCATGGTGGTCAGCGCCGCCACCAACTACGCGTCGGAAAACGAAGACGTCATGGCATGGCTTGCCACACATCGGAAAGACCGCACGCAAGGCATCATCGACCGAATTGGAGAGGCCGCGCAGAACGGCGAACTCAAGCCCGGCACCGACGTGCAGGCGCTGGGGGACTACTACGCCGTCGTGCTGCACGGCTTGTCGGTGCAGGCGCGCGACGGCGTGGGCAAGGCACGGTTGCTGGCGGCGATCCCGCCTGCACTTTGCGCCCTGGATACCGCGTTGCGCTAACGCGCGCCGCCCTCAGTTTTCCGCCGTGATGTGGCCGTCGGCCACGACCTTCGCAAATACCGCCGTCTGCGCCTTGATGAATGCGCGGAATTCGTCCTGGCTCATGGGCTGCACTTCCCCGCCCAGTTCACGGATGCTGGCCACGAACTTCTCGTCGCGCAGCGCGCGCCCGATCGCGGCGGCCAGCTTCTGCTGCGCTTCCGGCGGCGTGCCCGCCGGGACGAACACGCCGAACCAGTTCTCCAGCGCATAGTCCTTCAAGGGTGCGTATTCGGCCACGGCGGGAATGTCCGGCGCGAACGACGCGCGCGTGGCGGACGTGACCGCCAGCGGCTTGACCTTGCCGCTCTTGATGAAGGGCAAGGCGCCCGCCAGACTGACGAAGGTCAGGTCCACGCTGCCCGCGGCCACATCCACCAGCTGCGCGGATGCGCCCTTGTACGGCACGTGGACCATCTTGATTCCCGCCAGCGACTGCAGCAGTTCACCGTTCAGATGCTGCGGATTGCCCACGCCGCTGGTCGCATAGGTCAGCTTGTCGGGATGCGCGCGGCCATAGGCCACCAGCTGCTCCACATTGGCCACCGGCAGCTTGGGGTTGGCGACCAGCACGTTCGGCACGCGGGCGACCAGGGCGATCGGCACCAGGTCTTTTTCCGGCTGGTATTGCATCTTGCCCTTGAAGACCAGCGGATTGATCGCGGTTTCCCCCGCCGAGCCAAGCAGCATCGTGGTGCCGTCCGGCGTCGACCGCACGACCGTCTGCGCGCCCAGCATGCCGCTGGCGCCAGGCTTGTTCTCGACCACGACGCCCTGCGGCATGTCGCTGCGCAGCCGTTCGGCCAACAGGCGGCCCATGCCGTCCACGCCGCCGCCGGCGGCGAACGGCACGATCAGACTGATCGGCCGGCCGGCGTCGGCAGCCCGGGCGAAGGGCAACGGAAGGAAGGCGGCCACCGCCAGGGCGGCGGCAAGGAATCGGATGCGGGGCATGGTTTGTCTCCTGATCGGCCTGTCCGGATGGCGGCCGGGTTTTTACTTAATTGCATTTTATAGATTCAATATGCAAAACTGGCAGCTATGGAAAACACCAATGCCCTGCTGCGCCACGCCCGCTTCACGCTGGACGGGGCCGCCCATGCCTGTCTGGACCTGCCGGCCCTATTCGGCGCGGACTATTTCCGCCTGCCCGTCGTGCTGCGCCTGCTGTTGGAAAACGCGCTGCGCAACATGCAGGGCGACGAGCGCGACACCGCCGTCGCTGCGTTGTTCGGCTGGCTGGCCCACGGCACCAGCGACGCCGAGATCGCGTTCCAGCCCGGCCGCGTGCTGATGCACGACACCACCAGCACGCCCGCGCTGGTGGATATCGCGGCGATGCGCGACGCGCTGGCCGAGGCCGGCGTGGACCCCGCCGTGCTGAACCCCGTGCTGCCGGTGGACGTGTCGGTGGACCATTCTCTGGCCGTCGAGGCCTACGCCCGGCCCGATGCCGCCACGCGCAACCTGGATCTTGAATTGCGCCGCAACGCCGAGCGCTACCGCTTCCTGCGCTGGGCGTCCAAGGCCTTGTCGAACGTGCGCATCCATCCGCCGGGCACCGGCATCATGCACACCATCAACCTGGAGCAACTGGCCAGCGTGGTCTGCCAGGGCGATGACGGCATCCTGTATCCCGACATGATGATCGGCACCGACAGCCACACGCCGATGGTCAACGGCATCGGCGTGCTGGGCTGGGGCGTGGGCGGCCTGGAGGCGCAGACCGTCATGTTCGGCATGCCCACCCTGCTGCGCATTCCGGACGTGATCGGCGTGCGCCTGACAGGTGCGCTCACGGCGGGCGTCACCGCCACCGACCTGGCGTTGACGGTGACGCAGCGGCTGCGCGCGATCGACGTTTCAGGCGAATTCGTGGAATTCTTCGGGCCGGGCGTGAGCACGCTGTCGGCCGGCAGCCGATGCGTGGTGGCCAACATGGCGCCCGAGTACGGCGCCACCACCGGCTACTTTCCCATCGACGGCGAAACGCTTGCCTACCTGCGCCAGACCGGACGCACCGAGGCCCACATCGCGCGCATCGCGGCCTATGCCGAACGCACGGGCATCGCGCTGGACCCGGACGCCACGCCGCGCTACACGCGCGTGATCGAAATCGCGCTGGACCGTGTGCAGATGCATGTAGCCGGCCCGAAGCGCCCGCAGGACCTGCATCCCTTCGGCCAGACCCGCGCCATCCTGTCCGCGCTGGACTTCACCCCGGCCGCGGGCAGCGGCCTGCCCCGCTATCCCGTCGCCATCGCCGCCATCACCAGTTGCACCAACACGTCGGACCCCCGCCTGCTGGTGGCGGCCGGGCTGTTGGCCCGCAAGGCGCGCCAGGCCGGCCTGCGCGTGCCGGCCTGGGTCAAGACATCGCTGGGCCCGGGCTCGCCCGCTGCGGCGGATTATCTGGCGCGCGCGGGCCTGCTGGACGACCTGGCCGCGGTCGGCTTCGACATCGTCGGGTATGGCTGCACCACCTGCATCGGCAATTCCGGTCCGCTGCCCGACGGCGTGCGCGAGGCCATGGCGGCCGGCGCGATCCATCCGGTGGCCGCGCTGTCGGGCAACCGCAATTTCACCGGCCGCATCCACCCCGACCTGGACCTGGGCTTTCTGATGTCGCCCCCGCTTGTCATCGCCTTCGCGCTGGCCGGCGACGCCGAGCGCGACCTGAGCCGGGAACCGGTGCAGACCACGGCCGACGGCCAGCCGGTGCACTTGCGCGACCTATGGCCGGACGAGGCCGATATCGACGCCGCGCTGGCACTGGGGTTGCGGCCCGCCGACTTCCGCGCCGCCTTCAAGGTCGCCAGCGCCAACCCGGCCTGGCAGGCGCTGCAATCGCCGGATACACCCCGCTTTCCGTGGGACGCCGCGTCCACGGCATTGCGGCGTCCGCCATTCGCCTCGGCCGGCGCCGGCAGCCAATTGGGCCGCTACGCCGCGCATCCGCTGCTGGTGCTGGGCGACGACGTGACCACCGACCACCTATCGCCCGCCAGCGCCATCCCGCCAGACAGCCTGATCGCGGACTTCCTGGTGGCGCGCGGCGACGACCGCCATGACCTGAACGTGTTCGCCTCCCGGCGCGGCAATTGGGAAGTGATGATGCGCGCGGCGTTCTACAGCAAGAGCCTCTCGAACCTGCTCTGTCCAGACGCCCCCGTGGGCCATACCCTGCATGCGGGCAGCGGTCGCCTGGAACCCATCTGGGAAGCCGCCGAACACTACCGCCAGGAACAGCAAGCGGTGGTGCTGCTGGCCGGCGCGCGCTTCGGCACCGGGTCCTCGCGCGACTGGGCGGCCAAAGGGCAGCGCCTGCTGGGCATCCGCGCCGTGCTGGCCGTCAGCTTCGAACGGATCCACCGGTCCAATCTGATCGGCATGGGCATCCTGCCCTTGCGGCTGCCCGAGGGCGTCACGCCGACCACGCTGGGCGTGCGGTCCGGCGACCGCATCGAGATCGATGCGCCGGCGGATACGCTGGCGCCGCGCATCGCCGTGCCGGTCCGCATCCTGCGGGCCGACGGCCGCGTCGACGCGCTGCACGCCACGGCGGCGGTCGAGACCCAGTTGGACGTGCGTTTGTTGCGGATGGGCGGCGTCATTCCCGCTATCCTATCGGACACCCTCCGGCCATCCCCGACCCCATGAGCGCGCAAACCAACACCGTCACGAAAATTCTGGACCTGATCCGGCAAGACCGGTTGCCCGGCGGCGCGCATCTGACGGCGCAGAAGCTGGCCGACCGGCTGCGGCTGTCGCGCTCGCCGGTCAACGACGCCCTGGGCATCCTGGAGCAGCACGGCATCGTGGCGCGCAAGCCTAATCGCGGCTACTTCCTGCAGCAGGACTTCGACGCTCTGCCCGATGCGCAGGCGGGCCTTGCCCCGCCATCCGCCGACGACATCGTGACGCACAGCTATTTCAAGCTGGCCGACGAGCTGCTGCGTGGCGAACTGCCCATGCAGTGCAGCGAGGCCCAACTGCGCGTGCGCTATGCCTTGACCAACGCGCAGACGCAGGCGCTGCTGGCCCGCATCTCGCAAGAAGGCTGGGCGCAGCGGCGGCCCGGCTACGGCTGGGAATTCTCGTCCATGATGACCACGCCGGACAGCCTGCTGCAGTCGTACCGCTTGCGTCTTGCGCTGGAACCGGCGGCCTTGCTGGAACCCACGTTCCGCATCGAGAAAAGCGTGATCGAACGGTGCCGGGCAGCGGAAAGGCATCTGCTGGACGGCGGCATCGCCACGGACACCGCCGACCAGTTGCACGAACGCGGCGTGCGGTTCCATGAATCGCTGGTGGAGGCGTCCGGCAACCCGTTCTTCATCGACACGATCAAGCGCGTCAACCGCGTCCGCCGCCTGCTGTCGTACCGGTCCATGCAAGACCGCAGCCGCTACCAGCAGCACTGCGACCAGCACCTGGAAATCCTGGACCTGCTGGAGCGCGAACGCAACGAGGAGGCCGCCGCGGCCTTGTCCAGCCACCTGCGCAGCACGTTGGACAACCTCACCCGCATCAGCGGCATCCTGGGAGGCTAGGGCCATGCACGTCTACATCGGTTCCCGCACGACGCGGGAGCGCCATGCCCGCGGCGACGGCATCAGCGTTTTCGATTACGCCCCGGACACCGGCACGCTGACCCTGACGCAAGTCGTCGGCGGCCTGGTCAACCCCTCGTATCTGCTGCCGCATCCCACGCTTCCCGTGCTGTACACCGTGCATGGCGACAGCCATGAAGTCAGCGCCCTGCAACGCGATCCGCGCAGCGGCGCGCTGACGCCGTGGCGGCAACAGGACTGCCAGGGCCGCAACCCCGTCCATCTGGCGCTGGGCCCTTCGGGCCGATACCTGATGGTGTCGAACCACCTGACCGGCACGCTGGCCGTGCTGCCCGTCGACGGCGACGGCGCACTGGCATCCGTGGCGCAGTCGGTGCCCATGTCCGGCGAACCCGGTCCGCACCGCAAGGAACAGCCCTTCGCCAAACCGCACTACAACCTGGTGGATCCGTCCGGCCGCTACGTGGTGGTGCCGGACAAGGGCCTGGACCGCGTGTTCCTCTATGCGCTGGAGGACGGCGGCGTCGGCGCCGAACCCGCCTGCGTGGCCGCCACGCGCGAAGGGGCGGGCCCCCGGCATGCGGCGTTCCATCCCGCCGGCCGCTGGCTCTACGTCGTCAACGAACTGGACAACACGGTGGCCGCCTACACGCTGGCGGCCGGCGCGTTGCAACCCTTCCAGGTACTGCCCACGCTGCCCGACACCTATACCGGCAACAGCCGCGCCGCCGGCATCGCGCTGGACGCGCACGGCTGCCATTTGTATGTGTCGAACCGGGGCGACGACAGCATCGCGGTATTTCGCGTGAACCCGGCCAACGGCCGCCTGACGCCCGTGCAGCACGCCGCATGCGGCGGCAAGACGCCGCGCTTCTTCACGCTGTCGCCCGACGGCCGTTTCCTGTTCGCGTTGAACGAAGACAGCGACACGCTGGTACGCTTTCGCGTCAATGCGCAGGACGGCGCGCTGACGCCCGACGGCTACACGCTACGCGTCGGCAGCCCGGTCTGCATGGTGTTCGCCCGCCGCCGCGCCTGAGGCGAGACGGCGCGGGCGGCGGCGGCGGACAGCGGAGGTTTAGAAGTCCATCGACGCCGACAACATCAGCGTGCGCGGCACGCCCTGCGACACCGTGCCGTAGGATGCCACGCCCGACCAATAGGCGCGGTTGGTCACGTTGACGACGTTGGCGCGGAAGGTGACGTCCTTGCCCTGGATCTTGGTGGCATAGCGCGCGCCCACGTCGAACGTCGTCCATGACGGGACCGACTGCGTGTTGGCCTGGTTCACGTATTCGCGGCCCGTGTACATCATGCCGCCCGTCAGCGTCAGGCCCGCCACCCACGGCGTATCCCATTCCGCGCTGAGGTTGGCCGAGAACTTCGGCACGCCCACCGGCTGGTTGCCCACCGTGGCCGGGTTGTTGGTGCGCGTCAGTTCCGCGTCCAGGTAGGTGACGCCGCCCAGCAGGCGCAGGCCGCGCACCGGTTCGCCGGACAGATTCAGTTCCAGGCCGCGGTTGCGCTGTTCGCTGTCGGCGCCGTACACGCCGTTGGTCAGCTGGCCGCTGGGCTTGGTGATCTCGAACGCGCTGAACGTCAGCATCGCGTCGTCCAGATCCACCTTCACGCCCACTTCCTTCTGCTTGGCCTTATAAGGCTTGAACACCTGGCCGGCGTTCGACGCGGTGGCGGGCGCCACGTCGCCCTTGCTCAGGCCTTCGATGTAGTTCGCGTACAGCGACACGTTGTTCCAGGGCTTGATGACCAGGCCCGCCAGCGGCGTGGTGGCGCTTTCGTCGTAGCTGACGGTGCGCACACCGGTCGTACCGTTGAAGTTGCGCGATTCGATGCGTTGCTGGCGCACGCCCAGCGTCAGCTGCGCGCGCTCGTCCAGGATGCTCATCGTGTCGGCCAGCGCCACGCCGGACAGGTCCGAGGACGACACCTTGGGCACGTTGGCCGGCGCAGGAATATTCTGTTCGGGACGGGTGATGGGGCGATAGATGTTGGAGGTCAGCGGCGTGCCCGACACGCTGGCCTGCAGGTTGCGATCGCTGTACATGCTGCCCATGACGCTCACGGCGTGCCGCACCGGCCCGGTATCCAGCTTGGCGCGCAGGCCCGCGTTGTACGTGCTGCGGTTCACCTCGAAGCGGAAGTTGTTCGGCGTGACCAGCGTGTCGCCGGCGCTGTTGACGATCGTGGGCGTCTGGTCCGACAAGCGCGACACCACCGTGTCCGATCCGCCCGCGTCGGCGAATACCGTCAGGCGGTCGCTGATGTCGTATTCCACGCGCAGCAGCGCCGACTGGCCGTCGGACTTCCACCAGCCCCAGGGCTGGGTCGCATTGCGGCGGCCGTCCGCGGCCTGCGGCACGTCGATGCCGCTGGCGATCAGGAACGGCCGCGTCGGAGCGTCGACTTTTTCGTTCTGCGTCAGCAGGTCCAGCGACGCGCGCAGGCGTTCGCCCTGATAGTCCAGCGACAAGGCGCCGATGTCGGTCCGCGAAGACAGGTTGTCCAACGGTGTGTCGCCCTGGCGATGCATGCCGTTGACGCGCACGCCCCATTCGCCGTCATTGCCAAAGCGTCGACTCAGATCCACCCGCGCGCCGAATTGCGAATCGCCCACGTAGTCGGCGGACACGCGCGTCAGGTCTTCCGGCAGCGACCGCTTGGGCACCATGTTGATCACGCCGCCCACGCCGCTGTTGGGCGACATGCCGTACAGCAGCGCGGCCGGCCCCTTCAGCACTTCGACGCGCTCGATGTAATCGGTGAAGACGTGATAGTTGGGCGCCACGCCATAGACGCCGTCGAATGCGATTTCACCCAGGTTGCCTTCGCCGATCGGAAAGCCGCGGATATAGAACGAATCCGTCACGCCGCCGATCTGGCCCGTGAAGCGCACCGAGGGTTCGGCGTTCAACGCGTCGGCCAGGGTCACGGCCTGGCGGTTGGTCAGCAGCTCGGAGGTGTAGCTCGTCACATTGAACGGCGTGTCCATCACATCGCGGTTGCCCAGCAACCCCAGGCGGCCGCCGCGCGCCACCTGGCCGCCGGCGAACTCGGCCGGCAAGGCCGACGGGCTGACGCCCGCGCCCGCGACGGTGATGCTGGGCAGCAGGGTCGCGGCCTCGCCCGCGCCTTCGCCCGCCGGAAGCTTGCGCAGGGAATAGGCGCCCGCCCCCTGTTCGGCCAAGGCATAGCCCGACCCGCTCAGCAATCGCGTGAAGCCTTCCCGCACCGTGTAGGTGCCCGTCAGGCCCGCGCTTTGCCTGCCCGCCACCATTGCCGGATCGAAGGACAGCGGCACGCCCGCCGCCGCCGCGAACTGAGCCAGCACATCGCCCAGCGGGCCGCCGGCGATGGCGTAGGACTTGCGCACGGCGGCGGCTGACGCCGCATCGGCCGTTGCGGCGTCGGCCGCCGCGGCAGGCGCCGGCGCCCCCGCCACGGCCAGCAGCATCACTCCCATGCCGGAAGCCTGCAACATCGCCGCCAACGGCGACAGGACGGCCTTGCTACGGGGCAGGCGCGACGAACGGGAAATTCGGGAAACCATGAAACGATCCTTCGTAGGGGACGGGGTGACGCTCGCGTGTCGCGACGATTCACCCGGTACACCGGACGAAGCGGGAAAAAGTGTCAACGGCTCGGCAATTAATTTGTAACGGCCGCGCGCGGCGCGACGGTGACCCAGAACGGCGTCACCCGGCTGATCCGCACCGGCAACGTTTTCTCCAGCAGACGCAGGCTGCCGTCGGTGTCGGACAGCGGGAACGCGCCCGAGACCCGCAGCCCCGCCACGGCGGGATCGCAGCGCAGGATGCCCGGGCGATAGCGCGCCAGCTCGTCCACCAGATCGGCCAGCCGCCAATTGCGCACGGCCAGCATGCCTTGCTCCCAGGACGCCGATGCCGCATCGGCCGCCGCCCGGGGTTCCACCTCGTGGGCGTTGAATACCGTCTGCTGCCCCGCCGGCAGCACCACGGCGGCAACGCCTGCGTCCTGGGGCTGGATTTCGACCGCGCCGTCGAACACCGCCACGCGGATGCTGGCGCTTTCATCTCGCACCATGAAGCGTGTGCCCAACGCGCGGATCGAGCCCTGCGACGTCCGCACGATGAAGGGGCGGTAGGCGGGCGCCGGATCGCGGCCGGTCGTCAGCAGGATTTCGCCGGCGCGCAGCCACAGCACGCGCTGTTCGGGGGTATAGAGGATATCGACGGCGCTGGCCGTGTTCAGCACCAGCCGGGTGCCGTCGGCCAATTCCATGTGCCGCTGCTCGCCCGTGGCCGTATGCACGTCCGCTGCCCATTCGCGCCACGGCAGCGTGCGCCACCCGGCCCAGGCCGCCGGCCCCAGCACCAGCAACGCCCCCAGCGCGCGGATCGCCTGGCGCCGGCCGGGCCGGTCCAGGCGGCGCAGCGTGTCGCGGCCGATCGCGGGCGGCACCTGGCCGAATCCCCGGACCATGTCTTCCACCCGCGCCCACGCGGCACCGTGCGCGGCGCTGCGGCCCCGCCACCGGTCGAAGGCGGCCTGGTCGGAGGCGGACAGGGTTTCGGATTGGAAGCGCACCAGCCAGCCGGCCGCCTCTTCCAGGATCGCGGGGTCGATCGACGCGTTCATGCCGCGTGGACCTGATAGGCGATCAGGCAGGCGGTCAGCGCTTTCTGCATGTGCCGCTTGACGGTCGCCAGCGACACCCGCTGGCATGCGGCGATGTCGGCATACGCCATGCCGTCGAACTGCGACAACAGGAAGATCTCGCGCGTCTTCGCGGGCAGGGTCCGCAAAGTGGCGTCGATGGCGTGCAGGGTTTCAAGGATCAGCGCCCGCACTTCCGGCGACGGCGCTTCCGGCGCGGGCAACTGCGCCACCACGGCCAGATAGGCGTCTTCCAACGCGCGTCGGCGCCAATGGTCCACCACGAGCCCCTTCGCGATATGCGTCAGCAACGCGCGCGGTTCGGCGCCCATGCCATCCTTGCGGCGGCCGGTCATCACCCGCACGAAGGTATCGTGGGCAAGATCCGCGGCATCGAACGAGTTGCCCAGCTTCTTGCGCAACCATATCGACAGCCAGCCGTGATGCTCACGATAGAGCTTCGTGACGGTATCGGCGGGCAGCAGGTCGGACGGAGGCAAGGCGCACCTGATAACAATATGTAAATGGGAACGATTTCTATTTTATCTTATCCCGGCCCCCGCCCCTTCCGCCTTCCTTCCTCCTTATCGAATTGTCCTTTCCGCGGCGCGCCGTCGGATAGAATCAATCACCCCCCCGGCCACCGTCGACACCACCATGCAGAACGACTCATCCATGCCTTCATTCCTTGCTGGCGGCGGCGAGATGGGCTTGCGGGTCGCTGACTTCGATTGGGCATCCACGCCCCTTGGGCCCATCACCGCGTGGCCCGGCGCCCTGCGCGTCGCCACCGGCATGGTGATGTCGTCCCGCTTCCCCTGCTGCCTGGTCTGGGGCCGCGAACTGATCACGCTGTACAACGACGCCTTCGCGCCGATCCTGGGCACCAAGCCCGATGCGCTGGGCCGCCCGTTCAGCGAAATCTGGCACGAGGCATGGCCGCTGATCGGCCCCATTGCCGAGCGTGCCTTCGCCGGCGAAGCTACGTTCATCGAAGACTACCCGTTGCGGATCCAGCGGTCGGGCCAGGCGGAAGACGCCACCTTCACCTTCTGCTACAGCCCGGTGCGCGACGAGCACGGCGTAGTGGTCGGCATGATGGACACGGTCATTGAAACCACCTCGCGGGTCAACGCCGAACGGGCGCAGGCCGAGGCGTTGCGGCAGGCCGAAGACACGTTGCGCCAAAGCCAGAAGATGGAAGCCGTCGGGCAATTGGCCGGCGGCCTGGCGCACGATTTCAACAACTTGCTGATGGGCATCTCGGGCAGCCTGGAATTGCTGGGCATGCGGCTGGCCCAGCAACGCCACAACGACCTGGAACGCCATATCGACGTAGCCCAAAGCGGCGCCCGGAAAGCCGCCGCGCTGACCCATCGCCTGCTGGCCTTCTCGCGCCGCCAGCCGCAAGACCCCAAGGCCACCGACGTCAACCGTCTGGTCGCCGGCATGGAAGACCTGATCCGCCGCAGCATCGGCCCCGGCATCACGCTGGACCTGGCCTGCGAACCGGACCTGTGGCCGGCCTGGGTCGACCGGCATCAGTTGGAAAACGCCCTGCTCAACCTGTGCCTGAACGCGCGCGACGCCATCCCGGGGCATGGCACGCTGGGCATCGCGACGCGCAACGTCGTGCTGGATGCCGGGCAGGCCCAGGAACGCGGGCTGGCGCCGGGCGACTACTTGGTGCTGCGCGTCACGGACACCGGCTGCGGCATGGCGCCCGACACGGTGCAGCGCATCTTCGAACCCTTCTTCACGACCAAATCGGCGGGCCAGGGGACAGGGTTGGGCCTGTCGATGCTGTACAGCTTCGTCCGGCAATCGCGCGGCCAGGTGCAGGTCAGTTCTCGGCCGGGCGAAGGCACGGCGATGACGCTGTACTTCCCCCGCCACCAGGGCGCGATGGCCGCGCTGGAGCAAGCCGCTTTTGACGCGCCGCCGACCGCGGCCCGCGGCGAAACCATCTTGATCGCGGAGGACGACGCCGCCGTGCTGGCCGTGGCCGCCGAGTCCCTGAAAGAACTGGGCTACGCGGTGGCCGAAGCGGCAGACGGCGCCGCCGCCTTGCGCCGCCTGGCGTCGCCCGAACCACTGGACCTGCTGATCTGCGACCTGGGTTTGCCCGGCGGCATCAACGGCCATCAGATCGCCGACGCCGCGCGCCGGCTGCGGCCCGGGATGAAGGTGCTGATCATGACGGGCTCGGGCCTGGATGGCGGCGATGCATCCGCGCTGGAACCCGCCCTGCCCATCCTGCCCAAACCCTTCGCACTGGAAGACCTGGCGCGCCAGGTCCATGCGTTGATGCGCGGGTAGCCCCGCGCGGACCACGATCAACGACGCACTACAGCTTGGGCGCGTAGCGCACCGTCAACATCACGTTGCGCGGCTCGCCGTAGTAGTTGTTGCCCGACAGCGTGTTGTAGGACGGCACGTAGTACTTCTTGTCGAACACGTTATTCAGGTTCAGGGCGAAGCTCAGTTCCGGCGTGGCCTGGTAGCCCACGCGCGCGTTCCAGACCGTGAACCCGGCCAGCTTGAACTCGCGGTCCGAACTGATCGTGTCGGTCTGCGTGTTGACGCCGGCCCCCACGCTCACGCGGTTCATCATGCCCGGCAGCTTGTAGTTGGCCCACAGGCGCAGCATGTGCTTGGGTGTCCAGGTGTTGAAGACCGCGCCCTGGTTGTCGGGGTCCGACAGGTACTTGGTGGTGTTGTAGGTGTAGCCGGCGTACAGCTCCAGGCCCTTGACCACTTCGCCCGAGACCTCGGCCTCGACGCCCTGGCTGCGCACCTTGCCTGAGGCGCGCGAGCAATACCAGCCGTCGCACGCGAAGCCGGCGTCGTAGTCGTTGACCGCGCGGTTCTTGTGGTCGTAGCGAAACACCGCCAGCGACGTATTGACGCGGCCGTCCATCAGCTCGCCCTTCACCCCCACTTCGTAGTTGTTGCCCTCGATCGGCTTGAGCAGACTGCCGTCCAGACTGCGCGCAGTTTGGGGTTCGAACACAGTGGTATAGCTGGTGTAGGCGGACCAGTTGTCGGTCAGCGAGTAGACCAGGCCGACATAGGGAATGAACTTGCCCGACGTGGTCGAGGTGGTGGTGGCGCCGCGGGCGGTATAGCCGTAGTCGTACCAGCCCACGCGGCCGCCGCCGATCAGCGCCAGCGATTCGGTGGGCTTGACGCGCCACGTGCCGTAGAGGCCCTTCTGGCGGATGTCGTAGCTGCTGCGCGAGTCATAGCCGCTTGCCGCGGCGATGCTGTCGATGTCCTGCCACGGGCGATGGTGGTCGATATCGAAAATGTTGCCGCCGGATTCCCAGGCACGCGTGAAACGGTCGGCCGTGGTCAGCTTGGAGTAGGCGGCGCCCACCACCACTTCCTGCTCCATGCCCAGCGCGGTGAAATTGCCGCTGACCGACATGTCCAGCCCGCGCTGCTTGCTCTTGAAGTCCACGCCGAAATTGCCGTAGTCCATCCCGCTGCCGTCCGGCATGATCGGGCCGACGACGCGCTGGTGCACCGTCGAGTTCTTCTCGTTCATCGCGACGCCGGCCAGCCTGAACCGCCATGCGTCGTTAAAGCGGTGCGTCACGTCGGCATTGAAGATGGTCTGGTCGTTCTTCGCGCGGTTCCAGGTGGACCCGGTGAAGGTCGAGCGCGGCAGATCGATGTCGCCGCCGTCCTCGTAGCGCGGATAGCCCACGAACATCGGCCGCGAACGGCTGTAGCGGTTGCTGATGCCGATGCCCACGGTGGTGTCCTCGGTCACGTCGTAGTCCAGCGCGGCATACAGGTTGCGCGTCTTGTCCCAGGCGTAGTCGACATAGGAACGGCTCTGGTCTTCGTCCACCACCACGCGTCCGCGCAACGTGCCCGCCGCGTTCAACGGGCCGCCCGCGTCCAGTTGCAAGCCGTAGTGGTCCCACGACCCGGCCTTGCCGGTGATGACCACAGACGGCTCCGCCCCGCCGCGCTTGCGCACCAGGTTGATCGCGCCGCCCGGGCTGCCCGCGCCCTGCAGCAAGCCGGCCGCGCCGCGCAGGATTTCCACGCGGTCGTAGAACACCAGCGAATCCTGCTCCCAGTTTCCCAGGCTGTAGCTGTTGCGCAGCAGCGCCACGCCGTCGTATTGCAGCAGGTCCACGGGGAAGCCGCGCGCATTGATCGCCACGCCCGGCCCCACGCCCTGCACGCCCACCATACCCGCCGTGTTGTTGATGGCGTCGGGCAAGCTCGTCATGTCCTGGTCGTCCATGCGCTGACGGGTCAGCACGGTGATGGACTGCGGAATGTCCTTCAGGGCCTGGGTGGACTTGCCGATGGTGACGGCGGGCGACGTGTACGACGCGGTCCCGTCCGTGGTGGCGTTGTAGCCGCCCGTCACGGTCACCGGCGCAAGCGTCGCAGCCTGCCCCGGCTGCGGCGCTTGGCGCAGCCGGTAACCGCCCTCGGGGCGTGCCACCGCCTGCAGGCCCGTGCCCGCCAGCAAGCGCTCAAGCGCGGCGCCCACCGGATACGTGCCCGACACGCCGTCGGTCCGCGCGCTGGCCGTCAACGCGGGATCGGACGCCACCATGACGCCGGCCTGCACGCCGAAGGCCCCGAGCGCCGCGCTGAGCGGGCCCGCCGGAATGCTGAAGGCAACGCCCTGCTGGCCGGCGGCTGCCTGGGCGTGCACGGCGGACGGCCACGGCGCGGCAAGCGCGGCAGACGCGGCGACGGGCAGCGCAAGGCGCAGCGCGGCGCTCAGACGGGTACGGGGCAAGGAGAAGCGGGCAAGGGCCGCGGCGCGGGCAGGACGAGAAGACATGAAGGGATTTCCTGGCTCATGAAGGTTCGGCGCAGCCTCGGAGGGAGTTCGTCCGGGCTGCTTTCCTTACATGAAGCGCGAGGTCGGGATTTACGCCGTTCCAGTTACAAATCAGATGCCAGACACGGCACCGCCCGCCTCACGCCAGGCCCACGGCGACCCAGTAGCGCGTGTAGCGGCGCACGCGAACGGGCAGCACTTCTTGCAGCATGGCCAGCACCTTGTCGCTATCGGCCAGCGGGAACGCGCCCACGACCCGCAGGGCGCCGGCCTCGTCGGAACAGCGCAAGACGCCGGGGCGATAGCGCCCCAGTTCACGCAGGAAGTCCGACAGGGGCAATTCGTCGGCGATCAGCATGCCGGTCAGCCAGGCGGACGTCGCGGGTTCCAGCGGGCCGGCCGCAAAGCCGCCTGCCGCCGAAAAATCGGCCTGTCCGCCGGCCGGCACGCGCCGGGGCGCATCGGCCGGATCCAGGCCCCGCACATCCACCGCGCCCTCCAGCACCGCCACCCGCATCGACCGCCCGTCATCCAGATCGCGCACCAGGAACCGAGTACCCACCGGCGTCAGCACGCCGCAGCGCGTACGCACGGTGAACGGCCGGCCTTGCGCGTCTTGCGCGGTGGTCACGAGGATCTCGCCTTCCCGCAGCACCAGTTCCCGCTGGCTGGCGGTATAGCGCAGGTCCACCGCGCTGCCGGTGTTCAATTCCAGCAGCGTGCCGTCCGGCAAGGTCAGCGCCCGCCGCTCGCCGGTACCGGTGCGCAGGTCAGCGGTCAGGCGGCGGGCCGTGCCGCGTTCGCCCACCGCCCACGCGCCCAGGCCCAGGCCGGCGGCCGACACCATCCAGCGGATCGCGTTGCGGCGCGACTGGATCAGCGGCGCCTGCCGCAACGTGCGCGCGGCGACGCCGCTGCCCGCCTCGGTCACACCCAGGGCCACATCGCGCGTCAGCGCGCTCATCCGCTGCCAGGCCAATTCATGCGCCGGCTGCGCCTGGCGCCAAAGCTCAAAACGCGCGCGGTGGGCGTCGGTCGCGTCCTCGCGCAGGCGCGCCCACCAATCGGCGGCCTGGCGGATGATCTTGGGATCGATTCGCCCCGCTTCCGGCGCATGCGGCCGCAGCAGCCTGGCGCTGTCCATCAGGCCGCGGCTCACCCGTAGACGACCGTGTAGCAATGCACCAGCGCGCGCGCCAGCGATTTCTGCACGGCGTTCGGCGTCAGGCCCAGTTGCTGGCCGATGTCGGCATAGGACATGCCGTCGATCTGCGCCATCAAGAAGATGCGGCGGCTGGTGGCCGGCAGGCTGTCCAGCAATTCGCAGACCTGTTCCAGCGCTTCGAGGATCAACGCGCGGGATTCCACCGACGGTTCCACTGCGGCCGGCTGCAACGCCAGCGATTCGGCATAGGCCGCCTCCAGCGCCGCCCGGCGCGCGCGGCCGATCAGCAGCCGCGTGGCGATCGTGCGCAGATAGGCGCGCGGTTCGCCCAGCGGCTCGCGCACATTGGCGCGGATCAGCCGCTCGAACGTGTCGTGCGCCACGTCGGCCGCATCGGACGCATTGCCCAGCTTGCGCTGCAGCACGCCCCGCAACCATTGGTGGTGGGCCAGATAGACGGATTGCACCTCGACGCGAGGGGCGAATGAAGAGGAAGGCATGACGTTGCGCCCCGGCGTCGCCGCCAGATATCCACACAAAATGAAAATGATTCGCAATTATAATTATCTTCGATCTGTTTACAAGAACCGCAAATTCGTACTGGGGAGCAGCATGAGGAGCGACTGCATCGGGGCAGGCACCGGGCCTGACAATGACGTGAGCCGCCTCTACCACGACAACCACCGCTGGCTGCTGGACCTGCTGCGCCGCAAGCTCGGCGGCGACGCCGACAACGCCGCCGATCTGACCCTCGACGTGTTCGAACGCATCCTGTGCGCGGGTTCCGTCGCCAGCGTGCGCGAACCCCGCGTGTATCTCACCACCGTGGCGGCCCGGCTGACGGCCAACTACTACCGCCGCCTGGCGCTGGAACGCAGCTATCTGCATGCGTTGGCCAGCCAGCCGGACGCCGTGCAGCCGTCGGAAGAAGAGCGCGCCCTGGTGGTCGAAGCCCTGTCGGCGATCTCGCGCGTGTTGGCGGACCTGCCCGCCCGCGCGCGCAGCGTCTTCCTGATGGCCCAGCTGGAAGGCATGAGCTACCGCCAGATCGCCGACCACATGAAGCTCACGCTGAACGTGGTGCAGAAAGACATGGTGAAGGCCATCGCCCATTGCTATCAGGCGGTCTACGCATGAACGCCGGCGCCGGCGGCCGCCCCCTGTTCCAACGCGACGCGGCAGCGGCGCCGTTGCCGCCTGCCGTGGTGAACCAGGCGGCCACTCACCTGGTGCTGCTGCTGTCTTCCCCCGGTGATCCCGACGTGACCGATGCCTGTGCGCGCTGGCGGGGCCCACCCGCATCACGAAGCCGCCTGGCAAAGACGTCAACCCGACGCAGAAATGGACTTACGCCAACTCGAAAACCCAGTACGGCATGCTGCGCGGCGAAGTGGACATCACGCCGAACGTGACCGCCTACGCGGCGGTGGGCGGGCAGCATTCGCAGCGCGACATCCTGTCGCCCGAACCCGTCATCAGCAATTCGCAAGGCGACTTCATCGAATACTTCTCATACCGTCCGGCCGAGACCCGCTCGACCACGGGGGAAGCCGGCGTGCGCGTCACGTTCTCGACCGCCGCCATCCAGCATGAAGTGACGGTGCTGGACGGCCGCCTGCAGATCATGGGCGGCATCCGGCACCAGCGCGTGGACGTGACCGACTACACCAATGGCGTCAGCAATTCCTGCGACAAGAGCGCCACGACGCCCGGCGTGGGCGTGGACCCCGCCACGCGTCTGTATTCCGTGAACGGCGAACAGCGCAACCGCGGGCTGGAGTTCTCGGTCATGGGCGAACCCGTGCGCGGCGTTCGCGTGCTGGGCGGCGCGATGCTGCTGGATGCCGTGCTGACCTCGACGCCCGACAGCAAGAACGACGGCGACAAGGCGGCGGGCGCGCCCAAATGGGTGTACCGCGCCGGCGTGGAATCGGATACGCCGTTCGTGCCGTCCCTGACGCTGAGGCTGGCCACGCCGCCGTCGCGCGACAGGATGATGCTGTCGCCCTGCCAGCGGTACGCCACGCCGGTGCCTTGCAGCAGGCTGCGCAGCGCTTCTTCCGACGCCCGGCGTGCGGCGCATGCGCCTTCCTTCGTAGAACGCTTCAACCGCAGATAAACCCGAATCTCATTCCTATTTATTTTGTAACGGCGCGGAGCGCGCTCAATTCGCGTTGATGTCGATGGGGCCGCCGGGCCGCGGCGTCAGGCGCACCGGCGCCACCGCCGGCAAGGCGTCGACCAGCGCTTCGGGGCGGTCCAGCGTGAACGACGCCGACACCCGCAGGCGGCCCGCCTTGTCGTCCGCCAGCCGCAGCGGCGTGGCCAGATAACGGTTCATCTCGCGCACCACATCTGAAAGCGGCGCGTCGTTGAACACCACGCGCCCTTCGCGCCATGCCGTGGCCGTCTGCACATCGGCGGGCGCGGGCACGCCGATCGCGCCGCTGCCCGGCACCTTGATGCCGTGCCCCGCGCGCAGCACGGCGCGGCCCAGGTTCCACCAATGGCCGCCCGATACCTGCACCGTGCCGGATGCCACCAGCACGGCCACCTGATCCGCATCGCGGCGCACGTCGAAAACCGTGCCCGTCACGCGGACCACGCCGCTGCCTGCGTCCACGATGAACGGACGCGCGGCATCGGCGCTGACCGTGAAATTGATTTCGCCGCGCTCCAGTTCGACCTGGCGGCGCCCCGCATACAGCTTCACCTGCGCGTGCGTGCCGCCGTTGATCTCCAGCACGGAGCCATCCGGCAAGGTCAGTTGGCGGCGCTCTCCCCGTTCGGTGCTGACCATCGTGGTGAACGACGGCGCCTCCGCGGGCAGGCTCCACCAGACGCCCCAGGCCACGGCCGCCAGCGCCGCACAGGCCATGGCCGCGCGCAACGCGAACCGGCGCTCGCGGCGCAACCGCGGACGCGCGGGCACCTGGCCGCCCAGCAGCCCCCGCACCTGATCGCGCGGCAATCCGGCGGCGGCCGATCCCAGTTGCTGCAAGCGGTCGAACTCGCGCGCGGCATCCGGATGGGCGCGGCGCCATCGGGCGAACTCGCGCCGGTCGCGACGCGTCAGCTCGCCCGAATGCCAGCGCGCGAACCACCACGCGGCGGTGGCCGGCTCGCGCTGCTCGTCGCGATCGTTCGGAAATGACATGGTCATGGATTGTATTCACGCAGCCGGTCGCGCACATGTTCAATGGCGCGCATGACATAGCGCTCGATCATATTCTTAGACAGGCCCATATGCTCCGCCACCTCGGCTTGCGTCCAGCCTTCGATACGGTTCAGCACGAAGGCCTCGCGGCACTTGGGCGGCAATTCTGCCAGGACTTTGGCCAGATCGTCCGCCAGGCGAGAGGCGCGCAACGGCGGTCCGGATCGTCCAGGACCAGCTGGTCGGCCTCGCCCAACGCGTCCAGCGGGATGTGTTCCGCGCGGTCCTGCCGCCGCCAACGGTCGATCAGCCGGTGCGGGGCGAGGAAGGGCGGGACATGGACCAATCGGGCGGCGGATGACGGCAAGGCTGCGAATTTTACAAATAATTCTCATTATCGCAACCACACCGTCGCGCGCCCGCCACATCGCGTGGGGTCCGCTAATAATCCATGGGGATATGGCTTTGCGCCGCCCGGATCTCCTGTATGTGGCGTTCGGCCTCTTCTTTCTCGGCGGCGGGCGGCAGGGGCCGCCAGCTCACCATATTGCCGGGTGTCTTCACCGGCATCCAACCCAGCACGCTGTACAGCGTGATGGCAGTGCGTCCCGTGTCGAACCGTGTTTCGTAATAGCCCTGCCGATCCGGCGCGGTATCGCCGGACGTCCAATCCAACTGAGACATCCATGTCTCCTTATTGAAACTTATTGGCCGGTGCGCCTGCCCCGCGAAACGGGCGAGCAACCGCTTGATCGTATAGCGCCCCATCAAGCCTGTACTGCCACCTTGCACCTGCTTTGCAATTGTTGACAGAGGGGAATCCCTAGGATTCCTCGGCATATCGATTGCTAAACCGGGAAAACAAGGACTAGGATGTGGCAAAACATTCTTACAAACACGGGAGCGGAATTATTCGCTTGCTGGGACTCCTGGGCAGACCGCCATGCCGAAATCGACGTCGCTGCGCTACCCGAAAGACCGGCTGGCCGCGCTAGCGACCGCCAGCTCCTTGCGCGCCATCCGGGAAGGCCTGCTGTGGACCTTGCCCTGCCTGCTGGTCACCGCGCTGTTCCTGGTCTTGTCCGTCGTCGCCCGCCAGCTGGGCTTGCCTGTCGCCATCGTCGAACTGCTGACCGGGGTCCACGACAAGCTGACCGGCATCATGCCGATCCTTGTCGGCGCCTCCATCGGCTACATGCTGTCGTTCCGCCATCATGTGCCCCACCTGCCCACCGCGTTCCTGTGCCTGTCGTACGTGGTGATCGCCGAAGGCCTGATGGCGCCCTACCCCTTGGCGGCCGCCACCCTGGTGCTCTTCATCGCGATCATCTCGCCCTTGCTGACGGTGCCGTTGATGGCGTGGCTGCACCGGCAGCGCTGGACGTGGCTGGCGCCCGACGGGCTGCTCAGTGAAAACGTCCGCGACACGCTGAACATGGTGGTGCCCGGCCTGCTGACGGCGGGCTTGGTCGTGCTGGTGCTGTCCGCCGCGCTGAGCATTCCGGGCGTCGCGCAATTCAACATCCCGCTGGACCTGGCTTCGCTGAACAGCCCCTTCACATCGGGCGTACTGACCGCCGGACTGGACTCCCTGCTGTGGTTCTTCGGTATACACGGGTACCACGCGATGGCGCCCGTCATGAGCGTGATGGACCAAGCCACCCAGCTGAACGCCGTCAGCCACGCCGCCGGCTACGAGGGCATGTATGCGTTGAACGGCACCCTGCTTGGCGCCTTCGTCTTCATCGGCGGGTCCGGCGCCACGATGTCGCTGGTAGTCGCCATCCTGATGTTCTCGCGCAGCGAACCGCTGCGGGTGCTGGCGCTGGCCAGCCTGCCCGTGGCGCTCTTGAACGTGAATGAAATCCTGCTGTTCGGGCTGCCCCTGATCCTGAACCCGCGCCTGCTTGTCCCGTTCATCCTGGCGCCGGTGGCCAACGTCGTCATCGCGCTGGCCGTGGTGCACCTGGGCTGGCTGCCTTCCGCCGCGACAGCGCTGCCCCTGACCTCGCCCGTCTTGTTCAACGCCTACATCGCCGCCGGCGACAGCCTGGGCGGGGTGGTGCTGCAGCTTGCGCTGGTCGGCATCGGCATCTGCCTGTATGCGCCGTTCATCCTGGCGCAGGAACGCAAGCGCCACGAGAGCGCGGCCGTCTACTTCAAATCGATGGACACGACCTTTCTCCGGCTGCAGGAGGAATCGCTGCTGTACGGGCAGGACCCCATCGTGAAGACCTACACCGACCGCGCGCGCCGGGTCACCGAAAACGCCCGTATCCGCGCGATCAGCCAATACGATTTCTATCTGCAATTCCAGCCCCAGGTGTCGCTGCGCAGCGGCTTGTGCACCGGCTGCGAGGCCCTGCTGCGCGCCACCGGCCCGGAGGGCACGCAACAGGCGCCCGTGGAATTCCTGCGATGGCTTGCAGAGGCCGATCTGATGCGCGAGGTGGACCTATGGGTGGCCAAGCAGGCGGTGCTGCAATGCCTGCAATGGCGCAAATGCGATTTCATGCTGCCGATGACCATCAACATCACGCCCGGCACGCTGACATCCGAGGTCTATCTTGAGAAGCTGATCAAAGTGCTGGCGCAAGCCGGCGGACAGATTTCGGTGGAATTGACGGAGGACGCGCTGGTGGAAGACGCCCAGGCGCTGCACACCGCGTTCGATCGCCTGCATGCGATCGGCGCCCGGGTGTACATCGACGACTTCGGCACCGGCTATTCCGCCCTGAGCTACCTGCACCAATTCCAGATCGACGCCGTCAAGATCGACCGCAGCTTCGTCGTCGCGCAAGACTCCGACCGCGGCGCCCTCGTCATGAGCGGGCTGCTGCGCTTCTGCGAGGCATTGAACCTGCAGATCATCGTGGAGGGAGTGGAAACGGACCAGCAGCTGATGGCGCTGGCATCCCCCGCCGAAATCATCGTGCAGGGGTGGTACTACAGCAAGGCGTTGTCAGGCGAGAGCCTGATGGACTTCACGCGCCAGCGACAGGCGGCCCCGCCCATGCCGGCGCAGCCCTGCCCTTCGACGCCTACTTGATGCCGATGAACGGCAACGCGGCGCCCGGCACCTGCGTGGACGGCAGCACGCCATCCCACTTCTCGACCGCGTTCAGGCTCACCAGGTTGGTGTTGGCGGCCAGCGCCTCGGCCTTGGCGCGGATCGACGCCGCTTCGGCGTCGCCGCGCATGCGGATACCATCGGCTTCGGCGGTGAACTGCTGACGGCGCGCATCGGCTTCGGCCTTGGCCTTGACCACCTGGATCTCGGCGTTGATCATCGCCGTTTCCTTCTGCTGGCGCGTCGTTTCGATCTGCACCTGGGCCAGCATGCGCTGCTCGATGGAATGTTCATAGGCTTGCGAGAAGCCCACTTCTTCGATCTGCACGCCCACCACCTGCACCGGCGCGCCTTCCATCGTCTTCAACACGGCGTTGTTCACGTCCAGGCCCAGCTTCTGGCGTTCCTGGATGGCGCGCACGGCGGTGTATTGGCCGAACACGTTCTTCACGGCGTCCGGCGTCTTGCGTTCCAGCACGCGCATCTGCAGATTGCCGATGGTGCCGTATTCGGAGTACAGCTCGGCCACGTGCTCGGGCGGCACGCGGTACGTGACCGACACGCGCAGGTGCGCCGGCTGCTGGTCGTAGCTGTAGGCCTCCAGCTTCTCGAACACGAACGTGTGGTCGCGCACCGACACCGTCATCACGTTGTCGATGAACGGCGTCTTGAAATCCAGGCCCGGCTCGGACACGCGCACCAGCTTGCCGTTGCGCAGCACGACGCCGCGTTCGCCCTGGTCCACCTGGAACCACGAACCGAACGCCAGGAACAGGATCAGCAAGAACAGAATGCCTGCGCCAAGGGCGAGCTTGATGCTGCGCGGCTTGACCGCGCCGATCGTCTTGACCATCTGGATATCTGTCGGCTTCACTTGGAGTCCCTATCTGTTTTTGAACGTTTACGGTCCGAGAGCACGGCCGCGATGCCGCGGGCCAGCAAGTAGGCGACTACTGCGGCACCAACCAAGATCAGGAAATACCTCATCGAGCGTCCCCCCCCGGGAAAGAAGCATCGGATTCTATCCCGAGGCGGGGACGGATGGTCCCCCGCAACGGGCACGAGTGTTGCCAGACTTTGCAGAACGTTGCCGAGCATACCGCCACTGCCGGATTTGACCGTTCATCCGCATGAAAAGCGGCCCGGAAAGTGCCAGGCGGCAGCGTGGACGCCCGACGCTTAAGGCTGGATCTTCACGCCGTAATGCTGCAATCCCAGCCGCGCCAGTTGATCGGGATAGTCCCAGAACGCGTGGTCCAGCGTCTCCATCTCTTCTTGCTCCGCCTCGGTCATGGCGCCGTAGATGTCGTTCAGTTCAACCACTTCAGGCGATGCCTCGAAGCGGTCGATCAGCCCGCGCATGCGCGACAGCACGGCCAGCATGTGCGTAGCGCCCGCCTTGCGCAGGGCCTGCAAGGCCAACTGGCAGGTCGGGTCGCCCCAATTGCACAGGAACTGCATGAAGCCGCCATTGTTGATGTCGGCCTCCATGCGCCATAGCGCCACCAGTTCCTGGTCGGCCAGCGGCAGGCGGTCCAGCTGCCATTCGGCTGCGGCCAGCGCCGCCATCGCCTGTTCGTAGCGCTGGTCCCACAGCAAGTCCAGCACATTCAGCATGCCTTCGGCCGACGGCGCAAGCAGCGCGGGCCAGACCACGCCAAAGCCGTCATCCACCAACTGCCACTGCCCGCGCTGCGCGGGCGTCGCGTTCTCCAGCCGGATATGGCGCTTGATCGGCTCGGACAGCGTGTGGCCACTGGCCAGCGTCAACAGCAGATGCGTGTCGGTCAACGCGATGGATTGGATGCGGTAAGGAGTCAGTGACATGTCAAAGGCGGCGGGTGAATGGCGGCGGATCAATGGCGGAAAACCGGGACCGCGCAACCTTACCGGGCCAACGCATCCCTGTCGAGCCGCCGCCGCGTAGGCCGTGCTCGCAACAGGCCGCACACTGTTACGTCCGCAAGCCAAGGCCATCTGCTACCGTAGTCCTGCCTGCTCCGCGCCACTGGCCCGGCTTCCACGACAGAGACCGACCATGCCACGTCCTTCCGAGTCCACCCCCTTGATCGGCGTGATTCCGCCCTATGTGCTGGACCGTCTGGCGCAGCATGCCGACGCCCGCGTCAGCATGCCCGCCGTCAAGACGCTGATCATCGACCAGCAACAACGCGGCCTGCGCGAAATGGCCGGACAGCCGCCGCGCGCCACGCTGGCCCCGGCGCGCCACCCCGCGCGCCCCGGCACGCCGCAACGGGCAGTGCACGACGCCGACAACACCACGACCCTGCCAGGCACGCTGGCGCGCGCCGAAGGCCGGCCAGCCAGCGGCGATGCCGCGGTGGACGAAGCCTATGCGCATCTGGGCGCCACATACAAGCTGTTCTGGGACATCTACAAGCGCCACTCCATCGACGGCCACGGCCTGCCGCTGGTCGGCACCGTGCACTACGGCGAAGACTATGACAACGCCTTCTGGAACGGCGCGCAGATGGTGTTCGGCGACGGCGACGGCGAAGTCTTCAACCGCTTCACGATCGCGGTGGACATCATCGGCCATGAACTGACCCATGGCGTCATCGATACTGAAGCCGGCCTGCTCTACCAGGGCCAGTCCGGCGCGCTGAACGAGTCCCTGTGCGACGTCTTCGGCGCGCTGGTCAAGCAATACGCGCTGGGCCAGACGGCCCGGCAGGCGGACTGGCTGGTGGGCGCAGGCCTGTTCACCGAAAAGGTCAGCGCCCGCGCACTGCGCTCCATGGCGGAACCCGGCAGCGCCTATGACGACCCGCTGCTGGGCAAGGATCCCCAGCCCGCGCACATGCGCGACTACGCCGATACCCCACGCGACAACGGCGGGGTGCACATCAATTCCGGCATCCCCAACCGCGCCTTCTTCCTGGCCGCCACCACGCTGGACGGCCCGGCGTGGAAAGGCGCGGGCCAGGTCTGGTACGACACATTGTGCGACAAGCGCCTGCGCCACGATGCCGACTTCAAGGCCTTTGCCGCGCTGACGCTGACGGTTGCCGCCGAACGCTCGGGCGCGGCCGTGCAGAAGGCCATCGCGCAGGCCTGGGCCGCCGTGGGAGTCCTGTCATGATCGAGCTGCCTCCGCTGGACCTTGTGCTGCTGGTGCGGCTAAGCCGCGAAGGCGGCCTGGCCTACTTGCCCGGCCTGTCGCAACCCCGCAGCATCAACCTGTCGACCTGCCCGCCCGGCGTGCGCCAGGACGTCTGCGACGCGCTGGAACGCGCCGCGCCGATGGCCGTGCCCGAATGCGCGCAAACGGGCGGCGACCAGCGCTACTTCCACATCGAAATGGTGATGGACCGGGACGACCAGACGGCCGTCAGTTTCGACGTGCCGGAAGCCGATGCGCCCGACACGCTGGTGCGCCTGTGGAAAGCCCACGCCTGACCGGCGCGACGCCCCGGGGCCACAGTCATTGCGCCGCCGGCGCGGCGCGCGCCGCATGCTCGCGGAATCCGCCTATCTGCATCGCGCGGCCGGCATACAGGCCAATGACCGCCATCGCCACGCATAGCGCGGCGCAGGCGCCCAGCGCCACGCTCCAGCTGCCCAGGCGGTCATGCAGCGCCCCCACCACGGCCGGGCCGGTCGCCGCGAACAGATAGCCCACGCACTGCGCCATGCCGGACAACGCCGCGGCCTGCTGCGCATGGCTGGCCCGCAAGCCTACGAATGCCAGGCCAAGGATGATGCCGCCGCCCGTGCCCAGGCCCAGCAGTACGATCCAGAGCGTGGCCCAGGCCGGGGCCGCGATCAACCCGGCCAGGGCGACGAACGACGCCGCCGCCGAGCAGAACGCCGCGCCGCGCTGGTCCTTCAACCGTCGCACCACCGGCGCCAGGAACAAGGCGGGCCCGGCCGACATCAGTTGCAGCAGCCCGTGCAGCGAGCCGGCGCGCTGCGCCGAATAGCCCGCATCTTGCAAGATGGCGGGCAGCCAGCTGACGGCGACGTAGAACACGAAGGAATTGATACCCAGGTAAAGCGTCACCTGCCAGGCCAGCGGCGAACGCCACAGTCGGCCGCCATGCGGCGCATGCGCGGTCGTCGCGGCCGGCGCGGTGTGATTGGCCAGCTGCGGCAGCCAAAGCAGCACGCTGACAGCGGGCAGCGCCAACAGGCAAAGCGTTGAAAAGCGCCAACCGCCCGCCGACAATCCGGCCAGCGGGATCGCGATGGCCGAGGCCACGCCGGCGGCGATGCTCATCGTCAGCACGTAGGCGGATGTCAGGCCCGCCACCCGCTGCGGAAAATCGCGCTTGACCAGGCTGGGCAGCAGCACGTTGCCGATCGCGATGCCCGAGCCGATGATCGCCGTGCCCGCATACAGCCCCCAAGCCGCGCCCTGCGTGCGCGCGACGATGCCGAACGCGATCAGCAGCAGCGCGCCGAACAGCGTGCGCTCCAGCCCGAAGCGGCGTGCCAGCCCCGCCGCGAACAGCGACACCACCGCGAACGCCAGCAACGGCAAGGTGATCAGCATGCCGGCGGCGGTCGACGACAAGCCCAGTTGTTCGCGGATCATGCCGATCAGCGGCGCCACGCCGGTCACGGGCGCACGCAAGGCCATGGCGATGCAAAGCATGCCCGCGATCAGCAACATCGGGCGGCTGTCGGGGCGGGAGCGGGAAGGAAGGTAAGTCATGGCGGCAATCGGTGGAATCCAAAGCAAACGCGGAAAAAACCGCATTTCAGAGGCCATAGCTTACGCACGGAGCGCTTTACCGAATTTCGAGACAATGACAAACTATCCTTAAAATCTGCCAACCCGCCCCGCTCGGCGTCACCGCCATGCATCACGCCCATTCCCCGCCGCCCGCCTTCGATCCCAACGCCGCCGCGCAGTGGACCTTCGCCATGCCTGTCCATGCGGCGGAGCAGGACAGCGAATCGCCCACCCATGATCACCCCATGGGCCAATTGGTGCTGTCGCTACGCGGGGGAGTGACCTGCTCGGTCCCCCAAGGGCTGTGGATGGTGCCGCCGCGATGCGGGGTGTGGATTCCAGGCGGCGTGCCGCACAGCAACCGCGTCACGGCCAACGGACGCGTCTGCTTTCTGTTCGTCCCGGCCGGCACGCCCGGACTGCCTTCGGCCTGCTGCACCCTGGCGATCTCGCCTTTGGTGCGGGAACTGATCGTGCACCTGGCCGACTTGCCACCCTCGGACACGACCACCGCCGCCAACCGCAAGTTGGCGGATGTGCTGGTGGAGCAGCTGTCGCGCATGCCGACTGAGCATCTGCACCTGCCGCTCTCCGACCACCCCCGCCTGCGCCAGATCGCCAGCGCCCTGGACGCAGATCCCGCCGACCGCAGCACGGTCGCGCAATGGGGCAAGCGCGTCGCCATGAGCGAACGCACGCTGGCGCGCCTGGTGCAGCAGGAAGTCGGCATGAGCTTCGGCCGCTGGCGCCAGCAACTGCACATCATCCTGGCCCTGCAGCGCTTGTCTGCGGGCGTGTCCGTGCAGCGCACCGCCGAAGACCTGGGCTACGAATCGGTCAGCGCGTTCATCACCATGTTCAAGAAGACGCTGGGCAAGACGCCCGCCCGCTACTTCGCGGACAAGTCGGACGGGCAGGCGCCTGCCTGAGGCTGCGCGTACGCGCCTAGCAGCGGTAGGTCAGCGTCGCCATGACGGCGCGTGTCAGGCCGCTTTCGGCCCCGCCACGATGAACAGGCGCGGGAACGGCAGCAGCACGGTGCCGTCGGCAAGCGCCGGATAGGCCTCGGCGATCAGCGCCTGGTAACGCGCCAGGAAACTTGCCTGTTCAGCCGCGTCCAGCTTGTCCAGATACGGGCGCAACGCCGTGCCCTTGAACCATTCCACCACCGCGGCGGCACCCGCCAAGGGATGGTGATAGGTCGTGCGCCACACGTCCAGCACGCCGCAATGCGGCTTCAACAGCTCGTAGTACCAGGCGGCGCTATAGCGCGGCGGATGCTTCACGCCGCCGGTCTTCGCTGCCCACGGCGCTTCGCCGGCCACCTGACGGGCCAGGCGGTGCGCGGGCTCTTCCATGTTGTCGGGCGTCTGCACCGCCAGGATCCCGCCCGCCGTCAGCTTGCCGACCAGACGGGGGTACAGCGTGGCGTGGTCGGGCACCCACTGCAGCGCCGCGTTCGCCAGGATCACGTCGTACTGCCGGGGCGGATCCCAGGTGGCGATGTCGGCCAGTTCGAAGTCCAGCGCGGGCAGGCGCTTGCGGGCGGCCTGCACCATGTCTTCCGAACTGTCCATGCCGGTGACCTGCGCATCGGGATAGCGGTTGGCCAGCACCTCGGTGGAATTGCCCGGGCCGCAGCCCAGGTCCACGGCCAGGCCGACGGACGGGTTGGGCAAGGCGGCCACCAGGTCGCGCACCGGCCGGGTGCGTTCATTTTCAAATGCGGAGTACTGCTTGGCGGACCAACTGTTGTTGCTCATGACGGCTCCTTGCCGGACGGCTTGTGTACGGTTGGACTCTACGCCTGGCGTATCCATATTACAAATATAGAAACAGGCGGGTAGCCATATCTCATGAATATGATCAGCCAAGGCAGCCCATCGCAGAATGCGCGGTCCACTCCATTGCCTGCCGCAAGCCGCCCCCGCGGAGGCGGCGCTCGCCATCGCCGGCTTTCTTGCCCGCACCGCTTCCGGTTGACGAAAAAAAACCCGCCGGGGCCAGCCGGCGGGTTTTTCACTGCGTCGATGCGTTGACGGCTTACTGCGTCTTCAATTCGGCCGACCGGGTTTTCCACAGCGAGAACAGCACGCCGCCCAGGATCAGGCTGAACGTCACGCCCAGCGACAGTGCGGCAGGCACCTTGCCGATGAAGCCGACCAGGAAGATCTTCGTGCCGATGAACACCAGGACCAGCGCCAACGCGTACTTCAGGTAGTGGAAACGGTGGATCATCGCCGCCAGCGCGAAGTACAGCGCACGCAGGCCCAGGATGGCGAAGATGTTGCTGGTGTAGACGATGAACGGGTCGGTCGTGATGGCGAAGATCGCCGGCACGGAGTCCACCGCGAACACCAGGTCCACGAATTCGATCAGCACCAGGGCCAGCAGCAGCGGCGTCGCGAAACGCACCTTCTTCGACGTGGCCGGATCCGTCTCGGTCACCACGAACGCATTGCCGCGCAGGCCTTCCGTGACACGCATGTGGCGCTTCAGGAACTTCAGGATCGGATTGGTGGCGATGTCCGGCGTCTGGTCGGCGATCATCCACATCTTGATGCCCGTGAAGACCAGGAACGCACCGAACAGGTACAGCAGCCAGCCGAAGTTGCTGACCAGCGCGGCGCCCAGGCCGATCATGATGGCGCGCAGCACGATCACGCCCAGGATGCCCCAGAACAGCACGCGATGTTGATACTGGCGCGGAATCGCGAAGAAGCTGAAAATCAACGCAATCACGAAGACGTTGTCCATCGACAGCGACTTTTCGATCATGAAGCCGGTGTAGTAGGCCATGCCGCTGGCGGCGCCCAGCTGCCACCAGACCCAGGCGCCGAACAGCAGCGCGGCGCTGATGTAGCCGGCGGACAGCAGCAGGCTTTCACGCACGCCGATTTCGCGGTCATCCTTGTGCAGCACGCCCAGGTCGAAGACCAGCAAACTGATGACGATGCCGATGAATAGCAGCCAACTCCAGGTCGGTGTCCCCAGAAAATCGGCCATGAAGAAGGTGATCAAAGTGTCCATGAATGCCCCGCTGTGTTCGAAGGTGCCCATCATCCGGATCCTGACCAAACGGAGAAATCAGCCTGAAAGTGAGTTAAGGTTCGAAAAAACCGAAGTGAGTCAGACATGCTGAACTACCGCCACCTGTACTATTTCTGGATGGTCGCCAAGGAAGGCGGCTTTTCCCGCGCCGCCGAAAGGCTGGACATGGCCATCCAGACCATCAGCGCCCAAGTGCGCGAACTTGAGAAGAACCTGGGTCACCAGTTGCTCAAGCCCGCCGGCCGGGGCGTGACGCTGACCGACGCCGGCAAAGCGGCGTTCGCCCGGGCCGAAGAGATCTTCCAGATCGGCCACGTGCTGCCCCAGGAAGTGCGCGCCGCCGCCACCAAACCCGTCATCCGGCTGTCCGTGGGCTTGTCCGACGGCATCTCCAAGCTGGCCGCGCACGCCCTGCTGGGACCGGTGCTGGACACCCCGGACCTGCGCCTGACCTGCCACGAAGGCGAGGTCGAAGAGCTGCTGGGCGAACTGGCCCAGCACCACCTGGACCTGGTGCTGGCCGGCCAGGGCGCGCCCGCCAACCCCAACCTGCGCCTGACCAGCGACCGCCTGGTGTCCTCGCCCGTGGACTGGTACGGCCCCGCGCGGCTGGTGCGCAAGGCCGACACGCTGGACTTTCCCCGCTGCCTGGAACGGCTGCCCGTGCTGCTGCCCACGGGCCATTCTGTGCTGCGCCAGACGCTGGACCGC
This sequence comes from Achromobacter sp. UMC46, assembly GCF_014170335.1. Classification (GTDB taxonomy): domain Bacteria; phylum Pseudomonadota; class Gammaproteobacteria; order Burkholderiales; family Burkholderiaceae_B; genus Achromobacter. The sequence continues at coordinate 156,878 of NZ_LZZS01000030.1, forward strand.
TGGTTCAGCGAGCAAGGCGTGTTTCCCAACGTGGTGGGCGAATTCGAAGACAGCGCGCTGATGTCGGTGTTTGCCGCCCGGGGCCTGGGCGTTTTCCCGCTCAGCCGGCTGGGCGGCGACGACATCGGGCTGCTGCGCGGCTTGCGTCCCCTGGCCCGCCGCGACGACGTGCATGAAGAGATCCACGCCATCCGCAACCGCCGCGGCCAGCACCATCCGCTGGTCCAGGCGGTGCTGGCACATTCCAAGACTTCGGTTTTTTCTTAATGTTTGTCACATCAGCGCTGGTTTTTCAGAAATAGAATCGGCTCTATCCTGGTCGTTCTTTTGAAATCGGAGTACCTCTGTAATGAAAAAATTCATCTGGCTCGCTTTTGCCGTGCTTGCCGCACTCTGGACCGGGCTGGTGGCGCTGACCTTGCAATTGACCGACTGGGTCCTGGCGACCATCGCCACCGCCCAGGTGCCGGGAGCCGCACTGGACACCTCGCAATGGGTCGCGCCCGCCTGGGCCGCCGGGTGGGTCGACCCCGCCTGGCTGCAGTCGCTGCAAGGGGGCCTGGTCTGGGCCGCTCAGGGCCTGAACCAGATCCTGCCCGTGGCCGGCAGCCTGGGCACGGTCATTTCGGTGCTGGGCTGGATTGTCTGGGGATTCGTCATCGTCGGCCTGCTGGTCTTGGCGCTGATCCTGAACTGGCTCGCGGGCAAGCGCCAGCAGGCGGCCGAGGCGTCGGGACGCCAAGTGGTGTAATAAGGCTGGCAACGCGCCACCCGGCACGCTGCCTCCCACCAGGAGCGTGCCGTGCCCACCCGATCTGTCCCTGCCCTGACCCTGACCTTGGCGGCCCTGCTGTCCGCAGGCCCCATGGCGCCCGCGCAGGCAACCCCCAACCCCTCCGGCGTGGACGTCTGCACGGTGACGGGCACGTCGGGGCAATACAGCGTGCGCGTGCGCAACACGGGCACGACGCCGCTTGCGCGCGTCGACGTCACCGGCGTCCGGCTGGATGCCGGCGGCCAGGCGACGGACAACCTGACCGTCAGCCTGACGGACATTCCCCCCGGCAAGTACAAGACGGCCATCCTGGCGCGCTATGAAGAATCGGCCGCGCTGGACAGCATCGTGACCTACACCGCCGTCGACGGCGCGGAAACACCGCAGCAGGAACTGTTCGCGGGTAAGGTCGCGCACGTATCGCCCGGTTCCGCCATGCAGTACACGCTGGCGCCGCTGGCCGTGCGCGGCTGGACGGTGGCCTACGGCTCGGCGACGTCGCTCAAGCTGGCGGCGGGCAGCGCGGTCCTGCTGTCCTACCCCGTGCGCAGCGGCAAGAAGCCCGCGACCCGGCCGGAAGCCGGCCGCACGCCGTCCGCCGTCGTGCCCCTTACGCCCTGCCCCGAACCCGGCAAGCCGTCCTGATCAGGTGCCGCTCAGCAGATCGCGCTCGTTCAGCAGCGCATAGACGATTTCAGGGGTGTTGTCGAAGCCGCGCCGAATGGCGGCGGGCAACGCGGTGCGCGTCTTGCGGCACAGGCCCGGCGCCTCTTCCAGCTGAATCGAAATACCGCGCGACGTGCGCACCTCGTTGTCGCTGGGCGTGATCACGATCACGATGCCCAGCTGCGCCTGAATACGGCCTTGCATGGCCCGCAGGTCATCCAGGCTGCGAATGTTCTCCAGCCGCGCGACCAGGCGCTTCTCTTCTTCTTTCGTCAGCCGCAGGATGCGGAGATCCGCCGACGGATCGGCCAGCAGCCGGTCGCGGTCGCACATGCAGGCGCCCGGCGGACATTCTTGACGGATGGGAAACGAAGAGTTCATGGGGCAGTGGCGGAACGGCGGCCGGGCGCGAACCGTCAACAATACGCGTCGTTCAATTCTACTCAGGATGACGGACCGCCCGCCGCGGCGCACTGCTCGTTTTCCCGCAATCCGCTGAGGTATATTGCCCCACTCGATTCGAAGCTTGGGGGAAGCGCGTGAAACAGCACGTGAAACGGATACTGCTTGCGGGCGTGTTGGCGACGCTGGCGGCGCAAGGCGCGGGCGTTCATGCGCAAGCCGCCCCGCGCGACTTCCCCTACCCCATCAAGGCCGGCCTGTCGGCGATCGTGAAGATCAGCGGCGGCGACGACCAGCGCGCAACCGTACGCGTCGGCAACGGCCCCGAGCAACTGTTGGGCAGCTTCGACAACGACGCCATCGACCAGATGGAATCCGTGGACATCGACCACGACGGCTACCGCGACCTGGTGCTGGGACAAAGCGGCGGCAGCACGCAGCTCATCGCCCGCCTGTTCCTGTACCGGCCCGCCAGCGGCGCCTTTCAGGAAATCCGGCACCCCGACCCCGCGAGCCCCTGCCGAGGCTTCATCAACCCGGTGATCGACGACAAGCAGGCCCTGATCCGCGTAGGCTGCCGCTACGGCGCCGCCAGCAATGGCACCGAAGAATATGTGCTGCGGCCCGACGGCACGGCGCACGCCACGACCTGGACCACCCAGGCGCAGTTCGGCCTGGAAAACGAACCAGCCGAACTGACCTACCGGTTCCGCGAAGACGGCGCCATCGCGCGCATCGACATCGAAGGCGAAGGATCGCCGCTGGAAGGCGGCACCGTGCCGGTCGGCAAGCTGGACCTCTACGACACGCCCGACGTCAACGACCGGCCCGCGATGACCGCCGCCGAAGGCGAGCACCTGGACGTGGTGGCGCTGCGCCCGCGCGACTGGCTGCAAGTGCGCTACACCAGCAAGACGGCCGGCGAGGTCCTGAAATGGATACGCTACGGCGACCTGCGCGTGGACAAGCATCAGCTTGCGGTGCCGGCGCCGCAAGGCGGCCTGGCGTTGGAGCTTGCCGACACCCTGGCCGATTGGAATGGAGAAGACGGCGGCCTCTTCATGCTCAGCGTGGCCAACACCGGCGACGCCCCAGCCGCCCTCAAGGCGCCGCGCGTGTGGCTGCTGCTGACCAGCGCACAAGGCGACCGCATCGTGCATCCGCTGTATCAGCGCGACGGCGACACGCTGCACCCGGCCAACCCGCTGGGCTTTGCCCGCGACCCGGTAGTCTGGGCCCCGGACGAAGACGGCAAGCCGGCCTATCTGGTGAACGACAACGGCTACGGCAGCGTCCCGTTCCTGCCGGCGCTGGCCCCCGGCAAGTACCGTGCGGCCGCCGTCTTGACCGACCCGGGCAATCTTGCCCAGCCGATCGTCTCGAACGACATCGGGTTCGACTACCCGTTGCCCAAACGGCCGCCCGCCGCGCAATAAGCGCAGCCCCTTTTTCCGAAGACGCCCCGCGTGCCGCCTGCTACCCGCCCGGTCCGATACCGTCCGGCCCGCCGCCTGCCCCTCCTGCTGTTCGCCGTGCCGCTGGCCGCCTTGCTGCTGGCCGCTGCCGCGCTGACGGCCACGGGGCTGCTGGCCAGCGCCCACCCCGCCGACGTGGCCGTCGTGCTGGGCAACACCGTGCAGGCCGACGGCAAGCCTTCGCCCCGGCTCGCCGCCCGCCTGGACCGCGCCTACGATTGCTATGCGGCGTCGCAATGCCGCGTCCTGTTCGTCAGCGGCGGCGTGGACCCGGCCGGCGCCGACGAGGCGGCCACGATGCGCGACTACCTGCTGGCGCGCGGCGTGCCCGGCGACCGCATCGTGACCGACAGCGCGGGCGTCGACACTTGGGCCACCGCCCGCCATGCCAGCGCCTATATGCACGAACACGGCTATACCCACGCGCTGGCTGTCACGCAGTATTTCCACGTGCCGCGCACGATGCTGGCCCTGCGCCGCCAGGGCGTGCCGGAAGTCGGCGGCGGCTATCCGCGCTTCGCCGAATGGCGCGACGCGTACTCCATTTTCCGCGAGCTGCCCGCCATGGCGTGGTATGCGTTCCGGCCGCTATAGTGGCGCTCGTGCCGTCAAACAGAATGCGTTGAACAACCCAAGGACCCGACGCCGTGCAGATCTTCCACAACCCCGTCCATGACAAGCATGCTGGCCGCCAGGAGATGTTCCGCGGCAAGCTGGTCCCCTGCCACGAAACGCCGGCAAGGCTGGAATACGTGCTGGACGCGCTGCGCCAACGCGGCATCGGCGATCTGCTTGCCCCTGGCGCGCCCGACCTGGCTCTGATCAAGCGCGTGCATGCCCCGCGGTACGTGGACTTCCTGGCCAGCGCCTGGCAAGACTGGGTGGCACTGGATCCGGCCAACGCGGACATCGACATCCTGCCTTCGGTCTGGCCGGTACGCGGCTTCCGCCACGATATCGAGCCCACCAACTTCGCCGCGCGCGTCGGCCTGTTCTCGTTCGATAGCGGCTGCCCGCTGACGGCCGGCACCTGGGAAGCGGCCACGGCCGGCGCGGCCTGCGCCATCGATGCCGCGCGTGCCGTGTCCGCGCCTGGCGGCCCGCGCGCCGCCATGGCCCTGACGCGGCCGCCCGGCCACCACGCCGGCGCCGATTTCTTCGGCGGCTACTGCTTCCTGAACAACGCCGCGCTGGCCGCGCAAGCCCTGCGCGAGGCGGGCGCGCAGCGCGTGGCCATCCTTGACGTGGACTATCACCACGGCAACGGCACGCAAAGCATCTTCTATGCTCGCGGCGACGTGTTGACGGTGTCGATCCATGGCGACCCCACGACCGAATACCCGTTCTTCCTGGGCTATGCCGATGAACTTGGCGAAGGCGCGGGCCTGGGCGCCAACCTGAACCTGCCGCTGGCCGCCGGCACCGGATTTTCCGCATGGACCGCCGCGCTGGAACAAGGCGTCGCCGCCATCCGCGCGTTCAAGGCCGACGCCGTCGTCATTGCGCTAGGCGTCGATACCTTTGAAGGCGACCCGATCTCGAAGTTCAAGCTGAAAAGCGCCGACTACCTGCAAGTCGGCCGCCATCTGGCCAGCCTGGGCCTGCCCGCGGTCTTCACGATGGAAGGCGGCTATGCCGTGGCCGATGTGGGGACCAACGTGGCGAACGTGCTGCAAGGCTTCGGCGGCTGAGCGCCCTGGCCTTGGCGCTTCAGTCGCGCGTTTCCAGCACCTTGTTGATGCGCAGCGCCACCAAGGTGCACGCCGCTCCCGACAGCAGATAGACGCTGACGGCCACCAGCCCGAAGCGCGCCGACAACCCCAACGCGACCAGCGGCGCGAAGGCCGCGCCGATCAGCCACGCCATATCGGACGTGAGCGCCGCGCCCGTGTAGCGGAAACGGCGCGTGAAGTTGGCGGTGACCGTGCCCGACGCCTGTCCATACGACAGGCCCAGCAGCGCGAAGCCCACCAGGATGAACGCGTCCTGCCCCATCGGGCCGCCGCCCAGCAGCCAGGGCGTGAACAACGCGAACACGGCGATCAGCACGGCCAGCAGACCCAGCGTGGTGCGCCGGCCGATGCGGTCGGCCAGCCAGCCCGACATCACCGTTCCCAGGATGCCGATCACCGCGCCGATGATCTGCACGATCAGCACGTCCGAGATCTGTTGCGTGGCGCTGACGGCGATCCATGACAACGGGAACACCGTCACCAGGTGGAACAGCGCATAGCTGGCCAGCGCCGCGAAGGCGCCGATGAACAGGTTGTAGCCTTGCGAGCGCACCATCTCGGCGATGCTGATGGGTTCCAGTTCGCCCTCTTCCAGCAACTGCGTGTATTCCTCGGTGACGACCAGGCGCAGCCGCGCGAATAGCGCCACCACGTTGATGGCAAAAGCGACGAAGAACGGATAGCGCCAGCCCCATTCTAGGAAGTCGGCCTGGGTCAGCGTGACGTGCAGGTACAGGAACAGCGCGCTGGCCACCATGAAGCCGACGGGCGCGCCCAACTGGCCCATCATCGAATACCAGCCGCGGCGGTTGGGCGGCGCGTTCAGCGCCAGCAGCGACGGCAGCCCGTCCCATGACCCGCCGAACGCCAGCCCCTGCAGGCAGCGGAACACCGCCAGCAGCGTGATGGCGTGCGCGCCGATGGTGTTGTAGCTGGGCAGGAACGCCATGCCCACCGTGGCCGTTCCCAGCAGGAACAGCGCGACCGTCAACTTTGTGGCGCGCCCCCAACGCCGCTGGATCGCCATCGACAACGCGGTGCCGATGGGACGCATGATGAACGCGAAAGAGAAGATGACGAAGGCCCAGAGCGTGCCTTCCAGCTGCGGTTCGAAGGGGAAGAAGACCTTCGGAAAAACCAGTACGCAGGCGATGCCGAACACGAAGAAATCGAAGTATTCGGAGGCGCGTCCCACCACCACGCCGACGGCGATTTCACCAGGGGCCACCTTGGCATGGCTGGCCCCGCCGGCCGTCGCCCCGGGACCGGGAACGGAAGGGGCCTGACCGGGATATTGCGTGGTGGTCGACATGGGTTTGCTCACTGTAGGAGGTCCGGAATACGCCACTGCCTTGCACACTTTTGTTCTTTTTACCCTAGATTTTTCGCGGCTTCCAGCGTAGTGTTGCGTTTACCTCCCACGGTTACGTTTCGAGGTATGGCTATGCCGTCCTTCACCAGGCTCCGCGGATTGATCCTGATTGCCGCCCTGCCATTGCTCGCCGGATGCAATGCGGTGCTGCTGTCGCCATCAGGCGATGTGGCGCTTCAACAGCGTAATCTGATCATCATCTCCACCGGCTTGATGCTGCTGATCATCGTGCCGGTGATCTTCCTGACTTTCCTGTTCGCATGGCGCTATCGGGCCAGCAACAAAGAGGCCCACTACGACCCGGAATGGAACCACTCCACGATGCTGGAGCTTCTGATCTGGGCCGCGCCGCTGCTGATCATCATCGCCCTGGGCGCACTGACCTGGGTCAGCACCCATCAACTGGATCCCTACCGGCCGCTTGCGCGCTTGTCCGAAGGACGCGAGGTCCCGGCGGGCACCAAGCCGCTTGTCGTCGAAGTGGTGGCGCTGGACTGGAAATGGCTGTTCCTGTATCCCGAGCAAGGCATCGCCACGGTCAATGAGCTGGCCGCGCCGGTCGACCGCCCCATCCAGTTCAAGATCACGTCGTCCACCGTGATGAACTCCTTCTTCGTGCCGGCGCTGGCCGGCCAGATCTACGCCATGCCCGGCATGCAGACCACGCTGCACGCGGTGATCAACCACCCCGGCGAATACGAAGGCCTGTCCGCCAACTACAGCGGATCGGGCTTCTCGGGCATGCGCTTCAAGTTCCATGGCCTGGACCAGCAGGGCTTCGACAAGTGGGTGGCCGACGCCCGCGCGTCCACCGGCAAGCTCACCCGCGACGTCTACCTGAAGCTTGAACAACCCAGTGAACGCAACCCGGTCCAGCACTACGCCTCGGTCGCGCCCGGCCTGTTCGACGCCATCGTGAACCGTTGCGTCGAAGGCAACCGCATGTGCATGAAAGATGCGATGGCCATCGACTCGCAAGGCGGCATGGGCATCCCGGGCGCGCTCAACATCACTACGCTGGACACGGAAACGCGCGAGCGCCTGGGCCTGACCGGCACGCCGCCGCGCAAGTATGTAGGCGCCATGTGCACGTCCACCGAAGGGCTCGTGCTGTAGCGGCTTGCCGCAAGTCCGTCGCGACACGGGCCGGCCGATGCAGGGGCTTCATGAAATTGTGGTCTTTACGCTGGAATCGAGATGCCTGATCAACCTGACCTCATCAAGCTGATCTTCGGTCGACTGACCTGGGACGCCATCCCCTTTCACGAACCCATCCTGCTTGCCACGTTCTTCATGGTGGCAGTGGGCGGCATCGTCGTGCTGGGCTCCATCACCTACTACAAGAAATGGGGCTACCTGTGGCACGAATGGTTCACCAGCATCGACCACAAGAAGATCGGGATCATGTATGTGATCCTGGGCATCGTGATGCTGCTGCGGGGCTTCGCCGACGCCATCATGATGCGCTTGCAGCAGGCGGTGGCCTTCGGCGATTCGGCCGGCTACCTGCCCCCGCACCACTATGACCAGATCTTCACCGCGCATGGCGTGATCATGATCTTTTTCGTGGCCATGCCGCTGGTCACGGGGCTGATGAACTACATCGTGCCGCTGCAGATCGGCGCGCGCGACGTGGCCTTCCCCTTCCTGAACAACTTCAGCTTCTGGATGACGACGGGCGGCGTGATACTGGTGATGATGTCGCTGTTCGTCGGCGAATTCGCGCGCACGGGCTGGCTGGCGTACCCCCCCTTATCGGGGATCATGCAGAGTCCGGACGTGGGGGTCGACTACTACATATGGGCCTTGCAGATAGCGGGGGTGGGAACCCTGCTATCCGGCGTCAACCTGCTGGTCACCATCGTCAAGATGCGCGCGCCCGGCATGACCATGATGCGCATGCCCATCTTCACCTGGACCGCGCTGTGCACCAACGTGCTGATCGTGGCCGCCTTCCCCGTGCTGACCGCCGTGCTGGCCCTGCTGTCCATGGACCGCTACGTCGGCACCAACTTCTTCACGGCCGACTTCGGCGGCAACGCCATGATGTACGTGAACCTGATCTGGATCTGGGGCCACCCCGAGGTCTATATCCTGATCCTGCCCGCCTTCGGCATTTTCTCGGAAGTGGTGTCCACCTTCTGCAGCAAGCGCCTGTTCGGCTATGCGTCCATGGTGTACGCCACCGTCGTGATCACGGTGCTGTCGTACCTGGTCTGGCTGCATCACTTCTTCACCATGGGGTCCGGCGCCAGCGTGAACTCGTTCTTCGGGATCACGACAATGATCATCTCGATCCCGACCGGCGCGAAGATCTTCAACTGGCTGTTCACCATGTACCGCGGCCGCATCCGCTTCGAAGTGCCGATGCTGTGGACGATGGGCTTCATGGTCACCTTCGTGATCGGCGGCATGACGGGCGTGCTGCTGGCGGTTCCCCCCGCCGACTTCGCGCTGCACAACAGCCTGTTCCTGATCGCCCACTTCCACAACGTCATCATCGGCGGCGTGCTGTTCGGGCTGATGGCCGGCATCACGTACTGGTTCCCCAAGGCGTTCGGCTACAAGCTCGACCCGTTCTGGGGCAAGTGCTCGTTCTGGTTCTGGCTGGTGGGCTTCTACGTGGCGTTCATGCCGCTGTACGTGCTGGGGCTGATGGGCGTGACGCGGCGCGTGAACCACTTCGAAGACATGTCGCTGCAGATCTGGTTCCAGGTGGCGGCCTTCGGCGCGCTGCTGATCGCCTGCGGCATCGCCAGCTTCATCATCCAGCTGGTGGTCAGCTACCGCCGGCGCGACCAGTTGCGCGACGACTCCGGCGACCCCTGGAACGGCCGCACGCTGGAATGGTCCACGTCGTCGCCCCCGCCCAACTACAACTTCGCGTTCACGCCGCGCGTGCATGACCTGGACGCCTGGTGGCAGATGAAGCAGCACGGCTACGAACGGCCGCAACAGGGCTTCATCCCCATCCACATGCCGAAGAACACCTGGGCGGGCATCGTACTGGCGGCGATCAGTGTAGTGATGGGCTTTGCGCTGATCTGGCACATGTGGCCGCTGGCCGTGCTGTCGTTCGCGGCGCTGATCCTGGTGTCCATCATCCATACCTTCAACTACAAGCGCGACTACTACGTGCCGGCCGACGAGGTCGTGCGCGAAGAAGACGCCCGTACAAGGTTGCTCGCGAAACATGTCTGATACCCTGGCCCCCACCCTGCCCGGCGGCACTGCGCCGCCCCCGGAGCCCGTGTTCTACGTCGCGGGCGAACACCATCCCAAGAACGGCACCCTGCTGGGGTTCTGGGTCTACCTGATGAGCGACTGCCTCATCTTCGCCTGCCTGTTCGCGACCTACGGCGTGCTGGGCCGCAATTACGCGGCGGGCCCGTCGGGCGCCGACCTGTTCGACCTGCCGCTGGTGGCGGTCAACACGTCCCTGCTGCTGCTGTCGTCCATCACCTACGGCTTCGCCATGCTGGAGATGCGGCGCAACCGCATCGGCGCGACCCAGTTGTGGCTGGCGGTCACCGGCATCCTCGGCCTGGGCTTCCTGTCGCTGGAACTGTATGAATTCGCGCACCTGATCCACCAGGGCGCCGGCCCCCAGCGCAGCGCCTTCCTGTCGTCGTTCTTCACGCTGGTCGGCACGCACGGGCTGCACGTCACGTTCGGCATCGTCTGGCTGGTGACGATGATGATCCAGGTGCAGATGCACGGACTGATCCCTGAAAACCGGCGCCGCCTGATGTGCTTGTCGATGTTCTGGCACTTCCTGGACCTGATCTGGGTCGGCGTGTTCACCTTCGTGTACTTGATGGGAGTGCTGCCATGAGCTCGCACATGGACAACCTGGCCGATCACGGGCATGGCGGCCACGGCCACGGCGGCGGCCACGACCACCACGACGACGATGACGGCGCCGGCCACGGCACGCTCAAGAGCTACTTCACGGGCTTCGTGCTGGCGGCCATCCTGACCGCCATCCCGTTCTGGCTGGTAATGGACCGCGTCTTCGCCAATTCGCGAACGACCGCGCTGGTGATCCTGGCCTTCGCCGTCGTGCAGATCGTGGTCCACATCGTGTACTTCCTGCACATGGACGCCAAGTCCGAAAGCGGGTGGAACATGTTGGCGTTAATATTCACGCTGGTGCTGGTCGTAATCACGCTCAGCGGGTCAATCTGGATCATGTATCACTTGAACTCCAATATGATGCCCATGTCCACTCACGACATGCGGAATATGCCCTGATGGCAGCAGTAAAAGACACTCATACCGGCGACACCCCCCGTAGTCCGCGCAGCAAAACCACCCTGGTCATCCTGGGCGTGGTTGCTGTCGCGCTGTTCGCGGGCCTGTGCGCCCTGGGCACCTGGCAGGTCCACCGGCTGGCCTGGAAACGCGACCTGATCGCGCAAGTCAATCAGCGGGCGCACGCGCCGACCACGCCGGCCCCCGGCAAGCGCGATTGGCAGGCCCTGAGCTTCAACAATGCCGAGTACCGTCACGTGGCCGCCTCCGGCACGTTCCAGTACGACCGCCAGACGCTGGTGCAAGCCGCCACCGACCTGGGCAGCGGCTACTGGGTCATGACCCCGCTGCAATTGGCCGACGGCGGCACCGTGCTGGTCAACCGCGGCTTTGTGCTGCCGGAATGGCGCAAGAACGCGGCCGCGTCCACGCAAGCGCCGGCCGAGGGCAGCGTCACGGGCCTGTTGCGCATGGGCGAACCCGGCAGCGGTTTCCTGCGCAACAACGATCCGGCGGCCAACCTCTGGTATTCGCGCGACCTGCCGGCCATCGCCACTGCGCGCGGCCTGACCGACGTGGCGCCGTACTTCATCGACGCCGACGCGGCGTCCAGCCCGAACCGGGATCCCGCGAAAGCGCCCGTCGGCGGCCTGACAGTGCTGAGCTTCCCGAACAACCACCTCGTCTACGCCATCACCTGGTATGCGCTGGCGCTGATGATCGTCGTCGGCGTGGTGATCTTCGTGCGCGAAGAGAAAAAGGCGCGCGGCAAGGCCTGACGCCCTGGCCTCGTCCCGTAAAAAAAGCTCCCTCGGGAGCTTTTTTTGTCACGGGATAGTTGGCCACGGGCGATCTGGCCACCCGATAGTCAGCGCGCCGCCCAGTCGATGCTGCCCGGCGCGGGGCACGTCCACGACGATTGCAGCCGTTCCCGGATCTGGGCCAGGCTCTGCTCCACCAGCAGGTTGCCGTCCCGGAACACCGGCACCAACGCGCCGCCCTCGGCCTGCTCGGGCGTCTGCTGGTCGTGCAGCACATAGCCGGTTGCGGTTTCATCGACCCGCAAGAGGCCCTTGGCCGAGCGCTTCACGCCCGAATCCGTGACCGGGTCCTTCACCAGTTCCTGGGGCTCGCCGTCGACTTCGGCGTACGTCGCCTTCAATGCCCAGCCGAAGGTGTCGCGCGTCAGGTACTGGTAGGTATAGGACCCGATGCCCAGCACGACGTTGCCGGAGGCGAAGCCCTTCTTTTCCAGCCGGACCAGAATGTCGCGGCCGCGGGCCAACGTGATGGAATCGCCATAGATCAGGCCTACGTGCGGGTCCAGCAGCTTGTAGCCGCGGTCCGTCACCACGCCGCCGAAGGTGTCCCACAGGCACTGCACCGCGCCCTTCACTTCGGCTTCGCGCAACGCTTGGCCGGCGCACGCGTTCTCGCCCAACAGCCAGTAGGCGCCGGTCGCCGCATCGCGCACCGCCTCGGCACCGTCGCGGGCGGCGGCGGCCATTGCCGCGGCGTCCCCGACGCTTGGCACGTCCGAGCAGAAGTAGCCCGTCAGGATCTTCACGGGGTCGCCCGAATCGGGGCGGAACACAACCTTGGCGTTGCCGAATGGGTCGGGCCGGCGCGCCAGGATCTCGGGCTTCAATGCGGCGGCAAAGTCCGTCACCACCTGCCAGAAGTCCCAGGTGTCCGACACCACCGACACGATGCCCGCCGGGTAGACCTGCGTGACCAGGCGGCGGATGGTCGCGATCTCGCCTTCCTTGCTGCCCAGGCACATGACCGAGTGCTCGGTCGCCGGGACCGAGCCGCCAATCAATTCTCGGTCGGAATCGGCGCCGTAGAGGTCTTCCAGGTAGTCGATGGCCGGAATCGTGTCCGTACCGGTGAACGACAGCAAGTGCCCCGCGCCGCTCTTGCGGGCGTCGTAAAGACCCGACATGCCGCGCATCGAGAAGTCGTGCCCCTGCCAGTTCACGAAGTCCATCGGGCTGCCGGTCAGGCGCGCGAAGTAGGTCAACAGCTTGCGGTATTCGAAGGCGATGGTCGCCACCGTCGACGCCTTCCAGGACTCGCAGCTGAACAGCGTCTCGATATAGGTCACGAGCCACGCGAACGCCGGATGCGTGTTGATGAAAGTCACCGGCGGCACGCGGATATCCACGCGCGCGCCCTCGGGCACCGAACGGATCTCCAGCGGCAGATAGCCCAGTTCATACAGCGCCTGCAAGTGGTCCACGGTGACCGCACCCTTGCCCAGCGCGTTGTCCACGCGGCGCTGGTACTGGCGCACGGCCACGCCGGCCGGCTTGCCGAAGAATTCGCGGTCGAACAGGTCGATCAGGATTTCCTTGATGAAACCTTGCAGGCCGAACCAGACAATCTTGCCGTCGAACAGTTCAGGCAGCACCGGCGCCAGCCGGGCGGAACGCGGCGTGAAGTTGGCCAGGATCTTGTTGGTGCCCTTGGGATACTGGAACGGGTGGCCCGTCTTGTAGAAGTCGGCTTGCAGAAAAGGGTTGATGCCGTTCTTGACGGTAAGGTCGTCGCGGGTGTTCATGGTTCGGTTTCCTTCTTAGTTGACAAGCACCGGAGCGCCAGCGCCTTCGGTGCCGGTCCAGTCGTAGGCGGTGAATATGCCGGCAAAGCGGGCGTTCAGCTCGGCCAAGCCCTTGCTGAAGATGCCGTGCGTGACATACAGGTACAGCGGCTGCCGGGTGGTGTCGCGCAAGGCGGCCGCCAGCTCCAGGAAGGTGCGGCCACCGTCGCAGATGTCATCCACCACCAGCACCGGTTGCGCAGGGATGTCGCCGGGCACGCGGGTTTCGGTGATGCGGCCGGTAAGCGGGTCGCGGACCTTTTCGGCGTAACGGACGTCCGCCACGCCCAGCGTCTTGGCCAACGCCTGCACGCGCTTGCGGGCGCCGGCGTCCGGCGCCATCAGGGTGACGCCGCCGGCAAAGGCCGGGGCGGCCAGCGCGCGCGCCAGGAAGGCGGCGGCATCGACCACGCGGACGCGTTGCAGCAGCGCGGGCGTCACGTCGCTGTGGGGTTCGACCACGGTCACCGTGGCGTATTGCTGATCGTTGATCAGCTTGCAGAACACCGCCACGCCCAGCGCCTCGCCCGGATTGCAGACCCGGTCCTGCCGGGCGTACGGCACGTAGGGCATGTCCAGGTGCACCGGCACGGCCGGGTTCAGGCGGCGCAGCGCGTCCGTCAGCATCAGCAGTTGCATGACGTCGTCAGCCGACTTCAACAAGGCGTGGATACGGAACTCGGTGGCCGCATCGGCCTGGGCGCGCAATCCGGCCGGCACCGTGACCTGGCTTTCGCCGCCGGGGAACACGAACGCGGCCGGCGTATCGCTCTGGCGTCGTCCTTCTACTACCGCAGTGATGGTGAACATGATCAGCCCTTAGTGGCACTTTAAAACTAAGTGAAGCCAGTATAAGCCCACTTATTGTTGATTTGCAACTATGTTGGATTCAGGATGGTCCGGCGCTTATCCGACGCTGCGGTCGAACAAGGTGAAGTCCTTCAGGCGGTACAGGCGGGCGGGACGCTGGGCGCCCACCACATAATCCTCGGTGGCTTCCAGCACGTCCCACGCTTCCATCTTCCGGCGGAAATTCGACTTCTCCAGCCGGGTCTGCAAGATGGCTTCATAGGTGTGTTGCAGCTCGGTCAGCGTGAAGCGTTCCGGCAACAGGAAGAACGGCAAGGTCGAATAGCTGGACTTGCCGCGCACCCGGGCCACCGCCGCCGCCACGATGCCGGCATGGTCGAACGCCAGGGGCGGCAACGCGTCCACGCTCACGAAGCGGAATCCGGCCTGCGTCGCGGCCTCCAATTCGGCCGCCGGCACCAGCGCCACATAAGACACCGACAACGACCACTTGCGCGGATCGCGGGACGGCCCGGAGAACACCTGCAGCTGCTCCAGGTAGCGCGGCTCGAACCCCGTCTTGTCTCGCAACACGCGGCGCACGCTGGCATCGGTGCTGGCGTCTTCGTCCACATGCACCACCCCGCCCGGCAACGCCATGGCGTCTTTGAAGGGCGCGCGGTCGCGTTGATGCAAGGCGATTTCCAGGACGCCCGCCCGCAAGGTGAGCAAGACGGCATCGACAGTGACAAGCGGCAGCGGGTAGTCCACGGGAGGTTCCGTAAGTGGGCGTAGAAAGGGACTTCGGGGCAAGATGCCACTATGGCCGGGAACAGTCAACCGCCGCCGCGCCGAAGCGGACAACCATGGCGTCATTCCGGCACTGGAATTAGGCGAAATAGCCTGAAAATCCGATGTAATAAGCAGAAAATAGCGTAAATGTTTTACACTAAGGTCTGGGAACACCGCTGGGCGCTATGCCGAGCGTGCTGTTCCCTTTGTTTTTTCCAACCCGTTCCCAACCCGTACTCCAGGAGATCTCCGGATGAAAAAGACGCTGCTCGCCGCTGCGATGCTGACCGCTTACACAGGCATCGCTCAGGCAGAACCGTCAGTCACCCTCTATGGTGTCATCGACACCGGCATCGGCTACAACAAGATCAAGGGCGACGGCTACAGTGGTAGCAAGCTCGGCATGATCAACGGCATCCAGGCCGGCTCCCGCTGGGGCCTGCGCGGATCCGAAGATCTGGGCGATGGCCTGCGCGCTGTGTTCAAGCTGGAAAGCGGTTTTGATTCCGGCAACGGCCAGCGCGGGCAATCCGGCCGCCTGTTCGGCCGCCAAGCCACCATCGGCCTGGCCAACGACGCCTGGGGCCAGCTTGATTTCGGCCGCCAGGCCACCATCGGCTCGAACTACCTGGCCGACATCGACCCCTTCTACACCAGCTACACCCAATCCAACCTGGGCCTGGGTTTCAGCGCGGCCAACACCATGCGCTGGGACAACATGGTCATGTACCGCACCCCTTCGGTGAACGGTTTTGAATTCGGCATCGGCTACTCGTTCAACGCGGACGACACGACCGCCGACCAGACGGGCTTCCGCACCGCCGACAACACGCGCGGCATCACCGCCGGCCTGCGCTATGTGCAAGGCCCGCTGAACGTCGCGCTGACGTACGACCAGTTGAACGGCTCCAATCGCAGCACCACGATCGACAGCGACGCCACGCCGCGCCAATACGCGCTGGGCGTGTCGTATGACCTGGAGGTCGTGAAGCTGGCGGCCGCCTACGGCCGCACCACCGACGGCTGGTTCGTCGGCCAGGACCTGCCCGCCGGCACGCCTTTCAGCGACGAGTTCGGCACCAACCGCTTCGTGAATGGCTTCAAGGCCAACTCGTACATGCTGGGCGCGACCCTGCCTGTCGGCGGCGCCAGCAGCGTGTTCGCCTCGTGGCAGCACGTCGCACCGTCCAACGACCGCCTGACGGGCGGCGACGCCAACATGAACGTCTACAGCGTGGGCTACACCTACGACCTGTCCAAGCGCACCAACCTGTACGCCTACGGTTCGTACGGCAAGGACTACGCGTTCATCGACGGGCTGAAGAGCACCGCCGCGGGCGTGGGCATCCGCCACCAGTTCTAAGCGCCCGACCGCTTGGAAGAACGCCGGCCTCTTACGGGGCCGGCGTTTTTTATCGCCCGGCCAGGGTGCGCGGCGTGGGGCCGGAACCCCGTTGGCGCTGATCGCGCCCAGCTTCGAAGGCTTGCTGCTTGGCCGCTTTATCCAGGCGGCAGGATTGGCGACCTGTTCCGTCACGACGCAGACACTGTTGCGCGACCGCCTCTCGGGCGACGCCTTGACACGCTATTTCGTGACCCTGGGCGCGCTGCGGCGCACCGCCGTGCTGGTCGCGGGCCTGAACTTCCTGGTGTTCTCTTTCTACTCCGCCGGCCCTTTCATGACCGGCCCTCTGCCCGGCCTGGGATTCGGCTGGGTCGGTCTGGCGGTGGCCGTGGCGGGCCTGGCGGCCAGTTCATGGCTGCCCTTCCATTCCCCCTTGCCGCTGTCCGGCGCCTGGCTCTTGGTCTGCACCCTGCTGCTGCACACGCACCGGCGGGATCACCCGCGCGCGCCGGCTCGTTCCAGCAGTTGAACCGTTTCACGCTGCCCGCGTTGACGGGCATGCGCAAGCGGCGTGCGGCCGTCGGCGTCGGCCAGGTTCACGTCGCCCCCCCCTTCGATCAGCAACGCGACAATCGCCTGATGGTTCGGGCCGCCATCGCTCAGGATGATGGCTTCCAGCAAACCCGTCCAGCCCAGCCGGTTCACGTGATTGGGGTCCACGCCCGCTTGCAGCAACGTCCTCACCACGTCCACATGGCCGCGTTCGCACGCCGGGATCAGCGCGGTGCCGCCGTAGCGGTTGGTGCTTTTCAGGTCCGCGCCATGACGCAGCGTCAGGTCCAGGATCTCGCGATAGCCCTGGGCGCCCGCCAGCAGGTAGGCGCTGTCCTGCATCTGGTTCTGCGCATTCACATCGGCGCCCGCCTCGATCAGGACGCGGGCGGCCTGCGCATGATTGCCCTGCGTCGCGCGCAGCAAGGCAGTATTGCCCTGCGCATCCCTCGCCTCCAGCGGCGCGCCGCGCGCCAGCAGTTCGCGCACGCGCGTCGTCTCGCCTTGCGCGGCAGCCGCCAGCAGTTGCGCGGCCGGTTCTTCAGCCGCCGCCGCCCCCGCGCCGACGGCGCCCAGGAACGCGACGAAACAAGCCCGCCAGAATTTGATGATCGCCATCGCCGTTATCCTCCTCGTGAATCCAAGCTGGATTATGGACAAACGCGTCGGCATTGGGAATTTCCCTAACCCCACCGGCAGTGCAATACACGGGACATACGAGCCAGTCATCATCGGACACTTTTTTATCGCAGCCCCTGCCGGCCCATGACACAGACCCCTACCC
>NZ_LZZS01000031.1 GCF_014170335.1 Achromobacter sp. UMC46
GGGCAAGGGGGCGCACGTGGGGCGGACGCGGGGGGTGGACGCGCCTGACTGCCCCCGTAACACCCCGTATAATCGCTGGTCGAATCCCCTGCCGCATCTGGCGGGCCCAGCGGTAAGAGCCCCACGAGGCTCGTTTCACTTGTCGGATACGTCTTGAACCTCCCCGCGCTTATTGCCCCCATTGTTGACGATATGAAGGCTGTCGACGCGGTTATCCGCGATCGGCTGAATTCCGATGTGGTGCTGATCCGCACGATCGGCGACTACATCATTGGCGCGGGCGGCAAGCGCATGCGCCCGGCCATGGTGCTGATGGTGGCGCGCGCCCTGGGGTACGAAGGGACCCATCACCAGCTGTTGGCCGCCGTGGTGGAATTCATCCACACGGCCACCTTGCTGCACGACGACGTGGTGGACGAGTCCGACCTGCGCCGCGGCCGTGACACCGCGAATGCCGTGTTCGGCAACGCCGCCAGCGTGCTGGTGGGCGATTACCTGTATTCCCGTTCGTTCGAGATGATGGTCGAGGCCGACTCGATGCGCATCATGAGCATCCTGTCCCAAGCCACTACGGTGATCGCCGAAGGCGAGGTGCTGCAGCTCTTGAACGTGCACGACCCGGACGTCTCGCAAGAGCGCTACCTGCAAGTGGTGCGCTACAAGACCGCCAAGCTGTTCGAAGCCGCCGCCCAGGTCGGCGCCGTGCTGGCGGGCGCGACGCCCGAGCAGGAAGCCGCCGCGGCCGCCTACGGCCGCCATGTCGGCACGGCTTTCCAACTGGTGGACGACGTGCTGGACTACAGCGGCGACGCCGCGGCCCTGGGCAAGAACGTGGGCGACGACCTGCGCGAAGGCAAGCCGACACTGCCGCTGATCCGCGTGATGGAAGTGGGTACGCCGGAACAGCAGCAACTGATCCGCGACGCCATCAAGACGGGCGACGCCGACTTCGCCGCCGTGGCCGCCGCCATCCAGGCCACTGACGCGCTGGAACATGCCCGCCAGGCTGCTGTGGCCGAGGCCGATCGCGCCCGCGAAGCCCTGTCCGCCTACCCCGTTTCCCCTTTCCTCAATTCTCTGCTAGAATTCTGCGCTTTCGCGGTGAATAGAGATCGCTGACCGAAAAGCAGGGGTTTTGAGAAGTAAGGTTTAAAACGTGATGTTTAAAACCCGATTTTCAAAAAAACTGAATTTAGGTTCTAATAGCGGTCGCTGTTGATGGTGAAAAAAGCTGTTGATGGTGGAAAAAGCTGTTGATGGTGAAAAAGACAGCAAGATGTTTGGTTGCACTGAGCGTAGCCGAGCAAGCAGGTGGAGTAGTGATACTCCAAGAAGTAAGACTCGGGGCGTAGCTCAGCCTGGTAGAGTACTGCGTTCGGGACGCAGGAGTCGGAGGTTCGAATCCTCTCGCCCCGACCACTTGATGTGGTCGAATTTTTGAAAGTGTTTCCCGACACTTTTAGCTGAAAGCCGGTATCGCGAAAGCGGGCCGGCTTTTTTGCGTTCGGGAATTACGCTGGTAGGTTGGGCGGCAGCAGAACGAAGCCGTGTCGATCGCGTCGCAAGTTTTCCGGCAGATCAGACTGTCCAATCCTCTAGACGAAGGCCGGGAACTCGGGCGAACTCGCGGGTGTTGTTTGTCACCAGGACAAAGCCCTGAGACCGGGCATGGGCCGCGATCACGTGTGGCGGCCAAGGTCTTTCGGGCATTGCGGGTATCTGGGGGGCTTGGCGGCGGGGGAGACTCGGTTTACTTTCCACTTCCAACCCCACTTCCAACCCCATTTCCAACCCTTAACGGAGCCACGCCATGGTCGGAAAAAAGCCCGCTAGCGAACTCGCCGCCAACGAGACAACCGCCATCGCCAAGCCGAAAAAGGCCGTGAAGTCGTCCGCCGCCAAGCCTGGCGCGCAGGCGGACGGAAAACCCGTTCTGCTGTCTGGCGGCAATCCGCAAATACCCAAAGGCGAAGGCGATGCGCCCGTGCAAGCCTATATCGACGCCATGCCGGGCTGGAAGCAGGACTTGGGCCGTCGTCTTGACGCGCTGATCGCGACAGCCGTTCCGAACGTGCACAAAGCGGTCAAATGGAATTCGCCGTTTTACGGCTTGAAAGGCGAGGGCTGGTTCCTGAGCCTGCATTGCTTCGCCAAGTACGTCAAAGTCGCGTTCTTCCGCGGCCAGTCGTTGCAGCCCGTGCCGCCGGGCGCGTCTAAGAGCCAGGACACGCGTTACCTGGATATCCGCGAGGACGACGTGCTGGACGAGGCGCAGTTCAGCGATTGGGTCAGGCAGGCGAGCCAGTTGCCGGGCGAACGCATGTGACCAGAGACAAATAAGCCACCTTTTGAACTAACCCCCGAAAGTTGGACGTTGATCCAACCTTCGGTGGCTTATTTCTTTGCCGCTCGTTCAAGCGTCTCAGGCGCCGATCAAACCCCGATCGGCCCGCCATCCGCGCGCTGGATCACGACCGTCGACGAGCGCGGGCGCACTGTGCCCGGGGAGGCGACCGTGGCGTCGTCCGTGCCGTAGGACGGCCAGTTCACCGGGTGCTGGATGTTCAGGAAGATGCTGGTGTAGTCCGGCGTGACGGCGAAGCCGGTGATTTCGGCTTCGTTGGGGCCGACGAAGAAACGGCGCAGGTCGGCCTGGTTGGATGCGTTGATGGCCGGGCCCGTGCCGGTGCTGTCGGCCAGCGATCCGGGGATCACGGCCAGCATCTGGTCGTTGGTGGCGCGGGCCACGTTGTTGTTGCGGCCGCCGTCGATGCCGTTGTCGGTCTGGATCCACAGGATGCCGCGGGCGTCGAAGCCCAGGCCGTCGGGGCTGGCCAGCTGGTTCAGCGCGGTCAGGCCCGAGCGGTTGGTGTCGGCGTCGGCGCCGGCGTCCGAACCGAAGACGAAGATGTCCCACTCGAACTTGGCCGAGCCGGCCTCGTCATGCCAGCGGATGATGTGGCCGTTGACGTTGTTCAGGCGGGGGTTCGGCGGGTTGGTGCCGGTGCCGGCGTTGCGGGCGCTGTTGTTGGTCAACGTCAGGTAGATGTCGCCGTTGGTGGGGTGCGTGGCCGTCCACTCGGGGCGGTCCATGGGGGTCGCGCCCACGAAGTCGGCGGCGCCGCGCGTGTTGATGAGGATCGCGTCCAGGCTGCCGAATTCATCGGCCAGCGTGCGGCCGCCCGTGCCGGTGGTGGTGCCGGTCAGCGCCAGCCATTCGCCCGTGCCGTCCGCGTTGAAGCGGGCGACGTACAGCGTGCCGCGGTCCAGGTACTTGGCGCCGACGGCCAGGCGGTCGGTGCGTTCGGCGTCCTTCGGGTCCCACACCGCTTCGGACACGAAGCGGTAGATGTATTCGAAGCGCGAATCGTCGCCGCTGTAGAAGGCCAGGGGCTTGCCGGCTTCAGGCTTGCCGTAGGCGCAGCCTTCGTGGGCGAAGCGGCCCATCGCCGTGCGCTTGGTGGCGATGCTGGTGGGGTCATAGGGATCGATCTCGACCAGGTAGCCGAAACCATTGACCTCATTGCGCCAGTCCTGCGTGGCGCTGGCGCCCGTTTCCGTGACGTTGAAACGCGCGAATTCGCCGAGCACTTCCGAGGCGTCGCCAGCGGCGGTTTCCCACTGGTAGCGGCCGACGGGGCCGGCGGATACGCCGACGCGGCGCTGGTGCGCGGGGCGCGTGCCGGTGTTCACGAAGCAGGCGGCCCAGTTCTCTTCAGCGGTGATGTAGGTGCCCCAGGGCGTGAACCCGTTGCCGCAGTTGTTGTTGGTGCCGCGCACTTGCGTGCCGTTGGGCGAGAACGGGGTTTTGACCCAGTCCGTGCCGCCGACGGGGCCGGCCAGTTTCATGGCCGTGGCCGACGTGAAACGGCGGTTGTAGCGCGAATTGTTGACGATGTTCCAGCGGCCGTTCTCACGGCGCACGTGGACGATGGCCACGCCGTGGGCGTTGATTTCCTTGCGCACTTCTTCGGCGGGGCGCTTGCCGGCCACGCTGGTGGGGCCGTTCGGATGCAGGGCGCGCTCGTCGATGTATTCGTGGTTGACGGCCAGCAGGCCTTCGGTGGAGCTGCCTTCGACGGGGAAGAAGTGCATGCCGTCGTGATGCATGCCCATCGAGTTGAGCAGGTCGTTGGACGTGTTGTTGCCGTTCCGGTCCCACGGCATGGCGTTGTCGTTCAGCGGCGTGCCCCAGGGCGCGAACACATGAGCGACGTAGCCGTTGGGGACCACGCAACCGTCGGTCATCGAGGTGGGCAGGGACTCGAAACCCAGCTTGACCGGGGCCGGCGGTTCGGTGCCGGGGACTTCGGGGTTCGGATTCGGGTTCGGACCGCCGTCCACGGCGTCGTCATCGTCATCGCTGCTATTACAGCCGGCCAGGCCCAGGCTCGTCATCGTGGCGAAGGCGGCCGCAAGACCGCCGCGCATCATCGTGCGGCGCGACAGGCTCTTTTCGAGGATTTCGCTGAAGGGCGTGTTCTGGCCGGGGTTGCGGACGGTCTTGTCGGAAATGGATTTGCTCATTGGGATTCCTGGCGTGGGGGCTGCGTCTTGGGGGACGAGCAATGCTAGAAGTCCGAAATGAAAGGTTCATGACAATGGGCTGAATGATCGGGATCAATGGCCGGGCAGCACATTACCGCGGGCAATTCGTCGCAGTTGTCGGATGGCGCGTCCGCCTGCGTGGTCATGGAAGCCGCCGAAGCGCGCCGGCGCGGGGTGCGCTATGCGGTGGTGACGATGTGCGTGGGCGGCGGCATGGGCGCGGCGGGCCTGTTCGACATCACGGGCTGAGCCTGCCTGGCGTAGCGCTACTTCGCGGTGTTCTCGTCGTCTACCGTCAGCCCGCCGTCTTTCATGATGCCTTGGGCGATCTCTTCGGCGGACTTGCCCGCAAAACCGTGTTCGCCGGCGGTGATGCGGAAGCTGTCGCCTTCCAGCGGGCTTTGCAGCGTGGCGGAGGTCAGCAGCACGCCGTTGGAACGCAGTTGAATGCGCTTGCCCACGCGGTTGCGCGTGAAGTCGGCCAGGGCCTTTTGGCTGTCGGGTTTCAAGGCCACATCCACGACGCGGGCGCCCGTCGCCGGGTCGGCGCCTGGGGTGGCGCTTGCCGCCTGCAAGGTGACGGTTTCGGCGTGCGCGGCCCACGGCAGCGACAGGGCGATGACGGCCGCGCTGGCCAGATGCTTGATAGAGGGCATGGCGGTTTCCTTCGGCTGGGCGATGCCTACATCCTAGCCGAAGCGGCGTCCGGGGACGAGGTCAGGGCTGCCCTGGCGGGCGGGCGCCCAGGGCCCGCAGGATGTCCGGCAGGCCCTGCACCGGCGGCATGCCCGGCACTGGCATGCCCGGCGGATGGCGGACGGCGTCCTGCAGCGTGGCGGCCCATTCGCGCGGATCCAGCGGTTCGCCCATGCGCACGCGCAAGTCCAGCAGGTCCAGCGCGGCGCGGCGGTGGCCGGCGTCCGCGGCGTCGCGGAACAGGCGCTCGGCCACGTTGTAGTTCTTGGGCACGCCCCGTCCCATGCCGGTCAGCTCGCCCAGGTAGGTTTGCGCGGGGGCGAACCCCTGATCGGCGGCGCGCTGATACCAGCGGGCCGCCGTCTTGTAGTCCTGCTGCACGTGCTCGCCGTTTTCGGCGATCAGGCCCAGCGTGGTCATGGCGACCACGTCGCCGGCCTTGGCGCGGGCCTGCAGCGACGCCAGCCGGGGTTCGTCCAGATATTGCGCGCCGCGTTCGATCTCGTATTCCCACGCGCTCATGCGCGCCTTGATCAGGTCGCGGCCCAGCGCAGGCGATGGGCCGCGGCCCGCTTGTCCGGGCTTGCCGCCCGGCGTGGCCGGCGTCTGGCCGTCGGCCAGCGTCGTGAGCGTGACGGTGCCGACCAGGCTGCTGGCGTAGTGCGGAATCTGCCGGTAGGCGGTGGCGACTTGCACATCGCCCGTCAGTTGCTTGAAGAAGTTCTCGACCGGGGCCGAGGCGGGCAGCGTGTCCAGCCCTTGCGCAAAGTAGTACGCGTAAGGGCTGTGGCGCGGCCCTTCGCTGCCGAAGCCGTCTTCGGCCGTGGCCCCGGGCTGCGTGGAAAAGGCGATGAGCTCGCCGCCGGCGGGCACGGCGTGGACGAGGCCGGCTGCGGGCGCGCCGCGGGTCAGGTTGGTGCGGCAGGCGTCCAGCACCATCAGCCGCGCACGCACATTCGCGCGGCGCAACGCCTGCGACACGCGCTTCAGGCTCAGCGAGCTTTGCTGTGCGGTGCGGATGCGGACTTCGCCCACCGGCAACGGCAAGTCCACGCCGAACAGGTAGTTCACGTCGTCCACGGCCACCGCATGGCCGGCGAAGTACACCAGCGCCAGATCCGCGCCGCTGGCCCGGGTGGCGAACTCGTCGACGGCCGCTTCCATTTGCGCAGTGGTCAGATCCGTCAACAGGGTGACGTCGATGCCGCGCTTGCGCAGCGTCTCCGCGATCAGGCGGGCGTCGTTGACCGGATTGACCAGCGCGTTGGCGGGCACGGCGTAGCGCGCGTTGCCGATGACGAGCGCATGCCGGTGCTTGGCGGGAACCGGCGCGGGGGCGGCGGCGGGGTTGGCAAGCGCGACGGCATGCGCCGGCAAGATGCCGGCGCCCAGCAGCGCGGCGAGCAGCCGCCGGCGCGTCAGGGGCGTTGCTGCGGGCGTCGGGATCTTCTTCATGCGTGTGACCTCAAGGCCGGGGGCAGGCGCCGGCGGGGCCGGGGGCGGCGGACAGGACGCCCAGCGCCGCGGCGGCGTCGCGCAGCGAGGACTCGCGCGCGGCGCTCAGCACGTAGCGCCCGTCCGCGTCGGGGCCGTCGACGATGGACACGGCATATTGGGACAAGGTGTTGCGCAGCTGCCTGGCGGTCAGGGTGTCGGGCAGGTCCACCACCAGGCGGGGGCAGGAGCCGCCGCCGCGCGTCAGCACGCCGTCCGACACGGGCGCATCAGGCTGGGCGTCAAAGGGCGCTTGCTGCGCGACCATGACGGACAGCATCAGCGCCAGCGCCCAGCCCAGCGGCATCAACGGGCTGGCGGGCGTGGGCCACAGCCACTGCCACAGCCGGCGTGCGCGCGATGGCGGGGGCGGCGCGGGTTGCGGGCGTTCGGCCAGTGCGCGCAGGAACGCGGAATCGCGGTCGGCCTGGCCGATGTCGTTGTGGGCCAGTTGGCGCGCCTGGGCCAGATTGCGCCATGCTTCGACCTCGGCCCGCAGCGCGGGGTCGCGCGCCATATCGGTTTCGAAGGCGCGGCGGGCATCGTCGTCGAGCTCGCCCGACAGGTAGGACAGTACTCGGTCTTCAACCATGATCAGTCCATCCCTTTGCGGGTGCATTCGGTCACGAGCTTGCGCGCGGCGTGCAGGCGGCTCTTGACGGTGGGCACGTGCAGGTCCTGTTGCTTGGCGATCTGATCCATGGGGACCTCGTCCAGATACAGGAACATCGTGGCGCGCAGGGTGTCGCTAAGCTTGTTCAAGCAATCGCGCATGCGCTTGACGAGCGACAGGTGCTCATAGGCGTGCGCGGGGTCGGCGAATGGCGAGGGGTCGCCCACATCTTCGGCGGGGTCGAAGAGGTTGCCGTCTGGTCCCTGGTCGCCTTCGGGACCGGTCCATCTCACTTCGTGCCGCGTCCGACGGTGCATCTGGATCAGCTCGTGCAGCGAGCCCCGGTACAGATAGCCGCCCAGCTTGCTGACCGCGAGTTCGTGCGCGGCCCATCCGCCGGCCGGTTGGCCGTGCTGGAAGCCCTCGTCCTTGAACGTGCGCGTCTGCAGGAATTTCATGAGCGCGTTATTGAAGGCGTCCACCACGCCTTCCGGCGAGGTGTTGAAGAATTTCTTGCGCAGCTTCAGCGTGATGTGCTGTTCGGCCTTGTTGCGGAACTCCAGCGCATAGCGCGGGTCGGCATGCATGATGCGGAGCAGCGCGTCGACGTTGTTGATGACGTAGCGCTTGGGGTCGAGCGTGTTCATGGTTCAGGTTCTTGGGGTCGAACTGGACGCGGAACGTCAGCCCATCGGCGGGATATGCCGCAGCCCTCCGGGGTGAGGGCTGCGGCACCTTAGCCGTGCAAAGGCGGAAAATCAAGCGCGCCGCCGCAGTACGGCGATGCCGCGGACCGCGAAGGCCACGACGATCGCCAACGACAGGTAGAAGCCGAAACCGAAGCTCAGGCTGTTCCACAACGATGAGGCCATGTCGCCGGCCATGTTGCGGCTGGCGCGCGAATTGCCCATGAAACCGGCGAATTGGCGCGTGGCATCCATGAGTTCGCGCACCTGCGACACGACGCCGGCAAGCGCGATGCCCCACAGGGCCAGCGGCAGGAAGTAGCCCAGGCGGGCCGCGCGCCGGGGCAACAGGGACGGCAGCAGCGGGCCGATCACGGCCAGCAGCCACAGCAACCCGTAGAGGCCTGCGCCCTGGCTCTTGGTGCTTTGAATGTCGCCGCTGTTCTGCAAGCGCAGCAGGTCGTAAAAGCTGAGGCTGCCGGTCGAACCCATCATGCGCACGGTGATCACCGAGAACACCGTGGTGGCCAGCAGGAACAGCAGCGCGCCCACGGCATCGCCGCGGTTGACGCGTCGGGCGGCAATGGCGGCCCAACGTGCGCCGTGGGTCTTGGCCTGGGTCAATACGTCGCGTACCGCTTTGCCTTGCATGGTCTTTCCTTATAGGTGAGGCGGGGATGCCTGTATCCGTAGCTATGCGCGGCAGCCGGAAAGGTTCGATTTATTTTTTGCAGAAATTTTTCGAACCTTTTCCCGCCCGCCGCGTAGCAGGGGGCAAGGGCGCGGATTTTCCCGCCGCCATCCATCCGACCGGAGAATCCAATCATGTCCAACCCCACCCCGCTGACCGCCCTGTACCAGACCGTGGTCCAGGAAGAACTGGGGCTGGTCGCCCGTATTGACGAAGACGGCGACGTGCTGTTCCGGTATCCCGACCTGGGCACCATGTTCTTCAGCCTGAGCGAAACGGACCCGGAGTTCCTGCGCCTGGTCTACCCGAGCTTCGTGGACGCCGACGAACTGGGCCTGACCCGCGCGCAGCTGCTGGAAGTCATCAACGCCGTGAACAACCGCTGCAAGGCCGTCAAACTGAGCCTGCAGCAGGACCGGGGCGCGAAGGCGGGACGCGTGTCGGCGTCGCTGGAAAGCTTTGTGGCCGCGCCCGACACGCTGCCTGCCGAAGCGCTGCTGCGCGCCATCGTGTCGCGTTGCGTGTCGGTCATCCGCCATAGCGCGGGCGAACTGGTGAAGGACGCGCTGGCGCGCAAGCAAGCCGCCGCCGATTGATCCCTGCGCTGGCTACGCGGAATTGAAACAAGCCTGGCCCTGCGTTGTAACTTTGAGATACATTGCACGGCTTTGACAGAAACCGCGCCTAGCTGCCGCCCGGTTTCCCGCCACCACGATGATGTCGATGCACCCGCTCTTATCCCGTTCGCTGATCCTTCGCCTTGCGGCCATGCTGCTGTTGATGGGAGGGTTGAGCGCGTGCGCGGTCAAGACCAATTCCCGCGGCGGCCTGGTCTACGGCGTCGATACCGCCGCCTTGTTCGGCACCGAGATCGGCCAGTTCCCGCTGCAGGACGGGGGGCTGGGCACGCTGCGCCGCGAGGGCAAGAACTTCTCGGTCAAGCTTTCGGGCAATCAACGCGTGGTGCCCTTGAACAACGTGGATTCGGCCCGCATCGCGCGCACCGAGAACGTGGGTCCGCGCACTGTGGTCGTCATCGAGACGCAGCGCCGCAACTGCGACTACCGCTATACCGTGCTGGCGATCGAAGGGTCCGACGTGCTGTCGTGGGACCTGGGCAATTGCCGCGACCGGCCGGCCGTGCTGGTGCAGGACGACCGCAGCGCGATGACCTTCGATTTTCCGAAGGGATCCCGCATCGAGCGTTTCGTCTACACGCAGGACGGCCGCATGCGGCGGGGCGACGTCAAGACGGTGGCGGGCCTGAATCCGCGCGCCAATCCCTTTGCCGACGAGTCGCTGTATCCGCCGGGGTACTTGGAATCGCTGCGTCTGCACGGCGTCTTCCCGCCGCCCGCGGCGCCTGCCGCGAAAGCGGGCAAGCCGGGCAAATCCGGCAAATCGGCAACGCCTGCCCGGCCCGCCGCGCCGGACGCACCCGCCAGGACCCCGCCGGCCGACAACCCGGCTGGACAAAGCCAAAGCGCGGGCCGCGTCATCCCGCCGCCGCCGCAGCGCGTGCCGGGCGGCGACGGACCAGCGCCGGCCGCCAGCACCGCACCACGCGCGGGCGGCGCATCGCGGGTGCCGGCCAAGCTGGACCTGCCCGACGAGGAAATCACCTCGACCCGTCTTGATCTGAGGGATTGACGTGCGCCAGGCCCAAATTCGCCAACTGCTTTTCCTGATCGTCCTGACGGTCGTCTATCTGAGCTTCGAGCTGGGATTTAACGCGCGCCTGCTGGACGTGGTGGGCAGCCGCGCCACGCCGCACGACATCGAAGAACTGGAGTTCTTCGGCCGCACGCTGTCCGGCATCGCCGCCGCGCTGGTGGTGCTGCAATTGTTGCTGACCCGGCGCCTGCGCACGGGGGGGAAGCCGTCTTACCTGAAGATCGGCATTGCCTGCGGGGTGACGGCGCTGGTGGTGTTCACCGCGATCAAGATGCTGGTGAACGTGCTGGTGGATACGCGCGACGGCGATTTCCGCCGCATCGCGGCCAATGCCGGCTTGTTGCAGCGGTCGCTGGTGCAGGGCGACCTGCATCTGGACGGGCTGGTCGACGACGACGTCTATGCGCGGCCCGAGGGCAAGGCGTTCCTGGCCGTGTTCCAGGTGCTGCTGTCCAATATCGACAACCTGGACGAGAAGGTCGAACCCAAGAAGCGCCAGGTGATCCGCACCGATCTGCAGCGGCAGATGAAGACCTTCACGTTCGACGGACGCGAGGTCCGCATGACGGCGCCCGGCATCCGCGGCTACCACCAGGTCTACACCAGCGTGATGCAGTCCGTCGCCGAGCGCTGGAAGCAGTATGCGGGTGTGCCGGTGGGCAATGACATCGGTCTGGCGCGCGAGCAGGACCGCGCCTGGAGCGACTACCGCAGGAACCTGTCGCGCCGGGGCTGGACGCCCGAGAACGTGCCCGCGCGCTATCAGGGCCGCGTGGTGCAGGACGTGCGCAAGCGCATTCCCGTGCCCGGCGATTGGCAGCCCCATGACCGGGCTACGTTCAACCAGGCGGTCGCGCAGCAGTACTGGAAGACGATGCGCAGCCGCACCGTCCATGTAGAGGGCGATGCGATTCCGCCGGGCCTGTCTTACGAGGACTTCGTGGCGCGCCCCGGCGTGCAGAAGCTGCTGCGGCAGACGCTGATGGTGCCGGCCAGCATGAGCGTGGCGTCCAACTACACCGACGCGGCCAGCTTCAAGCGGCTGTACGACGGCATGCTGGACCGCGCCGTGGACGAGGCCATGCCGCGCTTCTCGGCCAGAAGCGAAGACTTCGGGCGGGGCGGCCAGCACTACACGCTGGGTCAGGACGCAGCCCGGGCGGCGATCGTGCCGCCGGTGGCGCTGCTGTTTTCCTTGCTGGGCGCGGTGGGCCACTTCGCCAAGCTGCTGTATTTGATCGCCAAGCTGGTCGTATGGCTGCGCACGCCCGCCGGGCAGGAGCCGGGCCGCACCGCGACGCGCGCCGCAGGCCTGGCGCTGGTGTTGACGCTTGCATGTGTGTGGACGGCATTCTCTTTCATGCAGAACGGCGTCACGAAGAGCGACCTGTTCCAGCAGATGTCGCGCGTGGAATCCGGGCGCGACGACGAATCGGCCGGGCAGGCGCTGCGCCGCCGCGTGCTGGCCAACGTGGCGCACGTGGTGGTGGTGGGGCAGGCCTACACCTATCCTTTCAACGAGGCGGTGCGCACGCGCTTGCTGGGCGGCATCAAGTACGGGTACCACGGCGATGCGGACTAAACGCCTGATCGCGCTGGCGCTGGCCGTCGCGTTGCCCGGCTCGGGCGCCAGCGCCGCCTGCCTGGGCATGCAGGTGCATGCGCATCGCGGGGCGCCCGCGCTGCCCGAGAATTCGCTGGCGTCGATCCGTGCCGCGTACGCGGGCGGCTGGGATGGCGTCGAGATCGACATGCAGCGTTTGCAGGACGGCCGCTGGGTGCTGCACCACGACATGCTCACGGGCAGGACGGTGAGCGGGGTGGGGCGCAAGGCGGTGCTGCAGTTGAGCAGCGCCGATTGGCGCGGCGCCAAACTTGCGGGGCCGGGCGGCGGGTCGTCGCCGCCGTTCCTGGACGACGCCTTGAAAGTGGCGGCCGCGCAGCCCGCCAAGACGTTCAATGCCGAATTGAAGGTCGTCTACCGCGACTGCGCCCCGGTCGGCAAGCTTGTCGCCGGCATGAAGCAGTCATTGCCGCACGGCAATTGGATGATCACGTCGGCCTTCCCCGAGGCATTGCGCTGCGTGCGCGGCACCGACCGGCAAGGCTATCTGGGGCTGATCGTCTTTGATCCCAGGAACGCCGAAGCGGTCAGCGCCAACCCCCTGGGCAAATACGTGTCGCAACGCGCCACGGCGCCCAAGCTCACGCGGCAATGGCTGGGCAATCTGGCCAGGACCGTGGGCGCGCCGGTGGGCGTGCATGTGGACGCGATGACGCTGGCCGCGAACCCGCAGCTATTGCGCGACGCGGCGGCGGAATCGGTGCGCGTCTTCGTCTACGCGGTGGGCGGCGACGCGGCGCTGGCGCAGCAATTGCGCGCGACCCGGCAGCGGGAAGGCTATCTGCCGTCGGGCGTGATCGTCGACGGCGACGCGCAGGCGTTCTGCCAGGCGATGGGCGGATAGGTACCCGGCTGGTAGCGTTGCTGGCGGCGTTGCTGTCGGTGTTGTCTCCGGAATTTCCGCCTACACTTGCCGCTCCCTTCCCGCCGCTCCCACGCAAGGAAACGCCCATGACCGCACGCGCCGCCTGCCTTCTTTCCTGCCTCTTTTTCGCGGGCGTGGCCCAGGCCGGGTCCGCCCCGGCCGAACTGTCGTGCGTGTCGGAAAGCGGCAAAGTGGCCTTGAAGGGGGTGGTGCCGTCGCCGTCGTCGGAAGACCTGAACATCAAACTCAGCTATTTCGACGCGGACCTGACCTTCAATTCGGACACCGCCGCCAACAGCTATGTGGTGTCGGATTTCCCGCAGTCGGTATTCACGCTGCTGGTGCCGTCCGCCGGCACCGCGCTGACGCTCTACGCGCTGCCGTCCACCGTGGTGGTGGACAAGAACGCCGACGGGGACATCGTGGGCGCGTTCCAGGCCAAGCTGACGGCGCCCCGGCCCCGCTCGGCTGCGGGCGCGCAGACCGGCAGCCCACTCAAGGCCACGCTGAACTGCGATTACCGCTACTCGCTGTAATAAGAGACGGCCCCGAGAGGGCCTGGAATGCCCTGACCAGACGACGGCGCAACGTTGCCTGATCAGGGCTTTTTCGTGCCTGTAGACGGCGGATACATGCATGCTTGATGCACGTTCGACGACGAACTGTTGCTATTGCGCTGCACTCTTGTGTCAAGTTATCTAAAGATTCATGGAAATCTTACGATATTCTGAAATACGCCTGACAAGTAGTTGAATACGCAAATAAGAATAAATATCATTGGGTTTCTTGCAAAATCCAATAGCGCTGATAGCGCACCCGCCGCGGGGCGGTCAACGATAAAGTTCCCATGAGAAAAGCAGAGAATTCGACGGCCTTGCCCAAGGCCGGTGGCAGCGCTTCGGCCACGATTTATGCCGCCATGTGCGGTGCGCTCGTTTCGCCGGGCCTGGTCCTGGCCCAAGGCAGCGCAGCCCCGGGCGCCGTGCAGGAATTGAGCCCCGTGCGCATCCAGGGCCAGGCGATCTCCGACGGCTACGAGGCCAATGTCGCGTCGTCGCCCAAAATGACCGCGCCGTTGCTGGACACGCCGCGTTCCGTCACGGTGATCACCGAACAGCTGATGCGCGACCGCGCGTCGACGTCCCTGATGGACGTCTTGCGCACGGCGCCGGGCATCACCTTCGGCGCGGGCGAAGGCGGTACACCGACGGGCGACCGTCCGTTCATCCGCGGCTACGAGGCCAGCACCGACATGATGGTCGACGGCATGCGCGACCTGGGCCGGTTCTCTCACGAAACCTTCAACCTGGAATCCGTCGAGATCCTGAAGGGACCGAGCTCGGCCTATTCCGGCCGCGGCTCCACGGGGGGCAGCATCAACCTGGTCAGCAAGAGCCCGAAGCTTGAAGATTTCGTCGAAGGCACTGTCGGTGTCGGCACCGACGAGAACTGGCGCCTGACCGGTGACGGCAACTGGGCGTTCAGCGAAAGCTCGGCGTTCCGACTGAACTTCATGAAGCAAGGCGGCGACATTCCGGGCCGCGACAACGTCGAGACCGACCGCTGGGGCGTCGCGCCGTCGATGGCCTGGGGCCTGGGCACGCCGACCCAAGTCACGCTTAGCTACTACCACCTGCAGAACGACGACACGCCCGACCTGGGCATCCCGTTCAAGAACGAGTCCCGCCCCGGCCGCGTGACGCCGCCGCGCGTGGACCGCGACAACTACTACGGTCTGGTCGGGCGCGATTACCGCGAGAACCAGGCCGACATGGGCACGCTGATGGTCGAGCACAAGTTCAGCGACAAGCTGAAGCTGCGCAACGGCACGCGTTACAGCGAGTCCCGCAACGAATACGTCATGACGCGCCCGTCGTTCGACAATTGCGCGGCCCGTGTCGGCGGCCGCCCGAATCCGGCCTATGGCGTGTCGCCGTGCTCGACCGAGGCGCCCGGGCTGCAGATCAGCAAGGCGCTGCGCACCCTGCACCAGACCAACCGGTCTTTCGTGAACCAGACCGACCTGTTCGGCGAATTCACGACGGGCACGCTGCGCCACAGCTACGCGGCCGGCCTGGAATACAGCCACGAAAAGATCATCAAGCGCGACGGCATCCCGACGGGCGGCTTCGACCGCACGCTGCGGGACGACCTGTACAACCCGAACCCGCATCAGGCCTACACCGGCAGCCTGAGCTGGGGGCCGGCATACGACGCGGCCAAGACCACGACCCGCGCGGCTTACCTGTTCGACACGATCAAGTTCAGCGAACAGTGGGAAACCAACCTGGGCCTGCGCTATGACAACTACCGCGTCTCCAGCGGCGACGTCGAGCGCACGGACAACATGTGGAACTACCAGCTGGGCCTGGTCTACAAGCCTGCGCCCAACGGCAGCATCTACGTGTCGTACGGCACCTCGTCCAACCCGTCGGGCGAAACGGCGGCGCAGTCCGGCGGCGCCGACGGCGCTGCAGGCGGCCGTCTGACCGCGGGCACCGCGGCATTGGCGCCCGAGAAGAGCCGCAGCATCGAACTGGGCACCAAGTGGGACTTGTTCGACGAACGCCTGTCGTTGACGGCCGCGATCTTCGAAACCCGCAAGACCGATGCGCGTTCGGCCGATCCGCTGACGGGCGACGTCACGCTGGCGGGCAGCAACCGCGTGCGCGGCATCGAACTGAGCGCGGCGGGCTCCATCACGCAGAAGTGGCAGGTGTGGGCGGGCTACAGCTACATGGATCCCAAAGTCACCCGCTACCAAAGCGGCGGTTCGGACTTCAGCGGCAACCAGATGAAGTTCATCGCCCGCCAGAGCGCCAGCCTGTGGACCACCTACAAGTTCATCCCCGAGCTGACGCTGGGGGCGGGCGCCACCTACACCGGCAAGCGCTACGTGGATGATGCCAACGTCTACCAGCTGCCGTCCTACTGGCGCTACGACGCGATGGCGGCCTACCAGTTCAACAAGAACTTCGGCCTGCAGCTGAACCTGAACAACCTGACCGACGAGACGATCTACGAAGCCTCGCACGTGGGCCTGTTCAGCTACGTGGCGCCTGGCCGTTCCGCCATGTTGACCGCCACGTTCCGCTACGACTGAACGCGGCACCGCGTCATGCTGAATGCGCCGCCCCGGCATGGCCGGGGCGGCGTTTTTCATTGTCCGGGGATGCCGGGCAGGTGCAGCGCCACGACCTCGGTGTCGCCGTTGCGGAACGCGGGATACCGGCTACGCACCAGCGGGTCGTGGCCCGGCACGATGTGGTCCGGCGATTCGGCATGCTGTTGCAGCGTTTCATAGCCCGCCAGCATGTCGGCCACATTCAGCACGATGGGGAACGGCGCGTCCAGCCCCATGTTGTCGTAGTAGTGGCTGGCGTCGGAGGCCAGCACGATCCAGCCGCGGGCCGTATGCACGCGCACCGCTTGCAGGCCTTGCGTGTGTCCGCCGATGTGCAGCAGCTGCAGGCCCGGCGCAAGCTCGTCGTGGCCGTGATAGAAGGCCACCCGCTTGTCGTAGACGCCGCGCACCACGTCGACCACGTCTTCCACCGCGTAGGCGTGGCGCAGCATGTCAAAGCGCATGTTGCAGCCGCAGGCGTAGTGCAGTTCGCTTTCCTGCAGGTGCAGCCGGGCGTGCGGCAGCTTGCGGATGTTGCCGGCGTGGTCGTAGTGCAGATGGGTGACGATGACGTCCTGGACGTCATCGGGGGCGATGCCCAGCGTCTTCAACGCATCGATGGGGCAACGCAGGAACTCGCGGCCGCGCGCGCGGGCGGCCGCCTCGTTGAAGCCGGTATCGACCAGCCAGACGCGCGCGCCGTGGCGGATGGCCCAGACGAAATAGTCCATCGGCATGGGGCCGTCGTGCGGGTCCGGCGGCGTGATGAAGTTCTGGCCGCGGCGGCGGGCGACGGTGGCGTAGCGCAAGGCATAGACTTCGTGGTTGGGCAGCGTCATGCGATTCCTCGGACGGTTCGGATGTGGTCGAGTTCGGGCCTCAGGTACTCCAGCAGGCGCTGGGGGTTCTCCACCATCGGGAAGTGGCCCAGCTCGGGCATGACGGTGAAGCGCGCGCCCGGGATGCGCGCGGCGACGCGGCCGCTGTCCTCCGGGCTGGCGGAGTAGTCGTAGGCGCCGGTCAGGAGCGACACGCCGAAACGGCGGGCGTCCAGGCCGGCCAGGTGCTCGGCGGCGTCGAAGTCTTCGCTGTAGAACCACAGGTCGTTGGCGTAGACGTTGAAGCCGCCCTGCGCGTAGATCCACGCGGCGTCGCGACGCGCTTCCAGCGTGGCCGCGGGGCCCATCAGCCCGCGCACATAGGCGGGGTTGTGCGCCGCCTGGTTGACCTGCGGATGGCACAGCATCGGCGTGCGCCGGCCCGTGGCTTTCCATGGCGCTTCCAGCGCCACCACGCCCGCCACGTCGTCCGGGCTGCGGGCGGCAGCAACCAGCGCCATCGCGGCGCCCATCGAACAGCCCAGCAGGACGGCGGGGGCGCCGGCCACCTGGCGGATGACGGCGATGCAGGTCCGCAGATAGGCCTCGCGGGTCAGGCCCGCTTCGGTCCAGGCCTGGCCCGGCAGCGGCATGCTGCGGCCGTGGCCGGGCATGTCGAAGGCGATCATGCGCCATTGGCGTCGCAGGCCAGGGTCCGTCATCAGCGCGTGGTACTGGCGCGAATCGGCGCCGGCCGTGTGCAGCATCAAGAGCGGCGGGCCGTCGGCCAGGCCGCTGGTTTCAATGTAGAGGGACGTGGACGCCGTGCCCAGGTCCAGGGTGGCGTAGTGGCCGGCGATGGCGCTGCGCTCCAGCAAGGCGGGCGCGGCGTGAAGCTGTCCGCGCAGGATCTCGAACAGCCGTTCCAGGGGATGCAGGGCCTGGGCGATGGCCAGGGCGTCGCCCTTTACGCGCAGGCCGTGGGCCTGGCGGTGGGCGGCGGTAAAGGAGTGGTAGCCCGGAGGCGGGGCGGGGGCCAGCAGTTTGCGCCAGGTGTCCGGCGGGGCGCTCACGACGAGGCATTGCGACGGGGCAGCGGGCTGCCCGGCCCAGGCGGGGATCCGGTCTTCCGGATCCGCGCCGGCTTGCAGCCAGATGGCGCACGGCAGGCCCCTGGCTGCGGAGATGAATTCGCTATCCTGCTGCGCCAGGGCCGCCGCGGCCCTCAGTTCCTGGACGATCGCCTTCACTGGTGGATGCCTCCTCTTGTTGGCGCCTGAGCACTTCGAGCGCGGTGCGTTCCGCGTTCACGATATGGCTCTGTGCGGCCGCTTGGGCGCCTTGTGGATCCCGAGCCTGGATGCGCTCGAAGATGTGGTCGATTTCGGCCATGCTTTCCGGCAGCCGGTCGGCGCGTGCGAACGAGGTGGCGCGCAGCAGGTTGATGCGCGACAGCAGGCCGGGCAGCATGTCCTTGATCAGATCGTTGTCACAGCCTGACAGCAGCACGTCGTAGAAATCGCGCTTGGCCGCCAGCAATGCCGATTTGTTGCTGCCCTTGGCCTGGCGGTGCAGCGCGTCCACGGCCCTGCGCAGGCGTTCGACGTCCGGGTCGCTGGCCAGCCGCGCGAATTCATGCGCGGCGAAGCCTTCCAGCAGGGCGCGCAGCGAATACAGGTCGCGGGCGGCCTTTTCGGTGATGCGTACCACCGTCGGGCCGCGGTGCGGCTCGATTGAGATCAGGCGTTCGGCTTCCAGCGTGCGCAGCGCCTCGCGCAGCGTGCTGCGGCTGATGCTCAGCTGTTCGCACAGCTCGGCCTCGCGCAGGCGTTCGCCGCCCTTGATGCGCCCGTCCATGATGGACGTGCGCAGGAATTCCTCGACGCGGGTGCGCAAGGTGGTCGGTTTTTCGAATACTGCGCCGGTGGGGGTGGGCATGGCTGTCTCTCGCTTAGCGTATCGGCGGGCGCGAGCGGCAGCGGGGGCTTTTGGCCCGGCTGCGGCGAACCGCCGGTTCAACGTAAAGACGCAATATATCCCGCCGGCGGGCCATGGCTATAACCCGAGGTAGGCGGCGCGCACGCGGCTGTCTTCCAGCAGCGCGCCGCTGGGGCCGGACAGCACCATCGTCCCGGATTGCAGCACGTAGGCGTGTTCGGCCACCGACAGGGCCAGCCGGGTGTTCTGCTCCACCAGCAGGATGGTCAGGCCGCCTCGGTGGATGTCGATCATGGCCTGGTGCATTGCTTCGACGATCTTGGGCGCCAGGCCGTGGCTGGGCTCGTCCAGCAGCAGCAGGCGGGGTTCCAGCATCAGCGCGCGCCCGAACGCCACCATCTGCTGTTCGCCGCCGGACAGCGTGCCGGCCTGCTGCCGGCGCCGTTCACGCAGCCGGGGGAACAGCGCGTAGACGCGGTCGCAACTGCGCTTGAGCCCGGCCGCGTCCTGGCGGCGGGTGTAGCCGCCAAGGGCCAGGTTTTCCTCCACGGTCATTTCCGGGAAGACATGGCGGCCTTCGGGGACGTGGGCGATGCCCAGTTCCGGGATGCGGTGCGGCGGCAGGCGCAGGATTTCTCGGCCGTCGAAGGAGATGCTGCCGCTGACCTTGTCCAGCAGTCCCGAGATGCAGCGCAGCAGCGTGCTTTTGCCCGCCGTGTTGGCGCCGACGACCGCGATGAAGCCGCCTTCGGGCACATCCAGCGAAACCTCGTGCAGCACCGGGCTGCGGTCGTAGGAGGCGGTCAGCCCCTGGATCCGAAGCAGGCTCATGCCGCCACCTCCGCCTGTTCTACCGATTTGCCCAGGTAGACCTCGATCACCGTCGGGTCGGAGGCGATGTCGGCGGGGCTGCCCTCGGCGATCTTCTGGCCGAAGGACAGCACCAGGATGCGGTTGCACAGCCGCATGATGGCGCGCATGTGATGCTCGACCACGATGAATGTGATGCCGGCCTCGTCGCGCAGCGTGCGGATCAGATCCATCAGCGCGTCCATTTCGGACTCGTTCAGCGCCGCCATCACCTCGTCCAGCAGGAAGACCTTGGGGGCGGTGCACAGCGCGCGGGCCAGTTCCACGCGGGCCTGCTCGGGAAAAGACAGCTCGCCGGCCGGCTTGGCGGCGATGGCGGACAGACCGACACGGTCCAGGTTGCTGCGGGCCACCTGGCGGGCGCGCGGCACGTCGTGGCGCAGCAGGCCGCCCACCAGCACGTTGTCCAGCACGGTCATTTCAGGAAACAGCGCCACGTTCTGAAACGTCTTGGTCATGCCGCGCGCCGCGATCTGATGGGGGCGCAGGCCGCAGACGTCCTCGCCGTCCAGCTCGATGCGGCCGCCCTGGCTGGCGTACAGGCCCACCAGCAGGTTGAACAGCGTGGTCTTGCCCGCGCCGTTGGGGCCGATCAGGCCCAGGATGTCGCCGCGGGCCACGCTGAACGACACGTCGTCCACGGCTTTCAGGCCGCCGAAGCGGCGCTGCACGTTCGAGACTTTCAGGATGTCAGGCATGCTGGCCCCGCGTCAGATTGCGTAGCCGCGTCCACAGCGCCGACAGCCCGCGCGGCTCGATCAGGATGATGGCGATCAGGATCAGCCCGAAGGCCAGCTGGGACACGCCGGCGGTGTGGCCCGACAGCCAGTCGTTGAACACTTCTTCCAGCGGGATGATGACCAGCGCGCCGATCAGCGGGCCCGCCACGGTGCCCACGCCGCCGATGATGCAGATCAGCGCCACGCGCACCGAGATGCCCACCAGCGAGAACACGGTGTCCGGATCGAAGAAGTAGATGAATTGCGCGTACAGCGTGCCGCAGGCGCCCATCAGCGCGGCCGATACCACGGCGGCCAGGATGCGCGTCTGCGCGGTGTTCACGCCGATGACTTCCGCGGCCTGCGGGTTGGCCTTCACGGCGCGCAGGCGGTAGCCCAGGCGTGAATGGCTGATCAGCGCGAAGACGACCGAGGTGACCAGCGCGGCGCCCAGCATCAGGTAGTAGTACGGGATGCTGGACTTGAACTGCATCTGCGCGAACCCTTCAGAGAACGGGATGGACAGGCCGACCGGCCCGCCGGTGACCGATGCCCAGGTGTTGGCGATGGCGCGCAGCACTTCGCCGAACGCCAGCGTGGCCAACGCGAAGTAGTGGCCGCGCAACCGCATGGTGGGCAGGCTGAGCAGCGCGCCCGCGACGCCCGCCACCGCCATCGCCGCCACGATGCCCAGCCAGGGGGAAATGCCGTAGCGCAGCAGCAGCAGGGTCGAGGTGTAGGCGCCCAGGCCGAAGAACGCCGCATGCCCCAGCGATATCTGGTTGGCCAGGCCGCCCACGATGTTCCAGGACTGGCCCATCGCGGCGAACAGCAGCACCAGCGTCAGGACGCGGATGCCGTAGCCCTGGTCTTCCATCAGCCACGGGGCGGCCAGCGCGATGGCGAACAGCACGGCCCACGGCAGGGATTGTCGAGTCATGGCCATCAGGCAGCCCTTTTCAGAAGTCCTTCCGGGCGCACGGCCAGGACAAGGATGAAGATGGCGAACAGCACCAGGTTCTGCAGCTGCATGGGCAGCACGAGCGAGGACAGCGACTGGATCACGCCGACCGCGACCCCGCCCACCACCGCGCCCATCACGCTGCCCAGCCCGCCCAGCACCACCGCCGTGAACATCAGCACGCTGAACTGCGCGCCGACGGTGGTGGACGCCGTGAGGTAGGGCAGGATGATGCCGCCGCCCAACGCGGTCAGGCCCACGCCCAGCCCGAAGGCCAGCTGGTGCACGCGGTGGGTGGAGATGCCGGACAGCCGGGCGGCCATCGGGTCC
The DNA here is from genome assembly GCF_014170335.1 of Achromobacter sp. UMC46. Taxonomy (GTDB): domain Bacteria; phylum Pseudomonadota; class Gammaproteobacteria; order Burkholderiales; family Burkholderiaceae_B; genus Achromobacter. The sequence continues at coordinate 21,652 of NZ_LZZS01000031.1, forward strand.
TGCGCGGTCGCGCGCACCGCCATGCCCCACCAGGTTTTCTTCAGCACCCACCACAGCGTCAACCCGGCCACCGCAGCCACCGTGAAGGCCAGCAGGTAAGGCGCGCTGAGGAGGATCGGGCCGACCGCCAGCGCGGTCATCTGATAGGACGTCTGCACCGAGCGGAACGCCGATCCGAACAGGATCAGGGCCAGGTTCTCCATGACGATGAGCAGGCCCACCGTCAGGAAGATCTGCGCCACCGCCGGCGCCTTCAGCACCCGGTTGATCAGGAACTTCTGCGTCAGCACGCCCAGCACGAAGGCCACGGCGAACGACAGCAGCGACCCCACCAGCGGGTCCAGCCCCAGCAGCTTCCAGGCGAAGTACGCGACGAACATGCCTACCATCAGGAATTCGGCCTGGGCGAAGTTGACGATGGAGACCACCCCGAAGACGAGCGTGAGCCCGATCGAGATGACCGCGTATACGCCGCCCAGCAGAATGCCGTCCACCAGCGCCTGCAAGAATTGCATGACAGTCCTCCGGTTCGCGCCGCGCGCTCAGCTGGCGGTGATGACGCGGCCCTTGGCCAGCGCCTGCGGCCACACCGAGACCAGTTCGTTGTTCTGCCACTGGACCATGATGGGTTGCGCCAGGGTGTTCAGCCCGTTGGCGTCGAAATGCACGCCGCCGCCCGACATCACGCCGGCCCAGCCTTCGCTGTACTTCCGGGCGCGCAGCGCCTTCGATACCGCCTCGGGCTTGTCGGACGCCGCCACTTCCAGGGCCGCGGCCAGCACGCCGGCGCAGACCGCATGTTCCAGGGCCTCGTGCGGCATGAAGGTGCCGAAGCGCTTGCGGTAGCGCTCGGTGTATTCCGGCGCCTGGTCGTAGTTGGCCGGCGCGATCGACAGCACGGCCTGCGAGTATTGGCCCAGCGCCTTGGCGAAATCGGGGATCACGTAGCCCGCCGCGCCGCCCACGACCGGCACCGTCAGCCGCTGCTGGCGCATCACGCGGATGATCAGCAGGCTGTCGTTCAGGTAGGAGATCGGGAACACGATCTGGGCGTCGGACGCGCGCAGCTTGCTGATCAGCGGCGTGACGTCGGTGATGCCCAGCGGATAGGCCTCATCCAGCACGATCTGGGCGCCGGCCGCCTTGGCCGCGTTGCGCACGCCCACGGCTTGCGACGTGCCGTAGGCCGTGTCTTCGTACAGCAGCGCGATCTTCTTGATGGCGGACGCGCCCGCCACGACGGACGCCGCATAGTCGTACTGCGCGCGGCCCAATACCGAGCCTTTGGACACCACCTGGAAGATGTGCTTGAAGCCGCGTTCGGTCAGCACGTCGGAGAACGACATGGTCAACAGCGGGATGCCGCGGCGTTCGGTCACTTCGGACACGGCCAGCGTCAGCGACGAGGCGTAGGCGCCGATCAGCGCCACGCAGCGGTTCTGCGTGATCAGGCGCTGCGCCACGGTGGCGGCGGTGGTGGGCTGCGAGGTGGCGTCGGCGATGATCAGCTTGAGCTTGGCGCCGCCCAGCGACTTGATGCCGCCCGCCGCGTTGATCTCGTCCGCGGCCAGTTCCAGGCCCTGCCGGGAATTGATGCCGAACTGCGCGTTGGCGCCGGACAGCGGCAGGATCACGCCGACATTGATGTCGGCCGGGGCAGCCAGTGCGCGGCCGGGCAGGGTGGCCGCCAGCGCGGCCGCACCCAGTCCAGCGACAAATTCCCGGCGCCCGTGGCGCACGGCCTGCTTGGGGTTGTTTTTCATGCTTGTCTCCTGGCTTTTTGTGGGTATGGGCGCACGGCAGCCAGCCCGGCGCGTTGCCGCATTATTGTGCTCATTTTTTAAGCAGTCAAGCATATTGTCTGACAATCAGACTATTGACGATCGGGCAAAAATTGACTGACAATCAGACAAAACAGACCGAGCACAAGCCGGTTCGACGCCCGTCACCATCATCAAACGAGGAACCCATGGCAGACATCAAATCCGAAACCCAAGCCCTGTTCGACCAAGGCCTGACCCTGCGCCGCGAAGTGCTGGGCACCGAATACGTGGACGGTTCGCTGGCCCGCGCCAACGACTTCATGATGGCCTTCCAGCACATCACGACCGAGTGGTGCTGGGGCTACACCTGGGGCCGACCGGGCCTGGAGAAGAAGACGCGCAGCATGCTGAACCTGGCCATGCTGACGGCGCTGAACCGTCCGGCCGAGATCAAGCTGCACGTCAAAGGCGCGCTGAACAACGGCGTGACCGTCGAAGAGATCAAGGAGATCCTGCTGCAAGCCACCGTGTATTGCGGCATCCCCGCCGGCCTGGACGCCTTCAAGGTAGCCAACCAGGTGCTGGAAGAAGCCGGCGCCTTCAAGGAGCCGCAAGCATGAGCGCGCCGCAAGAACGCGTGGGTGTGGTCGGCATCGGCAGCATGGGCTGGCCGATGGCGGCGCGCTTGGTGCAGGCGGGTTATGCGGTGGCGGTGTTCGACGCCGTGCCGGGCCAGGCGGACAAGTTCGCCAAGGAAGTGGGCGGCCAGGCCACCGCCACCTGCGCCGCGCTGGCGGCGCAATCCGACATCGTCTTCACGATGCTGCCCACCAGCGCTATCGTGGAACAGGTACTGTCCGGCGAACAAGGCGTGCTGGCCGGCCTGCGGCCGGGCAGCGTCGTGGTGGAGATGAGCTCCGGCGTGCCGGCGCACACGCAGCGGCTGGCTCAGGCGGTGGCCGCCGCGGGCGGCCAGATGGTGGACGCGCCCGTGTCGGGCGGGGTGCCGCGCGCGCGCACCGGTGAACTCGCGATCATGTTCGGCGGGCCCGCCGCCACGCTGGAACGCGTGCGCCCGGCGCTGTCGGCGATGGGCACGTCGATCACCGCCGTGGGCGACGTGGGCAGCGCCCATGCCATGAAGGCGCTGAACAACCTGGTGTCGGCGGGCGGCTTCTTGATCGGCGTCGAAGCGATGCTGATCGGCCAGCAGTTCGGCCTGGACCCCAACGTGATCGTGGACGTGTTGAACGCGTCGACGGGCATGAACAATTCCACGCAGAAGAAGTTCAAGCAATTCGTGCTGTCGCGCGAGTTCAATTCGGGCTTCGGCCTGGACCTGATGGTCAAGGACCTGGGCATTGCGCTGGGCATCGCCACCGATACCGGCACGCCCACGCCGTTCGCGTCGCTGTGCCGCGAACTGTGGGCGTCTGCGGGCAAGACCCTGGGCAAGGGACAGGACCACACCGCCGTGGCGCGCCTGTCCGAGCAACTGGCCGGCGTGGAGCTGGCCGCCAAGAAAGGCTAGGCCCTTCGGCACCGGCGCGGCCGTGGCCGCGCCGCCTTTTCAACCTGCATCACAACAACCGCCAGGACTAGGCGGAGGGCCGGCTGTCGCCGGCAGAAACAGCGAGGAGCAAAACATGAAGAAGACTTTTCTGGCGACCCTGGGCGCCGGCCTGATCGCGCTTGGCGCCAACGCGTCCGCGCAAGACTATCCCACGCGCGCCATCTCGATGGTGGTGCCGTACGCGGCGGGAGGTTCCACCGACGGCCTGGCCCGCATCGTGGCCCAGGCCATGGGCGAGAACCTGGGCCAGACCGTGGTTGTGGAAAACCTGGGCGGCGGCGGCACGATGATCGGCAACCAGCGCGTGACGCGCGCCGCGCCGGACGGCTACACGATCACCTTTGGCAACATGGGGTCGCTGGCCATCGCGCCGTCGCTGTACCCCAAGAGCAAGTTCGATCCGCGGCGCGACATGAGCGCGGTCGGGCTGGTGGCGACCGTGCCGATGGTGCTGTCCGTCAGCAAGAAAAGCGGCATCGCCACGTTGCCGGACTTCGTCGCGCGCTTGAAGAAGAACGGCGCGGACGTGAACTTCGGCAATGCGGGATCCGGCTCCACCAGCCATATCGCCGCGGCCTACTTCATGCACGTGACCCATACGCAAGGGATGCAGATCCCCTACCGGGGCGCAGGCCCGGCGATCGCCGATCTGATGGCGGGCACGGTGGATGCGGTGATCGACCAGACCGTCACGATGATCCCCATCCATGAAGGCAAGCGCGTCACGGCGCTGGCAGTGGCGTCCGCCACCCGCCTGCCGCAGATTCCCGACGTACCGACGTTTGCCGAGGCGGGTGTGCCGGACTTCAACATGAGCGTATGGAACGGCATCGCCGCGCCCGCGGGCACGCCGCCCGCCGTGATCGCGCGGCTGGAGCAGGCCTTGGCCGCGGCGTTGAAGAGCCCGGGCGTGCGCGAGTCGCTGAACAAGCTGGCCGCCCAGGCGCCGGCCGAGAAAGAGCAGGGCGCAGCCGCGTTCCAGGCGTTGATCGCCCGCGATGTGCCGAATTTCGCGACCTTGATCAAGGATGCCGGCATCACGGTAAATTGATCCCTCCTACGGTTTGATTCCTTTCTGGGAGCCCCCCGCATGCGTCCGACCCTTTCCGATTCTTCCTCGCAAGAACCGCCCCTGTGCCTGGCGCCGCTGCCAGAGATGGACGCGGCGGCTTTTGAGGCGCCGCCCGGCGCGTGCGATACACACGCGCATGTCGTGGCCGCGGACGCCGCGGCCTATCCTTTGGTGCCGGAGCGCACCTACACGCCGCCGCCGGCCCCCGAGTCCGCTTATCTGGGCATGCTGAAGCAGACCGGCATGTCGCGCGGCGTGCTGGTGCAGATCAGCGTCTACGGCACCGACAACCGCTACATGCTGGAGGTGCTGCGCCGCCATCCCGACCAGTTGCGCGGCATCGGCGTGGTGGCGCCCACCGTGACGGACAGCGAGCTGGCGGACATGCATGCGGCCGGCGTGCGTGGCTTGCGCATCAATGTGCTGTTCGGCGGCGGCATCGGCTTTGACGCGATGGAGACGCTGGCGCATCGCATCGCCGGCCTGGGCTGGCACATGCAGTTCCTGATGGACGCGCGCCAGCTGCCCGAGCTGTTGCCGCGCATGCGCAAGCTGCCGGTGCCGGGCGTGGTGGACCACATGGGCCACATGCCGGTCGCCGAAGGCGTGGACAGTGCGGGCTTCCAGGCCTTGCAGCATCTGGTCCGGGACCATGGCTGGTGGGTCAAGCTGTCGGGCGCCTATCGCATCAGCGACCGCTTCGACGATTTCAGCGACGTGACGCCCTGGGCGCAGGCGCTGATCCAGACGGCGCCGGACCGCATGCTGTGGGGCAGCGACTGGCCGCACGTGCATCAGACGCGCATGGTCAACACGGGCCGCCTGCGCAACCAGCTGGCGCTGTGGGCGCCGGACGCCGCGCTGCGCCGACGCATCCTGGTCGACAACCCCGAACGCCTTTACGGTTTCTCGCCAGCGCTGTAATCCCCTGACCGCCAATCACCAAGAGGCAAGCCATGCAATGGTATAGAGAGCTGAACAAGACGGAACGGCGCACCTTCGTCGCCGCGTTCGGAGGCTGGGCCATCGACGCCCTGGACTTCATGGTGTTCACCTTCGTGATCGCCACGCTGATGACGTTATGGGGCATCGACAAGGGCCAGGCCGGCATGCTTGGCACCGTCACGCTGCTGTTTTCCGCCATCGGCGGATGGCTGGCGGGCATCCTCGCCGACCGGTATGGCCGCGTGCGCGTGCTGCAATACACGATCCTGTGGTTCTCGGCTTGCACGGTGGCGATCGGGTTCGCGCAGAACTTCGAGCAGTTGTTCGTACTGCGGGCCTTGCAGGGCCTGGGCTTTGGCGGCGAGTGGGCCGTGGGCTCGGTGTTGATGGGCGAAATCGTGCGGGCCGAACATCGCGGCAAGGCGGTGGGCACCGTGCAAAGCGGCTGGGCGGTCGGGTGGGGCGTCGCGGCCATCCTGTATACGGTCGCGTTCTCTGTCCTGCCCGCCGAATGGGCCTGGCGCAGCCTGTTCTGGGTCGGCGTGCTGCCGGCCTTCCTGGTGCTGTACATCCGCAAGAACGTGCCCGAGCCCGAGGTGTTCCAGCGCGCCCAGGCCAAGGTGCAGGCCGGCGAGGCCCGCGCGTCGTTCTGGACGATCTTCTCGCCCGCGCTGTTGAAAACCACGGTCATCACCGCCGTGCTGTGCACCGGGGTGCAGGGCGGCTACTACGCCATCACCACGTGGCTGCCGACCTACCTGAAGGTCGAGCGCCAACTGTCCGTGCTGAACACGGGCGGCTACCTGATGGTCATCATCTTCGGGTCGTTCTGCGGATACATCGCCGGCGCCTATCTGGCCGACCGCATGGGTCGCCGCGCCAACCTGCTGATTTTCTCGGTGCTGTCCACGGTCAGCGTCTACGTCTACACGCAGTTGCCGCTGACCGACGGCCAGATGCTGTTCCTGGGCTTTCCGCTGGGCTTTGCCGCGTCCGGCATCTTCAGCGGCATCGGCGCCTATCTGACCGAACTGTTCCCGTCCGGCGTGCGCGCGTCGGGGCAGGGGTTCGCGTACAACTTCGGCCGCGGCATCGGTGCGCTGTTCCCCAGCCTGGTGGGGTTCTTGAGCCAGACGCACGGCCTGGGCTGGGCGATCGGGGCATTCGCAACCGGGGCCTACGCCGTGGTGATCGTGACGGCGTTGCTGCTGCCCGAAACGAAGGGGCGCGTGCTGGAGTGACGCCAGCGCGTCCCGCAGGTGAGGCCGGCGGTCGGTCGCGGGCGTCACCCGCAAGCGTCCGCCTTTTTTGATTGGATACGGGTTTACCCGGTAGCTGTTCAAAAGCCATAATTTGTATGATGACCCGATAACTTCTACACAAGAGACAGGTCACCATGCTGGTTGCGACGCCGATTTTCCCTCCCGATGTGCCGCGGGTTTTCTTGCGGTCCCGCCCCGGCTTGCCAGGGGCGTTCCATGACTGAAGAATCCCGCGTCCGCGAAGAGATCTGCACCGTCGGCGCCAGCCTGTACCACCGCGGCTACACCGTGGGCGCCGCCGGCAACATCAGCGCCCGCCTGGACGACGGCTGGCTGATCACGCCCACCGACGCCTGCCTGGGCCGGCTGGATCCGGCCGAACTGGCCAAGGTCGATCTCGACGGCCAATGGGTCTCGGGCGCCAAGCCTTCCAAGACCCTGGTGCTGCATCAGGGCATCTACCGGGCCAGCCCCGAATCGCGCGGCATCATCCACACGCACTCCACGCACCTGGTCGCGCTGACGCTCGCCGGCGTCTGGCGGCCCGACGAAGTGCTGCCGCCCATCACCCCGTATCAGGTCATGAAGGTGGGCCGCATCCCGTTGATCGGCTACCGCCGTCCCGGTGACCCGCAAGCCGCCGCCGAGGTGGCCGCGGTGGCGGGGCAGGTGCGCGGCGCGCTGTTCGAGCGGCTGGGGCCGGTGGTGTGGGAACGCTCGGTCGCGCAGGCGTCCTATGCGCTGGAAGAGCTGGAAGAAACGGCTCGCCTCTGGCTGATGAGCACTCCCCGGCCGGCGCCGCTTGCCGCTGACGCGATTGAAGAACTGCGCGCGACCTTCGGCGCGCGCTACTGACCCGACATTCGTATAAAGCCGCCCGGACGCGCTGCGCGTCACACGGCGGCGCACCCTCCTGGAGACTTGCATGCCCCCGATGGAATTGGCGTCGACCGCGCCCGCTGCCGCGACGCAGCCTGAATCCCGCGAGACCGCCCGTGCCTACGCCAAGGTGTTCTGGCGCCTGGTGCCGTTCTTGATGCTCTGCTACGTGATCGCGTACCTGGACCGCGTCAACGTCGGCTTCGCCAAGCTGCAGATGTCGCAAGACCTGGGCTTCAGTGAAACCGTGTTTGGCCTGGGCGCCGGCGTGTTCTTCATCGGCTACTTCCTGTTCGAAGTGCCCAGCAATCTGCTCATGCACCGGTTGGGCGCGCGGATCTGGATCGCGCGCATCATGATCACGTGGGGCATCCTGTCCGGCATGTTCATGTTCGTCGAAACGCCCACCGGCTTCTACATCCTGCGCTTCCTGCTGGGGCTGGCCGAAGCCGGCTTCTATCCGGGCGTGATCCTGTACCTGACCTACTGGTATCCGGCCCACCGCCGCGCCAAGATCATCGCGCTATTCATGTCCGCGATCCCGGTGGCCGGCATCTTCGGCAACCCGCTGTCCGGCTGGATCATGGAGGCCTTCCACGGCACGCATGGCTTGCAGGGCTGGCAGTGGATGTTCCTGATCGAAGCGATTCCGGCATTGGCGATCGGGGTGGTCACCGTGATGTACCTGGACAACGGCATCGCCAGCGCCAAGTGGCTAACTGCCGAAGAGAAGCAGATCCTGACCCGCGAGATCGAGCAGGACCAGAAGCAGACGGGCACGCAGAAGCACTCGCTGCGCGCCGTGTTTTCGGACAAGCGCGTGTGGTGGATGTGCCTGATCTATTTCGCCTTCGTCGCCGGCCAGTACGGACTGACGTTCTGGATGCCGACGCTGATCGAGTCGACGGGCGTCACGGGCGCCTTCAACATCGGGCTGCTGAGCGCCATCCCGTTCCTCTGCGCCATCATCGTGATGAACCTGCTGGGCCACTCGGCCGACAAGCGGCGCGAACGCCGCTGGCACCTGATCGTGCCGGCGCTGGCGGGCGCGGTGGGTTTCGCCGCGGCGGCCTCCTTCGCCGACAACACCGTGGTGTCGCTGATCTGCCTGTCGATCGCCGCGGCCGGCGTGCTGACCTGCGCGCCGCTGTTCTGGTCGCTGCCGACCGCCTTCCTGTCGGGCACCGCGGCGGCGGCGGGCATCGCCATCGTCAACTCGGTCGGCAACCTGGCCGGCTTCGCCAGCCCCTACATGATCGGCTACCTGAAAGACCTGACCAGCTCGACCGCATCCGGCATGTATGTGCTGGCCGCCGTGCTGGTGATCGGCGCCATCGCGGTCTGGTTCACGCCGGCCAAGCTGGTCAACCGTTGATGGCCACGCGCCGACCGCTCTTCGACTTCAAGGAACCGCCATGCCGCGCCTAGCCGCCAACCTGACGATGATGTACGCCGAACACTTCTTCCTGGACCGTTTCCAGGCCGCTGCGGGGGACGGGTTCGCGGGCGTCGAATTCCTGTTCCCCTATGAATTCGCCGCCGCCGACTTGAAGGCCAGGTTGCAGGACAACGGCTTGACGCAGGCGCTCTTCAACGCACCGCCCGGGGATTGGGCCGCCGGCGAACGCGGCATCGCGTCGCTGCCGGGCCGGCAAAGCGAGTTCCAGCGCGGCATCGACCAGGCGCTGGAATACGCCGCCCAGCTGGGCAACCGCAGCCTGCATGTGATGGCGGGCCTGATCCGCCCGGGCGAGGACCGCGCGGCGCATCGCGAGGTTTACCTTGCGAATCTGGCGCTTGCGGCGCGCGCGGCCGCGTCCGCCGGCATCACCATCGTGATCGAACCCATCAACACGCGCGACATCCCCGGCTTCTTCCTGAACCGGCAGGACGACGCGCAAGCCATCTGCGCCCAGGTCGGCCAGCCCAACCTGAAGGTGCAGTTCGACTGCTACCACTGTCAGATCGTCGAAGGCGACATCGCCGTGAAGCTGCAGCGCGACATGGCCGGCATCGGCCACATCCAGATCGCCGGCGTGCCCGACCGGCACGAGCCCGACCTGGGCGAACTGAATTACCCCTACCTGTTCGAGCGGATCGACGCGCTGGGCTACGCCGGCTGGATCGGCTGCGAATACCGCCCCAAGGCCGGCACCTCCGCAGGACTGGGCTGGGCCAAACCTTATCTTGCCAACCATTGAGCCTCCCACCATGAAGATCCTGATCACCGGCGGCGCCGGATTCCTGGGCCAGCGGCTGGCCCGAAAACTGCTTGAGCAAGGCACGCTGACGCTGGACGCCAGCGGGCCGCAACCCATCACGCGGATCGACCTGCTGGACGTCGTCAAGTCGGACGCGCTGACCGATCCGCGCGTGCGCTCCCTGGAGGGCGACATCTCGGATCCGGCGGTGCTGCGCCAGGCCATCGACCGCGACACGCGCGCCATCTTCCATCTGGCCGCCATCGTCAGCGGCCAGGCGGAAGCGGATTTCGACCTGGGAATGCGCATCAACCTGGACGCCTCGCGCGCCTTGCTTGAAACCTGCCGCGCGCAGGGCCATCAGCCGCGCGTGATCTTCACCAGCTCGGTCGCCGTCTACGGCGGCGCCTTGCCCGAGACCGTGTGCGACGACACGGCCCTGAACCCGCAGTCTTCCTACGGCACCCAGAAGGCCATCGCCGAGCTGCTGCTGGCCGACTACACGCGCCGCGGCTTCGTCGACGGCCGCGTGCTGCGCCTGCCGACGATCAGCGTGCGCCCGGGCCGCCCCAACGCCGCCGCGTCCTCGTTTGCCAGCGGCATCATCCGCGAGCCCCTGAACGGCGAAGCCGCCGTCTGCCCGGTCGGCGCCGATACACGCCTGTGGCTGCTGTCGCCGCGCGGCGCAATCCAGGCGCTGATCGCGGGCTGCGAACTGCAGGCCGATGCCGTGGCCGACCGCGCGCCGATCAACTTGCCCGGCGTGTCCGTCACGGTGGCCGAGATGGCGCAGGCGCTGCGCGAGGTAGCGGGCGACGAGGTCGCCGACCGCATCACCTGGCAACCCGACGAACGCGTCGAGCGCATCGTGGGCAGCTGGCCTGGCCGTTGGGACACCACACGCGCGACGCGCCTGGGTTTGCAAGGCGACAACAATTTTGCGGACATCATCCGCGCCTACCAAGCGGACGACCTGACATGACGCCTACGCAAATTGTTCCCCGCCGCGTCGGCGTCATCGGCCTGGGCGCGATGGGCGCCGGCATCGCGCAAAGCCTGCGCCGCGCCGGCCACGACGTGCACGTCTACGACATCCGCCCGGACGTCGCCGCGGCGTTTGCCGCGCAGGGCGGCGTGGCCTGCACCACGCTGGCCGACATGGCCGCCGCCTGCGACATCGTGGTCAGCGTGGTCGTCAACGCCCAGCAGACCGAATCCGTACTGTATGGCGAAGGCGGCATCGCGGCAGCCCTGCGCGCAGGCGCCGTGTTCGTGATGTGCTCCACCGTGGATCCCACCTGGTCCGTCGCGCTGGAAGCGCGGCTGGCCGAAGTGGGCGTCCTGTACCTGGACGCACCGATCTCAGGCGGGGCGGCCAAGGCCGCCGCGGGCCAGATGACGATGATGACGGCGGGCAGCGCCGCGGCGTACGAGGCTTGCGGCGCGGTGCTGGAATCGATGGCGGGCAAGGTCTATCGCCTGGGCGACCGCGCCGGCGCGGGCAGCAAGGTCAAGATCATCAACCAGCTGTTGGCCGGGGTGCACATCGCGGCCGCCGCCGAAGCGATGGCGCTGGGCCTGCGCGAAGGCGTCGACGCCGACGCCTTGTACGAGGTCATCACGCACAGCGCGGGCAACAGCTGGATGTTCGAAAACCGCATGGCCCATGTGCTGGCGGGCGACTACACGCCGCTGTCGGCGGTGGACATCTTCGTGAAGGACTTGGGGCTGGTGCTGGATACGGCGCGGCACACGAAATTCCCGCTGCCGCTGGCATCCACCGCGCACCAGATGTTCATGCAGGCGTCCAGCGCCGGGCATGGCCGCGAAGACGACAGCGCCGTCATCAAGATTTTCCCGGGCATCACCTTGCCGGAGGCCAAATGAGCATCAAACTGGGCTGTATCGCTGACGACTTCACGGGTGCCACCGATCTGGCCAACAACCTGGTGCGGGCCGGCATGCGCACGGTGCAGACCATCGGCATCCCTGGCGCGCCGTTGCGCGATGACGCGGACGCCGTGGTCGTGGCACTGAAGACGCGCACGTTGCCCGCGGACGAAGCCGTGGCGCAGTCTCTGGCCGCGTTGGAATGGCTGCAGCGCCAAGGCGCCGAGCAGATCTACTTCAAGTACTGCTCCACGTTCGACAGCACGCCGCAGGGCAACATCGGCCCCGTGACCGACGCGCTGATGACGCGGCTGGGCGCGGCCTTCACCATCGCCACGCCGGCCTTTCCCGACAACAAGCGCACGGTCTTCAAGGGCTACCTGTTCGCCGGCGACGTGCTGTTGAACGAATCTGGCATGCAGCACCATCCGTTGACGCCGATGACGGACCCGAACCTTGTCCGCGTGCTGGCGGCGCAGACGTCGCGCAAGGTCGGTTTGATCGACTACACCGTGGTGGCCGCCGGCAGTGAGGCGATCCGCGCGCGCATCCGGGCCTTGCAGGCCGAGGGCGTGGAGATCGCCATCGTGGACGCGGTGTCCAATGAGGATCTGCTGGCGCTGGGGCCGGCCTTGCGCGGAATGCCGCTGGTCACGGCGGGGTCCGGCGTGGCGATCGGCCTGCCGGGCAACTGGGGCCTGGCCGCTGCCGGGGCCGCTGGCCAGCCCCGCGCCGCCGGCTTGCAGGCCGTCGTGGCGGGAAGCTGCTCCACCGCCACCAACGGGCAGGTGGCCGCCTTCATCGCCAGCGGCCGTCCGGCCTATGCGCTGGATCCGTTGCGGCTGGCGGCGGGCGAAGACATCGTCGAGCAAGTCCTGGCCTGGGCTGAACCGCGCATGCAGGACGGCCCGGTGCTGGTCTACTCCACCGCACAGCCGGACGCGGTCAAAGCGGCGCAGGGCGCGCTGGGCGCGGCGCGCGCAGGCGCCATGATCGAAGAGGCCATCGCGCGTATCGCGGTCGGCCTGGTCGAACGCGGCGTGCGGCAGTTGATCGTGGCGGGCGGCGAAACGTCGGGCGCGGTGGTGCAGGCGCTGGGGCTTGAGCAGATCGCCATCGGCGAACAGATCGACCCGGGCGTGCCGTGGTGCGCGGGCTACACGCCGGCGGCGCAGGGCGACGTCAGCATCGCGCTGAAGTCCGGCAACTTCGGCACACCGGACTTCTTCACCAAGGCGTTCGGGTAGCGCTTTTCGTTCGAGGGTGCCGCGGCGAGCCTAGCGGTGTGCCTGGCTCAGCCGCTTGGCCGCGTTCACCATATGGATGCGGGCCGCTTCGCGGGCGCCTTCCACGTCCTGGTTGCGGATGGCTTCGACGATGGCGATGTGCTCTTGCATCACGTCGCGCATCAGGTTGGCGTGGCGGGCTTCGTTGCCGCGCGTCACGCGCGTGGCGGCTTCCAGGAACTGGCTGACAAAGGCCAGCGTGGTCAGGAAGTACGGGTTGCCGGTGGCGCGCGCGATGCTGCGGTGGAACGCCACGTCTTCCTTCACGCCGTTGCCGCCGTCGGCCACCGCTTGCGAGATCGCCGCCAGCGCGCGGTCGATTTCCGTCATGTCGCGCTTCTTGCGCACGGCCGCGGCCTGGGCCGCGATCTCGGTTTCCAGCGCGCGTCGCAGGTCCACGATGTGCAGCACGGCGTCCAGCGAGCTCAGCTCGGCGGCGTCGATGCGCAGCGCCCGGTTGCCCGTCAAACCCGTGACGAACACGCCGCTGCCTTGCCGCGCCTCGACGATGCCGTCCTGCCGCAACCGCGACACCGCTTCGCGGATGACGGTGCGGCTGACGCCGAACTGTTCCGCCAGCATGGCTTCGGTGGGCAGCTTTTCACCGGGCAGCACGCGCCCCTCGTCGATCTCGGCGAGCAGGCGCTTGGCGACGGTGTCGGTCAGCGTAGGAGGGGAGGGAAGTCGTGGAAACGCCATGGATGATGACCGCAGAGTGGGGGCGACAGGCCGGTGTGGATGCCACCGGCTGGCCCGGCGCCCATGATAACCGGTTGCCCTAGGCCGGCGCGCCCGGGCGCGCCGCCATCAAGCAGTCAATGAAGCACTGGGCGGCCGGGGTGGGCGGCGAGTCGGCTCGTGTCAGGATGGACACGCGAGCGGCGGGCAGTTCGTGCGCCAACGGCAGCATGCGCAGCGGCCGCGGCATCAGCTGGTGGTCGAACAAGGCCCGCACGAAGATGCCCAGCGCATCGCTTTCCGCCATGATGGCCAGGGCGATCGCGATGGACTGGCAGGGGATGATGTCGCGCGGCGGCGGCAGGCCGTGGGCGTCGAATGCCAGCCGCAGCAGGTTCGCCGGGGCCTGGATGTTGCCGGGCAGCAGCCACAGCGCGTCGTGCATGTCGGCCAGGCTGCGCGCGCGGCGCAGGGGGTGGCCGATCCGCGCGCCTACCGCCATCGGCAAGGTGAACAAGGTCTGGCGCGCAAAGCCGTCGTCGATGTTGCCGTCATATTCCGTCTGCACCAGCAGGTCGTAGCGGCCCGATTCCAGCTGCTCGTGGCTGAACGGCGGCGCCACCTCGTTGAAGGACACGGCCACGCGCGGCATCCGGGCGCGGAACGCCATCAGCGCGGCGGACAGCGCCGTCAGCGCCGAAGAGCTGATGGCCAGGTTCAGCGAACCGCCTTCGCCGTCCCGCATCTGGCCGATCTCTTCCTGCGCTTTGCGCGTTTCCTGCAGGATCAGCACGGCGCGCCTGTACAGCGCCTCGCCGTAGGTCGTCAATTCCACGCCCCGGGCGCTGCGGCGGACCAGTTCGGCGCCCACGCTTTGTTCCAGTTCCCGCAGGCTGCGCGTGGCGGCGGGCTGGGTGACGAACAGGGCGCGCGCCGCGGCGCGGATGCTGCGGTGTTCGGCGATCAGGACGAAGGCGCGTAATTGGCGCAGGTTCATGGGAGGAGTCCGACATCGGAACCGTCCTAAGCCGGGCTTGGCATATCAGGAAAAGGTTTCACTGGAACAAAAATACTGTCTTTTCCTTATCGTGCGCCATCCGTATATTCATCCATACGGGGCCGTCATAGCGTCCGGTTTCACGGACCAGCGCCCCGGCACGGACATCAAGGGGAAATCATGTCTATCGCCATCGCCGCCGCTCCTGGCCGGCAGCCTCTGCATTCGTCGACGATGCGCCGGCGTGTGATCGCCGGCACCACCATCGGCAACGCGCTGGAATTCTTCGACTTCACCGTCTTCACGTTCCTGATGCTGATCATCGGGCCGCTGTTCTTTCCCGCCGCCTCCAGCTACGGCCAGCTGCTGCTGACCACCGCCACTTTTGGCGTGGGTTTCCTGATGCGGCCGGTGGGCGGCATGCTGATCGGCTCGTACGCCGACCGCCATGGCCGGCGCGCGGCCATGACGCTGACCTTGTGGCTGATGGGGCTGGGTTGCGCGCTGATCGCGGCCGCGCCCACCTACGCCCAGATGGGCGTGATGGGGCCCGTGCTGATGGTGCTGGTCCGGCTGATCCAGGGTTTTGCCGCCGGCGGCGAGGTGGGCGCGTCGACCACCCTGCTGCTGGAGCACGCGCCGGCTGACAAGCGCGGCTTCTATTCCAGCTGGCAGTTCGGTAGCCAATCGCTGGGCGTGATGCTGGGCGCGCTGACCGTGGCGCTGCTGACGGCCGCGCTCACCAAGGACCAGATGCAGGCCTGGGGCTGGCGCGTGCCGTTCGTGATCGGCATCCTGACGGTGCCCGTCGGCGCCTACATTCGCCGCAACCTGGAAGAGACGCTGGAACCCGCGCAGGCGCCCGAGGCCGGGCGCGCCGCGTCCGGCCACCAGCCGCTGCGCCTGGTGTTCGCGCATCACAAGGCGCTGGTGGTCAAAGGCATCCTGCTGGTGATCGGCGGCATGGTGTGCGCGCAGATCATCGGCTTCTACATGCCCGCCTACGCCAGCAAGGAACTGGGCTTGCCCGCGTCGTCGGGCCTGTTCGCCAGCGTCGTGCTGGGGGCCATCGGCTTTGCGATCGCGCCGTTCGTCGGCATGCTGGCTGACCGGGTAGGGCGCAAGCGGGTGATCTTCTGGTCGCGCGCAGCCACCATCTGCGCGCTGCTGCCGTGCTTCCAATGGCTGGTGTCGGCGCCCAGCACGGCCCGGCTGATGACGGTGATCGCGCTGCTGGCCGTCTTGCTGGCGCTGCAGATGGCGCCCACCATCACGATGCTGCCCGAGCTGTTCCCCAAAGCGGTGCGCACGACGGGGATGTCGGTCGTGTATGGTCTGGGCATCTCGGTCTTCGGCGGCTTCGCGCAGTTCTTCGTGACCTGGCTGCTGCACGTCACCGGCAACCCGCTGGCGCCCGCCTGGTACTTGATGGTGACCGTGGCGCTATCCACCGTGGTGCTGTTCTGGATCCAGGACCGCACCGGCCATGCAATCGACTCGAAGGAGGCATGATGCCCAGCAGTACGAGCTACTTCCCCCGCAGCTACGCCGAATCGCGCGAGCGCTTCTTGGCCGAAGCCGCGCGCCTGGGCGCCGGCGTGCAGTCCTGGCCGATCGAGGCCATGGGCAGCGAGGGCGAGGCGCTGGCCACCGATACGGCGCTGATCGGCGCGTCTGACGCGGAGCGCCTGCTGATCATGACGTCCGCCACGCATGGGGTCGAAGGATTTTGCGGCGCGGGCTGCCAGTTCGCGCTGATGGACGACGCGCCGATGTTAAAGCGCGCGCGGCAAGCGGGCGTGGCGCTGCTGCTGGTGCATGCGGTGAACCCCTACGGCTTTTCGTGGATCGCCCGCACGGACGAGGGCAACGTCGACCTGAACCGCAACGCCCAGCCGTTCGGCGGCACGCCGCTGCCCGTCAATCCGGGCTACGGCGATTTGCACCCGCTGCTGCTGCCCGACCAATGGCCGCCGTCGGACGAGAACCAGCGGGACGTGGCGCGCTACATCGGCGAGCACGGGCAAGCCGCGTTCGCGCAGGCGGTGTCGCGCGGCCAGTACACGCATGCCGACGGGCTGTTCTACGGCGGGGCCGCGCCGGCGGCGTCGCTGGTAAATCTGCGGCGTATCCTGGAAACGCAGGCGCGCCGCCACGCCCATATCGGCTGGATCGACGTGCATACGGGCCTGGGGCCGCGCGGGCACGGCGAGAAGATCTATGCGGGCCGCCGCGACGAGGCCGAAGTGGCGCGCGCGCGGCAGTGGTGGGGCCTGGACATCGCCGTGCCGTTCCAGGGCACGTCGGCGTCGGTCGACATCACCGGCCACCTGGCGGGTCTGATCTACCAGGCCTGCCCCGAATCGTCGCCGACGCTGATGGCGCTGGAATACGGCACCGTGCCGTTCGACGACATCGTGCTGGCGCTGCGCGGCCGCAACTGGCTGCGCGCCCATCCGGACGCGTCGCCCGCCTTGCGCCGCGACATCCTGCAGGCCACGCAAGACGCGTTCTACTGCCACGCCTACGACTGGCACGGCATGGTGCTGGGGCAAAGCCGCGTGGCGGTGCTGCAAGCGCTGTGCGGGCTGGAAGCGGCTGGGCCGGGGGCGCCTGCTGCGGTCTGACGAACACGGCTTGGTCTGATTTTCACCCCGATCAGACGGGTCTTCGAACCCATGCGGTCCGTCGGGACATCGCGCCGGATGTCCCGGATTCGACCGCCGTTTTGAAGATGCTGCGCAGCGCCAAATTCGCCGAGGACCTATTCCGGAAAGGCGAATGACACCGCGAAAAACCGCGCTCCCCATCCCGGCGAGGCCGATGTTGCGCTGCGCTGACGCGATGCGCCGCAGGAGGGGGCGGCGGCGCGTCAAGACGTTCGAACGTTTGACGCCGGGTGGGCGCCAGCGCAAGCCGCACGTATCCAAACTTGAGAAAGTGAGCTTCTCCTGGCCGAATGCCGTCCGTATATTGCGTGCCACGCTGCGGGCGCCGTCCGCGGGCTTCGGGTGTCTGCCGTCGCGCAGCGCAACAAGGAGGGAGGAGCATGTCTACTGTCACGATGCCGATGGCCGGCGGCCAAGGGCTGTATTCACCGTCCATGCGCCGGCGGGTTATCGCCGGCACCACGATCGGCAATGCGCTGGAGTTTTTCGACTTCACCGTCTTTTCGTTCCTGATGCTGGTTATCGGGCCGCTGTTCTTTCCCGAGGCGTCCAGCTATGGCCAGTTGCTGCTGACCACCGCGACCTTCGGCGTGGGTTTCCTGATGCGCCCGGTGGGCGGGATGCTGATCGGTTCGTATGCGGACCGCCACGGCAGGCGGGCGGCCATGGCGTTGACGCTTTGGCTGATGGGGGTGGGCTGTGCGCTGATCGCCGCGGCGCCGACCTACGCGCAGATGGGGGTGGCGGGGCCGGTGATGATGGTGCTGGCCCGGTTGATCCAGGGCTTTGCCGCAGGCGGCGAAGTCGGCGTGTCGACCACGCTGCTGGTGGAGCATGCGCCGGCATCGAAGCGGGGCTTTTATTCCAGCTGGCAATTCGGAAGCCAGTGCCTGGGCGTCATGCTGGGCGCGCTGGTGGTGGTGATTCTGACCGCAGCGTTAAGCCCTGAGCAGATGCGGGCTTGGGGCTGGCGCCTGCCCTTCGTGATCGGCATATTGACCGTTCCCGTCGGTGCCTACATCCGCCGCAACCTGGAAGAGACGCTGGCGCCAGTGGCGGCCGGCCTGGGGCACAAGGCCGGCCGTGCCGAAACGGGCCATCAGCCGCTGCGTCGCGTGTTCGCCGAGCACAAGGTGGTCGTGCTGAAGGGGATATTGCTGGTGATTGGCGGCATGGTCAGCACGCAGATCATCAGCTTCTACATGCCGGCCTATGCCAACCGGGAACTGGGCTTGCCGGCGACGTCCACGTTGTCGGCCAGTGTCGTGGTGGGCGCCATCGGTTTTGTGGCCGCGCCCTTCATCGGCATGCTGGCCGACAGGGTGGGGCGCAAGCGGGTGATTTTCTGGTCGCGCGCCGCCACCGTAGGCGTTCTGCTGCCGAGCTTCCACTGGCTGGTTTCCGCGCCAAGCACGGGCCGCCTGATGCTGGTCATCGCGGTGCTGGGCCTGTTGCTGGCCTTGCAGACCACGCCCCTTATCACGATGTTGCCCGAACTGTTCCCGAAAACGGTGCGCGCGACCGGGATGTCCGTCGTCTACGGGGTGGGGATTTCGGTGTTCGGCGGGTTCGCGCAGTTCTTCTTGACCTGGCTCTTGCATGTGACCGGCAGCCCGATGGCGCCCGCGTGGTATTTGATGGCGACGGTCGCGATATCCACGGTCGCGCTGTTCTGGATACGCGACCGAACGGGTCAAGACATCGATTCCCGGGAGGCATGATGCAGACGGCCTCGCGCTATTTTTCCCACAGCTACGCCGAGTCCCGCGTCCGCTTCGAGGCACGCGCCAGGCCGCTGGCCGCGCGCTTCCAATCCTATGGCATCGATGCGCGGGGGCGCCAGGGCGAGGCGCTGGCGACCGACGTCGCCTTGATCGGGGATCCGCGAGCCTGCCGGCTCTTGATCGTGAGTTCGGCCACCCACGGCGTGGAGGGGATCTGCGGTTCGGGCTGCCAGCTGGCGTTGCTGGACGATGCGCCCATGCTGGCGCGCGCGCGGCGCGCCGGCGTGGCGTTGCTGCTGGTGCATGCGGTCAATCCCCATGGATTTTCATGGCTTGCCCGCACGGACGAGGGCAATGTCGACCTGAACCGCAATGCGCAGCCATTCGATGGCGGACCGTTGCCGGTCAATGCCGGGTATGCGGGGATACACGGCTTGCTGCTGCCCAAGGAGTGGCCGCCGTCCAGGACAAACCAGCAGGACCTTGCCCGCCACGTGGCCCAGGCGGGGCAGCAGGCCTACGCGGTTGCCGTGACTGCGGGGCAGCATACCCATCCCGATGGCCTGTTCTACGGGGGCGCCGGCCCGGCGGCATCGCTCCTGAATCTGCGGCGCATCCTTGGCGAGCATGCCGGCACGGCGCGCACGCAGGTGGCGTGGATCGATGTGCATACCGGGCTGGGCCCGCGCGGCCACGGTGAAAAGATCTATGCCGGAAAGCGCGATGCCGCCGGCGTGGCGCTGGCCAGGCAGTGGTGGGGGGCGGACCTGGCCGTGCCTTTCCTGGGCAGTTCCGCATCGGCCGACGTGACGGGGTACGTCGGTGGGCTGTTGCACGAGGCATGCCCAGCTGCTTGCTCTGCCGTCATATCGCTGGAATTCGGCACGGTGCCCTTGCCAGACATGGTGCAGGCGTTGCGCGGCCGCAATTGGCTGCTTGCGCACCCCGACGCCAATGATGCGTTGCGCCGGGACATATTGCAGGGCACCCTGGACGCGTTCTATTGCGATGCGCCGGACTGGCACGGCATGGTACTGGGGCAAAGCCGGGTGGCAGTGCTGCAAGCGCTGTGCGGGCTGGAAGCGGCGCGTTGACCGCACAGCGCCCTGGGCGCGCAAGTCTGTACTGATCTTCCGGGTTGCACCTGCCGCCGCCGTGCTGTCGCAGCGGGTTGCACCTGCGTACCCCCCTGCGCCAGGGATTACCCGCGAGTCCGTCCGAGTGTTGGGTTATCCCTAGTTGAGCCGGGCAGCAACCCGTCGATATGCTTGGGTTAACCGAACGAACCGAAGAGTTCACACCGGAGGAGTTTCAAACCGAGCCGGCACCTCGCTGACAAGGAAACAGGATTTGCATAGCGCGCCTCCTTTGGACCCGGCCGTCGCGGCCGCCCGGATCAAGCCTATTCGCGTGATCCCGTGGGCAACGTGGCTGCACCGTGTCTTCGTCGTCCTCATGTATGCGTTCATGCTCTGCCCCATCGTGCTGGTGGTCTGGCTGAGCTTCTTCAAGGACGCGATCCTTTACTTCCCCCCGTCCGGCTACACGCTGTCCTGGTACGTGAAAGCGTGGCAGAACCCCGCGTTTGCCAACGGCTTCCTGTTCAGCCTGCAAGTGTCGCTGGTGGCGGCGGCCATCGGCGTGGCGATGGGCGTCCTGGCCGCGGTGGCCATCGCCCGCTACCGCTTCCAGGGCAGCAAGGGGATCAACACCTTGCTGCTGTCGCCGCTGCTGATTCCCGGCATCGTCGCGGGCGTAGGCATCTACCTGTTCTACCTGCGCGCCGAAGAATTCCTGGACCAGGACATCATCGGCACCTTCGGCGGCCTGGTCATCGCGCACGTCTGCCTGACGATCCCCTGGACGGTACGCCTGGTCACGGCCGGCATGGCGGGGCTGGACGGATCCATCGAGGAAGCCGCGCGCAACCTGGGCGCCAGCGCCCCGGTGGCCTTCATGCGGGTGACCCTGCCGATGCTGCGCCCGTCCATCGTGGCGGCCGCGCTGTTCAGCTTCGTGGTGTCGTTCGAAAACCTGGAGCTGTCGCTGTCGCTGGTGGGGCCGGGACGCACCACGCTGCCGATCGCCATCATGCAGTACCTGGAATTCAATCTTGATCCGACCATCGCTTCGGTGGCTTCGGTGCAAATCTTGCTGTTGGGGATCATCATGCTTGTGACCGACCGCTACGTGAAACTCAGTCAGGTGGTGTAAGACATGGCGAAGGTCTCAATCGAGAATATCCGCAAGCAATTCGGCGCGGCGGTGGCAGTGTCCGACTTTTCACTGGAAATCGCCGAAGGCGAACTGGTGACGTTCCTGGGCCCCAGCGGCTGCGGCAAGACGACCACGCTGCGCATGATCGCCGGCTTCATCACGCCTACCGCGGGCCGCATCCGCATCGGCGACACCGACGTGACCCGGTTGCCCGTGCACAAGCGCGATACCGGCATGGTGTTCCAGCGCTACGCGCTGTTCCCGCACATGACGGTGGCCGAGAACGTGGCGTTCGGGCTGGAAATGCACAAGGTGCCCAAGGCCGAACGCGACGCCAAGATCCGCCGGGTGCTGGACATGGTGCGCATGACCGAACTGCGCGACCGCTACCCGCGCCAGTTGTCCGGCGGCCAGCAGCAGCGGGTGGCGATCGCCCGCGCGCTGGCCATCGAGCCCAAGGTGTTCCTGCTGGACGAGCCGTTGTCGAACCTGGACGCCAAGCTGCGGCTGGAAGTGCGCGAAGAGATCCGCTCGCTGCAGCAGCGCCTGGGCCTGACCACCGTGTTCGTCACGCATGATCAGGAAGAGGCGTTGGCGATCGCCGACCGCATGGCCATCATGCACGACGGTATCGTGCAGCAGGTGGGCGCGCCCGACACGCTGTACGAGCGCCCGGCCAACCTTTTCGTGGCCGACTTCCTGGGCAAGATGAACGTGTTCACGGGACGCGGGGACGCCGGCAACCAGTTTCACACCGACACGGGGCAGCGCATCGCGACGCCTGGCGGGGCAGGCGCCACGCACGTGGGCGTGCGGCCGGAACGCGTTCGGCTGGCCGCTCAGCCCGAAGGGGCGAACGCGCTGGCAGGGGTGGTCGAATCGTCGCTGTACCTGGGGCCGGTGCTTGAGGTCCGCGTGCAGCTGGAGGGCGGCAACCGCATGATCAGCCAGATCGTCAATGGCGGCGCGGGCCGCGCCCAGCCCGCGCCGGGCGCGCGCGTCTATGCATGCTTCGAGCCCGAAGACTGCGTGGCCTTCACGCAATAGGGGCCGCCATGACGACCGCGACTCAAGACGGGCGGCCCAGCCGCTGGCTAGGCCCGGGGCTGGCGTTTCCGGCGTCGCTGGTGGTGCTGGTGATCATCATGGTCCCCATCTTCCAGCTGGCGCGCTACAGCTTCAACCATTTCGACCCGGCGGAATTGATGCAGACCGCCTTCACGTTCGAAAACTACGCCAAGTTCTTCGGCGACCCCTACTACCGTGACATCTTCTTCACGACCTTGTGGGTGGCGGCGCTATGCACCGTGCTGGCGCTGGTGCTGGGCTTTCCCGTTGCCTATTTCCTGGCGCGCACGCAAAGCCGGTACAAGAGCCTGTTCGTGATCCTGCTGGTGTTCCCGCTGATGGTGGGCAACGTGGTACGGGCGGCGGGCTGGATGGTGGCGCTGGGCAACGCGGGCGTGGTGAACGCGGTGCTGCAGGGCGTGGGGCTGATCGACCGCCCGCTGACCCTGATGTACACGCCCACGGCGGTCGTCATCGGCACGACAGCCGTCGTCATGCCCTATCTGATCCTGACCCTGCAAAGCGTGCTGGAAGGCATGGACCTGTCGGTGGAAGAGGCCGCCCGCAACGTGGGCGCAAGCTTCTTCACGACGTTCCGCCGCATCGTGCTGCCGATCGCGGCGCCCGGCGTGGCGGCGGGCACGATGCTGGTGTTCATCCTGTGCATGAACGCCTACGCCACGCCGGTGTTGCTGGGCGGCTCCGGCCTGACGATGATGGCGCCCGCCCTGTACGACCAGATCACGCGTGCCTCGAATTGGCCGTTCGGCGCCGCGCTGGCCGTCATCCTGGTATGCGGCACGCTGGTCATCGCATTGATCTCGAATTGGCTGATCCATCGGCGCTACATCAAGACCATGGCGTCGTGACCCCGAATCCACAACAAGGAACTTTCATGGCATCCGTATTGTTCAAAAACGCGAACCTGCTTGATCCCTTGCAGTCCGACCTGCTGGAAGGCCACCATGTGCTGGTCGAGGACGGCGTCATCAAGGAAGTGTCGGACAAGCCCCTGTCCAGCGCGTCCGCGCAGGTGATCGACGCCGCCGGCCGCACGCTGATGCCGGGCCTGATCGACCTGCACGTGCACGTGCTGGCCACGCAGCTGAACCTCAGCACGCAGGGCGTGCTGCCGGATGCGCTGGTGATGATGCGGGCGGTGCCGATCATGGCGGCGATGCTGCGCCGCGGCTTCACCACCGTGCGCGATGCGGGCGGCGCAGGCTGGGGGCTGAAATGCGCGGTGAACGAAGGCACGGTCAAGGGGCCGCGCCTGTTCATTTCCGGCCGCGCCATCAGCCAGACGGGCGGCCATGGCGACCCGCGCCCGCGTTCCGACCATCTGCGCCCGATGAGCTTTTGCGGGTGTTGTTTCCGCGCCGGCGACATCGGCCGCGTGGCCGACGGCATCGACGATGTGCGCAAGGCCGTCCGCCAGGAACTGCAGATGGGCGCCGACCAGATCAAGATGATGGCGTCGGGCGGCGTGGCATCCCCCACCGACCCCATCGCCTCGTTCGGCTATTCGGAAGAAGAGATCCGCGTCATCGTCGACGAGGCCGCCAGCCGCCAGACGTACGTGATGGCGCATTCCTACACGGCCGACGCCATCGAGCGCGCCATCCGCAACGGCGTGCGCACGATCGAACACGGCAACCTGATCGACGAGCGCGTGGCGCGCCTCATGGCCGAGAAGGGCGCGTTCGTGGTGCCTACGCTCATCACCTATGAGGCGCTGGCCAACGAAGGGGCCGACTACGGCCTGCCGCCGGACTCGGTGGCGAAAATCGCCACCGTGCGCACCGCCGGCCTGCATTCGCTGGAAATCTACAAGAAGGCGGGCGTGAAGATCGGCTACGGGTCGGACCTGCTGGGGCCGTCGCAGCGCCTGCAAAGCGAAGAGTTCCGCATCCGCAACGAGGTCCTGTCCACGCAGGAAGTGATCCAGTGCGCCACCACGACCGCGGCCGAAGTGCTGAACCAGGTCGGCCAGCTGGGCCGCATCCAGCCGGGCGCCGTGGCGGATGTGCTGCTGGTGGACGGCAACCCGTACCGCGACTTGTCCTGCCTGCTGGGGCAGGGCGAACATCTGGCCCTGATCATGAAGGGCGGCGTCATCGAACACAACGCATTGGGGGTGTAAGTGCCATGAGCGATCCCACGTTTTCGCAATCGGAAGTCGGCGAGGAATCCCGCGACGTCAACGCCGCCAAGGGCTGGCATCCGCCGTCCGCGCCGGCGCCGCGCGACCGCGGCCTGGGTCCGTTTCCGCGGTTGATCCTGCGCGGGGCGACGATCATCGACGGCACCGGTGCGCCGCCTTGGGGGCCGGTGGACATCGTCATCGAAAACGACCGGATCACGGCGCTGGTGAACGTGGGCACGCCGCACAAGGCCATCGACCCCAAGCGCCGGCCCGGCCCGGGCGACCACGAGATCGACTGCCACGGCAAGTTCGTGACGCCGGGTTTCGTGGACGCGCACGCGCATATCGGCACGCCGTACCATGCGATGAGCGGCATCGTCCCGCCCGCCGACTACATCTACAAGCTGTGGCTGGCGCATGGCGTGACGACGGTGCGCGAGATGGGCGCGATGGGCGGCCTGGGCTGGACGATGGAACAGCGCGAACTGTCCGCCGCCAACAAGATCGCCGCGCCGCGCATGGTGGTGCATTCGGTGTTCCCCGCCGTGAACGACCGCGTCAAGACCATCCACACGCCGGAGCAGGGCCGCGAGTGGGTGCGCAAGCTGGCCGCGCGCGGCGCGGACGGCATCAAGTTCTTCGGCGCGCCGCCCGCCATCATGGAAGCGGCGTTGGACGAAGCCGCGCAACTGGGGCTGCGGTCCGGCTGTCACCACGCGCAGATGGCGGTAACCCGGGTGAACGCGCTGAAGTCCGCGCGGTGGGGGCTGACCAGTTCCGAACACTATTACGGCCTGCCCGAAGCGCTGTTCGAAGACCGCATCGTGCAGTCCTTCCCCACCGACTACAACTACAGCGACGAGTACTACCGCTTCGCCGTGGCCGGCCAGACCTTCATGCAGGCCGCGCAACCGGGGTCGGCCAAGTGGCGCCAGGTCATGGACCAGTTCCTGGAACTCGGCCACACCTTCGTGCCGACCTTCAACATCTATGACGCCAACCGCGACCTGATGCGCGCGCGCCGCGCCGACTGGCACGACGAATACACCTGGAAGGCGGTCTGGAAATACTTCCAGCCTCAGCGCGGCGGGCACGGCGCCTATTGGTACCGCTGGAGCACCACCAACGAGATCGAGTGGAAGCAGAACTACCGGCTGTGGATGCAGTTCATCAACGAATACAAGAACCTGGGCGGGCGCGTGTGCGCGGGCAGCGATTCGGGCTTCATCTTCCAGATATACGGCTTCGGCTTCGTGCGCGAACTGGAACTGCTGCAGGAAGCGGGCTTCCACCCCATCGAAGTGCTGCGCGCCGCCACTTCGCAAAGCGCCGCGCTGCTGGGCATCGATGACGACACCGGGTCCATCGACGTGCAAAAGCGCGCAGACCTGCTGATCCACGACCAGAACCCGCTGACCGATTTCAAACTGCTGTTCGGCACCGGCGCCATGCGTCTGAACGACGACACGGCCAAGGTGGAATGGAAGCGTTGCCTGCAGACGACGATCAAGTCCGGTGTGGTGTACGACACCGCGGAACTGCTGGCCGACGTGCGCAAGATGGTCAAGGACAGCTGGGCGGAAGACGCGGACGGTGAACGCCCGCCCTTCGGCGGCTCGCCCGCGGGTTCGCCTTGCGACAACGCGGAAGAAGGCGCCTGACATGGCCGTTGACCTGTTCCTGCTTTGCGGTTTCCTGGGCAGCGGCAAGACCACGCTGCTGGTGGACTACCTGCGCGACCCGGCTTCCCGCGACACCGGCGTGATCGTCAACGAGGCGGGCGAGGTCGGCGTGGACGGCGCCATCGTCGCCAATGACAGCGACAACGTGCCGATGACGCTGATGGCCAACGGCTGCGTCTGCTGCTCGCTGCGCAGCGACCTCGTCTACACCCTGAGCGCGCTGCTGGATGCGCCACGCCCCGAAGGCGAAGGTCCGCTTCAGCGCGTGATCCTGGAATGCAGCGGTTTGTCCCGCCCCGGGCCGATCATCGCGTCGCTGGCCGATCCCGAGCTGGCCGGCCGCGGCCTGCGGCTGACGGTGGTCTGCACCGACGACTGCGCGCGGGACCCCGACGCGCTGGCCCAGATGGACGAAGCCATGGCGCAGTTCGGCGCCGCGCACCGCATCGTGCTGACGAAAACGGATCTGCTGCCGGCAGGCGAACTGGCGGCGCGCGCCGAGCGCGCTTCCGGCCTGAACCCCCTGGCCGCCGTCATCGCCGACCCGGACCGCCGGCGCGCGGTGCAATCGGCGTTCGCGCCGTCGCAAGGCGTGGCGGATCTGGCGGGACTGGCCGCGCGGATGCTGACCGCAGGCGGGCAGGGCATGGCGCACCCGCGCATCCGCGTCATGGCGGCGCGTGCGCACGCCGGCATCAGCTGGTCGGATTTTTCGGAATGGCTGGACAACCTGGCGGGCCTGTGTGGCGAACGCCTGTTGCGGGTCAAGGCGGTGGTGCGCGTCAACGATTGCGCCGACCCCATCCTGATCCAGTCCGTGGGCACCACCTTCAGCGCGCCGCAACGCCTGACCCGGCAGCCCGATGCGCCCGACGCCATCATCGTCATCGCGCGCGACATTGACGCTCAGGAAATTCGCGCCTCCGCGCCCCACGCGTCCGTGGACATGCTGGCCTGAACACCGCTAGAACCCGGGAAGCGCGGCCGCCAGCCGGCCGCGCTTTCGCACCGTAGCAAGTCGTCAGTTCCCCTTCGATACGAGGTTGTTATGCAAGAGAAAAACCTGACTCGCCGTGGCTTCATCAAGACCGCTTCCGGCCTGGCGCTGGCTCCCGCGCTGGGCTGGGTGCCGGGCATGGCGCACGCCGCCGAAAAAGAGATCGTCGTGGGCACCTGGGGCGGCGACTACCAGAACCTGCTGCAACAGATCATCAACCCCATCGTCGATAAGAAGGGCGTGAAAGTCGTCTACGACACCGGCAACGCCGTGGGCCGCGTGACCAAGCTGCGCGCCGAGAAGAACTCGCGGCGCGGCAGCATGGACGTGGCGCTGCTGGGCGAAGTCGACATGTACGATGCCGAACGCTCGGGCACGCTGGAGCCGATCGACGCCAGGAAACTGCCCAACCTGGCGCACGCCATCGGCGCGCTGAAGACGCCCTATTCGATCCCGCACATCTTCAGCGCGATGACGCTGGTCTACAACACCGAGAAATTCCCGACCCCGCCGGATTCCCTGGAGGCGCTGCTGGACCCCAAGTGGAAGGGGCAGGTCGGTTTTTCCGACATCCTGTACCTGTACAACGCGGTCTTCGTGGGCCTGGGCGCGGGCGGCGACACCAAGAGCTTCGACGGCGGCAAGCGCTTCCTGACCAAGCTCAAGGCCAACGCGCCGCGCATCTACCCGTCCAACGAGGCGGTCGCGTCCGCCTTCAAGTCCGGCGAAATCGCGATCGCGTGCATGTGGAAGGCGCGCGCGCTGCAATGGAAGGACAGCGGCTTGCCGCTGGGCTTCGTGATCCCCAAGGAAGGCTCGGTGCCCGTGTCGTTCGAGGCCGGGATCGCCAAGAACAGCCGCAACAAGGACGCCGCGTGGGAATACCTGAACGCGATGCTGGACCCGCAAGGCCAGATCGGCTTCGCCGAAAAAATGGGCTACGCGCCCACGGTCACGAATGCGTCGCTGCCGGAAAACCTGAAGCGCGTGGGCTTTACGGATGCTGAAGTGAAGCTGCTGCATGCCTATGACCTGAAGCGCCTGACGGAAGGCAAGGCCGACATCCTGGAATTCTGGAACAAGGAATTCAAGGCGGGTTAATGAGGCCGGCGCCCGGACGCAGCGGCGCTGTGTCCGGACTTTCCCGCGCGGGTCGGCGCGGCCCCTGAAGGATCGGATTGCGCCATGGCGGCATGGCGCGTTCCCCCTGGGTCATCTTGCGGCAATCTTGAAATGTTATATCATTCGTCAGCTATTTGTAATGATATAACATCCAAGAGGGCAAAGATGAAAGGCAAGCAGCTAGGGGCCGATGAGGAAAGAGGCGGGGCGGGGGCCCTGCGGGCAAACCGCCGGGGCGCGTTGAAGCCGTTGATGTGTTCGCTGATGCTGATCGCGCCGGTCGGCCTGGCCGAGGCCCAGACCGAATCCGAACGCGCCAAGACGTTGTCCCCGATCACCGTGTCCGCCAATCCGTTGGGTCTGGACCTGAACAGCACGACCTTGCCGGCCTCCGTGCTAGAGGGCGACGCGCTGATCGAACAACGCGCCGGCACCTTGGGCGAAACGCTGAAGAACCTGCCCGGCGTCAATAGCGACACCTTCGGCGGCGGCGCCAGCCGTCCGGTGATCCGCGGCCAGAGCGCGCCGCGCGTCAAGGTGCTGTCCGACGGGTCCGAGGTGATGGATGCGTCCAGCATTTCCCCCGACCACGCGGTGACGGTCGAGCCGCTGCTGGCCGAGCGCATCGAAGTGCTGCGCGGCCCGGCGACGCTGCTGTATGGCGGCGGCGCGATCGGTGGCGTGGTGAACGTGGTGGACAAGAAGATCCCCACCACCGTGCCGGAAAATGGCATCGAGGCCGAGGCCGAACTGCGCGGCGCGACGGGCACGAAGGAACGCGCGGGCGCCGTGGGCATCACCGCGGGCGAAGGGCAGTTCGCCGTGCGCGTGGAAGGCATGAAGCGCCGCACCAGCGACTACGACGTGCCCGATTGGCCGGGCGGCAAGCTGGCGGGGTCGTACAGCGAATCGTCGCAAGGCTCGGTCGGCATGTCGTGGATCACGCCGCGCGGCTATGTGGGCCTGGCGTTCACCCACCTGGAAAGCAAGTACGGCCTGCCGGGGCACAACCACGAATACGAGGGCTGCCACCCCCACGGCACGCACCTGCATTGCGGCGGCCACGACCACGGCGAAGAGGAAGCCGGACACGACCACGAGCACGAGCATGGGGGCGGCGACGTGCCCTACGTGAAGCTGCGCAGCAACCGCCTGGACCTGCGCGCGGAATATCAGGACCCGTTCGCGGGCTTCGAGAAGATCCGCGTGCGCGGCGGCCTGACCGACTATCAGCACGACGAGATCGAAGGCGGCCAGGTCGGCACGCGTTTCAAGAACAAGGGCTACGACCTGCGCGTGGAGCTTCAACACAAGCCGATTGCCGGTTGGCGCGGCGTGGTGGGCGTGCAGAACGCCTACAGCGACTTCCGGGCCGACGGCGAAGAGGCGTTCCTGCCGCGCAGCAAGACGCGCTCCAATGGCCTGTTCGTGCTTGAGGAATACCAGTTGAACGACTGGCGTTTCGAATTGGGCGCGCGGCAGGACTGGCAGCGCATATCGCCGTCGGGTGGCGCGTCGCGCAGCAGCTTGTCGGGCACGTCGCTGTCGGCCGCGGCCATCTGGGACTTTGCGCCGCAGTACTCCGTGGCGCTGTCCCTGTCGCGTTCGCAACGCCTGCCCAACGCGCAGGAGCTCTATGCCGACGGCGTCCACCTGGCCACCAACACGTATGAGCTGGGCAACGCCGACCTGGGCCGTGAGACCTCGCACAATATCGACCTGACCTTGCGCAAGCACTCGGGCGACACGACGTTCTCGGCCAGCGTGTTCCACAACCGCGTGAAGAACTACATCTACGCGAATACGCTGGACCGCTACGAGGATTTCCGCCTGATCGAGTACACGCAGCGCGACGCGGAATTCACGGGTGTCGAGGGCGAACTGCGCCATCAGTTCACGCCGGTGTTTTCGGCGGCGGTGTTCGGCGACTACGTGCGCGGCAAGCTGACGGGCGGCGACGGCAACCTGCCGCGCATTCCGGCGGCGCGCGCGGGCGTGCGCGGCGAAGTGAAGTGGCAACAGTGGTCGGGCGGCGTGGAATACGCGCGCGTGTTCTCGCAAAAGGACATCGCGTCGTATGAAGACAGCACCCCGGGCTACAACCAGGTCAACGCCGTGGTCGCGTATCGCGGCCGCTACGGTGCGACGGGCTATGAAGTCTATCTGCGCGGCACCAACCTGCTGAACAAGCTGGCCTACAACCACGCCTCGTTCATCTCGTCGGTGGCGCCGCTGCCGGGCCGCAGCGTGCTGCTGGGCGTGCGCATGACGTATTGATCGCTTCGGCGTCCCACGCGGACGCCTGCCGCGATCCGGATGCCGGGGCCATGTGCCCCGGTTTTTTATCGCGCCGCAGCCGGCCGGCGCTACGGGTAGACCCCGATACCGATCTTGTTGACGCTTACCGACGCCGTTCCTAGAATCGAATTTGTGATCACATATCAGAAATAGCAGAGACAAAGGCATGACCCAGCAGCTATTCAGTGTCCAAGACAAGATCGTTTTGATTACCGGTGCCGCGGGCGGCATCGGCGCCGCGCTCAGCCGGGCCTTTGGCCAACGGGGCGCGACGCTGGTGCTGGCCGACCTGGCGGGGGAAAAGCTGGACGCCCTGGCGTTCGAGCTGCGCGAAGCCGGCGTGAAGACCGGAGCCATCGCGCTTTCCGTCGACAACCGCGAGGCCTGCGCGGACGCGGTGGCCGACGTGGTGTCGCGATACGGCGGCGTGGACATCCTGGTCAACTGCGCCGGCGTCAATACGCGCATGCGTCCCGAGCTGTATGCCGAAGACGTGTGGGACCGCATCGTGGACATCAACCTGAAGGGCACGTTCAACATGTGCCAGGCCGTGCATGCGCCGATGAGCCTGCGCGGCAAAGGCAAGATCATCAATATCGGTTCGATCCTGGCGCTGGCCTCCAACGCCGTGACGGCGGCCTATTCGGCCAGCAAGGGCGGCGTGCTGCAGCTGACGCGATCGCTGGCATGCGCCTGGGCGGCGGACGGCATCACCGTCAACGTGATCCAGCCGGGCTGGATCGACACGGCGCTGTCGCGCCAGGCGCGGGTGGACATCCCGGGCCATGCCGAACGGGTGGTGGCCACCACGCCGCTGGGCCGTTGGGGCGAACCGGACGACCTGGTCGGCGCGACCCTGTTCCTGGCCAGCGCCGCATCGGATTTCGTGACGGGCGCCAGTCTGGTGGTGGACGGCGGCGTGACCGCGCATATCTGAACGGCAGGCAGCCGGCCCGTCAGAGGCTGGGCCGCCACAAGGAGGAGACATGCTTTTCGAGGACATCGGGCAGACGACAGAAGCGCGCACGCTGGTAGTGGAAGACAGCGACTGGGCGCAATTGACGCGCGCCGACGCCATGCGCTTGACGACCCTGTTCCTGGCGGCGCGACGCTTCGAGGAAAAGATCCTGCAGCTGGACAAGCTGAACCTGGTGCACGGGCCGGCGCATTCCAGCATCGGCCAGGAAGGCGGCGCGGCGGGCTGCATCGCGGCCCTGCCGGCAGACACCCTGATGAACGGCACGCACCGCGCGCACCACCAGTGCGTGGCCAAGGCGGTCAACGCGCTGTATGACGAGGGCATGGATCCGGCCGCCAGCGGGCTTAGCCCCCGCATGCGCCAGGAGATCCAGGGCCTGATGCACGAGATCCTGGGGCTGAAAGACGGATGGACGGGCGGACGCGGCGGTTCCATGCATTTGCGCCGCGCCGACCTGGGCATCATGGGCACCAACGCCATCGTCGCCGGTGGCATCCCCATCGCCTGCGGCCATGCGTTCGCGGAAAAGCAGCGCGCATCGGGCAAGCTGATGGTCACCTTCTTCGGCGACGGCGCGGTGCATCAAGGCGCGACGCACGAAGCCATGAACCTGGCGGCGCTGTACGGCCTGCCGATGATCTTCTTCCTGGAAAACAACAAGTACGCGGTGTCGATGAGCGTGGAGCAGTCCACGTTCCAGACCGAACTGCTGACCCGTCCGCAGGCGCATGGCATTGCGGCCGTCAAGGTGGACGGCATGAACCCGTTCGCCGTCTGGCTGGCCACGCGCTGGGCCCAGGCGCATATCGAACGGGAAGGGCGCCCCGCCTTCATCCTGGCCGAGGTCTACCGCTATTACCATCAGAGCTCGTCGATCCCCGGCAGTGCGTTCGGCTACCGCACGCGCGACGAGGAAAATGCCTGGAAGGCGCGCGACCCCTGGCTGTTCCTGCAACGCGAACTGACCGCGCGCGGCATCCTGGACGCCGACACGCTGGCCGCCCTGGACGCCACCGTCACGGACGCCGTGGAGGCAGCCGCCGCTTCCTGCGTGGAAGGCACGGGCTCCGCCACCCGCATCCGCGCCGAACTCTGGCCGGCGGCGGCAAGTGTCGACGACCACCTGACCAGCGACATGCGTGAGTTCGACGGCGCGCGTTTCGCCGAGGCCGAGGACTTCGATGCCGACGACATGGAAAGCCTGTCCTACATCGAAGCCATGTCGCGCACCATGGGCGCGCGTATGGCCGAGGACGAGCGCATCTACGTGTTCGGCGAAGACGTCGCCAACATGGGCGGCGGCACGGTCGGCGCCACGCGCGGGCTGACGGAACCGTACGCGGGCCGGTTGGTCAATACCCCCATCACCGAGAACGGCTTCTGCGGGCTGGCCACGGGTGCGGCGCTGTCGGGCCTGCGGCCCGTGGTCGAACTCATGTACAGCGACTTCTTCCTGGTCGCCGGCGACCAGTTGCTGAACCAGGCGGGCAAGATCCGCCACTTGTTCAACGGCACGGCCAGCGTGCCCCTGGTCTTGCGCACGCGCATTCCGGGAGCGGAGGGCTACGGTTCGCAGCATTCGATGGACCCCGCCGGCGTGTTCGCGCTGTTTCCGGGATGGCGCATCGTGGCGCCGTCGAACGCCTTCGATTACGTAGGCCTGATGAATTCGGCGTTGCGCTGCCAGGATCCGGTGCTGGTGATCGAGCCGCAGGAACTGCACAAGCGCAAGACGCCGGTGCCCAAGGACTTGGACTACTGCATCCCCATCGGCCGAGCCAAGCGCGTGCAGGAAGGCGACCAGATCACGCTGCTGGCCACGCTCAGCATGGTGGAGCGGTGCCGGCAGATTGTGGGCGAAACCGGCGTGCGCGCCGACATCATCGACCTGCGCACGCTGTCGCAGCGCGATATCGACTACGACACCATCGGGCGTTCGGTCATGAAGACGGGCCGCGTCGCCATCGTCGAACAGACGACGCGCGGCGCCAGCCTGGGTGCCTTGATCGCCGACGAGATCCAGCGCCGCTATTTCGATTATCTGGACCAGCCGGTGCAGCGCGTCACGGGACGTTGGGCGCCGCCCACCGTGTCGCAGGCGCTGGAACGCGCAGCGCTGGCGGACGAAGACGACCTGCGCGCCCTGATTGCCGGCATGCTGCGCGACAGCGCGCTGGACAACCGCAACCAAGGAAACGTCCATGCCCTGCGCGCTTGAAGGAAAAACCATCCTGATCACGGGCGCGGCCGGCGGCATCGGCAGCGAAACCGCGCGGGTCTGCGCCGAGCAGGGCGCGGCGCTGGTGTTGGCCGACCGCGAGGCGCCCGAGGCGCTGGCCGCCGAATTGCGCCGGCTGGGGACTGCGGCGCAGGCGATCGCGTTCGACGTGACCGACCGTGCGGCGGCCGAAGCGGCGGTGCAAGGCATCGACCGGCTGGATGCGCTGGTGGCCAACGCGGGCTATTGCCCATGGGACGATTGGACCGCCGACGGCTGGGACGACGTGTTCCGCCAGGTCATCGACATCAATCTGCTGGGCGTCATGCACCTGACCCGCGCGGCCCTGGCCAAGATGGCGGCGCAGGGCGCCGGCCGGATGGTGCTGGTGTCGTCGGTGGCGGCGCGCATGGGTGGCCTGGCGGCCAGCCCGCACTATGTGGCGGCCAAGGGCGGCACGCACGCCTTCGTGAAATGGCTGGCGCGCAAGGCGGCGGATTCGGGCGTTACCGTCAACAGCGTGGCGCCGGGCGCCACCGCCACGGCCATGGTGCAGGGCGCGGCCCTGGATGCGAATAGAATTCCCTTGCGACGCATGGCCCAGCCCCGCGAGATCGCCTTGCCCATCGCCTTTTTGTGTTCGGATGGCGCAAGCTACATTTGCGGCGCCACGCTGGACGTGAACGGTGGCGTCTACATGAATTAGGCGCCGACATGGACAACAGCATCTTGGAAGGCCTGCTGGACAAGCAGGAACGCGTGACCGTCGCGGATCAGATCTATCTGCAGACGCGCCAGCTCTTGATGAGCGGCGCGGTGCCGCCCGGCGAAAAGGTCACCTTGCGCGGCCTGGCCGCCGCCTTGAACACCAGCCCGATGCCGGTGCGCGAAGCCGTGAACAGGCTGGTGGCGGAAGGCGCGCTGGAAATGCTGCCCAGCCGCGGCCTGCGCGTCCCCAAGCCCAGCCTGCCGAAGTTCCGCGAGATCGTGCGGATCCGCTGCTGTCTGGAAGGCTTCGCCGCCGCGGAAGCCGTCAAGGTGATCAGCGACGAGACCGTGGCGCGCATCGAGCGCCATGCGCAAGATTTCGACAAGCTGGGGCACCAGCGCAAGATCGACACCTTGAAGACGATCGAAGCGAACCGGAACCTGCACTTCACGCTGTACGAAGCGGCGGCGATGCCGCTGCTGGTCACGATGATCGAGAACATCTGGCTGCAGATCGCGCCCTTGTTCTCGCTCAGCATGAGCAGCAAGGACCGCCAGTCGGAAAGCTGGGAATCGTTCAGCCATCATGACGCGCTGCTGGCGGCGCTGCGGCGGCGCGACGCCGAGGGCGCGCGCGACGCAGTGGTGGCGGACATTTCCGATGCGGCGGCCTATATCGAGAAGACAGGCAACTTGGCCATTACCTGAAGCGAGTCAGACATGGATATCGAAGTCGTGATGCCCGCGATCGGCGCGGGCACGACAGAGGGCAGGATTCTCCAGTGGTTGAAGCAGTCCGGCGACAACGTGAAGGTGGGCGATATCCTGGCCGAAATCGAAACGGACAAGGCGGTCATTGAACTGGAGGCCCTGGACAGTGGCGTGCTCGGGCGTATCCATGTCGAAGCGGGCGACTCCGCGGTGCCGGTAGGCGACGTGATTGCGACGTTGTCGGCGGCGCCGGCTGCTAGGGATGCGCCGGCCGCTCCCGTGCCGGCGGCTCCTGAACTGGCGGCACCGCTGCCCGCACCCCGGCCCGCGGCTGCCGCCTCCCCCGTCGAACCGCCCGCGCACCGGCTTTTCGCCAGCCCCTCGGCGCGCCGTCTGGCGCGCATCATGGGCGTGGACCTGAACGCGCTGGCCGGCAGCGGCCCGAACGGCCGGATCGTGCGCGTGGACATCGAACAAGCCGCCGGGCGCCGCCCCGTCGACGACGCGAGGCCGCCGGCGGCCGCCGTCAAACCGGCCCCCGCGCCCGTGGGCGCGCTGACGCCGCACACGCCGATGCGCGCCGCCATCGCGCGCCGGCTGGCGCAGTCCAAGCAGCAGATCCCGCACTTCTATCTGACGGTCGATTGCCGGATGGACGCGATGATGGCGGCGCGCGAATCCTTGAACGACCGCGCACAGGCCGGCCCCGACCCCGTCCGCTATTCGCTGAACGACCTGCTGATGCTGGCGGTCGCACGCGCCGTGGCGACGGTGCCGGAGATCAACGCGCAATGGACCGACGACGGCGTGCTGCGCCAGGATCAGGTCGACCTGAGCGTGGCGGTGGCGCTGGAAACGGGGCTGATCACGCCGATCGTGCGCGACGCCGGCCGGATGGGGCTGCGCGAGCTGTCGGCGCAGATCCGGCAATTGGCGGAGCAGGCGCGCAGCGGCCGGTTGCGGCCCGAGCAATACGAAGGCGGCAGCCTGACGGTGTCGAACCTGGGCATGCATGGCGTGAAGTCGTTCGCGGCGATCATCAATCCGCCGCAATCGGCCATCCTGGCGGCCGGCGCGGTGACGCGCCAACCGGTGGTGGACGGCGACGCGCTGGCCATCGGCCATGTGATGAGCCTGACGCTGTCCGCCGACCACCGCGTGGTGGACGGCGCGCTGGGCGCACGGTTTTTGAAGGAAGTCCGGCATTTCATGGAGCATCCCATCGAATTGATTCTCTAGCGTGTTGAGTGGGGAAGTTGTCTTGGCAGTGTCCACATCAGCAGCGCGCAGGGTGGACCGCGAACGGCGCACAGACCGATGGCGGCGGTAAGTCGAAGCACCATTACATAAAGTCTGGAGACAAACAATGAACAAGCAGAAATCGCTGACGCGCCTTGCGTTGGCTGCCGCATTGGCCATGGGCGCGCAGGGCGCCTGGGCGCAAAGCGAAATCAAGATCGGATACAACAGCGACATGTCCGCCAGCGGCTCGGCCGACTTCGGCGTGTCGGCGCTGTCTGGCGCCAGGCAGGCCGCAGAGGAGATCAATGCCGCGGGCGGCGTGCTGGGCAAAAAGATCGTCATCGTGCCGCGCGACGACGTGGGCTCGCCGCCCAAGTCCATCCAGAACGCCAACGAACTGGTCGACAACGAGAAGGTCGTGGCGATGCTGGGCGGGGTGAACTCGGGCAACATGCTGGCCTGGCTGCACATCGTGCAGCAAAAGAAGATCCCGACCATTTCGCCGTCGGCCACAGCTACCGAGATCACCAACCGCTACAGCAAGGAACCCGCCAACTACATCTTCCGCGTGTCGATGCGGGACCTGGATCAGATCACGCTGCTGGCGGCCTACGCGGCGCGCGCCACCCAGAACAAGAAGGTCGCCATCATCGCCGACACCACGGGCTATGGGCAGCAGGGCGCGAAAGACGCGGCCGCCGTGCTGCAGCTGCACGGCATCACGCCGGTGGCCAACGAGAAGTTCGGTCCGAAAGACACGGACATGAGCTCGCAGCTGAACAAGATCAAGGCGTCGGGTGCAGACACGCTGATCGTCTACGCACTGGCCGATTCCAACGGCCATCTGATGCGCAGCCAGGAGAAGATCGGCTACTACCCGACCACGCTCGGTTCCTGGTCGAATCTGAGCCCCCCGTTCCTGCGCATCGCGGGCCCCGAACTGGCGAAGAAAATGATCTTCTCGGCGTCCATCACCCAGGACTCCACGCCGCAGTCCAAGGCGCTGTACGACACCATCATGAAGAAGGAGGGCAAGCTGCCCACCTACGTGTTCGCGGCGCACGCCTATGACTCGGTGAAGATCCTGGCCGCGGCCATGACGCAGGCCAAATCCACCGACGGCGAAAAGGTCCAGCAGGCGCTGGAGAACCTGGGCCCGGTGGACGGCGTGATCAAGCGCTATGCGCCGGCCTTCACCAAGGCCAACCATGAAGCGCTGTCGTACAAGGACTTCCGCCTGGTGCGCTGGATCGATGGCAAGGTGGTGTCGGTGGACGACGCCGTCACGCAGGCCATCAAGCCCGAAGACCTGAAGCAGTGACAGGCGCGCGGCCGGGCCTAGGCCTGGCCGCGGCTCAGGTGGTTGACGAAGAGCTTGGCGGCGGAGGGCAGCGAATCGAAAGACCGCACGCAGATCTGGATTTTGCGGCGCGCCCAGGGCTCTGCCAGCGGGATGATGCGCAGGTCGAACATGACCGAGTAGCGGCGCGCGATGTCCAGCGGCAGCACGCCGATGCCCAGCCCTGAATTCACCATGAAGCACAGCGCGTCGAAGCCCGTGACTTGAACCTTGAGCCGGATGGCGCGCTTTTCGTCGTCGGCGGCGTTGGACAGGATGCGGTTGATGGCGCTGCCGCGGTGCAGGCCGATGAAGTCGTGTTCCAGCGCGTCGGCGAAGCGAAAGCCCGGCTTGTCGCGCAAGGGGTGGTCGGCCGGCACCACCAGCGCCAGCGTGTCTTCGCGGTAGGGGTGGATCTCGACGTCGCCGTCGGGCGCGTCGCCGGAAAAGATGCCCACGTCGGCGGCGTTCTCGGCCACGGACTTGATGATGGTGGACGTGATCTTTTCTTCCAGGTCCACCTGCACATTGGGGTAGTCGTTCAGGAACAGCTTGATGTCTTGGGGCAGGAACTGCGTGATGGCGGAAATGTTGGCGTAGACGCGGATGAAGCCGCGCAGGCCGCGCGAGTAGTCGCGCATCTGCACGGCGATCTCGTCCAGCTCGTGCAGGGCGCGGCGCGCCATGGTGGACAGCGCGATGCCGGCCGGGGTGGGGCGGATGCCTTTGTTGGTGCGGATCAGCAGCCGGATCTTCAGGTTTTCTTCCAGCTCGCTGATGCGCTTGCTGATGGCGGCCGCGGCGATGTGTTCGTGCTCGGCCGCCGCCGCGATGGTGCCTTGTTCGACCACGCTGATGAAAAGCTTGAGGGAAGTGGGGTCTAAACGCATGGCGGCAGGCGAAGGCGGCAAGGGAACGGCCATTGTAGCCAGCCGGGGCCTTGCCATCGCGTTTGACGATGGCGGCATCGTTAATGACTGCTATTGGGGACGGCAAGCCCGTTGCTATTCTCCCCAAAAATAGCGACCGGCCCGCCTGTTTGAGCGGACGGCGCAAGAAGGATGGATGGAGCGCAAAGCAATGAATCTGCAGAATAGCCAGCTGCTGCGGCAGCAGGCGTACATCGGCGGCGCCTGGTGCGACGCCGACAACCGGGCCACCATCACGGTGCGCAACCCCTTCGACGCCAGCCTGCTGGGCACGGTCCCGAACCTGGGCCAGGCCGAAACTGCGCGTGCCATCGCGGCCGCCGA
Organism: Achromobacter sp. UMC46; assembly: GCF_014170335.1. Taxonomy (GTDB): domain Bacteria; phylum Pseudomonadota; class Gammaproteobacteria; order Burkholderiales; family Burkholderiaceae_B; genus Achromobacter. The sequence goes on from NZ_LZZS01000031.1 coordinate 60,571, forward strand.
TGCCGCGCTGCCGGCGTGGCGGGCCAAGACGGGCAAGGAACGCGGGGCCATCCTGCGGCGCTGGCATGCCTTGATCGAAGCCAACAGCGACGACCTGGCGCTGCTGCTGACGCTGGAGCAAGGCAAGCCGCTGGCCGAGGCCCGCGGTGAACTGAACTACGCGCTGTCGTTCGTGGAATGGTTCGCCGAGGAAGCCAAGCGCGTTTACGGCGACGTGCTGCCGCATACGCGCAGCGACCAGCGCATGCTGGCCATCCGCCAGCCCGTCGGCGTGTGCGCCGCCATCATCGCGTGGAACTTCCCGTCGGCGCTTGTCACGCGCAAAGTCAGCCCGGCGCTGGCCGCGGGCTGCACCGTCGTGCTCAAACCGTCCGAGCTGACGCCGTTCACCGCGCTGGCGCTGGCCTGGCTGGGCGAGCAGGCAGGCATCCCCGCGGGCGTGCTGAACGTGGTCATCGGCGACCCGGCCCCGATCGGCACGGAACTGACGCAGAACCCCACGGTGCGCAAGCTGACCTTCACCGGCTCGACCCAGACCGGGCGGCTGCTGATGCAGCAAAGCGCGTCCAACATCAAGAAGCTGTCACTGGAACTGGGCGGCAACGCGCCGTTCATCGTGTTCGAGGACGCCGATCTAGACGAGGCCGTGCAGGGGCTGGTGCTGTCCAAGTTCCGCAACGCCGGCCAGACCTGCGTCTGCGCCAACCGTGTCTATGTGCACGCCAGCGTGGCGGACGCGTTCAACGACAAGCTGCTGGCCGAGATCCGCCGCATGAAAGTGGGCGGCGGCCTGGAAGACGGCGTGACGCAAGGTCCGCTGATCGATCAGCGGGCGGTCGACAAGGTGACGCGCCTGGTGGCGGACGCCACCGCGCACGGCGCCACGCTGCTGGCGGGCGGTAAGCTGCGCCAGGCCGGCACCCTGCTGTTTGAACCGACGCTGCTGACCGGCATCACCGACGCCATGGCGCTGGCCCACGAAGAGATCTTCGGGCCGGTGGTGGGCATCAGCACCTTCGAATCCGAAGCCGCCGTGCTGGCGCGCGCCAACGACAGCGCCTCGGGCCTGGCGGCCTATTTCTACACGGCCGACCTGGAGCGCTTCTGGCGCATGATGGAAGGGCTGGAATACGGCATCGTGGGCGTCAACACCGGGGCGGTCTCCAACGAGGTCGGCCCGTTCGGCGGCATCAAGGAATCGGGCGTGGGCCGCGAAGGCTCGAAGTACGGCATCGAAGAGTTCCTCGAAATCAAGTACGTGTGCCTGGCCGGCAAGTCGTTCAACGCGCCGCGCTAACCCACCGGGAACCCTGACATGAGCCAAGCACAGCAAGCGTCCCTGCGGGATGCCGACGCGTTCGATTATGTGATCGTCGGTTCCGGCGCGGCCGGTTCCATCCTGGCCAACCGCCTGTCGGCCGATGGCGCGACCGTTTGTGTGCTGGAAGCCGGCCCGCCGGACAACAGCCCGTACCTGCACATTCCGGCCGGCTTCATCAAGGCCGTGTTCAACAAGAAATACGCCTGGCAATTTTCCAGCGAAGGCACGGCGCAAACCAATGGCCGGCGCGTGCCGATTCCGCAGGGCCGCACGCTGGGCGGCTCTACGTCCATCAACGGGCTGGTCTACAACCGCGGCCAAGCGGCCGACTTCGACCACTGGGCCAGTCTGGGCAACCCCGGCTGGGCGTATGCCGACGTGCTGCCGTATTTCAAGTCGATGGAGCGCCGGGAGGGCGGCGACGACCGCTACCGCGGCCGCCAGGGCGAACTGCCCGTCACCGACATCGACTGGATCCATCCGCTGTGCGAGGCCTTCATCGCCGGCGCGGTCGAGCAGGGCATTCCCCGCAACCCCGATTACAACGGCGCCGAGCAGGCGGGCGTGGGCTACTTCCAGCGCACCATCAGCAACGGCTGGCGCATGAGCACCGCCAAGTGCTTCCTGAAGCCCGCGATGGCGCGCAAGAACCTGGACGTGCGCACCTATGCGCAGGCCACCCGCGTGCTGTTCGACGGCGCGCGCGCCGTGGGCGTGGCCTATTGCCACCCCGCGCATCCCGCCCGGGTGCGGACCGTCCGGGCCAATCGCGAAGTCATCGTCGCGTGCGGGGCGATCAACACGCCCAAGCTCTTGCAGCTGTCCGGCCTGGGGCCGGCCGAGCTGCTGCGCGAACACGGCATCCCCGTCGTCTGCGACCTGCCGGGCGTGGGTGAAAACCTGAGCGACCACTACTCCGTGCGCATCGTGGCGCGCGTGAAGAACAGCCAGACCATGAACGAGCTGGTCAGGGGCCTGAACCTGGCCGGCCAGATCAGCCGCTGGTTGTTCAAGCAGCCCAGCATCATGGCGCTGAGCCCGTCGCTGCTGCACTATTTCTGGAAATCCCGGCCGGAATTGAAGGCGCCCGACCTGCAAGGCGTGTTTACACCCGCCAGCTACAAGGAAGGCTATGTCGGCCTGCTGGACGACTTTCCCGGCATGACGGCGGGCGTCTGGCAGCACCGTCCGGACAGCCGCGGCCAGGTCCGCATCCGGTCGTCGGACCCGCTGCAAGACCCCCTCATCCTGGCCAACTACCTGGCCGACGAGCGCGATCAGGCGACCCTGGTGCGCGGCATCCGGCTGGCCCGCCGCCTGTTGCAGTCGCAGGCGCTGGCGCCGTACTTCGACAGCGAGGCGCTGCCCGGCCCGCTATGCGAATCCGATTCCGAACTGCTGGACTTCGCGCGCCGCTTCGGCGTGTCGTCCTATCACGTCAACGGCACGGCCCGCATGGGCCCGGCGGACGACAAGTACGCCGTGGTGGACGCGCAGCTGCGCGTGCACGGCGTGCAGAACCTGCGCGTGATTGATTCGTCGGTCATGCCATCCATGCCGTCGGCGAATATTTGCGCCGCGACGATGATGATCGGCAACAAGGCGGCCGACCTGATCAGGAATTCCTGAAAACCCAAGAGGCGGCCACCCGAGTGGCCCGTTAGGAGACAACGTGTACACCAAGCATTTCCCCCAGACCATGAAGGCCCTGCTGCTGTCGGCGGCCCTGATGGGCGCCAGTGGCGCCGCGCTGGCCGACGACATCAAGATCGGCTTCAACAGCGACATGTCGGCCACCGGGTCGGCGGACTTCGGCATTTCGGCCCTGGCCGGCGCGCGCCAGGCCGCGGACGACCTGAACGCCGCCGGCGGCGTGCTGGGCAAGAAGGTCGTCATCGTCGAACGCGACGACGTCGGCGCCCCGCCCAAGGCGATCCAGAACACCAACGAGCTGGTCGACAACATCAAGGTCAACGCCATGCTGGGCGGCGTGAATTCCGGCAACATGCTGGCCTGGCTGCACATCGTGCAGCAGAAGAAGATCCCGACGATCTCGCCGGTGGCCACGGCCACCGACATCACGGGCCGCTACGCCAAGACGCCGCCGAACTACGTGTTCCGCGTGTCCATGCGCGACCGCGACCAGATCGCGCTGCTGGCCGCCTATGCGGCGCGCGCCAGCAAGACGGGCAAGGTGGCGATCATCGCCGACACCACCGGCTACGGCCAGCAGGGCGCGAAAGACGCGCTGGAAATCCTGGCGCTGCACAAGATCACGCCGGTGGCCAACGAGAAGTTCGGTCCGAAAGACACGGACATGAGCTCGCAGCTGAACAAGATCAAGGGCTCGGGTGCGGACACGCTGATCGTCTACGCGCTGGCCGATTCCAACGCGCACGTCATGCGCAGCCTGGAGAAGATCAACTATTTCCCGACGACGCTGGCGTCCTGGGCCAACCTGAGCTCGCCGTTCCTGCGCATCGCAGGCCCCGAGCTGGCCGGCAAGATGATCTTCACGGCGTCGATCACCGAAGATTCGTCCAAAGAATCCAAGGCGTTGTACGACACGCTGATGAAGCGCGACGGCCGCGTGCCGACCTATGTGATGGCTGCGCAGGCCTATGACTCGGTCAAGCTGATCGCCGCCGCCATGGAGCAGGCCAAGTCCACCGACGGCCCCGCCGTGCAGGCCGCCTTGCAGCAGCTGTCGCAGGCGCAGGGCGTCATCAAGACGTACCAGCAGCCGTTCTCGGCGGACAACCACGAGGCGCTGTCGGTGAAGGACTTCCGCCTGGTGCGGTGGATCGACGGCAAGGTGGTGACGGTGGACGACGAGGTCACGCGCGCCATCAAGCCCGAAGACCTGAAGCTGTAAACGAGCAGTACCGCGGTACATCAAGGATCTCTCCCCCTGCGGCGGCAGCGCGGCGGGGGGAGTCGTCAAAAGGGGGCCTTCAGCATGCAAATACTACAAGCCATATTGAGTGGATTGGCCATGGGCAGCGTCTATGCCCTGGTCGCGTTCGGTTTCAGCATCACGTACACCACGACCAAGACGTTCAACTTCGGCCAAGGCGCGTTCCTGGCCCTGGCCAGCCTGATCGGCATCAGCGCGATCCTGCTGGTCACGCAAGGAAAATTGATCGGCTTTCCCAGCCCGGAGGACGTGACCTGGGGATCGTTCCTGTTCGCGCTGCTGGCGGCCATGCTGGTCCTGGGCCTGCTGGGATTCGTGCTGTACATCACCGCCATCAAGCATTTCGTGGGCGAAGCGGGGCTGTCGTGGGTGATGAGCACCATCGGCTTCGGCATCATCATCCAGAACCTGGCGCTGCTGATCTGGGGGCCGGCACCGATTGCGGTGGCCTCGCCGCTGGGCGAGGGCATCATCACGATTTTCGGCACCGGCGTGCGTCCCCAGGAGATCCTGGTGTTCGGCACCACGCTTGTGCTGATGATCGTGTTCGACTGGGCGCTGCACAAGACGAAGATGGGCAAGGCGGTGCGCGCGGTGGCATTCAGCAAGTCGACCGCCAGCCTGATGGGCATCAACGCCAATGCGGTGGCGGTGGGCGTGTTCGTCATCAGTTCGGCGCTGGCCGCGATCGCGGGCGTGATGATCGCGCCGATCGCGACCGCGTCCGTGTTCGTGGGCACGCTGCTGTCGCTCAAGGCGTTTTCGGCCGCCATCCTGGGCGGGCTTGAGAATCCGCGCGGCTGCATCTTCGGCGGCTTCCTGATCGGGCTGCTGGAATCGCTGATCGGCCTGTGGTATTCGAACCTGCGCGAGATCGCGGTGTTCGCGCTGATCATCGTCGTGCTGTATTTCCGCCCGGCCGGCATCCTGGGCCGCGTGCATGCGGAGAAGGTGTGAACATGTCCAAACTTCTCATTCCGCTGGTCGTCGCGGCCCTGGCCGTGGGTTTCGCCTATTCGGGGCTGAACGATTTCTATCTGCTGATCCTGTTTAACATCGGGGTCTATTACATCGCCGCCACCGGCTTCAACATCCTGGTCGGCCAGACCGGGCAGAAGTCGCTGGGCCATGCCGGCCTGTTCGGCGTGGGCGCCTACACCGTGGCGCTGCTGACCGTGAACTACCAGGTCAATCCGTGGCTGGCGCTGCTGTGCGCGGCGGGCGTGTCGGCCGTTTTCGGCGTGGCCATCGCCATCCCGGCCCTGAAAGTGAAAGGGCCCAGCCTGGCCATGGTCACCATCGCCTTCGGCCTGCTGATCGAAAAGATCGTGTCCGAATGGACCGACGTGTTCAAGGGCCAGGAAGGTTTCTACGGCATTACGGGGCTGACCTTCAACGGCGCCACGCTGGACAGCCGCCAGTGGGTGGTCGTGGTGGTGCTGCTGGGCCTGGCGCTGCACGCGATGACGTCCTTGCTGTTGAACGGGCGCTTCGGCCGCGGCTTCGCCGCCGTGCGCACGTCCGAAATCGCCGCGGAAAGCGTGGGCATCAGCGTCTACCGTTTCAAGATCCTGGCGTTCGCGATCAGCGCCATCACCTGCGGCATCGCGGGCGGGCTGGTGGCGCAGCAGAACCAGTACATCAACTCGGACTTCGTCAATTTCAACTTGTCGGTGTTCTTCCTGGTGCTGGTGCTGTTCGGCGGCCGCACGCCGGTGGGCTCGTTCCTGGGAGCAGTCGTGCTGACGGTGCTGGACGCCATGCTGGCGCGCTGGCCGGAAGTGCAGCATTTCGCCTACGGCCTGATCCTGCTGTTCGCACTGTACGCCATGCCGGAAGGCCTGGCCGGGCTGCTGCGCCGGGTGTTGCCGCAACGCGGCCAGCGGGACGTGTTGGCGCGCGGCGCGGCGGCCGCCGAATGGACGCCCGAGCGTGCCGTGCAGGCCGCGCAACCCGCCCCGGGCCGGGCCGCGCAGGAATTTCTGGAGGTGAAGGATTTGTACAAGGCCTTCGGCGGCGTGGTCCCGACCAACAAGGTGTCGTTCTCGCTGGCGCAGGGTTCGATCGTGTCGCTGATCGGCCCCAATGGCGCCGGCAAGACCACGACCCTGAACCTGCTGTCGGGGCTGGTCTCGCCGGACGCGGGCAGCATCCGCTTCAAGAACAAGCAGATGGTGGGCCTGTCCCCCAACGAGATCGCGGCGTCCGGCATCGGCCGCACGTTCCAGAACCTGAAGCTGTTCGACGGCCTGACGGCGCTTGAGAACGTCATGGTCGGGTTCTACCGCGTGCAGAAATCCGGGTTCTTCTCCAACCTGCTGGGCCTGCCGGCCAGCCTGGCCGAAGAGCGCCGCATGCGCCGGGAGGCATTCGCCATCCTGAAGTTCTTCGACCTGGACCGTTACGCGGACGACGCCGCCAACAGCCTGCCCTACGGGTTGCAGCGCCGGCTGGAGATCGCCCGCGCGGTGGCCGCCATGCCTGACCTGCTGCTGCTGGACGAGCCCGCGGCGGGCCTGAACCCGGCCGAAACCGACCAGCTGACCGACCTGATCGTGAAGCTCAAGGGCATGGGCCTGACCATCCTGCTGATCGAACATCATATGGATCTGGTCATGGCGATTTCGGACCACATCGTCGTGCTGGACTACGGCGTGAAGATCGCCTCGGGCCTGCCGAACCACATCCAGGAGAACCCGAAAGTGATCGAAGCCTACCTGGGCGCGCCCGCATAGGAGACCACCATGAGCCGATTACTGGATATCAAAGACCTGGCGGTCAGCTACGGCGCCGTCAACGCGCTGAAGCGGGTGTCGCTGCATGTGGACACGAACGAGATCGTGACCATCATCGGCGGCAACGGCGCGGGCAAGAGCACGATGATGCGCGCGCTGTCGGGCATCGAGAAGTCCACGGGATCCATCACGTTCGCCGGGCAGGACCTGGGGGGTGTCAGCGCGCACAAGCGCGTGGGGCTGGGCATCGCCCACGTGCCGGAAGGCCGCCAGGTGTTCCCGGACCAGACCGTGTTCGACAACCTGATGCTGGGCGCCTTCCTGCGCAAAGAGCCGCCGGCCGAGCTGGCCGCCGAGATCGAACGCTGCTTTGCGATGTTCCCGCGCCTGAAAGAGCGCCGGGACCAGTATGCGGGCACGCTGTCGGGCGGCGAACAGCAGATGCTGGCCATCTGCCGCGCGCTGATGAGCAAGCCGCGCATCCTGATGCTGGACGAGCCATCGTTGGGGCTGGCGCCGCTGATCGTGGCCGAGATCTTCAAGATCATCAAGTCGCTGAAAGAACGCGGCATGACGATCCTGCTGGTCGAGCAGATGGCCAACCAGGCGCTGGCGATTTCGGACCGCGCCTATGTGCTGGAGGTGGGCTCCATCGTGATGGAGGGCACCGGCCAGGAATTGTTGGCCTCCGAGCGCGTGCGCGAGGCCTATCTGGGAAAACACAAGAGCTGACGAGGCAATCATGTCATCCAAACCTTTGAGCGGGATCCGTGTGCTGGAGCTGGGCCAGCTGATCGCCGGGCCGTTCGCCGCCAAGATGCTGGGCGAATTCGGCGCCGAGGTGATCAAGATCGAGCCGCCCGGCAAGGGCGACCCCCTGCGCAACTGGCGCCTGATCCATGACGGCACGTCCGTCTGGTGGCAGGTGCAGTCGCGCAACAAGAAGTCGGTCAGCCTGGACCTGCGCCAACCCGAGGCGCAGGACCTGATCCGCGCGCTGGTCAAGGACATCGACGTTGTGGTCGAGAACTTCAAGCCGGGCACGATGGAAGGCTGGGGGCTGGGTTGGGAAGACCTGCGCGCGATCAACCCGCGCCTGGTGATGCTGCGCGTGTCGGGCTACGGCCAGACGGGCCCCTATCGCGACCTGCCCGGTTTCGGCGCCATCGGCGAAGCCATGGGCGGCCTGCGCCACCTGAGCGGCGAGCCGGACCGCACGCCCGTGCGCGTAGGCATCTCCATCGGCGATTCGCTGTCGGCCCTGCATGGCGTGATCGGCATCCTGCTGGCGCTGCGCGCCCGCGACCAGAACGGCCAGGGGCAGATGATCGACGTGGCGCTGTACGAGTCCGTCTTCAACATGATGGAAAGCCTGCTGCCGGAATATGCCGTGTTCGGCGAAGTGCGCCAGCCGGCGGGCAGCAGCCTGCCGGGCATCGCGCCCAGCAACGCCTACCGCTGCCAGGACAACAAATACGTGCTGATCGCCGGCAACGGCGACAGCATCTTCAAGCGCCTGATGGGCGTGATCGGACGCCCGGACCTGGCCGACGCGCCGGAACTGGCGAATAACGCCGGCCGCGTGAAGCACGTGGTGATGCTGGACGACGCCATTTCGCAATGGACCGGCCAGCATCCGCTGGACGAGGTGCTGGTCCGCCTGAACGAAGGCCAGATACCTGCCGGCAAGATCTACGACGTGGCCGACATCGCCACCGACCCCCATTACCAGGCGCGCGGCATGATCCTGGACGGCGCCTTGCCCGACGGCACGCCGATCAAGCTGCCGGGCATCGTGCCCAAACTGTCGGAAACGCCGGGCGAGGTGCGCAGTGCCGCGCCCGCCCTGGGCCAGGACACGGACGAGGTGCTGGCCGGCCTGGGCGTGGACGACGTGAAGCGCGCCGACTGGCGCGCACGCGGCATCATCTGAAGAGGACAGCCATGAACGAAGCGAGCGAAAGCCGCAAGAAGCTCTACATCCAGGACGTGGCGCCCCGGGACGGCTTCCAGAACGAAAAGCAGTTTATCGAGACGCAGGACAAGATCGACTTCATCAACGCGCTGTCCCGAAGCGGATTCGCCAAGATCGAGGCCACGTCCTTCACGTCGCCCAAGGCGATTCCCGCGCTGCGCGACGCCGAATCCGTGATGCACCAGATCGACCGCAATCCGGACGTGGTCTACACGGTGCTGGTGCCCAATGTGCGCGGCGCGCAGCGGGCGCTGGAATGCAACGTGGACGAGGTCAACCTGGTGATGTCGGTCAGCGAGACCCATAACCGCGCCAACCTGCGCATGACGCGCGAGCAATCGTTCGAGCAGTTGAGCGACGTGGTCAACGTCGTGCGCGGCAGCCGGGTGGCGATCAACGTGTCGTTGTCCACCGTGTTCGGTTGCCCGATGGAAGGCGACATCAACGCCTTCGACGTGCTGGAGCTGGTGGGGCGCTTCGCCGCCCTGGGGGTGGATGGCGTGACCCTGTGCGACACGACCGGCATGGCGTATCCCACGCAGGTGGGCAAGATCAGCCGCGAGGTCCGCCGGCTGTTCCCGGACCTGACCACGACCCTGCATTTCCACAACACGCGCGGCATGGCGCTGGCCAACACGCTGGCGGCGCTGGAGGCGGGCATCGACCGCTTCGACGCGTCGCTGGGCGGTCTGGGCGGCTGCCCCTACGCGCCGGGCGCCAGCGGCAACGTCTGCACGGAAGAACTGGTGCACATGCTGGAGTTGATGGGTTACGACACGGGCGTGGACCTGACCCGTATCCTGGGCATCGCGGCGACGCTGCCCGCGCTGGTCGGGCACGACATCCCCAGCCAGATCCTGAAGGCGGGGCCGCGCCTGACGCTGCATCCGGCACCGGAATCGGGCACCTGAACGGCGCGACTGGGCCCGGCGGCTGATGCCCGGGCGGCGGGCGTTGTGCTAAGTTGCCGGGAATGCCGCCCGGCCCGGAGCCCGCCATGCTGAAATTCGCCGCCAACCTGTCGATGATGTACCCGGAACACGCGTTCCTGGACCGTTACGCCGCTGCGGCGGCGGATGGTTTTTTGGGTGTGGAATGCATGTTCCCGTACGAAGCCCCCGCGGCCTTCGTGCGCGCGCGCATGGATGCGGCCGGCGTGACGCAAGTACTGTTCAACGCGCCGCCCGGCGTGGTCAGCCAGGGCGAGCGCGGGCTGGCGGCGCTGCCCGGCCGGCAAGCGGAATTCCAGGCAGGCATCGAACAGGCGCTGTCCTACGCGACCGCGTTGTCCTGCTCGAACGTCCATGTGATGGCGGGCCTGGCGCCGGCCGACATGCCGCGCGAGGCCCTGCTGGACTGCTACCGCGAGAACCTGGACTGGGCCGCCCGCCAGGCGCGGTCGGCAGGCGTCACGGTGCTGATCGAACCCATCAACACGCGCGACATCCCCGGCTATATCCTCAACCGCCAAGACGACGCGCATGCGGTCGTGCAGGCCGTCAACGCGCCCAATCTGAAGGTACAGATGGACTTGTACCATTGCCAGATCGTCGAGGGCGACGTCACCGCCAAGCTGCGCGAATACCTGCCGACCGGGCGGGTAGGCCACTTGCAGATCGCCGGCGTGCCGCTGCGCCACGAGCCGGACCGGGGCGAACTGGATTACGGCTGGGTGTTCAGCGTGCTGCGCGAGCTGGATTACCGGGGCTGGATCGGTTGCGAATACCGGCCCGCAGGCGACACCTCGGCCGGCCTGCGGTGGCTGTCCGCCGCTCGTGGCTGATTGCCGCTTCCGCCCCAAGCGCCCAATTCCCCGATGAGAGGCTCCCGCGCGCGAAAACGCGCATGCCGGCGAAAAACTAGTTAATATGTTAACAAATAAGAGCACTCAAACGACCGTCGAGGAGACCACGACAATGAGCACGAACTTCGTGCGCCGCGCCTTGCTGGCGGCGGCGCTGGCGGGTGCCGCCGCGCTTTCCGCCACCGTTTCCGCAGCGGATTTCCCCGACCACCCGATCCGGTGGCTGGTCCCGTTCAGCGCGGGCGGCGGCAGCGATATCGCCACGCGCATCGTCGCCAAGCATGTCGGCGAATCGCTTGGCCAGGCGGTGGTGGTCGAGAACCGCCCGGGCGCCGCCACCATCGTCGCCGCGCAGGAGACCGCGCGCGCCGCGCCGGACGGCTATACGTTGATGACTGCCGGCATGAGCACCCTGGCACTGAACCCCTGGCTGTACAAGAACCTGCCCTATGATCCGGCCAAGAACCTGACGCCGGTATCGACGCTGGTGGCGCTGCCCATCGTGCTGGTGGTGTCGCCCGATTCCGGTCTGGCCGACCTGCCCGCCGTGATGGCCTACCTGCGCAGCCCCACACCGGGCAGCTATGCGTCGCTGGGCGTGGGCAGCCCGCATCACCTGGCCATGGAATTGTTCCTGGAATCGTTCGGGGGCCAGGCGACCGCCATTCCCTATAAGGGCACGCCGCCCGCCTTGCAGGACGTCGCCTCCGGCGTGGTGCCGATGATGATGGCGGACCTGGCCGCCGCCCGGCCCCTGATCCAGGCGGGCAAGCTGCGCGCCATTGCGGTGCCGTCGGCGCAGCGGTCGGCGCAATTGCCGGATGTGCCCACGTTCGCTGAAGCGGGCGGTCACACGTTCGAAGCTGCGGCCTGGCAAGGCGTGGTGGCGCCCGCCGGCACGCCCGCGCCCATCGTTGAAAAACTTAGCCGCGCCATCGTGGCGGCGTTGCGGTCGCCCGATGTGGTCAAGCAGCTGACGCTGCAAGGCATGGAGCCCACCGGCAGCACGCCCCAGGCATTCGCCGCCTATGCCGGCGACGAGTACAAGCGCTGGGGGGCGGTGATCCGCCACAAGGGCATTTCGGCGGAGTAAACGGCAGGAGGCGTGGGCCGGCCCGGCGCCTTCGCCCAGCCTAGTCCGGAGCCGGCGGGGCAGTCAGCTTGCGTCCGCGCTGCGCCGTCGCCGCGCAGCCGGCGGACGCCAGGATGATCCCGCAGATGGCCAGCCACTGCGTCTGGGTCAGGTGTTCATTCAGCACGATCACGCCGGCCAGCGCGCCCATCGCGGGTTCCATGCTGAGCAGCACGCCGAACGTCTTTTGCGGCAGCCGCCGCAACGCCACCATTTCAAGCGAATACGGCAGCGCGCTGGACAGGATGCCCACGCCGATGCCGGCCAGGATCAGCTTGGGGTCAAGCAGCGCCATGCCCGCATGCGCCGCGCCCACGGGCAGCGCCACCATCGTGGCCGCCAGCAAACCCAGCGAGGTCGCCTGCCCGCCGTGCACGTTGCCGGCCATCTTGCCGAAGATGATGTAGAGCGCCCAGCAGACCGCGGCGGCCAACGCGTAGGCGATGCCCGTCGGGTCCAGGTCGTGGATGGATTGGCCGGTGGGGATCAGCAGCACCAGTCCGGCCAGCGCACAGGCGATCCAGACGAAATCGATCGCGCGCCGCGACAGCACGACCGCCAGGGTCAGCGGGCCGGTGAATTCGATGGCGATGGCGATACCCAGCGGCAGCGTGCGCAGCGCCATGTAGAACAGCAGGTTCATGCAGGCCAGCGTGACGCCGTACAGCGCGATCTTGGCCGCGTTCTGGCGGGTCAGTGGAAAGCGCCATGGGCGCCAGAACGCGATCAGGATGATGGCGCCGATGACGATGCGGTAGGCGGTCGTGCCCTGCGCGCCCACTTCGGGGAACAGCGACTTGGCGAACGACGTGCCGATGCACAGCGAGGCCATGGCGCCGATCAGCGACAGGGTGGGAAGCAGGGTGGAGGCCGAGGCGTTGTGCCCGGAATTCAAGGTGGCGGCGGTCATGGCGGCGGGGTGAAGCTCAATGCGTGGAAATCAAGGGCTGGAAATCAGGGGTTCGGATTCGCGGCGGTGGAGTAAAGCACAAACAGGGCCAGCCCGACCATGATGGCGCCCAGCAGGCCTTGCTGCGTGCGCAGGAACCACGGATTGCGCCCGACCCAGCCGCGGATGCGCGACGCGCCATAGGCGAAGAAGCTGCCGTAGGGCAGGCTCAGCACCTTCATCGTGATGCCCAGCACCAGCATCTGGACCCAGACGGGCCCGTTGTCCGGCGTGGTGAACTGCGGCAGGAAGGCGATCATGAACAGCAGCACCTTCGGGTTCAGCAGATTCGTCATGAAGCCCTGCCAGAAGGCGTCGCGGGCATCGCCCGGCCGCGCGCTCAAGGACACGTCGGCGGACTGCGCGCAGCGGATGATCGCCTTGACGCCCAGATAGCCCAGGTACAGGCCGCCCGCCGCCTTGATGCCCACGAACAGCGCCGGAAAGGCGCGCAGCACGGAGGCCAGGCCCAGCACCACGGCCGGCACCTGGATGAAGCCGGCCGCCACATTGCCTAACACGCTATGGAAGGCGGGGCGGAAGCCCTGTGTCATGCCGCGCGACAGCGTCAGCGCCATGTCCGGGCCGGGCGTGAGTTTGAGCGCCGCGTCGGCGGCGAGGAAAAGCAGGAAAAGCTGGAGTGAGGGCATTGCGGGATACGGCTGGAAATCCCGCGTGGCGGGTGGCAGGCTCCCAGTGTAAGCAAGCCGCCTGACGAATTCCTGCGTCCGGAGGGGCCGAAATGAAGTTTCCCGTCGAAATGGGGCCGGATTCCGTCGCGGCCGGGATTAGAATCTGGCGATGGCCCGCTCCGGCCCGATACCCATGTGTTCCGAGACCCCATGGAACTAGACGATTTCGACCTTCAGATCCTGCAAAGCCTGCAGGAAGACAACCAGCGCACCAGCCAGGACGTCGCCCAGCGCGTGAACCTGTCGCCTGTGTCCTGCCTGCGCCGCATGAAGCGGCTGCGCGAATCCAATGTGGTCACGGCCGACGTGTCGGTGGTGGATCCCGCCGCCGTGGGGCGGGGGATCATGATGGTGGTGCTGGTGTCGCTGGAGAGCGAGCGCGCCGACAAGCTCGATCAGTTCAAGCGCGCGATGCTGGGCGCGCCCGAGATCATGCAATGCCTGTCTGTCACGGGCGAGGTCGATTTCGTGCTGACCCTGACCATGGCCGACATGGCCGAATACGAGGTCTTCGCCCAGCACCACTTCTGGGGCAACCCCAACGTCAAGCGCTTCTCGACGCTGGTGGTGATGAACCGCGTGAAGAACGGCCTGACGGTGCCGGTGCCTACATCGGCTTGATCCCCAGCACCTGGATCATTTCCCGGTACTTGGCCACTTGGGCCGTCGCGTAGGCGTCGGCATCCTGCTGACTCATCGGCCGCAACAGCAGCCGCCCCTCGGCTTCCATCCGTTCGCGCAGCTCGGGTTGTTCCAGCGCATAGCCCACCGCGCGGCGCAGCGCGTCCACGGCCGGTGCCGGCGTATCCTGGCGCACGTAATAGCCGCCGGCGATCGTGTAGACGAAGTCGGGGATGGTCTTGCTTTGCGAGATCAGCGGCAGCTTGGCCAGCGGCGCGGGCAGGGTGTTGGAAAAGCTGGTCAGGATCTTCAACTGCTGTTGCGCGGCCATGCCCTCCATCGCCTGCTGGTAGGGCAGGACGGCGAAATCCACCTGGCGGCCGATCAGGTCCTGCAAGGCGGGCGCCGCGCCGCGATACGGCACGTGCAGGAATTCGGCGCCCACGCGTCGCCCCAGGTACTCCGTCATGATGTGGTACAGCGAGCCGATGCCGACGCTGCCGAAGGTCAGGGGCTTGGCGCCGGGCCGCTTTGCGTAGGCGATGAAGTCATCGACGTTCGAGACGGGCAGGTCGGCGCGCGCCAGCAGCACGATGGTGGCTTCGCTGATGGGCTGGGTCAGCCGGAAATCCTCGGGCTTGTAGCGGGCCGCCGCGTTCAGGAACGGGCTGAGGATGACTTCGTTGGGCGAACCGTGCAGGAAGGTGTAGCCGTCCGGCGCGCTGGTCAGCACGCGGCGCGCGCCCAGCATGCCGGAACCGCCGCCCACGTTTTCAACGACGACCTGCTGCTTGAGCGCATGGGCGATGTGCACGCCGAATTGCCGCGCCGAGGCGTCGCTGGCGCCGCCGGCCGGATAGGGCACGATCAGGCTCAAGGGCTTTTCGGCGGGGTAGTCCGCAGCCTGCGCCAGCGGGGCGGCGGCGCATGCCGCCAGGCAAACGGCGGCCGCCCGGGCCGGTAGGTTCCAACGCATGCTGCTTCTCCCTTGTCATTGCTGTTTTAGGGCGATCCGGTATTCCGGACGGCTCCGTGCAGTCTAGGCAGCGGCGTTTGCCCGCATCAATGTCGGGCGGCGGGTCGGATCATTGTGAATTCCGCAACGATGCGGGCGGTTCAGGTCCGCTGGGCCTCCAGTGCGGGGAATGTCTTCAGGATGTGGCGCAGCATGCTGGCGGTCGCCGGCGGCAGGTGGCGGCCGGCCAGGCTGATGACGTGGGTGCGGCTGTTGTTCAGGATCGGATTGGCCAGCGGCATGGACACCATCTGGCGGAACTGCGTGCCCTTGAGCGGCATGGACAGCGGGTTCACGACATAGCCCAGCCCCTGGCTGGCGAACTCCCACAGGATCTTGAACGAGTTGGTCAGCAGCGCGGGCTTGAGCTTGACGTTTTCGTCCAGTTCCGCCGCCTGGATGTGCTGGCGCACGCCGAACGATTCGTCCATCGCGGCCCAGCCGTAAGGTGCCAGGTCCGACAGCCTCAAGGCCCGGCGCGTGCGTGCCAGCGGGTGGTCCTTGTGGACGTGGACGCGCATCGGGGCGGCGCGCGAATAGTGCGAGCGCAGCCGCACGTCGTTGGGCGGCTGGAAGGCCAGTGCGATCTGGACGCGCTCTTCCACGATGCAGCGCACGGTTTCATTGGTGCCGGCCACGTGGATGCTGTAGGTGATGTCGGGATGCTTGCGCACGAACGACAGCAGCACGGGTTCCAGCAGCATGTCGACAAATCCCTCGCCCAGGGCCAGTTCGACGTGGCCGCGGGTGGCGCTCTTCAGGTTGTTGACCTCGGCGTGGAAGGATTCGTTCAGGTCCTGTTGCCGGCGTGCGAACAGCGCTACCAGCCGTCCGGCATCGGTCGGCACGACGCCGCGGCCGCGGCGCTCCAGCAAGGTCAGCCCCGTGTCCGCTTCCAGCCGGGCGATAGCGCGGCTGACGGCCGACGGATCGGTATTCAGCTGGTCGGCCGCAGCGCGCAACGTGCCGGTCTCGATGACTTGCAGCAGACACAGCGTCCGCTTGAACTCCAGGACATCATCCATCAGGGTCTTCCTTGCCGCGGTCCTGGCTCGGGGGAATCGTTGCAAAAACCGCATTGATAAGCAGTGATCATTGCTATCGGCTTTGTACTCGCGCCTGGCTATAGTCGATAGCGGTATTTCCCCCAAGCCCGCCATCCGGAGACCCGCCCCATGGCCATTGTCGAATCGCCCGTCAGCCCCGACCTGCTGCGTCAAATGCGCGAATGGCGCCGCGATCTGCACGCGCATCCTGAAACCGCGTTCTGTGAATTCCGCACCGCCGACCTCGTGGCGCGCGAACTGGAACGGGCCGGCGCCGTCGTGCATCGCGGGCTGGGCCAGACGGGCGTGGTGGGCACGATAGTGCGGGGCCCGGGGCCGGCGATCGGCCTGCGCGCCGACATGGATGCGCTGGACATGCAAGAGCTGGGCGATGCCTCGCACCGGTCCACCATCGCCGGCAAGATGCACGGCTGCGGCCACGACGGCCATACCGCGATGCTGCTGGGGGCGGCCCATCATCTGGCCGGCGACCCCGGCTGGCGGGGCACGCTGCACTTCATCTTCCAGCCCGCTGAAGAGCACGCGGGTGGCGGCTTGGCGATGGTGCAGGACGGGCTCTTCGACCGCTTCCCGTGCGATGCCGTCTTCGCACTGCACAACTCGCCCAACCTGCCGTTCGGGACGGTGTCCACGCGCGTGGGCACGGTGATGGCCAATTGCGACACCTACGAAATCACGGTCACCGGCAAGGGCTGCCACGCGGCCCAACCCGAACATGGGGTGGATCCCATCGTGGCGGCGACGCAGCTTGTCGCCGCCATGCAGACCATCGTCAGCCGCAACGTCAAACCCACCGATGCGCTGGCCCTGAGCCTCACGCAGATCCATGCCGGCGACACCTGGAACGTGGTGCCCAACAGCGTGATGCTGCGCGGCAGCTGCCGCACGCTGACCGCCGCCACGCGCGACCTGGCCGAGCGCCGGCTGCGCGAGGTGTGCGCGGGCGTCGCCGTGACCTCGGGCACGTCAATCGACGTGCAGGTGTTCCGCGGCTATCCGGCTTGCGTCAACACCGAGGCCGAAGTGCAACTGGCCGCCCGCGCGGCCACGCGGGCGGTGGGGGTGGAAAACGTGGACGCCGCCTGCACGCCGCGCATGGGGTCCGAAGATTTCGCCTACATGCTGCAGCAGCGGCCGGGCGCTTATGTGTTCATCGGCGCGGCGCGCCCGGGCCACGAAAACCCGCCTGTGCATAACCCGTACTACGACTTCAACGACGACATCCTGCCGTTGGGCGCGCATTACTGGGTGGAACTCGTGAAAGAGGCGATGCCGGCGTAGCCAACCGGCGGCGGTCAGCCCGGCGCCGTGCTCCCAGACGGCGGCTGCGTCGCCAGCACGGCGCCGGCGTCGCCGGAAATGCTGCGCAGATGCAGGTCGCGCTGCGGGAACGGGATCTGGATGCCGGCCTGCTTCAGCGCGTCGTACAGGGACGTCAGCAGATCGCTGCGGATATCGATCCAGCGGTCGAAATCGGTGGTCCAGGCGCGCAGGCTGAAGTCCAGCGTGCTGGCGCCGAAGCCCATGAACAGCACGACCGGCGCAGGGTCGGCCTCGATGCCCGAGGTCTGCCGTGCCACGTTTTCCAGCAGCGCGATGACCTGCTTGGGCTCCGACCCGTAGGCCACGCCGAGACTGATTTCAATGCGCCGGCTGCGGTCCAGCATCGTCCAGTTGGTCAGCTTTTCGGACAGCAGCGTGCCGTTGGGCACGATCACGTCGGCGCCCTCGAAGGTCTTGATGCGGGTGGCCCGCATGCCGATGTCGCGCACCTGGCCGGAGGTGCCGCTGATGTCGACCACATCGCCCGGTTGGATGGGCCGTTCGAACATCAGGATCAGCCCCGACACGAAGTTGTTCACGACGCCCTGCAGCCCGAAGCCGATGCCCACGCCCAGGGCGCCGAACACGATGGTCAACTGGCTGGTCTGGAAGCCCGCGGCCGACAGTGCGATGCCCAGCCCCAGCAACAGCACCAGGTAGTACGTCAGCGACGCGATGCTGTTGCCTACGCCGCGCGGCAGCGCCATGCGGGTCAGCACCTCGTCGTGCAAGACCAGGCGTATCGTGCGCGCCGCCCAGAACGCGATCACGACCGAGATCAGGAACACCAGGACGTTGCCCAGGCTGATCGAGATCTCGCCCACGGCCAGCGTGTAGGACAGCACCTCGGCCACGAACGCATAGGTGGCGCGCAGGATGCGGAAACGGTCCATCGCGTAGACCGCCCAGCCCACGGCCGCGCCGGCCGTCAACAGGCGTATCAGCAGCTGCACCAGCGGCGGCGCATGCTCGCGCGCCAGCCGGAAACGCGAGATCCCCTGGCGCGCCAGCAACAGCTGCAGCAGCGTGGTGATGACGGTCACGCCCGCGTAGAGCACCAGCCCGAAGTAGCCGCTGCCGATGACCGCGCTGGTCAGCATTTCGGCCAGGGACACGTTGCCGAACAGGTTGGCGGCCAGCGACACGCACAGCAGCGCGGCCGCGCCCCAGGCGATGGCCCGCAGGGCGTGCACCAGCCGCGTCGACGCGGTGGGCGCCATCTTGTGGCTGCGGTGCATCAACCACAGGATGGCGGCCAGCGCAGAGGCCGTCAACGCCACGGTGGACAGCCGGTAGAACAGGGTGTTGGCCAGGAACAGGAAGCCCAGCCGTTCGGCCAGGAACAAGGCGGTGATCACGTGCGGCCACTGATCCATCAGCCGGCGCGCGGCAGGCGGCAGCAGGCGCAGCACGGGCACGGCCGCCAGCACCAGCGCAACCTGCTGCACCATCAACGGCGCATCCGGCTCCAGGGCCAGCACCCCCAGCATCGACAGCAGCAGCCAGGTGGACAAGGGGCGGCCCAGCACGCCGGCGGCGGTCTCGCTCATGACGCCCGCGCGGATCGCGTCGCGGCTCTTTCGGGCCAGCCACAGCAAGAGCGGCAGCAGCAGCACCTGCAGCACGCGCAGGGCGCGCTGGTTGCCGCTGTCGGCCGCGCCGTAATCCCGGGCGAAGCGCACTTCGATGTCCAGTCCCGTCCGCAGCAAAGCCATCGTGTCTTCGCCGGCTTCCTGCGCGCGGCCCAAGTCCCATAGCGGCGCCGAATCCACGCGCATCAGGCGGGCGTCGATGTAGTCGATGGCGTCGGCGACCGAGCGCTGGCCGGTCCGGATCCGTTCCTCGACGGAATTGGCGCGCTGTTCCAGCTCGACCTGGCGGGAGAGCGGGCCGGACAAGGCCTGCCCGGCCGCGGTCAGCCGCGCCAGGACCGTATCCACGCGCTCGCTCAACGCGGACGGCAGGCTGGCCGCCTCGGGAGCATCCTTGATGGCTTGCCAGGCGGTGCGGCGCCGGAACAGGTCGGCCGCGTCGCTGGCGTACCAGGACGTGGCCTGGCGCAGGTCGGCGCGCCAGCGCGCCAGCCGGCGGGCGTCGAAGAGCCAATGCCGTTCCAGGCTTTCCACCCGCATGATGGGCAGGGTGCGCAGCTGGGCCGGCTGGAATTCATAGAGTTTTTCGTCGACGGACTTGGCGATGGCGTCCAGCGTGGGCGTGAGCGCGGCGCCCGGGTCGGCCGCCGCCACGCGTTGCAACACGCTTTCGGCGTAGCGCACATCGGTATCCGCCCGAAGGGGGATGTCGGCCATCTGGATGACGGGCGGAGGCGCCTGCGCAGGAGCGGGCGATGCCGCCGTGGCCTGCGCGTCAGCCTGGGCCGGCAGGCCCAACAGCAATCCGAACAGACCGTAGAGGATTCGTGCTCGGACGCGCATGTCGCGACTCCGTTGGGTTGCTGCGAATCAGGGTGCTACCCACTCTAGCGCATCACCAGTCCGCCGTCCACGAACAGCACCTGCCCGGTCATGAATCCGCTCCAGTCGGACGCCAGGAACAGCACGGGGCCAGCGACGTCCTCGGGCCGGGCGATGCGGCGCAGCGGGGTGGCGGCGGCCAGTTGTTCGCGGAACGATTCCTGGGCGCCCTCGCTGGCCTGGGTCGGGTAGACCAGGCCGGGGGCGACGCAGTTCACCCGGATCCCGAATGGGCCCAGCTCCGACGCCAGGTTGCGGCTGAACGCCACCAGCGCGGCCTTTGCGGTGGTGTAGTCGTGGTACGGCACAACCGGATGCTCGGTAAGGTTGGTGGCGATATTGACGATGCAGCCTTGCGCGCGCTGTTTGAAATGCGGCAGTGCGGCCTGGCAGACGTTGAACGCCGCACCGACCGCGCCGTCGAACTGCGACTGGTAATCCTGCCAGCCGAGGTCGCCGAACGCGGTGCGCTGGCGGGGATCGAAAGCGTAATGCCGCAAGGCGTTGTTGACCACGACGTCCAGCCGGCCGGCGTCCTGCACGATGCCGTCGACCATGGCGCGCACCGCGTCCGGCGAACCGACGTCGGCCTGCACGGCCCAGGCGTCGCCGCCGGCAGCCTGGCATTGCGCCACCACGGCCTCGGCCGCTTCGGCGTTGCTCAGGTAGTTGACGACCACCGTCGCCCCTTCCCGCGCGAATCCGCGCGCGATCTCGGCGCCGATGCCGCGGCTGGCTCCGGTCACCAGCACCACCTTGCCTGCGAATTTCAGGGCGGCGTTCATGTCAGGCCGCCGGCAGCAGGGTGGCGTCGACGGCGGCGGCCACATCGATGGGGCGCTGCACCAGGCCCAGCTCGTGGTAGACATCGGCCGCCTTCTGCAGCGAGTCCAGATCGATCGTGCCCAGCGGCCGTCCTCCCGAGGCGATCGACGCGGCATTGCGCAGCTTGATCACGTCCAGGTTGATGGCGCGGTCGGTACCGTCGATGGCGCGCTTGCCGGCCAGCGTGGCGGCCTCTTCGGGCTGGGCGATCATCCACGCGGCGCTGTCGCGGTAGGCCTTCAGGAACGCCCGCAGCAGCGGCTGTTTTTGCTGAAGCACGGGTTCGCGCACCACGAACAGGTCGCTGGACACGTTGAGGGTGTCGGCGACGTTCATCACGTTGACGTCGCCCAGGCCGCGCCGGCGCCCCACCAGCAGGCCGGTGTCGGTGGCCGCGGTGGCGTCCACCTGACCCTGCAGCAGCGGCGCGAAGTTCAGCACGCCGGTCACCACGATTTCAACGTCGGATTCGGTCAGGCCGGCCTGGTGCAGCAGCACCAGCAGGTTCTGGCGCGTGCCGCTGGCCAGGCTGTAGACGCCGATGCGCTTGCCTTTCAGGTCCGCCGGCCGCGTGATGCCGGCCGGTTTTAACGACACGACGTTGAAGACGTTCTGCGGATAGATGTCGTAGATGGCGCGCAGCTTTTCGCCCTTATCCAAGGCCATGAAGAACGAGCCGGGGTCGGTGAACGCCACGTCGGCCTGGCCGCTGAGGATGTTGCGGATGGCGTCGCCGCCGCCCGCGCCCGGCAGGTAGACCAGTTCCAGGCCCTGCGCCTTGAAGAAGCCCTTGTCGGGTTCGGCCAGCAGGTTGGTGATTTCGCTGATCGGCTTGCTCCAGCCGGCCAGCGTGACCTTGCCGGAAGCGGCGTCTTGCGCACTATGTGCGCGTGCGGTGAGCGGCGTCAGCGATGTCGCGGCGAGGCTTGCCGCCGCGGCCAGCAGCGCGCGGCGGGTAGGGGACGGGAGCATGGGAAGCGTCCTGGAAAATGTCATGGGTGATCCGAATAGGGGCGCAGCAGGCGCCGCTCGAGCATCAGGGTGGCCTGATAGCCCAGCAGGCCGATGACGGCGATGGCGGCCAGCGCCGCGAACATGAGGGGCGTGTCCATCATGCCTTGCGCGGCGATGATGACGGCGCCCAGCCCGCGGCTGGCGCCGATGAATTCGCCCACCACGGCGCCGACCAGCGCCAGCACCAGCGCCACGCGCAAGCCCGCCAGGATGCCGGGCAGGCCTGCAGGCAGTTTCAGGCGCAGCAAGGTCTGCGCGCGCGAGGCGCCCAGCATGCGGAACAGTTGCAGCCGGTTCGGATCTACCTGCCGCAGGCTGGTCAGCGTGTTTTCCATCAAGGGGAAAAAGCAGATCAGGGCGGTCATGCCCACCGTGGGCGCCATGCCGAACCCGAACCACAGCACGAACAGCGGGGCCAGCGCCAGCTTGGGGACAACCTGGCTGACGATGACATAGGGCTTGAGCACGCGGTCCAGCAAGGCCGATTCGGCCAGCGCCACGCCCATCGCCAAGCCGGCCGCGCCGCCCAGCGCCAGGCCCAGCAGCATCTCCGCCAGGGTCGCGCCAATATGCGGCCACAGGTAGCCGGTGGCCAGGCTGGTCCACAGCGTCTTGGCCACGGCGGACGGGGCGGGCAGCACCAGCGCGGAAATGCCCGCTTGCCGCACGGCCGCCTCCCAGGCGCCCACCAGGACGACAAGCAGGGCGACCGCCAGGAACCGGGAGGGGAAGGCCTGTTTCATGGGCGGGCCCCGTTCATGATGTCGAACACCTGCGCGCAATGCGCATTGAAAGCCGCGCCATGCCGCATCGACTGCGTGCGCGGCGCGGGCAGGTCCACGCGCAGGTCGGCCGCCATGCGCCCCTGATGCATGACCGCGACGCGGTCGCCCAGGTACACCGCTTCGCCGATGTCATGCGTGACGAACAGCACGGTCGTCTTGCGCAGGCGGCACATCCGCATCAGGTCGTCTTGCAGTTCGCCGCGCGTGATCGCATCGAGCGCGGCGAAGGGCTCGTCCAACAGCAGCAGGGCGGGGCGCAGGATCAGCGCCCGCGCCAGCGCGGCCCGGCTTTGCTGGCCGCCGGACAACTGCCGCGGGTAATGCCGCGCATGGTCGGCCAGGCCCAGCATCTCCAGCAGTTCGTATGCGTGTTCGATGTCGTCCGCCGTGGGCCGGCGTTGCAGCGACACCGGCAGCAGCACGTTGTCGACGACGCGCCGCCATTCCAGCAGCGTGGGCGCCTGGAAGACGTAGCCCAGCTTCGGGCCGGGCACGGCGGGCGTGCCGTCCCACAGCCGGACGCGGCCCGATTGCGGCGTCAGCAAGCCCGCGGCCAGCTTCAGCAGCGTTGTCTTGCCGCAGCCGCTGCGGCCGACCAGGCAATGAAATCCGCCGGCATCCAGCCGCCAGTCGATGCCGTCGACGACGGGTGGCCGGCCCGGGTAGGTGTAGACCGCCTGTTCAATGTCCAGGAAGGGCGCGGACGGGTCGGCGCTCATGGTTCGTAGCGCGCGAACGGCTCGGCGGCGGCTTCGGCGGATTGCTCGATCTCGGCCATGCGGACCAGGTCCAGCAGATTGAAGCGGCCATCGTGATGCCATCCGGCTTCGGGCATGCTCATCGCGCCGATGGCGCTCACGCGCGTGACGCCCGCCGCCCCGAGTTGATCGGCCAGCCGGTACAACTCTTCCGGCGTGGCGGCCACGCCGGCGGTTTGCAGGAATTCGCGGTGGGGCGCGACCCGGGGCGCCACGTCGTCCAGCGCGTCGATGGCGGCCACGGTGATGCTGCGTTGCAAAGCGGTCGGCGCCAGGGCGCCGGCATCATCGGCATAGGCGACGCTCCATGCCGCGTCTACGTCGCCGATCAGCGCGTCCGCGCCATCCGGCGCCAGCGTCCATTCGATCGACTGGCGCCACTTCGCGACCGAGGCCGACTCTTCCAGGTCCAGCGCGCGCCGCGGAAAGCGCCGCTGCAGGTTCGACAGTTCGCCCGCCAGATAGCCGGCGAAGTCGCGCGGCGAAACCGGGCCACCGCGCTGCACGTAGAAAACGTGCGGCGAATAGCAGCCCTGCTGGTCATAGCGCATCACGTCCCAGGCGGCGCGGCGCGCCAGGGCAGGCGCCTTCTGGGCATCCAGCGCCATCGCGCTGACCACGCCGAAACCCAGCTTGTGGCCGTGTGCTAGAAAGCGCGTCGTGACCGGCAGGCGCCGCTGGATGGCGTGCAGCGCATCGTTGCCGCCATACGCCACTACCGTGTCGGCCTGGGCGTAAAGCGCCGACGCGTCCTCGCCGCCCGCGCCGCGCCACCACACCACCGCCAGGCAATCGGCCAGCGGTGGATGCACCTCTGCGAGCAATCGTGCGAACCAGCCCGCGAACAACGGCTCGGCGGTGGGCAGTTTTCCGATATTGCCGGCCTTCACCAGCAGGCCGCACACCAGGCTCCACAGCGCCAGCGCAGGCACGTTGCCGGCCCAGCTGTGCGCCAGCAGCTGCGGACCATAGGCGCGCACCGCGCCGCCTTTGGCCGCAGGCTGGAATGCGTCCAGCACCTTGGGGTTGGCGAAATCTTCGGCCACGAAGCGATGCAGCTGCGGCGCGCGGAACGTCTTGAAAAAGCCGGTCAGCCCCAGCCGTACCATCTCGGCGTCGTAGCCGCTGACGACCGGCAGCAGCGCATCGGCCTGCCGCCGGTACGGGTCGTCGGGATCCAGCAGGCGGGCGATGGCGCGGTCGATGACGGTGATGATCTCCGATACCGTCATCGTCTTCAGATGCTGCGCGCTGGCGCGTTTGACGCGCTCGGCAAGCGCCTGCATCTGCGGCGCGGACAGCACCGGCACCGCGACGTCGACGCGCTGGCCGTCCTGCTCGAACGGCAAGACTTGCCATTGGACATCGGCCGGGGCCAGCCCCGGCAGGTATCCCGCCTCGACGCGAAGGGTCTTCATGGCGTGGCCGACCGGATGAACTCTTCGACCGCCAGCGAGCAGCCCTTGGCCTGGGCGCCCTCGGCGCGGCCCAGCAGCAGGAAGCCGCCGTCTGCCGGCAGTCCGACGTCTTCCGTCAGGATGGTGTTGACCGAATTGAAGTTGCCCAGGTCGCAGTGCGCCAGGATGCCGCGTTCGCCGGCCGGCACCGTGCGGCCGGTGGCCGGATCGACCAGGCGCGAACGGATCCAGTGCGGACCCGACTTGACCGACGGCACGACGGCGTTGCCGTCGTCGTAGAACTGCGTGCTGAGTTCCGTCATGCCATACATGTTGATGCACAGCGCGCGCGGCACGCCCAGCAGTTCCGAGAGTTCCGAATAGAACGTGTCCAGCGGCAATTCGCGCGACTGGCCCTTGTAGCCGCCGGTGTCCAGGATGCGGCTGCCCGGCGGTAGCTGGAACGAGCGGCCTTCCTTGCGCAGCGCGTCGATGACGTGCACGAAGCTGAAGCTGGCGCCCAGCAGCGCATAGGGCTCGCCCCGGCGCTCGGCCTCTTCCAGCCGGCGCCACAGGCCGTCCAGGTCGATGCCCTGCGGCGACATGAAATAGCGGCTGTCTTCGGTGCCGAAGGCGGACTTCGCCAGCGCCAGGTAGTGCGCCAGCGACGAATTGGGCATCGCGATTTCGTCGGGGAACAAGATGCCCATCGGCAGGCGCGCCGTGCCCTGCATGACGCGCTTGTCGAAATTGCGGGTCATGGACAGGTCGTAGACGTCCAGATGCGGATGGAAGTGGCGCCCGCGCATGTCCGCGCGCGTCGTGCCGCTGGTCATGAACACGCGCTCGTCGGGGCGGGCGGGTTCGCAGCGCAGCTCCATCGCCTTGAAGGCGTCGATGGGCACCGCCGGAATGTCGCTCCACGTCTTCACGTTGCGCACCGTCGCGCCGCGGCGCTGGCAGAAGCTGCGGTAGGGCGCGCTGGCGCCGTACTGATAGGCGAAAAGCCGCAGCGCAAGCTGATCGAACTGTTCGTCGGTGCAGCCGTCCTGGGCGATGAATTCGAGTAGTTCCGCGACCGGCGCGGCGGCATTGTTCATGGGCGTTCGTTGATTCCAGTACAGGGAAGCTCCGAAGCCCGCCTGCGCAAGCGGCGCAAGGGCGCGGCAGGACAAGGCGAATGCTCTTCTTACGCCGGCATGAACCGGGTCAAGTTCGCGGGTCTGAATCTCAGCACTGGCGTGCACCCCGGAGCAAGGTCGATTTTACCCTGCATTGGGATTCCCCCTTTTCCGGGCAACCATGTCATGGGTTCGGGTTCAGGATGCCACCATGGCTTTGCACCAGATAGTTGACGGCGATTCTATGTAATTCAATTGAATTACAATAGAGGGTCCCAAGTCCCGTCCAACAGGAAGCCCGCCATGCCCGCCACCGCTCTTGTTCAAGCCCGCATCGACCCCGTTCTGAAAGAGCGCGCCACGCAAGTGCTCAACAACATGGGCCTTACCGTGTCGGACGCCGTGCGCATTCTTTTGACCCGCGTGGCCAACGAAGGAACGCTGCCGTTCAATTTTGCCGTGGACCCCGCCGCGCATGACGCCTGGTTTCGCGCCAAAGTGCAAGAAGCCTTGATCGACACGCGGCCAGCCGTGCCCAATGAAGAAGCCTCCGCCCATTTCGCCAAACGCCGCGCCGCCGCTCTGCGCAAAGCTGAGGGCAAGACGTGAAGGTGGAGTGGTCAGCGTTTGCGATGGAAGATCGCGGCAGGATTTTTGATTACATCGAATCAGAAAGCCCCAAGGCGGCGGTAGAGGTTGATATCCGTATCGAAGGGCAGGTCGATCAACTCGTGCAGTTCCCGGAGTTAGGACGGCTTGGTCGCATAGAGGATACCCGCGAATTGGTTATCAGCCAGACGTCGTATGTCGTGCCTTATCGGGTCTACGGGAATGTGGTTCGCATTCTGCGTGTGCTGCATTGCGCACAGCAGTGGCCGGATGAACTCAGTGACTGAATATCGGCGCTAGGAATGCGGGGAAATGTTGGTGGCCTGGGGCGGAATCGAACCACCGACACAAGGATTTTCAATCCTCTGCTCTACCGACTGAGCTACCAGGCCAATACCTGAACAGGTACGTTTGCAAAAAGCCCAGCGCGGGGCTGGGCTTTTTTTGGGATTCGGTATCGGCGGCCTAGGGGCTACCGCGATCCCAATAATTCTTTTGGTGGCCTGGGGCGGAATCGAACCACCGACACAAGGATTTTCAATCCTCTGCTCTACCGACTGAGCTACCAGGCCAACGAAGTCCGCAACTATACACAAATTTTTGGCCGTGCGCCAGCCAGGGCGGAAAAATCGCCATCCCTTACGACGCGGGCGATCGCGCCAAGTGTTGGGTGAATGGCACGCAAGGGTGCGGCGCAGGGTCGCGGCAGGGGGGCGAATTGGCCTGGGGATAACCCGCAGGGGTATAATCTTTAACGGTCTGCTGTTACGGCGAGGCGCATTTCGCAGGTTTGCCTTCTTTCGCGTAACGCATTGTTCTTGGTGGCAGTTCTTCACGCTAACTCATGTCGGTAGCTGTCCTTGCCTTCGGTCTGAATCACACGTCCGCGCCGGTTTCGGTCCGCGAACGCGTGTCCATGCCCGTCGATCTGGTCAAGCCCGCGCTGGAAGGCCTGCGTTCGGCGTTTGGCGGCTCGGTCCGCGAAGCCGCCATCCTGTCCACCTGTAACCGCACCGAAATCTACTGCGCCGCTGACGGCCACGTCGCCGATCAACTGCCCGCCTGGCTGGCTGAACACAACCGCCTGGACGCCGGCACGCTGCGCCCGCACCTGTACCGCCATCATCAAGACGATGCCGTCCGCCACGCTTTCCGCGTGGCCAGCGGCCTGGATTCCATGGTGCTGGGCGAAACCCAGATCGTGGGGCAGATGAAGGACGCCGTGCGCGCCGCCGGCGAAGCCGGATCGCTGGGCACCTTGCTGCATCAGATGTTCCAGCGCACCTTCTCGGTCGCCAAGGAAGTGCGGTCGCAAACCGCCATCGGCGCGCAATCCGTTTCCATGGCCGCCGCCGCCGTCCGCCTGGCCGAACGCGTGTTCGGCAATCTGGACCAGGCCCGCACGCTGTTCATCGGCGCGGGCGAAATGATCGAATTGTGCGCCACGCATTTCGCCGCGCAGCGCCCGCGCAGCATGGTCGTGGCCAACCGCACGGCCGAGCGCGCCGAAATCCTGGCCAACCGCTTTTCGGCCAGCACCATGAAACTGTCGGACCTGACCGAGCGGCTGTCGGAATTCGACGTCATCGTGTCCTGTACGGCAAGCTCCCTGCCCATCCTCGGGTTGGGGATGGTGGAACGGGCCACGCGCCTGCGCCGCCACCGCCCGATGGTCATGATCGACCTGGCCGTGCCGCGCGACATCGAACCCGAAGTGGGCCGCCTGGACGACGTCTACCTGTACTCGGTGGACGACCTGGGCCGCCTGGTGCAGACCGGCACCGACGCGCGCCGCGCCGCCGTCGTGCAGGCCGAAGCCATCATCGAAACCCGCGTCCAGGGCTTCATGCACTGGATGCAGTCCCGCGAAGTGGTGCCCGTCATCCGCGACCTGCACCAGGCCGCCGAAGACGTCCGCGCCGCTGAACTGGAACGCGCGCGCCGCCTGCTGGCGCGTGGCGAATCGCCCGAAGCCGTGCTTGAGCAACTGGCGCACGGCCTGACGCAGAAATACCTGCACGGCCCGCTGGCGGCGTTGAACCGCAGCGAAGGCGACGAGCGCAAGCAGCTGCTTGCGTGGATGCCGCGCCTGTTCCCCGGCCGCGACTCCCGCCGTTAGCGAATCTGTCCCACGTCCCGCCTCCTGGCGGGCGTTCGTCTTGTGGGCGCCCGCTATTCCTGTCTTCTCTTTGGTCATTCCCCCATGAAATCTTCCATGCGCAGCCGGCTGGAGCATCTGTGTCACCGCCTGACCGAGGTGGACGCATTGCTCGCCCAGCCGGAAACCGCGTCCGATATGGACCGTTTTCGCAAGCTTTCGCGCGAACGCGCCGAGCTGGAGCCCGTGGTCGAGGCCTTCACCGCCTTTGCCCGTACCGAGGAAGACCTGGCGACGGCCCAGGAAATGCTGTCCGACCCCGACTTGAAGGCTATGGCCGAAGACGAGATCAAATCGGGCCGCGGCAAGCTGGAAGGCCTGGAAAGCGCGCTGCAGCTGTTGCTGCTGCCGCGCGATCCCAATGACGGCCGCAGCGTGTTCCTGGAAATCCGCGCGGGCACGGGCGGCGACGAAAGTGCGCTGTTCTCCGGCGACCTGTTGCGCATGTACACGCGCTACGCGGAAGCACGCGGCTGGCGCGTCGAGCTGATGTCGGAAAGCGCGTCGGAACTGGGCGGCTACAAGGAAGTGATCGCGCGCATCGACGGCGACGGCGCCTATGGCCGCCTGAAGTTCGAATCCGGCGCGCACCGCGTGCAGCGCGTGCCCGCCACCGAAGCGCAGGGCCGCATCCACACGTCGGCCTGCACCGTGGCCGTCATGGCGGAAGCCGACGCGATGTCGGAAATCGTCATCAATCCGAGCGACCTGCGCATCGACACGTTCCGCGCCAGCGGCGCCGGCGGCCAGCACATCAACAAGACCGATTCGGCAGTTCGCATCACCCACTTGCCGACCGGGCTGGTGGTGGAATGCCAGGACGACCGGTCGCAGCACCGCAACAAGGACAAGGCCATGCAGGTGCTGGCCGCGCGCCTGAAAGACAAGGAAACCCGCGAACGGCAAAGCAAGGAAGCCGCCGAGCGCAAGAGCCTGATCGGCACGGGCGACCGCTCCGAGCGCATCCGCACCTATAACTTCCCGCAGGGCCGCGTGACGGACCACCGCATCAACCTGACGCTGTACAAGCTGCAGCAGATCATGGAAGGCGATCTGGAAGAACTGACCGGCGCGCTGATCGCCGAACACCAGGCCGAGCAGCTGGCGGCGCTGGGCGACGACATCTGAGGCGCGCCATGACAACGCCTCAGCTGAACAGCCTGCTGGCCGACGCCCGGCTGCCGCGCCTGGAAGTGCGGATGCTGCTGGAGCACGTGCTGGGCAAGCCGCGCGCATGGCTGCTGGCGCATGACACCGATCCGCTGGATCCGCAGGTGGCGGCGGCCTACGAGGCGCTGCTGGCGCGGCGCCTGGCGGGCGAGCCCATGGCCTATCTGCTGGGCCACCGTGAGTTCATGGGCCACCGGTTCCGCGTGACGCCCGATGTGCTGATCCCGCGCCCCGATACCGAGGTGCTGGTGGAAACCGCGCTGGAATGCGTGGCCGGCGTGGCGGGCCCCGCCGTGCTGGACCTGGGCACGGGCAGCGGCGCCATCGCGATCTCGATCGCGCTGGCCCGCCGCGATGCGCGGGTAATGGCCTCGGATGTCAGCGCCGCGGCGCTGGCGGTCGCCGCCGGCAACGCCTGGGAGCTGACCGCGTCGGTGCGCTTCGTGGAAGGCAGCTGGTACGGCGCCGTGCCCGCGGGCGAAGGCTTCGACCTGATCGTGTCGAATCCGCCCTATGTGGCCAGCGACGATCCGCACCTGGACCAGGGCGACCTGCGTTTCGAGCCGCGCGGCGCGCTGACCGACGGCGCGGGCGGCCTGGAAGACCTGGGCCGCATCGTGGCAGGGGCCGGCCGGCATCTGAAACCCGGCGGTTCGTTGTGGATGGAGCACGGCTGGGACCAGGCGCAGGCGGTGCGCGCCCTGTTGGCCGAGGCCGGCTTCGAGGACGTGCGCAGCCGCCAGGACCTGGCCGGGATCGAGCGGATCTCGGGCGGGCGCTGGCGGGCCACCGGGCGTTGATCCGCCCGGCTTGTTACAGATTCTGCCCCTGAATTCCCGGCATAGGCCGGCGCCGCATCCGGGTAATCCGGGCGGTTTCCCCGGCTGTACCTATAATTGGCGTATTCCGTTATGCCTGTCCAAGAGACCACCATGAGCGACGTTCAAGAATTCATCCGCGAAACCGTGACCCAGCACCCCGTCGTGCTGTTCATGAAGGGCACCGCCCAATTCCCGCAATGCGGCTTCTCCGGCAAGGCCATCCAGATCCTGAAGGGCTGTGGCGTGAAGAAGCTGGTGACCGTCAACGTGCTGGAAGACGACGAAGTCCGCCAGGGCATCAAGGAATTCTCCAGCTGGCCCACCATCCCGCAGTTGTACGTGGCGGGCGAGTTCATCGGCGGCTCGGACATCATGAACGAGATGAACGAATCCGGTGAACTGAAGACGCTGCTGGAGCAATCCGGCGCCACGGCCTAAGCCGCCCATGCGGCGACTGGTCATCGGCATCACGGGCGCCACCGGCGCGCTCTACGCGGTGCGCATGCTGCAAGCGCTGCGCGGCGTGGACGATGTCGAGACACACCTTGTCGTGTCGGCGTCCGGCGTGTTGAACATCAAGCATGAATTGGATGTCAGCCGCCACGACATCTACGCGCTGGCCGACCACGTGCACGCCGTGCGCGACGTGGGCGCCACGCTGGCCAGCGGCGCGTTCCAGACGGCGGGCATGGTGATCGTGCCCTGCTCGATGCGCACGCTGGCGGCCGTGGCCCACGGACTGTCCGACAACCTCATCACCCGCGCCGCCGACGTCACCTTGAAGGAACGCCGGCGCCTGGTGCTGATGGTGCGCGAAACGCCCTTCAATCTGGCGCACCTGCGCAACATGACGGCCGTCACTGAAATGGGCGGCATCGTGTTCCCGCCGCTGCCCGCCTTCTACCACCGGCCTTCCTCCATCGAAGAGATGGTGGACCACACGGTGGCGCGCGTGCTCGAACTATTCGACATCGTCGTGCCCGGCCCGCACTGGGAAGGCATGAAGTAGGGATCCCGCGGGATCCGTGCCGCGCCTGGCGGCTTGGCCGTCAGGCGTATTTCCCGGTCAAGCCGCCATCCACGAGCAGTTCGGTGCCCGTGATGTAGGACGCCTCGTCCGAAGCCAGAAACGCCACTGCCTTTGCGACTTCCCAAGGCGTGCCCATGCGGCCCATCGGCACCTGCTTGTCGCGCGCGGCAAGCGCCGCTTGAAGGTCGTCGGGATCGAACATGCGCGCGACATTCCGCGCCACGCGCGGCGTGTCGATCAGGCCGGGGATCACGGTGTTCACCCGGATGCCGTCGGCGGCGTATTGCTGCGCCGCCATGCGTGCGAAATGGATCACCGCGGCCTTGCTGACGCTGTAGGCCAGATGCGGATAGCCGGTGTACCGGATGCCGGCGATCGACGACACCATGACGATCGCGCCGCCGCCTTGTGCGCGCATCAGCGGCGCCAGCAGGCGGATCGCGATCAGCAGGCTGGTCACGTTCACCTGCTGGATGCGGTCCCAGTCTTCCAGCGAGATATCTTCCGGCCCGCCCACCTTGCCGATGCCGGCGTTGGCCTGCAGGATGTCGATGCGCCCGTAGCGGCGCAGCGCGGCATCCACCGCCGCCTGCATCGCGTCGGGATCGGCCACGTCCGCCTCTACCGGCAGGGCGCTGCCGCCGGCCAGCTCCACTTCATGCGCGGCGTCTTCCGCCGCGGCCAGATGGGCGTCCAGCGCCACGACGGCCGCGCCTTGCCGCGCCAGCGTCACGCAGCTGGCGCGGCCGATGCTCCAGCCGGCGGCCGACGCGCCGGCACCGGCCACCAACGCGACCTTGCCCGCCAGCCGCGTGTCGGTGCCGGCCGCCGTCATGCGGATTCCCCGCCGTCCTGTTGATGCGTCTTTCCCTTGCCCACGTAGGGGATGGCGTGGTCGATGGTTTCCCATATGTAGCGGCCCGACGGGCTTTGCTGTTCTTCCGCCACGTGCGACACCAGGCCGGCCGCGCGCGAGATCACGGCGAACCCGCGCATCAGGTCGGTCGGCACGCCGATCTCGCTGAGCAGCGCCGCCACCGCGCCCGTGGCATTGATGGTGATGTGCTTGCCATAGGTCTCGTCCACGGCCGCGGCCAGCAGGCGTAGCGCCTTCACCGACGCGCCGTCCAGGTCCGGCTCGGCCTCGGCCAGCGCCAGCAGCTTGATCGAACGCGGGTCGTCGGGCTTGTGCAGGTGGTGGCCGAAGCCCGGCAGTGCGCGGCGCTGTTCGCGGAACTCGCGCGCGATGGCCAGCGCTTCCGTCCGGCCGTCCGCCGCCTGCTTGATGCGGTCCAGCAAGCGCGAGCAGTTCTCCATGGTGCCGACGAACTGGCTGCCCACCGCCATCAGGCCCGAGGCCACCGCGCCTTGCAGGTTTTCCGGCGCGCTCATGTAGATCAGGCGCGTCGCGATGGCGCTGGGCGTCATGCCGTGTTCCATCAAGGTCACCAGCACGGCGTCGACGATGCGCATGTCCACCGGGCGCGCGTCGCGGCCCAGGATCTGCATGATCATGACTTCGGTGAAGGTCTTCTTGCCGATCAGGTCTTCGACCAGATCGACGTCGCGGTACGACATCCCGGTCAGGTGATGGGCGCACAGGCGGGTTTCGGGCGGGTTCATGGCGTCTCCTTTTGCGCGGCGTCGCGCACGGCGTTCTTCAGGACCTTGCCGACGCTGGAGCGCGGCAGGCTGTCATGGATATGGAATTGCTTGGGGGTTGCCACCGGGCCCAGCAAGGCGCGCACGTGGGCCTTGAGCGTATCGGCGTCGGCTTGCGCGCCGGGGTGGAACTGCACCGCGGCGTGGACGGCTTCGCCCCACTTGTCGTCGGGCAGACCGAAGACCGAGCATTCGTACACGGCGGGGTGCGAGGACAACGCGTTCTCGACATCCACGGGATAGACGTTGAAGCCGCCGGTGATGATGACGTCGCGCAGGCGGTCCTTCAGGAACAGGTAGCCGCGCGCGTCGATCAGGCCCGTGTCGCCCGTGTGCAGCCAGCCGTCGACCAGCGTTTCGGCGGTCTTCTCCGGCAGGCGCCAATAGCCCGTCATCGTCAGGTCGCCGTGCACCACGACTTCGCCGATTTCACCGCGCGGCAACAGCGCGCCGTCCGGGCCCATGATGGCGACGTCGGACAGCCAGGTCGCGCGGCCCACCGAGGCGCGGTTCTGCGGCGCCTCAAGGTCCGCCGGCCGCAGCACGGTGGCGATCTGCGGCGCCTCGGTCTGGCCGTAGGTGGTGCCCAGCACGGGGCCGAAGAAATCGCGCGCGCGGTCGATCTTTTCGGGCGGCATCGGCGCGCCGCCGTAGATCAGGTTGCGCAAGGCGGGGAAGTCCGCGCGCGACACGCCTTCCTGCGCCATGATCATGTAGATCAGCGTGGGCGGCATGAAGCTCAGCGTGCCGCCGCGCTCGCGGAATGCCGCGGTGATGGTGGCCGGGGTGACGCTGTCCAGCAGCAGATGCGCGCCGCCGCAGGCCAGCACGGGCAACAGGTAGGTGCCCGTGCCGTGCGTGATGGGGGCGGACACCACGTAGCGGTCGTCGCGGGTCAGCGCCCAGCTGGCGATCTGGTTGATGATGCCGGCGTTCCACGCGCGGTAGGGCTGCATCACGCCCTTGGGCAGGCCGGTCGTGCCGCCGGTGAACTTGATGGCTTGCGTGGCGTCGCGGGACAGCGCGTGGCGCACCGGTTCCTGGCCGGCGTATTGCCGCAGCAAGGCGTCCAGGCGCAGGCCGTCGTGCCCGTCTTCCAGATGGATGCGCGCGCTGTCAGATGGCGGCGCCAAGGGGTCTCCGGCGTGGTCGACGATGACGATGGAGGGTTCGGTGGCGTCCAGGATGCGCCCGATCTCCCGCGCGGTGCTGCGGTAGTTGAGCGGCACCCAGACCTTGCCGCTGGCCAGCACGGCCAGCAGCGCCAATATGTGCCGCGCCGAGTTGCCGGCGCAGATGGCGACGCGGGTCTGCGGTTCGGGGTCCAGGCCTTGCAGCGCGGCCGCCAACGCCCGCGTGTCGGCCGCCAGCCGCGCATAGGTGACGGCGCCTTCCGGGCCGTCCAGCGCGACGCGCTCGGGATACTGTTCTGCCGCGCGGAAAAAGAAATCGATCGGGTACACCCTGTGCTCCTTGTGGTGTCAACGGGCCTAGTTGGCCTTGATGTCGGCGCGTTTGACGACGGCGCCCCATTTGCTGATTTCGCTGTCGATCTTCTTGGCGAAGGTGTCAGGCGTATTGGGCTGGGCGGGCGCGTAGAAACCGGACTGCTGGTAGGACGCCTGCAACGCCGGGCTGGCCAGCGCCTGGTTCAGCGCTTCGTTCAGGCGGGCGATGACGGGGGCGGGCGTGCCGGCAGGCGCCACCAGGCCGAACCACGACTCCACGTCGAAGCCGGGCAGGCCGGATTCGGCCAGCGTGGGCACGTCCGGGGTGGCCGGCAGCCGCTGGGGCGACGTGACGCCGATGGCGCGCAGCTTGCCGGCCTGCACGTGCGGCAGCGACGACGGCAGGTTGTCGAACATGGAATCCACCTGGCCGCCCAGCAGGTCGGCCACGGCGGGGCCGCTGCCCCGGTACGGCACGTGCAGGATGTCGGTGCCCGTTTCCATCTTGAACAGTTCGCACGACAGGTGGATGGACGAGCCGCTGCCGGAGGATGCGCACGTCAGCTTGCCGGGGTTCTTCTTGGCGTAGGCGATGTATTCCTGCACGGTCTTGACCGGCACCTTCGGATTGACGACCAGGATGTTGGGGATGGTCGCCACCAGGCCGACGGGCTTGAAGTCCTTGATGAAGTCGTAGTTCAGCTGGCTGTACAGCGAGCGGTTGATCGTGTTGGCGATGGAGCCCATATACAGCGTGTAGCCGTCGGGCGCGGCGCGCGAGACGATTTCGGCGCCGATGTTGCTGTTGGCGCCGGTCTTGTTCTCGACCACGAACGTCTGGCCCAGCGCTTCCGACAGCGACTTGGCCATCAGCCGCGCGACGATGTCCGTGGCGCCGCCCGCGGCATAGCCGACGACAAGCGTCACGGGCCGTTCGGGATAGGGCTTGGCCGCCAGGGCCGGGGGGGTGACGGCCAGCGCGCCGCCCAGGGCCGCCGCCAAGGCGGCCAACCGACTGATGAGTGTCTTCATTGTTGTCTCCGTCCTGTTTTGTCTAATATTTGGACAGATCTTTGTCTGCCCGATTTCATATTGGGCTTTGATAGGGCCGTCATCAACGCAATCTGTCCAAAATATGAACAAGCCGAAATTGGAAACGTCGGGGCCCGTCGTCCTGCGGCGCGGGCTGCGGGTGCTGGGCGTGTTGCGCCAGGCCGGGGCGGCCGGCATGCACGTGGTGGACATCGCGCGCGCGGCGGGCATGCAGCGGTCCACCGCCTATCGTTATCTGGATGTGCTGGTGGAAGAGGGCTACGCGCTGCGCGAGTCCGAGGCGCCGCGCTGGCGCATCGCGGAACTGGGCGTGATGATGGCGGGCGATCCGCACGCGCAGGCGGTGCGCGGGCTGCGTCCGGTGCTGCGCCAGATCAGCGACGTGACCGGCGATTCCGCGTTCCTCATCTGCCGGGCGGCGAACGATTCGCTATGCCTGCACCGCGAAGTGGGCAATTACCCGGTGCAGGTGCTGGCGGTGACGGTCGGGCACCGCCAGCCGCTGGGCGTGGGGGCGGCGGGGCTGGCGCTGCTGGCGGCGCTGCCGCCGGCCGAGTCCGACGAGGTGGTCGCGCAGAACGAGCAGGCGCTGCGCGCCTACGGCGGGATGACGGGCGTGCAGATGCGGCGCCTGGTGGAGAACACGCGGGACCGGGGCTGGTCGGTGGTGGGCAATGCCGCGGTGCCGGGCGTGCTGGGCGTAGGCGTGGCGCTGTGCGACGCGGGCGGCTACCCGCGCCTGGCGGTCAGCGTGTCCAGCCTGATCGACCGGATGCAGGCGCCGCGCCAGCGCAGCATCGCGGAACTGATCCGCGGCCAGCTGGCGCAGGACGAGGTCAGGCGGCTGCCGGGGGCGGCGCCCGGTACGTCTTCTGGTAGTGGACGGTGAAGGTCTTGAACGCATCCAGGGCCTTCTTCGGATCGTGTCCGGGCTTGACCAGGAAGCTGTTGAAGCCGACGCGCGCCTGGTAGTGGATGGTGTCGATCATCACGTCGCCGACCGCGCGCAGTTCGCCCGTCCATTGGTATTGCGTGCGCAGCAGCTGCGCCAGAGAATAGCCGCGGCCGTCGGTGTAGTTGGGGAAGTCCACCGCGATGAAGGCGATGCCGGCAGGGTCCAGCGTGCCGTCGGCCT
Organism: Achromobacter sp. UMC46; assembly: GCF_014170335.1. Classification (GTDB taxonomy): domain Bacteria; phylum Pseudomonadota; class Gammaproteobacteria; order Burkholderiales; family Burkholderiaceae_B; genus Achromobacter. Next base: position 97,582 of record NZ_LZZS01000031.1, read on the forward strand.
CGGCCAGTTCACGCAGGTCGGCGTCCGGTTCCAGCTGCACGGCAACGGGATGCCGATGGCGACGCAAGGCCGCGCGGGACGTCTTCCAGACGGACAGCGGCACGATCCAGCCGGGCTCGTCGCTGGGCACCTGGCCTTCGGCGGCGACTTCGGGTTCAGGCACGAAGGCGCGCGCCGTGTCGGCTTGCAGGCGGCCGTCGCGGATCAGGTGCGGGCCGGGAGCGTCGTGGGCGTACAGGTCAGACATGGGCGGGCTCGGCGCTTTGTGCGGGTTTGGCGAAGGCGGGATCGGCGTACACGTCCTGCTTGAAGGGGTCGATGCCGACGCGGTCCACCACGTCGATGAAGCGTTCGATTTCGCTGTCGCGCAAGCCCAGGTAGGTGCGGATCAGGCGGTCGACCACGCCGGGCACCTGGTCGCGGGCGAATGACGGGCCGATGATGCGGCCCACGGCGGCACCGCCGCCGCGCGTGGATTCCAGGTCGGGCAGGGGCTTGGCGCCGCCGTTCTGGCGGCCGCCCAGCGTGACTTGGTACCACTCTTCGCCGGCCTTATCGACGCCCAGGATGCCGATGTGCCCCACATGGTGGTGGCCACAGGAATTGATGCAGCCCGAGATGTTCAGGTCCAGTTCGCCGATTTCGAACAGGTAGTCCAGGTCGTCGAACTGGCGCTGGATGGCTTCGGCGACAGGGATGGAAACCGCATTGGCCAGCGCGCAGAAGTCCCCGCCCGGACAGGCGATGATGTTGGTCAAGAGACCGATGTTGGGCGTGGCCAGGTTCAGCGCTTCCAGCTTCTGCCAGAGTTCGTGCAGTTGCGCGCGGCGCACGTCGGCCAGGATCAGGTTCTGCTCGTGCGAGACGCGCAGTTCGCCGAAGCCATAGGCGTCGGCCAGGTCGGCCACGGCATCCATCTGGTCGGCGGTGATGTCGCCCGGCGGCACGCCGGTGGGCTTGAGCGATACGCTGACGGCGGCGTAGCCGGCAACCTTGTGCGCGTGCACGTTGGTGCGCAGCCAGCGCGCAAAGCGCTTGTCGCCGGCGGCCAGCGCGTCGGTGTTGTCGGCGTCGGTGGCGGCCGACGCGTCGTATTGCGGCCAGACGAAGCGGGCCTTGATGCTGTCGACGAATTCCTGGGTGATGGTGTCGGGGCCGCCCTTGATGAGCTGCCACTGTTCATCGACCTGCTGCGCGTAGACCTCTGGCGTCAGGTCCTTGACCAGGATCTTGATGCGCGCCTTGTACTTGTTGTCGCGGCGGCCGTGCAGGTTGTAGACCCGCAGCGCGGCCTGCATGTAGGTCAGCAGGTCTTGCCATTCGACGAAGGGGTTGATCAGTTTGCCGACGATGGGCGTGCGGCCCATGCCGCCGCCTATCCAGACGCGGAAGCCCAGCTTGCCGTCGCGTTCGACGGCCTGCAGGCCGATGTCGTGCACGCCGACCGCGGCGCGGTCCTGCACGGCGCCGCTGACGGCGATCTTGAACTTGCGCGGCAGGAAGGCGAATTCCGGGTGCAGCGTGGACCACTGGCGGATGATCTCGCACCAGACAAGCGGGTCCACCAGTTCGTCCGGCGCGACGCCGGCGAAGTGGTCGGTCGTGGTGTTGCGGATGCAGTTGCCGCTGGTCTGGATGGCGTGCATCTGGACGGTGGCGAGTTCCGCCAGGATGTCCGGCACGTCTTCCAACTTGGGCCAGTTGAACTGGATGTTCTGGCGGGTGCTGAAGTGGCCGTAGCCGCGGTCCCATTTGCGCGCGATGTGCGCCAGGGTGCGCAATTGGCGCGAGGCCAGCATGCCGTACGGGATGGCCACGCGCAGCATGGGCGCATGGCGCTGGATGTACAGGCCGTTCTGCAGGCGCAGAACGCGGAATTCATCTTCGGTGAGCTGGCCGTCGAGGAAGCGGCGCGTCTGGTCGGCAAACTGCGCCACACGTTGCTCGACAAGCTGCTGGTCGACGGGGTCATACACGTACATGTCTACTGCCCTTGAAGTCTTCTCGGTCTGAGTCCCTTTGCGTCCGGCGCGGAGCGGCGGGAAAAGGGGATTCATAACCGTAACAGGCAGCATTAATGCTCGTCTAAGTCATTCTCGTAATATGGAAATAAGGCCCAAGGCCCCCACGCCGCGCACGCCTTGCGTGTTTGCCGCCCCCCCCGTGGGGGCGCCTTCCCCTTTGGGACGCCTCGGCGGGGGAAGGGCCGCTATATAGAGGGTGCTTACAGCGCCGCGTTCACTGCCCAGCGCGCGACGAAGACCAGGATGATCACCAGGCAGGCGGCCAGCAGCAGGCCGGTGGCGATCAGCGGGCCGGGTTTGTTGTGGGCGATGTCGGCCTGGTAGCCGCGGCCGCGGCGCACGCCGAAAAAACCCCAGAGCACGGAGCGGACCGTGCGCAGGAAACTAAGCATATGCGCCTCCTGGCGGATGAAGGGGAGTGGGCACTGTAGGCCTTGCCGCCCGCGCCAGACAGGGGCAGATCCGCGTCAACCGACCATATCAGATGCGGCTCCCTCGGGCGCGCCGATGCCGCGCACGATATGGTCCAGCAGTTCGCGGGCGGCCGGCGAGATGTGGCGGCCCGCGCGGCTCAGCACATGCAGGCTGCCCTGGTTCAGGATGGGGTTGGCCAGCGGCAGGCTGGCCAGCCGCTGCGCCCGCATGTCGGCGGTGACGGCGATGGGCGGCGTCAATGCGTAGCCGATGCCGGCCGCGGCGAACTGCCACAGCGCCTTGAAGGAAGAGGTGGTCAGCACATTGCGCAGCCGCACCTGTTCGCTGATCTCGGCGGCCTGGATGTGCTGGCGCACGCCGAAGCCCTCCTGCATGGACGCGCCGGGATGGTCGGCCAGGTCGGTCAGCAGCAGGGGACGGTTCAGCCGGGTCAGCGGATGGTCCTGGCGGACGATGGCGCGGATGGGCTCGGGGCGGGAATAGTGAGTCCGCAGGCGGGCGTCGTTGGGCGGCTGGAACACCAATCCTATATAGGCGCGGTCGTCCACGATGCGCTGCACGATCTCGGAGGTGCGAGCCACGTCGATGTCCAGCGTGACCTCGGGGTGGCTGCGCCAGTAGCCGGGCAGCACGCGGTCGAACATCAGTTCGACGAAGCCTTCGCCCAGCACCAGGTCGATATGTCCCCGTTCGGCATTGCGCAGGCTGTCGATTTCGGAAAAGAAGCTCTCCTGGATGTTCTGCTGGCGCTTCACATAGCGGGCCAGGATGTGGCCGGCGTCGGTGGGCACCACGCCGCGTCCGCGGCGCTCGAACAGCGCCATGCCGCAATCGCGTTCCAGCGCGGCGATGGCGCGGCTGACGGCGGACGGGTCCATGTCCAGCACTTCGGCGGCGCCGCGCACCGAGCCGCGGCTCATGACCTGCATGAAGTAGTGGGTACGGCGGGCGTCGAGTTTTTCATCCATGGCGGGGCTCTTCAAAGCGGAGTGCGGCGGGAGATCCACAGTGCCTGCCTGGGGTTTACCCGTAAAATGCCGGATACCTTGCAAAATTTTCCCAGGAAAAGGCTATCCGTTGCATTTTACGCAACGCTAATGCGCAAGTGGTGTCATGGTTGCCCGCGCGGCCCACGGGCGAAAATCGCGCCTGCTGCCCGCGCCGCCGCCTCCGGGCGCCGCCCGCGCCGCGAGGAAAACTTATTCACGTTCATCAGGGGAATTCGATGTCTCACGCCAGCGTCAGCCTGGCCGCGCCCTCCATGCCGCTATCCGCCCGCATTCGCATGCTGGCCGCCATTTTGCTGGTGGTCGTCATTTCCGAAGCGATCGGCAGCGTCACCTTCGCGGTGGGTCCGGGCAAGATCGTTCTGCAACCGATGCTTTGGGCGATCTTCATCGGCGCCATCGTGGCCGCCTTCGGCCAGCGCCTGCCAGCAGGCTCGGGCATCGACAAGGCCATGCAGACCCGCATCAGCGGCTATCTGCAGTTCGCGCTGCTGCCGTTCCTGGCAAAGCTGGGCCTGATGGTCGGCGGCTCGCTGCCGCAGGTGCGCGAAGCCGGCTGGGCCCTGGTGTTCCAGGAATTTGGCCACTTCTTCGGCACGATGGCCATCGGCCTGCCGCTGGCGCTGCTGCTGGGCATCAAGCGCGAAGCGATCGGCGCCACCTTCTCGGTGGGCCGCGAGCCCAGCCTGGCCATCATCGGCGAGCGCTACGGCATGAATTCGCCGGAAGGCCGTGGCGTGATGGCCGAGTACATCACGGGTACGGTGATCGGCGCGCTGTTCGTGGCGCTGATGGCCGGCTTCATCACCAGCCTGAACATCTTCGATCCGCGTTCGCTCGCCATGGGCGCCGGCGTCGGGTCGGGCAGCATGATGGCTGCCGGCGTGGGCGCCATCGCCTCCCAGCAGACGCCCGAAATGGCGCATCAGGTGGCCGCGCTGGCCGCTGCCGCCAACCTGCTGACGACGGTGGTCGGCGTGTACTTCACGCTGTTCATCTCGCTGCCCACGACCATCTTCCTGTACGGCAAGCTGGAACCCGTGCTGGGCCGCTTCTCGCGCGGCAAGGCCTCCGAAGCCGTTGTCGACGACAGCGTGTCCGAAGACGTGCCGGCGCATGGCGCCAAGATGGGCTTCGGCGACCGCCTGACCGCCTATCTGATTTGCGGCCTGTTCGCGCTGGTGGGCAACCGCCTGGGCTACAACGTGCCCTTCATGGACGCGCTGCCGGGCATGGGCATCATCCTGCTGCTGGTGGTCCTGACCGACCTGATCCTGCGCGTGCTGCCCAAGCTGCCCGCCGTGGCCGTGCTGTCGCTGATCGCCATGACGGCGGGCTGCCCCGGCGTGCTGCCGTACTCGGACCAGATCATCGCCGCCGTCGGCAAGGTGAACTTCCTGCCGTTCACGACCGTGATCCTGGCCATGGCCGGCCTGTCGATCCTGAAAGACCTGCCCGCCTTCCGCAAACTGGGCTGGAAGATCGTGGTGGTGTCGCTGGCCGCTAACGCCGGCACCTTCATGGGCGCCACGATGATCGCGGAATTCTTCCACTGATCCGGTTCGCCTGACCTCTGGTCAATGGAAAAGCCGCCTGATTCAGGCGGCTTTTTCTTTTGTGGCGGGCATTGCAAAGAGGACGCCCGTGCGGCAGGAGAGGCGTCAGCGCGTGTCGGGCGCGAAACCGGGCCGGTAGCGCGCGTTGTCGGTGACGTTCTCGGTGGCGCCGATGTTGGCCACGGCGGGCACGGCGGCGCCGGCGGCCTTCATGGCCACAGCGGCCTGCCATTCCTGGACTTGCGGGTTGCCCATCGCGACGCGGTAGGGTTGCAGCGGCGTCAGGCCTTCGATGGTGCCCAGGTCATTGGCGCTGCCGGCGCGCTGCGCCAGCGGATCGGGGGCTGCGTAAAAATCGTCGACGGCGCGGCGCATGCGCGTGTCGGCATACTGGTCGCGCAAGGCGTCCAGATTGACCTGGGGGGGTGCGGGCGGCAGGCGCGGGGCGTCGGCGCCCACATGGGCGTTGCGGGCGAAGACCCCAAAGGCGGGGGGGGGATCGGCGTCGCGAAGGCGGGCGACGCGTTGGGCTTCCCAGGCCGTGGCGGCCTGCGTGGCGCGTTGCGCCTGACGGGCGGCGGCGTTTTGCGCCACGCGTTCGGCTTCCCAGGCGGGGCGGGTGTCGTCCAGCATCGGGATGCGCGCCGGATAGGGCGCGGCGACGCGGGGAATGGCGGAGATCGCAGCGACGTTCATGCGGGGCTCCCTGTCGTGGTGGGCCAGAAGTTTGGTCTGTCCAGCGGGTGACAAGTTCACTGTAACAGTACCACCACGCCAAAAAAAGGGCCCCTGGCCGAAGCCCGGGGCCGCGCGGCGCCGCCCGTGAGGTGGCGCCGTACTAGGCGGGCGGCGGGCCGGGACTCCGGCGGGGTTTCCCGACCACGCCGCCTGCCCCAAAAACCGGTCAGGGCTTGGTGGCCTGCATGGACGGGCGCTGGCTGAACGCTTCGTACCAGGCGGCGGTGGCGGGGTGGCCTTCGCGCCAGTTCAGGTCGGGGAAGCGGAAGTCCAGATAGCCCAGTGCGCAGCCGATCGTGATGACGCCGATGTCCAGGCGGCCTTCGAACGAGGCGGCGTGCTTTTCAACCAATGCCAGGCCGTCGCGGACCTTGCCCAACTGCCCGTCGACCCAGCCGTCCCAGCGCAGGGCTTCGGGACGCAGCGCGGTTTCATAGCGGGCCAGCAAGGCGGCGCCCATCATGCCGTCGGCCATCGATTGTTGCGTCAGCACCTGCCAGCGCGTGCCGTCGGCGGGGAACAGCGTGCCGCCGCCCAGCGCGTTCAGGTATTCGCAGATCACGCGGCTGTCGAAGATCGACTGGCCGTCGTCGGTGATGAAGGTCGGCACCTGGCCCAGCGGGTTGTTCGGGATGATGGTCTGGTCGCGGGCGACGGGGCCGGCGGCGCTGGGCAGCTTTTCGATGCGGTCGGCCAGGCCGAGTTCATGCGCGACGACCATGCATTTGCGCACGAACGGCGAAGCGGGCGAGTGGAAGATCTTCATTGCGGGTCCTTGTCGGAAGAGAGGCGTCAGTGTTGTGCATGCGCCAGGTGTTGTCCAGCCACCCAGCCGAATGTCAGGGCCGGGCCCAGCGTGATTCCGGGGGCGGGATAGGCGCCGCCCATCACGGACTGCATGTCGTTGCCGGCCACGTACAGGCCGGCGATGGGTGCGCCCGTGGTGTCCACGGCCTGGGCGTTCGTGTTCGCCGCGATGCCGCAGGCGGTACCGATATCGCCGGCGTAGACCTTGACGGCGTAGCAGGGGCCGGCCGCAAGCGGGGCCAGGCAGGGGTTGGGCTGATGGCCCGGGTCGCCCAGATAGCGGTTGTAGGCGGTGCCGCCCTTGCCGAAGTCGGGGTCCTGGCCTTGCGCGGCGTAGGTGTTGTAGCGCGCGACGGTGGCCTCCAACGCGTCGGCAGGCACGTCGATCTTCGCGGCCAATGCGGCCAGCGTCGGCGCCTGGATCAGATAGCCGGCGTCGATCAGGTGCTGGTGGGGGCGGCCGCCCGGCAGCGCCAGGCCCAGTCCCCAGGTGTCGATGAAACGCTGGTCGCAGATCAGGAATGCCGGGATACTGGGCGCGGTCTTGTCGCTGCGGTACATGGCGGCGACAAACTCGTGATACGACGTGGATTCGTTCACGAAACGCTTGCCCGCGCCGTTCACGGCGATCAGGCCGGGCTTGGCGCGGTCCCACACCAGATGTGGATACGTCAGGGGCTTGCCGCCGCTGGATTCCAGGATGGATACCGGTGCCCAGAAGGCGGGGCTGGCGTAGTCCGTGCCCAGGGCGGCGCCCGCCTGTTCCGACAGCCGGATGCCGTCTCCGGTGTTGTCTCGCGGCGCCATGGACCAGTCGCCGGTGGGCTGTGGATACGCGCGGGCGCGGCGCTCGCGGTCCCAGGGGAAGCCGCCGGTCGCCATCACCACGCCGCGCCGCGCGCGCACGTTCAAGGTCTGGCCTCCCTGCGTGACGGATGCGCCCAGCACGCGGCCGGCGGCGTCGCGGTGCAGGGCCTGCACCGGCGCGTCCAGCCAGTATTCGATGCCGCGCTTGAGCACGCCATGGAACAGTTGCGCGGCCAGTGCGTTGCCCAGCAGCAGCCGGGTGCCTCGATGGTAGCCGCGCGCGCGGTCCGCCGCGAAGCGCAGCACCAGCTTCATGCTGTGGCGCCAGGCCGCGAAAGACCGCTTGGCCCGCAGCAGATGGCGCACATCGGTGATGTTGACCATCATGCCGCCCAGCACGGTGAATTCCTTCAGCGGGTCGCGCAGCAGGCGGAAGCGGGGCCCCAGCTTGCGGCCGTCGAACTCCACCGGGTCCAGCGACCGGCCGCCCATCGCCGCGCCGGGCCGGTCGGGGTAGTAGTCGGGCGACGCGGTGCGGGCGGCGACCTCCAGGAAGCCGCGCGACACCAGGTAGTCCATCATGCGCGGACCGGCCTCAAGGTAGGCGCGCTTCATGTCGTCGGATGCCGCGGCGCCGACGGTCTGCGCAAGGTACGTCCAGACCTTGTCGAAGCTGTCGGGGTGGCCGGCGGCGTCCGTCTGCGAATTCAAGGGTATCCACAGCGCGCCGCCGGAAATCGCCGTCGACCCGCCAATGCGGCCGGTCTTCTCCACCAGCAGCACGTCCAGCCCTTCCTCATGCGCGGTCAGCGCCGCCGCCATGCCGCCCGCGCCGGAACCGACCACCAGCGCGTCGACTTCCTTGTCCCACTTGATGCTGTCCATGCTGCTTATGCTCCCGACCCGCCCAGCGATTTGCCGCCATCCACGAAGAGGACCTGGCCCGTGATGAAATCCATGTGCGGCGCGGCCAGGAAGGACACGGCATTGGCGATGTCTTGCGGCAGGCCCGCGCGGCCGGTAGGCTGCAAGGCCAGTTGCGCGGCCAGGCGTTCCGGCGTCAGGTTGCGCAGAAGCGGCGTGTCGATCAGGCCCGGGGCGATGGCGTTGACGAGGATTCCGCGCGCGGCCAGCTCCATGGCGGCCGCGCGGGTGTAGCCCACCAGCGCCGCTTTCGAGGCCACGTAATGCGGATGGTTCTTCGCGCCCAGATACGCGCGCGACGCGATGTTGACGATCTTGGCGCCCGCCGCCATGTTGCGTGCGGCTTCCTGGGTCAGTGTGGCCACCGCCAGCAGGTTGACGTCGAACGCGCGGCGGAAGTCGTCCGAGCCGACGTCGAAGAACTTGCGCTCGTCGAACAGGCCGGCGTTGTTGACCAGCGCGGCCAGCGGTGGCAGCGACTGGACCAGCGCGCGCGTGGCGGCTTCGTCCGTCAGGTCCACGACGCGGTGGGCCACCGTCAGCCCCTGCGCTTGCAGCGCCCCGGATTCCTGTTCCGCCAACGCGCCGTTGCGGTCCGCCATCACGACGCTGAAGCCGTCGCGGGCCAGGCGCTCGACGATCGCCAGGCCCATGCCGCTTGCGCCGCCGGTGACCAATGCCGTACCCAGATTCATGATGTCTCCTTATACGGCCAGGTAGCCGCCGTCCACGGGCAGCACCACGCCGTTCACATAGCTGGCCATGTCCGACGCCAGGAACAGGACGGGGCCGACGATTTCATCCGCGCGGCCGGCGCGCGCCAACGGGGCGCGGTCCATGTACCAGTCGGTGCCGTGGGCTTGCGCGCGCTGGCCCGCCGTCATGTCGGTTTCCATCAAGCCGGGCGCCACCGCGTTCACGCGCACGCCATGCGGGCCGAGGTCGCGCGCCAGCACTTCGGTGAACGAGCGCACGCCGCCCTTGGACACGACGTAGCCCGCGGTCGAGATGCCGCAGCCGTATGCCACGATGGAGCACAGGTTGACGATGGCGCCGCGCGTGGCCTTCAGCTGTTCGACGAAAGCGTGCGTGACGTTGAACGTGCCTTGCAGGTTGACCTGCATGACGCGGTCCCAGATGGCGGGCGTCTGCGGGTCGTCGAAAGGCGCGCGCGCCGAGATGCCGGCGTTGTTGACCAGGATGTCCAGGTTGCCGTGACGTGTCGCGCTGCGGGCCGCGAAGGCGCGGACGGCGCCGGCATCGGTCACGTCCAGCGCGGCGTCCGCCGCCCGGCCGCCCGCGTCGCGGATCGCCTGCGCCGTGCCGGCGGCCAGCGCCGCGTCGATGTCGGCCACGATCACCATGGCGCCCTGGCGGGCGAACCCGTGGGCGATGGTGGCGCCCAGGCCGCGCCCGGCTCCGGTCACAAGGACCCGCTTGTCTTGCATCATCGTTGTTGTCATGGTCGTTCCTTCGCGGCGCGTCAGGCGCCCAGATAGGCGCGCTGCACGCCTTCGTCGCTGGCAAGCCGGGAGGATTCGCCTTCCAGCGCGATCTCGCCGTTCTCCAGGATGTAGGCGTAGCTGGACACCGACAGGGCCAGCTTCACGTTCTGCTCCACCAGCAGGATGGTGATGCCCTGTTCGCGGTTCAGCCGCAGCACGATGTCGAAGATCTGCTCGACGACCAGCGGCGACAGCCCCATCGACGGCTCGTCCAGCAGGATCATGCGCGGGCGCGCCATCATGGCGCGGCCCGTGGCCAGCATCTGCTGTTCGCCGCCGGACAGCGTCGCGGCCTTTTGTTCGAAGCGTTCGCGCAGGCGCGGGAAGGTGTCGCAGACCATGTCCAGGTCCTGCTTCACCGCCGTGCGGTCGCGGCGCAGGTAGGCGCCCATTTCGAGGTTTTCGCGCACGCTCATGTCGCGGAAGATCTCGCGGCCTTCCGGCACCTGCACGATGCCGCGGCCCACCACCGCGTCCGCCGGCAGCCGATGGATGGCCTCGCCCGCGAAACGCACGCTGCCCGCCGTGGGCGCGACCAGGCGCGACACCACATTGAGCGTGGTGGATTTGCCCGCGCCGTTGGCGCCCAGCAGCGCCACGATGGCGCCTTGCGGCACTTTCAGCGACACGTCCTGCAGGGCGCGGATGTTGCCGTAGGCGGCCGAGACCGCGTCGATTTCCAGAAGGATGTCAGCCACCTGAGGCTCCCTTGCCCAGATAGGCTTCGATCACGCGGGGGTTGCTGCGCACCTCCGCGGGCGTGCCTTCCGCGATCTTCTCGCCGAAGGACATGACGGTGATGCGGTCCGAAATGGACATCACCAGCTGCATGACGTGTTCCACCAGCAAGACCGTGATGCCGTCGCGTTCGCACAGTTCGGTCAGCAGGCGGTCCAACGTTTCGATCTCGCGGTTGCGCAGGCCCGCCGCCGGTTCGTCCAGCAGCAGCAGCTTGGGCGAGATCGCCAGCGCGCGCGCCAGCTCCAGCATCTTCTGGCGGCCGAAGTCCAGGCTGCACGCCGGCGTGTCCAGGAAGTCGGCCAGGCCCACGCGTTCCAGCAGGTGTTCGGCGCGCTCGCGCGCTTCGGCCGCCGCCGGGCGCAGCAGCTTGCCGGCGCTGTCGGCGCCATGCGCGTAGGTGCCCAGCAACACGTTTTCACGCACGCTCAGCGCGCCGAACAGTTCCAGGTTCTGGAACGTGCGGGCCACGCCCAGCGCCGCCATCTCGTGCGGCTTCTTGTTCGTGATGTCCGCGCCGTTGAAGCGGATGCTGCCGCTGCTGGGGCGGTAGTAGCGCGAGATGCAATTGAACGTGGTGGATTTGCCGGCGCCGTTGGGCCCGATCAGCGCGTGGATGCGGCCGCGCTCGACCTGCATGGACAAGCCGTTGATGGCGGTCAGGCCGCCGAACTTCACGGTCAGGCCCTGCACGTCCAGGTAGGGGTGGTCGCTCATGCCGCGCTCCTTTGCGTCGCTTTGGCCGTGCCTGCGCCAGCACGCGAGGCGGCAGGCAGCGGGGCGGCCGGTGGCGGTGCGCGGCGGCGAGCGTCGCGGCCAGCGAACAGGCCCTTGGGCGCGAACATCATGAAACCCATCAGGATGACGCCATAGATGATTTCCTGGAACGACAGCGCCTGGCGCAGCAACTCCGATATCAGGCCGAACGCCAGCGCGCCGGCGATGGCGCCGCGCACCGAGCCGATGCCGCCCACGACCACCATCGTGAGGATCAGGATCGTCGTCTGGAAGCCCAGGCTTTCCGGGTGGATGAAGGACGCGAAGGTGGTGTACATGCCGCCCGCGATCCCCGCGTAGGCGGCCGACAGCGTGAAGGCGGTGCGCTTGATGGCGTTGACGTTCACGCCCATCGCCTGCGCCGCCACGTCGCTTTCCCGCACCGCGCGGAAGGCCGACCCCAGCTGCGAGCGCGACAGGGCGATGGTGGCCCACAGCAACAGCGCGGCGATCAGCACGACGAAGGGATAGGCCTTCAGGTCCGACACCAGTTCGTAGCCGAACAGCGTGGCCGGGGATATCCGGAAGCCGTTCGACCCGTTGGTGACCGATTGCCAGTTCAGGAACACCCACTGCATGGCCTCGCCGAACGCGAAAGTCGACAACGCCAGGTAGATGTCGCGCATGCGCAGGGCCAGCGCGCCGATCAGATAGCCCAGCGCCGCGGCCAGCAGGCCGCCCGCGATGATCGAAATGAAGAACGGCGGATGCCAGAGGTTGTTGATGAGACCCGCGGTGTAGATGCCAACGCCGTAGAACGCGGCGTGCGACAGCGCGAACTGCCCGGTCTCGCCGATGACGATATGCAGGCCCAGCGCCAGCACGACGAACACCATCAGCAGATTGACGACGTAGATGACATAGCCGCTGGCCACGAAGGGCAGGGCGGCAAGCGCCACGGCCATCAGCGCCAGCAAGGTGCGATCGATCTTGTTGCTCATACTTTCTTCACCTGCAGTTTGCCGCCCAGCAGGCCTTGCGGACGCAGTAGCAGCACGACCATGATGGCCACGAATGGGGCGACCACGATGGCGTTGGTCGAAATGAACAGCCCCACCAGGTTCTCGGCCACGCCGATCACGAAACCGCCCACTACGGCGCCGGGCAGGCTGGTGATGCCGCCGACGATGGCGGCGGCGTAGGCCAGGATGGCGATGTGGCCGATGTCCGGCGTGATGAGGATCTTGGGCGTGATCAGCAGCGCGGCCACGGCCGAGATCAGGCCGGACAGCGCCCACACCATCATGCGGATGCGGGTCAGGTTCACGCCCGCCAGGCGCGCGGCCTTGGGGTTCATGCCGACGGCGCGCATGGCGCGGCCGACGCGGGTGTACCTGAACATCGCGAACAGCAGCAGCATGACGCCCACCGCCACCGCGAAGATCACCATGTCCAGCTGCGTCAGCACGGCGTCGCCGATGATGACGGCATCGGTCGGCGCCAGCGGCGGCAGCGAGCGCGGCGTGTCGCCCAGGCCCGTCTGCCGCACCAGGCCCTTCAGGGCATAGGCAAGGCCCAATGTGGCGATGACCATCTGCACGCCCACGCCTTTCGAGGCGATGACGCGTTCCATCACCACGCGCTGGAACAGGCCTGACACGAGGGCCACGGCGGCCAGCGTCACGGGGATGACGGCCAGGTACGGCCAGCCCATCACCAGTGTGAGGAACAGCGCGATGTAGCCGCCCACCATGAAGATCTCGCCCTGGGCGAAATTGGGCACGTCGGTGGTCTTGAAGATGATGACGACGGCAACCGCCAGCAGCGCGTACACGCTGCCCGTCACCAGTCCCGACAGCACCCCCTGCTGCAGGAACAACCAGAAATCGGCAAAGCTCATGATGTTCTCCGGCGGCCCGCGCGGTGCTGCGCCACGGCGCGGGCTCGGTCTGTGACAGGACGCAGGCCTACTTCTGGTATTGCCAGACGCTCTTGAACGCGCCGGGGACAAGCGTCATGCTGGTGCCGTCGAACTTGATATAGATGGCGGATTCCTGCGCGGCGCGGTCGTTCGGCCCGAACTCGATGGGGCCGGCCATGACGCCCGAGTCGAACTTCATCGTTTCCAGCGCCTGCAAGACCTTCTCGCGCGTGGGCTGCGGGCCGGCGGCCTTCAGCGCGTTCACCACCGCCATCGCGGGCGGCAGGCCATAGGGCATGTAGGTTTGCGGATGGCCCGGCTTGGCGGCCAGGTCGGGATAGGACTGCTTGTACATGTCGTACACCCAGGTCAGCTTGGGGCCGCCGGGCAGGTCGGACAGCACGTCCTGGATGTAGACGTTCTTGAAGGCGTCCTTGTTGCCCACGTTTTCGACCAGTTGCTTCAGGTCGGCGGTGCCGTTCACGGCCAGCACGATGGGCTTGGTCCAGCCCAGTTCCTGCGCCTTCTTGATGATGAGCGCCGCCGGGCGGGCGTAGGTGGTCAGCAGCAGCACGTCGGGGTTGGCCGCGCGGATCTTCAGCATGGGCGCGGTGACGTCGGTGATGTTCGGGTTCACCGATTGCACCTGCAGGCCCAGGTTGCCCAGTTGCTTGGCCTGGGCTTGCGCGGCCTCCAGGTTCCAGCCGCCGTAGGCGTCGTCGTGGTTGATGTAGCCGATCTTCTTGGCCTTCAGCTGCTCGGACGCGAACTGCACCATGGAACCGCCCACGGCGTGCTGCGAAATCGAGAAGGCGCCGTAGATGTATTTGGACGGCGGATACAGCGCGCCGTCGCCCGAGGCGTTCAGCATGACGAGCGGCACTTTCTCGCGTTCGACGTATTCGCGCGAGGCCACGACGGCGGCCGAGCACGAGCCGCCGTTCAGCAGGAACACCTTGTCCTGCTCGTTCAGCTTCTTCACGGCGGCGACGAGGTCGTTGGCGTTGCAGCGGTCGTCCTCGATGACGAGTTCGATCTGGCGGCCATGCACGCCGCCTTCCTTGTTGACCTTGGCGTACCACATCTTGGCGGCGTTCAGCACGTCGAACCCATAGGCCATGCCGCTGCCTGACAGCGGCGCGAACAGGCCGATCCTGATGGTCTTGTCCGTGATGCCCGGCTCTTGCTGCGCTTGCGCGCCTGTCGAGAAGGCCCACGCGCACAGCGCCGCGGCGGCCGCGTAGCGACTACGTTGATTCATGATTTGTCTCCCGTTCTTTTTGAATGCGCGCCTGTGTGTGCGGCGCTTTGCTGCATAGGCCGGCGAGCCGCCGGATTGCCTTACTGCATGCGGTAGCCGCCGTTCACGTCGATGACGCTGCCGGTGATGTAGCCGGCTTCCTCGGATGCCAGGAAGCGCACCGCGGCGGCCACGTCGTCCACAGTGCCGATGCGGCCCAGCGGGATCGCCTGGGCGGCAGCCGCAAGCGCGCCGCTGCTGGTGACGGTGCTGCGCAGCATGTCGGTGTCGATCAGGCCCGGCGCGATGCCGTTGACGGTGACGCCCAGGTGCGCGGACTCGCGCGCCATGGCTTTGGTCAGGCCCAGCACGGCGGACTTGGCGGCGATGTACGACGCGCTGGATCGGTAGCCGCCAAGCTGGGCGGCCACCGATGTGAAGGTGACGATGCGGCCGTGCGCCAGCGGCGCGGCTTCGCGGCGGCGCAGATAGGCGCGGCCGCACAGGAATACGCCGCGCGCGTTGACGGCGAAGCTGCGTTCCCAGATGTCCAGCGTGGTGTCTTTGATCAAGGGGCGCTCGCCGTCGGGCTGGAACAGCAGCAGTCCGGCGGCGCTGACCAGCACGGCGATCGGGCCATGCTGCGATTCGATGGCGTCGAACGCGCCTTCGACGGCGGCCTCGTCGCTGACGTCGAAGGCGTGGGCGGCATGCGGCGCGCCCAGTTCGGCGGCCACGCGGCTGGCGCGCACGGCATCCACGTCCGACACCACCACGCGGAATCCCGCGCGCGCCAGTTCCTGGCAGATCGTGGCGCCGATGCCGCCGCCGCCGCCGGTCACCAGCGCAAGACGGGAGGCCGCGCCGTGCGGGGCGGGCGTGGATACATTGGGCATGCTGTCTCCTGATTGGCGTGCCGTCTGCCGGGGGAGGCGTGGCCGCTGGTTTGAATTTTTTGCGATTATGTATACATGAAGAGTCAGCAGGTATAGGGGCTTTCCCTGAGCGTCCTTTGATTTAGGACATGGACACTAGGGAAAGTGCGGATACGTGCGATCAGCTCGGTGCCGCATGTATTCTTCATGTATACAATGCGGCCATGGACACGCTATCTCAACACGTTACCGATACGCTGCGGGACTGGGTGCTGCACGGCCAATTCAGCCCGGGCGCCCGTCTGGAAGAAATCCCGCTGGCCGAGAAATTGGGGGTGTCGCGCACGCCGGTGCGCGCGGCGCTGGCGACCTTGGGCAACGAAGGCTTGCTGGAACATCTGCCCAAGCGTGGCTACACGGTGCGCGCCTATGACATTGGCGAGATCGTGGCGGCCTATGAAGTGCGCGCCGCGCTGGAAGGGCTGGCCTGTCGGCAGGCGGCCTTGCGCGGGCTGACCAACGATGCGGTGGCGGTATTGAAGAACTGCCTGGACGAGGGCGACCGGATCCTGGCGAAAGGGGTGCTGCTGGCCGAAGACCATTTGCCGTACCAGCAGGTGAACATCACCTTGCACAACGGCATCCTGGAAGCGGCGGGCAACCCGTGGGTCAAGCGCTTCGCCACGCAGGCGCAGGCCATCCCCTATGCGTCGGACCGCATCATCCTGTGGGAAGACCACGGAATCATCCTGCGCTCGCACGATGACCATCACCGGATCGTCAACGCGATCATCGCGCGCGACGGCGCGCGCGCCGAAGACCTGATGCGCGAACACGTGTACTACGCGGGGATCATCCTGAAGAACAACTACGAGCGGCTGGCGCAGGCTTACCGGGTGTAAGCGCTACGCCTGCCGCGGCGGTGCTTAGCCGCTGATGCCGGTTTCCAGGCAGGGCTGGAATTCGCCGGTTTGCGGGTCGCGCAGGAACAGGACGCCGGTGGCTACGCCGAAGTAGGTGCCATGCAGTTCCAGGTCGCCCTTTTCCACGCGGCGGCGGATGGACGGGAATGTCATCAGGTTGTTCAGGCTGTGTTCGACCACGGCCAGTTCCAGGCGTTTGAGCTTGGTCTGGCGGTCGCCGGAGCCGGGACCCAGGCGTTCGGCCATGGGCTCGATCTGCGACATCCACTTGCCGATGAAGTCGCCCTTGGACAGGGGCTTGGCGTCGTCGAAGAACGAGCGGATGCCGCCGCAGGACGCGTGGCCCAGCACGACGATGTGCTTGACGTTCAGGCCGTTGACCGCGAACTCGATCGCGGCGCTGGTGCCGTGGTAGGACGATTCAGAGTCGGGCTCACAGGGCGGCACCAGGTTGGCGACGTTGCGGACCACGAACATTTCACCGGGTCCGGCGTCGAAGATCACTTCAGGGGACACGCGGGAATCGCAGCAGCCGATCAGCAGGATTTCCGGGTTTTGGCCCAGTTCAGCCAGCTTCTGATAGCGGCTGCTTTCCGAATGGAAACGGCCTTCCAGGAATGATTGGTAGCCTTCGGTGAGTCTTTTTGGGAACATGATCTTCACATCCTAGTAACAAGGCCAGGCCTGCTGGCACGCCGACAGACGCAATAAGGGGCTTCGTGTGGAAGCCCCTGTTATCGAGTCGGCAAGCCGGATTTTCCCATATTTGGACCGACAGGCACCTGTCTAAACCCTGACTACAGAAGGGTTTTTTTGCTGCCCGCGAGGACAAACCCCGCGCGTAGCGTGGGGGCCCCCCCGCCGCCGGGCCGCCCCAAGGCGGGGGAAGCCCCCTCGGGGGGCAGAGAGCGCGCGCAGCGTGCGAAGCGTGGGGGCCCCCCGCCGCCGGGCCGCCCCAAGGCGGGGGAAGCCCCCTCGGGGGGCAGAGAGCGCGCGCAGCGTGCGAAGCGTGGGGGCCAATACCCTCTTCTATTGCGCGCGGACGTCCAGCACCGTGACCCGGGTGAATTGCAGCGGCGTGATCGCTTTCACCAGCCGGATCTGGCCTGGGGCCATGGGGCCGATGACGTCGTCGTTGACCCGGCCGACCTCGCGGCCCTGCGCGTCATACAGCACGAAGGTCAGCACGGCGCTGGAAATGGGCCGGCCCGACTGGTTGGCGAGCGATCCCGTGATGGTGGACACATTCATGTTCGTGTCGCGCACCGCCTGCACGTTGCCCAGGGTGACGCCGTAAGCCATGCTTTGGGCGCCGGCGGCGCAGGACAGGCCGGCAAGCAGGACAGCAGAGGCAAGGGCGAGTTTCATGGAAGTCTCCTGGGGCACGGGCGCCGGGGCGCTTGCATGTCCGCGCCGCCGTCTTCGCCGTCCGCAACGGGCGCGGACAGCTGTATCTCACACCTTTCCGCAGCCGGGCACAACGGGTCAAAAGGATGAATGGGTAACAGGTTGCGCGGCTTGTTCCCAGATTCGACGGGGGATGGCACAAATGCATCGGAATGTCTCGAGCTTGAGGATTTCGGCTGTCGGAAAGCTGAACGGCGGACGCCGGATTCCCTGGCTTTTCTTAACCTTTCCGCGCTTGCGAAGCCCGGCGGATTGTTCGATGATGGCCGTGCCGGCACGTGGCCGGCGGATCGTGCCGCCCGCCGCCATGCGCGACCCTGCGCCAGGCGGGCGCTTAACGCTCAAGGGAGAAACTCATGCTTTCCCGTACTAGCCAGCTGGCCTCGGCCATCGTGTTGTCCGCATGCTTTTTCGGGGCGTATGCGCAGACCCCTGCCGCGCCTGCCGCCGCGCCCGCCAAGACACCCACGCCACAGCAGCAGCGCATGGCGGACTGCAACAAGTCGGCGACCGGCAAGACGGGCGACGACCGCAAGACCTACATGAGCAGTTGCCTGAAAGGCGAGGCCCCGGCGCCCGCCAAGCAACTGACGCCGCAGCAGCAGAAGATGAAGGACTGCAACGCCACGGCCGGCGAGCAGAAGCTGACGGGCGACAAGCGCAAGACCTTCATGAGCACGTGCTTGAAGGGCTGATCTGCGAGCGTTGCCGCCGCGAAAAAAAAGCGCCAGACATTGCGTCTGGCGCTTTTTTCTTGGGGCGTTCGCCGCTCGCTTTTTTTGCCTTAGGCCGTGGCGATCGGCGTGACCGGCGAACCGATTGCGTGCGGCAGGCGCAGCGGCGGCGCCGTCAGCATGAAGTGGTGGCGGCCGTTGGCGTGCAGGAAGTCCGCCAGGTCTTTCAGGTACCACAGCTCGGCCAGCGGCAAGCCCAGCTTGAACAGGCAGTGGTGGTGCAGCGGCAGCATGGCGCGCGGGCCCGTCTTTTCCCTGGCCGGGTAAGCCTCGACCGCATAGTTGTCCGCGCAGATGGCGGCGATGCCGCTGTCCGTGATCCATTGCAGGAGCGCGGCATCGGTGCCGTCCAGCGCGGCGCCGTAGGTGTGCAGCACCTCGGGGTCGGGCGTGCCGTTCATGGCGACGACGGCTTCGGCGTAACCGGTGCGCAGCACCAGCATGTCGCCGGACTCGATCGTGATGCCGTCCGTCTGCAGCACGTGCATCAGTTCCGCGTAGCCGATCAGCGTGCGGCCGGGGCCGTAGTGGCGGAACAGGTCCACCAGCACGCCGCGCCCTTGCATGCCTTTCTGCGCCAGGTTTTCCACGCCCAGCTTCAGCGCGGCCGACGGGCCGCCGCTGTTGCAGCCGCAGCCGGTGTGATCGCCGTCGGCCGGGCCGATGACATCGACGCCGGCCTGGAAGCCGTTGTAGTAGCGCAGTTCAGGCTTGCCGTCGCCGTCGGCGTCGAACAGCGCGCCCACGTGCGCCAGCGCGTCCCACTGGGTGGAGTACTGCATGGACAGCAGCACCTGGTCGTCGCTCAGCACGTCCACCGCATCCGGGTTGACGTTGCGTAGCGGGAAGTTCAGGTAGGGCGTGTCTGCAAGCTTGGTGGGGCTTAACTGCGGCGGATGGCGGCGCGGGTTGAGCACGTTGCCGCCCGGCAGGTCCAGCGGCAGCGACAGGCAGAACGTCTTGCCGGCGCGGATTTCGCGCGCGCCCTTCAAGACTTGCGCTTCGGTGATGAGGTTCAGGCGGCCAAGTTGGTCGTCGGGTCCGAAGTCGCCCCAGTTGGAGCCTTCGGGCCGGTGTTTCCAGCGCTGCATGCGATTACTCCGTCAGGAAGTCGACGACCGCGCGGGTGAAGGCTTCCGGTTGCTCCCAGTTCGAAATGTGGGAGGTGTTCAGTTCGGCGTAGCGGGCGCCCGGGATCGCGGCGGCAAGCTCCTTGCCTTGGGCGGGCGTGGCGGCCAGGTCGTGCGTGCTGCTGATGACGAGCGTGGGCGCGGTGATGGCGGACACCTGCGGGCGGTAGTCGGCGTCACGCAGGGCCGCGCAGTTGGCCGAGTAGCCGGCGTCTGGCGTGCGGCGCAGCATGTCGATCAGCACTTGGGTCAGGCCCGGTTCAGCGGCGCGGTAGCCGTCGGTCAACCAGCGCTCGACCAGCGTGGGCGCCATTTTTTCCAGCGTCTGGTCGGCCACGGCGGCGATGCGGGTGCTCCAGCCGTCGGCGGAACCGATGCGCGCGGCCGTGTTGCACAAGATCAGCTTGGCGACAAGCTGAGGGTGCGCCAGCGCCAGCGCGATGCCGGTGGGGCCGCCCATCGACAGGCCGCAGAAGTGGGCCTGCTTGATGTTCAGGTGCGCCAGCAGTTCGGCGACGTCTCCCGCCAGTTGCGCGAAAGTGTATTCGCCGTCGGGGATCGAGGACTTGCCGTGGCCGCGGGTGTCGTAGCGCAGCACGCGGAAGTGCTTGGCCAGTTCGGGGATCTGGCGGGCCCACATGTCGGAGCAGGTGCCCAGCGAATTGGAGAGCACGAGCACCGGCGCGTCGGCCGGCCCATCGATGACGTAGAACAGCCGTGCCTGGCTGAGTTCGGCGTAAGCCATGTGGGATTACCTCGGATGAAACCGCGGCCGCGTGAAGGGCGGCCGCTTAGGGATTACAGATGGCAGGTGCCGTCGACGTAGGCTTTGCGCCAGCGCGTGATGGTCACGCGGTCGAAGAGGTCGGCCTGCGAAAACGGGTCGGCGTCGATGAATTGCTGCGCGGCGTCGCGCGTGTCCAGGTCGACGATGTACAGGCCGCCGCCGGCGTCCTTGCCGTCGTCCTGCAGCTTGGCGCCGCAGGCCAGCAGCAGCTGCTTGTTGGCGTCCAGGTACTCCAGGTGCGCCGCGCGGTGCTGTTGGCGGACGGCCTGGTGGTCGGGCTTGTCGAACGTTTCGATGATGTAGGGCATGGAATGCTCCTGTCAGATCGCCGAGGGATGGCGCGCCAGCGCCGTGACGTTGATGTCCATGTACGGGAACAGCGGCAGGGACGCCAGCAGCGTGTGCAATTCGTCGTTGCTTTCCACGTCGAAGATGCTGACGTTGGCGTAGCGGCCGACCACGCGCCACAATTCCTTCCACTTGCCGTCGCGTTGCAGTTGCTGCGCCAGCGCCTTTTCGTCGGCCTTGAGCTTATCGGCGCGGTCGGCGGGCATGTCGACGGGAAGATTGACCTGCATTTGAACCATGAACAACATGATGGACTCTCCAGAGAGGCGGCCCCGGCCAGTGCCGGGGCGGCGCATCGTCAAAAAAACTCAAGCGGAAAACTTCAGCGGCAGGCCGGTCAGGGTCAGCAGCGCGTCGGCGGTGACGTCGCCGAACATGTCGATGACGGTCACGCCGTCGGCGCGGATGTCGAACACCGCCACGTCCGTGTACACGCGCGACACGCAGCGCACGCCGGTCAGCGGGTAGGTGCAGGCTTCGACCAGCTTGCTCTGGCCTTCGCGGGTCTGCAGTTCCATCATCACGAAGACGTCCTTGGCGCCGATGGCCAGGTCCATCGCGCCGCCCACGGCGGGGATGGCGTCGGGCGCACCGGTGTGCCAGTTGGCCAGGTCGCCGTGCTGCGATACCTGGAAGGCGCCCAGCACGCAGATGTCCAGGTGGCCGCCGCGCATCATGGCGAACGAGTCGGCGTGGTGGAAGAACGAGCAGCCGGGCAGTTCGGTGACGGGCTGCTTGCCGGCGTTGATCAGGTCGTAGTCCTCTTCGCCCTTGGCGGGCGCGGGGCCCATGCCGAGCATGCCGTTTTCGGTATGCAGGATGACTTCGCGGTCGGCCGGCAGGTGGTTGGCGACGAGCGTGGGCAGGCCGATGCCCAGGTTGACGTAGGCGCCTTCAGGGATGTCCTGCGCGACGCGGGCGGCGATCTGGTCGCGGGTCAGTTTGGTGCTCATTGCTGCTCCTTGGCGGCCGGGGTAGCGTCGATCTGCACGACGCGCTGCACGAAGATGCCGGGGGTGACGACGGTTTCGGGGTCCAGCGTGCCCAGCTCGACCACTTCGCGCACTTGCGCCACGGCCACGCGCGCGGCGCTGGCCATAATGGGGCCGAAGTTGCGGGCGGTCTTGCGGTAGACGAGGTTGCCCCAGCGGTCGCCGCGTTCGGCCTTGATCAGCGCGTAGTCGGCGTGCAGGGGATATTCCAGCACGTAGTGGCGGCCGTTGATTTCGCGGACTTCCTTGCCGTCGGCCAGCGGCGTGCCGTAGCCGGTGGGCGAGAAGAACGCGCCGATGCCGGCGCCGGCGGCGCGGATGCGCTCGGCCAGGTTGCCCTGGGGCACCAGTTCCAGTTCGAGCTTGCCGCTGCGGTACAGGCCGTCGAAGATCTGCGAGTCCACCTGGCGGGGGAACGAGCAGATGATCTTGCGCACGCGGTTGGCGGCCAGCAGGGCGGCTAGGCCCGTGGTGCCGTTGCCGGCGTTGTTGTTGATGATGACGAGGTCTTTCGCGCCCTGTTCGAGCAGGGCGTCGATCAATTCCATGGGCTGGCCGGCGGTGCCGAAGCCGCCGATCATGACGGTGGCGCCGTCGGGTACGTCCGCCAGGGCGGCCGCCGCGCTTGCAACAAGCTTAGAGATCATGATGTTCGCTCATAGGTGGCGTGTCATAATTTGTTCTTCATTAGAACTTTCGTTCTTCTGAAGAACATCGTTTCATGGGGACCGCATAGCGTCAAGGCAAGCCGACGCCGCGCGATCTCCAATGTTTTGCGTTGCCTTCGCGGGCAACGGACGGCTCGCCAGCGGCGAGTTTTTTTCTCGTGAGACCAGACGGATGGCGGAGCAAGACACCCAGCAACCCAGCGACAGTTACGTGCAATCTTTCGCACGCGGCCTGTCGGTGATCCGGGCTTTCGGCCCGGACCGTTCGCAGATGACGCTGTCCGAAGTGGCCGCCGTCACGGGGCTGACCCGCGCCGGCGCGCGCCGCATCCTGCTGACGCTCGAACACCTGGGCTACGTCACGGTTGAAGACCGCAAATTCGCGCTGACGCCGCGCATCCTGGAGCTGGGCTACGCCTACCTGTCGGGCACGCCGCTGTGGAATCTGGCGCTGCCCTACATGGAAGAAGTGGCCGAGCTCACGCGCGAGTCCTGCTCCGTGTCGGTGCTGGAAGGCGCGGACATCGTCTACATCCTGCGCCTGTCCACGCACAAGGTCATGACCATCAACCTGGCCGTGGGCAGCCGCCTGCCGGCCTGGGTGACGTCGATGGGCCGCGTGCTGCTGGCCGGCCTGCCGGAGGCGGAGCTGGACCGGGTGCTGGCCATGAGCCAGATCCAGGCCTACACCGCCGACACGGTGACCGGCATCGCCGAACTCAAGCGCGTGCTGGCCGGCGTGCGCGCCGACGGCTACGCCTGCGTGGCGCAGGAACTTGAACCCGGCTTGCAGTCCGTCGCGGTGCCCATCATCGACCGCAGCGGCCGGGTGATCGCCGCGATGAACGTCAGCGGGCATTCCAACCGCTTCTCGCGCGAGGCCATGCTGGAAGCCTTCCTGCCGCCCTTGCGCCACGCCGCCGGCCAGATCAACCACGCGCTGCTGCGCCGCTAGGCGAACCCGGCGGCAGGGCGGAAGGCGGGGCTGGTCGTGCATGGCGGCCGGGCTCAGATCGGGGCCACGCCCAGCGTCGTACCGCCGCAGACATACAGCATCTGGCCGGTCACGAAACCATTGTCGGGCGACAGGAAGAACATGGCGGCGCGCGCCACGTCTTCCGGCGTGCCCAGGCGCTTGACGACGATGCTGTTGATGATGCGTTCGGTCTGCGGGGCGCCAGCCGGGTTGCTCTTCGTGAAGAGGTCCGTGGCGATGGGGCCGGGGCCGATGGCGTTGACGGTGATGCCGTCGCCGCCCAGTTCCATGGCCAGCGTGCGTGTCAGGCCGACCAGGCCGGCCTTGGTGGCCGAATAGACCACGCGATCCGGCTTGCCCAGCGCCGCGCGCGACGACATGTTCACGATGCGGCCGAAGCCGGCTTGGCGCATGGCGGGCAGTGCGGCCTGCACCAGGATCAGCGCGGTGCGCAGATGCAGGTTCACCACATAGTCCAGATCCGCCAGCGTGGCCGTGTCGGCCGTGCCGGGGCGGGTCGCGCCCGCATTGTTCACCAGGCCCACGATGTTGTAGGCGGCGGTGACTTCCTGCGCGACTTCCTTGGTGCGCGCTTCATCGGTCAGGTCGGCCTGATACGAGACCAGCCCCGCCGGCGGATGCTCGGGCAGGCGGTAGTCGATGTTGACCACTTTGTGGCCCGCTTCCAGCAGCATGCGGATGATGGCGGCGCCAATCCCGGCGCTGCCGCCGGTGACGAGATACGCAGTCGGTTTGCTCATATCAGTTCCTGTCTGTTCGATGAAAGCGCGGTGGATCAGTGCGTGGCGTAGCCCCAGGCCAGCACGGCGGTGATGTGGATCACGCCCACCCACAGCATCATGATGACGGTGTAGCCCATCACGTCGCGCAGCTTCAGCTTGGACAAGGCCAGCGCCGGCAGGATCCAGAAGGGTTGCACCAGATCGTTCCAGGCGTTGCCCAGCATGACGGCCATCGTCGTCTGGTTCATGGCGCTGCCGATTTCCTTGGCGGCGTCGATCATGAACGGACCCTGGATGACCCAGTGGCCGCCGGCGGACGGGGCGAAGAAGTTGATGAAGAACGAGCTGATCAGGCCCCAGAACGGCAGCGTGGCGGGCGTGGCGAAGTCGACGAACACTTGCGAGATCGACGTCACCAGACCGGAGGCGGCCATGATGGCCATGATGCCGGCGTAGAACGGGTATTGCAGGATGATGCCCGAGATCGTCTTGATGCCTTCGGTCAGCTTGGCCACGTAGGCGGCCGGCGTGCCCAGCAGAATGATGCCCAGGAACAGGATGATGAAGTTGATCAGGTTCAGGTCCAGCGAGCCGCCGTCCATGAAGTGGAACGTGACGTAGGCGATGCCCAGCGCGCCGATCAGCATGGAGAGGATGCGGCTGTTGTTCAGCTTCGAGGCAATGGTGCCCTTTTCCAGCATGTCTTCGGTGGCGTTGGAAGCGTTGGCGTCGCGGTCGATGCCCGGGTCCACTTCAACGATCTTCTCGCCCTTCTTCGGGTGCAGCCAGGCGTTGAGCAGCGGCAGCGTGATGATGATGACCAGGCTGGTGATCAGCATGGGCACCGAGAAGATGGTTTCCGACAGCGGGATGGTGCCCATCTGCTTGGCGGTGGGGTGGCCGGGGGTGGCGACCAGCACCGGGATGCTGGCGGACAGGCCCAGGCCGTACATCGTGAAGCCGCTATAGGCCGCGGCGATGATCAGCGGGTAGTGCACGCCCTTGACCTTCAGCGCCAGCTTCTTGGCGACGATGCCGCCGATGACGAGCCCGAAGCCCCAGTTCAGGTAGCTGCCCACGCCGCCGACCAGCGTCGCGACGATGATGGCGGTGTGCGGGCGGTGCACATGGCTGACGATGCGGTTGAGCAGGCGGTCGGTCAGCGGCGCGGTGGCCAGCACGTAGCCCATGGCCAGAATCACGGCCATCTGCGTCGTGAAGGCCAAGAGGCTCCAGAAGCCCTTGCCCCAGGCGCGGGTGACGTCGCCGATGCTCTGGCCCTCGATGCCCATGGCGAGCAGAACGGTCAGCAGGGTCAGCGCGATCGCGAAGACGAAAGGATCGGGCAGATACTTGCGCATCAGCTCGGTAAAGAATGAAGCGAGTTTATTCATGG
Organism: Achromobacter sp. UMC46; assembly: GCF_014170335.1. Lineage (GTDB taxonomy): Bacteria > Pseudomonadota > Gammaproteobacteria > Burkholderiales > Burkholderiaceae_B > Achromobacter. The sequence continues at coordinate 122,980 of NZ_LZZS01000031.1, forward strand.
TGCCTCCAACAACTCCGTAGGCGGGTTCTCTTGTGTCTTGCCTTGCCCGCCACCGGGTGGCGGCGCGGGCGGGTGCGACGTCTGTTTTCTTTGTGTGGTTGGGCTCGTGGCCCGTTGGCGCGGTTGGCCGTGGCCCCCGCGCCTTATTTGTCTTGAATTCGTTGTGGCGCCGTCAGGCGTCGCCGGCCTTGCTGTTCAGCCACGCGGCCAGCTCGCCCAGCGTGGCGCTTTTCTCGCGCAGCACGCGTTCGCGGCGTTCGGGGCTCCAGGTGTAGAAGCCCTGGCCGCTCTTGGCGCCGATCTGCCCGCTTTCGACCTTGCTTTTGAGCAGCTCGGATGGTTCGGTGCGGTTTTCCAGGTCTTTGTAGAGATAGCTGGCGATCGCGTAGTGCACGTCGATGCCGTTCATGTCGCGCTGTTCCAGCGGGCCGGACAAGGCCAGGCGGATACCGAGGCTCCACTTGACCACTTCGTCGATGTCTTCGGCGCTGGCCACGCCCTTTTCCAACAGCGAGATCGCTTCGCGGGCCAGCGCATGCTGGATGCGGTTGGCGATGAAGCCGGGGATGTCCTGGCGCACCAGCACGGGCCGTTTGCCGGCGAAGCGCAGCGTGGCCATGACCTGGGCGACGGTGGCTTCCGAGGTGTCGTCGTTGCGCACGACTTCGACCAGCGGAATGACGTCGGCCGGGGTGAAGAAGTGGGTGCCCACGAAGCGGTCGCGGCGCGTGACCGCGCTGGCGATGGCGTTGATGGACAGGCCCGAGGTATTGGTGGCGAAGAGCGTGTGCGCGGGGCACACGGCGTCAAGCTTGGCGAAGATGCCGCGCTTGAGTTCCAGGTTTTCCGGCACGGCTTCGATGACGAGGTCGCAGCTTGCGGCGGCGTCCAGGCCGGGGTCGAAGCGGATGCGCTGGATGGCTGCCGCCACGCCGTCTGGGGCGTAGACGTTCAATTGCCGTTCGATGGTCTTCAAGGCGCGATCAAGGGCGCCTTCCATCGGGTCGATCAGGACGATGTCGAGTCCCTTCGAGGCGAATAGCGCGGCGATGCCGCTGCCCATGGCGCCTGCGCCGATGACGGCGAGATTCTTGAGGGGAGTATCCATGATGGTTCGCTCGATGCTTGCTGGCAGGCCGCGGCGGCGCAGGCGGGCTCGAGGGGGAACCAGGGTGATCTCTGTCTCTTCCTCGGGTGCCTTTCTGTGCGCATGGGCCAGAAAAATCGTTTGTTCTATATACGAACATTTGTGCGTATATAGAATTTCTGAGAAAGATAGTACTAAAAGTCATCGGGGGTGGACAAATGGGGTTTTTTTGGCGTTCATCTGGTGGACGTCTGGGGCGACAGAGGAGGGCACCTTGCGGGTGCGCTGCCCCAGCCGCGCCAATGTCACCAGTGATAGTTCGCCGTGCCGGCAATGCGGGCGTCAGCCGGAATTGCGCAGCCCCGCCGCGATGCCGTTGATCGTCAGATGGATCGCGCGCTGCACGCGTTCGTCGATGTCGGCGTTGGGATGCTTGTGCGCCGCGCGGTGGCGGCGGATCAGGTCGATCTGCAGGTAGTTCAGCGGGTCGATGTAGGCGAAGCGTTCACGCAGCGAGTCTTGCAGGGTGGGGTTGTCGGCCAGCAGTTCGCGCTGGGTCAATAGCTTCAGCATGGCCAGCGTGCGGGCGTGTTCGGCGCTGATGGCGCCGAACACGCGTTCGCGCAGGCCGCGCTGCGGGACCAGTTGGGCGTAGCGGGCCGCGATGGCCAGATCGGACTTGGCCAGCACCATTTCCATGTTGGACAGCAGCGTGCGGAAGGCGGGCCAGTCGCGCGCCATCTCGCGCAGCTGCGCCAGGCGGCCGCGGCGCGAGCGCGGCGCATCGGGGGCGCCGGTTTCCAGATAGGCCTCGATGGCCGAGCCCATGCCGTACCAGCCCGTCAGCATCAGGCGGCATTGCGCCCACGAGAAGCCCCAGGGAATGGCGCGCAGGTCTTCGATGCGCTGGCCCTTCTTGCGCGACGCGGGGCGCGAACCGATGTTCAGGCCGGCGATTTCGCTGATGGGCGTGGCGGCGAAGAAGTACTCCGCGAAGCGGGGCGTGTCGTAGACCAGGCCGCGGTAGGTGCGCTGCGCCATGTCCGACATGAACGACATGGCCGGGCCGTGGTGCGCCATGTGCGCGTCTTCGGCGCTGGTGGCTTCGGCGCGCGGGGCCAGGCTGGATTCCAGCGTGGCGGCGACCAGCAGTTCCAGGTGCCAGCGGCCGACCTCGGCGTCCTTGTACTTGCTTTGGATCACTTCGCCCTGTTCGGTCAGACGGATCTGCCCGGCGACGGTGCCCGGGGGCTGGGCCAGGATGGCGTCGAAGCTGGAGCCGCCGCCGCGGCCCACCGAACCGCCGCGGCCATGGAACAGGCGCAGGCGCACGTGGCGGGCCGAGAACACGTCGACCAGCGCGCGTTCGGCCTGGTAGAGCGACCAGTTCGACGTCAGGAAACCGCCGTCCTTGTTGCTGTCGGAATAGCCCAGCATGACCTCCTGCGCGCCGTTCTGCGCCAGCTTCACGCGCTGGCGCACTTCGGGCAGGTCCAGCCAGGCGGCCATGATCTCTGCGCCGCGCTGCAAGTCGGGGATGGTCTCGAACAGCGGCACGACCATCAGGCCGTCTTCCGCCGCGATGTCCTGGCCGGCGGGCGCGATCAGGCCGGCTTCCTTCTGCAGCACCATCACTTCCAGCAGGTCGCTGAGCGTCTCGGTGTGCGACACGATGGTCTGGCGCACGGCCTGCTTGCCGTAGCGGGCACGACCGGCGGCAGCGGCGCGCAACACCGCCAGCTCTCGCGTGGTGTCTTCGCTGTAGGCGATCCAGGGCGACGCCAGCGGGCGGGCCTGCGCCAGTTCGGCGCGCAGCAGCGCCACGCGCTGGTCTTCGTCCAGCGCCAGATAGTCCAGCGCCTGGCCGTCGCGCTGCGTGCCGGCGCGGGCGAACAATTCGGCCAGTGCGCGTTCATGCACGTCGGAACTTTGGCGCAAGTCGACGGTGGCCAGATGGAAGCCGAAGACCTCCACCGCCTGTTGCAGCCCGGCCAGCCGCAGCCGGCCGATGGGCGCGCCATGGTGGGCGGCCAGCGACGCGGCGATCACGGCCAGGTCGGCCGACAGCTCTTCCGGCGCGCCGTAGGGCGCCGCCGCCACGGTGCTGCGGCGGGCCAGGTTCTGGCCGGTCAACCCTTGCGCCGTGGCGGCCAGGCGCGCGTAGACGCCGACCAGCGCGCGGCGATAGGGCTCGTCGCTGCGGTGCGGGGAGTCGTCGCCGCTGTTCTCGGCCAACGCCAGCAGTTCGGGGTTGGCCGTGATCAGCAGGGTGGTGATTGACAGTTCCGCGCCCAGCGCGTGGACCTCTTGCAGATAGTGTTCGAACAGCACGGTGGCCTGGCGCAGCAGCGCGCGCTCCAGGGTGCTGGCGTCCACGTTCGGGTTGCCGTCGCGGTCGCCGCCGATCCAGCTGCCCATGCGCAGGAAGGGCTCCAGCGGCGGGGGCGGCGCGGCGAACGGCTTGGCGGGCTCGCGGTTCAGCAGCCTGGACAGGTCCGCATACAAGCGCGGGATGACTTGCAGGAAGGTGCTGCGGTAGTACGACAGCGCATTCTCGATTTCGTCGGCCACCGTCAGGCGTGTGTAGCGCAGCATGCGGGTCTGCCACAGGGTGGCGACGCGGCCGAGCAGGGCGGCGTCCAGCTGCGCCAGTTCTTCCGGCGTCAGCGGGCCGTCGCGCTGCGTCAGCGCCGAGGCGATTTCGCGGTGGACGTCCAGGGTGCTTTTGCGCTGCACCTCGGTAGGGTGCGCGGTCAGCACGGGCATCACGCAAGCCTCGGCCAGCAGGCGGCGGATGCGGGCGGCGCCCACGCCATGCTTGCCCAGCGTTTGCACCGCATCGCGCAGGCTGCCGCGCGACGCGGTGTCGTCGGCGAGCGCGCGGGCGCGCTGGCGGCGGTTCTGGTCGCGGTCTTCGGCGATGTTGGCCAGATGCAGGAAGTAGCTGAAGGCGCGCGCGACGGAGTTCGGGTCGTTGCCTTGCAGGCGCTTGACGCGCTGCTCCAGCAGCTTGCTGTCCGCCTCATTGCCCTCGCGGCGGAACTTCACGGCCGTGCGGCGCAGCGTTTCGATGGTGTCGAAGACGCGTTTGCCTTCACATTCCTCGATGACCGTTCCTAACAGGCGGCCTAACAGCCGGATATCGTGACGCAAGGGTTCTGCTGAATCGGACTTCGGGCGGATGGCATTCATCGGGCGGGGATCCGTCGGGCGGCTGGAAAAGGGAAGGGGGAGAAACGCGGCGGCTGCAAACTGCGGAATGGGAAACGGATCCGATTTTACGCAGGCTTGCTTACGGGAAAGGCGGCGGGGCTGCGTTAAAGTTCGCCTGTTCCCTTCGTCTTTCTAGAAGCCCCCTTTATGCAAAATCATCAACGCCGCGCACTTGTCCTATTTTCGGGCGGGCAGGATTCCACGACTTGCCTGGCCTGGGCGCTGGACCGCTATGCCCATGTGGAGACGGTGGCGTTCGATTACGGCCAGCGCCACCGCATCGAACTGGATGCGCGTTTGAACGTGCTGCGCGACATCCGAGCAGGCTTTCCGCAATGGGCGGCGCGGCTGGGCGAAGACCATCTGCTGGACCTGAAGGTGCTGGGCCAGGTCGGCGATACGGCCATGACCAGCGACCGCGCCATCGAGATGCAGGCCAACGGCCTGCCCAACACGTTCGTGCCTGGGCGCAACCTGCTTTTTCTGACATTGGCGGCGGCGCTGGGCTACCGGCGCCAGCTTGACGTGCTGGTCGGCGGCATGTGCGAAACCGACTTCTCGGGCTATCCCGATTGCCGCGACGACACCATCAAGGCGCAGCAGGTGGCACTGGGTCTGGGGCTGGGCAGCCGTGTCACCATCGAAACCCCGCTCATGTGGATCGACAAATCGGAAACCTGGGCGCTGGCCCAGACGCTGGGCGGCAACGCGCTGGTCGAAACCATCGTCGAGGAAAGCCACACCTGCTATCTGGGCGAACGCGGCGCGCGCCACGGCTGGGGCTACGGCTGCGGCACCTGCCCGGCCTGCGAACTGCGCCGCGCGGGCTGGGAAAAGTGGACGGCCGCGCGGGCCTGACGCCATCCCCGTTTTGCGGCGCGCCGCCGGATGACGCGTGTCGCTATATTTCGCAGATTTTTGAGGTTTATATTGATATATTGAATTTCATTCATATAAATATGAAAAATATTCAATAAAAAATGACTTAAAACCGCCCTTTTCGTATTCAGGCCCCTTTTTTTGCGACTCTGTTCCAGGTATGGAAATGCATCCACACATTTCGATACCGTTCGCTGGAGCGGCATTATCAATCAGGGCTTAATCATTATGAATCGGGCGCGGATTATTCTCGTTTTCGACAACGAGTTTGCAAAACGGGGCATTTCCAATTCCCTCGAGCAAATCGGTTTTGTTTTGAACCCCGTCTCGCTGCTGGAGGGGGCGGCGACTCGCCTGTCCGGCGAGATCCTGGTGCATCTGTGCCTGCCGCGAGACCTGGACATCACCATCGGCCAGCTGCGGGCGAATTTCCTAAGTTCCACGATCATCGCGATACGCGACATCGAGAGCCCCTCGGTGCGGATCAATGCGCTGCTGGCGGGCGCGGACAGTTGTTACGGCGCCAGCATCAGCTATAGCGAAGTCGCCGCCGCCATCCAATCCGCGCAACGCAAGCTCACCCTTTCCTATGCGCCCGCCGGTCATGCCGCGCGCAGATCCGAGCCGGCGCCGGGGCAAGTCGCGACAAGTCCGCCACCTGTGGAAAAGGCGTGGCGCCTTGGGGACAACGAATGGACGCTGATCCCTCCGGGCGGCGAGGGCATCAGTTTGACGCGGATGGAACGGCTGGTCCTGCAGGCCATTCACAGGCATCCCGAAAAACTGGTCGGGCGCGGCGATTTCACGGACGAGAGCGCGGACATCGCCAGCAACGGCCGCTCGCTCGACTTGATTGTCAGCCGGCTCAAGCGCAAGGGCAATGTCGCGGGCGCCTCCATCCCCATACGGAGCATGCGGGGCAAGGGATACGCGTTCTCGGGCGAATTGCGCGTGGACGGCGGGCGGGAAGACGCGCCGGCATCCGCAAGCATCATGCCGCTGCTCCGCATGCCCGGCGAATCCCGGTATCCGCTGCTGGCGGCGGCCCAGGACGACAGGCTGCAGTTCCACTACCAGCCTATCGTGACGGCGCAGACCCAGGAGATCGCGGGTGCCGAAGCGCTGCTCAGGTGGAAAGGCGCAGGCGGCGCGGGGGCGGACATCGAAAGCCTGTTGCGGGACGCGTGCGCGTCAGAGGCCGCGGATTCGCTGGTGGGCTGGGGGCTGCGCGCCATCTCCGCCGATCAGGCGCGCTGGCGGCAGGCGGCCGCTGGCCAGGGCACGGTCGTCAATATCAATGTCTCTCCGCAGAGCTTTGCTCGTCGCGATGTCGTGGACGCGATCCTGCTTGGCGTGTTCTCGCATGGCCTCACACCGCGGGATCTGCGCCTGGAGATCTCCGAAGCGGCCACGTCCCACGCCGGCCCGGCCGACGTGCGCGCCGTTCTGGAAGAGTTCACGAGCCTGGGCGTCCAGGTCTGGCTGGACGACTTCGGCAAGGGCTACAACAATCTTGCCTGGCTATCGACGCTGCCGTTGGCCGGCTTGAAACTGGAAAAATCCATCGTCTGGAACGCCGCGCGCAATCCGGATTCCCACAAGGTGCTGCGGTCGATCTGCCAACTGGCGAAAGACCTGGGCATCACGACCGTTGCCGATGGCATCGAAACGGCCGCGCACCGTCAGGCCGCGCAGGACGCCGGGTGCGAACTGATGCAGGGCTTCCTGTTCTATCCGCCCGCCACCGGCGACGAATTCGCCCGCGCACTGGCCGGGCAGCGGGCGCACCGCGCCGCCGTCATGCCCGGGTCCGGGCGATAAAGCGCCACCGCAGCGCGAACGCCGCCGCCAGAATGGCCGCGGCCAATCCGGCAGACAGCCCCATCGCCGCGCGCGCGCCGTGCTGCTCGATCACATGGGCATAGGCCACCGGCGCGGTGGCGGTCAATAGAAAGCTCGGGATCAACAGCGTGCCGACCAGCGTGCCGTAGCTGCGGAAATCGAACAGGGCCAGCGGCAGCGTGCCGCGGGCGATGGTCATCAGGCCGTTGCAGGCGCCGTAGACCAGCGCGTACGCCGCGGTGGCGTAGAGGTTGCCCCGGGACAGCAGGGTCAGCAGAAAGCACAGCGGAAACAAGGCGCTGACGGCCAGCGTGAGCGTCAGCGGATGCAGCCGCGACCCCAGGGCGACGTCGGCGAGGCGGGCGGTGAATTGGCCGACGCCCCACAGCGCGGCGACGCTGACGGCGGCCGCCGTGGCCAGGCCCAGGCCCGAGAGCAGCGAGATCAGATGGGCGGCGTTGCCGGCGGCCAGGAAGTTGGTCAGCATCGCCATGACCGCATACAACGCGCCGGCCAACCGGCGTTCGTAGACGGTGCGGGCAAGACCGTCGGTGTGCCGGGGGGCTGCGGCGGCGGAGGCGGCGTAGCGTTGCCGAGGCAGCGCCAGGTACAGCGGCAAGGTGCTCAGGGCCAGCGCCGCGTAGACCAGCACCGCGCCGCGCCACCCCAGCCACTCGGACAGCGCGTGGCCGACGGGCCACATCACGGTAGAGGCCAGGCCGCCGAACAGCGTGATCTGCGACATGGGGCGGCGCGCGGTGGGGCCGGCAGCGCGGGCAAGCGAGGCGAAGGCGGCGTCGTACAGGCACAGGCGCATGCCCACGCCCAACAGCAGCCAGGCCAGGTAATACACGGCAACGGCATGGGCGGTGGCCAGCACGGCGCAGCCGGCCGCGGCAATCACGGCGCCCACGGGCATGACGCGGTGGCCGCCCCAGCGGTCCACGGCCATGCCGGCCACGGGCGATACCAGCGCCATCGTCACGATGGCCGCGGAAAAGCCGCCGTAGACGGCGGCGGGGCTCCAACCCAGGTCGGCCGCCATGGCCGGCCCCAGCGCGCCGATCAGATAGAACGTCACGCCCCAGCCGACCAGCTGGGTCAGGCCCAGGCAGACAATGGCGCGCGGCGGGATCACGGCCGTTGCGGCGGGATGGCGTCGCCTGCGCCCAGGGCGCGCTGCATCAGCACGGTATCGCGCCATTCGCCATGCTTGTGCCCGACGGAACGCAGGGTGCCGACGGGGTGGAAGCCCTGGCTGGCATGCAGGGCCAGCGACGCCGCGTTGCGGCTGTCGCCCACTATCGCCAGCATCTGGCGCCAGCCGGCGGCGGTGCAGCGTTCGATCAATGCGGCCAGCAGCTTGCCGCCGATGCCCAGCCCGCTGCGGCCGGCCTTCACATACACCGAATCCTCCACTGTGTGGCGGTAAGCCGGGCGCGGACGGTAAGGGGTGACGTAGGCATAGCCGACGACCTCGCCGTTGATCTCCGCCACCAGGTAAGGCATTTCCTTTTCCAGCACGCTGCCCCGCCGTTGGCGCATTTCGGCGATGGAGGGCGGTTCCAGTTCGAACGAGGCGGTGCCGTGTTCGACGTGGTGGGCGTACAGGGTCTTGATGGCGGGCAAGTCGGCGTCCGCGCTGTCGCGGATCAGGACGGTAGGCAGGGTGGGCGGCATGAAAGGGGCGGGAAGTCGATGAAGGAGAACCAGCCGCCAGTGTCGCGCAAGGCAATTCATTAATAAAGCTTTGGTTTATTATGATTTTCATAAGCAAAACTTTGGATAGAAGCGATGCGTGGCTTGAACCTGGACCATCTGCGCACGTTCGCCCAGGTAGTCGAATTGGGCAGTTTTTCCGCTGCCGCCGAACGCGGCGGCGTGACGCAACCGGCCGTCAGCCTGCAGATCCGCCAGCTGGAACGGCGCTTCGGCCTGAAGCTCGTCGAGCGCATCGGCCGCCGCGCCGGGCCGACCGCCGCCGGGCTGGAACTGCTGACCCATATCCGCGTCATCGACGCCGCGCTGGCGCAGGCCGAGCAGGCCATGTCGGCCCACGTGTCGCAGGTGTCAGGGCGGATCCGGCTGGGCACGGGCGCCACCGCCTGCACCTACTTGCTGCCGCCCGTGCTGGCCGACATGCGGCGCCGCTTTCCCGCCCTGGATATCGTGGCCAGCACCGGCAATACGTCGGACATGCTGCGCGGGCTGGAGAACAACACGCTGGACATGGCGCTGGTCACTTTGCCCGCACCAGGCCGCATGTTCCAGGTCAGCCCCGTCCTGGAAGACGAGTTCGTGGCGATCTTCCCCGCCCGCGACCCGGGCGCCATTCCCGATGCCGTGACGCCGCAGTCGCTGGCGGGGCTGCCGCTGGTGCTGTTCGAACCTGGTGCCCGCACGCGCCGGCTGGTGGACGACTGGTTCGAAGCGGCGGGCGTGGCGGCCAAACCCGTCATGGAACTGGGCAGCACCGAAGCCATGAAGGAAATTGTGGCGGCCGGCCTGGGCTGCGCGGTGCTGCCGAAACTGGCCGTGTCCGGCGCGGGGCAGCGCGATGCGCTGGCCGTGCGCTCACTGACGCCGCGCCTGTCCCGCGACCTGGCCATCGTGATGCGCCGCGACAAGCCGCTGACCCGGGGGTTGCGGCACCTGGAAGCGGCGCTGTTGGCGTTGCGGCCATGAGCGCCGGCGCCGCCGCGTCCCGGTCCCCCGCGGATCTGGACCTGTTCCCCTACGAATCGTCGCCGCGCCCCGTCGCCGGGCTGGCCGTGGACTACGAAGACGGCCATCGCGTGCGCCGGCACCGGCACCGCCGGGGGCAACTGCTCTATGCGATCTCCGGCGTGATGGTGGTGGATACCGACGCCGGCATCTGGGTCGTGCCGCCGACGCGCGGCGTCTGGGTGCCGGCCTGGGTGCCGCACGGCATCCGCATGAGCGGAGAGCCGCGCATGCGCACGGTCTTCGTCGAGCCAGGCGCCGCGGCGCACTTGCCCGGCGAATGCTGCGTGCTGTCGATTTCCCCGCTGCTGCGCGAGCTGATGGTGGCGGCCGCAGAGGTGCCGCTGGACTGGGCGCCCGGCACGCGCGACGGCCGGTTGATGACGCTGCTGCTGGACGAATTGCGCCAGGAACCCGTGCTGCCGCTGCACTTGCCGCAGCCGTCCGAGCCGCGGCTGGCGCGCATCTGCCGCGCCATCGTGCGTCATCCCGAGCGGCAGGCGGGGGCGGCGGACTGGGCGCGGGAACTGGGGGTGGACCCCAAGACGGTGCATCGCCTGTTCCTGCGCCACACCGGCATGACGTTCGGCCGCTGGCGCCAGCAGGCGCGCCTGCTGGCGGCCATGGAGCGGCTGGCGCGCGGCGCGCGGGTGCTGGACGTGGCGCTGGACCTGGGCTACGAGAGCCCCAGCGCGTTCGCGGCGATGTTCCGCCGTGCCGTGGGCGAGCCGCCCAGCGTGTTCGCGGCCCGGGGCGACGCGTCCGCCTGATGGCCACGAACCGCCTTGGGGGCGGCCATCGGGCAGCGCCGCCCCGATCCAGCGTATTATTTACCGTTTTGCCGCCACGCTAACAGCACCCGAGACCCATCATGCCGCACTACCGTTCCCGCACATCGACCCACGGCCGCAACATGGCCGGCGCCCGCGCCCTGTGGCGCGCCACCGGCATGAAGGACGGCGATTTCGGCAAGCCGATCATCGCGGTAGTGAACTCGTTCACGCAGTTCGTGCCGGGCCACGTGCACCTGCGCGACCTGGGCGCGCTGGTGGCCAAAGAGATCGAAGCCGCGGGCGGCGTCGCCAAGGAATTCAACACGATCGCCGTCGACGACGGCATCGCGATGGGCCACGGCGGCATGCTGTATTCGCTGCCGTCGCGTGAACTGATCGCCGATTCGGTGGAATACATGGTGAACGCGCACTGCGCCGACGCCATGGTATGCATTTCGAACTGCGACAAGATCACCCCGGGGATGCTGATGGCTGCGATGCGCCTGAACATCCCGGTCGTGTTCGTGTCCGGCGGCCCGATGGAAGCGGGCAAGGTCAAGTCGCCGATCGACGGCACGGTGATCGCCAAGATCGACCTGATCGACGCCATGATCAAGGCGGCCGACCCGAAGGTCTCGGACGCTGAAGTGGCCGAAGTGGAACGCAGCGCGTGCCCGACGTGCGGCTCCTGTTCCGGCATGTTCACCGCCAATTCGATGAACTGTCTGACCGAAGCCATCGGCTTGGCGCTGCCGGGCAACGGCACCATCGTGGCGACGCATGCATGGCGCAAGGGGCTGTTCGAACAAGCCGGCCGCCTGGTCGTGGACCTGTGCCGCCGCTACTACGTGGAAGAAGACGAATCGGTCCTGCCGCGCAACATCGCGACGAAGAGCGCGTTCCAGAACGCGATGGCGCTGGACGTGGCGATGGGCGGTTCGACCAACACCGTGCTGCATTTGCTGGCCGCGGCGCAGGAAGCGGGCGTGGATTTCACAATGGCCGACATCGACCGCATTTCGCGCAAGGTGCCCTGCCTGTGCAAGGCGGCGCCCGCCACCGACAAGTACCACATTGAAGACGTGCACCGCGCTGGCGGTATCCTGGGCATTCTGGGTGAACTGGCGCGCGCGGATTTGCTGGACCTGACCTGCGGCAACGTGCACAGCGGCACGCTGGGCAACGCGATCCAGCAATGGGACGTGGCCGGCGACGCGAGCGAGGCGGCGCAGAAGTTCTACCGCGCAGCGCCTGGCGGCATCCCGACGACGGTCGCTTTCAGCCAGGAGGCGACGTTCCTGACGCTGGACACGGACCGCAAGACGGGCTGCATCCGCAGCAAGGAAAACGCCTATTCGAAGGACGGCGGCCTGGCCGTGCTGTACGGCAATCTGGCCGAGAAGGGCTGCATTGTGAAGACGGCCGGCGTGGACGAGTCGCAATGGGTCTTCACGGGCCGTGCGCGCGTGTTCGAAAGCCAGGACGATGCGGTGGAAGGCATCCTGGGCGACAAGATCGTGGCGGGCGACGTGGTGGTGATCCGCTACGAAGGCCCGAAGGGCGGCCCGGGCATGCAAGAGATGCTGTATCCGACGTCATACCTGAAGTCCAAGGGCTTGGGCAAGACGTGCGCGCTGTTTACCGACGGGCGTTTTTCGGGCGGTTCGTCGGGGCTGGTGATCGGGCATGCGTCGCCGGAAGCGGCGGAAGGCGGCACGATCGGCCTGGTCGAAGAAGGCGATGTGATCGAGATCGATATCCCGAAACGCAAGATGCATCTGGCGGTGTCCGACGAAGAACTGGCGCGTCGCCGCGCGGCGATGGACGCGCGGGCGGACGGCTGGGAGCCGGTGGGGCGCGAGCGGGTCGTGTCGTTGGCGTTGCAGGCTTATGCGGCGTTGGCGACGTCGGCGGACCGCGGTGCGGTGCGGGATTTGTCGCAGCTGAAGCAGAAGGGCAAGCGGTGATTGCCTGATTGCGTGGGGTGTGAAAAAGGCGGCGCTTATGGCGTCGCTTTTTTTTTGTGTTGAGCCGCGCACCCAGGGCCGCACCGCGTCGTGCGTCTCAAGAACCATCATGCCGCCACCCACAAGGAAACCCCGATAAAATTCCTAGACCCCGCCTGGAGCCCCCATGTCCCTGAATTCTGAAGCGCTGCGCCTGTTCCTTGGTGTCGTCGATGCCGGCTCAATGAGCGCTGCCGCCGAGATGCTCGGACAGACCGCGTCAGGCGTCAGCCGGGGCCTGTCGCGGCTTGAGGACGAGCTGGGCGTCATCCTCTTGAACCGGACGACCCGGCGGATGGAGTTGACCGAGGAAGGCGCTCACTTTCTTCCCAAGGCGCGTCAGATCGTGGCGGCGCTGGAAGAGGCCGAGGAATGCATGCGGATGGTGCATCAGCGGCCGGCGGGGCGGTTGCGGGTGGATGCGTCGGTGCCGGTAATGCTGCATTGCGTGGTGCCGCATGTGGGGGAGTTCCGCCGCGAGTATCCCGAGATCACGCTGGAGCTGACCAGCAACGACCGCATCGTGGATTTGATGGAGCATCGCACCGATGTCGCGATCCGCATGGGGCCGTTGACGGATTCGACCTTGCATGCGCGGTCGTTGCGGCCGGCGCCGCGTTGGATGATGGCCAGCCCCGAGTACATCGCGCGGCGCGGGGCGCCGGAGACGGTGGAGGACTTGGCGGGGCATGAGGTGTTGGGGTTCACGCAGCCCGAGAGCCTGAACGTGTGGCCACTGAAGCATGCCGGCGGGTCCAGTTATCTGGCGACGCCGACGCTGGCGACGTCCAGCGGGGAAACGCAGCGGCTGCTGGCGTTGCGCGGGGTCGGGATCGCCTGCCTGTCGGATTTCGTCGTGCGCGAAGACATCGCGGCGGGGCGGCTGGTGAAGGTGATGGAAGGCGTGTACAGCGACTACCTGCAGCCGATGCACGCGGTGTACCACCGGAACACGCAGCTGTCGCGGCGCATTGCATGCTTCCTGGATTTCTTCGCCGGGCGCGTGTAGGGGATGGGTTGCGCGCGCGCAACCCATCATGCCGGTCTATGCGTGCAGCGCCCGTCCAAACGCCGACAGCACCGATTCGTGCAGCGCTTCCGACAGAGTCGGGTGCGCGAACACGGTGTGCATCAAGTCCTCTTCGGTCGCTTCCAATGACGCCGCCACGCCGTAGCCCGTGATCAGCTCGGACGCTTCCGGATGGATGATGTGCGCACCCAGCAATTCCCCTGACTTCGCGTCGAACACGGTCTTGACCAGGCCCTGGTCTTCGCCCATCGCGATTGCCTTGCCGTTGCCGGCGAAGGTGAATTTGCCGATGCGGATCTCGACGCCCGACTGCTTGGCGTGTTCGCGGGCGCGGGCTTCGGTCATGCCGATGCTGGCGACTTGCGGGTACGAGTACGTGCAGGCGGGGATGCGCAGCGGGTCGATGGCGTGGGTGGGAAGGCCGGCGATGGCTTCCACGCACAGCACGCCTTCGTGGCTGGCCTTGTGGGCAAGCCAGGGGGCGCCGGCCACGTCGCCGATGGCGTAGACGCCGGGCTCGCCGGTGCGGCATCGGTCGTCGGTGACGATGTGGGTCTTCTCGACCTTCACCCGCGTGTTCTCAAGGCCCAGGTTTTCGACGTTGCCGACGATGCCGGCTGCGACGATGACGCGGTCGACTTCAAGATCCGTCTTCTTGCCTTGCTGTTCCAGCGTCACCTTGACTCCCGTGGCGGTGGGCGAGGACGCCGTGACGGCGCATTGCTTCAGCACGCGGATGCCTTGCTTCTCGAAGGCCTTGTGCGCCAGTTGCGAGATCTCGACGTCTTCTTGCGGCAGGATTTCCGGCGTCATGTCGATCAGGGTGACGTCGGCGCCGATCGCGCGGTAGAAGCTGGCGAACTCCGCGCCGATCGCGCCGGCACCCACGACCAGCAACGACTTCGGGATCTCGGCCGGTGCGAGGGCCTGGCGGTAGGCCCAGATGCGTTCGCCCACCGGCAGGGCCGGCAGTTCGCGGGCGCGTGCGCCGGTGGCCAGGATGATGTGCTTGGCCGACAGCGTGGCGCCGGTGTCCAGCGCGAGCGTGCCCGATCCGGCCAGCTTGGCGCTAGCGGCGAACACGGTCACGCCGTTCTTTTTCATCAAGTGCGCCACGCCCTGGCCCAGGCGGCCCGCGACCTTGCGGGACCGGGCCACCATTGCGGCCAGGTCGGGGCGGGCATCGCCCGCGCCGGCCACGCCGTAGTGCGCGGCATCGCGGCAGGCGCGCAGTACTGTGGCGCTGTGCAGCAGCGCCTTGGTAGGGATGCAGCCCCAGTTCAGGCAGATGCCGCCCAGTTCGGCGCGTTCCACCAAGGCGACGGACATGCCCAGCTGCGCGCCGCGGATGGCGGCGACGTAGCCGCCGGGGCCGCCGCCGACGACGATGAGGTCAAACACGGTCTTCGTCATGGTCGGGTTCACAGCAGGATGCGCACGGGGTTTTCGATCAACGTGCGGAAGGCGGCCAGCCAGCGTGCTCCGACGGCCCCGTCCACCGCGCGGTGGTCGGCCGACAGCGTCACCGTCATGACGGTGGCGACGGCCAGCTCGCCGTTGCCGTCCACCACCGGGCGGCGTTCGGCTGCGCCTACGGCCAGGATGGCGGCCTGCGGCGGGTTGATGATGGCGGCGAACTGGCTGATGCCGTACATGCCCAAATTGCTGACCGTTAGCGAACCGCCCGTGAATTCCTCGGGCTTCAAGCGGTTGACCTTGGCGCGGCTGGCCAGTTCGACGATTTCGCCCGCGACGGCGGACAGGGACTTCACGTCCGCGTCTCGCACGATGGGTGTGACCAGTCCGCCGTCGGTCGCGACCGCCACCGAGATGTCGGCGCCCGCGTGGTATTCGATGGCGTCTTCGTGCCAGCTGACATTCACTTCCGGCACTTCGCGCAGCGCCAGCGCGGCGGCGCGCACGATGAAGTCGTTCACCGACAGCTTTACCGCGCCACCCTGGTTGGCTTGCGCGCGCAGGGCCAGCAGCGCGTCCATCCGGCAATCCACCGACAGGTAGAAGTGCGGCACGTTCTGCTTGCTCTCGGTCAGGCGGCGGGCGATGGCGCGACGCATGCCGGTGTGCGGGACGCGGCGGGCGGCGGGGCGGCCGGCCGACGGTGCGGCGGCAACGGGGGCGCGGTCACGCGCCGCCTCGACGTCGCGGCGCACGATGCGGCCGTGTGGGCCGGTGCCCGTCACACCCAGCAGGTCCACATGCCATTGCGCCGCCAGCCGGCGTGCCAGCGGGCTGGCGAACAGGCGCCCACCAGGAACCGCGGCGGTGGACGGGCGGACGTCTGTCGCTGCGGCAGCCGTCGCTGCGGCAGCCGGGGCTGTGGCGGTCTCGACGGGCACTGCGGCAGCCGTCGCCGGCCCGCCTTGTTCCGCCAGCGCGCGATCGATGGCCGAGGCGTCGTCGCCGTCAGCCAGCAGCACGCCGATCACGGTATTGATCGGCACCGACGCCGCGCCGGCCTGGACCAGGATGCGGCCCAGCACGCCAGCATGCTCGGCGTTGATTTCGACGATGGCCTTTTCGGTTTCGATTTCCGCCAGCGCGTCGCCGACGGCGACCTTGTCGCCTTCTTTCTTCAGCCACTGGTGCAGGTTGCCGCCCGACGTGTCGGCGGCGACGGAGGGAAGCTTGATGAGGTGTGCCACGATGTTCGTCCTAGGTTGCGGCGGCCAGATCGGGCCGGTAGGCGGCGGGGTCGTCGTATTCGACCAGCTCCAGCACATTGCCTTCGGGGTCGCGGAAGAACGCCAGCCAGGTGCCGGGGCGCACTTCCATCGGCGCGGGCGCGCTGTCGAACACGACGCCCTTGGATTGCAGGCCGCGCACCACGCCGGCCAGATCGCGCACGATGAAGGTCAGGTAGGTGGCGCCCTGGCGGTCCAGGATCGCCGCGCCGCGCACGGCGGCCTCGGGCGCCACGCTGGGCTGCAGCAGCTTGATGCGTTCGCCGTACGGTGTCTGCAGTCGCGCGACGTCGTAGCCATGCACGGTCAGCCCGGTGGCGCGCGCCTTGTCAGCGGGCACGCTGACGCGGTTCACGAGCGTCAGGCCGACCACATCGGTATAGAACGCCAGCAGCGCGTCCAGGTTCTTGCAGCAGATGCCGATTTCCATCGGCACGGTCATTTGCAGCGTGCTCATGCCTGTTCTCCCAGATCGGCCAGCACGTCGGCCAGGCCCGCCAGCACTTCCTCGGTGTCGGCGAACGCCGCGCGTTCCAGCACCTTCGAGATGCTGGGCGATGCCTCGCCACCCGTGACGCGCTTGATCGGCTGGTCCAGCCAATCGAAGTAGCGGCGCTGGATCTCGTCGGACAGCATGGCGCCGTAGGACGTGCCGCGCGCGCCTTGCTCCACGATCAGCACATTGTTGGTCTTCTGGATACTGGCGCCGATGGTGTCCCAGTCCAGGCTGGCGCGGTCCAGCGTGCGCAGGTCGATCACTTCGGCGTCCACGCCCGCTTCTTCCGCCGCCTTGAGCGCGCGGCTGACCATCGACAGGTAGGTCAGGATGGTGACCTTGCTGCCCGTGCGGCGCACGCGGGCGCGGCCGAACGGAATGGCGTAGTCCAGGTCGCCGGCGGGCACGTCGCCCGACGACGCATACAGGTCCACGTGCTCGATCACCAGCACCGGGTCCTTGGAGGCCAGCGCGGTGTTCATCAAGCCCACGTATTCGAAGGGCGTGGACGGCGCCACGATGCGCCAGCCGGGCGCCGTGGCGAAGATGCCGGCCGGGTCCATCGAGTGCTGCGAGCCATAGCCCGTGCCCATCGCGACTTTGGTGCGCAGCACGAAGGGCACGTCGATGTCGCCGCCGAACATGTGGCGGGCCTTGCCGATCTGGTTGAAGATCTGGTCGGCCGCGACCCACATGAAATCGGGGTACATGAATTCGACGACAGGCTTGTAACGGCCGTCCATCGCCAGGCCGCCGCCCAGGCCGGCGAAGGCGTTTTCGGAGATCGGAGTGCCCAGCACGCGGTCGGGATACTTGTCTTTCAGGCCGCGCGTGGCGCCGTTGGTGCCGCCCTTCAGGCGGTGCACGTCTTCGCCCAGCACGACCACGCCGCCGTCGGTCTCCATGCGGCGGTCCAGCACGTCGGCCACGGCGTCGACGAACTTGCGTTCGACGCGGTCGCCCGCGTAGCCCTCGACGTCCTGGTAGCGCAGCCCGGCCAATTCGGCGCCGTCGCTGCGCAGGCCCACGTCGCGGAAGTCGGGGCTGGGCCACAGGTCGGCGCGCACGCGGCGCTTGCCGCCGTCGGCGGCCTCGGTCAGGCGGCCGCACACGTCCTTCATGACGTCCTTGCAGCGCTGGCGAAGCGCATCCACTTCCGCTTGCGTGATCAGCGCGCGGCCGATCATTTCAGAGGCGATCTTGTCCAGCGGATCGCGGCGGCGCCATTGCGCCTCTTCGTCCTTCGTGCGGTAACCGAAGGCGCTGCCCGGGAAGGGGCCGTTCTGGTGGAAGAAGCGGTACACGTCCACTTCCACGATGGTCGGGCCGTTGCCGGCGCGCATGTGCGCCACGGCTTCCGACATGGCCAGGTGCACGGCCAGCGGGTCCATGCCGTCCACTTTCCACGACGGGATGTTGAACGCCAGGCCGCGCGCGGACAGGCGGGGTTCGGCCGTGGACTCTTCCACCGTGGTCGACACGGCGTAGCGGTTGTTCTCGATGAAGAAGCACAGCGGCGTCTTCCACGCGGCGGTCAGGTTCATCGTTTCCAGTACGGAGCCGATGTTTACCGCGCCGTCGCCGAAATAGGTCACCGCCACGCGGTCGGTGCCGGCGTGCTTGTGGGCCCAGCCGGCGCCGGCGGCCAGCGGCACGCCGCCGCCCACGATGGCGTTGGTGCCCAGCGCGCCCGCCTCCAGCCAACGCAGGTGCATGCTGCCCCCACGGCCGCGGCAATAGCCCTGGGCCAGGCCCATGATCTCGGCCAACGTCTTTTGCAGGACCTCGTCGATGGCGGGCGTGAGCGGGTTGCGCGGGTCCAGGCCCAGCGGGGCGACGTGCTGCAGCGCTTTCGCCAGGAACTGGTGGTGCCCCCGGTGCGAACCGTTGATCTGGTCGCCGGCGCCCAGGGCCAGCACCGAACCGACGGCGCCGCCTTCCTGGCCCACGGACGAATGCGCGGGGCCGTGCACGAGGCCTTCGGCGGCCAGGTCCAGCACGGCCTCTTCAAAGGCGCGGATCCAGTGCAGCTGAGTGAGCATGGTGCCGAGCAGGGCGGGGTCCGCCTGCTGCCAGTCCTTTGCCTCGACCGTCAGTTGCCGCCAGGGCGCTTGGGGCTCAAGCGGTTGGTAGGTGGCCATGAGTGAATCTCCAGAATGTTTTTAAGCGTCGATGCGGTTAAAGGTAGCTGTAGCGGCTCCAGCCGCCGTCGGCCACCAGGGTGTGTCCGGTGATGTAGGCGGCCTGGCGCGACGCCAGGAAGACCGCCAGGTCGGCCATTTCGGCCGGCTGCGCCATGCGGCGCAGCGGGGTGCGCTGCTTCAGGCGTTCGGGGTCCAGCCGGCCGCGTGCGGCCAGGTCGCGCACCAGGTCGGTCTCCACATAGCCGGGCGCCAGCGCGTTGACGCGCACGCCCATCGGGCCCCACTCCACCGCCAGCGTTTCCGTCAGCAGCACTACCGCGCCTTTGGTCGCGCAGTAGGCGGCGCGGTCGGGCGCCGCCACCACGCCGTACATGGAGGCCAGGTTGATGATGCAGCCCGATCCCGCCGGCACCATGCGGCGGCCGGCGGCCTGCGCGCACAGGAACACGCCGGTCAGGTTGATGTCGACCGCGCGGCGCCATTCGTCCACGGTGACTTCCAGCGTGGGCTTGTTGGCCGAGATGCCGGCGTTGTTGACCAGCACGTCGATGCGGCCCCAGGCCTGTTCGACCTGGGCGAAGGCGCGTTCGACGGCCTCGGCGTCGGTGACGGAGGCCTGTACCGCGATGGCCTCGCCGCCGGCGGCTTTCAGTTCTGCCACGGCCGCGTCCAGGGCGGCGGCGTCCATGTCCAGCAGCGCGACGCGGGCGCCTTGGCGCACGAAAGCCTGCGCGGTCGAAAAACCGATGCCTTTGGCGCCGCCGGTGATCACGACGGTCTGGCCGCGCAGGTCGCCGTGGATGACTTCAGTAGGGTTGTCCAAGATGTTTGCCTGTAGAAGAGGTTGCGTGGCGGCGGGTCAGACGGCCAGCCATTCCTGCACGACGTCCTGGCGCTCGTGCAGTTGCGCGGGCGGTCCTTCGAACACGATGCGGCCGTGGCCCATGACGCTGACGCGGGTCGACACCTTCAGCGCGATGGTCAGCTTCTGCTCTACCAGCACCACCGAGACGCCGCGTTTGTGGATGTCGCGGATCACGTCGGCGATCACTTCCACGATCTTCGGCGCCAACCCTTCGGTGGGCTCGTCGATCAGCATGACCTTGGGGTTGCCCAAGAGCGAACGGCACATGGTCAGCATCTGCTGTTCGCCGCCCGACAGGTTGCCGGCGCGGGTATTGCTGCGTTCCTTCAGGCGCGGGAAGTAGTCAAACATCTGCGCCACGGTCCAGAAGGGCGCGTCGTCGCGCTTGGGCTGTTCGCCCATGCGCAGGTTCTCGTCCACCGTCAGGTTGGCGAACACCTCCCGTTCTTCGGGCACGAAGCCCAGGCCGGCGCGGGCGATTTCGAACGGGCGCTTGTTGGTGATGTCGCGGCCTTCCATGGCGATGCGGCCGCCGGTCACATCCACCAGGCCCATGATGCTTTTCATGGTGGTGGAGCGGCCCGCGCCGTTGCGGCCCAGCAGGCTCACGACTTCACCGCGCCCGATGGACAGGTCGATGCCGTGCAGGATGTGGCTTTTGCCGTAGTGCGCGTGCACGCCTTGCAGGCTGAGCAGGGGGGATTGCGTGGTCATACCGTTTCCTCTCCCAGGTAGGCTTCGCGCACGCGGGCGTCGCCGCGGATCTCGGCAGGCGTGCCGGTGGCCAGAATTTCGCCGTACACCAGCACGCTGATGCGGTCGGCCAGCGAAAACACCACCTGCATGTCGTGCTCGACGATCAGCAGGGTGCAGTCGCGCGTTACTTCTTTGATGAGTTCGACCGTGTAGTCGACCTCGTGCTGCGACATGCCGGCCATCGGCTCGTCCAGCAGGATGACTTTCGGGCGCGAGGCCAGCGTCATGCCGATTTCCAGCGATCGCTGCTCGGAATAGTTCAGGTCGCCGGCGGCCGTGCCTTGCTTGGCCGTCAGGCGCACTTTTTCCAACAGGCGGTCCACGTCTTCGTTGACGGCGCGGTAGCGCGCGATGGGTCGCCAGAAGTTGTAGACCAGCCCGTGCATGCGCAGCACCGCCAGGCGCAGGTTCTCGCGCACGGACAGGCGCGGGAACACGTTGGTGATCTGGAACGAGCGCGCCAGCCCCAAGCGGTTGATGGCTTCGGGCGCCAGGCCGCCGATGGAGCGCGCGCGCAGGCTGATGTCGCCCGAGGTGGGCGCGAATGAGCCCGACATCAGGTGGAACAGGGTGGATTTGCCGGCGCCGTTGGGGCCGATGACCGCGTGCCGTTCGCCGGCGTCGATCGCCAGGTTCACGCCGCGGATGATCTGCGCTTCGCCGAAGGACTTGCGCACCTCGGTCAGGGTCAGGATGTCGTGGCTCATTTTGCGGGCTCCAGCACAGGGGCGGCGGCGCCGTCGTCGCACCACAGGGCCAGCGCCCAGCGGCAGGCCGCCAGGCCCACGGCGAACAGCGCCAACGGGATCAGCCAGGTGGACAGCGCAAGCGGCGCCCACGCGTGGCCGAAGAGCGGGATGGACGGCCAGCCGGCCTCGGGGTTCATGGCCAGCAGCGAACGGTAGTCGCGGGCGAACATGCGTTGCAGCAGCTCGACCGAGAAGACGGTGGCGGCGGTCAGCAGCAGGCCGCCCGCCACCGACAACGCGGCGCGCGGCAGCCAGTTGGCCAGCCCGCGCTCGCGCAGCGATTTGGCGGCGCGTTGCACCAGGCCGACCAGGCCATCCGGCACGAACAGCATCACCAGTACGAACAGGATGCCCTGATACAACAGCCACGACCGGGTGATGTCGGCCAGCGTCTGCGACAGGAAGGTCAGGATGGACGCGCCCAGCACCGGTCCCAGGAAGGCGTTGACGCCGCCGATGTAGGCGAATAGCACTGCATCGGTGGACAGCTTCACCTCGAACAGCACGTAGTTTCCGGCCTCGATGTTCAAGGCCTGCAGCCCGCCCGCGATGCCGGCGAACATGGCCGACAGCGCGAACACCATGGTCTTCAGCGCATGCGGACGGTAGCCCAGGTAGCGCAGCCGGTTGGCGTTTTCGCGCAGGCCCAGCGTCAGCCGGCCCAGCGGCGTGCGGGTCAGGCCGTACAAGGCGGCCAGCGAGATCAGCACCCAGGCCAGCACGAGGAAGTACACCTCGATGTCGGATCCGAAGGTGAAGCCCCAGGCCGGCATGCGCATGGCCGACACGCCGGCTTCGCCGCCGAACACGCCTTTCAGGTGCGGCGCCAGGGCGTGCAGCAGTTCCGCCAGCGCCAGCGTGATCATCGAAAAGTACACGCCGGAACGCATGGTGGCGAACCAGCCGGCGACCAGTCCGAACAGCAGGCCGGCCACGCCGCCCGCCAGCGGCATCAGGGGCGTAGGCAGCAGGCCTGCGCCGCCCAGCGCGTTCATCGCGTGGATAGTGGCGAAAGTGCCCACGCCGAAGTACGCGGCATGGCCGAAGGACAGCATGCCGCCCTGGCCCGCCAGCAGGTTGAAGGCGCAGGCGAAGAGCGCGGCGATCAGCATCTGCACCGCCGCCACCAGCTGGCCCGGAGGCAGCAGCCAGGGCAGCGCGCACAGCGTGCCGACGCAAACGATCAGCAGCAGGGCGCCCGAGGCGATTCGAGTCTGGCTCATGCCTGCTCTCCCTTCAGGCCGGACGGCTTGACCAGCAGCACCACCAGCATCAGCAGGAAGGGCAGGGTGGCCGCCAGGCTGGAAATCTTCACCGTCATCAGGCCGCCCACGCTTTCCGCCCACTCGCCCGCGCCGAACAGGCCGAACAACGACGCCAGGCTGGCGTCGATGCCGACCGAGAACGAGCTGATCAGGCCGATCAGCAGCGAGGCGATCATCGCGCCTTCAAGCGACCCCAGGCCGCCGACGACGACCACCACGAACACCAGCACGCCCAGCTCCAGCGCCATGTTGGGGTTTGTCGTGTAGAAGGCCCCGGCCACGGCACCCGCCAAGCCCGCCATCGCCGCGCCCACGCCGAACACGCTCATGAAGACCAGCGGCACATTGTGGCCCAGCGCTTCGGCCATGCGCGGCCGGTAGATGGCCGACCGCACCACGATGCCGACGCGGGTGCGCGACAGCAGCAGGTAGATCACGGCGAACATCGCCAGAGACACGCCGCCCATCAACAGGCGGTAGAACGGGTAGTCCGCATCGAACACGCGGAACGCCGCGAAGTTCAGGAATGGCGGCACGCGGTAGTCCACGGGGAAGTCGCCGTAGAACAGCTTGATCAGTTCGGCCACGATGAAGGCCAGGCCGAACGTCACCAACAGTTCCTGCGCGTGGCCGAACTTGTGGACGCGGCGCAGGAAGAAGCGCTCGACGCCCATGCCCAGCACGCCCGCGATGATCGTGGCCAGCACCAGCGCCGTCCAGAAGCCCGTGACGGGCGTCAGCGTGTAGGCGGCGTACGCGCCGATCATGTAGAACGAGGCGTGCGCGAAGTTCAGCACGCCCATCATTCCGAAAATCAAAGTCAGGCCTGCCGACACCATGAATAGCAGCAGGCCGTAAATCACGCCGTTCAACAGCGAGACGGTAAAGAATTCCATGTCCGCTCCATAATCCTTGCGCGGGGACGCCAGGCCCCCGCGAGCGATCGCGCACTTTTTTCCGGCCCGCGCCGGGGTGCGCTTTTTTTTGCAGGCGATCGAGGGGACGCGTCGCGCGTCCCCTCAGGCCGCCATCAATCCGGCCGTTGCATCTTGCACGTCGCCTGCACCGGCGCCGACACGTCGGCCGCCGCCAGCACCTTCACCGGCTCGAAGCCCATGTCGGTGCCGTCGGCCTTGTACTTGGCGTTCTTGCCCACCTTGGACACGACCATCGGCAACTGCACCTGATGGTCTTCGGCGCGCATCGTGTAGGTGCCCAGCGACGAGGTGTAGGTGACCTTTTCCAGGGCCTTTGCCAGCGCGGGCACGGACAGCTTGCCGTCCTGCGGCGGCACCTGCTTCAACGCTTCGCCCAGGAAGCGCACGCCGATGACGGTCTGCGGTTCCGTGTAGCTGGGGTAGTGGCCGGTCTTGGCCTTGTAGTCTTCGGCGAACTTGGCGCCTTCATCGCCCGCGGCTTCGATGTTGTACGGGTGGGCGATGTAATGGCCCAGCGCCACTTCCCCGGCGTTGGCCAGGTTGCCCACCTGGTCCAGGAACACGGTGGCGAAGCGCACCTTCAAGCCGGCGGCCTGCGTGGCTTTCATCAGCAGCAGCAGGTCGTTGGACCAGTTGCCGGTGATGACGGTGTCGGGCGAAGCCGCGCGGATGCGCGCGACGTAGGGCGCGAAGTCCTGGATCTTGTTGACTTCGTGCAGCGTCTTGCCCACCACCTCATAGCCGTACTGCTTGGCGAAGCGCTCGGTCGCGCCTTCCATGTCCTGGCCCCAGGAATAGTTCTGGTTGATGGCGTACACGCGCTTGCCCAGCGTGCCGTCGGCCGACATCACCGAGGCCAGCGACTTCACGCGCAGGTCGGCATTGGTGGTGAAGCGGAAGTGGTAGAAGTGGCACTTCTGGCCCGTCAATTCCAGCGCTTCGCCGCCTACGTTCAGGAAGACGACTTCCTTGCCCGGGTTGCGCAGGTTGTGCTTGCGCACGTCTTCGGTCAACTGACCCGAGATCGCGGAGGACGAGCCCTGCACCAGGACCTGCACGCCTTCGGCCGCGGCGGCGCGGAAGCGGTCGGAGGCGCCCACGGGGCCGCCCTGGTTGTCGAATTCGACCAGCTCAAGCGGCTGGCCGTTCCAGCCGCCGGCGGCGTTGATGCGGTCCAGCTCGTATTTGACCGCGGCGCGGAACATCAGGCCGGTCGAGGCCTGCGGGCCCGACAGCGTTTCGATCAGGCCGATCTTGACGGGTGCGGCGTGCGCCGATGCGGCTATGCCGGCCAGGCACAGCAGGCCGGTGGTGAAAGCCAATTTCATGCGTGTCTCCTCCGTGGGACGGGAGTGGTAATTCCGTGAATCAAGCAAGCGCGCTTTGTTGCGGCTCTTCTACGCCCAGAAAGCGGGCAATTTCGGTGAGTTGTCCTTCCAGCATGTACAGGCCGGGATGCGTGCGGCAGCCGTGCGCGGCCGCGGCGCGCAGCAGCGGGGTGTCGACGCGGCTCATCACGGCGTCGGCCACGACGGCGCCGGGGGCCAGGCCGAGCACGGGGAAGGGCAGGGGATCGGTGTCTTGCAGGCCCAGCGAGGTCGCGTTGACGGCGATGTCGCAGGCTTCGGGCGCGGGGCCGGCGACGCGGATGTCCAGGCCGGGGTATTGACGCGCCAGGTGGGCGGCGAAGGCGTGCGCCTTGTCGGCCGACCGGTTGTACAGGCGCAGGCTGGCGGGGCCGGCATCGGCCAGGGCACAGGCGATGGCCTTGCCCGCGCCGCCCAGGCCGGCCAGATAGACGTGGCGCCCGGCGGGGTCATGGCCCTGGCCGCGCAGGCCGGCCACGAAACCCAGCCCGTCGAAGTTGCCGCCCGTCAGCACGCCGTCTTGCAGGCGCACGGCGTTGACCGCGCCGATCAGCTGGGCCGCCGGGGTCAGGGCGTCGCACAGGGCGGCGGCTTGTTCCTTGTGGGGCACCGTCACGACGATGCCGCCCAGGTTGGCCAGGCCGCGCAGGCCGGTGAACAGGCCGGGCAGCGCGTCGGCGGACACATGGAAAGGGACCATGACGGCGTCGATCGCGCGTTCACGCAGCAGGGCGTTCAGCCGCTGGGGCGTCTTGACGTGCGCAATCGGGTCGGCCGCGATCGCGAATACGGTAGTGCTGCCGGTGATTTCCACCTGGTTGTCCCCTGCCTGTCATGCGGCCTGCGGCCATGTTTTTCCGACGCTTCTTGCCTGAAAGCGCGACTTGATTTACGCTTTCGGAATAAGTTGTCAGGCAACTTTATTAAGTTGTCCGATAAATCATAGGGCATGCGTTTTTCTCGTGTCAAGCAGCGGATTCAGGAGTTCAATCCAGGAAGCCGCTGCCGCGTGAAAGGCCGCGGGCCCGCCCATAGAGAGCTTTGGAGACAGGATGATTTCGTTCGAAGGACAGGTGGCCGTCATCACCGGCGCAGGCAACGGCATTGGTTTGGCGACGGCGCGGCTGATGGCCGCCCACGGCGCCCGGCTGGTGCTGACCGATATCGACAACACGCGCCTGGAGGCGATCGCGGCCGAGCTGGATCCCAGCGGCCAGCGGGTCTACACGCACGCGCTGGACGTGTCCGTGTCGCATGATTGCGAGCGGGTGTTCGAGTCCGCGGCCAAGCAGTTCGGCGGGCTGGACCATCTGGTCCACTGCGCCGGCATCTACCCGGAACAGCTGGTCAAGGACACCAGCGACGAAGCCTGGCGCACGCTGATGCGCGTGAACCTGGACGGCACGTTCTACGTGTGCCGCGCGGCCCAGCGCCATCTGCGCCATAACGGGTCGATCGTGTTGCTGACGTCGCTGGCCGCCCAGCGCGGCAGTTACGCGCACGCCGCCTATTCGGCGTCCAAGGGCGCCGTGCAGAGCTTCACGCGCAGCCTGGCGCTGGAATTAGCGCCGCAGATCCGCGTGAACGCGGTGGCGCCCGGCATCATCGCGACGTCCATGACGCATGACCTGATCGGCCAGAAGGGCGCGCAGCTGCTGGAAAGCACGCCCTTGCGCCGCTTCGGCACGGCCGAGGAAATCGCCGGGTCGATCGCGTTCCTGTGTTCGCCGCTGGCGGGCTTCGTGACCGGCGAAGTCATGCAGGTCAACGGCGGCATCTATATCGCTTAAAGTGCAGGACGCCGCCATCACGATCCGACGACTTTCCATGCAGCCCACACCAGAACAGGACCCGCCGCGCGCCGCGCCCAAGAGTTCGCTTTCCGCGGCCTTGGGCGACGCGCTGGCCGAGCAGATACGCCAGGGGGTGCTGGCCCCCGGCGACCGCCTGCCCACCGAAAAGCAGCTGACCGAAACCTATTCCGTCAGCCGCGCGGTCGTGCGCGAAGCGTTGGCCCGCCTGAAGTCGGAAGGGCTGATCACATCGCAGCAGGGCAGCGGCGTGTTCGTCGATCCGAATTTCCAGCGCAACGCGTTCCGCATCGCCGCACCCACGCCGGGCGACAGCCAGGACCTGGAACACATCCTCGAACTGATGCTGTCCATCGAAGTCACCGCCGCGCGCTACGCGGCGCAGCGCCGCACCGAGCAAGACTTGAAGAAGATCCGCCAGGCGCTGGTGGGCATGGAATATGCGCTGATCAACGACAAGCTGGGCGACGAAGAGGACTACCAGTTCCATCAGGCCATCGTGCAGGCCACGCATAACCCGCACCTGGTCGCGTTGAACGACTATCTGGAAGCCAATGTGCGCCGGGTGATCCGCAGCGCCCGCCACAACACGGCAAGCCGGTACGCCGAGCGCATGGCCGCCGTGCAAAGCGAACACCAGGTCATCTTCGCCGCGATCGAAGGGGCCGACCCGGACGCCGCCGGACGTGCGGCCGAGCAGCACCTGCGCAACGCCGCCGACCGCTTGCGCCTGTTCCAGGCCGAACGCCCCGCGCCGGTCTAGGCGGGCGGGGCGCGGGCAGGCCTACGCGAAGGTCTGTTCCATCTCGCGGCGGAATTGCACCGCCGTCGAGCTCTCGTCGTACTCCACGTCGCGCCAGCGTATCGCCTGCGACTGGCGCACCGGGTGCTTCAGTTTGACCTGATGCGACAGGCCCAGCGGCAGATAGCCTTCTTCGACCGAGTCCCGTGCAGGCATCAGCCGGCCGTACACCGTATAGCCCCCTTCGCCGTCCAGCAACTGGCCGGCTTGCAGGTCGCGCTTGGCGGTGGCCACCACGTCGCCATGCCAGCCGGCGGGCGCGCCCGTGGGTTCGCGCCGCAGGCCGACGCTGGCCACGCTGATGCCGAGTTCAAGCCCGATCAGGTGATAGGGCTTGTACATGGCGGTGTAGTTGCCGCTGGGGTCCGTGACCAGCCCATATTCCTGGAAGCAGCGCCGCACGTAATCGCTGTCGGCGGCCAGCGTCACGTAGACGCCCCAGCGCAGGTCGCGGAACACCGGGCGGCCGTCGCGTTCCAGGGACGAGATCACCTCCACCTGCCCGCGATGGTGCAGGATGCCGCCGTCTTCGCGTGGCCGCAGCACGCGCGCCAGGTCGTCCACGCCGCACGGCGGGAAATGCAGGCCCGACGGCGACGGCAGCAGGCCGGTGGCGTTGGACACCGCCGCCATTTCGATGGCGCTCTTCGTGCCGTCCAGGAAGCTGTTGAACATCTGCGCGTTGAAGTCGCCGGCCGCCACCATTTCGGCGGTGAAGCCGTAGTAGGGCCAGACCGTGTCCGGGGTGGACGTGTGGAATTCCGGCAGGTACTTCGTGCCCTTGCCCGCGGCCATCACTTCAAAGCCGGCGGCACGCGCCCAGTCCACCATTTCGCAGATCAGCGCCGGCTGGTCGCCGTAGGCCAGCGAATACACGATGCCCGCCTCGCGCGCGCGGCGCGCCAGCAGCGGGCCGGCCAGCGCGTCGGCTTCGACGTTGACCATGATGATGTGCTTGCCGTGCTCGCAGCAGGCCAGCACGTGGCCGATGCCGGCCGCGGCCTGTCCGGTCGCGTCGATGACGATGTCGACGTCGGGGCTGGCGATGATGGCGTAGGGGTCGTCGCTGAAATAGACCTTGCCGTTCTTCAGCGCGTCATTGGTGCTGGCGGCGTTCAGTGCGCTGGCCGGCCAGCCCACGCGGGTCAGCGCGGCGCGGGCGCGGGCGGGCGCCAGGTCCGCCACCGCCACCAGCCGCATCCCCGGCGTGCGGGGGGCCTGGCTCATGAACATCGCGCCGAACTTTCCGGCGCCCAGCAATGCAACTCGCAAAGGCTTGTGGTCGGCTTCTCGCTGCTTGAGCAGGCGGTGCAGATTCATGGTGCGGGCTCCTCCGGGGTGGGGGTACAGCCAACACAGAATAGTCCTAAATCATGACCGCTGAACAGGACCGGCCCGGACTCATTCGTCTGCCGTATAGAGCTCGCCCGCCAGCACATTGCGCCAGTTCGCCCAGGTGATGCGGGGGCGGTCGGCAACCTGCCGGTTGTAGGGCGCGTCGAACAGGATGTGCTTCCAGCGCGGCTTGACCGCGCCTTCGATCAGCGGCTTGTCGTCGATCAGCAGATGGCCGTGCACCAGGGTCTTGTCCTTGGTCAGGATCAGCCGGTTGGTGGCCTCGCGCCCCAGGTGTTTTTCGACCCACAGGTATTTTTCCGCCACGCAGTTCTCGAACTGCGACAGCGGCGACGTGCAGATCCGCACGTCCATCCCCAAGGCCAGCAGTTCGCGCACGGCCTCCAGCGCGCCCGGTACGGGCGGCAGGTTGCGGATGAATCCCGGGGCGGTGTAGATGGCCTCGGCCATGCCGCGCAATTCCGGGGCGTAGTCCTGACGGATGTAGAACGATTTCCGGTCTTCGAATTCGACCGGTGCGATGTCTGGATGGCGGGCGCGCCAGGCGTCGATGAACGCGTGTTCGAAATCGGCCAGCACGCCGTCTTGGTCCAGCAGGATGATCATGATGATCCCGGGTCGTTGCAACCGGGTGATTGTGCCAGAGCGGGGCTATCTGCCGCCGGGCCGAGACTGCGCGACGATGCGGTAGCGGCTGCCGCCCGTGAGCGATTCGGACGCCACCAGCACCATGCGGTCATAGCGCCAGGAAAGCGGCGCCGGCGTGGCGTCGGGCGGCTCGGGATGTTCGATATTGCGCAGCAAGGTCACGTGCGGGCGGAAGGGTTGGGGCGGGGCGGCCAGGCCGAAGCCGGTCAGCCATTGCCACAGCCCGTCGTGCGCCGCCTGCAAACCGGCGGGCGTCTGGCGCGGGCCGGCCCAGAGGATGCGCTGGCGGCTGAAGACGCCGTAGTGGTTCAGGGCCATCTCGCCCGCAGCCAGCCGGTGTTCCGGCGTGGCGGCGGCCAGCGTGTCAGCCAATTGCGCGTCGACCGGCCCCAGGAAGGCCAGAGTCAGGTGCAGCGTCTCGGTGCGCATGACGCGTCCGCCCGTCGTCAGCCGGGCCTGTTCCGCCCAGCCGGCCAGCGACGCGGCAAGCGGGGGCGACGGCCACAGGGCGAAGAAGAGGCGAACGGTGGACATGCGCCGATTGTAGGCGCGGCGCGCCCTACGCGATCCACCGCATCTCGGACGGCGAGGTCGCCAGTTCCGCCAGTTTCGGGTTCTGAAGGGCGCCGCGCGTCAGCCGTCGGTGGTTTCCGATTTGCGCAGGCGGCTCAGCGCGGTGTCGAAGCGTTCGACGCCAGGGCGGGCCGGCCGGTCGAAACGCTCGACGCCAGGGCGCGCGGGCTTGTCGAAACGCTCCACGCCGGGACGGGTGAAGCGTTCGACGCGCGGCGGGCTTTGCGTCTTGGCCTGCACGCTCTGGGCCGCCGCCTGCTCGCGCTTGGCGATGATCTCTTCGGCGCGCTGGTGATGCGGCGCCATCTTGCGCACCATCACGCGGCCATCGCGCGGGAAATAGTTGATGCGGCGGGCGTGCACGTCGCCCAGGTCCTGCGCCTTGACCGGGATGCCTTCGGTCCTCAGGTAGTTCAGGACGAATTCGCCGTTGCGTTCGCCGATGTTCATCTGCTGCATGGCGCTCAGCACCGCGCCGCCGCCGAACACCTTGGCTTCCAGGCGGTCGCGCACGGCGCCCGCCTTCAGCAGTTCGTTGATCAGCACTTCCATGGCGAAGGCGCCATAGCGCATCGTGGCGGATGCGGGGGACTGCATGTCGCCTTCCGGCAACATGAAATGGTTCATGCCGCCCACGCCCTTCACCGGATCGTGGATACAAGCGGCGACACACGACCCGAGTACGGTCGAGATCATCAGGTCTTCGTCGGTGACGTAGTACTCGTTGGGAAGTACTTTCACCGCCTGACACTGGAACGCGCTATCG
Source organism: Achromobacter sp. UMC46 (assembly GCF_014170335.1). Classification (GTDB taxonomy): domain Bacteria; phylum Pseudomonadota; class Gammaproteobacteria; order Burkholderiales; family Burkholderiaceae_B; genus Achromobacter. The sequence continues at coordinate 153,772 of NZ_LZZS01000031.1, forward strand.
AAATAGTGGCGCGTTGCACGGGCTTCAAGACGGGCGACCATGGGACTTAAGGGGCAAGGACAGCGATTGGGACACGAAGGACGGCGCTCGGTAAAACAATGAATGTTGCAAAAAGTGTATAAAAATGTCGCTTTATTCTTGCATACCCCAGCAAACAATGGGAGAAATGCTTGTAACCGTGACGATGTAATACGTCCCTGATTTTTATCGTGCTTTGTCGCTTTTTCCTTTCCTGGCAGGACGCCAGGGTGGTTGGGCAAGCGCCCGCAGGCGTTTGCGGGCGTCCACTCAAACGGCTTGCAACCATCGTACCCGGGCGGTTTGCGCGCCTTTCTTCGGATCACGGGGAGGATCGGGCTTTATACGTGGCTTTAGGGGGGGGCGACTACCCGGCAACAGCCGGGCAGCGTCAGAAGCGCGTGCTGCGCGTGACCGACCAGCGCGCCGACAGCGCGCCCAGGGCGGCCGAGGCGGCCACGGCCGCGATCAGCACCGAAGCGCCGGGCAGATGCAGGGCGAATTCGGCGCCATAGCTGCGCGCCAGGCTCAGCAGGGCGTCATTCAGCGGCGACAGCGCGATGGCCGCCACGCCGATGGCCAGCAACGAGGCCACGGCGCCCGACAGCGCGCCCAGATACAGGAAGGGCCGGCGCACGAAGGACTCGGTCGCGCCCACCAGGCGGGCCACACCGATTTCCTCGCGCTGCGACAACGCCTGCATGCGCACGGTGTTGAACACGGTGGCCAGCACCACGACCGCCACGCAGGCGGCCAGGAAACCCAGGCCGATGCGGGCGAACCGCAAGATGGCTTCCAGCCGCTGCACCCAGGCGCTGTCCAGCTGCACCAGGTCCACGTGGTTCCATTGTTTCCACGCGCCGGCCAACTTGTCGGCACGTCCGGCCAGGTTGTCGCCGTCGGCCAGCGTCACGACCACGGCGTCCGGCAGCGGGTTGCCCGGCAGCACGGCCAGCGCCTGCTGCCAGGCCGGATTGGCGCGCAGATCAGCCAGCGCGGCGTCGCGTCCCACGACCCGCACCGCGCGCACGTCTTGCGAATAGTCGTCCTTGATGCGTTTGGCCACGTCGGCGGCAGCCCCGGCGGGGGCGTCCACGCGCATGAACACCGTGACTTCGGGGGTGACGGACATCTCGCGCGCCACCGGCTGGACCGATACCAGGATGGCGCTGCCCAACAGCGGCAGGGCCAGGGCCAGCGACATGACCAGCAGGTTGGCCAGCGACGAGAACGGCTGCTTGGCCAGGCGGCGCAAGGTGACCATGAGCGCATAGCGGTGTTGCCGCAACCAGGCGTTCATGCCGATTCTCCCGGGTGTCCGAACCCAGGTTCGGCGCGGCTGCCGCCTGCGCGGGCAGGGGCAGCCTGCGCCTGCCCGGCGTCGGGCGGGGGGGCCGTGCCGTTGGAATCGGCGAACTTGCCCGGATCGATGCGCAAGGTGCGGCTGGCGTAGCGCGCCATGAGGTCCTGGTCGTGCGAGGCGATCAGCGTCGTGACGCCGACGCGGTTGAAGTCGCGGAACACGTTCATGATGCGTTGCGCGTTGTCGTGGTCGAGGTTGGCGGTGGGCTCGTCGGCGATCAGGATGGCGGGCCGGTTCACGATGGCCCGCGCGATCGCCAGGCGCTGCTGCTCGCCACCTGACAGTTCGATGGGGTTCATGTCTTCCTTGCCCGACAGGCCCACCTTGTCCAGCGCGGCGCGGGCGCGCGAGGCCGCCGAATCCCAGGGGTGCCCCTGGACGGCCAGCGGCAGCATTACATTTTCGAACGCGCTTCGATCGAACAGCAGGTGGGTGTCTTGCAAGATGACGCCGACCGCGCGGCGCAGGTACGGCCGGGCGCGGGATGGCAGCTTGTCCAGCCGTTGGCCGTTGACCTGGATGGACCCGCGGCTGGCGGGCTCCAGCCCGCCGATCAGCTTGAGCAGCGTGGACTTACCGGCGCCGGACGGCCCCGATACGAAAACGAATTCTCCCGCGCTGACGCGGAAGTTGATGTCGGCCAGAATATTGCGGCCGCGACCATATGATTTGAATACGTGTTGGAATTCGATCATGGCGGCTGTCAGATGAAGCCGCAATAGTAACTCGGGGACAGTAAGGTGGCCTAAGCCTGTCGGCGGCCGGGCTGTGAAAAAGCGTATCCATGTGACCAATTGGTCACGTTTTGCCCAGAACGAAATGAATGCGTCTCAGGGCAAATCCCAGGCGCTAAAACACGTCCCCGTTTTCGTTCGAAAACATCGTTTGATTTCGCCAGTGTCCCTATATTTCAAGGGAATTCCCGGATGCGCCGCGTGCTGCGCGGACGCTACCATCCGCCCCATGCGTCGGCCCAACCCGGCCCGCGTACGGCTCGATTTATCCCACACGGAGATCACGATGAAAGTACTGAAACTCGCTGCTATTGGCGCGGCACTGTTCGCTGCATCCGCGGCTGCCAATGCGGGCGCGACCTTCGATAACGTCAAGAAGAAAGGGTTTGTCCAATGCGGGGTTTCGACCGGCATTCCGGGTTTCTCGATCGCCGACAGCAAGGGTGAATACAAGGGTATCGACGTGGACCTGTGCCGCGCCATCGCCTCGACCATGTTCGGCGACGCTACCAAGGTCAAGTTCACCCCGCTGAACACGCAGCAACGCTTCACCGCGCTGCAGTCCGGCGAAATCGACGTGCTGACCCGCAACACCACCGTGACGCTGACCCGCGACACGACGCTGGGCCTGATTGGCGTGGGCGTGAACTACTACGACTCGCAAGGCGTCATGGTCTCGAAGGACCTGAACGTCAAGAGCGCCAAGGAACTGAACGGCGCCACCATCTGCGTGCAGCCGGGCACCACCACCGAACTGAACCTGGCTGACTGGTTCCGTGGCCAGAAGATCGAATTCAAGCCTGTCGTGATCGACAAGTACGACGAAATCATCCGCGCCTTCTCGGCTGGCCGCTGCGACGCCTTCACGACCGACAAGTCGCAGCTGGCGTCCACCCGCACCACGCTCGAGAATCCGGACAAGTTCGTCATCCTGCCGGAAGACTTCTCCAAGGAGCCGCTGGGTCCCATGGTCCGCCAGGGCGACGAGCAATGGTTCAACGTGGTCCGCTGGTCGCTGAACGCCATGCTGGAAGCCGAGGAATACGGCATCACCAAGGCGAACGTCGAAGAAATGGCCAAGAGCCCCAACCCCAACATTCAGCGCATCCTGGGCGTGACCCCGGGCATGGGCAAGAACCTGGGCGTGGACGACAAGTGGGCATTCAACATCATCAAGAACGTGGGCAACTACGGTGAAAGCTTCGAAAACACGCTGGGCAAGAACAGCGCGATGAAGCTGGAGCGTGGGTTGAACGCGTCGTACAAGCAAGGCGGTTTGATGTACGGCTGGCCGGTGCGTTAACACACGGCTGCCTGGCAAAACGGAGCCTCGGGCTCCGTTTTGCCTACCCCGCCATAGAGCGGGCGGCAGGAGTGGGGGGCGTGGCCTTGCCGGCGTTGCCACCCGGTGTACGACTTCTGTAGATTCAACATGACGACTTCCAATAAAAACGCCCCGATTTCGGCGCCCCGCCGGCGGCTGAACTGGAACGACCCGGGCGTGCGCTCCGTGGTCTACCAGGTGCTAGCGCTGGCAGCGGTCGCCTGGGCCGTGTGGTTCCTGGTTTCGAACACGCTTCACAACCTGTCCGTGCGCAACATCGCCACGGGCTTCGGGTTCCTGAGCCGTGAAGCCGGGTTCGCGATCGGCGAAACGGCCATCGCCTACACCCCCGCAAACGATTACGGCCGGGCCATCCTGGTCGGCTTGCTCAACACGCTGCGCGTGGCCGTCATCGGCATCGTGCTGGCCACCATCCTCGGCACCCTGATCGGTATCGGCCGCCTGTCCAAGAACTGGCTGGTGGCGAAGATTACGTCGGTGTATGTCGAGGTGATGCGCAACGTGCCGCTCCTGCTGCAGTTGTTCTTCTGGTACGCGCTGATCACGGAAAACATGCCCGGTCCGCGCCAGGCGCACAACCCGTTGCCAGGCGTCTTCATCTCCAACCGCGGCCTGAAAGTGCCCGGGCTGGAAGGCAATTCGCTGGACTGGATGCTGGCCGGGCTGGGACTGGCCATCGTCGCCATCATCTTCCTGGGCCACTACGGCAGGAAGCGCCATGAGGCCACCGGCCACATGTTCCCGCTGGGCCGCTGGGCCATCGGCCTGTTGATCGGTCTGCCGGTCATCGGCTGGCTCGTCAGTGGCGCGTCGCTGACGCTGGACATGCCGGAACTCAAGGGCTTCAACTTCTCGGGCGGCCTGACGCTGTCGCCGGAATTCGCCGCGTTGCTGGCGGGTCTGGTGATCTACACGTCGGCGTTCATCGCCGAAGTGGTGCGTTCGGGCATCCAGGCCGTGAACAACGGCCAGTGGGAAGCCGCCGGTTCGCTAGGCCTGCGCCGCAAGCAGGTGCTGCGCCTGGTCATCCTGCCGCAGGCGCTGCGCGTGATCATCCCCCCGATGACCAGCCAGTACCTGAACCTGACGAAGAACAGCTCGCTGGCGGTCGCCATCGGCTATCCGGACATCGTGTCGGTGGTCAACACCACGCTGAACCAGACGGGCCAGGCGATCGAGGGCATCCTCATCATCATGGGCGCGTACCTCACGGTCAGCCTGTCGATCTCGATATTCATGAACTGGTACAACAAGCGCATCGCGCTGGTGGAGCGTTGAGATGAGCAGCACTACGCATACCCCCAGCGAAGGCCTGCCGCCGCCCAGCACGCATGTGGGCGCATGGCCGTGGGTCAAATCCCGCCTGTTCTCGTCGCCGCTGAACATCCTCATCACGGTACTGCTTGCGTGGTTCCTGCTGATGGCAGTGCCGGCGCTGGTCGAATGGGCGTTCATCAAAGCCAACTTCGACGCGACGAGCGCGCAGGAATGCCGGGCTTCCGGCGGCGCCTGCTGGGCGTTCATCATCGAGAAGCACCGGCTGATCCTGTTCGGCACCTATCCGTTCGACGAGCAATGGCGTCCGCTGATCGCCACCGTCATCCTGGTGGCGGTGATCGTCTGCAGCGGCATCCGCCGTTTCTGGAACTGGAAGCTGGCCGTCATCTGGACCGTAGGCCTGACGGCCGTGGCGCTCCTGATGTGGGGCGGCGTGTTCGGCCTGACCTACGTGGAAAACGCGCGCTGGGGCGGCCTGCCCCTGACGCTGATCCTGTCCACGTTCGGCATCGCCTTCGCGTTCCCCATCGGCGTGCTGCTGGCCTTGGGCCGGCGCTCGAAGATGCCCGCCATCAAGGCGCTGTGCGTCGTGTATATCGAGCTGATCCGCGGCGTGCCGCTGATCAGCCTGCTGTTCATGTCGTCGGTGATGCTGCCGTTGTTCCTGCCGGAAGGCTTCTCGATCGACAAGCTCCTGCGCGCGCAGATCGCCATCATCATGTTCGCCGCGGCCTACATCGCGGAAACGGTGCGCGGCGGTTTGCAGGCCATCCCGAAGGGGCAGTACGAAGGCGCGGATTCGCTGGGCCTGAACTACTGGCAGCAGATGCGCAAGATCATCCTGCCCCAGGCGCTGAAGATCGTGATCCCGCCGCTGGTCAGCATTTTCATCGCGCTGTTCAAGGACACGTCGCTGGTGGTGATCATCGGGATCTTCGACCTGACCTTGGCGGCCAAGGCGGCCTTGTCCGACGCGGCATGGCGCGGATTCGGCGTAGAGGCGTATCTCTTCATCTCGCTGATCTACTTCGTGTTCTGCTTTTCCATGTCCAAGTACAGTCAGGCGCTTGAAAAACGTCTTGCGACTGATCACAAACGCTAGCCAATGCCGCGCGTCCGCCGCAAGGCGGGCGCGCACAGCGATATTTACGGGAGTACAGGCATGTCGGATGCCATTATTCGTTTGCAGGACGTGAACAAGTGGTATGGCCAGTTCCACGTGTTGCGCAACATCAACCTGGACGTGGCGCAAGGCGAGCGCATCGTGGTGTGCGGCCCTTCGGGGTCGGGCAAGTCCACGATGATCCGCTGCATCAACCGTCTGGAAGAGCACCAGAAAGGCCACATCATCGTGGACGGCACGGAGCTCACCAACGACCTGAAGCACATCGAGACGATCCGCAAGGACGTCGGCATGGTGTTCCAGCACTTCAACCTGTTCCCACATCTGACGGTGCTCGAGAACCTGACGCTGGGCCCCATGTGGGTGCTGAAGAAGCCGCGCGCGGAAGCCGAGGCGACGGCGATGAAGTACCTGGAGCGCGTGCGCATTCCGGAACAGGCCAAGAAATTTCCGGGCCAGTTGTCCGGCGGCCAGCAGCAGCGCGTGGCGATCGCGCGTTCGCTGTGCATGAGCCCCAAGATCATGCTGTTCGATGAGCCGACGTCCGCGCTGGACCCGGAAATGGTCAAGGAAGTGCTGGACGTGATGGTCAGCCTGGCCCAGGAAAGCGGCATGACGATGATTTGCGTGACCCACGAAATGGGTTTCGCGCGCAAAGTCGCCAACCGCGTGATCTTCATGGACCGCGGCGAGATCATCGAGCAGAACAGCCCGGACGAGTTCTTCGACAACCCGCAGAACGAACGGACCAAGCTGTTCCTGAGCCAGATCCTGCACTGATCCCGGGAACGGGTCGATTCAAGCACCCCAAGCGTTGGATGCAGATCCGGCGCTTGGGGTGTTTTTCATGCAGGGGCCGGCGCCGCAGGGGTGAATCAGGCGGAATCGCGTGAAATCCGGCTGAATATCAGGCGTATCCCTTTGTTACGCCTGTCCGCTCCCTGCGGTATGCTACTGACCGCTATTGATCCGGAGTGAGGAGAACAACATGATGACGAAAACCCCCCGTAGCGCCATGCGCCGCACCTTGCTGCAGGGCGCCGTGGCGCTGGCTGCGACCTTGCCGTTCGGCGCGCCCGCGCTGGCGCAGGCTACTGATTTCCCGACGAAGCCGATCCGCTTCGTCGTGCCTTACCCGCCCGGCGGCCCGCTGGACACCATGGCCCGCATGCTGGCCGAGAAGGTGCGCGGTTCGCTCGGCCAGGCCGTGATCGTGGAAAACCGGTCGGGTGCCGGCGGCAATATCGGCGCCGACCTGGTGGCCAAGGCTCCGGCCGACGGCTACACGCTGGTGATGGGCGCGGTGGCCACGCACGCGATCAATCCCTGGCTGTTCGCCAATCTGCCGTATGACCCGGTGAAGGATTTCGCCCCGGTCACGATCGTGGCGTCGGTGCCGAACGTGCTGGTGATGAACGTGGAGTTCGCCGAGCGCAACAAGATCAAGACGCTGGCCGACCTGATCGAGTACGCGAAGAAGAACCCGGGCAAGCTGAACTACGGTTCGGGCGGCAACGGCAGCGCGGGCCATTTGTCGGGCGAGCTGCTGAAGGCGCGCGCGGGCATCAATGTCGAACACATTCCCTACCAGGGCGCGGCGCCGGCGCAGTTGGCGCTGTTGTCGGGCCAGTCGGATTTCATGTTCGACAATCTGGCGGCGTCCGCGCCGTTGATCAAGGACGGCAAGGTGCGCGCGCTGGCCGTGACCACGGCGAAGCGCTCGTCGCTGCTGGCGGATGTGCCGACGGTCGAAGAGTCGGGGATCAAGGGGTTCGACCTTGGAACCTGGTTCGGGGTGTTCACCACCGGCGGCACGCCGGCGCCTGTCGTGGCGAAGCTGAACAAGGCGTATTCGGAAGCGATGCAGCAGCCGGATGTGAAGCAGCGTCTCTTGACCATGGGGTCGGAGGCGGCGCCGATGACGTCTGAGGCGTTTGCTGAGTTTGTGAAGGGCGAGAAGGCGAAGTATCAGGAGATCGTTAAGATTTCTGGTGCTAGTTTGAATTGATTTTGTTTGATTGATGTACGGCGGGTCGGGTTCTTGAGACGCCCGTCGCGCCGGGAGCCTGTCCGTATTTTTGTGGGCGAGGCGTTTTAAAAGTTGTTATCCCCGCGCCGCAGTAAACCGTTCGCCGAACAGGATAGCAAACTGGTTCATGGCGACTTTCCAGTCGAAGGTCGCCCTCACGGACTTGGCCAGCACGTTGCGTAGCGCCAGCCATAGGAGCTTGATGGCGGCCTCATCAGTGGGGAAGTGACCGCGCGTCTTGATGATCTTGCGCAATTGCATGTTCAAGCTCTCGATGGCGTTGGTCGTATAGATCACGCGCCTGATGTCCGGCGGGAAGACGAAGAAGGGCGTGACGTTCTCCCAGGCCCGCTGCCAGGCCGCAACGATTGTTGGGTACTTGGTCCCCCAGGGCCCATCGGCGAACCCCTGCAGCGCCTGCTCGGCCGCTTGTGCGCTGGCGGCCGCGTAGATCGGGCGTAGCGCGGCAGCGACGGCCTTGCGATCCTTCCATCCCGCGTAATCCAGGCTGTTGCGGATCAGGTGCACGATGCAGGTCTGTACCGTCGTGCGCGGGAAGGCCGTGCCGATGGCGTCAGCCAGGCCCTTCAGGCCGTCGACCACGGCGATCAGGATGTCCTGGCACCCTCGGGTCTTGAGTTCATTGAAGACCTTGAGCCAGAACTTGGCCCCCTCGGTCTGCTCGACCCACAGGCCCAGCACGTCGCGCTGGCCATCGGCCTGCACGCCCAGCGCCAGGTACACCGCCTTGTTGCTGACCCCGCCGTCGTCGCGGATCTTGACCCGCAGCGCGTCGAAGAACACCACCGGGTACATCGCTTCCAGCGGCCGGTTCTGCCAGGCAATCGTCTCGGCCATGACCTCGTCGGTGACCGAGCTGATGAAGTCCGGCGATACCTCGGTGCCATAGCTCTCGGCCAAGAACGCCTGGATCTCGCGCACGCTCATGCCCCGGGCGTACATGGAGATGATCCGGTCATCGAAACCGGTGAAGCGCCGCTCATGCTTGGGGATCAGGATCGGGGCGAAGGAGCCGTCCCGGTCGCGGGGAAGCTCCACGCGCACCGGGCCATGCTCGGTCAGCACCGTCTTGCCGCTGGCGCCGTTGCGCTCGTTGGCCTGGCCTTCGGGCTTGTCTTGGCCTGGCCGATATCCCAGATGCAGGTTCATCTCCGCGGCCATCGTCCGCTCGATTACCGCTTTCTGGAACGACAGGAACAGGTCTTGAACCTCGCTGGGCGTCATCGGTCCCTTGACCAGATGGTCCAGTAACTCGGCCGGCACTTCAGGCAGCGGCCCACGGGCCGCCGCCTGCGCGGCTGCTGTGCGTCTCTTCTTCATCGGCATATCCATGATCTTTATTCCTCATGATATGCCCCGCACACAAAATCCCGGATAGGCCCCGCGCCGGTGGCCCGGGGTGCTCGGGTCAACGATTGCGGTCCGGAGCCTTCGCTCCGGACTTCCCCTGCGTCATCTTCGTCGTCGCCTTCGGCGACTCCTTCAGATTCCCTTGGGCTTATCGACGCCCCTCGCACCCCGGGCGCGTCCGGGTGGTCACTCGTATGGGATCGCATGCCGCGCGCAACCCATCGTCTCTTGCGAATTCGTTGGCCGGATTATGCTGTGATACTCACGCATTCCCTCCGGGCTACCGTCATGCAATTTTCCGCCGCCATCCCCATTCTGCGCATCTTCTCGGTCGAGAAGGCGCGCGAGTTCTATCTGGATTATTTGGGATTTTCCTGGGACTGGGAGCATCGCTTCGAGGCGGGCTTCCCGCTGTATGCGCAGGTGCATCGCGGCGACCTGATCCTGCATTTGAGCGAACACCACGGCGACGCCACGCCGGGGTCGGCGGTGTTTGTGCGGATGCAGGGGGTGGACGCCTATCACGCCGAGCTGACCGCGACGCAGTACGGCTATATGCGGCCGGGTGTGGAAGAGGCGCCTTGGGGGCGGGTGCTGGCGGTCACCGATCCGTTCGGCAACCGCCTGAGCTTTTGCGAAAGCCAGGACTAGGCGGCTCTACATCTTGCAATCCGCCGCGTGCACGTCGGTGTGGTCGCGGGCCAGGACTTTCAGGTTCTTGTAGACGAGCTTGCCGTCCGGGCCGGCTTCGATGTGCAGCAGGTACCAGTCCTGGATCGGGTGCTGGTTGGGGCCGAACTTGAATTTGCCGCGCACGGTGGGGAAGTCGGCTTTCCGTAACGCGTTGCGGAAGTCGTCGGGGCGGCCGGTGACGTCGCCGTTGACGGCTTTGAGCGCCGAGGCGATCAGGTTTGCGGTGTCGTAGGCCTGCGCGGCGTAGGCGGTGGGCGGGCGCTTATAGGCCTTGGTGAAGGCGTCGACGAAGTGTTTGTTCTGCGCGTTGTCCAGGTCGGCGCTCCACAGTGAGCTCAGATAGAAGCCCTTGCTTGCCGTGCCGGTGGCGGCCAGCATGCGGTCGTCCATCGAGTAGATCGGCGTGATCATCCGGATCTTGTCGGACAGCCCCGAGTTGGCGAACTGCTTGGTCAGGTTGATGCCCGCGCCGCCCGGGTGGAACTGGAAGATGGCGTCGGGGTTCAGCGAGCGGATGCGGGCAAGCTCCACCGAGAAGTCGGCCTGTTCCAGCTTGGTGTAGATCTCTTCGGCGATCTCGCCCTTGTAGGCGCGCTTGAATCCGGCGACGGCGTCGCGGCCGGCCTGGTAGTTGGGGGCCATGACGACCACGCGCTTGGCGCCCAGCTCGTTGGCCGCGATGCCGGCCGTGTCGGCGTAGGAGTCGTTCTGGAAGGCGACGGCGAAGTAATTCGGGTTGCAAGCCTTGCCGGCGTAGTTGGAGGGGCCGGCATTCAGGCTGACGTAGAAGCCGCCGGCGTTCAGCACCGTGGGGCCGACGGCCGCCATCACGTTCGAAAAGTTGACGCCCGTGAAGAGCCGCACGCCGTCCTGCACCATCTTGTCGGCGATCTGCTTGGCGTTGGCGGGCTTGAGGGCGTCGTCTTCGACGCGCACGTTGACGGGCACGCCGCCCAGCTTGCCGCCGCCTTCCTTCACGGCCAGCATGAAGGCGTCGCGCTCGTCCTCGCCGATGTAGCCGGCGGGGGTGGAAAGCGTGCCGATGAAGCCGATGTCGACCGGCTTTTGCTGCGCGTGGGCCGCGGATGCCGCCAACGCCAGCAGGATGGCGGCAGTGCCGCCGATAGCGCTCTTCTTCATGTGTTGTCTCCTCTTGTGCTTTTGTTATGCCGCCGCGAGGCAGGTCGCAACCTTCCAACCGTATAGCCACTGCAACGCGTCATAGAACTGGGACTGGCTGCGGCCGGTCCACAGCATGTTGCGCACGGTGCGTTCCACGCCCCGCGCGTGATAGAGCCTGCCCATCTCCCGGGTGGACCAGACCACGCGCGCGCTACGCGGGATGCGGACCGATTCGTACAGGCGGAAGGCGGCCTCCAGGTCGTGCCCGCACTGCCGCACGGCCTCGCCCAGCGTCACCGCGTCTTCCAGCGCCATGCAGGCGCCCTGGGCCATGTATTGCGTCATGGGATGCGCGGCGTCGCCCAGCAGGGTCACGCGGCCCTGGCCCCAGTGTTCGACGGGTTCGCGGTCGGCGGTGGCCCAGCGCTTCCAGGATGTGGGGCGGTCCAGCATCTGGTGCGGGCGCGGGTGGATGCCCTGGAAGTACGACAGCACTTCTTCCTTGCTGCCTTCGCGCACGCCCCATTCCTCTTGCTCGCGGCTGTGGAAGGTGACGACCAGGTTGTACTGCTGGCCGCCGCGCAAGGGGTAGTGCACCAGATGGCAATGCGGGCCGGCCCACAGCACGGGCGCGTTGATGCGCAGTTCGTCGGGCATGTTGTCGCGCTCGACCACCGCGCGGTAGACGACGTGGCCGGTCACGCGTACCGGGTCGCCCAGCGTGCGCTCGCGGATTACGGATTTCACGCCGTCCGCGCCTACGACTGCGTCGGCGCGGTAGTGGTTGCCGTCCGTATCCACGACGTCGACGCCGTTGCCGTCTTGCGACATGCCGGCGATCTGGGTGGACGTGCGGAAGCGGATCAGCGGGTTCTGCTGCACGGCTTCCAGGATGGACAGGTGGATGTCGGCGCGATGGATCACGGCGTACGGGCCGCCGAAACGCGCGCGGAACGCGTCGCCCGTGTCGATGCGCACGACCTCCTGGGCGTCGACCGCATCCATCATGATGATGTGGTCGGTGAAGACCGCGCGCGTGCGCGCCGTCTGGCCTACGCCCAAGGCGTCCAGTGCGGCAAAGGCATTCGGCCCCAGCTGGATGCCGGCGCCGATTTCGCCGATGTGCGCGGCCTGCTCCAGCAATTGCACCGCGATGCCTTGCCGGGTCAGCGCCAGCGCGGCGGCCAGGCCGCCGATGCCGCCGCCCACCACGATAACGGACGGGGTTGCGCGCGTGGCTGTCGAGGAGAGGTTCATCGTTGTTGTCCCGGTTCCGTCATTCGCGGCCGCCAAGGAAGGCGCCTTGCTGTTCCAGTTGGGCCTGCAGGGACGCAACGGGCAAGTCTGCCGGTGCGATGCCGGCGCGCAGCGCCATTGCCGCCGCGGTGCCCGCGGCCTCGCCCATGACGAAGCAACTGCCGCTGACGCGCGCGGCCGACTGGCCTTCGTGCGTCATGGACGCGCAGCGGCCGGCCACCAGCACGTTGTCCGCCACGCCCGGGCCGCGCTTGGGCACCATCATCCGGAATGGCAGCTGGTTGTAGCCACGCGATTCGGGGATGGGCGGCCACATCCATTGCACGTCGCCCGCCGTGTGCATTTCCAAGGGCCAGCCGTTCACGCCGATGCTGTCGTCGAAGTCGGCGCAGCCCAGCACGTGTTCGCGGGTCAGCACGGCTTCGCCCACGATGCGGCGGGTTTCGCGGATGCCCAGCTGCGGGGCGATGTCCAGCACATACGCATTCTCGAAACCCGGCACCTTGGCGCGCAGGAAGGCCAGGTACTGCATGATCTGGCGGCGGCCTTCCAGTTCGCCGGCCGACAAGGACCCGGCGTCGGTGCCGTCGGCCGCGCTGCCGTCGGCATTGGCCAGTTGCGTGACGTTGACGCGCCATTCGTAGTCGTGCTTTTGCGGACGCACGATGGCGCCCCGGCGCGGGAACGTGAATTCACCGCTGGCCGCAGCCTGGTCCATCAAGAGGGGAATGGTCTTCCAGGCTTCCTGGGCACGCGCGCCGTCCACGTTGCCCACCTTGAACATCAGCGTGGGGTAGAGCATGTGGCCGTGTTCGTCGCCCTTTTCGAACGGCAGGCCGCCCCATTGCGCGATGTCGGCGTCGCCCGAGCAGTCGACGAACACCTTGGCGCGCACGGCGCAGCGGCCGGACTTGGTCTCCAGGAACAACGCGTCCACGCGGCCGTGGTCGTCGCGCGCCAGACCGGTGGCCAGGGCGTGGAAAAGCACGTGTGCGCCGCTGTCCTGCACCAATCCGTCGGCCGCGCATTTGAAGGCCGAGATGTCGTAGGCCTGGGCGTGGATCTTGCCCAGGATCAGATGCGGATCGTTCAACCCGTCCATCGCGCGCATGCGGTCCAGAAGATCGTTGGTCATGCCGTGCACCACCTGGCGGATGTCGCCATGGATGTTGGCGTGCAGGCCGCAGAAGTTGGACACGCCAGCGGCCGTGCCCATGCCGCCCAGGAAGCCGTAGCGTTCCACCAGCAGCACGCGGGCGCCGTTGCGCGCGGCGCTGGCGGCGGCCAGCACGCCGGCGGGGCCGCCGCCCAGCACTACGACGTCGTATTCGCCGTAGATCGGGACCTGGCGGGCGGGTTCGTTGATGACCATCTGATTCTCCTTGCTTGTCGTGCGTCGCGGGCGGGCCCGGCGTGTCACTGGCCCTTGATGCCCAGTTTCTTGATCAGGGGTTCCCAGCGCTTCAACTCGTCGTCCATGTAAGCGCGGAATTCAGCGGGGGTGCCGCCGACCGGATCCATGAACTGCGCTTGCAGCCGCTTGGCGACGTCGGGGTCGCGGATCGCCTGGATCAGCGCATCGGACAGCTTCTTCCGGATATCGGCCGGAACCTTGGACGACACCACGAAGCCGATCCACGCCGACCCTTCGATACCAGGCACGCCAACTTCGGCCAGCGTCGGGATGTCGGGCAACAGCGCGGAACGCTTGGACGAGGTGACGGCCAGGGCTTTCAGCCGCCCGTCCTTGACCATCGGCATGACGGCGATGGGAGGCAGCGCCGCGAACTGCGTATCGCCCGACAGCAGCGAGGTCAGCGCGGCGGGCGACGAGGGGTAGGGCACATGGGTCGCGCGCGCGCCGATCTGCTGCAGCAGCAGTTCGACGGCCAGATGGGAAACGGTGCCCGCGCCCGGCGACGGGAAGTTGTACTTGTCAGGGTTCTGCTTTAGCGCATCCAGCAATTGGCCCACGGTGCCGATGCCGGCAGAAGCGGGCACGACCAGCACGTTGGGCTGGTGCACGGCCAGCGTCAGCGGCGACAGGTCGGTCGCGGGCGCATAGGGCAGCTTGTCGAACAGCAGCGTGTTGTTCACCAGGGGGCCGGTGATGGATACGCCGAAGGTGTAGCCGTCGGGCTTGGCGTTGGCGATGGCGAAGGTGCCGATGTTGCCGCTGGCGCCCGGCTTGTTTTCGATGACGATGGTCTGGCCCAGGATGGCGCCGGCCTTCTCGCCGACGATGCGGGCGACCTGGTCGGGGCTGGAGCCGGGGCCGAAGGGCACGATGGCTTTCAGCGGTTGCGTGGGCCACGCGTCGGCGGCCTGCGCCGCCAGCGGCGCGGTGGCGGCCAGCCCCAGCATCAGGGCGCGCGCCGCCACGCGGCGGGCCAGCGTCAGCGGACGGGACTTATTCATGCGTGTCTCCCACGTCTTTCATGGTGTTGAAGTAGGTTTGCTCGTTGGCGATGAAGGCGGCGACCATCGCGCGATAGGCCGCGTCCACCACTTGCTCAAGATTCTCGAAGCCGCGGTTGTGGCGTTGAGCCAGCGCGCGCGCCTTGTCGAACACCTGGGCCTGGCGCGCGGGCGCGCTGACCTGGAACGCGTCCCGCTTGAAGCGCGCGGCGTCCTTCACGTACATGGCGCGCTCGGCGATCAGGCGCACGATCTCGTCGTCCAGCCGGTCGATGTTGGCGCGTACCTCGGCCAGGTCGGCGCACAGGGGGCGGTAGGCCGGGTCGGTGTATTCGCGCAGCGGCGCGCCGCGGGTATCGGGTTCTTGCATGGGCGTCGTCATTGGGTGTGGTCGGGTTGGCGTGCGGGCGCGGCTTGCTGGAATGCGGGCTGCGCGTTGCAGTGGTCGAAGATCCGCAGGATGCGCGGGTAGGCGGACAGGTCGCAGCCCATCCGCTGCGCGTTGGCCACTTGCGGCACCAGGCAGCAATCGGCCAGCGTGGGCGCGTCGCCGAAGCAATACGGGCCATGCCCGTGGCGCGCCAGCAGTTCCTCGACCGCCGTCAGGCCTTCGCGGATCCAGTGGTGGTACCAGGCGGTCTTCTGTTCGTCGGTGGCGCCCAGCACATCCTGCAGATAGCGCAGGATGCGCATGTTGTTGACGGGGTGGATGTCGCAGGAAATGGCGTCGGACAGTTCCAGCACGCGGGCGCGGGCCACAGTGCCGGCCGGGATCAGGCGGGGCTCGGGATGCGTGGCGTCCAGGTAGTCGATGATGGCGAGCGACTGCGACAGCCGGATGTCGCCATCGGCCAGCAGCGGCACGCCCGCCGACGGGTTCTGGGCCACATAGCCGGCGGCGCGCTGTTCCTGCTTGCGCAGGTTCACGGGCAGATACTCGTAAGGCAGGCCCTTGAGCGCCAGCGCGATGCGCACGCGGTAAGAGGTCGAGCTGTTGAAGAAGCTGTGGAGTTGCATGGAGTGTGCGTCGGTGGGGGCGGAGGGTCGGGGTAGGCTGCGGCGTTATTCGGCCGTGATGCCCGTGCGGGCGACGATGTCGTCCCAGCGCTTGGCGTCGCGGGCGATGAGGGCGCCGAAATCGGCGGGCGCGGAGGTCGCGGGAACCATGCCTTGCGCGTCGAAGGCGGCGGCGGTGGCCGGCGTCTTGAGGATGGCGTTGATTTCCCGGTTCATGCGGTCGACGATGGCCGGCGGCGTGCCCTGGGGGGCCAGCACGCCGTACCACATATCCACATCGGCGCCTTGCAGGCCGGCCTCTGTCAGCGTGGGCGTGTCGGGCAGTTGCGGCAGGCGCTTCGGGCTGCCCGTGGCGATCACTTTCAGCTTGCCTGCCTTGATTTGCGGCAGTGCCACGTGCACGGGCAGGAACATGTAGTCCAGGCGGCCACCGAGCATGTCCGTGACGGCGCCCGCCGTGCCCTTGTAGGGCACATGCAGCATGGCCGTGTGCGTGCGGTCCAGGAACAGCGCCATCGACAGGTGGTGCGGCGTGCCCACGCCAGGCGTACCGTAACTGAGCTTGCCCGGCGCGGCGCTGGCGGCGCGCACCACGTCGTCGACAGTGTTGGCGGGGTTGGACGGATGCGTGACCAGCAGCAGGGAACCCCACGACGTCAGGCCGACCGGCGAAAAGTCCTTTTGCGGGTCGAAGCGCAGCTTGCCCTTGTAGAGGCTGGCGTTCATGACGAAGGTGTTCACCGTCACCAGGAAGGTGTAGCCGTCGCCGTCGGCGCGCGCGACCTTTTCGCTGCCGATGTTGCCGCTGGCGCCGGCCAGGTTTTCCACCACGACCGGCTGGCCCAGCGTGCGGGGCAGGCTTGCCGCCAGTTGCCGCGCGATCAGGTCGATGCCCGTGCCCGGCGTGAACGGGACGACCAGCGTGATGGGCCGCTCCGGCCATGCCGCCTGGCTGGCGGCGGCCGTGAACGCCAGGACCGCGGCGCCAACAAGGCGTATGAACTTGTTCATGGTTTGTCTCCTGTTCCTGTCACCGGTCATGCGCCGGTTTGTTGTCAGCGGCGGGCGCAATGCCGCGCCCGTCCGCCTTACACGTAGGGCGCCCGGGCTTTCAGCGCCACGGGGTCGAAGCCGGCCACCTGCTTGTAGCGCCGCGACATGCCTTCCAGTTCGTCGCGGCTGATCACGTCTTCGATGTGCGCATACGGCCGGTCGGCGGACCGTTCATGCACCTCGCGCAGGATGGCGTCGGGCGGATTGCTGCGGTTGGTCAGGACCACGCGGGTGGTGGCCTCCACCCGGGCGCGGTCGTAAGCCTGCAATGCGTCAGGGGTCAGCCCCTGGCGCTTCAATTGGCCGGTCAGGTAGCGGGCGTCGACCACGGCCTGGCCCGCGCCATTCGAGCCGCGGGGGACCATCGGGTGGGCCGCGTCGCCCAGCAAGGTCATGCGGCCCGCAGTCCAGGTCGGCAAGGGATCCTGGTCCACCATCGGGTACTCCAGGATGGCGTCTGCGTCCTGGATCAGGCGCGCGACATCCAGCCAGTCGAAGTGCCAGTCGGAAAATGCGGGAAAGAAATCCTCCAGCCGGCCGCTGCGGTTCCAGTCGCGCACGGCGGGTTCGGCGGCTTCGATCTCGGCCACCCAGTTCACCAGCTGGTTGCCGTCGGCGTCGATGTTGTCGCGGATGGGATAGATGACCATTTTCCCCGTGGACAGCCAGCCCGCCCGGACCATGCTGGCGCCGGACAGGAACGGCTTGCATCGCGTCGTGCCGCGCCACATGTTCACGCCGGAGTACCGGGGTGCGCCTTCTTGCGGATAGCGCTGCTTGCGCAGCGCCGAGTGGATGCCGTCGCAGCCGACCGCGATGCGTCCGCGGACGGGGGCGAGCGCGTTGCCGTGGTTGTCCTGGAAGCGGGCCGTGACGGTGTCGGCGTCTTGTTCGACGCCGGTGCAGCGCGCGTTCACGGTCACGCTGTCGTCGCCCAGGCGTTGCCGCACGGCCGCCAGCAGCGCCATTTGCAGGTCGCCGCGATGAATGGAGTATTGGGGCCAGTCGTAGCCTGCGTCCAGGCCGGCGGGCTCGCCGTAGATGAACTGGCCGTGGCGCGTATAGAAGACGGATTCGCGCGTGCGCACGGCGATCGGGTCCAGCGCGGGCAGCAGGCCCAATTCATCCAGTTCGCGCGTGGCGTGCGGCAGCAGGTTGATGCCGACGCCCAGCGGCTTGATCTCGGACACGGCCTCGTAGACGCGGCAGGCGATGCCGGCTTGGTGCAGGCTCAGCGCCAGCACCAGGCCGCCCACCCCCGCGCCCACGATGATCACATCGGTGTCGTATCGCATGCTTAGACCATCCGCACGCTGAGCGTGCCCAGGCCATCCACGCCGCCGACCATCGTGTCGCCGCGCACGACCGGCCCCACGCCTTCCGGCGTGCCCGTGTAGATCAGGTCGCCCGCTTCCAGGCGGAAATACCTGGACAGGTACGCGATGGTTTCCGCGACGGACCAGATCAGCTTGCCGATGTCGCTGCGTTGCTTATCCGTGCCGTTGACCTGCAGCCAGATGGCGGCCTGGCCGATGCCGGTGGCCGACCCGGCGGGGTGCAGCGGGCCGATGGGGGCGCTGTGGTCGAAGGCTTTGCCCAGTTCCCACGGGCGGCCGGCCTCGCGCATTTTCATCTGCAGGTCGCGCCGCGTCATGTCCAGGCCCACGGCGTAGCCCCAGACATGGTTCAGCGCGTCATCCACCGCGATATCGGCGCCGCCTTTGCCGATGGCCGCGACCAGCTCGATCTCGTAATGCAGGTTGGCGGTCTCGGGCGGGTACGGCAGGTCCAGCGTCTGGCCGTCGGCGACCGGCACGACCGCATCGGCGGGCTTGCAGAAGAAGAACGGCGGTTCACGGTCCGGGTCGAAGCCCATTTCGCGGGCGTGGGCGGCGTAGTTGCGGCCCACGCAGTACACGCGGCGAACGGGAAAGGCGTCCTGGCTGCCGTCGATGGGCACGGAGACGGGGGCGGCGGGAGCAAACACGAAAGGCATGGATCACCCTTGGGGAGACGAAAGGGAAAAATGGAAAGCCGGATAGCGCACCGGGTAGCGCACCGGATAACGCGCGCGGCGCCGGGTTCAGCCGACGCGTTCTTCGCGCCACAGGCCCAGCGCGTCCTGCACGGGGCGGTCCGAATAGCTGAACAGCGTGGCGTCTTCCAGCGCGGCCAGTTGCACGGGCAGCCAGGACGGCGCCACGAAGACGTCGCGCGGGCCGAAATGGAATTCCTGGTCGCCGATGCGCGCGGTGCCGCGCCCTTCCACCACGCTGTAGACCGTGGAGTCGGTGCTGCGGGTGGTCTTGCCCTGGAAGCCGGCGGGCAGCAGCTGCATGAACGTGGCCATCGTCGGCATGGGGTAGCCGCCCGTGGCCGGGTTCAGGTAGCGCAGTTTCACGCCGTCCCAGGGGTCCAGTTCCCCGTGGCGGTACAGGGCGTCCAGCGCTTCGCGGCTGCGTTCGTAGGGGTAGTTGAAGATGGGCGACGTGCCGCTTGAAACGTGATGGCGCACCGGCGCCATGTTGTGGCCGAAGCGGGCCATGCTGTCGCCTTCGGGCCGCGTGACGGGCTGGGTGGCGTGGGGGTAGTTTTCGGCGAAGCCGGCGTCCAGGAAGCGCAGCAGCGGGATGTCCAGACCGTCCAGCCACACGACGGGCTCGCCGCCTTCCGCCGTTTCGGCGTTGCCGTGGTCGTGCCAGGTCCAGGACGGCGTGATGATGAAGTCGCCCGGGTGCATGGTGGTGCGTTCGCCGTTCACGGCCGTGTAGGCGCCCCGGCCTTCGACGATGAAGCGCAGCGCCGATTGCGTGTGGCGGTGGCTGGGCGCGATCTCGCCGGGCAGGATCAATTGCAGGCCGGCGTACAGGCTTTGCGTGATGCTGGCCTGGCCCGGCAGGCCGGGGTTCTCCAGGATCAGGACGCGGCGCACGGCTTCTTCGGCGGTGATCAGCGAACCCGACGCCATCACGTCGTCGCGCACGTCGTCGTATTTCCAGAGGGCCGGCACGCAGCGCGGGGCGGGCTGGCGGGGAACCAGATTGTGCAGGGACTCCCACAGGGGAGCCATGTGCTTCTTGGCGATGCGCGCGTAATAGGCGGCGCGATCAGCGGCGCGGTCGGCGTCGTGATCCGCGCCGGCGGTGTGGCCGTCGGGCATGGTTGTCTCCAGTATGTCCGGCTGGTGCCGGCTTCTACGGGTGGCCGCCGCGTGGGTCGCGGCTGGTCCAGATATGAAGACGATTATGCGTAAGCAGCTATGTGTTTAATAATGAAATTATCTTATTATCCATACGAATAACAATATACATACGAGACAACCTCCATCCGACGAGGGCCCGCATGGACTGGACCCACCGCCTGCGGCTGCGCAATCTGAAGATGCTGCTCAGCCTGGCGCAGACCCGCAACATCAGCCATTCGGCCGCGATGCTCAACACCACGCAGCCGGGTTTGTCGAAGTGGCTGAAAGACCTGGAAGACGATATCGGCCTGCCGCTGTTCGAGCGCCACGCGCGCGGCCTGCGTCCGACGCCGCACGGCGATGTGCTGATCGCCCACGCCCAGCGGGTCGAGTCGCAGATGGACCGCGCCAGCGCCGACATGGCCGCGCTGCGTGAAGGCGGCGGCGGCCGGGTGGTGATCGGCGCGTCAGGCGCGTCGGCCTCCGACACGGTGCCGCTGGCGGTGATGAAGCTGCTGGAACGCATGCCGCAAGCGCGCGTGAAACTCGTCGAAGGCACGACGGACCGCTTGCTGGCACAACTGGCCCAAGGCGACCTGGACATCGTCGTGGGCCGCTCGGCGCCCGAACACCACGACCCCGCCATCCGCTTCGAAGCGCTGTACCTGGAACCGATCCATCTGGTGGCGCGCCCGCGCCATCCGCTGTTCGCCATCGAGCAGCCCGGCTGGCAGGACCTGCTGTCGTACCGGTGGATCCTGTGGCCCAAGGGCACGCCTATCCGCAATGCGGTGGACGCCGCGCTGGCGGCGGCGGGGCAAGCGCCGCCGCCGGACCATGTGGAGTCGAATTCGGTCACGATCAACCTCACGCTGATCAACAACAGCGACATGATCGGCGTGGCCTCGCACCGCGCGGCGCTGCGGTTTTCGCAGATGCGGGCGATGCGGATCATCCCGGTGCGGCTGTCGGGCTTTGGATCCGTGGCGATGTATTGGCGTGAAGATGCCTTCAGGCCGCTGGCGGTGCAGGAAGCGATGGCGGCCTTGCGCAACACGGTGGCGGAACACGCGCCGGGCGTGACAAGGCTGTGATGCCGACCGCCGGCGCGGGCCTGAATGCGTTGATCGCGCAGTGCCGCCGGGTAGAGGCGGCGCTGGCGGACGGCGCCGACCCGGCGGCCTCGGCGGCCATGCATCGGTTCGTGGCGGACATGGACGCCAGGCGGACGCCGCCGGGGATGTGGTCGCCGTTGGCGTTGTCAGTGCTGGTGATGACGGGCGGGCTGGGGGTGGGCATCGA
>NZ_LZZS01000032.1 GCF_014170335.1 Achromobacter sp. UMC46
CCCCGATTTCCCATCCCGACCTGAACGAGAAAGGCGCCCCGCCCGACTCCCGTCCCCCCACCATGAAAATCGAAACCGCCCTGCTTTCGGTGTCCGACAAGACCGGCATCGTTGAATTTGCCCGCGCCCTGGCTGCGCGCGGCGTGCGCCTGCTGTCGACTGGCGGCACCGCCAAGTTGCTGGCCGACGCCGGCCTGACCGTCACCGAAGTGGCCGCCCATACGGGTTCGCCGGAAATCCTGGATGGCCGCGTCAAGACGCTGCACCCCAAGATCCACGGCGGCCTGCTGGCCCGCCGCGACAGCGCCGAGCACATGGACACCATCAAGGCGGCGGGCATCGATCGCATCGACATGCTGGTGGTCAACCTGTATCCCTTCCGTGAAACCGTCGCCAAGCCGGACTGCACGTTCGCCGACGCGGTCGAAAACATCGACATCGGGGGCCCGGCCATGCTGCGCGCCGCCGCCAAGAACCACGGCACGGAAGCTGGCGGCGTGACGGTCGTGATCGACCCGGTCGACTATTCGCGCGTGCTGTCCGAAATGGACAAGAACGGCAGCACCTCCTACGGCTTGCGCCTGTCGCTGGCCTCGAAGGTCTACGCCCACACCGCCGCCTACGACGGCGCCATCGCCGCCTACCTGACCAGCCTGACCGAAGCCGAACCGGCCCAGGAAGCGGTCCCGGCCCGCGCCGAATGGCCCGGCACGCTGACCTTGCAGGTCAAGCAAGCGCAGGCGCTGCGCTATGGCGAGAACCCCCACCAGAACGCCGCCTTCTATGTGGACGCGCAGCGTCCCGCCGGCCTTCTGGGCAACTACCGCCAGTTGCAGGGCAAGGAACTGTCCTACAACAACATCGCCGACGCGGATGCCGCGTGGGAATGCGCGCGCAGCTTCGACGTGCCCGCCTGCGTCATCGTCAAGCATGCCAACCCGTGCGGCGTCGCCGTGGCGGCCGATACGCTGGGCGCATACCAGCAAGCGTTCAAGACCGACCCGACCTCCGCCTTCGGCGGCATCATCGCCTTCAACCGCCCCGTGGACGCCGCGACGGCCGAAGCCGTCAGCGCCCAGTTCCTGGAAGTGCTGCTGGCCCCGGCCTATGACGGCGCCGCGCTGGCCATCCTGGCCGCCAAGAAGAACGTGCGCGTGCTGGAAGTGCCGATGGGCGTGGGCCAGAACGCCATGGACATCAAGCGCGTGGGCGGCGGCTGGCTGGTGCAGAGCCCGGACGCCTACAACGTGCCGCGCGATGCGCTCAAGGTGATCAGCAAGCGCCAGCCGACCGAGCAGGAAATGAACGACCTGACCTTCGCCTGGAAGGTCGCCAAGTACGTCAAGTCCAACGCCATCGTGTTCGTGGGCGGCGGCATGACCCTTGGCGTGGGCGCCGGCCAGATGAGCCGCATCGACTCGGCCCGCATCGCCTCCATCAAGGCGGAAAACGCCGGCCTGACGCTGAAGGGTTCGGCCGTGGCGTCGGACGCGTTCTTCCCGTTCCGCGATGGCCTGGACGTGGTGGTGGCGGCAGGCGCGACCTGCGTGATCCAGCCTGGCGGCAGCATGCGCGACGACGAAGTCATCGCCGCGGCCGACGAGCACGGCATCGCCATGGTGCTGACCGGCACCCGCCACTTCCGCCACTGATGCGCGTCCTCGGCATCGATCCCGGCTTGCGCCGCACCGGTTTCGGTGTGATCGATGCCGACGGCTCGCGGCTGCGCTACGTGGCCAGCGGGACCATCGTGGTCCCGCCGGCGCTGACGCTGGCCGAACGCCTGAAAGTCATCCTGGACAATCTGCGCCAGGTGGCGCGCGACACGCAACCCGACGTCGCCGCGCTTGAAATCGTCTTCATGAACACCAACCCCGCGTCCACGCTGCTGCTGGGCCAGGCCCGGGGCGCCGCGCTGTGTGCGCTGGCCGACAGTTCTTTGGCCGTGCACGAGTACACCGCGCTGCAGATCAAGAAAGCCGTGGTCGGCACCGGACGCGCCGCCAAGGAGCAGGTGCAGATGATGGTGCAGCACCTGCTGGCGCTGGACGGCACGCCCGCGCCCGACTCCGCCGACGCGCTGGCCTGCGCCATCTGCCACGCCCACGTCGGCCCCCTGCAGGACAAGCTGGAACGCCTGGGCACGTCGCTGCGCATGAGCGGCAAGACACGCATCCGCAACGGCCGCCTGATCGGCTGAACGCGCCCTTGCGCGTATAGAATGCCCGCATTCGCCGCGCATCCGCGCGCCTCTCCCGCTTTTCCCTTTCCAGGCCTTCACCATCATGATCGGACGCATCACCGGAACCCTGATCGAAAAACTGCCTCCCACCATCTGCGTGGACGTGGGCGGTTTGGGCTATGACATCGACGTGTCCATGAGCACGCTATACGCGCTGCCGGAAACCGGTGCACGCGTCACGCTGTACACGCACCTGACGGTGCGCGAGGACGCGCACATCCTGTACGGCTTCGGCACGGCCAGTGAACGCAGCGCCTTCCGCGAACTGATCAAGGTCAGCGGCATCGGCGCGCGCACCGCGCTGTCGGTGCTGTCGGGCATGTCGGTCGCGGATCTGGCCCAGGCCATCACTTTGCAGGAATCGGGCCGGCTGACGCGCGTGCCCGGGATCGGCAAGAAGACCGCCGAACGCCTGCTGCTGGAAATGCGCGGCAAGCTGGGCGCGGACATCGGCGCGACCTCGCATGGCACGCCCGACAACCAGTCGGACATCCTGAACGCGCTGCTGGCGCTGGGCTACTCGGAAAAGGAATCGCTGTCGGCGTTGAAGACGCTGCCCGAAGGGGTCGGCGTGTCCGACGGCATCAAGCAGGCGCTGAAGGCGCTGGCGCGCTGATCACAGGTAACGGGGCGCCACCGCCTCCAGGCCGGTTGGCACCACATGCAGTTCCGGCGCAATCGGGCCGGCGCAGATGTTGTCGCGGCGCAGGGAATCCAGGTTGTCGCGCGACATCAGGGGCTTGCCCGGCAGGCATTCGAACAGCCGGGCCTGGAGGCGGCCCACGCCCATCGGCATGCTGACCACCGGCCGGGGATGGCCGCTCCAGGCAGCGCACAGCCGCGCGATCTCGCCCAGCGTATAGATTTGCGGCCCGCCCAGCTCGTACGTCTTGCCACAGGTGTGCGTGTCGCCCAAGGCGGACACCATGGCTTCCACCACATCGCCCACATAGACCGGCTGCATGCGCACGTGCGCGCCCGCCAGCGGCAGCACGGGCAGCCAACGCGCCAACGTGGCGAACATATTGGTGAACTTGTCGTCGGGACCGAATAGGACCGACGGACGGAAAATGGTCCAGCCGCCTTCCGATGCGGCCTGGAATTCATGCTTGATGGCCGCTTCGCCGTCACCCTTGGAGCGCTGGTACATGCTGTCGCCCTGGGAGTCCGCGCCCAGCGCGCTGACGTGCAGCAGGCGGTGGACGCCCTGGCGCCGGCAGGCCTGCGCGATGCGCTGCGGCAACAGCACGTGGGCCCGCGCGAAGTCGGACCCGTAAGGCTTGCCGGCGTTGCCGTGCAAGATGCCCACCAGGTTCACGACCACGTCGCAGCCGCGCACCAGGCCGTCCAGCGAGGCGTCGTCGTGGATGTCGGTCTGGACCAGCGTGACGGTAGGAAAGACTTGCAGTTCGCTGCCCCGCGCCAGCAGGCGCGTGGGCACAATCATCTGGTGCAGGCCGCCGGACAGCCGGGCAATCAGGTGACGGCCGATGAAACCGGTGCCGCCGATGACAAGGATACGCATGCCGCAGCCCCCTGTTCGTCAGGATCGAGCCCCGATTCTGCCCTGCGCAGGCGGCAACCGCAAGCACGCATCGGCGGTCGGCCGCGCGGACCGCCCGGCGGATATCAGGAAGCCAGCAAACGGGCGTAGGCCGGAAGGTCGACGTTGCCGCCGCTGATGATGACGCCGACCCGCGCGCCGCGCACGGGCACGACGTTCTGCATGACCGCGGCCGCGCCCAGGCAGCCCGTGGGTTCCACGACCATCTTCATGCGTTCGGCGAAGAACTTCATGGTCGTGACCAGTTGGGCATCCGTCACCGTGACGATGTCGCGCACGTGCTTCTGGATGAGCGGGAACGTCAGATTGCCCAGGTGGGTCGTGGCGGCGCCGTCGGCCAAGGTCTTGGGAGCCGGAATGCGGACGATTTCACCCTTGCGCAAGGACTGCTGGCCGTCGTTGCCGGCTTCCGGCTCGACGCCGTAGACCAGGCAGCGCGGGCTCAGCGCGAACGCGGACAGGGCCGACCCCGACAGCAGGCCGCCGCCGCCCAGGCAGACGAACAGGTAGTCCAGTTCGCCGACTTCCTCGAACAACTCCTTGGCCGCGGTGCCCTGCCCCGTGATCACGTCTTCGTGGTCGTAGGGCGGGATCAGCGTGGCGCCGGTTTCCGACTGGATGCGCAGGGCGATCTGCTCGCGGTCTTCGGTGTAGCGGTCGTAGGTGACGATCTTGCCGCCGTAGCCTTCGGTGGCCGCGCGCTTGGCCGCGGGCGCGTCCAGCGGCATGATGATCGTGGCGGATACGCCCTGCAGCTTCGATGCCAGCGCGATGGCCTGCGCATGGTTGCCGGACGAGAAGGTCACCACGCCGGCGGCGCGCTGTTCGGGCGTCAGGCGCGCGATGGCGTTGTAGCCGCCGCGAAACTTGAAGGCGCCCATGCGCTGGAAGTTCTCGCACTTGAAGAAGACCGATGCGCCGCTGATGGCGTCGGCCGTGGCCGAGGTCAAGACGGGCGTGCGGTGTGCGTTGCCGGCCAGGCGCTCGCTGGCGCGCACGACGTCATCATAGGTGGGCAATTCGGGCAGCATGGGGATCCGGTCCTTTGATCGCAGGAATGTCGAAACCTCCGGATCATAAACCTGTCGCGCGGTTTGCGCGCCGCCCGCGCCTACTTGCCGAACAGGTCGCCGCCGCCGGTGGCAACGCCGGAGGGCGGGGTCAGGCCCAGGTGGCGCCAGGTCGTCAGCGTGGCGGTGCGTCCGCGCGGCGTGCGTTGCAGGTAACCGTGCTGGATCAGGTAGGGCTCGATCACGTCTTCGATGGTGTCGCGCTCTTCGCCGATGGCGGCCGCCAGGCTGTCCACGCCCACGGGCCCGCCGTCGAACTTGTGGATGATGGCTTCCAGCAGCTTGCGGTCCATCAGGTCCAGGCCCTGGGGGTCCACTTCCAGCATGGCCAGCGCGCGGCCGGCGACGTCCGCGTCGATGGTGCCGCTGGCTTTGACTTCGGCGTAGTCGCGCACGCGGCGCAGCAGGCGGTTGGCGATCCGGGGCGTGCCGCGGGCGCGGCGCGCCACTTCCGCCGCGCCGTCCGGCGTAATGCCGGCGTTCAGCAGCCCGGCGCTGCGCGTCACGATGTGGCCCAGGTCGGCCGCGTTGTAGAACTCCAGCCGCGAGACGATGCCGAAGCGGTCGCGCAGCGGGTTGGTCAGCATGCCGGCCCGCGTGGTCGCGCCCACCAGCGTGAACGGCTGCAGGTCCAGCTTCACGCTGCGCGCGGCCGGGCCTTCGCCGATCAGGATGTCGATCTGGAAGTCTTCCAGCGCCGGATAGAGGATTTCCTCGACCACGGGCGACAGGCGATGGATTTCGTCGATGAACAGGACGTCGTTCTTTTCCAGGTTGGTCAGCAGCGCGGCCAGGTCGCCCGGGCGTTCCAGCACGGGGCCCGACGTCTGGCGCAGCTGCACGCCCATTTCATGGGCGATGATGTGGGCCAGCGTGGTCTTGCCCAGCCCGGGCGGGCCGAACAGCAGGACGTGGTCCAGCGCCTCGCCGCGCTTCCTGGCGGCGGCGATGAAGATTTCGAGCTGCTCGCGGGCGCGCTGCTGGCCGACGTATTCCTGCAGTGCCTTGGGGCGCAAGGCGCGTTCGATCGATTCCTCGTTGGGCGACACCGGCTGCGGCGCCACGATACGGGGGGCGTCGGGTCGGGAAGAAAGGGAATCGGACTGAATGGCCATGGTGCGGATACGACAAGGGACGAAGCAGGATGCATCGTACCGTATGCGGGGCCCCGGAGGGCCCCGCCGCCCTAGGCGGATTCGGCCAGCGGCAGCTTCACCCGCACGCACAGGCCGCCGGATTCCGCCTGGCGCAATTCCAGCGAACCGCCGTGGGCGCGGGCAATGGCCTCGGCCAGCGCCAGGCCCAGGCCCACGCTGCCGGTGCGCGTGCGCGCGTCATCCAGCCGGCTGAAGGGGCGCAGCGCTTCCTGGCGGCGTTCAGGCACGATACCGGGGCCATGGTCGGCCACATCCAGCACCGCCTGGCGGTCTTCGCGGCGCAGGCTCACATCGACCGGCGGCGCGCCGTGGTTCAGCGCATTGCCGATCAGGTTGTCCAGCAGCCGGCCCAATGCCACGGCGTCCGCCTGCACCACCAGCGGCGCGTCGTCGTCGACCGTCTTCAGATGGATATCCGTGCCCGCGCCCTGCCAGGCGCCGACGCGTTCGGTCAGCCAATCGGACAGCACGATGGGCGCATAGCGGTACGCCGCCGGATCGGTGCCGCGCACGAAACCGATGAACTGGTCGACCATGTGCTGCATGTCCTGCAGATCGGTGCGCAGGCCTTCCTTCAACTTGGAGTCGTCGGCCAGTTCGATCCGCAGCCACATCCGCGACAGCGGCCCTTTCAGGTCGTGCGGCAGGCCGGACAAGAGCGTGCGGCGCACCGAATCGGATTCGGCCAGCGCATCCAGCATGGCGTTGAAGCGCACGCCCAGCGCCCGGGTTTCATGCGGCCCCGAGGGCTCCACGCGTTGCGGTTGCCCTGCGGCCAGGCGGTCGGCGGCATCGGCCAGCCGCGTGATGGGCCGAGTGATATGCCATGAGAAACCCACCGCCAGCAGCAGCAAAAGCCCCAGGCCGCCCAGCCAGGCCGCGATGAAGGGCGTGGCCACGGGCGGGTCCAGGCGGTCAAGCGGGATGACCAGCCATTCGCGCAGGCGCGGCACGTCCTCGCTGGCGGAATTGGGCGCCAGCGAAATGAAGATCTCGGGCGCCGGCCCGCGCGACAACGCCACGCGGGTACCGTCGTTCAGGCGTTCGTTCAGCAGTTGCACCAGCACGCGCAGGTCTCGGCGGATATCGTCCGGCTCGGGCTTGTAGCGGCGCACGTGCTCTTCGCGGGCGCGGTCGCGTTCGGCGGCGTCGCGTGGTTCCGCCCGGTGTCCGTCGCCGTCATGATCATCGTCACGGACTTCGGGCGGCGGGGGCGGCCTCGGGGCATCGCCGAGTTG
>NZ_LZZS01000033.1 GCF_014170335.1 Achromobacter sp. UMC46
AGGGGTGGGGGGTTTGCGTTTTGCCATTTTGCCGGCCTGATGGATCAGGTTATAGAGCTGTTGGGCGGCGGGCGCCAGGGGGCGGCCGCGCCGGGCGATCAGGCCCAGGGTGCGCGTCACGCGCGGGTGCTCCAATTTGACGCTCGTCAACGTAGCGTGGCCGGCAAGCGGCATGGCCAGCTGCGGCACGGCGGCAACCCCCAGGCCGGCTTCCACCAGGCCCAGCAGCGTCATGACGTGGCTGACCTCGAAAGCGCTGACCGTGCGCTTGCCGCTCTTGGCGAGCGCATCGTCGATCAGCAGGCGGTTGCCGCTTTCCTTGGCCACCGTCATGAAGCGTTCCTGCGACAGGGCTTCCCAGGACACGCTGCGGCGGCTGGCCAGCGGATGGTCGCGGCGCACCGCCAGGACGAAGTCTTCGCGCAGCACCGCCTTGAAATCCACATCGGGCTCCTGGGTGCCGAAGAAACTGATGCCGAAGTCGGCGCGGCCGGTCACCACGCTGTTCAGCACGGTATTGGCGGTTTCGTCGATGATGCGCACGCGGATGCGCGGGAAGCGTTCGGCGTAGTCGCGGATGACCGAGGGCAGGAAGTAATAGGCGACGGATGGCACGCAGGCCACGGTGACCAGGCCGCCTCGCTGCGCAGCCAGGTCGCCGATGCTGAGCACGGCGCTTTCCAGCTCGTCGATGGCGGTGCGGGCGCGTTCCAGGAACACGCGGCCGACCTGCGTCAGGGCCACGCGCCGGGTCGTGCGTTCCAGCAGGCGGGCGCCCAGGATGCTTTCCAGCTTGTCGATGCGGCGGCTGAGCGCCGGCTGCGACAGGTGCAGGTCGTCGGCAGCGGCGCGAAAGCTGGCGCGTTCCGCCACGGCGACGAACGCCTGCAATTCCTGCAAATCGAAATTGATGCGTGCCATGCATTAATCCATCCGTAAGTTGCAATTCAAATAGTAGCCGTACCGACGCAGAATGGCTTCCATGGAAACCGTAATCCCTTGCGTACTGATGCGCGGCGGCACGTCGCGCGGCCCTTTCTTCCTGGGCGGCTGGCTGCCGGCCGACCCGGCCGAACGAGACCGGCTGCTGCTGCTCGCCATGGGCTCGCCCCACGCCTTGCAGGTCGATGGCCTGGGCGGCGGCAACACGCTGACCAGCAAAGTGGCCATCGTGTCGCGCTCGACCCGCCCCGGCTGCGATATCGACTATCTGTTCGCGCAGGTGTCGGTGGACCGCGCCACGGTCGACACCCGGCCCAATTGCGGCAACATGCTGTCGGGCGCGGCGCCGTTCGCCATCGACGAAGGCCTGATCGCGGCGCGCGACGGCGTGACCCCGGTGCGGGTCCACAACGTCAACACCGGCGCGGTGATCGAAGCCGTGGTGCAGACGCCGGGCGGCCGCTTGACCTACGAAGGCGATGCCCGCATCGACGGCGTGCCGGGCACGGCGGCGCCCGTGCGGTTGAATTTCCTGGACGCCTGGGGCGCCGTCACCGGCCAGCTGTTCCCGACCGGGCTGCGGCAGGAACAGGTGGACGGGGTGGCGGTGACGCTGATCGACGCCGCCATGCCGATGGTGCTGATGCGCGCCAGCGATTTCGGCCTGCGCGGCGACGAAACGCCCGCGCAGCTGGACGGCAACGCTGTCTTGCTGGAACGCATGGAGCGCATCCGCCTCCAGGCGGGCCTGCGCATGGGCCTGGGCGACGTGTCCGGCAGCGTCATTCCCAAGCCCGTGCTGGTGGCGTCCGCCGACACGCCGGGCGGGCTGGCGCTGCGCTCGCGCTATTTCACGCCGCGCGCCTGCCATCGGGCCCATGCGGCGACCGGCGCCGTGGGCGTGGCCAGCGCCTTCCTGATGGCGGGCACCGTGGCGCACAACTGCGGCGGCCCGCCCGTGCTGCCCGGCTTCCGCACGGTGCGCATCGAACATCCCTCCGGCGCCATGGACATCGATGTCGAACTGGACCCTGACGGCGGCGTGGTGCGCGCCGCGGGTCTGGTGCGAACCGCGCGCAAGATCATGAAAGGGCTGCTGTACGTTCCCGGCCACTACGTCCTGGCGGGCGCCGAGGCGGTGCGCGCCGTTGCTTAGCGAAGCGGCCCGTCAAGAGGCCGCCATCCATGAAGATTCCTCGAATCAGGAGACAAACCATGAAACCCTACCCGATCAAGACGGTCTGCGCCGCAGCCCTGTTGCTGGCGCTGGGCGCCGGCGCGGCGCACGCCGCTTATCCCGAACGCGCGATCACGCTGATCGTGCCCACCGCCGCGGGCGGCGGCAACGATGTGCTGGCCCGCGTGGTCGGGCAGAAGGTCGGCGAACTGCTGGGCCAGACCGTCATTGTCGTGAACAAGCCCGGCGCGCAGGGGGCGATCGCGTCCGACTACGTCGCGCGCCAGCCCGCCGACGGCTACACGCTGATGCTGGGCTACATCGGCACGCACGGCATCAATCCGGCCATGCAGAAGCTGAACTACGACCCCGTCAAGGACTTCACGCCCATCGGCATGGTGGCCGATTCGCCCACCATCATGGTCGTGTCCACCCGCATTCCCGTGCATGACGTGGCGGGCCTGGTGAAGTACGGCCATGACAACCCGGATGCCTTGAGCTTCGCGTCGGCGGGGCCGGGCACCGCGCCGGCGATTGCGGGCGAACTGTTCAACCAGGCCACCGGCACGCAAATGCTGGATGTGCCCTACAAAGGGTCGGCGCCGGCTTTGACGGACACGCTGTCGGGCATCACGCAGGTGATGTTCCCCAGCCTGTTCAGCGTTTACCCGCACCTGAAGTCCGGCATGATCCAGGCGCTGGCGGTGGCGGGGCCCTCGCGCACGGCGGCCTTGCCGGACCTGCCTACGCTGGCCGAAGCTGGCGTGCCGGGCGTGGACGTTCCGCAGTGGTACGCCATCTTCGCACCGGCCAAGGCCGACCCGGCCGTCGTGGCCCGCCTGAACACGGCGTTGAACCAGGCTTTGGCGGATCCCGCGGTCGTGAAGAAGATCGGCGAGCAGGGCGCTGAAGTCCGGCGCAGCACGCCGGCCGAATTGGGCGCCTTCGTCCAAAGCGAAGCCGTCCGTTGGAAGCAACTGGCGGCCAAGCGGCAGTTGGCGGCGCGGTAGGCGGTTTGCCACAACCTTGCCACAACCCCGCCTCAGCGGTTCAGACCGTCGGCAGGATCCCCAAGGCGTCCGCATCAAAACGCTTCAGATTGGGAAACACCAGCTCCAGCTCGTCGCGGCCGGCGCCGAACCAGGCGCCCAGCGACGCGCCCAGCTGGTCCACCGCCAGCGTCGGCAGCAGGCGGCCGTTGTCGACGAAGCCCGGGCCATCCAAGGCGATCTCGGGATGGGTGCCGTAATAGCGGCCGCCATTGACTGCGCCGCCCAGCACCAGATGATGCGAACCCCAGCCGTGGTCCGAGCCGTTGCCGTTGGAACCCAGCGTGCGGCCGAACTCGGACGCGGTGAACGTCGTGACCTGATCCGCCACGCCCAGTGCCGACAGCGCCTGCTGGAACACGGCCAACGATTGCCCCAGTTCCCGCAGCAAGGCAGGATGGGTGTCGTTCAGGCCGGTGTGGTTGTCGTAGCCGTTCTGCGATACGAAGAACACCTGGCGCCGCGCGCCCAGGGCTTGGCGCGCGCCGATGATGCGCGCCACGATCTTCAGTTGCTGCGCCAGCGGTGAATTGAAATCCCCCGGCACCGCCACATCGGCCAGCGCGGCGCGTAATTGGGTATCGGCATTGATGGACTGCCCGGCGATGCGCGAGAGCTCGCGTTCCATCAGGTGTTCGCGCGGTTGCGTGATCAGCTCGCGCAGCAGGGCGGTGCAGGCACTGGAACCGTACATGTCGCGGTATAGCAGCTCGATCGGCGTCGATCCGTTGATGCCCACCCGATAGCCCGCGACCTTGCGGCCGGCCAGCAGCACCGTGCTGCCGCCCGCCGTGATGCCGGTGAACGTGCGTTGCGCATTGGCGCCGGCGAACAGGTCGGTCAAGCGGCCGCCCCAACCGGATGCGGCGCCTTCCGGCGCCAGCGCCTGCCAATACGATTGCTGGTCGTTGTGGGAAAACAGCTTGGGCGGCAACGGCACGCGGGCGCCGATGTAGTCCGCCTTGGTCGTCGGCGCCATCAGCGGGCCCACGTTCAGCACCACCGCCATCCGGCCGTCTTCGTACAACGGCGCCAGCGGCGCCAGCGCGGGCGCCAGGGCGAACTGGGCGCCGCCCGCGGCGGGCGTCTTGCCGCGCAAGGCCGTGGCGCGCAAGGCGTCGCGGGGCAGGGCGATATCGCCACGGGCGGCGGCATAGGCGCGATAGGCGGCGGCGTCGAAGGGCACCACCGTGTTGTAGGGGTCATTGCCGCCATACAGGAACACGCAGACCAGCGCCTTGTACGACGGCGGCGCCGATTGCGCGGCGGCCGCGCCCAGCGCCGCCAGGTTCAAGGCCAGCGGCGCGGCGGCGCCCGTGGCGCCCAATGCGCAGGCGCGCAACAGAAAGGCGCGGCGGCGGGTATCGTGGGATCGCGTCACTTCTGCACCAGATATTCAGGGGTGGCGGCGACCAGCAGGATGGCGGCCCGCACCCGGTCGCGCGGGCGGCTGGCGGGCAGGGTGGCCACGGCCTCTGCGATGGCGCCGGCCGTTTGCGCGCTGAACGCGTCGCCTGCCAGCAGCAGCGCCACGCGTCCGACCAGCGCCTGCGGATCATGCGCCAGCGCGATCTCCGGCGCGTACGAGGTCTGCAGGTCTTCCCAGCCCCGGTCGGCATAAATGGCCAGGAAGTTCAGGTAGCCGGCGATGCTGGTCTCGTCCGTGATCTGCAGCTCTGGCGCCACCAGATGCCGCCGGGCCAGCTCCGTCACGGGCGGCGTATACCGGGGGCGGAAGAAGTTGAAGACCGTGGCGGACCGCATGGGGCTCTGCGCCAGCCGTATCGTGTTGTCAGTCGTGTCGGGCATGGCCCACGCGCCATTGGTGGAGGTGGCGCCGAAGGCCCTCGCCCATCCGGAAAAGCGCAGGATGGGTTCGCGCACCTTGCCCCAGCCCGGATCCGCCAGGTCGGGGTTGCGCGCCTCGGGGTCCAGCAGGATGGCGCGCACCACCGCCTTCAAGTTTCCGCGCGCGCCGCCGCCGTCGTCCTCGAACGCCGCAGACACGCGGCCGACATAGGCGGGGCTGGGGTTGCTGGTCACCAGCCGCTGGATCAGCTGCATGCCGATGAATGGGCCGACGTTCGGATGCGCGCAAATGACGTCCATGGCGCGCTTCAATGACAAGTTTCCGTCGGTGCCTGGCGGGATCACGGCGCCCAGGAAACGCTTCTCGGCCATCGAATGCAGTGCGTTGTTCAGCGCCATTGGCCGCCGGTGGAATTCCACATCGGTTTCCGGCCCGTTGATGTCCCACCCTGTGAACACCTTGGCCAGCCCTTGCACGTCGGCGTTGGTGTACGTTTCGACCGGCGCGCCGTTCACGTGCCTGACCGTGCCGTCCGGTTCAAGCGCCAGCAGGCCGATGCTGAACAGCTGCATGACTTCGCGCGCGTAGTTTTCGTCGGGGTGGCGTCCGCTCTTGGGGTCTTCCTTGCGGTTGCCGCGATAGGTCAGCATGCAACCCATCGACAGGTTGCGTGTGACGGCGGTCAGCAGCGCCTGATAGTCGCCTAGCGCGTGCTCGGCCAGCAGGTCCATGAAGCCGGCGGCGCCGAACAGCGGCCAGGACGCCGTGATGGATTGCACCCCCACGACGAAGATTTCGGACAGCGCGAACGCCACGCGCGTGCGCACCTGGTCGTCCGCGCTGATGAACTTGCGCCACAGCGTCGATTCCAGGGGCGCGTTGATGCCGTTGCCTTTGAAGGCCTCGGTGTTCTTTCTCTGATGCAGCAGCCAGTCGAAATGGGTCTGCGAAGGCGGCATCGCCAACTGCGCGTCCAGCCACGCCGCGTACCCATCGCGCACCACGGCGTCGATCTGGGACGGCGTGGGCCCGAAGGTGGCTTGCGCCAGAAAGCGCGACGCCTGGCCGGGGGTGACGGTCATCGCAAGCCTCTCGTCGAATGCGAAAACCTACGGTACTAAAAGCGCGGGGCGGCCTTCAATACCGTCATTCGGACGAGAGGCTTAGTCCAAAAGCATGAGAATCAGACCGAGCGCGTGATGCCGCCGTCGATGCGGATGTTCTGCCCGGTGATGTAGGACGACGCGTCGGACGCCAGGAACGCGATCAGGTCGGCTACTTCGTCGGCGGTGCCGTAGCGGCCCATCGGGATGCGCACCCGGCGGTCGTCCTTTTCCGGCAGGCTGTCGATGAAGCCCGGCAGAACGTTGTTCATCCGCACGTTGTGCTCGGCGTATTCGTCCGAAAACACCTTGGTGAAGGCGGCCAGGCCGGCACGGAATACGCCGGACGTCGGGAACAGCGCTTCGGGCTCGAAGGTGGCGTAGGTGGAGATATTGACGATGGCGCCCGACTTCTGCGCTTTCATCACCGGCGCGACCAGGCGCGTGATGCGCACCACGTTCAGCAGATAGAACTCCATGCCCAGATGCCAGTCGTCGTCGCTGATTTCCAGCAGCGGGCCTTTCGGGCCGTGGCCGGCGCTGTTGACCACGGCATCCACGCGGCCCCATTTCTGCAGGGTGGTTTCCACCAGGCGGGCGAGATCCTCCGGCGAACGGTTCGAACCGGTGACACCCAGTCCGCCCAACTCCTGCGCCAGCGCTTCGCCCTTGCCCGACGAAGACAAGATGGCCACGCGGTACCCGTCGGCCGACAGCTTGCGCGCCGCCGCGGCGCCCATGCCGCTGCCGCCCGCCGTCACGATCGCTACTTTTTCCGTGCTCATGCCTGCTCCTTTGCGTTGTCGAGGAGGGGGCATTGTAGGGGGGCGGATCGCGGCGCGGGCGGGTTCCCGCGTTGGCGGCAGGGGCGCCGCGAAGCCGTTTGCGCCTGCCATGGAAACGGGCTCCGGGACCCTGGCGGACCAGGGGCGCGGAGCCCGTGCAGGCAAAGCGGCGGGGCGGCATGCCGCCCCGAGCGGTCAGTCGACCAGCTTCAGCGTGCCCTTCATCAGCGCGAAGTGGCCGGGGAACGAGCAGAAGAAGGTGTAGTCCGTGCCGGCGGCAAGCTTGCTGACGTCGAACGTGACGGAATCCGTCTGTCCGCCGCCGATGACCTTGGTGTGGGCGATGACGCGGGCGTCGTCTTTCTTGACGTAGTCGTTGTCCAGGCCGGCGGCCATGCCGTCGTTCACGGCGCCTTGCATGTCGGCGGTGGTGGTCAGGACCCAGTTGTGGCCCATGACGTTCTTCGCCAGGGTGCCGGGGTGCTTCAGGTTCACGGTGAACTGCTTGCAGCTCTTGCTGACCGTGATTTCCTTCTTGTCGAACTGCATCTGGTCGTTGCCAGCGATATCGATCGAGCAATCGGCAGCCAGGACCGGGGCCGATGCGACAGCGAGGACCGCCGCGACGCAGAGTTTCTTGAACACCATATTCATGCCTCCAATATTTCGAGGGGAGCGGAATTTCCGGGCCAGCGCTGCGCGCTGGGGACCGGCGATACGACATTCTCGCCTCACTGTACGCCAGAATGCGCAACGCGACCTGCAAGGCGTTTGACCGAACGCAAGCGCCGGCTATTACGTCGCGCCGGCCGGCCCGGGAACGTCACGGTTTGGGGCTGACGCGCCAGATCACGTTGCCGACGTCGTCGGCCACCAGCAGATCGCCTTGGCGGTCGACGGCGACCCCCACGGGGCGGCCCTGCGCCTGTCCGCTGTCGTTCAGGAAGCCCGTCAACACGTCGCGGGACTCGCCGTCGGGCGCGCTGCCCTTGAACGGCACGAAGATGACCTTGTAGCCGCTGCGCGGGTCGCGGTTCCACGAGCCGTGCTGGCCTACGAACATGCCGTCCGCATAGGGGGCGGGCAACCGGGCGCCGCCCGACCAGGCCAGCCCCAGCGACGCCGTGTGCGGGCCGAGCGCATAGTCGGGCACGATGGCGCGCGCCACCAGGTCGGGGCGGGGCGGCGTGACGCGGGTGTCGACGTGCTGGCCGAAGTAGCTATAGGGCCAGCCATAGAAGCCCCCGTCGCGCACCGACGTCATGTAGTCGGGCACCAGGTCGCTGCCCAACTCGTCGCGTTCGTTCACGGCGGTCCACAGGGTCTTGCCGTCGGGCGCCCAGGCCATGCCGACCGGATTGCGCAGGCCGGTGGCGTAGAGCCGCTTGGCGCCGCTGGCCACATCGATTTCCCAGATGGCGGCGCGGCCTTCTTCGATCTCGATGCCTTTTTCCGCGACATTGCTGTTGGACCCCACGGTGACGTACAGCTTGCTGCCGTCGGGGCTGGCGATCAGGTTCTTGGTCCAGTGCTGGTTGATGCCGGCGGGCAGGTCCGTGACCTTCACGCCCGGGGCCGAGATCTGCGTTTGCCCGGCTTCGTACGGAAAGCGCAGGACGGCGTCGGCGTTGGCGACGTACAGCTGATTGCCGATGAGCGCCATGCCGAAGGGCGAGTTCAGACCTTGCAGCAAGACGCTGCGCGTCTCCGCGACGCCGTCGTGGTCCGCGTCCCGCAGCAACGTGATGCGATTGGCGCTGGGAGTCCGGGCTCCGGCGCCCTTCATGATGATGCCGGCTGCCCACGCCTTCAGCCCCCCGGGCGCGTCTGCGGGCTTGGGCGGCGCGTTGGTCTCGGCCACCAGCACGTCGCCGTTGGGCAGCACGTACAGCCAGCGGGGATGGTCCAGGCCGCCGGCAAACGCGTTGACGGCCAGGCCGGCCGCCGCCACGGGCTGCGCTCCCCCGACCCAGCCGACGGCCTTCGCCGTGTTGACGGTGGGAATCACGGTGGTATTGGGAGGAGGCAATGTCGGCGCGGGGCCCATGCCCGCTTCGACGGGCAGGGTAGCGACTTCGCCGCAGGCGGTTAGCCCGGCCAGAATCAGACTGGCCGCAGCCAGGATACGCAGAACGGGCATGATGCGACTCCAAGGCTATCCATGCGTGACATCATACTCATACGGCTTGGCCGCAGCGAGCCGCTTCAGTCGTCGAAACGGCTGCGCGTGACGGCGCCCGATTGCGGGTCCACGTACAGCTTCACGCGCTGGCCTTGCGGGTCGTACGCCTTGACTTCGTAGCCGTGCTTTCTGGAGCGTTCGATCTCGGAGATGTTGCGGTAGCCGGCGGCTTCCATCTTGTCGTAGACCTGGCGGATCGTCAGCATCGGCGCGGCGGGGGCGGTTGCGGCCGGGGTTGCGGCCGGAACGGCGGCCTGTGCGTGTGCCGCGGTGCCCGCGACCAGGGCGGAAGCGCCGATTGCCAGGGCGGCCAGGGTGTGCTGAATACGCGTCATGATGAGTAGCTCCTAGGATGATGTGGGGGAAAAGCAGGCCGTTATCGCGACCTTGGGTCCATTATTCGGGTTGGCGCATGAACCGTTTCTGAAGCCGCCGTTCATGCCTGGTTCATGCTCCGCGCGGTATAAAAGATGATCCATCCCCCAATTTTTTCAAGAGGTCCGGCATTGCGGCAGCCCCTTTCGACCCGGCGCAAACGCCGCGGCATCCTGTTGTCTGGATGTGCGCTGGCGCTGTTGCTGATCACGGGGCCGGTCTGCGGACTGGCCGGCGACAGCGACCACGAGCGCGCCCGCCAGGCCCTGGAAGCCGGCAAGGTATTGCCGTTGGGCGCGGTGCTGGATATTGTCGAACGCGATTTTCCAGGGCAGGTCGTCAAAGTCGAGTTCGAAGAGGACGACGACGAATTCATCTACGAGATCCGGGTGCTGCAAAGCGGTGGCGGCATCCTCAAGCTGAAGATCGACGCGCGCGACGGCGCGCTGCTGGCCGTCAAGGGCCGCGACATCAAATTCAAGGGCAAGGACTGATGCGCATACTGGTGGTGGAAGACGAACCCACGCTGGCCGCACAACTGGCCGATGCGCTGCGCGGCGCGGGCTATACCGTGGACGTGTCGGGCGACGGCGAATCGGCGCGTTTCCTGGGCGACGTGGAAGCATTCGACGCGGTGGTGCTGGATCTGGGGCTGCCCGTCATGGACGGGCTGACCGTGCTGAAACTATGGCGCGCCGCTCAACGCAACATGCCGGTGCTGATCTTGACTGCGCGCGACAACTGGCATGAGAAAGTGGCTGGCATCGACGCCGGCGCGGACGACTACCTGACCAAGCCCTTCCACATGGAAGAATTGCTGGCGCGGGTGCGCGCGCTGTTGCGCCGCAGTACGGCGCATGCCAGCGCGCAGTGGCGTTGCGGCCCGCTGATGCTGGACACGCGCCAGGCCAAGGTCACGATCGACGGCCAGGCGCTGACGCTCACCAGCCACGAATTCAAGGTGCTGTCGGTATTGATGCAGCGCGCGGGCGACGTCGTGTCGCGCACGGAGCTGGTCGAACACATCTACGCGCAGGATTTCGACCGCGATTCCAACACCATCGACGTATTCATCGGCCGCCTGCGCAAGAAGCTGCCACCCGACACCATCGAAACCGTGCGCGGGCTGGGCTACCGACTGGCGGCGCAGGGATGATGCGGGCGCGCGCGGGCATGCCAGGTTCCTTGCGGCTGCGCCTGCTGGCCGGCACGCTGGCCTGGATCCTCGTGTCCGTGGCCTTGGCCGGCTGGGGGCTGGCCAGCCTGTTCCGCCAGCACATCACCCAGCAACTGCAAGCCGAACTGACGTTGCACCTGAACCAGCTGACGGCGGCGGTCAACGCCGGCGCGGATGGCCGGCCGGTGGTGGACCCGCCGCCGAACGATCCCCGCCTGGAGCAGCCGCTGTCGGGCCTGTACTGGCAAGTCGACCGGCTGGCCGACGGCGGCAAACCGGCGCTTGTCGGCGCGGCGCGCTCGCGGTCGTTGTGGGACCAGACGCTGGAAATGCCGGACACGCCGCGCGCCGGGGCCGGCGATCAGACCTACGACATCGCGGGGCCCGGCGGACGCCGACTGGAGGCGGTGGCGCGCATCCTGAAACCGGCGGAAGAAGACGCCGCGCCGTTGCGCCTGGTGGTGGCGGCCGACCGCAGCGTCCTGGCCGAACCCATCAGCCGTTTCAACGGCATGCTGGCCATTGCGCTGGGCGCGCTTGCGGCCGGGCTGACGGCGGCAGCAGTGGTCCAGGTGGTGGTGGGCTTGCGGCCGCTGGCCCGGTTGCGGCGCCAATTGGCCCGGCAGAACGCTGGCGGCAGCCGCATCGAAGGCCGCTTCCCCAGCGAGATCCAGCCGCTGGTCGACGACTTCAACAAGGTGCTGGCGATGAACGCCGAGATCGTGCAGCGCGCGCGCACGCAGGCCGGCAATCTGGCGCATGCGGTCAAGACGCCGCTGGCGATCCTGGCCAACGCGGCCTCACGCGACGGCAGCGTGCCGGCGTCGCTGGTCGACGAGCAGGTGGGGATGGCGAACCGGCAGATCGACCATCATCTGGCACGCGCGCGGGCGGCGGCCTCGTCAGGCGCCGCCGCCGATGGCCGTGCCCCGTTGCTGGAGGCGGCGCAGGGGCTGGTGCGCGTCATGCAGCGCTTGTACGCGCAACGCGGCCTGGGCATCGAGATAGCGGAGGTTTCCCCGGACCTGTTGTTCCGGGGTGAGCAGCAGGATCTTCAGGAAATGCTGGGCAATCTGCTGGACAACGCCTGCAAATGGGCGGCGAGCCGGGTGCGGATCACCGCGGAACCGGCAGACGCGGGACGCTTGCTGCTGCACATCGACGACGATGGCCCGGGCATCGAAGACCACGAGCGCGAGCGCATCTTCCTGCGTGGGGTGCGCATGGACGAGCAATTGCCCGGGTCGGGCCTGGGCCTGGATATCGTGCGCGATCTGGCGGGCACGTACGGCGGCGAGGTCCACGCGGGCCGCTCGCCGCTGGGCGGGCTGCGGGTGTCCTTGTGGCTACCCGCCGCCTGAGGGCCGCACATGCTCTTTACTTCACCAGCGTGACCGGCACTTCCGCCAATTGCAGCACCTGATTGGCGACCGAGCCGATCAGGATGTTGGCCAGCGAGCCGTTGCCGCGGGTGCCCATCACGACGCGGGCGCAGCCGTGGTCGCGGGCATAGCCGGCGATTTCTGTCGCGGCGTGGCCGAATTCGATATGGCTGGTGTAGTCGACGCCGGCCACGTCCAGCAGTTTGCGCGCTTCGTCGGTGGCCTCTTGGCCTTCGCGGGCGTAGAACTCGTCGATCATGTCTTGCGTGATCAGCCGCGAAAGGCCGGCGCGCCCCTGCGTGGGCGTCTGCACGTTGATCAGGTGGATGCGCGCGGCAGCGGCGCCTGCGGCCAGTTGGCGAGCGTACAGCACGGCGCGGTTGGCATTGTCGGAGCCGTCGACGGGGACCAGAATGTTCAGCATGATTGCTCCTTGATGCATTACTTGACCAGCGTGACGGGCAATTCCGTCAGATGCAGGACCCGGGTGGCGACGGATCCCATGAACAGCGACGAGACCGAACCCAGGCCGCGCGAGCCCATGTAGATCTCGTCGGCGCCCGTTTCGTCGGCGATGCGGGCGATGGTGTCGGCGGCGGCGCCGATTTCGACGCGGGCCTCGAAGGGCACGCCGGCCTGCGACAGCAGGCTGCTGGCTTCCTGCAGCGCGGCGCGGCCCTCGTCCTGGTAATAGGCGTCGATCTCGGCTTGCGACAGGCCGCGGCCGATCTTGCCGGATTTCAGGGGGATCTGGACGCTGAGCAGGTCGACGCGTTCGACCGGGTCGTAGGCGCGGGCCGCCAGCAAGGCCTGGACAGCATGGATGGCGGGTTGCGAGCCGTCTACCGGGATCAGGATGCGTTTCATCATCGTCTCCTTATTTTGTGTGTGCGAGCCGCGGGAAGCGGAGCGTTCTACTGTATTCGAATTATTCGCCTGTTTCGCCGTCCGGGCGATGCGCGGGATCAATCTGTTGGCGTAGTCGACGTCGGCCTCAACTTTGGTCGGGGCCAGGGCCGGCCCGCCGCTCAGCGCCAGCGCTCAGGCGTGACGGCCGCCTCCAGCGGCAGGCCCAGCAGGCGGCTGGCCAGCGCCGCCAGCGCAGGTGCGCTGCCGGTGGTCTCCAGGCGCATTTCGCCCGCGTCCGTCGCGCGCAGCAGGCCGCGTTCCTGCAACTGGTGGCGCAGCCAGCGGGCTACGGGGGATCCGGTTTCCAGAAGCGGCACGCCGGGGCCCGCCGCCGCCTGGATCGCATCGCGCAGGAACGGAAAATGGGTGCAGCCCAGCACTAGCACATCGGCGCCGGCTGCGCGCAGTTCCGCCACCGGCGCGCGCACGGCGGCCTCGACGCGCGGGCCGGCAAGCTCGCCTTGTTCCACCAGTCCGACCCATTCCGGGCAAGGCCGCAACAGGATGCGCACTTCGGGCGCTTCGCGTCGGACCAGCGCGGCGAACTTCGGGCTGGCCAACGTGCCGGTGGTGGCGAACACGCCCACGACGCCGCTGTGCGTCAGGTGGGCGGCGGGCTTGATGGCGGGCTCGACGCCGATGATGATCAGGTGGGGGTGGCGGCGGCGCAGTTGCGCGATGGCGGCGGCGGTGGCGGTATTGCAGGCCACCACCACGGCTTTCGCCTGGCGCGAGACGAAGTAATCGGTCAGCGCATGGGCGCGCTCTTCGACAAAGGCCTGCGTCTTTTCGCCGTAGGGCACATGAGCGGAATCGGCCACATACAGCAGCGATTCGTGGGGCAGCGCGTCGCGGATCGCGCGCAGCACGCTCAGGCCGCCGACGCCGGAGTCGTACACGCCGATGGGGGATTCGGGAAACATGGTCGAAATGCGGGGTTGCGAAGGTCGGACGAGGATGGCGGGAAGTGTAGCGCCGGGCCAAGGCGCCGAGGCGGCTAGGAAGCGAGCGGGGGAGCCTGGGCGCGGTGGCGGCGCACTTCCTCGATCAGCTTGCGGGTGGCGCCGGACTGCGGCGCGTCGCGCCAGATCAGGTTCAGCGGGGCGCGCAGTTCGACCGGATCGTTGACGCTGACGTACACCACGCCTTCGATGTTCACGCGGCGCAGCGACGCGGGCACCAGCGACACGCCCAGGCCGGCCGCCACCAGGCTCAGCGTGGACAGCATGCGTGGCGCTTCCTGCGCGA
This sequence comes from Achromobacter sp. UMC46, assembly GCF_014170335.1. Classification (GTDB taxonomy): domain Bacteria; phylum Pseudomonadota; class Gammaproteobacteria; order Burkholderiales; family Burkholderiaceae_B; genus Achromobacter. Next base: position 14,140 of record NZ_LZZS01000033.1, read on the forward strand.
TGCGGGGGCTGAAGCCCGATGCGCTGCACGCCGTGATGATGGCGTCATACAGGCCGGGGCCGCTGTGGCGCCGGTACAGGATCAGGGATTCCTCGGCCAGCTCGGACAGCGCGATGTGCCGGCGCGTGCGGCCCTTGACCGCGGGATGGTCGGCGGGAAACGCCGCCAGCATGGTTTCTTCCAGCACGGTTTCCTCGACCACGCCCGGGCCGGGTCCGTACGAGCCCCGGATGAACGCCACGTCCACCCGGCCTTCATTGACGGCCTCACGCAGCTCGCCGGTGCTGCTTTCCTCAAGCACCAGCCGCACGTTCGGCGCGCTTTCGCGGAAGCGCCGGATGACCGACGGCACGAAGGGATGGAACGCTGCCGATCCGGTGAAACCGACCGTCAGCCGGCCGGCTTCGCCCTGGGACACGCGGCGCACGCCGTCCACAGCCTGGTCCACCAGCGCGATGATGTTGCGCGCGTCGTCGACCAGGGCGCGTCCGCTTTCGGTCAGCTCCATGCCGCGCGGCAGGCGGTGGAACAAGGTCACGCCCAGCTCGTGCTCCAGCACGCGGATCTGCTGGCTGAGCGGTGGTTGGCGGATGCCCAGCCGGGCCGCGGCCTTGGTCAGATGGGACTCCTCGGCCACGGCCAGGAAGTAGCGCAGAAGACGCAGATCGACTGATGCCATATGCAATGAATATGATTTATTAAGTGGTCATATATTAGACATTATCTGAGGCGAAGAGTAGGCTGCCATCTCGTTATTCCTCTTCCGGCACGGCGACGCGCCACCCCAGGTCCACCGGTCTTCGGCCGGCCAAAACAACATGAATGCAGCATCTTCCACCCTTGAGGCCGGCCTTCGGCCTCCCCCCACTTGCGGGCAGTTGTTCTACGGTTTCCTCATGCTTGGCCTGACGGCGTTCGGCGGCGCGCTGCCCCTGGCGCGCCGCATGGTGGTCGAGAAGCACCGTTGGCTGAGCGGGCCCGAATTCACCGATCTGCTGGGCCTGTGCCAGTTCCTGCCGGGCGGCAACATCATCAATCTGTCGGTCGCGCTGGGCATGAAGTTCCGAGGGCCTCGTGGCGCGTTCGCGGCGCTGATGGGCCTGATCCTGGCGCCGTCCGCCATCGTCATCCTGCTGGGCATGGTGTACGACCGCTTCCAGAGCGATCCGCACATCCAGCATCTGTTCGCCGGTCTGGCGGCCGCAGCGGCGGGGCTGCTGATTTCGATGGCGGTCAAGATCGGCGTGCCGGTGGTCAAGCGCCGCGACTGGCTGGCCGGCGTGGTGGCCACGGCCTGTTTCGTGGCGGTCGCCGTGCTGCGGATTCCGCTGCTGCCGACGATGGCGGTGCTGACGCCGCTGAGCATCCTGCTGGTCTGGAGGCAACGTCGATGATCCAGACCCTGATCTCGCTGGCCCTGATCTTCTCGCAACTGTCCGTGCTGGCGTTCGGCGGCGGCAACACCATCCTGCCCGAAATGCAGCGCCAGGTCGTGGACGTGCACGGCTGGATGACGGCGGCCGATTTTTCCGCGCTGTTTGCCTTGGGCCAAGCCGCGCCGGGCCCCAACCTGATGGTGGTCACGCTGGTCGGCTGGCACGTCGCGGGCGGGTGGGGCATGCTGGTCACGACCATCGCCAAGTTCGGCCCGTCGTCGCTCATCACCATCCTGGCGCTGGGCCTGTGGGAACGTTTCAAGGACCGCCCGTGGCGAGGCGTGATCCAGGCCGGCATCTTCCCGATGACGGTCGGCCTGGTCGCGGCCAGCGCCGCGCTGATCACCGAGGCCTCGGTGCACTCCTGGCTGCTGGGGGCGATCACGGCCGTGGTGGCGTTGCTGGGCAGCACCACGCGCATTCATCCGCTATGGCTGCTGTTCGGCGGCGCGCTGGTGGGTTTGCTGGCGATCGGTTAGCGTTAGGGCACTTGCCGCGCGTAGGAGCCCCGATGACCAAACCGATCCCGGACGATCCGCCAGCGGAAGACGCCGCCGCATCCGTCGACAGCCTGCCTTTCTTCCACGCCCACCGGCGGCTGCTGCTGTGCGGCCTGCTGTTCGTGGCCGTGGGTGGTGCCGTGTACGCGCTGGGCCGGTCGGCCAGCCTGGCGCTGCTGCTGGGCTTCGACGCCGCCGCGCTGGTGTTCCTTTTGCTGACGGCCAGGGTGTTCGGCCAGACCAGCCCGGCGTCCATGCGCGTGCATGCCAAACAGCAGGACGTGGGGCGCTTTGGCGTGCTCTGGAGCAGCGTGGCGCTATCCTGCATGGTGATGGTGGCGCTGTGGGTGGAGCTGCGCGGCGAAAGCAGTGTGGGCGGCGTGGTGGACATGCTGGCCGCCGCGGCGACCATCGTGCTGTCGTGGCTCTACATGAACATGATCTTTGCGTTGCATTACGCGCATGGCTATTACGGCCACCGGACCGGCACGCACAAGGGCCTGGATTTCCCCGGCACCCAGGAGCCCGACTACTGGGATTTCGCGTATTTCGCGCTGGTGCTGGGCATGACGTTCCAGGTGTCGGACGTGCAGATCGTCAACCGGCGGGTGCGCCGCATGGCGCTGATGCACAGCGTCATTGCTTTCTTTTTCAACGTTTTCATTATCGCCATCAGCGTGAACGTGGCGGCGGGCAAGGCATAAAAAAACACGGCGGGGGGAGTCATCCCCCCGCCGTGTTTTTCATGCCGGCAGCGCGTTGCGCCAGACAATGATCAGGCGGCGGCGCCCAATCTCCACAAGGACGTGACTTCCTTCGAGCGCGCCGCGTACAGCGGGTCGCTCGGGTCCTTGGCGCGCGCGTGCGTCGGGCGCGTGTCGATGCGTTCGATGACGCGCAGGCCCGCGGCCTGGATCATTTCCATCAGCTGTTCGCGGGTACGCAGGCCCAGGTGCTCGGCCAGGTCCGACAGGATCAGCCAGCCTTCGCCGTTGGGCGTCAGATGCTCGGTCAAGCCATTGAGGAAGCCGCGCAGCATGCGGCTGTCGGGATCGTACACGGCATGCTCGACGGGCGAGCTGGGGCGGGCGGGCAACCACGGCGGATTGCACACGATCAGCGACACCCGGCCTTCGGGGAACAGGTCGGCCTCGACGATGTCGACTTGCTTTGCCAGGCCCAGCCGTTCCAGGTTTTCACGGGCGCAAGCCAGCGCGCGCGGATCCTGGTCGGTGCCGATGACGCGCTTGCCGCCGCGGCGCGCGATTACCGCGGCCAGGACGCCGGTGCCGGTGCCGATGTCGAAGGCGACGCCGCCGCGCGGCATCGGGGTGTTGGCCACCAGTTCCACGTATTCGCCGCGCAGCGGCGAAAACACGCCGTAGTGCGGGTGGATGCGGTTGTTCAGGGCGGGAATCTCCACGCCCTTCTTGCGCCATTCGAAGGCGCCGATCAGGCCCAGCAATTCGCGCAGCGACGCCACATAGGGTTCGTCGGCCGGGCCGTGGACCTCTTCGCAGGCTTGGCGGGCGTCGGGGGCGCGCCGCAGCGAAATGCCGTGGCCGGCGTCGAACGGAATCAGCAGCATGCCCAGGATGCGGGCGCGCTGCGACTGGATCTGGCGGTGCTGGTTGAAGGCTTCCAGCAAACTCTCCACGGGCTTGCGGGGACGCTTGTCCACGCGCCGGGTCATCGCCTGCAGCAGCAGGCGGGCGTTCTGGAAGTCGCCGCGCCACAGCAAGCCCACGCCTTCGCAGGCCTGGCGGTAGGCCATGTCCGCGGTCAGGGTGTCGTCCACCACCACCACGCGCTTGGGCGGCGTTGCGCCGGTTTCAGAGCGCCAGCGGGCGGAATGGGGGACGTTGTTTTCTTCCCAGTGCAATTCAGGGGCGGTCAATGCGGCGCTCCGGTAAAGACGGGGGGACGGGGCAGGATCATGGGCAGGAGAGATAAAAAGAAAGGGCGCGGGCTGCCAATGTAGCAGTTTCGCGCCCTTGGACGTTGCGCGGCGCTTCGGGTCGCCCCAAGGCGCCGCGCTGCCAGACCGGCTTTCAGTGGAACAGGACGACCGCTTTCTGCAGCGTGATCCAGATGCCCCAGGCCATCGGGATGCCCACGCAGGCCCAGGCGAACATCACCAGGGAGGCCGGCGTGCGGAACGTGGAGGTGCCTACTCCGTGGGTTTCGGAGGCGGCGGCGCGTTCGTGCGCCAGCGCTTTCTCCTGAGCCAGTTCGGCGTCCGTCATGAAGTACTTGGGGTTCACCGGGCGGATGGCCAGGTTGCACAGGAACCCCACCACCAGCATGCCAGCCAGGATGTACATGGTGATGTCGTAGACCTGCGCGCGCGGCACGCCGATCGACAGCTGGTATTCGCGGATGTAGTTCACCAGCACCGGGCCGAAGATGCCCGCCGCCGACCACGCCGTCAGCAGGCGGCCGTGGATGGCGCCGACCATCTGCGTGCCGAACAAGTCGGCCAGGTAGGCCGGCACCGTGGCGAACCCGCCGCCGTACATGGACAGGATCACGCAGAAGGCCGCCACGAACAGGGCCAGGGCGCCGATGTGGGCGGTCCAGGGGATGGCGGAATACAGCACGAAGCCCAGCACCAGGAAAATCAGGTAGGTCGTCTTGCGGCCCAGCTTGTCGGACAGGCTGGCCCAGAAGAAGCGGCCGCCGATGTTGAACAGGCTGAGCAGGCCGGTGAAGCCCGCCGCGATGGCGGCGATGGCGGCCAACTGGTCCTTGTCCAACTGGCCGAAGCCCAGTTCCGGCTTGTTGATCAGGCCGCCGCCGAACACCTCTTGCAGCAAAGGCGACGCCATGCCCAGGATGCCGATGCCCGCCGTCACGTTCAGGCACAGCACCAGCCATACCAGCCAGAACTGCGGCACGCCCCAGACGCGCTTCACATGGACGTGGCCCTTGGTGATCATCGCGTTGTTGGCCTGCTTGGCGGGGGCCGTCCAGCCTTCGGGCTTCCAGCCCGTGGGCGGCACGCGGTAACCCAGCGCACCGGACATCATGAAGATGAAATACACCGCCGCCATGGTCAGGAAGGTCTGCCAGACGCCGGGCGAGGTCGGCGTGGCGAAGTGGCGCATCAGCAGGTCGGCCAGGGGGGCGCCGATCATGGCGCCGCCGCCGAAGCCCATGATGGCCATGCCCGTCGCCATGCCGCGGCGGTCCGGAAACCATTTGATGAGCGTGCTGACGGGCGAGATATAGCCCAGGCCCAGCCCGATGCCGCCGATGACGCCGGACCCCAGCCACAGCATCCACATCTGGTGCAGGTACACCCCGATGGCCGAAATGACCAGGCCGCCACACCAGCACAGGGCCGACACCACGCCCGCCTTGCGGGGGCCGGCGCGTTCCAGCCAGCCGCCCCATAGCGCGGCGGAACATCCCAGCAGCACGAAGAACAGGGTGTACATCCACCCCATGGTCGAAATCTTCCAGTCGCAACTGGTCGTGAACAGCTCGGCGGCCAGGCTCATGTCGGCCGGGCAGGCCAGCGGCTTGGCGCCGCCCACCATCTTGGACAAGGGCAGCCAGAAGACCGAGAAGCCGTAGGCCATGCCGATGCACAGGTGGATGGCCAAGGCGGCCGGCGGCACCAGCCAGCGCGAGAAACCCGGCCCGGCGATGGTACGTTCTTTATCAAAAAAACCCGGCCTTGAGCCGGGCAAGTCCAGTGCGGCGGTGCTTTCCATGTCGTCTCCTCAGGGGTGCGGCTTTATAGCTGCTTGCTTTGTTCTGACTGCGGTAAAGCGGGTCGGCCCGGCTACCCCACGCGGGGGGCGGGCGTCAGGCGCTGGCGGTTCTGCGTGACCGCGTCCAGCACCAGCGGATGCAACTGTTCTTCGCCGGCATCGCCGTCGGGGCGCTGTTCCAGAAAGCCCAGCAGCTCGTTGCGCATGCGGGGTTCCCAGAACTTGTGGATATGGTTGGCCACGCCTTCCAGCGCTTCGTGGCGGTCCGGCATGGCGTCGAAGAACTGGCCGATGCGGTTGGCCATGCGGATGAGGTTGCCGATTTCCATTGCGTGTCGGGGTCCGGTTCAGGGGATGAGGCGGTCGGGGTGGGAGTAGAGCGTGGCGTCGTCGTTGCGCAGGAACCCCACCAGGCTGACGTTGGCGTCTTGCGCCAGGCGGATGGCCAGGGCCGTGGGGGCGGATACCGCTGCCAGCACGGCCACGCCGGCCGCGGCCGTCTTCTGCACCATTTCGAAGCTGGCCCGGCTGGATACCAGCACGATGCCGTCGCCGGCATGCATGGCCTGGCGGGCCAGCGCGCCGACTAGCTTGTCCAGCGCGTTGTGGCGGCCCACGTCCTCGCGCACCAGCGCGACGGCGCCGTCGGCGCCGGCCCAGCCCGCCGCATGGGTCGCGCCCGTGATGTCGTGCAGCGCCTGGCGGGCGCGCATGTCGCGCATGGCCGCCAGCACCGACTGGATGCGCACTTGCGACCCGTTGGTCACCGGCGCCACCGGGCGCAGCACTTCCGGCAGCGTCTCCACGCCGCACAAGCCGCAGCCGGTGCGTCCGGCCATGGCGCGCCGCCGCGTCTTCAGCCGCACTTCGCAGGCGCTTGAGATTTCCAGCTGGATCACGATGCCGTCGCATTGCGGCAGCAGGTCGATGCCGCGCACGTCGCTGACGCCGTCGATGATGCCTTCCGACAGCGCGAAGCCCACGGCGAAGTCTTCCAGGTCGGCGGGCGTGGCCAGCATGGTGGCGTGGCTGATGCCGTTGAATTCCAGCGCCACCGGGGTCTCTTCGGCGACGGAGTCGGTCTCGGCGGCGTCAGCGATGACGCCGCCCCGCACGCGTTTGACCTGGGTCTGCGTGCAGTCGGGGCGGGAGGGCGGTGGCGTGGTCATGGCATCCAGGGCGGTCGTGGCCGGCAGGGGTTACTTCCCGGTCAGCGCCGCGTCGCTTTCGCGCGATCGCTCGCGCAGCAGCTTTTGCTGGATGTCGGCAAAGCGCGACCATTGGCGCTGCCATTCCGAAGGCTGGGACACGCGCGTGACCTGTACGGCCGTGACCTTGTATTCGGGGCAGTTGGTCGCCCAGTCGGAGGCGTCCGTCGTGACGACGTTGGCGCCGGACTCGGGAAAGTGGAACGTGGTGTATACCACGCCCGGCTGTACCCGGTCGGTCAGCGTCGCGCGCAGCACGGTTTCGCCCGCGCGGCTCTGGATGCCGACCCAATCGCCTTCGGCCACGCCCCGGTCTTCGGCATCCTGGGGATGCAGTTCCAGCACGTCTTCGCCATGCCACATCACGTTGGGCGTGCGCCGCGTCTGCGCGCCCACGTTGTATTGGGACAGGATGCGGCCCGTCGTCAGCAGCAGCGGGAAGCGCCGCGTGCTGCGTTCGTCGGTCGGCACGTACTTGGTGATCATGAACTTGCCCTTGCCGCGCACGAAGGCGTCGATGTGCATGATGGGCGTGCCTTCCGGAGCGGCGTCGTTGCACGGCCATTGCAGGCTGCCCAGCTTGTCCAGCTTGTCGTAGCTGACGCCCGAGAACGTCGGCGTCAGCCGCGCGATCTCTTCCATGATCTCGCGCGGGTGCTTGTAGTTCATGGGGTAGCCCAGCGCGTTCGACAGCGCTACCGTCACTTCCCAGTCCGACTTGCCGTTCTTGGGTTCCATCACCTTGCGCACGCGGGAAATGCGGCGTTCGGCATTGGTGAACGTGCCGTCCTTTTCCAGGAACGACGAGCCGGGCAGGAACACATGCGCGTACTTGGCCGTTTCGTTCAGGAACAGGTCCTGCACCACGATGCACTCCATCGCCGCCAGCGACGCCGCCACGTGCTGCGTGTTGGGGTCGGACTGCACGATGTCTTCGCCCTGGCAGTACAGGCCCTTGAACGAGCCGCCCAGCGCCGCTTCGAACATGTTCGGAATGCGCAGGCCGGGTTCAGGCTGCAGCGTCACGCCCCAGTCCTTTTCGAACTGCGCGCGCACCACGTTGTCTGAAATGTGCCGGTAGCCGGGCAGCTCGTGCGGGAACGAGCCCATGTCGCACGAGCCCTGCACGTTGTTCTGCCCGCGCAGCGGATTCACGCCCACGCCTTCGCGGCCGATGTTGCCGGTGGCCATCGCCAGGTTGGCGATGGCCATCACGGTGGTGGAGCCTTGGCTGTGCTCGGTCACGCCCAGGCCGTAGTAGATGGACCCGTTGCCGCCGGTGGCGAACAGGCGCGCCGCGCCGCGCACGGCCTGCGCGGGCACGCCGGTGATTTCTTCCATGGCTTCGGGCGAATTCTCGGGCAGCGACACGAAGTCGCGCCATTCGTTGAACGCCTTCGTTTCGCAGCGCTCGGCCACGAAGGCATCGTCGATCAGGCCTTCGGTGGCGATCACGTGGGCCAGCGACGACAGCAGCGCCGTGTTGGTGCCGGGCCGCACCTGCAGGTGGAAATCGGCCCTGATGTGCGGCGAGCTCACCAGTTCGATGCGTCGGGGATCGATCACGATCAGGCGCGCGCCTTGGCGCAGGCGGCGCTTCAGGCGCGACGCGAACACCGGGTGGCCGCTGCTGGGGTTGGCGCCCATCACGATGACGACGTCGGTGTGCATCACGGAGTCGAACGTTTGCGTGCCGGCGGATTCGCCCAGCGTCTGCTTCAAGCCGTAGCCGGTCGGCGAATGGCACACCCGCGCGCAGGTGTCGACGTTGTTGGTGCCGAACGCCGCGCGCACCAGCTTCTGCACCAGCCAGGTCTCTTCGTTGGTGCAGCGCGACGACGTGATGCCGCCGACCGCGTCGCGGCCGTACTGGCTTTGGATGCGGCGGAATTCGGACGCCGCGTAGTTGATCGCCTCGTCCCAGGACACTTCCTTCCAGGAATCGGTGATGTGCTTGCGGATCATGGGCTTCGTCACGCGCTCCTTGTGCGTGGCGTAGCCCCAGGCGAAGCGTCCCTTCACGCAGGAATGGCCGCGGTTGGCCTGGCCGTCTTTCCACGGCACCATGCGCACCACTTCCTGGCCCTTCATTTCGGCCTTGAACCCGCAGCCCACGCCGCAGTAGGCGCAGGTGGTCACGACCGAGTGTTCGGCCTGGCCCATCATGATGACGGTCTTTTCCTGCAGGGTAGAGGTCGGACAGGCCTGGACGCAGGCGCCGCAGGACACGCATTCGCTCTCCAGGAACGGCTGGTCCTGCCCTGGCGACACGCGCGAGTCGAAGCCCTTGCCCGAGATCGTCAGCGCAAAGGTGCCCTGCGTTTCCTCGCAGGCGCGCACGCAGCGGTTGCAGACGATGCACTTGGACGCGTCGTAGCTGAAGTAGGGGTTGGAATCGTCGGTCTTGGCCTTCAGGTGGTTGGCGCCGTCGTAGCCGTAGCGCACGTTGCGCAAGCCCACCACGCCCGCCATGTCCTGAAGTTCGCAGTCGCCGTTGGCGGGGCAGGTCAGGCAGTCCAGCGGGTGGTCCGAGATGTACAGCTCCATGACGCCGCGGCGCAGGTCGTGCAGCTTGGGCGTTTCGGTGTACACCACCATGCCGTTTTCCGCCGGCGTGGTGCACGATGCCGGATAGCCGCGGCGGCCTTCGATCTGCACCAGACAAAGCCGGCACGAACCGAAGGGTTCCAGGCTGTCGGTGGCGCAAAGCTTGGGGATGTTGATGCCGGCTTCGGCGGCGGCGCGCATCAGGGACGTGCCTTCGGCGACGCTGATTTCCTGGCCGTCGATGGTCAGGGTGACGGTCTTTTCCGAGACGCGCTCGGGCGTGCCCAGGTCTCGGTCGCGCTTGATGACGGTTTCTAGCATGTCGTTCTCTCGGGTTCAGGCCGCGTGCGCGGCAGACTGGGAGGACTCGATGCCGAAGTCCTGCGGAAAGTGGTTCAACGCGGACAGCACCGGATAGGGCGCCATGCCCCCCAGCGCGCACAGCGAACCGCCCATCATCGTGTCGCACAGGTCGCGCAGCAGATGGACCTGCTGTTCGCGCTGTTTCGCGTCGGCGCCGCCCGCCGCGATCTTGTCCAGGGTCTCGACGCCGCGCGTGGAGCCGATGCGGCAGGGCGTGCATTTGCCGCAGGATTCGATGGCGCAGAATTCCATCGCGTAGCGCGCCATGCGCGCCATGTCGACGGTGTCGTCGAACGCCACCAGCCCGCCGTGGCCGATCATGGCCGATATCTGGATGTAGGCCTCGTAATCCAGCGGCACGTCCCATTGCGATTCCGGCAAGTAGGCGCCCAGCGGGCCGCCCACCTGCACCGCGCGCAACGGGCGCCCCGAGGCGCTGCCGCCGCCGAATTCATAAAGCAGGTCGCGCAGGCTCAGGCCGAAGGCCTTCTCCACCAGCCCGCCTTGCTTGACATTGCCGGCCAGCTGGAACGGCAGCGTGCCGTGCGAACGGCCCACGCCATAGTCGCGGTAGTAGGCCGCGCCCTTGGCCAGAATGATGGGCACCGTGGCCAGCGAGATCACGTTGTTGATGACGGTGGGCTTGCCGAACAGGCCGGATATCGCGGGCAGCGGCGGCTTGGCGCGCACCACGCCGCGCTTGCCCTCCAGGCTTTCCAGCAGGGAGGTTTCTTCGCCGCAGATATAGGCGCCCGCGCCCTTGCGCACTTCCAGGTCGAATTCGCGGCCGCTGCCATGCACGTCGCGGCCCAGCCAGCCGACGCTGCGGGCCCGCCCGATGGCGGCTTCCAGCGTGGCGATGGCGTGCGGGTATTCCGAACGGACGTAGATGTAGCCGTAGGTGGCGCCCACCGCCAGGCCGGCGATGGTCATTCCCTCGATCAGCACGTAGGGGTCGCCTTCCATCAGCAGACGGTCGGCAAACGTGCCCGAGTCGCCTTCGTCGGCGTTGCAGACAATGTATTTCCGGTCGCTGGGGGAACCCGCCACCGTCTTCCATTTGATGCCGGTGGGGAACGCCGCGCCGCCGCGGCCGCGCAGGCCCGAGGTGACCATTTCGTCCACGATCTGCGCGGGCTCCATCGCCAGCGCCCGCTTCAGGCCGGCCAGGCCGCCGTGGGCGGCGTAGTCCTGCAAGGACAGGGGATCGATCACGCCGACGCGGGCGAACGTCAACCGTTCCTGGTGCTTCAAATAGGGGATGTCTTCGGTCAGGCCCAGGCGCAGCGGGTGCGCGCCGCCCGTCAGCCAGCCGGCGTCGAACAGCGCGGCCACGTCTTCCGGCGCGACCGGCCCGTAGGCCACGCGGCCGTCGGGCGTGGCGATCTCGACCAGGGGTTCCAGCCATAGCAGCCCGCGCGACCCGTTGCGCACCACCTGCACGGACAGGCCGCGCTCGTCGGCGACGCGTTCGATGTCGCGCGCCACCGCGTCGGCGTCCATGGCCAGCGCCGCGGCGTCGCGCGGCACGTAGATGACGACGGGGGCGCTCATGACGTGGCCTCCAGCGTGCGGGCCAGCAGGCGGTCAAGCTTGTCGGGCGTGACCCGGGCATGCGGCTGGCCGTCGATCATCACGGCGGGCGACTGGGCGCACAGGCCCAGGCAATACACGGGTTCCAGCGTGAAGTTGCCGTCCGCGGTGCTGGCGTGGAAATCGCAGCCCAGCGCGGCGCGCGCGTGGGCGGCCAGGTGCTCGCCGCCCACCGCCTGGCAGGATTCGGCGCGGCACACTTCCAGCGTATGGCGCGCGGCCGGTTCGCTGCGGAAATGGGGGTAGAAAGTGATGACGCCGTGGACTTCGGCCCGGGACAGGTTCAGGGCCTCGGCGATGGTTTGCACCGCCTCGGCCGGAATACAGCCCAACTCGTGCTGGACGTCGTGCAGGACCGGAAGCAAAGGGCCGGGCAGGTCTTTCAGCCGGGCGACGATGCGGGCGGTGGCCGCGATGGCGGGAGTGGGGGACGCCTGGGCCGCGTCCAGGGCCATTTTGCCGCCCCGGGCGCCGCCGCTGGACGCCAAGTCGGATTTTGCCTCGCGCTGATGCACGGTGGTCTCCTGCAGTGTTTTTCCTGGGCCCCACTTCGGGGCGTGGTATCGGGTGGAATCTTCGGGGTTTTAATATGTTTTTTAAAACATAAAAAAATCCCGTCCGCCGCATTATTTGTGTACTCTAGCCCCGTACTTCATTGCCTTCAATAAGAAATAAATGACATATAAGTTCCGTATCGGCCTGCGGGCGCAATGGACCTTGGGCGGCGGGGACGATTTGGCGCCCGTGCCATTACAGGACATGCTGGCCCTGCTGGCCGCGATCGACGCCACGGGCAACATCGCAGGCGCTTGCCGGGCGTGCGGCCTGTCATACCGGCACGCGTGGGGCGTGCTGCGCCGTTTTGAAGGCATCTTCGGCACGCAGTTGCTGATCACCAACCGGCGCCAGGGCACGCAACTGGCGCCGTTCGCGCAGCGGCTGCTGTGGGCCAACCGCCGCATCGAGGCGCGGCTGATGCCCACGCTGGACAGCATGGCCTCGGAATTGCAGGAAGAACTGGAACGGCTGCTGCCGGAAAGCGGCCCGCATCTGCGGCTGCATGCCAGCCACGGCTTCGCGGTGGAATCGCTGATGCAGCACATGAGCGGCCGCAAGCCGGGGCTGGAGCTGCGCTACCGGACGGCGATCGAGGCGCTGGCGTCGCTTGAGCGCCATGAATGCGACCTGGCGGGGTTCCAGGTGCCGCTGGGCGATTTCGAATCGCCAATCATGGAGCGCTATGCGCAGTGGCTGCACGCGGACGAATACGTGCTGATCCATCTGGCCGTGCGCAATACGGGCCTGTTCGTCACGGCGGGCAATCCCAAGCAGATCCGCGGCATGGCCGACCTGGCGCGCCCGGACGTGCGCTTCGTGAACCGGCAGATCGGGTCCAGCACCCGCTATCTGGTGGGGCTGATGCTGCAGCGCGCCGGCGTGTCGATCGGCGAGGTCCAAGGCTACGAAACCAATGAATTCACCCATATGGCCATCGCCGCGCATATCGCCAGCGGCATGGCGGACACGGGGGTCGGCGTCGAAACGGCCGCCTGCCGCTTCGGGCTGGATTTCATCCCGCTGGTGCGGGAACGCTACTTCTTCGCCATCCGCAAGTCGTCGCTGGAGACGCCCGCCATGCAGGACCTGTTGTCCATCATGCGCAGCCCCGATTACGTGGGTTACGTGGGGCAACTGGTCGGCTACGACGCCCGGGACACCGGGCGGTTACAAACCTTGGAAGAGGCGTTCGCGTAGGCGCGCGGCGCCTGCGCCGGAAGCCTCGCGCCGGGATATGATGGCCCTATGAGCAAAGTGATTTTCCTTGCCGACCGCCGATCCGGCCCTGCGGCCTGGCCCGCGCCCGGCGAATTGCCGCCGGACGGGCAGCCCGCGCTGGATGCGCGTGCGCGTCCGCTGCGCGACCTGCGCATCTCGGTCACGGACCGCTGCAACTTCCGCTGCACATACTGCATGCCGCGTGAAGTGTTCGACAGCAGCTATACCTTCATGCCGCATTCCGACCTGCTGTCCTTTGAAGAGATCAGCCGGCTGGCCGGCATCTTCACGCAACTGGGCGTGGAAAAGATCCGCCTGACGGGCGGCGAGCCGCTGCTGCGCAAGCACATCGAAAACCTGGTGGCCCAACTGGCCGAATTGCGCACGCCTGCCGGCCGCCCGCTGGACCTGACCCTGACCACCAACGGCAGCGTGCTGGCCCGCAAGGCCGCCGCGCTGAAAGCCGCGGGGCTGACGCGCGTCACCGTCAGCCTGGACGCGCTGGACGCCGCCATGTTCCAGGAAATGAGCGACAGCGGCTTCACGCCCGACGACGTGCTGCGCGGCATCGACGCGGCCGCCAGCGCCGGCCTGGCGCCCGTGAAGGTCAACATGGTGGTGCGGCGCGGCCTGAACGACGGGCAGATCCTGCCCATGGCCGAACGCTTCCGCAACAGCGGCCATGTCCTGCGCTTCATCGAATACATGGACGTGGGCAACAGCAACGGCTGGAACCTGGCCGAAGTGGTGCCCAGCCAGGAAGTGCTGGACCGCATCGGCGCCGTGCATCCGCTGGAGCCGGTGCAAAGCAGCGAAATGGGCCGCGTGGCCGAACGCTGGCGCTACCAGGACGGCGGCGGTGAAATCGGCGTCATTTCCAGCGTCACCCATGCGTTCTGCGGCGGCTGTACGCGCGCGCGCCTGTCGCCGGAAGGCAAGCTCTTCCTGTGCCTGTTCGCGCACGAGGGGCACGACCTGCGCGCGCCGCTGCGCGACGGCGCCAGCGACGCTGAACTGGCCGGCATCCTGTCGGGCATCTGGGGCGTGCGCAACGACCACTATTCCGAGCTGCGCGGCCGCAATGCCGCAGCCCCTACCCCCGACCCGGGGCGCAAAGTCGAAATGAGCTATATCGGTGGCTGACGCCGCATTGCCGCGCGCGCGCATCGCAGGCCTGATTCTGGCGGGCGGCCAGGGTTCCCGCATGGACCAGCAAGACAAAGGCCTGGTGCTTCTGAACGGCCAGCCACTGGTGGAGCACGTGGCGGACCGCCTTGCGCCGCAGGTCGGCCGGCTGATCATCAGCGCCAACCGCCATCAGGACCGCTACGCGGATTACGGGCAGGTGGTCGAAGACGGCGAACCCGCGCTGGGCGCTTTCCAGGGGCCGCTGCTGGGCATCGCGGCGGGGCTTGCCGCCGCCGCGCCAGCGGACTGGCTGGTGGTGGTGCCTTGCGATACGCCTTTCCTGCCCCCCGATCTGGCCGCGCGGCTGATCGGCGCGGCCCGGTCGGCCCAGGCGCCGCTGGCCTATGCGGCCGCCAACGGCCAGCGGCATTCCGCCTGCATGGCGGTACGGCCGTCGCTGCTGCCGGATCTGCGGGCCTATCTGCTGGGGGGCGACCGCAAGGTGGGCCTTTGGCAGGCCGGGGCGGGCGGCGTCGAAGCGCGCTTCGACGACACGCCCGACGCCTTCATGAACGTCAATACGCCGGAAGAACTGGCCGCGGCCGCGCGCTACGCCAGCCAGTGGCGCAAGTCGTAATAGGGCACGCGGTCCCTGTCGTTGACTGGCACGTCGGCGGGCAAGCGCGCCAGGCCCGTCGCCCAGGGCATTGAACTGATCACGCCCGACCCCTGATGGCCGTAGGCCACCAGTTCGCCGCTGCCGTCGTCGGCCACCCGGCGCTGGACGCGCAGGAATTCCTCGCGGCTGTCCTGGCGCGGGTGTTCGGTGCGCAGCGGCAAGAGGCTGACCGGGGGGAAGATCTCGTCGCGGCCCTGCATGCGCCGCATCAGCGGCGTCACCAGCATCGCGAACACGGCGTAGGCCGACACCGGATTGCCGGGCAGGCTGACGACGGGCTTGCCGCCGATCTGCGCCAGCGCCACCGGCTTGCCCGGCTTCATGCGCACCTTCCATAGCGACAGCTCACCGCCCAGCGCAGCCAGCGCCGGCTTGACCAGATCGCGTTCGCCGACCGACACGCCGCCCACGCTCAGTACCAGGTCGCAGTCGGCCAGCAGCGTCGTGAACGCGGCCAGCAGGTCGGCTTCGGTATCGCGCGCATGCAGCACATGCACGGGCAGGGCGCCCAGGCCGCGCACCAGCGCGGCCAGCATCGGGCCGTTCGAGTTGTAGATCTGTTCCGGCGCGCGCGGCGTGCCGGGCGGCACGAGCTCGTCGCCGGTGGTCAGGATGCCGACGCGCAACTGGGCGGCCACCGACACGCTGGCAAGTCCCTGCGAGGCCAGCAGCGCCACGTGGGCCGCTTGCAGCACCGTGCCGGCGGGCAGCAGCGGCGTGCCGGTCATCGTGTCTTCGCCGCGGCGGCGGATGTGCTGGTTGGGCGCGGGCTGGCGGGTGATCTCGACCTGGTTGTCGGCTTCGACGGTGTCTTCCTGCATGACGACCGTGTCGGCGCCGTCGGGGATCAGGCTGCCGGTGAACAGGCGGATCGCGTGGCCGGGCTTGAGCGGTTCGGGCACGTCGCCCGCATAGCACCGCTGCTGGATGGGCAGGCGGCCGCCCGCGCGCCAGTCGGCCACGCGCAAGGCGTAGCCGTCCATGGCGCTGTTGTCGGCGGGGGGGATGTCGACGGTGGCGGTCAGGTCGGCGGCCAGCACGCGGCCGGGGGCGTCGAAAAGGCCGATGTCTTCATGGCGCTGCAGCGGCCCCGCAGCATTGGCCAGCAGGGTCTGGGCTTGATCGAAATCCAGCATGGGTCAGTTGTCTTCTTGTTGGGGCTTGAAATGCGAGGCGAAGTTGCAGGGGCGGTGGCCGCTGTCGAGCTGCTCGCGCAGGATCTGCGCCCAGGCGGTTTCGCAGGCATTGTTGGAGCCGGGCAGGCAGAAGATCAGCGTCTGGTTGGCTGATCCGGCGAACGCGCGCGACTGGATGGTGGAGCTGCCGATCTCGGTGTAGGAAATCTGCCGGAACAGTTCGCCGAAACCGGGGATTTCGCGGTCCAGCAGCGGCAGGATGGCTTCCGGCGTGTGGTCACGATGCGAAAAACCCGTCCCGCCCGTCGTCAGGATGATCTGCACTTCAGGGTCGGCGATCCAGTCGCTGATGACGCGGCGAATCTGATAGATGTCGTCGCGGACGATGTCGCGGCGCACGCACTGGTGGCCGGCGTGCGCCAGACTGTGGGCAAGCAGGTTGCCGGAAGTGTCGTCCCCCGCGCTGCGGGTGTCGCTGACGGTCAGCACGGCGCAGGCCAGCGAGACGGGGACGGGGCTTGCTTCGCTCATGGGTGTTCCTTCTTGGAAGCGGCGTCTTCATCCCAGGCATCCGTGCGGTCCTGGTCGGATTGGCGTTGTTCTACCCAGAAGCTGCTGCCGCCCGAGAGCGTTTCGCGCTTCCAGAAAGGGGCACGCGTCTTGAGTGCGTCGATGATGTATTCGCAGCCGCGGAACGCGTCGCCGCGGTGCGCGCTGGCCGCCGCCACGAACACGATCTGGGCGTTGCGGGACAGGGCCCCGACGCGGTGCACGATCACGGTGCCGTCCAGGTTCCAGCGTGCGCGGGCGGTTTCGGCGATGGCTTCAAGCTCGCGTTCGCACATGCCGGGGTAGTGTTCGAGGAAAAGCGTGTCGGTGGGCGAATCGGGCGCGTAGTCGCGCACATAGCCCACGAAGGTGACGATGCCGCCCACGCCGGACCCCGCGCTTTCCCGCAGCGCGGCAGTCAGGGCGGCGGCGTCGAAATCGGCTTCCTGGACGCTGATCATGGCGTTCAACCTCCGGTGACGGGTTCGAACACCGCGACCTCGTCGCCGGGCCGGATCGGCGCCGTCGGCTTGGAGTGGGTCTGGTTGATGGCCAGTTTCAGGCGACCGGCGGGCGCAAGCTGGGGATAGCGTTCGCCCAGCGCGGCCAGCAGTTGCGTGCCCGTGGACTCGCCGTCCAGGGGCCAGCTTTCCCCGCGCTTGCCGACCAGTTCGGCCACGCGGGCGAAGTACAGGAGATCAATCGTTGCGCCATTCACCGCTTTTTCCTCCCGCCTTGTACTTAAGGCGTACTTGTTCGACCACGATGCCCTTGTCCGCGGCCTTGCACATGTCGTAGATGGTCAGGGCGGCCACGCTGCACGCCATCATGGCTTCCATTTCCACGCCCGTCTTGTAGCTGGTGCGGCAGGTGGCCAGGATGTCGATGCGGTGCGCGGCGTCGTCCAGCGAAAAGTCCACGCCGACAAAGGCCAGCGGCAGGCTGTGGCACAGCGGGATCAGCTCGGCGCAGCGCTTGGCGGCCAGGACGGCGGCCACGCGCGCGGTATTGAGCACTTCGCCCTTGCCCTGGCCCGGCTGGGTCAAGAGCCCATAGGCCACGGCATTCATGCGCACGCAGGCGGTGGCGATCGCCACGCGTTCGGAATCCGTCTTGGCGATGACGTCGACCATGCGGACCTGGCCGGCTTCATCCAGGTGGCTCAAGGTGGGGGTGGATGGTGGCATGGGAATCGGGATCGAGAATTGTTAATGTTTGAAAAGAGCGGTCCCGGCTGGCCGGGAAGGCCGCTGTTACGCCTATGATAGACGAGCGCTAACCGGGGCGCGATAATCGCCTTCAACTCGTATCAGGAGACTCGCGATGCCCTTGCGGAGCCTAAAGCTTCGGTTTACCCGGCGAGCCGGCAAGATTCTTCTAGGCATCGTTGCGGTCGCGCTGATTCTTTGCGGCGTTGCCGCATGGCAAGTCCCCAAGGTCCTGCAGAACGTCCTGACCGGGGATGTCTCCAAGATGATCGGCCGCGAGGTTTCGGTCGGCAAGATCAGCTTCAATCCGTTCACCCTGACCGTCCGCGCCCGCGACCTGGCGGTGGCGCAGCCCGGCTCGCAGACGCCATTGCTGTCGCTGGCCGAACTGGATGTCAGCGCCGCCTGGAGCTCCCTGTTCTGGTTCGCGCCGGTTGTCGATCGTCTGACGCTGCGGCAGCCTAACATCGCGATCGTCCGCGAAGACGTCACGCGCTTCAATTTCTCTGACATACAGCAACGAGTGGCCGAAATGACGGCCGCCAAGCGCGACGAGCCGCCCAAGCCGGACGAAGGGCTGCCGCGCTTTTCGCTGAACAACATGGTGATCGAAGGCGGCACCATCACGCTGGACGACAAGGTCACCGGGCGCAAGCAGGTGGTGGATGAACTGGGCGTCGGCGTGCCGTTCATCTCCAACTTCGGCTACGCCACCGACATCGACGTGCAGCCCCGGCTGCACCTGCGCATCAATGGCAGCCCGTTCGACCTGACGGGCGTGGCCCGCCCGTTCGACAAGGTGCCGTCGTCGACGCTGCGCGTCGCGTTCAACGGCCTGCAACTTGAAAAGTGGGCGGACGTCTGGCCGATGCCGCTGCCGTTCAAACTGGACAGCGCGCTGCTGGACTCCAATCTTCAGATCGTGTTCGAGCAGCCCAAGGATGCCCCGCCCAAGATCCGCGTGCTGGGCGACCTGGGCCTGCGGCGCTTCGACTTGCGCGACACGGCGGGCGAACGCCTGGCCGCCTGGAGCGCCCTGACCGTCACCCGGCTGGAACTGGAACCGATCGCGCGCACCGCGTATGTGGGCGAAGTGGGCCTGTGGGCGCCGCAAATCCATGTGCGCCGCTATGCCAATGAACATCTGAATTGGCAGGACGTCGTCGCCAAGCTGAAGGCGCTGGGCGGCGTGGCGCCGGACGAGACGCCGGTCGCCGACAAACTCAGACGCGACGTCGGCTTGAAGGTGCCGCCGAAGACGGACGCCGCGAAGGCGGACGCGGCCAAGCCCGACGCGGCCAAGCCCGACGCGGCCAAGCCCGACGCAGGCAAAGCGGCCGTCGATGCGCCTGCCGCGACGCCCGCGCCAGCCGCGACGCCCGCGCCAAGCGGTACGCCGGGCGCGGACGCGGCGGCCCCGCAGCCGCCCGCGGCGCCGGCGGAATGGAAGGTCACGCTTGACGCCTTCAACCTGCACGAAGGCGAGCTTTACGTCACCGACGCGATCAGCAAGCTGGACTACGTCATGACCGGGATGGCCGTGACGGTCGAAGGCGTCTCGATCCCCGAAGTCAAGGACCAGCCCGTGAACCTGTGGCTGACGGTGGACAACAGCACCGACGGGGGATGGATCCGCGCCAAGGGGCCGCTGGTCTTAAAGCCGTTGTCGTTGGAGCTGGGCGTGCGGATGGGCAATATCGCCCTGGCGCCATTGGCGCCGGCCGTGCGCAGCGTGGCGCCGATCGTGCTGCTGGATGGCCGCCTGGGCGCGTCAGCGCAGGTCCACGTGCTGGAGAAGAACGGTGCGGTGGATGCGTCCGCCACGGCCGTCCAGGCCGACCTGACCCAATTCAAGGCGCGTGACGAATCGCTCAAGCCCGCGTTGGACATCGCCCTGCAAACGCTGCACGTCACCGCCGACCGGTTGGCGATGGGGCCGGGGCAAAGCAATTTCACGCTGGCCGCCGCGGGCATCCAGGGCAATGGCAAACTGGACCTGAAAGGCATGTTCACGCCGCAGCCGCTGACGCTGAAATCGTCCGTGGACCTGTCCGAGCTGAACGTCGCGTCCTTTGCGCCTTACGCCGCTTCCAGCCTGAACGCCACTGTGCGCGCCATCACGCTGGGCGCCAAGGGCGACGTGGATTTCGCCGCCGCGGCGGGCAATGCGCCGATGAAGGTCAACTGGAAGGGCGGTGTCGAGATCACGGGCGTCGACTTGCAGGACCGGGTCAACAACGACGACTTCCTGAACTGGAAGCGGCTGGGCTTTTCCGGCATGGACATCTCGGTGGCGGGCGACAAGATCGGCGCCAAGCTGGGCGACATCGCGCTGGAGGACTTCTATGGCCGCATCCTGCTGAACGCGCAGGGCCGCCTGAACGTCATGGACCTGATCGCGGCGCCCGGCCAGGCCGGCGGCTCGATCACACAGGACACGCAGACGCCGGGCAGGCAGGCCGCGCTGCCCGCGCCAGCGCCCGCCGCCGCCAAGAGCGGCGCGGGGGCGAGCATGCCAGACATCGCGGTCAACAGCGTCACGCTGTCGCGCGGCCGCATGACGTTCACCGACCGCTTCGTCAAACCCAACTACGTGGCCGAGCTATCCGCCATCGAGGGCGCGATCACGGCGGTGTCGTCCACCAACCCCCAGCCCGCCAAGGTCAAGGTCACGGGCCGCGTCTACACCACCGCGCCGTTGTCCATCAGCGGCATCGTGCAGCCGTTCGCCAAGTTCCTGACGCTGGATCTGAAGGCGTCGGCCAAGGGCGTGGACCTGCCGCGCTTCAACACCTATTCGGCCAAGTACGTGGGCTATCCGATCAAGCGCGGCAAGCTCTCGGTCGACCTGGAATACAAGATCAAGGACCGCGCGCTGCAGGCGTCCAACCACGTGGTGCTGAACCAGCTGACCTTCGGTGACAAAACCAACAGCCCGGACGCGACCAAGCTGCCGGTGCTGCTGGCCGTGGCGCTGCTGAAGGACTCGCGCGGCAATATCGACATCAACCTGCCGATTTCCGGTTCGCTGGACGATCCCGAGTTCTCGGTGGGCGGCATCGTGGTCCGCGTGCTGCTGAACCTGGTGGTCAAGGCCGTGACGTCGCCGTTCAGCCTGCTGGCCTCGGCCTTCGGCGGCGGCGAAGAACTGTCCTATGTGGAGTTCGCGCCCGGCAGCGCCGTGCTGACCGAAGACTCCCGGCAGCGCATCGAAACCCTGATCAAGGCGCTGACGGACCGTCCGGCGCTGAAGATGGACATCAGCGGCCGCGCCGATCCCAAGACCGACATGGAAGGCCTGCGCCAGGCCTGGGTCGACGGCCAGATCAAAGCCGCCAAGGCCGCCGCCACCGCCCCGCGCGGCAAGAAGCCCAGCACGGCGGGCGTGCAGGTGTCGGCCGCCGAGCGCGCCAAGTATCTGGAAGAGGTCTACGACGACGCCGACATCAAGGACAAGCCGCGCAATTTCATCGGCATGTCCAAGTCCGTGCCGCCCGATCAGATGGAAGCCATGCTGCGCAGCGTGGCGCCGGTGGGCGACGACCAGCTACGCCAACTGGCCGATGCGCGCGCGCAAGCGGTTTATGAGAAGTTGCAAGCCCAGGAAGGACTCGCGGACCGAGTGTTCATCGTTGCGCCGCAGCTGGACGCGGACGGCATCAAGGACGAGGGGCAACCCTCGCGCGTGGACTTCTCCCTGAAGTGAACCCAGCCGGCCATCAGGGGTACGCATAGGCGTCCCCGGCCACGCTTTTGCCAGGAGATTCTCGATGAAAGACCAGGACGCGCACTTCGACAGCCTGTTGCCGCCTCTGCGGCTGGACCGGCGGGGGTTCATCGCCACGACGGTCGCGGCGGGCTTTTCGCTGGCGGCCGGGCCTGCCGTGGCCCAGACGGCCATCGCGACCGACGCCAAGGGGCTGACGGCGGGCAAGATCGACATTCCCACGACGGACGGCAAGATGCCCGCCTATCGGGCGGCGCCGCAGGGCAAGAAGAATCTGCCGACCGTGATCGTGGTGTCCGAGATCTTCGGCGTGCACGAGTACATCCAGGACGTATGCCGCCGGCTGGCCCATCTGGGCTATCTGGCGATCGCGCCTGAACTGTTCGCGCGCCAGGGCGATCCGTCGAAGTACACCGAGATTCCGAAGCTGCAGGCCGAGATCATCGGCAAGGTGCCGGACGTGCAGGTCCAGGGCGATCTGGACGCCACCGCGAAGTGGGCGGCGGCCAACGGCGGCGACGCCGACAAGCTGGGCATCGTGGGTTTCTGCTGGGGCGGCCGCCAGGTGTGGCTGTACGCGGCCCACAATCCGAAGCTGAAGGCAGGCGCGGCGTTCTACGGCCAGTTGGCGGGCGAGCCCAGCGAGCTGAAGCCGAAGTCGGTGCTGAGCCTGGTGAACGAGCTGAAGGCGCCGGTCCTGGGGGCCTATGGCGGCAAGGACGCGGGCATTCCGCAGACGGACGTCGATCGGATGCGGATCGAACTGGCGAAGGGGCCGGCGGCGGCGAAGGCATCCCGGATCGATGTGTATCCCGACGCGCCGCATGCGTTCCATGCGGATTACCGGCCGTCTTATCGGAAGGCGGAGGCGGAGCAGGCGTGGACGCGGATGCTGGATTGGTTCAAGCAGAACGGATTGGGGTGAGGGGAGTGTGCTTCTTGACGGCTGGGGCGTCTTAAGAACCACCATCGTCAGCGACCAGAAAACTACTGCGCCTTCTCTCCCGGCAATCCGTCGCTCACCTCAGCCAGCGCATTCTTCATATCCTCATAACTGATCGCGCGTTCGTTCTGAAAGCCCCCGAGCACGCCGCGGCATCCGTCCACGCCGGACCGCTTCATGTCTTCCATCATGGTCTTGCCTTCCCCCAGGCCCTTCTGGAAGAGCGTTTCGTAGCCGTCCGATGCAAACCCGTATTCCTGGGCGTACTGCATCAGGTTCTTCCTGGCGGTGGCCTGGTGCTGGGCCAGGTCGGGTTCGGAGGCGCCGCAGGCGCGGGCGGCGCCGTTGGAGGCGCCGGCGGCGACCACGAAGGAGTCGTATTGGGCTTGTTCGGCCGCGTCGGGGGCGGCCCAGGCCGGGGCGGCGGCGGTGGCCAGGATCCAGGCCAGGGCAGTCAAGATCTTGCGCATCGGTGAGTCTCCGCTAGGTGCCCGCGGGCCGGTCGATACGGGCGTGGCGGGCGTGGGTCACTACGGCATTATGGCAAGCAGCCGTTTCCAGGCCGTGAGGCGGGGGTGTGGAGTCGTTTCAGACTGTGCGACTTTTTTTCCCGAGGTCGTATCGGCAGCAGGCCGGCCGCGCAGGAACTATGATGGAGGTTGTGAGGCGCTCCTGCTTCAATGCAACACCCCTACATCCTGGAGATTTACATGACGATCAAAGTCGGCGACCGCGTGCCGGATGGCACCCTGACCGAATTCATCGAAACCGAAACCGCCGGCTGCTCGCTGGGCCCCAACGCGTTCCAGGTCGCCGACCTGACCCGCGGCAAGACCATTGCGCTGTTCGCCGTGCCGGGCGCCTTCACGCCCACCTGCTCGGCCAAGCATCTGCCGGGCTATGTCGAGCAAGCCGCTGCGCTGAAGGCCAAGGGCGTGGATGAGATCTGGTGCGTGTCCGTCAACGACGCCTTCGTCATGGGCGCCTGGGGCCGCGAGCAGAAAACCGACGGCAAAGTCCGCATGCTGGCCGACGGATCGGCGCTGTGGACCAAGGAACTGGGCTTGGAACTGGACCTCGTCGCGCGCGGCATGGGCGTGCGTTCGCAACGCTACTCGGCCCTGATCGTCGACGGCGTGGTCAAGCAACTGAACGTGGAAGCCGCTGGAAAGTTCGAAGTCAGCGACGCCGCCACGATGTTGTCGCAAGCCTGATCTAACGCAAGTTCCTGTTTTACCGCTCAACGCGGCGGGCTGCCTTTGCCGCCCGCCGTGCTAATGCCAGCAGCGGTTGCCAACGCCATGCTCGCCACCATCTCCTCTTTCTCGTCGCTGTATTTTGCGACCTTGCTGATGCTTATCGGCACGGGTCTGTTCAACACCTACATGGGCCTGCGCCTGACCGCGCAGTCGGTCAGCGAGGTGTGGATCGGCGTGTTGATCGCCGGCTACTACCTGGGGCTGGTGTGCGGGGCGCGGCTAGGGCACAGGCTCATCATCCGCGTGGGCCATATCCGGGCGTTCGTCGCCTGTGCGGCCATCGCCACCAGCATGATCCTGGCGCAGACGCTGGTCGATTCCATGCCGCTGTGGCTGGTGTTCCGCCTCATTTCCGGCGTGGTGATGGTGACCGAATTCATGGTCATCGAAAGCTGGCTGAACGAGCAGACTGAAAACCACCAGCGCGGCCGGGTGTTCTCGGTCTACATGGTGGTGTCCGGGCTGGGCACGGTACTGGGGCAATTGGCGCTGACCGCCTACGCCACGCTGGACCTGCGCCCGTTGACCCTGGTGGCCATGTGCCTGGTGCTGTGCCTGGTACCCATCGCCGTCACGGCGCGTTCGCACCCGCCCACGCCCTTGCCGGCGCCGCTGGACATCCGCTTCTTTATGCGCCGCGTGCCGCTGTCGATGACGGTCCTGTTCGTGGCGGGGAACCTGTCTGGCGCGTTCTATGGCCTGGCGGCCGTCTACGGCGCCAAGCATGGCCTGTCCACCTCCCAGGCGGCGATCTTCGTGGCCGCCGCCGTCACGGCCGGCCTGTTGTCGCAATGGCCGATGGGGTGGCTGTCCGACCGCATCAACCGCGCCGGCCTGATCCGATTCAATGCCTTGCTGCTGGTTTTGCTGCCCACGGTGATGTGGGGCTGGCTGGTGTTGCCGTACTGGGCGATGGTGGCCTTGTCGTGCGTCTTCGGCGTGCTGCAGTTCACGCTGTATCCGCTGGGCGCGGCATTCGCCAACGACCACGTGGAATCTGAGCGCCGCGTCAGCCTGTCCGCCGTGCTGCTCATGACTTATGGCGTGGGCGCCTGTATCGGCCCCATGGTGGCCGGCCTGCTGATGTCGCTGGCCGGGCCCAGCATGTACTACGTCTTCATTTCGGCCTGCGCCCTGATCCTGGTCTGGCAAGTACGCCCCACGCGCGTCACCGGCGCGCATCAGGTGGACGAGGCGCCGACGCACTTCGTGCCCATGCCAGACACCCTGCAAAGCTCGCCCGCGGCGGCGGTGCTGGATCCGCGCGTGGACCCGGAAAATGATATCGCGATGGAAATGGTGCACCCCGACCCGTCGGCGGCGCCCACACCCGCGGCAGTGGAACCTTCCGCAGTTGATGCTGCGGCAGCCGATGCTGCGGCAGCCGACGCTGCGGCAGCCGGCGCTGCGGCGGTCGACTCCGTGGCCGTCGACGCCTCGCCGCAGGCCGAGGACGCCGACAAGCGCGAGCGCCGCACCGGCACCTGAACCCTGCGTGCCTACCAGGGCGCCATCAGCACGATGGCGGCCAGCGCCAGGGAGATGCCCAGCAGGTTCAATCGCGTCAACGGTTCACGGAAAGCCAGCGCGCCGACCAGCGTGCCCAGCGTGATCACGCCCATGTTCATCGAGGCGAACACCAGGGCCGGGTGGTCGGGCAGCGACTGGTGGGCGCGGATGTAGGTCAGGATGTTGCCGAAGTTGGCCACGCCCAGCGCCACGCCCGCCGCCAGATGGCGGCGCTCCCACCGCACGCGCAGGCATAGCAGCACCCCCAGCATCAACACGCCCGCCAGCATGAAGGCCAGCAACAGCCCGCCCGCGAAGGCGGTGCCGGCGCGCGCCACTTGCTTGAACAGGATGTCGATGACGCCGTAGCCTGCCCAGACCGCAAGCGGCCAGAGCCAGACGGCCCGGTTGTCCGCGGGCGACTGCGCGGCCGCGGCAGGGCGGCGTAACAGGCAGGCCAGCGCGCTGGCGGCCAGCAGGATCGCCGCCAGCTTGCGGCCGCTGACGGGTTCTCCGAACAGCAGGAAGGCGGCCAGCAAAGGGATGAACAAGGACAGGCGCTGCGCGGCGTCGCTGCGCACGATGCCGGCGTGGCGCACGGCGGCGGCCATCGCCAGGAAGACGCTGGGCAACAGCACGCCCAGCGCCGCCAGGACGGCCCATGGCGTTTGCGGCGTCACCAGCGTGGACGGGTCCGGGCGCAGCACGGCCCAGCAAAGCAGGGCGGCCACCGCGTAATTCACGGCGATGGCCTGGCGCACGTCCACGGCGTACCGCCGGGCCAGCTTCAACAGCACCGCGACGGTGACGCTGCCCCCGACGCTGGCCAGCAGATACAGGACGCCAGGCGTCAGCGGCACGTCGCGCCTTCGGCGTGCTGGTGGTGATGCTGCGACGCGTCGACCCGCATGCCCAGGCGCTGCAACAGGCGCTGGTCGGCTTCCATCTGCGGATTGGCGGTGGTCAGCAGCGCGTCGCCGTAGAACATGGAGTTGGCGCCCGCCATGAAGCACAGCGCCTGCAAGGCGTCGTCCATGGTTTCGCGGCCGGCCGACAGGCGCACGGCGGCGCTCGGCATGGTGATGCGCGCCACTGCGATGGTGCGTACGAACTCGAACGGATCCAGGGCGTCGACGTTGGCAAGCGGCGTGCCTTCGACCTGCACCAGGTTGTTGATCGGCACCGACTCGGGGTAGGGCTCCATGCTGGCCAGTTGCGCAATCAGGCCGGCGCGCTCGCGCCGTGATTCGCCCAGGCCGACGATGCCGCCGCAGCACACGTTGATGCCGGCGTCGCGCACGCGGTCCAGCGTGTCCAGGCGGTCCTGGTAGGTCCGGGTGGAAATGATCTTGCCGTAGAACTCGGGCGACGTGTCCAGATTGTGGTTGTAGTAGTCCAGGCCGGCGTCTTTCAGCTGTTCGGCCTGGCCGTCTCGCAGCATGCCCAGCGTGACGCAGGTCTCCAGGCCCAGCGCCTTGACGGCGGCCACCATCTCGGCCACGGCGTCCAGGTGATGCGGCTTCGGGCTGCGCCACGCGGCGCCCATGCAGAAGCGCTGCGCGCCGCCTGCCTGGGCGGCCCGGGCGGCGGCGACCACGTCGGCAAGCGGCATCAACTTGTCGGCGTCCAGCCCGGTGTCGTAGTGCGAGGACTGCGGGCAATAGGCGCAGTCCTCGGGACAGCCGCCGGTCTTGATCGACAGCAGGCTGGACAGCTGGATGGTGTTCGGATCGAAGTGGGCGCGGTGGACTTGCTGGGCACGATGCACCAGGTCCATGAAGGGCAGCTCGTAAAGCGCCATGACATCGGCGGCGCTCCAGGCGGGCGCGGGCAAATGCTTGGACGTCGTCGGAACGGGGATGTAGGCGGTCTGCATGGACGGGCTCCTGTCGGTCTTGCGGAAATCGCGCCGCTTGCCGGAAAGCAAGGACGGGATCGGCGGATCGTAAGAACCTGCGCAGGGTTTGCGCAATGCAGGGCAGGGAGCCGAAAATGCAGGGTGATTGGAGTGGGTTTATATGAAAATGCCGGATTTTGCGGGCTGGCGGGGATTAACGCGGCGTCATCTTCGCTGACGCCGCACCCTCGGATATTTTGCTTCTAATTGTAAATTTCGACCGCTGGGCTATTCCTTGCCCGGTTTAGTCCGCACGCGGGTGGATTCGTGGCCGGTGATGCCGCGGTCGCGCGCCCAGACGATCGCCGCGCTGCGCCGGTGCACGCCGATCTTGCTGTAGATCGTGGCCACGTGGTTGCGCACGGTGTTGCGCGACAGCTTCAAGCTCTTGGCGATGCCGTCGTCGTCATGGCCCTGGCACAGCAATCCCAGCACTTCGCGTTCACGGGTGGTCAGTTGCGCCAGTTCGGCCACGTCGCGGGTGGCGGGAGCAGGTTCGCGCAATTGGGCCAGCTTTTCGATGATGCCCCGGCTGAACCACGACGTGTCCTGCATCACCGCTTCGATCGCGGCCAGCAATTCGGTCTCGGAGCGTTTTCGCTCGGTGATGTCCTGCATGACGATCAGCAGGCGATGCTGGCCGCCGATCATCACGGGTTCGGCGGAAACCAGGCAGTCCAGCCTGCCGCCGTCTTCCGTGCTCAGGGTGGCTTCGCGGTTGCGCGCGCTTTCTCCGCGCTTCAGGCTGGCCGCCATTCCCTCGTAGGGTTGCAGGCCCAGGTCGGTCAGCGCCTTGCCCGCGCTGGCCTCGGGCTCTGCGCCGGTGGCCGCCGCGAACGCCTCGTTGATGTCCAGCACCAGCAGCGTGTCGCCTTCGCAGACGGCCATCGGCACGGGCGCCAGGCGGAATGCCTTGGAGAAGCGCTCTTCGCTTTCGCGCAGCGCAAGTTCCGTGCGCTTGCGGGCTTCAAGGTCGATGAAAGTGAACAGCATGCAGGGTTCGTCCTGCATGTCGATCGGCTGGCCCGCGACGATCACGAACTTCGTGTCGCCGTCCGCGCACTTGACCATGCCTTCGCGCTGCGGGATCGTCTGGCCTTCATTCAATTTGGCGACGGCAGCCTCTTTGTCTTCGCAGCCGTCCAGCACATCCAGTTCATAGGCCGATTTGCCCAGCACCGCCTCGCGCGTGTAGCCGGTCATTTCCAGAAAACCCTGATTCACTTTCACGTAGCGCAGATCAGACAGCCGGCAGATCAGCGCGGGCGCGGGATTCGCGCCGAAGGTTCGTTCGAAGCGCTGTTCGGCATTCAATTGTCCGGTCTGGTCGTGCAGGATCAAGACGCGGTAATCCACGCCGTGATCGCTGCCCAGGTTCAGTCCGCGGGCGCTGATATGGCGCAGGAATTCCTCGTCGTCTTTGCGGGTCAGATCCAGCAGCAGGTCGTCGAACGGCTCGTCGGCGGCCAGGCGGTCCAGCGGAAACTGGCGGGCGGGCACGCGGTGATGGTTGCGGTAGGTCAGCGCATAGCGCTTGCGGTAGCCGGCGGGGGTGCCGCCCAGTCCTTCAAGCGTATCGACGCCGTGCAATGCAAGTGCGCTGTCGTTGGCCCAGGCGATGGCGCCGTCCGGTTCCAGCACGATGATGCCTTCATTCAAGCCCGCGATGATGTTCTGCAGGTGCTGGCGATGCGCTTGGGGTGCGGCGGCGTTTGCGGTCACGTAAGCCTCTTTGGTTCGCATGCATGAGCACACAGGATGCAGGCACGTGGCGGCGCTGTCCAGAGAGCAAAACGGACGAGTCTTCGAGACGGGGGGAGGGTAGAGGGAGAGAAGAAGGCGCGGCGGACGCAGAAAAGCAAAAAAGCTCCGGAATCCGGAGCTTCAGCGATGTGCTGCCATGCGATCAAGCACAAAGTGCTTGGCGGAGCGGACGGGGCTCGAACCCGCGACCCCCGGCGTGACAGGCCGGTATTCTAACCAACTGAACTACCGCTCCGCAGCGGTCTACTTAGACTTCATCACTACACTGCGGTGTCAAGGCAGCTTGGTACTACATGCCAGAAAAGCTGGCGTCCCCTAGGGGATTCGAACCCCTGTACTCACCGTGAAAGGGTGATGTCCTAGGCCTCTAGACGAAGGGGACCTGAACTGAACAGAACTGCAAAACAACTTTACTACGGTACTGAATACTGGTGGAGGTAAGCGGGATCGAACCGCTGACCTCTTGCATGCCATGCAAGCGCTCTCCCAGCTGAGCTATACCCCCACAGGGCGCCCTGATGTCTCACACTACAGACAACAAGGTCTCACACTCTATAAAAGCAAAAAGCCCCGAAGACGGAGCTCTTGAAAGACCCAGAGCGAGAGAGCTTTTGGCGGAGCGGACGGGGCTCGAACCCGCGACCCCCGGCGTGACAGGCCGGTATTCTAACCAACTGAACTACCGCTCCGCAGCGGCTTACTCAACTACTTTGTCACTTCAACTGCACATATCTACTGCTACTACAAACTGCGTGCCAGAAAAACTGGCGTCCCCTAGGGGATTCGAACCCCTGTACTCACCGTGAAAGGGTGATGT
The DNA here is from genome assembly GCF_014170335.1 of Achromobacter sp. UMC46. Classification (GTDB taxonomy): domain Bacteria; phylum Pseudomonadota; class Gammaproteobacteria; order Burkholderiales; family Burkholderiaceae_B; genus Achromobacter. Next base: position 43,898 of record NZ_LZZS01000033.1, read on the forward strand.
CCTAGGCCTCTAGACGAAGGGGACTTGGACTTGCAAACTACGTTCTTCGCTGTTGACTGGTGGAGGTAAGCGGGATCGAACCGCTGACCTCTTGCATGCCATGCAAGCGCTCTCCCAGCTGAGCTATACCCCCGTTCTTCTAATCAATTCCTGCCACGTTTTACGACTGGAACACACGTTTTATAGTGCGTTTTTCGTAGTTCGTTGCCGGTTTTGTTTAGTGCCGTTGGCGAAGAAACGAGATTATGCACGAACAAAATCGGGTGTGCAAGTCGCTTTGCGCCAAAAACGGTAAAACAGGCAAAAAAAATGGGGGTGGATGGGCTTTTCTGCGCATTTTGTGCGCGAATCGGCCAGATGCCAGTTTGCCGTGATTGATGCAGATTCCAAGAAAATCAAAGACTTGTGCGGATGCTATGGTGGGGGTGGAATTTTTTATCCATCATGTGACTTTCGCGTGAAAAAAATGCGGTCGCATCCACACGGGCATCCAGGCATGAGCACACAGACTTCGTTTCCTACCCGGCCGTTGGGGCGTACCGGAATGGCCATTACGCGTATCGGCCTGGGCGCCTGGGCCATCGGCGGCAATGGCTGGGCCGTGGGCTGGGGGCCTCAAGACGACGCCGATTCCATCGCCGCCATCCGCCTGGCGGTGGACCGGGGCATCAACTGGATCGACACCGCGGCGGTGTACGGGTTGGGCCACTCCGAAGAGATCGTGCGCCGCGCGCTGGCGCAGATGGCGCCCGGCGACAGGCCTTATGTCTTCACGAAGTGCGGCTTGACGTGGTCGGCCGACAATCCGATGGCGACGCCTCGGCGCACGGGGGCGCCCGCCAGCATCCGCCGTGAAATCGACGATTCGCTGCGGCGCTTGGGGGTCGAACGCATCGATCTCTACCAGATGCACTGGCCGGCGGGCGACGACACGCCGATCGAGACCTACTGGCAGGAACTGCTGGACTTGAAGCAGGCGGGCAAGGTCGGCGCCATCGGCTTGTCGAACCACAATCTGGCGCAGTTGCAGGACGCGCAAGCGGTGGGCCAGGTGGATTCATTGCAGCCGCCATTTTCGGCGGTCCAGCGCGCGGCGGGCGCGGACCTGATCCCGTGGTGCGCCGCGCACGACATCGGCGTAATCGTCTACAGCCCGATGCAGTCGGGCCTGTTGACCGGCGGCTTTTCCGTCGAGCGCGCACGCGCCTTGCCTGCGGACGACTGGCGCGCGCGCCATGCGGAATTCATGCCGCCCAATCTGGCGCGGAATCTGGCGTTGGCCGACGCGTTCAAACCCATTGCCGAACGCCACGGCACAACAGTGGCGGCGGTTGCCGCTGCGTGGGCGCTGGCATGGCCGGGAGTGACCGGCGCCATCGTCGGCGCGCGCAGCGCCGCCCAGGTGAACGGGCTGCTGGGCGCGGCGGAACTGGAATTGGATAGCGACGACCTGGATGCCGTCGCGGAGGCGATCGAATTGACGGGCGCGGGCGCCGGGCCGGTGCGCCCGCCGGAGGACAGCGCCAGGCTGCCCGCCAACTTGTTCGCCTGAGGCGGGGTCAGCCGCGGCGCGTCTTGCGGCTGCTGCCGAACGCGGCGATCAACGCCAGGCCGACCAGCGCCAGTGCGATCTTGTCGCCGAAGCGCGCGTAGGGCGTCAGGCCCGTCATGCCCTGCACGGAAACCGGCAGCACGCCCGCTTGCAACGGTGCCAACTGGGCGGCGACATGCCCCTTGGCGTCGATCGCGGCGGTGATGCCGGTGTTGGTGGACGTCAGCATCGGGCGCGCGGTCTCCATGGTGCGCAACCGGCCGATCTGCAAGTGCTGGCGCAAGGCCCATGAATCGCCGAACCATCCAAGGTTGCTGACGTTGACCAGAATGGTCGCGCCCGGCTCGCCATTGGGGCCGGGCAGCAGCGCCGGCAACAGGTCCGGGCCGAACAGGTCTTCGTAGCAGATGTTGAAGGCGACGTGCTGACCGCGTATCGCAAAGGGCGTCTGGCGTTCCGCGCCGCGGTCGAAATCGCCCAGCGGGATGTTCAGCATGTCGACGAACCAGTGGAATCCCGGCGGCACGTATTCGCCCCAGGGAACCAGGTGGCGCTTGTCGTAGCGCATGGCGGTGCTGCCGGCGACCAGTTGCTCGACCGGCGTATTGCCGTCGAAGCCCATCACGCTGTTGGTGTAGCGGTCACGGCCATTGACGCGGTCGTGCAGCGGCACGCCCATCGCGATGGTCATGTCGCCCCGGGCGGCCACGCCGCGCCAGGCGTCCCACGCGCGCGGATCCAACTGGTCCTGGAAGATCGGCAGCACCGTTTCGGGCAGGATCACCAGTTGCGGCGCGGGCACGCCGGCGGCGGGTGGCAGCGCCGTCAGTTCCAGGTGACGCACCAGGCTTTGTTCCAGCAGGGCGGGGTCGAATTTCTGCGATTGCTCGATGTTGCCCTGGACCAGCCGCACGTTCAGGGGATCGCCGGTGGGCGTGGACCAATCTACGCGCGACAAGGGCCAGCCCGCGGCCGCCAGCGCGATGGCGATGCCGGCCGCCAGCGCCTGACGCGAGTCCATGGCCTTCTTGCGCGACGGTTGCCACAGGCTGGCGATCGCGGCCGCGACGAACGCGGCGACAAACGCCATGCCGTGAACGCCCACGATCGGCGCCCAGCCGGCAATGGGGCTGTCGACCTGCGCGTACCCGATGTTCAACCACGGGAAGCCGGTCAGCAGCACGGCCCGCAGCCATTCGAAGCCGGCCCACAGCGCGCCCCAGGCCAGCGTGGACGACAGGATGCGCGAGGGCATGGCGTCGTTGGCAAGCGGCGTGAAGCGGCGTGCCAACGCGCTGGCCGTGGCGGGGAACAGCGCCAGGAACGCCGACAGCGCCAATACGCCGGCCACCGCCAACGGCGCGGCCAGATCGCCGTAGTGATGCATGCTGATGAAGAGCCAGTACAGCCCCACCGCATAGGTGACGAAGGCGAACAACCAGCCGCGCGCCCACGCCTGCTTGGCCGACGGCGCCGTGAGCGTGACGCGTGCGACGACGGCCAGCGCCAGGATCTGTGTGATGGCCAGCGCCCAGTCCGGCAAGGGGCCGGGCGCGAAGGTCAGGGCGTGCACGGCGCCCGCCAGCATCAAGCCGGCGGCGCCGCGCAGGAGTCGGCTGCGCGGGGTACGGCTCATGCGTCGTCGGCGGGGCGGGAAGTTTGGTCGGGGGTGTTGCGTTTGACGCGCAGCCAGATGGCGCGGCGGGCGTCGCCGCGCGCCACTTCCATCCGCAGGCCGTCGAATTCGGCGATGTCGCCGCGGCGCGGGATGCGGCCCAGTTGGCCGCCCATCCAGCCGCCGACGCTGTCGTACTCGTCGTCGGGCAAGCGGCAACCGAACACCTCGTTGAAGTGCGAGATATCGGTCGCGGCCAGGACGCGCCACTGGTTTTCGCCTTCCGGGAAGATCGAGTCTTCTTCGGTTTCGTCGAATTCGTCTTCGATGTCGCCGACGATCTGCTCCAGCACGTCTTCCATGGTGACCAGGCCGGAAATGCCGCCATGCTCATCGATGACGATGGCCTGGTGGTTGCGGCTGGCGCGGAACTCGTGCAGCAGCACGTTCAGGCGCTTGGATTCCGGGATGAACACGGCCGGGCGGACCAGCGTGCGCACTTCGATGCCGGGTTCCAGCATGCAGCGCAGCAGATCCTTGGCCAGCAGGATGCCGATGATGTTGTCGCGGTCGCCTTCGTAGACCGGAAAGCGCGAATGGGCGGTTTCGATCACGGTGGCCACGAGATAGGGGATGGGCTGCGTGACGTCCAGCAGGTCCATGCGCGAACGCGGAACCATGATGTCGCCGACGGTGCCTTCGGACACAGCCAGCGCGCCCTTGATCATCTTGTAGGACTCCGCGTCCAGCAGGTCGCGGTCGTGCGCGGCTTCCAGAATGGCCTTGATGCCTTCGCGGTCCTCGGGCTCTCGGCGCACAAGGGAAAGCAGGCGGTCTAGAAGGGATTTGGTGGCGGGTTTGGCTGAGCGAGCAGAGGTCGCTTCGGGAGCAGGGTAAGGGTCAGACATCGTCCGGGAGGACAAGTTATGGAGGGGCCAGCATAACCGAAACTGGGCGTCCGTTTGTAACTTGAGCCATGAAAATGGGGCCAAACGCCGTCATCTACGCCTTGCTTGGCGCCATTTTCAGGGATTTCCCAGGGGTAGGCCCGGAGGGCTGACGCGGCGGGCGCCTAGTCGGCCGCCAGATACGGGTCGGCGATGCCCATCTTCGCCAGCGTGGCGGTTTCCAGCGCTTCCATGCGTTTGGCGTCCCGGGCCTTGATGTGGTCGTAGCCCAGCGAATGCAGCACGCCGTGGATGGTCAGGTGGGCGGCATGGTCCAGCAACGCCTTGCGCTGTTCCCGGGCCTCGCGGGCCAGCACGGGCACGCACATGACGATGTCGCCGCGCGCCACGCCCAGCGGGTCGACGCCGTACTCGAAAGTCAGCACGTTGGTGGCGTAGTCGCGCTGGCGGAAATCCCGGTTCAGGCGCCGTCCTTCGGCCGTGCCGACCAGGCGCAGGCTCAGTTCGGCGGCGGAAAACGCCACCAGGCCGTCTTCCGCGGCCGCCGCCAGGGCGCGCTCAGCCCACCGGCGCAGGCGCCAGCGGGGCAAGCGGGCGTCTTCCACCCCGTATTGGACGGACAGGGACAGCTCAGGCTTCATTTTCGGAGGCGCGGTCGTAGGCGTCGACGATGCGGGCGACCAGCGGGTGGCGCACGACATCGCGGCTGGTGAAACGGGTGGTGGCGATGCCCTGCACGTCGTGCAGCACCTTGACCGCATGGGCCAGGCCGCTGTCCTGGCCGCGCGGCAGGTCCACCTGCGACGGGTCGCCGGTGATGACTGCCTTGCTGCCGAAGCCGATCCGCGTCAAGAACATCTTCATCTGTTCCGGCGTGGTGTTCTGCGCTTCATCCAGGATGACGAAGGCGTGGTTCAGCGTGCGGCCGCGCATATAGGCCAGCGGGGCGATCTCGATCGTCTGCTTTTCGAACAGGCGCTGGACCTTCTCGAAGCCCATCAAGTCATAAAGCGCGTCATACAGCGGGCGCAGGTAGGGGTCCACCTTCTGGGCCAGGTCGCCGGGCAGGAAGCCCAGGCGCTCGCCGGCCTCGACGGCGGGGCGGGTCAGCACCAGGCGCTGGACGGTGTCGCGCTCCATCGCGTCGATGGCGCAGGCGACCGCCAGCCAGGTCTTGCCCGTGCCGGCAGGGCCCACGCCGAAGGTGATGTCGTGCTTGAGGATATTGTTCAGGTAGTCGCGCTGGCGCGGCGTGCGCGGACGCAGGTCGCTGCGCTTGGTGCGCAACGCGATGCCATCGCTTTCGTCGTCCAGGGCGGGCAGCGGATCCGCCTCGCGCGCCGGCTCTTCCTTGAGCTTCTCTTCCTGCCGCCCCACGCCGATCTCGACCAGGCCAAGCTGGATGTCGTCGACCGACAGGGCGCGGTGCACCGCCTGTTCGTGGAAGCGCCGCAGCACCCGCCCGGCCAGTTCGGCCTGTTCGCCTTCTATGGTGACGCGGCTGCCGCGGCGCGAGAGCTTGACGCCCATGCCGTCGGCCAGCTGGCGCAGGTTCTCATCCAGCGGGCCGCACAAGTTGGCCAGATGGGTGTTGTCGCCGTCCAGGTTGACGACGGCGGGCATGCTGCGACGGGCGCGGGAACGGGGAGTGGTCATTCGGCCTCTTGGGGAACGCGGTCCACGTCGGCCACCCGTGCGCGCAACGAATTGGTGTGCGCTTCGGTGATGATGACGTCGACCATTTGTCCGATGAGCCGCGCGGGCGCGGCGAAATTCACGATGCGGTTGTTCTCGGTGCGTCCCATCAGTTCGTTGGGGTCGCGGCGCGAGGGGCCTTCGACCAGCAGGCGCTGGCGCGTGCCGACCATGTTGCGGGCGATGGTGGCGGCCTGTTCATTGATCAGCGCCTGCAGGCGCTGCAGGCGGCGCAGCTTCACGTCCTGCGGGGTGTCGTCGGCCAGGTCGGCCGCGGGCGTGCCGGGACGGCGCGAATAGACGAACGAGAACGAGGTGTCGAAGCCGACGTCCTCGATCAGCTTCATCGTCTTTTCGAAATCTTCTTCGGTTTCGCCGGGGAAGCCCACGATGAAGTCGGACGACAGGGTCAGGTCGGGGCGGGCGGCGCGCAGGCGGCGGACGACCGACTTGAATTCCAGCGTGGTGTAGCCGCGCTTCATCCCGGCCAGCACCCGGTCGCTGCCGGCTTGCACGGGCAGGTGCAGGAACGACACCAGTTTCGGCAGGCGGGCGTAGGCGTCCACCATGCGCTGGGTCATTTCCTTGGGATGCGAGGTCGTGTAGCGGATGCGTTCGATGCCGGGGATCTCGTGCACGTACTCCAGCAGCATGGCGAAGTCGGCGATCTCGTCCGTGTCTTCCATTTTGCCGCGGTAGGCGTTGACGTTCTGGCCCAGCAGCGTCACTTCTTTCACGCCCTGGTCGGCCAGGTCGGCCACTTCGATCAGCACGTCTTCGAAGGGGCGCGAGACTTCTTCGCCGCGCGTGTAAGGCACGACGCAGAAGCTGCAATACTTGCTACAGCCTTCCATGATGGACACGAACGCCGTGGCGCCATCGACGCGCGGCGGCGGCATGTTGTCGAATTTTTCGATCTCGGGGAAGCTGATGTCCACCTGCGAGCGGCCTTCGGCGCGGCGGCGCGCGATCAGGTCCGGCAGGCGGTGCAGCGTTTGCGGGCCGAACACGACGTCCACGTACGGCGCGCGCTTGACGATGGCCGCGCCTTCCTGGCTGGCCACGCAGCCGCCGACGCCGATGACCAGATTCGGATTCGCTTTCTTCAGGTGCTGCACCCGGCCCAGGTCCGAGAAGACTTTTTCCTGCGCCTTCTCGCGCACCGAACAGGTGTTGAACAGGATGACGTCGGCTTCTTCCGGATTGTCGGTCAGCTCCAGGCCCTGGTCGCCGCGCAGGACGTCGGCCATCTTGTCCGAGTCGTACTCGTTCATCTGGCAGCCGAAGGTGCGGATGTACAGCTTTCGGGGAGAGCCGGCGCCGGTGTCCGCGGGGCTTGCTGCGGGGGCGTCTGCGAGGGGGGCAGCGGCGTTGCCGCCGTCGGGCGCGTTGTCGCGCTTCAGGGAGGTTGCTTGCATGATGGTCGCCGTGACGGGTGTAGATCCCGGGGGCTGATAGGCTGGAAAGGCCGAATTTTAACCCTTGCGCGAAAATTGTTTCTTGGTCTGGCGGGCAGCCGCCGTTACGATATCGGTCCGGCCGGATTTCAGCGGGCGGTAATATTTCTCATTTCCTTTGAGCGGTACCGATGATTCCCAATCCCGTGACGCCTCCGGTCGTCGCTCCTGCCGCGCCTGCTGCGCCTGGCCTGCCCGTAGCGGACGAAGTCCGTAATCCGTTCTCGTTGGCCGTCTGGCTGTTGCTGGGCGCGGCCCTGGCGGTGCTGGCTGCCGCCTGCGCGCGCTGGGTGGATCTGCCGCTGGCCATCTGGATCAAGCAGTCGGTATCCGATGGCGTGAACGAGTCCTTCGAATGGGTGGGTCAATTGGGCGAAAGCGGCCCGTACATCGGCGTCGCGCTGGCCTTTTACGTCGTGGGCCTGGTGGGCCTGGCCCGTGGTTGGCGCAACCCCTTGCGCATGAGCTACGCCAGCATGGCGCGCGGCAGCCTGCTGATGCTGTCCACCATGGCGGTGGGCGGGCTGGTGGTGCTGGTGCTGAAACGCTCGGTGGCGCGGGCGCGTCCCGAACTGTTCTTCGAAAAAGGCATCTACGGCCTGGGCGAATCGTTCTCCCGCGTGCAGCAGTTCAATTCCTTTCCCTCCAGCCATACCTACGCCGCGTTCGCCGTGGCCGTCGTGCTGGGCATCCTGGCCCCGCGCTGGCGCGCGGTCTTCCTGCTGCTGGCGGCGCTGGTGGCAATGAGCCGGCTGGTCAATCTGGACCACTACCTGTCCGACGTGATGACCGCGGCCGGCATCGCCGTGCTGGTCGGCCACGTGCTGGCCCCTCGCGTGCTGTGCAGCAAGTACCAATGGCCGCTGCGGGCGCCGTGGCGCTGGTGGAAAAAGGGGTGAGCGCGCGCACGGAATGAAAAAAGGGCCGCGATTCATCGATCGCGGCCCTTTTTTCTTGGCGGCGACCGCCGGCGGATGGGTCAGGCGAAGGCGACCACCACGCGCCGGTTGGTGCGGCTTTTCTTTTCGATCTTGGTGACGGCGATGGCGCCGATCTCTGCCGTGTTGCGCACATGCGTGCCTCCGCAGGGCTGGCGGTCCACGCCCGGGATGTCAATGATGCGGATCTTGGTGGTGCCGGCGGGAGGCGCCGCGCCCACGGTGCGGACGAGGTCGGGTTGCGCGGCCAGTTCTTCCGGCGTGATGCCGTTGACCGCGACGTCGAGGCTGCGGTTGATCAACGCGTTCAGGCGCTCGGTCAGATCCGTTTTTTCCAGCGTGGATTCGGGCAGGTCGAAATCGATGCGAGCGGAATCGGGCGAGATGCTGCAACCCGTCACCGGCGCGGGCACCAGCGAACCCAGCAAGTGCAGACAGGTATGCAGGCGCATCAGCCGATGGCGGCGCTCCCAGTCGATGGTGACGGTGACGCGGTCGCCCACTTGCGGGGCCGCTTCGCCGTCCAGCACGTGCAGGATGCGCTGGCGGTCGTCGGCGTAGACGGTGTCCGTCAGTGTCAGGACGCGGCCGTCCGCGAGCGTCAGCGTGCCGCTGTCGCCCGCCTGGCCGCCACTGCGCGCGTAGCAGACGGTCTCGTCCAGTTCGATGCCCTCGGGATTGACGGCGATGACGGTGGCGTCGCATTGGCCCAGGTAGGGCTCGTCGTCGAATCGTTTGCGGGTGGCGGGCATGGGGAGGTCTCCGGTTTGGGGTGTCGCGTTGTTGTTATCGGGGGTGTTCACGCCAGGGTCTTCACGCCCTGGGGGGTATCGATCTGCGCCCACAGGCGAGGTGTGCCGCTGCCTTGTTCAAGGTCGATCAGGGTGTCGGCGCCCATCCAGGTCAGGCCTTGGCGCAGCAAGCCGGCCTGGGGATGGCTGCCCGTCAGACGGACCAATTTCAGAGGCTGGCGCGGCAGGCTGATGCCGGGGTAGGCGTCCACATCCCATTGGATCAGCGTGGGCAAGAGGCCATCGCCCGCAGCATGGCCGGCTTCGCGCCAGACCGGCAGACTGCCATCGTCCGGCACCGTCAAGCGCCAGCGCAGGTCGCCGCGGGTCATGGGGATGACGGGCGCGATGCGCTCGGGATGCTCGGCCTGCATGCGGGTCAGGTCCATCGGCGCTTCGACCCGTGCCGCCCAGTGTGCCAGGAAGGGGCCCTGTTCCAGCCGTGCGCGGACGTCGCCTTGGTCCAGGCCGAACCAGCGCGCACGCTCCGGTGGCGGCGCATCGGGATCGATGGCAATTACTTCCAGGTAGATGCCGTCGGCCAGGCCCAGCACGCGGTTGTGGGTGCCCATGCGCGGGTGCGCGCCGCCGCCTTGGGGCGCGATGCCCAGGAGGTCTGCAACGTATTGCGTGCCGCTGGCAAGGTCCGCCGCGGCGATGACGAGATGATCGATGGATAGTTTCATGGTGGGCCTATGGTAGCGAATCCCGGGGGGAGCTGTACCCGTACACCGTGACAGGGGCGGGCGGTACAGTGGCGGGTTCAGGCCGAGACGGAGATGCCGGCGGTGTCGGATCGGCGCGCTTTGCGAATCCGGATCTCGACATGCTGGTCCAGTGACACCAGCGCCTGCATCAACCGTTCCAGGGAGACGTTCAGCAACTTGTAGCGACGGACCTGCGACACCTTGGGTTGGGTCATGCCCGTGAGCGCGGCGACTTCCGTTTGATTCAAGCCGCGTTGCTCGATCAGGTCGTTGAATTTGATGGCCAACTGGACTTTCGCGGTCAGGTCGGTGGCGTCTTCGAATCCCAGGTCGTACAGGACGTTGTGGGTGCCGGAGCTTGTTTGTGTCATGTGGGTCTCCTGTGCGAGGCGTGGCGGGCCACCACTTGCTTCAGCCGTCTTCGTATTAGTTCGATGTCGGGCTTTGGGGTGCTGATCCCTGATGCGGATTTCTTCTGGAAGGCATGCAGTATGTGGACGGCATCGCCAATCTGCAGTGCATACACGGCGCGATACGTGTTGCCGTGTTCGTCTTCGAGCAGCTCATAGATGCCGGAACCGAGGCCTTTCCAGGGTTTGGCCGATTTGGGCCATCGGCCTAACTGGACGACATACAGGCGCATGCCCATGCTTTTTTGAACAGGGATGGGAAATGCCTTGAAGTCTTTCTTGGATGAGCCTTCCCAGTACAGCGCCTTAGGGCCGCCAGCTGCCATAAATATACCTGTTCGGATATATAAGTCAATTCGCCTTGTGGCAAGAGCCGCCAAAGTAGCCGCATGGGGGCGCCGCGACTATTCGTAGAGGCCGAAGCTGGCCTTGGGTGTCGGTGTGCGCTGAAAGCAAAAAACCCGTCGCAAGCGACGGGTTTTTGTTTGAAGCTTCAGGCGGATCAGGCGACTTCGCCTTCTTCGCCGTCTTTCTTGACCGGCTTGATCAGGTCTTCGCGCTTGACGCCCAGCCACATGGCCAGCGCGGCGGCGACGAACACCGACGAGTAGATGCCGAACCAGATGCCGATGGTGAGTGCCATGGCGAAGTAGTGCAGGGTGGGGCCGCCGAAGAACAGCATGGCCAGCACCATCATCTGCGTCGAACCGTGGGTGATGATGGTCCGCGAGATGGTCTGCGTGATGGCGCTGTTGATGACTTCCGTCACGTCCGCCTTGCGGTACTTGCGGAAGTTCTCGCGGATCCGGTCCATGATGACCACGGATTCGTTCACCGAGTAGCCCAGCACCGCCAGCACGCCCGCCAGCACCGACAGCGAGAATTCCCACTGGAAGAAGGCGAAGAAGCCCAGGATGATCACCACGTCGTGCAGGTTGGCGATCACGCCGGCGACGGCGAACTTCCATTCGAAGCGGAAGCCCAGGTAGACCATGATGCCGATGACCACCACCAGCAGGGCCATCAGGCCGTTGTGCAGCAGTTCCTGACCGACCTGCGGACCGACGAATTCCACGCGGCGCAGTTCGACGCCGGCGTCGGCGGTCTTCAGCGCGGCCATGACGGTTTCGCTCTGGGTCGCGGACGTTTGGCCTTCCTGCAGCGGCAGGCGGATCATCACGTCGTGCGAGGTGCCGAAGTTCTGCACCTGGAAGTCGGTGTAGCCCAGCTTGGACACCACGCCGCGCACGTTCTCAAGCTGCGCCGTCTGGGCGTAGTTGACTTCCATGACCGTGCCGCCGGTGAACTCGATCGACAGGTGGAAGCCGCGGGTCACGATGAAGAAGACCGCCAGGATGAACGTGACGAGACTGATGATGTTCAGCACCAACGCGTGGCGCATGAACGGGATAGTGCGGTGAATCCGGAAAAATTCCATTTTTCGCCTTCGGTTCTTTGCTGTGGCGGACGGCTTGCGCCGCCCGCTTTATGTTCAGTTTGCCTTCGGTTTCCAGATTTCGCCGATGGAGATCGTGGTGAGCTTCTTCTTGCGGCCGTAGTACAGGTTGGCCAGGGCGCGAACGCCGACCACCGACGAGAACATCGAGGTCAGGATGCCCAGGCAGTGCACGACCGCGAAGCCCCGGATCGGGCCCGAACCGAAGGCCAGCAGCGCCAGGCCGACGATGAGCGTCGTGAGGTTCGAGTCGAGAATCGTGCCCCAGGCGCGTTCGAACCCCTGGTGGATGGCTTGTTGCGGCGTGGCGCCCGCTCTCAGCTCTTCCCGTATCCGCTCGTTGATCAGCACGTTCGAGTCAATCGCCATGCCGAGGGTCAGCGCGATAGCGGCGATGCCTGGCAGGGTGAGCGTGGCCTGCAACATGGACAACAGCGCCAGCAGCAGCAGCACGTTCAGGGTCAGGCCGACCGTGGAGAACACGCCGAACAGGTGGTAGTACAGGATGATGAAGACGGCGATGGCCAGGAAACCGTACAGCGTCGAATGGAAACCCTTCGAGATGTTGTCGGCGCCCAGGCTCGGGCCGATGGTGCGTTCTTCGATGATGGACATTGGCGCGGCCAAGGCGCCTGCGCGCAGCAGCAGCGCGGTGTCGGCGGCTTCTTCCGAGCTCATGCTGCCCGAGATCTGCACTTGGCCGCCCGCGATTTCGCTGCGGATGACCGGCGCCGTGACCACTTCGCCCTTGCCGTTTTCGAACAGCAGGATGGCCATGCGCTTGCCGATGTTGTCGCGGGTGACGTCGCGGAAGATGCGGGCGCCCTTGGAGTCCAGCGTCAGGTGCACGGCGGCCTGCTGGGTCTGCGAGTCGCGGCCGGGTTGGGCGTCTTGCAGGTTTTCACCCGTCAGGACGACCTGGCGGCGCACCAGGATCGGACGGCCGTCGCGGTCGTTGTAGCGCTCCAGGCCGAAGGGGACGGTGCCGCCCAGCAGCGCGGCTTGCGCGGTGGGGGTGTCGTCGACCATGCGGATTTCCAGCGTGGCGGTGCGGCCCAGCAGTTCCTTGGCCTTGGCCACGTCTTGCACGCCGGGCAACTGCACCACGATGCGGTCCGCGCCTTGCTGCTGGATGACCGGCTCGGCCACGCCCAGTTCGTTGATCCGGTTGTGCAGGGTGTTGATGTTCTGCTTCAGGGCGGAATCCTGCACGCGCTGGACGGCGGCGGGGTTCAGGGCGCCCAGCAGCAGCTGCTTGCCGTTCTCTTCGCGTTCGGTGAATTCCAGGTCGGGCAGGCGGGTGCGCAGGGTCGAGATGGCGCGGTCGCGGTCGTCCGTGTTGGCGAAGGTAGCGGCAATGCCCATCCCCGAGCGTTCGACGCCGGCCACGTTGACCTTCTGGTCGCGCAGCACCGAGCGCACGTCGGCGGCCAGCGAGTCGTAGCGGGCGGTCAGGGCGCCCTGCATGTCGACTTGCAGCAGGAAGTGCACGCCGCCGCGCAAGTCCAGGCCCAGGTACATGGGCTTGGGGGCGAACCAGCCCATCGCGCGCATCCAGGCGGGCGAGGCGGGCAGCAGGTTCAGCGCCACGGTGTAGTGCGGGTCGCCGGCGACGGTATTGAGGGATTTGTCGATGAGGTCGCGGGCCTGCAATTGCAGGTCGGTCGACGTGAAGCGGGCGCGCACGGTGCCGAGCGTGCCGTTTGTTTCGAAGAAGACCCCTTCGTTGGGGATCTTGGCGTCCGTGAGGATCTGCTCGACCCGGCTCAGCATGGCCGTGTCCACCTTGATGGTGGCCTTGGCGCTGGAAACCTGGACGGCAGGGGATTCGCCGTAGAAATTGGGAAGCGTGTACAGCAGGCCAATGATGACCGCGATCAGGACCGTAATGTACTTCCAGAGGGGATAGCGGTTCATTGCCGGCTACTTCATGTAAGAGTGATGAAAGGGCCGCCCGGGCGGCTAGCGCAGCGGGCGGCGGCAGGCGCCATCGGACAAAAGAGCCCGACGGGGCTCTATGGGACGCTTACAGGGCCTTGATGGTTCCCTTGGGCAGCACGGTCGAAACCGACGACTTCTGCATGATCACTTCAACCGGCTTGTCGGCCAGTTCGGAGACTTCAACGGTCACGTAGCTGTCGTTGACCTTGGTGACCTTGCCAAGCATGCCGCCGGCGGTAACCACTTCGTCGCCCTTGGCCAGGGCGGCGATCAGGTTACGGTGCTCTTTTTGGCGCTTCATCTGGGGACGGATCATCAGGAAATAGAGGATCACGAACATCAGGATGATGGGCAGCATGCCCATCAGCGCATTGCCTTCAGGGGCGGCTTGGGCCACGACGAGGCTGGCGGTATCGATAACGGACATTGAATTCTCCTGCGTTTAAGTCTGTTTGGGTTGTTTGTTGCTTTGGCTGGCCATTCCCGGGTTTGTTTCCCTGGTTTTATATGCCAGGACTGCCTATGTAACGACGGTTCCTGGCGGGGCATGCGGGTCATGGCCATACTTTAGCTGTGTTTTTATGCGCCCATCCCCGCGCGAGCCATGGATAGGGCAAGCCGACTATTGTATCTATCTTATTGCTGGCCTTTCACTAGGGAGGGATCCCAATCTATGGGGGCGAATCCCCGATAGAAAAGGCCCTCTCTAAAAAAAGGCCCCCAAGCTGCGCATGTTCCGCCCGCTTGCTGCCTCCGGAAGAGGCCCTTTTACCTTGCCGGATTACTCGATGCCGCGGGCGCGGTCGGCGGCGAATTGCGCCCGCCAGGCGTCGAAGCGGCCCTCGGCGATGGCTTCGCGCATTTCCTTCATGATGGTCAGGTAGAAATGCAGGTTATGCAGCGTATTGAGCCGTGCGCCGGTGATCTCGTTGGCCCGTTGCAGGTGGTGCAGGTAGGCGCGCGAGAAATTGGCGCAGGTGTGGCATGAGCAGCTCGGATCCAGCGGGCGGGTGTCGTCGCGGTACTTGGCGTTGCGGATCTTGACGTCGCCGAAGCGGGTGAACAGCCACCCGTTGCGGGCGTTGCGGGTCGGCATGACGCAGTCGAACATGTCCACGCCGCGGGAGACGCCTTCGACCAGGTCCTCCGGCGTGCCCACGCCCATCAGGTAGCGGGGCGCCTGGGCCGGCAGCTTGGGCGTCACGTGCGCCAGGATGCGCATCATGTCTTCCTTGGGCTCGCCCACCGACAGGCCGCCGATGGCGTAGCCATGGAAGCCGATGTCTTGCAGGCCGGCCAGGGATTCGTCGCGCAGCGATTCGTACATGCCGCCCTGGACGATGCCGAACAGGGCGTTGGGATTGCCCAGCCGGTCGAATTCGTCGCGCGAGCGGCGCGCCCAGCGCAGCGACATGCGCATCGAGCGGGCGGCTTCCTCTACCGTGGCGGGGCGCCCGTCGATCTCATAGGGCGTGCATTCGTCGAACACCATGACGATGTCGGAATTCAGCGAGCGCTGGATGCGCATGGACTCTTCCGGCGTCAGGAACAGGCGCGCGCCGTCGATCGGGGAGGCGAATTTCACGCCTTCCTCGGTGATCTTGCGCATGCCTTGCAGGCTGAACACCTGGAAACCGCCGGAATCGGTCAGGATCGGCTTGTCCCACTGCATGAAGCCATGCAGGCCGCCGTGCTTTTCCATGATTTCCGTGCCCGGGCGCAGCCACAGGTGGAACGTGTTGCCCAGCACGATCTGCGAGCCGATCTCTTTCAGCTCGTGCGGCATCATGGCCTTCACGCTGCCGTAGGTGCCGACAGGCATGAAGATGGGAGTTTCGACCACGCCGTGGTTCAGCGTGATGCGGCCGCGGCGGGCGCCGCCGTCAGTGGCGAGCAGTTCGAAGTTCAGTCCGGTCATGGGGCAGGGGATTCGATGAACATGGCGTCGCCATAGCTGAAGAAGCGGTAGCGCTGGGCCACCGCGTGGGCGTAGGCGCGGCGGATCGGCTCGACGCCGGCCAGCGCCGACACCAGCATCAGCAAGGTCGACTGGGGAAGGTGGAAGTTGGTGACCAGCGCGTCCACGACGCGGTATCGGTAGCCAGGGGTGATGAACAGGCGGGTGTCGCCCTGGGCGGCGGCCAACGGCAGTCCGGGGGCCGTGCGGCCTTCGGTCTGGGCGGCGGCGGATTCCAGGGCGCGCACGCTGGTGGTGCCGACGGCGATCACGCGGCCGCCGCGGGCGCGGGCGGCGGCGATGGCGTCCACCGTGGCTTGCGGCACCGTGAACCACTCGGCGTGCATGATGTGGTCGGCCAGGTTATCCACGCGCACCGGCTGGAACGTGCCCGCGCCCACGTGCAGCGTGACGAAGGCGCGCGCCACGCCCAGTCCGTCCAGGCGGTCCAGCGTGGCCTGGTCGAAGTGCAGGCCGGCGGTGGGGGCCGCCACGGCGCCGGGTTCGCGGGCGTAGACCGTCTGATAGCGGTCGTCGTCGCCGGCGTCGGCCGCGTGCGTGATGTAGGGCGGAAGCGGCGTGGCGCCATGGGCATCCAGCAGGTCCAGCACCGGGCCGGGGAAGCGGATGTCGAACAGTTCGCCCTCGCGGCCCAGGACCGTGGCGTCGAAGGCGTCGGCCAGGCGCAGCACCATGCCGGGGCCGGGCGACTTGCTGGCGCGCACATGGGCCAGGACGCGGTCGGTCTCGGTGATGCGTTCGACCAGGACCTCGATCTTGCCGCCGGTGATCTTGTGGCCGGGCAGGCGGGCCTTGATGACGCGGGTGTCGTTGAAGACGAGCAGGTCGCCTGCGCGAAGCAGGCCGGCCAGATCGGCGAACTGGCGGTCGTGCAGCTGGCTGGCGCCGTCCAGGTGCAGCAGGCGGCTGCCTGTGCGTTCGGCGGCGGGCGTCTGCGCGATGAGTTCGGGCGGCAGCTCGTAATTGAAATCGGAAACGGTCAGGGACTGGGTCACGCGGGTATCTGTCTGTCAGAGGGGGCGGCCCGGCAAAAACCGCGGGCCGCGCCGGCCAGGCCGGCTCGGGGCAACCCGATATTGTAAATGGGACGGCTAATAGGGGCGGAACCGTGGCGAAACGCCGCTTCCCGCCGTATAACTGCGTTCTACGCCGTAGCGGATCGGCGCAATGCGAAAAACGATATCCGCGTACCCAAGGAGACAACCGCATGACCCCTCGTCGCACCCTGATGGCCGCCGCCCTGGCGGCTTTGCTGGCTACGGGCGCCGCGCCCGCGCTGGCGCAAGTGAAGATCGGCGCCACCCTGTCCACGACCGGCCCGCAGGCGTCGCTGGGCATCCCGGAGCGCAACACCATCAGCCTGCTGCCCACCGAGATAGGCGGCATGAAGGTCGAATACGTGGTGCTGGACGACGCCTCGGACACCACCCGGGCCGTCAGCAATTCCCACAAACTGATTTCCGAGAACAAGGTCGACCTGATCATCGGATCCACCACCACGCCCAACACGATGGCCATGCTGGACACCGTGGCGACGGGCGCCACGCCGGTGATCACGCTGGCCTCGTCGGCCCGGCTGATCGAGCCGGTGGACGACAAGCGGCGCTGGGTGTTCAAGACGCCGCACTCGGATTCGCTGATGGCCGAAGGCATCGCCAGGCACGCCGCCGCCAACGGCGTGAAGAAGCTGGCCTTCGTGGGGTTCAACAACGCCCTGGGCGAGACGTTCTGGGTGGAAATCGAGAAAGCCGCCAAGAAGCACGGCATCGAGGTCGTCGGCAAGGAAAGCTTCGCGCCGACCGACACGTCCGCCGTGGCCCAAACCCTGAAACTGATCGGCGCGGCGCCCGATGCCGTCGTGGTCGGCGCCTCCGGCACGCCGGCCGCCATGCCGGCCCGCGACCTGCGCGAACGGGGTTTCAAGGGCAAGATCTATTTCAACCACGGGGTGGCCAATAACGACTTCCTGCGGGTGTGCGGCGCGGCGTGCGAGGGGGCGTGGGTGCCGGTGGGGCCGGTGATGGTGGCCGACCTGCTGCCCGACAACAATCCCGTCAAAGCCACGGCCCAGGGGTTCGCCAAGAAGTACGAGGCCGCCAACGGCGCGGGCAGCGTGTCGCTCTTTGCCGCCTACACCTGGGATGTGGGCCTGCTGCTGCAACAGGCCATTCCCGTGGCTCTGAAGACCGCCAAGCCCGGCACGCCCGAATTCCGGGCGGCGCTGCGCGACGCGCTGGAAAACGTCAAGAACCTGCCCACGGCGACCGGCGTGGTCAGCATGAGCCCGACCGACCACAACGGGCTGGACGAACGGGCGCTGGTGATGGCGACGGTGGCCTCCGGCAAGTGGCGGCTGCAGTAAAGCGCGTGGCGGGCGGGCCTCTTCCGCCCGCAACCGTCCCAGGTTTTGTATGCTCTCGGTTTTGCAGGACTAGCAACCGGGTGGACGCAGCATGACGGGACAAGCGAAAAAGCGGGTGGGCGGGCTGAGGCAATGGCTGGCCGGCGGGCTGCTGACCCTGTCGGCGGGCACCGCCTGCGCGCAGGTCCAGGGCCTGCCGCCCAATGTGATGAACGCCTGGAAGGCCAGCAAGCTGCCCGACAGTTCGCTGTCGCTGGTGGTGCAAGAATTGGGCGGGCAGCGCATGGTGGCGCTGAACGCCAAGGAATCGCGCAACCCGGCATCGGTGATGAAACTGGTCACGACCTGGGCGGCGCTGTCCGAACTGGGTCCGAACTACGTCTGGCGCACCGAATTCATGACGGCGCCGGGCGCGCGGCCGGACGCCAAGGGCGTGCTGGCCGGCCCGCTGTACCTGCGCGCCGGGGGCGATCCCCAATTTCTGATGCAGGACCTGTGGGCCCTGCTGCGCGAGCTGCGCTTGCGCGGGGTCAAGCAGATCAACGACCTGGTCATCGACCGCAGCATCTTCGGCCAGGTCGCCACCGACCCCGGCGCCTTCGACGGCGCCCCGGACCGGGCCTACAACGCCAGCCCCGACGCCCTGATGGTGGGTTTCGGCGCGCTGCGCCTGTTGTTCACGCCGGACGCCGCCGCCCACAAGTGGGTGCCGTTGATCGATCCGCCGCTGCCCGGCCTGAAGATCGAGGGCAATGTGGAATGGAGCGACGTCCGCTGCCCGGGCCCCCCGGTCGTGACGACCGAACCGCTGATCACCCAGCAGGGCGTGACGATCCGCGTGGGCGGCAAGGTGGCCGGCTCGTGCGGGGAATTCAGCCTGTACCGCCTGGCCCTGTCGCAGCCCGACTACGCCACCGAAATCTTCCGCATGCTCTGGAAAGAGCTGGGCGGCACGTTCAAGGGACAAGTTCGGTCCGGGATGGTGCCGGCGGACGCCGTCGTGCTGGCCTCGCACGATTCCCCCACCCTGGCCGAGGTGATCCGCCAGATCAACAAGCGCAGCAACAACGTCATGGCGCGCACGCTGCTGCTGACCCTGGGTGCGGAAAAGGGCCGCCGGCCGGCCACCGTGACCAGCAGCGAGGCCGTGGCCAAGGGGCTGCTGGCCAAGCAGGGGCTGGACATGCCTGAACTGGTCATCGACAACGGCGCCGGCTTGTCGCGCGAGGCCCGGGTGTCGGCCGACAGCCTGGCGTCGATGCTGACGGTGGCCTGGAATTCGCCGGTCATGCCGGAGTACATCTCATCCTTCGCGATCGCCGGGGTGGACGGCACCGTGCGCCGCCGCCTGAAGGGCGACGGCACGCTGGGCATGGCCCACCTGAAGACCGGATCGTTGCGCGACGTGCGCTCGATCGCCGGCTATGTGCTGGGCGCCAGCGGCAAGCGCTATGTGGTGGTCAGCATCGTCAACCATGAGCAGGCGGGCGCCGTCCGCGCCTTCGACGACGCGTTGATTGCCTGGCTTGCAGACCAATAGGCCATTTTCTTTCTAAACCGATTACGATCCTCGGGAGTGGCCCCCAAAGCGGGCAACGCAAGCGTTGCGCCGTTCCGGTCGCGCCTGAGGCGAAAAACCCCGTCTTTTCAATATTCTGGAGTGTTACGCACATGCCTGTGCACGAAATCCGCCATCCGTTGATCCGCCATAAGCTCGGGATCATGCGTCGCGCCGACCTCAGCACCAAGAGCTTCCGAGAGTTGTCGCAGGAAGTGGGCGCGCTGCTGACCTACGAAGCGTCCAAAGACCTGCCGCTGGCGCCGACCACCGTGCAAGGCTGGTGTGGCGAGGTCCAGGTCGAGAAGATTGCCGGCAAAAAAGTCACCGTGGTGCCCATCCTGCGCGCCGGCATCGGCATGCTGGATGGCGTGCTCAGCCTGATTCCGGGCGCCAAGGTCAGCGTGGTGGGCGTGGCCCGCAACGAAGAGACGCTGGAAGCGCATACGTATCTGGAACGCCTGGTCGGCGAGCTGGACCAGCGCCTAGCGCTGATCGTCGATCCGATGCTGGCGACCGGCGGTTCGATGGTTGCCGCCATCGACCTGCTCAAGCGCGCCGGCTGCAAGGA
Organism: Achromobacter sp. UMC46; assembly: GCF_014170335.1. Classification (GTDB taxonomy): domain Bacteria; phylum Pseudomonadota; class Gammaproteobacteria; order Burkholderiales; family Burkholderiaceae_B; genus Achromobacter. Next base: position 63,837 of record NZ_LZZS01000033.1, read on the forward strand.
AATCCGCGCGCTGGTCCTGGTGGCCGCGCCCGTCGGCATCGACGCCGTGCTGGCCAAGCACCCGGACGTGCATATCTACACGGCGTCCATCGATGACGGCTTGAACGAGCATGGCTACATCATGCCGGGCCTGGGCGATGCGGGCGACCGGATCTTCGGCACGACCCAGAAGACGGAATGATGCTGACGGCGTAACGGGTAGCGTGCCGCCCGTTACGCGGGAATCCATTACGCCGCCAGCCGCTGCGGCCGGCCATCGATATGCTGGCCGAACCACTGCAATTGCGGCGCCAGGCCGGCGACTTCGCCCACGATCAGCAGGGCGGGCGACCGGATGCCATGCGCGACGGCCAGTCGGGGCAGTTCTTCCAGCGTGCCCGACAGCACGCGCTGTTCGGGCCGGCTGCCATTTTCGATCAGCGCGAACGGCGTCTGGGCCGACCGGCCATGGTGCAGCAGGCGGCGGGTCAGCAATTCCAGCTGGCCCACTCCCATATAGAACGCCAGCGTCTGCCGCTCGCGCGCCAGCGCGGGCCAGTCCAGATTGTCTTCGTCTTCGCGGCAATGCGCCGTGATCAGCCGCACCGATTGCGCATGCTCGCGATGCGTCAGCGGGATGCCGGCATAGGCCGCACAGGCCAGCGCGGCCGTGATGCCGGGCACCACTTCATAGCGCACGCCATGCGCGCGCAGATATTCCAGTTCTTCACCGCCACGTCCGAAAATGAACGCGTCGCCGCCTTTCAGGCGCACCACGCGGCGGCCCGCCCGCGCATGCTCGACCAGCAGCGCGTGGATGCGCGCCTGGGTGGCGTGGTGGTTTTCGCCGGGCAGCTTGCCCACCGGCACGCGGTCGGCGTCGCGGCGCGCCAGCGACATGACGTCGTCGCTGACCAGACGGTCATACAGGATCACGTCGGCTTCGTTCAGCGCGCGCAACGCCTTAAGCGTCAGCAGGCCGGGGTCGCCGGGGCCGGCTCCCACCAGCACCACGCTGCCTTCGGCGGGCGCCAGCGGTGCGGCCAGCGCGTCGGCCAACGCGGCTTCAGCCCGCGTGGGCTGCTGCTGGCGCAGGAAGCCGGCCACGGGGCCGTCCAGCAGCCAGTCGTAGAAGCGGCGGCGCGCGCCCAGGTCGGGATGGCTGGCCCGGATGCGCTTGCGGTAGGTGGCGGCCAGGCCGGCCAACTGGCCCAGCGTGTGGTCGAACAGGGACTCGATGCGTTCGCGGATGCGGCGCGCCAGCACCGGCGCCACGCCGGACGACGAGATGGCCACGATGACGGGCGACCGGTCCACGATGGAGGGCACCTGGAAGGACGACAGTTCGGGATCGTCCACCACGTTGGTGAAGATGCGGCGGGCGCCGGCGGCGTCGGACACGGCGGCGTTGGCGGCGCGGTCGTCGGTGGCGGCGACCACCAGCCAGACCTCGTCCAGCCAGGCGGGATCAAAACGGCCGGCCAGATGGCGGATGCGGCCTTGCGCGGCCAGCGCGGCCAGGGCCGGCGTCAATTCCGGCGCGCCGACGACGACGTCGGCGGCGGCTTCCAGCAGGGTGAGCGTCTTGCGCTCGGCCACGGCGCCACCGCCCACTACCAGCACCAGCCGGCCTTTCAAGTCGGCAAAAATCGGGAAAAGCTTCATCAAATGCCCGCCCCGGGCGTACCCGGCAAAATATCAACTGATCATAGGGAGCGGGTTTCATCCCCACAACTTTTGATTTCTTGAATCCATATAGCTAAAAATCATGTGGCTAGGCTTTGCCCAGCCATTGGCTCATTTCGACGACCTCCCGGGCGACCTCGCCCAAGCGCTTCTGGCTCTGCATGGCGCGTTCGCGCAACAGGCGGTGCGCTTCGTCCTCGGGGATGGCGCGCGCCTTCATCAGGATCCCCTTGGCCTTTTCCACCCACTGGCGGTCGGCCAGGCGCATTTGCGCCTCGCGCAGTTCTTCGCGCCGCGACTTCTCCATGGCGAAGCGTTCGATCGCCACCGTCAGCAACGGTTCGATGCGGGCGGCCGGCACGTCGCCCACCACGTAGGCCGCGACGCCGGCTCGCAGCGCGGTGCGGATGGTGTCGCGGTTGCCGTTGTCGGTGAACATCACAACCGGGCGGTCGCTGTGCTCGCTGGCCACGCAGACGTTTTCCAGTGTGTCGCGCCCGGGGGCGTCGCTGTCGATCAACACCACGTCGGGCGCTGCCTGCGCGATGGCGGCGGCCAGGTCCATGCCCGGCGCCACTTCCGACACGATGCGCACGCCCGCCGCAGCAAGCGTCTGCCGCAGCGACGCCGCGCGCCCTTCGCCATCGTTCAGCAACATCACCTTGAGCATGAGACCCCCCGTATGCTTCCGTTGATGCAAGTTCCGTGCCATCCGGCTGGCCCGCGGGGCGGCGCGGCGGGGCACAGCGCCAGGGCGCGCGCCGCACAGGCATGGTGCGCCGCCGCATCGACGCATGCACCAACTTGGTTCGAGGTGGGGGCGCGGGCGCAGGCGGGCAACGTGCGGGTCAGGCGCAAAGCCAGCATTGGCGTAGGGCGCGGGCGCATCCGGCAGACAAGCCGGCCGCCTGGCACGATGCTTGCTTAAGAGGTAACGGGGACCAACGGCGGTCGCCCGATGCAACGCGCCGCAATTCGCGGCAAGGAACAACGACGTTCCGCAGCGCCAATGGACTGGGTTCCATGGCGCGCGGGACGTTTTTTTTTGCCAGGAGCCATGCATGACGCCAGTGACACGTAGCCCCTCTGCCCGCCCCGCCGCCGGCGCGGACCAGACCGCCGACGCCGGCCGCCGCAAATGGTTGAGCGGAACGGCGCGCGCCGTGGCGGGCGCCAGCCTGTTGTCGCTGGTCGATCCGCTGGTGCGCGCAGGCGCCTGGGCGGCGGGCACCGACGCGCCAGAGAAGACCGAGGTGAAGATCGGCTTCATCCCGCTGACGGATTGCGCGTCGGTCGTGATGGCCTCGGTGCTGGGCATCGACAAGAAGCATGGGGTGACGATCACGCCGTCGAAGGAGGCCTCGTGGGCGGCGGTGCGCGACAAGCTCATGAACGGCGAGCTGGACATGGCGCACGTGCTGTACGGGCTGGTCTACGGCGTGCACCTGGGCGTCGGCGGGCCAAAGAAGGACATGGCCGTTCTGATGAACCTGAACCAGAACGGCCAGGCGATCACGCTGTCGAACAAGCTGCTGCAGGCCGGCGCGCGCGACGGCGAATCGCTGGCGAAGCTGATGGCGGCCGACAAGCGCGAATACACCTTTGCGCAAACCTTCCCGACCGGCACGCACGCCATGTGGCTGTATTACTGGCTGGCGGCCTACGGTATCAACCCGATGAAGGACGCCAAGGTCATCACGGTGCCGCCGCCCCAGATGGTGGCGAACATGCGTGTGGGCAACATGGACGGCTTCTGCGTGGGCGAACCCTGGGGGGCGCGCGCCATCATGGACAAGATCGGCTACACCGCCGTGACCACGCAAGGCATCTGGCAGGACCACCCTGAAAAGGTGCTGGGCACCAGCGCGGAATTCGTGTCGCGCCATCCGAACACGGCGCGCGCCGTTACCGCGGCCATCCTTGAGGCCGGGAAATGGATCGACGCGTCGCCGGCCAACCGCCAGAAGACGGCTGAAACCATCGCCGCCAAATCCTATGTCAACACGGACGCCAGCGGCATCGTGGACCGCATGCAGGGCCGCTACGACGACGGCTTGGGCAAGTCGTGGACCGACGCGCACGCGATGCGCTTCTATGCCGACGGCGCAGCCAACTTCCCGTATCTGAGCGACGGCATGTGGTTCCTGACGCAGCACAAGCGCTGGGGCCTGTTGAAAGAGCATCCCGACTATCTGGCGGTGGCCACGCAGATCAACCGCATCGAACTCTACAAGCAGGCCGCGTCGGCCGCTGGCGTGGCGTTGCCCGCCAGCGAGACGCGCCGCTCGACGTTGATCGACGGCGTGGCGTGGGACGGCAGCAACCCCGCGGCTTATGCCGACGGGTTCAAGGTCAAGGCCTGAGCGCCGACACGGAAATAAAGGGGCATGCAATGTCTACCGTAACGAATGTGGGTCGCGCCGACGCGATATTCGCCGCCGGGCGCGAGAGGCTGGAATCGGTACTGAAGGCCTTGGCGGGCCCGGTGGCCGGTTTCGCGCTGTTCGTGCTGGTGTGGCAGGTGGTGGCCATGCGTATTCCGGAGATCCCGACGCCGGGCGTCACCTGGCATGCAGCCGTGGAATTGTTTTCGGATCCATTCTATGACAACGGCCCCAACGACAAGGGAATCGGTTGGAACCTGCTGGCGTCGCTGGAACGCGTGGCGATCGGCTTCGGGCTGGCCGCGGTGATCGGCATCCCGGTCGGGTTCGCCATCGGCCGGTACGCCGCGATCAACGCCATGTTCTCGCCCATCGTGAGTCTGCTGAGGCCAGTGTCGCCGCTGGCCTGGCTGCCGCTGGGGCTGCTGCTTTTCAAGGCGGCCAACCCGGCCGCGATCTGGGCCATCTTCATCTGTTCGATCTGGCCGATGATCATCAACACCGCAGTGGGCGTGTCGCGCGTGCCGCAGGACTACCTGAACGTGGCGCGGGTGCTGAACCTGTCGGAATGGAAGGTCACGACCAAGGTGCTGCTGCCGGCGGTGCTGCCTTACATGCTGACCGGGGTGCGCCTGTCCATCGGCACGGCGTGGCTGGTGATCGTGGCGGCCGAAATGCTGACCGGCGGCACGGGCATCGGCTTTTGGCTGTGGGACGAGTGGAACAACCTGAAGGTCGAGCACATCGTCATCGCCATCTTCGTGATCGGCATCGTGGGGCTGCTGCTGGAAACCCTGCTGGTCGCGCTGGCCCGCCGATTCACCTACACCGAGGAATAGCGCCATGAAGAAATTCGTACGCATCGAACGCGTGGGCCAGACGTTCACCACCCGCAAAGGCGCTTTCGTGGCGCTGCGCGACATCGACCTGACGGTGGACCAAGGCGAGTTCATCACGCTGATCGGCCATTCGGGTTGCGGCAAGTCCACCTTGTTGAACCTGATCGCCGGGCTGACGCGTCCGACCAGCGGCGTGCTGCTTTGCGCCGAACGCGAAATCACCGGCCCGGGACCGGACCGGGCGGTCGTGTTCCAGAACCATTCGCTGCTGCCGTGGCTGACCTGCTTCCAGAACGTGTACCTGGCCGTCGAGCGCGTCTTCGGAGGCAAGGAAAAGCGTCCGCAACTGGCCGAGCGCACGCGCGCCGCGCTGGAGCTGGTGGGGTTGCTGCCGGCGCAGAACAAGCTGCCGCGCGAGATCTCCGGCGGCATGAAGCAGCGCGTGGGCATTGCCCGGGCGCTGGCGATCGAACCGGGCGTGCTGCTGATGGACGAGCCGTTCGGCGCGTTGGACGCGTTGACGCGGGCGCATCTGCAGGACGAATTGCTGAAGATCGTGGCCAAGACCCGCACCACGGCCATCATGGTCACGCATGACGTGGACGAGGCCGTGCTGCTGTCCGACCGCATCGTCATGCTGACCAACGGTCCGGCCGCGACCATCGGCGAGATCCTGCCCGTGCCGCTGGCGCGTCCGCGCGATCGCGTGCGGTTGACCAATGACGCCACCTATCTGGAATGCCGCGCGTCAGTGGTGGATTTCCTGCACCGCCGCCACGGCAATCCCGAGCGCTCGCAGGCGGCGGCGCAGGCCAATGCGGTCCTGGACGCGACCGGTTCGGAGAGGGAGGTCGAGAGCGAGGCTGCGGCCGTCGCGACCCGCGCCGTGGCCTGAACGCCGGCCACGGGGATTCTCATGGGCACGAAGCAGAAACTGGTGGTGGTGGGCAACGGCATGGCGGGCATCCGCACGGTGGAGGAACTGCTGGCGCTGGCGCCCGACCTGTACGACATCACGGTGTTCGGCGCCGAGCCCCACACTAACTACAACCGGATCCTGCTGTCGCCGGTGCTGACCGGCGAACGGACGCTGCAGGATATCGTGCTGAACGACGAGGATTGGTATGCCCGCTACGGCATACGGCTGTTGCGCAACCGCAAGGTGACGCGGGTGGACCGCCTGCGCCGCGTCGCGCAGGCCGATGACGGCACCGAAGCGCCTTATGACCGGCTGCTGCTGGCCACCGGCTCGAACCCGTTCATCCTGCCCGTGCCGGGCAACGATCTGGACGGCGTGGTCGCCTTTCGCGATATCGGCGATGTGAACCGGATGATCGAAGCGTCGTCGCGCTATCGCCACGCCGTGGTGGTCGGCGGCGGCCTGCTGGGCCTGGAGGCCGCCAACGGATTGGCCGCGCGCGGCATGGACGTGTCGGTCGTGCATCTGGGCCACGCGCTGCTGGACCGCCAGTTGGACGGCGAGGCCTCCGCGATGTTGCAGAAGAGCCTGGAGGCGCGCGGCCTGACATTCCTGCTGGGACGCCAGACGCAGGCGATCCTGGCGGGCGACGACGGGCGGGTGCGCGCGCTGCGCTTTGCCGATGGCCAGGAGATTCCGGCGGACCTGGTGGTGATGGCCGCGGGCGTGCGTCCCAACACGGAACTGGCCGAACGCTGCGGGCTGCATGTGGACCGGGGCGTGGTGGTGACCGATACCTTGCAGACTTACGATCCGCGCATCTATGCGGTCGGCGAATGCGTCAGCCATCGCGGCACGGCCTACGGGCTGGTCGCGCCCTTGTTCGAACAGGCCAAGGTGGCGGCCAACCATCTGGCCCTGCATGGCATCGGCCGCTACGAGGGCAGCGTGACCTCGGCCAAATTGAAGGTCACCGGCATCGATCTGTTTTCAGCCGGGGACTTCGCGGGCGGCGGGCAAGCGGAGAGCATCACGTTGTGCGACGCGCTGGACGGCGTCTACAAGAAGCTGGTGATTCGTGGCAATAAGCTGGTGGGCGTCTGCCTGTACGGCGACACGGCGGACGGCGCCTGGTATATGCGGCTGATCCGGGACGGGCAGGAAATCGGCGCCCTGCGGGACCGCTTGATGGCAGGCGAAAGTCTGGCGGGGGGATAGGCGGATGAACATGCCGTCAATCGCGCGGATTCCCATCGCCGACGTGAGCGAAGGGCGCGCCGTGGCGTCGGTGTGCTGTTATTGTGGCACGGGCTGCGGCGTACGCGTCCACGTGCGGGATGGCGCCGTGCTGCGCGTCGAGGGCGACCCGACGCATCCCGCCAACCACGGAAAGCTGTGCAGCAAGGGGTTGGCGCTGGGCGACACGGTACGCCGCGACGGCGCGCGCGTACTGTCGGCGCAATGGCGCGAGGCGCGCGGCCAGCCGATGCGGGACATCGGGCTGGGGCAGGCGCTGGATATCGCGGCCGAGACGCTGGCCCGCGTGATCCGGTCGCATGGCCCCGACGCGGTGGGTTTCTACCTGTCGGGCCAGTTGCTGACCGAGGACTACGCCGTCTTCAACAAGCTGGCGCGTGCGCTGGCCGGCACCAACAATATCGACACCAATTCCCGCCTGTGCATGTCCAGCGCGGTGTCGGGCTACAAGCGCACGCTGGGCGCGGACGCGCCGCCCGCCTGCTATGAAGACCTGGAACTGGCGGATACCGTGCTGATCGCCGGCTCCAACATGGCTTACGCGCACCCCGTGCTGTTCCGCCGCCTGGAGGCGGCGCGGGCGCGCCGCCCGGGCATGAAGGTGATCGCGGTGGACCCCCGGCGCACGGACACGGCCGCGTTCGCGGACCTGCATCTGGCGATCGCGCCGGGCACCGACGTGGCCCTGTTTCTCGCCATACTGCATGTCATGGTGCGCGAAGGCCTGATCGACACCGACTACATCCAACGCCACACCGAAGGCTTCGAGGCGTTGCGGGCGCGCGTGGACGCGTATCCGCCGCAAGCGGCGCAGCGCATTTGCGGCGTGCCCGCGCAGGACATCATCCAGGCGGCCCGCTGGTTCGGCGGCGCGCAGGCGGCGCTGTCCCTGTACACGATGGGGCTGAACCAGTCCACCAGCGGCACCGACAAGAACGCCGCGTTGATCCATCTGCATCTGGCGACGGGCCAGATCGGCAAGCCGGGCGCGGGCCCGTTTTCCCTGACGGGCCAGCCCAATGCGATGGGCGGCCGCGAGGCCGGTGGCATGGCCACCTTGCTGCCGGGCCATCGGGACCCGGGAAGTGCCTTGGACCGCGCCGACGTGGCCGCGCTGTGGGGCGTGGACAAGTTGCCCGACGCGCCGGGCACGACGGCGCTGGACATGTTCGACGCCGTCCTGGAAGGGCACATCAAGGTGCTGTGGATCGCGGCAACCAACCCCGCGCAGTCGCTGCCGGACCAGGCGCGCGTGCGCGCAGCGCTTGCGCGCGCCGAATGCGTCATCGTGCAAGAGGCGTTCGCGGGCACCGAGACGCTGGCCTATGCCGACCTGGTGCTGCCCGCCGCGACGTGGCCGGAGAAGTCCGGCACGGTGACAAATTCCGAACGCCGCGTGAGCCGCGTGCAGGCAGCCATCACGCCGCCCGGCGACGCGCAGCCGGATTGGCGGCTGGCGCAGGCGGTGGCGCAGCGGCTGGCCGCCCGCATCGCGCCGGACAAGGCGGCGCGGTTCGCGTATGGCGATGAAAGCGAGGTGTTCGCGGAACACGCCCGCATGACCGCGGGGCGCGATCTGGACTACAGCGCGTTGGACTACGGCGTCCTGGGCCGCGACGGGCCGCAGCAATGGCCTTACCGCGCGGGGCGCGGCACGGCGCGGCTGTACGCCGATGGTGTGTTCCCCACGCCCAGCGGCCGCGCCCGCTTTTGCGACGTGGACTATCGGCCGCCGGCCGACGAAGTGACGTCCGAATTCCCGCTGCGGCTGACGACGGGCCGCCTGCGCGACCATTGGCACACGATGGCGCGCACGGCGCTTGCCGGCGCATTGACGCAGCATGTCGAAGAGCCGTGGGTGTCGATGCATCCGGACGATATGCGCCGGCTGAAACTGGAAGCGGGCGCGCTTGCGCGGCTGCGTTCTCGACGCGGCAGCGTCGTGCTGCCGGTGCGCGAAGACGACGGCATGCAGCCCGGGCAGGCCTTTCTGCCCATGCATTGGGGCAGCGCTTTCATGGCGGGCCTGGGCGTCAATGCGTTGACGAGTCCGGCGACCGACCCGGTGTCGCGTCAGCCCGAGCTGAAGTTCAGTGCCATTTCCGCCGAGCCCGCCGGCTTGGCGTGGCAGGCGGCGGGGTGGCTGCAAGGCGATGGCGCGGCCCTGCGCGCGCGCCTCGCGCCATGGCTGCGCCGATTCGATTACGCGGTGGTGCTGCCCGTCGGCGCCGGCGGGGTGCGGATCCGCCTGGCAACCGATGCCTTGCCGGGGCCGGCGCTTCTGGCCGAGTTGGCGGACGCGCTCGGCCTGGGCCGTGCCGATGTGGTGTTCGATGATCCCGCGCAGGGCAGGATGCGCCGGGTGGCGGTGGAGCAGGGCGCGTTGCGCGCCTTTCTGCTGGCCGGCGACTTGCGCGCGCAGGACGCGCTGCTGTCCTGGGCGGCAGGTGCGGCGGCGCCCGCCAGCGTATCCGCCTTGCTGACGGGGCGGGAGGCAGGGGCCGCAAGGTCGCGCACCGTCTGCGTCTGCAATGGCGTCAGCGAGGCGGCCATCATGGTGGGCATCGGGCGCGGTTGCGACGTGGCGGCGCTGAAATCCACGCTGGGCTGCGGCACGGGCTGCGGTTCCTGCGTGCCGGAAATCCAATCGTTGGTCGCCCGGATACCGGCCGCCGCGGTCACGAACGGACATGCGCTGGGCACGGCAACCGGTGTAGTATCAAGCCAGCCGTCGCGGGTAGCGGGCGGCGTTTTCTGATTTCTGGAGTGGCTTGTGACGATGCGAAAAATGGCATCCCTGATTTTGGCGGCTGGCGCGTTGGGCGCGGCCGCTTCGGCGCAGGCTGGCGTGTGCGATGCGCAATTCATGCATGACGGCGGCGCGGTGCAATTGACCGGTTCGGGCAATCTGTCGCTGGGTGCTGACCTGACCTTCGCCGAAGTTACAAAAAGCAATGGCGACAACTGCCGCGCGCGCGTGCAGGGCGTGGCCACCTTCGGCTACGCCGGTTTGCCGCCCGGGAAATCCAAACTGGACTACCTGATGACGGTGAAGGGCGGCCAGGCCACCTTCCTGAAATACGCCAGCGCGGGCGAAGCCCCGAAGCCTTCCGAAGGCCAGTTCGACTTGCGCATGCTGGGCCTGTTCGCCTACGACGGCAAGCTCAATGCCGGCCAGAAATTGCCCGGTTCGTCGTTCCGCTTGAAGATCGGCAAGGAGGCGCCGGTGGGCGGTCAGCCCAGCACCACAGTGCGCATCGGCGAGAAGTCCGTGGGCCAGAAGACGCCGCTGAAAACCGCACTGGGCCAGCAGTCCTGCCATCCCATCACGTATTCGCGCAATTCCGATCCTACGATGGCCACCTTCCAGGGCCTGACGATTCCGATTCCCGGCATGAACACGACGGTCACCGACTGGTACTGCCCGGCGGTGAATCTGGTGATGAAGCAGGACATCGATCAGGGCGGCGTGAAGTCAGCCGTTGAAATTACGCAGATCAAGTAGCACACGGTAGCAAGCACGTCATGCAGCGGGCATGGCGGCTGGTATGATGGTTTTGTCATAGACACACAACAGGAGCTCAAAAAATGGCCACGAGAAAATCCGAAGAAGTCGCAAAAGAAAAACTCATCGACAGTGTCAAGACCAGTTTGAATGACGCGGAAAGCCTGCTGCGCGAAGCGGCCGGCACCACCGGCGAAAAGGCAAACGAATTGCGCGAGCGCGCCATGACGTCGCTCAAGCGCACGCGCGAAGCCCTTTACGAGGCGCAAGACGCCGTGCTGGAACGCGGCCGCAAAGCCGCCCGCGCCACGGACGACTACGTGCACGACAATCCCTGGCAAGCCATCGGCATCGCGGGCGTGACCGGCCTGCTGCTCGGCTTGCTGATCAGCCGCCGCTGATAAGGCTTGAACGTCCGGGCGGGCAGCGCCGGCCATGTGCCGCGTTGCCCGCCCGGCGTTCTTGACGCCATGGGTCTACGAAAATCTGTTTTCGGAGTTGCGTCCAGCCTGGTCGGGCTGACGCGCACGCGCCTGGAGTTGCTGGCCCTTGAGGCCGCCGATGAAAAGGCACGCTTGCTCAAGTTGCTGGGCATGGCCTTTGCCGCGCTGCTGTTCCTGACGCTGGCGGTGCTGGTGTTCACGGTGACGGTGGCGGTGCTGTTCTGGCCGACCGAAGACCGCTATCTGGCCTTGGGCCTGCTGGCGGCTTTCTACGGCATCGTCGGCCTTGGGCTGCTGCTGGCGGTACGCCATGGTCTCGTGTACGGCGCGCCGCCGTTCGCGGCCACCCTGGAAGAGCTGAGCCGCGATGCGGAACTGCTGGAACGGGTCCGCGATGCGCAGGACGACGACGACGCGCCGGCACGCCGGCGCCAGGAGGACTGAGCCATGTCGAAAAGGTCTCCTACCGTCGATCGCGCCGTCCGCATCGAACTGCTGCGCGCCCGCGCCGCCATCGAACGCGAATCGCTGGCGCAAAGCATCGTGACCACCGGCCGCAGGCTGGAGCCGTCTGCGATCATCCGGGGCTTGCTGCCCCGGTTGGCCTCGGGCGGCGCGTCGCGCTGGGCGTTGCAGGCGATCACGCTGGCCCGGCGCTATCCGCTGGTCAGTTCGTCGTTGTCCACGCTGCTCATGCGGGGCGGCAAACGGTTCAAGCTGCTGAAGATCGCCGGCGGCGCACTGGTGGGCTGGCAGCTGTACAAGCTGTGGCAAAGCTCGAAAGAGGATGGCGAGTCGGACGCGCGTTAGCAGACGCGCGTTAGCAGACACGCGTTAGCAGACGCGCGTTAGCAAACAAAAACCCCGGCCAGTTCACATCGCAGGCCGGGGTTTTTATTTGCGGTGGCGGTTGTCCGCCGCCGTCACAGGCCCAGTTGGCCCCACAGGTCGTCCACGCGCTTCTTGACGTCGGCATCCATCGTGATGGGGGTACCCCATTCGCGATGGGTTTCGCCGGGCCATTTGTTGGTGGCGTCCAGGCCCATCTTGCCGCCCAGTCCGGACACGGGCGAGGCGAAGTCCAGATAGTCGATGGGGGTGTTCTCGACCAGCAGCGTGTCGCGCACCGGATCCATGCGCGTGGTCATCGCCCACACCACTTCCTTCCAGTCGCGCGGGTCGATGTCTTCGTCGACCACCACGATGAACTTGGTATACATGAACTGGCGCAGGATGCTCCACAGGCCGAACATGACGCGCTTTGCGTGCCCCGCGTACTGCTTGCGGATCGACACCACGGCCAACCGGTAGCTGCACCCTTCGGGCGGCAGGTAGAAGTCCACGATCTCGGGCAGCTGGCGGCGCAGCAAGGGCACGAACACTTCGTTCAGCGCCACGCCCAGCACCGCGGGCTCGTCCGGCGGCTTGCCGGTGTAGGTCGAGTGGTAGATCGGGTTGCGGCGCATGGTGATGCGCTCAACCGTGAACACGGGGAACCAGTCCTGCTCGTTGTAGTAGCCGGTGTGGTCGCCGTAGGGGCCTTCCAGCGCCATCTCGTAGTCGGTGTTGGCCGGCGGGTTGACGCCTTCGGGCACCACGGGCTTGACGGCGCGCGGGTCGGACGACGGCAGCAGATGGCCCTCAAGCACGATCTCGGCCCAGGCGGGCACCGACAGGTTGCTGCCCAGCGCCTGAGCCACTTCCGTGCGGGAACCGCGCAGCAGGCCGGCGAACTGATATTCGGACAGGCTGTCGGGCACCGGCGTGACGGCGCCCAGCGTAGTGGCCGGGTCGGCGCCCAGCGCGACGGCGATGGGGAAGGGCGTGCCCGGATTGGCCAGCGCATGGTCACGGAAATCCAGCGCGCCGCCGCGGTGCGACAGCCAGCGCATGATCAGCTTGTTCGGCCCCAGCAATTGCTGGCGATAGATGCCCAGGTTCTGCCGCTTGGCGTTGGGGCCGCGCGTGATCACCAGGCCCCAGGTCAGGAGCGGGGCCACGTCGCCGGGCCAGCAGGTCTGGATCGGCAGGCGGGTCAGGTCCACGTCCTTGCCTTCCCAGACCACTTCCTGGCAAGCCGGGCTTTTGACGTTCTTGGGGCTCATGTCCCACAAGGCGGCCTTCAGCATCGATACCTTGGCCAGCGCGTCGCGCAGGCCCTTGGGCGCTTCGGGTTCGCGCAGGGACGCCAGCAGTTCGCCGATGTCGCGCAGCGCGCTGACGTTGTCGGCGCCCATGCCGCGCGCCACGCGCGAGGGGGTGCCGAACAGATTGGTAAGCACCGGCATCTGCGCGGGTTGGCCGTCATGCTGGGCTTTTTCGAACAGCAGGGCCGGGCCCTCGGCGCGCAGGACGCGGTCGGAAATTTCGGTCATTTCCAGCCGCGTCGACACCGGAGCGGCAATGCGTTTCAGGTCGCCCATCCGTTCAAGTTGAGCGAGGAAGTCTCTAAGGTCGCGGTATTTCACTACAGATCCCAGCGATTTGGTTACATTTTGGGGTGAAAGAGAGGTTAACATTGACTCCCTCTTTTTCACGCAGGAGGTTTTTATGCCCGATGCGTCAGTGGCCAGCCTGTTCAGGAACATGGCCCAAGGAGTGCACCAATATCTTGCCGAGTCCTTGCGTATCTGCTCAGTCTATCTGGGCATCGCGGTGATTGTGACGGTAAGCATGGGATTTGCCTTGCCTGGTTTGCGCGATCAGGCATTGCAAGTGCACAAAGCCTTGTTGACCGCCCTAGCGCCTTCATCCATGCAAGCCGGCACCGAATCCGATGTCGGTTCCGAATTGGGTTCCGACACTGCGTCGGCAATTGCCATGGCCGTACCAACCGCTCCCGCCAGCAATGCCACCGGCATGCTGGGGCCGGCCCGCGTCGCGCCTCCGGTACCGAAGAAGCCCGCCACGGTGGCGACCGGTCCGCAGGCGGAAGCGTTGCGCAACTATATCTCGCGCAAATACAAGGTGGCGTATGACGCCACCGGTCCGCTGCTGAACACCGTGTACAAGGTCAGCCGCGAAAAGCAGCTTGACCCCTTGCTGGTCCTGGCCGTGATCGCCATCGAGTCCCGCTACAACCCGTTGGCCGAAAGCCATGTGGGCGCGCAGGGCCTGATGCAGGTGATGACCAGCGTGCACCAGGAGAAGTTCGACGCCGTCGGCAAGACCGCGCTGGATCCGATCGCCAATATCAGCGTCGGGGCCACGATCTTGCGCGACTGCATCAACCGCCGCGGTTCCATCGATGGCGGCCTGGCCTGCTACGTGGGTTCCACGGGGCCGGACGACAACGGCTACGGCGCCAAGGTGCAAGCCGAACGCCGGCGCCTGGCGTTGGCATCCGGCATCGCACTGGCCCGGGACTAAGCCCGCAGCAGTGTTCCGATGCGGGCCACGGCCTCTTCCAGCCGGTCCAGGCCCGTGGCATACGAAAAGCGCATGGTGTGGCTGCCGTGGGCCGGTCCGAAGTCCAGGCCGGGCACGGCGGCGACGCCGGCTTCCAGCAGCAGGCGCTGCGAAAACGTGGAACTGTCCATGCCCAGGCTGGCGATGTCGGCGTAGATGTAGAACGCGCCGTCCGGCTTGACCGGCACCTGGATGCCCAGCCGCTCGAATTCGGGCAGCAGGTAGTCGCGGCGTTGCTTGAAGGCTTCGCGGCGATGCTCGAAGGTCTTCAACGCCTGTTCCGTGAAGCAGGCCAGGGCGGCGTGCTGGGCGAGCGTGGGCGCGCAGATCTGCAAGCTGGCGGCGATCTTCTCCACCGGGGCCACCATGTCCTCGGGCACGATCATCCAGCCCAGGCGCCAGCCCGTCATATGGAAATACTTCGAGAAGCTGTTGATGATGATGACATCGTCGTCCAGCGTCAGCGCGGAGCGCGCTTCGCCCTCATACGACAGGCCCAGGTAGATTTCGTCGACGATGGCGAAGCCGCCGCGCTGGCGGACCTGCGCCAGCAGGTCGGCCAGTTCGTCCGGGGCGATCGACGTGCCGGTGGGGTTGCTGGGCGAGGCCACCATGACGCCTTGCGTGGCCGGGGACCAGTTCCGCGCCACGTCCTGGGCCGACAACTGGAAACGTTTTTCCGCCGAGCTGGGAATCAGGCGCGGCACGCCGCCGGCCGCCAGCACGAAATTGCTGTTGGCGGGGTAGGACGGGTCCGGCATCAGCACTTCGCCGCCGCTGTTGACCAGCGCCGCGCAGGCCAGCGTCAGCGCGCCAGAAGCGCCCGCGGTGACAATGACGCGCGCCGGACTGATCCGGGCGCCGAACTTGTCATGGTAGAACTGCGCGATGGCTTCACGCAGCGGCATCAGGCCGGCGGGCGGGCTGTAGCCGCTCAGGCCGGCGCGGGCCGCGCGCTCCAGCGCTTCCACGACCTGAGGGGGCGCGGTAAAGTCCGGTTCGCCGATGCCCAGGCTGATAATGTCTTTACCTGCCGCTTGCAGCGCCTGCCCTTGCTTGAAGAGTTCCACTGCGTGGAAAGTCAGAAAATCATGGGTGCGCGTGGCAAGGCGGGGCATTGGATTCTCGAAAGCGTTTTGTAGCGGAAAAGGAATTGTAGTCATGCAGCCATCCCGGCGCGCCTTCCTGCTTGGCCGCAGGCCGGCCCAGACCCCCTGGGCGGCCTTCATGCAGCGTTTGAAACTGCTGTGCCAGGGGCAGGTCAATGACCTGGGCGAAGACGGCCCCGGCGGGGCGCAGGCCGTCTTGACCCCGTTGCGCGATGCCGATGTCGCGCATGCGCGCACGCTGTGCGCGGAGTACCGCGTCGTGATGGCGCTGGAAGGGGCGACGGGGCCTTACGTGCCGGCCGCCGGCCCGCGCCTGCGGATCGACCCGTCCCGGATGGCCGGCCTGGCCCGTCTGGCAGGCGATGCGCCGCGCTGGCGGGCCCAGCCAGGCGTGCCGCTGGCGGCGCTGACCCAGGCTGGATTGCGGCAATTCGACGGTTATCCCGGCGCCATGACGCTGGCCGAATGGCTGGCCGCGCCCGCGCCGTGGCCCGCAGGGGGCTGCGCGGCGTCGGGCGTCCTGTCCGCAGAGGTGATGCTGGCCGACGGCATCGAAGAATCCTTGGGGCCCTTCGGCGAGGCCGACGTGCAGCCGCTGCGCTCGGCCACGGTGCAAAGCCTGGTGCCCGAGCTGTTCAAACTGGCCTCGGGCGGAGACGCCTTCGCCACCCGCGACGGTTGCCACTGGCTGGGACGCTACCGGCTGGACGCCTTGAAGCCCGACGCGCCGGCCACCGTGAACCTGGCGCACCTGCTGCTGGGGCACGGCGGCACGCTGGCCTGGGTGCAAGCCGTGACGCTGACCGATGCGCCGGCGTTTCAGGCGACGGGCGCGACGGCCGAGGCGCCGGAGGCGCCCGGATTGGCGACGGTCCGGCTGGACGGCCGCGTCAAGGCGCTGTTCGACCCCGATGGTCGTTTTCCCTTATTCATGCCCCGTGAAACCTGACATCGTTTCAGCTTACTGTAAGATTTCGCCGCTCGTCTCGAACGAAGGGGGAAGGCGCCGCGGACGTATCGCGCCGCGCCTCATGGGAATAGAATTCCCCCCTCTTTCCGTGTCTCACTTAATTAGCCAGTAGCCGCCCTATGGATGCCAACCTTCGCAAAGCCGCCCTTGAATATCACGAGCACGGGCGCCCCGGCAAAATATCGGTCATGCCGACCAAGCAGCTGACCAACCAGCGCGATCTGGCGTTGGCGTACTCGCCCGGCGTGGCGGCGGCCTGTGAGGAGATCGTGGCCGATCCGGCCAATGTGTTCCGCTACACGGCGCGCGGCAACCTGGTGGGCGTGATCACCAACGGCACTGCGGTGCTGGGCCTGGGCAACATCGGCGCGCTGGCTTCCAAGCCGGTCATGGAAGGCAAGGCGGTGCTATTCAAGAAGTTCGCCGGCCTGGATGTCTTCGACATCGAAATCAATGAAACCGACCCGGACAAGCTGGTCGAGATCATCGCCGGCCTGGAAGCCACCTTCGGCGGCATCAACCTGGAAGACATCAAGGCCCCGGAATGCTTCACCGTCGAGCGCAAGCTCCGTGAACGCATGAAGATCCCGGTCTTTCACGACGACCAGCACGGCACGGCCATCTGCGTGTCGGCGGCGTTTATCAACGGCCTGAAGGTCGTGGGCAAGGAAATCGACAAGGTCAAGGTCGTGACCTCCGGCGCAGGCGCCGCCGCGCTGGCGTGCCTGGACCTGATGGTGGACCTGGGCCTGCCGCTGGAAAACATCTGGGTGACGGACCTGGAAGGCGTGGTCTTCGAAGGCCGCACCGTGCTGATGGATCCGGACAAGGCGCGCTTCGCGCAAAAGACGGAAGCCCGCAAGCTGGCCGAAGTGATCCAGGACGCCGACGTGTTCCTGGGCCTGTCGGCAGGCGGCGTGCTCAAGCCCGAAATGGTCGCCGCGATGGGCTCGCGCCCGCTGATCCTGGCGCTGGCCAACCCCACGCCGGAAATCCTGCCCGAGCTTGCGCATTCGGTGCGCGACGACGTGGTCATGGCCACGGGCCGTTCGGACTACCCGAACCAGGTCAACAACGTGCTGTGCTTCCCGTACATCTTCCGCGGCGCGCTGGATGTGGGCGCAACCACCATCACCCGTGAAATGGAAAAGGCGGCGGTGTATGCCATCGCCCAACTGGCGCAGGAAGAGCAGAACGAAGTCGTGGCCGCGGCCTACGGCACGTTTGATATCTCGTTCGGCCCGGAATACCTGATCCCCAAGCCGTTCGATCCGCGCCTGATCGTGCGCATCGCGCCGGCGGTGGCCAAGGCGGCGATGGACGGCGGCGTGGCCACGCGCCCGCTGGCCGACCTGGAAGCCTACGAAGAGCAGCTGCAGCAGTTCGTGTACCACTCGGGCGCGTTCATGAAGCCGCTGTTCTCGGCGGCCAAGCGCATTGTGCGTGAAGGCGGCCCGGCCCGCATCGTGTTCGCGGAAGGCGAAGACGAACGCGTGCTGCGCGCCGTGCAGGTGGTGGTGGACGAAGGCCTGGCCCGTCCCATCCTGGTGGGCCGTCCGTCGGTGCTGCTGACCCGCATCGAAAAGCTGGGCCTGCGTCTGCGCCTGGGCGAGGATGTCGAGGTGACCAACCCCGAATACGACGAACGCTTCCACCAGTACTGGACGACGTACTGGGAACGCATGTGCCGCCGCGGCATCACCAAGGAAATGGCGCGCGTGGAAATGCGCCGCCGCATGACCTTGATCGGCGCGATGATGGTGCACCTGGGCGATGCCGACGGCATGGTCTGCGGGTCGGTGGGCGCCTACCACGACCACCTGCGTTTCGTGGACGAAGTGATCGGCCGCCGCCCGGGCCACAACGTGTATGCCGCCATGAACATCCTGCTGCTCAACGAGCGCACGGTGGTACTGGTGGACACGCACGTGAACGACGAGCCCACGGCCGAGCAGATCGCGGAATTCACGATCGCCGCGGCCAACGAAATGCGCCGCATGTACCTGGCGCCGAAGGTGGCGCTGCTGTCGCGGTCGAACTTCGGATCGGGCAGCTCGGCCTCGGGCGCCAAGATGCGGCGCGCGCTGGAAATCGTGCGCGAAAAAGCGCCCGATCTGGAAATCGACGGTGAAATGCACGGCGACTGCGCGCTGGACGAAGCGCTGCGCATGCGCATCCTGCCGTCGTCCACGCTGAAAGGCGAGGCGAACCTGCTGGTGTGCCCGAACGTGGATTCCGGCAACATCGCCTACAACCTGCTCAAGACGGCAGCCGGCGGCAACGTGGCGGTGGGCCCGTTCCTGCTGGGCGCGAATGCGCCGGTGCACATCCTGACCTCCAGCTCGACCGTGCGCCGCATCGTCAATATGACCGCGATGACTGTGGTCGATGTCAACACGCCACGTTGACGTGACACCTGCCGGTCCGGCGTGCCCACGCACGCCGACCGGTCTGGTCCTGACCGGAGGCGGCGCCCGCGCCGCCTATCAGGTCGGCGTGCTCAGCGCCATCATGGAGCTGCTGGACCCCGACTGGCATTCCCGGTTCCAGAACCCCTTCGACATCATCTGCGGCACGTCAGCTGGCGCGATCAACGCGGCTGCGCTGGCCTGCCGCGCCGACCGGCCCCATCTGGGCGTGCGGCGCATCCGGCGGTTGTGGTCGTCGCTGAACACCGACATGATCTACCGGGCCGACGCGCCCGGCCTGATCCGCACGGGCGTGCGCTGGCTGGGCCTGCTGGCCCTGGGCTGGATGTACTCCGGCCTGACCCGCAAGCGGCCCCAGTCCCTGCTGGACAACAGTCCGATGGAGGCCCTGCTGGGCCGCGTGCTGGACTTCCGCAACCTGCACGCCAACCTGGAGCGCGGCTCGCTGTCGGCGCTGGCGATCACGGCGTCCGGCTACACCAGCGGCGAACACCTGACCTTCTACCAGGCGCACACGCCCATCGAGCCCTGGCACCGCTACCTGCGCCTGGCCATCCCCACGCCGATCGGCATCGAACACCTGATGGCCTCGTCGTCCATCCCCTTCGTCTTTCCGGCCCGCCAGGTGCAGGTGCACGGCAAGGGCGAGTGGTGCGGCGACGGTTCGATGCGCCAACTGGCGCCGATCAGCCCGGCCATCCACCTGGGGGCGCACCGCGTGCTGGTGATCGGCACGGGGTTCCGCGATGATACCCACCCCGAGCACCGCGCTGATTCGCCGCCGTATCCGTCTCTGGCGCAGGTGGGCGGCCATGCGCTGTCCAGCATCTTCCTGGACGGGTTGTCGGTCGACGTCGAGCGCCTGGAGCGCATCAATTACCTGATGGACCATGCGGCGCCGGACGGCACACAGGTCAATGTCAGGCGCATCCAGGTGCTGACGATCACGCCCAGCCAGTCGCTGGACACGATGGCACTGGAACACCTGCAGGACATGCCTGCGCAAGCACGTGCCCTTTTTCGCGTACTCGGTGTATCGTCCGATCCACACCGTCCGGGAGGCGGGGCGCTGATGTCCTATCTCCTGTTCGAATCCAGCTACACCAGGCGATTGATCGAACTGGGTTATGCCGATACGATGCAGCGTAACGACGAAGTGATCGCCTTTTTCAAGGAGGCTCAGGCATGACGCGCAATGGCCAATCTACCTTGCAGAAGCAGCTGCTGCGCGGCGGGGCGCTGCCCCATGAAGGGCTGGACAAGAAGGCCGTGGTGGATGCTTCCCATGAGCTCGGGCTGGCGCTGTTCGTCGCCAACTGCGACCCTGCCCGCAGCCGTTCGGCGGTGCTGCGCGCCATCGTCAAGGCAGTGGACTTCCCCGAATACTTCGGAGGCAACCTGGATGCCCTCTACGACTGCCTGTGCGACACGGTGCTGGACCACAAGACCGGTGTCGTGCTGTGGCTGTACCGGCTGCATTCGGGCGACCCGGTGCTGGAGGAGGACGCTGCCCTGATCGAGACCGTCTGCTCGGACGCGGCGGATTTCGCCCGCGAGAACGGTCGCATCTTTGCGTTCGTCATTGAACATGCCGGCAAACATCCCGACCCGGAGCCCGGCGTCGCGGCGGCGCCTTACGGCGAAAACGATTGAGTGGGCGGGTCGCCCGGGCGCCCGCTGGGGCGTCCGCGGCCTGACTGGCGCCTGACTTGGCAACCTGCCTGGCAGCGTACCTGGCGAATTACCAGCCCTGCAACGCGCTGACCGCCGCCAGCAGGGCCAGCCCTGCGGTCTCGGTGCGCAGTACCCGGGGACCGAAGCGCACGGCCTGCACGCCCGCCTGGCGGGCCTGCTCCAATTCCTTGTCCGACCATCCGCCTTCCGGGCCCACCAGCAGGCAGAGCGCCTGCGCGCCGGGTTCGGCCCGGAGCTTGCCGGCCAGGTCGTCGGGGGCATCGGGGTGGCACAACAGGCGCAGGCCGTCCGCGGGCTGGGCCAGCCAATCGGCCAGCGCCTGGGGCGCGTCCACCGGCATCAGTCGGTTGCGGCCGCATTGTTCGCCGGCGGATTGCGCAATGCGCTGCCAATGCGCCACGCGCTTGTCCAGCCGGGCGCCCGACAGTTGCAGCACGCTGCGCTGCGCCGCGATGGGGCTGACGCGGGCGGCGCCCAGTTCCACGGCCTTTTCCACCACCCAGTCCATTTTGTCGCCGGTGGGCAAGCCCTGCACGAGGGTGATGCGGCCGGCCAATTCGGCCTCGCGGGGATTGAATTCGCCCAGTTGAGCGAAGCCGGCCTTGCCGTCGATATCCAGCACGGCCGGGTACTCGCCGCCCTGGCCGTTGAACAGCACGACGGTTTCACCGGCTTTCAAGCGCAGCACGCGTAGCGCGTGGTGGGCCAGGGCTTCCGGCAGGGCGATTCGGGTGCCGGCGGCAAGCGGGGCGTCGCAGTAGAAACGGGGGGCGGACATGGGTGGAGCGGAAAGCGTTATCGGAGGGCGTAGCCTACCACCTTGACTCCCCATTCGAAGAAGGTCGGCGCGCTGGACGCGAGGTTAAGCCCCAGCAGGGTCAGGAAGCCCACCGTCATCTTCTTGTCCAGGCGCAGGACGTGGGCGCGCAGGTCGGACAAGTCTTCGTGGGTGGCGAAGCGCTTGAGTTCTTCGCGGTTGGGCAGTTGCGCGATCTGTTTGCGGATTTCGGCGAGCTCCTCGCGTCGCGCAAGCGGGGCCACGGCCGCCGCCAGGTCATTGCGCCATTCTTGCCGGAGCTTGGCGGCAAGTTCGGTTTCACCCTTGATTTGAGCGTGTTCCAACGCCCGCGCCACGGCAATCGCCCGCTCTTCGCCCAGGGCGGTGCGTAGAGCCATGATGCCTTCAACAGGGATAGTCAGATTGAGCATGAGGCTCATGGTAGGAGGCTCCAGGGCTGATGTCAGGGCTTCATCCTGAATGTCGGACCCCTTTCCCGCAATTGTGGGAGCTACGCTGACATCCCTGTCCGGAAACGCTTGTTTACATCGGGCTTAAGGGCGATGGCGTGAGGGAAATCCCCTGATGCTAAAATCGTCTGCTTCGCAACCTACTCAACTGGCCCCTATATTCCCTGTGGGCGCGCCAGCTTCAAAGAGCCTTCCGAATGAGCAATCCGACCGCCCCTAAACTTGCCTTGGCGGATGCCATCCGCGCCCTCGCGATGGATGCCGTGCAACAAGCGAACTCCGGGCACCCGGGTGCTCCCATGGGCATGGCGGAAATCGCCCAGGCCCTGTGGACGGGCAACCTGCGCCACAACCCCAAGGATCCCGCCTGGGCCAACCGCGACCGCTTCGTGCTGTCCAACGGCCACGGTTCGATGCTGATCTACGCCTTGCTGCACCTGACGGGCTACGATCTGCCGATCGAAGAACTGAAGAATTTCCGCCAACTGCATTCCAAGACGCCGGGCCACCCCGAAGTGGGCATCACCCCGGGCGTGGAAACCACCACCGGCCCGCTGGGCCAGGGCCTGGGCAATGCCGTGGGCATGGCGCTGGCGGAAGCGTTGCTGGCCGCTGAATTCAACAAGCCCGGCCACACCATCGTCGACCACCACACCTACGCCTTCACCGGCGACGGCTGCCTGATGGAAGGCATTTCGCACGAAGTGTGCTCGCTGGCCGGCACCCTGAAGCTTTCCAAGCTGGTCGTGCTGTATGACGACAACGGCATCTCCATCGACGGCCACGTCGAACACTGGTTCGCCGACGACACCGCGAAGCGCTTCGAAGGCTACGGCTGGAACGTGATCCGTGGCGTCGACGGCCACGACGTCGCCGCCGTGGACGCCGCCATCAAGGCCGCCCGTTCGCAATCGGAGAAGCCGACGCTGGTCATCTGCCGCACCGTGATCGGCAAGGGTTCGCCCAACATGGCCGGCACGCACAACGTGCACGGCGCGCCGCTGGGCAAGGATGAGATCGCCGCCACGCGCGCCGCGCTGGGCTGGTCGGCCGAACCGTTCCAGATCCCGCAAGACGTCTACGACGGCTGGGACGGCCGCCAGTCGGGCGCTTCGGCGCAGGCTGAATGGCAATCCGCCTTCGACGCCTACGCCGCCGAATTCCCCGCCGAGGCCGCCGAATTCACGCGCCGCATGAAGGGCGACATGCCCGACGGCTACGCCGACCAGTTCAAGACGTTCCTGGCGTCGACCCTGGAAAAGGCCGAAACCGTGGCCACCCGCAAGGCCTCGCAGTTCGCGATCGCCGCGCTGGCCCCGGTGCTGCCGGAAATGCTGGGTGGTTCGGCCGACCTGACCGGTTCCAACTTCACCGACTGGAAGGGCGTTGCCGCCGTCCGCGCTGGCGAACACGGCATCCAGTTCGGCCGCCACATCAACTACGGCGTGCGCGAATTCGGCATGGCCGCGATCATGAACGGCGTGGCCCTGCATGGCGGCTACCTGCCGTTCGGCGGCACGTTCCTGACGTTCTCGGACTACTCGCGCAACGCGATCCGCATGGCCGCGCTGATGAAGCAGCGCGTCGTGCACGTGTTCACCCACGATTCGATCGGCCTGGGCGAAGACGGCCCGACGCACCAATCCATCGAGCACGCCGCCAGCCTGCGCCTGATCCCCAACCTGTCCCTGTGGCGCCCTTGCGATACGGCTGAAACCGCCGTGGCCTGGAACGCCGCCGTGACGCGCCCGACCAGCATCGGCATGGACGTGCATGACGGTGGCCCGACGGCCCTGTTGCTGTCGCGCCAGAACCTGCCGTTCGTGCCGCGCGACGCCGCCACCGTGGACGCCATCGCCCGCGGCGGCTATGTGCTGCGCGACGCCGAAGGCGCGCGCGCCGTCATCATCGCCACCGGCTCGGAAGTCGCCATCGCATTGGATGCGCAGGCGCAACTGGCCAAGGAAGGCGTTGCCGTGCGCGTGGTCTCCATGCCCAGCACCGACGTGTTCGACCGCCAGGACGCCGCCTGGAAGCAATCCGTGTTGCCCAAGGGCCTGCCGCGCGTGGCGGTGGAAGCCGGCATTACCGCCTTCTGGCACAAGTACGTGGGCCTGGAAGGCGCCGTGGTCGGCATCGACCGCTACGGCGAGTCCGCTCCGGCCGGCGCGCTGTTCAAGTTCTTCGGACTGACCGCCGACAAGGTGGCCGAGACCGTCAAACAGGTTTTGTAAAAAAGGAGCTTAGTCATGACCATTCGCGTCGCCATCAACGGTTACGGTCGCATCGGCCGCAACATCCTGCGTGCCCACTATGAAGGTGGCAAGAAGCACGATATCGAAATCGTCGCCATCAACGACTTGGGCGATCCCAAGACGAACGCGCACCTGACGCGCTACGACACGGCCCATGGCAAGTTCCCGGGCACCGTCGAAGTCGACGGCGACTTCATGGTCGTCAACGGCGACAAGATCCGCGTGCTGGCCAACCGCAACCCGGCTGAACTGCCGTGGGGCGAACTGAAGGTCGACGTCGTGCTGGAATGCACGGGCTTCTTCACGACCAAGGAAAAGGCCGGCGCGCACATCAAGGGCGGCGCCAAGAAAGTCATCATCTCGGCCCCGGGCGGCAAGGATGTGGACGCCACCATCGTGTTCGGCGTGAACCACGGCGTGCTGAAGTCGACCGACACGGTCATCTCGAACGCGTCGTGCACCACCAACTGCCTGGCCCCGCTGGTCAAGCCGCTGAACGACAAGCTGGGCCTGGAAAACGGCCTGATGACGACCGTTCACGCCTACACCAACGACCAGGTCCTGACCGACGTCTACCACGAAGACCTGCGCCGCGCGCGTTCGGCCACGATGAGCATGATCCCCACGAAGACCGGCGCCGCCGCCGCCGTGGGCCTGGTGCTGCCGGAACTGAACGGCAAGCTGGACGGCTACGCCATCCGCGTCCCGACCATCAACGTGTCGCTGGTCGACCTGTCGTTCGTGGCCAGCCGCGACACGACCGCCGAAGAAGTGAACAGCATCCTGAAGGCCGCCTCGGAAGGCGAACTGAAGGGCATCCTGGACTACAACACCGAACCGCTCGTCTCGGTGGACTACAACCACAACCCGGCCTCCAGCACCGTTGACGCGTCGCTGACCAAGGTCTCGGGCCGCCTGGTCAAGGTCTCGTCCTGGTACGACAACGAGTGGGGCTTCTCGAACCGCATGCTCGACACCACCGTCGCGCTGATGTCGGCCAAGTAAGCCACACGGTCAGTCCACAGGGGACGGATTTGTTTTCCGCCAAGGCGGAGAATGGGTTCGTCCCCTTTGTTCGCCCATCGTAGGAATTCAATTATGTCCAAGGTCAATACCCTGTCCGCGCTGGCGAAGTCCGGCGCCCTGTCCGGCAAGCGCGTGTTCATCCGCGCCGACTTGAACGTGCCGTTCGACGACGCCGGCCGCATTTCCGAAGACACGCGCATCCGCGCCTCGGTCCCCGGCATCCGCCTGGCGCTGGACGCTGGCGCCGCCGTGATGGTCACGTCCCACTTGGGCCGCCCGAAAGAAGGCGTGCTGACCGAGGCGGACTCGCTGGCCAAGGTCGGCCAGCGCCTGTCCGAACTGCTGGGCATGCCCGTCCAGCTGGTGCGCGACTGGGTCGATGGCGTCCAGGTCGATCACGGCCAGGTCGTGCTGCTGGAAAACTGCCGCGTGAACGTCGGTGAAAAGAAAGACGACGAGACGCTGGCGAAGAAGATGGCCGCGCTGTGCGACGTCTACGTCAACGACGCGTTCGGCACCGCCCATCGTGCGGAAGCCACGACGCACGGCATCGCGCGCTTTGCGCCCGTCGCCTGCGCCGGTCCCTTGCTGGAAGCCGAACTGGACGCCCTGGGCCGTGCGCTGCACGAACCCAAGCGGCCACTGGTCGCCATCGTGGGCGGCTCCAAGGTATCGACCAAGCTGTCCATCCTGCGATCGCTGGCCGATAAGGTCGACCAGCTGGTTGTGGGCGGCGGCATCGCCAATACGTTCATGTTGGCCGCCGGCCTGTCCATCGGCAAGTCGCTGGCCGAGCCCGACCAGGTGGACCAGGCGCGCGCCGTGATCGACATCATGAAGCAGCGTGGCGCGGCCGTGCCGATTCCGGTCGACGTGGTGTGCGCCAAGGCGTTCGGCGCGGATGCCGAAGCCACGGTCAAGGCCGCGGCCGACGTGGCCGACGACGACATGATCCTGGACATTGGCCCGCAGACCGCGGCGCAGTTGGCCGAGATCCTGAAGAAGGCGGGCACCATCGTCTGGAACGGCCCCGTGGGCGTGTTCGAGTTCGACCAGTTCGCCAACGGCACCGAAGTGGTGGCGCGCGCCATCGCGGAATCGGACGGCTTTTCGATCGCCGGCGGCGGCGACACGCTGGCTGCCATCGCCAAGTACGGCATCGGCGAACAGGTGGGCTACATCTCGACCGGCGGCGGCGCGTTCCTGGAGTTCCTGGAAGGCAAGACCCTGCCGGCCGTGGCCGTGCTGGAAGCTCGCGCGGAGTAATAGGCCCCGACGCCACGCCCGCTTCGCGGGCTGGCTGCCCCCCGAGGGGGCTGCCCCGCCTTGGGACGGCCCGGCGGCGGGGCGGGGACTGGACGCTATTCCATCTTTGCGCCTGAGATCTTCACGATCTCGGCATAGCGCGTGATTTCGGATTGAATGAAGGTGCCGAATTCGGCTGGCGTCTGGCCGGCCGGCACCAGCGCGCCCATGCCTTCCATCCGCTTCTTCACTTCCGGGTCGGCGACCACCGCGTTGACTTCCTTGTTCAAGCGCTGCACCACGTCCGCCGGGGTGCCGGCGGGGGCGACGATGCCGTACCAGGCGGATGCGTACATCTTCGGTACGCCCGCTTCGTCGAACGTGGGGACGTCCGGCAGGGCGGGCAGGCGCTGGCGCGAGGCTACCGCTAATGCGCGCAGCGCGCCGGCCTGGACCTGGGCCAGCGACCCGGTGTCCAGCATCATGTCCACCTGGCCCGCCAACAGGTCGGACACGGCGGGGCCGCTGCCCTTGTAGGGGATGTGCAGGATGTCCGCGCCCGTCAGGTGCTTGAACATCGCGCCCGCCAGGTGCTGCGACGAGCCCACGCCGCCCGAGCCGTAGTTCAGTTTGCCCGGTTCCGCGCGCGCGGCCGCCACCAGGTCCGCGACCGACTGGAACCGCGATTGCTTGGGCACTTCCAGGATGTTCGGGATTTCGGCCACGAAGGCGACGGGCGCGAAGTCTTTCGCGGCGTCGAAGCCCAGCCGCGCATACAGATGCGGGTTGGCGGCGTTGGTGGAACTGGTGGCCATCAGCAAGGTGTAGCCGTCGGCCTTTTCGCGCACGAAGGCCGCCGTGCCGATGTTGCCGCCCGCGCCGGCCTTGTTGTCCACGATCACGGTCTGGCCCAGGCGTTCGGTCAGGCGCTGCGCCAGCAGGCGGCCCAGTGCGTCTGTCGCGCCCCCGGGCGGCCACGGCACGACCAGTTTGATGGGGCGTTCGGGATAGGTCTGCGCGTGGGCGGCAGGGGCGATGCCGGCGGCAAGCGCGGCCAGGACGAGCACGCGGCTGGCGCGCCGCAGGTAGGCGAAGGACATGGAGTCTCCAGAAGTGCCGGCCCTTGTGTCCGCGTCGCATGGGGCGCCGCGGCGGGCCGTGTCGGTGTATCAGGCGCGGCGCGAGGCCGCTTTTCTTATGCGGGGGACTCTACGCAATCCGTGGACTGCGCAAAAGGGATAAAAAATCACCGATCTTCATTCTGAAAAGGAATGAAAGGCGGTAGGTGTTTGATCCGAAACGGTTTCGGACGCGCGGGCTTGGTGTAGGCTTGGCGGATGTTCCGCGCCTTGCGGGAATCCTCTTATCAGGTCGGCTTGCAGCACCATGAATCTACGTTTTCTCCCTGGCCTGAATAATTTCCGCGGCATCACCCGGGATTCGGCGCGGCGCGACATCATGGCGGGCCTGAGCGTCGCGGCGGTGGCCTTGCCCGTGGGCCTGGCCTACGCGGCGATGATGGGCGTGCCGCCGGTCGCCGGCCTGTGGGCCGCCATCGCCGGCATGCTGGGCTATGCCTTGTTCGGGTCGTCGCGCACGCTGATCGTGGGGCCGGACACGGCCACGTGCACGCTGATCGCCGCCACCTTGACCGGGATGGCGCTGCATTCGCCCGAAGAACGGCTGGTGGCCGCGACAAGCATCGCGCTGACGGTGGGCGCGGGCTGCCTCATTGCGCGCGTGCTGCGGCTGGGCGTGTTGGCCAACCTGTTGTCGCGGCCGGTGCTGATCGGCTATATGGCGGGTGTCGCGATCACGCTGGCGTTGTCGCAGCTAAGCGGGCTGACGGGCGTGGGCCTGCGCAACAGCGGGCTGATCCATCCCTTCCTGGAACTGGGCCGCCGCCTACAAGAGATCCAGCTTCCGACCTTGTGCCTGGGGCTGGCCTCGTGCGTGCTGCTGGTGGCCGTGAAGCGCTGGCGGCCGGCCTGGCCCGGTCCGATCCTGCTGGTGGTTGGCGGTTGCCTGCTGTCGTGGATCTTCGATTTTCCCAGCCTGGGCATCGCGGTGGTGGGCGAGGTGCCGGCCGGCTTGCCGGCGTTCAGCCTGCCCGTGAAGTTGGAGGGCGTGGACAGCATCCTGCTGGGCGCGGCGGGCGTGCTGGTGGTCAGTTTTTCCAGCGGCATCGTCACCGCGCGCAGCTTCGCCGCGCGCACGGGTGAACACGTCGACCCCAACCGTGAACTGGTGGGGTTCGGCGCGGCCAATGTGGCGGCAGGGCTGTTCCAGGGCTTTGTCGTGACGGGCGCGGATTCGCGCACCGCGGTGGGCCTGGTCGCGGGCGGCTCGTCGCCGCTGGTCAGCGTCAGCGCGGCGCTTGCGCTGGCCATCGTGGTGGGCCTGCTGAGCGCGCCGCTGTACTGGCTGCCGCAGGCGGTGCTGTCGGCCATCCTGCTGCTGGCGGCGGCCAGCCTGTTCGATGCCAAGGCCTTCATGCGGCTGGCCCGCATTTCGCGCATCGAACTGGCGTTCGGCATCCTGGCCGCCGTGGGCGTGGTGGGTTTCGGCGTGCTGCAGGGCGTGGCCGTGTCGGTGGGCGCGACCCTGCTGTACGCCATGTACGTGTCGGGCAATCCGCGCGACGCGCTGCTGGGCCGGTTGCCGGGGGAATCGGTACTGGGCAAGCTGCACCTGAATCCCGACGCGCAACCCGTGCCCGGCGTCGTCGTGTGGCTGTTCGAATCGTCGGTCTGGTTCTTCAACGCCGACGCCTTTCGCCGCCGCGCGCGCGAGGTCATGGAGCAAGCCGGAGACGCGCAATGGTTCGTGCTGGACGCTGAAGCAATGACGCAGGCCGACGCGGATGCAGTCGAAGCGATGTACGAGCTCAAGCGCGAACTGGACGCCCGCGGCATCGCGCTGCTGGTCGCAGGCGGCCACGGGCAATTCCGCATGGCGCTGGAGCGCTCGGGGCTGGTCAAGAAGATCGGCCGCGACAAGATTTTCGGCAGCCCTGAACAGGCGGTGGAAGCCATCGAGCGTTGGCGCCAGGGGGCACCGGCCACCTTGGGCTAGGATCAGCGGGCGCCCCGTGGCGCCCGTGCTGGCCTAATCGATGATGTGGTACCCGCCGTCGATGTACAGCGTCTGCCCGGTCATGCGCCGCGCGGCGTCGGTGGCCAGCCAGGCGGTGGCTTCGCCCACATCGTCGATCGACACCAGGCTGCGCGCCGGCGCCTTCGATTGGGCGCGGTCCAGCAAGGCGTCGAACTCGGCGATGCCGGAGGCCGCGCGCGTTTTCAATGGCCCGGGCGATATGGCGTGCACGCGGATGCCTTGCGGGCCCAGTTCCGCGGCCAGGTAGCGGGTGGCGGATTCCAGTGCGGCCTTGACCGGCCCCATCATGTTGTAGTGCTCGACAACCATCTGCGAGCCGTAATAGCTCATGCAGAAGAGGGCGCCGCCGTTGGCCATCAGCGGCTCGGCAAGCTTGGCCATGCGGATGAACGACCAGCACGACACGTCCATCGCCTGCAGGAAGCCCGCGCGCGAGCAGTCCGTCACGCGGCCATGCAGGTCATCGCGCGGCGCGAAGGCGATGGAGTGCAGCACGAAGTCCAGGCCGCCCCATTCGTCCGTGATGCGGCCGAACACGGCCTCCAGTTCACCGTCGTTCAGCAGGTTCAAGGGCATCAGCAGCGACGCGTCCACTTGCCGCGCCAGCGGCTCCACATGCGGCCGCGCCTTGTCGTTCAGATAGGTCACGGCCAGCTCGGCGCCCATGGCGCGGAACGCCTTGGCGCATCCCCAGGCGATGGAGTCCGCGTTGGCGATGCCCGTGACCAGGCCGCGCTTGCCGGCCAGCGGAAGGTGCGCGCTCATCGTTGGCGCACCAATGCCAGCGTGTGCTGGGCGATGATCAGCTCTTCGTTCGTGCGGATCACATATACGCCGATGCGGCTGTCGTCGCTGGAGATGCGCGGCCCGTGCTGGGCGTTGCGTTCCGGGTCCAGCTTGATGCCCAGCCAGCCCCAGTGGTCGGCGACCGACTGGCGGATCGCGGCGGAGTTTTCCCCTACGCCGGCGGTGAAGACGATGCCGTCGATGCCGTTCATGGCGCAGCCCAGGCCGATCATGCCTTCGGCCACGCGCCAGGCGAAATACTTCAGCGCCAGTTGGGCTGACGGTGCATCGCTGGCCAGCAGTTCGCGCATGTCGTTGCTGATGCCGGACAGGCCCTTCATGCCGCAGTCGTGATACAGCAGGTGCTCGATCTGGTCGTGGTCCATGCCGCGTTCCATCATCCACAGCACTACGCCCGGGTCCAGCCGGCCGGGCCGCGTGCCCATGGGCAGGCCTTCCAGCGCGGTGAAGCCCATCGTGCTGTCCACGCTCTTGCCCTCGGACATGGCGCAGGCGGAAACGCCCGAGCCCAGGTGCGCGGCGATGATCTTGCCCATCGCGAGCTCGGGCAGGGCCTGGCGCAGCCGTTGCGCGATGTATTCGTAGGACAGGCCGTGGAAGCCGTAGCGGCGCACGCCTTCCTGGTACAGCGATTCGGGCAGCGCGTAGCGGTCGGCCACGTCGGAATGGCTGCGGTGGAACGCGGTGTCGAAGCAGGCGACCTGCGGAATCCAGGGCCGGCGTTCGCGGATGACTCGGATGGGCGCCAGGTTGTTGGGCTGGTGCAGCGGCGCAAGCGGGGTGAAGGTGTCCAGCTTGGCCAGGATGGCATCGTCGATCAGGACCGGTTCGGACAGATCGGGGCCGCCGTGCACCACGCGGTGCCCCACCGCCAGCGGCGCGCCGCCCAGGTGTCCGCTCAGCCAGGTGCCGACGACTTCCTGCCCATTGGGCACGTCGGGCGCGTGGCTGGGCGCGATGTCGCGTTCCACCAGGGTCTGGCCGGCGGCGTCGCGCACGCGCAGTTTCGGATGCGACGTGCCGATGCCTTCCAGCTGGCCGCCCAGGCGCGGCGCCAGCTCGTGGTTGCCGTCGATGTCGTACAGGTAGAACTTGATGCTGGAACTGCCGGCGTTGATGACGAGGATGGTGTCGCTCATGGCTCTGGGATCCGGTAGCGTTGGGGCGCGCGTCACGCCAGCGGGCGGGCCGCCTGCTGGCTCAGGTGGTGGGCGTAGATCGCCGCCACCGCGCAGGACGCCAGGCGCGAGCGCGGGCTGTCCGCGCGGCTGGTCAGGATGATGGGCACGCGGGCGCCCAGCACGATGCCCGCCGCTTCCGCATTGGCCAGGAAGGTAAGGTTCTTGGCCAGCATGTTGCCGGCCTCCAGGTCGGGCACGACAAGCACCTGCGCCACGCCGGCCACCGGCGAGCGGATGCCCTTGATGCGGGCGGCGTCCGGGCTGATCGCGTTGTCCAGCGCCAGCGGGCCGTCCAGCAGGCCGCCGGCGATCTGGCCGCGGTCGGCCATCTTGCACAGCGCGGCGGCTTCGATGGTGCTGGGGATGCTGGGGGTGACCTGCTCGACGGCCGACAGGATCGCCACGCGCGGTTCGCCCAGGCCCAGGCCGTGATGCAGGTCGATCACATTGCGGATGATGTCCGCTTTGGTTTCCAGGTCGGGGAAGATGTTGATGGCCGCGTCGGTGATGAAGAGCGGCTCGGCGTAGGTCGGCACTTCCATGATGAACACATGGCTGATGCGCCGGCCGCTGCGCAGGCCGGTCGTGCGCGCGACGACTTCGTGCATCAGCTCGTCGGTGTGCAGGCTGCCCTTCATCAGCAGCGTGGCCTCGCCGTTGCGCACCAGCGCCACGGCGGTCTCGGCGGCCGCATGGCTGTGCGGCACGTCCACGATGCGGGCGTCGCCCAGGTTCAGGTTGAACTGCGCAGCCGTGTCGCGGATCTTCTTTTCCGGACCCACCAGGATGGGATGCAAAAGCCCCAGGTCGCGTGCCTCCAGCGCGGCGGACAGCGAGGGCTCGTCGCAAGGGTGGGCGATGGCGCAGAAGGCCGCTTCCAGCGTCTGCGCGCGCGCGATCAGCTTGTCGTAATGCGTCGAGGTGGGCAGGGTCATGCGGTCTTGGCCTTGGCGGATTGACGGGCTGCGGTCTTGGTCGCGCGTTTCGCAGGGGATTTGGCGGGGGCGGGCTTGGCGGCGGATTTGGTTGCCGGTGCCGCCGTCGATGCCGTGGCAGACTTCGCGCTCCGCTGGGTGGCGACCTTTGCAGCAGCCTTGGTCGCGGCGCCCTCCGCAGCCTTGGCCGCTGCCGATTCGGCCGCCGCGGGGTGGAGGCGTGCCTTCTTGGCCGGCACCTGGGCGGCGGCTTCGACCAGCTTCAAGGCGGGCATGGCAGGCGCGGGGGCCGGCAATTTGGCTGGTCGCTTGGCCGGCGCGTGCGCAGTGTCGCGCTTCTGCGCGCGGCGTTCGGCCGCCACGAAGATGCGCTCCATCTCGTCCAGGCTCGCGCGGGCGGCGGGATTGAGGGGTTCGCCCGCTTGCAGCACGCGCTTCATCGTCTCCAGCGCGTCGCGGATCGCCGGCGCTGGCGAGTCTTCCAGCAGATGCGGCATCGCCAGCAGGGCGGCGTCCGAATCCAGCGTCAGGATCAGGGCCTGGTCGCGGGTCAGGTCCTTGAACTGCTGCAAGGTCAACGCGTTGTCGGATTCGGCGCGCATCTTGCGGATCAGCGCAAAGCTGCGCTCGTCCAGGCCGCCTTCGGCGCCGGACACATACAGCAGCATGCGGATGGCGGCGACGCGCAGGCCGCCTTCCTGCACCATCGAACGCAATTCGGCGGCGCGGTCTTCCATGAAGCGGCGATGCTCGGGCGAGACGCCCGGATGCTTGCGCGGCGGGCCGGACTTGGCGCCCAGGCCGGCCAGGTCCTGCACCAGCGGCGAACCGTAGACGCCCATGAACGTGCGTTCATCGGCCGAATCGCGCAATTCCTGCCAGATGTTCAGGCTGGTTTCGACCCAGTTCGAGAACATCTCCTGCGCCATCAGGAACGGGTTGGAGGCCGGGGCCGCCTGGCGCTGTTCGCGCACCTGTTCGGCGATCTTGGCGATGGGCGCGATGACCGGGTTGCGGTCCGAGATCAGTTCATAAGGCAGGCGCAGCGGATGCAGGCGTTGGCTCCATTCCGCGAATTGCGGGGTGACCAGCGCGCGCAGCCACGGCTGCATGAAGCTGCGGTACATGCCCAGGTTGATGTCCGAGATGCGGGCCACGGCGGCAAAGCGGCGGTCGTCCTCTTCCTTGCGGTCGACGATGGCGCGCACGTCATCCAGCGTGCGCTGTTCGAACGACAGCACGTAGTTGCCGGACGCCAGATCCGCGTTCGGGGTATCGGGCGTCTTGTCGGCGATCTCCGCCTGGTAGATGCCCGGGGGCAGCACGTCGATCATGTCGATGTTCGACGTGAACTCCTGGTGCTCTTTGCGGGCCACGCTGCCGGACACGAAAATACCCAGGTGGCCGATGCTTTCGTGAACGGCGTAGACGATCGTCTGGCCGTGGGCCAGCACTTCGGCTTCGTTCTGGTAGAGGTCGGGGATCCAGCCCAGCGCCTGCGGCGGCGGGGTAATGTTGTCGCCCTTCGAGCAGAACACCACGATCGGCGACCGGATGTTGCGCAGGTCGATGCGGATGCCGTCGGAGGTCACCAGGCCGGCCGTGGCCAACCGGTTGCCCACGAACAGGTTGTCGACGATGTACTGGATTTCGGGGCCGTTCAGGAAAACGTGGCCACCCCACCATTTCTCGAAGCTCAGGTAGCGGTCGGCTTCGGTGTCCACCTTGGAGTACAGGTTGTACTGCTTGGACCACAAGGTGTTGGCGGGATTCAGGTTTTCGAAGTTCTGCACCAGCCAGGCGCCGTCGAACTTGCCATTGCCCAGGTCGCTGGTCATCGCCGTGAGCCAGCTGCCGCCCAGCAGGCCGCCGGAATAGCGCATCGGATTCTTGCCGCGCCAGCCTGCCCAATACGACAGCGGGGCGCCGGCCACGATGATGGGGCCGAACAATTCCGGGCGGATGGCGGCAGTCATCATGATCTGCCAGCCCGCCTGGCAATTGGCCACCACGACCGGCTTGCCTTCGGCGTCGGGATGCAGCGCGATGATTTCTTCCAGGAACCGCGCTTCGGCCATCATCACGTCTTCGACGGTCTGCTCGGGCATGGGCTGGGGCAGGAAGGTCGCGAAGTAGCAGGGATGGCCCGCGCGCACCGCCACGCCGATTTCGCTTTCCGGCTTGAAGCCGCCGATGCCCGGGCCATGGCCCGCGCGCGGATCCACCACCAGGAAGGGGCGCTTGATCGGATCGGTTTCCACGTCGGCCGGCGGCTTGATGCGCAACAGCCCGTAGTTGACGGGGCGCGGCAGTTCGCGGCCATCCAGCACCAGCTCGAACTCCATGCTCAGCACGTTGGGCGCTCGCTTGGCCATGTGTTCGTGGTACTGGTTGCCGCGCTGGCGCAGCACGTCTGCGTAGAGCACGCCTCGCTGCCAGGCATCCACGGCATATTCGTAGGCGGCCGTCCAGGGGTTGAAGGACGGGGTGGGGACGCGATCGTTGCCGGTTCCGGCCATAGCGATCTCCTGTTAGTTGCTCCCGACGGCGGAAGGCCGCCGGGCCGATCCCGAGTGGAACCGGCCGAGTTGACCTCCCCATTACACCGCATCGAATGCTGCGTCGCAACATGGAAGGGCTTGATGCCGGTCAAATTCGGGACGAGACTGTCCCTTCTTTCAGCTTTATTGCAGAGTTTGCAGGAAACGTTGCGTTGCGGGAAGCGCCGGCGTCATGGAACGGCCGGGCGTCAGCCAGTGCGGAAACGGGGATGGAGACGTGATCCAGCAATTGCATCACGGCTCCGGGTGGTCGTCAGGCCCGCGCGGCGGCGTTGTGCTCCAGCCATTTCCGGACAGAGGGCCGCTGCCATTGGACATCGGCGTAGGCGCGCAGGGGATCGGGCAGGTCGTCCAGGGCCAGGCGCTTGAGCATGACCGCCAGGTCCAGGTCGGCGATGCACCATTCGTCGAACAAGGACGCCTGGTCCACCCCGATAAGGTAGCTGGCAACCTGGATCAGCTTGGCGGAGGCGGCGTGCGCGGCATCGGACAGCGGCTGGCCGGCTGCGCCGTAGAACACCGTTTCGGTGGGACGCTCCTGGCGCAGCGTTGCCAGGTCGCTGCGCAGCCAGGCCTGCAATTGGCGGGCGCGGGCGCGCTCGCGCGGGGCCTGGGGATACAGCGCGGCATGCTCGGGCGCGGGGAACACGTCTTCCAGGTATTCGGCGATGACGCTGGATTCGGTCAGGTTGAAGCCGTCGTGCGTCAGCGCGGGCACGCGCGCCGTCAGCGCACGGCACTGGTACGGCTGCATTCGTTGCTCGCCCGCTTCCAGATCGATCGGGCGCACTTCGAAGGGCAATTTCTTTTCAGTCAGCGCCACATAGGCCGACATGGCGTAGGGGCTGAGAAACAGGGAATCGACGTATAGCGTAATCGGGGCGCCCAAGTCTTGTCTCCGGTCAGGCGGGGTCGTGGTCGGCGGTGCGGATCCGGCGGATGGCGCGGCGCCGCATGAATCGCAAAGCGTAACGCAATTGCAATTTCGCGTGTCGCGCCGGCGCGTCAGTCGACGATGAAGAGCTTGGCGCCCGTGGCGGTGGAGGAGCGGTGGGGCTCGGCCTGGTCGGCCACCTGGTAGCTCATGCCCGGGGTCAGGACGAACTGCCGGCCGTCTTCCAGCTCGGTGAGCAGTTC
The DNA here is from genome assembly GCF_014170335.1 of Achromobacter sp. UMC46. GTDB lineage: Bacteria > Pseudomonadota > Gammaproteobacteria > Burkholderiales > Burkholderiaceae_B > Achromobacter. The sequence goes on from NZ_LZZS01000033.1 coordinate 99,972, forward strand.
GCCTTCCAGACAGAGCAGGATGTGGCCCTTGCTGCACCAGTGGTCGGCCAGGTAGCCGGCGGTGTATTCCACCATGCGGACCCTCAGGTCGCCGAACTGGCGGGTGCGCCAATAGGCCATGCCGGTGTCGCCAGCGTGTTCGGTGCGTTCCACTTCGGACCAGTCCGTGGTGCCGAAGGGGATGTTGCTCATCTTCATCGTGAATCCTGCGATGGGTGGCCGGACGGCGGGAAAAGGGGGCCGCCCGGTAAAAATCACATACTACGCCACTCAGGCTACAAGCTTCTTTTGCCAGAACATCGCGCGGCCGGTGGTGTCGTCCAGCGCGTAGCCCTCGAAGCCCAGTTTGCGGTACAGCCCCTGGGCCACGGCGTTGCCTTCCAGCACTTCCAGCGTGATCTTGCAGCAGCCCATCTGGCGGGCCCGCGCTTCCAGCGCGTCCAGCAGCTGCTTGCCGATTCCCTGGCCCTGGAAACGGGGCGACACGCCCAGGTCGTGCAGGTTGATCAGGGGCCGGCACGCAAAGGTGGAGAAGCCTTCCAGATAGATCGCCACGCCGGCGGGCTGCCCGTCGACACGGGCAAGCAGGGCGTGGGCGGTCGGGCGGCGGGCCAGTTCGGCGATGAGGTTCTGCTGCGCGTAGGCGGGCAGGGGCGAATTGCCGCCCATCGGGCCGCTTGCGTAGTCGTTCAGCATGGCCAGCACCTGGCGGCCATGTTCCGGGTTTGAGAAGTCGACGTCGATGATTTCCAGCACGATCGGTTCCTGTGGCAGATCCTGGCCGGCGGCGGCCGGCCATGCCCCGAAAAGGGGGCAACCAAACATTATGCACGCATGCCGGCGCCTGATATTGCGCATTGAAAAAACGCTCTGCAACCCCTATCTTCTTGATATTCAAGGCCGGATGCGGCACCGCCCGACGCGGCCGAAACCTTTAAGGTGAGCTGGAACATGGAGTTCAAGGACTACTACAGCACGCTTGGTGTCGAGCGCGGCGCCTCCGAAGACGAGATCCGGCGCGCTTACCGAAAACTCGCCCGCAAATACCATCCCGACGTCAGCAAGGAGAGCGACGCCGAGGTACGCATGCGCGACGTCAACGAAGCCTACGACGTCCTGCGCGACCAGGAAAAGCGCCAGGCCTATGACAATCTTGCGGCCGGCGTGTCGTCCGACGGCGGTTTCCAGCCGCCGCCCGGGTGGGACGAAGGGTTCGAGTTCCATCGGGGTGCGGCGCCCGGCGACGAGGCGCAGTTCAGCGAATTCTTCTCGTCGCTGTTCGGCGGCCGCGGCCAGCGGGGCGGGGCGCGCCAGCAGGACTTCCGCGCACGCGGCGAGGACCACCACGCCGCAGTCGAGGTGGATCTGGAAGACGCGCTCAAGGGCGCCACGCGCGATATCAGCCTGAGGTCGATGGAGATGGACGACCAGGGCCATCCCCACATGAAGACCCGCACGCTCAGTGTGCGCATTCCCCCGGGCGTGCGCGAAGGCCAGTTCATCCGTCTGGCGGGGCAGGGCATGCCCGGTTACGGCGGCGGCGAAAACGGCGACCTGTACCTGGAAGTGCGCTTCAAGCCGCACCCGCGCTACCGGGCGGAAGGCCGCGATCTTTACATGACGCTGCCCGTCGCCCCGTGGGAAGCCGCGCTGGGCGCGCAGGTGGACACGCCCACGCCCGGCGGCACGGTCGAGGTGTCGATCCCGGCCGGCTCCGGCAACGGGCGCAAGCTGCGGCTGCGCGGCCGCGGCATTCCCGGCGATCCGCCGGGCGACCTTTACCTGGTGCTGGACCTGGTGCTGCCGCCAGCCGATAGCGAGGCCGCGCGTGCGGCCTATCGCAAGCTGCAGCAGGACGTGCCTTTCAACCCGCGGCGCCACTTGGGGGTCTGACCATGAAGAAGCTTGTCATCACCAGCGCCACCGTCGTGGGCAAATCGCAGCCGCTCAGCGCGGACGACCTGGCCCGCGCTTGCGGCGCGGAAGTGGAATGGGTCGCTCAACTGGTCGAAGTGGGCATCGTCAACGCCAGCGGCAGGCAGCCCGCCGAATGGTGCTTCTACAGCGTCGACCTGCAGCGCGCGTTGCACGCGCGCCGGCTGGAGCACGATTTCGGCGCCAGCCTGGACGCCGTGGCGCTGATCCTGGACCTGAGCCAGGAGGTGCGGCGCCTGAAAGCGCACTTGCGGGCGCTGGGCATGCCGGAACAGTGAGGTGGCGCCCTGGCCGGGCGCCCCTGCAGGATGGGTAAACTACGCGCTTGCCTTGCCACAACAAACAAGCGGAAAGCACCTTGGAGACGTCTTCCTCCCCCGCGCAGGCCCTCGCGGGCAGCGCGCGCATCGACGGGCTGAAATCCTGTCTGCCGGTCATGATCGGCTATTTTCCGGTGGCAGTGACGTTCGGGATCGCCGGCATCGCGGCAGGCTTGACCCCGTTGCAGGTGATCCTGATTTCGGTGTTCGTCTATGCCGGCGCCAGCCAGTTCCTGCTGCTGGCGTCGATCAAGGCCGGTACGCCTTGGCTGTGGGTGGTGGCGCTGTGTTCGCTGCTGAACGCCCGCCATCTGCTGTACGGGCCCTTGCTGTCCCGCTTTCTGCCGGCGGCCCTGCGCGACCGCCTGAAAGTCGCCTTCCTGCTGACCGATGAAGTCTTCGCCACCGCCTTCAACCGCCTGCAAAGCGTACCGACGGGTCGCCGCCAAGGCTGGATGATCGCGCTGGGGCTGGGCGCGTGGTTGACCTGGATCGCCGGCACCGCCGTCGGCGTCTATGCCGGCGACGGGCTGGAACGCCATTACCCCATGTTGTCCCAGGTGATGCGGTTCGCGTTGCCGGCGCTGTTCATGGCGCTGGTGTGCCAGAGCGCCAAGCGCGGCATGGGCCTGCCTGTGATCGCCGCCGTGGCGGGCGCGGGCGTGGTGGCGGCAATGGGGCATACCAGCCTGGCCATCCTGACGGGCGCCGTCATCGGCTGCGCCGCTTATCGCTTGAAGAGGTCCGCATGAACGCCGAAGGCCTGGGTTTCTGGGGCGCAGTGATCGCGATGGCCGTGATCACCTACCTGACGCGCGCGCTGCCTTTCATGCTGTCCGAACGCAGCCGCCTGCTGCGGCATTTGTCGCGCGAAGGCTCGGCGCTGGCCGCGCTGGGCCCCAGCCTGCTGGCGGGCATCGCGGCGGCCGTTATCGTGCCGGACTTGCTGGACGCGGGCACGCAGGCCGCCCGCATCGCGCCCTATGTGGGCGGCCTGGTCGTCACCGGCGTGGCCGCGCGCCTGGTCAGCAATACCGGCGTGGCCGTCCTGCTGGGCATGGGGGGATACGGGGTGTTGCTGGCCTTGGCGGGCTGAGGCTGCCAAGGCAAAATAATCGGACTCCAAGGAGGCCGACCATGCTTACGCTCTATCATGCGCCGCGCTCGCGGTCGTTCAGGATCCTGTGGCTGCTTGAGGAACTGGGCGTGCCGTACGACACCGAAATGGTGTCCATCCGCGGCACCGACAGCGCGGGCCACATGCCTGCGGACTACATCGACATCCATCCGCACCGCAAGGTGCCGGCGCTGGTGCACGACGGGGTGCCGGTATTTGAAACCCCGGCCATCGCGCTGTATCTCACGGACCTGTTTCCGGAAAAAGGGCTGGGCCCGCTGGTCGGCGACGCCGGCCGCGGCCCGTATCTGACCTGGCTGTCCTATTCCACCGGGGTGTTCGAACCCGCCATGGTCGAACGCGCGTTCAAGCAGCCGCACCAGGGCGGCGCCCCTGGGTGGGGGTCGGCGGATGAAGTCGAGCAGGTGCTGACCCGGGTCCTGCAAGCGCGGCCCTATTTTCTGGGCAGCCACTTTTCGGCGGTGGACATCGTGCTGGGCGGATCCCTGCAATACATGATGCAGGTGAAGGTGATTCCGGAATCGCCGGTCTTCAGCGCCTATGTGGAGCGGCTGGGCGATCGCCCGGCCATGCACCGCGCATTGCAGCGCGACGGAGACATCGAAGAGGGCTGACGCGCCTGCCCCGGGGCCGGGCAGGCGCGCTGCCCTAGCCCTGGATGCGAGCGCGCAGGTCCGCCTGCCACTGGGCCGGGCGGCCCAGGTAGCGGCCGGGTTCCAGCAGCGCATAGGCGCCGTTGTGTTCCAGCGCCAGCGTCGGGAAGCCCGAGCCGCCGACCTGGGTCAGCAGGCGGCGGCTTTCGGCGATGTGGGCAGCCGTTTCGGCGCCTTGCGCGGCCGCATAGGCGGCATCGAAACCGTCGCCGTCCAGGCCGATCTCCCGCGCCAGCGTCTTCAGCACTTCTGGCTCGGCGATGCGCAGGCCCTGCACATAGTGCGCGCGTTGCAGACGCTTGAGCAGATCCAATTCCCGGCCGGCCACGTTGCCGGCAGCCAGGATGGCGGTGGTGGGCGGTTCGGAGTCGAACACCGCGTTCGCGTCGCGCAGCAGGCCATCGAAGTAGTCCTTGCCGAAGACCTGGCCGGTCATGCCGGCGATGCGTTCGTCATGCGGCATGACGTAGCGGCGCAGCGCGTCGGTGACGGGCTGGCGGTTGCTGCCGGTCATCATGCCGCCGCCGTGGGCGGCCACGGCCAGGCCGGCGATGCCGCGCGCGGCATCCACCAGCGGCGCGGCGCCATAGCACCAGCCGCAAAGCGGGTCGAAAATGTAATGCAGGGTGGGGGTCTGGGTCGCCATGGCGTCATGGTAGACGCGGGCGGGGGCGGAAAACAGCCTGGCGCGGTAGCCAGAGTGTTGCGCAGCCCGCGCAGGTCGCCTGCGCGGGCCGGTAAGGCGGGGCGGGATCAGCCGGTGATCTGCACGCCGATCCAGAACAGGCCGGCCGCCAGCGCCATCGAGGCGGGCAGGGTCAGCACCCAGGCCAGCAGGATGTTGCGCACGGTGTTGCCTTGCAACCCGGTCTTGTTGGCGATCATCGTGCCGGCCACGCCGGAAGACAGCACGTGGGTGGTCGACACCGGCAGGCTGAACACGTTGGCCAGGCCGATGGCGGCCACCGCCGTCACCTGCGCGGACATGCCCTGGGCATACGTCATGCCCTGTTTGCCGATCTTTTCGCCCACCGTCAGCACCACGCGGCGCCAGCCGACCATGGTGCCCGCGCCCAGCGCCAGCGCCACGGCCACGATCACCCAGAAGGGCGCGTATTCGGTGGTGGCGGTCAGGTCGGCGCGCAGGCGTTGCAAGTCGGCGCGTTCGCGGGCGGGCAGCCCTTCGATGCGCGAGACCTTCTTGGCGGTGTCGTCCAGGCACAGGAGGTAGCGGCGCACGTCGATGCGCTTGTCGGCGGACAGGTCGGCGTAGTTGCTGACGCCGGCCAGGTCGGTCTGCAGCGCGGCGATGGTCGGCACGGTCAGTTCCGGGTCGCAGCGGAAATTGCGCGGCAGTTCGGTGGCCGCGTCCGAGCGCTTGAGCGCCAGGAAGTCGCCCAGCATGGCTTCGTTGCGCTGGTAGAACACGTTCAGGTGGTTCGCCGCGTCGCGGGTGCGCTCGATCTGGTAGGTGGTGCTGGTCGTGTCCAGCACGAAATTGGCCGGCACGATGCCGATCAGCACCAGCATGATCAGACCGATGCCTTTCTGCCCGTCGTTGGATCCGTGCACGAAGCTCACGCCCATGGCCGACAGCACCAGCACCAGGCGGTTCCAGAACGGCGGGTGCTTCTTGTTGTCGATCGCGCGGCGCTGGTCCGGCGTCTTGTGCATCTTGGACAGCGGCAGCCAGCGCTTGAGCAGCAGCAGCAAGCCGCCCGCCACCAGGAATCCAGCCACCGGCGAAGCCACCAGCGACAGCCCGATATCGACGGCCTTGCCCCAGTTGACGCCATCGGCCAGCGGCAGGTCGGTGATCAGCGCGTTGGCCAGGCCCACGCCCAGGATCGAGCCGATCAGGGTGTGCGAGCTGGACGCGGGGATGCCGAAGTACCAGGTGCCCAGGTTCCAGGCGATGGCGGCCGCCAGCATGGCGAACACCATGGCCAGCCCGCGGCCGGTGTCCACGTTGATCAGCAGTTCCACCGGCAGCAGGTGGACGATCGCGTAGGCCACGCCCACGCCGCCCAGCAACACGCCAAGGAAGTTGAAGATGCCCGACAGCACCACCGCCAGATGCGGCGGCATGGCTTTGGTGTAGATGACCGTCGCCACGGCGTTTGCCGTGTCGTGGAAGCCGTTGATGAATTCGAAGGCCAGGACGAATGTCAGGGCCAGCACAAGACTGAGGCCAACCCAGAGATCTAGGCCGTGGAATAGGTCGAACATGGAGGCGGGGGGGCGAGGGTTCCGGCGAGAGGAGCCGATTATTGCAGATTTGTGACCTGACCCTGGTTGCGTCGAAAAACCACCGCCGCCTTCCCCGCGAAGCCGGGGGCGTCAGAATTTCGAGTACTGGAACTCGATTTCCATCGGTTTGCCCAGATTGGCCGCCGTGTCGGCCTGGATCAGCATCACGGCGACGACGCCCAGGTACAGCAGGCAGAGCCAAAGGGTTCTTTTCATTTGCGTGCGCCTTTCAGGGTCTGAAGACTTCGGCGATCTTCTGGTTGACGCGCAGCCACCCCAGTTCGCCCAGGTGCTGCACGTCGCGCAGCATGCCGACTTCGAAGGGGGCGCCATACATGTCCATGCAGGTCATGGCGTAGCGCTGGCACAGCGCCGCGACGTCGCGCTGGATAGGCTCGAAACGGGCCAGGTCCTTGAACACCATCGGGTGCAGGGGCTGCATCACGAACAGAGCGCGCGCGCCGCGTTGGTGCAGCAGCGCCATCAGGGCCGTCAGTTCCCGCAGTTCGTCGCGGCCGGTCAGCGGCTGAGGCAGGTAGGCGGTCTTGCCGCCTTCGGGGATCGCGCGCAGGTACTTATTGAAGAAGTCGTCGCGCACCGCGTAGCGATTGCCGCCCATCTGGCTTTGCTCGGCCTCCTGGGCCTGGCTGGCCAGCGCATCCCAATCCACCACGCGGGCCGCCGCCGCCGGGCCGTCGCGTTCCCGCTCGGGAACCGGTGCGGCGTACGCCGGGGCCCAGAGGTCGACCAGGCGCTGGCGGAACACGTAGGCCTGTTCGGCCACCATGGACCAGGCCACGCCGGCGTCGCCCTTGTCGCGCAGCCAGCGCGCCAGTTCCGCCCGGCCTTCAGGCTGCTGCATCAGGCGGGGTAGCAGCGGGTTGGCGTGCTCCTTGAATTCGTCCGGACCCAGCCCGCCATCGCCGTCGAACCACCCGGGCGACAGCATCACGACCACGCGCGAGGCCGGCGAGAGGTCGTCGGCCAGCGCGGCCAGCACCAACTGCATCCCCAGCGACTGGAAGCCCGAATGGCCATAGGCCAGCACCGGCATTTGCAATTCGTCGGCCAGATAGCGGTAGGGCACGAAGCGCAGGTCGTTGCTGGTGAGCTCGGACGATCCCAGGATCACCAGCCGGTCCCCCGTGCGCAGCGCCTGGCTCATCCGCGACAGGTTGCGCGTCTGCTCCTGCAGGGTGTTGCCCAGGTTCGGGATATAGATGCCGGGTGCCGCCGCGGGCACAGGCCCGGTTTTCAGCGCCAGGGAATGCCAGGCCCACCCGCCGCAAGCGGCGGCCGCGGACAGGGCCAGCGCCGCGGCCAGCGCGTGCTGCCGTAGAGTGCGTTTGAACATGGATGGGCGGGCGTCGCGGCGGGCTATCGGAAGGAATTTTGTTAGCGGATGTTATCCAGCGCGCGTGACGGGAACAAGCGCGGGAAACCGGGGCCGGGGCCCAATTCGCTTTTTTGCGACAGCGCGCGGGGCCCCGGCTCGGCTGCTGGCGCGCTTTCTCCTGGGAAAGAATGCGATAGCATCGACATCGCGGGGTGGTTCTGGATTTCCATGATTGACCTCGCCGACCGCCGCCATTCGGCGCCGATCCCGCCTTTTTCCCCTTTTCACCACGCTGCCGCCCATGACCGCCACGCCCCGAATCGCCCGCCGCCATCCCGACGACCTGATCATCGGCCTGGTGTCCGTCTCTGACCGCGCCTCTTCCGGCACCTATCAGGATCAGGGCCTGCCCGCGCTGCGGGAATGGCTGGGCTCCGCGCTGGTTTCCCCCTGGCAAGCGGTGGACCGCCTGATCCCGGACGAACCCGCCCGCATTTCCGAAACGCTGATCGAGCTGGTGGACATCTGCGGGTGCGACCTGGTGTTGACCACCGGCGGTACGGGGCCGGCCAGGCGCGACGTGACCCCCGAGGCCACGCTGGCCGTCGCCACCAAGGAAATGCCCGGTTTTGGCGAACAGATGCGCCAGATCAGCCTGCGCTTCGTTCCGACCGCGATCCTGTCGCGCCAGGTCGCCGTCATTCGCGAAACCCCGTCCCACGCCGCCTTGATCGTGAACCTTCCGGGCCAGCCGAAGTCCATACGCGAGACGCTGGAAGGGTTGAGGGGCGAAGACGGCACCATAATGGTGCCGGGCATCTTCGCCGCCATCCCTTATTGCATCGACCTGATTGGCGGCCCGTATGCGGAAACGCAGCCGGCAGTCATCGACGCCTTCCGTCCCAAGTCGGCGCGCCGCGCGGCGCAGCCCTGAGCCGCGGCGGCGTCATTGCCGTTTATCGCTGCGTTATAGTTTTGGCCACCCCTGTCCACCCCCCCGCTTGAGAGTATTCCCGTCATGAAGGTTCGTTTCGCCCTGTCCCTTACCGTCCTGGCCGCGTTGACGGCCTGCGCCAATGTCAAAGACGTGCGCCAGCGCGATCCGGTCTTCTACGGCGCGACCCAGCGCACGGCCGAGGACTACACCACGTGCGTGGCCGACGCCTGGAAGAACCAGGGCGTCAATTTCAAGCAGAACGCGGTACGCAACGGCTTTGAGCTGGTCCAGGAAGACAGCCTGGGCGTCGAAGCCGTGCTGACGACCACGACCTGGAAGGGCAAGACCGAAGCCCGCCTGTCGACTCGCATCGCCCGTCGCGACCAAACCATCATCGAACCCGCGAACCTGTGCCTGTAAGCGCCATGTTCAATCGCCGCGAGGTGCTGCGCGCAGGCCTGGCCGCCGCCGCCATCGGATTCGGGTTGCCCGTGCGCGCGCAAGCGCAGCAAGGTTTCATTTCGCGCAAGCTCAATGCGCCCGTGCCCGGTGGCGTGGCCGTGCTGGCGCTGGGCGACGCCGACCGCGCACCCGAGGTGAGCTTCCTGGACCGGCGCGTGCTGGTCGTGCGGGAAGAGGGCAAGCAGTGGATCGCGGTGGTCGGCATTCCGCTCAGCGTGAAGCCCGGCGAGCAGCAGGTGGTGGTCAGCGATGCCCGCGGCCAGCGCAAGCTGCCGTTCAAGGTGGGCGCCAAGGAATACGTGGCGCAGCACATCACCCTGAAGAATCCGCGCCAGGTCGATCCCAACCCGGACGACATGAAGCGCATCGAACGCGAGATGGCCGAGCAAAGCGCGGCCAACCGAACCTATCGGGCCGGTGTCACGCCCAGCAACCTGCTGCTTGACCGCCCGGTCAACGGCGGCCGCCTGTCCAGCCCGTTCGGCCTGCGCCGCTTCTTCAACGGCCAGGAACGCAATCCGCATTCGGGCCTGGACTTCGCCGTGCCTTCGGGGACGCCGATCAAGGCGCCGGCGGCGGGCGTGGTGGTGCTGGTGGGGGATTATTTCTTCAACGGCAAGACCGTGTTCGTCGACCACGGGCAGGGCTTCGTCAGCATGTTCTGCCACATGTCGGCCATCGACGTGAAAGTGGGCGACGAGGTGCCGCGCGGCGGCGTGGTAGGCAAGGTGGGGGCGACAGGACGGGCGACCGGTCCGCACCTGCACTGGAACGTCAGCCTGAATGACGCGCGGGTCGATCCCGCGATCTTCATCGGGGCGTTCAAGCCCTGATTGTCCAGGCCGGGATCGTTCAGGCCGTGGCGGTCTGCTGGGCGATCTTGTTCAGTACGAACTGGTGCATGCGCTCGGCGTATTCCATCTGCTGGCGCACATGGCGTTGCTGGGCTTCCTGATCGTCCAGGCAGTTGTCGTACTTGATCTTGGCTTCGGCGTAGGTCAGGCCGGTGTTGCGAAGGCTGTTGATGAACCCCTCGCGCGACTGGTAGAGCAGGCGCAGGCCTTCCTCCCCTTTCACGAATCTTCTTCGTGCCAGGGAAAGCTGGTCGGCAGCGGCTTGCAACTCTTCTTTAAGTTCCATCTTGCTTCATGCGTATCCCGCCAGACATTGCGCCTGGCAAGCGCGCCATTCTTTCACGAATGGACGTCCCACGCATTACGGCATGTCGCGGCTCGGGCTTAAAAGCCCGCGCGAACAAAGGGCAGCAGGGAGCCGGCCTGGGGCCGGCCCTGGAGCCCTGGCTTAACGGCGGTACTGCTGGGGACGATGCGGAGCGGGAGCGCGCTCGTCCTTGTGACGGAAGTTGATGCGGCCCTTGGTCAGGTCATACGGCGACATTTCCAGGGTGACGCGATCGCCCGCCAGGATGCGGATGCGGTGCTTGCGGATGCGGCCGGAGGCGTAGGCGCCGACTTCGATGCCGTTGTCCAGTTTGACGCGGTAGCGGCTATCGGGCAGCACTTCGTCAACGATGCCATCCAATTCGATGAGTTCTTCTTTAGCCATTCTCTACTCCTTGATCAATACGCGCAGCCAGGCCGGCGGCATGACGCGCCGCGCGAGGCGGCATGCGCGTTGGACTCAAATAACCAGGTCCAGCGGTTTGAACGTGAAACGTTCGGGCAAGCGCGGGTAAGGGCCATGGCATCCCCAGTGGATGTCTGAAATGACGGATACTCGCGCAGCGTGGGCAATATGCGCGCAGTGCGCGGCTTGGTCGCGGCACCGTGCAAGCGCACAGCGCCGGAAGAAGCGGGTTGGGGCGATTGTTGCAACGCCGGTAGGCAAAACAATGTTGCGGCGTCGTTCGTCGTTCGTAATAGTCCGTTCGAGATAATCTCAACCAAACCGGGGGCAGCCTGAGTATCTTGGGGGTGACCCGAAGGGATACAGGTTGGCACGCAGAGTGACCGAAGCCCGGTTTTTTGCGGAAAAATCACGGATTGATGTTACTGCAAAGCGCAGCGATTAGCCAGTATTTATCTGTCGCTGCGCCGTGATAGTTGCTACTGAACGACTCTATGCGCCCGCGATGCGCGCCTTGTAGTCGGTCTCCCAGTGCTGGTGCGCGGACCAGAACGGGCCCGGATCCCGCCCTTCCAGCCGAGCCGACAACACGCCCAGATGGGTATGCCAGCCGCCCGCCACGTCGATCATGGCGTCGCGGGAGCTCAGCTTGCGGTGCGTCAGCACCAGCCGCGTGCCTTCGCCTTCGGGCGTGAGTTCGAACATGACTTCGGAAGGTTCGCCCTTGGATCCGCCCCAGGTGAAGGCCAGCAGCCGGGGCGGCTCGCAGCGGGTGACGACGCCGTGGGTGGTCACGCCGTTCTCGTAAGCCTGATAGGGGGCCGGCGTGGCTTCGGTGACGGACGACAGGTCCGCATGAACGAAACGCAGGGTCACGCCGCCGCCTTCGCGCAGTTCCATGTCGCCGGTGGCCAGCCAGCGGCCCCGTTTTTCGGATTCGGTCAGAAATGCCCACACGGTTTCCACGCTGGCGGGTAGCTGGCGGGTAAAGCGCAAGGTCGTGGGATCCATGACGACGCCGTGATCACTCATGTTGCTCTCCTAGGGACGGGGGCGGGGGGGAATGGGAGGCCAGCGCCGAGGTCAGCGCATCCAGCCTGCCCGCCCAGAACTGTTCATAGAAACGCAGCCATTCCATGGCTTCGGCCATGGGTTCGGGATTCAGGCTGCATATATGGGTGCGGCCATGGATGGTGCGCCGGATCAGGCCGGCGCGTTCCAGGGCCTGCACATGCTTGGAGGCGCCGGCAAAACTCATGCGCAAGGGCGCAGCCAGCTCTCCGATGGTCTGATCCCCTTGCGTCAGACTGCGCAGCATGTCGCGGCGCGTGGGATCGGCCAGCGCGCGAAAGACGGCATCCAGGGGAGGGGAGGGGGTAAATTCAACCATAGGGTTGAATATAGACTGCCGCGCTTCGATATTCAACCATCAGGTTGAATTTTTATGTAACGGCCTGCGCGCTCGGTTCGTCGACGCCGTGGAATTCGCCCGGGTGCTGGGGCAGCCCATCCGTGATGTCGAACCACGGGGCCTTGTCGGCCACGTGGCAGTTCGCCGCAGGCTTCACGCCGGGGTCGTCGTCCAGTGCCCCCAGCGGCAGGCCATAGGTATCGGGCATCTGGTCGAAGCGGCTGAGCAGTGGCGTGCCGCAGGCTTCGCAGAAACCCCGGTAGTTGCCCGGCGACGAGGCGTACCAGGTGACGTGGTTCTCGCCCTTCGTCCATTGGAAATCGGCGGCTTGAACCGACGCGCGGCTGCGGAAGGCCGCCCCGTGCGACTTGCGGCACATGACGCAATGGCAGTTCAGGGCGTTGGTGAGGGGGCCGTTGATCTCGTAAGCCACGCGGCCGCACAGGCAGGAACCTTTGATCATGATGAGCGCCAGGCAAGTGGGGGGAACAATTCGAATATACCTGCGCCGCAAGACGGCGCAACACGCGGGCCAGGCCATTTATGACGGAGGTCTTTCAGTCGGTTGCTGACCCCGTATTTTCAGCCAAATGATTCGATCCCCAGGTCATCGCGCTGTCATGCGGCGAAAACAGAATGCCGCCATGACCACACAAAAAGGGGATCAGACGATGACGTACGCCATCGAAGTGCAGAATTTGAGCAAGACGTTCCATGCCGGCGCCAAAGCGCTGGACAACGTCAGTCTTCAAGTGGCTGACGGTGAAATGGTGGCCTTGCTGGGTGCGTCGGGGTCGGGCAAGTCCACGTTGCTGCGTCATCTGGCGGGTTTTGTCGCCGGCGATGCGGGTCAGGGCAGTGTCAAGGTCAATGGCCAGCAGATCCAGCAGAACGGCCGCTTGAGCCGCAATGTGCGCGCCGCGCGCGCCAGCATCGGTTTCGTGTTCCAGCAATTCAATCTGGTCGGCCGCCTGCCGGTCATCACCAACGTCTTGACCGGCATGCTGCCGCGCGTGCCGCTGTGGCGCAGCCTGACCCGCTGGTTCCTGCGCGGCGAAGTGCGCCAGGGCCTGGAAGCGCTTGCCCAGGTTGGTATAGACGACTACGCATTTCAGCGCGCCTCCACGTTGTCCGGCGGCCAGCAGCAACGCGCGGCGATCGCGCGCACGCTGGTGCAGAACGCCCGCGTGATCCTGGCCGATGAACCCATCGCGTCGCTGGACCCCGAATCGTCGCGCCGCGTGATGGACACGCTGGCCCAGATCAACCGCAGCCGCAAAGTGGCCGTGGTGGTGTCGCTGCACCAGGTCGACGTGGCATTGCGCTATTGCCCGCGCGTCGTCGCATTGCGCCACGGCAAGGTGGTCTATGACGGCCGCGCGGCCGACCTGACACCCGAGATGCTGCGCGACCTGTACGGCTCCGAGTTGAGCGAACTGCTTCCCGAATATTCCGCCCACGCGCCGGCCATGCCGAGCCTGGCGCCGTTGTCCCGACTGGCGCAAGCGGCCTGATCCGGCTTCGCCCTCCCTGTTCCGACCTCTCTGCCCTTACATACCCGGAGTCACCCATGCTACGCAGAACCTTCGTCACCCTGATCGCCGCCGCCGCGTTGTCCACCCAGGCGTACGCGCAAGACGCCAAGACGTTGAACTTCGGCATCATCTCGACCGAATCGTCGACCAACCTGAAGTCCGTCTGGCAACCCGTCATCGACGACTTGAGCCGCGCCATCGGCGTGCCGGTCAAGCCCTTCTTCGCGTCGGACTACGCCGGCATCATCGAAGGCATGCGCTTCAACAAGGTCCAGTTGGGCTGGTTCGGCAACAAGTCGGCCATCGAAGCCGTGGACCGTGCCAAGGGCGAAGTGTTCGCGTCGGTCATCGACAAGGACGGCAACCCCGGCTACTGGTCGCTCTTGATCGTCAACAAGGACAGCAACCTGAAGACGCTGGACGACGTGCTGAAGAACGGCGCCAAGCTGAGCTACGGCGCGGGTGACCCCAACTCCACGTCCGGCACCGCCGTGCCCGGCTACTACCTGTGGGCCGCCAACAAGATCGAACCCAAGACCTTCTTCAAGACGGTGCGCGCCAGCAACCACGAAGCCAATCTGCTGTCTGTCATCAACAAGCAGGTGGACGTGGCGGTCAACAACACGGAAGCGCTGGAGCGCTATCGCCTGAACACCGGCAAGGACGCCAACGACAGCGTGCGCGTGCTGTGGAAGTCGCCGCTGATCCCGGCGGATCCGCTCGTCATGCGCTCGGACCTGCCGGCCGACCTGAAGGCCCGCGTGCGCGACTTCTTCGTCAACTACGGCAAGGGCAAGGACGCCGAGCGTGAAATGGCCAATCTGAAGGCGCTGACCTATCAGGGCTTCCGCGCGTCCGACAACCAGCAGCTGGTGCCGATCCGCCAGATCGAACTGGCCCGTGAAAAGGCCAAGGTCGAAGCCGACACCACGCTGGGCCAAGCCGAAAAGCAGAAGCAGCTGACCGAGCTGGACGGCAAGCTGGCCAGCCTGGGCCAACCCGCCATCGCCAAGCAATAAGCCTTGCCGCAAGGCACCGGCGTGCCATGAGGCACGCCGGTGCCTTTTCTCCGAATGCTCCCAAGCGGATCGCCTTTCTCCATGAACCTAGCCACCCATCCCTCTCGCTTGACTGCCGCGCCGCGTTCGTCGCTGCCGGTCCTTCTTGTCTGGGCCGTCGTGCTTGCGCTGCTTGTCATGTCGTGGCGCGGCGCGGACATGCGGCCGCTCGACCTGCTGCGCGACTCGGGCAACATGGCCCAGTTCGCCGCCGATTTCTTCCCGCCCAATTTCCGCGATTGGCGCATGTACCTGGACGAGATGATCGTGACGGTGCAGATCGCCGTGTGGGGCACCTTCCTCGCCATCGTGGTGGCGGTGCCGCTGGGGCTGCTGTGTTCGTCGAACATGGTGCCGGCCTGGGTCTACCAGCCGATGCGCCGCCTGATGGACGCCTGCCGCGCCATCAATGAAATGGTGTTCGCGATGCTGTTCATCGTGGCCGTGGGCCTGGGCCCCTTCGCGGGCGTGCTGGCGCTGTGGGTGCACACGACCGGTGTGCTGGCCAAGCTGTTCTCGGAAGCGGTAGAGGCCATCGATCCGCGTCCCGTGGAAGGCGTGCGGGCCACCGGCGCGAACGCGCTGGAAGAAATCGTCTACGGGGTGATCCCGCAGGTGCTTCCCCTGTGGATCTCGTACTCGCTGTACCGCTTCGAATCGAACGTGCGTTCGGCATCGGTGGTCGGCATCGTGGGCGCCGGCGGCATCGGCACGGTGCTGTGGGAGATCATCCGCAGCTTCCGCTACGCCGAAACTTGCGCGGTGATGATCATCATCGTGGCGTTCGTGATCGTGATCGACATGCTGTCGTCAAGGATACGGCGGGCGTTGATCTAAGCGGCGAATGACCCGCCGGGCGCGGGTCATTTTCAAGGCGTTTCAGCCTGCGGCGCGCAGCGCCAGGAACGCCGGCAGCGCCAGCAAACCCGCCAGCCGTGCGTTGTCGATGTCCGCGTCCGAGACCTTTGCGCGCGGCATCAGGAAGTTCACGGTGCCCAGGCAGGCGCCGGCGTAGACGACCGGGATGTTGATCACCGACTGCAGGCCCAGGTCGCGGATGGCGTCGTGGTCGTTGAAGAATTCTCGGATCGCGGCTTCGCCTTCGCCCACGAACACCTGCTGATCAATCAGGACGTGGCGGCCCCAAGGCGTGCCGCGCTTGTCCTTGCTGCCGCCCGGGGGATAGGCCTGCGGGTTCGAGCTGTACAGGCGCACCACGCGCATGGCGTCCGCGTCGTAGCGGTTAACGGTGCACAAGGCGTGCCCCAGCGCGGCGTGGGCGTAGGCGTCGATGGCTTGCAGCGCGGCCGCCGCGTCGGCCGAGGCGTACGCCCGCGCGACGGCCTGCACGCCGGCCGGCGCGGGAGGCTGTGGGATAGCGTGGCCGGTCATTCCGCGGTGATCCCCAATTCCTTGATCAGCTTGCCGTACTTGTCGGCATCGCGCACGAGGATCTGGCCGAATTGCTCCGGCGTGGTTTCGGTCAGCAGCACGCCCATGTCGCCCATTTTCTTGATGACGTCGGGACGCTTCAGGATCAGGTTGATCTCGCGGTTCAGGCGGGCGGTCAGCTCGGGCGGCATGCCCGCCGGGCCGAAGGCGCCGTACCAGACCGACAGCTCATAGCCCGGCAGCGTTTCGGCGACCGTGGGCACCTCGGGCAACAGCGGCGAGCGCTTTTCCTCGGTGACGGCCAGCAGTTTCAACTTGCCGGTCTGCACGTGCGGCAGCGTCTGCGTGCCCGCGCTGAACAGCACCTGGGTGCGGCCGGCCACCGTGTCCAGCACGGCGGGGGCGCCGCCGCGGTAGGGGATGTGCATCATCTTCACGCCGGCGGCTTTCTCGAACAGCGCCGCGCTCAGGTGGTTGGTCGAGCCCTGGCCGGCCGACGCGTAGGCGACCGTATCCGGGCGCTCTTTCACGTAGGCGATGAATTCCTTCAGGTTGGCCGCGGGCACCGACGGGTGGACCACCATCGTGTTGGTCACCAGCGCCAGTTCGGCGATGGGCGTGAAGTCCTTCACGCCGTCGAACGGCATGTTGGAGTACAGCGCCTGGTTCATGGTGTGCGTGCTCATCGAACCGACCAGCAGCGTGTAGCCGTCGGGCTTGGCGCGGGCCACGAAGGTGGTGCCGATGTTGCCGGACGCGCCCGAGCGGTTCTCGACGATGACGGACTGGCCCAGCGACTGAGTCAGCCCCTCGGAAAGCACGCGCGCCAGGATGTCGGTGGAGCCGCCTGCCGCCCACGGCACGATCAGCGTGATGGGTTTTTCTGGCCAGGCGGCCTGGGACAGCGCGGGCGCGGTCAGCGCCAGGCCGAACGCGCAGGCGCGCAATAGTCGTTTGAATCGCAACGTCATGGTGATTACCCCTTGTGCAAGTGCCGGTCTGGACGCCGGCTGGAATGGAACTGGTTGATCTGGTTCATCGGCCGACCGCATAGCCCTGCATGCCGCGCGGATTGGCGCCGGCGCGCAGCAGCAAGCCGCCGCCCGCCGCGGGTTCGCGCGTGCAGGCGCTGATGCGGCCTTCGGACCACGCGGGCCCGACTTTGACCTCGTGGCCGGCATCGCGCAACGCCTGGATCGTGGCGTCCGGCAGGCGGGACTCCACCGTCAGGCGGTTCAGCGTCTGCGCGCGAGGCCAGAACGAGCCCGGAAAATGGTCGATGTGCCACGAGGGCGCATCGATGGCTTCCTGCAGGTTCATGCCCATCGCATGGCGCAGGAAGAACGTCACGGTCCACTGGTCCTGCTGGTCGCCGCCCGGCGTGCCGAACGCCATATAGGGTTGCCCGTCGCGCAGCACGAGACCGGGCGACAAGGTGGTGCAGGGGCGCTTGCCCGGCTGCAGCTGGCCCGCTACTCCATCGTCCAGCCACGTCATCTGCAACCGGGTCGTCAATGGGAAACCCAGGCCCGGCACGACCGGGCTGGACGACAGCCAGCCGCCCGAGGGCGTGGCGGCGACCATGTTGCCGTCCCGATCGATGACGTCGATCTGGCAGGTGTCGCCCACGAAGATTTCGCGCGCGGCCCATTCGGCCATGGGCGGCAAGGCCGCGAAGGTGGGCTCGCCCACGCCGAAGCGGATGTCGGAGGCGGCCAGCGTGCGATCGGCGGCGGCCAGATCGGGCAGGCGGGGCGCCAGGCCGGCAGGGCTGCCCGGTTGCAGGGCCGTGGACGCTTGCGTGCCGATCCCGCCCGCCCGCTGCCGCGCATACGCGTCGCTCAGCAGCGCGGCCAGAGGCACCTGCACGAAATCGGGGTCGCCATACCAGGCGGCGCGGTCGGCGAAGGCCAGTTTGGCGGCTTCGGCGACGCGGTGCACGAATTGCGGCGAGGTCGGCTCCAGGCCGTCCAGGCCCAGGTGTCGCAGCATCGCCAACTGCTGCAGGTGCACCGGTCCTTGCGACCAGACGCCGCATTTGGCGACGGTGTAGCGGCCGTATTGGGTCGTGGCCGGCTCGTCGTAGGTGGCGCGCCAGTCGGCCATGTCCGCCTTGCGCAGCAGCCCGCGGTTGCGCTGCCCGGTGGTGTCGCGCACGGCCTCATGGGTGTAGTAAGTGTCAATCGCGTCGGCGACGAAACCCCGGTACCAGCTCTCCAGCGCGGCATCGATGCGGCCGCGGCGGTCGCTGCTGGCGGCGTGCGCCTCGTCCAGGATGCGGGTGTAGGTCGCGGCGATGGCGGGCGTGCGGAACAGGGCGTCGGGCGCAGGCACGCGGCCGCCGGGCATCCAGACATCGCGGGAACTCGTCCATTCGTCGCGGAACAGCGCCTGCACGGCCAGGATGGCCTGCGACACGCGGGGCACCAGCGGAAAACCGTCGCGCGCATAGTCGATGGCCGGTTGCAGCACGTCGGCCAGTTCCCAGGTGCCATAGTCGCGCAGCAGGGTCAGCCAGGCGCCGAACGCGCCGGGTACGGTGGCGGGCAGCAGGCCGATGCCGGGCACCAGTTCCACGCCCAGGCCGCGGAAGTAGGCGGGCGTGGCCAGCGCGGGCGCGGGCCCTTGGCCGCACAGCGCGCGCATGCGCTGCTCGCGTTCGCTCCAGAGCAGGATCGGCACCTCGCCGCCCGGACCGTTCAGGTGCGGCTCGACGATCTGCAAGGTGAAGCCGCCGGCGACGGCGGCGTCATAGGCGTTGCCGCCGCGTTCCAGCACGCCCATCGCCACTTGCGAGGCCAGCCAGTGCGTGGAGGACACGACGCCGAAGGTGCCGCGTATTTCGGGGCGGGTGGTGAAGGAATCGCTCATGGTGAGGGGGCAGGCTGCGGGGAAAGTGAATGGAAGTATAGGATTGTGAAATAACTCGATTCAGCTTTGTTGGCATAATTGAATAACCATTTGGTTATAGAGAACCCCATGAGCTGGGATGCTGCCCGTCTGGCCAATCGCCTGAAGCACCGCCATCTGGCGCTGTTGACCAACATCGCCAAGCACGGCTCCCTGACCCGGGTGGCCGCGGCCACCGGCATCAGCCAGCCCGCCGTCACCAAGGCGCTGGCCGAACTGGAGGACATCTTCGGCGCGCCGCTGTTCCTGCGCAGCGGGCGCGGCCTGCAGGCGACTCCGCTGGGCGAACTGGCCTTGCTGCGCGCACGCCATATGCAGAGCGATCTGGACTTGTGGGCGCGCGAGGTCGAGGCCTTGCATGCCGGCCGCTCGGCGCACCTGAACGTGGGCGTGGTGCCGTATGTGTCCAGCGCCTTGCTGACGGCGGCCATCAGCCGGCTGCATCAGCGCCATGGGGTGACGCTGACCTTGCACCGCGCTACCACGGATCATCTGGTGCCGATGCTGCGCCGCCACGAGCTGGACTGCATCGTCAGCCGCGCGACGTCGACCGTCGCGCTGGACGACCTGATGCACCGGGTGCTGTATCGCCAGCGCCCGCGCCTGATCGCGCACAGCCGCCTGGCGCAGCGCCTGGCCCGGCGCGCGCCGGACTGGCCGGCGGTCGCGGCCATGGACTGGGTTTTGCCGGCCGCCAATACGCCCACCCGGCAACTGATCATGGAGCATTTCATCCGCGCCGGGCTGCGCCCGCCGTCGCCGGTGCTGGAAGCCTATTCCACCGATGTGATCGAGGGCATGCTGACGATGAACGAGGCATTGATCTCGGTCGTGCCCGAGGACATCGCGCGGGAACTCTGCCAGCGCGGCAAGCTGGGCAGGGTGCCCTGGGATTTCGGCTGGGAGTTGCCGCCCATCAACCTGATCCGCCGCAGGCGCGAACAGGCGCTGGCGGCGGAAGAGCGCTTTTCAGACATATTGCTGGACCTGTGCGCGGACCCGCCGGCGGTCTGAGGCGCGTTAGCGGGCGCGTTAATAGGCTCATTAACGGGCTCATTAACGGGCTCGTTAACGCGCGAGCTGTTCCCGCGCGATCGTCAGCAGGGCGGCGGCGGCCGATTCGGGGGCGCCGTTATTGCTGACCTGCGCCAGGCGGCACGCTTGCGGCACGGCAAAGGCCTGCGTGGCGCGCGACAGCCGCTGCGCGATCTGTTCCGCGCTTTCCCGCCCGCGGCCCGTCAGGCGGTGCGCGAGCAGGTCGGGGTCGACGGTGACCTCTACCGCCGTCAAGGCGGGATAGCGGGCGTGCGCCGCCTGCAGATGCGCGCGCGACCCGTTGACGATGACGGCCGCGCCGCAAGCCAGCCAGGTGTCGATTTCGATGCCGATGCCATAGTGCAGTCCATGGCTTGCCCAGCGCAGCGCAAAGCACCCCAGCGCCGCGCGGCGCACGAATTCTTCCGTCGATAGCGGTAGCGAGTCTTCGGTGCTGGCGCTGTCGCGGGTGATGTAGCGGTGCGCGACCAGGACGGGTTCGTCATGTTGCAGATGGGCGCGCATCAGCCGCAGCAGCGTGTCCTTGCCGCTGCCCGATGCGCCCATCAGGTAGATCAGCCGCGTGCCGTCGGCGGGCGGCGAGGCCGTGGCCGGTCGGATCATGGCGCGGACGGCCCTTGCAGGTAGCCGGCGCCGATCGCGTCCGTATGCGTGCCGTCGAAACCGTAGTGGCGCGCGGCGATGAAGTCAGCACCGGGTTCGGGCTGCACGAAGACGCTGATGGCGGGCACCGCCATGGTCTGCCCGCGCAACGGATCGGCAAAGGCGGCGATGCCGCGCTGCGCCTGCTCCAGCGCGTCATCGGCCAGTTTTCCGGTCAGCGTGATGTGGAACGTATAGGTGTCGAACACATAGGGGTAGCCCCAGTGCGCCAGCATGGCTTGCTGTTCGGGCGGCAGCGAATGCGGTTGGCGGCGCGCGGTTTCCTCGGGCGTGGGCGGGGCGCGCAAGGGGTCCAGTCCGCGCACGGCGGCGTTGGCCAGGGCCTGGATGCGGGCCTGGCCTTGTTTATCGGATTCGGCGATGCGCCACGCCAGGAAACCGCGCAGCGTTTCGCATTCCAGCTCTACCTCGAAGGGGAGGATGCCGCAGGCCAGTTCCCGGGCGGCCGCGTCTACCGCTTGCGGCGTGGCGCCGGCGCGCAGCCGGAAAGGCGGCTTCAGCGTGGCGTGCAGGCCGTAGTGGCGCGGCGCCGCCGTCCAGGCGGGGGACGGTTTGGACATGCCGGGCGGGAGCGCAAGCGCGTCGCCCGTGTCGGCGCAGCGGCCCAGCCAGCGGCTGCCGTATTCGCGCCAGGGGCCGGTGGGCGCCAGGTACAAGGCGTAGCGATGGGCAAGCGGCATGGTCAGGCCGCCATGCGCAGGCTGTTGTCGTGGCCGAACACGCGCGTGGCGTAGCGCAGTTCGCCCCCCACGATCGCGGCGACCACGCGCGGCAGGCCGGCCACCTGGTCGTCCACCACGATGGCGTCGGCGATCAGGCCGGGTACCAATGCGCCCCGGTCTTTCAGGCCGGCGGCGCGCGCCGGATTCAGCGACACCAGGTTCCAGGCCTGCGCCAGCGGCAGCACGCCGTCCTGCACCAGCCGCATGACGGCGGCCAGCGGGGCGGGGTAGTAGTAGTCGGAGGTCAGGATGTCGCACAGGCCATCGCGCACCATCTCGGTGGCGCTGGGCGCGCCGGTGTGGCTGCCGCCGCGCACGACGTTGGGCGCGCCGAAGACGACGGCGTTGCCCAGGTCGCGGGCGACGCCGGCGGCTTCGCGGGTCAGCGGGAATTCCGCCACGCCGCAACCCAGCTGATGGTAGTAGCGCCGCGTGGCGGCGTCGGGATCGTCGTGCGAGGCCACTTTCAAGCCGGCCGCCTGCGCGCAGGCGGTCAGTTCGCGCATGGCGTCGGCCACAGAGTCGGCGGCGGACATCGCCGCGCGGATGCGTTCCTGGAAGGTGTCCAGGTCGCATTCGGCGCGGCTGGCGTATTGCATCAGCTTGCGGTCGTCGCCCAGGCGGCGCGCCATGGTGGGCAAGTGGTCGTTCAGGGCAAGGAAGCGCACGCGGCCGTCGCGGATCCATTGCTGGGCCAGCTCCACGCCGCCCACGTGATGGGTTTCGAAGCGCAGGTGCACGTAGTGCCGCGCGCCCATCATGTGCTGCATGCGTGCCAACGCGTCGAACATGCGTTCGGCGTAGGCCTCACCGCGCAACCCGCCTTCCCAGGACAGGGTCACGCCATGGAACTCGGTGGTGATGCCGTTGGCAAGCAGTTGGCGGTCTACGTCGAACAGCGCGCTGTCATACGGGAAGGTGACACTGGGCCGGGGCATGATGGCGCGTTCGAAGGCGTCGCCATGCAGGTCGACGATGCCGGGCAGCACCAGCAGGTCGCCGGCGTCGAACCACGGGGCGCCGCGCGCGGGCGTCGCGCCGCTGTCGTCGATCAACCCGCCCTGGAAGCGCAGGCTGGCTTGTTCGACGCCGCGCGGCGTCAGGATGCGTTGGCCTGTGACACCGGCCAGGGGCGAGGGGGCATGTGAGTTCATGGCGTGACGTTATCGATATTGCATGACAACCAGATGTCTAGATGTGTGTTGTTGCTTTCCAATGCTGTTTCGCGCATCGCCGCCGGC
The DNA here is from genome assembly GCF_014170335.1 of Achromobacter sp. UMC46. Lineage (GTDB taxonomy): Bacteria > Pseudomonadota > Gammaproteobacteria > Burkholderiales > Burkholderiaceae_B > Achromobacter. Next base: position 122,578 of record NZ_LZZS01000033.1, read on the forward strand.
AGTCCCCGACGGGGTCTTGCAGCCTAGCTTTCGTCCGCGACCATCAACTGCACCAGGTCGCCGACGAAGCGGGTGATGCTGTATTGCAGCGGGGCGCCTTCCTGGTCCACGTTCAGCGCTTCTACCTGGAGGATCGGCCGCGTCTTGGGCTGGCCTAGCAGGCGGGCGACTTCTGGCGCGGGCAGCGCCGCGGTGATGCGCGACCATTTGCGCGTGTAGTCGCCGATGCCGTAGTGCGCATAGACCTTGGACACCGAACGCAGGGCGGTCAGGCGGTCGGCGAAATCCGGAAAGCGCTTTTCATCGAAGAAGTGCTCGGATGCGCTGATGGGCCGGTTCTCGGCTTTGCCTACCATCTGCACGCGCAACAGCGGCGCCGTGCGGGCAAGCCCCAGGTGCTTGGCGATATCGGCCGCGCGCAAGGTCTGGCTGCCCAGGGCTTCCAGGTGGCCCAGCACACCCTGGCTGCGCAGGTTCTCGGAAAAGCGCGTGCGCTTGCCGATGGCGTAATCGATGGCGTGTTCCTGCACGAAGGTGCCGCGACCCTGCTCGATCCGGACCAGGCCGCTTTGCTCCAGTTCGCCCATGGCGCGCCGGATGGTGTGGCGGTTGACCGAGAACTTGGCCGCCAACTCTGGCTCGGACGGCAGCTGTTCGCCCGCCATATAGAGCTTGTTGCGGATGTCGTCCGCCAGGGACTCGCCGATTTGCCGCCAGACGGCGATGCCGGAACCTCTTTCAACCATAGGGTGCGCTCGTGCTGTCACATCAGCTTCATGAAGAATGGCTGTGATTGTGCCTCATGCGGCGGCCGCGGGATAGGCGGTGCACAGATGCCGCGGCTGTCATCAAAAATTCACGCCAGGCTGTTGAACTTGGAATTCAGAGCGATCATACTTCATCCGGTCGTCTAGACGTGTAGAGGAAATAATGGATCACTCACAAGCAGGACAGGACGCGGCCAACGCCCAGCGCGCCGCCTGGATGCGCGTGCTGTCGCTGGCCAGCCCGGCTGCGCTGGAAGGGGCGTTCAGCGCCTTGGGACAGGTGCCCGCGCACCAGATGCTGCGGCCGGCCCAGACGGGCATGGCCATGGTGCGGGCCCGCAGCGGCGGCACCGGCGCGCGCTTCAACCTGGGGGAAATGACCGTGACACGTTGCGCCGTCACGCTCGGCGAAGGCGTGGTCGGCGTGGCCTACGTGCAGGGCCGTTCGCTGCAGCACGCCGAACAGGCCGCCGTGGCCGACGCGCTGCTGCAATTACCGGATTGGCACGACACCGTGCAGGCCCAGTTGATCCAGCCGCTGGCGCAGCAGCATGCCGACCGGGTCGAGCGCCAGGCGCAGGTGGCGGGGCAGACCAAGGTGGAGTTCTTCACGATGGTGCGAGGCGAGGACTGACATGCAACAACAGACACTGAAATCCCCGGCCGCCAGCCGTGGCCTGTTGCCGGGCTTTGCCGACCCCGTCAACGATGCGCAAACCACCTTCCGCACGGCGTTGCAGGCCCTGGCGCATCCGGGACGCGTCCATCAGATCGTCGCGGAAAGCGGCGTGCCGCCCGGGCTGTCGCCCGCGATGACGGCGATGCTGCTGACCTTGGTGGACGTGGACACCCCGCTGTGGCTGCCCCGCGCGGTGGGCGCCGATGTGCTGGCGTTCCTGCGCTTCCATTGCGCCTGCCCCATCGTGCCGTCGCCCGCGCTGGCGCGATTTGCCGCGGTGCCGGCCGGTTTCGACGCCCCGGCGCTGTCGGCCTGCCATCCGGGCGACCCCGCCTATCCCGATTTGTCGACCACGCTGCTGATGGACGTGGCGTCGCTGTCCGGGGGTGACACGGTCCAGTTGTCCGGCCCGGGCATCCAGACGCGGCAGGCCCTGTCGGTGGACGGACTTGCCGACAGCTTCTGGCGCGAATGGCGGCTGAATCATCAACGGTTTCCGCTGGGCGTCGACGTGTTCCTGACGCAGGGACGGCGGATTTGTGGATTGCCGCGCACGACGCGCGTGGAGAACTGACATGTATGTCGCCGTGAAAGGGGGCGAACGCGCCATCCTGAATTCCTACCGCATGCTGGACGGCTACCGGCGGGGCGACCGCGAGGTCCCCGAGCTGAGCCTGGACCAGATCCGCGAACAGATGCCGCTGGCGGTGTCGCGTGTGATGGCCGAAGGGTCGCTCTACGATCCGCAACTGGCCTCGCTGGCGCTCAAGCAGGCCGCGGGCGATGTGATCGAGGCGGTGTTCCTGCTGCGGGCCTATCGCACGACGCTGTCGCGCTACGGTTATACGCAGCCGATCGACACGGGCGCCATGCGATTGCAGCGCCGGATCTCGTCCACGTTCAAAGACGTGCCGGGCGGCCAGATCCTGGGCCCGACTTACGACTACACGCAGCGCCTCTTGGACTTCTCGCTGGAGGCGCAGCGCGAAGCCGATGCGCTGCCGCCGGGTGACGAGGCCCTGGATAGCAACATGCCGCGCGTGACCGATCTGCTGGCGCACGACGATCTGATCGACGCCGAGGCCGTGCCGGAAGGCGATCCCGAACCCTTCGACCTGACGCGCCAGCCGCTGGATTTTCCAGCGCCGCGCGCCGCCCGCCTGCAGAACCTGGCGCGCGCCGACGAAGGCTTCCTGCTGTCGATGGGCTATTCGACGCAACGCGGGTACGGCAACACGCACCCGTTCGCCGCCGAGATCCGCTACGGCGCGCTGGAAGTCGAGATGCACATCGAAGAGCTGGGCTTCACCGTGACGGTCGGCGAAATCGAGATCACCGAATGCCAGATGGTCAGCCAGTTCGCGGGCAATGCGGAAGAAGGGCCGAAATTCACGCGGGGGTATGGGCTGACGTTCGGCTACGGCGAACGCAAGGCCATGTCGATGGCGCTGGTGGACCGCGCCTTGAAGGCGAAGGACCTGGGCGAACGCGCGGATTCCCCGGCAAACGACCACGAGTTCGTGCTGTATCACAGCGACAACGTCGAGGCCTCCGGCTTCGTGCAGCACTTGAAGCTGCCGCACTACGTGGACTTCCAGGCCAACCTGGAACTGTTGCGCCGCATGCGCTCTGAACGCGCCGATGGCGCGCCGGCCCCCAACGAACTGATGGACGAGGCGGTTTCCTCATGAGCGCACAACACGCTACGGTCGAACGCGACGACCACTACAACTTCGCGTACCTGGACGAATCCACCAAACGCATGCTGCGCCGCGCGCTGCTCAAGGCCGTGGCGATCCCCGGCTACCAGGTGCCGTTCGGCAGCCGCGAAATGCCGCTGCCCTACGGCTGGGGCACGGGCGGCATCCAGGTCACCGCATCCATCATCGGCCAGGACGACGTGTTGAAGGTCATCGACCAGGGGTCGGACGACACCACCAACGCCATCAACATCCGCCGCTTTTTCGGCCGGGTGACCGGCGTGGCGACGACCGAATCCACGCCGGACGCCACCATCGTCCAGACACGCCACCGCATCCCCGAAACGCCGCTGGCCGAAGGGCAGGTGATGGTGTTCCAGGTGCCGATCCCGGAGCCGCTGCGCTGGCTGGAACCCAGCGAGACCGAGACGCGCACGATGCATGCGCTGGCCGAATACGGCGGCATGCACGTCAAGCTGTACGAAGACATCGCGCAGCACGGCCATATCGCCACCACCTACGACTATCCGGTCATCGTGAACGACCGCTACATGATGCGGCCGTCGCCGATCCCCAAATTCGACAACCCCAAGCTGGACGGCAGCCCCGCGCTGATGCTGTTCGGCGCCGGCCGTGAAAAGCGCGTGTACGCGGTGCCGCCCTACACCCGGGTCAAGAGCCTGGACTTCGAGGACCATCCGTTCACGGTCGAGAAGTGGAGCGAATGCTGCGACTTGTGCGGATCGCGCGACAGCTTTCTGGATGAGATCATCCTGGACGACGCGGGCACGCGCCGCTTCGTCTGCTCGGACACCGAATACTGCAACAACCGCCAGACGCAGCAACACGACGACGAGGCCGCCGCATGACTCCCCAACCTTTGCTTTCCGTGCGCGGCATGACGCGCACCTGGGACGGCGTGCACGGCTGCCGCGACGTGTCCTTCGACCTCTATCCGGGCGAAGTGCTGTGCGTGGTCGGTGAGTCCGGCTCGGGCAAGAGCACGCTGCTGTCGGCCGTGTCGTACCAGACCCAGCCGGATGCCGGCAGCGTCTGGTACGACACGAGAGACCAGGGTTTCATCGATCTGGCTGCGCTGCCGGGCGCGCGGCTGCGGCTGCTGTCGCGCACCGATTGGGGCTTCGTGCGGCAGAACGCGCGCGAGGGCCTGCGCATGCAGGTCAGCGCGGGCGCCAACATCGCCGAACGGCTGATGGCGGTCGGCGACCGGCACTATGGAGATCTGCGAGAAGTAGCCGGCAACTGGCTGCAGAAGATGGAGATCGACGCGGGCCGGCTGGACGATACGCCGGTGTCGTTTTCGGGCGGCATGCAGCAGCGCCTGCAGATCGCGCGCAACCTCGTGACGCATCCGCGCCTGGTGTTCATGGACGAGCCCACCGCGTCGCTGGACGTGTCGGTGCAGGCGCGCCTCCTGGACCTGCTGCGCCAGTTGGTCGCCGACTTGGGGCTGGCCGCCATCGTGGTCACGCACGACCTGGCGGTGGCGCGACTGCTGGCGCACCGCACGCTGGTGATGCGCGGCGGCGTGGTCGTGGAAAGCGGGCTGACCGATCAGATCCTCGACGACCCCCAACACCCCTACACCCAGTTGCTGGTGTCTTCCATTCTGCAGAGCTGAACATGCGCGAAACCACTCCGATGATCGAGGTGCGGGGCCTCGGAAAGATGTTCACCCTGCACAACCAGGGCGGCATCCGGCTGCCCGTGCTGGACGCCGTGGATTTCGATGCGGCGGCCGGCGATTGCCTGGTGCTGGCCGGCCCGTCGGGCACGGGCAAGAGCACCTTGCTGCGCTGCCTGTACGGCAACTACCTGGCAACCGAGGGCAGCATCCGCGTGCGCGCCCACGGCGAATGGGTGGAACTGGTGGGCGCGCCCGAGCAGCGCATCCTGGCGCTGCGCCGCGACGTCATCGGCTACGTCAGCCAATTCCTGCGGGTGATTCCGCGCGTGTCGGCGCTGGACGTGGTGGCCGAGCCGCTGCGCATGGCGGGCGTGGATACGGAAGAGGCCCGCAGCCAGGCGGGCGCGCTGCTGCAGCGCTTGAATGTGCCGCCCCGCCTGTGGGGCCTGGCGCCGGCCACGTTTTCGGGCGGCGAGCAGCAGCGGGTGAACATCGCGCGCGGATTCATTGCGCGCCACCCCATCCTGCTGCTGGACGAGCCCACCGCGTCGCTGGATGCCGACAACCGCCGCGTGGTGATCGAACTGATCCACGAAGCGCTGGCCGCCGGGCGCTGCCTGCTGGGCATCTTCCACGACGAAGAAGTGCGCGACGCCGTCGCCACGAAAACCCTGGCCTTGCACCCTGCCCAACGCGCCACCGCCACGGCGGACCTGGAGTAGCCATGCCAAGCACCTACCTGACCCATGCCCGCGTGGTGATGCCCGACCGCGTCCTGGAGAACAGCGCCGTGCTGATCGACGACGGGCGCATCGTCGCCATCGACCCGGACGGCGCGCAAGCCGACCGCGAGATCGACCTGCAAGGGCAGACCTTGATGCCGGGCCTGATCGACCTGCATTGCGACGCCATCGAAAAGGAAGCCGAGCCGCGTTCCCGCGTGCTGTTCCCGTTGGATTTCGCGGTGGCGCAGGTCGACCGCCGCAACGCCGCGGCGGGCATCACCACGCCCTATCACGCCCTGTCGTTCGCCAACAATGAATGGGGCGTGCGCAACAACAAGACGGCGGCGGAAGTGGTGCGCGCCGTGCGCGCCTTCCGCCAGCACAGCCTGGTGGACAACCGCGTGCACTGCCGCTACGAAGTCACCGACGAGACTTCGGTGGACATGCTGCGCGCGTTGATGGACGAGGGCGCGGTGGACCTGCTGTCGGTGATGGACCATTCGCCAGGCCAAGGGCAGTTCAAGACGCTGGAATCCTATCTGCAGTACATGATGGGCAACCACGCGATGAGCCGCGAGCAGGCGGAGGCCGCCGCCAATGCAAAGACGCGGGCCAAGGACGGCGCCGTGACGCGGGTCGAGACGTTGTTGTCGCATGCGCAGTCGCTGGGCATCCCCACCGCCAGCCACGACGACGATTCCATCCAGCGCATCGCCACCATGCGCAATCTGGGCGTGGCGATGAGCGAATTCCCGATCACGCTGGATACCGCGCGCGCGGCGGTGTCTTGCGGCCTGCCGACGATCCTGGGCGCGCCCAACGTGCTGCGAGGCCAGAGCCAGAGCGGATCGATGCGCGCCATCGACGCCATCCGGGCGGGCGTGGCCAGCTGCCTGTGTTCCGACTACCAGCCGTCCACGCTGATCGCCGCGGCGTTTGCGGTGGCGGCGCAGACCGACCTGACCTGGCCGCAGGCCGTCGCGCTGGTCACGGCGAACCCCGCCAACGCGTGCGGGATGACAGACCGGGGCCGCATCGCGGTGGGCCAGCGCGCCGATCTGGTGGCGGTGGCGCAGGTGGGCGGCATGCCCTTGATCAGCCACACGTGGTCGGCCGGCAGGCTGGTGTTCTCGACCCACTACCTGCCGGCGCGCGCGCCGGCGGCAGCGACGCGCGACGCGCATGCGTTCAGCAAGCCCGTCGATCCCAGGGTCACGCTGCCCCATTCGCCTCTGGAACGCGTATAGGCGCAAAAACATCGCGTCCGGCCACAGACGGGTTGCTGCGCATCTGGTTAAATGGCGAAAGGGCGTAACGGCCTAAGGCGGAGCCGCGTTCTTGCGGTTTGCCAAGGCGAAGCCGTTTTTCACGGTTCGTCATCCAATTTTCCGGAGCGCGCGATGGCACGATTCAATTTCACCCAAGACCCCGAAGAACCCGATCTGTGGGCGGCCGAGAATGTGCCTGCCGGCAACGGCCGTCCGCCTATCCACGTCATGATCCAGACGGACGGCGAAGAGCCTGACAGCGGCGCGTCCAAGGTGGTCAAGGCCATCATCGACAATCTGGACGACCACATCCTGGCCGCGTCCGAGTTCCTGCTGGACAATTATTCCTACGAACACTGCAAGAAGCTGGGTATCGAAGACGACCAGCTGCTGAAGGAAGAAACCCCGGAAGCCATGGCCGAAAAGGCCGTGCTGCGCGCGTTGTGGCTGTTCGACGAAGACGGCGACGGCTACGAACTGTGGTTCACGCTGCCCTGGGATCCGGTCCACACCTACGACGTCGAATTCGAAGACGGCGCGCCGGTGTCCTGCTCGGTCAACGACTGATCCTGACTGCCGCCTGGCGGCTGTGCCGGGCGGCTTTCAGCGGACCAGCTCGAATTTCGTCGCCAGGGCCTGTCCCAGCGATTCGTCGTAGCGGTAGCGCAAGGTGATCGGCTTGCCCTTGCGGATCTGACCCGGCGCCGTGTTCTCAAGCGTGACGTCGATGTCGCGGTCCACGAATTCCGTGCAATCCGTATCGGCGCGCGCGCCATCGGGGATGTCGGCCGATTTGACCTTCAGCCGGAATGTCGTCGTGGCCAGCTCCGTGCCATCGGTACGATACTGGCGCATTTGGACGGCGGGGGTCGAGGCGGCGCCGGACAGGTCGCATGAAATGCGCGTCCAGGCGTGTGCGGCAGGCACGGCGGTCATCATGGCGATGGCCGCTACGATGCCGCGCAAGGGTAGGGGTGTCATGGCATGCGGGTCGGGCGTGGTGCCGTGGCGCCGCGCCGGGTGTCAGGCAGGGAGTCCTATGTTGCTCCCGGCGGCGCCGGCAGGTCAAGCTGACAGGTGTTAAGAAAAAAACGGGCCATTGCGGCCCGTTTTTTTTATCGCTGGGCCTCCCAGGATAAAGGCCCTCTCGGGGGCAGCAAGCGCACGCCGTGCGCGTTTATGCTTCCTGGCTTGCGGGAAGCGTCTCGCCGGTGGTGTCTTCGCCTGCGGGCGCGGCATCGGGCTGGTCGCCCCGGTCGTCCTCCAGCTTGGCGATCACCGCGGTGGCCAGGCTGTTGCCCACCACGTTGGTCGCCGTGCGGCCCATGTCGAAGAACTGGTCGATGCCCATGATCAGCAGCAGGCCGGCTTCCGGCAGGTGGAACATGGGCAGGGTGGCGGCCACGACGACGAGCGAGGCGCGGGCCACGCCGGCCATGCCTTTGCTGGTCACCATCAGCACCAGCAGCAGCGTCAGTTGCTGCGCAAAGCTCATCTCGATGTTGTAGGCCTGCGCGATGAACAGCACCGCAAAGGACTGGTACATCATCGAACCGTCCAGGTTGAACGAGTAGCCCAGCGGCAGCACAAAGCCCGAAATGCGCTTGGACACGCCGAAACGCTCCAGCGCTTCGATGGTCTTCGGGTAGGCCGATTCACTGCTGGCGGTGGAGAAGGCCAGCAGCGTGGGCTCCTTGATCAGGCCGCCCAGGCGGCGCGTGGATTTGCCCAGGAACAGGTAGCCGACGCCGAACAGGATGGCCCACAGCAGCGCCAGGCCCAGATAGAACTCGCCGATCAGCTTGCCGTAGCTGACCAGCACGCCCAGGCCCTCGGTGGTGATGGCGGCGGCCATGGCCGCGAACACGCCCAGCGGCGCGAAGCGCATCACGTAGTCGGTCACGCGGAACATGATCTTGGCCAGCTCGTCGATCATGTTGTAGATCGTGTTGTGGCCCTTGCTGCGGATGAAGGACAGCGCGGCGCCGAAGAACAGCGAGAACACCAGGATCTGCAGGATCTCGTTGTTCGCCATGGCTTCGGCGATGCTCTTGGGGAACACGTGCGCGATGAAGGTCTTGAGCGTGAAGTCGCCCGTCTTCAGGCCCGACGTGATGCCGGCATCCGGTATCGCCAGGTTCATGTGCGCGCCCGGCTGGAAGATGTTGACCAGCATCAGGCCCAGCAACAACGAGATCGCGGACGCGGCGATGAACCAGACCATGGCGCGCAGGCCGATGCGGCCCACGGCGTTGGCGTCGCTCATGCTGGCCAGGCCAGACACCAGCGTGGCGAACACCAGCGGGGCGATGATCATCTTGATCATGCGCAGGAAGATATCCGTGATCAGGCTGAAGTACGACGCGATCTGCGCCGCTTCTTTCGCGTCCTGCGCCGTCTTGTTGCACAGGTAGCCCACCAGGACGCCCAACAGCATCGCAATGCCGATGTAACGCGTCAGTTTCTTTGTATTCATGATCAAAACGGAAACGGGGGACTTACCGCGGAGTCCCCGGAAAAAGGGGGCTGGGCCCGCCGGCATGGGGCGGGGCACGGTGGTCCGGTGACGGGTATGCCAGGGCGGCCCGAAGTATTCGGGTTTTCCCTTGGGGCGCGATGTTAACGCCGCAAAGCTGACAGCGAGTTGTCAGGTCGGGGACGGATCAACCATGCCAGAATGGGCCGGCGCGCGGGGCCTGGAAGGGCCGTGCCGGCGCATCGAAAAGAACCGGCCCCGACCGGGGCGATAGACAGGAGACAAGGCAATGCCGAATCGCGAATTGTCCGTGCTGGCTTCCGGGTACACCTACCTGGAAGGGTTGCGGTGGCACGAGGACCGCTTGTGGGCGTCGGACTTCTACACCGAGCAGGTGATCGCCGTGGACCTTCAGGGCAAGGTCGAGCAGATCTGCCGCGTGCCGCAGCAGCCGTCGGGCCTGGGCTGGCTGCCCGATGGCCGCCTGCTGATCTCGTCCATGAAAGACCGCAAAGTGCTGCGCCGCGAGGCGGACGGCACGCTGGCGGTGCATGCCGACCTGTCCGCGCTGACGGGCGGACCGATCAACGACATGGTGGTGGACGCGCAGGGCCGGGCCTACGTGGGCAATTTCGGCTTCGACCTGATGGCCGGCGAGCCCGTCGCCACGACCACCCTGGTGCGCGTGGACACGGACGGCGTGGCGCAGGTGGTGGCCGACGGGCTGTGTTTCCCCAACGGCTCCTTCATCACCCCGGACGGCAAGACGCTGATCGTCAACGAGACTTTCGGCAACCGGATATCGGAATTCGACATCCAGGCCAATGGCGCGCTGGGCCCTCGGCGCGACTGGGCGGACTTCGGTTCCTTGCCCGACAGCGACGACCTGTCGGTGCTGATCGCCGCCTCGGCCATCGGCCCGGACGGCGGCGCGCTGGATGCGGAAGGGGCGGTCTGGGTGGCGGACGCCATCGGCAAGCGGATCGTGCGGGTCGAGCGCGGCGGCAAGATCCTGGAGCAGATCGATACCGGCGAATTTGGCATCTTCGCCGCGGCGCTGGGCGGTCCGGACGGCCGCACGCTGTTCATGGCGGCGGCGCCCGACTTCATCGAAGCCAACCGCCGCGCCAAGCCCGAAGGCCGGATCCTGACGACGCGGGTGGACGTGCCTCACGCCGGCCGGCCGTAGCCGCCACGCCGGGCCCGGCAGGCTTAGGCCGCTTGCGCCGGAACCGCCCGGGCGCCGCCGCGTTGGGAGGGGCTTCTCGCCCGTCTGTCCTCGTCTGAATGGATCGGATACGGCCGGTTGCAAGACCTTTCCGCGAATCCCCCGTAAAATCACGCCATTCAGCAGGACTTCAATCATCTTTCAATAGACAGTCTTAGGAGGACCACTCATGGCCCTAGTCTCCATGCGCCAGTTGCTCGACCATGCCGCCGAGCACGGCTACGGCATTCCGGCTTTCAACGTCAATAACCTGGAACAGGTTCAGGCCATCATGGAAGCCGCTGCGGAGACCGACAGCCCGGTGATCATGCAGGCCTCGGCCGGCGCGCGCAAGTACGCAGGCGAAGGTTTCCTGAAGCACCTGATCCAGGCCGCGGTGGAATCCTATCCGCACATCCCCGTCGTGATGCACCAGGACCACGGCCAGTCGCCGAAGGTCTGCCAAGGCGCCATCGACCTGGGCTTCTCCAGCGTAATGATGGACGGTTCGCTCAAGGAAGACGGCAAGACCATCGCCGACTACGACTACAACGTCGACGTCACCAAGAAAGTCGTGGACATCGCCCACAAGCTGGGCGTGACCGTTGAAGGCGAACTGGGCTGCCTGGGTTCCCTGGAAACGATGGAAGGCGACAAGGAAGATGGCCATGGCGCCGACGGCAAGCTGACCATGGACCAGCTGCTGACCGATCCGGAACAAGCCGCCGACTTCGTGCGCCGCACGCAACTGGACGCCCTGGCGATCGCCATCGGCACCAGCCACGGCGCCTACAAGTTCACGCGCAAGCCCACCGGCGACATCCTGTCGATCTCCCGCATCAAGGAAATCCACGCCCGCCTGCCGAACACCCACCTGGTGATGCACGGCAGCTCCAGCGTGCCGCAAGAACTGCTGGCCGAGATCCGCGAATTCGGCGGCAACATGAAGGAAACCTACGGCGTGCCCGTCGAGGAAATCCAGGAAGCCATCAAGTACGGCGTGCGCAAGATCAATATCGACACCGATATTCGTCTGGCCATGACCGGCGCGATCCGCCGCTTCTTCGCCGAGAACCCCGAAAAGTTCGACCCGCGCGAATACCTGAAGCCCGCCCGCGCCGCCGCCAAGGCGATCTGTGTGGCTCGCTACACGGAATTCGGCACCGCCGGCAACGCCAGCAAGATCCGCGCGCTGCCGCTGACCGACATCGCCGCGCAGTACGCCTCGGGCAAGCTGTCGCAAGTGGTGCAATAACGCTTTCGCGACGCCGTCCCCGGGCGGCGGCGCGGCAGTGAAAAGGGGCGGGTCCATGCGGACCCGCCCCTTTGTTTTGCCGTGCTCGGCGCGCGCCTAGGCGGCCGGGGCGTTGTGCGCAAAGTGCGGGACGCTGCGGTCCACCTGGTGCCAGGACGGGGCCGAGCTCGTCCACAGACTGGCCTTGGCATGGAAGGCTTCCGGATCGTCCAGCGACCCGGCCCGCACCACTTCGTAACCCATGCCTTCAGAGCCGCCGAACAGCGGCGTGCCACAGGCGGCGCAGAAACTGCGCATGACGGTGTGGCCGGAATCACCCTTGTAGCGATGTTCCTTGACCTGGCCGCGCAGCATCGTGACCGAGCCGGCGGGGAAGATCAGCGCATGGGCCGGGGCGCCCCCGCTGGAATACTGGCAGTCCCGGCAATGACAGGTGGCGGCGGTGATGGGTTCGTCGGTGACGGCGTAACGGACGGCGCCGCACTGGCAGCCGCCAGTCAGATGCACCTGCGCGTCGGCGGCGGGCGGGCGTTTGAGGGAAGCATCCTGCATACGGCTTTGTCTCCGGACGTAAGGTCAGCGCCGTGACGCCCAGGGGCGGCCGGTGCGAATAGTGTGTTGGGAATCAGAGCCTAACCCGGCCCCTGCCGCCCGGCAAGGCGGACATATTTGCAGTAATCTATGCGCTTTGCAGGGTTCGTGTTCCGGCGCTTCGTGCGTCATGCGGCGCGCCCCGCGCAGTTTCCGATTTCGTTCTACTTCCCGCCCTGGCGATTGCCCGAGGCGGGAATCTTCATTTTTGCCATAGGCCATTCCCGTGACTTCTGCTTTGCATCAATCCAGCATCAAGTCCTTGCCGCTGCTGGGCCGCGGTAAGGTGCGCGATATGTACGCGGTGGGCGACGACAAGTTGCTGATCGTCGCGTCGGATCGTATCTCCGCCTTCGACGTGATTCTTGACGATCCCATTCCCGGCAAGGGACAGGTGCTGACCGAGCTGACCGAATTCTGGTTGCAGAAGCTGGCCCACATCCTGCCGAACCACTCGACGGGCGTGAAGCCCGAAGACGTGGTGGCCCCGGACGAGGTGGACCAGGTGCGCGGCCGCGCCGTCGTGGTCAAGCGCCTGAAGCCGATCCTGGTGGAAGCGGTTGCCCGCGGCTACCTGATCGGGTCCGGCTGGAAAGACTACCAATCCACCGGCGCCATCTGCGGCATCAAGCTTCCCGCCGGCCTGCAGCAGGCCAGCCAGTTGCCTGAGCCGATCTTCACGCCCGCCGCCAAGGCCGAATTCGGCATGCACGACGAAAACGTGGACTTCGCGCACGTGGTCAAGGAAGTGGGCCAGGAATTGGCCGAGCGCATCCGCGACGTCACGCTCAAACTGTATGCCGAAGCCGCCAAGTTCGCCGCGACCAAGGGCATCATCATCGCCGACACCAAGTTCGAATTCGGCCTGGACGACAACGGCACGCTGCACCTGATGGACGAAGTGCTGACGCCCGATTCGTCGCGTTTCTGGCCGGCCGACGGCTACCGCGTCGGCATCAGCCCCCCGTCGTTCGACAAGCAGTTCGTGCGCGACTGGCTGGAAACCCAAACCTGGGACAAGACGCCGCCCGCCCCGCGCCTGCCGCAAGACGTGCTGGAAAAGACGGCCGCCAAGTACCGCGAAGCGCTGGACCGTCTGATTGCCTGATTTTTCCGTGCTGAAGAAAACCCGCTCTACGAGCGGGTTTTTTTATGGGCGCGGCCATCGGTATTGATAACAATTATTGCGTATTGTTACGTTATACTCATCGGCTGCCTTAGCAGGACGTCCGTCGACAGGAGTCTTTCGCATGATCATGATGTTGCCCTTTCTGACCGGATCGGTCGCGGTGTGGTTCGGGGTGCTGGGAAAGCGCCGCCCGTGCGTGACCTTCTGGCTGCTCACGCTTGCGATCTTCGCCGCCTGGTGCAATTACCACATGACCAGCCCGCTGGCGCTTTCCTGGTAAAGGCGGGGCGATGATCTTCTCTCGCAACCCCGCGCGCGGCTCGCGCGTGTTGAACGGGCTGGCGCTGCTGGGCGTGACCGGCATCCTGGGCGTGGCTTTCGCCTGGCAGTTCATCTATGACGAGCTGCCGTGCCCCTTGTGCCTGCTGCAGCGCGTGGCGTTCATCCTGGCCGGGGTGGGATTCTTGCTGAACATGCGGGTCGGGCCGTCGCCCATGCACTACGGCATGAGCATCGCGGCGTCGCTGGGCGGCATGGCGGCCTCGGGCCGGCAGGTGCTGCTGCACATCGCCCCCGGCGATCCCGGCTACGGCACCCCTTTCATGGGGCTGCACTTCTACACCTGGGCGTTCATCGCCTTCGTCGCCATCATCGTCTTCTGCGTCCTGATGCAGTCCGCCGACCGCAAATGGGGCGACAGCATGCTGAAGAAACCGGTATCGGCGCTGGGTATCGTGGTCATGGCCCTGTTTTTCATCCTGTCGCTGGCCAACGTCGCCAGCACCACCCTGGAATGCGGTTTCGGGCCTTGCCCGGACAATCCCGACAGCTATCTGTGGCTGCCGTCTCCGGCCGCGTCATAGGCGGTCGCGCGCGCCGGGTAAAATACCGGGTTTCGCGGACCGAGTCCGCGGCCCTTTGACATTCCGCGGGCAAGTTCCGCGGTCTTACCTCTTTGACACCGGTTATGACAGCCAAGACTTCCGCAGCGGCAGAGGCCACCCCCGTGGTGGGCGTGATTATGGGTTCTTCCAGCGATTGGGAGGTCATGAAGCACGCGGTCACCATGCTGGAGGACTTCGGCGTCGCCTACGAGGCACGCGTGATTTCCGCGCACCGCATGCCGCAGGACATGGCTGAATACGGCGCGGCGGCACATGGCCGCGGCCTGCGCGGCATCATCGCCGGCGCTGGCGGCGCGGCCCACCTGCCGGGAATGATGGCGGCGCTGACCGAAGTGCCGGTGTTCGGCGTGCCCGTGCCCTCGAAGTACCTGCGTGGCGAAGACTCGCTGCTGTCCATCGTGCAGATGCCCAAGGGCGTGCCGGTGGCCACCTTCGCGATCGGCGAGGCGGGCGCAGCCAATGCGGCGCTGCACGTGATAGCCACGCTGGCCGGCACCGATGCCGGCCTGCACCAGAAGCTGGTGGCGTTCCGCGCGCGGCAGACGCAAGCCGCGCGCGATATGAAGGTTCCGCCCGAGGCCTGATCAGAATGACTCAATCCACTCCTTTCCTGATTGCCCCCGGCGGCTGGCTGGGCCTCCTGGGCGGCGGCCAACTGGGCCGCATGTTCTGCCACGCGGCGCAAAGCCTCGGCTACAAGGTCGCGGTGCTGGATCCGGCCGACGAATGCCCCGCGGGCATGGTGGCCGACCTGCACATCCAGGCCGCCTACGATGACGAAGCGGGCCTGGCCCGGCTGGCCCAGACCTGTCAGGCCGTCACCACCGAATTCGAAAACGTGCCCGCTGACAGCCTGCGCACGCTGGCCACGCGCTGCCGCGTGAGCCCGGCGGCCGACGCCGTGGCCATCGTGCAGGACCGCATCGCCGAAAAGACGTTCATCGCCTCGCAAGGTATTCCCGTCGCGCCGCACGCCGCCATCCGCACCGAAGCGGACCTGCGCGCCGCGCCCGCCGCCTTGTTCCCCGGCATCCTGAAGGTCGCCCGTCTGGGCTACGACGGCAAAGGCCAGGCCCGCATCGACACGCGCGAAGAAGCGCTGGCCGCCTTCGCCGAGTTCGGCGGCGTGGCCTGCGTGCTGGAAGCGCTGATGCCGCTGGACTACGAGATCTCCGTCGTGATCGCGCGCGGTTTCGACGGCGCCTCCGTGGTGTTCCCCGTGGCGCGCAACGTGCACCGCGACGGCATCCTGGCGGTGTCCACCGCGGCGCCGGTGCAGCTGGACGCGGCCCACGCCGAACGGCAGGCCCGCGCCACCGAGGCCGCGCAGTCGATCGCGCAAGGCCTGGGCTACCACGGCGTCCTGTGCGTGGAGTTCTTCGTGCTGACAGACGGCAGCTTGATCGTCAACGAGATCGCGCCGCGCCCGCACAACAGCGGCCACTACACGATGAACGCCTGCGTCACCAGCCAGTTCGAGCAGCAGGCGCGCGCCATGGCCGGCCTGCCGCTGGGCAGCGCCGCGCTGCTGGCGCCCGCCGTCATGCTGAACATCCTGGGCGACATCTGGTATGCGTCTTCGGCCGCGACCACGCAACGCGAACCCGATTGGGCCGCCGCGCTGTCGGTGCCGACCGCCAAGCTGCACTTGTACGGCAAGCGGGAAGCTCGCCGTGGCCGCAAGATGGGCCACATCACGATCGTGGCCCCCAGCCTGGAACAGGCCCGCGCCGACGCCGCCCGTGTGGCTGCCGCGCTGGGCATGGACGCCCCCGAGTAAGCCGCGACGATCCGATGCCTTCCTTGCCCTCGCATGACTCCGCCAGCGCCGCGGACATCACCCACGCCGCGCAACGCCTGCTGGACGGCGAGCTGGCCGCCTTCCCCACCGAGACCGTCTATGGCCTGGGCGCGGATGCGGAAAGCCCGCAAGCGGTAGCGAAGATCTATGCGGCCAAGGGCCGGCCGTCGAATCATCCGGTCATCGTGCACATCGCGCCGCACGGCGACGTGTCGTACTGGGCGGCGCAGGTGCCGCCCGAGGCGCGTCTGCTGATCGACGCGTTCTGGCCGGGGCCGTTGACCCTGATCCTCAAGCGCGCGCCCCACATCGTGGATACGGTCAGCGGCGGGCAGGACAGCATCGGCATCCGGTGCCCGTCGCATCCGGTGGCGCAGGCGTTGCTGGCGGCGTTCGCCGCAGGCAAGCCGAACGGGCAGGGCGGCGTGGCCGCGCCCTCGGCCAACAAGTTCGGCCAGGTGTCGCCCACGCGCGCCGAGCACGTGCGCCATGAATTCCCCGACGAAGTCGCGGCCGGAATGCCCGTGCTGGAAGGCGGCGCATCGGAAGTCGGCATCGAATCCACCATCCTGGACCTGTCGCGCCTGGACCGCGGCGCCGGCCCCGTGCTGCTGCGCCCCGGCCATATCAGCGCCGCGCAGATCGAAGCGGTGCTGGGCGTGCAGGTGTTCGCGCCGGACGCCGCCGCGCCGCGCGCCTCGGGCACGCTGAAAGCGCACTACGCGCCGCGCACGCCGTTGGAACTGGCTTCCGACGCGCGCCTGCAGGATGTTGCCCAAGGCCGCAACCTGCCGCAGGGCAAGGTCGTGGTGGTGGCGTATGGCGAGGCGCCCCAGGCACTGGACGCGCGCGTGCAATGGCATCCCGTGCCCGCAGACCCGGCGCGCTATGCGCAGGCCCTGTATGGCCTGCTGCGCGATCTGGACAAGCAGGGCTTTGCGCGCATCATCGTGCAGGCGCCGCCGGCGACCGTCGAGTGGCACGCAGTCAACGACCGCATCGGCCGCGCGGCCGCGGCGTTCACGCTGGATACGACGGACCTTTGATCCGCGGGCCGGTTGGCCGGGCCGCTTACGCGACCAGGAACTCCCCGATCCTTTCGACGGCCTGCTGCAAGGGCGGCAGGAACTCGTCCGTCAGCCGGTGCAGCGGCACCCGCGCGGCCTTGACACTGACGTTCACGGCGCCGCACGCCTTGCCGCTGGCCGAGCGCACGGGCACCGAAATCGCGCGCACGTTCAATTCCAGTTCCTGGTCGACCACCGCGTAGCCCTGCTCGCGGATGCGGGCCAGTTCGGCGCGCAGCTTCGCTTCCGTGGTCAGCGTGAATTCCGTATAGGGCTGCAGGTCGACCGCGGCGAAGTAGCGCGCCAGCGCGGGCTCGGGCAATTGCGCCAGCAGCACGCGCCCGATCGACGTGCAATACGCCGGCAAGCGGCTGCCCAGCCCCATCGACGTGGCCAGCAGGCGGTTCACTTCGGAGCGCGCCAGGTACAGCATCTCGTGGCCTTCCATGATGGCCAGCGCGCAGGTCTCGTTGACGGTGGCGCTTAGCTCTTCCAGCACGGGCTGGGCCAGCGAGACGAACGGCGTCGAAGAAAAATAGGCGTAGCCCAGGCCCAGGATACGCGGCGTCAGCACGTACAGCCGGCCGTGCTGCTCGGCAATGCCCAGCAGGATCAGCGTGTGCAGGCAGCGTTGCACGACGGCGCGCGGCAGCGCGGCGCGGCGGCTGAGTTCCGCCGCCGTCTGCGGATGGCGGCGCGTGCCGAACGCGCGGATCACATGCAGGCCGCGCGCCAGCGTCAGCATGTAATCCGGATCGCCGCGCAACTGGTCGGGATGGTCTTCCGCCGCAAGCGGGGCGGCGTAGCCGGGCGGGGGCAGGTTGGGTGGCATCAGCCTGCCCGCAGGGGCGCGCCGGTGCGGGTTTGCAGTTCTTTCAGCGTCATGCCGTCGATCATATCCCGAACCATGAGGCCGTCGGGCGTGACGTCGATGACGGCAAGGTCCGTGTAGATGCGGTCGACCACGCCGGCGCCGGTCAGCGGATACGTGCAGCGCTCGACGATCTTCGGATCGCCGTTCTTGCTGTTGTGCTCCATCATGATGAACACGCTGCGCGCGCCCACCGCCAGGTCCATCGCGCCGCCCACGGCCGGCGCTTCGCCCGGTTTGGCCAGCGACCAGTTGGCCAGGTCGCCGTTGGCCGCGACCTGCATGCCGCCCATGACGCAAATGTCCAGATGGCCGCCGCGCATCATCGCGAACGAATCCGCGTGGTGGAAATACGAGCCGCCGGCAAGCAGCGTCACTGGCTGCTTGCCGGCGTTGATCAGGTCCAGGTTGACGGCGTCGGCGGCCGGCGGCGGGCCCATGCCGAGGATGCCGTTTTCGCTGTGCAGCACGATCTCGCGGCCGGGGGGAAGATGGGCCGCCACCAGCACCGGCATGCCGATGCCCAGATTGACGTAGCTGCCGTCGGGGATGTCCAGGGCCAGGCGGCGCGCCATGGCCTCGCGGGTCAGGGGACGATGCATGAGGGTTCCTTCAGCTGGAAAAGGCGGCGTTGGCCACCTCGGTGACGCGCGCGACGAAGATGCCGGGCGTCACGACGGCTTCGGGCGGCAGTTCGCCCAGTTCCGCCTTGGCGCGCACTTGCACGATCGTGGTTTTGGCCGCCATGCACATGATGGGCCCGAAGTTGCGCGCGCTCTTGTGATAGGTCAGGTTGCCCCAGCGGTCGCCCTGGTCGGCTTTGACCAGCGCGAAGTCGCCGTGCAGCGGCGTTTCGAACACGTGGCCGCGGCCGTCGATGATGCGGGTTTCCTTGCCCGCGGCCAGTTCGGTGCCGTAGGCGGTGGGCGTGAAGAATCCGCCCAGCCCGGCGCCCGCCGCGCGCAGCCGTTCGGCGATGGTGCCTTGCGGCACGCATTCCAGTTCGATGCCGCCGCGGCGGTACAGGTCGTCGAAGACCCAGGAGTGCGACGCCTTGGGAAACGAGCAGATCACGCGGCGCACGCGCCCGGCCTTGATCAGCGCGGCCAGGCCGGTCTCGTGGTTGCCCGCGTTGTTGCTCACGACCGTGAGCTCGCGCGCGCCTTGGGCGATCAGGGCGTGGATCAGTTCGGTGGGCATGCCCGCGCCGCCGAAGCCGCTGATCAGCACCGTGGCGCCGTCGTGGATGTCCGAGACCGCGGCCTCGGGGGTGTCGATGAACTTGTTGATCATGGAGGACTCCGATCGGGCCGGGCGCGTTGCTGCGCCCGGTCCGCGTTCAATTCACGGTGATGCCGGCCTGCTTGATGATTTCGGCATAGCGCGCCGAATCCGTCTTCATCAGTTCCGCAAACTGCGCCGTGGTGCCGCTGACGGGCAGGAAGCCCGCGTCCACGAATTTCTGCTTCACGTCGGGTTCCTTGACGATCTCGGCGATCTCGCGCGCCATGCGTTCGATGATCGGCTTGGGCGTGCCGGCGGGCGCCATCAGGCCCGCCCAGGAACCCGTCACGAAGCCGGGCATGCCCGCTTCTTCCATCGTGGGGATGCCGGGCTCGGTGGGCCAGCGTTCCTTGCCCGTGAAAGCCAGCGCCTTCAGCCGGTTCTGCTTCACATACTGCATCGGCACCAGGATCGGGTCGAACACCATGGACACGCGGCCGCCCAGCAGGTCGGTCAGGATGGGGGCGCTGCCCTTGTAGGCCACGTGCGTCATCGTGAGCTTGTTCTGCAGCGCGAAATCGGCGCCGGTCAGGTGCGCGCTGGAGCCGTTTCCGCTGGAGGCGTAGGTCAGCTTGTCGGGGTTCTTGCGGCCGTAGGCGACCAGGTCGGCCACGGTCTTGACCGGCAGGTCTTCGGCAACGAACAGGAACAGCGGCAGGTCGGCCATCTGCACCACCGGCGTCAGGTCGGCGGGCGTGTAGGTCAGTTTGTACAGGTGGAAGTTGATGATGTAGGCCGGCAGCATGGACAGGAACGTGTAGCCGTCCGGGTCCGACTTGGCCGCGATGGCCGAGCCGACGCTGCTGTTGGCGCCCGGCCGGTTCTCGACGATGATCGTCTGCTTCAGGCGCGGACCCAGTTTTTCCATGACGATGCGGGTGACGATGTCGGTGGACCCGCCCGGCGTGTAGGGCACGATGATCTTGATGGGCTTGCTGGGCCAGTCGTCGGCCGCCTGGGCCAGGCCGGTACTCAGGCCCGCCGCGGCCAGCGCGGACAACAACAGGGTTTTCAGGGCGATGCGACGCCGCGCAGCGGCGGCGCGAGGCTGCGATTGTCTTGCTTGTGCCATGGATTGGTCTCCTCCATGAATCGGCCGAGTATCGATGCGCGCCCGGGGGTTTTTGTTGTGGCGCGATCGGCTTTTCTGTTGCGGCGCCGATGCCGCTGAGCGGACACCGGCGCGAAAAAAGTATGGCATGCAAGCCCTGTGCGGACGGCGAGGGACGGCCGGATAAAGTTCGATCACCGGACAAATCTGATAGGGCCTCCGATGGGCAGTCACTCGGGTTTCCTCTAGGCCCGATCGCGTTGTTCACGCCGTGGACATGTCGTAATCTGGCGGCCGGCCCGACAACGCCGGGCTCGGTTTCCGCCGGGACGCCTTACAAGGCTGCCCGGGCATCCATCTCAGGAGAGGCGACATGAAGCGGTCCATCTTGTTTGCAGCCGGCGCGATCGCCCTGGCTTGCGCGTCCCAGGCGGCGGTAGCCGGCCCCACGCTGGATGCGGTGAAGAAAAAAGGGTTCGTGCAGTGCGGCCTGACCGACGGCGTCTCCGGCTTCTCCGCCACCAACAGCAAGGGGGAATGGGAAGGCATGGACGTGGATATCTGCCGCGCGGTCGCCGCGGCCGTGTTCGGCGACTCCACCAAATTCAAGGGCACGGCGCTGTCGACCCAGCAACGCTTCACCGCGCTGCAATCGGGCGAAGTCGACGTGCTGCTGCGCACCGTCACGCTGACCCAGACGCGCGACACGTCGCTGGGCCTGTCGGCCGTTGCCGCCAGCTTCTATGACGGCCAGGGCATCCTGGTGAACAAGAAACTGGGCGTCAAGAGCGCCAAGGAACTGAACGGCGCCACCATCTGCGTGCAGCCGGGCACCACCACGGAACTGAACCTGGCCGACTGGTTCCGCGCCAACAAGATCGAATTCAAGCCGGTCGTGATCGACAAGGTGACCGAAGTCGTGCGCGCCTTCGAATCCGGCCGCTGCGATGCCTTCACCGACGACGCCTCGCAACTGGCCGCCGTGCGCGCGACCCAAGTGGCCAACCCCAACGACTACGAGATTCTGCCGGAACGCTTCTCCAAGGAACCACTGGGCCCCATGGTGCGCCAGGGCGACGAGAACTGGCTGGGCATCGTGCGCTGGACCTTGTTCGCGCTGCTGGAAGCCGAGGAGTACGGCATCACGCAGAAGAACGTGGACGAGATGCTGAAGAGCAACAACCCCAACGTGCTGCGCATCCTGGGCGTGACCCCGGGCGCCGGCAAGAACATGGGCGTAGACGAAAAGTGGGCCTATAACGCCATCAAGGCCGTGGGCAACTACAGCGAAATATTCGAGCGCAACGTCGGCAAGGACAGCAAGCTGGGCCTGCAGCGCGGCACGAACGCGCTGTGGAGCAACGGCGGCGCCATGTATCCGTGGCCGATCCGCTAGTGCGCAACCAATGCTGAAGACAGGCGGCCCGCATTGAGCGGGCCGTTTTTTTGCACGGATTATGCCATCGCTCTGCGATATGGCCGAACCGTAATGCGGTACGCTATGCGCTTTCCCCCTGCGCGCCGCGTGCCATGACCCAGACTCGAAATCCTGAGGATTCCCCGCTGTTCGTTGCCGCGCTGGCGCGCGGCATTTCTCTGCTGCGGGCGTTCAGCGAAGGGCAGCCGGCCATGACGCTGCCGGAGCTGGCCGACGCCACGGGGTTGAGCAAAAGCGCGGTGCAGCGCTTCACGCATACGCTGTGGACGCTTGGCTACCTGCGCAAGGACCCGGTCAGCAAGAAGTTTTCGCTGGCGCCGTGGTCGCTGGAGCTGGGCATGAACTATGTGCAGACCAGCCCGCTGGTGCTGGGCGGCAACCCGTTCCTGCATACGCTGAACCGCAATTGCCAGGAAACCTGCAGCCTGGCCGAGCCCGACGGGCTGGACATGGTCTATGTGGCGCGCTTCGCCACCCACAAGGAAATGTTCGTGAACATGCCGGTCGGCATGCGCTTGCCCTTGTACTGCACGGCGGCCGGCCGCGCCGTGCTGGCCAGGCTGGATCCGGCCGTCGCGCTGGACCTGCTGGAGCGCTGCGAACGCAAGCCCTATACGGCGAACACGGTCACCGGCATGGACGCCTTGCTGGCCGAACTGGATTTCGCGCGGCGTCACGGCTATGCGCGCTCCAACGGCGAGTTCTATCCCGGCGACATCACGGTCAGCGCGGCGGTGCTGGATGCCGGCGGAACGCCTTTGGGCGCGGTGAACGTTTCCGTGCCGTCAAGCCGCTGGTCCTTCGAACAGGCGCAAGCCGTCTTCGGCCCGCAAGTGGTCGAAACCGCGCACGCCATCAGTGCATCGCGCACGCTGGGTCGGTCCCACCCGTTCTATTTGATGGAGCCGCCGGGCGGCGCCTTGCGCGGCGCGATGCCGCCGGCGGGCGACGAGGCCTGACCGGACGGCGCCTGCCGCATACCGGTGCGCCGCCCGCACCACGGCGGAGCGTCTTTGTGCCTATTCCCTACTGATTTAGTCAACTAAATTTTTAGCCGCTAGGGGGAACTCCCTAATTGGCCGCCTGGGTTCTTGCTTGATATTCTATTTATGACACGAACGTATCGCACAGCGATTTGTTCGAATCTAAATAGAGCTTGCGTCGGTCTTCCGCCGACGAGGTCTGCCAAGGAGCCGCGCTGTGCCGCAGTCATCTGAAGTCAGTTTCACTCCCGTTGCCGGATTCATGGGCCTGCCGTCGACCCGGGACGCCGGGTCAGGCAAGGCGCGAGCCTGCGTGGTCGGCATCCCGTTCGATTGCGGCACGCATCCGTTCCGCGTGGGGTCGCGGCAGGGGCCTGACGCGATCCGCGAACAATCCAGGCTGCTGCGCCCCGTCGACATCTTCCGGCGCAACGGCATCGACAATCCGCCCGAATTCCTGCGCGCGGTCGACGTGGGCAACGTCGTCTGCCATCCCGGCGATCCGGACGCGTCCTATCCGCTGATCGAGGCCGGCATCGGCGCCATCCTGGACGCCGGCGCCATCCCGATCTCGATGGGGGGCGACGGCGCAGTGACGCTGCCGCAACTGCGCGCCGTGGCGCGCCGCCATCCCGATTTCGTCGTGCTGCATTTCGATTCGCACACCGACACCTATCCCATCCCCGGCTACAACACGGCCACGACCTTCACGCGGGCCGCCGAAGAGGGGTTGCTGGACGTCGCTTCAAGCTTCCATGTGGGCACGCGCGGCAGTTCATTCATGCCCGGGGTGCTGGAATTCGGGCGCGAGGTCGGCTACACGATCGTCCCCTACGACGACTTCGACCAGGACCAGAAGGCGACGCTGGCGGACATCAAGCAGCGCATCGGCCAGCGCCCGGTCTACCTCTGCTTCGATATGGACATCTTCGATCCCTCCTGCGCGCCGGGCGTCTGCACGCCGGAGTGGGGCGGGCTGTCGGCCAAGGAAGGGCTGGCGCTGCTGCGCCAGCTTGCCGGCCTGAATTTCGTGGCGTTCGACGTCAATACCGTGTCGCCGCCGCAAGACGTGCAGGGGGCCACGGCCTTCCTGGCCGCCACCGTGATGCAGGAATTCTGCGCGTTGGCGGCGGTAGCGGTGCAGCAGTACCCGCAAGGGCGACCGGCCTGAGCCGGCGCACCTGCGGCATTCATTCATCCAAGGGGAAAACGATGAAACTCAAATCCATCCTGATGGGCGTGGCCGCGGCCAGCCTGCTGATCCAATCCGGCGCGCAGGCGCGCACGTTGGACGAAGTGCGCGCCGACAAGAGCCTGGCCGTCGTCACCACCGCTTCCGCGCCGCCGCACGGGTTCAAGAACCCGAAGTCGAACCAGCTGGAAGGCATCATGGTGGACGTGGCCGCCGGCGTGGCCAAGCACTTGAAAGTGTCCGACAAGCTGTCCGACGTGCCGTTCTCCGGCTTGATCCCGACGCTGACTTCCGGCCGCGCCGACGTCATGTCCGCGCCGCTCTTCATCACGGAAGAGCGCGCGCGCGCCATCGATTTCTCGGCGCCGGTCTACGAGTGGGGCGAGGGCGTGGTGGTCAGCGACAAGGCGGCGAAGAAGTACGCCAAGTTCGAAGACATGCAGGGGCAACGCGTGGGCGTGCTGGTGGATTCGGTCCAGTTCAACATGATCAAGGACATGCCGGGCACCAAGGTCACGACCTATCAGGACTACTCGACCTTGCTGGCCGACGTGCGCGCCGGGCGCATCGACCTGGGCATCGTGGATCCGCCCAGCATCATCTACCAGATCCAGACCAAGAACATCCCGGGGGTGAAGCTGGACACCGGCTACCAGCCGCAACGCAAGTGGCAGGTCGGCATGGCCGTGCAGAAGGGCAACGCCGCGCTGCTTGCGGCCGTCAACGACGCGCTGGCCGAGATGCGCAAGAACGGGGAAATGGCGGCCATCGGCAAGAAGTGGGGCGTGTCGGACCTGATCAGCAAGTAAGCGCCGCAACGGCACGGATAAGGAGCACGATTTGGATCTCGCTACGCTGCGCATGTACCTGACCCCTCTGGCCGAGGGCACGGTCTGGACTTTGGCGCTTTTCTTCTGTTCGGCCTTCCTGGCGGTGGCGTTGGGCCTGATCGTCTGCTTGTGCCGCCTGTCGTCGTCGCGGGTATTGAGCCGCGGTGCGCGCTTCTACATCGAAGTGATACGCGGCACGCCGCTGCTGCTGCAACTGTTCTACATCTACTACGGCCTGCCCGAGATGGGGGTGGTGATCAACGGGTTCGTCGCCGGCGTGCTGGGCCTGACGCTGAACTTCGGCGCCTATCTGGCCGAGCTGTTCCGAAGCGGCATCCAGTCGGTGGACACCGGCCAGTACGAGGCGGCGCGCGCCCTCGGCCTGCGCAAGGTGCAGCGGCTGCGCCGCATCGTGCTGCCGCAGGCGTTGCGCACGGTATTCCCGGCGCTGGGCAACTATGCGCTGGTGCTGATCAAGGAGACGTCGCTGGTCGCCGTCATCAGCGTGTACGAACTGATGCGGGCGGGCGAGATGCTGGCCGGCGCGACGTTCCAGGCGCTGACGGTCTACACGATGGTGGGCGTCATCTACTTCGCCATGTGCAGCGTGCTGTCGTATCTGTTCAGGCGGTCCGAAAAGCGCCTGACGGTGCCGGGCTACTGGAGCGGCGCCGGCGAGAACCATGACATTTCCAAGGCCTGACACGATGAACGCAACGAATGCCGCAGCCCCGATCATCACCATGCAGGGCGTCAGCAAATGGTATGGCGACTTCCAGGTGCTGGACGACCTGGCGCTGGAAGTGTCGCCCGGAGAAAAACTGATCCTGTGCGGCCCGTCCGGTTCGGGCAAGTCCACCACGATCCGCCTCCTGAACCGCCTGGAGGAGCACCAGAAAGGCCGGATCGTGGTCGACGGGATCGAACTCAATGAAGACGTGAAGAACATCGAGCGGATCCGCGCGGAAGTCGGCATGGTGTTCCAGCACTTCAACCTGTTTCCGCATCTGACGGTGCTGGAGAACTGCACGCTGGCGCCCCTGCTGGTCAAGGGCGTGCCGGCGGACGAGGCCCGGTCGCGCGCCATGGACTACCTGGAACGGGTGCGGATCCCGCAGCACGCGGACAAGTATCCCGGCCAGTTGTCCGGCGGGCAGAAGCAGCGCGTGGCGATCGCGCGCGCCTTGTGCATGCAGCCCAAGATCATGCTGTTCGATGAACCGACCTCGGCCCTGGATCCCGAGATGGTCAAGGAAGTGCTGGACACGATGGTCGCGCTGGCCCGGGACGGCATGACCATGGTCTGCGTCACCCATGAAATGGGGTTTGCGCGGGAAGTCGGCGACCGGGTCGTCTTCATGGACCAGGGGGCGATCGTCGAGGCCGACACGCCGGAGAATTTCTTCAATGCGCCCCGGTCTGAACGGGCGCAGGCGTTCCTGGGGCAGATACTGGGCTGACGCCGTCCGCGCGGTTACGCTAATTCCGGCTGGCGGAACGCGGCGGGCGGCACCGGAATGGTTCCATCCCCGCAAGCGGAACTGGCTCTATCGCGTTTTTGATACGCTACCTATCATGCATATCAGGCGGGCGCGCATGCGCCCGCATCGCCATTTGAAAACGACTAGGGAAAATCATGAACGGCGCTGACAGTCTTTGCGACACCTTGCTGGCCAACGATGTGGACGTTTGCTTCGCCAACCCCGGCACGTCCGAAATGCACTTTGTCGCGGCCTTGGATCGCAAGCCCAAGATGCGTTGCGTGCTGGGCCTGTTCGAAGGCGTGGTGACGGGCGCGGCGGACGGCTATGCGCGCATGGCCGACAAGCCGGCGGCGACCCTGCTGCACCTGGGCCCGGGCCTGGGCAACGGCCTGGCCAACCTGCACAACGCCAAGCGCGCCCGCACCCCCATGGTCAACATCGTGGGTGACCACGCCACCTATCATGTCCAATACGACGCGCCGCTGACCAGCGACGTCGAAGGCGTGGCGCGCCCGATGTCGCACTGGGTCAAGCGCACGATGACCGCCGCCGCGGTATCCGAAGACGCCGCTGAAGCCATCGGCGTGGCGCGCCGGTCGCCGGGCAACATCGCCACCCTGATCCTGCCCGCAGATGCGGCCTGGACGGACCTGCCGGACAACGCGCCGGCGCCGGTGCTCGTCAAGGACGCCGCCCTGGCGCTGACGTCGCCCGAGGCCGTGCGCGCCGCTGCCGACGCGATCCGCTCGGGCGAGACGACGGTGCTGATGCTGGGCGGGGCTGCGCTGCGCGAACGTGCGCTGAACGCCGCGGGCCGCATCGCGCGCGCCACCGGCGTGCGCCTGATGTCGGAAACGTCGAACCGCCGCATCGAGCGGGGCG
Source organism: Achromobacter sp. UMC46 (assembly GCF_014170335.1). GTDB lineage: Bacteria > Pseudomonadota > Gammaproteobacteria > Burkholderiales > Burkholderiaceae_B > Achromobacter. The sequence continues at coordinate 149,811 of NZ_LZZS01000033.1, forward strand.
GCGACCGCACGCCCGTCGACCGCCTGCCATATCCCATCGACCTGGCGGTGGCCAAGCTGAAAGACGTCAAGCATCTGGTGCTGGCGGGTGCCAAGGCGCCGGTGGGCTTCTTCGCGTATCCGGGCAAGCCCAGCCTGCTGGCGCCGCCGGACAGCAACCAGGTTGTGCTGGCGACCGCCGAACAGGATCTGGCGCAGGCGCTGGAATGGCTGGCGGACGAATTGGGCATCGCCGCGGATGCGCCGCGCCTGGCTACGCCGGCGGCCAACTACGAGGTCCCGGCATCGGGCAAGCTGACCGGCGCCGCCGTGAACATCCTGATCGCGCACACCCTGCCCGAACAGGCCATTGTGTGCGACGAGTCCATCACGCAGGGGCGTGAATTCCCCATCTACAGCGCCAGCAGCGCGCCGCACGACTGGCTGATGCTGACCGGCGGCGCGATCGGCATCGGCCTGCCGCTGGCGACCGGCGCCGCCGTGGCGTGCCCAGACCGCAAGGTCATCACGCTGCAGGCCGACGGCAGCGGCATGTACACCTTGCAGGCGCTGTGGACGCAGGCGCGCGAAAACCTGGATTGCCTGACGGTGATCCTGGCCAACCGTTCCTACGCCACGCTGCATGGCGAAATGAAGAACGTGGGCGTGAAGGAACCGGGCCGCAACGCGCGCCGCATGCTGGACCTGGAAGAGCCCTATCTGGACTGGACGCACCTGGCGCGCGGCATGGGGGTCGAAGCGGTCAGCGTGGATACGGTGGAAGGCTTCGCCCGCGCGCTGGCCGACGGCCTGAAGCGCCGTGGCCCTTTCCTGATCGAAGCCGTCATCTAAGGCGGCTTCGCGCTAGACGCCCAGATAGCGCGTCAGCTGTTCCGGTTGCCGGGCCAGTGACGCGCTGTCGCCGTCCTGCACGATCAGGCCTTTCTCCATCACCAGGCAGCGGTCGGTGTGTTCGAGCACCGCGCGGTAGTTGCGGTCCACGATCAGGGCCGACATGCCGGTGGCGCGGATCTGGCGGATGATCTTCCAGATCTCCGCCACGATCAGCGGCGCCAGCCCCTCGGTGGCTTCGTCCAGGATCAGCAGGTCGGGGTTGGTCATCAGCGCCCGGCCGATGGCCAGCATCTGCTGTTCGCCGCCCGACAACTGCTGCCCGCCATGCCCCAGCCGTTCCCGCAACCGCGGAAAGGTGTCCAGCACACGCGTATACGTCCAGTCCTGCCCGCCGCGCACGCCTGGGCGCGCCGCCACCTGCAGGTTCTCGCGCACGTTCAGGTTGGGGAAGATCCCGCGCCCTTCGGGCACATAGGCCAGGCCCAGCCGCGCGATCGTGTGGGGCTGGGCATGCGTGCAGTCCCGGCCGCCGACGCGCACCTGGCCTTGCGCGCTTTTTACCTGCCCCATCAGGCTGCGGATCAGCGTGGTCTTGCCCATGCCGTTGCGTCCCACCAACCCGACGGATTCGCCCGGCGCGATGTGCATGTCCACGCCGCGCAATACGTGGCTGGCGCCGTAATACACATGCAGGCCGCCCGCTTCGATCAGTGCATGCATGCGGCGCCTCCTTCCGTGTCCAGGTCTTCGCCCAGGTAGGCCGTGCGCACTTCCGCGTTGGCGCGGATCTGGGCCGGCGTGCCGCTGGCGATGGCGGTGCCGTTGACCATCACGGTGATGGTCTCGGCGATGCGGAACACGGCGTCCATGTCGTGCTCCACCAGCAGGATCGCATGGCCGGCCTTCAAGGTCTGAAGCAGGTCCAGGATGCGATCCGTCTCTTCGGGGCCCATGCCCGCCAGGGGCTCGTCCAGCAGCAGCACCTGCGGTTCGCCCGCCAGGCACATGGCGATTTCCAGCTGGCGCTTGCGGCCATGGGGCAGCAGGCCGGCGGCGCGCGCGGCATCGTCGGCCAAGCCCGTGCGTTCCAGCGCGTGGCGCGCCAGATCCGCGCTGCGCCGGCAATCCGAGGCCTGCCGCCACCAGTGCCAGAAACGCTGGCGGCCGGCTTGCGCTGCCAGCCGGCAGTTCTCGAACACGCTGAGTTCGGGGAACAAGGTGGACCGCTGATAGCTGCGCCCCAGGCCCGCGCGCGCCCGTTCGGGCTGTCGCCAGGCGGTGATGTCGCGTCCGCCCAGCATGACCTGGCCGCTGCAGGGCGCCAGTTCGCCCGACAGGATGTTGATCAGCGTGGATTTGCCCGCGCCATTGGTGCCGATCACGGCGTGCACTTCGCCGCGGGCCAGGCCAAGCGAGACGCCGTTGACGGCCGTCAGGCCGCCGAAGCGGCGCGTGACGGCGGACGCGGCAAGCAAGAGGTCAGACATGGGGTTCTCCCTGGATCGGAAGGCGGGCAGGGGCACGGGCGGCGCCGGGCGTGGACGCGCCGGTGCGCGCGTTCGCCGCCGGCGCGTCGCGGCGCCGCCGCCATTGCGCCGGCAGTCCCGCGATGCCGTTGGGCAGCAGCGCCACCAGCGCGATGATGGCCAGCCCCAAGGGCAGGTGCCAGTGACGGGCGTAGTCGCTGAACAGCGCCTGCGACTGGAACAGCTCCTGCATCAGCACCAGCGCGACCGTGCCGGTCACGGCGCCGCCCAGGCTGGCCATGCCGCCCAGGATCACCATCAGCAGCACCAGCCCGGATTGTTCCCACGCCAGCAGCTCGGGCGTGACGAAGCCGTCTTTCAGCGCGAACAGGAAACCCGCCAGGCTGGCCAGCGTGGCGCCCACGACGTAGGCGGTCAGCTTGTACGGAAAGGTCGAATAGCCGGCCGCCCGCATGCGCTGTTCATTGATGCGGATGCCCGCCAGGGCGTGGCCGAAGGGCGAGCGCCGCAGCAGCGCCAGGAACGCCCAGGAAAGCGCCAGGCAGGCCAGCACGAAGTAATAGAACGTCGTCGCGTCGCCCAGGTCAAACGGCATCCAGCCGGCCAGTCGGAGCTCGGGCCGGAAGTACAGGTAGATGCCGTCGCTGCCGCCGCCGATCTTGGTGTCGTGGAACACGTAGTAGGCCATCTGCGCGAACGCCAGCGTGACCATGATGAAGTACACGCCGCGCGTGCGCAGCGCCAAGGCGCCGGTCACGGCGGCGTAGGCCGCCGCGGCCAGCAGGGCCGCCGGCAGCAGCCACCACAGGTTTGCGGCTTCAGACTCCGGCGACAGCAGCGCCGCCGCGTAGGCGCCGATACCGAAGAAGGCCGCGTGGCCCAGGCTGACCAGCCCTGCGCCGCCGACCAGCAGCTGCAGGCTCAGCGCGAAGATGGCGTAGATCATGACCTTGATCGCCAGGCCGGTGTAGTAGTCGCTGCCGCTCCAGGCGAAGGCGGCCAGCGCCAGCAGCGTCGCAACGGGTAGGAGTCTTGTCATGGCTTGAACAACCCTTCGGGCTTGCAAAGAAGAATGAAGGCCATCAGCAGGTACACGAGCACGCCCGCCGCGGACGGGAACAGCACCTGGCCGAAAGTCTCGACGAAACCCACCAGCATCGCGGCCAGGAACGCGCCGCGGATCGACCCGATGCCGCCGATCACGACCACCACGAAGCAGATGATCAGCACGCCGTTGCCCATGCCGGGATACACCGACGACACGGGTGCGGCGATGGTGCCGGCCAGCGCGGCCAGCGCCACTCCCGCCGCGAACACCAGCCGGTACAGCTTGTTGACGTCGATGCCCAGCGAGGCGGTCATGTCGCGGTTGCTGGCGCCGGCGCGCAGCATCATGCCCAGGCGCGTGCGCGCGATCACCCAATACAGCAGCAGCGCCACCGCGATGCCCACTGCCGAGATGAACAGCCGGTAGACCGGATACGTCATCACGCCGCCCAGCGAGATGCTGCCTTGCAGCCAGGCGGGCAGCGGCACGCCGTGCACGTCGTTGCCGACCAGGATGCTGCGCAATTCCTCGAAGACCAGGATCAGGCCGTAGGTCATCAGCACCTGCTGCAAATGGTTGCGGCGGTACAGGTAGCTGAAAAACGCCGCTTCCAGGAAGTACCCCAGCACGGCGGCCAGCGCCACGCACACGACCAGCGTTGCGACGAAGCCGCCGCCCAGCCAGCGGTCGACCACCGGCCCCAGCGCGAACGCCATGTAGGCGCCGATCATGTAGAAACTGCCATGGGCAAGATTGATGATGCCCATGATGCCGAAGATCAGCGTGAGTCCGCTGGCCACCAGGAACAGCAGCAAGCCGTACTGGAACGCGTTCAGGCTTTGGATGAGCAGGATGCTGATGTCCATGGGGCCTCCCTGTGGCGTCAGAGCTTGCAGCCGCGGGCCGGGTCGGCCAGCTTCTTGATGGCGACCTCCACGACCTTGTTCTCCAGCCCGTCCACGCGGCGCAGATAGATGTCCTGCACCGGGTTGCCGGCGGCCGACAAGGTGAAGGGGCCGCGCGGGCTGTCCACCGTGGCGCCGCGCATGGCGCTGCGGAAATCGGCCTTTTTGGCGAAGTCGCCCTTGACGGCGGACAGGCCCGACTGCATCAGCTGCGCGGCGTCATAGCCCTGCACGGCGTACACGTCCGGCTGCGCGTTGTAGTTCTTGGCATAGTCGGCGCGGAAAGCGTTGTCGCGCGGCGTGTTCAGGCCGTCGGCATAGTGCAGCGTGGTCAGCAGGCCTTGCGCCGACGCGCCCTGCGCCTGCAAGGTGCCGTCCGTCAGGAAGCCCGACCCGTACAGGGGAATGGTCTTGTCCAGCCCCGCGGCGTGATAGTCCTGCACGAACTTCACCGCGCCGCCGCCCGCGAAGAACGTGAAGACCATGTCGGGCTTGGTCGCGGCGATCTCGGTCAAGAGCGACTGGAATTCCACGTTGGGGAACGGCAGGCTCAGTTCCTTGACGACCTTGCCGCCCGCTTTTTCGAAACCTTCCTTGAAGCCGCCGATGGCCTCGTCGCCCGCGGCGTATTTCCACGTGATGGTGACCGCCGTCTTGTGGCCCTTGGCGAAGGCGACCGGACCCATCGCGTAGGCGGGCTGCCAGTTGGTGAAGGACGTGCGGAAGATGCCGGGGCCGCACAGCGGGCCGGTGATGGCGTTGGCGCCGGCATTCGTCACGATCAGGGTGGTGTCGCTGTCTTTGGCGGCCTTGGCCAGCGCCATCGCCACGCCCGAGTGCACGGTGCCGATCAGCACGTCGACCTGGTCGCGCTTGATCAGGCGGTTGGCGTTTTCCGCGGCCTTGGCGGGGTTGGACTCGTCGTCCACCTTGAAGTATTCGATCTCGCGCCCGCCCAGCTTGCCGCCTTGCTCGGCGACATACAGCTTGAAGCCGTTCTCGATGGCGTTGCCGAGCGCGGCGTAGGTGCCGCTATAGGGCAGCATGAAGCCGACTTTGATCTTGTCGGCGGCTTGCGCGCCGCCAGCAGCAAACGTCAGGGCCGCGGCAATGGCAACCCGGGTCAGGGCGTGGTTCATGGTTTGTCTCCGTGCTTGTCATGGGCTGGCGTCAAGGCCGGCCGGGTTTGTCCAACGCGCCGACGAAGTCGGCGACGGCCTGGATAACAATGGCGGGCTGGTCCTTGTGCGGCGAATGGCGGCAGTCGGGAATCTCCAGCAGCACGGTCTGCGGCGCATGGCGGCGGATGCCGCGTATCTGCGCCAGCGAACCGTACTCGTCGTCCACGCCCTGGATCGCCAGCACGGGGCAGGCGATGCGGGGCAGATAGTCTTCGATGTTCCAGCGGCGGAATTCGGGGTCCAGCCAGATGTCGTTCCAGCCCCAGAACGCCGAATCCACGTCCTCGTGGTAGCGGGCCAGCCGGCCGCGCAGGTCCGTGTCCAGATAGGCCTGGCGCGCCTGCGCGATGTTCGCGACCGTCACGTCCTCGACGAACGTGTGCGGCGCGGCCACCACGATGCCGGCGACGGCGTCCGGGTGCATGGCGGCGTATAACAGCGCGATGGAGCCGCCGTCGCTATGGCCGAACAGCACCGGCTTGTCGCGGCGGGTGTCCACGCCCAAGGCGGCGAACAAGGCGGGCAGCACGTCGCGCGCCTCGCGGTGCATGAAGTCCACGGGCCATTTTTCCTGCGGCGGGCGCGGCGTGGATTGTCCGTAGCCGTAGCGCGACACGACCAGCCCGCGGCATCCGGCGGCTTCGCAGACCTCTGCCGGCCAGTCCTTCCACATGGCGACCGATCCCAGGCCTTCGTGCAGGAACACCAGCAACGGCGCGGTGGCGCGATCGGGTGCGATCCACAGGCACTCCAGGCGCAGCGCGCGGCCGGCGGCGTCGACATCGGCGAAGGCAGGGCGCAGGCTGGGCGTGGTGATGGCCGAGGCGGCATTCACAGCGTCGCCTCTTCAAGCTGGCGCAGGCGGAACCGCTGGATCTTGCCGGTGGCGGTCTTGGGCAGCTCTTCGGTGAAATTGATCTGGCGCGGATACTTGAAGGGCGCTAGGTGCTGCTTCACATAGTTCTGCAGCGCGGCGCCCGTACTGGCGTCCGGTTCGAAACCCGGCCGCAGCACGACGTAGGCTTTCGTCTTGACCAGCCCGTCGTGATCCGGCACGCCGATCACGGCGGCTTCCAGCACGGCCTCGTGCTGCACCAGGATGTTCTCGACTTCCACCGGCGACACGTACTGGCCGCTGACCTTGATCATGTCGTCGCTGCGGCCCGCATAGGTGTAGTAGCCGTCGGTGTCGCACGTGTACTTGTCGCCGCTTTTCAGCCAATCGCCCAGGAAGCACTGGCGCGTCTTGTCGCGGTTGTTCCAGTACATCAGCGCGGCGCTGGGGCCTTTGATGTAGAGGTCGCCGATGGCGCCGGGCTCGACCGGCGCGCCGTTCTCATCGCGCAACTGCACTTCGTAGCCGGGCACGGGTTTGCCGGTGGTGCCGTAGCGCAACTGCCCGCTCTGGTTCGAAATGAAAATGTGCAGCATCTCGGTCGAACCGATGCCGTCCAGGATTTCACAGCCGAAATGCCGCGTGAAGCGTTCGCCGATGTCGCGCGGCAGCGCTTCGCCGGCCGACGTGCAGACCCGCATCGCCACCTGTGCGCGCGGCGGCAGTTCGGGCGACGCGAGCATGCTGGCGTAGAGCGTGGGCACGCCATAGAACACGGTGGGGCGATGCTGCGTCAGGCGCTGGAAGACAGCCTGCGGCGTGGGCCGTTCGCCCATCAGCACCACGGTGGCGCCGACGGACAGGGGGAATGTCAGGCCGTTGCCCAGGCCATAGGCGAAAAACAGTTTGGCCGCCGAAAACACCACGTCGTCTTCGCGGATGCCCAGCACCGGCTTGGCATAGAGTTCGGCCGTGTGCCACAGGTTGCCGTGGGTGTGGACCACGCCTTTGGGTTTGCCGGTGGATCCCGACGAATACAGCCAGAAGGCGATTTCGTCGGACAGCGTGCGGACGGCGGGCGCGATCGGCGCGGCGGCCAGCAGCGATTCGAATTCATGGGCATGGGCGGGCAGGGCGGCCGTGGGCTGCGATACCACCACGTGTTCGGCATCGGCCGGCGCCTGGGCCAGCGCCGCCTGCAGGACAGGCAGCAGCGCGCCCGAGACGAACACGGCACGCACCCGGCTGTGCGCCAGGATGTAGGCATAGTCGTCCGCCGTCAGCAGCGTGTTGACGGCCACGGGCACCACGCCGGCATGCAGCGCCCCCAGGAACACGATGGGCCAATCGGCCGTGTCCTGCATCAGCAGCAGGATGCGCTCTTCGCGGCGCAGCCCCAGTTGGCGCAGGGCGCCCGCCATACGGGCCACCCGCGCCGCCAGTTCGCCGTAGCTCAATTGGCGCGTGTCGTCGATGTAGGCCGGCTTGGCGGCCCGGGGCGCGTTCAGCGCGGCCAGGTGGCTGGCGAAGTTCAGTTCGGCGGGGCAGGTGTTCACGGTTGTCTCCTGATGTCCTGGTGGGGGCGGGCCATGGCATTGTTTTTTTGTCGCCTGGCTGCGGGCGCGGGGCTAGGTGCCGGGCCGCGTGAATTCGATGGCGCCGCCGGGCAGCAGATACAGCACCAGGGCGCGGCCTTGGGTGACGGTCGGGCTGTGCGCGCTGCCGGGGCCGTAGACCAGCCAGCCGGCGCCGTGCCCGTCGAAGCGGGCGTCGCCGGTCAGCGGCATGATCAGGTCGATTTCGCCGTTGGGATGGGCGTGGTGCGGACCGGCCAGGTCGTCCATGTCGACGACGTCCACCGAACAGCCGGCCAGGTCTTCGGCGGGCTTGATGACGCGGCCGTAGCGGATGCCGCCGCCTTCCCGGTTGCACATCCAACCGTCGGCCACGCCCTGCCTACAGGCGGCGAAGATGTTCTGGTACAGCGTGCTTTCGGGGCCGGCTTCGCGGTTCAGCCGCGTTTGCAGCCCCCCGTCCAGCGGCTGGCCCGACACCAGGCGCGTGGCCTCGCGCATCAGGGCATGGAATTGATCTGGCGTGCTCACCGGGACTCCTCCTTTACACTGTCGGCGCCTGAGAGGCGGCATGAAATCAAGTGCTGCTTTTTTGCACACCTGGGCGGCTCGGAACTGCTTTGAGGAAAAATAGTGCTTCCACTGGATTGGGTCAAGCACTATAGTGCATAAAACTAGGCTTATCAGGGTATTTGCGGAGTCAGCCAAAACATGAATCAAGCGCTAGACGCGGCGCCATCCGAACCCAGGCGGGAAGCATTCCTGGTGGCATTGGGCGAGCGGGTGCGCCGCTTGCGGGCCATACGCGGCATGACGCGCAAGGGCCTGTCCCAGGTCACGGGCGTGTCCGAGCGGCATCTGGCCAATCTTGAGCACGGGGTGGGCAACGCCTCGATCCTGGTGCTGCTGCAGATCGCCCGCGCGTTCAACTGCGCGCTGGCCGAACTGGTCGGCGACGTGACCACCGAATCGCCCGACTGGCTGCTGATCCGCGAATTGCTCAGCGGCCGCACGGAATCCGACCTGCAGCGGGCCCGCGAGGCCCTGACCCAGCTGTTCGGCGTGGGGGCGGGCGCGCAGCGCCCCAACCGCACCCAGCGCGTGGCGCTGATCGGGCTGCGGGGCGCGGGCAAATCTACGCTGGGCCAGATGCTGGCCGACGACCTGGGCTACCCCTTTGTCGAGCTGAACCGCGAGATCGAACGCGTGGCCGGCTGCAGCATCCTGGAAATCCATAATCTCTACGGTCCCAACGCCTACCGCCGCTACGAGCGCCGCGCGCTGGAAGAGGCCGTGCAAATCTATCCCGAGATGGTCCTGGCCACGCCGGGCGGGCTGGTCTCGGAACCGGCCACGCTGAACTTGCTGCTGGCGCATTGCTATACGGTCTGGCTGCGCGCCACGCCGGAAGAGCACATGGGCCGGGTGATGGCCCAGGGGGATTTCCGCCCCATGTCGGGCAACAACGAAGCGATGTCCGACCTGAAACGCATCCTGGCCGGGCGCGAAGCCTTCTACGCCAAGGCGGACCTGACCTGGGTGACCAGCAACCTGGAAGTGCAGGAGAGCTTTGCCGGCTTGCGCACCCAGGTCCGCAAAGCCTGCGGCCTGCCGTTGTAGACAGCGCCGCATCCCTCCGATCTTCCATGAAGGCCGCCTGACCGGGCGGCTTTTTCGCGTCCGGCGGCGGGATTGCCTCCCTGAACGTGAATCTGCACTTTTATGCATGTCTTGCTTGACGCGTATTTTTTCCTGCACTAATCTGCACAATAATTCATGTGATGCAGTATTTTTCCTGTCCAGGCAGGGCGTACGAGGAGACACACTATGAGCAGCACCATCAACCGGGTCGATTTCCGGACGCAGCCCGAGCGCTACCGCCATTGGCGACTGACGTTCGACGGCCCGGTCGCCACGCTGGCCATGGACGTGGCCGAAGACGGCGGCTTGCGCCCCGGCTACAAGCTGAAGCTGAACTCCTACGACCTGGGCGTGGACATCGAACTGCACGACGCCCTGCAACGCATCCGCTTCGAGCATCCGGAAGTGAAGAGCGTGGTCGTGACCAGCATGAAAGACCGCATCTTCTGTTCCGGCGCCAATATCTTCATGCTGGGTTTGTCCTCGCACGCCTGGAAGGTCAACTTCTGCAAGTTCACCAATGAAACCCGCAACGGCATCGAAGACTCCAGCCGCCATAGCGGCCTGAAGTTCATCGCCGCGCTGAACGGCGCCTGCGCAGGTGGCGGCTACGAGCTGGCCCTGGCCTGCGACGAGATCCTGCTGATCGACGACCGTTCGTCCTCGGTGGCGCTGCCCGAAGTGCCATTGCTGGGCGTGCTGCCCGGCACGGGCGGCCTGACCCGCGTGACCGACAAGCGCCGCGTGCGCCACGACCACGCCGACATCTTCTGCACGCTGGTCGAAGGCGTGCGCGGCCAGCGCGCCAAGGACTGGCGGCTGGTGGACGACGTGGTCAAGCCCGCGCGCTTCGAGGCCGCCGTGCGCGAACGCGCGCAGGCGCTGGCCGAAGGCAGCGACCGTCAGCCCGACGGGCAGGGCATCGCGCTGACGCCGGTGCAGCGCACCGAAGGCGCGGATAGCCTGTCGTACCGCTACGTGGATATCCAGCTGGACCGCGACAAGCGCCAGGCCACCTGGACCGTGCGCGCCCCGCAAGGCCCGGTCGAATCGGAATTGGCGGGCATTCTGGCCGCCGGGGCCGCCTGGTGGCCCCTGCAGATGGCGCGCGAACTGGACGACGCCATCCTGTCCATGCGCACCAACGAGCTGGACATCGGCACCTGGATCCTGAAGACGGAAGGCGACGCCGACGCCGTGCTGGCCGCCGACGCCGCGCTGCAACGCCACGCCGGCAATTGGTTCGTGCGCGAAACCGCCGGGATGCTGCGCCGCACGCTGGCGCGCCTGGACGTGACGTCGCGCAGCTTGTTCGCCTTGATCGAGCCGGGCTCCTGCTTCGTGGGCACGCTGCTGGAGCTGGCGTTGGCCGCGGACCGCAGCTACATGCTGGATAACGAAGACGAATCCGCGCCCGCGCAGATCGTGGTGGGCGAACGCAACTTCGGCGCCTATCCGCTGGTGAACGGCCAAAGCCGCCTGCAACGCCGCTTTTACGAAGAGACCGCGCCGCTGGAAGCCGTGCGCGCGCGCGCCGGGCAGCGCCTGTCGGCCGCCGATGCGCTGGACCTGGGCCTGGTGACCTTCGCGCCCGACAGCATCGACTGGGACGACGAGGTGCGGATGATGCTTGAGGAGCGCCGCGCGCTGTCGCCCGACGCCTTGACCGGACTGGAGGCGAACTTGCGCTTCGGCGGCAAGGAAACGATGGAGACCCGCATCTTCGGACGCCTGACCGCATGGCAGAACTGGATTTTCAACCGTCCCAACGCGGCCGGCGACAAGGGCGCGCTGAAGCTTTACGGCAAAGGCGAACAGGCCGCATTCGACTGGAACCGGGTCTGATAAAGAACAAGGAGCGAGACAATGTCTGGAATCAATTACACCGATAAGATCCCCAATAACGTCAACCTGTCCGGCGACCGCACCTTGCAACGCGCGCTGGAGCACTGGCAGCCGAACTACCTGCAATGGTGGCAAGACATGGGGCCCGACGGCTCGCACGGTTTCGACGTCTACCTGCGCACCGCGGTCAGCGTCGAGCCAGACGGCTGGGCCAACTTCAACCACGTCCGCATGCCCGACTACCGCTGGGGCATCTTCCTGGCGCCGCAGGACGGGCAGCGCAAGATCCATTTCGGCGAAAACATGGGGCGCGACGTCTGGCAGGACGTGCCCGGCGAACACCGCGCCAACCTGCGCCGCATCATCGTCACGCAGGGCGATACCGAACCCGCCTCGATCGAGCAGCAGCGCCATCTGGGCCTGACCGCGCCGTCGCAGTACGACCTGCGCAACCTGTTCCAGATCAACGTCGAAGAAGGGCGCCACCTGTGGGCGATGGTGTATCTGCTGCACCGCTACTTCGGCCGCGACGGGCGCGAAGAGGCCGATGCGCTCTTGCAGCGCAGTTCGGGCGATTCCGACAATCCGCGCATCCTGGGCGCGTTCAACGAGAAGACGCCGGACTGGCTGGCCTTCTACATGTTCACCTACTTCACCGACCGCGACGGCAAGTTCCAGCTGTGCGCGCTGGCCGAATCCAGCTTCGACCCGCTGGCCCGCACCACCAAATTCATGCTGACCGAAGAAGCGCATCACATGTTTGTGGGCGAATCGGGCATCTCGCGGGTGATCCAGCGCACTTGCGAAGTGATGAACCAGCTGAAGACCGACGACCCGGAAAGCGTGCGCGCCGCCGGCGTGATCGACCTGCCGACGATCCAGCGCTACCTGAACTTCCACTACAGCGTCACCATCGACCTGTTCGGCGCGGACCAGTCCTCCAACGCCGCGATCTTCTACGGGTCCGGCCTGAAGGGCCGCTACGAGGAATCCAAGCGTACCGACGACCACCAGTTGAAGAACGACACCTATCGCGTGCTGACGGTGAACAACGGCAAGCTGAACGAGATCGAAGTGCCCATGCTGAACGCCTTGAACGAAGTGCTGCGCGACGACTTCATCCGCGATTCCGTGGCCGGCATCGGGCGCTGGAACAAGGTCATCGAGAAAAGCGGCATCCCGTTCCGCCTGCACGTGCCGCACAAGGCGTTCAACCGCCAGATCGGCACCTTGGCCGGCATCCGCATGTCGCCCGAAGGCGAGATCCTGTCGGAAAGCCAGTGGCAGGCCAACAGCCACAAGTGGCTGCCCACGCCCGAGGACCGCGCGTTTGTCGCGTCGCTGATGGGGCGCGTCACCGAGCCCGGCAAGTTCGCCAACTGGATCGCGCCGCCCGTCATGGGCATCAACCGCCAGCCGGTGAATTTCGACTACGTCCGTTTCAACTAAGGCGACAGGGCGGCGTGCCCGCGCCGCCCGCCAGCGCATTGGGAAGACTGCGATGAACGCCCCACTACCCGTACAAGTGCTCAAGCAGCATCTGATCGACCCCGAGATCTGCATCCGCTGCAACACCTGCGAAGAAACCTGTCCGGTCGACGCGATCACCCACGATTCGAACAATTACGTGGTGGATCCCGATATCTGCAACGGCTGCATGGCGTGCGTGCCGCCATGCCCGACCGGGTCGATCGACAACTGGCGGCTGGTGCTGCGCGCCGACGCGTATTCGGTGCAGGACCAACTGGGCTGGGAAGAACTGCCGCAGGAAAAGGCGCTGCCGGAATCGGCCGATGCCGGGGCAGCGGCTGCCCTGCCTGATGCGGTCCCGCCCGAGCCGTCCGTCGCGGCCGGCGTGGCGTTTTCCGCCGCCGGCGCCTCGGTTCCGCCGTGGTCCGCGGCGCACCCCTACGTGAACCTGTACACGCACAAGGCGCCGATGACGGCCACGGTCGTGGGCAACTACCGCGTGACCGGCGCCGACACCGAAAGCGATATCCACCACATCGTGCTGGACTTCGGCGATCTGCCGTTCCCGGTGCTGGAAGGGCAATCCATCGGCATCCTGCCGCCCGGCGCGGATGCCCAGGGCCGGCCGCACCACGCGCGCCAGTACTCGCTGGCCAGCCCGCGCGATGGCGAACGCGCGGGCTACAACAACCTCTCGCTGACCGTGAAGCGCGTGACCGAAGACCACGGCGGCGCCGCCGCGCATGGCGTGTGCTCGAACTACCTGTGCGATCTGGCCAAGAACGACACCGTGCAGGTAATCGGCCCGTTCGGCCATACGTTCCTGATGCCGAACCATCCGCGCGCCAATCTCATCATGATCTGCACGGGCACGGGCTCGGCGCCGATGCGCGCAATGACCGAACGCTACCGCCGCCGCATCGATACCGGTGAGAACGGCCGCCTGATGCTGTTCTTCGGCGCCCGCACCGAACGCGAACTGCCGTACTTCGGTCCGCTGATGAAGCTGCCCCGCGACTTCATCGACATCAATCTGGCGCTCTCGCGCGAGGCCGGCCAGCCCAAGCGCTATGTGCAGGACCTGATCCGGGAACGCGGCCCCCAAGTGCTGGACCTGCTGGCCGACCGCAACACCTGCATCTACGTGTGCGGCCTGAAGGGCATGGAAGTCGGCGTACTGGACGCCCTGCGCGACGTGACGATGCAATCGGGGCAGGATTGGTCTATCCTGCATGATGTGCTGCGCCGCGAAGGGCGCCTGCATTTCGAGACGTACTGAATCCGATAACTTGAGCGTGACACACGTGAAAAACGGCGCGCCACGGCGCGCCGTTCGCGTTGGTCAGGGGGAAAACCAAAGATGAAGTTCGCCGATTTCAAGGACGGCATGTTGATCAAGGCAGGCCCGGTCACCATCACCGAGGCCGAGATCCTGGAGTTCGCACGCAAGTTCGATCCCCAATGGTTTCATACCGACCCGCAACGGGCCGCGGAAGGGCGTTGGGGCGGGCTGATCGCCAGCGGCTGGCATACCTGCGCGCTGGCCATGCGCATGGCGGTGGACGCCGCGCTGCACGATTCCGAATCCTTCGGCTCGCCCGGTTTGGGCGAAGTGCGCTGGCGCACCCCTGTGCGCCCGGGCGACACGTTGCGCCTGGAAGCGCGGGTGCAGGGCGCGCGCACCTCGTCCTCGCGCCCCGACCTGGGCATCATCACCTGGGCGTGGACGGTCATCAACCAGCACGACGAAGGCGTGCTGGAACTGGACGCCACCAGCCTGTTCGACTTGTCCGGCGAAAACTAAGGGCGGCGCGCCGGCCTCGTCAGCGTTTGCCGTCCTGTTTCAGGATGCTTGCCGCCTCGGGGCCGACCGCGGTCTTCCAGGCCTGCACCGAATCCGCCGCCGCGTCCCGCAGCGCACGGCGCACGGCCGACGGCACGGCCGTATTGATCACGACGCCGTTCTTGCGCATGTTGGCGTAGTTCTGCTGCAGGCGGCCCTCGATCCGCTTCCATTGCTCGGTTTCGGTTTGCGCCGCGGCCTGGTCGATGGCGCGCCGCGACCGTGCGTCCAGCGCCTGATAGGCCTGCAGGTTCATCGTCGCGACCGACACCGGCATCGCATAGTTGATCTCGGCGAAGTTGGGCAAGTGTTCCCAGAGCTTCCGTCCTGCGCCCCCGTCGCCCGACGACAGCACCGCATTCACGTCGCCGGCGGCGATGCGCGGCATGGCGTCGGCGAACGAAATATTCTCTGCGCGGGCCCCGGCCTTTTGCATCACCGCCTGGGACGTGGCGTCGTAAGTGCGGATGCTCAGGCCTTTCAACGCCGCCACGCCGTCGATCTTCTGCTTGGACCAGATGCCGGAAGCGGGCCACGGCGTGGTGTAAAGCAGCTTCTGCCCGTGGGCCGCAAGCAGCTTTTCGTAGGCGGGTCGCGCTGCCCTGTTCAGGGTGCGGGCCTTGGGCAGCGAGTCCGCCAGGAACGGCAGCGACGACACGCCGAACACGGGGTACTTCGTGGCCAGCGCGCCGGCGAACGCATCGCCGGCATCCACCTTGCGGGTTTCGACTGCGTCGATCATGTCGCCGGATTTGATGCCCTTGGCCGCGTCGTAGGTGGCGTCGATCACCACGTTGCCCGCCGTTTTCGCGCGGACCAGATCCGCAAAGGTGGAAACGCCTTGGCCCGGCATGGACGTCGCCGGGTACTCGGTGGTCATCGTCAGGGTGGTGACGGCGTAGGCGCCATGGCCGATGAAGGGCAGGACGATACCCGCCATCAGGCGGAAGGACAGGCGGACGTGCATGGGCGACTCCTGGTCGGGTCAAGTGCACAAAGCGTACGGCGTTGAGAAGCGCGCGCCTATACGGGCTAACGGCAATGCGCCCGGCAAGCACGCTGCAATCCAGGGCGTCCAGAAACAAAAAACCGCCCCGAGGGGCGGTTTTTCTTTGGCCGGGGCAAGCGCCCCAGTCAGGCGATCAATAGAACGCCTGGATGCCCGTCTGCGCGCGGCCCAGGATCAGGGCGTGCACGTCATGGGTGCCTTCGTAGGTGTTGACCACTTCCAGGTTCACCAGGTGGCGGGCCACGCCGAACTCGTCGGAGATGCCGTTGCCGCCCAGCATGTCGCGGGCCAGGCGGGCGATGTCCAGCGCCTTGCCGCAGGAATTGCGCTTCATGATCGAGGTGATTTCGACGGCGGCGGTGCCTTCGTCCTTCATGCGGCCCAGGCGCAGGCAGCCTTGCAGCGCCAGCGTGATTTCGGTCTGCATGTCGGCCAGCTTCTTCTGGATCAGCTGGTTGGCGGCCAACGGGCGGCCGAACTGCTTGCGGTCCAGCGTGTATTGGCGGGCGGTGTGCCAGCAGGCTTCGGCGGCGCCGACAGCGCCCCATGCGATGCCGTAGCGGGCGGAGTTCAGGCAGGTGAACGGACCCTTCAGGCCGGACACGCCGGGCATCATCTGGTCTTCCGAGATTTCGACTTCGTCCATGACGATTTCGCCGGTGATCGACGCGCGCAGGCCGACCTTGCCGTGGATGGCCGGGGCCGACAGGCCCTTCATGCCCTTTTCCAGGATGAAGCCGCGGATCTTGCCGTCGAACTCGCCGCCGACGCACTTGGCCCACACCACGAACACGTCGGCGATGGGGGAGTTGGTGATCCACATCTTGTTGCCCGAAACCTTGTAGCCGTCGGACGTCTTGACGGCACGGGTTTCCATGCCGCCGGGGTCGGAGCCGTGGTTGGGTTCGGTCAGGCCGAAGCAGCCGATCCATTCGCCGCGGGCCAGCTTGGGCAGGTATTTCTGCTTTTGCGCTTCGCTGCCGAATTCGTTGATCGGCACCATGACCAGCGACGACTGCACGCTCATCATCGAGCGGTAGCCGGAGTCGATGCGTTCGACTTCGCGGGCGATCAGGCCGTAGCTGACGTAGTTCATGCCAGCGCCGCCGTAGGCTTCAGGGATGGTGGCGCCCAGCAGGCCGAGTTCGCCCATTTCCGAGAAGATTTCCGGATCGGTCTTCTCGTTGCGGAAGGCGTTCAGCACGCGGGGGGCAAGCTTGTCCTGCGAATAGGCGTGGGCGGCGTCGCGCACCATGCGTTCTTCTTCGGTCAGTTGCTGGTCCAGCAACAGGGGATCTTGCCATTGAAAAGAAGGATTCGAGGACATGCTGGGTCTCCGCTATGGATTTCCGTATTCGGAATCTAGAAAGTTTAAACCTAAAATAATTCGGGCGGCAAGTCGGGGTTTGCACGGCAACGCGCATGCGCGCGCCGCCGGCCGGGCCGCCCGGTCTGGTATCAGTGCTGGGCCTTGAGGGCTGCGTCGCGGATCTTTTCCAAGGTCGTCGACGGGGTGATGGTTTCCGGATCGATGAAGCAGTGCAGGATCGCCGGTTTGCCGCTGGCCAGCGCCCGTTCGAAGGCCGGACCAAACTGGTCGGTGGTCTCGACGCGTTCGCCGTGGCCGCCGAAGGCGCGCGCGTAATCGGCGAAGTCGGGGTTCTTCAGTTCGGTCGCGGAAACGCGGCCGGGGTAGTGCTTTTCCTGGTGCATGCGGATGGTGCCGTACATGCCGTTGTCGACCAGCACCACGATGATGGGCAGGTCGTACTGGACGGCCGTGGCGAATTCCTGGCCATGCATCAGGAAGCAGCCGTCGCCCGCGAAGCAGACGACCGCTTTATCCGGCCAGACGCGCTTGGCGCCGACGGCCGCCGGCAGGCCGTAGCCCATCGAGCCCGAGGTGGGCGCCAGTTGCGTGCCGAAACGGGTGAAGCGGTGGAAGCGGTGCAGCCAGGTGGCGTAGTTGCCCGCGCCGTTGGTCATGATGGCATCGGCCGGCAGCGTCTTTTCCAGATAGGCCATGACCTGGCCCATCTGCAGCGCGCCCGGGGTCGTGATGGTGTCCGGGTCGCTCCATTTCAGGTAGGACTCGCGCATGGCCTGCGTGCCTTCGGCCCACACGGGCTTGGCGGGCGCCTTCAGGCCGGCCAGCGATTCCGCGAATGCGGCGGGCGACGTGTTGATGGCCAGATTGGCGCGGTACACGCGGCCCAGTTCGGCGGTGTCGGGATGCACGTGCACGAGCTTTTGCTTCGGCACCGGGATGTCCAGCAGCGTATAGGCCTGGCTGGGGTTTTCCGACATGCGGCCGCCGACCAGCAGGATCAGGTCCGCGTCGGCCACGCGCTTGAGCAGCGCCGGGTTGATGCCCAGGCCCACGTCGCCGATGAAGCAGGGATGATCGGCCGGGAACAGCATCTGGCGGCGGAACGAGACCGCAGTGGGCAGCGCATGGCGTTGTGCGAAGTCGGCGAACTGCTGCACGGCGCGCGCGTCCCAGCGCGTGCCGCCCAGGATGGCGACCGGGTTCTTGGCGTCGGCCAGCAGTTTTTCCAGGTCGGCCAATTGGCCAGCCGTGGGGGCGGATTCGATCAACTCGTAGCGCGGGGCGTCAGCCACCTTGGCGGCTTCGACCAGCATGTCTTCGGGCAGCGCAATCACGACCGGGCCGGGGCGGCCCGAGGTGGCGATATGGAAGGCGCGCGAGATCAGTTCGGGAATGCGTTCGACCTGGTCGATCTCGGTGACCCACTTGGCTTGCGTGCCGAACACGGCGCGGTAGTCCATTTCCTGGAAGGCTTCGCGTTCGCGCATGCCGCGTTCGATCTGGCCGACAAAGAGAATCAGGGGGGTGGAGTCCTGCTTGGCGATGTGCACGCCGGCCAGCGCGTTGGACGCGCCCGGGCCGCGGGTGACCATGCAGATGCCGGGTTCGCCGGTCAGCTTGCCGTGGGCGTCGGCCATCATGGCCGCGCCGCCTTCCTGGCGGCAGACGGTGACTTTGATGTCAGCGTCGTGCAGGCCGTCCAGCACCGCCAGGTAGCTCTCGCCGGGAACGCAGAAAACGTGTTTGACGCCCTGGGCGACCAGTTGGTCGACCAGAATGTGACCGCCAAGGCGGGAATCTTGCTGGGGCATGATGGGGTGTCGTGGTGAGCCGAGGATAAGACTCCCGAGCATATGTTCCTTGATCGCACAACGCAATTGATAAAATTGCACAATCTATTGATCCCCCGGCACGTAGTGCCTTATTGCGCCGCCGCAAGCGGCGCGCCCGGTTCAGGCCGGTTTCAGGCTGTCCCCGCCCCATGAGAAACGGCATTCCCAATCTGAGCGCGCTGCAGGCGTTCGAAGCATCGGCCCGGCTGGGCAGCTTTTCCCGTGCGGCCGAGGAACTGTCCCTGACGCACAGCGCCGTCTACCGGCAGGTGGCCAGCCTGGAATCCCGCCTGGGGGTGCAGCTGTTCACCCGGGTAAGGCGGCGGATCGTGCTGACCGACCACGGGGCGGAATACGCCGGCCGGATCCGTCACCATCTGGACCAGATCGAAAAGGACACCTTCGGCCTGGTCAGCCGCACCGGCATGGGTCGCAGCATCCATATCGCGGTGGTGCCGACCTTGGCCACCACGTGGCTGATCCCGCGGCTGGCGGATTTCCAGCGGGAGCACGCGGACATCACCGTCAGCCTGTCGGTTCGCACCTTGCCGTTCCAGTTCAAGGACCAGCCCTTCGACGGCGCGCTCTACCATGGCGACGGGCTGTGGCCGGGCACCCAAGGCGTGTTGCTGTTTCCCGAACGCGAACTGGTGCCGGTGTGCGCGCCCGAGCTGGCGGCCCGGGCGGCCCAGGCGGCCGACACGGGCGTCAGCGCGCTGGCCGGCATGACCCACCTGCATCTGGCGTCGCGGCCAGACGCCTGGCGCCAGTGGTATGGCGCCAACAATCATCTATATGGTCCGCAGGCGGCGGGCGGGCCCCGCTATGAACTCTTCACCATGGTGATGGCGGCGGTGCAGGCCGGGCTGGGGGTCGGCCTGATGCCGCGCTTCCTGGCGCAGCCGGCGCTGGACCAGGGCACGCTGAAGATGCCCGTGCCGCAGTCGCTGACGGTCACCCAGGGCTATTACTTCGGCTATCCGCAGCGCAGCGAACGTTCCGATGCGCTCAAGCTCTTCGAAAGCTGGTTGAAGTCCGCCGCCGCGGGCGTCGGGGAAAGGTGAACCGCATGGCAGACCCCCGCCCGCCGCTGGCTTCCCAAGCCGATATCGACGCTTTCATCGACGCCGTCTGGCTGGAGGACGGCCTGTCGGCGAACACGCTGGCCGCCTATCGCCGCGACTTGACCGGCTTCGCGCGCTGGCTGGAAGACCCGGATGCCTACGCCCGCGAAATGGCCGACCGCTACGGCGACGCCGCCCACGCCCACGCGCTGCCCGCCGGTCCGGCCAAGCCCTTGACCGAGGCGCAGAAGGCCGACATCGAAGCCTGGTTCGCGTTCCGCCACGAAGAAACCCGCGCCACCACGGCCAACCGCCGGCTGGCCGCGCTGCGCCGCTTCTACGCCTGGGCCCTGCGCGAACATCGCGCCGAACGCGACCCCTGCCTGACGCTCATCGCCGCCAAGCAGCCCCCGCGCCTGCCCAAGACCCTGTCCGAGCAGCAGGTGGACGCCCTGCTGCGGGCGCCCGACCTGGGCCAGCCGCGCGGCCTGCGCGACCGGGCCATGCTGGAAACGCTATACGCCACCGGTCTGCGCGTGTCGGAACTGGTGGGCGTGCGGGCGCTGGACGTCAGCCTGAACGAAGGCGTGGTGCGCGTGGTGCTGGGCAAGGGCGGCAAGGACCGGCTGGTGCCGTTGGGCGCCGAAGCTGCGCACTGGATCGACCAGTATCTGAAGACCGCCCGCCCCGAATTGGCGGCGGGGCGCCAAAGCGACGCGCTGTTCATCACCGGCCGGGCGGAAGCCATGTCGCGCCAGGCTTTCTGGCAGTTGGTGAAGAAATACGCGTTGCTGGCCGACGTTCATGCGCCGCTGTCGCCGCACGTGCTGCGCCACGCGTTCGCCACGCACCTGCTGAACCACGGCGCCGACCTGCGCGTGGTGCAGATGCTGCTGGGCCATGCCGATATCTCCACCACGCAGATCTACACCCACGTGGCGCGCGAACGCCTGAAGGCGCTGCACGCGGCGCATCACCCGCGCGGCTAGCGCCCCTGCCTTACACTTTTCGTTTTTCCGATTCCGCTTTCCCGATTCACGCCGACCCATGAGCAAAGCCCGCCACGTTTCTGAAACGCCCGCCACCCAGTTCCTGAAGCAGAGCAAGGTAGCCTATACGGAACACACCTACGACTACGTGGACCACGGCGGCGCCGGCGAAGCGGCGCGCCAGCTGGGCCTGGACCCGCACGCGGTGGTCAAGACGCTGGTGATGGAAGACGAATCCGCCAAGCCGCTGATCGTCGTCATGCACGGCGACCGCGAGGTCTCCACCAAGAACCTGGCGCGCCAGGCGGGCCTGAAAAAGGTCGAGCCGTGCAAGCCCGAGGTCGCGCAACGGCATTCCGGCTATCAGGTGGGCGGCACGTCCCCGTTCGGCACGCGCAAGAAGATGCCGGTGTGGGTCGAGGCCGAGATGCTGGACTACCCCGTCGTGTACATCAACGGCGGGCGGCGCGGCTATCTGATCGGCATCGACCCCAAGGTGCTGGTGACGCTGCTGGGCGCAAAGGGCGTATCCGTCGCGCTGGAATAGGCGGAGCGCGTTCCAAGCGCGGTATTCCCATACCACCCGCCTGATTTCCGTCGGGGGCACAATGGGGCAGAACATCAAGAACCGGAGCCCGGCCTGTCGGGCGCGCAACCGGCTGCCCCCATCCCTAGGAGACAATCATGAGCAAAAGACTGTTGATGCTGGTCGGCGACTACGCCGAAGACTACGAGACCATGGTGCCGTTCCAGACGCTGCTGGCGGTGGGGCACACGGTGCACGCGGTCTGCCCGGACAAGAAAGCCGGCGACACCATCGCGACCGCGATCCACGATTTCGAGGGCGCGCAGACCTACAGCGAAAAACGCGGTCACAATTTTGCGCTGAATTTCGACTTCGACCGCGTCGAGCCGTCGTCGTACGACGGCCTGGTGATCCCCGGCGGACGCGCGCCGGAATACCTACGGTTGAATGAAAAGGTGCTGGATATCGTGCGCAGCTTCGATCAGGCGGGCAAGCCGATCGCCGCGGTATGCCATGGCGCGCAGTTGCTGGCCGCGGCCGGCATCCTGAAGGGCCGCACGTGCTCGGCGTATCCCGCCTGCGCGCCGGAAGTGCGCTTGGCCGGCGGCACGTACGCCGAAATCGGCATCGACCAGGCCTACACCGACGGCAATCTGGTGACGGCGCCGGCATGGCCCGCCCATCCGGCCTGGCTGTCGCAGTTCCTGGCCGTGCTGGGCACGAAGATCACGCACTGACTTACCCGCATTCAACGGGCGTGAATGGCAGAAGGCGCCTGGGGCGGTATGCGTCCCAGGCGCCTTGCCGTTGTGCGGCGCGCCTGTTGGTCAGGTGAAAGGTCAGGCGAAATCGAGCACGATGCGGCCTTCGATCAGGCCCTTCTTCATGCGGTCGAACACGCTGTTGATGTTCTCCAGGCTTTCCGTGGCGACGGTGGCGTGCACCTTGCCTTCTTCCGCGAACTGCAAAGACTCCTGCAAGTCCAGCCGCGACCCCACAATGGAACCGCGCACGGTGACGCCGTTCAGCACCATGTCGAAGATCGACAGGGGGAATTCGCCCGGCGGCAAGCCGTTCAGCGCCACGGTGCCGCCGCGGCGCACCATGCCCAGCGCCTGCTCGAAGGCCTTGGGCGATACGGCCGTGATCAGGGCGCCATGGGCGCCGCCGATTTCGCGCTTCAGGTACGCGGCGGGGTCTGTGGTCTTGGCGTTGACGGTCACTTCCGCGCCCAGGCGGCGGGCGAAGTCCAGCTTGGCGTCGTCGATGTCGACCGCGGCCACGTTCAGGCCCATCGCCTTGGCATACTGCACGGCCATGTGGCCCAGCCCGCCGATGCCCGAAATCACCACCCAATTGCCCGGGCGCGTGTCGGTCATCTTCAGGCCCTTGTAGACGGTGACGCCCGCGCACAGCACGGGGGCGATGTCCACGAACCCCACGTTCTTCGGCAACAGGCCGACGTAATCGGCGGCGGCCAGCGCGTACTCGGCAAAGCCGCCGTTCACCGAGTAGCCCGCGTTCTGCTGCTGCTCGCACAGGGTTTCCCAGCCGCCCAGGCAGTGTTCGCAATGGCCGCAGGCGGAGTACAGCCAGGGGATGCCGACGCGGTCGCCTTCCTTCACGTGAGTAACGCCGGCGCCCACCGCCACTACATAGCCGACGCCTTCGTGGCCCGGAATGAACGGTGGATTGGGTTTGACGGGCCAGTCGCCTTCCACGGCGTGCAGATCGGTGTGGCACACGCCGCAAGCCTCGATCTTCACCAGCAGTTCACCCGGACCGGGGCGGGGTACCGCGACTTCTTCGATTACCAGCGGTTGGCCGAATGCTCGTGCAACTGCGGCCTTCATGGTCTTGTTCATCACTACCTCCGAAGTCAGATCAGTTTCACCATGCTCGAACGCGTGCGCATTCGGCACCATGATTTATATCAATCGGGGCGGCTTGAGCCGACGGCGGGAAATGTGTGGTTGCAGAATGACGGGCGCCGATCGGTCCCTGGCGGTCTCAACTCGCGGCCTCAACCCGGCCTCAACCCGGCGGCGTAGGGCGCGTCCGGGCCGTCTGGCGTCTTGCGGGCGGCGCGCCAAACGTCGTACAGTGACCCTGGCGTGCCTGCCCAGGCGGACGCCTTGCCCTTGGCACCGGAGCTCCCATGTGTGAAATCTTCATCCGCGCGAGCGAGCAGTCCTACGCGCCCGATACCCGTTCGTTGCGTTTGCATGGCGTGGCGACCAGCTTGCGGCTGGAGCAGCTGTTCTGGCAGGTGCTGGAAGAAATCGCTGGCCGCGACGGCATGCGCGTCACGCAACTGATCGAACGCCTGTACGACGAGCTCATCGAATATCGCGGCGAGGCCGCCAACTTCACGTCGTTCCTGCGCGTGTGCTGTCTGCGCTATCAACTGCTGCAGGCCGAAGGCCGGATTCCGCGGGATGCCGCGGTGCCGATCCGCTCGCTGAATCCGCAAACCGTGCTGGAAGGGCTGCCCGCGTCGCTGTACGACGCCAAACCGCTGCGCGCGAAGCGGCCGGTCGCGGCCTAGCGCCAGACAAAAAAAGGCCCGATCGGATCGGGCCTTTTTTCATTGCCGGGGTGCGGGCCGTTCAGCCGCCCGGCTGAATCGAGGCCAGCGCCACTTCGCTCTGCACGATGCGGCGGATGCGCACGGCATCACCGATGCGCGACAGCTTGCCTTGCGAATCCAGCAGCACGATGGCCAGGTCGCGGCCATTGATGCGGGCCAGCATCACCAGGCATTCGCCGGCTTCGTTGATGTAGCCGGTCTTGGACACCTTGATGTCCCAGTCTGGCTTGCGCACCAGCAGATTGGTGTTGCGGAAGGTCTGCGTGCGGTTGTTGATTTCAACGTCGTACTCGGTGTCGGTCGAGTAGCGGTGGATCAGCGGACGCTGCGAGGCCGCGCGCAGCAGGCGGGCCAGATCATGCGGCGACGACACGTTGTTGCTGGACAGGCCCGTCGGTTCGATGAAGTGCGTGCTGCTCATGCCCAGCGACAGCGCCTTGGCGTTCATGGCGGCCACGAAAGCCGGCAGGCCGCCGGGATAGTGGCGGCCCAGCGCGTTGGCGGCGCGGTTCTCGGAAGACATCAGCGCCAGGTGCAGCATGTCCCCGCGCGACAGCTTGGTGCCCACGCGCAGGCGTGACGTGGTGTGCTTGAGGCCGTCGACGTCGTCGTCGGTGATCTCCAGCATCTCGTCCATTGGCAGGTTGGCGTCCACCACGACGACCGCGGTCATCAGCTTCGAAATGGAAGCGATGGGGCGCACGACATTCTCATTCTTGGCAAACAGGACGGTCGACGTCTCCAGGTCTTGCACATAAGCGGTGCTGGAACGCAGCGCGGCGGCTTCGGCGCGCACGGACACGGCGGGCGGCGGCATGGCGGCCGAGGCCGCTGCGGCGGTGCGCTGCCCGCGCGAAGGCTTCGGCGTGCCGTTCTTGCCGGCTGCGGCGCCCTTCTTGGGCGGCGTGCCCTTGGCGGCCACCTGCTTGCCGCCCTTGGGCGGCGCCTTTTTGGCAGTGGACGACGATTTGGGCGGAGCTTTCTTGGCCGTGGCCGGGGCGGCTTTCTTGGCGGCCGGTGCGGCCTGCTTGCCTGCGGCGGCCTTGCCCGAACCGGATTTCGCGGCGGGCGGCTTTTTAGCTTGTTGCGCCTTGCAGGCCGCCGATTTGGCGTTCGTCTTGCAAGGGTCGGAATTCTTCGCGGCCAGCGCGGCCGGGGGGAGGAGGAGCGCGCACATCGCCAGCGCCGCCGGCGCTACCGCGTTCGCAATTGCACGTTTCCAGGTAAATGCCATGGTTTGAGCAGGCTTGTCAGTCTGTGAAGAAGTATTTCTAACCCCGGCGTATCGTCGGTTCAGAAAAAATCCAGAGGAATTAGGGGCTTACGCGTCGAATTTAAACAGCACATCAAGTTGCGCGCAAGACGATTCGCTATCATCGCTGAAAAAAATATTGGTGACGTATTGACGTCGATTCAATTCGTCACAAGACGCGACGTGAGAAGCTAACGGCGCAAGGCGCGTGAGCGTAGCCCGGATTAACCCTCATCTGGCTGAACGTGCGGTATTTCGGGGGGAGGGGCGCGGCGTCGGAACCGAGGCCAGAGGTGGCCTCGCCGGGTGGAATCGAACCACCAATTGACCCTTAGGAGGGGCCGGTTATATCCATTTAACTACGGCGAGACGGTCAAAACTTGGGTGTTGAAGCGATCGCGCAGAGGCGAATTTCTTCTCTAGTGCCTTGATATTGCAGGAAAACACCCGGGCGGAGTGTATCACTAATCAAGGCAAATCCAGGTCGCTGACAGGGCGCAAGTCTAGCAGAGGCGCCGGGGCTTGCGCCCGATGCGATGAATCCGCCGGCGCCGACGCTCCCTGGCTGCATCCGACTCCGTGAACTCGCTCCTGAAAAAATAGTGGATTAAATCAACTATATGCCGTAAAGTCGATTTCAAGACCTAGAA
The DNA here is from genome assembly GCF_014170335.1 of Achromobacter sp. UMC46. Lineage (GTDB taxonomy): Bacteria > Pseudomonadota > Gammaproteobacteria > Burkholderiales > Burkholderiaceae_B > Achromobacter. The sequence continues at coordinate 175,715 of NZ_LZZS01000033.1, forward strand.
CATCCAGGAGCAGGCATGACCCCGACTTTTCACACGATCTTGCTGGACGTGCAGGACCGTGTCGCCACGGTGACGTTGAATCGACCCGACAGCCGCAATGCGCTGAATTCCCAGATGTGCGCCGAATTGGTGCAGGCCATGGCTTTGCTGGCCCTGGACTCCGGCGTGCATGTGGTGCTGATCCGGGCTGCCGGGGCGGCGTTCTGCGCCGGCGCGGACTTGAAAGAACGCAAGACCATGAGCACCTCCGAGATGACGGCAAGACGCGTGCAGGGTTTCGCCGCTTACGGCGCCATCGAGCGCATGCCGCAACCGGTGATCGCCGTGGTGCAGGGGCCGGCGTTCGGATCGGGCTGCGAAATCGCGGCGGCGTGCGATTTCGTGCTGGCCTCGTCCGACGCGATCTTCTGCTATCCCGAAGTGGGGTGGGGCACTGTCGGCGCCACGCAGCGGCTGCCGCGCATTGCGGGTGCGCGCAAGGCCAAAGAGCTGCTGTTCACGGGCCGCCGTTTCGATGCGGCCGAGGCTTGCGAGATCGGCCTGGTGAATCAGGTGCATGCGCCGGACGCGTTGCCGTCCGTGGCGCTGGAAATGGCCACGAAGATCGCCGGCGCGTCGCCGTTGACGGTCCGGTTGACCAAACGCAGCATCGACCAGGGCTTGGCCACCACGCGCGAAGGCGCCATGGCGATCGAGTTGCTGGCCATCGAAGAAAACTTGCGCGGCACCGACTGGCGGCAGGCGATCGCCGGGTTCGGCGCGCCGGAGCAAGGGGGCCGCGCATGATCGCCGCACCGGTGACGTTGTCTCAGGCATTGGAGCGCGTGGCGCTTGAACGCCCGCAGGCGTTGGCGTTCGTCGCGCCGGGCGAACGCCATGATTGGCGTGCCATGCGCGGGCAGGCGCAGCGCATCGCGCGCGCCTTGCACGCCGCAGGGGTGCGGCATGGCGATCACGTCGGTGTGCTGCTGGGCAATAGCGGCGTGTGGGTGCAGATCTTCTATGCCTGCGCGATGCTGGGCGCCGTGACGGTGCCGGTCAACACGCGCTTCAAGACGGAAGAGCTGGAGTTCTGCCTGAAGCAGGCCGACGTCAAGTTGCTGCTGACAGCGGACACCTTCCTGGGCATCGATTTCCTGGCGCTGTTGGCGCAAGTGGAACCGGCGCTGGACCGCGCGGGCGGCTTGCCGGGCGAACGCCTGCCTTGCCTGCGCCAGGTCGTGGTGCTGGGCGAGCGCTGCCCCAAGGGCGCGCAGCCCTGGCAGGACTTCCTGGCGGCAGGCGAAGCGGTGGACGATGCCACGCTGCTGGCGCGCACGCAGGCTGTCGTTCCCGATGATGTGCTGCTGATCCAGTACACCTCCGGCACGACCTCGTTTCCCAAGGGCGTGATGCTGACACATGCCAATATGCTGACCAACGCGTGGGCCGCCGCGCAACGCATCGGCGTGACCGCGGACGACCGCTACTTCAGCATCCGCCCGTACTTCCATGTGGCCGGCACCACGCTGTCGATCCTGGTCAGCCTTGCGACGGGTTGCTGCCTGCTGACGTTGCCGAAATTCGACGTGGCGGACGCCTTGCGAATGCTGGACGCCGAACGCTGCACGCTCACGTCCGGCAACGACACGATCTTCCTCATGTTGATGGGCCATCCTGATTTCGACCGGTCGCGCGTCCATTTGCGCGGCGGCTGGGCGGCGGCCGGGCCGCAGGTCATGCAGAAGATCCGCGACGTCATGGGCGTGCCAGGCATGTGCAACGCCTACGGCCAATCCGAGGCCTCCCCCAACATCACGCTTTCGTCATTCGACGATCCGTTTTCCCTGCGCGCGGCGGGTTGGGCATTGCCGCACCCGGGCATGGAGGTGCGGGTGGTGGACCCGGGCACCGGCAAGCCGGTGGCCGTGGGCGAGGCGGGCGAAATACAGGCGCGCGGCTGGAGCGTCATGAAGGGCTACTACAACATGCCGGATGCGACCGCGCGCGCGCTGGGCGCCGACGGCTGGCTCAGCACGGGCGACCTGGGCGAGATGGATGCCGACGGACGCCTGCGCATGGTGGGCAGGTTGAAGGACATGTTCCGCGTCGGCGGCGAAAACGTCGCGCCCGCCGAGGTGGAAGAAGTGCTGCACGCGCACCCCGCGGTACGCATGGCCCAGGTGGTGGGCGTGCCCGATGCGCGCCTGGGCGAAGTGCCCGCCGCGTTTGTGTTGCTGAAAGACGGGCAGGACTGCACGGCCGAGGAATTGACGGCCTGGTGCAAGCAACGCTGCGCCAACTACAAAGTGCCACGCCATGTGGCGGTGGTCGACAGCTTCGAACACATCGGCATGACAGGCAGCTCCAAGGTGCAGAAGAACAAGCTGCGCGCGCATGCGATCGCCCTGTTCGGTTTGGAGCAAGCGGCATGAGCGCCCGCGATGTGGTGTTGTGCGAGTGCTTTGCCCGCGACGGCTTGCAGCACGAGCCCGAATTCATCGGCACCGCGGTCAAGGCGGACCTGATCGACCGCTTCGCGCGCTTGGGATTCGAGCGGGTGGAGGCAACCTCCTATTCCAATCCCAAGGTGGTGCCGCAGTTCGCCGATGCCAGCGAACTGCTCGCGGTGCTGCCGCGCCGCGCGGGCGTCTGGTACAAGGCCACGTGCGCCAACGCGCGCGCCGTGCAGCGCGCGCTGGCGGACCAGGATGCCGGCATCGGCGCCAACGAGATCAGCCTGCTGGTGTCGGCCAGCGCGTCGCATTCCCTGCGCAACCTGAAGCGAGAGCGCGCCGCGCAATGGGACAACATCGCTGAAATGGCGGGTCTGGCCAGCGGGCGTTTGCGGATGGTGGGCACGATCTCGGTGGCGTTCGGCTGCCCGTTCGAGGGCGCGGTGGATCCGGATTCGGTGCTGGATGACGTGGCGCGGTTTGCGCGGTTGGGCGTGGGCATCGTCACGCTGGGCGACACCACGGGCATGGCGACGCCGGCAGCGGTGCGCGAGCTGTACGGCCGCCTGGCGCACGAATTTCCCCAATTGACGCCGGTCGCGCATTTCCACGACACCCGGGGCACGGGCCTGGTGAACTACGTGTCCGCGCTGGAAGCGGGCGTGCGGCATTTCGACTGCGCGTTCGGCGGCGTCGGCGGGCATCCGGCCAAGGTCCGCTACGGCGGCGGGCACACGGGCAACGTCGCCACGGAAGATCTGGTCAGCCTGTTCGAATCGATGGGCATGCGCACGGGGCTGGACCTGGATGCGCTGGACGAGGTCTCCGCGTTCTGCCAGCAAACGCTGGGCCGGCCGCTGCATAGCCGGGTTGCGCTAAGCGGCATGAATCCGCTGATTCCGGGCGCGCGGCAAGCGCTGGCCGCGCCATGACTGGGGCGCGGCGCATTTGTATATCATGCGGCCAGGGGGGCGCCCGGCGCGCCCGTACGCTTTTTCTCAATCTTTGCAGAGCCCAGCCATGGCAACCCTGAACGCACACAAGTCAGTCTCCTCCGAGCGCGGCCAGCCGACCGCCTTGAAAGAGCTGTTCTCGTACCGGTTGAATCGCCTGGCCTACGTATCCAGCCGCATCGCGGCGGGCCTGAACGAAAGCCGCTACGGCGTGGGGCCGCGCGAGTGGCGGATCATCGCGTTGCTGGGCGCGGCGCCGGACATGTCGCTCAATGCGGTGGCGCGCGAGGCCAACATCGACAAGAGCCAGGCAAGCCGGACCGTGTCCGAGCTGATCGAACGCGGCCTGATACACCGCAGCGCCGACAGCCAGGACGGCCGTGGCGTCAGCCTGGACCTGACGCGGGCAGGGCGCGCGCTGTACGACGAGATGTTCCCTGCCGCCGTGCAGCGCAACGACGCCATGCTTGCCGTGCTGTCGGCGAAAGAGCGCGACGAGATGGAGCGGATGCTGGACAAGCTGACGGCCCATGCGTTGGAAATGCTGAACGAATTCAAAGCCGAGGTGCCGGTCCGCCGCGGCCGGGGCGTGCAGCCACGATGAACAAGCGGCGCCTGCCCGGCGCCTTTTTTTACCCATATTGTTGATTAAATCAATCAAATTCCTGACCCCTATTCAAGAGGACTTGCGTCATGCCGGAACTGATCGTCGAGAACCAGGGCGCCGTGCGACTGCTGCGCCTGAACCGCCCGGAAAAGCACAATGCGCTGAATACGGCCCTGACCACGGCATTGCTGGACGCGTTGTCGCAAGCGGAGCGCGATGCGGCGGTGCGCGCCGTCGTGCTGACCGGCAACGGCAAGTCGTTCTGCGCGGGCGCGGACACGACCGAATTTTCGGGGCTGACCCTGGAGCAGCCCGAGGCGGTGCTTGCCCGCGCCGATCTGACGACTGAGCTGCATCTGGTGTTCTCGCGCATGACCAAGCCCGTCGTGGGCGCGGTGCACGGCAATGCGCTGGGCGGCGGCGCGGGGCTGGCGCTGGCTTGCGACCTGACCGTCATGGCCGAGGACGTGCGCTTTGGCTATCCCGAATTGCGCCATGGCATCGTGGCCGCCGTCGTCATGGCGAACCTGGTGCGGCAGGTGGGCCGCAAGCACGCGTTCGAATTGGTCGCGATGGCGGAACCCATCGACGGCGCGCGCGCGCTGGCGCTGGGCATCGCCAATCGCGTCGCGCCTGCCGACGGGGTGCTGGACGCGGCCTTGGCGATGGCCGGGCGGCTGGCGGGCTGGGAGCCCGCCGCCATGGGGTTGACCAAACGCGCCTTCCACCGCGCGGCGGATCTGGGCTTGGCCGAGGCGCTGGGCGTCGGGCGCGATGCCAACGTGATCATGCGCGGATTCCGTCAGGGGGCCGCGCGATGAGGCCGCTTGACGGGGTGACCATTCTGGATCTGTCGCGGGTGCTGGCGTGCCCGTTCGCTTCGATGATCCTGGCTGAACTGGGCGCCACCGTGATCAAGGTCGAGCAACCTGGCACGGGCGACGAAACCCGGGGCTTCGAGCCGCAGGTGCAGGGCGAAGGCGGAACGGAGTCCGCCTACTACCTGGCGTTCAACCGCAGCAAGCAATCCATCACCGTCAACTTCCGCAAACCCGCGGGGCAGGCGCTGATCCGCCGGCTGGCTGAAACCTGCGACGTGGTCGTCGAGAATTTCCCGGTAGGCACCTTGGCCAAGTACGGGCTGGACCGCGACAGGATCGCGCCGGGCAATCCCGGCCTGGTCTATTTTTCCTGCACGGGTTTCGGCATGACCGGACCGTATGCGCCCCGCAAGGGCTACGACACTGTCTTCCAGGCGATGGGCGGCATCATGAGCCTGACGGGCGAGCGGGGCGGGGGCCCCGTCAAGCCGGGCCTGCCGGTGGCGGACCTGACGTCGGGCCTGTGGGCGGCGATCGGCATCCTGTCCGCATTGGTGGGCCGGGCGCGTTCGGGGCAGGGCTGCCACATCGACTTCTCGATGCTGGACGGGCAGGTCGGCCTGCTGTCGCTGGCGGCGGCACGCTACTTCGCGTTGGGCGAGGTGCCGCAACGGTTGGGCACCGAGCATCCCGGGCGTGTGCCGTCGGCCGCGTTCGAATGCGGCGACGGGCGCTGGGTGCAGATCACGGGCAGCGACCAGCACTGGAAGCCCTTGTGCGAGGCGCTGGAATTGCCGCAATGGGCGGACGACCCGGAACTGGCGCGCAATGCCGTGCGGGTGGCGCGGCGCGACGAAGTCATGGCTGGCCTGGCGGACGCGGCGCGTCGGCTGACGCGCGACGAGCTTTGCCGGCGTTGCGATGCCGTGGGCGTACCCGCCGGACCGATCCTGGATGTGGCGGAAATCATGCACGACGAACACGTGCTGGCACGCGGCATGGTGTCCAGTTACGACCATCCCTCCATCGGCCGCTTCGGCGCCGTGCCCGTGCCGTTCAAGTTCAAAGGCTATGAGGATCCGCGTCTGGATCGTCCGCCGCTGCTGGGCGAACACACCGACAGCGTCCTGAGGTCGTCGCTGGGCCTGTCCGAGTCGGAAATCCAGGCGTTGCGCGCAGAGGGCGCGATCTGACGCCATTCATCGCCACACCAAAAAAACCAAACTGCAGGAGACAAACCCATGATGACCTTCAAGCGTCTATTTATCCGCAAGCGTCTGCTGTGCGGCCTGGCCGCTGGCGCGTTCTGCTCGGCCGCGGCGGCCGCCGACCCCTATCCGTCCCAGCCCATCACGCTGGTCAACCCCTATGCCGCCGGCGGCCCTGCCGACGTGCTGGGCCGCGCGCTGGCGCGTGAACTGGAAAAGCAGCTGGGCAAGCCGGTGATCGTCGAGAACAAGGCGGGCGGCGGCGCCGCCATCGGCGCGAACTTCGTGGCGCGGGCCAAGCCCGACGGCTACACCTTGCTGCTGGGCACCTCGGCCGCGCATGTGGTGACGCCGCTGATGCAGCGCACGCCCTACGACGGCATCAAGGATTTCGCCTTCGTATCCATCGTGGCCAATCAACCGAACATGCTGGTGGCGCGCCCCACGCTGAACGCCGCCAGCGTGGCCGACCTGATCGCGCTGGCCCGCAAGGAGCCGGGCAAGATCAACTACGCCTCGGCCGGGCCGGGCAGCTCGCCGCATCTGGGCGCCGAGCTCTTCCGCGAGCGGGCAGGCGTGGACATCGTGCACATCCCCTATAGCGGCGCGGCGCCGGCCATCAATGACCTGGTGGGCGGGCAGGTGGATATCGCCGTGCTGAATCTGGCAGCGAGCCTGCAATTCATCCGCAGCGGACGGCTGAAGGCGCTGGCCTATGCCAACGGCAAGCGTTCGCCGCTGTTGCCGGATGTGCCCACGCTGGCCGAGTCGGGCGTGGCGGGCGCGGAGTCCGCGTCGTGGTACAGCCTGGCGGCACCCAAAGGGACGCCGGCCGACGTGCTGCAACGGCTGAACGAGGCCATGGGCCGCGTGAACGCGGATGCCGAATACGGCAAGCTGATGCAGGCGCAGGGGGTGGACTTGTGGAACATGACGCCCGCCGAAGCCACGGCTTTCGTGGAAAAGGACCAGCTTGCCATGAAGAAGCTGGTGGAATCCGCGGGTCTGATAAAGAAGTAGGCGCCACGCTGGCGCATGCGTGATCGAAGCCGCCCGTGGGCGGCTTCCCTGTTTTCAGCCCGCTAGCGCAGCGGCGCGCGCCAGGGCTTCGCGCGTCTCGTCCACCAGTTGCTGCACGAGTTGGCCCGCAGGCAACAGGTTGTCGATCAACCCGGCGCTTTGTCCGGCTTCGACCTTGCCGCCTTCGACGTCGCCGTCATGGGCCGCTTGTTTCAGCGAACTGACCGCGAACAGCGCATCCAGCGCGGCGTCGTCGCTGCCGCGTTCGGAGGCCAGATACTGGCGCGCGAACGTATTGCGCAGCATCCGCACCGGCGACCGCCCGCGGCCGACCAGCGTGGTGTCGGCCACGCCGGCGGCCAGCACGGCGGCTTTGTAGTCGGCGTGCACGCCGGCCTCGGGCGTCAGCAGAAAGCGGGTGCCCAATTGCGCGCCCGCGGCGCCCAGGCACAGTGCGGCGGCAATGCCGGCGCCGTCGGCGATGCCGCCCGCTGCCACCACGGGGATGGCCACGCGGCGCACGGTAGCGCGCAGCAGGACCTGCAGGCCGATCTCGTCCGGGCCCGGATGGCCGCCGGCTTCCGGGCCCACGGCGATGACCGCGTCCACCCCCGCCGCCTGCGCTTTCTCGGCATGCAATGGGCTTGCCACCACTTGCAGCCATTTGATGCCTGCCTCGCGGGCGCGGCCGATGTGCTTCTGCGGGCCGCCCTGAGACGCGATGATCACCGGCACGCCTTCCGCGATGGCGATGTCCATGTGTTCCTGGGCGCGCTTGTTGTACAGGGGGATGTTGACGGCGAATGGCGCGTCGGTGCCGCGGCGCACCTCGCGCACCGCGGCCAGCAGCGCCTCGGGGTACATCGGGCCGGCCGCGATGACGCCCAGCCCGCCTGCGCGGGACACCGCCAGCGCCAGCGCCGCGTTGGACGATGCCCAGCTCATGCCGCCCTGGATGATGGGATAACGCGTGCCCAGCAATCGGGTCAGCGGAGTTTGCAGAATCATGGCTTACCTGCGTTGGCAAAAATCCCATTTTCAGCCAATTAGTTGATAATATCAACTATATTCAGACGCGGAGATTTCGAGGCAGCGATTGCTGTTACGAAAGCGGCCTAGCGCCAGGCGCTCAATCCCAGGCGTCCCGCAATCAGCACCGCCTGCGTCCGGTTGGTCACGCAGAGTTTTCGCATCACGGCGGTCATGTGGGTTTTGACTGTGGCCTCCGCCACGTTCAGCTCATGCGCGATCTGCTTGTTCAGCAGGCCTGCGCCCACCATCCGCAGTACCCGGTATTGTTGCGGAGTCAGTTCGCGCAGGTTGGCCGCCAACTGCCTGCCTTCGGGGCCGGAAAAACTGGCCGGGCCGTCATCGAACGGCAGCCAGATGCCGCCGCGCAACACGTGGCGCAAGGCTTGGCCGATGGTGCCGGCGTTGGCCGACTTCGGGATGAAGCCCGTCGCGCCATGATCGATCGCGCGGCGCATCAACTGCGGGTCGTCATGCGCCGATACGATGGCGACAGGCAACCGCGGCCGCAGACGCAGCACATGCGTCAAGGTGTCAAAGCCGGTAGCGCCAGGCATGTCCAGGTCCAGCAACAGCAGATCGGCGTGGGGATGGGCCTGGGCAAGGTCGTAGAGCGCATTGACCTGTTCGGCGGCGCGGATCACCGCGCCCGGGAACAGGCGGCCGATGAGCCCGCTCAGGGCTTCGATGTACAGCGGGTGGTCATCGGCGATCAGGATTACGGGCATGGCCGATCATGCCATACGCCGTTCCTGCACCAGCGCCTGCACGACCGTGGGGTCGGCCAGCGTGGTGATGTCGCCCAAATCGTCGACGGTGTTTTCGGCGATCTTGCGCAGGATGCGGCGCATGATCTTGCCCGAGCGCGTCTTGGGCAGGGCGGGCGCCCATTGCAGGTGGTCCGGCGTCGCGATGGGCCCGATCTGGCGGCGGACATGGGCCACCAGTTCCTGGCGCAGGGTATCGGACGTTTCCAGGCCGGCTTTCAGCGTGACGTACACGTAGATGCCCTGACCCTTGATGTCGTGGGCGAAGCCCACCGCCGCCGCTTCGGCCACCTTCGGATGCGATACCAGCGCGCTTTCCAGTTCGGCGGTGCCTAAGCGGTGTCCGCTGACGTTCAGCACGTCGTCCACGCGGCCGGTAATCCAGTAGTCGCCGTCGGCGTCGCGGCGGCAACTGTCGCCGGTGAAGTACATGCCGGGATAGTCCTTGAAGCAGCTTTCCACGTAGCGGCGGTCGTCGCCGTAAACGGCGCGAGCCTGGCCCGGCCAGGAATCTCGGATGAACAGGTTGCCTTCGCCGGGGCCTTCGATCAGCTCACCTGTCCGCACATCGACCAGCTCGGGCCGGATGCCGAAGAAGGGCATGCTGGCCGATCCGGGCTTGCAGGCCTTGGCGCCCGGCAGAGGCGCGATCAGGATGCCGCCGGTTTCCGTTTGCCACCAGGTGTCCACGATCGGGCAGCGGCCCGCGCCCACGACGTCGTGATACCAGCGCCAGGCTTCGGGGTTGATGGGTTCGCCCACCGTGCCCAGCAGGCGCAGCGACTGCCGCGAGGTGCGCTGGACGGGCTCGGCCCCCTCGCGCATCAAGGCGCGGATGGCGGTGGGCGCGGTGTAGAAGATGGTGACCTCGTGCTTGTCGATGACGTGCCAGAAGCGCGAGGCGTCCGGGTAGCTGGGCACGCCTTCAAAGACGACAGTCGTGGCGCCGTTGGCCAAGGGACCATAGACGATGTAGCTGTGGCCCGTGATCCAGCCCACGTCCGCCGTGCACCAGAACACGTCGCTGTCGCGGATGTCGAAGATGGCGGCATGCGTGTAGGCGGCATAGACGAGGTAGCCGCCGGTCGTGTGCAGCATGCCTTTGGGCTTGCCGGTGCTGCCCGAGGTATAGAGGATGAACAGCGGGTCTTCGGCGTTCATGCGTTCAGGGACGCATTCGTCGGTTTCGCGGTCCATCAGGCGGTCCAGCCAATAATCGCGCTCGGCCGTCATGTCGACGGGCGCGCCCGTATGCCTGACCACCAGCACCGTGCGCACGCCTTCCATGCCCGGCATGCGCATCGCGGCGTCCACATTGGCCTTCAGTGCGATGGTGCGGCCCGCCCGGCGGCCCTCGTCGGCGGTGATGATCGCCCGGGCGCCGCAGTCGCGCACGCGGTCGGCGATGGAGGCCGGCGCGAATCCGCCGAACACCACGTTGTGCACGGCGCCGATGCGCGCGCAGGCCAGCATGGCGGCCACGGTGTCCACGATCATCGGCATGTAGATCGTGACGCGGTCGCCGCGGCCGATGCCCGCGCGGCGGAGCGCATTGCCCATCTTGCAGACCATGGCGTGCAGTTCGCGGTAGCTGATGCGCCGCGAGGGCGTGCCGGGGTCGTCCGGTTCCCAGACCAGCGCGGCCTTGTCGCCATGGGTCTCAAGGTGGCGATCCAGGCAGTTGACGCTGACGTTCAATTCCCCGTCGGCGTACCAGCGGATTCGGAAGTCCTCGGCGGCGAAGCTGACGTCCCGGATCTGCGTAGGGTCGCGGTCCCACTGCACGCGTTGCGCGGCGCGCGCCCAGAAAGCGTCGGGATCGCCAAGCGATGCCGCGTACTGGTCTTCATACTGTTCTTGCGTGATCGTCTGCGGGCCGGCAAAGCCCTCGGGCACGGGATAGAGATCGCGGATGGGTTCCATGGAAGCTTCCTCTGAACGGTTAATGGCCGACGGCAGTGGTGGCGCCGATGCCGGTCTGGCTGCGGACGGTCAAGGCGTCGAAGGCGGCGGCTTCCTGCCGGGCCCGCGGGCTGCGGTCCAGTGTCGAGAACAGCCAGATCGAGAAGAACGCCAGCGGGATGGACAGGATGCCCGGGTTGGGGAAGGGCGTGATGGGCGACGAAAAGCCGAAGACGTCCACCCACACGGTCTGGCTCAATACGACCCAGATCGTGGCGCTGGCCAGGCCCAGGAACCCGCCGATGGTCGCGCCCCGCGTGGTGCAGCCGCGCCACGAGATCGACAGCACCAGCACGGGGAAATTGGCGCTGGCCGCGATGGCGAAGGCCAACCCCACCATGAACGCCACGTTCTGGTTCTCGAACACGATGCCCAGCAGGATGGCCATGACGCCCAAGGCGATGGTGGACAAGCGTGAAATGCGCATCTGCTGGTGTTCGGTGGCGCGGCCGCGGGCGATGACGTTGGCGTACAGGTCGTGCGAAATGGCGGCGGCGCCGGCCAGCGCCAGCCCGGCCACCACTGCCACGATGGTGGCGAAGGTGACGGCCGCCAGGAAACCCAGCAGCAGGTTGCCGCCCACGGCGTTGGCCAGGTGGACCGCGACCATGTTGGTGCCGCCGACCAGGCTTTTCATCATGTCGAAACCGCCGTCGGGGCCCGCCGCGAAGTACTCGGGGTGGCGCACCAGCAACGCGACCGCGCCGAAGCCGATGATGAAGGTGAGCAAATAGAAATAGCCGATGAATGCGCTGGCGTAGATCACAGACTTGCGCGCTTCCTTGGCGTTCGAGACGGTGAAGAAACGCATCAGGATGTGCGGCAGGCCGGCGGTGCCGAAGGCCAGCGCGATGCCCAGCGACAGGGCGTTCAGCGGATTGCCGCTGACCTGCGCGCCCGGCGCCAGCAGTTCCAGGCCGGACGGGTGCACGCGGGTGGCTTCGGCCAGCAGCGCGTCGGGGCTGTAGTCGAAGGCGGCCAGCACCAGGACGGTCATCAGCGTGGCGCCGAAAAGCATCAGAACGGCCTTGATGATCTGCACCCAGGTCGTGGCGGTCATGCCGCCGAACACCACGTAGATCATCATCAGCGACCCCACGATCAGCACGGCGACGTTGTAGTCCAGCCCGAACAGCAGCACGATCAGCTTGCCGGCGCCGACCATCTGCGCGATCAGGTACAGCGCGATGATCAGCAGCGACGCGCTGGCCGCCAGCACCCGCATGGGGGTCTGCGCCAACCGGAACGAGGTCACGTCCGCGAAGTTGTAGCGGCCCAGGTTGCGCAGCCGTTCGGCGATCAGGAACATGACCACCGGCCAGCCGAACAGGAAGCCGATGGCGTAGATCATGCCGTCGAAGCCGCTGACGTAGACCATGCCCGCGATGCCCAGGAAGGACGCGGCGGACAAGTAATCGCCTGCGATGGCCAGGCCGTTCTGGAAGCCGGACAGCCCGCCGCCCGCCGTGTAGAAGTCCGACGTGGTGCGGGTGCGTTTGGCGGCCCAGTACGTGATGCCCATCGTGCCGGCGATGAAGGTCAGGAACATCACGATGGCGGAGGGGCTGGCTTGGCCGGTGGTCGCGGCGCGGACCGATCCCGCCAGCGCGCAGCCCAGCACGAGGAGCCACGCGGCGACTGCTGTCTTGCGCTTCATGAGACGTCCTTGATGATGGCGGCCAGCAGCGGGTCGAAAACCGTGTTGGAAAGATGGACGTAGGCAGAAATCAGCACCACCGCGCTGCACACGACGAGAATGCCGGTCAGGACGCCGATGCTCATCGTCATGCCGGGCAGCGGGCGGGCGAAGAAGGCGGGGTCGAACGCCAGGGTCAGGATGAAGCCAGCGTAGATAAGGCCGGCGACGGCGAAGAACAGCAGGCTGGTCCGGCTGCGGCGGCGCAGCAATTCCTGATATTTGGGATGCCGCATGACCGCGGCAACCACGCCGTTGGGCGAAGTCATGGGGAGGGTCTCCTTGTTGTTATGGGCGAACGGGCCTCCGCCCAATATAGAGACGCATCAATTCGCGGGACATGCGACCTTAGTCGTAGGGGGAGGGCCCGAGTGACGGCTGGCTAAAGTGCGAGGCGTCAGCATGGCTATTGCCGTTTTCCCCCGGGCGGGTTGTATATGATGTGCGGGTCGTCCCGAGGAGGGGACGCAAACCCATACAACAACCAGACACGGGTTTCATGTCTACGCAAACCGATTCGATTTCCACCCGCACCCTCATCCTGGGCACGCTGGTGGTGCTGCTAGCCATGGGCGTGCGCGCCACATTTGGCCTTTTCATGCAACCCATGGGCCTGGCGCACGGCTGGGGCCGCGACGTGTTCTCGATGGCCTTCGCCCTGCAGAACCTGGTGTGGGGCGTGGCCTGCATCTTCATGGGCATCCTGGCGGACCGCTACGGGTCGGGGCGCACCATCGCGCTGGGCGCGGTGCTGTACATGCTGGGCATGATCGGCACGCGCTTCGCCACCGACGAGACCACGCTCTACCTGACCGCCGGCGTGCTGGTCGGTCTGGGTCAGGCGGGGACCACCTTCCCGGTGATCCTTCCGGTGGTGGCGCGCGCCGTGCCGGCGGCCTACCGCAGCACGGCGATGGGCATCGCCAGCGCCGGCGGTTCGCTGGGCCAGTTCGCCGTGGTGCCTACCGGGCAAGCCTTGATCACCGGCATGGACTGGTCGGGCGCGCTGTGGGTGCTGTCGCTGTTCGTGGCTTGCGCCGCGCCGCTGGCCTATTTCCTGCGCGGGCGTCCGCAAGCGCACTCGGGGCCGCAGCAGTCGCTGGCATCGGCGGTGCGGCAGGCGGTGCGCCATCCTTCGTTCCACTTCCTGTTCTGGAGCTACTTCGTCTGCGGATTCCACACCGCCTTCATCACGCTGCACCTGCCGGCCTACGTGACCGACGGCGGCCTGACGGCGGGGCAAGGCGCGACCGCCGTGGCGCTGATCGGCCTGTTCAACGTGCTGGGCTCGTTCTACGCGGGCAAGCTGGGCGGAAAATACAGCAAGAAACGTTTGCTGGCGGTGGTGTATTTCATGCGGGCGTTCGGCATTCTGCTGCTATTGGCCATGCCCTTGTCGGCGTGGGTGCTCTATGCCTTCGCGGCGTGGATGGGCCTGTTCTGGCTGGGCACGGTGCCGCTGACGCAAGGTCTGATCGGGCAGATCTACGGACTGCGCTACGCGGCCACCCTGTCGGGCATCGTCTTCCTGGGGCACCAGTTGGGCAGTTTCATCGGCGTCTGGCTGGGCGGTTACGCCTACGCCAAGACCGGCAATTACGATATGGTCTGGTGGCTGGGCGTGATCCTGGCCGTGGTGGCGGCGGCGCTGTGCCTGCCGGTGCGGGAGCAACCGGTGACGCCGGTTGCGCCAACGAGCCCCGCGTCGGCATGACCCCGGCAACGCCTCCCGCCGTCCGCCGCCATCGGGGCTGGCGCGCCTTGGGGCTGCTGGCGCTGGCGGCCGTGCTGGGCCTGGCGTTCTGGGGCTACACCACGCCCGAGATGCAGATCCACTGGGAAAACCTGGCAGCTCTCTGCGGCTTTTAGACGCATTCGGCCGCTCGGCTCGCGGTATCCTACGACGGAGTTTCCCCCGTCGTTTTTTTTCGCCATCCGCGCCAGCCGTTTCGGCACGCGCTTTGCAGGTGCCCATGCAGGACGCATCGTTTTCCTATCCCGACCTATCGCTGCCGGACATCGGCGCCATGCCCGCGGCCGGCACGCTGGTGCTGACCGTGAACAACCGGCTGTCGCGCCGGTTGACGCTTGAACTGGCCGGCCTGCTGCGCCAGGAGCGCCAGGTCAGCGAACTGCCGCGCATCCTGCCGCTGTCGGCCTGGCTGGCGGAGTCCGCCAACGAGCTGGCTTTCGAGACGGATGACGACGTGCCCGCCTACCGGCTGGACAGTTTCGCCACGCAACTGGTGTGGACGGAAGCCATCCGGGCGGAAGAGGCCGAACGCGTGCTGCTGGACGCCAGCCAGGCCGCGCGGCTTTCCATGGATGCCGACCTGCTGATGGACGAATGGGACCTGCAAGTGCCGTCGGGCGCTGATACCGACGAATACCGGGGTTTCGCACGGTGGCGTGCGCGCTACCGCGAAACGCTGGCGGGCATCGACGCCGAGGACGCGAACCAGGGCTATGCGCGCGTGCTGCGCGCCCTGGAGGAGGGCCGGTTGGCGACGCCCGCCCAATTGGTGCTGGCGGGTTTCACCGATATGTCGCCCCGTTTTCGCCGCCTGCTCCAGGCGTTTGAAGCGCAGGGCACCGTGGTCGCGCAGTGGCGCGACGCACAGCGGGGGCAAGCCGTGGCGCGGCGGTTCGAGGCGGCGGACCAGGGCGCCGAATGGCGTGCCGCGGCCGCATGGGCAGCCAGCCGTCTGAAGGCGAATCCGCAAGGACGCTACGCCATCGTGTCGCCCCAACTGGAGGCCGAATCCCCGTTCGCGCGGCGCGTGCTGAGCCAGGCCCTGGCGGGCCGGGAGGGGGCGCCGGCCTACGCGTTCAACGTCGCAGTGGGCCGGCCGTTGAATGAATGGCCGATGGCGCGCGCCGCGCTGGCCTGGCTGCGCGCGCTGGCCGAATGCGCCGCCGGCAAGGGTTGCGGCGTGGACGTGCTGGGCGCCGCCTTGCTGGCCGGGCATTGCGCGGGCGATGTCCGCGACGGCGCGCGGCTGGCCGCGATCGACGCGCGCTGGCGGCGGCAGGCCGTGCAGCATGTCGGCCCGCAGGATTGGAAGAAGCGGCTGGCCGATATCCCGGCCCTGGCGCAAGCCTGGAACCAGGCGATGGAGATCTGGACGCAGGGCGGTCGCCAAGCCACCTGCGACATCTGGATGCTGCGCATGAAAGCCGCGCTGACGGCGCTGGGATTTCCCGGCGAAGCGGTGCTGGACAGCGTGGACTATCAAGTGATGGGTGCGCTGGGCGACGCGCTGGGCAGTTTTTCGGCATTGGCGCCGGCGGCGGGCCGCCTGGGCGGCGTGGCGGCGGTGAACCTGCTGCACAGCGTGGCGCGGTCGGCGTCGTTCCAGCCGCAACGCGATCCGTTGGCGCGGCTGGACGTGCTGGGGTTGCTGGAAGCCGAGGGCGGCTATTGGGACGGCGTGTGGATGCTGGGGCTGACCGACGATGTGCTGCCCGCGTCGCCCAAACCCAATCCGCTGCTGCCGTTGGCCGTGTTGCGCCAGGCGAAGGCGCCGCGCGCCACGCCCGAGCGGGAACGCGAATGGGCTGAAGGCATGTACGCCGCGCTGTGCCGCTGCGCGCCCGACCTCATCGTCAGCCATGCCCATATGGACGGCGAGCGCGAACTGCGCCCCTCGCCGTTGATCGCCGCCGCCGCGGTGACGGACTGGGCGCCGGCCGAAGCCGATGACGTGGCCGCGCTGCCGCAGGAATCCCTGGACGACAACCAGGGCCCGCCTCTGGCTGCGGGAAACCGCGGCGGCGGGGGCCTGGACGTCCTGGACACGCAGGCGCGCAATCCGCTGTGGGCGTTCGTGCGCCACCGCTTGGGCGGACGCGAGCTGGCGCCGTATGCCGACATCGCCACGGTGAACGTGCGCGGGCAGTTCCTGCACAAGGCGCTGGAACGGGTGTGGGGCATGATGCCCGACCAGGAGGCCTTGCACGAGATCGTGGCCGCCGGCCGGCTGGCCGCCTTGCTGGAGCAGGCGGTGGCGCAGGCTGCCGACGAAGAACTCAAGGACTACGCGCCCGCGCTGAAGGCCCTGGAATGCCAGCGCGCCCGCGCGGTGCTGGCCTCGTGGCTGGACCTGGAGGCGCAACGCCTGCCGTTCGCCGTCGCCCAGGTCGAAAAAGACCATCAATGGCAGCGCGGGGCGCTGAACCTGAAACTGCGGCTGGACCGTATCGACAGCCTGGCCGACGGCCGCAACGTCATCGTCGACTACAAGACCGGCGTGGCCGCCGCCAAGCCCGAACCCGACTGGTCGCGCAGCCGGCCGGTGAACGTGCAGTTGCCGTTCTATGCCTCGGTGCTGGCGGATGCCGCGGGCGGCGAGGTGGCGGGCCTGGTGCTGGCGCAGATCCACGCGCGCCAAGTAGCCGCGCAAGGCCTGGCCGACGAAGACCTGGGCGTGCCCGGCGTCACGCTGGCCGAAGACAGCAAGTACTTCGATGGCCTGTCCTGGCCCGAGATCCGGCAGCGCTGGCGCGTGGCGATCGAGGCGCTAGCCGACGAGTATGTCGCCGGGGTGGCCACCAATGTGGCTTACCGGCGGGACGATTTGAAATACTGCGATGCATTGCCGTTCCTGCGTTTGCATCTGGACGATGAGGACGCATGAGCCATGGCTGAACAAGAACGCTTGCCGCAGGACCACGCTGCGCGCGCCGACGCGCTGGACCCGGCCCGGTCATTCCTGGTGCAGGCCCCGGCCGGATCCGGCAAGACCGAGCTGCTGACCGACCGCATCCTGGCCCTGTTGGCCACGGTGAGCCGTCCGGAAGAGATCGTGGCCATCACCTTCACGCGCAAGGCGGCTTCCGAAATGCATGCGCGCGTGCTGAGCAAGCTGCGCCGCGGGTTGGACGGGCCGCCCGAGGCCATGCATGAACGCCGCAGCTGGGAACTGGCCCGCGCCGCGCTGGCGCGCAACGAAGAACAGGGCTGGCATCTGCTGGACCATCCCGCGCGCCTGGCCATCCGCACCATCGACTCGTTCTGCGCGGGGCTCGTGCGCAGCATGCCATGGCTGTCGGAATTGGGCGGCATGCCCGACATCACCGACGACGCCCGCGCGAACTACGAAGCCGCGGCGCGGGCCACGCTGGACCTGGCCGACGACTACGACGCCGTGCGTGTCCTCTTGCAGCATCTGGACGTGGACGTGCAGGCGGCCAAGGACGCCATTGCCGACATGCTGGGCCAGCGCGATCAGTGGCTGCCGTTGCTGCGCCATGGGTCCGACCGCGCGGGCATGGAGGCCATGCTGGCCGAGGCGATCGGCGAAGACCTGGACGCGCTCAGCGAAGCCATGCCGTATGGCTGGGCCGAAGCGCTGTGCGGCCCGGCCCGATTGGCCGCGACCCAACTGCAGGACGGCGACGACGACAACAAGCTGCTGCCGCTGCTGGACTGGACGGAGGAATTGCCGCCGGACGCCGAGGTGCTGGACCAGTGGCGCGCGGTGGCGCACCTGCTGCTGACCGGCACGGGCAGCCTGCGCAAGACGGTCAACAAGAACCTGGGCTTTCCGGCCAAGTGCGCGCACAAGGAACCCTTCGTGGCGTGGCTGGAATCGGCCGACGGGCAGGCCGCCTGGGTGCGCCGCCTGAACGCCGTGCGCGATATCCCCGAACCGCGCTTCACCGATGCGCAATGGGAAGTGCTGGGTGCTCAACTGATGACCCTGGCCCTGGCGGTGGCGCAGTTGCGCCTGCGTTTCGCGGACACGGGCGAGGTCGACTTCATCGAGATCGCGCAACGCGCGGCCTCGGCGCTGGGCAGCGCCGACGATCCCGGCGAATTGCTGCTGAAACTGGACGCGTCGATCCGCCATCTGCTGATCGACGAATTCCAGGACACCAGCCAGACGCAGCTGGACCTGTTGCGCACGCTGACCTCCGGTTGGCAGGCGGGCGACGGCCGCACGCTGTTCCTGGTGGGCGACCCGATGCAGTCCATCTACCGGTTCCGCAAGGCCGAAGTGGGCCTGTTCCTGGAGGTGGCGGACATCGGCGTGGGCGAGTTGCAACCTGATTTCCTGAACCTGACCGACAACTTCCGCTCGCAGGCGGGCATCGTGGACTGGGTGAACCGGTCGTTCGTGTCGTTGCTGCCCAAGCGCAGCGACGCCGCCGCGGGCGCCATCTCGTACAGCCCGTCCACCGCCTTCCACGAGGCGTTGCCGGACCCGGCCGTGCGCTTCCACCCCGCCTGGTCGCGCGCCGGCGTGGCGCCGGCCGAAGAGCAGGCCGAAGACATCGCGGTCGGCCTGGTGCGCCAGGCGCTGGCCGATCACAAGGGCGCCAAGCATCCGGTCGCGGTGCTGGTGCGCGCCCGCAGCCATCTGGGCAACTTGACGCGCCGGCTGGCGCAAGAGGGCATCCGCTGCCGCGCCGTGGACCTGGTGCCGCTGGCGCTGCGCCCGGTGGTGGCCGACCTGGTGCAACTGGTGCGCGCGCTATCGCATCCGGGCGACCGGATGGCGTGGCTGTCGGTGCTGCGCGCGCCATATTGCGGTCTGACCCTGACGTCCCTGCAGCGCCTGTTTGGCGACGACCACATCACCCCGGTGCCGGTGCTGCTTGAACGCGCGCTGCGCATCGTGCGGCCGACAATGCCTGCCGTGGCCGACGCGGCGCCGCAAGGCTCCCTGTTCGACGCCGCGCCGGCCGCGCCCGAATCGCCGTCAGCGCAGGCACTGCTTGGCGCCGACGAATTCGCGCGGCTGCGCCAGGTCGCGGCCATCCTGCTGGACAAGCGCAACGACTCCGGCGCGATGCCGTTCGCGGCCTGGGTGGAATCGTTGTGGCGCCGCCTGGGCGGTCCGGCGCTGTATGCCGGCCTGTCGGTGGCGAACGATGCGGAAAGCCTGTTCCAGCTGGTCGAGCGCCTGGCCCCGCACGGCGGCATCGACCCGGCCGCGCTCGACGCCGGCATCTCGCGGCTGTTCGCTGCGCCCGATGCGGCGGACGAGGACGACGGTGCGGTCGAGATCATGACCATGCACAAGTCCAAGGGCCTGCAGTTCGAAACCGTCATCCTGTATGGCCTGCACCGCGCCCCGCGCGGTGACCAGGCTCCGCTGGTGCGCTTCGAGCAGAGCGGCGGCCGCGTGCTGTTCGGCCCGGTCAAGCCGCGCGCGGAAACCGAGGCCGACCCGGTGTCGCGCTATCTGGGCGCACGCGAGGCGCGCCGCGCCTCCTATGAAATCGACCGCCTGCTGTACGTCGCCGCTACCCGCGCGCGCAAACGCCTGCATCTGGTGGGGCACGTGTCGCTGGACGAGGCCACGGGCCAGGTCAAGACGCCCCCCTCGGCCAGCCTGCTGGGCCGCCTGTGGCCCTGCCTGGAAACGCCCGTTCCACCGTCGCAGCAAGGCGAGGCCGAACCCGAAACCGTCGACGGCCCGGAATGGCAGGGCGAACCCTTGCGGCGGGTGTCAGGCGAGGGCCTGGCGCAATTGGCGGGCCAGTCCGACATCACGGTCAGCCCCGGCTTCGGCGCCGCCGCCCGCGGCGCCTGGGGCGACGGCAGCGAACATCCCGCCTGGCAACTGGAGGCCGGCTACGACGCCGCCATCGGCACCCTGGCGCACGCCTGGCTGGCCCGCATCGGCCAGGACGGCGTGCACACGTGGCCTGCCGACGCCCTGGCCGAGCGCCTCCCCGCGATGCGCCGCCAGCTGACGCGCGCAGGCATCCCCGCCAGCCAGGCCGACGCCGCCGCCGAAGCGGTGCTTGAAACCCTGCAAGCCACGCTGTCAGACGGCCGCGGCCTATGGCTGCTGTCCCAATCCGGCGCCCGCCGCGAATGGCCCCTGATCGACGCCGCCGGCAAAGTCTCCGTCATCGACCTGGCGCTCAGCACCGAAGACGGCTGGCTGATCGTCGACTACAAAACCGGCCGCCCCCACCCCGGCGAACCCCCCGCCGCCTTCGCCACCCGCATGCGCCAACGCCACGGCGAACAACTGTTGCGCTACTGCACCCAAGTCACCGCCCTGGACGGCCGCATAGCAAGAGCCGCCCTTTACTTCCCCCGAGCCAAAGCCTGGATCGACCTGAACAAATAAGACCAACGAAGAAAGAGCAAAGAGAACAAAGAAAGAAGAGAAAGAAGAGAAAGAAGAGAAAGAAGAGAAAGAAGAGAACGGCGAGCGAAGCAAGCCAAAAAGGCAAAGCGAAGCGAGCCAAAAATGGCAAGCGAAGCAAAGCCATCTCTCCCTCCCCCTCGGGGGGAGGGCCGGGGAGGGGGCAACATACCGCCCCAAAGGGGCCCGCCAACCGGAAGGCTGCAAGCAAGCGAAGCGCAGCTCTGCTAGAATTCCGGTTGGCGGGCCCCTCCGCATGGTTCGACGGTGAACCTGGTCAGGTCGGGAACGAAGCAGCCATAGTCGTTTAGGGTCAGTGCCGGAGTAAGGCTCGCCAACCGGATTCTTCAAAGCAATGGGTAGTGGGCAGAGGGTGATTCAACCCGATTCAACCCGCCGCTCGATTGCTTTCAAGGGGGACGGGGTTATTTTCCAGGGATTCGTTCCACGGGAATAAGCCCGTCCCCTTTGCATTTCAGCCAGCACGCGAAACAGGCTCTACAATCCAGCCATGACTTATCTGGTACTGGCCCGCAAGTGGCGGCCGCGATCGTTCGATACCCTCGTGGGACAGGATCACGTGGTGCGCGCGTTGACTCATGCGCTCGACACCCAACGCCTGCACCATGCCTGGCTGTTCACCGGCACCCGGGGCGTGGGCAAGACCACCCTGTCCCGGATCCTGGCCAAATCGCTCAACTGTGAAACCGGCATCACGTCCAAGCCGTGCGGCGTCTGCCGGGCGTGCACGGAGATCGACGCCGGGCGCTTTGTCGACTACCTGGAGCTGGACGCGGCCTCGAACCGCGGCGTCGAGGAAATGACGCAGCTGCTGGAGCAGGCGGTCTATTCGCCGGGCGCCGGGCGCTTCAAGGTCTACATGATCGACGAAGTGCACATGCTGACGGGCCACGCCTTCAACGCCATGTTGAAGACGCTGGAAGAGCCGCCGCCCCACGTCAAATTCATCCTGGCCACGACCGATCCGCAGAAGATCCCGGTGACGGTGCTGTCGCGCTGCCTCCAGTTCAACCTGAAGCAGATGCCGGCCGACTCCATTGTCGGGCATTTGCAGGCGGTGCTGGGCCAGGAAGAAGTGGCTTTTGAAGTGCCGGCCTTGCGCCTGATCGGCCAAGCCGCCCAGGGGTCCATGCGCGACGCGCTGTCCCTGACCGACCAGGCCATCGCCTACAGCGCCGGCAACATGACCGAGGACGCCGTGCGCGGCATGCTCGGCACCATCGACCAGCGCCATCTGGTGCGCCTGCTGGACGCCTTGTCCGCCGGTGACGCCAAGGGCGTGCTGGCGGTGGCCGATGAACTGGCGACCCGCGGGCTGTCGTACGCCGGCGCGCTGGCCGATCTGGCTGTGCTGCTGTCCCGCGTGGCGATCGAACAGCGGGTCACCGGCGTCACGCCCGCCGAAGATCCGCTGGCCGCCGACATCGCGCGTCTGGCGCTGACCTTGCATCCCGATGCCGTGCAGTTGTTCTATTCGGTGGCGGTGCATAGCCGCAGCGAACTGACGCTGGCGCCCGACGAGTATGCGGGCTTCATCATGGCTTGCCTGCGCATGCTGGCGCTCAACGGCGACGCCGGTCCGCAGACCGCATTGGAAGCGCCCGCCGCACCCGCCCGCCAAGTGGCGGAACCGGCCGTTGCCGCCGCTGCACCGGCAGCCATTGCAGCCACTGCAGCGCCTGCGGCGGTGGCCGCCCCGGCGCCCGCGCCTGTGGCGGTCCCGGCCGCCACAGCGTCTGCCGCTGCCACGCCTGCCGTGGCACCAGAGCCGCTTGCGCCTGAACCGCTTGTGTCTGAGCCGGTTGCGCTCGCCGCGTCAGCCGAAGCCGCCGCGCCCGCGTCGATGGCCGCTGATCCGGCACCCGTAGCCGAGCCTGAGCCCGCGCAGCAGCCCGATTTCCAGCCCGAACCCCAGTCCGAATCCGTCTCGGCAACTCAAGCCGCCGCCAGCGAAAGCGTGCCGCCTTGGGAGGACCTGCCGGCGAACGCACCGGCGGCGCCCGAGACCGCTATCGCCGCCAAGGCCGGCGGTTCCGCGGCGTTGGCTGTCACGCCCGCTGTCGCGGCCGTGCTGGCCACCGCGCCAGCCGAAGCCGATGGCGACGGACCGCCTTCCTGGGTAGACGAAGAAATCCCGTTCGAAGCCGAGGGCGGCTTCGTCCCGGATGGCGGCTTCACGTCCGATCCGGACGACGACGAATTTGAAACGCTGGCGAGCGCGCCGTCCGCCGCGCCGGTTCCGGCCGCGCCGGTCCGGCGCGAAGGCCCGGCGCCGGCGCGCAAGCGCGCGGCAGGCGCAGGCCAATCGCGCGCCCGTATGGCGGACATGACGTCCGCCGGCTGGCCCGAGCTGGCCGCCCGCCTGCCGGTCACCGGCCTGGCGGCGGAACTGGCTCGCCAAAGCGAATGGGCTGGCGTGCAGGGCGACGCGATCGTCCTGCGTGTAGCGGTGAAGACGCTGGCCGAAAGCGAAAGCCGGGTCCGCCTGCAAACCGTCTTGTGCGAACATTTCGGGCAGGGCATCCGGCTGGACGTGGAAGTCGGCGTCACCGGCGACGCCACGGCGCATGCCGTGGCGCAGGCCGAGCGCGCCGCGCGCCAGCAGGCCGCGGAAGACGCCGTGGCCGTCGATCCTTTTGTACAAGCGTTGTTGGCCGATTTCGGGGGCCAGGTCGTACCCGGCTCCATCCGCCATGTCGATCCCCCGGCCGCTGCCTGAGGCGGCGGCAATCTCTTATTCCCCTCGTTCAAGGAACATCCATCATGATGAAAGGACAACTGGCCGGCCTGATGCGCCAGGCGCAGCAGATGCAGGAAAACATGAAGAAGGCGCAAGACGCGCTGGCTGAAATCCAGGTCGAAGGCGCCTCGGGCGGCGGTCTGGTCAAGGTCACCATGACCTGCCGCCACGACGTCAAGCGCGTCGTGATCGACCCGTCGCTGCTGGGCGACGACAAGGACATGCTGGAAGACCTGGTCGCCGCCGCGTTCAACGACGCGCTGCGCAAGGCCGAAACCACGTCCCAGGAAAAGATGGCGGGCGTCACCGCCGGCATGCCGCTGCCCCCGGGCATGAAGCTGCCGTTCTGATTGGCGCGACCCTAGGCCGCAATGGATCCCTTACTGCCTGAACCCGAACCGCTGGTGTCGCTGATCGAGGCGCTGCGGCGCCTGCCCGGCGTGGGTATCCGATCGGCCAGACGCATGGCGTACCACCTGCTGCAGCATGACCCGCAAGGCGCGGACATGCTGGGGCAGGCGCTGGCCGGCGCGGTGCGGGATCTTAAGCATTGCGCGCGGTGCAACAGCTTTTCGGAAGAAGAGGTCTGCGGCACCTGCTCCAACCCCAAGCGCGACCGATCGCTGCTGTGCATCGTGGAAACGCCTGCCGACCAGAACATGATCGAGTCCAGCCACGGCTACCGCGGCCTGTACTACGTGCTGATGGGCCGGGTGGCGCCGCTTGAGGGCATCGGCCCGCGCGAGCTGGACTTCGACCGCGTGATCACGCGGGCGACGGACGGCGAGGTGCAGGAAGTCATCCTGGCCACCAACTTCACCGCCGAAGGCGAGACCACCGCCCACTTCCTGGGCGAAGCGCTGGGCGAACGCGGCTTGCGCGTGACGCGCCTGGCGCGCGGCGTGCCCGCCGGCAGCGAGCTGGAATACGTGGATGCCGGCACGATCGCCTGGGCCTTGATGGAGCGCAAGACCACCTGAGGCTCGCAGCACGACAACAGCCAGCCGGCAACGTATCGGCGGGGCAAAGAAAACCGTGAGGAAGACAAACCATGTCAGCGCTGACCGGACTCAAGGTCCTGGAACTCGGCACGCTCATCGCCGGCCCGTTCGCCGCGCGCATCTTCGGCGAATTCGGCGCCGATGTCATCAAGGTGGAAACGCCGCATGGGCCTGACGGCACGGGCGGCGGAGACCCCATCCGCAGCTGGCGCCATCTGCACGAGGGCAATTCGCTCTGGTGGACGGTGCAGGCCCGCAACAAGCAATCCATCGCCCTGAACCTGAAAGACCCGCGCGCCCAGGAGATCGCCCGCAAGCTGGCGCTGGACGCCGACGTCGTGGTCGAGAACTACCGGCCAGGCGTGCTTGAGAAGTGGGGCCTGGGCTTCGAGCAGCTGCGCGCCATCAATCCCGCGCTGATCATGGTGCGGCTGTCGGGCTATGGCCAGACCGGCCCCATGAAAGACCAGCCGGGCTTCGGCGCCATCGGCGAATCGATGGGCGGCTTGCGCTACGTGTCCGGTCATCCCGACCGGCCGCCGCTGCGGGTCGGCATCTCCATCGGCGATTCCATCGCCGCGCTGCACGGCGTGATCGGCGCCATGATGGCGCTGCGCCACCGCGACGCCACGGGCGGACGCTGGAACGGCCAGTCGGGCGACGCCTGCCGGGCCGGGCAGGGGCAGATGGTGGACGTGGCCTTGTACGAGGCCGTCTTCAACATGATGGAAAGCCTTGTGCCCGAGTACGACGTGGCCGGCGTAGTGCGCGAGCGCACGGGCGGCGCGCTGCCGGGCATCGTGCCGTCCAACACCTACACCACCCGCGACGGCCAGAACGTCGTCATCGCGGGCAACGGCGACGCGATCTTCCACAGGCTGATGCGCGCCATCGGCCGGGACGACCTGGCCGAAGACCCCGACCTGGTGCGCAACGACGGCCGCGCGCGCCGGGTCGAAGAGATCGACGGCGCCATCCAGCAATGGTGCGGCGGCCGCGGCATCGAAGCGGCGCTGGGCGTGCTGAAGGGCGCGGACGTGCCTGTCGGCAAGATCTACAGCGTGGCCGACATGTTCGGCGATCCGCAGTTCCTGGCGCGCCGGATGATTGAGCAGCACCACTTCGCCGACGGCAGTCCGGTCAAGCTGCCGGCGGTGGTTCCCAAGCTGTCGGAGACCCCTGGCCAGACGCGCTGGGTCGGCCCGGCATTAGGGGAACATACCGAGGAAGTCCTGAAATCGCTGGGGTATGATTCAGCGGCTATTGATGAGCTGGCGAAGACCGGCGCTATCGGTAAACCCGACAATTAGGAGACAACCACATGTCAGTTACTCGCCGTGACTTGCTCAAGATGGCCGGCGCCGCCGGCGTCATGGGCATGGCGCCCGCCATCGTGCGCGCACAGAAGCTTGAAAAGTCCAAGGTCCAGATCGCCGTGGGCGGCAAGCCCCTGATCTACTACCTGCCCTTGTCCATCGCGGAAGCCCGCGGCTACTTCAAGGACGAAGGCCTGGACGTCAGCATCGCCGACTTTGCCGGCGGCTCCAAGGCGTTGCAGGCGGTGGTGGGCGGCAGCGCCGACATCGTCTCGGGCGCGTTCGAGCACACGCTGTCCATGCAGTCCAAGGGCCAGGCCTACCGCGCCTTCGTGCTGCAAGGCCGCGCGCCGATGATCGGCGTGGGCGTGTCCAAGAAGAACCTGCCCAACTACAAGGGGCCGGCCGACTTGAAGGGCAAGAAGATCGGCGTGACCGCGCCGGGCTCGTCCACCAACATGGTGGTCAGCTTCTTCCTGGCCAAGCACGGCCTGAAGGCGTCCGACGTCTCGATCATCGGCGTGGGCGCCGGCGCCGGGGCCGTGACGGCGTTGCGCAGCGGCCAGATCGACGCCATCTCCAACACCGACCCCGTGGTGTCGATGCTGGAAATGCCGGGCGATATCCAGATCATCGTCGACACGCGCACCTTGAAGGACACGCAGGACATCTTCGGCGGCAACATGCCCGCCGGCTGCCTGTACGCGCCGCAGGCGTTCATCGACGCCAACCCGAACACGACGCAGGCCCTGACCAATGCGCTGGTCCGCGCCGACAAGTGGATCCAGAAGGCTGGCCCCGACGAGATCGCCAAGATCGTGCCGGAAACCTATCTGCTGGGCGACCCGGCCGTGTACAAGGCCGCCATCGCGAAAAGCCTGGAAGGCCTGTCGCCGGATGGCATGATCCCCGAAGACGGCGCGGCCACCGCGTTGAAGGCGCTGGCCGCCTACCAGGCGGATTTCGACGGCGCGAAGATCGACCCCTCCAAGGTCTGGACCAACGATTTCGCGCGCCGCGCCAACGAGAAGTATGCCAATGGTTGAAGCCGCACTATCGCTGGAGAACATCAGTTGCACCTTTGTGTCGCGCGACGACCGGTCGCAGCGCTACACCGCCGTCAGCGACACGACCCTGGCCATCGCGCCAGGGGAATTCGTGTCGGTGGTGGGGCCGACCGGTTGCGGGAAATCCACCTTGCTCAACGTCGGCGCCGGCCTGCTGTCGCCGTCGTCGGGCCTGGTGAAGGTGTTCGGCCAACCCCTGTCGGGCATCAACGCGCGTGCGGGCTACATGTTCCAGGGCGAGGCGCTCCTGCCCTGGCGCAGCGCGCTGGACAACGTGGTGGCCGGGCTGGATTTCGCCGGCGTGCCGCGCCCGGAAGCGCTTGAGCGCGGCCGGGAGTGGATGCGCCGGGTAGGCCTGGGCGGCTTCGAAGAGCGCTATCCGCACCAGATGTCGGGGGGCATGCGCAAGCGCGCCATGCTGGCCCAGACGCTGATCCGCGATCCGGACATCATCCTGATGGACGAGCCGTTCTCGGCCCTGGACATCCAGACGCGCCAGCTGATGGAAAACGAAGTGCTGGAGCTGTGGATGGCCAAGCGCAAGGCCGTGCTGTTCATCACGCACGACCTGGACGAAGCCATCGCGATGAGCGACCGCGTGATCGTGCTGTCGGCCGGGCCCGGCACGCATCCGATCGGTGAATTCGCCATCGACCTGCCGCGCCCGCGCGACGTGGCCGAAGTGCGCGCCCATCCGCGTTTCGTCGAGCTGCATTCGGCCATCTGGGCCGTGCTGCGCGAAGAAGTGCTCAAGGGCTATGCCCAACAGAAGCGAGCCTGAGGTATGTCGAAGTCATTCAAATCCGGTTCCGTCAGCCTGCGCTTCTGGCAACTGCTGCTGCTGGTCGTCATCCTGGGCGTCTGGCATTTCGCATCGCGCGATTCCAAGGTGGCGTTCTTCTTCGGCGAACCGCTGAAAGTCTGGGGCCGCATCTGGGCCTGGTTCATCACCAACGCGGACATCTACACGCACCTGTGGGTGACCCTGACCGAAACCGTGCTGGCGTTTTTCATCGGCACGATCGCCGGCCTGGGCTTCGGTTTGTGGCTCGGGCTGTCGCCGCGCGCAAGCGCCATCCTCGACCCCTACATCAAGGCCGCCAACTCGATGCCGCGCGTCATCCTGGCGCCGATCTTCGGGATGTGGTTCGGGCTGGGAATCTGGTCCAAGGTGGCGCTGGCGGTCACGCTGGTGTTTTTCATTGTGTTCTTCAACGTCTACCAGGGCGTGCGCGAAGTCAGCCCGACCTTGCTGGACAACGCCCGCATGCTGGGCGCGCGCAAGCGCCAGTTGCTGCGCCACGTCTATCTGCCGTCGGCTACCAGCTGGGTGTTCTCCAGCCTGCATACGTCCGTGGGCCTGGCCTTCGTGGGCGCCGTGGTCGGGGAATACCTGGGTTCGGCAAGCGGCGTGGGCTACCTGATCCTGCAGGCGGAAGGCACGTTCGACGTGAATACGGTGTTTGCGGGCATCGTCGTGCTGACGGCGTTCGCGCTGGTGCTGGACTACATCGTCGGCATGGGTGAAAAGCGCCTGATGAAATGGCAGCCCAAATCGGGCGAAACCGAAAAGCTGTAATCCCTGCCGCAGGGCGGCGGCCATCTGCTGGCCGCCGCCGCGCAGTCGGGTTCAGGCCCGCAGCGCTTGCTGGCTGCGCAGCCACGCGGTCAGGCTGTCGAAGGCGTCGCGGGCGCCCTGCAGGGCATGCGCCTCGTGGCCCTGGGCCCCGGCATCGCTGTCCAGATAGTGAAGGAACGTCTTCCACATCGGCCCCACCTGGTCACCGTAACCGCGCAGATAGCGCAGCGGCAGGGCGGGAGTGATGTCGGCCAGGTGCTTGGCCAGGAAGCGCCCGCCCAATTGCGACCCCTCCACCACATAGGCCACGCCCAGCGCATAGGCGTCCGCGGCGTCCACGCGGGGCGCGTCGGCGCATTGCGGCACCGGAGCGGCGTCGCCGGCATCGGCCAGGTCGACGCGGATCCAGGCACTTTTACCCGCGCGCTCGGGCGCTTGCAGGCTGGCTGGCCAGTCCAGTTGCCAGAGCTGCCGCTCCAGCGGCTCCAGCCACCCCAGCAGCGCGCGAAGGTAGTTCAGGTAATCGGCGCGGTCCACGTCGCCACTTGCCAAAGCCAAGCCCTGGTCCAGGGTTTCATGCCGGTCGCGCGTACCTTCTCGAAGCACCTGATGTACGGGGGAAATCATGACGGCCACTCACTTGTCGGGGGTGGGGGCAGGCAGGTGGAGCGACCAGCAATGCGTCTGGCGCTCCAGGCGCCAACCGGAAGCGCCCGCAAGAAGTTCGACTTCCTGCGGGTCGAAATCAGTGGGCTGCGCGCCGGTGAAGTCGGGCGCTGCGGAAAATCGGGCATGCCAGGCATCCGCCTGCGAAAAATCCAGTGCCAGGTCCGTGTCGGCGGGAAGCGCCGGCAGCAGGCAAAGCAGCCACGCCAGCAGCAGATAGCGGGAGGCGAACAGCGGCAATTGAACCGCAGCGACCGATTCCGACCAGGTGACGTTGCGCCGGGACAGCAGCAGATGCGAGAACATCAGCTTGCGGCATTCCCGCAGCAACGTGTCGGCCGGCGCCTGCGCGCCGTGGTCCGCCAGCCATTGGTCCAGGTCGCGCACCACGGCGACGCTGTCTTCAAGCATCCCCGTGAGGTCGCCCGCCAGCCGCTGGCAGCGCTGCTGCAAGGCGTCGGGGCTGGCGCCTTCCGGCGTCTGGCGCAGCATGGCGGTCGCCAGCGTGGCGTTGGACAGCGGACCGACCACCTCGTGGCGCAGCACGGGGAAGACCTGGGCCAGCACCTTCAGCCGCACGCCATGGGCAGCCAGCGCTTCTAGCGAGGTGGGCATGGAGAGCGTCACGTTCAGTGCGCCTGCCGCAGGATGGCCAGCAACGCGTCGGGGTCGGCGGGCTTTTCGATCCAGCCGTTGAACATGTCTTCCGCTCCGTCGCGCCGTTCCTGGCGCGCCAGCCCGCTCAGGGCATAGATGCGGGCCGGTTTGCCGCGCGAGCGCAGCCTGGCGGCGAGTTCGTAGCCATCCATGTCGGGCAGCAGGATATCCACCAGGACGGCTTCGGGGGCGAAACTGTCGGCCAGTTCCAGGGCGGCTTCGCCGGTGGCGGCGCATCGCGCCTCCAGCCCGGAAAGCGCCAGGAACTCGGCCAGCAGCTCCGAACCCATTTCGTTGTCGTCAACCAGCAGGACGCGAATCGCGCGCACTTCGTTCAAAAGGGGACCTCCAGAAATCAAGGGGCGAGCGTATCGCGCAGGCCGCGCGGCAGCGTCACCGTGAAAATGACCAGGCCATCCCGGCAGTCCACCGAGATCTGGCCGTTATGGTCGCGCACGACCTGATCGGCGATGTACAGGCCCAGCCCCAGGCCATTGCGGTTTCGCGAATGGCCCAGCGATTCGGGTTTGAAAGGCGAAAACAGGTGCGCCCGCACCTCTGCCGCGATGGGCGCGCCGTGGTTGACGACGCGCAGTTCGATATTGTCGCCTGCTTGCCGCGCAAGCACGCGGATGGGCTGGCGCGGGGCGCCGTGCTGGCGGGCGTTGCTCATCAGGTTGGTGACCACCTGGGCGATGCGGTCGGTATCGGCCATTAGATCCAGGCCCGGCGCCACGTCGGGCTCGATGCGCAAGCCGGGATAGGCCTGGCGCTTTTCATCGATCAGACCATTGACGAGATCGCTCAGGTTGCACAGGCGCTTCTCGATGCCCAGCCCCATGCCGCCTTGCAGGCGCGACAGGTCCAGCACCTGCGAGATCAGCCGCTGCATCCGTCCGCTGGAATAGCGGATGCGCTCGCCCATGCGGGCGCCGGAGTCCGTCTTGGACAACAGCGTGGCGGCCATGGAGATGGACTGCAGCGGATCGCGCAAGTCGTGGCCCAGCATGGCCAGCAGCGCGGTGCGCGCCCGGTCCACGTCCGCGGCGCGGCTGGTCGCGATGTGAGAGAGTTCGTCGCGAAGGTTGTCGGCGGCGTCCAGTTCGGCGGGCAGCCAGGTCGTGCAGGTGTTGCGCACGACTTCGCGCCAGGCCTCGAACGAGCCGCGCGGGGTCAGGCGCGGGCCCAGGTTGCCGACCGAGTATTGCTTTTCGGGTTTTCCGCCCCAGACCAGCGTTTCGATCTGCTCTTTGCGCAACCAGATCAGCCAGCCGTTGTTCATCGGGTCGAACTTGCAGGCGAGCAGGCCCGCGTAGGGCACCAGGTCGGTTTGCAGGCCGGGGTAGTCACGGGCGATATTGTCGGTATGCACCAGGCGTTGGCCGCTTTGGTCCAGCGCGCACAGGATGCCCGCCAGCTCGCCGCGCGGCGCGATGCCGCCGAATACGGTGACGCTATTGCCCCACAGGCACAGCGCGGCGTCGCTCGCGATCAGCGACGCGGGCGTCTGGGGGCCGGCGGACAGGGCAAGATGCAGGTTTTCGGACGCGGATACGCGCTCGGTCAGCTCGCTGACCAGCGCCGCGTTGCGGCGCGACTCGGCGGCGCGCTCGCTGCCTTCGATATTGGCCAGCGCGGCCGACAGCACTTGCGTCAGCGCTTCGCAGGCCAGGCGCGCCGGGTACGGGATCGGGCGCGGCGAATGATGGTGGCAGGCGATCATGCCCCACAGGCGGCCGCCGATCACGATCGACAGGCTCATCGAAGCCCGCACGCCCATGTTCGCCATGTATTCCAGATGGATCGGCGACACGCTGCGCAACGCCGAAAAGCTCATGTCCAGCGGCTGCGGCTCCGCCGAGTGGGCGCCCAGCACGCGTATCGGCGTATAGCGGGCGTCGGCGATCTGGCGCAAGGTGTTGGCGGTGTACAGGCGGCGGGCCTGCGCCGGGATGTCGCCGGCCGGGTAGCGGCGTCCTACCCAGTCTTCCAGCGAATCGTGGCGTTGCTCGGCCACGATTTCGCCGCTGTCGTCGGGATGGAAGCGGTAGGCCATGACGCGGTCGAAACCGGTCGCGCGGCGGACTTCCCGCACGGCGCTGTCCAACAGGCTCTGCACGTCGCGCTGGCGGCGCACCCGTTCGATGCTGCGGTAGATGTGCGCGGGGTCGGCAATGCCCGCATCGTCGGCCCGCTGCTCCAGTTCAATGACGGTCAGGCCGTCCGCATTGCGGTGGCCGATCACATCGAACGTGGCGTGGTCCCGCGCGATGGTCAAGGGATCGAAGACGGGGTCGGTGTTGTCCAGCCAGACGGCAAGATAGCGCGCCAGGGCAGGGGGCAGCGCATCGGGGGCGCATGGCTGGCCCAGCGTCAGCGGCGTACCCAGGATGTCCGGCGCGTTCTCGCTGGCGAAGCGCAGATTGCCGTCGGCGTCGAATGCAAGCAGCGCGCCCAGCGGCTGGATGGCGCCCGGCACGTGGATCGGCTCGCTATCGCAATTGGCGAGCGTGACGGGCGGGGCGGATTGGGTGGGCGCATTCATGCTGGGTCTATACCGGGGACGCGCAATGTGCTGTCATTATGTCAAATATATTGTACGAATGTGTGCATTTGCAGCCCCGTCACCTATATGGAGTTCCCATGGCCCGTCTTCCCTACGCCGATCCGACTCATCCCGAAGCACGGCCCCTGGTCGACCGCATCGTCGCGGAGCGCGGCAGCGTCCTGCATCTGTACCAGATGCTGCTGCATAGCCCGGCGGTAGCGGGCGGCTGGCTGAATTACCTGACCTCGATCCGCCAGCTGAGCACGCTGCCCGGCGACTTGCGCGAATTGGTGATCATGCGGGTGGCGGCGATCAACGGCGCGCCTTACGAGGCCGACCAGCATGCCCCGATCGCATTGAAAGAGGGCGTTTCGCAAGCGCAGCTGGACGCGTTGGACGCCTGGGAAAGCTCGGATCTGTTCGGCGAACGCGAAAAGGCGGTGCTGGCCTATACCGACGCGATGACCCGCAATGTGCAGGTGCCGGAACCGGTGTTCCAGGCGGCGCGGGCGGCGATGGGGTCGGACAAGCTCATCGTGGAGCTGACCGCGACGGTGGCGGCGTACAACATGGTGTCGCGCTTCCTGGAAGCGCTGCAAGTGCATTCGCACGACCATCGCTAGGCGGGGCACACGCGCCGGCTTTGCGCGCATGCCCTGGCACGGGCCTTAGAGCAGGTCTTGGCGCAGGCTTTAGCGCCGCTGCGCGTCGATCAGCGCGTCCAGCTTGACCGCGTCCGCCACGAATAGGCGGATGCCTTCCGACAGCTTCTCAGTCGCCATGGCGTCGTCGTTGAGCAGGGTGCGGAAGCTGATTTCGTCCGAGCCGATCGGTGCGATGGGCTCGCCCGTGTCATCGGCGCGCAATTGCGCGGGCGCGTCGCCGCCGGTGCTGGCCAGCTGGTTCAGCAGGTCGGGGCTGATCGTCAGCAGGTCGCAGCCCGACAGCGCCAGGATCTGTCCCGCATTGCGGAAGCTTGCCCCCATGATCTCGGTGGAGATGCCATGCTGCTTGTAGTAGCGGTAGATGCGGGTCACGGACAGCACGCCGGGGTCGCGGGCGCCGGCGTTGTCGGCTTCCACCCAGGACGCGCCGGCGCTTTTCTTATACCAGTCGTAGATGCGGCCGACGAAGGGCGAGATCAACTGCACGTTCGCGTCGGCGCAGGCCACGGCCTGAGGCAGCGAAAACAGCAGCGTCAGGTTGCAGCGCACGCCTTCCGCCTGCAATGCGCGGGCGGCCTGGATGCCTTCCCAGGTGGAGGCGATCTTGATAAGGACGCGTTCGCGCGGTACGCCGGCGGCCTCGTACAGGGCGATCAGGCCGCGGGCGCGCTCGATGGTGGCGCGGGTGTCGAACGACAGGCGGGCGTCCACTTCGGTCGATACGCGGCCCGGCACGATGTTCAGGATGGCGCGGCCGAAAGCGACCAGCAGGCGGTCGACCAGGTCGGGCGTCGAAGCGCCGCCGTGGTCGCGTGCCGTTTTCTCCAGCAGCGGGCGGTACGCGTCCTGCTGGACGGCTTTAAGAATTAGGGACGGATTGGTGGTGGCGTCGGTGGGACGCAACGCCTTCATCGCTTCGAAATCCCCCGTGTCGGCGACAACGGTGGTGTGATTGCGCAGGGCGTCAAGTTGGCTGGACATGGACAGATACGGCTCACGGCGGCAAGGGTTGAAGGTGACCCTAGCGTATCACTGCCGCCGGCGGCCTGCTGTCAGCCAAAGGCATCCTTGCGCCAAGCGGGGAGAAGGGGCGCGCAAACGGCCGGAAAAGGGGGGAATCAGCGATTCCGGCCTTATTTGGCGCGGTTCTCCGGGAAAAACGCCGGCTCAAGGTATAATCCGAAGGTTTGATTATCGATTCTAAAACCGGGGTTTACTGTGCTGCCGCAACTTTTTCCCGAGGGGATCAACCGCTTCCCTCCTGCAATTCTGGCTCTGGCGGACGGTACCATTTTTCGAGGCGTGTCGATCGGTGCGCCTGGCCATACCGTTGCCGAAGTGGTGTTCAACACCGCGATGACCGGGTACCAGGAAATTCTCACCGATCCCAGCTATAGCGGTCAGATCGTCACGCTGACCTATCCGCACATTGGCAACACCGGCGTCAACGCCGAAGACGTCGAAGCCAATCGCGTCTATGCCGCCGGATTGGTGGTCCGCGACTGTCCCGCCCGCGTGTCGAACTTCCGTTCCACGCAATCCCTGCCCGACTATCTGGCCGCGCAGGGCATCGTCGCCATTTCCGGCATCGACACCCGCAAGCTGACGCGCATCCTGCGTGAAAAAGGCGCTCAAGGCGCCTGCATCTTCGTCGGCACCGACGCCGAGCGCGCCGTTGAGCTGGCCCGCGGCTTTGCCGGCATGGCCGGCCAGGACCTGGCGAAGGTCGTGTCCGTCAAGACCAGCAGCGAGTGGACCGAAGGCACCTGGCAGCTGGGCGAAGGCTTTTCCAAGCCCGACCAATCCAAGTTCCACGTTGTCGCCTACGACTTCGGCATCAAGAGCAACATCCTGCGCCTGCTGGCCGACCGCGGCTGCCGCCTGACCTTGGTGCCGGCGCAAACCAGCGCCGAAGACGTCCTGAAGCTGAATCCCGACGGCGTGTTCCTGTCCAACGGCCCCGGCGACCCCGAGCCTTGCGACTACGCCATCGCCGCCACGCGCACGTTCCTGGACAAGAAGCTGCCGGTGTTCGGCATCTGCCTGGGCCATCAGATCATGGGCCTGGCCGTGGGCGGCAAGACGCTCAAGATGAAGACGGGCCACCACGGCGCGAACCATCCCGTGCAGGACCTCCAGTCCAAGCGCGTGTTCATCACGAGCCAGAACCACGGCTTCGCGGTCGATGCCGCCAGCCTGCCGGCCAATGCGCGCGTGACGCACGTGTCGCTGTTCGACGGCACCTTGCAGGGCTTCGAGCTCACCGACCGCCCGGCCTTCTGCTTCCAGGGTCACCCCGAAGCCAGCCCGGGTCCGCACGACATCCTTGAACTGTTCGACAAGTTCATCGCCCTGATGTCCGGCCAAAAGTAAAGATTGCATCATGCCCAAGCGTACAGACCTAAAAAGCATACTCATCATCGGCGCCGGCCCCATCATCATCGGGCAGGCCTGCGAATTCGACTATTCCGGCGCACAGGCGTGCAAGGCGCTCAAGGCCGAGGGTTACCGCACCATCCTGGTGAACAGCAACCCGGCCACGATCATGACGGACCCGGAAACGGCCGACGTCACCTACATCGAGCCCATCACCTGGCAAGCCGTCGAGAAGATCATCGAGCGTGAAAAGCCCGATGCGCTGCTGCCGACCATGGGCGGCCAGACCGCGCTGAACTGCGCGCTGGATCTGGCCCACCACGGCGTGCTGGCCAAGCACAACGTGGAACTGATCGGCGCCAACGAGCACGCCATCGAAAAGGCCGAAGACCGCCAGAAGTTCAAGCAGGCCATGACCGACATCGGGCTGGAATCGGCCAAGTCGGGCGTTGCCCACAGCATGGACGAAGCCTGGGAAGTGCAGCGCCGCATCGCGGCTGAAGTCGGCACCTCGGGCTTCCCGGCCGTGATCCGCCCCAGCTTCACGATGGGCGGTTCGGGCGGAGGCATCGCCTACAACGCCGAAGAATTCGAGACCATCTGCCGCCGTGGCCTGGAAGCCTCGCCGACCAGCGAACTGCTGATCGAGGAGTCCCTGCTGGGCTGGAAGGAATTCGAGATGGAAGTGGTCCGCGACAAGGCGGACAACTGCATCATCGTCTGCTCGATCGAAAACC
Source organism: Achromobacter sp. UMC46 (assembly GCF_014170335.1). Classification (GTDB taxonomy): domain Bacteria; phylum Pseudomonadota; class Gammaproteobacteria; order Burkholderiales; family Burkholderiaceae_B; genus Achromobacter. Next base: position 211,694 of record NZ_LZZS01000033.1, read on the forward strand.
TGGACCCGATGGGCGTGCACACCGGCGACTCGATCACCGTTGCGCCGGCCCAGACGCTGACCGACAAGGAATACCAGATCATGCGTAACGCATCGATCGCGGTATTGCGCGAGATCGGCGTGGATACGGGCGGTTCGAACGTGCAGTTCGCGGTCAACCCGCGCGACGGCCGCATGATCGTCATCGAGATGAACCCGCGCGTGTCGCGTTCGTCGGCGCTGGCCTCCAAGGCCACCGGCTTCCCCATCGCCAAGGTCGCCGCGCGCCTGGCCGTGGGCTACACGCTGGACGAGCTCAAGAACGAGATCACGGGCGGCGCCACGCCGGCTTCGTTCGAACCGTCGATCGACTACGTCGTCACCAAGGTGCCGCGTTTCGCGTTCGAGAAATTCCCCACCGCCGACGCGCGCCTGACCACCCAGATGAAGTCCGTGGGTGAAGTCATGGCCATCGGCCGCACCTTCCAGGAATCGTTCCAGAAGGCGCTGCGTGGCCTGGAAGTCGGCGTCGACGGCCTGAACCAGAAGACGACCGACCGCGAAAAGCTGCAAGTCGAACTGGGCGAGCCCGGTCCGGAACGCATCTGGTACGTGGGCGACGCCTTCGCGCAAGGCTTCACGCTGGACGAAGTGCACAACATCACGCACATCGACCCGTGGTTCCTGTCGCAGATCAAGGAAATCGTCGATATCGAACTGGCGCTGGAACAGAAGACGCTGGCCGACCTGGACTACCCGACCCTGTGGGAACTGAAGCGCCGCGGTTTCTCCGACCGCCGCCTGGCATTCCTGCTGGACTCGGCTGAATCCGAAGTCCGCAAGCTGCGTCACCAGCTGAACGTGCGCCCGGTCTACAAGCGCGTGGACACCTGCGCCGCCGAATTCGCCACCCGCACCGCCTACATGTACTCCACGTACGAGGAAGAGTGCGAAGCTGCGCCCACCGATCGCAAGAAGATCGTGGTGCTGGGCGGCGGCCCGAACCGGATCGGCCAGGGCATCGAATTCGACTACTGCTGCGTGCATGCCGCGCTGGCGCTGCGCGAAGACGGGTACGAGACCATCATGGTCAACTGCAACCCGGAAACCGTGTCGACCGACTACGACACGTCGGACCGCCTGTACTTCGAACCGCTGACCTTGGAAGACGTGCTGGAAATCGTCCACAAGGAAAACCCGGTCGGCATGATCGTCCAGTACGGCGGCCAGACCCCGTTGAAGCTGGCGCGCGCCCTGGAAGCCAACGGCGTGCCGATCATCGGCACCAGCCCGGAATCCATCGACGTCGCCGAAGACCGCGAGCGTTTCCAGAAGCTGTTGAACAAGCTTGGCCTGCGCCAGCCGCCCAACCGGACCGCGCGCACCGAAGGCGAAGCCCTGGCGCACGCCACCGAAATCGGCTATCCGCTGGTCGTCCGCCCCAGCTACGTGCTGGGCGGCCGCGCCATGGAAATCGTGCACGAGCAGCAAGACCTCGAGCGCTACATGCGCGAGGCCGTGAAGGTCAGCAATGACTCGCCCGTGCTGCTGGACCGCTTCCTGAACAACGCCACCGAAGTGGACGTGGACTGCCTGGCCGACGGCGAAACCGTCTTCATCGGCGGCGTCATGGAGCACATCGAGCAGGCCGGCGTGCACTCGGGCGATTCGGCTTGCAGCCTGCCGCCGTACTCGCTGTCGGCGGAAGTCATCGCCGAGATCAAGCGCCAGACCACGATGATGGCCAAGGCTTTGAACGTCAGCGGCCTGATGAACGTGCAGTTCGCGATCCAGGGCGGCGACGTCTACGTGCTGGAAGTGAACCCGCGCGCATCGCGCACGGTTCCCTACGTGTCCAAGGCCACCGGCCTGCAGCTGGCCAAGATCGCCGCGCGCGCCATGGCCGGCCAGACGCTGGCGGCCCAGGGCATCACGAAGGAAGTCGTGCCGCCTTACTTCTCGGTCAAGGAAGCCGTGTTCCCGTTCGTGAAGTTCCCGGGCGTGGACACCATCCTGGGTCCGGAAATGAAGTCGACCGGCGAAGTGATGGGCGTGGGCATGAGCTTCGGCGAAGCCTTCGTGAAGTCGCAGCTGGCTGCTGGCGTGCGCCTTCCGGATTCCGGCACGGTGTTCATCAGCGTGAAGAATCAGGACAAGCCCCGCGCCGTCGAAGTGGCGCGCGGCCTGCATGCCTTGGGCTTCAAGCTGGTCGCCACGCGCGGCACGGCAGCCGAGATCGAAGCCGCCGGCATTCCGGTGCAAGTGGTCAACAAGGTCACTGAAGGCCGTCCGCACATCGTCGACATGGTGAAGAACGGCGAAATCGCGCTGGTCATCAACACGGTCGAAGAGCGTCGCAACGCCATCGTCGATTCGCGCACCATCCGTACGCAATCGCTGGCGGCCCGCGTGACCTTCTTCACCACCATCGCCGGCGCCCGCGCCGCGGTGGAAGGCATGCAGTACCTGCGCCAAGGCCTTGGCCTGCAGGTGTATCCGTTGCAGGATCTGCACGCGTCGCTGCCGAAGAACTAAAGCGCCGAAAGAGGGTGCGCGGCTTGCAGCCAGCCGCGCGCGCTTGATGTAGGATGCCGGGGCGGCCCTTGTCAAAAAGGGTCGCCCTTTTTCATCCCCGTTTCTTACCTCTGCCACGACGATCCATGACCCGAGTCTTCATTACCGGCGCCAGCAGTGGCCTGGGCCGCGCCCTGGCGCAGCAGTACGCCGCAGCGGGCGCCACGCTGGGCCTGCTGGGCCGGCGGGAAGACGCGTTGCGGGAATTGGCCCACAGCCTGCCGGGCGAACACCGCTGCTATGCCGTGGACGTCCGCGACCGCGCTGCCCTGCATGCGGCCGCGGCCGATTTCATCGCGTTCTGCCAAGGCCGGGTGGACGTGGTCATCGCCAGCGCCGGCATCAGCGCGGGCACGCTGACCGAGCATGGCGAAGACTATGACGTGTTCAAAGCCATCGTCGACACCAATTTGCTGGCTACCGTCGCCACCTTCGAGCCGTTCGTGGGCGCCATGCGCGCGGCGGGCGGAGGACGGCTGGTGGGCATCGCCAGCGTGGCCGGCGTGCGCGGCCTGCCGGGCGCGGGCGCCTACAGCGCGTCCAAAGCCGCGGTAGTGACCTATTGCGAAAGCCTGCGGCTGGAGCTGGCGGCCGACGGCATCCGGGTCGTGACGATCGCGCCCGGCTACATCAAGACCGCCATGACGGCGAAGAATCCCTATTCGATGCCCTTCCTGATGGAAGCGGACGCCTTTGCGCAACGCGCGCATGCGGCCATTGCACGCGGCACGTCGTATACGGTGATTCCGTGGCAGATGGGCGTGGTGGCCAAGCTGATGCGCCTGCTGCCCAACGCCGTGTATGACAAGCTTGCGCGCAACGCGCCGCGCAAGCCGCGCAAAGCGGGGTAGCTTCCGCTTCGCGCCGGCAGGGGGCGCCGCTTACGGCACCACGTCGTCGCCGACTTCATCGGCGACGTGCCCCACATCGCCCCAATCCAGCACTTCCCATTTGCGGCCCTGCACCGCGACACGGTTGATGCTCACGTTCAGCAATGCCGCGTCGCGCGGCGCGTTCAGCGGCACGCCGGACGCATGGCGCCAGATGATGTCCAGCACGCCGCCGTGCGTGAACAGCAGGATGCGTTCACCATCGTGGCGGCTGGCGATGTCGTCCACCGTGGAGATCACGCGTGACTGGAACTGGCCCAGCGTCTCGCCGCCGTCCAGCGGGCGCAGCGGGTCGCGGCTTTTCCAGGCGGCGGCGGCCTCGGGGGCCTGTTCGTCGATGCGTTCGTGGTCCAGGCCTTCCAGCACGCCGAAGCCTCGCTCGCGGATGCCCGGCTCCACGCGCACACGCAGGCCCAGTTGTTCGGACACGGGCACCGCGGTGGCGTGCGCGCGTTGCAGGTCGCTGCTGTAGATGGCGTGGATCGGCGTGTGGCGGGCCTCTTCGCGCAGGCGCGCGGCCAGCAGGCTGGCCTGGTTGACGCCGAATTCGTTCAGGGGGATGTCTTTCCAGCCTTGCAGGCGGCGCTGGCGGTTCCAGTCGGTTTCGCCGTGGCGGATGAACCAGATTTCAGTCATTGATGTCTTGATGCGGGAGTCAGGCTTGGAGCTGGGCCGGCGCGATGGCCGCGCGCGGTTTCCAGATGGTTTGAATGATCGAGCTTAACGCGACCAGCGCGGGCTCGCTAGCGCGCTCATAGGGCAGGATGAAGCCCAGCATGGCGTCCACGCGGGCCTGGCCCCATACGATGAAATCGTTGGACGCCGCGCCGGCCAGCGCGGTTTCCTCGCGCAGCAGCGCGCAGCCCGCCCCCGCGCGCACCAGCGCATCCAGGTTGGCCTGGTCGTCGTGCTGCATGACGATGCGCGGCGACAGGCCGTGGCGTTCGAACATGTCGCGCAGCAGCAGGTGGGTATGGCAGCCGGACGGGCCGTCCAGCCACGGCAGTTGGGCCACTTCCCGCCAGCCGCCGCGTTTGAGCACCGCAGCGTGTTCTTTGGGCATGGCGATGCGGTAGCGCACGCTGCGCAGCGGCAGCCACAGCACGCCGCGAGGCGGATTGGCGGCAATGGTCAAGGCGGCCGGCAAGCGCCCGGTGCTGACCTGTTCGGCGAGCGTAGCGGCCGGCAGGGTCTGGGTCTTCAGTTCCACGAGCGGCAGCCGCTGGTTCACGGCAGAGGCCAATTCGCCCAAACGCAGAAAATCCGGTTTTTCGCTGGGCACGCCCAGTTCGACCACGCCGTGCAGGCTGCCTTGCAGCTGCTGCGCTTCGGACTTGAGCTGTGCGCCCAGCACCAGTAGCGATTCCGCCGTGGGCAGCAGCACTTCGCCCGCCTTGGCCAACGCCAGCCGGCCGCCGCTGCGGTCGAACAGCGCTACGCCCAGGCTCTGCTCCAGCGCCTTGATCTGGGCGGTGACGGCAGGCTGGGTCAGCGACAGCGCTTCGGCCGCCTTCGTCAGGTTGCCCAGGCGGGCGACCGTGACGAAGGCGCGGATCTGATAGATTTCCATGGCCGCAAGTTTAGGCTGCGAGCAGCCGGACCTGGGAGGGTTCCAATCCGATCGACACCGGCGCGCCGGCCGGGAAGGGCGACAGCCCCGCCAGATGCGACTGGTCCGCCGTGAGGCGCTGCTCGCCGATCAGCACCTGATAGCGCGTGAATTCGCCCAGGAATTCGCTGCTTTCGACGATGCCCGGCAGCCACACATAGCGCGCGTCGCCCAGGCCGTCGGCCATTTCGATCTGCACCGTGTGGGGCCGGAAGCTGGCCGCCAGCCGGGAGGACGCCGGCGCTTCGGCGGTCAACGGCAAGTGCAGGTCGCCGATGCCTTCCACCGCCAGCACCACGCTGCCGCTGGTGCGTTCGCGCACATCGCCTTCCAGCACGTTCATCGTGCCCACGAAGTTGGCCACGAAGCGGTTCACCGGATAGTCGAACAACGTGCTGGGCGCGCCGATCTGCTGCACCACGCCGTGGTCCAGCACCGCCATCCGGTCGGCCGTGGTCATGGCTTCTTCCTGGTCGTGCGTGACGAAGATGGTGGTGATGCCCAGCCGGCGCTGCAGGCTCAGCAAGTCCTGGCGCATCTGCACGCGCAGCTTCTTGTCCAGGTTGGACAGCGGTTCATCCAGCAGCAGCACTTGCGGTTCGATGACGATGGTGCGGGCCAGCGCCACGCGCTGCTGCTGGCCGCCCGACAGCTGGTTGGGACGGCGCTTGCCGTACTGCGACAGGCCGACAAGTTCCAATGCCGCTTCCACCTTGGCGCGGATCTCCGCCTTCGGCAGCTTGCGCTCCACCAGGCCGAAAGCCACGTTGTCCCACACGGTCATGTGCGGCCACAGCGCGTAGTTCTGGAACACCATGCCGATGTTGCGGTCCCAGGGCGGCGTGCCGGTGATGTCCTTGCCGTCCACCAGCAACTGGCCCGCGCTGTGGCGGTTGAAGCCGGCGATCAGCCGCAGGAGCGTGGACTTGCCCGATCCCGACGGCCCCAGCAGGGCAAAGAACTCGCCGGGCTCGATGTTGATGTTCACATCCTTCAGTACTTCCGTCTTGCCGTACGACAGGCGGATGTTGCGGCATTCGACGCTGACTTTCTTCATGCGGATTCCCCTTCATTGCGTGCCGGACGCTGGCGCGACTGCGCGCGCTCCACCAGCAAGTGCGATACATACGTGCCGATGGCCACTGCGACCACCGCCAGCACGCCCAGCGCGGCGCCCGGGCCTCGGCCCGCCGCGCTCTGCATATAGAGATAGATGCCGTAACTCATGGGCGCCTGACTGTCTTTCGTGACCAGCATGATGGTGGCCGACAGCTCCACCGCGGCGGTCACGAAGCTGGTCACGAAGCCCGCCAGCATGCCGCCCGCCATCAACGGGACCACCACGCGCCGGATCGTGCTCATGCGGGTGGCGCCCAGCGACTGCGCGGCTTCCTCTAGCGAGACGTTGATCTGCTGCAGGGACGCCACGCAGGAACGCAGCGCGTAGGGCAGCCGCCTGACCGAATACGCGATCATGATGATGATCCACGACGAGGTCAGCAAGGTGCCGGTGCCCGGCAGCTCGATGCCGCGGAAAGTGCGCAAGAAGCCGATGGCCAGCACGATGCCGGGGATCGCCAGCGCCGCCGAGGCCATGAAGTCCAGCCATTGGCGCGCCGGCAGGCGGGTGCGCAGCATCAGGTAGGCGATAGCGGTGCCCAGGATCACGTCCACGCCGGCGGCCAGGCCGCAATAGAGCAGGGTGTTGGCGATCATGCCCTGGGACTCGGAGAACACCGCCGAGTAGTGGGCCAGCGTGTAGCCGTCGGGCAGCGGCGCAAAGCTCCAGACGCTGGCAAGCGACAGCAGCAGCACGCCCATGTGCGGCGACAGCACCAGCAGCAGCACCAGGATGATCCACCCGTACGCCAGCACGCTTTCCATCGGCCCCAGCTTGCGCTTCTGGATGCTGTTGCCGCCCTTCTGCAGCGTGGAGTAGTCGCGACCCTTGAGCACCCGCGCCGACAGCCACAGCGCCAGGATCGAGAACGCGATCATGATCACGCTGATCACATAGCCCAGCGGGTCCTCCAGCCCGACCTGCGTGATGCGCAGATAGGCTTGCGGAGCCAGCATGTTGGTCGTGCCCAGCACCAGCGGCGTGCCCAGGTCGTCGAACACCTTGACGAACACCAGCGACGTGCCGGCCACATAGCCCGGCAGCGCCAGCGGGAAGATCACGCGGCGGAACAGCCGGAATCCGCGCGAACCCAGGTTGAAGGCCGCTTCCTCCATGGCGCCGTCGATGTTGCGCAGCGCCACCACCAGGTTCATCAGGATGAACGGGAAGTAGTGCAGCGCCTCCACGAAGATGACGCCGTTCAACCCTTCCATGAACGGGATCGTGAAGCCGAACCAGTCGTTCAACAGCAGGTTGACGCTGCCCGAACGGCCGAAGATCAGCTGCATCGCGACCGCGCCCACGAAGGGCGGCATGATCAGCGGCAGCACGCCCAGCGTCTGGATGATCAGGGCGCCCCGGAATTCGAAGCGCACGGTGAAGTACGCCAGCGGCACGGCGATCAAGGACGCCAGCAGCGCCGACCAGCCCGCCACGTAGAGGCTGTTGAAGAAGGCTTCCTTCATCAGCGGCTGGTTGAAGAACGCGCCGAAGTGGCCCATCGTGAAGCTGCCGTCGGCGTTCACGAAGGCGCTGAAGAACACCGTGCCCACGGGCACGGCCAGGAAAAGCAGCAAGAAGCCGAACACCAGCAGCGCCGTCAATACGGGGCCGGCGGGCAGGCGTGAGTGGCCCGAAGAATTCATCGAGATTCCCGAAATCGTTGCCAGGGGACCGCAGGCGCTGGGGGACGGGAACGGTCCCGTCCCCCAGCGCCCGCGTCGTGCGGGTCAGAGCGCCGCGGCCTGCTTGGCCAGCTTGACGGCTTCTTCGTAGTTCGCCTTGGACGTGCCGTTCCACTCGCCTTCCAGCTGCGTGATCTGCTGGTTCACGGCGGCGTCCTTCTTGTTGCCGGCGAAGATGGCCAGGAAGGCCGGGTCGGCGGCTTTCTTGCCGTCGACGAGCGGGGCCCAGGTCAGCTTGCGCGCCTGCGCCAGCAGCTCGGCGGCGCGGCCGCTCTTGGCCTTGTCGCCCAGCTTGGCTTCAGCGTCGTAGATGGCCTTGGTGGCGGCTTGCAGTTCCTTCAGCCGGAACGTGACGGTCTGGTCGTACAGCGATTGCACGACGTAGTAGCGCGTCTGCGACAGGTCGGCGTTGAACTGCACCTTACTGCGCTTTGCGATCTCGGCCGGGTCGGGATAGCCTGCCGGGACCTTGCCGGCCAGCGCGGAGTACGGCAGCACGGGCAACCGCGAAATCTTCGGCTCAAGCAGCAGTTCCTGGCCCGCCTGGCTGAGCGTGAAGGCGATGAACTTCTTGCCTTCCTCGGTGTTCTTCGCGCCCTCGATCAACGCGATGTTGGCCGGCACGATGGCGGTCTCCGACGGATAGACGAATTCCACCGGGAACTTGGAATACTTGCTGGACAGGCCGAAGAAATCGATGACCGGGCCGGCGCCGAACTGGCCGTTGTTCACCCCGTCCGGCACGCCGAACGACCGCTCGGTGACGGCGCTGCTGTTGCCGGACATGCGCAGCAGGGTGCTCCAGCCCTCGTCCCAGCCTTCGCCTTGCAGGATGGTCTCGACCGTCAGGTGCATCGTGCCCGAACGCGATGGCGACGTGATGCCGACGTGACCGAACCATTTGGGCGACAGCAGGTCCTTCCATTCCACCGGCGCGGGAATCTTGTGCGCCGCGATATAGCGCGTGTTGTAGACGATGCCGTAGCCCGCCAGCGCCTGTCCCAGGTACATGCCGCCCGGGTCGTTGATGGGGTAGTTGCCGATCTTGTCCGGCACGTCCTTGTTGGCCACATCGGACGACTTGGCCAGCAGCTTGTCGCGGCCCAGCACTTCGAACGCGTCGGGCGCGCTGGCCCAGAACACTTCGGGACGCTGGCCCGCAGGCGTTTCGCGCACATAGGCGATGCCCGACACCGTATTCTTGTTCAGGATTTCCAGCGTGATGCCCGGATTGGCCTTTTCGAAGGCGTTTTTATACGCCTGGGTCAGGTCTTTGGGGAACGACGTGATTACCGTGACGGTGCCGGCCAGGGCCGGTGCCGCGCAGGCGGCCAGCAGCGCCCCTGCAAGGGCTGTGCGCAATGCATGCATGGTTTGTCTCCGTGGTTTTAGATTTGTTCGGAGACAGTAATGTTTGCCCTGCTACGCGTCCAATCAGAAATTTTGATGCGCGTCATCAGTGCAGGCGCCTGGATGCCGGCGCCCGCCGGCCACGCTATGCGGTCGTGGAGACGCTACCGCCGCTTTGCGAGGCGCGGGCCTGCTGCGCCATCACCTGAGCGATCTGCCCCTGGATCTGCACGGCCTGGGCGTTCAGCGCCATGAGCTGTTGCGCCTTCATTTCGTCGGACATCCCACTGGCCTTGACCTTGGCGATCTGGTCCATGATCCGCTTCAACTGCTTCTGCAGCGCCTTGATCTGGCGCGTGTACTCGTCGTCGTTGTCCGTTTCTTCGCTGGCATTCGCGCCGGCGACCTTCAGGCCGCCCGGGCTGTTGACGCGGATCTTGCCGTCGGCGCTGAGCGAGCTGGCTTCGCCGCTGGCGTCGGACTTGGCTTCCTTGTTGGCCTGGATACGTTCGGCCCACAGGTCGGCTAGCGGATTGCTCCGGGAGATGCCGTTGATGGGAGTGGTCGCCATGTGTGCTCCTGCAGCCAGGTTGGATTTCGGGGTTTCCACTAATACGGCATTCTGGCGGCGAACTTAAACGTTGCCGCCCCTTCGCGGCCCCATTTACACTGGCGCCCGCTCATACCCAACACCTATTTTGGGAAACCCATGTCCAATTCCTATTTTCCGCGCTGGCGTCTGGCGGACGACGCCGAACCGGGCGTCATCATCGCGCCCGATGAACGGCTGTCGTGGCCCAAGAACGTCGCCATGGGCGCGCAGCACGTGGTGGCCATGTTCGGTTCCACCGTGCTTGCGCCCTTGCTGATGGGTTTCGACCCCAACGTCGCCATCCTGATGTCCGGCATCGGCACGCTGATCTTCTTCCTGTTCGTCGGCGGCCGGGTGCCCAGTTACCTGGGCTCCAGCTTCGCCTTCATCGGCGGCGTGATCGCGGTGACCGGCTACGCCGGCGGCGGCGCCAACGCCAATATCGGCGTGGCCCTGGGCGCCATCATCGCCTGCGGCCTGGCCTATACGCTGATCGGCATCATCGTGTGGATCGTCAACGCGCGCGCCGGCGGGGGCGCCAATTGGATCGACACGCTGATGCCGCCTGTCGTGACGGGCGCGGTCGTGGCCGTGATCGGCCTGAACCTGGCTCCCATCGCCGCCAAGGGCGCAATGGGCGCCTCGGGCTTCGACACCTTCATGGCTCTGGTGACCATCGTCTGCGTGGGCGGCATCGCCGTCTACACGAAGGGCATGGTCCAGCGCCTGTTGATCCTGGTCGGGCTGATCCTGGCTTGCGTGGTGTACGCGGTGCTGGCCAATGGCATGGGCATGGGCAAGCCCATCGATTTCTCGGGCGTGGCGGCTGCTGCCTGGATCGGCCTGCCGCATTTCGCCGCGCCGGTCTTCAAGGCCGAGGCGATGGGGCTGATCGTGCCGGTCGCCATCATCCTGGTGGCTGAAAACCTGGGCCACGTGAAGGCGGTCAGCGCCATGACCGGCCAGGACCTGGACCGCTACCTGGGCCGCGCCTTCGTCGGCGACGGCGTGGCCACGATGGTCTCGGGCGCCGTGGGCGGCACGGGCGTCACCACCTACGCCGAGAACATCGGCGTGATGGCGGTGACCCGCATCTATTCCACGCTGGTGTTCGTGGTGGCGGCGCTGATCGCCATCGTGCTGGGCTTTTCGCCCAAGTTCGGCGCGCTGATCCAGACCATTCCGGGGCCGGTCCTGGGCGGCATGTCGGTCGTGGTGTTCGGCCTGATCGCCATTGCCGGCGCCCGCATCTGGGTCGTCAATCAGGTGGATTTCAGCGACAACCGCAACCTGATCGTGGCGGCGGTCACGCTGGTGCTGGGCGCGGGCGACTTCACCATCAAACTGGGCGACTTCATGCTGGGCGGCATCGGCACCGCCACCTTCGGCGCCATCATCCTGTACGCGTTGCTGCGCCGCAGGAAGCCGGCGGCGGCGTGATCCCGGCGGGGCCTGGCCCCGCGCAGGATGGCCGCGGCGGCTACGACCTGGACAGCCGTGCCGCCGGTTTCGCCCCGGACACCCGGGCCGGCGTGGCCTCGATCACCTGACCCGATTGCGTCTTGAACACCGCGGTGGCCTCCGACAGGCGCCGCGCCTGTTCTTCCATTGCCGACGCGGCGGCCGACGCCTCCTCCACCAGCGCGGCGTTCTGCTGCGTCACTTCGTCCATCTGCGACACGGCCAGGGTGACCTGGTCGATGCCGCCGGCCTGCTGGGTCGACGCGGCCGAGATCTCGCCCATGATGTCCGTCACGCGCTGCACCGACGCGACGATCTCTTGCATGGTCTGGCCGGCGGCCGACACCTGGGCCGAGCCGGCCTTCACCGTGTCCACCGACGCTTCGATCAGGGCCTTGATCTCCTTGGCTGCCTGCGCGGCGCGCTGGGCCAGCGTGCGCACCTCGCCCGCGACGACGGCGAAGCCCTTGCCCTGTTCGCCGGCGCGGGCCGCTTCCACGGCGGCGTTCAGCGCCAGGATGTTCGTCTGGAAGGCGATGCCGTCGATCACCGACACGATGTCGGAGATCTTGCGGGAACTATCCGAAATTCCCTGCATGGTGGCCACCACCTGGCCCACGTTGTCACCGCCGCGCTGCGCGACCTGCATGCTGACCGCGGCCAGCTGGTTGGCCTGGGCGGCGTTCTCGGCGTTCTGCTTGACCGTGGCGGCCAGTTCTTCCATCGTCGCGGCGGTTTCCTCCAGGGCGGCGGCCTGCTCCTCGGTCCGGGTAGACAGGTTGGCGTTGCCCGCGGCGATCTCGGCGGCCCCCACATTGATTTCCTCGACGCCCTGGCGCACCGACACCACCGTGCGGGTCAAGCCTTCCTGCATCCGCTTGAGCGAGGCGAACAGGGCGCCGATCTCGTTGTTGGAGCGGGTTTCGATCCGGGTGGTCAGGTCGCCGCCGGCGATGCGGTCGAAATGCCGGCCGGCATCTTGCAACGGCAGCAGCACGCCACGCCGGATGAAGGTCCAGCACAAGGCCGTCAGCAGCAGGGCGGCCGACAGCAGGGCGATGGCCGATATCCTGGCATTGGAGTAGGTGGCTTGCGAACTGGCCAGCACGCCGTCGCTGCGCTCTTGCACACGGGCCAGGAAGGCCTTCATGTCCTTGACGAAATTCGCGTCGGCCTGGCGGGTCTTGCCCATGTCCTGCTGGTATTTGGCCGGCGCGCGTTCCTTGATGGCCGCGCTCAGCGTGTCCAGCAGCGACGCGTATTCGTTGAATCGGCCTTGCAGGACCAGCGCCAGCGCCTGGCCGCGCTCGCTCTTGGGCACCTCCATGTAGCGCGCGAAGCGCTCGCGGGCCTGGGTCAGCTCGCTGGCGGCTTCCTGTTCCGCCGCCGTGGCGCGTTCGGCGTTGCCGGCCTGCATACCCGCCAGCGCGTCGTCCAGCGCCAGCCGCGTGCGCAGCAGGGCGCCGTTGGCCTCATAGAGCGGGTCGACCTGGTGCACCGCGACGGTGTTCAGGTCTTCGATTTCGCGGACGCTGTTGTCCGCGTTCATCCAACTCAACCCGCAAGCCAGCGCCAGCGCGGTGACAAAGCACGCCAGCACCAGCAGCATGCCCGTACGGACCTTCAATTTTTCCAGCATGAGAGCTCCTCTTTCATGAACGCGATCCGCCGCGCGCAGGCGGGCGTTGCCCGCCGGCCTTGCGGCAGAAGGGGTGGACGTCGAGCCGGATGACTGCGATGCGTCCGCCTGAAACTGCAAGCACGCACAATCAATCATTAACGCGGCAGCATCTGCCGCGTTGCCCGCAACACTTGAATAAAGAGAAGCGCCGGTTACCGCTGTTTGTATGTAATTGTTATTAATTTTTCTGCTTGTTAGTTATACCGTCGTTGTCGTTATTTTTCGGCGGTTTTTTTTGTAAACCCAGTATTGGGAATACCAAAAACTATCGACAAGTATCTTTTATGCAACGCCCTTGGCGGTGGGCACTGGCGGCGCCAATGAGCGGACCAAAGGATTTTTGGGAAAACCGCCGGTTTTAGCGGGTTACGGCGGTGAATTGCGCCGAAAAGCACGTTTTCTGGCGCGGCTTGCAATTCCTGTGGACTTTGACCACAATATGACCTTGATTGCCCCGGTTCCGACCCGAGCCGGGGTTTTGTTTTGGTCGTCCGCGCCGCAGGTCCTGCCCAAAAGGCATCTGGCCGTATGCGCGCGCCCGGGTAACGACCTTCACCGAGAACGCTCCTTCGGGGCGTTTTTCTACTTTTGTTTGGGAAACGACATGTCTGCCATTCCTTTGACCGTGCGCGGGGCCGAGCGCTTGCAAGAAGAGCTCCAGCGGCTGAAAACCGTGGAACGTCCTGCCGTGATTAACGCGATCGCCGAGGCGCGTGCGCAGGGTGATCTGTCGGAAAATGCCGAATACGATGCCGCTCGCGAGCGCCAAGGTTTCATCGAGGGTCGGATTGCCGAGCTCGAAGGCACGCTTTCCAACGCCCATCTGATCGATCCGTCTTCCCTGGAAGCCGAAGGCCGCGCCGTGTTCGGCGCCACCGTCGACATCGAGGACCTGGATTCGGGTGACCGCGTGACGTACCAAATCGTCGGCGACGTTGAAGCCGACATCAAGTCGAACCTGATTTCCGTGTCGAGCCCGGTGGCGCGCGCGCTGATCGGCAAGAGCGAAGGCGATGTCGTCGAGGTCAAGGCCCCGGCTGGCGTTCGCGAATATGAAGTTTTGGGCGTGCGTTACATCTAACGCATCAACCCAAGCAGTCAGCTGTCAAAACACCATGGTCCGAACCCTGCGTTCGGCTGGATTCCGCGGTACATTCGCGGATCGCTATGGTGGACCGGGCGCATAAAGCGCCCGTTTTTGTGCCCGGCCTTACCTTTTCGACGTCTTGCGGCTGGTGCCGCTGCGTGCCCCGGCCCGAAGGCTGAGCGCGCTGCCGGCGCGGCGAGGAATGCCGTGGCCGCTGTCGGTGGCGCGTTTGCTGCTGGGACGCATGGGCTTGCCGTTCTTATTGAGCTGGTCCTGCGGCACGAAGCGGGTTTTGGCCGGCTTGGGCTCTTCGGACTCGCTGCGGCGCGGACGCTTGCCCAGCGTCTTGCCTTCGGCGGCCAGCTTCTTGGGCGTGTACGGCTCGGAGGCGCGGCGCTTGGCGGGGGCTTCGGGCTCCCGGGCGGCCAGCGCGGCGGGCTTGACGTTGCCGGCCAGCGGGCGGAAAAGAATCAGGGTCTTGCCCAGGTGATGCACCGGGGCGCAAGACAGAGTGTCGCAAATCGTCGACAACATGGTGTCGCGGGCCTCGCGGTCGTCGCCACCGGCGCGTACCTTGATAAGTCCGTGCGAAGACAGTGCCAGGTCGATTTCCTTGAGCACGGCTTCGGTCAGGCCATTGTCGCCAATCAGGACGACGGGGCGCAGGGGGTGGGCGGCGGACCGAAGGTCGCTGCGCTCACGAGAGGTAAGTTCTAATATAGGCATGCGTGGAATTGTACGGTAATGGCCAAGAATAAATTCTCTAAAGACTGGATTCACCAGCACATCAACGATCCCTATGTGAAGCTGGCGCAACAGAAGGGCTATCGGGCCCGCGGCGCTTTCAAGCTGATCGAGCTTCTGGACAACGAAAAGTTGCTCCGGCGGGGAGACCTGGTCGTCGATCTGGGCTCGTCGCCGGGCAGCTGGTCCCAAGTGGTGCGAGAGCGCCTGACGGGGCCGGGCGGCATCGTGGACGGACGTATTATCGCGCTGGACATGCTTCCCATGGAGCCCATCGCGGGCGTGGAGTTCATCCAGGGCGACTTCCGTGAAGACGAAGTTCTGAAACAATTGGAAGACATGGTCGGATCTCATGCCGTGGACCTTGTTATTTCAGACATGGCCCCCAACTTGTCAGGCGTGGGGATTGCCGACGCCGCGCGCATCCAGCATGTGTGCGACCTGGCGATGGAATTTTCCCGCGCTCACCTCAAGCCCGACGGCGTGCTGATCGTCAAGGCTTTCCACGGCAGCGGTTTTTCGCAGATCGTGCAAAGCTTCAAGCAGCACTTCAAGCGGGTGGTCGAGCGCAAGCCGAAAGCGTCGCGGGCAAAATCGTCCGAAACCTTTCTGGTTGCCCGCGATCTGAAGTAACCCCGGGCCGGAGCCTGTTGCTCCGGAACCCCAAAAAAACGCTACCTGCTTGGCGAGACAACGACCAAAAAAATCACGAATCAGACGTAAATACACGGGCCCCAGGGATCCCAGGACGCAATCGGGTCCAACAGGGTAGAATGGGCTATTGACATACTTGTGACTGTGCCATATGCGGGTGCGCGGTCGCCGGTCGGAATCGAAAGCAGGAGATCGACCTTGAATAATTCATTTTCGAAAGTCGCTGTCTGGATGGTGATAGCCCTTGTGCTATTTACCGTCTTCAAACAGTTCGACGGACGCGCTCAGACCCAGGACGGCGTGACTTACACGCAGTTCATGGACGACGCCAAGGCGGGACGTATCCGCAAGGTCGACGTTCAGGGCGACGTGCTGTACGTCACCCCGGACGCGGGCCGCGCCTACACGCTGACGTCGCCGGGCGACCTCTGGATGGTCTCCGACCTGCTGAAGTACGGCGTGCAAGTGTCGGGCAAGCCGCGCGAAGAGCAATCGCTGCTGATGAGCATCTTCGTGTCGTGGTTCCCCATGCTGCTGCTGATCGGCGTCTGGGTGTTCTTCATGCGACAGATGCAAGGCGGGGGCAAAGGCGGCGCGTTCAGCTTCGGCAAATCGCGCGCTCGCATGCTCGACGAAAACACCAACCAGATCACGTTCGCGGACGTCGCCGGCTGCGATGAAGCCAAGGAAGACGTCCAGGAACTGGTCGATTTCCTGCGCGACCCCAGCAAGTTCCAGAAGCTGGGCGGCCGTATCCCGCGCGGCGTGCTGATGGTGGGTTCGCCCGGTACCGGCAAGACGCTGCTGGCCAAGGCCATCGCCGGCGAAGCCAAGGTTCCGTTCTTCAGCATCTCGGGTTCGGATTTCGTTGAAATGTTCGTCGGCGTGGGCGCTGCCCGCGTGCGCGACATGTTCGAAAACGCCAAGAAGCACGCTCCCTGCATCATCTTCATCGACGAAATCGATGCGGTGGGCCGTCAGCGCGGCGCCGGCCTGGGTGGCGGCAACGACGAACGCGAACAGACACTGAACCAGATGCTGGTGGAAATGGACGGTTTCGAATCCGGCCAGGGCGTCATCGTGATCGCCGCCACCAACCGTCCCGACGTGCTGGACCCGGCGTTGCTGCGTCCCGGCCGTTTCGACCGCCAAGTGGTCGTGCCGCTGCCCGATATCCGTGGCCGCGAGCAGATCCTGAAGGTCCACATGCGCAAGGTCCCGCTGTCGCCTAACGTCGACGCGACCATCCTGGCGCGCGGCTGCCCCGGTTTCTCGGGTGCCGACCTGGCCAACCTGGTCAACGAAGCCGCCTTGTTCGCCGCGCGCCGCAACGGCCGCACGGTGGATATGTCCGACTTCGAAAAGGCCAAGGACAAGATCATCATGGGCGCCGAGCGCCGCTCCATCGTCATGCCCGAAGAGGAACGCAAGAACACCGCGTACCACGAATCCGGCCATGCGATCGTTGCGCGCCTGCTGCCCAAGACCGACCCGGTCCACAAGGTCACCATCATCCCGCGCGGCCGTGCGCTGGGCGTGACGATGCAGTTGCCTGAAACCGACCGCTACAGCATGGACAAGGGCCGCTTGCTGTCCACCATCGCCGTGCTGTTCGGTGGCCGCATCGCTGAAGAACTCTTCATGGACCAGATGACGACGGGCGCCTCGAACGACTTCGAACGCGCCACCGCCATCGCTCGCGACATCGTCACGCGCTACGGCATGACCGACGAACTGGGCCCCATGGTCTACGCCGAGAACGAAGGCGAAGTGTTCCTGGGCCGCAGCGTCACCAAGACGACGCACATGTCCGAAGCCACCATGCAGAAGGTGGATACCGAGATCCGCCGCATCATCGACGAGCAGTACGGTGTTGCGCGCAAGATCCTGGAAGAAAACCGCGACAAGGTCGAAGTGATGACGTCGGCGCTGCTGGAATGGGAAACCATCGACGCGGACCAGATCAACGACATCATCGAAGGTCGTCCGCCGCGTCCTCCGAAGACGCCGCAAGGCCCGTCGGATTCGGCTGACACGCCGCCGACCACCGGCCTGGCGGCTGGCGGTAGCACGGCGGCAGCTGTCTGAGGTTTTTTGTCCTGAGTTATGGCAAATAACTTTCTTTGCGGGCGCTTCGAGTTTGATCTCGAGCGCCCGCTTGTCATGGGTATCGTCAATGTCACGCCGGATTCCTTTTCCGACGGCGGCCAGCACGACGATACGGATTCCGCGGTGGCGCATGCGCGCCAACTGATCGAAGAGGGCGCGCAGATCCTGGATCTGGGCGGCGAGTCCACACGCCCCGGTGCGGACCCGGTTTCGGTGGCGGACGAATTGGACCGGCTGCTGCCGGTGATCGAAGCGCTGCGCGACTGCGGCGTGCCCCTGTCCATCGATACCTTCAAGCCGGAAGTCATGCGCGCCACGCTCGATGCGGGCGCCGACATGATCAACGACATCTACGGATTCAGGCAGCCGGGCGCCGTCGAGGCCGTGTCGCAATCGCGCTGCGGGCTATGCGTGATGCACATGAAAGGCGAGCCCCGCACGATGCAGGCCAGCCCGCCCGAATACACCGACCTGATCGGAGAGATCGGGCTGTTCCTGGGCGCGCGCGCGCAAAAGCTGCGCGCGGCCTGGATCGATCCCCGCCGTATCGTGCTGGACCCGGGCTTCGGCTTCGGCAAGACGGCGGACCAGAATTTTCAGTTATTGCGCCGGCTGTCCAGCCTGCGCAGCACGGGTTATCCATTGCTGATCGGCCTGTCGCGCAAGAACATGATCGGCCAGGCCACCGGCCGGCCTGTCGGCGACAGGTTGTCCGGCAGCATTGCCGCTGCCCTTGCCTGTGTATCCCGGGGGGCTTCCATCGTGCGCGTGCACGATGTCGCCGCTACCGTGGATGCCCTCAAGGTATGGCACGCGGCCGAACAAGGAGCAATCAGTTCATGATTCGACGCAAGTATTTTGGTACCGATGGCGTGCGCGGCGAAGTCGGCGGTCCGGTGATCAACGCCGAATTCGCCCTGCGCCTGGGCTATGCGGCTGGCCGTGTGCTGGCTCGCGAACACGCGGTGCGCGGCGGCAGCCGCCCGCAGGTCGTGATTGGCAAGGACACCCGCATTTCGGGCTACATGCTGGAATCCGCCCTGGAAGCCGGTTTGTCGGCCGCGGGCATCGATGTGCTGCTGGCCGGCCCCATCCCGACGCCGGCCGTGGCCTACCTGACCCGGGCATTGCGCCTGGTGGCGGGCATCGTCATCAGCGCCTCGCATAATCCGTACCAAGACAACGGCATCAAGTTCTTCTCGGCGCAAGGCATGAAGCTGCCCGATGAGATCGAGTCCGATATCGAAGCCGCCCTGGATGAACCGCTGGGCTGCGTCGCATCCGAAGGCCTGGGCCGCGCGCGCCGCATGTCTGATGCGCAGGGCCGGTACATCGAATTCTGCAAGAGCACGTTCCCCAACGACCTTGACCTGAACGGCATGACGATCGTGGTGGACGCCGCGCACGGCGCCGCCTACAACATCGCGCCGCACGTGTTCCGCGAATTGGGCGCCGAGGTGCATGCCATCGGCGTCCATCCGGACGGCTTCAACATCAACAAGGGCGTGGGCGCCTTGCACCCCGAGATGCTGGTCAAGGAAGTGCGCGCCCGCGGCGCGCAGTTGGGCATCGCGCTGGATGGCGACGCCGACCGCTTGCAGGTGGTGGATAGCGAAGGCCGCATCTACAACGGCGACGAACTGCTGTATGCCATCGTCCGCGAACGCATGCAGCGCAACAAGGTGGACGGCGTGGTCGGCACGCTGATGACCAACTTCGGCTTCGAACGCGAAATGGAACGCCTGGGCGTGGGCTTCGAGCGCGCCAACGTGGGCGACCGCTACGTGCTGGAGCAGATGCAGTCGCGCGGCTGGCTGTACGGCGGCGAAAGCTCCGGCCACCTGCTGTGCCTGGATTGCCATTCCACCGGCGACGGCATCATCGCCGCCCTGCAGGTATTGACGGCGCTGCGCCGCAACAACGTGTCGATGGCGGCATGGGTGGGCGATCTGCGCATGTATCCGCAGAAGATGATCAATGTGCCGTTGGCCCCGGGCCAGGACTGGAAGACCCATGCCGGCCTGACCGCCGCGCGCAAGGCCGTCGAAGCCGAGCTGAACGGCCGGGGCCGTATTCTGATCCGCGCGTCGGGCACTGAACCTAAGCTTCGGCTGATGGTCGAAGCCGAAGATGAGTCCCTTGCCGTCTCTTGCGCCGAGAAGCTTGCCGCCAGCCTCCTGTAGGCGCGGCGAGCCGAGTGTGATGAAAGCCACCCACCGTCAGCGGGGGTGGCTTTTCTACATTCGGGGTCCGTATTCAATTGTGAAGTTTTGTCTAGATTTGCCTAAATTTGACCTATCTCCCCCGATCTAAACTTCATAGTCACGTAACATATTGGTCAAGTCTTTGACATACAGGGCGTCCAAACTGACCGGACTCTCTAGGAGCTTCGCGCAATGCTGGAACTAGCACGCATCAACCCTACCCGTAATCCCGCCGAACCGTTCACGGGCGCCGCCCCGAAGGTGCTGGCGGTCGGACTGGCGCGCACGGCTGAAGAAATCGAGCAGATTCAGCGTCTGCGCTACGACGTCTTCACTGAGGATATGGGGGTCGTGTTTCCTGACGCCCAAGACGGCATCGAACATGATCGTTTCGATCCCTTCTGCGAACACCTGATGGTCCGCGAAATGGATACGGGCCGCATCGTCGGCACGTACCGGATCCTGACGCCCGAAAAGGCGCGGGAGGCGGGCGGTTACTACTCGCAATCCGAATTCGATCTATCCGGCCTGGGCGCGATCCGCGATAACCTGGTCGAAGTCGGCCGCTCTTGCACGCATGCCGACTACCGCAACGGCGCGGTCATCATGCTGCTGTGGTCCGGCCTGGCCGAGTACCTGCGCCGCGGCGGTTACGAATACGTGCTGGGCTGCGCAAGCGTCAGCCTGCGCGACGACGGCGTCACCGCGGCGGAAGTCTGGCGCACGATTTCCAAGCACCTGCCGCTGGAAAGCGAGCCCCGCGTGGTGCCGCTGCACCGGTATCCGGTGGAAAAGCTGAACAGCACGCTGCCGGCCCGCGTGCCGCCGCTGATCAAGGGCTACCTGAAGCTGGGCGCCAAGGTGTGCGGTGAACCCGCCTGGGACCCGGATTTCAATGCCGCGGACTTCCCGGTGCTGCTGAAAATGGACCGCATGGACGAGCGCTACCGCCGTCACTTCGGTCTGGATCAACCTGCGGCCATCAACGGCCAGCGCTGATCATCATGCGCCGCCTGATCCGCCGGATGAAGATCAGATTGATACGGCGGGCCACGCGGCCCTTGCGCATGGAGCTCAAGCAGCTTCACCGCGAGACGGACCTGTCGCCGTTCTAAAGAAAAAACGGGCGATGGCTGTGCAGCCATCGCCCGTTGTCTTGTTCGCGCCCATTCAGCGCGCGGATGTCAGAATTCCAGCAATTCGAACGAAAACCCCACCTTGTTCCATTCCGCTTCTTCCGCGCGCAGCGTGAAGTCGCTCAAGGGGTGCTGGGCCAGCCATTCGCGGTTGACGCGCACGACGATGGAGTTGTCGCGGACCGAGGCCGTCAGCGGCAGCGGTTCGATCTCGCCGCGGCGGCGGAACAGCAGGACGGCCAGGCGCAGGCTAAGGATGGCCTTCCATTGCGGACGCGTGCGGATCAGCGGTTCCAGCTTGGTCAGCTTGCCTTGATGGCCCAGTGCCAGCAGTGCCAGCAATTGCTGGTCGGCGCGAGAGAAGCCCGGCATGTCGGCGTTTTCCAGCACGTAGGCGGTGTGCTTGTGATACGCGTTGTGCGCGATGGACAGGCCCACTTCGTGCAAGTCGGCCGCCCAACCCAGCGCCGGGCGCAGTTCGGCCCGTTCCTGGCCTTCGGGGAACATGGCGTCGAACAGTGTCAGCGCGGCGTGGCGCACGCGGCGGGCCTGGTTCAGGTCCACGTGGTAGCGCTTCATGAACTGGCGCACCGATTCATCGCGCTTGTCGTGTTCATCGTCGCGGCCCAGCAGGTCGTACAGCACGCCCAGGCGCAGCGCGCCGTCGCCGGTATGCATGACCTCGATGCCCAGTTCATCGAACAGCGCGCTCATGATGGCCAGGCCGCCGGGCAGCACGTCCGAACGCTCGATCTTGATGCCGGGCAGTTCGGACGGGATGACCCGGCCGGAACGCACGATGCGGTCTTTCAGCTTGGCCAGGCCCGTGCGGGTGATGCCGCGGTCGGAGAAGCCGCCTTCCGTCAGGATCGCGAAGAGCGCCTTGGCGGTACCGGAGGAGCCATAGGCCTCTTTCCAGCCCATCTTGCGGTACTGCTTGGCGATGACTTCGATTTCGCGACGGGCAGCCAGTTCGGCCTGCTTCATCTGGTGGGCGTCCACCACGCCGTCCGAGAAGAACTGGCGGCTGTAGCTGACGCAACCCATGTACAGCGACGACATCAGGCCGGGTTCGTGGCCTTTGCCGATGATGACTTCGGTGGAGCCGCCGCCGATGTCGATGACCAGCCGCTTGTTGGGCGACGGCGGCAGGGTGTGGACCACGCCCGAGAAGATCAGGCGGGCCTCTTCGCGGCCGGCGATGACTTCGATGGGAAAGCCCAACGCGGCTTCGGCGCGGGGCAGGAAGTCCCGCGTGTTGCGGGCGACTCGGAAGGTATTGGTCGCGACCGCGCGGACGCGGTTGGGATGGAAGCTGCGCAGGCGGTCGCCAAAGCGTTCCAGGACGGCGATGGCGCGCTCGATGGCGTCGTCGCCAAGACGCTTTTCGGCGTCCAGGCCGGCGGCAAGCCGGACGGTTTCCTTGAGGCGATCGATCTGATAGATCTGGGGCGTACCGTCCTGTTGAACGATGCGTCCGATGGAGAGGCGGAAGCTGTTGGACCCGAGGTCCACCGCGGCCAGAAGTTGATCCATGCGGCTCGTAATATTGGCTTTGAGGTGGCCTGATTATAGAGACCCCATATGACAATGCCCTGAGGTACGGGTTTTCGCTTATGGAACAGGGGCTTGAGAGAAAACGGGCGCGCGCTATATGTCCCGATTTTGGCGTACGCTACGGATTTGGCGCGGTGTCATAGAACCGTCACTTATTTGCAGTAAAACTCCACGCTCCCTCTACGTATGGAATCCGGTATGCCCACACGCCCGCCTGGCGAGCCCTTGCTCATGAATCGCGAGTTGTCGCTGCTCAAATTCAACGACCGTGTGCTGGCGATGGCGGAAAATCCGAAGACGCCGTTGCTGGAACGGCTGCGGTACGTATGTATCGTCAGTTCCAATCTGGACGAGTTCTTTGAAATCCGGATCTCCAGTCTGAAAGAGCAGCAACGCCAGTCGCCCAATCTGGTCGGCCCGGACGGGATGACGCCGGACCAGGCGTTCGAAAACGTCCAGCAAGCCGTGCACGCCCTGGTGGCGCGCCAGTACAACCTGCTGAACGACGAGATCCTGCCTGCCATGCAGTCCGAGGGCATCACCCTGCATCACGCGTCCGAATGGAACCCCGAGCAGCAGGAGTGGGCGCGCGACGTGTTCAACCGCGACGTGATGCCGCTCTTGACCCCGATCGGGCTGGATCCGGCGCACCCGTTTCCCCGGGTCTACAACAAGAGCCTGAATTTCATCGTGTCGCTGGCCGGGGCCGACGCCTTCGGCCGCCAGGCGTCGATCGCCGTCGTGCAAGCGCCGCGCGCGCTGCCGCGCCTGATCAAGATGCCGCCCGAGCTGTCGGGCCACCCCGAAGGGTTCATCCTGCTGACGTCCCTGCTGCGCGCCTTCGTGGGCGAGCTCTTCCCGGGGCTGGAGATGCTGGGCTGCTACCAATGGCGGGTCACGCGCAACAGCGACCTGTTCGTGGACGAGGAAGAAGTCACCAATCTGCGCCATGCGCTGCAGGGCGAATTGTCGCAGCGCAACTTCGGCGCCGCGGTGCGGCTGGAAATCGACAAGCTGACGCCCGTCGAGCTGGAAACCTTCCTGCAACGGGAGTTTTCGCTGACCGCGCAGGACACCTACCGCGTGCCGGGGCCAGTGAACCTGTCGCGCCTGATGCAGTTGTGCAATTCGGATCTGCGGCCCGACCTGCTGTTCCCCGATTACCGCGCGCCGGTGCCTGCGCCCTTCGACCGCGTGGGCGACAAGCCGTCCGAGCTGTTCGAGGCCGTGGCCGAGCAGGACCGGCTGCTGCACCACCCGTACCAGTCGTTCCAGCCTGTCATCGATTTCCTGACGGCCGCCGCGCTGGACCCGGACGTGATGGCCATCAAGCAGACCATCTACCGCACTGGCGAGGATTCCGAGCTGATGAAGATCCTGCTGGCCGCCGCGCGCGCCGGCAAGGAAGTGACGGTGGTGGTGGAGCTGATGGCGCGCTTCGACGAGCAGACGAATATCAACTGGGCGTCCAAGCTGGAAGAGGTGGGTGCGCACGTGGTGTACGGGGTCGTGGCGCACAAGACCCACGCCAAGATGGCGGTGGTGCTGCGCCGCGAGAACGGCCGCCTGCGCCGCTACGCCCACTTGGGCACGGGCAATTACCACCCCCGCACGGCCAGGCTGTACACCGACTTCGGGCTGCTGACCGCGGATCCGAAGCTGTGCGAGGACATGGACAAGGTGTTCGCGCAATTGACCGGGCTGGGCGCGCGCCGTTCGCTCAAGGCGCTGATGCAGTCGCCCTTCACCATGCATGACGGCATGGTGGCGCTGATCCGCGCCGAGGCCCGGGCGGCCAAGGCGGGCAAGCGTGCACGCATCATGGCCAAGATGAATTCGCTGCTGGAAGAGCAGATCATCGAAGAGCTCTACAAGGCCAGCCAGGCCGGCGTGAAGATCGACCTGATCGTGCGCGGCGTATGCGCGCTACGCGCCGGCGTGCCAGGGTTGTCCGAAAACATCCGGGTGCGTTCCATCGTGGGCCGCTTCCTGGAGCATTCGCGGGTGTTCTATTTCTTTGCGGATGGCGAAGAAACCGTCTACCTGTCGTCGGCCGACTGGATGGACCGCAATTTCTTCCGCCGCGTGGAAATCGCCTTTCCGATCTACGACAAGACCTTGAAGAAGCGCGTTATCGACGAAGCGTTCACTTACGCGCTTCGTGATAACCAATTGGCATGGCAGCAGCAGCCCGATGGCGATTACGCCCGGGTCAAGAGCCGCCGAGAGCCGTTCAACCTGCACCTGTACCTGATGCAGAAACTGGGCGTGTAAGGTGCCGGCTTGTCACACGGGGAATTGTCCCTGAATATCGCGGCCGCCCCGGTCTCCAGGGTGGCCGCAGTGTTTTCGGGGGGTGAAAACGGTGTCGCATGAAGCGTATGTGACTGTCACTATCTTGTCACGTTGGGCTTCTAAGATGCGAGGGTCGCTGAAAGACAGGCACCGAAAAAGCCTGACCAGACTCCTCCAACGAGCACAGAAGGAACCCTGATGTTCAAACGTGTCTTCAAGCAAGTTTCCCTGGGCGTCGCGCTGAGCGCCGCCGTCTTTGCCGTTCAGGCCGCCGATGTCACCGGCGCCGGCGCATCGTTCCCGTACCCGATCTACGCCAAGTGGGCGTCCGACTACAAGGCTGCCACCAACAACGCGGTCAACTACCAGTCGATCGGTTCGGGCGGCGGCCAGCAGCAGATCATCGCCAAGACCGTCGATTTCGGCGCCTCGGACGATCCCATGAAGGCGGCTGACCTGGAAAAGAACGGCCTGCTGCAGTTCCCGGCCGTGATCGGCGGTACCGTGGCGGTCGTGAACGTCGACGGCGTCGAGCCGGGCAAGCTGAAGCTGTCCGGCACCGTGCTGGCCGACATCTTCCTGGGCAAGATCAAGAAGTGGGACGATGCCGCCATCAAGGCGCTGAACCCCGACGTCAAGCTGCCTTCGGCCGACATCATCGTCGTGCACCGTTCGGACGGCTCGGGCACCACGTTCGGTTGGACCAACTACCTGTCCAAGGTGTCGGCCGACTGGAAGTCGCAAGTCGGTGAAGGCAAGGCCGTCAAGTGGCCCACCGGTCAAGGCGGCAAGGGCAACGAAGGCGTCGCCGCCTACGTCGGCCAGCTGAAGAACTCGATCGGCTACGTGGAATACGCCTACGCCAAGCAAAACAAGCTGGCCTGGACGCAGCTGCAGAACAAGGCCGGCAAGTTCGTCCAGCCCGAGCAGAAGGCATTCGCCGCCGCGGCCGCCAACGCCGACTGGAAGAGCGCGCCGGGCATGGGCGTGGTCCTGACCGACGAGCCGGGTGCCGATTCGTGGCCCGTCACCGCCGCCACCTTCATCCTGATCCACAAGTCGCAAGACAAGCCGGCTCAGGGCAAGGCCGTGCTGGAATTCTTCGACTGGGCGTTCAAGAATGGCGCCAAGTCGGCTGAAACGATGGACTACGTGCCGCTGCCGGAAGCCGTCACCAAGGAAATCCGCGCTGCTTGGGGCGAAGTGAAGGCTGCCGACGGCAAGGCCGTCTGGAAGTAGGTGGGTGAAGCGCAAGGGGAGCCAGGCAAGAACGCCGATCTCCCCGAGCGCGCAACCCATCAAGCAGCCGCCCCTGGCTTTCTGTGCGCAGAAGAACGGGGCGGTCTGCCGCAAGTAGACCTCGTTGTTTCCCCCAAGGTTACCTAAGGAAAGTCCATCCATGAGCGCGGTAATGGATAATAGTGTGCCGCTTTCGCCCAGCGTGGCGGACTCCGTGACTACCGGCACGCCTTCGCCTATGAAGCAAAATAAAAATGCGCTGATGGATGCGCTTTTCAAGAATCTGACCCGCCTGTTCGCCTTCCTGGTGTTCATTTTGCTGGCGGCGATTCTCGTATCCCTGATTTACGGCAGCCGTGAATCGCTGGCCAAGTACGGCCTGTCGTTCCTGTGGCTGAACGACTGGGATCCCGTCAACCAGAACTATGGTGCCGTGGTGCCGATCATAGGCACGCTGCTGACATCGGCCATCGCGCTGATCATCGCGGTGCCGGTGTCCTTCGGCATCGCCATCTTCCTGACTGAACTGTCGCCGACCTGGCTGCGCCGCCCGTTGGGCACCGCCGTGGAAATGCTGGCGGCGATCCCGTCGATCATCTACGGCATGTGGGGCCTGTTCGTCTTCGTGCCGGTGTTCCAGCAGTATGTGCAGCCCTTCCTGATCGCCACCCTGGGCAGCGTGCCCATCATCGGCGGCATCTTCGCGGGCCCGCCGTTCGGCATCGGCATCTTCACGGCCGGCCTGATCCTGTCGATCATGATCATCCCGTTCATCGCGGCGGTGATGCGCGACGTGTTCGAACTGGTGCCGGCGATGCTGAAGGAATCGGCCTACGGGCTGGGCAGCACGACCTGGGAAGTGATGTGGCGCGTGGTGCTGCCCTTCACCAAGTCGGGCGTCATCGGCGGCATCATGCTGGGCCTGGGACGTGCGCTGGGCGAGACGATGGCCGTGACGTTCGTGATCGGCAACGCCTTCAAGTGGTCCGGGTCGCTGTTCTCGCCGGGCAACTCGATCGCGTCGGCGCTGGCCAATGAATTCAATGAAGCGGGCGGCATCCAGAAGTCGGCGTTGCTGGAACTGGGCCTGATCCTGTTCCTGATCACGACGATCGTGCTGGCCCTGGCCAAGGTGCTGCTGGTTCGCCTGTCCGCCGGCGAAGGCAAGAAGACCTGACCCGACGCGAGCACAAGGAAAAGATCATGGCTGTATCCGTACTCAATATGCAGAATGGCATCTACCGCCGGCGCCGCGTGGTCAACCGCATCATGCTGGCGGTGTCCCTGGGCACGCTGGGGTTCGGCCTGTTCTGGCTGTTCTGGATCATTCTGACGCTGTTGACCAAGGGCGCGCCCGCGCTGTCCTACACGCTGTTCACCGAGATTACGCCGCCGCCGGGGCAAACCGGCGGCTTGATCAACGCGATCTTCGGCAGCGTGGTGATGGCGGGCGTGGGCACGCTGATCGGCACGCCGGTGGGCATCCTGGCCGGCACCTACCTGGCGGAATACGGCCAGCGCGGCTGGCTGGCGCCTGCGACGCGCTTCCTGAACGATGTGCTGCTGTCGGCCCCGTCCATCATCATCGGCCTGTTCATCTACGCCGTGTATGTGGCGCAGGTGGGGCACTACTCCGGCTGGGCCGGCGCGCTTGCGCTGTCGATCCTGGTGATTCCGGTGGTGGTGCGCACGACTGACAACATGCTGCTGCTGGTGCCCAACAGCCTGCGCGAAGCCGCGGCGGCGCTGGGCTGCCCCAAGTGGCGCATGATCACGCTGGTTTGCTATCGCGCCGCCAAGACCGGCATCATCACCGGCGTGCTGCTGGCCATTGCCCGGATCTCGGGCGAGACCGCGCCGCTGCTGTTCACCGCGCTGTCCAACCAGTTCATGTCGTTCAACATGAATGCGCCGATGGCCAACCTGCCGGTCGTGATCTACCAATACGCAGCCAGCCCCTTCAAGGACTGGAACGACCTGGCCTGGGCCGGGGCCACGCTGATTACGCTGCTGGTGCTGGGCATCAACATCCTTGCCCGCAACATGTTCCGCAAGTAAAGATCGCTGTGCCGGCGCGCATGGCGCGCCGGAGCCAAGGGAAAAGAAATGGAAAACACCGCTACCGCCGTCAAGAACAAGATCGAGGTCAAGAACCTGAACTTCTACTACGGCAAGTTCCATGCGATCCGCAATGTGAACATGTCGATCCAGGAGAAGAAGGTCACCGCCTTCATCGGCCCGTCGGGCTGCGGCAAGTCGACGCTTTTGCGCACGTTCAACCGCATGTTCGAGCTGTACCCCGGCCAGCGCGCCGAGGGCGAAATCATGCTGGACGGTGAAAACCTGCTGACCACCAAGACCGACATTTCGCTGATCCGCGCCAAGGTCGGCATGGTGTTCCAGAAGCCCACGCCGTTCCCGATGAGCATCTACGACAACATCGCTTTCGGCGTGCGCCTGTTCGAACGCCTGTCCAAGGGCGAGATGGACGAGCGCGTGGAATGGGCGCTGAGCAAGGCCGCGCTGTGGAACGAAGTGAAGGACAAGCTGCACCAGAGCGGCAACAGCCTGTCGGGCGGCCAGCAACAACGCCTGTGCATCGCGCGCGGCGTGGCCATCAAACCGGAAGTGCTGCTGCTGGACGAGCCTTGCTCGGCGCTGGATCCGATTTCCACCGCCAAGATCGAAGAGCTGATCGCTGAACTGAAGAACGACTACACGGTCGTGATCGTGACGCACAACATGCAGCAGGCAGCCCGTTGCTCGGACTACACCGCCTACATGTATTTGGGCGAGCTGATGGAATTCGGCCAGACCGACCAGATCTTCGTGAAGCCGTCGCGCAAGGAAACCGAAGACTACATCACGGGCCGTTTCGGCTGATCGCATCGCGGATCGTTCCCTGATGCGAAAACGGCGCGCCTGATGGGCGCGCCGTTTTCGCATTGGGTCTAGCGGAATCAGGAACGCTGCAAGGCTGCTGCGGTGCCCTTGGCAGGCTCCGTCGCCGGATTGCCGGCGTAACGGCCGGGGATCAAGACCACGAAGACCGCGGCCAGCACCGCCGCGCACGAGAAGGCGATGAAATTCCACGCCAGTGGCAGTTGCAGGCCGGCCAGATAGCCGCCGACGATCGGGCCGCTCATGGCGCCGATGCGGGCGAACGACAGCGCCCAGCCGGTCGCCGCACCGCGGGCGTGCGCCGGGTAGTAGCCGGCGAGATAGCCCGTCAGGATCAGCGACGAAGAAATGCTGCCCACGCCAGCCAGCGCCACCCACAGGTAGTTCACGATCAGCGGATTGTTGTAGGTCAGGCAGTAGATGCCCACGGCCCCGATCAGAAAGAACAGCGCGACGATCTTGCGCGGTTCGGTCTTGTCGGCGAACTGGCCCAGCACCAGGCCGCCGATGGCGGACGCCAGGCTGAACACCAGCAGGAAGGACAGGCTGGACCCCAGGTCATAGCCGTTCTTGCGCATGATCTGCGGCAGCCACGTATTCAGCCCATAGACCAGCATCATGCCCAGGAACAGCGCGCCCCAGAAGCACAGCGTGGCGCGCAGGTGGCGGGGCGAGAACACGGCCGCCATCACGTCGCGCCAGGTGGCCTTGTCGCCCGAGACTTCACGAGGCCGGAACGGGTCCAGCGATACGATGCCCAGGCGCTGCGCCTGCGCGCGCGCACCGGCCTCGTCGCCCTTGGCCAGCAGGTACTCCAGCGATTCGGGCAGCAGCCGCGCCAGCAGCGGCACCAGCAGCAAGGGCAGGGCGCCCACGGCGATCACCGAGCGCCAGCCCCAATGGCTAAGCAGGGCCATCGCCACCGCGGCCGAACACAGGATGCCCAGTGAATAGCCCGAATACATCACGCCATAGTTGAAGCCTCGCTTTGCCGGCGGGGAATATTCGATGGTCAGCGCGGCGGCGACAGGGATCACGCCGCCCAGCCCCAGCCCGCCGATGAAGCGGAAGGTCGCGAACCACGCGGGCGTGGGTGCCCAGGCCGCGCCGATCATCGTCAGCGAAAACAGGCTGACGCAGGCCAGCAGCATGCGCCGGCGCCCCAGCAGGTCGCTTAGCGTGCCGACGGCGAATGACCCCACGAACATGCCCGCCAGCGCGTAGCTGCCCAGCATGCCGAGCTGTATGGGCGACAGGTTCCAGTTCTTGTCGTCGGCCAAGGCGGGCAGCACCGCTCCCATCACGCCCACGTCGTAGCCTTCGAACAGGATGGCCAGCCAGCAGACGAACAGCACGGTGCAGGTGGTCCGCCGGGGCGCGGCCCAGGCGGATGGAGTGGAGGCGTTTGCCATGTATTTCCCGATGAGTGTCTATGCGTGTTTTTGCCCGAAGGCGGCTGCCCGTCATGCGTCGGCAGCCGTAAATAATTTAGGCTTGAACTATATAGGTGTCAATCAGGAGATAGCCGGAAGGCGACGGACATTGGCTCGCATCGGTGGAGGGCCCTCCCGGGCAGGGCGGGATTCTGGTATAGTTGCCACCCTTCGGGGCGTAGCGCAGCCTGGTAGCGCATCTGCTTTGGGAGCAGAGGGTCGTGAGTTCGAATCCCACCGCCCCGACCAAAAATTGCAAGACCAATGTAAGACCCAATGAGAAAGGCCGTTAGTGAGTGCACTCACTAACGGCCTTTATCTTTTGCGCTATCAAGGGGTGATCGTCTCCATTTTGATCGCGCCGGGCAACCGGCTCCAGATCGCATCGGCCACGACGGATGGCGAGATGCCGTCCATGCCTGGGCTGCCAGACGGTTCAAGAGGATGCAAACAGGGCGCGTAACGCATGACCGGGCTGCATCCGAACAGTCCGACCGTCGGGACGCCATGGGCGATGGCGATATGCATGCCCATGCTGTCGTTTGTCGCAAAGGCCAAAGTGCGTGCGATCAGCGCTTGGCTGACGCAGATGTCCGTATTGCCTTCCGTGATGTCAAGAATACGGATCCATGACGGCAATGCGTCGCGAAGCTCCTGCGCGATGTGCCGTACATCGCTGGCACCACAGAGTAGAAATGCCAGGCCAGGGTCGCGTTCGTGCAAGATACGCGCGACCTGCGCATAGGCCTGAGCAGAATAGCGCCGGTTTGGCGCAGAGGCGTTCAAGCCAAAGCCGACCATCCGCGGCAAACCCTGCGTGAGTTGCTGGGCGACATCAAGGGCATGCGGGGCGATCTCAAGCGAGGGATAGCGCGCTTCATAGGGGCAGCCCACCTTGCGCAACATCGCCGGCAGCCAGGTATGCGTATCGGGATGCGGCGTTCCCTTGCGCCGAACCCAAATCTGGTCGGTCAGCCAACGCGAATAATGCGGGTGATGCCAGCGCAGGAAGCCCACGCGCTGCGGTATGCCAGCACGGCTGGCAGCCGCCGCGACATGCGAGCGGAATGTAAACAGGAAAAGCGCGTCGTAAGATCCCGCCGCCAACACGTCGCTGATACGCGCGACGCGTGTCCGACCCTCCAACTTGCTGATTTCTCGCAGTTGGACGACTTCTTTTACATAAGGTTGGGCCCGAAATAGCGCCAGCGACGAACCGGGTTGCGTCATGAGAAGCGTGACGGGCGTCCCTATGTGCTCGGCCAAGGCTCGCACAAAAACCATATTGAGGATGCCGTCACCAATCCCCCCGGAAATATAGATA
This sequence comes from Achromobacter sp. UMC46, assembly GCF_014170335.1. Taxonomy (GTDB): domain Bacteria; phylum Pseudomonadota; class Gammaproteobacteria; order Burkholderiales; family Burkholderiaceae_B; genus Achromobacter. The sequence goes on from NZ_LZZS01000033.1 coordinate 243,317, forward strand.
GCGAGATTACTTGGCGTACAAGCATCCAAAGTCGTCCGTTCCATATTGCCTGCCTATGTGTGTGAGAGAGATATTACGCCCGGAAACCCTCTGCACACCAACGCGCTTGATTGACGGCAGGCGGTCATCCGATACCGACTGCGTCCATGCGGAAATTTCGTGTTTCAGCGGCCTGTTTTTCGTCACAGATGGCGATACCGGTAATTGATACTCCAAAGGCGATCGCCGGACGCTGTGGTCGGTGAATCATCGGTCTAAGGGCAACGGTCGCGAATTCTAATCCCGCTGCCCCGACGCGTCTACAAGGGGCTGCGGGGAACGGGTGCGTTAACGGGTTTTCCCTGTGTGGCGGGCGCCGGCAGTGGACCGGTACCGGATAAGGCATACTTCGCGACGCTAGGCGCAACCGCGCTCGCGAGGTGCCTTGGGCGTCTCGCGCACAGCGCCCAATTGTGTGGCGTTTTTCCGCGCCGATACCTAATAAATTCGCGCCGTTCGATGCGCGAATCGTCAACGAGGAGAGAGGGATGGCAGAGCAATTCGGGATGTACGCGGCATGCCGCAAAGTCGGGCGGGCGTTGCTGCCCGCCGCGCTGGCGCTTGGCTTGACGGCAGGCCAGGCTGCGCATGCCGACGACTACCCGTCGCAGCCGATCAAGTTGATCGTGCCGTTCGCGGCCGGGGGCGGCAACGACGGGATCGCGCGTCTGCTGGGGCAGTTGCTGTCCGATGGGCTGAAGCAGCCCGTGGTGGTCGAAAACCGTCCTGGCGCCGGCGGCAAGCTGGGGGTGGAGCAGGGCCTGCGGGCCGCTCCGGACGGCTATACCTTGACCTTGATTTCGAATAGCTATTCGGTCAACCCCAGCCTGTATAAATTGCCGTTCGATCCGGTAGGCGACATGACGCCAATCGGGATGATTGCGCGTGCCCCGTTCTTCGTTTCGGTCAATCCCAAGGTGCCGGTGGAGACCTTGGCGGACCTCGTCGCCCTGGCCAAGAAAAAGCCGGGCGTGCTGACGTATGCGTCGTCGGGCACCGGCGGCATTTCGCATCTGGCGACGGAGGCCTTCCTGAAGACGGCGGGGATTTCCATGATCCACGTGCCGTACAAGGGCTCGGCGCCGGCGCTGACCGATACGGTCTCCGGCCAGGTCGACGCGATGTTGACGACGGCGGGTTCCACGCTGCCCTATCGGGCGGACAAGCGCCTGAAGGTGCTGGCCGTGACGCTGCCGCAACGCGTGTCGTCGGCGCCGGACATCCCGACGGTGCGCGAGGCGGGGGTGCCGTATGACGTGACGGTCTGGTACGGCATCATCGCGCCTAAGGACTTGCCGCCCGCGATCCAGGCCAAACTCAATGCGGCGATCAATGCCGCGGTCGTGCTGCCCGAGATGGCGGACCGGCTGAAGGCGACGGGCGAGGCGGCCGCACCGGGCAGCCCGCAGGACTTCCGTGACCAGATCGTGAAGGAAATCACGCTTTGGGGGGATGTGGTGCGCGAGGCGGGCGTCACGGTGAACTGATCCCGTCGCCCCGGCCCATCAATGACAAGCCGTTTGTGCCGGCTCGTCGTTGCCCAGTGGTTCATGCCTACTGAGCAGATTCGAAGACGTAGGTATGGGCGGAGCCCGGGCTCTGGTTGTATAGCGGACACCATCCGTTCACCGGGGCGACCGTGCAGTACCGATTCTGGCCGTACACCTGGGTGACTTTCCAGGCCTGCGTGTTGTCGGCGCGTTCAAGCAGGTACTGCATCCGCACGCCGCGTTCTTTCTTGTCCCGTTCGTCGATGTTCATGACGTAGCCTGGGGTGGGCGGCTTGGCATTCCGGATGTGGGCGACGACCAGCGCGCGGGTGTCGGATTGGACATCGACATTGACGATTTCCCGTTCGTAGCTTTCCGGGTCGCATTGGTCGTTGGCAGCCAGATTGGCCTGAAGCCCTTGCGTCGACAAGCTGTCGCGGGCGGCGCGGAACGGGCGGTACAACTCGGCCGATTCCTTGCAGACGGTGACCGCGTACCGTGCTTCTTCGTCGCGGACATGCCACCAGGATTTCACGGCGGCGTCCGGGGTATTGGCCGCCACCGTCAATTGCGGCGTCGCTGCTTGCAGGCGAGTCCAAGGCGATTCTTCTTTGGAGCAGCCGGCCAACACGATGGCCAGCGCCAGCAGCAATGCGGGTTTTGTCACGACTACGGATCCGGTGATTTAGGGTGGCGTCATGATACCGCTTCCGAATGGCGGCTTGGCGGCGCCTTCCCTCAGCGTGCCGGGATCTGCAGGGTGTGTTCGGGACGTTGGACGGCCGGGGCGTGAGCGCGCAGGAGCGCAGGTTCTGGTCCCGCGCAGTTTTCCGGCTTCCATTGATAAGAGGCGGCTCGCATGTCCTGATCGAATTTGATTTTCAATTGACAGGCGCCGACGTTTGCCGACGGCGTGCCGCTAGTGCTGACCTGGAAGAGATAGTTCCATTCCCGAACGTAGAAGAACCCCTCATTGAAATGGGGCATGCCCAACAGGCCGTACAACTGGTCTTTGGTCATCCCCTGCTTCAACATCCGGAGATTATCGGGGTTGGGGTAGGCCCCTTCCCGCGGCCAGGCCTTTTCCGGTGCTGGAAAGCTGGCTAGCGCGGCCGCGTCCGTCCCGACGGACGCGAAGGAACATGCCTGCAAGAGCATCAGGGCGGAGATCACAAGGGCCCGGGCCGTCCAAATTTTGTTTGTCTTCATGATCATTCAACCAGAGAGGATTTGCCTGCGGCCGGGGCGGCCGCAGGGAGGATTGGCGACGAGTGGATTACCAGTGGAAGCCCACGCCCACGCCGGCGCCTACCTCGCCCCGGGTATTGGTGGTGGCGTTTGCCTTGAAGACCCACTTGCCGCTTTCGGACATGCCGGAAACACCGACTGCCATGCCGCTTTGGCCGCCGTACGTACCGCCGCCAAGCGAGAACATGCCCTTGCCCGGTAGAGTCGCTTGCGGCAGCGCCGCCATGGCCATCGCGGATGCCGTGCCCGCGTTGGCATCGTTGCGCAGGTTGCTCAGCTTTCCATTCGTGTAGTTGATGACGTCGTTCTTGGCGTCGTTCAACTGCGAAACGTTGACCCCGTCGGTCGGGGCCGTGCCTGCCGCCATGTTCGTGATCTGGCGTTCGCCGCCGGCGTAACCCACCGACACGGAGTTGTCGCGGTTGGTCGCGGAATCCGCCCCCAACGCCACGCTGTTGGTGTGCGACGCCTGCGCGCCGGCGCCGACTGCGACCGAGTTGTTCGCGCTGGCGTTGGCGTTCTGTCCCGTTGCGACGCTCTTCTTGCCCGAGGCGCGCGCGCCGCTGCCCGTGGCGGTTGCCCCGGACGCGGACGCTTTGGCATTTGCGCCGACGGCGACGGTTTCTTCCGCCGAAGACACGGCGCTGTTGCCGATGGCCACACCGTTCTTCGCGGTGACGTTCGCGTTGGCGCCGGATGCGACGCCGTTGGTGCCGGCCTGCACGGTCGCCTTGTCGGCGTCCGTGTTGGTGCCGTCCGCCTTAAAGTAGCGCGAGCCGTTCTCCAGATCGTTGATGTTCGAGATGAACGTGTTTTCGATATTGGTCACGCGGCCATCGATGTTCTCGACCTTTTGGTTGGTCTCGAAAAGCTGGCTGCCGTTGACGGCGTCGGTACTGGTCTTGGAAAGCACGCCCTGGCTGACGTTGGTGATCGTCGTGCCGCCGGTCTTTCCGCCGTCCGTCGAGGCGGCGCCTTCCAGCGTGACCTTGTCCTTGGACGAGCCGGTGGCACCGTCGTACTTCACCGCGCGGTCATTGGCCGCGGGAGTCGTCGGAATGGCGCTGACTGCGGACCGCAACTGGCTGACGTTGACCGCGTCGGTGTCGGCGGAGCCGGCAGCGACGTTGGTGATGCGTCGTTCACTGCCGGCCGAACCGACAGAGACTTCGCCGACCGGGGTCAGGCCCGCCAGCATGAACAGCGGGTTCGGGTTGTAGGCGGCCGAGATCAGGCTTGCGTTTGCGATGCTGTTGGCGCCCAGCGCGACGCTGTTGGCGGTGGTCGCCCGGGCGGCGAGACCGATCGCGACGCTGGAGTCACCCGATGCTTCGCTGATGCCACCCAGCGCCACGGAGAAATTACCCGTGGCTTTGTTGTTGACGCCGATGGCCACGCTCGAATCGCCCTTGGCCTTGCTGAGCGTGCCGATGGCGACGCTGTCGGTGTTCGACGATTCGCTGTTGATGCCGGCCGCGATCGAGCCTGGGCCGTTGGCGACGGCGCCCGTGCCGATGGCGACTGCATCCTGGCCGGCGGCCTGGGAGTCGGCGCCGGTGGAGTTGGCGTGGAAATACTTGGTGCCCGTGTTGTAGACGTTTTCGATGCGGTCGCCGATCGCCGTGGAGTCGGTGGTCACTTTTTTCAACTGGGCGACATTGACGGCGTCGGAGTCTTCCGCACCAGCCGACAAACCGGTGATGCGGCGGTTGCCCACGTTCACTTCACCGGTGGCTTTGCCGCCGACGAGATAGGCGTCGTTGTTCAACGTAGCGCCCGAGGCGACGGAACCGGCGCCCAGCGCAACACTGTTGTCGGCGGTGGCGCGGGCGGCCAGGCCGATGGCGACGCTGGAGTCACCCGATGCTTCGCTGATGCTGCCCAGCGCCACGGAGAAATCGCCCGTGGCTTTGTTGTTGACGCCGATGGCCACGCTCGAATCGCCCTTGGCCTTGCTGAGCGTGCCGATGGCGACGCTGTCGGTGTTCGACGATTCGCTGTTGATGCCGGCCGCGATCGAGCCTGGGCCGTTGGCGATGGCGCCCGTGCCGATGGCGACCGCATCCTGGCCGGCGGCCTGGGAGTCGGCGCCGGTGGAGTTGGCGTGGAAATACTTGATGCCCGTGTTGTAGACGTTCTCGATACGGTCGCTGATCGTCGTGGAGTCGGTGGCCACTTGTTTCAACTGCGCGACGTTGACGGCGTCGGAATCTTCCGCGCCGGCCGACAAACCGGTGATGCGGCGGTTGCCCACGTTCACTTCACCCGTCGCTTTGCCGCCGACGAGATAGGCGTCGTTGTTCAACGTAGCGCCCGAGGCGACGGAACCGGCACCTAGCGCGACGCTATTGTCGGCGGTCGCACGGGCAGCCAAGCCGATCGCGACGCTGGAGTCACCCGATGCTTCGCTGATGCCGCCCAGCGCCACGGCGAAATCGCCCTTGGCTTTGCTGCCAACGCCAATGGCGGCGCTTGAGTCGCCTTGCGCGCGGCTGAGCGTGCCGATGGCGACGCTGTCGGTATTCGATGATTCGCTGTCGACGCCGGCGGCCAGTGAGCCCGGGCTGTTGGCGACGGCGCCCGTGCCGATGGCGATCGCATCCTGGCCGGTGGCCTGGGCGTCGGCGCCGGTGGAGTTGGCGTGGAAATACTTGGTGCCGGTGTTGTAGACGTTCTCGATACTGTCGCCGATCGTCGTGGAGGCGTCTGCCACTTGTCTCAACTGCGCGACGTTGACGGCATTGGTGCCGGTCGCGCCGTCGTTGGCATAGTTGGCTGCCGGGGTACCGTTGTCGTTCACGCTGTAATAGTGCGTTTGGGCGGCGGCGGTGGAGGCGATCAGTGCGCCAATCACACCGGCCAGCAGGCGAGTCGAGCGCTTTTTCTTGCCCTTGGCAAGCTCGGATGCCACGACCCACTGGCCGGTAGCCTCGTTAAATATGCACTTATAGACCTTATTCATTTTCAACTCTCAGTACAGTGGCTCAGGCAATCATTCCTGCGGGTTGCGCCTCCGGTCCGGCCTCAGCCAGTACGTGTCGACGCGTTAATGCAAGGATGAAACTGCTGACCTGTTCTGAGGTTAGGAATCAGATGAACCGGAGGCCGGAAATTTCCGAATGGGCGTGACTGCGGCGAGTGTCTGGGCCAATAGCGTCTGTGTCGCCAAGAGCAATGCCGCATCGACGCGCAGGGCTTTGGCAAAGAGTTCGACGGTCCATTGGCACAGTTCCACGTCGCCGCGGTCCAGCGCCAATAGCGTCGGGTTGAGCATGTGCGTGCGTTGCTGCAAAGAGGACAAGGAAAGGCCGCGATGGGTGCGCCATGCCCGCAATGCGCTGAAGTGGCGTTCGGTCACCATTTCCAGCACGGGAGGCGGAAGCGCCGATCCCGAGCTGCGCACGCGATGGGAATTGGCCGACGTCAACACCGGAATCTGTCGCAAGGCATGCGGGGCGTTGTGGACGGCGAAGCTGCGCCCGCTCTTCGGGAAGAGGCTGAACATCATGATTTCAGAAGCGGCCATGGTGGGATCTCCGCAGAAGCGGGCGTCGAGCGTGCAAATCGTGTCCGGCGGAGTATGTATGCCGGGCGATTCCTGGGGTGTAGGAAACATCACAGCCACGCTGAGGAAGATTCCGAACGCGAATGCACGAAAACGTGCATCGGACCTTGCGGGAAAGCTAAGAATTTTCTTCAGAATATTGGGAAATTTCGACAGGTGATTTGAAGCTCAACTGTTGCAGACTTGACCATCGGGAGGCGGTGTTCGCGGTCCTGGTGTTGCGGCAGCAGAAGGGAGGGCACAGACATGGTGGCGCGTGCATTGATAATTTCAGATAGCCTGGCGAACTACGGCGCCTTTCATCGGCATTTGCAGCAGTATCCGGACTCCGCCCTTTGGGTGTTGGACGCATCCGATCTTCGGTTCTTCGAGCTGGACAGCTACGCGAAGCAGCCGGAGCTGGTGCTGCTGGACGTTACGGTCAGCAAGACCAAATGCCTGGCGGCCACGGCGCGCGTGCGGGCAATGTTCCCCGACGCGAAGATCGCCGTCAGGGTCTTGGGGGAATGGGATGATTTCGGCCGGTTGATCCTGCAATCCGGCGCCCACGGCGTCATCGACGCCTTGACCTATCGCAGCAAGAACGATCTGGCCATCATGATCGATTCGATCATGGCAGGAAACATCATCTACCGGGAATCCTGGCACGGGTGATCAACTGGCCCAGTTCCATCGGGACGCCCAGATGAAACCCCTGCCCGTGACGGCATCCCAGCGCGCGCATCCTGCGCAGTTCCAGCGCGCTGGAAATGCCCTCGGCCACCACGCGCCACCCCATTTCGCCGGCCAGCGCCAACGCGAACTGCACGGATTGCCGGGCGACGCGGCTTGTTTCCACGCTGGCGGTGAACGTCTTGTCCAGTTTGAGTTCGTCGATGGTCAGGTCGATGAGCATGCCGAGGTTGGCGTACCCCGCTCCGAAGTCGTCCATGGATATTTCGCAGCCCCATTGTTTCAACCGGGCCAATGAGCGCTTCAGCGCCGCGAGGTCGACGGCCGGCGCGTCTTCCGTCAATTCGATCTTCACGAGCGATAGCGCGACACCGCGCCGCAAGGCTTCGTCATGCAGGAAATCCGCATTGCCGGAATCGGCCAGGGTGGTGGCGCAGGCATTGATTGCCAGGGGCAGGGGCGTGCCTGCGTCATTCAGCGTCTTTGCCGCGTCCAGGACCAGTTCAGCTACCCGTTTGAACAAGGCGCTTTGCAGCCGCAGGTCGCTGATCGCCTGGATCAAGCGGCAGGTCGGCACCAGGCCCCATGCGGGGTGATGCCAGCGGGCAAGCGCCTCGGCCGATTCGATGGCGCCGGTGGCCAGATTGACCTGAGGCTGGAACACCAGGTGGAACTGCATGGGGTCCCATAGCATGTCGATGAGGCCGCGTTCGCCGATCTGGGCGATGTTGTCGATGTCCGCCTGGCCAGCCATTTCACATGTCTCCGAGGAAAAGGGGATGGATGCGCGGACTCTATCCATTCCTAGCGGTGGAACATGTAGGAGATTTCACATTCTCGACGTCAGTGCGGGGGGGAAATTTCTACCTGAGATTCAGAAATTTCCACATTCCGATCGAGAGGGAAGGCTCTAGATTGTCTCTGTGCCTATTCTCATTTAGACAATCTGATCATGGATCCTGTCTCACTCCTGCATTCGCTCCGAATTTCCGAGGCCAGTCTCCCCGTGAGGGTGGGTAAGGTCGCGGCGGTCTGCGCAATCCCCGTGTATGTGGTCCTGTCCGCACGGACCGGTGTGCTGGCGGACCTGTCGGGGGGGCTGGTTTCGTGGGTCTGTCTGACAGGCTTTTTGGCCGCGTTGGTAGCGCTGCTGCTTCTGGGCCGGAAAAACGAGCAACACAAACGTGCGGAAGAGCGCCTGAAGGATCTGGTGGCGTTTCAGACCGGCGTGCTTGACGCCATTCCCCAACCTATCGTCCTGCGTGGCAACGACCTCAAGTTCCTGGCCTGCAATAGCGCGTTCGAACGCCTTTTGAACCGTTCCAGGAAGCAGCTGCACACGAAGTCGGTAAGCGCCACTGCGGAACTGATGGTCCGGGAAGTGGAGTCGGCAGAGATCGAAGAGGACTACCGTCAAGTGATGGCTACCGGGATGCCGTTAGGCAAGGACCGGACCGTTTGCGTCAGCGGCCGGGAGATGGACGTGCAGCACTGGATCGAGCCGCTGCGCAATGCCAGCGGCGCCGTGGTCGGCGTCGTGGGGGGCTGGATGGATATCACGCAGCGCCAGCGCGTCATGAAAGAGCTTGCCGTCGCCCGGGACCGGGCCGAAAGCGCCAACCGGACGAAGACCACTTTCCTGGCTTCCATCAGCCATGAGATCCGGACCCCGATGAATGCGATCATGGGCATGCTGGAACTGACGTTGTCGCATGCGGATCTGCCCGAGCAGGAGCGCCTGCAACTGAGCACGGCCTATAGCGCATCGCAATCGCTGCTTGCGCTGATCGGAGACTTGCTGGATTTGTCAAAGATGGAGGCCGGCAAGTTCCAATTTTTGCCGCAGCCCACCAACTTGTGCCAATTGACCGAAGACGTGGTGCATGTGTTCCAGCCGATCGCCGTGGCGAAGGGGTTGGATTTGACCTTGACGATCGGGCGGCCTGAGAACATGGCGCGCGCGCATTGCGTGGATCCGTTGCGGCTGAAGCAGATCATGAACAATTTCGTGTCGAACGCGATCCGCTTCACGGAACGCGGGTCGATATGCGTCCACGTGGAAGCCGAGCCGCAGGAAGGGGACCACCAGACGATTGTGCTGAAAGTCGCCGATACCGGTGTCGGCATCCCGAGCGATGCGCTGGATACGCTGCTGGAGCCGTTCGTCCAAGTCCAGGAGACGATTCGTGCCATGGACCGTGGGACAGGCCTGGGCTTGTCGATATGTGACCGTCTGGTCAAGAAGATGGGCGGCACGATACAGATCGACAGCAAGCTGGGCGTCGGCACCACCATGTCGGTGCGTTTGTCGCTGCCCGTGGCGCCCGCGCAGCCTGAATCCGTTAGCGACGCGGCACCCGTCGCACGGGCCGCGCCGGTCTGTACCGGGCTGGACGTGTTGGTCGTGGATGACCAGGCGTCGAACGTGCTGCTCTTGCGGCGCCAACTCGAGAAATTGGGCCATCGCGTGGCGTCCGCCGGCAACGGGCTGGAAGCGCTGGCACTCATGGGCCAGAGGCAATTCGACATCGTGGTGTGCGACTGCGCCATGCCCGTGATGGATGGCTACACGTTCGCCCGGACCTTGCGGCAACGCGGGGGAGCCGACGCAATACTGCCGATCCTGGGGTATACGGCGGGCGCGCACGATGCGGAAATCGACCGTGCGCGGGATGCCGGCATGGACGACGTCCTGGTCAAGCCGGTGAACCTGGATTCCTTGAATCGGGCCATCTCCACCCTGATGCATCGCGATAGCATCCCGGGGCAGGCGGCGGCGCCGGTCAGCGGGCCAGGCGCAAGCGGCTGAGTTCCGCGCAAAGGCGCTGAAGCGCCGGTTCAAACAAAACGTTCAGGCGCATGACGGCTTCGCCGCTTTCATTGCGGGACGCCGCTTCGATACGTTCTGACAGCCGGATCAACGACGCGCATCCCGCCATGCGCGCCGTGCCCTTGATGCGGTGCGCCAGCGAGCCGGCGGCGGCCCAATCCGCCTCGGCGCAGCGGGCGCGATAGTTGGTCAGGTCGCCTTGCGCGGTGTCGAGAAGGCTATCGATCAACTCGGCCACGATGGCGGGATCGCCGTCGACCAGGTCATGCAAGGTCTGGCGTATGGCGGCGCATTCGGCATCGTCTGGCAGAACGTAGCCAGCCTCCAGCAGGGCGCGCGACAACGCCGCTTCGGTCGCTCCCGGCACGACGACCTCGTCGATGCCGGGAGCGGTGGTGCCGGAAGCTGAAATCCTCAGTCGGATCGGCGCGGCCGCGACTGCCGCCGGCAATGGCTGGCCGGGTACGTCCCAGGCGTCGTCGTCCCAGAGGACCACTCGCGGCTCGGCCGCGTATCCGGACAGCGCCGCGCTGTCCGCGCAGGTATCGGCTGCGAGGCCCAGACCTTCCAACCGTTCGGCGATTTCCCGCAACCGCTCGGGGCGCCGGCCGATGATGAGGGCGAGGTTCATCCTATTCTCCACGAGGGGCGACCTGTCAGCGGGCGATCTGGCATTGGCGTGCGAAGTCAATCAGTTCCAGCAGCGTTTGCACTTCCAGTTTTGTCATGATCCGTGTCTTGTGCGTGCTGACCGTCTTGTTGCTGATGAAAAGCGCGTCTCCGATTTCCTTGTTCGACATGCCACGCGCCAGCATCTGCATGATGACGATCTCCTTGTCGGATAGCCGGCTCAGCCGGTCTACGCCATGGCTCGCCGCCCCGACGCGCGGGGATTGCGCACCCTCGGTATTCGGGAACACGGTGTACCCCGCCAGAATCGCTTCAACGCACCGGATGATTTCGGCGATCTCCTGGGATTTGCTGACGTAGCCATTGGCGCCGGCCAGCTTGACGCGCGGCGCGAACGTGGCCTGGTCTTGGCCGGACACCACCAGGATGCGGATGTCAGGCTGGATCGCCCGGATCCGCGGGATGACGTCCAAGCCGTTTATCTTGGGGATGTCGATGTCCAGAATCACCAGGCCGGGTCGGTCGTCCTTGACGGACTGAATCGTGGACTGGCCGTTGTCGGCTTCCAGGATGCGGGTGATGCCCAGTACTTGCGACAGATGGGTTTTCAGTACCAGACGAAGGGAAGGGTGGTCGTCTACGACGAGTACAGTAGTCAAGGGCGACTCCATTTCTCTAAACAGGCGCGCAAGGTGGCCAGATTCACCGGCTTTATCAGGAAGTCGTTCAAGCCGACCTCCTGGAAATGCTCCATGTGCTCCGACGAAACGTCGGCGCTCAATGCCACAACGGGAAGGCTTCGTATACGAGGGTCGGCATGCGATCGCACGCGGCGGGTCAACTCGAAGCCGTCCATGTCCGGCATGTGAAAGTCCGTGAACATCAACGCGTAAGGTACTTGTTCCAGTTGGCCCAGCGCTTGATGGCCGTCAGCGACCACATCCGCCTGGACTCCCAGCTTCTGCAGCATATTGCGAATCACGATTTGATAGGGCAAATGATCCTCGACGACCAGAATGCGTCCGGTCGCAGGAAGCTGTGCATTCTCTCTCGCGTCTTGCAAGGGGTTGGTAACAAGATGCTCGGTCTGCAACGCACTGAGACACACACGTCGAAACTCGCTCCACCGGACCGGTCCTCCGGCCAATGTCGATTGTGTCGTCGTCGCCGCCGGCGTGCTTGTGGGCCTGCTGGTAAACAAGATGTGGGGCAGGGGGCGCGGCGCGTTTGACGACGGCGGAGGCTCGCCGGACGGTTCGACGATGTGTAGATCGGCGTCGTCGCCGGGCCCCACGACAAGCATGCCGGCCGTGCGTGCGTAAGCGCAAAGGGCGGCATTGTCCGCTTCGCGGCGAACCGAGAGGGAGAGGCGTTTGCCGTTCAACGCCGCGTCAGCTGGAGCGCTTTGGCCCAGGTGCATGGGTAGGCGGACATCGAAGCGGCTGCCCTGGCCTTCGACGCTTTCCACCTGTATCCCGCCGCTCATCAGGTGGGCAAGGCGCAGGCAGATGGCAAGGCCCAGACCGCTGCCGCCATACTGGCGGGCGGTGGAGACGTCGGCCTGCGAAAACGGGCGGAACAGCCTGCCTTGCGCTTCGAGCGGGATGCCGATACCCGTATCCGCAACGGACAGCAGGACGGTCTGCATGCCGGCGCTGGCGTGATCCGGCAGCGTCTCGGCCATCACGGCGACGCCGCCCGCCGAGGTGAACTTGATGGCGTTGCCCACCAGGTTCAACACGATCTGCTTCACGCGGACCGGGTCGCCGACGAATTCGGCAGCCACTTCGGGCGCAACGTGCAAGTCCAGCGTCAATCCTTTGGCCAGCGCGCGCGAGGAAAAAATGTGCAAGACCTGGTCCAGTAACTCGCGCAAGGAGTACGGGATGGTTTCGATCGCGACCGGTGCATCCTCAAGACGGGAAAAATCCAGGATGTCGCCGAGGATCTCGATGAGCAGGCGCGAGGCGCTGTCGGCCAGATCCACTTGCTGGCGCTGATAGTCGTCCAAGCGCGTGTCGCCCAGCAACTCCAGCGCGCCAAGGGCCGTTGCCAGCGGCGTGCGGATTTCATGGCTCATGGCGGCCAGGAAACGGGATTTCGCTTGCGCATTGGCTTCCGCGGCGGCCTTGGCCTCGTTGAGCGCCGTCGTCGCGCGGTGCTCTCGCATCACATCGGCGAGGTAGCCATTCCATTCTATCGATCCGTCCGGATACCGGCGCGGCGCGGCGGTGCCGATACGAAGCCATCCTTCGCCTTCCGGCCGTAGCGTCGGCAGGTCGATGCGTATCGGGTTGCCTGTCGCCTTCGATTCATCGATCGCCACACGTGCGGCCGGCCAATGGGTCTTCAGGACACTGGGCAGGTTGTCGCCAGTGGAGAGCTGGGTGATTTCGGCTGCCGTCAAAAGCAGGAAACGCTCGGTGTGGCCGACGGCATACGGGACCGAGCGGCGTCCGTCCGGTTCCTCTCGGATCCGGAACAATCCAAGCGGTAGCGTGTCGATCAAATCGTCGATGGCAGCCTTCAGTTCGCGTGTCTCTCGCTCGGCCGCCCTGCGACCGGTGACGTCGGCCAGCGCGATCAGGGTGCCCGCCGGCGCACGGTCTTCGCCGTAGAGCGGCTCGACCGTCAAGCGGCCGTCAATGGGGGGGCCGTGAGCGGTGTGGACCTTGATCTCTTCGGTGACCATTTGCTGGGTGGCGAGGCACCGCTTGGCGAATGCCTCCAGTTGCGTGCCAAGCGCGCCTGCCGCGCCTTCCAGCGAACTGGCCTTGGCGCCGACGAGCCGGGTACGGTCCATTCCGACCAGTTCTTCGAAGGCCTGGTTGACGCGCAGGTAGCGCAGCGTCCCGTCCAGGGCGGCGATCAGCGTGGGGGTCGCATCCAGGAGTTGCGTCTGTACGGTGGTCGATGCGTCGGCCTGTGTTGCCAGTGCCCGCAAGCCGCGGGCCTCGGCCTGGGCTCTGCGCGCGATTCTCAGCAGGGATACCGCCGCGCAGAACAGCAGCGCGGCGACGCCGATCAGGGAGGCTTCTAGATAAGTTAGCGACATGGACTTGCGCTCCCAGTGCTAATGCAAACCCCTTACTCGCCAGCGTAGTACGCCATTGGTAAGCGTACTGTATCCGGCGCAAAACACAGGTGGGAAGAGTGTGTAACATTTATTGTCCAACGAGGGCGGTCCGCTCGTGGCGTCTGCTGCACTTTCATGATCTCTGCCGCGCACCATGATAATATTTGTCCTATGACAATGTTGCAGCCCTGAGGCCACACCGTGAACGCTGACATCCCCCCCGGCACCCCGCAGACACAGCCGCTGCACGACTTGCACAACCGTTGGCCCGAAGCCGAGTCGGTCGAGGATTTCCGCCACAATCTGGCGGCGGTGCATGCGCGCATCGCGGCGGCGTGCGGCCGGGTTGGCCGCGACCCCGCGGGGGTGCGTCTGCTGCCCGTCAGCAAGACCAAGCCTGAAGCGAGCATCCGCCTGGCCCATGCGGCCGGCTGCCGGCTGCTGGGCGAGAACAAGCCGCAGGAGGCCTATCGCAAGTGGGAGGCGACCCAGGACCTGCATGACCTGCAGTGGTCCGTGATCGGCCACTTGCAGACCAACAAGGCCAAGCTGGTGGCGCGCTTCGCCAGCGAGTTCCAGGCGTTGGACAGCCTGCGCGTGGCCGAGGCGCTGGACCGGCGACTGCAGGCGGAAGGCCGGGCGCTTGACGTGTTCGTGCAGGTGAACACGTCGGGCGAGGCCAGCAAGTACGGCCTGCATCCCGATGATGTTCCCGCCTTCTTGCGGGCGCTGCCGGCGTTTTCCGCGTTGCGCGTGCGCGGCCTGATGACGCTGGCGTTGTTCTCCGCCGAGGCTGAACGGGTGCGCCAGTGCTTTGTCTTGTTGCGCAATCTGCGCGACCAGTTGCGGCACGAGGCGCCGGCGGGTATCTCCCTGGACGAGCTGTCGATGGGCATGTCCGGCGATTTCGAGATCGCCATTGAAGAAGGGGCCACCGTGGTGCGCGTGGGCCAGGCGATCTTCGGCGCGCGGGCCCTGCCGGACAGCCACTATTGGCCGACGGCGGAAGGTGCCGGGGCGGACGCATGAGCCTCGCCGCCCCGCCCCTGGCACGACGCGCCGTCGCCATCCGCCATCTGCATTTTGAAGACCTGGGCACGCTTGAGCCGCTGCTGCGTGAGCGCGGCTACGACGTGCAGTATGTCGATGCCGCCTCGCAGGACTTGCAGACGGTCGATGCGTTGTCCGCCGATCTGTTGATTGTGCTGGGCGGGCCGATAGGCGCCTTCGACGACGCGGCGTATCCCTTCGTCGCAGACGAACTGGCATTGGTGCAACGCCGTCTGGCCGCCGGCGCGCCCATCCTGGGCATTTGCCTGGGGGCGCAGTTGATGGCGCGCGCGCTGGGCGCCAAAGTCTATGCGCTGGGCGTGAAGGAAATCGGTTTCGGGCCCTTGCAACTGACGCCGGAGGGCAGGCAATCCGCGCTGGCGGCGCTGGGCGACACGCCGGTGCTGCATTGGCATGGCGACCAGTTCGATATTCCCGAGGGCGCGCTGCGGCTGGCCGGGACGCCGGTCGGCGCGAACCAGGCGTTCTCGCTGGGCGGCAACGTGCTGGGATTGCAGTTCCATCTGGAAGCCGACACCCGCTGCATCGAGCGCTGGCTGGTCGGCCATGCCTGCGAATTGGGACAGGCGGGAATCGATCCCCGCACGCTGCGAGCGCAGGCCGGCGCGATGCAAGCGCGCCTGGCCGCCGCGTCCGGCGCGGTGTTCCGGGCGTGGCTGGACGGGATCGACGCCGCGGCGGGCAAATAGAGGCCTGAGACAAGGCGCCTAGGCGGCCTTTTCGGTGCGCCAATCGGCGCTGCCCGCCAATGCTTGGCCCAGCCGGACCTGCCTTCCCACCCGCCACGCCGGGTCGATATCCCAGAGGGCGTTCGGCATCAGCAGCACAACCGTGGAGCCAAGCTGGAAGTGCCCCATTTCTTGCCCTTGCCGCAGATGCAGCGCGGGGTGGGCGGCGTAGTCCCAATGCCGAATGCTGGCGTGGCGGGGGCGGGAGACCACGCCATGCCAGACGGTAGCGATGCTGCCCACGATGGCCGCCCCCACCAGCACCATGGCGAAGCGGCCGAACCGGGGGTGCTCGAACCAGCAGACCAGCCTTTCATTGCGCGCAAGCAGGCCATCGATGCCCTGCACGATGTCGGGCCTGACCGAGTAGTGCGTGCCAGGCACATGGCGCATTCCCAGCAAACGCCCCTCGCAGGGCATATGCACGCGGTGATAGTCGCGGGGGTTGAGGTACACCGTGGTGTAGCTGCCGCCGTCCAGCCCTTGCGCCAGCTCGGCATCCGCTAGCAGCTGCGCGGCGCTGAACGCCTGCTGCTTGGCCTGGATCATCCGCCCCTGCTGGATGCGGCCAAGCTGGCTGATCGTGCCGTCCACGGGACTGGTCCAATCGGCGGCGGCAAGCGGCCGGGCGTCCGGGCGCAACGCCCTGGAGAAGAAATCGTTGAAGCAACGGTAGGCGCGGGGCGAACTGTGCAGCGCCTCGTCCAGATCGATGCGGTGCCGGCGGATGAACGCGCGGATCAGGGGCTGCGCGACCCAGGGGTGGCGGCACTGCGCGAGAGGACCCGCGCTGCGCGTCAGCAAGGACAGGGGCGCCAGGCGCTGGAAGAGCAGGGCGGGCGACAGGCGCATGGCCGGCGCTCAGGCCACGCAGTCCACGTAATAGCGCAAGCGTCCGTCCTCATCCCGCAATTCCACGAAACCGTGGATGTCGGTGCCGAAGCCCGGGCAGGAGCGGTTGAGCTCGCGCGAGAACTTGAGATAGTCGACGATCGTCCGGTTGAAGACCTCGCCAGGTATCAGCAAGGGGATGCCGGGCGGGTAGGGGGTGATCAGGCTGGTCGTGATGCGGCCTTCCAGGTGGTCGATCTCGACGCGTTCGGTCTTGCGGTTCGCGATATGCGCGTAAGCGTCGCTGGGCCTCATGGCGGGCACCGCTTCCGTCGTGTACATCTCCGTCGTCAGGCGTGCGATGTCGCTCTTGGCATAGATCCGGTGCACGTGCTGGCACAAGTCGCGCAGGCCCATGTCTTCGTAGCACGGATATTTGCGGCAGAACTCGGGCAGGATGCGCCACATCGGCACGTTGCGGGCATAGTCGTCCTTGAACTGCTGCAGCGCCGTCACCAGCGAACTCCAGCGGCCCTTGGTGATGCCGATGGTGAACATGATGAAGAAGCTGTAGAGGCCGGTCTTCTCGATGATCACGCCATGCTCTGCCAGGAACTTGGTGACGATGGACGCCGGGATCCCGTCCGCGGCGAAGCGGCCGTCCATGTCCACGCCCGGCGTGACGATGGTGGACTTGATCGGGTCCAGCATGTTGAACCCCGGGGCCAGCGGGCCGAAGCCGTGCCACCCGCCGTCGCCGCCCTCATCGTCGATGATCCACCGCGCCGCATGGCCGATGCCTTCTTGCTCAAGCTCATCCGGCCCCCACACCGTGAACCACCAGTCGTCCGCCGCGAACTGCCCGCCCACCTGCCGCATGGCGCGCCGGAAATCCAACGCCTCGATGATGCTCTCTTCAACCAGCGTCTGGCCGCCGGGATGTTCCATCATCGCCGCCGCCACGTCGCAACTGGCGATGATGGCGTATTGCGGCGAGGTGGAGGTGTGCATCAGATAAGCCTCGTTGAACAGGTGGCGGTCAAGCGCGCGCGTGGCTGAATCCTGCACCAGGATGTGGCTGGCCTGGCTGATGCCCGCCAGCAGTTTGTGGGTGGACTGCGTGGAGTACACGACGGAGTCGCGCGGCCGCGCCCGCTTCTTGCCCATGGCGTGATACGAACCGTAGAACGGGTGGAAGGCCGCGTGCGGGACCCAGGCCTCGTCGAAGTGCAGCGCTTCGACATAGCCGTCCAGCGCGGACTTGATGATTTCGGTGTCGTAGAGGATGCCGTCATAAGTGGATTGCGTCAGCACCAGCACGCGCGGCCGGACCTGCTCGGCATCCACGCCCGCCAGCAGCGGGTGGCTGCGGATCTTCGCCTTGATGGACTCGGGTGAGAACGCTTCCCGGGGAATCGGCCCGATGATGCCCAGGTGGTTGCGCGTGGGCCGCAGGAAGACGGGAATTGCGCCGGTCAGGACGATGCTGTGCAGGATGGACTTGTGGCAGTTGCGGTCCACGACCACCACGTCGCCCGGCGCCACGACGTGTTGCCAGACGATCTTGTTGCTGGTGCTGGTGCCATTGGTGACGAAGAAGCAGTGGTCGGCATTGAAGATGCGTGCGGCGTTGCGCTCGCTGGCGCCGATGGCGCCGTTGTGGTCCAGCAACTGGCCCAGTTCCTCGACGGCGTTGCAGACGTCGGCGCGCAGCATGTTTTCGCCGAAGAATTGGTGGAAGACCTGGCCCACCGGGCTTTTCAGGAAGGCGACGCCGCCGGAATGGCCGGGGCAGTGCCACGAATAGGAACCGTCTGCCGCATAGTCGAGCAGCGCCTTCAGGAACGGCGGCTTGATGCCGTCCAGATAGTTCCTGGCCTCGCGGATGAGGTGGCGCGCGACGAACTCGGGGGTGTCCTCGAACATGTGGATGACGCCGTGCAGCTCGCGCAGGATGTCGTTCGGCATGTGGCGGACGGTCTTGGTTTCGCCATAGATGTAGATCGGCACATCCACGTTACGGCGGCGGACTTCGCTGATGAACGAGCGGATGTTGCGCAGCGCCGGCGCGTCGTCGGCGTCGGGCGTGAATTCTTCATCGTCGATGGACAGGATGAAGGAACTGGCCCGGCTCTGCTGCTGGGCGAATTGGCTGAGGTCGTGGTAGCTGGTGGCGCCCAGCACGTCGAAGCCCTCGGTCCGGATCGCTTCGGCGAGCGCGCGGATGCCCAGGCCGGAGGTGTTCTCGGAACGGAAATCCTCGTCGATGATGACGATGGGAAAGATGAATCGCATGGTGTGCCCTGCGTCTGGACGACGCCGATATAATGTCCTGGATAATTATTATATATGTCCTAGGACAATAAAAAAGGCGAAGACAATGACGGTGCCGCGACGGGACGGGGTCAGCCGGCTTAGTTGAGACTGTGCGTAAGGTCCTGGGCTAGCCGGACGCACTGCGCCGGCTCGATGCTGGAGATCGTGATCCTCAGCCCCTTGACGGCTTCCTGGACGGAGAAGGCATCTCCGTGGCGCACCAGCCAGCCCTGGCGGGCCAGGGCCAGCGCGATCGCCTGGTCGTCGGTCTGCAAGGGCACCCAGAGGTTCAGGCCGTCCCCCTGTGCCAGGAAATCGATCCCTTGGGCGCGCAGGGCGTCTTCCAGCGTGTTCCGGCGTTTGGCGTAGTCTGCACGGGCTTGGGTCAGCAGCGTGACCGTTTCGGGTTGGGTGAGCTGGACTTCGACGATGTCCTGCAGCAGGTGGCTGACCCAGTTCGTGCCCGAGGCCAGGCGCAGGCGCATTTGGCGTGAGGTCGCGGAATCGCTGGCCACGGCAGCGATCCGGACGTCGGGGCCAAGCGCCTTGCTGAAGGATCGGATCAATGCCCAGCGGTAGGCGTTGTCAGGGATGGGCGAGTGATAGGGGGCGTTGGACAGCAGGGCGAAATGGTCGTCCACGATGACGAGCACGTCGGGATGCTTGGCCAACAGGCGCGCCAGCGCCCGTGCCCGTTTGTCGCTCAGGCTGCAGCCCGTGGGGTTGTGGGCGCGCGGAGTGATGATGACCGCTTGCGCGCCTTTGGCCAGGGCGGCCTCCAGCCCGTCCGCCTGCATGCCTTGCGCATCGACCGGAACGCCGACGGGCTGCAGGCCGATGGTCCGCAGCGTGTTGATGCTGCTGAGGAAGCAGGGGTTTTCGACGGCCACCTTGTCGCCGGCCACCAGATAGGCGCCGAGCAGCCGCTCGATGGCGTCCACCGCGCCGTGCGTCAGGTCGACGTCGAAAGCGGCGGGGCAGTCGGGCTGGAGCCATTTGCGGATGTGCGCTTCCAGCCCGGCATTGATGGTGGGCTCGCCGTACAGCCTGGCCTCGTAGGGCCGCAGGCGCAGCGCGGCGTTGGGGTCGGGCAGCCATGCCGGATTCGGGTTGCCGCTGGCAAGATCGGTCAGCGGCGAATTGGCCAGCGCGCCTTCCTGTTCGCCGGCCTGGAACTGGTCGCGGATGATCGTGCCCAGACGCCCTTGGGTGACGGCGATGCCGGCGGTGACAAGGCGCCGGTAGGCCGAGGCGACCGTGTTGCGGTTCACGCCCAGGTCCACCGCCAGATCGCGAACCGGGGGCAGCGAGGCGCCCGCGGGCAACTGCCTGGACAGCGCCAGGGTGCGCACGCAGTCGTAGATCTCGGCGGCGGTCTTGCCTTGAATTTTCATATCGTCCTGGGACAGCTCTTGGATTCAGGTAGGCCAGAAGCCATTCAGTCCTGTCTGGCGGGCTTGGGCAGATTTTGCCATAGCCGCGTTTGCCGGACGACGCACCGGCAGGTCAAGCGAAAAGCGGATTAGCCGTTGCGGCAACGGCGATCTTGCTCTAGAATTATTGTCATAGGACAAAATGGCGCGGTGGCAGAGTGGCTATGCGGCGGATTGCAAATCCGTTCAGGTTGGTTCGAATCCAGCCCGCGCCTCCATGTTGGAATGACGAGTAGGCTAGCCCGCCGAGGGCAGCAGCTGCAGCCCCGTGCGCCGCACGAATTCCTCATAGCTGATCGGCGGGCCTTCCTTGGTGCTGGCGCTGTTGGCCTGCCAATGCACCCAGGAACGTCCTGTCGTCGCGTCGTAGACGACTTTGTAGACGTAGCCGGGCACCGCGACGCCCGACCCGATGGTTTTCGGCTTGTCCGAATAGAACGGCCCCGTGAAGACATAGACGTCGCCGGCGGCGCGCATCACGTATTTCCGCGTGTCCTGCTCGATGCGGCTCCAGGCCCCGGCGTTTTGGGTCTGGTCCTGGGGCACCATATTGGCCAGCGAGAAGCTCTGCGCCATGGATTCCTTGGAAGCCATGTCGCCTGCCGGCGCCATGTGCCCGCGCGAATAGCCGGACCCTTTGTAATCGTCCAGGTCCGACCGTTCGGCGCGGGGCAGCCGCGCCTCGGCATAGAACTTGTCTGTCCGCTGCATTCCCTGCGCCTGGGACAGCGTTTTGCGGTTCAGGCGTTCGGCCACGAACACGGGGGTCTTGGTCTGGCCGCTATGCAAGATGGCGAATGCCGAAAAGCACAATTCGCGCAGATCGCCCCGGCTGGGGACGACGGGCATGTTTCCTTTGGGAAAGAACTGGGGGCAATCGGCAAACCGTGTCTGGCTCAATGCTCCCGTCGGCACCACGGCGGGGGCGAATTTTTCTTGGGCGGGCCATCCCAGGCGCGCCAGGATCGCGTCGGGCGAGAACTGTGCCGGCCATTGCGGCTTCAGTACGTAAGTGGCTGCGCCGAAACTGGCCAGCGACGACACGAGGAGTGCCCGCAGGAAGCGGTAAGTGCGGCCTGCCGATCTGGCTTGGGTCCGGGTTGCCGGGCGTCTTTTTCTTTGAACGGGTTTCTTCGTGCGCGTCATGCTGCCTGTGTGTTGCTGCAGGCCGGCGCCTTGGTGGGGCCGGCTCGCCGACGATTGTAGATGACGGCCCGCACCGACGTGGCCGGCGTTGGTGTGGCCCGTTGGTGCGGCCTTGTCTACAGCAGCAGCTTCAACCCGATCCCAAACATCGCAACGGCCACCAACGCGTCCAGCACGCGCCAGGCCCGGGGGTTGGCGAACAGCGGCCGCAACAGGCGCGCGCCATAGCCCAGCGTGAAGAAGAAGACGAACGACGCCGACATGGCGCCCAACGCGAAGGCTACCTTGGCGCCTTCGTATTGGCTCGAAATCGACCCCAGCAGCACCACAGTGTCCAGATAGACATGCGGGTTCAGCCAGGTGAAGGCCAGACAGGCGGCCAGCGTGGCGGCCAGGCCTGCCGTCTGCCGGGTGGAAGGCGTCAGGCTGTCGTGTCGCGCGCGCAGGGCGGATCGCAGGCTGCGAGCCGCGTAGACGAACAGGAACAGTGCGCCGCCATATCGCATGGCGGGTTCCAGCCAGGGCAGGGCGTTGACCGCCAGCCCGAACCCGGCCACGCCTGCGCCGATCAGGATCGCGTCGGATACCGCACAGGTCAGGCAGATGGCGAAGACGTATTCCTGACGCAGCCCCTGTCGCAGGACAAATGCGTTTTGCGCGCCGATCGCGACGATCAGCCCAAAGCTGAGCAGGAAGCCGGGGAGGAAGGCTGTTGTCATGGGTTGCCCTGTAGAAGGGCGACAGACTAGCCTTTTCCGGGAAATTAGAAAAACTAATTACCCTAAAGTAAATTCAGATTTGCTAAATAGGCGGGATAGGGGCGAATGAGGTTCAATGCGGCCGTCCCGCGCCGAGGGAAGCATCCAGCGCCCGCAATTGCGTTTGCAGCGATTCGAGCAGCATCCGGATCTGATCGGAGGTCAACGCATAGACCCGGCCGCGGCTGGCCTCGTCCGGGGATTGCGTGGCCTGGGTGATGAAGTCCAGCCGGACCAGCAGCGAGTCGTATTCCGCCACAGGCATCATGGCCCAGCCCGCCACCGGCAATACCGCCTCGCCTTCCTTGAAGTCCTTGTCCAACATCTTGATATTCCTCTTGCCGGCCCAGGCGGACGCCCGTGCGGGAAGGAATTCTATTCTTTCAGCTTTACGTAAGCAACGGCGGGACTCGATTGCCATCCTGCGGACGGTGGCGCACTTGCGCGTCGGAACGCGAAGTACGCAGCCGTCGCCGACAGTAGGGGGTCAGCCGCCGTTCTGGTCCGCCGCCTTCAACAAGCCATATAGCTTGTCCTTGAGTTGCAGCTTTTCCTTTTTCAGCACTTCGATATTGGTGCCGGAAGTGGGCACGATGCCGTCTTCCATGTTCTTGATTTCCTGGTCCAGGTCGTTATGACGTTGAAACAGGGCCGAGAAATGCGCATTCTCGGATTTCAGCTGGGTAATGAGTTGGCGATATTCAGGGAACATTGGGGCCTCTCTTGGGTACCAGTTGACGGGACCGGTGTCGCGCCAGGCACGACGCGCATCGGCGTCAATTCCATGACACGCCAACGCCTGCGCCTTGTCAACCGGGAGGGCAGCGGGCCTCGATGCAGGAATTGACGGCGCGCAAGGCTCCGTGCGGGAGTAGCAACTCTGTCTCGCATGCTCACGTTTCATTACATGCCCCCCCGGCCCCGGCGATACACTCGCTTCCCCGTGGTCAGCCATAAAAGTGACATGAAACAGCGCGTGCCCATCTATCGGCAAGTCTTTGAACTTTTCAGACAGGACGGACGTATCCACGCAGGTACGGGCATGATGAGCGGCGTGATTGCGCTGTTCCTGGCCATCCTGGCAGTGCTGGGCGTGCTGGCCTTCCACTTTCCCGCCTATCTGACCACGCCGGAACTGCGCGCGTTCTATTCCGTGGACGCGATGCGCACGCTGCTGTTCGGCGCGCTGCTTGTTTCCGGCTCGATCGCGCTGGCCAACACGGTGCTGGGCCGCCAGCGCTGGCTGAACATCTCCGCCTTCGTGCTGGTCTGCTGCGCCGTCGCGGCCGGCGGCAGCCAGATCGTCGTGACGACGACCAATACGGGCAACCACCCGTACCTGGGCCTGGACTGGTTCATCCTGGACTTGCTGGCGTCCAGCACGGTCTTCATCATTTTCGAGAAGTTGACGCCGCTGTATCCGGGCCAGCCGGTGTTCCGCGGCGAGTGGCAAGTGGACATGAAGCACTTCCTGTTCAACCACCTGTCGGTGGGGGCGGTGCTGCTATGCATCAACTTCTTCATCCACCGCCTGTTCTCGTGGGCGGCGTACGAACCCCTGCAGGCCGCGATCCAATCCATGCCGTACCTGCTGGAATTGTTCGTCGCCGTGCTGGTGGCGGATCTGGCCCAATACGCGGCGCACCGCGTCTATCACGAGGTGCCGGTGATGTGGCGCTTCCACGCCGTGCACCACAGCACGCGCACGCTGGACTGGCTGGCGGGTTCGCGCCTGCATATCGTGGAACTGCTGATCACGCGCGTCGCGGTGCTGGGCGTGCTGTTCGTGCTGGGCTTTTCGAAGTCGGTGCTGGACGCCTACATCATCATCGTCGGCTTCCAGGCGGTGCTGATCCATTCCAACGTGAAGCTGCCGTGGGGATGGCTGCGCTACATCATCGTGACGCCCGATTTCCACCACTGGCACCACTCGTCGGACACCGAGGCGATCGACAAGAACTACGCGGCGCATTTTTCGTTCATCGACTACATCTTCGGCACCGCCGTGCGCGGCGTGGGCAAGCGCCTGCCCGAGAACTACGGCATTCTGGACAACGACATGCCGGGCACCTTCCTGGCGCAGCAGGCCTATCCGTTCCTGCGCAAGAAGTAATCCTTCAATTCGTCCGGGCCTGGCGCCCGGACGACGCCGCCTGCCGTTTACCTACAGCATCTTCACCGCACGCCCGATGAACTGGATCGGACCGGTGGGCTTGCCGATAGGTGAGCCGGTCTTGGGTTCCAGCGTCAGTTCGAAGAGCTGGTTGGGTTC
The DNA here is from genome assembly GCF_014170335.1 of Achromobacter sp. UMC46. Classification (GTDB taxonomy): domain Bacteria; phylum Pseudomonadota; class Gammaproteobacteria; order Burkholderiales; family Burkholderiaceae_B; genus Achromobacter. The sequence continues at coordinate 267,422 of NZ_LZZS01000033.1, forward strand.
CAGCGGCGGCAGCTTGTCCAGCGGGATGCGGACGGGCTCGCCCGGCTTGACCAGGCCCAGCGACACGGGGCCGGCCCAGCCGTCGGCCTTGGTCCAGAATTCCAGCGCCCGGTCCGGCGGGACTTCGGTGGCCGCCAGCGGCACCAGCTGCACGGCGTTCTGGCCGGCTTGCGCCTGCACCACCCAACCCGGCGCCTGCGATTGCGGCGCCACCAGCACCACCACATATTGAGCGGCACCCGGGACGGGCGCGGGCCGCAGCGCCAGCGAGCTGCCCAGGATCAGCACGGCCGCCATGCCCCCCGCGGCCAGGCTGCGCCAGAAAAACAGGCTGTCCCATAGGCCTGGCGCGCGGCGCGCGGCGGACGGTTGGCGGACGGCGTGCGTCGCGTCCAGCGTGCCCGTGATGCGCGGCCAAAGGCTGGCCGACGGTTCGACGGGCGCGGACAGGTTCACCAGCGGCAGCAACCGCTCTTCCCAACGGCCGACGGCGGCGCGCAAGGCGGCGTCGTGCGTCAGCCGTGCCTCTACGTCGCGGCGCGCTGGCGCGGACAAGGTGCCCAGCACATATTCGCCAGCCAGATCGTCCAGGCTATCGGGGGGGTCATGGGGGGCGGTCATGCCAGGCACTCCTTGAGCGCCTGCAGGCTGCGCTTGATCCAGGCTTTCACGGTGCCCAACGGCGCCCCAAGGCGCTGGGCGATTTCGCTATGCGACAGCCCTTCCACATACGCGTGCAGCACGCAATTGCGGCGCACCGGTTCCAATTGTTCCAGGCAAGGGCCGATCTGGCCGGCGCTGGCGCGCCAGTCGAAGGCGTCGCGCGTGTCGTGCCACGCTTCGATGGCGTCGCGGGCGTCCAGGGCGGCAGCCGTGTCTTCATCGATGCCGGTCTCGCGCGCGGTGTCGCGCAACGCGTTCAGCGCCAGGTTGCGGGTGATGCTGTAGACCCAGCCGCGCCCTGAACCCCGGGTCGCGTCGAAGCTGCCCGCCTGGTTCCAGATCCTGACGAAAGCGTCATGCACGATGTCCTCTGCCCAAGCGCGGTCGCGCAGCAGTCGTTGGGCCACGCCAAGCAGGCGCGGGCCTTCTTGCCGGTAAAGGGATTCCAGCGCCGGCCGTCGGCCGGCGGCGCACGCCTTCAGGGCAGCTTCGTAATCGAAATCCGGGGTCAGGCGGTTCGGCATGCGAGAGCGGGGGCGGGAGCGGGAAGTAGGCGGCCGTGCGGACAAGCGTCGCACGGTGCGGGAATGCGCCATCTTACCGGACTCCCTTGACGCGGCACCGCGCCCGCCGGCCAGCGGCAGGCGCGGGCTGCGCTTTTAGTTCGCCTTCCAGAAGAGGTAGTCGGCCTGGTATTGCACCTGGCTCTTCTGGCCCAGCGTCGCCTGCGTGCAGGGCGTATTGGGTGCCACGCCGCCCTTGAGCGCCACGCGCTGGATGTAGGTCACGCCGGTCAGCGCGCCCGCTCCCAGGGCGGGGTTGGCCTTCACCAGTTGATAGGGCAGGTTGCCCTCGCCCGACGGGGCAACCGCGACTTGCGTGCCGGTCAGCTTGGATCCGTCCATGGCTTCCCACGTGGCCGGGGGGCCGTAGTAGGTGCCGACCTGCTTGCCCTGGCGGTCGTTCAAGACCGCCTTGGGGCCGGCGAAGACCCATTCCGTCTGGTTCTTCATGTCGGCCTTGGCGCGGCATTCATAGGTGATTTCGCCCACGCCCACGGTTTCCCAGGCGACCTTGTTGCCCGCGGGCACCTGGATGCTGGCGGGAAGGCCGGCCTGCGAGTTGGCCATGGATTTGGAGCTCATCGAGCCGCAAGCGGCAAGGAGCGACACGGCGAACAGGCCGGCAACGGTGGGAATGCGATTCGAACGTTGGGTCTTCATGAGCGGTCTCCAGCGGCGTAAAGGCCAGTAGACGGCGCGCACAATGCGCGCCGGTACAGGTACTACACGCGGGAGGCCGCTTTGGATGCAGCCCGGATGCAATTATTTTGATCCGGGCGGCGGGGGCGTTTCGCCCCCTTTGCCATGACTTCGATTACTTCGCGGCGCGATTGGCCGAGTAAGAAGCCATCAGGTTGCGGTAGTCGGGGATGTGGTTGGCGAACAGCGTGCCCAGGCCTTCCACGTCGTTGCGCCAGTCGCGGTGCAGTTCGCATGCCAACCCGAACCACGACATCAGTTGCGCGCCGGCTTGCTCCATGCGGCTCCAGGCGGCGTTGCGGGTGACTTCGTTGAAGGTGCCCGAGGCATCCGTCACGACGAACACGTCGAAACCTTCTTCCAGGGCCGACAGGGCGGGGAAGGCGACGCACACTTCGGTGACCACGCCGGCGATGATCAGTTGCTTCTTGCCGGTGGCCTTGACGGCCTTGACGAAGTCTTCGTTGTCCCAGGCATTGATGTTGCCGGGGCGGGCGATGTAGGGGGCCTTGGGGAACTTGTCCTTCAGCTCCTGGACCAGCGGGCCGTTGGGGCCGTCTTCGAAACTGGTGGTCAGGATGGTGGGCAGCTTGAAATACTCGGCCAGGTCGGCCACCGCCAGCACGTTGTTCTTGAACTGGTCGGGCTGGAAATCGCGCACCAGGGAAAGCAAGCCGGTCTGGTGGTCAACCAGCAGGACGGCGGCGTTGTTCTTGTCCAGCTTCACATAGGGTTTGGTCATGATTTGCTCCGTGATGTCGTCAGGTCGTGGTGCGCGGTGTGGGCGCGGGGTTGAACACGTGAGTGCATGAACAGAATTCTAAATACAAGCCAATCTACCCGGTAGACAGGAATTTCGGGCCTCAGCGTTCTATTTATCGGACGGTGAGGGCCCGCCCTTCAGGATGGGAATGCCGTGACGCCGTTGCGTGTCGACCTCCCGCCGGGCGTTTTCACGGTACTCCGTATTCATGAAATCCAATAGCTCGCGCACAGCCGGCAGCAGGCCGCGCCGGGACGGGAAGACGGCATGGACGGCGCCAGGTTCCGGATACCAGGGCGCGCCCACCGGCACCAGCGTGCCGGCATCCAGTTCCTCGCGGATCATCATCAGGGGCAAGGCGGCCACGCCCACGCCGCGCAGCGTCGCTTGCTTCAGCGCCAGCATGTCGTCGGTGACCAGGCGCGGGGTGAACGGCACGTTCTGCCGCACGCCATCGGGGCCATCCAGGCGCCACTGGCATTCGCGCTGTTCGGTGCCCAGCGCCAGTGTGGGCAACTGGCTGACCTGGCTGATGTCGGCGCCCGGGGGCAGTGCCCGAGCCAGCGTCGGGCTGGCCACCAGGCTCTGGCAGCTCGTGCCCAGGTGCTTCATCACCAGGTCGCTGCTTTCAATCGGGCCGAAACGCACCCGCACCGCCAGGTCGAACCCCTCGCGCAGCACGTCGACCTGCCGGGAAAAACTCTTCAGGTACACCTGCACCTTGGGGCACTTTTCCATGAAGCGCGCCACGACGTCGCCCAGGAAGTAATAGATCAGCGCGGGCGGCGCGCTCATGCGGATCGTGCCTTGCGGTTCGGCATGGGTGCGGTCGATGACGTCTTGGGCGGCTTCGGCGCCGGCCAGCATCGACAGGCATTGGTCGAAATACTCCTGGCCCAGTTCGGTGACGGCGAAGGTGCGGGTAGACCGCTGGATCAGGCGCACGCCCAGCCGCTCTTCCAACAGCGCGATGCGGCGGCTGAGGCGGGATTTGGGAATGTCCAGGGCGCGTCCGGCCGGCGCGAAGCCGCCATTCCTGACGACCTGGACAAAGTAATAGAGATCATTCAAGTCGTGCATGGACTTTCCGCTGCTCTGAAAATGGGACGTAGCGGGGAGCATATAACGCCCGCCGCGTCCCCTGGCGGAAAGCCGGGGGCGCCGTCTGCGGAAATGCCTGCCGGATCAGGCCGGCGCGCCGGCGGATTCCTCTTTCCAGCGCTGCTTGTCGCGCAGCGGCGGCGTGCCGAACAGGCGGCTGTATTCGCGGCTGAATTGCGACGAGCTTTCATACCCGACGGCGTGCGCGGCCAACGCCACCCCGGCGTCGTCGCTCAGCATCAGGCGGCGCGCCTCCTGCAGCCGAAGGTGCTTCTGGTATTGCAGCGGGCTCATCGCGGTGGCTTGCTTGAAATGGTGATGCAGCGACGACACGCTCATGTGCACGTCGCGGGCGATCTCCTCCACGCGCAGCGGCTGGGCGTAGTTGTCGCGCAGGATGCGAATGGCCTTCGCCACGCGGTTGAGCTGGCTGTCCTGCAGCACGGTCTGGCGCAGCACCACGCCCTGGCCGTTCATCAGCAGGCGGTACAGCAGTTCGCGCTTGACCATGGGCGCCAGGATCGGGATGTCGCGCGGGGTATCCAGCAGCCGCAGCAGCCGCAGCACCACGTCCAGCAAGGACCCGCCCAGCGGGTTCACGCACAACGCGCGCGACGCTTCGGCCGGCAGCAGCGGCGGCAGGTGTTCGTCGCTGATCAGTTCCGCGATCTCTTCCGGGTTCAGGTCCAGCCGCAGGCCCAGATACGGCAGCGTCGGGCTGGCGACCGACACCTTGGCGACCACCGGCAGGTCCACCGACGAGATCAGGTAATGGAAGGGATCGTACTCATAGGATTCGTCGCCGATCAGCAGGCGCTTGGAGCCTTGGGCGATGACGGCCAGCGCCGCTTTCTGCAAACCGGGTTTGGCGCCGGTGGGTTGCGACAGGCGGTGCAGGTACAGCCCTTCGATGGGTGTATCCAGCGACCCTTCCAAAGTGCCCGTCATCCGGTCCAGCGTGCAAAGCAGTTCGTGGCGGGCCGGTTCGTAGGCGATATCCAGAGGGGCGGCGCTGACGAACTCTCCCGGTCGAACGGTAGTAATAGGCATGGAGGCTCCTGTAGGCGTGCCGCCCGCGCGCGGCGACCGGCGGAGCAGGGGATTAAGCGGACTCCAGTGTATTCCCAGGAATGCCGGGCTGGACAGTGGCCATCCGGGGGTGTGGAGAAATGGGCAAAAAGTTTGGAGGATCGGGCGCATGCCTGATTCTCTTGCGTCTGGGTCAGAGAATCAGGCAAAAAAAGGGCAGGATCAAGCAGCGCATGGACAGGCGTCCGGACGCATACTGTGTCCACCCCGGCAAGCCAGCGTCCGGCGTCCCATTCCGGGGCGCGTGGACCGGTTGCCCCTGAAGGAGTGCTAATCATGCGATACAAGAAATTCGGCAGCACCGGCCTGTTCGTCTCGGAACTGTGCCTGGGCACCATGACCTTCGGCGGCGAAGGCGAGCTGTGGAGCAAAATCGGCGACCTCCAACAAGAGGACGCCAACCGCCTGGTCGGCCGGGCCTTGGACGCCGGCGTCAATTTCATCGACACGGCCGACGTGTACTCGGAAGGCCGGTCAGAGATGATCACCGGCCAGGCGCTGCGTGATTTGAAGGTGGCGCGCGACGACGTCGTCATCGCCACCAAGGTTTTCGGCCAGACGGGCGCCGGCGTGAACGCGCGGGGCAATTCGCGCTTCCACATCATGGACAGCGTCAAGAAAAGCCTGTCGCGCCTGCAGCTGGACCATATCGACCTCTACCAGATCCATGGTTTCGACCCGGCCACGCCGGTCGAGGAAACCGTGCGCGCGCTGGACAACCTGGTGCAGCACGGCCATGTGCGCTACGTGGGCGTTTCCAATTGGGCGGCCTGGCAGATCATGAAGGCGCTGGGCATCGCCGAACGCCTGGGCCTGGCGCGGTTTGAGTCGCTGCAGGCCTATTACACGATTGCCGGCCGCGACCTGGAACGCGAAATCGTGCCCATGCTGCAAAGCGAAGGCGTGGGCCTGATGGTGTGGAGCCCGCTGGCGGGCGGCCTGCTCAGCGGCAAGTATGGCCGCGACGGCAGCGCCGAAGCCGGCAGCCGTCGTGCCGCGTTCGACTTCCCGCCGGTCGACCGCGACCGCGCCTATGACAGCATCGACGCCCTGAAAACGGTGGCCGATGCGCGCGGCGTGTCGGTCGCGCAGGTGGCGTTGGCCTGGCTGCTGCACCAGCAGGCGGTGACCAGCGTCATCATCGGCGCCAAGCGCGTCGATCAGCTGGACGACAACTTGGCGGCCACCGCTATCAAGCTGACGCAGGACGAGCTGGCCGCGCTGGACAAGGTCAGTGCGCTGCCGCCCGAGTATCCGGGCTGGATGCACGTTCGCCAGGGCGAATTCCGCCGCAAGCAGTTGAGCGATTCGGGCGCGGTGTAAGCCCGGCGGGTTCAGCCGTGGGCGGGCCATCTTGACGCGGTGGCCCGCTAGTAGAATCTCTGCAGCTGCCACTCAGATGATTCCCCATGAGCCACCCTTTCTCTTCCGACGAATTGCGCGTGCTGCGCGAGCACGGCATCGCGCTCTTTGCGGACCGCGTGCTGATCGCCGTGCAACCGCCCTTGGCCGACACGCGCATCGCGGAAATCGAAACCGCCTGCGCCGGACCCTTGCCCCAGGCGCTGCGCGATTTATGGCGCCTGACCGCCGGCGGCGAGCTGGCCTACGATCTGCGCGCGAAGATGGACGGCAACGAAGAGGCGCTGAGCTGGTCCGAACTGTTCTACGACGGCAGCGACCACTATCGCGACTTGCAAGGCTGGATCGAGCACGAACAGGAATGCGCCGACGAGGCCGCCGCCGACGACGGGGAAACCTGGAACGGCAAGCTGCGCTATCTGCCGATTGGCGGTTTCGAATATTGCGACCGCATCTATGTGGCCGTGGAACCCGGCCCGCGTGCCGGCAACATCGTGGCGTGGAAAAAGGGCCTGCCGGGTTGGACGCATGCCTTGCAGCAGGACGGTATTGCGACCATCGCGCCGGACTTGCATGCCGCGTTCGCCGCGCTGTGCCTGGAGACGGACCCGGAGCATGACGAAGACAGCCCCAGCGTGCGCGTGCTGGAATATCTGGACGAGCGGGTATCGGACCATGCTATGCCGCAGGCGCTGGCCGACAAGCTGACCGCGTTCTATCTGCGCGCACGGGTGGACTGGCGCGGTCCGCTAGCCGCCGGCACGCTGCTTGAATCCGCGCACCTGGCCGGCCTGGCCCTGCAGCATGCGCTGGCCCACGACGACGACGCGCTGGTGCACCAATTGGCCGGGCTGGGCATGCGTTTCGACCAACCCTTGCGCGGCAGCGCCACGCCGGTCGAGGTCGCGCTGATGCAGCATGCCTACGCGGCGGCCAACGCCTTGCTGCAGGCCGGCGCACCGGTCAGCGCCACCGCGATCCATCGCATCGACACAAAGCCATCGGCCGACCTGGTGCAGCGCCTGCTTGCCCAAGGCGCGGTCGCCGATGCCCTGGGCGTGGCGCGCTGCGTGGCTTGCGGATCGCCCGAGGCCGCGCGCCGGGTCGCCCAGGCGTGCGGAGAAGGCATCGGGGCCGCGTATGCCGACGTGCGCGATACCATGGCCAACAGCTACCAGGAAGACCTGCGCCGCGTACGGGCGGGCAAACTGGGCCACTATCTGGGAGCGGAGGGTCTGGCAGAACGCGTCGCCAACCTTCGGGCGTTCTCGCTATGAGGTTCAACGGTCTTGTTTTGAAAGGACAAGCGTGGCCATTCCGTATTTGCGGCGGCTGACGGCAGTCAGCCGCAGCCCGCAAGCCAACAGGCACCTTGCCTATTTCCTGACCTTCACCGCTGGCGCGGTCAATGCCGGCGGCTTTCTTGCCGTCCAGCAATACACCTCGCACATGTCGGGGATCGTCTCGATGATGGCCGACCACATGGCGTTGGGCGGCATGATCGTGGTGCTGCAGGGCGTGGCGGCGCTGCTGTCGTTCCTGGCCGGGGCGGCCAGTTCCGCCTTCCTGATCAATTTCGGCCGCCGCTCCCGCCTGTCCAGCGAATACGCCTTGCCGCTGCTGCTTGAGGCCGTGCTGCTGCTGGGCTTCGGGCTGCTGGGCGCCAACCTGGAGACCTTGCGCTGGTTCTACGTGCCGGGCACCGTCATGCTGCTGTGCTACATCATGGGCCTGCAGAACGCCATGATCACCAAGGTGTCGAGGTCGGAGATCCGCACCACGCACGTGACGGGCATGGTGACCGACATCGGCATCGAATTGGGCAAGTTGTTCTACTGGAACGTGGCCAAGGGCGATGCCGCGGCCTTGGCGCCCGTGCGCGCCGATCGCGGCAAGTTGACCGTGCTGAGCCTGATGGTCACGCTGTTCTTCGTGGGCGGCGTGACGGGTGCCTACTCGTTCTTCCACTTCGGTTTCGGTTCGACCTGGCCGTTGGCGCTGCTGCTGACGCTGCTGGCCGTGGTGCCGATCGTGGACGACGTCCGCAGCTTCATCCGCCGCGCCTGATCTTACGCGCCGCTACCGTTTTTCCTTGATCGGAGCCGCGTGGGTCAGGAAGACCTGCAGCGCCGCCAGCGTCTCGGCATGCAGGCGCTTGAACCGGGCGTCCTTGGCGGAGTCGGTCACCGCATAGCCCTTGGCGTCCAGCGGATACGGATCGCCCAGCAAGCGGGCCATGTCGATCTGGTAATAGCTGGCGTCGCCATAGGGGCGCTTGCCGTCGATGTAGGGCATCGGCCAGAAGCGATCGCCTTCGCGCAGTACGGCTTGCAGCGACTGCGCGTCCACTTCGCGCCACGCGGCGGCGCGCAGCAGCGTCAGGTGCTCGCGGCGCAGGTCGAATCCGCCTTGCGCATCCACGCCGCTTTCCGGGAAGTCGAAGGCTTCTTTCATTTCGGCCGGCACGGCGTAGCGCCCCGGCCGCAACCCACCCAGCGACCCTACATAGCGCGGGATCAAGCGGCAGACCTCGGCCAGCCGGCGGATGGCCAACGCGTCGTCCGACGTCTTGAGTCGCTTGCGCGCGGTGCCCAGCGTGTCGGGTCCGCCCAGCAACGGTTGTTCGAAGTCGATGGCCGGCGCGCCGGATTCGACGGGCATCCACATTGCGCGCAACTCGCGCATCAGGGCGGCGTGCTGGCCGGTGAAGACCAGCGTGCCGGCAGGGGCCCCGTAGACCTGCCGGATGATCGCGTCGCGCTCGGGCGCGGCGATGGCGTGCAGCGGCGTGAGCGTCAGGCCGGCCATGGCAAGCAGCAGCGACCGGCGTTTCATCGGGGGAGTCAGGCCAAGCGGGTTCATTTGGGCATGCTTTCCAGTTCGGACCGGGCCAGCGGGTAGCCGGGTTGCAGGCGCAGCGCCGCCTCGTAGGACCGGCGGGCGTCTCCCAAGCGGCCAAGCCGGCGCTGCAGCTTGCCCATATTGGTCAGGATCAGCGCGCTTGCGGGTTTGGCCGCGACCGCCTTCTGATAGGCCTGAAGCGCTTCCGCCTCGCGGTCCATGGCGTCCAGCAGCGAGGCCTGCAGGTTGTAGCCGATGCTCCAGTCGGGATAGCGCCGGGTCAGTTCCTGCGTGGTGGCCAGCGCGTTGGGCAGGTCGGACCGTTCGGCCTGTGCGCCGGCCTTGTTGACGTAGGCCCACTTGTTGTCGGGATCGAGCTTGATGGACTGGTCGATCAGGTCTTGCGCGGCGGCGGGATTGCCTTGCTGGCTCTGCAGCTTGCCCAGGAACAGCAGGACATCCGCATTGCGCGGGTCGGTGCGCGCCATCTCTTCGCCCACGCGCTGTGCTTCCTGGCGGTCGCCGGCGCGCAACGCGGCGGAGACTTGCGCGTTCAATGCCTGCATGGCGGGCGGCAACTGCTGGATGCGTGTGCGCAAGGCCTCGTTTTCGGCCTGCAGTTCGGTTTGATAGGCATGGTCCAGGTCGGACGCGGTTTGCGCACGGGCGGCAGGCGACGCCCACATCAATGTCAGCGCCAGCAATGGCGAACTCAGCAAGGCAAGCAGCGATCGGCGGCGCAGGGTTGCAAGCATGGGTCGGCGGTTCCGGGGGAGGGCGGTCAGGCTCCCTACGATACCGGAACGGCGCGCGCGGGCAAGAAAAAGCCCGGCGCGGTGGCCGGGCTGTCATGGCGCTACCGGTCTGGCGGCGCGGTCACTTCGGCATCAGCACCGTATCGATGACGTGGATCACGCCATTGGACTGGTAGACGTCGTAGGTGCTGATGGTGGACTCGCCGCCCTTTTCGTCCTTCAGGGTCAGGTTGTGCTTGCCGTTCATCATCACCCACAGCTTGCCGCCGCTGGCAGTGGCCAATTCAGCCGAGCCGCCGCCCTTCTTGACCTTGGCCGCCAGCGCGTCGAAGTCCAGTTTTCCGGGCACCACGTGATAAGTCAGGATCTTGGTCAGCGTCGCCTTGTTTTCAGGCTTGACCAGCGTATCGACCGTGCCGGCCGGCAGTTTGCCGAAGGCGGCGTTGGTCGGGGCGAACACCGTGAACGGGCCCTTGCCTTGCAGCGTGTCTACGAGACCCGCGGCTTTCACCGCCGCGACCAGCGTGGTGTGGTCCGCGGAGTTCACCGCGTTGGCGACGATATTCTTCGAGGGCATCATCGCCTGTCCGCCGACCATGACATCGGCGGCATACGTGGGCGACAGGGTCAGGGCAGAGCAAGCGATGGCAATCGAGGCTAGCAATTTCATGACGATCTCCTTTTGTGTGGCCGTCATGAGGAGATACGGGGCTGGCCGCCGATTGGATGCGCTTATCGTCCTAAGTACAAACCCTGATCAGATGACTTTTCCGCTGAGCACGATCGGACCGGTCGGCACGCCGTTGGGCGCGCCACCGGCCGGCTCCAGCGTGACGGCTACCGTATCGCCCGGCAAGGGCGGTTGGCGCGGGGTCAGCACGGTCGTCTGGCCAGGCAAGACAAGACCCAGCGAACGCGGCGCCTGCCCGGGCGAGATCGCCCACAGTTCCAGCGCGCGGCCGTCGGCCAGCGCCACCAGGTCTTGCATGGGCTGTACCGACAGGGTCTTGTCCGGCAGGGTGTTCAGTACCAGCGCGCCCGGGGCCTTCTCGCCCGACAGGACCGCCAGGGTGCGTACGTCCTGCGGCGCGGCGGGCGGCTTGAGCATCAGGAAGGCCAGCACCACGACCGCGGTGGCCAAGCCTGCGGACAGCGTGCGCCACCACGACAGGCCGCGCCAGATCGACGGGCGGGCGGCGGCGGCGGGGTCGG
>NZ_LZZS01000034.1 GCF_014170335.1 Achromobacter sp. UMC46
ACTCGCCACCAGACCGAAGTCCGTGCTGCCGTTCGACTTGCATGTGTAAGGCATCCCGCTAGCGTTCAATCTGAGCCAGGATCAAACTCTTCAGTTTAATCTCTGTATTTGTTTCGTATTCTTGGTCCGAATAAATCCGAACCAGGTCATACGTCGCTACTCAAAGGAAGTGAGGTATGTTCTTAAACTTGACGTCTAAGGTACTTCACTTCTAGTGAGCACTTGATTTCATTGTGCTTGTGAAGAGGTCAGGGTTTAACGCCTAACCTAATCACAGTGCATCGCATCAAGCGCCCACACTTATCGGTTGTTTAATTGTTAAAGAGCGGTACTGCTAAATTCTTCACTGCCATTTCGCTGAACCCGCCAGCTTCGCGCTGCTTTCGCTTTGCGTCGCTCGCTGTTTTCAGCAGCAGAGAGGCAAGATTATGAAGGAGTTTTTATCGCTTGTCAAGTCAGCGTCGTTCGCTTTCGCGCCCCTGCTTTCTTGCTTGCGACCCCTTCAGGTCTGCTCTCGGGTCTGCTCTCTTTAGCAGCTATCGAAACATCAGAACAACCCATCAGGGTTAACCCTAAGTTTTCGGCAACTGCCAAGCCTGAAACTATAACACAACTTTTGCAGATTATGCAACCGGCTTTTGCCTGACTTGCATCCTATCTTGCAACCCCGCCGCTTTCGCGGCAGCCCTGAATTTCAGGGGTTGGTTACTACTTCAGGCGGCTAGCGATTCGATCCGGGTAAACCCTGAATTCTTATCACCAGCCAAGCCCAAGACTATAGCACGATTTTTGCAGATTGTGCAACTGGCTTTTGCCTGATTTGCGTCAATCCTTGCAACAACCGCTGGGCGCTCATTCCTGAACCCGTCGCGGCAGACTTGGCTGGGTTACCCCGGGTTTTCACCTTGCCTTGCCTGTTGTGCTTGCCTGGCCCCGCAGTTCAAAAACTGTCTGAACTGCGAAGGAGCGAGACTATAGCACAAGTTTTTGGGCCGTCATCCGCGAAAGCCAAGAAAATTATGGGCTTCGCAAGCGAACCCCCAGCTTCCTCTCTGCATCCCTATATATAGAGGCCGACTTATAGAGGCCGGCTTTCCTCCCCCCTCTATATATAGTTGCCGCGCCCGGCTTGCCTACGCTTGGGGTACGTTTACTATTCGCCTGTACGCCGCACCCAATTGGAGACGAACACGCTATGCCCCCAGCCATCGCCCTGAGCGAAGATATCCTGATCAACGTCACCCCCTTTGAAACCCGCGTTGCGCTGGTGGAACTGGGGTCCGTGCAGGAGCTGCATGTGGAACGCAGCATCCAGCGGGGCCATGTCGGCAATATCTATCTGGGACGGGTGGTGCGTGTGCTGCCCGGCATGCAAAGCGCCTTCATCGACATCGGGCTGGAGCGGGCCGCCTTCATCCATATCGCCGACCTGCGCGAGAACCGGGGAGAACGCAGCCAGGGCCTGACGCCCACGCCCATCGAGAAGCTGCTATTCGAGGGACAGACCATTATGGTCCAGGTGGTCAAGGACCCCTTGGGCACCAAGGGCGCGCGGCTCTCGACCCAGATCAGCATGGCCGGGCGAATGCTGGTCTACCTGCCGCATGATCCGCACATCGGGATTTCCCAGAAGATCGACTCCGAATCCGAACGCATCCAGCTGCGGGAACGCGTGCAGGCGTTGATGCCGGCCGAGGAGAAAGGCGGATTTATCGTCCGCACCCAAGCCGAGGGCGCCAATGACGAGGAGCTGACGGCTGATCTGGAGTATTTGCGCAAGTTGTGGGCCAGCGTCCAGGCCGCCGCCCGCACCCAGCCCGCCCCCGCCCTGCTTCACCAGGACCTGACGCTGGCGCAACGCGTGCTACGCGACATGGTGGGCCCGGGCACGGGGACCATCCTGGTGGATTCGCGCACGACCAGCGCGGCCATGCTGGAGTGGGCTCGCATTTACACGCCGTCGGTGGTCGACCGCATCCAGCACTACAGCGGCGAACGGCCGCTGTTCGATACCGCCAATGTGGACGACGAGATCGCACGCGCGCTGTCGCGGCGGGTGGATTTGAAGTCCGGCGGTTACCTGATCATCGATCAGACCGAAGCGCTGACGACCGTGGACGTCAACACGGGCGGTTTCGTGGGCGGCCGCAATTTCGACGACACCATCTTCAAGACAAACCTGGAGGCGGCGCAGGCCATCGCCCGCCAGCTTCGGCTGCGCAACCTGGGCGGCATCGTCATCCTGGACTTCATCGACATGGAGGAACAGGAGCACCGCGATACCGTTCTGGCCGAACTCAAGAAAGCCTTGTCGCGCGACCGCACGCGTATGACCGTCAATGGCTTTACGCAATTGGGCCTGGTGGAGATGACGCGCAAGCGCACGCGCGACTCGCTGGCGCATCAGCTGTGCGAACCCTGCCCCATGTGCGAATCGCGCGGCAACGTGCGCACGCCGCGCACGGTCTGCTATGAAATCCTGCGGGAGATCCTGCGCGAAGCACGCCAGTTCAATCCCAAGGAATTCCGCATCCTTGCCTCGCAAGACGTGGTGGACCTGTTCCTGGAAGAGGAAAGCCAACACCTGGCGATGCTGGGGGACTTCGTCGGCAAGCGCGTGTCGCTGGAAGTGGAAAGCACGTATTCCCAGGAGAAGTACGACATCATCCTGGTCTAGTCTTCCGGACCACTGGCCAGGCATCAGCGCTAGCGCGGCACGCGCGTTAGCAGGTTACAGGCTCCTTTTCAACTCAACCTGTATGGATTGTGTGTCCTAATGGTTCGATTGAAATGAAGTTTGAAACCCATGGCGGCAATCAGGGGTAGCCGATAAGCTGCGGGCGCTTTTGCGGGGTCTACCCCTGCCTGGCGCCCTTTTTTTTGCTTTCGGAGATCAATGCAATGAAGTCCCTATTCCGTCCGTTCCTACTGCTGGTCGCGGCGTTGCCGCTGGTGCTGGCAGCCTGCGGCGACAAGGAACCCGAGCAGCGCGCCGCGTTCACGCAGTACCTGCAGACCCGCATCGTCGACAAGCCCGGCGTGCGCGTGCCCGCGTTGACGGATGAAGAAAAGAGATCTTTTGGCGATTACGCCGCGCACTACGCGGTGATCACCGACTTCAATTCGGGCATGGACGCATCGGTCAAGCCGCTGTCCGGCATCATGCAGAAGGGCTCCGTGCGTTCACTGAACGATATCCTGACGCGCCGCGACGACCTGAAGGGCATGCAAGGGTCGCTGAACGACATGGGCGCCGCGCTGAAGGAACAGAAATCGAAGGCTGACGCCGCACGCGCCCAGCTCAAGCAGCCCGACGACCTGAAAGCCGTGTACGACAAGGCCTACGACAAGACCGTGAGCCTGCCGGCCGATACGTTCCGCGACGTGTTGCCGCAACTGAACGCCACGTTCGACAGCAGCCTGAAGATCGCCGATTACGTTGAAGCCCACAAGGCGCAGATCGACATCTCGGGGTCGATCGTCAAGGTCCAGGATCCGGCGGTGCAGACCGAGTTGAACCAACTGCTCCAAGACCTGAATGCCCAGGCCAAGAACCTGCAGCAGGCGCAGACGCGCATGCAAGCGGTGATGCTGGGCCGCTGACCGCCCGCCTGGTTGCCGTGGCCCGCTACAGCGCGACCACCCGGTTCCGGCCGGATTTCTTGGCCTGATAGACGGCGGCATCCGCGGCTTCGACCAAGGTGGACGATTCCTGGTCCGCCTTGGGGACTACGGTCGCAACGCCGATGCTGACCGTGACGATGCCGCTGTCGTTGTCCTGGTGCGGGACCTGCCGATCCGCAATGGCGCGCCGGATGGTTTCCGCAATGCCTATCGCACGCTGACGGCTGGTGTTGGGCAACAGCACCACGAATTCTTCGCCCCCGTAGCGCGCCGCCAGATCGCGCGGACGGCGGGCTTTTTTCTTCAGCGTCGACGCCATCGCCTTCAACAATTCGTCGCCTTCCTGGTGACCGTAGCGATCGTTGTAGAGCTTGAACCGGTCCGCATCCAGGAACAGCAGCGACAGCGGATGGCCGTCGCGCCGGGCAGCCTGCCACTCGCGCGTCAGCGCCTCATCGAACGTGCGTCGGTTGGGGATGCCCGTCAGGCCGTCCGTCCGTGCCTGCTTTTCCAGCTGCGCCTCGAACGCACGCCTTAAGCGCATTTCGCGCCGGAACAGCACGATCTGCGCGATGACCGACAGGAACAGCGCAAGCGTGACTGGAATGACCAGCACGGCGCGCCTGACCCAGGGCTCCAGGATATCGTCCACCGCCAGGGCCACGTTGATCACCAGCGGCGTGTTTTCAATCCTCTGGAACGTGTGCAGGCGGTTGATGGAGTCCCGCGACAACGTGCCGACGAACGCGCCCTCGCGGCGGACCAGGAATTGCTGGAAGTCCTGCGGGAATTCGAGTTCGCGGCCCATGTCCGACAGCGAGTAGGGATTGCGGACCAGCACCACGCCGTCATTGCGGAACACCGTGATGGCATCGCGTTCGCCGATCGACAGCGTGCCAAAGCGGTCGCGGAAATACGCCAGCCGCAGCGATCCGACGACGACGCCCGCGAAACTTCCGTCGGGACGAGATATTCGCCGGCTGATGGCGATGCTCTCGTCTCCGCCGCGCAAGGGACTGCGATACGGACGGCTGACGTACATGCCGACGTCATCGGCGTCGCGATGGACCTGGAAGTAGTCCCAGTCGGAAAAATTCCGTTCCGAGGGACTGATGTCCATCGAGGCATAGCGCACGTTGCCGTTTTCGTCCAGCACGGCGATGGCACCCAGGTACTCCGCCGACGACGACCGGTCGAAAAGGAAACGGTGCAGCGCTTCGCCTTGAATGCGTTCGATGCCGGGTTCGCGCAGGCGTTCGACCACGCCTTGCAGCGACAAGTCGTATAAGAGCAACGTGCGGCCGATGTCCGCCGCGAGCATGCCGGTGAGGTTATGCCCCGCCGTATAGGCAGATTCCCAGGTAAGGCGCCGGTCGATCCACAGCAACGCCACCGCGGCCGCACAGATGCCGATCGCGACCAGCCCGGCCAGCGCGTACAGGGTGCGATGCAAAAATCCACGGGACTTCAATGCGGCGCTCCTTCACGAGGACGGTCGGAAATGTCGTGGCATATGCCTTCGGCAGCCCATGCGGCAAGATAATGCCGCTACCCTGCTGCCTGCGCAAGATCGCTGCAAGGCAAGCAGAGCACGATCCCGTGCATCGCCAGCGCCGCCCAGCTACGATGTGGCCCCTATGAATCACAATGATCGCGTCTACACCCTGCCCCGCTGGCGGGCGACCCAATGGCTGGTCAATCCCGGAGGGGATGTGCCGGCGGAAATCCGCGTCGCGCTGATCGGCGGGCTATTCGGATCACTGCCCATCTTTTTCGGCGGCATCATCAACACGCTGCTGGTGGCGGCCCTGATCACATTCCGCCATCCCGAGCCACCATTCCTGCTGTGGCTGGGCCTGGAGCTGCTTGTCTGCCTGTCCCGGATCAAAGTCCTGGTGACCGCCCGCAAGGCGGCGTTGGCCGGCCGCCCCACCCCTACCGACCTGTACGTGGTGCTGGCCCTGCTTTGGGCATTGAGCGTGGGCTATGGCACGTTCATCAGCCTGATCAGCGGCGACTGGATCGCGGCGACGGTGGCTTGCCTGTCCGCCGCATCGATGGTGGGCGGCATCTGCGTGCGCAATTTCGGCGCGCCGCGGATGTCGGCCGTCATGGTCGCGCTAAGCGTCGGACCTTGTGCGATGGGTGCCCTCTTCACTGAAGAGCCCATTTTCTGGCTGGTCCTGGTGCAGGTGCCGCTTTATATGACGTCGATGTCGATGGCGTCCTACCGGCTGAACGGCATGCTGGTGGCGACCATGTTGGCCGAACGCGAGAACGAGCGGCACGCGCGCCAGGACTCGCTGACCGGCCTGCTGAACCGCCACGGGCTGTTCCAGGCACTGGACCAGGCCGTGGCGGACGCCCGCCCGGGACGCATGGAATTCGCCGTGCTGTATCTGGACCTGGACGGATTCAAGGCGGTCAACGACACCTACGGGCATGCTGCCGGCGACACACTGCTGAAGCAGGTATCCGAACGCCTGCTGGCGCTGATGCCCGATGGTGCCGTGGCGGCGCGCATCGGCGGCGATGAATTCGTGCTGCTGATCCGCCAAAGTCCGCAGACCGAAGCGCAGGCGATTGGCGACCGAATCGTGCAATCGGTCTCGCAACCCTATGATGTGAAAGAAGAAAATCCGGTTTTGATTGGCGGAAGCGTCGGCATTGCGCTGATTCCACGCCACGGCGCCGATACCGCGGCCGTGCTGCACGCCGCTGACCAGGCGCTTACCTGGCGAAATCCGCCGGCAAACGCCGGACGGCGATGGCCGAGGCCTGAACTCCGGACGCCCCGCGCCCGGAGCCGCCCTTACGACACCGCCGTGGCGGCGATGCGGAAGGGGAAGGCGCGGACGCCCCGTACCTTGTCGGTCTCGCGTTGCGCGTTGATCGCCCAGGCAGGCCCGGCCCCGCCAGTGGATGACATCAACTGGCGCATGGCGCCGGCCGAAAACCCGCATTGCAAGGCCAAGGCCTGGCGCCGGGCAAGCTCGACACCCACAGCGTGCGGCGTCGCGAAACTACGATCCGATTGCAGCATGGCAGCCCCCTGGCAAATGCTCTTCGTCAGTGAAGAGTCAGTGCGATTGAGACTACCGCAGTCTTTTGGTTTTGCGCGTGAAATGATACGTAAAGTAATGCAAAGATGCGGAAATATAGCGCGCGAAATAAGACTGTCATGCCAATGGGTTAGCAGCCGCCTCGGCCGTTTCTCGGTCGGGCTGGTCATTCCTGCCGTCCGCCGGGCCTGTCATGTTCCCGTACAGCAGCGAACGGCCCGCGAACAGGCCGCCGGCCACTTCGAGGTCGAACCGCTCGGTGTCGCGCCTGCGGACGTCTTCCACCACCTCGGACGCCTCGTCGGCCGGCACCCCGATCGCGCGCAGCGCCGCCTCGCCGAAGACCAGCGCGGATTCCAGGGTTTCGCGCACCTGATAGTCCACCCCTTCCTTGGCCAGCGCCAGGGAATGGATCCGGTCATAGGCGCGCACCACCACCTTGACCAGCGGAAATTCGGCCTTGATCAGCTTGACCATGTGATTCACGGCCTGGGGATTGTCGATGCAGATCAGGATCGCGCAGGCGTGCTCCGCGCCAGCGGTGCGCAGCATGTCGATGCGGGTGCCGTCGCCGTAATAGACCTTGACCCCCCATTTGGCCGCTGCCCGGATCGCGTCGGTGTCGGTATCCAGGATGGACACCGTCAGGTCGCGGGCCAGCATCGCCTGCGTGACGATCTGGCCGAAACGGCCGAATCCGACAATCAGGGCGCAGCCGTCCAGATCCTTGGCGACATCCACGCCGTCCATGGACGGCGCGGGCTTGGGCAGCAGCCACCGCAGCGCCAGCACGCACAGCGGCGTCAACGCCATCGAAATGATGACGACGGCCGTCAGCACGGCGCCGGTATGCGCATCGAAAATGCCGGCCGCAGCCGCCGCGCCATACAGCACGAAGGCGAATTCGCCGCCTTGGGCCAGCAGCGCGGTGCGGGTCATGGCCTCGGCGTGGGAGGCGCGCAGCAACCGCGCCACCACGTAGACGCCCACGGATTTCACGAGCATGAACACCAGCACGGCCGCCAGGATCAGCGGCCATTCCCGGGCGACGGCGGACAAGTCGAGCGACATGCCCACGCCCAGGAAGAAGAGGCCCAGCAGGATTCCGCGGAAGGGCTCGACTTCGGCCTCTAATTGGTGACGGAACGTGGACTCCGACAGCAGGACACCGGCCAGGAACGCCCCCATGGCCATCGACAGGCCGCCCAGTTCCATCAGCAGCGCCGCGCCCAGCACGACCAGCAAGGCGGCTGCGGTCATGACTTCCCGGGCATGGGCCGCCGCCAGCAGCCGGAACAGCGGATTCAGCAGCCAGCGGCCCGCCGCCAACAGGGCCAGGATGCACCCGACGGCGATGGCGGACTGCATCCACGGATCGCCGTGCTCGGCCCCACCTGCTGGCGCCAGCAAGGCGACGAGCGCCAGCAAGGGCACGATGGCCAGGTCTTCCAACAGCAGGATGGAGACGATGCGCTGGCCTTGCGCGGTGGCGCTGTCGCCGCGTTCGCCCAGGATCTGCATCACGATGGCGGTGGACGACAGCACGAAGCCCATCGCCGCCATGAAGGCGGCGGGGCCGGACAGGCCGGCCAGAAGGCCGACCACCGTCAGGAGGCCGCCGCAGGTGACCACCTGCGCCACCCCCAGGCCGAAGATCTCGCCGCGCAGCTTCCATAGGCGCGACGGCTGCATTTCCAGCCCGATGATGAAGAGGAACATCACCACGCCCAGTTCGGCCACGTGCAGGATGGATTTCGGATCGGAGAAAAAGCCGATCCCGAACGGGCCGATGGCCAGGCCGGCCGCCAGGTAGCCCAGCACGGACCCCAGCCCCAGCCGCTTGAAGATCGGAACGGCGATGACGGCCGCGCCCAGCAGGACGACGACGTTGACGAGTTGATTGCCTTCGGCGGGCAGAGCCATGTGGCGCTCCAGGTTGTGCGGCGGGGGGGCCTGCCCCATTTTCCGTCAATCCGGGGGATTGGCAATCCGGAACTACGGCAGGCCCGCGACAAAAAAAACCGCCGCGAAAGGCGGCGGTCGGGGCGGTGGCGTCGCGCTCAGTCGTCGCGGAACTGCATCTTGTACAGCGAAGCGTACAGGCCGTTGGCGGCCAGCAGTTCAGAGTGGGGACCATGTTCGACGATCTTGCCCGCGTCCAGCACGATGATGCGGTCGGCGTTCTGGACCGTGGACAGGCGGTGCGCGATGACCAGCGTAGTGCGACCCTTCATCAGGCGTTCCAGCGATGCCTGGACCTGGCGTTCGGACTCGTTGTCGAGCGCCGAGGTGGCTTCGTCCAGGATCAGGATCGGCGCGTTCTTGATCAGTGCGCGGGCGATCGCCAGGCGCTGGCGCTGGCCGCCCGACAGGCGGGCGGCGTTTTCACCCACCTGCGTGTTGATGCCTTGCGGCAGGCCTTCCACGAACTCCAGCAGGTTGGCCGCCGCCAGGGCGTCGCGCACCTTCTGTTCGCTGGAGCTGCCCAATGCGCCATACCCGACGTTGGCCGCGATGGTGTCGTCGAACAGCACGACGTCCTGGCTGACCAGCGACAGGTGTGAACGCAAGCTGCGCAAAGTCAGGTCGTTGATCGGCGTGTCGTCCACCAGGATGGTGCCGCTGTCGGCCAGCACAAAGCGCGGCAACATGTTGACCAGCGTCGTCTTGCCGCTGCCCGAACGGCCCACCAGGGCCACGGTCTGGCCGGGTTCCACGGTGAAGGAGATGTCATTGACCGTGTCGCGGTCGGCATCGGGGAAGCGGTGCGTGACGTTGCGGAACTCCACTTTGCCGCGCACGGGTTCGGGCAGTTCCTTGGTGCCGGTGTCGTTCTCGGGCGTCTGGTCGATCAGCGTGAACACGCTTTCGGCCGACACCAGCATCTTCTGCATGCGCGCCGCGACGTTGGTCAGGCGCTTGATGGGGTCGAAAATCTGCGCCAGCGCGGCCATGAACGACGCGAAGCTGCCCACGGTGAGCGCTCCGCTGTTGGCCTGGCTGAGCGCGACGGCGATGACCGCGCCGACCGAAATCGAGATGCAGACCTGCGTCAGCGGCGTCAGCGCGGCATCCGCCGTGGCGGTGCGCATGGCGAAGCGGCGCAGGCGGCGGCTGACGAAATCGAAACGGCCGCGTTCGACTTCATAGCCGTCGAACAGCTTGATGACGCGCTGGCCGTCGATGCCTTCGCCGACCACGCGGGTCAGTTCGGCGTTCATGTTGACGGTGTCGCGGTTGATACGGCGCAGGCGCTTGATGAAGAAGCGCGAGATCAGCACCGACACCGGCAGCATGATCAGGATGATCAGCGTCAGCACCCACGACATGTAGAGCAGCACGCCGATCAGGGCCAGCACCACCAGGGTTTCGCGCACCAGCACCGTGATGACGTCGGTGGCGTAGCCCGTGACGTTGCCGGCATCGATCGTGAAGCGGTTGAGCAGCCGGCCGGTGTCGCCGCGCTTGAAATCGGAATCAGGCAGGCCGAGCAGGCGTTCGAACATGTCGCGGCGCATGCCCAGCAGCACATTGTTGGCCACCCAGGCCAGCAGGTAGTCGCTGAAGAAGTTGCAGATCCCGCGCAGCAGGATCAAACCCACGACCGCTAGCGGCAAGGCCCAGACATAATAGGGTTTGGCCCCCGAAAAGCCGCCGTCCAGCAAGGGCTTCATAATGACGGCCAGAACGGGTTGCGTGGCCGCCGCGCCCGCCATCAGCAGGACAGCCAGCAGCAAGCCCTTCCAGTAAGAACCCACCCGGCTGTATATCCGGCTCCAGAGTTCAGACTTGACGGGGTTGGAATCCGCGGGTGCGTTGCGTGCGGCAGAATTCAAAGGGAACACTCGCTTTTATACAATTGTGCCCGGGATTGTACCGGCTACGCGCCGACGCGCTGTAGCGCCCCCCCTCATTCCAGCCTCATTTTCCCCTCATCCGCCCATGTCCGAAATCAGTTGCTTATACGTCCGGTTGCCCAATTGGGTGGGCGATGTCTGCATGAGCCTGCCCAGCCTGCGCGCCCTGCAGGCCGCTGGCCTGCCCCTGGTCATTTGCGCCCGCCCCTGGGCCCGCGACCTGCTGGATGGCGTGGCCAAACAGGATTTCATCCCCATGCGCGGCAAGGTCGGCCCCGACCGGGCCGCCGTCAGCGCACACCGGCGCAGCCTGGGCGCCCTGGGGCGGCGCGCCCGCGGCCTGCTGCTGCCGGATTCGCTGTCCAGCGCGCTGGTCTTCCGGCTGGCGGGCCTGCCTTCGGCGGGCTACCGGGACGACGGCCGCAGCTTCCTGCTGCGCTGGCCCGTCGCCAAACCCGACGAGTCGCTGCACGCCGTCCAGTCCTGGCATTACCTGACCCGCGAAGCCCTGACCCGCTGGGGCCTGCCGTCCGGCCCCGCCCAGCCCGGCCCGACCCTGGACCTGCCGCTGACGCCCGCCCACCAGGAAGCCGCCGGCCAGGCGCTGCAGGCCGCCGGGCTGGCGCCCCACGGTTTCGTGCTGATCGCCCCGACTGCCACCGGGCTGCACAAGGGCAAGATCAAGGTCTGGCCAGGATTCGATACACTGACCCGCGCCTTACAAGCGCGCGGCCATACCGTGGTAATGTGCCCCCCTCCGGCTGAAACCGACGAGGCCCGGCGCAATGCGCCGACGGCGCAACTGCTGCCGCCCTTGCCGTTGGGCGCATTTGCCGCGCTGACGGCCCAGGCGGCGTTGGTGATTTGTAACGATTCCGGCGTCTCGCACGTCGCCGCGGCGGCTTCCGCCCGGGAACTTGCGCTGTTTGGTGTGACCCGGCCAGGACGAACCGGCCCGTGGTCGCCGCGGGCCGTCTGCGTCGGATCGGATCAAGCTTGGCCGTCCGTCGAAGAAGTGGAACAGCAGGCCATCACCCTGTTGGGCGGGACGAAGTAATCAGGATAGTTTTGACATGACCTTTTCCAGCTACCTCACGAATCTGATCATCCCTTACAACCTGTGCGTGACCTTTGTCATCATCGGTCTGGTGCTGTGCCTGTTCCGGCTGCGCAAGACCGGCGGCGCCATCATTGCCGCAGGCCTGCTTTGGGCATTGGCGTGGTCGCTGCCGGCCACCTCGCTGTGGCTGGGCGGCGCGCTGGAAAGCCGCTACCCGCACTTGCCTCCAGAGGATTCGCCGACCGCCGACGCCATCGTGGTGCTGGGCGGCAATACGGCCAATGGCCGCGCGAACTGGTTCCTGCCCTATGACAAGGGCACGGCGGTGGTGCGCGTGGACACGGCGGCCCAGCTTTACCTGGCCGGACGCGCGCCCAAGGTGGTGCTGTCGGGCGGCGCGCTGGAAGGCGATATCAGCGAAGCCCGCGGCATGGCGCACGCCATCCGCCAGCAAGGCGTGCCCGAAACCGCGCTGATCCTGGAAAACGCCAGCCGCACCACCTACGAGAACGCCGCCCTGACCGAAGACCAGCTCAAATCGCGCGGTATCGGCAAGGTGCTGCTGGTGACGTCGGCGCTGCATATGCCGCGCGCCATGGCCGCCTTCTCCAAGCAGGGCGTGGAAGCGATTGCCGCCCCCGCCCCGCCCCAGATCGTGGCGCCCACGGACGGTTCGCTGTCGTTGTGGGTGCCCGACGAGCGCACCTTCGACGCCAGCCGTTCCATCATCAAGGAATACGCCGGCCTGTTCGTGTATTGGCTGCGCGGATGGGTATGAGTTTGACCGGGCGGTCCGCGCCCGCGCTGGACTGCCGGGCGGGATGCGGCGCCTGTTGCATCGCGCCGTCGATCACCCGGCCGATTCCGGGCATGCCTGACGGCAAGCCGGCGGGCGTGCCGTGTATCCAGCTACTGCCGGACATGCGCTGCGCGATCTTCGGCCAGCCCTCACGGCCGGATTTCTGCGGCGGCCTGCAACCCCAGCACGACATGTGCGGCCCCGACCGCGAACACGCGGTCCTGTGGCTGGGGGAGCTGGAACGGGCGACAGCACCTGGCCACTGAGGCGAGCGCCGCGCGGGGAAAGGTCAAACCCGGCTTGGGCGCGCTTGCAGCACCTTTTCGTACAGTTCCTCATATCTTGAGGCAACCGTTTCCCAGCTCTGATCGCGGGCGATCTCCAGGCCGCGCTCGGTCAATGCCGCCCGCAATTCGGGCTCTGAACCCAAGCGCTCCAGCGCCTGCGCCAATTGCGCGCCATCGCGCGGATCTTGCAGGATCAGGGCGTCCTTGCCGGCGGACAGATATTGCGCAAAGCCGCAATACGCCGGGGAACTGACCACGACCGGCAGCCCGTGCGACATCGCTTCCAGCGGCGCCATGCCGTAGCTGTCGTTCAGCGTGGGATGCGCATAGATGTCCGCCGCGCTGAAATACTGGGCCACTTCCGGCGTCGGGTCGACCAGCGTGACGCGGTGCGCGATGCCGCTGGCGGCGCGGACCCGGTCGCGAGTGGGCGCATCCGCGCCCACGACCAGCAGCTTGTAATGGCCAGGCAACTGCGCCAGCGCATCCAGCAAAGCCGGCAGCCCTTTGCGCAACGGGTTGCGGGCCACCAGCAGGCAACCCATCGTGCCCGCGTCCCAGCCCAGGCGCGCACGCGTGGCGTCGCGGCCGCGGGAATCCTCGCCCGACGGCAATTTGACCCCGGGCGCGATGATGTCCACCCGCAATTGCGGGCCGTAGCTGCGGTGCAGTTGATCCATGATCAAGCCGGACACGGCGACCACGCGCCGCGCGGGCACGCAGCGCACGCGCAGCTTTTCCAGCAGCAGATAGGTGACCAGGCGCGGACTCAGCCACGCCGTCACCCGGGCGAGCGGCCTGACGCGCGTGATGCGGTTGTAGCGCACGGGCGTCACGTGCATCACCTGGATGTCTCCGGCCCAGCCGTTCATGTGCGAATGCACGATGTCGAACTTGCCGCGCGTGAGCCGGTCGGCCCGCCAGGCGAAGTACAGCACCCGCATCCAGCTGGGCAGCCAACCGGGAAAGCGCACCGGCAGGAATCGGAACGGCAGGTCGCAGTCGAAGTCGCGCGCCACGATGGAGACGTCGTGGCGCTGGCTCAGGACGCGCATCAGCTCGACGCCATAGGCCTCCGCGCCTCCGAAGCGATTGCCGAAGCGGTCGACCAGCAACGCGATGCGAAGCCGCCGCTCAGCGGCGCCGGCGGGTGTCTTCATACCGGGTCAGGCACTTCTGGAGGAAGCGGATGATGTTGGTGGAACGCGCCACTGTCACCCGAGGCAGCCCGAACGGATCGTCGGACGCCGCAGCCAGGCCGCGCTGCGTCAGCGTGGCGTTGTCGTAGCCGGCCTCGCGGGCCATGGCGCGATGTTCCGGCCCATGGTCGCCGTAGGGGTAGCAGAAAGCCGTGACAGGCCCGCCCAGCGCCTGCTCCAGTTCGTCCTTGGATTCAACGATCTGGCGCTTGGCTTCCTCGGGCGCCATTTCGGGCAGATGCACGTGGTCCAGCGTATGCGAACCGACCTCGTTGCCGGCCTGCGCCCATTCGCGCATTTCCTGCACGGTCATCAGGGCCGAAAACGGGATGCCTTTTTCAAGGTCCCAGACGTTGCCGCCGTCGAATTGGCGCGCGACGAAATAGTTGGTGGCGGTGAAGCCCAGTTCACTGAGCACGGGCATCGCGTTGTGATGCACATTGCGGTAGCCGTCGTCGAAGGTGATGCCGAACACCTTGCCCTGGCGCTCGCCGCGCACATAGGGCATGACGTCGCGCATGGACAGGCCGCGATAGCCTAGCCGGCGCATCCAGCGCATCTGGCGGGCGAAGCTGTCGGGATGTACGGTCAATCCGCGAAACGGCGTGCCCTTGGGGTTGGGCTCGCCGATCTGGTGGTACATGAGAATGGGGATAGACATAGGACCGGATTATAGGGCCCGGCGTCCATCCCGCGTACGTTGGTAGACCTCGACTGTGGCGGCGGCGAAACGGTCAAGATTGAAGTCGCGCAGGCTGGTTTCGCGGGCGCGGGCGCCCATGGCGCGCACCGTGTCCGGGTGGTCCAGCATGAAACGCAGCTTGGCCGTCATGGCAGGCACGTCGCGCACCGGCACGATCCAGCCGTCCACGCCGTCCGTGACGTTCTCGGGCAACCCGCCGGCGTCGGTCACCAGCGCGGGCAGACCCAGGCCCATGATCTCGCGGCATGCGAAGGACAGCGCTTCGCGGTAGGACAGCACGAAGCCGGCATGGCATGACGCCAGCGCGGCGCGCACGTCGTCGAGCAATCCGGGGAACCGGACCTGGTCGATCATGCCCAGCTCGCGCACGCGGGCCAGCTTGGCCTCGGACGGCGGATCGCCCGCCACCATCAGCAGCACGCGCGCCTTGTCGGCCGGCGGCAAGGCGGCCACGGCGGCGACAAGATCCAGCCAGCCCTTGTCGTAGTCGGTCCCGCCCGCGCTGCCCAGCAGCAGCTTGCCCTGCCATGCCGGGCCAAAGATCAGCGCGCGCAGCTTATCCAGGCTTTCGGGCGGCGGCGGCGCGAAGAAATTCGTGTCGATGCCGTGCCGGATCGTGGTGATGGGACGCTTGTTGTAAGGCGAATCCTGCATCAGGCCATGCACGTAGTCGCTGACGGCGATGCCGTGGTCGGTCGCCAGCGCGACGCGCAACTTGTGGCCGAAGCTGGAGAGCGGATGGTCGTTGTGTTTGGTGAACACGATGCGCGGGCGGCGAGCCATGCCCAGCGTGGCCAGCATCACCTGCTTGTGATCGGCCGAGCCGTTGACGTGGATGATGTCGAAACGCCCGGCCTTGATCAAGCGGCGCAGTTGCGCGCGGTCCTTGAACCAGGACGACGGGCGGGTCTTGTATTGCATGTCGACCACGGTCACACCGGGAATGGCACGGGCGTAGCGGAACAGCCGGCTGGTGGGCGGCGCCGCCACGGTGATCTCGTGGTCGCGCGCCAAGGCCTTCGCCAGGTTGATGATGTAGGTGACGTGCCCCCCGCCGTTGCCGGCGTGGAAGTTCGTGTACAGGATCTTCACTTCTGCTTCTCGGCCAGGAACATCAGCTTGGAATAGCGGAAGAAACTGCCTGCCGCCGCCGTCACCGCCAGCACAAGGCCGTGCTTGCCGTCCAGGAAACCGCGCCGAATCAGATAGATGCGCACGAACGTCCAGAAGCCATGGCCCAGCGCGCCGAAGATCGAGGTGCGTCGCCCCTTGGCGTACATCATGGCCGCCGCGTCGGACGAATAGCGGTTGACCTTGTTGATCAGCGCATCCAGGTTGTCGTAGGGATAGTGGTTGAAATAGCCCTGCAGTTTCAGGGGCTGGCCGTTGGCCGGCACGACGCGTTCATGCACGGCGGCGTCGGTGAAGCGTGCCGTGCCGCGTTTGAACAGGCGCAGCACGTAGTCCGGCCACCAGCCGCTATGGCGGATGTCTTTCCCGCAGAAATTCGACAGCCGGGCGATCTCGTAGGCGTCGGCGCGCGGGTTCGCCAGCACGTCCTGGATTTCGCGGGCCAGCTCGGGCGTGACGCGCTCGTCGGCGTCGATCGACAGCACCCAGTCGCCCGTCGCTAAGTCCAGCGCACGGTTCTTCTGGGGGCCGAAGCCGGGCCAGTCGGACGTGATTTCAACGCGAGCGCCCAGCGCCTGCGCGAGTTCGACGGTGCCATCGGTGCTGCCCGAATCCACCACGATGAATTCGTCGGCAAAGGCCACGGACTTGAGGCAGGCGGCGATGTTCGCCGCTTCGTTCTTGGTGATGATGATGACCGATAGCTTCATCCGCGATTCCTAAGACGCTTTTTCCAGGCTTTCCAGGCGTGGTAGCGGGGCCCCCAGAAGGGGTCGCGCGACAGCCAGATACGCCGGTTCAGCCAGGTTCCGCCCTGATTGCGAACCGCGAAACGAAAGATGTGTCCGGGGTCGGCGCCAGGGGTGTTCTGTCCGAAAGGGTCGGTAGTGTACAAGTGCACGAAACCCGCCTGCCGGGCGGCGGCCACGTAATCCGCATCGAAATAGCCTTGCGGCCAGCAGAGATGGTCGCTGACGGCGCCCAGGCGGCGCACGAAGGTGTCGCGGGAATCGTGCAGCTCTTGTGCGATGTGGTCGCGCTTGGCGTCCACGTCTGCGCCGCAGACCTTGTCCCAGCGGGTGTGGGTATGTGTGTGGGAATGGAATTCGAACGTGCCCGCGGCCTGCATGGCTTCGATTTCGCTCCAACGCAGCATGGCCTCGTCGGCACGGCCGGCGGCCACCAGCTGCTTGCAGGCGTCGTGGTCGGGGGTGGCCGGCAGCGGGCCGCCCTGCCCCGCGTGCGGCCGCACGGGACCGTCGCCGATCCAGCCCGTGATGGTGAACAGCACGGCACGCATGCCGTAGCGCGCCAGCACCGGGTGCGCGTGCACCCAATTGTTCAGGTAGCCGTCGTCGAAGGTGATCAGCACCGACCGTTCTGGCGCCGGACCGCCCGCCAGGTACGCGGCGAACTGGCTGGCGGACAGCGATTGATATCCCGCCCGCGCCAGGCGCGAGACCTGGGCGTCGAACACGTCCGGCGTCGCCGCGATCATGCCGCCCGCAGGGGTGACATGGTGGTACATCAGCACGGGGACGTTGGGCGCGTTCATCCCGCGCGCTCCGCCAGCCACTTGAGATAGATGGCTTCGGTGGTTTCAGCCAGGCGGGCAGGCGAAAACACCGCTTCTTCCCAGACCATCTTGCGGCCGGCGTCGCCCATGCGCCGGCGCAGCGCCGGGTCGTCGATCAGGCGCTGCAGGGCGTCGGTCAAGGCCTGGGGATCCTTCGGGGGTACCAGGAAGCCGGTATCGCCATTGCGGAACATCTCGGACACGCCGCCCACGTCGGTGCCGATCACCGGCAGGCCGCTGGCCTGCGCTTCGACATAGACGGTGCCGGACGCTTCCTGCTGCGTGGCCAGGGCGAAGACGTCGAATCCGGCCAGCAGGTTCGGCACGTCGCGCCGCATGCCCATCAGGTGAATGCGGTCTTGCAGGCCGAGTGCTGCGATGTAGTCCTGCGTCTGTTCGAAGACAGGCGACCCGCCTCCGACGAACACCAGGTGCAGCTTGGGCCGGTCGGTCATCAGCGGCACGATCGCGTCGATCAGGTCTTTGTGGCCTTTGGTAGCGCGCATGACCGCCACGCAGCCCACGACGACGTCGTCGTCGGCCAGGCCGAGCTCGTCGCGCAGGGTCGACCGCTCAACGGGCGGCGGCAGCACGATGGGCGAATAGACGGTGGCCACCTTGTTGGCCGGCACGCCGCGTTCGATCAAGTATTTGCGCACATGGTCACTGACCGTCGTGACCCTGTGCGGCAGACAGGTGTAGGACCACATCGACCCCACTTTGTTGGACAGGTGGCGGGTCCGCACGATCAGCGGGGTGCCCGCCAATCTGGCGCCGACCGCCGCAATGACCGTATCGCGCCGGCTGTGCGTGTTGAGCACGTCGAAGCGCCCTTCCTTCAGGATGCCGCGGACCGCGGCCACACCCTTCAGGTAGTTCACCGGCCCGTCCATGTTGACCTTGTGCACGGTGAAACCGGCATCGGAAAGACGTTCGACCAGCAAGGCCCTAGGCTGGCAAATGGCTTCAACATGATGGCCGCGCGCGCGCATGGCCGTCATTTCCTTGAAGATCCGCCCCTCCTGGCCGCCAAAACTGGTGGCGGCTTCCGAATGCACGATACGCAACTTTGGCATCAATAAGTGACCTCCACTCCGTTTGGCTTGGTCCAGGCGTTCAGGTTTTCGAGCAGCGTGTCCGCCATGCGGACCCGCCATTCCTCGCCTAGCCGGACCGTGCACAGGAAATTGTTCTTGGTGTAGATGATATCGATCGGCACGCCGGGGATGCCGTTTTCGGGCTCGGCGCGGAACGGGTTCAGCATCTGGCGCAGGCGCGCCGCATCGGCCGCCCCGTTGAGCTTGACCCGCAAGGATTTGGCGCGCGCTTCGCGAGCCAGCTGCAGGTCGTACAACTGGTCGGCCACGATGCGCATGCCCCCGGAATAGTCGTCGTTGCTGACCTTGCCCTGGACAATGACCAGCTGGTCTTCGCGCAAGCGGTTGCGGTGCTTCTCGTAGAGTTCGTTGAACACCGAGATCTCGACCTGCGCGGTGCCGTCGTCCAGCACGGCGAACACCATCTTGCCGCGGCGGGTCATCATGACGCGCACGCTGGCCAGCACGCCGCACATCCATTGCAGATCGCGCTGCGGCTCCACGCGCGCCAGTTGCATCGGCACGATGCGGCGCACTTCGTCGCGCCAGGCGTCGAACAGGTGGCCGCTGTAGTAATAGCCCAGCGCGGATTTTTCTTCCGTCAGCTTCTTGTGCAGGTCCCAGGGCGCGACCTTGGCCAGCTCGCCCGCGACCACGTCACCGCTGTCGTCACCGAACAGCGACGCCTGGTTGGCGCTGCGGGCCGCCTGCTCGGCGGCTTCCATGGCCGTAGGCACTGACGCCAGCATCGCGGCGCGGTTCGGCTCGATGGTGTCGAATGCGCCCGCCTTGATCAGAGCCTCGATGGTGCGCCGGTTGACCGCCTGCTTGCCCACGCGGCGGCAGAAGTCGAACAGGTTCAGGAACGGCCCGCCTTCCTTGCGTGCGCGCAGGATGTCTTCGACGGCGCCCTGGCCGGTGCCTTTGACTGCGCCCAGTCCGTACCGCATGGTGCGCGGCGGCTTGCCCTTTTCGGTGTGCTTGTCGGCGACCGGCTCAAAGCGGTAGCCCGAGAAGTTGACGTCCGGCGGCAGCACCTCGACGCCGTTGTCCTGGGCGTCACGGCAGAAGATCTGGACCTTGTCCGTGTCGTCCATGTCGGACGACATGGTGGCGGCCAGGAACTCGGTCGGGTGATAGGCCTTGAGCCAGGCGGTCTGGTAGGAAATCAGCGCGTAGGCGGCCGAGTGCGACTTGTTGAAGCCGTAGCCCGCGAACTTCTCCATCAGGTCGAACAGCTTCACCGCCAGGTCAGGGTCGTGGCCCTTTTCCTTGGCGCCTTGCTCGAACAGCTCGCGGTGCTTGGCCATTTCTTCGGGCTTTTTCTTGCCCATGGCGCGGCGCAGCAGGTCGGCGCCGCCCAGCGAGTAGCCCCCGATGATCTGCGAGATCAGCATCACCTGTTCCTGGTAGACGATGACCCCGTAGGTGCTCTTCAGGGTGCCTTCCAGGTCGTTGTGGAAGTAGTCCACCGCGGCGCGGCCGTGCTTGCGGTTGACGAAGTCGTCCACCATGCCCGACTCCAGCGGCCCCGGGCGGTACAGGGCCAGCATGGCGATGATGTCTTCGAAGGTGTTCGGCCGCAGCTTTTTCAGCAGTTCCTTCATGCCGCGCGATTCCAGCTGGAACACGGCGGTGGTGTTGGCGTCGCACAGGATCTTGTAGGCGGCGGGATCGTCGAGTTCCAGCGCCATGACGTCGAAGTCGCGCTTGCCCTCGTTGAACTGGCGCACATAGCGCACGGCCCAGTCCAGGATCGTCAGGTTGCGCAAGCCCAGGAAGTCGAACTTCACCAGGCCGGCGGCTTCGACGTCGTCCTTGTCGAACTGCGAAACGGCGCTGTTCTCCTGGCCCGGCTGGCAATACAGCGGGCAGAAGTCGGTAAGCTTGCCGGGCGCGATGAGCACGCCGCCCGCGTGCATGCCGATGTTGCGGGTCAGGCCTTCCAGCGGTTTGGCCAGGTCGACCAGCGCGCGCACTTCCTCTTCCTGCTCGTAGCGGTCCTTGAAGGCCGGTTCGTCCTTCAGGGTGCGTTCGAGGGTCCAGGGATCCATCGGGTTGAATGGGATCAGCTTGGACAGTCCGTCGCAGAACATGTAGGGCATGTCCAGCACGCGGCCGGCGTCGCGGACCACGGCCTTGGCGCCCAGCGTGCCGAAAGTGGCGATCTGGCTCACGGCGGCGCGGCCGTACTTTTCCTTGACGTAGTCGATGACCCGTTCGCGGTTGTCCTGGCAGAAATCGATATCGAAGTCGGGCATGGAGACCCGCTCGGGATTCAGGAATCGCTCGAACAGCAAGTCATAGCGGATCGGGTCCAGGTCGGTGATGCCCAACGCGTAAGCCACGAGCGAACCCGCGCCCGAGCCCCGCCCCGGCCCCACCGGCACCCCGTTGTTCTTGCCCCAGTTGATGAAGTCCTGCACGATCAGGAAGTAGCCCGGGAAGCCCATCTGGATGATGGTCTTGCATTCCCAGCGCAGGCGTTCGTAGTACTGCTCGCGCTTGGACTCGCGTTCCGCCTCGTCGGGGAACAGGAACGCCATGCGCTTCTCCAGGCCCTCTTCCGACAACTGGACCAGGTAGTCATCCAGCGTCACGCCATCGGGCGTAGGGAAATTGGGCAGGCGCGGCTTGCCCAGCACCAGGCTCAGGTTGCAGCGCTTGGCGATTTCGACCGTGTTGGCCAGCGCCGAGGGCACGTCGGCGAAGCGCCGGGCCATTTCCTCGGAGCTGAGCAGGTACTGTTCCTTGGTGAAGCGGCGCACGCGGCGCGGGTTCGCCAGGATTTCGCCTTCGGCGATGCAGACGCGGGCCTCGTGGGCCTGGAATTCGTATTCGTCCAGGAACTGCACCGGGTGCGTGGCCACCACCGGCAGGCCGGCTTCCCCCGCCAGCCGCATGGCCGCCTGCGTATAGGCTTCGTCGCCGTCCATGCCGGCGCGCTGCAATTCAATGTAGTAGCTCCCCGGGAACAAGTGCGCCCATTGCCGCGCCAGGGCCAGCGCCGATACGGCGTTGCCGGCGTCCAGCGCCTGGCCCACGTCGCCCATCCGTCCCCCGGACAGCGCGATCAGGCCTTGCTGGCCTTGCAGCCATTCACGGCGGATTTCCGCCCGGCCCTTGCCCTGGTTCGTCAGGAAAGCCTTGGACAGCAGTTCGCACAGGTTCAGGTAGCCCTGATGGTTGCGCACAAGCAACAGCAAACGGAACGGCTTGGCCGGATCGTCGTCGTTGGTCAGCCAGACATCGCAGCCGGCGATGGGTTTTACCCCTGCGCCGCGCGCGCCCTTATAGAATTTGATCAGGCCGAAAAGGTTCGACAGATCGGTCAGCGCCACGGCTGGCTGGCCCAGCTTGGCGACGCGCTTGATGAGGTCGGAGATGCGCACGATGCCGTCCACCACCGAAAACTCGGAGTGGACGCGAAGATGCACAAAAGGGATCGGGGTTGTTACGGCTTCGGACATACCGGGAATTGTACCTAGTGATCCTGGTCCAAGCCGATGTGCCTGAGATTCCTCAAAGGGCGCCCCCTGGACCTTGTGTAACAATACTAGGTAGACATGACCCACCTGTCTCAGGACATCGATTACGTATGAAATGGCTAATTCCCGGGATCTGGCTGGCCGCCATCCTGTTTGCGCACTTCCGAGGCCGAGTCAGACTGCCGCTGGGCCGGCAGATGCTGGACCATTCGGTGCTTCTGGCCCCGATCAACGCGTTCATGGTGCTGGCATCCCGCGTGCCGTCCACCCCCTATCTGACGACCAGCGAAATCGCCGAACTCAAGGTACTGGACGACCATTGGGAGACCATCCGCGAGGAAGCGGTGCAGATGGCCGAAATGCGGCGCATCAAGGCGGCCGACTCCCATAACGACATTGGCTTCAATTCCTTCTTCAAGTACGGCTGGAAGCGCTTCTACCTGAAGTGGTATGACGCCCGCCACCCGTCGGCCGAAGAACTGTGCCCCAAGACCGTCGCCATCCTGAAGACCCTGCCGAAGGTCAAGGCCGCGATGTTCGCCGAACTGCCCCCCGGCGGCCAGTTGAACCCGCACCGCGATCCGTTCGCCGGTTCGCTGCGCTACCACCTGGGCTTGGTGACGCCGAACGACGACCGCTGCCACATCATCGTTGACGGCGAATCCTATAGCTGGCGTGACGGCGAAAGCGTGGTGTTCGACGAAACCTACGTGCACGAGGCCTACAACCACACCGACCAGAACCGGATCATCCTGTTCTGCGACGTAGAGCGCCCGCTGAAATGGGGCTGGGCCGAGGCGTTCAACCGCTGGTTCGGCCGGGTGGTGATGTCTGCCGCCAGCTCGCCCAACGACGGCGGCGACCAGACCGGCGCCATCAACAAGCTGACGCACGCGCACTGGGTCATCGACCAGAAGCGCAAGGCTTTCAAGGCGTGGAACCGCACCGTCTACAAGGCCACCAAGTACGCGCTGATCGCGCTGGTCGTCATCGGCTTCATCGCCCTGTAATCCCGAGGGATCCCCGGGCGGCTTCGCCCCCCCGGGCGTCGCCGTCCCGAAAGTCAGGCCGCTTCGCGTACCGGCAGCGTCAACAGCCCCGTGTGGTAGTCGTAGCCGTAGATCTCGCCGTACCGGCCCCACTCCACCGCGATCTTCAAGACCCGCTCCGCCTCGTCGGGCTTCAGGAATTCCTCCAGCGAATCCAGGAAGTCCTTCTCGGGCAAGGCGCCCGCGGGCTCCTGTTCCAGGCTGTGGCGGATATGCGCGGCCAGCGGCACGTGCGCCAGCAGCTGGCGCCCGAAGATGGCCTGCTTCTGCCCTTGTTCGGCCTGCACGTAGCGCTGACCGAGCGGCGTCAGGAAGATGTCGCCGCGCTCGATCTGGGCCAGGCCGAACAAGCCCAGCGCTTCGCAGGCCGGCAGCAGATCGTCGTCGGAGATCTCGGCCTCTTCGGCCAGTTTAGGCAGGTCGGCTCGGCCGTTGAACGGCGCCTCGGCCAGCACGTCCAGCACCCCTTCCATGCGTTCGACCTCTGTCTGCGGAAACCGGTAGCCCAGCCCTTGCTGGCGCGGCGTGGGCACGCCGTGCGCCGGACGCATGGTCATCAAGGCGTAGACCTCGTCGATCAGCGCGCGTACTTGGGGGGAGTCCGCGTCGCGTGGACGCGGCAAGCCGATCAGCACCTGGCTGCGGACGCGGCCCGGATCGCTGTCGAACACGATGATGCGGTCGGCCATCATCACCGCTTCCTCGATGTTGTGCGACACGATCAGGATGCCCTTGGTCGAGATGCGGCTTTCGTCCCAGAGCTCCAGCATGTCGTCGCGCAACGTCTCGCCGGTCAGCACGTCCAGCGCCGAGAACGCCTCGTCCATCAGCAGCACGTCGGGATTCATGACCAGCGCGCGCGCAATGCCCACGCGCTGGCGCATCCCGCCCGACAATTCGCGCGGCAAGGCGCCGCCGAAACCGCCCAGGCCGATCAGGTCCAGCACGGCGTCGGCACGCTTGGCGCGTTCGGCGGCCGGCACGCCCTGGGCTTCCAGGCCCAGCTCGACGTTCTGCTGCGCGGTCAGCCACGGGAACAGGGCGAACGACTGGAACACCATCGCGATGCCCGCGGCCGGCCCATACACCGGCTGGCCGCGGTACGTGACCGTGCCCTGGTCGGCATTGACCAGCCCGGCCATGATGCGCAGCAACGTGGACTTGCCCGAGCCGGATTTCCCCAGCAGGGCCACGATTTCGCCTTCTTTCAGCGTGAAATCCACATGCTCCAGCACATGCCTCGCCGTCCCGTCGGCGGCGCGGAAAGACTTGCCGACGTCGTGCAGATCGATCAAGACATTGGGGGTCATGACAACTCCTAGCGGCCGCGGTCTTCGGCCAGCAGATACAGCTTGCGCCAGAAAAATCGGTTCAACAGCATCACGAACACGCACATCACGCCGATGCCGAGCGCGATGCGGTGGAAGTCGCCCAGCTCGGTCATCTGCTTGATGTAGCTGCCCAGGCCGTCGGCGACCAGCGAGGTCTTGCCCCAAGACACGTACTCGGCCACGATGCTGGCGTTCCAGGAGCCGCCGCTGGCGGTGATGGCGCCCGTGATGAAACTGGGAAAGACGGCGGGCAGATAGACCCGGCGCCAGCGCAGCCACCCCTTCAACCCCAGGTTATCGGCCGCCAGCCGCAATTCGTTGGGAATGGTGGACGCCCCGGCCACGACATTGAACAGGATATACCACTGGGTGCCGAAGATGATCAGCGGGCTGAGCCAGATATTGGGGTTGAGGCGCCAGGCCACCATGATGTAGACCACGGCGGGAAACAGCAAGTTGACGGGGAACGCCGCCAGGAACTGCGCGACTGCCTGGACTCGTTGCGAATATCGGGGACGCAACCCGATCCACACGGCGACCGGCACCCAGACCACCGACGCCAGCGCGATCAGCAGCATGACCCGGACCAGCGTGATGCCGCCCAGGCCCAGCACATGCAGCACTTCACCCCAGCCCACGTCCTGGTGGACGAACACCACCAGCTTGTAGGTCGCCAGCAGGGCCGCCGCCGCCAGCAAGGCATCCCAGACCCGGGTCCAACGCGGATCGGGCGTCTTCGCCCGCGCCCGAATGGAGGTGCCGTCGTACGGCACGCTGAACCACCCCAGCGCACGCCGCATGCACGCCCAGAACGCGTTCGATACCGCCTGCATCCAGCGGCTGCGCCGCGTCCAGTCCAGCAGCCACGACTGCTGCGCGGCATCGCCCTGCGATTCTTCGAACCGGAACTTGTCCGCCCAGGCCAGCAGCGGCCGGAAGAACAGCTGGTCGTACAGCAGGATGCCCGCCATCATGGCGCCGATGGCCCAGGCGATGGCGCGGCCGTCCTCGGCCTGGATCGCCACCGCGATGTAGGACCCGATGCCCGGCAGCTTGATGTCTTGCCCCGCCACCGAAATGGCTTCGGCGGCCACCAGGAAGAACCAGCCGCCCGACATGGACATCATCATGTTCCAGAGCAGCCCGGGCGTGGCATAGGGCAATTCCAGCCGCCAGAACCGCTGCCAGCCCGACAGCCGGAAGATCCGCGCGGCTTCATTCAGTTCGGCCGGCACGGTGCGCATGGATTGATACAGGCTGAACGCCATGTTCCAGGCCTGCGAGGTGAAGATCGCGAAGATCGCCGCACACTCCACGCCCAGCAGGTTGCCTGGGAACAGTGCGATGAACGGGGCGATAGCGATGGCCTGGAAGCCCAGGATCGGCACAGACTGAAGGATGTCCAGCATGGGGATCATCGCTTTTTCAGCCGTCCGGTACTTGGCGGCGATGGCGGCGAACACGAAGCTGAACAGCAATGAGAAGCCCAGCGCCGTGAACATCCGGAGGATGGTGCGCAGGAGGTAATACGGCAGGTAGGCCGGATCCAGCGAGATCGGCAGCTCCTCGCCCAACGCGAACGGGCGGCTCATCTGGGAGGCGCCGTAAGCCATCACGGCCAGGATGCCCAGCACCAAGGGCAATAGCGCCCAATCCCAACGGTTAGGGGTGGAACGGGAGCCCGTTTTCGGGCGGGTCCGGGGGCTGAATAACTCGAACATATCGGGGATGTTCCAGGGCGCAAGGGGAGAGGCCAGCGCATTGGAGCATAACGAGATGACGGCGGTCTGAATTAGGGTTTTTGTCGGTTTTTTTGGGGTTTGGGGATTTGGGGTGTTGTTTGGAAAGGTGGGTTCTTGAGATGGGTTTACGAGGTGGGGTTCTTGAGACGCCCGGCGTGGCGGGAGCCTGGGGGGCGCGGGGCAACGATTGCGGTCCGGAGCCTTCGCTCCGGACTGCCCCTGCGTCATCCTCGTTGTTGCCTGCGGCAACTGCCTTCGGATTCCCTTGGGCTTATCGACGCCCCGCGCCCCCCAGGCCCCCGCCACACCAGGCTCGGTCAGGTGCAATCTCACGTCAGTGGGGGAGGACCGGGTGCTTAGGGTTCTTGCCCCGGATGGAGAGGGTGAGGAAGATCTTGCGGGGCCCGTCCCCGGCCGGCCGCGCGGCCGCAATCGGCGGGCACCGTAAGACTCGTCAAGGATCCTGGACCTGGCGGCGCACCAAGCCAAGACGGCGGCAGGTGGTCGGCGGGGCGGCCTGACTGCGCGCAACCTTGATGCGCCCGAGGGAATCTGAAGGAGTCGCCGAAGGCGAGGACGAAGATGACGACGGGGGGGGCCGCCGAGGCGAGTCCGGAGCGAAGGCTCCGGACCGCAATCGTGGGCGCGCGCAGTCAGGCCGCCTCGCCGACCAGCGGCCTACGAAGCACAACGCATGGACCACGAAGCAAGAAGAGCCGAAGCTTCGCGATCACCGCTTCAACGACTCCCAACTCTTCATCAACCGCTTGACCGACACCGGCATCGGCGTCCGAAGTTCCTGGGCAAACAACGCCACCCGCAGTTCCTCCAGCAACCAGCGGAACTCGTCCAGCCGCGGATCCGACGCGCCCTTCAGCGCGGCCCTCGCCCGCTGATACTGCGTCACCAGCGGCGCCATTTCCGAAACCAGCTTCGCATCGCGCCCCGGGTCCGCCCGCAGCTTGTCGATGCGGGCCACGGCCGCCTTCAGGTAGCGCGGATAGTGCGAAAGTTGCGAATATGGCGTGTCGCGGATGAACATCTTCGGCATCAGCGCGCCGATCTGCTGCTGAAGGTCGGCGTACGCCGCCGCGTGCGGCTTGGCTTGCGGCAGCTTGCGTTGCAGGGCCGCGTACTCCGTCAGCACCGCGCCGGCCAGCCTGGCCACTTCCTGCGCCAGCAGGCCCAGCCGGCCCTTGCCTTCCGTGCGGCGCGCGTCGAACTGCTGTTCGTTCACCGGCCACGGCTCGGCCAGGCAGGCCTGCCCCAGTGCGCAATCGATGACCTGGTCGCGCAGTTCCTCTTGCGTGCCCAGCGTCATGTACAGCATGCTGATCTTGGTCAGGTCGGCCAGGTTCTTTTCCAGGAACTTGACCTGCTCGCGCAACCCCAGCCGGAACAGTTTCAGCAGGCCCGCGCGATGGTGCTTGCGCGCCTCGTCCGGGTCGTCGAACACGTCCAGGTCGCAATACGCGCCCCGGTCCACCAGCGCCGGATAACCGATGACGGACTGGCCGCGCCGCTTGATCTCCATGATCTCCGGCAAGGGGCCGAACGACCAGGTCGTCAGATTCTCGTGCGCCAACGCCTGGGCGACCTGCGTATCGCTGGCCGCCAATTGCTGGAAGGTGGCCTGCGCCTGCTTGCCGAACTCCGCCCGCAGCTGCGCCAGATTGCGCCCGGCGGCCAGCATGCGGCCGTGCTCGTCGACCACGCGGAAATTCATGAACAGGTGGGCGGGCAAGGTTTCAAGCTTGAAGTCGCCCACTGCCGGACGCACCTGCACCTGGTCCCACATGTCGGCGATGATGGCGTCCACCAGCCCTTGCTTCGGATCGCCCTGCCGTTCGAACCAGCGCTCGTAGAAGCCGGCCGCATAGTCGGGCAATGGCACGCAATGCCGGCGCAGCTTTTGCGGCAGCGACTTCAGCAGCAAATGCACCTTTTCCTTCAGCATGCCCGGCACCAGCCATTCGCAACGCTCCGGATCGATCTGGTTCAGTGCGAACAACGGCACCGACAGCGTCACGCCGTCCCGTGGGGAACCGGGCTCGAAGTGGTAGTCCAGCGCCATCGACACGCCTTGCCATTCCACCTTCTTGGGGAACACGTCGGTCGTGACGCCGGCGGCTTCGTGCCGCATCAGCTCGTCGCGGGTCAGCATCAGCTTGGCGGCGGCCGCCTTGTCCAGGCCGGACACCCATTTCTCAAGCGACGCCGTCTGCGAGATGTCGGCGGGCAACTGACGGTCGTAGAAGGCGAAGATCAGCTCATCGTCCACCAGAATGTCCGGGCGGCGCGTCTGATGCTCCAGTTTTTCGATGCCGGCGATCAGCTTGCGGTTGTGCGCCACGAAGGGCAGCCGCGTGTCGATCTCGCCGGGCACCAGCGCCTGGCGGATGAACAATTCTCGCGCATGGGTCGGGTTCACGCGGCCGTAGTGGATGCGGCGGCCCGTGTAGATGGTCAGCCCGTACAGCGTGGCGCGCTCGTTGGCCACGACCTGCCCGGCCTTCTTTTCCCAGCGCGGGTCCGACCAGTTCTTGCGGATCAGGTGGGCGCCGATCTTTTCCAGCCACACCGGATCGATCCGCGCCACGCAGCGCGCGTACAGGCGTGTGGTCTCGACCAGTTCGGCCGCCATGATCCAGCGCCCCGCCTTCTTCACCAGCCGCGAGCCCGGGTGGATGTGGAAGCGGATCTCGCGGGCGCCTTGGTAGTGGCCGCCCTCGTCGCTCTTGAAGCCGATATTGCCCAACAGCCCGGACAGCAGCGCCAGATGCAATTGCTCGTACGTGGCTTCCACCTGATTGACGCGCCAGCCTTGCTCGC
Source organism: Achromobacter sp. UMC46 (assembly GCF_014170335.1). GTDB lineage: Bacteria > Pseudomonadota > Gammaproteobacteria > Burkholderiales > Burkholderiaceae_B > Achromobacter. The sequence goes on from NZ_LZZS01000034.1 coordinate 28,838, forward strand.
CGACCAGCGCCGCCAGTTGCGTGTGGACGTCGTGCCATTCGCGCAGCCGGATCGGCGACAGGAAGTTCTGCCGCAGCAGGCCCACCAGCTTGCGCTGCGAGGCCTTGTGCTGCACCTGTTCGCCGTACCAGCGCCACAGTTTCAGGAAGGAAATGAATTCCGACTTGTCATCGGCGAACTTGGCGTGCGCCGCCTCGGCCGCCTCGCGCTCCTGCATGGGGCGGTCGCGCGCGTCCTGCACCGACAGGGCCGACGCGATGATCAGCATTTCGGCCAGGCACTGGTGTTCTCGCGCGGCCAGGATCATGCGGCCGATGCGCGGGTCGACTGGCAGCTTGGCCAGTTCGTGCCCGGTCTCGGTCAGCACGAACGACGCGCCGGTGCGGGTCGCCTCGGCCTCGTCGTCCGAGGCGGAGGCCAGCTCGATCGCGCCCAGCTCCTGCAACAGGTGGTAGCCGTCGGCCACGGCACGCCCGGGAGGGGCCTCGACGAAGGGGAACTGCTCGATATCGTCCAGCTTCAGCGACTTCATCCGCAGGATGACGGACGCCAGCGACGAACGCAGCACTTCCGGGTCGGTGAAGGCCGCGCGGTTGTTGAAGTCCAGCTCGTCGTAGAGGCGGATGCACAGGCCCGGCCCCACGCGGCCGCAACGGCCGGCGCGCTGGTTGGCCGAAGCCCGACTGATCGGCTCGATCCGCAGCTGTTCGACCTTGTTGCGCCAGGAATAGCGCTTGATGCGCGCCAGCCCGCTGTCGACCACGAAGCGGATGCCGGGCACGGTCAGCGAGGTCTCCGCCACGTTGGTGGCCAGCACGATGCGCCGCGCATTGGTGCGCGGATGGAAGATCTGCTCTTGCTCGGCCTGCGACAGGCGCGCATACAGCGGCAGCACCTCGGTGCCGGCGGGATGGCGCTTGCGCAACGCCTCGGCCGATTCGCGGATTTCGCGTTCACCGGGCAAGAACACCAGCACATCGCCCGGTCCATGCCGGGCGCATTCGTCCACGGCGTCCACGATGGCGTCGATCAGATCGCGTTCCTCGTCGCCCGACATGCGCTCGCGGTCGCGGCCGGGCTTGGCGGCCGGCGCGGCCTCGTCCTGGGCAAGCTCCTCGCGCACGGGACGGTAGCGGACTTCGACCGGGTACAGCCGGCCCGACACTTCGATGACGGGCGCGGGCTTGTCTTCGGACGCGGCAAAGTGCCGGGCGAAGCGGTCGGCGTCGATGGTGGCCGACGTGATGATCAGCTTCAAGTCCGGACGCCGCGGCAGCAGCTGCTTCAGGTAGCCCAGCAGGAAATCGATGTTCAGGCTGCGTTCGTGCGCCTCGTCGATGATGATCGTGTCGTAGCGGCGCAAGAGCGGATCGCGCTGCGACTCGGCCAGCAGGATGCCGTCCGTCATCAGCTTGATGGACGCGTTGGGGCCGGTGCGGTCGTTGAAACGCACCTGATAGCCCACGACTTCGCCCATCGGTGTATTCAGCTCTTCGGCGATGCGCTTGGCCACCGAGGTCGCCGCCAGGCGGCGCGGCTGGGTATGGCCGATCATCTTCTGGCGGCCGCGGCCCAGCTCCAGGCAGATCTTGGGCAACTGAGTGGTCTTGCCCGAGCCGGTTTCCCCGCTGACGATCACGACCTGGTGGCCGGCGATCGCGCGCGCGATCTCCTGCCGCCGCGCGCTGACGGGCAGGTCTTCGGGGTAGGTCACCACAGGAATGGGACGTTCGGGGCGTTCGGGCCGCTGGGGACGCGGCGGCCTTTTGGCGGCCCGGGAGGCGTCGGCCTCGCGGGGGGCATTGGCCACACGGGCGGCGTCGGCCGCGGCGGCAGGAGCCCCCGGGGAAGCCGTCTTGGGCGCCCGCGGGCGGGAGGATTCAGGCATGTACGATAGTCCGGTTAGCCCGGCATTATAAATTTCTATGGCGCCCCTGACCAAAGGCCGGCCTGACGGCTTGGAAAACGGGTACGAAATAAGCGCTGATTTTCCGCCTGCGCCCGCCCCCGACGGTCATATAATTTCGCCACGCCGTCACCGGACGGCGCTATGGCGCGGCAAAGCGCCGCGTTTTTACCGACTCTCAGGAATCCCTCCGCCCATCATGCCCGACCTGGAACCAGACACCGTCTCCGCCCTCGAAGCCCCAGAATTCGCACCCGCCCAGTTCGTCCGATGGTTTCGAGACGTGGCGCCCTATGTGCATGCTTTCCGAGGCAAGACGTTCGTGGTGGCGTTCGGCGGCGAACTGGTGCAGGCCGGCGCGCTGAACACGCTGGTGCAGGACTTGTCCTTGCTGTCGTCGCTGGGCATCCGGCTGGTGCTGGTGCACGGGTCGCGCCCGCAGGTCAATGAACAGCTGCGTCTGAAGGGTTTCACGCAGCAATTCGACCGCGGCCTGGCGCCCACCGACGCCGCCGCGCTGGAATGCGCCAAGGAAGCCGCCGGCGAGATCCGGCTGGACATCGAAGCCGCGTTCAGCCAGGGGCTGCCCAACACGCCGATGTCGCACGCGCACATCCGCGTCATTTCCGGCAATTTCGTGACGGCGCGCCCCACCGGCGTGCTGGACGGCGTGGACTACAAGCACACCGGCCAGGTGCGCAAGATCGACATCGACGCGCTGAAGTTCGCCATCGAGAAAGGCTCGTCGGTCGTGCTGCTGTCGCCGCTGGGATTCTCGCCCACGGGCGACGCGTTCAACCTGGCCATGGAAGACCTGGCTACCAGCGTCGCCGTGGCGCTACGCGCCGAAAAACTGATCTTCCTGTCCAGCTCGCAAGGCGTGCTGAACGACGACGGCACGCTGGACACCGAACTGGCCCGCGTGGATGCCGACGCGCTGCTGGCCGGCGGCGAACTGGACGAAGAAACCCACGCCTTCCTGCAATACGCGTCGCTAGCCGTCAAGCGCGGCGTGGCCCGCGCCCACCTGCTGCCGTTCGCGCTGGACGGCAGCGTGCTGCTTGAGATCTTCACCCACGACGGCGTGGGCACCATGGTGGTGGAAGACACGCTGGACGATCTGCGCGCCGCGACGATCGACGACGTGGGCGCCATCCTGAGCCTGATCGAACCGCTGGAAGCCGACGGCACCCTGGTGCCGCGCCCGCGCAGCGTGATCGAGCGCGACGTGGAGAACTTCACGGTGCTGGAGCACGACGGCGTGATCTACGGCTGCGCCGCCTTGCACACGTTCGCCGACGAACAGATGGCCGAGATGGCCTGCCTGATCGTGCATCCCGAATGGCAGGGCTCCGGCGAAGGCGAAATCCTGCTGCGCCACATGGAGTCCCGCGCACGGGCCACCGGCGCCAAACGGCTGTTCGTGCTGACCACCCGGACGTCCCACTGGTTCATCAAGCGCGGATTCGTGCAGGGCGGCGTCACCGACCTGCCCCGCGAAAAGCAGAACAACTACAACCGGTCGCGCAACAGCATGGTCTTCATCAAGAAGCTGTAACCGCCGCATCGGGCCCTGACCGCAGGGTTCGAAGGGGCTTGGCGCCCTCTGGACGCCAAGCCCGTTAAAATACGCCGTTATCTATCTTTCCGGCAGCGAACCATGTCCCGTATCGTCAACTGTGTGAAATTGAAGCGTGAAGCCGAAGGGCTGGACTTTCCTCCCTACCCCGGCGAGCTCGGCACGAAGATCTGGCAGAGCATTTCCAAGGAAGCTTGGGAAGAATGGAAGGCCATCCAGACCCGCCTGGTCAATGAAAACCGCTTGAATCTGGCCGACGCCCGCGCGCGCAAGTACCTGAAAGAACAAATGGAACGCTTCCTGTTCGAAGACGGCACCGTGGAAGCCCACGGCTACGTCCCGCCCTCGGCCTGATTCCGGCCGCGCCACCGGTGCCTGACGGCGTCGGACGGCCACGTTCGAAGCCCCTCGCCCGCGAGGGGCTTCGTGTTTGCGGACCCTGGCCGCGCATCGCCAAGACGCCGTCCCCTGCTGCGCTTAAGATTCGAACATTGTTGGCCGTATTAATGCTGTCATGAAAGAAGAATCGCGCTTGCCTTCCTCCGACGATCTGCCGCCGTCCATCGCACGCGCGCTGGCGATTTCCCCGGACCGCAAAACCGGCACGCTTGCCGACGTGCGGCATGTCGTCGTCCTGATGCAGGAGAACCGGTCGTTCGACCACTATTTCGGCACGCTGCCCGGGTTGCGCGGTTTCGCGGACCCGCACCCGGTGCCCACGGCCGCCGGCAACGTGCTGACGCAGTCGGATGGCGGCACGCAATGCCGGCCGTATGCGCTACAACCGGAATACGCCAGCGGCACGCCGGTGGGCTACATCACCCCGCACACCTGGGACGACGCGCAACGCGCCTGGAACGACGGCCGCATGGACCAATGGCTGCCCGCCAAGGGCCGCCTGGGGCTGGGCGCCTACACCGCCGCCGACGTGCCCTTCCAGACGGCGCTGGCCAACGCCTTCACCGTGTGCGACGCCTACCACTGCGCCTTGCATGCCGGCACCAATCCCAACCGGCTGTTCCTGTGGACCGGCACCAACGATCCGCTCGGGCAGGCCGGCGGCCCCGCCCTGGTCAACACCCACGACCGCCTGGGCCCGCCGGATAAAGGCTACGCCTGGACCACCTACCCCGAACGCCTGCAAGCGGCCGGCGTGGACTGGCGCGTCTATCAGGACATGGCGGACAATTTCCACGACAACCCGCTGGCCGGCTTCCGGCAGTACCGGCGCGAACACGCTTGCGGCGCGGCGGATGCTCCCTTGCGCGACCGCGGCCTGTCCACCCATACGCTGGACGACCTGGCCCGCGACGTGGACGAGGGAACGCTGCCCCAGGTGTCCTGGATCATCGCGCCCACGGCCGACTCCGAGCATCCCGAGGTCTCCTCGCCCCGCCAGGGCGGGGCGTACACCGAACGCGTCCTGGAAATCCTGACCCGCAATCCCGAGGTCTGGAGCCGGTGCGTGTTCCTCGTCACCTACGACGAGAACGACTGCTTCTTCGATCACATGCCGCCGCCCGCGCCGCCCTCCCGCCACGCCGGCGACCGCTCGGGCGGACTGTCCACGGTGGAACTGGACGGTGAATACCACGACACCCGCCACGGCCCCAGCGCCGGCTCGAACGACGATCCCGCCAGCCTGCACGGCCGCGGCTTCGGGCTGGGCCCACGCGTGCCGATGCTGGTCGTTTCGCCCTGGAGCAGCGGCGGCTGGGTCAATTCGCAAGTGTTCGACCACACCTCGGTGATCCGCTTTCTTGAAGCCCGTTTCGGGGTAGCCGAAACCAACATCAGCCCTTGGCGCCGCACCGTGGCCGGCGATCTGACCTCGGCATTCGACTTCGCCGGCGACCGCGGCGTGCTCCATCCCGACAGCCACCGCCATGCCTGCCCGCTGCCCTACGCGCTGGAAGCCGTGGGCCGCATGACGGCCGACGGTGAGCACTACCGGCTGACCTTGCGCAACCCGGGCAATGCGGGCGCCGTGCTGCATGTGTACGACCGCCTGGATCTGGCGCATGCGCCCCGGCGCTACACCGTGGGGCAGGGTGCGCGGCTGGATGACGGCTGGCGCCTGGCCGAGCACGGTGCTTACGATCTATGGCTGTTGGGTCCCGACGGTTTCCACCGCCAATTCCGCGGCGATGCGCGGGATGCCGGCATGCTTGAAACGCAACTGGTGCCGGTGACGTCAGGCCTGCGTCTGCGGCTGGTCAATCACAGCGATACGCCGCAACCCGTGAAAGTGGAATCCCACATGGGCGATGGCTGGCGCGCCATGGCGCATGTGCAGGCGGGCGGCGCGCTGGAGCTCAAGTACGCGGGCAGCGAAGGCTGGTACGACCTGGAGATCAGCGCCCCTGCCCTGCCCGCGTTCGGGCGACGCCTGGCGGGCCGCGTCGACGCCGGCAAGCCCGGCGTGCCGGATCCGCGCCTGTGCCAGGGCGCCGCGCTGCCGTTGTAGCTTATTGACCCGGGGGCTGGTCTTCTTCTTCCGGACCCTCGTCACCGCGCGCCAGGCGCTCGGTGTTCTTCACGCCGGTGTGGCGCACGTCGGCGCCCTTGACCATGTAGATCACGCGTTCGGACATGTTCTTGGCATGATCGCCGATGCGTTCCAGCGCGCGCGCGATGAAGATCATGTCGATGGCGCGCGAGATGGTGCGCGGGTCTTCGATCATGTAGGTGATCAGGTGGCGCAAGGCCCCCTTCCATTCCTTGTCCACTTCCTTGTCGCTGCGCACGACGGCGGCGGCCTGGATCGGGTCAAGGCGGGCGAACGCGTCCAGCGCCTGGTGCAGCATGGTGCGCACATTAGCGGCCATGTGGCGCAGCTCGATCACCGGGATGTGGCGCATTTCGGCTTCGTGGATGCGGCGGGCGACGGTAGCCACCTTCTCGGCCTCGTCACCGGAACGCTCCATGTCGGTCAGCATCTTGGACACGGCCATCAGCATGCGCAGGTCGATGGCCGTGGGCTGATGCCGGGCCAGGATGCGGCTGATGCTTTCGTCGATCTCGACTTCGTGGCGGTTGACTTCCTTTTCCCGCTCACGGACCTTTTCCACCAGCGACAAGTCGCCCGTGGCCAGCGCGTCGATCGCTTCCTGGATCATGGCTTCCACCAAGCCGCCCATTTGCAAGAACTGCGAACGGACGCTTTCCAGATCGGCGTCGAACTGCTTGTTTGTATGCTCCGTCATCCGGGCTCCCTGCGTGGTTGATCTCATTGCATTGCCCCGAAATAAGAGAGTTACGAGATGGGCCTGCACAACCGGCAAGGTTATGACCCAAGTGTGACAAGATTATGAATCGAGGCCCCGCCCCCCGCAAGGCGGGAAAACGGGGCGGGTCGCAGGCCGCGCCGGCCAGGCCGCTGACGGACCAGGATGCTTACGCGGCGCGATCCAGGCGGCGGATGCCGTTCTGCGTGGCCAACAGCGCCACGTCGGCGCCGGCCAACGCAAACAGGCCGCAGGTGACAACGCCCGCCAGATTGTTCACGCGGGCTTCCAATGCCGGCGCGTCCGTGATGGCCAGGCCCGACACGTCCAGGATGATGTTGCCGTTGTCCGTGACGAACCCTTCGCGCAGGCGCGGCAGGCCACCCAGGGCCGCCAGCGCGCGCGCCACCGATTCCCGCGCCATCGGGATGACTTCCAGCGGCAGCGGGAACTTGCCCAGGGTCTGGACCAGCTTGGATTCGTCGACGATGCAGATGAAGCGCTCGGCGACGGACGCCACGATTTTTTCACGCGTCTGCGCGCCGCCACCGCCCTTGATCATGTGCAGGTTGGCATCGATTTCGTCGGCGCCGTCCACGTAGATCGGCATGGTCGACACGTCGTTCAAGTCCAGCACCTTCAGGCCATGGCCCGCCAGGCGGGCCGCGCTGCGCTCCGAACTGGCCACCGTGCCGGCGATCCGACCCTTGAAACGCGCCAGGCCATCGATGAACAGGTCGGCCGTGGAGCCGGTGCCCACGCCGATGATGGCGTCCGGGCCGGCGACCTGTTCCACGAATTCCAGGGCGGCGTCGGCGGCTTGTTGCTTGAGTGCTTGTTGGGAGAGCATGGCGGTGAAGAATGCGGGTAGGTTGGTCAAGCCGGGAAATTTAGCATGCGGCGGCAGGCCAGGCCCGCGACAGGATCGCCCGGGTGTCGACGCCGGCCGCCAGCTCGCCGAAAATGCCACCGTCCGCTTGCAGGCGGCTGGTGACAAAGGCCTGCGCGACGGGCCCTGGCGCATGCTGGATCAGCAAGGTGGCCTGCCACAACCGCGCCAGCCCGCTTGCGACGCGGCGCGCCTGGAATTCCGCCTGCGCGCCGTCGGCCAGCAAGGACCGCCAGCGCGTCACGGCCTCGTCGAACGCCGGATGCTGCCCGGACGCCTGCGCGAATTCCTGCTCCAGCGCGGGCAAGGCCTCGGGCTCGCGCTGCAAGGCGCGCAGCACGTCCAGCGCCATGACGTTGCCGGACCCTTCCCAAATGGAGTTGACTGGGGTTTCGCGGTAAATCCGGGGCATCGGCCCCTCTTCCACGTAGCCGTTGCCGCCCCAGACTTCCATGCACTCGGCCACCGCATGGATGGCGCGCTTGCAGATCCAGAGCTTGGCCGCGGGCGTGCCCACGCGCACCAGCGCGCGCGCCTGGGCATCGGCGCGCGCGTCCACCGCCCGCGCCAGGCGCATTGCCAGGACCATGGCGGCTTCGCTTTCCAGCGCCAGGTCGGCCAGCACGTTGCGCATCAGCGCCTGTTCGATCAACGGTTTGCCGAAGGCCATGCGATGCCTCGCGTGATGAACGGACTGCACCAGCGCCTGCCTGAGCAGGGCCGCGCTGCCCAGCACGCAGTCCAGCCGGGTCGTGGCCGCCATTTCCAGCAGTACGGCCAGGCCTCGTCCGGGCTCGCCCACCATGACGCCCCACGCGCCTTCGAATTCGACTTCGCCGCTGGCGTTGCTGCGGTTGCCCAGCTTGTCTTTCAGGCGGCGGACGCGGATGGCATTGCGCGGGCCGTCCGGAATCCAGCGCGGCACGAAGAAGCAGCTTAGCCCTTCATCCGTTTGGGCCAGCACCAGATGCGCATCCGCCTGCGGCACCGAAAAGAACCATTTATGGCCCACCAGTTCGTACGCGTTGCCCCGGCCCGGCGTGCCCAGCGGCACGGCGCGGGTGCTGACTGCGCGCAAGTCCGAACCGCCCTGCTTTTCCGTCAGCCCCATGCCGATCAACGCGCTGCGCTTGGCCGACAGGGGCGCATCCGCCCCGTCGAATTCGCGCGAATACAGCGCGGGCAGCCATTGCCCGGCAAAGTCGATGGCGCCGGCCGGTTCGCGCTGCAACAGCGGCACTGCGGCGAAGGTCATGGTGGTGGGGCACAGCGTGCCGGCTTCGACCTGGCCCTGCATCAGGTAGGCGGCGGCCCGCGCGACCTGCGCACCCGGCACGGGCTGCGCCCACGCACGGCTGTGCAGGCCCCGAGCCAGGATGCCGCCCATCAGCAGGTTCCAGGCGGGGTGGAATTCCACATGATCGATACGATGGCCGCCGCGATCGTAGCCGACCAGCCTGGGGGGGCAGCGGTTGGCCTCGGCGCCTGCGGCCAGCGTCTGCGCGCGCCCCAGCCAGGCGCCATGCGCGGACAGGTCGCCCGCCCAGTTTTCCGCCCCCTCGCGCCGCACCGCCTCGCGCAGGGCGGGGTCGGTGTCGTACAGCGAATAGTCTTCCAGGGGCGGAACCTGGTTCTGTACGGTGTGCGTCGCAAACGATGACATGGCTGCTCCGTGGAAACCCCGCTATCTGGCCATGGGCGCCACCAGGGCCCAGGGCCGCAATGCTTCGACCTGCGCCGCCAATTCCAGCAGCAGCGCCTCGCTGCCCAGCGGCCCCATGACCTGGATGCCGATCGGCAATCCGTCGGACGACACGGCGAACGGGATCGAAATCGCGGGCATGCCGGTCAGGTTGGCCAGGGGTGCAAAGGGCGAATAGCCGATCACGCCCTTCTTGCCCAGACGGTAGGCCAGGTAGTCGGCGTTGTCCATGGCGTAGCGTCCGATGGGCGCCGGCGGTTGCGCCAGGACGGGGCTGAGGAACAGGTCGTAGCCCTGGGTTCCGTCCCGATGCAGGAAGCGTCCGATACGGCGCGTGATTTCATGGCAGGTGTCGACGCAGGCCACGTACTGCGCGCCGGAAATGGCGCGTGCGTACTCGCGCGCGCCCAGCGTGGTGGGCTGCAATTCGTCGGCGGCCAGCCGGCGGCCGCGCGCGGCCACGAAGCTGTCGATGGCATTGGCCGCGGCGCTGGCGATCAGCGGCAGCATCGGCGACAGCACCTCTTCGGAACCGACCGGCGGCGCGGCCAACACCAGTTCGTGCCCCAAGCTGGCGAACAGGCGCGCGGCCTCGTCCACGGCTTCGGCCACTTCCGGATGGATCGCACCGCCTTCGTAAGTGGTGTTGATGAATGCGATGCGGCGGCGCGGAGCCGCGTGCGGATCGGCCGCCACCCGCGCCGCGACGGCACGGAAGGATTCCCGCGGGACCGCCGGCGCCGCATAGGGCGCGCCCACGTCGGCGCCCGCGCTGATATCCAGCGACGCGGCGCAATCGCGCACCGACAAGGTCATCATGTGTTCGGTCGCCAGTCCGCCCCAGCCTTCGCCCTTGAGCGGCCCCAGCGGCATCAGCCCGCGAGAGGGCTTCAGGCCCAGCACGCCGCAGCACGAAGCCGGGATGCGGATGGAGCCGCCGCCGTCGCTGCCGTGCGCGATCCGCACCATGCCGCTGGCCAGCGCCGCCCCCGCGCCGCCGCTGGACCCGCCCGCGCTATGGCCGGCTTTCCAGGGGTTCTGCGTGGGCGGCCCGTAGGCCGGCGATTCGGTGGTGGGGCTTAACCCAAGCTCGGCGCTGGTCGTGCGGCCGAACGGGATCAGGCCCGCGCGGCGGTAGCGTTTGACGATTTCAGCGTCGACGTTCCAGTCGACGTGGCCATACAGCACCGAGCCCATCGCGCTGGGCAGGCCCAGCGCCGCCGTACCCAGGTCTTTCAGCAAGGTGGGCACGCCCAGGAAAGGCCGGTCCTGCAATTGCGCCACGCGCTGCTCGGGCGTCAGCGCGGCCAGTTCGGCGTCCAGCGCCTGAGCCAGGCGCAGCCCGGCTTCGGGCTGCATGCCGCACGCGGCATTGATCGAGGGATTGCGCGCCGCCACCCGGTCCACCGCCTGCTGCATTGCAGCAAGCGCGGTCGTGACCCCCTGGGCGATCTCGGCGCCCAGCGCCGTCGCGTCGAGGGAAGAGGAATCATGGCGTTCAGCGGTGCTCATGCTTACGATGCTCCAGGGTTCGACGGCAACATGCCGCACGTGCCAGGATATCGACAGTCCGCGCAGGCAACAAGCTTGCCGGCCGGGCTGCACCGCCTTGGCGACCGCCCGGCCCCGCCAACCGGATCAGATTCCGCCGCTGGCGGGTGCGCGCACGCCCTCGGCGTCGTCGTTCAAGCCGCCATCGGCGTCCCCCTCGGCTTCGGCTTCGGCTTCCGGCCCTGCCCCCAATAACCTCAATGCATCAGCCTCGGGCAAGGCTTCGACGCTTTTCAGATTCCTGAGCATCGCGCGCGTGCGCACCTCGGTCTGGCCGATCTTGTTGCTGGCGGTATCCAGCGTCTTCTTGACGCTGGCCAGCGTTTCGCCGAACTTGCCGAATTCAGTCTTGACCGCGCGCAGCACCTGCCAGACCTCGGACGACCGCTGCTCGATCGCCAGCGTGCGAAATCCCATCTGCAGGCTGTTCAGCAAGGCGGCCAGATTGCTGGGCCCCGCCACGTTGATGCGCAGGTCATGCAGCTTGTCCAGCAGGCCCGGCCGCCGCAGCACCTCGGCGTACAGGCTTTCCGTGGGCAGGAACATGATGGCGAAGTCGGTCGTGTGCGGCGGCGCGACGTACTTGCTGGCGATCAGCCTGGCCTGCACCTCGACGGCGCGGCCCAGCGCGGCGCCGGCCGCCTTCACGCCTTCCGTGTCCGCCGCCTCTTGGGCGTCCATCAGCCGCTCGTATTCTTCCTTCGGGAACTTCGCGTCGATCGGCAGCCAGACCGGCTCTCCGCCATCGCCCCGACCCGGCAGGCGGATGGCGAATTCGACGACCGCGTCGCTGCCCGGCACCGGCTTGATGTTGCTGGCGTACTGATCGGGCGTCATGTTGTCTTCGATCAGCCGGGCCAGTTGCACTTCGCCCCAGGTGCCGCGCGACTTCACGTTGGTCAGCACGCGTTTCAGGTCACCGACCCCGGCCGCCAGGGCCTGCATTTCGCCCAGGCCTTTATGCACTGCCTCCAGCCGGTCGGACACCAGCTTGAAAGACTCGCCCAGCCGCTGCTCCAGCGTGGCATGGAGCTTTTCGTCCACGGTCCGGCGCATCTCGTCCAGCTTGGCGCTATTGTCCGCCTGCAACGATTGCAGGCGCTGGTCCACGGTGGCGCGCACCTCCATGAGGCGGCGTTCGTTGATCTGAATCAGCCCCTGAAGCTGCTCGCCGAATCCGGCGGCGAACCGGGCCAGGGACTCGGCCGACTCCGCGCGCGCGGCTTGGGCGTCGCGCGACAAGCCGGCACGCAGGTCGCCGTGCGATTGCGAGAGTTCCAGCCGCAATGCGCGGGTGGACTCCGCGAACTCGCTGCGCAAGCCGCGCTGGCCTTCGGTGATGTCGGCGCGCAGCGCGCGTTCGGTGCGTTCCAGGCCTTCCAGCAGCGCGTCCAGCCGCGCATCCCTTGCGGGGGGCCGAAGCCACGCCAGCACGGCCGCCAGGCAAGCCAACACCGCGCCACCGGCGGCAACCCAAAGCAGAATGTCGTTCAAAAGAGGCATCTCCAAAGCCGGGATTGTAGGACGCATCAGCGCCGCGCTGTAACCAAACGACATCAGTTTGCGGCTCGCTTCGGCGCAGCCGGCCGGCAACGGGATTAAACTTCGGGGACCCTGAACTGATCGCTCGGCTCCATTTGAATCCCGCTGATCTCCCTTCCTGTCGACCCTCAGTGTCGTTCCAGTCGGTGTTCGGCCCGCTGGACCTGAACACCGAGCGCCCTCTTGCGACGGGCGGCGACCGCCACATTTTCCAGCACCCGCACGCGCCTTCGCTGCTGGTCAAGGTGATGGACATGCGCGCCCGCGCCGTGTACCTGGAAGCACGGCCGTTCAAGCGCTGGTACAAGCAGTACCAGCGTGAAAGCGCCTATCGTGTCTATCTGAACGAGTTTTCCGAGTATGTCACCACGACCACCCGCCCCTCCGGCGTATGGCAGGTGCCCATGGCGCGCATCCTGGGCGTGGCGCAAACCACGTTGGGACTCGGCCTGCTGGTCGAGAAAATCACGGACCCGGCGGGCAACATCGCGCCCACCGTGGCCGATCTGGCCAAACAGGGCAAGGTGGACGACACCTTCTTCGGACAACTGGACGAGTTCTTCGAAGATCTGGCCGACGCCCACGTCGTGCTGCATGACGTGTCGGCCAGCAACATCGCCTGTGGCCTGAATGCCGACGGCAAACAGGGCCTGTACCTGATCGACGGGTTCGGGGTGTTGCCACTGGTTCCGCTCTACGCATGGAGCAAGTCGCTGAACCGCATGCGCATCGCCCGCAAATACAGGGAAATGCGCGCCGCCCTGCTGAGACGCATCCAGGGCGTGGACCGCGCCTAGCGCATGCCCGGCCGGGGATCCTCGGGCAGCACCACGCCCTGGCGATCCACCCACACGTAGTCGTGCCCGGCGCGCTGCCCGCGCCGCAGCGGATTGCGCGTGCAGACCGCGGCGTAGGCGGGATCCACATAGCGGTAATGCAGATGTTCGTCCCGCCCCGGCGGGATGCCCAGGCGCGTCGTGCAGATCAAGGCTTGGGGCGAGTCTCCCACATCTTCGACATAGAGCGCGTTGGGATCGAAGCGGCGCGCGTCCCACTCCGGCACCTTCAAACCCAGCGACCGGCACAGCAGCGTCTGCCCGGCGCACAGCCGCGACGGCGGGCGCGGCTGGCCTTGCGCATCCGGATTCAACTGCTGCATCCGGGCCAACGCATCAGGGCCCGACCGCGCGTCCGTCCAGGGGTGGGCGGATTTGATCAGCACGGCGTTGCCGGGGCCCGCGGCGCTGAAATTCAGCGAATCGCCGCCCCGCGCGTAATACATGTAGATGACGCCGCCATCCATGAACAGGGCGCGGCGCTTGTGCGTGTAGCCCAGCGATGCATGGCTGCCCTTCTCTTCCAGGTAATAGGCTTCGGTCTCGATGATGCGAACCGACAACCACTGGCCGTCCAGCCGGTGTCGGATGACCTTGCCCAGCAGGTCGCGCGCCAGTTCGGCGGCGTCGCGGTCGAAAAAGGCATCAGGCAACGCCGGTCCGGCGTTGCCTGATGCCTGGATGGAGGCTGCCATCGCCGCGGGCGCCGTGTCAGGCGAAGCGTTCGCCGTAGCGCTTTTCGCTGAAGCCCACGGTAACTTCCCCGTCCGGCGTCACCGTGACGGGGCGGCGCACCAGCGCGGGATATTCCGCGATCAGTTGGCTCCATTGGGCATCGGTGTGCGCCGTCTTGCGGTCTTCGGGCAGGTTGCGCCACGTCATCGACGTGCGGTTGACAAGCTTTTCCCAACCGCCGACCTGGTCCGACCAGGCCTTCAGCGTGGCCGCCGGCACAGGTTGGTCGCGGTAATCGATGAACGCGTGCTCGACGCCATGTTCCGACAACCAGTCGCGCGCCTTGATGCAGGTGCTGCACTTGGTCAGGCCATACAGGGTGGTTTGCTGCTTCATTTGGATTCGGACTCCTTGCGCCATTGCAGGCGGTTGGCCAGGATCACGCACGTGCCCACCGCCAGGATGAACAGGGTGGCAAGCGCGTTGATCTCGGGTTTCAGGCCCAGCCGCACGCGCGAGAACACTTCCATCGGCAGCGTGCTGGAACTGGGGCCGGACAGGAACGACGCCAGGACGACGTCATCCAGCGACAGGGTGAACGACAGCAGCCACGCCGAGGCCAGCGCGGGCGCGATCAGCGGCAGCGTGATCTTGAAGAACACGGTGATGGGCGTCGCGCCCAGGTCCAGCGCCGCTTCTTCCAGCGACCGGTCCAGGTCGCGGATGCGGGTCTGGATGACGACGGCCACGAACGCCATGCACAGCGTCACGTGCCCCACCCAGATCGTGAAGATGCCGTTCTCGGCCGGCCAGCCCAGGCTGCCCCGCAGCTCGACAAACATCAGCAGCAGCGAAATGCCCAGCACGACCTCGGGGATGACCAGCGGCGCGCTCAGCATGCCGACGTACAGCGAGAACCCGCGGAAGCGCCCCATGCGCCCCAGCACGTACCCTGCCCACGTGCCGATGATGACGGCCGCTGTCGCCGTCATCGCCGCGATGCGGAACGACAGCCAGGCCGACCGCAGCAGCGCGTCGTCATTGAACAGCGCGTGATACCAGCGGAACGAAAAGCCCGCCCACGACGTGACCGTGGGCGACTCGTTGAACGAAAACACCATCAGGCTGACGATGGGCACATACAGGAAGAGGTACCCCAGCCCCAGCACGACGGCGCGCATTGTCTTGTTGGGACCCTTCATTTGCGGCCTCCGCCGGCTTGTTCCTGCTGTTTGACCTGGTTGTACTGGAAGTAGACCAGCGGCACGAGCAGCAGCAGCACCATCACGCAGGTCACCGCCGACGCCATGGGCCAATCGGCGTTATTGAAGAATTCGTTCCACATGACGCGGCCCATCATCAGCGTATTGGCGCCCCCCAACATTTCGGGGATCACGTATTCGCCCACGGCCGGGATGAACACCAGCATGGCGCCCGCGATCACGCCCTGGCGCGACAGCGGCACGGTGATCTGCCAGAACGCCTGCCAGGGCTTGGCGCCCAGGTCGTAGGCGGCTTCCAACAAGCGCAGGTCCATCTTCACCAGCGTCGCGTACAGCGGCAGGATGAAGAACGGCAGGTACGCATAGACCATGCCGATATAGACGGCGACATCGGTGCGGTAGATTTCCAGCGGGCTGGAAATCAGCCCCAGGCTTTGCAGCAGATTGTTCAAGAGGCCGTCGTTGCGCAGGATGCCGACCCAGGCATACACGCGCAGCAGCAGCGACGTCCAGAACGGCAGGATCACGCCCAGCAGCAGCAGGTTGCGCACGCGCGGCGACGATCGGGCGATGTAGTACGCGATGGGATAGCCGATCAGCACGCAGATCAGCGTGGTGATGCCGGCGATCTTCACCGAGCTCAGGTAGGTCTTGAAATACAGGCTGTCGGTGAACAGCAGGATATAGCCGCGCAGGTGCAGGCTGAACTGCACCGCCTCGTCCTTGAATTCCGCCAGCGCGGTGTAAGGCGGAATGCCGAACGTCACTTCGGCGAAGCTGATCTTCAGCACCAGCAGGAAGGGCAGCAGCAGGAACAGCACCAGCCAGGCGAACGGCGGCACCACCGCCAGCGCCCGGCCCGACGGCAACCAGTCGCGGGGCGAGAACCGGATCATGACGCCAGCACCGTCGCGCTGTCGGCGTCCCAGCTGACGAAGATCTCTTCGTCGATCCCTGGGGCATCCATCTGGGCCAGCAGCAGGCTGGGCACGCTGGCCTCGACTGTCTTGCCGGAATCCAGACGGATCTGATAGAGCGCGTAGCTGCCCATCCAGGCCATGTGGCTGACCATGCCGTGGGCCCAGTTGTATTCGCCCGCGGGCTGTTCGCGCGACACCACCAGGCGCTCGGGCCGGATGGACACGTGCACTTCCATGCCCAGCGGTTCAGAGACGCCGTGGTTCACGAACAGCGGCCGCGTCAGCTCGGGGCATTCGATCGCCACGTGGTCGGGTTCATCGACCACGATGACGCCGGTGAACATGTTGGTCGACCCGATGAAGCTGGCCACGAAGCGCGAATTCGGGAACGCGTAGACGTCCTGCGGCGTGCCGCACTGGACGATCTGCCCTTCGGTCATGACCGCCAGGCGATGCGCCATGGTCATGGCCTCTTCCTGGTCGTGGGTGACCATGATGCAGGTCACGCCGACCTGCTCCAGGATCTTCACGAGTTCGATCTGCGTCTTCTGGCGGATCTGCTTGTCCAGCGCCGACATGGGCTCGTCCAGCAGCAGCAGCTTGGGCCGCTTGACCAGGCTGCGCGCCAGGGCCACGCGCTGCTGCTGGCCGCCCGACAGCTGGTTCGGCTTGCGGCGCGAATAGCCCGCCATCTGGACGAGGTCCAGGGCTTCGAACACGCGGTCGTGGATTTCCGCGCGGTCCACGCCTTCCTGCTTCAGGCCGAAAGCGACGTTGGCTTCGACCGTCATATGCGGGAACAGCGCATAGGACTGGAACATCATGTTCACGGGGCGCCGGTACGGCGGCACGCTGGTGATGTCTTCGCCGTCCAGCAGGATCTGCCCGGACGTCGCTTCCTCGAAACCCGCCAGCATGCGCAGCAAGGTGGACTTGCCGCTGCCGGAGCTTCCCAGCAGCGCGAAGATCTCGTTGCGCTTGACGGACAGGTTGACGGAACGCACGGCGACCACATCGCCAAAAATCTTGACCACATCGGAGACCCGGACGAACTCGTCCGGGTCGACCGCATGCGGCGCCGAGTAACGGCTATCGCTCATGATGACTTATCTTCCAGACTTCAGCTCGGACCACATCCGGTTTTGCAGGCGTTGCACGTTCAAGGGCAGTGCCTTGATCACGTACAGGGTCTTCGCGACTTCGGCCGGCGGGTAGATCATGGGGTTCTCGGCCACGTCTTTCACCACGTACTGCCGCGCCTCTTTGTTGGCATTCGGGTAGAACATGGTGTTGGTGATGGCCGCATGGACCTTGGGCGTTTCGATGTAGTTGATGAACGCCAGCGCCTCTTCGGGATGCGGGGCATCCTTGGGGATGACCATCAGGTCGAACCACGCGGGCGCGCCGCCCTTCGGGATGAAGTAGTTCACTTCATACGTCTTCTTGGCTTCCTGCGCGCGCTTCTTGGCGATCATGACGTCGCCCGAAAACCCGTAGACCATGCAGAGGTCGCCCACGGCCAGTTCGTCGATATAGCCCGACGAGCTGAACTGGCGGATGTACGGACGGATCTGCTTGAGCACGTCCAGCGCGGCCTTGTAGTCGTCCGTATTGGTGCTGTTGGGATCCTTGCCCAGGTACTTCAGCACCGCCGGGAACACCTGCGCGGCCTCGTCCAGCATCGAGATGCCGCACTCTTTCAGCTTGGCGGCGTTCTCGGGCTTGAAGATCATGTCCCAGTTGGCCAGGTCGACGTTGTCGCCCATGATCTGCTTGACCTTGGTGACGTTGTAGCCCAGGCCATTCGTGCCGTAGCCCCAGGGGATCGCGTGCTCGTTGCCGGGATCGACGGTCGCCACCAGCGCCATCACTTCCGGGTCCAGGTACTTCCAGTTCGGGATTTTGGACTTGTCCAGCTTCTGGAACAGGCCCGCCTCGATCTGGCGCGAGGCGTAATGGGTGGACGGGACAACGACGTCGTAGCCCGACTTGCCGGCAAGCAGCTTGGCTTGCAGCGTGTCGTTGCTGTCGTAGACGTCATAGCGGACCTTGATGCCGGTTTCCTTTTCGAAACCCGGAATCGTGTCCGGGGCCGTGTATTCGGCCCAGTTGTAGACGTTGACGACCTTGTTCTGCGCGACCGCCGACGATGCCGATGCCGCGACCAACACCGCGCCTAGCGCCCAGCGCATTCCCGCCCTTAGTTCCATTACGTGCCCCCTTAGCCGTATGCCGTGTATGTCAGGACTACCAAAAGGCGAAATCATAAAGCCTTTTAGCGGTCGCCCGCCCAACTTTGGGAGAGACTCGACGCAATTAGGGCCCGATGACGGCAAATGGGCGCCTGCACGCGGATCAGGGCTGGACGCCGACGCCCCAGGCCGTCCAGTAGCTGTCGCGCAGCTTCATCCAGAAGCGGTCGCCCTCTTCCCCCGCCACCTTGACCAGCGACCGGCGCAGCCTGTCCAGGTTGCCTTGGCGCTGCCGCTCCGACAACCCGCCCTGGGTGCCCCGGTCGAAATCGATCAGCCAGACCTGCCCGTCGCCGCCGATCAGGATGTTGAAGGCGTTCAGGTCCGCATGCCAGACGCCCGCGCGGTGCATGCGCACAATGGCGTGCGCCACCGCGCCCCAGATCGGGTCTGCCAGCGCGTGGGCCAAGGGCCGCACGCCAGGGATCCGTTCGACCACGATGGCCGCGCGGTAGATGGGCCCCTGGCGCCAGTAGGCGGCGGCCAGCGGCGCAGGCACGGCCAGCCCCTGGGCGCGCATGGCGGCCAGCAGCCGGTATTCGCGGAAGCTGCGGGTACGGTCTTCGCCGTTCCAGAGATAGGCGTCGCGGCTGACGCGGGCGATCATGCCGCCGCGGCGATAGCGGCGCAGCACGCCCTGCCAGCCCTGCCCCTGCACGAACCAGGCCGCCTGGCGGCCGCCGGCGTCCACGGGACGGGCCCGGTCGCCATAGTGCGCGGGGTTGAAGATTTCCGGGCCGGATCCGGCCAGGCGGGACGCGTCGCTGAGCATGGCGCCGGCAAGCGGGCCGGGCCAGGCCTGGCGCTGGGCGCCTCCCAGGTCGTCAGCCTTCACGGTTGCGCATCCAGTCGGCCACGCCATAGAACGATTCCAGCAGTCGCTCCACCAGCGGCGGGGCGATGCCCTGGTCTTCCATGGCGCGCCCGATGCAGGTCACCCACTGGTCGCGCTCGACCTCGCCGATCGAGAACGGCAAATGGCGGGCGCGCAGGCGCGGATGGCCGAAGCGTTCGATGTAGTGGTCGGGGCCGCCGAAGTAGCCGCACAGGAACCAGAACAGCTTGTCGCGCGCCTGGTCCAGGCTGGGCCCGTGGGCGGCGCGGAGCTCCTTCAGGTCGGGCTCCATGTCCATCAGGTCATAAAAACGGTCGACCAGCGCTCGCACGCCGGGCTCGCCGCCAAGAAGGTCAAAAACGCTGCGGGTATTTTCCACGGGTTCAGTAATGGTTTGGACGCGGGACGTCATCAGGTTTCTCGAAGGGTGACCAGGGGCGGCGTGCGCAACACGCCGCGCAGGGCAAGGGCGCCGCCCGCCCAGGCGCCCAGCATGCCGGCGCCGATGCCCGCCAGCCACGGCCAGAGGCTGAGGGTAATGGTGAAATCGAACACCTGGGTTGATAAAACCCATGCGATCGCGGTGGCGCCGGCGGCCGCCAGCAAGCCGGCCAGACCGCCCACGGCCCAAAGCTCGATACGCTGGGAGCGCGCCAGCTGGCTGCGCGTGGCGCCCAGCGCCCGCAGCACCGCGGCTTCGCGCATGCGCTCGTCGCGGGTGGCCGTTAACGCCGCCGACAGCACCAGCACGCCGGCCGCCAGGGTGAACAGGAACAGCAGCTGGACCGCCTTGCCCACCTCGTTCAGCACGGACTGCAATTGCTGCAGGATGGCGCCCACGTCGAACACGGTCAGGTTCGGGAACTCGCGCACCAGCGCGGGCAGCACCGCCGCCTTTTCAGGCGGCAGATAGAAGGAAGTGATCCAGCTTTGAGGCATGTCGGCAAGCGCGGCCGGGGTCAGGATGGCGAAAAAATTGACGCGCATCGTATCCCAATCCACGCGCCGGGTGCTGGACACGGCCGCCTCGACCTGCTGGCCGGCCACGTCGAACGTCATCTTGTCGCCCAGCTTCAGGCCCAGCGTCTTGGCCAGCCCCGACTCCAGCGACACCTCGGACGAGCCGGGCGCCAGCCAGCGGCCCTGCTCGATCTTGTTGGATGAGGGCATCTCGTCGCCGTAGGACAGGTTGAACTCGCGGTCCACCAGCCGCTTGGCGCGGGGTTCTTCGTAGTCGTCCGGCCCCACCGGCTTGCCGTTGATGGCGATCAGCCGCCCGCGCACCATCGGCGACAGCGCGATGCGGCCCAGGCCCTCGCGGGTCAGCGCATCGGTCACGGCCTGGCGCTGGTCCGGCTGCACGTTGATCAGGAAACGGTTGGGCGCATCCGGCGGCATGGTGCGCTGCCAGCCATCGATCAGGTCGGTGCGCGTCATGGTCAGCAGCAGCAGCGCCATCAGCCCCACCGCCAGCGCGCAGACCTGCGTGATCGTGGCGGCGCGCCGGCGCACCACCCCGGCCAGCGCGAAACGCAGCGCGGGCAGCCCCGCGGCCAGCCCGCGCACGCGCGCCAGGCCCAGGATGCACAGCCACGCCACCAGCGCGAACACGGCGAAGGCGCCCAGAAAGCCCCCCGCCACCACGCCGCCCAGCTTGGCGTCGCCCGCGAACCACCAGATCAGCAGGGCAAACCCCGTGGCGCCCAGCGCGTAGCCGAAGGCGCTGCGGGCGCTGATCGTGTCGGCGTCGCGCCGCAGCACCCGGGCCGGCGGCACATGGCGCAGCTGCGCCAGCGCGGGCAAGGCGAAGCCCAGCAGCAACAACAGGCCCGTCAGCACGCCCTGCAGCGCAGGAATGGCCGAGGGCGCGGGCAACTGGGTATCGATCAGCGAGCCCAGCAGCATCACCAGCACCTGGTGCACCGCGTAGCCCAGCAGGCAGCCGGCGGCGGAAGAGAACAGGCCGACCAGCGTGAACTCCAGCGTCAGCATCCGCGACACCTGCGACTGCACGGCGCCCAGGCAGCGCATGACGGCGATGCCGTCGCGGTGCCGGGTCATGTAGCGGCCCGCGGCCAGCGCCACCGCCACCGCTGAGATCAGCACGGCCAGCAGGGCCACCAGCGACAGGAAGCGCTGCGCGCGGTCCAGGGTGCGGCGCACCTCCGGCCGGCCGGACTCCAGCGTGGCGACCTTCTGGCCGCGCTTCAGGTTCTGGTTGAGCCAGGCCGAATAGCCGGCCACGGCGTCAGGCTGGCCGGCCACCAGCATGGCGTAGCCGATGCGGCTGCCCGGCGCGATCAGGCCGGTGGCCGGCAGGTCGCTGGCGCGCAGCAGCACGCGCGGCGCCACGTTGACGAACTGCATGCCGCGGTCCGGCTCGTAGGTGATCACGCGGTCGATGCGCAGATGGGCATCGCCCACGTTCAGCGTCCCGCCCACTTTCAGGTTCAAGAGCGACAGCAGTTGGGCGTCCACCCAGACGGCGCCCTCGGGCGGGATGTCGCGGGTGGGCGCGTCCGGCGCGAACGGGGCGTCGGCCACGCGCAGGGCCCCGCGCAGCGGATAGCCGGGCTCGACGGCCTTCAGCGCCGCCAGTTGCGCGCCGTCGCCGGCCCCGACCATGGACGGGAACTGCCAGGTGCTGGACAGCGCCAGGCCGCGTTCCCGCGCCTGATCCAGGAACGCGGCGGGCACCGGCTCATCGGCGTCCAGCACCAGGTCGGCGCCCAGCATCTGCCCGGCGTCGCGCTCCAGCGCCCGCCCGACGCGGTCCGCCAGGAAGCCGACGCTGGTGACGGCAGCCACCGCCACGACCAGAGCCAGCACTAACAAGCGCAGTTCGCCCGCACGGGCGTCGCGCATCATCATCCTGGCGCCCAGACGCAGGGTGGACCAGAAACCGGGGCGCTTGGCCTGTGACATATCAGGGAAATCCATCATTCATCAATGTTAACTAACCGCCTATAAGGCGTCCGAATCCCGATATCATCCCGGGGCGGGAGGCGAAGCCGCCCATAAAGATACCTAATACCGGAGAAGACAATGCGTAAATCCTGGCTTGCGGCCACGATTCTGGCCGCCTGCGCGGCCACCACCTCCCTGCCCACGGCAGCCCAGACCACCCTGAAGATGGCCTACGCCCTGTCGACGTCGTCGCACTACGGCGCGGGCGCCGACGCCATGGCCAAGTCCATCGAGGCCTCGACCAACGGCAAGTACAAAGTACAGCAATTCGCCAACAGCGCGCTGGGCGGCGAGCGCGAAGTCATCGAAGGCCTGCAGATCGGCACCATCGACCTGGCCATCGTTTCGACAGGCGCTACCCTCAATTTTGTTCCCGAGACTGGGGTTTTCGATATTCCCTTCCTGCTGCGCGACCTGCAGCACGCCCGCACGGTGCTCGACAGCAAGATCGGCCAGGACATGCTGGCCAAGTTCCCCAGCCGCGGCATCATCGCGCTGGCATGGGGCGAACAGGGCTTCCGCCACCTGACCAACAACGTGCGCCCGGTCAAGACCCCGGCTGACGCCAAGGGCCTGAAGATCCGCACCACGGAAAACCCCATCCACATCACGGCTTTCCGCCAGATCGGCATCCTGCCCACGCCCATGGCCTGGCCCGAAGTAGCCACCGCCCTGCAGCAAGGCACCATCGACGGCCAGGAAAACCCGCTGTCGGTGATCACGTCGGCCAAGCTGTCGCAGATGCAGAAGTACCTGTCCCTGACCGGCCACGTCTATGGCCCCGCCCTGGTTCTGATGTCGGCCAACGTCTATGACGGCCTGTCGGCCGCCGACAAGGCCAACTTCGACAAGGCAGGCAAGGACTCCGCGCTGGCCATGCGCGCCTATGTGGACAACATCGAGAAGACGGGCGTCGAGCAGCTGAAGAAGGAAGGCATGCAGGTGTCCGAGGTAGATCGCGCCGCGTTCGCGGCCGCCGTCGAACCCGCCTACCCCGAGTACTACAAGAAGTTCGACAAGAAGCTGATCGACTCGATCCGCGACACCAAGTAAGCCGGGCCACCGCCCCGGTTCGGCCCAGCGGCGGGATCGATATCCCGCCGCTTGCCGTCCCCCTGCCTTATACGCCCATCGCTACCGGGATTCATCATGCGTTTGCTCTGCGCTTTCGACCGCGGCCTGTTCAAGCTGGTCTCGGTCTTTGCCCAACTCCTGCTGGTGGCCGCCGCCGCAGCCGCCTTCTATCAGGTCATTGCCCGCTTCGTGCTGCATTCGCCCGCCGACTGGAGCGAGGTGCTGACGCGCGCCCTGCTGATCTGGACCGTTCTGCTGGGCGTGGCCCTGGCCTTCCGCCACGGCGCCATGATCAGCGTGGAATTGCTGCGCAACCTGCTGGGCGGCACGAAACGTCGCGTGCTTGAAGCCATCATCGGCCTGATCTGCGCCACCTTCCTGGGATTCCTGGCCTGGATCGGCGGCAACATGACCTACCGCGTGCGCTTCCAGACCGTGCCCAGCCTGGACATCTCGATTTCCTGGATCTACCTGGCGATTCCCGTGGGCGCCACGCTGGCCGCCATCGCCGTGCTGGCCCGCTGGTGCGCGGGCGAAGAAGAAGACGTGCCCGTGCGCAACGACGCGCAAGGCTAAGCCGCCCCCTATCGAACCTGAGCAGCAGATATCGCCATGTCCCAAATAATGATTGTCTCGATGCTGATCTTCTTCGGGCTGTCCGTGCCGGTCGCCGTGTCGATCGGCCTGGCCAGCCTGGCGGGCGTCGGCACCGCCGGCCTGCCCTGGGTGGTCGTCGCCCAGCAGCTGTTCGCCGCGCTGGACAAGTACCCGCTGGTCGCCATCCCCTTCTTCATCCTGGCCGGCAACTTGATGGAAGCCGGCGGCATTTCCGAACGCATGGTCGAATTCGCCAAGAGCGTGGTCGGCGGCATCCAGGGCGGCCTGGCCTGCACCTGCGTGCTGACCTGCATGATCTTCGCGGCGGTCGCCGGCTCCAGCGTAGCCACGACCTTCGCCGTGGGCGCGATCCTGATCCCGGCGATGATCCGCCATGGCTACCCCGCCCCGTTCGCCGCGTCGCTGCAGGCCAGCGCGGCGGAGCTGGGCGTGATCATCCCGCCGTCCATCCCGATGATCCTGTACGCCGTATCCACGGACACGTCGACCGGCGAGCTCTTCATCGCCGGCGTCATGCCCGGCATCCTGATCGGCGTGGCGCTGATGTTCTACGTGTGGTTCTACGCCAAGCGCAACAACCTGGGCAAGCGCGACGGCGAAGGCCGCCTGCCGCTGTGGCCGGCGTTCAAGAACGCCTGGCTGGCGCTGATGATGCCCGTCATCATCCTGGGCGGCATCTACGGCGGCGTCTTCACGCCGACGGAGGCGTCGGTGGTGGCGGTGATGTACGCGGTGGTGGTGGGCAAGTTCATCTACCGCCGGCTGACGTTCAAGCAGCTGTCGGCGACGCTGCACAAGTCGGTGGTGTCCACGGCGGTGATCATGTTCGTGATCGCGAACGCGGGCGTGTTCAGTTTCCTGCTGAACCGCGCAGGCATCCCGGATGCCCTGGGCATGTGGCTGTCGCAGGTCTTCGATACCAAGTTCACGTTCCTGATGGGCGTGAATGCAGCGCTGTTCCTGATCGGGATGTTCATCGAGACGTCGGCGTCGATCGTGGTGCTGGCGCCGCTGCTGCTGCCGGTGGCGCTGAAGTTCGGGGTGGAGCCGGTGCACTTCGGGATCATCATGGTGGTGAACCTGGCGCTGGGGATGATTACGCCGCCGTTCGGGGTGAATCTTTTTGCGGCGTGCGCGGTGGCGAAGTTGCCGTTGGAGCGACTGATCAGGCCGTTGATCCCCTTTGTCGGGGTGGTGATTGTTTGCTTGATCGTGATTACTTATTGGCCGGGGTTGTCGTTGGGGTTAAGGGATTTGGTTTACGGGAAGTGAAGTTGGGTTCTTGGGGCGGTCTTTGCTTGGATCGGTCGGGGCAGTGCTTCGTAGGTCCGGGCAGTGCTTCGTAGGTCGCCCATCGGCGGGGGCGCCATGGCCGCTCGCGCCCACGATTGCGGTCCGGCGCCCAGGCGCCGGACTTGCCTCGGCGGCCCCCCCTTCGTCATCTTCGTCCAGGCCTGCGGCCTTCCCTTCAGATTCCCTCGGGCGCATCGAGGTTGCTCGCAGCCATGGCGCCCCCGCCGACGGGCTGCCGTCGTCTTGGCTTGGTCCGCTGCTAGGGGTGGGATGACTGACGAGTGCTGCGGGGCCCGCCGATTGCGGCCGCCCGGGCGGCCGCAATCGGCATACGCGCTGTGGATACGTCGTTGCGATGCTCGCTTGCGCGCGGGTGACAGGTGGTTTTTTGGTGCTTCCCGCAGTCATTGGGGGAGTGGAGCGACGGGTGGCGCGCGGCAAGCAACCGCACGTTTTTGCCGACCTGTACGCGCGCCACCCGTCTAATAGAAAGGCCGTCGTTCATCGAACGGACCAACCACCATTCGTAGATTCTATGGTTTGGCGCAAGCCTGGTTGGCGATAAATCGATTGACGTCGAAGGGTTTGCGCGATTTCCATACGCCGAAGGCGATGCGTAGGAGTTTTCTGGCGATGATGTTTAGGGCCTGTGTTGAGGCCCAGCCCTTGGCTCGTAACGCTGCATAGAGGGGTTTGAAGGCAGCCGTTCGGCTGGCTGAAGTTGCCGCGTTATAGGCAAGGCTTCTCAGGGCCGCATCGCCCTGCTTGCTGAGTTTGCGCAGGCCTTTGTAGGCTCCAGATTCTTTGGGCCTGGGGTCTAGCCCCGCGTAGGCCACCACTGCGTCCGAAGAGGCGAACGGGATGCGGGCGAAGGCCGTCACCAGAGCGGCCCCAGTCAGCTTTCCCACACCGGTAATGCTAGTGATTAAGTTGAAGTCGTCGGCCAAGGCGGGTTCGGCAGCGATCTGATCCAGCATTTCGCGCTCAAGAGCATCTGCCAACTGCGCCAAGGCATCCAACGCGTGCTGGACCTGAGCTTGCGATCCCACGTGCTTATGCCGATCGCTGGACAGGCGCAGCCTCGTGCGCGTCGTGACCGCCACCTTGCGTAAGCGTTGGATCTGACTCAGGCGCTCGATGTGCTCCGGGCAGGGCTCGTAGCTGTGCAACCGCTCGTGCTCGAGCGCCACGTAACGCGCAATCATCACAGCGTCGAGTCGGTCGGTCTTGCCCCGTTGAGCCTGCGACTTGGCGTAATGGTGCAAGGCCTTGGGGTTCAGCACATAGACGCGTAGCCCACGTTCATATGCCAGGTCGGCCAACAGGCGCTCGTAGCCACCGGTGGACTCCATGGCAAGAACGCTTCCGGGCGGCAGCGTTTGCAACCATTTTTCCAAGCCAGTCGTTGAGTTTTTGACGACCCTGGTCAACGGCTTGGCCGCCCCGTGCATCGCCACAACAACTTCGGATTTCCCCACATCCACACCAAAGAAAGATTGAGAAGTTTGCATCTCTAGGCTCCCTGCGATAGCGTTGTGTCTGCTGGGGAAGCCGCGCCCGATGCGTTACCTTGCGATCAATCGGCGGTCACGGCCGCTAGATTCTTAATCGACGTATTTGGGCGGGGTGGGATATCTACCGACGTCAGTCCGCTAATGACGGCTGATGGATGGGTGCGTCCCGGTCCCCAGCACCCCCGACGTGAGATCGGTAAGTGCTATAAAAACATACAAGGATGGGTGAAGCGCGGCAAACCTCGCAGAAGGATCGGAACACCCATCGCGCGCAACCCATCATGGCTGCACGCATCGATGATGGGTTGCGTGCGGCACGCGTCCATGTGTTCATGCCGGCCGGGACGCACTCCACCCATCCTGCGGCACGGTCGACAGCGTCATTCGCACCATCGACAATGCCCCACACGATTGACGGCATCACGCACACGTTCAACAACATCTCCCACACGCGAAGCGAAAAAAGCCCCGACGCAAGACGCTGCGTAAGCTCCACGAGGCCGCCCGCGCGGCCGGCATGGAGCGGGCCCCGCAAGATCTTCCACCACCACCCGCCGTGGGTGGGAACCCCAAGCAAGCCGCCCGCCCCTGCTGACGCAAGATTGCGACTGCTGGAGCCCGGCGCGTCGGTCGCCTGGGCGGTGCGGGGCGTCGATAAGCCCGAGGGAATCTGAAGGCAGTTGCCGCAGGCAACAACGAAGATGACGATGGGGGAGTTCGGAGCGAAGGCTCCGAACCGCAATCGTTGACCCGCACTGCCCAGGCGACCGACGCGCCGGGCGTCAAAAGAACTCCCTCGCTCCGCAAGCAGCACAACAACAACAACAACAACAACAACTAAGCCGCCACCGCCCTCTTCTCCCACCTCACCGCATGACACCGTAACTGCCGCCCACCCACGCTACTAACCTCCGGTACATCCACGCGGCACTCTTCCCGGGCATCCGGGCATCGGGGATGAAACGTGCACCCAGCCGGCGGCTGGATCGGGTTCGGCACTTCGCCGCCCATTGGTTCCCGGTCCCGCCTGGGATCTTCCAAGTCCGGAATTGTGTCCAGCAACATCCTCGTATACGGATGCTGCGGCGAATCGAACAGCTGGTCCGCGGAGGCCTGCTCGACGATCCGGCCCAGATACATCACCGCCACGCTGTCCGACACATGGCGCACCACCGACAGGTTGTGGCTGATGAATACGTAAGTCAGGCCGAATTCCTTTTGCAGGTCGCCCATCAGGTTCAGGATCTGCGCCTGCACCGATACGTCCAGGGCGGAGGTGGGCTCGTCGCAGACCAGGAACTCGGCTTCCGTCGCCAATGCGCGGGCAATCGAGATGCGTTGGCGCTGGCCGCCCGAGAACTCGTGGGGGAAGCGGCCCGCGTCGCTGGCGGACAGGCCCACCAGTTCCAGCAGCTCGTCGACGCGGCGGCGCGTGTCGGCGGGGGTGGCCCGCAGGCCCAGCGTGATGATGGGTTCGGCCACGATGTTGCCGACGCGCCAGCGCGGGTTCAGACTGGCGTACGGGTCCTGGAAGATCATCTGGGGGTGCAGCACGCCGCCCGTGCGGTTGCGGCCGTATTCCAGCTTGCCGCGCGTCGGGGCGACCAGGCCCACCAGCAGCTTTGCCAGCGTGGACTTGCCGCAGCCGGATTCGCCCACGATGCTCAACGTGGTGCCTCGGGGCACCGCCAGCGACACGCCGTCCACCGCCTTCAGCGTCTGTTCGGACTGGCGCGACAGCGTGCGTTCCAGCCAGGGCGGCGACACGTCGAACCAGCAGGCCAGGTCATCCGCCCGCAACAGCAGGTCATCGTTACGCGGCATGAGCGACTCCTCCTTGGTGCAGCCAGCAGGCGCTGACGGTGGCGCCCGCGGGGGACGCGGCCAATGGCGGGCGGGACTGCGCACAGCGCGGTCCCGCCGCAGCGCAACGGGGGTGGAAGGCACAGCCGTCGGGCATGGCGTGCAGGCGAGGCATGGCGCCGTCGATCTGGTTCAGCCGCGCGGCGCGCTTGCGCAGGCCCGGAATGGCGTTCATCAGGCCCTGGGTATAGGGATGTCCGGGGCGGCGCAGCACGTCCAGCACCGGGCCGACCTCGACGATGCGGCCGGCATACATCACGGCCACACGGTCCGCGGTTTCGGCGATGACACCCATGTCGTGCGTCACCAGCAGCACCGAGGTGCCCTGCTCCCGGCACAGCCGGCGCAACAGCGCCGTGATCTGCGCCTGCACGGAGACGTCCAGCGCCGTCGTGGGCTCGTCGGCGATGATCAGCGCGGGGCGCGCCGCCAAGGCCAGTGCGATGACCACGCGCTGGCGCATGCCGCCCGAAAACTGGTGCGGGTAGTGGTCGATGCGCTTGTCGGCCGCAGGGATGCCCACGGCCAGCAGCAGTTCCAGCGCACGGGCACGCGCGGCGGCGGCCGAAGACTTGTCGTGGTGGCGGATGGTTTCGACCAGCTGGTCGCCAACCGTGAACAACGGGTGCAGGCTGGTCAGCGGGTCTTGGAAGATCGCGCCGATCTCTTTGCCGCGCAAGCGCTGGCGTGCCTTGGGCGGCAGGTTGTCGATGCGCTTGCCCGCCAGATGGATCTCGCCCCCGCCCAATCGGCCGGGCGGCTCCAGCAGGCCGATCACGGCCATGCCGGTCAGTGACTTGCCCGCGCCGGACTCGCCCACCATGCCCAGGATCTCGCCGGGCTGGATGTCGAAACTGATGTCGCGCGTGGCGACCAGGACGCCGTGGCGCGTGGGGAATTCCACGGACAGGCCGCGCACCGACAAGGTCGGGATGCCGGCGGGCACGGCGTGGGCGGCGGGCGGTGCCGGCCGGGACAGGATTGCCATCATGACGGGCTCCTTGCGGGACGCGGATAGCTGGAAGAGAAAATCTGGTCGACCGGGGGATGGCCCCAGGTGCGGTCGGGGTAGCGCGCGATCATGCCGTCGAACTGCGATTGCGCCTGCTCTTGCGCCAGGCGCGCGTCGAAACCGGAGATATGGCCGTCCACCATCACGAAGCGGCCGTCAATGATCACCTGCGACACGTCGCGCCCGCTGCCGCTGACCATCAGCGTCTGGATCGGATCGATCATCTGGCCGTTGCGGCCGTGCGAAAAATCGAACACGACGATATCCGCCTTGGCGCCCGCCGCCAGCCGGCCCAGGTCCGGCCGGCCCAGGGCATCCGCGCCGCCGACGGTGGCGGCGTCGTAGTAGTCTTCGGATCGGACGGCCTCGGTGGACCCATCCGCCACCCGGCAAAGCATCATCCCGACCTGCATGTTCAACACCATGTCGGGCGGCCAGGTGTCGGTGCCCATGCCGATGTTCACGCCCATCTTGCGGTAGCGCGCGAACGATTCCAGCGTCGCGCCGTGGCGCCCCGACACCAGCGGGCAATGCACGATGCTGGCGCCCGCGTCGCGGATGATCTCGATATCGTGCCCGGGCCGGTCGATATGGCGCGAACCGGACACGTAGGTGCCGTGCGGCAGCAAGGCGCGCTCCGACAGGAAGTCCAGGCTTTGCAGCCACTCCGGCGGGCTCATGCCGTGCTGCTCCAGCACCAGGTCGTATTCCAGGCGCGACTGGCAGCAATGCAGCCGGATCGGAATACCGCGTTCGCGCGCGGCCGCGGCCGAGGCGCGCAGCAAGCCGGGCGTGCACGTCTCGATGCGGTCGGGCGACAGCATGGCGCGCACGCGGCCGTCGTGGCGCCCTTCGATCTCGTCGCAGAACGCCACGGCCTCGGCCAGGCCGGCCATGCCGCGCGCCTCGTCGTAGTGGCAGCGGATCTTGCCCGCGCTATCCACATACGTATGGCCGCTGCGGTACGCCGGCCCCAGATACACGCGCAGCCCCAGCTCGCCGGCCGCGTTGGCCGCCGACAGGAATTCGTCGCGGGTCTCGCCCCAGACGCGGTAGAACAGCGACGCGATGGGCAGCGCCGTGGTGATCCCGTTGCGGATCAGCTGCGCGAACGCGTAGCGCTTCTGAAAGGCCAGTTCGGCGGGGGTGTACATCTCGTACGGCCCCTGCTTCATGTACGTGTCCGGCCAGATGCGGCCTTTGCGCCAGGCGGGCGAATTGTCGAAACCCAGAATGGTCGTGTCCAGGTCGGACAGCGCGTCCAGGTCGACGAAGCCCGGGCCGATCACCGCCCGGCCGTAGTCGTGGCGGCGCACGGCCTGCCCCGGATAGCGGTGGCCGACGTAGACGATGCGGTCGCCTTCGAAGACGACCTCGCCGTTCTCATACAGGCAGTGGCGCCCGTTTTCATGGCCGACCACCCAGCGGGCGGTCAGCAGGATGGGACCTTCGGCGGCGCGCATCAGGGCGCCTCCGCCAGCGCGCGGCCATCCCGCGCGACCACGCGGCCGCGCTTGACGACCAGCTTGCGAACCGGCCGCGCCACGATCGCCTCGGCGACCGTTTCAGCGTCCACCAGCACGAAGTCCGCGTGGCAGCCGGGCGCCAGGCCGTAGTCCGGCAGATTCATGACGCGCGCGTTGCCATAGGTAGCCACGTCCAGCGCCAGCGCCAGCTCGTCGTCGCGGCGGAAGTTGTTGCGCAAGCCGACCAGCATGGTGCGTTCCAGCATGTCGGGCTTGCCATAGGGGCCCCAGGTATCGCGCATGCCGTCGTTGCCCGTACAGACGGTGACGCCCGCCTGGCGCAGGCGCGCCACGTTGGGCACCGGGCGCGACGCGGAACCGGTCGTCATGATGTGCACGCCCGCCTCCAGCAGGCCGTCGGTCAGCGCCTGCACCGCCTGCGTGTCGGTCATCCCCAGGCAGAACGAATGCGACAGGGTGACCTTGCCCTGCATGCCCAGCGCCAGCACGCGGTCGATCGTCATCTGCATCGAAAACGCGCCCAGCTCGCCCGCCTCGTGCAGATGGATGTCGATCGGCTTGCCGTGCTTGTCGGCCAGGCCGAAGATGGCGTCCAGATGTCCCTTGGGGTCGCGGTCCATCCCGGCCGGGTCCAGCCCGCCCACGACTTCCGCACCCATGCGCAGGGCCTCGTCCATCAGTTCGAGCGTGCCCGGGCGGATCAGCAGCCCGCTTTGCGGGAAAGCCACCAGCTCCACGTCGATCTGGTCGCGGTACTGCTCGCGGGCGCGCATCACGCCTTCGATGGCCGCCAGCCCGATGTCGGTATCCACGTCCACATGGCTGCGGATATGGCTGGTGCCGTCGGCGATCGACATGACGATCTGCCGCGCCGACTGGCGGTACGGGTCGATGCCCAGGCGCTTCTTCTCCGCGCGCTCGTTCTCGATCTTGTCGATCAGCCGCGGCCCTACGTCGTTGCGGTACCAGGGCATGCCGTACATCGTCTTGTCCAGATGCGCGTGGGCGTCGATCAGCCCCGGCAGCAACAGGGCGCCGCCGCCGTCCACCACCGGCACGCCCGCAGGGGCGTCGCCGCCCCACGCCTGGATGCGCCCGTCGCGCACCAGCACCGACGTCGGCTCGCCGCCCGCCGGGCGCACTCGGGTATACAGCGTTGCGTTTTCCATGCTTGACCTCTATTCAACAAGGCGCCTTAGCGCAAACGGGGATTCAGGGCGTCGCGCAGCCAATCGCCCAGCAGGTTCACCACCAGCACGATCAGGCTCAAGTAAAGCGCGGGGAAGACCACCACCCACCACTGCCCGGAAAACAGGAACTGGTTGCCCAGGCGGATCAGGGTGCCCAGCGACGGCTCGGTGGGCGGCATGCCCACGCCAAGGAAGCTCAGCGTGGCCTCGATCAGGATGGCCAGCCCCAGGTTAAGCGTGGCGGTCACCATGACGGGTGTCAGCGTATTGGGCAGAATGTGGGTCAGCATGATGCGCAAGGGGCTGACCCGGATCAGGCGCGCCGCCTGCACGTATTCCTTGCCGCGTTCGACCAGCGCCGAGGCCCGGACCGTGCGGGCGTACTGCACCCAGTTGGTCATGGAGATGGCCAGGATCAGGATCACGGACGACAGCGTTTCGCGCAGGCCTGGCGGCAGCATTTGCCGGAACACCGCCGTGACCAGGATGGCCACGAGAATGGTGGGGATGCTGAGCAGCGTGTCGCCCACCCGCATCAGCGCGTTGTCGATCCAGCCACCGAAGTAGCCCGCGGCCAGCCCCACCAGCAGGCCGATCGCCAGCGACAGCACCACCGTCGCCAGCCCGATCACGAGCGACATGCGCGAGCCATACAGGATGGCCGACCACACGTCGCGGCCCTGCGTGTCGGTGCCCAGCAGGAATTGCGGGTCGGCGCCGTCCACCCAGAATGGCGGCAGCTCGGCGTTCAGCAGGTCCAGCTGCGCCAGGTCGTAGGGGTTCTGTGGTGCGATCCACGGCGCGAACGCGGCCAACAGCACCACCACTACCAGCACGATGCCCGCGCCCATCGCCACATAGTCGTGCCGCAGGCTCCACCACAGGTCGCTTTGCAGGAAGCGGGACAGCCGACTCTGCGCGCCGCCCGAAAAAGGTTTAGTGAGCATTGGCGCCTCCTTTGACGTGCTGGCTGCGCAGGCGCGGGTCCACCACGCCGTACATCATGTCCACCAGCGTGTTCAGGGCCACGAAGATGAAAGACACGATCACCAGATAGGCGGCCATGACGGGGATGTCCACGAACATGACCGATTGGATGAACAGCAGCCCCATTCCCGGCCACTGGAACACGGTTTCCGTGATCAGCGCGAACGCGATCAGGTTGCCGATCTGCATGCCCGTCACGGTGATGACCGGCATCAGGCAATTGCGCAGCGCCAGCCGGAAATGCACCACGCGGTCCGGCAGGCCCCGGGCCCGCGCGAACTTGATGAACTCGGTGCGTAGCGTCTCCAGCATCTCGGCCCGCACCAGCCGCATGATGAGCGTGATCTGGAACAGCGCCAGCGTGATCGACGGCAGCACCAGCGCCGCGCGGCCCGACGGCGTCAACAGGCCCGTGGACCACCACCCGATCTTCACCGTGTCGCCGCGGCCGAATCCGGGCAGCCAGCCCAGTTGCACCGAGAAGATCAGGATCAGCATGATGCCCACCACGAAGCTGGGCAGCGAAATGCCCAGGATGGACACGAACTGCAACGCCTGCGCCAGGCGCGACTTGCGGTAGATGGCCGTCAGCACGCCCAGTGGCACCCCGATGACGAGCGACAGCAGCGTCGCCATCATCACCAGTTCGAAGGTGGCAGGAAAGCGTTCGGCCACCAGTGCGAACACGTCCTGCTGGTTGCGGTACGAAATGCCGAACTCGCCTTGCGCCGCGTTGGT
The DNA here is from genome assembly GCF_014170335.1 of Achromobacter sp. UMC46. Taxonomy (GTDB): domain Bacteria; phylum Pseudomonadota; class Gammaproteobacteria; order Burkholderiales; family Burkholderiaceae_B; genus Achromobacter. The sequence continues at coordinate 62,718 of NZ_LZZS01000034.1, forward strand.
CACGAAGTGCACGAACTGCATGCCCACCGACGCGTTCAACCCCAGCCGCTCGCGCAGCTCGTCGCGCTGCGTCTGCGAGGCCTGCTCGTTCAGCATCATGTCGACGGGGTCGCCGACAAAACGGAAAATCACGAAGGCCAGCAACGCCACCGCCAGCATCACGCCGACCGCGTTTACGACCCGTCTAACAATGAATGCCAGCATGTGCGGCTCCTTTCAGACCCGAAGTCGGAATCAGGGCCGCTGCGCCGCTTGCGGCGCGCGGCGGCCCGCTCAGGCACGCGTCACTGCATGCGCACGTTCCACAGCCGGGCCTTGTTGTCCGGCATCTGCAGCACGTCGCCCACCTTGGCGCCCACGGCCCAGGCCATGGGCTGCTGGTGCAACGGCAGGAAGCGCACGTCGTCATGCAGGGTCTGCAGCACCTCGGCCATCATCTGGATGCGTTTCGGGCGGTCCATCTCGGCGGCGGCCGCATCGATCTTCGCGTCCAGCGCGGCGTCGCCCCACTGCCCCCAGTTGAAGACGCCCGCAGGCCCCGTGCGGCTGTGCATCACCTGCAGCAGAATCGACAACGCGTCGATCTGCGGCTCGTTGGCCCAGCCGTGGATGGTGATGTCGAACTCGCCGCGCGAACGCTTGGGGTTCTGCAGCGAACGCGGGCCGCTGGCCAGCGTCGCCTTCACGCCGATCCGCGCCCACATCGACGCGGCAGCCTGGCAAAGCTCTTCCTCGTTCACGAACATGTCGTTGGAGCACAGCAGCGACAGCGTGAATCCGTCGGGGTAGCCCGCGTCGGCCAGCAGTGTCTTGGCGCGCGCGGCATCGAACGGCAGGCGCTCGTCCTGGCGGGCCTCGTAGCCCGGGATGGACGGCGCCACCAGCGCGCCCGTGGTGCGCGACAGGCCGCGCATCACGCGCTTTTGCAGCAGATCGGGCGACAGCGCCATATACAGCGCCTGGCGCACGCGTACATCTTTCAGCGGATTCTTGTCGGTGATGTTGGAGCCGACAAGCTTGTCGCCCAGGTTGAAGCCGAAGTACAGCGTGCGCAGTTCGGTTGCCGCCAGCACCTTCACGTTCGGCGCGGCGCGCAGGCGGTCCAGATCCTGCAGCGGCGCGTTTTCCGTGAAGTTGATGTCGCCCGACAGCAGCGCCGCGACTCGCGTCGGCGCCGACGCGATGGGCGTGAATTCGATGCGGTCCAGGTTGTGGCGCGGCGTGTCCCACCAGTCCTTGTTCACGACCAGCACGGTCCGCGTGTCGGGGCGGTACGACTCCACTTTGAACGGGCCGGTGCCGTTCGCGTTGTGCGTGGCGTAGCCTTCGATCTTCTTCGCGGCATCCGTCGGCTTGGTGCTGTTGTTGTCCACCAGCCACTGGCGGTTGAAGATGAAGATGTTGGTCAGATCGTTGAGCATCAGCGGGTACGGATGCGTCATCTCGATGTCGACCGTGAAGTCGTCGACCTTGCGCACCGCCTTGAAGGCGGGCAGGTTGCCCTTCAGCGGCGAAGCGTCGTCCGACACCCGGGTCATCGATGCCACCACGTCGTCGGCGGTGAACGGCGCGCCGTTGTGGAACTTCACGCCATGGCGCAACTTGAAGCGCAGCACGGTGGGTGAGACGGCCTCCCAGGACTCGGCCAGCGCGGGCGTGATGTTGAACTTGTCGTCGTAGCGGATCAGCGCTTCGTACACATGGTTCAGGAACGCCAGATTGAAGGTGCTGCCGTAGGAGTACGGGTCGAGCGAATCGAGGTCGCGCGCGGCGCCCCACTTCAGCGTGTTGGCGGCGGCGGCCCCGGTGATGGCGGACAGCGCGATCACCGCCCCGGCGGTCCATTTGAGCAACGTCTTCATGGCTGCAACTCTCCCTTGTCTAGCGGTCTGAAATACGGGTTTGATGCCGCCGGGACCGGGCCCGGCGCGATGTGTGAAGCAATCGGATCGGCCTGGCAGGTCAGGCCGGCGCGTACAGGCGCTGCGCCCGGTCCAGCGAGGCCAGGGCCAGCACTTGGGCCAGGGCCGCGCGGTAGGAATCGATGATGGGCACGGCCGGCCGGCGCGGCAGCGCGGGCAGATAGCCGGCCAGGGCCGCGCCCGCCACGATCACCACGTCGGCGCCCTGCGCCACCGCGGCGTCCAGCGCGCGGCTGACCTCGGCCGCCGATTCGGGCGAACGCGACACGTAATCCAGCGCGTTGCCGGGCAAGGCGATGATGCCCGCGCAGCGGGACTCCAGCCCCAATTGGCGGATCTGCTCGCGCAACATGCCGGGCCAGCGCTGGCCCACCGTCACAATGGCGTAGCGGTCGCCGCGCTGCATGGCGGCCATGATGGAGGCCTCGGCCATGCCCACGACCGGGACCGGCAGGCATTCGCGCACGGCGCCGATGCCGGGTTCGCCGAAACAGGCCAGCAGACAGGCATCGAACGGAGCGTCGGCCCGGGCCACTTCCCGTTCAACGGTTTCCAGCACCGCATGGGCGGCCACCGCCGCCTCGACGCGGCTGGCGATGTAGGCCGGCCCGAACGCGGCAGTGACGGCATGCACCTTGGCCGCGCCCCCGAAGAAGGCGCGGGCCTGCTCGGCCAGGCTGCCGGTCAAGTCGGACGTGGTGTTGCCGTTGACCACCAGCAGGCGGTAAGGCGTGAAATCGGGCCGGTCGAAGGCGACGGCGTCGGGCGTGGCGGACATGGAACAAACCTCAGTCGGTTTGTATACAAATACATTTCACAAACTAGCCTTTCGTATGCCATTTTGTATAAATATTTGTATACGATTTATGCCGACAATGTACGCGCTTCAATGCTGCCTTCAAGCTATCGCTAACCCTTATCGCCCGGTGTAGTATGCTTGCCTACACCCCGCCGTGCGCGCCGGCAGCGGATGCCGGACCTTTCCAACACAATGAAAACGCGCATGCACAGGAGCCTAAGAAGAAGATGAAACCTCTCGCGCCGCCGGCTAACGAGCCCGCCAAGAAAGACATAAATCGCAGCGAAATCGTATACATTAATTTGCGCCGCGCCATCATCGAGCAAGCCCTGCTGCCCGGCGACAAGCTGCCGGAAGACGTCATCGGCGACCGCTTCGGCGTCAGCCGGACGATCGTGCGGGGGGTGCTGACGCGCCTGTTCAGCGAAGGCCTGGTGGATCTGCGCCCGAACCGGGGCGCCGCGGTCGCCCGCCCCAGCCTGGAAGAAGCGCACGATATCTTCGAGGCACGCCGCTGCCTCGAACGCGACGTGGCCCGCCGGCTGCTACAGCACATCACCGAAGCCGGGCTGACGCGCCTGGCCCAGCACGTGGCGCAAGAAGAAGAGGCCCGCAAGCGCAACAGCACGAACGAATCCATCCGGCTGTCGGGTGAATTCCACATTCTGATGGCCGAACTGTCGGGCAATGCGGTGTATGCCCGCTATGTGAACGAGATCGTCTCGCGGTGCTCGCTGATATTGGCGCTTTACGGCCGACCGCATTCAAGCGAATGCGCGGTCAGCGAGCATATGGAGATCGTCGAAGGCCTGCGCGCGCGGGATGAAAAGCACGTGCTGCATCTGCTGGAGCATCACCTGGAGTCGGTCACCGCGCGGGCGCTGCTGAGCACGGACGGCTCGGGCGTGCGCGACATCCGCAAGATCCTGGACCGCTACGGGACCTGAACCCGCAGTCGCGCAGACGCGTCTGCACCCCAAATGCGCAGGCGCGCCGCGCACGGATGGGGCGCCTAGGCGCGGACCCGCCCGATGGGCGTGCAGGAAGTCCCCAATAATGAGAAAAGCGCCCGGTCGGGGCGCTTTTCGGTTCTGGGGCCTAGATTTCGCGTTCTTCCGTCTTGAGGTTGTTGTCGCGAGCGAAATCCACCACGAACTTGTACGCCAGCGGCTCCAGGTCGCGCAAACGCAGGTCGACCACGATTCCGCGCACGCCGTCGATGACGACGGGCAGCACATAGGGCGAATAGGTGAGGTGGTTACCAGCACAGCCGGCGGGCCGGAACTGTGCCATTACGCCAGCGAGCCGCTCCGCCCAATCACTGGGGCGGAATCGGCTACCGCTTTCGGTAACGCCATGAATTACGAATTGTCTGACGCGAGTTGCCATGAGTTCTTTCACTACAGCGCGCCTTTCACGAAAGCCGGATCTTCGGCGTGATCAAACATGCGCCCTGCGCCGCGAATTGTATATGATTGATCCTTTGCCCTCTTCCAAATGGCGTTTCTGACTGGAAACACCATGAAAAAAGGGCCGGCTTTTTTGGTAATCCCCCAGGAGGATCCGCAATGACCTCGCCTCTGGCCAATATCTATTCCCGTCTGCCGGTTGCGTTCACGCACGGCCAGGGGGTCTGGTTGTGGGATGCCGACGGCCGCAAGTACCTGGACGCGCTGGCCGGCATCGGCGTGTCGTGCCTGGGCCATGCCCACCCGAAACTCGTCGCCGCCATCAGCGAGCAGGCCGCGCGCGTCATCCATACCTCGAACATCTATGAAGTGCCGCAACAGGCGGCGCTGGCCGCGCGCCTGACGGCCTTGTCCGGGATGCAGGAAGTCGCGTTCAACAACAGCGGCTCGGAAGCCAACGAGGCGGCGATCAAGCTGGCGCGCTACTACGCCTACCAGCGCGGCAACAAGCACGCCCACATCATCACCATGGACTCGTCCTGGCATGGCCGCACGTTGGCCACGCTGGCGGCCACGGGCAGCGACAAGGCGCGCAAGGGCTTCGAACCCCTGCCGACCGGTTTCATCCAGGTTGCCTACAACGACATCGGCGCCGTGCGCGCCGCCGGCGACGCCGAACCGCGCACCGCGGCGGTGCTGCTGGAAGTGCTGCAGGGCGAAGGCGGCATCCGCCCGTCCGACATCGCCTACCTGCAGGAAGTGCGCCGCCTGTGCACCGAGCGCGGCTGGCTGCTGATGATCGACGAAGTGCAATCCGGCATCGGCCGCACGGGCAAATGGTTCGCCCATCAATGGGCGGACATCACGCCCGACGTCATGACGCTGGCCAAGGGCCTGGCGGGCGGCGTGCCGATCGGCGCGATGCTGGCGGCGGGCCCCGCCGCCGGCGTATTCACCCCGGGCAGCCACGGCACCACGTTCGGCGGCGGCCCGCTTGTCTGCGCGGCCGGGCTGGCCGTGCTGGACGCCCTGGAATCCGAGCGCCTGCTGGACAACGCCCACACGGTGGGCACTTATCTGAAAGAGGCGCTGGCTGGCGCCCTGGCAGGCACCGACGGCGTCGCCGACGTGCGCGGCCGCGGCCTGATGCTGGGCATCGAGCTGGCGCGCCCCTGCGGCGTGCTGGCCCTGCGCGCGCTTGAGGCCGGCCTGCTCATCAACGTCACGCGCGACCGCGTCATCCGCATGCTGCCGCCCTTGATCCTGAACAAGCAAGAGGCGGGCCAGATCGTCAGCACGCTGGTTCCGCTCATCCAACAGTTCCTGGCCGAAACATCCCATTCCCGTCCGGGCCACGAGCCCGGCCGGGTCCAATGACCTGCGACATCACCATGACTCCTCCCACGACTCAAAACGGCCCGTTGCGGCATTTCCTCCAGTTCAAGGACTTTTCGTCCGCCGAGATCGCCTACGTGCTGGACCGCGCACGCCTGATCAAAGAAAAATTCAAGCGATACGAACCCCATATGCCGCTGCACGACCGCACGCTGGCGATGGTGTTCGAAAAGGCCAGCACCCGCACCCGCGTGTCCTTCGAAGCCGGCATGTACCAGATGGGCGGTTCGGTCATCAACCTGACCTCGAACGATTCCCAGCTGGGCCGCTCCGAGCCCATCGAAGACACCGCGCGCGTCATTTCGCGCATGGTCGACATCGTCATGATCCGCACGTTCGAGCAGACCCGCATCGAGCGCTTCGCGTCGCACTCGCGCGTGCCGGTCATCAACGGCCTGACCAACGAATTCCACCCCTGCCAGATCCTGGCGGACATCTTCACCTACATCGAACACCGCGGCCCCATCGCCGGCAAGACGGTGGCCTGGGTGGGCGACGCCAACAACATGGCCTATACGTGGCTGCACGCCGCCGAAATGCTGGGCTTCACACTGCACGTGTCCACGCCCGCCGGCTACGAGCTTGAGGCGTCGCGCATCGGCACGCCCTCGCCCCAGGTGCTGCGCCAGTTCAAGGACCCGATGGAAGCTTGCCAGGGCGCGCACCTGGTCACGACCGACGTCTGGACCAGCATGGGCTACGAAGCCGAAAACGACGAGCGCCGCGCCGCCTTCGCCGACTGGTGCGTGGACGCCGAAATGATGGCCGCAGCCGACGCCGAAGCCGTCTTCATGCACTGCCTGCCCGCCCACCGCGGCGAGGAAGTCACCGGCGAAGTCATCGACGGCCCGCAAAGCGTGGTCTGGGACGAAGCCGAAAACCGCCTGCACGTGCAGAAGGCGCTGATGGAGTTCCTGCTGCTGGGCCAGCTCAAGTAAGCCGGTCCGGCACAAGAAAAGGGCCTGGATACCGCAAGGTGTCCAGGCCCTTTTTACATCGCGCCGGCGGCGGTCAGCGCAGCGTGTGTTCCCAGGCCGCGATGGCGTCCACGACGTCCTGCGGCTTTTCGGGCACCAGCGCGTGCCCGGCCCCGTCGATCACCACGACCGACACCCGGCCGCCGAATTCGTCCTTGATCTCGTTGCGGGTGGCGGGCGGCTTGAACAGGTCCAGCCCCGCCTGCAAGTCCAGCAACGGCTTGGTCCCGCCCGACCACCAGTCGGATTGCCGCGTGGCCTTGCCCGCCAGGCGCTGGCTTTCGCTGACGTCCGGATACCAGCCGTTCAGCCACACGCGGGCGTCGTTGCCCGGCGCGAAGAACGCGTACTGGATGGACTTCAAGCGTTCGGCATCCGGCAGCGACAGTTCGGCGCTGCGGTCCACATGTTCGCTCAGGCCCTTGGGGTACTGCTTGGCCGCCGCGGCGACGATCACCACGCCCCGCACCAGCTCGGGATGGTCCACGCCGGTCGTGCGGGCCACCCAGTTGCCGAAGGCGTGGCCCACCATCACCACCGGCTGGCGCGCCACGTTGCGGATCACCGCCGCCTGGTCCTCGGCCAGATCATGCAGCGTGATGCCGGACATCGGCCCCGTGCTGCCTCCGATTCCGCGCGGCTGCGGCCGCAGCACCCGGTAGCCGGCCGCGGCGAAACGCTGGGCCAGATCATCGAAATCGTCCGCGCCCCGGCCGCGCGAAGGCAGCAGCACCAGGGCGGGGCCCTGCCCCTCTTCCAGCACTTCGATACTGGCGCCGTTGCCCACCAGCACATTGACGCGCCGGGGCGCATCGGCCAGTGCGGGCGACGCCGCCGCCACCGCGCACGACAGTGCCAGGCCGGTCAGCATTTGCTTCATCATCATGTCTCCTCCGTCCGGGTCTGATGCCCGCTCGCGTCTACAGGATCTTCCGGAACATCGTCCGGTGCGTATTGCGGAACGACGGCCGCACCCGGCTGCTCCAGTCGGTCGCGCGCACCGCCAGCCACGGCGGGCTGCCGAAAGTCTCGCGGGTGTGCAGGTCGTAGCAAGCCAGATAGCGCGGCGCCTCGTCGCGGCATTCGTAGCGCAGCGCGCGCACGGTGCCCGGCACCGACGCCAGACCTGGCAGATGCTCCTGGTCGTACCAGGCGTTCAAGTCCGCCTCGGCTTCGGGCACGACATCGGTTTCAACGATGTAGTGCCACGGGGCGTCCTGCCCCGCCGACGCGCCCGCAAGGTCCAGGGTCTGATGCAGCACCCGCGCCCGCGCGCCGGGAAAGCTTTCCGCCAGGCGCGCCTGGATCTCGGGCAGCGCATCCGGCGCGCCGCGCAGATACACGTAGGTCTCTTCTTCGTCCAGCGCCGCGAACGCGCTGACCGCGACGCCCGCCAGCCCTTGCGTCAAACGCCGGGCCATGTCCGCCGCGCGCGCTTCGTCGAAGCGTTCACCCAGCGACACCAGCAATACCGTTTCCTGCATGCTCTTCTCCTTTCAATGGCCAACGCGCAACGCCACCAGGAAGCGCGACACCATGTTGTACGCCCCCACCGTCGCCGTCAATTCCACCAGTTGCGTGTCGTCGTAGCGCGCGCGCAAAGGCGCGAACACGGCGTCCGGCACCTCGATATCGCGCGTCATCGCATCCGTCAGCGCCAGCACCTCGGCTTCGCCCGGCGCCAGCCCCGCGACGGCGTCCGGCGCGGGGCTGGCGCGCAACGCATCGATCACCGCCTGCGGCATGCCGCCCGCCAATGCGTGCGGCACGTGCGCCTCGAATTCGTAGGGCGCGTTGTTCAACGTCGCCACGCGCAGGATGATCAGCTCTCGCAGTCGCGGCGCCAGCGACGTCTTTTGGCGGATGGCCGTCAGCATGGCCTCCCAGCCCTCGACCACGGCGGGGCTGTTCAGCAGCACCTGGTACAGCGGCGAAATCCGGCCGCGCGCGGCGCTGATGCGCGCCTCCAGCGTGGCCAGTTCCTGACGGGTGCCCGGCTCGACGGGCGTGACTCGGCTGGCGCTCATGCTTACTCCGGACGGATGTTCTTGCGCTGGATCAGCGCGGTCCACTTGTCGCGGTCAGAGGCGATCAACGCGGCCAGTTCCTGGGGCGAGCTGGGCGCGGCCTGGGCGCCGAACTTCTCCAGCTTGGCGCGCACGGCTTCGTTGCCCAAGGCGGCGCGCACCGCCTGGTTCAGTTTGTCGACGGTCGCCGCCGGGGTGGACGACGGCGCCACGATGCCGTACCAGTTGTTCGATTCCACGCCCGCGATGCCCTGTTCGGCCAGCGTCTTCACGTCCGGCAGCAGCGGGTGGCGGGTGGGCGAGGCGATGCCCAGCGGCTTGAGCTTGCCGCCCTGGATATGGCCGATCAGGCCCGGCACGTCACCGAAGAAGCCGGCCACCTGATTGCCCATCACGTCGTTGATGACGGGCGCCGCGCCCTTGTACGGCACATGCAGCACGTTGGCCTTGCTGGCGTCGGCGAACATTTCCATCGTCAGATGCGGGATGCTGCCGATCCCCGACGAGCCGATCGCCACGGACTGCTTGGCGGCCTGCGACTGCTTCACGAATTCGGCGGCATCCGTTGCCGGATTGGCAGGGTTCACCACGAACACCGTGGCGTTGTTCACGACCCTGGACACCGGCGCGAAATCGCGCACCGGATCGTAGGGCAGGTCCTTGTACAGCGCCGGGCTGATCGCGACCGCGCCGACGCTGGTCAGGAACAGCACCGAGCCGTCGCCCGGCGCCTTGGCCACATACGCCGCGGCGATGTTGCCGTTAGCGCCGGCCTTATTCTCGACGATGACCTGCTGCTTGAGCTCTTTGCCCAATTGCTCGGCCAGCACGCGCCCCACCAGGTCCACCGGACCGCCGGGCGGGAACGCGATGATCAGGCGGACGGGGCCGTCGGCATGCGCCGCGCCGAACGCGGCCAGACTCAGCACGGTGGCCGAGAGAATTTTCTTGAACATGGTGTCTCCTCGTTGAATGGGTTTTTTTGTCGCCAGCCGCCCGCAGGAGGCTGGCCTTGCCGTCTACATGAAACCGTAAAGCCGCGCCGGGTTGTCCACCAGCACGCGTTGGCGCAGCGCGGCATCCGGACATGCCTGGAAGAACGTGTCCACCAATTCGCCGTCGTCGGGCATGTCGCCCGCCACATTCGGGTGCGGCCAGTCGGTGCCCCACAGGGTCCGGTCCGGCAAGGCCTCGACCAGCGCGCGGACAAAGGGGATGCCTTCGGCGAACGGGCGCTGGCCCGACGCGATGCGGTCGATGCCCGACACCTTGACCCAGGCCTGCGGCACGCCGGCCAGGCTCAGCAAGGCGCGCATCGCGGGCGACTCCAGCCCGTCGGCCGCCTTCAGCCGGCCCATGTGGTCCACGACGAAGGGCACCGGCAGCGCCTGCAGGCGCGGCAACAGGCCGGGCAACATCGCACCGTCCAGATGCAGGCACAGGTGCCAGCCCAGCGGTGCGATCAGGGACACGACGTGGTCGAACACCGCAGGCTCGGGCGCGCCGCCCAGATGCGGCACGAAGTTGAACCGGGCGGCGCGCACGCCGCCGTCATGCAATGCCTGGACGCTGGCCGCCGTGGCATCCGGCCCCAGCAACGCCACGCCGCGATAACGACCGCCGCTTCGGGCCAGCGCGTCCAGCAAGGCGCTGTGGTCCGAACCGTGGCAATTGGCCTGCACCACCACCGCGCGCTCGATGCCCAGCAGCGCGTGCAACGCCGCCATCTTCACGTAGGGCGCGTCGGGCGGCGTATAAGACCGGCCCTCGGCGTACGGGAACACGTCGCCCGGCCCGAAGACGTGGCAATGGGTGTCGCACGCGCCCGGCGGCAGCGCGTGGCGAGGGCGGGTGGGCGACGCAAGCGGGGGACGGCAATCGGGCACGGCGGTTTCCTGCGTGAAAAACGACATCGTCCCGGATTGCGGGCTGACAAACAATGCTATATCTTTGATTTCAGATATAGCTAAATTAAATATCCCATGGATCTGAAGCAGATCGAGTATTTCGTCAGGGTCGCGGAGCGGCGCAGCTTCTCGCGCGCCGCCGAGATGCTGGACGTGGCGCAACCCACGCTCAGTCGGCAGGTCCGCCTGCTGGAACTGGAGCTGGGCCAGCATCTGCTGTACCGCAACGGCCGCGGCGCCGAGCCCACCGAAGCCGGCCTGCGCTTCCTGGAACATGCCCGCGCCCTCCTGACCCTGGCCGACCGCGCCAAGGAAGACCTGCAAACCTTGCGCGAAACGCCAACCGGCAAGGTCGTGGTGGGGCTGCCGCCGCGCATCGCCCGCGTGCTGACCCCGCCGCTTGTGCAGGCCTTCCGCCGCAGTTTCCCCGACGCGTCCATCGCCGTGGCCGAGGGCCTGAGCGCCCAGGTGCGCGAGTGGCTGCTGGCCGGTCGGGTGGACCTGGCGCTGCTGTACGACCCGGCGCCCTCCCCCCAATTGGCCTATGAATCGCTGTTCCGGGAAGACCTGGTGCTGGCCGCCGCCGCCGGGCACGAACCGCCGCTGCCCGCCCGCGTCTCCGTGGCGCAGTTGGGCGGCTATCCGCTGGTGCTTCCCAGCCTGCCCAACGCCATCCGCACGCTGGTGGAAAGCGTCTGCCGCGCGCAAGGCGTGCGCCTGAAAGTGGCCGCCGAGGTGGACGCTGTGCAGACCATCGTGGAACTGGCGGCGCAAGGCGATGCCTATGCCATCCTGCCGCGTTCCGCCGCCCGGGGCCCGGCCGCCGAACACGCGTTGTCGCTTTGCGACATCGGCTCGCCCCGGATCACCAACAACCTGGTGCTGGCCAGCGCCCGCCACCGGCCGGCGACCCGTCTGGCCACGGCCACCGGCCAACTGATCCGTCAACTGGAGCTGGGCCGCCTGTTCGCGCCGGCGGCTTAACGGTGCGCGGCTTAACGTTGTGCGGCTTAACGGTGCCCGGCCTGACGAGGCGTCGCGTCCACGCTGAACGCGACGCGCGTCGTGCCGCCGGCGCTGCTGGCCGATACCGCGCCGCCGTGCATGGCGGCCACGGCCTTCACGATAGCCAGCCCCAGCCCGTGGCTATGCTCCACGCCGTCTCCGCGCCGCGCCGCATCCACGCGGTAGAAGCGCTGGAACAAGTGCGGCAGGTGTTCCGGCGCGATGGGCGGACCGGTGTTGCTGACAGCGACTTCCAGCTTGTCGCCGCTGCGCAGGATGTCGACCGCGATCTCTGCCCCCGGAGCGGAATACTGGATCGCGTTCTGCAGCAGATTGGTCACCGCGCGCCGGAACAGGGCCGTGTCGATCAAGGCGCTGGCCTCGCGGTCGCCGTCGATGCGCACCCGCATGCCGGCCTCGTCCAGCAGGAATTCGAAGAACTCGGCCGTCTTGCCGACCTCATCCGCCAGCACCGCATGGATGCGCCCGGTGGCGGCCTCGCCCTGATCGGCGCGCGCCAGGAACAGCATGTCGTTGATCATGGTCCGCAGACGGTCCAGTTCCTCCAGATTGGATTGCAGCACCTCTTGCAGATCGTCCGAACTGCGGCGGCGCGACAAGGCCACCTGGGTCTGCCCGATCAGGTTGGTCAGCGGCGTGCGCATCTCGTGCGCCACGTCGGCGTTGAAGGCCTCCAGCTGGTTGTAGGCGCCTTCCAGCCGGGCCAGGGCCCCGTTGAACGACGTGGCCAGATCCTCTAGTTCGACCGGCAGCTCGGCCATGCTCAGGCGCTGCGACAGCGCGCTGGGACGCAGGGCGCGGGCTTCGGCCGACAAGCGATTCAGCGGCCGCAGGCCCACGCGGGTCACCCAGAATCCCAGCAGTGCCATCAGCAGGATGGCCGTCAGCGACAAGCCCGCCATCGCCCACAGGAAATAGCGCAGCGTGTGCGCATAGGGCGCGGAATCCATGCCGACGATCAGGCGCACCTGCGGGCGGGCCTGGTTGGCCTCCACCGTGACGCTCAGCGTGAGCAACGCGTCCTCGCGGTCCGGCAGGGTGATCTTGCCGAAGCCGTCGGAATGACGCTCCAGGCTGCTGATGTCGGCCAGCCCTTTGCCGTACTCGTAGGCGGGATCATCCGACAGCACCCAGAAACGCAGGCTGCCGTCGGCGGGCGTCAGGGTATCCAGCTTGGTCTTGAAGCGGCCCCAGCGCTCGGGGTCGACGCTGCGGGTCAGCGAATAGCCGACCTCTTGCGCCGTGGTGCGCAGCGCGTCCTGCTGGATGCGGTCCAGCTGGCGGTCCAGCACGCCGTACAGCGCCACGCCGGTCAGCGCGAAGGTCGTCGCCGCCGCCACCGCGTACAGGACCAGCAACCGCGCCTTCAACGAGGCTTTCAACGAGGTCCTCACCACGCGCCCCTCATTCCGGCGACCCGTCGTCGCGCAACTCCAGCACATAGCCCATGCCCCGGATCGTGTGCAGCAGGCGCCGGCCGAACGGCGCGTCCACCTTGCCGCGCAAGCGCTTGATGGCGACTTCCACCACATTGACATTGCTGTCGAAGTTCATGTCCCACACCAGCTCGGCGATGGCCGTCTTGGACAGGATCTCGCCTTGGCGACGCGCCAGCACCGCCAGCAGCGCGAATTCCTTGGCGGTCAGATCCAGGCGCGCGCCCGCCCGCCACGCCTTGCGGCTGATCAGGTCGATCTGCAGATCGCCGATGCGCAGTTGCACCGGTTCCTGGGCGCGGCCGCGCCGGGTCAGCGCCTGCAGGCGCGCCAGCAGTTCCAGAAAGGAAAAAGGCTTGACCAGGTAATCGTCCGCCCCGTCGTGCAGCCCGCGGATACGGTCTTCGACGCCGTCGCGGGCGGTCAGCATGATGACGGGCGTCTGCCGCACCGTGCGCAGCGAACGCAGCACGGCAAAGCCGTCCATGCCCGGCAGCATGGCGTCCAGCACGATCACGTCGTAGTCGTGCTCCATGGCCAGGTGCTGGCCGTCGATGCCGTTATGCGCGACGTCGACGGCGCAGCCCTGCTCGCCCAAGCCCTTGCGCAGGTAATCCGCCGTCTTCAGTTCGTCTTCGACTATCAGGATTTTCATGTGCCGCCCCGCAAGCCCTACGGTTGACCCCTATTTTGACCCAAGTCCGTCCGCCGGCGCGATAGCGGGCGGGTTCGCCCCGTTTGTCTCGGTCGCTGCGTTCGCCCCGGTCGCCTTCGCCTTCCTGGCCGCCCGTGCCGCCTTGCGCTCCATGTACCAGTAATGCGCGCGGTCCAGATACAGGTAGACCACAGGCGTCGTGAACAGGGTCAGCGCCTGCGACACGATCAGGCCGCCCACCATCGCATACCCCAGCGGACGCCGCAGCTCCGAGCCCTGGCCGTGGCTCAGCATCAGCGGCAAGCCGCTGAGCAGCGCGCACATGGTCGTCATCATGATGGGCCGGAAGCGCAGCACGCAAGCCTGGTAGATCGCCTCGGCCGGCGCCATGCCGTGCTCGCGTTCGGCAGTCAGCGCGAAGTCGATCATCATGATGCCGTTCTTCTTCACGATGCCGATCAGCAGGATGATGCCGATCAGCGCGATCACGCTCAGGTCGTACCCCCCCGCCATCAGGATCAGCAGCGCCCCGACGCCTGCGGACGGCAGCGTGGACAGGATGGTCAGCGGATGGATGTAGCTTTCGTACAGCAGGCCCAGCACGATGTACACGGCGATCAGCGCCGCCGCGATCAGGTACGGCTGGGTCGACAGCGAATCCCCGAAGGCCTTGGCCGTGCCCTGGAACGCACCCGCCAGGCTGGCGGGCACGCCCATCCGGCTCTGCGCCTGCTGGATCGCCTGCACCGCGTCGCCCAGCGACGTCCCGGGCGCCAGGTTGAACGAGATGGTCACGGCCGGAAACTGGCCCTGGTGACTGATGGACAGATAGGCCGTCTTGTCGGTATCCAGCTTCACGAATGTGGACAGCGGCACCTGTTGGCCCGTCAGCGGCGACGTCAGGTAGAGCTTGGAAAAAAGGCTGGGGTCCTGCTGCAGCTTGGGGCTCACCTCCAGGATCACGTGGTAGCTGTTGATCTGCGTGAAGTACTGCGCCACCTGGCGCTGGCCGATCGCATCGTAGATCGTGGCGTCGATCAGCGCGGGCGAGATACCGAAGGACGATGCCCGCGCGCGATCGATCGTCAACGACGCCGTGGCGGCCGCGTTCTGCTGGTCGGAAGCCACGTCGGTCAATTGCGGCAAGCCCCGGAACGCCGTCAACAATTTCGGCGCCCAGACGTTCAGCTCGTCCAGGCTGGAGTCCGTCAGGGTGTACTGGTATTGGGTGCGCGACAAACGCCCGCCCACGTTGATGTCCTGCCCCGCCTGCATGAACAGCGTCACGCCCTCCAGCTTGGCCAGTTGCGGACGCAGCCGCGCGATGACCTCGTCGGCCGACGCCGTACGGCCTTCGTCCTTGGGCTTCAGGCCGATATAGAAGTTGCCGGTGTTATAGGTGCTTTGGCTGCCGTTGAAACCGAAGCTTGCGATGTCCGGATCCTGCCGGATCACCTCGGCCATCTGGATCATGCGCTGGTTCATCAGCGAGAACGACGAATCCTGCGCCGACTCCGCAAAGCCGAAGATGAAGCCCGTGTCCTGCTGCGGAAAGAAGCCCTTCGGGATCACCAGGAACAACGCCACCGTGCAGGCGACCGTCGCCAGGAACACGCACAGCGTGGCGAACTGGTGCCGAAGCACCAGCTTCAGCCCGCGCTCGTAGCCGTGCAGCATGGCGTCGAAGCCCCGTTCGAACATCTGGTACAGCCGGCCATGCCGCTCGCCGTGATGGTTCTTCAGATAGCGCGAACACAGCATCGGCGTCAGCGTCAGCGACACCAGCACCGACACCACGATGGCCAGCGTCACCGTCACCGCGAACTCGCGGAACAGGCGGCCGACGATGCCGCCCATCAGCAAGAGCGGGATGAACACCGCGATCAGCGACACCGAGATCGACACGATGGTGAAGCCGATTTCGCCGGCGCCCTTGTAGGCTGCCTCCATCGGCGACATGCCGGCCTCCACGTGCCGGTAGACGTTTTCCAGCATCACGATGGCGTCGTCTACCACGAAGCCGACCGCAATCGTCAGCGCCATCAGCGACAGGTTGTCCAGACTGAAGCCCACCACGTACATCACGGCAGCCGTGCCCATCAGCGCCAGCGGCACCGTCACGCACGGGATCAGCGTGGCCGCCACGTTGCGCAGGAACAGGAAGATCACCAGCACCACCAGGATGATGGTGAGCGTCAGCGTGAACTCCACGTCGGTGACCGACGCGCGGATCGTCTGGGTGCGGTCGATGATGGTGTTGACGTGCACCGATGGCGGAATCGAGGCCTCCAGCCGCGGCAGCGCCGCGCGGATGCGGTCCACGGTCTCGATCACGTTGGCGCCGGGCTGCTTGCTGATCTGCAGCACGATCGAACGGCCATTGGTGATCGTGTTGTCCGGCGGCGACGCCTTGCCCGCGTAGGCCCACCCCGCCAGCTTGGTGTTCTCGGGGCCGTCCACCGCGACGCCCACGTCGCGCACCCGGATCGGCGCGCCGTTGCGATAGGCCAGCACCATGTCGTTCCACTGCGCGGCCGACAGCAACTGGTCGTTGGTGTAGGTCGTGAAGCTCTGGCGCGCGCCGTCGATGGTGCCTTTAGGCTGGTTGACCGTGGTGGTGGCAATCACGCCCCGGATGTCTTCCAGGCTCAGGCCCAGCGCCGACAGCTTGCCCGGATCCACCTGGATCCGCACCGCGGGCTTTTGCTGGCCGCCGATGTTCACCAGCCCCACGCCCGAGATCTGCGAGATCTGCTGCGCCAGGATGTTGTCGGCGAAATCGTTCACCTGGATCAGCGGCAGCGTGTCGGACTGCACCGCCATCACCATGATGGGCGCATCGGCGGGATTGACCTTGCGGAAGGTGGGCGGATTCGGCAGGTTGGCCGGCAATTGCCCGGTCGCGGCGTTGATGGCCGCCTGCACGTCCACCGCCGCCGATTCGATGCTGCGGTTCAGGTCGAACTGCAAGGTGATCTGCGTATTGCCGATCGCGCTGACGGACGTCATCTGCGACAGGCCGGCGATCAGCGAAAACTGCCGTTCAAGCGGTTGCGCCACGTTGGACGCCATCGTCTCGGGGCTGCCGCCCGGCAAGTTCGCCTGCACCTGGATGGTGGGAAAATCCACCTGGGGCAACGGCGCCACGGGCAGCAGCGGCCACGCCGCGATCCCCACCAGCAGGATCGCCAGCGCCAGCAGCGACGTGCCGATGGGCCGCTTGATGAAACTGGCCGAGATGCTCATTTCGCCCCCCCTGCCGGAGCCGTGGCCGGGGCTGCGGCCAGCTCGCGCACCTTGCTGCCCGGCTTCAGCTTGTACTGCCCGTCCACCACCACGCGCTGCCCGGCGGACAACCCGTCCTGAATGACCGCCACGCCGTCCTGCATCCGCTCGACCTGCACGGCGCGCGGCTGGGCCACACCCTCGCCATCCACCGCGTACACATACGTGCCGGTCTGGCTGCGCTGCACGGCCGCGGCCGGCACGGTCAGCGCGCTTTCATGCGCGTCCAGCACCAGCCGGGCGTTCACATACAAGCCAGGCCACAAGCGGTGGTGGGGATTGTCGAAGCGGCCTTTCAACAGCACCGTGCCCGTGGTGGTGTCGATCTGGTTGTTCAGCAGGACCAGCGTTCCCGTTTCCAGCGGCTCGTTGCTGTCCCGCGCATAAGCCACGACAGGCAGCGGCTGCCCCCGGTCCATGGCCGCGTTGATCGCCGGGACCGCCTCTTCGGGCACCGAGAACAGCACGGTGATCGGATCGATCTGGTTGATGACGACCAGGCCGTTCGCGTCGGATGCATGCACGATATTGCCTGGGTCCACCAGCCGCGCGCCCACCCGGCCCGAGATCGGCGCCACGATACGCGTGTAGTCCAGCTGCACCCGGGCGTAGGTGATCTGCGCGTCGTCGGTCTGTATGGCGGCTTCCAGCTGCGCCACCAGCGCGCGCTGCGCATCCAGCGTCTGCTGCGTGGCCGCGTCCTCGCGCTGCAGGCGGGTATAGCGCTGCAGGTCCAGGCGGGCGTTCAGCAGCGTCGCCTGGTCTTTCGCCCGCTGCGCCTGCGCCTGGGACAACTGCGCCTGCAAGGCGCGAGGGTCGATGTTGGCCAGCACCTGGCCGGCCTTGACGTCCTGCCCTTCGACGAAACCCACGCTGTCCAATTGCCCGTCGATGCGCGCCTTGACCGTCACGCTGGCGGCGGCCGTGACCGTGCCCACGCCCGTCAGGTAGCGCGCCACGTCTTGCTGGCGCACCTCGGTCGTCGCCACCGGCACCTTGGGCTCGGGCGCCGCGGGAGGCCCGCCGCGCCCGCGCAGGAACAGCCAGGCCACCAGCACGCAGGCCACGACGGCCAGCGCCGCGGCGCCCGCGCGCCATCCCGCGCGTCGATTGGGGAAAGTCACCGCCTTGTCCATGGACTCACTCGTTCTCGGTAGGTTGGTTTGCTGCCTGGGGCTGGCCGGCGACCGCCAGCGCTTGCGTATCGGGCGTCTTCAACGCGTCGGCGCTCCAGCCGCCGCCCACCGCCTTGACCAGCGCCACGCTGGCCACCAGTTGGCGGCCGCGCAACTGCACGGCGGCACGTTCGTTGGACAGCGTCAGCGCCTGAGCGACGGCGACGGTCAGAAAAGTGGTCGTGCCAGCCCGGTATTGCGCCAGGGCCAGCCGCTCGCTCAGCAGCGATGCGGCCACCGCGTCGTCCTGCGCGCGGGCCTCGTCGTCCAGCACGCGCAAGGTGGACAGGTTGTCTTCCACTTCCTGGAAGGCGCCCAGCACCGTCTGCTTGTATTGCGCGGCGCTGGCGTCGAAGACCGCCACCGCCTGCGCATCTCGGGCCTTGCGCAACCCGCCGTCGAAAACTGTCTCCGCCAACAGCGCGCCCAGCGACCAGACGCGGCCGGGGGCGTTGAACCATTGCGCAAAGCTGGCGGCGCCGAAGCCGCCGCTGGCCGACAGCACCAGCGACGGGAAATACGCGGCGCGCGCCACACCGATGCCGGCGTTGGCCGACGCCACGTCGCGTTCCGCCGCGGCGATGTCCGGCCGCCGCTCAAGCAGATCCGACGGCAGGCCGGTGGGCACGGCGGGCACCCGGAACATCCAGGGTTGCCCGGCGGCCACGGGCGGCAGGCTGAACTGCGCCGGCGCCCGCCCCGTCAGGATGGCGATCGCATGTTCCAACTGGCTGCGGCTCGCGTCCAGGTCGATCGATTGGGCTTCGGCGGTCTTCAACTGCGCTTCTGCCTGCGCCACGTCCGAGCGCAGCGCCACGCCGGCGTCATACTGACTTTGCGTCAGCTTGAGCGTGCGCGTGTAGGCGTCCAGCGTCCGCGCATACAGGTCCTTTTCGCGGTCCACCGCCCGCAATTGCAGATAGTCCTGCGCCAACGCCGCCTGGATGCTCAGCCGGGCAGCGGCCAGGCTGGCCTGGCTGGCCTGGGTCGACGCATCGCTGGCCTCGACCTGCCGGCGCACCGCGCCCCACAGGTCGGGCTCCCATGACACGTCGAGCGCGGCGGCATAGCCGTTGGACACGCCGGTCATGCCATTGCTCTTGGCCCGCGCCCGCTGCGTCGACGCGCTGACGCCCGCCGTGGGCCAGAAGCCCGCCCGGGCCGCATCGGCGGCGGCGCGCGCCTGCCGGTATTGCGCCTGGGCCTGCTGGATGGTCTGGTTGGCGGCGTTGGCCTGCACGATCAGCCCGCTTAGCGTCGGGTCGCCATAGGCTTCCCACCAGGGCCTTGTCCCGTCGACCACGCCGGGTTCGGCGGTTTTCCATGGCCCCGATTCCTTGTACCCGTCCGGCAGGTCCATCGCCGGACGCCGGTAATCGGGGCCCGCCGCACAGCCGGCCAGACCCAGCAAGGCCGCCAGCCCTGCCGCCGCCCAGCGTGGCGCGATCCGCATTCCAGTGTTCATTTTCAGCGCCGCCCGCGCGGCCGACAGTCAGTACGCCCCCACTGTAGGAAGGCGTCCGGGACTCCACGCTGTCCGGATCCTGACAATTCGGACAGGTTCGGCGCCGCGGCCGGGGACGGATGCCCGGCCCTCCGCCGCGTCCGCGCGGGCGCCCTGGCCCCCAGCGCCGCCCGCCCCGGTCAAAAGAGTTAAAATGCGGTCACCTTTCTTGTTTGGCGGCTCGTTGCTGTCAAAGTCCTGTTGGCGTCTCACCTCAAACAATGACCACTATCCTCCCGAACCTTCCCACCGGCCAGAAGGTCGGCATCGCCTTTTCCGGCGGCCTCGACACCAGCGCAGCGCTCCTGTGGATGCGCAACAACGGCGCCATCCCGTACGCCTACACGGCGAACCTGGGCCAGCCCGACGAGTCCGACTACGACGAGATCCCCCGCAAGGCCCTGGCCTACGGCGCCGAAAACGCCCGCCTGATCGACTGCCGCGCGCAGCTGGTGGCTGAAGGCATCGCCGCCCTGCAAGCGGGCGCGTTCCACATCTCGACCGCCGGCATCACCTACTTCAACACGACCCCGATCGGCCGCGCAGTCACCGGCACGATGCTGGTGGCCGCCATGAAGGAAGACAACGTCAACATCTGGGGCGACGGCAGCACCTTCAAGGGCAACGACATCGAGCGCTTCTACCGCTACGGTCTCCTGACCAACCCGGACCTGAAGATCTACAAGCCCTGGCTCGACCAGCGCTTCATCGACGAGCTCGGCGGCCGTTCGGAAATGTCCGAATACATGCGCCAAGCCGGCTTCGACTACAAGATGTCGGCCGAAAAAGCCTACTCGACCGACTCCAACCTGCTGGGCGCGACCCACGAAGCCAAGGACCTGGAGCAACTGAACTCCGGCATCCGCATCGTCAAGCCCATCATGGGCGTGGCATTCTGGCGCGACGACGTGGCCGTCAAGGCCGAAGAAGTCACCGTCCGCTTCGACGAAGGCCAACCCGTCGCCCTGAACGGCGTGGAATACAGCGACCCGGTCGAACTGCTGCTGGAAGCCAACCGCATCGGCGGCCGCCACGGCCTGGGCATGAGCGACCAGATCGAAAACCGCATCATCGAAGCCAAGAGCCGCGGCATCTACGAAGCCCCGGGCCTGGCCCTGCTGTTCATCGCCTACGAACGCCTGGTCACCGGCATCCACAACGAAGACACGATCGAGCAGTACCGCGAAAACGGCCGCAAGCTGGGCCGCCTGCTGTACCAGGGCCGCTGGTTCGACCCGCAAGCCATCATGCTGCGCGAAACCGCCCAACGCTGGGTCGCCCGCGCCATCACCGGCGAAGTCACCATCGAACTGCGCCGCGGCAACGACTATTCGCTGCTGAACACCGAATCGGCCAACCTGACGTACGCCCCCGAGCGCCTGTCCATGGAAAAGGTGGAAAACGCCCCCTTCACCCCGGCAGACCGCATCGGCCAGCTCACCATGCGCAACCTCGACATCGTCGACACCCGCGAAAAGCTGTTCACCTACGTCAAAACCGGCCTCTTGGCCTCCAGCGGCACCTCGCTGCCGCAGTTGAAGGACGACGGCAAAAAGAAGTAATTCTTCCGCCCGAAAAAAAACCCCTCGGCGAACCCGAGGGGCTTTTTTATTGTGCGGGCGTCGTGGCGGCGCGGGCGCAATCTGATGATTCGTTGGGGACCGTCGTGTGGTGACGGCAGCTTGATGGGTTGCGCGCGTTGGGCACCAGATCAATTGCAGAGATTTCCCCGCGCTCCACCCATCCTTCGACCCACGCCCCAACGCCCCTTCGCGCATTCGCGAAGCGCCCCCACCTCGACGCAAGACGCCGCGTAAGCGCCAAAAGGCCGCCCGCGCGGCCGGCCTGGCGCGGGCCCCGCAAGCTCTTCCATCACCCGCCACCGTAGGCGCGAACCCTAAGCAAGCCACTCGCCCCAGCGTCCGTCAGGTTTCAACTACTGGAGCCCTGCGCGGCGGGGGCCTGGGGTGCGCGGGGCGTCGATAAGCCCGAGGGAATCTGAAGGCAGTTGCCGAAGGCAACAACGAAGATGACGAAGGGGAAGTCCGGAGCGAAGGCTCCGGACCGCAATTGTTGCCCCGCGCGCCCCAGGCCCCCGACGCGCAGGGCGTCTAAAGGACCAATCAACCGCGAACCAACAAAAATCAGAGCGCCCTACAACTCCACCTGCATCCCCATCTCCACCACCCGATTCGCCGGAATCTTGAAAAACTTCGTGCTCCGCGTCGAGTTCCGGGCCATGAACGAAAACACCGCCCGCCTCCACCGCCACAACGCCGGCTTCCTCGCGGCCACCACCGTCTGGCGCGACAGGAAATAAGACGTCCGCATCGGCTCCAGATCCAATTCCGGATACGCCTCGGCCACCAGCCGCAACGCGTCCGGCACGTCGGGATCTTCCTTGAAGCCGTAGTTGATCGTCGCCGTCCAGCTGGACGCGCTCAACTTGTTCACCACGAAACGCTCTTCCGGCGAGATGAAAGGCACATCCGCCACCAGGATCGTCAGGAACAGCACGTGGTCGTGCAGCACCTTGTTGTGCTTCAGGTTATGCAGCAGCGCCGGCGGCACATTGCTCGAATTCATCGTCATGAAGATCGCCGTGCCCGGCACCCGGGACGGCGGATACGCCTCCAGCTGCTCCATGAATTCCTTGAGCGGCTGCCGGTCGCGGTGCTGCATGTCCGACAGCAGATGCCGCCCGCGGCGCCACGTCATCATCAGCGTGAACACCACGATCGCCACCAGCAACGGCAACCAGCCGCCCTCGTGGATCTTGAACACGTTGGCTGAAAACAGCAGCACGTCGAACAACAGCAACAGCCCCAGCACCGTAAACCACAGCATGCGCTTGATGCCGGTGGTGCCGCGCGGCAGCACCGCAAACGCCAGCACCGACGTCGTCAGCATCGTGCCCGTCACCGCGAACCCGTAGGCCGCGGCCAGATTGTCCGAATTGCGGAACAGCAGCACCAGCACCAGCACGGCGCACAACAGCAGCGCATTGACTTGCGGCAGGTAGATCTGGCCCTTCTCGACCGCCGACGTATGCAGGATCTGCATGCGCGGCCAGAACCCCAGCTGCACCGCCTGGCGCGTCACGGAATAGGCGCCGGAGATCACCGCCTGCGACGCCACGATCGTCGCGATGGTGGCCAGCGCCACCAACGGGGCCAGACCCCACTCCGGCGCCATCAGGAAGAACGGGTTGCGGATCGCCGAGGGATCGCGCAACAGCAGCGCGCCCTGGCCGAAATAGCACAGCGTCAGCGCCGGCAGCACCATGCTGAACCAGGCGCTGCGGATCGCCGGCCGGCCAAAGTGGCCCATATCGGCGTACAGCGCCTCGGCGCCGGTCAACGCCAGCACCACCGCGCCCAGCAGCACGAAACTGATCAGCGGGAACTCGACGATGAAGCGCAGCCCCCACATCGGATTCAAAGCGGCCAGTACTTCCGGCGCCTGCCAGATCTGCCAGGCGCCCAATGCGGCCAGCGTGCTGAACCACACCAGCATCACCGGGCCGAACAGCTTGCCCATCACGCCCGTGCCGTGCGACTGGATCGCGAACAGCGCCACCAGCACCACCAGCGCAATCGGCACCACCCATCTATCCAGCGTGTGCGACACGATCCCGATGCCTTCCAGCGCGGACAACACCGAAATGGCCGGCGTGATCATGCTGTCGCCGTAGAACAGTGCCGCGCCGAATATCCCCAGCACGATCAGCACCCAGCGCATCTTGCCTTCACGGTTGCGCACTGCCAGCTCCAGCAGCGCCAGCGTGCCGCCCTCGCCGCGGTTGTCCGCGCGCAGCACCAGCGTCACGTACTTCAGCGACACCACCACCATCAACATCCAGAACAGGATGGACAGCACGCCCAGCAAATGCGCGGGTTCGAGGTCGGTGTGCACGCTCAGGCCGGTCAGGCAGGCGCGCAGGGTGTACAACGGGCTGGTGCCGATGTCGCCGTACACCACGCCCAGCGCGCCCATGATGAGCGCCGCGCGCGACGAGGGCGCGTGCGCGCCGCCCGCATGCGCACCGGGCGATGAAGGAACACCAGCCGTGGCTTGGCTCATGATGTGGGTTCTTGACGAGTTAGTTGAGCCCCTTTGCGGGGGCCGGGGAACACGACGGACAGCCGTGTGCCGGAAAAATCGGGGCGGCTGGTCAACTTCCACCAGGCGCCGTGCGCGTGCGCGATTTCGCGCACGATCGCCAGGCCCAGGCCGGAGCCGCCCGCCGTGGCGGTGGGCGACCGGTAGAAGGCCTCGAACACGCGGTCGCGCTCATCGGGGGGAATCCCGGGCCCGTCGTCCTCGACCGTCAGCGACGGCGGGTTGGCCCCCACGATCAGCGTGATGCGTCCGGTCTCGTTGCCGTAGCGCAAGGCGTTGTCGATCAGGTTGCCCAGCAGTTCGGCCAGCAGCAAGGGGTCGGCGTCGATCCAGATGGGCGCGTCGGGCGCCACCAGATCCAGCTCATAGCGGGCGTCGCGCACCCTCGGAAACCACTCGGCGCCGTGCACCCGGACCCATTCGCACAGGTCGATGCGCACAAAGCTGTCCTGGGGACGGGCATTGGGGTCGGCGCGCGCCAGCACCAGCAACTGCTGGCCCAGCCGGATCATGCGGTCGCTGACGGCCTTGATGCGCTCGGCGCGGGCCCGCACGTCGTCGGGCAGGGGCCGGGCCAACATCAGTTCAGATTCCAGCCTCAGGCCCGACAGCGGCGTGCGCAGCTGGTGCGCGGCATGGCCGATGAAGCGGCGCTGCGCTGCCAGCGAGGCGTCCAGGCGCAGCAGCAGGTCATTGGTGTGGGTCACCAGCGGTTCGATCTCCACCGGCACGCCCGCCACTTCCAGCGGCTGCATGTCGTCGATGGAACGCTGGCGGATCTCTTCGGACAGATGGTTCACGGACCGCAGCCCGGAGCGCACGCCCTGCACGACCACCCAGGTGAACAGGGCGATCAACGCCACCTGCCCCACCACCATCAGCCAGAAGAAATCCTCCAGCATCCACAGCGACATGTCGATCTTGTGGGTGATGACCCACGTGGCGGCCAGGTCCAGCAGGACCAGCAGCAGGATCGGCGGCATCAGGCGGATCACCAGATGCCGCGCCAGAGAACGGGAAGGGAGCAAGGGGCGTGCTTTCGGAAGAGCGGAAGGAGTGCGTTCCTGCGTCATGACGCGATACCCTCGCTTGAGCGGATGGAAGCGCGCAGCCGGAGCATGCCGGCCGCGTCCGGCCCGTCAGGCCGTTTCCACATCCAGCATGTAGCCGAAGCCGCGCACCGTCTGAATGCTGGCGCCCGTGCCTTCCAGGCGCTTGCGCAGGCGGTACACATACACTTCGACGGCGTTTTCGCTGAAGTCGGCGTCCCAGGCGGACAGCGAGTTGACGATCTGGCGCTTGGTCACGACCCGGCCCACGCGGGCCATCAGCATCTCCAGCACGGAGAGCTCGCGCACGGACAGCGACAGGCGCTGGCCATTGGCCCGGACTTCGCGACCGACCGTATCGAACACCAGCGGGCCGACTTCGATCAGCGGCTGCGCCTGACCGGCACGGCGCCGGCCGAAGGCGCGTACACGCGCCGCCAGCTCGGGCAGTTCGAAAGGTTTGGTGACGTAATCGTCGGCTCCGGCATCCAGTCCCGCGACGCGGTCTTCGATACCGTCCCGGGCGGTGAGGATCAGCACGGGAACCTGATTGCCGTCCTGGCGCAGTTGCCGCAGCACATCAAGCCCGCTCATGCCGGGCAGATTGAGGTCGAGCAGCATCAGGTCATACGGCTGGCCAGCCAAAGCGCCCAGGACACGGTCGCCTTCAGTCAGCCAGTCGACCGCATAACCCTGGTCGGCCAGGAATTCCTGGAGCGCGTGGCCCAGGGTGGTGTCGTCTTCGATTACCAGTACTCGCATGCCGCGATTCTAGCGCGATCCGAAAAAAAAGGGGCGCGAAATGCGCCCCTTCTCTCAGGATCCGTTCACCGGCCGGACGGTGCCCCGGCCGGAGCCGGGGTGGCGCCGCCCGGGGCGGTGCCCGCGGGCGCTTCGGTGGCGGCAGCCCCGCCCGAAGGCGGTGTCGTGACGAAGCCGATGCGCGACATTCCGCTGCGGCGAGCCGAGGCCATGACCTTGGCCAGCGTTTCGTAGCGGGTGTTCTGGTCGGCGCGGATGCGGATTTCCGGTTGCGGCTTGGTGCCGGCGATCGATTTGAAGCGATTGGGCAGGTCATCGATATTGACCGGCTTTTCGTCCCAGAACAGCGCGCCGCTGGCATCGATCGCCAGGTCCACGGTCTTGGGTTCTTCCTCGATCTGCTCGGCGGCCACCTGGGGCATGTTGATCTTGATCGAGTGCGCCAGCAGCGGCGCCGTGATGATGAAGATCACCAGCAGCACCAGCATGACGTCGATCAGGGGCACCATGTTGATCTCGGAAACCGTATGGCTCCCGGATCCTTTACCCTCGAAGCTGCCAAAGGCCATTATTCGCTCCCGCGTTGAGCCGCAGCGCCATTGCCGTTCTGGCGGCGCAGGGCGCGCACCTTGCCGTCGGACAGCGACACTTGCTGGCCGGTGGTCAGGAACGCGAACAGGTCATGCGCAAACGCATCCAGGCGTGACAGGAACACGCGGTTGTTGCGCACGAACGTGTTGTACGCCAGCACCGCGGGAATGGCCACCGCCAGGCCCAGGCCCGTCATGATCAGGGCTTCGCCCACCGGACCGGCGATGCGGTTGATGGTCACGCCATCCGACAGGCCGATGCCCACCAGCGCGTGGTACACGCCCCACACCGTGCCGAACAGGCCGACGAACGGGGCCGTCGAACCCACCGAGGCCAGCACCGTCAGGCCGTTTTCCAGCTTGGCGGTTTCTTCGTCGATGACCTTGCGCATGGTGCGCGTGACGAAATCGGAATTGGTGCCCGACTCTTCCAGCTTGGTCGCGCCGAACTTGTTGTGGTGCGCCTGGGCGTGCATGGCGTGGCTGGCCAGGTGCGAGAACGGATCGCGCGCGCCGTGCGTGCTGATCTCGTGTTCGACCTGCTCCAGCGAGCTGGCGTTCCAGAACTTGTTCAGGAAGTCAGACGAGCGCTTGCGCATGCTGACGTTGCTGGCGGCCTTGACCAGGATCAGGTACCAGGTCACCAGCGACATCAGGATCAGAATGATGAACAGGCTCTTGCCCACGAAGTCGCTTTGGGCGACAAAGTGCAGGAAGCCCATGTCGGGCACGGCGGCCGGAGCCGGCGGCAGCGACGGCAGCGCGGCGGCGGCGCTGTGCAGCGCGTCCGCCGATTGCTGGACGACGCCGCCAGCGGCGGTCGCGGCTTGTTGGGCCGCAGGCGCAGCCGCGGCGGCGGCGGGCGCAGCGGCGCCGGCAGCAGCCGGCGCTGCCGGGCTGGTGGTCGCCTGCGCCACCAGGGTGGCGCTATGCAGTGCGTTGGACATCTCAGTTCCTCATTACGAAATCGAACGGAATTTTGGCTTTGGCGGGATAGGCCACGCCGTTACGGGTATAGGGCTTGAACTTGGCCTTGCGGGCGGCGGTCAGCGCCGATTCGTCCAGTCTCGGGAAACCCGAGGACGTGTCGATCGAAGCGCGGTCCACCAGACCCTGCGTATTGATTTCCACCAGCACCAGCACCCGTCCCTCTTCCCGCATGCGACGCGAGGTCTGCGGATAGACGGGCATGGGGCGCGCGCCCTGGAACTCAATGCTCGACACCAGGATCGGCTGGTCCGGCGGCGGCCCTTGCTGCGGGCTCTGCGAGGCCTGCGCGCCATCCGTCGCGCCGGCGGGCGGCGTCTGCGGCGGCGGCGTTTCCGGCTTGGGCTCGGGCTTGACTTCCTGCTTGGGCTGGGGCTTGGGTTTGGGCTTCGGTTTGGGCTTGGGCTTGGGCGCCGGCATCGGCGGCTTCTCGACCACCGGTTCGGGTTCCGGCTCCGGCTCGGGCTTCAATTCGGGTTCGGGCTCGGGTTCCGGCTCGATCTCGGGCTGCGGCTCGGGCGGCGGCTCGACCACCGGCTGCGGCACTTCCGGCGTGGGCTCGGCCTTTGCGATCTGCGGGATGGGCGCATCCACCAGGCTGACCATGACGGCCTCGGGCTCCTCCAGCTCAGGGAGATTCGCAGGGGCCATGAAAATGGCGCCGATTACTGCCGCATGAAGGGCGACAACCGCCAGGCCAGCGCCTGCACGTATACCAAATGAAGACGGCGAAGAAGAATTCCAACCGCGTTGAAAACTAGGCATGAATCAGCCAGGGGTGCATTGACTTATCCGGCCAGCCAGGGAAATGACGCACACGAAATGGTGACGCCGGCTGACCGGTACAAGCCGAACATAATATCTCA
Organism: Achromobacter sp. UMC46; assembly: GCF_014170335.1. Classification (GTDB taxonomy): domain Bacteria; phylum Pseudomonadota; class Gammaproteobacteria; order Burkholderiales; family Burkholderiaceae_B; genus Achromobacter. The sequence goes on from NZ_LZZS01000034.1 coordinate 90,611, forward strand.
AATGCGAATGATTCGCACGTCCTATTTCGTCTGGGCTAGCGTAGCACCCTTGATGCACATCCAATCCGGCTGCATAAAACGTTTACGAAAAAGTCCGTCCCCTGGGGCCGCCCAGGCCGCGCGCACGAGGCGCCTGTAGCGCGCCAGCGGCGCCGGAAAACAAAAAACCCGCCACGGCGACGTGTGCGGGTTTTCTGTGCGGCGCGCTTCGGATCCTTGAAGGAGCCGAACCGCCTGCGTGGGCTTCTGGTGGGTGCTACAGGGGTCGAACCTGTGACCTACGCCTTGTAAGGGCGCCGCTCTACCAACTGAGCTAAGCACCCGATCCTGACTGCTTGCGGCTGCACGCGGTGGCCGTCAATGCGACGATTCCTGCGAAGCAACTGCTAACTCGGGGTACTCAAAAGCAATACGCGGGCCGGAGTATACCGGACCGCGTAGTTGTCGGCAAATCGCGTGGGGCCAATGCCCGGCGACCGCCATGCCGTCCTTAGTTGACGGCGTCCTTCAGGGCCTTGCCCGGACGGAACTTCGGCACCTTGGCCTTCTTGATCTTGATGGTTTCGCCGGTGCGCGGATTGCGGCCGGTGCGAGCAGCGCGAGCCGACACGGCAAACGTGCCAAAGCCAACCAGCGTGACCGTACCGCCCTTCTTCAGGGTGGTCTTGACGGCACCGATCAAGGCGTCGAGCGAACGACCGGCGGCAGCCTTGGAGATATCGGCCTTGCTGGCGATGTGATCGATGAGTTCGGTTTTGTTCATTCAGGTGTACCCCTCACAAGGTATTGAGTCCGGCGAGGCCGTGCGGTTCATGGCTGTCATGATGGGACGCCACTAACCAACGCATGGCCCGACAAACGACGAACAGACAGTGGATAAACTTTTTTCTTGCGCTGCAAAGCACAACTTTTAAACTGCTGCGCCGCTTAGGATTTGATGGCTTTAATGCCTTCAAACCGTCAGCGACGCAGACATGTATTAGGCCTTGGCGTGGCGCGGCTGTCAAGCGAAAACCTCACCACAACCCGCGCCAATACTAGCTTTTAGCTGATTTCGCAATATACAAAAACGCGCATTTCGGTGTTTGCGCGACACCGTCCCGACATCACTTCAAGCCTCTATCAAACATCGACCCAACGACGCAGCAAATTGTGATAAATGCCCGTCAACTGCACGATGGAAGGATGCCCCGCGGCGTCCTGATTCAGACGCTGTATGGCTACGTCCATGTCCAGCAACAAGGCGCGCTGACTATCTTCGCGCACCAGGCTCTGCATCCAGAAGAACGAACTTACGCGTGCCCCGCGCGTGACGGGGTTCACCTTGTGCAGGCTCGTGCCGGGGTACAGCACCATGTGCCCCGCCGGCAGCTTCACCGCCCGCGGCCCGTAGGTGTCGTCGATGACGAGCTCGCCGCCGTCGTAGGAGTCGGGCTCGGAGAAGAACAGCGTGGCGGACAGGTCTGTGCGCACGCGCTCGGCGGTGCCGGGGACGCCGCGCACCGCGTTGTCCACGTGATAGCCGAAGGCTTCGCCGCCTTCGTAGCGGTTGAAGAGCGGCGGAAAGATCTTGCGGGGCAATGCGGCCGACATGAACAGGTTGTTCGCGGCCAGGCGCTGCAGGATCAGATTGCCGAGTTCTTCGGCCAGCGGATGCTGCTCGGGCAATTGGCGGTTGCGCTTGACTTCGGCCGACTGGTAGCCGGCGGTGACCTTGCCGTCCACCCAGTCGGCGGCGTCCAGCCTGCGCCGGATGTCCGCGGCCTCGTCTGGCGTGAAAACTTCTGCGATTTGTATAAGCATGTGACCTTTCCGGACGGCAAAGCCGGCGCGACTTCGCGCCCGGCGCGCGCTTGCCGCATTATCCCTTCAGGCAGCCCATTAGTGCCTGATCGAAATCAAACAGCAGATCGGCCTCGTCTTCGATGCCCACCGACACCCGGATGAGGCTGTCTGCAATGCCCATCTGCTTGCGGCGCTCGGCACCCATTTCGTAATAGATGGTTTGCGCGGCAGGCAGCGCCAGGCTGCGCGTGTCGCCCAGGTGCGTGGCCATCAGCACGATGCGAAGGCGGTTCAGGAAATCGAAGCAGTCCACGCCGTCGGCCAGCTCGACGCCCAGCAGGCCGCCGAAGCGCCCGCCGAACAGCGCCGCCGACCGCGCATGCTGCGGATGGCCGGCCAGGCCCGGATAGTGCACCTTCGCGACGCCAGGATGCGCTTCCAGGAAGCGCGCCAGCGCCAGGGCGTTGGCGCAGTGCTTGGCCATGCGCAGGGCCAGCGTCTCGGCGCCCACGGCGATCCGGTGCGCGGGCTCGGCGGCCAGCGTGCCGCCCATGTCGCGCAAGCCCTTCTTCTTGACCTGCGTCAGGCCCCACCCGGTCGACGGCCCCTTGCGGTAGGCCTCGTAGATGTTGGCGTAGCCGGACCAGTCATACAGGCCCGTATCCGTCACGGCACCGCCCAGCGCGTTGCCGTGGCCGCCGATGTACTTCGACAGGGAATTCATGACCAGCGACGCGCCCACCGTCGAGGGACGGAACATCCACGGCGAGGTCAGCGTGTTGTCCACGACGTAGACCAGGTTCTTCTCGCGGCAGATCTCGCCGATGACGGCCAGGTCGGCAACCTGCGTGCCCGGGTTGGCGATCGTCTCGGTGAAGACCATGCGCGTATTGGGCTGGATAGCGGCGCGCACCTCGGCCGAATCCGTCGCGTCCACGAAGGTGATCTCCACGCCCAGCTCCAGCAGCGTGCCCAGCAGGCTGTTGGTATTTCCGAACACGAACTGGCTGGACACCAGATGGTCTCCCCGGCGCAGCAGCGTCGTGAAGATGGCCGACAACGCCGCCATCCCCGTGGCGAAGCTGACGGTGCCCTTGCCGCCTTCCATATGGTTGATCTTCGCTTCCAACGCCGTGGTCGTGGGGGTGCCCTGGCGCGCATACGTGAAGCCCGCCTTGCCCTGGAACACCGCCGCCAGCTCTCGGGCGTCGTCGTAGGCGAATTCCGACGACGGATGCATCGGCTTGTGCACCGCTCCGTGCTCGACGGATTGTTGGCGGTCGGAATGGAGGATCGTGGTGGTAAAGCCGTTCTGGTGCATGATGGGCTGACGCGTAAAAGAAGAGCTACGGATAGGTCGGATCGGGACGGATCAGGATTGGCGCTGGCGCACGGTCTCGTACAGGCAGACGGCGCTGGCCACGCTGACGTTCAGGCTTTCCACCGAACCCAGCATCGGGATATTGACCAGCTGGTCGCAGGTCTCGCGGGTCAGGCGGCGCATGCCCTCGCCTTCCGCGCCCATGACCCACGCCATCGGCTGGCGCGCATCAATCTGGTGCATGCTGCCGGTCGCCTGGTCGTCGGTGCCGATCAGCCACACGCCGCGGTCCTTCAGGCTGCGCATCGTGCGCGCCAGATTGGTGACCATCACGTACGGCACGGTATCGGCCGCGCCGCAGGCCACGCGCTGCACCGTGGCGTTCAAGCCCACGGCACGATCGCGCGGCGCGATCACCGCATGCACGCCGGCGGCGTCCGCGGTGCGCAGGCAGGCGCCCAGGTTGTGGGGATCGGTCACGCCGTCCAGGATCAGCAGCAGCGGCGGGCCCTCGATCACGTCGAGCACCTCGTCCACATCCACCGCCAATTGGCGTTCGTCGGCCAGCGCCACCACGCCTTGATGGCGGGTGCCGCGCGACAGGCCATCCAGACGCTCCATCGGCACCGGATGCAGGCGGCAACCCGCCTTCTCGGCCTGCTCGATGAGCGTCTGCATCCGCTTGTCGCGGCGCGACGCCTCTACATAAATTTCCTTGATCGACTCGGGCGCGTGGCGCAGCCGCGCGACAACCGCGTGAAACCCGGCCAGAACTTGGGTCGACGCCATAAATGCAATACCTTTAGATAAACGAATACCCGCCCCAAAGGGGGCGGGCCACCGGACCAAGCCGGCCATCAGCGCAATGTTACCCCTTATGGCCAGGCCGCATGGCCACGCCGCCCGGAGGCGGGCCGGCCATGAAGGGGTTTTACATCGCCGGGGTCAATGCCGCTTGTGCGTCGCCTTCTTGGCGGGCGCGGCGTGCTTGGCCGCCCTGGGCGGCTTGCCCGCCTTCTTGGCGTCGGCGCGCCGCTCCTTGGCGGTCTGTCCCTTCAGCGCGGCGGGCTTGGGCGCCGCCGCCTTCTTCACGCGGCGCATCGGCTCTTCCGGCCCGCGGGCCGCTGCCTTGCGCAACGCGTCGAAACTCGTGCCCTGCACCAGGCGGAATTCGATGCGGCGCGCTTCGAGGTCGACACGCGCCACCTGCACCTGCACCTTGTCGGTCAGACGGTAGCGCATGCCCGTGCGCTCGCCGCGCAATTCGTGCAGGGCGTCGTTGAACTGGAAGTACTCGCCGCCCAGTTCGGAGACGTGCACCAGCCCTTCGACGTGCAGCGTATCCAGCGTGACGAAGATGCCGAAGCTGGCCACGCCGGTGACGGTGCCGCTGAAGTCCTCGCCCACGCGCTCCTTGACGAACCAGCACTTGAGCCAGGCCTCCACATCGCGCGAGGCTTCGTCGGCGCGGCGCTCGCTGGCCGACAGCACCAGGCCCATCTTTTCCCAGATGGCGTGCTCGTGCTCTTTCTGCGTGCGGCCGATGACCACCGCCTGGTGATCGTCCAGGCTGGGCACATAACGCTGCCCGGCCAGCAAGGCCTTGATCACCCGGTGCGTCAGCAGGTCGGGATAGCGGCGGATGGGCGACGTGAAATGGCTGTAGCCCGGGTACGACAAGCCGAAATGGCCCATGTTGTCCGGGCTGTAGACGGCCTGCTGCATGGACCGCAGGCACATGGTCTGCAGCAGCTGGTAGTCGGGACGGCCACGCACGGTGTCCAGGAAATCGCCGTAGTCCTTGGCGGTGGGCGTTTCGCCGCCGCCCATCGACAGCCCCATCGTGCGCAGGAATTCGCGCAGCGATTGCAGGCGTTCCGGCGTGGGGCCTTCGTGGATGCGGTACAGGCCAGGATGCTTGCTGCGCGTCATGAAGTCGGCCGCGCACGTGTTGGCGGCCAGCATGCATTCTTCGATCAGCTTGTGGGCGTCGTTGCGCACCGACGGCACGATCTGTTCGATGCGGCCCAGCTCGTTGCAGACGATCTTGGTTTCGACCGTGTCGAAATCGATGGCGCCGCGCTTCTTGCGGCCCTGCACCAGCAGCTGGAACAGCTCGTAAAGATGCTGAACCTGCGGCATGACGGCGCGCATCGCCGCGGCGGCCGGGCCGCCGGGCTGCTGCAATGCCGCCCAGATATTCGTATAGGTAGTGCGGGCATGCGAGTGCATCACCGCGTTGTAGAACTGGTAGGCCGTGACCGTGCCGGCCTTGGCGCCGGTAGCGGGAATCACCATGTCGCAGACCAGCACCAGGCGGTCTACGTCGGGGTTCAGCGAACACAAGCCGTTGGAGAGCGTCTCGGGGAGCATCGGAATGACGCGGCGCGGGAAGTACACGCTAGTGCCGCGTTCGATCGCATCGTCATCCAGCGCGTCGCCCGGACGCACGTAGTGGCTGACGTCGGCAATCGCCACCAGCAGGCGCCAGCCCGGGCGCTTGCGCTGGCCCGAACCCAGCTCGACGGGTTCGCAATAGACGGCGTCATCGAAGTCGCGCGCGTCTTCGCCGTCGATCGTGATCAACGGCACATCGCGCAAGTCCACACGGTCTTTCAGGTCGCTCTTGCGCACCACGTCCGGCAGGCGCGCGGCCTGCTTGCGGGCGGCTTCCGAGAATTCGACGGGCACGTCGAACTTGCGCACCGCGATCTCGATTTCCATGCCGGGGTCGTCGATTTCGCCCAGCACCTCGGCCACGCGGCCCAGCGGCTGCGTATGGCGGGTGGGCTGCTCCATGATCTCGACCGCGACCACCTGCCCGTGCTGGGCGCCGTTGGTGTCGCTGGGCGGAATCAGGATGTCGTGCTTGATGCGCTGATCTTCGGGTACGACGATGGACAAGCCGTGCTCGTGCAGGAAACGGCCCACCAGCTTGTTGGTGCGGCGTTCGATGACTTCGACGATGGTGCCTTCCGGCTTGCCGCGGTATTCGCCCGCCGGCTTGACCAGCACGCGGTCGCCATGCAGCACCTTGAGCATTTCGCGCGGCGACAGGAACAGGTCCGGGCCGCCGTCGTCACGCAGCAGGAAGCCGAAGCCGTCGCGGTGCCCCAGCACCTTGCCGGCGACGAAGTCCAATTTGGTGGCCAGCAGCAACACGCCCTTGCGGTTGGGCATCAACTGCCCGTCGCGTTCCATGGCGCCCAACCGGCGCTCGAACCCGACCATCGTCGCGGCACGCTCGACGCCCATGCGTTCGGCCAATTCCACCGGAGACAACGGCGAACCCGCGGCTCGGAGCGCGGTCAAAATGGCTTCACGGGACGGGACATCGGGATCGAAGTCCGGCGGCGCTTCGGGCAAGGGTGTTGATCTATTGTTTTTCGATTCGTTATTCGATCGTTTTGCCAAAGCTGAAATTTCCGTATATAATGCGCAGCTTCTGTGGTTCGCCCAAGGCTGAACACTGAAGCAGAAATGGTCAGAGGGGTCGAAAGACCCATTGTAAAACCAACTGCGCTCGGGACGCATGTTTTAGTTAAGTCAGTACGCTGGAAACAACGTACAGCCCTTAATAAAAACAAAGCAACTAGAGCGGCAGCGTATCACATAGTTCTGACAGTATCTTTCAGTGCCCAGGTGGCGGAATTGGTAGACGCGCACGGTTCAGGTCCGTGTGCCGCAAGGTGTGGAGGTTCGAGTCCTCTCCTGGGCACCACGGAATTTAGATCGGATCAGCTTTCGGGCTGGCCTGACAGGTAAAGCGGTAAACAAAGCAGTACAGTCAGTAGAAGAAGTGAAGCAGAAGTGAAGCGCGCAAGCGCTTCCCAGTGCCCAGGTGGCGGAATTGGTAGACGCGCACGGTTCAGGTCCGTGTGCCGCAAGGTGTGGAGGTTCGAGTCCTCTCCTGGGCACCACCCGCATATAAGTCTGACCCGCATTCAGTTGGGTTTGGATAGCAAGGCTGAAAGCCCCGAAAATCGAAAGATGTTCGGGGCTTTTGCTTTGTGGCGTTTGTGGTTTTTTGGCATTAACACTCAACGCCACGGCACTTTTCGCTGCAAATGATGGCGAGCGTATAAATCTTCGCCCATGCCTTCGATCTGACCGTCGATCAAGGCCTCGAAAGGCCGCAGCAACGCATCGGCACGCATCGGCGCCTCAAGCGCGTTCAATGCATGCGTCACGGCTTCGATCGTGGACAACGCGCCCGGGATGTCGGCATGCCGCACACGGTAGCGCGTCGACAGCCCCGCCGGCAGCATCACGCGAGGCAGCGCCGCAAGCTCGGGATTGATATGCAGCAGCTTGCGCGCATGCCCCCAGGTTCCGTCCGGCACGATCAATTGGATCGGTTGACCCAGATCCTGGCCATACCCCGGATTCAGGATGTCGGCCGCGGGGCCGGGAAACAACAGGCGCGGCGCGTAGCCCGGCTCGGCCCAATCGGCGATTGAAAAATATTCACCCACCACGCGCCGTGCGCCGGCCAGCCCTAATACAGCCAGCCTGGCCGTGTTCAGCGCATGGCGCGATTCGCTGGGATGCTGCAGGACCACGACGCGGGTGCGGCATGACAAGGAAGGAATAAGCGCGCACAGGCAGTGCGATTCAGGACGCAGGCAACGCGTGCAAAGGGATCGGGACATGGGGCGACACTATATCGAAACTGGCCCGCTCGAAAAAATGCGGGAAAAAATGAAAAACAGCCGCCGTCGTCACTTGCACGCCATAAAAAAAGTATGCATAATCTCGTTTCTCTGCTGCTGAACAAGAAACGAAGCGAAAGCGACGCAACAAGTGAAGCATCAGCGCCCAGGTGGCGGAATTGGTAGACGCGCACGGTTCAGGTCCGTGTGCCGCAAGGTGTGGAGGTTCGAGTCCTCTCCTGGGCACCAATTATTACATCACGAGGTACCTGTCGTGATGCGCCAAGAAGAACCCCGTTCGTGAAAACGACCGGGGTTTTTTCTTTTCCGGCCCCGGCATCACCGGGGCCCTCGCTGCCCTATCTCAGCACGCGCGTCATCACGACGTGCGGCATCCCGGCTTCGACGAATTCCTCGCCTTCCACGGTAAAGCCGTGCGCCTCGTAGAATCCGGCCGCATGGGTCTGCGCATGCAGCACCAGCATGCGGTGGCCGTCGCCGTGGCCTTGCCCGATCAGTGCATCCAGCAACTGGCCGCCCACACCCATGCCGCGCGCCTTCTTGTGCACGGCCATGCGGCCGATGTGGCCGTCGGGCAGCAGGCGGCCCGTGCCCATCGGCGTGCCGTCCGGTCCGTACGCCACGGCATGCACCGACACGGCGTCGTCGTCGTCCAGCTCGATCTCGGGCGGCACCCGCTGCTCGACGACGAATACCTCGTAGCGAACCGAGTAGGCATCTTCGCGCAGCCGGTCCCACGTACCCAATGCGATACGCACCGTTGATTGCTTGTTGGTCGACATCTCCGTTCCCTCGCGTGCAGCGCATCAATAATAAATATCCTACGCCGCATTCTCTCAGGGATGGCAATCGGACGAAAAGGGGTACGATCGCGGCTTGCCCACGTTGCCCAGGCACGACATGACGCCCCTCGCCCCACCGGCTTGGCTGAAAGCCGCACCCGCGCTTTTCCTGCTGCTGTGGTCCAGCGGATTCGTCGTGCTCAAGATCGGGCTGGCCTACGCCGACCCCATGACGTTCCTGGCCGTGCGCTACGCCTGCGTCGTCCTCATCCTGCTGCCCTTCATACTGATCCTGCGCCCGCCCCTGCCGCACGGCGCCAGCGCATGGGGCCATCTGGCGATGGTCGGCCTGCTGTTGCAGGCCGGCTACTTCTGCTTCACCTATCTCTCTTTGAAGCTGGGCATGTCGGCGGGCGGCATGGCGCTGATCGCCTCGCTGCAGCCGATCCTGATCGGGCTGCTGGCCCCGTTGATCGCGCACGAACGCGTCGATGCCCGGCGCTGGGCCGGGCTGGGGCTGGGGGTGGCGGGCGCCGCGCTCGTCATCGTCGCCAAAGCGTCCATCGACGTGCTGGCGCCGCTGGGGTTGCTGTTCGCCGTGGGCGCGCTGCTGTGCATCACGGGCGGCACCCTGTACGAAAAGCGCTATGGCGCGCAGACGCACCCGGTCACCTCCAACCTGGTGCAGTACGCGGTCGGGCTGGCCGTGTCGGCGCCGCTGGCCGTCTGGCTGGAACCCATGCGCATCGAATGGACCGGCCCGCTACTGGCGTCGCTGGCCTATCTGGTCGTGGGCAATTCGCTGATCGCCATCACGCTGCTGCTGACCATGATCCGACACGGCGAAGCCTCGCGCGTGTCGGCGCTGTTCTTCCTGGTGCCGCCCTGCACCGCTGTCCTTGCCCTGCTGGCGCTGGGCGAGCCCGTCCCGATGCTGGCGTGGCCGGGCATGGCGCTGGCGGCGGTCGGGATCCTGCTGGTCACCCGCAGCGCGCGGGCGCCGCAAGTAGAATAGGCGCCTTCCCGCGCCTCTGGCCTGCCCGCACCTTCACCCATGAATGCCGTCGTCACCGCCGCCTTGCCGGTCTTTGCGCTGATCCTGACTGGCTGGCTGGCCGCCCGCCTCAAGCTGCTGGGGCCCGGCGCCACCGATGCGCTGAACCGCTACGTGGTCTACCTTTCCCTGCCCGCCTTGCTGTTCCGGGCGATGACGCAGGTGGACCTGGCGCATATGGCGCACTGGGGCTTCGTCGGCGCGTTCGCGGGCGGCATCGCCGTCACGTTCCTCGTGTCTTTCCTGCCGGGACGGGGCGGCCGGCGCGCGTTGACCGACCGCAGCATCGAAGGCCTGGCCGCGTCCTACGCCAACGCCGGGTACATGGGCATCCCGCTCTGCCTGGCGCTGTTCGGCGCTGAAAGCCTGGCGCCGGCCGCCTTCACCACGCTTCTGACCGCCAGCGTCCTGTTCGGCTTCGCCATCGCGATGATCGAATTCGACCGCCAGCAGACGCCCAACATCGCGGCCACCCTGCTCAAGGTCGGCCGCGCGCTGATGCGCAACCCCTTGCTGGCCGCCCCGGTGCTGGGCCTGGCGTGGGCATCCACCGGCGTGGCGCTGCCGGAAGGCGTGGACCGCTACGTGTCGCTGCTGGGCGCATCGGCCAGCCCCTGCGCGCTGGTCACGATCGGCTTGTTCCTGGCGCAGACGGAAACGTCCACGGCAGGCCCCGGCGTGCTGCGCCTGGTGACAGGCAAGCTGCTGCTGCAGCCGGCCGTGACTGCCGTACTGGCCTTCGCCGTTTTCTCCATGCCCCCCCTGTGGGCCTGGACCGCCGTGCTGATGAGCGCGCTGCCGATCGGCACCGGCCCCTTCATGCTGGCCAAGATGTATGGCCGCGACGCCCGGGTGACGTCGCGCGCCATCCTCGTATCGACCGTGGCGTCGGTGCTGACCGTCAGCCTGCTGGTCGCCTGGATCAACGCCCACCCCTTGCCCTGACCGCCCCCATGCTACTTGCCGCCGCCATCTTCGTCCTGACCATCACGCTGGTGATCTGGCAGCCCAAAGGGCTGTCGATCGGCTGGAGCGCCGTGATCGGCGCCGGCCTTGCCCTGGCGACGGGCGTGGTCCACGTGGCCGACATCGCGGACGTGTGGCGCATCGTCTGGAACGCCACCGCCACCTTCATCGCCATCATCGTCACCAGCCTGATCCTGGACGAAGCGGGCTTCTTCGAATGGTCGGCGCTGCACGTCGCCCGCTGGGGCGGCGGGCGCGGGCGACTGTTGTTCGTGCTGATCGTGCTGCTGGGCGCCGCCGTGTCGGCGCTGTTCGCCAACGACGGCGCGGCGTTGATCCTGACGCCCATCGTCATGGAGATGCTGCTGGCCTTGGGCTTCGGGCCGGGCGCCTCGCTGGCCTTCGTGATGGCCGCCGGGTTCATTGCCGACACGGGCAGCATCGCGCTGATTGTGTCGAACCTCGTGAACATCGTGTCGGCGGATTTCTTCGGCATCGGCTTCGGCGAATACGCGTCCGTGATGCTGCCGGTCAACCTGATGGCGGTCGCGTCCACGCTGGCCGTGCTGCTGCTGTTCTTCCACAAGAGCATCCCGCCGCGCTACGACGTGAGCCAGCTGCCGGCGCCCGCCTCGGCCATCCGCGACCCGATCACGTTCCGCGCTGGCTGGATCGTGCTGGCGCTGCTGCTCACGGGCTTCTTCGTGCTGGAACCCATGGGCATCCCCGTCAGCGCGATTGCCGCGGCCGGCGCGCTGGGCCTGCTGCTGATCGCCGGGCGGCAGCACGTCGTGGGCACGCGCAAGATCATGCGCGAGGCGCCCTGGCACATCGTGATCTTCTCGCTGGGCATGTACCTGGTCGTGTACGGCTTGCGCAACGCCGGCCTGACCGCGCACCTGGCTCAAGTGCTGGACCGCTGCGCCGAATACGGCCTGTGGGGCGCCGCGATGGGCACCGGCCTGATCACGGCGTTCCTGTCGTCCATCATGAACAACCTACCGACCGTGCTGATCGGCGCGCTGTCGATCGCGGACACCAGCGTCACGGGTCCGGTGAAGGACGCGATGATCTACGCCAACATCATCGGCAGCGACCTCGGCCCCAAGATCACCCCGATCGGCAGCCTGGCCACGCTGCTCTGGCTGCATGTGCTGGCGCGAAAAGGCTTGCGCATCACGTGGGGATACTACTTCAAAGTAGGTATCGTCCTGACGCTGCCGGTGCTGCTGCTGACCCTGGCCGCCCTGGTCTGGCGACTGCAATAGGCGCCACGGCACCCCCATATAACTTTTAGTTATTATTGACTGATTATTTGATGGTTTGAGGGCGTTAAGGCCCGCCTTACACTTCCAACATTCCGACGGGCGCCCCTTACGCGCCCGTTTGCATTGACGATTCAGATCCCACCGGGACGCCCCATGAGCTCCAACGCCTCTACTTTGCCCCTACCCTCGGCCCTGCCGCCCATCCGCATCAACCGCGCACCACTCTGGATCGCGCTGTTGCTGGTGCTGGCCGGCGCGCTGTACTTGAACCAGACCGTCAGCTGGCGCCAGGGCGCGCTGTGGGTCGTCGGCGCGCTGCTGGGCGTGACGCTCTATCACGCCTCGTTCGGCTTCACGCAGGCGTGGCGCGTGTTCGTGTCCGACCGCCGTGGCGCCGGCTTGCGCGCGCAGATGTTCATGCTGGGCGTCGGCGTGCTGCTGTTCTTCCCCTTCCTGGCCTCGGGTTCGCTCTTCGGCCAACCCGTCGCGGGACTGGTGTCCCCGCCGGGCGTGTCGGTCGTGCTGGGCGCATTCCTGTTCGGCATCGGCATGCAATTGGGCGGCGGCTGCGCATCGGGCACGCTGTTCGCGGTGGGCGGCGGCAATACGCGCATGCTGGTCACCCTGCTGTTCTTCATCGTCGGCTCCGTGGTCGCCACCGCCAATTTCGGCTGGTGGTCCGCCCTGCCCGCGCTGGCACCGACATCGCTGATCAAAACCTGGGGCCTGGCGCCTGCGCTCATCGCCAACCTGGCGGTGTTCGCGCTGATCGCCTGGGGCGCCACCGCGCTTGAAAAGCGCCGCCATGGCCACGTGATCTCGTTCGCGTCGCGCACCGCGCGGCCAGTCTCGCTGCTGCAAGGCCCGTGGCCCCTCATCTGGGGCGGCGTGGCGCTGGTGGTGCTGAATTTCGCGACGCTGGCGCTGGCCGGCCGCCCCTGGGGCATCACCTCGGCCTTCGCGCTGTGGGGCGCCAAGGCCTGGAACGCGGTTGCCGGCGACGTGGCGACCTGGGCTTACTGGAGCAAGCAGCCGGCATTGGCCGCGCCCTTGCGCCAGGACGTCACGACCGTCATGGACATCGGCCTGATGCTGGGCGCGCTGGCCGCCGCCAGCGCCGCCGGCAAATTCGCCCCCATCTGGAAGGTGCCGGCGCGTTCGCTGGCAGGAGCCGTCATCGGCGGCCTGCTGCTGGGCTATGGCGCCCGCCTGGCCTTCGGCTGCAACATCGGCGCCTACTTCAGCGGTATCCTGTCGGGCAGCCTGCACGCGTGGGTGTGGCTGCCGGCCGCGTTCGCCGGCAGCGCGCTGGGCGTGCGCCTGCGCCCCGCCTTCGGGCTGGCGGTCGAAAAGACTCCGCCGCCCTCCAGCTGCTGAGGCCCGCTGCCGGAAAACAGTGTTCCAGGAACAGCCCCCTGTTTAGGGGGCTTTCTTTTTTTTCGACGGTTCAGCTGGTGTATGGTTGCTCCATTCCGCAACACGGAGAGGACTATGAGCTGGATTGTCGGCCGCTACACGGCTTTTATATTGACCCTGGCGGGTGCGGCGGTCACCGCCGTGCTGGCGTTCACGAGTTCGCTCTGGTGGCTTTGGGCCGCCGTCCCGCTTGCGATGCTGGGCGCCTTGGGCGTCTATGACCTGATCCAGACGCGCCATGCCATCCGGCGCAACTACCCCGTTCTGGGCAACCTGCGCTTCCTGTTCGAATTCATCCGCCCCGAGATCCGCCAGTACTTCCTGGAAGACGATACCCAGGCCGCGCCGTTCTCGCGCGCGCAACGCTCCATCGTGTACCAGCGCGCCAAGCGCGAGATCGACAAGCGCCCTTTCGGCACGCAGGAAGACGTCTACGGCGACCGCTATGAATGGATCAACCATTCCATGTCGCCCTCGCACATCAACGACACGAATTTCCGCGTCACCGTGGGCGGCCCCGACTGCAAGCAGCCGTATTCCATGTCGGCGTTCAACGTGTCGGCCATGAGCTTCGGCGCCCTGTCGGCCAACGCCATCATGGCTTTGAACGAAGGCGCACGCCAGGGCGATTTCGCGCACGACACCGGCGAAGGCGGCATCAGCCGCTATCACCGCCAGCCCGGCGGCAGCCTGGTGTGGAACATCGGTTCGGGCTACTTCGGATGCCGCGACGAGCATGGCGCGTTTTCGGAAGAAGCCTTCGTCAAGAACGCCTGTACGCCGCAGGTGAAGATGATCGAGATCAAGCTGTCCCAAGGCGCCAAGCCGGGGCATGGCGGCATCCTGCCGGCGGGCAAGGTCACGCCCGAGATCGCGGAAGCGCGCGGCGTGGCCGCCTGGCAGGACTGCAATTCACCGGCCAGCCACTCGGCGTTCGACACGCCCATCGGACTGATGAAGTTCGTGGCGCGCCTGCGTGAACTGTCCGGCGGCAAGCCGGTGGGCTTCAAGTTCTGCGTGGGCCATCCGTGGGAATGGTTCGCCATCGTCAAGGCCATGCTGGAGACCGGCATCACGCCGGACTTCATCGTCGTGGACGGCGCCGAAGGCGGCACCGGCGCCGCGCCGGTGGAGTTCGTCGACCATGTCGGCACGCCGTTGCGCGAAGCGCTGCGCCTGGTGCACAACACGCTGATCGGCGTGAACCTGCGCGACCGCATCAAGCTGGGCGCGTCGGGCAAGATCATCACGGCCTTCGACATGGCGCGCGTGATGGCCATGGGCGCTGACTGGTGCAACGCCGCGCGCGGCTTCATGTTCGCCATCGGCTGCATCCAGGCGCAAGCCTGCCATACGGGCAAATGCCCCACGGGCGTCACCACGCAGGACCCCATGCGCCAACGCGCGCTGGTCGTGCCGGACAAGGCGCAGCGCGTGACCTACTTCCACAGCAACACGCTGCACGCGCTGGCCGAACTGCTGGCCGCGGCTGGCCTGACGCATCCCAACCAGCTGCGCCCGCACCATATCGCGCGCCGCATCTCTTCCAGTGAAATCCGGCTGCTGTCGGCGCTGTTCCCCGAACTGGCGCCAGGCGAACTGCTGCGCGGCGAATTCCGCCACCAGGTGTTCCGCGTGGGCTGGGCCATGGCGCAGGCGCAGTCGTTCCAACCCACTCGCGACATCACCACGGCGCTGGCCGAGCAACACGTCTAGGCCCAGCCGAAGCCGGGCCGGCGCGGATGTCCGGACGCTACAGCCAGCGTTCGAACATCCGCGAGAAGAACTCCATGAAACGGTCATCGGCGCCGCGGTCGCGCCACGCGTCCGGCGTGATCTGCACCGAGTCGGCCACATCGCGCTGGAACAAAGCCTCCATTTCGCCGGCGAATCCCGGCCCCAGCACTACCGCGTTGATTTCGTAGTTCAGCGCGAAACTGCGCCAGTCCATGTTGCTGGACCCCACCGTGGACCACACGCCGTCGACGACAGCCGTCTTGGCGTGCAGCAGCGCGTCGCGCCGTTCGTAGAGCTTCACGCCGGCGCGCAGCAAATCGGTGTAGTGCGATCGCCCCGCATTGAACACCAGCGACGAATCGCTGAAACCCGGCAGCACCAGCACCACATCCACGCCGCGGCGGGCGGCATCGGACAGCACGTCGATGAACGCCGGGTCGGGCACGAAATACGCCATCGTGATGTGGATGGACTTCTGCGCGCTTTCAAAAGCGGACATCAGCGTCAAGTAAACCGTATAGC
Organism: Achromobacter sp. UMC46; assembly: GCF_014170335.1. Taxonomy (GTDB): domain Bacteria; phylum Pseudomonadota; class Gammaproteobacteria; order Burkholderiales; family Burkholderiaceae_B; genus Achromobacter. The sequence goes on from NZ_LZZS01000034.1 coordinate 106,135, forward strand.
CGTCACTGCGGTCGGGCTGGTTGGCCAGGATGCGCACGCGGGTGTCGCCGGCCGGCGGCGCGACACGCTCCCCGCCTCCGGCCAGCGGCTCATCGGACTGCAATGCCCAGCCAGCCTGGATGACCTGCTCCAGCTGCGCGACTGCAGGGCCTTCGATGCGCAAGTGCGTATCGCGCCAAGGCGCCGCTTTCGCGTCGGTTTTCGCCGCGTCTTTTCCTGCTGCCTGGCTCGAGCCTGATCCTGGGCCCGATCCCGAGCCGGCCCCCGGCGACGACTCGTACACGCTGCTGACATTGATGCCGCCCAGATAGCCCACCTTGCCATCCACCACCAGCACCTTGCGATGGTTGCGCTGGTTCGGAGACCACCCGGCCCGCGCGCCGGCGGGATTGACGGGATTGAACACCGCTACCTGCACGCCCGCGTCACGCAGACGCTGGAACAGTGCGTCAGGCGTCTTGATCGTGCCTACCGCATCCACCATCAATGCCACGTCGACCCCGCGGTTGCGCGCCGCGATCAGGGCTTCGGCAAACCGCGCGCCCTCAGCGTCATCGTCGAAGATATAGGTTTCCATGTGCACGTAGCGGCGGGCCTGCCCGATGGACTGCAACATGGCCTGATAGGTGCTGGGGCCGTCGGCAAGCAGGCGGACACGGTTGCCCGCCGTCAGCGGCGTGCCGCTGACGGCCTGTTCGACAGCCAGATGGCGTGCCAGGAAATCGTCTTTGGGAGTCTTCGGATCCGCCGCGATGTCCTGCCCGCGACGGTAGCTATCGCGGGCCGCATCGGCGGACAAGCCCGCTTGCTCCTTGCGCGCCTCGCGGTCTTGCGCATCCGGCACGCTGGCGCAGGCCGCAAGAATAACGGCGGCACAGGCCAGCAGCAGCGCCTGCGCCCAGCGGCGGGCAGCGGGCAGCCATGAAGCCGCGCCCGATCGCGATCCGCATCCAGCCAGGGCTGGCGGCGGAGGCAGCGCGGGCGGCCTCATGGCGAAGGCGGCTTAACGCCTGCCGCCCGCCACCAGGCAGCCCAGCAGCGCGCCGACCAATGCGGCCACGCCAACGGACTTCCAGGCATTTTCGTGCACGTACTCGTCGGCATAAGCCGTGGCGCGGCGGGCGCGTTCGCGCGCGGCGCCTTCCCAATCGCCCGCATGATCGCGGGCTTGCGCCACCTGCTGCTTCAGGCGGGCGCGGGCCGATTCGATTTCGGAGCCGGTATAGGAAGCCGTCGAACGCAAGAGGTCTTCCGTGCCGGCGAGCAGCTCATGGAAGCTGTCGTTGACCCGGTCGCGATGCAAAGCCATCTCCGCGCGTTGGTGCTTACGATTCATAGTCGCTCCTTTTGTGAAGGTATTGGGCCTTCCGGCGTGCCGGGGCGCTTGCGTGCCCGCAGCGACAAGCGGTCGACCATGACCCCATTGTGCCGGGCATTCGCGGGCGCCGCCCGAGCTTTCGCAACCAGCCGTAATCCGATATTTCAGCGGAGCGAAACTTGCTGGACGAATGCCTGGAACCGCCGCCCCATTCCCCGACCAGCCGCTCCGATTTCGTAAAAGTCCATTGCATTCAGCGGCTTAGCGCTTGACAGCGGAACCCCCATGACCGCAACAATAGCCCTTTGCAATGCGATTCAACCGCCTAAAAAAAGGAAGTGAACGCATGGTTTCCCCTTCAGCAGTGCTTGCCCACACCGCGCAGGAGTATCAGGCGCGCCCCTCCCCGGCACTCAGCGCCGAACAGGCCGAACTGCGCGACGGCCTGCTGGACCATCCGGCGCACATCGACCCCAAGTTCCTGTACGACGCGCTGGGCTCATCGCTTTTCACCGCCATCACCCAACTGCCCGAGTACTACCCCACGCGCTGCGAAGCCGAGATCTTCCAGCGCCACGGACAAGACATCGCGCGGCATATCGGGCCGGTGCAGTCCTTGATCGATCTGGGCGCGGGCGACTGCGTCAAGGCCGAACGGCTCTTCGCCAGCTTGCGCCCGCGGCATTATGTCCCGATCGATATCTCCGCCGATTATCTGCAAGCCGCCGTGCGGCGCCTGCAGCTGTCGTATCCCGACCTGCGCGTGACTGCGATCGGCCAGGACTTCTCTCAAGCGCTGGCCTTGCCGCCCGGCATCCCCGCCGAACAGCGGCTGTTCTTCTATCCAGGTTCCAGCATTGGCAACCTCAGCCCCGACGACGCGCATGCCATGCTGCAACGGATCCGGGCCCAATGCCAGGGCGGCGGCCTGCTGGTAGGCGTGGACCGCGTCAAGCCCAGGCAGGTCCTGGAGCCCGCTTACGACGACGCGCTGCACCTGACCGCCGCCTTCAACCTGAACCTGCTGCGCCACGTGAACCAGGTGCTGGGCACCGACTTCAACGTGGACGACTGGCGCCACATCGCGCTGTTCAACGCCGCCAGCTCACGCATCGAAATGCACCTGGAAGCGAAACGCGCGGTACGCGTGGCCTGGCCAGGCGGTGAACGCGGCTTCAGCGCTGGCGAACGCATCCATACCGAAAATTCCTACAAATTCACCCCGCCAGCCTTTGCCGACCTGCTGCAAAGCGCCGGGTATCGGGACGTGGCGCACTGGTCGGATTCGCGCGGCTGGTTTTCGGTTTTCAGCGCCCGCGCCTGACGCGGACGCCCCATCAACGCCACTGGAGGATCGCCATGGAACCTGCCTGCCTGCTGACTCATCCCGCCACCGGACCCTATGCCAGCGGACAGGCCGGCCAGCATGACCGCTATGACGCAGTGCGAACCACCAGCACGGCGCTGGCGGCACCGCTCAGCCCCGAGGACTGCCAGGTGCAATCGATGCCCGATTGCAGCCCCGTCAAATGGCATCTTGCGCACACCACCTGGTTCTTCGAGACCTTCCTGCTGACGCAATTCCATCCGCCCTACACGATGTTCCATCCGCAGTACCGGGTGCTGTTCAACTCCTATTACAACGCGATCGGCGCCAAGCATCCACGCCCGCAACGCGGCCTGCTGTCGCGCCCGTCGCTTGCCGACGTGCTGCACTACCGCCAGCACGTGGACACCGCCATGCACGACTTGATTTCCCGCCTGGGCGGCAATGACCCGGACTTCGACGCCCTGCTGGAGCTGGGCCTGAACCACGAGCAGCAACATCAGGAACTGATCCTGACCGACGTGAAGCACATGCTGTCGGCCAACCCGTTGAAGCCCGCCTACGTGACCGGCGGCTCCCCGGCACTTCCTCCCGGGACGCCAGCCGGCTGGACCCGCTACGGCGGCGGCATCACCCGCATCGGCCACGACGGCCGCGGCTTCGGCTTCGACAACGAAAGCCCCGCCCACGAGGTGCTGCTGGCGCCGTTCCATCTGGCCGACCGCCTGGTCACGCAGCACGAATTCCTGGCCTTCATCCGCGACGGCGGCTACAAGCGGCCCGAACTCTGGCTGTCGGCCGGCTGGGACCGCGTGTGCGCGGATGGTTGGCGCGCCCCGCTGTATTGGGAGGGCCAGCGCGACGACTGGCGCGTGTTCACGCTGCGGGGCATGCAGGAACTGGAATTGCAGGCCCCCGTCACCCACGTCAGCTACTTCGAGGCCGATGCCTATGCCCGCTGGGCCCGCGTGCGCCTGCCGCGCGAAGCGGAATGGGAACACGCCGCCCGCCAACTGGCCGACCCCGCCTTTCCCGGCCGCGCGAACATGCTGGAAAACGGCCACCTGGACCCGCGCCCCGCGCCGGCCCGCAATGGGTCGGGCGGCCCGGTCCAGCTGTTCGGCGACGCATGGGAATGGACCGCAAGCGCCTACGACGCCTACCCCGGCTTCAAGCCCGACGCGGGCGCGGTCGGTGAATACAACGGCAAGTTCATGTGCAACCAGTACGTGCTGCGCGGCGGCTCCTGCGCCACGCCGCGCGACCACGTCCGCGCCAGCTACCGCAATTTCTTTCCACCTGACGCCCGCTGGCAGTTCTCGGGCATCCGCCTTGCCCGGGACGTCTGACACGTCCCTTCAAGTTTTTGCCTTGCCCCCCGCTTGCATGGCAAAAAAGTTTCGTGCTAGAATTTCGTTCTTCGTTACTCAGCGCTACAAAACAAGCACTGAATAGCGGGGAAAAGCAGGACAAGAGTAAGACCCAAGTTGGCGCATTAGCTCAGCCGGTTAGAGCGACGGAATCATAATCCGCAGGTCCCCTGTTCGAATCAGGGATGCGCCACCAGAATTCAGAAAGGCCCTCACTTCGGTGAGGGCCTTTTGCATTGCGGCGAGCGCTGCAACTGGGGTACATCCCAAGCGGGGTACATCCCAAGCAACTGCGCCTGAAGCAACTGCACCTGAAACAACTGCGCCTGAAACAACTACACCTTGCGCAGCATGTCGCGGCGCTTGCCGCCCCAGGTTGCCGACAGGCTTGCCACAAAGGCGCCGATCAGCATCGAGGCAAAGCCCCACAGCGCGAAGGCGGCGGCGGCCTTGCGGGCGGCGTCGGCGGCTTCCTTGGCTTTTTGCTTGGCGTCTTCGGCCGCCTTCTTGGCGTTGGCGATCGTCTGCTCGACGCGGCGCTGCGCCACGGCCGGTTCCGTGCCGGTCTGCGCGGCCACCACCTTCACGACATAGTCGCGGTCTTCGGGCGCCATGTCGCCGCGCGCCAGGCTCATCGCCACGATGCGGCCCACTTCCGCCCGGGCGGTGCTGCGGTCGCCGCCCGCATCGGGACGATCCGAGCGCATCAGCGTGTCGGTCAAGTAGTCCGTGGCCTGACCCATGCCACCACTGCTCGCGCCTGCGGCAGCGGCTGCCGTGGCCGCCGCTCCCGCCCCGGCCGCCACCGTCGCGCCGGTCTTGGCCGCGCCGGACACCACCGTGGCGATCACGGAACCCAGCAGCACGGCGCTGACCACCGCGCTCAACGCCCACACCAGGAAGCCATGCGCCGTGTCGCGGAAGTAAACCTCGTCCGAATGCACGTCCACCCATTTCGTGCGCAGGCGTCCGGCCACATAGCCGCCGATGCCGTAAGACACGATCTGCGTGAAGAGCATCCATCCGATGATGCCGATGCCGACCGCTGGCGCCGACACCCCCTCGTCGGCCCAGGGCGACACCGACAGGAAGCCCAGGCCCGTGCCGCCGGCGAACAGCGCCAGCGACAGCGCGGCAGCGATCACCGCGCCGGCGAATACGGCGGCCCAGGATACGGCCGAGACAGCCGATTCATGGGGAGGCACGGCGCCGGCATAAGGCTGGCTCAGTGAAGATGCGTTTTCCATGGTGATTCCTTGTTGATTGTTTTGTCGCGGCGGCCACAGGCCAAGCCCGCAGCGGTGCCGTTGCAAGAAACCGCAGGCACGTCAATGCCAGAACAGCGCCAGCAGGATGATGATGGGAATGGGCACCCCTAGCAGCCACAGCAGGATGGAACGCATATCGGACTCCTCATGGTTGTCATTGAATCGCGGCGACACCGGCGTTCAGGCCAGGTCAATCGCGCCGGGCAAGCGCGGATCCGGCGCGGGCGGCGTCGGATCGTGCGACGGCGGGTCGTCGGGCGGCTGGTTGGGATCCGGCAACGGATCGTCGGGCGGCAGGTTGCCGGGTAGAGAGGGATCGTCCGGCGACAGGTCGTCGGGCAGGCCGGGTTCTCGATGCGGGGATGGGGTCATGGTGTGCTCCTCCGGCGCCAATCGCGCCGCCCGCTCTACAGCAATTGGCGTTCCCGATTCGGAAAACCCGTCCCGCCAGCCGCAAAAAAAGCCCTCTACCGAGGGCTTGCCGAAGGCGTTCAGCGATGCGGGATCAGGACTTGGCCTTGTCGTCCTTGGGCAACACCAGGGCATTAATGCCGTCGCCGCCAAGAAATGCCATCACGGCCGCCTTGCCGGCGGCCGACGCCTCGTCCTGGCTCCCATAGCGCCTCTCGGAATAATTGGTGCTATGCACATTGCCCGATTCGGGATCGAGCAAGGTGATGATCCACGCGAACTCGCCGGGCATCAGCTGCCTGACCTGTAGCGTGGCACGCGTGCCGGGACGCAATCTATGCGGCATCTGGCAGCCTTATCAGTAATGGGATGCCGTCATCGTAGCGCAAAGCCGCGAATCGCCGGCAACGTACCGGCACCGCGCCGCCCATGCGCCGAACGCCGTTCGAAATGCTGCGGACGCACATGATTCCATGCTGCATGCCCCGCGGCAAAAATGCCACACCACGGGGTTCGCGCCAGGAAAACCCTAGGGTCCACACCGCGAATACAGGCGCACAATCAGTACAAACATATAGACCGCACAAGCGGCGCCGCATCCCTTTAATCAGGCGAGGACGGAGACAACATGACTTATGTAGCAGTGGTTATCAGCTGTTTGATGGTTATGGGTATCGTCGCGTTGGTGATTCAAACGATTCAAAGCGCAGGGCCTGAGCCCTGGCTGAAGATTTCGGCGGCGATTGTCAGTTCAACCTTTGCTTCGCTCTTGTTGATCCCGCTGGGCTACGCAGTGGCCCAGACCATGCTGATCGACTGACGCTACCGCTATCGCGGCCACCTGCCCGGGCTATCCGCCCCGGGCGGGTTTGCCTCGTGTCGCCGCCCAGCACAACAATGAACCGGCGGTGACCATCGCCACGCCTTGCCAGAATGGCGGGGTCAGGCGGGTCGACAGCCATACGGCCGCGAAGAAGGTGGACAGCACGGGGGTGAAATAGGACGCCGTGGCCAATAAGGTCAGGTTGCCTTTCAGTATTCCCACGTTCCACAATGCATAGCCGGCCGCCATCGCACCGCCGGTGACGCACAGTTCGAATGTGGCGGATCCGGTAAATGCCAGCGCCGGCTCGGCGCTGAAGCAATACTTGATCCACAATGCCGCCGCCGTCAGCATGAAAAACAGCGCGACGCCATTCTTGCCGTCGGCGTACCGCTTTGTCACGTTGCAATAGACGGCCCAGATAATGGCGCCACTGAATGCCAATCCATAACTCAGGGGGTTGCTCGATACATTGGCCAGGGTGCGTTCCCAAGACAGTCCGCCTGATCCGCCCACGACCCAGACGATGCCGCATACCGACAGCAGAATTCCCGGCACGACCCACGCGTTGGCCCGCTGGCCATTGATGACGATCGCCAGCACCACAGTCAGGCACGGCCAGAGATAGTTGACGATGCCAAGCTCGATGGCCTGCCCGCGGTCAAGCGCGAACCCCAAGGACAGCGACAGGCAGATCTCGTAGGCGACGAACAGCAGACTGCCCACGACAAGATAGCGCCGGGGAAAACTGCGCAATTTCGGAAAGCCCAGCAGACACACCAGAAAAACCGAACCCACCGTATAAATGAGCGCGGCGCCGCCGATGGCGCCGAAGCTCTCGCTGACGCTGCGAATCAGGCCGACCACCGTGCCCCATAGCAGGATCGCCAGCAAACCTAGGATAGTGGCCGTATTCCGGCCAAGGGAAATTTGCATTACCGTTCCGCTTGCTCTGCTGCATGCCGCATTGCCTGCAAGCCAGGCGCGGCGTCAGGCGGGCAAGTGTAGCGAATACCAGGCGTTAACGTAGTGATCGGCCGGCACGGGGGGAAATCCGTGCCAACAAGCGACATACCCACTGGAACAATGAACAAGAGGGAGTAGCATCCGCATGGCCATTTCCATACGTAGATTGAGCGATGTGCTCGCCAGCACGGAGTCTGGCAGGCTTTATCGGATTGAAGTCTTCTTGCAAGCGGACGACCCGGGAACCATGGACCCGCCGCCGCCCACCACACGCTATATCCTCAGGACGTCGGAAGGGGAACACGTCATCGCCTTGGGCGACAAGCGGTATCGCCTGAAATCAGGGGAAGTGCTGACGGCCCTGGCGCCGCAACAGGCGCCTGCCCCGGCGTGACGGGTTGAGCGCCTGGGAGCCGCTCCCGCCTCACAGATCGGATGCCACCCGCCGCTTGCCCTGCCCCTTGGCCTTGTACAGCGCCACATCGGCACGTTCCAGCAATTGCAGCATCGTGATGCCAGACTGCGGATAGATGGCGATGCCCACGCTGGCCGACACCGCGACGCGGATACCCGGATAGGGCAAGGACAGGCTCTCGACCAGCGCCTCGGCCACGATCTGGGCGTTTTCCTGGCCCACGCCCATCAGCAGCACCGCGAATTCGTCGCCGCCCAGGCGGGCCGCCACGTCGGATAGCCGGATCGCGCGAGCCATCCGGTCGGCGGCTTCCTTCAGCACGGTGTCGCCGGCGGCATGGCCATGCAGGTCGTTGACGGCTTTGAAGCCGTCCAGATCGATCGCAAGGATGGCGAAGGACTCTCCGCTGCGCTGGGCCACCGCCAATTCGCGCAGGATCAGCTCGCCGAACAGCACCCGGTTGCACAAGCCCGTCAGCGGATCGTAGTGCGCCAGATGCTGGGCATGCGCCAACATCCGCGAGGCCTGCAACAACGCCGTGCCGACCTCTTGCGCCTCTTTCACGCGGGTCAGCGGCAATTCGACGGTGCGGCCCTCGCCCAGCGCCAGCGCCGGGCCGACCAGGCCCTGCACCGCCGAGGTCAGGCGGCTGGCCAGGCGCAAGGCCAGCCACAGCCCCAGGCCGAACGCGAACAAGGTGCCCAGCGCCAACCAGGCGATGGACCGGTATAGGTCCATCGTCAGCAGGGTCATGGGCGCGCCAGCCGCGACCGTCCAGCCCGACACTGCCGACCGGCTGAACGCGGTGTAGACCGGCGTGCCTTCCTTCGTGGTGCTTTCCAGCGCGCCCTCGCTTTCCTGCTGCACGGCTTGGGCCAACGTGGGAACCGCCTTCTGCCCCACGAACTTCTCGGCGTCGCGGGTGCGGGCGACAATGGTCCCCGAGTTGTCCAGCACGGCCGCCACCCAGCCGTCGGGAAGTGCCCGGCGGCCCAATGCGTTGCCGATGCGGCTGGGCGAAAGACCCACGTTCAGGCTGTAGACGACCGCGTCGCCGCGCACCACCGGCACGCCCAGCGCAATCGTCGGTTTTTGGCTGACGCCGCCCGTGAACAGCCGGCTCAGCACGGGTGAGCGCGTCTCGAATACCCGGTTCAAGTCCTGCATCGCACCGCTAAGCGGCAAGGTCGTGCCGTACGGCACCAGCGTGTTGATGATCTGCTTGCCCTCACGGTCGGTCAGGACATAGCTGTCCACGATCTGGAACCGCAGCGATTCCCGCGCGCGCTGATGGAAACCCGCCAGGTCGCCGCTGATCAGATCCGGCGAGGACGCCAGCATCTGCACGCCCGCTTCGACGCCTGTCAACTCGCGGTCAAGGATGGCGGTCAGGTTGCGGGCCAGGAAAATCGTGTCGCGGAAGATGCGTTCTTTCTGGATGGCGTAGCTTTCATACACCGCTATCGACGCCACGATAAGGGCCGGTGAAATACAGGTGAAAACGAGCACCAGCAAACCGGTCCTCATCGAGTACCGGTGCTTCGGACGAGTCCTCGCGCCAGCCAGGCTTTCGCCGTCAGCCATCGCCCATCCCTCTTGTTCCCATGCGCCTCCCCCATGTCGTCCACGGCGCTGCCGCGCCTTCTGGCGACGTGCACCGCGTCCCCAATTTACTCCGAAATTTTCGGGCAGGCGACGACTTCCTGACACATGGATACGCCTGGTCATCCTTGTATGGTGTAGGTGCGCCCTCTGCAGTGGGGAGGGCGCTGGGGTATGGGACGTCGTCATCCATCAGCCGGTAGGCGCCGGACTGCCACAACGAGAGCATCCCACCCCGCCTCACAGCGTCGATAAGGAATCTAGCGGCCAGGACCGCCGATTGATCGCAAGGTAACGCCCGAGGCGAGGCTACCCCAGCGGACTTAACGTATCGCAGGGAGAGCAATCATGCAAACATCAGGCTGTTTTATTGGGGTCGATGTCGGTAAATTTGAGCTGCAAGTTGCCGGTCATGAAGGAGGGATTGTGGCGGGCGTGCTGCCCAACAATCGTTCCAGTATCGTCGGTTGGCTCAAGCGTTTGCCCGCCGGCAGCGTGATCGCGATGGAGGCGACTGGGGGCTACCAGGAGTTATTGGCCCGCACGGCGCACGACCAGGGATTTGAGGTTTACGTCCTGAACCCTACCCATGTGCATCATTACGCCATCTCGTTGGGCAACCGGGGCAAGACCGATCGTCTGGATGCCAAGGTTATTGCGCAGTACATCGCACAGCGGCGTACAAAACTACACCGTTATGAGCCAATATCGCCAGAGCTGCAACAGGCCAAGTCGCTCCAGGCGCTTCGGTCAACGGTGGTGCGCGTAGGCACGTCGTTGAGGCTGTCCGCGCAGCGCCATGGTTGCGCCAGCAGCCATCAGAAGAAGGCCCTGGCAAGCCTGAACTTGTGGGCCGAACAGCTTGAGCGGGAGTTGATCGCCACGATCAAGGCCGACAGTGAGTGGGCCAAGACCTACGGCCTGCTGACTAGCATCTGCGGCATCGGCCCGATCAATGGCGCGGCCCTGACGACCTTGTTCAACCGGGTCCACTTCGCCAGCAGCGATGCAGCGGTGGCCTTCTGCGGGCTGGACCCCAGGCCGAACGAGTCCGGTAGAAAGACGGGCCGGCGGCGCTTGAGCAAACAGGGAGACAAGGCAGCCAGGACCTTGCTCTACAACGCGGCCAGTTCGGCAGCGCGTTCGATCTACTTCAAGGATTACTACGCCATGCTCCGGGCACGCGGCCTGGCTTCGACGGCAGCCTTGGTGGTGATTGCGCGCAAACTCTTGCGCATCGCCTACGGGGTCTGGCGCACTGGTCAGCCCTTCGATCCTGGGAAATTGCGGCCGGTTATGGGTTGACCCAAACCATAGAATCTCGTTGACGGCGGGTTGCTACTATCGCCGCCATGCAGAAACCGTCCCCCCAACCCTCCGCCCCCGCCACGCTGGGCGCGTCCGACAAGACCGTGCTGATCTACGGCGCCATTGCGGCCCTGGCCGGCTTGATCCTCTATGCGTTAATGGCCGCCCGCGCCTGGCCCTGGGGCCATCCGTTCGTGTTGGCCTTCTGGCTGCAATGGGTGGCGCTGGCGCCGCTGGCCGGCGCGCTGCTGGCCGGCATGCGCGGCAGCCGGCGCTGGCTCGCCGCGCTGGCGGCATACGGGCTGATCCTGCCCGCCATGATGGCCTACGGCCTGACGTCCGCGAACGGTTCGCTACCCAACGAACCAGGCGGTTGGCCGCAAGGCAATGACCTGGCCCTGGCGCTGTTGCTGACCGGCGCCGCGGGCTTCATTCTCCTGCCGCTGATCCAGGCGCTGGATGCCCGCAAGCCCCAGTGGGGCTACCCCGCCGTGTTCCGCGCAGCGTGGCGCAATGCGGTGCACCTGACGCTGGCCGCCTGCCTGGCCTCGGCGGTATGCCTGCTGCTGACCGCGGCGGGTGCGATGTTCACCATGATCGGCATCAAGGCCGTGCGCGTCCTCGTCGACAATGCGTACTTCCGGCTTGCCGTCTGGCCGATGGTGCTGGCCGCCTGCCTGGTGGGGGTGCGCCGCCGGCCGCAACTGACTGACACGCTACAGCGTTCCTGGTTGACGCTGAACGCCTGGCTGCTGCCGCTGGTCACGCTGGTGGGGCTGGCATTCACGCTGGCGCTGGCCGCCCGGATGGCGCTTGGCCTGCAAGCCGTCCAGCTTTCGGCCGGCGCGCTGATCGCGTTCTCGCTTGCGTGGATCAAGCTCATCAATGCCGCCTGGCAAGACAGCCCCGAAGCCGCCCCTTTCGGGCCGCGGTTGCGCATGCTGCTGCGCGCGGCGATGGTGTGCCTGTTGCCGCTGGCCGCGGTGGCCCTGTACGGTGCCGTTGTCCGCGTCGAGCAATATGGCTGGACGGTCCTGCGGGTTTGGGGAGTCGTCAGCAGCATGGTGCTGATGCTGTACGGCGCGGGCTACGCCTGGGCCGCGCTGCGCCCCAAGCACGACTACCTTGCGCTGGGCGCCACCAACCTGGTCGCGGCCTTCGCCTCGCTGGGGCTGCTGATCGCGGTGAATACGCCGGTCGCCAACCCCCTGCGCCTGACGGCGGAAAGCCAGTTGCGGCGCCTGGTCGACGGACGCCTGGATCCGGAACGGTTCAGTTTTTACGCCATGGGCAGGGAATACGGCCACTGGGGCCGCGACGCCTTGCAGCAGCTGGCCGACGGCGCGGCCAGTGCGCGGGACCCGCGAATCGCCCTGGCCGCCGCCGAGGCCCTGAAGGGCAGCTACTTCGGCTGGAACGACGTCAAACCCGCCGCGCAAGAGACGCCGGCAGCCGGTCCCGCGCCTGTGGCCGCACCCGCTTTCGCCACCACCCCGGCAGGGCGCGCGATACCCGAATCGTGGTGGAATGCGCTGCGCGCATCCTCTCCCAGCCAGGCGGCGACGTGCGCAACCCCCGCCGCCCCGGCCACACCGGACGCAACAGCCAGCCTGCCTTGCCGGCTGATCTTCGCCGACCTGACGGGCGACGGCCAGGACGAGATCGTCCTGTACGTCGCGCCGCGCAGCAATGCGTCCAGCACGGGGGAGCTGTTGATCGCCTATGCCTCGGACGGGCAAGCGTGGAGCCAACTCGGCTGGCTGCGGCCAGAGAGCTTCGAGCAGCCCATGGAAGACGCGACCGGTGTCGTGGATATCCGGCAGGCGCTGGAACAAGGGCTGGTCCGCACCCAGCCGCGGCCGGAACGCGATCTGATGATCGGCGACAACCTGCTGCGGTTGCGCTGAGTTAGCGCGCTTCCAGGTCAGGGGTGCCCGAGAACTGGCTCTTCAACAGCGTCAGCGCACCCTTCTCCGCCATTCCCTCGTTGGGAAATACGTGTTTGGTGTCTTCCAGCACCGGAAATCCCAAGATGCGGACCCGGACGTGAAAGCCTTCGGGGGTTTCGGCGAACTCGATATCGAAGTTGCGCTCTTCGATCCAGCCCGATCGATGCAGTTTCCATTCCATATGCAACACGCTCCTGATTGGCGAAGTCGACACGCACAGCCGGCCGGAAAGGCGCGGCGCTGCTACACCATACACCCGGCGCGCCGCGCGCGGATGACTTGCCGCCACCCCGGCGCGACGCCCGTTCGCCTTATTCCGCGGGAGGCGTCCCGTCTTGCGCCTTGGCCCGCAGTTCTTCGGACGCAGGGGAAAACAGATCCCAGCAGGCCATGAACAACGCGGCGATCAGCGGACCGATCACAAAGCCGTTCAGGCCGAACAGGGCCATGCCGCCCAGCGTCGAGATCAGCACCACGTAATCAGGCATCTTGGTGTCCTTGCCCACCAGGATCGGGCGCAGCACGTTGTCCACCATGCCGATGACCAGGATCCCGAACGCGATCAGCACCGCGCCCTTGACCACCGCGCCCGTCAGCAGGAAGTAGATGGCGACCGGCGCCCAGATCAGGCCGGCGCCAATCGCCGGCAGCAGCGACAGGAAGCCCATGATCACGCCCCACAGCAGCGCGCCCTGGATCGACAGGATCGAAAAGATGATCCCGCCCAGCGCGCCCTGCGCCGCCGCCACCGCGATGTTGCCCTTGACGGTGGCGCGCACGACGGTGGTGAACTTCTGGAACAGGTGCTGCTTGTGCGCGTTGCTCAGCGGCATGGCGCGCTTCAGGCGCGCGGACAGTTGCGGCCCGTCGCGCAGCAGGAAGAACAGCAGGTACAGCATGATGCCGAAGCTGATCACGAACTGGAACGTGTCCTGCCCGATGTTCAGCGCCTGGGTCGCCAGGAACTGGCTGGCCTGCATCGCGCCTGCGCTGAGCTTCTGCTGCAGGCTGGGGATATCGGCCAGGTCGAAGCGCGCCAGCAGGTCATGCACCGACGGCGGCAACGCAGCCATCGCCTGCTGGAAATAAGCGCCGAAGTTCAGCTCGCCTGATTTGATGCTCTGATACAGGCTCGCGCCTTCGTTCACCAGCGAGCCGCTGATGGCGACCAGCGGCAGGATGACCAGCAGCAGGACCAGCAGCAAGGTGATCAGCGCGCCAAGGTTGCGCCGCCCGCCGATGCGTGCGACCAGCCGGCGCTGCAGCGGAGCGAAGATGATGGCAAGGATGGCGCCCCAGAAAACGGCGCCGTAGAAGGGCCACAGTAGCCAGCCGAACGCGATGGTGACCACCACGAGCAGGAGCAGAAAGGTTCTGTAGTGCAAGCTGGATGATTGGCTCATATTCCGTTCCAGGCACGGCGTACGCCGCGAGACCCGTATTGTACAAAGCCCCCGCCTCACGGCGGGTTCAGGCCCCGAGCCCCACGGCCAGCAGAATGGTCTGGCGCGCTTGCGCCAGTCCGTCCGACTGCGCGTTCAGTCCCTGCAAGCGCAGATTCAGTTCCTGCTGGAGCGTCAGCGTCGCCACGCGCGCCTGGCCATCCACCAGCATGATGTCCGCGGCGTTGGCGGCCACGAAATCCGCCACGCCCACGGCGTCGCGCGCCACGGAATCCATCCGGGTCGCCGCCTGCATCAATTCGGCGGCGGGCGCCGTCACGGCTTCGTCGTAGACGCCGCCATAGACCGGCGCCAAATCGGGAGGCAACGTCATCGCGGCCCGCGCGCGGTCGGCCTTGGCGCGTGCGTCATGGAGCTTGCCCGCGCTGTCCGCCAGCGTCTTGCGCGCGGTCTCGAAGGCGGCCTTGCGGCGGACGATCTCGTCCACCGAGCGGATCGTCTCCACCGCCAGCACCTCGCGCAACGGGGCGGCGGCCTCGGCCAACTCTTTCTGGAAGCCGGTGATGACCTCGTACGCATCGGCGTAATCGCCGATCGCGGCTTTCTCGGATCTATCGAGCGCGCCGATCGGCAATAGCGCATCGTTGCTGACCCGCGCTTGCAGCAGCTGGATGAACGCCGCGCGTTCCTGGGGCTCTTTATTGACGCAGGCTGTCATGAGCAGCATCGAAGCCATCGCCAGGCCCGTCAGGCCGGTTCGCCACGGTGACATGCATGTCCTCCTTGCTGTCGGGGGGTTGATGTTCCGGAAGCCAAGACCCGGCGTTGACGCCCGGCCGGCGCCCCTGGGCAGATTATCCCGAAGCGCCGTCCAGCCACCAACCATGGGCGGATTTTGTTGCGATCGAAGCGAGTTGACACAGGCCGAGCCGGACGCCGATCCGTTCCGGCCATCATGCGCCCAACGGATGCGCCATCGCGCACCGCCGCGCGGCATCGAAGCCCGCGTCGGATTCCGCCCGCAGCCGCGCTTGCAGCAGCAAAGGAAGCGGCGGCGTCAGCTCGATGAAGCCCTGCCGGCGGTAGAACGGCGCATTCCATGGCAGCTCCCGGTCAGTGGTCAGCACCACCGCCCCGTATCCGCCCGCGGCGCGTGCATGCGCCAGCACCGCCCGGATCAAGGCACGGCCCAGGCCCAGCCCCTGCCAGGGCAAGGCCACGGACATCTCGGCCAGAAACAAGTCGCCGCCCATCGGGCGCGCCAACGCGAATCCGCGCACCTCGGCGTCGAGTTGCGCGACCCAGAGCAGGCCCGCCGCCAGCGCCGCGGCCAGCTCGCCCGGGGGCAGCGGGTCGCCATCGGCGGCCCAAGCCACGGCGGTGCCGCGAAAGCGCGCCGCGGCGGAGCGCTCGATATCGGGCAGGCAAGCCAGGTCGGAAGGCAGGGCGAGTCGGATCATGAGGGATGGAAGTATGCACCATGCCGGCGCATGGGCAGCCCCGCGCCCCCAT
Source organism: Achromobacter sp. UMC46 (assembly GCF_014170335.1). Taxonomy (GTDB): domain Bacteria; phylum Pseudomonadota; class Gammaproteobacteria; order Burkholderiales; family Burkholderiaceae_B; genus Achromobacter. The sequence continues at coordinate 121,807 of NZ_LZZS01000034.1, forward strand.
CCCTTAAAATGCGAGATCCGGCCATGCTATCGGCCGCCCGCAACACTGGCTTTGCCTTGACGATGACCCAACACGCTCCTTCCGCCTCCTGGGGGTTCACCCAGCCCGATTGCCGCGGCGCGGCCGCCCTGCTGTTCTTCATGGACGATCTGGCGCGCGTCGTGAACCAATACTTGGGGCACGGCCAGTTGTCCGACGAAGCCCTTGCCGATGCCCAGAAGGCCGTCGACGCGCTGTTGCAGCGCTACGTCGAGATCGAAGCGGCGCCCGACGCGTTCAATGGCGAACGCATCGGCCTGGCGCTGGAAACCGAACGCCAACCGGACGGCACGATGGGCGCGCAAGTGGCGCTGCGGATGTCGCCGCGCCTGGAAGGCCTGATCATCGAGGCCCAGCGCCAGGCCCGCCCCGCCCAGCATTGACAGCCCCGGGGCCTTCCGCCCCCCTTTCAAAAAAGACTTGCAAAGCCCATTGACTTACGATAATATCGTTGGTTGAGGTGCTTTAACACGCCCAGGATTCTTGTACAACAAAGATGTACAAAGAGCCATGTGCGGCAAACGAACACCTCTGGCTTGATTCAGTACTGTGCCAACAGCCTTTGCGCCATTGGCCCTGTCTCATGTATCAGCCGCCGGAATCCGATCCGTTTTTGCGAAAACCCATAACCCAAAACGCCAAAACGCAAATCTCGGTTCCAAGTTGGAAGTCGTGCAACAACCCAGCGCGACTTCCACAATCAAAGCAGTCCCTGAAATCAAAGCGGCACCGAAGCCGCCCAGACCATCTTCGCCAAACCGCCAGTCCGGCTTGGCCAGAAGCACCAAATTTACGCTGCGGCATCCGTCGACCCAACGACGAAGGCCGCGCAGCAACCGCCAGAACCAACCCACTCTGCGCGGCCCCTCAGGCCTAAAGAGCGCATGCACCGAACATGCACGCCACCTGGCCCGAACTGATGTCGTTTTGGACTGACGACCGACATCAAACAGCGGCATTGAACCGTTACCCGCGCACGCAAAAATATGAGAATGCGCAAAGGGACGGCAACACTTATGCGGTAGTGTCATGCATGCCTGTCCGAATCAATCCGGCCGGACATGGCGAACGACCAAGATGCGAGGCGCTTTTGTTACGTCCACATCTTGCGCGGCATGAACACCCCGCAGCTTTCTAATAACTAGAACCTAAGAGAACAAACACCATGAATACTCGTTTCACCACCTCGGACCTGATCCGACGCCCGGCTCACACGACGCTGGACAACACCCCGATCCATATCGGCGACATCGTCTACCTGCAGCCCACCAACGGCCCCGCCATCCGCGCGACGGTCATTTTCAACGCGCCGATCAACGGCACGACCACCTACACGACTGAAGTCGTGCCTTGCGGCTCGTCCACGCAGAAGGCGCCCGGCCAGCGCATCCGCTTCCGCCACGAGCACGTGCACCGCATCGAACCCGTGCGCCGCACGACGCACTGATCCAGGCCACCATCGCCGCGCTTCATGCGCGGCGATTGCTTTTTGCGCGTGATAAATTCGCAGGCAATCCGTCCAGGCAGCAAAACCATGCAGAACAACCGGCTAGCGATCCGCATCTGGGACCTTCCCACCCGCCTCTTCCACTGGGCGCTTGTCGTCTGCATCGTCGGCGCGTTCGTCAGCGTGAAGCTGGGCGGCCTGTACATGGACTGGCACATGCGCTTCGGCTGTACGGCGCTCGGCTTGATCATCTTCCGGGTACTTTGGGGCATCATCGGCCCGCGCTACGCCCGCTTCAGCCAGTTCGTGCGCGGCCCCGCCGCCGTGGCCCGCTACCTGAAGGGGGCCGCCGCGCCCGCCGGCCATAACCCGCTGGGCGCGCTGTCGGTGCTGGCCCTGCTGCTGGTCATCGGCTTCCAGGCCACAAGCGGCTTGTTCACCACTGACGACATCATGACGCAAGGGCCGCTGTTCGGGCATGTCAGCGAAGCCACCGCCGCCCTCATGACGTCTTGGCACAAGCTCAACGAATGGGTCATCATCGGCCTGATCGCGCTGCACCTGCTGGCCGTCGCCTGGTATGCGGTGGTGCGCCGCAAGCGCCTGGTGCGCGCCATCGTCACCGGCGACGTCGACGCCAAAGACCTGCCGGCCGGCACGCCGCCGGCCCAGGACGGCATTGCGGTCTGGCTGCGCGCGCTGCTGCTGGGTGCCTGCGTGACGGGTCTGGTGCTGTGGATCCGCTCGCTGGAAGTAGCCGCGGACATGTCTTTTTCCTGATCCGTCCGGCAGCCCCGCAAAAAAAAGAAAGCCCCTCGAATATCGAGGGGCTTTTTCCTTCAGCATGCCGGCCGTCCGCGGACAGCCGCGCCTTACTTCTTCTTGCGGTAAGAATCGTGGCAAGCCTTGCAGCTTGCGCCCACGTCGCCGAAAGCCGCGCGCAGCTTGTCCAGATCGCCGGCGTCGGCTGCGGCCGACAGCTTCACGATATTGCCCTGGAAGGCTTGCTGCTTCTGCTTGAACCCGGCCGCGTCGCTCCAGACCTCAGGACGGGCGTCGCCGCCTTCCGTACCCGGACCGAAAGCCGCCCACGGCAAGCCGGACAGCGTCTTCAGCACTTCGACGTTGGCCTTGATCTGGGCGGCGTCGTAAGGCGCCTGGCCCTTGACCACCGGTGCCATACGGCCAAAGTGCGAAGCCATCAGCGTCAAGGCCGACTGGCGGTACTTGACCGCGTCTTCCGGCTTGGCGAACTGCGCCGAGGCGGTGGTCGCCAACAGCGGCCCCGCCGTCATACAGGCCAACGCGACAAGCGTGGACAACTTCTTCATTGCAATCTCCCGTAAGGACAACAACAATGCCGCGCGCATTGCGCGCGCGGCATGGCGACTATACCGCCCGGGCCAACTCTGCAGCCAGCCCGATGTACGAACGCGGAGTCATCGCCAGCAAACGGGCCTTCGGCTCATCCGGCAGCGCCAGGCCCTGGATGAATTCTCGCAGAGCTTCCTCGGTAATGCCCTTGCCCCGCGTCAAGGCCTTGAGCTGTTCGTACGGTTGCGGCAGGCCAAAGCGGCGCATGACGGTCTGCACCGGCTCGGCCAGCACTTCCCAGCACGCATCGATATCGGCGTCGATGGCGGCCGTGTTGACCTCCAGCTTGCCCAGGCCGCGCATGCACGCGTCCCATGCCACCAGGCAGTAGCCCAGGCCCACGCCCAGGTTGCGCAAGACGGTGGAGTCGGTCAGGTCGCGCTGCCAACGGGAGATCGGCAGCTTGTCGGCCAGATGGCGCAGCACGGCGTTTGCCAGGCCCAGATTGCCTTCGGAGTTTTCGAAGTCGATCGGGTTGACCTTGTGCGGCATGGTCGACGAACCGACCTCGCCGTCCTTCAGGCGCTGCTTGAAGTAGCCCAGCGCCACGTAGCCCCAGACGTCGCGGTCCAGGTCCAGCACGATGATGTTGGCGCGCGTGATGGAGTCGAACAAGGCGGACATCCAGTCATGCGGCTCGATCTGGATGGTGTGGCGGTTCTGGGTCAGGCCCAGGCCGGCCAGCACGCGCTGGCTGAAGGCGGGCCAGTCGATTTCCGGATAGGCCGACAGGTGGGCGTTGTAGTTGCCGGTGGCGCCGTTCAACTTGGCCAGGGGTTCGACGGCTTCGACGGCGGCGATGGCGCGGTTCAAGCGCGCGGCCACGTTGGCGAATTCCTTGCCGAGCGTCGTCGGGCTGGCCGGCTGGCCGTGCGTGCGCGACAGCATCGGCTGATCCGCCTGGGTCACGGCCATGTCGTTCAGCTTGGCGGCGAGTTCGCGCAGGCGCGGCACGACGACCTGGTCGCGGGCGCGCGACAGCATCAGCGCGTGCGAGGTGTTGTTGATGTCTTCGGAAGTGCAGGCGAAGTGGATGAACTCGGCGGCACGGGCCAGCTCGGCGTCATCGGCCACTTTTTCCTTCAGCCAGTACTCGACGGCCTTCACGTCATGGTTGGTGACGCGCTCGATATCCTTGATGCGGGCCGCGTCGGATTCCGAGAAATCCTGCACCAGCTGCTGCAGGCGCTGGCGGGCGGCCGCGGAGAAAGCGGGCAGCTCGGGCAGGCCCGCGTCGGACAGGGCGACCAGCCACGCCACCTCGACTTCGACGCGGTGCGCCATGAAGCCGGCCTCGGACAGCAGACCGCGCAGCGCGTCGCCCCGGGAAGCGTAACGGCCATCCAATGGCGAAAGGGCATTAAGTTGGCTCAATTGATCGGCGATTTGCATGGTCTGAAGAAGAAATGGCTACGGATGGGAAAACCCGACGATTTTATCATCCGGGGGAATGCAACATTGTGGCAAACTGGCGAAGATTCCGGCCAGCGGACGGTTGGGCGCTCGTCCGGCCTGCTATACTTCGGCCGCTTTTCGACTCCGCTTGTGACTCCATGAAACTGATCGGCTCGCTTACCAGTCCATACGTACGCAAGGTGCGTATCGTCATGGCCGAGAAAAAGCTGGACTACCGGCTTGAACTCGAAAACGTCTGGTCCGCCGACACGCAGATCCAAACGTACAACCCGCTGGGCAAGGTGCCCTGCCTGGTCATGGAAGACGGCGGCGCGCTGTTTGATTCGCGCGTCATCGTCGAGTACCTGGACACCTTATCCCCTGTCGCCCGCCTGATTCCGCAGCCGGGCCGCGATCGCGCAGCCGTCAAATGCTGGGAAGCCATCGCTGATGGCCTCCTGGACGCTTGCGTCGCCATCGTGAAGGAAACCCAGCGTCCCGAGGCGCAACGCAGCCCCGAATGGATCGAGCGCCAGTTCAGCAAGATCCACGCGAGCCTGGATGCCATGAACAAGAGCCTGGGCGACAACGCCCACTGCATGGGCATCAACTACAGCCTGGCGGATATCGCCGTGGGCTGTGCGCTGGGCTACCTGGACCTACGCTTCGCCTCGCTCGATTGGCGCGTCAACCACCTGAACCTTGCCCGCCTGTACGACAAGTTGGCGCAGCGGCAATCGTTCATCGACACGATGCCCAAGACCGCCTGAGGGCGGCCCCGGACCGCCCGTCTTGCACGAGCGCCTGAAGACCGGCCGCATATGCGGCCGGTTTGCATTTCAACGTCTGAAAATTCCGTCCTGCCGGTGCCCTATTGCGCGGCGAACGTCTGCCAGGCTTTGAACAGCATGTAGGCGGCCAGCGCGAACAGCAGGCAGGCGAACACCCGCTTCAATGTCTGCACCGGCAAGCGGTGCGCCATGCGCGCGCCCAGCGGCGCCGTCAGCACGCTGGTGCACACCAGCGCCACCAGCGCCGGCCAATAGATGTAGCCCAGCATGCCCGGGCGCGACGTCCCTTCGTTCAGCCCGGACACCACATAGCCGACGCTGTTGGCCAACGCGATGGGAAAGCCCAGCGCCGCCGAGGTCGACACCGCATTGTGCAGCGCCACGTTGCACCAGACCATGAAAGGCACCGACAGGAATCCGCCGCCCGCGCCGACCAGCCCCGACAGGAAACCGATGCCCGCCCCCGCCGCGCTGGTGCCCACCACGCCGGGCATCTGGCGCGCCGGCTTGGGCTTCTTGTTGCGCAGCATGCTCCAGCCGGAATAGCCCACGAACAGCGCAAAGAACAGCGACAGCCATAGTGTGCTGAGCGCCGCGAAGACGGCCCCGCCCGACAGCAGCCCGCCCAGGATGATGCCCGGCGCCATCGCCCACACGATGGGCCATTTGATCGTGCCCTTCTGCTGGTGCGCCCTGACGCTGGATACCGATGTAAACAGGATCGACGTCATCGACGTCGCGATTGCGGCGTGCACGACCAGCTCGGGCGGCATGCCCTGCCAGGCGAACAGCATCGTCAGGAAAGGCACCAGCAGCATCCCGCCGCCGATACCCAGCAAGCCCGCCGCGAAACCCACCACCGCCCCCAGCACCAGCAGGCAAATCACCATCGTCACATCCACAACCGTCTCCTCTTTTATTGTTCAGTTTCTTGCTTGTCATGAGAGAAGGCCCCGCCGGCATCGCGCCGGCGGGGCCTTGCCCGGGTCCGTTCTTGCCGGACCCGCTTGCATTACAGGATGATCCCGCCGCCCAGGCAAACCTCGCCATCGTAAAGCACGGCCGACTGCCCGGGCGTGACGGCCCATTGCGGATCGGTGAAATCCAGCGCGAAGGTGCCGCCTTCGGCCTGCTCCAGGCGGCAAGCCGCATCGGCCTGGCGATAGCGCGTCTTGGCGCCGTAGGCGGCGATGGCGGGCGGATGCCCCGCCACCCAGCTGGCGTCCTGCGCCTGCAGCCGGCCGGACAGCAGCCAGGGATGGTCGTGCCCCTGCACCACATACAGGATGTTGCGTTCCAGGTCCTTGCGCGCCACATACCAGGCTTCGGCCGTGCCGTCCTCGCGCTGGCGCCCCTTCACGCCGCCCACGCCCAGGCCCTTGCGCTGGCCCAGCGTGTAGAAGGACAAGCCTTCGTGGCGCCCTACCTTCTGCCCTTCAGGCGTCAGGATCGGCCCGGGCTCAGTGGGCAGGTAGCGATTCAGGAATTCGCGGAACGGCCGTTCGCCGATGAAGCAGATCCCCGTGGAATCTTTCTTGGCGGCGTTGTGCAGGCCGATCTCGTGCGCAATGCGCCGTACTTCGGTCTTGTGGATCTCGCCCAGCGGGAACAGGGTGCGCGACAACTGCGCCTGGTTCAGCCGGTGCAGGAAGTAGCTCTGGTCCTTCGTCGCGTCCAGCGCCTTGAGCAGCTGGAATTGCATGCCACCGCCCTCGGCCGGCACCTCGCGCACCCGTGCGTAATGGCCGGTGGCGATATGTTCGGCGCCCAGCGCCATCGCGTGGTCCAGGAAGGCCTTGAACTTGATCTCGGCATTGCACAGCACGTCCGGGTTGGGCGTGCGGCCCGCGGAATACTCGCGCAGGAATTCCGCGAACACGCGGTCCTTGTATTCGGCGGCGAAGTTGACGAATTCGAAGTCCACGCCGACCAGGTCAGCCACACTGGCCGCGTCCAGCAGATCCTGGCGGGTGGAGCAGTATTCGGAATCGTCGTCGTCTTCCCAGTTCTTCATGAACAGGCCGACGACGTCATAGCCTTGTTGCTTCAGCAGCCAGGCGGTGACCGAGGAATCGACCCCGCCCGACATGCCGACCACGACGCGGCCTTTTTTGCCGCCGGGCCGCCCCAAGGCAAAAAACCCCTCGGGGGCGACGCTAGCCGAAGGCGCGGCAGGGGGGACCTCTTTGCCGCCGGGCCGCCCCAAGGCAAAAGCCGCCCCCTCTGGGGGGCAGCAAGCCGAAGGCGCAGCGTGGGGGGATTCCTTGGTAAGTATTTGACTCATGATGCGGCTATTTTAGTTCGGACAGCGCGTCTTCCCGCGGCTGCGGCTCGGCCGCCCGCGACACTTCCATCAGCCAGGCCCGGAAGGCCTGCAAGGTAGGCAGGTTGGCCTTCTGCTCGGGGTAGCACAGGTAATAGCCCATGCGCGCGCGGATGGGCAACTGGATGGCGACGGCCAGTTTGCCGTCGCGCAGTTCGTCTTCGATCAGGCAGCGCGGAATCAGCGCCACGCCGAATCCGGCCGCGGCCGCCTGGGACAGCAGCGCGTACTGGTCGAAGCGCGCCCCTTCGAGGCTGCGCCGCGTGTCGCAGCCAGCCTGCTCGAACCAGTCGCGCCAGCCTTCCAGCGCCGACGTGTGGTGCAGCAGCGGATAGGCCAGCAGGGCCTCGGGCGACGGACAGCCGCCCGGGATCAGGCGCGGGCTGCACACGGGCACGATCTCGCGACCCACGATGTAGTCCGAGCCGCTGCCGGGCCACAGGCCTTCACCGAACCGCACGGCGGCGTCAAGTTCGGGCGTCGAAAAATCGTAGCCCTGGCGGTGCGGCAGGAATTCCACGTGGATGTCCGGGCGCAGCCGCATGAAGGCCGTCAAGCGCGGGATGAGCCAGCGCGCGCCGAAGGTCGGCATACAGGTCAGGTTGAGCGTGCCGCCCTGCCCCTGGTGCGCGATCAGCTCCACGGTGGCGGCTTCGATCTGGCCCAGGCCCGCCTGGATCTTGGTCAGATAGCCGCGACCGGCTTCGGTCAGGACCAGGCCTTGCCTGATCCGCAGGAATAGCTCGACGCCGACAAACTCTTCCAGATGTTTCACCTGTTTACTGACGGCGCCCTGCGTCACGCACAATTCCTGGGCCGCACGCGTGAAGCTGCTATGGCGCGCCGCGACCTCGAATGCCTGTAGATCCGTTAATGAGGGACAGAAACGTCGCATGTGTCGTCCCCACGAAGCGTGGGGCTCCCGCCCCAGCGGGGCTTGATCGGAGGATTTCCGCTGCCACCAGCCGGCCGAAAATCAACGGAAAAGTTACATGAAAGTAACGTCCCAACGATGCTGGCCAAAGAGAGGCATGAAAAAAAGTCATAGCTTACGGAGAAACTTTCGTTTGCGCAAACCGCCTCGCCAGGAAAGAATCGTCGCGTTTGCGTCTGCCTTTGCGCATCCGCTTTCCATTTATTAGGGGAATCCATGCAACGCCGTAACGTAGTACTGGGCCTGTGTGTCGCTGCCGCGACCCTGGCCATGCCGCTGACCTCGGGTATCGCGCACGCTGAAGACGCGTATCCGAGCAAGCCCATCCGCCTGATCGTCCCCTTCCCGCCCGGCGGCACCACCGACATCGTCGGCCGCCTGTTCGCGGACAAGCTGGGCAAGGAACTGGGCCAGACCGTCGTGGTGGAAAACCGCGGCGGCGCCGGCGGCTCGATCGGCAGCGCCTTCGTCGCCAGCAGCGCGCCGGACGGCTATGTCCTGGGCATCGCCACCGTCAGCACCCACGGCATCAACCCGGCCATTTACCCGAACCTGCCGTTCGATGGTGAAAAGGACTTCACGCCGATCTCGAACCTGGCTGCCGTGCCGAACATCATGACGATCAACCCGAAGGTGCCGGCCAAGAACATGGCCGACTTCATCAAGCTGGCCAAGAGCCAGCCGGGCAAACTGACGTACGCGTCGGCCGGCAACGGCTCGGTCTCCCACATGATGGGCGAACTGTTCAAGATGGCCTCGGGCACCGATCTGATGCACGTGCCTTACCGCGGCGTCGGCCCGGCGCTGAACGACGCGCTGGCCGGCCAGGTCGACGTCATGTATGACAACCTGCCCTCCACCCTGCCGCACGTGCAGTCCGGCCGTCTGATCGCCATGGCCGTCGCCTCGCCCAAGCGCGTCGCCAGCCTGCCCGACGTGCCCACGTTCGCCGAAGCCGGCCTGCCGGCCGTGAACGACGCGTCCTGGTTCGGTCTGGTCGCCCCGGCCAAGCTGCCGGAACCCATCCTGGCCAAGCTCAACGCCGCCGTGCAGAAGGTCAGCGCCGAAGCCGACGTCAAGGCGCGCCTGGAAGCGCTGGGCGCCGAGCCCGCCGCCAACAGCTCGGCTGACTTCGCGAAGCAGATCTCGGCGGAAATCGCCAAGAACAAGCGCATCGCCAAAGAAGCCAACGTGAAGATCGACTAAGCGGTCTTCGGCCCCCACTGCGCAAGCTTGCGCGGCGGGGGCCTCCGATTCACGAACGCAATATCCCACTATGCGAATTACCCAACCCCTGTCTTACCGGCTCGACCTTCCGCAGCAATATCCGGATTCGGAAACCTCGGCCCCGCTTGTGCTGGACTCCCCGCACAGCGGCACCGCCTACCCTCCCGATTTCGCGGCCGCGGTGGACTTTGGCGCACTGCGCACTGCCGAGGACACCTGGGTTGACGACCTGTGGGGCGACGCCATGGACATGGGCGTGCCGATGATCGCCGCCGGTTTTCCGCGCGCCTACATCGACGCCAACCGCGCGCCCGACGAGATCGACGAACTACTGCTGGATGCGGCCTGGCCCGACGCCATCAACGCCTCGCCCAAGGTCAAGCTGGGCAAGGGCCTGATCTGGCGCATGCTGGACGACGGCACCCCTCTGTACAACCGCAAGCTGACGGTGGAAGAAGTCCGCCACCGCATCAACGCCTGCTGGAAGCCCTATCACGCCGCGCTGGGCCAGGTGCTGGACGCCGCCCACAAGAAATTCGGCAAGGTCTGGCACATCAACTGCCATTCCATGCCCAGCGTCGCCGGCGCCTTCGCCACCGACCGCCCCGGCCTGGTCCACCCCGATTTCGTGTTGGGCGACCGCGACGGCAGCACCAGCGATCCGGCCTTCCGCGAATTCATCGCGGCGTGGCTGCGCGAACGCGGCTACAACGTCACGGTGAACGACCCCTACAAGGGCGTCGAACTGGTGCGCGCCTTCGGCCGCCCCGAAGAAGGCCGCCACAGCCTGCAGATCGAAATCAACCGCAAGCTGTACATGGATGAAGTCACGCTGCGTCCGACCGAAAACTATGGCCGCCTGAAGGCCGATCTGCGCGACCTCACCGCCGCGCTGATCAACTGGACTCGCGCGCAGACGGCCTGACGCCGGACGTTTGCGTGCAGGTGCCGGCCAGCGGCGTGGTAAGACTGGCCGGAGCAAGTGGGGGTGCAAACCCCGAGCCCCATGGTTCGCCATGGGGCTTTTTTTTTTGCCGACAACATCCCTCCTGCCAAAGAACCCACCCGCCCGCCACAGGGCCACCCCAAGGCAGGCCAGCCGCCGTGGGGGGCAGCAAGCGAATGCAATGAGCGCAGCTTGGGGGCAGCATTAGCGTGTATAACTACGGCGAACCTTCGAGGAGAGGCGTCGATGCACATCGGGATACCAAAAGAGACCCGAGACGGGGAAACCCGTGTCGCAGCAACACCGGAGACCGTCAAGAAGTACGTAGGCGGCAAACACACCGTTGTCGTGGAGCGTGGGGCCGGCACCGCCGCCCGCTATCTGGATGACGCCTATGAGGCCGCGGGCGCTACGCTCGGTTCCGCCCAGGATGCGCTGGGCGCGGAACTTGTCCTGAAGGTTCGCGCGCCCTCTCCCGCAGAATTGCCCCAGATGAAATCGGGCGCGGCCGTCATCGGCATGCTTGATCCCTTCGACGCCGAAGGCCTGGAACAGATGGCCGCGGCAGGCCTCGTTGGGTTCGCGCTCGAGGCCGCGCCGCGCATCACCCGTGCGCAAAGTCTGGACGTGCTGTCGTCCCAGGCGAACCTGGCCGGCTATAAGGCCGTGCTGCTGGCCGCGCACCACTACGGCCGCCTGATCCCCATGATGATGACCGCCGCAGGCACCTTGAAAGCCGCGCGCGCCGTCGTGCTGGGCACCGGGGTGGCCGGCTTGCAGGCCATCGCCACGGCCAAGCGGCTGGGTGCGGTGGTCGAAGCCTCTGACGTGCGCCCCGCCGCACGCGAACAGGTCGAATCGCTGGGCGCCAAGTTCATCGACGTGCCGTTCGAAACCGACGAAGAACGCGAGATCGCCCAAGGCACGGGCGGCTATGCGCGCGCCATGCCGCCCAGCTGGATGGCGCGGCAAGCGGCGCTGGTGTCCGAACGCTGCAAGCAGGCCGACCTCGTCATCACCACGGCGCTGATTCCCGGGCGGCCCGCCCCCACGCTTGTGTCCGCGGAAACGGTTGCGGCCATGAAGCCGGGTTCGGTGCTGGTGGACCTGGCGGTCGAGCGCGGCGGCAACTGCCCCTTGTCGGAAAAAGGCCTGGTGGTGGAAAAGCATGGCGTGACCATCATCGGGCTGACCAACCTGCCCGGCCTGGTCGCCACGGATGCCTCCGCGCTCTATGCGCGCAACATCCAGGATTTCCTGAAGCTCATCATCAATGCGGACGGCGCGCTGGCGATCCAGCGCGACGACGAAATCGTGGCGGCCTGCCTGGTGTGCGAAGGCGGCAATGTGTTGCGGAGAACCTGAACATGGAAGCGATCAACCCCACCCTGATGAACCTCATCATCTTCGTGCTGGCCATCTATGTCGGCTATCACGTCGTGTGGAACGTCACGCCCGCCTTGCACACGCCGCTGATGGCGGTCACCAACGCCATCTCGGCCATCATCATCGTGGGCGCCATGCTGGCGGCCGCGCTGACCGAAGGCGGCCTTGCGCGCGGCATGGGCGTGTTCGCCGTGGCGCTGGCTGCGGTGAATGTGTTCGGCGGCTTCCTTGTCACGCGGCGCATGCTTGAAATGTTCAAGAAAAAGGATCGCAAGCCGGGCAAGGAGGAAGCGAAATGATCTCGCTCAACCTCGTCACCCTGCTGTACCTGATCGCCTCGGTCTGCTTCATCCAGGCGCTCAAGGGCCTGTCGCATCCGACCACCTCGCGGCTGGGCAACGCATTCGGCATGGCCGGCATGGCGATTGCCGTGCTGACCACGGCGGCGCTCATCGTCGGCCTGGCCCGCACGGGCACGGCCACGATCGGCCTGGGCTGGGTGCTGCTGGGCCTCTTGGTCGGCGGCTCAGTCGGCACGCTGATGGCCCGTCGCGTCGAGATGACGAAGATGCCGGAGCTGGTCGCCTTCATGCACAGCATGATCGGCCTGGCGGCGGTGGCCATCGCCGTCGCGGTGGTGGCCGAGCCCCACGCGTTCGGCATCGTCGCGGCCGGCTCGATGATCCCCACCGGCAACCGCTTCGAGCTGTTCATCGGCACGTTCGTGGGCGCCATCACGTTCTCGGGTTCAGTCATCGCGTTCGGCAAGCTGTCGGGCAAGTACAAGTTCCGGCTGTTCCAGGGCGCGCCGGTCGTGTTCCCGGGCCAGCACATGCTGAACCTGGCGCTGGCGCTGGCAATGCTGGGCTGCGGCGTGTGGTTCATGCTCACGCAGGACTGGACGCCGTTCGTCATCATGACGCTGATCGCCTTCGTTCTGGGCGTGCTGATCATCATCCCGATCGGCGGCGCGGACATGCCGGTAGTGGTGTCCATGCTGAACAGCTACTCGGGCTGGGCGGCCGCCGGCATCGGCTTCTCGCTGAACAATCCGATGCTGATCATCGCCGGCTCGCTGGTGGGGTCTTCGGGCGCGATCCTGTCCTACATCATGTGCAAGGCGATGAACCGGTCGTTCTTCAACGTGATCCTGGGCGGCTTTGGCGGTCAGACGGGCGGCGCGGCGGATGCGGGCGATGGACAGCAGCGCAGCGTCAAGTCGGGCAGCGCAGACGACGCCGCTTTCCTGATGACCAATGCCGAAAGCGTGACCATCGTGCCGGGCTACGGCTTGGCGGTGGCGCGCGCGCAGCACGCGTTGAAGGAACTGGCCACCAAGCTCACCGAGCGCGGCGTCACGGTCAAGTACGCCATCCACCCCGTTGCCGGCCGCATGCCCGGCCATATGAACGTGCTGCTGGCCGAGGCCGAAGTGCCCTACGACCAGGTCTTCGAGATGGAAGACATCAACAGCGAGTTCGCCCAGACCGACGTGGTGCTGGTGCTGGGCGCGAACGACGTGGTCAACCCGGCTGCCAAGAACGACCCCAAGTCCCCGATCGCCGGCATGCCCATCCTGGAGGCCTACAAGGCCCGGACTGTGATCGTGAACAAGCGTTCCATGGCCTCGGGCTATGCGGGCCTGGACAATGAGCTGTTCTACATGGACCGCACGATGATGGTGTTCGGCGACGCGAAGAAAGTGCTGGAAGACATGGTCAAGGCGGTGGAGTAGCGCCGCCGGCCCGCGAATGCCCTCATGGGGCGTTCGCGGGCGTGCCTGCCGCTACGCGGCAACCGCCTTCCGCAGTTGTTCGTCCACGACTTCCACCCAATGCCGCACCGGCGTGTCGGTGCCGCTTTGCAGATGACCGATGCAGCCGATGTTGGCCGACAGGATCACATCTGGTCCGCCAGCGGCGATGGCGCCCAGCTTGCGGTCGCGCAGTTCCAGCGCGATCTCCGGATTCAGCACTGAATACGCGCCCGCCGAGCCACAGCACAGGTGCTGGTCGGCGAACGGCAGCAAGTCGAACCCCAAGTCCGCCAACAGCCGCTCCGACAGCGGCCGCAGCCCCTGCCAGTGCTGCAAGGTGCAAGGCGGATGGAACGCCGCGCGCGTGCCGGCGGGCAAGCGCGCGCGCAATTGCTCGGCGTGCGGCGCCACGATCTCGGCCACATCCTTGACCAGCGCGACGATATCCGCCGCCTTCTGGGCGTAGGCCGGATCGTGCTTCAGGTGATGTGCGTATTCCTTCACCATCGCGCCGCACCCCGACGCGTTCATGACGATGGCTTCGACGCCCGCGTCCTTGACCAGCGGCCACCAGGCGTCGACATTGGCGCGCATCTGCGCCAGCGCCGCGTCCTGGGCGTCCAGGTGGAAGCTGACCGCCCCGCAGCAACCCGCGCCCGGCGCGATGCGCGCGCCGATGCCCACGGCATCCAGCACGCGGATGGTGGCGGCGTCGATGGTGGGCATCATGGCCGGCTGCACGCAGCCTGCCAGCATCAGCACTTGCCGCGCGTGACCGGCGACCGCAGGCAGCGCGCCCGCGTCGCGGCGTTCAGGCACCTTGCGCTTGAGGGCCTCGGGCAAGAAGCCGCGCACGGCCTGCCCCACCCGCATCGCCGGTGCGAACATCGGCGACAACATGGCCCGGCGCAGGAAATTCCGCTTGGCCTTTTCGGCCCAGGATCGCGGCACGCGCTCGTCCACGATCTTGCGGCCGATGTCGATCAGATGGCCGTACTCGACGCCCGACGGGCAGGTGGTTTCGCAATTGCGGCACGTCAGGCAGCGGTCCAGATGCTGCTGCGTGGACTGCGTGGGCTCGGCGCCTTCCAGCACCTGCTTGATCAGGTAGATGCGGCCACGCGGGCTGTCCAGCTCGTCGCCCAGTACTTGGTAGGTGGGACAGGTGGCCGTGCAGAATCCGCAGTGCACGCAGCGCCGCAAGATCGCGTCGGCCTCTTTGCCCAGATCGGTCTCGCGCGCCCAGGATGCCAGGTTGGTTTGCATGATGCGCTATAGCTCCAGGACCAGGCGGCCGGGGTTGAACAGGCCGGCCGGATCAAGCTCTTGCTTGAGGCGCCGCGTGATCGATGCGATGCCGGGCGCCAGCGGATGGAACACGCCGTCCGCCGGCGGACGGCCGTTGCCCGCGCGGAACAAGGTGGCATGGCCGCCCAGCCGCGCCGCGGCATCGCGCAGCTCGGCGGCGTCGCGCGCCCCCGACAGCCAGCGCTGCCCGCCGCCCCATTCGATCAGGGTCGGTCCCACGCCCAGCACGGCGGCCGTGGGCGGCAAGGCCAGCCGCCACAAGGGCTGGCCGGGCGCGAAGAAGTCATGGGTCTGCTCGCGCAACGCGCGCCACCAGACCGCTGCGGCATCGGGGTCCAAGGGATCGCCGCCGATCGTCTGGCGCGCGCTGGCGATCGCCGGCGGCGCGCCCGAGAGGCGCACGTGCATCGCGCCCTCGGCGTGCTCGTCGCCGCCCGTCCAACTGGTGGCCGAGATCGGCAGCGGCCTGCCGCGCCATAGCGCGAAGCTGGCCAGCGCCTGGGCCTGGGTGGCGGGCAAGACCAGCGTCAGTTCTTCCATCGGCCGCGGCACGACCTTCATCGACACCTCCAGCAGCGCGCCGAAAATGCCATGCGAACCGGCCAGCAGGCGCGACACGTCGTACCCGGCCACGTTCTTCATGACTTCTCCGCCAAACGACAGGATGCGCCCTTCCGAATCCAGCAGGCGCGTCCCCAGCACGAAGTCGCGCAAGGCGCCCGCGCTCATGCGGCGCGGGCCGGACAGCCCCGCCGCCACGCAGCCGCCCACCGTGGCGGACGCACCGAAATGCGGCGGCTCGAAGGCCAGCATCTGACTATTTTCGGCCAGCGCCGCCTCCAGTTCAGCCAGCGGCGTGCCCGCGCGCACCGTCACCACCAGTTCGGACGGGTGGTAGCTGACGATGCCGCGATACGGCGTCATGTCCAGCAGGCAGTGGCCATCTTGCGGCGTTACCGGGCGGTAATTGCCATAAAACGCCTTGCTGCCGCCGCCCATCACAAACAGCGGTTTGTGACCGGCACGGGCCGTCATGACCTGGTCGCACAATTCCGACAGGACGAAATCCATGGGGGAATGGTCCTAGAAACGGGCGAGATCGGGGAAGCGCAGCTCGCCCGCATGGACATGCATCTTGCCGTATTCGGCGCAGCGGGCCAGCGTGGGAATGACCTTTTCAGGATTCAGCAGGCACGGCGGGTCGAACGCCCGCTTGACCGCCAGGAACGCGTCGAGTTCTTCTCGAGAGAATTGCACGCACATTTGATTTATTTTCTCCATACCTACACCGTGCTCTCCGGTCACGGTCCCTCCTACCTGCACGCACAGCTCGAGAATGGCAGCGCCGAATTTCTCGGCCCGTTCCACCTCGTCCGGCTTGTTCGAATCGAACAGGATCAGCGGATGCAGATTGCCGTCGCCCGCGTGGAACACGTTGGCGCAACGCAAGCCGAATTCGTCTTCCATCTGTTCAATGGCGCCCAGCACGCGCGCCAGATGGCGGCGCGGAATCGTGCCGTCCATGCAGTAGTAATCCGGCGACACCCGGCCCGCGGCCGGAAATGCGTTCTTGCGGCCGGCCCAGAACTTCAGGCGCTCGGCCTCGGATGTGGAAACCTGGCAGCGTGTCGCGCCGGCGGCGCGGAACACCGCTTCCATCCGGGCGATCTCGTGCGCCACTTCTTCAGGCGTCCCGTCGGATTCGCACAGCAGGATTGCTTGCGCATCCATGTCGTAGCCGGCGCGCACGAAGGGTTCGACCATGTGCGTGGCGCGGCGGTCCATCATTTCCAGCCCAGCCGGAATCATGCCCGCCGCAATCACTTGCGTGACCGCGTTACCGGCCGCCTCGACGCTGGAAAAGCTGGCCATCACGACTTGCGCGCAAGCCGGCTTGGGAATGAGCTTGACCGTGACTTCGGTGACCACGCCCAGCATGCCCTCGGAACCGATGAAGACGGACAGCAGGTCCAGGCCCGGCGCATCCGGCGCTTCGGAACCCAGCTCGACGACGTCGCCGTCGATCGTGACCACCCGCACCCGCAGCACGTTGTGCACAGTCAGTCCGTACTTCAGGCAATGCACGCCGCCGGAATTTTCGGCGACGTTGCCGCCGATGGAACAGGCGATCTGGCTGGAGGGGTCGGGCGCGTAGTACAGCCCGTAAGGCGAAGCCGCTTCCGAAATGGCCAGATTGCGCACGCCGGGCTGCACGATCGCCGTGGCGCTGGCCAGATCGATATGCTTGATGCGGTTGAACTTGGACAGGCCCAGCAGCACGCCCTGGCTGTGCGGCATGGCGCCACCCGACAGGCCAGTGCCGGCGCCGCGCGCGACGATGGGCGCATTCAAGCGCTTGCAGATGCGCATGACGGCCTGCACCTGCTCTTCGGTTTCCGGCAGCGCCACGACAGCAGGCAACGCGCGATACAGCGACAAGCCGTCGCACTCGTAGGGGCGCGTGTCTTCTTCGCGGAATAATACGCAGTGCGCGGGCAACGCGGCCGACAACGCCTCGATAAGCTGCTGCAACGAGTAAGGCGCCTGCACTTGTGCCAGGCCGGTTTCGACCAGTGAATTCATGAGCGCAACAATAGCGCGACCAGTCCCTTAAAACAGGCCGGGATTTACCCGCATCCAATCGACTGTCCCGCTACGCACACGTAACCAGCAGTAATTCCAGACGGCGTTTGTCGTTGAAAAGCCGCAGCCGCCGCAGCGCTTATCCCGAAAAATCCAGCACCGCCAGTTTTCTGGAAATGGCCGCGCAGGTGTCGACCAGCGGCTTGATATAGCTGTCGGTCCGATTGGCGCTCATGCGGAACGCGGGGATGCTCAAGCTGACGCACGCCACCGGCGCGCCCTGCTTGTCGGTGATCGCGCAACCGAAGCAGAAAATGTCCTTCTCGTTCTCTTCGCGGTCTTCCGCATATCCCTGCCGGCGAATCTGTTCCAGCTCGCGGTGCAAGGCCTGTGGCGTGCGCAACGTGGCCTCGGTGAAGACGAGGAACTCCAGCGTCTGGATCACGGCATCACGCTCGTCGGGCGGCAGTCGCGCCAGATAGGCCTTGCCGACCGAACTGGAATACATCGTGACCCGGCTGCCCAGCCGCGAATTCATGCGCACCGCCTTGGGGCTTTCCAGCTTGTCGATATAAGTCATTTCGGACCGGTCGGGCACGGCCAGATGCACGGTTTCCTGCGTCAGCGCCCTGAGGTCGAACAGGTGGTCTTTGCACAACTGCCGGATATCCGAACTTTCCAGCGCGCGGCTGGCCAGGCTGACCAGCCGCGGCCCCAGCCCGAAGGACTGACCGTTGCGTTTGGGCACCAGCAATTGCTCGGCGATCAGCGCCTCGACGATGCGGTAGATCGTCGGGCGCGGATAACCCAGCCTGGCGCTCAATGCGTTCACCGTCCAGGCGGTATCGCCGTCCAACGCGATGGCGTCGAGCACCCGCATGAATTTGGAGAAGGACGCGGTGCCGGCGACGGACGTTGCCCCAAGCGCGGGCGATGACGCGGATGCCGCGGCCGACGCGGTCGGCGCGGCATCTGGTCGGGCAGCGCGGGAAGACTTCTCGCGGGGGGCATTCATGGACGGTTTCCGTGACAAAACGTGCCGGCGGGCCGGCGCGCGGCTCAGGTTACCATGTAGCCGCCATCCACCGGCATCACCACGCCGGTCATGAAAGCCGACGCCGGCGAACACAGAAACATGACCGCCTGCGCCACGTCGTCCGGCGTGCCCCAGCGCTTGAGCGGGGTGCGTTCCAGAATGCGCGAGGCGCGCGCCGGATCCTTCTGCAAGGCTTCCGTCAACGGCGTCGCGATCCAACCCGGCGCCACGGCGTTGACCCGGATGCCTGCCTCGGCATAGGCGATGGCAAGCGACTTGGTCAATTGCGCCACGCCGCCTTTGCTGGCGCTATAAGCCGGCACCAGGCCTCCCCCGAAGAAGCTCAGCATCGACGCCGTATTGACGATGCACCCCTTGCCGCGCGCCAGCTGCGGCCGCAATGCTTCGCACACGCGCATGGTGCCGGTCAGGTTGATGTCCAGCACGCGTTCGAACACCGGCAGCTTGAATTCCTCTTGCCGGAAAATCACGCCGGCGCAATTGACCAGGATGTCCACGTGCAAAAGCGTGGCGGCAAACTGCGCGACCGCGTCCGCCTGCGTGACGTCCAGCGTCGCCACCTCGACGCCTGCGGGCGGCGCCTCGGCGGACGGCAAGCCCACCGCGATCACGCGCGCCCCCAGGCGCGCCAGCGCCTCGGCCACGCCGCGGCCCAGCCCTTGCGTGCCGCCCGTGACCACGGCGATCTTGTCGTTGAACAGCCCTGCCTGAAAACTCATGGCGACGTCCTCAGCGGATGAACTGATCGACATAGTCCGCCCCCAGCCCCACGCTTTCGTAGTGCTTGCGGCACATGTCCAGCTTGGTGAACACGTCTTCATAGCCCGTGTGCCGGCCTTCGCTGTCGCAGTAGTACATGACGCCGTTGACCTGGAACATGGTGATCATTTCCTCTACGTCTTCCGGCACATAAAGGGTGTGGGTTTCGCCTGGCGGCTCGAAGACGTAGCTGCCTTCGCGGGCGACCCAGTCGTGTTCCAGATAGCGCCACGACCCCTTGATGACGTAGCCGTGCACCGCCTGCGGATGACGGTGGCAGCTCAGCACGCCCGACTTGCGCACGCGCAGCAGGTTCATCCAGTACCCCTGCGACACGTTCAGACAGAGCGGCCGGAACCAGACGTTCTCGGCTTGCGGGACCCAGACGCGCTCGTCTTCCGGAATCACCTGCGGCACGACGATGTCGGGCAGCGCTTCCTTGGGGTTGGGGTAACGGTAGGGGGTCGGCACAGCGGTGGTCGGGTTCATGGCTTACTTGATGCTCAAGGTTTTCAGGACTTGCGCGTAGTCGGCGGTCTCGGCTGCCATCTTCTTTTCGAAGGCGTCGCCGTCGGCATAGACGTAGCCCAGGTTCTGGGCCTTGATCGCCGAAATCAGCTGTGGGTCCTGCGCCACTTTCTCGAACACTTCCTTCAGCTTGGCCACAGTGGCCGGCGGCATGCCTTTCGGGCCGGCAATGCCGCGCCAGGTGCCGTACGCCACATCCAGGCCTTTCTCCTTGGCCGTCGGCACATCGGGGAATTCCGGCACGCGCTTGTCGCTCATCAGCACCAGCAGGCGCAGCTTGCCGGCGCGCACGTACTCGGACGCCTCGGCGGGACTGGTCGCCACGGCGTCCAACTGGCCGCCCAGCAGGTTCAGCAGGGCCGGACCGGAACCGGGAAACGGAATGTGCGTGAAGCGGGTATCCGACTTCACCTCGAAGGCGCTCAGCGCGACGTCGTAGATGGACCCCGTGCCCGAGGTGCCGACGTTCAGCGCGGCCGGCGACTTCCTGGCGGCCGCCATGAATTCCTCAAGGGTCTTGTAGGGCGAATCGACCGGCACCACGATCGCTGCCGGATCGGCGTTCAGTTGCACCAGCGGCGTGTAGTCCTTGTAGGTATGGTCGAACAGGCCCAGCAGGGGCAGGATCACGAATTCCGCCGTGACGACGGTCAGCGTGTGGCCGTCGTTCTTGCTGTTCAGCACGTACTTCCATCCCACCGCGCCGCCGGCGCCGGCCTTGTTCAACACCACCATCCCTTTGGGGAAGTATTGCGCGGACACCTTGGCGAACGTGCGCGCGACGGCGTCGGTGCCGCCGCCCGGCTGGAACGGCACCACCAGCGTGACCGGCTGGTTCGGATAGTTGTCCGCCTGCGCATGCGCCGGCAGCGCTGCCGCCAGGCCGGCCACGATCAGGCCGGCCGCCATCAAGCCTTGTCTCATCAACATCCTTGTCTCCTTGGGTTCAGGGCGTGCCTTCTGCCGAGGCATCGCCCGTTCTTGGATCTTCCGCAGACGCCTCTCTTGAATATCCACAATGTGGACATTTGTCTACGAAAAATATGAGTAAAGGATTTGAGGAGGAGTGTCACTGGAATTCGGCAGGCGGCCCTCCCTGAATACGTCCGAAAAAAAAAGCCGACGGGCGATGCCGTCGGCTTGAGGGGTGGCGGGCGGCGCGGTCGCCGCGCGGCGCTTACCAGGACACGATCTTGCCCGGATTCAGGATGTTGTGCGGATCAAACGCATGCTTCAGGCTGCGCATCAAGTCCAGCGCGTCTTCGCCGTGCTCTTCGGCCATGAACTGCATCTTGTGCAGGCCCACGCCGTGTTCACCCGTGCAGGTGCCGTCCGCGGCGATCGCGCGGCGCACCAGATTGTGGTTGATCGTTTCGGACTCTTCCCACTCCTTCGGATTATCGGCGTCCAGCAGCATCAGCACGTGGAAGTTGCCGTCACCGACGTGGCCGACGATGGTGTACGGGAAGCTCGCGCGGTCCAGTTCCTCGACCGTGTCGCGCACGCAATCCGCCAACCGCGAGATCGGCACGCAGACATCGGTGGTGCTGGCGCGGCAGCCGGGCCGCAATTGCAGGCCGGCGAAGTAGGCATTGTGACGGGCCGTCCAGAGGCGGCTGCGGTCTTCGGGGCGCTCGGCCCATTCGAAGTCCATGCCGCCGTGCTCGGCCGTGATCGCCTGCACCGTTTCGGCCTGCTCCTGCACGCCGGCCGGGCTGCCGTGGAACTCGAACACCAGCAACGGCGTTTCGCGCAAGGAAAGCTTGCTGTACTGGTTGACCGACCGCACGCTGGCGGCATCCATGAATTCGACGCGCGCGATCGGCACGCCCATCTGGATGATCTCGATCACGCTCTGGACCGCATCGTCCAGCGTGGGGAAATTGCAGACCGCGGCGGACACGGCCTCGGGCTGCGGATACAGGCGCACCGTCACTTCCGTGATGATGCCGAGCGTGCCTTCGCTGCCGACGAAAATGCGCGTCAGGTCGTAGCCTGCCGACGATTTGCGCGCGCGGCCCGCCGTGCGGATGATGCGGCCGTCGGCCGTCACCACCGTCAGCGACATGACGTTTTCGCGCATGGTGCCGTAGCGCACGGCGTTGGTGCCCGAGGCCCGCGTGGCGGCCATGCCGCCCAGGCTGGCATCAGCGCCCGGATCGATCGGGAAGAACAGGCCGGTGCTGCGGATTTCTTCATTCAGCTGCTTGCGCAGCACGCCCGCCTGCACGCTGGCGGTCAGGTCTTCGGCGTTGATCGCCAGCACCTTGTTCATCTGCGACAGGTCCAGGCTGATGCCGCCCTGGATCGCCAGGACGTGGCCTTCCAGCGAAGAGCCCGCGCCATAGGGAATCAACGGAACACGATGCGCATTGCACAGCTTGGCGATCTCGGCCACCTCTTCGGTGGTGTGCGCGAAAACGACGGCGTCCGGCAGCATGGGCGGATACGGCGATTCGTCGCGGCCATGGTGTTCGCACACGGCGGAGGACTCGGACAGGCGGTCGCCAAAGCGCGCGCGCAAGGCATCCAGACAGGCGGCCGGCACCGGGCGGCGCAACGTTTCAGCGTGCAAGGGAGCATTCATGATCAGCGTGTTCTCGGGGTTCGGTAACCGAATATTCTACGCCGCCGCGCGTGCTGCGCCGCACACCGCCCCAGGCAGGCGACGAGCGGCGCGGACACGGGCTTTATTTGCCGGAGGTCAGCGCGACCCGACGGCGCTCGCGCACAGCATGCGCCAGACGGTCCAGCACGGCCACCGACGCATCCCAATCGATGCAGCCGTCGGTGATGCTCTGGCCGTAGACCAGCGGCTTGCCAGGCACCATGTCCTGGCGCCCGCCCAGCAAGTGGCTTTCGACCATGACGCCGACCAGGCGCGCGTCGCCCGCTTCCATCTGGCGCGCCACGTCCTCGATCACCCGCGGCTGGTTCTCGGGGTCCTTGCTGCTGTTGGCGTGGCTGGCGTCCACCATGATGCGTTGGGCCAGGCCTGCCTTGGACACGTCCTGGCAGGCGGCGTCCACGCTGGCGGCGTCATAGTTCGGCGTTTTGCCGCCGCGCAGGATGACGTGGCAGTCTTCGTTGCCGGCCGTCGACACGATCGCCGAATGCCCGCCCTTGGTCACCGACAGGAAATGGTGCGGCTGCGACGCGGCCTTGATGGCGTCGACCGCGATCTTCACGTTGCCGTCCGTGCCGTTCTTGAATCCCACCGGACACGACAATCCCGAGGCCAGTTCGCGATGCACCTGGCTTTCCGTCGTCCGTGCCCCGATCGCCCCCCAGGAGACCAGATCCGCGATGTATTGCGGGGTAATCATGTCCAGGAACTCGCAGCCCGCCGGCAACCCCAGGCTGTTGATGTCCAGCAGCAACTCGCGGGCCACGCGCACGCCCTTGTTGATGTCGAAGCTGCCGTCCAGGTCCGGGTCGTTGATCAGGCCCTTCCAGCCCACCGTGGTGCGCGGCTTTTCGAAGTACACGCGCATCACGATTTCCAGGTCGGCGCTCAGCCGGTCGCGCACCGGCTTCAGGCGCTTCGCGTATTCGATGGCGGCCCGCGTGTCATGGATCGAACACGGCCCGATCACGACGATCATGCGGTCGTCCATGCCGTGCAGGATGCGGTGCATGCCCTGGCGGGCGGCGAATACGGTATCGGACGCCTCCTTCGTGCACGCGAACTCGCGCATCACGTGCGCGGGCGGATTCAGTTCCTTGATTTCTCGGATACGAAGGTCGTCGGTATTGTGTGACACGGTACTGCTCCTGGGTTGCCCGCCAACGGGGTCCATCCCGAACGGTCTTTCCCGATCCTGGCGGCACAAAAAAAGCCGCCAGTTCGCTGGCGGCTTTTTTGGGGGGGATTCTTTCCAAACTTCAGATTGAGCGCGTCCCTTCCTCCGCCAGCGGCTTCAGAAAACCATAAAAATAAAAATAAAAGGCGGGGGACGCGAATTTCATGGGGATTGACTCTAGCACAGATTATTCGGACCGTCACATCGTTTTTGGGGGACGCGACGGCCGGGCATCCTCTCAGGCCGTGCCGCCGACCGTCAGGCCTTCCATGCGCACGGTCGGCATGCCCACGCCCACCGGCACGCTCTGGCCATCCTTGCCGCAGGTGCCCACGCCCGAATCCAGCTGGAGGTCGTTGCCGATCATCGTGACGCGGGTCATGGCGTCGGGGCCGTTGCCGATCAGGGTGGCGCCCTTGACCGGATAGGTCACCTTGCCGTCTTCGATCATGTAGGCCTCGGAAGCCGAGAACACGAATTTGCCGCTGGTGATGTCGACCTGGCCGCCGCCGAAGTTCACCGCGTACAGCCCGCGCTTCACGGACGACACGATTTCCTCGGCCGGCTTGTCGCCCGCCAGCATGTAGGTGTTGGTCATGCGCGGCATGGGCAGGTGCGCGAAGGACTCGCGCCGGCCGTTGCCGGTGGCGGCCGTCTTCATCAGGCGAGCGTTCAGCGTGTCTTGCATGTAGCCGCGCAGGATGCCGTCTTCGATCAGCACGTTGCGCTGGGTGGCGTTGCCTTCGTCGTCGATGTTGAGCGAGCCGCGGCGGTCCGGCAGCGTGCCGTCATCCACCACGGTCACGCCCTTGGAAGCGACGCGTTCGCCGATACGGCCGGAGAACACGCTGGAACCCTTGCGGTTGAAGTCGCCTTCCAATCCGTGTCCCACCGCTTCGTGCAGCAGGATGCCGGGCCAGCCCGAACCCAGCACCACCGTCATCTCGCCGGCCGGCGCGGGACGCGCTTCCAGGTTCACCATGGCTTCGTGCACGGCGCGCTCGACATAGCTTTGCAGCATCTCGTCAGTGAAGTAGGCCAGGCCCAGGCGTCCGCCGCCACCCGCATGGCCCATTTCGCGGCGGCCATTGCGTTCGGCGATCACGGTCAGCGACAGGCGCACCAGCGGACGCACGTCGGCGGCCAGGCGGCCATCGCTGCCCGCGACCAGCACGACGTCATATTCGGCGCCCAGTCCCGCCATCACCTGGATGACGTGGGGATCGCGCGCACGCGCCATGCGTTCGATGCGCTCAAGCAGCGCGACCTTTTCCGGTGCACTCAACGTCGCCACGGGATCGATGTCCGCGTACAGGCTGCGGCCCATCTCGGCCTCGCGGTGCGCCGCCACCTTGACCTTGCCCGCACCGCGGCGCGCGATGCCGCGCACGGCATGCGCCGATGACAGCAAGGCATCTGCCGACAGGGAATCGGAATACGCGAAAGCGGTCTTCTCGCCACTGACGGCGCGCACGCCCACGCCCTGGCTGATCGAGAAGCTGCCGGTCTTGACGATGCCCTCTTCCAGGCTCCACCCCTCGCTGCGCGTGTACTGGAAGTACAGGTCGGCGTAATCGACCTTGTGGGTGAAGATTTCACCCAGCGCGCGCGCCATGTCCGCTTCAGTCAGACCCCAGGGGTCCAGCAGCAGCGATTTGGCGGTGGCAAGGGATGCAATAGCGGGATCAGTGATTTTCATAGGCTCTATTCAGGGGGCGCCGGCGCGGCATGGTCGCGCGCGCTTGCGTTGACGCTCAAGACCGTATCGTAACGCCGACCAGGGGCCGGCGTCCCGCCCCGCACCAAAAGACGCACGGCGCCCGGGTCGGGCCTCAGGCCGGAAAACCAAATGGACATTATCGACACGTGAATCAGATGGGGGCGCAATATTGAGTATCAAGTTAAGCAATTGCGACCAAACTTTGTTCCGCCACATAACAGTTTCGTCAGCTTCTCCGCCTGCTGCACCCACCTTGGAACACCTTGGCGTACAAGGACGTCAAATGCGGCAGACTCGTCATACAACCAAGAAATTTATGTCACCCGAGCGCCTGCTCGGTTCGTTTCAGTTCCCTATCATTCTCAAAGTGCGGGAAAGCCAAAATGTATGACGGCGGGTCGAAACGGCTGACCAGGGATGTTTTCGTCATCAGATCGAGGCATTGAAAGTCCCACGGCAAATGCAGGCCTTTAAATGGAAACACCCGGTTCAATCTCTCCTCCCGTCAGACCGAATCACCCCGATCTGCTCGGTATACGAAACAAAAATGCCCCAAGTTGAGGCCATCGCCTCTCATTCGTCCACCTTTCGAACCAAAACGTCGATTGTTTCAAGTTGTCCCAAATTTGGGAATATTCTTCCCAATACTTGTTCCTTGCGCGCATCCGCAAGCCTAAAGGCTCTCCGACCCTTTTGATACAAAGTAATTAGTCCGAAAATAGAGAAGTCAAGCCGTAACTTCTGTATTATGCGAAGCACAACAAATAAACATAACTTTGCCGGCGATTAAAGCAGTTCCATAATCAGGAATAAACCATGGCCCGAGAAACATACGCAGCACTGCAAGCAAAGATCGAAAAGGAAATCAACAAGCTCCAAAAGAAGGCAGAAGTCCTTCAAACGAAGCGCCGCAAGCCCGTGATCACGTCCATCATCAATTCCATGCGTGAATACGACATCACGCCGGAAGAGATCGTCGCCGCTTATGGCACAGGCAAGCCCGTGCGCGCGGCCGCAGGCGGCCGACGCAAGGCTGGCGCGGCCGGGCGCCCCGCCACCGCCGCCAAGCGGGCAGTTGCGCCGAAGTATCGCCACCCCCAAACCGGTGAAACCTGGAGCGGCCGCGGCAAAGCCCCGCGTTGGCTCGCCGCTGAAGAAGCTTCAGGCGCGACACGCGACAGTTTTCTTATCAAAGAATAAAACCTATCCAGCAGTAACAAATAAATCGGCGCACCAATCTGGTGCGCCGATTTTATTTAAGGGACCCGCCGAAAAGGCGGCGGACTTAGCGAAGCGGGAATTCGATTTCGCGCTCGGCCCCATTATTTCCGGGAAAATTGTCAAATATTGCACGGACCAGATAGGGCATCGTGCGCACAAAATCATCGCCCTGGCTGAGTATGAAGGCGCTGGAACGATATACCTCGGCACCGTTGCGCTGGGTATCGCGGATCTTCAGGCTGAGCGTATTGCGCTGGACGGCCATAGGCACATCGACCCAATCCGGCCCCCAGTAACCGTACCCGGGCCCCCACGCACGCGGACCGTAATAACCGCCGTACCCATAGCCGCCATAAAAGTACGGATCATAGGGGCGCCGCACCATGATCTGGGTCTGGCTGGTGCCATAGGTGAATGAAACCTCGAAGCGGCCCTTGGATCCCGGTTGAGCCTCGACCAGCCCGGTCGCGCCGATGCCGGCGCGCACCATGTCCTGATAAGACTGGTATTCCAGATTATTGACCTGGTTGGGATCGGACGCGACAAACTGATAAGTCTGGCCTTCGACGCCCGCCGGCCATTGCTGGAACGACGTGACCCGGGCGGACACCGAGGGCGCCGCGCATCCAGTCAATGCCAGTACCCCCGCGACAGCCAATAAACCGGCCCAACGGCCTACACTGAACATGGACAACCTGGACATTCTGCGACTCCTCTAGCGCGCGACGGCGCCATCATACTGAGCTTTGACAGGGCGCAAGGCAAAAAGTTTGCCGTAGCCTGCAAGCGTCAAGCGAACCGTCGCGGCCACCTACTACAATAGAACCCTCGTTCAATCAGGACTGCCACTCCATGCGCACCGACACGCCCATTACCGTTTATCGCAAGGATTACCAGCCCTACCCGTACGACATTCCTGAAGTCGCCCTGGCCTTCGATCTGGCGCCCGACGCCACCGAGGTGCGGTGCACCATGCGCGTGCAACGCAAACCCGGCGCCAGCGCCGACGCCGCCTTGATCCTGGATGGCGAAGACCTGGAACTCGTTTCGGTAGGCGTCAACGGCGCGGCGCTGGCCGCCGACGGCTATCACCTGTCGGACCACAGCCTGGCGGTCTACGGCCTGCCGGCCGAGGCCACGGTCGAGATCGTCAGCCGCTGCAAGCCGTCGGCCAATTCCACGCTAATGGGCCTGTACGTCTCGGGCGGCAACTTTTTCACCCAATGCGAAGCCGAAGGCTTCCGCCGCATCACCTGGTTCGCCGACCGACCCGATGTCATGTCGCGCTATCGCGTGACCCTGCGCGCCGCCCCTGAATATCCCGTGCTGCTGTCCAACGGCAACCTGATGGCTTCGCGCCAATTGCCCGACGGCCGCAATGAGGTCGAATGGGAAGACCCGTTCCCCAAGCCCTGCTACTTGTTCGCGCTGGTCGCGGGCAACCTGACCCACCGCGAAACCACGGTCACGACGGCCAGCGGCCGCGACGTGCTGCTACAGGTCTATAGCGACCCGGGCTCTGAAACCAAGACGGAATGGGCGCTGGATTCGCTGGTGCGCGCGCTGCGTTGGGACGAGACCCGCTTCGGCCTGGAGCTGGACCTGGACCGCTTCATGATCGTGGCCGTCCACGACTTCAACATGGGCGCGATGGAGAACAAGGGCCTGAACATCTTCAACGCCGCCTACGTGCTGGCCGACCCCGACACCGCCACCGACGCCAACTACGAGGGCATCGAGTCCGTCATCGGCCACGAGTACTTCCATAACTGGACCGGCAACCGCGTCACCTGCCGCGACTGGTTCCAGCTGAGCCTGAAAGAAGGCCTGACGGTCTTCCGCGACCAGGAATTCAGCGCGGACATGATGGCGCAAGACATGGACGCGACTGCGGCGGCCAGCGCCCGAGCGGTCAAGCGCATCGACGACGTGGTGGCGCTGCGCGCCGCCCAGTTCCCGGAAGATGCGGGCCCGATGGCCCACCCCATCCGGCCCGAGAGCTATCAGGAAATCGGCAATTTCTACACGGCCACCGTGTATGAGAAAGGCGCCGAAGTCATCCGCATGCAGCACACCCTGTTGGGCGAGGAAGGTTTCCGCGCCGGCATGGACGAGTATTTCCGCCGCCACGACGGCCAGGCCGTGACTTGCGATGACTTCGTCGCCGCCATGGAATCGGTCTATGTGGGCCAGCACCCAGGCCGCGACCTGTCGGTGTTCCGCCGCTGGTACCGCCAGGCGGGCACGCCGCGCGTCGCCGTCGCGCTGGAGCACGACGCCGCCACGCGCCGCTGCACGGTCACGCTGACCCAGGACTGCCAACCGGTGGGCGTCGAGAAAAAGGCCGGCGCCGACTACGTCAAGGCGCCGTACCACATCCCGTTCGCGATCGGCCTGCTGGACCGCGACGGCCGCGCCCTGCGCTTGCGGCTGGACGGCGCCGTCCACGACACGGCGCTGCTGGAACTGACGACGCAAAGCCAGCAATGGGTGTTCGACGACATCGCCGAGCGCCCGGTGCCTTCGCTGCTGCGTGATTTCTCGGCCCCTGTCATCGTGGACTACGACTGGAGCGATGAGGAACTGGCCCTGCTGTCCGCGCACGACGGCAATCCGTTCGCGCGTTGGGAAGCCGGCCAGGAACTGGCCACCCGCCAGATCCTGGCGCTGGCCGAAGCCCGCCAGGCCGGCCGCACGCTGCATGCCGACGCCGCCTTCATCGACGCGTGGCGCGCGCTGCTGACCGACCCGGCCATCGACGCCGCCTACCGCGCCCGCGCGCTGGCGCTGCCGTCGGAGAAGACCCTGGCCGAGCGCATGCAGGCCGTGGACCCGCCCGCGCTGGCCGTGGCCCGCGACTTCCTGCGTGCCGAACTCGGCCGCCAGCTTGCCGCCGAATTCCGCCAGGCGTTCGAACAGAACCAGACGCCGGGCGAGTACAGCCCGGCCCCGGTGCCGGCCGGCATGCGCGCGCTGAAGAACCTGGCGCTGAGCCATCTGTTGGCGGCGGGCGAACACGACGCCCAGCGCCTGGCCGAGCAGCAATACGAGCGCGCCGGCAATATGACGGACAGCATGGCCGCGCTGTCCGCCCTGATCAACTACGGCCAGGGCGATTTCCCGCAGCAAGCGCTGGCCGCGTTCTACGACAAATGGCGCGACAACCCGCTGGTGGTGGACAAGTGGTTCGCCCTGCAGGCCGCGGCCCGTTCGACCACGGTGCAGACCGCGCGCGAACTGATGACGCATCCGGCATTCACGTTGCGCAACCCGAACCGGGCGCGCGCCCTGATTTTCCAGTTCTGCCTGAACAACGCACGCGGCATGCACCACCCGGACGGCACGGGCTATGCCTTCTGGGCCGAGCAAGTGCTGGCGCTTGATGCGCTGAATCCGGAAATCGCGGCGCGCCTGGCACGCGCGCTGGACAACTGGTCGCGCTTCGTGCCGGCCCTGCGCACGCCCATGCAGGCCGCCCTGCAACGCGTGCGCGCCCACGAAGGCCTGTCGCGCAACGTGCAGGAAATCGTATCCAAGGCTTTAGAATTCGCAGCATAGGGAGACCTTTTTGAAACGTAAAACACTGACTCAATACCTGGTGGAGCAACAGCGCTCCGCCCAAGCCCTCGCGCCGGAAGTGCGACTGCTCATCGAAGTGGTCGCGCGCGCCTGCAAGGCCATCAGCCATGCCGTCAGCAAGGGCGCCCTGGGCGGCGTGCTGGGCAGCCTGGAAAGCGAAAACGTCCAGGGCGAAGTGCAGAAGAAGCTGGACGTGCTGTCCAACGAGATCCTGCTGGAAGCCAACGAATGGGGCGGCCACCTGGCGGCCATGGCCTCGGAAGAGATGGAAACCATCCACCTGATTCCGAACCGCTACCCGAAGGGCGAATACCTGCTGCTGTTCGATCCCCTGGACGGCTCGTCGAACATCGACGTCAACGTCTCCATCGGCACGATCTTCTCGGTGCTGCATGCCCCGCACGACGTGTCGGGCGCCCCCGTGTGCGAGCAGGATTTCCTGCAGCCGGGCGACAAGCAGGTCGTGGCCGGCTACGCCGTCTATGGCCCGCAGACGATGCTGGTGCTGACCATCGGCAATGGCGTCGTGGGCTTCACGCTGGACCGCGAGATGGGTTCGTGGGTGTTGACGCACGAGAACATCCGGGTGCCGGAAGACACCAAGGAATTCGCGATCAACATGTCGAACATGCGCCACTGGGCTCCCCCGGTCAAGCGCTACGTCGACGACTGCCTGGCCGGCACGACCGGTCCGCTGGGCAAGGACTACAACATGCGCTGGATCGCCTCGATGGTGGCGGACGTGCATCGCATCCTGACCCGCGGCGGCATCTTCATGTACCCCTGGGACGCGCGCGAACCCGGCAAGGCCGGCAAGCTGCGCCTGATGTATGAAGCCAACCCCATGAGCTTCCTGGTCGAACAGGCCGGCGGCGCGTCGATCAACGGCGAACAGCGCATCATGGCGATCCAGCCGGACAAGCTGCACCAGCGCGTCAGCGTGATCCTGGGCTCGAAGAACGAAGTCGACCGCGTGGGCCGCTATCACGCGGAAGAAGCGGCGAAGTAATCCTTCCCCGGAAATGAAAAGCCCCTTGATCGCTCAAGGGGCTTTTTTTCATCGCGCGCAAGGCGCGGCGGCGGCGGTCATTTGACCTCTTCGATGGACTTCACGTCGTCCTTGTTGATCTGGACCTTCTTGCCGTCCTTGTCGTATTCATACATGCCGGACTTCTTGTCGTAAGACGGCGTGTCGGGCGTCACGGTCGAGGTCCCGTCCCGTTGCTGAATGACCGAGGGCGACGAGCATCCGGCCAGCACCCCAACTCCGGTCACCACCAGGGCCAACGTCATGGTCTTCAGGTTCATGGGCGTGTTCTCCAAGTGTGAATGTGGATCCACTGTATCGGCAATCCGGCCCCGAATCCGTGTCGGGTTGTGGCCAAAATGCATGAGAACGTAATCTCCGCATCCCACATCGTAAAAAAACCCCTCGCAGGCGGACCTGGAAGGGGTTCTTCTCGCTTACAGAACGCGCAAGCCGTTACATCGATCACACCTTGGCGTTGGCCTCGATGAAGCGGCGCACGGCGGTTTCGCTGCAATCCATGACTTCCACGCGCTGCGGCAGGGACTCCAGATTCGCGAGGTTGCCCGGCGGCGTGGCCGGACGGCCCAGCGCTTCTTCGATGGTTTCGGAGAATTTCGCCGGCAACGCGGTTTCCAGCACCAGCATGGGCACGCCCGGCTCGATGAATTCACGCGCGACCTTCACGCCATCGGCCGTATGCGGGTCGACCAACACGCCGGTCTCTTCGTAGACCGAACGGATCGTCGCCAGACGGTCTTCGTGCGAACTTGCGCCCGACACGAAGCCATAGCGCGATTCGAACTGCGGCTTCAGGTCGGACAAGTCGAACGAGCCGTCCTTGGCCAGCGCCGCCCACAAGGCCTTCACGCGGGCGGCGTCGCGGCCCACCAGCTCGAACACGAAGCGTTCGAAGTTGGAGGCGCGCGAGATGTCCATCGACGGGCTGGAAGTTGCGTAGGTCTGTTCGGCCGGACGCGGACGGTAGACGCCCGTGCGGAAGAACTCTTCCAGCACGTTGTTCTCGTTCGTGGCCAGCACCAGGCGGCGCACCGGCAAGCCCATGCTGCGCGCGATGTGGCCCGACAGGATGTTGCCGAAGTTGCCCGACGGCACGGCGAACGACACTTGCTGGCCCGGCTTGTCCGTCGCGCGGAGCCAGCCGTGGAAGTAGTACACCACCTGGGCGGCGATGCGCGCCCAGTTGATGGAATTCACCGCGCCCAGGCGGTACTTCGTCTTGAATGCCAGATCGCCGGCCAGGGCCTTGACGATGTCCTGGGCTTCGTCGAACACGCCGTGCACGGCGATGTTGTGGATGTTCTCGTCTTGCAGCGAATACATCTGCGCGCGCTGGAAGGCGCTCATGCGGCCGTGCGGCGACAGCATGAACACCGCCACGCCCTGCTTGCCGCGCAATGCGTATTCGGCAGCCGAGCCGGTGTCGCCCGAGGTGGCGCCCACGATGTTCAGCGTGGTGCCGCGCTTGGCCAGCACGTATTCGAAGACCTGGCCCAGGAACTGCATCGCCATGTCCTTGAAGGCCAGCGTCGGCCCTTCGGACAGGCCCAGCAGCGACAGGCCGCCATCCAGCGGACGCAGCGGGACGATGTCTTCGCTGTTGAAGATCTCTTGCGTGTAGGCGGCGCGCGTCAGGCGGCGCAGGTCGTCCGCGGGGATGTCGGTGGCGAACAGCGACAGCACCTCGAACGCCAGGTCCGCGTAGGACAGGCCACGCCACGATTCAAGCGTCGCTTCGGACACCTGGGGCAATTGCTCCGGCATGGCCAGGCCGCCGTCGGGCGCCAGGCCTTCCAGCAGGATGTCGGAGAACCCCAGGGCATTCATGCCGCCACGAGTCGAGATGTATTTCATAGTGTTTGCTCCACGATGCGCCGCGCTGCCCACAACCGGGCGGCCGCGGAGCCGGCTTTGCCGGTCCGCAGGGGGCGCCCCCTTGAGGGGGAAGCGCCAAAGGCGTTTCGGGGGTGGGATCTCATCATGTCAGGTGCTCCACGCGCAACCGCGTGACCTTGGACCGGACAAACGGCAAGGACTCGATGCGCTCGATGGCTTGGTTGACGTTGCCTTCCACGGCTTCATGCGTCAGGAAGATGATGTCGGCGCCGCCGATGTGCGAGGGCTGCTGGATCATCGACCCGATCGAGATGGAGCGGTCGGCCAGGATGCGGGCGATGTCCGCCAGCACGCCGGGCTGGTCGTCGACCCGCAGGCGCAGGTAGTACGACGTGCTGACCAGTTCGATCGGCAGGATCGGCGTGTCGGACATGGCGTCCGGCTGGAACGCCAGGTGCGGGACGCGGTTGCCCGGGTCGGCGGTGTGCAGGCGGGTGACGTCGACCAGGTCGGCGACGACGGCCGAGGCGGTGGGCTCTTCGCCCGCGCCCTGGCCGTAGTACAGCGTGGGGCCGACGGCGTCGCCCTTGACCAGCACGGCGTTCATCGCGCCTTCGACGTTGGCCAGCAGGCGCTCGGACGGCACCAGCGCCGGATGCACGCGCATTTCGATGCCGTCGGGGCGGCGCTTGGTGATGCCCAGCAGCTTGATGCGGTAGCCCAGGCGTTCGGCGTGCTCGATGTCTTCGGCGGCCAAATTCGAGATGCCTTCGATGTAGGCGCGGTCGAACTGCACCGGCACGCCGAAGGCCAGCGAGGCCAGCAGGGTCAGCTTGTGCGCGGCGTCCACACCTTCCACGTCGAACGTCGGGTCGGCTTCGGCGTAGCCCAGGCGCTGGGCTTCGGCCAGCACGTCGGCAAACGGCAGGCCGCGCGAACGCATCTCAGACAAGATGAAGTTGGTGGTGCCGTTGATGATGCCGGCCACCCACTGGATGCGGTTGGCGGTCAGGCCTTCGCGGATCGCCTTGATGATCGGGATGCCACCGGCAACCGCGGCTTCGAACGTGACCATGACGCCACGCTCGTAAGCGGCGGCGAAGATCTCGTTGCCGTGCTTGGCCAGCAGGGCCTTGTTGGCGGTGACGACATGCTTGCCGTTGGCGATGGCTTCCATCACCAGCTCCAACGCCAGCGTGTCGCCGCCAATCAGCTCAACGACGATATCGATTTCGGGGTCGCGAACCAGCGCGTGCACGTCGGTGTCGACCAGAATCGAGTCGCCCACGCGGGCGCGCGCCTTGGCCACATCGCGCACAGCGGCGCGCGTGACTTCAATGCGGCGGCCGGCGCGGCGTGCAATTTCTTCCGCGTTGCGCGACAGCACGGTCCACGTGCCGCCGCCAACCACGCCGAGTCCGAGCAGGCCCACCTTCATGGGATTCATCGCGCTGCCCTCGGGGCCATGCGAGACGGGTGAGCGTAGGGGGGTATTCATTTCAGCAATCCGTCCTTGCGGAACATATCTTTGATGCCGCGCACCGCTTGGCGGGTGCGCTGCTCGTTTTCGATAAGAGCGAAGCGTACGTAGTCGTCGCCATACTCGCCGAAGCCGATCCCGGGGGACACGGCCACTTTCGCATCCGACAGGACACGCTTGGCAAATTCCAAAGAACCCATCGCCCGGTAGGGCTCGGGGATCTGCGCCCAGATATACATGGACGCCTTGGGAATCTCCACATTCCAACCTGCTTCGTGCAGACCGCGCGCAAGCACGTCGCGGCGGCTTTGGTACTGCGCCACGATCTCGTTCACGCAATCCTGCGGGCCGTCCAGGGCGGCGATGGACGCCACCTGGATCGGCGTGAACGTACCGTAGTCGTGATAGCTCTTGATGCGTGCGAGCGCGTTGACGAGGTCGCGGTTGCCGACCATGTAGCCGATGCGCCAGCCCGCCATGTTGTAGCTTTTGCTCATCGTGAAGAACTCGACGGCGACATCGCGCGCGCCGGGCACTTGCATGATGGAAGGCGCCACGTAGCCGTCGAAGGTGATGTCGGCGTAGGCCAGGTCGTGCACGACGAGGATGTCGTGTTCCTTGGCCAGCGCCACCACGCGTTCGAAGAACGACAGGTCCACGCACTGCGCAGTCGGGTTGCTGGGAAAACCCAGCACCATCATTTTAGGCTTCGGGATGGACTCGCGCACGGCGCGCTCCAGCTCTTCGAAGAAATCCACGCCCGGCGTCATGCGCACGGACCGGATGTTGGCGCCGGCGATGACGGCGCCGTAGATGTGGATCGGGTAGCTGGGATTGGGCACCAGCACGGTGTCGCCGCGGTCCAGCGTGGCCAGCATCAAGTGGGCCAGGCCTTCCTTGGAACCGATGGTGACGATGGCTTCGGAATCCGGATCGAGCTCGACCGCGTAGCGGCGCTGATACCAGTCGCAGATCGCCTTGCGCAGGCGCGGGATGCCCTTGGACACCGAGTAGCCGTGGGTCGTGGGGCGCGTGGTGGCTTCCACCATCTTGTCCACGATGTGCTTGGGCGTCGCCCCGTCCGGATTGCCCATCGACATGTCGATGATGTCTTCACCCCGCCGGCGCGCCGCCATCTTGAGCTCGCCGGTAATGTTGAAAACGTACGGGGGCAGACGCTCAATGCGAGAGAACTTCCTCATGATGGGAATCCTTAGGGGCCGAATTGGGCAAAAAAACCAGGGCGCGGTCGCGCGAATGGAAAAGGGGCTGAAAGCCGCGCCAGCACACGATTGCAGTGCAGCAAAACCCTGTAATCTAGCGCAAGGACGCCTAGGCGGCAAATGGAGCGGAAAAACCCCCATTTCCCGAGTGGATACAGAGCAACATCTGTACATCCTGATGCGCTATTATCAAGCCACAAAGCCGGAGTTTTTATTGAAGCTGCATACCGATCCTGCGACGGCCGCTCTGAACACTGTCACCGCTTACGGTGAGGGTTATATCGA
The DNA here is from genome assembly GCF_014170335.1 of Achromobacter sp. UMC46. Lineage (GTDB taxonomy): Bacteria > Pseudomonadota > Gammaproteobacteria > Burkholderiales > Burkholderiaceae_B > Achromobacter. Next base: position 157,855 of record NZ_LZZS01000034.1, read on the forward strand.
GGTCAACCAGGTACGTTTTTCCTCCTCGGTGGCCTTTGGCCCCGAAGGCGAAGTGACCGAATGGCCCGTTGAGTCGCCGGCCGACATTACCTCCCCCCTGTTGCACCAGGCGGCCGGTTTGACCGAGCCCGTCCGCGACCCCATGGCATTCCTGGACGAACCGGAAGCCACGCCCAGCCGCCCGGCCAATGCGCCCGAAGTGCTGCTGGTCGGCACGGGCGCCCGGCAACAGTTCCTGCGCCCAGAAGTGTTGCGTCCCCTGTTGGCCATGGGCATCGGTGTCGAAATCATGGACACCCATGCCGCCTCGCGCACCTACAACATCCTGATGGCCGAGGGCCGCCGCGTCGTGGTCGCCCTCATCCCTCCCAACGGAGATCCCCAGAAATGACGCCCAGTATCGGCAAGCCCGCCCCGCAGTTCACCGCAGAAAGCACCATTGGTCCGATCAGCCTTGAACAATGCCAGGGCCGCGCTGTCATCCTGTATTTCTACCCCAAGGACAACACGCCTGGCTGCACGACCGAAAGCCAGGATTTCCGCGACCTGAACGCCGAGTTCCTGGCGGCCAGCGCGGTGGTCATCGGCATCTCGCGCGATTCGCTGAAATCGCATGAGAACTTCAAGGCCAAGTACGAACTTCCTTTCCCTCTCATCGCCGACACTGACGAAACCGTGTGCAATCTGTTCGGTGTCATCAAGCAGAAGAATATGTATGGCAAGCAGGTGCGCGGCATCGAGCGCAGCACCTTTTTGATCGATGCCTATGGCGTGCTGGTGCAGGAGTGGCGCGGGGTGAAGGTCCCGGGCCACGCCAAGGAAGTCCTGCAGGCCGCAAAAAGCATCGGTTAGCCGTACAGGAATACCCGTCAGGCGCTATTGCCGGCCCACCCTGGAGAGTGACGCATATGCCGCTTCCGAAGTTGCCTACCCGCCCCGCAGCCATCCTGACCTTCCCCTCGGGCGAATCCGCCCGGGCGCAGGCCCGCACCACCAAGACTGCCGCTGCGCGGTCCAACACCTTAGCCGACCTTGCCGGCAACGACGAGAACGAGGACGAGATGCTCGTCCAGCCTGAACTCGACGGCATGGCGTCGCCGGCCCGCAAGGCGCAGATTCCGGACGAGCATCTCGTCCTCGTTCTCGTCGTTGCCGGCAAGGTCGGCTAAGGTGTTGGACCGCGCAGCGGCAGTCTTGGTGGTGCGGGCCTGCGCCCGGGCGGATTCGCCCGAGGGGAAGGTCAGGATGGCTGCGGGGCGGGTAGGCAA
>NZ_LZZS01000035.1 GCF_014170335.1 Achromobacter sp. UMC46
CTCCAAGCGCGGCAAGCCGCGTGCCCAGAACGCGCCGCGCAAGCTGTTCGTGCTGGACACCAACGTGCTGCTGCACGATCCCAGCTCGCTGTTCCGGTTCGAAGAGCACGACATCTTCCTGCCGATGATGACGCTGGAAGAACTGGACCACCAAAAGAAGGGCATGTCGGAAGTGGCGCGCAACGCGCGCCAGGTCAGCCGCTCGCTGGACGCGCTGGTGCAGGACACCACGCAGCTGGACGAAGGGCTGGAACTGGCCAAGCTGGGCAACAAGGACGCCACCGGACGCCTGATGTTCCAGACGACCGCCATCCACAGCACCCTGCCTTCCGACCTGCCGATGGGCAAGGCCGACAACCAGATCCTGGGCGTCGTCCGGGCCTTGCAGGAAAAGTACCCGCAGCGCGAAGTCGTGCTGGTGTCGAAAGACATCAACATGCGCCTGAAGGCGCGCGCGCTGGGCATGGCCGCCGAAGACTACTTCAACGACCACGTCCTGGAAGACTCGGACCTGATGTATTCGGGCGTGATGCAGCTGCCCGAAGACTTCTGGAACAAGCACGGCAAGGACGTGGAATCGTGGCAGCAAGGCGGCACCACCTTCTACCGCATCCACGGCCCGCTGTGCTCGCAGTTCGTCGTCAACCAGTTCGTCTACTTCGAAGGCCAGATGCCGCTGTACGCGCAAGTGCGCGAAGTCAGCGGCAAGATGGCGGTGCTGGCAACCCTGCGCGACTACACCCACGGCAAGAACAACGTCTGGGGCATCACGGCGCGCAACCGCGAGCAGAATTTCGCTATGAACCTGCTGATGAACCCGGAATGCGACTTCGTGTCGCTGCTGGGCCAGGCAGGCACGGGCAAGACGCTGCTGGCGCTGGCCGCGGGCATCACGCAGGTGCTGGAGACCAAGCGCTACACCGAGATCATCATGACGCGCGTCACGGTGCCCGTCGGTGAAGACATCGGTTTCCTGCCCGGCACGGAAGAAGAGAAGATGCTGCCGTGGATGGGCGCGCTGGAAGACAACCTGGACGTGCTGAACATGGGCGACGGCGAGGGCAACGGGGACTGGGGCCGCGCCGCCACCATGGACCTGATCCGTTCGCGCATCAAGGTGAAGTCGCTGAACTTCATGCGCGGCCGCACGTTCCTGAACAAGTACCTGATCATCGACGAAGCGCAGAACCTGACGCCCAAGCAGATGAAGACGCTGGTGACCCGCGCGGGCCCCGGCACCAAGGTGATCTGCCTGGGCAACGTCGCCCAGATCGATACGCCGTATCTGACCGAAGGCAGTTCGGGCCTGACGTTCGTCGTCGACCGCTTCAAGGGCTGGCCGCACTCGGGGCACGTCACGCTGCAGCGCGGCGAACGTTCCCGCCTGGCCGACTACGCGGGGGATGTGCTGTAGGGCATCCGCGGTCAAGTATGGAAAAAGCCCCTTGATCGCTCAAGGGGCTTTTTCTTGCCTGGGCAACGGGGCCGACGGTTACTTGTCGGCCGCGTTGGTGATGGCATTGCCGGCCCGCGACATGTCCTTGCCCATGCCGGCGACGGTATTGCAACCGGCGAGCACGAACCCGAACACGACAAAGGCGGTCAGCACGATCTTGCCGCGCATGCTGGAACTCCTGAACAAGATGAAAGAAAACGGTGCCGGAATCAGGCGATCTGCACGCGCAGTTCGCCCAGGCCTTCCACGCCGCCGGTGATCACATCGCCCTGCACGACCGCGCCCACGCCTTCGGGGGTGCCCGTGAAGATGATGTCGCCCGGCTGCAGTTCGAACAGACCCGACAGGTACGAGATGCTTTCCGGGATGTTCCACAGCATCTGCGAAATGTCGCTGGACTGCTTGCGCTGGCCGTTCACGTCCAGCCAGATCGCGCCCTTGTCCAGCGTGCCGACGACGCTGCGCGGGTGGATCGGGCCCATCGGGGCGGATTCGTCGAACGCTTTGCCGATTTCCCAGGGGCGGCCCTGCTTCTTCATTTCGCCCTGCAAGTCGCGGCGGGTCATGTCCAGGCCCAGCGCATAGCCCCACACGCAGTCATTGGCTTCTTCGACCGGGATATCGCGGCCGCCCTTGCCCAGCACCACGACCAGTTCCATCTCGTAGTGCAGGTTGGAGGTCTTGGGCGGATAGGCCATCTTGCCGGTTTCGCCGTCAGCCACGCTCAGCACGGCATCGGCCGGCTTGCAGAAGAAGAAGGGGTCTTCACGGCCCGTGAAACCCATTTCCTTGGCATGTTCGGCGTAATTGCGGCCGACGCAGTACACGCGGCGGACCGGAAAAAGCGCGGCGCTGCCGGCGACGGGGACCGCGACGGGCGGCTGGGGAGGTAGTACGTAGTCCATGAGCGATCAACCTATGACAAATACGTGAGGCGGGCAGCTTTATCCTGGGGCGGCCCGGATATCAAAAATCATCCGCGAGTTTATCGCTTTCCCGGGCGCAAGGCGCGCCCCTTGCGCGTTCAGGAAAACGTAGGGATATCCCCATCGAACACCACCAGGCGTTCGATGAAATCCGCCATGTAGGCCTTCATCTCCTGGTGCGCGGCGGACACCTGATAGCGGTCATGCGCCGCGCCGTCCGCGAAGGCGGCGACGACCGCATGGGTCAGACCGTCGGCGCGGGCGGCCTGGTTGGGCCGGAACGCGTACCCCGACACCCCGTCGCATTCCGCCAGGATCCGGTCGCAATACCCCGCTACCCGCCCATGGAAATCCGCATCGGCCGCGGCCGACAGTTGCAACATCACGACATGCAGGAACATCAGGACTCCTTTTTCACGCGGGTCGCGGCCAGCCAGGCGCGCGACACCAGCCCCATGATGCCGTCTCGCAACAGCAGCACGCACAAGACGAAGATCGCGCCCTGGACGATCAGCACCCAGGACCCCAGCGGCGCCAGGTAGTTCTGCAGCGACACGAAGGTGAGCGCTCCGGCCAGCGGCCCGAACACCGTGCCAATGCCGCCCAGCAACGCCATCAGCACGACCTCGCCGTTCGCATGCCAATGCACGTCGGTCAGCGAGGCCACGCCGAACACCAGCACCTTCAGCCCGCCCGCCAACCCGGCCACGGACGCCGACAGCGTGAAGGCGATCAGCTTGTAGCGCGACGTGGAATAGCCCAGCGACCGGGCGCGCTGCTCGTTGTCGCGCACCGAACGGATCACTTCGCCGAACGGCGAATTCAGCACGCGCAGCACGAAGGCGTAGCCCAGCGCGAACACGGCCAGCGTGAAGTAATACATCGGCATCACGCTTTCCAGGTCGAACAGGCCGAACAGCTTGCCGCGCGGCACGCTCTGCAGGCCGTCCTCGCCCCCCGTGAAGCCCACCTGCACCGCGATGAAATAGACCAGCTGCGACAGCGCCAGCGTGATCATCGCGAAGTAGATGCCCTGGCGGCGGATCGCGATGGCGCCGAACAGCAGACCCAGCAGGCCGCCCGTGACCACGCCGGCCAGCAGGCCGAGTTCCGGCGTGGCGCCGAACAGCTTCATGACGATGCCCGTGGCGTATGCCGCGGCGCCGAAGAATGCCGCATGGCCGAACGACAGCAGGCCCACATAGCCCACCAGCAGGTTGAACGCCGCCGCGAACAGGGCGAAGCACAGCACCTTCATCAGGAACGTGGGATAGACGAACCAGGGCGCGATCAGCGCCACCACCGCCAGCGCCGCCATCGACACGCGCATGGCGCGCCGGCTCAGTTGCACGGGCTGGCGCGTCGCTTCCGCGGCCAGCACGTTCTGCACCTGCAAGGGCTTGCCGAACAGCCCCGCCGGCTTGCACAGCAGCACCAGCACCATGATGATGAAGATCGCCAGGTTGGCGGCCTCGGGATAGAACACCTTGGTCAGGCCTTCGATGATGCCCAGCCCGAAGCCGCTGACGATGGCGCCCATGATCGAGCCCATGCCGCCAATGACCACCACCGCGAACACGACCACCACCAGGTTCGATCCCATCATCGGGCTGACCTGGTAGATGGGCGCCGCGATCACGCCGGCCACCGACGCCAGCGCCACCCCCAGCGCATAGGTCAGCGTGATCAGCAGCGGCACGTTGATGCCGAACGAGCGCACGATCGTGGGATTCTCCGTGGCCGCGCGCAGCATCGCGCCCACCCGCGTCTTCTCGATCAGCACCCAGACGGCCAGGCACAGCACCAGCGACACCGCCACGGCCCAGCCGCGGTACCAGGGCAGGAACATGAAGCCCAGGTTGACACCGCCGGTCAGCGCCTTGGGGATGATGTAGGGCAGGCCCGACACGCCGTAGGCCTGGCGCAGGCCGCCCTCGATCAGCAGGGCGATGCCGAAAGTCAGCAGCAGCCCGTACAGGTGGTCCATGCGGTACGTGCGCGAGATCAGCAGGCGCTCGGTCACGATGGCGAACACCGCCATGATGAGCGGCACCAGCACCAGCGCGGCCCAGTAGTTCATCCCCAGGTAGTTCAGCAGCATCCAGGCCAGGAACGCGCCCGCCGTGTACTGCGCGCCATGGGCGAAGTTGATGATGTTCAACAGGCCGAAGATCACCGCCAGGCCGATCGAGAGCAAGGCGTAGAACGACCCGTTGATCAGGCCAAGCAGCAGTTGGCCGAACAGCGCCGTGGACGGCACACCGAAAATTTCGAACACAGGCATTCTCCTCTCAGACGCCCAGGCGGCGTGCGATCCGGGCGGGATCGCGGCGCGCCTCATCCGCCGACAGCTGGTCGACCACGCAGCCGTGCTCCATGACGTAATGGCGGTCGGCCACCTTGGTCGCGAAGCGGAAGTTCTGCTCGACCAGCACGATGGTGAAGCCCCGCTCCTTCAAGGTGCGGATGGCCTGCCCGATCTGCTGCACGATGACGGGTGCCAGCCCTTCGGTGGGCTCGTCCAGCAGGATCAGCTGGGCCCCCGTGCGCAGGATGCGCGCAATGGCCAGCATCTGCTGCTCGCCGCCGGACAGGTTGCCGCCCGAGCTGGCGCTGCGTTCGCGCAAGTTCGGGAACAGCCTGTAGATCTCGTCCAGCGACATGCCGCCGGCGGCCAGGCGCGGCGGCAGCATCAGGTTTTCGGTCACGTTCAGGCTACGGAACACCGCGCGTTCCTCGGGGCAATACACCACGCCCAGGCGCGGAATGCGGTGCGGCGCCATGCCTACCGTTTCTTGCCCGTTCAACCGGATGGAACCGCGCCGCTTGTCAAGGATGCCCATGACGGCGCGCAGCGTCGTGGTCTTGCCCGCGCCGTTGCGGCCCAGGATGGTGACGAGTTCGCCCCGGTTCACGTCGATGTCCACGCCGTGCAGCACATGGGACTCGCCATACCAGGCGTTGAGGTCTTTGATCGACAGCATCTCAGTGCGCCTCCTCGTCGGAGCCCATGTAGGCGGTGATGACCCGCTCGTCGCGGGAGACGGCCGCGTAATCGCCCTGCGCCAGCACCGCGCCGCGCGCGAGCACGGTGATGGTGTCGGACAGGTCGGCCACCACTGACAGGTTGTGCTCGACCATGAGGATGCTGCGGTTCACCGACACGCGCCGGATCAGCGCGGCGATGCGGGCGACGTCTTCCTGGCCCAGCCCCGCCATGGGCTCGTCCAGCAGCATGACCTCGGGTTCCAGCGCCAGCGTCATGGCGATTTCCAGCGCGCGCTTGCGGCCGTAGGGCAGCAGCGCGGCAGTGCTGTCCGCCAGCGCCGCCAGGCCGACCGCGTCCAGCAATTCCATCGCGCGGCCGTTCAGGCGGTCGACGCTGCGCCGGCTGCGCCAGAAACGCAGGCCGTCGCCATGCTGGCGCATCAGGGCCACGCGCATGTTCTGCAACACGGTCAGGCCGAGGAAGACGGCGGAGATCTGGAACGAGCGGACGATGCCCAGCCGCGCGATCTGCTCCGGGGCCAGCGAGGTGATATCGCGCCCGCGGTAATGGATGACGCCTGCGTCGGGCGCCAGGAATTTGGTCAGCAGATTGAAGCAGGTGGTCTTGCCGGCGCCATTGGGGCCGATCAATGCGTGGATGGAGCCTTCTTGCAGGGCGAGGGTCACGCCGTCGACGGCATTGAAGCCGCCGAACCGCTTGACCAGCCCCTGCGCGGACAGAACCGCTTGGGTGCTCATGGCGGCGCTCCTACATGCGGGCCAACAGGCCGCCGTCGATCGCCAGGACATGCCCGTTGACGAACGACGCGCCCGGCGACGCCAGATACACCACAGCGGGCGCGATGTCTTCCGGCGCGGCCCAGCGCCCGGTCGGCACGGCGGTCGACAGGAACGACTGGAACTGCGGATTGTCCTGCAGCCCCTGCGTGAAATCCGTGCGGACGAAACCCGGCGCAAGCGCGTTGCAGGTCACGCCGCTGGCGCCGTATTCCACCGCCAGCGCCCGCGCGAACGCGGCGATGGCGCCCTTGGCGGTCGCGTAGGCGGCGATGTTCGGCATGGTCGCCTGCCCCGCCACGGACGACATCAGGATGATGCGCCCGAACCCGCGCTTGCCCATCCCGGGCAAGACGGCGCGGGCGCAATGGAACGCGCCGTTGACATGCACGTTCTGCAACGCCTGCCACTCGGCGGGGCTCATCTCCACCACAGGTTTGCGGTTTTGGTTGCCGGCGTTGCTGACCAGCACGTCGATGGCCAATCCCACGGCCTCCAGCCGGGCGACGGCGGCGGCGACCGCCTCGCCGTCGGCCACATCGAACGCGGCGCCGCGGGCCTTGATGCCGTCCTCCGCCAAGCGTGCGCAAGCGGCGTCGCAGGCCTCTGCCGACAGGTCGTTGACCACGACCTCCGCGCCCGCCATTCCCAGGCTCCGCGCGATGGCGAAGCCCAACCCCCTGGCGGCTCCCGTCACCAGCGCGACGCGCCCCGCCAGACCGAACGTCTGGTCCAGATAGTCGTGTTTCAAGCTTGTCTCCTTGTCTTATATGCACCGGATCTCTGGGTCCGGCCTGTATCGCCTTTGCTTTCTGGATGCAAAAACAAAGTTGACATCAATCTCAATATACGCGACTATTTTTAAACACTCAATAACAAGATTTTTACTTTATCTTCAATAACGAGTTACGGCTAGGAGACAAACCATGGCCCTCGAAACCCCCGGCTGCCCTGCGGCCAATGCGTTGCCGCCACTGGCCTCGCGCTTCCTGAAAGTCGCCGACCTGCCCTGGAAACCCACCCAGGTGGAAGGCATCGAGATGAAGGTGCTGATGCAGGACAAGGAGTCCGGCCTGCTCACCGCCCTCTTCCGCTGGCAGCCCGGCACCGAACTGCCGCTGCATGAACATGTGGAGGTCGAGCAGACCTTCGTGCTGGAGGGATCCATCGTGGATGCCGAAGGCGAAGTGTGCGCGGGCGACTACGTCTGGCGTCCGCGAGGCAACCAGCACGTGGCGCGCGCGCCCAACGGCGCGCTCGTACTGAGCTTTTTCCTGAAACCCAACCTGTTCATCGACGCCTACGCCGGCCAGACGCTGGAATAGGCCGGACCGCCGAATACCCCCGCGCGACCGCCCGGCACAGGGCGGCGCGCAACAGAACCAAGCCCCCGAGGAGACAACCCCATGAAGACCCGAATCAAGAACAGCCTTGCCGCCTGCGTGCTGGGCACCCTGTCCCTGTCCGCCCAGGCGCAGGTGTCGGACGATGTCGTGAAGATCGGCGTGCTGGGCGACCAGTCCGGCATGATGGCTGACCTGTCCGGCAAGTTCGGCGTGGAAGCCGTGAAGATGGCCGTCGAGGATTTCGGCGGCACCGTGCTGGGCAAGCCGATCGAAGTGATCTCGGCCGACCACCAGAACAAGGTCGACATCGGCGTGTCCATCGCCCGCCGCTGGTATGAGAACGACAAGGTGGACCTGATCCTGGACGTGCCCAACTCGGCCATCGCGCTGGCGGTCCAGGACCTGACCCGGCAAATGAAGCGCGTCGTGATCTTCACCAGCGCGGGGTCGGCGGACCTGACGGGCAAGGCTTGCTCGCCCAACGGCATGCACTGGACGTACGACACCTACGCCTATGCCACCGGCGTGGCCAACGGCGTGATGGATGACGGCGGCAAGAGCTGGTACTTCATCACGTCCGACTACGCCTTCGGCCATTCGCTGGAACGCGACGCGATGGCGGTGGTGAAGGCCCGCGGCGGCCAGGTCGTCGGCAGCGTGCGCCATCCCATCGCCAGCTCGGACTTCTCGTCGTTCCTGCTGCAGGCGCAGGCGTCCAAGGCGCAGGTGATCGGGCTGGCCAACGGCAGCGGCGACACCATCAACAGCATCAAGCAGGCGTTCGAATTCGGCATCATGGGCAGCAAGCAGCGCGTGGCCGCGCTCTTCATGAGCATCGTGGACGTGCGCAGCGTGGGCCTGGAATACGCCCAGGGCCTGAACCTGGTCGAGCCCTTCTACTGGGATCAGGACGACAAGGCGCGCCAGTGGTCCGAACGCTACTTCAAGCGCACCGGCCGCATGCCCTCGATGGTGCAGGCCAGCAACTACAGCGCCGCCATGCATTATCTGAACGCCGTGAAGGCAGCAGGCACCGACGGATCCGAGGCCGTGCTGAAGAAAATGCACGAGACGCCCATCAATGACTTCATGACGGAAAACGGCCGCATCCGCGAAGACGGCCGGGTCATGCGCGACCTGTACCTGTTCCAGGTGAAGAAGCCGTCCGAGTCCAAGCGCGAATGGGACTACTACAACCTGGTGCGCAAGATCCCGGCCGAGCAGGCCTTCCGCCCGCTCAAGGACGGCGGCTGCGCGCTGGTGAAGTCGTGATGGACGGCGCGCTTGGCCTCTTGGCCGGCAAGCGCGCCGTTGTCACGGGGGGCGCCAACCCCCGTGGCATCGGCGCGGCCGTCGTTGACCTGTTCCTGGCGCAAGGCGCCACCGTGGCGGTTCTGGACCAGGCCTATCCCGAGCGCGCCGGCGCCGGCTTGGCCGAAGGCCGCGTGGAGCTGCATTGCGACGTGTCGCGGGCCGCCTCCTGCGAAGCCGCCGTGGCGCACGCGGCGCAAGCGCTGGGCGGCGTCGACATCCTGGTCAACAACGCGGGCATCGTCGCCGCGACCCGCATCTGGGACCTGGCCGAAGACGAATTCCGCCGCATGATCGACGTGAACCTCACCGGCACCTACAACATCACGCACGCGGCCTTGCCGGCCCTGCTGGAAAGCACGCGGCGCCCCGCCATCGTGAACCTGGGCTCCACTGCCGCCCTGCGCGGCGGCGGCCTGCTGGGCGGGTCGCACTACGCGGCTTCCAAGGGCGGGGTCATCAGTTTCACCAAGGCGCTGGCGCGCGAACTCGGCCCGCGCGGCGTGCGCGCCAATTGCGTGGCGCCGGGCATCATCGAAACCGATATGACGCTCGGCAAATTCGGCGAAAATTGGGAACAAGAACTCAAACAGGGCATTCCGCTGCAACGCTTCGGCCTACCCGCCGACGTCGCGCAGGCCATCCTCTTCCTGGCCTCGGACCTGTCCTCCTACTCAACCGGCATCGTGGTCGACGTCAACGGCGGCTTCCACATTCACTAGGCGTTCCCACAAGCAATGAGCACTCCCGACCGCATGCTGTCCATCCTCGACCTCTTTCGCGACGGCACCACCGCCGCGTTCCAGGAAGACGTCATGGCGCATCTGGAGTGTTCGCGCGCCACCGCCTACCGCTACTTGAAATCGCTGACCGAAAGCGGCCTGCTGGCGCCTACCGCCGGCGGCGCCTATGTGCTGGGGTCGCGCATCATCGAGCTCGACCGGCACCTGCGCCAGCACGATCCGCTGATGCGCGCCGCGCGCGAGGTCATGCGCGCGACAGGCGACGAGCTTCACGCCAACCTGATGCTGTGCAGCTATTACGGCGACAAGGTCCTGTGCGTGGACCGCTACTGGACCGACCACTCCATCGAATCCAGCTATGCGCGCGGCCGGCCCTTCCCGATGTTCCGCGGTGCCACCGCCAAGCCCATCCTGGCCAACCTGCCGCCCTACCAGCTGCGCAACCTGATGCTGTGGCATGCAGCCGAAATCCGCGAAGCCGGGCTGGGGGACGACTGGGACGCGTTCCGGGCGAATCTGAAGCGGCTGCGCACGGCGGGCGTGTGCGTCTCGCATGGCGAAGTCGACCGCGGCCTGATGGGGATCGGCGCGGCGATCTTCAGCGCCGAACAGAAGGTAGTGGGCAGCCTGGTATTCATTGCTTCGGAAGCGCACACCCCGCCCGACCGCCTGGACATCCTGCAGGCGCGCATCCAGGTCGCGGCGGCCGAGGTGTCGCGGAACCTGCAGGCCCCGCAAAGCAACGGCGCGGCGGCGATCGGCATCATGCCGTCGCGGCCGCGCCGCATCAGAGCGCCGGCCGGTGCAGCACCGGCGCGGCCCAAGGCCTGATCAGGCCTTGTTGTAGCGTTCCACGCTGCTCACGATTTCCTGGTGGGCGGCATCGACGCCCTTCCAGCCCTTGACCTTGACCCACTTGCCCTTCTCCAGATCCTTGTAGTGCTCGAAGAAGTGCTGGATGCGCGCGACGTCTTCGGTCGGCAGATCTTCATAGGACTTGATGTTGCGGTACGGGGGGTACAGCTTTTCGATCGGCACGGCCAGCAGCTTGGCGTCGCCGCCCGACTCGTCGTCCATTTCCAGCACGCCGATTGCGCGGCAGCGCACGACGGCGCCGATCTGGATCGGGAACGGGGTCAGCACCAGCACGTCGGCGGGGTCGCCGTCGTCGGACAGGGTCTGGGGGATGTAGCCGTAGTTGCACGGGTAGTGCATGGCGGTCAGCATGAAGCGGTCAACGAAAATCGCACCCGACTCTTTGTCGACCTCGTACTTGACCGGGTCGGCGTTCATGGGGATTTCGATGATGACGTTGAAGTCTTCCGGCAGCTTCTTGCCAGGGGAGACGCGATCAAGACTCATGATTCAACCTTGTTGTTTGTCTGAAGAAATGTTCAAAGCGAGCCGTCGTCCTTGAACGGCGGCTTGGTGGCCGGCACCGGCGCCGCGGCAGGCGCGGCGGGTGCGGCGGGCTTGGGGCTGGCCGGCGAGTACGTCGGCACGGGTTCGTCGAAAGCCGCCGCCGGGATCGGGGCGCTGTCGAAGTACTCGTCGATGTCGGACGTGCCGCCAGCCAGCGGCGCGTCTTCCGGCGCCAGCGCGCGGGCGCGCTGGTCCTTGTTGACGCGCGCATCCGGATCCAGCACGAAGTCGGAGGCCGACGCGGCCACCGACGGCGGCAGCGCCGGGTAGTCGCCGCCGTTCTCGGCATCGCCGTCGGCGTCCGACAAGCCCACCGCGTAGCCGCCTTCGGCGTCCACGCGGTAAGGGTCCGAACCCGTGTCCGCGGCAGGCAGCGCGGCATCCGCGGCCAGCACCGGCAGCGCCATGCTGGCCGCCGTGGCCAGGCGCCAGTGGCGCACGGCATCGGCCGGACGGTCCAGGCGGTCGTACAGGCTGCCCAACAGCGCATGCGTCCGCGCATCGCTGCGGCGGCTGAGGCTGCGCAGCAGATAGCGTTCGGCCTGGCCCCACAACTGGCCGTTCAGGCACAGCATGCCCAGCGCGGTCAGCAGATCGGGATCCGTGGGACGCTGCTGCAGCCAGGTCTCGGCCTTCGCCAGCCGGCGCGACACCTGTTCGGCTTCGCAGCGAGCATAGGCAGCTACCAGCGTCGGATTGAACTTCACGGCCACGGCGGCTTCCAGCACGCGGGCCGCTTCGTTGGCTTCGCCGGCCGCTTCGAAAGCGGCCGCGCCCGCCAGCGCGATATCGGGCAGCAGGCGTTCTTCGGCCTTCAAGTCTTTCCAGATGGCGCGCCAGGCGTCGCTATTGGCCGCCGCGCGCAGACGCGCCGCGCCGGAAGCGTCGATCAGCTGATCGGCTTCGTTGCGGGCCAGCGCATTGCGGCGCACCAGGCCGCGGGCCAGCGTGAAGACTTGTTCGTCGTGGTGCAGCGCGGTGTGTGCGCGCAACAACAGACGCATGGTGTGCAGATGGCGGGCGCCGCCATCTGCCAACGGCGCCAGCACCGCCAGCGCGCGCTCGGCGCGGCCTTGGTCCAGCAGCATGTCGGCCGAGACCGTGGCCGTGGCTTCCACCAGGCCCGGCTCGGTGCCGGCGTGTTCCTGAGCGGTCGCCAGCAGACGATCGCGGCGGTCGAATTCACCCAGGCCATGCGCGGCGCGCGCGGCGGACAGGGCGGCCAACACGCGGCGGGTCTGGACCTTGGTCTGCTCAAGCAGCTTGGTCAGGTCCTTTTCGGCGTGGGTATAGCGGCCTTCCAGCAGGCCGATCCAGCCGCGTTCCAGCAATTCGTGGTCGCGCGCCTGGGCGCGTTTGCCGCGCCACACGCGGACGCGGTCGGGAATGGCCAGCAGCCATGCCAGCAGGCGCAGGCCGATGTACAGCGCGATGAAGGCCGCGACGATCAGCAGCACGGCCAGCGTCAACGACATCCCGATGCGCCACGGCCAGACCAGCAACAGCACGTTGCCGGAATGGGAACGCAGCACCACCGCCAGGGCGACGGCAATGACGGCAAGCAGCAGAGTCCAGAACCAGGTACGCATAAGGCTCAGTCCTGCCCGCTAGTCTTGAAACCCGCGGCGCGCAAGGCGGCCACGGCGTTCAGGCTGTCGGCCACTTCCGGCATGCGCACGGCGATGTCGGTCTGCGCCAGTTCGCGTGCCAGCGTCTGGGCGGCGACGGTGTCGGGGGAGCGGTTGTCGAAGTACTTGGCGAGCGTGACGCCGACGTTGTCGAGCTCGCTCTTCCAAACGGCCGGCTGGCGCATCAACATGGCCAGTTGCACGGTCAGCAGGCGCTGGCGCAGCGTGCCGCGCACCTGGTCGGCCTGTTCGGGCGACAGCAGCAAGGCGGCAGGTTCGTCCACGCGCTGGATCGTGATCAGGCCGCCCAGTTCCTGCGCCAGCGCGGAACCCGCGCGGCCAGGCCAGGAGACCACTTCGGCGCGCCAGCGCTGCCACCACGGGGCATCGGCCGGCAGGCCGGCCAGTGGATCGACCGCTGGCGCGGGCGCCACGGCCGGGCGGCTTTCGCCGGCGGCGACCACGCCCGGGGCGATGTTGTCGGGCACCAGCAAGGGGGCCTTGCCGACCAGCGACACCAATCGTTCGATGCGGGCCGATTGCGCCGGGATGTCAACCGTGGAGACGGCGCGCAAGCGGTCCAGGTCACCGTTGATCGCCTGTTGCAGGCTGGAGAAGCGGGGGCGGTCGGCGCGGGCCAGGCGCGATTGCGCGGTTTCCAGCGCCACGATCGCATTGGACACGTTGCCGGCCAGGCGCAACTGCTGGTTGGCGATGGTCAGCAGGCGTTCGATGTCGTTGGCCAGCAGTTCGTCGCTGGCGCTGTCGTTGAAGTTCTGCCAGGCCAGTTGCAGCGCGCTGTATTGGCTTTGCGCTTCACGCACAGTGTCTTCGAGCTCGCCCACGCGGCCGGCCTGGGCTTGCGCCAAGGCCAGGGCTTCGCGCGTGTCCTTGCGGGCTTGCGCCACGTCGGCCGTCAGCGTGTCGATACGCGACGCGACCTCGCGCCCGGCGGACACGAACTGCGTGCGCTGCTTCCACAGCGCGTAACCCAGGCCGACGGCCAGCAGGATGACGATTATCAGGGCGGTGACCAATGGGCCACTGCCGCGCTTGGCCGGACGGGCCTTGACGGAATCGGCCGGGGCCGATGCGGGCGCGCTTGCGCCCGGGGCGGCCGAGGGAACGGCCGGATCGGTAGCGGGAGTCTTGTCTGTCATGACGCGATTGTATTCGGTGTCTGTCCGATGCAACGAATCAAGCAGCAACAAAAGCCTGGAAAATCGACTCGTCGTTGGGCAAGCAGATTTTTACCATTGCTGAGGGTTCGCCATCATGACAGCCCGCCGGCACGCGTCGCGCCAGCGAGGGGTGCGTCAGCACGAAGCGGCACTGGCCCCACCAGGGGGCCAGCCCTGCGGCGTCCAGGGCCGCGCGCACGGCGTCCGCGCCCTCCCCGCTGGTGATGAGCCAAGTGGCGCTGACGCCGGCATCCGCCCAACGCCGCAGCGCCGCCCGTTGCGCCGCGTCCCAGCTTGCCGGATGGCGCCGATAGGCCGCGTGGCGCGTGACGGCCACGCCGTGCGCCTCAAGCCGGTCGCCCAGCCAGTCGCGGCCCTGGGTGCCGCGCACCAGCAGCACGCGGGCCGGCAGCCGCGGCAGGCCGCAAAGCACATTCCACAGGGCTTCGGAGTCGTGGCTGGGCGCAGCCTCGCCAGGATGCAGGACTGTTGTATTCGCGCCAAAGCCCGGGGATTCGCGCAGGCCTTGGGCGCTGGCCGGCCCGACCGTGGCGGCGACCGTGCCCGCCGGCCAGGCGGACGGACCGTCGGCGCGGGCCAACTGGTCGAGGTATTGCTTGCCCGCATTGCCGCTGACGAACACGACCATGTCGAAGTCCGCCGGCCGCGGCAGGTCCGCCGCGGCGACGTCCAGCGGGTGGATTTCAAGAGCCGGCAGGATGCAGGCGGACCAGCCGGCGTCGGTCAGACGGCCGGCCAGCGCCTCGTTCCGGCCCGCGGGCCGTGTCAGGACAGCGACGCGCGGCGGCGTGGACATCAGTCCGGCCGGGCGTCGTCTTGCAGCAGTTCCTGGAGGATGGCGGCGGCCCCGGCATCCAACAGCTCTTGTGCGGCGGCGATACCCAGCGCTTCGGCGCCGTCCACCGGGCCGCTGCGGGTCGCGTGGACCATGCGCGTGCCGTCGGGCGATGCCACCAGCGCGCGCAGCGACAGCGTGTCGCCCGAGATCTCGGCGAATGCCGCCAGCGGCACCTGGCACGAACCGCCCAGCTTGCGGGACACGGCCCGCTCAGCCAGCACACAGGACGTGGTGGCGGCGCTGATCAGCGGCGCCAGCCACGCGCGCATGTCGTCGCGGTCGTCACGGATTTCGATGCCCAGCGCGCCCTGCCCGGCTGCCGGCAGGCTGTCGGCCGGGTCCAGCAGGCTGCTGATGCGCCCGCCCAGCCCCAGGCGTTCCAGCCCGGCGGCCGCCAGCACGATGGCGTCGTATTCGCCCTTGTCCAGCTTGCCCAGGCGCGTGTCCAGGTTGCCGCGCAGCGGCTTGACCACCAGGGCCGGGTAGCGCGCGCGGATCTGCGATTCGCGGCGCAGGCTGGACGTACCCACGACTGCGCCCGCCGGCAGGTCTGCCAGCGTCGCATAGCGATTGGACACGAAGGCATCGCGCGGATCCGCGCGATCAAGGACGGCGCAAAGCTCGAACGGGGCTTGCAGATCCACCGGCACGTCCTTCAAGGAGTGCACGGCCAGATCGGCGCGCCCGTCGAGCAGCGCGTTTTCGAGTTCCTTGACGAACAGTCCTTTACCGCCCACCTTGGAAAGGGTGCGGTCGAGGATCTGGTCGCCCCGGGTCGTCAGGGTAAGAAGCTCAACCGCGCACGCCGGGTACAGCGTGCGCAGCCGGTCGCGCACATGCTCGGCTTGCCACAGGGCAAGCCGGCTGGCGCGGGTCGCGATGACCAGGCGTTGCGGAAGAGACACGAGACGTCATCAAACGAAATTGGAGACGATGACCGTCGCGACTACCCCGAGGATGGCCAGCACGAAAAGGCCCTGAAGGAGGCTCAGGCCCGATTCGGATTGCTGGGGATCAACGGATCTACGCAGACTCATGGGATTCCTTGGAAGCGGTTTTGCGGCTTGCCAGCCACCGTCCAAGGACAACAACGAGCAAGGCGCCGATAATTTCAGCGGCGATTTTAACCGTAGTGGGCTGAACACCGAATTGACGTTCGACAATAACATCGGTAATCAGCATTCCGCCGGCGATCCAGCCCAGCAAGGCGGCGCCAAACGTAACAACCAACGGGTACTTGTCGATCAGCTTGAGGACCAGCGTGCTGCCCCAGATGATGATCGGCACGCTGACGATCAGGCCGAAGGCGACCAGGCCGATCTGATGGTCGGCATGGGCGTTCTGGGCCGCGCCGGCGATGGCGATCACGTTGTCCAGGCTCATCACGAAGTCGGCGATGATGATGGTCTTGATGGCCGCGGCGATGGATGTCCCGCCCTTCACGTTGCCATGCGCATCGTCTTCAGGGACCAGGAGCTTGACGCCGATCCAGAGAAGCAGAAGGCCGCCCACGACTTTCAGGAACGGAATCGACAGGAGCGTCAGTGCGAAGGCGATCAGCACGACACGCAGGATGATGGCGCCCGCGGTGCCCCACATGATGCCCTGCATGCGCTGCTTGGGGGCCAGGTT
The DNA here is from genome assembly GCF_014170335.1 of Achromobacter sp. UMC46. GTDB lineage: Bacteria > Pseudomonadota > Gammaproteobacteria > Burkholderiales > Burkholderiaceae_B > Achromobacter. The sequence goes on from NZ_LZZS01000035.1 coordinate 16,291, forward strand.
GCGACAAGCCAGCGCGATCACGACGGCGTTGTCGCCGCCCAGCAGGATGTCGATGAGGATGATCTGGAATACCGCTGCCCAACTCAGCGTCTGGAAAAACTCAAGCACTATAGAACCCCCGAAGGCATTTATATGAAAAGAAAGGCCGGTCCCGAGCCGGCCATCCTGCCGTGCCGTGCACGGCAGGATCATTCAAAACAACTAATTATTGTAATTCAGCTTTCAGTCAGCTTTCTGGCGCATCAGCAAAACTTTACCAATTGCCAGCACCAGCACCGCGCCCAGCACCCCGGTCATCAGCTCGAAGCTGTGATGGGTGATGCCCAATGCCGCGTCGATACGCGCCACCGGTTCCTGCAGGACGGGATCCCCGACCAGCAATTCGCCCGCGATGAAGCCCAGCAGCGCCGCCCCCACCCAGACAATGACCGGGAAACGCTCAATGACCTTCAGAAGCAACGTGCTGCCGAAGATGACCAGGGGGATGCTGATGGCCAGGCCCAATACCAGCAAGGTCGTGTCGCCCATCGCGGCGGCGGCGACCGCGACCACGTTGTCCAGGCTCATGACCAGGTCGGCAATCATGATAGTGCGAATTGCCGTCAGCAGATTGCCTTGTGTCTTGCCCGCACCGTCTTCTTCGCCTTCCGGCATCAGCAACGTCACGCCGATGTAGACAAGCAGCAACGCGCCGATCAGCTTCAACCACGGCAGCAGCAGCAACTTGGCCGCCACCAGGGTCAGCACGATACGCATGATGATCGCGGCGGCCGAGCCGATCGTGATCGCTTTCTTCTGTTGGGCCGGAGGCAACGAACGTGCCGCCAGCGCAATAACCACGGCGTTGTCGCCTGATAGCAGGATGTTGACCCAAATGATCTGGAGCAACGCTATCCAGAATGCCGCTGAACTGAGTTCCATGCCTCTCTTTCCTAGGTGTGATCCCCCTAGGACAAACCAAATTAATGGATGAAAAAAAACGAAAGCCGTACTGACCGTCTTGGTGCGAGCCCGACGGCATTCTTGCTGGGTACGTGCGAAATTTCTTTCATTATAGTTTCGTTCAGCTTTCCGTATGTTTGCGCGACCGCGATATGGACACGGGATTTCCCTAGGGTCACCCGGGAATTTCCAGCCATCACCCCGAGGACGGACGAAAAAAAGCCCGCCGAAGCGGGCTTTTTGGCGCAATGCTGAAGACTTACAGCACCGACTTGAGCAGCTTGCCCATTTCGGAGGGGTTGCGCGTGGTGCGGATGCCGCAAGCTTCCATGACTTCCAGCTTGGCATCGGCCGTGTCGGCGCCGCCGGAGATCAGCGCGCCAGCGTGGCCCATGCGCTTTCCAGGAGGCGCGGTGACGCCGGCGATGAAGCCGACGACCGGCTTCTTCATGTTGTCCTTCGCCCATTCAGCGGCGTTGACTTCGTCCGGACCGCCGATTTCGCCGATCATGATGACGGCGTCGGTGTCGGGATCGTCATTGAACATCTTCAGGACGTCGACGTGCTTCAGGCCGTTGATGGGGTCGCCACCGATGCCGACGGCGCTGGATTGACCCAGGCCCAGCTCGGTAACTTGCGCCACGGCTTCGTACGTCAGGGTGCCCGAACGGCTGACGATGCCGATGCGGCCCTTGCGGTGGATGTGGCCCGGCATGATGCCGATCTTGATTTCGTCCGGCGTGATCAGACCCGGGCAGTTCGGGCCCAGCAGCAGCGTCTTGCTGCCCTTGGCCTTCATGCGGTTCTTGACTTCCAGCATGTCGCGGACCGGGATGCCTTCGGTGATGCAGATCACCAGATCCAGTTCGGCTTCGACAGCTTCCCAGATGGCGGCGGCGGCACCGGCCGGCGGCACGTAAATGACGGACACGGTCGCGCCGGTGTCGGCCTTGGCGTCTTTCACCGTAGCGAAAATCGGCACGCCTTCGAAGTCTTCACCCGCCTTCTTGGGGTTCACGCCAGCCACGAAGGCGGCTTTACCATTGGCATACTCACGGCACATGCGGGTGTGGAACTGGCCCGTCTTACCCGTGATGCCCTGGGTGATGACTTTGGTGTCCTTGTTGATCAGAATCGACATTTGTGAATCCTTGGCAATTTCTTTTACCGCCGGGCCGTCCCAAGGTGGAAAGCTCCCCCATGGGGGGCAGCAAGCCACGAAGGGGCGCGGCGAGGGGGCATATTTACTTAACGGCGGCTACGACGCGGGTGGCGGCTTCGGCCATCGTGTCGGCGCTGATGATCGGCAGACCCGAGTCGGCCAGCATCTTCTTGCCGAGTTCTTCGTTGGTGCCCTTCATGCGGACGACCAGCGGCACGTTCAGGTTGACGGCCTTGCAAGCAGCGATCACGCCTTCGGCGATGACGTCGCAGCGCATGATGCCGCCAAAGATGTTGACCAGAATGGCCTTCACGCTCTTGTTGGCGAGCATGATCTTGAACGCTTCGGTGACCTTCTCGGCCGTGGCGCCGCCGCCGACGTCCAGGAAGTTGGCCGGCTCGCCGCCGAACAGCTTGATGGTGTCCATCGTGGCCATGGCCAGACCGGCGCCGTTCACCAGGCAGCCGATGTTGCCGTCGAGCTGGATGTAGGCCAGGTCGAACTTGCTGGCTTCGATTTCAGCCGGATCTTCTTCGTCCAGGTCGCGGTAGGCGACGATTTCCGGGTGGCGGAACAGGGCGTTCGGATCGAAGTTGAACTTGGCGTCCAGGGCGATGATGTTGCCCTTGCCGTCGCGGTTCAGCGGGTTGATTTCAACCAGCGACGCGTCGGTGTCCATGTAGCACGTGTAGAGCTTCTGGAACACGTCCACGGCTTGGGCGGTCGAGTCGGCGGGCAGGCCGATCGCGTTGGCGATCTTGGTGGCTTGCTCGGCGGACAGGCCGGTCAGCGGATCGATGTATTCGGTGATGATTTTTTCGGGAGTGGAGTGGGCCACTTCCTCGATGTCCATGCCGCCTTCGCTGGAGGCGATGAAGGCGACCTTCTGCGTGGCGCGGTCAGTGACCAGCGACACGTAGTATTCCTTCTGGATGTCGGCGCCGTCCTCGATGTACAGGCGACGGACCTTCTGGCCTTCCGGGCCAGTCTGGTGCGTGATCAGCTGCATGCCCAGGATTTCCGAGGCCAGCTTGCGGACGTCGTCCAGCGAGCGCGCCAGCTTCACGCCGCCGCCCTTGCCGCGGCCGCCCGCGTGGATTTGTGCCTTGACGACCCAAACCGGTCCACCCAGCTTTTCAGCGGCAGCCACGGCCTCGTCGACGGAAAGAGCGGGAATCCCGCGCGGCACCGGGATGCCAAATTGCTTCAGCAGTTCCTTGCCTTGATACTCGTGGATTTTCATGTGTTACCTGTCAGGACGTATGAGAAAGAGAAGGTGAATCGGAGGACGAATCGGCCGATGCCTCAGCGCTACCCCCGGTGTACCACTTGGGATAGTGCTCAGCCACCACCGGGCCGCCAGTGCTGAGCGCATGACAGCCGTCCAATTGGAATGGACGCCGGTTCGGGTTGGTTTCCTGCCGCCGGCGGTTGGCCATGGTCTGGACCGCCGCGGTGGGAAGCACCTGCGACAGCTCGGTCATGTGCGTACAGCCTTCCACGTGCCCGAACCGCTCTTTGACCTGGCGGCGGAATCCCTTAAGCAGATTCATGCCGATCAGATCAGTGTAAGCCGGCTCGATGGCCATGCAATGACCGCCGTAAGGGGCGGCGTCATAGACCGCCTGCGCCGCCACGATCGAGAAATTCTCGTCGATGGTGATGCGCAGGTGCATATGGTGGATGGGCTGCCCGGCCTTGAACATCTTGCCGTCGCTCTTGGGGAAATCGTACGCCTTCACGTCGATCAGCTCGGCTTCCAGATCCCAATTGCCGTCCTCGCGCGCATACGACTGCACGCGTATGGAACGCGTGTGCAGCGGTTGGCGAGGGTAATCCGGCGGTGGCAAGGGCATGCTGGGGGCCTGCGGGGCGAAGATGGCCTGCGCATGGTGCGCGGCAACAAAACCTTGAAAGTATAGCGCAGGCGGGCGGCCATCAACCGTCTTGCTGCGGGCCGGCCGCTGGGGGACACAGCGCGGCGGAGGCCCAGAGCCCGTCGTGGCGGACCTGGCCGGTCAGCCGCGCGGCGGCCAGATGGCGTTCCCGCAGGGGCGTGTATTCCTCCAGCCCGCGGCGGCACGCCTTCAACCGGGCCTCCAGCGCGCTCCAGGTCCGGGCGAAGGCGTCCGCGCGCGCGGACGGGTCGCAGGCGGCCAGGCGGGCTGCGGCTTCCGGACCGCAATAAAGGCGGGCGACGTCGATGTCGCCTTCTCCGCCCCCTGCCCCGCCGTCGGCCAGGTCCACGCCGGGCATGCCCAGGCGCGACAGGCCGCACAGGATATAGGGGCCACAGTAAGAGAAAGAACTGTTCCAGCGGGCGCCCGGCGCCATGGCCGGGCCCTTGGGCGTTTCGGCCCAGGCCGGTGGCGTGCCGTCCCGGCGCAACAGTTCAGCGGAAAGCCAGTCCCGGGCGGCCTGGCGCTGCCCTTCCCGGCCGGCCGCCGCGTGCAGCAGCCACAACTCGACCGGTGCGCCCGCCTCGTTCAACCGCAGCGTCGCCGGCGGGGCCGCCGTCGTCGCCTGGAACTGGGCAATGGCCGACGCCCTGATCTCCCTCATCGCGTCCACGGGGTGGCCGGACTGCCCATCCAGGCCTGCCCGGCCGGGATGGCTTCGCCCTTCAGCACCAGGGTCAACGGGCCCAGCACGGCGCGGTCCTCGACGTGGGTGTCGTACAGGATCGTGCTGCGCGGGCCGACGTTGACGCCGCGGCCAATGCGGACCAGTCCGATCTTCATGACGCGGTCCTCGAACAGGTGGGTCTGCGGCCCGGACCAGGCATGCAGCACCGCGTCGTCGCCGATCTGGACGCAGTCGTATTCGGTGACGTCGGTTGTGTCCATGAAAACGCGCTTGCCGATGCGGGCGCCCATGCAGCGCAGCGCCAGGGGCAGCCAGGGCGTCGCGCGCAGGAAATTGAAGAAGTTCGGCACGGCGATCGACTCGTACAGGCTGGTCACCGCCTCGCTCTTCCAGACGAAGGGCGTCCACATGGGCTCGGCGCGCGGCCGGTACCGGCCCACCAGCACCCATTTCAGCAGCACCAGGAACAGGAACGTGCCCAGGCCGTACAGCACGCCCGCCAGCATCAGTTCATCGAACGCGGCCAGGAAGCCGTGGGCCGCGGCGATCGGGATGACCTTCATGACGGTCAGGTAGCCCACCGCGATCACGACCGCCAGCGGCAGGATCATGCGCATGCCTTCGACCGCGCCGCGCGCGACCTTGCGGCCCAGGCTGGGCCGGAACGTCAGATGCGCGGGGAAGCCCGCCGTCTGTTCCCGCGCGGGCAAGGCCAGCGGCGGATTGCCGAGCCAGGTCTGGCCGCTGGCCATGCGGCCGTTCGCCGGCGCCCGGCTCTGCACGCCGATCAGCACGTCATCAGGCAGCACCGAGCCATCAGGCACGTAGGCCCCGTTGCCGACAAAGCTGCGGTTGCCGATGACGGTGGGCCGCATGGTCATCCAGCCCCGGTCGATTTCCTCGTCACCCAGCATGACGCCGTCGGCGATGAAGCTGTCGCGTCCCAGCGTCAGCATGTCGGGCACGATGCCCATGGCGGTGGAGATTTCGGTGCCGCGCCCCACTTTCGCCCCCAGCAGCCGATACCAGGTGCCGGCGTAGATCGATGCGTACAGGCCGTGCAGCACGCTCAGGCTGGATTCCTGGATCTGGTTGGTGAGCCATCGGCGCAGATAGATCTGCCCGTAGACCGGCCAACGTCCGCCCGTCAGCCTGGGCAGCAGCGCCCAGCGCAGCAGGGCGGACACCAGCACCGTCAGCAAAAGCAGCAAGGCGCTGGCCGGCAATGCCAGCAGCAGATAGCAGAGGAAGGCGTAGGGCCAGGACACGCGGTCGCCCGTCAGGTCCAGCCAGCGCGCGTCGATCCAGTCGATCAGCACGAAACTGGGGAAGACCGGCATGAAGAACAACGCGGCGATCAGCGTGCCGCCCAGGGCATAAGCCACCACGTCCAGCCGGCGCAGGCGTCCCTCGCGGACGGGGCGAGGCGGCAATTCAGGCGCCTGCGCCTGGGGAGCGTGCCGCGCGGGCGAGCCCGTCCAGACCTGCCCCGCCGGCACGCGCGCGCCCGACGCCAGCGACGACAGGCCGTCCAGCCGCGCGCCCTCGCCCATCGACACGTCGCCTTGCAGCACCGCGTACGACCCGACGTAGGCGTTGTCCGCCAAGGTGATCGGCGCCACTTCCCAGACGCCGCCGCGCACCGCGAAGTTCTCCAGATTGACCGCCGCGCCGATGCTGACGCCATCGCCGATCGACAGCAGGTCCGGCGCGCGGACCGAGATGCGGCTGATGGCGGCATCCCGGCCGATGCGCGCGCCCAGCGCCCGCAGGTACCAGACCTGCAACGGGGAGCCGGCCAGCAGATGGGCCGGCGGAATGTCCAGCACCCGGTCCACCAGCCACCACCGGTAGAAGCGCCAGCCATACAGCGGATAGCGGCCTGGTTTGAGCCTGCCCAGGATGCCCCACTTGCAGGCCACGGCCACGCCGAAGCTCAGCAGGTTGCAGACCAGATAGCTGGCAATGGACAGCGCCACCGCGCGCCAGACCGAGTCGCCCTCGTCGCCCGTCCAATAGTGATAGGTGAAAAAGGGCGTCAACCAGATCAGCATGCGCACGCCGATCAGCAGCGGCAGCGCGGCCAGCTGGGCCAGGCCACATGCCCAGCGCCGCCATTCCGGCGCACGGGCGGCAAGGTCGGCGGCGCCGGCGTGGGTCTTTCCGTCGCCCTCGCCGCCGCTTGCACCTTCCGCCGCGACCGGCCGGGCCGCCGCCAGCGCGTCCAGGCGCGCGGCCAGCGCCCCCAGGCCCGGATGCTGATAGAGCTCGTGCATCGTCAGCGCCGAAAACTGCGGATGCTTGCGCAGTGAAGACACCAACCGCGCGGCCAACAGGGAATGGCCGCCCAGGTCGCGGAAGAAATCGCTGGCCAGGCGCAGGGGCTGCCCCGGGAACAACGGGCGCAGCGCATCGAATAGCGCCTGTTCGCCGGGCGTGACGGCGTCGTCGTCTTCGCCGCTGGGCTCGGACACGCTTTCCAGTTCACGCGACTTGAGCGCTTTGCGGTCGATCTTTCCCGAGGTCAGGCGCGGCACCTCGGCGACCCGCTCGAAGCGCGCCGGGATCATATAGGCAGGCAGGCCCTGCGCCAGCGCGGCCCGCAGGGCGTGCAGGTCCAGCCGCGCTTCGCCTTCGGGTTTCAGGAAGGCCACCAGTTGATCGATGCCCCCCAGATCGCGCAACACGACCGCCGCCGCGCCCACGCCCGGTTGCCGGTACAGCGCCGCTTCGATCTCGCCCAGCTCGACCCGGAAGCCGCGCACCTTCACCTGATCGTCGCTGCGGCCCAGGCACTGGATCTGGCCGTGCTCGTCGATGCGGGCCAGATCGCCGCTGCGGTACATGCGCGTGTCGTGATCGCCGACAGGCCGCGGATTGGCCAGGAATTTTTCCGCCGTCAGCTCGGGGCGCCCCAGATAGCCGCCCGCCACGCCCGGGCCGGTGATGCAAAGCTCGCCGACCTGCCCTTGCGGCAGCACCGCGCCGTCCTCGCCGCGGATCAGCATGCCGTAATTGGGCAGCGGCGTGCCGATGGTCACCGGCTGACCCGGCAGCAATTCCGCCAGGCTCGCCGATACCGTGGTTTCCGTCGGGCCATAGGTATTGAACAGGCGCCGGCCGGGCGTGGACCATCGCGGCACGAGGAAGTCGGGGCACACCTCGCCGCCCAGGTTCACGATCCGCAGCCCCGGCACGTCGCGCGCGAACAGCGCCAGCAAGGTCGGCACCGCGTGCAGCACGGTGACACCTTCTTGCACCAGCGCGTCGGGCAGGCCTTCGGGGTCGGTCGTCAACATCTTGGGCGCCACCCACAGGCTTGCGCCGACCAGGTAGCTGATCCAGATCTCTTCGAACGACATGTCGAAGGCCACCGAGAATCCCTGGTAGACCTTGTCGCCGGCCCGCACGCCCAGCACCTCGTTTTCACTACGCAGGAAATGGCAGATGCTGGCCTGGCTGATCGGTACGCCTTTCGGCTTGCCGGTGGAGCCGGACGTGTAGATCACGTAGGCGGGATGTTCGGGCAGCAGCCCTTCCCGCTTTCGCAAGCCGGCTTCCACGGGCATCGACAGCGCCCAGGTGGTCCAGGTGGCCATGCCGTCCAGGCGCACGTCGGCGCCCGCGATCAGCCCCTCCGCGCCCGCGTCCTGCAGACAGGCCAGCATGCGGTCGGGCGGCGTATCGGATTCGAACGGCAACCATGCCGCGCCAGCCTTGGCGATGGCCGCCTGCATCACCAGCAGGTCCGCGCCGCGCGGCAGGCACAGGCCCACGATCTGGCCGGGCCGCACGCCGGCCTCGATCAGATGGTGCGCGGCCAGATCGGCGCGCTGGCCCAGCATGTCGTACGTCAGGGTTTGATCCAGCCAGTGGATGGCGGCGGCGGCGGGAGACCGCAGGATCGTGGCTTCCAGAATATCGGGCAACGTTTCCGCGGTAAGCAGATCCGGCCGATAGGGGCCTTGAAGAATCATAGGAACGGCGAGAATCCGGCTGTGGGGATTTTTTTCTTATTGACCCACGCCGCGCGAATTCGTTCAAGCTCCCGCTCAAAAAAAATCCCCTGATTCGCGCTTGCGACACGCGAACCTGGGGCTTGCACCCGCGCCGCCGGCCTGAGGACTGACGGCGCGGACGGCCGATTGTCAGTTCGACTGGCGCAGCGTGCGGGCCGCTTGCACCATGCCGATCAGCGCGGCCTCGGTTTCGGGCCAGGCGCGCGTCTTCAGGCCGCAGTCAGGATTCACCCACAGGCGTTCCTTGGGCAGACGGGCGGCCGCCTTTTCCATCAGGCCGACCATCCAGTCCACTTCGGGCACGTTGGGCGAGTGAATGTCATACACGCCAGGGCCGATGTCGTTCGGGTAGTCGAAGTCTTCGAACGCCTTGAGCAGCTCCATGTTGGAGCGCGACGTTTCGATCGTGATCACGTCCGCGTCCATCGCGGCGATCGATTCGATGATGTCGTTGAACTCCGAATAGCACATGTGGGTGTGGATCTGCGTTTCGTCACGCACGCCGGCGGTCGACAGGCGGAAGCAATCCACGGCCCAGTCGAGGTATGCCTTCCAGTCGGCGCGGCGCAGCGGCAGGCCTTCGCGGATGGCGGGTTCGTCGATCTGGATGACGCTGATGCCGGCGGTTTCCAGGTCCACCACTTCGTCGCGCAGCGCCAGCGCCAGTTGGCGGCAGGTCTGTTCACGCGGCTGGTCGTCACGCACGAACGACCATTGCAGAATGGTGACCGGACCGGTCAGCATGCCCTTGACGGGCTTGTCCGTCAGCGACTGCGCGTACGACGACCACCCCACCGTCATCGGCGCAGGACGAGCCACGTCGCCGAAAATGACCGGCGGCTTGACGCAGCGCGAACCGTAGCTTTGCACCCAGCCGTTCTTGGTGAACGCGAAGCCGGCCAGCAATTCGCCGAAGTACTCCACCATGTCGTTGCGCTCGGGTTCGCCGTGCACCAGCACGTCCAGACCCACCTTTTCCTGGAAGCGGATGACTTCCTCGATTTCCTTGCGGATGGCGGTCTCGTAACCCGAATCCGTCAGCGCGCCGGCCTTCCAGTCGCGGCGCAACGCGCGGATCTCGGCGGTCTGCGGGAACGAACCGATCGTGGTCGTCGGGTAGGCGGGCAGGCCCAGTTGTTCTTGCTGGCGGGCGATCCGGCCGGCAAACGGAGCGCGGTCGCGCGACACGCCGGCCGCGCCAGCCATGCGCTGGCCCACCACCGGATTATGGATGCGGGCCGACGAACGGCGGGCGGCCAAGGCGGCGCGTTGCGTCGCCAGACCCGCCTGCACGGCCGGTTCCGTGGCGTTGTCCAGGGCTCGGCCCAGCAGGCTCAATTCTTCCAGCTTCTGCGCGGCGAACGACAACCAGCTCTTCAGCTCAGCGTCCAGTTCCGTTTCGTTGGCCAGGTCCACCGGCACATGCAGCAGCGAGCACGACGGGGCCAGCCACAGGCGGTCACCCAGTTGCTGCTTGACCGGAGCCAGCGCCGTGATGGCGGCGTCCAGGTCGGTGCGCCAGATGTTGCGGCCGTTGATGACGCCGGCGGACACTACCTGATCGACGCGCAGGCCGGCCACGACCTCAGCCAGTTGCTCTGGGGCGCGGACCAGGTCCACGTGCAGGCCGGCCACGGGCAGCGCCTGGACGGTGGACAGGTTGTCCTTCAAGCCATCGAAGTAGGTAGCGATCAACAGCTTGGCGGGGCTTGCGGCCAGCGTGGCATACACCTGCCTGAAGGCGTCGCGCCAGGCTGGCGGCAGATCCAGCACCAGGATGGGCTCGTCGATCTGCACCCATTTCACACCCAGCTTGGCAAAGCGGGCCAACACTTCTTCGTACACGGGCAGCAAGGCGGCCAGCAGTTGCAGCTTGCCGACATCGGCCGCGCCGCCCGCAAAGGCGTCGCCCTTGCCCTGGTATAGCCAGGTCAGCGGCCCCGGGATCACCGGCTTGACGGCATGGCCCAGTGCCTGCGCTTCCTGGATCTGCTCGAACAGCGATTCACGCGCAATGCGGAACGTCTGGCCCGGAACCAGTTCCGGCACGATGTAGTGATAGTTGGTGTCGAACCACTTGGTCATTTCGCAAGCGGCGGCGGGCTTGCCCGTCGGCGCGCGGCCACGGCCCATGCGGAACAAGGTGTCCAGCGTGACCACTTCATTGTCGCTCTGGCCGAAACGGGCCGGCACGGCGCCCAGCAGCGTGCTCCATTCCAGGATTTGGTCGTACCAGGCAAAGTCTCCCACGGGCACGAACTTCAAGCCGGCTGCGGCCTGCAGCTTCCAGTGCTTGGCGCGCAGTTCGCGGCCGGTGTCTTCCAGCGCTTCGGCGGTTTGCTTGCCGGCCCAATACGCTTCCACAGCGCGCTTGAGTTCGCGCTGGGCGCCAATTCGAGGAAACCCCAGATTATGAATAATAGTCATGACACCCCCGCCGTTAGACAAAATTTGTTCAAGTGAGGGCTATTGTGCAGGCAAATCTACATGAATCAAAATCAATGTCTACATTCATAAGATGAGTAAATCTCATACAATATGAGTTCATTCCACTCAGAGGGGAGGGAGCCGGCCGCGAACGCCCGCCGGGCGCCGCCCCCTCGCTCCCGCCGAAACCGATGCTAGAAATCCGCCATCTTGAAACGCTGACCGCCATCCGCGAAGGCGGCAGCCTGCAAGAAGCCGCCGAACGCCTGCACCTGACCCAATCCGCCCTGTCGCATCAGTTGCGCGACCTGGAAACCCGCCTGGGCACGCCGCTGCTCAACCGGCGCACCCGGCCGGCCCGGCTGACCACCGCCGGTTTGCGCGTGCTGGCTCTGGCGGACGACGTGCTGCCCCGCATCCGCGCGACTGAACGCGAATTGCAGCGGCTGGCCGCCGGCCGCACGGGCCGCCTGCATCTGGCCATCGATTGCCATTCCTGCTTCCAATGGCTGATGCCGGCGTTGGACGCCTTCCGGGCGCAATGGCCGGACGTGGCGCTGGACCTGTCGGCCGCGTTCTCGTTTGCTCCCCTGCCCGCGCTGGTGCGCGGCGACCTGGATCTGGTCATCACGTCGGATCCACAGCCGCTGGAAGCGGTCGAGTACCTGCCGTTGTTCAAGTACGAACTGGTGCTGGCGGTGTCGGAATCCAACCCGCTGGCCGGCAGCAAATTCATCATGCCCGACCAGTTGGCCGACCAGACGCTGATCACCTATCCGGTGGACAAGCAGCGCCTGGACGTCTTCACCGCCTTCCTGGATCCGGCCGACGTGGAACCCGCCACCATCCGCAAAGCGGAACTCACCCCCATCATCGCGCAACTGGTGGCCAGCAACCGCGGCGTGGCCGCGCTGCCGAACTGGGCGTTGACCGAATACATGAACCAGGGCTGGCTGCGGCAGTGCCGCCTGGGGCCGCAAGGCGTGTGGCGCACCCTGTACGCGACGGTCCGCAGCGAAGACACGGATGCGTCGTACATCGATGAATTCCTGACGATCACCCGCGACGTCTGCTTCAAGACGCTGTCAGGCATCAAATCCGCAAAATAAAGCTCGCAGGCTTGCTCTTCATCAGTCTTCGTCGCTGTCGCCCAATATCTTGCGGATGACGTCGTGCGCGAAGCCGCGGCTGGCCAGAAAGCGGGCTTGCTTGGCGTAGGCTGCGCGGTCGGCCGGCTTGGCATCGAAGCGTTTTTTCCAGACTTCCAGCGCGCGGTCATATTCGGTGGCGCGCAGCTTGTCGCGCAATTCCGCCACCTGATTGTCGTCCACGCCATGCTGGCGCAATTCCTGCACGATTCGGGCCGCGCCTTGCCGCGACGCGCGCCGGTGCACCAGGCTTTGCGCGAAACGTTCCGTGGACAGCCAGCCTTCTTTTTCAAGCGCGTCCAGCACCGCCTCAACCTCGGCGGCGTCTTCGGCGTAGGCCGACAGCTTGCGCGCGAGTTCTTCGCGGGCATGTTCGCGCCGCGATAAATACCCCACGGCGCGCATTTTCAGCGACGGCCCTTTACGCTCCGGCTTGCCGTTATCGGACTGGCCTGCCTGGCTGGCGGCACGTCGGCCGCGGGCGGGCGCACGCTGTTCGGAACTGCGCTGCCACTCGCCCGTATCGGCGGCGGGCGCCGCAGTTTCCTGTTCACGGCGCGCATCGGACGTGCGCCGCAAGCCCAGCGGCTTGGCGACGGTTTCGAATTCGTCATCCAACTTGGCGCGAAGACGGTCGGCTGACGCGGGGGTCGGTTTCCAGCTCATGCGCTTCCTGCTTGCTATGCAAAAACGGCAGGCCCGTCATGGCGCCTGCCGCATGTCGCCGACCCGAGGGCGCGGCGCAAACAATGTGCGGGCCGCCTGCGGTGCATCCGCCGGCGGCCGCAAGATTGCTTATTCGGCGGTGTCTTCCACCGTAGGCACGAATTCGGCGGCACGACTGACGATGCCCTGGTTCTCGCGAACGCGGTTCTCGATCTCGATGGCGATTTCCTTGTGCTCTTTCAGGTATTCGCGGACGTTGTCCTTGCCCTGGCCGATGCGGTTGCCGTTGTAGCTGTACCACGCGCCCGACTTGTCCACCACGCTGGCGGCCACGCCCAGGTCGATGATTTCGCCTTCGCGCGAGATGCCGGCGCCGTACATGATGTCGAACTCGGCCTGCTTGAACGGCGGCGCGACCTTGTTCTTCACGACCTTGACGCGGGTTTCGTTGCCGACGACTTCGTCGCCCTTCTTGATCGAGCCGATGCGGCGGATGTCCAGGCGCACAGAGGCGTAGAACTTCAGCGCGTTGCCGCCGGTGGTGGTTTCGGGGTTGCCGAACATCACGCCGATCTTCATGCGGATCTGGTTGATGAAGATGACCATGCAGTTGGTGCGCTTGATCGTGGCGGTCAGCTTGCGCAGCGCCTGGCTCATCAGGCGGGCTTGCAGGCCGGGCAGCGAATCGCCCATTTCACCTTCGATTTCGGCCTTGGGCACCAGCGCGGCCACCGAGTCGATGACGATCAGGTCGACCGAGCCCGAACGCACCAGCGCGTCGGTGATTTCCAGCGCCTGCTCGCCCGTGTCCGGCTGCGAGATCAGCAGGTCGGTCAGGTTGACGCCCAGCTTGTTGGCGTACTGCACGTCCAGCGCGTGTTCCGCGTCGACGAAGGCGCAGGTGCCGCCGATCTTCTGCATTTCAGCAATGACCTGCAGCGTAAGCGTCGTCTTGCCCGACGATTCCGGGCCATAGACTTCGACCACGCGGCCGCGCGGCAAGCCGCCGACGCCCAGCGCGATGTCCAGCCCCAGGGAACCCGTGGAAACGACCTGGATATCGTGCGAGACCTCGTTGTCGCCGTAGCGCATGATCGAGCCCTTGCCGAACTGCTTTTCGATCTGCGAGAGCGCGGCGGCAAGCGCCTTGGCCTTTTCCGAAGCGGCGGCCTTGGTGGTTTTGTCGTCCATGTAGAGTCCTGTCTGTAACGTATCTGGTGTCGAAGGGTGCCGGAGAGGTCGCCGGTCAGGCTGTGCGGGTTGCGCTGGGGTAGTGCGGTGTTGCCCTGCGCTTTGATTCAAGTGCAGATTATGGCATCGGATTGTACTGTACAAAAAACCAGTGTGCCAGAGTTTTGCACGTATACCCTGAGTGGGCAAGCCCCCCGCCATATGACAGAATCCAAAGCGAACCCGGCGTTTCGTCCCTTTTCCGCCGCCGGGCCGCCCGCAAGGCGGATGAACAAGGCGGACTGCCCCAAAGAGGGGCAAACGCGGCGCGCAAAGCGCTGGCGGCACAGGGACCCCTTCACTAGCAGCCCATGCGTATCCTGATCGCCGAAGACGACAGCATTCTGGCCGATGGCCTGTCCCGGTCCTTGCGCCACAACGGCTATGCCGTGGACGCCGTGCGCGACGGACTGGCCGCCGATTCGGCGCTGGCGGCGCAGGCGTTCGACCTGCTCATCCTGGATCTTGGCCTGCCGCAGCTGGCCGGCCTGGAAGTGCTGCGCCGCCTGCGCGCCCGCAATTCCGCCCTGCCCGTCCTGATCCTGACCGCCGCCGACAGCATCGAGCAGCGCGTCAAAGGCCTGGACCTGGGCGCCGACGACTACATGGCCAAGCCCTTCGCACTGTCCGAACTGGAAGCGCGCGTGCGGGCGCTGACCCGGCGCGGCGCCGGCGGCGGCGCCACGATGCTCAAGCATGGCCGGCTGCTGTTCGACCAGACCGGACGCGTCGCCATCGTGGACGACCAGACGCTGGACCTGTCCGCGCGCGAGGTCAGCCTGCTGGAGATCCTCTTGACCCGCAGCGGCCGCATGGTCAGCAAGACGCAACTGGTGGACCACCTGTGCGAATGGGGCGAGGAAGTCAGCACCAACGCCATCGAAGTCTATGTGCACCGCCTGCGCAAAAAGCTTGAGCCCAGCGGCGTGAAGATCGTGACCGTTCGCGGCCTGGGCTATTGTCTGGAGCGGGACCAGGGTGCCGCGTACCTCGCCAGCTGAATCTGCGCGGCCCGAGCCGCTGAATCAGGAAGCACTGGATATCTTGCAGGCCGGCTCCAAGGGCCCGAGCTTCGCGCCGCCCCAGCGCTCGCTGCTGGGCGAAATCCTGGACTGGATGCTGGCGCCGCTGTTCCTGCTGTGGCCCATGAGCGTCGCGATCACCTATGTGGTCGCGCAGAACATCGCCAACGTGCCGTATGACCGAGCGCTGGCCAACAACCTCCATGTGCTGACGCGCCAGGTCCACGCGCAGGACGGCCGCGCCGTGCTGAAGATGACCGACCCCGCGCGCGACGTGTTGCGCGCCGACGAGACCGACAGCGTGTTCTGGCTGGCGCTGGGCAGCCGCGGCGAATACCTGGGCGGCGACCGCGCCCTGCCGCTGCCGGCTTCCGTAGGCCAGCCCCGCCCCGGCGAGGTCCAATACGAAGACGACACCATGCGCGGCTTCGGCATCCGGCTGGCCTTCACGTGGGTCGACCTGAACCTGCCCGACACCCAGCCGGCGCTGCTGATCGTTGCCGAGACGGTGGAAAAGCGCACGCAACTGGCCAACGACATCATCAAGGGCGTGATCATTCCGCAGTTCGTGGTGCTGCCGATCGCCGTGCTGCTGGTGTGGTTCGGGCTGTCGCGCGGCGTGGCGCCGCTGAACGCCTTGCAGCAACGCCTGCGCGCCCGGCGCCCCGACGACCTTTCCCCCATCGACGAGCGCGCGGCGCCGTCCGAGATCGCCCCGCTGGTGGCGGCCATGAACGACCTGCTGGACCGCTTGTCCGCCAACGTCCAGGCGCAGCGCCGCTTCGTGGCGGACGCCGCGCATCAGTTGAAGACGCCGCTGGCGGGCCTGCGCACGCAGGCCGAACTGGCGCTGCGCGACGCCAGCCCCGAAGAGATGCAATCCAGCCTGCGCCAGCTGGTGACGGGTTCCGAACGCGCCACCCGGCTGGTCAACCAGCTGCTGCTGCTGGCGCGCGCCGAAAACCCCAGCGCCATCGGCCTGACGCGCACCGACCTCAACGCCATCGCCTATGAACAGGCCATGCACTGGGTGCCGCAGGCCTTGTCGCTCAGCACCGACCTGGGATTCGAGGGCGCGGACGAACCCGTCGAGATCAGCGGCAACCCCCTGCTGCTGGCGGAACTGCTGAACAACCTGGTGGACAACGCGCTGCGCTACACGCCGCGCGGCGGCCACATCACGGTGCGCGTGCAGCGCGTCGGCGACGAAGCCGTGCTGGAGGTCGAGGACTCCGGCCCCGGCATCCCGCCCGAAGAGCGCGAGCGGGTGTTCGACCGCTTCTACCGCGTGCTGGGCACGGGGTCGGACGGCAGCGGGCTGGGTCTGGCGATCGTGCGCGAAATCGCCCAGAAGCATCAGGCCACCGTCCTCATCAGCGATCACCCCACCGCGCACTCGGACCTGCCCGGCACCCGTATCCGCGTGGTGTTCCCGGGGTACGTCGAACACCCCGACCTGCTTGAAAGTTAAGCAGCGCCACCCGTCCGCCCGGCTAAGGACTATCCCTAGCCTCGCACGCAATGATTACATAATGTTTCAATTTTAAGATTCGGGTAAGGGTTACGTCAGAACCTCGTCAGCCTCGCGCCTCAATGTTGCGTATAGCTCGATGTCGGCTCGCCGGCGGAGGGTCAAGCACGGCGGAAAACCGCCGGCCTAAAACGAGGAGACATCATGAGCACAACAACCATGGCAGGCCGCGGTCCTTCCGCGGAACCGCGCCCGATGACCAAGGATGAACGCCGCGTCATCTTCGCGTCATCCCTGGGCACGGTTTTCGAGTGGTACGACTTTTACCTATACGGTTCGCTCGCGGCCATCATCGCGCAGCACTTTTTCTCGGGCGTGAACCCCACCGCGGGCTTCATCTTCGCGCTGCTGGCATTTGCCGCAGGGTTCGCCGTGCGGCCGTTTGGCGCACTGGTGTTCGGACGCCTGGGCGACCTGGTCGGCCGTAAATACACGTTCCTGGTCACCATCGTGATCATGGGCCTGTCGACCTTCCTGGTCGGCGTGCTGCCCAGCTACGCCAGCATCGGCCTGGCCGCTCCGGCCATCCTGATCGTGCTGCGCCTGCTGCAAGGCCTGGCGCTGGGCGGCGAGTACGGCGGCGCGGCGACCTATGTCGCCGAACACGCCCCGCACGGCCGCCGCGGCTTCTACACGTCGTGGATCCAGACCACCGCAACGCTGGGCCTGTTCCTGTCGCTGCTGGTCATCCTGGGCATCCGCACGGTCATGGGCGAAGACGACTTCAAAGCCTGGGGCTGGCGCATTCCGTTCCTGATCTCGGTCGTGCTGCTGGGCATCTCGGTGTGGATCCGCCTGCAACTGAGCGAATCGCCCACCTTCAAGCGCATGAAGGAAGAAGGCAAGGGTTCGAAGGCGCCGATCGCTGAATCGTTCGGCCAGTGGAAGAACCTGAAGGTCGTGATCCTGGCGCTGCTGGGCCTGACCGCCGGCCAGGCCGTGGTCTGGTACACGGGCCAGTTCTACGCGCTGTTCTTCCTGACGCAGACGCTGAAGGTCGACGCCAACACCGCCAACATCATGATCGCGATCGCGCTCCTGATAGGCACCCCGTTCTTCGTGGTCTTCGGCGCGCTGTCGGACAAGATCGGCCGCAAGCCCATCATCATGGCGGGCTGCCTGATCGCCGCGGCGACCTACTTCCCGATCTTCCAGGGCATCACGCACTTCGCCAACCCGGCGCTGGAAAAGGCCCAGGCCACGGCCCCGGTCACCGTCATCGCCGACCCCGGCACGTGCTCGTTCCAGTTCAACCCGGTGGGCACGTCCGCGTTCACCAGCTCTTGCGACGTCGTGAAATCCTTCATGGCCCGCAACTCGGTGAACTACAAAAACGAAGCGGCGCCGGCAGGCTCGCTGGCCAAGGTCAAGATCGGCAACGACGAATTCGCCTCGTTCGACGGCAAGGCGATGGCCCCCGCCGACTTCAAGGCCAAGGCCGCTGAACTGGACAAGGCCCTGACCACCGCGATCCGCAGCCACGGCTACCCGGCCAAGGCAGATCCGGCGCAAAGCAACAACGTCATGGTCGTGGTGCTGCTGGCGATCCTGGTCCTGTACGTGACCATGGTCTACGGCCCCATCGCCGCCATGCTGGTTGAGATGTTCCCGACCCGCATCCGCTACACCTCGATGAGCTTGCCGTACCACATCGGCAACGGCTGGTTCGGCGGCTTCCTGCCCCCGGTCGCCTTCGCGGTGGTGGCTGCCACCGGCAACATCTACGACGGCCTGTGGTATCCGATCATCATCGCAGTCATGACCCTGGTCATCGGCACGCTGTTCGTGCGCGAATCCAAGGACAACGACATCAACGACTAAACGACCATCCCCCGCCGGGTGGGACTGCTGCGCCTGCCCGGCCTTTCAAAAGCTCCTTATGGAGCTTTTTTTTTGTGGACCCCCACGCTGCGCGCTTCGCACTTGCTGCCCCCCGAGGGGGCTTTTTCCCCTTGGGGCGGCCCGGCGGGGGGAGAAAAGGCCCCCACGCTGCGCACGCTTTGCGTGCTTGCTGCCCCCCGAGGGGGCTTTTTCCCCTTGGGGCGGCCCGGCGGGGAAAAGGCCATCTTGCGACGGTCGTGGAGGCATGCCTGGCGCGCCGCTTGAAGGGGCGTCTTCGCAATTCCAGGGAGCAGACGGCTCTACGCGTCGCCCAAAAATCTCTTCTGCATTTTCAGGACGATGTCAGACCCTCCCGCTTAGACTGGCGCCTCAGATTACGGCCTTGCGCTGAATCGGCTGACGATTGATCCCCCTGTCAGACGATTGCAGGGCTAGTGTTCTGACACCGATACCGCGTTCCCCGCGAGCCTTTTATGACGCGGTATTGTGTGCTCCCGTACCGGCCCGGCCTTTATTGAGCCGGGCCGCTTTTTTTTGTGCGCGCAAAAAGAATGGCGGCCGCTAGGCGGCCGCCAGGGTCGGGCTGCGGGCCGGCCAGGCCGGCCGCCCCTTCAACGGCGCATGCCGACGCCGATCGCCAACACGCCGGCCACGATGGCCGCGATGCCGGCCCAGGTCGGGATGGGCACCGACTTCTCGGTTTCGGCCGTGGCCTTCACCGAACCGATCTGCAAGACGGTTTCTTCGGACTTGTAGTTGAAGCCCTTGTAGGCCAGGGCGGCAATGCCCAGGACGATCAGGATGGCGCCAATAATTTTCATGTATTCCTCTCCGATTCCATGCCGGTGCGCGGAAGTTAACGCATAGGCCCGCATGTGTCAGTGACAGAACGTGTCGCCTGTCGCAACCGTATTGCAGCACTTCGGCAAACTGCCCGCGTCGTATAGAATCTAGCCTTTTGGCCGACGCTCATGTGGTTCAAAAACCTCAAGATTTACCGCCTCTCCTCGCCGTGGACGCTCATTGGCGAGCAGCTTGAAGAAACGCTTGCGCGCCACGCCTACCAAGCGGGCAACAACCTCGAAATGCAAAGCCTGGGCTGGGTTCCGCCGCGCGAAAACGGCGGGCTCGCCCACGTCGTCAACGGCCAGATCCTGCTGTCGCTGCGCGCCGAGAAAAAGCTTCTGCCCGGCACGGTCGTGAACCAGGTCGCCAAAGCGCGCGCCCAGGAAATCGAAGAGCAGCAAGGCTACAAGCCGGGCCGCAAGCAGATGAAGGAAATCAAGGAACGCGTCACGGACGAGCTCCTGCCGCGCGCATTCAGCGTGTACCGCGACACCCGCGTCTGGATCGACCCGCAGAACCATTGGCTGGTCATCGACGCCGCCGCTTCGGCGAAGGCCGATGAAGTCATTGGCCTGCTGGCCAAATGCGTGGATCCGTTCCCGCTCGAAAACCTGTACGTGGCGCAATCGCCCGCGTCCGCGATGACGGGCTGGCTGGCCGAAGACGAGGCCCCGTCCAACTTCACCATCGACCAGGACACCGAGCTGCGTTCGTCGGGTGAAAGCGGCGCGGCCATCCGCTACGTGAAGCACTCGATCGACGCCGACGACGTGCGCCGCCACATCCAGTCGGGCAAGCAGTGCACGCGCCTGGCCATGACGTGGGCCGACCGCATCTCGTTCGTCCTGACCGAAGGCCTGGACGTCAAGCGCGTCTCGCCGCTGGACGTGCTGAAGGAAGGCAATGAAGGCGTCGCCGCCAACGACGACGAGAAGTTCGATTCCGACATGATGCTGATGACGGGCGAACTGGCCAAGATGATGGCCGAACTGGTCGAAGCGCTAGGCGGCGAAAAGAAGATCTAAGCCTCGCGCGGGCCCAGGCCCGAAGTAAAAGGCCGCTCTGCATCTGAACTGACCCCCGAAGGTTGGATCTACGTCCAACTTTCGGGGGTCAGTTCAGCATCAGGGCGGCCTTTTTTCATGGGAGCGCACGGCAGGCGGCGGGCAAGCCCGCCGCGATCAGGCCGCGACGCTCCGGTCGCGCCCCGCCTGCTTGGCGCGGTACAGGGCCTTGTCGGCGCGGTCGATCAGATAGGCATAGTCCGGGTGGCCGTCGAACGTGGCCACGCCGATGCTTGCCGTGATGCGCAAGGCGCCCGCTTCGGGAATCGAGAACGCGTGCCGGCGGATTTCGGCGCCCAGCTTCTCGGCCGCGGCCAGCGCGGCCTCTTGCCCCGTGTCCACCAGCACCACCAGGAATTCTTCGCCGCCGTAGCGGAACACGAAGTCGCTGGACCGGCAGGACTGATGCACCACTTCCGCGAACTGCCGCAGCACCTGATCGCCACCGGAATGCCCGTGCGCGTCGTTGATCGCCTTGAAATGGTCGATGTCCAGCAGCAGCACCGAAAAGCGGCTGCCCTGGCGGGTGGAGATGGCGATTTCCCGCCCCACCACCGACGGCAGGAAGCGCCGGTTCAACACATTGGTCAGCGGGTCGCTGCCGCTTTCGATCTCGGCCACCATGTCGAACAGGCCGTTGAGCAGATGCTTGATGCGCGCCACCAGTTCCTGCAGTTCTCGCACCTGGTCGGGCATCGATACCTGTTGCTGCGCGTCCGCCAGCATCAGTTGCGGCAGCACCACGTCGTCCAACTGCGCGACCGCCTCGGTGATCTGGCGAAGCGCCGGCGCGCTTTCGAACATCACGCCGCCCTTGTGCTGCAACCACAAGCCGAACTCGGACGCCGCCAGGCGTGGCAGCGCCTGTTCGGGTGCGCGGTAGTGCAGGCCGATCAGCACGGCTTGGCTCCATTCCAGCAGCGCGGCGCGCTGGCGCTCGCGCTCGGTCGATATGTTCTGGCCCAACGCGAACAGCCGGTAAGCCTCGTCGTTGCGCGCGCCGCGATTGATGTCGCGCATGAAGGCGCGGCTCATCTGCTCGATCGCCAGGTCGAACAGGTTGCAGACGTACTGCATCGCGATGGAGGCCGCCGTGCCGTCCAGGTCGCTCGCGCGCAGCCGTTCGGCGATTTCGTTCTTCAGGACGCGGGCGCCCGCCATCACCAGATGGATCGGGATATGGACGCGGGCATGCACTTCGCCCACTTTCTTCTGCGTCGCCATCAGCGCGGCGATATCGCCCTGGTCGCGTACGCAGAGCAGGCCTTTCAGCCAGTGCTTCATGCCGCTGTGCAGGCGCGTCGAGACGATCTCATGGGACAGCCGGGGCCCAGCCTCGGCATCGGCCAGCAAGGTGGAATAGAAGGCGTCCACCAGTTCCCTGGCGCTATCGCCCACCACGGCCGCGACCTGGCCGCGCGTGTAAGCGTCGACCGATTGATAGACCGCTTCCCAGGCTTGCGCGTTCGACGCGCTCAGGTAGCACGCTTGGTCCGCGCCGCCCGTCCACGCCGGAACCGCGCCACTGCTCGAAGACATATGATCATCCGCCCCAAAGACTCTGCGCGTGTCTCGGAGCGACACGCGACAGAAAAACAGCGCGGATTATCCTTCAAATCTCAAAGACTGCCCCGCCTTGGTGCAAACGGTCGGCGGGGCAGACGGCGTACTGGCTTATTCCAGTCCGTGGAAAACGGAATCGTCGGGGCCGACATGCGACGGATGCTGCCACGTCACATCGCGCAGCGAGTGCTGCACCAGCCCTTCCACGCCCAACAGCACCGCAAAGATCGCCATGCGGATCGGGATGCCGTTGTCGGTCTGGCGGAAGATGGCCAGGCGCGGGTCGTGGTTCAGGTCCACGCTCAGGTCGTTGGCGCCGGGACGGCTGTCGCGCGGCAGCGGGTGCATCACGATGGTCTCGGAGCTGCAATACGCGTCGATGATGGCGCGGTTGATCTGGAAGTCCGGCGTGTAGCCTTCGTTCTCTTCGTTGGCGAAGCGCTCTTTCTGCACGCGCGTCGCGTAGATCACATCGGCGCCGGACAGGCCTTCGGCCAACGAGGTCTTCTGTTCGATCACGTTGCCGTTGCGACTGGCCTGCTCGATGATGTAGCTGGGCATTTCAAGGCCCTTCGGCGACACCAGCGAGAACTTCACGTTCTTGTACAGCGCCATCAGCTTGATCAGCGAATGCACGGTACGGCCGTATTTCAGGTCGCCGACCATCGCGATGTGGGCGCCGTCCAGCAGTTTGCCCAGACGCGAGAACTCGGTCAGGATCGTGTACAGGTCCAGCAGGGCCTGGCTGGGGTGCTCGCCCGGGCCATCACCGCCGTTGACCACCGGGATATTGGTGGCACGCGCGAATTCCGCGACCGAACCCTGGTCCGGGTGGCGGATCACCATGGCATCCACATAGCCGCTCATGACGCGGCTGGTGTCATAGATGGATTCGCCCTTGGCCATCGACGAAAACGTGAAGCCCGTCGTGTCGCAAACCGAACCGCCCAAGCGGCAGAACGCCGAACCGAAGCTGACGCGGGTACGCGTGCTGGCTTCGAAGAACAGGTTGCCCAGCACGGCGCCTTCCAGCACGCGCGACACCTTCTGGCGGCGCGCGATGGGCTGCATCATGTCGGCCACGCGGAACAGGTCTTCGACCGACTCGCGCGTGAACTGGTCCACCGACAGCAACTGATTCTTGCCTTCCACGGCGATGCGCTCGCGCAACGGGCCGTCTTGTACGCTTTGCGTATACTTTTCCAGCAGCACGCCGTTTTGCACGATTTCGCTGACGAAACGCTGGACCACCTCCGGCATCGCGCGGAATTCCTGCGAGCCCTCGGGCAGCAGCCAGGTATCCAACGCCCGGCGTTTGACGCCGATCCGGGTCGCGAACACGTCGCGCGTGAGGTTCAGGCGGCGCATGGCGTCGCGCAGGAAGGCTTGCTGGGAGATGGTCATGACGGGCCCCGAGAAAGAGGATTTATATACGCACCGCGCATATTATTCTCAACGCAAGTGCAAGTCCAACACTTTTGCGTACAGGGGTTTACCCTTGGCCTCTACCGGCTTGCGTAGGACGTCATCTGCTGGGCGTCCGGGGTCGCCTGCCCCAGGGAGAACCAGCAGGCGCCGCAGAACGCTAACGCACTGAGCAGGTAGCAAATCATCGCCAGCAGCTGGGTCGGCCAATGCCCGCGCGTCAGATGCCCCGTGTCGCCCTGACGCAACAGGCTCACCTGCGCCAGGTAGGCGAACAGCTGGCCCAAGCATGACGCCAGCAGCCCGGCCAGGAACAAGGCCAGCGGCAATTGCAGGTCGGGCGCAGCGATGTCGCCGCCCACGATCCCCAGCGAAAAGGCCACCAGAGCCAGGGCCGCGCCCCCGTTCAACCAGCCCAGGAAGCGGAACGCCCCCGCCAGCAGCGAGAACGGCACGCCCGAAGATCGCAGCAACTGCGCGCGGGGATCCATGCGTCAGCCGTTATTGCCGCTGCGGCAGACGGGCGTCGCGCTTTGGATCGAGGCGCGGGCGGCGGCGATTTCATCCGCGTCCCAACGTCCTTGGCCCAGCACGGTCACGGTCACCTTGGATTTGGCGGGGCCGTCGGCTTCCGCCGAAATCAGCTCAAGCACCGTGGCGGGTTCACCGACCTTGTACAGCTGGATCTCGTCGGGCGCGCCCTTCTCGCCCAGGGTGTGGCGCCATGCGTAAGCGGCGCCATAGGGATGCTGCACGTTCACATGGCAGGCACGGACGTATTCACCGCCACGGCGAAAGGCGGCCTGATAGTTGGTGTCGACGCTGAAGGTCTCTTTCTTGACGGAGTCGGCCTCGTAGACGCCCTTGCTTGCGCACCCGGCCAACAGTGCCGCCAACGTTACACCCACCCATACTGACTTGCGCATGATTCTTCCCGCATTGAAATTCGGACTCCCACGATTATGCCAGCGGCTGCAAAAAGGCCACGCGGGAAATGCCTGGACATTTCTGGCGTGGCCTTGAGCCGGCTGGACGGCAACGGGATGACAGCCTACTTGTTCGCGGCGCCCTCGATTTTCTCTCCGCCTCGCTGGATGTCCTTGCCAGCGCCCGCAACAGTGTTGCAGCCGGCCGTAAGGGCGGCGATCGAAAGCAGCATGACGAGAACGACTCTGTTCTTCATAAACCTCTCCTGTCTGGGCGTGGAAACCGAAGCCAGCATACCCCAAAGGCCCCGATTTGCGCACCCTCCGGATGCGGCGGCAGGAGGCTTTAGCAAAACTATCCCCATCCGCCAGGAATGATCGTTTTACGCGGTTCCGCACGGAATCCAGAATGGGCCCAAGCCTGTAACCCAGGACATCGCCCCCCCTTCCATTCCCTGCCCATGACCGCCCCCGACTTGCATCTCTATACGGACAGCTCGCCCAATGGCTTCAAGATCACCATCGCCCTGGAGGAGTTGGCGCTGCCCTACACCCTGCACCATGTGCGCATCGAGCAGGGTGAGCATCGCCGCGCCGAATTCCTGGCGCTGAACCCGCATGGACGCATCCCGGTGCTGCATGACGCCGGCACGGGCATCACGCTGTTCGAATCCGCCGCGATCCTGCTGTACCTGGCCGACAAGACCGGCCGCCTGCTGCCTGCCGCCCCCGCGGCGCGATGGGAGGCCATCACCTGGCTGATATTCCATAGTGCCAGCGTGGGCCCCCTGCTGGGCCAGCGCGTGCATGCGGAGTGTTTTGCCGCCGAACGCCACGAACCCGCGATCCAGCGCTTTCGCCGCCTGAGCGAAGACACCTTCGCCGTGCTCGACGCGCGCCTGGCGGAACGCGAGTGGCTGGCCGGCGACGACTTCTCCATCGCCGACATCGCGACCTTCGGTTGGATGCACATCGCTCGGATCGTCGAATTCGATTTCAGCCGGCACGGGCATTTGAGCGCCTGGCACCGGCGGGCCAGCCAGCGCCCCGCCGTTCAACGCGGCGTCGCCCTGCCCCAACCGGCCACCGGCCCCTGACCTCGGCATCCGGATTCTGCCCCCATATTCGCCCCCATGCCCCCCATGACCGCATCCTTGACTGACTCCCCGCCACTCCTTTCTCCCGCTACCACCGGCGCGTCCGCGCCCGCTTTCGCCACGCATCCGGGCTACCGGCGCATGTTCGCCCCTGACCGCCTGACGCTGGGCATCTTCCTTCCCTTGCGCTTCTACCAAGGCGACATGGCGGTGCTGCAAGGCCAGGCCGACCTGGTCGCCGACATCGACCGCCGGGGGTTTGCCGCCGCCTGGGTTCGGGACGTTCCTCTTTTCGATCCGAACTTCGGCGACGCGGGCCAGGTATTCGACCCCTTTTCCTATCTAGGCTACCTGGCGGCCCGCACCGAACGCATCGCGCTTGCCACCGGCAGCGCCGTCTTCCCCTTGCGCCATCCCATCGATCTGGCCAAGGCCGCCGCCACGCTTGACCGCCTGACCGGCGGCAGGCTCGTCATGGGGATCGCCTCGGGCGATCGTCCCGTCGAATTCCCCGCATACGGGCTCGACCCCGCCCAGCGCGGTGACCGGTTCGCCCAGACCGTGTCGTACTTCCGCCAGTTGATGCAGGCCCCCCACGGCGCCATCGACTCTCCGCTGGGCCGGCTGGCGGGGCCGCAGTTGCTGCCCAAACCCGTCGCCGGACGCGTGCCGCTGCTGATCACGGGTTCCTGCCGCCAGACGCCGCAATGGGTGGCCGAGCATGCAGACGGCTGGCTGACGTATCCCGATAGCACGCACGACGATGCCGGACCCCAGCGCCTGGCGCAGAAAATCCGTTCCTGGCGTGCCTTGATCCCCGATGCCGGCTTCCGCCCGCACGCCACCAACGAATGGCTGGACCTCAGCGCCGACCCCGACCATCCCCGCACGCCAATGCAGGGCGGCTACGTGCTGCGCACGGGGCGCCGGGGCCTGCTCGACCTGCTGGCGCGGTGGCAAGCGGCCGGCGTCAACCACGCGGCGCTGGGCATCCAGTTCTCGGAACGGCCCGCCGCCGAAGTGATCCAGGAACTGGCCGAGGAGGTGCTGCCCCATTTTCCCGCGCATGACAGGGCGCCTCCGGCCTCGGCCAGCTGGTAGGGCTGTCCGACCTACAATGCGGCCCGGCCGCGGCTGTCGCGTATTTGCCGGCAATGGATTAGGATTCGAAAATGAACAAAAAACCTGTACCGCAGAACGCTGGCGCAGCCCCCCAGGGCTGGGGCTGGGAACAGCCGCAATGCCGTGGACAAGCGGCATTGGCGCTGTTCATCGACGATCTGCACCGAATTCTGCAAGCCCATGCCGCTGGCAAGCTCGCGGACAGCAGCACCTTGGAAGACGCACAAGCGCATGTCGACGCACTGCTTGCCCGTTACAACGAGATCAACGCCGCGCCGGAAATTTTCCTTGGACAATCGGTCGAACTGAAGGAAGGCGTCGACCGGAACGGCGTTTCTCATACGGTACCGATTTTTTCAGCCCGGCTGAAGAAATCGCTGGTGTCGATGCTGGGGCAAGGCCCCGGCTGAAACGCCTCTTATTCATCGGCCTGTCAGCGGCGGCCGGCAACGAACCAGAACAGCTACAGGAGACCCCACAATGAATTCGGACAATGTCGTAGAGTTTCTCCGCCTGCTGTCGCTGGACGTCTCGCTGGGCGCTGCCGCCCAACACGCCGCCGGCCAGCCCGATGCGCCGTTGGCCCTGGCCCGCCTGGCCACCGCGCAGGGCTTGCCGTGCAGCGCGTCAGACTGGTCCTTCTTCGCCCGCAGTTGCCTGGATACGTCGACGGAACCCCAGGCCGATGCCGACCCGGTCGCCACCATCTGGCAACTGGTGCAGGACCCTGCGCACGGCACCGACATTCCCGCCAGCGCCATCACGCGCGTCATCGGCATCATCACGCAGCCCGATGGCGGCCCGCCCGTCGTCGGCCATGTCGTGGGCGACCTGGCCCCGCGCACGCCGCTGGGCATGGCGCCCTATCCCACGGGTTCCTGATACCCAAGGCTGGCAGCCCTAGGGCCTGCCCGCCAGATAGGCCTTCACGCCCGTTGCGGCGACCCGTCCGCTGGCCATGCAGGCCGTCAGCAGGTAGCCGCCCGTAGGCGCCTCCCAATCCAGCATTTCGCCCGCGGCGAACACGCCCGGCGCCGACCGCAACATCAGACCGGCGTCCACGGCGTCGAACGACACCCCTCCCGCCGTGCTGATGGCCTCGTCGATCGGACGCGCGCGCAGAAGCGTCAGCGGCAGGGCCTTGATCCGCAGCCCCAGCCGCGCCGGATCCTTGAAATCCTCTGCCGGCGCGCACTCGCGCAACAGCCCCGCCTTCACGCCCGTCAATCCCAGGCGGCTTTGCAGATGGCTGGACATGGAACGCGCCCCGCGCGGGTGGGTGACCGCGGCCATGACTTTCTCGCGCGTCCAGTCAGGCGCCAGGTCCAGCGTGGCGATGGCGTGTCCTTGCGCGTCGATCCGGTCGCGCAACGGTGCGGACAGCGCATAGACGAGGCTGCCCTCGATGCCGGTTTCCGACACAACAAATTCGCCCTGGCGGACCATCACGCCGCCAGCAGGCGACGGGCAGGACATTGCGACGGATTTGACGGGTTGGCCCGCATAGCGTTGCCGGAAGTGCTCGGACCACTCCACATCGAACCCGCAGTTGGCGGGACGCAATGGCGCCATGCCGATTCCGTGCGTTTGCAATCCGGCGACCCAGGCGCCGTCCGACCCCAGCTTTGCCCAACTGCCCCCGCCCAAGGCCAGCACGACGGCATCGGCCGCCAGCGTACGCATGCCGTCGGGCGTGTCGAACCGCAAGGCGTCCGCGGAAGGCGCGCCGCCTGGCGGCCACCCCAGCCAGCGGTGCCGCATATGGAAGCGCACGCCGCTTGCGCGCAAGCGGGCCAGCCAGGCCCGCAGCAATGGCGCTGCTTTCATTTCCTGGGGAAAGACGCGTCCGGAAGAGCCGACGAAGGTCTGGACGCCCAGTTGATGCGCCCAGTCCCGCAACGCGGTGCCGTCCATCGCCGCCAGCCAGGGCGCCACCTGCGCGGCACGCTCGCCGTAGCGCGCCAGGAACGGCGCGGCCGCCTCGCTGTGCGTCAGATTCAGCCCCCCGCGCCCCGCCATCAGGAACTTGCGGCCCACCGAGGGCATCGCGTCGAATACGTCTACCTGCAGCCCCTCTGCGGCCAGGCCCTCCGCCGCCATCAGGCCCGCCGGACCGCCACCGATGACGGCAACGCGTAGGGAAGCGCTCAGGGTCATGGCGCTGACGCCGTCAAGGCGGGGACGAGCAAGGGAGAAGGACACGGCATGCAGGGGAAATCGAAGATGTCTGGACGGGCGATTCGCAGCGGGCGCCGCGACGGGAAAGATTGTCGCATGAGGCCGCTGTCGCTCTCTGCTCCGGCAACGCCAAGCGCTTATCGGGGCAGCCAGGCAGAAAAAAGGCCTGGCGCCGGCCATTTATTGACCGCAGGCGCCAAGCCTTTGTTATGACAGGACAATTCGGACATGCGCATAGGCTATCCCAAGGCTTGTCCACAGTCGCTGTGGGTAACTTCCCGCGTCAGGCGTTGCCCGCCGCCTGCATCGGCCCCGACCAGGGTTCCGCATCCAGCTGGAAGCGTAGTTCTTGGTATTCGCCGTCCACGCCGACCGAACGCAGCAGGCCGGCATCCATAGCCTGGCCCAGCGCGCGGCGGCACAGGGTTTCGGGATCGTCCGGCAACGACTGGAAGACGCCGTCGGGGATGCGCAGGCGCAGCAGCGCCTGGGGATCGCCGCGTTCCGCGGGCCGGCCGATATGAATATGCGCGGGGTAACCGTGCGGGCACCAGATGCCCACGTGATACTTGCCTTCGGCGCCGGTGTCGGCGACGTAGCCGGGATGATCGTATTTAGCGGTACCCATGGACCCTCCTCGAGTGCGGCGAACTAGCGCGCGTGACCCATGGTAGCTCAGGGCCGCGGCGCTGTGCGGCCCGCAACACCCGGGAAACTCCGGGCTGGAACAAAGGATTGACCCAAGGCAAGTCTCAGGCAAAAAAAGGACGAAAAAAAGCCGCGATGGGAATCGCGGCTTGTTTTCTTGAAACTGGTTGCGGGGGCAGGATTTGAACCTACGACCTTCGGGTTATGAGCCCGACGAGCTGCCAGACTGCTCCACCCCGCGTCTGATGTGTGAACTATACATCATTTTGAAATCTTGTGCAGCGCACCCAGGCGATTATTCGTGTTTTCGGGCTCATTCATGCGAAAAATATTCGCCGCCAGGCGGAAAAACCGCTCCAAAGGGCCTGGAACGTCCAGGCAGATCACTTCCGCCGGGCCGATTGCAGTCACGCGGACCGGCCCGCCGTATCCGACCCCGTGCGTTTCACCGGCATTGACCCGGATGGATACCGGCAAAGCCAGGCCGTTGGCGGCTTCGGCGGCAATGGGCGATTCTTCCACGCGCACGCTACCGGCCACGCAGACCAGCGCGGCGCCGGTTCGCAACGTCAAAAACCGGCTGGCGCCCGCGGCGATTTCCAGGCGGCGGGTCAGAGGTGGGGCTAAGTGGGGGTCGGGTTCGGCATGCATGGTGTTCTCCAGTCGGACCCACACAGGCTACGCGGGCCCTGCTTTGCGCAACAGCCACACTCCAAGCCTTTCTGTACCGATGCAGACACTCGATTTCGGCACTGTTATGGTGTACTTTCCCTGAATCTGTGCCTACCCTCATTCCAACCTCGGGGAGCATGATCGGCGCATGGACCCACAACCGCTGTACCTCCGCCTGGCGAACCACTACCGGCGCGCCATCCAGACAGGCGTCCTGGCGCCCGCCCAGCGCATGCCGTCGGTACGCACGCTGGTGCGCACCCACCACGTCAGCCTGTCCACCGCGCTGCAGGCGTGCCGCCAACTGGAGGACGACGGGCTGATCGAAGCCCGGCCGCGCTCGGGCTATTTCGTCCTGCAGCCGCGCCGCAACAGCATCCCGCCAGTCAACGAACCCGATATCCGCCAGACGCTCGGCGCGGCGCAGTACGTGGGCATTCACGACCGCGTCTCGGATTTCATCGCCAAATGCGAGGCCCATCCCGTCAGCGCCAACTTCGCGCTGGCTGCGGCGGTGCCCGAGGCATACCCGATGGATGCGCTGAAGCAGGCGATGACGCGCGCGCTGCGCATGTCGCCGCAGGTGCTGGTCAGCCCCGTTCCGCCGCAAGGCCACCCCGAGCTGCGCACGGTACTGGCGCGCCGCGCGCTGGCCAACGGCATCAACGCCACGCCTGATGACGTCATCGTCACGCACGGCTGCATCGAAGCCCTGAACCTGGCACTGCGCGCCGTGGCCCGGCCGGGCGACACCATCGCCGTCGAATCGCCGACCTACTTCGGCCTGCTGCAGATCCTGGAAAGCCTGGGGATGCGGGCGCTGGAGATTCCCACCAGCCCGCAGAACGGCTTGTCGATCGAGGCGCTGGACCTGGCGTTCCAGACGCACGGCAATATCCGCGCGGTCGTAGTCGTGCCCAATTTCCAGAACCCTTTGGGCTGCGTGATGCCCGATGCGGAAAAAGCCCGGCTGGTAGCGCTGTGCGAACGCCAGCAAGTCCCGTTGATCGAAGACGACACCTATGGCGCGCTGACGGACGACGACACCCCGCTGGCCGCGGCCAAGTCCTGGGATGCGACCGGCAACGTCATCTATTGCTCGTCCATGCACAAGACCCTGGCGCCCGGCATGCGGCTGGGCTGGCTGCTGGGCGGACGTTGGAAGACCCGCATCGCCATGCTCAAATTCGCGCAAAGCCGACCCAACGAACCCTTGGCGCAAATCGCCGTCGCCGAGTTCCTGGGGTCGCGCGCCTATGACCGGCATCTGACGCGCTTGCGCAGGCTGTTGAAGATCCAGCGCGACCAGACGGCCGAAGCCATCGCCGCGCATTTCCCGCGCGGCACGCGTCTGAGCGTGCCGCAAGGCGGCATGCTGCTATGGGTGGAGATGCCCGGCGGCCGATCGGGCATGGACGTGTTCGGGGCAGCGCTTGAGCAAGGCATCCGCGTGGCGCCTGGCGCGATGTTCTCGAACGGAACGCGCTACAACCATTTCCTGCGCATCAGCTGCGGCCAGCGCACCACGCCCGAGATCTCGCGCGCGTTGCTGACCTTGGCGCGTATCGTCGGCGAGCGCCCGGGATGAATCCGGCGCTGCATCAGTTCATCGTCGACTACGGCTTATGGGCCGTGCTGGGCGGCACCTTCCTGGAAGGCGAAAGCGTCGTGGTGTTCGCGGGTTTCCTGGCGCATCAGCATCTGCTGCATCTGCCCGAGGTGATGCTGTGCGCCTTCGCCGGGTCCTTCGCGGCCGACCAGTTGCTGTTCTTCCTGGGCCGGCGCTACCGCGAGCACCGCCTGGTGCGGCGCATCCGCGAGAAGCCCGCCTTCGCACGCGCCCTGGCGCTGGTCGACCGCTATCCGCACGGCTTCATCCTGAGCCTGCGGTTCCTGTATGGCCTGCGCACGGTGGGCCCGGTGGCGTTGGGCATGTCGCGCGTGCCGCCGCTGCGCTTCCTTGTGCTCAACGCGGTCGCCGCCGCGATCTGGGCGGCATGCTTCAGCTTGCTGGGCTACGCCTTCGGACAGACCATCGAGTCCCTGCTGGGGCGCCTGCACGGCGTGGAAACCAAATTGGCGGTGGCCGCCGCGATCGGCGCGGCGATCTGGCTGGCCTATCACCTGATCGCCAGGCGCCGGCGCTGACCGGCTGTCAGCAGACGACGCGACCGCTGGCGTACAACACGTGGCGCCGCCGCGCCTTGCGGTACCAGCCGCCGATCAGCGGCAGCAACGCCAGACGGCGCAGGATGGGATGGCGCTGGTCGAAGTCGTGCCAGGCCTTGAAGCCATGTCCCATGCGCTCCCAGCTCTGACGCGCTTCGGGAGTAAGTTTGCCGGGGTCGAACGCCGCCAGCTTTGCCGCTTCCGAGACACGGGCCAACATGGCGCCGCCCCGGTGTTCCAATCGATACTGATTCCGCATGGGGCCGCATATTACCCGGCTTGGGGCTAGCGTGTAGGAGATTGAAACAGGCTCGTGAAAAGCGCAAAAGGAGCCACCTTTGACCGCCCCACACAAGCCCTTGTAATTAAAGGGAAATGCGGATCTATGCCCGTACTATCCCAAGGCTTGTCCACAGAAGCTGTGGGTAACTTCGGCCAGGGAACGGCTTACTTCAGCGCGGTCGCGATCATGTCGCGCACGCTTTCGAACCCCGCCACGTATTGCGGATTCTCGGAGCGCGCCAGCAGGCTGGAATAGTTCTGCTCCAGCTGCGCCTCGATCGCTTCGCGCAAACCGGGCGACGCCTTGACAAGATGCAGCATCGACAGCAAGGTCGAATTCAGCGCATCGATGCGGCCGCCCTGATGCGAAATGGTGTGCACGATGACGGCGATTTGTTCCTGGATGTCCATGTGTAAGCCTCCTGGCATTGTTGGTCGGCGCAAATCCTAGCATGGCGCCTGCGGGCCAGCCGGCGCTAGGCAAGTGCCACGGGCCGCGCTAGCATCAAGCGTAGCCGCAAGGGCACCGCGGCGCATGCCCCCGGCGCCGCCCTCGGCGCCCCGGGCCACCGGAGCGCGCTCATGAAGACGATCCAGAACTATGCCCCCCCGGACACCCAGTCCCTGCAACGCTTGCAGGACCGCCTGGGCTACAGCGACGCACGCATGGCGGAACTGGCCGGGCTGGACGCGGCTACGCCCTGGCCCAGCTACGCCGGCGGCCCCGAACCCCGTCTGCTGGGCCGTCAGCGCCTGTTCTACATGGTGGCCCGCCTGGCGCTTGACGAGCGGGAATGGCAGAAGGTGCTGGCCGCCATGCGCGAAGCCGGCGCCCGCTTCGACTACGAAGACCCGCTGGCCTCGGACGCGCCGCCCGCGCCGGCACCCCAGGCCGACGAAGAGCGCAAGTTCGGCATGCTGCTGGTCAGCCGCAACGGCGCTTTCCACGAAATGGAGCAGTTGCGCGAGTTCGCGCATTTCGCCCAGGAATCCGACGTCAGCCGCTTCGTGCATACCGTGTTCTACGACAGCGACATCGACCTGTGCCGCTTCCGCTTCGCCGACCACGACGGATTGGACGCCGCCAGCCGCGACCGCATCTTCGACGCCGCGCACAAGACCATCACGCGCTTCGAGTTCGACGGGCGCATCTACCATGGCGGCATCCCACCCGAATCCGACGGCTAGGCCGGCGCGCCCGCGCCGCAAGCCTTGCACCCGCCCATCTCGATCCGCAGTGACGCGCATTGACGCCGACATGCCTGCGCCTGTACCGTCGGCTCTCCCCTTTCCCCCCCGCCCTCCGCATGAACGAACGACTCGACGCCATCGACCGGCAATTGCTCAGCCTGCTTTCCGCCAACGCGCGCGAACCCGCCGCGATTCTGGCGCGCAAGCTGGGGCTGGCCCGCACCACGGTGGTGGCGCGCATCGCCCGGCTGGAACGCGAGCACATCGTCTCGGGCTATGGCGTGCGTCTGGGGCGCCTGCTTGAAGAGGCCGCCGTACGCGCCTACTGCTTCATCAGCGTGCTGCCCAAGACACCCGCCGCCGTGATCCGGGAGCTGGAGCGGATGCCGGAGGTGGAAGAGGTGTCTTCCGTCAGCGGCCCCTACGACTATCTGATCTTCCTGCGTTGCGAAACCCATGAACAGCTGGACGAATTACTGGACCGCATCGGCCTGATCGACGGCGTCAAGCAGACGCAGACGTCGATCGTGCTGAGCCGCAAGGTGGACCGCCGCAGCGCCGTCGCCGCCCCCTGACGCGCCGGCGCCGGATCGCCCGCCTTTTCTCCCGGCCCGACATGGTGTTGTAATGGCGGATAACGAGATTTATGGACGACCCATGCTTGCACGCCTTGCCTCCGCCGCCGCCTTGCTGACCCTGCTTTCCGCCTGTTCCAGCATGAGCGAGGTCACGTCCGTCGACAAGAACACGTACAGCGTCACGTACAGTTCGGGCACGCAGTTGCTGACCTGGGTCGAAATCAAGAACCAGGCACAGCAACGCGCCGACCAATACTGCCAATCCCTGGGCCGCAAGCTGCAAAAGCCGAAGGTGACGTCCAACCACGCGACGGGCCTGGGCTCCAAGCGCGCCACCGTGACGTTCGAATGCGGCGCCATCGATCCCCCTAAAGACAAAGCATCGTGAAATCTTCCCTGCCCGTGGGAATCACCATGGGCGATGCCGCCGGCATCGGACCTGAAATCGTCGTCAAGGCATACGCGCAAGGCTTGAACGCGCCCTGCGTGGTGTACGGCGACGCCGGCGCCTTGCGCCGCGCCGCGGCCCAGTTGGGCGCGCGCCTGGATATCGTTGAAATCACCGGCGTGGACCAGGCGCTGCCAGACGCGGGACGCATCAACGTCATTGCCTGCAGCCCCGCCCTGCCCGCCGACCTGCCCGCCGGGCGGATCAGCGCCGCCGCCGGGCGCGGCGCCTACGACTATGTCTGCGCCGCCATCGACGACGCGCAGGCCGGCCGCATCCGGGCCATCGTCACCGCGCCGCTGAACAAGAAGTCCATGCACGAAGCGGGCATCGATTATCCCGGCCACACCGAGATCCTGGCCGAGCGGTCGGCGACGCAGGACTTCGCCATGATGCTGGCCAACGATGAACTGCGCGTCCTGCTGGTCACCATCCATGTGGCGCTGGCCGACGTCATCGCCCGCATCACGCCCGACGCCGAGCTGACCGCGATGCGGCTGGCCGACCGCGCGTGCCGGCAACTGGGCATCGCGGCGCCCCGCGTGGCGGTGGCGGGCCTGAACCCCCACGCCGGCGAAGGCGGCAAGTTCGGCCGCGAAGACATCGACATCATCGAACCCGCCATCGCCCGCGCACGCGACGAAGGCATCGACGCCAGCGGCCCCTGGCCTGGCGACACGATCTTCATGCGCGCGCGCCGCGGCGAATTCGACATCGTCGTGGCCCAATACCACGACCAGGGCCTGATCCCGGTCAAGTACCTGGGGCTGGACCACGGCGTGAACGTGACGGTGGGGCTGCCTTTCGTGCGCACCAGCGTCGATCACGGCACCGCCTTCGACATCGCCGGCCGCGGCGTGGCCGATCAGGCCTCGCTGGTCGCCGCGTTCGATCTGGCGCTGGCCATGACGCCCTAGGGCGCAGGCGAACACGGGACTACAATACGCCCCGTTTCCGGCGCCCCTTGCGCGCCGCCGCTTTCCCGACTTGCCCTTTATCCCCCATGTCACGCCTTGTCCGCCTTCTGCCCGACCGTTTCACGCTTTATCTGATCTGCACCGTCATCATCGCCAGCATCGTGCCCGCGCACGGCCAAGGCGTCGTGATTTTCGGCTGGATCACCAACATCGCCGTCGGCCTGTTGTTCTTCCTGCATGGGGCACGCCTGTCCCGCGAGGCCGTCGTCGCCGGCCTGACGCACTGGAAACTGCATCTGACGATCTTCTCGGCCACGTTCCTGATGTTCCCCTTGCTGGGACTGGCCCTCAAGCCGGTGTTGGAGCCGCTGGTGACCCCCGAGCTGTACCTGGGCATCCTGTTCCTGTGCTGCCTGCCCGCCACGGTGCAATCCGCCATCGCGTTCACGTCCATGGCCCGCGGCAACGTGCCCGCCGCCGTATGCAGCGCCTCCGCCTCCAGCCTGCTGGGCATCTTCCTGACCCCGCTGCTGGTGGGCACGGTCGTGGCCAACGCGGGCAGCGCGCCGATCTCGTTCGACGCGGTCGGCAAGATCATGCTGCAACTGCTGCTGCCCTTCGTGCTGGGCCAGTTCGCCCGCCGCTGGATCGGCGCCTGGGTGCACAAGCACAAGGCGATGCTGAAGTTCGTCGACCAGGGTTCGATCCTGCTGGTCGTCTACACGGCGTTCTCCGAAGCCATCAACGAGGGCCTGTGGAGCACCACGCCTATCCCCGCGCTCGTGGGCCTGGTGGTGTGCTGCGCCGTGATCCTGGCCCTGGCGCTGGGCCTGTCCGCACTGGCTGGCAAGCTGCTGGGCTTCAATGTGGAAGACCGCATCACCCTGCTCTTCTGCGGCTCGAAAAAGAGCCTGGCCAGCGGCATCCCGATGGCGCAGGTGCTGTTCGCCGGCCATGCCGTCGGCGCCATCGTGCTGCCCCTGATGCTGTTCCACCAGATCCAGCTGATGGTGTGCGGCGTGTTGGCCGCCCGCTACGGCAAACGCCCGGAAGCCGAGGGCTGAACGCCTCCGTTGCGACGAAAAAAAACCGCGCCGATGCGCGGTTTTTTCTTGAAGACCGTCAGGTCAGTACATGTCCCGCGGCTGCGCGCCCGAGAAGTTCAGGAAGCGCGTGCTGGAACCCTGGAAGGTCAGGCGCACCGTGCCGATCGGCCCGTTACGCTGCTTGCCGATGATGATCTCGGCGGTGCCCTTGTCCGGCGAATCGGGGTTGTAGACCTCGTCGCGATAGATGAACAGGATCACGTCGGCGTCCTGTTCGATAGCGCCGGATTCGCGCAGGTCGCTCATCACGGGGCGCTTGTTCGGACGCTGTTCCAAGCTTCGGTTCAGCTGCGACAGCGCGATCAGCGGGCAGTTCAACTCTTTGGCCAGACCCTTGAGCGAGCGGCTGATTTCCGACACTTCGGTTGCCCGGTTTTCACCGGATCCGTTACCCGACATCAGCTGCAGGTAGTCGATGATGATCAGGCCCAGCTGGCCGCATTGGCGGGCCAGACGGCGCGTGCGCGCGCGCACTTCCATCGGGCTCAGCGCGGGGGTCTCGTCGATGTAGACCTGCGCATCCTGCATCAGCTGCACCGCGTGCGTCACGCGGGGCCAGTCGTCGGCGATGAGCTTGCCGGTACGCATGCGGTGCTGGTCCAGCAAGCCGACCGAACCCAGCATACGCATGGCCAGCTGCACCGCGCCCATTTCCATGGAGAACACGGCCACGGGCAGACCTTGTTCGATCGCCACGTGTTCGCCGATGTTCATCGAGAACGAGGTCTTGCCCATGGACGGGCGTCCGGCCACGATGATCAGGTCGCCGCCCTGCATGCCGGAGGTCATCTTGTCCAGGTCGGTGAAGCCCGTGGGCACGCCGGTGACGTCCGAGCCGCCTTCGCGGTGGTAGAGCTCGTCGATGCGCTCGACGACCTGGGTCAGCAGCGGCTGGATCTCCTGGAAGCCCGCGGCGCCGCGCGAGCCTTCCTGGGCGATCTTGAACACCTTGGATTCGGCTTCGTCCAGCAGTTGCCGCGCTTCCTTGCCCTGCGGGTTCAGCGCCGCCGACGAGATCTCGTCGGCGATCGACACCAGCTTGCGCAGCATGGCGCGCTCGCGCACGATTTCGGCATAGCGGCGGATGTTGGCGGCCGACGGCGTGTTGTGCGCCAGCGCGTTCAAATAGGCCAGTCCGCCCGAATCTTCGGCCTTGCCGGCGCTGATCAGCGATTCATTGACGGTGATGACGTCAGCGGGACGCGCCAGCCCGATCAGCCGGGCGATGTGGTGCCAGATCAGCCGGTGGTCGTGGCGATAGAAGTCTTCTTCGGCCAGCACGTCGGCGATACGGTCCCACGCGCTGTTGTCCAGCAGCAGGCCGCCCAGAACCGACTGCTCCGCCTCGATGGAATGGGGAGGAACGCGCAGGTATTCAAGCTGGGGATCGGCAGGTGTGTTCATAACTTCAATAGTAACGGCTGCAAGATATCGGCAGCGCGGAAAAAGCCTTGGACGTCGCGCGAGGGCAAACGGCGCAACAGGGGCCGCAAGGGCCTTGCCACGCCGCAAAGGACGCGCGCCAGGCGCGTCAGGCGGGCCTTGACCTCGGGGTCGGGGTTGCTTTCCAGGTAGACGCCAAGCGCCAGTTTACCCAGCGCCAGGGCCACATCGTCCGGCAATTTACGCAAAGACACGAGCGAGGCCAGCATCTGGAACAGATCGTACGCCTGGGCCAGCGGGCGGGACAGCGTGGAACCGATGTTCTCTTCGAAATCGATGCGCCACAGTTCGCCGTCGCGCAGCGTGATGTTGCGAATCTGCGCGCCGCCGTGCCACATGCCTCGCGCATGGAACGCCGCCAGGTCGGTGGCGGCCGCGCGGGCCAGCCACAGCTGCGAAGTGGAGTCCTCGTTGCGGATCAGGTCGGCCAGGTCTTCGCCCACGTACTCCAGGACCAGCAGGCCTTGCTCTTGCCACCACACCTCGGGCACGCGGCAGCCGGCCTGCAGCAGCATCGACAGGCGCCGGGCCTCGTGCGCCAGGCCGTTCTGCAACAACACGCCAGGGCGCGGGAACTCGCCCAGGAACAGCTTGCAGCCCACGCCCAGCAGGAAGGCCCGGACGTAGCGCAGCGCGTAGGCGACGCCGCGGCCGATACTGGGGCGACGGCGCTTGATGATGCAGCGCACGCCATCGATCGTCACGTCCCGCACGGAGGGTTCGCGCGAGGCATCCACGCTGTCGAGCCAGGCACGCAGGCCGGGCGGCGCGTTGTGATGGACGGGCGGCTGAGTCAAGGGGTCCTCGGTACGAAACAGGGGCGCGCATCATGCGCAATGCCCGAAAGGCTACACGCAATGGCGGCCGGGCAAAAAGAAAAAAAGCCGGCGCGCGGGCCGGCTTCTTTGCACTGCGGGTACCGGCTTAGGACAGTTCGCCTTCAACCAGAACCGTGACGTCGACGACAACGTCGGCGTGCAGGGCGACCTGGATCGGGAACTCGCCGATCGACTTCAGTTGGCCATTGGGCAGACGCACTTGCGCCTTTTCAATGCCTTCGAAACCGGCCTTCTTCAGGGCTTCGGCGATGTCGGCATTGGTGACCGAGCCGAACAGACGGCCGTCAACACCAGCCTTCTGAGCGATCTTCAGCTGGAAGCCGGAGACGCGCTCGCCCAGCGCTTGGGCGGCGGCCAGCTTTTCAGCCTGGACCTTTTCCAGCTCGGCGCGGCGAGCTTCGAATTCCTTCAGGGCGGCGTCGGTTGCACGACGAGCCTTGCGCTGGGGAATCAGGAAGTTGCGGGCGTAACCATCACGCACGCGGACGACTTCACCCAGGTTGCCCAGGTTGACGACTTTTTCGAGCAGAATAACTTGCATTTCAGTGCCCCGGATTAGTTGTGGTTGTCGGTGTAAGGCAACAGGGCCAGGAAGCGCGCGCGCTTGATGGCGGTGTCCAGCTGACGCTGGTAGATTGCCTTGGTGCCGGTCAGACGAGCCGGGATGATCTTGCCGTTTTCTTGCACGAAGTCGCGCAGGGTGTCCAGATCCTTGTAGTCGATCTCTTCGACGCCGGCTGCGGTGAAGCGGCAGAACTTACGACGCTTGAAGAGCGGGTTCTGCTGCGTGAATTTGCGTTTTTCTTTGCGTTTTCCGAAGAAAGCCATGATATGTGCCTCTATGTTTGAGGGGATCTGGCGGTTAGCAACCGATCCAAACTCCCCATAACCTATCCGTATTCAGAAGGCGCTCTCGCACCTTTTGCCCATTCCCTTCAAGCCACCTGCGGATCGCGCCCTGCGCTGCCGCTGATCTTGCGTGCCTGCTGCAAATGCAGCTTGATCTTCACCGAGTCCTTGCGGGCGGGAGCCAAAAACCCCTGCACCAGCAATTCGGACCCTAACGCGGTGTTCTTCAACAGCAACGCCAGATCGCCTAGTGCCACGGCGGTAATCGTCAATTCGACACGGCGCGGGTGGCCGGCTTCAATGACTTCCGATTCGTGTGCCAGCAGCATTTCCAGCGCTGGCAGTCCGGCGGGAGTGTGGCGCAAAGGCTCGCATTCAAGAACGCGGGCGCTGAGTTCCAGCTTATTCATCCTGCCGTGCACCAAGGGGACTTCACGGGATGAGCTCTGCGTGAGCCCTGCTTACTCGGCCTGAGCCGGCGCTGCTTCAGCCGAAGCCTTACGGGCTTCTTCGCGCTCGACCGACTTCATCATGATCGAGGGCGTGGCCTGAGCCTTCTTGGTCTTGATGACCAGGTGGCGCAGAACGGCGTCGTTGTAGCGGAACGAGTGCTCGAGCTCATCCAGCGTGGCTTGGCCGCACTCGATGTTCAGGCAAACGTAGTGAGCCTTGACCAGCTTCTGGATCGGGTAGGCCAGTTGACGGCGACCCCAGTCTTCCAGGCGGTGAACCGAGCCGCCTTGGCCCGTGACCAGCGCTTGGTAACGTTCGACCATGGCGGGCACTTGCTCGCTTTGGTCGGGGTGAACGATAAACACTACTTCGTAGTGACGCATGAGTAAAACTCCTTGAGGATGTCTCGCTGGCCAACGCCCTGCACCCGCGCTTTCCATCATGGGTGTCGCACTGCCCACCTTGTGGTTTCAGCACGCTAGGATGTCGGCCCGCAAGGGGCAGCCCGCTACCCAAAAACCATGGGCGGTCGAGCAAGAAAGCCCTCGATTATCACCGATCGGGCGGTGCGGCGCAAGCAGGACGGGGGCTATGAAATAAGGGACGGGCTATTTTCGGCGCCATGGCCAGGGGCTTGAGGCAGATCGGCAACACCGATTTCCTGCGGCCGGTTGACCACGCTGACCATCACATAGCTGATGATCATCAGCAGGAACCACGACCCCAGCTTGGCGATCGACACCCATTCCCAGGCGTGCGACTGGTTGGGATAGCGCCAGGCGTTGGCGAAGGTGCCGATGTTTTCGGCGAACCAGATGAACACGGCCACCAGCACGAATCCCAGCAACAGCGGCATGCGGCGGTAGACCCGCCAGATCCGGAAATACACCCAGGTCCGCGCGAACAGCACCGCCGTCAGGCCGAACAGCGCCCACCGGAAATCCATGATGAAGTGGTGCGCGAAGAAATTCACGTAGATCAGCACCGACAGCGCCACCGTGGCCGCCATCGGGGGATGGGCGCGGAAACGGAAATCGAACAGGCGCCACACCCGCGCCAGGTAGCTGCCCACCGCCGCATACATGAAACCCGTGAACAGCGGCACGCCGCCCATCCGCAGCACGCTGGCCTCGGGGTAGATCCAGGATCCCGCCGCCGTCTTGAAGAGCTCCATCCCGGTGCCCACCACATGGAACATGAGGATCACGCGGGCTTCGCTCCAGGTTTCCATGCGCAGCGCCAGCAGCACGGCCTGGATGCCCAGCGCGGCAAGGGTCAGGAAATCGTAGCGGGCCAGCAGCGCGTCCTTGGGGTACCACCAATGCGTGCCCAGCAGCAGCGCGCACATCAGGCCGCCGAACAGGCAGGCCCAGGCCTGCTTCACGCCAAAGCGGAAGAACTCGTAGAGCGCCACGCCAAAACGGCCGCGGCCGGCCAAATGATTGGCCAGCCGCGATTCCCACTCTTGCAGCCCCGCGATAAGCGGCCAGTCCCTGGCCGCCGGATGGCTCACGGAACGCTCAACCTTCCACGACGGCGTAGGCCGAGTGGTTGTGGATCGATTCGAAGTTCTCGGCCTCGACGCGATAGCGGGCGATGCCGGGATGCGCGTTCAGGCGGGCAGCCACGTCGCGCACCAGGTCTTCGACGAACTTGGGGTTGTCGTAGGCGCGTTCGGTCACGTACTTTTCGTCAGGGCGCTTGAGCAGGCCCCAGAGTTCGCACGAGCCCTCTTCTTCGATCAGGCGGATGACGCCATCCATGCTGATGTCGTCGCTCAGGATGGCCGAAACGGTGACATGCGAGCGCTGGTTGTGCGCGCCGTATTCCGAGATGGCCTTGGAACACGGACAGAGGCTCGTGACCGGCACCTGCACGACCAGTTCGAATTCGACGCCGTCGCCCTGGGCGCGGGCGATCCACTGGACTTCGTAGTCCAGCAGGCTCTGCACGCCGGAAATCGGGGC
Organism: Achromobacter sp. UMC46; assembly: GCF_014170335.1. Taxonomy (GTDB): domain Bacteria; phylum Pseudomonadota; class Gammaproteobacteria; order Burkholderiales; family Burkholderiaceae_B; genus Achromobacter. The sequence goes on from NZ_LZZS01000035.1 coordinate 58,649, forward strand.
CGACTTGTTGATGAAGTACGGGAACGACGCGGTGATGTCGCCGCGCTCGGCATGCAGCAGCGGCAGCATGTCGGCAGCCATGGCGCGGAACAGCGTCGGCGTCATGGGGGTGCTGCGGTACTTTTCCAGCAGCGCCACGAAGCGGGACATGTGGGTCCCCTTTTCTTCGGGCGGCAGCGCCACCGTCAGGGTCCAGTTGGCCACGGTGCCTTGGGCCGAGCCATCGCCGCCTTCAACCAGCATGGGGTGGCGCACGCCACGGATGCCCACGCGTTGAATCGGGATGTGCCGGGTATCCGCCGAACTCTGGACGTCGGGCATCACGATGGCGGGGTCGATCGGAGAATTCATTTCAGCTTACCTGTCTAGGCGATCAGTCGCTCGCGCACGGCCTAGGAAACTTTGAGAGAGGGCCATTATCGCCGAAACCCCGGCATCCGCCAGGGAAAACCCTTCTATTCGTAGGTTGGCGGGGCCGGAACAGTGTGTTTCATTTTCCGGGCAAAAGCGGCGCCTTCGCCCGGAACCCCGCAAGCGGTCAAGCCAGCAGATCGGCGTAGCGGGCGCGGATCGATTGCTCGATGCCGGCGGCATCCAGGCCGACGCCCGCCAACAGGGCAGACTGTTCGCCATGGTCGATGAAGGCGTCCGGCAGGCCCAGCTGCAGCACGGGGATCTGCACGCCGGCGGCGCTTAGCGTTTCCAGCACCGCGCTGCCCGCCCCGCCCATGATGGACGCGTCTTCCAGCGTGACCAGCGCATCGTGGCGGGCCGCCAGGTCCAGGATCAATTCGCGGTCGATCGGCTTGACGAAGCGCATGTCGGCCACGGTCGCGTCCAGCTTGCCCGCTGCGGCCAGCGCGGCCTGCACCAGGGTGCCGAAGCCCAGGATGGCGATCTTCCTGCCTTCGCGGCGCACCACGCCGCGGCCCAGTTCGACCGTCTCCAGCCCGGCGCTTTCCGGCGCGCCGCAGCCAGCGCCGCGCGGATAGCGCACGGAAGCCGGACCGGGGTACTGATAACAGGTGGACAGCAACAGGCGCGTTTCGCTTTCGTCGGACGGGGTGGCGACCACCATGTTCGGCACGCAGCGCAGGAAGGCGGTGTCGTAGTTGCCGGCATGGGTTGCCCCGTCGGCGCCGACGATGCCCGCGCGGTCCAGCGCGAAGGTCACGTCCAGGTTCTGCAGGGCCACGTCATGGATGAACTGGTCGTAGCCGCGCTGCATGAAGGTCGAGTAGATCGCGACGACGGGCTTCTGCCCTTCGCAAGCGATGCCGGCTGCGAACGTCACGGCGTGCTGCTCGGCGATGCCCACGTCGAAATAGCGCAGCGGGAACCGCTTTTCGAATTCGACCAGGCCGCTGCCTTCGCGCATGGCGGGGGTGACGGCGACCAGGCGCGAATCCTGCTCGGCCATGTCGCACAACCAGCCGCCGAACACCTGGGTGAAGGTGCGCTTGCCGGGGGCCTTGGATTGCTGGATGCCGACGGCGGGGTCGAACTTGCCCGGGCCGTGGTACAGCACCGGATCGGCCTCGGCCAGCTTGTAGCCCTGCCCCTTCTTCGTGACCACGTGCAGGAACTGCAAGCCTTGCAAGGCCTTCAGGTTCTGCAAGGTGGGCACCAGGGCGTCCAGGTCATGGCCGTCGATCGGGCCGACGTAATTGAAGCCGAACTCTTCGAACAGCGTGGCCGGCGTGACCATGCCCTTGGCATGCTCTTCAAAGCGGCGCGCCAGTTCCAGCACCGGCGGCACATGCTGCAGGACGGCGCGGCCCACGTTCTTGGCCGCGGCGTAGAAGCGGCCCGACATCAGCCGCGCCAGATAGCGGTTCAGCGCCCCCACCGGCGGCGAGATCGACATGTCGTTGTCGTTCAGGATCACCAGCAGGTTGATGTTGGGCGTGACGCCCGCGTTGTTCATGGCCTCGAACGCCATGCCCGCGGACATCGCGCCGTCGCCGATGACGGCGATGTGCGCGCGCTGCACGCCGGCGTTGCGCGAAGCCACCGCCATGCCCAGCGCGGCCGAGATGGACGTGGACGAATGCGCGGTGCCGAAGGCGTCGTATTCGGATTCGCTGCGTTTGGGGAAGCCCGAGATTCCGCCCGCCTGGCGCAGCTGCGCCATGCCGGCGCGGCGCCCGGTCAGTATCTTGTGCGGATAGGACTGGTGGCCCACGTCCCAGACGATGCGGTCATGCGGCGTGTCGAATACCTGATGCAGCGCCAGCGTGAGCTCGACCGTGCCCAAGTTGGACGACAAGTGCCCGCCCGTTTTGGATACCGACTCCAGCACGAAGCCGCGCAGTTCGTCCGCAAGCTTTTTCAGCTCGCGACGATCCAGGCGCTTGAGGTCTGCCGGGGATTGAATGCGGTCCAATAAATCAGTCGTCATGCTTTTATGGGGTTCGTTGACCCGGCCTGGACTCAGGCCGGGCTAGTCACGGATCAGCGGTCTCGAAGGACGATGAAATCGGCCAGTTGCGCCAGGCGCAAGCCGGCATCGCCCAGCGGTTCCAACGCCGCCAGCGCGGCCACACGCAATTCTTCGGCAAACGCTCGCGCCTCGGACAGGCCCAGGAGCGACACGTACGTTGGCTTGTTCTCCGCCGCATCCTTGCCCGGCGTCTTGCCCAGGCTGGCGGTGTCGGCGGTGACATCAAGAATATCGTCCACAACCTGAAACGCCAGGCCCATGGCTTGCGCGTACGCATCCAACGCCTGACGCGAGGCCGAGCTGGCGCCGGCCACGATGCCGCCCAGCGCCACGCTGCACGCGAGCATGGCGCCCGTCTTCATGCTGTGCATGGTCTGGAGCTCATCGCGCGACAGCGAATGGCCGACGCTCAGCAAGTCGATGGCCTGACCGCCCGCCATGCCCTGACTGCCGGCGGCGCGCGCCAGCGACTGGGTGGCCTGCACGATCAGCGCAGGCGCGATCGGCATGGACGCCAACAGGTCAAACGCCAGCGGCTGCAAGGCGTCGCCCGCCAACATGGCGGTGGCTTCGTCAAATTGCACGTGCGTGGTGGGCCGGCCGCGGCGCAGCGTGTCGTCGTCCATGCAAGGCAGGTCGTCGTGCACCAGCGAATAGGCGTGGATCAGTTCCACCGCCGCCGCCGCGCGGTCCAGCGAGGCCTCGATGGCAAGCATGCTGCCGCTGACGGGGCAGGCTTGCCCCGCGGCGTAGACCATGGCGGCGCGCACGCGCTTGCCGCCACCGAGCACGGCGTAGCGCATGGCTTCATGCAGGCGGACGGGCAGCACATCCGCGGGCGGCATCAGGTCGTCCAGGACGTCTTCGACGTGCCGCACGCGACCTTGCAGCCACTCCGGGAAAGCGAGTTGAGTTTGCTTCATCGGGTTCTTATTCGTCATCCAGCGCCGCCGGGTCCAGCGGGCGCAGCAAGTCGCCCTCCAGGACCTTCACCTGCTGTTCGGCCTGCGCCAAGCGGTCCTGGCAGACCCGGGTGAGCGCGACGCCGCGCCGGTAGGCGGCCAGCGATTGCTCAAGCGGCAGCGAACCGTCTTCCATGGCCGCAACCAATGATTCCAATTCGGCCAGGGCCGTTTCGAAATCCTGGGGCAAGGGACGGTCGTCGTTCTGCGGATCGGCTTGTGTGGGTTTGGCCAAACGGGTCTCCGAGGGCGCAAGGGGTGGATCAATCTCCGAATTGTACGAGATAGCCACGCCGGACCCGCCTCCGCCCCGACGATCAGGCGGATGCCCCCGCAAGACCCGCGATCGCCGCCCGCAGCGCGGGCCCCACGCGCGTGCGCAAGTCGGGTTCCGGCAACAGGCTGGCGGGGCCGCCGCAGCTCATCACGAAGACGCCTTCGCCGGTGATGGACGTGAACGGCACGGCGACGGCGTTGATGCCCGATTGCCATTCGCCGATGGCGAAACAGCAGCCCGAGTCCTGCAGTTCCAGGCGCGCGCGGGCAATGGCGTCCTTGGGAGGCGCGGCGGCGCCCAGGCGCGCCATCGCCTCGTCGCAGGCGCCCGCCGGCAGGCTGGCCAGATAGGCCCGGCCCATCGCACTGTCCAGGCTGGCGCGATAGCCGACGGGCAAGCGCAGGTACAGCGCGGAAGACCCGTGAATGGCTTCGACGTAGGTCATCGCGTCGCCGTCGAAGGCGCCAAGCGCGACCGCGCCGCCGGTATCCCGGGCCAGTTCGGTCATCGAGGCCTTGGCCAGTTCACGGACTTCCAGCCCGGCCAGCAGGCCGAAGCCCAGCGCCAGCACGCCATAGCCGGGCGAATACTTGCCGGTGTCGGGGTGATAGCGCAAGTAGCCCAGTTCGGTCAGCGTGTAGGTGATGCGGCTGATGGTGGGCTTGGGCAGGCCGGTCAGGCGCGCCAGATCCAGATTACCCAGCGCGGTCACGCCGTGGCGGAAGCAGCGCAGCACGTCCAACCCCCGCGCCAGCGCGGTGATGAAGTCGGGCGAATTGGCGCCTTCCCCCACGCCGGTGCTGCGCTTGCGGCGGGCCGGCTGGCTGAGTTCCAGCGTCTCGTCGGGCTTGGTGGCCGCATGGATGACGCGCTTGGCGTCAGAAAAAGATTGCATTTCTATTCGCTTCGTTTTTATAGTTTATTTCGAATAACAAAACTAAATTCCATATAACGGAATTTAAATCACCCAAGGAGACTTGGCAAGCCACCGCAACGCCCTGGCGGCGCGGACCGGCCAAGCCAGGCCCAACGATCCACTCACGCACGCGATTTCAAGGGGAAAAAACATGATTCGCACGAGTATCAAACTGCTGGCCACCGTCTTGCTCAGCGCCGCCGCCCTGGGCGCGCAGGCCGACACGTATCCGGCGCGGCCGATCAAGGTCGTCTCGCCCTTCCCGGCCGGCGGCGCCACCGACGTGCTGACCCGCATCCTGGCCGAACGCATGGCCAAGACGCTGGGCCAGCCCATGATCGTGGAGAACAAGGCCGGCGCGGGCACGTCCATCGGCGCGGCCTACGTGTCGCGGGAACAGCCGGACGGCTACACCATCCTGATGGCCACGAACTCCACGCTGGTCACGAACCGCTACCTGTATAAGGAACTGCCCTACGACCCGGACGGCTTCGCCCGCATCGGCATGGTGGGCGTCGGCCCGCTGGTGCTGCTGTCCAGCCCCAAGCGGCCGTTCAACAGCACGCAGGACATCGTGGCGTATGCCAAGCAAAATCCGGGCAAGCTCACCTTTGCGACCTTCGGCCCCGGCACGGCCTCGCACCTGGCCGGCGAACTGTTCAAGGAACGCGCCGGCATCGACATCCTGCATGTGCCCTTCAAGGGCGCGACCCAGGCCCTGCCCGCGCTGATCAGCGGCGACGTCGACCTGTTCTTCGACATGGTCGCCACCGGCATGCCGCAAGCGGACGCCGGCAAGGTCAAGGTCTTCGCGATCACCAGCCCGTCGCGGCTGGCGACGCTGCCCAAGCTGCAGACATTGGCCGAAGAAGGCTACCCCGCCTTCGACATGACCGCCTGGTTCAGCTTCGTCGCGCCCAAGGGCACGCCGGCCCCGGTGCTGGAAAAGCTGCAGGCCGCGCTGACCGAAACCCTGCAGGACGAAGCGGTGAAGAAGCGGATGCTGGACATGGGCATCGACCCGCGTTCGGGCACGGCGGCCGAACTGGACAAGCAGATCAAGACCGAACAGCCGATCGTGGCGCAGCTCATCAAGCAGACCAACATCGTCCTGCAATAAGCGCGCCCGGCCCGGCGCCAACGGTTTAGTGACAAATCGTTTGCGGTCTTGCCGGCCCGCGAAAGGGCGGCGGCCCCCTCGGTCCGCCTCCCTTTCCACCGACAGCGCCCACCGGGGTCCTGTCGGTTTTTTACGCCTTGCCTAACCGCTGGATACAGAAGCCGGGCGCATGCCGCTGCTAAGGTGAAAAAGGATTCACCAGCGGGAGCCCGGATGCCTGAAACCGAAGACCGATACGCCCGCCTGGACGCCGCCCGCTGGCTGGCGGCTGTGGCGGTCGTGCTGCTGCATAGCGCGGCGCTGATCGTCAGCGACCCGGCCGCCTATGGCCGCGGCGCCTGGCTGGCCGCCAATCTGTACGATTCGGCGGCGCGCTGGTGCGTGCCCGTCTTCGTCATGGTCAGCGGCGCACTGCTGCTGGACCCCGGCAAGCCCCACGACGCCCTCAAGTTCTACAGCCGCCGCATGGCGCGCATCTGCGCGCCGCTGGTGTTCTGGACCTTGTTCTATCTGGCCTGGCGCACCGGCCTGGACTGGTGGGACGACGGGCGCGTCGACTTTTCTTTCTGGCCGCGCAAGGTCGTCCAAGGCGAACCGTACTACCACCTCTGGTACCTGTACATGATCGTGGGGCTGTACCTGTTCGCCCCGCTGGCCCGCCTGCTGTATGCGCGCAGCACGCCGCGCGGACGCACGCTTTGGGTGGTGGGCATCCTGGGCGTGGCGATCCTGGACGCCCTGTACCGCCGCGCGCTGGGCGCGCCGCACGGCTTCTTCCTGACGTGGTTCCTGCCCTATCTGGGCTACTTCGTGGCCGGCCGCCTGATTTTCGACGGCGAAATGCGCGTCCCCCGGCCCGGCCTGATGCTGGCGGCCAGCGTCGCCGCCACCGCGCTGGGCGTCAGCGTCATGTCCAACGGCCACGCGCTGGACACCTACTTCTACGACTACTTCAGCCTGACGGTGCCGTTCATGTCGCTGGCCGCGTTCCAGTGGATCGTGTCGTCGCCGCGCCTGCCCCGGCTGGCTGCGCTGGCCCCGCTGACCTTCGGGGTCTATCTGATCCACCCCGTGTTCCTGGACGTGGCGCGGCGCGCGGGCGCCTTTACGGGCGGGAACCGCGATGCCTGGACCGTGCCGCTGCTGACCCTGGCCGTATTCGGCTTGTCGGCTGCCAGCAGCTGGCTTCTGAGGCGCCATCCGGCGACCCGCCGGCTCGTCTGAAAGACCTACGCCGGGAAGGGTTAATCGGCTTTTGCGGCCGGCCGGACACCCCCCTCGACAACTTCACCAAGCTTCACGGATCTTCACGGGCGTGGGGGAATCCCTTGGGGTACAATTCACGGCTTATTTGATCGGCCAGACACCGATTTTTCTTCGCGCCAGCACGGATTTAGCCAAGCTCGACTGTTGAGCTCAAGCGTTTGCAAAAGCAGTTCGCAAAATCGCTGGGCTTGAAACAAAAGCGCTTGGCAGAGCTCAAACCGTCCTGGCTTTTTTATCCGAGCGGAGGGAATCATGACCGACATCGGTCGGATGGCACATGTCGTGCCAGCTCGCACCCAGCTACCCGTCAGTGCTTATTTTGACGAAGCCCTCTTTGCCCGCGAGCAAGAACTCATTTTCAAGCAATCCTCGCAGTACGTCGGCCACCAGAAATTGGTGCCCGAGATCGGGGACTGGCGTACGTTGGTTCAGGAAAACGCAGGACGCGTGCTGGTTCGCAACCAGCAAGGCGTTGAACTCATCTCGAATGTCTGCCGTCACCGCCAGGCGTTGATGCTGGGCGGCGAGGCCGGCAATGTGGCCGGCAACTGCAATGCCCAGGGCAACCTGAAGGCCACCGGCGGCAACATCGTTTGCCCGCTGCACCGCTGGACGTACAACAACGAGGGCGAACTGTTGGGCGCGCCCCAGTTCGAGACCACGCCCTGCATGAACCTGCAGAAGTTCCGCCTGCGCGATTGCCATGGCTTGCTGTTCGAAGGCCCGCGCGATCCGGCCTCGGACATGGCCCCGCTGTTCTCGCGCCCGGAGTTCAACTTCGGCGACTACGTGCTCGACCATGTCGAAGTGCACCAGTGCAACTACAACTGGAAGACCTTCATCGAGGTCTACCTCGAGGACTACCACGTCGGTCCGTTCCACCCCGGCCTGGGCCGCTTCGTCACCTGCGACGACCTGACCTGGGAGTTCAACGACTGGTACAGCCTGCAGAAGGTCGGTGTACACAACGCGTTGGCGCAGCCGGGTTCGGACGTGTACAAGCAGTGGCACGACCGCCTGCTGTCGTTCCGCGACGGCGATGCGCCGGACTTCGGCGCGGTGTGGGTCACGTATTTCCCGACCCACATGATCGAGCTCTACCCGCACGTGCTGGTGCTGTCCACGCTGTACCCGAAGAGCCCGCAGGAAACGATCAACGTCGTCGAGTTCTACTACCCCGAGGAAATCTCGGCGTTCGAACGCGAATTCGTCGAGGCGCAGCGCGCCGCCTACATGGAAACGGCCATCGAAGACGATGAGATCGCCGAACGCATGGACGCGGGCCGCAGGGCCCTGATGCTGCGCGGCGTGAACGAGGCCGGCCCGTACCAGTCGCCGATGGAAGACGGCATGCAGCACTTCCACGAGTGGTACCGGCGCATCATGCAGGACCTGTAGGCACAGGGCTTGCCTGCCGTGGATAAAAAAGGGCCTCGCATACGTTGCGAGGCCCTTTTCATTGCACGTGGCGCGAAACGCGTCATTACCCGATCGCGCCCGCCACCGTGCGTTCGCCGATTGCCAGCCCCACCGTCATGCCGACGCCCGAGTGCATGACGGCTACGGTCGTCGCCGCGTCCACCGGCATCACCGAGAACGGCGCCGGGCCGTGGGCGCCATACACGCCCTGCCAACGTTCCAGCACGCGCAAGCGCGCGCCCAGCGCCTGCGAGGCCAGATCCAGCATGGCGTTGTCGACAGCCTCGTCGTTGAACGGGAACGCGTCCTGCCCGTAGCGGTGCGAATCCCCGATGATCAGCTCGCCGTTGGGCGTGGGGCTGATCAGCAGGTGAATGCCGTTCTCAAGCAGCATCGGCGTGCGCGCCTGGATCACGTCGCGCAGGACTTGCGCCGACGGCAGGTCCGAGAACGCGCCGTAATGCACGCAGGACAAGCCCGTCAGCACGGGACGGTCCAGCGCGATGGGGTTCGTCTCGAACGCCGCGCGCAACATCTGCAAGCGCGTGATCTCCAGATTCAGCGGCGCGAAGCGTTCGGGCAGCAGGGTCAGGTAGTCGTGGCCCGGGCAGACGAACACGTGCTTGCCCTGGAAGTCGCCGGCGGTAGTGCCGACCAGGCCGTTTTCCACGGCACGCGCCAAGGTGCCGGTGATGAAGGCCACGCCCAGCGATTCGGCCAGATAGCGCGTGATCGCGGGCAAGGCTTCGCGGGAATAGATCTGCAGGTCGTCATGGCCCTGCAGGCCAAGACAGTGGTGCGCCAGCTGCCCATCGTACAGGCCGGCCACGTCGCGGGCGGACAGCAGGCTGGCGCGGTAGCCTTCCTGCGCCAGCCGCGTCTCTGCGAACTCTTGCAGCACGGCGGCCTCGTCGGCATTGCGCGCCAGCACCAGGGCGCCGTTGGCGCGCACATGGAACCCGGCCTTGCCGGCCAGGTCCAGCCACAGTTCACGGGCCTGCTGCGCATGCGACAACATCATGCCGGGCGCCTGGCCGGTCACGATGACCTGGCCGAAGTTGCGGATCGTGGCGCCGTGCGCCTGACGGCTACGCTCGATCACGGCCACCGACAGGCCGCGCTTGGCGGCCGCCCAGGCGTGCGCGATGCCGAGCATGCCCGCGCCCACCACGATTACGTCGTAAGTTTTCATCTCTGGAACATTGCTGGAAGACATTCGGGGGAAGCCGCCGCGCGGCGGCGCTTCCCGGTATGCGGCGGCACGGCGCACGCCGCGCCGCCGCGCTGGCGGACGCTTACTTCTTCTTCGGCTCGGACTTGCCGTCGTAGCGCTTCGTCCATTCGGCGATGATGCGTTCGCGGTTCGTGGCGGCCCACACGAAGTCGTTCTTGATCATGCGCTTGGTCAGATCGGCCGGCAGGTTGGGGTTGGCCGTGGCGATGGACGGAATCGCCAGCACCGCGAAGTTGGCCTTGTACAGCTCGTTGGCTTCACGGCTGGCCGAGAAGTCGGCCAGCTTGCGGGCGGCTTCCAGGTTCTTCGTGCCCTTCATGATGGCGGTGGCTTCCACTTCCCAGCCCAGGCCTTCCGACGGGAACACGGCTTCAACCGGTGCGCCGTCGGCCTTCAGCTTGGCGGCGCGGTAGTCGAACGACACGCCGATCGGGAACTCGCCCGCGGCAGCCATGTTGCAAGGCTTCGAACCCGAGTGCGTGTACGAACCGATGTTCTTATGCAGGGCGTCCATGTAGGCCCAGCCCTTCTCTTCGCCGAAGATCTGCAGCCAGGCGCTGACGTCCAGGAAGCCCGTGCCCGAAGAGGCAGGGTTCGGCATGACGATCTTGCCGGCGTAGACCGGCTTGGTCAGGTCTTCCCACGACGTGGGCTTGGGCAGCTTCTGCTTTTCGGCTTCGATGGTGTTGAAGCAGATCGCGGCGGCGTAGCCATCCATGCCGACCCACGACGGCTCGGCCTTGGCGTCGCGCATGTTGGCGGCGATCTGGTCCAGGCCCTTGGGGGCGTAGGGCTGCAGCATGCCTTCCTTGTCCATCAGGCCCAACGCCGTACCGGCCAGGCCCCAGATCACGTCGGCCTTCGGGTTGCTTTTTTCAGCCAGGAGCTTGGCGGCGATGATGCCGGTGGAGTCGCGGACCCACTGGATCTTGATGTCGGGGTTAGCCTTCTCGAATGCGGCCTGGTAGACCTTGATCTGGTCGGCTTCGAGTGCGGTGTAGACCGTCAGCGTGGTCTCGGCGGAGGCGGCGCCCATCACGCCCGTCAGGGCGGCGGCCAGTGCAAGCAGCTTGTAGCGATTCATGAGGAACTCCGTGGATGAGCGGAAAAAAAGGGTGAGAGCCGCCCCCGCGGCCGGCGGGATGCCGGTTGCGGTGCGCGGGGTGAAAGAGGATTGCGGCCGGCGGCGCCGGCGGGACAGCGCTAGGTCAGGGGCGTTCGCCTCGTGCCAGACGGGCTTCGATATCGGTCACGACGGCCGGCAGGTCGGCCACCGTATCGATCAGGTAATGCGGCGAGGCGGACGAGAGCTCGCGGGTGGCCTCGGCGCGCGCCAGGTCGCGCCCGGCCTCGTCCAGGCTCAGGTATTCGTCCAGGGTCAGGCCGGCGGCGTTGCCCGACAGCAGCAGGCCCACCGTCCACATGCCGGCGCGGCGGCCTTCTTCGATGCCGGGCGACGTGTCGTCGACCTTGATGCAACCCGCGACGTCCGACAGGCCCAGTTCCACGACGTTCTTCAGCGCCATCGCCGGCGCCGGGCGCGCGCGCGGCACGTCGTCGCTGGCCACGATGCAGTCGGGCTCCAGGCCTTCGGAGGCGGCGCGCTCGACGACGCGGCGCATGACGCTGTCGGGATAGCCCGAGCAGGATCCGATCTTCAGGCCGTGCTGGCGCAGCGCGCGCAGCAGTTCGGCCGCACCGGGAATGGCCGCCGAATACTGCGCGACCTTTTCCATCTGCATCGGCAGGAAGCGCTCATAGATGACGGTCACGTCGTCATCGGTGGGCAGGCGGCCGAACTGGGCCTGATACTGGCTGGCGATAGCGGGCTGGTCGCACAGGGCGCGAATGTGGTCCCACTTGCCCACGCCCATCGGGCCGCGGGCTTCTTTCAACGACACGTCCATGCCGAACTGCGAGAACGCGTCCACGAACACCTTGGTGGGCGCGAAGGAACCGAAGTCGACCAGCGTGCCGGCCCAGTCGAAGATCACGGCTTCCAGTTGGACGGGCAAAGGGGAAACAGTCATGAGGGTCATCCTAGAAGTAAAGGTTCAGGGGGCCACGGGGCGGCGCCAGGCCTGGCTGCGCGCCACCAGTGCGCGACTGGCCAGATGCAGCACAAGCGCCGCGACGGCGGAACTGGCCATGATCACGGTGCACATGGCGGCGGCCGGACCGATGAAGCCTGCGTCATCCATGTTCAGCACGGCGACGGCGGCCAGCACCGTGGTCGGGCTGTACAGGAACACCACGGCCGACACGGTCGTCATGGCGGAAACGAACAGGTAGCGGGCGACATCCAGCGCCGCGGGCAGGCACATCGGCAAGGTCACGCGCAGGAAGGTCGTCATGCGCGGCACCTTCAGCGACGCCGAGGCGGCTTCGAACTCCGGATCGAGCGCGTTGAGCGCCGTGGCCGCCGTCAGATGCGCGCTGGTGTAGAAGTGGACGACCGTGCACAGGATCAGCAGCGGCATCGTCCCGTAGAGCACATTCAGGGGGTTCATCAGGCTATTGAAGAAGAAGATGTAGCCCAGGCCCAGTACCAGGCCGGGAACCGCCATCGGCATCAGCGCCAGCATGCTCACCGCGCCACGCAGGCCGCTGGCCACGGCGCCGCGCGCCGGCACTTTCTCCATCATCCAGGCGCCGACGAACACCACCACCGTGCCGATCAGGGCCGTGCAGAACGCCAGCTGCAAGCTGTTGCGCCAGGCCAGCCAGCCGCCGCCATCCATGTTGTCGAAATCGTAGGACCGCAGCGACAAGGACAGGTTGTACGGCCACATCTTCACGAACGACGCCCAGACGGCCACGCCGATGATCAGCAGCAGGAAGGCGGCCATCACGCCGGCCAGCGCCAGGAAGGCCGCATCGCGCCGGACATTCGCGCCCGAGACATAGGGCTGGGCCCGGCCGCTCATCTGGGCCCCTTGGCGGGCGCGCAACCGGCGGTCCAGCACGAAGGTCAGCAAGGCAGGCAGCAGCAACAGGATGCCGATGGCCGCGCCCTTGGGGAAATTCTGCTGGCCGACCACCGCCTTGTACGCTTCCATGGCCAGCACGTTGTAGTCGCCACCCACCACCTTGGGCACGCCGAAATCGGTCACCGTCAGCGTGAACACCACGCAGCAGGCCGAAAACACCGCATAACGGGTGCCGGGCAGGGTCACGGTCATGAAGGTGCGCCACGGACCGGCGCCCATCGCGCGGGCCGCGTCGTAGAGGCGGCCATCGGCCAGGGTCAGGCCGGTCAGCAGGATCATCAGCGCATGCGGGAAGGTGTAGAAGGCCTCGCCCACGACGATGCCCCAGAAGCCATAAATCGTGGCGCCGCCCGTCAGGCCCTTGAGCAGGCCCTGGTTGCCCAGCAGATAGACCAGCGCGATGCCGGGCAGCAGCGAAGGCGCCAGCAGCGGCAGCAAGGCGATGGTGCGCAGCAGGCCCTTGCCCGGCAGGCGCGTGCGGGTCAGGCCGTAGGCGAAACCGTAGGCGCAAGGCACCACCATCAGCATCGTGACGATGCCGACGGTCAGGCTGCGCCCGACCATGGACAGGAAGCCGTCCGCGCCGATAATGCCGGTCACGACCGACAGGCCCGCCCAGGCGCCGTCGCTGTCGGTGACGGACTTGGCCAGGATCGCCGCCAGCGGCAATGCCAGGAACAGCACCAGGAACAGCACCAGCGCGCCCTGCCCCGCCGTCAATCCCAGCGTGCCGATCCAGCCGGGCAGCGGGCGGCGGCCCAGGACGGCCATGACGGCGGGCTGAGCGGCCGCAGCGGATGGCACGGCGGCGGCGGCCGGCTCGGCGGCGGAGGGTCCGGTCACGGCGGAATCAAGCGTAGGCGCGAATCGCATGGCGCGGCAGCTCCACCCAGCAGCGGCTGGCAGCGTGAGGGCCCAACAGGGCGTCTCCGATTTCAGGGGACACGATGGAATGCACGGTGGACCCGGGCACGCCTTCCAGGCGCAGGGCCAGACGGTAGCCGCGGCCCAGGAACACGCCGTCCAACACGTCGGCCAGCATGGAGTTGGGTTCTTCCGGACGCGCCATGCTGACGCGCACCGCTTCGGGGCGCACGAACAGCTTGCCCGACGCGCCGTCCAGCGCCTCGTCCACGGCCAGTTCCTGGCGGCCCACGCGGGCGCGGTGGGCATCGATGCGCTCGAACGGCAGCCAATTCGCCTCGCCCACGAAATCGGCGATGAAGGCCGAACCCGGCTGGCGGTAGAGTTCGCGCGGGGTGCCGTACTGTTCGATCACGCCGCCGTTCATGACGGCGATGCGGTCGGCCATCACCATGGCTTCTTCCTGGTCATGCGTCACCATCAGCGTCGTGATGGACAGGCGCTTCTGCAAGGCGCGCAGTTCGATGCGCAGATGCTCGCGCACCCGGGCATCCAGGGCGGACATGGGTTCGTCCAGCAGCAATAGGGACGGCGACGGTGCCAGCGCGCGCGCCAGGGCCACGCGCTGCTGCTGGCCGCCGGAGATCTGCCCCGGATATTTTTCCGCCGCGCCCGACAGGCCCACCAGGGCCAGCATTTCCTCGACCCGGCTGGCGACGTGCTTGCGGTGGGCGCGCTTGCCGCTCAGGCCGTAAGCCACGTTCTGGGCCACGGTCAGGTTGGGAAACAGCGCATAGGACTGGAACAGGATGCCGTAGTCGCGCTCTTGCGGCTCGGCGTGCGAAATATCCCGGCCCGACAGCACGATGGCGCCGCTGTCCTGACGCTCCAGGCCGGCGATGGCCCGCAGCAGTGTCGTCTTGCCGCAACCGGACGGGCCCAGCAGGCACACCAGCTCTCCCGCGCGGATATCCAGCGAAACATCGGCCAGCGCCGTATGGCTGCCGAACCGTTTCACGAGATTTCGAACTGTCAGGAAGGCGTTATCGGGTTGGGGCATGGTGCCTCCGGTCTGGGAACGAAGGCAGTATGGAAGCCGCGTATTGAGTGTTTATGACACTTCGCGCAAATGCAGTAATAAAAACATCAAATTATTTTGGTGTACTGGCGGTCTTGCGCATTGCGTCCCTTTCCCGCCCCCATCATCGTGCTCGTCGCCGAACTCAAATCCTTCTATGCCGTGGCCCGCTGCGGCACCGTCACCAAAGCCGCCGCCCAGTTGGGCGTCAGCCAGCCCACGGTGACGGGGCAGTTGCGCCAGCTGGAGTCGCGTTACGGCGTCGAACTGTTCCACCGGCAAGGCCGCGGCATGCGCCTGTCCGACGCCGGCCAGAGCCTGATGCCCATGGTGGAGAAGCTGGTCCAGCAGGAAACCGAGATCGATTTCCGGCTGCGCGACGCCAGCGACCTGCGCGAAGGCAACCTGCGGATCGGCGCCACCGGCCCCTTCTACATCATGGACACGGTGCGCCGTTACAACCAGCGCTACCCGGGCATCGACCTGACCGTGACGATCGGCAACTCGCAGTCGATGCTGCAGGCGCTGCACGACTACCGCATCGAGATTGCCACGTCTTCCTTTCTGATGGATGACAAGCACCTGTACCGCCGGATGATCGCGGCCGACCCGATTCGCGTGGTGACGCACCGCGACCACCCGCTGGCGCGCCGCAGCCAGGTCCGTCTGGCCGATCTGGCCGACCACGCCGTGCTGTTGCGCGAACCCGGCTCCATGACGCGCCAGTTGACCGAGGACGCCCTGGCGGCGGCCGGGGTCACCGTGCGGCGCACGCTGGAGATCGGCAGCCGGGAATCGATCCGCCAAGCCATCCTGTGCGAACTGGGCATCAGCCTGATCCCGTCGCGTGAAATCCCGTCGCACCCCGATCTGGCCGCCCTGGACATCCAGGGCGCCGACATCGTGATGAACGAATACCTGTACTGCCTGCGCGAGCGCCAACCGGTGCAATTGATCGCGCGCTTTCTGGAGATGGCGCCGGCAGCCGGCTGACCCGCCAGGGTCACTGCCCGCCTCTTCCCCTTGCGGCCACTCAGGAGACAACCATGGCCTTCACCTTGCAAGAAATCGAGCAGATTTTCCTGGAACGCGGACACCGTTCCTATCACGGCGAGTCCGTCAGCCATTTGCGGCATGCGCTGCAGACGGCGGCGCTGGCCGAGCGCAACGGCGCCAACGCGCAACTGATCACCGCCTGCCTGCTGCACGACTTGGGCCATCTGATCGCCGACCGGCCCGGCACGCCCACGCTGCGCGGCATCGACGACAAGCACCAGTATTTCGTGCTGCCGTTCCTGCGCGGCCTGTTCAGTTCAGCCGTGCTGGACCCCATCAGGCT
Source organism: Achromobacter sp. UMC46 (assembly GCF_014170335.1). Taxonomy (GTDB): domain Bacteria; phylum Pseudomonadota; class Gammaproteobacteria; order Burkholderiales; family Burkholderiaceae_B; genus Achromobacter. The sequence goes on from NZ_LZZS01000035.1 coordinate 74,557, forward strand.
CCACGTGGAAGCCAAGCGCTACCTCTGCTATGTGGAGCCGCAATATGAAGCGTCGCTCTCCGAGGATTCGAAGCGCAGCCTGGCATTGCAGGGGGGCAGTTTCGACGCGGGCCAGGCGGTGGATTTCGCGAGCATGCCCGGCGCGCCGGATGCGATTCGCCTGAGGCGCTGGGACGACATGGCCAAGGTGCCGGGGCTGGCCACGCCGCCCCTGGACCACTTCCTGGAAATCGCGGAAAGCGTCTCGGGACGGGTGAAGCTGGCCGCGATCTGGTGAGGGCCGCTTAGGCGTCTTTAGCCACCGGGCGCGACGGGTCGCTGCACCATTCGCTCCAGGAGCCCGGGTACAGGCGCGACCCCGTCAGGCCCGCGATCTCCATCGACAGCAGGTTGTGGCAGGCTGTGATGCCCGAGCCGCACTGGTGGACGATGGAGGCCGGGTCGCGGCCGTCCAGCAGGCTGGAGAATTCGGCGCGCAGCTGTTCGGCGCTTTTGAAGCGGCCGTCGGCCTGCAGGTTTTCGCCGTTGGGGCGGTTCAACGCGCCCGGAATGTGCCCGGCCACGGGATCCATGGGCTCGACCTCGCCGCGGTAGCGGTTGGCGGCGCGCGCGTCGATCACGGTGAAGGACGGCTGGGCGATGTTGTCCAGCACCGCCTTCGCGTCCACGGCGCCCGCCAGCGACGGGCCCGGCTCCACGGGCTTGCCTGCCTGGACGGCGGCAGCGGCTTCGGTGACGGTCGGCAATCCGGCGGCCACCCAGGCCTGCCAGCCGCCGTCCAGCACGGCCACGCGGTCGTGGCCCAGCCAGCGCAACATCCACCACAGGTGCGCGCCATACATGCCGCCGCTGGCGTCGTAAGCCACGACCAGCGTCTGCGGCGTCACGCCGTGCGCGGCCATCAGCGCGCCGAACCCGGCCCGCGAGGGCAAGGGGTGGCGGCCGTTTTTGCCGGTACGCGGCGCGGCCAGTTCGGTCTCGTGGTCCAGGTGGCGGGCGCCGGGGATATGGCCGGCGTCATAGGCCTGACGGCCGGCCGCATGGTTGGTCAGGTCATGGCGCACATCGAACACGCGCACGTCGGGCGTACCCAGGCGAGCGGCCAGATCGGCGGCGGAAATCAGTGTCATCGTCATTCGGTGTGCTCCGGGTCGAGAGGAACGCGGGTCAGGCCGGCTTGGGGTCGCGCATCGTGCGCCACACCGACAGCAGCCCCGCGGAAATGATCAAGCCCATGCCGGCCCAGGCCACGCCGTCCAGGTGGTCGCCCCAGAGGCCCATGCCCAGCAAGGCCGCGAAGATAATGGTGCTGTATTGCAACGCTGCGGTCAGCAGCGCCGACCCCATGCCGAAGGCCCGGGTCATGGCCAACTGGCCGAACATGCCGGCCACGCCGACGCCGAACAGCGACGCGTAACCCTGCCAGTCGGCGTGGCCCCAGCCTTCGAACCACAACCCGGCCAGGCTGGACACGCAGACTGCCACGGAAAAGAACAGCACGGTGCGCCATTCTGGTTCGCCGATGCGGCCCAATTGGCGGATCTGCATCATGGCGATCGCCGACATGGCGCCTGCGCCCATCCCCATCACCGCGGCCACCCACTGGTCGTCGTTGATGCTGGGCCGCAGCACGGCGATCACGCCCAGGAAGCCCAGCGCCACCGCCACGATGCGCACCGGGTCGCGCTGCGCGCCGCCCCAGCCCAGCATCCAACAGGCGATGAAAAGCGGCGCGGTGTAGTTCAGGCTGGTGGCGGTGGCCAGCGGCAGGTGAGAAATGGCGAAAAATCCCAGCCACATCGACGTGACGCCGGACAGGTTGCGCCACAGGTGCAGCTTCCAGCTGGTCGGAATGATGGATTGCCGGCCGGCGCGCGCCCACAGCAGCAGGAGGATCACCGAAGGCAGCCCGCGGAACAGGACGATCTGCGGGAGGGAGGCGCCGTGCTCGGTGCCGAGCTTCACGAACGACCCCATGATGGCGAACATGGCGGACGCCAACAACATCCAAAGAGCCTGCATTGGGGTCTGCGCTAAGGGAAAAGTGGGGGTGGAATAGGGGAAAGCGATACTATACTCTTCGTCGCCGGGAGCGGCGCCGGCGAGTCGGGGAACTGGCTGGCCGCCGCGATGTCGAACCCGGGTATTTCCCGCTCGCAGAGGAACACAAAAAACATGAAACGCATTGTCTTGTTCGTCATCACCAACCTGGCCGTCATGCTCGTGCTGTCGGCCACGCTGCGCATCCTGGGCGTAGACCGCTACATCACCGCCAACGGCCTGAACCTGAACGCCCTCCTGATCTTCTCGGTCGTCGTGGGCTTCACGGGCGCGATCATCTCGCTGCTGATCAGCAAGCCGATGGCCAAATGGAGCACCGGCGCGCAGGTGCTGGACCCGAACGCCCCGCGCAACCAGCGCGAAGCCTGGCTGCTCGACACCGTGCACCAGCTGGCCGACCGCGCCGGCATCGGCCGCCCGGAAGTCGCCATCTATGACGGCGCCCCCAACGCATTCGCCACCGGCGCGTTCAAGAACGACTCGCTGGTCGCCGTGTCGACGGGCCTCCTGGAAAGCATGAGCGAAGAGGAAGTCGCCGCCGTGCTGGCGCACGAAGTGGCCCACATCGCCAACGGCGACATGGTCACGCTGACGCTCATCCAGGGCGTGGTGAACACGTTCGTCGTGTTCCTGGCCCGGGTGGTCGGCTACTTCATCGACCGCGTCGTGTTCAAGAACGAACGCGGCATCGGCCCGGGCTACTACATCACCGTGCTGGTCTGTGAGATCATTTTCGGCGTCCTGGCCTCCATCATCGTGGCCTGGTTCTCGCGCCAGCGCGAATACCGCGCCGACGCCGGTTCCGCCCACCTGATGGGCGCGCGCGAACCCATGATCCGTGCCCTGGCCCGCCTGGGCGGCCTGGAACCGGGCGACCTGCCCAAGTCCTTCGAAGCCTCGGGCATCACCGGCCGAGGCGGCTTCGCGGCCATGTTCGCTTCGCACCCGCCGATCCCGTCCCGCATCGCCGCGCTGCAGAACGCGCGAGTCATCTAAGCCAGCCCCGGCTAGACGGCAACAAAAAGCCCCTCCTCGGAGGGGCTTTTTCATGGGCGGCGCCTGCCGGCGCTTCAGCACTCGACGATGTTCACCGCCAAGCCGCCACGCGCGGTTTCCTTGTACTTGGTCTTCATGTCGGCGCCGGTTTCCCGCATGGTCTTGATCACCGAGTCCAGCGACACGTAATGCTGCCCGTCGCCGCGCAGCGCCATCCGGGCCGCGTTCACGGCCTTGATGGAGGCCATGGCGTTGCGCTCGATACAGGGAATCTGCACCAGGCCGCCCACCGGGTCGCACGTCAGGCCCAGGTTGTGCTCCATGCCGATCTCGGCGGCGTTCTCGACCTGCTCGACCGTGCCGCCCAACGCCGCCGCCAGGCCGCCGGCGGCCATCGAACACGCGACACCCACCTCTCCCTGACAGCCGACTTCGGCGCCCGACAGCGACGCGTTGTACTTGTACAGCAGCCCCACCGCAGCGGCGGTCAGCAGGAATTCCCGCACGCCCTCGCGGTTGGAACCGGGCACGAAACGGTCGTAGTAGTGCAGCACGGCCGGGATGATGCCCGCCGCGCCGTTGGTCGGCGCCGTCACGACGCGGCCGCCCGCGGCATTCTCTTCGTTGACCGCCATGGCGTACAGGTTCACCCAGTCCATCACGGACAAGGGGTCGGACAGCGTGCGCTCGGCGCGCTGCGTCAGGTTGCGGTACAGCTCGGGCGCGCGCCGGCGCACCCGCAGCGGGCCGGGCAATTCGCCGTCGGCTTCCGGGTAGTTGATGCCGCATCCACGCGACACGCAGTCCTGCATGACTTGCCAGATGCGGTCCAGGCCGCTGCTGGTTTCCGAGGCCTCGCGCCAGGTCAGTTCGTTCTGCATCATCAGCTGGGCCACCGACAGCCCGCTTTCGCGGCACATGGCCAGCAGTTCGCGGCCCGAGCGGAACGGGTACGGCAGCTGGTTGTGGGCGGCGATGACCTGGCTGTTCGAGGCGCCCGCCGTCACCACGAAGCCGCCGCCCACCGACAGGTAGCGCGATTCGCGCAGCGACTCGCCGTTGGCGTCCATTGCGTGGAATTTCATGCCGTTGGGGTGCTCGGCCATGGCTTCCCGGCGGTAGAACACCATGTGCTCTTTTTCGATGAACGACACCGGGTAGCGGCCCAGCAGCGGCAATTGGCGGCTGGCGCGCACAGAGGCGACCATGCCGGCGATGGCGGCCGGGTCGACCGTATCGGGGGCTTCGCCCATCAGGCCCAGCAGCACGCCCTTGTCAGTGCCGTGCCCCTTGCCGGTGGCGCCCAGCGACCCGTAGAGTTCGGCGCGGACGTAGGCCACGCGCGGCATCAGGCCATCGCGCTCAAGCCCTTGCGCGAACAGCAAGGCGGCCCGCATCGGGCCCACCGTATGGGAGCTAGACGGGCCAATGCCTATCTTGAACAGATCAAATACGGAAACGGCCACGCAACACCCCAGTACATCAAAGAATAGTCAGGCAATGATACGCGTAGCCACAGCCGCACGCAGCAAAGCCCCGCCGGGCGTATGCTGTATCAGGCCTACGGGTTTCCCCGCCCAGCCAGGCGTGCGATCATTACAGAATTATTACTTGTCATAAAAAGAAGGGAACACCCCTGGATGTCTGGACTTATTACCCTGCTTGACTTCGCCGGATATGTCGCACTGCTCCTTTGGGGAGTGCACATGGTCCAAACCGGCGTCCAGCGCGCCTTCGGAGCCGCCCTGGGCGCGGCGCTGGGCAAGGCGCTGGGCACCCGGCTGCGCGCTTTCGCCGCCGGGCTGGGCATCACCGCCGCCTTGCAGAGCAGCACGGCCACCGGCCTGATGATCACCGGCTTCGCGGCCGGCGGCCTCGTCGGCCTGGTGCCGGCGCTGGCCGCCATGCTGGGGGCCAACGTCGGCACCACGCTGATCGTCCAACTGCTGTCCTTCGACCTGACCTCGCTGGCCCCGATCCTGATCCTGGCGGGCGTCTGGATGTTCCGCCGCTATCCGCCCGGCCGCACGCGCGACCTGGGCCGGGTGTTCATCGGCCTGGGGCTGCTGCTGCTGTCGTTGCACCAGCTGGTCGAACTGTTCGAGCCCTTCCAGACCGCCCCCATGCTGGGCATGGTGCTGGACGCCCTGGCCACCCAGCCTGTCGCCGCCGTGCTGCTGTCGGCCGCCTTCACCTGGGCCGCGCACTCCAGCGTGGCCGTGGTCGTGCTGGTGATGTCGCTGGCCAGCCACCACATGGTCGCGCCGCACGTGGCCTTTGCGCTGGTGCTGGGCGCCAACCTGGGCACCGCCATCAATCCGATGATCGAAGGCGTGACGGGCGACGACCCGGCCGCCCGCCGTCTGCCCCTGGGCAATCTGCTGACCCGGGTGCTGGGCGTGCTGGCCGGCCTGTTGCTGCTGCCGGTGCTGCAACCGCTGATGAGCGAAATGGCCAGCGACCCGGCGCGCGCCGTCGCCAACTTCCACACGCTGTTCAACGCGGTGATCGCCCTGGTATTCCTGCCGCTCTTGACCCCTTACGCGGCGCTACTCACCCGCTGGCTGCCCAAGCGCGCCGACCCGAACGACCCGTCCCGTCCCCAATACCTGGACGAATGGGCGCACGACGTCCCGGCCGTGGCGCTGGGCAATGCAGCCCGCGAGGCCCTGCGCATGGCCGACATGGTGCAGACGCTGCTGCTGTACGCCCGCGCCGGCTTCAAGCGCGACAACCGCCACCGCCTGGTGCAGGCGCGCCAGTTGGACGCCGCGCTGGACAAGCTTGAAAACGCGATCACGACCTACCTGGCCACGCTGGACCAGGAAAACATGACGCGCGACGACATCCAGCGCATGGACGACATCCTGGCGTTCACCAGCAATATCGGCCACGCGGGCGACATCGCCCACCACGGCCTGCTCAGCCACGTCGCCAAGCTGCGCAAGCAGGGCTGGACCTTCTCGCCCGAGCAGCGCGCCAGCCTGGACGACACCCTGGGCCAGCTGATCGCCAACGAACGCCAGGCCGCCGCGCTCTTCGTCAACGACGACCTGCGCCAGGCCCGCGCCCTGGCCGGCGAAAAGAACCGCTTCCGCACGATCGAGACCCAGGCGGCGGACACGCACCTGCAGAAGATCAAGGCGGGCCAGGTCGACGCCGCCGAAGTCGGCGCACTGTACCTGGACATCCTGCGGGACATGAAGGGGATCAACTCGCACCTGGTGGGTGCCGCGGCCTATCCCTTGCTCGCCCGCCACGGCGAACTCCTCCCCAGCCGGCTACGCGAAACCGGAAATTAAAAAAAAGCCGACCTCATCAGGTCGGCTTTTTTTCAGCTCCGCGCGACTACAGATACCGCTGGAACCACTCCACCATCCGCTTCCAGCCATCCTTGGCGGCTTCGGGCTTGTAGCTGGCCCGATAGTCCGCCATGAAGGCGTGGTCCGCGTCGGGGTACACCACGAATTCCGACTGCTTGGCGGCGGCGTTGCCGTTGGCCAGCTTGGCCTTCATCGTCTCGATGTCCGCCACCGGGATGCTGGCGTCCTTGGCGCCGTACAGGCCCAGCACCGGGCCGTGCAACTCGTTGACCACGTCATAGGCGAAGCGTTTGATCAGCGGGCCATGGCCGACGCTGAGCTTGCCGTACCAGGCCACGGCGGCGCGCACGTTCGGATTGTGCGCCGCGTACATCCACGTCAGGCGCCCGCCCCAGCAAAAGCCCGTCACGGCCACGCGGCGGGCGTCGCCGCCGTTCTGCGCGGCCCAGGCCACGCTGGCGTCCAGGTCCGCGAACACCTGCTCGTCCGGCACCTTGCTGACCAATTCGGCGATGAGCTTCGGGATGTCGGTATAGACCGAGGCGTCGCCCTGGCGCTCGTACAGGTTGGCGGCCACGGCCAGATAGCCGGCTTTGGCGACCCGGCGGCAGATGTCCTTGATGTGCTCGTGCACGCCGAAGATCTCCTGCACGACCAGCACGATGGGCAGGTCGCGGCGGCCTTCTGGCGCAGCGTAGTAGGCGGCGATGGAGCCATCGGCCACGGGTAGCTTGAAATCCCCGTGGACGAGGCCCTGCGTGTCCGTATGGATGACGGTGGGAGCGACGTTGCCGGCGGCGGCGGAAAAACTCATGGAGTACTCCTGTGTAGGGGTCAACGACACCGGGCCTCCCGTTTCCGTGCGTCCCTAGTGCGGGTGGGCATGCTCCGCATGGGGCGCGCCGTGGCCGGCGTCGGCCCCGTGCTCGTGCCCATGGTGCATCAGGGTCGTCACGCTGTAGATCAGCGCCACGCCCACGCCTACCAGCAGCAATTGCGGGACGGCATCCGAAAGGGATACCCGTTCGTGCATCTGCGGCATCAGGTCGGCCACCGAGATGTAAAGGAAGCTGCTGGCGGCGATCACCAGCACATAGGGCACCCAGCCCTGTGCTTGCTGAAGCACGAAGTACCCTATTATGCCGCCCAAGGCTGAACACAAGCTGGTGAACAGGATCAGGGAAAAGGCCCGGCGGCGCGCCAGCCCGGCATTCAGCAGCACGACGAAATCGCTCAGCTTGTGCGGCACTTCGTGCACGATGATCGATGCGGCCGTCAACACGCCCAGCAGCGGATCCGTCAGGAACGCCGCCGCCACCAGCACGCCGTCGCACAGGTTGTGCAGCGAACTGCCGATCAGGATCAGCACCCCGCCCCGCCCCGCTTCGTGGTGGTCGTGGCCCTTGTGGTGGTGGTGGCCGTCGCCCTCGTGGTGATGGCTATGGCGCAGCAGCGCGATCTTCTCCAGCACGAAGAAGCCGATCAGCGACGCCAGCATCAGCCCGAACAGCGCGTGGGCGTCGCCCACCGCGCCCTCGAACGCCTCGGGCAGCAGGTGCAGCAGCGCCACCGACAGCAGCACGCCCACCGACAGGCTCACCATGTGATGCAGGTATTGGGCGAACACCTTGTAGGCCAGCCAGCTGGCGACAAGGACGGCGATAAGGCCACCGGTGACGGTGGCAAGCAAGACCCAGAGCAGCAACATTTGGGGGACGCAATATAGGCGGGGGAAGCGCAACATTATATTGTTGCAATCCCAAAATCGGAAATGGGCCGCCCGAAGGCGGCCCACCGGTCCTGCGGGCGATCAGGCGCCGGGCTTAGTGCGCCTGTTCCCAGTTCTTGCCCATGCCCACCTCGGCGACCAGCGGCACACGCAGCTCGGCTACGCCGCACATCAGGCGCGGCAGCGCTTCCTTGACGAGATCGATCTCGGCGTCGGGCGCTTCCAGCACCAGTTCATCGTGCACCTGCATGATCATGCGGGTCTGCAGCTTTTCGGCTTCCAGCCAGTCCTGCACGGCCACCATGGCCATCTTGATCAGGTCGGCCGCGGTGCCCTGCATCGGCGCATTGATGGCCGCGCGCTCCGCCCCCTGGCGGCGCGGACCGGAGGCGCCGCGGATTTCCGGCAGTTGCAGGCGGCGCCCGAACACGGTTTCCACGTAGCCCTGCTCACGCGCCAGCCGGCGGGTGTTTTCCATGTACATCGCCACGCCGGGATAGCGGGCGAAATAGCGGTCGATGTACGCCTGGGCGGCGTCGCGCGTGATGCCCAGGTTGGACGCCAGGCCGAACACGCCCATGCCGTAGATCAGGCCGAAGTTGATGGCCTTGGCCGCGCGGCGCTGCTCGGTCGACACGTCTGCCAGGGCCACGCCGAACACCTCCGACGCCGTGGCGCGGTGGATGTCCTCGCCGGCGGCGAAGGCGCGCTGCAGGTTGGCGTCGTCCGAGACGTGCGCCATGATGCGCAGTTCGATCTGCGAATAGTCAGCCGACAGCAGCAGGCCCTGCTCGGCGATGAACGCTTCGCGCACGCGGCGGCCGGCCTCGGTGCGGACCGGGATGTTCTGCAGGTTGGGGTCGGACGAGGCCAGGCGGCCCGTAATCACCGCGGCCTGCGCGTAGCGCGTGTGCACGCGCCCCGTGTCCGGGTTGATCATGCGGGGCAGCTTGTCCGTGTAGGTCGACTTCAGCTTGGACAGGCCGCGGTATTCCAGCAGCACCTGCGGCAGCGGGTAGTCTTGCGCCAGCTTGGTCAGCACGTCTTCATCCGTGGACGGCGCGCCGCCTGCGGTCTTGCGCACCACCGGCAACTGCATGCGGTCGAACAGGATCTCGCCCAATTGCTTGGGGGAATTCAGGTTGAAAGGCTGGCCGGCCAGCTCATAGGCCTTTTGCTCCAGGCGCAGCATTTCCTGGCCCAGCTTGTGGCTTTGGCGGCCAAGCTCGGCGGCGTCCACCTTCACGCCGTTGCGCTCGATCGTGGTCAGCACCGCCGACACCTGGATCTCAAGCTGGTAGACGCGGTTCAGCCCTTCGTCGGCCGCCACCATCGGACGCAGCACCTGATGCAGCTGCAACGTGAAGTCAGCGTCTTCGGCGGCGTAGTGGCCGGCCTTGTCGACCGCCACCTCGTCAAAGCCGATCTGCTTGGCGCCTTTGCCGCACAGGTCCTCGTAGGACACGCCGCTGCGGCCCAGGTACCGCTGGGCCAGGTCGTTCAGGCCCACGCCGCGATGGGATTCCAGCACGTACGCTTCAAGCATCGTGTCTTCGGCGATGCCTGCCAGCTTGATGCCTTCGTTGGCGAACACGTGGGCGTCGTACTTGGCGTGATGCAGCAGCTTGGCGCGCGAGGCGTCCTCAAGCCACGGCTTCAGGCGCGCCAGCACCTCGGCCTTGGGCAGCTGGGTCGCGCCGTCGGGGCCGCGATGCGCCACGGGGATGTAGCAGGCCACGCCCGGCTCCACCGCCAGCGACAGGCCCACAAGCCTGGCCTGCATCTGATCCAGCGAGGTCGTCTCGGTGTCCAGCGCCACCAGGGACGCGCCCTGCAGCTTGCCGAACCACGCGTCGAATTCAGTCCAGTCGGAAATGATGCGGTAATCCAGCTCGGCGGGCGCCGCGGGCACGTCCGCCGCGATGCGCGCGTCGCCGGTGGGCACGCGTTCGGCGTCGCCCGTCAGGTCGCGCAGCCAGGTGCGGAAGCCGTAGCGTTCGTATAGCTCGGTCAGCGTGGCGTCGTCGCGTTCACGCGGCGTCAGATCGTCCACGCTTTCGACGTGGCCGGTCAGGTCGCAGTCGTACTTCACCGTCAGCAATTGGCGGGTCAGCGGGAAATTCGGGATGGCCTCGCGCAGATTGCTGCCGGCCACGCCCTTGATGCCGTCGGCGCCTTCGACCAGCTTGTCGACGGAACCGAATTCCGTCAGCCATTTGACGGCCGTCTTGGGGCCGACCTTGGTCACGCCGGGGACGTTGTCCACCGTGTCGCCCACCAGCATCAGGTAGTCGACGATGCGGTCGGGCGGCACGCCGAATTTGTTGACCACACCCGGCTCGTCCAGCACTTCACCCGTCATCGTGTTGACGAGCGTGACGTGGCTGTTGACCAGTTGCGCCAGGTCCTTGTCGCCGGTCGAGACGATGGTGTGCACATCGTGTTCGGCCGCGCGCTTGGCCAAGGTGCCGATCACATCGTCCGCTTCCACGCCCTCGATGGCCAGCACCGGCCATCCCAGCGCGCGCACCGCGCGGTGGATGGGCTCGATCTGCGCCGCCAGGTCTTCAGGCATGGGGGGACGGTGCGATTTGTATTCGGGATACAAATCGTCCCGGAAGGTCTTGCCGCGGGCATCGAAAATACATGCGGCATACTCTGCCTTGTGGTCAGATACAAGCTTGCGCAACATGTTCACCACGCCATAGAGCGCACCCGTAGGTTCGCCTTGCGCATTGCGCAAATCAGGCATAGCGTGGAAAGCGCGGTACAAGTAACTTGAACCGTCGACCAGTAATAAGGTTTTTTTCATGGTTACAAAGGCAGATATGGCAATAACTGCGGAAACACCCGCCAACAAACAAATTCCGCTGATTATGTCAGAGATACGGACGGCGGCAGACAAGCTCGCAAACATCGGGCCCGCAGTCAGCGTCTTCGGCAGCGCACGAGTCAGTCGCAATTCCCCCCACTATGAAACCACCGTCGCCATATCGGCCGCCCTCGCCGGCGCCGGTTTCGCGGTCATCGCCGGGGGCGGCCCCGGCATCATGGAGGCAGCCAACAAAGGCGCGTTCGAAGCGGGCGGTACCAGCATCGGGTTGAACATCAGCCTGCCGCACGAAGCGCACAACAACGAATACCAGACCATCAGCCTGTCGTTCGAATATTTCTTTTCGCGCAAGGCGACGTTCTTCATGCACAGCTTCGCCTACGTGGCGATGCCGGGCGGCTTCGGCACCCTGGACGAGCTATTCGAAGCGTTGACGCTGATCCAGACGGGCAAGGTCCCGCCCGCGCCCATCGTGCTGGTGGGCAGCGAATACTGGTCCGGCCTGGTGGAATGGCTAGGCGGCCAGGTGCTGGGCAACGGCATGATCGGCGCGCACGACCTGGACCTCTTCATCATCGAAGACGATCCCGTCAAGGTGGTCCGCCGGGTGGTGGAGTTCCACGAAAAGGTCAACTCGGACGCGCAATACGCGCCCTCCATGCCGGCCTGATCCTGCCTTCCCACCCCATGGAAAATGCCCCCGAGGGGGCATTTTTCACTTCCGCATGAACGACGGCACGACCTCGGCCGGGATGGGGCACTGGTAAGGCTGGCCGCGGCGCGCGTCCAGCAGTTCCTCTTTGGCCCGGGACAGCGCCTCGGGGCGCGCGTAAAGATCGGCGGCGGTTGCCGCGATGACCTTGGCGGCATGCACCATGCCCTTGTGCGCCATGGACAGCTTGCCCTGCGCCACCATCTGCCACGAATGGAATGGCGTGCCATAGGCGTAGCATGCGCCCCAGCATTGCGCCGTGGGCGTCACCCAGCTGACGTCGCCCACATCGGTGGACCCGTACGAGATCTCGGTCTTGGCGGGGTCGAAAGGCGCCACGCCGGAGAACAGCGGCGTGGGGTTGCGCAACACCGCGCCCAGGTTCTTGCCCGCGTTGTCGATGTCGTCTTCGGTGATCGAATCCCACATGCGGCGCGCCGCCTGCTGTTCTCCGGGCGTGTAGGCCGGCCCTTGCAGCGCTTGCATGTTGGCGTACATCACTTCGTTCAACACGCGGTTCGGCATGTAGTTCGAGCAGGCCTTATCGAACACGATCTCAAGCTCGCAGCCCGTCATCAGCGCCGCGCCGCGCGCCACGTTCTTCACGCGCTCGTACAGCTCGGACGCCTGCGAATTGACCGGCGCTCGCACCAGGTACAGGACCTCGGCGCGGGCCTGCACCACGTTGGGCGAAATGCCGCCGCTGTTGGTCACCGCGTAGTGCACGCGCGCGTCGGGCACCATGTGTTCGCGCAGGTAGTTCACGCCCACGTTCATCAGTTCGACCGCGTCCAGCGCGCTGCGGCCAAGATGCGGCGAATTCGCGGCGTGGGCCGCAATGCCCCGGAAACGGAAATAGGCCTGGATGTTGGCCAGCGACGACTGGTGGAAAATGCCCGTATGCGAGGCCGGATGCCAGGTCAGGGCCGCATCCACGTCGTCGAACAAGCCGGCGCGCGCCATGAACGTCTTGCCCGACCCGCCCTCTTCCGCCGGACAGCCATAGAAGCGGATCGTGCCCGGCAGCTGGTTGGCCTCCAGGAATTCCTTGACGGCGACCGCGGCGAAATGCGCCGCCGTGCCCAGCAGGTGGTGCCCGCAACCGTGGCCGTTGCCATTGGGCGTTTCCGGCGACGGCTGGCAGGCGAACGCGCCGCTCTCCTGGCTCAGGCCGGACAGCGCGTCGTATTCCCCCAGAATGGCGATGACCGGGCCGCCCTGGCCCGCTTCGGCCACGAAGGCAGTGGGAATGCCGGCGGCGTCCCGCGTGATGCGAAAGCCCGCATCTTCCAGCATCGCGATGTGCAATTCGGCCGACTTGTGCTCGTCGTAGCGCAGTTCGGCCAGGCTCCAGATGCGGTCGCTCAGGTCCGAGTAACGCTCGCTGTGCGCGTCGATGAACGGCGCGAGTTTGTCGATGGCACCCATTGCTTCTCCAATGTAAGGGTTGGTCCTGTCCTGTTGAAAAAAACCGGTCATTCGTCGAGCTTGATCCCGGCAGTTTCAATGATTTTCCGATTGGCGGCCAGGTTCAAATGGCCCAGCGACCCGACCCCGGGCGAACCGAAGGAATACTTGCGGCGCTGAAACGACGATCAACGCATCGTCTTGATGATGGCCTCGCGCGCCAGTCCGATGAACTCGCTTTCACCCGCCCTGGCCGGCAACAGGCGGAATTCCACCTGGGGCAGCGCCGGCAGGCCGGGCGCGTGCAGGCGCGCGATGCCCGGCGCCAGCGCGGACTCGTTCAGGCAGGCCACGCCCAGGCCTGCCGACAGCGCCAGCTGCAAACCCGCCACGCCCGACGCCACATGCGCCACCGCGTAGGGCACGCCGCGGCGCGACAGCAGGCGCTCGACGTACTGCCGCAGGGCGCACGTCTCGGGCAGCACCAGCAACGGCAAAGGTTCGCCCAGCCGGGCGTCTTCCCCTTCCGCCGCCATCCATAGCAAGGGCTCGCGGCGCAGCAGATCGCCCTGCACCCGCGCGCGGGGCGCGCCGCGCTCCTGGATCGACATCGAGATGCCCACGTCGATCTCGCCGCGCTCGTAAGCCGCCTCGATCGCCCCGCTTTTCATGATCGTCACGTGCAGCCGCACCTGCGGATACTGCTCGTTCAGGCGCCGCAGCATCCGCGCCACATCGCCGGGCCGGAAATAGTCCGTGATGCACAGCCGCAGTTCGCCCCGCAACGCCACGCCCCGCAGATCGCGGTAGGCCTCGTCGCTCAGCGCCAGGATGGCGCGCGCATGCGCCAGCAGTCGTTCGCCCGCAGGCGTCGCCGTCACGCCCGACTTGCCGCGCACCAGCAACGGTTGCCCCGCACGGTCTTCCAGTTTGCGCATCTGTTCGCTGACGGACGATTGCGACAGGAACACCTTCGGCGCGGCTGCGGTCAAGCTACCGGCGTCCAGCACGGCAGCCAGCGTGCGCAACTGGTCCAAGTCAAATCCAGACATGGCTTATCCAACGGATTAAACGATGGATAGAATCGTAATTTCCCGCTTTTCCGATGTCAACCAGGCCCTTAGACTGGCTTCACACCTACCCGATCAGGAGCCTCTCATGCCTCACATCGTCGTTCATCTTTCCGGCACGCCCGATGCCGCCATCAACCGCCGCGTCGTCGATGCCGTGGCTGGCCTGACGCAGTCCGTACTGGGCAAGCAGTTGCCCGTGATCGCGATCACGCTGCAACACATCCCGCATGACCTGTGGTTCATCGGCGGCCGTCCGCTGTCGGAACTGGGCAAGAACGCCTTCCACCTGGACATCAGCGTCACGGACGAGACCAACACCAAGGCCGAGAAGGCGCGATTCATCAAGGAGATCTACGCGTCGTTCCAGGAAATCCTCGGCGAGCTGCACGCATGCTCGTACGTGCACGTGATCGACGCGCGCGCGGCCGCCTATGGCTACGGCGGGGCCACGCAGGAATACCGGCACCAGCAAAGCGGCGTCTAGGCCTCCTGAAGAAAAATGTCCTATGAGCGCCTGCCGTTGCGCAACGGGCGTTCAGTCCGAACGCCGGCCGAACAGGCCGGCGACGCCATACTTGATCCGCGACCACAGCGCCTTCAGGCCGATGCTGAGCATGTTCAGCTCAGCCGCTTTCGGCGCAGGCCGTGCTGGGCGCCCTCTAGCCTCAATGATTTTGGTTTGCGCCAGCGCCAGGATGGCCTGTGCCTGGCACAGCACGGCTTGCGCCTGCTGCAGCACCGCCTGCGCGTCGGCTGAGCCCGCCACGCCTGCGCCCAGGCTGGCAGGCCCCAAGGCGGGTGCTCCGGCGCTTGGCGCGGGCGCACCCGCTGCGCTGGCAAGGGAAGTCTCCGCAGCGGGATAAGCCGGCCTCCCCTCCTCCGGATGCGCTTCATCATCCAGCAACCGGCCGAGGTTTTGTTCAAACTGTCCCAGAATCTGAGACGCCACTTCCGCGATCATTCCGCTGCCTCGGCCATACTGGGCCACCGAACCGGACAACACGAGCTGGGTGACCACGGTGACATCGGTGCCACCCGCCGCGGCCGGGGTCAGCGCAAAGCTGAATTCGGATTGTGCCGCGCCGCGGCCTTTAGGATCCAATCCCGAACCTTGCAGCCAGGCGATGTGCGCATCCTCGTCCGTCCGCACCAATTCGGCCTGTCCATCAAAGGCCAGCTTGATCGGCCCGAGCCGGACTGACACGGAACCTCTGTACTTGTTATTGCCAAGCACTTCGGTCAGACGGGCGCCTGGCAGGCAGGGCAAGATGCGAGGCACATCCAGCATCAGCTTCCACGCCTCGTCCATTGGCAGGGGCACATGAAATTTGTTCGTGAATTCCATTACTTTTCCTCGGGGGATGGGCAAACGCCTAGGGGCGCGCCCGAAGCGCGGTCTATCAATTCCAGCAGGCGGACCGGGCTTAGCGGAAACTCCGCCAATCGCACGCCGATGTCCGATAAGGCATGTTCGACGGCGCCGATGACGGCGGCTGCCACCGGCACGGTGGCGCATTCGCCAATGCCCTTGACCCCAAGGGGGTTGAGCGTCGTCGGCGAAGGTTGGAAGAACACGTCGATATGCGGCACCTCCGGCGCGGTCGGAAGCAAGTACTCCGCAAAGGTCGTCGTGATGGGTTGGCCGCCGGCGTCGTACCCCATCCATTCGAACAAGGCATTGCCGATGCCGTGAACGACGCCGCCATGCACCTGCCCGTGCGCGAGCATCGGATTGATGATGCGGCCGCTGTCTTGCACGGCGACGTATCGGACAATGCGGATTTCACCGGTCAGCGGGTCGACCTCGACCTCGCAGGCATGGGAGGCGCCGGCGTAGGCCTGAGCGTCGCAATGGAAATGCACGGTCTCATCCAGGCCGGGGTCTCCTGCCTGAGGCAGCGCGTAGCCCGGCACGCCCTTCCAAAGCATCGCCAGGCGCGCCAAGGAAAGGGAGGCGTTGTCCGGGCCGCGCAACTCGCCGTTGGCAAGCGTGAGCGAGTCAGGCTCCACGTTCAACAGCGCGGCGGCACTATTGATGATCTTGATGCGCAACTTGGCCGCCGCCTGTTCAACGGCCGAGCCGGCCATGATGGCCTGGCGGCTGGCGAAGCCGCCCATGCCATAGTTGATGAACGATGTGTCGCCCGCCTGCACGTGCACCGCCTCGGCTTGCACACCGAAATGGGCCGCACAGATCTGCGCCAAGGTCGTTTTGATGCCTTGGCCCATGGCCAGCGCGCCGGTGTAGATGGTGATTTGGCCCGAGGGAAGCACGCGCACGCGGGCAGACTCGAACGGGCCGCGCCCTGTGGGCTTGACGCTGTTGGCCACGGCGATGCCTCGGGACAATCCGCGCGTGGCCGCTTCTGCACGCCGGGCGTCAAAACCCTCGTAATCGATTTCGAGCAACGCTCGCGCCTGCAAGGCGGGAAAGTCGCCGCTGTCGATGGTGAGCGGCACGCCGGCGCGGGACTTCAACGGCTTGGTGTAGGGGATTTCCTCTGGCGGGATGAAGTTGCGGCGGCGGCATTCGGCGCGGTCGATGCCAAGCTCGACCGCGATGCGGTCGATCATTCGTTCCATCACGAACGCCGCCTGCGGATAACCCGCGCCGCGCACGGTCGCCACCGGCACCTTGTTGGTGTAGACCACGCGGACGTCCAACTGATAGGCCGGAATGCGATACGGGCCCGACAAGGACGAAGCAGAGTTGTAGGGCACGTTAGTGCCCTGTGGCGTGTAGGCCCCATGATCATGCACCATGTCGCCGCGCACCGCCAGGATATGGCCATCGGCATCAACGGCACATTGGACAGACCAGTATTGGTCGCGCTCCTGGATGGATGTCAGGAAGTTCTCGCGTCGGTCTTCCAGCCACTTCACCGGCCGCCCCAGCATGCGGGCGGCAGCAGGGATTGCGATTTCTTCCGGATAGATCATGAACTTCGCGCCGAAGCCGCCACCGACGTCGGGCGTGATGACGCGCAACTGGTCTTCGGGCTGCCCGAGCATCAACGCAATGGTGTAGTGCAGCTCATGCGCCATCTGGGTCGAAGACCAGACAGTAAGGGTGCCCGATGCCGGGTCAGGCATGGCCAGGACGCCTCTGCCCTCCATCGGATGGGCCGCGCCCCGATGGGTCCAGAAGCGCTCGCTGAACACGCGATGCGCGCCGGCGAACACCGTATCGCAATCGCCATAGCTCAAGGTGTAGCGTTGCAGGACGTTGGATTCGAGCTCGCTGCGAACCCGTGGAGACGCCTCGTCGAACGCTTCGCGGCAGTCGGACACCGCCTCCAGCAGTTCGTATTCGATGGCGACCATGGCCGCGGCGTCTTCCGCCAAATGGCGGCTTTGCGCCACGACCAGCACGATGGCTTCGCCAACGAACGCGACTTCATCGGCCGCCAGGACAAACGGCGTGGTGTTGGCCGGCAAGGCAGCCAGCGCGAAGCCCAGCGGCATGCGCCATTCCGTCAATTGGCCATAGAAATCAGCGTAGGCGTATACCGCGACCACGCCGGGCATCGCGCGCGCCGGCTCCAGGTCGATGGAGAGGATTCGCGCATGGGCGTGCGGGCTGCGCACGAAGCAGGAGTGCAACGGGGCGGTGACGGGAATGTCGTCCAGGAATCCGGCATTGCCCGTAAGCAGCGCCGCATCCTCGACGCGCAGCACCGATGCGCCCACTCCTGTGGAGGGTGTCGCGTCCCCGATGACATTGGCGTGCATCGGCGCTTTCATGCAGCTTGTCTCGCACGTAGCAGGACGGCCGCGCGTCGCACGGCGCTGACAATATTCTGGTAGCCGGTGCAGCGGCATAGGTGGCCAGACAAGACGTCGCGGATTTCGGCCTCGGAGGGATCGGGATGATGGGTCAACATTTCAGCTACGGACATCAGAATCCCGGGCGTGCAATAGCCGCACTGCAATCCGTGAAGCTCGTGAAAAGCTTGCTGGATGGGATGCAGCGTGCCGTCCGCCTCGGCCAGGCCCTCAACCGTTTGAACCTCGCTGCCTTCGGCCTGCACAGCCAGCATCAGGCAACCGCGCGTGCTGCAGCCGTCGACCAGCACGGTACAGGCGCCGCAAACGCCGTGCTCGCAGCCTACGTGCGTACCCGTCAACCTCAGCTCGCCACGCAGAAAGTCCGCCAGGTTGACGCGCGGTTCGGCCGTGCCTTCGTAAGACTTTCCGTTGACATGCAGCCTGATCGGCCGTGCCTGGGATGCTTGCCCGTTGTTCATTCCTGCCTCGCAGTATGGTTGTGAGCCCGTTCGATTGCCAGCGCCAGCGCACGCTGCGCCAGCACGCCAGCCAGGCGCTGGCGGTACCAGGACGGAACATAGCTGTCGCCGACGGCGTCAATCGCGGCGCATAGGCGCGCCGCGTGGGCAAGATCAGCAGCCTCGCCACGGCTACCCAGCAAGACCGCCTCCGCCTCGTGCATGCGCAAGGGCGCAGACGCCACGCCGCCCAATGTCAGCGACACCCGCTGCAAGCGACCATCGTCAGCAAATAAAACGAGCGCCGCCGCGGAAACAATGGCGAAGTCCCCGTGCCTGCGTGCGAATTCAATGAAGGCGTGTCCATGCGCGGCGGGCCAGGGCTCGACACGGATGGCGATCAGCATTTCATCGGGATCCATGGCGGGGGTCATGTATCCAGCGGGAAAATCGGCCATCTTTACGCTGCGGGTGCCGCGCACCCCGGCTACCGTGAGGACCGCATCCATCGCCAGAGCCACGGTCGGAATTTCGGCCGACGGATCCAACTGACACAGGCTGCCGCCCACGGTGCCGCGATTGCGGGTCTGCCGATGACCGACATTCAGTATCGCTTCATGCCACAGCGGCAGGCGCGTCTGCACCAGTTCCGAGAACTCAACGCCGCGCTGGCGAGTCATGGCGCCGATCTCGATGCCCTGCTCGCCGTCGCGCAAGTATGACAACGCCCCGATGCGATTGACATCGATGAGGCAGTCCGGAAAGGCGAAGCGCATATTGAGCATCGCCATCAGGGACTGGCCGCCCGCAAGAATGCGGGCGTTGTCCACTTGGCTGAGCATTTGCAGCGCCTCGTTGAGCGTGGCGGGCGCGTGATACTGCAGCACGGGTGCTTTCATATGCCGTCAGATCTTGGACAAATCCAGCGCCGACGCCGCGAACAGCTCTTCGGGCTTGACCTGGCGCTTGGACAGGCCTTGCTCGAAGTGATAGCGCGCAAAGGTCTCGATCGTGTGCCGGTTGGCTTCCAGCCCGAACGGCCAGAAGTCATCGCCCATCAGGGCGCGCGTGTCGTTCAAGTGGTGAACCATCCAGGGCAAGGTGACTGCCAAATGGCAAATCTCGTTCAACTCATGGGTGGCCAGCGCCTTGGCTTTAATGAAGGCCTTGTAGACACTGACGGGCAGCCATGGGTTTTCCTTCACCAGAGACTTGCGGATGCCCACCATGTGCATGATCGGGAAAATGCCGGTGCGACGGTAATAGTCCTTCTCGGCCTCGATGTAGTTGTCACCGAACAGGCGCCCGACGTTGGGGGCGCCGCGCAGGAAGCACGACGGCGCGCGGGCGCCGATATAGCCGTCGATTTCGCCCGATGCGAGCATGTCGGACAGCGTCCGGTCATCGGGAATCTGCTTGAGGTCAATTTCCGGATCCAGTTCGATCGGCGCGCGCTCGCCGCGGCCCGGCTCTTCGATGCCGCCTCGCACCCATTTGATATCGCGGGGCTTGACGCCATATTCGTCCTCTAGAATGCCCCGAATCCAGACATTGGCCGTGATCTGGTATTCAGGCACGCCAATGGTCTTGCCCCGCAGATCTTGCGGCGTCTTGATGCCCCTGTCCGTCCGGACATAAATGCCCGATTGACGGAACACGCGTGAAATGAATGCGGGAATGGCAACGTATTCGTTGTCGCCGCGAGCGGTCGTCATCATGTGACTGCTCATCGAAATCTCGGTGACGTCGAACTCGTGATAGCGGAATGCGCGGTGAAATGCCTCTTCCGGCTCCAGGGGCACCGCGGTCACTTCGCAACCCTCGATCGGCGCACGGCCGTCGAACAGGGCTTGGGTACGGTCATAGTTTCCGCAGGACAGGCTGATACGCAATTTGCTCATGAGGTGATGCTCCTGGTTAATCTACCGAAAGACTGATCTTGTGGGCCAGCGCCGAGAATCGGTCGATGTCGTCGTTGACCATGGTCTGGAAGGCGGCCGGGCCATCGCTGGCCGTGATGTAGCCCAAGTCGGCCAGTTTTTTCTGAATGTCGTCGCGCTTCATGATCTGCGCCACACCTTCGTAGATTTTGTTTTTGATGGCTATAGGTGTTCCCGCTGATGTCAGGAAGCCATGCCACTGATTCAATTCATAGCCCGGATAGCCTTGTTCGGCGATGGTCGGAATGTCCGGCATCAGGGCCGAGCGTTCCTTGGCCGTCAAGCCCAGCGCACGCAGCTTGCCGGCCTTGATGAAAGGCATGGCGCTGGAAGCGGTAATGATTGCCAGCCCCACCTGCCCTCCCGCCACGTCATTCAAGGCCGGGCCGCAACCTTTGTATGGCACGTGCGTCATGTGGACATTGGCCTGCAAGTTCAGCATTTCACCGGCGAGATGCTGCGGTGTGCCGTTGCCACAGGAACCGAACGACACCAAATTCTTCCCCGGCTTTGCCGCGCTGATCACGTCGGACAGGTTCCGGTAAGGCGAGTCGGGCGGAACCACAAAGACTGACGGCACGTAGGCAATATTGATGATCGCCTCGAAGTCTTTCTTGGGGTCAAACGGCAGAGTTTTGAACACGCCCGGGTTAATCGCAAACGAGCTGTTCACCATCAGCAGCGAATAGCCGTCCGGCGCCCTTTCCGCGATGATGCGCGCGCCGACGTTGCCGCTGGCCCCCGGCCGGTTCTCCACCACCGCACCCTTGCCCAGGGTTTCCGTCATGTAATTGCCGATCAGCCGGGCCAGCAGGTCGGTTCCGCCGCCAGGCGGGAATGTGACGATGACGTTGATGGGTTTGCTTGGAAAGGCGGACGCGTCCTCCGCCCAGGTGGCGCTTGACGCGCTGATGCTGCAGGCGGCCACTAGGGCCGCCTGGACGATGCGACTACGACGTTTCATGTATTCCCCTTGTGCCGTGGCGTGAGCGCCTTTTGCCGGCTGTTGAATGAAGCGCGATCGGATCCAGACTCTGCTCAGTACGCTGAGCAAATTAATCATAGTGCTGATCAATTTAGCGATGCCATCGGGGTAAATACTGAGCGCAAGGGGATGGGGGAACGAGCGTCATCGCGCGACCATGCGCTGCACGGGCGGACCTGCTGGAGAAGCCGGCCCGCGAACAATCGACAATCTGCGGCCCAAAAAAAATAACCCCATGTCGGAACATGGGGTTATTCGGCAATCTGAAGCCGCACACCCGAAGGTGCGCGGCATCTTGCGTGTACGACTGAAACGCGAGGGGGGCGTACCCCCCCGGTCCACTTAGACGGCAGCGTCGCGCGCAGCGCGCTTGCGTTCGTTTTCCAGCAGGTAGCGCTTGCGCAGACGGATCGACTTCGGGGTGATTTCCACGAGTTCGTCGTCGTCGATGAATTCCACGGCGTATTCCAGCGACATCTGGATCGGCGGAACCAGGCGCACGGCTTCGTCGGTGCCCGAGGCGCGCACGTTGGTCAGCTGCTTGCCCTTGATCGGGTTCACGACCAGGTCGTTGTCGCGGCTGTGGATGCCGATGATCATGCCTTCGTACAGCGCATCGCCCGGACTCACGAACATGCGGCCGCGGTCCTGCAGCTTCCACAGGGCGTAGGCCACGGCGTCGCCTTGGTCCTGGCTGATCAGCACGCCGTTACGGCGTTCGCCGATCGAACCTTCCTTGACCGGGGCGTATTCATGGAAGATGTGGCTCATCAAGCCCGTGCCGCGCGTCAGCGTCAGGAACTCGTTCTGGAAGCCGATCAGCCCACGGGCCGGAATCAGGTATTCCAGGCGGGTACGGCCACGGCCGTCCGGCTGCATGTCCTGCAGGTCGCCCTTGCGGCGGCCCAGCTCTTCCATCACGCCGCCCTGGTGGGCGTCTTCGACGTCGACCGTCAGCGACTCGAACGGTTCGCACTTCACGCCGTCGATGTCCTTGAACACCACGCGCGGACGCGACACGGCCAGCTCGTAGCCTTCGCGGCGCATCGTTTCCAGCAGAAT
Source organism: Achromobacter sp. UMC46 (assembly GCF_014170335.1). Taxonomy (GTDB): domain Bacteria; phylum Pseudomonadota; class Gammaproteobacteria; order Burkholderiales; family Burkholderiaceae_B; genus Achromobacter. The sequence goes on from NZ_LZZS01000035.1 coordinate 96,904, forward strand.
CGTCAGGTGCAGTTCGCCACGGCCCGACACTTCGAACACCGTGTCGTCGCCCGTGTCGCGCACACGCAGCGCCACGTTGGACTTCAGCTCGCGGTCCAGGCGGTCGCGCACTTGGCGGCTGGTCACGAACTTGCCTTCACGGCCGGCCAGCGGCGACGTGTTCACCATGAAGTTCATGGTCAGCGTCGGCTCGTCGATGCGCAGCATCGGCAGGGCTTCCTGCGTGGCCACGTCGGTGACGGTGCAACCGATGCCCAGTTCTTCGATGCCATTGATCAGCACGATGTCGCCGGCTTCGGCTTCGTCCACCACGACGCGTTCCAGACCATGGAACTTCTGCACCTGGTTGATGCGGCCGCGGCCGCCCTGGCCTTCAGGACCGAACTTGTAAGCCACTTCCATGCCGGGGCGCATACGGCCACGGTTGATGCGGCCCACGCCGATCTTGCCGACGTAGCTGTTGTAGTCCAGCGAGATGATCTGCATCTGCAACGGACCGTTGGGATCGTCGTCGCGCTGCGGCACGTGCTGCAGGATGGCTTCGAACAGCGGGCGCATGTTGCCTTCGCGCACGTCCGGGGTCAGGCCGGCGTAGCCCGACAGGCCCGAGGCGTACACCACCGGGAAGTCCAGCTGCTCTTCGGTCGCGCCCAGCTTGTCGAACAGGTCGAACGTGGCGTTGATGACGAAGTCGGTGCGGGCGCCCGGACGGTCGACCTTGTTGACCACGACGATCGGCTTCAGGCCCAGGGCCAGCGCCTTGCGGGTCACGAAAATCGTCTGCGGCATCGGGCCTTCAACGGCGTCCACCAGCAGCAGCACGCCGTCGACCATGGACAGCACGCGTTCGACTTCGCCGCCGAAGTCCGCGTGTCCCGGGGTGTCGACGATGTTGATGTGCGTGCCTTCGTATTCAACGGCACAGTTCTTGGCCAGAATCGTGATGCCGCGTTCTTTTTCCAGATCGTTCGAGTCCATGACCCGTTCGGTCAGCGCCTGGTTTTCGCGGAAGGTGCCGGATTGGCGCAGCAGCTGGTCGACCAGGGTTGTCTTACCGTGGTCCACGTGGGCGATGATGGCGACGTTGCGCAGGGCGCGAGTCATAGCGAGTCCTTTAAGGTCAGGGTGGAGGGCAGCAAGCCCTCCGGCAATTCGTTCAGTGCAAGCAATGCCTGCTTGGGGTCTGGCATGGCCTGCAAGGCTTCCAGCTCAACGGCGCGTTCCAGAGAAAATGGCCCGACATGCGTGCGCCGCAGCGCCGTCAGGTGGGCGTAACAGCCCAGCACGCGCCCGATGTCCTGGGCCAGTGTCCGGATGTATGTGCCTTTACTGCAAGCCACATCGATCTCTGCCTGCGTGCCCGACAGGGACAGCAGCTCGATGCGGTGAATCGTGATCTGGCGCGGTGCGCGTTCCAGCTCGATGCCGGCGCGCGCGTACTCGTACAGCGGCTTGCCATCGCGCTTGAGCGCGGAGTACATCGGCGGAATCTGCTCGATCGTGCCCGAGAAACGTGACAGCGCGTCGCGCAATGCCTGTTCCTCTACGACAAAGCCCGGTTCGGCGGTCGACACGACATTGCCTGTCAGGTCGCCAGAATCGGTTTCCACCCCAAATTGCAGCGTAGCGCGATATGCCTTGTCGGCATTAAGCATCGCGCCGGAAATCTTGGTCGCGCGTCCCATGCAGCACACCAGCAAGCCGGTGGCAAAGGGGTCCAGCGTGCCCGTGTGACCGGCTTTCGCCGCATCCATGGCACGCTTGGCGCGTTGTAATGCGTGGTTGCTCGACAAACCTACGGGTTTGTCGAGCAACAGCACACCGTCGAGCGCAAGCCCGCGTCGTTTAGCCATCGTCGGAATCCGTGTTTAGAGCAGTGACGACAGCCCGATCAGGACTGGTCTTCAGGTTCGTCGGGCACGCCCGAGTGGGGGCCCGGCCGGTTTGCGCGGTCGATAAGGATCGACATTTCGATACCACGGGCAATCTGCTCGTCGTGGAAGAAACGCAAAGTGGGGACAGTGTGAATGTGCAGCAGCTTGTAGAGCTGCGAGTGCAGCCAACCGGCTTTCTCGTTCAGCAAGGCGGTCGCGGCTTCGGGCTCAGCGCCCAATACCGTGAACCACACCTTGGCATGCGCGTAGTCGGTCGACAGTTCCACACCGGAGAGCGTGATCAGTCCCGCGCGAGTCATGTCGATCTCGCGCTGAATGATCTCGGCCAGATCCTTCTGGATCTGGTCGGCCAACCGCAAATTGCGGCCGGGGATGGCTTTGGACTTGTGACGGCTCATTAGAAATATTGCCTCGCGGACGCTTTACAGCGTACGCGCGATTTCCTTGATTTCAAAGACTTCCAGTTGGTCGCCCACCTGGATGTCGTTGTTGCCGCGCAGCGTAAGACCGCAATCGAAGCCCGACTTGACTTCCTTGACGTCGTCCTTGAAGCGGCGCAGCGATTCCAGATGCCCCGTCCAATTAACCACGTTGTTGCGCAGCAGGCGCACCTGGGAATCGCGACGCACGATGCCGTCAAGCACCATACAACCCGCGATGTTGCCGAGGCGCGAGATGCTGTAGACCTCGCGGATCTCGACCAGGCCGATGATTTCTTCTCTCTTCTCGGGCGCCAGCATGCCCGACATGGCTGCCTTCACTTCATCCACGGCGTCATAGATGATGTTGTAGTAGCGCACGTCGATGCCGTTGTTCTCGGCCAGCTTCTTGGCGCTTGCTTCCGCACGCACGTTGAAGCCGATCACGACCGCGTTCGAGGCGATGGCCAGGTTGATGTCGGTTTCCGAGATGCCGCCGACAGCCGCGTGCACCACTTGTACACGGACTTCGTCGGTCGACAGCTTGACCAGCGACTGGACCAGCGCTTCTTGCGACCCCTGCACGTCGGTCTTGACGATAAGCGTGAGCGTCTGCGTGCCCTCGCCCAGGTTGTCGAACATCGACTCCAGCTTGGCAGCCTGTTGACGGGCCAGCTTGACGTCGCGGAACTTGCCTTGGCGGAACAGCGCGATTTCGCGCGCCTTGCGCTCGTCGGACAGCGCCATCAGCTCGTCGCCGGCGGCGGGCACTTCGGTCAGGCCCTGGATTTCCACCGGGATGGACGGGCCGGCCGATTGGATCGGCTTGCCGTTTTCGTCCAGCATGGCGCGGACACGGCCGAAGCTTGCGCCGGCCAGCACCACGTCGCCGCGCTTGAGCGTGCCGCTCTGCACCAGGATCGTCGCGACCGGGCCGCGGCCCTTGTCCAGACGGGCTTCAATGACCAGGCCCTTGGCCGCTGACTCGACGGGTGCCTTCAATTCCAGCACTTCGGCCTGCAGCAGCACGTTTTCGAGCAGATCGTCGATACCTTCGCCGGTCTTGGCGGACACGCCCACGAAGGGCACGTCGCCGCCGTATTCTTCCGGCACGACCTGTTCGGCAACCAGTTCCTGCTTGACGCGTTCCGGGTTGGCCGACGGCTTGTCGATCTTGGTGACGGCCACGACCATGGGCACGCCCGCAGCCTTGGCATGGTGGATAGCTTCACGCGTTTGCGGCATCACGCCGTCGTCGGAAGCCACCACCAGAATGACGATGTCGGTCGCCTTGGCGCCGCGGGCACGCATGGCGGTGAACGCCTCGTGGCCCGGGGTGTCAAGGAAGGTCACCATGCCGCGTTCGGTCTGAACGTGGTAGGCGCCGATGTGCTGCGTAATGCCGCCGGCTTCGCCCGCGGCAACTTTGGCGCGGCGGATGTAATCCAGCAGCGAGGTCTTGCCGTGGTCGACGTGGCCCATGACGGTGACGACCGGGGCGCGCGGCAGTTGTTCGGCTTCGGAAACCGTTGCGGAGATGTCCAGGAACGCTTCCGGGTCATCCAGCTTGGCGGCGATTGCCACGTGGCCCAGTTCCTCGACCACGATCATGGCCGTTTCCTGGTCCAGCACCTGGTTGATGGTGACCATCTGACCCAGCTTCATCAACTGCTTGATGACTTCTGCGGCCTTGACGGACATCTTGTGCGCCAGGTCGGCCACGCTGATGGTTTCCGGCACGTGAACTTCACGTGCGATGAATTCTGCGGGTGCCGGCTCGTTGCGGCGGTCATTCTGCTGGTTGCGGCCACCACGGCCGCCGCCCTTGCCACCACCCTTGCCGCCTGCACGCCAGCCATCACGGCTGGCCGGGGCTGCCGGCTTGTCAGCGGGCTTCTTGCGCGAAGCGTCATCGGACCAGGTCGAAGCGACTTCGGCGGTCTTGATGGTCTTCTTCGTGCCAGGAGCGGCGGGCTTGGCGTCCTTCTTGGCTCCAGGCGTGGCGCCCGGCTTGCCGGCAGGCTTGTGCAGCGTGCCGGAAATGGGCGCGGCGGCGGGGGCGGCAGGCGCCTCCGGCTCGGGCGCGCGCAGCACCTTGCGGGGACGGTTCAGCATCTCGCGCAGCGCAGCGGCTTCAGCCTCGGCGGCACGGCGGGCCTCATCGCGGCCTGCCGACGTGGCGGAGGCGGCGAGCGGCGGGCCGGCGCGGCGGTTGTCGGCACGGTTGCCTACCCTGACCGCAGGCGCGGCAGGCGTAGACGCGGCGGGCGCGGCGGATTTGACGGGTTCGGACTTCGCAGCAGGCTGAGCCTGGGCGACAGGCGCGTTGGCCTGGGAGGAAGATGTTTCTGACTTATTAGCTAGCACAACGGGTTCCGGCTTGGCTTCTTCAGCCAGGGGCTCGGTGGATTCAGTCTTAACTTCGGGCTTGGCCTCTTCGGCCACGGGCTCGGCAGGAGCAGGCGCCGGCGTCGGTTCGGGTTCAGGCTGGGCCTGGACTTCGGGGGCTTGCGCCTCGACGGGGGCGGGCGCTTCGGCCGCGACGGATTCAACAGGCGCGGGCGCTTCAACCGGCGCGGGCGCTTCTACAGCAACGGGCTCTTCCGCCTGGACGGGGGCCGGAGCCTCCGCCTGAACGGGAGTGGCCTCGCGGGGCTCGACCACGGCAGGAGCCTCGGATGCAGCCGGCGCGGACACCTGCTGCTCGTCTTCGACGGAGGCTTCATCTTCGGCACGCGCGGACGCGGCCTGTTCCAGGGCGATTTCGGAGGGATCACGCTTGACGAACACGCGCTTCTTGCGCACTTCGACCTGAATCGTGCGCGAACGGCCGGTGGCGTCAGCCTGCCGGATTTCGGACGTCTGGCGGCGCGTCAGGGTGATCTTCTTGCCTTCGGTCGCGCCATGGGCGCGACGCAGCGATTCGAGCAATTTCGCCTTGTCGCTGTCGGTGACGGAATCGTCAACCGATTTGAGGTCAACGCCAGCCGAGCGCAGCTGATCCAGCAGCACATTGGCAGGCATTTTCAGCTCGGTAGCGAACTGGGCGACGGTGTTACTCGACATTAGGCTCTCTCTTCCCTATATGCAGCTATTACAAACAACGTGAACTTGCGGTGGATATATCCTGCACTACCCACCGCAGACCCGTGTCCTTTTGGTTATTCTTCGTCGAACCAATGGGCGCGGGCACGCATGATGAGGTCGCTGGCTTCCTGCTCGGTCAAGCCGGCGATTTCCGCCAGTTCGTCCGTTGCCAATTCGGCCAGATCATCACGCGTATGCACTTGACGCTCGGCCAGCTTGCCAGCCAGTTCTTGCGTCATGCCTTCGAGTTCAAGCAAATCCTGTGCGGTCTCAAGGCGCTCTTCCTGGGCAATCGCCTCAGTCAACAGCGCATTGCGGGCACGGGCGCGCAATTCATTGATGGTGTCTTCGTCAAACGCTTCGATTTCCAGCAGTTCCTGCATGGGCACGTAAGCGATTTCCTCGATACCGGTGAAACCTTCGTCAATCAGGATGTCTGCGACTTCCTCATCGACGTCCAGCTTGCTCATGAACGTGGCGCGCAGACCCGACCGCTCGACTTCCTGGCGGTTCAGGCTTTCTTCCGGCGTCATGATGTTGATCTGCCAGCCGGTCAGTTCGGACGCCAGGCGCACGTTCTGACCCTTGGCGCCGATGGCCTTGGGCAGGTTCTCTTCGTCGACGACAACGTCCATCGCATGCTTGTCTTCATCAACGACGATCGATTCGACGTTGGCCGGCGCCAGGGCGCCAATGACAAACTGCGCGGGGTCTTCCGACCACAGCACGATATCGACCTGCTCGCCGCCCAGCTCGTTGCGGACTGCGGTAACGCGTGAACCGCGCATGCCCACACACGTGCCGATGGGGTCGATACGCTTATCGTATGCCACCACGGCGATCTTCGCACGCACGCCGGCATCGCGGGCGGCGGCCTTGATCTCCAGCAGGCCTTGTTCGATTTCCGGAACTTCGTTCTCGAACAGCTGGCGGATGAACTCGGGCGAGGTACGCGACAGGATCACTTGCTGGCCACGCGCGGCGTGGTCAACACGCAACACGAAGGCGCGGACGCGGTCGGCCACCCGGAGGTTTTCCTTCGGGATCATCTCGGAACGCGGCAGGCGCGCTTCGATCTTGCCGGTTTCGACAATGGCGTCGCCCTTGTCCATGCGCTTGATCGTGCCGGACACGATGGTTTCACCACGGTCCAGGAAGTCGTTCAGCACCTGTTCGCGTTCAGCGTCACGGATCTTTTGCAGAATGGCCTGCTTGGCCGCCTGCGCGCCGATACGGCCAAATTCGATAGGCTCGAGCGGCTCTTCGATGTATTCGCCTTCCTGGATGCCAGGGACGATTTCCACGGCGTCCGACAGCATTTCCTGCTTATCGGGTTCTTGCAGCCCGGCTTCGTCCGGCACCACCAGCCAGCGGCGGAAGCCCTCGTGATCGCCGGTTTCCCTATCGATGGCGACACGAATGTCCGCATCATCCTTGAAGCGCTTTTTCATGGCCGAGGCCAGCGCACTTTCCAGTGCACCGAACACGACGTCGCGCGTGACGTTCTTTTCACGCGCCAAGGCATCGACCAACAGAAGAATTTCGCGACTCATCGCTTTTTGCCCTTGAAATCCAGAACGGGATCCAGTTTTGCACGTTCGATGTCATCGACCGTGAAATTCAAAACCTGGACTTCGTTCTTTTTTGCCTCAAATTCGAGACCGAACACGGTCTTGTGCATGCCAGCAGCAGCGTCCGAGGCGGCGGCGTCGTCTTCAGGCACGGTCAACGTGCCGGAGAAGACCTTACGTCCGTCTAATGCCTCGCGCAGCTTGATTTCGATGCGCTCGCCTGCGAAACGGCGGAACTCGTTCTCGTTGCGCAGCGGGCGGTCAATGCCCGGCGAACCGACTTCCAGCCGCTTGTAGTCGATGTTTTCGACTTCAAACACCCGCGACAATTGGCGAGACACCTGCTCACAGTCTTCGATGCGCACACCGCCGACCCGATCGATCGTCACGCGCAAAAGGCCCAGGGCGGCACGCTCGACGTCTACGAGTTCGAGGTCCATGCCGGCCAAAGCCTCTTCGGTCAATGCGAATAAATCAGCCATATACTCAAAAAAAATGGGCTGCACGCCCAGCCCACCGATATTGCGCAGAGCCCAGCCGCTTCCCTACTACACGTAAGGAGCAATGCTGGGCAGCGCCCTATATTGCGACCTAATTTGTTTGCGCCACGGGTTTCCCCCACACAGCCCCGCCCCAACCCGTCAATCCGGGCCCGGCGGCACTTGGCGCAACTCCGATGCCAACTGCTTTACCTACCGCAGTGCTACTGCTTGCTCAGTGCTCGCTTGCTCAGTGCTTGCTTATTCAGTGCCTGCTTCAGCGACTTTGCTGGCTTGCAGCCACGAAACGCCCTTGCCTACGCCTCTACCAACAATGGCTATCAGACCATGCTGCCAGACCGCGCCGCCAATCAAAAGGCAATGACGCGAAGCCATGAAAACCATTGATTTTACCAGATAAACCGGAAAAACGCCTGATTCGTCACGGGCTTACGTTTATATGGGACACATCGGACCCGGCGGCGCGCCCAGCGCGCCGCCTGATAGCGCTTAACGGCCCTGACGGCCACGCCCGCCCATCACGCCAAGGCGCGATTCGTGGGCCGACGCGCCACGCGGCTGCCAATCATCGCCACGGGGCGAGGACGACGACGAAGACGAGGCGCTGCGCGGGGCGCGCGGCTTACCGCCTGCACCCGACCCCTTGTTGTTGCCGGCGCCGCCTCCCGCCGCGCGCGGCGAGCCTTCGGCCTTGTTGCCGCCACGACCGGAACCTGCCGGCTTGCCGCCGCGGCTGTTGCCGCCGCCCGCGCCGGCCGGCTTGCCGCCACCCGGTTTACGACCGGAAGGCTTGCGGCCGCCACCACCCACGGGCACCTCGGCCACATTGCCGACGGCATCCGCCGAAGCCACGGGGCTCGACGGGCCGTTGGCCGCCGCCGAACGCGGACCGCGGGGCTTGCCGCCCGGCTTACCACCCGGCTTGCCGCCCTGCTTTCCCCCTGGCCGGCCGCCGCCAGCCGGCGCCGCCGAACGGCCGCCGCCGGGCTTGCCGCCCTTGCGGTTGCCGCCTGCGCCTTCGGCCGCCAGCGGATGGCCGTTGGCATAGCCGCCGGCAATCATCAGGCCAGTGCCAAACGGATCCGACGGACATGCGGCCGTTTGGCCGGCACTGCCCAGACGGCCGCCCTGCAGCTTGCCGCGACGGCCGATACGGGCGCCGTTCATGCCATTGCGGTCCATCGTGCCGAAGCCCGGGGGCAGCGCGCTGTCATGCGATTGCGGCTGTTTCGAGCGGCGGCGATTGCCACCAGATTCGTCGTCTTCGCGCAACAGTCCCAATTGGACCATCAGCGCGGTAACCAGCGAACCATCCAGTTCTTCCCAGCGGCCGCGCCGCAGCGTGCGCGGCAGCACCACGTCGCCGAAACGGGTGCGGATCAGGCGGCTGACCGTGACGCCGACGGCTTCGAACATGCGGCGGACTTCGCGGTTGCGGCCTTCCTGCAAGGTCACGCGATACCAGCGGTTGCTGCCGTCGCCACCCAGGTAATCCAACGCGCCGAAAGCAGCCAGGCCATCCTCCAGCTCAATGCCGTCGACCAGCGACTGGCGTTGCGCCTCGTCCATTTCACCCAGCACGCGGACCGCGTACTCGCGCTCGGTACCGTAGCGGGGGTGCATGATGCGGTTGGCCATGTCGCCCGAGGTCGTGAAAATCAGCAGACCTTCGGTATTCAAATCCAGGCGGCCCACCGACAGCCACTTGCCGGTGCGCAGCTTGGGCAAGCGCGCGAAGACGCTGGCACGACCACCCGGATCGTCATGGCTGACGATTTCACCCGCCGGCTTGTGATACAGGATCACGCGCGGCGGCCTCTTCGTGTTCGTGCGCATGATGGGCTTGCCGTTGACGCGGACCTGATCGTTCGGCGCCACGCGCTGGCCGATATGGGCCGGCTCGCCATTGACCGACACTCGGCCGGCGACGATCAGCTCTTCCATTTCGCGGCGCGAACCGATACCGGCGTCAGCCAGCACCTTATGCAGCTTCGGCATGACCGAATCGCTGTTCAGGTACTTGCCCAGGCGCTGCTCCATGCGGTCAGCGGAGTCCAGGTACGACAGGGCCTGTTCGGCCTCCTGCTCGCCGCCACGGGAGTCAGGCGACTCGACCGGAGCAGCGGCCGCTGCGGGCTGCTGGCCTTCAGCGGCCGGCGCCTGTTCGGCCGTCGCGTCGCCGCGGCGGCGGCGGAACGGCGTCCTCAGCTTGCGCCCGCGCCCACGGGCGCCGGCCTCGCCTTCGGCTGCCGGCTCGCGCGCGGCGGAAGCTTCCGATTGACCGTTGGAAACGGTGTCATCCGAACGGGGATTGTCGTCCTGCATTGCTGTATTCGTTGTCACTGGGACAGCTCCGAATTTCAAACTTGGGTAGGCCTGCCAGGGGCAGGCTCGTCATCATCAGGGGACGCCGATTCGCGGCCGGCGCGAGGCCGCTCCGGATCTGCCTCGCCCGGCGCCACGGAGGCGGCATCGGGGTCGGGCCGAACACGTTCATCAAGGCCGATTGCGGGCTCGTGCCCGGCGGCGCCAGGCGCTGCGTGATCGGTCTCGTCAATCGGTTCGGTCGGTTCCGCGTGTTTTGCGTTCTCGACACCTTCCTTTGCAGCACCGGCTTCTGTGACGTCGGCGGCCATATCGGAAGTGTCGTTGCCAGCCCCTTCGTCGGGAAAACCGGACGGGGTCGGCGTATTGGACAAGCCTTCGGCTTGCTCCCGGACGGTGGGTTCGTCTGCGGGATCCGCGCTTTCTTCTGTGCGCGAAACGACGGATTCTACGCTATCGCCCGGGGCTATGGGTGCATCGTGTTCCGAAACAGACAATTCCGCAACCGGGATATTGGCATTTTCGTCCACGCCAGCCGGCTCGTCGACGGGAATCTCCCCCTGCACGCCGCCAATTTCACCTTCGCTTTCACCTTGGCTTTCGCCTGCAACAGCGTCGTCCGGCGAGGCAGCCTCGACAGGCGCGGCGCCCTCGCCTGTCAATTGTTGCACTTCGCCCAGGTCCAGTCCTGCCAGCGCGGCGGCGGCTTGCGCCGACTCCAGCGGCGGAAGCTCATCGAGCGCCCGCAGGCCTAGATCGTCCAGAAATTGGCGCGTGGTGCCGAACAGGGCGGGACGGCCGGGCGCATCGCGATGCCCGATGACCTCGATCCACCCCCGGTCCTCCAGCGCCTTCACGATTTGCGAAGACACGGTGACACCACGAATATCCTCGATGTCGCCGCGCGTGACCGGCTGGCGCCAGGCCACGATGGCCAGCGTCTCCATGACGGCGCGCGAATACTTGGGCGGCTTTTCAGGACTCAGCCGCTCCAGGTAGCGCTGCATGTGCGGGCGGCTTTGGAAACGCCATCCGCTTGCCAGCTGCACCAGCTCCAGGCCGCCATCGGCCCAATTGCTTTGCAGCGTCTCCAACAGCCCGCGCAGCTTGCTGTTGTCGAATTGTTCATCGTCCCCGAATAGCTTGCGCATATCGGACAGTTGCATCGGCTGCACCGCGCATAGCAGCGCGGTTTCCAGCACGAGTATTGCCTCGCTATCGTTCATCGACATTCAAATTCAAAAAGGGCTAACTTGCGCTAGGTTGAAAATAAGGTTAATATTCTTTTCTCAGACGCGGGGTGGAGCAGTCTGGCAGCTCGTCGGGCTCATAACCCGAAGGTCGTAGGTTCAAATCCTGCCCCCGCAACCAAATTGACGAAGGCCTGGCGAATGCGCCGGGCCTTTTTCATTTGTGCTGGCAATTTGTGCCGACAAAATCAAAGCTTGTTTTGCTGCGGCAAACTTGCAGGATACCGAAGCGCAGGATACCGAAGCGCGGGATACCGAAGCGCCACGCACCGAGCCGCCACGCACCACAACGAAAGCGGCCGTGGAAACAACCGACGCGGAACCCGCCGAGAACACCGCGCCCGCACCCGCCGACAAAACCCCGGTACACGCGGGCTTGCTACAGACGGCATTGGTTTGCGTAGTGTTCACAACATTCCTGTGTTGACTGCCATGCATGACGGACTGCGCGGCGGATCGCGCGGTGGCTATGCGCCGAAACGGCCGCACCGATCAAGATAGGGCGATATGCCTGCCTGATTTACATCACGGCAGACGCCTTAAGCAAATTCTGGAAAAGCTGGCTATCACTTGCCAACAAGCCTGCGGGACACGCCACGCCGGTAACCCGGCGCCTTGTTCCTGCGGCGATCAGTATCAAGACCTGGATCGTCGATCTCAGGCATGAGACCCGGCATTGTGGCTGGCCACCACCGCCTGAACCCCATGCTCCCCCTCGCGCAGACGAAGACCGGTTCGTCATGCAATGACCCGACCCAAGCCGGACTTACGATTCTTAGATGTTTTCGACGACTACATGCTAGCGGACATCGGCCCGCCGCAAAATGGTTTGCCGGCAAAAAAACGGGATCAACCGCAGCCCGCCCGCCAAAGCAATACCCAAATTATACCGCCATAACCCTGACCCTCAAGCCCGGGCGCCCGCAAGGCGGCGCATCAAGACGACGCCACAGAAGGCACAACTGACGCCTGCGCGGGCTTGTCCCACGGCGCCGAACCCAGCCGCTCCACCAGAAAATCCAGCATCGACCGCAAGATCAATGGCATCTGGCGCCGCGAAGCATACACGCCGTAAATCCCCAGCTCCTGCGGTTTGCACTGCGGCAAGATGGCTTTCAAGCGCCCCGCCGCCACATACTCGGCCGCATAGTAAGTCGGCAGCATGGCGATGCCCGCCCCTTCCAGTGCGGCGCTCAACAGCACGGAGACCTCGTTGGCGCTGATATTCCCGCTGACCGGCACGTCCACCGGCTGGCCGTCACGCTCGAAGCGCCACAGGCTTTTGCCAAAATAGGAATGCGTCAGGCAGTTGCGCAAAGACAAGTCTTCAATACGTGCCGGCACGCCCTCGCGGGCCAGGTAGTCGGGCGATGCGCATACCACCGAACGGCAGACGGCCAACTTACGGGCGATCAGATTGGGATCCAGGTCATTCGTAATCCGCACCGCAAGATCGACCCGCTCTTCCACCAGATTGACGGCACGCTCGACCAGCATCAAGTCCACGGAAGTGCCCGGATGCTGCTTGACGTAGTCGGTGACGACGGCAGCCAGATGCCTGGAACCGAAGGACATGCTGGTGGTGATGCGCAGCAGGCCGCGCGGCGTGTCTTCAGGGGTCGAGACCGCACTGCGCAGATCACCCACCATGTCCAGCATCTGCCGGCAACGCGGCAAGGTCTCAGCCCCGGCGGGCGTCAGGCTGAGCCGGCGCGTCGTGCGGTGCAGCAACCGCACCCCGACCCACTGCTCCATTTCGGCCAGGTATCGCGACACCATCGCCCGCGACATGTCCAAATGGACCGCTGCCGCCGACAGGCTACCCCGGTCAGCGACTTCCACGAACACCTGCATGGCTTTCAGACGATCCATGATTGTCTCGGTTCTTGCATCAGACCGTACCGTTTATACCGTATTTTCGTGCAACATCCGTGCCCAAATAACGACATGAAGCGAGCACACCCTGCCAGGACCCCCAACGGCAGCCCTCAGGCGGGCAACTGGCCCAGCGCCTCGGCAACCTCGGCGCGGACACGGCCGGCGTCAAGGCCGCGCACGATATAGACCAGATGCGACGCGCGATCATCACCGGGCCATTGCGGCAACGCGCGCAGCGGATAGAGTTCGCCATGGACGCCATGCACCTCGCATGGCAGGGCCTCGCCCTCGAAGCACACCAGTCCCTTCATCCGCAACAGGCCCTGACCGAAGCGCTCCTGGATGCGCGACACGCCCGCCAGGAAGGCCGCCCGGCCCAACGGCGACGACAAGGTCAGGGAAAAACTGCCGACCTGCGCATGGCGGTCGGCCGCCGGCCGCGCAAACGCCTGAAGCCAGTTCGCCAGCGCGACGCCGTCACGGCGCGCCAGCGCATCGGGGCCGTCCCGCAACACGCCGGCCAACGGCGCATCCGGGCGCTGCACGCAACGCTGCGCGCCAGGGTTGATGGCCATGACGGCCTGCTCGACGCGGCACAATTGCGCCGCGTCCGCCAAGTCCGACTTGCTGAGCACGGCCGCATCGGCGAGCGCCAATTGCCGCGCCGCTTCGGGCTGCGCCGCCAACTGGGCCTCGCCATGCCGCACGTCCACGACCACGATCGCGCCCCGGTACGCGTAGCGCTCGGACAGGAAGCGGTCGTGCTTGAGCATGAACAGGATCGAGGCGGGGTCCGCCAACCCGCTGGTTTCGATCAGCACGCGGCGAAACGGCTTGATCCGTCGGCTGAGCGCCAACATGAACAGGTCGCGCAAGGTGTCCACCACGGCGCCGCTGACCACACAGCACAGGCAACCGCCCTCGATCAGCACGACATTCGCGGGCGCCAGGCGCACCAGATGGTGGTCGACGCCAACGTCGCCGTATTCATTGACGATGACCAACGCGTCGGCATACGCCGGCTCGTGCAGCAAACGGTTGAGCAGCGTGGTCTTGCCGCTGCCCAGGAAACCCGAAACCACCGTCACGCCAATGCGCTTGTCCTCGTCCATACCCACCCGTCCAACGGGCGCTACCCCGTATTGCGCGGCCGGTCCCACACCGGGAACGGATCCGCCAGCGCGGCCAGTTCGTCGACGGGCCGCGTCATTTCTTCCTGCGTCATCAAGCAAGCCTGCAAGCGCGCCCGCAACGCCGCCTCGTCCATGCCGATGCCGATCAATACCAATTCCTGGCACCGGTCACCATAGACCGGATCCCACTCCGCCACGATCGCCGCCCGCGACTCCGCATCGTCGGGCCATTGCTCGCGCGGCAACGCCGCCCACCAGTATCCCGCCGCACCATAACGCATGATCGGCCCCGCCTGCGACCATGATGCCGCGAGGGCCGGACGCGTCGCCAGCCAGAAATAACCCTTCGACCGCACTACACCCGGCCACTCCTGGTGGACGCAATCCCAGAAGCGCTGCGGATGAAAGGGGCGCTTGGCGCGAAACACGAAACTGCCTATGCCGTACTCCTCGCTCTCGGGAACCCGCTCGCCCCGCAACGCCTTCAGCCAGCCCGGCGCCTGCGCCGCGGCTTCGAAATCAAATCGCCCCGTATCCAGCACGCTCCGCATCGGCACCTGGCCGAACTCGCTGCGGACAAGATGCGCGCGCGGATTCAGGCGGCGCAATATCGCTTCCAGACGCGCCAATTCGTCGGGTAGCACCAGATCGGCCTTGTTCAAGACAATGACGTCGCAGAACTCCACCTGCTCGATCAGCAAGTCCACGACCGTGCGCGCATCCTCGTCGCCAAGGGTCTCGCCGCGCGCCGACAAGCGGTCCACGCTGGCGTAGTCCCGCAAGAAGTTGAAAGCATCCACCACCGTGACCATCGTGTCCAGCCGGGCGACATCATTCAGGCTGACGCCGCCCTCGTCGCGGAAAGTGAACGTCTCGGCAACCGGCAAGGGCTCCGAGATCCCCGTCGATTCGATCAGCAGGTAATCGAAACGCCCTTCGGCGGCCAAGCGGCGAATCTCGATCAGCAGATCTTCGCGGAGCGTACAGCAGATGCAGCCATTGCTCATCTCGACCAGTTTTTCGTCGGCGCGGGACAACGCCGCCCCGCCCTCGCGCACCAGGCGCGCGTCGATATTGACCTCGGACATATCGTTGACGATCACCGCCACCCGACGCCCCTCGCGATTATTCAGCACATGGTTCAACAGCGTCGTCTTCCCCGCCCCCAGAAACCCCGACAACACCGTCACCGGCAAGCGCCCATCGCGCATTGGGCCCGCATCATCTTTCCGCATCATGGCTTTGCTCCAAAAATAGAATGTTATTACATAACACTTATGGCGCAAACAGCTGCTGCGGATCAATTGCTGCGGACCAATTGCTGCGGACCAATTGCTGCGGACCAATCATTGCGGGCCGACTATTTCGGGCCGGACGAAGATTCTGTGCGGAAAACAAAAAGGGCCACCCACTTTCGTGAATGACCCTGATGTGCCCAGCGCTCGCGCAACTGAACTGTCGGTACTGAATTCTTTTTGGCTCCCCGAGCTGGGCTCGAACCAGCGACCTGCGGATTAACAGTCCGTCGCTCTACCGACTGAGCTATCGGGGATCTGCCAAGAACGCAATTATGACCTAAATTTTTCGCGCATGCAAACCACGATTTTTTTAGTTCTTTTTGGCCCGTTTGTTTCCCATCGCCAAAAAACTCTGATATGATTTCGGTCTTTCCAGATCAGGCCCCATAAACAGGGCAGCGAACTGGGAAGAACAAAGATGTTTTGCTTGCAGTTCAGCATTGCCGAATTCAACACCGGCACGCAAGAATCGAAGCAAATGGTCTTGCCGGCATAGCTCAGTTGGTAGAGCAGCGCATTCGTAATGCGAAGGTCGTAGGTTCGACTCCTATTGCCGGCACCAAATTCAAAAAGCAGCCCTCTCGGGCTGCTTTTTTCATTTCCGCTTCTCCTTCCCCCCCTCTTCTTGCAGGCCTTTCCCGATCACGGGAACTCCACCCGCCTGCCGTGCATCCAACTTGCTGGATTTCCGTCAACACCAAGCCAAGACCACCATGCGCATCCTACTCGTCGAAGACGACATCATGATCGGTGAAAGCGTATTGGACTGCCTGCGCGCGGAGCACTACGCCGTCGACTGGGTGAAGGACGGCAATGCCGCGGAACTGGCGTTGCGCACCGACACCTACGACCTGATCCTGCTGGACCTGGGCCTGCCCAAACGCGATGGCGTGACCTTGCTGCGCGACCTGCGCACGCGCAAGGACCGCACGCCGGTACTGATCGCCACCGCGCGCGATGCCGTCAGCGACCGCATCGCCGGATTGGACGCGGGCGCAGACGACTACATCGTCAAACCCTATGACGTAGACGAATTGCTCGCTCGCATGCGGGCGCTGATCCGTCGCAGCGCCGGCCGCGCCGAGCCGGTGTTCGAGCATGACGGGATCACCATCGACCCGCAATCGCACGCGGCCATGGTGGACGGCACGCCTGTCGCCCTGACCGCCCGGGAATGGGCGGTGCTGGAGCCCCTGATCGCGCGCCCCGGCATGATCTTTTCGCGCGCGCAGCTGGAAGAAAAGCTCTACAGCTGGAAAGACAGCGTCAGCAGCAACGCCGTTGAGGTTTATATTCATGGCCTGCGCAAGAAACTGGGTCCGAACCTGATCCAGAACGTCAGAGGCGTCGGCTATGTCATTCCCAAAACATGAGCATCCGGCTTAGCTACTCGCTGCGAGCCCGTCTGCTTTTCTTCCTGCTGGCCGCCATCGCGGTCGGCGCGCTGGTGCAAGGCGTGATCGCCTATCGCAGCACGCTGGCGCAAGCCGACGACATCTTCGATTCGTTGCTGCAACGCACCGCCCTGTCGCTGGGCACCGGCGACGGACTGCTCAGGACGGGCCCCACCCATGCGCGCGGAGCCGGTTCGCCCGTCGCCGACGACCTGATCATCCAGATCTGGACCCCGGACGGCCTGCGCGTGTTCAATTCGCGGTCGCGCCGCCCGCTGCCCGACCAGATCGTGCTGGGCTTTTCCGACACCACCATGGAAGGCACCACCTATCGCGTGTATGCGCTGGCCACGCCGTTCCAGGTGATCCAGGTGGCCCAAGACATGGACGTTCGCAAGGACATGGCGCGCGCGCTGGCCCTGCGCACCATCGCCCCTATCGCCGCCGCCGCCCCCTTGCTGATGCTGATCATCTGGTGCGTGGTCAGCTGGTCGCTGCGCCCGGTCAAGCGGGCCCGCGCCCAGGTCGCGGCGCGCCAGCCCGAGGACCTGTCTCCCGTCAACGTGCAGGGCCTGCCCGACGAGATCCAGCCCCTGATCCAGGAACTGAACCTGCTGCTGGAACGGATGCGCGGCGCATTCGCCCAGCAGAAGCAATTCGTAGGCGACGCCGCGCATGAACTGCGTTCGCCGCTGGCCGCACTGCGCCTGCAACTGCAGGCCTTGCAACGCGCCGGCGACGCCGACAGCCGCGAATTGGCCGAACAGCGCCTGGCGTCAGGCATCGACCGCGCCACTCGGCTGGTCGAGCAATTGCTGTCCATGGCCCGCCATGAAAGCGCGGCAGAGCCCTCGCCCGCCGTCCCCGTGGACCTGGCCGACGTCTTGCGACAGGCGCTATCGGAAACGCTGCCGCAAGCCAACGCCAAACTGATCGGCATCGACATGGAAGGGCCGGCCGAAGCCTGGATTCAAGGGCATCGCGACGCGCTGGTGCTGCTGGCGCGCAACCTGCTGGACAACGCCGTCAAGCATACGCCCGAGGGCAAGCACATCCGTCTGCGCCTGGAGCAGGCGGCGGACCAGGCCTCGTTCATGATCGACGACGAAGGCCCCGGCATCCCGCCCGCCGAACGCGAGCGCGTATTCGACCGCTTCTACCGCGCCGAAGGCAACACGCAGCATGGCAGCGGCCTGGGGCTGTCGATCGCCCGCGCCATCGCCGACCGCCATGGCGCCGCCATATTCCTGGAAGACGCGCCCGGCGGCCGGGGGCTGCGCGCCCGGGTCGTGTTCCCTCGCCCGGATTGAGTCCCGCGATTTAAGATTCACCTAAGTGTCAGGCCCGAAGATAGCGCCATGCCCTCAAACATGAACGCAGGAGCCGACATGAAAACTTCGCAACTGACCCCCTCGCGCCTGGTGCTGGCGCTGCTGGCCGCTGGCGCCATTGGCGGCGCTGGCGCAACCGCCATGACCGGCAGTGTGTCGATGGCGGCCAACGCGCCTGCCGCCGCCACCGCGCCGCAGACGATCAACACGTCCAGTCCGCCCAATTTCGCGCAGATCACCCGCGACTTCGGGCCTGCCGTCGTCAACATCAGCGTCAGCGGCACCCGCAAGGTGTCGGCCGACGACGATGACCCCTTCGCCCAGTTCTTCGGCCAGATCCCTGGCTCGCGCGGCCGCATGCCGGCCCGCGAAGTACCGATGCGCGGAGAAGGCTCGGGCTTCATCATCAGCAATGACGGCATCATCCTGACCAACGCGCACGTCGTGCAGGACGCCCGTGAAGTCACCGTCAAACTGACCGACCGCCGCGAGTACAAGGCCAAGGTACTGGGCGCGGACCCGCAGACGGACGTGGCCGTGCTCAAGATCGAGGCCAAGAACCTGCCCGTCGTGAAGGTGGGCGATGTGAACCAGCTGCAAGTGGGCGAATGGGTGCTGGCCATCGGTTCGCCATACGGCTTGGAAAATACCGCCACCGCGGGCATCGTCAGCGCCAAGGGCCGCTCACTGCCCGACGACACGTCGGTCCCCTTCATCCAGACGGACGTGGCGGTCAACCCCGGCAATTCGGGTGGCCCGCTGTTCAACGACCGCGGCGAAGTCGTGGGCATCAATTCGCAGATCTACAGCCGCACCGGCGGCTTCCAGGGCCTGTCGTTCTCGATCCCCATCGACGTGGCCTACAAGATCAAGGACCAGATCCTGGAACACGGCAAGGTGCAGCATGCCCGGCTGGGCGTGACGGTGCAGGAAGTGAACCAGGACCTGGCCAATTCCTTCAAGCTGGACTCGCCGTCGGGCGCGCTGGTGTCCAGCGTCGAAAAGGGCAGCGCCGCCGAGAAGGCCGGCCTGCAGCCCGGCGACGTCGTCCGGAAGATCGACGGCAAGACCATCGTTTCGTCGGGCGATCTGGCGTCCCTGATCACGCTTGCCTCGCCGGGCGAGAAGATCAAGATGGATGTCTGGCGCGCCGGCGCCCCCAAGGAATTGGTGGCCACGCTGGGCGGTATCCCCAAGGACAAGACGCAAGCGTCGTCGGGTGAGCAGGACGTGCAGCGCGGCCAATTGGGCCTGGCCCTGCGCCCGCTGAGCCCGCAGGAGCAGCAGGCCTCGGGCACCGAAGGCTTGCTGATCGAGCGCGCCGCCGGTCCGGCCGCCAAGGCGGGCATCGAACCGGGCGACGTGCTGCTGTCCTTGAACGGCGTGCCCGTGCACAACGTCGGGCAAGTGAAGGAAGCGCTGTCCAAGGCGGGCAAGACCGTTGCCCTGCTGGTCCAGCGCGGCGAAGACAAGATCTTCGTGCCGGTGCAGATCGGCTAAGCCGATCCGCCAGCGTTACTCCGCGTCGGGCTGCTTGCCCGGCGCGGCGTCCGCGAAGGCCGGCAGTTCGCGGCAAGCCGCGTCGATACGCACCACGTTGGGCATCGCGGACAGGTCGCACTCGAAACGCTGCGCGTTGGCCACTTGCGGCACCAGGCACAGGTCGGCGATGGTCGGCGTGTCGCCGTGGCAAAAGCGGCCGGTGGCGCTGGAGCGCGCGAGCTGCGCCTCCAGGGCTTCCAGTCCCTGATGCACCCAATGCTTGTACCAGGCGTTCTTGGCGGCCTCGTCCACGCCCAGCGTGTGCTTCAGATACTTCAACACGCGCAGGTTGTTCAGCGGATGGGTGTCGCAGGCAATGCCCAGGGCCAGATCGCGCACCCGCGCACGTCCGATGGCATCGGCCGGCAGCAGCGGTGCCTGGGGATGCGTTTCTTCCAGGTATTCAATGATGGCGAGCGACTGCCCGATGACGGCGTCGCCATCGATCAGCGTGGGCACCAGCGCCGTCGGGTTCATCTTGCGATACCCCTCCGACAGCTGCTGCCCGCCATCCTTCAGCAGATGCACCGGCACGGTTTCGTACGACAAGCCTTTCAGGTTCAGGGCAATGCGCACGCGGTACGCGGCCGAGCTGCGGAAATAGCTGTACAACTGCATGAAGTCTCCTTGGTGTTCTTCCGGCGCCGCGCGGGCGCCTGTTTTTCAACGATGCACCAGCGCGGCGCTATTCCAGCGATTCCGTCTGGGCAGCCTTGCGCGACAAGCCCTTGGGAAGCGGAAACGCCACGTTTTCTTCCAAGCCCGGCATCGTGCGCACCGACACCGCGCCCAATTCCTTGACGCGGTCGATCACCTGCTGCACCAGGATTTCGGGGGCGGAAGCGCCCGCCGTCACGCCGATGCGCTTTCGGTCGACCAGCCACGCCGGGTCGATGGAGTCGGCGCCGTCGATCAGGTAGGACGCCACACCCTTGCGCTCGGCCACTTCGCGCAGCCGATTGGAATTCGAACTGTTGGGGCTGCCCACGACCAGCACCAGATCGCAATCGGGCGCCATCACCTTGACCGCGTCCTGGCGGTTCTGGGTGGCGTAGCAGATATCGCTTTTCTTGGGCTCGACGATGCTGGGGAAGCGCGCTTTCAGCGCCTTCGACACCGCCGCCGCGTCATCCACAGACAGGGTCGTCTGCGTGACGTAGGCCAGGTTTTCCGGGTTGACCACTTCCAACCCGGCCACGTCTTCCACGGTCTCGACCAAGTACATGCCGCCTTGCGCCTGGCCAAGCGTGCCCTCGACCTCGGGGTGGCCCTTGTGGCCGATCATGATGATCTCGCGGCCAGCGGCGCGCATGCGGGCCACTTCGATATGGACCTTGGTGACCAGCGGGCAAGTGGCGTCGAATACCTGCAGACCGCGGGATTCCGCTTCGGCACGCACCGCCTTGGACACGCCATGCGCCGAGAACACGACGATCGAGCCCGAGGGCGCGTCGTCCAGTTCGTCGATGAAGATCGCGCCCTTGGCGCGCAGATCTTCCACCACGTAGCGGTTGTGGACGATCTCGTGGCGCACGTAGATCGGCGCGCCATGCAGTTCGATCGCGCGCTCGACGATGTCGATGGCGCGGTCCACGCCGGCACAGAAGCCGCGCGGCTGCGCCAGCAGGACTTCGGCGCCAGAGGCGGTAACGGCCTTGCTCATATCAAAGGACTCCCAGCAGCGCCACGTCCACGCGCAAGCTGATGCCCGCAAGCGGGTGGTTGAAGTCGAACAGCGCCGACTCGTCGTTGATTTCTTTCAGGACGCCCGAATAGCGGCCGCCGTTGGGCGCGGTGAATTCCACCAGGTCTCCCGGTTCGAAACCGGCATCCGCGCCCGCGTGTTCTGCCAGCATCGCCCGCGTGACGCGCTGGATCAGCTCGGGGTTGCGGTCGCCATAGGCGTCGGCGGGTTCCAGGGTAACGCTGAACCGCTCGCCTTCCGCATGGCCGATCAACGCGGCCTCCAGGCCGGGCGCCCACTGGCCCCCGCCCATCTGCAGCGTGCCGGGCCGGCCGTCGAAGGTATCGGCGAACACGGAATCCTTGCCGGGACCCGAAGCCAGGGTGATCCGGTAGTGCAGCGTTAGGTAGGAATCCTGACGGACAAAAACGTTCACTTCGTTAGAGGCGATGCTCAAGATCTGCCACCGTATAGATATTGGATAAACCCTGATTTTAGAGCCTCTTATGAAATTGTCTGTGCGGCTGTCAAAACACGAGCGTCCCCGGGAGCGGATGCTGCGTCACGGGGCGGGGGCGCTTCAGGACGCGGAACTGCTTGCCATCGCCCTGCGCACCGGCATTCCCGGGCTGAACGTGATGGATTTGTCCAACCGCCTGCTGGAACGTTTTTCGGGCCTGCGGGGCCTGCTGGGCGCCACCCCCGAAGAATTGATGACCGTATCCGGCCTGGGGACGGCCAAATCCTGCACGCTTGCCGCCCTGCTGGAGCTGGCGCGCCGGACCATCGAGGAAGACCTGACCCGCACCGACACCCTTCGCCACCCCGGCCAAGTGAAACAATATTGCATGACGGCGCTGGGGCATCGCCGGGTCGAGCACTGCATCGCGCTGTATCTGGACAACCAGCTGCGCGTGATCGCCACCGGCGAACTGGCGCGCGGGACGCTGTCGCAGGCCTCGGTCTATCCGCGTGAAGTCGTCCGGGAGGCCCTGCGCC
Organism: Achromobacter sp. UMC46; assembly: GCF_014170335.1. Classification (GTDB taxonomy): domain Bacteria; phylum Pseudomonadota; class Gammaproteobacteria; order Burkholderiales; family Burkholderiaceae_B; genus Achromobacter. The sequence continues at coordinate 119,210 of NZ_LZZS01000035.1, forward strand.
ACCATGCCGCCGCCCTGATCGTGGCCCACAACCACCCGTCGGGCCTGGCCGAGGCCAGCGCCGCCGACCGTGGTTTCACCTTGCAGCTGAAACAGGCCTTGGCGCTGGTGGACATCAAGCTGCTGGACCATCTGATCGTGGCCGGCTCGACGGTCGTCTCGATGGCCGAGCTGGGCGGCCTGTAGGCGCGGCGCGGCGTGCCGGAATTCGTTAGACTACCGTCCTGAATTGCTTTAGGCTTTAACCTGTTCCGGCATCATCCGACCGCTCCCGCCACCATGAAACGCCTGTGGGATATCTCTCCTCCCGTCTCCACGGCTTCGCCTGTCTTTCCTGGCGACACGCCGTACCGCCAGCAATGGAAGTGGTCGCTTACGCCCGGCTGTCCGGTCAATGTCAGTGAAATCACGCTGTCGCCGCACATCGGCGCGCACGCGGATGCCCCGCTGCACTACCAGAACGGCGCAGCCGCCATCGGCGCGGTGTCGCTGGAACCTTTCCTGGGCCCCTGTCGCGTCATCCACGCCATCGACTGCGGCCCGCTGATCACGACCGACCACCTGGCCCATGCGGCCCTGAATCTGCCGCCCCGCGTGCTGGTGCGCACCGCCAAGCATGCGGCGCAAGACTGGTGGACTGACGATTTCTCCGCCTACGCGCCCCAGACCATCGAATGGCTGGCCGAACGCGGCGTCATGCTGATCGGACTGGATACCGCCAGCATCGACCCCGCGTCCAGCAAGACCCTGGACAGCCACCACACGATATTGCGGCACGACATGCGGGTACTGGAAAACCTGGTGCTTGATGATGTGCCCGAAGGCGATTACGAATTGATCGCCCTGCCGTTGGCGCTGGTCCAGGCCGATGCCAGCCCGGTCCGCGCCGTCTTGCGCGAGCTGTAGGCTGATCCGCTGGCCATTGGGCGGCCGGTCGCGCCGGCTGCCCGTTTTCGACTAGGCACGACCATGAAGCCTGTTTTCCCCTGCGCGCCCCATTGGCGCGCGTTGCCCGCATCCGCCCGCCGTGCCGCCCCGCCCTGCCGTGGAGGCCAAGCATGAGCTGCCCGCACCGCCCCGAAGACATCGTCCACGAGGAAAAGGCGCAGCTGGATTTCGCGCGCGACATGACCTACGGCGACTACCTGCATCTGGACGAATTGCTGGGCGCGCAGCATCCGCTGTCGCCCGAGCACAACGAAATGCTGTTCATCATCCAGCACCAGACCAGCGAACTCTGGATGAAGCTGATGCTGCACGAATTGCGCGCCGCCATCGCCAACGTGGCTGCCGACCGGCTGCAGCCCGCCTTCAAGATGCTGGCCCGCGTCGGCAAGATCATGGAGCAGCTGGTCCACGCCTGGGACGTGCTGGCCACCATGACCCCGCCCGAATATTCCGCGCTGCGCCCGTACCTGGCCCGTTCCAGCGGCTTCCAAAGCTATCAATACCGCCAGGTGGAATTCCTGCTGGGCAACAAGAACGCGGCAATGCTCAAGCCGCATGCGCACCGCGAAGACCTGCTGGCCCAGGTACGCACCGCCTACGAGGCCCCTTCGCTGTATGACGAAGCGCTGCGCCTGCTGGCCCGCCACGGCGTAGCCGTGCCGGCCGACCGCCTGGAGCGCGACTGGACTCAACCCTATGAATCCTCGGATGGCGTCGAAGCGGCGTGGCTGACCGTCTACCGCGACACCGACCGCTATTGGGACCTGTACCAGCTGGGAGAAAAGCTGACCGACCTGGAAGACGCGTTCCGGCTGTGGCGATTTCGCCACGTCACCACGGTCGAGCGGGTCATCGGCTTCAAGCGCGGCACGGGCGGCACCTCCGGCGTCGATTACCTGCGGCGCATGCTGGACGTCGTGCTTTTCCCCGAGATCTGGAAGCTGCGCACCGAGCTCTAAAACCCGCCCCCATTAAAATGGCAGAGGCGGCGCGGATCCCGTCCGTCCGCCGTCGCTGGCGCATCGGGATTTCCCCGTGCTAGAATTTGGGGTTACTTTTCGGATACGTGGCGAGCGTTCTTGCGAAGTCGTTCCTTGCGGACGGTTTTTCGCGGCCTGGCTGGCGACCCTAACACTTTGAGAAAGACTCCTCGCGAGTCCTAGGAAAGCACCATGAAAGAAGGCATTCACCCCGAATACCGCGACGTCGTCTTCGCCGACCTGCAAACGGGCAACAAGTTCATCACCCGTTCGACCCTGCACACGCGCGAAACCGTCGAAATCGACGGCAAGACGTACCCGCTCTTCAAGTGCGACGTGACCTCCGAATCGCACCCGTTCTACACGGGCGCCCAAACGCGTATCGTCGAAACCGGCCGTGTGGAAAAGTTCCGCGCCCGCTTCGCCCGTACCGCCGGCACGGTCAAGTCCGCTTCCTGATCCTGCCGCTCCTGCGGGAGTCGCAGCAAAAAGGCAGCCTCCGGGCTGCTTTTTTTTCCCCCTAGCCAGCTTGTTACGCGCTGGGGGCTGGCGCAACCAGACCACTCGGTTACATTAACGCCCGTGTCCCCACTTTCTCTTTCCACTCCGGCCCGGCTTACGTCACTGGCCACCGCAAAGCTCCCCAGACTGATTCTGCTGGGCTTGTCGCTGGCCTATATCGTGGCCGGCCTGTTCATGCGCGACCCGTGGAAAACGGACGATGCGGTCGGATTGGCGACCATGATCACCGCCATCCGAGAAGGCGGCATCACGTGGTTGCTGCCCCAAGTGGGACATCTGGCGCATGCCGAGGAAGGTCCGCTGATCACCTGGGTGGGCGCCGCCAGCATTTGGCTGTTCGGGCCCTTCGTCGGCGACATCACGGCCGGGCGCCTGCCCAACCTGCTGTGGTTCGGCATCACCGCGACGAGCGTCTGGTACGGCACCTACCTGCTGGGCCGCCGCCCTGAAGCCCAACCGCTGGCCCTGCCCTTCGGCGGCGAGCCCGCCCCGCGCGACTACGGGCGCATGCTCGCGGACGCGGCCTTGCTGTTGCTGCTGGCCACGGTCGGCATCCTGCAACGTACCCACGAGACCACCGTCGTGCCCGCCATCATGGCGTGCCAGGCGCTGGCCTTCTATTCGCTGGCCCGCAGCGTCGACCGCCCGGTGACCGGCACCACTACGCTGGGGATCGCGCTGGCGGCCAGCTTCCTGACCCGCGGCTGGGTCGGCGCTGTGCCCATCATGATCGGCGCCCTGCTGGCCTTCTACCCGCGCAGCCAACTGTGGAAATGCAAGCGCTGGCTGCCTTGGGCCGCGCTGGTGACCGTCGCGCTGATCCTGGCCTGGTGGATTCCGGCCAACGAAAGCAGCCAGTACTGGATCCGCAACTGGAAGACCTGGAACCTGGCGTCTTTCGCGTGGCCGTCCTGGCACGATATCGGCCGCACGCTGCGCGACCTGCCCTGGTACCTCTGGCCCACCTGGCCGCTGGCGCTGCTTGCCGCCTGGCGTTGGCGCGCCTGGATCTATGCGCCCCACATCTGGCTGCCGCTGATGCTGCTGGCGTGCTCCGCGCTGGTGCTGTTCGGCCTGGAAGAAGCCACCGATTCCGAATATGTGCTGCTGGCGGTCCCGTGCGCCGTGTTGGGCGCGTTCTCGCTGCCGACCCTGCGCCGCGGCGTCGTCAACACGCTGGATTGGTTCGCCGTCATGTGCTTTTCGCTGACGGCGGCCACCGCCTGGCTGGGCTGGGTGGCGCTGCACTTCAACTGGCCGGCCCAGATATCACGCAACATCGCCCGCCAGACAACCGGTTATGAACCGGTGATTTCCTGGACCGCTTTCACACTGGCCGTCATTTTCACGGTGGCCTGGATCGCGCTCGTCGTCTGGCGCCTGCGCGTGCGTCCGCAAGCGTTGTGGCGCGGCACCGTGCTGTCGGCCGGCGGCTTGACCGTGACGTGGATCCTGCTGGTGCTGCTGTGGCAGCCCGCCGTGGACTACGCCCGCAGCTACCGCACCGTCTCGGGCCAACTGGCCCAGGCATTGGAGCAGAACGCGCGGCCGGGCGAATGCGTCCGCGGCCTGAGCCTGGGCAGCGGCCAGCGTGCATCGTTCCTGATCTTCAACAACCTGACCTTCACGTTCGACGCGAAGTGCACGCTGATCCTGCAACAGACCAGCAACCAGAGCCTGCGCGACAACACCGCCGCGTATAGCGACGGCGCCGACGTGCTGTGGCAGGGCGGCCGCCGCGCCGACCGCCAGGAAGTGTTCCGCCTGCTTCGGGTCGGCGCCAACCGATGAGTTCCGTGAACGCGGCGCCGATGTCCTTCGGCGCCACTCTGCGCGGCATCGCCAAGCAGGCCTGGCCCGTGCTGATCAGCCAATGGGCCGGCATCTCGTTCGGCGTGCTGGACACCGCCATGACGGGCCACTCCAGCGCCAGCGACCTGGCCGCGATGGCCCTGTCCGCCTCGATCTACATTACGGTTTTCGTCGGTCTGATGGGCGTGGTCCATGCCCTGATCCCCATCCTGGCCCAGCACTACGGCGCCGGCAACAATCTGGAAGTCGGCCGCAGCTGGGGCCAGGGCGTCTGGCTGGCGCTGGGCCTGTCGGCCGTCGGCGCGGTCCTGATGCTGTTCCCGGATGTCTGGCTGTCGATGTCCGGAGAAGTCGCCCCCGCAGTGCGCGAGCGCATCGCATCCTACCTGCAGGCGCTGGCGCTGGCCCTGCCCGCCGCGCTGGTATTCCGCACGATCTACGCGCTGGGCACCTCGGTGTCGCGCCCCAAGCTGGTCATGGCCATCAACCTGTCGGCCATCGGCTTCAAGGCCTTCTTCAATTGGCTCTTCATCTACGGCAAGCTGGGCCTGCCGGCCATGGGCGCCACCGGCGCCGGCCTGGCGACCGCCCTGGTGTCATGGATGAGCCTGGGGCTTGGCCTGTGGGTGATCACGCATGACCGCTTCTACCGCCGCTTCCAACTGAGGGTCGGCAGGCCCGACTGGAAGACGCTGAAGGAACTGCTGCGCCTGGGCATCCCGATGGGCGGCTCGTACCTGGTGGAAGTGTCGGCCTTCACGTTCATGGCCTTGCTGGTGGCGCGCGAAGGCACGTTCGTGACGGGCGGGCACCAGATCATGTCGAACCTGGCCGCGCTCTGCTACATGATGCCGATGGCACTGGGCGTGGCGACCGCCGCCTTGACCGCCCAGGCGATCGGCGCCGGCAACCTGGCCCACGCGCACCGCACCGGCATGGCCGGGCTGGCGCTGGGCCTGATCGGCGCGCTGCTGACGGCGGCCGTGCTGCTGGCGGGCCGACCGCTGATCCTGGCGGCCTACACCGACGACGCCGGCGTGGCGGCCGTCGCCACGACCTTGCTGGCAGTGCTGCCGCTGTTCCACCTGTTCGATTCCATGCAGTGCATCAACTCCTACCTGTTGCGCGCCTACAAGGTCGCGGTGGTGCCGCTGCTGCTGCAAGTGGTGGCGCTGGCAGGCGTGGGCCTGGTCGGTGGCTGGTGGTTCGGCTTCGGGCCGGGCAAAGGCGGCCTGGACGGCGTGCGCAACATCCTGGTGCCGGGCTCTCCCGTCGGCGCGGGCAGCATGTGGCTGATGGCAATGGTCGGCCTGGCCCTGTCGGCTGCCCTGCTGCACTTCTGGTATCGGCGGATCGTGCGGACGATGGCGCTGCCGTAGACGCTGCGGTCGAAAAAAAAGCCCCCTCGGGGGCAGAGAGCTCACACAGTGAGCGAAGCGTGGGGGCGCCTACCCTTTCGGTCTTTTGTCGATCACGCGGCGCGCCTTGCCGGTCAGGGTGCGTTCCACATGCCCGGAATCCGACACCTGGATGCGCGCGCTGACGCCGATATGCGTCTTCACCGCGTGTTGCAGCTGGCGACCCAGGTCATTGCGCTCGGCGTCCGACAGGCCCGAGAATTCGGCGCGCACTTCGGTCAGGATCTCAAGCTCGTCCATGTTCCCCGAGCGCGACAGCACCAGTTGATAGTGCGGCGCCAGCTGGGCGATCTTCAGCACCAGTTCCTCGACTTGCGTCGGGAACATGTTCACGCCGCGCACGATCAGCATGTCGTCGCTGCGGCCGGTGATCTTGCCGATGCGGCGCATGCTGCGCGCGGTCGGCGGCAACAGGCGGGTCAGGTCGCGCGTGCGGTAGCGGATGATGGGCATCGCTTCCTTGGTCAGCGACGTGAACACCAGCTCGCCCGGCTCGCCGTCGGCCACGGGTTCGCCCGTGTCCGGATTGATGATTTCGGCATAGAAATGGTCTTCCCAGACCACCGGACCGTCCTTGGTCTCGACGCATTCGCTGGCCACGCCCGGCCCCATCACTTCGGACAGGCCATAGATGTCCACGGCGTCGATGCCGGCTTCGGTCTCGATGTCGGCACGCATCTGGCCGGTCCAGGGCTCGGCGCCGAAGATGCCGATGCGCAGCGAACTTTGACGCGGATCAATGCCTTGGCGCCGCTGTTCTTCCAGAATATTGCAGAAATAGGAGGGCGTGACCATGATGATGTCCGGACGGAAATCGCTGATCAGCTGCACCTGCTTTTCGGTTTGCCCGCCCGACATCGGGATGACCGTGCACCCCAGGCGCTCGGCACCGTAATGCGCGCCCAGGCCGCCCGTGAACAAGCCGTAGCCGTAGGCCACGTGCACCGTGTCGCCGGGCTTGCCGCCGGCCGCGCGGATCGAACGCGCCACCAGGTTGGCCCAGTTGTCCAGGTCGCTTTTGGTGTAGCCCACCACCGTCGGCTTGCCCGTCGTGCCGCTGGAGGCATGAATGCGCGATATGCGCTCGCGCGGAACGGCGAACATGCCGAAGGGATAGTTCTCGCGCAGTTCCTTCTTGGTCGTGAAGGGAAACTTCGAAATATCGGACAGCTGCTTCAGATCGTCCGGATGCACGCCCGCGTCGTTGAACGCCTTCTTGTAGTGCGGAACGTTCTCGTAGGCATGCTTCAGCGTCCACTTCAGACGTTCCAGCTGCAACGCGCGAAGTTCGTCCTCGCTGGCATGCTCGATGGGGTCCAGCCCCGGCTTGCTCATGGTGTTGGACATGGTTATCTCTCTCCTGAAATTCTCTCTGCACCGGTATCGGCGGCGACGGGGGTCTGAGCCCCGGGCGCGCGCCGCCCTGCCGGCGGCCTTGTCTTTGGTGGGTTGCCTTACGCGTCGGCGGGAACGCCGACGATCTGGCCTTTGATGCGATAGGAGCGTCCGCGGAACAGCGCGACGTTGCGGCCGTCCTGATTGGTCACGGTCACGTCATAGACGCCCGTACGGCCCGCCAGCGAGCGTTCCTGAGCCACGGCCGTCAGCACATCGCCTTCGAACCCCGGCGCCAGATAATCGATGGTGCAACCGGACGCCACCGTGCTGACATTGCGCGAATTGCAGGAAAACGCGAAGGCGCTGTCGGCCAGGGCGAAGATGAAACCGCCGTGGCAGGTCTTGTGCCCGTTCAGCATGTCGGCGCGCACGCGCATCGTCAGGCGTGCATAGCCGGGCGCCATTTCCTCGACTTTCATATCCAGGCCCTGCGAGGCCGCATCGCCGGCGTACATCACGGTGCCGACGGCCTGCGCCAGCTCCTGGGGATCAGCCGGCACTTCAACAGCGGGAACATGCACGTTCATCATTGCCCCTTGAATTGCGGTTCGCGCTTGCCGAGAAAAGCGGCCACGCCTTCGGCGTAATCGGCGCTGCGGCCCAGTTCGCGCATCATGTCGCGTTCCAGGTCCAGCTGCGTGGACAGGTCGTTGCCCAGGCTGGCCTGCATGGCCCGCTTGGTGAACGCCAGCCCCTTGGTGGGCGCCGTGGCGAAGTGCTTGGCCAGACGGTTCAGCGCGGCGTCGAATTCCTCGTCCTCCACGCATTGCCAGATCAGGCCCCACGCTTCCGCCTGCCTGGCGCTGAGCTTGTCGCCCAGCATCGCCAGGCCCATGGCGCGCGCGCGGCCGACCAGGCGCGGCAGCACGAAGGTGCCGCCGGTGTCGGGGATCAGCCCCAGCCGGCAGAACGACTGGATGAAGTTGGCTGAAGCTTTGGCGATGACGATATCGCCCGCGAACGCCAGGTTGGCGCCCGCGCCGGCCGCCACGCCGTTCACACCCACCACGACAGGCATGGGCAAGGCGTTCAGGCGGCGCACCAGCGGGCCGTAGAACTTGTCGACCGTCTCGCCCAGATCGGGCGGCGTGCCGTCTTCGGCGGGCTTGCGCTCGCTCAAGTCCTGCCCCGCGCAGAAGCCGCGGCCCGCACCGGTCAGGACCAGCACGCGCGCGCCTTCGGTTTCAACGCGCGTCAACGCGTCGGCCACTTCGCCATGCATGTTGGCGGTGAAGCTGTTCAGCTTGTCCGGGCGGTTCAGCGTCAGGCGCGCGATACCGTTGGACAGGTCGAATTGGATGTCTTGGTAGCTCATATCAGTTATCCATTGCGGGCACGCTACTGGCATTAAAGGTAATCGGTAACCCCCTATCCGGGCCGCGCGGAGCCGGCTTTGCCGGGCCGCAGCGGCGCCCCTCGAGGGGGAAGCGCGTAGCGCTTCGGGGGTGGGCTAGATATGACGGCGGGTTTGCACCACGCGGAAGCGGTTCGACACGAACGCGGTGTCGGACAGCGCCGCATTGGCGGCCGGGTTGGCGCCGGTGCCGTGGAAGTCGCTGAAGGCGGCGGTCTGGTTCACGAACACTGCACCCGTCAGGTTCAGCGACAGCGACACGCCGGACACTTCCGCCGCGTCCTGCACCTGGTCGGCCACCTGCGCGTCCGTCGTGTAGGCGGACAGCGACAGGGCGCCGTGCTGGACGACGCTGTCGCGCGCCAGTTGGATGCTGTGCGCGGTGGAATCGGTGGCCACCACGAAAGCGATGGGGCCGAACCATTCCTGGCTGATGGCGGCATTGCCGGCTTCCGTGCGCAGCAGCAGCGGCGTGCGCACGCGGGCGTTCTCGAACTGCGGGTGCGTCAGCGTCTTGCTGTCGGCGACGACCGGCAGGCCGAGCGCGCGAGCGCGTTCGATGCGCTCGATGATGCCTTCATTCTGGATCGCGCCCGTCAGCTCAACGGCGCGCGCGGCGTCCGCGCCGACCTTCTCCAGCGCCACGCCCAGCGCGGCGGCGACGTCGTCGAAGCTGACCCGGCCTTCCGGCGTATTGATGCCGTCGCGCGGCACGTAGATGTTCTGCGGCGCCGTGCACATCTGGCCCGAATACAGCGCCAGCGAGAACGCCAGGTTGCGCGCCACGCCCTTCAGATCGTCGGTCGAGTCGACGATGACCTGGTTGACGCCGGCCTTCTCGGTATAGACCAGCGCCTGGCGGGCGTTGTTCTCCAGCCAGTCACCGTTGGCGGTGCTGCCCGTGAAGTCGACGATCTTGACCGCCGGGTCCAGCGCCAGCTTCTGCGCGGTGTCGTCGCCGGCTTCATGGGCGGCCAGCAGCACGACGTCGGGGTCGAAGCCCGCTTCCTGCAGCACTTCACGCGCCACCTTGACGGTGATCGCCAACGGCAGGATCGCCCCCGGATGCGGCTTCACGATGACGGTGTTTCCGGTCGCCAGGCTGGCGAACATGCCCGGGTAGCCGTTCCAGGTCGGGAAGGTCGAGCAGCCGATCACCAGCGCGACGCCGCGCGGCACCACGGTGAACTGCTTTTCCATGCGGATGGGATCGTTCTTGCCCTGCGGTTTTTCCCAAATCGACACGCCAGGAATGCGCGACATTTCCTGCCAGGCGTAGGTCACGGCCTCGAAGCCGCGGTCTTGCGCGTGCGGGCCGCCGGCCTGGAAGGCCATCATGAAGCCCTGACCGGTGGTGTGCTGGACCGCGTAGGCGATCTCGAAGCTGAGCTTGTTCAGGCGGGCCAGGATTTCCAGCGACACGCCCACCCATGCCTGCGGACCGGCGCGGCGCCAGTCTTCCAGCGCGCGCTTGGAGGCGGCGATCAGCTTGTCGACCGGCACGTGCGGATACGTGATGCCCAGGTCGAAGCCGTAGGGGGATTTCTCGCCGCCCACGGTGCCGTCGGCGTCATGCAGGTTCAGCGGAAACGGCTTGCCCTGCAGCGCTTCGAAGGCGGCACGGCCGTCGTCGTTGGCGGTTTCGCCATAGTTGCGGGGGCTGGGCGACTCGGCGAACGGGCTCCAGTAGCCGCGCAGCGCGGCGGCGGCCAGGGATTGTTCCAGCAGGGGCTGATGGCGTTCGAAGAATTTCTGGGACACTGTGTCTCTCCAATGAATTAGGGATGTCTGCCTGGCGCGCGCCGGGTCAGGTTTCCTGGTCGAAGTCGATGACCAGGCGGTCGCTGACCGGGAAGCTCTGGCAGCTCAGGACGAAACCGCGCGCCACTTCGTAGTCTTCCAGGGCGAAGTTGGCATCCATGTCCACCTCGCCTTCGACCACTTTGCAACGGCAGGTGGAACACACCCCGCCCTTGCACGAATACGGCAACTCGATCCCTTGCGCCAGCGCCGAGTCCAGCACGCTGTCTTTATTCTTTTCAATGACGAACTTGCGGCTGTGGCCGTCCTGCACCACAGTGACCTCGCACTGGCCCTTGCCGGGCGCCTGGCGTGCCTCGTGGCCGGTACGCAGCGCACGCGGCCCCTTGGGCGCGCCGAACAGTTCGAACTTGATGTTCGACTTCGGAATGCCGCGGGCCTGCAGCCGCTCGACCACGCTTTCCGTCATGGTCTGCGGACCACAGACAAAAGCGTAATCGATATCCTCGGGGCTCATCCAGGCCGACATCAACTGGTCGACCTTGTCGCCGTCCAGGCGGCCGTTGAACAGCTCGATGTCCTGCGATTCGCGGCTCATCACGTAGACCAGCGAGAAGCGGTCCATGTACAGGTTCTTCAGGTCTTCGATCTCTTCGCGAAAGAGCACGGCCGACGACGCGCGGTTGCCGAAGAACAGCGTGAACTTGCTGCCCGGCTCGGTCGACAGCGCGGTCTTGACCAGCGAGAACACCGGCGTGATGCCGCTGCCCACGGCGAAGGCCACATAGTGGCGCTTGTTTTCGGGCGAGAAATCGACGGTGAAGTTGCCCGCCGGCGCCATGACTTCCAGCGTCTGGCCGGGTTGCAATTCCTGGTTGGCCCAGCTGGAGAACGTGCCCTCGTCCACTTTCTTGATCGCCACGCGCAACAGCTTGTCGTGGGGCGCGGAACAGATCGAGTACGAACGGCGCAGCTCTTCGCCGTTCAGCTGGGTGCGCAGGGTCAGGTACTGGCCGGGCAGGAAAGCGAATTCCTTGGTCAGCGTGTCGGGAAGATCGAAGGTCACGACGACGGCATCGCGCGTATTGCGCGCCACCGAGGCCACCTTCAACGAATGGAATTGGTTCTGGCTCATCTCGAAACCACGCTCAGTGAGTCTTGAAATAATCGAAGGGTTCGCGGCAAGCGACGCAGCGGTACAGCGCCTTGCATGACGTGGACCCGAAGTTGCTGACCATCCGCGTGTCGCGCGAACCGCAGCGCGGGCACGCGATGGCGGGCGCGGCGGCGCGGCGGCTGATGCCCGAGATGTCGATGGCACGTTCAGCAGGGGCGGCGATGCCGTAGCCCTTGAGCGCTGCGCGCCCCTTTTCGCTCATCCAGTCGGTCGTCCAGGCGGGCGCCAGGCGGGTGTCGACACGGACCTCGCCCACGCCGTGGCGCGCCAGCGTCTGCTGGATGTCCTGCGTGATCTCGCGCATGGCCGGGCAGCCGGAGTACGTGGGTGTGATGACGACGACGCAAGCGTCGCCGTCCCAGGACACGTCCCGCACCACGCCCAGGTCCACCACAGACAGCACGGGGATCTCCGGATCGGGAACCTCCTGCAGCCAGGCGTAGACCTGGTCGGCGGAAATGGGCGCCAGCGCGTTCACCACGTGGCTCCGGGATAGGCGCGCGGCAGATGCTGCATTTCCGCCAGCACGTAGCCAAGGGCTTCGGTGTGCCTGCCCTGGCGTCCGCCGCGGTAGGCAAGATGATCGGCCGCGGCCTCGTCCGGCACGGCAAGCGTAGATTCTTCCAGCACTTCGCGCACGTGGGCCATCCAAGGCTGGCGCAAGGCGGCCAGCTCACAGCCGATGCCGCGGGCGGCCACGTCCTGATCCACGGCGTCGTCGGCGAACAGTTCGCCGGTGAAGCGCCAGGCGTCATCGATGGCGGCCTGCATCTTGCCGTGGCTTTCAGCGGTGCCGTCGCCCAGGCGGACGACCATGTCCGAGGAGCGGCGCACGTGATAAGTCACTTCCTTGATCGACTTGGCGGCGATGGCGGCCACGCGCTCGTCCGAGGATTGCTCCAGGCGCTGCAGCAGGAAGTAGTGCCAGACGTCGAACAGGAACTGGCGCGCCATGGTGTCGGCGTAGTTGCCGTTGTCGCGCTCCACCAGCAGCACGTTGTGGAACTGGTGCGTGTCGCGGAGGTAGGCCAGCGCGTCTTCGTCGCGGCCGGCGCCTTCGATTTCACCGGCCAGCGTCAGCCACATGCGGGCCTGGCCCAGCAGGTCCAGCGCGGTGTTGGTCAGCGCCAGGTCTTCTTCCAGGATGGGGCCGTGGCCCGTCCAGGCGCCCAGGCGCTGCGACAGGATCAGCGACGAATCGCCCAGCCGAAGCAGATATTCAAACAGAGTCTTGTCCATGTCTCCCCCGCCGCCTTACATGTGCTTGATTTCTTCGGGCATCGGGAAAAACGTGGGATGCCGATAGACCTTGCTGTTGGCCGGTTCGAACAAGGGTTCCTTGTCGCCGGGGCTGCTGGCCGAGATGTCCGAGGCGCGCACGACCCAGATGCTCAGGCCTTCGTTGCGGCGGGTATAGACGTCGCGGGCGTGGTTGATCGCCATTTCGGCGTCGGACGCATGCAGGCTGCCGACGTGCTTGTGCGCCAGGCCGTGCTGGCTGCGGATGAACACTTCCCACAAAGGCCAGTCTTTGCTCATGATGGATATCCTTGGAATGCCGGGCACGCGCCGCGCGCACCGGTCTACGATGATGATGGGATGGGGAATGCGGCCGGATGCGGCTCAGGCCGCTTTGCGCTGGGCCTGCTTGTCGGCGTAGGCGACGAGGGCGTCGCGCACCCAGGCGCCGTCCTCGTGCGCCTTGACGCGCGCGGCCAGGCGCTCCCGGTTGCAGGGGCCGTTGCCCTTGAGCACCGCGTAGAACTCGCTCCAGTCGATCTCGCCGAAGTCATAGTGGCCGCGCTCGGCGTTCCACTTCAGATCGGGATCCGGCACGGTCAGGCCCAGGTATTCGGCCTGCGGCACGGTCTGGTCGACCATCTTCTGGCGCAGTTCGTCGTTGGAGAACAGCTTGATCTTCCACGCCATGGACTGGGCGCTGTTGGGCGAGTCGGCGTCGGACGGGCCGAACATCATCAGCGCGGGCCACCACCAGCGGTTCAGCGAGTCCTGGACCATCGCCTTCTGCTCCGGCGTGCCGTGCAGGCACATCTGCATCAGCAGGTCGTAGCCCTGGCGCTGGTGGAAGGACTCTTCCTTACAGACGCGCACCATGGCCCGTGCGTACGGGCCGTAAGAACAGCGGCACAGCGGGATCTGATTGATGATGGCCGAGCCATCGACCAGCCAGCCGATCATGCCGATATCGGCCCAGCTGAGCGTGGGGTAGTTGAAGATGCTCGAGTACTTGGCGCGGCCGGCATGCAGGTCGTCGATCAGGTCGTCGCGCGACACGCCCAGCGTTTCCGCGGCGCTGTACAGGTACAGCCCGTGGCCGGCTTCATCCTGCACCTTGGCCAGCAGGATCGCCTTGCGCTTGAGGGACGGCGCGCGGGAGATCCAGTTGCCTTCGGGCAGCATCCCGACGATTTCCGAATGCGCGTGCTGCGAGATCTGGCGCACGAGCGTCTTGCGGTAGGCGTCCGGCATCCAGTCCTTGGCCTCGATGCGCACGCCGTCGTCAATGCGGCGCTGGAACGTCTGGTCGCGGCCTTCAAGCTGGTCCGCGGTCTTGACCTGCTTGACGCCGGTTTCGACGAGTTGAGCGTACATGTCTGTCTCCTAGAGACGGTTTGCGAAAACGCAAAGCAAACGTTCCGCAGTGCCGTCATGTCATAGGCCGATTATTTAATACAAAAAAACCATTGTCAAACCCAAATCTGTATCACATTAGATTTATGTATCATATTGCAGATCCTGATATCGGCCGCTTGCGGCCCCCCTTATGGCAAACCCTCAGTCGCCCCTGGACCGCTTTCTGTCCCGCTTATTGAAAAGCGATCCGCCCCGCGCCAAATCCCTGTGCGTCAGCTTGCTGGGCGACGCCCTCGCCCCGCATGGCGGCGCCATCTGGCTGGGCGACCTGATCGCCCTGCTGGCCCCGCTGGGCATCAACGAACGGCTGCTGCGCACCAGCGTGTTCCGGCTGGTCGCCCAGAACTGGCTGCAATCCGAACGCCATGGCCGGCGCAGCCTGTACCTGATTTCCGAACAGGGCCTGCGCCATACCGCGCATGCGTCGCAGCGCATCTACGAGGGCGCGTCGCGGGACTGGAACGGGGAATGGACGCTGGTGGCGCTGCCGCGCACGGGCAACGGCCTGGCCGAACGCGCGGAACTGCGGCGCGAACTGGTCTGGGAAGGTTTCGGCATGATTGCCCCGGGGCTGTTCGCCCATCCGCACACCGAGGCACGGGCGGCGCACGACATCCTGGACAAGCTCGGCATCCCGGACCGGGCGCTGGTGCTGTCGGCCCGCGACCTGGCCGGCGCAGGCGGCCTGCCGATCGCCAGCCTGGCCTCGCAATGCTGGAACCTGGAAGACGTGGCCGAGCAGTACCGCCAGTTCTCCCGGAACTTCGGCCCGCTGGAAAAGCTGCTGGAAGAACCGCCCTCGCCGTCCGAGGCGTTCGTCGTCCGCGTCATGCTGCTGCACCATTGGCGCCGGATCGTGCTGCACGACCCCCAACTGCCCGGCCCGATGCTGCCTGACAACTGGCCAGGCCACGCGGCGCGCGAACTGTGCGGACGGATCTACTGGAAGGTGTTCGACGCGTCGGAGACGCACCTTGCGGCCTTGGCCGGCCAGGACAACGAACGCTATGCCCCCCTGGCGGGAGACATCGCGGCGCGCTTCGGCGGAAGGCCGGCCTGAATTTCCGGCCTGGCTGCCCGGCCTCAGGCGGCCGGCGACAGGATCACGCCCAACGTATCGACATGACGCTCGCCGGCGGCCATCTGGCCGGGACCGGGACGCGACAGCCCGGCGGTTTCGGCGATGAAGGACAGCGTCCAGTGCGCCTGGATGGGGCGCCCCAGCGCTGCGCCGGTATCCGCGTCGATGCCACTGGGCACATCCAGCGCCAGCACCGGCACGTTCCAGCCGTTGACGGTATCGACCAGCGCTTGCCAATCCGCGTCCAGCGTCCGGTTCAAGCCGATGCCGAACAAGCCGTCGATGACGATGTCGGGGACGTCGCATGGCATGAGCGTCGTCCGGGTCTCGCCGCCAGCGCCGTGCCAGCCGGCCCAGGCAAGGGCCGCGTCCGGCGGCAACCCGGCTGGGCCGGATGGCAGCAGCACCCGTACCGCATATCCCAGGGCGAGCAGGCGCGTCGCGGCCTCTAGCGCGTCGCCCCCGTTGTTGCCGGGGCCGGCCAAAGCCAAAAGGGTGTGGTCAGGGGGAAAGCGGGCCGCGATGAACTCGGCGGCCGCCCGGCCCGCCAGCGGCATCAACGCCCGGCCCGAAGCCCGCGCAAGCTGTTCGGCGCGGCGAATCTGAGCGACGGAGTAGGACGGCATGGCGAAGTCGCGGCGAAAGGGGCTGGCAGTGAATAGGCCCCATCCAAGGGATAGGCCTGACCCAGTTTACGCCGCGCCCCCGGCCGCCGCTCACACCTTCAGGAAGTGCTCGCGGTAGTACTTGAGTTCGTCGATGGACTCGTAGATGTCGGCCAGCGCTTCGTGGCGGCTCTTCTTCTCGAAGCCCTTGTACACGGCCGGCGCCCAGCGGCGCGCCAATTCCTTCAGCGTGCTGACGTCCAGGTTGCGGTAGTGGAAGAACTGCTCCAGACGCGGCATGTAAGCAAACATGAAGCGACGGTCCTGGCTGATGGTGTTGCCGCACAACGGCGATCTACCGGCAGGCACATGCTGCGCGAGAAACGCCAACAGCGTATCCTCTGCCTGCGCCTCGGACACCGTCGATGCCTTGACCTTGTCGATCAGGCCGCTCTTGCCGTGGGTGGACTTGTTCCAGTTGTCCATGGCGTCAAGCAGGCTGTCGGGCTGGTGGATCACCAGCACCGGGCCTTCGGCCACGACCGTCAGATCAGGCTCCGTCACCACGACGGCCACCTCGATGATGCGTTCTTTCTCAGGTTCCAGGCCCGTCATTTCCATGTCGAGCCAAACCAGGCGATTTTCGTTCACAGCCATATAATTTGCCTATAAAACGCGCGATTTTCGCACATCCCTATTCGAGCCTGACGCTGCGCCCATGTTCACATTGCTGTTCGTTGCTTTCCTGCTGACCGATATTGCCGTGCGCCTGTGGCTGGCGTCACGCCAGATCCGCCATGTCGTGCGCAATCGCGACCACGTGCCTGCCGAATTCTCCCACCGGATCGGGTTGGCCAGTCACCAGCGCGCGGCGGATTACACCGTGGCGCGCGTCAAGCTGGGCATGCTGGAACACACCTTCGACGCGCTCGTGCTGGTGTGCCTGACCTTGCTTGGCGGCCTGCAGTTCATCGACCAGGCGGTGGACCAGCTTACCAGCAATGACTTCCTGCGGCAGTTGCTGCTGCTGACGGTCATGGGCGTGCTGCTGGGCCTGTTGGGCCTGCCGTTCGCGATCTGGCGCCAGTTCAGACTGGAGGCCCGGTTCGGCTTCAACCGCATGACGCCCGAGCTGTTCATCAGCGACTGCGCGAAGAATGCGTTCTTCGCCGTGCTGCTCGGGCTGCCCCTGATCGCCGCCGTACTGTGGCTCATGGGCAGCGCAGGCACGTACTGGTGGATCTGGGCGTGGGCATTGTGGTCGGCCTACAGTGTGGCCATGCAAGTCATCTACCCCCGGTTCGTCGCCCCGTTCTACAACAAGTTCACCCCGCTCACCGACCCGGCGCTGGCCGAGCGCATCCAAGGCCTGGCCAAGCGCTGCGGCTTTGCGCTCAATGGCTTGTTCGTGATGGACGGATCGCGCCGTTCAGGCCATGGCAACGCGTACTTCACCGGCTTCGGCCGATCGCGCCGCATCGTGTTCTTCGACACGCTGCTGTCGCGGCTGAACGGCGACGAGATAGAAGCGGTGCTGGCGCACGAGCTGGGCCACTTCGCCAAACGGCACATCACCAAACAGATCATCATCGGGTTTGCCGTGACGTTCGTGTTTTTCGGCATTCTGGGCTGGGTCGCGCAACAACCCTGGTTCTACGTGGGCCTGGGCGTTTTGCCGCAGTTGGGCGGCAGCAATGATGCCATGGCGCTTTTGCTGTTCATCCTGGTCCTGCCCGTTTTCACTTTCATGCTCACGCCTTTGATCAGCCTATTCTCGCGCCGGAACGAGTTCGAAGCGGACCGCTATGCGGCCGAACAGGCTTCACCGGAACGTCTGGTTTCCGCGCTGGTCAAACTCTACGACGACAACGCCTCTACGCTGACTCCCGACCCTGTGCACTCCGCCTTCTACGACAGCCATCCCCCCGCCGCCGAGCGCATCCGCCACCTGATGGCGCCTGCCGCATGAACGCCCGCAACAACAGCAGCAGGAAACCTCCCAATCAGGCGCCGGCGGGCGCGCCGGCCGCAGAGGCCGGGCTGGAAGGCCGCATCATCGCGGCGCACGGCCGCCATTACACCGTGGAACTGGCCGACGGGTCGGTACGCAAGTGCTTTCCCCGCGGCAAGAAGGCCGGCGCCGCCGTGGGCGACCGCGTCCGGATCACGCCGCAGGGCAACGACGAAGGCGCCATCGACACCATCCTGCCCCGCAGCAACCTGCTGTACCGCTCGGACGACATGCGCTCCAAGCAGTTCGCCTCCAACGTGGACCAGCTTCTGATCGTGATCGCCGTGCGGCCGACCTTCTCGGACGACCTGACCGGCCGCGCGCTGGCCGGCGCCTGGAGCGCGGGCATCTCGCCGCTCATCATCCTGAACAAGACTGATCTGGCCGACGAACTGCCCGCCGCCCGGGCACGCCTGGCGCCGATCGCGGCGCTGGGCGTGCCGGTCATCGAATTGAGCGCGCTGGAGCCCGAAAAGGTCCACACCCTGCTGGCGCCCCATCTGGCCGGCCGCACCAATCTGCTGCTGGGTCAAAGCGGCATGGGGAAATCCACGCTGCTCAACGCGCTGATCCCCACCGCGGGGGCCGCCACGCGCGAGCACTCCACCGCGCTGGACATGGGCAAGCACACCACGACCAGCACGCGGCTGTATCACTTGCCCGAGCCGGGCGGCGACCTGATCGATTCCCCGGGATTCCAGGCCTTCGGTTTGCAGCACCTGACCCGCGAAGACATCATCCGCGGCTTTCCGGAATTCACGAAGCCCATCGAGGCATGCCGCTTCTACAACTGCACGCACCGGCAGGAACCGGGCTGCGGCGTCCTTGCCGCCTTGCAGGCGGGCGAGATCAATCCGCTGCGCTATGCGCTATATGAGCGGATTCTGGAAGAGAACCTGGCGGGGCAGCAGCGCTACTGACCGCCGGCGATCAGCGCGGCTGGAACCCGTTGCGCAGCAGGTGATAGAGGTTGCGCAGCATGCCGGCGGTGGCGCCCCATATGAAATGGCCGCCGTAAGGCATGCCGTAATAGTTGCGCACCCGCCCGTCGTCCAGCCGCGCTTCATACAGGCGGTGGTTGGCGGGATCCATCAGGAACGACAGCGGCACTTCGAACACTTCCGCCACTTCGAACGCGTCGGGCGCAAGATCGAAACCCGGGCGCACCAGCGACACCACCGGAATGATCGAGAAGCCCGTCGCCGTCAGATACGGCGGCATGCTGCCCAGCACTTCCACATGGTTGGCGGGCAGACCCGTTTCTTCCTGCGCCTCGCGCAGCGCCGCGGCCACCGGGGTCGAGTCGCTGGTTTCGATGCGCCCGCCGGGAAAGCTGATCTGGCCGGCGTGGTCGTGCAGGTGCGCGGCACGCTGGGTCAGCATGATGTGCACGCCGTTGTCGCGGGTGACCAGCGGGATCAGCACGGCGGCGGGCACGGGAGTGCCTTCGCGGCCTGGATAGCGCAGGTCGTTGTCGCGGGAAAGCTCCAGCGTCCAGGTGGACGGCTGGCTGAGCGTGCCCCGCAGGGAATCCGGGGTCAGCAGGCTGGCAGGCACGGCCGGCAAGGACTCGTTGGCCACTACCCAAGGTTGCGTCGCGGGGTCGAAGCCGGGACGCGCGAGCGGCCGTCTAGGCCGCGCGGAATACGAGGAATCAGACATACGGCTCTGCAAAAAGAAAAAGGCACCCTCGCAGGTGCCTTTTTAACCCGGAAACCTGTGCCGGACGAAAACGCTGAATGGCGCGGACGTCCGACACTGGTAGGGCCGTGTGCCGATAAGCGATCAAGCCGCCGGGGCTTGCTTGCTGACCAGCTTTTCCTTGATACGCGCCGACTTGCCCGAGCGGTTGCGCAGGTAGTACAGCTTGGCGCGGCGCACGTCGCCGCGGCGCTTGACTTCGATACCGGCGATTTGCGGCGAGTACAGCTGGAACGTACGTTCCACGGCTTCACCCGACGAAATCTTGCGCACGGTGAACGCGGAGTTCAGGCCGCGGTTGCGCTTGGCGATGACAACGCCTTCGAAAGCCTGCACGCGCTTGCGGGTGCCTTCAACGACGTTCACGCTCACGATGACGGTGTCACCAGGAGCAAATTCAGGCTTGGCTTGGCCGCCGGTCAGACGGGCAATTTCTTCCTGTTCCAGGATAGCGATAAGGTTCATTAGAACTCCTTGATCATCATGTCTTTGCGGACTAAAACTTTTGCCGTTCGATGTTGTTCACGTAAAAGCGTCGCCATCAGATGGCTGGCTTCACATGTGCATGGCTGGCAACCGATGAATAATCCCGGTGAAGATGTACTCCCACTCCCGGGCCTACCCATCTACCCGCAATGCTCGTACCGCAAGCAGAGGATGAGATTTGGCAAACCAATGATTCTACACCAAAAATTCGGTTGAGCGTCGGGTAGAATGGCGACCTTCCGGTGGCTTTGCTGTACCCTTGCCACTTCTGTAACAAACACGTCATCTGACGCTGTTCCCTCATGTCGTATACGTCCCTGTTATTGGTTGTCCTGGCGGCAATGGCCCACGCGACGTGGAACCTGCTTGCCAAGCGAGCGGCCATGGTGGGCGCCCCATTCGTCTTTGCGTACGGACTGTGCGCCTCGGTGCTGTATGCGCCCTGGGTGATCTGGGTGCTGATGCATGACGGCATGACCTGGACCTGGCCCGTCGTGGCCGCCATCCTGACTTCCAGCCTGTTGCATCTGGGCTACAGCCTGTGCCTGCAGCGCGGCTATCAGGTGGCCGACTTGTCCGTGGTGTACCCCATCGCGCGGGGCACCGGCCCCCTGCTTTCAACCACAGGCGCCTTCCTGCTGCTGGGGGAACCCGCCACCAGCACCGGCATCATCGGCATGCTGTGCGTGGTGATCGGCGTATTGCTGATCGCGACCCAAGGCCGGCTGACCATCTTCAAGCAGGCTCAGGCCTGGGTGGGCGTGCGCTGGGGCGTGGTGATCGGCCTGTTCATCGCGGCCTATACCGTGGTGGACGCCTACGGGGTCAAAGTCTTGCTGATCAGCCCGGTGCTGTTCGACTGGTTCACTTGCGTGACACGCACGGCCATGATGACCCCCCACATGGTGAGCCGCCGCGCTCAGGCCTGGGAATCCATGCGCGGGCACTGGCATCTTGCGCTGGCCGTGGGCCTGCTGTCTCCGCTGGGATACATCCTGGTGCTTTACGCCTTGCGCAACGGCGCGCCGCTAAGCCTGGTGGCGCCTGCGCGTGAAATGTCCATGATGCTTGGCACCTTGGCGGGCATGTTCCTGCTGCGCGAAAAGGTGGGCCCCGGGCGTCTGGCCGGCTGTCTGTCGATTCTGGCGGGCGTCATCCTGCTGGGTTCCAGTTGAACCTCGCGCCCGCTTAGAAACCGGCGGCCGCGCCCAGCCACATCAGTCCGGGGATGATTGCGCCCCAGGCCAGCACCATCACCACATCCAGCACCATGGCCTTCATGGTGACCTGAGACGTCACGGGTTCAACCGTGGCGTTGCCCAGGCTGCGTTCGCGCGCGGCGGGGGTAGCCTGGGTGGCGGGCACAGCGGCGGCAACCGGTGCGGCAGGGCGAACCGTCTCGGCCGGGGCGGGCACCAACCCGCGGCCTGTGGCCCCCTCGTCCACCGGTGCCGGCGGAAACGGCCACCGGGCCGGCATGGAACCGGGGCGCGCACGATGGCGCGGCTCGGCATCGGCCGAGGACGTGGTCCAGGGCATAGCCAGGCCCGCCAGCTTGGCGCATACCGCCCGGGCGCGATGCGCGCTGCGGTGAAGCGGGTTCAGCGTGACGGAGAGCTCGTCCGACAAAACGGAAATATCAGCGGTGTTCATAGGAACTCCTTGGAGAATCGATTCCAAGCCGCGGCGGGCACCACGGCATTGACCGGCAATCAATCGAACAATGACAACTGGCCCGCGGCCATGGCGCGCAGTTGGCGCGCACCGCGGCCCACTGCGCCGCCGACTGCGGGCAACCCATCAGAAAAAGGGACCCCTGAAGACGCTTTCGCGCCAACCGGGGATAGGAAATCGGAAGAGGACGTGGCAGGCGACGAGCCAGGCGCGGCCGCGGCGAACAGCGACGGGGTCGCGTTCGGGGCCAGGGGCGGCTGGAAACGGTCGCAGTCCAGGGCAAGGCGATGGCGGTTCAGGCCCAGCTTGCGAGTGGCCACGGTGAACCGCTGGCGCAGCAGATCCGCCCAGATGCCGGTGCCGCGCATGCGCGAACCGAAATTCGGGTCGTTGCGGCGGCCATTGCGCAGGTCTTCAATGCGATGCAGCACGCGCTGGGCGCGGTCGGGGAAATGGGCGTTCAGCCAGTCTTCGAACAGGGTCTTGACCTCCCAGGGCAGGCGCAAGACGGTATAGCTGGCGTAATGCGCGCCGGCCGCCTTGGATTCCTGGAGAATGTGTTCCATGGATTCGTCGTTGATGAACGGAATGACGGGGGCCACCAGCACGCCCACGGGCACGCCCGCGTCGGTCAGGGTGCGTACCGTTTCCAGCCGGCGCCACGGGGCGGCGGCACGGGGCTCCAGCGTGCGGGCCATGCCGGCATCCAGCGACGTGATGCTCATGTAGACCACCACGAGCTTCTGCTCAGCCAGCGCGGCCAGCAGGTCCAGGTCGCGGGCGACCAGCGCGTTCTTCGTGACGATCGTGAGCGGATGCCGGGTTTCCAGCATGAGCTCCAGCAAGCCCCGGGTCAGCCGCCATTCGCGTTCGATGGGCTGGTAGGCGTCCGTGGCGGAGCCGATGTTGATGGGCGACGGCTTGTAGCCGGGCCGGCCGAGCTCGGCCCGCAGCGCCTGCACGGCATTCGCCTTGGCCACCAGCCGGGTTTCGAAGTCCAGCCCGGGCGACAGCCCCAGGTAGGAATGCGTGGGGCGGGCGTAGCAGTACACGCAGCCGTGTTCGCAGCCCCGGTACGGGTTGACGGCGACGTCGAAAGGAATGTCGGGCGAATCGTTGCGCGACAGCATCTTGCGCGCTTGTTCGGCCGTGACCGTCGTCTTGGGGGCGGCGGGCGCCAGGCGAGAATCGGGCAGGATGGGGATGACCCGCGCGCCCGACAGCTGGTCGGACGAAAAATCGGAAGAAGAATCGGAAGGAAGATCCGAAGAAGAATCCGAAGAAAATTCGGGGACAGGGTCAATGAAATCGGCCGGCAGGCCGGAAGCGGACCAGCCGTCATCGACCTGCACCCGGTCATCGCGCTGAAAGCGATGCCGAACATTAGTAACCGCACCCCGACCGCGCAAGGCGGCGGGGGCGGCAGCCGGGGACCCAGAACCGGCGGGAAAAGAATGATCGGTGCGTGCCATAAAAACTACTGTACAAAAACACAGTGGTTTTGACAAGCACCAAAAGCCTTTTCGTAAGACAGCCCCACTTTACCGCAAGACGCGAGCCCCGTCTGAACAAATCGATTTCACCAGGCGATATGCCCCGGAGAGCCGCACCAGCATTAGGTTTGGAAGAAAAACAACAGCAAAATTCTGGCGAAAGGTCCGTTGTTTTCCAACCCGTGCGGGCATCAGCGCAACATGCCCGCCGCCGCGGTCTGATGCGTGGCCTCGTCGATCAGGATGAAGGCGCCGGTAGCCGGCACATCGGCATACCGATCGACCGCCAAGGCCTCGCGCGTGGTGAACGTCACGCGTCCGATATCGTTCATGCGCAACGTGCCTTCCGTGTTCTCGACTTCCTGCAGTTCGTGGATGTCGCGATGCGAGAGCACCGCGCGGATCTTCGCCGACGTCAGGCGCGTGCCGGACTTCAGCAGATACTTGCGCGCCGGATTCAACGCTTGCGCATCCAGCCAGCACAGCTCGGCCTCGAACTCGCGCGAGACCTGCGCCAGAGCCGACGAATGCACGATCACATCGCCGCGCGACACGTCCACGTCTCGGTCCAGCACCAGCGTCACCGAGTCCCCCGCCACCGCTTCGTCTTGCACGCGGTCGAAGATGCGCACTTCACGCACCACCGCCGTCACGCCCGACGGCTGCACGGTCACCGCGTCGCCCGCGCGCAGCACGCCGCTGGCCACGCGGCCCGCATAGCCGCGGAAATCTTCTTTGCGGTCGCCGTCGTGGCGCGCCACCCACTGCACCGGAAAGCGCAGCGGCAACGCACGACCGTCGCTGGCCAGGTCCAGCGATTCCAGCAGCGCCAGCAACGGCTGCCCCTCGTACCACGGCGTTTTTGGCGACAGCGTGACGACGTTGTCGCCATTGAGCGCCGACAGCGGCAACGCATCGAAATGCGCGAAGCCCAGCTTGCCCGCCAGGTCCGCATAGGCCTCGCGGATGCGCTCGAACACGGCGCGGTCCCAGTCCACCAGATCCATCTTGTTCACCGCCACCACGATGTGGCGAATGCCCAGCAGGCGCGCGATGGTGCTGTGCCGCTTGGTCTGCGCCAGCAGCTTGCCGTCGGCGGCGCGCGTGGCATCGATCAGGATGACGGCCACGTCCGCCGTCGATGCGCCCGTGACCATGTTGCGCGTGTACTGTTCGTGCCCCGGCGCGTCGGCAATGATGAATTTGCGCGCCGGCGTGGAGAAGTAGCGGTAGGCCACGTCGATGGTGATGCCCTGCTCCCGCTCGGCTTCCAGCCCGTCGGTCAGCAGCGAGAAATCGATCCCGTCGCCGGCCACGCGCTTGTGCTTGGCCCGCGAAATCGCGTCCAGCTGGTCGGCGAACACGCCCTTGCTGTCATACAGCAGACGGCCGATCAGCGTGGATTTGCCGTCATCGACGGAGCCCGCCGTGATCAGGCGCAGCACGCCGTCGCCGGCGCCGGAGAGAAAAGAGTCGTTCAGTGCGTTCATGTGCGTCCCCTGGCGCCGGCCGCAGCCGGCGCATCCTGCATTCAGAAATAGCCTTCTTTCTTGCGGCGCTCCATCGAGGCCTCGGAAGTCTGGTCGTCCATGCGCGTGGCGCCGCGCTCGGTGATGTCAGTCACGGCCGTCTCGGCGATGATGGCGATGGTGTCGGCGGCGTCGGACGCCACCGGGCAGGTGCACGAGATGTCGCCCACCGTGCGAAAGCGCACCGGCAGGCGTTCGACCTGTTCGCCTTCCTGCGGCGGCGTCAACCGCGTGACCGGCACCAGCAGGCCCTTGCGGCGCACCACCTCGCGTTCGTGGCTGAAATAGATGGAGGGCAGCGCCAGCTGTTCGCGCTGGATGTATTGCCAGACGTCCAGCTCGGTCCAGTTCGAGATCGGGAAGACACGCATGTTCTCGCCGCGGTGCACGCGGGTGTTGAACAGGTTCCACAGTTCCGGGCGCTGGGCCTTGGGGTCCCATTGGCCGAATTCGTCGCGGAACGAAAAGATGCGTTCCTTGGCCCGCGCCTTTTCCTCGTCGCGCCGCGCGCCGCCGATGCAGGCGTCGAATCCGAATTCCTCGATCGCCTCCAGCAACGTGACCGCCTGGGCCGCGTTGCGGGAATCGGTTTCGCGGCGCAGCACCACGCTGCCGCGCGTGATCGAATCTTCCACGCTGCGCACGATCAGTGTCTCGCCCAGTTCGGCGGCGCGCTGATCGCGGAAGGCGATCACTTCATCGAAGTTGTGCCCGGTATCGATGTGCATGAGCGGGAACGGGAACCGCCCCGGACGGAAGGCCTTTTCGGCCAGGCGCAGCAGCACCACCGAATCCTTGCCGCCCGAGAACAGCAGCACGGGGTTTTCGCTTTCGGCGGCGACCTCGCGCATGATGAATATTGCTTCCGATTCCAGCCAATCCAGGTGGCTGCGTTGGATCACAGCAGACATAGGTATTCCCCTAAAACAGATTTCGAATTCATGGTCGGCGTCAATCGCCGCGCGCCACGACGCTGATGACCCGGTTGCCGGCATGCAGGCCGCATTCCTTGGAGTCCGACGACTCCCACCACCAGCGCCCCGCCCGCAGGTCTTCGCCCGGACGGATCGCGCGCGTACAGGGTTCGCACCCGATCGACGGGTAGCCCTGGTCGTGCAAGGGGTTGTACGGAATGTCCAGCGTGCGGATCACGGCCCAGACGTCTTCCTCGCTCCACTCGGCCAGCGGGTTGAACTTGTAGAGGCCGAAGGTGGCGTCGTGCTCTTCCAGCGGCAGTTCGCCGCGCGTCGTGGACTGCTGGCGGCGCTGGCCGGTGATCCACGCACCGCGTCCGGCCAGCGCGCGCCTGAGCGGTTCGACCTTGCGGATCTGGCAACAGGCTTTGCGCAGTTCGACGCTTTCGTAGAAGGCATGGGCGCCGTGCGCCGCCACGTGCGCGTCGACGGCGGCGGCGTCGGGCCGGTACACGGTGACGCGGCGCCCGTAGCGCGCGTCCACGGCGTCCAGCACGCCCAGCGTTTCGGCATGCAGCCGGCCGGTATCCAGCGTAAAGACTTCCAGGTCCAGGCCCGAGCCGTAGATGGCGTGGGTCAGCACCATGTCCTCGGCCGCCAGCGAGGACGCGAGCGCCGCGTCCGGGTAGCGGCGTTGGACCTGCGACAACCGGTCGACCAGCTCGCGCCAGCGGCGCGCCAGCCCGGTGTCCAGGCTGGCCGGGGGGCGGGTGGACAAGCCGTGAGAAAGGTTGGAAATCGTCATGATTGCACCGCGAAAATACGCGCGCGGCGGGGACGCGCCAACAGGACTTCGCCATCGCGCAGGGCCAACTCCCGGTACACGTGTTCGGGGACCTCGGCTTCGAGGATGGCGTCGGAATCCTCGCGGGCCAATTCCAGATAGGCGCTGGGCCCGGCCAGGTACGCGTGCGACAGGCGCACGGCGATGCCCTCCCTGCCCGCCCGGTAGCGCTCGATCTCGAACTCGTGCGGCCGCACGTAGGCGGTGGCGCGCCGGGCTTCGGCTTGCGCCAGGCCGGGCGCGGGCAGCGACAGGCCGGCGCCTTCCCAGACCTCGCGCGCCGCCACGCCCTGCAACTGGTTCACATCGCCCAGGAAGCCGTAGACGAACGGCGTGGCGGGCTGTTCCCAGACTTCGCGCGGCGTGCCCACCTGTTCGATGCGGCCGGCATTCATCAGCACCACGCGGTCGGCCACTTCCAGCGCCTCTTCCTGATCGTGCGTCACGAACACGCTGGCCACGTTCAGCTCGTCGTGCAGCCGGCGCAGCCAGCGCCGCAGTTCCTTGCGCACCTTGGCGTCCAACGCGCCGAAGGGCTCGTCCAGCAGCAGCACGCGCGGTTCGACGGCCAGCGCACGCGCCAGCGCGATGCGTTGCCGTTGACCGCCCGACAGTTGCGCCGGGTAGCGGTCGGCCAGCCAGTCCAGCTGCACCAACGTCAAGAGCTCATGCACCTTGCGCTGGATCTGGTCTTCGGAAGGACGCTGCGACCGGTGCTTGACGCGCAAGCCGAAGGCCACGTTCTCGAACACCGTCATGTGCTTGAACAGCGCGTAGTGCTGGAACACGAACCCGACCTGGCGCTGGCGCACGTCGACCGCGGTGGCGTCTTCGCCGGCGAACAGCACGCTGCCGGAATCCGGCGCCTCCAGTCCGGCGATGATGCGCAGCAGCGTGGTCTTGCCGCAGCCGGATGGCCCCAGCAGCGCCACCAGTTCGCCCGTTTCGATGTGCAGCGACACGTCGTTCAACGCGCGGAACTGGCCGAACTGCCTGGATAGATTGCGAACTTCGATACTCATGCTTGTCTCCGTCTGAACCGGCCGCGTCAGGCGGCGGCCGGTTTGAGGGTTGCCGCCGCCGGACCGGGGTACTCGACGGGCAGGTCCGCGGCGCGCAGCATGCGTGCGTTGCGCCACTCGACCACGTTCTTGGCCACCAGCGTCACCAGCGCCAGCAACGCCAGTAGCGAGGCCACCGCGAACGCCGCGGAATACTGGTATTCGTTGTAGAGGATCTCGACATGCAGGGTCATCGTGTTGGTCAACCCCCGGATCTGACCGGACACCACCGACACCGCGCCGAACTCGCCCATCGCCCGCGCGTTGCACAGGATGGCGCCGTACAAGAGGCCCCACTTGATGTTGGGCAAGGTGACGCGCCAGAAGATCTGCCAGCCGTTGGCGCCCAGCGTCAGCGCGGCCTGCTCTTCTTCGCTGCCCTGCGCCTGCATCAGCGGAATCAGTTCGCGCGCGACGAAGGGGAAGGTCACGAAGAGCGTGGCCAGGACGATGCCGGGCACGGCGTAGACGATCTTGAAATCGTTGTCTTGCAACCAGCCGCCAAGCCAGCCTTGCGTGCCGAACAGCAGGATGAACACCAGGCCGGCCACCACGGGCGACACCGAGAACGGCAGGTCGATCAGCGTGATCAGGAACTGCTTGCCCCGGAACTGGAACTTCGTGATGGCCCAGGCGGCGGCTACGCCGAACACCAGGTTCACCGGCAACGCGATCGCGGCCACCAGCAAGGTCAGCCGGATAGCCGACAGCGCATCCGGCTCGACGATGGCCGCCAGGTACAGCTCCCAGCCCTTCTTGAACGCCTCGGCGAAAACGGCCGCCAACGGCACCAGCAGGAACAGCGCCAGGAACGCGAGCGCGATGAACAGCAGAATGCCGCGCACCCAGCGCGGCTCGGTCAGATGTGCGGGACGATCCGATGCGCTCATGCGAGCCTCCCCAGGTTGCGGCGGGCCTGCCAGCCTTGCAGCAGGTTGATGACGAGCAGCAGCGCGAACGACAGCACGAGCATCACCGTGGCGATGGCGGCGGCGCCGGCGTAGTCGAACTGCTCCAGTTTGGAGATGATCAGCAGCGGCGTGATCTCGGACACCATGGGCATGTTGCCCGCGATGAAGACCACCGATCCGTATTCGCCCACCGCCCGCGCGAACGCCAGGGCGAAGCCGGTCATCAGCGCGGGCAGGATGGTCGGCAGCAGCACGCGGCGGATGGTCTGCCAGCGGCTTGCGCCCAGACTGGCCGCGGCCTCCTCGATCTCGCGCTCGACGTCTTCCAGCACGGGTTGCACGGTGCGCACCACGAACGGCACCCCGATGAAGATGAGCGCGATCACGATGCCCAGCGGCGTGAACGCGACTTTCAAGTCGAACCATTTGGACAACGGCGCGCCCAGCCATCCCTTTTCGGAATACAGCGCGGTCAGCGCGATGCCGGCCACCGCCGTCGGCAGCGCGAACGGCAGGTCGACCAGCGCGTCCAGGATCTTCTTGCCGGGGAAGCGGTAACGCACCAGCACCCAGGCCACTACCGTCCCGAACACAAGGTTCACCAGCGCGGCCAGCAGCGACGCGCCGAAGGTCAGCTGATACGACGCCAGGACCCGGGGCGCCGTCACGGCATCCCAGAACCCCTGCCACCCCAGTTCGGCGCTCTTCAAGGGCAAGGCGGCCAGCGGGATCAGCACCAGCACGCTCAGGTACAGCACCGCAAAACCCATGGAAATGCCAAATCCGGGCAGCACGCCCGGGCTGTTGCGCCGAACGGCAAAAGGCGCTTGCGCGCCGTTTGCCGCCGGGTTCGAGGCAGTGGTCATGGCCATCGTCCGATCGTTGTCCGTTTATTTCTTCTGCGGCAGGTAGATCTGGTCGAACGTGCCGCCGTCGCTGAAGTGGTCCTTCTGCGCCTTGCGCCAGCCGCCGAAGATCTTGTCGTCGATGGTGACGAGCTTGACCTTGGGGAACTTGCTTTCGTATTTGGCGGCCACCGTCCGGTCAATGGGGCGGTAGTAGTTCTTCGCGATGATTTCCTGCGCGGCCGGCGTATACAGGAATTCCAGGTAGGCCTGCGCGGCGGCGCGCGTCCCCTTCTTGTCCACGATCTTGTCCACGATGGCCACTGGCGGCTCGGCCAGGATGGACAGCGACGGCACCACGATGTCGAACTTGTCCGGGCCCAGTTCTTCAAGCGCCAGGAAGGCTTCGTTCTCCCAGGCCAGCAGCACGTCGCCCACGCCGCGTTCGACGAAGGTGGTGGTGGCGCCGCGGGCGCCCGTATCCAGCACCGGCACGTGCTTGAGCAGGTCGCCGACGAACGCGCGGGCCTTCTCTTCGCTGCCGCCGTTCTTCTCCAGCGCATAGGCCCAGGCGGCCAGGTAGTTCCAGCGCGCCCCGCCCGAGGTCTTCGGGTTCGGCGTGATGACCTGGACGCCGTCCTTGACCAGGTCGTCCCAGTCCTTGATGGCCTTGGGGTTGCCCTTGCGCACCAGGAACACGATGGTGGAGGTATAGGGCGAGCTGTTCTGCGGCAGGCGGGTCTGCCAGTTCTCGGGCACCAGGCCCCTGTCGGCGATGGCGTCGATGTCATAGGCCAGCGCCAGCGTCACCACGTCGGCTTCCAGCCCGTCGATGACCGACCGTGCCTGGCGGCCGGAGCCGCCGTGCGATTGGCGGATCGTCAGGTCGACGTTGGCCTTTTCCTTGTATTGCTTGATGAAGGCGTCATCGATCGCGCGGTACAGCTCGCGCGTCGGGTCATACGAGACGTTCAGCAGCGTCTGCTTTTGCTGAGCCTGGGCCGGCGCGACCGCCGCCAGCGAAACTGTCACCGCCGCCAGAGCGGCCCACCAACCGGCTTTCCCGAAAGACATCCCTTGCTCCCTGTGTTTGGCAATGTGGAAGCAAGTGTGCTGGCTGGGCATTCTGAACGGAACGAATCATTTTTTGATTGCTCATCGCTCCCAGACATATAGGATCCGGATCCCAACCATGAAAAACCGCCGCGTTCCCCTATGGGAAGGCGACGGTTCGGATGGCGGAAAACCGCCTGCGGATTCCGGGGGCTACCCCCCGGAATCCGAATTTACTTATTCGGCTGGGGGGTGATGCGCAGGTACGGGCGCACGGCCTTGTAGCCCTTGGGGAACTTCTGCTTGATCACGGCTTCGTCCTGCAAGGACGGCACGATGATCACGTCGTCGCCGTCTTCCCAGTTGACCGGCGTGGCCACGCTGTGGCTGTCGGTCAGCTGCAGGGAATCGATGACGCGCAGGATCTCGTTGAAGTTGCGGCCGGTGCTGGCCGGATACGTGATGATCAGGCGCACCTTCTTGTTCGGGTCGACGATGAACACCGAGCGCACCGTCAGCGTGGCATTGGCGTTCGGATGGATCATGTCGTAGAGCTCGGAGACCTTGCGGTCCTTGTCGGCCAGGATCGGGAAATTGACCTTGGTCGACTGCGTGTCGTTGATGTCCTCGATCCACTTCGAGTGGGAATCGGTGCCGTCCACCGACAGCGCCAGCACTTTCACATTGCGCTTGGCGAATTCGTCCGCCAGCTTGGCGGTGTAGCCGAGTTCAGTCGTGCAAACGGGCGTGAAATCGGCCGGATGCGAAAAGAGCACCCCCCAGCTGTTGCCCAGATACTCGTGGAAGCGGATAGGGCCAGCCGAAGATTCCTGTTCGAAATCAGGGGCGATGTCGCCCAGACGTAGATGACTCATGATGTCTCCTGTATGCGGATTCAGTTGGGGGCCGGCGGCTCGCGACCGCTGCCAGCGGGAAAGTCGTTTCGTGCGGAAATTACCGCGGGTAAAACGATTCTTCCATCAAACCTGTGGCGGGGGAAATACGCAAGCCATATAACCTTATGCAATATCTGAAGCGGCGCCGCACGCCTCCGCGACGACCCCGGCGCGCACGGCGGCCGACAGGGACAAAGCGCGCGGCAGGATGTGCGCGGCGTAGAACAATCCTGTCGCGATCTTCGACTTGTGGAACGGATCGGTTGACCCGGCAGCCAGATGCTTGCGGCAAGCCAGCACCGCGCGCGCCATCTGCCAGCCGCCATGCACCACGCCGGCCAGCATCAGGTACGGGACGCTGCTGGAGTAGACCGCCCGGATGTTGGCGGCCGACTGCTCCAGGATGAAACCCACGCCCGCCTCGTACGCCTGGATTGCGCCATCGAGGTTGTCGCGAAGCAGCCGCAGCGCGTCGCGTTCCGCCGCAGCCGCGCGCGTGGACTCCGCTTCGACGGCGCGCAGCGTTTCGCGCATGGCGGCGATGGCGGCGTAGGCCGTGGCACCGCCGTCGCGCTGCGTCTTGCGGCTGACGAGATCGTTGGCCTGGATCGCGGTGGTGCCTTCATAGATCGGCAGGATGCGGGCGTCGCGGTAGTACTGCGCCGCCCCGGTTTCCTCGATGAAGCCCATCCCGCCGTGCACCTGCACGCCCAGGGACGCGACCTCGACCGCGCTCTCGGTCGAGAAGCCCTTCACGATGGGCACCATGTATTCGTAGAACGCCCGGTTGCGCGAGCGCTGCTCGGGATCGGGATGGTGCGTGCCCTTGTCATGCGCCGCCGCCGTCACATAAGACACGGCGCGAGCAGCTTCCGTCAGCGCCTTCATGGTCAGCAGCATGCGCTGCACGTCGGGATGCCGCACGATGGCCACCGGCCCCGCCGACCCTTCCACCGCGCGTCCCTGGACGCGTTCGCGCGCGTACGCCAGCGCGTGCTGGTAGGCGCGTTCGGACACGCCGATACCCTGCTGCCCCACGGAATAACGGGCCGCGTTCATCATGATGAACATGTATTCCAGCCCGCGGTTCAACTCGCCGACCAGGTAGCCCACGGCGCCCTCGCCCACCTCGCCCTTGCCGGCGCCGTACAGCAGCACCGCCGTGGGGCTGCCGTGGATGCCCAGCTTGTGCTCCAGCGAGGCGCACCAGACGTCATTGCGCTTGCCCAGGCTGCCGTCGGTCTCGACCAGGAACTTGGGCACGATGAAAAGTGAAATGCCTTTCACGCCCGCCGGCGCGTCCGGCGTGCGGGCCAGCACCAGGTGGATGATGTTCTCGGCCAGGTCGTGCTCGCCGTAGGTGATGAAGATCTTCTGGCCCGACAGGCGGAAGCTGCCGTCGTCCTGGCGGACGGCGCGCGTGGCGACCTGGGCCAGGTCCGAACCGGCCTGCGGCTCGGTCAGGTTCATGGTGCCGGTCCATTTGCCGCCGATCAGGTTGGGCACGTATTGCTTGCGCTGCGCCTCCGAACCGACGGTCAGCACGGCCTCGATCACGCCGTCGGTCAGCATCGGACACAAGGAGAACGCCAGACTGGCCGCCTGGATGTTCTCTCCGGGCGCCGCCGCGACCAGCTTGGGCAGACCCTGCCCGCCCCACTCCTGCGGATGCTGCAGGCCCT
The DNA here is from genome assembly GCF_014170335.1 of Achromobacter sp. UMC46. Taxonomy (GTDB): domain Bacteria; phylum Pseudomonadota; class Gammaproteobacteria; order Burkholderiales; family Burkholderiaceae_B; genus Achromobacter. The sequence continues at coordinate 152,020 of NZ_LZZS01000035.1, forward strand.
GCCAGCCGCCCGCCGCATAGTCCTTGAACCCTTGGGCGTACCCCGGCGTGGTCGTCACCTGCCCGTCCTTCCAGACCGGCGGCTGCGTGTCGCCGGGCACGTTCAAAGGCGCTACCGCCTGCTCCACGAAGCGTCCGTTCTCTTCGAGGATAGCGTCCACCAGGTCAGGCGTGACGTCGCCGAATCCGGGCAGTTTCAGGATGTCGTCCAGTCCGGCCAGTTCTGTCAGGGCGAAGCGGAAGTCCTGCAGCGGGGTTACGTAAGGCATGGTGTCTCCGTGTGCAATGGACAACGAGGCGCGGGGCGCCTCGTTGTCGGATGCGTTTCTTGATACGCGCGTCTGATTGCGCGCGTCGGGATGCGTCAAGCGCCGCGTCGTCCGGCGGGTAGCCGGACGGGCGCTAACTCAGATGGTACGCCAATGACACGATGATCGGCCCCAGCACCGGCAGCAGCACGTTGGCGATGGCGTAGGTCACGGTGTAGCCCAACAGCGGCACCGAACTGCCGCTTGACCCCAAAATGGCGCTGATCGCGGGCGTGCTGACGTGTTGCCCGGCAATGGCGCCCACCAGCAGCGGCCCCTCGATCTTCAGGATCTTGTGGCCCACCCACAGCGACAGGCACGCGGGCCCCAACGACACCAGCAACCCGATCACAGGCAGCACGGCGCCGTGCTCACGGATCAGCGATATCGCCTCGGGCCCCGCGGACAAGCCCACGCAGGCCACGAACACCGCCAGGCCCAGGTCCTTCAGCAGTTGCACCGCGTGGTCCGGCATATGGCCGATAGCGGGCCGCTTGGCGTTGATCCAACCGCAGACCAGGCCGCTGACCAGCGCGCCGCCGCCGCTGCCCAGGGACACCGGGATGCCCCACAGGCGAGCGCTCAGGGCGCCGATCATCAGCCCCGCAAGAATGCCGAACGCCAGGAACACCAGATCGGTCACGCCGCTGCGGCGCAATTCGTTGCCCAGGGCCGCGCCGGCTTCAGACAGCTCCGGTTCAGTGCCCACCAGAGTCACCAGATCGCCGTACTGGACGACGGTGGCCGGCGTCAAGGGCAGCACGTGGCCGGACCGCACGATGGATTGGACGAAGACGCCGCGCGCGCGGCGGGCGCCGGGCCGTTTGGCCAATTCGCCCATGGTGCGCCCGTTGACCGCCTTCTTGCTGACGATGATCGCCAGCTCGCTCAGTTGCAGGTCGTCCGCATGCGCTTCGGGCAACTGGATTTCAGGGCCGACCACCGAACCGGCACGCAGCGCGAAGCGGCGCACGCCCAGCACCACCACGATGTCGCCAGTGGCCAGCGTGTCTTCCGGCGTAGCGTCGACGGCTTCGCCATTGCGCAGGATACGGCTGATCACCGTCCGTCCGCCCAGTTGCGATTCGACGTCGGCCACCGTCATGCCGTCAGCGTCTTTCACCACATGGGCGCGCCCCACCAGCCGCGGCAACGTGGGCAGATTGACGTCTTCTTCATCGCCCGAGGCCACGCCCAGCTTCTCCTCCAGGGCCTTGGAGGCCTCGCGCAGATTGATGCGCAACAGCGCCGGCGCGACCTGGCTGGTGAAGAAGACGATGCTGATCAAGCCCACCAGATACGTCAGCGTGTAGGCCGTGGCGATATTGGCCTCCATCCGCTGCACCTCGGCGTCCGGCAGCCCCAGGTGCTTGAGCGCCTCGGCCGCCGTGCCGACCACGGCCGATTCCGTGGCCGCTCCCGCCGCCAGGCCTGCCGCCGTGCCGGCGTCCAGGCCGAACAACGGCACGGCCGCCAGCACGATGGTCAGCACCAGCAGGGCCTCGATGATCGGCAGCAAGATGTAGCGCAGGCTGGACCGGTTGAGGTTGGCGAAGAACTGCGGGCCACCGGAGTAGCCCATGGCGAAGATGAACAGGGCGAACGCGACCTCTTTCAGGTCGCCGCGCATCTGGCAACCTGTCTGGCCGATCAGCAGGGCGACGATGAGTGTTCCGCACACCCCGCCCAGCTGGATCGGCCCGACCTTCAGTTTGCCGATCAGGTATCCCAAGCCCACCGTGACGAACAAGACCGCGATGGGGACGCTGTTGAAAAACCCGATTGAGCACGTCATAAGGTCATGTCACCCTGTGTTTGCCTACTTCCGGGCCGAAGCCTTCTTGGCCGACTTGGCGGCGGTGTCCGCTTGCTTCACCGCCTTCTTTACCGCCGTCTTGGCTCCTTTCTTCACGGCCTTCTTGGCGACGCGCTTGGCCGCACCGGCCTTCACCGTCTGGCCCTTGCCTGCCGTCGGGCCCGAACGCACCAGCTCGGATGCCTTCCATGCCTCGACGTACTCGGTCGCGCATTCGACCATGTACTTGCCGATCTTGGCATAGTCGCCGTCGTCCAGGTTGGCCAGCGAGATGCGGATCGACCACGGCGGGCCGCCGAATCCGCCCCCGTCCATCAGCACCACGCCGGACTTCTCGGCCAGGCGGAACAGGAAGTCCACCGGTTCGTAGTTGCTGGTCATGTACTTGCAGAAGGCGTCGCCATACATGACCTTGGCCCAGACCATGAAGTCCAGTTCCACGTAGTACCAGCCGCGCATCGGATCTTCCGGCGGCAGCGGGATGCCCAGGCCACTCCACAGCGAGTCGCGCCGCGCCCGGACGATCTCCATCGTCAGGTGCTTGTAGGCGTCTTTCAGGTCCAGCAGGTGGGACAGCGCGAAGAAGCCCATCTGCACCTGTTGCGGCAAGGACAGGCCCGCCGTGTGGTTCAGCGCCACGTTACGGCTGTCGGCCACCATGCGGTCGATGAACTTGAGCTTTTCGGGCTCCATCGTCATCGCGCCATAGCGCTTGTTCAGGCGCTGCTTCCACGACGCCGGCAGTTCGGCGATGCGGCGGTCCATCGTGTTCTTCTCGTGCGTGGCGATCACGCCCAGGCGCCAGCCCGTGCAGCCGAAGTTCTTCGAGAAGGAATACACGCAGATCGTGTTGTGCGGCACCTCCGCCATCAGCGAACGGAAGTTCGGCACGAAGGTGCCGTAGACGTCGTCGGTCACCAGCACCAGATCCGGGTTCTTGCGGATCAGGCGCACGATCTGCTTCATCTCGACCGGGCTGAACGCGACGGACGGCGGATTGCTGGGGTTCACCGTGACCGCCAGCTTGATCTTCGGGTTCTCCAGCTTGGCGATTTCGGATGCCGGATAGTGCCAATCGTGCGTGCCGTCGGCGCGCACGCTGCTGGCGTTGATCGCGACGATCTTGAACTGGAAGCGCTCCAGGTGCGCGATCTCGATATAAGGCGTGAAGGTCGGCAGGAACAGCGCGATGGTGTCGCCCTGCTTGAGCAGGCCGTTCTGCATCAGCGAATCGAAGATGTAGCACATGGCGGCCGTGCCGCCCTCGACCGGGAACAGGTCGAACTTGCCCTTGGGCGGGCGGCCGTCGCACATTTCCTTGATCAGGTAGTCGTGCACGATCTGTTCGATGTGGACCAGCGCGCGCGGCGGCACGGGATAGTTGTCGCCGATGATGCTGTCGGTCAACTCGTGGATCCACTCGTCGGGGTCGAAGCTCTTGATCTTCACGCCGTACTCGAGCACGCCGGCCAGGAAGTCGTAACCGTCCTCACCTTTATGCTTGGACAGGAACTTGCGCAGGCGGTCGGCGCAGCCCTTCTTGGCCGGCATGCCCGCCAGGATGGCGTCGTCGCGGACGCGGCGCGCTTCCTTCATGGCGAACTGGCCCAGCAGGAAGAAGGCGTCGCGCGGTTCGGTGGCGATCCAGTTGGGATTGCCCCGGCCGGCGTTCAACATGGTCAACGCGGCGGTCTGCTGGTTTTCTTTGGCCAGCGTGATCAGATAGTCCTTCAGTTCGAAGGGCGACAGCTGTTCCAGGTCGCGCTGGCGCGACCGCGTCGTTTTCAGGGCCGAGGCCAGGCTGACGGTAAGGGGCGTGGTGGAAGCCATTATTCAGTACTCCTGGTTTGCGTTTTGACAAGCGCTTGCCGGGGCGGCGCGGGCGGGCACGCCCGCCGCCCCGATGTGCTGCCCGCCCGCCCTGCGGCGTGGCGGGCGTCCCACTAGGTCATGAGCAAGACAATGACAATGCCCCAGATGATGAGCAGGGTATTGCCGATCGCGTAAGGCACCGTGTAGCCCAGGGCTGGCACCTGGCTTTTCGCCGTTTCGGTGATCTGGCCGATCGCAGCCGTCGTGGTGCGGGCGCCCGCGCAGACGCCCAGCACGATGGCGGGATGGAACTTGAACACGTAGCGGGCGATATACACGCCCAGGATCATCGGCACGCTGGTCGCGATGATGCCGGCCACGAACAGTTTGGCCCCAAGCTGCTGGAAGCCCTGCACGAAGCCTGGTCCGGACGTGATGCCGACCACCGCCACAAAGGCGGTCAACCCGACCGATGTCAGGAACCAGTGCACGGGTTCCGGCACGCGGCCGAAGGTGGGATGCACCGATCGCAGATAGCCGAAGATCAGGCCGGAGATCAGCGCGCCGCCCGAGGTCGACAACGTGATGGGGATGCCGCCGACAGTCAGCACGAGGGTGCCGAACAAGCCGCCCAGCAAGATGCCGAAGCCCACGAACACCATGTCGGTCTGATTGGTGGCGCGGTCGACATAGCCCAGCTTGTCTATCACCCGCTCGACGTCGCGCTTGGCGCCAAGGACGAAAAGACGGTCGCCGCGATCCAGTTTCAGGCCCCAATTGACCGGCATCTCGTGGCCGCCACGCACCACCTTGCGCAAGAACACGCCCCGGCCCAATTGGCGCACGGTCTCGTTTTCCGCGAGTTCCTTGAGCGTCTTGCCAGCCACGTTCTTATTGGTCAGCACCACCTCGACAACCTCCGCGGGCAGGCTCAGCAAGTCGCGGTCTTCGACTTCGGTGCCGATGATGCCGGAGGCCTGCAGGACCAGCGCGTCGTGCCGGCCGGTCACGCACAGGACGTCGCCCGCTTCCAGCACGGTGGCCGAATCATTGTCCAGGACCTGGTCGCCGCGGCGGATCCGCTCCACGAAGACGCGGGCTTCGACGAACTTCGACTCCAGATCGCCGACGGTCTTGCCCACGTGCTCGGTGTTGTCCAGGCGATACGCGCGCGCCGTGAACTTGCGGTAGCCGGACAGTTCCATGGAATCCGACGCCCCGGACATCTTGGCTTCGTAATCCTTGCACTCCTTCACGATGTCCACGCCCATCAGCTTCGGACCCAGCGAGGCCAGCAGCCATGCGCTGCCCACCGTGCCGAAGATATAGCAGACGGCATAGGCGACCGGAATGCTGTCGATCCATTGCTTCTTGGTGGCCGCGTCCACGCTCAGGCCATTGATCGTGTCGGTCGCCACGCCCATCACCGCGGAAATGGTCTGCGCGCCTGACAACAGGCCGGCACCGGTGCCGGCGTCAAAGCCGAAGCCCACGGCGGTCCCCCAAGTGACCAGCAAGCAAATCACGCAAATGATGACCGCGAAAATGACCTGGGGAAGGCCATCGCTTTTCATGCCGCGGAAGAATTGAGGTCCGACGCCGTAGCCAAGACCAAAGAGGAAAAGCAGGAAGAACACCTGCTTGAGAATTGGGGCGATGGTGATGTCGAGTTGCCCGACCAGCACGCCCACCAGTAATGTACCCGTCACCGCGCCTAGATTAAACCCGAAGAGCTTTTTGGCGCCGATCCAATAACCCAATCCCAGGGTCAGGAAGATCGCTAATTCAGGGTACTTACGCAATGTGTCAAAGAACCATTCCATCCCGAATCTCCTTCGTTCTGTACAGGTCGAGCACGTGCGCGAACAATACTGCTGCGCGCGGAATACATTATCAGAATCTTTCAGAAAATCAAAAGAAATACGACGACCAGACGAGACGGACGCAGATTATCGGGAACAAGAAAAAGCCCGCGGACGTGACATCCGCGGGCTTTCAAACTGCTTGCACAGGCGGCTTACAGCGCGCCAGTCAGTTCGGGTACGACCTGGAACAAATCGCCCACCAGACCATAATCGGCCACGCCGAAAATCGGCGCTTCGGCGTCTTTATTAATCGCGACGATGACCTTGGAATCCTTCATGCCGGCCAAATGCTGGATGGCACCCGAGATACCCACCGCCACGTAAAGTTGCGGTGCAACAATCTTGCCCGTCTGGCCAACCTGCCAGTCGTTCGGCGCGTAGCCGGCGTCGACCGCGGCGCGCGAAGCGCCCAGTGCGGCGCCCAGCTTGTCGGCCAGCGGATCCAGGATCTTGAAGTTTTCGGCGCTGCCCAGACCGCGACCGCCCGACACCACCACGCGTGCGCCGGCCAGTTCCGGACGGTCGCTCTTGGCGACTTCCCGGCCCACGAACGTGGACAGGCCCGAATCGGCCACGGCGGTGATGGCTTCCACGGCGGCCGAGCCACCTTGCGCGGCGACGGCGTCAAAGCCCGTCGTGCGCACGGTGATGACCTTCACGGCGTCGGCCGATTGCACGGTGGCAATGGCGTTGCCCGCGTAGATCGGACGCAGGAACGTGTCGGCGGATTCCACGCCAATGATGTCCGAGATCTGCGCCACATCGAGCTTGGCCGCGACGCGCGGCGCCACGTTCTTGCCCGAGGCGGTAGCAGGGAACAGGATGTGGCTGTAGCTGGAAGCCACGGCCAGCACCTGCGCGGCGACGTTTTCCGCCAGGCCGTCGGCCAGTTGCGGCGCGTCGGCCAACAGGACCTTGGCCACGCCTGCGGCGGCCGCGGCCTGGTCGGCCACGGCGCGCGCGTTGGCGCCGGCGACCAGCACGTGCACGTCGCCTCCGATCTTGGCGGCGGCGGCGACGGCGTTCAGGGTTGCGCCCTTCAACTGGGCGTTATCGTGTTCGGCAATAACCAGCGTCGTCATGTTCAGACCACCTTCGCTTCGTTCTTGAGTTTGTCCACCAGGGCTGCAACGTCCGCCACCTTGATGCCGGCCTTGCGGGCGGGCGGTTCGCTGACCTTCAGCGTCTTCAGGCGCGGAGCCGCATCAACGCCCAATTCTTCAGGCGTGACGGTGTCCAACTGCTTCTTCTTGGCCTTCATGATGTTCGGCAGCGTGACGTAGCGCGGCTCGTTCAGGCGCAAGTCGGTCGTGACGATCGCCGGCAGCTTCAGCGTCAGCGTTTCCAGGCCGCCGTCCACTTCGCGCGTGACCGTGACCTTGCCATCGGCAAGCTCGACCTTGCTGGCGAACGTGGCTTGCGGCCAGTCCAGCAGCGCAGCCAGCATCTGGCCGGTCTGGTTGGCATCGTCGTCGATAGCTTGCTTGCCCAGGATCACCAGTTGCGGCTGTTCCTTGTCGACCAGCGCCTTCAACAGCTTGGCGACGGCCAGCGGCTGCAGCTCGGCGTCGGTCTGGACCAGCACGCCGCGGTCGGCGCCGATGGCCATGGCGGTGCGCAGCGTCTCCTGGCATTGCGCAACGCCGCAAGAAACCGCCACGACTTCAGCGACGGCACCCTTTTCCTTCAGGCGGGTCGCTTCTTCGACGGCGATTTCGTCAAAGGGGTTCATGGACATCTTCACATTGGCGATATCCACGCCAGTCTGATCCGACTTGACTCGCACCTTGACGTTGTAGTCAACGACGCGCTTGACAGGTACCAACACCTTCATCCCGCTGCCTCCAAATGGAAATAATGACCCGGCGATGCGCCGGGATCGCATTGCACAATTTTTTCCTGATTCTACAGCTTCGCCAGCGCTCGTATATGCGCAACCACGCTGCGGCCGAGGGCGGACAAGTTGTAACCGCCCTCCAGCGTGCTGACGATCCGTCCCTGGCAGTGGCGTTCGGCCACGTCCACGAGCTGCTCGGTGATCCAGGCGTAATCGGCCTCGACCAGGCCCATCTGGCCCATGTCGTCTTCCCGGTGCGCGTCGAAACCCGCCGACACCAGGATCAATTCCGGACGATGGGCCTCCAGCCTGGGCAGCCAGGTATCCGTGACGATCGCCTTGACCGCGGCGCCCGTCGTGTAAGCCGCGACAGGCACGTTCAGCATGTTGGCGGCCGGATGCTCCGTGCCGCTGTTGGGAAAGAACGGGTGCTGGAAAAAACTGCACATCAGCACGCGCTCGTCGCCGGCGAGCACGTCTTCGGTGCCATTGCCGTGATGCACGTCGAAGTCCACGATAGCCACGCGCGACAGGCCGTGGACGTCCAGCGCATGGCGCGCCGCGATGGCCACGTTGTTCAGGAAGCAGAACCCCATCGCCTGCGACCGGCAGGCATGGTGGCCGGGCGGACGCACCGCGCAGAACGCCGTGCGGGCCTCGCCGGCCATCACCGCATCCACCGCCGCCACGCCCGCGCCGGCCGCATGCAAAGCGGCTTCGTAGGTGTGGGGATTCATCAGCGTATCGGGATCTATCGGGTAATACCCTTGGTCCGGCGTATGTTCGCGCAAACTGTCCAGGTACTGGACAGTGTGCACGCGCAGCAGGTCTTGGCGCGAGGCCTGAGGCGCCTGCCGGTCGTCCAGATAAGGCATCAGTCCGCTTGCCAGCAACTGGTCCGAGATGGCGTCCAGCCTCTGCGGGCTTTCGGGATGCCAACTGCCCATTTCATGCAAGCGGCATGCCGGGTGAGTAAGATACATGGTCTCCATAAGGAAGATTATGTTCATCTGTCGGCGATTACTGCAACTCGGAACGCTTTCCGCCCTGCTGGCGGGGTGCTCCACCACCGCTCCTACCGCACCTAATTCACTTGCCGCGCAACCCGCGGCCGCAACAGCCAATGCCGCTATCCGTATCGGGCCCAGTACGCCGACACCGGGCTCCGAACTGCCGGACGACGCGCCCGCCACGCTGACCGCCACCGGCGCGCTGCGTCCGGAAGTGCGCAGTTTCGTGGAAGAACTGGCCGCGGAACGCCAACTGCCGCTCGATCCGATGGTCAAGGCGCTGGAAGGGTCGCGCTACAACGCCACGGTGTCGCGCCTGATCGCGCCCTCGCCACCGGGCAAGAAGATCTGGCGCAGCTGGCTGACGTACCGGTCGCGCTTCGTCGAGCCCAAGCGCATCGGCTGGGGCGTGGACTTCTACAACGAGAACCGCGACCTGCTCAATCAGGCCGCGCAACGCTTTGGCGTGCCGGCGCCCATCATCGCGTCGATCATCGGCGTCGAAACGCTGTATGGCCGCAACATGGGCAATTTCCGCGTCCTGGACGCACTGGCGACGCTGGCCTTCGACTATCCCGACCCCAACAAGCCCGAGCGCGCCACGATGTTCCGCGGCCAGTTGGCGGACTTCCTGACCCTGGCCATGAAAGACAAGCTGGACCTGGAGACGCGCGGCTCGTATGCGGGCGCCATCGGCATGCCGCAATTCATGCCGACCAGCATCATGCATTACGCGGTGGACGGCGACGACAACGGCCATATCGACCTGACCAACAATACTCAGGACGCCATCATGTCCGTGGGCAGCTTCCTGGCGCAGCACGGCTGGCAACGCGGCCTGCCCGTGTTCGCTCCGGTGGCCCTGCCGGCGGATCCCACTGCGCTGGTCGACGGCGGGCTGGAGCCCAAGCAAAGCTGGGGCACGCTCAGCGCCGCCGGCGCGCGCCTGCTGCCAGGCGCGTCCACCACCGGCTGGGGCAGCCAGCCGCTAGGCGTGGTCGATCTGGTGGAAGAGGCCCGCGGCACCGCCCAGTACCGCGTCGGCACGCCCAACTTCTTCGCCCTGACCAAGTACAACCGCAGCTACTTCTACGCCACGTCCGTGGCGGACCTGGCCAGCGAAATCGAAGCCCGCGTCAGGCGTTGACCTGACCTTGCCGGACATGAAAACGCCCCGTTGATGATGAACGGGGCGTTTTTCATTGCGAGGCCAGTGGCCCGGCCGCTTTCGGGCTTTCAGGACGTTCAGGCTTTCAGTTGAACACGCCCGTGGACAGGTAGCGGTCACCGCGGTCGCACACGATGAAGACGATGGTGGCGTCATTGACGCGTTCCGCCACGCGCAAGGCGGCGACCAGCGCGCCCGCGGACGAAATACCGCCGAAGATGCCCTCTTCCGCGGCCAGGCGGCGCGCCATCACTTCAGCTTCCGATTGCTCGATGGACTCGTAGGCATCCACGCGGCTGCGGTCGAAGATCTTCGGCAGGTAGGCCTCGGGCCACTTCCGGATGCCGGGAATCTGCGAGCCTTCGGCCGGTTGCGCGCCCACCACCTGCACCGCCGGGTTGCGCGATTTCAGATACGTCGACACGCCCATGATGGTGCCCGTCGTGCCCATCGCGCTGACGAAGTGCGTGATGCGGCCGTCGGTCTGGTCCCAGAGTTCGGGCCCGGTGGTTTCCACGTGCGCGCGGGGGTTGTCGGGGTTGGCGAACTGGTCCAGCACCACGCCCCTGCCGTCCGCCTGCATCTCGGTGGCCAGGTCGCGGGCATACTCCATGCCGCCCTTGTCGGCCGGCGTCAGAATCAACTCGGCGCCATAGGCCGCCATGGCCGCCCGGCGCTCCACCGACAGGTTGTCCGGCATGATCAGGATCATGCGGTAGCCCTTCATTGCGGCCGCCATGGCCAGCGCAATGCCGGTATTGCCGCTGGTGGCCTCGATCAAGGTGTCGCCCGGCTTGATGTCGCCGCGCGCTTCCGCGTGCTTGATCATCGACAAGGCCGGACGGTCCTTCACGGAACCGGCGGGGTTGTTGCCTTCCAGCTTGGCCAGGATGACGTTGCCACGCGCGTCGCCCGCGGCACCGGGAATGCGCTGCAAACGCACCAGCGGCGTGTTGCCGACGGTCTGCTCGATAGTGGGGTAGGTAGTAGTCATGCGGACGATAATAACTCCGCCCGGCGGCGGACGCGGCCAAAAGCCGCGCTCCCGCCAGGGGCTCCCCGCCCAGGCCCTTCAGGGCCTGGGCGGCGCCTGCGCCTTCAAGGCGGCGGCCTTTGCCGTGGATTGAGTCGTGGATTTGGCGACAGGCGTGGCTGCCGGTCTGGCGGCCGCCTTGCCGGCGGCCAACGCAGGCGGCGCAGCCGCCGGGATTGCCGCCGGCTTTGCCTCGGGCTTGACGGACGCCGCCGTGCCCACCCCGATCTGCAGACCGGCCGATTCCAAGGCCTGCGCCTTTTTCAGGCCGATGCCCCGCACACGCTCAGCAAGATCTTCAAACGAGTCGAACTTGCCGCCGCGGTCCCGTTCACCCACGATGATCTCGGCGGTGCGCGGACCGATGCCCCGAATGCCTTCAAGTTGCTGCGCGCTGGCCTGGTTGACATCCAGCGCGTGGGCCGGCCCCGCGATGCCCAGCCCCGCCGTCACCAGCAGCGCGCCGAATGCCCGGCGCAGCCCGCGCGGCACGCGCCGGGGGAATGCGGACCGGAGCGGCCGGCACGGCAGCCGCTGTGCCGGGCAAGCGCCGGGCCGGGTAGACGTCGAGGGATGCAATGGATTCATGAGAGTCTCCTGAACGAACGGGCGCAACGGTTGTCGCGCCACCCCTGAATCATGGCCACCCGCCCCGTTATCCAGGGCCCCGGTGAACGGAAAGATCCACCCCGGCAAGTACGGAGGGCGAAAAAAAACCACCGGAACGGTGGTTTTCCTAGCCGGACCGGGCGGTGCCGGGCCGGCTCAGGCAATGCTTGCTTTCATCGACGCTTATGGGCGCTTATAAGCGCTTATCGGCGCGCGCGCCAATAGCGCACGTACTCGGCCACACCCGTTTGCACGTCGCGCATCGGCGCGTAGAAACCTGCGGTGCGCAGTTGCGAGACATCCGCCTGCGTGTAGCTCTGATAGCGGCCTTTCAGGTCGTCCGGGAACGGGATGTAGCGGATCAGATCCAGTTCCACCAGTTGCGCCAGCGTCAGTTCCGCCTCGCCGCGCTCGGCACGCAAGGTATTCACCACCGCCGCCGCCACGTCGTTGAACGGCTGGGCACGGCCCGTGCCGCAATTGAAAATGCCCGATTGTTCCGGATGATCCAGGAAATGCAGATTCACGGCCACCACGTCTTCGACCGAAATGAAGTCGCGGCTTTGCCCACCGTCCACATAGCCGTCCCAGCCCGCGAACAGGCGCACGTGGCCGTGCTCCAGGAACTGGTTCATGTTGTGGAACGCCACCGAGGCCATGCGCCCCTTGTGCTGCTCATGCGGCCCATAGACATTGAAGTAGCGCAGGCCCACGACCTGCGCCGTCAGGCTGTCCATGCGCTTGCGCAGCACCTGGTCGAACAGCAGCTTGGAATAGCCGTAGACGTTCAAGGGGCCTTCGTTGTCGGGATGCTCGACATAGATCGACGAGCCGCCATACACCGCCGCCGACGAGGCATACAGGAACGGGATGCGCCGCGACTGGCAGAACTCGAACAGCTCCAGCGTGACGCGGTAGTTGTTGTCCATCATGTAGCGGCCGTTGCGCTCAGTCGTGTCCGAACACGCGCCCTGATGCAGTACGGCGCGCACGGAGGGCAGGCTGCCGTCGGCCACGCGGCGGCGGAAATCGTCCTTGTCCATGTACTCGGCGATCTGGCAATCGACCAGATTGACGAACTTGTCGCCTTCGGTCAGATCATCCACCGCGATGATGTCCTGGATGCCGCGGCGGTTCAGCCCGCGCACCAGATTGCTGCCAATGAAGCCTGCGGCTCCGGTTACGACGATCATGAGGGTTCTCCTGCCAATTCCGCTGCGGTGACGACGGACGTGCCCAGCTTGCCCACGGCGATGCCGCCGGCCTTGTTGGCCCAGCCCATCGCTTCGGGCCACGGCAAGCCGATGGCGCGCGACACCGCCAGCGTCGCCAGCACGGTGTCGCCCGCGCCGGACACGTCGAACACTTCGTGCGCTTGCGCATCGATGTGGTCTCGCCCCGTATCGGTAAACAATGTCATGCCCTGCTCGGAACGCGTCACAAGCAAGGCCTCCAGGTCCAGGTCGGCGCGCAAGCGTTGCGCCCGATCGGTCAATTCGGCTTCGGAATTCCAGCGGCCCACGGCCTGCTGCATTTCCGAGCGGTTCGGTGTGACCAGCGTCGCGCCGCGATAGCGCGCGTAGTCGTCGCCCTTGGGGTCCACCAGCACCGGAATGCCCGCATGGCGCGCCATGGCCAGCAGCGATTCGACGCGAGTCAACACGCCCTTGGCGTAGTCGGACAGCACGACGATGTCGTGGTTGGCCAGATGGCGGGCCAGCGCGGCGTCCACGCCGTCCAGCGCGGCCTGTTCAGGGTGCTGTTCGAAATCCACGCGCAGCAACTGCTGCTGGCGGCCCAGCACCCGCATCTTCAGCGTAGTGTGCAGGGACGGGTCGGCGATCAGGTCGGCCTGAATGCCGGCTTCGGCCGACAGGCGGCGGATGCTGTCGCCCGCCTCGTCCGCGCCCAGCACGCCCACCAGCGTCACCTGGCCACCCAGCGCCGCGACGTTGCGGGCCACGTTGGCTGCCCCGCCCAGGCGGTCTTCGCGGCGCGCGACGCGCACCACGGGCACCGGCGCTTCCGGCGAAATACGTTCGACTTCACCGAACCAATAACGGTCCAGCATCACATCGCCCACCACGAGAACGCGGCTACGCGAAATGGCTTCGGCGGGGAAAGGCTTCATTCAAGTTCTTCCAGGCGGCGCGGCGCATAGGTTTCCCAGGCGTTGCAGCCGGGACATTGCCAGTAAAAGCGACGCGCTTGAAAACCGCAACTGCGGCACGCATAGCGGTCCAGCCGTTGCGTATGCTTGTGGATCAGGCTGCGCAGCAGCGTCAGGTCCGCCCCGGGTACCGGGCCCTGTTCGGTGACGCCGGCTTCCGGACTGGCCAGTTCGGCTTCCAGCAGGCGGTCCAGCCCCAACAGGGACGGATGACTGCGCAGCGCGCCGCGCGCGAACGCCCAGGCGACGGCCGAGCCCTGCTGCACGCGCAACTCGCGGAACACCACATTGAAAAGATCCAGCGACGCGTGGCGCTGATATTGCTTTTGCAGGAATTCCAGCCCCGCTTCGACCTGGCCGGCGGCACGGTAGTTGGCCAGCAGCTGTTCGGCCACCAGGCCTGCGTATTCCGGCGCGTCGGTCATCACCGACTCCAGGTACAGCCGCTCGCGCTTGGGATCCTGTTCCATCAGGGCCAGGCGGGCGCGCAGCACGGCCGTACGCACCATCGCCCCCTTGCTCAACGACGCATCGGTCGTCGACAGGGCGTGGTCGGCGGCGTCAAGCGCCTTGTGCGCGGCATCCACGTCGGCCGGCTTCGCGGTCAGGGCGGTCTGCGCCTGCTCGCAGTAATAATGCACGATCTGGGGCACCGGCTCGTCGACCAGGCCTTGCAGCGTCTTGACCGCTTCGATGGCGCGCGGCCAATCGTGTTCGGATTCGAAGATGCGGATCAGCGAACGCAGGGCCGGCAGCGCGTAGCGGGTGTCCTTGAGCTGTTCGAAGCCACTTTCCGCGCGGTCCAGCATGCCGGCCTTGAGGAAGTCCTGCGCCAGTTCATGCTGCGCGTGTTCGCGCTCGGCGGCAGGCAAATCGGACCGGCTCAGCAAGCTTTGATGCACGCGGATGGCGCGTTCCATTTCGCCGCGGCGGCGGAAAAGGCTGCCCAGCGCAAAGTGCAGCTCGGTCGTCTCGGGGTCCAGCTTGGCGACTTCGACGAACGCGTCGATCGCGCGGTCCGGCTGTTCGTTCAGCAGGAAGTTCAGCCCGCGGAAATACGAATCGGGCAGGCTGCGGGTTTCCCGAAGCATCTGCCGGATGTCGAAACGCGCGGCCAACCAGCCGAGCGCAAACAACACCGGCACGAAAATCAACCACCAAGGTTCAAAATCCACTGTTCGGGCTCTTGCGGTAATTCAGTGCGAAAAAGGGGCGTGCGGCGGACGGCGCGCCGTCACAGCGGCGACATCGGCGCGACGGCTTCCGGCGGCACGACAGGCGTGGTGCCGTTGACGGCAGCCTGGACACGGTCCAGCTCGCGGCGCAAGCGCATGGCTTCGCGGCGGCGGCGCATGGCGGCGGGCACGGTCAGCAACAGGCCAAACAGGGCGCCGGCCACGAATACGACCAGCATCACAACGATCAATGGCACGTCTTGCACGACGTAGTCCGCATAGAACTTCACGGCAACCGGATCGGTGTTCTTCAAGGCGAACATCAATACCGCAATAAACACGAGCAATCGCAGGGCCCAGACGAGATAGCGCATGACGCATGCTCCAGAGAATTCAAGACTGTCAATTGTAAGCGACGCCGCAAAGCAGCAAGGAAAAAAAATCCCCGCGGGGCGCCGGACGGGCACTCGACCGATCGGAAAAAACAAAGCCCCTTGATTTCTCAAGGGGCCTGTTCTCGGTCCGATCTGCCCGTAGGCAGCCTTTACGCCGAGCCGTCAGTGCATGGCGTGCAAGCTTGCCATGGACGGCATCGGTTCACTCGATCCAGAAGATTGAGCGTCCTCGTCATTGCCGCCGACCAGATCTACCCGTTCACGCAATTCCTTGCCCGCCTTGAAATGCGGCACCTGTTTGCCAGGCACCAGCACTTGTTCGCCAGATTTCGGATTGCGGCCGATTCGGGGAGACCGCTGCGACAACGAGAAGCTGCCAAAACCGCGGATCTCGATGCGCTGACCCGAGGCCAGGGCCTGGGTCATCGCATCCAGCACGGTCTTGACCGCGTAATCGGTGTCTCGGGCGGCCAGCTGAGGATAGCGGGCCGCCAAGGCGGCGATCAGCTCCGACTTGGTCACGAATTAACCGTCGTTGCGCTGTTGGTCCAGCTTGGCCTTCAGCAGCGCGCCGAGGTTGGTGGTGCCGGACGAAGCGCTGGCGTCGGACATGCGCTGGATCGTGTCGGCGGTCTCGGCGTTGTCACGGGCCTTGATCGACAGTTGGATCGAACGCGTCTTGCGGTCGATGTTGACGATCATGGCTTCGATGTTTTCGCCGGCGTTCAGAACGGTGGTGGCATCTTCAACGCGGCCCGAGGAGATCTCGGAAGCGCGCAGGTAGCCTTCAACGTCCACGGACAGCGTAACAACAGCGCCCTTGGCTTCAACGGACTTGATGGTGCCCGGAACAACGGCGCCCTTGTCAAACGTGGCGACGAAGTTGTTGAAGGGGTCGCCTTCCAGCTGCTTGATGCCCAGCGAGATGCGTTCCTTGTCGGTATCGATGCCCAGAACCACGGCTTCGATCTCGTCGCCCTTCTTGAAGTTGCGCACGGCTTCTTCGCCCGTTTCCGTCCACGACAGGTCGGACAGGTGAACCAGGCCGTCGATGCCGCCAGGCAGACCGACGAACACGCCGAAGTCGGTGATCGACTTGATGGCGCCGCGGACCTTGTCGCCGCGCTTGAAGTTCGTAGCGAACTCTTCCCACGGGTTCTGACGGCACTGCTTCATGCCCAGCGAGATGCGACGACGGTCTTCGTCGATTTCCAGGACCATGACTTCGACTTCTTCGCCCAGGGTAACAACCTTGCGCGGGTCGACGTTCTTGTTGGTCCAGTCCATTTCGGAGACGTGAACCAGGCCTTCGATGCCGGCTTCGACTTCGACGAACGCGCCGTAGTCGGTCAGGTTCGTGACCTTACCGAACAGGCGGGTGCCTTGCGGGTAGCGGCGAGCCAGACCCACCCACGGATCTTCGCCCAGCTGCTTGACGCCCAGCGAGACGCGGCTCTTTTCCTGGTCGAACTTGAGGACCTTGGCTTCGACTTCTTGACCCACTTGCAGGACTTCGGACGGGTGACGCACGCGACGCCATGCCATGTCGGTGATGTGCAGCAGGCCGTCGATACCGCCCAGGTCAACGAACGCGCCGTAATCGGTGATGTTCTTGACCACGCCCTTGACCACGGCACCTTCGTGCAGGGTTTCGAGCAGCTTTTGACGCTCTTCGCCCATGCTGGCTTCCAGCACCTGGCGACGCGACAGCACAACGTTGTTGCGCTTGCGGTCGAGCTTGATGACCTTGAATTCGAGGGTCTTGCCTTCGTACGGGGTGGTGTCCTTGACCGGACGCAGATCCACCAGCGAACCCGGCAGGAACGCGCGGATGCCGTTGGTCATGACGGTCAGGCCGCCCTTCACCTTGCCGGTGATGGTGCCGGTAACCAGTTCGCCGTTTTCCAGGGCCTTTTCCAGCTGCAGCCAGGCCGACAGGCGCTTGGCGCGGTCACGCGACAGGATGGTGTCGCCGTAGCCGTTTTCCAGGGAATCGATGGCCACCGAGACGAAATCGCCAGGTTGCACTTCGAGCTCGCCCTGGTCGTTCAGGAACTCTTCCAGGGGGATCAGCGCTTCGGACTTCAGGCCGGCGTTGACGACGACGAAATTATGGTCGACGCGCACGACTTCGGCGCTGATGACCTCGCCGGACTTCATGTCCTGGCTCTTGAGGCTTTGTGCGAAAAGGTCGGCGAAACTTTCGCCGCCGGTGGCGGTAGTGGAAACGGAAGACATGGGGTTGAAATCCATTGGGCCGAAATGGCCGTTAAGAACACACCGCAGCGGATTGCCCGCCACAGTGGAGTCAAAATACCTGTCTGCCGGTTTGCCCTGCGGGGTGTCCCGTGGGGGTTGCGCCTGGCAAGAACAGGGCCTAATCAAAAAATCAACGTGGGTCTGGCGGGTGCAGCTTTCAGGCTTTTGCCTAGGCTTTCGCTTGTGCTTTCGCTTGTGCTTTTGTCTGTGCTTGCTGCCAAAAATCCAGTATTGCCTGCACCGTCTCTGCAATCGTCAATTCAGACGAATCCAGCACGTGTGCATCTGCTGCGGGAGCAAGCGGCGCAGTCGCCCGTTCGGTATCACGGGCGTCCCGCTCGCGCATGTCGCGTAGAAGGTCATCTAGATTAGCAGAAATTCCCTTTTCGATCAACTGCTTACGGCGCCTCTCCGCCCGGGCGACCACGTCGGCAACCAGGAACACCTTGAGGGATGCATCCGGGAACACCACTGTGCCCATGTCGCGGCCGTCCGCCACCAGCCCGGGAGCCACGCGGAAAGCGCGTTGGCGCTCTAAAAGCGCCTGGCGCACGCCAGGGAACGCGGCCACGCGGGACGCGAAATTGCCCACTTCCTCGCGGCGGATGTCGTGGCCGACGTCAACGCCTTCCAGGTACACGTGGGGGCCGTCGAAGCGCACGTCCAGCGTTTCGGCTACCCGGGCCACGCCCGGCTCGTCGTCGGCGGGAACGCCCTGCTTGAGGGCCGCCAGGGCGGTCAGGCGGTACAGCGCTCCGCTGTCCAGCACGTCCCAGCCCAACGCCTTGGCGACGCGATGCGCCACGGTGCCCTTGCCCGAAGCGGTGGGGCCGTCGATCGTGATAACGGCGGCCAGAGGGGAGTCAGTAGAAGAAGTCAAAGTCATGGAAATTTGCGCTAGGCCGACACCAGGCCCGCGTAGACATCAAAGTAACCCGGGAACGTCTTGCTGACGCAACCCGGATCCAGAATTCGGACCGCCGCCGGGCCGAAGGCCGCCAGCGAGAAGCACATGGCCATGCGATGGTCGTCCCAGGTGCCGATGTGCGCGTCGCGCCAAGCGTCCTGCGCCGGCGGGATGACGCGCAGCCAATCCGGCCCCGATTCCACCAGCGCACCCAGCTTTTCCAGCTCGGTCTGCATGGCGTGGATGCGGTCGGTTTCCTTTACGCGCCAGCTGCCGATGTTGCGCAAGCGGCACGGGCCGTCGGCGTACAGGGCCAGCGCCGCGGCGGTCATCGCGGCATCGGGGATCAGGTTGAAATCGGTGTCGAACGCCTTCAGGCGCGCGCCGTCGGCCACCCGGACGCCGGTCACTTCGATCCAGTCCGGGCCGTAGGCCACCTTGGCGCCCATGTGCGCCAGCGTGTCGGCGAATGCGACGTCGCCCTGGATGCTGTCGGCGCCCACGCCGGTCACGCGCAAGGGGCCGCCGCCGATCGCGCCCAGCGCCAGGAAATAGGATGCCGTGGAGGCATCGCCCTCCACCGCGATCTGGCCGGGGCTGCGGTAAGCCGCGCCGCCGTCGATCACGAAGCGGCTCCAGCCGTCGCGACGAACCTGAACGCCGAAGCGCGCCATCAGGTTCAGCGTGATTTCGATATAGGGCTTGGAGATCAGCTCGCCCACCACTTCGATGGTGACGGGCTTGCCGCTGCGGCCGGCCTGCAAAGGCGCAGCCAGGAGCAAGGCCGTCAGGAACTGGCTGGACACCGAGCCCTGCACGCGCGTCACGGCATCAGCCGCGATCTCGCCGCGGCCGATATGCAGCGGCGGATAGCCCGGTTGGCCCAGATAGTCGATCCGCGCGCCCAGCGCGTTCAAGGCGTCCGCCAGGTCACCGATGGGCCGTTCGTGCATGCGCGGCACGCCCGACAACCGGTAGTCGCCGCCCATGAGGGCCAGCGCGGCCGTCAGCGGGCGAATCGCCGTACCGGCGTTGCCCATGAAGAGGTCCGCGCTTTCCACCGGAAAACGGCGCACGCCCTCGACGGTGACTCGGCCGGCCTCAAGGTCTGACACCTGCACGCCCAACTGGCGCAATGCGGCCAGCATGACGCGCGTATCGTCGGAATCCAGCAGGCCGGTGATGACGGTCGTGCCCTCGGCAATCGCCGACAGCAGCAGCACGCGGTTGGAAATGCTCTTGGAACCCGGCAAGGCGATCACGCCCTGCGCTTGCCGCACGCGCGGCAGGTCCAGATATGGCAAAGCGCCCATGTCGACTACTCCTTGCGCCAGTTGCGGCGCGCCTGGGCCGCGGTTTCCAGCAGCGCCAGCAAAACCGCGTCGTCGCCCTCGGCGATCGCGCGTTCGGCGCGATCCAGCACGGCGCGCACATCGGCAAGCTCGGCCAGCATCGCATCGCGATTGGATAGGAAGATATCGCGCCACATCTCCGGCGAACCCGCCGCGATGCGCGTGAAATCACGAAAACCGCTGCCGGCCAGATCCAGGCGGGTCCGGGCGTCGGCGGCCGTAGCCACCTGCTCCATGTAGACCGCAGACAACAGGTGAGGCAGATGGCTGACCGATGCCAGCAGACGATCGTGCGCGCCGGCGTCCATGTCGATCACGCTGGCGCCGCACGCCTCCCAGGCGCGGCGCACCAGATCGGCCGACGTCGCGCTGTTCTGGGCGAGCGGCGTCAGAATGACGGTGCGCCCGCGGTACAGCCCGGGATCGGCGGCCTCCGGCCCGGTGCGTTCGGCGCCCGCAATGGGATGCCCCGGCACAAAACGCCCGATATTGCCGCCCAGCGCCTCGCGCGCCGCCTCGACGACCTCGGCTTTGGTGCTGCCTGCGTCGGTCAGCACCGCCCTGGCGCCCAGATGCGGCAGCATCCGCGCCAGCACGTTCTTCAGCCCGCCGACGGGCGTGGACAGCAAGATCAAATCGGCGCGGGCCGCGGCGTCTTCCGCGCTGACGGCCTCGTCGATCAAGCCGAGCTCGACCGCGCGCGCCAGCGATGTCGCATTGCGCCCCACGCCCAGCACCCGGCCCACTTGCCCGGCCTGGCGCAAGGCCGCTGCGAAGGATCCGCCGATCAGGCCGACGCCCACGACGGCCAGTACAGGAATCAGGGGGCCAGCGGCCCCCTGATCGGTAGAAGGTAACGCGTCGTTCATGCGGACAGGATGGCGGTCAGGGCGTCGATGAAGCGGGTGTTCTCTTGCGGCAGGCCGATAGACACGCGCAGCCATTCAGGCAGGCCGTCTCCGGCCACCGGGCGCACGATCACCCCGCGTTTGAGCAGTTCCAGATTGATGCGCGGTGCGTCGCCTACATGCACCAGCACGAAATTGCCGTAGCTGGGCACATAGCGCAGCTTCAAGCGGTCGAACGCCTCGCACAATTGCGCCTTGCCCGACTTGTTCGAGGCATACGCCTCTTCCAGGTAGGCGGCATCGCCCAGCGCGGCGATGGCCGCTGCCTGGGCCAGCGTATTGACGTTGAACGGCTGGCGCACGCGGTTCAGCAGATCGGTCAGGGGCGGCTGCGCCACCGAAAAGCCCACGCGCAGGCCCGCCAGGCCGTAAGCCTTGGAGAACGTGCGCGAGACGATCAGGTTCGGGAACCGGCGGACCAGCGCGGTGCTGTCGAAGCGGTGTTCCGGATCCAGATACTCGTTGTAGGCCTCGTCCAGCACCACGGTGACGCGGTCGCCATGGGCGGCTTGCACGCGCTCCAGGAACGACGCGACCTTGTCGCCCGGCACGAAGGTGCCGGTCGGATTGTTGGGGTTGGCGATGAACAGCAGGCGCGTATCGTCGGCGATCGCGTCGAACATCGCGTCCAGGTCATGGCCGTAGTCTTGCGCCGGCACGACGATGTGGCGCGCGCCGCGCGCTTGCGTGGCCAGCCGATACACGGCGAACGAATGCTGCGCGTAGACCGCCGAGGCGCCCGGCTCCAGCAAGGCCAGCGCGGCGATTTCCAGGATGTCGTTCGAGCCGTTGCCCAGCGTGATCCAGCTCATCGGCACGCCGTAGCGTTCGGCCAGTGCCGCCTTCAGGTCGAAACCGTTGGGGTCGGGATAGCGGGCCAGCGATTCCGCCGCGGCCAGCATGGCCGCGCGCGCCGACTTGGGCATGCCCAGCGGGTTTTCATTGGACGCCAGCTTGACGATGCCGGCCGGATCCAGCCCGAACTCGCGGGCCAGTTCTTCAATGGGCTTGCCCGCCTGGTACGGCGCGATGGCGCTGACGTGGGCGGGAGCAACGAGGGGCTTGGATGCGGTGGTCATGGTGTGGGGGCTCAGGGCGCGGGGTACGAACCCAGCACTTTCAGGTAGGCGACCTGCGCCTGCAAGGCGGCAAGGGCGCGCTCGACGTTCGGGTCGTTGCGGTGACCCAGGACATCAACGTAGAAATAATATTCCCACTGGCCGGTGCGCGCGGGGCGGGACTCGAAGCGCGTCATCGACACGCCGTTGGCCGCCAGCGGGGCCAGCATTTCGTAAACGGCGCCCGCGCGGTTCGGCACCGCCAGGATCAGGCTGGTCTTGTCCTTGCCGCTGACCAGCGGCTGGATATTGCCGATGGCCAGGAAGCGGGTGCGGTTGTGCGGATCGTCCTGGATACCGGCCGCGACGACCTGCAGGTTCCAGGCAGGCGCGGCCACTTCGCCGGCGATCGCCGCGATGGTCGGATCGCCCGCCGCCGCGCGCGCCGCCTCGGAATTGCTGGAGGCCGCCACGCGCTCAAGGTCGGGATAGTTGCGCGTCAGCCATCCCTGGCACTGGGCCAAGGCCTGCGGATGGGCGGAAATGGCCTTGATGCCGTCCATGCCGCCCGATTGCGACATCAGGCAATGGCGAATCACCAGCGAACGTTCACCCAGGATCGTCAGCGGCGTGTTCAACAACAAGTCCAGGCTGCGGTTGACGGCGCCTTCGGTGGAGTTCTCCACCGGCACCATGCCCACATCGGCCTGGCCGCCTTCGACCGCGCGGAAGACCTCGTCGAACGAGGCGCACGGCAGCTTTTGCACGGAATGACCGAAATGCTCCAGCGCCGCCTGTTCGGAAAACGAGCCTTGCGGCCCCAGGTACGCGACGGTCATGCCGCGTTCCAGGCCGCGGCAGGCCGAGATGATCTCGGTCCAGACCGACGCCACGCCGGCGTTCGGAAACGGGCCGGGGTTGAGCTGCTGCAAGCGGCGGATGACTTCGGCTTCGCGCTCGGGGCGCAACACCGGGCCGTCGGCTTGCGCGGCATGCTTGGCCTCGCCCACTTCCAGCGCGGCGCGCGCGCGCTGCGACAGCAGGTCGAGTATCTGCGCGTCCAACGCATCGATGCGGGTGCGCAAGGGAAGCAGCTTGCGCTGCAGTTCTTCATCCATAGCGGCGCTCGAATTCCTTCAGATACTCGACCAGCGCCGACACCCCGGCAAGGGGCACGGCGTTGTAGATGGAGGCGCGCATGCCGCCCACGCTCTTGTGCCCCTTCAACTGCGTCAGGCCAGCCGCGTCGGCGCCTTGCAGGAAGGCGTCGTTGAGCGACTCGTCACGCAGTACGAACGGCACGTTCATGCGTGAACGCACGGGTGCGTGAATGGGGTTGCGGTAGAAGCCGGAACTGTCCAGATAGCCGTACAGCAGGTCGGCCTTGGCCTGGTTGGCCGCGTCCATGCCTGCGACGCCGCCGTTGGCCTTGACCCACTTGAACACCAGCCCCGCGATGTAGATCGCGAACGTCGGCGGCGTGTTGTAGCGCGAATGCTCGGCCGCCACGTTGGCGTAGTCGAAGGCCGACGGGCAGATCGGCAAGGCATGGCCGATCAGGTCGCGGCGGGCGATGACCATGGTCACGCCTGCCGGACCCGCGTTCTTTTGCGCGCCGGCATACATCATGCCGCAGCGCGTCACGTCCATGGGACGCGACAGAAAATGCGAGGACGCGTCGACGACCAGCGGCACATCGGGCGCACCCAGCGCGGCGGTGTCGGGCCAGTCCATGAACTCGACGCCGCCGATGGTTTCGTTGCTGCACAGGTGCAGATAAGCGGACTCCGGACGCACCTTCCAGGTGTCGACCGGCGGCACCCAGGTCAGCGGCCCCTGCTCGCGGCCATCCAGCTGGATGGCCTGCTCGCTGCTTGCCGCCACTTGGGCGCTGCCGTAGCGGCCGGCTTCCTTGTACGAACGCTTGGACCAATGGCCCGTCACGACGAAGTCGGCAGCCGGCGTGCTGCGGCGCCCCATCAGATTCATGGGAACGATGGCGTTTTCCCCGGAACCCCCGCCTTGCATGAACATGACGGCGTAATCGGCGGGCAAGCCCAGCAGATCACGCAGATCCGATTCCGCTTCGTCGCAGATCTGCACGAAATGCTTGCCGCGATGGCTCATTTCCATCACGGACATGCCGCTTCCGTGCCAATCCAGCATCTCAGCTGCTGCTTGCTGCAATACCACCTCGGGCAAGGCCGAGGGGCCTGCCGAGAAGTTCCAGGGGCGGGCCATTATTGCTCCGTAGGTTCCGTCGAATCCGTCGCTTGCGCGTCATCGTTGCTGCCGTCGCCGCCTTCGTCCGGGCCCTCTTCGCCCAGTTCGCCGTCGTCGTCCGCATCGCTTTCCACGACACGACGGACGCCGGACAGCGTGCTGCCGTCGTCAACGTTGATCAGCGTGACGCCTTGTGTCGCGCGGCCCATTTCGCGAATTTCCGCGACACGGGTGCGCACCAGCACGCCACCGGTGGTGATCAGCATGATCTCGTCGGTCGGGTTGACCAGCACCGCACCCACGACCTTGCCGTTGCGCGAACTGGTCTGGATGGCGATCATGCCCTTCGTACCACGGCCATGGCGCGTGTATTCGCCGATCGGCGTGCGCTTGCCGTAACCGTTCTCGGTAGCGGTCAGCACGGTCTGCGTTTCGTCGCCGGCAACCAGCAGCGCGATGACGGTCTGCGTTTCCTCGAGCATCATGCCGCGCACGCCGCGGGCGTTGCGGCCCATCGGACGCACGTCGTTTTCGTCGAAGCGGACGGCCTTGCCGGAATCCGAGAACAGCATGACGTCATGCTTGCCGTCGGTCAGGTCGGCGCCGATCAGGTAGTCGCCATCGTCAAGGTCGACGGCGATGATGCCGGCCTTGCGCGGGTTGGAGAAGTCGGACAGCGGGGTCTTCTTGACCGTGCCGCGCGTCGTCGCCATGAAGACGAAATGGTCTTCGCTGAACTCCTTGACCGGCAGCACCACCGTGACTTTCTCGCCGTCAGCCAGCGGGAACATGTTGACGATAGGCTTGCCGCGCGAGTTGCGCGTGCCTTGAGGCACTTCCCAGACCTTCAGCCAGTACACGCGGCCGCGGTTGGAGAAGCACAGCAGGAAGTCGTGCGTGTTGGCGATGAACAACTGGTCGATCCAGTCGTTTTCCTTCATCGCCGTCGCCTGCTTGCCGCGTCCGCCGCGCTTTTGCGAGCGGTACTCGGACAGGGGCTGGCTCTTGATGTAGCCGCCGTGCGACAGGGTCACGACCATGTCGGTGGGCGTGATCAGGTCTTCGGTGTCGAGCTCGGTCGCGTTCATCTCGATTTCCGAACGGCGCGAGTCCTTCACGCCGGTCGAGAATTCGGCCTTGATCGCTTGCAGCTCGTCGGAGATGATCGTCGTGATGCGCTCGGGGCGCGCCAGGATGTCGAGCAAATCGGCGATGGTGGACATGATGTCCTTGTATTCGCCGACGATCTTGTCCTGCTCCAGCCCGGTCAGGCGTTGCAGGCGCATGTTCAGGATTTCCTGAGCCTGCGTATCGCTCAGGCGGTACATGCCGTCGCCCTGCAGGCCGAACTCGGCGTCCAGGTCGTCCGGACGGAAGGCCGAACGGCCTCCCGGCGTATCGCCGTCTGCACGCGACAGCATGTCGCGCACCAGCGACGAGTCCCACGACTTGGCCATCAATTCCTGGCGGGCGACGGGAGGCGTCGGCGCGGCCTTGATGATCGTGATGAAATCGTCGATGTTGGCCAGTGCGACGGCCAGGCCTTCCAGCACATGGCCGCGTTCGCGGGCCTTGCGCAGCTGGAACACCGTGCGGCGCGTGACCACTTCGCGGCGGTGCTGCAGGAAGTAGTCGATCATCTGCTTCAGGTTGAGCAGGCGGGGCTGGCCGTCGACCAGCGCCACCAGGTTCATCCCGAAGGTGTCTTGCAGCTGCGTATTCTTGTACAGGTTGTTCAGGACAACCTCGGGAACCTCGCCGCGCTTGAGCTCGATGACCAGGCGCATGCCGTCCTTGTCGGACTCGTCGCGAATATCGGAGATGCCTTCGATCTTCTTGTCGTTGACGAGTTCGGCGATGCGTTCCTGCAGGGTCTTCTTGTTGACCTGGTAGGGAATCGCGTCGATGACGATCGCCTGGCGATTACCCTTCTCCATGTCTTCGAAGTGGGTCTTGGCGCGCATGATGACGCGGCCGCGACCGGTGCGATAGCCTTCGCGCACGCCGGACATGCCGTAGATGATGCCGCCCGTGGGGAAGTCCGGCGCCGGGATGAGCTCGATGAGCTCATCGACCGTGCAGGCCGGATTGCGCAGGCAGTACAGGCAGCCGTCGACCACTTCCTGGAGGTTGTGCGGCGGAATGTTGGTGGCCATGCCCACCGCGATGCCCGAGCTGCCGTTGACCAGCAGGTTGGGCAGGCGCGACGGCAACAGCAGCGGCTCTTGCTCGCTGCCATCGTAGTTGGGGCCGAAGTCCACCGTTTCCTGGTCGATGTCGGCCAGCAGTTCGTGAGCGATCTTGGCCAGGCGGATTTCGGTATAGCGCATCGCCGCGGCGTTATCGCCGTCGATCGAGCCGAAGTTGCCCTGGCCGTCGACCAGCATGTAGCGCATGGAGAAATCCTGCGCCATGCGGACGATGGTGTCATAGACGGACTGGTCGCCGTGGGGGTGGTACTTACCGATGACGTCCCCGACGATACGCGCCGACTTCTTGTAGGCGCGATTCCAATCGTTGTTCAGTTCATGCATCGCGTAGAGCACGCGCCGGTGGACGGGTTTCAGCCCGTCCCGCACATCCGGTAGCGCCCGCCCAACGATCACGCTCATCGCGTAATCGAGGTAACTGCGGCGCATCTCTTCTTCCAGCGAAACCGGAAGCGTCTCCTTGGCAAAGGAATCCATATATATAACGACAGAATCGTGTAAGGAGGAACCCGGGCCGGGTAAACAGGAAATTCTATCATTCGATTCCGATCCCGTTGGGCGGGGCCGCGGGAAGTGGCCGAGGAGCGGCCTCTGCGTGCCGCCATCCGAATGCCGCGGCCGGCTGTCGGGCCGCGCCCAATGGCCTTGTTGTCAAAAACCAACATGGAAAACCGATGGAGCGCCGAAAACGTCGTATCCAGCGTTAATGCGCCTGTCCAGGGAAGCCAAAGCCCCCCAAATGCCTTAAGATTGTTTCCAGCACGCAGGAAACCCAGTAGCTATTCCTTTGAACCAGCTCTTGGCGTTGCTATACTGGCCCCGTTTTCCTGATATGCGGCGGGGGTTCGCTGCGAGTCACTTATCCAGCTTCAAGCTCAACGAGGAGAAACATGAACAAACCCTCCAAATTCGCTCTGGCGCTCGCCTTCGCCGCCGTCACGGCCTCTGGTGTAGCTTCCGCGCAAACCGTGGACAACTGGCGCAACCCGTTCGGTAACGTTTGGAAAAACGGTACGAACGAACTGTGCTGGCGCGATGCTTTCTGGACCCCTGCCACCGGTATCCCCGGTTGCGACGGTGTCCCGGTTGCACAACAGAAGGCGAAGCCGGCCCCGATGGCGGCAAAGGTCGTGTTCAATGCTGACACGTTCTTCGACTTCGACAAGTCGACCCTGAAGCCCGAAGGCCGTCAGCTGCTGGATCAAGTCGCCCAGCAAGCTCGCGGTATCGAGCTGGAAACCATCATTGCTGTTGGCCACACCGACTCCATCGGTACTGACGCCTACAACCAGAAGCTGTCCGAGCGCCGCGCCGCTTCGGTCAAGACCTACCTGGTCAGCAAGGGTATCGACCCCAACCGTATCTATACGGAAGGCAAGGGCGAGTCGAACCCGATCGCTTCCAACAAGACGAAAGAGGGCCGCGCCCAAAACCGTCGCGTTGAAATCGAAATCGTGGGTAGCCGCAAGTAATTGCCGGACTAGCTACAATAAAGGGCCTCGCATAGCGAGGCCCTTTTTTTCGTCCGTCTTGCACCAATACGGTGCAATGGCGTGTTTCCTCCCCGCCTTTGCGCGACGGCCCCCTCTCTATATATAGCGTCGCTTTTCGCTGGACCGCCCATGACCACGCAAATTCACGACTCCGCCCGCCCCGCCGTCAACGCCGACCAGGCCGAACTGGACAAGTTCAGCGCCCTGGCCAGCCGCTGGTGGGACCCCGAAAGCGAGTTCAAGCCTCTGCACGCCATCAATCCGCTGCGGCTGGAGTGGATTCAGGAGTCCGCCGGCAGCCTCGCCGGCAAAAAAGTGCTGGATGTCGGGTGCGGCGGCGGCATCCTGTCGGAAGCGATGGCCCGCGGCGGCGCGGATGTCACCGGCATCGACCTGGCCGACAAGTCGCTGAAGGTCGCCCGCCTGCACGGCCTGGAATCGGGCGTGAAGGTCGAATACCGCAACGTGCCGGTGGAAGAACTGGCCGCGGAACAGCCCGGCCAGTACGACGTGGTCACCTGCATGGAAATGCTGGAACACGTGCCGGACCCGGCGTCGATCGTGCGCGCCTGCTCGACGCTCGTCAAACCGGGCGGCTGGGTGTTCTTTTCGACGCTGAACCGTAACGCCAAGGCATTCCTGTTCGCGATCGTCGGCGCGGAATACGTCCTGCGCCTGTTGCCGCGCGGCACCCACAGCTACGACCAGTTCATCAAGCCCAGCGAACTGTCGGCGGCGGCTCGCGCCGCGAGCCTCGAGCCGATCAGCATGCGCGGCATGGATTACAACCCGATCACCCAGATCTACACGCTGTCGGCCGACACCTCGGTCAACTATCTGATGGCTACCCGTAAATGAGCGCCCTGATCCTGTTCGACTTCGACGGCACCCTGGCCGACACCGCCCCCGACCTGGCCGCCGCCGCCAACAAGCAGCGCACCCGTCGCGGCCTGGAACCCCTGCCCTACGAAACCCTGCGCCCCGTGGCGTCGCAAGGCGCGCGCGGGCTGTTGCGCGTGGCACTGGACTTGAAGGCCGGCGACCCGGACTACGAACCCACGCGTTTGCAGTTCCTGGAAGACTACGCGGCCAGCTCGACCGTGCACAGCAAGCTGTTTCCCGGCATCGAAGCATTGCTGGCGGACATCCGCCGCCGCGGCCTGTCCTGGGGCATCGTCACCAACAAGGTCACCTACCTGACCCTGCCGATCGTCGAATTCCTGGACCTGACGCGCGACAGCGCCGTGCTGGTCTGCGGCGACACGACCGCTCACGCCAAACCGCATCCCCTGCCGTTGCAGCATGCGGCGCGCGAAGCCGGTTTTGCCGTGGACCGCTGCGTCTATGTGGGCGACGACCTGCGCGACATCCAGGCCGCGCATGCCGCGGGCATGCCCGCCGTGGCGGCCGCCTACGGCTATGTGGGCGAAGAAGACAACATCAGCACCTGGGAAGCCGAAACCTGCGCGAACACCCCCGCGGAACTCTGGTCCGCGATCCAGCCGCTGCTGCCCAGCGACCTGCGCTGACGCAGCGGGCGCAGCGGGCCACCGTCGGCCCGCCCGCCTTCCGGCATGGGTTTTCCTACCGTTTTTCGTGCCGATTAGTTGGCCTGATCGAATAATTTATCCGGAACCCGGCCCTTTATCCGGAATCCAAAGTCCCTTAAAGTGTCACTCATGCAAGGCATTCGGGTGCCTCCCGATTGCCCTTCCGGCTGACGCCGGGGTTGCGGCAGTTCCCATCCGCAACCACAACCCATCGCGCCGACGGCATTCTGCCGCCGCGCAGCGCCCGGCTTCTTGCCGCCGCGCCCCTTAGACCTTTCAGTACCTATAACGCCCTGCCCCGCGCGCCGCCTGACGGCATCGCGCCAGAGGAATGCCTATGCTTTTGCCCATCCTGCTACTTTCCGCCGCCGGCTTCACGATCCTGACCACCGAATTCCTGATCGTCGGCCTGCTGCCCGGGCTGGCCCGCGACTTGAATGTCACGGTGTCCCAGGCCGGCCTGCTGGTCTCGCTGTTCGCCTTCACGGTGGCGGCAACCGGCCCCCTGTTGACCGCACTGATGGCCAACGTCGAACGCAAACGCCTGTTCATCGGCGTACTGCTGCTGTTCGGCGTGTCCAACGCCGTGGCGGCGGTGGCCCCGAACATCTGGGTCATGGCCGTGGCCCGCTTCGTGCCCGCCCTGGCCCTGCCCGTGTTCTGGTCGCTGGCCAGCGCCACCGCCGTGGAACTGGTCGGGCCGGCGCGCGCCGGCCGCGCCATCTCGATGGTGGCCTTCGGCATCGTGGCCGCCACCGTGTTCGGCATCCCGATCGGCGTGCTGATCTCCGACGCCTTCGGCTGGCGCGCGGCCTTCTGGGTGTTGTCGGGCGTCGCCTTCGCCAAGGCGCTGCTCTTGCTGCTGGCATTCCCCAGCACCCGCATCCGCGCCGACAGCGTCAAACTGGTCACGCAACTGCGCATCCTGCGCAACCCGGTCGTGCTGGGCCACGTGGTGCTGTCGCTGCTGGTGTTCACCGGCATGTTCACGGCCTACACCTATCTGGCGGACATGCTGGAACGGCTGGCCGGATTCAACGGGCAGATCGTCGGCTGGACCATGATGGCCTTCGGCGGCGTGGGCCTGATCGGCAACACGCTGGGTGGCCGCATGGTGGACCGCAGCCCGCTGGGCGCGACCGCGCTGTTCTCGTCGATGATGGCGGCGGGCCTGGCATTCGTGGCGCCCGCGATGCAATCGCACGGCCTGCTGGCGGTGGCGCTGGGCATCTGGGGCATCGCGCAGGCCGCGCTGTTCATCGTGTGCCATGTGCGCCTGATGAAAGCGGCACCCGAAGCGCCGGCCTTCGCCGCGTCGCTGAACATCTCGGGCGCCAACATCGGCATCGGGCTGGGCGCGGTGGTCGGCGGCCATGTGATCGACCATTACGGCCTGGCCACGCTGGGTTGGGCGGCCTCGGTCATCGTGGCGGTTTCCGTCGCCCTGGCCTTCGCGCTGATGGCGGCGTCGCGCCCGCGCCAGGCGAAAGCCGAGTGCGCCAACGCCGTCTAGCCGGCGCGTGTATCCCCCGCGCCACGCTTGCAAAAGCGGGCGTGGACAACGCAGCAGGCTATTGCGTTTACCAGTACAATAGAAGTTCTTGGGGCCGATCCGGATTCGACGTGGGTCGCGAAACAACTCAGGGCATGCCGAGCACCAGTTCGCTCGTTAAACCACTGGAAACACTACAAACGCCAACGACGAGCGTTTCGCTCTCGCCGCTTAAGCGGTGAGCCGCTGCACTGATCTGTCCTTGGGTCAGGTGGAGGAAGGCAACTTCCTAGGGGGGTAACCCTCGAACCACAGCAGCGACATTCACAAGGAATCGGTCTGCGCTGGGGTCACACGGCTCAGATTTAAATTACGTGAATCGCTTTGGTCCGGCCTGTCGGTTGGCTAAGTCCAAAGTTAAAACTAAATAAATCGACTACGCATGTAGAACTGATTGCAGAGGGCTTGCGGACGGGGGTTCAATTCCCCCCGGCTCCACCAAACACTCCAGTGCTATCAAGCACTTAAAAAAGGCCAACCCTAAAAGTTGGCCTTTTTTTTCGGGCGAATTTGATTGGCCCACTTAGCGGAAGCGACGCGCGTCGCGGCATGGGCAAGACGTCAGGGTGGGAAATTTCTACAGCCCGAAAGGGCGATTTCCCAATCCCGCCAATACGCCGAAGAGAGATCCTAATCACATCGGGGCACGAAGCGAAAGCCAAGGCCCCTATCGTGAAAGAAGACCGTTCGACGCTCGGCAATCAAATCCAACCGCACCGCACTCGATCTGATTTCACTCCATACCTCTGGAGTTAATCATGCGCTTTCTTACCCATTCCGCCCCCTCTTCGCACACTGGCCTGCGCGCGTTCCACGAGCGCCGTCCCCATTTCAAAGTCGCAGCGTTGCTCGTCCCCCTGGCATTGGCTCTGTCGGCGACGACTGTCATGGCCCAACAGACCATCGGTTGCGTCAGCAGGCCCGATGCCAGCGCGTTGCTGCAGCTGGGTTGCCCGACCACCCCGACGGATAAAGGCCTCCTGAACGCAAAAGTCCAGCTGTCGTCCGACGACGTATTCGGCTTGGCCGGCAATACCATGACGCCGGGGATGACCGTCTACAACACCGCCACCACGGAAGGTCCGAACGGCGTTCGTCCGGGCCTGTATACCTGGGACGGCACGCGCTGGCTTTCGAACACCGCAGGCGAATACGTCTGGGTGAACTCGACGGCAACCGGCAACTCCACGGCTGCCAATTCCGGTGCGAAGGGTGCGAATTCGGTGGCGGTGGGAGGCAATGCCCTGGCCACCGGTTCCAGTGCGATCGCCATTGGGCCGCAGTCGGCTGCCCTGGGCGACGAATCCGTTGCAATGGGTATGAACGCCGCAGCAAACGCCTCGGGGGGAGTCGCCATCGGCAGCGGCGCGACCGTGCAACAAGCCGGCGGTGTCGCGATCGGCGCCGGTTCGGTCTCGAACACCGCAGCCGGCGTCGCCGGCTACGTTCCCACCGGCGCGACGTCTGCGCAGACGGCTTCGATTCAGGCCACGACGAGCACGCAGGCAGCGGTTTCGGTAGGAAATGCCGCATCCGGACAGTATCGCCAAATCTCGGGCGTCGCGGCCGGGACGGCCGATAGCGATGCCGTCAACGTGTCGCAGTTGAAGGCGGTCGGCGGTGACTCCCGCCAGTACACCGACGAGCAGGTCGACAAAGTCGGCGGCGAAAGCCGCCAGTACACGGATCACCAGATCAGCGCCGTGCGCGGCGACTTGTCGCAGTTGAAGGGCGGCGCGTACTCGGGCGTGGCCGCAGCGACGGCTTTGACCATGATTCCCGATGTGGACCTGGGCCGCACGGTTTCGGTCGGTTTTGGCACGGCTTACTACAAGGGGTACCAGGCGCTGGCGATTGGCGGCACGGTCCGCTTGATGCAGAACCTGAAAGCCCGTGCCGGCGCCGGCATCAGTTCCGGGAACACCACCTTCGGCGTCGGCGCGTCGTATCAGTGGTGACAGGGCGGGGCCGCCACCGGCCCTGCCGCAGTCACCGCCCGACTCGCAAAGCTCCCCTTACCTACTTGAATTCGAGAACATCATGAAATCCATTTTTATCTCCGTTGCGATAGCCCTTTCGGTCGCCCTTGCCGGGTGCGCCTCGTCGGGACCCCGCCATAACACGGATGTCATAACCCTGGCCGATGGCGAGCTCGCCTATCGCGTGCAATGCCAGGGGCTGTTGGAAGATGGCGCGGTCTGCCAGGAACACGCCAAACAGATTTGTGCAGACCGTCCGATCACATTGATCTCGACCCTCGGCCACGTTGACAAAACGTATCAACCCGAACAGAGGGCCCGCGAAATCACGATCCGATGCGGCGCTTCCAGCGCTTCCTGAATCGAAGACGCGAATGGAAAGCCCTAGCGAATGTTGCTAGGGCTTTTTGCTTTTTGCTTTTTGCCTTTTTTCTCGATGCGTATCGACGCGCCTGGCGCGCCGCCCACTGCGCCGCTTGTGCCCCGCATCAACTGCTAACCATTGCTTTGCATTCCTTGACGCCGCTCGGCGCTTTGGGCAATGGTGCACGGCGTATCGTTGGACCGGTGCAGTCCTCTGCTTGCGATATCTGCCGCGGCACTTGGACGGGCGGCCCGTCTATTACCGGATATGTCCCCAACATTATTCAGGGTCGAAATAATCCGTCACATATTACCAATGCTTTCAAGACATAATAAACGCAAGGAAATGCCACCAGCGTCTGTGAGGTCACTCTTGCGATGAAAGTCCTTTCCATATTCGGCACGCGCCCCGAGGCCATCAAGATGGCCCCGCTTGTCGCCGCGCTCCAACAGGAGCCGGAAATCCAGAGCGTGGTTTGCCTGACTGGTCAGCATCGGGAGATGCTGGATCAGGTCTTGGCCCTGTTCGACCTGCGCGCCCAGCACGACCTGGACATCATGGTCCCCAACCAGACCCTGAACGGGCTGTACGCGCGGCTGATCAGCCGGGTGGACAGCGTGCTGGAGGCCGAGGCGCCCGATTGCGTCCTGGTGCATGGCGACACCAGCACCGCATCGGCCTGCGCCCTGGCGTCGTTCCACCGCCGCGTTCGCATCGGCCACGTCGAGGCCGGTTTACGCACCGGCAACCTGGCCATGCCGTTCCCCGAAGAAATGAACCGCCGCGTGGTCGACGCCGTCGGCGACTGGCTGTTCGCGCCTACGGCGGAGTCGCGCGGCAATCTGCTGCGCGAAAACCTGGCCGGCCGCATCACCGTCACCGGCAACACCGTCATCGACGCACTGGCGATGACCTGCGCCAAACTGGATCCGCAAGGCCCGTTGGCGCGCCAACTGGAAACCCGCCATGACTGGCTGGATCCGTCCCGCCGGCTGCTGCTGGTGACCGGACACCGGCGCGAGAGCTTTGGCGGCGGTTTCAAGAGCATCTGCGCGGCGCTGGCCGAACTGGCCCGCCGCGACGACCTGCAGATCGTCTATCCCGTGCACTTGAATCCGCAAGTCCGCAATGTGGTGATGACGGAGTTGGCCGGCCTGTCGCATGTGCACCTGATCGATCCCCTGGATTACCTGGACTTCGTCTGGTTCATGCAGCGTTCTTACCTGATCCTGACCGATTCCGGCGGGGTTCAGGAAGAAGCCCCGTACCTGGGCAAACCGGTGCTGGTCATGCGCGACGTGACCGAGCGCCCGGAAGCCGTGCGCGCGGGAACGGTGGCGCTGGTCGGCACCGACACGCGGCGCATCGTGACCGAAGTCACCCGCCTGCTGGACGACCCCGACCTTCATGCGTCTTTCTCGCGACGCATCAATCCTTATGGCGACGGCCAAGCCAGCCAACGCATCGTGGACGCCTTGTGCGGACGCGCCGTATCGGAATTCGATCCCTACGGAACCGCGGCCGCCCCTTCCGCCTGACGCCCTCGCGACGTATTCCCTGCCCGGAGCCCCCATGCACCACCCCGCCCTGACCACCCCCGTTATCCGCAGGCTTTGCCGCGCCCTGATGGCCGCCGGCATGCTGCTTCCCCTTGCCACGATGGCCAGCCCCGTGGGCGACGCCTTGCGGCGCCTGCAAAGCGACGACTGGGTGACGCGCACCACCACGCTGCAAGACCTGGGCATCACGGAGCCGGTCGTCCTGAGCAATAGCGAGGCGCGGCAGGACTTCTACCTGCCCGTGCCGCGCGGTGTGCCCATTTCGGACGCCACGCTGAACTTCGACGCGAAATACACGAAGGGCGAGCCGGGGCGCACGAGCATGGTGCTGTGGGTGGACGGCGTGCCGCAAACCGCGCAGCGGATCGCCGACGGCGACGGGTCCCTGACCCGCAACCTGACCGTAGAGCCGCGCAGCCGCGAAACCGGCTTCCTGCGGCTGGGCGTGGACTGGCAATCGGAAATCGCGCTGCGCCATTGCGAAAGCAACCGCGACACGGCCAATGCGCTGACGATCTCGCCGCAGACCCGCTTGAGCTACCGCTATGACGCGTCGGCCATCGGCAACCTGGATGACGCGTGGGGCACCTTGCCCGGAAAACCCGTGCTGATGGTGCCCGCCGCCAAACTGGACGCGCAGGCCTTCGACAGCGCCTGGCGCATTGGCGTGGCGATGGAGCGCACGGGAAAGCGCGTGGCGGTCAAGGCGTTCCCCTCGGTCGGCGACGAGGTCGACACGCGCGGCCTGCAGGCGCCCGCCGGCCTTGCGCAGATCCCCGCGTTCGCCGCGCTGGCGGACAATGCGAAGCACAAGCTGGCCAGCCCGGCCGAAATCGGCGCGCTGCTGGTCCTGGGCGCCCCCGCCGTCAGCGGCGATGTGGTGATCGTCGACGCGTCGCTGCGTGCGCGCTACAACGCGGCGCTGGACGCCTTGCAGGCGCAGTTGGCCTCGGACGCCGACGCCGCCGACGCGTTCAAGGCCTGGCGTCAGCAGCGCATGCCGCTGGCCGGCGCCGACCTGCCTTCCAAGGATATCCGGCTGCTGTCGCTGGGCCGCCAAGCCGTGATCGCGGTGGCGGCCGATGCCGGCGCGCAGGGCGCGGGCGCGTTCGATGCGGCATGGCGCCGCATCCTGGTCACCCGCCAGGTCAACGTGAAGACCGCCACGCCGCCCCAGACGTTCGAGGACGGCGGCTTGCGCCTGACGACGTTGGGCGGTTCGCCGGACAGCTTCGACGTGGTCGACCGCGGCGACTGGAACACGACCTTCCCGCTGGCTTCTGTGTCTTCCGACGGCCAGATGCCGGACGAGCTGATCATGGACCTTGCCGCGGCGCCGGGCGCGTCGACGACGCGGCCCGTGGCGTCGGTGTTCTGGAACGGCATCCTGCTGGCCGCCAAGCAACTGGACGCCGACGGCCGGCCCGAGCGCCTGACCGCGCGCGTGCCGGGCTATGCGCTGGGCGTCACCAATGCCGTGCGCGTCACGTTCCAGCGCCAGCCGGTGTCGGTGGACTGCAACGAGATCCCCCAGGGCTACCCCGTGAACGTGCTGCCGACCAGCTACGTGAAGCCGGGCAAGGCGCAGCCCGACGGCACGTTCGTGGGGCTGCTGCCGCTATTGGCCGGCAGCCCGCAGTTGATCATTCCGGACAGCTACCTGGCCGATGCGCCCGACAACATCAAGCGCGTGATCGGCATCGCGTCCGCCAGCGGCATGTCCGCGACGCGCGCGGAATTGACGGTGGCGCCTGCGGGCCAGGCGGTCAAGCCGGCCCGGCCGTTCCTGGCGATGGAAGTCACGGTGGACGGGGCCAAGCCCCTGGTCCAGGTGACCGACCGCAAGCAATTGAAGGTGGACGGCAAGAACGCGACCTGGCTGGACCTCTCCGGCCTGGACCACTTGAGCACCGCGGAAGTCGTCCGCGGCGGGGGCCAGGACGGCTTGCTGTGGCACACGCTGGGCCAGCATCCGGGCATGCTTGATGCGCCTTTCGTGCTGAACCGCGGCAACGTCGCCATCATCGGCGCCACGGGCCCCGTGGCCTGGATCGATAGCGCCAACCCCGACGCCAGCCACCCGCCGGGCGCAGGCGAAAGCGCCTTCTTCGAATGGCGCCGCTATATCTCGTGGAGCGTGCCCGCCATCAGCATCAGCATGCTGATCCTGATTCTTATCCTGATCGTCGCCCTGCGCGTGAACCGCAGGAAGAGCAAGGAAAACAAGTAACCCGGAAGCGCCATGTCCTCGCTTTACTGGCCCTACTTCATCGCGGACTACTACCGCGGGCTGGAAGTCGTGACCGCCATCGTGGGCGTGGTCATCCTGCTGTCGAGCCTGGATGACCTGTTCATCGACGCCTGGTTCTGGCTGCGCGAACTGAAACGCTCGCTGACGGTCAAGCGCCGCTACACCCCGCTGTCCGCTGAGCAGCTGCGCGCCAAGGAAGAGCAGCCGCTGGCGATCATGGTGCCCGCGTGGCTGGAGTACGACGTGATCTCGTCGATGCTCGAGACCATGGTGTCGACGCTGGAATACAAGAACTACATGATCTTCGCCGGCACTTACCAGAACGACCAGCGGACGATCGACGAAGTGGAACGCATGCGCCGGCGCTACCGGCAACTGGTCCGCGTGGAGGTGCCGCACGACGGGCCCACCTGCAAGGCCGACTGCCTGAACTGGATCGTGCAGGCCATCTTCGCGCAAGACGAGAAGCAACCGGTGCCCTTCGCCGGCGTCATCCTGCATGACAGCGAAGACGTGCTGCACCCGCTGGAACTCAAGTACTACAACTATCTGCTGCCGCGCATCGACTTCATCCAGTTGCCCGTGACGTCGCTGGAACGCCATTGGTACGAACTGGTCGCCGGCACCTACATGGACGAATTCGCGGAATGGCACACCAAAGACCTGGTGGTGCGCGAAAGCCTGTCCAAGATGGTGCCGTCCGCCGGCGTGGGCACCTGCTTTTCGCGCCATGCGCTGGTGGAGTTGGCCGCCGAAACCAATAACCAGCCTTTCAACACGGACACGCTGACCGAAGACTACGACATCGGCGCGCGGCTGGCCCAGCGCGGCATGAAGCAGATTTTCGGCAAGTTTCGCGTGGAATACGTGACGCGGCGCCGGTCGTGGTTCGGGCTTGGGCCTGAAAAGATCTCGACCATCAGGATGCCGCTGGGCGTGCGCGAATACTTTCCCAATACGTTCCGCACCGCCTACCGGCAGAAGGCGCGCTGGACCTTGGGTATCGGCCTGCAAGGCTGGCAGCAGGTGGGCTGGACGGGATCGCTGGCCACCAAATACCTGCTGTTCCGCGACCGCAAGGGGCTGGTCACTTCGTTCATCGCCATCCTGGCGTATTTGCTGCTGGCCAACTTCTTCCTGTTTTTCCTGGCGGACAAGTTTGGCTGGTGGACGGTGTATTACCCGTCTTACTTCCGGCCCGGCGGGTGGCTGGTGACGCTGATGTGGATCAACGCAGTGGCCCTGCTGCTGCGCGTGGTGCAGCGGGCCTACTTCGTGGGCCACATGTATGGCTGGGAACATGCCTTGCTGTCGATCCCGCGGATGATCGTGGGCAACTTCATCAATGCGATGGCGGCGGCGCGGGCCTGGCGACTGTTCATCATGCATCTGATCACGGGCAAGCGCCTGGCCTGGGACAAGACCATGCATGACTTCCCCAGCACCGACCAGCTGTCGCAGCAGCGCAAGCGGCTGGGCGAACTGCTGCTGTCCTGGCAGGCCATCGACCAGGACACGCTGTCGCGCGCGCTTGAAATCCAGGCGCGCGAGAAAAAGCCATTGGGCAAGATCCTGATGGAGCAAGGCTGGCTGGACGAGCGCACGCTCAACGAGGCCATCGATTTCCAACAAGCGGGACAGGAGGCGCCGCCGCCCCCGCACGTAGAAGACAAACCCGCGACGACATGACTCCGTTGACCCGTTCGCTCATCTTGTCCGCCGCGCTGGCATGCGTGTGGGCCGCCGCGCCCGCCACGGCCCAGAGCCAGAACCCGCCCCGGCCCCCGGCCAAGGCGGAAGCACCGCTGGAAGGCGCCGCGTGGCAGTTTGCCGATGAAGGCTACAAGAACTACGACGCGGGCAAGTATGAACTTGCCCAGCGGCAGGCGGAATCCGCCATCGCCCTGCGTCCGGACGTGGAACGGCTGCGCTTGCTGCTGATCTATTCGCTGCAGAAGCAAGGCAAGCTGAAAGAGGCCGACCAGGCCGCCGCCGACGCCATCAAGAACGGCCTGGATACGCCCGCGTTGCGGCAGGCGCGCGCCAACCTCAAGCCGCAGGCCGCCCCCCGGCCGGCCGGCAAAGCCACCGCCGGCGCGGCTGGCGCACCGGCCACGACGTCCGCCTACCGCCGCGGCTTTCCCATCGCCACGCGTGCCTACGCCGATTACAACCGTGCCGACTACCCGGCGGCCGCGCGCGGCGCCGAACAGGCGTTCCGCATCGATCCGAAGCAAGGCGCCTGGGCCATGCTGTGGCTGGACGCGCTGGAAGCCCAGGGCAAGTATGAAGACGCCGACGCCGCTGCCGCCCGAGCGATTGCGCTGGGCGCGCCGAACAAGAACGACTTGACCGCGCGCCAGCAGACGATGAAGCGGCGCATGGCGATCAAGCCGGCCGAAGCGGGTTATCAGGCCCTGATCGCCAACCGTCCGGGCGACGCCGTGCCGCTGGCGCGCCAGGCCGTCGCGCTGGCGCCCGATACCGCCAGCCATCGCCTGCTGCTCGTCAGCGCGCTGATGCTGGACAACCAGTTGCAGGCCGCCGAAGACGCCGCGACGGACGCGATGAAGCAGGACGACGAAAACACCGTGGCGCTGGTCATGCGCGCCTATCTGCGCCAGCGCCAGGGCAAGACCGATCTGGCCAACGCCGACTTCGACGCGGCCCTCAAGCAGGACTGGCTGGACGATGACCAGCGCCGCAACATCCGGTTGATCGCCGCCGACGCGTCGCTGGCCGCAGGCGAGAATGCGCGCGCACTGGCTTTGATGCAGCCGCTGGGCGCCAAGGACGACGCGGCGGACGCCCGCGTCAAGCGCGCACGGTCGCGCCCGGCAGTGCCCGCCACGCTGACCTTGGCCAACTATCCCGCCCCCGTGCAGGATTGCCGCGACACGCCCTACGGCACGTCGTGTGAACTGCTGCCCTCGGACGCCGCCGGCAGCGGCGGCCCCGCCTCGCTGGCCTACGCCGCCTATGCGCGCGAAGACTATCAGGAAGCCATCGCCCAGGCCCGCCAGGCGGTCGCGCAAGACCCCGCCAACAAAGAGCTTCAGCGCCTCTTGACCACCACGCTGGCCGCCGGCGACCGCGCGCAATTGGCGGAAGCCAACCAGCGCATGAGTGAAGCACTGGCGGCCCAGCCCGACGACCCCACGCTGCTGATGCAGCGCGGTTATCTGCATCAGCGCATGAAACAACCCAAGCTGGCGCTGCAGGATTTCCAGGCGGCGCGCGCCACCGGCAAAGCCCCCCCCACCGTCATCCTGGACGAGGGCTACGCGCTATCGGGCGTCGGCGACAAGCGCGGCGCGGTCGGCAAGCTGAAGGAAGCCATCGACGAAGCCGATGCTGGCAGGCTGGAACTGACGCCGCAGCAGCGCTTCGACACCCGCAACGGCATCGCGGGACTGGACCGCGAATGGGGCGGCTATTTTTCCGCCGGCTATCGCGGCGCCCGGCCCGCTTCGGCCGGACTGGGCGGCGCGGCCGTCACCGTGCCGGGCGACGCCGTCTTCAGCACCGCCGAGATCTTCTGGCGGCCTTCGGATTTCCTGAATTCGTCCACCCAGGTCTTCGAACTGTACGGCCGCCTGTCCAATACGCTGTACGACAAGGGCGGCAAGACCTCGAGCCAGACGGTGTCCGACCCGTGCGGCGGCAGCGTCGACATCAATGAAACCAGCAACCAGGGGCTGGCCGGCTTCCCCACGACGATCGGCTCGCTGGGGATGCGCTTCACGCCGTCCACCGAGGTCGGCCTGACGTTCGGCCTGGAACGCCAGTTCAACCTGGGCTCGGCGACCCGGCGCGGGACCTTCAGCCCGGACCCGTCGGCGTTGCGCTGCGCGCTCAACCAGGACAACCAGACCGCCCACTATGAAACCAACGCCGGCAGCGGCGGCTGGCTGGCCTATGTGACTTACGGGCTGTATGAAGGCACCACACTGCGCATCGACCGGCCCGACTGGTTCACGATGGAAGGCTACGTGCAGGCCGGCTATTCCTGGCAGGACATGCCCGCCAAGTTCTGGCTGCGCGACAATGCGACCGGCGTGGACGGCGAGAAGTCATCGGGCAGGCTGAAGCGTGACCAGGCCTTCGGCGCCGGCGAACTGCGCGTGGGCCGCAGCTACCGCATGGACGCCATCAGCGACCGCCTCGTGTTCTTCCCGTATGCCGTGATCGGCGCCGACTGGCTGTCGAACCGCAACCGCGTATCGGGCCTGGACATCAACGGCACCGATTCCTATAACCTGCTGGGCAACGGTTCGTCCTGGTCGATGGGCGCCGGCCCCGGCTTCAACGTCCGTTACTGGTTCCGCGAAGACCATTACAACGCGCCGCGGTCCTATCTGGACTGGACGACGCAGTACCGTTTCAACATCGGCGGCGGGGCGGCTGACCGGGCCCGGGGCCTGTTCATCAACCTGACCCTGTCGTACTGACGACGCGCATCGAACAAGGAGTCCGTCCTCATGCAAACCCTTTTCCCCTTCTCCCGCCGCCTGGCGCTTGGCCTGTCCGCCGCGCTGCTGGCCGTTGCCGCCCACGCGCAGGAAGGCTCGTCCCTCGTCATCCAGGGCAAGGACAACTGGCTGTTCCCCGGTTGGGGCAGCCTGACGCAAGTCGACATGCGCGGCATCGACGCCTCGACCCAGCTGGTGCGCGAAACCCGCGACGCATTGGCCGCCAAGGGCATCCAGCTGGAAGTGCTGGTGCTGCCGGACAAGACGCTGTTCTATCAGGACAAGCTGCCCGACGGCAAATCGCTGAGCGCCGACGTGAAGAAGCGCTATCAGACCATCCAGGACAAGCTGAAGCAGGCCGGCGTGTCGACCTTCGACGACGAAGCCGTACTGAAGCGCGTGAAGGACAGCGGCAAGGACGTCTTCTACCGCACCGACCAGCACTGGACGCAGGCCGCGGCCGACGCCACCGCCGAAGCGCTGGCGCAGCAAATCAAGCAAGACGTGAAGACGCTGGCCGGCAAACCCGGCACCGGCATGCCGCTGGGCAGCGTGGTCAACGAGCGCCGCTATGGCGATCTGGCCGAACTGTTCCTGACGCCGGACCAGCGCAAGCAGGCCGGCCGCGAGACCTACACCGTGCGCCGCCAGGCCGAAAACCAGAGCCTGCTGGACGATGCGCCGGCCCCCGTGCACGTGACCGGCCACAGCATGGTGCAGCCGTATTTCGGTTTTCCGCAGAAGCTGTCCAACGTGCTGGACCGGCCGGTCTCCGTCAATTGGAAGCCCGGCAACGTCGGCCAGTGGATCATGCTGTTGGAGTACCTGGAGTCGCCCGCGTTCAAGCAGAACAAGCCGCAGGTGCTGGTCTGGCAGATGTTCGAGCCGACCTATGCGCAAGGGCCGGATGCGAAGGGCTTGTGGGACAACGCGTCCATCATGGGCGCCGACACCTGGCGCAGCCGCATGAAGGCCGCCATTGGCAAGTAGCGCCGTGGAACCCTCTGACAAAGCCGCCGCGCCCAGCCACCGGCTGAGTGCCTTCGTGGTCGCGTTGCTGCTGGCGGTCGGCCTGGGCTGGGGCGCCTGGTGCCTGGTCGACGCCAAGATCAGCCCGGCCGAGGTGTCGCCGGCCGCGTGGGCCGACGGATCGGCGGGCAGCGTGCTGAACAAGGCCATGCATATGCCCAGGCAGGCGGAAGTGGACACCTGGAACGCCTCGGTGCGCTACCGCGTGCTGGGCGACCTGGGCGACCAGGTCGCGATGGGCTGCCCGCAATGGCTGTTCTACCGCGACGGCTTGCGCCAGCAACCGGGCGTCCATGTTTTCAATGAACGCCTGCGCCTGATGCGGCACTGGGTGGAGGAACTGCGCCAGCAGCAGGTGCAGGTGCTGGTCGTCGCCGTGCCCGACAAATCCCGCGTCGAAGCCGACCGGCTCTGCGGCCTGCCGGTATCCCTGCCGATGCGCCAGACGCTGGACGCATGGCAGGACGCCCTGCGCGTGCAGGGCGTGCCCTTCGTGGACCTGCGCGACGCGCTGAAGGCCGCGCCCGCCCCCCGTTTCTTCCGCACCGACGTGCACATGAACGCGCAGGGTGCGGAAGCCGCCGCGCAGCGCGTAGCCGAAGCGGCCTTGCCGCTGCTGCAAGGACCCGGCGCGCAAGCGTTCAAGACCGACGCGCCCGTGCCCGCCGCGCCGCGGATGGGCGACCTGATCGTGCTGGCGGGGCTGGAGCATGCCCGGCCTGGCTGGCGGCCCGAGCTGGAAGTCGTCTCGGAACAGAAGATAGAACCGGTGCGCGCCGGCGGGCTGCTGGACGAGGCGCCGCCCGTGGAGGTGCTGCTGGCGGGCACCTCCAACGGCCGCCGCAGCCAGTTCGCGGAACGGCTGGGCATCGGCCTGGGCCGCGAAGTCTGGAACATGAGCCTGGACGGCGGGCAGTTCTCGGGGGCGTTGCAAATCGCGCTCAAGCAGCGCGGCCAATGGCCAAAGAGCCTGAAGCTGCTGATCTGGGAGTTCTCGGAAAACGCGTTGTCCCTGCCGCTGACCCCGGACGAAAAGGCCGTGCTGGCCCGCCTGCCTTAGCGAACCAAGATGCTATTCAACTCTTACCTGTTCCTGCTGATCTTCCTGCCCGTCACGCTGGCCATCTATTACGCGCTGGGGCCGCTGAACGT
Organism: Achromobacter sp. UMC46; assembly: GCF_014170335.1. Classification (GTDB taxonomy): domain Bacteria; phylum Pseudomonadota; class Gammaproteobacteria; order Burkholderiales; family Burkholderiaceae_B; genus Achromobacter. The sequence continues at coordinate 195,535 of NZ_LZZS01000035.1, forward strand.
GCGCCTGGCGGCATTGTGGCTGTGCCTGACCTCGCTCGTCTTCTACGGCTGGTGGAACCCGCAGTTCGTCGTGCTTTTGGCCGGCTCCATCGCATTCAACTACGTGATCAGCCAGTTGATCCTGCGCAACACCGGACGCCCCAAGCTGCAAGGGCTGATCGTCGGGCTGGGCGTAGGCGCCGACCTGGTGCTGCTGTTCCACTACAAGTACTTCGCGACGCTGCTGAACTTCCTGACCGACCTGGGCGTGACCAGCACGACGATGGACGACATCATCCTGCCCCTGGGAATTTCGTTCTTCACGTTCACGCAGATCGGCTACCTGCTGGATTGCAAGGCGGGCGTGGTGAAGGAACGCAGCCTGCTCAGCTACGTGCTGTTCGTCACGTTCTTTCCGCACCTGATCGCCGGCCCCATCCTGCATCACAAAGAAATGATGCCGCAGTTCGCGCAACCCGGGAACTACCGGTTCAAGGCGGAAAACCTGTCGGTCGGCGCCATGCTGTTCGTGATCGGGTTGGCCAAGAAGGTGCTGCTGGCCGATGGCATCGCGCCCTATGCGGACGCCGGTTTCGCCGCGCCCGGCGAATTGATGTTCTGGGGTTCGTGGGGCGCCAGTGTCTGCTATGCGCTGCAGCTGTACTTCGATTTTTCGGGCTATTCGGACATGGCGCTGGGCCTGGCCAAGATGTTCGGCATCCGCTTCCCGCTGAACTTCAATTCGCCCTACAAGGCCAGCAGCATCATCGACTTCTGGGCGCGCTGGCATATGACGCTGACCCGCTACATCACCGCCTACCTGTACTACCCCGTGGCGATGGCGGTGTCGAAATGGCGCACGGACCGCAACCTGCCGGTGGGGTCTGCGGGCATCAGAACGCCGGGCGGATTCGTCAGCAGCATCGTGTTCCCGACGCTGTTCACAATGACGCTGGCGGGCGTGTGGCACGGCGCGGGCCTGCAGTTCATCGTCTTCGGGCTGCTGCACGCCATGTACCTGTCGGTGAACCACGCCTGGCGGATTTTCGTGGTGGGCCGCAAGCCGGCCGCCGCGCGCAAGGTGGGCGGCGTCAAGCGCGCGCTGTGCATCCTGCTGACCTTCGTGGCGGTGCTTGTGGCGCAGGCGTTCTTCCGCGCCCACGGCGTGGGCGACGCGATGCTGCTGATGCAGGGCATGGTGGGCATGCGCGGCATGGAATCGCTGGACCTGTCCGCGCATGTGGCCGGCCTGGCCTGGGGCGACGCCTGGCGCGTCATCGTGGGCCATCACCTGCAACTGGCCTATGCGGTCGTGCTGCTGGGCATCGCCTGGTTCACGCCCAATGCACACCAGATCCTGGGCCGCTATTCGCCCGCGCTCTTCAAGACGCAGGAAGCGCCCCGCGCCTTCATGCGGTGGCGTCCCAACGCGGCCTGGCTAGCGGTGATGCTGGCGCTGCTGTTCCTTTGCCTGGTAAACCTGCATAAGGAAACCCGGTTCCTCTATTTCCAATTCTGACCGCGACGCGGTCCTGGAGCATCCTATGGACATCAAGACGATCGAGGCCAAAGTCTCGGACATCATCGAAGGCATCATCCTGACCAAGGTGGATCCCGACACCCTGCTGATCGACTCCGGCCTGGTGGATTCGCTGGCCGCGGTGGACCTGGCGCTGGCCGTGGAACGCGAGTTCGGCTGCAAGATCCCCCCGACCGAGATCGACGTGCATCTGGAATCGGTGCACACGCTTGCCGCATTCATCGCGGAGAACGCCCGCGCTTGACGCGCACGCGAGCAGCCAGGGGGACGGGACGATGCGTTTCGATTTCAACACCTTTGATTTTGCCGACACGGCCGCGGGCGCCGATGCCGTCGCGGTCGTTGACGCGCAAGGCGCCACGACATGGGGCGAGTTGAAGGCCGCCACCGAGGCCTGGGAAGCGGCTGCGCGCCGGGCCGGCGCCACGGCGGGCGTGCCGCTTGAAGTCTCCGGCCACAAGGAGACCGCGTTCCTGGTCGCCATCCTGGGGTGCCTGCGGCTGGGCGTGCCTTTCGTGCCGGTGGACGTCATCAACCCGCCCGAGCGCATCGCGCGCATCGGCGAGCTGGTGCGCGCCGGCCTGCGCTACGACGCGCAAGGCCGCGCCTTCCTGCCGGGCTGCGAGGCGCCCGCGCCGCTGGCCGAAGCGGGGCTGGCCTACATCATGTTCACGTCGGGCAGCACGGGCGATCCCAAGGGCGTGCAGATCGGGCGGGAAAGCGTCACGCTCTTTGCCGGCTGGATCCGGGACTGCCTGGGCCTGGGCCCCGCGCCGGCGTTCATGGACCAGATGCTGTTCAGCTTCGACTTCTCGCTGTTCAACTGGGTGGGCGCGCTGGAACTGGGCGGCGCCTGCGTGCTGTGTCCGCGCGAGACCATCGCCGAACGCGACGCCTTCATCCGGTATCTGGCCGACACGCGCGTCAGCGTCTGGGCCTCGACGCCGTCGTTCGTGCGGCAGCAGTTGTTCAACCCCGACTTCGATCACGCCCATCTGCCAGACCTGCGCGTCTTCGTCTTCGGCGCGGAATCGTTGACGCCGCCCATGGCCGAAGCCCTGTGGCAGCGCTTTCCGCACGTGCGCATCATCAATTCCTACGGGCCGACGGAAGCCACCTGCTCCACGACCTGGGTCGAGATCGATCCGGCCTTGCGCGCCGCCGCGCCCAACCCCTTCCCCATCGGCCGCGCCAAACCGTATGCGGACGTCTTCATCGAAAACGGCGAAATCAGCATCGCGGGTGACCACGTCATGCGCGGCTACCTGAATCGCCCGGACCTGAACGCTTCGCGCATGTTCACGCGCGACGGCAAGCGCGGATATCGCAGCGGCGACCTGGGCGAGATCGATGCGCAAGGCCTGGTCACCTTCCGCGGCCGCGTCGACGACCAGATCAAGCTGCACGGCTACCGCATCGAGCTCGCCGAGATCGACGCGGCCATCGCCACACTGCCGGGCGCGCGCGCAGGCGCCACCGTCGCCCTGCGCCGCCCCGATGGCGCCATCGTCCGGCTGATCGGCTTTGTCGAACCGGCGGTCGCGGGCCCCGACGGCTTGCAGCCGCTGCCGCCAGCGCTGCAAGATTGGAAAGCCGTGCTGGGCCGCCGCCTGCCGCCCTACATGATCCCGTCGGAACTGGTCGCCTGCCACCGCTTCCCCACGACCAGCACGGACAAGGCGGACCGCAAGCAGCTGCAGGAGCTGTATCTGGACGCCCGCCTCAGCAAAAAACCGGAGTCCTGAACCATGCCCATCCCTTTTCGCAATGCGGCCCTTGCCTTGGCGCTGGCCGCTATCGCCGGCAGTGCCGCGGCCGAAGGCGCCTTCGCGCAGCTCTACGCGGCCCGTCCGCCGGCCGGCTCCTCGTTCGTGCGCCTGGTGAACCCGGACGCCGCGCCGTTGCGCGTGCAGATCGCCGGCGGGCCGGCGCAGGAGCCCGGCGCGGCCAAGCCCGCCACCACCTATGCCATCGTCAAAGGCAACCAGCCCTTCACCGTGCTGGTCGACGGCAAGCCCGCGGCAAGCCTGCAGGTGGCCCCCGACACCTTCACCACGCTGATTCCCCGGCGCACGGACGGCAAACTGACGTTCGCCGTCATCGACGACAGCAATGGCGCGCAGGACGCGCTGAAGGCGGAACTGCGTTTCTACAACCTGGCGGCCGACTGCCCCACCGGCCAGTTGGGCGTCAGCCCGTCCGGGCCGGCGCTATTCCAGGACGTGAAGCCGGGCGCGTCCGCCGCGCGCGCCATCAACCCCGTCAGCGCCACGTTGGCGGCAGGTTGCGGCGCCGCCGCCTCGCCCACGCTGCCCCTGCCGGCGTTGCAGCCCGGCGACCACTACAGCCTGTTCCTGACCGGGACCGTGGCCGCGCCGGTGTTGCGCGGTCAGGTCAGCGCCACGGACCCCTACCGCCGCTAAGGAGACGACATGCGCCGCGTTTTCCGCGATGACCACGAACTGTTCCGCGACCAGGTCCGGCGCTTTGTCGCCAACGAGATCGCGCCCCACTACGCCGAATGGGAAAAGGCCGGCGTCACGCCGCGCTCGCTCTGGTTGCGCGCGGGCGAAGAAGGCCTGCTCAATTGCGCCCTGCCGGACCCCTACGGCCTGGGCGGCGACTTCGGCCATTCCGCCGTCGTGATCGAAGAGCTGGCCCATGCCAATTTCCTGGGCATCGGCTTTTCGATCCACTCCGACATGGTGTCGCCCTATCTGCTGAACTTCGGCACCGATGCGCAAAAAGAGCGCTGGCTGCCCCCAATGACGCGCGGCGAAACGATCGGCGCCATCGCCCTGACCGAACCCGGCGCCGGCAGCGACCTGAAGGCCATCCGCACGCGGGCGCGCCGCAACGGCGACCACTACGTGCTGAACGGCCAGAAGACCTTCATCACCAACGGCGTCAATGCCGGCCTGGCCATCGTGCTGGCCAGCACCGACCTTGACCTGGGCGCGCGCGGCCTGTCGCTGTTCTGCGTCGAGGAAAACCTGCCGGGCTACACCAAGGGCGCGGCGCTGGACAAGATCGGCCAGCACAGCCAGGACACGTGCGAACTGTATTTCGACGACGTCCGCGTGCCGGCCGATTGCCTGCTGGGCCAGGAAAACGCCGCCTTCGAATACATGACCCGAGAGCTGGCCCGCGAACGGCTGGCGATCGCCTTGCGCGCGGCCGCCTCGGTCGAAGGCATGCTGGACGAAGCCGCGCAATACACGCGCGACCGCAAGGTCTTCAGCCGCCGCGTGATCGACTATCAGAACACCCGCTTCAAGCTGGCCAACGCGCGCGCGCAGACCACGATGCTGCGCGTGTTCCTGGACGACTGCCTGACGCGCCAGATGGAAGGCGAGCTGGACGCCACGACGGCCGCCATCGCCAAGCTCAACGCCACCGAAATCCAGGGCCGCGTGCTGGACGACCTGCTGCAGATGTATGGCGGCTATGGCTACATGGCGGAATACGGCATCGGCCGCGCCTGGGTCGACGCCCGCGCCCTGCGCATTTTCGGCGGCACCAGCGAAGTCATGCTGGAGATCATCGGCCGCAGTTTCAACTGACGCGCGCTCAGACGCGCGCCGCCAGCCACGCGCGCATCAGCGCGCGCGCCTCGGGCGTGTCGTCGATGACCCACGGGTCCATCGCGAACGCCACGACCCGCTTGGCCCCATAGCCGCGGGCCACTTCCCATTGCGATTTCACCCGGCCGAAATCGGCCGAACGCGCTTTGAAGGTAGACCCGTCGGTGCTGCCTGACGGCAATTCCTCGAACAGCTCCATGATCAGGTCGAACGAGGCCTGTCGCGCCAGCAGCATGTCGTGCAGCGGTTCCAACGCCTGATAGTTCGCCAGGCCGGCCACGCCCACGCCGTCCTGGATCATCGGGTGGATGCGCACTTGGTCAAGGATGCCGCGCCACAGCTTCATCAGCGACCCGTCGCCGGGCAGGCGGCTGTGATAGGTCGAAATGCAGGGCACGCCCCGGCTGGTGGCCTGCGCCGTGCGCGAGAACGCGTCCAGCCACGGGATCAGTTGCGCCTGGCGCTCGGCAGACGCCCAGTTGTACTGTTCAAGCTCATACGGCAGATACCAGCCGCGAAACGCGCGGCGCTTGGACCACGGGGCCGTTTCCATATAGGCCACGCCGCGCGTGCGGGTCTGGTCCAGGTAGCCCGTGAACGCCGCTTTGTCCGTGCCGGCCAGCACGTCCCACCAGCGCTGATCGTAGGGCAGGCCGACGTGCACTCCCAGCCCTTGGCGTTCGGCTTCATCGAAGATGCGGCGCAGCACGGCATCGGGCACCATCCAGTCGTCCGGACGTCCACCCTCCAGGCCGACCCATTGCAGGAAGACTTCGCGGCAGCCCAGCCGCCGGTAGGCGGACAGCCGCAAGCGCCAGTCTTCGGGGCTCAAGTCCAGATGGCTGCGCCAGAGTTGCAGGAACGTGGCGTTCAGCGATAGCGGGGGCGCACAGGCGGCCAACGGCGCCAAAGCACCCAGCGCCAGCGCCTGAAGCAGGCGCCGGCGGGAGGGGGATGCAAGCAGACGGCGTGTCAGGAGGGTATCCTGCGCCGCCTTCAGCCGCGGTTGCCGAACAGGCCGGACAACGACGCCAGCAGGTCGGTCGGGTTGAATTGCTGGCCCGGCTGCACCGCGCCTTCCGGCGTGGCCTTGTCCACCAGCTGCGGCAGCAGCGAAGACAGGGAGCCCAGCACGGAATCGGTGTCCTGGCCGGTCTTGGCGGCCAGATCATTGACGACGCCGGGGTCCAGCACGGCACCGAGCTGGTCGGGGCTGACGGGCAGGTTCTGCCCCGTGCCCACCCACGACGAGACGATCTCGTTCAAGCCGCCCTGCTGGAAGCTCGCGATCAGGCCGCTCAGGCCGCCCGGGTATTTGTTCAATTGCTCGATCAGCGCGGGCAGCAGCGATGCCGAGCCCCCTTGCTGACCGCCGCCGGCCATCGAGGCCAAGGTATCCAACAGACTCATCGCCATGCTCCTGGAAAGTCGGAAATCCAGTATAGGGCCGCGGCCCACGCAACGCATGTCAGGCCCGTTACCTGAGGCCGGATCTTTGCAAAACTTGTAAATCTCAGTCGGGTCAGCCCGGCGTCTTGGCCGCCGCCGACGCCTTCAAGGCCTTCAGCGCCTTCTGCCCCGCACGGCCGTCGGCCGGCAAGCCCAGTTCACGTTGCGCCGCCTGCAGGGCCTGCCGCGTGCGGGTGCCGATCATGCCATCGGGTTCGCCGACGTCATAGCCTTTGGCAATCAACAAGCGTTGCAGCTCGCGCCGTTCCGCCCGCGACAGTCCGGGATCATCCGTCGGCCAAGCCTGCGCCAGCGGGCCGCCGCCGCGCAGCCGGTCGGACAGATGGGCGATCGCCAGCGCGTAGCTTTCTGCCGCGTTGTACGAATACAGGGCGTCGAAATTGCGCGTGACCAGGAAGGCCGGGCCATTGCGCCCCGCCGGCAGCAACAGGCCGGCCGGCGTGTCGCCGCCGGTCAAGGGCTGCCCATCCGCCCGCGTCACGCCCTGCCTGGCCCACGACGACATCGGCCGCTTGTTCTTGCGGCCCGAGCCCGCCGTGTCCAGGCCGGCGGGAAGCCTGACCTCGTAGCCCCACGCCAGCGCCGGATTCCAGCCGGCGCGTTTCAGGAAATTGGCGGTGGAGGCCAGCGCATCCGGCACGCTGTCGACCAGGTCGCGCCGGCCGTCGCCATCGAAATCCACGGCCAGCCGCAGATAGGTGGACGGCATGAACTGGGTCTGCCCGAACGCGCCGGCCCAGGATCCGACCAGCCGGTCGGGTGCAATGTGCTCATCCTGGATGATCTTCAAGGTGGCGAAGAATTCACCGCGGAAATACGCTTGCCGGCGCCCGAAGCAGGACAGCGTGGACAGCGACGTCAGCAGCGGTCGGCCACCCAGCGTGCGGCCGAAGTTGCTTTCCACGCCCCACACGGCCGCGATGGTCGCCGGGTCCACGCCGTAGCGCGACGCCGCGCGGTCCAGCTCGGCCTGCCAACGCGCCATGCCGGCCTGCCCGTCCGCCACGCGTTCATCATCGACCAGCCCGGCCATGTAATCCCAGATCGGCGTCTTGAATTCGGGCTGGGCGTCCAGCAGGCCGATCACGGCCATGTCCGGGGCCAAGCCCGACGTATGCGTATCGAAAGTCGCGCCCGACACGCCCGCCTTGAGCGCGGGGCCGCGCAGCTGCGACAGGCAGGCCGCAAAGGAATCTGCCGCCTGCGCGGTCTGGGCGGCGCCCGTCAGCAGCGTCAGGGCGGCGCCGGAAAGCGCGGTGGCGAGCAGGGACTTCATGTTCGGTTTTCCTTAAGGTGGGCGGTGCGGGGCAAATGAAGGCGGACCGGATCAGCCTGCTTGCAACGCGGCCAGTTCATCATCGTCGAAACCTGCGGCGCGGCGCGCCTCCAGGTTGAAGGGGCCGCGCAGCCGGGGCGCGTCATAGCGCAGCGCCAGTTCGGCATAACAGGCCACGGGTTCCCGGCCCGCTTCGGCGCACAACCGCTTGAACCAATAATTGCCGATGGCCACGTGGCCGATCTCGTCGCGCAGAATGATGTCGACGATGGCCGCACTTTCCGCGTCCCCCGCCCCAGCCAGCTTGTTGCGGATCATGGGCGAGGCGTCCAGGCCCCTCGCCTCAAGCGTGCGCGGCACCAGCGCCAGGCGCGCCAGCAGATCGCCGCGCGTGCGTTCGGCCATGTCCCACAGGCCGTTGTGCGCCGGGAAATCGCCATAGGCGAAACCCAGCGCGAGCAGCCGCTGGCGCAGCAGCTCGAAGTGATAGGCCTCTTCGCGGGCGACGCGCAGCCAGTCGCGGTAGAAGGCGTCGGGCATGCCGGCAAAGCGCCAAAGAATGTCCAGCGCCAGATTGACCGCATTGAATTCGATGTGGGCCAGCGCATGCAGCAGCGCCGCGCGCCCTTCCTGGGTGGCCATCGACCGGTGCTTGACCTGTGCGGGCGCGACCAGCTCGGGCCGCGCCGGGTGGCCGGGCAAGCCGGCGGGCGCCGCGAAGTCCCGCTGGCAGTCCAGCGGCACGGTGTCAGCGATGGCGCGTACCGCCGCCATTTTCTCGGGCCATTCCAAAGCGGCCAAGGCCGCTAGCGCTTGTGCGCGCAGGCAGTCCGGACCCGGCCGTTCCTGGCTGGACGGGATCGTGTTGCTGTCCATGATGATTGCTAACCCCAGGCGGCGTGGCGCCGCTTCAAACCCTGAAAAAACCCACGGTTTCAGTACCGTGCATTGACGATGACTTTATCATTCACGGATGGATTCCCTGCGCCTGACCATTGAAACCGACCTGTCCCGCATCGACGCCCCGCAATGGGATGCGCTGGCCGGCGACCAGCCCTTTCTGCGGCACGCCTTCCTGTGCGCCCTGCATGAGACCGGCTGCGCGTCCCCCACCACGGGCTGGGCGCCGCATTACCTGGCGCTGTGGCGCGGCGACGCGTTGGCCGCGGCCACGCCGCTCTACCTGAAATCGCATTCGCGCGGCGAGTACGTGTTCGACTACGCCTGGGCCGACGCGTTCCAGCGCCACGGCATGCGCTACTACCCCAAGCTGTTGTCGGCCATCCCCTACACCCCGGTGACGGGGCCGCGCCTGCTGGCATCCAACGACGAAGACCGCGCCACGCTCGCGCGCGGCCTGGTCGCCTTCGCCGAAGAGATCAAGGTGTCGTCGCTGCATCTGCTGTTTCCGTCGGATGCCGACATGCGGGTACTGCGCGACGCCGGCTTCATGATCCGCGAAAGCGTGCAGTTCCATTGGACCAACGCCGGCTATGCGGACTTCGACGCGTTCCTGGCGCAGATGAGCCACGACAAGCGCAAGAAGATCCGGCAAGACCGGAAGAAGGTCGCGGCGGCCGGCTTGTCGTACCGCTGGCTGCGCGGCGGCGAGATCGGCGACGCAGAGCTCGGTTTCTTCTACGACTGTTATTGCCGCACCTATTTCCAGCACGGCAACCCGCCCTATCTGAACCGCGATTTCTTCGTGCGCGCGCACCGCGAACAGCCGGACGCCTTCGTGCTGATCCTGGCCGAACGCTGCGGCGAACCGGTAGCGGCGGCGTTGAACCTGACGGGCGGCGACGCGCTCTACGGCCGCTATTGGGGCGCGACGGAATATGTGCCGGGGCTGCATTTCGAGACCTGCTACCTGCAATCGATCGCGTACTGCATCGCGCACGGCATCGCCCGTTTCGAAGGCGGCGCGCAGGGTGAGCACAAGATGGCGCGCGGGCTGCTGCCCACGCCGACGTGGTCGGCGCATTGGGTCGCCCATCCCGGATTCGCCGAGGCGATCCAGAACTTCCTGGACGAAGAGACGTCGGCCGTGACGGATTATCTGGGCGAACTGGAAGGCCACACGCCGTTCAAGCGCAGCGAGTAGCGGACACCGAACGGTGACCGGCGCGTAGCGAATCTACAGGAAGCGGTCGAGCATCTTGCGGCTGTGCTTGTCCAGCGACAGGATGTCGCGCACCAGATAGAAGATGCCGTGGCTGTCGGCGATCAGTAGCGTCTGCGGGCTGAGCCGGCGGATGTCTTCTTCGCCGCGCAGGACGAAGGATGTCGGGCCACGGTCCGTTTCCACCTTCCAGGTGCTGGGCGTGGCGTACGTGGACACGCTGGCCAGCTTGCGGATCTCGGGCATGAATTCCCGGCCCGCCAGCTCTTCTTCGATCAGCGCGCGCGGCCCATCCGGCACATCGGACAGGTGTTCAATCCACAGCAGCTCGTGGCCGTCGCTGGTCACCAGCGACAGGCCGCGGCCCGCTTCGCTGATCGGGAACGCGCGCACCGGGATGACCCCTTCGTGCGTCTCGCCGTCGGCGGATACATATTCCAGACGCCCGAAGGCGTTGCGGCGCAGCTGAAAGGTCGGCAACGTCATGACGATAATCCCGGTTCCGCGTCAGGCCACGGCGGCCATGTCTTCGCTGCCCGACGCCTGCGCGTCGGCTTCCGCCTGGCGCGCCTGCGCCTGGTAGAGGCGATAGTAGGCGCCCTCGCGGGCCATCAGTTCTTCGTGCGGCCCCTGCTCCACGATCTGGCCGCGGTCCAGCACGACCAGGCGGTCGGCCTTGCGCAGCGTGCTCAGGCGGTGGGCAATGGCGATGGTGGTGCGGCCGCGCACCAGATTGTCCAGCGCCTTCTGGATTTCCTTTTCGGTCGTGGTGTCCACCGACGACGTGGCTTCGTCCAGGATCAGGATGCGCGGATCGATCAGCAGCGCGCGCGCGATCGAAATGCGCTGGCGTTCGCCGCCCGACAGGGCCTGGCCGCGTTCGCCCACCAGCGAGTCGTAACCGTGCGGCAAACGCAGGATGAACTCGTGCGCATGGGCGGCGCGGGCCGCGGCCACGATCTCGTCGCGCGTCGCGTCCGGCTTGCCGTAGGCGATGTTCTCGGCGATGGTGCCAAAGAACAGGAACGGCTCTTGCAGCACCAGCCCGATGTTGCGGCGGTAGTCCGCCACGCGTACCGAACGGATGTCGGCGCCGTCCACCAGCACCGCGCCTTCGGACACGTCATAGAAGCGGCAGATCAGGTTGATCAGCGTGCTCTTGCCTGAACCGCTGTGCCCCACCAGGCCGATCATTTCGCCCGGGGCGATGGTCAGGTCCAGCCCGCGGATGACCTGGCGGTTGCCATAGCGGAAACCGACGTCGCGCAGTTCGATGCGGCCGTTGATGTGCGGCAGCTTGGCCGGATTCTGCGGTTCCGGCACGCTGGAGACATGGTCCAGGATGTCGAAAATGCGCTTGGCGCCGGCCGCCGCCTTTTGCGTGACCGAGACGATGCGGCTCATCGAATCCAGGCGCATGTAGAAGCGCCCGATATACGCCAGGAACGCGGCCAGCACGCCGACGGTGATCTGCTTTTGCGAGACCTGCCAGATACCGAAGATCCACACCACCAGCAGGCCCACTTCCGTCAGCAGCGTGACGGTGGGCGAAAACAGCGACCAGGTCGTGTTCACGCGGTCGTTGACTTCCAGGTTGCGGTTGTTGGCTTCGCGGAACCGCGCGACTTCGCGCTTTTCCTGGGCGAATGCCTTCACCACGCGGATGCCCGGAATGGTGTCGGCCAGCACGTTGGTGATCTCGGACCAGATGCGGTCCACCTTCTCGAAGCCATGGCGCAGGCGGTCGCGCACCGCGTGGATCATCCAGATGATGAACGGCAGCGGCACCAGCGTGACCAGCGCCAGCCACGGGTTGATCGTCACCAGGATCACCGCCGTCATGACGATCATCAGGATGTCGTTGGCGAAATCCAGCAGGTGCAGCGACAGGAACACGCAGATGCGGTCGGTTTCGCTGCCGATGCGAGAAATCAGGTCGCCCGTGCGCTTGCCGCCGAAATACTCCAGCGATAGCTGCTGCAGGTGTTCATAGGTGGTCGTGCGCAGGTCGGCCCCGATGCGTTCACTGACCCAGGCCAGGATGTAGGTCCGGGCCCAGCCCAGCCCCCAGGCAAGAAAGGCCGACGCCAGCAGGCCGCTCAGGTACAGGCGGACCTTGCTGTAGTCGATGGGCGCGCCGTTCTGGAACGGGATCAGCACATCGTCCATCAGCGGCATGGTCAGGTACGGCGGCACCAGCGTGGCGGCCGTGCCCAGCAGCGTCAGGATGAAGCCGGCCAGCAACGGGCCGCGGTACGGGCGCGCGAACCGCCACAGGCGCAGCAGCGCCCAGGTCGAGGACGGCGCAGCCTGATCCTGGTGACAGGCGGGGCATTCTTCCTCGCCGGCGGGAATAACGTTATTGCAATTGGTGCAGGTGCGTTCGGCCTGCTCTTCTTCCGGCAGGCCGGACAGGCGGATCGCCTGCTGCGCTTCGAACTGGGCCAGTAGGCGCAGCGCGGCCGGATTGCGGGCCAGCGTGAAGCGCCAGACCGCCAGGCGGGCGGTATCGTCGTGCAGCTCCAGCACGGCGGCGCCGGCATGGTCGGTCAGATTCAGCGTTAATTGGGGGCCATAGACCCACGAGTCCCAACCGTTATCGTCGGAATTGCGGGCCAACAAGCGCCGGTCAGTGGCTGCGATCAGCCCCGGTTGGAACTTCAGCCGCTGATCCAGGTCTATTTCAACCCAGGCCAGCAGGCTTTCGCCCTCCGCCAATTCAGCGCGGATTTCGTCCCGCCAGCGGGCAGGAAAGGCATCGGCAAGGCCGGAAAGCAGGTGTGGTTTTTTCATTGGAACGCATACCGGGCCAGGACTCTGCCCTACTAGGCGGCAACCGGTCTGCCACCCACGGCGGCAAACGTGTCCCTTCCTTACAACACAACGAGTTCACGCCTTGAAGGCGTCGTATAGTATCAGCCGATTTTTCTAATTAGGAATATCTGGGATCCCCCACTCGTTGGCATTATTCTTAAGGCGTATCCCCATAAATTCGCCAATAAATTCGCGGTCTTGCATAGGGGCGTCCGCGCGTGCCAACCTGCTTCTCAAGTAAATTAAAACATGAAAAAGAAAGACATTGAATTTCTCGATGTCGTGGCTTTGCGCGGCCCGAACATTTGGACGTATCGCCCGGTCCTTGAAGCATGGGTGGATATTGGTGAATTGGAGGACTTTCCGTCCAACACCATTCCCGGGTTCTACGAGCGCCTTTCCAGCTGGCTGCCGACCCTGATCGAACACCGTTGCAGCCCCGGCGTACGCGGCGGCTTCCTGGCCCGCCTGAAAGAAGGCACCTGGCCCGGCCACATTCTTGAACATGTCACCCTGGAATTACAGAACCTGGCCGGCTTGCGCGGCGGTTTCGGCAAGGCCCGGGAAACCTCGACCCGCGGCGTCTATAAGGTCGTCGTGCGCGCGTGGCAGGAACAAGTGACCCGCACCGCCCTGAACGAAGCGCGCGACCTGGTCATGGCGGCCATCGAAGACCGCCCGTTCGACGTGCCCGCCACCATCGCCCGCCTGCGCAGCCTGGTGGACAAGCACTGCCTGGGCCCCAGCACGGCTTGCATCGTGGATGCCGCCGACGACCGCGACATCCCCTACATCCGCCTGTTCGAGGGCAACCTCGTGCAATTCGGCTACGGTTCGGCCCAGCGCCGGATCTGGACGGCTGAAACCGACCGCACCAGCGCCATCGCCGAAGGGATCTCGCGCGACAAGGACCTGACCAAGGAGCTGCTGTCGACTTGCGGCGTGCCGGTGCCGGAAGGCCGTCTGGTGCGCAGCGAGGACGACGCCTGGGAAGCCGCCGAAGACATCGGCCTGCCCGTCGTGGTCAAGCCCTACGACGGCAACCACGGACGCGGCGTATTCACCAACCTGACGACCCGCGACGAAGTCGTTTCCGCCTACCGCGTGGCGGTGGACGAAGGCAGCGGCGTGATCGTCGAGCGCTTCGTGCTGGGCAACGAACACCGCCTGCTGGTGGTGGGCAACCGCATGGTGGCCGCCGCCGCCGGCGAATTGGCCTGGGTGACGGGCGACGGCAAGTCCACCATCACCGCGCTGATCGACAGCCAGATCAACACCGACCCGCGCCGCGGCCGCACCGAGAACCATCCGCTGAATCCGGTGCGCCTGGATTCCGCTGCCCGGCTCGAGATCGCGCGCCAGGGGCTGTCCGAAGACAGCGTTCCCGACGACGGCCAGCGCGTGCTGGTGCAGCGCAGCGGCAATGTCGCCTTCGACGTCACCGACCGCGTGCATCCCAGCATCGCCGCCACCGTGACGCTGGCCGCCCGCGTGGTGGGCCTGGACATCGCCGGCGTCGACCTCGTGGCCGAAGACATCTCCCGCCCGCTGGCGGAGCAACGCGGCGCCATCGTGGAAGTCAACGCCGGCCCGGGCCTGCTGATGCACCTGAAGCCGGCCGACGGCACGCCGCGCCCCGTGGGCCGCGCCATCGTCGACCACCTGTTCCCCGAAGGCGACGCCGGCCGCATCCCCATCGTGGGCGTCACCGGCACCAACGGCAAGACGGTCGTGGCGCGCCTGGTGGCCCGCCTGCTGCACCTGTCGGGCAAGCGCACCGGCCTGGCCTGCAGCGAAGGGCTCTACCTGGACCGCCGCCTGGTGCAAAAGGGCGATCGCGCCGACTTCGCGTCCGGCACCCGCCTGCTGATGAACCGCAACGTGGATGCCGCCGTCATCGAAAACGACAGCGGCGTCATCCTGGGCCAGGGGCTGGCCTATGACCGCTGCCAGGTAGGCGTGGTCACCAACATCGACGACGCCGACCATCTGGGCGACTTCGATATCAACGAAACGGAGCGCATGTTCAATGTGTTCCGCACGCAGGTCGACGTGGTCCTGCCCACCGGCGCCGCAGTGCTCAACGCCCGTGACCCGCGCGTGGTGGAAATGGCCGAACTGTGCGACGGCGCCGTGATCTTCTTCGGCATCGACCCCGCCCTGCCCGCCATCGCCGACCATCTGCAACAGGACGGCCGCGCGGTGTTCGTGCGCGACGGCAGCATCATCCTTGCGCAAGGCGCCCGCGAAGAACGGCTGGCCGACGTGGCCGCGATCCCGTTGACGCATGGCGGCCGCGTGGCCTTCCAGGTTGAAAACGTGCTGGCCGCGGTGGGTTCGGCCTGGGCGCTGGACATTCCCGTGGAACTGATCCGCGCCGGCATCGAGACCTTCGACATCGACCAGGCCGACGCGCCGTGGCAATTCACGCTGTTCGAGCGCAACGGCGGCACCGTCGTGGTGGACGACGTGCACAACGCCTCGGCGTTGCGCCCGCTGATCGCCGCCATCGACCAGTTCCCGTCGGCGACCCGCGCCGTGGTCTATTCCGCCGGCGCCGACCGCCGCGACGCGGACCTGATCGAGCAGGGCCGCCTGCTGGGCGACGCGTTCGACCGCGTCGTGCTCTACGACGACAAGACGGTCGCCAGCAAGCGCCCCGACGGCCAGGCGCGCGCGCTGCTGCGCCAGGGCCTGTCGCAAGGCAGCCGCGTGAAAGACATCCAGGACGAGCCCGACCATGGCAAGGCCATCGAGAGCGTGCTGAACGGCATTGCAGCCGGCGACTTCGCCCTGCTGCAATCCGACGAAGCATTCTCCGGCCCCACCATCGATCTGGTCCGCCGCTGGATTCAACAATACTGACAGGAATACCTGCCATGGAAGTTTCCCGTATCCGAGCCCTGCGCGGCCCCAATCTGTGGAGCAAGAACACCGCGATCGAGGCCATCGTGTCCTGCGCCGACGCCGAGTGCTCCATCGACAATCTGCCCGAGTTCGAAGCCCGCCTGCGCGCGCGGCTGCCGCAGATCGGCCTGATGCGCCCGGAAGGCCATCAAGGCGCCCTGTCCATCGCCCACGTCTTGCAGATCGTCGCGTTGACGATGCAGGCGCACGCCGGCTGCCCCGTCACCTTCGGGCGCACCTCGTCCACCATCGAGCCTGGCGTGTTCCAGGTGGTGGTCGAATACAGCGAAGAGGAAGTCGGCAAGCTGGCGATGGAGCTTGCGCAAGCGCTGGTGCGCGCCGCGCTGGACGACACGCCATTCGACTTCGCCGACGCGCTCAAGCGCCTGCGCGAACTGGACGAAGACGTGCGCCTGGGGCCCAGCACGGGCTCGATCGTGAACGCCGCCGTCGCCCGCAGCATCCCCTACCGCCGCCTGACCCAGGGCAGCATGGTGCAGTTCGGCTGGGGCAGCAAGCAGCGCCGCATCCAGGCCGCCGAAACCGACCAGACCAGCGCCATCTCCGAATCGATCGCGCAGGACAAGGACCTGACCAAGATGCTGCTGGACGCCGCCGGCGTTCCGGTGCCGATGGGCCGTTCCGTGACCACGGCGGAAGATGCCTGGGAAGCGGCACAAGAGCTGGGCGGCCCCGTGGTGGTCAAGCCGCGCGACGGCAGCCAGGGGCGCGGCGTGGCCGTGAACATCGAAACGCGCGAACGCGTGATCCAGGCGTTCGAAGTAGCCGAAGAGATCAGCTCGGAAGTGATCGTCGAACGCTACATCCCCGGCCACGACTTCCGCCTGCTGGTGGTGGGCGGCGCGCTGGTCGCGGCATCGCGCCGCGATCCGCCTCAAGTGACGGGCGACGGCCAGCACACCATCCGCGAACTGGTGGATCAGGTCAATGCCGACCCGTTGCGCGGCGATGGCCACGCCACGTCGCTGACCAAGATCCGCTTCGACGACATCGCTTTGGCGACACTGAAGAAGCAGGGTTTCGACGCCGATTCCGTGCCGCCCCCGGGCACCCTGATCTTCCTGCGCAACAACGCCAACCTCAGCACCGGCGGCTCGGCCACCGACGTGACCGATGAGGTGCATCCCGAAATGGCGGCGCGCGCCGTGTCCGCGGCCCGCATGATCGGCCTGGACATCTGCGGCGTCGACGTCGTAGCCGAAAGCGTGCACTACCCGCTGGAAGAACAGCACGGCGGCGTGGTGGAAGTGAATGCCGCACCCGGCTTGCGCATGCACCTGAACCCGTCGTTCGGCAAGGGCCGCGCGGTGGGCGACGCCATCATCGCCAACATGTATGCGGACGGCGACGACGGCCGCATTCCGGTGGTGGCCGTTGCCGGCACCAATGGCAAGACGACGACGGTGCGCCTGACCGCCCATCTGCTGGGCACGGCCGGCAACCGCGTCGGCATGACGAATTCCGATGGCGTCTACGTGGACAACCTGCGCATCGACACGGGCGACTGCAGCGGTCCGCGCAGCGCCCGCAGCGTACTCATGCACCCCGACGTGGACGCCGCGGTGTTCGAGACGGCGCGTGGCGGCATCTTGCGCGAAGGCCTGGCGTTCGACCGCTGCAACGTGGCCATTGTCACCAACATCGGCATGGGCGACCACCTGGGCCTGGGCTACATCAGCACGGTGGAAGACCTGGCCGTGGTCAAGCGCGTCATCGTGCAGCACGTGCACCCGTCAGGCACCGCGGTGCTGAACGCCGCCGACCCCATCGTGGCCGAAATGGCCGCGAGCTGCCCGGGTTCGATCACCTACTTCGCCGAAGACCGCAACCATCCCGTGCTGGCCACCCATCGCGCGCAGGGCTTGCGCTCGGTCTACCGCGACGGCGACGCGATCGTCGCGGCGCAAGGCGCGGAAGAAGTCCGCCTGCCGCTGGCCGGCATCCCGCTTACGCGCAACGGCGCGATCACGTTCCAGGTCGAAAACGCCATGGCCTCGATCGCCGCCGCCTGGGCGTTGAACCTGGACTGGGACATCATCCGCCGCGGCCTGGCCACCTTCGTCAACGATGCCCAGACCGCGCCCGGACGCTTCAATGTGTTCGACCATCGTGGCGCCACGGTGATCGCGGACTACGGCCACAATCCCGACGCGATCCTGGCGCTGGTGCGCGCGGTGGACGCCATGCCCGCCAAGCGCCGTTCGGTGGTCATCAGCGGGGCGGGCGACCGCCGCGATGAAGACATCCGCATGCAGACCGAGATCCTCGGCGCCGCGTTCGACGACGTGCTGCTGTACCAGGACCAATGCCAACGCGGCCGTGCCGATGGCGAAGTGCTGGCGCTGCTGCAGGAAGGCCTGGTCGGCGCGCCGCGCACGACGCACATCGAAGAGATCCACGGCGAGTTCCTGGCGATCGACACGGCGCTCGGACGCCTGACGGCCGGCGACCTGTGCCTGATCCTGGTCGACCAGGTGGAAGAGGCGCTGGACCACATCGCCCGCCGCATCGCCGAAGGCTGATCCGTCCGCGGTTCACGACGGCCACAGTAACGAGAAACGGGGCGCTCTGGCGCCCCGTTTCTCGTTACTGCCGTTGTTCTCGCTGCAGCATGACCGCCGTTGCGGCCCTGCCATGCCTTATCGCGTCAACCGTGGGAGGCCTCCACGGGCGCCGTCGCCTGGTACCGATCCGTCACGTGGGTGCACCCCACAGCCGCCATGGCGGCCAGCGTCAGCAAGATAGCGCTGCAAAGTCGTTGCGTCATGCGTGCCCCTCTCCCATTCCTGTTGGTGAACCGCGCAGCGGGTTCCGCCACGACTATACCGGGGCTCGTCCGCGACAGCCAGCGCAGCCCGGGCGCGCCAATCCTGCGCCTGCCCCGCACCTCCCGTTACCTGCCCCGATCAAAAGGGGACAAAACATTGCGGAAATGTAACTCCCCTGCCTAGTACGCCTGATCGCCCGGCCCGTCTGAGAATGGCGCGAATATTGCGCTTTGCACCGTTACATTTACCCACAGCCAGGTTTGACAGGCCCCCTGCCGGACTCGTACGGTAGGGGCTAGCTGATCAGTGTCCAACTCAACCGCGATTGCAGGACTTATAGGCCATAAGCCTTGTGTCGCACGCAGACAGAGAGAGGTCACCATGAATAACGACATCATCGCCGGCAAGTGGAAGCAACTGACCGGCAAGGCCAAAGCGGCCTGGGGTGAACTCACCGACGACGAGTTGACCCGTACCGAAGGCAACGCCGAGCGCTTGGCTGGCTTGATCCAGGAACGCTATGGCAAGACCAAGGATGAAGCGCAAAAGGAAGTCCGGGATTTCTTCGACCGCAATCCCTGATTCCCGCCACCGCCTTGATCGGTCGAAACCACTGGAGAAGCTGACATGTTGCACTACGCCGTAGTTTTCTTCGTCATCGCGATCATCGCGGCGGTTCTCGGCTTCGGCGGCATTGCCGCCGGGGCTGCGGGTATCGCCAAGGTCCTGTTCTTCGTATTCCTGGTGCTGGCGCTCTTGTCCATCTTGAGCGGCGCCCTGAAGAAGAAATAGGAAACGTTGATAAAACGCGTACCCCAAAGCACTAGCAAAATCCGCGTCGTCTCGGGACGACGCGCCGAACACTGGATTTAAAGGAGCACAACTATGGAAATTCGTAAGCTGATCGCCGCCGCCGCACTGGGAACGGGCGCTGTCTTCACTTCCATGGCTTTTGCGGCCGATGACGGCAAACCCAAGCAATCGGTGGGCGAATACGCCTCCGACGCGACCGTGACCACCAAGGTCAAGGCCGCCATCGTCGCCGACAAGCAACTGAGCGCCCTGGACATCGCCGTGGAAACCAACAACGGCGTGGCCACGCTGACCGGTTCGGTGGGCACTTCCGCTGAAGCCGATCACGCCGCCACCGTGACGCGCGGCGTGGAAGGCGTCAAGCAGGTCATGAACAACATCAAGGTCGACCCGGCCAAGAACAAGAAGTAACGCGGATATCGTTTCCGACTGAGGCCTAGAGAGCCCTGCGGCGCCTGTGAATCACACAGGCGCCGCTTTCGTTTCGGCGTCCGTTTCGGCACGCCCTAGATCGTGACCGTGCCCCGCCCGATCTCCAGCGCCCGGCCGCCGACCTGGATGCGGCCATCGGCCAGCACATCCAGCAGCAATCGGCACGGCCGGCCCATCTGGTCGCCCTGCTCGACCAGGATGCTGGCCGGCAACGCACGCTTCTTGTGGACCAGCCAGCCCCCCAAGTTGGCGCAAGCCGACCCCGTGCCCGCATCCTCATCCACGCCGCCGCCCGCCTTGGCGAAGAAGTAGCGGGCCACCACCACCTGACGCGCGTCCTGCACCCGCCCTTCGTCGAAGGCGAATACATACAGTGTCTTGCGGCCCAGGCTGCTGGTCTGCCAGCGGTGCAGTTTCGAGCCGTCGGGGGCCGCGCGGCGCACGGCCTCGACGCTGGCCAGCGGCACCAGCAACTGATCGGCCCCGGTATCCACCCAGATCGGGTCACCCAGCAGGTCGTCGGCTTGCAGCCCGACCAGGCCGGCGATTTCGGCGCGGTCCAGTTCCGGTTGCGCCGTGCGCACGCCATCGGGGCACGGCGCCGTGAAGGTCCAGGCATCGCCGCGGGCCTGGACCGGCACCACGCCGGCCTTGAACTCGAGCGTCAGCGCGTCACCGGTTTGGCGCAGGTCGCGCACGACTTGCGAGGTGCCGATGGTGGGATGGCCCGCGAACTTCATCTCGTAGCCGGGCGTGAAGATGCGCACGCGCGCATCCGCGCGGTCGGACGGCAGGATGAAGGTGGTTTCGGAAAGGTTGAACTGCGCCGCCAGGTTCAGCATGGTGGCGTCGTCCATGCCGCGCGCGTCTTCAAAGACGCACAGCTGGTTGCCGCTGAACGGCGTGGACGCGAAAACGTTGAGCAGGCGAAACGCGTAAGAAGTCATGAAGGGGCGTGTGGAGGAAGGCCGCCGGCCAGTCCGGCGAGGCCTTCCAATGTATCGCAGCGCCCGGCTTCAGGCCATCAAGCAGTCCTTACCAGATTGCAAAGAAAAACACCCATGCCATGCAGAACGGCGCGAGGCCTGCCGTCAGCACAAGCCAGGCAGCGGCCTTGCGCCATCCGCCGGTTGGGCGCTGCGCCAGCAAGCGCGCGAACAGGCGCAAGGTCCACAGCACCGCAAGGGTCAGCAGCGTGAAGCGCACCGGGCCGGCCCAGGCGGCTTGCACGCCCTCGTGCTTGAGCAGGTTGACCGTGGTGGCGGACAAGCCCAGGAACACGCCGATGCCGGCCGACGGGATCAGCGCCTGCGCCAGCTTGTGCACGCCGGGGCGGATCCAGCGCGTGGCGGGCGCATCCGGCTGGCTCGCGGCGGGCGCCAGGCGGTCTGCGATCCACAGCGACAGGAAGCTTGCGCCCCCGACGATGACCGTGGCCCCGACGACGAACAGCAGGATGCCCGCGCCGTCCAGCCACGAAAAACTGTCGTTCACGTCCGGATAGTGGGTCAGGATGAACCAGGGCGCGTTGTCCATCAACGGCCACATGATGTCGCGCTCCACCAGCCAGGTCGCGGCCCATTGTTTGGCGGTCACGTACCACGGGCTGGCGCTCCAGAGGAACGCGCCGATCGCGATGCCCATCAGCCCGAAGCACAGCAAGGCCGTCTGCCACGCGTCGCCGTCGGCGACGTGCACGATCTCTTCTTCAGGCGAACGCGGAGTCAGTTCGATCGCGCCGCGATAGCCGCTGCACCGGCCGCACATGTGGCAATCGCCCGCGCCCTTCATGTGGCGAAGCGGCACCAGCGGCGCACAGTTGATGGTTTCGATACGAATGACGGGATGGCGCCACTTCTCTTCGTCTACCTTGAAGTGCCACGGCGCCAGCTTGGCCAGCAGATTGAACACGCCGTTGACCGGGCACAGGTACTTGCACCACACCCGTTTGCTGCGGCCATAGCGCCAGCCCACGATCATGGCCGCCACGGTAGAGCCGCCCAGCACCGCCAGCACCGCCAGCGGGTACTGGTAGACGCTGACCAGTTGGCCGTAGACCGTCGTTAGCGCGAAGGCCACGAACGGCCAGCCGCCCCAACGCATCCATTTGGGAATCGCGCGGCCCTGCCCCCGCTCGCTGGCCCATTCGGTCAGCATGCCTTCGGGACAGAGCCACCCACACCAGGCGCGGCCCAGGATCGGCATCGAGATCAGCACGAACGGCCACCAGACGCCCCAGAAGGCGAACTGCGCGACGATCGTCAGATTATTGAAGACCGATGCCGTGTTGTCCGGCAACGGAAGGATCACGGGAACGATCAAAAGGAACGCGTACAACGCGACAATGCCCCACTGCAGCTTGCGCAACAGCGGGGCATGGTCACGGAGGAAATCGGCGATCCGGGAGGTCACCCTCCCGAGTACAGCAGCCATGTTCAAACCTTCATAGTTCAGTCGGGCATCACGTCGGAATCAGGATGCGCTCCGCGCAGCGGCCGGCGCCCGGGCGGACTTCCCGCCCACCCAGCGCAGCAGCGCCCAGACCACGATCCAGTAAGCCACCCACAACAAGACCGAGATCAGTGCCGGCAAGGCGCGGTACCCGGCGAAGTCCGCCAGGATCTTGCCAATGCCGGTGCTGTCGCTCAAGAGCCACGAGGTGTCCCAGACCGGATCGATGATGGTGGGCAGCACGTCCAGCGAAATCAGATGGTCCAGGCCGCCGACCAGCAGCGACCCCGCCAGCAGCAGCAACAGGATTTCGGTCACTTTGAAAAAGCGGCGCCAGGTGATCAACTTGCCGCCCAGCTGCAGCAGCCAGAACGTCAGCAAGGCCACCGCGAAACCCGCGACGCCGGCCAGCGCCAGCATCAGCATGTCGCTGCCGCCTTCGCCCGCCGACACCGTGCCGTACAGGAACACCACGGTTTCGCTGCCTTCACGCGCCACGGCGATGGCCACCAGCACGAACAGCCCCCACCAGTTGTCGCTGGCGACCGAGCTGCGCGCCCCGCTTTCCAGTTCGCCTTTCAGCGTGCGGCCGTGCTTCTTCATCCACACGACCATCTGCACGACCAGCGCGCACGCCGCCAGCGACATGATGGCCTGGAACCATTCCTGGCCTTCGTCGCTAAGCCAGGACGAGACGCCCAGCAGCACCAGCGCCAACGCGACGGCCAGGGCCAGGCCGGCCGCGACACCGCCCCACAGGTAGTTCAGCCCGCGCTTGCCTTCCGGTGTGGAGCGCAGCCAGGTGTACAAGATGCCCACCACCAGCATGGCTTCGACGCTTTCACGCCAGACGATAAAGAGGACCTGTTCCATGTATAGCTACCGCTTATTCCTTGGGCTTGACGACCAGGGTGCCTTTCACGCTCTGGTGAAAGTCATCGAAGAAGGGATACTCGCCCGGGCGGGAAATGGTGATCACCACGAAGGATTTAACCCCCGGGCCCAGCACTTTTTCCTTGCGCAGCGGAATGCTCTCGAATTCCACCGGCTCGTTGCTCTCGTTGATGAGCTCGATCTTGAAACGGCCGGCGGGCACTTCGAGCGTCGCCGGCTCGAACGTGCCGTCCGGCTTGAACCGCAACGTGAACGTCGGCAGTTCGTCCGCCTGCGCGGGTGCCATGCCGGAAAAAGCGGCCAGGCCGATCAGCACGGCGGCCACAACGCGATACAGGCGGCGCACGATCAGTATCCGCCCTTCTTGCCGGTGCCGGCGTAGACGAATTCATATTCCAGTTCAAACGGCTCGAACCACGGACCCACGCCGGTTTCCTTGTCGACGTGGCGGCCGAAGTGGGCCATCTTGTTTTCGGACGGCGGCAGGATCGAGTACTTCAGCTTGTACTTGCCCGGACCTTCCAGCTTGATGTTGTCGCCATAGTGCGGGCCGTCGTTGGCGACCATGGGCATGAAGGTGCCCTTCTGCACGTTCTGGCTGCCGACCTTCTGGATCTCGAAGTTCACGACCAGGTAAGGCACCCATTCGCCTTCGGGGAAGCCCGTCTTGTTGCCGGCGGTGGCGTGGATGTCCGCCTCAAGGTGCACGTCGGAATCCTTGGCGGGACGCATCATCCCGGGCGGGTCCATTTCGATCGGCTGCAGATAGACCGCGCCGATTTCCATGCCGCCCTTCTCAACCGGCTTGCCGATGGGGTATTCGGCCGCTTGCGCGGCGGACACGCTCAGAGCGACGATGGCCAGCGCCAAGGCTTTCTTGATCATGTGCATAATCCTTGAGACACAAATGAATGGCGGTTTCGATAAACTAAACAAGAACCGTTTTCATTAATGTAACGAAAAAAACTGACATATCCCTGAACTCGAAGGCCAAACAAAGGGCGGATTATTGCGTTCAGTCAAAAGGGCAACCCTGTCGGACCGTGTCGGCGCGCGCCCACAAAAAAGCCGGTCAGGCTAACGCCCTACCGGCTTCTGGATCCACAGGGCAAGGGCCTCGGCCCGCCCGCTTGCGGCGATTACTTGCGGCCCGAACCCGGCGGCGTGCTGCCGGGCGTGAATGGGAACGTCGAGAACATCGCGCGCGTCTGGTCCTGCATCTGATCCTGCATCTGCACGAACAGGTTTTTGCTCTGATCGATGTAGTTGTTCATCATGTTCTGCAGCATGGGCGTCTGCACGTTCATGAACTGGGTCCAGGCTTCGGGCCCGAACTGGCTGCCGTACAGGCCCTTGGACTGCTCGGCCATGCGCGTCTGGATTTCCATGAAGGCCTGGATGTTCTTCTCAAGATAGGAACCCATGATGCCCTGCATGGCGTGGCCGTAGAAACGGATGATCTGCGACAGCATGTTCGACGAGAACATGGGCATGCCGCCGCTTTCCTCTTCCAGGATGATCTGCAAAAGGATGCTGCGCGTCAGGTCTTCGCCGCTCTTGGCGTCGACTACCTGGAATTCTTCGTTGGCCAGGACCAGTTGCTTGACATCTGCCAGAGTGATGTAGGTGCTGGTCCGGGTGTCGTATAGGCGACGGTTGGGGTATTTTTTAATCAGGCGCAGGCTGGCGCCGGTTTGTGCTTGCGTCATGTATGTCCCCGGATCGGGCGATCTCTAAGACTTCGGATAAGGTGGAGTGTAATGCCGGAAGGCCCTCTCCCCGAGGCCTTCCAGCGCCTGAGGCCGCCCGATGGCGGCCCGCTGACCAACATTAGCCCATGTGCAGGCCGCCGTTGAGCGAGAAATCCGCGCCAGTCGAAAAGCCGGACTCGTCCGAGGCCAGCCACGACGTCATCGACGCGATTTCCTCGGGCGTGCCCAGACGACGAACCGGAATGGTGGCCACGATCTTCTCAAGCACTTCGGGACGGATGGCGCGAACCATGTCCGTGCCGATGTAGCCCGGCGAAATCGTGTTGACCGTGACGCCCTTGCTGGCGACTTCCTGGGCCAGCGCCATCGTGAAGCCGTGAATGCCCGCCTTCGCCGTGGAATAGTTCGTCTGGCCGAATTGGCCCTTCTGCCCGTTCACCGAGCTGATGTTGACGATGCGGCCCCACTGGCGCTCGACCATGCCTTCGATGACCTGTTTGGTCACATTGAACAGGCTGTTCAAGTTGGTGTCGATGACCGCGCGCCAATCGTCCGCGGTCATTTTGCGGAACAGGCCGTCACGCGTGATGCCCGCGTTGTTGACCAGCACGTCAACCGGTCCCAGGTCTGCCGTGACCCGTTCAAAGGCCGCTACCGTCGAATCCCAGTCCGACACGTTGCCCACCGACGCGTAGAAGGTGTAGCCCTGCGCTGCCTGCTCATCCAGCCATTGCTGGTAGTTTCGGCTTGGGCCGCAACCTGCCACCACGCGAAAGCCATCCTTGGCCAAGCGCTGGCAAATAGAGGTGCCGATACCGCCCATCCCGCCTGTTACGTAAGCCAGTTTTCCGCTCATTGGACTTCCTCCTGTGTGCGACGGACGCCTCGTTGATTAACTTCTTATTGGCCTGGGCCAACCGCGCATGGCGGTTTCAGGCAGCCCGGACCTTTACATACCTGCCAGGCGCCGGCTCGATCGGCCGGTACTTGGCATTGCCTAATTTCGTACGCGCCTTGACCTGCTTGCCCGAGTGCCCCGACAGCCATTGCGTCCAGTCGGGCCACCAGCTGCCCGCGTTTTCGGCGGCTTGCGCGAACCAGGCGTTGGGGTCGCCCGGCATGTCATGGCCCGCGTTGCCCAGCTTGTCGGCCACCCAGTAGCTGCGGCGCTTCTTAGCCGGCGGATTCACCACGCCGGCGATGTGGCCCGACGCGCCCAGCACGAAGCGCTGCGGTCCGCGCAGCAATTGCGTGGACGCGTAGGCCGATACCCAAGGCACGATGTGGTCTTCGCGGGAACCGAAAATGTATGCCGGCATCGTCAGGCGCGTCAGGTCCAGCGGCAGGCCGGCGGCTTGCGCGCGGCCCGGCACTTTCAGGTTGTTCTCAAGGTAGGTATTACGGAAGTACCACGAGAAGAACGGCCCCGGCAGATTGGTGCTGTCGCCATTCCAGAACAGCAAGTCGAACGGAGGCGGCTTCTGGCCCTTCAGGTAGTTGCCCACCACATAATTCCAGACCAGTTCGTTGGGCCGCAGGAACGAGAACGTGGTGGCCAGGTCGCGCCCGGGCATCAACCCGCCGTTGCCCAACTGGTGGTCGCGCAGCAGCGCATGCGCTTCGTCGACGAACACCTTCAGGATGCCGGTGTCATGGAAGTCCAGCAGCGAGGTCAACAGCGTCAGCGACGCCACGGGCTGTTCATCGCGGGCCTCGGCCAACGCCAGCGCGGATGCCAGCATCGTGCCGCCCACGCAGAACCCCAGGGCGTTGACCTTGGGCTGCTTGGTGATGTCGCTGGCCACGCGCAGCGCTTGCAGCACGGCGCCGTCCAGATAGTCGGACCAAGTGGCACGGTCCACGCCGTCGGCGTCACTGGCGACCGGGTTGCGCCACGACACCAGGAACACCGTGTAGCCCTCTCCGACCGCGTGGCGCACGAAGGAATTCTCCGGCTGCAGGTCCAGGATGTAGAACTTGTTGATGTTCGGCGGCACGATCACCAGCGGCAGTTCGTGCACGGCGGCCGTCGACGGCGCGTACTGGATCAGCTGGAACAGCGTGTTTTCGTACACCACTTCGCCGGGCGTCACCGCCACGTTGCGGCCGATCTCGAACTGCGATTCGTCGGTCTGGGTGATGCGGCCTTTCTTGACGTCGCCCAGCAGATTGGCCAGCCCTTCGTTCAAGGCGCGTCCGGCGCTTTCCACGATGGATTGCTGGGCATCCGGATTCAGCGCCAGGAAGTTCGACGGAGACAGCGCGTCAACCCATTGCATGATGGAGAAACGCAGCCGCTCGCGCATCGGTTCGCTGACCTGGGCCGCGTCGACCATGCGTTGCATGGCGCGGGCCGACAGCAGATAGGTATGCGCCAGCAGCAGATGCGAACCGTTTGCGGCCCACGCATCGCCCGCGAAGCGGCGGTCGGACAGGGGCGCAAGCGCGCCGCGTCGGGCGTCGTCACACAGGCGCTGCCACTCGCGAGAGAATTCGGCCTGAATGTCGGCCAGGATTTCCGGTGCCACGCTCACCGGAATGGGCCCTGCGGCGGAGAGATTGGCATTCACTTCGACACCTTGTTATCGAGACTTCGCGATTGATGTTGCATTCCGGGTCCGGGACTGTCAATGCGGGTATACAAGGAGGCCGCCGGAGCGGGCGGCAAGCCCGCGCGCCGCCCTTGCGCAAGATCAATCCGGGTCGAGCCAGGCCACCAGCGCCATGCGTCCGGTTTCGCCATCGCGCCGGTACGAAAAGAAGCGTTCGGATTCGGACACGGTGCACATCCCGCAAAGGGACACCTCTTGTACCCCGGCGCGGCGCAAGCGGAAATCAGCCAATCCGGCGAGGTCCGCCAGCCACTTTCCCGATAGGCCAGGGCGCGGCGTGAAGTAGCGCGCGGTGGCGGGATCGTCTTGGGTGAAGGCGTCAAGCACGTCTTGCCCCACTTCGAACACCTGCGGGCCGATGCCGGGGCCGACCCAGGCGCGCCAGCCGGCGGCCTCGGGTGCCTTGGCGCGCATGGCCGCCAGCGTCTGTTCCAGCACGCCGCCCGACAGGCCGCGCCAGCCGGCATGCGCCGCGCCCAGCACCTGGCCGCCGGCGTCGGCGATGACGACCGGCAGGCAGTCCGCCACCATGACGGCCAGCACGCGGCCCGGTTGCGACGTGACGCTGGCGTCCACCGCGGGTTCGTCCGGCACGTCCGGCGCATCGGCGTCCACGACGTCGCTGCCATGCACCTGGCGCAACCACAGCGGGTCGGCCGGGACGGCGGCGCGCACCCGGCGCCGGTTCTCGGCCACGGTGTCGGGATCGTCGCCTGCGCGGCGCCCCAGGTTCAGGGTGTCGTGCGGCGCCACGCCCGCGCCGCCGGCGCGCGTCGTGCAGAAATAGTTCACGCCGGCCCATTCCGGGCCGGTTACGACAGGCAGGCTGGCGATCACGCGTTCCATGCAATGCTTTCCTGGACCAGGGTCATGTCCTCGGGCAGGGCGGCTGCGAACTGGACTTCGCCGCTGCCGCCCGGGTCGTCAAAATGCAGGGCGCGGGCGTGCAGCATCTGGCGCTGCGCCCCCGCGATGTTCCTGCCCCCGTAGATCGTGTCCGCCAGCAGCGGGTGGCCCAGGCTGGCCATGTGGACGCGGATCTGGTGGGTGCGGCCGGTTTCCAGGCGGCACACCACTTCGGTGACGCGTCCGCCGGGGTCCACCTGGCCGCGGCGGGCCGGGGTGTAATTGGTGATGGCGGGCTTGGGCGCGACAGGGCGCTCGACGCTCATGCGGATCGGCACGCGGGCATCACGGCCGATGGCGCGTTCGACGCGGCCGGCGCCTGCGACCCAGCCATGCGCCAGCGCCACGTATTCGCGGCCCATGCTGCGCGCCTGCAACTGGCGCACCAGATGCGTCTGGGCGCGCTCGTTGCGGGCCACGACCATCAGTCCGGACGTGTCCTTGTCCAGCCTGTGAACGATGCCGGCACGCGCAACGGACGCCAGTTCGGGGAAGCGGTGCAGCAGGCCATTGAGCAGCGTGCCGCTCCAGTTGCCCGCGCCGGGATGCGTGACCAGGCCCGCGGGCTTGTTCACGACGATCCATTCGGGGCTTTCGGCCACGACGGCGAATTCAACGGGTTCGGGAGTGAAGGCGCGCGCATCGGGCGCCGGCTGAGCCCAGACCAGCAGCTCGTCGCCCGGGCCGACCGTCTGGCGGATCTTGCCGGGAGCGCCGTTGACGTGCACGTTGCCGGCTTCGATCCAGCCTTGCAGGCGGCTACGGGAATGGTCGGGCAACAACCCGGCCAGCACCTTGTCCAGCCGGTCGGCCTTGACGGTGGAAGGCACGGTTACAAGTTGCGGTTCACCCCGGTTTCCACTGGGGTTATCACCGGCGTTTTCGTCGCCGGTTTCGTCGGAAAGGCCCAGAAGTTCATCGTCGGAAACGAGATCTGTGCCGGCGGCTGTATCAGACATGGAGACAAATCATATAATCAGCCTGCCATGCTAACACCAAGGATACGATTCTCGTGATTCACCACTCCGCAGCTCCCTTGAACCCCGCATCCCGAAGCGGGCCGGTTTTGCGCATGGTTATCGCGCTATTTGCCGTCATCGTCATCGCCGGTTGCGGCTCGACCAACAGCAAATACGACAAAACCACCAACTGGAGCGCCGAACAGCTCTACGCCGACGCCAAGGCCGAAATGTCCTCCGGAGGCTGGAAGGAAGCACGTGAACGTCTGACCGCCATCGAAAGCCGCTATCCCTTCGGCGTCTACGCCCAGCAAGCCCTGCTTGAACTGGCCTACGTCAACTGGAAGGACGGCGAGAACGAACAAGCCCTGGCCGCCATCGACCGCTTCCAGCAGCTGTACCCCAACCACCCCGGCACCGACTACGCCCTGTACCTGAAGGGCCTGATCAACTTCACGCCGGCCAGCGCCTTCATGAGCAACATCACTGGCCAGGATCCCGCCGAGCGCGATCCCAAGGGCCTGCGCGCGTCCTATGACGCGTTCAACGAGCTCATCAAGCGCTATCCGGACAGCAAGTACACGGTGGACGCCGAGAAGCGCGTGGCATGGCTGGTCAACACCATCGCCATGAACGAAGTCCACGTCGCCCGCTATTACTACGAGCGCGGCGCCTACGTGGCTGCCGCCAACCGCGCGCAAACCGTGATCACCGACTTCGAAGGCGCCCCCGCCACCGAAGAGGCGCTCTACCTGATGGTCGAGTCCTACGACAAGCTGGGCATGACGGAACTGAAGAACGACGCGCAGCGCGTCTACGACAAGAACTTCCCCAACAGCGACTTCAAGACCAAGGGCCTGAAGGCCGACCGCAGCTGGTGGAACCCGTTTGACTGATTCGTCCGCGTTTGACTGATTCGTCGGCGCTCGACGAATCAGTCCGCGGATTCTCCACGCATGGGAAAAGAAAGCCCCTCGATCGAGGGGCTTTCTTTTTGCCGTCGGAACAATGGGCCACGGCGGGCCACACTCCCGGCCGCGCACTCGGGCCTGTTGACGCTATGCGTCCGAGCCTTCCTGCTTGCGACGGTAGAACGCCAGCACCTCGTCCAGCTCGCGTGTTCGCGCGAACGGCGGCAGGCCGCGCCACAACCGCTTGCCGTAGGGCTTTTCGACCAGGCGCGCATCGCCCACCATCAGCACGCCCCAGTCCGATTCGGTGCGGATCAAGCGGCCCGCGCCCTGCTTGAGCGAGATCGCTGCCTCGGGCAATTGGTATTCCGAAAACGGATTGCCGCCCTGGGCCCGGCAGGCCCGCAGGCGCGCTTCGATGACCGGGTCGTCCGGCGGCGCGAACGGCAGTTTGTCGATGGCGACCAAGGTCAGCACGTCGCCGGGCAGGTCGATGCCTTCCCAAAAGCTCGCGCTGCCCACCAGCACCGGATGCTTGAGCTTGCAGAAGCGGTCCAGCAGATCGCGCCGCGTGCCCTCGCCCTGTTTCAGCAGCGGCCAGTCGTGCCCCGCGTCGTCGAAGGCATCGGCCAGCAACGTCGCGACCTTGTCCACCGCGCGCAAGGTCGTGCACAGCACCAGCGTGCCGCCGGGGCTGGCTTCGAGCAAGGGCATCAGCGTCTGGACGAAGCGGTCCAGGAACTGCGGCGATTGCGGTTCGGGCATGCCGCGCGGCACGTACAGCAGCGCCTGTTCGGGGTAGTTGAACGGCGATTCCCACTTGCCGGTGCGCGCGCTGGACAGGCCGAGCTGGCTGGTGAAGTGCGTAAATTCGCCGTTCACGGAGAGCGTAGCGGACGTCATGATCCAGGCCTGGCCAGGCTTGCGGTATTTGGAGAACGCCTGCGCCACCGACAGCGGCGCCGAGTGCAGGCGCACATGATGCTGGCCATGCTCGACCCAGCGCACCGCCGGCCCCGTCCACTGGACGGCCGCCGCCGCCACGCCTTCCAGGATGGCGGCGGGGGTCGACGGGCCGTCGCCCAGGTCGGCCGCCGCGGTGGCTTCGGGGGATTGGTCGTCGCGGCCCCAGCCTTCGTCGGCCATGCCGGCATCGGCGCGGCCCGGCGTTGCCCAGCGCTTGAGGCGCACCGATATTTCGGCGCCACTGCGTGCGGCGGCCAGCAGGTCGGGGTGCTTTTCCGCCACCACGCCCAAGGCCTTGGTGGCCGTGTCCACAGCCTCGCGCAGGACGGCCAGCGCCTCGTCGAATTCCTCGGGGTTCGGGATCGCGTCGAACGTGGCCTTGCGGCCCGGCATCCGGTCCAGCGGCGCGCAGGCCAGCCGCAATTCGCGCGCGGCGGTTTCCAGATGGCGGCTGACATCGCTCCATTTGGCGGCTTCGCGCGCATAGGCCAGGCCCGCGACTTCCAGCGCGCGGCCGAAATCCATCAATTGGTGCGTGGACACGCTGCTGCCCAGGAACCGGGTGGCCGTGTCGGGCAATTGGTGGGCTTCGTCGAAGATGACGGTATCGGCTTCGGGCAACAGGTCGGTCACGCCCTCTTCGCGCAACACCAGGTCGGCCATGAAGAGCGCGTGGTTGACGACCACCACGTCGGCCTCCTGGGCCTGGCGGCGCGCCTTGACGACGAAACAGTCGCGGATGCGCGGGCATTCCTGGCCCAGGCAGTTCTCGCGGGTCGACGTCACGCGCTGCCAGATGTCGGCGTCTTCGGGCACCTGCGCAAGATCGCTGCGGTCGCCCGTCTTCGTGATGCCCGCGAAGACCTGGATCTGGCGCAGTTGCTGGATCTCGGTGCGCGACTTCAGCGCGCGCTCGTCGCCCTGCAGGCGTTCAAGGTGGTAGTGGCACACGTAGTTGCCGCGGCCCTTGAGCAGCGCGGCCGTCACCGGCGCGGCCAGCGCGGCGCGCACGCGCGGCAAATCGCGCGCGAACAGCTGGTCTTGCAGCGTGCGGGTGCCGGTGGAGATCAGCACCTTGCCGCCCTGAATGAAGGCGGGTACAAGATAAGCCCAGGTCTTGCCGATGCCGGTGCCCGCTTCGGCCACGAGCGTGGCGCGGTCCTGGATGGCGTCGCCGATGGCCTGCGACAGCTCCACCTGCGATGGGCGTGGCTTGTAGCCGGGCATGGCCGTGGCCAGGGGCCCGTCCTCGTCGAAAAATTCGGAAATATCCAGGTCCAGCATTACGGCAGCCTAGTGTCGGTCGGAGTCTATGGTGAACCGGTACCGGTTACGGTTCGGGCGCCAGACACTGATGTGGGAAAGGACCAAATGATACCCGTTGCGGCGTCCGGTTTCGGCTGCCGCAGGGACGGATCGGTCCACCCTGGCACGTTCTGTAACAGCGGCTTATGGCACAATCCGCCCCTTGTTTTTCCTTTTTGTCGTCGTATAGAGATGTCTGAAACTTCCACTATCACGAACGTCGCCGCCGGCGTCGACAACGCCCGCATCGTCGCGCAGCTTGCTACCGAGCTTGGCGCGCGCGCCTCCCAGATCGCCTCGGCGGTGGAACTGCTGGATGACGGCGCCACCGTGCCCTTCATCTCCCGCTATCGCAAGGAAGCCACCGGCGGCCTGGACGATACCGTGCTGCGCAATCTGGAAGTCCGCCTGGGTTATCTGCGCGAACTCGAAGAACGCCGCGGCTCCATCCTTGAATCCATCTCGCAGCAGGGCAAGCTCACGCCCGAGCTGCAGCAGGAAATCGCAACGGCCGACACCAAGCAGCGCCTGGAAGACTTGTACGCGCCGTACAAGCCCAAGCGCCGCACCCGCGCCCAGATCGCCCGCGAGGCGGGCCTGGAGCCGCTGGCGGACGCCATCCTGGCCGATGCGGCCTGCGACCCCGCCGCGCTGGCCGCGCAGTACCTGAACCCCGAAGCGTCCATCAACGACGCCAAGGCCGCGCTGGACGGCGCGCGCGACATCCTGGCCGAGCGCTACGCGGAAAACGCGGACTTGCTGGCTGACATGCGCGAGCACCTGTGGTCCACCGGCCTGATCTATTCCAAGATGGTCGACGGCAAGGAAACCGAAGGCGCGAACTTCCGCGACTGGTTCGACTTCAACGAACCGCTGCGCACGCTGCCTTCGCACCGCATCCTGGCGCTGCTGCGCGGACGCCAGCAGGGCGTGCTGGAATTGCGCCTGGGCCTGGAAGCCGAGCTGGAAGCGCAACTGCCGCACCCGTGCGTGGCGCGCATCGCCGGCTTCCTGAAGCTGGGCAACGGCCTGTTCGCGCTGGACGCCACGCCGCGCGCCCGCTGGCTGGGCGAAGTCTGCCGCTGGACCTGGCGCGTGAAGCTGCTGACGGCGTTTGAAAGCGAGCTGATCGGCCGCCTGCGCGAAAGCGGCGAAACCGAAGCCATCCGCGTGTTCGCCGCCAACCTGAAGGACCTGCTGCTGGCGGCTCCCGCCGGCCCCAAGGCCGTGCTGGGCCTGGACCCGGGCATCCGTACGGGCTGCAAGATCGCCGTGATCGACCAGACCGGCAAGGTCGTCGACACCACCACCGTCTACCCGTTCGAACCGCGCCGCGACCGCGAAGGCACGATCAACACGCTGGCGGCGCTGGTCGCGCGGCACAAGGTGGACCTGATCGCCATCGGCAACGGCACCGCATCGCGTGAAAGCGAAAAGCTGGTGGGCGACATGATGGAACGCTTCCCCGACCTGAAGGTCACCCGCGTGGTGGTCTCCGAGGCCGGCGCGTCCGTGTACTCCGCTTCTGAAACCGCGGCGCTGGAATTCCCCGATCTGGACGTAACCCTGCGGGGCGCCGTGTCCATCGCCCGCCGCCTGCAGGATCCGCTGGCCGAGCTGGTCAAGATCGATCCCAAGGCGATCGGCGTGGGCCAGTACCAGCACGACGTCAACCAGCGCGAGCTGGCGCGTTCGCTGGACGCCGTGGTCGAGGATTGCGTGAACGCCGTGGGTGTGGACGTCAATACGGCGTCGGCGGCGCTGCTGGCCCGGGTGTCGGGCCTGAACTCGCTGCTGGCCAAGAACATCGTGGCCTGGCGCGACGAGAACGGCGCATTCCCCACCCGCAAAATCCTGCTCAAGGTACCGCGCTTCGGTGAAAAGGCCTTCGAACAGGCCGCCGGGTTCCTCCGCATCCCCAATGGCGACAACCCGCTGGACGCCTCGTCGGTCCACCCGGAAGCCTATCCGGTGGTCGAGCGCATCGTCGCCAAGATCAAGGCCGAAGTGAAGCAGATCATCGGCCAGCGCGAAGCCTTGAAGGGCGTGTCGCCGTCGGACTTCACCGACGAGCGTTTCGGCTTGCCGACCGTGCGCGACATCTTCGCCGAACTGGAAAAACCCGGCCGCGATCCGCGCCCGGAATTCAAGACGGCGCAGTTCAAGGAAGGCGTGGAAACGCTGAACGACCTGTACCCCGGCATGGTGCTGGAAGGCGTCGTGACCAACGTGGCCAATTTCGGCGCGTTTGTCGACATCGGCGTCCACCAGGACGGCCTGGTCCACATCTCGGCCCTGGCCGAGAAGTTCGTCAAGGATCCGCGCGATGTCGTGCGTGTGGGCCAGACCGTCAGCGTAAAGGTGCTGGAAGTGGACGCCGCGCGCAAACGCGTCGCCCTGACCATGCGCCTGAACGACACGGCGGCCCCGGCGCGCCGCAGCGGCGACGCGCCCAAGGGCGGCGACCGGCCCCGCCGCCCCCAAGGCGATGGCGGGCGCGGCAACACGGGCGGCGGCGCGGCGAACAGCGCAATGGCGGACGCCTTCGCCAAGCTCAAGCGCTGATCCTCCCGGATCGCTCGACAAAAAAAGCCCGGCGCATGACGCGCCGGGCTTTTTCTTTAGCTAGGACTTTCCCTTAAATGGGCCTAATCCTTGCGCTCCCTCAATCAAAAAAACACAAAAATAAGGGAAAATATCTAATTGTGTCCAAATAATAAAAACCGGCGGCATTGGGGAACCCGGCAGGCACAAATTCCATGATCAGGCGAACAGCGGCGCGAACCGTCTATCAGGCACGAAGCACAACAACAACAGCGCCCTACCCTGAGATCCCCCCGGAGAGCCATCCGTCATGCGCAATACCATTACGCTTGCCGCCAATGAAGCGGCAACCATTACCGAAAAAGAAGCCGGCCACAGCGGCGCCTACAGCGAAGTCACCCTGGGTCAGTACGCGCATCTGATCGTCGACGGCGCTGAAGTGACCTTCAAGCACATCACGCTGGAACGCCTGGGCACCCGCGTCATCGAACTGCGCAACGGCGCCCAACTGCATGTGGGCGCGTTGGGTTTCGCCAGCATGGGGGCAAGCATCGTCTATCGCATCGGGGCGGGCTGCGCGCTGGTGTTCGACGCCAGCCAGTGGGATCCGGAAGTCGTCGCCAACACCACCTTCGACTTCACCAGCCAAGGCAGCGGCGCGCTGAAGTACTTCCCGTTCATCAACCCGGAATGGTTGGACTGCCCGAACGTCACGGGCTATTCGGAAGGCGACATGCTTGAAATCGCGGGCCAGGGCAGCGCCCAGCGCTTCCAGGTGCGCGATGGCCGCATCGTGGCCAGCGCGCGGCAGGCCTGACGCTCGCCGGCTTCTGCCCTACTCTCGCAACGTCATGCCCGCCGGCGACGCATCGCGCCGCCGGTTCAAGCCTTATTCCTGCGACAACGACGCCAGGGCGTCACGCGCACGCACCAGTTGCGCTTCGGAATCGGCCTGCGCGCCCGCCGGCGCCGCGGCAACCGCCACGCCGTCGATCATGGCCGCGTAGCCCTCGCCGCTGGCCTGCAGCACGCTGTCGGCCGGCTCCGATTGCAGGCGGCGCATCAAGGCGCCGGCCTCCTTCGGATCGGCAAAGCGCTGCGACAGCAGCAATTCTTCGCCATCGGCCGCCAGCAGGCGGAAGCGGAAACCGCCATCTTCGTCGCGGAAGCTGACAAAGCGCGCGCCCTTGCCCTTTTCCTTCTTGCCCTGCGCCTTGCCCGCGGCGGCGCCAGCGTTCAGGTTGCGCAGGCCCACGGCCTCGCGCAGTTCCTGCATCATCGGCACGGCCAGCTTGCGGGCGCGGGCAGCGCCAGCTTGCAGGATGTCTTCGATGCGGCCCGGGTTAGCGATCAGATCGAAGTACTTTTCGCGCATCGGCGCCAGCAGCGCTTCCAGATGCTCGTACAGCGCCTGCTTGGCATCGCCCCAACCCATGCCCTCTTCCAGCTGCTTGCGGAACGCCGCCGATTCGGCATGCGTCGCAAACGCCCGGTACAGCGTGTACAGGTGCGAGCTTTCGGCATCCTTGGCTTCGCCCGGCGCACGCGAATCCGTCACGATGCGCATCACCGATGCGCGCAGCGCATTCGCGCCGCCTTCGAACAGCGGGATCGTGTTGTTGTAGCTCTTGGACATCTTGCGGCCATCCAGGCCGGGCAGCGTCGCCACGTCTTCCTCGATCGTCACTTCCGGCAGCGCGAAGTACTCGCGGCCGTACAAGTGGTTGAAACGCTGGGCGATATCGCGCGCCATTTCCAGGTGCTGGATCTGGTCGCGGCCCACCGGCACCTTGTTCGCGTTGAACATGAGGATGTCGGCCGCCATCAGGACCGGGTAGGAAAACAGCCCCATCGTAACGCCGTCGTCCGGGTCCACGCCCTTGGCGACATTCTGGTCCACCGACGCCTTGTAGGCGTGCGCGCGGTTCATCAGGCCCTTGGCCGTGACGCAGGTCAGCAGCCAGCTGAGTTCGGGGATTTCGGGAATGTCGGACTGGCGGTAGAACGTCACGCGCTCGTGGTCCAGCCCCACCGCCAGCCACGTAGCGGCGATTTCCAGGCGGGACCGCGCCACGCGGGCCGGGTCATCGCACTTGATCAGCGCGTGGTAATCCGCCAGGAAGAAGAACGCGTCCACGCCGGGCTGGGTACTGGCCTGGACCGCGGGACGGATCGCGCCTGCGTAGTTGCCAAGGTGGGGAGTTCCTGTCGTGGTAATGCCGGTAAGGACGCGGGTATTCATGGGGCGAAGAGGCGTTTGCTAGGGGAAACAAGCAGTGTAACGTGCCGGCGGCACGGAACCGCCGGCCGGCGCGCCCAAGGTGAATTCGCCGGCCTACCAGGTCACAGGACGGCCAGCAGCGGCGCCGCCAGCGCGCACAGCCCGCCCGCGGTCAGCGCGGCACGCGGGCGGAACGTCAGGAACCAGATCAGCAACAGGCCGGCGATGCTGAGAATGCCGACCCATTCGACCGTGCCGTAACTCCAGCCCCAGACCGCGGCGGAAGCCCACAGCGACAGCGCCAGCGCCCCCCAGCCGAATGCCCGCAGCGGCACCCGGTGGCGTCGCGGCATGGCGCGGTCGAACACGTCTTCGTAGTGGCGGTCCATGCCCAGGCACAGGGCGGAAAACCCGGCGTAGGCCAGGCAGAAGGCGGCAAGCGTCATGGCGTATCACCTCGCGGTTCATAGGCGACGGGGTTCGGGGCGCGGGGCGCCTCGGAAACAGCGACTTGGGCAACAGCTTGAGCAGCGGATTGGGGCGACGCCGTCTTGGCGGCGGCTTTCGCAGGCGCCTTCGCCGGGGCTTTTCGGACCCGGGCCGCCTTGCGCGCCATCCATGCGAACAGCAGCGCGCCGGCCAGGCAGGTCAGGTCGAATCCGGCCATGACCCAATCGCCTTGCGGCAGCGACACGCCCAGATGGCGAGACGTCGTGAACACGTTGACGACCGGCACCAGGGCCAGCGACGCGGCGGCCACGCCCAGCAGGTCCTGCCACTTGCGGCGCTGGAACAAGAAGGCGTAGACGAGCGACAGCGCCCAGGCCGAGAAGAAGGCCCGCACTTCCCATACCTGGCGTCCGGGCATGTCGGCCGGCAACAGTCGATTGGCCAGGAAAAAGGCCGCCACGCCAAATACCACGCCCGCGATCGTGCCGGCGTTCAGGCCGTCGACCAGGCGCAGGGAAAACGCTTCGCGCGCATCGCCCGGCCGCGCCTTTTGGCGGCGCTTGGCAATCCACAGCACCAGGCCCGAGCCCACCATGCCGGTGCCGGCCAGGCTGACCAGGAAATAGAACCAGCGCAGCAGGGGCTCGGCGAACAGCCCCAGATGCAGGCCCGTGATGACGCCGGCGGTCTTCACCGTGGCGCTCAGGTCGTCCTCGCCTTCCTGGAATTCACCCGTCGCGCCGTTAAAGCGCATATAGGGCGCCAAGCGGCCATACGACACGCCGTCGGCGGCATCGCGCACCAGCGTGACGGTGGCGCCGGCATCACCCGGGTTGTTGACGGTGACGCGGCCGACCCGGCCCTGCCAGTGCTGCTGGGCTTGCTCCACCAGCGGCGCGATCTGCACGAGCGGTGCGGGCTGGTTCAGCGGCGGCGTGACCTTGAACGATTTGAAGACATCGTCCGTGTATTGGCGGGGGTTTTCGTAGACGGCATGGATGCCCGCGGGCATCAACATGACCATGAACAGCACCAGGCCGCTGAACGTGATCATCAGGTGGAACGGCAACCCCAGCACGGACAATACGTTGTGCCCGTCCATCCAGGCGCGTTGCCCGCCCTTTTTAGGACGGAAGGTAAAGAAATCGGTGAATATCTTTTTGTGCGTGATGATGCCGCTGATGATGGCCACCAGCATGAACATGCCCGCGATGCTGGCCAGCCAGCGCCCCCACGGAAACGCGGTCTCCAGTTCGAAGTGGAAACGGTAGAAGAAGTCGCCGCCGCGCGTCTCGCGCCCGACCACGGCCTGCCCCGTCGCGGAATCCAGCTTCACGCGCACGAACCCGCGCTCGCCCGGCTTGGGCTTGGCCACCTGGTACAGCATCTGGATCAGCGGCTCGCGGTTCGACGGCGGCGTGATGAACCAGCGTTTGGCATCCGGCGCATGCGCGCTCAGGTAACGTTGTCCGATATCCACGGCCTGCACCGCAGGCACCGGCTGAACCTCGATCTCGGGCTGCATCCAATGCGTGATCTCGGGCCTGAAGAACGCCAGCGACCCCGTCAGGAACATCGCGAACAGCACCCAGCCGAAAATCAGACCGGCCCAGGTGTGCAACCAGGACATGGACTGGCGCAGGCCTTCTTCGCCCTGCGCGCGGGCTTTCCCTGCCTTCATGCCGCCCCCATCATGCGCCCCGCCAGGAACAGGCCGCCCAGCACGGCGGCCGGCAGCAATACCCCGGCCCAGGCGCGCCAGGCGTTGCGCGTGGCGAACACCCAGATGACGCCACAGGCATAGAACACGAAGGACAGCATCTGCGCCGTGGTGACGGCGTCCGCCCGCCCCATGGGCAGCCAGACGGCCAGGCACGCCGCAGCCGCCGAGGCAAGGACATAGCCGCCCAGGATGGCCGCAGCCATTCTGGAAAACACGGCCATTCGATAGCGCATCATGCCTGCGCCGGCTGCGGGAGCTTTCACTTGGACACGTTGAAGGTCAGGGTGGATACGTAGCGGATCTTGGCGTAGGACTTGCCGTCGGCCTCGCCCGCCTTCTCTTCGACGTGCGCGGCTTCCAGCACATACTGGCCGGGCCACGGCGTCGTGATTTCGATGCGGCCGTTCTCATCGCTGTGGAAACGCTTTTCCCACTTCGGCGGACCGAACACGGTGACTTCGGTCTTGGCCAGCGGCTTGCCCTGGAATTGCAGGACGAACGTGTTGGCGCCGGCGGCGGTCGGCACAAGCTCCAGGTCCAGCTTGCCTTGCGTGTCGGCGCGGCCGGCCCTGGCGTTGTACTTGACCAGGGTCTCCTTGAACTGGATGGGCTGGGCCAGGCGGACATCGCCCTTGCCTGCCGCACCGAACTCCACGAAATCCGCGCCTTCGGCGGACACCTTCAACGCCTTGCCGTCCGTGCCGGTCACGACCGGCGCGACCAGGACCTTGCCCAGCAGGCCATCGCGCTTTTCGCGCAGGTCATCGGCCCATTCGCCGAAGTACGCCTTGGCCGGACCCTCGGCGCTGCGTTCCAGCCAAACAAAGTGCGCCTGCGCGGCGCCCGCGCTGCCCAACAGGGCAATAGCGGCCAAAGTCCTAGCGAATTTCATTTTGGATTATTCCTTTAGTCCGAAAACCGGTCCATCAACCCAATCAGGCAAGCCCCGCGGCCGATGCCTGTTTGGCAGGGCCTAAATTATAACCATTCTCACTACGGTCTACACAAGAAAATGGGGGATGGATAGGACGCGCTGGTTAACCCCTATTCTTTTAAATCCCCATTTAAATATATTAATCACATATCAATGCTCTTCAACCGCGCTTCAACCAGGAGTCCCTGATGACCCATCCCCGCTGGACTGGCATCTTTCCCGCCATCACCACCAAGTTCCACGCCGACGAACGGATCGATGCCGAAGGCACCGCCAAGCACATCGATTTCCAGATTCGCAACGGCGTCCACGGCATGGTCACCTGCGGCTCGCTGGGCGAGGCCAGCACCTTGACGCTGGAAGAAAAGCTGGAGGTCGCCAAGATCGCGCTGGACGCCGCGGGCGGTCGCGTACCTGTCCTGGCCAACGTGTCCGAAACCAGCACCCGAGAAGCGCTGCGCTACATCGAAGGCGCCAACAAGCTGGGCGTGGCCGGGTTCATGCTCATGCCGTCCCTGATCTACGTGGCGGACGCGCGCGAAGCCATGCTGAACGTGCGCACCATGGCCGATGCCGCGCAGCAGCCCGTCATGGTCTACAACAACCCGCTGGCGTATCGCGTCGACCTGAAACCGGAACACATGGCCGAACTGGCCGACTGCAAATGGATCGCCGCAGTGAAGGACAGCTCGGGCGATACCCGCCGCGTCACCGATCTGCGCAATGCCGTGGGCGACCGCTACCAGATCTTCCTGGGCGTGGACGACCTGGCCTACGAAGGGCTGGCCCTGGGCTGCGACGGCCTGCTGGCCGGCGTGGGCTGCGCCTTCCCGCGTGAAACCGTCGCCCTCTATGACCTGGTGAAAGCGGGCAAGCACGCCGAAGCCCTGGCGCTCTACCAGTGGATGACGCCGCTGCTGCACCTGGACGTCTCTGCCAAGCTGGTGCAGAACCTGAAGCTGATCGATGTGCTGGTGGGCGTCGGCACCGAACACGTGCGCCGCCCGCGCCTGCCGGTCATCGGCGAGGAACGCGCGCTGATCGAACGGGTGGTGGCCAAGGCGCTGGCCACCCGCCCGGCGAAGTACCAGTCCGTGCCCTGACAGTGCCGCACGGCGATGCGCGGCGGCGGTAGCCCGTAGATAACCCAAGGTTATCCCGCTGCGCGATTCATTACCGGTTCGGACAGGCGTTGCGGCCGCCACGCCACGACGCCTGTCCGTTCCATGTCTAGACTGAAGCGGTTCCCCAAGACCAAAGGCGCGTCCATGCAACAGATCCGTGTCATCGATTCCCACACCGGCGGCGAACCCACCCGGCTGGTCATCTCGGGCTTCCCCGATCTTGGCGCCGGCACCATGGCCGAGCGGCAGCAGCGGCTGGCCGGCACGCACGATGCCTGGCGCGCCGCCACCGTGCTGGAACCCCGCGGCAGCGACGTCATGGTGGGCGCATTGCTGTGCGCCCCCGCCGACCCGGCCAATGCCGCTGGCGTGATCTTCTTCAACAACGCGGGTTATCTGGGCATGTGCGGCCACGGCACCATCGGTCTGGTGGCCACACTGGCCTATCTGAACCGGATTACCCCGGGTGAACACGGCATCGAGACCCCTGTCGGCACCGTCCGGGCCACGCTGCACGACGACGGCACAGTCAGCGTGCGCAACGTGCCCGCCTACCGCCTGCATCACGCCGTGCACGTGAACGTGCCGGGCTACGGCGACGTGACAGGCGACGTGGCCTGGGGCGGCAATTGGTTCTTCCTGACCGCCGAACACGGCCAGCGTGTCGCGCCGGACAACCTGGATGCCCTGACCACCCACGCCTGGGCCATCCGTCAGGCATTGCAACGCGCGGGCATCACCGGAGCCGACGGCGCGCAGGTCGACCATATCGAACTGTTCGCCCCCGATGCCGATGCCGACAGCCGCAATTTCGTCCTGTGCCCCGGCAAGGCCTATGACCGCTCGCCGTGCGGCACCGGCACCAGCGCCAAGCTGGCCTGCCTGGCGGCCGACGGCAAGCTCGCCCCCGGCCAGATCTGGCGCCAGGCCAGCGTGATCGGAAGCGTATTCGAAGCCAGCTACGCGCAAGCCGGCGACCAGATCCTGCCCACCATCCGCGGGCGCGCTTATGTCTGCGCCGACGCCACCCTGTTGATCCAGCCGGACGATCCCTTCGGCTGGGGCATCCGGTTGTAGTTCCTTCACGGAAAGCCCTCCCATGTCACACGGTCACACGGATGTCCTGGTGGTCGGCGCCGGCATCGTCGGCGCCGCCTGCGCCCACGAGCTGGCGCGGGCCGGCCTCTCGGTGCATGTGGTCGACGCCCGCCTGGGCGGCGCCACGCAAGCCGGCATGGGGCACCTGGTCGTCATGGACGACAACACGGCCGAGCTGGCGCTAAGCAGCGCATCGCTGGAGATCTGGCGCGAATGGGGGCCCCGCATGAACGCAACCGAAACCGGCTGCGCCTATACCGGCTGCGGCACGATGTGGATCGCCGCCAACGAAGAGGAAATGGCCGAGGCCGAGCGCAAGCAGGCTCGCCTGCGTGCCTGCGGCGTCGCCGCCACGCTGTTGAACGCGCGGCAACTGGCTGACGCCGAACCCGCCTTGCGAACCGGTTTGGCCGGCGCGCTGCAGGTGCCCGGCGACGGCCTGGTCTACGCGCCCAGCGCCGCCCGTTGGCTGCTGGCGCAAGCGCCGCCCACCCTGTCGTTCGAAGCCGTCGAAGTCCGGCAGATCGACACGCATGGCGCGGTTCTGACCGATGGCTCCCGGCGCGACGCCAGCGCAGTGGTCCTGGCCGCGGGCATGCCTGCCACCCGCTTGTGCGCCGACCTTCCCCTGCACCCCAAAAAAGGCCATCTGGCCATCACCGACCGCTACCCCTTCGCGATCCGCCATCAGCTGGTCGAACTGGGCTACATGGCCAGCACGCAACAGCGCGAAGGCGCCGCCGTCGCCTTCAATGTGCAGCCCCGGCCAACGGGCCAATTGCTGATCGGCTC
The DNA here is from genome assembly GCF_014170335.1 of Achromobacter sp. UMC46. Lineage (GTDB taxonomy): Bacteria > Pseudomonadota > Gammaproteobacteria > Burkholderiales > Burkholderiaceae_B > Achromobacter. The sequence goes on from NZ_LZZS01000035.1 coordinate 238,863, forward strand.
GTCCCGCCAAGTAGGCGAGGAAGACCCCGCCGTCGAGCCCGCCGTCCTGTCGCGCATGCTCAAACTCGCCATCGACTACCTGCCGGCGCTGTCCGGCCACAACATCCTGCGCACCTGGACGGGCGTACGCGCCGCCACCCCGGACGGCCTGCCCCTCGTCGGCCGGCATCCCACGCGCGAATCGCTCTGGCTGGCGGTGGGCCACGAAGGCCTGGGTGTCACCACCGCCCCGGCCACCGCGAAGCTGCTGACCGCCTTGATGACGGGCGCGCCGCTGCCGCTGGATGCCGCGCCGCTTGCGGCCACCCGCCACTTCGACAAGGCCACGACATGAGGCCCACCCCGCCTGCCCGCCTGCGCATCCAACTGGACGGCCAGCCCCTGAGCGTTGCCCCCGGCAGCAGCGTCGCCGCCGCCCTGGCCGCCCGCGCGCCCGGCAATTCCCGCATCTCGGTCACTGGCGAAAAGCGGGCTGCCGTTTGCGGCATGGGCGTCTGCCACGAATGCCGCGTCCTGATCGACGGGCATCTGCGCCTGGCCTGCCAGACGCCTTGCCAGCAAGGCATGCGCATCGACACCGTGCTGGACCGCGCCTTGCACGCCGCCACGGCTAACCCGCCGGATGGCCACCACAGCGCGTGCGACCTGCTCATCATCGGCGCGGGTCCCGCCGGCATGGCCGCGGCGCTGGCTGCCGCCCCAAGCGGGCGCGCCATCGTTGTCGTGGACGACAACCCCGCCCCGGGCGGGCAGATATGGCGCGACGGCCCCGGCGTGAAACTGCCCGGTCCGGCCAAACGCCAACGCGAACAATTGGCGCGCCACAGCAACATCCGGCTCCTCTGCGGCACCCGCGTCGCGGGCCTCGCCGGCCAACCCGGCTCGCCCGCCCTGCTGCTGGAAGATGCGCACCAAGGCTGGGTCCAGCATTATGGTTCGCTGATCCTCTGCACGGGCGCACGCGAATTGCTGCTGCCCTTTCCCGGTTGGACGCTGCCCGGCGTGACGGGTGCGGGCGGCCTGCAGGCGCTGATCAAAGGCGGCGTGCCCGTGCGCGGCCAACGCATTGTGGTCGCCGGCACCGGGCCGCTGCTGCTGGCAGCCGCGCAAAGCGCGCGGCAGGCCGGCGCGACCGTGGTCCGCATCGCCGAGCAAGCCGGCTGGCATGCGCTGCTGCGTGTCTCCGGCAGCCTGACCCGCTGGCCCGGCAAAGCCCTGCAGGCCGCCGCTCTGTTCCACCCGCAGTACCGCGGCGCCAGCCATGTGCTGGAAGCCAGCGGCGACGGCCGGCTGCAGCACGTCAGGCTGCGCCGCGGACACCGCGAAGAACGGATCGCTTGCCATCGGCTGGCCTGCGGATTCGGTCTGGTGCCCAATACCCAATTGGGCCAGATGCTGGGTTGCGCCCTGAACCTCCACAACGGCCTGCACGTGAACGACATGCTTCAGACCTCCGTGCCCGGCGTCTTTGCCGCGGGCGAATGCACCGGCGTGGGCGGCAGCGAACGGGCAAGCAGCCAGGGCGCGATCGCGGGATACGCCGCGGTCGGCGAATTGGCGCAGGCCACGCGCCTGGCGCCCGGCCTGGCGCGGTGGCAGGCGTTCGCCGACACCCTGCGCCGCCATTTCTCGTTGGGCGAACCGGTGCTGGCGTTGGCCCGCCCCGATACGCTGATCTGCCGTTGCGAAGACGTGCCGCAATCCGCCCTGGCCGGATGCGACGGCTGGATCGACGCAAAGCTGCACACGCGCTGCGGCATGGGCGCCTGTCAGGGGCGCGTATGCGGCGCCGCCACGCAAGCCCTGTACGGCTGGCAGCCCATGCCGTCCCGCCACCTGCTGGCGCCCACGCGCATCGACACGCTTGCCGGCATTGGCCCCCCCGACGCCCACGCCGATGCCCCCCACGACAACACGCCGCCCCCACGCAGCGGATTCCCCGAATAAGGAGCCACCATGACTGACACCCTGGACGATTGCATCGCCTTTGCCGAGCGCCTGGCCGATGAAGCCCGCGACCTGTATGCGCCCTACCTGAGCACCGCGCCGCGCACCGACATCAAGCCGGACCGCAGCCTTGTCACCGCGCTGGACCACGCCATCGAGGCGCATTTGCGGTCACGCATCGAAGGCGCATTCCCCAGCCACGGCATCTATGGCGAAGAAGGCGGCACCGTTCGGCTGGACGCGGAATCCGTCTGGGTGCTGGACCCCATCGACGGCACCGCCCCGTTCATCGCCGGCGTGCCCGTGTTCGGCACGCTGATCGCGCTGCTGCACCGGGGCGTACCCGTGATGGGCGTGATGGATTTTCCGGCAATCCGCGAACGCTGGGTCGGCGCGGCGGGTCGCCCCACGCGGCACCAAGGGCAGCCTTGCCGCACACGCGCTTGCGACCACCTGGGCGACGCCATGCTCAGCACCAGCAACCCTGACTTCTACGCCCCCGAAGAGCTGCCCGCCTTCCAGGCGCTGCGCGAACGCACCCGCTGGCGCATCTACGGCGGATGCTGCCTGGCCTACGGGCTGTTGGCATCCGGCCGCACGGACGTCGCCATCGACGCCCGGCTGGCGCTGTACGACTACGCGCCCTTCATCCCGGTCATCCAGGGCGCGGGCGGCGTCATCACCGACTGGGACGGCCGCCCGCTTGGCCTGGACAACCCCAGCCCGCGCATTCTTGCTGCCGGCGACCCCGCGCGGCACCGCGAAGCGCTGGACCTGTTGCGCCACGCCATGGGCTGATCCGCCCACCGGCCGCCACCGGCGGCCCTATTCCCGCACTGACATGTTTCCTCTCGGGCCAGGAGCCTCCTGCCATGGATATCCGCATTGAAAATCTTTGCATCTCGTACAACCGGCAACGCGTCATCGACGGCTTGAACCTGGACATCGCGCCGGGCAGCTTCTTCACGCTGCTCGGACCCAGCGGCTGCGGCAAGACCACTTTGCTGCGCACGCTGGCGGGCTTCATCCCCGTCGAATCCGGACGCCTGCTGTTCGGCGGCAAGGACGTCACACGCTTGCCGGCGCACCAGCGCAACATCGGCATGGTGTTCCAGGATTACGCGCTCTTTCCCAACCGCAGCGTCTTCGACAACGCGGCGTATGGCCTGCGTGCCCGGAACGTCGCGCCCGCGTTGATCAAGCAGAAAGTCGCGGCCGCGCTGGAACGCGTCGGCCTGGCGGAATACGCGGCGCGGCTGCCCGCCGAGCTTTCCGGCGGGCAGCGCCAGCGCGTGGCCCTCGCCCGCGCGCTGGTCATCCAGCCTCAGGTGCTGCTGATGGACGAACCGCTGTCGAACCTGGACGCGAAGCTGCGCATCCAGGTCCGACAGACCATCGCCGAATTGCAGCGGGAAGCGGGCATCACCACGGTCTTCGTCACCCATGACCAGGAAGAGGCGCTGGCCCTGTCCGATCAGATCGCCGTCATGGAAAAGGGCCGTGTGGCGCAACTGGGCGCGCCGCGCGACGTCTACGGGCACCCCGCCAGCGGCTACGTCGCCGACTTCATCGGCGCGGCCAACCTGCTGCCCGTGCAATGCGTCACCCCGGCCCCCGGGTCCGTCCGGCTGGAGCTGGACGGGCACCCCATCGCCGCGCACGCGCCCGCGCCCTTGAACGGCGCCGCCGTGCTGGTCGCGCGGCCCGAAGACATCCAACTGAACGCCTCGCCAGGCGTGGGGGTGCCCGCCCGCATTCTGGCGGAGCAGTACCTGGGGATCAAGATGAACTACCGCGTCCAATTGCCCGGAGGCCGTCTCATGAACGTGGACGTGCACGGCGGGCAGGCGTCGCCGCTGGCCCGTGGCATGGCGGTCGGCCTGGTATTCGATCCCGGCAAGACCCTGGTGCTGGCATCATGAAGCGGCTGATCTCCTCGCTGCGGTCTCCATGGACCTGGCTGTCGCTGGCGGTGCTGGCCGTGCTGGCGGTCTTCCTGGTGTGGCCCGTGCTGAACATCCTGTCGGCCAGCGTGCTGGCCCGCAACGACGACGGGCACTCGGGCTGGCGCCTGCTGGTGTCGGATCCGCGCTACCTGCGCGCCATCGGCAACACCCTGATGCTGGGGGCCGGCGTGACGCTGCTGGCCGCCGGCATCGGCGTACCGCTTGCCTACCTGACGGCGCGCCACCGCTATCCCGGCAAGGCACTGGTGTCGATCCTGCCCCTGATCACGCTGATCATCCCCGAGGTGATCGGCGCGCAGACCTGGCTGATGATCCTGGGCAACAACGGCGTGCTTACGCGGGCCGTTCGCGACGGCCTGGGGCTGGACATGCCGTCGTTCTACGGCTGGCCCGGGCTGCTGATCGTCATGACCTTCACCTACTACGCCTATATCTACATTGGCACGCTGGCAGCCATCCGGGGCTTCGATTCGCAATTGGAAGAAGCCGCGCAAAGCCTGGGCACGTCCCCGCCCGTCTCCCGGTTGAAGGTCATGGCGCCGGTCGTGATGCCCGCCATCCTGGCCAGCGCCCTGCTCGTGTTCACCATGGTGGTGGGCAACTTCGCCACCTCGATGATCCTGGGGCATCAGGTCGAGCTCCTGTCCGTGCTGACCTATCAGGCCTCGGTATCCGAGACCGGCAGCGATCCGGTCATGCAAAGCACACTGGCGACCACGTCGATTTCGCTCGTGATGCTGGCGCTCTTTCTTCAACGCTGGATCGTATCGCGCGGACGCTACGAGATCACCCAAGGACGCGGTGCGCCCGCGACCCCGCTGCGCGGCCCGGGCGCGTTGGCGATGGCAGGCGCCGCGCTGGCCGTCATGGCACTGTCCATGCTGCCGCTCGGTACGCTGGCCGCGGGCGCCTTCACGCGCGCGAACGGTCCGGTGATGCGTTGGGGCGAATGGACGGCGGCCCACCTTGAACGCGTGCTGATCAACGCGCCCGCGCCGGTCTTGAACTCCATCGCCTACGCGGGTGCGGCCACGCTCGCGGCCATCGCCTTCAGCACGCTGGCCAGCTACCTGATCGTCAAGAAGCGCAACCTGCTGACGCCGTGGCTGGACTACCTCAGCTCGATTCCGCTGGCGCTGTCCGGCACCGTCATCGGAATCGGACTGCTGATGACCTTCGGCCACGGCGCGTTCGATCTTTCCGGCACGGCTTCGCTAATCGTGCTGGCCTACATTGTGCGGCGCTTGCCGTTCGGTGTGCGCAACGCCTCGTCCACGCTCTTCAACCTGCCCGACTCCGTCGAAGAGGCGTCCGTCAGCCTGGGCGTGCCGCCATTCGCGTCTTTCCTGAAAGTCGTGCTGCCGCTGATGGCGCCGGCCATCGCGGCCGCCGCCGTGTTGACCTGGACCACCACCGTGTCGGAGCTGAGCGCGTCGGTCATCGTGTATTCGCCCGGACACGAAACCCTGCCCATTCAGATCTTCCGGCTGATCGACAGCGGCCTCATGGCCCAGGCGTCCGCCTATGGCCTGGTGCTGATCACCGTGATCCTGGCGCCGGTGCTGCTGGCGACCCGGCTATTCAAACTCCGGCTTTTCGCCTGAGCCGTCTTTATTCCCCTAGCGCAAGAGGCATCCCATGATTCATCTTCCCTCGCTCAACCGCCGTCAAGTGCTCAAGCTGCTGGCCGCCAGCGGCGGCGCGTGCGCCCTGCCCGCCCGCGCGCTGGCCCAGCGTGCCGAACAAGTGGTGCTGTACACCACATTGAATTCGCAATCGGTGGAAACGGCCAACGACATGGCCCGGGTGAAGCTGCCCGACGTGCGTCCCAGCGCAGTCGTCGGTGGCAGCAGCCAGCTGCTTAAGCGGATCGAAGCTGAATCCGCCAAGCCCAAGAGCGACCTGTTCTGGACGTCCAGCGCCAACATCATGCATGGCTACCGGGCGCTGTTCGAATCCTACTTGTCCCCGGAAGCCGCTGCGATCCCCGCCGCGCTGCATGGCCCCGGCAACCTGTGGACTGCCGCCAACATCCATATCGTGGTGGCCATGGTCAATGCGCGCCAGCTCACAGGCGCCGCGCCGGCCAGTTGGGCCGACCTGACCGACCGCCGTTTCAAAGGCAAGATCATCATCGGCGACCCCGGCAACAGTTCGACCGCATACACGGCGTTGTGGGGCATCGAACGCATCTTGGGCGAAGCGGGCCTGAAGGCGCTGGCACACAACGTCAGCGTGTCCAGCTCGGCCTCGCACGTGGTGCGCAGCGTGGGCCAGGGAGAATACGCGGTCGGCATCACCTTCGAATCGACCGCCTACCCCTACGTGGCCGGCGGCCAGAAAGAGATCGGCATCATGTACCCCGAGGACGGCACCTTCACCGTGGCGGACAACATGGCCCTGGTGAAGAACGCGCCCAACCCGAAGGCCGCCCGCCTCATGTACGACCTGCTGCTATCGCGCGACATGCAACTGGCGCTGCTGCAGAACGCCTACCGGCGGCCCAGCCGCAACGACATCGACGTCAGCAAGCATCTGGGCATGCCGCCGCTGGCGGACATCCGGATTGTGGCCGCTGACGAAGCCGAGGCAGCCGCCGACCGCGACGCTTTCCTGCGCCGCTGGCGCGCGCACGTGGCTGCCGCGCGCGCCGCCTGACGAGTATTGCGGCCCATCAAGAAAAAGCGGCCCGAAGGCCGCCTTTTCCATTGCGCTTACCAGCGATACCGCAAGCTGGCCTTCACCGAACGCTGATAGCCGTACCAGCACCAGGAATCGCCCGAGCAAGAGGCGATGTATTCCTTGTCGAACAGGTTCTGCACGTTCAGCGCCACCTGCATGCCCTTCAACGACGGCGACACGCGGCCCAGATCGTAGTCCAGCATCAGGTCGAACAACGTCACCGACGGCACCTTCAGGGTGTTGGTGTCGTTGGCGTACGACGAGCCGATGTAGCGCACGCCACCGCCCACGCCCATGCCCGCCAGCGGCCCGTCCTGCAGTTGATAGCGCGCCCACGCAGACGCCTGCTGCGACGGCACGCCCACCGGCGTCTTGCCCTTGAGGTCCAGGCCAGTCAAGCTGGGGTTGGCCTTGGAATATTCGTTGTCCGTCAACGAATACGCCGCCACCAGCGTCAGCCCGCGCAGGGGTTCCGTCTTGGCTTCCAGCTCGATCCCCTGCGTGCGCAGTTCGCCCGCCTGGATCGAGCACCGGCCGCCCGTCGTACCGCAGATGTGCGTCGGATCAGGATCGGTGGTCGTCATGTTCTCGCGGCGGATATCGAAGGCCGCGAACGACAGCATCGTGGCGCTGCCGGGCGGCTGGTACTTGATGCCGACTTCGTACTGGTTGCCTTCGATCGGTTTGAAGGGCACGTTCTGCCAGCCCGTGCCCGATTGCGGCTCGAACGATTCGGAATAGCTGAAGTACGGCGCCACGCCGTTGTCGAAGTTGTAGATCACGCCCAGACGCCCCGTGAACGCCTCGGCGTTCAGCGACGACGGCGCGACGCGGCCCGTCGCGATCGTGGTGCTTTCGCCGACCGTGCGCGACCAGTCATAGCGACCGCCCAGCAACACCGACAAGCGCTCGATCTTGATCTGGTCCTGGAAGTACAGGCCCGTCTGGTACTGCCTGGACGTCGCGTCGGTCGAGAAGGCCGGCACCGGGATGTTCTGATGGTTATCCGGATTGAGCACATACAGTGGCGGCGCGCTGCCGAAGCCGGACAAGGTATCGGTCTTGACGTGCTGGTAATCGAAGCCCAGCAGCACCGTGTGCCCGAAGGCGCCGGTATTGAAGTTCGCCTGCAGGTTGTTGTCGATGGTCAACGCGCCGACATCCACATCGGTCGCGATCGACGCGCGCTGCTGATACAGGTAGTCGGGATCGAGATAGCCGAAGTTGGGATTGGACGCGCCGTAGATGCTGCGGTACTGCGCCTCGGAACGCGTCCAGCGCAGGCTTTGCGTCGCCTTGAACGTGTCGTTGAAGCGGTGGTCCAGCACGTAGCCCAGCGAATAGCTCTTGCGGTCGCTCTTTTCGAAGTTGGCGTCGCCGTCGTAGTAGTCCGCAGGCAGGCGGATGCCGTCAGGCGCGCGTTGCAACGTGCGCATCGACGACACGCTGCCGTAAGACCCCATGTCGGGGTCGCGCTGGAAATTCGTCAGCACGGTCAGCGAGGTATCGCCGCTGGGTTTCCACGTGAATGCCGGCGCCACGAAATAGCGTCGTTCCTTGGTGTCCATGACCTGGCCGTCGGACAGGTAGCCCGAGCCGACCAGGCGATAGAGGTACTTGCCCTCTTCGTCCACCGGGCCGCCGAAATCGAAGTTGGCGCGGCGGAAATCGTAGTTGCCGACCTGCACTTCCACTTCGCGCAGCGTCTCTTCCAGCGGGCGCTTGCTGACCTGGTTGACCACTCCGCCCGGGCCGCCCTGGCCGTACATGACCGATGCCGGCCCTTTCAGGACATCCACGCGTTCAAGGCGGTAGGCGTCCACCTGTGGCAAGGCGTCGCGTCCGCCGAACACCCGCAGGCCGTCCAGGTAGGTCGACGCCGAAAAGCCGCGCACGGTGAACTGGTCCAGGCGCGTGGCGGTGGCGCCGCGCGATTCGGTCGCCACGCCGGCTGTATAGCGCAGCACCTGGTTCAGGGTCTGCGCGCCCTGCTCCGTGATCTGTTCACGCGTCACGACGGACACCGATTGCGGCGTCTCGATCAGCGGCGTGTCCGTCTTGGTGGCGCTGACGCTGGCGCGGGCGACGTATCCCACCGTCGGCGCCAACGCGCTGTCCGTCATGCCCGACACCGTCACCGGCGCCAACACCAGCGCATCGCCCGAAGACGATGCCGGCGCCGGCGCGAGCGTCCAGGTGTTGCCGGACTGCGCACGGGCCTGCAGGCCGCTGCCCGACAAGAGGCGGGCAAAGCCGGCGCCCACCGAATACGCGCCATTCAACCCATCCGACCGCCGTCCGCGCACCAGCGCGGGGTCGAACGACAGGATCACGCCCGCGCTGCGCGCGAATTGCGTCAGCGCATCAGCCAATTGGCCTGCGGGGACCTGGTAGCTGCGCTGCGTCGTGGCGGCGGCAGGCACGGATTGCGCCCAGGCGGCGGGCATGCCGGCGGCAAGCGCGCCCGCGCAAGTCGCGGCCAACACGGCCATGCGGCCAGCGGTCAGCGTGGAGCGCAAGCGCGCATGAGATGAAGCAGACACAAAAACTCTCCCAATACGGTGGTCTATCCCCCCTTTCCGTACGGGAATCGAAAACCTGCAACGCGCCAAAAAAGAAAGTTGTAACGATCAGGCTTCGCGCGGACCGACCTGCAGCCAATACGGCGTGTGCCGGGTCACCGAGATGGGCAAGGCGGGTTCCAGCGCCCTGAGCGCGCGCTCGGCGTCGTCCAGAGGGAAAACGCCGGACAAGCGCAGCTCCGCCACGGCCGGATCCACGCGGATCACCCCCACGCGTTGGCGCGCCAGATATTGGGCGAAATAATTCAGGCGCCAGTCCTTCGCCACCACCAGGCCGTCCACCCAGGCCAGGCGGTCCGGGTCCGAGGCATGGCGGCCGACGAGATGACCGTCCGCGAACGCCAGGCGTTCGCCCGCCGACGCATGCGTCCAGGCGCCGTCGCGCCATAGCGCCACGCTGCCCTCGTACACGCCCAGGCGCGCCCCCTCGCTCGTGCGGCGCAGGTCGAACCGGGCCCGTTCCGCATGGAGTTCGCCATAGCCCGTATTCACGCGCAACGCGTCAATGCCAGGACGCGCTTCCGTATCCACCAGCATCTCGCCGCGCAACAAGTCGATGCCGCGCACAGTGCCGCTCATGTGCAGACGCACCGCGCTATCGCTGTTCAGGGTGATGTTCAAGCCATCGGCCAGCGCAACGCGACGGCGTTCGCCCACGCCGGTGCTCAGGTCGGCAGCCAGACGTTGCCATGGCGTATGCCGGTAACCTGCCCACCCCGTGACGGCCAGGCCGGTAAAGGCCAGCAGGCCACGCAACGCCGTGCGGCGCCCGCGCGACGGCGGCGCATTCAATGCCGCATGCGCCAACGCCGCCGGCACCCGGCGCGCATCGCGGCCGATCGCCTGCAAACGGTCCCAGGCCTGTCGATGCGAGGCGTCGGCTTGCAGCCAGGCCGCACAGGATTCCCGGTCGTGCGCGTCGGCCAGGCCCGATTGCAGCTTGGCCCACCAGGCGATGGCCTGGCGCACGACCGGGTCCGGCGGCATGCCGCGCGCGGCGTCACTCATGGAACGCCGCATAGCACGCGGACATCGCGCGCACCATGTACTGTTGAACGGAACTGAGTGACACGTCCAGGCGCCGGGCGATTTCCGGATACGACAAGCCATCCAGCTGCGACAGCAGGAAGGCCGAACGCGCCTTGGGCGGCAGCCCGTCCAGCAAGCGGTCCAGTTCCATCAGCGATTGCAGTTGTTCGGCCTGCGTCTCGGGCGATGGCGCATACGCTTCGGGCAGCGTGGCCAGATAGGCCAGATATGAATATTCGAGGGCCGCGCGCCGCTGGTGATCCACCACCAGGCCACGGGCGATCGTGGTCAACAAGGCGCGGGCCTCGCTCGCGCGGACCGCCTTGCGCCCCTGGATCACCCGTACGAAGACATCCTGCGCCAGGTCCTCCGCGCGGTGCTCGCAACCCAGCTTGCGGCGCAACCAGCCGAACAGCCAAGATCGGTGATCGCGGTACAGGCCATCGACCGGCGCGACAGCGGAGTCGACGCACGGGATCGATGCGGGGAGATAAGGAGAGGACACGATTGAGACGGTGGCACGGGACCAGAAGTCTCAAAATCTTAATTGATAATGACTAGCGTTACCAATCCTATATACACCCCGCCCCTGCAACAGGGGCCGGATGCGGCATAACTACAACGTCACGGTCAGCCGGCGCTCCGATTCCAGGTATTCGCGCGACTGCATTTCCAGGATGCGCGACACCGTGCGATGGAATTCGTTGGCCAGCGCGCCTTCGGTGTAGATCTCTTCGGGCTCGCATTCGGCCGACATGATGAGTTTGACGCGATGGTCGTAGAACACGTCGATCAGCCACGTGAAGCGGCGCGCCTCGGACGCCTGGCGCGGCCCCATCTTCGGCACGCCAGACAGGATCACGGCGTGGAAGCGGTTGGCCAGTTCCAGGTAGTCGTTCTGCGAACGCGGGCCGCCACAAAGCGTCGCGAAATCAAACCACACCACGGCCCCCGCCAAGGCCAGCGCGCGAATCTCGCGATGCTCGATATGCAGCACCGGGTCTTGCGGCGGCGTGTCGGCCAGGCTGTCGAACGCCTTTTGCAACGCGGCCTGCGCATGCTCGTCCAGCGGCGTGTGAAAGCACTGCACTTGCTCAAGCGAACGGCGGCGGTAATCCACGCCGGCATCCACGTTCATGACGTCCATGCGCGACTGGATCAGCGCAATGGCGGGCAGCACGCGGTCGCGGTGCAGGCCATCCGTGTAGAGCGTGGACGGCTCGTAGTTGGACGTCATCACAAACGACGTGCCGTATTCGAACAGCTTGAGCAGCAAGCGGTGCAGGATCATCGCGTCGGCCACATCCGACACGTGGAATTCGTCAAAGCAGATCAGGCGGTAGCGCTTGGCGACCCGCTTGGCCACTTCGTCCAGCGGGTCTTGCATGCCCTTCACTTCTTCCAGCTCGCGATGCACGCCGCGCATAAATTCGTGAAAGTGCAGCCGCGTCTTGCGCACCACCGGCACGGTCGCGTAGAAGGCATCCATCAGGAAGCTCTTGCCGCGCCCCACCCCGCCCCACAGATACACGCCGCGCGGCACGTCGGGCCGATTCAGCAGCTTCTTCAGCGCGTTCGAGCGCATCGACTTGAACTTGACCCATTCGTCGTAATAGCGCTGCAAGCGGTCGATGGCCAGCTTTTGCGCGGCATCGGGCTTGTAGCCACGTTCGGCCAGGGCGTGTTCGTAGTATTCGCGGACGTTCATGGGGCTTAGCTCAACCAACCAAAATGAAAAAAGGGCGGGTCCTTGAACCCGCCCCCTGTCTAGCTCAGGTCAAGGACGCTTAGAAGTTCAGCGCGCGCTTGTCCACGGCCAGAGCGGCTTCCTTCACGGCTTCCGACAGCGTCGGGTGCGCGTGGCAGATGCGGGCGATGTCTTCAGCGGCGCCACGGAATTCCATGATGGTCACGGCTTCCGAGATCAGCTCCGAGGCCATCGGGCCCACAATGTGCACGCCCAACACTTCGTCGGTCTTGGCGTCAGCGATCACCTTGGCAAAGCCCGTGGTGTCGCCCAGCGCGCGAGCGCGGCCGTTGGCCAGGAACGGGAAGCTGCCAGCCTTGTACTCACGGCCTTCGGCCTTGAGCTGCTGTTCGGTCTTGCCGACCCAGGCGATTTCCGGCGACGTGTAGATGACCCACGGCACGGTGTCGAAGTTGACGTGGCCGTGCTGGCCCGAGATGCGCTCGGCAACCGCCACGCCTTCTTCTTCGGCCTTGTGCGCCAGCATCGGGCCGCGCACGACGTCGCCCACTGCCCAGACGTTCGGCAGGTTGGTCTTGCAGTCGCCGTCCACGGCCACGAAGCCGCGTTCGTCCAGCTTCAAGCCCACGGCGTCGGCGTTCAGGCCGCCGGTGTAAGGCACGCGGCCGATCGAGACGATCAGCTTGTCGACGACCAGCTTCTGCTCGGCGCCCTTGGCGTCGACGTAGGGCACGGTCACCGACTTGGCGGTGGCCTTGATCTCGCCGATCTTCACACCCATCTGGATGTTCAGGCCTTGCTTGGTGAACGCCTTCAGCGCTTCCTTGGCCACTTGGCCGTCAGCGGCGGCCAGGAATTCCGGCATCGCTTCCAGGATGGTGACGTCGGAACCCAGGCGGCGCCACACGCTGCCCATTTCCAGGCCGATCACGCCAGCGCCGATCACGCCCAGCGTCTTCGGCACGGCGCCGATGTTCAGCGCGCCGTCGTTGGACAGCACGACCTTTTCGTCGAACGGCAGGCCGGGCAGTTCGCGTGCCGACGAACCCGTCGCCACCACGACATGCTTGGCGACCAGGTCTTCTTCGGTGGTGCCGGTGACCTTGATGGCCCAACCGCCTTCCACTTGGCCGCTGAACGCGCCCATGCCATGGAAGAACGTGACCTTGTTCTTCTTGAACAGGTACAGGATGCCGTCGTTGTTCTGCTTGACCACCGTGTTCTTGCGGCCGATCAGCGTGTCGAGCTTCAGGCTGACGCCCTTGACTTCGATGCCGTGCTCGGCGAAGTGGTGGTTGGCTTGTTCAAAGTGCTCGGACGATTGCAGCAGCGCCTTGGACGGGATGCAACCGACGTTGGTGCACGTGCCGCCGGGAGCCGGGCCGCCTTGGCCGTTCTGCCAGGCGTCGATGCAAGCGACCGACATGCCGAGTTGCGCTGCGCGGATGGCGGCGATGTAGCCGCCAGGGCCGGCGCCGATCACGACGACGTCAAATTGTTTGGACATAGTGTTCTCGCGTGTGAGATGTGGGGTGGAACTCGCCCCGCCCGACGCGGTGGCGCCGGAGGCCGGCTGAGAGCCGGCCGGGGCGCCGCAGGCCCGAAGGCCGGGTGCGGCGCCACGCGCGGAGCGTCGAGATTACAGGTCCAGCAACAGACGCTGCGGATCTTCCAGGGCGTCCTTCATGGCGACCAGGCCCAGCACGGCTTCGCGGCCGTCGATGATGCGGTGGTCGTAGGACAGCGCCAGGTAGTTCATCGGGCGGATGACGATCTGGCCGTTTTCAACAACGGCGCGGTCCTTGGTGGCGTGCACGCCCAGGATGGCCGATTGCGGCGGGTTGATGATCGGGGTCGACAGCATCGAACCGAACACGCCGCCGTTGGAGATCGAGAACGTGCCGCCGGTCATTTCTTCAATGCCCAGCTTGCCGTCAGCGGCGCGGCGGCCGAAGTCGGCGATGGTCTTTTCGATTTCAGCGATGGACAGCTGGTCGGCGTTGCGCAGGATCGGCACCACCAGGCCACGCGGGCTGCCGACAGCGATACCGATGTCGAAGTAGCCGTGATAGATGATGTCCTTGCCGTCGATCGAGGCGTTGATCAGCGGGTACTTCTTCAGCGCGGCCACGGCGGCCTTGACGAAGAACGACATGAAGCCCAGCTTGATGCCGTGTTCCTTTTCGAACTTGTCCTTGTACTTGCTGCGCAGATCGATGACCGCTTGCATGTTCACTTCGTTGAACGTGGTCAGGATCGCGTTTTCTTGCTGCGATTGCAGCAGGCGCTCGGCGATGCGGGCGCGCAGGCGGCTCATCGGCACGCGCTGTTCCGGACGGCCGTCCAGCGACAGCGTGGTCGGAGCCGGCGCAGCCGGGGCCTTGGCGGGCGCAGCCTTGGCGGCGGGCGCGCTGGCGGCCAGGGCGTCGCCCTTGGTCACGCGGCCGTCACGGCCGGTGCCGGCCACGGAAGCGGCGTCAACGCCCTTCTCGGCCAGGATCTTGGCGGCGGCGGGCGATGCCACGCCGGCGGCGGCGGACGAAGCCGGGGCAGCGGCGGCCGGAGCGGCAGCGGCTTGGGCGGCGGCCGGGGCGGCAGCAGCGGGTGCGGTGGCGGCGGCGGTGGCCTTGCCTGCCGTGTCGATGCGGGCCAGCACTTCGCCCGAGGTCACGGTGCTGCCATCGCCCTTGACGATTTCAGCCAGCACGCCCGAGGCGGGAGCGGGCACTTCCAGCACGACCTTGTCGGTTTCGACTTCGATCAGGATTTCGTCCGCTTCAACGGCAGCGCCCGGCTGCTTCTTCCAGGTCAGCAGGGTCGCTTCGGAGACGGATTCGGAAAGTTGGGGGACGACGACGTCGGTGATAGCCATTTTGTTTGTTCCGTAAAGTTGTGTTCTGGTCACGCGGCGCGGCAAGGTTCGAAACGGGGTTCCTGAACGCTTGCCGCCCGCGGCGCGTGCATCAAGTCGGGATTACTTCGTCAACATGACCTTGAACTTGGGCGCGAAAGCCGTTTCGATCAGGGCCTTCTGCTGCTCCTGGTGCTTGGCCAGGTAGCCCACGGCCGGCGATGCCGACGCGGCACGACCAGCGTAGCCCAGCTTTTGGCCTTCGACCATGTTCTCGTACACGTGATGCTGAACGTAGAACCAGGCGCCCTGGTTCTGCGGTTCGTCCTGAACCCAGATCACTTCGGTTGCCTTCGGGTACCTGCGCAGTTCCGTTTCGAACGCCTTGTGGGCGAACGGGTACAGCTGCTCGACGCGGACGATCGCGACATTGTCGGCGCCACGCTCGCGGCGGGCGTTGACCAGGTCGTAATACACCTTGCCCGAGCAAGCCAGCACGCGCTTGACCTTGCTGGCGTCGATCGTGTCGTCCACTTCGCCGATCACCGGACGGAAGCTGCCGCCGGCCAGATCGGTCAAGGGGGAGCCGGCATCCTTGTTGCGCAGCAGCGACTTCGGCGTGAACAACACCAGCGGCTTGCGGAACGGGCGGATCATCTGGCGACGCAGCACATGGAAGATCTGCGAGGCCGAGGTCGGCTGGATCACTTGCATGTTGTTGTCGGCGCACAGCTGCAGGAAGCGCTCGATACGGCCCGAGGAGTGCTCGGGGCCCTGGCCTTCGTAGCCGTGCGGCAGCATCAGCGTCAGGCCCGACTGGCGGCCCCACTTGGCTTCGCCGGAGCTGATGAACTGGTCGATCACGACCTGGGCGCCGTTGACGAAGTCGCCGAACTGGCCTTCCCAGATGGTCAGCGTGTTCGGTTCGGCGCTGGAGTAGCCGTATTCAAAGCCCAGCACCGCCTCTTCGGACAGCACGGAGTCGATGACGGTGAACGGGGCCTGGCCTTCCGACACGTTCTGCAGCGGAATGTAGGTGCCGTCGTTCCAGCGTTCGCGGTTCTGGTCGTGCAGCACGGCGTGGCGGTGCGTGAACGTGCCGCGGCCCGAATCCTGGCCGGTGATGCGGATGGCGTAGCCCGAGGACACCAGGGTCGCGAAGGCGAGGTGTTCGCCCATGCCCCAGTCCAGGTTCATTTCGCCCTTGGCCATCGTACGGCGGTCGTTCAGCAGCTTGGCCACCAGCGGGTGCACCGTAAAGCCTTCCGGAACCGTCGTGATGCGTTCGCCGATGCGCTTGAGTTCAGCCAGCGGCACGGCCGTGTCGGCCTGGTCGGTCCACTTGGCGCCCAGGAACGGCGACCAGTCGATCGCGTACTTGCTCTTGTAGTCGGTCAGCACCGGTTCGATGGTGCGCTGGCCGTCTTCCATCAGCTGGCGGTAGTCCTTGACCAGTTGGTCGGCTTCGCCTTCGGCCAGCACGCCTTGCGTGGTCAGCTTGTCCGCGTACAGCTTGCGCGTGCCGGGGTGATGGCCGATGCGCTTGTACATCAGGGGCTGCGTCAACGACGGGGTGTCTTGCTCGTTGTGGCCCAGCTTGCGGAAGCAGACGATGTCCACGACGATGTCGTGACGGAACTGCAGGCGGTAGTCAAGCGCCAGCTTGGTGACGAACACCACGGCTTCCGGGTCGTCGCCGTTGACGTGGAACACCGGGGCTTCGATCATCTTGACGACGTCGGTGCAATACAGCGTCGAACGCGAGTCGCGCGGGTCGGACGTCGTGAAGCCGATCTGGTTGTTGATGACGATGTGCAGCGTGCCGCCCGTGCCGTAGCCGCGGGTCTGCGCCAGGTTCAGCGTTTCCATGACCACGCCCTGACCGGCGAAAGCCGCGTCGCCGTGCACCAGCACCGGCAGCACTTGCTTGCCTTCGGCGTCGCCGCGGCGTTCCTGGCGAGCGCGCACGCTGCCTTCGACCACGGGGTTGACGATTTCAAGGTGGGACGGGTTGAACGCCAACGACAGGTGGACCGGGCCGCCACGGGTGGACAGGTCGCTGGAGAAGCCGTTGTGGTACTTCACGTCGCCGTCGGTCAGGCCTTCGGCGTGCTTGCCTTCGAACTCGGCGAACAGGTCGCCGGGCATCTTGCCCATGATGTTCACGAGCAGGTTCAGGCGGCCGCGGTGGGCCATGCCGACCACGATTTCCTGGACGCCGTTTTCACCGGCATGGTTCACCACTTCGTCCATCGAGGCGATGAAGCTTTCGCCGCCTTCCAGCGAGAAGCGCTTCTGGCCGACGTACTTGGTGTGCAGGAAGCGCTCGAGCCCTTCGGACTCGGTCAACTGCTGCAGGATGTGGCGCTTTTCTTCGACCGAGTAGGCGGGCGCGCCCAGGGTGGTTTCCAGGCGTTCCTGGATCCAGCGCTTGGCGGCGGGGTCGGAGATGTGCGTGAATTCAGCACCGACGCTGCGGCAATACGTGTCGCGCAGCGCCTTCAGGATGTCGCGCAGCGTCATCGTGCTGGCGGTCGTGAAGTAGGTGTTGGTGGCCGAGTAGGTCTGGTCCAGATCGGCTTCGGTCAGGCCGTAGAAGGCGGGATCGAGTTCAGGGATCGGGGGACGTTCCTGGCGCTTGAGCGGATCCAGGTCGGCCCAGCGCGAGCCCAGCGAGCGGTAGGCGGCAATCAGCGATTGCACCGAAACCTGCTTGCTGGCGACGCTCAGGTCGGGTTCAGCCGAGCGTTGCACGAAGGCATTGGCCTTGGCGCGCTGGGCAAACGATTCGACGATGGGAGCGTGGGCCTGGTCGCGAGTGGATTCCTGGCCATCGGTAGCGGGAGCGTGCTGCAACTGGTCGAAATATTCACGCCAGTTGTCAGGAACCGAACCGGGATTGTCGAGGTAGGCTTCGTAAAGCTCCTCAACATATGGGGCGTTACCCCCAAAGAGATAAGACGTGGATAGAGATTCTATTTCCGAAGACATATCGCTTCACCTTTACGAGTGCTTCACTCGACACGATGCAGGAAAACCTTCCGCAGCACGGGCTTCCCGTTAAGCGGATCGCAGGGGCAGAAGGCGCGTACAAGCCTTGATAGCCGTATGGTTGAAAGTATAACCCTTTGAGTTTATGGGCGTCTTCCTGCATTTGCGTGACGCAAAAGCCCGTGCGGAATACCTGCATGCGGCTTTGGAATGTCCGCCGAACGCCTGCAATCCAGCCGTCTTCGCGCCATCAAATTCCGTCAATCCAAAATGCCGCAGCGCGTCATTTTCAGTGCGCCAAAACAAGAGTGTTGCGCAATAGCCGCGTCACACGGGAAGCGCTGTCGTGGACAGGATCTCTTTCAGCACGAAAAAAGTACGGATCTGGCGTACGCCGGGCAGCTTGATGATCTCGCCCGCATGGAGCTTGTTGAAACGTTCCAGATCGCGGATGCGCAGCATCAGGAAGTAGTCGAATTCGCCTGCCACCAGGTGGCATTCCAGGCAGCCGCTGATGCCGCGCGCCGCTTCCTCGAAATCCGTGAAGGAGTCCGGCGTGGAACGGTCCAGCACCACGCCCACGATCACCAGTGTGGCCATGTCGACCTCGCCCGGGTCCAGCAGCGCGACCGTCTTCTTGATGACGCCTTCGGCCTTCAGCTTTTCGACGCGGCGCAGGCAGGCGGCCGGGCTCAGGTGCACGCGCGCGCTCAGGTCCAGGTTCGTGATCTGCGCGTCGTCCTGCAGCACGCGCAGGATGTGGCGGTCGATGCGGTCAAGGCCCGGGGCGACAGTCATTTGATATGTCCCTGAAAATTTAATTTCGTTATCGTTTTTATATTCGAAATATCGAATTCCAAACAACGATTATTAATCACTTTAAACACGACAAATCGACAAATTACGCAATTGACCGCAAATCCCCGCGATTCCTATGATTTCCCATCCGCGCCACCCGCCCGGCCCGGACCTTTCCCTTCAGGAGCCCGCATGGATCTGCAACGATTCCCCCGACATCGCCTGACCTTCGGCGACACCCCCATCGAAAAGCTCGACCGCCTGTCCGCGCACTTGGGCGGCAAGGTGGAGATCTACGCCAAGCGCGAAGACTGCAACAGCGGCCTGGCCTTCGGCGGCAACAAACTGCGCAAGCTGGAATACCTGATCCCGCAGGCGCTGGAGCAAGGCTGCGACACGCTGGTGACGATCGGCGGCATCCAGTCCAACCACACCCGCATGGTGGCCGCCGTCGCCGCCAAGCTGGGCCTGGCCTGCGTGCTGGTGCAGGAAAACTGGGTGGACTATTCGGACGCGGTCTACGACCGGGTCGGCAACATCATGATGAGCCGCCTGATGGGCGCCGACGTGCGGCTGGTGGACCAGGGCTTCGACATCGGCTTCCGGCGCAGCTGGGAAGAGGCGCTGGAAGACGTGAGGAAACGCGGCGGCAAGCCCTATGCCATTCCGGCCGGCGCGTCCGACCACGAGCTGGGCGGGCTGGGCTACGTGGGCTTCGCCGAGGAGGTGCGGCGCCAGGAGGCCGACCTGGGATTCAAGTTCGACTACATCGTCGTATGCGCCGTCACCGGCAGCACCCAGGCCGGCATGGTGGTGGGCTTTGCCGCCGACGGCCGCGCCGACCGCGTCATCGGCATCGACGCCTCGGCCACGCCGGAACAGACCCGCGCGCAGATCCTGCGCATCGCGCGGCGCACGGCGGACCTGGTGGGGCTGGAGACAGGCATCGCCGACCGCGACGTGGTGCTGGACACGCGCTACGCGCACCCGGCCTACGGCCTGCCCTCGGCGGAAACCAACGACGCCATCCGCACCTGCGCGCGGCTGGAAGGCATGATGACCGACCCGGTCTACGAAGGGAAATCCATGCAGGGGATGATGGACCTGATCCGCCGCGGCGACATCCCCGCCGGTTCGAAGGTCCTGTATGCGCACCTGGGAGGGGTGCCGGCGATCAACGCCTACAGCTTTCTGTACCGCAACGGCTAAGGAGGGCTTCGGCGCGGCCGGTTTCGGATCGATGGGATGGCCGGCCGGCGACCTGCGCTGAACCGGCCGCCGACCTACTTGGTCTTGGCGCCCGCCTGGAACCAGGCGCCGATCAACGCGCGCTCATCGTCGGTCATGCCGGTGGAATTGGCCATCGGCATGATTTTCGCAACCACCACTTGCTGGTAGACGGCCTGGGCGTGGGTCGCGATCTGCTCGGCGGAATCCAGCCGCACGCTCTTCATCTGCACCTGCGCGCCGTGGCACAACAGGCAGCGCTGGTCGAACACCTGGCGCACCCGCGCGAACTCCACGGGTTTGGGCGCGATGGACGCGGCGGGCCCGGTGGACGCGGCGGGCGCCGCCACCGGCGCGGGCCGCAAGCCCACGATGGTCAGGCCCAGCACCGCCACGCCCAGCAGCGCATACGGCAGCGGACTGCGCGCGTTGCCCAGCTTGAAGCGGTGGCGCACCACGAAGAACTGCCGGATGGCCGCGCCGCCCAGCATGATCAGCAGCAGCACGATCCAGTTGTATTGATGCGTGTAGGTGAAGCTGTAGTGGTTGCTCATCATGGCGAACAGCACCGGCAGCGTGAAGTACGTGTTGTGCACGCTGCGCTGCTTGCCGCGCTGGCCGTTGACCGGGTCCACCGGCTTGCCTGCCCGCATCGCCGCCACGTTCCTGCGCTGGCCCGGGATGATCCAGAAGAACACGTTGCCGCTCATGGTGGTGGCCATCATGGCGCCCACCAGCAGAAAGGCGGCGCGCCCCGCGAACCAATGACAGGCCAGCCACGAGGCCAGCGCGATGAACACCGCCACCAGCACGCCGACGACGGTGTCGCCATGCTTGCCCCGGCCGAACCATCGGCAGATGCCGTCGTAGACCAGCCAGAACACCACGAAGAACGCCAGCGCGACCGCAACCGCAGTGCCGGGCTGCCAGTCCATCTTCGTGCGGTCGATCAGATACGTGCTGGCATTCCACAGGTACGACACGGTGAACAGCGCGAAGCCGGTCAGCCAGGTGCTGTAGCTTTCCCAGAATGACCAGTGCAGGTGGTCGGGCAGCGTCTTCGGCTGCACGGCGTACTTCTGCATGTTGTAGAAGCCGCCCCCGTGCACCGCCCATTGCTCGCCGCCCACGCCCTTGGCCGTGGACTCCACGTCGCGGGGCTTTTCCAGGCTGTTGTCCAGCATCACGAAATAGAACGACGTGCCGATCCACGCGATGCCGGTGATGATGTGGGCCCAGCGCAGCAGCAGATTGACCCAATCCAGGTAATAGCTTTCCATTCACGCCCCCGCAGTGGACGGGCCTGCGATAGGCTCCGCCGCACTGCTCACCACCGCGGGCGCTGTAAGCAGAAGTCGGATCGCGCACAAGGCCGGCAGGCCCCGCACCGCTGCGATCAATTGCTGAAAATTGTATGCAAATTTTGTTTACAAGGCTATCGGCGATCGCCCCGCCCGGCATCAGGAATACCCTGATGCCGGACGCCCGAGGCAGGCGTCAGGATCCGCGGTAAGTCGAGTAGCTCCAGGGGCTGACAAGCAGCGGCACGTGATAGTGCTCGTCCGGGTGCGCGATGCCGAAATCCAGGCTGACCCGATTCAGGAAATTGGGCTCGGGCAAGGCCACGCCGCGCACCTTGAAGTACCCCGCCACATCGAACACCAGCCGGTACGTGCCCGCGCGCAGGTCTTGGTTGGTGAACAGCGGCTTGGCGCTGCGGCCGTCCGCGTTGAGCGTGAACTGGTCCAGCAGCGTGACGTCGTCGCCGCAGGTCGCATAGAGGGCGACATCCATGCCCGCT
The DNA here is from genome assembly GCF_014170335.1 of Achromobacter sp. UMC46. Classification (GTDB taxonomy): domain Bacteria; phylum Pseudomonadota; class Gammaproteobacteria; order Burkholderiales; family Burkholderiaceae_B; genus Achromobacter. The sequence continues at coordinate 260,446 of NZ_LZZS01000035.1, forward strand.
GCGGGGCAGCCGTGCATGGTGTCGAGTACGTGCGTGGTCAGACCCATCGTGCCTCCTCGTGCCCGCCTGTGGCCGGGCGATATCATGGTTATCCTTAGTGATGTACATAAATTGTATACAGCTTATTGCTTTCCAGCTATCGTTTAGCCCATCATGAAACCGTCCGCCAACCCGTGCCCGCCCGCCCATTCATGAACACCTACGACTCCACGCTTCCGTACCCCCGCGACCTGATCGGCTATGGCCGCAATCCGCCGCACGCGCAATGGCCGGACCGCGCCCGCATCGCCGTGCAATTCGTGCTGAATTACGAAGAAGGCGGCGAAAACTCCGTGCTGCATGGCGACGCGGGATCCGAACAGTTCCTGTCCGAGATGTTCAATCCTGCCAGCTACCCGGACCGCCACCTCAGCATGGAAGGCATCTATGAATACGGATCGCGCGCAGGCGTCTGGCGCATTCTGCGCGAATTCGAAAAGCGGCAGTTGCCGTTGACCGTGTTCGGCGTGGGCATGGCCTTGCAGCGCCATCCCGACCTGACGGCGGCGCTTGCCGAGCTGGGCCATGAGATTGCCTGCCACGGCTGGCGCTGGGTGCACTACCAGAACGTGGACGAAGCCACCGAACGCGAACACATGCGCCTGGGCATGGACGCCATCACACGGTTGACCGGCACGCGGCCGCTGGGCTGGTACACCGGCCGCGACAGCCCGCGCACGCGCCGGCTGGTGGCGGACTACGGCGGCTTCGAATACGACAGCGACTATTACGGCGACGACCTGCCGTTCTGGATGCAGGTGCAAAAGAGCGACGGGACCGTCGTGCCGCAACTGATCGTGCCTTACACGCTGGACTGCAACGACATGCGCTTCGCCCTGCCGCAGGGCTATTCGCATGCCGACCCGTTCTTCCAATACCTGAAGGACAGCTTCGACGTGCTCTACGCCGAAGGCGACGACGCGCCCAAGATGCTCAGCATCGGCATGCATTGCCGGCTGCTGGGCCGGCCCGGGCGCATCACGGCGCTGCAGCGCTTCCTGGACCACATCGCCCGCCACGACCGCGTCTGGGTATGCCGCAGGCTGGATATCGCCCGGCACTGGAAAGCCACCCACCCCTATCTTCCCAACCGGTAAGCGCGACGACCATGGCCTACACCCTGGAACAACTCAATGCCGCCACGCCCGACGAGGCCGTGGCCATGCTGGACGGCTTGTACGAGCACTCGCCCTGGATCGCCCGGCAGGCGCTGGCCGCGCGGCCGTTCCGGTCGCTGGCGCATTTGCAGGACCAGATGCGGCGCGTGCTGGACGACGCTGATATCGAAGCCCGGCTGGCGCTGATCCGCGCCCACCCGGAACTGGCGGGCCGCGCCATGCAGCGCAACAGCTTGACCGCCGAATCCACGAACGAACAGGATCAGGCGGGCCTGACGCATTGCTCACCCGAAGAACTGTCACGCCTGCAGCAGTTGAATGCCGACTACGGCGCCCGCTTCGGCTTCCCCTTCATCCTGGCCGTGCGCGGCGCACGCGGCACGGGATTGAACCGCCAGCAGATCATCGATGAATTCGCGCGCCGGCTGGACAACCCGCCGGACGTCGAACTCCAGGAGGCCGTGCGCAACATCCACCGCATCGTGCAAATCCGCGTGGCCGACAAGTTCGGCGCCGACCTGGCGCTGGGCAACGACATCTGGGATTGGCAGGAACGCCTCAGCATCCACAGCGACCCCGGCTATGCCGAAAAGGGCCAACTGACCGTCACCTATCTGACCGAGGCCCACCGGGCCTGCGCGCAACGCATCTCGCACTGGATGCGCGATTGCGGCTTCGACGAGGTCGAGATCGACGCGGTGGGCAACGTGGTCGGCCGCTACCGCGCCGACCGCGCCGACGCCCCCACGCTGATGACGGGCAGCCACTACGACACCGTGCGCAACGGCGGCAAGTACGACGGCCGCCTGGGCATCTTCGTGCCGATGGCCTGCGTGCGCGAACTGCATCGCCAGGGACGGCGCCTGCCCTACCACCTGGAAGTGATCGGGTTCGCCGAAGAAGAAGGCCAGCGCTACCGCGCCACGTTCCTCGGGTCCGGCGCGCTGATCGGCCACTTCAAGCCGGAATGGCTGGACCAGAAAGACGCCCAGGGCGTCACGATGCGCGAGGCCATGCTGCACGCCGGCCTGTGCATCGACGACATCCCCAAGCTGCGCCGCGATCCCGCCCGCTATCTGGGCTTTGTGGAAGTGCACATCGAACAAGGCCCGGTGCTGTTCGAAATGGGCCTGCCGCTGGGCATCGTCACATCGATCAACGGCAGCGTGCGCTACCAGGCGCAGATCTTCGGCATGGCCTGCCACGCCGGCACCACGCCGATGAACCGGCGCCGCGACGCCGCCACCGCCACGGCGGAGCTGGCCCTGTACCTGGAGCAGCGCGCGACGCGCGACGGCGATTCGGTCGGCACGATCGGCATGCTGGAAGTGCCCAGCGGATCCATCAACGTGGTGCCCGGCGAATGCCGCTTCAGCCTGGACTTGCGCGCCCCCAGCGACCCGCAGCGCGACGCGCTGGTGAACGACGTGCTGGCCGAACTGGCCGCCATCTGCCAGCGGCGCGGTCTGCGCTACGCCCTTGAGGAAACCATGCGCGCCGCCGCCGCGCCCAGCGACCCGGCCTGGCAGCAGCGCTGGGAACGCGCCGTCGACGCACTGGGAGTGCCCGTGCACCGCATGCCCAGCGGCGCCGGCCACGACGCCATGAAGCTGCACGAGGTCATGCCCCAGGCCATGCTGTTCGTGCGCGGCCAGAATTACGGCATCAGCCACAACCCCCGCGAATCCACCACCAGCGACGACATCCAGCTTGCCGCGCTTGCCATGCAGCGCCTGCTGGACGACCTTGCCAACGACATCACCCGCTGACACCATGACCGATTACGCCCGACTCGACGCCTGGGTAGACGCCCACTTTGACGAGGAAGTCCGCTTCCTGCAATCGCTGGTGCGCGTCCCCACGGACACCCCACCTGGCAACAACGCCCCGCATGCCGTCCGCACCGCCGAACTGCTGCAGGACTTCGGCTTCGAGGCCGAAGCCCACGCGGTGCCCGCGCAGCAGGTCAAGGACTATGGCCTGGAGTCCATCACCAACCTGATCGTCCGGCGCGAATACGGCCCGGGCCGCCGCGTGGCGCTCAACGCCCACGGCGACGTCGTCCCCCCGGGCGACGGCTGGCAGCACGACCCCTATGGCGCCGAGATCGACAACGGCAGCCTGTACGGCCGTGCCGCCGCGGTCAGCAAGAGCGATTTCGCCAGCTTCACCTTCGCCGTGCGCGCCCTGGAAGCCGTGGCCCGCCCCACGCACGGCGCCGTGGAACTGCACTTCACCTATGACGAGGAATTCGGCGGGCTGCTCGGCCCCGGCTGGCTGCTTTCGCAGGGCCTGACCAAGCCCGACCTGATGATCGCCGCCGGCTTCAGCTACGAAGTCGTGACGGCCCACAACGGCTGCCTGCAAATGGAAGTGACCGTGCACGGCAAGATGGCGCACGCGGCCATTCCGTCGACAGGCGTCGACGCGCTGCAAGGCGCGGTCAAGATCCTGAACGCGCTGTATGCGCAGAACGCCCTGTACCAGCAAGTGACGTCCGACGTCCCCGGCATCACGCACCCGTACCTGAACGTCGGCCGCATCGAAGGCGGCACCAACACCAACGTGGTGCCCGGCAAAGTCAGCTTCAAGCTGGACCGGCGCATGATCCCGGAAGAAAACGCCGTGGACGTCGAAGCCGACATCCGGCGCGTCATCCAGGAAGCCGCGGCGGCCACGCCGGGGATCACCATCGAGATCAAGCGCCTGCTGCTGGCCAATTCGATGCGCCCGCTGCCCGGCAACCAGCCGCTGGTCAGCGCCATCCAGAAGCACGGCGAAGCCGTCTTCGGCGAACCCATCCCCGCCATGGGCACCCCGCTCTACACCGACGTGCGCCTGTATGGCGAAGCGGGCATCCCCGGCGTGATCTACGGCGCCGGCCCGCGCACGGTGCTGGAGTCGCACGCCAAGCGCAGCGACGAACGCGTCGTGCTGGACGACCTGCGCCGCGCCACCAAGGTCATCGCGCGCACGCTGGCCGACCTGCTGAAGGCGACCTGACCGCGGCAGGAAAGAACCGAGACAGGGCATGACGCGCTGGCCTGCGCGCGGCATGCCCTTTGTCCGATAAATCCCCCATTAAGTAACTAAATATATCAAATTAACTCGGGTTTTCCTCTATTTCGGATGCCCGGCCCGTCTGTATACATTTCTCGTACACAAGAACGCTTTTCAGGATTTTCCCCGACCGATATCCCACTCCGCCAGGAGACTTCAGCCATGCAGGTTGCATCGTCCGCGCCCTCCCGCGCGCCGCAAGACCATCATCCCGTCGACCAGCGCCTGCCCACCGGCAAGCTAGCGGCGTTGGGCCTGCAACACGTGCTGGTGATGTACGCCGGCGCGGTGGCCGTGCCGCTCATCGTGGGCCGCGCGCTGAACCTGTCGCCGGACGAAGTGGCCATGCTGATCTCGGCGGACCTTTTCTGTTGCGGCATCGTCACGCTGATCCAGACCCTGGGCGCCACGCAGTGGTTCGGCATCAAGCTGCCGGTCATGATGGGCGTCACCTTCGCGTCGGTCGCGCCCATGGTCGCGATCGCCAACGCCAACCCCGGCGCCGCGGGGGCGCAACTGCTGTTCGGCACCATCATCGGCGCGGGCGTGGTGTCCATCCTGATCGCCCCGATGATCAGCCGGATGCTGCGCTTCTTTCCGCCCGTCGTGACGGGCACCATCATCGCCGTCATCGGCATTACGCTGATGCGCGTGGGCATCAACTGGATATTCGGCAACCCGTTCGGCCCCACTGCGCCTGTCATCGTCGACCCGACCTACGCCAAGTGGCTGGCCGACGTCACCTCGCCGGGCAGCCCCATTCCGCCCGTGCCGCAAGGGTTCGCCATCATGCCGTCGATGCCGAACCCCCGCTACGCCGACCTGACGGGCCTGGGCATCGCCGCGCTGGTCCTCGTCTCCATCCTGCTGATCGTCAAATACACGCGCGGCTTCATCGCCAACATCTCGGTGCTGCTGGGCATCGTGATCGGCGCCGTCGCCGCGTCCGCGACCGGCATCATGACCTTCGAGAAGATCGGCCAGGCCGCCTGGTTCGATATCGTGCTGCCGTTCCACTTCGGCATGCCGAAGTTCGACCCGATGCTGATCCTTAGCATGTCGCTGATCATGGTGGTGGTGATGATCGAATCCACCGGCATGTTCCTGGCGCTGGGTGAAATGACCGGCCGCGACGTCCGCCAGGAAGACCTGGCGCGCGGCCTGCGCACCGACGGCCTGGGCACCTTGCTGGGCGGCATTTTCAATACCTTTCCGTACACCAGCTTTTCGCAGAACGTCGGGCTGGTCGCGGTGACGGGCGTCAAAAGCCGCTACGTCTGCGTGGCGGGAGGCCTGGCCCTGCTGGTGCTGGGGCTGCTGCCCAAGATGGCCGCGCTGGTGGAGTCGCTGCCCACCGTGGTGCTGGGCGGCGCGGGCATCGTCATGTTCGGCATGGTCACCGCGACAGGGATCCGCATCCTGTCCGGCGTGGACTTCAAGGGCAACCGCCACAACGCGATGATCGTGGCCGTTTCGATCGGGGTCGGCATGGTGCCGCTGATCGCGCCCAACTTCAAGCAATGGATGCCGCACTCGCTGCACACGCTGGTCGAGTCGGGAATTTTATTGGCCTCGTTGTCGGCCGTGCTGCTCAACCTGTTCCTGAACGGCGCCACGCATGACAAGCGCGCCATCATCACGGCGGCGCTGCAGGCAGACGAACACTGAGCGTGCGGCCCTGGCCGGCCCGCGGCAAGCGCGGACCCGGCCAGGGCGCCGGGGCCGCTATCCCAGCCGTATCACGCGGCGCCAGAACAGCACCGCCACCATCACGAAGACCGCCAGCCCCAGATAGGACGCGGTGGACGCGAAGCCTTCGCCCGCAATCGCCAGCGGCGCATCCGTGCCGGCGCCGCCGATAATGGCCGCCATCAGCACGCCGACCAGGCTTTCGCCCACGATCAGGCCCGAGGCGATCAGCACGCCGCGGCGGTTCGCCGCATCCGCGTATTGCTCGTAAGGCTTGCCGGCGGCGTCGGCCCGGCGGCGCAAAGCCCGTTCCAGCAACCACGCCAGCAGCGCGCCGGCCACGATGGGCGCCGCCACGGTCGGCGGCAGATAGATGCCGATCCCCACCGCCAGCACCGGAATCCGGGCCACGCGGCACGTGCGTTTCAAGATCTCGTCCACCACGATCAGGCCCACGCCCACGGCCATGCCGATCAGGATCATGGTCCAGTTCAACTGATGGGTGAAGATGCCGCGCGCGATGGCCAGCATCAGCGTGGCCTGCGGGGCCGACAGGGCCTGGGCCGGATCCATGCCTTCGCGCGGCATCGCGTCCGCGAAGCCGTAGGCGTTGTACAGCAGTTCCAGCACCGGCGAAATCACCGCGGCGCCCACCACGCAACCGATCAGCAGCGCCACCTGCTGGCGCCATGGCGTGGCACCCACCAGCCAACCCGTCTTCAGATCTTGCAGGTTGTCGTTCGAGATCGAGGCCACGGCCACCACCGCCGACGTACTGAAGATAGACAGCGCGATCGCCATCTGCACGCCGTTCTGCACGCCCAGCAATTCTCCGCCCAAGGCCAGCATCAGCAGCGACACCAGCACGATGGCCACGATGCCGACGCCCGAGATCGGGCTGGTCGACGAACCCACCAGGCCCGCCATGTAGCCGCAGGCCGCCGCCACCAGGAAGCCGAACACGAAGGCGAACAGCACGGCGTAGGCCACCAGTTTCCAGATGGCGCCGGCCGACAGCGGCGCGCCCGACAGGAACACCTGGAACGTGATCACCAGCACCGCCACCAGGATCAGCGTGACGACGGAAATCCAGCCGGCGGACAAGTCGCGTTCGGTGCGCGGCGCCTGCCCTGCGCGTGCCGCGCCGGCCTTGGTCAAGGCCGAGAACGACGCTTTCACGCCGCGCGCCATCGGCATGAACAGCGTCGCCAGCGTCCAGATGGCGCCCACGCCGATCACCCCGGCGCCGATGAACCGCACCTGCGACGACCACAATCCGGTTGCGTATTGCGCCAGGGTCTGCCCGGCGGGCATGTCGCCCATGGCGGTCAGGACGGGCACCGCGATGCCCCAGGAAATGATCAGGCCCGTCAGCATGGCCAGGCCCGCGACGATGCCGATCAGGTAGCCCGCGCCCAGCAGCGCCAGCGAAAAGCCCATCGGCAGGCGGAACACCGCGCCGCCCAGGGCGAACCAGCCGCTGACGCCGTCGCCCAGTACGCGCAGGCCGCTGGCGGCGAAGCTGACCACGGCCGCCACGACGCCGCCGGTCACGATGTCGCCCATGCCGGTCGCGGCTGGCTTGCCGGCAGGCTGGCCGCCATCCCCTGCCGCATCCTGCGCCCGTTCGGCGCTGCCGACGCGCAGGATCTCGGCGGCCGCCACGCCTTCCGGATACGGCAGGTCGCTTTGCACCACCATCACGTGGCGCAGCGGAATGGTGAACATCACGCCCAGCATGCCGCCGGCCGCGCAGATGCCCAGCGTCTGCCAGAACGGAAAGCCCTGCCAGTGCCCCATCATGACCAGCGCGGGCAGGATGAAGATGATGGACGACAGCGTGCCGGCCGCCGAGGCCTGCGTCTGCACCATGTTGTTTTCGAGGATGTTGGCGTCCTTGAACAGGCGCAGCACCGACATCGAGATCACCGCTGCGGGAATGGCGGATGAGAACGTCAGGCCGACCTTCAGCCCCAGGAAGACATTGGAGGCCGTGAAGATCACGGTGATCAAGGCGCCCAGCAGGACACCGCGGAACGTCAGTTCCGGAAGGGTGACGTTTGCCGGGACGCTGACGGGTTGGGTCATTGAAGTCTCCCGTTGTGAATTTTGATAAACCGCGCATTCTAGCGCTTCGGCGTCCACCCAGTGGTCACCACGCGTAAACGCCGACTGGCGGCAGATGCTGCCGGCTTTGGAAACGCCTGCAAAAGATTATGCTGAAAGCCGGCACTTCCACCCTGGAATTTGATCACTCATGCCTTGGACACAGGTCTAGCATGGAGCGATAACAGGAGACATCACCACCATGCGCGACGCCAGCCACCCTTTCGCCGGGCAAGACGACCGGCACGACGCCGACCCCTCGGAAACCGCCGAATGGCGCGACGCCCTGCAGTCGCTGGTCGACACCGGAGGGGCCGGCCGCGCCGGCTTTGTGCTGGACAACCTGCTGGGCCACGCCGCGTCGCTGGGCCTGCGCGCCAATAGCCAGACCCGCACCGCCTATCTGAACACGATACCCGCCGACCAGGAACCGCCCTTCCCCGGCAACCTGGCGGTTGAAGAACGCATCGCGCGCATCAACCGCTGGAACGCGCTGGCCATGGTCGTGCGCGCCAACCAGGCGCACGGCGAGCTGGGCGGCCACATCGCCAGCTACGCGTCCGCCGCCGACCTGTTCGAAGTCGGCTTCAACCATTTCTTCCGCGCGCAGTCCGCCGACGGCCCGGGCGACCTGGTCTACATGCAGCCCCATTCGGCGCCCGGCGTCTACGCCCGCGCCTACCTGGAAGGTTTTCTCGGCGAAGACGACCTGGCCCACTTCCGCCAGGAAATCACGGCCACGGCGCGCGGGCTACGCGGGCTGTCGTCCTACCCGCACCCGTGGCTGATGCCGGACTTCTGGCAGTTCCCCACGGGTTCCATGGGCATCGGCCCCATCAACGCGATCTACCAGGCGCGCTTCATGCGCTACCTGGAACACCGCTCGCTGACGCCCGGCGGCGACCGCAAGGTCTGGGGCATTTTCGGCGACGGCGAAATGGACGAACCGGAATCCATCGCCGCGCTGACGCTGGCCGCGCGCGAAAAGCTCGACAACCTGGTCTTCGTCGTCAACTGCAACCTGCAGCGGCTGGATGGCCCGGTGCGCGGCAATGGCCGCATCATCGACGAGCTGGAGACGCTGTACGCGGGCGCGGGCTGGAACGTGATCAAACTGGTCTGGGGCAGCGACTGGGACGCCCTGCTCAGGCGCGATACCGGCGGCGCGCTGGCCCGCGCCTTCGCCAATACCGTGGACGGCCAGTTCCAGACCTTCGCCGCCAACGACGGCGCCTTCAACCGTGCCCATTTCTTCAATCAGAACCCCGAGCTGGCGGCGCTGGTGGCCGACTGGACCGACGAGGCCATCGACCGCCTGCATCGCGGCGGCCACGACATGGTGAAGATCCATGCCGCGTATCACCGCGCGTCCCGGCACCGCGGCCAGCCCACCGTGATCCTGGCGCAGACCAAGAAGGGCTTCGGCATGGGCTCGGCGGGCCAGGGCAAGATGACGACGCACCAGCAGAAGAAGCTGGACGACGAGGCCCTGCTGGCCTTCCGTGACCGCTTCGCGCTGCCGATCTCGGACGCCGACTGCCTGGCGCTGAAGTTCTACCGCCCTGCCGAAGACAGCGCCGAACTGCGCCACCTGCAAGCGCGCCGTGCGGCGCTGGGCGGCCACATCCCCCGCCGCAACACGCAGGCCCCGCGCCTGGCGCCGCCCGACGCCGAACACTGGGCGCGCTTCGCGCTGGCCGCCGACGGCAAGGAAATGTCGTCGACCATGGCCATCGTGCGCATGCTGACCGCGCTGCTCAAGGACGCCACGGTGGGCTCGCGCATCGTGCCGATCGTGGCCGACGAGGCCCGCACCTTCGGCATGGCCAACCTGTTCCGCCAGATCGGCATCTACTCGGCGCAAGGCCAGTTGTACGAGCCCGAGGACATCGGCTCGGTGCTGTACTACCGCGAAGCGCGCGACGGCCAGATCCTGGAAGAAGGCATCACTGAGGCAGGCGCGATCTCGTCCTGGACCGCGGCCGGCACCAGCTATTCGGTCAACGGCCTGCCGATGCTGCCTTTCTATATCTATTACTCGATGTTCGGCTTCCAGCGCATCGGCGACCTGATCTGGGCCGCCGCCGACCAGCGCACGCGGGGCTTCCTGATCGGCGCCACATCCGGCCGCACCACGCTGGGCGGCGAAGGCCTGCAGCATCAGGACGGCTCCAGCCACGTCATGGCCGCCGCCGTGCCCAATTGCCGCGCGTACGACCCCGCCTACGCCTTCGAGGTGGCCGTCATCGTCGAGCACGGCATGCGCCGCATGCTGGACGAGCAGCGCGACGAATTCTTCTACCTGACGGTCACCAACGAAAACCTGGCGCAACCCGACATGCCCGCCGACGCCGGCGTGCGCGACGGCATCCTGCGCGGGATGTACCGGCTGCGCCCGGCGCAAGGGCCAGTCCAGGTGCGCCTCTTGGGCGCCGGCCCGATGCTGCGCGAAGCCGAAATGGCGGCGGATCGCCTGCGCGAACGCCACGGCGTGGAAGCCGAAGTCTGGAGCGTCACCAGCTTTTCCGAGCTGGCCCGGAACGGCCGCGAGGCCGAGCGCGCCCGCGTGCTGGGGCTGGAATCGGCGGACAGCGTGGACTGGGTCCGCGCTTGCCTGGGTGCAAGCGACGCGCCCGTCATCGCCGCCACCGACTACGTGCGCGCCGTGCCCGAACAGATCCGGGCGTGGGTGCCCGCGCCTTTCCGGACCCTGGGTACGGACGGCTTCGGCCGCAGCGACACCCGCGCCCAGCTGCGCGACTTCTTCGAGGTCAGCGCGGACTGGATCGTGCTGTATGCGTTGGACAGCCTGGGCCGACAAGCCGAGGCCGGCACGCTGCGCCAGGCCTTGAACGCCGGCTCGCGGCAAACCCCTCCCTGGGAGCTCTAGCCGCTTCGCTGCACTGCAACAACCAAGCGCCCGCGCTTTCTGGTGAAATACGGGTGTTCCCTAAGCATTTCGCAAAGAAACCGGCGGGCCGCGAGCCCGCCGTTTGTCATCCCGTTTTCTTTTTCAGTTAGTGCCTCAGAGGCCCCGATCCCATGGACGAAACTCTTACCAAAATGGCGTTGGATTACCACGCCTATCCCACCCCCGGCAAAATCTCGGTCGTCCCGACCAAGACGTTGGCCAACCAGGACGACCTGTCCCTGGCCTACTCCCCCGGCGTGGCCGCCGCTTGCATGGCCATCTTCGAGCAAGGCGACGACGCCGCCTCGAAGTACACCTCGCGCGGCAACCTGGTGGGCGTGATCACCAACGGCACCGCCGTGCTGGGCCTGGGCAACATCGGCCCGCTGGCCGCCAAGCCGGTCATGGAAGGCAAGGGCTGCCTGTTCAAGAAGTTCGCGGGCATCGACGTGTTCGACATCGAACTGGCCGAAAACGATCCGGACAAGCTGGTCGACATCATCGCGGCGCTGGAACCCACGCTGGGCGGCGTCAACCTGGAAGACATCAAGGCGCCCGAGTGCTTCTACATCGAGAAGAAGCTGCGCGAGCGCATGAAGATCCCCGTCTTCCATGACGACCAGCACGGCACCGCCATCATCTCGTCGGCCGCCATCCTGAACGGCCTGAAGGTCGTGAACAAGGACATCGGCTCGGTCAAGCTGGCATGCTCGGGCGCCGGCGCCGCCGCCATCGCCTGCCTGGACCTGCTGGTCCACCTGGGCGTCAAGCGCGAGAACATCTTCGTGGTGGACTCCCGCGGCGTCATCTGGGACGGCCGCGACGAGAACATGGAAGCCAACAAGAAGCGCTACGCGCAGAAGACCGACGCACGCACGCTGGCCGACGTGGTCAACGGCGCCGACGTGTTCCTGGGCTGCTCCACCGCCGGCGTGCTGACGGGCGACATGGTCAAGACCATGGCCGACCGCCCGCTGATCCTGGCGCTGGCCAACCCGGAACCGGAAATCCGTCCGGAAGTGGCCAAGGCCGCCCGCCCGGATTGCATCATCGCCACCGGCCGTTCGGACTACCCGAACCAGGTCAACAACGTGCTGTGCTTCCCGTTCATCTTCCGCGGCGCCATGGATGCCGGCGCTTCGCGCATCACGGAAGAGATGAAGCTGGCTTGCGTAAAGGCCATCGCCGAACTGGCGCAGGCCGAGCAGAACGATGAAGTGGCCCGCGCCTACGCCGGCCAGGAACTGTCGTTCGGCCCCGACTACATCATCCCGAAGCCGTTCGACCCGCGCCTGATCGTCCAGATCGCGCCGGCCGTGGCCCAGGCCGCCGCCGATTCCGGCGTGGCCGCCCGCCCCATCGAAGACATCGAGGCCTACCGCCAGAAGCTGATGGGCTTCGTGTACCACTCGGGCCAGCTGATGCGTCCGCTGTTCGCCCAGGCAAAGAAGGCGCCCAAGCGCGTCATCTACGCCGACGGTGAAGACGAACGCGTTCTGCGCGCGGTGCAGACGGTCGCCGACGAGAAGCTGGCGTTCCCGATCCTGATCGGCCGCCCGGCCGTCATCGAAATGCGCATCGAAAAGGCCGGCCTGCGCCTGAAGGCCGGCGAGCATTTCGAGATCGTCGATCCCGAAGACGACAACCGCTTCAACGAAACCTGGAACGCGTACTACCAATTGAAGGGCCGCGAAGGCGTGACGCCGGCCATCGCCAAGGCGATGATCCGCAAGCACAACACGCTGATCGGCGCGATGCTGCTGCGTCGCGGCGACGCCGACGCCCTGCTTTGCGGCGTGGCCAGCAAGTACGACAACCAGTTGAAGTACATCGACGAAATCATCGGCAAGAAGGAAGGCCAGACGTACGCGGCGCTGAACGTGCTGATGCTGCCCGACCAGACGCTGTTCGTCACCGACACCCACGTCAACGAAAACCCGACGTCGGAAGAAGTGGCCAACATCACCATCCAGGCCGCCGATGAAATGCTGCGCTTTGGCGTGGTGCCGAAGATCGCCCTGCTGTCGCACTCGAACTTCGGCAGCCGCGTGACCGAATCGTCGAGGAAGATGGCCGCTGCCAGCAAGCTGGTGCAGGAACGCGCGCCCGACCTGGAAGTGGACGGCGAAATGCACGCCGACGCCGCCTTGTCCGAGAAGATCCGTGTGCTGGCCTATCCGGACAGCACGCTCAAGGGCCGCGCCAACCTGCTGGTCATGCCGAACCTGGACACCGGCAACATCACGTACAACATGCTGAAGATGACGGGCAGCAATGGCGTCGCGATGGGTCCGATCCTGCTGGGCGCCGCGCGTCCGGTGCACATCCTGACGACCAGCGCCACCGTGCGCCGCATCGTCAACATGACGGCGCTCGCCGTCGTGGATGCACAGCAGGAAGCCGCCGAGGCCGCCAGAAAGCGCCGTTGATCGCCTCCCGGCGATAACGGAACGGGCGTCCCGCAGCCGGGGCGCCCGTTTTTATTTGCGCCGCGGCAATCGGCCGCAGGCCCGGCGGTAGTCCGCGCGATCGGCCAGATGGTAAAACCAAGCTTGCCCCCTACCCTGGAGACGACATGCTGGCCGATGCCTTGTACGCCTGGTTCCATTACCTGGCCATCTTTGTACTGGTGGTGGTGCTGACCGCCGAAGCGGTGCTGCTGCGCCCCGACCTGACCGCCAACGGCGTCAAGCGCCTGGTCATCTACGATCGCCTCTACGGGGTCAGCGCCATCCTGGTGCTGGTCACCGGCGTGCTGCGGTTGACCCTGGGCGTGAAAGGCGCGGCGTTCTACATGAGCACGCCCTGGTTCCACGCCAAGATCACGCTCTTCGTCATCATCGCACTCTGTTCGATCCCGCCCACGCTGGCCATGCTGCGCTGGGCGAAGCAATCCCGTCAGCAGCCGGGCTTCGTGCCGGCCTTGCCGGAGATCAAGCGGGTGCGCCGCTGGGTGATGATCGAATCGCACTTGTTCATCTTCCTGCCCTTGTTCGCCGTCTTGATGGCGCGCCACATCAGCGTATAGGCGCGGGCGCTGGCCAGCCCGTGGCCAGGCAGGTGATCAGGTAGTCGACGAACGCCCTGGCCCGGGCCGGCAGCAGCCGCGTTTCGGTGACGACATGCACCGGAAACGGCCCCAGGCTCCAGCCCGGCAGGACGCGGCGCAGGCCGCCTGAACGCTCAAGTTCGCTCTGGTCTCCGCCCAGTGGCGCGATGCCCGCGCCCAGCACCGCCAGGCGGCGCGCCATGCCGGCCTCGTTCACCGAAAACCGGCTGCCCGGCATCACGCTGATCTGCTCTTGTCCGCGCACAAGCGGCCACCGCGTCGGCGCGCCATGCGCCTCGGCGCGGAAGCCGATGCATTCGTGCGCGGCCAAGTCCGATGGATGGGCGGGCGCGCCATGGGCCGCCAGATAGCTTTCCGACGCGTAGAGATGGACGTTCAGGGATCCCAGGCAACGCGCGATGCGCGAGGAGTCCGGCATGTCGCCGATCTTGATCGTCAGGTCGCAGGGCTCGGCCACGCGGTCCGCGTGCTCCAGGCTGGCCAGGTTCATGTGGAAGGCCACGTCCGGATGCCGGCGCGAAAAGCCCAGGAAGATCTCCGCCATCACGTCGGTGGCGAAGGTGGCCGGCATGTTGACGCGCAGCAAGCCCGAAGGCGTCGCGGTCAGGGCCTGCAATTCCTCGTGCGCGACTTGGGCCTCTTCGACGATGCGCAGGCAGCGCTCCAGATAAATTTCTCCGGCCCCCGTCAGCTCCACCTTGCGGGTGCTGCGGTTGAGCAGGCTCAGGCCCACTGAACGCTCCAGTTCGGCCACCCGGCGCGATAGCGTCGATTTCGGCAAACCCAGCACGACGGCGGCACGGCTGAAGCTGCGCGCCTTGGCCACTTCTGCAAACAGCTCCATGCTGTGCAGGCGCTTCACGGAAGTCTCATCCGAAATCACTCCCTTGACGGTTCCACCGGCGTGGAACGCCGCCGGCATGCCGCATTGTCGGAGGAGACTTTTAAGAATTTCTTAATGCGGCCTGCCATGCGGGGCGGGCCGCTACGGGCAAGCCGCCCGCTTCGGAGGGGCGGGTTCCTCGTCGCCGACGACGAAAGTCGCGAATTCGAAAACGCCGACCGTTTCGTTTTTCACGATGCCGGCCAACGTTCCGTCGAACGCCTGCATCACCGACATGCCCGCGGGCACCGCCTCATGACCGTCGCGTTCGGCCGTTTGCCCGTCGCCGGGGCTGAAGACGAAGATGCCCGGAAACGGTTCGCGTCCGGCGCCTTGGACCCGCCGGATGGTCTTGACCTGCGTGCCGGGAACGTAATGGAAACCGCCCAGATCCAGCGTGCAGGCCAGTTCCGTGTCGCTGACCCGCAAGAGGCGCCGGTCGGCGTCCAGGTAGATCCGGGGATTGCTCAGCATCAGCCCGAACACCTTGACCGCCACGGGGTCCTTCACTTCCACCCGCCAGCGGTCCGGGTCGGAAGCGCCGTCCACATACACGGTGCCGCTCGACCCGTACAGGATCGAGCCCGGCGCGATCGTCAGATCCCCCACCTGATTGCCGCTGCCCAGCTGGCACTGGCTCAGCACTTTCATGCCGCCCTCGCGCGTGGTGTCGAATTCGATATCGCGGGTGGCGTCGCACTGCCATCCTTGCACCGCTTGGTCGCCCTGCCCGCTGACGACGACGCTTTGCGGATACCGGCCGATCAGCGCGTACGTGTCCTGGTCGTAGTCGGTGCCAAGAAATCGCCGCAAGCGTGTCGCCTGCACGTCGAAAATGACCACGGGCTGCGGAAATTCGGCTTCCAGATAGGTGTCTAGCTGCCCCTCGTCCTGCAGCGTCAGCCGCGTGCCGGCGGGCATCGGCGTGCCGGCCACCGTCACCGCCTGTTCCAGCGTCACATGGCGCGCGGCCTCCTGCCGGTCGCTTTCCCGTTCGATCTGCCAGACAACGGCATGCACCCAGGCGTAGAAGGCGAACGGCACCGCCAGCACCACGAACAGGACGGCGGACGTCTTCCAATGCTTGCGGACGAACCGGCGATGCCGCGCGCTGGCCGCCAGCGCCGCCGCCCAACCGACGAGCACGATGCCGGCCAGGAAACCGAAGGAAAGCAGGATGTAGAAATTGGCTGACGGGAGCGAGACGGGAATCATGGCAAGGATGATATCCGCTTCCGTACGACAATAAAAAAACCGCCCGAAGGCGGTTTCTTGCCGAAGCGGAAAGCGGATTAACGCTTGTCCATCGGGGGCACGTCGCGGGTGACCGAACCCGTGAACAGCTGGCGCGGACGGCCGATCTTGTAATCGGGATCCGACAGCATTTCGTTCCACTGGGCGATCCAGCCCACCGTGCGGGCCAGCGCGAAGATGGCCGTGAACAGCGAGGTCGGGATGCCGATGGCGCGTTGGACGATACCCGAGTAGAAGTCCACGTTCGGGTACAGCTTGCGCTGCACGAAGTACGGATCCGACAGGGCGATGCGTTCCAGTTCCATGGCCAGCTTGAACAGCGGGTCGTTTTCCAGGCCCAGGGCCGAGAGCACTTCCTTGCACGTTTCCTGCATCAGCTTGGCGCGCGGGTCGTAGTTCTTGTAGACGCGGTGGCCAAAGCCCATCAGGCGAACGCCCGAGTTCTTGTCCTTGACCTTCTCCATGAACTCGCCGACCTTGTCGATGCCGCCGTTGGCTTGCAGCTCTTCCAGCATCTGCAGGCAAGCTTCGTTGGCGCCGCCGTGAGCCGGGCCCCACAGGCAAGCCACGCCAGCCGAGATGGCGGCAAACGGGTTGGTACCCGACGAACCGCACAGGCGCACGGTCGAGGTCGACGCGTTCTGCTCGTGGTCGGCGTGCAGGATGAAGATGCGGTCCAGCGCGCGTTCAACGACTTCGTTGACCTTGTAGTCTTCGCACGGCGTGGCGAACATCATGCGCAGGAAGTTGCCCGTGTAGGACAGGTCGTTCTGCGGATAGATGAACGGCTGGCCTTGCGAGTACTTGTACGCCATCGCGACCAGCGTCGGCATCTTGGCGATCAGGCGGATGGCCGAGATGTGGCGATGCTGCGGGTTCGTGATGTCGGTGGAGTCGTGGTAGAACGCGGACAACGCGCCAACCAGACCCGTCAACACGGCCATCGGGTGCGCGTCGCGGCGGAAGCCACGCAGGAAGAAGTGCAGTTGCTCGTTGACCATCGTGTGATGGGTCACTTGCGAGTCGAAGTCAGCTTTCTGAGCCTCGTTCGGCAGTTCGCCGTTCAGGATCAGGTAGCAGATGTCCATGAAGTCGCAATTGACGGCCAGTTGCTCGATCGGGAAGCCGCGGTACAGCAGTTCGCCCTTGTCGCCGTCGATGTACGTGATGGCCGATTCGCAAGCGGCCGTGGACATGAAGCCCGGGTCAAACGTAAACATGCCCGTCTGGCCATACAGCTTGCGGATGTCGATCACATCCGGACCGACCGTGCCCTTGTAGACAGGGAACTCAATGGGTGCGCTGCCATCCGAGAAGGATAGAGTGGCTTTTTTGTCAGACAGGTTCATGTTATTTCCTCTCACATTAATCAGAGTGCGCGCATCTGGCCAATAATCCCCCGAAGCCTGGGCGTATCCAGTTCGCCTTCGAGTTCCTTGCGGGCCAGCAGCAGGTCGAGAAGATCGTTATCTCCCATCTCGAACAGCTGGGTCAATGCGGCCACATCATCATCGGTAAGGTCAGCCTCGTAAGCATCAAGATACCGGGTGATGATCAAGTCGTTTTCGAGCAGGCCGCGGCGCGCCCGCCAACGCAGACGCGCCCGCTCCAGTTCAGTTAGCCTGCTCATCGTTACACCATAAATACAAAAGTCTTCACACTAGAAACTAGACCGTGCGGCGAACCATCAGTTCCTTGATCTTGCCGATCGCCTTGGTCGGGTTCAGTCCCTTGGGACAGACGTCGACGCAATTCATGATGGTGTGGCAACGGAACAGGCGGTACGGATCTTCCAGGTTGTCCAGACGCTCGCCCGTGGCTTCGTCGCGGCTGTCGGCGATGAAGCGGTAGGCTTGCAGCAGGCCGGCCGGGCCGACGAACTTGTCCGGGTTCCACCAGAACGACGGGCAGGAAGTGGAACAGCACGCGCACAGGATGCACTCGTACAGGCCATCCAGTTCTTCTCGCGCCTCGGGCGACTGCAGGCGCTCTTTTTCGGGCGGCGGCGCGTCGTTGATGAGGTACGGACGAACGGAGTGGTACTGGTTGAAAAAGTGCGTCATGTCCACGATCAGGTCGCGGATGACGGGCAGGCCCGGCAACGGACGCAGAACGATGGGTTCTTTCAGTTCGCGCAGGTTCGTCGTGCAGGCCAGGCCGTTCTTGCCGTTGATGTTCATGGCGTCCGAACCGCACACGCCTTCACGGCACGAGCGGCGCAGGGCCAGGCTGTCATCGACGTCGTTCTTGATGCGCACCAGCGCATCAAGCAGCATCTTGTCGGTCGGCTGGAGTTCAACGTCCAGCTTCTGCATGTACGGGCGCTCGTCCTTGTCCGGATCGTAGCGGTAGATTTCGAACTTGACGATTCTCTTGGTGCTCATAATGGGCTCTATCCGGACTTAGAAGGTACGCGCCTTGGGCGGGAAGGACTCAACCGTCAAAGGCTTCATCTGCACAGGCTTGTAATCCAGGCGGCTGCCTTCGGAGTACCACAGCGTGTGCTTCAGCCAGTTCTCGTCGTCGCGGGTCGGGTGGTCGTCCAACGCGTGCGCGCCGCGGCTTTCGGTGCGGGCAGCAGCCGACTTGATCGTGGCACGGGCCACTTCGGTCATGTTGGCCATTTCCAGCGCTTCGACGCGCGCGGTGTTGAACACCTTGGACTTGTCCTTGAAGTAGATATTGTCGGCTTGCTTGGCCAGATCTTCGATCTGCGTCACGCCTTCGTTCAGCAGTTCCAGCGTGCGGAACACGCCGCAGTGGCGCTGCATCGAGAAGCGGATGGCGTTGCCGATGTCTTGCGTCTTTTCGCCCGACGTGCGCGATTCCAGCTTGTTCACGCGGTCCAGCGAGTACTCGACGGCTTCCTTCGGAAGATCCTGGTGGGCGCGCTGGCGCTCCGGGTGCGAATTCACGATGTGGTTGCCGGTGGCGCGGCCGAACACGATCAGGTCCAGCAGCGAGTTCGTGCCCAGGCGGTTGGCGCCGTGCACCGACACCGCAGCGCATTCGCCGATGGCGTACAGGCCGTTGACGACCTTGTTCTCGCCGTTTTCGCGCGACAGCACCTGGCCGTGGTAGTTGGCCGGAATGCCGCCCATCTGGTAGTGGATGGTCGGAACGACGGGGATCGGTTCCTTGATCGGGTCGACGTTGCCGAACTTGATGGCGATTTCGCGGATCGAGGGCAGGCGCTTGTTGATGACGTCGGCGCCCAGGTGGTCAAGCTTCAGGACGACGTAGCTGCCGTCCGGACCGCAACCGCGGCCTTCCTTGATTTCCTGGTCCATCGAGCGGGACACGAAGTCGCGCGGAGCCAAGTCCTTCAGCGTGGGCGCATAGCGCTCCATGAAGCGTTCGCCGTCCTTGTTCAGCAGGATGCCGCCTTCGCCGCGCACGCCTTCCGTGATCAGCACGCCGGCGCCGGCCACGCCGGTCGGGTGGAACTGCCAGAATTCCATGTCTTGCAGCGGGATGCCCGCGCGCGCCGCCATGCCCAGGCCGTCACCGGTGTTGATGAAGGCGTTGGTGGAAGCGGCCCAGATGCGGCCCGCACCGCCGGTGGCCAGCACCGTGGTCTTGGCTTCCAGGATGTAGATCTCGCCCGTTTCCATTTCCAGGGCGGTCACGCCGACGACGTCGCCGGCTTCGTTGCGCAGCAGGTCCAGCGCCATCCATTCGACGAAGAACTGGGTGCGCGCGGCGACGTTGCGCTGGTAGAGGGTGTGCAGCAGCGCGTGGCCGGTGCGGTCGGCGGCGGCACAGGCGCGCTGCACCGGCTTTTCACCGAAGTTGGCGGTGTGGCCGCCGAACGGACGCTGGTAGATCGTGCCGTCGGGGTTGCGGTCGAACGGCATGCCGAAGTGCTCGAGTTCGTACACGGCGTTCGGCGCTTCGCGGCACATGAATTCGATGGCGTCCTGGTCGCCCAGCCAATCCGACCCCTTGACGGTGTCGTACATGTGCCAGTACCAGTTGTCTTCGCTCATGTTGCCCAGGGAGGCGCTCACGCCACCTTGCGCGGCAACGGTGTGCGAACGCGTGGGGAACACTTTGGACAGCACCGCAACCGACAGGCCCGCTTGGGACAGTTGCAGCGAACAACGCATGCCGGCTCCACCGGCGCCAACGACCACCACATCAAACTGGCGGCGCGGCAAGGATTTCATGACAGAGACCACGGCTTAAATGCTCCAGAGGATTTGCGCGAAGTAAACGACCGTACCGACCAACCAAAGGATCGTCAGCACTTGCAGCAGCAGGCGCAGGCCCACCGGCTTGACGTAATCCATCCAGATGTCGCGCACGCCAATCCAGGCATGCCAGGCCAACGCAATGAATGCAAGGGAGGCCAGGATCTGGCCTACCGGAATGAAGCCCACGTAGAAATTGAACAGCTTGACCCAATGTTCATACGTGAAGGCGGGCATCGTCAGGATGCCGACGAGCAGCACCAGCGTATACACGGCCATGATGACGGCGGTGATGCGCTGGATGATGAAGTCCATAACCCCATAGTGGGCGCCGACGACCAGGCGCTTGGGACCGTAGTTTTTAGCGGCGGCCATTTACAGGACTCCGAACAGTTTGAGACCGAACACCAGCGTCAGCGCCAGGCTGACACCGAAGACCACGCCGGCGCTTTTCTTGGCCGACAGCTTGTCGATACCGATGTGCAGGTCCAGCAGCAGGTAGCGGATGCCGGCACAGAAGTGGTGCAGGTAGCCCCAGATCAGGACCAGGAAGACAAGCTTGACGATCGGGTTGGCCGCGATGGAGGCGATCCAGGCGAACGACTGCGGTGCGGCCACGCTCGCCGCGAACAGCGGAACGATGACCAAGGGCAAACAGAGGAACAGCAAAATGCCGCTGATGCGGTGCAGGATGGACAGCTTGCCGGCCAGCGGCAGGCGATAGGAGAACGCGACTTGGGCAAGCCCAATATTGCGAAACTGCGGACGTGGCTTGGCAGCGGTGTCGGACATGACGGCCTCGGTGTTTCTGAACTAGGGAATCGTGACGGCGAAAATGCCGTGGCCCTTGCGGGCAAACACGCTATTTTCGCCTAGAGATTGGGTTGGTATCAAATCGTAGTGTAAAAGCTCATCAATTCAGACTATTGCGGTAGTGGTATCGATCGGTCAAGTACAAACCCCGGCGAATTTCCATGGGGCGGTCACCATAGGTGTACGACACCCGGTCTACCTGCAACAACGGCGTGCCGGCGGGAACATTAAGCAGGGGACAGACTTCGGCCGGCGCAATCACCGCGCGCAGCTTTTCGTCCGCGCGCACCATGCTGACGCCGAACTCGGATTCGAACAGCCCATAGAGCGGCGCCTTGTTGGCGGTCAGCAGCTCGAGGGTCAGCCCACGGAAAATGGTGCCAGGCAGCCAGATGTCGTCCACGACGGTGGGCGTCTGCCCCATGGACAGCAGGCGGCGGATCATGACGACAGTTTCGCCTGCCCGAAGGTCCAGGGCGCGCGCGATCTCGGCGGGCGCGCGCAGGCGCCGGCACTCCAGGATACGGCTTTCGGCGCGGCCGGGTTCGCCTTCTTCGTCGGCGGCCAGGCGCAGGAAACGGTAGCGCACGCGGGCTTCGTGGTGGGTGGCGACAAACGTGCCCTTGCCCTGCCGGCGCAGCAGCATGTGCTCGGCCGCCAACTCGTCGACCGCCTTGCGCACCGTGCCCTGGCTCACCTGGAAACGGGCGGCCAGATCGATTTCGCTGGGGATGAGTTCACCGGGCTTCCATTCGCCGCGCTCAAGGCTTTGAACAAGCAGATCCTTGATCTGGCGGTAGAGCGGACTGAAAGCGGCTCCCTCGCCCGTTGAACGGGCGGCGCGAGTGCGTAAGGAGGTTTCGGGCCGAGGCTCTGCCATGGATCTTCTTGAAAGTGTCATGTTCATCCGGATGATGGGAAGGCCGCTTAAAAAAAGGATGCAGACCCATATCCAAAATGCGCCGGCAAAGGCACAGCGGACTGTGCTGCAACGCATTCGAATAAACGCTCTATTGTGGCATATCGGGCGGGAAGCTGTCCAACGTCTTATGTCTTATATAAGATAGAAGAGCGTTTGACGCACCCCTGAAATCGTTCTAGGATTCACGGCTGTCAGGGGCCCGCGCCGGCATGCTTGCACGCGCTGTTTCGGCCTCGTCAACGATTACACTGATTGGTGAGATTCTTCTCGCCAAACCATTACGGAGAACGTCCATGTCC
This sequence comes from Achromobacter sp. UMC46, assembly GCF_014170335.1. Classification (GTDB taxonomy): domain Bacteria; phylum Pseudomonadota; class Gammaproteobacteria; order Burkholderiales; family Burkholderiaceae_B; genus Achromobacter. The sequence goes on from NZ_LZZS01000035.1 coordinate 282,803, forward strand.
AAGCCTGCCTTGCGTGTCGCCGTCACCGGCGCCGCCGGCCAAATCGGTTACGCACTGCTATTCCGCATCGCCTCCGGCGAAATGCTGGGTAAAGATCAACCCGTCATCCTGCAACTGCTGGAAATTCCCGACGAGAAAGCGCAAAAGGCCCTGAAGGGCGTCATCATGGAATTGGATGACTGCGCCTTCCCGCTGCTGCAGGAAGTGACCGCCCACAGCGACCCGCGCACCGCCTTCAAGGACGCCGACGTGGCCCTGCTGGTCGGCGCCCGTCCGCGCGGCCCCGGCATGGAGCGCAAGGACCTGCTGTCCGTCAACGCCCAGATCTTCACCGCACAGGGCAAGGCCCTGAACGACGTGGCCAGCCGCAACGTCAAGGTCCTGGTCGTCGGCAACCCCGCCAACACCAACGCCTACATCGCCATGAAGTCGGCTCCGGACCTGCCGGCCAAGAACTTCACCGCCATGCTGCGCCTGGACCACAACCGCGCCCTGTCGCAACTGTCCGCCAAGTCGGGCAAGCCGGTCGCCGCCATCGAGAAGCTGGTCGTGTGGGGCAACCACTCGCCCACGATGTACCCCGACTTCCGCTTCGCCACCGTCGGCGGCGAGTCGCTGACCAAGCTGATCAATGACGACGCCTGGAACCGCGACACGTTCATCCCGACCGTGGGCAAGCGCGGCGCCGCCATCATCGAAGCCCGTGGCCTGTCCTCGGCCGCTTCGGCCGCCAACGCCGCCATCGACCACGTCCGTGACTGGGTCCTGGGCAGCAACGGCAAGTGGGTCACGATGGGTATCCCGTCGGATGGTTCCTACGGCATCCCCGAAGGCATCATCTACGGCGTGCCGGTCACGACTGAAAACGGCGAATACAAGCGTGTTGAAGGCCTGGAAATCGACGCCTTCTCGCGCGAGCGCCTGGACTTCACGCTGAAAGAGCTCCTGGAAGAGCGCGACGGCGTCAAGGACCTGCTGAAGTAAGCAGCGTTTGACTGAAGAATTGGGCCCGTTCATGCGGGCCCAATTCCTAAGCAAGGCCGCAATACATTCCCGAGGCATGAACCTGTCCCTTTTCAGCGCCCGCGGCGATTGTCGCCAAGGGGACAGATTCATGTTCCGGACCCGCGATAAGGTCGTGGGCTAGCCATAAGAAAGAACGGAGACCTCCATGTCCAGACCCGAATCGCCCGGCGCCCTCTTCCGCCGCGCCCTTGCCGAAGAAAGCCCGCTGCAGATCATCGGCGCCATCAATGCGAACCACGCCCTGCTGGCCAAGCGCGCCGGCTACCGCGCCATCTACCTGTCCGGCGGCGGCGTCGCAGCCGGTTCGCTGGGCCTGCCCGACCTGGGCATCAACACGATGGACGACGTCCTGACCGACGTGCGCCGCATCACCGACGTGTGCGACGTGCCGCTGGTGGTGGACATCGACACCGGCTTCGGCCCGTCGGCGTTCAACATCGCCCGCACCGTCAAGAGCCTGATCAAGTTCGGCGCGGCCGCCTGCCACATCGAAGACCAGGTCGGCGCCAAGCGCTGCGGCCATCGTCCCGGCAAGGAAATCGTCACTACCGAGGAAATGGCCGACCGCGTCAAGGCCGCCGCCGACGCGCGCACCGACAGCGACTTCTACCTGATCGCCCGCACCGACGCCATCGCCTCGCACGGCGTGGACGCCGCCATCGAGCGTGCGCTGGCCTGCGTGGAAGCCGGCGCCGACGCCATCTTCGCCGAAGCCGCCTACGACCTGCCCACCTACGACCGCTTCGTCAAAGCCGTCAAGGTGCCGGTCCTGGCCAACATCACCGAATTCGGCAAGACGCCGCTGTTCACCGTCGAAGAGTTAAAGAGCGTGGGCGTGGGCATGGTGCTCTACCCGCTGTCCGCCTTCCGCGCTATGAACAAGGCCGCCGAAGCCGTCTACACCGCCATCCGCCGCGACGGCCACCAGAAAAACGTGGTGGACCTGATGCAGACGCGCGAGGAACTGTACGACCGCATCGGCTACCACGAATTCGAATCCAGACTGGATGCGCTCTTCCAAAAGGGCAAAGCGTAAGTCCGCAACGCCTTTTGTATCCGGCGCCGCGGCCATCCCGGGGCGCCAAGCTGTTCCCCCATATCGTCAATCGCGAAAGGAAAGGAGTAGAGACATGAGCACGGCTCCCAAGAAGCAAGAAGCCAAACCGGACGCCAAGCCGGAAGAGAAAGCCGGTTTCAAACCCAAGAAGTCCGTTGCCCTGTCGGGCGTGGTCGCGGGCAACACCGCACTGTGCACGGTGGGCCGCAGCGGCAACGACCTGCACTACCGCGGCTACGACATCCTGGACATCGCGCACGCGAGCGAATTCGAGGAAATCGCCCACTTGCTGGTCCATGGCAAACTGCCCAACAAGTCCGAACTTGCCGCCTACAAGCAAAAGCTGAAGAGCCTGCGCGGCCTGCCGGCCCAGTTGCAAGTGGCGCTGGAAGCCCTGCCCGCTTCCAGCCACCCGATGGACGTCATGCGCACCGCCGTGTCGGTGCTGGGCTGCGTGCTGCCCGAGAAAGACGACCACAACACCCCGGGCGCGCGCGACATCGCCGACCGCCTGATGGCCAATCTGGGTTCGGCCCTGCTGTACTGGTACCACTACAGCCACAACGGTCGCATCATCGACGTGCAGACGGACGACGACAGCATCGGCGGCCACTTCCTGCACTTGCTGCACGGCGAAAAGCCCAGCGACGAATGGGTCAAGGCGATGCACATCTCCTTGAACCTGTACGCCGAACACGAGTTCAACGCGTCCACGTTCACGGCGCGCGTCATCGCCGGCACCGGTTCGGACATGTTCTCGTCCATCGCCGGCGCCATCGGCGCGCTGCGCGGCCCCAAGCATGGCGGCGCCAACGAAGTGGCGTTCGACGTGCAGAAGCGCTATGAGACGCCGGACGAGGCCGAAGCCGACATCCGCCGCCGCGTCGAGGCCCGCGAAGTTATCATCGGCTTTGGTCACCCCGTCTACACCGTGTCCGACCCGCGCAACAAGGTCATCAAGGACGTGGCCAAGAAACTGTCCAAAAAGGCCGGCACCACCAAGATGTTCGACATCGCCGAACGCCTTGAAACGGTCATGTGGGACATCAAGAAGATGTTCCCCAACCTGGACTGGTTCTCGGCCGTCAGCTATCACATGATGGGCGTGCCCACCGCCATGTTCACCCCGCTGTTCGTCATCGCGCGCACCGCAGGCTGGTCGGCTCACATCATCGAGCAGCGCATCGACAACAAGATCATCCGCCCCACCGCCAACTACGTGGGTCCGGAAGACCAGAAGTTCGTGCCGCTGGACAAGCGCAAGTAAGCCCGGCGCAAGCCAGACGAGAGCAAGGGCGCAGCATGGCTACCTGTATTCATTCTATGGAGAGGTACCGCTATGTCTGCCCCGATCTCCAACGTGCGTCCCGATCCCGACCAGGTGCTGGTCGATATCGCGGATTACGTTCTGAACTACGAAATCAAGAGCGGCCTGGCGTATGAAACCGCCCGCAGTTGCCTGATCGACACGCTGGGCTGCGGCCTGGAAGCGCTGGAGTACCCGGCGTGCAAGAAATTGCTGGGCCCGGTCGTGCCGGGCACGGTGGTGCCCCACGGCGCCAAGGTGCCCGGCACGTCTTTCCAGCTGGACCCGGTGCAGGCCGCGTTCAACATCGGCACGATCATCCGCTGGCTGGATTTCAACGACACGTGGCTGGCCGCCGAATGGGGCCACCCGTCGGACAACCTGGGCGGCATCCTGGCCACCGCCGACTGGCTGTCCCGCACCGCGGTCGCCGCCGGCAAGCCTCCCCTGACCATGCGCGACGTCCTGACCGGGATGATCAAGGCGCACGAGATCCAGGGTTGCATCGCGCTGGAGAACTCTTTCAACAAAGTCGGGCTGGACCACGTCGTGCTGGTCAAGGTGGCGTCCACCGCCGTCGTGGCGCAGATGCTGGGGCTGGACCGCGATGAAGTGATCAACGCCGTATCGCTTGCGTGGGTCGACGGCCAAAGCCTGCGCACCTACCGCCACGCCCCCAATACCGGCAGCCGCAAAAGCTGGGCAGCCGGCGACGCCACCAGCCGCGCCGTGCGCCTGGCGCTGATCGCCAAGACCGGCGAAATGGGCTATCCGTCGGTGCTGACCGCCAAGACCTGGGGCTTTTACGACGTGCTCTTCAAGGGCCAGCCGTTCACGTTCCAGCGGCCCTATGGCAGCTACGTGATGGAGAACGTGCTGTTCAAGATCTCGTTCCCCGCCGAGTTCCATTCGCAGACCGCAGTGGAATGCGCCATGGAGATCCACGACCGGCTGCGCGCCCAAGGCAAGCGCTCGGAGGACATCAAGGCGATCACGATCCGCACGCACGAGGCCTGCATCCGCATCATCGACAAGAAGGGTCCGCTGAACAACCCCGCCGACCGCGACCACTGCATCCAGTACATGGTGGCCGTGCCCGTGCTATTCGGCCGCCTGACGGCCGGCGACTACGAAGACGAGATCGCCCGCGATCCGCGCATCGACGCGCTGCGCGACAAGATCGTCTGCGTGGAAGACCCGGCCTATACCCGCGATTACCACGATCCGGACAAGCGCTCGATCGCCAATGCGCTGACCGTCGAGTTCAACGACGGCTCCCGGTTCGACGAGATCGTCTGCGAATACCCCATCGGCCACAAGCGCCGCCGGCAGGACGGCATCCCGCTGCTGGAAGCCAAATTCCGGACCAACCTGGCGCGCATGTTCCCGGCCAAGCAGCAGCGCCGCATCCTGGACGTGTCGCTGGACCAGCAGGCGCTGGAGGCCATGCCGGTGCACGAGTACGTGGACTTGTATGTGATCTGAAGCGGGCTGCCTTGGCGCCGCGACAAACGCCCCGGGCGCCATGGCCCCGGGGCGTTGGCCGGCGTCCGGCCGCAAGGTTGCCGCAGCTTACAATGCGGCTTTCCTCGATCGGATCGCGCCATGGCCATGCTCTGGGTCAAGACCTTCCATATTGTCTTCATCGCTTCCTGGTTTGCCGGCTTGTTCTATCTGCCGCGCATTTTCGTGAACCTGGCGCAGCAGACGGACGCCTCCGTCCAGGCCACGCTGCTGGGCATGGCCCGCCGGCTGTACCGCTTCACCACCATCCTTGCCGTGGTCGCCATCGTGTTCGGCATGTGGCTTTACCTGGGCTATCGCATCGGCGTGGGCCCCGGCAACGGCTGGATGCACGCCAAACTCTTTTTCGTCCTGCTCGTCATCGGCTACCATCACGCCTGTGGCTTGATGCTGCGAAAATTCGAACAGGGCAAAAACACCCGTTCGCACAAGTTCTATCGCTGGTTCAACGAAGTTCCCGTCTTGCTGCTATTGGTGGTGGTGGCGCTGGTCGTCGTCAAACCCTTCTGATTCCCCCTACCTTTGCACATTCGCCAGGATTCGTATGTCCTCTGATGAACACGACCGTCCGCGCAAGACGCTGACGATCAAGAAAACGGCCCGCGACGCCCACGCCGAAGAAGCGCCCAAGCGCACCCGCACGGGCGCCCGCGCCCGCCTGGTCGCCCAGATCGAGCGCACCCGCGAAAACGTCGAACGCCAGAAAGACCCCGAGGGCTACCAGCGCCGCCAGGAAGAAGAGGCGCGCTACGCCCGCAAGCCGGCCGCCGGCGGCCGCGGCGCAGCCCCCCGCGGGCAGGCGCCGCGTAGTGGCCAATCCGATCGCAGCCAGTCCGAACGCGGCCAATATGACCGCGGCGCGCCCAGCCGGGGAGCCTCCGAACGCGGTGCGCCCAGCCGAGGCCCGTCCGACCGCGCCCCGCGCAGCCGCTCCTCCGACGACTCGCGCCGCGACCCGGGCGCAAGCGCCGGTTCGCGCCCCCCGCGTGCGCAGCAGCGCGCGCCGCGCCTGCGCGACGACCAATACATCGCCCCCGCCACGCCGGCGGGACGCTTCTACGATCCGTTCGAAGACGACGGCCCCGCGCCCGAATTCGCCGCCGAGCCCGATCACGGCGACGTGCCGGATCACAGCCAGGACGCGCAGCCGGAATTCTCCCGGGAACGCGACGATTCGCGCGAACGCGCCCCGGCCGCGGACACCCGCAGCCGCCGCCCGCGCGAAGTGCGCCAGGCGGAAGTGTTCACGGTGTTCGCCCCCTGCCCGCAAGGCCTGGAAGAGGCCCTGACGGCCGAAATGCAGGCCCTGGGCTATGAAGACGCCAAGGCCGGCCGCGCCGGCTGCTCGTTCACGGCCGATTGGGCCGGCGTGCAGCGCGCGAACCTGTATTCGCGCCTGGCGACCCGCATCCTGGTGCAGGTCGCGCACGCCGAGATCTCGCACGAAGACGACATCCTGGACCTGGCCCGCGACACCCCCTGGGAACGCTGGTTCGGCGCTGAGCAGACGCTGCGCGTGGACACCTCGGCCATCAAGAGCCCGGTGCAAAGCCTGCAGTACTGCAATCTGCGCGCCAAGGACGGCATTTGCGACCGCCTGCGCGAACTGGAAGGCGAACGCCCCAGCATCGACACGGTGCGGCCGGACGCCCGCGTCCACCTGTTCCTGACAGGCCATACGGCCACCCTGTACCTGGACACCTCGGGCGAATCGCTGTTCAAGCGCGGCTGGCGCCTGGACAAGGGCGAAGCCCCGCTGCGCGAGAACCTGGCGGCCGGCATGCTGGCCCTGGCGGGCTGGGACCCGGCGGCGCCGCTGCTGGACCCGTTCTGCGGTTCGGGCACCATCCTGATCGAGGCGGCCTGGATCGCGCTGGGCGTGCCCCCGGGCATTTCGCGCCCGTTCGGCTTCGAGCGCCTGCGCGACCATGACGCCTACCGCTGGCGCGACCTGAAGGACGACGCCCGCTCGCGCATCCTGCCGCAGCTGGACGCGCCGCTGGTGGGCTACGACCTGGACCCGCAAGCCATTGAATTCGCCCAGAACAACGCCGAACGCGCCTGGCTGACGGCCGATTCCATCCGCTTTGAAATCGGCGACGCCCGCGAGATCGCGGCGCCTGCCGACCACGGCTGGATCGTCACCAACCCGCCCTACGGCGAGCGCATGCTGACCGAGCAGGACGCGGAGCTGTGGCGCGATTGGGCCAGCTGCCTGAAGCGCAATTTCGCCGGCTGGCAGTTGCACGTCATCACCAGCGACCTGACCCTGCCCAACCAGATGCGCCTGAAGCCCAAGCGCCGCGTGCCGCTGTACAACGGCGCGCTGGACTGCCGCCTGTTCGGTTTCGAACTGGTCGCCGCTGGCTACCGCGACGCCTGATCACACGGCGCCCGGGCGGCCTTCCCGCCCCGGGCGCCCCCCCTTTTTCCGCCCGGACCCGCGCGTTGTAAAAGCGCCGCAACATGGTGCGCGTATCTTTGCTTATGGTGCCCCGTCGCGCGGTTTTGGGGCATTATCAGCACCAGGGTGTTGCCAAGTTGCACCTGATTGCACCTTCCTCTTGCACAGTTTCAGGGTAAACCCTATAATTCGGGTTATCCCTAGTAGCAAACAACTGTGCAAGCCCGTGGAGGCTAACGTGATCAACCCGAACAACACCATCCGCCTGACCGACGAACTCGAGCGCCAACTGATGCTCCAGGCTATTGAAGAACAATTCCGTCCGCACCCGATGCGGGCGTTGGCCGCAGGCCTGCGTAAGCTGGCCCACGGCGTGAAGGCCCTGGCCGGCAAGACGAGCGCCAAGAACGCGCACTCCGCAGCCTAAAGACAGGCCTGGACCTTAAGCGCTAAGGTCCGAAAGATTTTCCCCTTGGGGGCTGCATAGCCCCTTTTATAGACCCGCCCTTACCGGCGGGTTTTTTTTCGTCCGGTCTTTTTCCCCTTGGGGGCAGAGAACTGAAGCGTGAGGGCACCTCCCCCGCCGGGCCGCCCCAAAAGGGGAGAGCCCCCTTTGGGGCGGCAGGAAGCCCGCAGGGCGCGCCGTGGGGGCACCTTTTTATCGGATAATGGCGACCCATGACGACAGACGCCCTTGACCAGACCCCCAATCGGCTGCGCCGATTCGCCTGCATGATGTACGAAGCCGTGCTGCTGTTCGGCGTGGTGTTCCTGGCCGGCTACCTGCTGGACACGCTGACCCAGAGCAAGAACGCGCTGGAACTGCGGTCGGCGAGGCAAGCCTGGCTGTTCGTCGCGATCGGAGCCTACTTCGTACTGTGCTGGCGCCGCCGCGGACAGACCTTGCCCATGAAGACCTGGAACATCCGGCTGGTGGATCGCGACGGCAACACGCCGAGCACGCTCCGGCTGATCCTGCGCTACGTGCTGGTCTGGCCCCTGGTGCTGGCCGGGGCCGCCGTGGTGTGGGGCGCCGCCAGCCTGACTGGCTGGGCCTCGATGGACATGTTCATCGTCGCCGCGCCCTTCACGATCTTCGTCTGGTCATGGTTCGACCCCGACGGGCAGTTCCTGCATGACCGCATCTTGGGCACACGCCTGCGCAATGCGCCGCAGCGCCAGAAATCGCGGTAGCCGCCCCCGTCACACATAAATTATTACAATTAGCAAAAGCATGCGGCGATTTCGGCGCATGCTTTCAGAAAGTTGAAAGTCGTCCGCAAAGACAATGAGGCCCCGTTAAACAGACGCCTTCCGGACCTCTCATGCGCGCTTTCCTCTCCCGACTGTCGCTGGCCGCCGCCAGCGCGCTGTGCTTCCTGCCCACCGGCGCCACGGCCCAGAACGCATCGGCCCAGCAAGAGATCGAATCCGCCATGAAAGCCGCCTTCGCCGCCGCCCAGCAAGGGCCTGCGGAAGTGAAGCTGGGCGACCAGGCGGTGGTGCGCCTGCCGCAGAACATGTTCTTCGTGCCGCGCTTCCAGGCCGAACGCCTGATGCAGGCCTACGGCAACGGCAAGGATCCGTCGCTGCTGGGCGTGGTGATGCCCAAAAGCGACGATGACGACTGGGTCGTCACCGTCAACTTCGACAAGGCCGGCTACATCAAGGACGACGACGCGCGCAACTGGAACGTCGGCGAACTGCTGGACAGCCTGCGCGAAGGCACCGAACAGTCCAACGAAGCGCGCAAGAAGCGCGGCTTTCCCGAACTGACCGTGGACGGCTGGGTCGAGGCCCCGAAGTACGACAGCAACTCGCAGCGGCTGGTCTGGTCGGTGGCCGCCAAGCACAAGGGCGCCGACGCCGGCGAAGACCCGACGGTGAACTACAACACCTATGCGCTGGGCCGCGACGGCTACATCACGCTGGACCTGATCACCCAGCAAAGCCTGGTGCCCAAGGACAAGACCGCCGTGCTGGCGCTGCTGGACAACCTGAACTACGTGGACGGCAAGCGCTACGCCGATTTCGATTCCTCGACCGACAAGGTCGCGGAATACGGGCTGGCCGCGCTGGTGGCCGGCGTGGCCGCCAAGAAGCTGGGGCTTTTCGCCGTCATCGCCGCCTTCCTGGCCAAGTTCGCCAAGGTCGGCATCCTGGCCGCGGCCGCGCTGGGCGGCGGGCTGTGGAAGCGCCTGCGCGGCAAGAAGGCCGACGGGCAGCAACAGCCCTGAGCCATCCCCGTGACGGCGGCGCCATGTAAAACCGCGCCACCGTCACAACAGCGTCACGGATTCTTCACACGCGCGTCATCGCCGGATGATTTCATCCTGAGGCATGACGACAGCCCACATGGAAGCGACCGTGAACGAAATCCGACCTGCGCACTGGCGTGCTCTCTGGATTTCCGATATTCACCTGGGCACTGCCGGGTGCAAAGCGGAATTCCTGCTCGATTTCCTGGACCACAACGATTCGGACACCCTGTACTTGGTGGGCGATATCGTCGACGGCTGGCAGCTGCGCAAGCATTGGCACTGGCCGCGGGCGCACAACGACGTCATCCAGCGCATCCTGCGCAAGGCGCGCAACGGCACGCGGGTGGTGTTCATCCCCGGCAACCATGACGAATTCGCCCGCGAATTCGCAGGCTACGCGTTCGGCGACATCGAGATCCTGGACGAAGACGTGCACGTCACCGCCAAAGGCCTGCGCCTGCTGGTTCTGCACGGCGACCAGTTCGACGGCGTGATCCAGCACAGCCGCTGGCTGGCCCATCTGGGCGACGGGCTCTATCAGCTGGCGTTGTGGATCAACCATCATTTCAACCGGCTGCGGCACCGGCTGGGGCTGCACTACTGGTCCCTGTCGCAGTACCTGAAGCACAAGGTCAAGAACGCCGTCTCGTTCATCACGGATTTCGAGGAAGCGCTGGCGGGCGAAGCGCGCCGGCGCGGCCTGGACGGCGTGGTCTGCGGCCACATCCACAAGGCCGAACTGCGCGACGTGGGCGGCATCCTGTACTGCAACGACGGCGACTGGGTGGAAAGCCTGTCCGCCCTGGCGGAAACCCACGACGGCCAGCTCCAGCTGCTGGACTGGGCGGCGATCCAGGCCGAAATGCATCCGGAACCGGCCCCCCGCCCCCCGCGTTCGCTGTCCTTGCCCGCCCTGCCCTCCGCACTGCGGCGCCAAAGCAAACACCCGTGATAACCCGTATGCGTCCCCATTACGCAACGGGGATATTGCAGTTCACGGCCCTCTAGGTCATGCTTGCATCTGAGGCAACGGGCGAGTTGGCCCGTTCACGCAGCTGCAACATGCTTACAACATAGGGCCATGAACGACCAATATCAGGCGCTCTACCAATCATTCCGCTGGCTGGTACCGACCCAGTTCAACATTGCGGATGCGTGCTGCCACCGCTGGGCATCCAGTAGTCCGGATGCGCGGCGCATTGCCATCTACTACGAAGATGAGTCCGGCAACCGCGAGGTCTGGACCTATGCCCGACTGGCCGAGGCCGTCAATCAGCTGGCCAACGGCCTGGTGAAAATGGGTGTGGGCCGCGGCGATCGGGTCGGTGTCGTTTTGGGGCAACGCCCCGAAACCGTCGTCGCCCACATGGCCATCTACACGGTGGGCGGCGTCGTGCTGCCCCTGTCGGCCCTGTTCGGCCCCGAAGCCCTGGAGAGCCGCCTGCGCGACTCGGAAACCCGGGTCGCCATCGTGGACCACGCCTCCAGCGCCAACCTGCTGGCCGTCAGCGACAACTGCCCCAACCTGCAGCAGATCATCGGCATCGGTTTCGCCGACGAGCGCGTCCTGCCGTGGCGCAGCCTGCTGGCCCGCCAGCCCAGCGAATTCAAGGCCATCCCGACGCGGTCGTCCGACCCCGCCATCCTGCTCTATACGTCGGGCACCACCGGCGCGCCCAAGGGCGCGCTGCTGCCGCACAGCGTGCTGATCGGCAACCTGCCGGGCTTCGTGGCCTCGCAGGACTGGTTCCCCAAGCCCGCGGATGTCTTCTGGTCGCCGGCCGACTGGGCCTGGACGGGCGGCATGATGGACGCCCTGCTGCCCACGCTGTATTTCGGGCACCCCATCGTGGGCACGCGCGGCCGCTTTTCCGCCGAACGCGCGTTCGAGCTGATGGAGCGCTATCAAGTCACCAACACCTTCCTCTTCCCGACCGCGCTGAAGATGATGATGAAGGCGGTGCCGGAACCCCGCAACCGCTACCAGCTGGCCTTGCGCTCCATCATGAGCGCAGGCGAAAGCGTGGGCGAAACCGTCTTTGAATGGTGCCAGTCGGCACTCGGCGTGACGCCCAACGAGATGTTCGGCCAGACGGAAATGAACTATGTGGTGGGCAACAGCCAGAAGCGCTGGCCGGCCCGGCCGGGCAGCATGGGCCGGCCCTACCCCGGCCATCAGGTCGCGGTGCTGAACGATGACGGCAAACCCGTGACCGCCGGCGAAACAGGCGAAATCGCCGTCAACCGGCTGGACATCCACGGCTATCCCGACCCGGTGATGTTCCTGGGCTATTGGCGCAACGAAGCCGCCACCCAGGCCAAGTTCAAGGGCGACTGGTGCCTGACGGGCGACCTCGCCACCCTCGATGCCGACGGCTACCTCTGGTATGCCGGCCGAGCCGACGACGTGTTCAAGTCGTCGGGCTACCGGATCGGCCCGGGCGAAATCGAAAGCTGCCTGATCGGGCATCCTGCCGTGGCCAATGCCGCCGTGGTGCCCAAGCCGGACACCGAGCGTGGCGCCGTAGTCAAGGCCTACGTTGTATTGACGCCGGAGTTCGTCCACCGCGACCGCGCCGATGTCATCGAGAACCTTCAGGAACACGTCCGCGAGCGCCTGGCGCCCTACGAGTATCCGAAAGAGATCGAATTCGTCGACGAATTGCCCATGACGACAACCGGCAAGATCCAGCGCCGCATCCTGCGCCTGCGTGAAGAAGAGCGCGCCCGCGCCGCCGTCCCGCCGGCCCCAGCCGCGGCACCCGCTGCGGCGCCCGTTGCGGCCCCCGCTACGCCCCCCCCTACGGCACCCGCTGTGGCCGCGGCCGTTGACACCGGCGAGGCCCACAACGGCCCTGAGAAGCCACCGGAGACTTAAGGCAATGCCCATTTACCAGCTTGACGACCTGATCCCCCGCATCGACCCCGCCGCCTATGTGGCCGACAGCGCCGACATCATCGGCAATGTCACGCTGGAAGCGGGCGTCAGCATCTGGTCGAACGTATCCATCCGCGGAGACAACGACGCCATCCTGATCCGCCACGGCACCAATATCCAGGAATCCAGCGTCCTGCACGTGGACGGCGGCTGTCCCATGACGATCGGCCCCAACGTGACGGTGGGCCACCAGGCCATGCTGCACGGCTGCACCATCCACGAAGGCGCCTTGGTGGGCATGCAGGCGATCGTTCTGAACAATGCGGTCATCGGGCGCAATTGCCTGATCGGCGCTGGCGCGATCATCCCCGAAGACCGGATCATCCCCGACAACTCCCTGGTGATCGGCATCGGCAAGATCGTGCGCGAGCTCTCGGAAGAGGAAATCGCCAATCTGCACAAAAATACCGCCCATTACGTGGCGCGGGGCCAACACTACAAGACGGCGCTGAAACGGCTGGCCTGACCCTCCGGGGAAACCGCCGAACCCCCTTGCTGGCAGCAGGGGGAATCCCCCGCCTGATCGGCTAACATTCCGCTATGACCGATCAGCTTAAAAAATACCTTACCGAAGACCGCAGCGTCCGCATCCAGGCCGTGCGCCTGGACACGACCTGGAAGGCCGTTCAGGCCAACCACGACTACCCGCCCGCCATCACCCACCTGCTGGGCGAACTGGTGGCCGCGTCCACCCTGCTTGCCGCCAATATCAAGTTCGAAGGCTCGCTGGTGCTCCAGATCCAGGGCGACGGCCCCATCGCCCTGCTGGTGGTGGAATGCCGTTCCGACCTGAGCCTGCGCGCTACCGTCAAAGTGCGCGAAGGCCATGACGTTCCCGCCGACGGCACGATGCAAAGCCTGCTGAACCCCGGCGGTGGCGGCCGCTTCATCGTGGTGCTGGATCCGCAGCGCAAGCTGCCCGGCCAGCAGGCCTATCAGGGCATCGTGCCCCTGGAAGGCGAGACCGTGGCGGAAGCCCTGCAGCACTACATGAAGGCGTCCGAGCAGTTGGACACCCGCCTGTGGCTGGCGGCCGACGCCGACCATGCGGCCGGCATGCTGATCCAGCGCCTGCCCTATCACGGCGGCTCGGATGCGCCGCTGCTGACCGAACAGGCCGCAGCGGAAACCTGGGACCGCACCAACGCGCTGGCCAGCACCCTCAAGCGAGACGAAGTGCTGGAGGCCGAGATCGACACGCTGATCCACCGCCTGTTCTGGGAAGACACCCTGCTGGCGTTCGATCCGGTGACGGTGCGCTGGCACTGCCCGTGCACCCGCGAACGCGTCGCAAGCATGCTGCGTTCGCTGGGCGAAGAGGAAGTCAACAGCGTCCTGGCCGAGCGCGGCCAGGTGGACGTGTCCTGCGACTTCTGCGGCAAGCCCTACAAGTTCGACGCCGTCGACTGCGCCACCTTGTTCGCGCCGAACCAGCCGCCGGCCGACGACGCGCCCCCGACGGTGCATTGATTCCCGGCCGTCCCGCGCCCCGGGACGGTTTCATCCCTTCGGATTGTCCGCATCGACAGGCGGTCATGCCCGCGCCACACTGCGCAGCCATGACCGCCTTTTTCTTTGCCTGCCCGCGGCAGCGGGGTGCCGCCGCCATCGAATTCGCCGTAGCGGGCGCCGTGGTACTGCTGCTGGGCCTCTTGGCGATCGACGCCGCCCGCTGGCAGGCGGTGCGGCAGATGGCACACCTGGCGCTGATCGAAGCCGCCCGCGCGGGCGCGACCGCCCATGGCGACCCCGCCCGTATGCAGCAAGCCTTTCAACAAGCCTTGCTGCCGCTGCACGCGGGCGCGGATGGGGATGGCGGCCGCACCGGTGCGCAACGCCGGCGGGAACGCGCCCAGGCCGAGGTCGCGGCATTGACCGGCCTGACCCCGTGGCGGATCGAAATCCTGGGTCCTGACGCCCAGGCGTTCCGCGAGCATGGCCGCGCCGGCCTGACGGTCGCGGCGGCCCGGGGCTTGCGCGCGATCGACAACGACTACCAAGACCTTCAGCATGCGCGCAGGCCTCCCCGGCCGGGAGGCATCAGCATCTTCGAAGCGAACACGCTGAAACTTCGCCTGACCTACCTGCACCGGCCCTGGTTGCCGCCCGTGCGTGCGCTGCTCGCCTTGCTGGGGCGTACGGACGCCACCTACGCAGGCGTGGCGCGCGCGCAGGGTCTGCTGCCGATTCAGGTGGAACTGGAAATGGAGATGCACTCGCACCCGGTCGATTGGGCGGGCAAGGCGCCCCAGCCAGCGGGAATGGTGGCCGGCGCGTGCCGCAACGCCACGTGCTGAGGAAAAACCTCAGTGCCGGGTCGTGGCGTTGTTGGCCGGACTAGTGGGCTTGGGTGCGGTAGCAGGCGTGGCCGCCCGGGCAGGCGGCTTGGCGGCCGGTGCGCTGGCGCGCGTGGCGGTGGGCGGCTTGGCAGCGGGATCCGCCGCAAGCGACGCGCCGGCAGCGGGCGGCTGCGTGTTCTGCGGCAGGATGTGCACGAAGACTTCGCCCTCGCGCATCATGCCGAGCTCGCCGCGGGCGCGCTCTTCGATGGCGCCGGTGCCGCCTTCAAGATCCCGCACTTCGGCTTCCAGCGCGGCGTTGCGCGCGCGCAGGCCTTCATTGGTCTCGCGCTGCTCCGCCACCTGGCGTTGCAGATCCCAGACCTTGAACCAGCCGCCCTTACCCAGCCACAGCGGGTATTGGATCAAGCCGACCAGCACGAACAGCACCAGGAACAACAGGCGCATACGCGAGAACCCTCAGAGCAGTCGTGGCGCGGATGCGGCCGCGGCGCCAGGCGCCGCGGCCGCGCTTCCCATCAACGCAGGTTGTAGAAAGCTTCCAGGCCAGGATACGACGCCACTTCAGCCAGCTCTTCCTCGATGCGCAGGAGCTGGTTGTACTTGGCCATGCGATCCGAACGGGACAGCGAACCCGTCTTGATCTGCATCGCATTGGTCGCCACGGCGATGTCGGCGATGGTCGAATCTTCGGTTTCGCCCGAACGGTGCGACACGACGGCGGTGTAGCCGGCGCGCTTGGCCATTTCAATGGCGGCGAAGGTTTCGGTCAGCGTGCCGATCTGGTTGATCTTGATCAGGATCGAGTTGGCGACGCCCTTCTGGATGCCTTCGCGCAGGATCTTGGTGTTGGTGACGAACAGGTCGTCGCCCACCAATTGCACCTTCTTGCCCAGTTGGTCGGTCAGCAGCTTCCAGCCGTCCCAATCGTTTTCAGCCATGCCGTCTTCGATGGAGATGATCGGGTACTTGTCGCACCACGTGGCCAGCAGGTTGGTGAACTCTTGCGAGGACAGCGAGATGCCGCCTTCGCCGGCCAGCGTGTACTTGCCGTCGCGGTAGAACTCCGAGCTGGCGCAATCCAGGCCCAGGGCGATCTGCGTGCCCGGCTCGTAGCCGGCTTCGGTGATGGCCTTCAGGATCAACTGGATAGCCGCTTCATGGCTGGGCACGTTGGGGGCAAAGCCGCCCTCGTCGCCGACGGCCGTGGACATGCCCTGGCCGTGGATCAGCTTCTTCAGCATGTGGAAGACTTCAGCGCCCCAACGCAGGGCTTCGCGGAAGCTGCCTGCGCCGACCGGCAGGATCATCAGTTCTTGCAGGTCAAGCGTGTTGTTGGCGTGCGCGCCGCCGTTGATGACGTTCATCATCGGCACGGGCATGCTCATGGGGCCGCTGCCGCCGAAATAGCGGTACAGCGACAGGCCCGACTCGTCGGCGGCGGCGCGGGCCACGGCCATGCTGGCGGCCAGGATCGCGTTGGCGCCCAGGCGTTCCTTGGACTCGGTGCCGTCCAGCTCGATCAGGGTGCGATCGACGAAGGTCTGTTCCTGGGCGTCCAGGCCCATCAGGGCTTCGGAGATTTCCGTATTCAGGTTTTCAACGGCGCGCAGCACGCCCTTGCCCAGATAACGGCTCTTGTCGCCGTCGCGCAGTTCGATGGCTTCGCGGGCGCCGGTGGAGGCGCCGGACGGCACGGACGCGCGGCCCATGGCGCCGGACTCCAGCAGCACGTCACATTCCACGGTAGGGTTGCCGCGCGAATCCAGAATCTCGCGGCCGATGATATCGACGATTGCACTCATGACTTTACATTCCCTGAACGATAAACATATTCATGACGGCCGCGCCCTCTCGGGCGTTGCGGGCACGGCGGTACTGCCAGGAGTCGTAGAAGGCCTGGGCGGCGGCCATGGAGGGGAACTCCATGACGACGGTGCGGCCAGGCTCACGGCCCTCAAGGTGCTTGGACTCTCCGCCGCGCACCAGGATCTTGGCATCGTACGCGCGCATGGCGAGCGTGGACAGACGCTTGTAGTCCTCGTATTGGGCAGGCTTGGTCACCGTGACGTCGGCGATGAGGTAAGCACTCATGGGGTTCCTTCAGGGCAGTTGCGTTGTTGGGTATCTACAGCGGATAGCTGACGCCAGATACGGCAACGCCGCCAGTGTCGCGCAAGGCGGCCGGGCGACGCATATCCGATGCTAATTGGTTGTATCCCAAAGCAGCGCCGCCGTACAGGGCGGCGCCGGGAAAACGGCCCGCGGCCCCGAGGATCCGCTTACGGAACTCGAGACCGCAGACGCGCATTACGCCACCTGACCGCGGCGAGCCTTTTGCTCGATGGCGGCGCGGATATAGCTGGAGAACAACGGGTGGCCATCACGCGGCGTGGACGTGAACTCCGGGTGGAACTGGACACCCACGAACCACGGGTGGTCGGGCAGTTCCATCATTTCCGGCAGGTTCTCGGACGGCGTGCGGGCGCTGATCACCATGCCGGCCTCTTCCAGGCGCGGCACGTAGACGTTGTTGACCTCGTAGCGGTGACGGTGACGCTCGTTCACTTCGTCGCCGTAGATGGTCTGCGCGCGAGTGCCGGCCTTGATCGGCACGCGCTGCGCGCCCTTGCGCATGGTGCCGCCCAGGTCGGACGTGTTGTCGCGCTTTTCGACCTTGCCTTCGCGGTCCATCCACTCGGTGATCAGGGCCACCACTGGGTGCGGGGCGGACGGATCGAATTCCGTGCTGTTGGCGCCGCCCAGACCGGCGACGTGGCGCGCGAACTCGATGACGGCCAGCTGCATGCCCAGGCAGATGCCCAGGTACGGCACGCCGTTTTCACGGGCGTAGCGGATGGCGGCGATCTTGCCCTCGGTGCCGCGCTTGCCGAAACCGCCCGGCACCAGGATGGCGTCCAGGTGCTTCAACTGGTCGGTGCCGCGGGTTTCGATGTCTTCCGAGTCGATGTACTCGATGTTGATCTTCGAGCGCGTGTGGATGCCGGCGTGGACCAGCGCTTCCGTCAGCGACTTGTACGATTCGGTCAGGTCGACGTACTTGCCAACCATGCCGATCGTCAGCTGGTGCTGGGGATGCTCAAGCGCTTCGACCAGGTTGTCCCACATGGACAGGTCGGCCGGCGGCGGGGTCAGGCCCAGCGCTTCGCAGACGATGTTGTCCACGCCTTGCTTGTGCAGCATGGCCGGGATCTTGTAGATGGAATCGGCGTCCCAGACGGAAATGACCGCGTCCAGGGGCACGTTCGAGAACATCGAGATCTTGGCGCGCTCGTCGTCCGGAATGGGACGGTCGGCGCGGCACAGCAGCGCGTTCGGGTAGATGCCGATTTCGCGCAGCTTCTGCACCGAGTGCTGGGTGGGCTTGGTCTTCAGTTCGCCGGCGGAGGCGATGAAGGGCACCAGGGTCAGATGCACGAAGGCCGCGTTGTTGCGGCCCATGCGCAGGCTCATCTGGCGAGCGGCTTCCAGGAAAGGCAGGGACTCGATGTCACCCACGGTGCCGCCGATCTCGACGATGGCGACGTCCGTGTTGCCGTTCCAGCCGGCTTCGGCGCCACGGGCGATGAAGTCCTGGATTTCGTTGGTGATGTGCGGGATCACCTGGACAGTCTTGCCCAGGTAGTCGCCACGGCGCTCTTTGCGCAGCACCGATTCGTAGATCTGGCCCGTGGTGAAGTTATTCACCTTGTGCATGCGGGCGGAAATGAAGCGCTCGTAGTGGCCCAGGTCCAGATCGGTTTCGGCGCCGTCTTCCGTGACGAACACTTCACCGTGCTGGAAGGGGCTCATCGTGCCCGGATCGACGTTGATGTACGGGTCGAGCTTCAGCATGGTGACCTGCAAACCACGCGATTCGAGAATGGCGGCGAGCGACGCAGCGGCGATGCCCTTGCCCAGGGAAGACACCACTCCGCCGGTGACAAATACGTATTTGGTCATCGTAATGAGCACCCGGGACGAGCGGGCGCGTGCGGGAAATTTGGATTATAGCCGGGCGGCGGCGGTTATTTGGGTTTTCCCCTAGCGATGACGCGTAACATTTGGCAGCACTCGAAACGCGTTGACGGCAAGCGCGTTGCATGGCGCGGCGCGGCGTCGTGCTATGTTCGATCCCTAATTTTTCGACTGCTGTTTTTTCTCAACACTTCCCGCCCAGCCGATGACCGATCCCGTCCGATCCCCCTCTTCGCTCGCCTGGCGCCTGGCGCTTACCGCCGTGTTCCTGCGCCTGGCTTACGCCGCCGCCGTCCAGGGCTACATGCTGATCGGCTTGCCCCAGTTCCAGGACATGCGGGAGCTGCACACCCAGCCCCAGTACCTGGTGCCGATGCTGGCCCATATCGTCATGGCGGCAGTGATCGCCGGCTTGACGACCTGGGGCGCCATGCGCCGCTGGCTGGCGCGCAACAACACCATGGCGGTGGATGAACCCCGCAAGCTGTTCGGCACCTTCATCGCCCTGCTGCTGCTCTACACGCTGGCGGTCGCCGCCGGCACGGCCTTCCTGCACAACGCCCTGATGCAGTTCGTCATGAACAACCGCGGCATGCTGGAGGAGTGGTCCGGCATGGGCATGATCGGCCAATTCATGACGCTGGGCATCGCTACCCGCGTCGTGACCATCTTGCTGGAGATCATCGGCGTCTGGGTCGTCGTGCACATCGCCGCCTGGACCGTGCAGCCCGCCGGCCCGGCCGGCGGCCCGCCCTACGACCGGCGCCATGCGGCCTGGATCACCGGGCTGACCGTGCTGGTCTGGCAACTGGGCGTCTCGATCGCAGTGGGCGGCTTCCTGCACATGCAATCCCGCAATACGGGCTGGACGGAATTCACGCTGGGTTACCTGATCCTGCCCGCGATCCTGATGGCGATGTGCGTCCTGCTATGCCTGAACCTGCTGCCGCGCTTCCTCGGCATGGCGCGGCTGGGCCGGGCGGTGGCCCATGGCACGCTCGCGTTCTGGCTGGCCCAGGCGTTGGGCGTCGGCCTGGGCTACGTGGCCGTCCGGGCCATGACCTGGGACCAATTCATGCGCGCCGCGTCGTCCTACATGACGGGGATCGTGGTGCTGCTGGCCTACGGCTTGCTGCTGGCGCTGGCCTGCGTGATCGGCAGGCGGGCGCTCTATCCCCGCGCGATGGCCGCGCAGCCGTACGGCAGCCTCTGATCGCTCTGGTACCCGGCAAAAGAAAAGGCCGTGGGCATGACGCCCGCGGCCTTTTTCATGCGTTCGCGCAAGCGGCTGATCAGATCGCCGCGGTGCGGCGGGTAAGCCAGGCCAGCGCCTCGCCCTCGACCAGCGGCGACAGGCGTTCGAACACCGTCTTGTGATAGTCGTTCAGCCAGGCGGTCTCGTCGGCGCGCATCAGCGACGGCTCGATGCAGCGCGTATCGATGGGGCACAGGGTCAGCGTCTCGAAGCACAGGAATTCACCCAGCTCGGACGTCAGCCAGCTGCGGTTGGCCACCAGGTTCTCGATGCGCACGCCCCACCGGCCCGGACGGTAGATGCCCGGTTCATTCGACGTGATCATGCCCGGTTCCATCGCGGTGTGCGGACCCGGCATGGCGCGGTACGAGATCACCTGCGGGCCTTCGTGCACGTTCAGGAAGTAGCCCACGCCGTGGCCCGTGCCATGGCCATATTCCGCGCCGCCCTCCCAGATGGGGGCGCGGGCGATGGCGTCCAGCATGGGCGACGGCGTGCCGCGCGGGAACGACGCGCGCGACAGCGCGATCATGCCCTTGAGCACCAGCGTGAAGTCCACCTTCTGGTCGGCGCTGGGCGTGCCCACCGCGGCCACGCGGGTGATGTCGGTGGTGCCGCCCAGGTACTGGCCGCCTGAATCGATCAGCAGCAGGCCATCGCCTTCGATGGTCGCGTGCGATTCCGGCGTGGCGCGGTAGTGCGGCATGGCGCCGTTGGCGTTGAAGCCGGCGATGGTGGCGAAGCTGGGGCAGACGTAGCCGGGCCGGCGCGCGCGGGCGGCGGTGATCTGCTCGTCTATCGTCAGTTCGGTGATGGTTTCCTTGCCCAGCGCGCCCTCGAACCACGAAAAGAACTCGCAGAGCGCCACACCGTCCTGCGCCATTGCCTGGCGCACGTTGGCCAGTTCGGCGTCGGTTTTGCGGGACTTCAGCAGCGTCGACGGGTTGATCGCCTCGATGCGCGGCACCGCGGGGTCCATGGCGTGGAAGACGCCGCAAGTCACGCGCGCCGGATCGATCAGCAGTTTCTGGTCCAACTCCAGCGAGGCCAGGGCATCGGCGGCCTGGGCATAGCCCGCCACGTCGACGCCGTCGGCGGACAGCGTGGCGCGCAGCGCGTCGTCGACCTTGCCGTCGGCCACGAACAGCGTGGCGTGGTCCAGGCCGATCAGCGCGTGGCCGACGAACACCGGGTTGTAGTCCACGTCGGCGCCGCGCAGGTTCAGCAGCCAGGCGATGTCGTCCACCGTGCAGATGACGTGCACGTCGGCGCCGTGCGTGCGCATGGCGGCGCGCACCTGCGCCAGTTTATCGGCGCGGGCCACGCAGGCGTTGGGCGCGACGTGTTCGTATATCTTCGCGTCGGGCAGGCCGGCGCGGTCCGTCCAGACCTCTTCCAGCAGGTCGGCGCGGATCTCCAGCGTGGCGCCGGACGTGGCCGCAGCAGCCGACAAGGCGCGGAACGCGCCCAGCCCCAGCACCTGGCCGTCCACGCCGATGACGTCGCCTGCCCGCGTGTTGGCGGCCAGCCAGTCGACATGGCCCGGCGTCGAGGCCAGGGCGATCTTCATCAATTGCACGCCCGTGCCGGCCAGTTGCGCCTCGGCCTGCACCCAGTAGCGGCTGTCCACCCACAGGCCGGCGAAGTCGGCCGTGACGACCAGCGTGCCCACCGAACCCGTGAAGCCCGACAGCCAGCGCCGCCCCTGCCAGCGGGCCGGCAGGTACTCGGACAGGTGCGGGTCCGAAGAAGGAACGATATAAGCGGACAGGCCGCGGCGGCTCATGGCCTGCCGCAATTGGGCGATACGGGCGTCGGTGCTAGACATGGGGGATGGGATCCTTAGCGCAACATGAAAGACATGGCGGCCAGGCTGTTCAGCGTACGGACGGCGGCCTGCATGCTATCCGTGGTGAATCGCAAGGTGACGCCGTCCACGCGTTCCAGCGTGGGCCACATGCAGAACAGATCGGCCAGCGCCGCGCTCTGCGTCTGCAACCGGCATTCTATAGGGGCGGGAATGTGGAAAGGAACGGGGGCCTGCTTCTTCAGGTTGCGCACGGCGGTTTCGGCCGCGGCGGCGATCGCACGGCGCGACGCGGCCGGCGACAAGGTGACGCCGCTGCCCTGGCCGTGGGCCACTTTGGTCTGCACCCATTCCGCGCCCGGGAAGGTGTCGCGGGTTTCCGAAATGAACACGTCGTCGCCCGTTCCCAGGATGACGGGCACGCCCATTTCACCGGCGAGCGCGCCGTACAGGCCGGCTTCGCCCAGCTCCATGCCGTTGATGAACACGCGCGAGAACGCGAAGCTGTTGATCGTGTGGGCCAGGACGCCGCGGCCCTGCGAGCGCGAGTGGTAGCCGATCATGAAGACGGCGTCGCAGCCCTCTTCCAGGCCGCCCATCATGCCCAGGTAGCGCGGCTTGCCCAGCACCAGGCGGGCGCGCTCGTCCAGGCCGTCGGGCAGCAGGTTGCGGAAACCGCCATGCGAATCGTTGACCAGGATCTCTTCCGCGCCGCCGGCGATCGCGCCTTGCACGGCCGCATTGGCCTCGGCGGTCATCCAGGCGCGGGCGCGCTCGTATTCGCCGTTGCCGGCGCGGACTTGTTCAGCATGGAAGACGCCGGCGACGCCTTCGATATCGGTGGAAATCAGGATCTTCATGGGGTCAGGCCTCGAGGGATTCAGAATGCGGTGTCGGACAGCCACTGGCGCCACTGGGGCGCCGCGTCGCGGATCGCGGCGCGGTGATGGCCATCGCGTCCGGTCACGCCGTCGGCATGCCAGAGCGCGGAAATGATGGCCTGTTCGCAGGCCTCGGCGGCCGCTTCGAACAGGGGATCGATACGGGATTCATGCAGCATCGCAACCGAAGGCATCGGCTGCTCGGCCAATTGCGGGATCGTATACGCGGTGGAAAATGCCAGCGAGATGTCGCCGCTGCCGTGGCCGAACACCGAGCCGGTGCGCGCCAGGCCCGCGCCGGCCCGCAGGGACAGGCGCCGCAATTGGCGCGAATCCAACGGCGCGTCGGTCGCCAGCAGCAAGATGATGGACCCCTTTTCGGGCACGATCACGGCGTTCTCGCCTTGCTGCGCCAGGCCACGGCCCAACTGGTCCGCCAGCCGGCGGCCGAACGGCCGGCCCGCCACGGTCAGGTTGGGCAGGCGGCCGAAGTTGGACAGCACCAGCGCGCCGACGGTGTAGCCAAGGCCGGGCTGGACGGTGGCTACGCGGGAGGCCGAACCGATGCCGCCCTTGAACGAAAAGCACGACATGCCGCGCCCCGCGCCCACGGCGCCTTGGGCGAACGGTTTGGCCGCGCCGGCCAACGCATCGGCGTAGTGCGCTTCGGCTACGGCCAGCGCCTGGATGTCATTCAGGTAGCCGTCGTTGCATTCGAAGACCAGCGGGTTCACGGTCGCCATGCCGCGGCCAATGCCGGGATTGGCGGCCACTGCCTGGCGGATCTGCGCATTGGCGACCGTGCCGACGCCGAAGGTGTTGCTCAGCGCGATGGGCGTTTCCAGCACGCCCAGTTCCTGCACCTGGATCAGGCCGGTGCTTTTGCCGAAACCGTTCAGCACGGTGGCGGCGGCGGGCACCTTGTCCAGATAGGGGTCGCCGCCATGCGGGCGCACGACGGTCACGCCGGTCTGCAGCGGGCCGTCGGCCAGGGTGCAGTGCCCGACCGTGACGCCGCCCACGTCACAGATCGTATCCAGCGGCCCCGACGGCAGCACGCCGATGCGAGGAAGGTCCAGTGCTTGTGTGTCCATGGTTTTCGCCAAGGTCCTTAATGCAAAACGCCGCCGTCCCGAGGGGAGCGGCGGCTGAACGTAGAGGCTGCCCCCGTGCCGCGCGCCGTCGGCGCGGCGGCCGGCGACGGGGCCTCGACCTCTTTACTTGCGGTCGATCTTGGGATCGAGCGCGTCGCGCAGGCCGTCGCCCAGCA
Source organism: Achromobacter sp. UMC46 (assembly GCF_014170335.1). Classification (GTDB taxonomy): domain Bacteria; phylum Pseudomonadota; class Gammaproteobacteria; order Burkholderiales; family Burkholderiaceae_B; genus Achromobacter. The sequence continues at coordinate 306,810 of NZ_LZZS01000035.1, forward strand.
GGTTGAAGGCCAGCACCGTCAGGAAGATGGCCAGGGCCGGGAAGATCGCCACGTGCGGCGCGATCACCATGTCGGCGCGCGCTTCGTTCAGCATCGCGCCCCACTCCGGCGTGGGAGGCGACGCGCCCATGCCCAGGAAGGACAGGCTGGCCGCGGTGATGATCGACGTGCCGATGCGCATCGTGCCGTACACCACGATCGGCGAGATCGTGCCGGGCAGGATGTGGCGCATGATGATCGTCCAGTCGGACGCGCCCACGCTCTTGACCGCTTCGACATACGTCATCTGCTTGATCGACAGGGTGTTGCCGCGCACCAGGCGGGCGAACGCCGGGACGCTGAACACGGCCACGGCCACGATCACGTTGACCATGCTGGAGCCCAGGATGGCGACCACGCCGATGGCCAGCAGCATGCCGGGAAACGCCAGCAGCACGTCCGAGATGCGCATCGTGATGCGTTCCCACCAGCCTTCGTAGTAGCCGGCCATCAAGCCCATGAAGGTGCCGACGACGGCGCCCATGGCCACTGACAGGAAGCCCGCGGCCAGCGAGATCCGCGCGCCCATGACGATGCGGCTGAAGATGTCGCGGCCCAGCGAATCCACGCCCAGCCAGTGGGTCAGCGACGGGCTGGCGTTCAGCGCGTCGTAGTCGAAGAAGTTCTCGGCGTCGAACGGCACGATCCACGGCGCGAAGACCGCGATCACGACCAGCAGCAGCACGAAGATGCCGGCGCCCACGCCCAGCTTCTGCTTCTTGAATTTGCGCCAGAACTCGGTGGCGGGCGTGCGCACGTCGTTCTTCGGAGCGGCGGCGATGGTCGTGGCGGGTGTCGTATTGCTCATGGCCGCCTCACTTGTAACGGATGCTGGGATTGATGACGCCGTAGAGCACGTCGACAATCAGGTTGATCAGGATGAATTCCAGCGAGAACAGCAGCACCAGGCCCTGAATCACCGGATAGTCGCGCTGGGTCACGGCGTCGACCAGCAGACGGCCAAGGCCGGGCCAGTTGAACACCGTCTCGACGACGATGGAGCCGCCCAGCAGGAAGCCGAACTGCAAGCCCATCATGGTGACGACGGGGATCAGCGCGTTGCGCAGCGCGTGCTTGATGATGACGCGGCGTTCGGTCAGGCCCTTGGCGCGCGCTGTGCGCACGAAGTCTTCCTGAATGACTTCCACAAACGATGCCCGCGTGAATCGCGCCATCACGGCGGCCACCGCGGCGCCCAGGGTGATGGACGGCAGTATGTAGTGTTGCCAGGTCGAGGCGCCCACCGTGGGCAACCAGCCCAGGTTCACGGAGAACACCTGCATCAGCATCATGCCCAGCGCGAACGCGGGGAAAGAAATGCCTGACACCGCCAGGGTCATGCCAAGCCGGTCGGGCCAGCGATTGCGCCACACCGCCGACACGATCCCGATGATCATGCCGAACGACACTGACCACACCATACTGGCGAGCGTCAGCCACAAGGTGGGCATGAAGCGGTCGGAAATCTCGGTCGAGACGGGGCGCTTGGTACGCAAGGACGTACCCAGGTCTCCTTGCAGCATATGGCTGAAATAGCGCACGAATTGCTGCGGCAGGGGCAGATCCAGCCCCAGTTCCTTGCGCACCAGCTCGACCGTTTGCTGGTCGGCCTCCTGGCCCGCGGCCAGTCGCGCCGGGTCGCCCGGAAGCATGTGCACAAACAGGAACACGACCACGGCTACCAGCAGCAGCGTGGGGATCATGCCCAAAAGACGTTTGACGATGTAGGTCAGCATTGAAATTCCTGCAACATCGGCGGGGACACCGCGCCCCCGCCGTATGTGGCCTTACAAGGGCCCGAAGGCCCCGAGAGTGACTGCTAGGTTTACTGCTTCAGTTCGATGTCGCCGAACCAGAACGAGGTGTCCGGTTCCACGTACACGCCGGACAGGTTCTTCGACTTCACGTACAGGTTGTTCTGGGTCACCAGGAAGGCCCACGGGGCATCCTTCCAGATGGTTTCCTGAACGTTCTTGTAGATTTCCGTCTTCTTGGCGCGATCGGTCGTGGCCAGCGCAAGCTGGATGCCATCGTCCACCGACTTGTTCGAGTAGTACGACACGTTGTTCAGCACCGGCGGGAACGCGGCGGTGCTCAAGAGCGGACGCAGGCCCCAGTCGGCTTCGCCGGTCGAGGACGACCAGCCGGCGTAGTACATGCGGACCTTGGCGTCTTCAGGCTTTTGCACCTGTTGGACGCGCTGCACGCGCTGACCCGATTCCAGCACTTCCACCGACACCTTGATGCCGACTTGCGCCAGCTGCTGCTGCAGGAACTGAACCACCTTCACCGAGGTGCCGTCGTTATAGGCGGACCACAGTTGGCTTTCGAAGCCGTTCGGGTAGCCGGCTTCAGCCAGCAGGGCCTTGGCCTTCTTGATGTCGTACGGCCACGGGCCGGTCTTGTGTGCGAAGTCCACGCCGGTCGGCACGACGCCGTCAACGACGGTGGCGTAGCCCGAGAAAGCGACCTTGGCCAGGGCTTCCTTGTTGATGGCGTAGTTGATGGCTTCACGCACCTTCGGGTTGTCGAACGGCTTTTGCTGCGTGTTCATCGACAGGTAGCGGGCCATGATCGAGTTCTTGTGATCGACCACATCCAGCTTGTCGTTCTTCTTCAGCACAGCGGCTTGTTCGAACGGCACCGGGAAAGCGAACTGCGCTTCGCCCGTTTGCACCACGGCGGCGCGCGTGTTGTTGTCGGTCACGGTACGGAAGGTCAGCGTGTCGACCTTCGGGTAGCCCTTCTTCCAGTAGCCGTCGAACTTCTTGACCTTCAGGTATTCAGCCGGCTTCCATTCGACGAATTCGAACGGGCCCGTACCCACCGGGTGGAAACCGATTTCCTTGCCGTACTTGGCCAGGGCTGCCGGCGAGATCATCATGGCGGCCGGGTGGGCCAGCGCGTTGATGAAGGCCGAGAACGGCTTCTTCAGCGTGATCTTGACGGTCAGCGGATCCAGCACGTCGATCTTCTCGATGACGCTGAACTGGATGTAGCGCGACAGGCGGTTTTCCGGGTTGGCCGGACGGTCGAAGTTGATCTTGACCGCTTCGGCGTTGAAGTCGGTGCCGTCATGGAACTTCACGCCCGGGCGCAGCTTGAACGTGTAGACCAGGCCGTCTTCGCTGACGGTGTAGTCGGTCGCCAGGACCTTCTGGACCTTCAGGTCCTTGTCGAATTCGAACAGGCCTTCGTAGTAGGCCTTGCCGGCCGCCTGGTTCAGGGTGCTGTTGGTGTTGTACGGGTCAAGCGTTTCCAATGCGATGGAGACGGCAAACGTCACGTCCTTGGCGGCAAACGCCAACGGCGAAGTGAGCACGCCGAAGGCCACCGCGGCGGCGGCCATCAGCTTGGTGGGGCGCAGAACTTTCATCATTGCAACTCCTGGTTCCAAAACGGAATTAGGGGGTTTGGTGGAAGAAAAACAAGTACGACAACGGAATCAATACGCGCCGCCGACCGGATGGCGGGCAACGAAGTGATCGGTTCCAACCTGCACCAGCGGCTGCACCACCGGCTCGTCGCCGAGCTTGCGGATGGGGCTGGGGATTTCATCGGACAGCAAAGTGCGCTTCAGATGGCGGCGCGCCGGATCGGCGATCGGCACGGCCGACATCAGCTTCTTGGTGTACGGGTGCTGCGGGTTCTCGAAAATGGCGCGGCGCGGGCCGATCTCGACGATCTGGCCCAGGTACATCACGGCCACGCGATGGCTGACGCGTTCGACGACGGCCATGTCGTGCGAAATGAACAGGAACGAAATGCCCATGTCGCGCTGCAGGTCGATCAGCAGGTTCACGATCTGGGCCTGGATCGACACGTCCAGCGCCGACACCGATTCGTCCGCGATCACGACCTTCGGGTTCAGGGCAAGCGCGCGCGCGATGCAAATGCGCTGGCGCTGGCCGCCCGAGAACTCATGCGGGTAGCGCTGCGCCATTTCCGGCGGCATGCCCACGCGTTCCAGCAATTCGGACACACGGCGCTCGGCGTCGCGCCCCTTCGCCACGCCGTGCACCAGCAGCGGCTCCATGATGGAGAAGCCGACGGTGACGCGCGGGTCCAGCGAGGCGAACGGGTCCTGGAACACGAACTGGATGTCGCGGCGCAGGGATTGCAATTCACTGTTCTTCAGGCGCACGATGTCGCGGCCGCCGAACTTGATCTCGCCGCCCTGGCTGTCGACCAGGCGCAGCAGCGAGCGGCCGGTCGTGGACTTGCCGCAGCCCGATTCGCCCACCAGCGACAGCGTCTCGCCCGGAAACAGGTCGAAGCTGACCTGTTCCACGGCGTGCACGCGGCGCTGCACGCGGCTGAGGATGCCGCCGCGCAGGTCGAAACGGGTCACCAGGTTGCGCACGCTCAGGATGGGCTCGCGCTTTTCGCCGGACACGACGTGCGTGCTGGCGGCGGCGGGTTCGGCCACAGGTTGCGCCTGGCCTTCCACCTGCAGCAGCGGGAACCGCGCGGGCAGGTCGGTGCCTTCCATGGCGCCCAGCTTCGGCACGGCCGACAGCAGCGCCTTGGTGTACGTGTGCTTGGGGGCCGAGAAGACCTGATCCGACGGGCCCTCTTCGACCTTGTCGCCGCGATACATGACCAGCACCCGGTCGGCCACTTCCGCGACCACGCCCATGTCGTGGGTGATGAACACCACGCCCATGTGCATTTCTTCCTGCAGCTGACGGATCAGTTGCAGGATCTGCGCCTGGATGGTGACGTCCAGCGCGGTGGTGGGTTCGTCGGCAATCAGCAGCGCCGGCTTGCAGGCCAGCGCCATCGCGATCATCACGCGCTGACGCATGCCGCCCGACAACTGGTGCGGGTAGCGGTCCAGCACCGACTTGGCTTCCGGGATGCGCACTTGTTCCAGCATGCGCAGCGCTTCGGCGCGCGCGGCGGCGGCATCCTTGCCCTGGTGCTGACGGATCGATTCGGCGATCTGGTCGCCCGCCGTGAACACTGGGTTCAAGGAGGTCATCGGCTCCTGGAAAATCATGGCCATGTCGGCGCCGCGCACATTGCGCATGACGCGTTGGCTGGAACCGACCAGGTCGATCACGGAGCCGTTGCGCCGGCGCAGAGCCATGCGGCCCTGGGCGATGCGGCCGCCGCCATGTTCCACCAGACGCATGAGAGCCAGGGACGTCACCGACTTGCCCGAACCCGATTCGCCCACGATGGCCAGGGTTTCACCCCGGTCCACATGGAACGACAGGTTGCGCACGGCTTCGACCGTACGCTCCGACCCTACGAAGCGCACCGTCAGGTCGTCGACCTGGACCACGCGGTTTTCCGGCAGCGCCAGGCTGTTTGCGCGATCAACCATCTTTATTAATCCCCAATATCAATACAGAACCCGCCGCCGCTCATCGATAGATGGCGGTGACCGGCTTTTCGCCTACGCGGGCGTAACCCCGATACATGCCTTCCGTGTTGAACGGCAAGGCCACATTGCCCTGGGCGTCGACGGCCACCAGGCCGCCCTTGCCCCCGATGGTGGGCAGTTTTTCCATCACGACGCGATCCGCCGCCGCTTCCAGCGACGCGCCGCAATATTCCATCTGCGCCGCCACGTCATAGGCCGAGACCATGCGGATGAACATCTCGCCGGTGCCCGTCGTGGAGACTGCGCAGGTCTTGTTGCTGGCGTAGGTGCCGGCGCCGATCAACGGCGCGTCGCCGACGCGGCCGACCTGCTTGTTGGTGATGCCGCCGGTAGAGGTGGCGGCGGCCAGGTTGCCCTGGGCGTCCACGGCCACCGCGCCCACCGTGCCGAACTTCTTGTCGGCGTCCAGCGGATCGGCCGGCGCGGGCTGGCCGCGCGCGACCATGGCCTGGCCGTCGTGGTCCAGCACGGCGGCTTCCGGCGTCTCGCGCTGCACGCGCAGCAGTTGTTCGCGGCGGGCGTCGGTCGAGAAATACGACGGGTCGACGATTTCCAGGCCCGCGTCGCGTGCGAAGGTTTCGGCGCCCTCGCCCACGAAGAACACGTGCTTGCTGGTTTCCATGACGCGGCGCGCGGCGAAGATCGGATTGCGCACGCAGTTCACGTTGGCAATGGCGCCCGAACGCAGCGTGGCGCCGTCCATGATGGCGGCGTCCAGCTCGTGCGTGCCGGCGCTGGTGAACACCGCGCCGTGGCCGGCGTTGAACAGCGGGCAGTCTTCCAGCAGGCGGACGGCTTCGGTGACGGCGTCCAGCGCGCTGCCGCCACGGGCCAGCACGGCTTGGCCGGCCGTCAGGATCGACTCCAGGGCGGCCAGGTATTCCTGTTCTTTCTCGGGCGACATGGCCGCGCGGGACATCGCGCCGGCGCCACCGTGAATGGCAATCACGGGTTGAATCATCGTTTACCTACTCCATGGATAAGCCACGGCATCACGGACTGGGTCACCCCAGCCGCGGCCGCGACGGAATTCTTGGCCCGATAGGCCACTGCGGCAGACAGGGCTTCGATCAGCCCCAGCGCAGCGGTTTCGGAATTGGGGATCAGCTGGCGCGCGGAAAACGCGTACAGCACGACGGATGCCGTGGGCGCCAACGGAGACGTGGGTTTGTCGGTCAGCACCAGCACCGGCACGCCGGCCTGCTTGGCGGCGGCGGCCAGCGTCACGGTGTCGGCCAGATAGCGCGGAAAGCCGATCGCGATCACCAGATCCTTGGCGGTCATGCGCGACATCTGGCGCGCGGCATGCGACACGCCGCCGGGGCCTGCCAGCGATTCGACCGAATGCAGGCTCATGCACAGGCCGCGTTGCAGCAGCCCGGCCAGGAAGCCGCTGGCACCGAAACCGATGATGAACACGCGGTCGGCGGCCAGAATGGCTTCCACCGCCTGTTCACAGGCGGCCGAATCCAGCGATTGCAGGTTGCGCTGCGCGTTGCGGATGTCTTCTTCCAGCGTGGCGGCGAAGATCTGCACGGCGCTGGCGGAATGCGCCAGTTCGGTGCGCAGCTTTTCGACGGGTTCCAGCGCGGCTTCGAACCCGCGCGCCAGTTCGGCGCGGAATTGCGGATAGCCCGGCAGGTCCAGGGCGCGCGCAAAGCGGTTCGCCGTGGCCACCGATACCCCCACCGCCGCTGCGAATTCGTCGATGGTCATCGTGGCGGCGCGGAACTGGTGCGCCAGCACGTACTCGGCCATCTTGTGCTGCGTCCGGCTCAGCGCGGGCTGAGCCCGGGCGATCCGATCAGCGATCGTAAGTGTGGCCTTGTTCATCGGTTCGGGGAGCGTCTTAGCGGAGGATTGTGTAAATCTGTTTACACACAAATTTTAGATAAGAAAATTCATTTTCATAGTAAGGGTATACCCGTGAAATTATGTAACAGTGCATCAAAAGAAACGGGGCCGGTTTGAGGTACGCTATCGGCGCCCGCTTTTCACCCTTTTTCGCCCCTGCCGCCTTGGATTGACGCGATGCCCGATTGGATCTGCAAACCCCACCAGGACCTGACCGTGCCGGAGATCTACGCGATCCTCCGCCTGCGCACGGAAGTCTTCGTCATCGAACAGAACTGCCTCTTCCAGGACATGGACGGCAAGGACCTGGTCGGCCAGACGACGCACCTGATGGCATGGCAAGACGGCCAGCTGGCCGCCTACTGCCGGATCCTGGACCCGTCGCTGAAAGACGGCCAGATCGAGATCGGGCGCGTCATCACCGCGCCCTGGACGCGCGGCCAGGGCCTGGGCCACGAGCTGATCCGCCATGCGATGCAGGAAGTGCGCCAGCGCTGGCCCGGCCGCGCCATGTACCTGGGCGCCCAGGCGCGCCTCTGCCACTACTACGGCGGCCACGGCTTCGTGCAGGTCACCGAGGAATACATCGAAGACGGCATCCCGCACGTGGGGATGCGTCTGGACGAGGCGGCCTAGCCGCCCCGGCCCGCCCCTTTTCTTCTCGCCATAAAAAAACGCCCCTTGAACTGACCCCCGAAAGTTGGACATTGATCCAACCTTCGGGGGTTTTTACATGGCGAAGTACGACGAGCAGTTCAAGTTAAAGGTGGTGCGGGAGTATTTGAAGGGTACTGAGAGCGGTCGGTCGGTGGCGGCGCGTCACGAACTGGACCATTCAGTTGTCCGACGATGGGTTGAGAGCTATCGCGTGCATGGTTTAGCGGGCCTGCGCCGGCAGTCAGGCACGTACAGCGCACCCTTTAAGCAGT
>NZ_LZZS01000036.1 GCF_014170335.1 Achromobacter sp. UMC46
GTGGGGGGAGGAGTGTGCAGGGACGCCAAAAGCGGCCGCGCGGGCGGCCTTTTTTGGCATATGGATGTGCTTGGCTTGGGGGGGCGCGCTTGCGCGCTTGCGTGGGGCGCGGTGGATAAGGGTGTGGGTAAGTCGGTGGATTGGGGGTGGATAGGCGGTGGATAGGCGGTGGATAAGGTGGGATAACTTTTGGGGCCGCGTGGCCGCATAACCTTTGGTGACGCATGTGTCGGAGGGTGTCTCGGGTTTTCCCGTGGATTTCTAGTACCCTGCCCGGTTGCCCTGTGGTGCTGATGCGCGGGCGGCGACGGAGGCGTTTGAAGAACGCGTCCGCCCTTTCACTTTTTGCTGTTTGTAGCCATGACCCTGACGTTCAATGGGCGCGCGTTCGCCGCCCTGCTTGCCGTGACCGCGCTGTTGGCGCTGATTGCCCTGTATGGCGCGCCCTATCCGTTCTTGCGCGGATTCGTGGGGGATGTGGTGGCCGTGGGCTGGGTCTATCTGGTGTACCGGACGTTCATCCGGGCGCACGTCGGCGCGCTGGCGGTGGCGGCGTTGCTGACGGGGTATGCGGTGGAGTTCGGCCAGTATCTGGCGCGGCAGAACGGGTGGCAGATCGAGCAGCCGGTGCTGCGCGTGGTGTTCGGCAGCGTGCCGGACTGGTGGGACGTGCTGGCCTACACCGTGGGGTTTGCGGTGGTGCTGGTGCTGGCTTTGGCCAATGAGCACCGCCAGCGCAATGCCGCGTTGCGGGATGCCCGCGCGCGGGCGAGCTTGCGCGCCCGCCGTTAGCCGTTGGCGCTTAGCCCCCCTAGCCGCTAAGCGGCGGGCATGTCGGCCGGGGCGTCTTCCCCGGCCTCTTCCGATCATTCAAGCCTGGCAGACCGGTTCGTCGTCGTTGCGACGGACCGCGGGGGCGCTTGCGCGCAACGGTTGCAGGCGGGCGTTGCGGAACGGCGCGAACAGCTCGGCCCAGGACGACGGGAACAAGGGCGTGGCGTGGCGCACCGCGTCGCGGCGGGCGTAGTGCGTCAACAGCTGTTGACCGATCGGGGCGTCTCCCAGGGGATGGCGGGTATTCATGGTATTTCCGTATTGCATTGAAAGTGTATTCATTGTACTGGCAGCAGTGCGATGCGTCCACCGTCGCCCGTGGCGGCCTTGCGCCAGATCAAGTCATTGATTTGAAAGGGTCTGGCCCTTTTTATGCCGTGACTGGCCTGACATCTTCGGGATTGCCCTAGCAGTTCGAAACAGTAGACGGTATACAATGTTCAACATGGCCGGGCTAAACCAGCCTGGAATCCCTCCCCCTCTGGACTGGAGCGCGTCATGGCAGAACTGATGAACCGAGATGAATTCCGTACCGCGTTGGAAAACGCGATCAAGGGCAAGAGCGCCAACGCTTCGCCTTTTTCCATCGCCTGGGCCGAAGGCAAGCTCAGCCGCGAACACCTGTCGCGGTGGGCCGAGAACCACTACCACTACGTCGGTCCGTTCGCGGACTACCTGGGCTATCTGTATGCCCGCACGCCCGACACCTATACCGAGGCCAAGGACTTCCTGCTGGCCAACATGTATGAAGAGGAAATCGGCGGCGACCGCCATACGGATCTGCTGATCCGCTTTGCCGAAGCCTGCGGCACCACCCGCGAACGGGTGACCAATCCCGACAACATGTCGCCCACCACGCGCGCGCTGCAAAGCTGGTGTTACGCCGTGGCCATGCGCGAAGACCCCATCGTGGCGGTGGCGGGCCTGGTCGTGGGGCTGGAATCGCAGGTGCCGTCCATCTACCGCAAGCAGACCCCGACGCTGCGCGACAAGTACGGTTTCACCGATGAAGAGGTGGAATTCTTCGACCTGCACATCGTGTCGGACGAGATCCACGGCGAACGCGGCTATCAGATCGTGCTGGAGCACGCCAACACGGTCGAGCTGCAGCGGCGCTGCCTGAAGATCTGCGAAATCGGCGCCCAGATGCGGCTGCTGTACACCACGGCGCTCTACACCGACTACGTGCAGCACGAGATCAAGCTGCCCGAACTCGGCCTGGCCGCCTGACGCAGCGGCCCGCGAATCCGGCCTATCCGGCTGCGCCGCAGGAGCTGCGCGGCCGGCCCGCAGCTCCTGGACGACAGACCCATGCCTACCGTTGTATTCCATAAAGGCGGCCAGACCTTCACCGACGTGGTGAAGGACAACACCAACCTGGTGGTGCGGGCCGGCATCAAGCAGTTCCCGTATCCGCACCTGCGCTATGAATGCGGCATGGGCAAATGCGCCAAATGCGCGTGCCGCGTGCTGGCGGGCGCCGAGCATCTGCCGCCCGTGAACTGGAAAGAGAAAAAGCAGCTGGGCGACCGCATCGACCAGGGCTATCGGCTGGCGTGCCAGCTGTGGCTCAGCAGCGATGTCGAGCTGCTCCAGGACATGGAGGCATAGCGGCCATGGACTCCGTATACGTGATCCTGACGACCAAGCCGGGCGTGTTCCGCACCGAGGTCGGCGACGACGTCGACATCATCGAGACCTACGACTACGTGTTCTACGGGCGCGCGCTGGCGGTCTTCCGCATCGCCCGGCTGCATGGCGACACGCGGCTGGTCGTCACGGAAGAGGCGCCGCCCTATGTGGTGAACCGCGTGCCGTCCAAATTCCTGGAGAAGTTCGCCTCGGTCGAGGCCGCCCGCAAGGAACTGGCCCACCTGACGCGCTTCGGCAGCATGGAATCCACCTTGACGCTGCGGGCCGGTGCCACAGCGGCGGAGCATTGAACGACATGGTCCAGATCACTTTCATCTCGAACGGCGGCAAGGTGGCGACCGCGCCCGAGAACAGCAATCTGCTGCGCGTGTCGCTGAAGGAAAAAGGCGGCATCCCGTTCAAATGCGGGGGCGGCCTGTGCGGCACCTGCAAATGCCGCATCGAGGAAGGGCTTGAGCACACCGATGCGGTCAAGCCGAAAGAGCGCAAGCACCTGCGCCCCGAAGATTTCGAGGCCGGCTACCGCATGGCGTGCCAGACCTTCGTGAACGGCGACGTGAAAGTGTCGTGGGTGGTGCAGAACGGCAAGGGCGTGGTGGTGGGCGCGGCGTCCGATCCGGTCGAAGCCGCCACCTGAACGCGTGGGGCGCGCGCTGCCGCCCCGCCTTGCGGTCTCAGTCCGCCGATCCGAGCTGCTGCGTGTCGGTATAGGCCTTGGCCGCGTTGTGCACATGCTGGCTGGCCAGCAGCGCCGCCAGATCGCCGTTGCCGGCGATGACGGCGTTCAGGATCTGCGAGTGCTCGTCCCAGTTCGCCTTGGCGCGGTGCATGTTGCTGGGCGCGAACAGCAGCGCCGTGCGGTCGCGCAGCGAACGCATCAGATCGGTCAGCACCACGTTGCCGCCGATGGTGGCCAGCATTTCGTGGAACTGCGAATTCAGCGCCAGGAACTTGTCCAGCTGTTCGCTGCGCGCGGCTTCCGTGCCTTCGCGCAGGAAGGCCTGCAGGCGTTCGACGGTTTTCGCATCGCGCCGTTGCGCCGCCAGCTTGGCGTTCAGGCCTTCCAGCGTGGCGCGCACTTCCACCATGTCGTAGGCCACCGCATCGGACAATACCGAGACGGATGCGCCGCGGCGCGGTTCGATGGTGACGAGCCCCTCGGCCGCCAGGGCGCGCAGGGCTTCGCGCACCGGAATCCGCGACACCCCCATTTCTTCGGACAGACGGCCTTCCACCAGGCGGTCGCCGGGGGTGAACTCGCCACTGAGGATGCGTTCGCGCAACTTGTCGCGGATGACGGCGAACAACTGCGGATGCTGCTCGCCGATCTTCAGCGGAGCGGAAGACTGCGTCTCAACGGCTTGCGGGCTGACGGGCGAAGTGGTCATGGCGAGCATGTCTGGATTAATGGATACAGTCTCCATTGTATTACCGGGTGTAGCCAAGTGCCGTTGCCGCGGCGCCGCATCAGGCGCCCCAGAAGGCTTTAGCGAGCACGCCCGCCGCGCCCAGCGCGCACACCGCCAGCAGCACGCTGCGCATGGCCTGTGGCGGCAGCAAGGCCCGCAACCGGTTGGAGGCCGCGAAACCGGCCAGCAGGAAAGGCGCCAGGCTAAGGGCCAGCCCGGCGTGGTAACCCGTATACCGCTTGGCCAGCGCCAGCATGGCAAGCGAGAAGATCGATCCCAGGAACAGCACCACGCCCAGCGTCGCGCGCAGCCGCGGCGGCGCCGAATGCTGCAGCACGATGGCGATGGGGGGCGCGCCGACGGACGTCATCGTGCCCATGATGCCTGAGGCCACGCCGGCGCCCGACACGCGCCCCGGCGTGGCGGTGAAACGCAGGCCCGCCACGCTGAGCGCGACGGCGGCCAGGATCAGGCACGCGAACAGCACGCCCAACGCTTGCGGGGCGAAGCGCGCCATGGCGTAGATGGCGATCAGCGTGCCCACCACCCGCCCCGCCAGCGCGTAGGACACGGCGGACCAGTCGATGAACGCGCGTTCGCGCAGCGCGGTCAGGAGCGAGATGAAGCCGCCCAGCGTCAGCAGGGGGCCGGGCGCCAGTTGCGGGAAGAACATCGCCGCCACCGGCGCCGCGAACATCGCGAAGCCGATGCCCCCCACGCCTTGTGCCAGCGCGGCGCCGAACACCACCAGCGCCATGGCGGCGTAGTGCCAGACATCGGGGAACGGCAGGTCGGACAGCATGCGGATATGTCACCTTGTATGTATACGATAGTCAATCCGTGACAATCGACGGTTTCGGCAAGAATGAAAAAATCACGGGTAAACCCTTGATATTTGGCCGTAATTCATGAGTTTTTCAGAATTATCGGTTTCCCTAGGCGTTGCATATTTCGATTGGTATGGCTCCTAACGAAATATAGTATACCGATTGTGGCGACCTAACAGCCACGTCACAAGGGGAATCTCGCATGCAATCCGACGTCGTGCTCAACGCTGCCCATTGGATGTACCTGCTCAGCGTGGCCGCCATCATCCTGACGATGATCTTGCGGGCCAACGTGGTGGTGCCATCGGTGATCGGCACGTTCCTGGTGGTGCTGGCCATCACGGGCAACCCGATCAGCGCGCTGATCGGCATCTTTTCGGCCAGCTTCGTGGCCGCCAAGGAGCTGTTCAACATCTTCCTGGTCATCACCTTCATGACCGCGCTGCTCAACGCCTTGAAGACCTTGCAGGCGGACGTGCGCATGGTCCAGCCTTTCCGGCGGGTGATGCGCGGCGGGCATTCCTCGTTCGTCATCATCGCCCTCTGTACCTACGTGATCTCGCTGTTCTTCTGGCCCACGCCCGCCGTGCCGCTGGTGTCCGCCATCCTGCTGCCCGCGGCGATCGCGGCGGGGCTGCCGCCGTTGGCCGGCGCGATGGCGATCGCCATCGCCGGCCAGGGCATGGCGCTGTCGTCGGACTATGTGATCGGAGTGGCGCCCAGCATCAGCGCCAAGGCGGCGGGGGCGGCGGTCAGCGCGGCGGTGGTGGCCGACCGCGCGCTGGTGTTGTCGCTGATCACCGGCGCCGTGGCGCTGGTGGCGGCCTACCTGCTGATCCGCAAGCACATCGTGCCCGCAAGCCCCGCGTTGCTGGACGCCTGGCAGGCCCGCGCGCAAGACGGCAGCCTGGCGCGGATCGAGCAGTCGGGCTCGTTCGACAAGGCCGAACTGGCGCGCGGCACCATGGGCGGCGACCCGTCGCTGCCGCAGGGCTCCGCGCTGAACGACGAGGAGCGCCGTCGCGTGCGCTGGTCCAAAACCTTTGCCGTGGTGACGCCGCTGGCGTTCCTGGCCGTGATCGCCGTGATGGTGGTGCCGCGGCTGTTCCCGTCCATACCCGCCCTGCGCGGTGGCGACGCGGCGGCGCTGGTCGGCGGCGTGGCCTTCGTGGTGATGATGCTGGTGACGCTGGCCGCCGAAGGCCCGCGCAAGATGCTGGACGTGTGCCCCGAGCACGTGACGGACGGTTTCGTGTTCGCCTTCAAGGCGATGGGATCGGTGCTGCCGATCGCCGGGTTCTTCTTCGTGGGCGCCAACGAAACCGCCGCGCAGATCCTGGGTGTGCCGCTGGCGCAGGCGCCCGGCCTGCTGTTCGAAGTGATCTCGGCCGGCCAGCACCTGATTCCCGAAAATCATTTCCTGGTGGCGTTCGGCGTGCTGCTGGTGGGCATGATCACCGGCATCGACGGCTCGGGCTTCGCCGGCCTGCCGCTGACCGGCACGCTGTCCGGCGCGCTGGGCCCGGTCGTGGGCGTGGACCCGGCGACCCTGGCCGCCGTGGGCCAGATGGGCGCCGTCTGGACGGGCGGCGGCACCCTGATCGCGTGGTCGTCGCTGATCGCGGTGGCGGGGTTCGCGCGGGTCAACGTGCTGTCGCTGGTGCGCGCCCTGCTGCTGCCCGTGCTGCTGGCGCTGTTCGTCTCCACCATCTGCGCCGTATTGATCTGGAGTTGACCTTTCCCTGGCCCGGCCGGCGTTGCAAGGGGCCCTGGGGGCCCCTTTTTCACGGCTAAGCCTGGGGTTTCCACGTATCGCCGCAAAGTGATTAAAGTATACAATGTTCAGAAGCTATCTAAGACGACCGATTTCCGGCCACTCCCGTACAGGTAAAGGAAGCGCTTCCGTGGACGATCTCTCGCAGCAGGCATTCATGAACCACATCGACGGCGCCTGGGTGCCCAGCGCCACCGGTCGGACTGCCCCCAACCTCAATCCGGCCGACACGTCCGACATCGTGGGCCGTTTTCCGGTGTCCGACGCCGAAGACGCCCGGCGCGCGGTGGAGGCGGCCGATACCGCCTTCGCAGGCTGGCGCGACACGCCGATCTCCAAGCGGGCCGCCATCCTGTTCCGCGCCGCCCAGTACCTGGAGGACCACGCCGACGCCTTCGCGCGCGAACTGACTCGGGAAGAGGGCAAAAGCCTGAACCTGGCGAAAGACGAAGTGATGCGCTCGGCCCAGACGATCCGCTTCTATGCCGTGGAAGGGCAGAGCTTCACGGGCGAGACCTTCGCCAACGACGATCCCGACATGGTCGTCTACAGCCAGCGCGAACCGCTGGGCGTGGTCACCGTGATCTCGCCCTGGAACTTCCCCATTTCGATTCCGGCCCGCAAGATAGCGCCGGCGCTGATCACCGGCAACACCGTGGTGTTCAAGCCCTCGTCGGATGCGCCCTTGTCCGGCTACCGCCTGACCGAGGCTCTTGTGCAGGCGGGCTTGCCTGCGGGCGTGCTGAACCTGGTGATCGGCCCGGCCAGCGCGGTGGGCCCGGCCATCACCACCGCCCGCGCGGTGCGCGCGATCTCTTTCACCGGATCGACCGCCGCGGGCGAACAGATCCATCGGGGCGCGGGCCTGACCACCCGCACGCAGATGGAGCTGGGCGGCAAGAATCCGCTGATCGTGCTGGCCGACGCCGACCTGGACCGCGCAGTGGACCTGGCGGTGAAAGGCGGCTTTTCGCTAAGCGGCCAGGCCTGCACGGGCACCAGCCGCGTGCTGGTCGACGCCAAGGTGCGCCAGGCGTTCACCGACAAGCTGGTGGCGCGCATCCAGGCGCTGACCATCGGCAACGGGCTGGACGGCAACTTCGACCTGGGCCCGCTGGCCACCCGCAAGCAGCTGGACAACGTATTGAGCTACGTTGCGGTGGGCAAGGAAGAGGCGACGCACGTGTGCGGCGGCGACGCCCTGACCGGCCCCGGCTTCGACCGCGGCTACTACGTCACGCCCGCGCTGTTCACGGATGTGACGCAGCAGATGCGCATCGCGCGCGAAGAGATCTTCGGCCCGGTCATCGCGCTGATCGAGGTCGACGGCTATGAAGACGCCATCGCCAAGGCCAACGACACCGAGTACGGCTTGTCGGCCGCCATCGCCACCACCGATGCGCGCTACGCGCACCGCTTCGCCCGCGACATCCAGGCGGGCACGGTGAAGATCAACCGCACCACCACCGGCAACCTGATCAACGCGCCCTTCGGGGGGCTGAAGCACTCCAGCACGTCCACGTTCCGCGAATCCGGCCGCGTGGGCCTGGAGTTCTACACGCAGATCAAGACCGTCTACCGCGCCGGCTAAGGCGCGGACAACTGAAGAGGCTAGCCTTATGAAACAGATCTATCGCCTGGAACTGGAAGAAGCGCGCGTCATGGTGCGCGCGGCCATTGCGAAGTCAGAAGCGATCGGCGTGCTGGAATCCATCTGTATCGTGGACGACGGCGGCTATCCCATCGCGCTCGAGCGCATGGACGGCGCCCGCATCACCGGCCCGCAGATCGCCTGGAACAAGGCGTTCACCGCGGCCGGCCACAAGCGTTCGACGCATTTGTTCAACACCCCGCCCAACGGACCGGCGCTGCCCGGCAACGAGGCCTTCGGCATCCAGTGGAGCTTTGACGGCAAGTTCGCCGTGTTCGTGGGCGGCTTTCCCATTGTCGTGAACGACGAGGTGATCGGCGGCATCGGGCTTAGCGGCGGCAACGGCGAACAGGACACGCAGGCGGGGGTGGCCGCGTTGGCGGCGCTGGCCGAACTGCTGGAGCCGCGCGGCATGAAAGTGCTGGTGCAGGCCGACATCAAGAAATAAGCGAGGCCCGCCATGGCATACCGCGTGTTCATCCTGGAAACCGGCGCCTCTTTCGACGTGGACGCCGGCGAATCGGTGCTCGAGGCCGCCGGGCGCGCAGACGTCAAGCTGCCGCACGAGTGCACCTTCGGCGGCTGCGGCACGTGCCGCATCAAGCTGGCCGAAGGCACCGTGCGCTATGACGAATTCCCTATGGCGCTCACCCCGGAAGAAGCGGCCGAAGGCTACGCCCTGGCCTGCCAGGCGCGCCCGGAAAGCGATCTTTGCATCAGCGTGGCCAGCAGCCGTCAGGTGTTTCCCGAACCGCGCCGGCTGGCGGCCACGGTGCAGCGCATCGATGCCTATACCGACGACATCATCCATCTGACGCTGGCGCTGCCGGAATCGGGACTGGACTTCGTGCCGGGCCAGTACATGAACGTGTTGCTGCCTGAGGGCGAGACGCGCAGCTTTTCCATGGCGTCGGCGGCGGCCGGCCGGCAGGTGGACTTCCATGTGCGCCGCATTCCGGGCGGCCGCTACACCGACCATTGGCTGGGCCAGGCGCAACCCGGAGCGGCGCTGGATATCGAAGCGCCGCTGGGCGTGTTCAGCTATCACGAAGAAGACTGGCGCCCGCTTGTCATGATGGCGACGGGCACCGGCATCGCGCCCATCAAGGCGATCCTGGAGTCCCTGCTGGACAAGGACGATTGCCCGCCGGTCAGCCTGTATTGGGGCATGCGCACCGAGGCCGACCTGTACCTGCAAGACGAGATCGCCGGGTGGGCCGGCCGCTTGTATGAATTCAATTTCGTGCCGGTGCTGTCGCGCGCCGGCGCGGGCTGGAAAGGCCGCCGCGGCCATGTGCAGGACGCCGTCCTGGAAGACCACGGCGATCTGTCCGAACACGCCTTCTACCTGTGCGGTGCGCCCGCCATGATCCAGCAGGCCAAGCATCTGCTGGCTGTACGCGGCGCCAGCCTTGACCACATCTACGCCGACAGCTTCACCTTCCAGCACGCGCTGGCCGCCGCCGGCTGACGCGGCGGCGAGCATTCGGGGGCCGGGCCGCGCGGCGGCCGCTAGCGAAACACCAGCACGGGCAGGCGGGTCTTGGCCAGCACGCGCTGGGTTTCGCTGCCCAGCAGGAACCCCGTCATGCCGTGGCGTCCGTGCGAGCCCATGATGATCAAGTCGCACCCCTGGCTTTTCGCCGTCTCGACGATCGCCTCGTGCGGGTGGTCATTGACCATCACGACGATGTTGCAGGGCACCAGCGCATGGCGCGCTTCCATTTCCAGCCCGTCCAGATAGCCTTGCGCGTTCTTGCGCGCCTGGTCGGTGTGATGCGTTTGCGTGGTGCCCAGCATCTCGGCCTGATAGACCAGCAGATGGTCCTCCGGGATGGCGCGGATGAGGGTGATGGTGGCGCCCATTTCCTTGGCGAAAACGAGTGCGCGCTTGAAAGCCGATTCGGACAGCAGGGAGCCATCCACGGCGATGAGCAAGTGCCTGTACATGTTGCCTCTCCTTTAGGAAAAGGAATGTCGAGCAACGGCGAATCCAGTATAGGCCCGCCGTTGCCCGCAATCCAGTCCCGCATATGGAGGAGGCGGGCCAGGGTTTCCAGCCACCTGCCGGCATAACGTCATGCCGACTAAGTATTTTTCCGCGCCCGCCAGCGGTGACAGAATCGCCTCTCACCCAGCAGCCCGCATTCCGACGCGCGACCTTCGGCGAATCATCATGAGCATCATTGCATTGGCGGGCAGCCCGTCACCGCGTTCCCGTTCTTCCGCGCTGCTGCGCTACGCCATCCACGCGTTGCGTGCGCGCGGGCTGGGCGTCGTGGAGCTGGGCTTGCGCGACATTCCCGCCGAAGAACTGATCGAAGGCCACTATTCGGGCGCCGGGGCCAGCGCGCTGCGGGCGCGGGCGGCGGCGGCCGATGCGGTGCTGATCTCGACGCCGGTCTACAAGGCGTCGTTTTCGGGCGGCCTGAAGGCCGTGCTGGACCTGCTGGACGAAAAGGCGTTCGCGGGCAAGACGGTGCTGCCGATCGCCACGGGCGGCAGTCCCGCGCATCTGCTGGCGCTGGAGTACGGGCTGAAACCGGTGCTGTCCGCCTTGGGCGCCCGGCACATCCTGGCTGGCGTCTACGCCACCGACAAGCAGGTGCGGCTGGATGAGGATGGCCGCGCCCATATCGACGACGACGTGCGCGGCCGCTTGGAAGAATCGGTCGACCGGCTGGCCGAGCAGGTTCTGCCGCGCGGCGCCGTCGCCCATGAAGCCTACGACCTGGGCCGCCTGGCGCTTGCGGGCGGCTTCAGCGTCTGATCCCGCGCGGCCTTCGAACCCGCCCGGCGCCATGGCGGCGCCGCTTTTTTTCCTTTCAGGAGCAAGACCATGACCATTCAATCCATCAACGCCCGCAACCAGTTCCGCGGCAAGATCAAGGAAATCATCCTGGGCCCGGTGGTGTCCGAGGTGGACGTGGACACGCCCGCGGGCATCGTCACGTCGGTGATCACCACGCGTTCCGTCAAAGAGCTGGACCTGCAGGTGGGCACCGACGTGCTGGCCTTCGTGAAGGCGACCGAGGTGTCCGTCGCCAAACTGTGAACGCAGAGAGATCGGCGCCGGCGCTTTCCTTGCGCCGGCGTTAGGCATATATTGTCAGCGCGTCATCCGGCGGTTTCCTCCTGGCTTGTGGCTTCATGCGTTGCTTCACGGAGAACGGTTCATGCGTCGATTGCAAGGGTGGTTCATCGGCTGGTTGTGCCTGGGGCTGGCGGTTTGCCTGCCCGCCATGGCGCAGACCAAGCTGGACAATGGGCAGTTGGATCAGTTGATGGCGCCCGTGGCGCTATACCCTGATGCGTTACTGTCGCAGATACTCATGGGGTCGACCTACCCCGATGACATCGCCGCCGCGGCCAAGTGGTCGGCCGCGCACACGTCGGAATCCGGCGACAAGGCCGTCAAGGCGGTCGAAGGCGAAACCTGGGATCCCAGCGTCAAATCGCTGGTCGCGTTCCCGTCCGTCATGGACATGATGGGCCGACAGCCCGACTGGGTGAAATCCGTGGGCGACGCCTTCCTGGCGCAGCCGGACGGCGTGATGGATTCGGTCCAGCGGCTGCGCGTGCAGGCGGAAAAGGCCGGCAACCTGAAGAGCACGCCCCAGCAGAAGGTCACCTCCAGCACGACCGAAAACAAGACCGTGGTGGTGATCGAGCCCACCGACCCTCAAGTCGTCTACGTGCCCAGCTACAACCCGACCGTCGTCTACGGCGCCTGGGCCTATCCCACGTACCCCCCTTACTACTATCCGCCGCCGCCGGGCTCGGTCTTCGCGACCTCGCTGGTGGCCGGCATCGGTTTCGGCCTGGGTGTCGCCGCCGTGGATTCGATGTGGGGCGGATTCAACTGGGGACACAACGACGTCGACATCAACGTCAACCGGTACAACAACGTCAACGTCAATAACCGGATCAACAACGCCAGGAACAACAACGTCTCGTGGCAGCACAACCCGGCCAACCGCGGCAATACGCCTTATGCGGACCAGGCCAACCGCCAGCGCTTCGACAGCCAGCGCCAGGCGGGCCTGCAGAACCGGCAATCGGGGCAGCAGCGCGTAGGTCAGGGCCAGGGCGGCCGGTCGCCTGGCGCCGGCGGAGCGCCGAATTCGCGTGATGCGGCTCGTGACCGCGCGGCGCAGTCCTTCGAAGGGCGTACGGGGCAGAACATCCCGGGGCATGCTGAAGCGGGCGCCCGTCGCGGTGAAGGCGCGGCCGGCCGGAGTCAGGGCGCGGGTGCCGGACAAGGCGCGCGCGACCGGGCGCAGGGCGGCCAGACGCCTCGCGCGTCCGGCGCATCCGGCGCCGGCACCCATGACCGGCAGGCGGCGGCGCAACGCCAGCGTGCCGACGAATCGGCGGCACGCGACCGGGCCCGGGCGTCCAACAGCAGCAGCGCGCTGCACGACGCCGGCAACGGCGACCGCATGCGCCAACAAAGCCACCGCAGCGACATGAACCGGGGAGGCGGCGGAGGCGGCTTCCAGCGTGGCGGCGGTGGCGGTGGTGGCGGCGGGCATATGGGCGGCGGCGGCGGCGGCCATTTTGGCGGCCGGAGGTAAGCACCATGGACAAGGGAGCTTTCATGACGAATGCCTGGGTTCGGACCCGCGTGCTGGGCGCCGCGACATTGCTGGCGCTGGGGCTGGCCGCGCCAGTGGGGGCGCAAAGCGTGTATCCGACGTCGCAGGCCGCGGCGGACGCTTTCGCCGACGCGCTGGCCACCAGCGATCCGGTCGCCATCGCCCGCGTGCTGGGGCCTGATCACAAGCAGATCGTGCCCGGCGGCGTGGCGCAGGACGACATCTACCGTTTCCTGGCAGCGTGGGCGAAGAAGCACGAGATCATCGCCGACGGCGGCCGCTCGTGGCTGGCGGTCGGCGATTCCGGATGGACCATGCCGGTGCCCATCGTGCAGTCGGGCAAGGGCTGGCGGTTCGACCCGGCGGCGGGCAAAGCCGAGATCCAGCGCCGCGCGATCGGCCGCAACGAACTGACCGCGATCGACACCCTGCAACAGCTGCAGGCGGCGCAGACCCGCTATCAGCAAGGCGTGGGGCAGGGCCGCTATGCGAGCCGGCTGGTCAGCCGCCCTGGCACGATGGACGGCCTGTACTGGCCCGAGCTGCCCGGGGCGCCGCCGCAGGCCTTCGGGCCGGATGCGCTGGCGATGGGGCCGGAAGTGCCCGCGGCCGACGCCTTCGCCGGGTACCGCTACAAGGTGCTGCCGGGCGGACAAGACGCCGCCTACCGCATCGTCGCGTGGCCGGCGCACTACGGCAAGACCGGCATCGGCACCTTTGTCATCGGTCCGGAGGGCGGCGTGCTGGAAGCGGATCTGGGACCGTCGTCGGCGGCCCGGGCGGCGGCCTTGCGGGAACGCGATTTCGCCTCCGGCGCCTGGGTCGACGCCAACGCGCAACCCGTTGGCACCAAATGACTTTTTAGGATTTTTAGAGGATTTTCAGCCGGGGGTTGTTGCGGGGTCGCAACAGGCGTGTGCGTTTGTCGCCAAACCCCCGGCTGTTGCCCTTTTGAAAGGCGGCTGAGCCTAAAATGGCCGGCATTGGGATCGGTGCCCGATCCTTACTTGCCGGACCTTGAAATTGAACCCCTTGCATTTTGTCCGCTACGCCCTGGCCGGCGTAGGGATGGCGCTTAGCGCAGCGGCGGCATCCGCCCCGATTTTTGTCCTGAATTCCCTGGACGCCAATGTCAGCATCGTCGACCCCGTCTCCTACAAGGAACTGCGGCGCGTGCCCACCGGCAAAGAGCCACACCACCTGTATCTGACCCCGGACGAAAAGTCCCTGATGGTGGCCAACGCCACGGGCGATTCCATCACGTTGATGGATCCCAAGACCGGCGAGGTGCAACGCACTCTGACCGGCATCGTCGACCCCTACCAGCTGCAGTTCTCGCCCGACATGAAGTGGTTCGTCACGGCGGCCAACCGCCTGGACCATATCGACATCTACGCCTGGAAGCCGCTGGAAAAGGGCTTTGACCTGAAGCTGGTCAAGCGCATTCCCGCGGGCAAGACGCCCAGCCACATCATGATCGACAAGAAGAGCACGACGGCGTACGTGACCTTGCAGGACAGCGACCAATTGATCGCCATCGACCTGGCCACGCAGACGCCCAAGTGGACGGTGTCCGTTGGCAAGACGCCGGCCGACGTGTTCCTGACGCCCGACCAGAAGACGCTGCTGGTGGCCCTGACCGGCGACTCGTTCGTGGAAGCCTACGACGTCAGCAACGGCCCGGCCAAGCTGGTCAAGCGCATCCCGACGGCCGCCGGCGCCCATGCCTTTCGCGCGCAGGGCGACAAGCGCCACCTGTTCGTCAGCAACCGCACCGCCAACTCCATCAGCCGCATCGACATGTTGACGCTGGCCGTCACCGACACCTTCCCGGTGCCGGGCGGCCCCGACTGCATGGACGTCCTGGCCGACGGCAAGACGCTGCTGGTCACGTCGCGCTGGGCGCGCAAGCTGACCGTGGTGGACCTGGAGCAGAAGAAGGTCGTCAATCAGGTGACGGTGGGCAAGTCGCCCCACGGCGTCTGGACGCTGAACCATGCTCCTACGCGGTAGACGGAAGAGCCCCCACGCGGCACCCGCTGTCGCGGGCTTGCTGGCGGCTGTCTTGGCGTTTGCCGTTCCGACGGCGAATGCGGTTGCGCCGACGACGTGCGACAAGCCGGTGTACCTGACTTTCGACACGGGCCACATGGGCGTGGCGCCGCTGATCGCCGATGTGCTCAACCGGCATCACGTGAAGGTCACGTTCTTCCTGGCCAACGAGCGCACGAAGACCGACGGCTCCAGCCTGGACGACGTGTGGGCGCCGTGGTGGAAGGCGCGCGCGGCGGAAGGCCATGCCTTCGGTTCGCACACCTATGACCACGTCTATTGGCAGGGCGACCTGCCGGGCGGCAAGTTCCGCGTGAAGCCCAGCGCGGGTCCGGACACGGGCAAGACCGCCGAATGGACGGCCGACCAGTACTGCGCCGAGATCAAGCGGTCCGCCACCCGGTTCCATCAGATGACGGGCCAGAACATGCTGCCGCTGTATCGCGCGCCGGGCGGCAAGACGTCGCCCGCGCTGTTGAAAGCGGCCAAGGCCTGCGGCTTCGAGCACGTGGGCTGGGCGCCCGCCGGTTTCCTGGGCGACGAGCTGCCCAGCGATAAATTCCCCAATGCCAAGCTTCTGGACCAGGCGCTGCGCACCATCAAGCCCGGCGACATCCTGTTGGCGCACCTGGGCATCTGGTCACGCCAGGACCCCTGGGCCCCCGCCGTGCTCGAGCCCCTGATTGTGGGCCTGCAGCAGAAGGGCTATTGTTTTGCTACCTTGAATACGCATCCCGCCTACCGCGACTGGATCGCTACGCATCATTGATCATGGATACGCTCAGTCAATTGTTCGGGGAATGCCAGCAATGGCTTTTCGAGACCCTGATCCAGCCCGCGCTGTTTCACCTGGGGATGAGCAACTTCATCGAAGACGGCTACGACGCCACGATGTGGCTGCTGGTGGGCCTGGTGCAGGTCGCCGTGCTGGTGCTGGTGTTCGGCCCGCTGCAGCGCCTGCGGCCGGTTGAAGCGGTCACCGACCGCCGCCAGATCGGCATCGACGTGCTGTACACGCTGATCCACCGCCTGGGCGTGTTCCGCCTGGCGCTGTTCTTCACGATCGACCCGTTCTGGGACAGCGTCTTCGGGCAGCTGCACATCTGGGGCTTCGCGCCATTCCAGCTGGACCAGTACTGGCCGGGCGTGACGGACAAGGCCTGGGTCAGCCTGATCATCTACCTGCTGCTGTTCGATGCGGTGGACTACGTCTACCACCGGGCCCAGCACCGTTTCAGCTGGCTCTGGGCGCTGCACGCGGTGCATCACAGCCAGCGCCAGATGACTATCTGGAGCGACGACCGCAACCACTTGCTGGACGACATGCTGCGCGACGTGCTGGTCGTGTTCGTGTCGCAACTGGTGGGCGTGCCGCCCGCGCAATTCGTGATCGTGGTGGCCATCACCCAGCTGGCGCAGAGCTTCTCGCACGCCAACCTGCGCATGCATTTCGGTGCGCTGGGCGAGCGCCTGCTGGTCAGCCCGCGCTTTCACCGCCATCACCATTCCATTGCCTACGACGCGTCGTCGCCGGGGCCGGTGGGCGGCTACAACTTCGCCGCGCTGTTCCCGATCTGGGACGTGCTGTTCCGCACCGCCCGCTTCGGGGTGGGTTACGGTCCCACGGGCATCCATGACCAGCAGACGGAATTGGGCGGCCGCGACTACGGGCGCAGCTTCTGGTCGCAACAATGGCTGGGTGTCAAACGCATGGTGGGCCGCGACCGCGAACCCGCCTCCGCGCCGCCCAGTCCGCCGGGCGCCGCGGAACGCGCCTGACGGCGTCGGCCCGAACCCGACCTCGCCAAGAAAAAAACCGAGCCTGCATGGCTCGGTTTTTTTTCGCCGGACCGGTTCAGGGGCCCGGCGGCGCGTCGTGCGTGGTTTCGCGCTTGATCTCGTCGTGCCGGCGTTCCATTTCCTGGCGCAGTTCGCGGCGCAGGCGGGAGGCCTCGAAGCGCTGCTTTTCTTCCAGGTTGCGCGGCGCAAGCGGCGGCACGGCAGTCGGCGCGCCTTGGTCGTCCACCGCCACCATCGTGAAATAGCAGCTGTTGGTATGGCGCACCAGCTTCTTGCGGATGTCCTCGGTGACGACCTTGATGCCGATCTCCATCGAGGTGCGGCCGGTGTAGTTCACCGCCGCCAGGAAGGTCACCAGCTCGCCCACGTGGATGGGTTCACGGAACACGACCTGGTCCACGGAGAGCGTCACCACGTATTGGCCGGCGTACCGGCTGGCACAGGCGTAGGCCACCTGGTCCAGGTACTTGAGGATGGTTCCGCCGTGCACGTTTCCTGAAAAATTCGCCATGTCCGGCGTCATCAGGATGGTCATCGACAATTGGTGGCTAAAGGCGTCGTCCATGGCGGGCGCTCATCATTCATGAATAAAACGCCTATGGTAGCGGCAGGCGCCTGTCATGGCGCCGTCATGCACGCGGCCTCTAGGGTTTCTTCGCGGCCGACGTCGGAGCCGGGGGCGCGGCTTTGGCGGGGGCGGCGGGCGTCGCCTCGGCCACCGCCTCCGCCGCCGGTCCGCCTGCCGCCGGCGCGGCGTCCGCCACCGGCTGCGGCTCGTCGCGCACGAGCGGGGGCGGCATCCACAATCCGTCCAGCAGCGCCGGGCCCGGTTCGTAGGCGCGCAGCAGCACCGTCACGGGCCCTGAGGCCGGCACGGGCAGCCAATTGGCCTGGTCCTCGGGCGCGGGTGGCGCATGGCTCACGTGCACATCCAGCGATCCGTCGGCGTTGTAGCGCAAGGGCGCGCGGTCGCCCAGCGCATAGCGGTTCAGCAGGTTCGCCACCGGCATGCCCTGGCCGTCATAGGCCGCCAGCGACCACAGCGCGCCAGCGGGCGGCAATTGGCCGCTTGCAAAGTGCAGCCCGTAGCGGTGCGCGCCATCGATCGGCGCGCCCTGGCTGTCGGCCGCCAGCAGCAGCACCGCCAGGTCTTCGGGCAGGCCCGACCCGGGTTGCGCCTGGGCGGCCAGCGCGCGGCGCAGATAGGCGCTGCCGTACACGCCGACGCTGGCCGTTTCCTGCTGCCAGCCGTTCAAGGCGCGCAGCGTGCCGCCGGCTGCGGCTTCCATGCGCGCGCGTCCGGCGCGCATGCCCCGGCGCATGCCTTGCTTGGCCGGGTGGTCCAGGCGGTCGAACTCGAAGGTCCTGCCGGGGATCAGGCCGACCCGGCGCAACTGCGCCAGCACGGGCTGGTCGGTGGCATGCGGCGGGTGCTTGCGCAGCAGCTCGGCTGCGTAGGTGAAGAAGGCGTCGGTGGGCATGGATTCGACTTGCTCGCGCACCGGGATCTTCAGGTCCAGGTTCGGGTCGGACTTCACGCGCTGCGACTGCGCGGGCAGGTTCCATTGCGACAGCGGCGTCAGGGTGAAGCCGTCCTGCAAGGCGTTTACGGCGGGGTAGTCCGCCGGGCCGTCGGCCTGGATCAGGGCCTTCGCCCAGACGTGGGCCGTGGGGGCGTCGATGCGGGCCATGCCCGAGGGCAGCGTGCCGGTCCAGCCGGGCGGCACGATCACGGTGTTGCCCTTGGCCGTGCCGGTTGTGCGCTTGCCCAGCGTGGCGAACACGTCCGTCCACATGTCCAGCAGGGTCAGTGTGTACAGCCGCCCCTGCGTGTCCGGCACCGACAGCACCACGGGGCCGCCGGTCAGATCCAGCCAGCCGGTGCTGCGCAGCATGTCGGGGTTGGCCCAAGGCGTGGCCGCGCCCGGCTGGGGCAGGGTGCGGACATGCAGGAAGGTGTTGGACGGGGCGCCCTGGGCGCCCTGCGACGGATGCGTGAACTGGCGCCGGGTCAGGTCCATCGTGACCAGGGGATAGAAGTACAGGTAGCCGTCCATGGCCGCCTGATGGGCGGCTTCGGTGGCGGCCGCGGCCGGAGTCAGGGCGGCGCGCGCAGTGGCGGCGGGGGCAGGCGTACCGACGGCGGGCATCCCCGCCAGGACGGCGAGGGACAGGGCCAGGGGGGCAAAGCGGCGCATCGGCGCTCCAGCAGGTCAGGCGGGAAGTCAGGAAAAACACATCAGGAAAAACACATCGTGAAAAACGGCCGCTCCCGCCACGGCCGCCGGCAATGGTAGCAGCCGTGCGGCCCTCCAAAATCTGCGAACAACTCCCATTTCGCTGCCAAATCCCGGTTGAAAGCGGGTTTCACCCATGGCACGGCCACGCGGCTTCGGAATATACTCGTCGAAATATCCTTGGAAGTTGTAGGGCTTTTTCCTTCGGGCAAGCCTCCGGCTTTCGTCATTCACCAGGAGAGGAGTGCTTCATGGTCAACATGAATCGCCGCCAGTTCTTCAAGGTGACAGGTGCAACCCTGGCAGGCTCCAGCCTGGCATTGCTCGGGGTTGCTCCCGGCACAGCCATGGCTGAGGTGCGCCAGTACAAACTTGCGCGCATGACCGAAACGCGCAACACCTGTCCCTACTGTTCGGTCGCCTGCGGTTTGCTGATGTACGGTCTGGGCGACGGCGCCAAGAACGCGCGCGCCAGCATCATGCACATCGAAGGCGACCCCGATCACCCCGTCAACCGCGGCACGCTCTGTCCGAAGGGCGCGGCCCTGATCGACTTCATCCATAGCCCCAACCGCCTGAAGTTCCCGGAATACCGGGCGCCCGGATCGGACAAATGGGTGCGGATGTCGTGGGACGACGCTCTGACGCGCATCACCAAGCTCATGAAAGCCGACCGCGACGCGAACTTCGTCGAGAAGACCGCGGACGGCAAAACGGTAAACCGGTGGCTGACCACCGGCATGCTGGCCGCCTCGGCAAGCAGCAACGAGGTGGGCTACATCACGCACAAGACGGTGCGCAGCATGGGGATGCTGGCGTTCGACAACCAAGCCCGTGTCTGACATGGCCCGACGGTGGCAGGTCTTGCCCCGACGTTTGGCCGTGGAGCGATGACGAACCATTGGGTCGACATCAAGAACGCGGACGTAGTGTTGATCATGGGCGGCAATGCCGCCGAGGCCCACCCGTGCGGGTTCAAATGGGTCACGGAAGCGAAAGCCCATAACAAGGCGAAGCTGATCGTCGTGGATCCGCGCTTCACGCGCTCGGCATCCGTGGCGGACTTCTACGCGCCCATACGCACCGGCACCGACATCATCTTTCTGGGTGGCGTCATCAAGTACCTGTTGGATCAAGACAAGATCCAACACGAGTACGTGCGCAATTACACCGACTTCTCCTTCATTGTGCGCGAGGACTTCACGTTCGAGGCGGGCCTGTACTCGGGCTACAACGCTGAAAAACGCAGCTACGACAAGGCCAGCTGGGACTACGAGCGCGGCGACGACGGCTTCGTCAAGACGGACCCGACGCTGGCGCATCCGCGCACCGTCTACCAGCTGATGAAGAAGCACTATTCGCGCTACACCGAAGAGATGGTCGAACGCGTGTGCGGCACGCCCCGCGACAAGTTCCTGAAGGTGTGCGACATGCTGGCCTCCACGGCCACCACCGATCGCGCGGCTACCATCCTGTACGCGCTGGGCTGGACGCAGCACTCCATCGGGTCGCAGATCATCCGCACCGGCGCCATGGTGCAGCTGCTGCTGGGCAACATCGGCATCGCCGGCGGCGGCATGAACGCGCTGCGCGGGCACTCGAACATCCAGGGCCTGACTGACCTGGGCCTGATGTCGAACCTGCTGCCCGGCTACATGACGCTGCCCAACGAACCCGAGCAGGACTACGCCAAGTACATCGAGACGCGCACGCTCAAGCCCTTGCGGCCCAACCAGCTCAGCTACTGGCAGAACTACAGCAAGTTCCACGTGAGCCTGATGAAGGCCTGGTGGGGCAAGTCGGCCACTGCCGAGAACAACTGGGCGTTCGACTACCTGCCCAAGCTCGACAAGATGTACGACATGCTGCAGGTGTACGAGCTCATGGTCCAGGGCAAGATGAACGGCTATATCGCACAGGGTTTCAACCCCCTGGCTGCCGCGCCCAACAAGGGCAAGATGAACGACGGCTTCGCCAAGCTGAAGTACCTGGTCATCATGGACCCGCTTGTCACGGAGACCTCGGAGTTCTGGCGCAATGCGGGCGAGCACAACGATGTGGATTCGTCCAAGATCCAGACCGAAGTCTTCCGCCTGCCCACCACCTGTTTCGCCGAAGAAGACGGCGCGCTGGTGAACTCCGGGCGCTGGCTGCAATGGCACTGGAAGGGCGCCGAGCCTCCGGGCGAGGCCAAGAGCGACATCGAAATCATGTCGCTGATCTTCACGCGTCTGCGCAAGCTGTACCAGGATGACGGCGGCAAGTACCCCGACCCCATCGTCAACCTGTCCTGGCCCTACGCCAATCCGCAAAACCCGACTGCGGAAGAGCTGGCCAAGGAGTATTCCGGCAAGGCGCTCACGGACGTTGTTGATCCCAAAGATCCGACCAAGCTGGTTCGCAAGGGCGGCGAGCAAGTGGCGGGATTCGCGGAATTGCGCGACGACGGTTCCACGTCCAGCGGCTGTTGGATCTTCGCCGGCGCCTGGGGCCCCGGCGGCAACCTGATGGCGCGCCGCGACAACAGCGATCCGACCGGCATCGGCCAGACGCTGAACTGGGCCTGGGCGTGGCCGGCCAACCGCCGCATCCTGTATAACCGCGCGTCCTGTGATGTGTCCGGCAAGCCATTCAACCCGCGCCGCAACCTGATCTCTTGGAACGGCAAGGTCTGGACGGGAGCCGACATCCCCGACTTCAAGGGCGACGAGAACCCCGACGGCGGCATGGGCCCGTTCATCATGAACCCGGAAGGCGTGGCGCGCTTCTTCGCGCGCGCCGGCATGGCCGAAGGGCCGTTCCCCGAGCACTACGAACCCTTCGAGACGCCGCTGGGCTACAACCCGCTGTATCCGAAGGCCAAGGGCGTCACCAGCAATCCGGCCGCGCGCGTCTTCAAGGACGACCTGGCTGCGATGGGCACCGTGGACAAGTTCCCGTACGTGGCCACCACCTACCGGCTGACCGAGCACTTCCACTACTGGACCAAGAACGTCCGCATCAACGCGATTCTTCAGCCCGAGCAGTTCGTGGAGATCGGCGAGGCGCTGGCCAAGGAATTGGGCATCGCCAACGGGTCGCGGGTGAAAGTGTCATCCAACCGCGGGTACATCAAGGCGGTGGCGCTGGTCACCAAGCGCTTGCGGGCGCTGACCATCGAGGGCAAGACCGTGCACCACGTGGGCATCCCCATCCACTGGGGCTTCGTGGGCCTGGCCAAACCCGGCTTCATCGCCAACACGCTGACGCCTGTCGTGGGCGACGGTAATTCGCAGACACCGGAATTCAAGTCGTTCCTGGTGCAGGTCGAAAAGGCTTAGGAGAACCGTCATGTCCCTGCAATCCCTAGACATCAAACGGCGCTCCGCCACGACCCCGCCGCCGCCGGGCATCCGCGAGCCCATCACGGGTTCGGTCGCCAAACTGATCGACGTCTCCAAGTGCATCGGGTGCAAGGCTTGCCAAAGCGCCTGTATGGAATGGAACGACCTGCGCGACGAGATCGGCACCAACGTGGGCGTCTACGACAACCCGGCCGACCTGACCGAGCATTCCTGGACCGTCATGCGCTTCTCGGAATACGAGAATCCCGCCGGCGACCTGGAATGGCTGATCCGCAAGGACGGCTGCATGCATTGCGAGGACCCCGGCTGCCTGAAGGCCTGTCCCTCGCCGGGCGCCATCATCCAGTACACCAACGGCATCGTGGATTTCCACGAGGAAAGCTGCATCGGCTGCGGCTACTGCATCACCGGCTGCCCGTTCAACGTGCCGCGCATCGCGAAGAAGGACCACAAGGCGTACAAATGCACCTTGTGTTCCGACCGCGTGGCCGTCGGCCAGGAGCCGGCCTGCGTCAAGGCCTGTCCCACCGGTGCCATCGTGTTCGGCACCAAGGAAGACATGAAGCAGCACGCCGAGGAGCGGATCGTGGACTTGAAGTCCCGCGGTTTCGACCAGGCGGGCCTGTATGACCCGCAAGGCGTGGGCGGCACCCACGTCATGTATGTGCTGCATCACGCCGACCAGCCCGGGCTGTACCACGGCCTGCCCAAGGACCCGCATATCAGCCCCATGGTGTCGCTGTGGAAGGGGTTGGCCAAACCGCTGGGCGTGGCCGCGATGGCCCTGACCGCCCTGGCGGGCTTCTTCCACTACGCCCGCGTCGGGCGCAACGAGGTCTCGGAAGAAGACGAACGCCGTGCCGAAGAGGAGGTGCGCCATGACTGAAGACCACCATCACCGCCGGATCAAGCGCTATACGCCGGGCGAGCGCACCAACCACTGGATCATCGCGTTCACGTTCATCCTGTTGGCGCTTTCCGGCCTGGCGCTGTTCCATCCGTCGATGTTCTGGTTGACCAACCTGTTCGGCGGCGGGCCCTGGACGCGTATCCTGCATCCCTTCATCGGGCTGGTGATGTTCGTCTGCTTCGTCGTGTTCGCCGGCCACATGTGGCGGCACAACTTGATGACGAAGGCCGACCGCCAGTGGTTGAAGCAACTGAACGACGTGGTCGAAAACCGCGAAGAGAAGCTGCCCGAAGTCGGCAAGTACAACGCCGGCCAGAAGCTGCTGTTCTATGTGCTGGTGCTGTGCATGCTGGGGCTGTTCGCCAGCGGCATCGTGATCTGGCGTGAATTCTTCGCGTTCTATTTCCCGATCTGGGTCGTGCGGGTGGCATCCGTGGTGCACGCCGTGACGGCGCTGGTGCTGATCTGCTCGATCATCGTGCACATCTACGCGGCGATCTGGGTGAAGGGGTCGTTGACGGCGATGCTGCGCGGTTACGTTACCGCCGGCTGGGCCTGGAAACACCACCGCGCGTGGTTCCGCCAACAGATCAGAAAGTAGCGTGCAAGCGCACGCAGCGCGTGCGCTTCCACGTATGTACCGACGGCTGCTATCCTTCCTTGAAGGCCAGCAGCCGTGTTTGTTTTTCTGGAGACGCAATTGCAGCGAATTCTTCCGCGCGGTGAGATCGAAGCGCTAGACCACAACGTCATTCCCCGCGTCACCCTGCCCGACCGCAGTTCCGTGTTCGCCACGCGCGCCGCGCGTTTGCGCCAGTTGGCGGCGGACAGCCCGGTGGCCGACTATCTGCTGCTGATGGCGCAATTGGTCGACGCCCAGCAGCGCGCGCTGAAAGACTGCGCGGCGCCCGAAGCCTCCGAAGACCGCGTCGCGCTGGCGCAGGCCCATGGCATGCCTCCCCTGCAGGCGGTGGGCTGGCCGCGCGACCCGATGTGGCGCGGCATCCTGGCGCGGCTGGTGGATGACGTCTCCCGCGGCAAGAACGTGCCGGCCGAAGCCGTCGAAGTCTGCGCCGCGCTGCGCCGGGTAATCAATGAAGACCCCGAGTCGCTCGAAGATCTGGCTGAAGCGGTGCTGTCCGAACAGGACCAGGGCGTGGACGGGGCCGCGGCGCCGTTCGTGATGGCGGCCTTGCAGGTTTATTGGACCGATCTGGCCAGCCGCTTCGACGACCGGCAGTTGCCGGTGGTCAGCCCGTTCGGCGTCTGTCCCGTGTGCGCCAGCCTGCCGGTGGCAAGCGTGGTGCGCGTGGGCGGCCAGTACGAAGGCTACCGCTATCTGTGCTGCAGCCTGTGCGCCACGCAATGGCACATGGTGCGCGTGAAGTGCACGCACTGCGAAGACGTGGAATCGGTGGCGTACCAGTCCATCGACGGCCGTTCGCCCGCCATCAAGGCCGAAACCTGCGACCACTGCCACACCTATCGCAAGATCTTCTACCAGGACAAGGACCTGCATGTGGAGCCGGTGGCCGACGATCTGGCCAGCCTGATGCTGGACGTGCTGGTGGGGGAAGCGGGCTATTCGCGCGCCAGCGGCAACCCCCTGTTGTGGCATGGCGCCGAGCAATAACATGGCCGAGCTCCCGTCAGAAGGCGCTGTGGCCGCCATGGCCGCCGTCTCCGACATCCCGCCGCTGGACCGCCTGCTGAACGCCGACGCCTTGCGCGGCGCGTTGGATACGCATGGCCGCACCCAAGTGGTCGCGGCGCTGCGGCGCGATCTGGATGCGCAGCGCCAGCGCGCGCTGGCGGGGCAATTGCCGCGCGAAGCGTTGAATGCGCCCGCCGTCGCCGCCCGCGTGTCGACGGCGTTGGACCGAGCCGCCCAACCGCGCCTGCGCGCGGTCTACAACTTGACCGGCACCGTGCTGCACACCAATCTGGGCCGTGCGCTGCTGCCCGACGAGGCGGTCGCGTCCGTGCTGCGCGCGCTGACGACGCCGGCCAACCTGGAGTTCGATCTGGACACCGGCGGCCGCGGCGACCGCGACGACCTGATCGACGAGCTGCTCTGCGAACTGACCGGCGCCGAAGCCGCCACCGTGGTCAACAACAACGCCGCCGCCGTGCTGCTGATGCTGAACGCACTCGCCGACCGGCGAGAAGTCGTGGTGTCGCGCGGCGAGCTGGTCGAGATCGGGGGCGCGTTCCGAATTCCCGACATCATGAAGCGCGCCGGCGCGAAGCTGGTGGAGGTGGGCACCACCAACCGCACGCATGCGGCTGACTACGAAAACGCCATCGGCCCGCGCACCGCGATGCTGATGAAAGTGCATTGCAGCAACTATGCCGTCACCGGCTTCACCAAGAGCGTCGGCGTGGCCGAGGTGGCGGCGCTGGCCCATGCGAAAGGGCTGCCCGCCACGGTGGACCTGGGCAGCGGCACCCTCGTGGACCTGACCCAGTTCGGCCTGCCCAAGGAAGACACGGTGCGCGAGACGATCGCCGCCGGCGCCGACCTTGTGACCTTCAGCGGCGACAAGCTGCTGGGCGGTCCGCAGGCCGGCCTGCTCGTGGGCCGCGCCGACCTGATCCGCAAGATCAAGAAGAATCCGCTGAAGCGCGCCTTGCGCGTCGGCAAGCTGACGCTGGCCGCGCTGGAGCCCGTGCTGGGCCTGTACCGCGCGCCGGAATTCCTGGCCCAGCGCCTGACCACGCTGCGCTTGCTGACCCGTCCGCAGCGCGAGATCCAGCCGCAGGCCGAACGGCTGCGCGGCGTGCTGGCGCATGCGGCGGGCGCCCACTACGCGGTCGAGGCCGTGCCCATGTTCAGCCAGATCGGCAGCGGAGCGCTGCCGGTCGACCAGTTGCCCAGCTGGGGGCTGGCCGTGCGCTACACAGGCAGCGGCCGCCCGGGGCGGCACTTGGACAAGCTCGAAGCGCAATTGCGCCGCCTGCCCACGCCCGTCATCGGCCGCATCGCCGACGACGCCCTGTGGCTGGACCTGCGCTGCCTGGAAGCGCGCGACGAAGCGGCCTTCGCCGCGCAGCTGGCGGAGCCGTTGGCATGATCATCGGCACCGCCGGCCATATCGACCACGGCAAGACCACGCTGGTGCGCGCCCTGACGGGGGTCGACACCGACCGCCTCAAGGAAGAGAAAGCGCGCGGCATCTCCATCGAACTGGGCTACGCCTATACGCCGCTGGCCAACGGCGACGTGCTGGGCTTCATCGATGTGCCCGGCCACGAGAAACTGGTGCACACCATGGCGGCCGGCGCCAGCGGCATCGATTTCGGCCTGCTGGTGGTGGCGGCGGACGACGGTGTCATGCCGCAGACGCGCGAACATCTGGCCATCCTGTCGTTGCTGGGCGTGGCGCAGGGCGCCGTGGTGCTGACCAAGACCGACCGCGCGGATGCCGCCCAGCAAGCCGCCGTGCGCGCCGAGATCGCGGAACTGGCCGCGGGCACCTTCCTGGCAGGGGCGCCGGTGTTCGCCGTGCAGGCCTCGCAAGCCGGCGATGCGGGCACCGCGGAATTGAAATCGCATCTGCACGCGCAGGCCGAAGGTTTGCGCCAGCGCGACGACGCGGGCCTGTTCCGGCTGGCGGTGGACCGCGTGTTCACGCTGGCGGGGCATGGCACGGTAGTGACCGGCACCGCGCACGCGGGCCACGCCCGCGCGGGCGACGACACCGCTGATTTGCGCCTGATGCCGGCCGGCACGCGGGTGCGCGTGCGCAGCATCCACGCGCAGAACCAGCCCAGCGAAACCGGTGCGGCCGGCCAGCGCTGCGCGCTGAACCTGGCGGGCATCGACAAAGCCGCCATCTCGCGCGGCGACTGGATTGCGGACGCGCGCTGTTTCCTGCCCTCTCGCCATATCGACGTGGCGCTGACGCTGCTGGCTTCCGTCGACGCGCCCGTGCGCGCCTGGTCGCCGCTGCACGTTCATATCGGCGCCGCGCGCCATGTGGCGCATGCGGTGCCGCTTAGCGCGGAAACGCTGGCGCCGGGGCAGTCCGGCTGGGTGCAGCTGGTGTTCGACGAGCCGGTCTGCGCGATGCCGGGCGACCGCTATATCGTGCGCAATGCGCAGGCCACGCGCACCGTCGGCGGCGGCCGGGTGTTGGACCCGAACGCGCCGGACCGCAAGCGCCGGGCTGCCTCGCGGCTGCAAGGCCTGCAGGCGTTGACCGACATGCTGGACGGCGGGGGCCTGCCGCCGGTGCTGGCGCACGCGCCGCTTGGCCTGGACGAAGGCGCGTTGCAGCGCCTGACCGGCAAGCCCGTGCGCGGAATCGAGGCGCCGCATGGCGCCTTGTGGATCGAGACGCGCAATGCGCAAGCGCCGCGCACCCTGATCCTGGGCACGCACTGGGATGCCTTGCGCGAACGCGTCGAGCAGGCGCTGGCGGCCTTCCACCACAGCGCGCCGGACGAGCCGGGGCCGGACAGCGCGCGCTTGCGCCGAATGGCGATGCCGGTGGGCGCCGACACGTTGTGGACGGCGGTGCTGGACCATCTGCAGCGCGACGGCCGCGTGGCGCGCAATGGTCCGTGGCTGCACCTGCCCGCCCATACGTCCACGCTGGCCGACGCCGAATCGGCGCTGGCTGCGCGCCTGCTGCCGCTGTTGCAGCAAGGCGCGTTCGATCCTCCGTGGGTGCGGGACCTGGCCCGCGCTCAGAACGAACCCGAAGAGCGCGTGCGCCAGCTGCTGCGCAAGCTGCTGCGGCGCGGCGACGTGGCGCAGGTCGTGAAGGACTTGTTCTATCACCGCGACCAGGTGAGGGCGCTGGCGCGGCTGGCGGCAGGCCTGGCGGCGCAGCCGGCGGGCCTGAACGCGGCGGTGTTCCGCGACGCGACGGGGCTGGGCCGCAAGCGCGCCATCCAGATCCTGGAGTTCTTCGACCGGGTCGGCTACACGCGGCGGGTGCGCGACACGCATGTATTGCGGGCGGAAAGCGCATACGCGGCGATGCAGGCGGACGCGGAGCCGGTATCATAGGCGGTCCGCTCTGGAAGGCATTCGTGCCCGGCGGCACGGCTGGGCTTCAAACCCAGTTGGGGGCGTCAGACGTTCCCAGGTAGGTTCGACTCCTGCTGCCTTCCGCCATGCCTTCTCAACTGCGCAGCATCCTCGTCACGACACCCGTCACGCGGTCCGACTTCCAGTCCAGTTCCCCCAGATGCCAATATCGGATGGACCCGCCGCGGTCCACCAGGTAGTTCGCCGGCAGCCCGATCGCTTCCCATTTTTTCGATGCCGCGCTGTTGCGGTCATGCAGCACCGTGCCGGCCACGGGCCATTTCGCCAGGAACGTCGTGACCTTGCCCAGCGCCTCGCCGACGTTCACCGCCACCAGGCGCAGGCCCTCCTCGCGGTGGCGCTTGGCCATGGCGGACATCAAGGGGATCTCGTCGCGGCAGGGGTCGCACCACGTGGCCCAGAAACTGACAATGACGACGTTGCCGCGCCATGCGGCAAGCTTCTGTTCCCGGCCGGCAAGATCGGGCAGGACGAGGGCGGGCGTGGGCGCCGTCCACGGCGCCCAATCCGGGCCGGTGGCGGTCTTCAGCGCCGAGTCGCTGGCGGCCCGGGCCCAGCCGGGCAGGGCGGCCAGCGACAAGCCGGATTGCAGCAGACGGCGGCGGCTGATCAAGGCGGCTTCCTCCTCGGGCAGGGTCAGATGGCGATGGGTCTGGCGCTGAGCGTGTAGCGGAAACTGTCGGGGTCCAGGCTGTCCAGCCGTCCGGCGCTGGTTTCGCCATTGGGGTACATCAGGAACGGCACGGGGTCGTGCGCGGAGCCGGGCAGCACGACGTCGTGGCCGTGGTTGTACGCGACCCAGTTCATTTCCCATGCGCCGAACAGCATGACGCGGGCCGCGCGCACCTTGGCGTCGGTCAGCGGCAATTCGCCCGGCGGCTCTTCCAGCATGACCTTGCGCACATCGGCGGGATCGACCGGAATCCAGCCATAGCCGGCGGCGTAGAACTCCGCGCGGCAGTGCTGGGCCTTCGTGACGTCGCCGGCCTTGCCCAGGCTCTTGTAGCCCAGTTCGGAATTGGCCACGCGCAAGCCATACGCGTCGCGCGCGGGGATGCCGGCGGCGCGCGCCAGAGCCACGAACAGCGCGTTGATGTCGGCGCATTTTCCGTTCAGGTCGTTCGCCGCCAGCATGTAGCGCACGTCGCCCACGCCGCAGCCGCGCGTGGAAGCGGTTCTGCAGGTGTTCGCCACCACCCATTCGTAGATGGCGCGGGCGCGCGCCAGGTCGCCCTGATGGCCCCGTGTGATCTGGTCGGCAGTGGTCTTGACGATGCCGTCGGTGGGCAGCAATGCGGTGGGTTTCAGGTATTCCCGCAGGGCGGCGGGTGGTTCAAGCGCGGCATCCGCGGGCGGCGGCTGCGTCAGGTCGACGCGGCGGTTGCGGGTCTGGAAGCGGCTGGTGACGGTGACGTCGCGCGGCGCCTGGGCATCGGGCCACTGCACGGCCAGCATCTGCACGTCGTAGCCGGGCGCCCGCATCAGTTGGGCCGTGCCGCCGCCACTGACCTGCCAGGTGCTTTGCGCGCCGCGCTGGTAAGCGGTGTCGGTGGCGTATGGCACCGGCACCCAGATGCGCGTGTGCGCGCCGGGGTCCTTCACGCTGATGGTGGTGGTCAGTTCAAAGCCGCGCCAGCCGGTGCTGACGGGTGCTTGCTGGGCGCGTAGCGCCTGCGGCAAGGCGGTTGCGGCGGCGCACAATGCGCCGGAGAGTTGGAGAAAGTGTCGGCGATCCATGAAGCCCTCACGCACGGTGAAGATTGGCTATCGGTGCGCCCGTGGCCGGGCGGCCGTCCCTTGGGGTGTGCTCCTCTGCGTCCTGCCGGATCATCATAGAGCCAACCTCGGCGGCGGTGCTATCCTTTTTCCATTGACTCATGGAGATTGAAATGACCCAGGATGTTGCCACGGCGGCCGTGCCGCGTTTGACGTCGCTGTCCCACGGGGGCGGCTGTGGCTGCAAGATCGCGCCGGGCGTGCTGTCAGAACTGCTCAAGCGCTTCGGCCCCGCCGTCAGCTATCCGAACCTGATGGTGGGCACCGAGACCGCCGATGACGCGGCCGTCTACCGCTTGAACGACGAGCAGGCGCTGATCGCCACCACCGACTTCTTCATGCCCATCGTCGACGACCCGTTCGACTTCGGCCGCATCGCGGCGACGAACGCGCTGTCGGACGTGTATGCGATGGGCGGCACGCCCATCATGGCGCTGGCCATCGTCGGCATGCCCATCAACGTGCTGCCGCACAGCGTCATCGCCGGCATTCTGCGCGGCGGCGAATCGGTCTGCCAGGAAGCGGGCATTCCGGTCGCGGGCGGCCACAGCATCGATTCGGTCGAACCCATCTACGGCCTGGCCGCGATGGGCCTCGTGCACCCCGGGCGCCTCAAGCGCAACGCCGACGCGCAAGCCGGCGACGTGCTGATCCTGGGCAAGGGCCTGGGCGTGGGCATCTTGTCGGCCGCGCTGAAAAAGAACCGCCTGGACGACGCCGGCTACCGCGTGATGATCGACACGACGACGCGCCTGAACCGGCCCGGCCCGGCACTGGCCGCGTTGGACGGCGTGCACGCGATCACCGACGTGACGGGTTTCGGCCTGCTGGGCCATGCGCTGGAAATGGCGCGCGGCGCGAAGCTGACGGCGCGGCTGCATCTGGACGCCTTGCCGTGGTTGCCGGGCGTGCAGTCGTTTGCGGCGGAGGGCGTGATCACCGGCGCCTCGGGCCGCAACTGGGCGTCGTATGGCGGATCCGTGCGGTTGGGCGGCGCGGTGACCGATACGCAGCGCGCGCTGCTGACCGATCCGCAGACCTCGGGCGGCTTGCTGGTCGCGTGCGCGCCGGAGGCGGCGGCCGCCGTGCTGGACCTGTTCCGCAGCCAGGGCTTCGAACAGGCCGCCGTGGTCGGCGAGATGACCGCGGGCGATGCGCAGGTACGGGTGGAATAGCGCGTCAGGCGGCTCGGCCCGCAGGCGCTAGGGCCGCGGGTGCGGGTGTGGATGAGGTTGCGGCTGCGTCTGCACCTGGTAGTTGATCTGCCAGCGCAGCAGGTCGGGGTAGGCGGCCAGCCGCGCCTGCTCGGCCCGCTCTGCGGGCGACGCGTCCCGCTGGCTGGCCAGCGCCAGGCCCGAGGGTCCTGCCCACGGCAGGATCTTGCCGGGGTGGTTGCGGCGGTAGGCGCCGTCCTGCGTGATCGTCACGTCCGGATCGTTGATGCCGAAGCACCATGCGGGGTCCGGCCGCGCGGCCAGCAGGTCGCAGCCGGTGCGGAAAAACGGCGTGTCTGGCAGGCTCAACTGGTACAGCGTCGGCAGGATGTCCTTGTGGCTGCCCACGCGCGCCGGATCATAGTCGGCGCCCTCCCGGTAGGCCGGCGGCACGTACAGGTAGAACGGCACGGCGCGCGCCAGCGCCGCGTCCCGCTCGTCCTGGTAATCGATGCCCAGCAGGTTGTGGTCCCCCGTGACCGCGACGATGGTGCGCGCGCCGCTGGCCGAGGCCTTCACGCGGGTCAGGAAGCGGCCCAACTGGTCATTGGCATAGCGCAGCGTGTCGAAGGCGTTGTCCAGGCCATCCCAGGCCTTGAAGTACGGCTGTCGGGTCACGTCGTAGAGCGGCAGGCCGCCGCGCTGGCCGCCGTCGGGCACGAGGAACGGCGGGTGGTGCGTGGTGGACAACGCGACGATGAAGAGCGGGGCGCCCGCGGGGTCCGCATCCGCCAGACGGCTTTCGATGTAGCGGAACATGTATTCGTCGGGCACGCCCCACGTGCCGTCTTCCGCTTCGGGGTAGCGCGCCTTCAGCGTCTGCTGGTCGATGAACTCATGCGCGCCCAGATGCGTGGCGAACGTGCCCAGGTTGCGCCAGGTGGCCGCGCCTGACGTGACGAACAGCACGCGGTAGCCTCGCGCCAGATACGGCGTGAAGGCATTGCTGGCGAACTCGGCGTCGGCCGCCGAGGATTGGCCGATGGCGGGCACGGGGCTGCGCACCAGCAGGCGGGCCAGCGAATCGATGGTGCCGTTGCCTTCGGACACGAAGCGGTCGAAGCGCCAGTCCTGTTCCCAATGCGGCCGCAGCGCGCCCAGCAGGTCGCGTCCCGGCGCGTCATAGGCGTTCAGATGGTGCCCCATGCTTTCCATCACTTGCAGCACGACGTGCGGCGGCCGCGCGCGGGCGGCCGGGTTGGCGCCCGTGACGGACATGAAGGGTTGCAGACCCTGCGCGGGGCGGCCGAGGAAATGCTCGTATAGCGCCTCACCTTCCGCGGCCGTGACCGGTTGGAAGCGCTTGTCGTTGCCGCGGTCGGCCAATGCCCAGAAGAATGACGAAATGCCATTGGGCGCAATATCGTTCAAGAGCCGCACGCTGGAGATGTTGGTGTCGTCCTTGTTCAGCGGGAACCGGCCCAGCGATCCGCGGCATGCCAGTACGGTGATGGCGACGATCAGCAGCACGCGCAACGCGGCCGGCGCGAGCGCGCGCGGGCGTCGCGGGATGCGCAGCACGCTGCGTTGCCAGCGCGTGCCCACCCACCAGGTGCCGGCCAGCACCGCAGACAGCAGCAGCCCCGCCTGCGCAACAGGGTAGCCATGCCACAGCGTCATCGCGATGGCGTGGGTGTCGTCGTCGATCAGCCCGAAAACGAAGATGTCGATCGACCGGGAGAACGTGGCGTAGTAGCAAACGCTGATCACCGTGGAGGCGGCGAACAGCGCCGCCAGCCCGGCGCCGACGCCCGGCATCCAGCGCAGCCAGCGCGCATTCAGGTTGCGGCTGCACGCGGCCAGCATCGCCAGCAGCAGCAAGGCCGAAAAGACGATGCTGGCGACTTTGATGTCGAACAGCAGGCCGATCCCCAGCGACTTTCCCACGTCCTGTGGACGCGCCGCATAGGTGGCCGGGGGCGCATAGGTCACCAGCAGGTAGGTACGGCCCGCAAACTGCGCCAGCACGCTGACCAGCCAGGGCGCCAGGATAAGCAGGAACGCGCGTTGGACGTTGAGAAACCAGTCTTGCCACGCATACGCTGGAGGGAAGCGCTTCATCTGCACCGGGGAAAGGAGCTATCGGCGGGCACGCGGATAGCGGCAATAGGATGTCCGCGTGCCTGTCGGGCGAGGCCGGAGCGGGGAATGGCGCATGTAAGAGATTCCGGCCCCTTTCCTGGGAGGGCGCGAAGCCCGAGGGGTGGAACGGCAGCGAGCGATCAGGGCTTTTCGTGGTTGGGTTCAATGGGCCGTTCGCCATGCAGCGCGAAATGTACAGGAGGTTGGGCTCGAATGTACAAAGGTTTGTATAGCTTTGTGATGGGGGGTGTACCGGGCTTAACCGTCCGCCAGCATTGGCGCAATCAACGCCAGCCGGCCCAGTGCGATGCCACGCCCAGGTGCGCTTCCAAGGCATTCGTGAAACTCATGCGTATCAGGCGGAAATGTCGCTTGAGCAATGGTACGCCGGTGGCGTTCAATAACAGGCTGCGGCGGACGCCTTGGGGCCTCCGGCCGCGCCACCTTTCCCGCCGGAGTGTTGTGATGACCGCGCCTTTGCCTGATTCGCCCCGCATGC
This sequence comes from Achromobacter sp. UMC46, assembly GCF_014170335.1. GTDB lineage: Bacteria > Pseudomonadota > Gammaproteobacteria > Burkholderiales > Burkholderiaceae_B > Achromobacter. Next base: position 33,720 of record NZ_LZZS01000036.1, read on the forward strand.
AGATGTGGTTCGATTTCGCCAGCCCCTACAGCTATCTGGCGATCGAGCGCCTGGACGCCCTGGCGCGCCAGGCTGGCGTGCAGGTCGACCTGCGCCCCTTCCTGCTGGGCCCGATCTTCCAGGCGCAGGGGTGGAACGACTCGCCCTTCCGGCTGTTTCCGGGCAAGGGCGCCTACATGATGCGCGACATCGTCCGCCTGGCCGACAAGTACGGCGTGGTCTACAACCGGCCGCGCCTGTTTCCGCGCATGAGCGTGCTGCCCGCCCGCATCGGGTTGCTGGGGCAGGACGAGCCCTGGGTCCGCGATTTCTGCCTGGCCGTGTTCCGCGCCAACTTCCAGCACGACCTGGACATCCAGGCCGAAGACGTCGTGCACGGGGTGTTGACCGGCCTGTCGCTGGACGCGGATGCCTTGATCGCCCGCGCCAAATCCGAAGCCGCCAAGGAAGCGCTGCGCCGGCAGGTGGACCGGGCACGCGATCTGGGTGTGTTCGGCGCGCCCACGTTCTTCGTGGACGGCGAGATGTTCTGGGGCAACGACCGCCTTGAGGACGCCCTTGCGTGGGCGCGGGTCAGCCCTTCGTAACCGGGGCCACCAGCGCCCATTCCTCGTCCGAATACAACCGGGAGCGCAGCAGGAAGCGTTTGCCTTCCGCGCTGTCCAGTGAAAAAGCCCCGCCGCGTCCGGGCACGGCGTCGATGATCAGTTGCGTATGCTCCCAGTACGCGAACTGGTCCTCGCCCATGTAGAACGGGCAGCCCTCCAGGTCGCCCAGCAGCACGTCCGAGCCGCCCACCATGAACTCGCCAAGCGCATAGCACATGGGGGAACTGCCGTCGCAGCATCCGCCCGACTGGTGGAACATCAGCGGGCCGTGCTTGGCCCGCAAGGTATCGATCAATTGGCGCGCCTCGTCGGTCGCGACCACGCGCGGCGTGTGTTCTGCCATGGCGTCATTCCTGTCCGGGGCGCCGGCATGCCCGGCCCGAAGGCCCGGCGTGCCCGGCCGCCAGTTGGCGATCAGAAGAAACCGAGCTTCTTCGGCGAATAGCTCACCAGCAGGTTCTTCGTCTGCTGATAGTGGTTGAGCATCATCTTGTGGTTCTCGCGCCCGATGCCCGACTGCTTATAGCCGCCGAACGCCGCATGCGCGGGATAGGCGTGATAGCAGTTGGTCCATACCCGGCCGGCCTTGATGGCGCGGCCCATCCGGTAGCATGTGTTGGCGTCGCGCGACCACACGCCGGCGCCCAGGCCGTACAGCGTGTCGTTGGCCAGCGCCAGTGCGTCGTCGGCGTCCTTGAACGTCGTCACCGCCACGACGGGCCCGAAGATCTCCTCCTGGAACACGCGCATCTTGTTGTGGCCCTTGAAGACCGTGGGTTGCACGTAGTAGCCGCCTTCCAGCGCGCCCTGCATCTGCGCGCGCGAGCCGCCGGCCAGCACGTCGGCGCCTTCCTGCTTGCCGATGTCCAGGTACGACAGGATCTTCTCCAGTTGTTCGGTGGAGGCTTGCGCGCCCAGCATCGTGTCGCCATCCAGCGGGTTGCCCTGCTTGATCTCGGCCACGCGCTTCAACGCGCGCTCCATGAACCTGTCGTAGAGCGATTCCTGGATCAGCGCGCGGCTGGGGCACGTGCACACTTCGCCCTGGTTCAGCGCGAACATGACGAAGCCTTCGACCGCCTTGTCCAGGAAGTCGTCGTCCTGGGCGGCCACGTCCGCGAAGAAGATGTTGGGCGACTTGCCGCCCAGTTCCAGCGTGACGGGGATGATGTTCTGCGACGCGTACTGCATGATCAGGCGGCCGGTGGTGGTTTCACCGGTGAAGGCGATCTTGGCGATGCGCTTGCTGGAGGCCAGCGGCTTGCCGGCTTCCAGGCCGAAGCCGGTCACCACGTTCAGCACGCCCGGGGGCAGGATGTCGCCGATCAGCTCCATCAGCAACAGGATGCCCAGCGGTGTCTGTTCAGCCGGCTTGAGCACCACGCAATTGCCGGCGGCCAGCGCCGGCGCGAGCTTCCACGCGGCCATCAGGATGGGGAAGTTCCACGGGATGATCTGGCCGACCACGCCCAGCGGTTCGTTGAAGTGGTAGGCCACCGTGTCGCTGTCGATTTCGGACAGGCCGCCTTCCTGGCTGCGGATGCACGAGGCGAAGTAGCGGAAGTGGTCGATCGCCAGCGGGATGTCGGCGGCGCGGGCTTCGCGGATGGGTTTGCCGTTGTCCCAGGTTTCGGCCGTGGCCAGGCGTTCCAGGTTGGCTTCCATCACGTCCGCGATCTGCATCAGCATGCGGGCGCGTTCGGCAGCCGGGGTCGCTCCCCATTTCGGCGCGGCGCGGTGGGCGGCGTCCAGGGCCAAGTCGATGTCGCGTTCCTTGGAGCGCGCGTTGCGGGTCAGCACCTGGCCGGTCACCGGGGTGACGTTGTCGAAATACTCGCCGTCCGCCGGCTTCTGCCACTTTCCATCAATGAAGTTGTCGTACTGCGTCTTCAAGTCCAGACGGGTGCCGTACGAGTCCGGGGTGATGCGGGTCGCGATGTCCATGCTTGTCTCCGATATTGTTGGGATAGCGGCAGTCGGCTGCCTATCCCTTCTCAAGCAAGGACCGTGCCAGGGGTGGGGCTTCCCCGCTGGACAGCCCGGGTCACGCATGCGACAGTAGATTTTTGCGACATTGTCGCGGAACAGGTGTCGCAGAACGCCTGTCCAAGGAGACACGCATGGCCACTCAGTCCCGTCAGCATGCGCTGACGCAAGCGCGCCTGCTGTTCAACCAGCAGGGCGCCGTGCCCGGCGGCATCGTCGCCGAGCCCATCCTGCGATCGTGGCGGCGCTGCGCCGATCTGGGCTTCGACATGCGCGGCGTGCGCCGCGCCGAACTCATGACCCAAGGCGAACTGCGCGAGGCCCAGCAGCGCAACGAAGCGCTGCGCCGCCTGTCGGAACCCGCCATGTCCTATCTGCGCCGCGAGGCCGGCGGCAGCGGCAATCTGGTGATCCTGTCCGACGCGCAAGGGCTGGTCCTGGACAGCGGCGGCGATACGGGCTTCGCCAGCCGCGCCTCCCGCGTGGCGTTGATGCCCGGGGCGCCCTGGGACGAGGCGGCAGCCGGCACCAACGCCATCGGCACCGCGCTGGTAGAAGGCCGGCCCATCGCCGTGCATGGCGCCGAACACTATTTCGAGCCCAACCGCATCCTGACCTGCGCCGCGGTGCCCATCACCGATAGCGAGGGCCGCACGCTGGGCGTGCTGGACTTGTCCAGCCAGGCGCGGGACATCCGGCCCGACGTGCTGGAACGGGTGCGCGCGGCGGTGGACCTGATCGAACATCGCCTGTTCGAACAAACCTATGAACACCATGCCGTGCTGCGGCTGCACACGGACCATTCCGGCTTGGGCGCGCCGGGCGAAGGCCTGCTGGCTTTCCAGGGCGACCTGCTGATCGGCGCCAACCGCCGCGCCTTGCAGGCATTGGGAATGGCGGCCACCGCCTTGGGCGTCTACCGCTACGCCGACGTGTTCGACGGCGACCTGGATCGCTGCCCGGACGCGGCCGGCCGGGTGCATGCGCGCACGGGCGCCAGCTATCACGCCAGGCTGCGCCTGCCGCGTACCCGCGCGCCGCAGCCCGTGGCGCCCGCCTTGCCGCCGGCGGGTTCCCCGCGGCCCGTCGCGCCCAGCTTCGACGCCGCGACCCTCGGGGCGCTGGCACGCGCCGTGCATCTGGCGGATGCGGGCGTGTCCATCTTGCTGCAAGGCGAAACGGGCGTGGGCAAGGAAGTGTTCGCGCGCCAGTTGCACGCGCGCAGCAAGCGCGCATCGGGCCCGTTCGTGGCGGTGAACTGCGCGGCCTTGCCGGAAAGCCTGATCGAATCCGAATTGTTCGGCTATGAAGACGGCGCATTCACCGGCGCGCGCCGGCAGGGCAGCAAGGGCCTGCTGCGCCAGGCGCATGGCGGCGTGCTGTTTCTGGACGAGATCGGCGATATGCCGCTGATGCTGCAGTCGCGGCTGCTGCGCGTGCTGCAGACGCGTGAAGTGTCTCCGTTGGGCGCGGCACGGCCGGTGGCGGTGGACTTCGCGCTGGTGTGCGCCACGCATCGCCCGTTGGCCCACGCGGGACCTGATGCGCCGGTGCGCCCCGACCTGTACTTCCGCATCGCCGAATACACCGTCACGCTCGAGCCGTTGCGCACGCGCGCCGACCGCTTGGAGCTGCTGCGGGCGCTATGGACGGCCCAAGGCCCGGGGCCGGTGCTGCCGCCTCAGATCGAGGCGCGGCTGGCCGCGTATCCGTGGCCCGGCAACTACCGGCAGCTGGCGGCGGTGCTGCGCACGCTGCACGTGTTGGCGGGGCCGTCGGGTGTGGTCGATGCGGACATGCTGCCTGCGGAGCTTGCATTGCCGGGCGGGCAGGGCCGTGTGGCCGACGCGCCGCCTTCAGGCGGCGGCACGGCGGATCTGCAGTCGATGGCGGATGCCGCGATCCGCGACGCGCTGGCCGCGCATGGCGGCAATGTCAGCCGCGCGGCGCGGATGCTGGGTGTGCACCGCAGCACCGTGTACCGGCGCGCGGCTGCCATGGGTTTGGTCCGGCAGCGGTGACCGTTTGCAGTAACCGCTTGCGCCAGCGGCTGCCGGGGGACAGGCGGTTCAGCCCACCAGGCGGGCGAGTTCCGCGCCCGGGTCCTTGGCGCGCATGAAGGCTTCGCCCACCAGGAAGGCGTTGACCTTGTGGTCGCGCATCAGTTTGACGTCTTCGGGCTTGAGGATGCCGCTTTCGGTCACCACGCGCTTGCCCGCCGGGATGTTGGGCAGCAGGTCCAGCGTGTTCTTCAGGCTGGTCTCGAAGGTGCGCAGGTTGCGGTTGTTGATGCCCAGCAGCGGCGTCTTCATGGTCAGCGCCACGTCCAGTTCCTGGGCGTCGTGCACTTCCACCAGCACGTCCATGCCGAGTTCCATCGCCAGCGTTTCGTAGTCGCGCAATTGCGACGGCGACAGCGCGGCCACGATCAGCAGCACGCAGTCCGCGCCCATCGCGCGGGCAGCGATGATCTGATAGGAATCGATCACGAAATCCTTGCGCAGCACGGGCAGCGAGCAGGCGGCGCGCGCCTGGCGCAGGTGGTCGTGCGAGCCCTGGAAGAACTGCACGTCCGTCAGCACCGACAGGCAGGCCGCGCCGTGCACGGCATAGGTCGAGGCAATGTCGGCGGGGGCGAAGGTTTCGCGCAGCACCCCCTTGGAGGGCGACGCTTTCTTGATTTCAGCGATGACGCCGGCTTTGCCCTGGGAAATCTTGTCTTCGATGGCTTGGGCGAAGCCACGCACGTCTTGCCGCGCCTGCGCTTCGCGCAGGACCTCGGCTTCGCTGCGCATCTGGCGAGCGGCGGCGACTTCCTCTACCTTGACGGCGAGGATCTTCGCAAGAATATCGTTCATTTCTGGAATTTCCGGGTATATGCGCAGAATTCTTCCAGCTTGGCTCGCGCCGCGCCGGTGGCAATCAATTCAAATGCTAGCGCTAAGGCTTCGGGAATGGAATCGGCTTTATTGCCGGCATAGATGGCAAGCCCCGCATTCAGCGCGACGATGTCGCGCGCGGTGCCCTCCACATTGTCCAGCGCCTCGATGACAAGTTCGCGCGACTGCTCGCGATTGGACACCTTGATGGTCCGGTTGGACATCATGGATAGCCCGTAGTCTTCGGGGTGGATTTCATATTCCCGTATTTGACCATCTTTCAGCTCGCCCACGAGCGTGGCGCCGCCCAAAGAGGCCTCGTCCATGCCGTCCTTGCCGTGCACGACCAGCACATGGCGCGAACCCAGGCGTTCCAGCACGCGCACCTGGATGCCCACCAGGTCGGGGTGGAACACGCCCATCAGCTGGTTGGCGGCGCCTGCGGGGTTGGTCAGCGGCCCGAGGATATTGAAAATGGTGCGCACGGCCAGTTCCTTGCGCACGGCGGCCACGTTCTTCATGGCGCCGTGGTGGGCGGGCGCGAACATGAAGCCGATGCCGGTGGCCTGGATGCACTCGGCGACGTCCTCGGGCGTCAGGACCAGGTTGGCGCCCAGGGCTTCCAGGACGTCGGCGCTGCCGCTGGAGGACGAAGCGCTGCGGTTGCCGTGCTTGGCGATCGGCACGCCGGCGGCGGCGGCCACGAACATGGCGGTGGTCGAAATGTTGAACGTGTGGCTGCCGTCGCCGCCGGTGCCGCACATGTCCAGCAGGTCCTGCGGGTTGGGCGTCACCACGGGCGTGGCGAATTCGCGCATGACCTGGGCGGCCGCGGTGATCTCGCCAATGGTTTCCTTCTTCACGCGCAGGCCCATCAGCAGGGCGCTGGCGATCTGCGGGGACATCTCGCCGCGCATGAGCATGCGCATCAGATGCAGCATCTCGTCGTGGAAAATTTCGCGGTGTTCAATGCAGCGCGTCAGCGCTTCGGTGGGGGAAATCGTCACGGTGCGTCCTTCTCAGGCGAGGTTCAGGAAATTGCGCAGCAGGGCGTGGCCATGTTCGCTGAGCACGGATTCGGGGTGGAACTGTACTCCGTACAGCGGCAGGGACTTGTGGCGCACGCCCATGATGTCGCCGTCCGGGGCGGTCGCCGTCACGGCCAGGCAGTCGGGCAGGGTGGCGGGGTCGATGGTCAGCGAGTTGTAACGAATCACGGTGTACGGGGTGGGCAGGCCGGTGAAGATGTCGGTGCCCGTGTGCGAGATCTTCACGGTCTTGCCGTGCATGATCTGCTGCGCGCGGACGATGTCGCCGCCGTAGGCCGCGCCGATGGCCTGATGGCCCAGGCACACGCCCAGGATGGGCTTCTTGCCGGCGAAGGCCTGGATCGCGGCCACCGAGATGCCGGCCTCGGCGGGCGAACACGGCCCGGGCGACACGCAGATGCGGTCCGGGTTCAGGGCGGCGATCTCTTCCAGCGTGATCTGGTCGTTGCGCGCCACGCGCACGTCTTCGCCCAGTTCACCGAAGTATTGGACCAGGTTGTAGGTAAAAGAGTCGTAGTTATCGATCATCAACAGCATTTTTTTCTCCGTGCGGACGGTATTCGGTTCGGGCGGGGCCGGGCTCAGATGGGTTCGTCCAGGCCGTGCTGCACCTGTTCGGCGGCGCGCAGCACCGCGCGGGCCTTGGCTTCGGTTTCGGCCCATTCGGCTTCGGGATTGGAGTCGGCCACGATGCCGGCGGCGGCCTGCACGTACAGCGTGCCGTCCTTGATGACGCCGGTGCGAATGGCGATGGCCACGTCCATTTCGCCGCCGTAGGACAGGTAGCCGGCCGCCCCGCCGTAGATGCCGCGGCGCACGGGCTCCAGCTCGTCGATGATCTTCATGGCCTCGACCTTGGGCGCGCCCGTCAGCGTGCCGGCGGGGAACGAGGCGCGCAGCACGTCCATACTGCTCATGCCGGGGTTCAGGTTGCCGGTCACGTTGGACACCAGGTGCATCACGTGCGAATAGCGTTCGATGACCATGGTGTCGCTGACCTTCACCGATCCCACTTCGGCGACGCGGCCCACGTCGTTGCGAGCCAGGTCGATCAGCATCACGTGTTCGGCCACTTCCTTGGGGTCCGCCTTCAGTTCGGCGGCCAGCGCCGCGTCTTCCTCGGGCGTGGCGCCGCGCTTGCGGGTGCCGGCCAGGGGGCGGATGGTGATCTGCGACTTCGGCACGCCGTTGTCCACCACGCGTTCCTGGCGCACCAGGATCTCGGGCGATGCGCCCACGACCTGGAAGTCGCCGAAGTTCCAGAAGTACATGTAGGGGGAGGGGTTCAATGACCGCAGGGCGCGGTAGAGAGACAGCGGAGAATCGCGGAAGGGCTTGGCGATGACCTGGCCGACCTGCACTTGCATCAGGTCGCCGGCGGCGATGTGTTCCTTGGCGCGGTGCACGGCCGCCAGATAGTCTTCCTTCTTGAAGTCGCGCCGCTCTTCGGTCTGCATGCTGGCGTGGCTGTACGGGATTTCCACCGGGCGTCGCAGGCGGGCGCGCAGGTCGTGCAGGCGCTGCTGGGCGCGGCTGTAGGATTCGGGCTGGCTGGGGTCGGCGTAGACCATCAGGTAGATGCGGCCGGCCAGGTTGTCCACGATGACCAGTTCGTCCACGTGCATCAGCATCAGGTCGGGCGTGCCGCCTTCCATGCCGGCCGGGAACGGTTTGACGGCCGGCCCCAGGCACGGCTCGATGTGGCGCACCGTGTCGTACCCGAAGTAGCCGGCCAGGCCGCCGCAGAAGCGCGGCATGCCCGGACGCAGGGCGACCTTGAAACGGCCTTGGTACTGCTCGATGAACGCCAGCGGATCGCCTTCATGCGTTTCCACGACCTGGCCGTCGTGCAGCACTTCCGTCAGGGTGCCGCTGGCGCGGATCACCGTGCGGGCGGGCAGGCCGATGAAGGAATAGCGGCCAAAGCGCTCGCCGCCCACCACCGACTCCATCAGGCAGGTCATGCGGCCGGCCAGCGGGCCCGCGTGCGCCAGCTTCAGGTAGATGCCCAGCGGCGTGTCCAGGTCGGCGTAGGTCTCGGCGACCAGCGGGATGCGGTTGTAGCCTTGCGCGGCGAGGGCCTTGAATTCGATTTCGGTCATGTCGGGGTCTCGTAAGCGATGGGGTGTTTGCTTTCAGACCGGGCGCACAACAAAAAAGCCCGGTCCAGGTTACTGGTTCCGGGCTTGGCTCTGTGTTTACACAGCTACGGCACTAGGCGGCATACGCGTCCAGGGCCGGGAGGGATCATCGCCACCCGGAAGACAAACGCCACCAGCGCCACGAGGCGCCGAGCATTTGGTTCTGGGGGTAAGCGTTCATTGATCCGGGGTAAGTCTTTGAGAATTCAGGGTTAGTCGGGTGGCGGGGGCTCCGTTTCAGGAGGCGGTTTTCGCGGCGTTCTGGTTTTGGTTCCAGAGCGCCACCCACTGTGCGGCGTCGACTAGCGTGTCCACTATACCATCGACATCCAGTTCGCGCACGTCACGGCCTTCGTTGTAACCGTAAGGCACGACCAGCACCTGTGTGCCGGCGGTGCGGCCGGCTTGCGCGTCGTTGATCGAGTCGCCGATGGTCACGGCTTCGGTCACGGCCACGCCCAGCAGTTCGCAGGCGTGCAGCACCTGGTCGGGGTCGGGCTTGCGGCGCGCGCAGGTGTCGCCGCAGACGACCGCGTCGAAAAAGCCCGCCAGGCCGGTGCGCTGCAAGAGCGGCAGCGTGAACTCCGTGGGCTTGTTGGTGACGACGGCCAGCTTCAGGCCCTGGTCGCGCATGTGCTTCAGGCCGTCGATGACGCCGGGGTAGACCTGGGCGCGTTCGCCGTTGACCAGGTGGTAATGGCGGTAGAAGGCCTCGCGGGCCCGGTCGAAGGCGTCGGCCGACGGGTCGGCCGCGTCCAGGCTGCCCGCCAGGCTGCGGCGGACCAGGTTGTCCACGCCCTTGCCCACGAAGGTGGCCACCACGTCTTCGCGCAGCGCGGTCATGCCGAGCTCCACGCGCATGGCGTTGGCCGCGAAGGCCAGGTCGGGGATGGAGTCCAGCAAGGTGCCGTCCAGGTCGAGCAGCGCAGCGCGGAAAGCGGTCATGTCGGTCCTTGCCCTTAGATGGCGGTGGTTTCGCCGATGGCGATCTGCTCGCGCATGGACGTGATGATGCCGGCGTAGTCGGGCTTGCCGAAAATGGCCGAACCGGCCACGAAGGTGTCCGCGCCCGCGCGGCGGATCTCGGCGATGTTGTCGATTTTGACGCCGCCGTCCACTTGCAGCACGATTTCCTGGCCGCCGGCCTGCATCCAGGCGTCGATCCTTGCGCGCGCTTCGCGCAGCTTGGTCAGCGCGCCGGGGATGAAGCTCTGGCCGCCGAAGCCCGGGTTCACCGACATGATCAGGATCAGGTCGATCTTGTCCATGACGTAGTCCAGATAGGTCAGCGGCGTGGCGGGGTTGAACACCAGACCGGCTTTACAGCCGTTTTCGCGGATCAGCGACAGCGTGCGGTCCACGTGGCGGCTGGCGTCCGGGTGGAAGCTGATGTAGTCGGCGCCGGCCTTGGCGAACATCGGCACCAGGTCGTCCACCGGTTCGACCATCAGGTGCACGTCGATCGGCACCTGGACGTGGGGGCGGATCGCCGCGCACACCATCGGGCCGATGGTCAGGTTGGGGACATAGTGGTTGTCCATCACGTCCACGTGGATCCAGTCGGCGCCGGCGGCGACGACGTTGCGGACTTCCTCGCCCAGGCGGGCGAAGTCAGCCGACAGGATGCTGGGGGTGATGCGGGTGGAGGCCGTGGAGGATGACATGATGTTCGGGGTCGGGAAGGGCATAATGTGCCATTATTGCAGTTTGAGGCGCGATATCGGGAACAGCCCGGTCCCGCGGGTCCGAAAACTGCGTCTTGCAAGCGTCCGGCGCCGTCACCCGGCCCCCGCGCCCAGCCACACAGGGAAGGACTGTGAAACCTTACGACCTGAGCGTCTCTGTCTCTCCGCGCTTCGTGCCAGAACAGTCCGATCCGGGCGAACAGCAATTCGTGTTCGCCTATACCGTGCGCATCACCAATACCGGCGAACATCCCGCCCAGGTGATCAGCCGCCACTGGGTCATCACCGATGGCAACCAGCGGGTGCAGGAAGTGCGCGGGCTGGGCATCGTGGGGCAGCAGCCCCTGCTGGCGCCCGGCGAGACCTTCGAATACACCAGCGGCTGTCCCCTGCCCACCCCCGTGGGCACGATGCGCGGCACCTACCACTGCGTCGGCGAGAACGGGATTCCGTTCGAAGTGCCGATCTCCGAATTCGTCCTGGCCATGCCGCGCACCCTGCACTGAATGGCCCGGCCCGTTGCCCCGTTTTTCTCCTCTGCTCATGAAGCGCATTCTTAGCCTGTCCGTGCTGTCGGTCCTGCTGGCGGCATGTTCCACGCCCTCGGACGTTCCCCCTGAATCCGGCGAATCGGGCAGCCTGCCCGGCACGCGCGTCCCCGCAGCTGACGGCCCCCTGGTGGTGCCTTCGCTGTCGGCGCTGCCGGATACCCCGCCGCGCGCCTTGGCGGGCAAGTTCAAACCCGGGACCTGGTCCGAGATGCCGGGCTGGTCCACCGACGACCTGACGCAGTTCTGGCCGCTGTTCCTGCGCAACTGCCGCGGTTTGATGCGGCCGACCAGCGGCAACCTGGCCGCGCCTGCGCGCGCCACGCCGCGTGCCTGGCAGCCGGTGTGCGCCGCCGCCGTCGACCCGTCCCGGGCGCCGGCCGCGGGCGACGGCGAAGCCGTGCGCCGCTTCCTGCAGACCTATCTGCAGCCGTGGCGCCTGAACGCGGCGGACGGCAAGCCAGCCGCCAATACCGTCACCGGCTACTACGAACCCCTGGTGCGCGGCTCGCGCCGCCAGGGCGGCAACTACCAGTGGCCGCTGTACGCGGTGCCCGCCGATCTGCTGACGATCGACCTCGGGTCGATCTATCCGGACCTGGCCGGCAAGCGCGTGCGCGGCAAGCTGGAAGGCAAGCGGGTCGTGCCCTACGACACCCGCGCCGCGATCGAGTCGTCCGGCCGCCGCCCGCCCGTGGTGGTGTGGGTGGACGACCCCGTCGACAACTTCTTCCTGCAGGTGCAGGGTTCGGGCCGCGTGCAGCTGACCGACGGCCCCGACACCGGCAAGACCATTCGCGTGGCCTACGCCGACCACAACGGCCAGCCCTACGTGTCCATCGGCCGCTGGCTGATCGACCGCGGCGAACTGACCGCCGACCAGGCGTCCATGCAGAACATCCGCGCCTGGGCCCAGCGCAATCCCAAGCGCGTGCAGGAAATGCTGAACGCCAATCCGGCGGTCGTCTTCTTCCGCGAAGAGCCGGTCATCGATCCCGAACAAGGGCCGAAGGGCGCTTACGCGATCCCGCTGGCGCCCAAGCGTTCGGTGGCGGTCGACGCCACCTTCGTGCCGCTGGGCACGCCGGTGTATCTGGCCACCACGTTCCCGGCCTCCGACCGCCCGCTGCAGCGGCTGGTGTTCGCCCAGGACACGGGCACGGCCATCCGCGGCGCCGCGCGGGCCGACTTCTACTGGGGTTACGGCGAAGAGGCCGGCCAGCAGGCGGGCCGCATGAAACAACGGGGCCAGATGTGGGTGCTGTGGCCCAAGCAAGCCGGGGAGCCTTCGGCAAGATGAGCCATCAAATCGTCGTTTGCGGGGCCGGCATCGTCGGCCTGTCCACGGCCCTGGCGCTGGCGCGCCGTGGCCAGCGCGTCGCCGTCCTGGCGCCGCGCACGGCAGTTGCTGCCGCCGATCCCAACCGCTACCACCCGCGGGTCTATGCCATTTCGCCCGCCAGCCAGCGTTTTCTGGCCGAGCTGGGCGTGTGGGACGCCATGCCCGCGTCCCGGCTGATGCCGGTCGAAGCCATGGAGATCCATGGCGACGCCGACGGGCAGGTCAACCTGAACGCCTGGCAGGCGGCGCTGCCGCAACTGGCCTGGATCGTCGAATCCGGCGAAATCGAGCGCGTGCTGATCCAGGCGGTGCGGATGTTCGGCATCCCCTGGCTGGAAGACCGCTGCACGGGCTACCAGGATGGCGCCGTCGATACCGAAAGCGGTGCGCGCATCCAGGCCGAACTGTTCGTGGGCGCGGACGGCGCGGCCTCGCCGCTGCGCACGGCGGCCGGCATGAAGCACGACGCCGTGTCCTATGACGACACGGGCCTCGTCGTGCATCTGGACGCCGAACGCGCCCATCAAGGCACGGCCATCCAATGGTTCCGCGACGACGGCGTGCTGGCGCTGCTGCCGTTGCCCGACACCGCGGATGGCCCGCAAGTCTCGATGGTCTGGTCCATGCGGACCGAGCCGGCGCAGGCCCTGCTGGCGCTGCCGCCCGAGGCGCAGGCCGCCAAGCTGGAAAGCCTGCTGGCCGAGGCCTCCGAGGGCCGCCTGGGCCGGTTGAAGGTCCGCAGCACGCTGCACGGTTTCCCGCTGACGCTGGAACGCGCCCAGATGGTGGCGCCCGGCATCGCGCTGGCCGGAGACGCGGCGCACCGCCTGCACCCGCTGGCGGGACAGGGCCTGAACCTGGGCCTGGGCGACGTCGAAGCGCTGGCCCGCACGGTGGCCGGCCGCGAACCCTACCGTGCGGCGGGCGACCTCCGGGTGCTGCACCGCTACCAGCGCGCGCGCGCCGAACCGGTGCTGGCCATGCGCCTGGCCACCGACGGCCTGCACAAGCTGTTCGCCTCGCGCGCCACGCCGCTGGTGTGGCTGCGCAACGCCGGCATGCTCTGGGTCGAAAAGGCGCCGCTGGTGAAGCGCCGCCTGATCGCCGGCGCATCGGCCAATTGAATCTGCTGGGCATGCCGTTGAACCTTGCCGGGTGGCGGCAGTCTGACACGCATACGCGTTGCGTTCGGACCCGTCCCCGCCGGCACCCCCGGGATGCGTTACGCTTGCTTCCAAAGAACACGATAAGTACAGGAGTACTGATGAACTTCCGCATCTCCGCCACCCTGGCGGCTTGTTTCCTGGCCGGTGGCCTGGGGTTGTCCGCCACGGCGCTGGCGCAAGCGCCCGCCAAGGGCGACAAGTCCGTGTCCACGGAGTCCGTCGGCCAGCCGGGCAAGGGCGAAAAAAGCGTGTCGACCACGCAGATCGACCCGGTGGCGGATGCCGTCAAAGAACGTTTCCAGCAGCGCTTCACCGGCATGGACGTGACGACCGTGCGCCGCACGCCCTATGGCCTGTTCGAAGTGCAGTTGGGCATGGACCTGATCTACACGGATGAAAAAGTCACCTGGGTCATGGAAGGGCCGTTGATCGACGCGATGACGCGCCGCGACGTCACCCGCGAATCCCAGGAAAAGCTCAGCGCCGTCTCGTTCGACCAGCTGCCGCTGGAGCTGGCCATCAAGCAGGTCAAGGGCGACGGCTCGCGCAAGGTCGCGATTTTCGAAGACCCCAATTGCGGCTATTGCAAGCAGTTGCGCAAGACGATGGAAGACCTGGACAACGTCACCGTCTACACCTTCATGTACCCGATCCTGTCGCCGGACTCCAAGGACAAGGTGCGTGACGTCTGGTGCGCCAAAGACCAGGGCCGCGCCTGGGACGACTGGATGGTGCGCGGCAAGAAGCCGGCTACCGCCAGCTGCGACGTGCCCGAAGACAAGCTGCTGGCCCTGGGCCACCAGTTGATGGTGCGCGGCACGCCTACGTTGTTCTTCGCCGACGGGTCGCGCGTCAGCGGCGCGATCCCGCTGGACCAACTCAAAGCCCGTTTGAACTGACCGGCGCCGCGCGCGCCGGCCGGGTTGGCTGGCGCGGCAAGCGCCACGCCACCCGGAGACAACACTTGAAAATCGCAATTCTCGACGATTACCACGACGTAGCCCGGCGCTATGCGGACTGGACCTCGCTGGGCGGCGACGCCGAGGTGCAGATCTTCAACAACTTCATCCCGGACGAACAGGTCGAGCCCACGCTTGAGCCTTTCGACGTGATCGTGGCCATGCGCGAGCGCACGCCGTTCCCCGCCGAACGCATTCGCGCGCTGCCCAAGCTGCGCCTGCTGGTCACGACCGGCATGCGCAACAACGCCATCGACATGCCGGCCTGCACCGCGCAGGGCATCGCTGTCTGCGGCGCGCCCGGCAGCGCGGACGCCAACACCGCCACGGCCGAACTGGCCTGGGCGCATATCCTGGGCCTGTTCAAGCATCTGCCCGCCGAAGACGCGGCCATGCGCCGCGGCATGTGGCAAACGGCCATGCCCGAGCCCCTGGCCGGCAAGCGCCTGGGCGTGCTGGGCCTGGGCAAGCTGGGCGCCGCCGTGGCCAAGGTGGGCCAGGCCTTCGGCATGGACGTGGTGGCCTGGAGCCCCAACCTGACGGACGAGCGCGCCGAGGCCGCCGGCGTCAAGCGGGTGGACAAGCACGAGCTCTTCGCGACCTCCGATGTCGTGAGCCTGCACCTGATCCTGTCGGACCGCAGCCGTCACGTGGTCGACGCCGCTGCGTTGGCCGCGATGAAGCCCTCCGCCTATCTGGTGAACACGTCGCGCGCGGGCCTGGTGGACCAGGACGCGCTGATGGACGCGCTGGTGAAGTTCCGCATCGCGGGCGCTGGCCTGGACGTGTACGCGGAAGAGCCGCTGTCGCCCACCGACACCGTGCGCGACCTGGACAACGTGATCCTGACCCCGCACCTGGGCTACGTCAGCCGCGAGAACTTCGAGGCGTTCTACCAGAACGCGCTGGAAGCCGTGAAGGCGTTCCAGGCGGGCAAGCCGATCCGGGTGCTGAACGCGTAGCGCGAATGGCCGAAAAAAAGGGGTTGCTCACGCAACCCCTTTTTTATTCGTCCCGCCCGGCGTCAACCGCGCGTGAACACCACTTTCTTTTCGACGATCGCGCCCGGCTCCAGCGCCTCCGGCGTATCGCCGCAAGCGTCGTCGCCGTCCTCGTCGGGGTCCACCGCGTCGAACGCCGTGTCGCCGTTGGCGTCCGGCACGCCGGTGGGCTTCAGGCCCACGAAGTCGAACAGGTCGCGGTCCATCAGATGCGACGGCACCACGCGCGACAGCGCGTTGAACACGTTCCACGAACGGCCCGGGTGCTGCTTGTCCCAATCCTTGAGCATCCGGCCCACTTCCTTGCGCTTCAGGTTTTCCTGCGAGCCGCACAGGTTGCACGGGATGATGGGGAATTGCTTGAGTTCGGCGTAGGCAATCAGGTCCGTCTCGGCCACATAGGCCAGCGGGCGGATCACCGTGTGGCGGCCGTCGTCGGACACCAGCTTGGGCGGCATGCCCTTGGCCTTGCCGCCGTAAAACAGGTTCAGGAAGAACGTGGCCAGGATGTCGTCGCGGTGGTGGCCCAGCGCGATCTTGGTGGCGCCCAGTTCGGAGGCGACGCGGTACAGGATGCCGCGGCGCAAGCGCGAACAGAGCGAGCACATCGTCTTGCCTTCTTCCAGCACGCGCGTGACGATGGAATACGTATCCTGCGTCTCGATGTGGAAGGGCACGCCCAGTTCTTTCAGGTATTGGGGCAGGATGTGGTCGGGGAAGTCAGGCTGCTTCTGGTCCAGGTTGACCGCGATCAGCTCGAACTTGAACGGCGCGCGCTTTTGCAGCTGGAGCAGGATGTCCAGCATCGCATAGGAGTCCTTGCCGCCCGACAGGCAGACCATGATGCGGTCGCCTTCGCCGATCATGTTGTAGTCGGACAGTGCGCGCGTGGTCTCGCGGGCCAGGCGCTTGGTCAGCTTGTTGCCTTCGTGGCGGGCCTTCTCCGCAGCAAGCGCATCTTTTGCGCGCGGCGTGGGGGCCGTCTCCCCGTCGGGCCGCCCCAAGGGGGGAGAGCCCCCTTGGGGGGCAGCAAGCGCATCTTGTGCGCGCAGCGTGGGGGCTACATTCTCTTCGGCTTCGGTACGGAAGCGGATAGGGGGAGCGATATCGTTCATGGTCAACGCGTGATCTGTATTTCCACGCCCACCGCCGCACAGTCGGAAAAGGCCATGGGCTTGCTGATGCGCAGGCGCAGCGAGCGGATTTCCTGGAAGTCGGCCAGCAGGCGCGCGGCGACTTGTTCGGACAGGGTTTCGATCAGGTTCACATGCGCCTGCGTGCATTCCTCGACGATGGCCTCGCGCAACCGGCGGTAATCCAGCACGCTGTGGATGTCGTGGTCGTCGACCGAACGCTGGATGTCCACGTCGAATTCGGCGTCGACGTGCAAAGGCTGGGTGGCGCGTCGCTCGTGTTCGAGGATGCCGATGCGGGCGTCGAGCGCAAGCCCGGAAAGGATGATGCGGCGTGTGGGCATGATGGAAACCTGGGTGGGACAGCCGGAATTGTAAGGCGACAGCGGGCCGGGGCCGGCGCGCTGGCTACAATTCGGCCATGTCCGGGCGTCGCGGACGATGCCGGCGCAGTCAATAAGGGGTGAAATGCAACAGTTGCACGATGCGGTCATTGTAGGCGGCGGCCCGGCCGGCGCTTCCTGCGCGTTGTGGCTGGCCAGGCTGGGTCTGTCCCCGCTATTGGTCGAAGCCGGCGCCCGCCTGGGCGGCCTGGGCAATGACAATCCGTTCGCCGACGATTGGATCGCGGTGCTGCCCGGGGTGACCGGCCAGCAGGTGGCGGCCAACATCGACGCCAGCGTGCGGGCGGCCGGCGTGCCGCTGCGCCTGGAAACCCGGGTGTCCGGCGTGCTGCCCTGCAAGGGCGGCATCCAGGCCACCCTGACCGGCCTGGACGGCAGCCAGACCCAGGTGCGCGGACGCACCCTGGTGATCGCTTCGGGTGTGCGCGCCAAGGGCCTGCCGGACCACCCGCCGGGCGCGTCGTGGCCCGGCGTGCTGATCGGCCCGGGCTCCCCCATCGTGGCGCAGGACTACTCGGGCCTGTCGGTGGCGGTGCTGGGCGGGGGCGACAACGCGTTCGAGAACTACGTCTATGTGCGCAACCGCGGCGCCCGCGCCGTGCACCTGTACGCCCGCAGCGTCCGCGCCCAGCAGCAATGGGTGACGCGCGCTGGCCGCGAAGGCGTGCGCATCGGGCCGTACCTGGTGGATCCCGCCCGGCGCAGCGTGGACGGCCAGCAGTACGACCTGATCCTGGTCTTCTACGGCTGGGAGCCGCAAGCCGCCTTCGCCGACGGGTTGCGGCTGGCCCGCGACGACCGCGGCTACATCCGCACGGATTTCGCCACGGCCGAAACCAGCGTGCCGGACATCTACGCCGTGGGCGAAGTGGCGCACCGCATGCATCCTTGCGTCGTCACGTCCATGGCGGATGGCGTGGTGGCGGCCAAGGCCATCCAGCGGCGCTGGGAACGGGCAGGGGAATAAGCCGTCGGCCCGTCGGCCGGACAGGCGGGTTCAATTTGGGTAATAATAATTATTCTCAAATAAAATCCGGGTCCGTCCATGCCTTCCCTGCGCGCCGCCGCCGAACACCACCGCGTTGACGCGGCATTCAGCCAGCCGGGCGGGATCGCCCTGCATGCGGGCGTGTTCCGCCGCAATGCGACCCGATGGCGCGACGAATCGCTGCATCGCGGCCTGAAGGTCATCATGCTTGACGGCCAGGTGCAGAGCCGGATCGAAGACCGCACCGCGTTGCGCCTGCAGGGCCCCTCCCTGCTCCTGGCGTGGAACACCGGGCCGGCGCAAGGCGCGGACGCCTTCGAGGCGGGGGTGGACCAGCAGTACGCGATGGTCAGCTTGCCGGAGACGGCGTTATGGTCGGAATTGGGACTGGAACCCGACTTCTTCAAGCAACTCGCGCCGGGGCAGCCGTCGGGCGAACCCGTCGTCTGGCATGGAACCGCCGGGCGCGATGCGCGCCGTATCGCCGACCAGGTGCGCGTTTGCGCCTTCGAGGGGGCGGCCCGCCGCCTGTATCTGGCGGCAAAGGGGCTGGAACTGGCCGCCATGGCGCTGGCGCAAGCCACGCGCAGCGGAGCCTTGCCTGCCGACCCCGCCAACGGCATGGCGCGAGAACTGGACGCGGCGCATGAAGCCCGCCGCCGCTTGCTGGCCAATTTGCGCCAACCGCCCGCAGCATCGGAACTGGCGCGCGATTTCGGCCTGCACACCCGCAAGCTTGAACAGGCCTTCAAGCGCGCATTCGGCCTGAGCATGGCGCGCTGCGTGCAAGAGGCGCGGCTGTTGCGCGGCCGCGACCTGATCCTGAACGGCGGCCTGAGCGTGTCCGAAGCCGCCTGGCACGTGGGTTATGCGCCCGCGCACTTTTCGGTGGCGTTCCGCCGCCGCTTCAACGCCAGCCCCAGCGCTTTGCGCTGATTGCGGCGCGGGCGCTTCAGCGAGGCAGCAGGAATCGCAGCACCGCGTCCATGAATGCCTCGGGCTGTTCGATGTTCGACAGGTGCACCGCCGGCAGCTCCAGCAGTCGCGCGCCCGGCACCGTGGCCGCGATGGCTGCGCCGTGGCTGGCGGCCGTCACCGTATCGTCGCGCCCCGAAATAACCAGGGTCGGCGCCGTGATCAGCGCGATGGTGCGCCGCAGGTCCGTGTCGCGCACTGCCGCGAACGCGCCCGCCAGGCCGTGTTTGTCGGTGGCCATCAGCGCGTCGCGGAACGCGTCGATGACGGGGCCCCCGGCTTGCAGCATGCGGGCGGGGAACCAGTTGCCCAGGAACATCTCCGTGGCGGCCGTCATGTCGGGCGCCAACAGCGTGGCCGCGATGCGTTCGTCCCATTGCGGCACGGGGCCCAGGTAGGCCGAGGTATTGGCCAGGATCAGGCGGTCGAGCCGTTCCGACGCATGCACGCCCAGCCATTGCCCAATGAATCCGCCCAGCGACAGGCCCAGGAAATGCGCGCGCGGGATGTCCAGGCCGTCCAGCAGCTCAATGACGTCGCGGCCCAGCCGGTCCATCGAGTACGCGCCCGCCGGCACGCCGGACGCGCCATGGCCGCGGGTGTCGTAGCGCAGCACGCGGAAGTGCCGCGACAGCGCGGGGATCTGGCCGTCCCACATATGCAGCGTGGTGCCGATGGAATTGGACAGCACCAGCACGGGCAGGCGGGCGTCGCCGTCGATGCGGTAGGCGATGCGCACGCCGTCGCCGGTGGTGAAGAATGAAAGGTCTTGCATGGCGGATCTGCCTGTTCGGGTGGGATGAGGCGAATCGTAGTTGCGCGCCGATCCGGAAGACATTACAAAGTTTGGACCTTCATTGTCAGAAAAACGAAACCTGGAGACCCGCGTGAGCGACTTCACCCTGCATGATCTGCAGTGCTTCGACGCCGTGGCGCGGGCCGGCGGCTTCCAGGCTGCCGCCACGGCGCTGCATCGTTCGCATCCCGCGGTGTTCGCGGCCGTGGCCAAGCTGGAGCGCCAATTGGACCTGGCCTTGCTGGACCGCAGCGGCTATCGCGTGCGGCTGACGCCTGCGGGGCAGTCCTTTCATCGGCGCGCCCAAGGCCTGCTGCGCGAACTGGAAGGCCTGCGCACCCATGCCGCGCAATTGGCGATGGGCGAGGAAAGCGACCTGCGCGTGGTGATCGGGGACCTGTGCCCGCGGCCGTGGATGCTTGCGGTGCTGAACCGCTTTTCGGCGCAATGCCCCGGCACGCGCCTGCATCTGCATTTCGAAGCCGTCGGCGGGCCGATGGAGCGCCTGCTGGATGGCGACGCGGACCTGATCCTGCACCGCGTGGACAAGCAGGATCCGCACATCGAATGGCTGGACCTGGCCAAGGTGCCCTTCGTGCCCGTGGCGGCGCCCGGGTTCCTGCCTGCCGCGCGCGGCCGCGCCGTCAGCTTGCGGCAATTGCGCGAGGCCACGCAATGCGTGATGCGCGACACGGCCCGCCATACCCCGCCGCGCGATTACTTCATGGTCGACGGCGCCCCGCAATGCACGGTGCCCGACCAGCTCATGAAGAAGGACGTCATCCTGCAAGGCATGGGCTGGGGCCATCTGCCGCGCTTCCTGATCGAAGACGAACTGCGCGACGGCCGGCTGGTGTCGATCGCCAGCCGCCATCTGCCCGGCAGCGTCGAGGAACTGGTGGCCGCCCGGCGCGGCGACCGTCCTCAGGGGCCGGTCGCGAACCGCTTGTGGGCGGCCTTGCAGGAGGCGTCCGCCGAAATTCGAAAGCCTTAGTCCGGAAATCGAAAGCCTTTCCGATTGCCCGCTTTTCTCTTGTTGAAGATGATTATCAGTCTTATTTGAAGACGGATCGTCGGAGGGAATTGTGGGTATCAAGACAGGTGGGGGCCGGCGGGCCCGGCAGGGCGGGGCGCGCATGGGCCGCGCGGTCTGGCTGGGACGCGGCGCCATGATGTTCGGCCTGGCCGCGGGGGCGGCCTCGGCGCAGACGGCGCCGGACGCCACCACGCTGGCGCCGGTGACGGTGCGGGGCGAGGAAGCCGGCGTGACCGAAAGCAGCGCGTCCTACACCGCGCCCAGCGTCACGATCGGCGGCAAACTGCCGCTGTCGCTGCGCGAGATCCCGCAATCGGTGTCGGTCATTACGCGGCAACGCATCGAAGACCAGAACATGACGTCGCTGGAAGACGCCATGGCGCAGACCCCCGGTATCACCACCGACCTGGCGGCCACGGCGGCCATTCCGCAGTTCTATTCGCGCGGCTTCCAGATCGAATACTTCCAGTACGACGGCGTGCCCATGCAGACGGGCGGCGCGTCCTGGGCGCAGCCCGACCTGTTCATGTTCGACCACGTGGAACTGCTGCGGGGTGCCGCCGGCTTGTTCAACGGCGCCGGCCAGCCGGGCGGTGTGATCAACCTGGTCCGCAAACGGCCCACGCGAGAATTCCAGTTCTCGGGGGCGGCCAGCGCCGGTTCCTGGGACAACTATCGCGGCGAAGCGGACGTGTCGTCGCCGCTGAACGCATCCGGCTCGGTGCGGGGGCGCGTGGCCGCGGCCTATGAAGACCGCAAGTATTTCTACGACGTCGCCAACTCGCAGAAGCAGGCCTACTACGGCATCCTGGAAGCCGACCTGACGCCGGACACGCTGTTGACGCTGGGCGGCAGCTATCAGCAGCGCGATTGGCTGCCGTTCATGATGCAGATGCCGCGCTATAAGGACGGCGGCGATCTTGGATTGACGCGCGGCACCTACCTGGGCGCCGATTGGAACCGCTGGGACTTCGAGAACACGCAGATCTTCGCGGAACTGGCGCACCGGTTTTCGTCGGACTGGACGGTCAAACTCAACGTCAACCAGGCCGAAGAGACCAGCAAGTTGAAGTACGCCTACGTGCGCGGCGCCGTGGACCGCGCAACCGGCATGGGCCCGCGCCTGTACGGCGGCGGCAACCAGTACCGCAACCGGCAGTTGGGCATCGACCTGATGGTGACGGGCGCGTTCGAAGCGCTGGGCCGGCGCCATGAGCTCGTCGTCGGCGGCAATTGGTACGACCGCAGCGCGCGCTCATACAACGCCTATTCGCTGCCGGGCTTCCCGCCGCAGCTGGTGGACGTCTTCCACTACGACGTCCGCGACTATCCCGAGCCGGCCGATCCGCAATGGGGCAGCCAAAGCGACGTCAAGACGCGGCAGTCCGGCGTCTACGCGATGGCCCGCCTGAAAGTGGCCGACCCGCTGACCCTGGTGCTGGGCACGCGCATGAGCTGGTGGCGCACGCAGAGCGAAAACCTGATGACGGACGTGGCCGCCCCGGCCGTCACCGAACACGGCCGGATGACGCCGTATGCGGGCCTTGTCTACGACATCGATGACCACTGGAGCGCCTACGCCAGCTACGCCGACATCTTCCGCGTGCAAAGCGATCTACGCACCGCCGACGGCGGTTCGCTGCCGCCCGTGGTGGGGTCGAACTACGAAGCCGGCGTGAAGAGCGAATGGCTGGACGGGCGCCTGAACACCTCGTTCGCGCTGTTCCGCATCACCGAACGCAACCGCGCGCAAAGCGACCCCAACTATCCGGAAGTGGGCGATTGCTGCTACCAGGCCAGCGGGCAGGTGCGCAGCCAGGGCATCGAGGCCGAGGTTTCCGGTCGGCTGGCGCCGGGCTGGGAAGTGTCGGGCGGCTACACCTTCAACACCACGCGCTATCTGAAAGACGCGGAGAACGGCGGCGCGCCGTTCCGCACCTTCACGCCCAAGCACATCTTCCAGCTATGGACGACGTATCGGTTGCCCAGCCAATGGAACCGCTGGAGCGTCGGCGGCGGCGTCAACGTGAAGAGCGGCGTCTACACCGAAAGCGCCGTGCAAGGCCCGGTCAGCGGCAGTTCGGTGCGCGTGTCGCAGGGCGGCTACGCCATCTGGAACGCACGCATCGGCTACCGCGTGAGCGATCACGTGTCGTTGGGCCTGAACGTGAACAACCTGTTCGACAAGGTCTATTACCAGCGGCTGGGCAACGCCGACATGGGCAACGCCTATGGCGAACCGCGCAGCGTCATGCTGAACATGCGCGTCAAGTATTGATTGAACCCCAGGAGAAGAACGATGAAGATTTCCTTACAACAGGCGCTGCGCGCCGCCGCCTTCAGCGTTGTGCTGTGCGCAGGCCTGCCGGCGCATGCCGCAACGACAGCGCCCGCCCCGCAGGCGGCGGCGACCGCCGCCGCCTTGTCCGCCGGCGAGTACCGTTGGACGATCGATGACGGCAACGGCGACCCGCCCTACACCTTGCGCCTCTTCGTGCAGCCGCTGCCTTCGGGCGACTACGCGCTGACCGGCAGCCTGCTGCTGGACGACGCCGAGCTGGGCGCCTCCGGGTCGGCGCGGGTGCGCGACGGCAAGCTGGTGCTGGACCTGACCGCCAGCGGCGGCGTGCTGCAAGCGCCGATGGAAGACAGCAAGCGTGCCTTGTATCCCAAGGGCCGCGCGCCGGCGCGCGTGGACTCGGCAGGCTTCGCGACGATGCGCGCGCTGCTGGACCCCGCGACGCTGGGCGGCGTCGTGCAGCGCTATCAGACCAACGTCATGACCGGCCATCTGGTGCAAGGCCCGATGTACGCCAATAGCGTCATCCGCCGCCAGCCCTAGCGCCAAAGGAGGGCGGCGTTCACCTCAGGCGAAGGCCGCCCTCCAGATTGCAGAATAGGCATTTGCCCGCGCGGCGCACACACTCTGTCTCCACAAGTTGATCAATCAATGATCACGTCGGGAGACAAGCATGTTGCACGCGCATCGCTGGCTGGCTGCCGGCGCGATGGCATTCGCCCTGGCAAGCCAGGCCCATGCCGCCTGGCCCGAGCGGCCGATCACCCTCATCATCCCGGCCGCGCCCGGCGGCACCACCGACATCTCCGCGCGGCTGATCGCCGACAAGCTGGGCGCCAAGCTCGGGCAGCAGGTCATCGTCGAGAACCGCGCGGGCGCCGCCGGCATCATCGGTGCGCAGGCGATGGCGCGCGCCAAACCCGACGGCTACACCTTGCTGATGGGCAACATCGGCCCCAACGCGATCAACTACGCGCTGTACAAGACGCTGCCTTACAAGCCCGCCGACTTCGCGCCGGTGACGCTGGTGATTTCAGTGCCCAACGTGCTGGTCGTGAACGAAGCCTCGCCCGCCCGGTCCGTCGCCGACCTGTTGGCCCTGGCCAAGCGCGACCCGGCCAAGGTGTCGTTCGGCAGCTCCGGCTCGGGCCAGTCGCCGCACCTGTCGGCGGAACTCTTCAAGCAGCGCGCAGGCATTCCCGGCACGCACGTGCCCTACAAGGGCGCGGGCCCCGCGGTCGCCGCGCTGCTGGGCCAGCAGTTCACCTTCATGATCGACAACCTGCCCAGTTCGATGCCGTTCATCCAGTCCGGCAAGCTGCGCGCGCTGGCCGTCACCAGCGACCACCGCCTGGCCGAACTGCCTGACGTGCCGACCATGGCCGAAGCGGGTGTGAAGGACATGGTGGTGACCGCCTGGTTCGGCCTGGTCGCTCCTGCCGGCACGCCGCCGGAGGTCATCGGCAAGCTTTACGAGGCAACGCGCGACGTCGTGAGAAGCCCTGAAATCAGCGAGCGTTTCAAGGCCATGGGCGGACAGGCGGGCGGCAACACGCCGGCCGAGTTCACCGCGTTCATCGGCGAGGAGCGCGCCCGCTGGAAACAGATCGTGGACACGGCCGGACTGGCGCAGGAGCAATAAGTGATCGACAAGATTCAAGCATCCATGGCCGAGGCCGTGGCGGCCATCCCCGACGGCGCGTCCGTGCTGGTGGGCGGCTTCGGCGAAGCGGGCGTGCCCTACGAACTGCTGCAATGCCTGGCGGAATCGGGGCGCCGCGACCTGACCATCATCTCGAACAACGCGGGCACGTTCGAACGCGGCATCGCCGCGCTGCTGATCCGCAAGCAGGTCCGCAAGATCATCTGCTCGCATCCGCGTCCGCCCAATTCCGACGCCTTCGCACGCGCATTCCGCGCCGGCGAGGTGGCGCTGGAATGCGTGCCGCAGGGCACGCTGGCCGAACGGCTGCGCGCCGCCGGCGCCGGACTGGGGCCGTTCTATACGCCCACCGGCTACGGCACCGAACTTTCCGCGGGCAAGCATCAGGAAGTGATCGACGGCGTGGGCTATGTGCTGGAGCATCCGCTGCGCGGCGACTACGCGCTGATCCGCGCGCACTTGGGCGATCGCTGGGGCAACCTGATGTACCGGCACGCGGCGCGCAACTTCAACCCGGTGATGTGCATGGCCGCGGGCCACGCCATCGCGCAGGTCGACGAAGTCGTACCGCTGGGCGCCTTCGTGCCCGAGCAGGTCATGACGCAGGGCATCTTCGTGAAATCCGTGGTGCGGGTGGAGGCCTGACATGCAAGACATCACCGGCTTGACCCGCCAGCAGATCGCGCAGCTGCTGGCCAGCGACATCCCCGACGGCGCCATCGTCAACCTGGGCATCGGCATGCCGACGCTGGTGGGCGATTATCTGCCGACCGACAAGGACATCCTGCTGCACAGCGAGAACGGGATCCTGGGCATGGGCCCCGCCGCCAGCGGCGAAAACGTGGACCCGGACTTGATCAACGCCAGCCGCCAGCCGATCACGCTGCTGGACGGCGCGTCCATCACCGAGCACACCGTGTCGTTCGCGATGATGCGCGGCGGCCATCTGGACTACGCGGTGCTGGGCGCCTTCCAGGTGTCGGAGTCCGGCGACCTGGCCAACTGGAAGACCGACGCCGCCGACGCCATTCCCGCCGTGGGCGGCGCGATGGACCTGGCCGTGGGCGCCAAGCAGGTGCTGGTCACGATGGAGCACCGCGGCCGCGACGGCACGCCGAAGATACTGCGGCAATGTACTTATCCGCTGACCGGCAAGGGCGTGGTGACGCGCATCTATACCGACTTGGCGGTGATGGACGTGACGCCCGGCGGGTTGGACGTCTACGCCATGAAGGCCGGCATCAGCGCCGCCTTCCTGCGTTCCGTGACCGATGCGCCGCTGAACTTCCCGGCGACGCCGCGGGTGATCGTGCTGGACCCGGCGGGCGCCCCGCGCTACGCCTGACGGTTTGCGCCCGGCTGCGGGCCAAGGAGACCTCTGATGATCCGTTCCCTTCTGATCGCGGCGTCGCTCTGCGCGCTGTCCGTTGGCGCTGCGCAGGCCGCGCCCGCGTATCCCGACAAGCCCGTCACCCTGCTGATCCCGTATCCGCCGGGCGGCAGCGCCGACATGCTGGCCCGGCCGCTGGGCGCGGAACTGCAGAAGAAGTGGGGGCAGCCGGTGGTGCTGGAATACAAGCCGGGCGCAGGCGGCGCCATCGCGTCCGCGCAGCTGGCGCGCGTCAAACCCGACGGCTACACCTTGCTGATGGTGCTGGCCGCGCACGCCATCAATCCCAGCCTGTATCCGTCCTTGCCCTACGACACCCGCCGCGACTTCGCGCCGGTCTCGCTGGTGGCGACGTTGCCCATGCTGGTGGCGGCGCCGCTGTCCACGCCGGCCAGCACCATTCCTGAACTGATCGCCTACGGCAAGAGCCATCCGGGCAAGCTCAGTTTCGCGTCGGCAGGCAACGGCAACACCAGCCATCTGGCCGCCGAGATGTTCAAGAGCCAGACGGGCGTGGACATGATGCACGTGCCGTACAAGGGCAGCGGGCCGGCAGTCGTCGCCTTGCTGGGCGGCGAAGTGTCGTTGATGTTCGACAGCATCTCCACGTCGTTGCCGCAGGTGCAGGCGGGCAAGCTGAAGGCGATCGCGGTAACGGGCGAACACCGCTCGCCCTTGCTGCCCGACGTGCCGACGGTGGCGGAAAGCGTGCCGGGCTTCGTGGTGAACGGCTGGTACGGGGTGCTGGCGCCGGCGGGCACGCCGCCGGAGGTCGTCAATGCGTTAAGCCGCGCGATCGCCGACGCGGTGGCGCTGCCGGCGTTGAAGCAGCAACTGGCGGGCTACGGCTATGAAACCGTGGGTTCCACGCCGGCTGAATTCGCCGGCCATATCGACCGCGAACTGGAGACATGGAAAAAAGCAGTGGAGGTCTCGGGGGCCAAGCTGAATTGAACAAGGGGCCTGCGGGCCCCTTGTCCGGAGACTCCGCCGCGCTACACCGTCAGCACGCAATCCAGCGCTTCGGGCGCGCGCAGTTTCGCCCGGAACGCGCGCAACTCGTCGCGGCGGAACACATGCACCGTCACGCGGTCGCCGGGGCGGTATTGCGCCAGCAGCAGATCCAGGCCTGCGGGCGCATCCACCCGCAGGCCATCCACCGATACCAGCACATCGCCTGCCGACAGGCCGGCCTGGTGGCCCGCGCCGCCTTCCAGCACGGTGGCCAGCACCAGCGAGTCGCCCTGTTTGCGCGTGCGCACGTCCAGCGACGGGATGTTGGCCGCCGTCTTCCATTGCAGCGTGAAACCCTGGCCGGCCAGCAGTTCGGCCAGCGGCACATCGGCCGTGCCGTAGGCGTGGCGCGCGATGAAGCGGCGGGTGTCCACCCCGGTGGCTTCCTGGATCAGCGCAGGCAAGCCGTCTTCGGGCAGGCCTTGCGGATTGCCTTGATAGAAGTCGCGGCCATAGCGGTCCCACAGCAGGCGCATCACGTCGTCCAGCGAATGGCGGCCGGCGCTGTCGCGGCGGATCAGCAGGTCCAGGCCCAGCGCCACCAGCGCGCCCTTGGTGTAGTAGCTGACCAGCGCGTTGGGCGAGTTCTCGTCCTGCTTGTAATAGCGCGTCCAGGCGTCGAACGAGCTTTCCGCCACCGACTGCTTCGCGCGGCCGGGCGTGCGAGCCACGCTGGTGATGGTCTTGGCCAGCAGGCGCAGGTAATCGGACTGCGTGATCGTGCCCGAACGCAACAGCAGCAGATCGTCGTAATAGGACGTGAAGCCTTCGAACACCCACAGCAGGCGCGTCAGGTCGGGCTGGTCAAGATGGTAGGGCGCAAAGGCTTGCGGCTTGATGCGCTTGACGTTCCAGGTATGGAAGTATTCGTGGCTGACCAGGCCCAGAAAGCCGCGGTAGCCTTCGCCCTGGCCTTGCTGGCCCAGCACCGGCAGATCCTTGCGCGAGGTCATCAGCGCGGTGCTGGCGCGATGCTCCAGGCCGCCGTAGCCGTCGCCCGTCACCATGGTCATGAAGACGTAGCGGTCGGCGCTGTCCAGGAAGGGCGCGCGCTTCGTGCGGGGTTCGAAGAATTCGATCTGCGTTTCGCAGATCTTCTTCACGTCGCCCGTGATGCGGGCCAGATCCAGGTTCGGCGTCACGCCGGTGAACACCAGTTCGTGTTCCGCCCCGTGGGCGGTGAAAGTCGCCACATGCGGCGTGCCCATTTCCACGGGGTGGTCGATCAGCGCGTCGTAATCCGGCGCCAGGTACAGGCCGAAGCCGTGGCGGCGGGCGGCGCCCTTGTGGCCGCGGGCCTCCGGCAGGCTGGTATAGACCTTCCAGCCGTCCAGCCCGCGCGGCGGCGCCAGGTCCACCAGGCAGGGCAGATGGTCCTGGCCATGCACGCGCAGGAACACGCTGGTGCCGTTGAAGAAGCCGTGGCTTTCGTCCAGATGCGCGCCGCGTACCGACAGGTCCCAGGCGTAGACTTCGTATTCGATCCGCAGCGGGCCGTCGCACGGCGCGGCCTGCCAGGTATGGTTGTCGATTTTGTCGACATTCACGCGCCGCGCGCCCGCATGCGCCGTCAGCGATTCGATCTGGCGCGAGAAATCGCGGATCAGGTAGCTGCCGGGAATCCACGCCGGCAGCGACAGGCGCTGGCCTTCGGCGCAAGGCGTGTCGACGGTTAGGGTTATCCGGTAGCGGTGTCCTGCCGGATCGAATGGCGCAAGGCGGTACAGTATCGGAAAAGCGGCATCTGATTTTTTCATGCTTCTATCTTATTACTGGAGACATTCAATGAGCGAGTCGTTTGTACTGGTCGAAACCCGGGGCCGCGTCGGCCTGCTGACGCTGAACCGCCCCAAGGCGCTGAATGCGCTGAACGATCAACTGATGGACGAGCTCGGCGCGGCGCTGCTGGCGTTCGAGGCGAATGCCGACATCGGCTGCGTGGTCATCACCGGCAGCGAGAAGGCCTTTGCCGCGGGCGCCGACATCGGCGCGATGAAAGACTGGTCGTACATGGACGTGTACGGCAGCGATTACATCACCCGCAACTGGGAAACCTTAAAGCGCATCCGCAAGCCCGTGATCGCCGCGGTTGCCGGCTACGCCCTGGGCGGCGGCTGCGAACTGGCCATGATGTGCGACATCATCATCGCCGCCGACACCGCCAAGTTCGGCCAGCCGGAAATCAAGCTGGGCGTGATTCCGGGAGCCGGCGGCACGCAGCGCCTGCCGCGCGCGGTGGGCAAGGCCAAGGCCATGGACCTGGCGCTGACTGCCCGCATGATGGGCGCCGAGGAAGCCGAACGCGCCGGCCTGGTGTCGCGCGTGGTGGCCGCCGACAAGCTGATGGAAGAAGCGCTGGACGCCGCGACCGTCATCGCGTCGATGTCGCTGCCGTCCGTCATGATGGCCAAGGAATGCGTGAACCGCGCGTTCGAAAGTTCGCTGAACGAAGGCCTGCTGTTCGAACGCCGCGTGTTCCATTCGCTGTTCGCCACCGAAGACCAGAAGGAAGGCATGGCGGCGTTCACCGAAAAGCGCAAACCGGACTTTAAACACCGTTAAGCCTTGTTACGTCCGCGCGGCAGGCGCGGGCAAGGCCGGATTCACCCCACGCGCCCGCACCGGGCGCGTTTTTCATGGGTGTCCGGGGCGGGTTTGTGCGTTGCGCCTTGAAACGTCTGGGCAGCACCTTGTTGCAGACTTCTTCCCTATGCTGGGTAGGCGTCATCAAGAGGTGCCGCGCCAGAGCGGCTTGCCCAACCTGGCAAGTCCCGCGCGGCGGCTCGCTTGCAAACAAAATCAAGAAGGAGCCTTGCATGCGTACTTTTATCGCCAATCGCCGGTGGTCCGCCGCAGTACTTGCGGGGGCGCTCAGCGCCTGCTTCGTGACCGCCACTCAGGCTCAATCGCCGCAGTCCACGCTGCGCCTGGTGTCCGAAACGCCCTATCCCGCCAACACTGCCGCGCCGCAAATGAGCGAGCAGGACCTGCGCGACACGGCCATCGACGCCTATGTCTACGCCTATCCCATGGTGCTGATGGAGCTGGCGCGCCGCAAGGCGACTGCCGTGCAAAGCCCGTTGGACGGCCGCGCGCCGGTGAACCAGTTCGGCCACAAGACGGCTTTCCCGGACCCGCGCGCCGCCGATACGCCGTGGCCCAGCGCCGATGCGCTGTATTCCAGCCTGTGGTTCGACGTGTCGCAGGCGCCGTTGATCGTGAACCTGCCCGACACCGGCGGACGCTATTCGGTGCTGTCGGCGCTGGACATGTGGAGCGACGTGTTCGCCTCGCGCGGCACCCGCACCAACGGCCCCGGCCCGCAATCCTTCGCCATCGTGGGCCCGAACTGGCAGGGCAGCGTGCCCGCCGGCATCGACGTGATCCGCAGCCCGACCGCGACCGGTTGGCTGATCGGCTGGACGCAGACCGGCGGCCCGCAGGACTACGCCGCCGTCAACCAGATCCAGGCCGGCATGACCGCCACGCCGCTCCTCTCGCAGACGGCGTCCACGCCGGTGCGCGGCAGCCGCTACGCCGGAGGCGCCTACCCGCAGACGGGGGCCGGCGTGGGCTCGGCCCCGATCGGCAGCGGCCTGCCGATGCCCATGCCGGTGAACCTGCCCGAGGGCACGCCGGCCGAGCAGGCGGCCAGCATGGACGCGGCCTCGTTCTTTGCATTGTTCTTCGATGTGTTGCGCAACAATCCGCCGCACGCCAATGATTCGCCCATTCTGGACCGCATGCGCCGCATCGGCCTGGACGGCCGTCAGCCGTTCTCTTACGGGCGCTTGAGCCCGGCCGTGCAGCAGGCCTTGGCCGATGCACAGCCGCTGGCGGGCCGCCGCATCGCCGATGGCGTGTCGCGCCTGGGCACGCCGATCAACAACTGGAACACGGTCCTCTCGGGCATCGGCACGTATGGCACGGACTATGCGCGCCGCGCGGCCATCGCCTACGCGGGCCTGGGCGCGCCGACGCCGGAAGACGTGCTGTATCCGGTGACCGTGGCCGACGCGAAGGGCCGCCCGCTGGATTCCCGCGAAGACTACGTGCTGCACTTCGACAAGGGCCAGCTGCCGCCGGTCAACGCGTTCTGGTCGCTGCAGGTCTATAACGACAAGCACGGCTTCGCCGACAACCCGGCCAACCGCTACGCGCTGCGCAGCACCGACGCGCTGAAGTACAACGCGGACGGATCGCTGGACATCTACATCCAGCGCCGCGACCCGGGCGACAAGAAGCGTTCGAACTGGGTCAGCACGCCGGCAGCCGACGGCCCGTTCCTGCTGAGCCTGCGCCTGTATTGGCCGCAAGACACGGCGCTGGACGGCTTGTGGGCGCCGCCGCCGGTCAAGGAAGACTAAAACCCCCGCGGGCGGTTGGAACCGCCTGCCGGAACAAAGCGGCCCCGATGTCGGGGCCGTTTTTTTTGAAGGAGAGGTGATGGGCTGCGCAAGGCTTGCGCACCCGCCTGGGAGCCGGCTTGAAGGCCGCGTTCGCGTCCCTATTTTTTGTGTGGTCCTTGGTGCGTGCTACCCGTTGTTCGCACCTTACAAACCCCCGAAAGTTCATTTGCTTGGGCAAAAAGAATCACGCTATACTCTGCGGGTTTGACGCTTGCGGGATAAGAACACGTGGCGGCTGGTAAGCAGTGGATGGGAGTGGAATGCACGCGGAATGCAGGGTAGAGGGCGCTAGATAGCGCGCGGCTGAATAAGCAAACCCCCAGCAAACCCGGGCAGGCTGAATCCAGACACTAGCGCGTACTGAAAAAGCGGTGCCTTTGACTCATGTAAGGCCAAAGCATCAGGTTTCAAGTGCGGGCACGCCGGTTCTGATAGGGGCAAGAAGTACAGCGGGGAAGTTTGATGCAGCAGAACTCGATGCAACATGTGCAACAGGGTTTGTTGGACCAGGACGAGATGGACAAGGTTCTGGTTCTTAGCGACGCGGATCGCGCGGCGCTGGATGCTCAAGCTAGCCGCGGGCTCCTGTTGGCATTGGCGGCGCAAGGCGCCATGGGGCTCGCAGCGGCAGTAATTGCGGGGGTTGTCGGAGGGGCGGCGGCGGGTTGGTCGGCGCTGGCGGGGGCGGGAGCGTATTTCATACCCAATGCGTTGTTCGCATTGCGCCTGGTTGTCAGCGTTCGGGCCGGTCGCACCAATCCCTTTACCTTTCTCTCTGGTGAGTTGATCAAGTTGTTCGCAACGGCGTTGCTGTTGTGGGGGCTTTCGCGTGTGGCGCAGGACACCCTGGTGTGGCCCGCCGCATTGCTCGGTCTGATACTCACATTGAAGGGCTACCTCCTGCTCTTGATGTTCCGCAAGTTGTCTTAGCGCCGAGTAGTAAGTAGCGGCAAACGTGATCGTGGAATCGTCCGGCTCGCAAGGGCCGGGCATACAGCAAATAGGGTAGGATTCAAATGGCTGCTGCCAGCGACGTGTCGCCTCAGTCCGCGTATATTCAGCATCACTTGGTGCACCTGAACAATACCGGTGAGAAACAGAGCGCAATTGCTCAGTTCGACATCATCAATTACGACTCGTTGTTCTGGTCCGGCCTGATGGGCCTGATCGTCATTTTCTTCCTGTGGCGCGCTGCTCGCCGCGCCACCAGTGGCGTGCCGACCCGCTTCCAGGCATTCGTGGAAATGATCGTCGACATGGTCGACGACCAGGCCAAGGGCATCGTCCACAACGCCAAAAGCCGTCTTTTCATCGCCCCGCTGGCGCTGACCGTGTTCCTCTGGATCATCCTGATGAACGCGCTCGACTTGCTGCCGGTTGACCTGTTGCCCTCCATCTGGCGCCTGACCGGCCTGGGTGCCGAGCACGGCGATCCCCTGTACTACCACCGCATTCTGCCGACGGCCGACCTGAACGTGCCGATGGGCATGTCGCTGGGCGTGCTGCTGTTGATGTTCTATTACGGCATCAAGATCAAGCACCCGGGCGGCTTCGTCAAAGAACTGTTCACTGCGCCGTTCCATGCGCATGGCCTGGCCGCCGTCGTGCTGGCCCCGTTCAACCTGCTGCTGAACCTGATCGAATACGCCGCCAAGTCCGTGTCGCTGGGCATGCGGTTGTTCGGCAACATGTTCGCCGGCGAACTGATTTTCATGCTGATTGCCCTCTTGGGCGGCGCCTGGACCGGCTTCAACGGTGCCAGCATCGGCTTGGGAATCGGCCACATCCTGGCCGGCTCCATCTGGGCGATCTTCCACATCCTGATCGTTCTGCTGCAGGCCTTCATCTTCATGATGCTGACGCTGGTGTATCTCGGCCAGGCACACGAAGGCCACTGATCCCCCGAATTTCTTGCGCTGGCCACCCGGCCAGCGTGGGATAGCAAGATTATCTTGCATTGAGCTGTACCCCTTATTTTTCAATTTTTGACTTCAGATTTCTAACCAAGGAGTTGTCATGACCAACGTCGCTTTCGTTGCCCTCGCTTGCGGTCTCATCATCGGTTTGGGTGCTATCGGCGCTTGCATCGGCATCGCACTGATGGGCGGCAAGTATCTGGAAGCTTCGGCTCGTCAGCCTGAGCTGATGAACGCTCTGCAAACGAAGATGTTCCTGCTGGCTGGCCTGATCGACGCGGCATTCCTGATCGGCGTGGGTATTGCCATGCTGTTCGCCTTCGCCAACCCGTTCGTCGGATAAGGCAGCGCCCGCCGGCGAATAGGCGGGTCATGACGCTGGCGGCGATGTGGGCGCAAGTCCCGTCGCCGGTCAGCACAGTATCGAGTGCTCCGTGACGCCCCTTTCCGGGTGCGGTCGGAGCCGCAAGGTGTTAAAGGAACGACCGTGAATCTGAACGCGACGATCATTTTCCAGATGCTCGTGTTCTTCGTTCTGGGCTGGTTCACGATGAAATTCGTGTGGCCTCCTCTGACGAAGGCGATGGACGAGCGCCGCCAAAAAATCGCCGACGGCCTTGCCGCCGCCGAGAAGGGCAAAGCCGACTTGGCTCAAGCCCAGGCGCGTGTCAGTCTTATCGAGGCTTCTGCCAAGTCCGAAAACCACGCCCGCATCATCGAGGCCGAAAAGCAAGCCGCCTCCCTGATCGAGCAAGCCCGCCGTGAAGCGGAAGCTGAACGCGCCCGTATCGTGGCTCAAGCAGCTCAAGATGCCGCGCAGGAAGTCCAGCGCGCTCGTGACTCGCTGCGCGACGACGTTGCCGCGTTGGCTGTCAAGGGTGCTGAACAGATCCTCAAGCGCGAGGTTGACGCCCGCGCCCACGCCGAGCTGCTGAACCAGCTTCGCGCGCAGCTTTAATCCGGGACCGTCATGGCTGAACTTTCCACTGTTGCCCGGCCCTACGCTGAAGCGCTCTTCAGCGCAGCGCGCGACGACAAGGCCGGCTTGCCGGCTTGGGCCGACCTGGTCAGCGAAATGTCGCAGGTCGCCTCCAACCCCGACGTGCGCGAGGCCATGGCCGACCCGCGTCTGGGCGACAAGCAGCGCGTTGAGCTGTTTTCCGGCCTGATCAAGGCCGAACTGCCGCAGGCCGCCCGTAATTTCATCGAGCTGCTGGTTGAAAACGACCGACTGCTGCTGCTGCCCGACATCGCCACGCAATTCGTGGTGCTGCGGAATCGTCACGAGGGCACGGCGCAGGCGGAAATTACCAGCGCGTTCGAACTGAGCGACGACCAGGTCAAAGAACTGGTTGCCGCGCTCGAACAAAAATTCGGCCTCAAGCTCAAGCCCAACGTCACCGTCGACAAGTCGTTGATCGGCGGCGTGCGCGTGGCTGTCGGCGACCAGGTGCTCGATACTTCCGTACAAGCCCAATTGGTCCGCATGCGCGATCAGCTCGCCGCTTAAGGCAACTAACAGGATTCCAGGAGTCAATATGCAACTCAATCCCTCCGAGATCAGCGAACTGCTCAAGAGCCGCATCGAGGGCCTGGGCGCTTCGGCTGATGTCCGTACTCAGGGCACCGTCGTGTCCGTGACCGACGGTATTACCCGCATCCACGGCTTGTCCGATGTGATGCAGGGCGAAATGCTCGAATTTCCCAACAACGTTTTCGGTCTGGCGCTCAACCTCGAGCGTGATTCCGTCGGCGCCGTTATCCTCGGTGACTACACCGGCATCTCCGAAGGCGACCAGGTCAAGACGACCGGCCGCATTCTGGAAGTCCCGGTCGGTCCGGAACTGAAAGGCCGCGTGGTCAACACGCTGGGCGAGCCGATCGACGGCAAGGGTCCGGTCAACGCCAAGGAAACCGACATCATCGAAAAAGTGGCGCCTGGCGTTATCGCCCGCCGCTCGGTGTCGCAACCGCTGCAAACCGGCATCAAGGCTATCGACTCGATGGTGCCGATCGGCCGCGGCCAGCGCGAACTGATCATTGGCGACCGCCAGACCGGCAAGACTGCCGTCGCTGTCGACACGATCATCAGCCAGAAGGGCAAGGGCGTCACCTGCGTGTACGTCGCTATCGGCCAGAAGGCTTCCACGATCAACAACGTGGTCCGCAAGCTGGAAGAGCACGGCGCGATGGAATACACCATCGTCGTGGCCGCTTCGGCTTCCGACTCCGCCGCCATGCAATACCTGGCCGCCTACGCCGGTTGCACGATGGGCGAATACTTCCGCGATCGCGGCGAAGACGCCCTGATCGTTTATGACGATCTGACCAAGCAAGCCTGGGCCTATCGCCAAGTGTCGCTGCTGCTGCGCCGTCCGCCGGGCCGCGAAGCCTACCCGGGCGACGTGTTCTACCTGCACTCGCGCCTGCTGGAACGTGCTGCCCGCGTGAACGAAGACTACGTCGAGAAGTTCACCAACGGCGCCGTCAAGGGCAAGACCGGTTCGCTGACCGCGCTGCCGATCATCGAAACGCAAGCCGGCGACGTGTCCGCCTTCGTTCCGACCAACGTGATCTCGATCACCGACGGCCAGATCTTCCTGGAAACCGACCTGTTCAACGCCGGTGTCCGCCCCGCAATCAACGCCGGTATCTCGGTGTCGCGTGTGGGTGGCGCTGCGCAGACCAAGGTCGTCAAGAAGCTGTCCGGCGGTATCCGTACCGACTTGGCGCAGTACCGTGAACTGGCCGCCTTCGCGCAGTTCGCTTCCGACCTGGACGACGCGACCCGTCGCCAGCTGGAACGCGGCAAGCGCGTGGTGGAACTGCTCAAGCAGCCGCAATACCAGCCGCTGCAAGTGTGGGAACTGGCCGTCACGCTGTACACGGTCAACAACGGCTACCTGGATGACGTGGACGTGGCCCAAGTGCTGTCGTTCGAGAAGTCGCTGAAGGATCAGTTGAAGGCCAAGCATGCGGCCATGATCCAACGCATCGAAGACACCAAGGAACTGTCCAAGGACGACGAGGCCGAACTGGCCACCGCCGTTCAGGAATTCAAGAAGCACGGTGCTTTTTAAGAAAGTGATGGGTTAGGCGTCTGCAACGCCTCACCCATCCTTACCGGATGGTTGAGGCGTGAGCGGAACCCATCGGCCAGTCTTCACAGGAAAGCGCAATGCCCGGAATTAAGGAAATCCGAACCAAGATCAAGAGCGTGCAAAACACGCGCAAGATCACCAAGGCGATGGAAATGGTCGCCGCATCCAAAATGCGCAAGGCGCAGGAACGGATGCGTGCTGGTCGTCCGTACGCCACCAAGGTGCGCGAGATTGCTGCGCACCTGATGCAGGCCAACCCCGAGTACAGCCACCCGTACCTGGTCGAACGCGAAATCAAAGCGGTCGGCGTGGTCATGGTGACGACTGACAAGGGTTTGTGCGGCGGCTTGAACACCAACATCACTCGCGTGACGTTGGGCAAGCTGAGAGAGTTCGAGAAAAACGGCATCGCCGTGCAAGCGACCGCTTTCGGCAATAAGGGCGTGGGTGTGCTGACCCGTATCGGCGCCAAACTGGTTTCCCAGGAAGTGCAACTGGGCGACAAGCCGCAACTGGACCGCCTGCTGGGCGCGATCAAGGTGCAGCTGGACGCCTACCTGGATGGCCGCATCGACGCGCTGTACGTGGCTTCGACCCGCTTCGTCAACACGATGAAGCAGGAGCCGTTGTTCTTGCGTCTGCTGCCGTTGGCCAGTGGTTTGGAAGATCCGTACCAAACGGGTGCTGAAAGCCTGGCCAAGACGTCGGAAGTGAAGTCGGACTACAGCTGGGATTACATCTACGAACCCGACGCCCGTAGCGTGATCGACGACCTGCTGCAGCGTTACGTTGAAGGCCTGCTGTATCAAGCCGTGGCCGAGAACATGGCTTCGGAGCAGTCGGCCCGGATGGTCGCCATGAAGGCGGCGTCGGACAACGCCAAGAAGGTCATCGGAGAGCTGCAACTGGTCTACAACAAGACCCGTCAGGCCGCGATCACCAAAGAAATTTCGGAAATCGTAGGGGGCGCTGCCGCCGTTTAAGGCAGGCAGCTCCCATCTAAAGCTATCAAGCAAGGAATCGACATGAGCAACGGAACCATCGTTCAGTGCATCGGCGCCGTGGTGGATATTCAGTTCCCCCGCGATCACATGCCCAAGATCTATGAAGCGCTTACCCTGGCCGACGACGAGACCTCCTCGTTCGCCGAAAAGGGCCTGACGCTGGAAGTGCAGCAACAGTTGGGCGACGGCGTGGTGCGTACCATTGCGCTGGGCTCCAGCGACGGCCTGCGCCGCGGCATGAAGGTCAACGGCACGGGCGCCCCGATCTCGGTGCCGGTCGGCACCGGCACGCTGGGCCGCATCATGGACGTGCTGGGTCGTCCCATCGACGAAGCCGGCCCGATCCAACACGAAGAAAAGCGTGGCATCCACCAGAACGCTCCCCGCTTCGACGAACTGTCGCCGTCGGTGGAACTGCTGGAAACCGGCATCAAGGTTATTGACTTGGTGTGCCCGTTCGCAAAGGGCGGCAAGGTCGGCCTGTTCGGCGGCGCCGGCGTGGGCAAGACCGTGAACATGATGGAACTCATCAACAACATCGCCAAGCAGCACAGCGGTTTGTCGGTGTTTGCCGGCGTGGGTGAGCGTACCCGCGAAGGCAATGACTTCTACCACGAAATGGAAGAGTCGAACGTTCTGGACAAGGTCGCGATGGTGTTCGGCCAGATGAACGAACCCCCGGGCAACCGTCTGCGCGTGGCACTGACCGGCCTGACGATGGCCGAGAAGTTCCGTGACGAAGGCCGCGACATCCTGTTCTTCGTGGACAACATCTACCGCTACACGCTGGCCGGTACGGAAGTGTCCGCACTGCTGGGCCGTATGCCGTCGGCCGTGGGCTACCAGCCCACGCTGGCTGAAGAAATGGGCAAGCTGCAAGAGCGCATCACGTCGACCAAGACGGGCTCGATCACCTCGATCCAGGCCGTGTACGTCCCTGCGGATGACTTGACCGACCCGTCGCCTGCCACGACCTTCCAGCATTTGGACTCCACCGTCGTGCTGTCGCGCGACATCGCGTCCCTGGGTATCTACCCGGCCGTGGATCCGCTGGATTCGTCCAGCCGCCAGCTCGACCCGCAAGTCGTCGGCGAAGAGCACTACGCGGTCGCCCGCGGCGTGCAGCAGACGCTGCAGCGCTACAAGGAACTGCGCGACATCATCGCGATTCTGGGTATGGACGAACTGTCGCCCGACGACAAGCAGGCCGTGGCCCGCGCTCGTAAGATCCAGCGCTTCCTGTCGCAGCCGTTCCACGTCGCTGAAGTGTTCACGGGCTCGCCCGGCAAGTACGTCCCGCTGTCGGAAACCATCCGTGGTTTCAAGATGATCGTGGACGGCGAGTGCGATTCCCTGCCGGAACAGGCCTTCTACATGGTCGGTTCGATCGACGAGGCCTTCGAGAAGGCCAAGAAACTGCAATAAGGAACCGATATGGCTACCCTGCATGTGGATGTCGTCAGCGCAGAGGAAGCGATCTTCTCCGGTGAGGCGAAGTTCGTGGTGCTGCCTGGCGAAGCGGGTGAACTGGGCATTCTGCCCGGCCACACCCCGCTGATTTCGCGCATACGCCCCGGGACGGTCAAGATCGTTCGTGCCGACCAAGGCGAGGAAAACATCTTCGTCGCCGGGGGCATTCTGGAAGTGCAGCCGGGCAGCGTGACGGTTCTGGCCGACACGGCTATCCGTGCCTCCGACCTGGACGAAGCCCGCGCCCTGGAAGCTCGCAAGAAGGCCGAAGAGGCCCTGGCGAACGCCAAGGACAAGGCTGACATCGCTGTCGTCGAAGCGGAACTCGCCATGCTGGCTGCGCAAGCCATCGCGGCGCGCAAGCTGCGTCAAGGCGGTCGTTCGCACTAAGCGGCAAAGCGGTGCCCGGGGTTCGCCCCGGATTGAAAAAAGCGGCCCTAAGGCCGCTTTTTTCATGCCCGCGCGGTATTTGTCGGCAAGCCGTTGCCGTGCCTGTCGGGCGACCGCAATGCGTTCGACACGAATGGCGGCGCGGGTGCCGCGACAGTAGCCTTCAACTTTGCCTGGAAAGCCAAAGGAGGAAGCGTGCGAGACGTCCTGGATTGCGGGGTTTTACTTGCACCCGGCCACGAAAACGCCATGCGCGATTGGGTGGCCCGGCATCAAGCCCGGCTGGCGCGGATCCGGCTGCATCTGGTGCCGTTGCGGGGCCCTGATGCGCAGGCTCCTGATGTGCAAGCCCCTGAAGTACAAGCCCCCGATGTGCAGGCGCTGGCGCGCCTGGCGGTGCAGCTCAGGCGGTACGACGGCTGCATCCTGCCCGTGACGCCGGCCACGGCCGCCTGGGCGCGCATGGCCCTGGCTCAGGCGGGCGCCGCGTTGACGACCCCTGTGCTGCTGTTGATGGACGACATGAAAGCCCCCGCCATCGAAGACCTGCTGGGCCTGGGTGCGGCGGATTTCATCGCGCAACCGGCCTGCCTGGAAAGCGTGCGGGTGCGTGTTGGTCGGATGGCACGGCCGGCGGCGTGGCGCCATCCGGCGCGCGTCGCCGTGCAGGAACCCGCCGCCAGCTACCGGGGATCCGACGCGGCGGCGGCTCACGGGTGGCCAGGGCTGCCCCGCTCAACCCGGCCCCGCGTTCCGGCGGCGTTCGTCGAACAGGCGTTGGCCGGCATGCGGGAAAGCCGGGGCGCGAGGGAAATGTGGGGCACAAGCGATACGCTGGACCCCCGGGACGCGCGCGGCGTGCGGCGCCTGCCGGCGCTGGAACCGTTTCGCGTGGCGAAATCCCTGGTGGTGGACGGCTTCGAGCGGGACTACATCCGCCACGCCCTGTCGCGCCACGGGGGCAACGTGGCCCAGGCGGCGCGGGCCTGCGCCAAGCACCGGCGCGCCTTTTGGGCGCTGATGCGCAAGCACGGCATCGAGGCCGCGCCCTACCGGCAGGCGGCGCTGGCGCGCAGGTTGGAGGATTGAACTGCCCCCGACTTGCGCCCAGACAAGCGCGGTCCAGCCACGGGGCGCGCCTTGTCAGCTTGGGGGAAGTAAAATCACGGCTTCCGATCATCGAGGATAGTCGTGTCTGCTTCCAGTTTGAAGAACGATGTGTTCTTGCGCGCGCTCCTGCGCGAGCCCGTGCCCTATACCCCGATCTGGCTGATGCGCCAGGCGGGTCGCTACCTGCCCGAATACCGCGCGACGCGCGCCCGGGCGGGCTCTTTCATGGGCCTGGCTCAGAACCCGGACTACGCGATGGAAGTCACATTGCAGCCGCTTGAGCGTTTCGACCTGGATGCCGCCATCCTGTTCTCGGACATCCTGACCGTGCCGCACGCGATGGGCCTGGGCCTGGACTTCGCTGAAGGCGAAGGCCCGCGCTTCGCCCGCCCGGTACGCACCGAGGAAGACGTGGCACGCCTGGCCGTGCCCGACATGGACAAGCTGCGCTACGTGTTCGACGCGGTCAGCGTGATCCGCCGTGAACTGGACGGCAAGGTGCCGCTGATCGGCTTTGCCGGCAGCCCGTTCACCATCGCCTGCTACATGGTCGAAGGGCAGGGCAGCGACGACTACCGGCTGATCAAGACGATGCTGTATTCGCGTCCGGATCTGCTGCACCGCATCCTGGAAATCAACGCCGAAGCCACGCTGCAGTACTTGAATGCGCAGATCGCCGCCGGCGCGCAGGCCGTCATGCTGTTCGACAGCTGGGGCGGCGTGCTGGCCGACGGCCTGTTCCAGCAGTTTTCGCTGGCGTACACGAAGAGAGTCGTGGCCGGCCTGACCCGCGAACACGAAGGCCGGCGCGTTCCGGTCATTGTCTTCACCAAGGGCGGCGGCCAGTGGCTGGAGCAGATCGCGGCTTGCGGCTGCGACGCGGTAGGGCTGGACTGGACGGTGGACCTGGCCGCGGCCCGCCGCCGCACGGGTGATTCCGTGGCCTTCCAGGGCAACCTGGACCCAATGGCGCTGTTCGGCGGCGCGTCCGCCATCCGCACGGAAGCCCGCCGCGTGCTGGACGCTTTCGGGCCGGTGGGCAAGGGCGGCCACGTGTTCAACCTGGGCCACGGCATTTCGCGTTTCACGCCGCCGGAAGCGGTAGCGGAATTGGTCGACGAAGTCCACCAACACAGTCGCTCGCTCAGGGGGTAAGTGAGTGAACGCTTCGGTCCGAAGGGCCGAAGTTTGAGGGCCCCGGCAAGCACTTGTGCACAGCAAGATTTTGCTCGGGGAAAACCCTTTGGAAGCTAGTTTACAATCTTGGAAGCTTGCATAAGTAGTTGTTTTAAAAAACAAAAATCAAGTTTTCCACCGGATTGCAACGGCGTACGAAATCTACGCATATTCCAAATCTTGACATTGCTCCAGCCTTTTCCCCAAAGTTATCCACAGGCGGGGGCTGGAGCAAGCCGGCGCATCGGGGCGACAATTGCCCCGTGGTGCCTCCCGCAAGCCGTTTCCCGCCATCCAGGTCCTACCCGCCCCATGCACCGTCCAAGCCCCCATGTCTGAAGTGCCGCCGAATACGACTCCCGCAGCGGTTTGCTGGGTGCGCGTGGCGCTGGACGTGCCCTTGCCCGGCCCCTTCGATTACCGCAGCGACGCGCCCGTGCCGGTCGGGTTGCGGGTGATCGTGCCGTTCGGCCGGCGCAAGATGATCGGCGTGGTGGTGGAGAACCCGGCCGAGCCGTCTTTCGACCCCAAGCAGATCCGGCCCATCGAACAAGTGCTGGACGACCTGCCGCCTTTTGACGAGGACTGGCTGCGCCTGGCCCGGTTTGCCGCGGACTATTACCAACGGCCCTTGGGCGAGGTCATGCTGCCGACGTTGCCGCCGCCCTTGCGCAAACCCACCGCCTACCAGGGCAAGCGGTCGGCGGGCGGGCCGGTCGCGCGGCTGGACAACCGCAAGCGCAAGACGGCGCGCGCGCCGGCCAAGGCCGATCAGCCGCCCGAACTGAACGAGGCGCAGGCCGCTGCCGTGGACGCCATCGGCGCGCTGGCGGGATTCAAGCCCGTCCTGCTGCATGGCGTGACGGGCAGCGGCAAGACCGAGGTGTATCTGCGGGCCGCCGAACGCGTGCTGGCAGCGGGGCGCCAGGTGCTGCTGATGGTGCCCGAAATCAATCTGACCCCGCAGCTGGAAGGCGCGTTGCGCGCCCGTCTGGAGGCGTTGGTGGGCCCGGACGGGCTGGCGGTCATGCACAGCGGCCTGTCCGACGGCGAACGCCTGCAGGCCTGGGCCCGCGCCCAGCGCGGCGAGGCGCGCATGCTGCTCGGCACGCGCATGTCGATCTTCGCGCCCTTGAGCAAGCTGGGCCTGATCGTCGTGGACGAAGAACACGATGCGTCTTACAAACAGCAGGACGGCCTGCGCTATTCGGCGCGCGACCTGGCGGTATGGCGCGCCCATGACTTGGACATCCCCGTGGTGCTGGGGTCGGCCACGCCGTCGCTGGAGACCTGGCAGCACGCCGAACGTGGCCGCTATCTGCGCCTGACGCTGCCGGCGCGGGCGCGTTCCAGCAGCCTGCCGTCCATGCGGCTGGTGGACACGCGCCGCCTGCAGATGAAGCACGGCATGTCGCCGCACCTGCTCGAAGCCATCGGCCAGCGGCTGGAACGCAAAGAGCAGTCGCTGGTCTTCCTGAACCGGCGCGGCTACTCGCCGGTGCTGCATTGCCAGTCGTGCGCATGGGTCAGCAATTGCCCGCGCTGCACGGCATTCACCGTACTGCACCGCAACGAGGGCCGCGGCCATCGCCTGCAGTGCCACCATTGCGGCTATCAAGCGCCGGTGCCGCATGCGTGCCCGGAATGCGGCGACCAGGATCTGGCGCCGATGGGCCGCGGCACGCAGCGCGTCGAAGAACACCTTGCCGAGTTGTTCCCGGGTGCGCGCATCTTGCGCATCGACGCCGACAGCACGCGCAAGAAGGGCAGCGCCGAGGCGCTGTTCGCCTCGGTGCACGCGGGCGAGGTCGACATCCTGGTCGGCACGCAGATGGTGGCCAAGGGCCACGACTTCGCGCGGCTGGGGCTGGTGGGCGTGCTGAATTCCGATT
The DNA here is from genome assembly GCF_014170335.1 of Achromobacter sp. UMC46. GTDB lineage: Bacteria > Pseudomonadota > Gammaproteobacteria > Burkholderiales > Burkholderiaceae_B > Achromobacter. Next base: position 77,250 of record NZ_LZZS01000036.1, read on the forward strand.
CGATGCTGTTCGCGCACGACTTCCGCGCACCCGAACGCCTGTTCGCCCAGTTGATGCAGGTGGCGGGTCGCGCCGGGCGTCACCAGGGCAATGGCGAAGTGCTGATCCAGACCGGCTACCCCGAGCAGCCCGTGTACCAGGCGCTGCTGCGCCACGACTACGCGGGCTTTGCGCGCCATGCGCTGCACGAACGCGAAAGCACTGGTCTGCCGCCGTTCGTCTATCAGGCGCTGCTGACGGCCGAGGCGCGCGAGCTGAAAGTGGCGCAAGCCTTCCTGGAGCGTGCGCGGGTGCTGCCCGAGGGCGAATGGGCGGCGGATTTCCCCGGGCTGGACGCGATCATGCTGTACGACCCGGTGCCGCTGCGTGTGGTGCGGGTGGCCAACATCGAACGCGCGCAGCTGCTGGTGGAAAGCGCCAGCCGGCCCGCCTTGCAGGCGTTCCTGGCGTCGTGGTCGCACCACCTGCCCTACATCGCCAACGAGGCGCGCGTGCGCTGGCAGCTGGAAGTCGATCCGCTGGAGATCTGAGCCTTCGGCAACTGCCGATGCGCCATCCATCCGATTGTTCTATGATCGTCTTCCTCTATCGCGCTGGCGCGGCAGGCCCGCATCGGCGGCTGCGCCCGTCCCCATTTTCTCGCGTATTACCGGCCCGCTGACGGGCGGCCGCAGGCCTTGCGCCTGGCGGCCGCATCCGCATTGCGGCGATCGCGATGCATGACGATCCAACTCACAATGTCCGCAAGCGAATCTATTGGTCAAGGCATGAATCCCGCCCAGAAAGAGGCGGTGCTTTACCTGGACGGCCCGTGCCTGGTGCTGGCCGGCGCCGGTAGCGGCAAGACGCGCGTGATCACCCAGAAGATCGCCTATCTGCTGCGCGAATGCGGCTACATGGGCCGCAACGTGGTGGCGCTGACCTTCACCAACAAGGCCGCGCGCGAGATGGACGAACGCGTGAAGACGCTGGTGGACCGCAAGCTGTCCAAGGGCCTGATCATCAGCACGTTCCACTCGCTGGGCGTGAAGATGCTGCGCGAAGAGGCGCGCAACGCGGGCCTGAAACCCACGTTCTCGATCCTGGACGCCGATGACGCCATGTCCATCATCCAGGAACTGCTGGCCACGACCGACAAGGCCCGCCTGCGCCACGTGCAGGGCATCATTTCGCTGTGGAAGAACGCGCTGCTGGAGCCTGACGACGCCGCGCGCGAAGCCGTCACGCCGGGCGACGTCGAAGCGGCCAACATCTACCGCAGCTACGCCGCCACGCTGGCCGCCTATCAGGCGGTGGATTTCGACGACCTGATCCGCATTCCCGCCTTGCTGCTGGCCAGCAACGAGGAAGTGCGCACGCGCTGGCAGAACCGCGTGCGCTACCTGCTGGTGGACGAATACCAGGACACCAACGTGTGCCAGTACCGCCTGGTGCAACTGCTGACCGGGTCGCGCGCCATGTTCACGGCGGTGGGCGACGACGACCAGGCGATCTACGCCTGGCGCGGCGCCACGATCGAGAACCTGGCCAAGCTCACGACTGACTACCCCAACATCAAGCTCATCAAGCTGGAGCAGAACTACCGCTCGGTGCAGCGCATCCTGGCCGCCGCCAACCAGGTCATCGAAAAGAATCCCAAGCTGTTCGAGAAGAAGCTGTGGTCGGACCTGGGCGTGGGCGAACCGATCCTGGTGTCGGCGATGGACGGCGAAGAGCAGGAAGCGGAATCCATCGCCATGAAGGTGTCGGCCTCGCGCTTCGAGCGCCAGGCCCAGTGGAAGGATTTCGCCATCCTGTACCGCAGCAACCACCAGTCGCGCATCCTGGAGCAGGCGCTGCGCAACCTGAAGATCCCGTACACGATCTCGGGCGGGCAGAGCTTTTTCGACAAGACCGAAGTGCGCGACGTGCTGTCGTATCTGCGCCTCTTGGCCAACGACGACGACGATCCCGCATTTATCCGCGCCGCCACCACGCCCAAGCGCGGCATCGGCCAGGCGACCTTGCAGGTGCTGGGGCAGTACGCGGCCGCGCGCGAGATCTCGCTGCTGGCGGCGGTGGCCGAGACCGGCCTGGAAAGCCAGCTTGCACCGCGCCAGCTGGACCCGCTACGCACCTTCGCCGAGTTCATCCGCCGCATGCAGTGGCGCGCCGGGCGCGGCGCGGCCTCGGGCAAGGACGCGGCGCCCGCCGAACCCGCGGGCGCCATCCTGGACGATCTGGTGGAAGCCATCCAGTACGAGCGCCACTTGTTCGAGCTGTTCGAAGAACGCCCCGCGCAGACGCGCTGGCAGAACGTGCTGGAACTGACCGGCTGGCTCAAGCGCAAGGCCGAAGAAGACAACATGACGCTCTTCGACCTGGTCCAGCACGTGGCGCTGGTCACCATGCTGGAGCGCGGCGAGGAAGACGAGCCTGATGCCGTCAAGATGTCGACGCTGCATGCGTCCAAGGGCCTGGAGTATCCGCACGTGTACCTGGCCGGCGTGGAAGAAGGGCTGTTGCCCCACCTGGGCAAGGACGACGAGGTCGGCGACCCCGCGCGCGCGGCCGAGAACCTGGCCACGCGCATCCAGGAAGAACGCCGTCTGATGTACGTGGGCATCACGCGCGCGCAGCGCAGCCTGAACCTGAGCTGGTGCAAGCGCCGCCGGCGCGCCCGCGAAGACCTGGTGCGGGAACCGTCCCGCTTCATCGAAGAGATGGGGCTGGGGGACGTTCGCGTGCAGGAAGACGAAGCCACGGCCGCCATGAATCCCAAGGAGCGCATGGCGATGCTGAAGGCGCTGCTGAAGAAGTAGCGCGAGAGCCGGCGCCATGAAAGACGACGTCCGATATCACCCGGTGCCCGGCACGCCGGGTCTGGTGCTGGGCCAGGCGCGGTTCAGCGAATTCCAGTTCGACCGCCACTACCATGTCGATTACCACATCGGCCTGGTCACGCAGGGCGTGCAGCGGCAGAGTTTCCGGGGAAAGAGCATCCTGCTGGGCCCCGGGGGCATCGCCTTGATGCCGCCCGGCGAGATCCACGACGGCGCGGGCGTCGGCGACTACGGCGCTTCCTACACGTTGAAGACATTCCGCCTGTCGGCCGAGCTGATGCGCGGCTTCATCGAAGAGGTGTCGGGCGCGGCGGCCGATGAACGCTTCTTCGGCACGCTGGTGGAAGATGCCGCGCTGGCCGCCCGTTTCATGGCGTTGCACAGCGCGTGGATGTCCGGCGCACCGGCGACGCCGCTGGCGCAGGAATCGCAATCGCTGGCGCTGATGGGCGCCTTGTTCGCGCGGACCGGCGCCGTGCGGCCCGAAGCCATCAAGGGCGGTCTGTCGGCCGCGCATCTGCGCGTGGTGCGCGACTACTGCCAGACGCACCTGTGCGAGAAGATCGCGCTGGACGATCTGGCCGGGCTATGCGGGTTGAGCCGCTTCCAGTTCCTGCGGCGTTTCACGCATTCCGCCGGTTTGACGCCGCATGCGTGGCTGGTGCGGTTGCGGCTGGAGCGCGCCTGCGCGGCGCTGGCCACTTCGCAGGTGTCGGTGGCCCAGGTGGCGGCGGATGTGGGCTTCTACGATCAGAGCCACTTCAACCGCGCTTTCCGCGTGGCTTACGGCGCGCCGCCTTCGGCCTACCAGCCCGGGGCGTAGGCGAAGAGCGGACGCATCGGCAAAGGCGTCAGGACACCCGTGCGCGCAGCGCGGACAGGAAGTGGTCCACGTCCTGCGCCTGCGTGGCGAACGAGGTCACCAGACGCACGACGCCGGGGCCCCAGCGGTCGTGATAGAAGCGGAAACCGTCGGCCAGCAAGCCTTCGATGGCGGCGGCGGGCAATTGGCAGAACAGGATATTGGCGTCGGCCGTGCCTTGCAGCGTCACGCCCGGCAGCCCCTGCATGCCGGCCGCCAGGCGCGCGGCCATGGCGTTGGCCTGGCGCGCATTGCGCAGCCACAGGTCGTTGTCCAGATACGCTTCCAGCTGCGCCGACAGCAGCCGCATCTTCGAGAACAGATGGCCGCCGCGCTTGCGCCGGAATTCCAGTTCGCGGGCACGGTCCGGATTGAACAGCACGATGGCCTCGGCGCCCAGCACGCCATTCTTGGTGGCGCCGAACGACAGGATCTCGACGCCCGCCTTCCAGGTCATTTCCGCGGGCGTGCAATCCAGGCTGACCAGCGCGTTCGCAAAGCGCGCACCGTCCATATGCAAGGGCAGGCGGGCGTCGCGGCAGACGGCGCCGATGGCGTTGAGTTCATCCAGCATATAGACGCCGCCGGTTTCGGTGGCCTGCGTGATGCTGACGCAGGACGGCTGCACGGAGTGCACGTCGCCCACTTTGCGGCGGGCCTCGACGGCCAGCTCCGCGGGGTCGATCTTGGCGGCCTCGCCGCCCAGCAGCTTGAGCCGCGCGCCGTGCGTGTAGAACTCCGGCGCGCCGCATTCGTCGTTGGCGATATGGGCCTGCGCGTGGCACAGCACCGCGCCCCAGGGCGGGGTCAACGCGGCCAGGCTGATCGAATTGGCGGCGGTGCCGGTGGGCACCAGCAGCACGTCCACGTCGTGTTCGAAGATGTCGGCCAGCTTGCGTTGCACGCGCAACGTCCCATCGTCCGCGCCATAGGCCGGCGCCTGGCCCGCGCCGGCGCGCATCAGGGCTTCGAAGACTTCGGGGCTGGCGCCGGCGATGTTGTCACTGGAAAAACCCTGTTGCAGGGCGGGGACGGATGAGGGCGTATTCACGGGGGCAGATTCCGGCTGATACTGGGAAAAGTCCACTATGCCGCCGCGTTGGCGCGCAAGCTTGTAGAAAATTGCGGGTCGCTCCTACACTGGGCAGGTCTGTCTTGAAGGAGCGCGTCATGTGTCGTTGGCTGGCTTACACCGGTAATCCCCTCCAGATGGAGAGCGTGCTGTTCAAGGCGAAGCACTCCCTGATCGACCAGAGCCTGCACTCGCGCCTGGGCGCCACCACGACGAACGGCGACGGTTTCGGGCTGGGCTGGTACGGCCGGCCATCCGCGGACAGGCCGTCGGAGCCGCCGTTCCGCTACCGCAGCGTGCATCCGGCCTGGAACGACCGCAATCTGCGCGAAGCGGCGCGCGCGATCCACGCGCCCTTGTTCGTGGCGCACATCCGCGCGGCCACCGATACGCCTGCGCAGGAAACCAATTGCCATCCGTTCCGGCACGGGCAGTGGCTGTTCGTGCACAACGGCGTGATCCGCGACTATCCGCTCTTGCGCCGCGATCTGATGCTGATGATCGCGCCGGCGTATTTCGGGTCGCTGGAAGGGTCCACCGATTCCGAGGTGATGTTCCTGCTGGCGCTGACGTTCGGCCTGGAGGAAGACCCGATTCCGGCGCTGGCGCGCATGGTGGGCGCGGTAGAGGAGACCGGGCGGCGCCATGGCGTGACGCATCCCATCAACATGACCGTCTGCGCGCTGGACGGCGAACGCCTGATCGCGGTGCGCTATTCCAGCGAGGCCGATTCGCGCACCTTGTTCCACAACACCTGCGTTCGGCACCTGCGCGAGCTCTATCCCGAAGATCCGCAGATCGCCGCGCTGGACGAGGACGCCTTCCTGCTGCTGTCCGAGCCGCTGACCGAGATGCCCGGCGCCTGGGAAGAGGTGCCCGAGGCCACGGCGATCATCGCCGGCCGCGGCGACGTGACGCACTATCCGTTCGCGCCGATTCCGCCCGGCGAGTGACCGCCAGGTGAACACAGGGTAAAAACGCCGTAAAACGCGATAAGTAGGCCCTACGCCGCGCAGGCGGGCCCGGCGATAAAAGGGGTCATCAAGCACGTATCTCCCATATGGGGGAGAATGCGTGTCGCATGACTTTGCGACGTCCTGGGCCGCGAAAGCACCCTAACTGAATAAGGAAGTTGCATGACTACTAGCAAAACCCCGCAGGCCTCTGACGCATTGGCGGTGTTTACGCACACGGGGAGCACCCCGGTTCGCTTTGAATTGCACGACAAGGGCGTGGTCAGCCAGCAGGGCGACACGCGCCAATACGCCGCTTTCGCGGATATCCAGGATCTCTGCCTGTTCGCCTCCGGGCCGGACGCCGCAGCGGGCCCGGTCAACAGCCTGGCCTATCGCACGGACGCGGCAGAAGACTGGACCGTAGTGCCCAGCGGCACCAGCGAATTCCCCGTGTTCATGGACGGATTCCGCTCGCGCTACGTCGAGCAGCGCCTGCCGGTGCTGGAAGCGATGATCGCCAATGGCGCGCGTGTTCCGTTCCGCTATGTGAAGGCCGGCGAATTCCCTGGCCTGGAAACGCAAGAGCTGGCCCTGTCGGCCGAAGGCCTGCATATCGGCGGCGCCACCTGGCCCTACGAGTCGCTCAAGCGCATCGACCTGAATGACTGGACCGAGACGGTCACCCTGCAAGACGACAACGGCAAGACGGTGTTCTCGTGCCTGGCCACGCGCATCCTGAGCTCGGACCTGTTGGTCAACCTGGTTTACGACCAGTTGGGGCAGACGGCGGAATACGCCTGACCGGGACACGACCCCAAGCGGCGCCGGGCGCGCCGGCTTATCCCGGATGAAGAAAGGGCCGCTTGCAGCGGCCCTTTTCCATTCAATGCCCCGCGTGCAGCGCGGGGTTCAAGGTGCCCCAGGCGGCGGTGCGCACCAGGCACTCGACGGCGCCCGTCTGCGAGTTGCGGCGGAACAGCAAGCCGTGCTGGCCCGCCAGCTGCAGGGCTTTCACGACGGCGCCTTCCGGTGTCAGCACGCGGGTGCCGGCGGTGACGTAGCAGCCGGCCTCCACCACGCAATCATCGCCCAGCGAAATGCCCAGGCCGGAGTTCGCGCCCAGCAGGCAGCGCTTGCCGATGGAGACCACTTGCTTGCCGCCGCCCGACATGGTGCCCATGATGGAGGCGCCGCCGCCGATGTCGGTGCCGTCGTCGACGAGGACGCCCGCGCTGATGCGGCCTTCGACCATGGAGGCGCCAAGGGTGCCGGCGTTGAAATTGCAGAAGCCTTCATGCAGCACGGTGGTGCCGGGCGACAGGTGCGCGCCCAGCCGCACGCGCGCGGTGTCGGCGATGCGTACGCCGCCGGGCACGACGTAATCGGTCATGCGCGGGATCTTGTCGATGCCGCGGATCTCCAGGGTCTGGCCGGTGGCGCGAAGTTGCCAGCGCAAGGCGTCGACCTGGTCGACGGCGCAAGGACCGACGGAGGTCCACGCGACATTGGCCAGCACGCCGAACAAGCCGTCCAGGTTGGCGTCGTGCGGACGGATCAGCCGATGGCTGAGCAGATGCAGGCGCAGGTAGGCGTCATGCGCGTCGGCAGGCGGTTCGTCGAGCGAGGGGATCGCGGTGCGGACGGCGACGATATCGACTTTGCGGCGGGTGTCCCGGATGAGGGCGGTGGGAACGTGCTCACCAAGCGCGGCGCGCGCTTCTTCAGGCGTCAGATGCCGGGTACCGCCGGCAGGGGTGTGATCGGCAAGCGAAGGCCGCGGATACCAGGTATCAAGAACGGTGCCGTCAGCGGCAAGAGTGGCAAGGCCGTAGGCGATGGCGCTTTGATGTGCGGGTGCGGCGGACATGGCGAGGGTTTCTGGACTGGGATTGGGGGATTCTAGGCGATTGCGGGGGCGGCGCGGGGGATCTTCGTGGGGAGTACTTTGGGTCTTCGTTGGACGCCGTTCAGATCTTCGTGGGTCGCCCGTCGTCGGGGTCGAGTGGGTGGCGCGCGCCCACGATTGCGGTCCGGAGCCTTCGCTCCGGACTGCCCTCTCGTCATCTTCGTTGCGGCCTGCGGCCGCTGCCTTCAGATTCCCTCGGGCGCATCAAGGTTGCGCGCCACCCACCCGACCCCGGCGACGAGCTGCGCCGTCTTGGTTTGTGCGCTGCTAGAGCGCTGTTTACTCACGAGATTTTCGGGGCCCGCCTCATGCGGCCGCGCGGGCGGCCGCATTCTGCATACGTATCGTTGATGCGTCGGGGCGGTAGTCGCTTGCGCGCTGGTGGTGAGTGGTTTGCTAATGGTTCCCGCAGTCAGGTGGGGGAGGTGGAGCGACGGGTGGCGCGCGGCAGATAGTTGCTTGCTTGGCCAGGCCTGTACGCGCGCCACCCGTCTAAAAGGGAGGCCGGTGATGGGGGCCGGCGATGTCGCGCTTCTGACGGTTTGATCGTCAATCGTGAATGGGTCTTCAACCATGCATTGACCATAGAATCTTGTATGTTTTTATAGCACTTACCGATCTCACGTCGGGGGTGCTGGGGACCGGGACGCACCCATCCATCAGCCGTCATTAGCGGACTGACGTCGGTAGATATCCCACCCCGCCAAATACGTCGATTAAGAATCTAGCGGCCGTGACCGCCGATTGATCGCAAGACGAGGCTGCGCCTGTCCAGCGAACGGCATAAGCACGTGGGATAGCAAGTTCAGGTCCAGCACGCGTTGGATGCCTTGTCGCAGTTGGCAGATGCGCTTGATGGGGCCGTTCTGGTGACGGCCGTAACCCGCATCCCGTTCGCCTCTTCGGACGCAGTGGTGGCCTACGCGGGGCTAGACCCCAAGCCCAAAGAATCTGGAGCCTACAAAGGCCTGCGCAAACTCAGCAAGCAGGGCGATGCGGCCCTGAGAAGCCTTGCCTATAACGCGGCAACTTCAGCCAGCCGAACGGCTGCCTTCAAACCCCTCTATGCAGCGTTACGAGCCAAGGGCTGGGCCTCAAGACAGGCCCTAAACATCATCGCCAGAAAACTCCTACGCATCGCCTTCGGCGTATGGAAATCGCGCAAACCCTTCGACGTCAATCGCTTTATCGCCAACCAGGCTTGCGCCAAACCATAGAATCTACGGAGCACGATCAACAACATCACGACGCAAGACGCCGCCAAGTCCCCGAGGCCGCCCGCGCGGCCGACAAGGGACGACTCCGCGAGATCCTTCAAACCCGAACGAAGCGAGAGAAGAACTCCCGCAACGCCACCCACATGCGAAGCGCAATCACCATGACGCAAGACGATGCGTAAGCTCCCCAAGGCCGCCCGCGCGGCCGGCCGGGAGCGGGCCCCGCAAGATCATCCACCACTCAAAATTGTTGACGAGAACGCAAGCACACCGTTCTCCCCAGCGGCGGTGAGATTTCAGCCGGCAGAGCTCTTCGCGGCGGTCCCCCGGGGCGTGCGGGGAGTCGATAAGCCCGAGGGAATCTGAAGGAACTGCCGCAGGCAGTGACGAAGATGACAAGGGGGCAGTCCGGAGCGAAGGCTCCGGACCGCAATCGTTGACCCGCACGCCCCGGGGGACCGCCGCGAAGGGCGTCTAAAGAACCACCACCGCCACAAAAGAACTCAAGCCAATTCCCGAAGCAACAATTCCCAAAACTTCAACCGCTGCTCCAACGTCGACACCAGAATATATTCATTCAACGTATGCGCGCCATCGCCATCCGCGCCAAGCCCGTCCAACGTCGGGATCCCCATCGCCGACGTGAAGTTCGCGTCGCTGCCGCCGCCGGTCATCGGCGCGTCTTCCAGCAGGAAACCCGCACGGTCCGCATAGCCTTGCACCAGCGCCAGCAAAGCGGCCGCTGCTTCCGTCTTCACCATCGGCGGACGGTTCAGTTCCACATTGATGTCCAGCTCCACATCCGGACCTACCGCGCACAGTTCGCGCATCCGGCGCAGCACGTCTTCGGCCGCGCCCATGTCCGGCACGCGGAAATCCACCACGCAACGGCACAGGGCCGGCACGGTGTTGGTGACGGTGCCGCCGGCGATGGTGCCGACGCTGACCGTGATGCCGCGGTCGTAGTCGGTCATCGCTTCCAGCGCCAGCACCTGGTGCGCCATTTCGCGGATCGCGCTGCGGCCCTTCTCATGCTGCATGCCGGCGTGGGCCGGGCGGCCTTTGACGTTCAGGTTCAGCATGCCCGTGCCCTTGCGCGCCGTCACGCACTTGCCACCGTTGGGGCGGGCCGGTTCGCAGACCAGCGCGTACTTGGCGTTGGCCGCGAAGCGTTCGATGTGCACGCGGGACGAATGGCTGCCGGTTTCTTCGTCGGGCACCACCAGGAAGTCGACGGGCAGTTGCGTCGCGCCGGGGCGCGCCACGCCGGCCAATGCCGTCAGCGCCAGGTAGATGCCGGCCTTCATGTCGTAGCTGCCGGGGCCGTAAAGGCGGTCGCCGTCGATGCGTACCGGGTTCTCCAGCAGCGTGCCCACCGGATGCACCGTGTCCATGTGCGCCAGGATCAGGATGCCGGGGCGGGTGTCGCCGGGGGCGCGGTTGGTGGCGTAGAGCAGCGGGCCGGTGGCGGGGCCCAGCGACGACAGTTCCACCGTCAGGCCGGCGGCGGCGGCGTAGTCGGCGATGATGCGCGCCATCGCGGCGATGCCGTCCGGGAAGTTCGACGGCGATTCGCATTGCAGCCAGCTCTGGATGCCGGCGACGATCTGTTCAGTGCTCTGAGTGTTGGACATGGCGGTATCGGTAATCAGCAACGGAAAAGGGGAAGGGCGGTCAGGCGACCTGCTGGCCGGCCAGGCGGGCCAGCTCGGCGGTGTCGGGCATCTTGCCCTCGAACCACAGGCTGGCGCACACGGCCGACATGGCGCGGCCGTCGTGGCCGATGCCGGGCACCACTTGCAGCGTCCAGCCGAACGGCACGCCGCGGCGTTCGGCTTCTTTCTTGCCGAAGTCGTAGTAGTTCTGCGCGCGGGCGAAACGGTGCGGGCCCTGGCGCATGGCGGCGGGTTCCGACGGCAGGTTGGGGTCGTCGGTCGCGATGTCCTGGTCGCCCGCCAGCAGGGTCATCGGATAGGCCAGCAGCTTGACCAGGTGCTCTTCGGTCAGGCCGACGCCGTCCATGCCTTCGGGGAAGGGATGGTCGAAGGTGGGCAGCGTGTACCAGCCCGGGTTGCCGGCCGCCACCGCCTTGAACGGCGCGTGGGACTGGCTGCTCATCAGGCGGTGCACGAACTGGCCGCCGGCCGAATGGCCGAACAGGTAGATGTTCTGGCCATCGGTGATCTCGCCTGCGATCATGTCCTTGATCACGTTGCCGACCAGCGCGTAGGTCCAGCCGTCGATGTGGCGCGGATTGCCGCCGGCCGAGAACACGCGGCCGTTGTTGTAGCTTTCGACGCCGGGCCAGATCTCGTTGGAGAAGGTCAGCGCCACGATCAGCAGCTTGTGCTTGTCGGCGGCCTCGACCCAGAAGTCGCGGTATTCGTCGCCGTTGCGCAGCACGCCGTGCTGCACGATGACGACCGGGCGGTCGGGCGTGTAGCCGTACGGGCGGTACGTCTGCAGCTTGAACGGGCGGTCGGAATTGCGGTCTTCATCGATGTACAGGATGGCGTTGCGGCCCGCATGGCCCATTTCGATGGCGATGCGGTCCACATTGGACATGTCGGAGGGTTTCATCAGGCGCTCGCTTCATTCAGGTGGCAGGCCGACCAGTGGCCCGCCGAGATTTCTTTCAGGACCGGCGCCTGCTCGCGGCAGCGCGGCATGGCGTGGGGGCAACGGGGGTTGAACGTGCAGCCCGGCGGCGGGTTCAGCGGCGACGGGATCTCGCCCTTGATCGGCGTGAACTTGCGGCCGCGGCGGGCCACGTCCGGCACTTCGGCCATCAGGGCCTGGGTGTACGGGTGGTTGGCGCGCGCGAAGATCTCGGCCGCCGTGGAGATCTCCACGATCTTGCCCAGGTACATGATCGCGACGCGGTCCGAGATGTGCTTGACCACGCCCAGGTCGTGGCTGATGAACAGGTACGTGAAGCCGTGCTGTTCGCGCAGGTCCATGAACAGGTTGATCACCTGCGCCTGGATCGACACGTCCAGCGCGGCGACGGGCTCGTCGCAGACCAGGAACTTGGGCGCCACCATCAGCGCGCGGGCGATGCCGATGCGCTGGCGCTGGCCGCCCGAGATCTGGTGCGGGAAGCGGTCGCGGTACTCGGCGTCCAGGCCCACTTCCTTCAGGGCCTGGTCGATGCGGCCGGGGATATCGGCGGGCGGGGCCAGCTTGTGTACCTTGAGCGATTCGCCCAGGATCTGGCGCAGGCGCTGGCGCGGGTTCAGCGAGGCCTGCGGGTCCTGGAAGATCATCTGCACGCCCAGCGTGTAGGCGAGCTTTTCGGCGCCGCGCAGGCGCACGGCGTCCTGGCCCTGGTACAGCAGTTCGCCTTCGCTCTGGCGGTGCAGGCCGGCCACGACGCGGCCCAGGGTGGACTTGCCGCAGCCGGATTCGCCCACCAGCCCGACCACTTCGCCGCGCTTGATGGACAGGTCCACGCCGTTAACGGCATACACCGTGCGGCGGTCGATGGGGCGGCCGGCCAGGGCCAGGATGCGTTGCGCCAGGTCGGGACGCTGCTCGAAGCGCTTGTGGACGTTCTTGAGCTCGATGACGGGGGTATCGGCTTGGCTCATGCTTCTCGTGCCTCGCGGGCTATCGGCACGTAACAGCGATAGCTGCGCGGACCTTCTGTGGTGACTGAGGGGGCTTGTTCGGTGCAGCGCGTGATCGCCTTGGTGCACCGCGGACGGAACGCACAGCCCGACGGGCGGCCCGCCAGGCTGGGCGCCATGCCGTTGATCTGGTGCAGGCGCGCGCCGGGCTGGGTGGCGCCGGGCATCGAATCCAGCAAGCCCTTGGTGTAGGGGTGGCGAGGAGACTCCAGCACCTGTTCGACCGGGCCGCTTTCGACGATGCGGCCGGCATACATCACGGCCACGCGGTCGGCCAGTTCGGCCACCACGCCCAGGTCGTGGGTGATCCAGATCAGCGCGGTGTTGTGCTCGCGGCAGATCTCCTGCATGCGGTAGAGGATCTGGCCCTGGATGGTGACGTCCAGCGCGGTGGTGGGCTCGTCGCAGATGATCAGGTCGGGCTTGTTCAGCATCGCGATCGCGATCGCCACGCGCTGGCGCATGCCGCCCGAGAACTCGTGCGGATAGCTCTTCAAGCGCTTTTCCGGCGACGGGATGCCGACCATCGCCAGCGCCTCGCGGCAGCGTTCCTCGGCTTGCGCGCGCGACACGTTCTCGTGCGTCAGGATGGCTTCCATCATCTGCTCGCCGATGCGCAGCACCGGGTTGAGCGTCATCAGCGGGTCCTGGAAGATCATGGCGATGCGGTTGCCGCGCAACTGGCGCATCTGCTCTTCCGTGAGCTTGCGCAGGTCGGCGCCCTTGAACTTCACTTCGCCGTCCACGACTTCCCCGGGCGGGTCGATCAGACCCAGCAGCGAGAAGCCCGTGACGGATTTGCCCGAACCCGATTCGCCGACCAGGCCGACGATTTCGCCGCGGCGCACCGTCAGGTCGACGCCGTCGACCGCCAGGTACGCGCCGGCTTCGGTATGGAATGCGGTGCGCAGGCCGCGCACCTCAAGAAGAACGTCACTCATCGCTTCGGGTCCAGGCTTTCACGGAGGCGGTCGCCTACGATGTTGATGGATAAGATCAGGACCAGCAGGGCGATGCCCGGGAACAGGCTGATCCAGTAGTCGCCCGACAACAGGTATTGGAAACCGTTCGAGATCAACAGGCCCAGCGACGGCTCGGTGATCGGCACGCCGACCCCCAGGAAGGACAGCGTCGCTTCCAGCGCGATCGCGGTGGCGATCTGGATGGTGGCGAATACCATGACGGGGCCCAGGCAATTGGGCAGCAGGTGGTAGACCATGATGCGCCACGCCGGGTATCCCAGGTTGGCGGCGGCTTCCACGTATTCCTTGCGGCGCTCCTGCAGCGCGCGGCTGCGCATGATGCGGGCGTAGTGGCCCCACTGCACCAGCACCAGCGCCAGGATCACCTTGTCGACCCCGCGGCCCAGCACCACCAGCAGCACCAGCGCCACCAGGATGGTCGGGAAACCCAGGATGAAGTCGACGATGCGCATCAGCACGGTGTCGACCAGGCCGCCGACATAGGCGGCGACAAGGCCGACCGCGCCGCCGATGGCGGTGGCCAGCACGACGGCGGACAGGCCCACCATCAGGCTGATGCGCAGGCCATACAGGATGGCGCTGAGCATGTCGCGGCCCTGGTCGTCGGTGCCGAGCCAGGCGATGCTGCCGTCCATCAGCGCCTGGCGCGGCGCCAGGCGGCCGTCCATCAGCGACAGGTTGGCCAGGTCATACGGGTTCTGCGGCGCGAAGTACGGGGCGAAGATCACCAGGACCACCAGGATGGCCAGCGCGATCGCCGAGCCGCGCACTGTGGGGCGCGCGCGCAGTTTCTTCAGGATGGAGGCGCGCTGGGGCGTCTCAGCCAGAGGCTGGACGGTGCGGGTGCGGCCGGGATTGGGAGAGTTAGCCATGGCGGATTATTGAGCGGGGGTCACGAGCTGCACGCGCGGGTCGAGCGCGGCGTACAGGATGTCCACAACCAGGTTGATGACCACGAAGATCAGGGTGACCAGCATCACGTACGCGACCACCACGGGGCGGTCCAGCTGGTAGACGCTGTCGATCAGCAGCTTGCCCATGCCCGGCCACGCGAACACGGTCTCGGTGATGGTGGAGTAGGCGATCAGGCTGCCGAACTCCATGCCGATCACGGTGACGACGGGGATCAGGATGTTGCGCAGGATGTGGCGGCGCACGATGCGGCCGGGCTTGACGCCCTTGGCGCGCGCGAACTTCACGTAGTCCTGGCTGCGGGCCTCGACCACGCCGGAGGCGGTCAGGCGCAGCACCAGCGCGATGTTGGCCAGCGCCAGGTTGATGGCCGGCATGATCAGGTGCGACCAGCCGTCGGCGGTCAGGATGGACAGACGCACGCCCAGCACGGTGACGGTGTCGCCGCGCCCGGTGGCCGGCAGCCAGCCCAGCCAGACGGCGAACAGCAGGATCAGCATCATGCCTTGCCAGAAGTTCGGCAGCGAAAAGCCCAGCACGGACGACGCCATGATGCCGCGGCCCAGGTAGTCGTCGCGGTACAGGCCGGCGACCAGCCCCAGCGGGATGCCGACCACACAGGTCAGCATGATGGCCACGAAGACGAGCTCGAACGTGGCGGGGATGCGTTGCACGATCAGTTCGACGGCGGGGATGCCGTGCACGAAGGACGTGCCCAGATCGCCGTGCAGCGCGCGCCACAGGAACCCGGTGTACTGCTGCCACACGGGCAGGTCCAGGCCCAGGCGGGCGATCATCGCCTCGCGGGCGGCCTGGCTGGCTTCGGGGCTGACCAGCAGTTCGATCGGGTCGCCCACGGCGTACACCGCGAAGAAGACCACGACCGATACGGCCAGCAGCACGAACAGACTCTGTATCAGTCTGCGTAGGATGAACAAGGCCACGTGATGATTTCCTTGGTGGGCTCAGGGTTTGCGGGCGCCGCGTGCTTACTTGGCGGGCTTGGCCGACATGGCCAGGGTGTACTGATCGGCCCGGCCTTCATAGGCCAGTCCCTTCTTGAACGCCCAGATGCTGCTTTCGAAATGCAGGGGGATGCTGGGCAGGTCGGCCAGTGCAAGCGTCAGGGACTGTTGCAGCAGCTTTTCCCGCTCGGCAGGATCCACCGTCACCAGCGCGCGCTTGAACACGCCGTCGAACTCGGGGTTGTCGTAACCGCCGTAGTTACTGGTGCCCAGGCCCTGGTCCTTGTCGAACCGGCTGACCCAGTATTGTAGGAAAGACGAGGCCTCGCCGGTCTCGGACGACCAGCCGCCCATCGCGAAGCTGAATTCGCGCTTGGCGCGCTTGGGGAAATACACCGAACGCGTCATGGCGTCCACCGTCGTCTTGATGCCCACGCGCGACAGGTATTGCGCGACAGCCTGCGAGATCTGGGCGTCGTTGATGTAGCGGTCGTTGGTGGACGAGACGGCCAGTTCGAAGCCGTTGGGGTAGCCGGCTTCGGCCAGCAGCTTCTTGGCGCCTTCCGGGTCGTACTTCAGTTCGGGCGGGTGCGGCAAGGTGCCGAACATACCGTCGGGCAGGAACTGGTTGGCGGGCGTGGCGGCGCCGTCCATGATGCGGTCGGCGATGGTCTTGCGGTCGATCGCCATCGAAATGGCGCGGCGCACGCGCACGTCCTGCAAGGGGTTCTTGCCGTCGGCGGCCTTGACCGTCGGGCTGGGGCTGCGGGCCACGTCGAACTGGAAATACACCACGCGCACGGACGGCGTGATCACGTAGCCGTAGCCCGGGGTTTCCGAAATGCGCTTCACGTCGCGCGCGGCGGGGTTTTCGATCAGGTCGAAATCGCCGGCCAGAAGGCCCGTCAGGCGCGGGCCGGCCGCGGGCACGGGCACCAGCTTGACGGCCGGCCAGGCCGGCTTGTCGCCCCAGTAGCCGTCGTTGCGGACCAGCTCGATGGCGGTGCCCTTCACATAGGACTTCAGCGTATAGGGGCCCGTGCCGACCACGTCGCGGCCGCCGTTGAAGTCGGCCACGGTGGGCCAGGGGCCGGTCACACCGCACTTGTTCTTCAGGTCGAAGGTGATGGGGCCGTGTAGGGCGATGCCGCTCCACAGCATGGCGGTGCGGGTCAGGTCGTTGGGCAGCAGCGGGTAGGGCTTGTGCGTCTTGATGACCAGCGTGTTGCCGTCGCGCGCCTGGACGTCTGCGAACTTCTGGATGATGGCCGGGTATGAGCCGCCGATGGACTGCTCGTTGTTCATCACGCGGCAGAACGTGAAGATGACGTCCTGCGCCGTGAAGGGCTGGCCGTTCGAGAACTTCACGCCGTCGCGCAGCTTGAATTCCCAGGTGGTGTCGTCGACCGCCTTCCAGGACGTGGCCAGCCGGGGGATCAGGTTCATCTTGGCATCCTGCCCTACCAGCGTCTCGAACATATGCGAGGTCATCGCGTCGTTCGGCGTCGCCTGATGGTAGTGCGGGTCCATCGACGTGGGTTCCGACGACAGGCCGATCTTCAGGGTGGACGGCGGGGTCTGGGCCTGGACGGCCGCCATACAGGCGGCAAGCGTACAGGCCAGCAATGCGCTGCGGGTGATTACCTGGGCTGACATGTTTTTCCCTAGTTGTTATGGGTAGTGCCGGTCGTGCGGGTCAGTGCTGAAGGGCGCCTCTTTGGCGGGCGCGCCTTCGGGTTGAATCGGGGCTGCGGGTCAGGCGATAGGCTGGGCCAGGCGGACGACCGTCACGCCGGGCCGCAGATTCGCGGTGGACGGCATGATCAGCACGCAGTTGTCGTAGGGGGTGGCGACGGCTTCGCCCTCGGACCAGCCGATCACGGTGCCGGCGTCTGCCAGCGTTTCCAGCCCTTTCCAGGGCTCCGCGAAACGGAAGTCGGCGCTCTTGGCGGCGACCGCATGCGTCACGCGCAGCGCGCGTTGCGCCGGGGCGTCGGGCGCGACCCAGCCCGCCGGCAGGTCCGCGGCGTCGACCGTGCCCGCTTCCAGCAGGAAGCGCGCCATCTGGTCGACGGCCACGCCGCGCGCCTCGGGCGCGCCGTGGAAGCCGCATTCGATCAGCAGGGAACGCGTGCCGTTGTCGCCGGCTTCGCCGAAGCGGCCGTAGTCGCGCATGCGCACGCCGGCGGCGTGGCCGGCGTCGGCGATGATGGTGGCGGGATTGCCCAGCGCAAGCGCCAGATCGATATTGCGCTGTTCCATGCCGGTCAGCTGCAGCGGCACGTCGGAATTGCTCATCGAATGGAAATCCAGCAGCCAGTCGGCTTGTTCCACCCAGGGGCGGATTTCGGCGGCGCGGCGGCGTTCCTGGCTGATCGGCAAGGCCAGCTTGTCATCGCTCCAGACGCGGTTCATGTCTTCGTCGACGAAGCGCGCGGGGGCGTAGTTGGTGGCGTCGAAGCGGTCGAACGCGGCCAGGTTGCAGAACGCCAGCGTCAGCGAGCCGCGGCGCGGCCGCAGGCCGGCAGCCAGCGCTTCCTTCAGCGCCCAGGCGCCGCACAGCTCGTTGCCATGGATCAGCGCGCTCAGCATGACGCGCTTGCCCGGCACGCCCGAGTCGAAATGCCAGACGCCCGGCGTTTCCGTATTGCCCAGGCGTTCCGCGGACAGATCCGGACAGGCAAGCAGGAAGGGGCGCGGACGGGGCGCGGATGAGGACGTGGGCATGGGAACTCCGATGAAGCGAGGGGATTGTATAGGGTTGGGGCCAGGCGAGCTTCAATCGCGCACCGGTTCGATGCGGTCCCCGCGAATTCTAGGAGTTTGGCAGCTTTCTCTACAATTAGAATATTTATCGGAAGCTTTGCTGAAAAGGCAAAGGTCTGCCCTGGGTAGCGAGGCATGAGCATGCACGGAATCGCCTTGAAGTACTTTCTGGAGGTTGCCCAGGCGGGCAGCCTGAGCGCCGCGTCTGAACGCCTGCATGTGGCGGTATCGGCGATCAGCCGGCAGATCGCCAAGCTGGAGGAAGAGGCGGGGGCACCGCTTTTCGAGCGTGCGGCGCGCGGCATGGTGCTGAGCCAGGCGGGCAAGCTGCTGCTGGCGCACGCCCGGCGCACCATGCTGGAGGCCGAATCGGTCCTGCAGGAGATCGCGGCCGCCAAGGGCATGGCCCGCAACGAGATCCGGGTGGCCGCGGTCGAAGGCGTCGCCCGCATTTTCGTGCCGTCCGTGATGGCGCGCTTCCACCAGGAACGGCCGAACATCCGCTTCGACCTGTTCGTGGGGTCTCCCGCCGAGGTCAGCCGCCGCGTGGCCGAAGGCGGGGCGGAATTGGGCATGACGTTCATCGCCGAACGCGTCAGCGGGGTCAGCGTGCGGTATTCGCGCCGCGCCCCGGTGCACGCGGTGATGGCGTCGAACCACCCGCTTGCCGGCCGCCGCAGCGTCAGCCTGCAGGACCTCAGCCACTATCCGCTGGCGTTGACCGGTCCGGGGACCACCACGCGGCAGCTCTTCGAAATGGGCTGCGCGCTGGAATCGGTGCAATTGGACCCGGTGCTGACCTGCAACGATTCTTCGCCGCTGCACGGTTTCGTGTTCGGCTCGGACGCCATCATGCTCAGCGGGTACATCTCGGTGGCGTGGAGCCTGCGGCGCGACGAACTGGTGGCGGTGCCGATTTCCAACGCGGAACTGCAATCGCGCACGCTGCAGATCCAGGTGATGCCGGGGCGGGTGCTGCCGCCCAAGGCGGAGGCGTTCATCGAGCTGTTGTCCCGGGAGCTGGATCAGGCGCTGGCAGCCGGCCCGGCGATGCGGCCATAAGCGACGCGTCCCGGCCCGTTCTTGCAGACGGGCGACAAAAAAACGGCTGCCCGCAGGCAGCCGTTTTGTCGTTCAGGCGGACTTGATCACTTCTTGTCGGGCGTGACCGAGGTGGCCAGCGTGTACTGGTCGCGGCGGCCTTCATAGGTGATGCCCTTGCGGAAGGCCCAGATGCTGCTTTCGAAGTGCAGCGGGATCAGCGGCACGTTGTCGAGCGCGATCTGGGTGGATTCCTGCAGCAGCTTTTCGCGCTTGGGCGCATCCACCGTCACGATGGCCTGCTTGTATACCTTGTCGAAATCGGCGTTGGAGAAGCCGCCGTAGTTGCTGGTGCCCAGGCTGTTGGGCGAATCCAGTGACGCGACCCACAGCTGGAACAGCGCCGAGGCTTCACCCGTTTCCGCCGGCCAGCCGCCCATCGAGAAGCTGAACTCGCGCTTGGCGCGCTTGGGGAAGTAGATGGAGGCCGTCATGGCGTCCACGTTGGTCTTGATGCCGACGCGGGCCAGGTACTGGGCCACGGCCTGGGCCACCTGGCCGTCGTTGACGTAACGGTCGTTGGTGGACGACAGCGTCATTTCAAAGCCGTTCGGGTAGCCGGCTTCGGTCAGCAGCTTCTTTGCGCCTTCCGGGTCGTACTTGATTTCCGGGGCCTTGGGCAGGGCGCCGAACATGCCGTCGGGCATGAACTGGTAGGCCGGGGTGGCCATGCCGTCCATGATGCGGGCGGTGATCGTCTTGCGGTCGATGGCCATGGAAATAGCCTTGCGCACGCGCAGGTCCTGCAGCGGGTTCTTGCCGTCGGCGGCCTTGACGAACGGGCTCGGGTTGCGGCCCACGTCCGGCTGGAAGAACACCAGGCGAGTGGACGGCGTGGCCACGAAGCCGAACTTCGGGTTGTCCTTCAGGCGCGGCAGGTCGCGGGCGGCCGGGTTTTCGATCATGTCGAAGTCGCCGGACAGCAGGCCGGTCAGGCGCGGGCCGGCGGACGGCACGGGCACGAACTTCACTTCCTTCCAATACGGCTTGTCGCCCCAGTACTGTTCATTGCGGACGAGTTCGATGCCGGTGCCCTTGACGTAGGACTTCAGCATGTAGGGGCCGGTTCCGATGGAATCCTTGCCGTTGTTGAAGTCGGCCACCGTGGGCCAGGCGCCGGTCACGCCGCAACCCTTCTTCGGGTCGAACGTCAGCTTGCCGTGCTCGACGATGCCGTTCCAGACGATGGGCAGCGAACGGGCCAGTTCGGCCGGCATCAGCGGGAAGGGCTCGCCGGTCTTGATGATCACGGTGTGCGCATCCGGCGTCTGGACGTCGGTGATGCGCTTGGTCATGTCCATGTAGGACTGCGACACGTTGGTTTCGTTGTTCAGCGTGCGGCAGATCGTGAACAGCACGTCTTCGGACGTGAACGGCTTGCCGTTCGAGAACTTGACGTCGTCGCGCAGCTTGAATTCCCAGGTCAGGTCGTCCAGGTTCTTCCACGACGTGGCCAGCTGGGGCGTCAGTTTCATGTCGGCGCTGCGGCCCACCAGCGAACTGTAGACGTGCGCGGAGAACGCGTCGTTCTGCGTCATCTTGTGATAGTGGGGGTCTGCCGAAGTGGGTTCGGCCGACAGGCCGATCTTCAGCGTCTGGGCTTGGGCGGCTGCCAAGGGGATGGCGGCGGCCACAAGGGCCAGGGTGGTGCGCAACTTCATGGTGACAACTCCGGATGGATAACGAACCGGATCGTGCTTGCGGACGAACCCTCGGGCGCGCCGGGCGGACAGCGGGTGTCGGCAGGGGGGGCTTACGGGGGTTTGGCGCCAGGCACGACGGCAAGGGGCCGATTATCGGTAGGGGGTTCGCGCGCTGTCAATGAAGAACGGCGAATCGGGCGCTAGGGAAAACGCCGAGAGGAGGGGCGCGGCAGAAGTGCCGGGAGGGCGTCGCGGGGGCTCCCAACAGCATGAATGGGAGCCGGCGCGGCGCGATGGCGCCGGTGAGGGGCGGACGCCGAAAGTCCGCCGAACGGGTGCCTGGACCGGCCAGGCAGGCCGTTGCGACGGCAGCGCGCCGGGCGGAATCGCGGGAGATCGGTCGCGATTCAGTCCAGCGCAGCTGGTCTTACCACTGAGAGCCGGAGAAGCGCGAGCTGGCGGCGCGGGCCTTGTTCATCGATTCGTTCACTTCGTCGATGAAGGCAAAGACGCTGGCAACAGCGGCGATCACGGTTTGGCCAGCCTTCTTCAGGTTGGTCAGCGGGTGGGAATTCGGTTGGTTCTCGAGAGCGCCGCGGAGCAGGTCGCGCTCCAGCGCGTCGGTCAGGCGGGCAGTGCTATTCAAGGTCAGTTGGCTCATGGTCTTCTCCAGTCCGTTTCGTCTTGGGGTAAACCATTATAGGGATAACCCTAAATTAAAAGCAACGACCTTTTAGGGGAAAACCCTAGTATGTTGTAAAAATGTTTATTCCACGGGGACTTAGCGCGGTTTTACCCTCTGTAGCCCCCCTCAGCGCCCATTGCGCAGGTCGCGCGCGGCGTCCGCCAGTTCCCCTGCCGTCAGGCCGATGGGGCCGATGCCCCGGGCGACCAGCGCATCGGCTGCGGCGCCATGCAGCCACACGGCCCCGACCACCGCTTGCTCGAACGGCAGCTTCTGGGCGATCAAGGCCCCCAGCATTCCGGCCAATACGTCCCCCGTTCCGGCGGTGGCCAACCCGGGATTGCCGCTGGTGTTAACCCGCCGGCTGCCCTCGGGCGAGCAGACGACGGTGGCCGCGCCTTTCAGCACCACCCAGGCTTGGAAGCGCTGCGCCAATTGCCAGGCCGCTTCCCGGCGGTCCGCCTGCACCTGGGCGGCGCTAAGGCCCAAAAGGCGGCCGGCTTCGGCGGGATGCGGGGTCAGCACGACGGGGCCGGCGCCCCAGTTGGGCTGGATGTCGCCCTGGGCCAGCAGGTTCAGGCCGTCGGCGTCCAGCACCAGCGGGGCTTCGCGGCGCAGCACGAACAGTTCCGATAGCGTGTTGGCCGCCAGCGCGTCCGTGCCGATCCCGCAGCCGGCAACCCAGGCGGTGACGCCCCAGTCGCCTTCCAGCAGCGACCGCGCGTCGCGCAGCATCAGCTCAGGCTGCAGCGGATCGCAGGCCAGCGGCGCGGCGTCCTGGGCGAACCCGACCAGCACCTTGCCAGCGCCGGTCTTCAGGGCGGCGCGGGCCGCAAGCAGCGCGGCGCCAGTCATGCCCGGGCCGCCGCCCACGACGCCGACGGTGCCGAAACTGCCCTTGTGCGTGTCCACGCCGCGGGGGGCGAACAGGGCGGGCAGGCTGGCGCGGTCGATGGGGGCGCCGGCGGACGGGGCGGGGGTGTTCATAGGCTGAGGCTCCTTCTGGCTGCCGGCGGGTGGAGGCCGGCGTATCCACTATAGTGCGCAAAAACCAGTACCCGAAAGCGGTCCGGCTTGAGCCCCGCCCATCGGTAATGACAACGCGGAGAAGACAATGACTGACATCACGCTGCAACACTATTCGGCCTACGAGTCCCTGAAGCTGCGCCGGCATCCCGGCGGCGTGCTGGAACTGATCATGGGCGCCAAGGGCGGCCAGCCGGGCAAATTGTCCACGGCGGACGACCGCATGCATCGGGAACTGGCCGACATCTGGCGCGACATCGATACCGACCCCGATACCCGGGTCGTGGTGATCCGTGGCGAGGGCAAGGGCTTTTCGGGCGGCGGCGACCTGGACCTGGTGCAGCAGATGGCCGACGATTTCGACGTGCGCACCCGCGTCTGGCGGGAAGCCCGCGACCTGGTCTACAACATCATCAATTGCAACAAGCCCATCGTGTCCGCCATGCACGGCGCGGCCGTGGGCGCGGGGCTGGTGGCCGGCCTGCTGGCCGACATCTCGATCGCGGCGCGCGACGCGCGGATCATTGACGGGCACACCCGCCTGGGCGTGACGGCCGGCGACCACGCCGCCATCGTCTGGCCGCTGTTGTGCGGCATGGCCAAGGCCAAGTACTACCTGATGCTGTGCGAAACCGTCACCGGGGAAGAAGCCGAGCGGATCGGGCTGGTGTCGCTGTGCGTGGACGAGGCCGAACTCATCACCCGCGCCTTCGAGGTGGCCAACAAGCTGGCCGCCGGCTCGCAGACCGCCATCCGCTGGACCAAGTATTCGCTGAACAACTGGCTGCGCATGGCGGGCCCCACCTTCGACGCGTCGCTGGCGTTGGAATTCATGGGCTTCGGCGGGCCGGATGTGAAGGAAGGGGTCAAATCCCTGCGCGAACGCCGCGCACCCAATTTCCGGCCCGATTCGCCGTTCTGACGGCGCGCCGCTATTTCTTGAAGAACTTCGCGAACGCCGCCTGGGCCTCGTCGGTCTGCAGGCGGGCGCGGAACTGCTGGGCTTCGTAGTCCAGCGTTTCCTGGATGGCCTGGCGGTCGGCGCGTTTCATCATGGCTTTGGTCAGGCGCAACGCCGCGGGCGGCTGGCGCGCCAGGTCGGCGGCGGTGGCCTGCGCCGCCGCCAGCGCCTGGCCCTTGGGCGCGACCGACGTCGCCAGACCGGCCTCGTGCGCGTCGCGGGCGGAAAACGCCTTGCCCTGCAACAGCCATTCGGCCGCGCGGCGGCCCGCCAGACGCGGCATCAGCAGGCTGGAGCCGCCCTCCGGGCACAGGCCCAGCGCCACGAACGGCATGCGCAAGGTGGCGTCTTCGCCGATATGGACGAAATCGCAATGCTGCAGCAGGGTGACGCCGATGCCGATGGCGTAGCCTTCGACCGCGGCGATCACCGGCACGTCCGCCAGGGTCAGCGCCCGCAGGAACGTCAGGCCGGCGCTGTCGCCCGCGCCGCGCTCGGCCTGGAAGTCACGCAGGTCGTTACCGGCCGTGAAATGCTCGCCCGCGCCGGTCAGGATCACCGCCGACACCGACGCGTCGGCCGACGCCTGCGAGATCTGCTCGGTCAAGGCGGCGTACGTCGCCGTGTCCAGCGCGTTGCGGCGGTCCTGGCGGTCGATGGTCAGCGTCAGGACGGCGCCTTCGCGCAAGGCTTTCAGGCCCGCGCTCATGCGCAGGTCCTGCTGGCCAGTTGCGCCCGGGCTTCGTCGTACTCGCGGCGCAGCGTTTCGACGATCTTGCGGGTGGGTTCGACGCTGCCGATGCCGCCCACGCCCTGGCCCGCGCCCCAGATGTCCTTCCACGGCTTGACCCGGGACGAACCGAAATTGGACGCGCCGCTGTCCGGCTGCGGCAGGTTGGCCGGGTCCAGCCCGGCGGCGGCGATGCTGGCCTTCAGGTAGTTGCCCGGGATGCCGGTGAAGAACGGGGTGTACAGGATGTCGGAGGCGCTGGCGTCGACGATGGCGGACTTGTAGCCTTCGCTGGCGTTGGCTTCCTCGCTGGCGATGAAGCGCGTGCCCATGTAGGCGAAGTCCGCGCCCATGGCTTGCGCGGCCAGCACGTGCGCGCCGGAGGTGATGGCGCCCGACAGGATCAGCGGGCCGTCATAGAAGCGGCGCACTTCGGACACCAGCGCGAAGGGGCTCAGCGTGCCCGCATGGCCGCCCGCGCCCGCGCAGACCAGGATCAGGCCGTCCACGCCGGCCTCAAGCGCCTTTTCGGCATGGCGGATCGTGGTGACGTCGTGGAACACCTTGCCGCCCCAGTCGTGCACGCCTTTGACGAGGTCGCCGGGGGCGCGCAGGCTGGTGATGATCAGCGGCACGCGGTGGCTGGCGCACACGGCCAGGTCCTGCTCCAGGCGGTCGTTGGACTGGTGGATGATCTGGTTCACGGCGAACGGCGCCACGGCGGCGCCCGGATTCGCTTCACGGTACGAGGCCAACCCGGCCTGCACTTCGTCCAGCCAATCGGTCAGCAGACTTTGCGGGCGCGCGTTCAGGGCCGGGAACGAGCCCACGATGCCGCTCGTGCATTGGGCGATCACCAGCGTCGGGTTGGAGACGATGAACATGGGGGCGCTGATGACCGGCAGGGACATCTGGCCGTACAAATCTGTCACGAGAGAGTGGGGCATAGCGTCGTCGCGTTGTGTTCAGGGTCAGTCCAGAAGGGGGGCCTGCAGACAGGCTTGAGTCCCCGAGGCGGATGTGCCTATAATTACCTACCGACCGTCCGGTAATTAATTAATCTTTATTTAACGGCATGCGCCGAACCGCTGTCAATGGAGGCCTGCCCGGCCCCTTGGCCGCCTGCGGCGCAGCCTCTTGCAAAGGCTGTCATGGCGACCTCCGCCCCTCCCGCCCAGAAGCGCGCCCGCGCCGGCCGGCCCCCCACGCTGGCGGCCCCGCGCGAACGCATTCTGGAAGAAGCCGCCAAGCTCTTCGCCCAAAGCGGCTACGACGGCAGCTCCGTGTCGGACCTGGCGGCCGCCATCGGCGTGTCCAAGGCGGCCATCTACCACTACTACACCACCAAGCAGGACATCTACGACGCCATCATCCTGGGCGTGCTGAGCGGGCTGACCCAGAACGTGGGCCAGGACGTCGACCGCGCCGACGGCGCCGCCGCCCGGCTGCGCGCGTTCATGGTGGGACACGCCCGGTACTTCGAGCAGCACCACGCCGAATTCGTGACGATGCTGATCGGCTATTCCGGCATGGCCCTGCCCGAACGCGAAGACGCCGCCCGGCTGCGCGACGGCTACGAGAAACGCCTGCGCGAACTGATCGCCGAGGGCGTGGCCGACGGCACGTTCCGCGCGCTGGACGTGGCCGCGACCGGCCGCGCCGTGCTGTCCATGCTGAACTGGATGGTGCGCTGGTACAAGCCGGGGCAGGGCGACAGCGCCGAAACCATCGCCGCCGGCTATTTCGATCTCCTCGTGGGCGGCATGCGCGCCTGAGGGCCGCCGCCCTGGCCCCCCGCACCGCATCGCTGCATCACCTTCCCGCATCACATCCCCGCATTTTTGTGAGACTCCCATCATGGCCCTGGACACCGAAACCCTGAACCTGCTGCTGGACGCCGTGCGTCGCTTCGTGCACGAACGCCTGATCCCCGCCGAAGACGAACTGGCCACGAGCGGCCAGGTGCCGCCCGACATCGTCAACGAGATGCGCGAGCTGGGGCTGTTCGGCCTGTCGATCGCTCCGGAATTCGGCGGCCTGGGCCTGACGATGGAAGAAGAAGTGCGCGTGGTGTTCGAGCTGGGCCAGACCTCGCCGGCGTTCCGTTCGCTGGCCGGCACCAACATCGGCATCGGTTCGCAGGCCATCGTGCTGGCCGGCACCGACGACCAGCGCACCCGCTACCTGCCCAAGCTGGCCAGCGGCGAACTGATCGGTTCGTTCGCGCTGACCGAGCCCGACGCCGGGTCCGACGCGATGGCGCTGCGCCTGTCCGCCGAACGCGACGGCGACGGCTACGTGCTGAACGGCACCAAGCGCTACATCACCAACGCGCCGATCGCCGGCCTGTTCTCGGTCATGGCGCGCACCGCGCCCGAGCGCCGCGCCAATTCGATCTCGTGCTTCCTGGTCGAGGCCGGCACGCCCGGTCTGAGCATCGGCAAGCCCGACAAGAAAATGGGCCAGGCCGGCGCCCTGACCAGCGACGTGGTGTTCGACAACTGCCGCGTGCCCGCCAGCGCCCTGCTGGGCGGCGAAGAAGGCAACGGTTTCCGCACGTCGATGCGCGTGCTGGACAAGGGCCGCCTGCATATCTCGGCGCTGTGCGTGGGCATCGCCGACCGCCTGCTGTCCGACGCCGTCAAGTACGCGATGGAGCGCAAGCAGTTCGGCCAGCCGATCGCCGAGTTCCAGCTGATCCAGGCGATGATCGCCGACAGCCAGGCCGAACTCTATGCGGCCCGCTGCATGGTGCTGGACGCCGCCCGCCTGCGCGACCGCGGCGAGAACACCACCATGCAAGCCGCCTGCGCCAAGCTGTTCTCGACCGAAATGGTGGGCCGCGTCGCCGACCGCGCCGTGCAGATCCATGGCGGGGCGGGCTACATGTCGGAATACGCGGTGGAACGCTTCTACCGCGACGTGCGCCTGTTCCGCATTTTCGAAGGCACGTCGCAGATCCAGCAGCTGGTGATCGCCCGCGAAACGATCAAGGCCCATTCCTGATCCGGAGAATGGCGGGTTGCGCGCGCAACCCGGGCTAATATCGCATATGACGCGCCAGCGGCTCGGACCGCTGGCATGACAGACTCCAGTCTGGCTTGCGCTGGCCGCCAGCCGGACGTTTTCATTTCCCATCTAGCGAAAAGAACACTGATGTCGCAACGTCCCGCTCCCCTTACCGGCATACGCGTGCTGGATCTGACCCGCGTACTGGCGGGCCCCTGGTGCACCCAGAACCTGGCCGACCTTGGCGCCGAGGTGATCAAGATCGAACGCCCCGGCGCCGGCGACGACACGCGCGCCTGGGGGCCTCCGTACCTGAAGGACGAAGCGGGCAACGACACGACCGAGGCCGCCTACTACCTGTCCGCCAACCGCAACAAGCTGTCGGTGGCGCTGGACATCGCGTCGCCGCGCGGCGCCGAACTGGTGCGCGAACTGGCCCTGCAAAGCGACATCCTGGTTGAGAACTTCAAGGTGGGCGGGCTGAAGAAATACGGACTGGACTACGAAAGCCTGAAGGCCATCAACCCGCGCCTGATCTATTGCTCGATCACCGGCTTCGGCCAGACGGGCCCCTACGCCAGCCGCCCCGGCTACGACTTCATGATCCAGGGCATGGGCGGGCTGATGAGCATCACGGGCGAGCGCGACGACCTGCCCGGCGGCGGCCCGCAGAAGGCCGGCGTGGCGGTGGCCGACCTGATGACGGGCATGTATTCCACGGTGGGCATCCTGGCCGCGTTGCTGGAACGCGCCAATAGCGGCCTGGGCCAGCACATCGACATGGCCCTGCTGGATTGCCAGGTGTCGATGCTGGCCAACCAGAACTTGAACTTCATGACGTCGGGCGTGGCGCCCAAGCGCGCGGGCAATGCGCACCAGAACCTGGTGCCCTACCAGGTGTTCGCGGCAGCCGACGGCCACCTGATCGTGGCGGTCGGCAACGACAGCCAGTTCCGCAACTACTGCGGCGCGATCGGCCTGCCCGAACTGTCGGCGGACCCGCGTTTCTCGACCAACCCGCAGCGCGTGAAGAACCGCGCGGAGCTGGTGCCGCTGCTGACCGAGCGCATGGCCACCGGCGGGCGCGACCACTGGCTGGCCGCGCTGGAAGCCGTGGGCGTGCCGGCAGGCCCCATCAACACGCTGGACCAGGTCTATGAAGACCCGCACGTGCTGGCGCGCGGCATGAAGCGCGAGCTGCCGCACCCGGCGGCCGGCCGCGTGCCCATGGCGGCCAGCCCGCTGAAGTTCTCGGACAGCCCCGTCGAGTACCGCCGTCCGCCGCCCATGCTGGGCGAACACACCGCGCAGGTCCTGGCTGAAAAGCTGGGGCTGTCGGCCGAAGACATCCAGGCGCTGGCCCAGAGCCAGGCTTGAACGGGAGACGGAGCGGCGCTTGCGCCGCTCCGTTTTCCCATGCGCCCCGCCACGCCGCGGCGCACACGATCCATTC
The DNA here is from genome assembly GCF_014170335.1 of Achromobacter sp. UMC46. Lineage (GTDB taxonomy): Bacteria > Pseudomonadota > Gammaproteobacteria > Burkholderiales > Burkholderiaceae_B > Achromobacter. The sequence goes on from NZ_LZZS01000036.1 coordinate 105,948, forward strand.
CAATAAAGGCAGGAGAAGGTTGATGACGGAGATTCAAACCATCGGCGTCGTGGGCGCCGGGGCCATGGGGCGCGGCATTGCGCAGATCGCGGCGCAAGCCGGTTTGCGCGTGCGCCTGTACGACACCAGCGCCGATGCGGTCGCCGCCGCGCGCGAGTCGCTGCGCCAGACGTGGGACAAGCTGGCCCAGAAGGGCAAGATCACCGCCGCCGACGCGCAAGCGTCGCTTGCGCGCGTGGAGTCCGCCACGGCGCTGACCGACATGTCGGCTTGCCAGCTGGTGGTGGAAGCCATCGTCGAACGCCTGGACGTCAAGCGCGACCTGTTCGCCGCGTTGGAAGGCGTGGTCGCGGACGACTGCATCCTGGCGTCGAACACGTCGTCGCTGTCCATCACCGCCATCGCTGCCGCCTGCAAGCGTCCGCAACGCGTGGTGGGCTACCACTTCTTCAACCCGGTGGCGTTGATGAAAGTGGTGGAAGTGATCGACGGCCTGCGTAGCGCGCCCGAAGCCGGCGACGCGCTGGCCGCGCTGGCCCGCCGCATGGGCCACACGCCCGTGCGCGCCAAGGACATGCCCGGCTTCATCGTGAACCACGCCGGCCGCGGCATGAACACCGAAGGCCTGCGCGTGGCGCAGGAGGCCGTGGCTACCTTCGCGCAAGTGGACGCCGTCATGCGTGAGCAGGCCGGCTTCCGCATGGGCCCGTTCGAATTGCTGGACCTGACCGCGCTGGACGTGTCGCACCCGGTAATGGAGTCCATCTACCGCCAATTCTTCGACGAGCCGCGCTTCCGCCCGTCGCCGATCACCACCGTGCGTTTGGCCGGCGGCCTGATCGGCCGCAAGGCCGGCGAAGGATTCTACGTCTACGCCGACGGCCAGAAGCAGGTGCCCGCCGAGCCGCCCGTGCCGGCGCTGCCGGAAGGCCTGAAGGTGTGGGTCAGCCCCAAGCACGCGGAAGGCTATGCGCGCGCGTCGGCGCTGATCGAGAAGCTGGGCGCGACGCTCGTCACGGGCGCCACGCCTGATGCCGACGCGCTGATCGTCGTCACCCCGTTCGGCGACGACGTCTCGACGTCGGTGTCCGCGCAAGGGTTGAACGCAGGCCGCACGGTCGGCCTGGATACGCTGTATGCGTTCGACGGCGCCAAGCGCCGCACCGTCATGGTGTCGCCCGCCACCGAAGCCAAATGGCGCGATGCCGCCCATGCGCTGCTGGCCGCCGACGGCGTGCCGGTGACGGTGATCGAGGATTCGCCGGGCTTCATCGCCCAGCGCATCGTGGCCATGATCGTCAACATCGCCAGCGATATCGCGCAGCAGAGAATCGCCACGCCGGAAGACATCGACCAGGCCGTGACGCTGGGCCTGGGCTACCCCGTCGGCCCGCTGGCGCTGGGCGACAAGCTGGGCGCCGACCGCATCCTGGAAATTCTCAAGAGCATGCAGCGCGTGACGGGCGACCCCCGCTATCGCCCCAGCCTGTGGCTGCAGCGCCGCGTGCAGCTGGGCTTGTCGCTGCTGAAGTCGTCGGCGGAGTAAAACCCGCCGGGAAGCTGGCGAAAGAATGCCGGCGAAAAAAAGCCCCTTGAGCGATCAAGGGGCTTTTTGCTGGGCGGGCCGGAATTATTTGGCCGCATCCACCATGTATTGCACGGCTGCGCGGATGTCGTCTTCCGAGGCGTTGGCCGCGCCGCCCTTCGGGGGCATCGGCGGCTTGCCTTGCATGGCGACCTTCACCATGGCGTCCATGCCGGTCTTGATGTACGGGTCCCAGGCGGCCTTGTCGCCGAACTTGGGCGCGTTCGCCACGCCGGTGGCGTGGCAGGCGAAACAGACGCTCTTGTAGAGCTTCTCGCCCGCCGGGTTGACGGCGGCGGCCTGAGGCGCGGCGGCAGGTGCAGCCGCCGGTGCCGCAGCAGCCGGGGCAGCTGCGACGGCCGGTGCGGCAGCAGCAGGCGCTGCCGCAGCAGGCGCGGGGGCGGTGGCAGGCGCCGCATCCGCTTCCTTCTTCGCGCCTTCTTCGGCGGGAGCGGCGGGTTCAGGCAGCGAGGCGCCGGACTTGTTGGCCATGTACACCACGGCGCGCGCGACTTCATAGTCGGACAGCGTGGGGTTGCCGCCCTTGGCGGGCATGCCGCCCTTGCCGTGCAGGGCCACGTTCAGCATCGTGTCGTAGCCGGACTTGATGAACGGCGCCCAGGCCGCGTTGTCGCCCATCTTGGGCGCGCCGGCGATACCGGCGGTGTGACAGGCCGTACAGACTGCGGCAAAAACCTGTTCGCCCGTCTTGAAGACCCGGGGCGCGTTGGCGTCGACCAGCGCAAACCCCGCGACCGGCGCGATGCGCTTGGTGACGGCTTCTTCAGTCAGGGTATCGGACCCGGCGCCGACTTTGGTGCCGGAGACCACCATGTTCACCAGGAGGATGATGATGGCGATTGGGATCACGAAAGACAGGACGATCGTGACGACCAGTTGCTTGGGGGTCTTGATGGGGGAGGAGTGCTCTTCTATGTGTTCCTGCTCGTTGCTCATGACCAAATCCTGCTAACGGGTGGGGCGCCTGGCGGCGGCAACAGAAAATCAGTAACTGCACAAATCGGCGAACCCGTGACGCATCCGCCTGCAAGCAAACGCTGGATTATATAACGGTGTCAGGGACGCCCGTCCAATGCATCTGCCCGGGTTTTCGATGAGATTGAACGATGATTTGATCTACTTCATGCACACTATCGAAAACTAGGTACAATGTCGCCTCCTTGCGCTGCGCCCGTAGTTCAATGGATAGAATGAGAGTTTCCGAAGCTCTTGATACAGGTTCGATTCCTGTCGGGCGCACCATAGATTCAAGGACTTACGTTTTTTTGGGCCCATTTTGGGCCCAAACAGCGCAAATTAACGCGGGTTCTTTGGAGTCCGTCAGGGCTCCAGTGGTGGCAAATGATCGGCGTAAAGAGCCGCCATTTTCGCCTTTTCCCGCTGGTTGGATTCGCCGTCGATCCACTTCGAATAGACGCGGAAAAACATCTGCGCGTTCTTATGACCCATCTGGCGCGAGAGATATCCAGGATTCATGCCGGCGTGCAGTCCGAGCGTGGCATACGTATGCCGCGTCTGGCGCGCATCCCGATCCCGGATTCCTAACGCGGCAAGCGTAGGGCGCCACACCTTCTGAACCGCATCCGCCGTATCGACGAATGGCTTTCCTGTTTCAGGATTCAAAAAGACATGGCCTCCAGGTTCAAACGTGAGTTGCCTCTGGCGTCTGATAGCTTCCAGCGCCGGCCCCTGTAGGTCCACGTCGCGCGACTTGTACGTCTTGGTGGCTTTGTTGTGGCGCCTCACGAGTGCCCGGTCGATCCGGATCTGCTCCCTGGAAAGATCCACGCGAGGCCACTGAAGAGCGATCTGCTCTGACGGCCTCACACCGGTAAAAAACGCGACTTCGAAATAGTTGCGCCAGGTCGCATTGAAGTGTTCGTCGATGTGTTGCACGACTTGGAGCACTTCTGACATGAGCAGTGGATCTGGTTCTGGATCTTGGCCTTTACGGCTTTCGATCTCCAGCGTGATGTTCTCCGGAGCTTTCCTCATCTTGAATGCCAACGCCCAAACTTGCCGAGCCGGCGTCATGACGTTGTTGAACGTCTTGGCCGCCATGCGCGGAAAGTCGGCCAAGTCCATTGCGAGCTCTTCATAGGTGATCTCCGCGATTGGGCGATTTCCATACAAAGGGCGCCATCGCGAGTTCAAGAGGTTCTCGTATTCGCTGAGCGTCGTTGGCGCTTTGTGGCTGATAAGCTTCAGCCACATGTTTGCTACCTCGTTGAACGTGACTTCTCTGGCCGCCTCTTTGATCGGAATGCTGGGGGACTCGGGGAAGTAGCGAGCGAAGTCGTCCCAAGTGAAGACGCCGAGGTCGATCGCTTGCAGAATCTCGCTGCGCATGCGTGCCGCAGCGCGCATGTTGGCGGCGGTGGGGCGCAGTGCTACGCGCTCGCGGAAGCGGCGGTCATTCCATCGGAAGTCGATTCGGATCGACGTCGTCCGCGCGATGATCCCTTCGAGGTGCTCTTTGATACCCATTCGTCGTACGCTTCAAGATTGATGTGTTGTCGGTTGTCGTCGGACCATTTCCAATGCTTGCCTTCGATCAAGTGGCCGTCTCGGATCAGATGCCGGAAGGAGTGGATCGATCTGCCGGTGCATTCGGCAGCTTTTTCCATGACGACCCATACAACGGGTCGATAGCGTAAAGGCATGAGTCTTTCCTCATAACGTTGAGTAGGCGAAGTAGCCGAATCCGATAAGGGCCTCGCTGAGCACAAGGATCCAGGCTGCTCGCGTCTTGGTTATCGTTGCGTATCCCGCCGTGGCTACGATCGCCCCGGTGAAAAATCCAAATCCAGTGGTCATGTTGTGACTTCGATGCCTCCATAGGCCGAGCCGACTAGAACAGCGGGAGAATGAAATATGTCCCCGTGGCGAAGACAATGCAGATAATGAAGTCGATCAGCCACTCCCCTCTTTGAGAGAACCTCAAGGAAAGGCATGCCATCACGCCGGCCAACAAGACAGAAATGACTGTGAAGCCAACTTCCGCCGCACTCTGCCTCGACGCTTCCACCATTCCCGAATTCAAAACGATTATTAGCACTGCCACGTTGAACATGACAACGAGGGATGCGACGGCGTCTCTAGTGGAGCCCCGCATGCCAGCATTCACGAATGTGGCATTCAAGACGCCCACGACGAGGCATATAGCCAGGAATGTAGAGTCGTTTTGAATCATGGCCTTTCGAGTTGCGATGGTATTGGTGGCGGAAAATCCGGAAGAGGGTCCCCGATTGAGGCGTTCCAAGACCACCATCCGTCTTTGCCGTATGTTTCGTCGTAATGGGCGCCCTTTTCCGCTTTGCGCGCCAAGTACTCTGGCGTGCTCATGCCCCATACCTCTAGCGGCGCTGGCGTGTGCCTGTCGCGCAACCAAAAGTCCGGGAACGCTGCGTCTTCGCCGGCATCAAAGCGGAGCGGCTTCTCGAAGCGCCGCTTCTCCGCGACTAGCTTGTCAGCGACCAGAGCCTCGTAGCCGGAATCGACCGGGATCCAGTCCCGCGTGGTTTGCATTAGCGCGATATCGACGACCTGTGCGCGCATGCTGCCCCCGGAGGACTTGGGCGGATCCGTCTGTACGACGGCGATGACGGCATTTCCCGCCCGCCAAGAGTCGATCTCTCGCGCAAAGCGGCGCTCCAACGGTTCCCAGACGTTTTCATCAAGGTTTAGATACGGGATGCCGTGAAATCCGGCGATGGGCAGTGTGGCGCTGCCATCCATTCCTTCTTGGTGCTGCGCGAGCGGTGCCACTACAACCAAGCGCCGTCGTTGGGTGACCGCGTCCAAGGCTTTGGCTTTGTTGTGACCAGCTTGCTGCCCGCCTGCAGTGGGCGTGGCGATCACAAGGTTTTGAGCCAGTCGGACACGTCCTGCGTAGGTAGTCATTGCCGAGCGCATCAAGTGGTAATGCACCACGCCTAGATTGCGCTTTCCTTCCATGCCTGGCGACCATGCGTGCAGCCCGGCCTGCGTCCAAAGAAAGTGCAGGAGACCGAGCAGTGTCATGCTGGCTTGGCCGGTTCGCGGGCGCGTCGCGGGCATCGACGGCGCGGCAGTGGGCGACGCGTCCCCTTCTTCTGGAGCGGCTGTCGCACGCTGTTGAAGCCCTACCTTCAGCTTAATCTTGACCGCGCCGTCGTCGAGCTCCTGGACGACACCTCGTCGATAGGATCCGAGCCCGGACATGCTTGGATCCACACCGTAGTAGACGCAGTCTTCGCTGTGCTCTGATCCTGTCTCGGGAAAGCGGGCCAGGTGGAAGCGATCGGAATTCGAGCGGCTATGGATTGACAGGCGCCGTTCGCCGGTGCCACTGCAAGTGCATCGGACTTCTGCCTTGCCGTGTGCCATCAGCAGTACGCGCTTCCAACCGTCCTTGAATTGATCAGCCGTTTGAAACTCGGGCGAGTACGGTCGGGTCATTCCGCCCAGCGTGACCTCGACGGCATATAGCTTTCGATCCATCAGTCATCTCCGGCACCGATGTCCCTCAGAATGAGGAAGAACAAAGCCCCCATGGGGACGAGGAAACCGCGCATAACGACCACAGCGATCTGTTGATAGATGTTCAGTTCGCTGAACGAGTCGAAAGAAAAGGACATGGCGAAGTTCGCGACGATGAACATCGCCAAGCCAGCAAGCTGCATGGCGATAAGCCAGCGCAGGAGCGCTGTTTTACGCTTCAGTGCACCTGGCGCTATAGGGACCTCCTTTTCCTTCAGGCCATAACCGACCAACCGGGCCCATGCGGCGTATGCGACGCAGATCAGTCCCACGGAGACGGCACCCCACAACCGGCCGCCCAGGGACGCCAGCCACAGGACGGTTCTCCATTCTTCAATTAGCTTTCCAACCGTGGCCATCACCACGACGATCAAGACCAGTCCTATTGCGACCTTTATCGCGGACGAAGCCATTAACGTGCTGTTTGGATTTCGATGCGTGGGCTCTTTCTTGTGCAAGATGTATTCCATTTTTCAGATGCCCAGCCTTTCCCGCTGGAGGGGAGACGTAGCCGACGAAGCCAGAGATTGGCTGACCCTTTCTGCTACTTCCGTTCGATCGCACAAAATGTGCTGCTTACGTAGGGCTGCTTGTAGCAGTCATCTTTGGCGGAGGAGTAAGACTCGTACAGCGCATAGCCGACGGCAAAGATCGCCGTCGCGACCGACCAAATAATTAGGTGTTTTTTCATTGAATTTCCGTGTGAAATACGCTCCGCTGGGCGCGCTCATGTCGCGGGCGAGCGGTACCATTTGCGGCAGACCAAGATGCCTCTCGTCAGCATGGAGATGGCTCTTGTCAGGATGGAGATGCAGACGGATATCGAGATAGCGGTCGAAGAGAGCGCCAACATCCCGAGGATGCCGTTGTTAATGAACAGCGCGTCTGAGCAGCTACCAGTTGGGTCAACCTTCAGCCTGGCCAACTGCACAGGTGATACTTGATGTTGAAATCGTGCTTTCTTTGAAGAGCGTTCATGTGTGTGTAGACCTCCGTGAGATGGAGCCATGTGCCATCCGAATCGGAGCGCTCGCTTTTCCGTAGTGTTTAGCAGCTAAACACCGGGAAAAATTCTGATGAACGCCGATTCGGATGCCGCCGCCGAGATACCACAACGTTGGCGGCTTCCTGCCGACTTGCACGGCGCAGGCAAGTTGAGACCCTGCTCGGTGTTCGCCCAACACGTTACTCGCCACGTGGGGCATGTCTTACTTAGGCGCTCGCTTGAAACCCCGACCTCGCGTAAGCGGCTCGTCGGTTTGTTTCAGCAGTGATGGGGAACAACTCCATTAGCTGCACGAGATCAATGCGCCCGCCAGGCTCTGCACCTGGCCAGATTTGTACGTCAGCGCCTTTGCTAACGAGCTTCACGGGCCTCGTCTGGCGCATTGATTCTTGCCGCTTGTTTCTGTCCCTGGGGCCTCTCAATGTCGCGGCCGGCTCCCCTTTTGGCATCAGCGCGTGCGCAGATGCGGGACGAATAATCGTTCAGTTGTTAAAGAGCGCAACCCAAATTTGGGTGTGTGCGAACATGATAACCCGTAAATAAACGTTGTCAACCCAAATATGGGTTTATGAAGACGAACGCGCTTCATCCCAATTTTGTCGGGAACAAAATGACATTGTTTTTATGTTTTGATACGAGCGCCCTAAATTTTTTGCGCAAGTTGCCGTTTCTACCTATATCCAAATAGTAGACAGTGGCCCCAGTCGTGTGTTCGACCCGCCATTGCGGGGGTCTATGCGCGTCGCTTGGAGGACTCCCCCTTTTTAACCACTGTCTGGCGTTCCGCCTCCGCATAGCGGTCCATATCGTTCAAGATGAGCTGTTGGAATGCGGGATTCAGGCTGCGAAAGCTGAGGACGAGCATGCGCTCTTCTTCGGAAAGTGCCGACATCGCTATCGCGTCATCATGTCCGAGCGAAGGCAACTGGGCGGGGTCCAGCCCTTCTACAAACAATTGCCAAAGATCCAATCCGAAAGCCCGTGCGATTTCCGCAACGCTTTCAACACCCGCACTACCTTCCGCACGGCGGACGCGGTCGACCGTTGACCGCGTTAGGCGCCCATTTGTTTTTTTCTCCAGTGCGGCATTCGACAAACCAGCGCTGCGCATCAGCTGGTCCACGTTCGCCCCGACGATTTCTGTAGCTTTTTTTGCCATACCGCACTATGCCGCGCAGGCGCGCATATATGTGGGTTGAAATAACCCAAATATGGGTTAGAATCTTCATCTATGAGCGAACTTCAATTTTTCGACCGCGTGCTGGCCCGTCTCCGCGCCGTCCCATACACCGACCTCCAGATTGTTGCGGACGCTACGCATGTGTCTCTGAGCAATCTAAGGAAGATCCGCTACGGCGAGGTGAAGAACCCTGGAGTGCAGACGGTCCAGGCTCTGGACGACTACTTCGCCAGGATAGACGGCACCGGTGAGCACTTTTCTCAAATCTCTGAATCCATTCATTCGCCGGACCTACCCGCCAAGGGATCCTAGACGGGACGGCTATCTGCTGGTGTTTAGCAGCTAAACAGGGAAGTGTGTGCTGGCTGCTCTGCACCCGTACCTCACAACACAAGAGGGATCGCAAATGCACATGAAAACTCTCGCAGTCGCACAACAAAAGGGCGGCGTTGGCAAGACCACGACCGCCGTCAATACCGCATTTGAAGCTGCGGAAGCTGGGGCTAGGGTCTTAGTCATCGACCTGGATACCGGTGACCTTTCGAAGACCCTGGCTCGATTCAGGTTAGCAATACCAGCAAGCGCACTATTTCTCGACAGCGTGCCGGTTGTGCCCACGCCCGAATCGAGCATTTCCTTGATCGCCGCAGATCAGCTGCTGGCGAATTTGATCTACATGCCGCTTGAAACCGCGCTGAGAAATTTCCGGGTAAATCTGTCGGCCTTCGCCGAAAAGGGTTATGACCTCTGCGTGATTGATACAGCGCCGGGCGTAAGCATCGCCTTGGCAGCAGCGCTTCACGCTGCCGATGCGGTCATATCCCCTGTGGAGATGGAGGAGTACAGCATCGAAGGGATCAAGAAGATGATGCGCGTGATACTCAATGCTCGGCAGCGCAATCCTAAGCTGCAATTTCTTGGGCTACTTCCCAGCATGGTGGATCGGCGGAATCCGCGCCAGGTCCGACATTTGGCAGAAGTCCGTGCCGCCCACGAGAAGCTGCTTGCGCCCGTCACCATCGGTCTACGCACGAGTGTCGCTGAAGCACAGTCTATTGGCGAACCCGTCTGGAAATCCAAGAAGACCACCGCGCGTGCGGCGGGCGCCGAAATGCGCGCCCTGGGCCAGTACATCCGCGCCAAGATGGGAGTAAAGGCATGATGGATCTGAAAGGACTGGGTGACCTGGCATCGATGCTGGACGACCCGAAGCAGGAGGAGGGCTACAAGATGTACGACGTGGCCAGAATCCACCTCGATGCGCGGAACGTTCGTCGCGCCGGCAATCCGGGGCTGAGGCCGGAGAGTATTACGGAGATGGCCTCGACTATTCGGGAAAGAGTTGCGGCAGGGAAGAGGGGGGTGCTGTGCCCCATTTCATTGCGCCCTCACCCGACCATCCCCGGCGACTTCATAATTAATCATGGACACCGCCGCTACCTGGGTACGCGCGAGGTCGGCCTCGACGAGATTCCGGCATACGAGGATCCTGATTTCGACGACTTCGATCAGGTAATGGAGAACCTTCATCACGAGGGACTGACCGGGAGGGAAATGGCAGACTTCATCGGTGGGAAGCTTGCGGGAGGCATGACCCAGTCGGATGTTGCACTCAAGATGGGGAAATCCAAGGCATGGGTCAGCATGCACGTCGCAATGCTCAACCTGCCAGAGCCGGTTGCGGAGGCGGTCGCGAATGGGCATATCACCGACGTCACTGTTGCCAAAGAACTCGTGATCGCATATCGGGAAGATCCGCAGGCTGTCGCAGATCTGCTAAACGCCACCGAGACGAAGCCGACGCGGTCAGCGGTGAAGGCGATCCGCAAAGGAGGAGAAGCCAAGCGGGCTTCGCCAGCCGCTTCCGAGCAATCGCCCGAAGACGACCTTTCATCTGCCAATGAAGCCTCGGTACCCAGCAGTGAAGCTGCGCCTGAGCCTGCCAGTTCGGGCCTCGCATCGACCGCCCGCGAGATCTCCCCAGAAGCAAAGGCCGAATTCCAACGCCATCGGGATAGGCTGGCGCAGGATCGAAAGGACGCCGCGAACCCCGCGCTGCGAAAGCAGGGTGCTGATGCCCTCGCTCGCCTCATCCGCATCGCATTGAGAGACACTGGTCAAAGCTGCCGGGTGGCTAGCTTCTTGCTCGCTTGGTGGAATGCGACCAACTGCGGCGGTTTCGACCTGACAGACTTTTGGACCGTGGATCCCGAGGTCGCCGACGACATGCTTAGCGTCATCGCTGTGATCAGGCAAACACGCGGCTATCCCGACATTCTCGGCACCGCGATCCGCGGGCAATTCGAGACTCTGGTGGCGCTCTGGCGTCCCCAACTGTCCGAATCCAGACCCGTCGTTTAGCAGCTAAACACCATCGAAAGGCAGCCACGATCAGTATGAACACCCACCTAGAAGGCGGTCGCTCGCAGCCAATGGAGCTTCAGACCGAGCAAGATTGCAGTAGGGATGCAGAGAAGAAGATGTACTACTCATTCAAGATTCAAACAACGCGGCGGCGGCTCCAGGAAGCGATGCAGACCGTCGTCGTAATGCAGAAGCCAGCGGATCATTCTGAGAATGAGATTGCCATCGCAACGAAGCGGATGGTCTCCCACGCCAAAGAGATCGAAGCCGTGTGCATGACGTTGCGGGTGCAAGGATGCGACGAAGGACGATTTATAGAATGCCTTCAGACTATGACGGCGGAGCACGTGTTTGTGGAGCTGAGCCAGGCGAGACCAGGGGATCTGGTCCACGCGCGCCAATTCAGGGACTTCGAATCATTCTGAACACCCATCAACGTCGTGATCCGCTACGCGGCGACGAAGTCGCCCCTCATCTGCTCTCATAACCAGTCCAAATTGTTCAAGGAAGTCGCTATGCAATCCACGAAAGCCCTCGCTAAGCTCACTGCACAAATTCAAGCCCTGCAGCGACGCGCCGAAGCGCTTCGCATCAATGGCCGGGCGTCAGCCGTACAGAAGATCGTCGCGCAAATGCACGAGTTTCAGATTTCTCCCGCAGATATCCAGGCCGCATACGGCGCAACGAAGTCCGCTCGCCCCAAGCGCAAAAAGGTCGTTGAGCGAGCCGAATCTCGTCGCCCAGTCGCGCCGAAGTACCGTCATCCTGAATCTGGTGACACCTGGACTGGACGTGGACGTGCACCGCGCTGGCTAGCGGCGGCGGAACGCGCCGGCGCATCCCGAGATCAATTCCTCATCTGAGGCGGGCAGATTGACCTGCCGCTGCCCTCACGCCCCGTCCGGCCTTGCCTCAATACACACCGGGAGAAACAGAATGGAACACTGCCTGGCTCGTCGGCGCTCGTGGAGAGGTATCGCCGCTGCGAGTGGAGTACTCCTGGTATTCGCGATAGCGATTGCCGGTCTGGTTGCGCTTCGCCTCGCCAATCCGGATTGGAACGTAGGGGAGTACACAGACATAGCAACAGCAGTGTTCTTTCTGCTTCTCTCCGTGTGCACTATTTTCTTACTAGCCACGCGGGCAGGAAAGGAGGACGAATGAAGATCTCGAGTAACAGAAAGCTTGGCACAATCGGCCCTGTCGGAAGCGGTCCTGCGGTAAAATAGAAGACCTTGGAGATACTCGAATGCTGACTTCTAACGACCAGAGGGAATACCATCGCGCAGTCGTCAATGCGGTGGCTAGCCAGCGTCTTGAAGGGCTGGAACCAGATGCGCGGACTATCGCGGATCTTCAGCGTGCAGCGGACGGAACCTTGAGCGTTCTGGATGTGATCAATACGCTCCGAGCCCGCGTAGCCGCCGGGGAATTTCGTTCCCCCTCCGCCACCGAATAGCAGCGGCCGCCTCACGGGCGGCCATTTCGCTACGGCCATGGCAAAGTATCCAATTAACGCGAAAGACCCCTACGTAGATCCTGATACAGGCGTTCTACGCAACCATTTTGGCATCAGCGACCAATCCGAACTGGATAGGGTTGAAGCAACCTTTGCTGCCGTGCGGTCTTATGAGCTTGCGGTATCGCCCGTTCGAGGCGAGTTTGACCTGGCGCACCTTCAACAGATCCATCAGCGGCTGTTCAGCGACGTCTATGACTGGGCGGGCAAGATCCGCACGGTCGACATTTCTAAGGGCACTACTCGCTTCGCCAGCCATGAGCAGATCGCGAGCTATGCGCCGCAGATCACACGACCACTTTCGCGCGAAGGTCTGTTAAGGCGGCTTGCGCCAGATTCGTTCAGTGAACGTGCTGGCCATTACTTGGGCGAGTTGAACGTGCTTCATCCCTTTCGGGAGGGGAACGGTAGAACTATCCGCGAGTTCATCGGTCAACTTGCAAAGGATGCCGGCTACGGCATTGACTGGCAGGGCGTCGAGCGGGGCGAGATGACGCAGGCCTCGATTGAGGCTTATCAAGGGGACTCTCAACGTATGGTGTCCCTGATACGTGCCAATCTCCGAGACCTAGAGCAAGAATATGCTCTGGACTTGGCGAAGGCGGTCGCTGGTGACCGCGCGCACGTCGTACTGGCTGCTCCCGGGCAAAGCTATGAGGGAGTGATCATTGGATCGACGGAGCGGTATTTGGTTCAAGAGCAGAAAGGGCACGCTGGCGAGATGGTGCTGCACAGTCGCCGCGCGCTCCTCAACGTGGATCTTGCCGTCCCGGGGCAGGTGATCGGGATTCGCTATCCGCATGGTGGCGTTGGCTTGGTCGAGGCATCTCTGCCGCTGCCCCAGCGAGAGAACGCAAAGCAGCTACAACGTGATCGCGGGTTTGAGCGGTGAAGTTGAACTTGTTTTGCGGCTAAACCTGCACTGCCGCGTCACCCCACAAGCAACCCGAAAAGACGTTTATCCGAACCCGTGGATATGTGGATGATCGCTTCGCGACCACCCGGCTCGCTTTGCTCGGCCCATGGACAACCGCTGATGGACAAGCGGTGGACAGGCTCCGCCTGACCACGCGCTTGCCCACAGGGTATGCCCACCGGCTTTCCGGATTTCAACCACATGCCCACCGGCCCCCAACAAGCAGCCATAAGATATAAAACTTCAAGACAGGCTCTCGTAGGCACGACCGGAATTGTTTCGAGTGAGCAAAGCCAGCTGGGCCAGTCGCCGCGGCGGTGACGACTCGCGACGCTGTGGGCCCACCATCACGCAAGTCCAATGCTCTTTCTGGGAAGGAATGCCGTACTCATTGCACCATGACGGCGAAAGTGAATGACGCGTCGGATTTCCAAGGTTCAATGAACCTCGGCACTCGGAAGCCGCCTCAACCGATAGAAGGCTCAAATTGTCGATGATGAGTCACTGCCGAATTTGTTAGGAAATACTCAGGCGGGTGGGGATTATATTTGTGTCGTTTATGGAATAGATTTCCGCAAATCATGTACTCATCTGAACGCCTGAAAGGCATCGACGTTTTTGTATCCGTGGCGGATGCCGGCAGCTTCACTGCCGCGGCAGAACGCCTGAACCTGACGAACTCGGCCGTGGGCAAGGCTGTTGCGCGCCTGGAGTCCAGGTTAGGGGTGCGGCTCTTTGAGCGCACCACCCGCCGCCTCTCACTGACCGATGCCGGGCAGGCCTTCTATAGGACCTGCCAGCGCGTCCTCGGCGAACTCGAAGAAGCCGAGCATGTGCTGAAAGCCGAAGACATGGTGCCAGTGGGAAAGTTGCGCCTTGACGTGCCAGCTACCTACGGCCGTCTGCACGTCATGCCTGTGCTTTTCGAATTCATGAGGGCTTTTCCCGGCATTCAGCCTCAGATCTCGTTCACCGACCGGTTTGTCGATCTGGTGGAGGATGGCGTTGATGTGGCGGTGCGCATCGGTGGCGGCGAGACCTGGCCTAGTCCCGTTGGCTACCGCTTCTTGGGTCGGGAGCGACGCATCTTCTGCTGCGCGCCGAGCTACCTTGAAAGGGTAGGTGACATTGCGGACGATGTTGAATCCTTGGACCATCTGGATGCCGTGCTGTACCGGCGTCCCGACGGTACGCCCAGCCCTTGGTTCATCCGACGGGGTGAAGCTCCCGTCGAACACTGTCATCCGGTGGCAAAGCTAGAAGTGGGCAGCGCCGAATCCTGGGTCGACGCCGTGGTCCAGGGATTTGGTGTGGCCCAGCTTTCCACATGGCTCATTGACGATCGTCTGGCCAAGGGCGAGTTGGTGGAAGTTCTGCCATCCTTGGCGATAGATGGTCTGCCTCTATATCTTCAGTGGCAGCGCAGCCGGCAGCTACTGCCCAAGGTGGACGCATTACTGGGCCATCTTGGGGCCACACTGCGTATCTGATTAGGGAATAAATAGATGTAATTGTCGGAATATTTATCCAACATGGGAAATGAAGGAATCAATAAGCTATAGGTTTGAAGATTCTCATTGCTGACCATGCCCTCTTCTTCCACCACGATCTTGCTACGACCAGATGGCGTCGCCCAAGCTGGCACGGTATCTACTTACATCCTCGCGATCGCAGCCTTCGTGATCGTCACGACAGAGTTCTTGATGGTCGGCCTGTTGCCCTCTTTGGCCCGCGACCTGTCGATCTCCGTCGCCCGGGCTGGGCAGTTGGTCACGCTATTCGCAGTCATCGTGATGCTGTTCGGGCCGCCCCTGACGGCATGGCTTGCCCACATCGAGCGCAAACGCATGTTCATGGCGGTGCTCGTCATCTTCGCGGTATCGAACGCCGTCGCAGCACTGGCTCCGAACTTCTGGGTCTTGGCCATCGCACGCATCGTGCCCGCGCTTGCGCTGCCCGTGTTCTGGGGTACGGCTAGTGAAACCGCTGCGCAATTAGCCGGGCCGGAACGGGCGGGCAAAGCCGTCTCCACGGTGTACCTGGGCATATCGGCAGCCATGCTGCTGGGTATTCCCCTGGGCACTGTCGCGGGTGATGCAGTCGGCTGGCGAGGCGCTTTTTGGGCGCTGGCAATCATGTCCGCGCTGACTGCCGTACTCCTGCAGTTCTCTATGCCCGCATTGGCCGCGGGCAAGCGGATCGGTTTTGCCCAACAGGCGCGCATCCTTCGTGAGCCCACCTTCGTGGCCAACGTGTTGCTATCGGTCGCCGTTTTCACGGCAATGTTCACGGGCTACACCTACTTGGCCGCACTGCTCGAAAAGGTCGCGCTTGTGCCTTCTGCGGACCTGGGGTGGTGGCTGATGGGCTTCGGTGCCGTTGGGCTCTTAGGTAACTGGTTGGGCGGGCTGTGGGCGGACCGCAAGCCACTGGCGACCACCGCAATGTTCAGCGCCGTGTTGGCAATTGGCATGCTGGCCACTTTGCTGTTGGCGGCGCAGCATATCGGATTGGCAGTCGCCTTGGGCGTGTGGGGCATAGCGAATACCGCCCTCTATCCCATCTGCCAGATTCGTGTGATGAAGTCGGCTCCGCAGGCCCAGGCGTTAGCCGGAACAATCAATGTCTCCGCCGCCAACGGCGGCATCGCTCTAGGCGCCATGCTCGGCGGAGCAAGTATCGGATGGTGGGATGTCGCGAGCGTTGCGGTCGTAGGCGCCACTGTAGCGGCATTCGCTGCCGTGGCCGCCGCGGGCATCGGTCGATGGCTCAGCGTTCGTTGAGTTGGGATTCCCGGCGGGACACTGGAACCCATGGCGATGGTGCCTTCGTGGCCGTTGGCACCAACTGATGCGCCTGCGGCCGGCAGTCCTTTGGTTGAGGTGGGATAGCGCGGCAAGTCTGCCGGCCGAAAAGTACATTGTTCAATTCGCTAAGCAAGTCTGGGTAGCTTTCAAGGCACAGGCCAGAGTTCAAGCATAGAAGTCTCATGCGATTACGCGGACCAGTGCGTTTCTTGAAGAAAGCGGGGATCGCGTTTCGGGCTGATCCGCTTTGTGCCCGGCAGGTCCCGGTACAGGGTGGAGACGCCTCTAGCCGAATAGATCTGGCGAACGGCCGTTTGTGGCCGGAAGCGGTTGTCGAAGACTGGCAGTTTTCGACCCAAAGCGGAAGTTCATATATGCGCTCACCAAAGGCTGCTGTGCATAGATTGCAGTCCTGCGTCCAACAGAAATCGACACCTGAATGCGGTCGCTAGCTAACGGACAATTTTTGAACTGCGGGATACTGCGTCATAGTTGTCATGGTCTTCCCATGACAGAAGGCGTGGCAGCTACAGCGACGCGAACCGTGGTCTGTCCGGGAGGACAATGAGCATACGAGCTTGCGGCCTTGGCTCAGTTCGCCAAACTATATTTGCTTGACATTGATAAATCCACAGCTTGAATCAGAGGTCTCACGGGCTTAGCGATTAGTATGCTACGGGGAACTCGATTTAGCGCCGCTAGGTTATTGGGCTGAGAGTCCGCCCCGAAATTTCCTCATCATGACGTCGGCTCGACGGCTCGCCCATACCTTTTATCCGAGTCCAGTGCAGCAAGGGCCGCGCCGAGATCGTAGCTATACTTGAGCATCTTCACTACTGATACCCGCCATGTCTTCCCTGAAGGTCAAACAGATTCACAGCAAGCTGAGCGCGATGTTCGCCCAGCATCTCGACCAGACAGACCTCTCGTCGAAAGACCCTGAGCGCGAACAGAAAGTCCTGACGCGCTGCCTTACAGCGTTCGCGCTCTATCTGCAGACGGGATGCACAGAGAAGGAAGCCGCCGAAGCTGTATGGGATGGGGCGGACGACAATGGAATCGACGGCGTGCTCTTCGACACCACAGAATCGCGCGTCGTGATTGTCCAGTCGAAGTTCATCAACAAGGGGAGCGGCGAACCGGATGCCGCCGATGTTGGGACCTTTATCAAGGGAGTAAAGGACATTATCGAGCAGAATGTCGACAATTTTCACCCTCGATTGCATGCCCGGATCGGCGACATCTCTGCGCGGCTGAGCACCCCCGGCACGTCTGTGCATATCGTCCTTGTGACTACAGGCGCGTCGCAGCTGGCAAAACACGGCTTGAGCCATATCACGTCGCTTCTAGAGTCCCTCAATGGCGAGGATCCCGACCCGATCGCGGACTACGAGATAATGGGGCTAAATGAAGTATATAGCGGCCTCGCTCACGACCCCTATAAGGGCAATCTCAATTTGGACGCGACGGTGCTGGAGTGGTCATATGTCGCCGCCCCGCATGGCGCATACTTCGGCATGATCGACGGCCTGCAATTAAAGGAGTGGTGGAAAGCTCATGGCAAGGGATTGCTAGCCGCTAACATCCGGCATTCGCTCGGACAAACCGAGGTCAATAACCAGATTCGTGCGACGGCCATCGCTGCGCCCGAAAAGTTCTGGTACTACAACAACGGTATCACCCTGATCGCCGATGAGAAGTTGAAAGCCCCGCTCGGGGCCGCATCCAAGGCGTCGGGCAACTTCCGCTTCAAGAATGCGTCGCTAGTGAATGGTGCTCAGACTGTCAGTTCGCTGGCGAAGGTCGAGGACGACGAGAAGCTCGGCCGCGTCCGGGTGCCGTTTCGAGTTATTTTGCTCAGTGACACCCCCGCCGGATTCGGGCAGGAAGTGACCAGGACCAACAATCTGCAAAACCGCATTGAGCCGCGGGACTTCGTCGCGCAGGACCCAGAACAATCCCGACTTCGCATGGAAATGGCGATTGAGGACGTGGACTATCAGTTCGTTCGCTCGGAGGAAGCCCTTGCCGCTACTGCGCCCAACTCGTGTGAGCTGATCGAGGTCACGACAGCGTTGGCTTGCGCGTCGGGTGATGCCAATCTCGCCGTGCAGGTGAAGACCGGGTTCAGCCGCATTTTCGCCGACCTTTCCAAAGCGCCGTATAAGGCCCTCTTCAACCCTGCCGTGACCGGTGCAAAAGCTTTCAACGCCTGCGTTGTGCAGCGGCAAATCGACGCATGGATTGAAAAGAAAAAGAAGGGCTTAGCGAAGAAGAGCGGGCCCGCGCTTGGGGTGCTCGTGCACGGGAACCGCATTCTGGCTGCCGCCGTTTTCCGGGGCATTGATTCGGCCGCATTGGCCCAACCGATCAGTGCATTCGGCTCGGTATTGCCGACTTTGGCCGTCGAGGAAAAATGCGATAGCGCCTACGGCAAGATGCTACTGGCGATCGAGGCGCACTATGCCAACAAGTTTTTGGCTGTACTGTTTAAGAACCCGTCGGTTAGCAAGCACGTCTACGAAATGGCCGCGTAGCACACGTGGGCCTGGCAGGATCACCTGACAGGTGGCAGGCGCGTCTGCCAGAGTAGTCGATGGCCACCTAGTCACTGCTATGGGGCTGGTATAGCTTCTTCGCCATTAACTTGAAAGCGGACGTGCGTGAAATTCTGCTGACAGTCCCGCTGAGCCGGACTCGGAAGTAGCCTAGCTGATGACCGCTCCTGGCCGACTGTAGCCGGTCACGCTTGCCGTCGCGAAAGAGGGGAAGCATATCGGTCCAGATCAAGAACCTAGAACAGCTTCGGCGCAACGGCGGCCAAGGAGGGGGGCAAGGATCACGCCGGGGTGTGCGACCAATGCAAATAAGCCCTCAATTCTTCCCACATGGCCGCATAGCGGTTTGCCGTCGGCCGTCATAGGACGCTGCGCAGCGGTTATGGAAAGCAGGGATGGCGACGCCCCGATTCCAAACAGGCGAGCAATTGCTTCTCCAGTTAGCTCGGCAAGGGCGGGAAGGCCGGCTTCGCCGCTTTCTGGATAATCGGCAGCAGAAACAAGGCCGCCTCCTAAGGATGGGCGCAGCTCCATTTCTTGCGCGCAAACTAGGTGACGAAGGCCAGCCACTTCAGGACCGAATCGAAGCAATACTGCCGGCGTCTCATAGATCGGAATCTCCTCGCCGACCGTCAAGGCAATCGCGCGCGCGCCATAGCCATTGGCGAGCACGACAATGTCGGCGGGTAGTTTCTTCCCCTCAACCACGACCCCCGTGATCCGGTTTCCTGCGGCTTCGATGGCTTCAACCGTTCCTTGGCGGACACTTGCCCCAGCGGCCTGCGCTCCTGCCAGCAGTTTGCGTGCAAATGCGGTGGGTTCCAATGCGAAGTCGTCGGGCGCCCAGGCGGCGAGTGATGGCGGATCTGAAATCATCGGTTCCCTTTCGGCAATCTGAGACCGAGTAAGTCGCTCCATTCGTGTGCCGGCATCCCGATGCTCAGCAATCATTGCTGCCGTTTCGTCCTCCGTAGACCGCCAGAGAATTGCGCCGCGCGCTGCGAGCGGCAACGGGCAGAGTTCGCGTTCGATACATGCGAACTCCTCCAGAGCCTTCAATCTTTCAGCGAATGCTGTAGGGCTGTCAGAGGGCGTGCTCGCGCTGGCACCGACCCAGCCGAAAGAGGAAGCGGTCGCACTGGTGAGGGAATTCGGGGCGCGTTCGATCAATGTGACTGATGCGCCTGCTTTGGACAGATGCCAAGCGGCCGACGCGCCCATGATGCCGCCGCCGACCACGATGACCTTGCCTTTACTTATCACGACTGGATTGTGCTTGAGGAAAATGGGCATGTGTTTGGCTGGGAAACTTGTTGACGGCAAGGGTGGGATTGCATTCCCCTTCGATCCATCGGACGCATCATAGTGTCGATTCGTTCAGATGATCCGAACCGAGACGAAGGACCGCTCCTGGCCGCTGGCAGACGTTCGTCAACCGCGTCTAGCTCACAGCCGTTGTAGGGTAGGGCAGGCGTACTGGCATGGGGCCCTCGCGATGTGATGGTCCCAATCATCACCCAAGTCCAATGAACTTTCTGGGGAAGAATGCCATGTTCCATGAACCAGTGCGGCCAAAGTGAATGAACTAAATTTCACTAAGTCCATGATTTAAAAAATGTCGAGTTTCCACCTTCAATGAACTTCGACAGCGGCTTCATGCCGGCGAGGAAATACGGACTCTGATCTCTCTGGTCATCCTATTAAGCGGAGCATGGTAGGCGCGGCGATACTCCTTGAGCCCTCTATGGTGCCTAAACAGGACGTAGTTGAGGCCACTTAGCAGCACCCCGCTAGGTCGGACGGGGCCTATAGAGACATCAACGCTCAGACCGCGCTTGGCGAAAATCCGCTGCAATTTGCGTTGGAGGTTGACCGCGGTAGTGTCGGGCACCAATATCGGGGACTCGAAGCTCAAAAGCCGGACGCGAGCCGCGTGCGCCATACGGGCCAGTTGGTCGAGCTCCTCGAACACTCCACTCCACTGCTCCATCGCGGGCCCCGTCTCTGCAGCTAGTCTGTTCAGATGAACATTCAATCTTCCAAATCCGCGGTTGGAGACTGAGAGAATCCGCCGTTGATACGTGGATAGGATAAGTAGCGAAAGCAGGAAAAGGACGCCCAGCGCTATGCCCCAAGGCGGAGAAGCCAGGATCGCGAACCCCGTCGCGAGCGCGCCCAAGCCAAGTAGAAGGTGCAGGCTAACGCGGAATCGCGTGATGAGTACAAAGCTGTGCCAGCCCGTTGCGGTTCTTGAAAAACGTGTCGCCAGCCAATGGACGGGACACATAATGGGGTAATAAACCAGGTAGCCTACAGCCGCCGAAATGGTAAAGGCCGCGTGGCGAGGTAATGCGCGTAGGAGCGTAGACACTGCATAGTTCCGGGGACATTGGAGGAACCTATGCTATGTCCAATAAACGCCAAATCCAAGCCATCTTCGGATGGTTTTGAGCTCAATCGTTTACGCGCGAATGTTCCTCACAGCACGTGGGGTGGAAGGTGCAATGGCTTCGTCAGCGAAGGATGTGCTCGTGTAGGACTTCAAAATCGATAGGCTTGACGAGATAAGCGTCCACGTCGGGGGGGAGATTATTCATGCCATGGTTAGAGGCAAGCCCGCTGAGCACGACGATCCGCGCATCCGGACAGAGCGCCGCAATCTGACCCGCAAGCTCCAATCCAGAAATATCAGGCAATTCGACGTCAAGAAGAACGGTGTCAGGTTGGAACGTCAGGCAGGCGCGCAACGCGTCACTGCCGGTGCCGGCGATGTCGACGGTAACCCCGTCTTCAAGCCTTAGGCATTCGGCAATAAGTTCTGCCGTAGCACTTTCGTCATCGACTAGAAGGATGTGCATTGCGGTGTCCTCGATATGGCCGGGATCCTGGGATCTGGGAGAGGGGGGACATAATTGAAAAAACCAAAAGACATCTGTGCAGCATCAAGTGTTTAGCTGCTAAACCGGTGGCACGCCTAAGCCTTGCAGGGCAAACGAAGCGCCCCAGCCGATAGGGCTGAGGCGCCGGCGAAAGCCTTTTGGGGTCAGAGAATATGCAGCGTAGTGGGATCGCGCTGTGCGTGCGCGATGAAAGGCGACCAAGGCACGCTGGTGCGAGTAGCGGCACGCGCACGTTTCCACCCAGCCTCCCAGGCTTCCACGCGACGGTTCCATTGGGCTATCGGCTCTCCCGTGTGGGCGGGCATTGCGTCCGCTCGTAGATACGGGCAATCAAGGATGCTCAGACCTTTTTGGGCGGCCTCAGCTCCCAGCTTTTGGATGTCGTCATACACGGCGGTACCCCCAAAAGTAGATCAACGGAAGGTAAATTATCGCCGCGCCAAACGCGGGGTCGCAATAGTGTGGCAGCACCAGCCGGCCGGGAAATTGTGACTCATCATTGCTGTATCCACTGCATCCACCAGCCCTGGTAGTAGCGACGTCCGTCGATTTCCTCAAACCCACAGACCATCATTCCGCGGTCCGACGAGAACGTCAGCAGTTCGGGCTGCAGCAGATCTGGGATTGCTCCCTTCTCGGTGGCGCCGAATTTCTGCACGCCGTCCAAGGTCATGACGCGGATGTACCGCTTCATGTCTTCGCGCAGGATCGAGTACATGCGAACGATACCGGTGACAGACGGACCGGGGTCCCTGTCATGGCGCCTCTCGCCGAGATAGTGGGTTCGGGTGACCGTGCAGAGCATGATGTGCAGCTTCTAAATACTGGATGGACATACAGTATAGACGCGCCTAGAATTCGCGCCATATGCCCCCAATTCGGGCGGCTGACTGGGGAGGGCGCTATGGGCGAACCCGAGGAATGGAGGCGGGCAGACGACTATTACTGGGCGGGGCCGCTGGGGTGGACAATCTGCCGGGTGTGGGTCGACGGACGCTATCAGCACGAACTTTGGCATACCCGGGGAGAGGCCGGGCGGTTGCTCGGCATGAGGGCGTCCTTTGAAGCTGCCGTTGCGCTATTTCAGCATCAGATCATGCCATAGCCCCAACGCTGTCGTTCAGACGGGGTCGATAGCATCCGGCAGCTGGTACTTGGAATTCCCCACTTCTTGCCGCACGGGGTGCCAGGTGAAGGCGTCTTCCGGTAGGCCGTCGTTCAGCAGCGCCCGTACATCTGCCACTGGATGAGTAGGGTCAACCCAGCGTTGGGCAAGATCGGGCGGCAGCGCCACTGGTCGCCTGGCATGGATATCGACCATTCCGCCCTTCGTGTCGTTGGTGACGATCGCAAAGCCGTGGGCGGCATCGAGCGGCGCGCCAGGCTCCCACGCGGTGAGGGCGGCGAAATAGAGCGGGCCGTCGCCATGGATGTAGTACGGCTGCTTACTGCCATCTGGCTGCTCGGGCCATTCATACCAGCCATCTGCCGGTACCAGGATCCGTCCGGCACCGATCAGGAATCGCCAGGGCCATCCGTTCTTCAGGATGGTCTCTAACTTGGCGTTGACCATGAAATGCTTGGAGTCGGGACGCTTGTAACCCCACGGCAGCCGGCCCATGGCCTCGGTGCCTTCAGCCAGGCGATGCAAAGTGAGCGGGCGCGTGCCCGGGGGTATGTTGAATCGCGGCCCCGTCGGGTCCGCGAAGATCTGGCTCTGGTTGGTAAAGATCCGCTCAACGTAGTCCAGCGGACCCGATTTCTGAACGATTCGACCGCACATCGATCACCTCTGTGAATGCAGATGTCTGGCCAGTATAGGCCCGCGAGTGCCGTACTGAAGGTGACCAACACCCGGGGGGAGGGGGCAGTCTTGCATCTTTGGCGATCATGACACGCTGTTCTCGCCGTCAAGTGCTGCGCAACGCCGGCGGCGCCGGCGCCGCTTGCGGCCGGGGGCCGGCGGGCCACTTGACCGCTCCGCTGCAGCGTATCCCAGGAACTCCGGGCAATCCCGCCCGGCACTGGAGATCCAGCTATGCAGTATTCCATCGCGTTCAACACCAACAACCAAGCCGCGGGTGCGCTCTTCGTACAGGATTCCGCTGGCGCGGTGCGCCCGGCTGCGCCGAAAGAGATCCTCGCCGCGGCACGTGAGGTCGTCCTGCAGGAGATCCAGCGGGGCCAACTCATGGATTCGCCAAAGCGAGTGCGCGATTTCCTGCAGCTGCGGCTCAATCTCAGCCTGGAGCACGAAGTGTTCGGCATCATGTACCTGAACCCGCGTGCAGAATTGATCGCATACGAAGAACCGTTCCGTGGCACGTTGAGCAGCGCGCCTATCTACCCGCGCGAGATCGTCAAAGCTGCGCTGGCGCACAACGCGGCGAGCGTGATCCTCGCACACAACCATCCGAGCGGACATGCCGAGCCGAGTTCGGCCGACATCAACATGACGCGTCAGCTCAAAGATGCGCTCGCGCTGGTCGGCACCACCGTACTCGATCACCTGGTCGTGGCCGGCAGCAGGATCGTCTCGTTCGCAGAGAAGGGCATCATGCCCTGACCTGCAGCGCCGGGCCTGGCGCTGGTGTCAGGCCTTGGGCGCATCTTTGCCCTGCGCGCACCAGGCGCAAGGGGCTTTCGCGGCATATAGCCGCTCGTTGCGCTCGCTTTATATTCCACGTCCCCTTGCCCCCGGCGCTTGTTCCGCAGGGCGCCAGTGCTCCCGTCCCGCCACCCGGCCGGGCCCTACTTCTGAGGAGCACGACATGACCCAAACCACTCTTTCCGTCGCACGCCTGGTTCCCGATGGAGAACGCATGAACTTTCTCCCCAAGTCTTTCGGAAGCCGTCTGATGCTGCGCGGAGAAATCAGCGTCTACAACTGGCTAGATCGCCTGTCGCAGGAGTACAGCGGCGGCTACTGGCACTACTACGAAATCCCGAGCGGCTTCTACATGGCGCCGGCCGACTACGAGACGCTTCACATCGTATGGCCGATGAACTGGTGCGACCGTACCATGTCGGCGGACGCCGCCGGCATCGTGGCAACGCTGTACACCCTGTGCGAACTGTGCAGCCAGTACCGCAGCGACGACCTGGCCGAGAAGTATCACGCCCTGCGCGACTTCGCCCGCGAACACGCCGAGGCAAACGCCATCTTCGCGGCGATCGATTGACGCCATCCCGGCCCGCTTCGGCGGGCCCCTTTTCTTCTGCGCGCCATCAGGCCGTCGCGGCGCAGCCCCTGCTAAGTGACGCTGCAGGGGAACGGCCGCGCTTTGAAGTTGGACCGTTGAAAGCCATACGGGGTGGCGGGTCTGCTTTCCCGGTCAGGATGCCACGTCGTTCTCGCGTTCAAGTGCGGCGCTGCGCCGGCTGCGCCGGCGCCACTTGCGGCCGCTGGCCGTCTTCGACACTTGAGCGCTGCGCTGCGCCGTGCCTCTCAAGTTCCGGGCATTCCCGCCCTGGCAACCGGAGAGACCACATGGCCAAAACCTCAAATGCACAACAACGCCGTTTCCTGAACGGCGCCGACGCCCATCAGAAGGAAATCGTCAGCCTCATTCGGCAGGTCGCGCGTACGCGTGGGATCGACCGCGTTTGGAGCGATTGGGTGGAGATTTGCGCGATCGCTTTGGCCCGTGCAGATCTTGCGCAGCGCGAGGCGCGCGAACAGCGCTACCTGCAGGTGGTCGCTCAGTACGAGCGAGCCGAGCTCGACCGGCTCGTCCAAGCGTTCTCGCACCTGGTCATGGCCTATGAGGTCCGGGTTCAGGCAGCAGACTTTGGCGACGTGCTGGGGAGCACGTTCATGATGCTGGACATGGGCAACGCCGGCGCCGGCCAGTTCTTCACACCGTATGAGGTGTCGCGCCTGATGGGCAACATGATGATGGGCAATAACCAGGATCTGGTCGACAAGACGAGCGCACAGGGGTTCGTCCGCGTACTGGAGCCCGCCTGCGGCGCCGGCGGTATGTTGATCGCGGCGGCGCACGCGATGCACGATGCGCAGCTGAACTATCAGCAGTGCATGCACGCGACTGCAATCGACATCGATCAGCGGTGCGTGCATATGACATTCGTTCAGTTGGCGCTCTTGCACGTGCCGGCCGTGGTGATTCATGGCAACGGCCTCACGGGCGAGTGCCGGGAGCAGTGGTTTACGCCCGCACACATCCTAGGCGGCTGGGGCGCACGGCTTCGCCGTCGCGAAGCGGAGGAGGGCGCTCGAGCGGTGCTGCAGGTGCCGGCGGCCGTTGACCAGGGGCAGGTCGACGAGAGCATCGCCGGGGAGATTTCATCCGAGGTTGAGCAGCCGCTGCAGGCCATTCCGAAAGCCCTTCGCCAAGCTGCAGCCGCTGGTCAGATGTCGCTCTTCTAGCGACGTGCGATGGCCCCTTCCGGGGCCTGGCGCGCTGGCGACGCGCCAACTTCGGACCATGTAGAGCCACAAGCACTGCACGGAGCATACAGTCGCATCCCTCTCCCGCACGGACGCTAGGGCCGCTGCGCGCGGCTTTGTAGCCGCGGCCCCATCTTCAAGGGCTTTCGCGGCATAAACCGCTCACGGCGTTCGCTATTTATTCCACGTCCCTTGACCGCGCTTTCGTGGGCTGCGCCCGCCTGCCCCGTGCAGTGCAATGCAGATCGGCTGACATTGCTGCACGCAAGGAGCCAACCATGAGCCGTGTTGTCCTGGGCGATTGCCTGTCCGTTCTTCCCACCTTGCCGGATCGCTGCGTCGACCTCGTGTTGACCGATCCCCCGTACCTCGTCAACTACGTTGACCGCTCCGGCCGGAGCATCGCCAACGACCGCACCGATGAATGGCTGACGCCGGCGTTCGCGCAAATGTTCCGTGTGCTTCGCGACGACGCGTTTTGCATTTCGTTCTACGGCTGGAACCGCGTCGATCGCTTTTTCGCCTCCTGGCGCGCGGCCGGCTTTCGTGTCGTCGGCCACATGGTATTCGCCAAGCAATACCAATCCAAGGCACGATTCTTGGCGTACCAGCACGAGTCGGCCTACCTGCTGGCCAAGGGCCAGCCGGCCGTGCCGGCGACGCCCTTGCCCGACGTGATGCCCTGGAAGTACACCGGCAACCGCCACCACCCAACCCAGAAGCCGGTCGAATGCTTGGCGCCGTTGATCGAAACCTTTAGCCGCCCGCGCGACATTGTTCTTGACCCGTTCGCGGGCTCAGGCTCGACGTGCGTGGCCGCACGCCAAACCGGCCGGCGCTTCTACGGGATCGAGATGGATCCGAAGTATCACGATGCCGCCATGCAGCGGCTCGCGCTGGCGCGCCAAGAAAGGATCGCAGCATGAGCCGGACTACCAGCGAAATGCAGAGGGGGCTGACTGCCTACCTGCAAGGCTACGGCCGCAACAACTCGGCCGGATTGTCCGCGATCGCCGCCTACGGCGCCTGGCCGGTGCTCGCGGCCCGGGAAGCCGAACAACGTATGGCGCGATTCCTCGAATCGTTGCCGCTTGACGAGGTGCAAGCGATCGCCCAGTTGGAAATCAACCTCAACGAGCTGGCCAGCCAAGTGCTGGCCGAACAGAGCGCGGAATAGACCATGGCAAAACCGATACTGTCCGAAGCAGCGCAGCAAGAACTAATGCGGATTGCTCGCGAGCATCTGTTTTTGGAGACACTGGAAACCCGAAAGCACGGCAGCCTGGATTTTAAGGAGCACGCGGTCTGGTGCATTCGGGATGCCCTAGAGGCCGCCTACCTGGCCGGCATGGTGGATCATCACCGAAACGGCTGAACGGCATAGCCAGGCCTGGCGGCCTGGCTGTCCGGTTACGGCAAGCAGGAGACAGGAAATGGCCGGTGCGGCGCGCATGTAGTCACCGGCCCGGACTCATCCTCTTAGACCAGTCTGCGGCGACATGATTCTGTATCGCCCGACGAGCGGAGGCGTCGTCAGGAAATACCGTGTGGGGTCCCCCCACGCACTCCCAAGGTCCGCTGTCGGCATATTGCACTTCCGCCAAGACCCCTTTCCCATTCGGCGTTTGAATCGTCCTGTAGGCCGCACGGACGCCGTTGATGATCATGGTTCCATCCAACGTTATTCTCCCTGTTCAATGAAAAACCGGATGCAGTACGCGGCAAGAATGCCGGTACGCAATTCGGAAACAACTAGGAAAAACACCCATCCGCCCGGCGGGGGCTTGTGCTAGATTGCGCACCTCCTCTGACCTAGCTACGCGTTGACGCGGCCCCTGCGCCCAATGGACGAAAACAATAAAAAGAGCCCACGGCGAAAAAAACAGCCGGCCGTGATGCATTGCTCATTTTGCGATAAGTCTCAGAACGAAGTCCACAAGCTGATCGCGCGGGAAAATTCTGCCGGAAAGAAGGCGCTCTCGATCTGCGACGAGTGCGTTGAGATGTGCACCGAGATCATCAACGAGCAAGGTTTGGTCGAAGCCGAAAATAGCCCCAAAGCTCTGTACGAGTACATTGTTCGGCAAAATGAAATCATCGGCGACGCACGGGATAGGGCAAATAAGGCCCTGGATCTGCTGAGTGTCTCGATGCCGCCGGCGTCCCAATCTCAGCAGTGATGTTCTGATCACGACTCCCCATTAGGCGTGCCCCTCCGGCTGCGCCTGCGGGTCGGGCTCTCGCGCTGCGCGTCAAGCCTGGCCAACCCCGCCAGTCTTGCCCCCGTGGGGGCTTCCATCCGTCCCTCCCGCTGGTCGGCTCACGCCTCCGCGCCTTGCGGCGCTGCGCGCTGCCACTTGCCAACGGCCTCCGGCCGAATTTGAGCCCTACGGGCTTGGGGCGCTCGCCGCGCGGCCCGCCTGCGCCTCTCTGGCTATCTCACGCAAGCCTGGCGCCCTGTCAGTCCCCGCGCCCTAGAAACGCCGACTGTATCACTGCGTTCGTCCCTCCAAGGGTTCGCTTCGCCAGGTACTCGCCCGGTCCTTGCGCTGCGCGCAAGGCTGCGGCCTCCGTTCCTGCCCCTTTCCGCTCCTCTCTCCATGATCCAGATCGGCACGGGCTCGGCGACTAACAGGACTGGCGGCAAACACCGCGAAGACAAAGTCCAGCGATTCCAGCCGTTCACGATCGGGCTAACGATCTTCAGGCCCGGTCAGCACTTCAAAACAATCTTTGATGCAGAGGAAATAGCCATGGCAAACACTGTACAGATAACTGCAACGCCGAAGCCCTTCGTTGTGTTCCTTCGCGGCTTGGATGCCCGAGTGGCTCGTACTAAGGCCACCGGAATGTTCGACGATGAAAGTCGCTACATGGAGCTTGGCTACTCGCAAATGCTGGCTCACGTTCAGGGTCGGGAAGACTTTTCCCGTGGCCGTGACGCCGAAGACGTACCGCCGCTGCTGGCGGATGTTGCCGAACTGGCAAGCGCATGGGTGGACGGCTGGAACGCCGCAGAGGAATCCATAGCCATGGCCGCATGTTCGTGCTGCTACGACGGCTCCGGCAATCCTTGCCCCCATCACGGCTGAGAGGGGAGCCGAGATGCTTATCAAGTACGTAACGGACCAGATGGAAGGCGAGCCGGATATTTTGGCCGCGCTGCGCCATCAGCCTTTGCTCCTGCGTGGCCTGGATGGATCGACCCTTCACGTCCAGCAGGCACCGGCACAGGGCTGGACACATGAGGCGCTTTGCGATGTGCAACCTGAATCGGCCGTGATCGGCTGCGATGCGTTTCTGGGAACGTCCTGGATCGGTTCAACCGAAGTCTAGGCAAACAAGGAAATCCACCATGTCTTGCGACGTCGTTCTGTACACCCACCTTGCTTGCGCCCAGTGCGAGCTTTCTAAAGATGATCTTGCCGCACGCGGCATCGAGTTCACCGAACGCAGCGCCGCCGACTTTGCGCACGTACTTGCAGAAAAGGGCTATGACACCGCGCCGGTCTTGGCCGTCGCCATCGAAAACGAGTTGGTCGCATGGCAAGGCCACAGGCCCGACATGATCGAACTACTCGCGGACCTATTCGATCTCGGGCCGGTTTCGGCCCTGGGCCTGCGCGACAGGGAATCGGCGGACGAAGCCGTGGTGACGCGCATCCAGGTCATGGAAGAAATTGGTAGGCATCAATTGAACGCTCAAGAGTTCTTTGCCGACTGCGGCAATCACCCGCTGTATCGCGGCCACGTGCTGCTGGAATGGCTCGGCTATTAAACGAAAAGGCCCCTGACCGGCGGCAACCGGCAGGGGCCATCACCCGCAACCCTCGGACTAGGAGAATCGTGATGAACCACGACTTTATCAGATTGGCAAACGACATGCGCCGTGCCCACTTGCTGGGCCTGAGCTTTCGCATCCCCGCGATGACCATGCGCCAACTTACCGCGCTCATCGCCGCACTCGACGCGCCGGAAATCCCCGCGCAACTGCACTGATCTCGATATCGACCCGGAGCATTTTGATGAAACTCGATTCCAACGAACTCGCCGCCATCCACGCCGCCGCCACGCGCATGGATATCCCGCATTCGCAACTGCGCCTCAGCGAAGCATACCAAGCACGAAGTGCGCAGGACCGCAAACAGGACACCGAGATTCTGGAGCTGAAAGCCACCATCCAGGCGATGGGCGGACTCCTGCAAAACCTCGTTGTGGTCGCAGCGCCGGACGGCTCCTATGAAGTGTGCGCGGGCGGACGGCGTTGGACAGCCCTTGGCCTGCTGATCGAAGGCGGCGTTTTCCCAACCGACTACCCGGTCCCTTGCCTCGTCATTCCGAGCGAGTACGCCTACCACGCCAGCCTGATCGAAAACTTCGGGCGCAAGGCGATGCACCCGGCAGACGTGTATGCAGGCTATGCGCGTCTGCGCGCCGAAAACTGGACGGTCGCGGCCATCGCCGCCGCGCATGGCGCTTCAGAATCGGCCGTCAAGAAGCTGCTGGCGCTGGGCGGCGTTTCGCCCACGCTTATGCAGTTGTTCCGCGACGGCAAAATCAAGATGGACGAAATGCAGGCGCTGGCGTCCGTATCCGACCATGCCCGCCAGGAGGCGGCTTGGAAGGCGTCGGCGGGCCAATACTGGAACCGCGATGACCACATCCGCCAGTTGCTGGCCGAAACTGAAATGCGCGGCGACTCGCCCGTGGCGCGGTACGTGACCGTCGCCGCGTATGAGAAGGCGGGCGGGGAAGTTCGCCGCGACCTGTTCGAGAACGACGCCTATCTGGCCGACCCGGAGAAGGTGCGCAGCATGGCCGATGCCAAGATGCAGCGATCCAAGCTGTTCAAGGCGGTGCAGGCAGAAGGCTGGTTGTGGGTGGAATGCCGCGTGTCTTTCGAGTACGCCGACAAAAAGCCCTTTGGCGAGATTCAGCGCGTCCATCAGGAGCCGCGCAAGGCCCAGGCCAAGCAGATCGACGGACTGCAAAAGAAGATCGAAGCGGCGCGGACAAAGCTTGCTGAATTGCAAGAGTCCGAAGGCCACGACGCGGCCGACCTGGACAAGGTTCGCGGCGTGATTCGCGGCTATGAAGGGCAGATTCGTGAAATCCGGGCCGAGCTTTACGACTACCCGGCCGACCTGAAAGCCCTGTGCGGTGCGATTGTGCACCTGGACTATCAAGGCGACTTGACCGTCACTCGTGGCCTGATCCGCCAGGACGAGCGTGACGCCGTGGCGCAGGCCATGCGCAGCAACGACGGCGACGGCCAGACGACGGCGGGCGTGGACCTGCCCCCCGTCCTGACGCGCCCTGTGCATTCTGAGGCGTTGACCAACCGGCTCCAAGCACAGCGCGTCATTGCACTGCAAGCCGAAATCATGGCCCGTCCCACCCTGGCGCTTTGCCTGCTCATCGAGCAAATGCTGGGCGACTTCGACGGGAGTCGGCGCAGCAGCACCGGAGATTCGTTCGATATCTCGATGCGGACCGCGCATCACGAGCTGGCGAACACGGACGCTGACATCAAGGACAGTTCGGCCTGGGCAGCGGTGCACGCGCAGATTGAAGCCGTCACAAGGCAGATTCCCGAGGACGGAGCGGCAGTGCTGCCCTGGCTGCTGGAACAGCCCCACGCGGACCTCATCGACTTGCTCGCCGTGCTGACCACCGTTTCGCTCTACCGTCGCCAAAGCCATTCCTACGGCGCGGAACCCCGGCACCTTGACCGCTTGGGCACAGTGATCGGTCTGGACATGAGCAAGTGGTGGAAGCCGACCGCGCAGTCCTACCTTGCCCACGTGTCAAAGGATCGGATCGCGGCAGTGGTCACGGAGGCCGTCGATGCGGAGCAGGCGAAGCCGCTGCTGGCGATGAAGAAGGCCCAGGCCGCCGCCACAGCCGAGCAATTGCTGGAAGGCAAGGGCTGGTTACCTGAAATCATGCGCACCCAACCCCTTCAAGTCGCAATGGCCGTGGAACAGCCGATGGGAGAAATGGAGGAATAAGGAGCATGTGCGCCGGGGTTGCTGGGCGGTCCCTGGCTGAGGAGGCGAGGCGACGGACATTGCGGTCCGTCGGTCGCCTGCGACGAGAGAAATTTCCGAAACATTCCCTTGATGGAATATTCCGTGCAGGTTATAATTTTTCAAACAGATAAGGCGGGGAACCGATGGTTTGGGAAGTTGAGTTCACGGATGAGTTCGAAGACTGGTGGAACAGCTTGTCCGTCAGCGAACAGGAATCAGTGGCCGCCACGGTCGGCTTGCTGGAGGAACGGGGCACGTCGTTGGGCTTTCCGCATTCGAGTGGAATTAACGGCTCCAAGCACGAACACATGCGTGAGCTTAGAACTCAGGCGGGCGGGCATCCCTTGCGTACCCTGTACGCATTTGACCCCCGGAGGACCGTCATCTTGCTGATCGGCGGCGACAAAACGGGGAATGACCGCTGGTATGAAGAGTTTGTGCCGCGAGCTGACAAGCTTTACGACGATCATTTGGAACAATTGCGAAAGGAAGGGCAGATCAATGGCTAAGAAATTTGCAGCGCTCCGGGCGGCCATGTCGCCTGAATCTCAGCTTCGCGCCAAGGCCGCTACGGAAGAGATGCTTCTGGACATGCCTCTACAGGAATTGCGTCAGGCGCGTGGGCTATCCCAAAAGGTCCTGGCCGAGATATTGCACGTACAGCAGCCGTCCATTGCCAAGATGGAGAAGCGCACGGACATGTACATTTCGACGCTGCGCAGCCACATCGAGGCGATGGGTGGACAGCTTGATGTGGTCGCCCGGTTCCCGGACGGATCGGTGCGGATCAGCAACTTTTCCGACCTGTCGGGCAAGATTGGCGGGGCAGAGCTAGTGGAAGCCAGACCATGACTATGCACCGCCCGCCGCACCCCGGGGAAATTCTCCGGGAGGATGTAATTGCCCCCTTGGGGCTATCTGTGACCGGGGCTGCTGAACGGCTGGCCATGTCGCGGGTGGTACTTTCCCGGGTACTCAATGGCAAGGCTGGTATCCGCCCGGATCTGGCTGTCCGGCTGGAGCTTGCTGGGGTCAGCACCGCCCAGGCTTGGGTGGCAATGCAGGCCAACTATGATTTGTGGCAGGCTCTACAGCATGAGCAGCCGCCTGTTCGGCCCTTGGCCTCAACGGCAGCAGCGCACTGACCTAAACCATCCGCCAAAGCAAAAGGCCGCCCTCGGGCGGCCTTTTGCTTTGGTCGTGGCGGCGGTCTCAATGCGGGGCGGCCATACCCACCGGCTGCGCCGGCGGGGCCGTCCTGCGGACTTCGTGAACGTCCCCCGGACGTTCACAGGTGCCCTTAAGGCCCCCACCGCCAGGGCGGCGGCGGGTCCCTTAAAGCCACCACACAGGACGCACCCTTCGGGTGGGGTTATCTCTTTGATTTTTTTGGATTTTTCTTGCGATAGGTTGTTTTCTTTTGTCTGACAATGGAAAAGCGGCATAAGCCAAGTGCAGCGCGGCATATAGCTTCCGGCGGCGTGTCGGCGTATACAAGAGCCATCCGCGAAGCATAATTCGGTGCAATCTCGCCAGACCGGGATCTAACCGGGACTAGACCGGGACTAGACCGGGACTAGACCGGGACTAGACCGGGACCTAACCGGGACCTAACCGGGACCTAACCGGGACTTAACCGGGACTTAACCGGGACCAGACCGGGACCAGACCGGGACCTAACCTGGATCAGCTCGGAAAATGGATTCGCCGATGTTGGGAAGGGCGACATTAACAGTCCTCAAGCATGGATTAAACGTTGGGACCCATGCTAGGAGAGGGGCCGCCCCTCCAGGGCGGGCGCGTGGACGTTATGCTTATGGCCGTTTCGCACTCGGTATAGCGGAGTGCGGATGGCTCAGGACCTCCGCCTTATTAGAGAGCCCAGTGAATCATAAAAGGACGTGGAAACATGGCTTCAACCCTCTACAGTCAGAACTTCGACCTCGCAGACCTGACTGAGACCACAGACGTCGAATGTAAGCTCGCACATGGGAAAGACGGTGCTGGTCAATTGCCAAAGTCGTTTTGGGAGTCATATAGCGCTATGGCCAACACGCATGGCGGAGACATCCTGCTGGGGGTCGAAGAGAGCCGCGGACATCTAGTTGCCGTGGGCGTTCCGAACGCAGAAAAAGTGAAGCAAGATCTCTGGAACGGCGCCCACAACCCAACTCAGATCAGCGCCAACGTTCTCGGGGTCGATGATGTTCGCATAGTGCCAACGGGAAAAATGGAGATCTTGGTCGTCTCGGTTCGCCAAGCAAGACGGGAGGAACGGCCGGTTCACGTCGGCCTGAATCCAATGACGGGA
This sequence comes from Achromobacter sp. UMC46, assembly GCF_014170335.1. Taxonomy (GTDB): domain Bacteria; phylum Pseudomonadota; class Gammaproteobacteria; order Burkholderiales; family Burkholderiaceae_B; genus Achromobacter. The sequence goes on from NZ_LZZS01000036.1 coordinate 140,079, forward strand.
ACTTACCTGCGACGGAACGAAGGAGACTATCGGGCTACCGAAGAGCAGGTTCGCCGGATGATGGCGGAGAGAGTGGAAGACGCCCGCGACGCCAGAGTGCTAGAACATTACGACATAGCGGATTTAGACCTAGAGAGTGTGACCTCATATCGCAACCGGTTCTCGGCTGTTCGTCCGGGGCACGTGTACCTCGACATGGGTATGTCGGAATTTCTTCAGAAAATCGGCGCGTATGGCACAGACCGAGCGTCCGGGAAAAGTGGGCTGACACTTGCGGGACTTTTGATGTTCGGGCAATCGGAAACGATCCGGGAGGTTTTGCCAAACTATATGGTCGATTACCAAGAGCGCCCCGAGGCCAAGGCGGAAAAGAGGTGGGTCGACCGGCTAATCCCGGACGGCTCGTGGTCCGGCAACGTCTATGATTTTTTCCGGCGCACATACCAGAAACTTACAGATGGTTCGAAGGTGCCGTTTCGCTTGGTAGACGGGCAGCGGGTGGAAGACAGCGCTCAGACAGAGGCCCTGCGGGAAGCTCTGGTAAACACGCTCATTCATGCGGATTTCACTGGCCGTGTGTCGGTGCTTGTTGTCAAACGGCCGGATATGTATGGATTTCGAAATCCCGGCCGGATGCGCATTCCGCTCGACTTAGCATTGATGGGCGGGAACAGCGATTGTAGAAATAGACGTCTCCAGACAATGTTCCAGCTTGTTGGATACGGTGACCATGCTGGCTCGGGCATACCTAAAATCTATAGCAACTGGCAAAGTCAGCAGTGGCGGCGTCCCTCGTTGTACGAGCTGGATGAACCCGAGCAGACGCTTATGGAACTTCGCATGGAGAGCATGTTTCCGGAAGAGGCTATTGAGGAACTGAAGGAACGTTTCAGCGAGCGCTTTACTGGATTGCCAGAACTCGAGCGTCTGGTGTTAGTGTCCGCCGCCGCCGAGGGGACGATTAACCATGCTCGGGTCAAGGAATTGTGTGCGGACCACCCTGTGGACATTACGCGCGCCCTGACCTCTTTGGTTCGAGCTGGCATGCTCGAATCAGATGGCGTTCGCCGGGGAATGATCTATTTTCTTCCTGGTTACAAAAAGGACAATTCCGAACCTTTTGCCAGCCCAGCGACCGTTCTACCTCCGCCTGTTGAAGCAGCACCCGTGGTCGATTCGAGCTCTGGACATAGCGATCCAAGCTCTGGACATAGCGAGTCTCTCTCTGGACATAAGAGCGTTGTGCAGGACACCACCCTGGGTCTTAAAGAACGCTTACAAGAATTGCTTGGGCCCGGTCCGCTTCCCGCGCGGATGCCTCCAGACCGGATGGAAGAGCTCATAGTGTCCCTCTGCGACGAACAGTTTGTAACGCTCCGCGACCTAGCGCAGGCGTTGAGTCGCTCAGACGCATCGTTAAGAAAGCACTATTTGAACCCGCTGGTTGATGCTGGCCGGCTCGTGAGAAAATACCCCGCACCGAGCCATCCCCAACAGGCATATAAGCGCTGTTCCGCGACTACGACGAAACCGATCGACTGATTACCCCAGGCAATTCGGCGGGCGTCGAAAAGATCCTTTATGAGTCAGTCCAATTTGCTATCCCTTCATGCACATCGCGTAGAAAAGCCGCCGAAGCTGGTGTCTGAATCATCGAAGGGACTGCAAGTTCGACCAGGCATGCCAACATTTCGGTGAACCACCATTTAGCCATACGCCTGGATGGAATGACGTGGGTGTGTGCGAGGTAGCATATCGCCCGCGTCACTATGTGTGGATCGCGGCCCGATTCAACTACGGTGGCAAGCTGATCCGAGGCAACCTGCAGAAACTCGCCCGCCAGCTTGGCCACTGCGATTTCCGGCGTGCCCTGTTCTGACCATAAGGTCGATCGCGCCAAAGTCCGGCAGGCAGCTTGCAATGTGGCGAGTTCGACTTCTTCCATGGGCTGCTCTCCTTGCAGGCGTGGTGACTCCGTCAGAGGTCTAAGGTCGGTACCAACGACCAGGCCGCGTTTTTGTTATTGTCCGCTCATTCCCGCAAGTTATCGCTCTAGTGGATGCGGGCGGGCGAAAATCGCCCACGTAAGCGACCTAACGTTGGAGTGCGCTGTCTGCAACTTCCTTGCCTTCGGAGCTGGCTATCATTCGTGATGGCGTATCCTTGAGACGCCATGGTCGTGTCGCCTCAAGTCCGATATCGAGGGCGGCCGTCTTCTCCTCTAGCCGGTTCACTGCACCGGACAGCTTTGCGGCATTCTCGGTATAGATTTCCGTGTGAAAGCGTGCCCTGGAAATCGCTACATAGTAGACGTCGCGCTGCGTGGTGCGGCTAAAACTCTCAGAGTTGATCAGTGCACGATCGCATGTCAGTCCCTGCGCGCTGTGGCTCGTGGACGCGTAGGCCCGATCTAGATGCAGCGGCGCCGTTGCCGCGTTCATCGTGATTCGTCGGCCGTTGCCGCCGATGGTGACCGTTGTGGGCGTGACGGCGAGCACTTCAAACCGATCACCGTTGGCCAAATCGAGGGCCGCGTTGTGCCTTGTCGCCCGAACCCAATCGCCGGCGGATAATTCTGCCTTGACCGGTTCGTAGACTGACAGCTTGGCGGCGCGAGCAGGATTGAAGGTGGTCCGGACCTTACTTTCCATATGCTCAACGACTAGGTCATTGGGCTTTCCGGCAAGCGCGCCGATAACGCGGTACATCTCGCCTTGCCGCAAATTTCCGGTTTTGTAGTCCCGCTCCGGCTGCACAATATCCCCAGCGACGAAGTACTTGGCCACTCGCCGTTCTGCCTGCGTAGTGTCACGTCGGGTGAGCATCTTGAATTCAAAGCCGCGGCCGCCCAGGCCGAGCGCCTGGTGGGTAGCCTCGTTCAACGCATTCCGCGAATCGTTCGTGCCTGTCACGATAAGCGTCTCCCGCCGCTCATCGTCGTTCAGCGTTGCGTATCGGGTCGCTATGGCGTCATATCGTTCGCCGTCGTCCTTGATGGTGTGCACGGCTTTCAGCTTCTGATCTAACACGCCAAGGGAGGCCGACGCCTCACCCTTTGCCGCTAGTTCCACCGCAGCCTTCAATTCGGGGGACTTCTGCCGAATGATGTCGCCCATTAGGGCCGTAGCCATGCCTGCGACCTGCAACTGGTGAAACGGGCGGCCAGCCTCGATGGCCTTGGTTTGGCCCGTGTCGCCCAGCATGACGATGCGTGCGTCGTCGGCCTCGGCCATTTTCATCAGGCGTTCCATGAGGCGGGCAGGGACCACGCCCGCCTCATCGATGACAAGGACGGTTTTCGGGTCGAGTTTGAAGCGGTCCTTCTGACGTGCCTCCAGAACGGATGCTACGGTCCTGGATTCCATTCCGAGTTCCCGCAAGGCCTCGATCTGCTTGCCGTAGGACGCCACGGCCTGGACCTTGAAGCCCGCTGCTTCAGCGGCCTCCTTGACCTGGGCCAGCATGTGCGACTTGCCGGTTCCCGCCAGGCCTTGGACGCCGATGAACCGGTGTGGTGTGCTGAGGATCAGATTGGCGGCCGCCAGTTGGCCTGGCTTGAGCGAGCGGCCAGCCATAGCGCCTTGGGCTGCTTGAATATCCAAGATTGGCGCGACCTGGTCACGCCCCTCGCGCTCGATCTGAAGGATTCGCTTTTCGCGCTCCCGAGCCACCTGGGTGGTGTACTTGGCGCCGGTCGGAACAAGCTCGCCCCGAGCAATCGATATGCGGATTTTATCTTCCGCGTGTTTTTTGCTCATGCCACCGACGACGAGGGCGGCGATCAAGTCCGACCGTGATTCGCCGGCACCATCTTTGTCCTTCGCGTGCCGGTACTGAATCGTCCCAAGGATCAAATGGCCTTTATCAAGTGAGCGCTTGACGGCCGATTTGAGGTCGCCCAGCTTTATGCCCATGCCGTGCGAACGGTGCAGCGCGGTCTTGAGCATCTCTTTTCCGTCCATCACGGATTCGCGTTCGGTGTGGTGCTTGATCGCCCACCGAAGACACTCGTCGGCAATCAGAGCAGCCGCTTCCGGCGTCAATTCCTGACGGGGCGGCTTGCCGCTTTCCAATTCGGCTTCCTTTTCCAGTGGTTGCTTTGCTCCATTGAAATCAATGCCGAGTTCAGTCGCCTGTCGTTCCCAGTCACGCTGAAGTTCTTCGCGAGAAATTTCGGGTGCCTTGTCCAGGCGAGTTTTGAGCGCGATAGTTTGCTTGAGCGCTCTGCTCGCAGATTCGCGAGTTTCACCCAATGCCGCCAGTTCGGCATTGATGTCCTGCGAACGCTTGGAGAACCCTTCGATGTGGTCCCGAGACATATGCGCGAGTTCGAAGCTCTTGCCCTCGTAGCGAATATGATGGCCGGACTTCTCCAGGCTGCTGGCCAGCTCGGCGTGATACACCGATTCCATCATGGACTTCAATCGATAAATTTCGTCGTTCGATATGGCGACCCAGCGGCCATCGGCGCGTTGGGTGAGGTTCATCAACAGTGCGTGGGTGTGCAGCTGGGGATCCGAATAGGCACCGTCCGTTGGCCTGGCCGTCTCATGCCGGAACTTTGCGATCACCGCGTTGCCTGTGCGCTCCGTAGTCGTAATCCCCTTTTCAGTTTGGCGCGCGCGCAACAGCTCATGTTCTAGAAAATCCAGCGCCCTGGTGACGGCGTAATCATGGGCCTCGATCACCGAGGCATCCTTGCCTGCCAGCGCCTGGATGCTGACGCTCTTGGGCGGTGAAAGCGTCATATCCAGTGCCGCACGCGCCTCAGCATCCAGCCTGATCGAGCGCGATAGTTCAACGTCGGGGCCGAAGTCACCGCGCAGCGCACGCAGAAATTCCTCCTGCTGTATGGCGCCGGTTAATCCGAGCGCGTCAGCGGCCTTGCCTTGCCACTGCGCAGCGGTCCCGTCACGACTGTAGTAGTCGTCTTTCTGGTCAGCATAGTAGTGCGACGCCTTTGTGGCTGCACTGCGATGGATAGATTTCAAAGAGATCATAAAACTCTCCAAAGGGACTAGGCCGTCGCTCGACGCGACGGCCTCGGGTGCAGCGGCTAGGCCGCTATCGTTGGATCTTCCGGCAGGTCAACTTCGTTCCACCGCTGCGGCTCGTTAGTGCCGGAGTGTGCGACGTCGTGCGCGTTCGCTCGCTTCGCCTCCACAAACGGTGCGTTGCGAACAGCAAAATTGACTGGCTCAAGCAGGAATTTCGAAATGGGCCGGTCGCCCGCGAACGCAATCCAGCCCGTGAGTTCAGGCAGGGTTTGGACCTGCGCCGCAGTGACTACGCGCTCGGTCGAGCGAACCATGCGCTCGCTTGTGTTTCGAGCGCTTCCCGGATTGCGGCTATCGGTGTACTCGGGGCGCGCAACCTCGTGTTCACCGAGTGATTTGGACATCACCTCGGCCGTTTCATAGTCAGTCTTCGAACCACCTAAAACGACCAAAGACCGAAAGCTCGCACGTAGCGTCTGCGCCATGTCTTTGCCGTAGATATGATCCAGTTGGGAGATTGATTGCAGGCCGGCGAGCGCGCGACCACCGTTCTTGCGCCCCTTGGTGAGGAAGTCTTCGAGAGTCGCCAGCTTTTCCAGGGAAGCCAGCTCATCCAGGACTAGCCACCACCGACGAGTGGCGTCTTCGGACATCGAGAGAAACGAAGAGCAGAAGACGTCGACCCAGGCCGAAAGCAAGGGCTTCATGGCGTGCTTCATGTCTTCCCGCCAGGTGATGTAGAGATTCCCCGAGTCACTGTCCATCCAGTCTCGGATGCTGAACTTCCCAGCTGGCATCGTCACGTGCTCGGCGAGGTACTTGGAAAGCACGAACCGCGCGCTCGTGAGTGCTTTGCTGGCCTCGGAGGAGCCGGCAAACAGCGACTCGGCCAGGGTGCCGGATAAGAAGGCTCGCAGATCGTTGTCGGCGGCTACCGTCGTCCAGCGGAATAGCTCTTGCACTGATGGCGTGCCCAATTCGCTGAGCTTACGTGCACTTTCGCGTAGGAGAAGCCGACTATATTCGTTCCACTCCTCGGCGTTCGCGTCTTTGCCAAGCGGGACGATGGAAAGCGCAAGCCGCTTCCAGTCGTATTCGGCGCGCACTTCATTGAAGAACGACCAGCCCTCGGTGCGTGCGTCATAAGGATTCAACAGGACGTCGTTCGCGCGCCCGAACTTGCTGAAGAGGTCGCCGTTCGGATCAACGATTACCATTCTGTCGGCGCGCTTTTGGATTGAGTAGACGAGCTGCCGCAGAAGCACGGATTTACCCGTGCCAGTTGCGCCGTTGAGAAGAGTATGCAGGTTCTCGACAGACGTCGGCATGGGTACGCCAGCGATATCCACTTGCTGCTGCTCCCGCTCCGTGCACAACTTTTTCAGCTTTGCGACGGGTACAGCTTCGGTGCCGCGAATGTGAATCTTGTAGCCGGCGCCGTCGAACCCTGCCTTGGTCGACTGTCGTTTCAAAGCGAAGGCGAGGGCAAGGACAAGCGCCAGGCCAACTATGGGCGCGACGATGAGCGGAGTGTGATGCGGTGTGGCCAGCAGCCAGCGCGACAGCACCGTCCAAGTGATATGGTTGAACGGGATTCCAGTCATTACTTTGGCCGTGACAAGCCAAGCTGCGATCGGCAGTAGTAGCGCCGCGAACCGAAGTATTCGCCGGCGAGTGTCTGGTGCCATGAGTTTCCTTTTGCAGCGCACAAGCGCAAAATTGGCGCGGCCCGGTTCGGGGTCGCGCCATGTGACAAGGGGATTGGCTTAGCGATAGAGAGCAATCGCGACTAACGTCGCACTGAAGGCGCCACCAACAAACGCACTCGCGGCGCAAAGCAAGCCAGTGCGCCAGGCGGCAGAGGGCAACGCGTTCGTGGCCATCCGGGAGGCAACCCGCAGGTCGCTTGTGGCCTTTGCGATAGTTCTGGAAGCCTCAAGCAAGGATCGGTTTGCGTGTTCTGCTGCCAAGCTCGCCGCGTCCATACCGGCCTGGCGGATCGACCCGGGTAGGGCTTGCATCGCCTGTTGAATTTCTGTCTGGCGTGAGGTGAGTTGCTCCATGCGGGTGAGGAGCTGATCGCTTTCCACGAGGATCTCGCGATAGAGAAATTCGACCCTGGTGCGCGCTGGGGCGGCACCGTTCTGCGGACCACTTTGCACGTCGGGTTGCATAGTGGCCCCTATGCAAAGACCGCTTCAAATGCCTTATCCAGCTGCCGATTGACCGGTCGGGCCAACGATTGAAGCGCGTGCATATCGCTCAGATGTCGGATGAGCTTGGCGTCGTTACGGTCTGCCTCGCGAAGCTCCTGGCGATAGTTGCGCTGGTCAGAAAGGATCTCCGTGATGGTCGTCCGCTTGTTCGCGAGCAGATCGAAGACTTCGTTCTCCAAAATGGCCGCTTCCGGGTTGGCCATAAAGGTGCCCGCCTTGTGCGCATATCCGAAGATGGCGGAGAACTCTTCCCGCACGTCTGCATCAACGCGGTTGAAGAGCACGCGAACGCGCTCGGACGGTACACCCATCTCGGCCAGCGCCTGGATGGTCTTGATCGTCTCCCGCTGCGCTTTTCCGGTCGCGACGACCGGAAGCACGTAGAAGTCGATTTCGAGATGCGCTTCGTCGTACTTAACCAGTTCGGCAAGGAAGTCTTCGATGTTGGATGCGCCGACGTCGACGATGGCGGATTCGGCCATGAGCAGTTTGCGAAACAGGCGGCCGAAATGTTCGCCTCGCATCTGCTCGACGTCCAGGCCCAGATCCGCGGCGCTTTCATTGGTGGACTCCACCGCGATGATTTCCGCGCCGGGCATACGCGGGGCGAACAGGTGGCTGGTAACGGTTGTTTTTCCGACGGAGCCGGAGTAATTCACGGTTGCGATTTTCATGGGGACTTCTCCTATTTTTGTCGGCCGAGATCGGCCAGTTCGTCAAGGTCAATGTGGTCTTGCGATTTGCGAAGCCGAACCAAATCGGCTTTGCTCGTAATGCGCTCAGCCTGGATGGCTTTGGGACTTGGAGTCAGCGGGCCGGCCGCCATGAGGTCGGCTGCTCCGGTTCTGCGATCTTCGATAGTTCGGGCGCCACGCTTGCGCCAGCGGTAGCGAGCCTTGCGGAGGGATTCGGCGGTGAGCTCAATTCCGGATGCGCCCAGTTGACGCGTAATCTCTGCGTACGGAACGCCTTGTGTGAGCGCAGTGTCTATAGCCGGCATCAAGGACCGAAGGACAGCCCTTCGATGGCCGCCCGCTAGGCCCTTGATCTGATGAAATAGCCGCGCATGGACGGGGTCTGTGTCGGACATAAATGGGCCATGAGTGGGACGCTGGAAGCCCTCAGGCTGAAGACGTCTTTGGGGAGGAGGGGGAGCCGCGCCCGGTAACGGGCGGGGGGGAACCTTTGTGGTTCCCCAGGGGGGTCGGAAGCGCGGACGCCCACAGGGCGGCCGGCCAGGGGGGCAGTTGCCCCCGCGCTTTGGGGTCTACGGTTCCCCGCCCGGCGACGATAAGTCGCTGGGAAGGGGACGCACCCTCTCTGGTGGTGGCATCGAGGTCGCTGGGGGGTCGAAGCTGAGCAGCCGTGGCGAGCCGTTGAGGTGGTTCAACGTTCGGAAGGTGGCGCGCGTGGCGTTGGCCGCCTTCCAGGCGCGCAACGCCATGGGGGGTAGCGATTGTTCCCCCCGGCCGGCGGCGCACAGCGCCGGCGGAGAGGGGGGACTGTTCCCATGGGTTTCAGGCCGGCGCCGCAGGCGCCGGGGCGGAGGGAGCGAAGCGACCGGAGGGTAGGCGGATCGACTTTCGAATTGCGACGATGGTTCGCGCGCGACTCTCTCTCAAACCTATAAAACCTATATATACCTATTGAGGCCCGATTTTGGGACTAGCAAATTGCCGTTTTTGGGCCTAGCAAAAGCCAAAATTGGGACGGGCAAATTGAGAAATTGGGCTAGGCCCGTTTTTGGTACTTGTCCCTCTTTCGGGACAGGCTGTGGATAACAATTAATGAGGCGGCGGCAGGCCAGCGGCCGCGAACACGCGAGCCTTGAAATGAACCTCGGGTTCATTGGGCGCCTGCTCCAGCCCCAGCCGCTTTCCCTTGGTCACAATGCCGCTCCAAGAGCCGTGCCATGGCTTAGCCAATTCCTTGGCGTCCTTGCTTTCCCTCTCGCGGAAGACCCAAAGCCGCCACGATTCGAACCAGTCGGCCGAAAGTCCCTCGTCGCCGGGCCGGGAACGCATGTAGGCACTGAATGTGGCAGCCATTGCGTCAATCTTTTCCGCAGACCAGTGGGGCCGCTCACGTTGGGTCCAGATTTGCCACCTCTCGGGCAACGACCAACCGCTGGGTAGCGGCGTAGCAGCCGCGCCACCGAAAGACGCGCCGGTCGATCGCTTTCTGGCCGCCCCGCGGCGCCGGCGTGAGCCGTAGTCAGCCGCGGCCTGGTGCTTGTGGGTGGGTGAAGTAAAGACAGCCGCCTGCGATCCTTGCGCCGTAGCGACGCCTTGCGCAGACCAGTCGTCTCGGACACCAGCTTCGGCGATACAACCTAGCGCGTTCGCGAGACAAGGTTCGCGAGTGTCGTCCCAAATTGCTCCAAATTCGGAACAGCGACCTTCATATTCGGAATCATCTGCCACATGATGTGTGTTGGAATCGCGGGCTGTGACTGTGGTGGGGGCAGAGTTGGCCACTGCGGCGGGCGCCGGACCGTCGGGATGCTCGCCGGCGGCCGATTCGAACTCAAAGTCTTGTTGCGGTGTGGGCTGGACGGTGATGCCACTGGCAGCGGTACCGGACGCGGCGACGTCGATCAAGGGAACAGCGTTAGGGCAGAGGCGATAGATGATGCTGCTACGGTTATCGCCGGCACGCCGCCCGGTGTCCTGTATTGCGCCTAGTTCTCGCAATCGTCCAAGGGCTTCGATGACCGTCTTGCGATTCAGATGGGTCACCTTGGCCAGGTATTCAATGGACGCAAACACCGTCCACTGGTCAGCGTCGTAGCGTACGAGCTGGGCCAGATTCAGCAACACGAGCTTGGATGAGGATTTTTGGACGTCGGCCAATCTGGCCCATTTCGATGCTTCGACGCTCATGGTCGCCCCTTGCAATGCCGCATGTTTTCACCGGGTAAAGGAAATTGCCTGTGCAGCCTGGCCATTACGAATCGGCCTCCAACGACTCAGCGATAGAGCGGCGTGCTTTTAGGGGCAAGCCGTGCGTTTCGTAGAATTCCCGACGCGCTTGCAGCCAGGCCTTGTATGGCCACGCACGACGCTCGCCCCAAGGGTAGGCAGCGCGAATGGCCAGGTGGATTTCTTCGGTCGAATTTCCAGCCAGTTGGCAGCGGTCGTAGACGCTTTTCATAATCTTGTAGGCAGCGAGCACGCGAGCCTCGCGTGCACCGCTCTTTGAGGGCGCTTGGTTCATTTGGGTTTTCTTTGAGTGGGTTCGAAGACGGACCAACTGCATCTCGGCGTGGCCGACGTGCTGATGCCGCTCAGGCGTGAGCGGCTATTGCTGCGGAACGCGAACAGCTAGGCTCCGAAGAACTCGGGCGCCGGCTGCGGATAGCCCGCCTTCACCGTTGCAGAGCTTTGCATGGACTGCGTGATTTCCTTCACCCAAGCCGACAGGCGCGAAAAATCAGCGTCGAGCTCGGCCCGTTTGAAACGGCGGTCGGGACATTCGAGACAGAAGATCAATGGACCGTCCGCATTGAAGGCGGCGGTTAGGACTAGCTCGAGAGCCGGCCTTCACGCTCAATGGCGTGAATCGCGTCCATCAAGCCGTCCACAAGCTGGCGCATGTCGGCGGCGGTAAGTGGTGCAGATCCAGTTGGACCGTCAAGGCTTCCATCCCGCTCCATCGACAGAAGGGCCGCTTTGCTTTTGCCGCCTGCATGCCGTAGCCGCAGTACGCCAGCTATTCCCGCCGGCGCGATAAACGTGACCTTGACGTCGATGGGCTGGGTCATAGCATTCGCGCTGGATTGAAATAGACTTCGGTGAGCTTGTACTCGGAGAAGTACAAGGAGATATCCAGCGTGGAATAGAGGAAGCGCCGAATCGTGTCGATGTCCATCTGATTGCCGGCCGAAGACTGCTTCACCAGCAGCGCGACTCGGTCGTAAGTGTCCCAGGCGCTGTTAGCGTGGGTCGTTGTCACAGAGCCGGGATGCCCGGTGTTCAGCGCATTGAGGTAATCCCAGGCTTCCGGCCCCCGCAGTTCGGACAGGAAGATGCGATCCGGGGAACTACGCATGGCGGCGGCGATGCACTCCGTCGCGGACATACGCCCGGCGCCGGTCCCGTAGATCATGTGGACCCGATTCGGGTGATTCGGCAGCTGCAGCTCGTGTACGTCCTCGATCGTGATGATCCGTTCGCTTACGGGCACGCATTCGATGAGACTGCGGGCAAACGTGGTCTTCCCTGACCCTGTCTTGCCAGACACGATGACATTGCGGCAGCTTTTAATGGCCAGCTTCAGGAAATCGCGCATCTTGCGTTGCGCAAGCAATTCCAGAAGCTCTCTGTCGGTTGCTGTGAGAGGCGCCGATTCAGAGACCTCGCCACTGACGTTGATCCAGTTATCGAACGCGCCTTCGTCCGCTAACTCGTCCAAAGTCTTGACCACCGTGCTGTGCTTGCGGATGTTGATCGACAGCGTACCGTCGATCACCGCCGGCGGCTGGGCGACCTGGCCCCGTTCGCCATCAGGCAATAGCAGCGACATGATGGGAGTGAAGTTGACATTGTTGAAGCTCGCCATTGTCGAAACGAGCGCCTCCAAGAACCCGAAAGTCAGTTCCGGATCCTCGTGCAGGTTCCAGCGGCCATGCGAACGGGTGAGAATTATCCCAGGCCGCGGGACCGTAATCTCGCGGATGGCATCGTCCTTCATGTAAGCGGCTACAGGGCGTAGCATTTGACGCAGAGCGATGTCATTGGCAACGGTATTCACCGACACCGAGCGGGCAGAGTCCTTCATATTGTTCATTCCGATTGAGGTGTGTGCGCCTGCCCAGCGTATAGCGGGCAAGCAGAGGAGCGCCGGCACACAAGATGCGAGCCGGCGTTGCGAGCGTCTTACCGAATGGGGCGCAACGTGTAGACCGAGCTGAAATCCAGGTCTCGGGCGACGTAAATGCCGATTCGCCCGCCCTGGTTGCGGTACATCGTGGGGGGGATATTTATAGAGTTGTCCAGTACCGTGCTGACGGCATCTTGCGCCGCATCACTCGTCGAGTTGAAACTCACCGAGCCCCCGCTGTTGTTGCCCCCTCGAGATGATGCCCAGGATCCGAAGTCGCCGATCAGGCTCACGAGAATCGCACCGCCGAACCGTTCTGCGAAATGCGTGTCGATGTGCCCGTCCAGGCCCGCTTCACCCAATGATCCGGTGCCTGGCGAATCGAGATGAATAATCACCCCGTTGCGAGTCTCCATGCGAGACCAGACCACGCCAATGCGGGGTTGACCTTGTGCCAGCACTCCCTGCTGATACCCGACGAACTTGGTTCCCGGGTCGACCAGCTCCACGCGGCCACTGGCGGATCGGACACCCTGCGGCGTGTAGCAGGTGATCATTCCCGCTTGTGCGCTGACGAGCTTTGTGTCCTGAATGCAATCAATCATTGCCCCTTGGGTTATGAGAAAGTCAAGATTGCCGAGCGTGCCGGCGCGTGCCGCTGTTAGCTTCATCGGTTTGAGCCGATCCGACATGGGACCACTGTCCGACTCGCGGGCTGCAGGCTTTGAAGTCTCGCGCGTCTGTCCATCGTTGCGGTCGTCCTGAGTCTCTTGCAGTCCACTGGACAGCCGACGTTGCGTGACAGGGTCGGCGACGACCTGCTTGACGACTTCGCCAAGTTGAAAGCTCTTGTCGAGCGGCGGTAACCCCTCGGAAGGCGCTGTCGGTGCTGGTGGCAGGGATGGTTGTACAGGAGGGGGTGGGGGTTCCGATCTGAGCTTGAGCTCTGGAAGATTGTTCTCAATCTTCGGCTGCAGCCCCGAGGGCGTTTCAGGGTCGTTCCCTCCGTTCATAATCAGCGTGCGCCATAGCACTGTGCCAATCACCATCAGAGCCATCAGCGAAACCAAGACGAAGAACGCCTTTGCGCCGGGGGCTGCTGGCCGTGCCGAACCATGGAGATCCGGTCGGCCGCGTCCTTCGATCTGCGCCTGGTGCTCTTCGATTTCGGCAACCGCGTCGACCATTTTGCCGGGTGAACGCCGGCGCTTGAAGAGCTTCATTTGGGAGACTCCTCACGAAGAACGCGCTCGACCGACGGCGATATCGTGCCCGTCGGAAGCGGGCGGGTGGAGAGCGGCGCTTCGTTATGCACGGCGACGACCTTGTTGCCCAGGCGTAAATGCCAGCGGGACGCCACACGATGCAGCACGATTGTTCGTTCTCCATCCATGTGACGATTGGCGATCACCTCCTGGCCATCAGCGTCAACGTAGTAGGCACTCGGAAGGTCTTGGCCAGGAGCGAAGCGCAACCAGGTCTGCGCGCCATCGTCCCACGCAGCCTCAGGTCCGATGGTCACGTCACCGCTCATCGTGTAACTCTGCCAATTTACGGCCAGATCACCCTTGGCGAGTTTTTGCTGAATCTGCTCCTTCTCTTCCTGCTCGGCCGTCTTGGCCAACTCCACCTCGGGATAGCGCATGACGATCCGGTAGACCTCGCCACCTTTGCGCTCCTTCGCGTAGTTCAGCAAGAAGGAGTAGTTGCGCTTGGTGGTGATGTAAATGAGGTTGGTGTCCGCTTGCTCCACTTTCGGCTTGAGAAGAAGGTGTTTGCCAACCTGCTGGAAAGCGTAAGCCGCCGAGTCGCCGAAGGCGTGCGTGACGTACTCCTCGTCATCGTTGAGCTGGATCTGGGTGGCCACGCCCAAGGACGTGTTGACTTGAACAACGTTGGCAGCGTCATAGTCGGTCCACCGGATGCGCTTGTCTTTAGTCGAGGCCTGCGGATGATCAAGGGACCAGGCAGGACCTGCAGCCGCGCACAGCGCGACTGTCAGCGCTGCTGCGGCCATAGATTTCAGGCGGACGTTCATTAGCTGCGTTCCATCCCGTGGTTGTGCTCGTGTGCGTGTTTCGGGGCATGCTGCCGTTCGAACCCAATTCCTGCTGCCATGCCGTGATCTGCGTCACGGACGAGGCCCACGCCACCAACCGCCTTGAAGGGGTAGCTGATGGCGAGGGATTCTTCCTTTCCGGTGATCTCGAACGAACGGTTCAGCGTGCCGCGCGCATGAACGATCAAGTCGCCCGTCTCCTTGTCGCGTTGAATCAAGCAGTTGGGCGTGGTGCCCACAACCGGCCCCTTGTACTCGCGGCCGTCTTCAGGCTGGCGAATCTGTCGATCCTGTTCGCCGTAGAGTTCGACGGGGCGCCGGGGCTGACGCATACGCTCTTCAAAGTGCTTGCCAATGCGGTCGGCAGCGACAACGATGGTCGGCAGGCGCAGGTCGGCACTTTTGCTCAGATGGTCCTTCGTAAGTCGAGCAGCGCCATACAGGTCAGTCTTGGCGTAGCGCTCCAAATCGCGCAGCAACGCGGTGCGCTCCGAGTTGCTCAAGCCGTGGGCGGTTTCCAGGCGGCGAGCGAGTTCGTTGATTTGTTCTTTCTTCATGGTGATTACCTCAGCGTTTCGACGTCGGTCATGTAGGTGGAAACTTGGAAGCCCAGCGGGTTGTCGCGGCCGGTCTTTTCAGTAATGGGCGTGTTGATGTAGCGGTACGCGAGCGTGGCGATCAGCTGCTCTGGTTCGGCCTTAGTGTTGGACCCAACCAGGCGGCGCGTGAACCGCACTGTGGCGGTGTTGTGAGGGCCAAACGTGATGCTGCGAACGCTGGGCACGATGCGCGTGTGTTTGCCGTAGCGCGTGTCAAGCGCTTCGTAGCCCCTTTTTGGATCGTCCTGAAATCTGGCCGCGTAGACCTGCTGGACTTCGGGTGAGCTGAACAGACCGCATCGGTCGTAGGTGTTTTGAATCGTGTTCCAGTCGTAGCCTTCGCAGGCGAGTACGTACTGCTGGATGAAGTATCTGGCGATTCGCTCGCCGTAATCGTCCTGGCCGTTACCGAGTTTGGTGACATGCTCGATTTCGCCGGTGGTGTCATTTACGCGAACGACGTAGGGGCGCGGCGGCTCGATCATGAAGAAGATGGCGCAGAGCGTCACGATGGAAATGAGCGCGATCAGGAGTGATACTGAGGCAACACGCCATGCGGTACTTCGTGACGACAGGAGGAATGAAAGCAAGTCGCGCTCGAGCCCGCGATTGCGCTCTAGCTCTTGCCCCAGCGAGAGCTTGGGGTCATCCATAGACATAGCGATCTCCTGTTCGGTTAATGGTTTCGAGGCCGACCAGCGCGGACGGCGAGGACGACAAAGGGCGAGCCGCGACGAGCGCGGCCGCAAGGGCGTTCTTCATGGGTTCTCCGAAGAGATGGATGGGGGGATTTAGATCAGAGGGTCTTGGCTAGCGCCAAGCAAAAAAGAGAAAGGCACAGCGAACGCTGTGCCCTAGTTGTTAGCGTTTCAGCCCACTGCAGGGCGAAACATCATCAGAAAGCCAAGAGGGGAACTACCAACTTTTGTATCTCTGTTCCCAGTCAGCACGTGCAGCGTTGTCCGCATCCCGACGCCGGCGTTCGTTATCACGCCCACCCCGAGACACCGCCGAAGTCGAGATGATTAGACTGGGCCATTTAAAGCAGAGATACCAGAGAGGCTTCAGCAACCACGTCCAGGTGGCACGAACTACGCTGATCCACTGAAATGCAGATATCGGAGCTTCGCCTGCTTCAGGAACGGACGGCTGCAAAGGCACGTTCGGATTAACCAACGGGCTTTGTGAAAGTCGCTTTCCCAATGGAGTGATCGGGTCCATCTGTTTTCCTCACAATAATGTCGACATTGGCTTCGGAGCCTTTGTCGGCAGTGGAAATTTATGTTAGCCGATCCGACCAAGAAAGGGAACGGATATGCCACCACCTTGCCCGCCAGTAATCTTCTTAGCGACATCTGATACTTGTTCCAACATGTACTTGGAGCACATCATGAAAAATACCATCGCGGTTAGCATCGAAAAAATGTTTATCTGGTCGGCCCCAGCCAGATCCAAAAGGCCCTTCTGCAGCATTCCGAACATCCCCATGATGAACATGAAGACCATCATGAACAATCCGGCGTAGATGGCGTAATACATCCCTTGGTGGAGCCACGCTTTGAAAAAATCCTTGGTGGGCTCGAACAACAGAGCAAGTATGCATAAGGGCCCCAAAATAACGACAAGGCCCATGCCGACCTTGACGGTTATCAGAACGAGCATGCCAACCGCACTCATAATGGCCGAGATGACTGTGATGATGACCGAGACGATCGTGAAGACAAAGGTCTGGCCCATCTTCTTGAGGCCACTCGGTGCGCGTTCTTGGAGTTTCGTCCCGATTTCGGCCCCCTTGTTCGCCGCCTCGTCCATGATCTGAGATGGGGTTTTGACCGTGCCAGTAAATAGCTTCGCTATGTCCGTGGGCAGCTCCAACATGGCACCAGCGATCTGCGTTTGATACAGGCCGCCCGTGCCGGCAATTCCAACAATGACAGCGATGGATACCAGGCGGCGTACTGCGGCGAAGATCGGAGTCTGGATGGCACCCGACGATATTAGCCAGCCGTACCACACTAGTGCGATCGACAAGCCGACCGATACGAGGGGCAAAACCTGAGCGGTGATAGACGCGACCATCGGCGTGACCACGCTGGTCAGCATCGTCGTTACCGATTGGTCGATCCAATTCGCAACCCCGCCCAGACTTAGAAGCGAAACTGCGGTCGTGGTCATTACCGTACTCCCGGCAGGGGGGCCCGAATTGCCTCGATGCTGAATGCGCTGGCGGCCAGTTTGTCGGCCTGCGCCTCCATGAGCGCTTGCTCTGCTTCCAGTTGGCGCGCAAGCATGTCAGCGCGCGTCTGGTCGACCTGGATATTTGCCTGTTCTACCAAGAGACGCGCCTGCAGGTCCGCAATTGCCTTTGGGTCCTGGGTCTGGTTGATCTGCTTCTGCAGCTGGTTGATCTGGCCAACCCGCGCAGTCATGCCCTTCTGCGTTTGCTGCATCAGGGCCTGGCTGCGAATCGCCATCTTCTCGGTACGCGCGTCGAGGTTTCTTTTGTCCTGCTCGTAGTTGCCGGTAAGCGCCTCCTCGCGCTCGATGCGCTCAGCGATTTCGGAGAGGCCGATTCCCCCACCGTTTGCCGAACGCAGGATATCCCGCGCGTCCGCCGGCAGGGAATCACGGATGAGCGGGTTGTTGAGGATGTCCCCCAGATTTCGTGTGCCGGTCAGAGCCTCCAGTTGGCGACGCTGGCTTTCCAACTGGTTCTTGAGCACGGTGATCTGTTCCGCGTACTTGGCCAGCGTCTCGGCGTGCTTGATAGCACGGTCCATGATGCTTGCTGCGTCGACTACTGGAATACCGCTGGCATGTGCCGGCAACGCAGCGTTAGCCATCATGCTCGCGCATACGAGCACTGCTGCGTGCTTGCGCCAGGCCTGGGATGACAGGCAGCGGGTTTTGAACGATGCAAACATAATTATCTCCTTGTCGCCTCGTCGGCGAGCTTGAGGTAATGGGGAAGCCATACGCTGGGATCTTCCCCGCACTTCGCTATAGCTTCTTCGGCAAGTTCCGCCATATCGGCAGAGCCGGAAAAGACTCGAAGGGAGTCGGGGCAGGTCGACAAATCCAATTCCGCCGTGACCGTCGATTCGCCCTGCTTGATGACGAACTGGCGGCTGAACTCACCGAGGTTCTTGACCAGCTTGAACTCGGCCGGCGAGAGCTTGAAGCCGTCGATGTACTCATCCGCCGTTGCCCCAGGATTCGGCAGGTAGAACTGCGTAGCAGACTGCTGTAAGAGGGAACGGCCCGCAGGCAATTCCAGAACTGCTTCCGGCTCCTGCGTGGCGCAGATGAGCACGGCATCCTTTTTTCGGACGGTGCGGCTTCTGTCCTGCAGCGATTCCTGAAATGCGGCCACCTTTAACGGATGCTGCACTTCGTCAAAAATCTGTGCGCATCTGCGGCCGTCTGTCATCTGATTGGTGCGATATAAAAGATAGGTGATTGACGCGTCACGGATCTCGCCCTTTTCCAAAAACTCGGTGAGATCAAAACCAAACATGTCCCTCGCGGACAAGTCCAATTCATCGGTAGGGTTATCGAAAACCCAACCGTTTTCGTTTCCCGCGCACCATCGCATCAAGCGCTCACGCACGCTAAGGGTCTGCCCCTCAGACGGCGCTGCAGGCAGGAACTGCAAGAGCGTAGACAACCGACGATCACGATGGTCTATGCGTTCGACGAGCCGCCTGATGGCGACTTCGATCTGCTTTTGTTCGGCGATCGTGGCGGGTTCATCTCCGTTGGCGGCCAATAGCTTGGTGAGCTTGGCCATGAAGCTAATGTTGGTCGACGTGGGTTCGAGCTGAAGGTAGTTCCAGCCTGTTGGCACACCGATCTGCAGCGTGAAGTAGGTCCCGCCCATGGCCATCACCGTGACCTGCATACCGCGGTCCTTGTCAAAGATCGCGGCGGTGTAGCCGAACTTACGAGCCTGAGCTATCAAGTGGCCCAACAGAACAGTTTTCCCGGTACCGGATTTCCCGATTAGGAACGTATTGCCCAGGCGTCGCTTCCCAGTTTCATCCACCTCGGCCAGCGAAGCGTGGAAGTTCATGTAATACGGGGTTCCCCCCGTAGTCTTGAGCATCGTCACCGCCGGCCCCCAAGGATTGCCTGCCGGTTTACCGAACAGATAGTTGTGCATGGAGGAAAAGCACAGGAAGTTCGGCGAAGTGATGGGGCAGGGGCGCGGGCGCCACTTCCAGTTCCCCGGGAGCTGTGCTGCCCAAGCTGCGATGAGCGCACGGTCGATCAACCGGACGGATACCTCTTCGCCGGCCAGGACCCCGCTGATATCTGCCGCTCCACGGAGCGCCTGCTCGCTGTCCTCGCCGAATACTTGGATCGTGGCGTGATGGTCGCCCATGACGAATTTGCCGGCACTGAGATCATCGCGAGCGCGCTTGAGATCTTCGATCTGCGAAGTTGAATAGTCTCCGGAGTCTTCAAGCCATTTGATCTGGCGCGAGAGCGCCTTCAGGCCTTCTGCCTTCGACATGGACCCGAAGGACTGGGACACCACGAATTCATAGGGCTGGTTTAGCAGGCAATTGAAGTGGCCGGGCTTGGTGTTGTTGGAGTATTCGCGGACCTCCATCATCACGTAGCGCCGCGTCCAATTCGGTCCTCGCATTTCAGCCTGTTCGCCGTGCGTCGAGAAGAACTGTCGGCTGGTGGGCAGATAGTTGTACAAACGGGCGTTTGTCACCGGGACCGGCGTCAGCCGTCCGTTGAGCAGCCACCCAAAGAACTCGGCTGGCTCAGAAAAGTGACCAACTCGCGGCTCGGTTCCTTCGTCCAGGGGGACATGCAAATTTTCCGGAGGAGAAATCTCCCGTTCGATGATAGTTAGCAGTTCCGCCGCGTAGCGTTTCAGGGTGCCCTGGAGCTTACGATTGACATCGTTGAGCTGTTCGATAGCCTGTGCCTGCCAGGCCAAAGCTTGACGAGCAGTGCGTTTTTCGAAACGAGACAGCAGCTGAAGGGCGGGGTCGATTTGCGCTCGCACTATGACCGTGAGATACATCTCATTGATCATGGGCGGCGTGGTCGAGAAGACCTTGCGATACGACTCATCGTGCGCGCGTGAGAACGTATCGGGATATTCGCTTTCCGGGTATTCGGAGACGCGGCGCCGAACAAAGTGGGACCACAGACCAAAGCCCGTGGGCAGGCCGCGTAGGACGTTATTGAGCTCCTCTGCCCATTGTTTATGCTCGGCCTCCGAATAGCCTTGGAAAGTGCGGCCGTCGATGCGCCATACGGACAAGTACTCCCAGTCTCGGGTGGCAATGATCGATTCCGTCACATGGTGGGAGAACGGTACGTACTTGCCAACAAACGGCTCGTGCGCCGCAATGGTGGGCGAGTGTTGAGTCATCGGTTTTTACCTCCGAGTAAGCGGCTCCAGGGGCGCCGCTTGCTGTATTGCGTCGGGGATAGGGATATGGCCCCCCAGAAGCGCTTGTTCGGCGCAAAGAGCTTGGTTTTTGCCCAAAGCTCCCAGATCCAGAAGGCGCGATCATCATGGCGGCTCAAGACGGCCACCACGGGGTAGAGAATGGGTCCGAGTAGCCAGCCCCACAGCGTGAACGATGCGACTAGCAGGGTCACGAAGACCAGGGCGACCAGCGCGCGGGCAGGCACGCCGCCCTTGACCGTAGCCGCACGGGTCGCACCCTTGAAAAGCGGGTACTGGTTAGGCGGGACAGACGATGCAGACTGTGCGGCCGACAGCTCGGACTTAGACGTTGCGCTCTTGCTCATGGTTAGAAGAACAGCTTGAGGAAGCCGCCCACCACTGCGCCGGAGAAGACCACACCGACGCCCCACTGCATTGCGGTGTCTTTTCTGATCAGGTCGGCCGAATACGCGACGCCAATGAGGATGCCCACGATTGCCCCGCAGATGGGGACGATGAGCCAGAGCCAGTCGTAGAAGGTTTGCAGCCCAGTGGTGCCTTTCTGAAACTGTGCAAACGCAACGTCGGGTAGCAACAGCAGGAGCGCGGCCAGGGCCGTGTAAGCCAGCGCAACTTGCGATCGGGGCTTGGTGGAAGAGGCAATCAGCATTGGATTCTCCAAAAGATTTAGCCACCTGGCCTAATTGGCGGGCGGCAGATGCAATACAAAGAGGGAGGGAGCCGATTTAGCGGCTAAACGTTGGATGCAACGCAGGGGAGGGCGTTGTGTTCGGCGGGCGGCGTTTAGCCGTTAAACACGCGGGTCGTGACAGGTCAGGAGTGGAGCTAAGGCTTTGTCGGCTTTGCGATGGGCGCGCCGAATACTGGGTGGGGCTGCCGTTCGAAGACGTCCTGCCGAGGCGTACTGAATGCATCGGTCCGGGGGGATATCAGCGCGTCCGGTTGTTTGGCGGACGGGGGGAGCGTCTGCGTCTTGGACACGGAAGTCGTTTGGCGGGTTGCGGCGTCTTTCACGATCGCGGGTACAGGAACGCCTGCACCCGCAAGGACCTTGCCGACATAGCCGTTCTTGAACCCATCATTGAGATTCCCTGTGTTGTAGCAACTGAAGGCGGCATACAGTGCCGCTTGTCCTTTTCCATGTTGGTCCACCGCACGCTTGTAGCAGGCGACCAGCACGCGCTGCGCGGACGCCAGATTCGTGCACGGATCGAAAATGGTCTCGGGCGTCACGCCGAGCCATTTCCAATTGCGCACGTTGATCTGCCCGTATCCGACGTCAAAGTTGATACCTTGGTCGATGAGCTTGCGCGCCTCGTCCACTGCCTCCTGGCGGGATTTCGGACGGATGCTCCGGTGGGGCTTGCTGTTGACACCGATTGCCAGCGGGTCGAATGCAGACTCATGGCGCACAACGGCCGCCAGCGTGCTTATATGCACGTCTGGCGCGCACTGCCTGGCGAGCGTGGGAAAGTCCATCGGTCAATTCCCCACCATTCCAAAGCCAGGCCCCTTGCCGTTCTGCTCGCGTTCTTTGCGCTCTGCAAGTTCCTTCTCGTACTTGGCGAGTTCGCGCTCGTAATCTCGGGGTTCGACCCAGAAGCCGCCCTCATCGGGCGTCCCGACGTATAGCGGAAGGCCGTCGTCAAAGGCCGTGTATTCGTGCGACGCGTAAACGTTGCAGTAGCCTGGGCGTTTATTGCTGATGATCGAGCCACCCTCGTCGTTGCCGCGCCAAGACCTGAGCGCAATGTTCAGCGCCGCCGCATCGCACCGACCGGCGCCCTGCGAAATGGCGCGTACCAAATCGCTCATCTCCTTGGAGTCCTCAGAAGCTGGACACAGCGATAGAAAGTCGCGGCGTGCTTCCAACGTGTCCGAGAGCTTCTTCATGTTGATGCCGAAGTAGCGAGAAAGCGATGGGGTGCACTCGCTGGGACGGCTTCCGCTCGAAAGGCAAAGAATGGCTTCGCATGCAAGTCGCTTGTCGCCTTCCAGCACGTCCCCGACGTTCACGCTAGGTGCACCGGCTGAGTATGCCGGCGTGGCCACCGGCGTTAGCGCCACCGCCAACAGCAGTAGCAGGTGTCGAAGGGTTCGCATACGCGTTCTCCTGGATTTAGTTGCAGATGCCATAGCTGCCGACGTCGACGAGCTGGCCGTGCACGGTGGTCTGGGTGGTGACCGTGCATCCGTTGACAGACGTGATGTTCACCACACGAGTGGCGCCCTGGCAGAAATCAGCGTCACCTCCGCTTCCCGTGTCGCAGCTGCCGAACAAGGTGGCAGTCCTGTTTCCGTTAGAAAGCTGGCAGTAGCCCGGGACACCCTTGTTCACCGAAGCCCCAGGGGGGAGCAGCTGGCCCATCCACACGCGGGAGGTGTCTCCCGACGTCGTGCCCGATGCATAGATGCAATTCAGCTCCGCAGTAGGGCGATAGATGGTGGCACCGAACATCGTGCCGTAATTGACCTGCATTTGCGCCGCGATGGTTCCGCCCAAGCTGTTATCGAACGTCTCACCGCTCTCGTTGCCTCTGGCTTTTGCGATGACGACGTCCAGAACGCCAGCGGCTCGTGCCGCTGTGCAACCGTCTTGCCAGGCGCTCCAGCCTTCATAGGCGACGTCGCTCGCGTTTGCCTGCAGGACGTAGTAGTTCCGGTACCGAACCTGATTGCCGGTGTAGCCCGCAGGGCATTGCGCGAATTCAGCTTGGGTCTGTGCGATGCGGCATCCGCCGTAGGTGGTATGCCAGCTATATCCCCCCACGCAGCCGCCCGGAGGGAGGGGCGCGCCTTGATCGACGCGGATGACCATGGTGTTGAGATCGGTCTGCAGCTGCACGTCGGCTTGATTTGCCGTGGATGCCTGGCTCGCCGCAGGAAGGAACAGCGCGAACAGCAGGGCGAGCCAGGGCCGGCCCCTGCCTCGCATTGAGGGAAGGAACATGGATATCTCCGATTGGGTTAGCCGCCCGATTGGCGGCTTTGAGACGACCTGCGAACTTGGGTTAGTTCTTGCAGCCCTGTATCACCGAGGCGCGGGCGCCCATGTCTGCGGGCGAAATGACGACGCGGTCGCCCGCGATGCTTGCGCGCTGCGCCATGCGGACGTAGCTATTTCCAGAGTTCTGGAACGTCCCGCTGAAGGATCCGCCGACCGATACGGCGCCGGCGGCATTTACATAGCCCGACCCTTGGATGCTTCCGCCGATAGCGCCACCGATGTTGATATCGCCACCGCGTGCGGTCGCATCCACACCCTGCAGGGCGATTTGGCGCCACGGCGACAAACCAGCAGGGCACGTCACCGGCGGGATCGCAGCGTCGTTGGGAAGGTCGCTGTATGTGCCCGTGATCACGTGACCGTTCTGAGCGAACCACACACCGCCGGTGCAAACGGCGAGCAGCTTGTTGGCGGTCGAAGCATATAAGCCTTCAGGCGTGCAGGCCGCCCCAGGCGCAACTGCTGTGTTGAGCAGTAAGCCCGTGTTGGTCTGAATCGCACCGGCCACCGTCAGCGTGTTGTTGAATGTGACTGGCCTGGTTTCTCCGTGCCGAACAAATTGACCGAACGGCGTGGCGCCCAGACCAGCCGCCAGAACTGCATGGCCTGGCTCTGCGCCGAAATCGAACCACGCGCGCGGAATGTTCATGAGCGGCCCCTGTACGTTGTTCCCGCCGTTGGCGTCATGGCCTCCATATCCTTCTGAGGCCGCCATCACCTTGCCCAGTAGGATTTGGTTGAAACGAGCCGCCTTGCCGGCCGGTGCTGTGCAGACGTCATTGAGTCGACGGCTACGTACATCGCTGATCGGTTGGCAGGTATACACATAGGCGCCCGTGCGGCAGTTGTCACCGGGGCAGGCTCCTTCACGGACAAGGATGAAGCGGGCGGTTTGACCCAGGGGTGGAAAGCGCGGCGTGCTTGGCGGTAGCAGGCCCAGCGATGCGAGATCCGCGACGCCGCCTCTTGCAACCTGCGCTCCCGGGGCGGCAATCCAAGCGAGTGCCGGCGGGGGGGGATAAGTTCCGGCTGGGGCGCTCGCGATATTCTCACCGCGAAGCCAAGCTTCATGCTTTACCTGAAGGTCAACTAATGCACCGCGAATTTGAGCCAAATAGCGGCCGGTCGATTCCGCAGCGATGGTGTCAACATCTCGCTTTAGTGACGGACCACCCAGGACAACGGCGAGTGTGAGAAGTGCGAGCACGACCATGAGCTCGACAAGCGAATAGCCAGCCTGGCGGCGAACTGATCGGGGCACTGTAACTTCAGAAGGACACATGGCAGGTTCGCCGTCTATGCAATGACAGGCGAGGCAATGCCTCGCCTGGATTGCGGGTTTACGGATTCATCGCGTTGCGAAGACGAACGTGTTGTTGTCGCCCTTCACGCAAAGGTCTTGCGCTGTGACTGCATTGAAGGATCCCGCCTCGTTGTTCGTGCCAAGCGTCTTTGCGGCGGTGCCATTGACGCTGATCGTCTCCGATACCGAGTTCAAGGTGGTGGCCAGGCCGGGGCACGCCCTGTGATTCACATTGGTCAACGTCAACCCGAAACCGCTGCCCGCAGCACCACCCCCAAGAGCCACCGGGCCGATCGTGATGGTGCCGTTCGAGCCGGCGCCGGAGCCGCCCAGGCGGTGCGCTACCGTAGCGCCGTTTACCTTGAACACCGATGACTCCATCAACGCCGGCGCGAGGTTCGACACGTTGTTGATGGCTGCGTAAGGGGTGACGGAGTCACCTTCGCCTAGCAAGCGGGTCGCTGTCATGAAGCGCTGAAGTTCAGACGCCGCCGGGCCAACGCGCGCTTGGAGGAAGAAACCTTTGATGGCGGGCATGCCGAGAATCACCAGGACGCCAATGATCGCGAGAACGGCGCCGATTTCGGAGAGCGTGTATCCACCTTGATGTAGGCGTTGGCGGGCGAAGTTCTGCTGGGTACGTTGAGGTTGAGTTACGGGAAGATTCATGTCGGATTCCAGAAACTGAAAGGAAGTTGTGGCCATCTTGGAGACAGCTAGGGATTGGTGTGATTGGTGGCGACTCCTAACTCATGGCGTCGAGCATTGCTCCGTTTTGTAGATCCCATAGGACGCTTTGATGCCAGCCATAAAGGCCCGCCATTGCGAACACGGCGCAGCCCAAGATGACCCAGCGGAGCACTTTCGCTCTCGTCTCGACTCGCTTTAGAACAACGGTTTCCATCCTCTGGCGAGTCTTCTGCAACGCCGCGTCCAAGCCTAGGGTGCTTGTGAGGTCCTCGAGGTACCAATATGTCTCACGGTCCATCAGGCCAACATCGAACACTCGTGCGCCTGACTCGGAGTCTTCGAGGCGGTGCTGAATGGCCTGCAAGCGGCCGGTCAGCCAACGAGATGCTCCGTCGAATTGGAGTTCGATGGCCTCGCGGAGCTGCATCGTCTTTCCGGTCCTTGGTTTGACCGCAGTTGCCGCAGTGCTGATGACGCCGATGCCCTGTACGTCCCGATACAAGCGGTATGGTCCCCAGCGATCTAGGAACCTTCGTATCGGACCGTCCAAGTAGGGGAAGGAAAACCTGAACGCAAGCGCTAGTACCAGTGCTCCAACCCAAATTCGATTGCCGTTATCCCGTATCCATTCGGCCAGGTCGAAGAATGTCCGCGTGGATGGGCTTAGGTACGCCCTGGGGACTACAGGCAGTGCGTCGATAATCATCGGCGCGCTGAAGTAGGGAATTGCAACCATGATTACGAGCCATAGAAGAATCAAGGTCAGCACCGAAGCCAGCAGCGTCGTAACGAGAATCCCCCGCAGCTTGGTGTTAAGCCGCACAAGGCCGGCCATGTCGCGCAGGCCGCTTGATAGGACAGCTTGGTCTTGGCCCTGCAACGAGACAAATTCCGCGACCTCTTTGGGAGGTAGCGTGCCGTGTAGCGTCAGGCCGATCTTGCCGGTCTCGACAATTTTGTGTGCCCAGTATGCGGAGAGAATGCCCCGCGCGCTTCGCCCATAGCGCTGGGCGTCTCCGTCAAGAATGTTCAAGATTGTGCGCTTGCCCTGGCTGTCCTCTGCCATGTCGGCAAGGTACTCATACCAATCGGCTCGCTGGCGGGCGAACTTGCTCGCAGCCTGCCCAACCCTTGTGAGTACGAACGGCAGCTTCATTCCCGCTTCCTTTCACGTAATAGCGTCGCGAATGCTCGGAAGTGCGGCTCGATGTCGCGCGGGTCGATCATGCCCTGGCTCATCTTGTATACGGCGCAATCCATGGTGGTCTTTCCTTCCATGTCCGGCTCGTCGTAGCCAGACGTACGGTGGCCAGCGTAGATCTGGCGCAGTCGCAGCTCATCGCCTTGGTTGATGGCCCGCAGCGCGTCTGGATCGGATGACGGTTCGAACATTTCGGCCACGACTGTACGACCCGCATATCCAAAGAGTTCCGGGATACCTTTGACTCGGCACTTTTCACATCCCAGCGGGTCGCGGACCCTGATGCGAGAACTGTCGAATCCGTACAGGGCTTCGATGTCTCCGAGGTACCGAGACCACGTCTCTCGGTCTTGGCGAACGCCCAGCCGGTCGGCAGCACCGTCGAGCAAGGAGGCAGCTGGAAGCGCGCAGCTGCACATGACAGGCATCAGCGACTGGTGTGCAAGAAGCTTGAGGACGCCTGGCGTGCCCAGCGTTGTGCGTGGCACCCCGATTTCGCTGGATGCAAACCGTTGGGGGATGGACAGGGCATGCCCGACGTGGGTCGTGGTGTACAAGCTGCTGCCTGCTAGAACAATGTCTACAAAGGCAGAACCGGTCAGTTGATCGCGGATTTCGCCGAGGAAAACGTCGCTGGCAGCCGCACGTTTGAGTGCCATGAGCTTGGAACGCATTGCGTCGCGATCTGAGCCATCAAGCGACCTCGAAAGGCTCGCGGCCAGTGCTCGAGGTATCGTCAGTTCAACGGGATCCTCAATGGTCATGACCTTACGCGTTTCGGGCAGCCGGACGATTAGCTGCGCATTTGTCACGGTCTTGCCAGACCCAGGAATGCCGCCGATAACGATTGCCCCGCCCATGCTTTGCAAACAGCGTTGGAACTTGGCGATATGCGAGGGCAGAAATCCCAGCGTTCCCATGTCGACCGGTTCTACCTTCGCCTCCATGTCAAGTATCCGAAGTGTGATCGAAGGACCCTTGTCCGTAACGAACGAGCCCCACCGGAGCATGTAGGAGCGCTCATCGACAACCTCGTACAGTCGACCTTGCTGTTCCTTTGCCATGTCGAGGAAAAGCCCGTTGCCGCCATGGACGTCCATCCATGCGACGTTGCCCATTTCGATGAGGCGCTCAGTAGGCATGCTCAGCTGCTTGGGGGTCGTGTACTGCCCATCGATCGTGGCGCTGACGTGGGAAATGGGAGCGGTCGTGTCGATATTCAGGTGCATGTCGCTTGCGCCGTTGCGGATGCCCCAGGCGCCAAGATCGTGAAACCCGACGCGCACGGCCGACCGGGCACCAAGCGAACGCGTTCGGGAAGTGCGTTGCTTGACGTCCTTCGCCTGCATTCGTTCCCGGACTAAAGCTAGCAGCACCACAGGGTTGACCGTGTAGATGTCGACTTCGTCCCTTCCGGCTGCTTCACGAGCGCGTTGTAGGACTGCGCGATAGATATCGGATTCCTGCTCACCTTGCTTGACGAAGACGACGTACTTATTGCCCTCTAGCTGCGCCACGCACGCCTTCGCCGCGGCTTCTGAGCCGCACCAGTCGACGCGGAGCAATTCGAAGGGGGGATGCAGGCTTTCAACGTCTTCAAAGGAATCAAGATGACCTTCGAGGGAGTCGGTCTCCTGGGAACGCGCTGGCCCCATGCTAAGGACGGGGGCAGGCTCCTCTTCGCGAAAGCCAACGCGCAGCATGCGCGACATTCGACGCACCAATTGGAAAATGCCGAATTTCATAGTGCCCTCTCGTCTAGGCAGTAGGTGAGCGTCTCTTCCGCTTGAGACAGAAACGTGGCGCAGGGAGGGGAAATTTCCAGTAGGCGCATGCCCTGGCCAGCACCTGTTACCGGTGCCGCCTTCCCGTTCAAGTAGACGGCCTGTCTGTTGTCCACCTGCAGATGCGCGGCCAGGCGACCGCCAACCCCGACGATGGCGATTAGCCGAACCAGGAGCTGTTTTGGGGGTGACGCTGAGGCTTGCGCCGCCTGTTCCGCATCAGCGGGCGCGGTGGCCGCCGGTGGCGGTGCGCCGAGCGGCGAACCTGCGAATGCTGTCTTGGACTTCGAGCGTTCCAGGGCGAGCGCTTGTTTTGCGTCATGCTCCAGCAGCTCGCGTACCAGGTGGCTCGGCGGTGCCGGCGGAGCCTCAGGCGCTACCGAGGGATTTTCAGCTTGCGCCGCCCCTGTGGCAGGCATGCCGATCGCTAGGGCGAGGCCCGCCAGGCGCAGCGCAAGTCGAGTGCGCAGCGAATTTTCACGGCGCGAGTACATAGATATCTCCTTTCAAGGTGGCCGAGAAGGCGCTCGCGGCAAGTCCTGGCGCCGAATCTGGCTGGTAACGCACATGCAGCTGCGCTATCTGGGTCGTGGTCGGCAAGGCCAGGCCGTAGAGCGAGCGAAGGGGTGCATTGATCACAAGCGCGCGGCTGGCAGGTAGCTTCGTGCCCTGTGGCAACGGCACCGATTGCTCCAGGCCGTTGGGCAACTTGATGTTGGGGACCAGAATTGGCGCGCTTGCCGGTTTTGACAACGTGAAGTCTGTCAATGCGGGTCGCAGCGCTTGCCAGCTTGGCTCCCAGGCCGTCTGGATCGCATTTGGCGCCGGAAGGTCATCCAGAGGCAGCATTTGCATTGAAAGCGCATTTGGTAGTTGCCAGGTAACGGTGGCCGAATCTAAGTCCGGATGGACGATGCGAAACGAGCTAGCCAGCGCCGCCTGTAGCGTATGGTTGTCGGCCAGACGTGTGCGGCGGTAGGTCGCAGCACACGTCCCTGCGCCCGGTCGGCAGTCGATTTCGGTCAAGCGCCACCGCCCCGGCTCTACCGGAACCGCGAGGACGGCATTGAGAAGTGCGTCGAGGCCGGTGCTGCCTTGAGCCTTGACCGACTTCGCCCAAGTGCTTATGGCGTTGTTCCACAGCGCAGTGGCATCGAATTGGGGTTGTGCTGCTTCTGCCAACTCCTGAAGTCGTGCCTGTCTTTCTTCCCACCAAGCCGACCCGTAATCCCAGGCCTCGTAGGCAAGGACCGCAGCTATTAGCACCCACCAGATGGGCGACACCATGGACAGCCTGAAGGAAGCCCTGCGCAGCGCCGACTGAGCATTCACATGCGCAGTGAGCTGCTGCAAGGAGAATACGCGGGCCGCCGTGAGGTAGTCGCTGTGCAACTGGTGTTCCCGGTAGCGCGCTGTGACCTCTTCCACGGCAATCTTCGCTGCAGTCTGGTCGGGAAATATCGTGTCGCCGCCCGTCTGCACGACACCGTCGATCACAACCGCCAACCACACGGATTGATCGGGCAGAGTGCACGCGACAACGTGGGTGCCATGTCGATGCATCTGTGCAAATGCGGCGGCGCCCGAGAAAAGAGTTGCCCGGGTCTTTGCACGTGTTTCGCTGCCTTTAGCAGTCACCAGACCTACCGAAGAACTTCGCGCATCGCTTTGCACGTAGTGCGTTGCCTTGGCTTTGCGCGCTGCTTGAAGTGCAAGTTTCTGGAGGTCTTCCCCCAGGACTGTTCGCCACTTGAGTCCGAAGACGAGTTGATTAGGCGAGCCCGGTATCGCGACGAGCCTGTAGCTCGTGCGCCGAGCGACTTTCTGTCGCGTTGCCACGTTCAGAATCCTTCTTCTGGGATTGCGGTTACCAACACCACCGTCAGTAGTTGCTGTTCTTGCGAGGCGTCAGACCCACCCATAACCATCGGCGCCCTGTCGTCAAGACGGCGGCGGGTCGAACTGTCGGAGGATTGTTGATACCCACCGATGACCACTTGTTCGCCGGGGCGGACCATCACCTGCTGAACGCGCCCCTGCCCGCCGATGTTGGTCTGCTGGACGAACGACTGATCATCACGTGACCCAACGGGCTCCTTCTTCATTTCGATGAGCCGGGTGTCGTCGTAGGCGATGGTCAGCAGGACCTGGCCGTCGTCTTGCGCGTCAGGCACGACGGTGAGAAACGTGCCGACTGTCTTTTCATCTTGCGTGACCGTGACAGTCGGCGCCGAGCTGTCGGACGTGCTCTTTGTCTGTTGCAGATCCTTGATGTACTGGAAGGTGTTACGCGTGTCGTACTTCGCGGGTCGGCGGTTCTGCGAGAGAAGCGGAATGCTCTTGTGATTGACGATCGACCCGAGTTGCGAAAGCGCGCTCAGTGCGATGTTGGTGCCGGCAAAAGGTCCGCTGCCCACCGAGGCGCCCACACTGCCCGCTGCCTTGGCTGCGTCGAGCAAGGGGCCGACGCCGATGGCGGATGCAGTGTTTTCGCGTCCAAGGCTGTTGAACAGAATTTTCCAGTCGACGCTGCCTTGGTTCAGTCGGTCGCGCTGAACGGTGATCTCTTCAAAGACGAGACGCACGCGCCGCGTCATTTGGCGATTCTCCGCGTCCAGAAACTCACCGATCCGATCCTGCGCATCCTTTGTATCGGTGACGACGATGGTGTTGGCCGCGCCGTCCGCAGACTTGATCACGCCTGCGCGACTGAGGAACTGGCTGACCTTGGTGACCACAGCGGCCAGTTCGCGGGCTTCTTCCTTTGAACTGCTGGTCGACTTGTCGGCGAGCGTCGAATTTGCCGACTTTATATCGCGTTGAAGGTTCTCTTCAGCAGCCTGCGTCGGCGTGCGGACGACGTAGCTCTTGGTCTCCGTCCGATAGAAGCGAAGCGCACCGATCTTTTCGTCGTAGCGCCAGTAGACGCCCAACCGCAGCGCAATGGAGTCCAGCACGGATGCCAAGGGGGCTTGGCCTGGCGGCAGAGGAGCCATCTTCGTGCGCGCAACGCCCTGCGGCAGGACCGGGCCTGCAATGCGGTCAACTGCAATACCGGGGACAAGGGCCGGAACCAGTGTGTCGGCTGTCGCCGCCGCCAAGTTGGTACTGGCGGTAGCAACGCCCTGGTCGACCGCCAGGCGCGGAAGGAAATACTCGGTCGGCAGCAACGCGTCGGCGGACACGTGGGTCAGGATGCCGGTGGCCAGTTGGATGCGGTCGGCAAGAGTTTTGAGGTCCGCCGCGCTGTTTTCGAACAACAGTGTAGTGTTGACGTTGGCGCGCAACGCCGGCGGCAGGGTGACATCACGGGCAAGCGGTTGAGGCCGACCAGCGATCCAGGGAAGTTCTACGACCTGGCCTTTAGCACGATCGGTGTCACCTGCCATGCCCTTGAAGGCGTCCATAGCAATGGCGCCCTTGGAGCCTTCGTGGTCAGCACGGGCGGTGACGCGGTCTGTGGATTGGAGCGCGGAGCAGCCGGACAGCGCGGCAAGCGTCAGTGCGGCCGCTACAGTGCGGTATGCAGTCATTGGTATTCCTGGTCAACGCCACGGCTAGGATTGCGTGGCTGGGGATCGGTTGCAGCTGCGGGTGAAGGGCACGACGCGCAGGACACGGTTGCCGTAGAAGCAGGGACGTATCGGAGATTCGGTCATGGCGACCGCCTGGGAGAGCGCCTGGGTAGCTTCTTGGAAGGACGCTGCTTCGAATTCGGCGGGTGCCTGGATCGGCAAGTCGAAGTTCAACTCCCATTGGTCAGGACCGAACGTCCAACTGGCATCTGCGGCCCAGCGGACGAGCGCCTGACGCACCGTGCCGTCCTGCGGGCTGATGCGCCAGATTTGCTTGGGCGGTTCCACGATTTCCGGTTCTGCTACTGCCGGGGTCGGCGTGGCATCGACCGTCATGACCTCTGTGGTCGCCGCTGCCGTTGCTGCGCCGCCCACTTCAGCGCCCTGGGTCTTCGCGGCCAGTTCGCCTGCCGGCGTCTGAGCATCTGCCGCGGCGGCAGGTTTCGCGCCGGCGGCGGGAAGCTCGCCGCTGCTGGGCGCCACGGCAGGCTGGCCGGGCGCCGGGTCTTCAGCAATGGGTGGTGCCTCGGGGACTGGAATTGGCGGGATAGGCGCCGAAGCGACCACCGTGGGCGATTTACCCGGTAGAACGCTTCGTGGATCCAGTTGGTTAATCGCGACGCGGCCAGAGTCGGCCGGCATTGGCGGGGCCGGCGGTACGAATCCGCAGGCCGAAAGAAAGCAGGCAGCCGAGATGACGGCCGCCAGAAGACGGGCATGCATAGGGGGAACTCCGAAGGGATGAGGCGTGTGTCCCGTGCTGATCACGGGCTAGGTGGGCTGGGAGGCCGCAGGCGCGCGTGAGGCTCCGTGGGGCAGTGGAACGACCGACGTGGACGGCGGTTTATTCGAACATCCCGGAGAACAAGAGCATCTCGAAGGCTTTGGCGCTCAATTGAGGTACCGGGAGGCTCGCTAGGTTCACCCCGTCATGACACCGGGCCACCTTCGCCGGTTCGCCATTGAGCCTGAGTGCATTAATGGCGCTGCGCTTGCCTTGCGCGATCCATCGCTCGCACGCCTGGGGCGACAAGTAGAAGTCGATGCCGTTGGGTTGCTCGACTTTGATGACCCAGTCTTGGCCGTCATCGCTGCTCCAGGTCTGGTTGTCGAGTTGAACACGGGCGAGATTGGCTGGAGAGGGCACGGGTTGAATGTGCGGGGACCAGGCGCCGGACACAGGGTTCTGGGCGGACGCTGCCGACGACAGCAAGAAAAGGATCATCGCGGCAAGGATCCGGCGTGCAGCGGTAATGGGAAGCATCGAGAGGTCCTCAGTTTCAAGTTGGAGTCCAGGGCGGCACACCCTGGCGGTCAAGTTCAAGGTGCACTGCTCGCATATCGCCCGGTGAGCAGTGCCGGCGGGAAAGCAGGAGCAGTTCGAGGAGGATCGGAAGGATCGACGCTGGGGCCTGGTCGGCAACGCCGCCGTCCATGAGCGTGAGTCGAAGCTGCGATATGTGTTCGGCGACCTGGTCGTCGACCTCGAGCCGGTCACGCAGATACGCCGAAAGCGTCATTCCACGCTCCGCTGCAGCGCCTTCGTAGCGTCGACGTGCAGCGTCCGAAAGTCGAAACGTGATCGGCCTTTCAAGCAGCGAGCGCATGAAATCGGGCCTCCTCCACAACGATGTGACCGATGGCCTCCGCGAATGCCTGTTTGAATGCGTCTCGGCGAATCCTGCGCTCGAGGGCGGAGTCGGCCTTGTTGTTGCAATGGTCCCGAAACTGTTGATCACGGTATTGGGCGGGACTCATGTCGGGAGCCGTTTCGAACCAGGTTCGAGCGGCATGGCGGGCGGCACGTGCTGTCGACGGGAACTCGAAGGACGCGTGATGCCCGCGGGACGCGATCGCGTCCGCATGGGGTATGGACCTCATAGGGGCTTCCTGAATGGCTGTGCTCGAACCTCGGGCGAGGCCGGCGACGCTTGGGGCGGGGGGACTGCCCCGAAGGCGGCTGGGCCCAAGTTTGGGACCACAGCCGCGAATTAGTACAACTCTATGCGCCTAACGTGTAGGCAACTGCACGGAAGTTCCGCGTTAAATGGCGCTAATAGGCGCGTGTACAGATTCGATTCCTGTCGGGCGCACCATAGATTCAAGGACATACACGTAAGGACTTACGTTTTTTTGGGCCCATTCTTGTGACCCATCTGGCGCGCATCCCGATCCCGATTCCTAACGCGGCAAGCGTAGGGCGCCACACCTTCTGAACCGCATGAGCAGCGGATCTGGTTCTGGATCTTGGCCTTTACGGCTTTCAATCTCCAGCGTGATGTTCTCCGGAACTTTCCTCATCTTGAATGCCAACGCCCAAACCTGCCGAGCTGGCGTCATGACGTTGTTGAACGTCTTGGCCGCCATGCGCGGATAGTCAGCTACGTCCATCGCGAGCTCTTCATAGGTGATCTCCGCGATCGGGCGATTTCCATACAAAGGGCGCCACCGCGAGTTCAAGAGATTCTCGTATTCGCTGAGCGTCGTTGCCGCTTTGTGGCTGATGAGCTTCAGCCACATGTCTGCCTCTTTGAACGTGACTTCTCGGGCCGCCTCTTTGATCGGAATGCTGGGGGACTCGGGGAAGTAGCGAGCGAAGTCGTCCCAAGTGAAGACGCCGAGGTCTATCGCTTGCAGAATCTCGCTGCGCATGCGTGCCGCAGCGCGCATGTTGGCGGCGGTGGGGCGCAGTGCTACGCGCTCGCGGAAGCGGCGGTCATTCCATCGGAAGTCGATTCGGATCGACGTCGTCCGCGCGATGATCCCTTCGAGGTGCTCTTTGATACTCATTCGTCGTACGCTTCAAGATTGATGTGTTGTCGGTTGCCTGAACTGATGCGCACTGAGCTCATTCCGGCCGCTATAGCCGTGGAGC
The DNA here is from genome assembly GCF_014170335.1 of Achromobacter sp. UMC46. Lineage (GTDB taxonomy): Bacteria > Pseudomonadota > Gammaproteobacteria > Burkholderiales > Burkholderiaceae_B > Achromobacter. Next base: position 174,646 of record NZ_LZZS01000036.1, read on the forward strand.
ACCCGATGGGAGAAATGGAGGAGTAAGGAGCCTGGCCCTGGGGGGCTCCCCCTGGGGCGTGCGCCGCTTCGGTATGGCTTATTCGAGAAAATGACTATCTGTACTGACCATTTGGGGGCCGCCATGCACAGCCAGCAAGTTTCTAAGACCGAGTTCAAAGCGCGAGCGCTTGAGCTTTTCCGGCAAGTCGAATCGACCGGGGAATCCATTGTCGTGACCGATCACGGTAAGCCCGCACTTGAAATCCGCCCCTATCGGGCAGTGGCCAAGCGCAATCCGTTGGATGTGCTGCGCGGCTCCGTCCTGCGGTTTGACGATCCCTTGTCGCCGGTCGGGGAAGATGCGTGGGAGGCAGCGCAATGATCGTGCTGGATACCCATGCACTGGTATGGTGGGCGGCGGGGGACGCGCAGTTGAGCCGTCCCGCACGTGAGGCCATTGAGGCCGAAGGGCAGGACGGAGAAATCCTGGTTTCGGCGATCAGCGCCTGGGAGGTCGCAATGTTGGCCAAGGCCGGACGTTTGGCTCTGACCATGGATGCGGCGGCGTGGCTGGATACGGTTGCCCAAGTGCCTGCCATTCGGTTCGTTCCAGTGGATGTGCGCATTTCTGTTCAGTCCGTGGACCTGCCCGGGGAATTCCACAAGGACACGGCTGACCGCATCATCGTGGCCACGGCGCGGCATCATTCGGTGCCTCTGGTATCTGCTGACTTGAAGATTCGCGATTACCCGCACGTTCAGACCATCTGGTGATGTAACCCATCTTGTATGTTTTTATAGCACTTACCGATCTCACGTCGGAGGTGCTGGGGACCGGGACGCACCCATCCATCAGCCGTCACTAGCGGACTGACGTTGGTAGATATCCCACCCCGCCCAAATACGTCGATTAAGAATCTAGCGGCCGTGACCGCCGATTGATCGCAAGACGAGGCTGCGCCTGTCCAGCGATCGGCATAAGCACGTGGGATCGCAAGCTCAGGTCCAGCACGCGTTGGATGCCTTGGCGCAGTTGGCAGATGCTCTTGAGCGCGAAATGCTGGATCAGATCGCTGCCGAACCCGCCTTGGCCGACGACTTCAACTTAATCACCAGCATTACCGGTGTGGGGAAGCTGACTGGGGCCGCTCTGGTGACGGCCTTCACCCGCATCCCGTTCGCCTCTTCGGACGCAGTGGTGGCCTACGCGGGGCTAGATCCCAGTAGCCTCCATTGCAACGGCAATGCAAGTTGATGCGACTCCACTCATGGCCAAGAGAGTCCCACAGCCAAATCCGAACTTAACTTGACGAGGATCAAGATTGCCCGTCCGATCCGCTCGGGCGGTCGATACGATGCGGCGTGGGAACTTTAGATTTCCTGGCGTCAACCAGTCGAATCGATTCGGATGCGCCTTTCTCCGCATGCAAACACCGAATCGTATGAAGAACCCATTAATCACAATCAAAGCTAGGCTTGCGACCGGATTCGCGCTGATATTCGTTCTATTGGCTACCGTAGGCACCTTCGGCTACGTTGGGATCTCGACTCTCGCAACGCGTATTCACAATACCTACCAAACAAATACCTTGCCGATCCTCGATGTCGGATCGGTACGTTCGTCAACGCTACGCATCCGGCTCATGCTCTGGCGCGCGCAAGCGGAGAGAAAGTCCGAGGCCACCGATCAACTGATAGCCGAAATCGAGAAGCTCCGGGAGTCATTGCAGCAGGCGTGGGCCCATTACTACCCCGCGGGAATCTCATCACCGTCAGAACGTGAACTGGCGGAAAAAATCTCTGCCCGCCTTGGCAACTTCAAGGAAGAATCAGACCGCGTGATTGCATATCTCAAAGAAGGCGATTATGAAAATGCAACCCGGCAGCAGTCCGACCAGCTGGCTCCTCAAGCCGATGCGCTCAGCGATCTCCTTGACGCAAACGTCAGGGATAACGCAAACCAGGCCGATATCGACGATAAAGAGAGCATTGCGCTTGCCCGACGCATCGTCCTGATCTCACTCGGCCTGACCCTTGGCGGCGGCGTCGTTGCGCTCCTGGTGTGTGTCTTGCTCATCCGTGCCGTCATCAGACCGCTATCTGCTGCCGTCAAAGCCAGCACGCGGATCTCCGAAGGAAAGCTCGGCGAACCGATCAACGTCGAATTTCGCGACGAATTCGGTCAGCTATTGTCGGCACTGAACCGAATGGACCAGGTCCTGGCCAACGCCGTACGCGGAATTCGAGAGTCGAGCGAGTCCGTAATGGTTGCATCGAGCCAAATCGCCAGCGGCAATCTCGACCTGTCCGCACGGACTGAACAACAAGCCGCCTCGCTCGAGCAGACCGCTGCAACCATGGCACAGATTACCGAAACCGTGAAACAAAACGCCGACAACGCCAGTGAGGCAAATGCCCTTGCCCAAAGCGTGTCTGAACTTTCCAAGGTCAACAATCAGGCAATGGATGCCATGGTGGGTACCATGGGCAGCATTTCCGGAAGCTCCCGAAAAATCTCAGACATCACAAGCCTGATAGAAGGCATTGCGTTTCAGACAAATATTCTTGCGCTCAATGCAGCCGTCGAAGCAGCCAGGGCGGGTGAACAAGGATTGGGCTTCGCGGTGGTGGCCAGAGAGGTGCGCTCTCTGGCTCAACGCTCCTCGGCAGCGGCTAAGGAAATCAAGGATCTTATCGGCGAATCCTCAAGATTCGTGCAAGAGGGCTCTCGGCAAGCCTCAGAGGTAAGCACAGCCATGCAGGACATGACGCGGGCCATCACCAAGGTCTCGGGAATTGTCAGTGAAATTGCAGTGGCATCGGATGAGCAGAGGCGAGGCGTGGAGGAGATTCACGTGGCGATCAGTCAAATCGATTCGGTCACCCAACAGAACGCAGCCTTGGTTGAAGAAGCCGCTGCGGCAGCCCAGTCATTGGAAGAACAGGCAAAACGGATGAAGATCGAGGTGATGTTCTTTCAGATGCGCGACGAAACGTCCTCAGTGGGCATACCGTCTTCACCGAAGATCGGCCCGGCCACACCCTGCTGACTGCCGCGGTTGTACTCAAATCCGAATTGGTGGGCCCGTTCCCACACCACATGCCAAGCCATTTGAATGATCTGATGCAGGACACACAGCCCGGGCTCCATCGAGTCGCGAAATTGCTGCAGGCCGGTTCGCTCCAGATGCACTACCAGCCAATATTCGATTTCAAAACGGGCAATGTCACACAAGTGGAGGCCCTTGCCAGGCTGATTGAAGGCACCCGCGTCCTGCCACCCAGCGATTTTTTGCCGTATTTCGGACGGGAGGAACTCTTTGAGCTTTTCGCTAGAGGATTGGAACTGGCAGTCTCCCAACGGGATGTTTGGCTCCACAACGGCATCCCGCTTAGGCTATCGGTGAATATGCCGTCTTTTGCGTTCTGCGACGACCGCTACTATGCGGTGACTCGTGACACGCTATCCAGGCATCGCTGCCCGCCTCGTGCGTTGACGCTGGAGGTTCTCGAACACTGGGACGTTTGCGCGGAAATCACGATCTCCAACAATCTGCGCAAGTTCAAGGAACTCGGCGTGTTGTTGGCGGAAGATGATCTCGGGGCTGGTCACAGCGGCCTGCAACGTCTGCGCGAACTCCCCTTCGACTCGTTCAAGATCGATAGGAGCATCATCTGCATGGCCGACAGCGACCACGCCAACGCCTTGCACTTCGTCCACCAATTGACAAGACTAGGTCACCTGCTCGGAAAGACGGTCGTAGTGGAAGGGGTGGAGAGCAGCGACTTGATAGAAGCGATCCGAATTCTTGGCGCCGACGCCGTGCAGGGATATGCCATTGCGCGGCCGATGCCGGCGGAGCAGTTGACTGCCTGGATTAGAGGCGGATACACGAATCCGGCTAGTCGCCCACAAACCATTTTGACCAAGTTGGCAAGACTGCTGATTCTCGAGGAACGTCTGAGCTTGATGTCGGAGCCTCACGCAGGCAAGCCGTCCGCGGGCGGTGGAGCACAGAGCTTCGCCGCGATATTCTCTTCAAGAACGCAATGCCAGAAAGGTCCGTCCTGTTTGGAAGACCACCTCGCGAGCTTCCGCGCCGGCATCAACGCAATTTTCTCGGAGAATCATGCCTATGTTCGGGAGATCGATGTTCTGGTGAGTGCCATATCCCGCCATGGCCTTATGAGCAACCACTATCGGCAAGCGCGTAAAGATCTCACTGCGGCCGCAATGCTCATTGAGCATTAGGAGGGCGCGGCGTTAACCCTCAGCGGAGGTCTTCGCTCTGGACGCGCAGGCGCGAGAAGATCCCAATAACAAGTCCTCGAGCGCACGTCTGTCGAGGATCCTGACATTTCTGGTCCGGATAGAGATGAACCCGGCGCGGGACAACCGAGAGAGCGTCCGACTGACCGTTTCCACTGTCAAGCCAAGGTAGCTGCCGATATCTTCCCTTGTCATGCGCAGCAAAAACTCGGATGCCGAGAACCCGCGTGCCGCGAGGCGCCCCGAGATATCAAGCAGAAATCCCGCAATGCGTTCCTCGGCATTCATGACGCCCAATGTCGCCAGCATGTTCCGGTCGCGCCACGTGGCATCGCTCAGGGACTGGAGCAGCCGGTCATTCAACACCGAGAGTTCTCCCGCCAGGGCGCGGAGCTTGTCGGATGGAATGACACAAAGATTGGTGTCTTCCAGCGCAATGGCCGCTGAGTGGCGCTTGATGTCCGTCAGGTTTTCCAAGCCGACGATTTCTCCCGGGAAGTAAAATCGGACGACTTGGCTGCGCCTGTTCTCGGTCGTCACCGTGGTCTTGATCGTGCCCCCCCGGACTGCGTGGACGGCGGTCACGTGGTCACCCGGCAAGTACAGGGGGTCGCCTTTGAAGAGGCGAACTCGTTTCCTGACCAAGGGCAGGAGTTTCTCTACGTCGGAAGGACGCATGCCTGATGGCAAGCAGAAGCGCTTCATGGAACATTGCGTGCAGTTGGGCATGGCTTAAAAAGTATTGTTCGGCGCGCTGGTTGCTCAGAAAAGCGCCGATCGATGAAACTGCCATGAAATTCGCGAATGCCCCTTGTTTGGGGGGCATCGAGCAACAACTTGTTTGCATGGGACGCCGCCAGAGTCGCCGGGCCGGTAGTGCTGCGACCAAGTTCTGCGGAAATGATCTATTCGGATGTCGTATGAATTTATGCCTGTAACAAAAAAATTCATTCGAAGCATCGTATCGACTGCCGGGGCGCACCGGGTCGGCAATGTTGATCCGAGTCAACTTTGAAGCAGATTCGAGTCGTTCGCCGGCATTGCCAACGCCGAAATGCGACGGCCGATGAATCGACGGCAGGACCGGCAGTTTCAGTCGTGCATCATGGCTACCGCCCCGCGGCCTTCTGTTTGACGAGCGCCCAGTGCTCGGAGGCCAGATACTCACCCTAGGTCATCCCTACCAAGTTCTGTCCTCTTCTTCCCCAGGTGTCCGCGTATATCTCGTCTAGGTCGTGCCGCTCTTCATCGTGACTGTCACCGTCATGACCGAGGCGAGAAGGAAACTCGCCAGTAATTCGCGTGCAATGCTCCGACGCGCTTCCCTCCGCGCCTGCTGGCGCTGCGCGCTATCGCTTGCCAGCGGCCTGCGGCCGGATTTGAGCCCTACGGGCTTGCGGCGCTCGCCGCGCCTGCGCCCTCTGGCTATCTCACGCAAGCCTGGCGCCCTGGTAGTCGCCGCGCCCCAGAAACGCCGACTGTATCACTGCGTTCGTCGCTCCAAGGGGTTCGCTTCGCCAGGTACTCACCCGGTCCTTGCGCTATGCGCAATTCGCCTTTCCCCGCTGGTTGGATTCGCCGTCGATCCCCTTGGAATAGACGCGGAAGAACCTCTGCGCGTTCTTGTGGCCCATCTGGCGCACATGCGGTAGGGCGGGGCGCCGCCCCGTCCTCGTTCCCCGGCTGCGTTCAGCCCCGGCCGCTGCGCCTGGGCACGATCATCGGGCTGCCGGTTTCCGGATCGGGCAGCACTCGGCAATCCAGATCAAACACCTGTTGCATCGCGGCTTCGGTCACCACTTGGCGCACCTCGCCCTGCGCGGCGATGCGGCCGGACCGCATCATCACCACGCGATCGGCATAGCGGAACGCCAGGTTCAGGTCGTGCAGCACCACCACCAGCGTGCGGCCGGCCCGGTGCAGGCGCGCACACAATTCCAGCAGGTCGATCTGGTGGCGGATATCCAGGAAGGTCGTGGGTTCGTCCAGCAGCATGATGCCGGCGTCCTGCGCCAATACCAACGCCAGCCAGGCCCGTTGGCGCTGGCCGCCCGACAGGGTGTGCACGGGTTGTTCGGCCAGGTCCGCCAGGTCGGTGTCGGCCAGCGCGGCATCGACCGCCGCGGCATCCGCAGGTGACCATTGCCGCAGCAGCGTTTGATGCGGGTAGCGACCGCGCGCCACCAGGTCGCGCACGCTGATCATTTCGGGGGCTACCGGGTTTTGCGGCAGATAGGCCAGGCGCCGAGCCACCACCTTGCGGCGCAGCGTCGCCAGGTTGGCACCGTCCAGCCAGGCCTGGCCCCGGGTGGGCGCCAGCGCGCCGCCCAGTACCCGCAACAAGGTCGACTTGCCGCAGCCATTGGGTCCCACCACCGCCGTGAAGGCACCCGGTTGGACGGCCAGCGACAGCCCTTGCAGCACGGCGGTATCGCCATACGACAGGTCCACATCTTGTAGTTGCAGCGCGGATGGGCCGGGGGAAGCATCGTTCACGTTGAAGCCTTGCGCCATTCAAGCACCAGCAGGAAAGCCAGGTAGATTCCGCCGATGCCGGCGGTCAGGACGCCCACGGGCAGGCCGCTGGGGCCGGCGGCGCGGGTCAGGAGGTCGGCCGCGGCCAGCAGCACCGCGCCTGTCAGGGCGGCCAGCAGCGGCTGCGGGCCGCTGGCGCGTACACAGCGGCGCGTGATCTGCGGTGCGGCCAGGGCGATGAAAGCGATGGGGCCGGCCACCGTCACGGCCGCCGCGGCGGCCAGCACGGCCACCAGCGTCGCAGCAAGACGGCTGCGCGCAGGCGATGCACCCAACGCCTGGGCCAGGTCATCGCCCATTTCCAACAGGCGCAGCCGGGCGCAGAGGGCCAGGCCCAGCGGCAGCAGCAGGGCGCAGGCCAGGCTGATTAATGCCACGTCGCTCCAGGTCTTGCCGGCCAGGTTGCCGTTCAGCCACATGGCCGCCAGATAGGCCTGTTCGCGCCGAAGGTTGGACAGCCCGAATTGCACGAACGCAAAGGCGATGGCGCCCACCGCGATGCCGGCAATGACCATGCGATGCGGCGCGGCAAAGCCAGCACCGGACCCGAACCAGACGCCGGCGGTAGCCAGCAGGGCGCCTGTGGCAGCGCCCCAAGCCACCGGCATCAGGTCGGGCCAGACCATGGCGACCGCCACCGCGCCCGCGGACGCGCCGGCGGTCAGGCCGATGACGTCGGGGCTGCCCAGCGGATTGCGGGTGATGCTTTGGAACAGCGCGCCCGACAGGCCTAGTGCGGTCCCGGCGCCTAGTGCCGACAAGGCGCGCGGCAAGCGCACGGTATGCACCAGCCACTGATCCACAGCGCTGCCGCCGCCCCAAAGGGTTTGCCACAGCGTGTGCCAGGGCAGGGTCGGGTCGCCCGTGCGCAACGTGGCGGCAAGCAGGGCGGCAGCCATCACGAACAGGATTGCGCCATAGGCCTGCGCGCGCGGCGCCAGCGGCCAGGCTAGCCAGCGGCCCGCGCGCAGCATCGGCTGGGAGGGATGCACGGACGAATGCGCCGGCTGTGTCATGCAAGACTCCGGCCACGGCTGCGCAGCGCCGCCAGCAGGAACGGCGCACCGATGAAGGCCGCCACCACGCCCGTCAACAGCTCGGCCGGGGCCCGCAGCAGCCGCGCCAGAATGTCCGCCACCAGCATCAGCAGCGGGCCCAGCACCACGCAATAGGCCAGCAGCCAGCGCATGTCCGGGCCGGCGTAGCGGCGCGCAATGTGCGGCACGGCCAGGCCGACGAACGCAATCGGGCCGGCCGCGGCCGTGGCCGCGGCGGCCAAGATGGCCACGCACAGCAGTCCCAGCAAGCGATACAGTCCGGCGCGCAAGCCCAACGCCTGCGCCAGCGCCTGGCCCAGGGCCAGCAGATTGAGCGGCCGGGCCAAGGCCGCCGCCAGCAGCAGGCCGACGCCGATATAGGGCGCGGCGCGTAGCGCGGCGTCCAGGCTTTGGCCGGCCAGGGACCCCACGGCCCAGAAGCGGTAGGCATCGAAGATATCGCTGCGCAGCAGCGCCACGGCCTGCACGTAGGCGAACAGCACGGCGTTGACCGCAGCGCCGGCCAGGATCAGCCGCACCGGTTGCAGGCCGCGGGCGCCAGCACCGATCAGGTAGACCGCCGCCGCGGCGGCCAGCGCGCCGGGCAGAGCGGCCCAGAAAGGATGGGCAGGCAGGCCGCCTGCCATCAACGCCACCGTCACGATGGAGGCCGCCGCGCCCGCGTTCACCCCCAACAGGCCCGGCTCGGCCAGCGGATTGCGGGTCAGCGCCTGGATCAGCGCGCCGGCCACGGCGAGCGCCGCGCCGGTCAGCAAGGCCAGCAAGGTGCGTGGAATGCGCGAGGCCACCACCAGCGCGGCATGGCTGTCGTCGGGCCGCACCAGGGCCTGCCACACGGCGCCGGCCGACAGCCCGCGCGACCCCAGCCACAAGCTGGCCAACGCGGCGGCGGCCAGCCCCATACAGACGGCGAGCAATACCGGCGCGCGCAGGCGCGTGGCGCGTGGTGGCGTCTCCGGCGGCACGGAAGGCGGCGTGCTGCCCAGCGAGGCGGGCAGCGCAGGCCGCGGCGCCGCAACGGAAATGGGCCGCGGAACCCGCGTCATTGGCCGGCCCCGCCAGTCTGCGCCCGCTGCGCCGCCTGCGCCAACTGGGGCGCCAGCCGGTCCAGCATCCAGGCCACCGCCAGCGGCGTGCCGGACGACGATGCCATGACCAGCGCCGGATTGCTCAACGCCACATAGGCGCCGCGGCGCACCGCGGGAATCGAGGCATATAGCGGCAGGGCGGCGGTGCGGTCGCGCTCTTCGGGGGTGTAGAACCACGACACCAGGATATCGGCGTCGTCCAGCGCGTCGGCATGCTCGAAGCCCAGGTAATGCGCAAAGTGGCCCGCGCTGGCCCGCAGGCCGCGCACGGACGGCGCCAGGGTCATCCCCATCGCGCTCAGCGTGTCCACGCGGGGGTCGCCGGCCACATAGGCGGCGAAATTGCCCGAGCCCAGGTCGGCTCGCACGTAGGCAAAGGTCTTGCCGGCCAGCTCGGGATACTGGCGGGCCGCCTGTGCCAAGGCGTCGTGAATGCGGGCCTTGAGTGCATCCGCTTCGGCGCGCTTGCCCAGCGCGGCGGCGATCAGGTCGATCTGCTTGTCCACCGGCGTCAGGAAGGGCTGGTCGGGGTAGGCCACCACAGGCACCAGCCGCGACAGCTGCGCGTAGGCCTCGCGGTTGACGCCCGAGAACGGCGCCAGCACCACGTCGGGCCGCAGCGCGATGATCTTTTCGACATCCAGTTCGGGATAGACCGTGATGCGTTCGGGCAGGGGCTGCCCCTGGGCCTGGATGGCCGCGCGCACCCAGGGCCAATAATGGTCGGCATCGCCGCCCCAGTCGGCCCGGCTGGTGCCCACGGGCACCACGCCCAGCGCCAGCGCCAGGTCGTCGGCGCCTAGCCCCAGCGTGACCACGCGGCGCGGCGGCGCGGCAATCACGGACTGGCCCAGGGCGCTGTCGATCGTGACGGGAAAGCCGGTCGCGGAGGCCGCGGACGAAACCGATCCCGCGTTCGGCGCAGGGGCGTTGGAAGCCGCTTCGGACGCGGTGCCCGAGGATGCGCCTGAAGAGGAAGCCGGCGCGGACGGCGCCCGATCGCATCCCGCCAGTCCCAGCACCAACGCCGCGGCAATAGCCGCGGCGCCCCGGCACCACGGCGCCGTATTCACCAGATTCAAACGCATCGTGCCGCTTTGCCCCTTGGCGTGTACATGCATCAATACTGCGCGCGCACCGTCAGCATGACGTTGCGGGGCGCCCCGTACCAGCCCTGGCTGAAGAAGCCGATCTGGTCGTAGTACTTCTTGTCGAAGACGTTGTTCAGGTTCAGCGTGGCCGACACCTGCTTGGAAAAATCGAAGCGCGTCATCAGGTTGACCAGCGCGTAGCTGCCTTGCTCCACGTCCACATTGCCGCGTGGGCTGGCCGCGGACTGGAACATGCGGCTTTGCCAGTCGATGCCGCCGCCCACCGTCAGGCGGTGCAGGTCGCCCGGCAACCGGTAGGTGGTGTACAGCTTGAACAGGCTGCGCGGATGGCTGGTGTTGATCGGCTTGCCGTCGGCGGCCTTGGCGGTGAAGTGGGTGTAGCTGGCGCCGATGTTCCAGCCGGCCGCGAGCTGGCCGTTGGTTTCCAGCTCGAAGCCTTCGACCTTGGCCCCGCTGACGGCGCGGTACGCCTGCGTGCCCGGCATGCCGATCACCGATTCGCCCGGAATGGCCTGGGCCAGGTTGTTCTGGCGGGTCTGGTACAGCGACACCGCGGCGTTCAACAGGCCGTCCAGGTAGGCGGCCTTCAGGCCGACTTCATAGCTCTTGCCGTCGATGGGCGGCAAGATCGAACCGCTGGGCGTGCGCGCGTTCTGCGGCTGGAATATCTCGGTATAGCTGGCGTACGCCGTGTAGGTGCTGTTGATGTCGTAGATCAGGCCGGCATAGGGCGTGAACTGGTCGTTGATCTTGTATTCGCGCTTGCTGCCGAAGTAGGTCTGCTTGGTTTCCCAGTTGCTCCAGCGCCCGCCCACGATCAGGTGCAGCGGGTCGGCCAGCGAAAAACGACCCACCGCGTAGGCGCCGGTCTGCTTGACCCGCATGTCGTCGGCCGCCGTCTTGGTGCTGGACCAGGTCGGCTCGGCGATATGGTCCTGGCGCCAGTCGAAGTAGCTGCCGATGGCCGGCTTGGCGCCCGTCATCAGGTATTGGCCGATATTGCTGTGGTCGTTCACGCTCATCCAGCCCAGCGCCAGCTCGTGCTTGCGGCCCAGCAGCTGGAACGGGCCCGACACCGTCAGGTGAATGTCGTCGCGCGAGCGGTCGCCGTCGTAGTTGTTGAACGAACTGGTCATGCCGGCGCCGGTCACTCGGTTGGGGTAGCCGCCGCGGTACAACTGCTTCATGCGGTAGTCGGCATCGTTGTGGCTGTAGGCGGCGCGCACCTTCCAGTCGTTGGCGAAGCGGTGCGTCAGGTCCACGAAGGTGGTGGTGGTTTCGGTATCGATGCGGGCCCACGGCGTGTTGTTGGACGCCGAGCGGTTGAAATCGGTGCGCGAACCGTCGCTGTAGAACAGCGGAAAGCCGCTGCCGAAGCCGTTGCTCAGATTGCGCTGGTATTCCACGCCGGCCGTCAGCACGGTGTCGGGCGTCAGGTCGGCGCTGACCACGCCGTAGAATGTGCGCTTGCGCGAATCCAGGAAGCTCACGTAGCTGTCGCCCTGGCTGTAGGCGGCCACGAAACGCGAGCGGATGCGGCCGTTTTCGGTAATGGGCAGCGACAGGTCCAGGTCGCCGCGGATGTTGTCCCAACTGCCCGCGCTGGCGCTGCCTGACAGGGCGAATTCGCGAAGCGGCTTCTTGCGGATGAAGTTCACCGCGGCCGACGGGTTGCCCGAACCCGTCATCAGGCCGGTGGCGCCGCGCACAATCTCGACCCGGTCGTAGATGGCCGCGTCCATGTCGGTCGCGCCGTAGTTCCACTGGCTCAGGATCGGGGAGTTCAAACCGTCGAACTGGAAATTGTCGATCGAAAAGCCGCGCGACGAGAACGACAGCCGATTGCTGTCGCTGCGCGTGACCGAGATGCCGGGCGCGCTGGCCAGGATCGCGCCGGTGTCCTGCAAGCCCTGGTCTTCGATCTGCTGGCGCGTCACCACGCTGACGGACTGCGGCGTTTCACGCGGCGACAGCGCCAGGCCGGTGGCGGTGTCCATGGCGTCGGTGGTGTAGGAATGGGTGCCTTCGGTAGTGCCGGGGATGCCGGCTCCCCGGACGGTCACGACGGGCAACTGGGCGACATCGGTCGAAGCGTTCTCGCCCGTCGATGCCGCACTTTGCGCGCTGGCGGTTTGGTGGGTCAAGGCGGAGCAGAACAAGGCCGTTTGAATCGCATAGACAAGAGGGCGCACCCGGCGCAAACGGGCGGCGGGCGAGGGCAGAACGGACGGCATGAGGGCGAGCTCCAGTGGCAATATTTGGTAATGAGAATTATTGATTTTTACCGCTGCCGCTATGTATGCCGGACGATACGATGCATATGGCAAACGCCGCCGGCCTATCCCGCCTGCGCTTTGGTCAGTGCCAGGTCGCAACGATGCAGCCAGGCCCAGCCCGCCGCGCTGGCCGCCACGCAGGCCAGCATCGCCACCGCCAGCCGCAGCGGCTGACCATAGACCAGCGGCACGCACCAGCCGCTGACCACCGAAAAGGTCAGCATCTGCAAAAATCCCAGCACCGACGCCGCCGTGCCCGACAGATCGGGCACCCGCGCCAGGATGCGCAGCGTCATCGCCGGCACCGACATCGCCAACCCGCAGGTGAATACGCCGGGCAGCAGCACCGCCCAGGGCAGGCGCGGCGTGTCTACGGCGGCCACATACACCACGTTGGCCAGGCAACTGGCGCCCATCAGCAGGTAAGCCAGCAGCGTGATGCGTGAATCGGGCCATTTGCCGGCCTTGCGCGCCGCGAACAGCGCGCCGGCCATGGCGCCCGCCACCAGCGGCACGAACAGATAGGCGAAATCCGTTTCCGGCAGGCCCAGCACGTTGGCGATGAAATCGGGCGCCGCGCCGATCAGAAAGCCCTGGGCCGCGAACAACAGGCTGAACGCCACGCCCAGCGACATATAGCGCCGCTCTCCCAGCACGCGGGCGTAGTTGGCGCCCAGCGTGCGCCAGGCCAGGGGCTGGCGCTGCGCGGGCGGCAGCGTTTCGGGCAGGCGCCGCGCGCACAGCAGCCAGGCCGCGCCGGCCAACGCCGTCAGCAGCAGAAACACTGACCGCCAGCCCTGGTGCGCCGCCAGGTAGCCGCCGATGATGGGCGCCAGCGCCGGCGACAGGTTGAACACCAGGATCAGGTACGACATCGCCCGGCGCGCCGGCACCCCGTCGTAACAGTCGCGGATGATGGCCTGGCCCACCACGATGCCTGCGCCGGCCGACAGCCCCTGCACGGCGCGCCCGGCCAGCAGCCAGCCGAAGCTGGGTGCCAGCGCGGCCATCAGCGCGCCGCAGATATACACGCCCAGCGCCGTCAGCACGATGCGTCGCCGGCCCAGGGAATCCGACAAGGTTCCGTGCAGCAGCAGCATCGACGCGTAGCAGGCCATATAGACGCCCAGCGTCAACTGCACGGTTTCCTGGGACACGGCGAATTCCCGGCCCAGCGCCCCGAAGGCGGGCAGGTAAGCGTCGATGGTGGCGGGCGCAACGCAGGCCAACAGGCCCAGCATCAGCACCATGACGGGAAAAGACGGCGGGGATTCGGGGCGCGGCACGACAGCATCCATGGCGGGCGCTTCCCGGGATGGGAGGCTCTGCCGCATGGTCGCCTGCCCGGCGCACGGGTATGAATGGGGAACGCCGCAAGAGCAATGGGCAGCGCCGGACGTTCAGTTCAGCTCGCTGGGCGAGATGCCGTACCGTTCGCGGAACGCCGTGGCGAAGTTGGTGGCGTGGCGGTAGCCGGCGAAATGCGCTGCCTGCTGCACGCTGCAGCCCCGGGCCAATTGTTCGCGCGCCACTTCCAGCCGGCGCTCGCGCAGGCAGCTAAACACCGACCGCTGGTAGGTGGCCTGGAACTTGGCGCGCAGCGTGCTGGGGCTCATGCAGGCCAGCCGCGCCAGGTCGTCCAGCGTGTGGTCTTCGCCCGGCGCGTTGTGCAGGCGTTCGCGCACCCGTTCCAGCAGCAGGCGGTCGCGTTCGGACACGGCGCTTTCCGTGGGCGCGCCGGATCCCAGCGAGGCCAGCGCGTGGGCCAGCAGCTGGGTCGCCACGCCTTCGCGCAACATGTTCTGCAGCGGCTCGTCCCAGGGGCAGTCCAGCAGGTGTTCGATGGCTTGCAGCAAGTGGCCCGGCACCTGCCAGCGGCGCAGCCGCAGGGCGGGCGAGCGCAGCGCCTTTCTGATCATCTCGCTGGTCCGGTCGTCGCCTGCGCTGTCAGGGTCCGACAATGACAAGTTGACGCTGCGCAGGCGCTGTCCGGGTTCGTGGATGCCGGTCATGGCGACGGTATCGCCATACAGCGCGCTGACGCCGCTATGCGCGGCCAGGCGCACTTCGTCGTGGCGGTCGATGCGGGTGCGGGCATGGCCTTGCAGCATGACGATGGCCGAGAAGCGCGGCGACATCATCGATGTCGCTTCGTAGTGCTGATGGACCCGCACGTCGGACAACACTAGGGTCAGGCCCGGGCGGATGGCGCACTTTTCGACGCGGCCCTCGGCAATGCAAAGATGATCAGGGTCGCCGCACGCCACGCGCTCCAGCTGCGGCAGCCGGTAGCGGAAACCGCTCTGGTTGCCCATGCGGTTGAAGTCTGCGACGGTGAATTGGGCGGGGGAGGCAGATGGGTTCAAGATCGTCACTCGCGTTACGGGATGATCCCTTGGCGGCGCGGAAATCACCACCAAATGTGAGAATGAGAATAGCATATATTCGCATTGTCTAAGGAAAATTCCCGCGTCGTTCCGGCGCCCTTTCAGCAGGCGCCGGCTTGCCTTCCGGCCCGGGTTCAAGGCGCCGCGCAGTCGCCCAACTGATCCCCCATGATGTCGCGATACCACTCGTGAAAGTGCTGCATGCCGTCTTCCATCGGCGACTGGTACGGCCCGCTTTCCGACACCCCCCGACGTAGCAGCGCCAGCCGGCCGGCATCCATGCGTTCGCCGATCTCGTCGTCTTCGATGGCGGTTTCCATATAGGCCGCGCGCTGGGCCTCCACGAACTCGCGCTCGAACAGCGCGATATCTTCCGGGTAGTAGAACTCTGCGATGTTGATGGTTTCCTGCGGGCTCTTGGGGTAGAGCGTCGACAGCACCAGCACGTGCGGGTACAGCTCGATCATGTGGGTAGGAAAGTACGTGACCCAGATCGCGCCGAAATCGGGCGCCGAGCCGCCGCGGTAGCGCATCAGCGTGTCGTGCCAGTCAGCATAGACGTCCGACCCCGGCTTTTCCAGCGCGTCGTGCACGCCCACGCGTTGCAGGCTGTACTGCTGGCCGAATTCCCAGCTCAGATCGTCGCAGGTCACGAAGCGCCCCAGGCCGGGGTGGAACGGGCCCACGTGGTAGTCCTCCAGGTAAACCTCGATGAAGGTCTTCCAGTTGTAGTTGCACTGGTGCACCTCGACGTGATCCAGCACGTAGTCCGAAAAATCGAACTCGGGACGGGTGAACAGATTACCTAGATCGCGCTGCGGATCGCGGGGACCTTCGAACAGCAGGCCGTGGCAGTTCTTCAGCGGAAAGCGCGGCAGATTCAGGCACGGCGTACTGGGAAACTGCGGCGCGCCCAGGATTTGCCCCTGGTTGTCGTAGGTCCAGCGGTGCAGCGGGCAGACGATGTTGCCGCCGGTGGCCGACAGGTTGCCCGCCGGGTTGGCCGGGCCGGTTACCGCGCCCGTCTCGCCGCCCAGAATCAGCGCCTGGCGGTGCCGGCACACGTTGGACACGAGTTCCACGCCGTGCGCATTGCGCACCAGCACACGGCCGCCTTCTTCATTGGGCAGGCGGCGCCAGTCGCCCGGCTCGGGCACGCCTTTCTCGTGGCCCACATACAGGGCCGATTGCTTGAATATCATTTCCTGTTCGCGGGCGAACAGGGCTTCGTCGAAATAGGCCCGAACGTGCAGCGGGCTCAATGCCTGTTGCACATGCTCCAGGCGGCCAATGTCCGTCATATCCGACTCCTTGTGCCGTCGCGCAAAGCCCGGGCCGCCTGTCAGGCGGGCACGGCGCTCTCGGCGTCGATCCGGGCGATGCGTTCGGCAAGATCCAATTTGGGGCAGGTGCTGCAATAGTCGCCGTCGCGCCTGCGGAAGTAGTGGCAGCAGACCTGCCGGTCAACGGCAATGACCGGCAGCGATGCGCGCTCGTAGGTCAGGTAGCCGCTGCGTCCGTCGATGTCCAAGAGGCTCAGCCATTGGCCGGCCTGTTCCTGGGCCCAGGCATTGGCGGCGGCGCAGTTGCCCTGGCGCGCGGCAAGCAGGGCGTAAAGAACGCAATCGGCCTGCATGCTCTCGGCGGCGCGCGGACTGACCCGCAGCACCTGGGTCAGCTCGCGATAGAAGGTGGCGCAGATACTGCGCAGCTGCGCGGCGGCGGCTTGCATGCGTTCGCGCAGGTGGCCGCGCAGGGGTTCATGGCGGTCCAGCGTATAGCCGATGACAAAGCCGTCGGGCGGCACCGGCTGATTCATGCTGGACAGGTCGGGCACGATCGGGCTGCGGTGCGCGGCGAACACGCTCAGGTACACCGGCTGCCAGATCAGCAACCCCCAGCAGCGCAGCGCCAGGTAGTGCGGCCCGGCTTCGGGGTAGCGGCGCTGCCAGCAGTCGCGCAGTTGCGCGATCAGCGCGCCGTTGTCGGCGCCCGGGCGGATGCCCGGGGCCGCCGCCGGCGCGACCTGGCCCGACAGCCCGGGCACCAGGCGGTCGGTCAGGTCCAGCAGATCGTCCAGGTCGCGGTTCACGCAAGCGCCCGCGCGGTGTCGGCCACGCGCTGGCCCAGCCACAGGGGCCGATAGGGGGCGATGGGGTTGGCCAGGTTGGGCGCCATCTGGAAGCTGCCGATGGGGTCGGCCAGATTGACCATCTGCAGGTTGTTGGCCAACTGCAGGCGGTTCAGGCACGAATGGATCATCTCGGGCGCGAACAGATCGTACTGGCGATACTTCTCCAGCAACTCGGGGTGCGCTTCCTGGTAGGCGATAACGCGGCCGGCCACCAGTTTCCAGAACGCGTCTTCCTGCATCACGCCGCTGTCGGCCAGCACCTGCGACAGGTGGCGGAAATAGCCTTCGAACACATCCACGAAGATGGTCAGCAGCTTGAATTCCTCGGGCACGTCGGCGGCCAGGCGGCGGGCGTTCTCGGGCAGCGCGGCGTTCGGGTTCAGAATCGACGATTCCTCGGCGATGTCCTTCATGAAGGCGCGCACCGGCACGTGGCCTTCGAGCACCAGAATCACGTTTTCGCCGTGCGGCATGAACACCAGGTCGTGCGCATAGAAGCAGTGCACCAGCGGCGTCAGGTAGGCGTCCACGTAGCGTTCCAGCCATGCGGCCGCGTCCAGTCCGGAGGCGCGGATCAGCGCCGGCAGCAGCGCGCCGCCGTCAGGGTCCACGTGCAGCAGCGCCGCCATGGTCATCAGGCGCTGCTGCGGCCCGATCAGTCCCACGGGGTTCTCGCGCCACAGCGCCGAAAACATCTTCTTGTACGGCGTGTCCACCGAAATGGCCGCTTCGTAGTAGTAATTGCGGAACCCCAGCGACGCCGCTTCGCGCAGGATGGTGAAGCCGTTCTCGCGCAGCCACGGGTCGGACGAGATCAGGCCGTGCAGGTATTCGTTGATGGCCGGCGTGCCCGACATGTAATACGGCGACAGTCCGCGCATGAAGCCCATGTTCAGGATCGACAGCGACGTCTTCACATAGTGCCTGCCCGGCTGGCTGATGTTGAAGAACGTGCGGATGGACTGCTGCGCCAGGTATTCGTCGTCGCCATAACCCAGGCACACGATCTTGCGCGTGGCCACATAGGGCGCGAACGCCAGTGACAGCTTGTTGAACCACTGCCACGGGTGCGACGGCATGAAGAAGTAGTCGGCCGGGTCCAGCCCTTGGTCGCGCAGCGCCTGGGTGTAGCGGGCCACGGTGGCCGCGCCCAGCTCGTCCTGCACCAGGCTGTCGTAGTCCATGGTCGACAGGCACGCGAAGTGCGCGTTGTCCTTGTGCACCGCCAGCCACATCACGCGGATCGGGCTGGCGCATTCGGGCGCATAGACGTGGTAGTCCTCGGCGTCAAAGCCCAGCCGGCCGTTGTTGGCTACGAAGCTGGGGTGGCCCTCGATCATCGACGTTTCGATGGTCTGGTAGTCGGCCAGCGCCAGCTCGGCCGCCGGCAGCGCGGCGCGGGTGTGCTTGTAGGCGCTGCCGTGCAGGGTGCTGGTAATTTCGTCCAGGTAGATCGGCAGGCGGTCTTCGGGCATGCCCAGCTTGTCGCGGATCTCGATGACGAACTGCAACGCGTCCAGCGGCGCCGGCGTGCCGGCCATGGTCTTGCTGATCGATTCGGCCGGAATTCGCCAGTGGCGCATCGCCATCAATTGGGCATCGAACTGGTATTCGGCATGGCCGTCGGCCAGCAAAAGGCGGTACCGGTCAAAGCCGGGCGCATCGGACGGACCCAGCCGCTCGGGTTCCAGCAGCCATTCGTGGGCATATTCCGAAATGGCCTTCTTCACCAGCAGGCGGTTCGCCTTTTCCCAGACCTCGGGTGCAAGGTGGCTGGCGATCTGGGCGGGGTGGGGCAGGGTGCTCATACGGTGGACTCCTGGAGTTGGGCCTGTTCAAACTGTTGCCGGGTGCAGAAGGCGATGCTGGCGGTCTTCTCGCGAAAACGCGCCTGGCCGGCGTAGACAAAACCCATGGCCAAGTTCAGCGCATGGATCTTGCTGTTGTCGCGGTCGGGTTCGACCACCACGCGGCGGGCATGCAGGCGCTCGAACATGAAGCGCATCACAAAGGCCAGCACGTTGTGGCTGAATTGGGGAATGCGTACTTGCGGCGGGCCGATGAAGATATGCATGCCCAGGTCGCCGTCGCGTACCGGGTAATGCTCGCCGACCTGGTCGTGCGTCGGGTCATAGCACTCCACCAGGAATGCCGGGCGGCCGTCATGGCTGCCCAGCCAGGCGCCGGCGTGGCCGCTGCCTTGCAGCGCTTCATAGAATTCGCGCACCTGCGCTTCGGAAAACTCCTGCATCGACCAGAAGCGGGCGTAGTCCATCGAGAACCATTGGCGCAGCAGAGCGGCGTCCTTGGCCGGGTCCAGCGGACGCAGCGTCAGGCCCAGGCCTTCGTCGTAGTGGTTGCGCGCCTGGCGGTCGATTTCGCCAAGAAAGGCGGATGTCATGGTGATCATGGCGGCTCCGGGGTCAGACGGTGGCGGCGCGATGCCCGTCCAGCATGGGCATCAGTTCGGGGGGGGCGCTGCCGCGGCAGACGGGCGCGGCTTGTGGCGCACGGTGGCCCAGCACGCCATTGGCGGGCGGCCGGAATTCCTGCAAGGCGGTGCGCGGTTCAATCGCGTAATGCTCGTGGCCCGTCAGCTCGCGCAGGATCTGCGAATTGCGGTAGCAGCAGAATCCCAGGTCGGGGTTGGTCACACCATGGCTGAGCAGGCCGCTGTTCTGCACGAAGACCTCGTTGCCGCCGTGGTCGATCGTGTAGTTGCGCGCGATCTGGTAGCCGCCGTCCTCGGCCCAGGCGATGCGGTCATGGATCGGGTTGATGCACGCGGGAATGCTGCGGGCATAGCCCGTGGCCAGCACCAGCCCGTCGGTCGCGTGTGAAAACGGCTGGCCGGTATCGACGTGGCGGAATTCCAGCTGGTAGCGGCCGCTGGTGCGATCGTGGCGGCTGGCGCGCAGTTCGGCGTTGGTCAAGAGCGTGTAGCGCTTGTCGCCGTTGTGGATCTTCTCGTCCAGCAGGTCGTAGATCTGATTGATCAGCGATGCGTTGATGCCTTTGTACAGGCTGCTCTGCTCGGCCAGGATTTCGCGGCGTCGCGTTTCCGGCAGATCGTAGAAATAGTTGGTGTAGTCCGGAGAGATCAGTTCCAGCGTGAGCTTGGTGTTCTCCATCTGGAAGAACCGCGGCGACCGCGTGATCCACGCCAGGCTGTAGTCGTGTTCGTCACTGTCGCGCAGCAGGTCATGAAACACCTCGGCCGCGCTCTGGCCACTGCCGATCACGGTGATCGACGCGCGCCGCTGCAACTCGGGTTTGTGGCGCAGGTAGTCGGCGCTATGGATGTACGGCGCCTCGCGCCGGTCGCAGCAGGCCGGCAGCACGGGGTGCGAGCCCAGCCCCAGCACCAGCTTGCGGCAGCGAACCATGAAGCGTTCGCCATTGACCGTGTGCTGGCCCGTCACCAGGTAGGTGTCGGTTTCCGGATCGTGCAGCACGCTTTGCACATCGCTGTTGAAGCGCAGATTCGGCAGGCGGGCCGCTACCCATTTGCAATAGCGGTTGTACTCGGCGCGCGTCAGGTAGTGGTTCTCGCGCATGTAGTACGAATAGATGCGGCCGGTCTGCTTGCAGTAGTTCAGGTAGCTGTATTCGCTGCGCGGATCGGCCAGGCTGACCAGGTCCGCCAGAAACGGGTTTTGCAGGGTGGATGCCTCGATCAGCATGCCCGGATGCCAATCGAAGCCAGGCTTCTTGTCCAGGAACAGCGCGCGCACGCCGGGCAGCGGCGCCGACAGGCACGCCAGGCTGAGATTGAAGGGGCCTAAGCCGATCGCGACAAAGTCATAGATTTCACGGTTCATGGTGGTTACGCCTTTTGCGGAAGTTGCACGGACGATGCCCGGGGAAGGGCACACTCGGAACAGGGCCGGTTAATCAGGCGGAACGGGACGCGACCGGCTCGCCGGCCCGTCGGTCCACTGCAAGAACAAAGAATTTCCATCACCGGTATTGCATGAATTAAGCATCTGTTTAGGTATGATTTTCATTTGCAATACGGACACTCTAGCAAATGGTTTTTGGGTGCGAGGCATCTTAAGCGCCATGCAGGCGGCGCCCATATGCAGGGTGGCAAAGCGCATAGGGTCACTGTCAGCTTATGCTTGCCGCCATCACCGGCCCCTCGGGGTCGGGAACATCGCTGCTGTTGCGCCAGGTCGCCGACCAGGATCCCGGCCACGGCGAAATCGAACTCGACGGCGTGCGGTCCGCCGGGCTGACCAATCGGATCGGCTAGGTATTGTGAATACGCGTGGCGAGCGTCGAGAGCCCGGCATAGCCGAAGGTGCCTGCGACTGCCAATAGAACGGATACCAGCGCGAATCCGGTCGCAAGCCTGGCTTTGATTGTGATTGACGGGTTCTTCATCCTATCCGGTGTTTGCATGCGGAGACGTCAGGAGCAGATTCGGGCATGCATGTTGTTATTGCCAATCACCGGGCAGGATCTTCCCCGGCGTTGTCGACATACCATGCAATGAACTTGGGCGACCCCATTGGGTGGGCGAACAGGTATCCCTGAATGAACGCCACGCCGCGCCGAGTCAGGTAGTCGAGTTGCGCAGTCGTTTCGACGCCCTCGGCGACAACGGCCAAGCCCAGGTGGTGCGACAGGCTGATGATCATGTCCAGCACGGGCGCATCTTGGCCAGAAGGCAAGATCGCCTGGACAAAGCCTTTGTCGATCTTCAAGTAGTCCACTGGAAATTGTTGAAGATAGGACAACGAAGAGTGCCCGGTGCCGAAATCATCGATCGCAATGAACACGCCCTGCGCGCGTAGCGCGTCGATATTCTTGCGGGCCTGGCCGGATTCCGAGATGAGGCTGCGTTCAGTGATCTCAAGCACGAGGTGCGATTGCCGGACGGCGGATCGGAATGCCAGGATATCGGGAACCAGTACGGGGTTGCACAGATGGTCGGTGGCAATGTTGACGGCGATGTGGAAAGAGGGCGGCGTGTCCCAATTCTGCGTGTCTCGCGCAATAAGCTTGAACAGGTGTTGCGTGAGCAGAATGATCATGCCGTCGGCTTCGGCTGCGGCGATGAAAATGTCCGGCCTCACTAACCCTACGCCCGGCCGGTTCCAGCGCATCAACGCTTCGACGCCTCCGCAACGGCCAGTAGCGATGCTGCACACCGGTTGGTACTCCACATGGAATTCTCCCGCCCGCATGGCACGCCGCAGTTGTTCCTTGAAGGAATGGCGGTTGACTTCAAGCTTGAGCGCGGTCGCGCCCAACAGGGTGCCGCACAGCATGGCTGCGGGGAGATACACCCACATGAGCCGTTGCCACCTGTCGACCAGCCAGTCGGCCGGAACGCCGACCCGAATCTGCAGCGTCGCCCTGTCGGAGATCTGGCTGACGTCATCGAGGATGGGCCCGCCCTGCTCATCGGCGGAGTGCCAGGAATCGCTGCGGATGGGCGAGCCGTTGCCCAACGCCAGTTCAAGCCGGTAGTCGCCCAGCGAGGCCACGGAATTCAGAAGATTCTGTACGTACCGGCCGTCGATCGAGACGACGCCGGCGCCGCCGTCATTGCCCGGCATGCCAAGCAGGATGGCTGGGCTTTCAGGGACAGGGGGCGTGCCTGGCACGGTGAAATACCACCGGGCGGGCGGCACCTCGATGGGCCATCTGGAAAGTTTGTCGCGCTGGTCCTGCGCAGCGCCTGGCGCGGATGAACAATAGATTCGATCCTGTTTGACCAGCAGGAGCGAACGGACATACGGATCCAGCATCGCCCAGAGCTGCAGGTGGGGAAGCGCCTCGTCGCAAGGCTTGGAACTCAATGCGACGACCCGAGTCAGGATGTCCGTGGCCTGGTTGAGAATTCTCTCGGTCTGGAGTCGTACCAGGCGTGCGGCAGCCTCGGCATTCAAACGCTCTTGGGTGCGTGCGTGAAACCACGTGATGGACACACATAACAGCACGGGCGAAAGAACGGCCACGACCACGGGGAAATATCGTGAGGACGGCACTCGTACCGTCATTCCGGAAGTTGGCAAGGTGCCCTCGCTATTTGTCGTGCCGCAAATTTCAGGAAGCGCAACTGCCACCCGCGGAGCCGAGGTGGGACCGCGTAGGAAAACAAGCGTGTGCAAGGAGGAATGCAGCGCGAGCGTCAGCCGCTGGAGCCTTCAGGCGAGCGGTTTCAGCACGGCGCAGCGTTGAAGCCGAATCGCATGCGCTTGTGCCGTTACTCGGAGCAACCCGTCATTTACTTACGGGAATAAATGAAACAAAATGAAACCGTCGGAGGGCGGGCTTGGTCAGCTTTTCTCGCTGCTGCCGATATCGGTGGGAAGAGGGGAGACGGCGTTGGGGAAATTCTTCGTCCAGCGGCTCAACATGCCAATCTGGCGCTTGAAATGCCGGCACCCTTTGCAGAAGGGAAGATGAAGTGAAATGCGGAGTCTCTGCTTGAGCCGCAGCGGCATGTCGCACGCGCGCGACGCCAGTTGAGTGACTTCGTGGCAGGTCAGCATGATTCGTCTCGCTGCGCCTTGAACCAATTCATGTCCAGGCAGCTTCGCAACCGTAGCCGTGCGCGATGCATGGCCGCGTGAAGCGCGCCAGAGGTCAGGCCCATGCGCTCGCATATTTCGGCGCTCTCAAAACCCAGATACTCGCGCATCATGAATATCCGGGCATTGGCCGCTGGCAGGCGCTCAAGGCATTCCATGAATATCCGCCAAAACTGCTTGCTATGCATGGATTCTTCGGGGGCCTCCCAACCCGTGGGCCGGGTCTCCGCGCGCCACTCGCCATCGCTCTGGAAGAACGTGTCCATGATGACGGCTTCGTCCTCGTCATTGCCCGTCCCGAATCCGACCAGACGAGCGCGACCGCGAATCTGATCGACGATCTTGTGTTTGAGTATGCCGAATATCCATTGCTTGAAAGCAGCGGAATCATCCAGGGCTCCGCGCTTGTCCAATGCCGCTGCCAGGGCTTCCTGCACGGCATCCTGAGCGGCCTCGGCCTGTCCAAGCTGCAGATGCGCGAACCGCAGCATCTGTTCGCGGAAAGAGACCAGCCACGCATGCGGATCGCCCTGGCTATCCGTGTCGATGTAGGACGTATCCATGGAATTTGGCCGGCAGTTGATTGAGGCGGAATTGTTGCTGCCTGCCGTGCAAGGGACCAGAAGGGTAGACCCTACCTCAGTCTGATGTAGCCATCGTGACAGCCGAGGGAGATCTCCCGAGCCGATGGCTCAAGCGAGCGCCGCAACATACGGCGCCAGCAGCGACCTGCCGTAGGGTGAAGCCAGAAACACAAAAACCGCGACGTTGACCGCCACCGTGATCCAGAACACCGCACGGAAGGCCGGCTTCACCGACTTGTGCCTGAGCCATTCCTGCGCGATCAACGCGCCGGGCCAGCCCCCGAGCACAGCAAGCACATGCAACGTCCTTTCAGGGGTCCGCTGCCGGTTGGCGCGGGCGGCCGCCTTGTCGATGGCGTAGACGGCAAACGTCAGCGCGCTCAGCGCCAGGTAGCCCAGCCCCACGGCGACAGGCACCCGCCAAAACAAGGCCGCCAGTCCACACAAGAACACGAACGCCGCCGCCCGCGGCAACGGCGCGCCGCTTCGGCGGCCCCCGGGGTGTGCTGACGCGCCCCGCGCCGGGGGCTGGCGTGGGGAAGGTCGGGCGTTCCTATTGGTACTCATGCGCCTTTTCTTCGACGAACGCCTGCAGCCATCGGCCCATGTGCGCGACGTCGATGGCTTCGTCCGCCTCGGCGCGCCGCGTTTGCATGGGTTCCAGCAGGTTCGTGGGCAGCGGCTGGAATTCGGCCTGGATGTCTTCGTTCATGCGGTGAATATCCTGATTCGTTGTTTTTATCGTTGCGGCCGAGCTCCGGCGGGCTTACGGCCATCGGCCCGCCGGAGCAAATGCCGCTTAATCCGTCGTCAGGTACGCCTGCCCGCCCGGCTTCACATGCGGCGCCAGGTCCGCGAACGGCACCCGGGCAAGCGTGCCGAGGCAGACGCCCGACGCATGGCCCACGCCGGACACCGACAGGCTGAGCGCGCCGGGGGCCTCGGCGCCCAGGGCAAGGTAGTCGGGCCACAGGGTGTAGCAACCGTCCTTGGACGAGTCTTCGGTGTGGCCCTCGGCTTCGGCGGCGGCCAACGTGCGCTGCGTGGCGGAGACGATTGCCAGCAGGGTCGGGCTTGCCTGAAGGCGCCCGTCCTGGCCGGAGACATAGGCGTCGAAGACGCGGTTCCAGTCCAGGGGTTCGCCGCGCAGCAGGTCGTAGGTGTAGGGCTCGAAATGATTGAAGGGATGGGCGCCGCCGCAATCCAGGCTGCCGCGTTCGGTCACCGTCATCAGGGCGCGCGACACCCAGGGCACGGCGATGGCTTCTTCGTCGTAATTGCCCAGCGTGCCGCTGTTCGGGATGTCGCTGGTGTAGGCCTGGGCCATGCACTGCAGCGCGCCGAGGCTTTTACGCCAGTGGCGCTGTTGCAGCAGATGGTTGACGCGCTGGACAACCTGTTCGTCGGGATGTCGGCTCAGGCGCGGGTAGGGAAACTGGGTGCGCGGGTCGCGCCACATCCGGTAGGCGACCGCGCCGTGGCGGATCTCTTCGCCGACGGGTTCGGCGTGTCCGGCCATTTTCAGGGTGTCGTAGGGGGCCGTTGCAGCGTTGATGTCCGGATAGGTCAGGACGCCGTTGCGGATGACGCCCGGCACGGAGGGCTTGGCGTCGTATTCGGCGACGCGCCGGAGTGTGAAGCCGCTCTGCTTGCCGCTGCGCGCATCGGTCCAGTTGCCGCGAAAGCCTTGGGCATCGCGCGTGCCTTGCCAGGTGGCTGCGGCGGGCGGCGCTTCGGACCGCGCGCCCGCGGTAGCCTGGCCGCGTGACGATTTCCAGTTCGGCGGCGGCTCGGCCAATGCCTGTTCCGTGCCGTGCAGGGGAATGTCGACGCCGGCCTTCGGATGGAAGTAGCGGCCGGTCAGCACGCCGTTGTCGGCCGCTTGGGCATCCAGTTCCATCACGACCTCGCCGGCGCCATCCAGCGTGCCGGCATAGACAATGCGCTGCGCGGCGTGGGCCACGGGGCTGGCCAATGCCGCCAGCGTCAATGCGGCAGGAATGAATCGGGCAAGGCGGGCGAAGAATGTGAACATCGGAAGGGCCGTCCGGGTCGGGTGGGAAGTCGCATCAATGGAAAGCTGCGCCAATATACCGGAGGCGTCCGCGGATGGATTTGCGGTTCAGTTCGCGGGATCGATCTACGCGCCGAACGGCACGGCCAGCCCGTACAAATTCACGCAGCCCGGCTACGCCGCGGTCGGCCTGATGGCGCAATACCGGTTCGACCCCAGCTGGACCGTGACGCTTTACGCAAACAACGTGGTCGACAAGGTCTTTTACGAACGCGTGGGCGGCGCCGTTGGCGGGAATTGGCATGGTATGCCGCAAATCTGCGACCATCCCCGTTCCATCCATCCCTTTTTGGCACCCCCCGCGCGTATTACTTGATGGACACGCCGCGCCGGCGCACGATATAAGAATCACGGCAGGCGCGGCGGCGGATGCCCGGCCGTCCAGAGTCTTGAGTGCAGGCGGGAAACCAGACACATGAGGGGCGATCCCAAAGCGGTGTTCGGCGGTTTGCAGGCCCGGTCTTCCGTGGTGTCGGCGGCAGGGGCGGCTGCGGTCGTGTTCTGCGTGGTGCTGGCCGCAAGCCTGTTCGGCATCCTGACGCGGCCGCTGGGGTTCCTGGCGGCGTTCTGGCCCGCCAATGCCGTGCTGCTGGGCTTGTTCCTGCGGTTTCCGCGCCTGGCGTCGCCCTATGGCTGGATCGCCGCGGCGCTGGGCTATCTGGTGGCCGACTTCGCGACCGGCGGCGCCGTCCTTCTGACCTTATGGCTGACCGCCGCCAACCTGGCGGGCGTGGCGGCCGGCTGCTATCTGGCGCGCCACGTCGACGGCGCCGGGCTGGACTTGCGCCAGCCCCGGGCCATGTTCCACCTCTTCCTGGTGTGCATCGTCGCGGCGGCGGCGTCGATGGTGGCGGGCGCCGGCGTCGCGCCGGTGATGTTCGGACGCGACCTCGCGTCCGGCGCCGCCTATTGGTTCACGACGGAATTGGCGAACAACATGATCGTGCTGCCGGTGATGATGTCGTTGCCGCTGTCCGGACCCGGCCTGCGTCGCAAGTCCGGCTGGCGCGGCCGAAGCCTGCGGCAGGCCGTCCTGCATGGCTTGCCGATCCTGTCGGTGGTGGCCAGCGTATTCGCCGCGGTCGTGATCGGCGGTCCGGGCGCGCTGGCGTTTCCGGTGCCGGCCCTGATCTGGTGCGCGCTGACCTACGACGTGTTCGGCACCGCGCTGATCACCATGTCGCTCTGCGTGTGGAAGATGACGGCGGTGTCGTCGGGCTGGGTGCCGTTGCCGCATTTGAGCGACTTCATGAGCGCGGCGGTGTCATTGCGCTTAGGCATCACGCTGCTGGCGATCGCGCCGCTTGTCGTGGCCAGCCTGAACGCGTCGCGCAACGACATGCTGCGGCGCCTGGACCGGGCGGCGAACGTCGATGCGTTGACAGGCGCCTTGAGCAAGCGGGCATTCCATCAGCGGGCGGAACAAGCGCTTGCCGCGCGGGCCGCGGGCGTCCAGGCCTCGGTGTTGATGATGGACCTGGACCACTTCAAGCGCGTCAACGACGAGCATGGCCATCAGGCGGGCGACCAGGTGCTGGAAGAATTCGGCGCACGGGTCAGGGCGCTATTGCGCGACGGCGACCTGTTCGGGCGGCTGGGGGGCGAAGAGTTCGCCATCCTGTTGCTAGGGCTGCCGGTGCAGGATGTGCAGCGGATCGCGGAGCGCGTGCGCGCCAGCATCGAAAGCACGCCGATGCGGCTGGACCACGGCATCGCGCTGCGCGTGACGTCCAGCTTCGGGCTGGCGCATGCGGGGCCCGACAGCGGTCCCGTGCCTATCGACCGGTTCCTGCTGCAGGCGGACAAGGCGCTGTACGGCGCCAAGGCGGCCGGCCGCAACAACGTGGTGACGGTGCCCGTCCATCCCTGAACGGGCGGGAGGCATCAATCGTCCAGCGACGGCACCGTGCCGATCTGCGTCAGGATGCGCGGCGATTCCATGTCGCCGGTTTCCTTGTCGATCCACACTTCATAGGCCGCGACCCCCGCGAATTTTGAGGCCATGGAATTGGCGATCCGGATGGCTCCGAATTCGCTGCTGGCCGGACGGATTTCACCTGGCGCGACACCGTTGGCGGCGGCGCGGTAGGGAACGACGATGTACTGAACAAGATGAGCGGCTTCGGACACAGGATTCTCCTGGACGACGGTTTTACGGGCGAGCGAAATGTATCACGTCGCACTGTGTTTTTGTACAGTATTTTTTGACGCCGCACCAACAAAATTTCACCCGGCGGGAAAACCCCTAGCGCGTGGAGATTGCCCGATTCCGGCCTCGCCTCTATTATTTTCGAAAATCTTCTGATTTTTATAAAAAGAGGGCAAGGGATGGAATCGAACCGGTACGACGCCTACCGCGAAGACACCGCAGGCCGCGCCAATGTGGCCGACTCGCCGGAGCGCATCGCCTACTACCAGGAGCTTGCGAGCCTGGAGACGGGCGCGCTGTGGACGGTGGCGAACAAGATCGAGCCCTGGGCGCCGCGGTCGGCCTCGGTGCCGGTGGTGTGGCGCTACCAGGAATTGCGCGGCCATGTGCTCCGCTCGGCCGAGCTGGTGTCGCCCGAAGAAGCGGGCCGTCGCGTCATCTACTTGAACAATCCCGGCCGGCGCGACGTGGCGGCCGCCGTGGGCTGGCTGTATTCGGGCCTGCAGGTGATGCAGCCCGGGGAACTGGCCTCGGCACACAAGCATTCGCATTCGGCGCTGCGCTTCATCATGGAAGGGCGGGGGGCGTACACCGTGGTCGACGGCCACAAGATGACACTGGGCGCCAACGATTTCGTGCTGACGCCCAACGGCACCTGGCACGAGCATGGCGTGGCAGAAGACGGCACCACCTGTATCTGGCAGGACGGCCTGGACATTCCGCTGGTCAACGCGCTGGAAGCCGGTTTCTACGCCGTGCATCCCGATTTGAACCAGGCGGTGACCTACCCGGTGGACGACACCAGCGCGGCCTGGGGTCATGCGGCGCTGCGGCCGCAGGTATCCGGCTGGACGAAGCCTTATTCGCCGCTGTTCAAGTATGAATGGGAACCCACCTACGAGGCGCTGCGCCGCTATGCGCGCACCACTGCCGGCAGCCCGTACGACGGCATCCTGCTGGAATACGTGAACCCCGCGACCGGCGGCCCCGTCATGCCCACCATCGGCGCCAGCATGCAGCTGCTGCGTCCGGGCGAACACACCAAGGCGCACCGGCACACGGGCAGCTTCCTCTATCAAGTGGCCAAGGGCAGCGGCTTTTCCATCATCGACGGCAAACGCCATGACTGGACCGAACGCGACATCTTCTGCGTGCCGTCCTGGGCCATCCACGAACACGCCAACCTGTCCTCCAACGACGACGCCTGCCTGTTCTGCTTCCACGACCTGCCGGTGATGCGGTCGCTGGCGCTCTACCGCGAAGAAGCGCTCAAGGAAAACGACGGCCATCAAGTGCTGATCTAGCGTCGCCCGACCCCTTTCGAATTTTCATCCGCCGCGCGGGCGCCGTCCCGCGCGCCTGCCTCAACTCGTCCTGAATCTATGGAGTTCCTATGCGCTTGGTGACTTTTCGCGCTCATCCCACCGCCGCCGCACGCCTTGGCGCGCTGGCCGAGGGCTATGTGGTGGACCTGGCCCTGCTGGGCCGCGCCGGCGGTGTGGACCTGCCCGACGACATGCTGGCGTTCATCGACCTGGGCCCCGTGGCGGTCGCGCAGGCCAGCCGCCTGATGGAGTCGTACCGCGGCAATTGGCCGGTGGGCACGGCGCTGCCGCAGGAAAACGTGAAGCTGCTGGCGCCGATCCCGCGTCCGCGCAAGAACATCTTCGGCATCGGCCTGAACTACGTGGAGCACGTGGCGGAATCCAGCCGCACGCTGGACACGTCCGCCGACCTGCCCAAGCAGCCGGTGATCTTCTCCAAGCCGCCCACCACGGTCATCGGCCCGGGCGACGCCATCGAACACAACGCCAAGATCACGCAGCAGCTGGACTGGGAAGTGGAGCTGGCCGTCATCATGGGCCGGCGCGCTTCGCGCGTGGCCGAGGCCGACGCGTTGTCTTACGTGTTCGGCTATAGCGTCATGCTGGACATGAGCGCGCGCGACTGCCGCCGCGCCGGCCAGTGGATCTATTCGAAGGGCCAGGACACCTACGCGCCGTTCGGCCCTTGCATCGTCACCGCCGACGAGATCCCGGATCCGCAGGTGCTGGACTTGTGGCTGACGGTCAACGGCGAAAAGAAGCAGGGCTCCAACACGCGGCACATGCTGTTCAAGGTGCCGTTCCTGATTTCGGACATCAGCGCCGGCATCACGCTGGAGCCGGGCGACATCATCGCCACCGGCACGCCGGAAGGCGTGGGGGCGGGCCGCAAGCCGCAGGAATGGCTGTGGCCGGGCGACGTGGTGGTGGCGTGCGTGGAAGGCATCGGCACGCTGCGCCATCCGGTGGTGGCGGTCTAGCGCAACAGGCAATCGGGCCCGGCCGCCAGGCGGGCCACGCAGTCTTCAAGGGGAAAAACATGATCAAGAAACAGAAAATGGGTCGCACGGCCGCCGCGTTGTCCGCCGCAGTGGGCGCGATGGCCGCCATGGGCGCGGCGCAGGCGGCGGAGCCCGTCAAGATCGGCTTCATCGCCACCTTGTCCACGCCGGCGGGCTACATCGGCGAAGACGAGCGCGACGCGTTCAATCTGGCCATCAAGCAAGGCGACGGCAAGCTGGGCGGCGTGCCGGTGCAGCTCGTCATCGAAGACGACGGCCTGAAGCCGGCCAACGCCAAGCAGGCGGCCGACCGCCTGCTGCAATCGGGCGTGAAGCTCTTTACCGGCGTGAACTTCTCGAACGTGCTGGCCGCCGTCGTGCCCAGCGTGGTGAAGTCGGGCGCCTTCTACGTCAGCCTGAATCCCGGCCCGTCGAACTTCGCGGGTGAAAAGTGCGACCCCAACTATTTCGTGGCGTCCTATCAGAACGACGCGTTCCACACGGCGGGCGGCGTGGCCGCCAACGAGCTGGGCTACAAGCGCGTGGTGCTGCTGGCGCCCAACTACCAGGCCGGCCGCGACGCGATCGAAGGCTTCAAGCGCACCTACAAGGGCGAGGTGGTGGCCGAGATCTACACCAAGCTGGACCAGTCCGACTTCTCGGTGGAACTGGCGCGCGTGCGCTCGCTGGCGCCCGAAGCCATCTACCAGTTCCACCCGGGCGGCACCGGCATCAACTTCGTCAAGCAATACGCGGCGGCCGGGCTGAACAAGACCATTCCGATGCTGATGCCCAGCTTCTCGATGGATGCGCGCATGATCCAGGCGACGGGCGACGCGTCGGCCGGGTCGTACACCACCGGCATCTGGTCGCAGGACTTCGACAACCCGCAGTCCAAGGCATTCGTGAAGGCGTTCAAGGACGCCTACGGCCGCGTGCCGACCGACTATGCGATGCAGGCGTACGACACCGCCCGCCTGATCGGCGAAGGCCTGAAGGCCACGGGCGGCGACCTGTCGAAAGCGGCGGAATTCCGCGCGGCGCTGCGCAAGCCCGATTTCACGTCCTTGCGCGGCAAGTTCAGCATGAACACCA
Source organism: Achromobacter sp. UMC46 (assembly GCF_014170335.1). GTDB lineage: Bacteria > Pseudomonadota > Gammaproteobacteria > Burkholderiales > Burkholderiaceae_B > Achromobacter. The sequence goes on from NZ_LZZS01000036.1 coordinate 206,260, forward strand.
ACCAGCATCCCGTCCAGGACCTCTACCTGATGCGCATCGAGAAGGACAGCGCCGGCACCTTGTCGCCGCACCTTGTGCGCAAGCTGGTGTCCGACGATAAGGACGCCTACGCCCAATTCTGCAAGATGCCATCATGACGCTTCTGTTCGAACAGTTGCTGAACGGCTTGCAGTTCGGCGCCATGCTTTTCATGCTGGCGGCCGGACTGACGCTGATCTTCGGGATCATGGGCGTCGTGAACCTGACGCATGGGTCTTTCTACATGGTGGGCGCCTATTGCGCGGCCTACGCCATCGGCACCACCGGGTCCTTCCTGGCGGGCGTGCTGGCCGCGTTGATGGGTGCGGGCCTGTACGGCGTGTCGGTCGAAGTGCTGGTGATCCGCAAGCTCTACAAGCGCGACCACCTGTACCAGGTGCTGGCCACCTTCGGGTTGCTGCTGTTCTCCAACGAAGCGGTCAGCCTGATCTTCGGCCGGCGTCCGCCGCTGGTGGGCATCCCGCCGTTTCTCGAAGGCGCCGTGACGCTGGCGCCAGGCTTCCAGTATCCGGTGATCCGCCTGTCGTTCATCGCGATCGGCGCGCTGGTGGCGGTGGGCCTGTGGTGGCTGGTCAACCGCACGCGCATCGGCATGCTGATCCGCGCGGGCGCCGACGACCGCGAAATGGTGGACGCGCTGGGCGTCGACATCCGCAAACTCTACACGCTGGTGTTCGGCCTGGGTGCCGTGCTGTGCGGGCTGGCGGGCGTGATGGCCGCGCCGTTGCTGGCGGTCGAGATCGGCATGGGCGAACGTATCCTGATCACCACCTTCGTGGTCATCGTGATCGGCGGCGTGGGTTCCGTGCGCGGCGCCCTGGCGGGTGCCTTGCTGGTGGGCATGGTGGACAGCCTGGGGCGGGCCTTCCTGCCGCAGCTGCTGTCCACGGTGTTTTCGCCTGCCACCGCGGACCCCCTGGCGGCGGGCATGGCGTCGGCCAGTATCTATGTGCTGATGGCGATCGTGCTGATCGCCAGGCCGGGCGGCTTGTTTCCGGCGCGGGGATGATGATGGCAAAGACACTTTCGAATCGCGCCCGATGGGGCTTGGGCGGCCTGGTGGTGCTGATCCTGCTGCCGGCCGCGGCGCTGGCCTCGGGCTCGCCGTTCCTGATCGGCGTGGTGACGCGCTTTCTGATCTACGGGCTGGCGGCGGTCAGCCTGGACCTGGTGATCGGGTACGGCGCCATGGTCAGTTTCGGCCATGCCATGTTCTTCGGATTAGGCGGCTACGCGGTGGGCATCATCGCCTTCCATACCGCCGAGGCCGGGCCGATCTTCGGCTGGGCGGGCAGCAACGCGGCGCTGGTGGTGTGGCCGATCGCGCTTGCCGTCTGCGCGCTGGCCGGCTGGATCTTCGGCTACCTGGCGCTGCGCACGCGCGGCGTGCAGTTCATCATGATCACGCTGGCGTTCGGCCAGATGGTGTATTTCGTGCTGGTGTCGCTGCAGTTCTATGGCGGCGACGACGGGCTGATGATCCCGCAGCGCAACGTGCTGCCGGGCATCAATCTGGAAAGCCCGACGGTGTTCTATTACGTGTGCCTGGCGGTGCTGACGGCGTGGACGTTGTTCTGTATCCGTGTCACCAATTCGCGCTTCGGCATGGTGCTGCAAGCGCTGCGCCAGAGCGAACGGCGCGCGGTGAACCTGGGCGTGGCACCGACGCCGTACCGGCTGATCGCCTTTGTGCTGTCCGCCGTGGGCACGGGCCTGGCCGGGGTGCTGTGGGCCAACTATGCGGGGCTGGTCACGCCTGACATGGCCGCGTGGACCAAGTCCGGCGAACTGATGGCGATCGTGATCCTGGGCGGCGTGGGCACGTTGCTGGGGCCGATCGCGGGCGCGGCGGTGTTCCTGGGGCTGGAGCAGATGCTGTCGTCCCTGACCGAGCACTGGCTGCTGTACATGGGGCCGATCCTGGTGCTGGTGGTGTTGTGGGGCCAGAAAGGCCTGTTCGGGAAACTGCTGGAGACGCGTCATGCCGACTGACGAAAGCACCGTTCTTTTGCGGCTGACGCAGCTGCGCAAGGCCTTTGACGCGGTGGTCGCCACCAACGGCGTGGACCTGGATGTGCGGGCGGGCGAGATCCACGCCATCATCGGCCCCAATGGCGCCGGCAAGTCGACGCTGATCGCGCAGATCTGCGGCGAAATCCGGCCGGACTCGGGCAGCATCCACCTGAACGGCCAGGACGTCACGGCGCTGCGCGCTTTCGAGCGCGCGCGCCTCGGGCTAGGCCGGTCGTTCCAGATCACCGAGCTTTGCCACGAGTACACCGCGTTGGAAAACGTGATCCTGTCGCGCATGCTCAAGGGGGGGCGGGCCTTCCAGGCCTGGACCAATCCGCGCCATGACGAGGCGCTGAAGGCCGATGCGATGCAGTGGCTGGCGCATGTAGGCCTGCAAGACCGCCGCCATGTGCGGTCGGCGGACCTGGCGCACGGCGAGAAGCGGCAACTGGAGCTGGCGGTGGCGTTGGCGCGGTCGCCGCGGCTGCTGCTGCTGGACGAGCCGATGGCCGGCATGGGGCCCGAGGAATCGGCGCGCATGACGCGGTTGCTGCAAGGCATGAAAGGCGACTACGGCATCTTGCTGGTCGAACATGACATGGACGCCGTCTTCGCCCTGGCCGACCGCATCAGCGTGCTGGTCTACGGCCGCGTGGTGTTCAGCGGCACGCCGGACGAGGTGCGCCGCCATCCAGAGGTGCGCGCGGCCTATCTGGGAGAAGAGCATGTTGAAGGTTGACGGGCTGACCGGCGGCTACGGGTCCAGCAAAGTGCTGTTCGGCATGTCGTTCGAGGCCAGCGAAGGCGAAGTGATCTCGCTGATCGGCCGCAACGGCATGGGCAAGACCACTACCATCAAGACGCTGATGGGCATGCTGCCCGCGACCGGCGGCACGGTGCAGTTCCGCGGCCAGACGCTGGGGAAGGCCGCGCCCAGCACCGTGGCGCGGCTGGGCGTGGGCCTGGTGCCCGAAGGGCGGCGCGTGTTCGGTTCGCTTTCGGTGCAAGAAAACCTGGTGGCCACGGCGCGTGCCGCCGCGGGCGGCTGGGACCTGGAACGCGTCTACGCGCTGTTTCCGCGGTTGAAAGAGCGCCGCGCGCAATCGTCGCGCACGTTGTCGGGCGGTGAACAGCAGATGCTGGTCGTGGGCCGCGCACTGATGACCAACCCCAAGCTGCTGATCCTGGACGAGGCCACCGAAGGGCTGGCGCCGCTGATCCGGCAAGAGATCTGGCGCTGCCTGCGCGCCCTGAAAGGCGAAGGGCAGACCATCCTGGTCATCGACAAGAACCTGCCTGAAATGGCCCTGCTCGTCGACCGCCATTACATCGTGGACAAGGGCCGGGTGGCGTGGTCGGGCAGGCCGGCCGAGCTGTCCGCGCAGCCGGAGCTGGCGCAGCGGTATCTGGGGATATGACGCAGGTAGAATGACCCGCCTGCACGCAGGCCGGCGGGCAATCCGCCGACATCTGGAGAGCATGTTGAAGCCAAGAATCAAAGCTTCCCGCCAGGACGACGCCGGATCGGACGGGAATGCCGAAGTAGAGGAAATCACGCTGTCCGAGCAGGTCTACCGCCTGCTCCGGCGCGACATCATGAGCGGCGCTTTCGCACCCGGGCAATCCCTGCGGCTGGAACTGCTCAAGCAACGCTACGGCAGCAGCTTTTCACCGATCCGCGAGGCGCTCAACCGCCTGCGCAGCGAACGCATGGTCATCAACACGACGTCGCGCGGCTTCAGCATCGCGCCCCTGTCGGTCGAGGAAATGTGGGACGCCTGTGAAACCCGCATCCTGATCGATTGCGATGCGCTGCGGCGGTCGCTGGCCAACGCCGACGATGCCTGGGAAGCGCGGCTGGTCGGCGCCTATCATGCGTTGACGCTGGCCGCGCAGCGCGCGGGCGAGGCGCAGCCGCCTTCCGAAGAGCTGGAAGCGCTGCTTGAAGCGCGCCATCTGGATTTCCACCATGCGCTGATCGGCGCATGCCGGTCGCATTGGCTGCTGGACCTGTCCACGCAGCTCTACGCGCAGACCGAGCGCTACCGCCGTCCGGCGCGCGCCGGCGCCACGGCCTACGGGCCGGAGCGCAATGTCGACGACGAGCACCGCCAGTTGCTTGACGCCGCGATCTCGCGCGACGTCGAAGCCTCGGTCGCCATGCTGGCGGCGCACTACCGCAAAACCGCGCAGTTCATCGAGCGGATCATTTCGCAGCCCGACACGCAGGCCCGCCATGCATGACATGAACATCGACCTTTTCTTCCCCACCATCGCCGAGCGCGAAGTCCAATACAACGCCCGCGGATCGGTGCCGGATTTCGACGCCTGCGTGCGGCGTTACGCCGAGTCGTCGGCGCGGGTGCGTGCGCGCCGTCCCGCCGTGCTGGACCTGCGATACGGCATGGGCCACGACGAACGGCTGGACCTGTTCCTGCCTGCCGCGTCGCACGGGCCGGCGCCGCTTTTCGTGTTCATCCACGGCGGCTACTGGCGCGCCCAGCGCAAGGAAGACGCGCCGGTGATGGCCGAGGCGTTCAACGCGGCCGGCGCCGCCGTCGCGACGCTGGAGTACACGCTGGTGCCCGAAGCCACGCTGGGCGAAGTGGTGCGCGAAGTGCGTTCTGCCGTGGCGTGGCTGTACCGGAACGCGGCGGCCTACGGCGTGGACCCCGATCGCCTGTATGTCGGTGGCAGCTCGGCTGGCGGCCATCTGGCCGGCATGCTGGCCGCGCCCGGCTGGCCCGCCCGGTATGGCGTGCCGGACGACGTCATCAAGGGCACGCTGGCGCTGAGCGGGCTGTTCGACTTGCGGCCGCTGTGCGACATCCTGCCGAACACCTGGCTGCAGTTGACGCCCGAGCAGGCGGCGCACCAGAGCCCGATCTTCAACCTGCCGGAGCGCGCCGGCCCGATGCTGCTGGCCGTGGGCGGGGGCGAGACGCAGGGTTTCAAGAACCAGACCGCCGCGTTCGAAGCGGCCTGGAACGCCGCGGGCCTCGCGTCCACGCGCATCCCCACGCCGCACTGCAACCACTTCGACCTGGTCAACGAACTGGAAGACCCGGCCAGCGACCTGACCCGGGCCACGCTGGCGATGATGGGCCTGGCCGCGGGCTGATCCTGGCCGCGCGTTGATCCTGGCGGCCGGCGATCCGGCGGCCGGCGACCCGGCGGCCGGCCGATGGCGTAAGCTTGCGCCTCATGGCCGACCTGAAACTCCTTGAAGACCTGATCGCGCTGGCGCGCACCGGCAGTTTCGTGCGCGCGGCCGAGCTGCGCCACGTGACGCATCCTGCATTCGGGCGGCGCATCCGCGCGCTGGAAACCTGGGCGGGCGCGCCGCTGGTCGAACGGCAGCACCTGCCGGTCACGTTGACGCCGGAAGGCGAAGCGCTGCTGAAGACGGCCACTCAAGTCGTCGAGCAGATGGGGCTGGTGCGCCACCGCATCCGCAGTTCCGGCGCGGGCGGCGAAGCCGTGCTGCGCATCGCCACCGGCCGCAGCCTGGCCCGCACGCTGGTGGCGGACTGGATCGCCCGGCTGCGCCACCGCACGCCCAAAGTGTTGACCGAAGGCACCCAGGTGGAACTGTCCACCGGCAAGGCGCAGGACCTGGTGGTGCGGCTGGAGCAGGGCAAGATGGACTTGCTCTGCTGCTACGAGCACCCGGCGCTGTCTGTGCCGCTCAGTCCGGCGCGCTACCGCTACATGACCCTGGCGACCGACAAGCTGGTGCCCGTCAGTCAGGTGGACGCGCGCGGGCGCGCCCGCTACACGCTTCAGGACGGCGGCGCGCCGGTGCCGCTGATCACGTATACGGGCGGCCTGGCGATGGAGCGCATCGTCGGCGACCGCCTGGAGGCCACCCCTTACGCGTTGACCCCGTTCGTGCGCAGCGATTCCCTGGATGCGGCGCATGGCGCCGTGGCCAAGGGCGTGGGCGTGGCATGGTTGCCGTGGTCCATGGTGGCGGCCGATTGCCGCCGGGGCGCGTTGGCCGCGCTGGGCGGGCGCAGCGAAGAGATCGCCTTCGAGGTGCGCCTGTACCGTCCGCGGGCCCGGCTGACGGACCTGGCGGAAGCGGCCTGGGAAGCTACCGCCAACCGCAAGGCCTGACGCGCCGGCGCCATCGTCAAGCCGGATAAGCACCATAATGTGCCGTTTTGGCACGGATGGCGCGGGCACTGCCCATGAAAATGTGGGCCTAAACCTCAAACGAGACGGCAACGCCGTCCACCCCCAGCACCCCAAGGAAGAAAACATGACATCCCTTCTGCATCCGCTGCGTGCAGCGCTTGTTGCGCTTTGTGCCGCCTCGGCCCTTGCCGTCGCACCGGCCGCGTCCGCTGCCGACTACCCCGCCCGCAGCGTGTCGCTGATCGTCGGCTACCCGGCCGGCGGCAGCCTGGACCTGACCGCCCGCCTGCTGGGCGAAGAACTGGGCAAGCGCCTGGGCCAGACCGTGATCGTGGAAAACGTGGGCGGCGCCGGCGGCACGATCGGCGCGCAACGCGTGGCGCGCGCAGCCCCCGACGGCTACACGATCTTTCTGGGCTCCACCAATGAAATGGTGATCGCCCGCATGATCAACACCGCGGTCAAGTACGACAGCGCGAAGGATTTCACCGCCCTGGGGCTGGTGGCCTCGCAGCCGATGTTGTTGGCGGCCAGCAAGAATTCCGGCGTGAAGACCGCCGCCGATTACCTGAAGAAGCTGCGTGGCGCCGAACCCGGCACGTTCAACTACGGTTCGTCCGGCGTGGGCACCACGCTGCACCTGGCCGGCGAAATGATCAACCAGGCCACCGGCACCCGCGCCGAGCACGTGCCGTACCGCGGCGTGTCGCCGCTGGTCACGGACCTGATGAGCGGTCAGCTGGACTACGGCATGCTGGTGCTGTCTTCGGGGCTGCCGCAAGTGCGCAGCGGCAACATCGTGGCGCTGGGCCTGACCGAGAACAAGCGCTCGCCGGCCGCACCCGAGATCGCGCCGCTGGCCGCGACGCCGGGCTTCGAGTCCGTCGACATCAACCTGTGGTTCGCGCTGTACGGCCCTGCCGGCCTGCCCGAGCCCGTCGTCGCCAAGCTGCGCGGCGTGCTGGACGAAACGCTGAAGTCCGAGGCCTTCCGCGCCAAGATGCAGGACGCTGGCGGCGAAGTGGCCAAGCCGGGCGTCGACCTGGCCGCGTATCAGGCCGAAGAGACGAAGAAGTACGGCGCGCTGGTCAAGGCGGCGAAGATCGAGGCCCAATAAGCCGGACCCCGCCGTTCCAGGCATTCATCCATCGCAAGACCAGGCAGACAAGCGGACATCATCATGGAATTCAAGCTTCCCGTTCCCGACCTCGGCGCCGAGCGCGCCGGCAACACCGATACGCCGGGCGTCTGGCATTTCGATTCGGGCGTGCCGGGCAGGGCGCTCATGGTGTCCGCGCTGGTGCATGGCAACGAACTCTGCGGCGCCTGGGCGCTGAAAGACCTGCTGGCTGCCGGCGTGACGCCGCGCCGCGGCAGCTTGACGCTGGCCTTCTGCAACCTGGACGCGTTCGACCGGTTCGACCACGCCAACCACGACGCCTCGCGCTTCGTGGCCGAAGACATGAACCGCGTCTGGAGCGCCGAGCGCTTGGACAACCCCACCACGCCGGACCGCCAGCGCGGCGCGGCGCTGCGCCCGTGGGTGCAGCGCGCCGACTGGCTGCTGGACCTGCATTCCATGCACGAGCCGGGCGCGCCCCTGCTGTTGACGGGCGTCTTGCCGCGCAACATCGCGCTGGCGCGCCGTTTGAAGGCGCCGCAGCACGTGATCGTGGACGCGGGCCACAAGGACGGCGTGCGCATGCGCGACTTCGCGCAGTTCGGCGACCCGGCGCGCGAAGACGCCTGCGCCTTGCTGATCGAATGCGGCTTCCACGGCGAGCTGGCCTCGCGCGACGTGGCGCGCGACATGGTGGCACGCATGCTGGTGGAATCCGGGGTAATCGATGCGGCGGACGTGCCTGCCGGCTGGCGGCTGCCCGATCCCGCCGCGCAGCGTGTGCTGGAAGTGACGGACGCGGTGGTCGCGCCGTCCATGGACCTGCGATTCGCGGAAGGCTGGACGGGGCTTGAAACCTTGGAGCAGGCGGGTTCGGTGATCGGTTGGGCGGATGGCCAGGCCATCGTGACGCCCTACGACCATTGCACGCTGATCATGCCGTCGCTGCGGCAGTTGAAGCCCGGCGTGACGGTGCTGCGGTTGGCGCGCGACTACGCGGGCTGAGCGGCGAGGGGCGACCGGCTAGGGCGACCGGTGCCGGCTGCCCGCGTCATTTCTGCGGCGTGTAGCGCAGTTCGTCCAATTCGTATCCCTGGGCCTTGGCCGAGGCCAGGGCCTTGTCCAGTTCTTCCTTGGGCAGTTGCGGCGAACGCGACAGAATCCACAAGTACTTGCGGTCGGGCGTGCCGACGACGGACCAGCGGTATTCCGGGTCCAGGCCGATCACCCAGTAATCGCCCTTGAACGGTTTGGCGAACGACACTTCAAGCTTGGCGTTGTTGCTGCCTGGGACGACGGTCGCCGTGCCCGAGGCCGAATCGATATCGCCGTCCTTGGTGCGGCAGCGGTTGTTCACGCCCACGGTGCCGTCGGCATGCGCGGTGTATTCGGCGGTGGTGTCTCCCACGCAGTTGCGCTGGAAGAACATGGGGAAATTCGCGATTTCGTACCACATGCCGGCGTAACGCTTCAGGTCCACCGATTCCACGGTCTGCATGGCCGGCGGCGCGGCATGGGCGATTCCCGCCATGCTGGCTGCCAAGGCCAGCAAGAATGTTGCAGTGCGGCGCATGGAAAAAACCTCCTGATTGACAGACGCGGTTGCGGGCGCCGGGTCAAGTAGGCGCCGCGAACCGAAACCCTAACGATACGCCTTATTTGCGAGGGGCCTTCAGCGCCTCGTGGTAGCGCGCGACGTAGGTGGCGAAATCCACCGTGTCCGACTGTTCGATGCGAAGCTGCTCTTGTGTCGATTGCGCGGCCGCCTGCTCATAAGCTGCCGCCAGGTCCGAGGGCAGCGCTTGCGCGCGCAGCGCCTCGGCGTGCTGGCGGCTTTGCTGCAGCGAATAGTCATGGAACGACAGGCCGCTGCGCTTGAGCGAGTCCAGCAGGCGGGCCGACGGCGTGGCGTCCGGCTGATCGAGCTTGGCGCGCTGCGCGTCCAGCGCTTCGGCGTAGGCGCTGCCGCCCAGTGCGGAATCGAACAGCGCGGCGTACGGCGCGATCTGGTCCAGCAATTCATGGCCCCACTGCGTCAGCGTGACGGTCTGGCCCTCGCGGTCCAGCGTCAGGCCCGGCTTGCGGCCTTCCTTGACGACGGTCGAGAAGTTGTCGGCGCTGCGCTGACAGTAGCCGTTGTCGGGGAAGAAGGGGCTGTCGGATGCGGTGCAGAACAGCAGGAACGCGTCGACGAAGCGGCTGGTGCTGGCGTCGATGCCCACGGGCGAATCCGGGTCGATGTCCAGGCAGCGCACTTCCACGTATTGCACGCCGCGTTCGGTCAGCGCCGTGATGGGGCGTTCGCAGCGGCCGGTGGCGCGCTTGGGGCGGATGCTGGAGTAGTACTCATTTTCGATCTGCAGCACGTTCGTGTTCAGCTGGATCCATTCCCCGTTCCGATGCGTGCCCAGCTTCTGGTAGTCGGGCCAGGGTTGAGTCACGGCGTCGTACAGGCGGCCCAGGAACGTATCCAGGTCGTTGTAGCAAAGCTTGAGCTGCGACTGGGCCTTGTTCTGGTAGCCCAGGTCGCTCATGCGCAGGCTGGTGGCGTAGGGCAGGTACAGCGTGTGGTCGCCCAGGCGTTCCAGCGGGTGCTCGCGGCCGCGCAGGAAATCGCTGGCCAGCGCCGGCGCCGCGCCGAACAGGTACATCAGCAGCCACGAATAGCGCGTGAAGTTTCGGATCAGCCCGATATAGCCGCGCGAACGGCGGTCTTGCACCGAACCCGGCTGCGTATCCAGCACGGACCAGAGGTCTTCGGCCAACGAAAAGTTGTAGTGCACGCCGGCGATGCATTGCATCGTCTTGCCATAGCGCTCGGCCAGCCCGCGGCGGTACACATGCTTGAGCATGCCCGTGTTGGACTTGCCGTACCAGGCGATGGGGATGTCCGCTTCGGGGGGAAGCGTCGCGGGCATGGACTGGTTCCAGATCAGCTCATGGTCCAGCACGCTGTAGACGTGGCGGTGGGTATTGGCCAGTTCGGCCAGCAGCGCGTCCACATCCGTGTGCGTGCCGGTGATCAGTTCCAGCAGAGACTCGGAATAGTCAGTGGTGACGTGTTCGTTGGTCAGCGCCGAACCCAGGCCCGCCGGGTGCGGCGTGCGGGACAGGATGCCCTGCTCGTCCACGCGCAGGCCTTCTTTCTCGATGCCTCGCAGCGTCTGGGTCAGCAGCGAGCGGTTGGCCTCTAGGCGGGAGAGGCGGTTGGCGGCGGTATCAGTCACGGATTCTTCTCGTTGGGGTCTGTCGCCGGATTTTACGGGGTGCCGGCCTCCTGTGCCGAGGGAGCCAGTACAGGGCGCAGGGACAATGCCTGCGCCGTGCGGGCCAGCCACTCGTCGAGATCAGCATAAACCGGATCGGAAATAGGGGCCGTCTCGTTGAAGATCTCGTGCCAGGCGGTGTCGTACCAGCGCAGCGTCAGCAATTCGGCCGGGGCGCGCTGGGCGAACTGGCGGCTGCCTTCGGCGGCGACGATGGAATCGTCGCCCGCCACCATCAGCAGGGTGCGGCAGGGCAGCAGCCCGGCCTCGCGCAGGGCTTCCTGGCCGCCTTCGTCCACGAAACGCGCCAACCTGCCCGTCATGCGGCGCCTGACCAGCGGGTCGGAGCGGTAGGCTTTCACCACCGCCCGGTCGTGTGAGATCCGGGCGGGCGCCAGGCCGTGAGGTACCCGCAGGTCGGGCGCATGGAGCGACATCCAGGTCAGGGTGCGGCGCACCCACTGTGGCACGTGAACCACGAACGGCGGGGAACTCAGGACCAGGGCGTCCAGCTCGGCCATGCGGCGCAAGGCGATCCGCACCGCCACCAGCGCGCCCAGGCTGTGGGCCAGCAGGATGGGCGGGCGGCCCTGGGCCTGGGTCCAGGCGTGCAGGCGGTCGGCGGCGTCGGTGACGAGGTCTTCCTGGTGGCTCAGCGTGGCGGCCGGGCCGCCCGAGCGCCCGTGACCGCGATGGTCGTGCGCGCCCACGGCCCAGCCGCGGGCGGTCAGCCAGCGGGCCAGGCGGTCATAACGCCCGGCGTGTTCGCTCAGGCCGTGCATCAGATAGATGCTGGGCGTGCCGGGGCCGGTGATCGGCGGGGGCACATTCGGGGCGGCGGGCCAGACATAATTGGCCAAAGGGGTGCCGTCGGGCGCGGGGGTCATGGAAATCGGCGACAATTTCTGGATTCCTTGAAATGGATAGACCGTCCAGGTCCTCGGGTAATGACGATTTCATCGCTGTTTCGTTTCATGTTCAAGAAAGCCGGCATCTTTGTGGGGTTGGCGCTGGTGCTGGCCGCGTGTTCGCCCCGTTACAACTGGCGGGAAGTCGATGTGGCGGACGGCCATGTGCGCGCCGCCTTCCCGGACCGGGTCATGACGGACACCCGGGACTTGCGCCTGGATACCCATACCTTGCGTTTTACCCTGGCGACCGCCACCGTGGGGGACGCCGTGTTCGCGGTAGGATCGGCCCCGCTGCCGCCGGAGATCGCGGCGGACCCGGTGGCCAGGCAGGCGCTGGGCAGGGCGCTTGTGGTGTCGCTATACGCCAACATGCAGGCCCCGGCGCCTACGGAATGGCCGGTTTACGGGCAGGATATCGAGGTGCACGGCAATGCCATGGGCAAGCCGGGGTGGTTGCAGGCCAAGGTCTGGGTGACCGACACCATGTTGATCGAAGCGGTGGCCGCGGGCACGCAGGAAAGCCTGCCGGCGGAGCGGGCGCGCGAGTTCCTGCGGTCGGTGGTGATCAACCCGGCCAAGCCCGTCAAGCCGTGACGGCATCCAGCAAGCCCTGGCGCAGCGCCGCGACGACCGCGGCCCGCCGGCCGCGCACGCCAAGCTTGGCGCAGGCGTTGCGCAAGTGGAAGTTCACCGTGCTTTCGCTGACGTCCAGGATGCGGGCGGTTTCCCAGCTGGTCTTGCCTGCCGCCGACCAGTACAGGCAGGCCGCCTGGCGGTCGGACAGCGCTTTCGGGGGCGGCGGCGCCGACAGCGACGTCAGCGGCAAGATCGCCGGATTCAGGGCGGACAAGGGCTGGGACGGCGCCTGCAAGGACGCCTGCAACAAGGGGCGGTACGCGGACAAGCGGCGGATGGCGGTCATGGCGGCGGGGGGCTGGGCGCCCTGTAGTTGACGGGGGTGCCCCATGCTGCGGTGCCGGCGGCTGGCAGGCAAGCATTGATGCCGCGGCGCATCAAACTCTTTATCTCTGACGGAATAGTCGTATGTTGGCCATCATCCAGTTCTACCTGTCAGCCATCGTGCTGATGCTGCCGTTGCTGTTCTGCGTGGGCATTGGGGTGTTCTGGGGCAAGCGCGACATTCCCTTCGGCGGCACGTTCATCACCACGCTGGTGACGTCGGTGACAACGCCGGCCCTGGTGTTCCATACCTTCGTCACGACCCACCTGGACGACCGCGCGCTGGCCGACGTGGCCGCAGCCACGCTGCTGGCGCTGCTGCTGTGCGCGGGGGTCGCCGCGTTGCTGCTGAAGGTCTGGAAGCTGCCGGTGCGCACGTTGCTGCCCACGGCATTCCTGCCTAATGCCGGCAACCTGGGCCTGCCGATCTCGCAATTGGCGTTCGGCGATGCCGGCCTGTCGGTGGCCGTGGCGTTCTTCGCGGTGAATTCGTTCGTCATGCATACGATCGCCGTGCGGCTGCTGCCCGGCGTGAACACCAAGGGCAGCTGGAAGAGCCCCATCCTGCTGGCCTCGGTGGTGGCGGTGGCGCTGCGCATGCTGCACATCCCGGTACCGGAATGGGTGGTCGAGACGGCCCGCATGCTGGGCGCCGTGACGGTGCCGCTGATGCTGCTGAGCCTGGGGCACGCCCTGGCGCTGATTCCGTCCAACGGCTTGCGCGACGGGGCCAAGGTGGCGGCGATCCGGCTGGGGGTCGGGCTGGCGGCAGGGCTGGCCGTGGTGTGGGCGCTGGATCTGGAACCCGTGCTGGCGGGTGCGCTGACGCTGCAGATGGCGATGCCCTGCGCGGTGGTCAGCTACATGTACGCCAAGCGCTATACGCCTTTGGGCGACACCGCGGCGGGCGCGGTGCTGGTGTCTACCGTAGTGTTCCTGCTGTTGGCGCCGCTGATGCTGTGGTTCACCCGCGCCGGGGCATAGGCCCGGGCGGGTGTCGCTGCGAACGCGTCAAACCACGCCCGCCATCGTTCGCAATTGCGCCATGAGCGCGTCCGGGATGTCCACGCCGTGTTTGACGGCCTCGTCGCGCAGCTTGCGGCGGCGGTCGCCGGGCAGGCGCACGCCGTCGTCGTCCAGCATGGCGTCGACGAGCGTTTCGACGCGTTCCAGGTAGGTGTTGTTGCCGGCCAGCGCGCCCGGGTCGATCGCCATGAACGCCTGGCCCAGCCGGGCGGGGCCGCCCGCGTCGACGAAAAACGATTCCGTCTCGAAACCGAAGTGCGCGCCCGTCAATGCGCAGGCCAGCAGTTCGACGATCAGCGCCAGCATCGCGCCTTTGACGCCGCCCGCGGGCAGCATGCTGCCCGCCAGGCCCGCCTTGGGATCGGTGGTGGGCTGGCCGTTCGCGTCCAGCGCCCAACCCAGCGGAATAGGCTGGTTGTCGCGCGCGGCGATCATCAGCTTGCCGCGCGCCACTTGGGACAGCGACAGGTCGATCACCAGGCGCGCGCCGTTGCGGCGGGGAAAGACCGCGGCGATGGGGTTGGTGCCGAAGAGCGGCCGCTTGCCGCCCCAGGCGGGCATGGCGGCCGGCGAATTGCTCAGCGCCAGCGCCACCTGCCCGGCATCGGCCAAGGCCTCCAGGTGGTAGCCCGCTTCGCCGAAATGGTGGCTGTTGGTCACGCCGATGAAGGCGATGCCGTGTTCGCGGGCGCGCGCGGCGGCTTGCTCCACCGCCATCGCGCAGGCGGGGAAGGCCAGGCCCGAGCCCGCGTCGATCAGGGCCGCGCCGCCGCGCTCGTGCACGATGCGCGGCACGGCCGAACCGATGGCGCGGCCCGCTCGCAGGTGGCCGGCGTAGAACGGCACCCGCGACAGGCCGTGGGAACCCAGGCCCTGGCTTTCGGCGAAGACCAGCGCGCGGGCGGTGCTGTCGGCCATCGCCGGGTTGGCGCCGGCGGCGGCCAGGCCGGCCGCCGCCAGGTGTTGAAGTTCGTCCAGATAGATGTGAGCCATAGCCTTCCTGTCAGGGGGGGCGCGCCGCGTCGGGGCGGGGGCGCCGCCGGCAATGCCTATTGTCCCACCGGCGCACGGGCTGCGGCCGCGTTCGCAAGCAGTGCTAGAATTCTTTTCGCAGTACCCATTGCATCACCCATATTTCGGCGCCGATTTGCCTGATCCGCTTGCGGGCGCCTTCCAATAAATCCAGCTAAAGAGGTCCGTATGACCACTCCTGCCCAACATTTGGCCGGTGATTCGGCCAGCGGGTTCGTTCCCGCAACCGTCACGACTTCCGACTCCGTTGATCCCGGTTCCGTCGGTCTTGTCGCACCCGTCTTCATCCGTTCCGATGAGCCGCTGCCCTTGCTCAGCGGCCAGTCGCTGGCCGCCTACGAACTTGCCGTGGAAACCTACGGCACGTTGAACGCGCAGCGCACCAACGCGGTCCTGATCTGCCATGCGCTCAATGCCTCGCACCACGTGGCGGGGCAGGCGGCGCAAAACCCCAGCGACGTGGGGTGGTGGGACAACATGGTCGGCCCCGGCAAGCCGGTGGACACCAACATCTTCTTCGTGATCGGCGTCAACAACCTGGGCTCGTGCTTCGGCTCGACTGGCCCGGCCAGCATCAACCCGGCCACCGGCACGCCCTGGGGCGCCGCGTTCCCGGTGCTGACGGTGGAAGACTGGGTGCGCGCGCAGGCCCGCGTGGCCGACCACTTCGGCGTCGAACGCTTCGCGGCGGTGATGGGCGGATCGCTGGGCGGCATGCAAGCGCTCAGCTGGGCCATCACGCTGCCCGACCGCGTGGCCAACTGCGTGGTGATCGCCAGCACGCCGCGCCTGTCGGCGCAGAACATCGGCTTCAATGAAGTCGCGCGCCGGGCCATCATCACCGACCCGGATTTCCACGGCGGCGACTACTACGCGCAAGACACCGTGCCGCGCCGCGGCCTGTCGGTGGCGCGGATGATCGGCCACATCACCTACCTGTCCGACGACGACATGGCCGAGAAATTCGGCCGCGCGCAGCGCGCGCCCGCCGAGAACGGCGCGTACCACTACGGCTACGACGTCGAGTTCGAGGTGGAGTCGTACCTGCGATACCAGGGCGAAAAGTTCACCCGCTATTTCGACGCCAACACCTATCTGCTGATCACGCGCGCGCTGGACTATTTCGATCCGGCGCGCACGACGGGCGGCGACCTGGCGCGCGCGCTGGCGCCGGCCAAGGCCGATTTCCTGCTGGTGTCGTTCTCGACGGACTGGCGCTTCCCGCCCGAGCGTTCGCGCGAGATCGTGCGCGCGCTGCTGAAGAACGCCAGCCCCGTGACCTACGCCGAAATCGACGCGCCGCATGGCCACGACGCCTTCCTGCTGGAAGACGCGCGCTACCATGCCGTGGTGCGCGGCTATTACGAACGGATCGCGCGCGAACTTGGGCTTGGCGCCGCCGCCGCCCCGACCGAAGGACGTTCCGAATGACCCCTGTGACCCCCCGCTATGCCCACAGCGCGCTGCGGCCCGACCTGGCGCGCATCGCCGGATGGATCGAGCCCGGCAGCCGCGTCCTGGACCTGGGCTGTGGCGACGGCGCGCTGCTGGCGCATCTGCGCGACCACCGCCAGGTGCGCGGCGCGGGCGTCGAGCTGGACGACACCTGCGTCATCGCCTGCGTGCGCCGCGGGGTCGAGGTGATCCAGCAGAACCTGGAAGACGGCCTGGCGCTGTTCGACGACAAGCAGTTCGATACCGTCGTGCTGTCGCAGACCCTGCAGTCCATGCACCGCACCGAACACATCCTGCGCGAGATGGCGCGGGTGGCGCGGTATGGCATCGTGTCGTTTCCCAACTTCGGCTACTGGCCGCACGGCTGGGCCATCCTGCGCGGCCGCATGCCGGTGACGGGCCAGATGCCCTACCAGTGGTACAACACGCCGAACATCCACCTGTGCACGCTGCGCGATTTCGAGCAACTGGCGGGCGAAGTGGACGTGCGCATCCTGGAACGCGCGACATTCAATGAAGGCCGCGAGGTCAAGCTGTTCCCCAGCTGGCGCAGCACGCTGGCGGTCTACCGCTTCGCGTCGCCCTGACATTCCGACACCGAACGTCCTGACGGCGCGGGCGAACAGGCCCTAAAATGCCGCAAGCCCGCGGCGCGATGCCGGTTTCGCCGCTCGGGTGCGTTCCAGGAGACCGTCATCACCGCTGTATCCAACGTCTACACCAGCCCCCGCGTGGCCCCCTTGCTGGTCCTGGGCTTTGCCAGCGGACTGCCGTTGGCCCTGACCAGCGGAACCTTGCAGGCCTGGGCCACCGTGGAAGGCGTGCCGCTTCAGGAAATCGGTTTCCTCACCCTTGTAGGCACCGCCTACACCATCAAGTTCCTTTGGGCGCCGCTGATCGACCGGTATGTGCCGCCCCTGCTGGGCCGCCGCCGCGGCTGGATGCTGGTGACGCAGCTGCTGCTGGCCCTGGCCATCATGGCGATGGGCATGCTGTCGCCATCGACGGCGCTCATGCCGCTGGCCATGCTGGCCGTGCTGGTGGCTTTCCTGTCCGCCACGCAGGACATCGCGTTCGACGCCTACTGCACGGACGTGCTGCGCAAGGAGGAACGCGGCGCCGGCGCCGCCGTCAAGGTCATGGGCTACCGCCTGGCGATGATCGCCTCGGGCGGCCTGGCGCTGATCCTGGCGGACCAGTGGATCGGCTGGGGCTACACCTATGTGCTGATGGGCGGCCTGATGCTGCTGTGCGCGGTGGCCACCCTGCTGGCGCCCGAACCCGAACACGTTGCCCGCGCGCCGCGCAACCTGCGCGAGGCCGTCGGTGAACCGCTGCATGAATTCTTCACCCGGCGCGGCGCGCTGGCGGTGCTGCTGCTGATCGTGCTGTACAAGCTGGGCGACGCCTTCGCGGGCGCGCTGTCCACTACCTTCCTGATCCGCGGGGCGGGGTTCACGCCCACCGAAGTCGGCACGGTGAACAAGGTGCTGGGGCTGGCCGCCACCATCGTGGGCGCGCTGGCCGGCGGGTCGCTGATGTCGCGTTGGGGCCTGTACCGGTCGCTGATGGCCTTCGGCCTGCTGCAGGCCGTGTCCAACCTGGCGTACTGGCTGATTGCCATCAGCCCCAAGAACCTGTGGCTGATGGCCACCGGTGTCGGCATCGAGAACCTGTGCGGCGGGCTGGGCACCGCGTCTTTCGTGGGGCTGTTGATGGCGCTATGCCGCCAGCGGTTCTCCGCCACGCAGTTCGCGCTGCTGTCGGCGCTGTCGGCGGTGGGCCGCACCTATCTGGCCGGGCCGCTGACGCCGCCGCTGGTGGGCTACATGGGCTGGCCGGGCTTTTTCCTGGTGACGGTGGTGATCGCGCTGCCGGGCCTGGTGCTGCTGAAGATGCTGCGCGGCACGATCGAGACCATGGAAAAGCAGGGCGACCAGGCATAAGGCGGGCCGGCTCGTCCCGCGGGGTCCGCTTCGTCCGGACGAAAAAAACGGCGCCCGGAATCGGACGCCGTTTTTCCTTACCCGCCCGCTTATTCTTTATCGGTCAGCCGGACGATCAGCACGTCGCTGGGCAGAGACTCCAGCAACCGCTCGGCCACGCTGCCGATGGCGGTGCGCAGGATGCCGGTGCGGCCGTGGGTGCCCGTCACAACCAGGTCGGAGCGGTGGTTGAACGAGTATTCCGACAGTACGGTTTCGGGCTGGCCGGCTTCCAGCACGATCCGGGGCGTCTTCCCGGACAGTTCGGGCGTGTCGGCCGTGAATTCGCGCGCGCTTTGTTCGGCGCCCTTGTAGAAGCTGCGCGTGATGGCGTCGTCGGGCAGGCTCTTGCCCTGGAACGGCACGTCATAGGCGTGGAACAGCGTCAGGTCGGCGTTGGGCACCAGTTGCAGCGCGGCGCGCAGGGCCTGGCGCGAGCCGGGCGAGAAATCGGTGGCGACCAGCACGTCGCGGTACGGCTTGCGCGGCCGGGTCTTGACCACCAGCACCGGCTGGCGTGCCTGGCGGGCCAGCTTTTCGACGGTGGTGCCCAGCAGCAGCCGGCCCAGCGTCTCGTCCCGCGCGATGCCGGTGACGATCAGCGAGCAGCCGAAGCTGTCGGCGGTTTCCATGATGCGCGCCAGCGGATCGCCGGACACGACGACGACTTCGGACGGCACGTCGGCGGCGGCCAGGTCTTCAGCCAGCTCGCGTTCGGCCAGGGCCTTGTGGTCGGTCGACAGGCGCCGCCAGACCGGCGTGGTCAGGCGGGCGGGCGTGGCATGGCTTTCCATGACATGCAGGACGATCAGCTTGGTGCCGAGTTCTTTGGTGAGCTGAAGCGCGCGGTCCAGGGCACGGTCGCCCCGCGCGCTCAGGTCCGTCGCCAATAGGATGGGGCCTGTTTGCTGTGTCATACGTTATCTCCCGGTTCAAGCCAGGGTGCCGGTTCCCGCGTCCGGGCAACCTGGCGGTTGCCGCCCCTGAGGGCATGCCCCCATTGTCCCGCCGCAATACGGCTTGGGGATTGATCGATATCAACGCACGGTCCAGCGTACGGGATGGGGCGCCTGCAGGCAATGGCGGCTTGCGCAAGGTCAGGGTCAATACAATGGGGCCTGCCGGACGTTGAGTCCGGTTCCAGTTCCGGTCCGATCACCGCCCCTTATTTCCGCCTTTCTACATGTTCTCCGATATTTCTCCTGCCCTGCTGCACACGCTGTACCTGGTCGCCATCGTGGCCGAAGCCATGACCGCGGCGTTGTCGGCCGGCCGGCGCGACATGGACTGGATGGGCGTGTGCATCATCGCCTGCGTGACCGCGCTGGGCGGCGGTTCGCTGCGCGACGTGCTGCTGGGCCACTACCCGCTGACATGGGTCATCCACCCCGAATACCTGTGGATGACGGGCGGTGCCGCGATCCTGACCGCGCTGATCGCGCCGGTCATGCGGCGCTTGCGCAGCGTGTTCCTGCTGGCCGACGCGCTGGGGCTGGTGGCGTTCACCGTCATCGGCTGCCAGGTGGCGCAGATGATGCAGTTGCCGATCACGGTGGTGCTGATCAGCGGCATGATCACCGGTTGCGCCGGCGGGGTGCTGCGCGACGTGCTGTGCAACGAAGTGCCGCTGTTGTTCCGCAAGGAGCTGTACGCCAGCGTGTCGGTCGTGACCGGGGCGCTGTATCTGGGCGGCCAGTCGCTGGGCCTGTCGGCGAATGCCGCCGTGCCCGTGGCGCTGGCGGTAGGCCTGGCCTTGCGCCTGCTGGCCCTGCGCTTCAATTGGCAGATGCCCAAATTCGTCTACCGCGACGATTGGGACTGAATCCCCAGCCGGGCATAGCAGAGGGTTATTTCGCCTCTGCAACAATATTCCTATTTGTGTTTCAATAGATTTCTAGTATCTTCTCGGTGTCTCAACCACGCATCGCGCAGTACAAGGGGAGCCGATTGGACGTCAAAGCGCCCGCCACGATTCCGTATTTCCTTCAGGAACAGATTCGTGAGTTGATAGTGGATGGCACTATCCGGCCCGGGCAGCCGTTGCGGGAGCAAGAACTAGAGCAGCGTTTCGGCACCAGCCGCAGCCCGATCCGGGAAGCGCTGCGCCTGCTGGAACTGAGCGGCCTGGTCACGCATATCCAACGCAAGGGCTTCAGGGTCACCCTCTATACCGAAACGCAGATCCGCCATCTGTACATGTTGCGCGCGGAGCTGGAGGCGTATTGCATCCGCCAGTTGGCGGACATGCGCGACCTGGCGCCGCTGGTGGCCGAACTGCGCAGCTATGACGAAGCCATCGCGGCGGCCGTGGCCAAGCGCGATATCCGCGCCTGCATCGCGGCGTCGCGCGAGTTCTATCTGGCGGGGGCCCGCTACACGGGCAATACGCCGCTGACCAGCATGCTCAGCAAGCTCTACGAACAGGTGGAGCCGCTGCGCTATCTGCTGGCCCGGCGCTCGATCGAAACCAACACCCTGCAGATCTACACGCACGGCATCACGCAGGCGCTGGCCGTCCGTGATTTCGAGCGCGCGGCGGACCTGACGCGCAACTACGTGGTGGAAGTGCTGCCGGGCATCCTGCAGTCGTACCGCGACGCCGCCGAACAGGCCGCGGAAGACCTGGCGCCGCGCTACGGCCGGGCCTGAGCCTGGGGCCTTGGCGTCAGACCTTAGCTTCAGGCTTTAACTTCAGTCACGGACTGGCGTGCGGACTTCGATGCCCGCCTGCTCCAGCGCCTGGCGGATGCCGTTGGCGAACAGCAAGGCGTTGGGCTGGTCGCCGTGGATGCAAAGCGTGTCGGCCTCGACCGGCACGTCGCGCCCGTCGACCGAACGCACCTTGCCTTCGCGCACCATGCGCACCACTTGCTCCACCGCTTCGCCCAGGTCTTCGATCATGGCGCCGGGGCGCGTGCGCGGCGTCAACGAACCGTCGTCCTGATAGGAGCGGTCGGCGAACACTTCGCTGGCGGCCGCCAGGCCGATCGCGCGGGCCGCGTCGATCAGCTTGCTGCCCGCCAGCCCGTACAGGATCAGCGACGCGTCCACATCCTTGACCGCCTGGCAGATGGCGCGCGATAGCCCTTCATCGCGCGCCGCCATGTTGTACAGCGCGCCGTGCGCCTTCACATGGTGCAGCCGCGCGCCTTGCGAAGCCGCCACGCCGGCCAGCGCGCCGATCTGGTAGACCACGATGTCATAGGCCTCGTCCGGCGTGATCTGGATCACGCGGCGGCCAAAGCCCGCCAGGTCCTGCAAGCTGGGGTGGGCGCCCAGCGCCACGCCCCGCTTGAGCGCGGCGGCGACGGTCTTGCGCATGGTGGCGGGGTCTCCGCCATGGAAGCCACAGGCGATGTTGGCGGAGCTGACGTACTGCAGCACCGCCGCGTCGTTGCCCATGGTCCACGCGCCATAGCTTTCGCCCATGTCGCAGTTCATATCGATGCGGGTGGTCATTGCGGTTTCCTTGTTGCCAGGGCCAGCAGGGCGCGCAGGGGTTCCAGCGCTTCGTGCAATTGTACGAATGCGCGTTCGCGCTCGCCGTCCAGGCGTTGCGCGTCTTCCAGCGTGATCGCCTGGAAGCGCAGGGACTGGCCGGGCGCGGACTGCGCCAGGGCGGGCAGGTCCACCGTCGCGATCTGCGCAAGCTTGGGATAGCCGCCGGTGGTTTGCCGGTCGGCCATGAGGATGATGGCTTCGCCGCCCGCGGGCACCTGCACGGTGCCGAAACTGGCGGCCTCAGACAGCATCTGGCGCGGTTGGCTCAACGACAGCGCGGGGCCCTGCAAGCGGTAGCCCATGCGGTCGGATTGGGGGCTGACGCGGAATTCCGCGTCCGTGAAGGCCTGGCGCGCGGCCGCCGAGAATTCATCCCAGTGCATGCCGGCCAGGAAACGGATGGCGCCGCGCCGTTGGCCGCCCAGCGTACCGGGCAGATAGGCGCGGATGTCCCACAGCGCCGATTGCAGCGCGTCCAGTCCGTGGCTGTCCAGTACCGCGCGAAGCGGGACCTGGTCGCCTTTGGCCAGCGCGCGGCCCTGGAAGCCGCCGAAGCCGCTGCGCAGGTAGGTCGATTCGCTGCCCATGACAGCAGCAAGCGCAAAGCCGCCGTGCACCGCCAGATAGCCGCGCACGCCCGTGGCCGGCCGCGCGCCGGAGGCCAGGATGTCGCCCGCGCGGGCCACCAGCGGGCGGTGCGCCGGGATGTCCTGGCCGTTGAGGGTGGCGCCCAGGTCGGCGCCCGACAGCGCGAAACAAGCGGGCGCGTCAAAGCGCAGGGTGGGGCCGATCAGGGTCATTTCCAGCGTGGCCGGATCGCCGGTGTTGCCGGCCAGCGCGTTGGCCAGGCGGTGTGCGCGTTCGTCCATGGCGCCCGCGGCCGGGATGCCTTCGTGCTGGAAGCCGCCGCGGCCGCGGTCCTGGAAGCTGGACAGCATGCCGGGCTTGATCACGGTCACGCTCATGGCCGGGCGTCCCGGATGCGGTCGAACTCCTGCGGGCTGATCGGCACGAATCGGACTGAATCACCCGGTTGAAGCAGGGAGGCAGGCTCGCGGGCGGGGTCGAACATCGTCAACGGCGTCGCGCCGATGAGGTTCCAGCCGCCGGGCAGCCGGTTCGGGTAGATCACGGTCTGCCGGTTGGCGACCGCCACCGCGCCGATGGGCACCGCGGTGCGCGGCGAGGGACGGCGCGGGATATCCAGTTTTTCGTCATGCACGCCCAGATAGGCGTGGCCGGGCGCAAACCCCAGCATGAACACCATGCAGCGGGGCTGGCTGTGCAGGGCGACGATCTCGTCTTCGGTGGCGCCCGCCGCCCGCGCCACGTCGGGCAGGTCGGGGCCGTGTTCGCCGCCGTAGCAGACGGGGATGTCGATCTGGCGGCCGTCCAGGGCGTCGGCGCCGATGCCTTCGGCCAGCAAGGCGTCGATGCTTGCCGTCAGGCTGCGGGAAGAGGGGCCGTTGCCCAGGCCGTCGGGCCGGTAGTGCACCGCCACCGCGACGAACGAAGGCACGACGTCAGTGACACCGGGCAGTTGTGCGGCGCGTAATTTTCGCGCCGCGGCCAGACAGGTCCGGCCGACCGAGGCGTCGATCCTGTCGCCGAAGGCAATGATCAGGCAGCGATCCCCCTGGGGCAGGATGCGCCAGGAGGTTCCGGCCAGAGAAGGGGGGTCTTCTGAAAGAGCGTTCAACGGCGCGGAACCTCTGGCGGCGGATTACTTGGCGAACAAGGAATCCATGTTCTTGAAGGCCTTGAATTCCAGCGCGTTGCCCGACGGATCCAGGAAGAACATCGTGGCTTGTTCGCCCACTTCGCCCTTGAAGCGGATGTAGGGCTCGATGACGAACTCGGTGCCTGCGTCGATCAGGCGCTTGGACATGGCTTCCCATTGTTCCATGGAAAGCACGGCGCCGAAATGGCGCACCGGCACGTTGTGGGAGTCCACGGCGCTGGTGGCCTTGTGGCCGCATTCGGCAGGCGCCAGGTGGGCGACGATCTGGTGGCCGTAGAAGTTGAAGTCGATCCATTCGGGCGAGCTGCGGCCCTCCGGACAGCCCAGTTTTTCGCCGTAGAAGGCGCGGGCTTCGGCCAGGTCGCGGACCGGGAAGGCCAGGTGGAACGGCGGCAGGTTGGTTTGGGCGGTCATGAAAAACTCCGGGTCATTCAAAAAAGTGATCGGCGTGCGGGCCGGCCCGCACAGCGCGGGCTTGCTCACACCAAGCCATAGTTTAGGTATTGTTTTTTTGATTGAAAAACGATATTTTTTGTGTCTTAGCATCAAAAATATTGATTGTGATCAAAGAATTCAAAACCTTCATCGCCGTGGCGCGCGACGGGACGTTCACCGGCGCTGGCGCGCACCTGGGCCTGACGCAGTCGGCCGTCAGCGCCCAGATCAAGCGCCTGGAGGAATACCTGGGCGTGGCGCTTTTTGACCGGGGGGCGCGCGCCGCCGTGCTGAACGCCCACGGACGCGAGATGCTGCCGCAGGCGGAAGAGCTGGTCGCCATGGCCGAACGCATGGTCACCACGGCGGGGGCGGGCCAGGTCAGCGGCCTGCTGCGCATCGGCGCCATCGCCTCGGTGCAGCAAGACCTGCTGGTGCGCGCCGTGGGCCGGTTCCGCGCCGTCTACCCCGATGTGCGGGTACGCGTCGTGCCCGGCGTGTCGCTGTCGTTGCTGGGGCAGGTGGACGCCGGCGAAGTGGACATGGCCGTGCTGATCCGCCCGCCGTTCACCCTGCCGCCGGAACTGGGCTGGCACCGGTTGCTGAACGAGCCGGTGGTGCTGGCCATGCCGGACGCGATGCCGCCGGCGCCCTGGCGCGAGCTGCTGGCCACGCAGCCCTTCATCCGCTACGACCGGGCCTCGTTCGGGGGCCGGGTGGTGGATATCTTCCTGAAGAAGCACCGCATCCACGTGCACGAAGCGGTGGAGCTGGACGAAATCGAGGCCATCGCCAACATGGTGCGCCACGGCCTGGGCGTGGCGCTGCTGCCGCAGTTGCGGCGGCTGGACGTGACGGGTCTGCGGCTGCTGCCGTTGGACGAACAGGCGTTCCACCGCGAGATCGGCATCATCGGCCGCCTGCCGTTCGACGCGGGCAGCGTGCGCGAGAAAATGGCGGAATGCCTGATGGCGGCGGCCGCCGAACCCTGACCCTGAACCTGACGTGGGTGTCGGCCTTCGGCCTTGCCTTGCCGGGCCGCGCTGGCCCAGGAAAAAAAAAGCGCCCCGCAAAAAGGGCGCTTTTCGTTCCGGCGCGGCCGGGTGTTACAGCCGGTCGCAGCGGACCGTGATGGGGTGGTCGCGCAGCGTGGTCATCACCACGTCGTCGACCTGACCTTCCACGTCGGTGATCACGTAGCCGATCTGGCCCTTCGTCTGCAGTGTCTGGCTGACGATGTTCAGGCCGTGCTGCGCCATCAGGTTGTCCAGCGTGCCGAGCGCGCCCGGGGCGTTGCGGTGCACATGCAGGATGCGCGTGGCGCCGGCCGGCTCCAGGTAGGGCAGTTCGGGGAAGTTGACCGCGCCCTTGGTCGTGCCGGCCTGCATGAAGCGCACCAGCTTCTCGGCCACTTCGCGGCCGATGTTCTCTTGCGATTCCTGCGTGCTGCCGCCGATGTGCGGGGTCAGGATGACGTTGGGCAGGCCGATCAGCGGGCTGGCCAGCGGTTCGTCCGCGCCCTTGGGCTCGGTGGGGAACACGTCCAGCGCGGCGCCGGCCAGATGGCCGGATTTCAGCGCGGCGTGCAGCGCGTCGATGTCCACCACCGTGCCGCGAGAGGCGTTGATGAGGATCGCGCCGCGGCGCATGCGGCCGATGGTTTCGGCGTTCATGATGTTTTCGGTGGACTTGCCGCCCGGCACGTGCAGCGTCACCACGTCGGCCTGCTCCAGCAGGTCGTTGAGCGTCCCGGCGGGGCGCGCGTTGCCCAGCGGCAGCTTGGCTTCCACGTCGTGGTAGACGACGCGCATGCCCAGGCTTTCGGCCAGCGTGCTGATCTGCGAACCGATGTTGCCGTAGCCCACGATGCCCAGCGTCTTGCCGCGCGTTTCAAAGGCGCCCGAGGCGCTCTTGTCCCAGTGGCCCAGATGCACGCGGGCGTTCTTTTCGGGAATCCGGCGCAGCAGCAGGATGGCTTCGCCCAGCACCAGTTCGGCCACCGAACGGGTGTTGGAGAAAGGCGCGTTGAACACCGGGATCCCGCGCTGCATGGCCGAATCCAGATCGACCTGGTTGGTGCCGATGCAGAAGCAGCCTACGACGCGCAGGTCGGGGCTGGACAGCAGGGCGGCATCCAGGTGCGTGCGAGAACGGATCCCCGCCACGTGCACGCCACGCAGGGCTTCCTGCATTTTCGCCGGCGGCAGGGCCGCAGCGTGCGTGACGATGTCGGTGTAGCCGGCGGCTTCGAAGACCGCGCGCGCGCTCGGATGGATGTTCTCGAACAGGACGATTTTTGCCATGACTGCCAAGGGGTGGGTGAGAAATGCGTTTTATTTATTGTGGCGCATTTTTGCTGCAGTGCAAGGAGTAGCCATTGAGACGGTGTGGATGAATTGTTTCAATGGCTTGCCCACCCCCAGGCCCTACCGGTACGCCTGGAAGACCTTGGCGCCGCCCTGCTTGTCCACCAGCACGACGTCGTGCGGCGTCTTGCGGCCGCCGTACTCCGGGCCGTCCATGCCGGGGGACCCTAGCGGCATGCCGGGGGCGGCCAGGCCGGCGGCGTCCGGTTTTTCCAGCAGCAGCCGGCGCACGTCGCTGGCGGGCACGTGGCCTTCGACCGCGTAGCCGTCCACGACGGCGGTATGGCAGGACCCGTAGTCCGCCATGCCCGCATTGCGGCGGATGGCGCCGGTGTCCTCGACGTCATGCGTGGTGACGGCGAAGCCGTTGTCGCGCATGTGCTTGACCCAGTCTTCGCAGCAGCCGCAGGTGGGCGTCTTCCAGACCTCGACGCGCGCGGGCGTCTGCGCCGTGGCGAAGACGGGGGCGCCAAGGGCCGCGGCAAGGATCAGGCGGCGCGTGATGCGGGAAATGTTCATGATGCTCCGTACACGGATAGGGGTGGGAAGGGGCGCGGCCCCGCGTCAGAACCAGAAGCGCACGCCCGCCATCACGGCGGTCTGGGACCGGCTGGCCCCGGCGTCCGAGGCGTAGCTGGCGGTCTGGCCGAACTTCCGTTCGAAGGAGACGCCGATGTAAGGGGCAAACTCGCGCGTGACTTCATAGCGTAGCCGCAAAGAGAGCGACCCGGTCGACAGGCCCGATCCGATGCCGCGTTCGGGGTCGCGCTTGCCGTACAGGCTGGCCTCGATTTCCGGCGTGAGGACGAGGCGCTGCGTCAGCAGCAGGTCGTACTCGGCCTTCAGCGCCAGCGCGGTGCGGCCCGACGATCCCACATAGGCGGTGGTCTCCAGTTCGATGTTGTAGGGCAGCAGGCCTTCGACGCCGAACGCGGCCCAGTTGCGCTTGGGGCCCGTGCCGATGTCGCGGCGCGCGCCCAGCTGAAGGTTCCAGAAGGGCGAGACGGCATGGCTCCAGAAGGCTTCGACCTTGCCGTCCGAGCCGCCGCCGTTTTCGCGTTCGCCTTCGCTTTTGACCAGCAGCCGGTCGGTGGCCGAGCCGATCCAGAAGCGGCCATCCCAGTCCAGCGCGTTTTCGCCGTCGCGGTTGCGCGTGACGCCGAACCTGTCGAACAGCACCTGCCAGGTGGACGCGTTGTCCATCATGTGGGGATGGATGCCGTAGCTGTCGTAGCTGCGTTCGCCCGCGCCATCGCTGGTCGGCAGGCTGCCGACTGGCGGCGCGTTCGATGCGGGGGCGCCGCCGTGCCCCATTGCCGCATGGTCCATGGCGGCGGGCGACATGGCGCCGTGATCCATGCCGGGCATGCTGGCATGGTCCATCGCGGCGGGTTGCGCATGGACGCCCGACGCGCCCAGCGTCATGGCCAGGGCGCAGGCGCCCAGCAGTTTGCGTTGAGTCGTCATCGTTTACTCCACCACGACCGCTCTGAACATGCCGGCCTCCATGTGATACAGCAGGTGGCAGTGATAGGCCCAATGTCCGCGCGCGTCGGCGCTGACGCGATAGCTCAGCCGCTGCGCCGGGTTGAGGGTGATCGTGTGCTTGCGCACCTGGAACGCGCCGTCGGGCGATTCCAGGTCGCTCCACAGGCCATGCAGATGGATCGGGTGCGTCATCATCGTGTCGTTGACCAGCACGAAGCGCACGCGTTCGCCGTAGCGCAGCACGATGGGCTTGGCGTCCGAGAACTTCACGCCGTTGAACGACCACATGTAGCGTTCCATGTTGCCGGTCAGGTGCAGTTCGATTTCGCGCGAGGGCGCGCGGTTGTCTTCGGGTTCGCGGATGGAGTGCAGGTCCGCGTAGGTCAGCACCCGGCGGCCGTTGTCGCGCAAGCCTACGCCGGGGTCGTCCAGCCGCGTCGACACCACGTCGGGCAGCATGGAGTTGCTGACCCCGCGTTCGGTCGGATAGGGGTGCTTGACTTCGACCATGCCGCCTTGCCCGGCGGCCGAAGCACCGTGGCCGCCGTGGTCCATGCCGGGCATGCCGCCTGCCCCCCCCATGTCGTGCGCCATGCCCATGTCCATCATGCCCAACAGCTGCACGCGGTCCAGCGCGGGCACCTCGGCCTGCATGCCGGCGCGCGGCGCCAGCGTGGCGCGCGCAAAGCCCGACCGGTCCATCGCCTGCGAAAAGATGGTGTAGGCGCGGTTGTCCTGCGGCTCGACGATCACGTCGTAGGTTTCGGCCACGCCGATGCGGAATTCCTCGACGTCCACGGGCCGCACGTCCTGCCCGTCGGCGGCCACCACCGTCATCTTCAGGCCCGGGATGCGCACGTCGAAGTACGTCATCGCGGACCCGTTGATGAAGCGCAGCCGGATGCGTTCGCCCGGCTTGAACAGGCCGGTCCAGTTGCCCGAGGGCGTCGCGCCGTTGGTCAGGTAGGTGTAGGTGGCGCCCGACACGTCGGCCAGGTCCGTCGGCGTCATGCGCATCTGTTCCCACATCAGGCGTTCGGACAGCGCGTCGCGCCAGCCGCGTTCCTGCGCGTCGGCGGCCAGGCTCTGGACGCTGGGCTGGATGCGGTTGTAGTACTCGGGCATCACCTTCAGCTTGTTGAAGAGCCGCATCGGGTCTTCGTCCGTCCAGTCCGACAGCAGCACCGTGTAGTCGCGGTCGGAGGCGACGGGATCGCGGCGGCGCGGGTCGATGACGATGGCGCCGTACAGGCCCGTCTGTTCCTGGAAGCCCGAGTGGCTGTGATACCAGTACGTGCCGCTCTGGCGCACCGCGAAACGGTAGGTGAAGGTCTGGCCCGGGTCGATGCCGGGAAAGCTCAGGCCCGGCACGCCGTCCATGTCGGTGGGCAGCAGGATGCCGTGCCAGTGGATGGAGGTCTGCTCGCGCAGGCGGTTGGTCACGTGCAGCGTGACCGTGTCGCCTTCGCGCCAGCGCAGGATGGGGGCGGGCACCTGGCCGTTGACCGTGGTGCCGATGCGCGCGGCGCCGGTGAAGTTCACGGGCGTTTCGCCGATTTCCAGATGGAACTCCGTGCCGCGCAATTCGGCGGCGGACGCGGGCGAGGCCAAGGCGGCGCGCCAGCCGCCCAGCGCGGCCAGCGCGCCGCCGGCGGCCAGGCCCTGCACGAAGCGGCGGCGGGCAAGGGGAGGGGATGTGCTCATGGGAATCATGCGCCGGGCGTCAAAGCACCGACACCGCGCCCTTCATGCCGGCGCTGTAGTGGCCGGGTTCCAGGCAACCGAAGGACACCGTGCCCGCCTTGTCGAAGCGCCACACGATCTGGCCGGACTTGCCGGCCTCCAGCGACACGGCGTTCGCCTCTTCATGGCGCATGCCGGGGTCCTTCATCATCATGTCGTAGTGCGCCTTCAGGTCCGCATCGGTGCCCAGCACCAGCTCGTGGCGGATCTTTCCCGAATTGCGTACGTTGATGCGCACGGTCTCGCCCGCCTTGACCTCGATGCGGTCGGGCGTGAAGCGCATGGCGTCGGTCATGTCGACATCGATGGTGCGCGTGGCGCGGGCGGCGTTGCCCGGCTTGCCGATGGGCGCCGAGGCGGCCGGCATGGACATGCCGTGGCCGGCGTGTTCGCCGGCGGCCTGCGCGGCGCCGGCGACCAGCAAGGCCAGCGCGGCGGCTTGGGTAAAGCGGATCAGGGTGTCTTTCACGAGAGTCCTCAAGAGGGGGGCCGTGATGACACTGTAGGAAAACGGGGGTGACCCGATTCTGTCGCCCGGATTACGGTTTTGTAATGTTCCTGGAAGCCGCCCGCCCGCGCAGCGTGATGCCGACCACGGTGCCGCGGGCGTCAGACACCGCGTCGACATCGCCGCCGTGCATTTGCGCGATGGCCCGCACGATGGCCAGGCCCAGGCCGTGGCCTTCGCTGCGCGGCGCGCGCGTGTGCCCCGAGCGGAAGAAGCGGTCGAAAATGCGGGGCAGGTCGGCGGGCGGAATGGGCCGGCCGGGATTGCGCACTTCCACCCGCGCGCCCGCCGGCGACTCCGAGCATCGCAGCACGATGTCGTGCCCGGCGGGGGTGGCCTTGATGGCGTTGGAGATCAGGTTGGCCAAGGCGCGGCGCACCAGGCCGGGGTTCGCGGCCACGGTGGCGTCGCCCTCGCAGCGCAGGCGCACGCCGTGCTCGTCCAGCATGGCTTCGTAGTATTCCGCCACGCGGCGGGCTTCGGCCGCCAGCGAGACCGGGGCCAGGTCGGCGGCCAGTTCGCCGCGGTCCGCGCGGGCCAGAAACAGCATGTCGTTGACCAGTTTCTTCAGGTCTTCGAGCTCTTCCAGATTGGATTCCAGCGCGTCGCGCAATTCGCCGGCCTCGCGCGGTGACGACAGCATGACCTGCGCGCCGTTGATCAGCGTGGCAAGCGGCGTGCGCAACTCATGCGCCACGTCGGCGTTGAAGCCTTCCATCTGCTGGTAGGCCGCCTGCAGGCGCTCCAGCGTGCGGTTGAACGACCGCACCAGCTCGTGCAGTTCGCGGTCGGTGTCCTCCAGCGGCAGGCGCCGCGACAGGTTGTCGGGCTGGATGCGCGCGGCCAGCTCCGACAGCCGGCGCGTGGGGGCCATGCTGCGGCGCACGGCCCAGGCCGCCAGCACCACCGTCGCGCCGACCCACAACGCGCAGATCAGCACGAGCGCGGTGCCGTAGGCGTACAGGAATTGCGAACTGGTGCGGGTGCTGACCGCCACGGTCAGTTGCGCGCCCGGCAGGATGCGGTCGTTCATGGCGACCCGCAGGCCGCGCATGCGGCCGCCGTCGGCCGCCTGCAGCACGACCTGGTGGCCGCCCACGGTGTCCAGCGTTTCGGGGGCGGGGCCGCCGTAGACGGCCTTGCCCTGGGCGTCCACGATCCAGATGCCCAACTGGCCCTGGCCCGCGCGCATCTCGTCGAAGGTGGCGGCCAGGTCCTGCAGGCCGCTGGCGCTGTTCTGCATGTCGATCAGATGGTCGATCAGTTCCAGCTTGCCGTTGACCTCGGTGATCTCCTGGCGCTCGACTTCGCGCTTGAGCGCCCAGAACAGCGTGGCCCCGGCCAGGCTGGAGACCAGCAGCGCGATGGCGCCCAGCAGCAGCGTCAGCCGCGCCTGCATCGAGCGCATGCGCGGCGGCTTCATTCGGGGCGGGGCGCGGGATGCGTGTCGGGGCGCGGTTCCAGGCGCGACTCCAGCACGTAGCCCATGCCGCGCACGGTGTGCAGCAGTTTGGCGTCGAACGGGTCGTCCAGCTTGCTGCGCAAGCGCCGCACCGCCACGTCGATGACGTTGGTGTCGCTGTCGAAGTTCATGTCCCACACCTGCTCGGCCAGCGTGGTGCGCGACAGCACCTGCCCCTGGCGGCGCAGCAGCAGCGCCAGCAGGCTGAATTCCTTGGCGGTCAGGTCCAGCCGGCGCCCGCCGCGCTGGGCGCGCCGGCGCGCCAGGTCCAGTTCCAGGTCGGCCAGGCGCAGCAGCGTGGGCTCTTGCGAGCGTCCGCGGCGCAACAGCGCCTGCACGCGCGCCAGCAGCTCGGAAAACGCGAAGGGCTTGACCAGGTAATCGTCGGCGCCGCCTTCCAGGCCGCGCACGCGGTCTTCCACCGCGTCGCGCGCGGTCAGCATGAGGATGGGGGTGTCTTTCTGCGCGCGGACCGACGCCAGGATGCCGAAGCCGTCCACGCCCGGCAGCATCACGTCCAGCACGATCAGGTCGTAGGCGCCTTCCAGCGCCAGATGCAGGCCGTCCACGCCGTCGCGGGCAAGGTCCACGACATGGCTTTGCTCCGAAAGCCCCTTCTTCAGGTAGTCGGCCAGTTTGGGTTCGTCTTCGATGACCAGGATGCGCATGGCCGGGAATTTACCATCCGCGCCGGACGGCGCGGAGGGTTCCAGCGTGGCAAGGTTTACGCGGGTCCGTCGATGGCGATGCGCTCGGCGGGGAAGCGCAGCGCGAAGACGCTGCCCTTGCCCGGTTCGCTGGTGATGAGCAGTTCGGCGTCGTGGCGCATGGCGATGTGCTTGGTGATCGCCAGCCCCAGCCCGGTGCCGCCGACGGCGCGCGAGCGGCCGCGGTCCACGCGGTAGAAGCGTTCGGTCAGGCGCGGCAGGTGGCGGGCGGGGATGCCGATGCCCGTGTCCTGCACGCTGTAGCGCCCGCCGCCGTCGGCGTCGCGTTCCCAGCGCACCGTGATCGTGCCGCCGTCGGGCGTGTAGCGCACCGCGTTGGTCAGCAGGTTCGACAGCGCGGACGTCAGTTCCGTTTCGGCGCCCAGCACGTCCAGCGTTTCGTCGATATGCCATTCCAGCGCATGGCGTCCGCCCGAAAGGGCTTCGATCTGCTGGCGGGCCTTCTGCAGCAGCGCACCCATGTTGATGGCGCGCGGATCGCTGCCCGGCGAAGATTCCAGCGTGGACAAGGTCAGCAGGTCTTCCACGATGGCCTGCATGCGCTGGGCCTGCTCGTGCATCATGTCGATGTACTGCGCGCGCTGCTCTTCGGGCAGCGCGTCGGCCGGCATGTCGCGAAGCGTTTCCAGGAACCCGGCCAGCACGGTCAGCGGCGTGCGCAGTTCGTGCGAGACGTTGGCCACGAAATCGCGGCGCGTGGTCTCCAGGCGTTCGATCTGGGTGACGTCGCGGGTGATGAGCAGGCGCTGATTGCTGGCGTAAGCCGTCAGCTGCATCATCATCAGGCGTTCCTGGCCGTTCTGGCCCAGGCGCACCAGGATCGGCTCCGGCCAGGCCGGGCGATGCGCGTATTCCACGAACTCCGGCGCACGCAGCAGGTTCAGCAGATTATGGCCGCGGTCGGCCGGCAGGCGCAGGCCCAGATGCTGGCGCGCCATGCGGTTGCACCAGTCGATCTGGAAGTCCGCGTTAAGGGTGACCGCGCCGTCCGGCAACGCCTGGGCGGCGGCCAGCATGCCTTGCATGGTGTCGTGGGTTTCGGCCAGTTCGCGGGCACGGGCGCGGGTATAGCGGTAGAGCGGGGCGAGGATGTCGTCCCAAGGCCCGACGGAAGCGGGGGGGGAGGTGTCCGGGTGGTTGGCCCATTGGGAGACCAGCTTCAGCCTCCAGCTGCGCCAAAGCAGCATGGCGGTCAGCGCGGCCGAAAACACGATCCAGCCCAACGGGTCTCCTATGAGCCATTGCGCCAGTAGCGAAATCACCGCCCACAGGGCGACCAGGAAAAGTGTGCGCAGCCAGATCATCGTGCGGCAGTTTTACCGCGTCGGGAGCTGGGCCGTAAACCGGTAGCCGCTGCCGCGCACCGTTTCCACGTGCGCGTCATGGCCGCTGGGCTCCAGGGCCTTGCGCAGGCGGCGGATATGGACGTCCACGGTGCGCTCTTCGACGAACACATGATCGCCCCAGACCTGGTCCAGCAGTTGCGAGCGCGAGAACACGCGCTCGGGGTGGGTCATGAAGAAATGCAGCAGGCGGAATTCGGTGGGGCCGATCTGCAGCGACTGGCTGTTGCCCGACAGGCGATGCGTCACCGGATCCAGTTTCAGGCCGCCCACGTCGATCACGTCGTCGGTCAGCTGGGGCGCGCGGCGGCGCAGCACCGCCTTGATGCGGGCCATCAGCTCTTTCGGCGAGAAAGGCTTGGTGATGTAGTCGTCGGCGCCGGCCTCCAGGCCGTCCACCTTGTCCTGCTCGGAACCTTTGGCGGTCAGCATGATGACCGGGACGGCGCGGGTGCGCTCGTCGTTGCGCAGCTTGCGCGCCATGGCCAGGCCGGACGTGCCGGGCAGCATCCAATCCAGCAGGATCAGATCGGGGAGTTCGGCGCGGATCAGGGTCTGGGCCTGGTCGGCGTCGAAGGCGCGCAATACTTTGTGCCCCGCGAATGACAGGTTGACGGCGATCAGTTCCTGGATTGCGGGTTCGTCTTCGACAACGAGGATAGTGCTGGACATGGCGAATTTGGCACGCTTCGGAGCGCCGGCGCGGCGCGAACATTGCGATAGTATGGCCGCAATATTTCAGGTATGTGACCGCAGGGTGCTGCCGGGGCAGGTTCAGCGGCCTCCGCCAGGTGCCCGATAGGCTACCATTGAACGATATATCGGGAATTTCACCATGCAAAACCCCTCCGAATCGCAACATTCCGCGGATTCCAACCCGCAATCCACGCATTTCGGCTTCCAAACGGTGCCGGAAGGCGACAAAGCCCGCAAAGTCGCTGAAGTCTTCCACTCCGTCGCCCAGCGCTACGACGTCATGAACGATTTCATGTCCGCCGGCCTGCATCGCATCTGGAAGGCCTTCACCATCGGCCGCGCCGCCATCCGTCCCGGCATGAAGGTGCTGGACATCGCCGGCGGCACGGGCGACCTGGCCCGCGCCTTCGCCAAGCGCGCCGGCCCCACGGGCGAAGTCTGGCTGACCGACATCAATGATTCCATGCTGCGCGTGGGCCGCGACCGCCTGACCGACGCCGGCCTGCTGCTGCCCACCGCCGTCTGCGACGCCGAGCGCCTGCCGTTCCCGACGGGCTACTTTGACCGCGTCAGCGTGGCCTTCGGCCTGCGCAACATGACCCACAAGGACCGCGCCCTGGCCGAAATGGCCCGCGTGCTCAAGCCGGGCGGCAAGCTGCTGGTGCTGGAATTCTCGCGGGTGGCCAAGCCGCTGTCGCCCGCCTACGACTGGTATTCGTTCAACGTGCTGCCGTGGCTGGGCAAGAAGATCGCCAACGACGAGGCCAGCTATCGTTACCTGGCGGAATCCATCCGCATGCACCCCGACCAGGAAACCCTGGCCGACATGCTGCGCACCGCCGGCCTGGAACGGGTGCAGTACTTCAACCTGACGGCCGGCATCGCCGCGCTGCACGAGGGCGTTCGCCTGGGCTGAACCCAGCCTGTCCATAGGATGTTTCGTCACCCCACGGGGAACTTGTGGGCCGGCGTCTTGTCCGTTATTCTTACGACATTCAGATTACTGTAAGAAAAGTCGCGACTATGGTCCCGCTGTCCGCGGGACTCCCCGCCGCTCGGGGCAGCGGGGGCGCGAGTACGAGGGAGCCAAACTCTATGACCAAATTCTGTTTCTCGCGGTTTGTCGCCGCGGCGCTCATCGCCATCTCCGGCGCGGCGTTGGTGACGGCGTCTTTTGACGCCGAAGCCCGCCGTGCAGGCGGCGGCGCCAGCTCCGGCCGTCAATCCTCCAATGTGACCCAGCAGCGCCAGGCCACGACGCCTCCGGCCGCCGCGAACAACACCGCAGGCGCCACCGCCGCGCCGGCAGCCGCCGGTGCCGCCACGGCCGGTGCCGCGGGCGCCGCCGCCAAGAGCGGCGCGTCGCGCTGGCTCGGCCCCATCGCCGGCATCGCCGCTGGCCTCGGTATCGCCGCCTTGCTGTCCAGCATGGGCCTGTCGGGCGCGTTCGCCGAATTCCTCGGCTCCGCGCTGCTGATCGCCGCGGTCGTGTTCGCCGTCATGTTCATCATCCGCCGCCTGCGTGGCGCGGGTCCCCGCACGGCAACGCAAGGCGCGTTCAACGGCGCCAACAATGCGCCGGGCCAGCAACAGCAGCCCACGTGGCGTGAAGCGCTGAAGCCGGCAGCCGCCGCGCCCGCCGCTGCCGCCGCACCCGTGGCTGCCGCCCCGGTGGCACCGCCCGCCGTGCTGCCCAAGGCTGGCGAGGACAACAACTGGTTCGTGCCGGGCGATTTCGACACGCCCAACTTCCTCAAGCAGGCCAAGGACCAGTTCGTCCGGATCCAGGCCGTCTGGGACAGCGGCAGCACCGATGGCCTGCGCGACTTCCTGACCGATGACCTGATCACCGAGCTCAAGCCGCAACTGGCCGAGCGCGGCGCCGCGCCCAACAAGACCGAAGTGGTCCTGCTGAACGCCGAAATGCTGGGCATCGAGACGGTTTCCGACGGCCACCTGGCCAGCGTGCGCTTCTCCGGCATGCTGCGCGAAGCCCCGGGCGCCGAGGCCTTCCGCTTCGAAGAAGTCTGGAACCTGTTCAAGCCGGCGAACGGCGGCTGGCTGCTGGCCGGCATCCAGCAGATCCCGGTGGATCTCGCCAGCTAAGGCTGGCCGGCCGGGTCCGATTCCCGCCTCCGTTGCGGATGCCGCAAGGCATCTGCTTGAACCGGCCCTCCAAGGGCCGGTTTTTCCATGTCCTTCCGCAAAACACGCACCCATCTAACCCGTTACACTCCCGATTTACCCATTAACTTCGGCAACCCCGGCCACCGGGGCCGTTGCAGACCGTCATGCTGCCTTTTTCCTTCCTGCCCACCCCCTCGCGACTGGCTGTAAGCGCGCTCAACGCCCTATTGCGGCGCGAGGACTGGGCGCGCGAGCGCCTGGCGCGCCACGCCGGCAAAACCGTGCGTTTCGCGCTGGGAGGCTTCACGCTGGGCCTGACGATCGACAGCGAGGGCCTGGCGGCGCAGGCCGACCCGGCCGTGGTGCCCGACGTGACACTGACCGTCGCGCCCGAAAAGCTGCCCCTGCCGCGCCTGGGCGCGGACCGCGAGACCCCTGACTTCGCCGAAGCGACCCACATTTCGGGCGACGCGGCGCTGGCGCAGGTGGTGGCGGACCTGTCCAAGCAACTGCGCTGGGACCCGGAAGACGCCCTGGCCCGCGTAGTGGGCGATATCGCCGCGCTGCGCATCGTGGGCGGCGCCCGCGCCGCTGCCGATGGCGCGCGCACGGCTGGCCGCCGGCTGGCCGAGAACGTATCCGAATACCTGGCGGAAGAAAGCGGCGTGCTGGCGGGCCGTCCGGCGCTTGAGCAGTGGCGCCTGGACCTGGCCGAACTGAACGCCCGCGCCGATGCGCTGGCGCGCTCGGCCACCGTGCTGCAAACCCGTCTGGCTGCCGCCAGCGCAAAGCGGGGCGCCTGATCCATGTTTCCCTTGCTGCGCCTGTTCCGCATCATCCTGGTTTCGTTGCGCTATGGCCTGGACGAGCTGGTGCTCTCCAGCCTGAACCATCCGCTGGCCACCTGCCTGTTGCGGGTCATCCGCCTGGGCACCCGGCCGCGCCAGCCGCGCGGGCAGCGCCTGCGCCTGGCCCTTGAATCGCTGGGCCCCATTTTCGTGAAGTTCGGGCAGGTGCTGTCCACCCGCCGCGACCTGATCCCCGCCGACATCGCCGACGAGCTGGCCCTGCTGCAAGACCGCGTGCCGCCGTTCCCGTCCGCGCAGGCCGCCGCCTGCATCGAAGCGGCGCTGGGCGCGCCGCCCGACAAGCTCTTCGCGCAGTTCGACGTGGACCCGGTGGCGTCGGCCTCGATCGCCCAGGTGCACTTCGCGGTGCTGCACGACGGCCGCGAGGTGGCGGTGAAAGTGCTGCGCCCGGGCATGCTGAGCATCATCGAAAAAGACCTGTCGCTGCTGAAGATCGTGGCGCGCATTATCGAGCGCCTGGGCGCCGACGGCCGCCGCCTGAAGCCGCGCGAAGTCGTGGCTGAATTCGACAAGTACCTGCACGACGAACTGGACCTGGTGCGCGAGGCCTCCAACTGCAGCCAGCTGCGCCGCAATTTCGGCCCCGAGTCGGGCCGCGGCGACATGCTGATCGTGCCCGAGGTCATCTGGGAATACACGGCGTCCACGGTGTTCACCATGCAGCGCATGTACGGCATGCCGGTGGGCCAGGTGGAGCGCATGCGCGCAGCGGGCATCGACATCCCGACCCTGGCTCGCACCGGCGTCGAGATCTTCTTCACGCAGGTCTTCACCGACGGCTTCTTCCACGCCGACATGCACCCGGGCAACATCTACGTGTCGGACCGCCCCGCCACGCTGGGCAGCTACATCGCGCTGGACTTCGGCATCGTCGGGTCGCTGTCCGAATTCGACAAGAACTATCTGGCGCAGAATTTCCTGGCCTTCTTCCACCGCGATTACCGGCGCGTGGCGCAGTTGCACATCGAGTCGGGCTGGGTGCCCGCGGATACGCGCGAAGAAGAGCTGGAGGGCGCCGTGCGCGCCGTCTGCGAACCGTACTTTGACCGGCCGTTGTCCGAGATCTCGCTGGGGCAAGTGCTGCTCCGCCTGTTCCAGACGTCGCGCCGGTTCAACGTGGAGATCCAGCCGCAGCTGGTGCTGCTGCAGAAGACGTTGCTGAACGTCGAGGGATTGGGCCGCCAGCTCGATCCCAACCTGGATCTCTGGAAGACCGCAAAGCCCTATCTGGAACGCTGGATGCGTCAGCGCGTCGGATTCAAGGGGCTGCGTCAAAGCCTGGAAAAGGAAGCCGTGCAGTGGTCCCAAATGCTGCCCGCCTTGCCCAGGCTGGTCCATGACCACCTGAGCCGCCCGAACGTCTCGCCTGCGCTGCTGGCCGAGATGATTCACCTGCGGCGCGCCCAGGAGCAGAACAATCGGCTGGTTGCAGCGCTGGTTGGGGTGTTGGCCCTTGCGATCGGGGTCGCAATATGGGCCTTGACCCGATAGGCGGCGCGATGATCTAGACGAACTCTGTCATGTTTCATTCATGAAACGGTCATCATAGCTTCGCGGGAGACGGCGAAAAATAGCGCTGCGGTGGATGAATGCAGCGTCACGCCGAAAGAGACGCGCGCGCCATTCATTAATTTCTATCGCCCCACTAGCGGGACGAATACAAGGGCAGACCATGCTTTATCCTGAACTCTTCAAGACCATGGAAGCCGTGCGCTGGAACATGGCCCACGACATCCCCTGGGGGGATTTCGATCGCAGCAAGCTCTCGGACGAGCAAGCCCAGACGATCAAAATGAACGCCATCACCGAATGGGCGGCCCTGCCTGCCACGGAAATGTTCCTGCGCGACAACCGCGGCGACAGCGATTTTTGCGCATTCATGTCGGTGTGGTTCTTCGAAGAGCAGAAGCACTCGCTGGTGCTGATCGAGTACCTGCGCCGTTTCCGTCCGGACCTGGTGCCGACCGAGGAAGAACTGCACAACGTGCGTTTCGAATTCGATGCCGCGCCCGAGCTTGAAACCCTGATGCTGCACTTCTGCGGCGAGATCCGCCTGAACCACTGGTACCGCCGCGCCGCCGAATGGCACACGGAACCCGTCATCAAGGCCATCTACAAGACCGTTGCGCAAGACGAAGCCCGCCACGCCGGCGCCTACCTGCAGTACATGCGCCGCGCGCTGCATGACCGCGGCCAGGACACGAGCGAACAGGCCCGCGTGGCGTTCTCGAAGATCGGCGTGCTGATGGCGTCCGCCGGCCGCACCCAGCAGGCGCTGCATCCGACCAACCTGCACGTGAACAAGGACCTGTTCCCCAACGACACCGTGCAGTCCCGCCTGCCGGAGCCGGGCTGGCTGGAGCACTGGCTGGATACGCAGATCCGCTTTGACGGCATCTGGGAACAGAAGGTCGCCACCCGCATCCTGCACATCCTGTCCAAGCTGATGGACCGCAGCTTCGAGACGGTGAAGGACCTGAACCGCTACCGCAAGGAAATGACCGCGCTGGTGGTGCCCAAGGAAAAGAAGATCATCCTCGCCGGCGCGTGATCGCCGGCGGCGCTGCGGGGCAGGCCTGGCGCCGCCCCGCAGTGGCGGCTTTTGAGGCGGATTGGCGGCCGGCGGGCGGATATAATCGCCGCATGTCAGCCGCCCGCTTCGAATCCAAAGTCCTGTCCCGCGACGAATGCGTCGCCGCCGCTGCTGCCGGCCGCTTGCCGCGGCCGCTGGTGTTCACCAATGGCGTCTTCGACATCCTGCACCGCGGGCACGCGACCTATCTGGACCAGGCCGCCCAACTGGGCGCGACGCTGGTGGTGGCGGTGAACACCGACGAATCGGTGCGCCGCCTGGGCAAAGGGTCCGAGCGCCCGCTGAACCGCATGGAAGACCGCGCCGCGCTGCTGGCCGCGCTGGGTTGCGTGACGGTCGTCACGTCCTTCCACGAAGACACGCCCGAGGCCCTGATCGGCGAGCTCAAGCCTGACCTGATCGTCAAGGGCGGCGACTACGACATGGAAAAGCTGCCGGAAGCCGCGCTGGTCAAGACCTGGGGCGGCCGCGCGGTGGCGATCCCGTTCGAATTCGAACGGTCGACCACCGCATTGGTGAAGAAGATCCAGGGCGCCTGACCGGCGTGCGGGGAATACGAAAAAGCGGCCTTGGGGCCGCTTTTTTTATCTTGCCGCCTAGATGGGCGCAGGCGGTCAGCGGGCGTTCCGCAACAGGCGGTTGATGGCTTCCAGGTCGGTCTCGGCCAGGATGCCGCTGACGGCCTTCAGGCGCAGGCCCGACAGCACCGTGCTGTAGCGCGCCAGCGCCAGGTCGCGCTGGGTGGCGTACAGCTGCTGCTGGGCGTTGAGCACGTCCAGGTTGATGCGCACGCCCACCTCGTAGCCCGTGCGGTTGGCCTCCACGGCGGCGCGGCTGGACTTCTCGCCGGCTTCCAGGGCCTGGATGCGGGCCAGGCCGCTGGTGACGCCGGTGTAGTACTGGCGCGCGGCCTGGACGGCCTGGCGGCGCGTGGTTTCGAAGTCGTGGCGGGCCTTTTGCTCCAGCTGCACCTTTTCGGTGACTTGCGACGACACGCCGCCGCCCGCGTACAGGGGAATGGACAGGACCACGCCGATCGTGTTGTCGATGGGTTTGCCGGGCGCCGCGTTGCGCATGACAGCGTCGCTGGCGCTGCCGCTGGTGGCGCGCAGGTTCAGGGTGGGGTAGTGGCCGCTCTTGGCGATCTGGATCTCGCGGCCGGCGATGCGGGTCAGCAGTTGCGCCCGCAGCACTTCCAGGCTGGAGGCTTCGGCCTGGGTGCTCCAGTCGTTCACGCGGGCAGGTTGCGGCGACGGCAATTGCACGCCGTAGGGTAGTTCGGCCAAGGCGCCGGGCGGCGTGCCGATGATCTTGGCCAGTTCGTCGCGGCGCACGTCCAGGTCGTTCTGCAAGCGCAGTTCCTGCGCCAGCACCAGGTCGTAGCGCGCCTGCGCTTCGTAGGTGTCGGTGACGGTGGCGTTGCCCAGTTCGAAATTGCGCTTGGCGGACTCCAGCTGCCCGGCCACGGCGGCCTTCTCGGCCTCGGTGGCGGTCAGCGTGTCTTGCGCGTAGAGCACGTTGAAGTAGGCGTCGGCCACGCGCAGCAGCAGGTCTTGGTAGGCCTGTTGAAGCTGCACTTCGACGTCGGCGACGATCAGCTTGGATTGTTCGTAGTTCTGCCAGCGGCCCCAGTCGAACAGGGGCTGGGTCAGCGCCAGGTCCCAGACGCCGCGCCCGCCGCTGTAGGACACGCCCAGGCCGCGGGTGCTGCGCGTTTCCTGGTAGGCGCCGCCGGCTTCGGCGGAAATCAGGGGCAGCAGCAGCGAACGGGCTTGTGGTTCTTTTTCCAGGCCGGCGCGGTAATTGGCGCGCGCGGCGGCGTAGGACGGGTCATTGCCCAGGGCGGATTGCCAGACCTGGATCAGGTTTTGCGCAAAAACGGGCGACGGGCCGACGCTTGCGGCAGAGGTAAAAACCAGTAAAGCCGTAAGCAATCGGACGCGCATGATTTTCAACGATACGCCGGGCCGTCCTGACAGGCGCGCGCCCCGGTGGGGGGCAGGCGCCAGGCGGCAAGGTGGGGGGTTAGAACTTGAACTGGGACACCGTGGCGCCGCGCAGCGGCTTGATGACCGTTTCGAACAGATTCACCGTCTCGAAGCTGGCCGCGGTGGTGCGCGTGATGCGACAGGCCGTCATGACGGGGGCCTGGCCCACGATCACGACCAGGCGGCCGCCGACGCGCAGCTGGTACTTCAGCGCGTCCGGCACGACCGGCACCGAACCCGTCACCAGGATGGCGTCGTATTCGGTGGAGCCCCAGCCGTTGCGGGCGTCGCCGGTTTCCACCTTGACGTTGGTGACGTTGTTCATTTGCAGGTTCTGCTGCGCGAACGTCACCAGGCGGCTGTCGATTTCAACCGAGGTGACCTGTTGCGCCAGATAGCCCAGAAGCGCGGCCTGGTAGCCGGAGCCGGTGCCGATTTCCAGCACGCAGTCGGACTTGGTCAGTTGCAGTTCCTGCGCCAGACGGGCTTCGACCTTGGGGGCGAGCATGGTCTGGCGGGTATTCACCGCGTTGATTTCCAGCGGCAGTTCCAGGTCGGAAAACGCCAGGGCGCGCAGGGCCGGCGGAACGAATTGTTCGCGGCGAACATCGAACAGCGCTTGCAGCACGTTGGCGTCCAGGACGTCCCACGGGCGGATCTGCTGTTCCACCATATTGAAGCGGGCTTGTTCTACGTCGGGCAGGGTCGAAGCGTTCATGACGGTCAGGAAAAAACAGAGGAATCAGCCGGCCATTGTACCGATTCGTAGCGTCCTGTGACGCCGGGCCCCGCCGGCAGATGTTTCAGGCGGGCGTTTCAGCTGGAATACAGCCCGGCGCCGGACTCGGCGGGGGCGCCGCAACGGCAGCGGCGCTCCGGGGAGCGCCGCTGGAAACCTCGGGAGGGGGGCCGGCTATCCGGCGGTCACCACCAGGCGTGGAAGTGGTGCACCGGGCCGTGGCCGGAACCCACCGACAGGCGTTCCGCGTGGCGGATGGCTTCGGTCAGGTAGGCCTTGGCGCGGCGGGCGGCCTCGGGCACGTCGCCAGTCTGCGGCAGCAGCGCGGCCAGCGCCGCGGACAGCGTGCAGCCGGTGCCATGGGTATTGACGGTTTCGATGCGGTGGCCGGGCAGCTCGATCATCCGGTCGCCGTCGTGCAGCAGGTCGATGGTCTCGTTGCCGGGCAGATGGCCGCCCTTGACCAGCACCCAGCGTTCGCCCGAGTGCGCCAGCTTGTTGCGCAGGCGCTCGGCCACGCGGCGCATTTCCTTGACGGTCTCCACCGGCCGCTCTTCCAGCAGCACGCCGGCTTCGGGCAGGTTGGGCGTCAGCAGGGTGGCCTGGGGCAGCATGGCTTCGCGCATGGCGCCCACGGCGTCTTTCTCAAGCAGCAGGTCGCCGCTCTTGGCCACCATGACCGGGTCCAGCACCACGTGCGCCGGCGCCCACTTGGCCAGTTTTTCGGCCACGATTTCGATCACCGGGCGCTGGCCCAGCATGCCGACCTTGACGGCGTCGATGCGCACGTCGGTGAACAGCGTGTCGATCTGCAGGCCCACGAAGGCAGGCGGCACGGGCGAAATGCCGGTGACGCCCTGGGTGTTCTGGGCAGTCAGTGCGGCGATGACGGCACAGCCATAGGCGCCCAGGGCGCTCATGGCCTTGATGTCGGCCAGCGTGCCGGCGCCGCCGGACGGGTCGACGCCGGCGATGGTCAGCGCATGGGGAATCGGACGGGCGTTGCCGTCCTGCGGGCGGGAGCTCATTTCGCCGAACCCGGGCCGGCGGTGATCAGGCCGTCGGTGGGCGAGCTGGGCGCGCCGCTGTACAGCTTCTTGGGCATGCGGCCGGCCAGGAAGGCCTCGCGGCCGGCTTCCACGCCCTTCTTCATGGCGCTGGCCATCAGGATCGGATCGCGGGCCGCGGCGATGGCGGTGTTCATCAGGACGGCGTCGCAGCCCAGCTCCATGGCGATGGCGGCGTCGGACGCGGTGCCCACGCCGGCGTCCACCACGACCGGCACGCGGGCCTGGTCGATGATCAGGCGCAGGTTCCACGGGTTCAGGATGCCCATGCCCGAGCCGATCAGCGAGGCCAGCGGCATGACGGCCACGGCGCCCATGTCCTCCAGCATGCGGCACTGGATGGGGTCGTCGGTGCAATAGACCATGACCTTGAAGCCCTCGTCGACCAGCGTCTTGGTGGCTTTGAGCGTTTCGGGCATGTTGGGGAACAGGGTGTGCGGGTCGCCCAGCACTTCCAGCTTGACCAGGTCATGGCCGTCCAGCAGCTCGCGCGCCAGGCGCAGGGTGCGGACCGCGTCGTCGGCGCTGTAGCAGCCGGCGGTGTTGGGCAGCAGCGTGAATTTCGACGGCGGGACGTAGTCCAGCAGATTCGGTTCACCGGCGTTCTGGCCGATGTTGGTGCGGCGGATGGCGACGGTGACGATCTCGGTGCCGCTGGCGTCCAGCGCAGCGCGGGTCTCTTCGAAGTCCTTGTACTTGCCGGTGCCGACGAGCAGGCGCGACGAGTAGGCGCGTCCGGCGATGGTGAGGGTGTCTTGTGTGGTCATGGCGGTGTTCAAAGGGCGGGGGCGCGAGAGCGGAGCCCGCGGGAGGCTGACTGATTTTTGTTAAGCGAATGATAAAGCACGCCGCGGCGCGGCAGGCGTGTTCAGTGAAATGCCGCGTTCCACTATTTGCGGATCGCGTCGTCGCGGCGGGCGGGTCAGCGCAACCGGTCCAGGTCGGCGCAGATGGCTTCGGCGGCGTCGATCAGGCGCGGGCCCGGGCGGTACAGGGCGTCGGCGTCGATGCCGTAGACATGCCCGGCGCGGGCGGCGGGCAGCCCCAGCGCCTGCCAGGCGGCCAGGTTCTTGCCCGTGTCGGCAGGCTGCGCGATGCCCGCCAGCACGGCTTCGGGGCGGGCGGCCAGCACGCTTTCCAGCGTGACCTGCGGGGCGACGACGGGCGCCTGCCCGAACACGTTGACGCCGCCGCAGACGCGCAGCGCGTCGCTGACGATGCTGCTGTCGTTCAGCGTGTAGATGGGGTCCAGGCCGGCTTGCACGAAGACGCGCACGGGGCGGCGGCCGGCGTAGCGCGCCGTCAGCGCGTCCAGGCGGGCGCGCAATCGGGCGGCGGCGGGCCGGGCCTGCGCCTCGGTGCCGAACAGCGTGCCCATGCGTTCGACGGCGTCGGGGATGGCGGCAAGCGTCAGCGGATCGCTGAAGAAGACGGGCACGCCCAGTTTGTCCATGACGCGCGCCAGCGGTTCGGCCGCAGCCGGCTGCCAGGCGATCAGCAGGTCGGGGCGCACGGCGGCCACGCGCTCGGCGTCGGGCTGCGTGCCGTCGCCGATGATGGGCAATTGCCGGGCCGCGGGGGGATAGTCGCTGCCGCGGATGGTGGCGATGAGGCGG
Organism: Achromobacter sp. UMC46; assembly: GCF_014170335.1. Lineage (GTDB taxonomy): Bacteria > Pseudomonadota > Gammaproteobacteria > Burkholderiales > Burkholderiaceae_B > Achromobacter. Next base: position 251,217 of record NZ_LZZS01000036.1, read on the forward strand.
TCGCCCGCGCCGGCGGCGTAGACGAGTTCGGTGGCGTGCGGCGCCAGGGTGACGGCGCGGCGCGCGGGCGCGGCCAGCAGGACCGCGCGGCCTTTGTCGTCCTGCACCTGAATGCGGGAATCGCCAGCGGCGGCCGGCAGCGCAGCCAGCATCGCGCCCAGGGCCAGGAACAGCCCCGGAGCGATGCGTGGAAAGGCGCGTGGGAAGGTCATGCAGGGGCCGATATCGTCAGCGGAGTACGCCGACTATATCGGATGTCCGCGATCAATAGCGCAGCGTGAGCGACGCGTAGAAATTGCGGCCGGGCGCCGGGTACAGGTTGTAGTTGGCGACGGGGCCCAGCATCTGGAACGACGCGTCGCCGCCGCGGATGCCGTAGGTGGCGTACTGGCGGTCGAAGATGTTGTTCACGCCGATGGCGCCTTCGATGTTGCGCGTGAACTTGTAGGCCAGCTTCGTGTTGAACAGCACATAGGCGTCCAGCTCGGTGTCGAACTGGTTGGCCTGGTCGTTGTCCATGCGGGACTTGCCCACGTACTGCGCCGACACGTTCCACAGGAAGGCGTCCGTGGGGCGCCAGGTCACGCCGGCGTTGGCCAGCCACTTCGGGGCCAGCGGCACGGTCTTGCCGGCCAGGTCCACGCCGGCGTACGTGCCGGAGCGGAATTGCGCTTCCATCCAGGTCAGGTTCGCATCCAGCGTGACGCTGCTGGAAAGGGCGGTGCGGCCTTCCAGTTCGATGCCTTGGCGGCGGGTCGGGTCCAGGTTGGTGTTGGCGCCGGTGCCCGGGCCCCACATGCCGTCGGCCAGCGGGTTGTACTGGATTTCGTTGGTCAGGTCATAGCGGAAGTACGACAGGCGGGCGCTGCTGGCGGCGCCTTGCCACGTCACGCCGATTTCTTTGTCGGTGGACGTTTGCGGGGCCAGCGGCTGTTGCACCGACAGCAGTTCGTCGGCGTTGGGCAGACGGAAGCTGCGGCCGACCTTGCCGTACAGGCCGAAACCGGCGGACAGGTCCTGGCGCACGCCCAGTTGCCAGGCGGTCAGGTGGTTGCCGCGGTCGGAGGCGGTGCCCGAACCGCTCAGCACGTCCAGGTCGTCCGACGCGTACTGGCGGCGCACGCCGGCCGTCACGTAGGTGCTGTCGGTGGCGCGGATCTGGCCCTCGGCGAACAGGCCGTACTGGTGTTGGCGCGATTGCCACTTCGACGGTTCGAAGTCGTAGTACGCGTTCTGGTCCGCGGTGGTCTTGGATTCCTGGGCGTCGGCGCCGAAGACGATGCTGTGGCCGCCTTCGATCGGCAGGCGGTAGCGCACGCTGGCGATGTTCTCTTCCAGCTTCTGGTCGCGCAGGGTGTCGCCGAAACCGTCGTACGACAGGCCGTTCAGCTTCTTCTCGCGGGTCGACAGGTCGGCGTACAGCGTACCGGCACCGATCGCCTGTTCGACCTGAAGGCCGAAGGTCGTCGTCGTGGTCTTGACGTAGTCGACGTCGTTCTTCGCGCCGCGCGGATCGTTCTCGAACTGGTTTTCGCCAGTCGTCGGGTTGATCAGGCGCGGGCCGGGCAGTTCCAGCTTTTGCGTGGTGGTGCGGCCGTACAGGCGGATCGAGCCATTGTCGTGGCGCAGCGTGATGCCGGCGCCGCCGCCTTCGCGGCGTTCGCCGCTGTGGTCGCGGTAGCCGTCGGTGTGCAGCGACTGCATGTAGGCGTCGATGCCGACTTTCTCGTTGTTCATCGCGACGGCGGCGTCGTACTGGCGCAGGCCGTAGCTGCCGAAGGTGGCGGTGGCGCGGGCGGTCACCGGTTCCTTGGAAAAGTCCGACTTGGTGATGATGTTGATCACGCCGCCGGTCGTGCCGCCGCCGTATTGCACCGAGCCGCTGCCGCGCACGATTTCCACGCGTTCAACCTGGTCCAGCGGCACCACGCCCAGGCCCGGGGCCGACAGGTCGTTGGTGTTCTGCTTCACGCCGTCGATCATGATCAGCGTGTTGCTGGCGCCGGTGATGCCGAAGCCGCGCAGGTCGACGATGGCGTTGTCGCTGGAGCTGCTGGTGTTGATCAGGTGGATGCCGGCCTGCGTCGACAGCAGGTCCTGCATGGTGCGGGCGGTGCTGGCGGCGATGTCTTCGGCGGTGATGACCGAAATGGACACCGGCAGCGTGCGGCCGTCCGTCGGCACGCGCTGGGCGGTGACGGTGATCGGGTCGAGTTCGGGGGGGGCGGAGGCCGTTTGCTGGGCGGCGGCGATGGCCGGGGCGGAACAGAGCAGGGCACCGGCGTAACGCCGGATGGAGCGGGCTTTCATCTTCGTAACCTCGATGCGGCCCGCGACCCCGCAGGCCATTCACGATGGGGAGGCTGCCCACGCGCAGCGGGCCGGTCGGGCCGGGCGGCGATGCATGGACTTCCTGACGAACGAACTGGCCGGTATCGGGCTGCCATGGGCGCCAAAAAAAGGCGCGCATGGGGACCGTTGCGGGGGCAGCACAGGCTGGACGGCGGGGGCTTGCCCGGCCGCTTCATGGGCGGCGGGGCAGCCCGGGCGGGCGTCTTCCTGTTTCCCGTTTACCTTTCGCGCGCGGCGGGCAAGTGTTGCGTTCTTGCCAGCCTATTGCGCCGAAAGCACCGGTTCGGGGCCGAAACTGTATCACCGCAGGGCGCGGGAGAGCCCGTTTTGTTACGATCAGGGCTTGTTTTTTTCAGTGGTTTTTGCTTTTTAGCCACAGCTTCGCCACTGAAGCCAACCCATTGCTGGATCTGCCCGTGTCGTATCCCCGCCTGCCGTACCCGCCCGAAGCCTATACCCAAGGCGGCGATTTCGCCCGCCTGCTGGGCAAGCGCATCCTGATCCTGGATGGCGCCATGGGCACCATGATCCAGCGCTACAAGCTGGGCGAAGCGGATTTCCGCGGCCAGCGCTTCGCCGGCCACGGCAAGGACGTCAAGGGCAACAACGAACTGCTGTCGCTGGTGCGGCCCGACGTGATCGCAGAGATCCACCGCCAGTACCTGGAAGCCGGCGCGGACGTCATCGAGACCAACACCTTCGGCGCCACCACCATCGCGCAGGGCGACTACGACCTGCCGGAGCTGGCTTACGAACTGAACCTGGCGTCCGCGAAGCTGGCCCGCGAGGCCTGTGACGCCTTCAGCACGCCGGACAAGCCGCGTTTCGTGGCCGGCGCCCTGGGGCCGCAGCCCAAGACGGCGTCGATCTCGCCCGACGTGAACGATCCGGGCGCCCGCAACGTCACGTTCGACGAGCTGCGCGTCGCCTATATCGAACAGCTGAACGGTCTCTTGGACGGCGGTATCGACATCGTCCTGATCGAAACCATTTTCGACACCCTGAACGCCAAGGCCGCCATCTTCGCGACCGAGGAAGTGTTCGAGGCGCGCGGCGTCCGCCTGCCCGTGATGATTTCGGGCACCGTGACCGACGCCTCGGGCCGCATCCTGTCCGGCCAGACCGTGGAGGCCTTCTGGAACTCGGTGCGCCACGCGCGCCCGGTCACCATCGGCCTGAACTGCGCGCTGGGCGCGGCGCTGATGCGCCCCTACGTGGCCGAACTGTCCAAGATCTGCGACACCTACGTCTGCGTGTATCCCAACGCCGGCCTGCCCAATCCGATGGCCGAGACGGGCTTCGACGAAACGCCTGCCGACACCTCGGCGCTGCTTGAGGAATTCGCGCGCGCCGGGCTGGTGAACATGTCCGGCGGCTGTTGCGGCACCACGCCGGACCACATCCGCGCCATCGCGGACAAGGTCACCGCGCTGACGCCGCGGGTCGTGCCCGACATTCCGGTCAAGACCCGCCTGTCGGGGCTTGAACCGTTGAACATCGACGAAGACACGCTATACGTCAACGTGGGCGAACGCACCAACGTGACGGGCAGCAAGATGTTCGCCCGCCTGATCCGCGAAGAAAAGTACGACGAGGCGCTGGCCGTGGCCCGCCAGCAGGTCGAGAACGGCGCGCAGATCATCGACATCAACATGGACGAGGCCATGCTGGATTCGGTGGCCTGCATGCACCGCTTTCTGAACCTGATTGCCTCCGAACCCGACATCGCCCGCGTGCCGGTCATGATCGACAGCTCGAAGTGGGAAGTCATCGAGACCGGCCTGAAATGCGTGCAGGGCAAACCGGTGGTGAACTCCATTTCGATGAAGGAAGGGATTGAGCCGTTTCGCCATCACGCGCGCCTGTGCCGCCGCTACGGCGCGGCCGTGGTCGTCATGGCGTTCGACGAACTGGGCCAGGCCGACACGCTGGAACGCCGCAAGGAAATCTGCGCGCGCGCCTACAAGATCCTGGTCGAGGAAGAGGGCTTCCCGCCGGAAGACATCATTTTCGATCCGAACGTCTTCGCGGTCGCCACCGGCATCGACGAGCACAACCACTACGCGGTGGACTTCATCGAAGGCACCCGCTGGATCCGCGACAACCTGCCCCACGCCCGCATCTCGGGCGGCGTGTCCAACGTCAGCTTCTCGTTCCGCGGCAACGAGCCGATGCGCGAGGCCATCCACACCGTGTTTCTGTATTACGCGGTGAAGGAAGGCATGACGATGGGCATCGTCAACGCCGGCCAGCTCGGCGTATACGCCGACTTGGACCCGAAGCTGCGCGACCTGGTCGAAGACGTGGTGCTGGACCGTCCCGAGCCCGTGGGCAAGACCGAATCCGACGACGAGCGCACGCCGACCGAACGCCTGGTGCAGTTCGCCGACACCGTGAAGGGGTCGGGCGCCAAGCGCGAAGAAGACCTGACCTGGCGCAACGCCGACGTGGAAAAGCGCCTGTCGCACGCGCTGGTGCACGGCATTACGGCCTTCATCGTGGAAGACACGGAAGAAGTGCGCCAGAAGATCTTCGACCGCGGCGGCCGTCCGATCGAAGTGATCGAAGGCCCGCTGATGGACGGCATGAACGTCGTCGGCGACCTGTTCGGCGAAGGCAAGATGTTCCTGCCGCAGGTGGTGAAGTCCGCCCGCGTCATGAAGCAGGCCGTGGCCCACCTGATCCCCTTCATCGAAGAGGAAAAGCGCCAGATCGCGGCCGCCGGCGGCGACGTGCGCGCCAAGGGCAAGATCGTCATCGCCACCGTCAAGGGCGACGTGCACGACATCGGCAAGAACATCGTGTCGGTCGTCCTGCAGTGCAACAACTTCGAAGTCGTGAACATGGGCGTGATGGTGCCCTGCGCGCAGATCCTGGAAAAGGCCAAGGAAGAAAACGCCGACATCGTCGGCCTGTCCGGCCTGATCACGCCCAGCCTGGAAGAAATGGCGTACGTGGCCAGCGAAATGCAGCGCGACGAGTACTTCCGCAGCCGCAAGCTGCCGTTGATGATCGGCGGCGCCACCACCAGCCGCGTGCACACGGCCGTCAAGATCGCGCCCCACTACGAAGGCCCGGTGATCTACGTGCCGGACGCCAGCCGGTCGGTGGGCGTGGCGACCAACCTGATGTCGGACCAGTCGGCAACGTATCTGTCGGAGCTGGCCCAGGAATACGAGGAAGTGCGCCGCCGCCACGCCAACCGCAAGGCCACGCCGATCCTGCCGCTGGCGGATGCGCGCGCCTCGCGCCCGGCGATCGACTGGGACGCCTACACGCCGCCGCGTCCGAAGTTCATCGGCCGCCGCACGTTCAAGAGCTACGACCTGGCCGAGATCGTGAAGTACGTGGACTGGGGCCCGTTCTTCCAGACCTGGAGCCTGTTCGGCCCGTTCCCCGCGATCCTGGACGACAAGGTGGTGGGCGAACAGGCGCGCAAGGTCTACGCCGACGGCCTGGCCATGATGAAGCGCATCGTCGAAGGCCGCTGGCTGACCGCCAACGGCGTGGTCGGCTTCTACCCGGCCAACCGCGTCAACGACGAAGACATCGAGATCTACAAGGACGAGACGCGCAGCGAAGTGCTGTTCACGTACCGCAACCTGCGCCAGCAGGGCGCCAAGCGCGAAGGCGTCAGCAACAAGTCGCTGGCCGACTTCATTGCGCCCAAGTCGTCCGGCAAGCTGGACTACATCGGCATGTTCGCCGTCACGGCGGGCATCGGCATCGAGAAGAAGGAAGCCGAGTTCGAGCGCGCGCTGGACGACTATTCCAGCATCATGCTGAAGTCGCTGGCCGACCGCCTGGCCGAAGGCTTCGCCGAATGCCTGCATGCCCGCGTGCGCCAGGACCTGTGGGGCTACGTGCCCGACGAGGCCCTGTCCAACGAGGACATGATCGCCGAGAAGTACGTGGGCATCCGCCCCGCGCCCGGCTATCCGGCCTGCCCGGAGCACGTGGTCAAGTCCGACATGTTCCGCGTGCTGGACGGCGGCGACATCGGCATGATGCTGACCGACAGCTACGCCATGTACCCGGCCTCCAGCGTGTCGGGTTTCTACTTCAGCCACCCGGAGTCGCAATACTTCAACGTGGGCGTGATCGGCGAGGACCAGCTGGAAGACTACGCCAAGCGCAGCGGACGGACCATTGAGGACCTGAAGCGGACGCTGGCCCCGAACCTGGGGTGAGGCGCACGCGCGCAACGAAAAAACCGGCCATGCGGCCGGTTTTTTTATGCCCTGGCCATGGCCGGGGGCGGCGCGATGCGCCCCAGGACACGCTCGATCATCATGCCGATCGCCAGCACCTTGCGGTCATCGCCCGGCAGGCCGTCGATCTCCACGCCCACCGGCAAGCCTTCCGCAGACAAGCCGGCCGGCACGCTCAGGCCGGGCAGGCCGGCGTTGCTGCCGGGGTCGACGTTGCGGGCCAGGCGGCTGAAACTCTCAAAGCTGCTGGCCTCGGGCGTGGCGGCCATTGGCAGGATCGGCAGCGTCGGGAACAGCAGGCCGTCCAGCGCGTGCTCATGGAAAGCGCGCCGGTACACGTCGATCAGCGCATCCCGTTGCTCGGCGATGACGCGGTCGTACAGCGGTTTGAGCGGCTGCACCTGGCCGTCCGGCAAGGGCAGCACGCCCGGCACGATCAGGCCGTCGAAAATGGCTTTGACGTCGGGGCTTGATATCTGCGCCACCACCTCGTCGAAGCTCACGCCCGTGCCGTAGCGTTGCAGGTAGGCGGTCAGGTCGGGCTTTTGCTCGTACAGGCACAGCGGCATGCCGACCGCGGCGTTGGCGGCCGCCAGCTCGGGCATGTCGACGTCCACCAATTGCACGCCGGCCGCGCACAGCGTGGCCAGGGCGGCGTCCATGACCTGGCGCACGGACGGGTCCAGGCCGGCCCAGAAATCGCCGGCCAGCCCCAGGCGCACGTTGGCGGGCGGCAGGTCCGGCAACGGCTCGGCGTCGTCCGCCAGCACGGCGTCAAGCAGCGCGATGTCTGCCATGCTGTTGGCGATGGGCCCGGGCGTGTCCCGGGTGTGCGAGATGGGCGTGATGCCCGCGCCGTCGTACCGGCCGACCGACGGGCGGAAGCCCGCGGCGCCGTTGACGGCGGCCGGCAGGCGCACGGATGCGCCGGTGTCGGTGCCCATGGCGGCGGGCGTCAGGCGCGCGCCCACGGCCGCGCCGCTGCCCGACGACGAGCCGCCGGCGATGCGGCTGCGGTCGTAGGCGTTGCGCGTGCCCTCGCCATGCGCGCCGGGGAAGGCGGTGTTGTAGCCCGAGACGCCGAAGGCCAGCTCATGCATGTGGGTCTTGCCCACGATGACGGCGCCGGCGGCGCGCAGGCGCTGCACGACGGGCGCGTCCTGCGCGGGGCGGAAGTGCTTCAAGGCCGGCGTGCCGGCCGTGTTGGGCAGGCCGGCCACATGGATGTTGTCCTTGATGGCCAGGGGCACGCCGCCCAGCGGCGCGGCGGCAGCGCCGCCTGCGCTGCGCGCGGCGTCATAGGCGCGGGCCTGTGCGAGCGCGCCGTCGCGGTCGACGGTGATGAAGGCGTTGAGCGCGCCGTGGGCGTCGATGCGGTCCAGGCAGGCTTCGGTCAGCGCCACGCTGGTGATGCGGCCCTCGCGGATCAGGGCGGCGGCCTCGGTGACGGTCAGGGCCGTCAGCGCGTCGCCGCTGGGCGACGGCGCTTGGGGGCTGGCGGACAATGGCTGCTTGGACGTATCGGACATGGCGCTTCCTTACCTGCACGAAGGGGTTCTGTTGGACCGCCATCTATACAGGGTTCCGGCCGCCGCTGTCGACCCCCGCCGCCGTCCTTGCCGCCACCTTGCGCACCAATGGTTTACCACTTTGATAGTGGTAAACCATGATGGTGGAAATTGGTGAACCACTTATGATTTGGTCTAACCACTTCTGAACTCCATGACACTGCAACTGATCCCCAAACCCGAAGAGCCGGCCAGCAAGCCGGTGGCGGACCGCGCCTATGTGCGGCTGGCCGCGCAGATCCAGGCCCTGGTGGCGCAAGGCGAATTCGCCGTCGGCAAGCGTTTGCCGGCCGAACGCGCGCTGGCCGAACGCTTCGACGTCAGCCGCACCGCGCTGCGCGAAGCCATCATCGCGCTGGAGCTGCAGGGGGTGGTGGAAGTCCGCGGCGGGTCGGGCATCTATGTCTGTGAGCCCAAGCCCGGCATCGCCCGCTTGCCGGCGGCGCAGGAAGCCGGGGCGGGGCCGTTCGAGCTGCTGCGGGCGCGGTGCCTGATCGAATCCGAAATCGCGGCACTGGCGGCCACGACCCGCAACGACGCCGACCTGGACCGCATCTTCGAAGCGTTGACGACGATGCGCGAGCAGATGATGGACAAGGCCGCCAATGAAGAGGCCGATCGCCGCTTTCATCTGTACATCGCGCAGTCCACGGGCAACAGCGTGCTGTTGGCCACCGTGACGTCGATGTGGGACCAGGCCCAGGGGCCGATCTGGGAAAAGATCGAACAGCATTTCCATACGCAGGATCTGCGCCAGGCGTCGCAGGAAGACCATCAGCGCATTTTCAGCGCGCTGGTGGCCGGCGACGCGCAAGCGGCGCGGCAGGCGATGCGCGCCCACCTTGAGCGCGTGATCGGTGAATTCGCGCAGGGGTGGCGTTGACCCCGTAGCGCAAGGCGGACCGGCAGGCGGCCCCCGGCAGAGCGCGGAAGATAACCGCGCCCCGGACCCGGGCCTTTCAAGTTCAGGAGACAGGCAATGCAGCAACAGTACAAGGGGAGCCGCGCGAAGGCCCGGTGGGTCCGGTTGGCCGCGGCTGTGGCGCTGGCGATGTCCTTGCCGGCGGCCGCGCAAAGCGGCGCAGTTGGCGTGCCGGCACCCGGGCAAAGCCCGCGCATCGACGCCATCCGCAAATCGGGCGAGTTGCGCGTGGGCGTGTTGCAGAACGCGCCCTGGCTGATCCAGGACCTGTCCGGGAAAAACGGCGAAGCCTGGAGCGGCCCCGCCTGGCTGCTGGCCAAGGAGTATGCGCGCCAGTTGGGCGTCAAGCTGACCGCCGTGCCCGTGTCGCACGAGACCAAGGTTCCCGTGCTGGCTGCCAATCAAGTCGACATGACCATCAGCCCGCTGGCCGAGACGGCCGAGCGCCTGAAGGTGGTGGACTTCGTGCTGTATTCGGCCACCAGTGTCTGCATGTTCGGCCGCGCGGGCAACGACAAGCTGGCCAGGATCAAGACGGTCGACGACCTGAACCAGCCCGACATCACCATCGCGTACTTCACGGGCGGCGCCGAAGAGGCCTGGGTGAAGGAACGCTTCCCCCGAGCCCGGCTGCGCGCCGTGGCCAACTCCGGCGCCACCGCGCCCATCGAAGAAATCATGGCCAAGCGCGCCGACGCCGCGCCGATCAATCGCGTGCCATGGGTGGGCCTGAACCACAAGGTGCGCGGCCTGGTGGTGTTTCCCGCCGAAGCCAATTGCCAGCAGAGCACGGAAAAGGCCTCGCCGGTGGGCCTGGCGATCGACAGGAACCAGCCCGGCTACCTGACCTGGCTGCGGCAGGTGGCGGCCACGATGAAGCCCGCGTTGGACGCTGACGAAATGCGCATCATCGAACAGACCCAGTAGGCCGCCCGGCCGTTCCCCTTTTCAACCGGCACGCGCATGGCGCGTGCGGATCTGGCGATACCGCCGGTGCTTAAACACGCCGGTACCCGGCGCGCCGCCTTCGGACGGCGGAGGGCCGGGTTCCCTCAAGGAGACTTTGCATGCAACCCCGATTCCCCACGCGCCTTCCAGCAGCCCGCCTGTTCCTGTCCGCCGCCCTGTTGGCGGGCGCGGCCGCGGCGCATGCCCAGACGCCGCCCGCGGCCGGCGAAAGCCCCCGCATCGACGCCATCCGCAAGGCGGGCGTGCTGCGGGTCGGCGTGGTCAACAACCCGCCCTGGCTGGTGCAGAACACCACCGGTTCGGGCGAACCCTGGATGGGGTCGTCGTGGCTGCTGGGCAAGGAATTCGCGCGCTTGCTGGAGGTGAAGATCGTGCCCGTGCAGGTCAGCCACGAAACCAAGGTGCCCGCGCTGATCGCCAACCAGATGGACATCATGATCGGCCCGTTGAACCAGAACGCCGAGCGCGCCAAGATCATCGACTTCGTGACCTTCTCCAACACCAGCGTCTGCATGTTCGGGCTGGCATCGAATCCGAAGTTCACGAACGCCGCCAAGGTCGAAGACTTCAACCAGCCTGGCATCACCATGGCCTACTTCTCCGGCGCGGGCGAAGAGCCGCTGGTGCTGCAGAACTTCCCCAACGCCAAGCTGCGCGGCGTGACCAATTCGGGGTCGGTCGCGCCCATCGAGGAAGTTCTGGCCGGCCGTTCGGACGTGGCGCCGTTGAACCGCATGCTGTGGCCCAACATCAGCAGGAAGGTCAAGGGCCTGGCCGTGTTCCCCAAAGAAAACGATTGCCAGGACAGCAAGATCTTCGCGATCGACGCGGGCATGGGCGTGGCGAAAGACCAGGCCGTCTACCTGGACTGGCTGCGCAAAGTGCAAGCGCGCATGCACCCGGAACTGGCGGCCGAAGAGCGCCGCATGACGCAAACCCTGAAATAAGGCGGCCATCATGTTGAATTGCGCGATTCATGGCGCCCAGGACCTGCGCCTGGACGAACAGCAGCCCGAGGCGCTCGGCCCCACGCAAGTGCGGGTGGGCGTCAAGGCGGTGGGCATCTGCGGATCGGACCTGCACTACTACCGTCATGGAAAAGTAGGCGACTTCGTCATCCGTGAACCGTTGACGCCGGGGCACGAGGCGTCGGGCCAGGTGCTGGAGGTGGGCGCGGCGGTCACCGCCGTCCGCCCGGGCGACCGCGTGGCGCTGGATCCGGCGCGCACCTGCGGCGTCTGCCGCTATTGCCGCCAGGGCGATTCCAACCACTGCGAGTCCGTGTTCTTCTTCGGCAGCGCCAGCCGCTATCCGCACATGCAAGGCGCGATGCGCGAACAGGTGGTGGTGCAGGAAAAGCAGTGCCTGCCGGTGCCGGACAGCCTGTCGTTCGAACTGGCCGCGTTCGGCGAGCCGTTGGCGGTGGCGCTGCATGCGGTTCGCAGCGCGGGGACGCTGCTGGGCAAGACGGTGATGGTGGTGGGGGCCGGTCCGATCGGCGCCCTGATTCTGATGGCGGCGCGCCTGGCCGGCGCCAGCCGCGTGATCGTGGTGGATATCGTCGACGAGACGCTGGCCACCTGCGCGCGCGTGGGCGCCGCGCGCACCATCAACGTCGCCCGAGATCCGGGCGCGATCGACGAGCTGGCGGCGGGCAAGGGTTCGGTCGACGTCTGCTTCGAGGCGTCCGGCAACTACGCCGGCCTGGCCAACTGCATCCGGGCGACGCGTCCGCGCGGCGTCATCGTGACGGTGGGAACGTTGAACGGCAGCAGCGAGCAATGCCCGTTCAACCAGATCATGGTCAAGAGCCTGTCCGTCATCGGCAGCTTCCGCTTCGTGGACGAATACGCCTGGGCCGTCGACTACCTGAGCCGCGGTGTGCTGGACGTGTCGCCGCTGCTGACGGCGGCGATGCCGGTCGCGCGCGTGCACGACGCGTTCGCGCTGGCGGCGGACCGCCATCAGGCCATGAAAGTGATGGTGACGTTCTGACGCGCGCGTCGCTGTCGGCCTTCCAGTTCCACGGAGACTCCATGGATTTCGATTTTTCCCCGCTTGTCGAGAACTGGCGATTCTTCGCCGGTGGCCTCGGCATCACCGTGGCGCTCAGTGCCATCACGGCGGTGTCCAGCATCCTGCTGGGCCTCGTGATCGCGCTGCTGCGGCTGTATGGCCCGCGCTGGCTGCGCGGGCTGCTGGTGTTCTACATCGACAGCATGCGCGCCATCCCCGTGCTGGTGGTGCTGGTCTGGATCTACTTCGCGTTCCCGCTTTTGGCGGGCGTGAACTTCGCGCCCTTCTGGGCGGCGCTGGTGGCGTTGACGTTGCATATCGCGGCCTATTCGGCCGAGGTGATCCGCGCCGGCATCGAATCGGTGCGGCCGGGCCAGATGCGCGCCGGCCTGGCGCTGGGCATGTCGCGCGCCCAGGCGCTGCGGAAGATCATCCTGCCGCAAGCCACCATCCGCATGTTGCCGGCCTTCGGTTCCGTGCTGACGCTGGCCATCAAGGATACGGCGATCGCCACCGTGATCGCGGTGCCCGAACTGATGCACAAGGCCGAGACCATCGCGGGGCAAAGCTATCGGCCGATCGAAGTCTTCACCGCCGTCATCGTGGCGTACTTCGTGATCCTGTTCCCGGTCACGCGCGGCGTGGACCGGCTGTATCAACGCTACGCACACCTGGGGCGCTCATGAATCTGGACTGGGGAATCATCTGGGACTCGCGCGACGCGTTGCTGCAGGGCGCGGCAATGACCATCATGCTGACGGTGGTGACGATGGCGCTAGCCGTGCCCGGCGGCATGGTGCTTGCGCTGATGCGCCTGTCGTCGAACCGCGTCGCCAACGGGGTGGCCGTCGCCATCGTGGAGTTCTTCCGCAACCTGCCGCTGATCCTGGTGATCTATTGGGCGTTCTACGTGATGCCGATGGCGCTGGATGTGCAGTTCTCAGCGGTCACGACGGCACTGGTGGCGTTGGTGCTGAACGTGTCGGCGTACAACTCCGAGACGTTCCGCGCCGGCATCAATTCGATCCGCAAGGGCCAGATGGAGGCGGCGCTGGCGATGGGCATGTCGCGCCGGCAGGCCATGTTCAAGGTGCTGATCCCGCAGGCGGGGCGCCGCATCCTGCCGGTGCTGGCCAGCACCTGGATCTCGCTGTTCAAGGATACGTCGCTGGTGTCGGTGATCGCGGTAAGCGAATTGGCCTACGCCTCGATGCAGGTGCGCGCGCAGACCTTCCGCGTGCTGGAAATGCTGACCGCGATGGCGGTGATCTATTGGCTGATGGGCTATCCCCAGGCCAAGCTGGTGGACTGGATCCATCGCAAATACGGAGTCAAGGAATGAACGACATGATCCTGGAAGAGGCGCCGGCGGCGGCGCAGGCCGCATCGGCCGCACGCAAGGGCGCGGACCAGCCGCCTGTGCTGGTCTATGAACACGTGCGCAAGGTCTACGGCGACTTCGTGGCGCTTGCCGACGTGTCGCTGCAAGTGAACAAGGGCGAGGTGATGTGCCTGATCGGCCCGTCCGGTTCTGGCAAGTCCACGCTTCTGCGTTGCACCAACGCGCTGGAAAAACTGGATGGTGGCCGCGTGCTGCTGGACGGCGTGGCGCTGCCGGAATCCGAATCCGACGTGCGCCGCGTGCGCCAGCGCATGGGCATGGTGTTCCAGAGCTTCGAGCTCTTCCCGCACAAGTCCGCGCTGGACAACGTGGCAATGGGGCCGATCACGGTGCTGGGCTTGGCGCCGGAAGCCGCCCGGGCCCGGGCGATGGCGCTGCTGGAAAAGGTGGGCCTGGCCGCCAAGGCGGGCAGCTTCCCCGCCAACCTGTCCGGCGGCCAGCAGCAGCGCGTGGCGATTGCCCGCGCGCTGGCGATGCAACCCGAAGTGATGCTGTTCGATGAACCCACGTCGGCGCTGGACCCGGAAACGGTGGGCGAAGTGCTGAACGTGATGAAGAAGCTGGCGCAGGAAGGCATGACGATGATCGTCGTGACCCACGAGATGAGTTTTGCGCGGCGCGTGGCCAATTGGGTGGTGGTGTTCGAGAACGGCGCCATCCTGGAGCAAGGCCCGCCCACGCAGATTTTCGACAACCCGCAAGTCGCCCGCACCCGCGACTTCCTCAGCCATCTGGGCTGGGAAGGTTAGGGCCCACTTTTCCCGTCTCTACGGAAACCCATGATGAAAATTAAGAACGCACGCGTGATTGTTTGTTCGCCCGGCCGCAATTTCGTGACCCTGAAAATCGAGACCGACCAGGGCCTGACCGGCATCGGCGACGCCACCCTGAACGGGCGCGAACTGGCCGTGTCGGCGTATCTGACCGAGCACGTCATCCCCTGCCTGATCGGGCGCGACGCGCACCAGATCGAAGACATCTGGCAGTACCTGTACAAGGGCGCCTACTGGCGCCGGGGGCCGGTCACCATGACGGCCATCGCCGCGGTCGACACGGCGCTGTGGGACCTGAAGGCCAAGGCGGCCGGCCTGCCGCTGTATCAATTGTTGGGCGGCAAGAGCCGCAGCGGCGTGATGGTCTACGGCCACGCCAACGGCTCGGACATCGAGCACACCGTGGACGAAGTGCTGCGCTATGCCGACATGGGATACCGCGCCATCCGCGCGCAAAGCGGCGTGCCGGGGCTGGATAAGGTCTACGGCGTGGGCCGCGGCAACCTGTTCTACGAACCTGCCGACGCCGACCTGCCCAGCGAGCACGACTGGTCCACCGAAAAGTACCTGCGCCACACGCCGCAGCTGTTCGAGCGCATCCGCGAGAAGCTGGGCTTCGACCACCACCTGCTGCATGACGTGCACCACCGCCTGACGCCGATCGAGGCCGGTCGCCTGGGCAAGTCGCTGGAACCCTGCAACCTGTTCTGGATGGAGGACGCGACGCCGGCCGAGAACCAGGAAGCGTTCCGGCTGATCCGCCAGCACACCACCACGCCGCTTGCCGTGGGCGAGATCTTCAATTCCATCTGGGACTGCAAGGACCTGGTGCAGAACCAGTTGATCGACTTCATCCGGACGACCGTGGTGCACGCGGGCGGCATCACGCACCTGCGCCGCATCGCGGACCTGGCCTCGCTGTATCAGGTGCGCACGGGGTGCCATGGCGCCACCGACCTGTCGCCCGTCTGCATGGGCGCGGCGCTGCACTTCGACCTGTGGGTGCCCAACTTCGGCATCCAGGAATACATGCGCCACACGGACGAGACGGATGCGGTCTTCCCGCATGCGTACACGTTCGACCAGGGCATGCTGTATCCCGGCGACGTGCCCGGCCACGGCGTCGACATCGACGAGAAACTGGCGGCCAGGTATCCGTACAAACGCGCCTATCTGCCCGTCAACCGCTTGCAGCAGGACGGGACGCTATGGAATTGGTAGCCGCCGGCGCGGCGCGTTTGTCGCCGCGACGCTTGCCCGCGCTGCCGCAAGCGGTGGCGCGGCCCGGCTATGACCGGGACGGCCTGCGCGCGGGCATCGTCCATCTGGGCCTGGGCGCGTTCGCGCGCGCCCACCTGGCGGCCGTCAACGAGGCCGCGCTGCATGCGGGCGCGGACCACGGCTGGGGCATTTGCGGCGTGTCGCTGCGCCAGGCCGATACGCGCGACGCGCTGGCGCCGCAAGGCGGGCTGTATGCCTTGGCCTTGCGCAGCGCCGACGCTGAGGGCAAGCCGCGCCAGCAGGTGGCGGTGATCGGCTGCCTGCTGGAGACCCTGGTCGCGCCGGAAGACCCGCAGGCGGTGCTGGCGCGCATCGCGCACGCCGACACGCGCATCGTCAGCGTCACGGTGACCGAGAAAGGCTATTGCCACGAGCCGGCCAGCGGCCGGTTGAACCTGGACCATCCCGACATCGTGCACGACCTGGGGCAGCCCTTGGCGCCGCGCAGCGCCATCGGATATCTGGCGTGGGGGCTGCAACAGCGGCGGGCGGCGGGGCGCGGACCCGTCACCTTGATGTCGCTGGACAACCTGCCCGCCAACGGCCATCTGTTGCGCGGCCTGGTGTTGGCGTTCGCCGGGCAGGTCGACCGCGCATTGGCGGACTGGATCGCATCATCCTGCGCGTTTCCATGTTCGATGGTGGACCGCATCGTGCCCCGCACCACCGACGACGACCGGCGCGACATTTCCGATACGCTGGGCGTGGATGACGCGTGGCCGGTGCTGGCCGAACCCTATCTGGAATGGGTGGTGGAAGACCGCTTCGCCGCCGGCAGGCCCGACTGGACCGCAGGCGGCGCACGCTTCGTGGCCGAAGCCGCGCCCTTTGAAACGCTGAAGCTGCGCACGGTGAACGGCGCGCATTCGGCGCTGGCCTATCTGTCGGTGATGGCCGGCTGGGCCACGGTGGACCAGGCGATGGCGCAGCCGGCGTTGAAGGCCTATCTGGCCGTGCTGCTGCGGGACGAGATCATGCCGACCCTGCCGCCCTTGCCCGGGCTGGACCTGGCGCAGTATCAGGCGCGCTTGCTGGCGCGGTACGAGAACCCGGCGCTGAAGCACCAGACCCGGCAGATCGCGATGGACGGTTCGCAGAAGCTGCCGCAGCGTCTGCTGGATACGGTGCGCGCGCGGCTGGCGGCGGATCTGCCCATTCCCGGCCTGGCGCTGGCCGTGGCGGCGTGGCTGCATTGCCTGCGCGGCGTCGATCAGGCGGGACGCCGCTACGAGATCCAGGACCCGATGGCCGCGGTGCTGGCGCGCGAGCTAGCCTTGGCGGAAGCCGCGTTGGAACAGGCAGCGGCGCGCGCCGGCGCGGGGCCGGCGGCGATGCTGGCCTGGACTGAAGCCTTGACGGGGTTGGTTCCGGTGTTCGGGGACTTGGGCCAGGACCCGCGCTTCGTGCGGGCCGTGGCGCAGGCGGCGCAATCGTTGCGCAGCCTGGGGGTGGCGGGCGCGCTGGCGGCGCTGTCGCCGTCCGGGGCCCGCTGATCCGGGCAGCCGGATCCGCCCGGCATTTCAGCGCGAGGGCTTAGCCCGGCTTCTTCACCACGATCGTCGCCGTGTCGCTGGTGAAGGAGCCGTCTTCCTGCACGTCGAAGTGGGCGCGCACCACGTCCGGCGCGATGCTGAACAGGTGGCGCAATGCCGCCACCAGCGTGTCGGGGGTGCGCATGCGCGTGACCCAGGTCTGGAATTCCAGCGGCAGGCGCCGCGGCGACAGCCCTTGCAGCGTGAAGCCGGCTTCGGTCAGCATGCGCGTCCATTCGGCCACCGAGTAGTCCCGCACGTGGGACGTGTCGCGCAGCACCTCGATGGTCTGCAGCCAGGTATCCAGCAGCGGTTCGCCCGGCGACACCACGTCGGCGAACACCGCGATGCCGCCGGGCTTGAGCACGCGGAAGGCTTCGCGCAGGCCGCGTCCGGCGTCCTGCCAATGGTGGGTGGAATAGCGCGACATCACCAGGTCGAATTCGCCGTCGTCGAACGGCAGGTATTCGGCCTTGCCCTGACAGGTCGCCAGATTGGTCAGGCCGCGCTTGGCGGCTTCAGCCGCCACCACGTCCAGCATCGGCTGCGACAGGTCGTACGCCGTGACGCGCCTGGCTTCGGGTGCGACATGGAAGCTGACGTGGCCGCCGCCGCAACCCAGGTCCAGCACGCGCGCATCGGGGTGCTGGCGGGCAATGCCGGCCATCTGCAGCAGGTCTTCGCCCTGGGCGTGAACGGCGCTGGTCAGGTAGGCGGTGGCGCGGGGGCTGAATTGGCGGTCGACGGCGGCGTCGTGGGTACTGGCGGTCATGGCTATCCTTGGGTGGGCGGGTGCGGAGCAACCGGTGCAGGCGCTAAGATAGGCGGGCCCGTATACACGTACAAGCCCATTGCTTATCCTGGTATGACTACTTCCCCCCTTGGCAGTGCCGCCCATCACGACGGATCCCCGTTGCGCCGGCAGGCGCTGGGCGAATTCGTCCGCAGCGCCCGTTCCCGCATCACGCCCCAGATGGCCGGACTGCCTGAAGGCATGCGCCGCCGCACGCCTGGGCTGCGGCGCGAAGAGGTCGCGCAGCTGTGCGGCATCAGCGTCACCTGGTACACCTGGATCGAGCAGGGGCGGGAAGTCTCGGTGTCGCCCTCGGTCTGGTCGCGCATCGCCGGCGTGCTGCAATTGGCGCGCGCCGAACGGGCCTACCTGTTCGACCTGGCCGACTGCGCCGATCCGCAGCATGCCCGCGACGACGCGGGCGCGGCGCCCGGCCCGCTGCAGGAATGCGTGAACGCGATCGGCGCGCCGGCCTACGTGCTGGACCGCGCCTGGAACGTGCTGGCCTACAACGAGCCGCTGCGCGAGCTGTTCGACGATTGGCCCACCCGCGACCCCGAGCCGAACCTGCTTCGCTACATTTTCATGGACCCGGCCGCGCGCGAACTGGTGGTGGACTGGGACCAGCGCGCGCGCCGCGTCGTGGCGGAATTCCGTGCGGACGCCGGCGCCCACCTGGACGAACCGGCGGTGCTGGGATTGCTGGATACGCTAAGCCGCCAGAGTCCGGTGTTCGCCCATTGGTGGACGCGGCATGCGGTGGTGGAGCGCGAGGGCGGCCTGCGTGAATTCCAGCATCCCCGGAACGGCAAGCTGGCGTTCCAGCAGATCACGTTCCGGCTGGCGACCCACCCGGACCTGAAACTGGTGATGCTGCTGAGCGGGACGGCGCAGGAAGCGGACTGAGCCGCAGCGCACGGGCTACTTCGCCAGCCCGTGCTCGGTCAGGTAGCGGATCAGGAATTCGCCGTGGCCTTCGATATCGCGGCGGATTTCGCGCACCACGGCTTCGGTGTCGCCAGCCTGCAGCCCGGCGATGACGCCTTCGTGCGGATGCGCGCCAGGCAGGGTGGGGAACGGCGGGGTGTACAGATAGGACAGGTAGGACGCCGTCTGCACCCACAGGTTTTCGATCATCGACAACAGGTGAGGCATCTGCGCGGCGGAGTACAACGCGAAGTGGAAGTCGAAATTGCGGGCCAGCACCGGCGCCATCAACTGCTGCTGGCGGCTTGCCATCAGGCTGGCGTGGATGGCGCGCAGTTCGGCGATCAGCGCGGGGGTGGCAAGCGGGGCCGCGCGCCGCGCCGCGAAGCATTCGAGTTCCAGCCGGATGCTGCGCAATTCCTCCAACTGCGCCACCGTCAGTTCGGGCACTTTGACTGATTTGCCGGGGCTGAGCGCCAAGGCGCGTTCAGACACCAGTTGCAGTAGCGCTTCGCGCACAGGCGTCTGGCTGACGCCCAGCGTGTCGGTGATCGAGCGCAGCGTGATGGTGTCGCCCGGGCGCAGCTCGCCCATCATGATCTTCTGCTTGATTTCGCGGTAGATGCGGGCGGTCATGTTTTCCCGCTGCATCGGCGCCAAATTGATGGTCATCCTGTATTCCTGGTCGGCCGGGCGGCGTCATGCCCTGGTGGGAGCGGCCCGCGTAGCGCGATTCTACCGTCTACGTCCCTCTTTCTTTACATTTTATAAAAAATAAAATAATTGACCGGCCGCAAATCTCTAATCTATATTTTATAAAATATAAACAGGAGACAAGATGTCGACGCTGCATCCCTTGAACGCACCCGGCCTGAACAACCACGGCACCGTGGCGCACCTGATCGCCAAGGCGTTGATACGCCATGGCGTGACCCATGTGTTCGGCCAGAGCCTGCCCAGCATGCTGCACCTGGCCTGCGAGGAACTGGGCCTGACCCAGGTGGCCTACCGCAGCGAGAACGCCGGCGGCTACATGGCGGACGCCTATGCGCGCATCACCGGCAAGCCCGCCATCGTGACTGCGCAGAACGGGCCGGCGGCCACGCTGCTGGTGCCGCCGCTGGCTGAAGCGTTGAAGGTGTCGATCCCCGTCATCGCGCTGGTCCAGGACGTCAACCGCGACCAGACCGACAAGAACGCGTTCCAGGAATTCGACCACCTTGGCCTGTTCGCGTCCTGCACCAAGTGGGTACGCCGGGTCACCGAGGCGTCGCGGGTCGAAGACTATGTGGACCAGGCCTTCGCCATCGCGTGCTCGGGCCGTCCGGGTCCCGTGGCCTTGATGCTGCCGGCGGATTTGCTGAACGAGGCCGCCGCGGCTTCGCAACGGCACGCCAGCCTGGGGCATTTCCCGTTGGACCGCAGCGTGGCCGCAAGCGCTGCGGTGAAGGCTGCGGCAGACCTGCTGGCCGGCGCGCAACGGCCCGTGGTGGTGGCCGGCGGCGGCGTGCATGTCTCGGGCGCCAGTCAGGCGCTGGCCGCCTTGCAGGAAGCGGCCCACCTGCCGGTGGGCACCACGGTCATGGGCAAGGGCGCCACGGATGAACGGCATCCGTTGTCGCTTGGCGTGGTTGGCTACTTCATGGGTCCCAACGGCGCCAGCCGCGATCTGCGCCCGCTGATCGCCGATGCCGACGTCGTCCTGCTGGTGGGCACGCGCACCAACCAGAACGCCACGGATTCCTGGAAGCTGTATCCCAAGAACGCCCGCTACATCCACATCGATGTCGACGGCGCCGAAATCGGCCGCAACTACGAAGCGCTGCGCCTGGCGGGCGACGCGCGCGAAACGCTGCTGGCGTTGGAACGCGAGCTGGCCAGCCGCGACCTGTCCGCCGCGCAGGCACGCCGCGCGGCCCTGGAAGCCGCCATCGAATCGGGCAAGGCATCGTCCTGGGAGGCGTCGCGCGCCGCCCGCCTGTCGGACCAGCAGCCGATCCGCCCCGAACGCCTGCTGGAGGAAATCCGCCATGACGTGGACGAAAACACCATCGTGGTCGCCGACGCCAGCTATTCCTCGATCTGGATCGCCAACTACCTGACGTCGCTGGCCCCCGGGATGCGCTTTCTGACGCCACGCGGGCTGGCTGGCCTGGGCTGGGGCTTCCCCATGGCCATGGGCGCCAAGGTGGCGCGCCCCGAGGCGCACGTGGTCTGCGTGGTGGGAGACGGCGGCTTCGGCCATGTGTGGTCGGAACTGGAGACCGCGCGCCGCATGGGCATCAAGGTGACGCTGGTCGTCATCAACAACGGCATCCTGGGCTTCCAGAAGCATGCCGAGAACGTGAAATTCGGCGCGCATACGTCGGCCGTCCACTTCCACCCCGTGGACCATGCGGCAGTGGCCCGCGCGGCGGGTTGCCTGGGCGTGCGCGTGGAGGCGCCGGCGGATCTGGCCGCCGCGCTGCGCGACGCGCGCAACGCCGAACTGACGACGCTCGTCGAAGTCATGTGCGACGAAAACGCGTTCCCCCCCATCACCTTCTTCACGGCGGACCCGGCATGAAACAGGATCCGAGCAAAGTCGCGCTGGTGACCGGCGCGGGCCGCGGCATCGGCCTGGAGGTCGCCCGCCTGCTGCTGGCCAAGGGCTACCGCGTGCTGGCCGTCAGCCGCGAGGGCGTGGACCCGCAGCACCTGGGCGGCGCCTCTGCGCAATTGCGCACCGAACGCGCCGACGTCACCGACTATGCGGCCATGCAAGCCGTGGTGGACAGCGCGCGCGCGCAATGGGGGCCGGTGTCGGTGCTGATGAACAACGCGGGCATCTCGCCCAAGCAGGCGGACGGAAATTCCGCCGGCATCCTGGACATCACGCCCGCGGAATGGGAATCGGTGCTGCAGGTCAACCTGACGTCCATCCTGCGCCTGTGCCAGATGGTGCTGCCGGGCATGCGCGAGCAGGGATGGGGGCGCATCGTCAACGTGTCTTCGCTGGCGGGCCGCGCCAAGTCGCTGGTGGCGGGCGGCAGCTACATGGCGTCCAAGGCCGGCGTGCTGGGGCTGACCCGCGCCATCGCCGCCGAAATGGGTCCGCACGGCATCACGGCCAACGCCATCACGCCGGGGCGCATCCTGACCGAAATGGCGCAGCAGGCCGCGCCGTCGGTGAACGAGGACTACGCGGCGCAGATTCCCGTGCGCCGCCTGGGAACGCCCGAAGAAGTGGCGGCGGCGATGGTGTTCCTGGCCGCGGAAGAGGCGGGCTTCATCAACGGGGCCATCCTCGATATCAATGGCGGCTTCTACATGCCCTGAGCATGCCGCCCCTAAAAAAAACCACAAGGAGACAAACATGAAAGCAGCATCGATGCTGGCGGCGCTGGCCGCCGCCGCGATAAGCGTCACGACCACCCCCGCACTGGCGTGGCCCGACAAGGAGGTGACGCTGACGGTGAACTACGGCGCCGGCGGCAACACGGACGTCGCCAGCCGTGAGCTGGCCCGCGCGATGGAGGCGGACCTGGGCCGCGCCGTCGTGGTGTTCAACCGCCCCGGCGCGCTGGGCACCATCGGCCCGGCCTACGTGGCCAAGCAGCAGGCCGACGGCTACAACGTGGGCGTGGTGACGCTGTCGTCCATCGCCATCATGCCGCACCTGATGGCCATCCCCTACGCCGCCCGCGATTTCGATTTCGTGGCCGCTTACGGCCGCTACCGCTACGGGGTCGTGGTGCGCGCGGATTCGCCGTACAAGAGCGTGGCCGATCTGGTCGCGGCCGGCAAGCAAGGCCCCGGCATCTTCTTCGGCGCGCCGTCCGCGCCCAACAACCTGGCCATGTTCGACCTGGGCCGGGTCACGGGCGCGAAGTTCGAGCAGGTGTCGTACAAGTCGGGCAGCGAAACCGTGTCGGCACTGCTGAGCAAACAGGTCGACGCCATCGTCCAGAACCCGTCGGATGTCACGAGCTACATCCAGGCTGGCCGCTTGCGCCTGCTGGCTTCGGCCAGCCCGATCCGCTGGCCGGAATTCCCCGATGTGCCCACGCTGAAGGAAGCCGGCTACGACGTGGAGATCGATTCGTGGCTGGGGCTGGCGGTGCCCAAGGGCACGCCGGATGCCGTGCGCGCCCGTCTGGAGCAATCGGCCAAGACGGCCGTGGCTTCGGATCGCTTGCAGCAGACCTACAAGCAACTGGGCGTGGACCCCGTGTGGATGTCGGGGCAGGACTACGCGAAGATGGTCGGCACGACCTACGAACAGATGGGCCGCGCCATCAAGGCGGCGAACCTGCCGCGCATGACGAACTGAACAGGCTGTCCTGCATGCCGGCGTCCACCAGCCCTTGCAACAGCTTCTTCACGGGCGCCGGCAGGGCCATCGCGCCCAGCTTGTCGGCATGCACCCAACGTTCGGGCAGCGCCGATTCGCGCAGGCTGGCCGCGCGCACGGGCACGAGCCACGGCCGGATGTGCAGGCGGTAGTGCGTGAACGTGTGGGCGAAGGCGGCAAGCTCGAAGCGTTGTTCGGGCTCCAGGCCCAGCGCGCGGGAGGCGGCGTCGGGGTCGCCGGCCACATCGAACTCGGGAAGGCTCCACAGCCCGCCCCAGATGCCGGGTTCCGGCCGCTGCTGTAGCAGGAACGCCCCTTGGTGCTGCAGCACCAACATACAGGTCTCGCGCTCCGGTATCGCTTTGCGTACTTTCGGCGTGGGCAGTTCGGCCTGCCGGCCTTCGCGGCGGGCGACGCAGCTGCCGGCCACCGGGCACTTGTCGCAAGCCGGCTTGCCGCGCGTGCACAGCGTGGCGCCCAAATCCATCTGCCCTTGCGTATAGGCGGCCATGTCCAGGCCGGGGGCGGCCTCGACCTGCGCATCGGCCAGCGCCCATAGCCGCGTCTCGACGTCCCGTTTGGACGGATCGCCGGCGATGCCGAAGTGGCGGGTGAATACGCGCTTGACGTTGCCGTCCAGGATGGGCGAACGTTCGCCATAGGCGAACGCCGCAATCGCTGCCGCCGTGGACCGGCCGATGCCGGGCAGGGTGGCGATGGCTTCTGCGGTGGGCGGAAAGCGGCCGTTCCAATCGCGCACGATCTCCTGCGCGCAGCGGTGCAGGTTGCGGGCGCGGGCGTAGTAGCCCAGGCCGGCCCAGTACGGCATCACGTCTTCCTGCGCGGCGGCGGCCAGCGCGGCCACGTCAGGGAAGCGCTGCAGGAAGCGGTCGTAATAGGGGATCACGGTGGCCACTTGCGTCTGCTGCAGCATGATCTCGGACAGCCAGATCCGATACGGGTCACGCGTGTTTTGCCAGGGCAGGTCATGCCGGCCATGCTGGCGCTGCCAGGCGACGATACGAGGGGCGAATTCCATGCCGCAGATTATCGCATCGCCCTCTTGCCGGGGTCGGGGCGACCGGTTACAACTGATGGACCTAGAGCGCGAAAGCGCCATCACTTCACTTTCACGGCCCTTGTTGGCCCGCGGTCGCGCATGGCGCCGGACGCGAAGCTGGTGGGGGCATCCAGGATCTTGGAGTCGAGACATGAATGCCCCGTTGCCGCCCGCCTTGCGCGCCGCGCTGGAATCCGTCCAGCTGGACGACAAATACACCCTTGAATCCGGCCGGGCGTGGATGAGCGGCATCCACGCCCTGGTCCGCCTGCCCATGATGCAGCGCGTGCGGGATGCGCGGGCAGGGCTGAACACGGCAGGTTTCGTCTCCGGCTATCGCGGCTCGCCGCTGGGCGGCGTGGACCAGAACATGTGGAAGGCGGCCAAGTATCTGAAGGCCCACCACGTCGAGTTCCAGCCGGGCATCAACGAAGACCTGGCCGCAACCGCCGTCTGGGGGTCGCAGCAGGTCAACCTGTTCCCGGGCGCGAAGTACGACGGCGTCTTCGGCATGTGGTACGGCAAGGGGCCGGGCGTGGACCGCTGCGGCGACGTCTTCAAGCACGCCAACGCGGCGGGCACCTCGCGCCACGGCGGCGTGCTGGTGGTGGCGGGCGACGACCATCCGGCCAAGTCCTCGACGCTGCCGCATCAAAGCGACCACATCCTGAAGGCCTGTATGATCCCGGCGCTGTTTCCGGCCAGCGTCCAGGAAGTGCTGGATTTCGGCCTGCACGGCTGGGCCATGAGCCGCTATGCCGGCGTGTGGGTGGGCATGAAGTGCATCACCGACATCGTGGAAGTGTCGGCGTCGGTGGATGTGGACCCGCACCGCGTGCGCATCCAGCTGCCCGAAGACTTCCTGATGCCGGCCGACGGCTTGAACATCCGCGTGCCCGACACACCGCTGCAGCAAGAGGCCCGGCTACTGGACTACAAGCTGTACGCCGCGTTGGCTTACGCCCGCGCCAACAAGCTCAACCGCGAGCTCTGGCACGTTCCCCCGCGCGACGCGCGCTTCGGCATCATGACCTCCGGCAAGGCCTATCTGGACACGCGCCAGGCGCTGTCCGACCTGGGGCTGACCGAAGCCGTCTGCCAGCGCATTGGCCTGCGCCTGTTCAAGGTGGGCATGGTCTGGCCGCTGGAGTCCACCGGCATGCAGCAGTTCGCCGAAGGCCTGGACGAGATTCTGGTCGTCGAGGAAAAGCGCCAGGTGCTGGAATACCAGTTGAAGGAAGAACTGTTCAGCTGGATCGGCAGCGGCAAGAAGATCCCGCGCGTGGCCGGCAAGTTCGACGACAAGGACGGCGGCGAATGGTCCGTGCCGCAAGGCAATTGGCTGCTGCCCGCGGCCTACGAGTTTTCGCCGGCGATGGTCGCGAAAGCGATCGCGGCGCGCCTGCTGCGCTTTGAATTGCCCGAGGACGTGCGCGCCGGCATCCTCGCCCGGCTGGATTTCATCAGCGGCCGCGAACAGGTCCTGGCGCGCCCGCGCATCGTCGAAGAGCGCAAGCCCTGGTTCTGTTCGGGCTGCCCGCACAATACCTCGACCCGTGTGCCGGACGGGTCGCGCGGCATGGCCGGCATCGGCTGCCACTACATGGTGCGGTGGATGGACCGCAACACCGAGGTCTACACGCAGATGGGCGGCGAAGGCGTGCCCTGGGTGGGCCAGGCCCCGTTCACCGAGGAAAAGCACGTGTTCGCCAATCTGGGCGACGGCACCTACTTCCACTCCGGCCTGCTGGCCATCCGCGCGGCGGTGGCGGCCAAGGTGCCGATCACCTACAAGATCCTGTTCAACGACGCCGTCGCCATGACGGGCGGCCAACCCGTCGACGGCCCGATCAGCGTCCCGATGATCAGCCGCCAGATGTCGGCCGAAGGCATCGACAAGATCGTCGTCGTCACGGACGACCCCGACAAGTACAAAGACGTCTCGGACCTTGCGCCCGGCGTGCCGGTGATGCACCGCGACGAGCTGGACGCGGTGATGCGCGACATGCGCGAGCATCCAGGCGTGTCGGTGCTGATTTACGACCAGACCTGCGCCACCGAAAAGCGCCGGCGCCGCAAGCGCAACGCCTATCCCGACCCGGCGCGCCGCGTCGTCATCAACGAACGCGTCTGCGAAGGCTGCGGCGACTGTTCGCAGAAGTCCCATTGCCTGTCGGTCGAGCCGCTGGAAACCGAATTCGGCCGCAAGCGCACGATCAACCAGTCCAGCTGCAACAAGGATTTCTCCTGTCTGAAGGGCTTCTGCCCCAGCTTCGTGACGGTGGAGGGCGGCAGGCTGAGAAAGCCCAAGGCGCTGTCGCAAGAAGGCGTCATCGACGAAGGCGTGCCTGCGCCGCGCGCGGCTGTGCTGGACCAGCCGTACGGCGTCTTCATCGCCGGCGTCGGCGGCACGGGCGTGGTCACCATCGGCCAATTACTGGGCATGGCGGCGCATCTGGAAGGCAAGGGCTGTTCGGTGCTGGACATGGCCGGCCTGGCGCAAAAGGGCGGCGCCGTGTATTCGCACGTGGTGCTGGCGCAGTCGCCCGACCACCTGATGAATACGCGCGTCGCCATGGGCGAGGCCGACCTGCTGCTGGCGGGCGACCTGGTGGTGGCCACCAGCGCGGACAGCATGGCGCGCCTGCGCCCGGGACGCACCCGCGCGCTACTGAACCGCGACAACGCGCCGACCGCCGCCTTCGTCTCCAACCCCGACTGGACGCTGCCCAGCGCCAACCTGACCGCCGACCTGCAAGCCGCCTGCGGCAAGGAGAACCTGCACATGGTGGACGCGGCCGCGATGGCGGTCGTGCTGCTGGGCGACGCGATCTACGCCAATCCCCTGATGATGGGCTACGCCTACCAGAAGGGCTGGATCCCGCTGTCGCAAGAGGCGCTGCTGCGGGCGATCGAGCTGAACGGCCAGCAAGTCCCCGCCAACCAGGCCGCTTTCGCCTGGGGCCGCCGCGCCGCGCACGACATGGCCGACGTGGCGCGCGTGCTGGCCAACGGCGGCATGCCGATCGCGCCGCCCGAAGACATCATCGAGATCAAGCGCCCGCGCGCCGCCGCTCCGGTCACCGAACTGAAGAAACCCGCCGGCGAACTGGCGCAGACGGTGGCGGTGCGCAAAGCGTTCCTGACGCAATACCAGAACGCGGCCTACGCGAAGCAGTACACGGACCTGGTGGACAAGGTGGCCCGCGCGGAACAGGAAGCCACCGGCACGAGCCGCCTGGCGATGGCCGTGGCGCGCAACTATTTCAAGCTGATGGCGTACAAGGACGAGTACGAAGTGGCGCGCCTGTATTCGGACGGCGAGTTCGTGAAGAAGGTCGGCGCGCAGTTCGAAGGCGACTGGAAGCTGCGCTTCCACCTGGCCCCGCCGCTGTTCGCCCGCCGCGACAAGCAGGGCCATCTGATCAAGCGCAGCTACGGTCCCGGCATGCTGAAAGTGTTTGCCGTGCTGGCGAAGATGCGGCGGTTGCGGGGGACGCGGTTGGATGTGTTCGGCTATACGGCGGAAAGGCGCGCGGAGCGCGAACTGATCCGAGAGTACCGGGAGACGTTGTCCGCGATTCTGTCGAAATTGAATCGCGGGAATTTGGAGAAGGCGGTGATGTTAGCGGGGTTGCCGGAGGAGATCAGGGGGTACGGACATGTTAAAGAGGCGGCGATGGAGCGGGCGGCGGTGAAGCGGGAGGCGTTGTTGCGGGAGTTTAGTGCGAGGGTCGTGGCGATTGGGGTGCGGGCGGCTTGAGGGTTGTTGGCGTGGTTGTCAGAGGAAAGACGTCGCCGGATCTCATCACCGGCCTCCCTTTTAGACGGGTGGCGCGCGCACAGGTCTGGCCGAGCAAGCAGCTATCTGCCGCGCGCCGCCCGTCGCTCCACCTCCCCCAAATGACTGCGGGACCATTCGCAAACGATTCGTCACCCACGCGCAAGCGACGATCGCTCCGACGCATCAACGACGCGTAAGCCGATCGCGCGCCGCCCGCGCGGCCGCATTCGGCGGGCCCCGCAAATCTCGTCAGTAAGTTGCGTGCCACCCACCCGACCCCGGTGACGGGCGTCCCACAAAGCTCCAAAGCGCGACCAACGAAGAGCTGCAACCTACCTACTTGGCAGAAGCCCCAGCCGCCCACCCTTTAGACAATTCCACCGCCTGCCTCCACCTCCCCATTCGAGCCTCCCGCACCGATTCCGGCCATCCCGGCTCGAACGTTCGTTCCGCCTGCCACTTCGAAGCAAACTCATCCAGCCCGGACCAGAATCCCACTGCCAGTCCGGCCAATCCCGCCGCTCCCAATGCCGTCGACTCCGACACTCTAGGCCGCACGACCGGTACGCCCAGCAGGTCAGCCTGCATCTGCATCAGCAGGTCGTTGCGGGCGGCGCCGCCGTCTACGCGGAGTTCAGTCAGCGCGATGCCGCTGTCGCCGTTCATGCAAGTCAGGAGTTCGGCGCTTTGCAGCGCGATCGATTCCAGCGTCGCGCGGGCGATGTGGGCGCGGGTGGTGCCGCGGGTCAGACCGACCAGCGTGCCGCGGGCGTAGGGGTCCCAGTGCGGCGCGCCCAGGCCGGCGAAGGCCGGCACCATGAAGACGTCGTCCGTGTCCGACACGCTGGCCGCCAGCGACTCGACTTCTTCCGAGCGCTGGATCAGCCCCAAGCCGTCGCGCAGCCATTGCACCGCCGCGCCGGCCACGAACACGCCGCCTTCCAGCATGTATGTGGGTGTCCAGCTGTCGTTGCCGGCCCGGGGCAGGCCCCAGCCCACCGTCGACAGCAGATGGTTCTTCGACTGCACGGGCTTGTCGCCCACGTTCATCAGCATGAAGCAGCCGGTGCCGTAGGTGTTCTTCGCCATGCCCGGCGTGAAGCAGGCCTGGCCGAAAGTGGCGGCCTGCTGGTCGCCGGCCACGCCCGCGATCGGGATGGAACCGCCCAGCCACTCCGGCAGCGCGTTACCCACGACCGCGCTGCTGGGCGCGATTTGCGGCAGCACGCTGCGGGGGATCTTCAGCAGCGCCAGGATCTCGTCGTTCCAGTCTTGCGTGTGCAGGTCGAACAGCATCGTGCGCGACGCGTTGCTGGGGTCGGTGCTGTGCACGGCACCGCCGGTCAGTTGCCAGATAAGCCAGGTGTCGATGGTGCCGAACGCCAGCTCGCCGCGGTCGGCCATCTGGCGCGCGCCCGGCACGTGGTCCAGCAGCCAGGCCAGCTTGGTGCCCGAGAAATAGGCGTCCAGCACCAGGCCGGTCCGCGATTGCAGGAACTCGGCATGGCCGTCGCGGCGCAACTGGTCGCACATCGGCGCGGTGCGCCGGTCTTGCCAGACGATCGCGCGGGCCAGCGGGCGGCCGGTGGCGCGTTCCCAGATCAGCGTGGTCTCGCGCTGGTTGGTGATGCCGATGGCGGCCACGTCGGCCGCGGTCGCGGCGGCGTTGCGCAGCGCTTCGCGCGCCACGTCCAACTGGGTGTGCCAGATCTCGGAGGCGTCGTGCTCGACCCAGCCCGGACGGGGATAATGCTGGCGGAATTCACGCTGGCCAACGCCGCGCACCACGCCCTCTCGGTCGAATACGATGGCCCGGGAGCTGGTCGTGCCCTGGTCCAGGGCTAGGACAAATTCATTCGTCGTCACTTTGTTTGGCGCCGTTCAGGTGTGCCCCGGCCTGCGGCTCAAGGCGTCTAAAGGAGAAGGTCGAGGCCATGCACATCAGGCCGATGACGATGAAGCCGGCGACGACATCGCTGACCGCAAGCGTCTCGGCGCCGCGCAAGGACATGCTGACATTCAGCGTGACTGCGGCCACTCCCACGCCCAGACTGATGCCCAACTGCTGCGCCATCGCGGCGAAACTGCTGGCGCGGCTCATCTTGGCCGGGGGGATATCTGCGTAGGTTAGCGTATTTACCCCGGTGAACTGCAACGACCGGAAGAAGCCGCCGACCAGCAGGATGGCGATCATCAGCCAGACCGGCGTGGCTGGGGTGAAGGTGGCGCAGACCATGATGAACACGCCGGTCAGCAGCGCGTTCACGGTCAGCACGCGGCGGAAGCCGAAGTGCCGGACGATGGGCGTGGCCACGAACTTCATCAGCAGCGCGCCCGCGGCGCTGGCGAACGTGATCAGGCCGGCCGAAAACGGCGACAGGCCGAAACCCACCTGCAGCAGCATGGCCAGCAGGAACGGCGTCGCGCCCACGGCGAACCGGCACAGGTTGCCGCCTAAGGTGGAAATGGCGAACGTGGGGATGCGCATCAGCGACAGGTCGATGATGGGGTGTTCGACGCGCCGGGCGTGCCAGGCGTACAGCAGGCCGCAGGCGGCGCCCACGGCGATCATGCCCAGCAGCATCGGCAGCGGCATGACGTCGCGGCCGATGGCCTCGAAGCCGCTGACCAGCGCGGCCAGGCAGACGGCGCTGAGCAGAAAGCCCAGCCAGTCCAGGCGCGGCGCCGTCTCTTCCTTGATTTCGGCCACATAGCGCAGCACCAGCGCGATCCCGAGGATGCCGATCGGGATGTTGATCAGGAAAATCCAGTGCCAGGACATGTAGGTGACCATGAAGCCGCCCAGCGGCGGGCCGATCACCGGCCCCAGCAGCGCGGGGATGGACAGGAAGGACATGGCCTTCAGCAAGTCCTGCTTGGGCACGGTGCGCAGCAGAATGATCCGGCCCACCGGCACCATCATCGCGCCCGCCATCCCCTGGATGATCCGGGCGACGACCAACTGGGGCAGGTCCTGCGAGAGTGCGCAGGCGACGGAACTGAGGGTGAACAGGCCGATGGCGGCCACGAACACCCGCCGGGCGCCGTAGCGGTCGGCCGCCCAGCCGCTGACGGGCACGAAGACGGCCACGGACAACAGGTAGGACGTGATGGCCACGTTCAGCCGTACGGGCGTGGATCCCAGGGCGCGGGCCATGGCCGGCAGGGCGGTGGCCACGACGGTGGCGTCCAGCATCTGCATGAACAGGGCACAGCCCACGATGAAGGGGATCATGCGCGCCGCCCGCAGCGCGTCCGGGGTGGAGGGCGGAGCGGGGTTGGCTGCTGCTGCGGATTCTGCTGACATGGCGGGAGGGGGCGTTGGGTGCCTGACGATTGTAACGCCGGGGGTTCGCCCGGCGTGAAGTAAACTCCGGGGATCCGAAACCCACTGAAATTGGTGTCATGGCGACCAACTACGAATCCGAGATCACCCTTTTCCTGAAAGACTTCAAGCAGTCGCACCCTGGCACCGAAGAACGCCAGCGCGAAGGCCGCTCGCGTCTTTGGGATAAACCGCAGGACTCGGAACTGCTGGAAGGCTTCCGCGCGGCCCGCGTGCCGCAAAAACCCTACGTGTATTCGGCAGACTGATCCCGTTGCGGCAGACATGTCCCAAAACCCTTCCGTCCCGGGCGAGGCACTGGCCAAGCTAGTGGCGCCTTCCGTGGACAGCACGCCCGATACCGTCGATAGCGTCGCGTTCGCGCGCCTGTACGGCGAGCCGCTGTTCCAGATGCCGACGGACCTGTACATTCCGCCGGACGCGCTGGAAGTGTTCCTGGAGGCGTTTGAAGGGCCGCTGGACCTGCTGCTGTACCTGATCCGCAAGCAGAACTTCAATGTGCTGGACATCCCGATGGCGGATGTCACGCGGCAGTACCTGTCGTATGTGGACCAGATCCGCATCACCAATCTGGAGCTGGCCGCCGAATATCTGTTGATGGCGGCCATGCTGATCGAGATCAAGTCGCGCATGCTGCTGCCGGTCAGGAAGACCGACACCGGCGAAGAGCCCGAAGATCCGCGCGCCGAACTGGTCCGCCGCCTGCTCGAGTACGAACAGATGAAGCTGGCCGCCCAGAAGCTGGACAAGCTGCCGCAGCTGGGCCGCGACTTCGTCAGCAGCCAGGCCGTGGCCGACCTCAGCGTCGAACGCATGATGCCCGAAGTCAGCGTGGACGACCTGCGCCAGGCGTGGGCCGACATCATGAAGCGGGCCAAGCTGAATCAGCATCACCACATCACGCGCGAACAGCTGTCCGTGCGCGATCACATGACGCACATCCTGCGGCGCCTGAACGATGTGCGCTTCATGGAATTCGGCGACCTCTTCATGGAGCGCGTCCGCGAAGGCGCGCCCGCGGCGGTGGTCGTCGTGCATTTCATCGCCATGCTGGAGCTGGCCCGCGAATCCCTGCTGGAGATCACGCAGGCGGAGCCCTATGCTCCCATTTACGTGCGTCTGGCTTACACCAGCGTGGCGGCGGTCGCGGCCTGATCCTGACCGGGCTGCCCCCAACCCCGGAGAGTCCCCTTGAAAGTCGTACATACCATCCAGGAACTGCGCGATCACCTGCGCGGCCAGAATCGCGTGTCGTTCGTGCCCACGATGGGCAACCTGCACGAAGGCCACCTGTCCCTGATGAAGCTGGCGCGCCAGCACGGCGACCCCGTGGTGGCCAGCATCTTCGTGAACCGCCTGCAATTCGGCCCCAATGAAGACTTCGACCAGTATCCGCGCACCTTGGCGGCCGACATCGAAAAGCTGGAGCAGGCGCGCGACGTCTACGTGCTGTTCGCGCCGAACGAGCGCGAGATGTATCCCGAACCGCAGAACTACCGCGTGCAGCCGCCCGACGACCTGGGCGACATCCTGGAAGGCGAGTTCCGGCCCGGCTTCTTCGAGGGCGTCAGCACGGTTGTCCTGAAACTGCTCTCCTGCGTGCAGCCGCGCGTGGCCGTGTTCGGCAAGAAGGACTATCAGCAGCTGATGGTGGTGCGCAACATGTGCCGCCAGTTCCAGTTGCCGGTGGACGTGCTGGCGCACGAGACGGTGCGCGCCGATGACGGCCTGGCGCTGTCGTCGCGCAACCGCTACCTGACCGACGGCGAACGCGCCGAGGCGCCGGCGCTGTATGCCGAACTGCAACGCATCGGCCAGCGGCTGGCCCAGGGCGAGCGCGACGCGCTGGCGCTGGAGCGCGATGCCGCCGACCGCCTTTCCCAGCGCGGCTGGAAGGTGGACTACGTGGCCCTGCGCCGCCAGCAAGACCTGAAGCGCCCCGAGGCCGCCGACCTGGTGGCGGGCGTTCCCGTGGTGGTGCTGGCCGCGGCCAAGCTGGGCGCCACCCGCTTGATCGACAATCTGGAACTGGCCTACAAGGCCTGAGTTTTCCACACAGGCAGGGGCGCGCGGATACGCGCCGCCCCGACCCCTGACAGATTTGCCAGCTTTCGCCGCCTTCGGTGGCCGGGCAGACTTGATGTAATCCTACATTGCAAAAAGAGTCGCCCATGCAAGCTCCCCGTCCCGATCTAGAAGCGGTGCTTTCGGCGCTGACGCCCCGCGAACGGCAGATCGTCGGCTATGTGGCGGCGGGCCGCCCCAACAAGGTCATCGCCATTGACCTGGGCATTTCGCTGCGCACGGCCGAGGCCCATCGCGCCCGCATTTTCGCAAAGCTCGACGCCCGCAATGCCATGCAGTTGGCCTGCCAGCTATGCGCCCACGGGCGCGCGGGGGCGTCGCCCATCCTGAATGCCGCGGCCGCCTACGACGAACCGCTTGCCCGCGCCGGCCCGGCATCGGTGTCCCGCCATGTGCTGCACGCCCCGGCGCCACCGGCGTACGGGCCATGTCCGGACGGAAAGCCGCCTGGGCCGGAGCCTGATTCTTGAGCCTGATACTTGAGCCTGATTCTTGAACCTGATTCTTGAACCTGATTCTTGAACCTGATTCTTGAGCGCGATGTTCTTGATGCGCCTTGATCGCGGCGTCCTGTCACGGAATCCCGCACTGACGCCCTGCCATGGCAAACCGGCCCTGGCGAACGGAGTGTTCGCCAGGGCCGGCAGGGCATTACGTAGGTTTGATGGCTTGAGGCTGGCCTGGACTGACCCAGCAGCAAGCCCTAAACCATCATGGCCATCAGGGGCACTGGAGCGCCGGGGATTTGGCCAGCTCGTCAATCGGATCCAGATCCGGCTGGCGAGTCAGGTTGTAATTCAGGTTGGGCGTCTGGCCGGCGATGGAGCGCACGCGCAGCACGTTGTTGGCGGCCACCAGGAATTCCACCCGGGCATTGCCCTTGCCATCCAGCAGGATGACGCGCGGCGGGCGCTCGTCGGTGGCGTCCCAGCAGCCCTGTTCCGTTACGGCGGGGCCCTTTTTGGGGTCGTCTTCCAGGTACGCCGTGCGGCTGCGCCAGCGGCCGTTGGGCGCCAGGGTCAGCGTCACGCGCTGCGCCGTGCATTGCATGGCGGGCGAAAAGCAGGGCAGGGTGCCCATGTAGGTTTGCGGTTGCGGCACCAGGCTGTGCGCGGCGGCATTGGGCGTTGCCGGCGCAGGCGCGGGGGCCGACGATTGCGCAGACGCGTCGGCGCCTGCCGGCACGGCCTGGCCGTCTTCGGTGGTCTGGCCGGCAGGTATCCCTTGCGAGGCTTGGTTCTGCGGCTTGCGGGCGTCGGGCTTCAGGGCGATCTGCACTTGCGACGGGGCGCGGATGACGCTGCGGTAGCCGGCGCCCGAACCCTGGTATTGGGCGTCGGTCACGGTGCTTTCGACCGGGGGATCGTAATAGCCTTCGGTTTTCTGCTGCGCGCAACCTGCGGCGCCAAGTGCTGTACCGGCCAGCAGCAGCCCCATGACGCTGAGTTTGCGGGATCGGGTAACGATGTCGACGCGGGCGGTCATGGCAGCTTATCCGTGAATTGAGTCTGTCTCCGATTTTACGCACTTATGCGAAGATTCGATACGTTCCCTTAGCCACTCTTGGGTGTTGTCTGCACTTTATGAACAAATTACGACACGGCCGTCGTCGGGCCGTCCGCCTTTCGGTCATTCGCGATGCAAGGGACGCGGGCTATCGCGCGCGTCCGACCGGCGCATGAGCGGCGCCCACCACGCCTTCGGCATCCCGTTGGGCGCGTTCATCGGACTGGCGGCGGTGGCGGGCCTGTTCATCGGCAGCTGGCTGACCGTGCTGACCTACCGGCTGCCGCGCATGATGGAACGCGAATGGCAGGCGCAATGCCTGGACGCCGTGGGCAAGGCGCGGCCGGCCGGCACCGAAGGCTTGCTGCGCCCCGCGTCGCATTGCCCCGCGTGCCACGCGCCCGTGACCGGCTGGCGCCGGCTGCCCGTGCTGGGCTGGCTGCTGCTGCGCGGCCGTTGCGGCGCCTGCGATGCCGCGATCGGGTGGCGCTATCCCGCCATCGAAATCCTGACCTGTGCGCTGTTTGCCGCTTGCGCATGGCGCTACGGCGCGACACCCGTCGCGTTGTTTGCGATGGGCTTGTCGGCCATGCTGGTGGCGTTGGCCTGGATCGACTTCGAATCCACCTTGTTGCCCGATGCATTGACCCAGCCGCTGGTGTGGGCAGGGCTGCTGGTCAATCTGGCCGGCGCGTTCACCACCTTGCCGCTGGCGGTGGTGGGCGCGGTGGCCGGCTACGTTTTCCTGTGGGTTATCTTTCATGTGTTCCGCCTGCTGACCGGGCGCGAAGGCATGGGGTATGGCGACTTCAAGCTGCTGGCGGCGCTGGGTGCGTGGTTCGGCGTCGAATCGCTGCCCATGGTGTTGCTGGCGGCGTCGCTGGTGGGCGTGCTGATCGGCGGCTTGCTTACGATGTCGGGCCGCGCCGGCCGCGGGCAGCCGTTGCCCTTCGGCCCCTATCTGGCCCTGGCCGGCATCGTGATGCTGCTGTTGGGCGGCGAGCAGGGCTTATGGCAGTTCATGCGCTAGGCAAGAAAGGATGGGCATCATGTTCAAGATCGGTCTGACGGGCGGCATCGGTTCGGGAAAATCCCGCGTGGCCGACATGCTCGGCGAATGGGGCGCGACGCTGGTCGACACCGATGAAATCGCGCGCGCGCTGACGGCGCCGGACGGGGCGGCCATGCCCGCCATCGAACACGAATTCGGACCGCAGGCGCTGACGCCGGACGGTGCCTTGAACCGCGAATGGATGCGCGAACGCGCGTTCTCGGATCCGCAGGCGCGGCTGCGGCTGGAGGCCGTGCTGCATCCCGCCATCACGGAAGAAACCCGGCGCCAGGCGGACGCCGCGACCGGGCTGTACCTGGTCTTTGTGGTGCCTCTTCTGGTGGAGTCGCTGCCGCGTTGGCGCACGCGCGTGGATCGTATCTGCGTGGTGGACTGCGACCCCGAAACGCAGGTGGCGCGCGTGCAGTCGCGCAGCGGGCTGACGGAGCCCGCCATCAGGCGTATTATGGCGGCACAGGCTGCGCGGGCAAGCCGGCTCGAGGTTGCGGACGACGTCATCGTGAATGACGGCGCGACATCACCAGAGCAATTGCGCGCGCAGGCGAAGACCCTGCATGACCGCTGGCTGACGCTGGCGACCACAACGGGCCGGTGAGCGGAAAGCTTGGCCGGCACCCCTGAACCCCTCGGCCAACTGGCCGATCACTGATGGGCCTGTCGAAAAGCGTGATTGTTTACGAATATCCCTTCAATGAGCGCATCCGCGCTTACCTGCGATTGGAATACCTGTTCGACAGGTTGTTCTTCTTTGTTCGCGAGGGGGATTCACGCCAGCATCAGGTCGCCGTCACTTCCCTTTTCGATCTGCTCGACGCGTGCGAACGCACCGACGTGAAAGGCGCCGTGCTGCAAGATCTTGAGCGCCAGCGCATGGCGCTGGTGGGCTTGCGCGATCACCCCGGGGTGGCGCAAGACGCGCTGGAAGCGATGCTGCGCGAACTGGAAAAAGTGGCCAGTGCGCTGGCCGCGCCCGGCAAGACCGGCCAGTCGCTACGCGAAAACGAATGGTTGACCAGCCTGCGCGGCCGGTTGTCCGTGCCAGGCAGCGCGACGCAAGTGGACATGCCTTCCTATTTCGCCTGGCAGAACAAGCCCGAGGCTGCCCGCTGCGCGGACTTGCAGGCCTGGGTGTCGCCCTTCCTGCCGTTGTACGACGGCTTGACGCTGGCCCTGCGCCTGCTGCGCGAGTCCGGCCGCAAGACCGATATCGTGGCCGAACAGGGCGCCTACCAGCAGATGCTGGGCGGCAAGCAGTTCCAGTTGCTGCGTGTCTGGCTGGACCCGGATCAGGGCGTGTTTCCCGAGATCAGCGCCAATAAGTACATGATCTGGATACGTTTTTCCACGCAAGACGGCGAATTCAAGCCGCAGCAGGTCGCCCGCGACGTCGCCTTTCAGATGACCCTGTGCAGTTCGTAGGAACCGCGTCCGGCACGTCAGTTTTTGAGACCGATTCTTGTTGCGGCCAGTTTCAACTGTGGCACGCAATAGTAGAAAAGGCGACCGACTAGTAGACAATACGGCTTTCTCCGTCAGTGCCGGAACCGTTTCCATGTCCGATAGTCGTCCTGTTTCCCCGCCTTCCCGCTGGACCCGCCGCCGCATCATCGGATGGGCGGTGCTGTTGCTTGCCGTGGCGGGCATCGCCTGGCTGCTGCTGCGGCCATCGGCCAAACAGGGCGCGGCCGGCGGACCCGGTGGACGGGCGGGCGGCGGGCGGCCCCCCATGGCCGCGATGGCCAATCTGGCCGTGCCGGTGCGCGTGGCCACCGCCGCCACGCAGGATATCGATATCTACTTGAAGTCCCTGGGTACCGTCACGGCCTACAACACGGTTACCGTGCGCAGCCGCGTCAGCGGCGAACTGGTGGACGTGGCGTTCCAGGAAGGCCAGCGCGTGAAGGCGGGCGACCTGCTGGCGCAAGTGGACCCGCGGGCTTTCCAGGTGGCCCTGGACCAGGCACGCGGCACGCAGATGCAGAATCTGGCCCAGCTGGAGAACGCGCGGCGCGACCTGCAGCGTTATCAGGCCCTGTTCAAGCAGGATTCCATTGCCAAGCAGCAGGTCGACACCCAGGCTGCGCTGGTGCGCCAGTACGAGGGCACGGTCAAGAGCGATCAGGCAAACGTGGACAACGCCAAACTGCAACTGGACTACGCCCGCATCACGGCGCCCATCAGCGGCCGGCTGGGGCTGCGCCAGGTCGACCGCGGCAACCTGGTGTCCAGCGCCGACGCCAGCGGACTGGTGGTGATCACCCAGACCCAGCCGATTTCGGTCGTGTTCACGCTGCCCGAGACCCAGTTGCCCGAAGTGCGCGGCGAAATTGCCGCCGGCAAGACGCTGGCGGTCGACGCCTATGACCGCGCCGATACCCGCCGCATCGCCACCGGCGTGCTGGAGACGCTGGACAACCAGATCGACGTCACCACCGGCACCCTGAAGCTGAAAGCCAAATTCGACAACGCGGACGACGCGCTGTTTCCGAACCAGTTCGTCAACGTGCGCCTGCATGTGCTGACGCGCAAGGACGTGACCGCCATCCCCACTGCCGCGATCCAGCAAGGGTCGGCCGGCGCGTTCGTGTTCCTGGTGCAGCCGGACAACACCGTCCTGGTGCGCCAGGTGAAGCTGGGCGCCATCAACAACGGCATGGTGGCCGTGAACGAAGGCCTGCAGCCCGGCGACCGTGTCGTCACCGAGGGCACCGACCGCTTGCGCGCCGGCGCCAAGGTGGAAGTGGTGGGCGGCGCGGAAGTGATTCCCGCCACCCGCGACAAGACGCTTGGGGCGGGGGCGCCTGCCGGCACCACGCCCGCGTCGAAATAAGCCGAGGCCATCGTGAGCCCGTCGCGCCTGTTCATCCTGCGCCCCGTCGCCACCACGCTGGCGATGGTGGCGATCCTGATCGCCGGATTCATCGCCTATCGGATGCTGCCGGTGTCGGCGCTGCCCGAGGTGGACTACCCGACGATCCAGGTGGTGACGCTTTACCCCGGGGCCAGCCCCGATGTCATGACCTCGCTGGTCACGTCGCCGCTGGAACGCCAATTCGGGCAGATGCCGGGCTTGAACCAGATGTCGTCCACCAGTTCGGGCGGCGCGTCGGTCATCACGATGCAGTTCAACCTGACGCTGCCGCTGGACGTGGCCGAGCAGCAGGTGCAGGCGGCGATCAACGCCGCATCGAACCTGCTGCCCAGCGACCTGCCGGTGCCGCCGACCTACAACAAGGTGAACCCGGCCGACGCGGCCGTGCTGACGCTGGCGATCACGTCGCCCACCATGCCCTTGCCGCAAGTGCGCGACCTGGTGGATACGCGAGTCGCGCAGAAGCTGTCGCAGATTCCGGGCGTGGGCCTTGTCAGTGTGGCGGGCGGCCAGCGGCCGGCGGTGCGGGTGCAGGTCAATCCGCAGGCGCTGGCGGCCAACGGCCTGGCCCTGTCCGACCTGCGCACGGCGATCGTGGGCGCCAACGTCAATCAGCCCAAAGGCAACCTGGACGGGCCGCTGCGTTCGACCACGATCAACGCCAACGACCAGTTGAAGTCGCCCACCGACTACAACGACCTGATCATCGCCTATAAGAACAACGCGCCGCTGCGGCTGTCCGACGTGGCGCGCGCGGTCGAAGGCGCCGAAGACACGCGCCAGGCCGCGTGGGCCGGCGACAAGCCCGCCATCCTGTTGAACATCCAGCGCCAGCCCGGCGCCAACGTCATCGACGTGGTCAACCGGATCCAGACGCTGCTGCCGCAATTGCGGGCGGCCTTGCCCGCCACGCTGGACGTGAGCGTGGTGTCGGACCGCACGCAGACCATCCGCGATTCGGTGGACGACGTGAAGTTCGAGATGCTGCTGGCGGTGGGGCTGGTGGTCATGGTGACCTTC
Organism: Achromobacter sp. UMC46; assembly: GCF_014170335.1. GTDB lineage: Bacteria > Pseudomonadota > Gammaproteobacteria > Burkholderiales > Burkholderiaceae_B > Achromobacter. Next base: position 291,041 of record NZ_LZZS01000036.1, read on the forward strand.
GTCTTCCTGCGCAGCCTGACGGCCACGCTGATCCCCAGCGTCGTGGTGCCGCTGTCCCTGGTGGGCACCTTCGGCATCATGTATCTGGCCGGGTTCTCCATCAACAACCTGACGCTGATGGCGCTGACGATCGCCACCGGTTTCGTGGTGGACGACGCCATCGTCATGATCGAGAACATCGCTCGCCATATCGAAGAGGGCGAAAAGCCCTTGCAGGCGGCGTTGAAGGGCGCATCCCAGATCGGCTTCACGCTGATTTCGCTGACTTTTTCGCTGATCGCCGTGCTGATTCCGCTGCTTTTCATGACGGAAGTCGTGGGCCGGCTGTTCCGGGAATTCGCGATCACGCTGGCGGTGTCCATCCTGATTTCGCTGGTCGTGTCGCTGACGCTGACGCCGATGATGTGCGCGCGCCTCTTGCGCGCTGAATCGGAACAGAAGCATGGCCGTTTCCATACGGCCACCGGCAACTTCATCGACCGCGTCATCGCCGGCTACGACCGCATGTTGCAAGTGGTGCTGCGCCACCAGCCGCTGACGCTGCTGGTGGCGCTGGGCACGTTCGCGCTGACGGTGGTGCTGTACATGGTGGTGCCCAAGGGCTTCTTCCCGCAGCAGGACACCGGCCTGATCCAGGCCATCACCCAGGCGCCGCAATCCATCTCGTTCCCCGCGATGGCCGAGCGCCAGCAGGCAGCGGCAAAACTGGTGCTGGAAGATCCCGACGTGCAGGCCGTGTCCTCGTTCATCGGGGTGGACGGCAGCAACGCCACGCTAAGCGCCGGGCGCATGCAGATCGCGCTGAAACCCCAGGCCGAACGCAACGGCGACCTGCGCACGGTGATGGCGCGCCTGCAGGAATCCCTGGGCAAGCAGGACGGGCTGACCGTCTACATGCAGCCGGTGCAGGACCTGACCATCGAAGACCGGGTCAGCCGCACGCAATACCAGATGACGCTGTCCAATCCCGACCTGAAGGTGCTGAGCGAATGGACGCCCAAGCTGGTGGACCGCCTGCGCCAGGTGCCGGGGTTAAAGGACGTGACCGACGATCTGCAGGACGACGGCTTGCAGACCTGGGTCGAGATCGACCGCGATGCGGCGTCGCGGCTGGGCATCACCGCCGCCGTGATCGACGAGGCGCTGTATGACGCTTTCGGCCAGCGGCTGATCTCCACCATCTTCACCCAGTCCAACCAGTACCGCGTGGTACTGGAAGTGCAGCCGCAGTTCCAGATGAACCCGTCCGCGCTGGGGCAGATCCACGTGCCCACCTCGACGGGCGCGCAGGTGCCGCTGTCGTCGGTGGCGCACATCTCCGAAGGCCGGACCGTGCTGGCCGTGAACCGGCTGGACCAGTTCCCGATGGTGACGGTGTCGTTCAACCTGGCGCCGGGCGCATCGTTGTCCAGCGCGGTCGAGGCCATCACCGCGGCCGAGGCCGAGATCAGCATGCCGGCTGGCGTGGAGACGCGCTTCCAGGGCGCGGCGCTGGCGTTCCAGAATTCGCTGACCAGCACGTTGTGGCTGATCCTGGCCGCGGTGGTCACGATGTACATCGTGCTGGGCGTGCTGTACGAAAGCTACATCCATCCCATCACGATCCTGTCCACGTTGCCGTCGGCGGGCGTGGGGGCGTTGCTGGCGTTGCTGATCAGCGGCACCGAACTCGACATGATCGGCATCATCGGAATCATCCTCTTGATCGGCATCGTGAAAAAGAACGCCATCATGATGATCGACTTCGCGCTGGACGCCGAACGCAAGCGGGGCCTGACGCCGCGCGCCGCCATCCACGAGGCCGCGCTGCTGCGCTTCCGCCCCATCCTGATGACGACGCTGGCCGCGCTGTTCGGCGCCTTGCCGCTGATGCTGTCCACCGGCACGGGCGCTGAACTGCGCCAGCCGCTGGGCCTGGTGATGGTGGGCGGGCTGCTGCTGAGCCAGGTGCTGACGCTGTTCACGACCCCGGTCATCTACCTGATGTTCGACCGCATGTCGCGCCGCTGGCGTGGCGTGCGTGAACCGGCGGCCGGGGACGCGTCATGATCCTGTCGGCGCCCTTCATCGTCCGGCCGGTGGCGACCACGCTGCTGAGCCTGGCGGTCGTGCTGGCGGGCTTGCTGTCGTTCTTCCTGCTGCCGGTGGCGCCTTTGCCGCAGGTGGATATCCCGACGATCTCGGTGTCGGCCAGCCTGCCCGGCGCCAGCCCCGAGACCATGGCCTCCAGCGTGGCGACGCCGCTTGAGCGGTCGCTGGGCAGCATCGCCGGCGTGACCGAGATGACGTCCAGCAGTTCGCAGGGCTCTACCCGCGTCACGTTGCAGTTCGATTTGTCGCGCGACATCAACGGCGCCGCGCGCGACGTGCAGGCCGCCATCAATGCCGCGCGTTCGCTGTTGCCCAGCGGGCTGCGCAGCAACCCCACGTATCACAAGTCCAACCCGTCGGACGCGCCCATCATGACGCTGGCGCTGACCTCCGACACGCTCAGCCAGGGCCAGCTGTACGACATCGCCTCGACCATCGTGGCGCAGAAGCTGGCGCAGGTGGACGGCGTGGGCGAAGTCACCGTGGGCGGCAGTTCCCTGCCGGCGGTGCGCGTCACCGTGCTGCCGGGCGCGCTGGCCAACCGCGGCGTGTCGCTGGACCAGCTGCGCGCCACGCTGGCCAATGCCAACGCCAACCGCCCCAAGGGCGTGCTGGAGAACGACCGCTACCACTGGCAGATCATGGTCAGCGACCAGCTCAGCCGCGCCGAACAATACCGGCCGTTGATCGTCGCGTGGAAAGACGGCGCGCCGGTGCGCGTGTCGGACGTGGCCAAGGTCGAGGACTCCGTCGAAGACCTGTACCAGACGGGATTCTTCAACGAACGCAAGGCCATCCTGATGATCGTGCGCCGGCAGGCCGACGCCAACATCATCGAGGCCGTGGACGCCGTGCGCGCCCAACTGCCGGTGCTGCAGGCGCTGATGCCGGCGGACGTGAGCATGACGGTGGCGCAGGACCGCACGCCCAGCATCCGGGCATCCCTGCACGAGGCCGAGCTGACCTTGATCATCGCGGTGGGCCTGGTGGTGCTGGTGGTGCTGCTGTTCCTGCGGCGCTGGCGGGCGGCCATCATTCCCAGCGTGGCCGTGCCGGTGTCGCTGATCGGCACGTTCTGCATCATGTACCTGTGCGGCTTCACGCTGAACACGATCTCGCTGATGGCGCTGATCGTGGCCACCGGCTTCGTGGTGGACGACGCCATCGTCGTGCTCGAGAACATCATGCGGCACGTCGAGAACGGCATGTCGCCGATGCGGGCCGCGCTGCGCGGGTCGCGCGAAGTGGGCTTCACGGTGTTGTCGATGAGCTTGTCGCTGGTGGCCGTCTTCATCCCCATCCTGCTGATGGGCGGGGTGGTCGGGCGCCTGTTCCGAGAATTCGCCGTGACGCTGTCGGCCGCCATCATGGTGTCGCTCGTCGTGTCGCTGACGCTGACGCCGATGATGTGCGCGCGCTTGCTGCGCCACGAACCGAAAGAGCAGAAGCCGCCGGGATGGCTGGCGCGCGGGTCCGAACGGGCCTTCGAGTCCATGCTGGACGGCTACCGCCGCAGCCTGCGCTGGGCGCTGGCGCATGGCCGGCTGATGATGCTGGTCCTGGCGGTCGCGGTGGGCTTGAACATCTATCTGTACACCGCGGTGCCAAAGGGCTTTTTCCCGCAACAGGACACCGGGCAGCTGCTGGGTTTTTTCCGCGTGGACCAGGGCACCTCGTTCCAGGCGACGCTGCCCAAGCTGGACGCGCTGCGCAAGGTGGTGCTGGCGGACCCGGCGGTGCAGAGCATGACCGGTTACGCGGGCGGCCGCGGCGGCAGCAACAGCAGCTTCATGCAGATCCAGTTGAAACCGCTGGGCGAACGCGACGTGTCGGCCGACGTGGTCATCAACCGGCTGCGCGGCAAGCTGCAGAACATGCCGGGCGCGCGCATGTTCCTCGTGTCGCAGCAGGACATCCGGATCGGCGGACGCCAAAGCCAGGGTTCGTACGACTACACGCTGATGTCGGGCGACCTGCAATTGCTGCGCACCTGGATGCCCAAGGTGCAGCAGGCGATGGCGAAGATCCCCGAGATCACGGACGTGGATACCGATGTGGAGGACAAGGGCCGCCAGATCAACCTGGTGATCGACCGCGAGGCCGCCACGCGCCTGGGCGTCAGCATGTCCACGATTTCGACGGTGCTGAACAATTCGTTCAGCCAGCGCCAGGTGTCGGTGATGTATGGCCCGCTGAACCAGTACCACGTCGTGCTGGGCCTGGAACCGAAGTTCGCCGAAGACATCGAATCGCTCAAGCAGGTCGAGGTGATCACGTCGGCCGGCACGCGGGTGCCGCTCTTGACCTTCGCGCGGCTGGAGAACGCCAACGCGCCGCTCAGCGTGCAGCATCAGGGGCTGTTCGTGGCGGACACCGTATCGTTCAGCCTGGCGCCCGGCGTGTCGCTGGGGCAGGCCACGGCGGCCATCGATGCGGCGGTGGCCCGCATCGGCTTGCCGTCCGACCAGATCCAGGCGGGCTTCCAGGGCACGGCGGCGGCGTTGCAGCAGACGCTGGCGCAGCAGCCCTGGCTGATCCTGGCCGCGCTGGTCACGATGTATATCGTGCTGGGCATCCTGTATGAGAGCTTCGTGCATCCGCTGACGATCCTGTCGACGCTGCCGTCGGCGGGCCTGGGCGCGCTGCTGGCGTTGCTGCTGCTGCGCTACGACTTCACGCTGATCGCGCTGATCGGCGTGTTCCTCCTGATCGGCATCGTGAAGAAGAACGCCATCATGATGGTGGACTTTGCGCTGGACGCCGAGCGCAACCAGGGCATGGCCCCGCGCGACGCGATCTTCCAGGCCTGCCTGACGCGGTTCCGCCCGATCATGATGACGACGATGGCCGCCATCTTCGGCGCGCTGCCGTTGGTGATCGCCACGGGCGCCGGGGTCGAGATGCGCCAGCCGCTAGGTATTACCATCGTGGGCGGCCTGGTGCTAAGCCAGATCCTCACGCTGTACACCACGCCCGTGGTCTATCTTTATCTGGACCGCTTCCGTCTGTGGGCTGCGCGCGGGCGCGGTCCCCGGAACGAAGCTCCTGCTTCCATAGAACAAATATGATCCGCATCAAGCCGCTTTCGAACGCCTTCCTTCCGCGCAGCGCGGTCACGCTGGCGCTTTGCGCGCTGTTGGGCGCCTGCGCAGTCGGCCCCGACTACCAGCGCCCCGAATTGGATGTGGGCGCGTCTTACAAGGAAGGCCAGGGCCAGGATCAGGTCGAAGGCTGGAAGCCCGCCGAACCGCGCGACATCGCGGACCGCGGCGAGTGGTGGCGGGTATACGACGACGCGACGCTGAACGGGCTGGTCGATCGCCTGAACACGTCGAACCAGACGATTGCGCAGGCCGAGGCCAACTACCGGCAGGCGCTTGGCCTGGTGCGCGCGGCGCGCGCCGGGTTCTACCCGACGGTGGGCGCGGGCGCGGGCATGTCGCGCGCGGGCAGCGGCAACGGCACGAACGGCTCGTCGTCTTCGTCGTCGGGCAGCAACGTGTCGAACCAGTATTCGGTGACCGGCAGCATCAGCTGGGAACTGGACGTGTGGGGACGCGTGCGCCGCAGCACCGAATCGTCCGAAGCCAGCGCGGCCGCCAGCCTGGCCGACCTGGCCGCCACGCGGCTGAGCGCGCAGGCGGCGCTGGTGCAGACCTATCTGCAATTGCGCGTGCTGGACGAGCAGAAGCGCTTGCTGGAGGCCACCGTGGCGGCCTACGAGAAATCGCTGCAGCTGACGCAGAACCGCTATGAAGTCGGCGTCGCGGGCCAGGCCGACGTGGCCGTGGCGCGCACGCAGGTGGAAAGCACGCGCGCCCAATCGATCGATCTGGACTGGCAGCGGGGCCAGTACGAGCACGCGATCGCCGTGCTGATGGGGCAGGCCCCGTCCAAGTTCGGACTGACGCCCGCGGTGTTCACGCTGCAGTTGCCGCAGATTCCGGTGGGCTTGCCGTCCGAGCTGCTGGAGCGCCGTCCCGACATCGCCGCGGCCGAACGCCGCGCCGCCGCCGCCAACGCGCAGATCGGCGTGGCGCAGGCCGCGTGGTTCCCGTCGTTGACGCTGTCCGCCGACGGGGGGTTCCGCAACGGCCAGTTCGCCGACCTGCTGACCGCGCCGGCGCGCTTCTGGTCCCTGGGGCCGGCGCTGGCGCTGACGATCTTCGACGGCGGCGCGCGCGCGGCGCAGGTCGAACAGGCTCGTGCGGCCTACGACTCGCAGGCCGCGGCGTATCGCCAGGCCGCGCTGGTGGGCCTGCGCGAAGTCGAGGACTACCTGATTCAACTTCGCGTGATGGAGAACGAACAGGTGGTGCAGCGCCGGGCGCTGGAATCGGCGCGCGAATCGCTGCGCCTGATCCAGAACCAGTACAGGGCCGGCCTGGTGGACTACCTGAGCGTGGCCGTCGTGGACGCCACCGCGCTCAACAGCGAGCGCAACGCGCTGAGCCTGCTGGGCACGCGCCTGGTTGCCAGCGTGAACCTGATCGTGGCCCTGGGCGGCGGTTGGGACGGCTCCTAGGGATAACGCCTAATCCTCCTCCCTTTCGTTGACAAGATTTCGGCGCCGGTTCTTAATGCGACAAAAGTGACCATGCGGTCACGTTCGTCGCGCAGTACCGACACCGAATTCCGTTTGATCCATCGAACACGCGTCACGCGAAGGGGAAAGAGGATGGGCTGGTCAACTCATTGGCGGACGGCCGCCAGGGCAGGGCGCTGGACAGGCGTGGCGGCGGCCGCCACGCTGGCACTGAGCGCGGCGGCATCCGCGCAGCAATGGCCGGCGCGGCCCATTACGCTGATCGTGCCGTTCCCGCCGGGCGGCACCACCGACCTCTTCGCGCGCACCATCGCCCAGCACATGCGGCCGGCGCTGGGCGAATCCATCGTGGTCGAGAACAAGCCGGGCGCGGCGGGCAACCTGGGCGTGGCCGCGGCCGCGCGCGCGCAGCCGGACGGCTACACCATCGTGCTGGGCTCGGTCGGCACGCAGACCGTCAACCAGTTCCTGTACGGCAATATCGGATTCGACCCGGCCACCGACCTGGTGCCGCTGGGCATGATCGCGTCCACGCCCAACGTCATGGCGGTGGCGGCCGGATCGCCCTGGCGCAATCTGGACGATGTGATGAAGGCGGTGAAGAAGGACCCGGGTAAATATTCGTATGCGTCGCCGGGCATCGGTTCGTCGGTGCATCTGACGGGCGCGTACTTCGAATCGCTGGCCGGATTGCAGATGCTGCACGTGCCGTTCAAGGGGTCCTCGGCCGCGATACCCGCCGTGATCGGCGGCCAGGTCGACATCCTGATGGACAACCTGCCCAGCTCCATGGCGGCGCTGAAGCCGGGCGGCCGCTTGCGCGGCATCGCGGTGACGTCGGCCGAACGCAGCCCGGCCGCGCCCGATCTGCCCACGATGGCCGAAGCCGGCCTGCCCGGTTTCGAAGTCACGGCGTGGTCCGGCCTGTACGCGCCGCGCGGCACGCCCGCGCCGGTGGTCGACAAGCTGATCGCGGCCATGAAGCAGGCGTTGCAATCGCCCGAGCTGCAGCAGTCGCTGGCGCAAGGCGGGGCGACGCCGGGCAACGTCTTCGGCGCCGATCTGGCCGCGTTTGAAGTCAAGGAACGCGGCAAATGGGGCGCGCTGATCAAGAGCCGCGGCATCAAGGCGGACTGAGCGCCAGGACGCCGCCCGCCTTCGTCTTACCCTAGGGCGAAGGCGGCCGCGTCCACGGCGGGTTTGCGGCCCTGCATCAAGTCCGTCAACATCCGCGCGCTGCCGGCGGCCAGCGTAAAGCCCAGGCCGCCGTGGCCGGTGTTCAACCATAGATTGCGGTAGGGCGTGGCGCCGATCAGCGGCTTGCCGTCGGGCCGCGCAGGCCGCAGGCCGGCCCAAGGCTGCGGCGGGCCGGCGGGATTCAGGTCAGGGAAAAACTGCGCCACGTCGCGCTCCAGGCTGCGCACGCGCTGCGGATCGACGCCGCCGCCGCGCGTGCCGATGTCGACCATGCCCGCCACTCGCAGCCGGCTGCCGAGCCGCGCATAGACCACCTTGCGCCGGATGTCGCTGATGCTGGCGTTGGGCGCGACGCTGTCGGGCGTCAGCGCATACGTCAGGCTGTACCCCTTTAGCGGGTAGATCCGCAGATTCAGCCCCAATGGCCGCGCCAGCGGTTGCGCGCCCATGCCGCTGGCCAGCACGTAGTGGTCGGCCTCCAATTCCCCTGCGGCGGTGGATACGCCGACGACGCGTCCGTGTTCCGCGCGTAGCGCGTCCACCCGCGTATTGAAATGGAAACGCACCGGGTCCGGCGCGGCGCGCAGGATGCGTTCGAGTTCGGTGCACAGCCGCTGGCAGTCGCCCGCGTCTTCGGTGGGGGTGTAGATCGCGCCCTTGATGCTGGCGCCGATGCCGGCCAGCGCGGGCTCCATGTCCAGGCAGGCGCGGGTGTCCATCACGCGCTGTTCGCAGCCCAGGTCCGCCTGGTACTCGCGCTGCGCCAGCGCGTGCGCATAGGCGGCGGCGTCCTGGTAGACCAGCAGCTTGCCCGACGACGAGAAATCGAAATCGGGGTTTTCCTGGCGGACCAGGTCGTGCACGCAGAGGCGGCTGTACAGGCCCAGCGATAGCAATTCGCGGGTGGTGGAGCGGCTTTTTGCGCGTGTGCAGGCGCGCAGGAAGGCAAGGCTCCAGCGCCATTGGTCGGGATCCAGGCGGGGCCGGAAGCGCAGCGGCGCGTCCTGCGCCAGCAGCCACAAGGGCAGCTTGGGCAAGACGGCGGGGTCGGCCAGCGGCGCGACGAAGCTATAGCTCAGTTGCGCGCCGTTGGCCATGCTGGTGGCCTGGCCGGGGCCCGAGTCCGCGTCGACGACGGTGACGCGATGGCCCGCGCGGTGCAGGAAGTACGCGGTGGTCATGCCGACCACGCCCGCGCCGATGACGACGATGTGCATGATGCTCCAAGGAGGGCGCCGCGGTTGCGGGCGCGGTGTTCAGGGGCGCGCGCCCGCGCAGGCGGGTGCACGGCGGCTGGGGTGTCAGGCCGCCCAGGCCGGCGTTTCGAATCCGGGCGCCGCGCGGTCGTCGCCGCGCAGCAGTCGGCCGGGCCGGGCGCCGGTGGCGGCGCCGTCTTCCTCGACCAGTTGCCCGTTGACCAGCACCGCCTGGATGCCGGCGGACGGCAGCGTGGGTTCGGCGAAGCTGGCCAGGTCGGCGACGGTGGCCGCGTCGAAGACCACCACGTCGGCATAACAGCCCGCGCGCAGGACACCCCGGTCTTTCAGGCCGAACTGCGCGGCCGTCAGGCTGGTCATGCGGCGCACGGCCTCTTCCAGCCCCAGCACCCGCATTTCCCGCACATAGCGGGCCAGCACGCGTGAGAACGCGCCCCACAGTCGGGGATGGGGGCGCTGGTCGTGCGGCAAACCGTCCGACCCGATCATGACGCTGCCGTGGCCGATGACGCGCTTCACGTCGGCCTCGTCCATCGAGAAATAGATCGCGCCGCCGGGCGACAGCTCTTCGGCCAGGCGGGTGGGGTCGCGGCCTTCGCGCGCGGCCAGTTCGCGCAGGTCCACGCCCTGGATCTCGGGCCGCGTCTGCGACCAGGTGACGATGATCTTCTCGCCGGCGGCGACGCGGCGCGGCTCCAGGATGGTGGAGGACGCCGAGTAGGGGTACACGTCCATGCCCAGCGGCTGCTCGGCGCGCATGCGGTCGTACAGCGCCAGCGTTTCGGCGGTGCGGCCGTGGTTGTGCTTGCCGGTGACCTTGTGGTGCGACAGGATGGCCGGCACGTCGGCTGCCCGGCCGATCAAGAACGCTTCCTCCATTGCGTCACAGACGTGGTCGGCCTCGTCGCGCAAGTGCGTGGTGTACAGGCCGCGCCAGGCGGACAGCGGTTCGGCCACGCCGATCACTTCTTCGGTGCTGGCGTGCATGGCGGTCGGGTAATACAGGCCCGTGGACAGGCCCGCCGCGCCGGCGGCCAGGGCTTGGTCCAGCGCATGCCGCATCGCCGCGATCTCTTTCTTGTCGGCCGGGCGGTCAAGCCGGTCCATGGCCGATACGCGCAGGCTGGAATGGCCCACCAGCGCCAGGCTGTTGACCGCGGCGGGCGCGGCGTCCAGCGCGTCGGCGTAATCCTGCATGCGGGCGTAGAGCTCGCCCGTGTGCTTGGCCAGCAGGTTCAGGGGCGGCGGCACCACGTCGCCCGGCGCACGCACGGGCGCCAGGCTGATGCCGCAGTTGCCGGTGACGACGGTGGTGATGCCCTGGCTGACCTTGGGGCGCATCAGGGGGGTGCCCAGCAGCGCGCGGTCGTCGTGGGTGTGGCAATCGATGAAGCCCGGCGACACCACCTTGCCCGTCGCGTCGATGCGCCGCGATGCCCGCCACGACGCGCCGTCGCCGATGGCGGCGATGCGTTCGCCGCGGATCGCGATGTCGGCGCGGCGGGCGGGGCCGTCCAGGCCGTCGGCGACGAGGCCGCCGGTGATGAGGATGTCGTAGTCGTGCGGGTCGGGTTGCGCGGGCATGAGGGCGAAGGGCTCAGGTTTCCGGATCGGCCGCCGGCGGTTTGCCGCGGCGCGCCTCCAGGTGGGCAAGGGATTCGGTATTCAGGGCATCGGGGAAGCCATGGGCCACCAGGTGCCCCAGCGCGCCGCTGATCCGCTCCCAGCCTTCCGGCGTGCGCAGCGGCACGCCGAGGAAGTGGGATTCGGTCTTGGCGCGCAGCATCAGGTACAGCACGCCGGCCAGCATCACGCTGACCATCGCGGGCATGTCGGCGTCGGGGGCCAGGCCGTCGATGCGGTCGATGAAGCCGCGCGCGGCGCGTTCGCGCCGTTCGGCCAGCGGCGCCGACACTTCGTTGCGTTCGATCAGTTCCCAGCGCCGGACTTCGCGGAGCGTTTCGTTGCCGGCCAGCGCGTCGATCTGCGCGCGCAGCATGGACAGCACGAGCTCGCCCGGCGTGCGCTGGCTGGATTCGCCGGCGCCCAGCAGCCCGGGGTTGCGGGTCCAGAAGTCCTGTTCCTGCATCCAGGCCAGCATCAGGCCGGGCATGCCGTCGAAATAGCGGTAGATGAGTTCCTTGCTGACCCCGGCGCGTTTGGCGATGGCGTTGATGCCGACGCCGCCCATTCCGGTTTCCAGGATCTGGGCTTCCAGCGCTTGCAGGATCTGCCTTTCGGTATTCTCGCGTCGCGACATAGGCCTATTCCTTCATGATGATGAGGGAGCGGGCGGGGTCCGGCACGCCGTACACCCGGCCGTCGGCCATGTCGGCGGTGAGTTCGCTGACGGTGTGGCCGATATGCCTGCCATCTTGCCAGACTTCGCTGCCCAGGTAGACCGCGCTGGCGCGGCGCGGGCCTGGCGGCAGCGACGGGTCGGCCTGTTCGATGGCCAGGATGCGCCCTTGCGCATCCACCCGCACGCGGTCGCGGGCCGCGGCGGAGATCGGGACCGGGGCGTTGAGGGCCAGGGCGCGATAGGGCGCGGATTCACCGGTCAAGGCATACCAGGCCAGGTCCGCCATCGCGTCGGCCAGCGGCGCGCAGGGGTGGATGGAGTTATGCAGCACGGCGACGCGGCACAGGCCGTTGTCGCGATGAGCGTGCCCCTGGTCGGGGCGGCGGGCGACGCGCCGCGTATTGCCCCAGGCGAGTTCGCCCGCGGCCGACAGCGCGATCAGGCCGGCGTCGATTTCCGGATGCGCCTGAAGCGTCTGGCCGATGGCGTCGGCGGGCGCTGCGCCTGCGGCCATGCGGCGCAGCGCGGCCTGGTTCAGCGCGACGCCGTCGGCGCCCGGCCGGTTAGGCAGCCGGTGTCCGGTCACCAGCCCCACGCCGTCGGCGCCGGGCAGGAACTGCACGAGCGGCTCCGGACGGTCCGGGCCGCTTTCTATCAAGGCCGCGCGGCGCGCCTGCAACCAGTCCGGCGGAAGGTCCAGGGCGGTGATGCCGCCGCGCTGGCAAGACGCATGCCGCACGCGGCCGGCATCGTCCATGACGGCGAACACCACGAAGCCGCCGATGGCGCCGTGGCCCATCAGCTCGGCGGCCAGCGCCGCCGTGCGCACTGCCGCGCCCGCTTGGGGGCCGGATGCCGCGACGCCGATCGTCATGCGAGGCTCCTCTTGGCGTTCACCGGCGCTAGTCCGTATTGCTCGTCACGGGATCGACGATGTTCAAGTTGGTGATGAAGCGCTGGAACAGCATGGCCAGCGCCAGCGGAGGCAGGGCGGCGAGCATGCTGGCCGCGGCGAACAGCCCCAGGTCGGCGCGGAACCCCGGCATCAGCGGCGACAGGCCCAGCAGCGAGGCCGACAAGGTCTGCGCGGACGTGCCGCCTGTCAGCACGATGGCGAACAACAGGTCGTTCCAGCCCACCAGGAACGCGATGATGAAAGCCGCGGCGATGCCTGGCAGCGCCATGGGCAGCGTCACGTGGCGCAGCATCTGCCAGCGCGTGCAGCCGTCCATGCGCGCGGCCCGCTCGATCTCGACGGGCAGCGACGCGAAGTAGCCCATCAGCACCCAGGACAGCAGCGGGATCACGGCGGTCAGGTACACGATCCACAGGCCGAACAGGCTGCCGGCCAGGCCGATGGCGGCGAAGAACACGTAGTACGGGATCAGCAGCGCGATGGGCGGCAAGGTGCGGGACGCCAGCAGCACATACAGCAGCGGGCCCTTGAACGGGAACTCGAACCGGCCCAGCACGTAGCCCGCCAGTGTCGCGATGGCCGTGCCCACGGCGGCCGCGGGCAGCGCCACCAGCGCGCTGTTCACGAAGCCCGTCATGATGGCCTTGGTCTGCCCGCCGAAGATCGAATCCGACGTGGACAAGCCCAGCACGCGCAGGTAGTTGTCGAAGGTGAATTCGCCCGCGTTGTGCGCCACCCCCATGATGATGGCCGATTCGTCCATGAAGGACGCTTTCAGCGTCCAGTAAAGCGGGAACAGGCACCAGAACGCGACGAGCGCTACGCCGGCGCCCACGAGCCAGGGGCGCCAGCCTTCGCCGGTGACCTTCGCGGCATCACTTCGCATGGGCGTCTCCTTGAGGGCGCTTCTTGCGGATCAGCATGAAGTAGGCGGTGGCCAGCAGCAGCGACAGCACCGTCAAAAGAAAGGCGGCGGCCGACGCCAGGCCGTACTTCGAGAACTCGAAGTTGTAGCGGAAGATCAGCAGCGGCAGGATCTGCGTGGACGTGCCGGGCCCGCCGCGCGTCAGCGAGAACAGCAGGTCGAACTGGCGCACCGCCTCCACGGTCATCACGACCAGCACGATCAGCGTCGTGTGCTTCAGGTGTGGCAGCGTGATGTGGCGAAAGCGCGAGAGCGGGCCCGCGCCGTCCACGCGCGCGGCCCGGTACAGGTCGCGCGGGATGGTCTGCAGCGCAGCCAGGTAGAAGAAGCTGCCCAGCGGCGCGATATGCCACACGAACGCAAGCGCCACCCAGAACAGCGCCCAGTCGCTGGCCAGCCAGACCGTGGCGGCGTTGGCCAGCCCCAGCGGCGCCAGCAATCCTGTCAGCGCGCCGAAGCTCGGGTTGAGCAGGAACGAGAACACGGTGGCGGTCACTACCTGGGACATGGCCCAGGGCAAGAGCGCCAGCCCGCGCACCAGGCCGCGCAGCGGCATCTCTTCGTTCAGCACCAGCGCGATCGCGAGCGCCGCGGCGAACGAGCCCGCCACGCACATCGCGACAAAGCCCAGGCTGCGCCAGATGGCGTCGATGACGGACGGGTCGGACAGCACTTCGCCGTACAGGTCCATGCCGACGAACTCTTCGGTGCGCAGGATGGCGTTGGTGTCGTGCAGGCTGAGCCAGAACGAATAGCCCAGCGGCACGCCGATGATCAGCGTATTCAGCGCGTATACCGCCACGATCACGGTCAGCGCGAAGCTCAGGTCTGACATCTCGCGGCCGCCCGGGCGCGCCGGTGCGGGCCGGGCGGGCGACAGGCTGGCGGCGCTCATGACCGGGGCTCCTCGCCGCCGTGCACGCGCAGGCCCTGGGCGTCGAACAGGTACAGGCGCGCGGCGGGCAGGGCCAGCGCGATGGGCGCGCCCACTTCATAGCGGCGTTCGGGCGGCAAGCGGGCGCGCAGGCGCGGGCCGTCCTCGGCGCCCACCGCCACATCCACGAACTGGTCGGGGCCCACCGGCTCGACCGCCCAGACGCTGCCTTCCAGCAGCAGGCCGTCGCCCGCCAGCGGCGCCGGCGCCATGGCTTCAGGGCGGATGCCCAGCGTGGCCTGGCTGCCGTCGGGCAAGGCGAGCGCGGCGCGGTGCAGGGCGGGCGGCAGCGCATGGCGTCCGCCGGCGGCATGCAGCACGGGCACGCCGTCGTGCGCATGCAGCGTGCCGCGCAGGAAGTTCATGCCCGGGTTGCCGATGAAGTCGGCCACTTCCATATTGGCGGGCCGGCGGTAGATGGTGTCGGGGTCGGCGAACTGCAGCAGGTTGCCGCCCGACATCACCGCGATGCGGTCGGCCAGCGTCATCGCTTCGACCTGGTCGTGCGTGACGTAGATGAACGTCGCCTGCAGCGTGCGGTGCAGCCGTTTCAGCTCCACCCGCATGTCCGTGCGCAGCTTGGCGTCCAGGCTGGACAGCGGCTCGTCGAACAGGAACAGGTCGGGGTTGCGCACTACCGCGCGGCCGATGGCCACGCGCTGGCGCTGCCCGCCCGACAACTGGTAGGGCTTGCGGTCCAGCATCGATTCCACGCGCAGCAGGCTGGCGGCGCGGTCCACCCGCGCGCGCACCTCGGCCGCCGGCATCTTCTGCATGCGCAGCGGAAAGCCGATATTCTCGCGCACGGTCATGTGCGGATACAGCGCGATGCTCTGAAACACCATGGCCACGTTGCGCCGGTGCGGCGGCACCTGGTCCACGCGCCGGTCGGCGATGCGGATCTCGCCGCCCGTGGGCGTGTCCAGGCCGGCGATCATGTTCAGCGTGGTGGTCTTGCCGCAGCCGGACGGCCCCAGCAGCACCACGAATTCACCATCGCGGATGTCCAGGTCCAGCGAGCGCACGGCCTGGAAGTGGGTATAGGCTTTCTGGATGCCTTGCAGGGATACGCTGGCCATATCAGCTCCGCTTCAGGATCTTGGCGTACTTCTTGTAGAGCGCGTCCCAGCGGGCGCGCAGCTCGGTGGCCACTTGAGACGGCGTCTTGGTGCCTTTGATCAGCATGTCCTGGGCGATCATCTCGTGCATGCCGGTATCCCATTCCTGATACCAGGGGGCTTTCAGGATATGGGCGGCGACGGCTTTCTCGCGGCCCTGGAAGAGCCACTGGTAGACCTGCTCTGCTTGAGGCGGGTACATCCATTTCATGATGGCCGCCTTGCTGTCGGCATCGCGGTAGAGCTCGGGGAACGGCACCTCCAGATTGGCCTTGGCGATCCAGTTCTTGTGCGTGGTCAGCTGGCCGGCCTTGTCGCGGTAGCCGAAGTACTTCACCAGTTCCCACAGCGCGGCCTGCTCGGCGTCGGTGCGCTTGCGGGTCGACATGCAGAGCAAGGCGTGGCCGACCAGCACGGTGTCATGGGTGGCGCCGGGAACGACGGGGTTGTAGCTGGAATACTCGGCGATCCGGCTCTTGGCCGGGTCGTTGTAGTTGAAGCTGTAGTAGTCGATGTTCAGGTGGAAGGCGTGCTGGCCTTTCATCCACGAACTGGACGTCTCGGTGCCCGACCACGTCAGCACGGCGCGCTGCACCAGTTCGTCGTCCCACCAGCGCTTCCAGTCCGTCAGCACTTTGACAAGCGGGGTGTCGCCGCCGAAGGTCGCGCGCAATTCGCCGTCGACGAAGCGTTCGCCCTCGGCGAAGCATTGCGCGATCAGGGCCCAGGGCAAGCCGGTCCAGGCGTTGTACCAGGGCATCAGCATCGGATGCTCGGCCAAGCCCTTCTTCTTGATCTCGCGCGCCTGCTTCTCCACCGTGGCCCAGTCTTGCGGATAGTCGGCCGCGTTGGCGGTGCCGCCGAAACCGGCTTCGCCCAGCATCTTCTCGTTGCGGAACAGCGCGAACGGGCCGCCGTTGTAGTAAGTCAGGCCCAGGTAGCGCCCGTCGGTCGCGCGCGCATCGTCGACGATGCCGGGGAACATCTGCTTCTGGATGTCGGCCAGTCCAGGCATGTCGTCGATCGCCCGGATCCAGCCCGCCGCGTACCACCGCGACGCCTGGCCGCGCTGCGCGTAGAACATGTCCAGGGGCGCCTTGGCGGCCAGCTGGGTTTCCAGCACCGCGGCGTAGTCGCCGGGGATGGGCGACAGGTTCACCGGCACGCCGCTTTCCTGCGTGAAGCGCGCCGCGCCCTGCTGCACGATTTCGCTGCCCCAGGGCCAGAAGGCGAAGGTCAGCGGCGAGGGCGCCTGGGCCAGGGCCCGCAGGGGCCATCCGCCGGCCGCCAGACCGGCCGCGCCGGCCAGGCCCGCGGCGCCGCGCAAGAGGAAATCGCGGCGGGCGGGGCCGGCCTGGCCTTCAAAGGGGGGACGCTTGAGCATGCTGGACTTCCTTGCGGTGGAGACGGCGACAAAGAGAGGGTGCAGCGAAGACGGGGGCGATTCGTGTGGCGTACGCCTGATGTGACCATGTGGTCACATCAGGCGTAAAAGATAGGACTTCAGGGGGATCGGCATCAAGGGGGGAGTTTCCCTAGGGAGCGGGAATGGCGGCGGGGAACGAGAGCGCGGCGCGCGCCGGCGGCGCGGGCCGCCGGCGTTCCTTGCGCAGAGCGGGTTACAGTCCGACCGCTTTCAGATCGGGGTGGCGGCGATGCCAGTCGGTCGCGGCCTGGAAGGCCATGCCGATCTTGCCCAGGGTGCCCTCGGCGTTGGGCTTGCCCAGCAATTGCACGCCCAGGGGCAGGCCGCCGGCGGTGAAGCCCGCGGGCAGGGCCAGGCCCGACGCGTTGACGTAGTTGCCGGCGCGGGTGAAGGCGGCCAGCGGCGTGGCCGCTTCGTCGACCTCGTCCAGCAGGCGCGCGCCAAAGGGCGCGCAGGGGGTCAGCACGGCGTCGATGTCGCGCATCCAGTCCAACCAGGCCAGACGCGCTTCTGCGTGCGCCTGCAGGGCCGCGATGTAGTCGGCGGCGGACACGCCCTTGCCGGACAGCACGCGGGCGCGCACATATTGGCCGATGGGTTGCGCGGGGTCTTCGATGTAGGCGCGGTGCATGGCGTAGGCCTCGGCGGCGATGATCTGGCCATTGCGCAGCATCATCTCGCGGAAGTCGAAGGGGAAGGGCGTTTCGGCCACTTCCGCGCCCAGGTCGATCAACACGCGGCGCGCGTCGTCCAGCGCGGACAGCGCGTCGGCATCGGCGGCGATCGGGTGCTGCGACGGCGGCATCAGCGCGATGCGCACGCCACGCAGCGGTTGCGGGCCGGCGGCGGGTTCGCGGTACTGGAAGGGAGGCAGGCCCTGCGTCAGCGGGTCTTGCGTATCGGGGCCGGCCATCAGGGCGGTCAGCAGCATCGCGTCGCGCGTGTCGCGGGTCAGCGGACCGATGGAGTCCAGCGTGGTCGACAACGCCACCGCGCCATGCAGGCTCACCAATCCGCGCGTGGTCTTCAAGCCCGTGATGCCGTTCAGCGCGGCGGGTATCCGCACCGAGCCGCCCGTGTCCGACCCAAGCGCGGCGGGCGCCAGGCCGGCCGCGACGGCCACGCCCGACCCGCTGGACGAGCCGCCGGGAATGCGCGGCGCTTGCAGGTCCCACGGGTTGCGCGGCGTGCCCATGACGGGGTTCGTGCCCCAGCCGCCAAAGGCGAATTCGACCATGTGGGTCTTGCCCAGCATCACCATGCCGGCGTCCAGCAGGCGCGTGACGGCGGTTGCCGTGACGCTGCTGCGGCGGTTGCGCCAGGCCTCGGAGCCCGCGGTGGTGACCTGGCCTTCGATCTCGCACAGGTCCTTGGCGGCCACCGGCACCCCGTCCAGCGGGCTGAGCAGGCCGTAGCCCGCGCGGCGGCGGGCATCGGCGGCCTCGGCCAGACGCAGCGCGCCGGTTTCGTCCACGCTGACATAGGCGCCCAGCGTCGGGTTGGCCTGGGCGATGCGGTCCAGGAAGTGCTGCGTCAATTCCACCGAACTGTAGCGGCCTTGGGCCAGGCCGTCCGCCAGTTCGCCGAGCGTGGCAAATGCAATTTCAGACATGTTTTCCTCAGGTTGGTAAGCCGGCCCCGCGCAGGGACGCGCGCGGCCGGCCGTGCTGCGCGCGTCTAGCGTTTGGTCCAGTCAGGAGCGGGGTAGACGGGCTTTGCCGTCGCCACGTCCGCCGGCCATACGGGCACCATGCCCTTGCCCGGTTGCAGCTGCACCACCGGGAAGGGCATCAGCAGCTGCTTGCCCGTGTCGTCGATGGCGTAGGGGCCGGCCATGACCGTCAGCTTGCCGGACAGATCCAGAGATGCCTGCTTGAGCGCCGCGGCGTCCGTCGTGCCCGCCTTCTTCACGATCTCTTCCGTGATCGCGCCGGCGCCGTAGGCCAGCGCCGTCTGGAAGTCGGGCGGGAACTCGGCCTTGGGGAAGCGCTTGTCGTAGGCCGCCGCGAACTGTTCGCGGCTCAGGCCGGCGTTGACGTTCCAGTTGATGGCGGGGTGGTAGTTGGTATGGCTGTAGATGTAGTTGGCGTCCGCGCCGATCGCCTGGAACTGCGGCGTGGACGCATACACCATGAAGACGTACGGGAAGTTGATGTCCAGCTGCTTCATCTGGCGCGTCATGCTGATCAGGTCGCCCTCGTAGGAGGTCGGCACCAGCGCTTCGGCGCCCGCCGCGCGGGCCTTCTGCAGGATCGTGCTGAAGTCCTTCTGCCCCTTCGGGTATTTCTCGAACATCACGACCTGCATGCCGTGCTTCGTGGCCTGCTCGCGGCCGCCTTCGGCCAGCCCCGCCGGGAACGGCTCGTCCGAGTACAGCAGCGCCACCTTCTTCACGCCCTGGTTGGCGGCCAGCTCCATGTTGGCGCGCAGCATGGCGGACACGGGCATCTGCGTGCCCGACACCATGTTCTTGAAACCCTGCTTGTACAGGTCGTCGCTGGCCGCCGACCAGACCATCATGTACTTGCCCAGCCGTTCGGTGACGGTGGCGGCCGCGGCCGTCAACGTGGAGCCGAACGGCGCAAACACCAGATCCACTTTTTCATCGACAATCAGGCGTTCGTAGACACGCGTGACCATCTGCTTGTCGCTGCGGTCGTCCAGCTTGACCAGTTCGACGGGGTATTTCTTGCCCTTGACCTCGATGCCGCCGCGGCGGTTGACGTCTTCGACCCACAGTTCCACGCCCCGCACGCCGGACTGCGAGGCCAGGGCGAAGCTGCCGGTGGAAGACACCGTCATGCCCACCCGGATCTTGTCCGAGGGTTGGGCGGCGCCGGTGGCGGGGGTCAGGGCGGCAATGGCCATGGCCAACGCCGGTAAACGGAACAACCAGGATGTCGCGAACATGGGATGTCTCCAATCGTTATAGATTTTGGGGGCCTCGCCCCGCCGCGAAGCAGGGACGCAGAACCTGGTATTGGGCAATAATTGCCCAATACGCGATAAAGCGTATAACAAATAGGCATGGAGCGCACGCCTTGAATAAACTGAATTACCGGCAGACCGAAATGCTGTGGGCCATCGTCATGGCGGGGTCGATCAGCGGGGCGGCCCGGCTGTTGAATATTTCGCAGCCGGCGGTCAGCCGGATGCTGGCCCAGACCGAGAAGAGCATGGGCGTGACCCTGTTCGAGCGGGTCCGCGGGCGGTTGCGGCCGACGCCCCAGGTGCATAGCCTGTTCGAAGAGATCGAGAAGACCCAGCGCATGATGCAGCGGGTCAACGACCTGGCGGATGCGCTGTCCGAGCACGGCACCGGGGTGCTGCGCCTGGCCTCCATTCCCAGCCTGGCCCAGTTCCTGGTGCCGCGCGCCGTGGCCCGCTTCCAGCAGCGGCATCCGGAGCTGCTGCTGAGGCTGAATACGTCTGTCCTGCCCAGCCTGATATCCGACGTGCTGCAGGGCGAAGCCGAGCTGGGCCTGGTGGTGATGCAGGCGGATCACCCGTTCCTGACCTCCCAGCCCCTGCATGTGGGCCGCATGGTCGCGGCCATCCCCAAGAGCCATCCGCTGGCGGAGCGGGCGTCCGTCAGTCTGGCCGACCTTTCCCCGCATCCGCACATCGTGGTCGGCACCCGCATGCCCTTCGGCATGCTGGTGCTGGGGGCGTTCGAGCAGGCCGGGCTGCCATGCCGCATGTGCGCCGACGTGCCCTGGAGCCAGCTGGCGTGCGCGCTGGTCAATGCCGGGGTCGGGATCGCCATCGTGGATGAGTTCACGGTCATGCAGAACACGATGCCGGACGTCGTGATCGTGCCGCTGCAAGAGCGCATCCCCCTGAATATCTCGGCGGTCTATGCCAGCAACCGCGAGCCGTCGCAGATCGCGATGCGGTTCATCGATGAGCTGCGCGGCGTGCTGGCGGAGGCGTTTCCTGCGCCGGATAAGATGCCTGATAAGGGTTAATCCTTAACTTGCAGTTATGGTTTGAGTTGTTCATAATCGCCTCCAAATAGAGCGGCCATCCAACCCGAGACGGCCCGGAGGAAGACATCATGAGCAGCAGTCCCGCCCTGGCGGCGGGCGCGGCTTCGCATCGCGCGCAGGATCTGCGCGCCGTGCGGTTGCGCACCCGCATCGCAGTGACCCTCTTCGCCGCGCTCGCCGCCGGCCTTGCCGTGATCCCGATGGCGACCTCGAACATCTCGTTCGCGTTCTACCTGATGTTGTGGATCACCATGGCCAGCGCCATGAACATCTGCGTCGGGTTCACGGGCTATCTGCCGTTCGGCTACGTGGTGTTCTACGGCGTGGGTTCCTACGCCACGGGCATCTGCTACAAGATCATGGGCTGGCCCATCCTGCCGTCGCTGCTGGCCGCGGGCGGCGTGGGCGTGGCGATCGCGCTGTTGCTGGCGCCCACTCTGCGCCTGCGCGGCGTGTATTTCGGCATCGTGAGCCTGGCGCTCGCCACCATCGTCAAGCTGGTCATCTCCGACCTGCCCCAGTCGTTCACGGGCGGCAGCATGGGCATCATCCTGTCCAGCGCCAACAACCCCACGCACAGCTACTACGCCATGCTGCTGGTCATGGGCGCCACGCTGGCCACCGTCACCTGGCTGTCGGTGTCGCGGCTGGGCCGCGCGTTGAAGGCCATCCGCGACGACGACGGCGCGGCCGCCTGCGTGGGGATCCACGTGCCCAACACCCGCCTGAAGGCCTGGCTGCTGGCCGCCCTGTTCCCCGCGCTGGCCGGCGGCATCGAGGCCTGGTACACGAACGTCGTCGACCCCGAGTACGCCTTTAACGTGCTGATCACCGCGAAGAGCATCATCTACGCGATGGCGGGCGGCTTCGGCACCATCCTCGGCCCGGTGGTCGGAACGCTGGCGCTGCTGGGCATCGACCACATGATCTGGCAGAAATTCCCGGTAATGAACCTGTTGCTGCTGGGCCTCATCATCGTCCTGCTGATGCTGTTCCTGCCGCGGGGCATCGTCGGCAGCCTGCTCAAACGCAAGCCGCAACTGCGCCGCTACATCGCCTGAGGACCCGCCATGACCGGACTGCTTATCCAAGGCCTGATCAACGGCCTGATCCTCGGCGCCATCTATGGCCTGATCGGCGTGGGCCTGAACGTCGTCTTCGGCGTGCTGCGGGTCGTGAACTTCGCGCATGGCGAATTCCTGGTGCTGGGCGCGTATTTCGCGTTCTACCTGATGGAGTACGCGGGCATCAACCCGCTCGCGGCGCTGCCGCTGGCGTTCGCGGTCTTCTTCCTGGCCGGCTACCTGCTGTACTTCGTCCTGATTCCGCGGCTGTCCAAGGCGGACGACCCCGAGATCAGCTCACTGCTGCTGATGTTCGGCGTATCCATCATGCTGGGGGCGCTGATGCTGCTGGCGTTCGACGCCGACGCGCGCTCGCTGCCCTACGAGATCGAACCCGTCTTCCTCAAGTTCGGCCCGGTGCTGATCCCCACGGTGCGGCTGCTGGCGCTCGTCATCGCGCTGGCGATCATCGCCGCGTTGACGGTGTTCCTGTACCGCACGCAGCTGGGCCGCGCGCTGCGCGCCATCATCATGAACCGCGACGCGGTCCGCATCGTGGGCATCAACGCGGAACGGCTGTCCGCCGTGGCGTTCGGCCTGGGCGTGGGCCTGGCCGCCGCCAGCGGCGTGCTGGTCGCCATGGTGTTCCCGGCGTTCTCGCCGTTCATGGGCAACGACTACACGCTGATCGGCTTCATCGTCATCGTGCTGGGCGGCCTCGGCCATCCGGTGGGGGCGCTGGTCGGGGCGCTGCTGTTCGGCGTGACGGAGCAGGTGTCGGTGGTGTTCTTCAGCCCGTCGATTGCCACCATCTGCGGTTTCGCGCTGATGGTCGCCACGATCTTCATCCGGCCCAGCGGCTTGTTCGGCCGCCAGGCATTGCGCTGACCGCCCCAGGGAGACGGACGCATGTTGAAAGTCACGAATCTCAAGAAGCGCTTCGGCGGCCTGGTGGCGCTGCAGGGCGTGGACCTGGAGGTGCCAAAGGGGTCGATCCTGGGCATCATCGGCATGAACGGGTCGGGCAAGACCACGATGCTCAACTGCATCAACGGCATCTATACGCCCGACGAAGGCCGCATCGAACTGGACGGCCACGAGATCGGCGGGCGCCAGATCCACGAAGTGGCCCGTCTGGGCGTGGGGCGCACTTTCCAGGTGCCGCGCATCTTCCGCCACCTTACCTTGCTGGACAACCTGGACGTGGCGCAGCAGCAGGCGGGCCGCAGCGCGGACGAACGCTATGCGCAGTCCGAGTACTGGCTGCACAAGGTGGAGCTGCATCGCCTGCGCCACAACTACGCCGAAGAGCTGTCGGGCGGCCAGCAGAAGCTGGTGGAGCTGGCGCGCATCATGGTCGCGCGGCCCAAGGTCGTGCTGCTGGACGAACCGTTCGCGGGGGTCAACCCCGCGCTGGCGCAGCTGCTGATCTCGGTGATCCGCGAACTGCCTACCGAGCACGATTGCTCGGTGGTGCTGGTGTCGCACGACCTGACCTCCATCTATCAGCTGTCCCACCACATCATCGTCATGAACGAAGGCGCCATCCTGAGCCAGGGCGACGCCGATCACGTGCGCGCCGACCCGCGGGTGGTCGAAGCCTATCTGGGAGCCTGACATGAGCACCGCGATCCTCGCGCTGGAAGACGTGACCGTGGCCTATCACGGCGACATCACGATCCTGAACCGCATCAACGTAGAGGCGCGTGCAGGCAAGGTCACTGGCGTGATCGGCCCCAACGGCGCGGGGAAGTCCACGGTGCTGAAGACGCTCTTCGGCTTCCTGCCGCCGCGCACCGGACGCATCACGCTGCGCGGCAAGGACATCAGCGCGCAACCCTCGCATGAGCGTGCCAACCATGGCGTGGCGTTCGTGCCGCAGCATCGCAGCCTGTTCGGCGACCTGACCGTGCACGACAATCTGCTGCTGGGGTGCTGGCCGTTCCGCCGCGACAAGGCACGGGTGCGCCAGCGCATCGACTCCGTCTACGATCGCTTTCCGATCCTGGCGGACAAGCGCAACGACCCCGTGTCCAGCATGAGCGGCGGGCAGCAGCGCTTTGTGGAATTCGGCCGCGCCTTGCTCATCGAGCCGTCGGTGATCCTGCTGGACGAGCCCACGGCGATGCTGGCGCCCAAGATCTCCAAGGAGATCTACGCGCTGATCCGGGGCTTTGCCGACGAAGGCATGACGGTGGTGCTGGTCGACCAGAACGTGCGCCGCTGCGCCGAGGTGTCGGACTACATGTACATCCTGGAACTCGGGCGCAATAAGGCGGAAGGCGCGCGCGAGGCGTTCGAGGAAGGCGGCGGCCTGCGCGAGATGGTCGCGTCATGGATGGATTACAAGATCGACTGAGGGACCCCGTGGATCCCGCCGGGGCGCACCCCGGCGGGGCCGGCGTCAGAGAACGCCGCGTATCCCGGCGATGCCGTGCGCGCCATGGCGCAGCGCCTGCGATACGGTCTGGGTGGATTGCCCGCCCAGCGCGAAGACCGGAATGCCGGCGTCGCGGTTGCCTTCGACGAAGCCGTCCCAGCCCAGCGTTTGCGCGCCGGGATGGCTGGGCGTATCCAGCACGGGGCCCAGCACCGCGAAGTCGGCGCCGATGTCGCGGGCATGCACGACCTGGGCGTTGTCGTGCGCGGACACGCCGACCAGCGCGTGCTTCGGCAGTTCCGGGCGGGCGGTCAGCCGCGCCGCGTCCGCCGTGCGCAGATGCACGCCGTCGGCTTCCTTCCACCATGCGGCCGGGTGCGCGCTGTTGACCAGCACGCGGGCGCCGGCCGCGCGGCAGCGCTTGAGCACCTGTTGCAGCACTTCGTGCAGCGAACTTGCCCCCGCGCCGTCGGGCCACTGCGGTTCGCGCAGCTGCACAAGCTTCACGCCGCGCGCCAGCGCCGCGTCCAGGCGACCCAGGAACGCGGCCACGCCCGCGCGCGAACCGATCGAGCTGATGCCGTAGGTCGTGGGCAGCTGCAGCCAGCGCAGCGGGGGCAGGGTGGCGGGCAGCAGGTCGCCGACCGAGGCCGCATCGGCCGGGTCGACCCATTCCAGGCGCTGGTTCTCCAGGCCCTGCGGCTCGCCTTCCCAGCCGGTGACGTGGCAGAACGCCAGCCGGACCGTGGTGTGCGGGTAGACGTGCACGTAGGTGACCCACTGGCGCGACTGCGTGACGCGGATGCCGATCTCTTCCTGCAATTCGCGGGCCAGCGCCTGCAGTACGGTTTCGCCCGGCTCCAGTTTGCCGCCCGGCAGCTCCCACCAGCCCGACCACGGCTTGCCCTCGGGCCGCTGGCCCAGCAGCAGCTTGCCGTCGGGGCGCAGGATCAGACCGGCGGCGACGTCGACGATCTTCTCAGACATGGCGGGCCGCCCAATCGCGCGCGAACTGGTAGGCCACCCGGCCCGAACGCGAGCCGCGTTCGATCGTCCATTGCAGCGCTTCGGTGCGGGAAGGCTCGATGTGCGCCTCCGGGCAGCCAAGCTCGCGCAGCCAGTGGTAGACGATGTCCAGGTAATCGTCCTGCTTGAAGGGGTAGAACGACAGCCACAGGCCGAAACGCTCGGACAGGGAGATCTTTTCTTCGACCGTCTCGCCCGGATGGATCTCGCCATCGGGCTGATGCTTGGCCTGCAGGTTCTCGCTCATGTATTCCGGCATCAGGTGGCGCCGGTTGGACGTGGCGTAGATCAGCACGTTGTCGCCCGAGGCCGACACCGAGCCGTCCAGCACGGACTTCAGCGCCTTGTAGCCGGGTTCGCCTTCCTCGAACGAGAGGTCGTCGCAGAACACGATGAAGCGTTCGGGGCGCGAGGCGACCAGCTCGACGATGTCGGCCAGGTCGCCCAGGTCGGACTTGTCCACTTCGATCAGGCGCAGCCCGCGGTCGCCGTAGGCGGCCAGCATGGCTTTGACCAGCGAGCTCTTGCCGGTGCCGCGGGCGCCGGTCATCAGCACGTTGTTGGCCGGCTTGTCCTCCAGGAACTGGACGGTGTTGCGGTCGATGGTGGCCTTCTGGCGCTCGATGTGCTGAAGGTCCTGCATGTCGATGCGGGCGACGTGGCGCACCGCGTCCAGCCAGCCGCGCGACCCGCGCTTGCGCCAGCGGAAGGCGTGCGCGGTCCAGTCGATGTCGGGGGGCGCCGGAGGCAGGAAGGCCTCAAGCTGCGCCAGCACGCGCTCGGCGCGCTGGATAAGGGTGGTGAATTCGCTTGCGCTCATGGCGGATCACGAACGGTAGTCGGCGTTGATGGTCACGTACTCGTGCGAGAAGTCGCAGGTGTAGACGGTGTCGGCGACCTGGCCGCGGCCCAGCGCGATGCGCACCGAGATCTCGGCCTGCTTCATCACGCGCTGGCCGTCGGCTTCCTGGTAGTCGGGATTGCGGCCGCCGTTCTTGGCCACCAGCACGTCGTCCAGCCACAGGCGGATGTTGGACACGTCCAGGTCGTCGATGCCGGCGTAGCCGATCGCGGCCAGGATGCGGCCCAGGTTGGGGTCCGACGCGAAGAAGGCGGTCTTGACCAGCGGCGAATGCGCCACCGCGTAGGCGACCTTCAGCGCCTCTTCCGTGGTGCCGGCCTCTTCGACGCGGATCGTCATGAACTTGGTGGCGCCTTCGGCGTCGCGCACGATCTTCGTGGCCAGCTCCAGCGCGGCGGCGGTCAAGGCAGCGCGCACGGCGGCGTAGGCGGCGTCGGACTCGCTATTGACGTTCACGCCCGACTTGCCGGTGGCGGCGATGATGAAGGAGTCGTTGGTGGAGGTGTCGCCGTCGACCGTGATGCGGTTGAACGAGGCGTCGGCGATCTCGACGGCCAGGCGGCGCAGCAGCGGCTGGGCGATGCCGGCGTCGGTGGCCAGGAAGCTGAGCATCGTGGCCATGTTGGGGCGGATCATGCCCGCGCCCTTGCTGATGCCGGTGAAGGTGACGGTCTTGCCGTCGATCTGCACCTTGGCCGACGAGATCTTCGGCAGCGTGTCGGTCGTCATGATGCCGTGGGCGGCGCTGGACCAGTGGTCGGCGGCCAGGTCGGCGATGGCGCCCGGCAGGCCGGCGACCAGGCGGTCCAGCGGCAGCGGTTCCAGGATGACGCCGGTGGAGAACGGCAGGATCTGCGCGGCCGGCACGCCCAGCAGCTTGCCCAGCGCGGCGCAGGTGTCGTTGGCTTTCTTCAGGCCTTCTTCGCCGGTGCCCGCGTTGGCGTTGCCGGTGTTGATGACCAGCGCGCTGATCGCGCCGCCGGCGGCCAGGTGGGCCTGGCAGACCTGCACGGGGGCGGCGCAGAAGCGGTTGCGCGTGAACACGCCGGCGACGCTCGTGCCCTCGGCCAGGCGGAAGACCGTCAGGTCGCGCCGGTTGGCTTTGCGGATGCCGGCCTCGGTGACGCCGATTTCAATGCCGGCAACAGGAAAAATTTCGGACTCGGAGGGGATCTGCAAATTAACGGCCATGACTTCGTCTCTTGAATGGGCAGGACGGAATCGCCGCCAGGCAAGGCGGCGCGCGGGGGAAAGCTTCGTATTATCCCACCGGTTTGCGGCAGGCGTTTGTCAGGCGCCGGTCAGGGGGCCATCCGCATGGCGGCCACGTCCAGCACCCCGGCGTCGCGGTTGCTGAGCACGCTGCGCACGGTGCCGTCCGGGGCCTGCAGCACCGACTGGCCGGCCGCGACGTCCTCAAAGCCGCTGCGGCGCGCCGAGCGGCCGCGCGACGGCGAAAACAGCAGGTCGCCCGGCTGGGCGCCGGGCAGGCGCGGGTTCGCGGCCAGCACGCGGGTGCCTGGCGGATACGTCATGGCGCCCAGCACGGTCTCGCGCGCCAGCAGGCCTTCGAAATCCAGGATGCGGCGGCCGCCGTCAAGGCGCATGTCCACTTTCAGCAGCGGCATCTGGCGCAGGGTCAGGGCCTCGCTGCCTTCGGTGCGCAGCAGCCAGCGCGCCGTGGACGCGGCCGCATCCGGCAGCGTGCCGCGCGCGGCCTCGTCGACCTTCAGCCAGGCGCCTGGCGGCACGGGCTGCTGGTCCAGCGTGTTGCCGATGGCCAGGTGGCAACTGGCGAAACGGGGCTGGCCGCCCAGCACCGCGAATTCGATCCGGTGGCCGTGCGCGCACAGCCAGCCTTCCTGCGCCTGGTCACGGGTGATTTCGGCCGACAGGGTCTCGGGCTGCCTGGACGTGGCGGCATAGCGGAACAGCTGCGTTGCGGCCACCCCCTGGACGGGTGCGGGCAGGGTGTCGGGGAAGACGGCGCGGTCGAACGAGGCCAGTTCGCCTGGGCGGGTCAGGCTGAGCACGGTGCCCGCCGGCATGTCCACGCCGGCCAGCCGGGTGGCGTGGGCCAGCGTCGTCTTGCGGCCGGCGTCGGCCTGGGCGTCGCGCTGGGCCGAAAACCACAGGCTGAACTGCTGGTAGGGGAAGATGGCGCCGACCAGCGCCAGGAAGGCCATCAGCACGGTGCCGGCGCGCCGGTGGCCGCCCAGCCAGAGCCGGGCGCTGCGTGTGGTGGCCAGGACAGCCAGCCAGGTCAGCAACGTGGCCAGGCAGGCCAGCGAGGCCGCCATCAGCACATAGAAATTACCGCCAGGAAGGGATACCGGAATCATGGCGGCAATTATGCGCCAAACTGATGCGCCAAACCGGGCGCGGATGCGCGCGCCCGCGGCCCGGGATGGTGCGCGTTAGCCCTTGGCGGATTCGGAGCGGGTGGCCACCACTTGCAGCTTGAGTTCGCCCAGGGCCTGGAACAGCGCGTTGCGGGTGGATTCGGGCAGGTCGCCGAACATGGCCTT
The DNA here is from genome assembly GCF_014170335.1 of Achromobacter sp. UMC46. Lineage (GTDB taxonomy): Bacteria > Pseudomonadota > Gammaproteobacteria > Burkholderiales > Burkholderiaceae_B > Achromobacter. Next base: position 319,562 of record NZ_LZZS01000036.1, read on the forward strand.
GACCCAGGACTCGTGGGCGCGCGCCATCCGGGCGAAGGTCTTCTTGCCCTGCGGCGTCAGCTTGATCAGCGAGCTGCGGCGGTCGGATTCCACCTTGGTGCGCACGACCAGGCCTTCCTTTTCCAGCTGGTCGGTGATGCCGGTGATATTGCCGTTGGTGACCATCATGTGCCGCGACAGGTCGCCCATCTTCATGCCCTTGGGCGCGCGCTGCAATTGCGCCATCAGGTCGAAGCGGGGCAGCGTCGTGTCGAACTCGTTGCGCAGGCGGCTGCGGATCTCGCCTTCGATGAGGTTGGCGCAGGTCAGCATCCGCAGCCACAGGCGAAGCGCGTGGTGGTCGTCGGGCGCGGCGCGGGATTCCAGGTCGGGAGCGTCAGTCATGGCTAGGGAGGATACCGGGAATGCGTGGGGAAGCGGGCGCCAGACCCATCTGCTCGAAGATGGCGCGGGTCAGCGGGCTGGAGGGATCGTTGAGCGTCAGCACGATGTCGTAATGATTGGTGCCGGGCATCGGCACATAGTGTCCGGGGAAGCCGCGTGCTTGCCAGGCGGCCAGATAGTCGTCGCTTTGGCGCTTGAACTCGTCGGTTTCGGTTTCGCCGTAGCTGACCACCAGCGGGCAGCCCGCGGGTGGCAAGTGCAGGGCGGGGCTGTTGCGGATGGCGTCGGCCTCGCTCATGCGCATCCACTCGTTGACATGGGTGTGCACCAGCGGGCGCAGGTCGAACAGGCCGGACAGCGGCGCCGCGCCCCGGATCACGTCGTGGGGCACTTCGTAGCTGGCGTGCCAGCCGCCGGCCAGCAGCGCGCCCACCAGGTGCCCGCCGGCGGAACTGCCGCAGACGTGGATGCGCCGGGCGTCGCCGCCGTAGCCGGCGATGTGGCGGTGGATCCAGGCCAGCGCGCGCCGGTTCTGGTCCACGATGCGGTCCAGCGTCACGGCGGGGGCCAGCGAATAGTTCACCGACACGACCACCGCGCCCGCTTCCGTGAAGGCGGGCGCCATGCCGCTGGATTCGTCCTTGGACAACAGGCGCCAATAGCCGCCGTGGATGAACACGAACACGGGTGCGCCGGCGGCGCTCAAGGTGTTCGGCGCGGCGCGGTAGATGTCCAGCCGTTCGTCGGGATGATCGCCGAACGGCACGTCCAGGACGCAGTCCAGCGACTGGCGCGCCGTAGCGCTGTCTTCGGCGTATTTCTTGAGTATCGGCTGGATGTCGGGTACTGTCGCGCGAGCGTTGTACTGGACGTCCAGGCCTGCGCGGTCATAGTGGCGGTAGAGGGTGACCATGGCGGTAGATTGTCGGAAAACCGGTTAGTAAAAACCCTTTGGTAACCCTTTGGTAATGGGTCTTGGTAATAACCCTTTGGTAAAAACCCTAGTCTTGTTTTGAAGAATACTTTAAACCTAAACTATGAACCGCGCCAGTTTTCCCGATGCTGCACAACGGGATCCTGACGCAGCAAGCAAACACTTTGCAAGCGCCAGTTTGACGGCGGCGCAATGGCGCCGGCAGGCCGGGCACAGAAGTCATTCGAATCGCACCCTCTATAAGAACACCCTCTGCGCGGGCTCGCGCACGGAGCACACCAACATGCGTTTGATCACTTCCCTTATCGCCGTCGCCGCGCTGGTGCCGGCCGTGGCCATGGCGGATGCCGTCAAGGTCGGCATCGCCAACGATATCTCCGGTCCGTTCTCGGCGCTGGGCGCCGAAGCCCGCGACGGCTTCAACCTGGCCATCAAGCAGCTGGGCAGCAAGCTGGGCGGACAGCCCGCCGAATTCGTGCAGACCGACATGGGCGGCAACCCCGACCAGGCCCGCCAGCTGGTCACGCGCTACATCCAGCGCGACAAGATCGATTTCTTCACCGGCCCCATCGGCTCGAACGTGGCGCTGGCCGTCGGCCCGGCCCTGTTCGCGGCCAAGGTGCCCTACCTGTCGAACAATCCCGGCCCCAGCCAGTTCGCCGGCGCCCAGTGCAACAACTACTGGTTCGGCACGTCTTACCAGAACGACGCCTTCCATGAGGCGGCCGGCAAGGTCGCGGCGGACCGCGGCTTCAAGAAGATGTTCATCATGGCGCCGGACTACCCGGCCGGCAAGGATGCGCTGACCGGCTTCAAGCGCGGCTACAAGGCCGCGCCGGGCGAGGAGGTCTACACCAAGCTGGGCCAGATCGACTACGCCGCCGAAATCGCGCAGATCCGCGCCGCCAAGCCGGACGCCGTCTACATCTTCCTGCCGGGCGGCATGGGCATCAACTTCGTCAAGCAGTTCGTGTCGGCCGGCCTGTCGCAAAGCGTCAAAGTGATCGGCCCGGGCTTCTCGGCCGACGAAGACGTGATCCAGGCCGTGGGCGAACCCATGCTGGGCATGTACAACACGGCGCAGTGGGCGCACGACCTGGACGTGCCGCAGAACAAGATCTTCGTGGACGCCTTCCGCAAGGAATACAACGGCCGCTACCCGTCCGTGTACGCCGCCCAGGCCTATGACGTCATCATGGCCATGGACGCCGCGGTCAAGCAGGCCGGCGGCAAGGCTTCGGACCGCGACGCCGTCATCCGCGCCCTGGAAAAGGCCGACTACCCGTCGGTGCGCGGCAGCTTCACCTACGGCAAGAACCACTACCCCATCCAGTCCTACTACCTGCGCGTCGTCGACAAGGACGGCAGCGGCCGCATCACCAACAAGCTGGTGGGCAAGGTGTTCGACAAGTACCAGGACGTCTACGTCGGCGATTGCAAGCTATAGGAAGGACCCACCCCCGACGCGCTGCGCGCTTCCCCCTCAAGGGGGGCCCGCCTGAGGGGGCGTCGCTGCGGACCGGCGAAGCCGGCTCCGCGCGACCCCACTTGGGCGGGGACGTTCCGCGGGCTGCGCAGGATGGGCTGCGTAGGGCATAACCAGGCGGTTTCGGTGATTTGGCCGCGAGCAAAGCCATGGGCGATTTGCGGCAGGGGGAAGTATTCATGACGTTTACGCTGATCGTCGAGCAATTGCTGAACGGTCTCCAGTTTGGGTTGATGTTGTTTTTGATCGCGGCCGGGCTGACCCTGGTGTTCGGCATCATGGACATCATGAATCTGGCTCACGGCTCACTCTACATGGCCGGCGCCTATGTCGCCGCCGAAACGATGCAGCGCACCGGTTCATTCACCGCCGCCGTCCTGGTGGCGGCCGTCGCGACCGGCCTGGTCGGCGTGGCGCTGGAACTGACGCTGATCCGCCGCCTGGCGTTGCGCGACCACCTGGCCCAGGTGCTGGGCACCTATGCCGTCATCCTGATCGCCAACGACCTCGTCAAGATGATCTGGGGCCCGGCGCCCGTCATGCTCAACATGCCGGCCGTGCTGTCCGGCCCGGTGCGCCTCTTGCCCGACCTGCTGTATCCCGCCTACCGCCTGATGATCATCGTGTTCGGCGTGGCCGCCGCCGCGGGCCTGTACTGGTTCGTCACGCGCACCCGCGCCGGCGTGCTGGTGCGGGCCGGCGCGTCCAACCGCCAGATGGCCACGCTGATGGGCGTGCGCGTGCCGCTGCTGTTCTTGGGTGTCTTCGTGCTGGGCGCCATGCTGGCCGCAGTGGCCGGCGCCTTGCTCGGGCCGATCACGTCGGTGCAGGTGGGCATGGGCGAAGAGATCCTGATCCTGGTTCTGGTGTGCATCGTGATCGGCGGAATCGGTTCGATCCGCGGCGCCTTCGTGGGCGCCTTGCTGGTCGGCATGGTGGATACGGCGGGGCGGGCGTTCCTGCCGATGCTGCTGCGCCAGGTCTTTTCTCCGGCCGTGGCCTCCAGCGTCGGACCGACGCTGGCCGCCATTGCCATCTACGTTTTGATGGCGGCTGTGCTGGTGTTCCGGCCCTCCGGCCTGTTTCCGGCGCGGGGTTGACGATGAGAAGCATTTTCTGGACCGTGGCCCTTCTGGCGGCGCTGGCAGTGTTTCCGCTGGTGGCGCCGGCGCTTGGCCTGGACTTCTATATTTCATTCGTGCGGCGCGTGCTGATCTATGCGCTGGCCGCGACCAGCCTGAACCTTATCCTGGGATACGGCGGCATGGTGGCGCTGGGGCATGCGGCGTTCTTCGGCGCGGGCGCCTACGCGGTCGGCATCCTGGCGATGTCGGGCGTCACGTCGGCGCTGGTCGTCTGGCCGGTGGCCATGCTGCTGGCGGGCGTGCTGGCCTGCATTACGGGGGCGATCTCGCTGCGCACCCGGGGCGTGTACTTCATCATGATCACGCTGGCGTTCGCGCAGATGCTGTTCTACATCTTCATCTCGCTGCGCCAGTACGGCGGCGAAGACGGGTTGAACCTGCCCGGCTATTCCACGCTGCCGGGCATCGACCTGTCCCATGACGTCAGCTTCTATTACCTGGTGCTGGTGCTGTTCGCGCTTGTCATGTGGGGATTCAGCCGCGTGGTGTCTTCGCGTTTCGGCACGGCCTTGCAGGGCATCCGCGAGAACGAGTCGCGCATGGAGTCCATGGGCTACCCCGTCTACCGCATCAAGCTGGCGGCTTTCACCCTGAGCGGCGCCGCGGCCGGCCTGGCCGGCGCGCTGCTGGCCAACCACAATCTGTTCATCTCGCCCAGCCTGATGCACTGGACGCAGTCGGCCAACCTGCTGATCATGGTGCTGGTGGGCGGTATCGGCCTGCGCTGGGGCGGCGTCGCTGGCGCGGTGGTGATGCTGACACTGGAAGAAGTGCTGCGCCTGTGGACCGAATACTGGCACCTGCCCCTGGGCGTGCTGCTGCTGTGCGTGGTGTTCGGCGCGCCGCGCGGCCTGGTCGGCCTGTTCGGCCCGTTGTTCAGCGGACGCGCCGCGCCCCAATCCGGCAAGGTGGGATCATGAATCCGTCTATCAACGCCACGGTGCCTGCGCTGCAGGCTTCCGGGCTGGTCCGCCGCTTCGGCGCGCTGGTCGCCACCGACAACGTGTCGCTGACCTTGAACCCGGGCGAAATCCATGCCTTGATCGGCCCCAACGGCGCCGGCAAGTCCACGCTGATCCACCTGCTGTCCGGCACGCTGGCGGCGGATGCCGGCACGCTGACGGTGGGCGGGCGCGACGTTACCGGCATGAACGCGCACCAGCGCGTGTCGGCCGGGCTGTCGCGGTCCTATCAGATCACCAACATCTTCAAGCAGTCCAGCGTGCTGGACAACCTGGTGCTGGCGGTGCAGGCCCACGCGGGCAGCAGCTTCCGGTTCTGGAAGCCGCGCGCCGCCGAATCCGCACTGTATGAACAGGCGCGCGAGCTGGCCCGGGAATGCGCCATCGACGCCGCGTTGCTGGACCGGCCGGCCGGCACCCTGCCGCACGGCGAGCAGCGCAAGGTGGAATTCGCGCTGGCGCTGGCTGCCCGGCCCAGCGTGCTGCTGCTGGACGAGCCGATGGCCGGCATGGGCCCGGACGAGACCGTCCGCCTGACCGAACTGATCGAAACCCTGCGGGGGCGGGCCGCCATGCTGCTGGTCGAACACGATATGCAGGCAGTGTTCCGCCTGGCCGACCGCCTGTCGGTGCTGGTGTATGGCCGGGTCATCGCGACCGGCACCCCCGACGAGATCCGCGCCAACCCGGAAGTGCGGCAAGCCTATCTGGGCGACGAGGAGACCGCGTGATGCTCACCATCGAATCCGCCCAGAGCGGCTACGGCGCCAGCCAGGTGCTGTTCGGCGTAGACCTGCAGATCGGCGCCGGGCAGGTCGTGACCTTGCTGGGCCGCAACGGCATGGGCAAGACCACGCTGCTGCGCACCCTGTTCGGCCAACTGCCGCTGCGCGGCGGCAAGATCCATTTTGCGGGGCAGGACATCAGCGGCTGGAGCCCGGACCGCATCGCCCGCGTGGGCGTGGCGATTGTTCCGGAAGGGCGCCAGTGCTTTCCCAACCTGACGGTGCGCGAGCACCTGACGGCCTTCGTCGCCGCGCGCAATCCCGATATCGGCGACCCTTGGACGCCCGAACGCGTGTTCGACCTGTTTCCCAGGCTGGCCGAACGCGCCCGCAATATGGGCAACCAGCTTTCGGGCGGTGAGCAGCAGATGCTGGCCATCGGCCGGGCGCTGGTCACCAACCCCCGGCTGCTGATCCTGGACGAGGCCACCGAAGGCCTGGCGCCCAAGATCCGCGAAGAAATCTGGAATTGCCTGGCGCGCCTGCGCCAAGCGGGGCAGACCATCCTCGTCATCGATAAATATGTCGAAAGGTTGCTGAGCCTGGCCGATCAGCATGTGATCCTGGAACGCGGCAAAGTCGTGTGGACGGGCGACTCGCGCGCGCTGGACACCGACCGCGGACTGTGGGAGCGCTATCTGGGCGTGTAGCAATAAAGCCGCAACAGTGTGGGATGTTCGCGTAAAAAATACGATATAAAACGCAATAAACTCGCAAATACATTGCTGGGTTGAAACTTAAGGTGTCCAGGGCGCATCCAGACGTTTGCGCCTGTTTCAATTGCCCCCGCTGTTCTCTACACTTAGCGCGCCTGGCCCCTCTCGTGCCTATTGGGCGGGTACGTACGTCACGTCTTATCAAGCTGTCAGGAAGACTTCGCATGGCGAAATGGGGTTTGCGCAAAAAATCATTGATGGCGCTGCTGTTGGCATGCGTGATCGCGTTGGCGTCCGCCGCCGTCATCGGATGGATGGTGCTGGATGGAGTAAGAGACCACTTCGGGCGCGCTTTCGCCGATAACTTCACGCAACTCAACCGGCAACGCATCCTGGCCCCGGTGTCGCGCGAACTGGCCTTGTCGCTGCGCCTGGCCGACAGCGAAGTCACCCGTCGCTGGCTGCGCAATGAAAGCGATCCGGCCGCTCGCGAGCTCTTCTTCCGCGAAGCCGACGGCTACCGCCGCGATCTGCTGGGCCGCGCCTACTTCATCGCCAGCGCCGCAAGCGGCCACTATTACTTCAACGACGACAAGCCGCTGTCCGAAGCGCCGCGCTACACGCTGAGCCCCGGCGCGGCGGACGACGGCTGGTTCTACGCCACGCTGAAGTCGCCGGCCAAGTACAACATCAACGTCAACCCCGACCTGAAACTCCAGACCACCAAGGTGTGGATCAACGTGCAGGTGCGCGACGGCGACAAGGTGGTGGCCCTGACCGGCGCCGGCCTGGACGTGGGCGGCTTCCTGCGCGATTTCGTCAACAGCGGCCAGCCCGGCGTCACCCCCATCATCGTCGACGAGGAAGGCGCCATCCAGGCGCACATGGACGCCACGCTGATCGCCTACAACTCGGGCGCGGGCGGCGGCGCCGACGGCCGGGGCAGGGTGTTCAACCTGCTGGACGACGGACCGGGCCGGGACGAACTGCGGTCCGCCATGCATGCGGCCCAGGCCGATCCGCAGTCGGTGCAATCCGCCTGGGTGAAGCTGGACGGCACGCGCCAGCTGGTGTCCGTGGCCTATATGCCCGAACTGCATTGGCATGTGCTGACGGCCGTCGACCTGAGCGCTGCCCGCGTGCTGGACACCGGCTGGTTGTGGCCGGCCGCGATTGGCCTGGCGGTGCTGTTCGCCGCCATGCTGCTGGGTTTCGGCTACGCCATCGAACGGCTGATGCTGCGTCCGCTGCGCCGCTTGCAGCAATCGGCCCGCGCCATCGCGGACGGCAGCTACGACGTGCGCCTGCCCCCGGGCGGGCAGGACGAGATCGGCGACTTGAGCCGCGCCTTCGGCGTCATGGCCGACAAGGTCCGCCAGCACACGGCCGAACTGGAAAGCAAGGTGCGCGAACGCACCTCCGAGCTGGAAGACGCCAACCGCGCCATGGCCGCTGCGCACAAGAAGATCGGCGACTCCATCGACTACGCCAGCCTGATCCAGCGCGCCATCCTGCCGGACCGCCAGCTGACGCAGTCCCTGGGCGCGCACCACTTCGTGCTGTGGAAGCCGCGCGACGTGGTCGGCGGCGACTTCTATGTCTTCCGTTCGGACGGCGCCAACTGCCTGCTGGGCATCATGGACTGCGCGGGCCACGGCGTGCCGGGCGCATTGATGACGATGCTGGCGCGCGCCGCCATCGATCTGGCGATCACCGAGGTCGGCCCCGGAGATCCGGCGGGCATCCTGACCCGCACCGACATCGCCATCCGCGCCATGCTTGCGGACGCGCAACTGCCCCGCGCGCTGGCCACCAATACCGATGCGGGCCTGGTATATATTGACCGCCAGACCGGACGGCTGCGTTATGCCGGCGCCAAGATCAGCCTGTACGCCAGCGATGGCGAGACCTTGCGCGAGATCCCCGGCGGCAGGCGCGCATTGGGCGACAAGCGCACCGGGGTCTACGAGAATATCGATCTGCAGATGGAACCGGGCTGGACCTATTACCTGGCGACCGACGGGTTCCTGGACCAGGCCGGCGGCGAGCACGGCTTCGGGTTCGGCAACACGCGTTTCGCGGGAATGCTCAAGAGACACGCGCGCCAGCCGTTAACTGAACAGGCCGCCGCTTTTACGCAAGCGCTGGCCGAATACCAGGGTGGTCGTCCCCAGCGTGACGACATCACCCTGCTGTCTTTCCGTTTCGAATAAACGTTATCAGGGCGGTAAACGCGATGAATGCCTCCGATCTCTACGCGCTGGGTGAACGGTTCAATCAGGACCGTACCCTGCTGTGCTTCAACGGGCCGATCTCCCGCAGCCTGATCGAGGAAATCGGCAACGCGCTCAAGAATTACCTGAACGCGGAACATGCGCGGCCCGCCGAAGCGATGGACGTGTTCTCGGTGTACATCGAGATGATCCAGAACATCCGCCAGTACGCCGCCGCCCGCGGCGACGCCGAGGCCTCGGCCACCGTCGTGATCGGCCGCCGCGACGAAAGCCGCTATGCGGTGTCGGTGGGCAATCTCGTCAAGTCCGACGACGGCCACGCGCTGGTCGCGCGGATCCAGGAGCTGGCCGCGCTGGACAAGGCCGCGCTGAAGGCCGAATACAAGGCCCAGCTGCACAAGCCCCGCGTCCAGGGCGTGGCGTCGGGCGCGGGGCTGGGGCTGATCGACATCGCGCGTCGCGCCGGCGCGCCGCTGGAAGCCAGCCTGACGCCCGCCGCGGAGGAAGGACAGGCGTTCTTCAGCCTGAGCGTCGTGATCTGAGGGCTCCGCGCGCATTCAAGAATTACTTTCGGAGTATTTGATGAAAGATCTGAACATTCCCGGGACGCAGTCCACGCCCGCCATCACCGCCGACGCCACCGCCGGCGTGCTGGCGATGCGCGGCGACTCCTACCCCGAGAATTCCTTTGAATTGTTCGGCCCGGTGATCGAGTGGGTCGAGGCGTACCTGCTGGGCACGACCGCCCCGCTGAGCCTGGAACTGGAATTGCTGTACCTGAACACCAGCAGCATCAAATCCGTCATGGACATCTTCGACGTGATCGAAGCCGCCCATGGCAAAGGCCGCCAGGTCAGCGTGACCTGGTTCTACGACAAGCGCAATGAACGCGTCGGCGAACTGGCCGAGGAATTCAAGGAAGACTGCACCTTTCCGTTCTCGGTGGTTGGCCGCGAATGAAACCGGGCGCCGCCGAACTGGATCGACGCATCACCGAGTTGCTGGCGGACCCGGCCTATGACGGTCATCCCTTGCGCGAAGCGCTTGAGGCGCTTTGGCAGCACACGGCTGAGCAGATGGCCCGCATCGAGCGCGTGACCCAGTTGTCGGACGCCTATCAATCCATGGCGCACGAGCGCGAACTGGGCCTGTGCGATCAATTCGACCGGCAACTGCGCCGGCTGACGCGCATTGCGCGTATTTCCGACCACTATCAGAACATGATGCGCGACCTGAACGCCGCGCTGGAAGAAACATCCAGCCGCGATCCGCTCACCAGCCTGCTGAACCGGCGCGCCCTGATGGAAATGATCAAGCAGGAAGTCGAGCGTGCCTCGCGCAGCGGCGAGAGCTTCGTCGTCGCCATGCTGGACGTGGACCACTTCAAGGCGGTCAATGACCGCTACGGGCACGAGACAGGGGACCGCGCGCTGGTCGAACTGGCCGGCGTGATGGGCGAAAGCCTGCGCGAATACGACTTGTGCGGGCGTTGGGGCGGCGAGGAATTCCTGGTGCTGCTGCCCAACACGCAGCCTGACGCCGCCCAGAGCGTCATGGACCGGCTGGTCGGCGCGGTGCGCGGGCTGGCGGTTGCCGCGGGCGAAGACGTACTGAGGTTGACGGTCAGTATCGGCATGGCGCATCACCAGTTGGGAGAGACCTTCTCGGAAACGCTCAGTCGTGCGGACCAGGCGCTGTACCTGGCCAAGCAGGACGGACGAGATCGCGTCGCGCTTGGGTTTCCGAAGCGCTGAATGAAGCCGGAACAGCTGTATTCCGGTATGGAGCCCCTTATGCTTGATACTCATGTAAGCGTTTCGAGCGCGGGCCCCCAGGGCGCCGCGTGGCATGTGGGCAATTACCTGGCGTCGATGGATCGGGCGCTGCTGCTGTTCGATTTCGATGCAAGCGGCTCGCTGTTGAACGCCAACGCCAATTTCCTGGCCGCCGTGGGGTACACCCCGGAAGAGGCCCCGACGCTGCGCCACGACATGCTGTGCGACAGCATGGACGAAGGCAAGGGCATCGCCAGCGGAGAACGGATCTGGACCCGGCTTGTCCGGGGCGAACATTTCTCGGGCACCTGCCGCTACCGCAAGAAGGACGGCGGCTCGCTGTGGATCGAAGCTACTTACCTGCCGTTGACGGACGATGGCGGCGACGTCGCGCGCATCTCGGTCATCTCGCGCAAATCCATCGCCGACGCCGAGCGCCAGGAAGAGATCCGCCTGCTGCTGCTGGGCATCAATGAAACCGGCAACGCCGTCGCGGTGTCAGGCAGCGACGGCCGCATCGTCTATGTGAACGACGGCTTCCAGCGCATGCTGGGCTTCGGGCGCGGCGACGCCCTGCACCAGGAGCTGGGCGAACTGCTGGCCGGCGGCCGGCCCGACGGCGGCACCCGCGAAGAGCTGGACCGCCGCGTCGCCTGCCGCGAGGGCTTCCACAAGGATGTGCTGGTCTATGACCGCTGCGGCAAGCCGCTGTGGGTGTCGGTCATGGCCAACTCGGTTTTCGACGACCGCGGAACGCTCGTCAACATCGTGGACGTGCTGACCGACATCACCCCCACCAAAGTGCACGAGGTCCTGCAGCGCCGCGTGTTGCAGGCGATGGTGAACGAGGCCTCGGTGGTCGAGGTCATGAACATGGTCTGCCGCGAGGTCGAGCGCCTGGCGCCCGAAGTGGCCGCTACCGTGCTGCGCGTGGACGACACCGGCCACCTGCGGCCGCTGGCGGCCCCGAGCATGCCGGCCGCCTACAGCGACGCGCTGGACGGCGTGAAGATCGGCCCGCAATCGGGCGCCTGCGGCACTTCGGCATTCCTGGGCCGTCCGGTCATCGTGCCCGACATCGCCACCGATCCCCTGTGGGACGATTACCGCCACCTGCCGCTGCCGGACGACATCAAGGCGTGCTGGTCGTCGCCCATCAAATCCAGCGACGGGCGGGTGATCGGCACCTTCGGGTTCTATTTCCGAGAACGCCGCCTGCCCGACGATTTTCATCATCGGCTGGTCGATGTCTGCGTGTACTTGTGCGCCCTGGCGCTGGAGCGCGAGGAAGCCCGCGCCCGCATCCGCCAGCTGGCGTTCTACGACGAACTGACCGGCCTGCCGAACCGCAACCTGCTGCTGGCGCAAGCCGAGCAGGCGATTGCGCGCGCCGAGCCGGAACGCAAGCGCGTGGCCGTGCTGTTCCTGGACCTGGACCGCTTCAAGCAGGTCAACGACACCCTGGGCCATCCCATCGGCGACGCCTTGCTGCGCGACGTGGCCCAGCGCCTGCGCCTCCTGGCGAGGGCGTCGGACATCGTCGGCCGGCTGTCCGGCGACGAGTTCGTGATGATGATGCCGGACTTCGAACACGGCCGCCTGACCGCCGCCGCCGAACATATCCTGGTGGCGCTGGCCCAGCCGTTTTCGGTGGGTGGCATCACGCTGAACCCGTCGGTCAGCATCGGCATCAGCGTGTTCCCGGAGAACGGGCGCGACATGGATACGCTGCTGCGCCACGCCGACATGGCGATGTACCAGGCCAAGACGGCGGGCCGCAACCGCATTTCGTTCTTCAGCGCCGAAATGAACCGCCAGGCGCAAGAACGCCTGGCCCTGGAAGCCGCCTTGCGAGACGCGCTGGAAGCCAAGGCGCTGCGCCTGCATTACCAGCCGCAGGTCGGCCTGAAGAACGGCAGCCTGTACGGGGTCGAGGCGCTGGCCCGCTGGCGCCACCCGACGCTGGGCGATATCTCGCCCGTGCGTTTCGTGCCGTTGGCCGAAGAATGCGGCCTGATCGGCGACCTGGGCGACTGGGCGCTGCGCGAAGCCTGCTCGCAGCTGTCGATCTGGCGCAACAACGGATTGAAAGTGCCGTCGGTGTCGGTGAACTTGTCAGCCACGAATTTCCACAACCTGAACCTGCCCCGGATGATCGCGGCCACGCTGGCCGAATTTGGCTTGGCGCCCGCCGACCTGATGCTGGAAATCACCGAAGGCGTGGTCCTGGACGCCACCGCCGGCACGCTGCGGACGATCGCCGAGTTGCATCGCCTTGGGGTGCGCTTGTCGATGGACGACTTCGGAACGGGGTATTCCAGCCTGGGCCACTTGCGGCGTTTGATCGTCGACGAGCTGAAGCTGGACCGAAGCTTCGTCCAGGGGTTGGAGAGCGACGACGCGGCGCGCGCGCTGACCAGCGCGGTGATCCGGATCGGCGAGAGCCTGAGTCTGCCGGTCGTGGCCGAAGGGGTGGAGAACGAGGAACAGCGGCGGTTCTTGATCGAGCAGGGGTGTGCCGCGGGACAGGGGTTTCTGTTTTCGCCGCCGTTGCCGGCTAAGGAACTGGAGGAGTGGCTTCGGGGGCGGGTTTGAAGGTGGGGTTTTTGGTGTCGGGAGTTTGAGTTCTTAAGACGCCCGTCGGGTCGGTGGCCGGTGGGGAGGGCAGTGTGCTTAGGGTTCTCGCCCCGGGTTTTGAGTGGTGGAGGATCTTGCGGGGCCCGCTCCCGGCCGGCCGCGCGGGCGGCCTTTGGGAGCTTACGCATCGTCTTGCGTCGTTGCGCGATTCGCTTCGCGTGTGGGTTGCGGTGCCTAAACATCATCGCCAGAAAACTCCTGCGCATCGCCTTCGGCGTATGGAAATCGCGCAAACCCTTCGACGTCAATCGCTTTATCGCCAACCAGGCTTGCGCCAAACCATAGAATCTACGATTGACGATCCATGCGTGGTTGGAGGCCAGTTCGCGAGGGAGTGTCAGTTTTTTTGTGTTTAAGGCACTCAGTGCCTGATCCCGTGGAGGATCAGGCGTGTTGATGCTATCTCAGCGATACGGGTCAGTGAAGCGTTCAGCGTAAATGATGGCGAACTGGTTCATGGCGGCCTTCCAGTCATGCGTGGCGCTGCCCCAGCCGTCAGTGACGTTGCGCAGGACCAGCCACAGCAGCTTGGTGGCGGCCTCATCGCTGGGGAAGTGCCCTCGCGTTTTCACCGCCCGGCGCAACTGCGCGTTGATGCTCTCGATGGCGTTGGTGGTGTAAATCACCTTGCGGATCGCCGGCGGGAACATAAAGAACGGGATCACCCGATCCCAGGCCCGGCGCCATGCTTCTGCGATCGGCGCGTAACGCTGACCCCACGGGCCTTGCTCGAACGCCGATAGCGCAGCCAACGCAGCCTCCACAGTCGCCGCCGTGTAGATCGGCTTCAAGGCCGCTGCCACCGTCCGGCGTTCCTTCCAGCTGGCGTAGTCCAGGCTCGAGCGGATCAGGTGCACGATGCAGGTCTGCAGCGTCGTGGCCGGGAACACCGCGTTCAGCGACTGCTCCATGCCCTTCAAGCCATCGGTGACGGCGATCAGGATGTCCTGCGTGCCTCGGGTCTTCAGTTCGTTGAACACCTTCATCCAGAACTTGGCCCCCTCGGTCTGTTCGATCCACAGGCCCAGGATGTCGCGCGTGCCGTCGGGTAAAACCCCCAGCGCGAGGTACACCGCCTTATTACGCACGACGCCATCCTCGCGGATCTTGACCCGCAGGGCGTCGAAGAACACCACCGGATACATCATCTCCAAGGGACGCGTCTGCCAGGCGGTGACCTCGTCCATGACCGCGTCGGTCACCGAGCTGATGAACTCCGGCGAGACCTCGGTGCCGTACTGCTCGACCAAGAACCCCTGGATCTCGCGCACCGTCATGCCCCGGGCGTACATCGCGATGATCTTGTCATCAAACCCGGTAAAGCGGCGCTCGTGCTTGGGGATCAGGATCGGGGCGAAGCTGCCGTCACGGTCCCGCGGGATCTCCACCCGCAGCGGACCGTCATCGGTCAGCACCGTCTTGCGGCTCTTGCCGTTGCGCTGATTGGTGGCTTCCTCGGGGCGATCTCCTCCCGAGGGATACCCCAGATGGTGCCCTAGCTCGGCGCCCAGCGCCCGCTCGATCAGCGCCTTCTTGAACGCCATCGACAGGTCCTGCACCGCCTCGGCGGTCATCGGACCCTTAACGAACTGGTCAACCAGACCCGCCGGGATCGACGGTAATTCCCTCAGGGGAAGCTTTTTCCTTGTGGCCATACATGTGCTCCTTGAGCGGTATGTTAGGCCTCAAACACAAAATTTATGACACTCCCGTTCGCGATTGACGATCAATTCGTCAGAGGAACGACATCGCTGGATTCCATCACCGGCCTCCCTTTTAGACGGGTGGCGCGCGCATGGGTCTGGCCAAGCAAGCAACTATCTGCCGCGCGCGACCCGTCGCTCCACCTCCCCAAAATGACTGCGGGGCCCAATAGAAAGCCACTCACCACCAGCGCGCAAGCGACCATCGCTCCGACGCATCACCGATACGTATGCAGAATGCGGCCGCCCGCGCGGCCGCATGAGGCGGGCCCCGAAAATCTCGTGAGTAAACAGCGCTCTAGCAGCGCATCGAACCAAGACGGCGCAGCTCGTCGCCGGGGTCGGGTGGGTGGCGCGCAACCTTGATGCGCCCGGGGGAATCTGAAGGCAGCGGCCGTAGGCCGCAACGAAGATGACGACGGGGACGTCCGGAGCGAACGCTCCGGACCGCAATCGTGGGCGCGCGCCACCCACCCGACCCCGGCGGCGAGCGTCCCACGACTATCCAACGCAACCCTCCAAAGCCCCAAAACACGACCAACGAGACCCCAACCCCAACAAGCACCCCAGCCTCCCCAATCCTGTCCCCATTTCCCCAAAAGAACTAATAGATTTCCCCCATTTGCGATCGCCCCGCTTCAGGTATATATTTCAAGCCTAAACTATCCAGACCTAAATATCCGCGGCGCCCCGCTCCCGATAAACGAGCGACTGTCGCGTACCTCGGAGCGTTACGGCAATGAAAATAGTCTGCATCGGCGGCGGCCCCGCCGGCCTGTATTTCGGTCTGCTGATGAAATTGCAGAACCCCGAGAACGAGATCACCGTCATCGAACGCAACCGGCCGTACGACACGTTCGGCTGGGGCGTGGTGTTTTCGGACGCCACCATGCAGAACCTGCGCGAAGCAGACCCCGTTTCCGCCCAGACCATCGGTGACGCCTTCAACCACTGGGACGACATCGACATCCACTTCAAAGGCCGCAGCATCCGCAGCAGCGGCCATGGATTCATCGGCATCGGCCGCAAGAAGTTGTTGAACATTTTGCAGGCGCGCTGCGAAGACGTCGGCGTCAAACTGGTGTTCGAGAATTTCGTCCAGGATGACCAGGCCATCGCCCGCGAATACGACGCCGACCTCGTCATCGCCTCCGACGGCATCAACAGCCAGATCCGCACCCGCTACGCCGACACCTTCCACCCCGACATCGACCAGCGCCGCTGCCGCTTTGTCTGGCTCGGCACCAAGAAAGTGTTCGACGCCTTCACCTTCGCCTTCGTACAGACCGAGCATGGCTGGTTCCAGGCCCACGCCTACCGGTACGAAGACGGCATGTCCACCTTCATCGTCGAGACGCCCGAGGAAACCTGGCAGGCTGCCGGCATCGAGCAGATGAGCCAGGAAGAAGGCATCGCCTATTGCGAAAAGCTGTTCGCGCCCTGGCTCGACGGCAATGCGCTGATCAGCAACGCCTCGCACCTGCGCGGCTCGGCCATCTGGATCCGTTTCCCGCGCGTCATCTGCAACACCTGGGTCCACTGGAACACGCTGGAAACCGCTCGCGGCCAGCGCCGAGTGCCTGTCGTGCTGATGGGCGACGCCGCCCATACCGCCCACTTCTCCATCGGCTCCGGCACCAAACTGGCGCTTGAGGACTCCATCGAACTGGCGCGCTGCCTGAGCGGCGCGGAAGGCAGCGTGGAGCACGGCTTGAAGCACTATGAAGAAGTGCGCAGCGTGGAAGTGCTGAAGATCCAGAACGCCGCCCGCAACTCCACCGAATGGTTCGAAAACGTCGAACGCTACGCGGAACTGGAACCCGAGCAATTCGCGTATTCGCTGCTGACCCGTTCGCAGCGCATCTCGCACGAGAACCTGCGCCTGCGCGATCCGGCCTGGCTCGAAGGCTTCGAACGCTGGATCGCCGAACGCGCCGGTGCGCCGGCGGCCTCCGGCAAGCGCCCGGCCATTCCGATGCTGACGCCTTACCAAGTGCGCGGCGTGCGGCTGAAGAACCGCATCCTGGTGTCGCCGATGGCCATGTATTCCTGCGCGGACGGCGTGCCGGGCGACTTCCATCTGGTCCACCTGGGCGCGCGCGCCATGGGCGGGGCCGGGCTGGTCATGGTTGAAATGACCTGCGTATCGCCCGACGGCCGCATCACTCCGGGCTGCCCGGGCTTGTGGAACGACGCGCAGACGCAGGCCTTTGCCCGCATCGTGAGCTTCGTGCACGGCAACAGCGACGCCCGCATCGGCGTGCAGCTGGGCCATGCCGGCCGCAAGGGTTCCACGCAGCTCGGCTGGCAGAAGATCGACTATCCGCTGGCCGAAGGCAACTGGCCGTTGTTGTCGGCCTCCGCCTTGCCCTACATCGATGGCGTGTCGCAGGCGCCGCGCGCCATGACGCGCGCCGACATGGATCAGGTGCGCGACAACTTCGTCGCCGCCGCCCGCCGCGCCGCGGAAGCCGGTTTCGACTGGCTGGAACTGCACTGCGCCCACGGCTACCTGCTGTCCAGCTTCATCTCGCCGCTGACCAACCACCGTGAAGACGAATACGGCGGCAGCCTTGAGAACCGCCTGCGCTTTCCGCTGGAAGTGTTCCACGCCGTGCGCGCCGTCTGGCCGGAAGACAAGCCCATGTCGGTGCGGATTTCCGCCAGCGACTGGGTCGAGGGCGGCATCACCGCCGACGACGCGGTCGAGATCGCGCGCCACTTCAAGGCCGCCGGCGCCGACATGATCGATTGCTCGTCGGGCCAGGTCAGCAAGGAAGAAAAGCCGGTCTACGGCCGCATGTTCCAGACGCCGTTCGCCGACCGCGTGCGCAACGAAGCCGGCATCCCCACCATCGCCGTGGGCGCCATCTTCGAAGCCGACCACGCCAACGGCATCATCGCCTCGGGCCGCGCCGACCTGTGCGCCCTGGCGCGTCCCCATCTGGCCGACGCCTCCTGGACGCTGCGCGAAGCGGCGCGGGTGGGCTACACCGACGTGGCGTGGCCCAGCCAGTACTTCGCCGGCAAGCGCCAGCTGGAAACCAACTTCGAACGCGCCGCCGCAATGGCGCACCTGGACATCAAATGACGACGACTCCGCAACCCCTCGGCGGACGCCACGCGCTGGTGACGGGCGGCGCCCGCGGCATCGGCCTGGCCAGCGCGCGCGCGCTGCTGGCGCGCGGGGCGCGCGTTACGCTGCTGGGCCGCGACGGCGCGTCGCTGGACGCGGCCGCCGACACCTTGGCCAGCCTGGGCCAGGTGCAGACCGTCAGCGCGGACATCGCCGACGAAGCCTCGGTGCGCGCGGCGTTCGCGCAGGCCGAAACGGAGTTCGGCCCGGTGCTGGTGCTGGTGAACAATGCCGGCCAGGCCGTGAGCCAGCGTTTCGACCGCACCGACGCCGCGCTGTGGCAGCAGATGATCGCCGTCAACCTGACCGGCACCTTCTACTGCATCCAGGCCGCGTTGCCCGGCATGCTGCAAGCGAAGTGGGGCCGCGTGATCAACGTGGCCAGCACGGCGGGCCTGATCGGCTACGGCTACGTCAGCGCCTATTGCGCCGCCAAGCACGGCGTGATCGGCCTGACCCGGTCGCTGGCGCTGGAGACCGCGCAGAAGGGCGTCACCGTGAATGCGGTGTGCCCCGGTTACACCGAAACCGACATCGTGCGCGGCGCGGTCGCGAACATCGTGGACAAGACCGGCATGACGCCGGAAGCCGCCCGGGCCAAGCTGGCCGAGCGCAACCCGCAGGGCCGCCTGGTGCAGCCCGAGGAAGTGGCCGAGACGGTGGCCTGGCTGGCGTTGCCGGCCTCGGCCTCGATCAACGGCCAGGCGATCGCCGTGGACGGCGGCGAAGTGATGACCGGCTGAGGCCGGCGCATCCCATCAACCCAGGATTACGAACGGAGACACCATGAGCACCCAGTCCGAAGAGCACACCATGAAGCACCACAAGCGTCCGCTGGCCGGTTATCAGGCCAGGACGTTCCTGTGGCAGGTGTCGGCCGACGGCAAGATCGGAACCGTCACGCTGAACCGTCCGGAACGCAAGAACCCGTTGACGTTCGATTCCTACGCCGAATTGCGCGACCTGTTCCGTTCACTGGTGTATGCCACCGACGTCAAGGTCGTGGTCGTGACGGGCGCGGGCGGCAACTTCTGCTCGGGCGGCGATGTGCACGAGATCATCGGCCCGCTGACCAGAATGACCATGCCGGAACTGCTGGACTTCACCCGCATGACGGGCGACCTGGTCAAGGCCATGCGCGCCTGCCCGCAGCCCATCGTGGCCGCGGTGGACGGCGTTTGCGCCGGCGCGGGCGCGATGGTGGCGCTGGCCGCCGACATGCGCCTGGGCACCCCGGCCGCGCGTACGGCGTTCCTGTTCACGCGGGTGGGCCTGGCTGGCGCCGACATGGGCGCCTGCACCTTGCTGCCGCGCATGATCGGCCAGGGCCGCGCCTCTGAACTGCTGTACACCGGCCGCGCCATGACGGCGGAAGAGGGCGCCAGCTGGGGCTTCTTCAATGCGCTGCACGAGTCCGGCAAGCTGGGCGAAGCCGCCCAGGCGCTGGCCACGCAGCTGGCCGCCGGCCCGACGTTCGCGCACGGCGTCACCAAGAAGCTGCTGCATCAGGAATGGAACATGGGTGTGGACGAGGCCATCGAAGCCGAAGCCGAGGCCCAGGCCATCTGCATGCAGACGCGCGATTTCCACCGCGCCTACGAGGCCTTCGTGGCCAAACAGAAGCCGGTCTTCGAGGGGAACTGACGATGCGCGACACAAGCTGGCTGGACTGGCCGTTTTTCGACGAGTCGCACCGCAAACTGGCCCATGACGTCGACGCCTGGTGCGAGACGTCGCTGGGCGAGGTCGACCACCACGACGCCGACGCGGCCTGCAAGAAGCTGGTCAAGGCCATGGGCCAGGCCGGATGGCTGCGCTATGCGGTCGCAGGCGGCCCTGGCGGCGCCTGGGGCGGCGCGTTACCGGAAGTGGATTCCCGCGCCGTCTGCATCCTGCGCGAGACATTCGCCCGCCATGAAGGCCTGGCCGACTTCGCGTTCGCCATGCAGGGCCTGGGTAGCGGCTCCATTTCGCTGATGGGGTCGGACGAACTGCGCCGGCACTACCTGCCGCGCGTGGCAAGCGGCGAGGCGATCGCCGCCTTCGCGCTGTCCGAGCCGGACGCGGGTTCGGACGTGGCGGCGCTGGCCTGCGAAGCCCGTCTCGACGGCAGCCACTATGTGCTGAACGGCGCCAAGACCTGGATCTCCAACGGCGGCATCGCCGATTTCTACGTCGTCTTCGCCCGCACCGGCGAAGCGCCGGGCGCGCGCGGCATCAGCGCCTTCGTGGTGGATGCCGACACCGCGGGCTTCGAGGTCAGCGAACGCATCGAACTGATCGCGCCGCACCCGCTGGCCACGATCACTTTCGACAACTGCCGCGTCCCGGTGTCGCATCGCCTGGGCGATGCGGGCCAGGGGTTCAAGCTGGCCATGATGACGCTGGACATCTTCCGCGCATCGGTGGCGGCGGCCGCGCTGGGCTTTGCCCGCCGGGCGCTGGACGAAGGCCTGGCGCGCGCAAAGTCGCGCCGCATGTTCGGCCAGACGCTCGCCGACCTGCAACTCACGCAAGCCGCGCTGGGCGACATGGCGACCGCCATCGACGCGTCCGCGCTGCTGACGTACCGCGCCGCGTGGATGCGCGACGTGCAGAAACTGCGCACCACGCGCGAGGCGGCGATGGCCAAGATGACGGCCACGGAATCGGCCCAGACCGTGATCGACCGCGCGCTTCAGATGTTCGGCGGCGCAGGGGTGGTGTCGGGGATGCCGGTGGAAAAGCTCTACCGGGAAATCAGAGCGCTGCGTATCTACGAAGGCGCCACCGAAGTGCAGAAGTTGATCATCGCCCGTGAATTGCTGAAGGCGTAAAGGGCCATCGAGCCTTCGCCATTCCGCAACGCCAACCACACCGCACCGCATAGCAAGGGGAAATTCATGGAAAGTTCCGCCCACATCGACACGTTCGCCCGGGACAATCTGCCCCCGGGCGAACAATGGCCAGAGTTCCTGCTGGACGGCCCCGACGTGGCCTATCCGAAACGTCTCAATTGCGCGGTAGAGCTGGTGGACGCCATGGTCGGCCGCGGCTTTGGCGAGCGCGTCGCGCTGCGCTGGCGCCAGGACGGCAAGCCGGCCACGATGACCTACCGGGAATTGGCCGCGCTGACCAACCGCATTGCGCGCGTGCTGACCGAGGACATGAAGCTTGTCGCCGGCAACCGCCTGCTGTTGCGGGGGCCGAACAACCCGATGATGGCCGCCGCCTGGCTGGCCGCGATCAAGGCGGGCCTGGTGACGGTGCCTACGATGCCGCTGTTGCGCGCCAAAGAGCTCAAGCAGATCATTGAAAAGGCGCAGATCCAGGCGGTGCTGTGCGATGCCCGCCTGAAAGACGAGGCGCAGTTCTGCGCCCAGCCCGGCCACGAGCACCATTGCGCCGGGCTGTCGCAGATCGTGTACTTCAACGACACGGCGCCGGATGCGCTGGACGCGCTGGCCGCGGCCAAGCCGGACGACTACGCGGCTTGCGACACGTCCGCCGATGACGTGTGCCTGATCGCGTTCACCAGCGGCACCACGGGGTCGCCCAAGGGCTGCATGCACTTCCATCGCGACGTGCTGGCGATGTGCGACCTGTTCCCCAAGCACGTCATCAAGCCGGGGCCGGACGACATCTTCTGCGGCACGCCGCCGCTGGCTTTCACGTTCGGCCTGGGTGGCCTCTTGTGCTTCCCGCTGCGTGTGGGCGCCAGCACGGTGCTGGCGGAAAAGCTGACGCCGGAAAGCCTGCTGGAGCTGATCCAGGACTTCCGCGCGACCATCGTCTTCACCGCGCCCACCTTCTACCGCCAGATGGCGGCGCTGGTCGGCAAGTTCGACCTGTCGTCGCTGAAGAAAAGCGTGTCGGCCGGCGAGGCCTTGCCGGACGCCACCCGCCAGCTTTGGAAGCAGACCAGCGGCATCGAGATGATCGACGGCATCGGCGGCACGGAAATGATCCACGTGTTCGTGTCCAGCCCGCCGGAATCGGTCAAGCGCGGCGCCATCGGCCAGGTGGTCCCGGGCTATGTGGCCCAAGTGGTGGACGACGACATGAACCCGGTGCCCAACGGCACGGTGGGCAGGCTGGCGATCAAGGGCCCGACGGGCTGCCGCTATCTGGCCGACGAACGCCAGCGCCGCTTCGTGCAAAGCGGCTGGAACCTGCCGGGCGACACCTTCATGCAGGACGATGACGGCTATCTGTTCTATCAGGCGCGCAACGACGACATGATCGTGTCGGCGGGCTACAACATCGCCGGTCCGGAAGTCGAGGACGCGCTGCTGCGCCACGAGGCCGTGGCGGAATGCGGCGTGGTCGGTGCGCCGTGCGACGAGCGCGGCCAGCTGGTCAAGGCGTTCGTCGTGCTCAAGCCGGGCTATGAGCCCAGCGATGCGCTCGTGGCGGCGATGCAGGCGTTCGTGAAGGCCAGCATCGCCCCTTACAAATACCCGCGCGCGATCGAATTCGTGGCGGCGCTGCCCCGTACCGAAACGGGCAAGCTGCAACGTTTCGCGCTGCGCAAGATGGCTTGAACAGGCAACCGGGAAATCATCATGGCCGCTCCTTTCACTAGCCAGGTAGAAGTCCGCTTCCGTCATTGCGACCCGGCGGGCATCGTCTTCTATCCGCGCTACTTCGAGATGATCAACGACTTTGTCGAAGAGTGGTTCGACAAGGGCATGGGGCTGCCGTTCCACACGCTGCACGTGGATCGCCACATCGGTACACCGATGGCCTCGGTGACGTGCGATTTCAGCGCGCCCAGCCGCTGGCACGAACGCCTGCGTCAGACGCTGGAAGTGCAGCGCATCGGCGGCGCGTCGTTCAAGGCGCTGGTGCGTTTCGAAGGGCCTGACGGCCAGTTGCGGTTGTCGGCGACGCTGACGATCGTGACGGTGGATTTGCGGACGATGAAGTCGATGCCGCTGCCTGCGGACTTGCGGGAACGCATGCAGGATTATCTGGCCAGCGCGGCGTAAGCGGCGCGGGCCACCCTGTAGTTTGTTTTCTTAAAAATAGGATGAGACGTTATGAAGATTCTGCAACCGCCGGATTGGATGGCGCCCCGGGGCTATTCGAATGGCGTGCTTACCGAAATGACGGTGGGCAGCAAGCTCGTGTTCGTAGGCGGGCAGGTGGGGTGGAATGGCCAGCAGCAGTTCGAGTCGGATGACCTGGCGGACCAGGTCCGCCAGACGCTGTCGAACATTGTCGCCATCCTGGCCGAGGGCGGCGCTAAGCCTGAGCATATTGTGCGGATGACTTGGTATGTCACGGATAAGGACGCGTATGTGGCGGCGTATCCGGCGATCGGCAAGCACTACCGGGAGTTCATCGGGCGGCATTTTCCGGCGATGACGGCGGTGGAAGTGGCGGATCTGGTCGAGGATCGGGCTAAGGTGGAGATTGAAGTGACGGCTGTAGTGCCAGCTGCTTGATTGTTTTGGCGGGCGGCCTCGTGGCGCTTACGCATCGTCTTGCGTCGAGACGAGGTCCACCCCGTCATGCGCGTCGCGTCTCCCTCGGCAGTTCGCCAAAGCGTTCCCGGTAGTACTCCGAAAATCTTCCCAAATGCCCGAAGCCTACGGCTAGCGCGACTTCGGTCACGCTGGCCGCTTTGCCTGCCTTCAGCTTTTGCCGTGCCGTGTCCAGCCTTAGTGCGCGCAGCGCGTTCATGGGGGTGGTGTCGCGGTGTTCCTGGAAGAGGCGGGTCAGGGCGCTGGCGCTAGCGCCGGCGTGGCGGGCGATGTCGGTCAGGGTGAGGGGGGCGGACAGGTGGTCGCGCATGTAGGTTTCGGCCAGCGTCAGGCGGCGCGGGACGGTCGGGGTCTGGCCGGCCTGGGACTGCCAGGTGTTGGGCTGGTTGTAGAGCAGGTGCAGGATCAGGCTGTCTTCCATGTGCGCAAGCCACGCGGCGGGCGGGCGCGGGGCGCCGTCGTCCAGGGTGGGCAGGAGGTGGATCAGGCCGCTCACCATGCTGCGCCAGACCGCGCCGATGGGGGTGTCCAGGCGGAGCGCGGGGCTGAAGTCCAGCGGGCGGGCGGCGGCGTCGCCGAAGGCGTGCTGGCCGATGGCTTCCAGCTTGGCGCGGGGGATCTTCAGCAGCAGTTGTTCGCAGCCGGCTTCCCAGTGCAGCCGCACCGGGCGGTTGGGGGCGATGACGGCGGCGCAATCGGGGTTGGCGTCGACGCGTTCGTCGCCGCATTCGATGCAGGCGCGGCCGCGCAGCGGCACCTGCACCAGCATGAAGTCTTGCAGGCGGTCGGGTTCGATGTGGACTTCGGCGCCGTAGCGCAACGTACAGACCGTCAGCGAGCCGAAGCGGCCCCGGTTCAGTTCGGCGTCCACGCGCCCGCCTTTCCAGGTCAGCCGGTGTTCCTTCAACGCTTCGGACACGCGCGTGCGGGTCTCGTCCTGCTGAGTGGAGCTGAACACGCGCCGTTTGAGCAAGGGCGCAAGCGTGAGTCGGGACCAGCCGTGCATGGGTGCCTCCGGGACGGGAACGCTCCCGTATCTGCGGCCAGAGTAATTTAATCGTCCGGGGTTGGGAATTAAGTGAATCCCGGATAAAACTGACCAGATTCGGATAGAGCGGCGCGGCCCGGCGGCATACGCTGGGTGACGACGTGGATCGGCAGCACGCACGAACCGACGGCAGACGGGTTCTGTCAGCTTTCCGCCAGCGGGGCTGGCGGTGGAAACGGGGTGGCTCATGAATCGAAATCTCTGGCGCCGGCGTGCGCTGGCGGCACTGGTCTGCATGGCGGCCGCGGCAGGGGCTTCGGCCGCCGACAAGGTCAAGGTGGGTTTGCTGACCACGCTGTCCGGTCCCGGATCGGCGCTGGGCAACGAGATTCGCGACGGCTTCAATCTGGCGCTGCAGCATACGGGCGGCAAGCTGGGCGGCCTGCCGGCCGAAGTGGTGGTGGCCGACGACCAGCAGAAGGCGGACACGGGGCGTCAGGCCGTTGAGCGGCTGCTTCGCCGCGACCGGGTGGACATCATGACGGGCATCGTGTTCTCCAACGTGCTGTTGCCGGTGATGCCCGCCATCCTGCAGTCGGGGACGATCTACCTCAGCACCAACACCGGGCCGGAAAACTATGCCGGCGCGGGCTGTAACCCGAATTTCTTCGCCGTGGCGTGGCAGAACGAGGACATCCCCGCCGCCATGGGCAAGTACGCCGCCGACCAGGGCTATAAGAGCGTGGCGCTTATCGCGCCGGACTATCCCGGCGGCCGCGAATCGCTCAACGGGTTCAAGCGCCTGTACAAGGGCGGCCTGTCCGAAGAGATCTACACCCAGCTCGGCCAGCTGGACTACGGCGTCGAGATCACGCGGCTGCGCGCCAGCAAGCCGGACGCGGTGTTCTTCTTCCTGCCCGGCGGCATGGGCGTGAATTTCATCAAGCAGTTCAACGGCGCGGGCCTGTCGAAAGACATCGCGCTGCTGGCGCCCGGCTTCTCGGGCGACGAAGACACGATCGCGGCGGTCGGCGCGCCCATCCGGGGCTTGCGCAACACCTCGCAGTGGGCGGCCGACCTGGACAACCCCGCCAACCGCAAGTTCGTCGAAGACTTCAAGAAGACCTACAACCGCAGCCCGACGCTGTACGCCTCGCAAGGCTATGACGCCGCGATGCTGCTGGACAGCGCCGTGCGTCAGACGGGCGGCAAGCTGGAGGCGGACGCGTTGCGCCCGGCCTTGCGGCGCGCGGACTTCAAGTCGGTGCGGGGCGATTTCAAGTTCAACCGCAACCAGTATCCGATCCAGAACTACTACCTGCGCGTCGTCGAGGCGGGCGCGGACGGCAAGCTGGCCAACAAGCTGACGGGCACGGTGCTGACGCAGTACCAGGACCCTTTCGCCGCAGCCTGCCAGATGAAGTAGGCGGCGCGCTTCACGCCATACGCATCACGCATCACAGGAGAACCGCATGACCCGGAACATCACGACGCGCGAGATCGCGATCCCCTCGCACGATGGCAAGTCCTTCGGCGCCTACCTGGCCGTGCCGGCCGCGGGCCACGGCCCTGGCCTGGTGCTGTGCCAGGAGATATTCGGCGTCAACGATTTCATGCGCCGCGCGGCGCAACTGCTGGCCGAAGAGGGCTACGTGGTGCTGGTGCCCGACCTGTTCTGGCGCCAGCAGCCCGGCATCCAGCTGACCGACGGCCCGGCCGACATGCCGCGCGCGTTCGAGCTCTACCAGGGCTTCGACGTGGAACTGGGCGTGAAAGACATCGCCTCGACGATCGCCGTGCTGCGCGGGCTGCCCGAGCAGCAGGGCGGAGTGGGCGTGCTGGGCTACTGCCTGGGCGGCAAGCTGGCCTATCTGGCCGCCTGCCGCACCGAAGTGGATGTGGCGGTGGGCTACTACGGCGTGGGCATCGAAGACTGCCTGGAAGAAGCGTCGGCGCTGCGCGGCCGGCTGGTGCTGCACATCGCCGAGCAGGACGGCTTCTGTCCGCCCGCGGCGCGCCAGCGCATCCTGGAAGCGCTGGGCGGCAAGCCGGGCGTGGAGCTCTATGTGTATCCCGGCATGGACCACGCGTTCGCGCGCACCGGCGGCGACCACTACGACAAGCCGTCGGCCCTGATGGCGCACCAGCGCAGCATGGCCGCCCTGCAACGCGCCATCGGCCCGGAATTCGACTATTCGGCGCTGTGGGACAAGCACTGCGAATACGAGTTCGGCACGCGCGACGTGGCGGCCACGATGGCCACGATGGTCGCCGAACCCTATGTGAACCATATCCCGACGATGACGGGCGGCGTGGGCCACAAGGAGCTGTCGCGCTTCTACCAGCACCATTTCGTCAACAGCAATCCGCCCGACACGCGGCTGGTGCCGCTGTCGCGCACGGTGGGCGCGACCCAGATCGTGGACGAGCTGCTGTTCTGCTTCACGCACACGACCGAGATCGACTGGCTGCTGCCCGGGGTGGCGCCGACGGGCCGGCCGGTGGAGATCCCGTTGATCGCCATCGTGAAGTTCCGCGGCGACAAGCTCTATCACGAGCACATCTACTGGGACCAGGCCAGCGTGCTGGTGCAGGTGGGCCTGCTGGATCCCAAGGGCCTGCCGGTGGCGGGCCGTGAAACCGCGGCGAAGCTGCTGGACGAGACCTTGCCGTCCAACACGCTGATGGCGCGCTGGAAAGACAGCCAGGACAAGTAGGAGGCCGACATGTCTTATTCGCAAGAACAACTGGCCGCGATGGTGCGCGGCGACAGCGTGCACCGCGGCGTCTACACCGACCCGGCGATCTTCGACCTGGAGATGCAGCGGATCTACGGCCGCGCCTGGATCTACGTGGGCCACGAAAGCCAGGTGCCCAAGACGGGCGACTACCACACCACCCGCGTGGGCGACCAGGACGTGCTGATGGTGCGCGCGTCCGACGGCAATGTGCACGTGCTGTACAACCGCTGCCCGCACAAGGGCGCGAAGATCGTGGCCGACGGCGAGGGCTGCGTGGGAAAGTTCTTCCGCTGCCCGTACCACGCCTGGACCTTCAAGCTGGACGGCAGCCATCTTGGCGTGCCGCTCAAGCAGGGCCTGGAGGGCACGTCCTATGATCCGACGGACCCGGCGTTTTCGATGCGCCGGCTGGCGCGCGTGGAAAGCTACCGCGGATTCGTGTTCGCCAGCCAGGCGAAGGCGGGGCCTGCGTTGACGGATTTCCTGGGCGGCGTGCGCTCGTCGATCGACAACCTGTGCGACCGGTCGCCGGTGGGCGAGGTCGAAGTCGCAGGCGGCATCTTCCGCGTGATGCAGCGGTCGAACTGGAAGGTGTTCTACGAGAACCTGCACGACACGATGCATGCCCGCGTGACGCATGAATCGTCCTATGCCGCGGCCCGGGACGAGGCCAAGGAAATGGGCGAAATGCCGCTGGAGCTGCACATCATGGACGGCAACGGCGAGCCCTACGAATTCTGGGAAAAGCTGGAGCTGCGCGCCTACGACAACGGCCACGGCTACATGGAAGGCATCTTCAACCCGGGCGCCGCCGAGCGCGACCCGGTGTCGCGCGCGCACTTCGAGACGCTGACGGCCGCCTACGGCGAGGAGCGCGCCCGCGAGATCCTGGGCATGAACCGCCACAACACGGTCATCTACGGCAGCGGATCGCCGCACACCGTGTTCCAGCAGTTCCGCGTGATCCGCCCGATCGCCGTGGACCGCACGCTGATCGAGATCCAGACCTTCCGCTGCAAGGGCGCGCCGGACGGCGTGTTCAAGCGCGCCATGTTGTATGCCAACGTCATCAACTCGCCGTCGTCCAACGTGATGCCGGACGACATCGAACTCTACAACCGCTGCCAGGAAGGCAACGCCACGCGCGGCGGCGAATGGGTCAGCATGCACCGCTACCACGGCAGCGACCGCAGCGACGCCGATGGCCTGGTGTCCGTCAACGGCACCAGCGAATTGCCCATGCGCAACCAGTTCCGCGCCTGGAAGACCTATATGGAAGCCGGCGCGGCGTCGAACGCGCCCGCCACGGGAGAAGGCGCATGCTGCTAGACCTGGATTTCGACGTCGGCACCGCGGGCCTGTCGCCCGCCGACGTACCGGCGGACGCCTACCACCGCATCGCCCAGTTTCTGTACCGCGAGGCGCGGCTGCTGGACGAACGGCGGTATGACGAATGGCAGTCGATGTGGACGCCGGACGGCATGTACTGGATGCCGCGGGTGCCGGGCCAGCTAAGCCCGTACGACCATATTTCGCTGTTCTGGGAAGACCGCATGCTGCGCGACGTGCGCATCCGCAGGCTGGAGCATCCCCGCAACTGGTCGCAGCAGCCGCCCACGCGCAGCGTGCGGCTGGTGGGCGGCGTGCAGGTCGAAGGCGTGGATGCGGGCGGCAACCTGGTGGTGCATTCCGCGTTCCAGATGACGGAATGGCGCAAGCGCCTGCCGCGCCAGCTGGCCGGCCGCTACACCCACAAGCTGGCCGCCGAGGGCGACGGTTGGCGTATCCGCATGAAGCGCGTGGACCTCGTCAACTGCGACGATGCGCACGACGTGTTCGAGGTGTTCGTGTGAAGGGGGCGGATGCCGCGGTGCTGGCGCTGCACTACCAGAACGACGTGCTGCATCCCGACGGCAAGATCCGCGTCGGGCTGGACGCCGACAGCGGGGCGCGCCAGCGCCTACTGGACAACGCCGCGGCCTTGCTGGACGGCGCACGGGCGCGGTCGCTGCCCATCGTGCACGTGCGCATCGCGTTCCGTCCGGACTACGCCGACCTGTTGCCCAACTGCGCGATCTTCCGCAATGTGGCGACGATCGGGGCGGTGCCTGAAGGCCAGTGGGGCAGCGCCTTCTACGAGGGTCTGCAACCGCTGGCCGGCAGTGCCCGCGAATTCGTCGTGAAGCACACGCGCATCAGCGCCTTCTACGGCACGCCGCTGGAGGAGACGCTGCGCGTGATCGGCGCGCGCCGCCTGGTGGTGGCCGGCGTGGCGACGCATTCCGTCGTGGAAGGCACCGTGCGCCATGCCGCCGACATCGGTTTTGACGTGATGGTGGCCGAAGATGCGTGCGCCTCGGCCGACGAAGCCGTGCACCAGGCGTCGCTGGCCAGCATGCGGTTGATTGCACAAACCGGTTCGGTGGCGGATGCTGTGCGCTGGGCCGCCGCGCCGCATTGATCAAGGACTATCCATGGATTTTTCAGGGTTTCCCGGCCTGGCCGGCAAGACGGCCATCGTGACCGGCAGCACGCAGGGCCTGGGCGCCGATATCGCGCGGGGTCTGGCCGCGGCGGGCACCAATGTGGTGCTGGTCGGGCGCAACGCCCAGGCGGGCCAGGCGCTCGCTCAGGAGCTGGACGGGCGGGCGTTGTTCTGTGAGACCGACATCGGCCAGGACAGCCAGATCCAGCGTTGCATCGACGCCGCGCTGGCGCGTTTCGGCCGGTTGGACATCCTGGTCAACAACGCGTGCCAGTACACGGACCGGGGGCTGGCGTCCTCGCGCGAGGAATGGCACAGCACGCTGGACACCAACCTGGTGTCGGCCGCGATCTTCACGCAGCTGGCGGCGCCGCACCTGCCGCAGGGCGGCGTGGTGGTGAACCTGGGCAGTACGGGCGGCAAGTTCGGTGCGGCTGGACGTGCGCTGTATCCGGCGTCCAAGGCGGCGCTGCTGCAGATCACCAAGAATTTCGCGGTGGAACTGGCGCCGGGCGGCGTGCGGGTGCTGGCGGTGTCGCCGGCCTGGACGTGGTCGCCGTCGGTCGAGCAGTTGTCGGGCGGTTCGCGGGAAGCCGCCGACGCGGTGGGGGCGCACTTCCATCCGCTGGGCCGCGTCGGCTCGGGCAGCGAAATCGCCGCGGCCGTCTGCTTCGCGTGTTCGGATGCGGCGTCGTGGATGACGGGTGTGGATATCCCGGTGGACGGCGGGTTCTCCATCCTGGGGCCGGACCGCGGCATTTCACCGCGGGTCTGGTTCAAGGAACTGGCGCCCTGATCCCGGCGGGGGCGGGCGCCGTGCGCGGCGAGGTCAGCGGATGACGATCTCGCCTTCTTCCAGCCCGGCTTTGCCGCCTACCTGGTCTTCAAGGAACTCCTGCATCTTGTTGCCCAGCTGGATCTTCGAGCCGCTGCAGAAGCGCCGCGTCGCCGTGATGACGGCGGTGTGCAGCGGCAGCAGATCGCGGACCAGCTGCGCTTCTTCCGCGTCCAGCGCCAGCAGTTCGCCACTGAGCTTGCCGTGGGTGTTGCGGGCACGTTCCACCACGTCGCCCGGGGCGCGCTGAGGGTTGGCCTTCAGGAACATCAGCAGTTGTTCCAGTTTGGCCTTTTCCTCGTTCATTTTCAGGCGTTTGCGCGTCAACGCCGAACGCTTGATGTCGGCATGCGGGTCCAGGCCGGCCTGCACCATCGTGGGGATGCCCGACGGCGAACCGATGGTGCCGGCGCGCACGGCATTCAGGGCGCGGGTCTGCCCGCCGGTGATGGCGCTTTGCTGCGTGTTCGGCGGGCCGACCAGCACGCTGCCGCCGGCGGCGATGCTGCTCTGGCGGATTTCGCGTTCCACTTCCACGTCCTGTCCGGCGCTGATGATCGCGTTTTCGATGAACTTCGCTTTCAGCATCCCGCCGCAGACGATGTGGGCGGTGCGGGCCGTGGCCGCGGCGTCCTGCAGGGCCTCGGCCATGCCGATGACGCCGCCTTTGACGGTCACGCTGCCGCCGGCTTCCACCAGCGCCGCTTCGATGGTGCCGTTGACGACCACGTCGCCGGTCACGCGGACTTCCATGGTGGCGGCGATGTCGCCGCGCACTTGCAGCGACCCTTCAAAGGTGATGTTGCCGGTGGACAGGTTGACGGCGTCGACTTCCACCATCGGATTCACCTGCACGCCCTGGCTGATCAGCTTGGGCGTGCCGGCGATCGTGGCGCGCAGCAGCAGCGGGTCTTCCGGGTCGACCTCGACGCCCGAGATGTCCTTGGAGAAGGGCGTGTCGGGCATTTCTTCCGGCAGGACGGGTTCCCCCAGCACGTCGGTGCCGTCCACGCCGGGCAGCGGGGGCACGCGGCGCATCAGCGGCGTGCCGGGCGACACCAGCAGCAGGCTGCCCAGGTCGCGGTAGTCCACCTGGGCCAGTTCGTCGATTTCCTGGGCGCGCGGCTTCAGGCGGTCCAGCAGGCTTTCAAAGCGGGTGGGCGTGCCGCGCGTGGGCGGCGTGCCCTGGGCGATCATCACCGTGGCGGTGCGGCCTTGTTCGATGGCGTCGGCCATGGCCTGTTGCAGCACGCCATGCACGATGCCGCGGTCGGCCACGGCTTGGTGCAGCGCATCCAGGGTGACAGGCTGGCCGCCCTTGGGCGGGTGCAGGATCAGCAGCGCGGCCATGCGGGTGGCGTCGAGTTCCAGCTCGAACGAGCCGTCCACCACCTGTCCGACGGCGAACTGCACGGGCTCGGCGGCGCTGCGGCACTGGTCGATGAAGGCCAGCACGGCGTGGTTGTCCAGCGCCTCGGCGGTCCAGCCCTGCGCGACGGCGGCGGCGGTCAGCGTGTCCCAGGTGGGCAGGTCGAGGTTGACGCGGGGCGCGGTGTCCACGGCGACGTCGGTGTCGGCGTCCTGTTCCTGGGCGGCCTGGGCGCTGGCCGCGCCAATCGCCTCGACGGCGGGGGCGTCTTCATCGTCCACCGCCGCCGTGGCTGGGCTCGCAGGCGGCGTGTAGATGGCCGTCAGGACGTTGGTATTGGCATCCAGCACCAGCTGGAGCGTGTTTTCTGCGTCCATCTCAGCCTCTCCCGCCTGGCGCTCGTCGGCTGCCAGGTTCATTCATTTGGTAAATAAACGAAATATTGCGACATATTCTATCGTACTCGTCCGACGTATGCCGTAGTTTCGGCCCTGATTTACACAGGGAAATCGCGCGGCGGCGCCGGACTAGGGCGTAGGGCCGAGCGACAAATGCGGTTGGCCGCCGCAGCATAGGGGCACGCCAACCCGTCTTTGGACGCCGCTTTCGCCCCGACCCATGCGCCGATATCCCCTTTCCCTTCTGCCTGCCTTGCGCGCCCTCGCGGCGCGGGCCGGGGGCATGGCGGCGGTGGCGGCCCTCGTGGCGGGCGCGCTGACGCTGGCGCCAGCCCGCTCTGCCCAGGCCAGCGAGGTCTACCGTTACAAAGACCCGTACGGTGTCTGGCGCGCCATGAAAGTGCCCACGGGCTACGCCAAGTATTACAAGCGGGCGCAGGCGCGGACGGTGTGGCGAAGCAACGGCATCAAGGCCTGTCTGGACTGTCCGCCGCAGGCCGGTGACGGGGCGCGGCTGGCCGTGAATACGCCGACCTCCCGGGCCTTGCGCTGGGGCGACGCCAAGCCATCCACGGCCCACGACGGACTGATCGCCCGTGCGGCGCAGGATTCGGGGGTGGACGGGGCCTTGCTGACCGCGGTGATCGCGATCGAATCGGGGTTCCGCAGCGATGCGCGGTCGCCCAAGGGCGCGCTGGGGCTGATGCAGCTGATGCCGGCAACGGCGGCTTCGGTGCTGTCGGTGGACGATATCGAACGCGCGCTGGTGGATCCGGCGACGAACGTGCGGGCAGGGTCGCGCCATCTGCGCCGGCTGCTCGACCAGTACCCGGGCCGTCTGGACCTGGCGCTGGCCGCCTACAACGCGGGGGAGGGGGCGGTGCGCAAGTACGATGCCGTGCCGCCTTACGCGGAAACCCAAGCTTACGTCAGGGACGTGACCGCCCTGTACGAGCGCTACAAGGCGCCCTGAGCCGGCACGGGGCCGGCCGGGCGCCGCTTGCGCGAACTACATCGCGGCGAAGACCTTTTCGGCGATGTCCAGCGTGGACGCGATCACGGCGTCGTCGTGCGTGGCCGATACGAAGCCCGCTTCGAACGCGGATGGCGCGAAATGCACGCCGTGGTCCAGCATGGCGTGGAAGAAGCGGTTGAACGCCGCCGTGTCGCACTGGGAAACTTCCGCGAACGAGGTCGGGACCTGGTCGCTGAAGTAGATGCCGAACATGCCGCCCACGGAATCGGCCGAGAAGGCCAGGCCGGCGCCGCGCGCGCGTTCTTGCAGGCCCTGGGCCAGCTTCGCGGTCTGGGCGGACAGCTTCTCGTAGAAGCCGGGCGCCGCGATCAGGCGCAGCGTGGCCAGGCCGGCCGCGACTGCGACCGGGTTGCCCGACAGCGTGCCGGCCTGGTACACGCCGCCCAGCGGGGCGATGTGCTTCATGATTTCGGCGCTGCCGCCGAAGGCGCCCACCGGCATGCCGCCGCCGATCACCTTGGCCAGCGTGGTGATGTCCGGCTTGACGCCGGTCAGGCCCTGCACGCCCTGGGGGCCTACGCGGAAACCGGTCATCACTTCGTCGAAAATCAGCAGCGCGCCGTATTGCGTGCAGACGTCGCGCAGGCCTTCCAGGAAGCCTGCCGACGGCTTGATCAAGTTCATGTTGCCGGCCACCGGCTCCACGATGATGCAGGCGATGTCGGCGCCATGCTGGGCGAAGGCCTGGCGCACGGCCTCCAGGTTGTTGAATTCCAGCGTCAGCGTGTGCGAGACGAATTCCGGCGGCACGCCGGCCGAGCTGGGGTTGCCGAAGGTCAGCAGGCCCGAGCCGGCCTTGACCAGCAGGCTGTCCGAATGGCCGTGGTAGCAGCCTTCGAATTTCACGATCTTGGCGCGGCCGGTGGCGCCGCGCGCCAGGCGGATTGCCGTCATGGTGGCTTCGGTGCCGGAGCTGACCAGGCGCACCTGTTCCAGCGAAGGCAGGCGCGAAATCAGCACTTCGGCCAGTTCGATCTCGGCTTCGGTGGGGGCGCCGAACGACAGGCCGTTGACGGCCGCATCCTGCACCGCGCGCACCACTTCCGGGTGCGAGTGGCCCAGGATGGCCGGGCCCCAGGAGCCCACGTAATCGATGTACTGCTTGTCTTCCGCGTCCCACACGTACGGGCCTTGCGCGCGCTTGATGAACCGCGGCGTGCCGCCGACGGAGCGGAAAGCGCGCACGGGCGAGTTGACGCCGCCGGGGATGCTGCGGCAGGCGCGTTCGAAAAGCTGTTCGTTACGGGACATGGCGTTCAAGGCTTGCGGTTGGGGTTGACGATAAAGGGCGCGGAGCAGGCCGAGGCGGCGGCCCGGATGCTGGGCGCTTCGAAAAGTCCGGTGATGACGGCGATGGCGTCGGCGCCTGCCTGAGCCACCAGCAGCGCGTTGTCGGGCGTGATGCCGCCGATGGCGACCACCGCGGGCCGGGGGGCGTCGCAGTCTTCGACCAGGCGGCGGGCTTCGGTCAGCACCGACAGGGGCGCCCGCACGGTGTCGGGCTTGACGGTCGAGGCGAACATCGCGCCGAAGGCGATGTAGTCGGCGCCGGCGTCCAGCAGTTCGCGGGCGCGGGCCAGGTCGTCGTAGCTGGAGCCACCCAGGATCAGGTCGGGGCCCGCTTCGGCGCGGATGCGCGCCAGGCTTTCGTCCTCGCGGCCCACGTGCGCGCCGTCGGCGCCCACGTCCAGCGCCAGGCGCCAGTCGTCATTGATCAGGAACACGACGCCCAGCTCGCGGCACAGCGGGGCCAGCGCACGGGCCTGTTCGGCGCGGACGGCGTCGGGCACGTTCTTGCGGCGCAGCTGCAGCGACCGCATGCCGCCGTCGGCGGCTTTGCGCACGGCCTGCAGCAGGCGGTCGGTATCGTCCCATTCAGGGGTGACGCCATACAGGCCGGCGGGAAAGCGCAGCGGTTTCATTGCGGTTGGATCCGGTTGGGGATGCGCCGGCCCATGCCCGGCAGGAAGCTGGCGGCCACCGAGGCGTCGGCGTGCGCCAGGCCCTGGCGCACGGCTTCGGGCATTTCCAGCCCGCGCGCCAACATGGCGGTGATGGCGGTGGCGGCCAGGCCGCCGGCGTCGCCGTTGCGGTCGGGCGGCGCCTGCCACGGCCAGGTGTGCGTCTGGCCGCTGGGGCCCAGCAGCACGTTGGCGTAATGGCCGGGCCGCTGCGGGCTGCCCAGCACCAGCACCCATGCGGCGCCGGCCGCCACCAGGGCGTGCATCGGGCTCGGTGCGTCCCCGATATCGATGTCGCCGTCGGCGTGCCACTGCGCCAGGCGCAGGTGCTCGATGACCAGCAGATCGGTCTGCGGCAGCACCAGTTCCAGCGTGGCGGCCAGCAGGTCGTCGGCGTCGTCCTCGTCGGCGGCGTCCGCCGGCAGGGGCGCGCGCTGGCCCAGGTGCAGCACCAGCGGAACCTGGTTGTAGTCGGCGGCGACCTGGGCGGCCACGCTTGCCGTTTCAGCGGTGTATAGTCCGCCCACCTTGATGGCCTGCACGGACATGTCTTCCAGCAGGCAGCGGGCCTGATCGTCCAGCAAGTCGGGCGAAACAGGATGGATTTCTTCGATGCCGGCAGTGTCCTGCACGGTCAGCGCGGTGACGGCCGCCAGGCCGTGACAGCCCAGACGGGCGCAGGTGACGGCGTCCGCGGGCAAGCCGTCGGATCCCGAGGGATCGAGCGGGCCGAAGACCAAAACGAGAGGGGGAGTTACGGGGGCCACGTGGACAGCGCTTGAGTGAGGGTACCCGGACTCAATTTGAGGTGAATCAGGGGAACCCCTATTGGGTTTCGGTAAGATTGTCCCCATTCTAATGGAAGCCCCCCACCTTTGCCCCGCCACGGGGACCAAGGCCGGGATTTGATGTAAGAGAGAACTATGCGTACTTGGATGTGTCTGATTTGTGGCTGGGTCTACGACGAAGAGGCCGGCCTGCCCGACGAGGGCATTGCTCCCGGCACCCGCTGGGAAGACGTGCCGCCGAACTGGGTCTGTCCTGAATGCGGCGCCCGCAAAGAGGACTTTGAATTGATGGAAATCTGAACCCGATCCGCTGACCTATTCCGCCAGGGCTCGTAAGATGGGGCAAGCCCCCATCCCTCGTAACCGCAGGACGGTCTGCCGCCAGGCAAGCAGGGCCGCCGCGCAGTAGCGCGCGCCCCGTCCTCGGTTCTTTCAGACTACCCATGAAGGGGTTGCCATGACGGAAAAACACCACGAAGCCGCCGCGACGCAGGCGGCCAACTTTGCCAACCAGTTCCTGATCGCCATGCCGGGCATGGTCGAGGGCAGCCTGGCCGGCTCTGTCATCTACGTATGCGAACACACCGAGCGCGGCGCGCTGGGCCTGGTCATCAACCGGCCCACCGACCTGACGCTGGGCACCCTGTTCGAGCGCATTGAACTGACGCTTGAAATCGGCCCCGTCAAGGACACGCTGGTTTTCTTCGGCGGCCCGGTGCAGACCGACCGCGGCTTCGTGCTGCACGCGCCCGCGGGCGACTACAGTTCCAGCATCAAGATGGGCGCGATGGCGCTGACGACTTCCCGCGACGTGCTGCAGGCCGTGGCCGACGGCAACGGGCCTGCCCGGATGCTGGTCACGCTGGGGTACGCCGGCTGGGGCGCCGGGCAGCTGGAAAGCGAAATGGGCCAGAACGCCTGGCTCAGCGTCGGCGCCGATGACCACATCATCTTCGATGTGCCTCCCGAAGGCCGCTACCCGGCCGCGTTGAAGCTGCTGGGCATCGATCCGGTCATGCTGGCGGGCGGCGCGGGCCATGCCTGAAGAGACCCTGCTTGGCTTTGACTTCGGCGAAAAGAAGATCGGCGTCGCCATCGGCAACACGCTGACGCGCCAGGCGCGTCCGCTGGAAATCATTTTCAGTGAAATCCGCGACGCGCGTTTCGGCCGCATCGCGGCGCTGTTGCAGGAATGGCAGCCGCACCGCGTGGTCGTGGGGCTGGCGCTGGACGCCGACGGCGGCGAACAGCCCGCCACGGCGCGTTGCCGGCGATTCGCCAACCAGTTGCACGGCCGCTTCGGCATCGCCGTCGAACTGGTCGACGAACGCGGCTCCAGCATGGAGGCCCAGCGCCTGCTGGGCACGCATGCGGCCGACGACGCAATGGCCGCGGCTGTTATCCTGCAACGATACCTCGACACCCTGCCTGCGTCCTGAAGCACGGGGCCCGGCCTGCCTATGCTCAATCCGCAACTTGATCGCCGCGGCGAACTCATTCATCTGCTGACAACGGAAGGGTTGCCGCGGCGCCATGTCGAGCGCCTGCTCGACGCGGCCCGCGCGCTGGCCGCCGGCGACGCGCCCGCCGTCGCGCCCCGCCCCGTTTTCCTTTTCCTGCCTGACGACCCCGCCGGCCGCGACGCCTACGCCGACGCCGCCACGCGCCTGTCCCTGCTGCCCGTCGCGCTCGATGCGCAAGACGCCGATGCCCACGCGGGCGACGCGCTGGCCCAGACCGCGGCCGGCCTGGCGCCCGGCGTGCTGGTGCTGCGCCATGCGGCAAGCGGTGCGGCCCATTGCGCGGCCGCGCACGCCGCGCCGGGCTTGCACGTCGTCAATGCCGGCGATGGCGGGCATGCGGACCCGCTACCCGCGCTGGCGCTGGTGCAGGCGATGCGCGACATCAAGCAAGACCTGACCAATCTGGCCGTGACGCTGGTGGGCGATATCCGCCATTCGCCGGTGGCGCGCTCGGTTATCCACGCCATGACGACGCTTGGCGTGCCCGAAGTGCGCGCCGTCGCGCCGCGCACGCTCATGCCGGACAGCCTGCCGCAGCTGGGCGTGCGCGCGTGCGCCACGCTGCAGGAAGGCTTGCAGGATGCCGATGTGGTCATCGTGCTGCCCCTGGACGTCGAACGGATCAGCGGCGCGCTGCTGCCGTCCGCCCGGGAATACGCGCAGGCCTATGGCCTGACGTCCGCCGCGCTGGCCGCCGCCAAGCCCGACGTGCTGCTGCTGCCCGCCGGCGCGTTGACGCCGGGCGTGGAAGTGGATGGCGACGTGGCCGCCAGCCTGCCTCCCGTCGAGGCGCAATTGGCCGGCCTGCTTCAACCGTTGCGCCTGGCCGTCCTCCACGTGCTGGCAGGAGACGCCCCATGAGGCTGCATATCGCCAACGGCCGGCTGATCGACCCCGCGAACGGGGTGGACGGGCGGCATGACATCTATACGGCCGATGGCCGCGTGGTGGCCGTGGGCACGGCGCCGGACGGCTTCCAGGCCGACCGCGTGCTGGATGCCGCCGGCCTGGCCGTGCTGCCGGGGCTGGTCGATCTGTCCGCCCGGGTGTTGCAGCCCGCGGGGGCCGGCGGGGTGGCGGCGGGATCCGCCTTCGCGCCCGCCGAGTTGCGTGCGGCGCTCGCCGGCGGCGTGACCCGGCTGGTGCTGCCGCCCGAACCCGACGCCACGCTGGACGAGCCGGGCAAAGTCGACGCCCTGATGCGCCAGGCCGACCCCGGCCACGCCCGCGTCCATCCGCTGGGCGCGATGACCGTGGGGCTGGCCGGCGAGACGCTGGCGGAAATGGGCCTGCTGACCCAGGCAGGCTGCATCGCGTTTGCCCAGGGCGATCACGGCATTGCCGACACGCGGGTGCTATGGGGCGCGATGCGCTACGCCAGCGGGCAGGGCCACGCCTTGTGGCTGCGTCCGCAAGATCCGTGGCTGGCGCGCGGCGGGGTCGCCGCCAGCGGCGCCTACGCCGAACGCCTGGGGCTGGAGGGCCTGCCGCCCCAAGCGGAAACGGTGGCGCTGCAAACGATTTTCGAACTTCAGCGCGCAACTGGCGCCCGCGTGCATCTGACCCGCCTGTCAACGGCGGCGGGGCTGGAACTGCTGCGCGCGGCCAAACGGGAAGGGCTGCCGGTGACGGCCGACGTGTCGGCCCACAACCTGCATCTGACCGACGTCGACATCGGTTTTTTCGATACGAATTTCCATCTGTCGCCGCCGTTGCGCGGCCAGCGCGACCGCGACGCCCTTCACGCGGCGCTGGCCGAGGGGCTGGTCGACGCCTTGTGCTCAGACCACACGCCGGTTGATGGCCGGGGCAAGGCGGTGCCGTTCCCGGTGTCGGCGCCCGGCGCGACGGCGCTGGAATTGCTGCTGTCGCTGACGCTGAAATGGGTGCGCGACCGCCGCCTGCCGCTGATCGACGCGTTGGCCCGGGTGACGTCGGGCCCGGGCGCCGTGCTCGGCCGGATGGCGCCGGGCGCCGCGCAGGCGGGCCAGTTGGGCGTGGGCGCGCCGGCGGACGTGTGCGTGGCCGACCTGGACGCCGAATGGCTGGTGATGCCGGCCGCGCTGCAAAGCCGCAGCGCCCGCACCCCGTTCGCGGGTATGATGCTGCCCGGTCGGGTACGTGCCACCGTGGTCGGTGGCCGGCTGGCCTGGGAGACTTCGGTTTGAAGCTGCTGCGCTTTGTCCTACGGCTGGCACTGGTGCTGCCCTTGATCGTTTTCGGCCTGTTTTGCGTAGGAGCGGTCTATCCCTTCCTTAGGCCAACCTCCCGTGCGTGGTTGAACCGCACCTGGTCCCGGGCGTTGATGGCGGCCTGTGGGTTGCGGGTCGTCTTCAAGGGCGAGCCACGCTTGGCGGGCCCGGTGCTGCTGGTGGCGAACCACGTTTCCTGGATCGATATCTTCGTGCTGAATTCCGCGCGGGCGACGTCGTTCGTGGCCAAGAGCGAGATCCGCAGCTGGCCGGTGATCGGCTGGCTGGTGGCGGGGGCGGGCACGCTGTTCATCGAACGCGGGCAACGTCACGCGGTGCACGCGATGGGTGAGTCGATGCAGGCCCGCTTCAAGCTGGGCGACGCGGTCGGCCTGTTCCCGGAAGGCACGACAAGCGAAGGCTTCGATCTTCTTCCTTTCCACGCAAGCCTGTTCGAGCCGGCGCGCTCGGCGGCAGTGGAAATCCAACCAGTGGCGTTGCGGTTTTTGCGTGACGGCAAGCGGGACGGGTTCGCGGCGTTTGTCGGGGAAGAGAGCCTGGTGGCGAATCTGTGGCGGGTGATGGGGACGACGGGGCTGTCTGTCGAGGTGGTGTTTTTGCCTGTGTTGGCGGCGAGACATGCGGACGGGAGTTTGCCGACTCGGCTGGAGTTGTCGCATCAGGCTCGGGATGCGATTCTTGGGGTGCTTACTTAAGTGGTTCTTTAGGGCTACTTATGTGATTTTTGTTGGGCGTGTCTTAGGTTTTCTTGGGACTTGCTTTAGATCTTCGTGGGACTTGCCCTAGATCTTCGTGGGACGCTCGTCGCCGGGGTCGGGTGGGTGGCGCGCGCCCACGATTGCGGTCCGGAGCGTTCGCTCCGGACTGCCCCTTCGTCATCTTCGTTGCGGCCTACGGCCGCTGCCTTCAGATTCCCTCGGGCGCATCAAGGTTGCGCGCCACCCACCCGACCCCGGCGACGAGCTGCGCCATCTTGGTTCGCGCGCTGCTAGAGCGCCGTTTACTGACGAGATTTGCGGGGCCCGCCTCATGCGTCCGCGCGGGCGGACGCATTCTGCATACGCGTTGTTGATGCGTCGGGGCGATGGTCGCTTGCGCGCTGGTGGTGAGTGGTTTTCTTTTGGTCCCCGCAGTCAGTGGGGGAGGTGGAGCGACGGGTGGCGCGCGGCGCATAGCTGCTTGCTTTTTCGCACCTGTACGCGCGCCACCCGTCTAAAAGGGAGGGCGGTGACGGGATCCGGCGATGTCGCTCTTCTGACGGTTTGATCGTCGATCGCGAATGGGTCTTCAACCATGCATTGACCGTCAATCGTAGGATGGGTGGAGCGCGGCAAATCCGGTGTAAGAACGGCAACGCCGATCGCGCGCAACCCATCATGGTGGCAGGCATCGATGATGGGCTATGCGCGCAATGGCGGAATGCGCGATGGGTTGCGTGCGGCATACGTCCGTGTACTTGGGCCAACCGGAACGCACTCCACCCATCCTTGTATGTTTTTATAGCACTTACCGATCTCACGTCGGGGGTGCTGGGGACCGGGACGCACCCATCCATCAGCCGTCAGTAGCGGACTGACGTTGGTAGATATCCCACCCCGCCCAAATACGTCGATTAAGAATCTAGCGGCCGTGACCGCCGATTGATCGCAAGACGAGGCTGCGCCTGTCCAGCGATCGGCATAAGCACGTGGGATCGCAAGTTCAGGTCCAGCACGCGTTGGATGCCTTGGCGCAGTTGGCAGATGCTCTTGATGGGGCCGCTCTGGTGACGGCCGTCACCCGCATCCCGTTCGCCTCTTCGGACGCAGTGGTGGCCTACGCGGGGCTAGACCCCACGCCCAAAGAATCTGGAGCCTACAAAGGCCTGCGCAAACTCAGCAAGCAGGGCGATGCGGCCCTGAGAAGCCTTGCTTATAACGCGGCAACTTCAGCCAGCCGAACGGCTGCCTTCAAACCCCTCTATGCAGCGTTACGAGCCAAGGGCTGGGCCTCAACACAGGCCCTAAACATCATCGCCAGAAAACTCCTACGCATCGCCTTCGGCGTATGGAAATCGCGCAAACCCTTCGACGTCAATCGCTTTATCGCCAACCAGGCTTGCGCCAAACCATAGAATCTACGAAGCACGTTCGGCATACTCGCGACGCAAGACACCGCCAAGTCCCCGAGGCCGCCCGCGCGGCCGACAAGGGACGACCCCGCAAGATCCTCCAAACCAAAACCGCCCCAAAGCAAAACGCAACGATCGCAACCCACACGCGAAGCGAAACACGTCACGACGCAAGACGACGCGTAAGCTCCCCAAGGCCGCCCGCGCGGCCGGCCGGGAGCGGGCCCCGCAAGATCCTCCACCACTGGGGAGCTTACGCGTCGTCTTGCGTCGTGACGTGTTTCGCTTCGCGTGTGGGTTGCGATCGTTGCGTTTTGCTTTGGGGCGGTTTTGGTTTGGAGGATCTTGCGGGGTCGTCCCTTGTCGGCCGCGCGGGCGGCCTCGGGGACTTGGCGGTGTCTTGCGTCGCGAGTATGCCGAACGTGCTTCGTAGATTCTATGGTTTGGCGCAAGCCTGGTTGGCGATAAAGCGATTGACGTCGAAGGGTTTGCGCGATTTCCATACGCCGAAGGCGATGCG
>NZ_LZZS01000037.1 GCF_014170335.1 Achromobacter sp. UMC46
TGTCACGCAAGGGAAACTGCTTGGACAATGCCGCCATGGAGAGCTTCTTCGGGACGTTGAAGGCCGAGTTCTTCCACCTGAACCGCTTCGAGAGCATCGACCAGTTGCAGGTGGGCATCAGGCAGTACATCCGTTACTACAATCACGACCGCATCAAGCTCAAGCTAAAAGGCCTGAGCCCGGTGCAATACCGAGCTCAGGCCTTCGGGCTTTAGCTTCTGACCGTCCAACTTCTGGGGGTCAGTTCAAACCAGTTCCGGGGTTTCTTGTTTCAGCAGGGCTGGGCAGCCGTTCAGTCGCCCAGCTTGGCGCGCTGTTCGCGCACCTTCTGCAGGGTTTCGCCGAACTGCGCCATGCGCGCCTTTTCCTGCTCGACGACCGCCGCCGGGGCGCGTTCGACGAAGCTGGCGTTCGACAGCTTGCCGTTGGCCTTGGCGATCTCGCCTTCCAGGCGCGCGATCTCCTTGTCCAGGCGAATGCGCTCGGCCGCCACATCGATCTCGACGTGCAGCATCAGACGGCTGGCGCCCACCACCTGGACCGGCGCGCCGGCGTCCGGCAAGACGTCCAGCACGTCGACCTGACTCAGCTTGGCCAGCGCGGCCAGGTACGGCGCGTTGCGCTTGAGCGTGGGCGCATCGCCCTGGGCGCACAGCGGCACCTTCAGGGCGGGCGACAGGTTCATTTCGCCGCGCAGCGCGCGCACCGCTTCCACCTGGGCCTTGAGCTCGGCCACGTCGGCCTCGGCCGCGACATCCACCGCGTCCGGGTTGGCTTGCGGGTAGGGCTGGACGCTGACGCTGTCGGCCACGCCTTCCTTGCGCTTGCCCGCCACGACGGACACCTTCTGCCAGAGCTCTTCAGTGATGAACGGAATGACCGGGTGGGCCAGGCGCAGCACGCATTCCAGCACGCGGATCAGCGTGCGGCGCGTGCCCAGCTGCTGGGCGGGCGTGCCGGTCTGGATTTGCACCTTGGCCAGTTCCAGGTACCAATCGCAGTACTCGTCCCACACGTAGCGGTACAGCGCATTGGCGATGTTGTCGAAACGGTAGTCGGCGAACCCGCGCGCCACATCGGCTTCCAGCGTCTGCATCTGGCTGATGATCCAGCGGTCGACGAACGAGGTCTCGCCGGCGTCTGGGCCAGTCAGGTCATGGCCTTCGGTGTTCATCAGCACGAAGCGCGTGGCGTTCCACAGCTTGTTGCAGAAGTTGCGGTAGCCCTCGCAGCGCTTCAGGTCAAAGTTGATGTTGCGGCCCAGCGTGGCGTAGGCGGCCATCGTGAAGCGAAGCGCGTCGGTGCCGAACGCGGGGATGCCGTCCGGATACTGGCGGCGCGTGGCCTTTTCGATGGCGCCGGCCTGCTTGGGGTTCATCAGGCCATAGGTGCGCTTCGCGACGAGGCCGTCCAGGTCGATGCCGTCGATCAGGTCGACGGGGTCCAACGTGTTGCCCTTGGACTTGCTCATCTTCTGGCCGTCGGCGTCGCGGATCAGGCCGTGCACGTAGACGTGCTTGAACGGGATCTGGCCGGTCATGTGCGTGGTCAGCATGACCATGCGGGCGACCCAGAAGAAGATGATGTCGAAGCCTGTGACCAGCACGCTGGAGGGCAGGTAGCGTTGCAGGTCCGGCGTGTTTTCCGGCCAGCCCAGCGTGGTGAAGGGCACGAGGCCCGACGAGAACCAGGTGTCCAGCACGTCTGGATCGCGCTTGAGCTCGCCCGTGACGCCCGCGGCGCGGGCCTGTTCGATGGCGCCCGCTTCGTCGTGCGCGACGAAGATCTGGCCGTCTTCCGAATACCAGGCCGGGATCTGGTGGCCCCACCACAGCTGGCGCGAGATGCACCAGTCCTGGATGTTGTTCAGCCACTGGTTGTAGATGGTGGTCCAGTTGTCCGGATAGAACTTGATGCGGCCGTCGGCCACCACTTCCAGCGCGACTTCGGTGATGCTCTTGCCCGGATTCAGGGTGCCTTCCGGGGCCGGCTTGCTCATCGCCACAAACCACTGGTCCGTCAGCATGGGCTCCAGCACGACGCCGGTGCGGTCGCCCTTGGGTTGCATCATCTTGTGCGGTTCGATCTTGACCAGATAGCCTTCGGCATCCAGTTGGGCGACAACGGCCTTGCGGGCTTCGTAGCGCTCCAGGCCCTGGAACTGCTTGGGGCCGTTTTCGTTGATGTGCGCGTCCAGCGTGAAGATCACGATCAGGGGCAGATCGTGGCGCATCGC
Source organism: Achromobacter sp. UMC46 (assembly GCF_014170335.1). Lineage (GTDB taxonomy): Bacteria > Pseudomonadota > Gammaproteobacteria > Burkholderiales > Burkholderiaceae_B > Achromobacter. The sequence goes on from NZ_LZZS01000037.1 coordinate 2,237, forward strand.
GCAGGCGTAGTCGTTGAAGTCGTGCGCGCCGGTGATCTTCACGCAGCCCGTGCCGAAAGCGGGGTCGACGAAATCATCCGCGATGATGGGGATGTTGCGGTCGCACAGCGGCAGCTCGACTTCCTTGCCGATCAGGTGCTGATAGCGCGGATCTTCGGGGTGCACGCACAGCGCGCCGTCGGCCAGCATCGTTTCCGGGCGGGTCGTGGCGATGGTCATGCCGCGCAAGGTGACGGTCTGGCCGTCCTTGTCGACGATGGTCTGCGGGCCGTCGACGAAGGGGTAGAGAATGTGCCACATGTGGCCATCGGTCTCTTCGGACTGCACTTCCAGGTCGGACACGGCGGTCAGCAGCTTCGGGTCCCAATTGACCAGGCGCTTGCCGCGGTAGATCAGTCCCTGTTTATGCAGGCGTACGAAGGTCTCCACCACGCCGCGCGACATGCGGTCGTCCATGGTGAAGTATTCACGGGGCCAGTCGGCCGACGCGCCCAGGCGGCGCACCTGCTCGGTGATGGCATTGCCCGACTTTTCCTTCCATTCCCAGACTTTTTCCACGAATTTCTCGCGGCCGAGGTCGTGGCGGGAAACCTTCTGGGCGTCCAGCTGTCTCTCAACAACGATCTGGGTGGCGATCCCGGCGTGGTCGGTGCCGGGGATGAACACGGTGTCGTCGCCCGCCATGCGGCGGTAGCGCACCAGGCCGTCCATGATGGTCTGGTTGAACGCGTGGCCCATGTGTAGGGTGCCCGTCACGTTGGGCGGCGGGAACTGGATCACATACGGCTGGCTTTCCGTCCCCGTTTTTACGTGCTGGCCCGCCGCGAAGTAGCCGCGCTTGTCCCACTCGGCGTACCAGCGGGATTCCAGTTCGGAAGGTTCGAAGCTCTTGGAGAGTTCCGGGATGTCGCTCGCGGGATTCGCGGCGTTCGGGGGAGCGGCTTGAGTCATTACAGGGTTCCGGCAAACAGGGCGCCCGGCGTAGGGATACGGGCAGCAAACCGCTCATTTTAAGATGTAATGCGGTCTTCTCAGCGTGTTAGAATACCGGGTTACTGTAAACCTTTTAGAAGTCCCTGAATTCATTAAGGATTCCTTCGGAAATGCGCACGGAAAAGTCCGCGTTTCAGAAATCCGAAGCAGAATTGAGGGCGGTCCGATCGGTAGGCAGTGTCGAATCCCTGCCTTGGCCATGTGGTTCAGGACGGCCCGGAGCGTTCAGTAGAACTGTTCAAACAATCCGGACCGCCTGTGCGCCAATCGCGCGATGACACTTCAAGGGTGACACCGACAAGTGCAGAGCCACGCCAGGCAATTCATCAGAAACCAGTCAGAAATCAGCTTTCGGAGTTCCTATGTCCATCCAACGCACCCTCTCGATCATCAAGCCCGACGCCGTCGCCAAGAACGTCATCGGCCAGATCGTCGGCCGCTTCGAGCAAGCCGGCCTGAAGGTCATCGCCGCCCGCCTGGCCCAGCTGTCGCGCGCCGACGCCGAGCGCTTCTACGCCGTGCACTCGGAACGCCCCTTCTTCAAGGACCTGGTTGATTTCATGATCTCGGGCCCGGTCTTCGTGCAAGTGCTGGAAGGCGAAGAAGCCATCCTGAAGAACCGCGACCTGATGGGCGCCACCGACCCGAAGAAGGCTGCCCCCGGCACCATCCGCGCCGACTTCGCCGACAGCATCGACGCCAACGCCGTCCACGGCTCCGACGCTCCGGAAACGGCTGCCGTCGAAATCGCTTTCTTCTTCCCCGAAATCAACATCCACAGCCGTTGATTTTCCCGGAAGCACTGTTTTAGTTTTTTAGCGTTACCCAGGTCATGGAATCCGTCGAACGAATCAATTTGCTGGGGCTGGATGGCTCCGCCCTGTCCGAACTTGTCGGGCAGTGGGGCGGTAAGCCTTTTCGCGCCCGTCAGCTGCAGCGCTGGATGCACCAGCGCGGCGCCGATTCGTTCGACGCCATGACCGACCTGGCCCGCGAATTCCGCAGCCAGCTCGCGTCGAATTGCCGCATCGAAGCCTTGCCCGTCAATATCGAGCAACGCTCGACCGACGGCACGCGCAAGTGGCTGTTTGATGTGGGGCAGGGCAATGCCATCGAAACCGTCTTCATCCCCGAAGACGACCGCGGCACCCTGTGCATTTCCAGCCAGGCCGGCTGCGTGGTGAATTGCCGCTTTTGCTCGACCGGGCACCAGGGCTTCAACCGCAACCTGAAAACCAGCGAAATCATTGGCCAGCTGTGGTGGGCCAAGCGGGTGCTGGAAGCCGACATCGGCACCGCCCGCCTGGAAAGCGCCAAAGCCACCGAAGACACGCGCGTCATCAGCAACGTGGTGATGATGGGCATGGGCGAACCCCTGCTCAACTACGACCAGGTTCTGCCGGCGCTGCGCCTGATGCTGGACGACAACGCCTACGGCTTGTCCCGCCGCCGCGTCACGGTGTCCACGTCGGGCGTCGTCCCCATGATGGACCGCCTGTCGCAGGACTGTCCGGTGGCGCTGGCCGTCTCGCTGCATGCGCCGAACGACGCGCTGCGCGACGAGCTGGTGCCGCTGAACAAGAAGTACCCGCTGAAAGAGTTGCTGGCGGCTTGCGAACGCTATCTGGCGTTTGCCCCGCGCGACTTCATCACGTTTGAATATTGCATGCTGGACGGCATCAACGATACCGACCAGCACGCCAAGGAACTGATCCAAATTGCACGCCAGCTGCGCTGCAAGCTCAATCTGATTCCGTTCAACCCCTTCCCCGAGTCGGGCCTGAAACGCTCCAACTCAGCACGCGTCAAGGTGTTCGCGCAGCGTCTGATGGACGCGGGCATCATCACGACCGTGCGCAAGACCCGGGGTGACGACATCGATGCAGCTTGTGGTCAACTGGCCGGAGAAGTGCGGGACCGCACTCGGATTACCGAGCGCAACGCCGCACAGCGCCAGACCATACCAATTAAACAGGTGCATGCATGACGCAGGATTTCGCTTCTGCAGTTTCTGAAACGCCCGCCAGCGCTGCGGGCAACGTGGGCTCGGCATTGCGGTCGCTGCGCCAGTCCAAAGGCTGGTCGCTCGACGAAGTGTCCAGCCGCATCAAGTTTTCCACGAAGCAGATCGAAGCCCTTGAAAACGAAGCGTGGGCGGACTTGCCCACGGGCGTTTCCCTGCGCGGCCTGGTCCGCAACTATGCGCGCCTGCTGGGCGCGGATTCGCAAGCCATCGTCGATTCGCTGGATCCTAAGGCCCGCGTCACCGGTCCGGTGAAGCTGAGCCCGGGCGCCCTGCATTCGGCGCATTCCATCCCCCAGTCCAGCGCCGACGACGACCGTTCGTCGTCAACCTCCTGGGGCTGGCTCATCGCCATTGTGCTGGTGCTCGTCGCCGGCGTGGCGTATGCCTTCTGGCAAGGCTGGTTGCCGCAGCATTGGCTGCCGTTCGACTGGCTGCAGAAGCCGACCAAGTAACCCGGTTCCACCGATGCAAGATTCCTCTCTGCCTTGCCAGGATGCGCCGCCTCCCTCCGTGGGGGCAGCGATGCGCCGCGCCACGCGTTCGGTGGCGGTGAAGTGGGGCGACCGTGTCGTGATGGTGGGCGGCGACGCCCCGGTCGTGGTGCAGTCCATGACCAACACCGACACCGCGGACGCCATCGCCACGGCGATCCAGGTCAAAGAGCTGGCGTTGGCCGGCTCCGAGCTGGTCCGCATCACGGTGAATACGCCCGAGGCGGCCCGCGAAGTGGTCGCCATCCGCGAACAGCTCGACCGCATGGGCATGAACGTGCCGCTGGTGGGCGATTTCCACTACAACGGGCACAAGCTGCTGACGCAGTTCCCCGAGTGCGCGCAGGCGCTGTCCAAGTACCGGATCAACCCCGGCAACATGGGCGGCGGCAAGCGGCGCGATGATAATTTCGCGCAAATGATCGACGTGGCGTGCCGCTACGACAAGCCGGTGCGCATCGGCGTGAACTGGGGCAGCCTGGACCACGAACTGATGGCGCGCAAGATGGACGAAAACAGCCGCCGCGCGCAGCCCTGGGAAGCTCAGGCCGTGATGCGCGACGCGCTGGTCGTGTCGGCCATCACCAACGCGCAGCGCGCTGAAGAACTCGGCTTGCGCCGCGACGCCATCATCCTGTCTTGCAAGGTCAGCCATGTGCAGGACCTGATCACGGTCTACCGCGACCTGTCCGCCCGTTGCGACTATCCCCTGCACCTGGGCCTGACCGAAGCCGGCATGGGCAGCAAGGGCATCGTGGCATCCACCGCGGCGCTGGCGGTGCTGCTGCAGCAGGGCATCGGCGACACCATCCGTATCTCGCTCACGCCGGAACCCGGCGGCGACCGCAGCCGCGAAGCCATCGTGGCGCAGGAAATCCTGCAGACGATGGGCCTGCGCGCGTTCACGCCGATGGTGGTGGCGTGCCCCGGTTGCGGCCGCACCAGCAGCACGTTCTTCCAGGAGCTTGCTGATAGCATCCAGTCCTACCTGCGCCGCCAGATGCCGGTCTGGAAAGCACAGTACCCGGGCGTCGAAAGCATGAACGTCGCGGTCATGGGCTGTGTGGTCAATGGGCCGGGCGAAAGCCGTCATGCCGATATCGGAATCAGTCTGCCGGGAACGGGCGAAGTGCCCGCGGCGCCGGTATTCGTGGACGGCGAGCGCACGGTTACGCTCAAAGGCGACCACATCGCCGAAGAGTTCCAGGCCATCGTCGAAGACTACGTGGCGCGCCGTTATGGTGCGCTCGCCTCTCATTAAAAGAAAGGGTGTAGCCGCGGGCGCGCCAGCAGGCGCGTGACGCGGCATGATCAAGATGACTCAAGCTTTCCAGAAAGTGGCCGCCATACGCGGCATGAATGACGTGTTGCCCGGGCCGAGCGCCCGCTGGGAACAGTTCGAGGAAATCGTGCGCGGCTGGCTGCGCGGCTATGGCTACCGCAATGTGCGCACGCCCGTGCTTGAGCATACGCGCCTGTTCACGCGCGGCATCGGTGAAGTGACCGACATCGTCGAAAAAGAGATGTACACCTTCACCGACGCGTTGAACGGCGAATCGCTGACGATGCGTCCCGAAATGACGGCCGGCATCGTGCGCGCCTCCATTGAGCACAACATGCTCTATGACCGTCCGCAGCGCGTCTACTCGATCGGTCCCGTGTTCCGCCACGAGCGCCCGCAACGCGGCCGTTATCGCCAATTCCATCAGATCGACGTCGAAGCCCTGGGCTTTGCCGGCCCCGACGTGGACGCCGAGCTGATCGTCATGCTGGCCCGCCTGTGGAAGCTGCTGGGGCTGAAGGACGTGCGCCTGGAACTGAACTCGCTGGGCCAGCCCGCCGAGCGCGCCGCGCACCGCGCCGCCCTGATCGAGCACCTGGAAAAGCACCGCGACATCCTGGACGAAGACGGCCAGCGCCGCCTCTACACCAACCCGCTGCGCGTGCTGGACACCAAGAACCCCGCCATGCAGGAAATGGCCGACAGCGCGCCGCGCCTGTTCGATTTCCTGGGCGAGGAATCTCGCGCGCACTTCGACGGCGTGTGCCAGCGCCTGACGGACGCCGGCATCGAATACAGCCTGAATCCGCGCCTGGTGCGCGGCCTTGACTACTACAACCTGACGGTGTTCGAGTGGGTCACCGACCGCCTGGGCTCCCAGGGCACGGTCTGCGGCGGTGGTCGCTACGACGGCCTGGTCGAACTGCTGGGTGGCAAGCACGCGCCCGCGGTCGGCTTCGCGATCGGCATGGAGCGCCTGCTGGACTTGTGGGAACAGAGCGTGCAGCTGGACGCGCCGGCCGAATGCGACGTCTATGTCGTGCACCAGGGCGAAGAGGCCCAGCGCCTGGCCGCCCGGGTCGGCGAAGACCTGCGCGACGCCGGCCTGTCGGTGATCGTCCATGCCGGTTCCGCGGGTTTCAAGTCCCAATTCAAGCGCGCTGATGCCAGCGGCGCCAAGGTTGCGGTTATTCTTGGCGCCGATGAAGTCGCGTCGCAGACCGCCAGCGTCAAATATTTGCGCGCGGATGCCCAGGGCGACGCCGCTCAGCAGCAGGTCCCGCTGACGGACCTGGCTGCGGTACTGAACAACAAGGGTTAAGGCATGGCATACGATCTCGAAGAACAGGAAAAACTGGACGCAATCAAGGCGTGGTGGGCCCGTTACGGCACGCTGATCGTCACGCTGTTTGCCGTCGTGGCGCTGGCCTGGGGCGGCTGGTGGGGCTGGAAGGCCTATGAATCGCACCGCGCCAATCAGGCCATGGGCTACTTCGAAGCGCTGGAAGACGCGGCCCGCCTGGGCGGCGCCGATTCCGCGGTGCGCATCAAGACGGCTGCCGCCACGCTGCGCGAACAGTACCCGGCCACCGGCTACGCCGCGCGCGGTGCGCTGGTCGCGGCGCAGGCGCTGCAAGCCCAGAAGGACGAAGCCGGCGCCCGCGAGCAGCTGGAATGGCTGGCCGCGCAAGGCAAGAACCCGTCCATGCAATCGGTGGCGCGCCTGCGCCTGGCCGGCATGCTGCTGGATCAGAAGCAATACGACGCTGCGCTTGCGCAATTGAACAACCCGCCGGCCGCCTTCGCCGCCTTGTACGCGGACCGCCGTGGCGATATCCTCGCTGCGCAAGGCAAGCGCGACGAGGCGCGTGCGGCATGGCAAAGCGCCATTGATGGCCTGGGCACGGCAAATCCGATGACCCAGGTTGTGCAGTTGAAATTGGATGCCTTGAGCGGAGCGTGACTGTAATGCGTAAATTTGCACCTGGTCGTACGTGGCGTGGCGCCGTTTGCCTGGCAAGCTTGCTTGCGCTGGGCGGATGCGGCTTGTTTTCCCACGATGACGGCCGTTACGATCCCGCCCCGCTGACCGAGTACAAGGCTGGCATGTCCGTGCATCAGGTCTGGTCGACGTCGATCGGCAGCGGTTCCGGCCTGGGCTTCGCGCCCACGGTGCTGGGCAGCGCCGTCTACGCCGCCACGCCGGATGGTTCGGTGGGCAAGTTCGACCTGCAAAGCGGCCGTCCCCTCTGGAAGGCCAAGACCGACGGCAAGCTGTCGGCCGGTGCCGGCAGCGACGGCACCACCACCGCGGTCGCCTCGCCCGATGGCGACGTGATCGCCTTCGACGACAATGGCAAGGTGAAGTGGAAGGTCCGCGCCACCAGCGACGTCACGATCCCGCCCGTGGTGGGCTATGGCATCGTTGTCGTGCGCAGCGGCGACTACCGCATCCAGGCGTTCGACGCCAACAGCGGCGAACGCGTCTGGAACGTGCAGCGTCCGGGTCCGTCGCTGGCATTGCGCAGCGTGTCGCAGATGGTGCTGGCCGAAGGCTTGGTCATCACCGGTCTGCCGGGCGGCAAGCTGATGGCCATCGCCTCCGACAGCGGCAACGTGCAGTGGGAAGGCACCGTGGCCACACCGAAGGGCGCAAGCGACCTCGAGCGCCTGACCGACGTCGTCGGCGTTCCGCGCATCGCGGGAAATCTCCTTTGCGCCGTCGCCTATCAAGGGCGTATCGTCTGCTTTGACGTCACTGCGGGCGGCCGCCCGTTGTGGGCCAAGGACTTCTCCAGCGTCAGCGGCGTGACGCTGGACGAGCGTTTCGCCTATTCGGCGGACCAGAACAGCGTCGTCAGCGCGTTTGCGCTGGATAGCGGCGGCAATGTCTGGAAGCAGGCGGCGCTGAAGAACCGCCAAGTCACCGCACCGGCTATGCTGGGGGGTGCGCTCGCAGTAGGCGACCTGGAAGGCTACTTGCACTTCCTGTCGCGTAGTGACGGCAGCCTGATGGCGCGGCTGTCCGTGGGTGGAGGCGCCGTCGTTTCGCCGCCGCAAACCACCCCCCAAGGTGTGCTGGTCCAGACGGGCAATGGCAATCTCGTCATGATCGGCGCCAACTAAAACCTATAGAACAAAGCCTTACACCGTGTCTTTCAAGCCTGTCGTTGCCCTGGTCGGTCGCCCCAATGTGGGGAAGTCGACCCTTTTCAACCGCCTGACGCGATCGCGTGCCGCATTGGTGGCCGATTTTTCCGGCCTGACCCGCGATCGCCATTACGGTGAGGGCAGGGTAGGCGAGATCCCGTTCATCGCTATCGATACCGGCGGTTTCGAGCCCGTCGCCAAGGACGGCATCCTGCTGGAGATGGCCCGCCAGACCCGGCAGGCCATCGCCGAAGCGGACGTGGTGGTGTTCCTGGTGGACGCCCGCGCCGGCCTCAACGCGCACGATCACGAAATCGCCCAATTGCTGCGCAAATCCGGCCAGCAGCGCGTGCTGCTGGCGGTGAACAAGGCGGAAGGCATGGGCCTGGGCCCGGCCATCTCCGAGTTCCACGAACTGGGGTTGGGCCAGCCTTATCCGATTTCGGCGGCGCACGGCGATGGCATCGTCGACCTGATCGAACTGGCGCTGAAAGACCTGGCCGAACCGCCTGCCGAAGAAGAGGTCGTCGAGGACGGCGAGCACGACCACCGCATCAAGCTGGCGATCGTGGGCCGCCCGAACGTCGGCAAGTCGACGCTCATCAACACGTTGATGGGTGAAGAGCGCGTGATTGCGTTCGACTTGCCCGGCACCACGCGCGACGCCATCGAAATCGATTTCGACCGCGATGGCCGCCGCTACACGCTGATCGACACCGCCGGCCTGCGCAAGCGCGGCAAGGTGTTCGAAGCTGTCGAGAAGTTTTCCGTCATCAAGACGCTGCAGGCCATCGAGGCCAGCAACGTCGTGCTGCTGATGCTGGATGCGCACACCGAGATTTCCGAGCAGGACGCCCACATCGCGGGCTTCGTGCTGGAAACCGGCCGCGCCGTCGTGGTTGCCATCAACAAGTGGGACGGCCTGGACGGCGAGGCAAAGGAACGCATCGAACGCGAATTCCAGCGCAAGCTGCGTTTCCTGTCGTTTGCCCGCATGCACACCATTTCGGCGTTGCGCGGGCAGGGCATCAAGCCGCTCTTGAAGTCCATCAATATGGCCCACGCCGCAGCGTTCGCCAAGTTGTCCACGCCCAAGCTGACCCGTGAACTGCAAGCCGCCATCGAGCAGCAGCAGCCGCCGCGCAAGGGCATCTTCCGTCCCAAGATGCGTTATGCGCACCAGGGCGGGCAAAACCCGCCGCTGGTCGTCATCCACGGCAACGCGCTGGACGCCATCCCGGATTCGTACCGCCGCTATCTGGAGACGCGTTTCCGCAACGCGTTCGATCTTGCCGGCACGCCGTTGCGCATCGAGTTCAAGTCTTCGCACAACCCCTACGCGCAGGAAAGTTGATCCATGAGCCGTTTCTGGAGTCCCGTGGTCGGGACGCTCAGTCCCTATGTCCCGGGCGAGCAGCCCAAGCTTCAGAACCTGATCAAGCTGAACACCAACGAGCACCCCTACGGGCCGTCGCCCAAGGTGCTCGACGCCATACGGGCGGCCTGCGACGACACGCTCAAGCTATACCCAGACCCGTCCTCGGACCGCCTTCGCCAGACGATCGCCAGCACGCTGGGCGTGCAGCCGGGCCAGGTGTTCGTGGGCAACGGTTCGGACGAGGTGCTGGCGCACGTCTTCCTGGCCTTGCTCAAGCATGAGCGTCCGCTGCGCTTCCCGGACATCACTTACAGCTTCTACCCCGTCTATTGCGGCCTGTACGGCATCGAATACGAAACCGTGCCGCTGACGGCAGACTTCCGCATCGACGTGGAAGACTACCTGCCTCGGGCAGACGTCCAGGCGGGCGCCATCATTTTCCCGAATCCCAATGCGCCCACCGGCCGCGCGCTGAGTCTGGCCGAGGTCGAGCGCATCGTCGCCGGTAACCCCGACGCGGTCGTGGTGGTCGACGAAGCCTACGTTGACTTCGGCGGGGAATCGGCGGTGGGGCTGGTTGCGCGCTACGACAACCTGCTCGTCGTGCAGACGCTGTCCAAGTCGCGTTCGCTGGCGGGGCTGCGTGTCGGCTTCGCTGTCGGCAGCGCCGCGCTCATCGACGGGCTGGACCGCGTAAAGAACAGTTTCAACTCCTACCCCATCGATCGCCTGGCATCGGCCGGCGCAGTGGCGGCATTGGAAGATACAGAGTACTTTGAGAAGACTCGCCACGCCGTGATCGAAACCCGGTCGCGGATGACGGCGGGCCTGGAGTCGCTGGGTTTCGAAGTGCTGCCGTCGGCCGCGAATTTCGTGTTCGCGCGGCACCCCTCCAAAGACGCTTCGGGTCTGGCCGCCGCTTTGCGCGAGCGCAGCATCATCGTGCGTCATTTCCGTCATGCGCGCATCGATCAGTTTCTCCGCATTACCGTGGGCACGGACGAGCAGGTAGACCTGCTTCTGAAGGGGCTCGCGGAGGTCCTGCAAGCGTGACGGTCAGGGGCTTTTCAGCTTGAAAACTCTGGTGTCACTTTTGCTTCCTGGCCAAGTAGCACGGGCCGGGAAAACCCTGTAGAGTACGTATTTCGGTGTGCTCCACCAGTACAAAAAAGCACATCATCACTCAATAACAAACAAATGGAGCCTGGCCAATGAGCAATAAAGGGCAAACTCTGCAAGATCCGTTCCTGAACACGCTGCGCAAGGATCATGTGCCCGTGTCGATCTACTTGGTGAACGGTATCAAGCTTCAAGGGCAAATCGAATCTTTTGATCAGTACGTGGTGCTGTTGCGCAACACGGTTACGCAAATGGTCTACAAGCATGCCATTTCCACCGTTGTTCCCGCCCGTGCCGTGAATTTCCAGGTGGAAGTCCCTGCTGAGTAATCTCGCTCCAGCTGTACCTTTTTTTGCCCGCCAGACGGATGACGTCGGCGGGCATTTTCGCTTTGGCTCCAATATGGTGCATGTATGCGCGCTCTGATTATCAGCGTGGATCTGGGTGATCCGGACTTCACGGCCCACGCCGAAGAATTTGCCATGCTGGCCAAGGGCGCGGGCGCGGAAGTCGTCGGCACCCTGACCGCACGGCGCGACCGGCCCGACGCCAAGTTCTTCATCGGCTCCGGCAAGGCAGACGAAGGCGTCGCGATGGCGCAAGCCTTGCTGGCCGATATCGTCCTGTTCGATCAGCCCTTGTCGCCTGCTCAGCAGCGCAACCTGGAGCGCGTCTTCAACTTGCGCGTGGTGGACCGCGTCGCGCTCATCCTGGACATCTTCGCGCTGCGCGCGAAGAGCCACGAGGGCAAGTTGCAGGTCGAGCTGGCGCAGTTGCAGCATCTGTCCACGCGCCTGACGCGCATGTGGAGCCACTTGGAGCGTCAGCGCGGTGGTATCGGGATGCGCGGCCCCGGTGAATCCCAGCTTGAAATGGACCGCCGCATGATCGGCGCCAAGGTCAAGACGCTGCGCGAGCGCCTGGATCGCGTTGAGCGCCAGCGTGTGACGCAGCGCCGCGCGCGCGCCCGCGGCGGTGTGCTGTCGGTTTCGCTCGTGGGTTACACCAACGCCGGCAAGTCCACGTTATTCAACGCGCTGACGCGCGCGGACACCTACGCCGCCGACCAGCTCTTCGCCACCCTGGACACGACCACCCGCCGCATCTGGATCGAAGGTTCGGGGAACGTTGTGATATCGGACACGGTCGGATTCATTCGCGACCTGCCTCACGACCTGATCGCCGCGTTCCGGGCGACCCTGGAAGAGACGGTGCATGCGGATCTGTTGCTGCATGTGGTTGATGCAGCCAGTCCGCAGCGTGACGAGCAGATTTTCGAAGTCAACAAAGTCCTCGCTGAAATCGGTGCCTCCGCCGTCCCCACCATCCTGGTATACAACAAGATTGACCAGGCTGGATTGGAACCCCGGGCGGAGCGCGATGCACATGGTACGATTGCGCGAGTATTTGTAAGCGCCTCCGAGCGCGCCGGTCTGGATGCGTTGCGCGGGGCAATTGCGGAGACCGGACAGATTGTGGGAAACAATGCCGCGAATTATCAAACTCTTCAATCTGAATGACCCCGGTTGGGGTCGTGGGAACAACAATGGCTCCGAGCCGCCGCCGAAGCGGCCTCAAGGCAATGGAGACGGCCCTCCCGACCTGGACGAGGTCTGGCGCGATTTCAATAATCGCATCGGATCCCTGTTCGGTCGCAAGGGCGGTGGCGGTGGCAACAACCGCCCCGGCAACCGTGGCGGCATGACCCCGCCTTCGCCTCGTGGCGCGCGCATCGGCCTGGGCGTCATCGCTCTGGTCGCTGTGGGCATCTGGGCGGCCAGCGGCTTCTACATCGTGCAGGAAGGCCAGGTCGCGGTCGTGACCCAGTTCGGCAAATACAAGAGCACGTCGCAGGCCGGTTTCCAATGGCGCCTGCCGTACCCGATTCAAAGCCAGGAAATCGTCAACGTGTCGCAGCTGCGCACGTTCGAAGTCGGTTTCCGCGGCGGTTCGCGCAACAAGGTGCTGCCTGAAGCGCTGATGCTCACGACGGACGAGAACATCGTCGATATGCAGTTCGTCGTCCAGTATCGTCTGCGGGCCGACGGCGCGCCGGACTATCTCTTCATGACGCGCGATCCGGACGAATCCGTCCGCCAGGCCTCTGAAACGGCCATGCGCGAAGTTGTGGGCAAGCAATCGATGGACTTCGTGCTGTACGAAGGCCGTACGATGGTCGCCACGCAAGTGCAGGCGCTGATGCAACAGATCCTGGACCGCTACCAGAGCGGCGTCCAGGTCAGCACGGTCGCCATCCAGAACGTGCAGCCGCCCGAGCAGGTGCAAGCCGCCTTCGACGACGCCGTCAAGGCAGGTCAAGACCGCGAGCGCCAGATCAACGAAGGCCAGGCCTACGCCAACCAGGTCGTGCCGCTGGCCAGTGGCCAGGCTTCGCGCATGACTGAACAGGCCGAAGGCTACAAGGCCAAGGTCGTGGGCGACGCGCAAGGTAATACGTCGCGCTTCACCAGCATCCTGGGTGAATACGAGAAGGCGCCGCAAGTCATGCGCCAGCGCATGTACCTGGAAAGCATGCAGGACATCTTCACGCGCGCCAGCAAGGTCATGGTCGACACCAAGAGCAACAACAACATGTTGTACCTGCCCTTGGACAAGATCATGCATCTGGCCGCTCAAGACGGCAGCAAGTCCACTGTCGGCAACCCGGGTTCGCCTGCGTTGATCAGTCCGCCGGTCCAGCCGCCGTTGCGTAGCGGTGCGGTTCCGGTGCCTCAGTCTTCCGGCAGCAGCAATAGCAACACGCTGCCCCGCGACCGTACGTCGCGCTAACCCGGAGGAGTCCTGATCATGCAACGTTTTATGCCCATCCTGGTCGGCCTGCTCATCGTGCTGGCCGCCCTGTCTTCCTGCGTCTTCGTCGTGCGCGAGCGCGACTACGCCCTGGTGTTCTCGCTGGGTGAAGTACGCAAGACCATCAGTGAACCCGGCCTGTACTTCAAGGCCCCGCCGCCGTTCCAGAACGTCGTGACGCTCGACAAGCGCGTTCTGACCATCGAAACCAACGAAGCCGAACGCATCCAGACTTCTGAAAAGAAGAACCTGCTGATCGATTCCTACGTCAAGTGGCGTATTGCGGATCCCCGTCAATACTACGTCTCGACGGGCGGCAACGAGCGCGTGGCGCAAGAGCGCCTGCAAGCGCTGATCCGCGACGCGCTGAACGCATCGGTCAACGTGCGCACGGTGCGCGACGTGGTGTCGACCGAACGCGACAAGATCATGGCCGAGATCCTGACGAACGTGGCCAAGCGCGCCGAGCCCCTGGGCGTGCAGATCGTCGACGTGCGTCTGCGCCGAATCGAGTTCGCGCCGGAAATTTCGGAATCGGTGTATCGCCGCATGGAGGCGGAGCGTACACGCGTCGCCAACGAGCTGCGTTCCATCGGTGCCGCCGAAGGCGAGAAGATCCGCGCCGAGGCCGACCGCCAACGCGAAGTGATCGTGGCCCAGGCCTATGCCAAGGCCCAAGGCATCATGGGTGAAGGCGATGCCGCGGCTGCTTCGATCTACGCGCAGGCCTACGGCAAGAACCCGCAGTTCTACACGTACTACAAGAGCCTGGAAGCCTACCGCGCTTCGTTCTCGAAGCCGGGCGACGTGCTGGTGGTCGACCCCAGCTCCAGTTTCTTCCAGTTCATGAAGGACCCGGCTGGCGCAGCGCTGGCGCCGGTCACCGTGCCGGCCAAGTAAGGCGGCGCGCGTAGCGGAACAGAAAGCCCCTTGGAAATCCAAGGGGCTTTTTACTGGCGCGGCGTCCGGCGGAACGGGGTGCCGCAGCAATGGGGGACAGCTTCGTTCGCCGGTAATCCCGGCTGGCGCTGCCCGCTGACTCATGTACAATACCCCGTAAGCTAGAAAACATTCCGCAGCGGCTGAGCGGGCTTACGCCCCCTCAGCCGCTTTTTCGTTTGGGCGACGCCCACGCATCACTTGGCGTTCTTCAGGTAAACATTCATGGGTAACTGGTTGCTGCCCGAGAGCCTTGCCGACGTACTTCCGGCAGAGGCCCGGCGCATCGAGGAACTGCGCCGCGAACTTCTCGATCTGTACCGTACTTACGGCTTCGAGCTGGTCGCGCCGCCCCTGGTCGAATACATCGATTCATTGCTGTCCGGCACCGGTAGCGATCTGGATCTGCGCACTTGCAAGCTGGTCGACCAGTTGACCGGACGCACGCTGGGCGTGCGGGCGGACATGACTCCTCAGGTCACGCGCATTGATGCGCACTTGTTGAACCGCGCCGGCGTGACCCGCCTGTGCTATTGCGGCAACGTGCTGCACGCCCGCCCGGCGGACTTGCTGTCCAGCCGCGAGCTGTTGCAGATCGGCGCCGAGATCTACGGTCATGCCGGTTTCGAAGCCGATCTGGAAATCATCCAGCTCGTGCTGGAAACGGTGGCGATCGCCGGGGTGCGCAACCCCCGTCTGGACTTGTGCCATTCGGGCGTGGTTCGCGCCATCCTGGAGTCGGACCCGGCTGCCATGGCGGTGTCGCAGGAAATCATCCGCTTGCTGCGCGAGAAAGACGTGCCGGGCCTGGGTGAGCTGGCCCAGCGCGCGCCGGGCATGCGGGACGAGACGCTGAAGGCGTTGCAGTTGCTGCCGAACCTGTATGGCGGCCCGGAAGTGCTGAAGGCGGCGCGTCGCGATCTGCCTTTGCTGCCGGGTGTCGCCGTTGCGCTGGATGCCTTGCAGGTGGTGGTGGATGCGATGCCGAATGTCGCGTTCAGTGTCGATCTGGCCGATGTGGGGGGCTATGGCTACCACTCCGGCGTGAAGTTCGCGCTGTATGCGGAAGGCTGGCATGACGCGCTGGTCAGCGGTGGCCGCTATGACGACGTCAGTCGGGCCTTTGGCCGGGCGCGTCCGGCTACCGGCTTCAGTCTGGATTTACGCAAACTGGCGGCAGGTTTGCCGCCAGCGGAACGGGCGCGTGCGGTTCGCGCGCCTTGGGGGCAGGCCCCCGCTCTGACCGAGGCGGTTCGCCGCCTGCGCCGGTCAGGGGAGATTGTCGTTCAGGTATTGCCCGGTCACGAGCAGGATCAGGACGAATTCGTTTGCGATCGCGAGCTGGCGCTGCAAGATGGCGCCTGGACGGTCAGAACGCTGTGACTAACTCCCTCTTGGAAACAAGAGGGCCGCGGGGAGATTTCCGGATTTCCCGAGAAACTCGATATTGATTCGTAACATGAGCAAGAACGTAGTCGTAATCGGCACTCAATGGGGTGACGAGGGCAAAGGCAAGATCGTCGATTGGCTGGCGGAATCCGTCCAAGGCGTGGTCCGCTTCCAAGGCGGTCACAATGCCGGCCATACGCTGTGGATCAACGGCAAGAAGACAATTCTTCGCCTGATCCCGTCCGGCATCATGCATCCCGGCGTCACCTGCTTTATCGGCAACGGCGTTGTGCTGTCCCCGGAAGCCCTGCTCAAGGAAATCGAAGAGCTGGAGGCGGCTGGCCTGGATGTGCGCTCGCGCCTGCAGATTTCCGAAATCTGCCCGCTGATCCTGCCGTACCACGTGGCCATCGACAAGGCGCGCGAAGCGCGCAAGGGCGAAGGCAAGATCGGTACGACCGGTCGTGGCATCGGCCCGGCCTACGAGGATAAGGTTGCCCGCCGCGCGTTGCGCGTGCAGGACCTGTTCAATCCTTCGCTGTTCGACGAGAAGCTCGCCGAAGTGCTGGATTACCACAACTTCGTGCTGACCAAGTACCTGGGCGCCGAAGCGGTTTCCGCCAACGAAGTGCGTGATCAGGCCATGGCCCTGGCTCCCGCCATCGCACCGATGGTCAAGGACGTGTCCAGCAACCTGTACGCCATGCAGCAAGAAGGCAAGCGCATCCTGTTCGAAGGCGCGCAGGGCGCATTGCTGGATGTGGACCATGGCACGTACCCGTTCGTCACCAGCAGCAATTGCGTGGCTGGTGCGGCGTCGGCTGGCGCTGGCGTGGGTCCGCAGCAGCTGGACTACGTCCTGGGCATCACCAAGGCCTACACGACCCGCGTCGGTTCGGGCCCGTTCCCGACTGAGCTGGTCGACGAGATCGGTACCCGCCTGGCCACGATCGGCAAGGAATTCGGTTCGGTCACCGGCCGTCCGCGTCGTTGCGGCTGGTTCGATGGCGCCGCGCTGAAGCGCTCGGTTCGTCTGAACGGCATTTCCGGCCTTTGCATCACCAAGCTGGACGTGCTGGACGGCCTGGAAACCATCCAGTTGGGCGTCGGTTACCGCGTCAACGGTGAATTCCGCGACGTGCTGCCGTATGGCGCCCACGCCGTTGCCCAAGCGCAACCGGTGCTGGAAGAGCTGCCGGGCTGGTCGGAATCCACCGTCGGCATCACCGAGTACGACAAGCTGCCCGAGGCGGCCCGTCGCTACCTGGAGCGCGTTGCCGAAGTCTGCGGCGTGCCGATCGACCTCGTGTCGACCGGTCCCGACCGCAATGAAACCATTGTCCTGCGTCATCCCCTGAAGGGCTGACATCGGGTTAATATTCCAAAGGCCGCCGCCGGTCTCATACCGGCGGCGGCCTTTTCGTATCTTTAAGCAGGAGATGCTTGCCTATGAGCACGCCGACCAATGATGACAGCCATCTGTGGGTGACGTGGGACGATTACAACCGCTTGATCGAACGCCTTACCTTGCAGGTGCATCAATCGGGATGGAAGTTCGACAAGATTCTTTGTCTGGCGCGCGGCGGTATGCGCGTCGGTGACGTAATGTCCCGTATTTTCGATGTGCCGCTGGGTATCCTGGCCACGAGCAGCTACCGCGAGGCGGCCGGCACGAAGCAAGGCGACATGGATATCGCCCAGTTCATCACCATCACGCGCGGCACGTTGTCCGGGCGGGTGTTGCTGGTGGACGACATGGTCGATACCGGCAAGACCTTCAGCAAGGTCTATGACCACCTGAAGAGCCAGTTCGCCGATATCACCGAACTGCGCAGCGCCGTGCTGTGGTGGAAGGGGCATTCCCAGGCGACGCCCGACTACTACGTCGACAAGCTGCCGACGAACCCCTGGATCCACCAGCCGTTCGAAGACTACGACAGCCTGCGCCCGCATCAACTCGAAGCCTGGATCCGCAAGGGTTTCAAGAGCTGAATCCGGTTGCCGGTCAGGGGAGGGGCGCAGGGCGGCTTCCTGGCGCCAAGTGTCCCTCCTAGTAGTCAAGATGGTCATGACCATGCTAGAATCGCTGGTTATCGCTAAACCGAACTTGGCTTGTTACTCTTTGGGTAGTCTTTGGGTAACGGAAACAGCCAGCGGAAATCCGGGTAGTGGATAAGAAATGGAAAAACAGAAGGGCCCGCGCATCGCGCGTGCCAGCCTGCTTTTCTAGCTCTGGTCCTAGTTCCGGGTTGCGCTCCAAGGTTCCTCGTTTCCGCGGTACTTTCCTTTGTGTTGTGGTTGCGTGCCTGGTCTGCCAGCGCATGCCCATGGGGCGAAGGGATGTTTTCGCGGACCTGGACCCGCGGCAGCGTTGCTGGTAAGCAAGCCAGGTTTGTCATCAACTTTTGTTACCCTACAAGCAGGCCAATCACTTTATGCCTATCGTTCGACTGAAGGAAAACGAACCGTTTGAAGCCGCTCTGCGCCGCTTCAAGCGCACCATCGAAAAGACCGGTTTGCTCACCGAGCTGCGTTCGCGCGAGTTCTATGAGAAGCCCACGGCAGAGCGCAAGCGCAAGCATGCCGCCGCTGTGAAGCGTCACTACAAGCGCATCCGTAGCCAACAACTGCCCCCGCGCCTGTATTGATTTTTGATTCCCGAATCTATTGATTCCAGAATCATTCATCCAGGATCTACTCGCCCGAGTCGACGTTGTCGACGTAGTCGGGCGATACGTGCAGTTGCGAAAGGGTGGGGCCAACTTGCTTGGCCTGTGCCCCTTTCATAACGAAAAAAGTCCGTCGTTCACTGTCAGCCCCACCAAGCAGTTCTACCACTGCTTCGGCTGTGGAGCACATGGCAGCGCCATCACTTTCCTGATGGAACACACGGGCACCAGTTTCCCCGAAGCCGTGCGTACGCTCGCGGCTTCGGCGGGAATGACGGTCCCCGAAGAAAATCGCAGTCCACGCCAGCAGCAGGAATCCGCGCGCCGTAAAGCCGAGGAATCCCGCCATACGCAGGTGCTGGATGCCGCTCAAGCACACTATCTGAAGCAGTTGCGCGCATCGCCCGCGGCGATCCGCTATCTGAAGCAGCGCGGCCTGACCGGCGAAATCGCGGCGCATTTCGGTTTGGGGTGGTCGGGTACCGACCGCCACGGCCTGTCGCAGGTTTTTCCCAATTATGACGACCCCACGCTGGTGGAGTCGGGGCTTGTCATCGAGTCCGAAGACGGCCGTCGCTATGACCGTTTCCGCGAGCGCGTCATGTTTCCCATCCGCAACGTGCGGGGAAGCCTGATCGGGTTCGGCGGACGCATCATTGGCAAAGGCGAGCCCAAGTACCTGAATTCCCCCGAAACTCCCCTGTTCTCGAAGGGCCACGAGCTCTACGGACTGTGGGAGGCGCGCCAGTCCATCCGCCAGGAAGGTCAGGTGATCGTGGTCGAAGGCTATATGGACGTCGTCGGCCTGGCGCAGCAAGGCATCGCCAACGCGGTGGCCACGCTGGGCACGGCCACCACGCCCGACCACGTGAAGAAGCTGCTGCGCACCAGCGACAAGGTGATTTTCAGTTTTGACGGCGACGGGGCCGGCCGGCGCGCCGCCTGGCGTGCGTTGCAGGCTTGCCTGCCGGTGCTGCGGGACGATATTGCGATCCGTTTCCTGTTCCTGCCGACCGAGCACGACCCGGATTCCTATGTGCGCGAATTGGGCGCCGAAGCCTTCCGCGCCTGTCTGGCCGATGCGGTGGCGCTGTCGCGCTTCCTGCTGGACGAACTGGCATCGCGGCACAACATGAACGAGGCCGAAGGGCGCGCCAGTTGCCTGCATGAAGCCAAGCCGTTGCTGGCGTCGATTCCCGAGTGCGCGCTGCGTGTGCAGATCGAGCGGGAAATGGCCAAGCTGGTGCAGTTGACCCCTGAAGAAATGGCGCAGATCCTGGCGCAACAGCCTGCCAAGCCCTTTGCGCCTGCAGCGGCGCCCAAGGCGGCAGGCGAAGCGGCCGGGTCCGCTGGGCCGGATCATGACGGCGGCCACCCGGATACGGGCTATGACTTTGCCGGGCACGATTTTCACGACATTCCTGCCGAAGAGCCCGATTTCGCCGACTACGGCCAATTTCCGTCGCAAGGCGGCGGGGAGTTCTCGGGCGGTGGCGGCCAGCGCGCTGGCGGCAAGCCGGAATGGAAGGGCAAGAGCGACTGGAAAGCCAAGGGCGACTGGAAGGGCGGCGGCAAAGGCAACTGGAAGGGGCGCCGCGACAACGATGTCGGGGGCTTCGAAGGCCGCCGCACGATGCCCTCATTGGCCAAGCGCTTGCTTGGGTTGTTGCTGGCGCATCCCGAACTGGTGGACTCCATGGGAGACCAGCAGCTTGAAGTCATCGACCATGGCCCCCATCTAGGATTGGTAAGGGACTTGATCATGCTGGCGCAATCCAGCGGCGCGCGCCATGTGGGCGCCTTGCTGGAAGCTGCCGAGCCTGATTCGGACCTGGCGACGGTATTGAAGGGTTTGCGAGCAGACATCTTGTCGCAGGAAGACCTTCCCGACCCGCAGACCGAGTGGGATGATGCGTTGCGGCGCATCGAATTCGACTCGGCCAAGCTGGAAATGGCCAAGTTGGCGGCCGCCGGATTGGCCTCGGACGACGCGCGCAAGCGCTATCTGGAGCTTTCGAGCCGCATGGTCACGTTGAAAGGTGCCGGGATACGCTAAATGCGCTAAAATCAAAGGTTGTCCGCTTGCCGAGGGGCGCTTTGCGGGCCAGTATGCCCCATTGATGCGTTTTCAGTTGATTGTTGCTTAATTCTTCCTGAATATGCTGATAGTCCTGGCGCGAAGTAGGGTAATGCAGGGCGGACGTGAAGGGTAGCGAAGTGGGTCGGACAGCCGATTGTGGAATCTATTCCTGCGGCCTGAATCTAACCCAGTATCAGCGGTGATGTTTGAAAACGCAATGTGTTGGAAGACGCTTTGCGGTTGAAGATTTTTGAAGATGTGTAGTGCCATTTGACCCGCAGAAATTATCAGGTCCGCGCGTCAAAATTGTTACATAGTTAATTAATATAGCTGATAGCTGAGCGGTGAATCAGGCAGTTCAACGGCGTGTCGTTTCGCGTAGCGTGAGTGGTCTGGGTGCTGTGTCTACATAAGCTGCTAGGGGCAAGTCTCCATAAGCAAGCAAAGCCTATTTATAGGCAGGCAGCCCCCCCAAACGCCCGAAATCCGCTGCGGAATGAGGTCATGCACGTCAGGCGCCCCAACGGTATTGCACCGCAACGGCGTCAAGCGGGCTCGCAAGAGCTGGCGCTGCGAACAACGCAGCCGCATGGACTCTGCCGATTCACCAGTTTTACCCGTATTTTGCGCTGCGCTGGGCCGCCGTCCAGGGCGGCTTTATGCGGTGCAACATGCCCAAACGGGTTGCGACGACCACGGAAGCGACTATGACCAAATCCACCGGCAAATCCTCCTCTGCAATTGATGCGGCTGAACTCAAGGCCCCTGCGGCCAAGCGCGCCGTAAGCATGGCGGCGGAAAAAGCGCCCGCCAAAACGGCGGTGAAGGTCGCCAAGCCCGCTGCCAAGACGGCTGCCAAGAAGGCAACCAAGACGGCTGCGGCTGACAAGCCCGAGAAAGTGACGAAGGCTCGCGTCAAGAAGGCCGAAGACAAGCTTGCCGACTTGGTCGGCACCGCGCGTCCGGCAGTCCCCAGCGGCCGCCGTCCGGGCCGCCCCGCGAAGAATGCGAACAACGATTCCGATGGTTTCGACGACACGATGGACGGCGAAGGCGAAGTCCTGCCCG
The DNA here is from genome assembly GCF_014170335.1 of Achromobacter sp. UMC46. Classification (GTDB taxonomy): domain Bacteria; phylum Pseudomonadota; class Gammaproteobacteria; order Burkholderiales; family Burkholderiaceae_B; genus Achromobacter. Next base: position 23,632 of record NZ_LZZS01000037.1, read on the forward strand.
ATCTGAAGCCGCCCAAGCGCGGCGGCAAGCGCGGCAAGGCAGATGCCAAGGATCTGATCGCCCGTGGCCCCGTGACGCCGGAAGAATACGAAGCGCGCCGCAACCGCCTGAAGCAGCTGATCAAGCTGGGCAAGGACCGCGGCTACCTGACCTACGGCGAAATCAACGACCATCTGCCTGACGACCTGGTCGACGCCGAAGCCATTGACGGCATCATCAGCACGTTCAGCGACATGGGCATCGCGGTCTATGACCAGGCCCCCGACGCCGAAACGCTGCTGATGAGCGAAAACGCGCCGGTTGCGTCCAACGACGACGACGTCGAAGACGAAGCCGAAGCCGCGCTGACCACCGTCGACTCCGATTTCGGCCGCACCACCGACCCCGTGCGCATGTACATGCGCGAAATGGGTTCGGTCGAGCTGCTGACCCGCGAAGGCGAAATCGAGATCGCCAAGCGCATCGAAGACGGCCTGAAGCACATGGTCATGGCCATTTCGGCCTGCCCGACCACGATCAACGAGATCCTGGCCCACATCCTGCGCGTGCGGGAAGGCCAGGCGCAGATCGACGAAGTGGTCGACGGCCTGGTTGATCCGGAAGACGGCGAAGAATATGCCGGCGCCGGCGTGACCGCCGACGAAGACGAAAGCGACGATGGCCCCGCCGGCGGCATGTCCAGCAAGCAGCTGGAAGACTTGCGCGTCAAAGCGCTGGCCAAGTTCGACGAAGTCAGCAAGCAGTTCGACAAGATGCGCCTGTCGTACGAGAAGGACGGCTACAAGTCGGACATCTACGTGCGCGCTCAGGAATCCATCCAGAACGAACTGATGGGCATCCGCTTCACGGCCAAGATGGTCGAAAAGCTGGCCGATACGCTGCGCAACCAGGTCGAAGAAGTGCGCCAGCTTGAACGCGCTGTCCTGCATACGTGTGTGGACCGTGCCGGCATGCCGCGCACGCACTTCATCAAGGTCTTCCCGGGCAACGAAACCAACCTGCAGTGGGTGATGGACGAAGTCGCCGCTGGCCATCCGTACGCCGAGACGCTGGAACGCCAGATTCCCGCCGTGCAGGAATTGCAGCAAAAGCTGATCGACCTGCAAACGCGCGTCGTGCTGCCGCTGAAGGACCTGAAGGACGTCAACAAGCGCATGGCCACTGGCGAAGCCAAGGCCCGCAAGGCCAAGCGCGAAATGACCGAGGCCAACCTGCGCCTGGTGATCTCGATTGCCAAGAAGTACACGAATCGGGGCCTGCAGTTCCTGGACCTGATCCAGGAAGGCAACATCGGCTTGATGAAGGCCGTGGACAAGTTCGAATACCGCCGTGGCTACAAGTTCTCGACGTACGCCACGTGGTGGATCCGTCAGGCCATCACGCGTTCGATCGCCGACCAGGCGCGCACCATCCGTATTCCGGTTCACATGATCGAAACGATCAACAAGATGAACCGGATCAGCCGTCAGATCCTGCAGGAAACCGGCGCCGAGCCGGATCCCGCGACCCTGGCGCAGAAAATGGATATGCCGGAAGACAAGATCCGCAAGATCCTGAAGATCGCGAAGGAACCGATCTCCATGGAAACGCCGATCGGTGACGACGATGACTCGCACCTGGGCGATTTCATCGAAGACACGTCCACCCTGGCGCCTTCGGATGCGGCGCTGCACGGCTCCATGCGTGATGTGGTCAAGGAAGTGCTAGACTCTCTCACCCCGCGTGAAGCCAAGGTTCTGCGTATGCGTTTCGGCATCGAAATGAGCACCGACCAGACCCTGGAAGAAGTGGGCAAGCAATTCGACGTCACGCGTGAGCGCATTCGCCAAATAGAGGCTAAAGCGCTGCGCAAGCTGCGTCACCCCAGCCGGGCCGACAAGCTGAAGAGCTTCCTGGAAGGGCAGTAACGTTTCCTGGGCCTCTAGCTCATGCTTGGTTAGAGCAGCGGACTCATAATCCGTTGGTGCCGAGTTCGACTCTCGGGGGGCCTACCAATAGATATGCGGGTCTTGGAGCAATCCAAGGCCCGCTTTCTTTTCCGCAATTCCGATTACCGAGTGGGCGCGGCTTTGTCGCCCTTGCGTCGCCTTACGTACTTCTCGGTGGTTGTGACCGAGCCATGCCCGAGCTGCTTCTGGGCCTGCCGAATGTCCCCGGTCGACTCGGTCTTGTCGGTGCCCGCCTTGGCGCGTAGGTCTCGGAATTGGAAGCCTGCTTTGGGCACGCCCGCCGCCTTTCTGGCCTTGATCCGCTTAATCACCTGAGCCCGGCCGTTGGCCCGCCAGGTAGGCGAGGTCCATCGCGTCCTGCAGCGGCTCGTCAGCGGCTACATGCACGCGCCCATAGGTGTCGTCCTCGACGTAGGTATCGCGCCCACGCTCCTTGTTCTTGCGCACGCCCTGAGCCGGGTTCGGCGCATCGGTCAGGCCTATTTCTCGGGCGTAGTTGAAAATGGCGCTGAACAGCGCAATTTCCCGGTTGGCGCGAACGTGGTCGGCGTCGGGCGGAACCGGGCGGCCCTTCTCGCGGAACCAGTCCGCTGACTTCGCCATGCGCCAGCGGATGTAGCGCGTCACGTGCACGGGCTTGATCTGCTCCATATGCACCGGCGGCTTGCCGCCCATTTACCCGTGGGAGGTCAGCCGCAGCTTGCTGAGAGGCCGGGTCACTCCGATCCAGGCACAGCGCCTGCCGATACCCCGCACGCGGGGCATGAGCCGAGGCTGTTAACCATTCGAAATTTCTGATGGTGCTAGGTGGTTCGAGATGGGGGGAGACTATTGAGGCGATTCAGGGCTCAGTCTCGCGATGACAAGGTCATGCCCAGAGCGGTGTACCCAGCGTTGAGAAAGCGCTGGTGCATTGGGGAGACAGGGGGATAACCAGGGAGCGGAATGCTCCCTGGAGAAGTCGTGGGCAATCAGGCCCTGGACGGAACCTATGGTGTCACGCTGTCGGACCAGAACTCAAAGTTGATCCGTGTCGTCTCGGAGGCGGCGCCCCGTGTCGGTTGGTGGACGCCCGCCAGGCTCAGAACACCCAGCGCAGATTGACCGAGGCCGTCTGATCTCGATTGCCGCCGCCAAACTGCCCGGCATAAGCCAGACCCAGGGTGGTGCTACGCGAAATCAGCGTATCGAAGCCTGCCTCCACCAGGGCCGCGTCGCGCGCGATGGGTGCGCCCGTAACGGTGAAGGATTCGCCGGCATCGAACGCGAGGCGGCTTTCGGGACGCACATCGCCAAAGGCATGGCGCCAGCTCAGGCCGCCCGACACGGTTCCCTCCAAGGAGCCCAGAGTCAATTCCTGGGTGGCACGTAGGCCTAGTGTGGTGGTCGTGGTGTTGTTGCGCGTCGAATCACCCGACAGCGCGACGCTGCCGCCGGATTCGCTGAAGCTACGGGTGCGCTGACCGGCCCAGGCCAGGCCGGCGTAGGGTTCGAGGGTGAGACCGCGTGCGGCCCCGAAAGCGTAGCCTACTTCGCTGAACAACTGCGTGGTGTTGGCGCCGTAGTTTGCATCCAGGGTTTGATTCAGGCCTCCGGCATTGATGCTGCGTTCGGTGTCGATGTCGTGCCAGGTGTACGAAGCGCCTGCCATCACGTTGAGCTGGCCTGCACCCAGCGCGATGGCATTGCCGCCATAGAACACGGCGCTGTAGCTCGACACATCGGCCTTGCTGGCCAGGTCATCGACGCGCTGCTTCGAGTCGGTGTAGCCCAGCGCGCCGCCCAGGCGCCAGCCATTGCCCACGCCGTGGTCGGCGCCCACGAATACGCCGCCGGTGTGCTGGCGCACGGCCGACGTGTCGCCTGTGGCGCCGATGCGCTGCCAGTTGCCCACGATCTGAGCCCAGGCCGGGCGGGCCAGGGACGAGGGCAGGGTCGCCACCGAGGGTGCCGCGTCGCTTGCGCCGGTGGCCGCTGTGGGTGCGCCCGGGGCGAGGCCGGCATTCAGATTGCTGCGCAACCGGTTGAGCGGTAAGTTGCGCACGGTGGACGACAGATTCCACAGACCCGAACTCACACCCGCATGCATCTCGCCAGAAAGGCCTGCGAAAAAGTCCTGCGGCGCGCCTTGCGGCAGGCCGATGGCGGCATCGTAGACGCCGTGACCGGCGCCCAGGGTTTCAGCGGCGTCCGCGACTGCACGGGCGTTGCGGCCGCTCACTAGATCGGCGAAGCGGATCTTGGCAGGCGGGATGCTGGGTGGCGTGACGGCCGGGGCTTCAGGGGTGACGGGCGGCGTGACCGGAGACGACGCGCGCGCGAGCGTCAGGGTTACGTCGCGGTCATCCGCGGAGTAACTGAGCGTGGGCGTCAGGTAGGCAAGGTTGCTGGTGACGCCGGTGAACTGGGTGCCAGTCAAGGTGCTATCGGCGTGGAGGATGATCTGGCTGAACGTCTCGCTGTAGGTGCCCGGCGCCGCCTGAACCTCGACCCTGGCCTGATTGACCACGGCGTTGCCGGTGACGTCGAGGCGGTCGAAGGCGGCCGGGGTGGCTCGGACGAGGAACACACCGCCCGAGCCGAGCGATACCGAGCCGTTGACGACGGCGGTTCCCGTGCTGCCGGTGCCGATCTGCAGTCGGTTGTCGGTGCCGATGAAGATCACGTTGCCGGTGGTGGTCGACGTCGGATGCAGTGTGAGAGTATTGCCTTGACCGTTGATCAGCACCGCTTCGCGGCGGGTGACGCCGTCGCTATCCAAACCGCCTCCAATGGTGCCGGTCTGGATGATGCTGCCGAAATTGCCGCTCACGCGCACGCCAATGCCACCGAAGCTCAGTCTGGCACTGAGGCCGGCATTGCCGCCATGCATCGTGCCGGTGTTGGTTACGGTGGCGCCGTTGCTGGTCACGATCAGGCCAGTGCCGCCGGAACCGCCGGATCCTATGGTTGTCACTCCCGCTACGCCATCAAGCACCATGCCCGGGGAACCGCCACCGCCGCCCCAGATGATCCCGCTATTGGTGAAGATAATGTTGGCGCCCGTCAATTCGGCACCAGTGCCCCCATTACCACCCCGCATCGACGCCGGGTAGGCGGAGCCGGCGGGGGAGCCAAGATTCCAATTGATGGTTCCCCCCGCGCCGCCGCCACCACCGACGATCACGCCGGCATTGGAACTGTCCGAGCCGTGGGAAAAGGTCCCGCCTTTGCCGCCATCACCGCCAATGGCTTCCGCAGTTGGGTTGCTGTGGACGGCAAGGTCCCCACCGTACCCGCCCCCGCCGCCAATCATGATGCCGCCTGCTCCAACGGTGAGGAGTCCAGCAGGGCCGCTCTCGGCGCCGTTAGTGCCCGAGGTGGACACATCGGAACGCGAGGGCCCGTTTGTACCGGGCAAGCCACTAAACGTACCGCTCGCGGCCGGCTGGAACCATGAGCCGCCATTGCCGATGCCGACGGAGCCCACGTAAGAACTCCCTCCGTCCGCGCCGCCACCTTGGCCGGCCGCGTAGCTCGTCAGTGGAAGATGGATCAACGAGGCCGCGAGTAGCGTGAGTGTTAATTGGGTCGGTTTTGAAGGGGGCATTGTGAGAAGGAATAGGTTGAGAATGGACTGTGTTGCGTCGCGTTCAGAGAGGGGGGGGGTGAACTTGGTGGTGCAAATATTATCGACAATAAGTAACTCATGCTAATAAAAAGTTCCGACCCCCACGACAAGGTGGAACTCATTCGGTGCAGAGCCGCATAACTAACTCAAAAGCGTCGATCCTTGTCACGCCTAGCTAATCCTCTGCGTACGGAAGGCGTATCGGCAGCAGCAATGGTTCCAAACGGTCCGCAGCAGTAGGCAGTACAGGTAACAAAACGTGATTTAAATTTCTTAATGGAAATGGCTAACGTGATCTTCCAGACCGTCGGCTTCGGCCAGCGCTGACTCGCAACGCTGGCCGAAACCCGCTTTTCAGCGGTTCGGGTGCCGGGATTCCAACCGGCATGACCATTTCTGTTCTTGGCTGTCTGCGCCTCACCCTATTGACCGTGAACCGCGCTATGGCGGACTGGATACGGCGGAATGCCGCGCAGAGCCGCGGCCTTGCCCGTGGGTGCGATTGGGCCGGACGAACACCCCACATAGGCGGGTGGCTGTCATCGCGGGCCACGGGGAACCCTTCGGCACTGATCTGTCGCTGGTGCTCGGCCAACTGATCGCGGGCTGTTGCGGTCGCCGCCTCGCTGGCCTGGGGCGCGGCAAATGCCAGCTCCAGCCAATAGCCCTTCGCGAACATTTCGGCATCGCCCGCCTGCACGCCCTTCGCGCGCAGCTTGGACAGCATGGTGCGCAAGGCTGTTCATTCGCGTTCGGCTGTTTCCAAGCCGGATCCGTTGTCGAAGGGGGCGCCACGGAACGACTATGCCGAGGCGAATACCTGGGCCTGCTCCATAATGGCGTCGATTTGCTGCTCTGCCTCTTGGGGGCATAGGATTGGTTCATTAATAGTCTTTGTATGATTCCCGACGCTAAAAGCAATTTCAAAGGGAAGGGGAGAGAACGTGGAAAATGGTCGTGCGCAGCTGGTTCCCGAATTGCTCGTCACCGATGTTTCGGCCAGCCTAAAGTTCTGGACTGAGCTCTGCGGCTTTTCAGTCATGTACAGCCGCAAGGAAGATGGATTTTTCTATCTTGATTTGGCGGGGGCGCAGGTGATGCTTGTAGAAGTGCGTGGCGAAAACGGTTGGATAACCGCGCCGCTCAACATGCCGCTCGGTCGGGGCATCAACTTCGAGATCAAGGTGGACGCTGTGCAACCAACCATAGCGGCCCTAGCAAGTGCGGATTGGCCGCTATTTCGGCCAGTAGCTGAGCAGTGGTACCGAAGCGATGCTGTGGAAATCGGCGTTCGCGAATTCCTGGTACAGGATCCTGACGGCTACCTCCTGCGCTTTTCCGCGCAGATCGGTCAACGGCCGTACCAGGGTGCCTAATCGTGTGCTGCCGCCTGGGCGGCGTTGTGCTGCTCGGTCATACTGACACTCTAATAGAGGTAGGGTGCGATTCGCACGGTAGAGCAGTTACGCAAAGAGAACGAATACCTGCGCGCCGAGGTAGCGTACCTAAAAAAATTGAAGGCCTTGCTTCAGGCCAAAGAGCAAACCGCGCAGAAAAAGCGCGGATAGTGCATGAGTTGAGGCAAGGCCACGATCTGACACTGTTGTTGCGGTTCGCGGAGATGCGAGCCACTGCTCGGCGGCCATTGATCTTCAGTCTCTGCGAAAACAAGTTCTTAAATTTGGTGCGTTTGTCGCGTCGAGGTCACGGCAGGCCCGTTACTCATATCAGGGATGAAATTCAGAGAGTGGCTTCGCCGAACGAGGACTGGCACGACGTTTCCACGGGGCATGGGGCGCAGGTCAATGCCGCTTTAAATCTGTGAACTGCAGCCGGGCTACGGAAGGGCATCATTGCGAACACTTACATTGCTGTTACGACTGAGCGGCTAGGATTCCGAGATTCGAAAATTGGAGGCCGATCATGAACAGCGAAAAACCGTCTCCCGAGCCGAACAAGCGGCGCTGGCCGTTCGGGTATGGCGAGGAACGATATAGCGGGTAACCGCTGACGCTTCAATGAATGCCAGCCCAGCCTGGCGGTGCCTAGCGTGGCGCCATCCCCTTTCTTAATCTGTCCGGTGCTTCCATCAGCGATGTCGCCATCCCGTCCCGTTCCTGGACACAGGGCTCTTCCCGCAAGCCTTTCATGAAGTCGTCGTAGAGCTCGCCGGTCAGGCCGGCTGGCCGCTTCAAGTCGGCGGATAGTTGGTAGGCGCGCAGCAGCACGGACCGTAGCCGTTTGACCTCCCATAGCAATGAGATGACGTCGGCGTTCCAGGGCTGGCGCTCGCGAATGTTGCGCAGGTCGGCGTGGGTAAGGGGATCTTTGAACGGCATGGCGGAAAATACTGTTTGTATATCCAGTATATTCCACAAAAAACGGGGTCACTCCAATGCCGTGGCGATCAACAGGCGGGCGGGGTACGGCACCAGGAAAGTGCGGGTTTGATGTACCGGCGCGGTCAGCCAGTCACCATAGGCGCCTTCCGGCAAGATGACGATCATCCGTTTTTCGTCGCCAGCCCGTTGATAATGCTTGAACAGCGGGTCGTCGTCGGCATTGATCGTCAGCATGGCATAGCCCTCGCGGATCTGGCCCGCGGCGTCGCGCCAACGGTCCCAGAGTCCGGCGATGCCCAATGGTGCACCGTCCTCACGGGTAAACCGGGTGGGCACCACCGCGCCGGATCGCCAGTCGGGTTCAAAGATCGCGTCCGCCGGAATGATGCAGCGTCGCGCCTGGCGCCAGGCGTTGCCGAACATGAACGACGTCGCAGCCGTTTCGCTGCGCGCGTTGAACGTGGACAGTTTGGCGGCCTTGTCCAGGCCATCGGGGCGGGTCAATGCCGAGATCAGGCCCCAGCGGCCGGTGATGGCCTCGCGTTCGGGCACCGCCTCGTCGCCGGCGTCATGTTCCGGCGGGCGGCGCACGAACACACCTTCGTAGCGTGGCCACATATCGTATTTTCCCATCACCGGTTTGGCGCGTACACCGAACTTCTGTAGCAGCAGTTCGGCGTCCTTCAGCGTCTGATAGTGTGAACACATGCGCGCCTCGTCGTTCGGGACTGTCCGAATCAGTATACGAGGAGGCCGCGCACGCACCATACGGTTTATCAGTCGGTGTTTCAGCCTGTTTGTCAGCCGTCCGTTGGCATTGGCGCAGTACGATTCGTCCATGGTTAAACCTTCATCCCAGCAGGCCCTGCTTTGGGTCGTCGCGGCCTGCTTTTTCATGCAGACGCTGGACACCACGATTGTCAACACGGCGTTGCCGGCCATGGCCCGCAGCCTGGGCGAGGACGCGCTTGCGCTCAAGCCGGTCGTGGTGGCCTACACGTTGACGATGGCCATGCTGACGCCGGCCTCGGGCTGGTTGGCGGACCGCTATGGAACCCGTCGCGTGTACCTGGCGGCGATCTTGATATTTGCGATGGGTTCGGTGTTTTGCGCCTTGGCGCAAACCTTGACGCAGTTGACGGTCGCACGCGTGGTGCAGGGCGTGGGCGGTTCGATGCTGTTGCCGATCGGGCGTTTGGCCGTGCTGCGTACCGTGCCGGGCGACCAGTACATTTCCGCCTTGGCTTTCGTATCGATCGCGGGGCAAGTCGGTCCTATTTTTGGACCGACCTTGGGCGGATTGCTAGTACAGGTGGCAAGCTGGCATTGGATCTTCATGATCAATGTGCCGATCGGAATCGCGGGGTTGTTTGCCGTGCGCAGATATTTGCCGGAAGACGCCTTGTCTGACGTGGCGCCGTTCGATGTGTTGGGTTGCACCTTGCTGTCGTTGTGCATGGTGACCTTTTCGCTGGGGTTGGACGTGCCCGCAGGGGACACGCGCTTGGCGTGGTCGGCGGGCTTGTTCGCGCTAAGCGCGTTGACCGTGCTGCTGTATGTGATCCATGCACGCAAGCGCCAGAATCCGCTCTTTCAACTGAGCCTGTTTCGCGAACCGAATTTCAGTGTGGGACTGGTCGGAAATCTGGTGTGCCGCATCGGCAGCAGCGCCGTGCCGTTCCTGCTGCCGTTGCTGCTGCAATTGCAGTTGGGCTATACCCCGTTGCAGTCCGGGCTCATGATGTTGCCGGCTGCGATTGCCGGCACGATAACCAAGCGCTGGATCGCGCCGCTGGTTCGGCGGTTCGGGTATGACGTGTTTTTGCTGGTCAACACATTGCTGGTCGGCGCGTCGATTGTCTCTTTTGCTCTGATTTCGCCCGGGTGGCCGCTGGCATTGCAGGTGGCGCAGCTTGCCTTGTTCGGCGCGACCAATTCCATGCAGTTCGCGGCCATGAACAGTGTGACCCTGAAAGGCTTGAGCAAGCGGGATGCCGCCAGCGGCAACAGCCTGTTCTCGATGATCCAGATGCTGGCCATCGGGCTGGGCGTGACGATAGGCGGGGGCTTGGTCGGCATGTTCTCGGGCGAGGCCAACGCCGCCTTGGGCCGTGCGTTCACACTGAGCTTTGTCTGCGTAGGCGTGATCACGCTGTTGTCGGCGTGGGTGTTTCGCCAATTGGACATGTCGCAATTGGGGCGCCCTGCCGAGAATCGTCCGGCAGCCGGCTAGGTAGTTTGCCGTGCCGAAAACCAGCGCTGAAATGGAAGAGCGCCCCAGCTCGAGATGAGTCTGAGGCGCTCCTGCCCGGCTTCGCACGCGATGGGTGTCAGACAGCCCGGCAACTCAAATCTACTGCCGGGGTAGGGCCTCGGCAATAGGGAAAACCCTGGAAAATTAGCGGGTTACAAGATTTTCGGGCTGCGGCTGCGTCCCCGGAATCGTCCCTGGCATGACGCCACGTGGGGCGATTTTTCTCTCCTTCGGAAGCCGTATTCGGGTGTGTCAATACACCCGTGCCCGTTTTGCCCGCCTCGGCATCCGCGAATTGTCGTCCCTGCTTGCCACGCCGACACTGAGTCCCACATTCATTGCATCGGAGAGCAGACATGTGGGGCATTCGTAAGCGTCAGTTGGGCCAGGGCATGACGGAATACATTGTGGTCGTCGCGCTGGTGGCAGTGGCGGCGATCGCTGTCTATCAATACTTCGGGCAAGTCGTGCGTTCGCAAACCGCCGCCATGGCCCGGGAACTTGCGGGCGAAGACGGCAGCACTCAAAGTCGCGCGGCGCAGCAGGCGGCGCAGAAGGCGGCAGCCCAGACCAAGGCTCGTTCGCTCAAGTCCTTCACCGGCAATGCCGCGGATGCGAAGTGACGTTACGTGGGCGCACGTGGGCCTTCCATCAACATGGCCAGGCATTGGTGCTGGGCATGTTGATGGTGTCGGTCGCCGTGGCGTCGCTGGTTGTGCTTTACAACCTGGGCCAGACGGTCGAGGGCAAGGTCCGGCTGACGCACGCCGCAGATGCCGCGGCCTATAGCGGCGCGCTGGAGCAAGCGCGCGCGCTGAATGCTATCGCGTATGTCAACCGCACGCAGATCGCACATCAAGTCGCGATGGCGCATCTGGTCACGCTGGCGGCGTCCGCGCAGTACGGCGGAGCGCTGCAATCACAGCGCTCCCGCGGCAACCCGCCAGTCAGCCTGATCGCGATGCTGTTCGGGCCGGACATGGCGCTTGCCTATCGGGCAGGCCAGGCGCTGCCGAACGCCGAGGCGCGACTGGCCAGCGCGTTCGCGCAGCACGATCGTGTCGTGCATCAGGTGCTGGAAGCCGCGGCGGCTTCCGCGATGACGGAACTGCCTGCCTCGCGCGGCCGTGTCATGCGCAAAGTGCTTGCCGCCAATTTCACGGAAGGAACCGTCAAGGGCGAAGACAGCGCGCAAGGGCTGACGTTGCAGATGCTGTCGGATGCCTGGCCGGGGTTCATCGAACGGCAGGTGGCCACGCGCAAATCGGGCCTGCGGCCGACAGTCGAGCAAGCGGTCGAGCGCTTTGGGTTCCTGAAAAAAAGGAATTCCACGCGTCGCAATCCCTGGGTGGTCAGCACGCGTTGCCCGCTTAACCGGCATGAACTGCGCCGCCGCGGGTCCACGTGGCTTGGACCGGATGGACGCTGGGGGGCCTTGGATACACAGTCGTTCCATGCGTTGCGATCCAACCGATGGATCGGTTGCTATTACCGGGAATACGCAATGGGCTGGGGCACCGCGCAGGGCCAGAAGATCAAGGCGCCTGAAGGCGTGGATTACGTGGACGAACCGCCCATCGATTTTTCGCAAGAGGACTTCTGGCGGTGGGCAGAGCAATCGACGTCCTGGGACCTTTTCAGCGGCATCACCAATCCCATGGCCAATTCATACGCGATGGCATCCGCGCAACGATGGCCGGGCAGGGGCTTGCCGGCTTATCGCGAAGTCGCCGCGTCGCGCCTCCAGGATCCTCTGCGTTTTGCTGTGGTCGTCAGCATGGCGGGTGCCGTATTGAAAACCACGGATGCGGACAGCGCGCTGGCTTCGCCGGGCGGATGGTTCAGCTATGCAGGTTTGGGACGGACGGGCGCCATCATCGCAACCAGCGCCGCCGAGACCTATTTCTTGCGGCCCGAAGCTCGCGCTGATGGCCGCAGCGAATTGGCTACCTTGTTCCGGCCCTACTGGCAGGCGCGCTTGTCCGCAGTCAGAACCCAGGAAGTCTTGCTTGGCAGGAGGTCGCCATGAAGGCGCACGGCGGGTCAGGGCGCGGCTTAGCCAGCCAACAGGGTCAGGCGGTAGTGGAAGCGCTGTTGTTGCTGCCCTTGATGGCCATGATGGTTTGGGCCGTGAGCGGGATCGGCAATCTGCAATTTTCGGCGCAGCAGATGTCGCAGGCCAGCCGCAAGGCGGCGATGGCTGGGGCGTTGGGGCAACCGCTGGAGCCGGCGTGGTCCAGCGCATCGTCAGCGTTGAAGAGCCAGGCAACAGCATTGTCCGGAATCGCCTCGCCCCGCGTGCGCGTCTTGCAGGACGAATGGTTTGGCGTGGGTTTGCGGTGGTTGTCGGTGCAAGCGAGAACCGCGCCCGTTCGTCATGACGCTCTGTTGGCGCCGTCGATTGTCCGCCAGACCCGGGTGGCGATCGGAGCCGGGTATGCGCACGGGGATGCCGATGCGCGTCGTCGTATCGCCGGTGCGCCCACGGCTTGGCGGCAGGCTGAGCGCGCCTCTTTGGCGCAGGCGCGCCGGGTGGGAGCGATTGCGCAACGCATGGATGGCCCGTGGGGCCGGGCCGCGGTGTCGATGGATTGGCTGTCGCCTTGGGCGGACTTGGCGCCCGCGGACCGTTTGGGCAAACGTGGAGGGTTGATTCGATGAATGCATGCTCGGCTTGCGGGTTTCGATGGAAACGGCGCGCGATGGCGGATCTGCGCCGCCTGATGCTGGCCAGCGGTTTGATGGCCGGGGCAGTGGGGCTGCCGGTGGCGATGGCCTCGGACGATAGGGCCGTGACGAAACCCGGCGCGGCGTCTTTGAGCCGATTGCGATTTCCCGAGGGCTCCCGACATGCGCTGCTGGCCGATCGGATGTGGCTATACGGCCAACCGGCCAAGGTCCTGGTGTTTGACGTGCCGATGAAATCCTCCGATTTGATCCGCCACCTGTCCGCGCAGCAATCCGGATTGGCTGATTTGAATGTGTTGCCTGGCCAACTGATCCTTTCAGGACGGATCGGCGATGAGCAATGGGTGGCGCAGATGGAGGCGGCCGGTTCGGGGCGTACGGTCGGCAGCATCTCTTCATTGCGCTTGCCGGCATTGCCCCAGGTTTCGTCGCAGACATCGGCCCAGACCCTGCCCCAGGCCGTGTTCTCGCCGCCTACGCCTGCCTGGTTGCCCGAAGGTTCACGGTTGAGGTTGGACTTCGTGGTCACGGACGAGGGCGTCAGGGTGTCCGAGCGCATCTGGCAGCATGCGTTCGCACCGGTGCGGATGATGTCCGTTTTGGAAGCGCGCCTGTTGATGGATGGCTGGCGGCGTCCGGCGGACGACGGCAAGACGCAATCCTGGGAGCGGGGTCGCCAACGCTTGCGGATTTCGGTCGTGCCACTTGGTACCGGTAGCGGCCTTCGGGTCACGGGGTGGACGTCATGAAGGCGTTGATTCTCCATGGCGCGCAGCGGTTGCGTCGTTTGGGCGTATATGGGTTGGCGTTGACGGCGGGCCTGGTGTCGGCGTGGGCCGTGCGCGAGCATGTGCAGCAGCGGGTCCAGGCGCTAGAGGCGCAAGCGCGCACGCCGGTCGTTGAACGTCTGGTCGCGGCCTATGACTTGCCCGTGGGCACGCGGTTGGAAGACATGCATCTGGCTGTCCGCGAAATTCCTGCCCAGTGGGCGTCCAGCGCCAGTCTGGATCCGCTGGATCTGGGCAGCCTGCTGGGTGCGACCTTGGCGGCGGAAGTGGCGCATGGGGAGCCCGTGCTGAAAACCCACCTGACTTTCACTGCTCCGGCGCCTGCATTGGCGTCGCGGCTTCGGTCCGGCCAACGGGCGCTTACCGTCGCATCAGGCGATCTTGGCGGCTTGGCAGAAATGCTGCGCGCCGGCGATCTGATCGATATCTACGTGAGCTTTTCACACCGTCAACGCGAGCTCACCGTGCCGTTGCTGCAGGGGATGCGGGTGCTGACTGTGGGGGCAGAGACCGACCCTGATGGCGGCGGCGTCGGCAACATTACGTTGGCCGCCGAGCCGGAGGAAGCGGTGCGCTTTATCGCCGCCAGGCAGGCGGGCACCCTGACGGCCATGCTGCGCCACCGCGATGATGCGGCAGCGGTGAAAGCATCGACCCAGACGGATCTGGCGTCGCTTGTGGGGCTGGCGCCCGAGCCCAAGCCGATTCCAGGCGTGACCATCCTGTACGGGGATCGGGTGGATGCGCAAGCGCTTGCCGTTCCCGCAGGGCACGCCGCAACGAACGGCTTCGAAACGGGCCAGCCATGAGACGCATCCTGTTGATTCTTGGCGCAGTGGGGCTGTGTCTATGGGCGCCCACGGCTTGGGCCGAGATGGAGGTGCTGGAACTTCAAGTCGGCGAGACGCGTGTGTTGCCGCATCCCGGTGTGACGAGAGTCGCTATCGGCAATGGTCAAGTGCTGAGCGCCATTGCGGCGGAAGGCCGCGATGTGGTGATCTTCGCGCGAGCGGAAGGCGTGTCTTCGGTTCACGTCTGGACGGGAACGGGGCGGACGACCGCTTACGAATTGCGGGTTGTCGCCGCCGGTGCGCCGCGCTTGCGCGCGGAGGTCGAGGCCTTGCTTGCCCGTATCCCCGGCGCGCGCAGCACCAGCGTGGGTGAGCGCATTCTGATCGAGGGCGACGATTTGTCCGACGACGACCGGGCCCGTATCGCTGCCTTGGCCGAACGGTATCCCACCGTGCTGGACTTCACCGGGCAGGTGGGCTGGGACCGCATGGTGTTGCTGGATGTGCAGGTGGTCGAAATTCCCACCTCTCGGCTGCGCGAATTCGGCGTGCGCTGGGATGGCGTGACGCAAGGAGGGATCAATGCGGGTCTGGCCTGGGACGCGGGGGCGCTGGGTCGCATGTCCCGGCCGGGCGAATCGGTGATCGAAACCGCCGGACCGGTATCGTCGGCCGCGGGCTACTTCGGCGTCAATGCGTTGTTGTCCGCCCGTATCGCCGCGCTGGCGCAAACCGGCGAGGCCGTGATGTTGGCCCAGCCGCAACTGCTTGCGCGCAGCGGCGCCAGCGCCACCTTCCTGGCAGGCGGGGAAGTGCCCTATGTGTCGACCGATTCGCGCGGCAATCCCACGACCTTGTTCAAGCCGTACGGCGTGTCACTCAACATCACGCCGCGCATCGATCGCAACGGTGTCATCCGTTCCTTGATCGAGGTGGAGGCCAGTTCGGTGGACTCGTCGCTTAGCGTGCCGGGTGGTCCGGCATTGCGCACGCGCCGCGCGTCCACCGAGTTCAACGTGCGCTCGGGCAATACGCTGGTCATCGGGGGCTTCCTGTCGCGAGAGCAGGGGCAGGAAGTCAACGGTTTGCCGTGGTTGCAGAACATTCCCATTCTGGGCGCCTTGTTCTCGTCGCGCCGCTTTCAGCAGCGCGAAACCGAGTTGGCGATTTTCGTCACTCCCAAGATCGTGTCACAAAGCGAGCCGGCCATGGCGGACCGGATACGGCGGGGCCGCGACATGCTGGATGCCACGTTTCCGGATCCCCCCCGGTTGGGCACGGCGGTGCCGTCGGTGGCTGGTGGTTGGGATCCCTATTCGGGGGCGGGATCCCAGTGGACCGCACGCGGTGATGTGGCTCGGAACCTTCCTGGAGAGTAGGGCGATGCTTGATATTGAAATGACATTCGAAGATGCGGGCGTACGCCGCCTGGTGGCTGCGTCACCGGTATTGGTCGGGCGGAGCGCGCAGTGCGGTCTGCGTATTGCGAACTGGCGAGTCGGCAGGCAGCACGCTCGCCTGTCGCGCGAAGAGGAAGACGTCGTCCTGGAGGATCTGGGCACGCTGGCCGGCACGATGGTGAATGGCGTCCGGGTGGTGAGGCATGCGCCGGTGCTGCCCGATGACGACATCTTGATCGGCCCCTGCCGCCTGAGGGTGCGATGGGCATCGCCCGTGGAAGCTCCGCAGACCGGTGTGCAGGCGGATGGGCCGCCTGCGCCCGTTGAGACGGATTCCCTGCTCTCCGCACCCCCCGAGCATGCGTCAACACCCGTGCAGCCGGTGGCGCCGCAACGGCTGCTGGAACGCCGGAGGCTGCATGCGGCGCTGCTTGAGGGATTGGACCTGCGACGACGCGACGTGGCGGGCATGAGCGACGGCACGTTGCGCGCGGAGGCGGAACGCCTGCTGACCCAGATCGTGGCCACGGATGCGGACCTGTCCGCCGATGTGGATAGAGCCGCCTTGTGCCGCGAGGTGCTGGACGAAGCCGTCGGCCTGGGGCCGCTGGAACCCTTGCTGGCGGCGCCCGACATTACTGAAATCATGGTCAACCGCTATGACGAGATCTATGTCGAACGTGCCGGGCGGCTATGGCGGCATCCTGCGGCGTTCACCAGCGAGCAATCCGTGCGCTGGGTGATCGAGCGCATCGTGACGCCACTGGGCAGGCGTATCGACGAGAGTTCGCCCATGGTCGATGCCCGGCTGCCGGATGGGTCGCGCGTGCACGCCATCATCCCGCCTGTCGCCATGAAAGGGGCAAGCCTGACCATCCGCAAGTTTCCGCAGCGTCGCCCCAAGATGGCCGATCTTATCGCGGCGTCGTCGCTCAGCGACGGCATGGCGCGGTTCCTGGCGGCATGCGTCCGGATGCGCAAGAGCCTGGTGGTGTCTGGCGGAACCGGCTCGGGCAAGACGACACTGCTGAACATTCTTTCCAACGAGATTCCGGATGGCGAACGCGTCGTCACCATCGAAGACGCGGCGGAATTGCGGCTGAACCACGATCACCTGGTGGCGCTGGAGGCCCGTCCCGCCAATCAGGAAGGCAGGGGGCATATCGACATCCGCGAACTGGTGCGCAACGCGCTGCGCATGCGGCCCGACCGGATCGTCGTCGGTGAATGCCGGGGGGCGGAAGCATTCGATATGTTGACGGCCATGAACACCGGGCATGAAGGCTCATTGACGACCTTGCACGCGAATTCTCCGCGAGACGCCCTTGGCCGGCTGGAGTCGATGATCCTGATGGCCGGGCTGGACCTGCCCTTGTCGGCCGTGCGTGAGCACATTGCAGCCAGCGTGGACCTGGTGGTGCAGCAAGCCCGTCTGGCGGACGGGCGGCGCGTGGTGATGTCGATCGTCGAAGTCGCGGGGATGGAAAGCGGTCGCATCCAACTGCTGGAATTGTTCCGGTACGACCGCGCGGCAGGCTTTCTTGGGTGCGGCGCCTTGCCCGGCTTCGCGCGGGAATGGAACGACGAAGGCATGACGCTGGACCCTGGCTGGTTTGCGGAGACCGGCGGCAAGCCTCCGGGCCAGACGGGTGTCGCACAGGGGTTGCCGTGATGTGGTTGGCGGCGGCGAGCGCGATGTGTTGCGTGGCGATTCTGGCCTGGCATGCCCAGGCCTGGTTCTCGCCCGCGTTGCGCCGGTACCGCGAGCTCTATACCCAGGACGCTGGCGTCCGCTTGAGCGAAGTGTTCCTGTTCATCGATCCGGCGCAACTGTGGGTCGCTGCCGTGGCGTGCGCCGTGCTGGCGGCGGGGCTTGCATTGTCTGTGACGGGCAGCGGCATCGTGGCTGGCCTGTCAGCGGGGCTGGCGTCCCGCGTGCCTCGCTGGACGGTCGACAAGCTGCGACGCCGGCGAGCAGACCGCTTCGAGCAGCAGTTGCCGATGGCGTTGTTGATGCTTGCGTCGGCATTGCGTGCGGGCGTTGCGCTGGCGACGGGGTTGCGGCACATCGTGGAGCAGAGCGGCGCACCGCTGGCGCAAGAATTCGGTTTGATGCTGCGTGAGCAGCGCATGGGCGTGCCGTGGGATACCGCGCTGGAAAACCTGCATGCCCGGATGCCGGCCGATTCCACATCGCTGGTGGTAGCCGCCATGCGTATCGCCGCCCAGACGGGCGGAAACCTGGCCGAGGCCCTGGAGAGCATTGCGCAGACCTTGCGGGCGCAGTTGCAGCTGCAGGCGAAGTTGCGGGCGCTGACCTCCCAGGGGCGCCTGCAAGCCTGGATCGTCGGTGCGTTGCCATTGCTGCTGCTGGCGGTGCTGGACCAGTTGGAGCCGGAGATCATGGGGCTGCTATGGAACACGCCGATGGGGTGGGGCGTGCTGGCCATCATTGCCGTGCTGGAAACGGCCGGGGTCGTGCTGATCCGGCGCATCATCCGGATCGACGTTTGATCCGGCGGGGATCCGATCCCGGTATCAAATAGGGAAGAGGGGGCGCGATGTGGTTGCAATTGGGCATGTTGACGACGGCGCTGGGCGTTGGCGGGCTGGCGTGGTTTGCGCTGCGCCCGCTGTTGCAGGACAAGCAGGACGCGGCCGCCTCGTTGCCGTGGTGGTGGCGGGCTGCCTGGCCCTGGGTGGCGGCCGTCGCCCCATGGGTGGGGCCGCTTTGCTCCTGGCGCTTGCGCATCCGGCTGACGCGGGCAATCGAACAAGCTGCGTTGCCGGCCGGCGTGGGCTATGCCCACATCGCGGCATTGTGCGCAAGCGCCGCGGCAGGCGCGGGAAGCCTGGCGGCGGCAATCGCAGCGCTGGTAGATCCCGCCCCGGCCGCCTGGGCGCCCTGGATGATTGCGGCGGCGTTGGCGGCCGGCGTGGCCCCCGGGCTATGGCTACGCGGCCTGGGCGAGCGCCGCCGGCGCAGCATCGAAAGGGATTTGCCTTTTGTATTCGACATGATGACGCTGTGCGTGGAGGCGGGCTTGAGCGTGCAGGGCGCACTGCAACTGGCGGCGCAGAGCGGGCCGCGTGGCGCGTTGCGGGACGGCCTGGCGGACGCACTGGCGGAAATGCGGGCGGGGGTGTCCAGGGCAGCGGCGATCAAGGCCCTGGCCGACCGCTGCAATAGTCCGCTGGCGCGGAATTGGGCCGCGGCCCTGGCGCAGGCGGAATCGCTCGGCATCAGTCTGGGGCCGGTGCTGCGCGCGCAGGCCGCGCAGTGCCGCAACGACCGCCATGTCCGGGCGGAGCAACTGGCCATGCAGGCGCCGGTGAAGATGCTGCTGCCGCTGATCGGGTGCATATTCCCTTGCACATTCATCGTGCTGGCGTTCCCGATTGCGGTGCAACTGCTTCAAGGCGTGCAATGAACGGCCTCCGCCCGCTGCCGGCCGACCGTCTTAGGTTCGTGCGTGTGGCGACCTGGTGCGGCCGGATGCGTGGTTTGCTGGGACGCCAGCCGCCTGGGCGGCGGACCGGGATTCTGCTGATGCCCTGCGCCAGCGTGCATACCTTCGGGATGCGCTACGCCATCGACGTGGCATTCGTGTCGCGCAAGATGCAGGTGATCGGGGTGCGCAGGGCGTTGGCGCCCTGCCGCATTGCCCTATGCTTCGGCGCTGTGGCCGTTGTCGAGATGCGAGCTGGCGCGATCGATGCCGAATACGGAGGTATAGGCAGGATAGAAGCTGCAATACAGCACGCCGCCCGCCGCGATGTTGAACGGGATCTGCAAGGTGCCGGCGAACTGGGGCGACAGGCCCATCGTGACCAGCAGGCCGGCGCACAAGTCGATGAACAGGAACACCAGGGCCCAAGTGGCGCCGTACACCAGGAAGGGCCACTTGTTGCGCCAGCAGGCGATACCGGAGAAGAACAGGGCCTGGATCATGCGCAGGCCGTGCCAAGCCACCAGCACCGGCGCATGCCAGAACAGTGCTGCGATCACGACATAGATGATCGCGAAGATGGTCAGCGGAACGCGCATGGCCATCAGGATGGGGTCCAGTGAGCGCTCGACGGACGCGATCCGGTAGGCTTCGGCCATCGAGTCCATGAAGGGCAGGAAGGTCAGCAGCCCGGCCACCATGCTCAGCCCGGCGTACATCAGGCCCATCAGGAACAGCTTCCTGAACACCCCTGGCTGCTTGAGGGGTTTGCCCCACATGGACGGCAGCATGACGCGGTCGGCATCCACGTGCTTGCACGCCGAAAGCGTCATGAGGGTGATGATGGGCATGAGCGCCACGACCAGAATCGGTCCGACTGGGGGCGTCGCGCTGGCGAAGACGACCAAAAGACTGATGAACATGGCCCAGGTGAACATGGCCAGAGGTTGCTTGCGGAACAGACGGAAACCGTCTCGGACCCAGTGCCAGCCGGATGTCGCGGGTAGGAATGCTGCTTGCATGGCTCTCTAAAGGGGTGATCTCTCAAAAGGGACGCGCTAACCCCATTATGGGGGGCATAACGGTTACGGCAATATTGGCAAGCCAGGGCGGTGGCGTGCTTGCAACACTCTTTCGAAGTGCCGCGGGTCGTGGGGCTTGAGCGTTTGGGCCGGGCGGGGCAGGAAATAGTCGTACAGGCGGGATATCCAGAAGCGCAGGGCGGCGCCGCGCAGCATCACCGGCCAGACTTCGCGCTCGGCGTCCGTGAACGGACGCACGCCGGCGTAGGCGGCCAGCCAGGATTGCACCAGTTCGGGGACGAATTCCCCGGTATCGCGGTCGATGCACCAGTCATTGACACTGACCGCCACGTCGAACAGCCAGGTGTCGCAACCGGCGAAATAGAAGTCGATGATGCCGCCCATGAGCGGGTCTTCGAAGGTGCCGGCGAATAGGACATTGTCGCGGAAGAGGTCGCAATGGGCCGGGCCGGTCTGCAGTGACTGCCAGGCGGGCGTGCCGGCCGCGGCTTGCTGGGCGGCAAGTTCCGACTGGAGCAGCCCGGCTTGGCCGGCATCCAGGAAAGGCATGACCTTGGGCGCCGTTTCCAGCCACCAGGACAGGCCGCGCAGGTTGGGCTGGTGGATCGGGAAGTCCTGGGCGGCAAGGTGGGCGCGCGCCAGGGTGGCGCCGGCCAGGGCGCAATGCGCGGCGCCCGGGGCGGGTTCGTAGCCGCCGGGCAGGCGCGAGACGATGGCGCAAGGCTTGTCGTGCAGCCTTGTCAGGCGGGTGCCGTCGCGCAGGTTCTGGGGCTGTGGCACCGGGATGCCGCGCTGGGCCAGGTGGTACATCAGTTCGATGTAGAACGGCAGTTGGGCCTGCGTCAGGACTTCGAACAGGGTCAGGACGTATTCGCCCCGCGTCGTGTACAGGAAGTAGTTGGTGTTCTCGATACCGGCCGTAATCCCTCGAAGCGAAACCAGTTCGCCCAGGTCGAATTGCGCCAAAAGGGCGCGCGCGTCGTCGTCGGATACGGGAGTGAATACGGCCATTGATATAGAGGGGTGAGGGGGTTAACGGACGCTCGGCCATGCCTGTTCGGCGGCGGCGGCGCAATTTTAGACCACATAGCGGGCGGGGTTGCGATGATCGCCTGCACGCGGGCGCGTTCCCCTGCCGGACATAATCCCGCTAAGCCCGTAAAATACTGCATCCCCTTGTTTTGTAGAGTGATTCTTGGACTCCCCCGACTGGCGGCTGTGCGTCGCCCCGATGATTGACGTGACCGATCGCCATTGCCGCTATTTCCATCGGCTGCTGGCGCCCCGCGCACGCTTGTATACGGAAATGATCACCACGGGCGCGCTGCTGCACGGCAGTGTCCCGCGTCATCTGGATTTCGACGAAGCCGAGCATCCGGTGGCCCTGCAATTGGGCGGCAGCGAACCCGACGCGTTGGCGCAGGCGGCCAAGCTGGGCCGCCAATGGGGCTACGACGAGATCAACCTGAACTGCGGATGTCCGTCGGAACGCGTGCAGAAGGGCGCATTCGGCGCCTGCCTGATGGCGGAACCGGCGCTGGTCGCGGACTGCATGAAAGCCATGCAGGACGCCGTCGACATCCCGGTTACCGTCAAGCATCGCCTGGGGCTGGATTACGAGGAATCCTACGCGTTCGTCCGGGATTTCGTCGGCAAGATCTACGACACGGGATGCCGGATTTTCATCGCCCATGCCCGCAACGCGGTGCTCAAGGGCTTGTCGCCCAAGGACAACCGCGAAATTCCGCCGCTGCGCTACGACGTGGTCAAGCAATTGAAGCTGGACTTCCCGGATTGCACGTTCGTGCTTAACGGCGGACTGGCTGATGCCGACCAATCCGTCCGAGCGGCGGACGAATTCGATGGCGTGATGCTGGGCCGGGCGGCCTGGCATACACCGCGTGTGCTGTCGGAGGTGTCGTTGCAGCTGTGGCCGTCCGTGCGTTTGCCCAGCGACGCGCAAGTGGTGGACGCCATGACCGAATACGCGGCGCGGCAAGTCGCCAAGGGCGTGCCCTTGCGCGTGATGACGCGGCCGATGCTGGGCCTGGTGAACGGGCAATCGGGCGCGCGCCGCTGGCGCCGCATGCTGTCCGATCCGGCGCTGCTTGCTGCGAACAACCCCGAATTGATCTACGACGCCTGGCGCAGCCAGCGGCAGGCGCCGGAAATGCGCGGCGCCGCGTTCGAAGCGGCGCCGGCAGGGGTGTAGGCCAACGGAACAACCACCGCGCGGCAGGCGCCGTGCGGGCTGGCCTGACAGACGGTCAGGACTTGGCCGGTTCGGCGCTTTCCGTGGGCCAGTCGCGGATGTAGGCCTTCAGCATGTTGTTTTCGAACTGCTGGGCCGCCACGATGGCCTGGGCCATGTCGTAGAACGAGATCACGCCCATCAGCGTCGGGCCATCCATGACCGGGATGTAGCGGGCGTGCTTTTCCAGCATCAGGCGCTGCACTTCGTCGGCGCTGGTGTTGGGCGACACGCTGACCGGCGCGTCATCCATGATCGAACGGATGGTGGTTTCTCCGGCCGCGCCATGGGCGTGCATGTGGCGGATGATCTCGCGGAACGTGAGCATGCCGGTCAGGGTGCCGAATTCCATGATCACGAGCGAGCCTATGTCCTGCTCGCTCATGGTTTGCACGGCCTGGGACACAGGCATGTCGGGCGACGCCGTATAGAGCGTATGGCCCTTGACGCGCAAAATCTCGCTGACCTTCAACATCGGTTCCTCCTGGGCGGACTACGCCCGAATGCATTTGCTATTTCTTGTTCGCTTCCAATTGCAATATTGGAGCGACGCCATTTTCGGTATTCTGCGCTTCTCCGCACAGTTCTTCCAGCGTAGGCGTATTTTGCTGGGAAATCACGGCGGAAGCGACTCGCAGTATCTCGGGGTCGTTGCGGACACGGGGTTGGCTGCGGTCCAGCAGGAAATGGTCCACGACGGGCGCCATCGAGGTGTCGCGCGCGTCGCAGGTCAATACCCAGTTGTCTTCGGGGGTGCGCGTCGCCAGCCCCATGGCGTTCAGCGTTTCCAGCACTTCGTTCAATTCATCCTGGTGCAGGCGCAACTGCGACGCCAGCTCGTTGGCGGGCAGGCCGGGCGGGTTTTCGGATTGCACGCGCCGCAACGCGCGCAGGGCGTCCAGGGCGTCGACGAATTGCGCGCCGGGGTAGCGGTTGATTTCCCAACGGCCCAGCCGGATCAGCGGCGCGCTCGAGGCCAGCGTGGCGCCCAGCAGCACGGCCAGCCAGGACAGGTAGATCCACAGCAGGAAGATCGGCAGGGTGGCAAACGCGCCGTAGATGACGGTGTAGGTGGGAAACCGGGTCAGGTAGTACGCAAACCCCGACTTCATGATTTCCAGGACGATGGCTGTCACGCAGCCGCCCACCAGCGCATCGCGCCACAGCACGTCGCGGTTGGGCACCACGACGAACAGGGCGGCAAAGCCCAGTGCGGTCAGGATGAGGGGAATGAAGGAGATGGCGACGCTGACGATCTCGGGCACCTCCGCCACCAGCCCCAGCGACTCGCGCGCCACGAAAGAGGTGGCCCAGAGGCTGGCGCCTGCCAGCACCGGCCCCAGCGTGATGATGGCCCAATACACCAGCGCCCGTTGCGGCAAAGGACGCTGCCGCGAGACATGCCAGATGTCGTTGAAGGCCTGATCGATCGTCATGATCAACAGCAGCGAGGTCACCAGCAGGAACGCGCCGCCGATCGCGGTAAGGCGCGATGCCTGGCGCGCGAACTGGTTCAGGTATTCCATGATGTTGTCCGAGACGGACGGCGGCATCAGGCTGTTGGTCAGGAAGTCTTCCAGGGCAACGCGGAATTCCTGGAACACCGGAAATGCGGTGAACAGGGACAGCACCACGGCCAACATGGGCACGATGGCCAACACCGTAGTGAACGTGAGGCTGGAGGCGACCTGAAGCAGCTTCTCTTCATTGGCGCGCTGTACGGTGAACCGGAAGACGCGTCCGGCCCTCGCGACCCATGAAGAGCGCGAAGTCGAGGGCTCGGTGGCCGCCGACGTAGCGGCGGCAGGCTCGGCGGGGCGATTCATCAGGCGATAATAGCAGCATGAATCCTGAACTCAACCCCCGTTTGCGCCTGCTGGCCTCGGTTTCACTGTTCGCCCTGATCGTCCTTTGCGTCACCTGGGAAACCGTGGTGGCGCCGGTGCGGCCGGGGGGTTCCTGGATGCTGCTGAAAGCGCTGCCGCTGGCGTTTCCGCTGCGCGGCATCCTGCGTGGAAACCTCTATACCTATCAGTGGGCGTCGATGCTGTCGCTGCTGTATCTGATGGAAGGCGCTGTGCGCGCCATGTCCGATCCGGCCCCGCTCTCCGTGCTGATGGCTTGGGGCGAGATCGTCCTGTCGACCACCTTTTTCCTCAGCGCCATTTTCTATGTGCGCCCCGCCAAGCGGGCCGCCAGGAGCCAACGCGCATGACTGCCCATTCCTTGTCTGAACTGCATGTCGTCAATACGTTCGCGGCGTTGCCCGCCGCGTTCTATACCCGGCTGACCCCACAGGGGCTGAACCAGCCGCGCCTGCTCCACGCCAACGCCGGCGCAGCCAAGCTGATCGGACTGGATCCCGCAGTGCTGTCCACGCCGGAATTCCTGGCCGTGTTCTCGGGTTCTGCACCCTTGCCTGGCGGCGATACGCTGGCGGCCGTCTATAGCGGACACCAGTTCGGCGTATGGGCCGGCCAGTTGGGTGACGGGCGCGCCCATTTGCTAGGCGAAGTCGAAGGGCCCGACGGGGGATGGGAACTGCAATTGAAGGGCGCGGGCATGACCCCGTACTCCCGCATGGGCGACGGCCGGGCCGTGCTGCGGTCGTCGGTGCGGGAATACCTGGCCAGCGAAGCCATGCACGGGCTGGGCGTTCCGACCACGCGGGCGCTGGCGCTGGTGGTGTCCGACGACCCGGTCATGCGGGAAACGGTGGAAACCGCCGCCATCGTGACGCGCATGTCGCCCAGTTTCGTACGCTTCGGCTCGTTCGAGCATTGGTCGTCGCGCCGCCAACCTGATTTGCTGAAGACGCTGGCGGACTACGTCATCGACCGCTTCTACCCGGAATGCCGCGAATCAGCCACGGGCGAGCCCTTGAGCGAGACGGCGCCCTACATCAACCTGCTGCGCGCCGTCACGCGACGCACGGCGCTGCTGATGGCGGACTGGCAGGCCGTGGGTTTCTGCCACGGCGTCATGAATACGGACAATATGTCCATTTTGGGCCTGACGCTGGACTACGGTCCGTATGGGTTCATGGACGGATTCCGCTTGGGGCACGTCTGCAATCATTCGGATTCGGAAGGGCGCTATTCCTGGAACCGGCAGCCGTCGGTGGCGCTATGGAACCTGTATCGTCTGGGCGGCAGCCTGCATGCGCTGGTGCAGGATGCCGAGGGCCTGCGCGCCGTGCTGGACGAATTCGAAGCCGTTTTCACCCGGGCCTTCCATGATCGGATGGGCGCCAAACTGGGCTTGGCCGCCTGGCGTCCCGACGATGAGGCGCTGCTGGACGACCTGTTAAAGCTGATGGATGCCAATCAGGCCGATTTCACCTTGTCCTGGCGGCGTCTGGCCGATGCCGTGCAGGGGCAGCGCAGCGCGTTCGAGGACCTGTTCATCGACCGCCCTGCGGCAGCCGCCTGGCTGGACCGCCTGCTGGCGCGCCAAGCGCAGGACGGACGCCCCGCGCAGGAGACGGCCCTGGCGATGAACCGGGTTAATCCCCTCTATGTCTTGCGTAACCATCTGGCCGAAGAGGCGATCCGGGCGGCGAAAACCGGCGATGCCAGTGAAATCGAGACACTGATGAAGCTGCTGCGGGCGCCTTTCGAGGCCCAGCCGGGGTATGAGCGCTATGCGGGACTGCCTCCGGATTGGGCGGGTAGCCTGGAAGTCAGTTGCTCTTCTTGATGCCGTCGCGCGTCAATCGCAAGAGAACGCATACCAAAATATTGTGATTTACGTGAAAAAGCAGTGAAAGAGAGTGAAATATCGCGTTTTTTTTCACTGCAATCATTCGTTTCCATTGTAAATCTCGTAAGATTGTCGCCTGCGGGACACTCGGGATGGCTTGCCGCATCCTTGGGGCATTTGTCGACAATTTTCAATATAAAGCACTCTGAATATGCCTGGCGCAGATGGTTTGCTATGTATCGGTCTGCTCGAGGATGATGCCGACTTCCGGGAGGAGTTGGCATTAGGCTTGGGCGGCTATGGTTTTCGGGTGGCGTTTGCTTGTGACAATGCTGCGGCGTTCTATCGCCGCCTGCAGGAGCAGCCGTGCGACATCGTTATCCTTGACGCGCACTTACCGGGCGAAGACGGTTTTTCCGTCGCGACCCGGTTGCGCGCATTGAGCCCGGTGGGCATCGTCATGTTGACCGGTCGCAGTGCCCTCGAAGACCGCGTGCGCGGACTGGAAGGCGGCGCGGATGTCTACATGACCAAGCCCGTGGACCTGCTGGAACTCAGTTCCGTCATCCGCAGCCTGGCCCGCCGCATGCGCCTGGCCAAGGCCCCGCGTCCCGCGGATGCGGAAACGCGCGCGTCGGCGGACAGTACCTGGTCCCTGCAGGACGGCGGTTGGATACTGGTGGCGCCCGATGGCGCTTCCTTGCACCTGAGCGCCCAGGAACGGACCTTCCTGATGGCCTTGATGGATGCGGCGGGCAGCGCGGTCAGCCGCCAGGTGCTGGCCGAACTCTTCCTGCCGGACAGCCCGGGCGGTTTTGAACTGCGCCGCATTGATGTGCTGGTGAGCCGTCTGCGCGCCAAAGCGCAAAGCGCCGGCCTGAAGCTGCCGGTGCTGTCGGTGCGCGGCCAAGGCTACGTCTTCGCCGCCTGACCCGATCGGGATTTTCGCGTGCGCGGCTAGCCCGCCGGGGCCTGGGCTTGACCTCGGGCCTCCGGGCCCTGGGCCGGCAGGGTGACGATGAATCGGGTGCCGACGCCCACCTTGCTTTGCATGGTCAGCGATCCGCCCTGGTTCTGGCAGATGCGGCGCGCCAGATACAAGCCAATGCCCATGCCTTGGGTCTCGCGATGTGCCGAGCGCCGGAAATGCGGCTCGAAGATCCGCGCCTGTTCCTCTTCCCCGATGCCCGGGCCGCGGTCGATGACGGCCAGCCAAGCCATCGGGGTGCCATCGGGACAAGTCTGGCCCGTCTCGATCTTGACGGGTTCATTGGCTGGCGAATACTTGATGGCGTTGTGGATCAGGTTGCGCACCACCACGCTGGTCAGCGGCCGGTCGCAATACGCGGGTAGGGCGCCGCTGGCCTGAATCGTCAACGCATGCGCGGTGTCCGGCTGCATCGCCGTCACGACGTCGCGTGCGATGTCGGCCAGATCGGTCTGTTCGCCGCGCGGAGTCCAGGCCTGTTCGCCCAGGCGATCCTGGTTCAGCAACTGGTCCATCAGTTCAGTCATCCGGCCGACCGAGCGGTGTATCCGGTCCAGCCGGTTGCCGACGGCCTCGCCGCTATCCGACAGGATCATATCCAGCGATTGGGCCGCCGCGCTGACGATGGCCAGCGGCGAGCGCAATTCGTGGGAAATCAGCGCGTTCATCTGGCGCTGCGTGTCCAGGGCGCCTGCCAGCTCGGCCAGCCGCAACTCGCCTTGAGCCAGATGTTCGACGTCGGCGGGGTCATGCGCGGGACGACTAGCAACGGTCGGCGGGCGGGCCTGACGGGCAAGCGCCAGGCCGAAGAGGGTGCCCGCAACCAGCAGCAGGCGCACCAGTTCGATCGGTGTGCCGGCGGTGTCGGCGCCGTTGGCGCGCCAGGCATCGTTGCCCAGCATCCAGGCCGACGCGGCATACACGCCGGCGAATGCCAGCGCCGTCCCGCGTCCGCTTTTGCGCAAGGCCGCACGCGCGGCGAACCAGAGGGCCAGCGGCACGCTCAATGCGGCGCACAGCCCGGCGATCACGGCGGGAATCGAGCCGTTTTCGGTTTCATAAACGAAGATCAGCGCCAGTGCCGCAACGGCCGCCAGCGCGACGCTCAGGCCGCGGCAGGCCGCCGCCAGTTTCGAGGCGTGGGGCAGGTCGGTCAGCAACGGGACGGTCAAGGCCAGCAAGGCCGCGAAAGATCCCGCTTGCAACGCGCCGGGCGGCAGCATTTCGGGCAGTGATCGGAACAGGCCTTCGATCAGCATGAAGGCGCCGCCGGCGCCGTAGAGGGATTCACGGGTGGCGCCCCAGGCGACGAGGCATGCCAGGCTGCCTGTGATGGCGACGCCGGCGGTCACGCCAAGCTGCATGTCTTCGTGGGGGGCGCTCAGGCCCCACGCCAGTGCGGCACCCGGCCAAAGGATGGCGCACGACAGGGCGCATAGCAGGGCGCCCAAGCGCGATAGTGCCGCTTGCAGCCCGGCCTGGGGGCGTCGTGCAGGGTGATGGCGAAAACGCCAGCGGGTGCGAAGAAACAATCCTTCCGTCAACTAGGAACCCATTGGTGATCCGGCGAGAGGTCGCGCGTATGGGAGAAGTTTACGACAGCCCCGCGTATCGCGCGGACGCCCAGGCTTTCCAGAATGGCCTGAGTGGCCAGATCGGGGACGTCTTCGGCGTAGACGTCCATGTCCATCGTCGTGGCCGTGGCGACCACGGTGGCGGCCAGATGCTGGCTGCCGGGGCTGTGCAGCAGACCGGTAATGAAACTGCCGCACAGCTTCAGGTAAGACACCGGATACTCGTGCAGGCGCTCCATCGCGCCGAACTGCTGCGACAGCCGCGATATGCCCATCCGGGCGCCCGCAGCCGTGACGATGTCGCACAGTTGGCGCACGTCCCCCCCTTGTTCGACCAGGCCGGCGGCATCGACCTCGATGATCAAACGCCGGGTCAACGCGGGGCGGTCGGCAAGCATCCTGTCCAGTCTGGATAGGAAAGACGTTTTCGCCAGCGAGGCGAGTGATATGGGGACGGTCAGCGCGCCGGAATGGGTGAACAGCCAGTCCAGGCCCAGACGGACGGCCTGGATGTCGCATTCGGCGGACAGGCCCAACCTGACCGCGGGCGGCATGAAGATGGACGCCGGCACCGGATCCCCGCCAGATGTGTCATGCAGCGTCAGGCTGGCTTCGTGGTGCAGCAATGCGCCGGATACGGCATGCAGGGGCTGGATGGCCAGCGAGAACCGGTGCTGCTCCAGGGCGGTGGCCAGGGCGTCGTGCCAGCTGTATTCACCGATGCGGGTGCTGTCGGCGGCTTGGCTGGCCGGCGTGATCTGGTCGTCGTCGGCGCTTTCGGCGCACATCAGGGCGTGGTCAAGCCGGGCCAGCGTATCGCTCATGCTGTCGCCGGAGGCGAAAGCGGTCATGGCCAGGGCCCAGCGGCACCACCCATATTTGTCCATCGGCACGCGCAGCGAACGCAGTTCGCGGCGAACCCGTTCGGCCAGCAGGCTGGCTTGAGGGGCCGACGTGCGGGGCATCAACAGCGCGAAGTCCGATCCGCTGATGCGCGCGATCTGTGCAGACGGCCCGCCGAATTCCGCGATCAGCTTGCGCAAGCGGTCGGACGATGAACGCAACCATTGATCGGTGAACGCGCGCGACAAATGCCGATTGATTTCCGCCAGGTCGCGCTGGCGGAACATCAGGATATGGCCGCCGGCATCCGGGGTCTTGTCAGCCAACGCGAGCCTGAACTGATCGACGAAGTGCTTGCGGTTGGGCAGGCGGGTGACGGTGTCCCGGTAGATCTCGCTTTGCAGGGATTCGATCTTCGCGTTCTGCTCCTCGACCGTCGCGGCCACCCGGCGCTGCGCGTCGACCAGGGCCTGGTCCACACCCGCCAGTTCACACGATCCCGTCAGCGTGCCGCGGTTGCCCGGGTCCAGGGCCCGCACGCGTTCGCAGATGTCGCGCGAGGTCCGGACTTCAATCCACCGAACCAGGTTCAAGGCGAACAGCGCCCAGAATATCCCCGCCACCAGCACCAGCCCAAAGATCCTCACGCCGCCTTGCCATAGCGTGTCGCGCGCCAACCGCGCGTCCGCCTGCACCGTGACGGTGCCACGGACGCCGCCGTCGGCCGAGGCGAAGGGCTGCGACACGGCGGGTGCCTGCAAGTTCAGCCAGGCGTTGCGCCAGTCCCCGTCCCGGGTTGCGGGGTTTTGGCGTGTTTTGTGCTCGGCGACAACGATCCCCCCTTCATCGGTGATACGGACGACCGCATACAGCCCTTGTTCAAACAGTTCGTCCGCCAAGGCGGCACGGTCCACCGGGCTGGCCGTAGCGTGGGACAGCGCCCAGGCCAGGGCGCTGGCGCCGCCTTCGCTTTGCTGCGTGAGTTGCGCATTCAGATAGCGATGGGCGGCAAGCATCCCCAGCGCCTGGGCGCCGAGCAGGATGAAGCCGATCAGAAGGGCTGTGCAAAAAAGTAACCGGCGGAATGTCGACATGTGTTTGGGGTTCCCTTTTTGGACGGCATGCCTGCTCGCGTGGAGGGTTGGCGGGCGCCCGATGAAAGGGGCCATCGAGCAGCGAACGTGCCCGACGGGAAAAAACCTGGATAAGAAACGTGACACACGTTACTAGTACCTCAGTGACGCCGCTTACACTGTAATTCGGCATGTCACAGAGCGTACAGAATATTACGAAATTCGCTACGACATCAGACGACCTGTGCAATTATTTCGATCGTGATAATTGCCTTGATGAGAACTATTGAGACAGGGCGTATTAATTTTTGGGCTTTGGCTGTCGTAGTAAGGGTAGGGCATGGATCTATGGACCGGCCAGCGAACGCTATCCAGGGACCGACATGATCATCCATGAGCAAGCAGAGAGCCTTAGGATTTCAAGGAAAAGAGGCGCGTTGCCTCTGAAGTGTGGCGTTTTTTTGCGAAAATAATGCATAATTTAAAAAATGTTACAGCCCTTGGGTTCTTTCTTGGACCGCAACGCCAGGGGTTTCTAGATAGGGGGCTCCGTGCGTGAGAGTTACCTGCTCGCACTGTGCCTGACGCTCGCAGGCGCACTTGCGGCGATAGGCGTGTTTTTCGTCCGCAGGGAGCGTGCATTGCGTCAGCGGCTGACGCGCGACGAATTGACCGGCGTCCTGAGCCAGCAGGAGCTGCATCGTCGCGCGCGCGTTTGGCTGGCCCAAACAGAAGGGCCGGCACGCCGGGGCGCCTTTTTCCTGGTCAGCCTCGAGCAATACGCCGAAATCAGCGCCATGCTGCGCGCGGGCGAAGACCAGTCGCTGCTGGTGCAGGTGGCCAATCGCTTGGGTCTGATCACTCGTACCCTGGGCGGCATGGTGGCGCGTACCGGCATCGACAGCTTTACGGTCTGTGTGCCTGAAGTCGACGAAGTGGGTGCTGCGCAGGTGTCGGCCAAGCTGCTTGAGGACTTGAGCGCCCCGTATGAATTAGGGGGGCGTCCCCTGATTGCCGTCTTCCGGGTCGGGGCCGCGCTATATCCCGATCACGGGCGCACTGTGGAAGAAATGCAACGCTGCGTGCAAGTGGCGATGGTGCCGTTGAAAGAGCGTGGCGGCCCCGGCTGGAACCTGTTCGATTTCCGGCTGCTGGCGCGCCACCGTGACCAGCAGGGGCTGGAAAACGATTTGCGCCTGGCGCTGACGACGCCCGCCATGGAGCAGTTCGAACTGTTCTACCAGCCGGTTTGCGATAGCGGAACCGGGGTGGTCCAGGGTTGCGAGGCCCTGTTGCGCTGGCATCACCCGGTATTGGGCAGCGTGTCGCCGGCCGTCACCATCGAATTGGCCGAACGCAGCGGGCTGATCGTCCCGCTGGGTGCCTGGATTCTGGAGCGGGCGTGCTCGCAGGCCGCCTTGTGGCCTCCGGCCTGGCGAGTCCACGTGAATCTGTCGGTCAAGCAGATGAACGAAGACGGGCTGGTGCAACTGGTGTCGGACGTGCTGGCGGCCACCCGGCTGTCGCCGCAAAAACTGGTGCTGGAAATCACGGAATCGATCTTCATCCTGCATTACGAGCGGCACGTGAAGATCCTGAATACGCTTCGCGCCAAAGGCATCGGCGTGGCGCTGGACGATTTCGGTTGTGGGTATTCCAGCCTGAACCACCTGCGCCATCTGCCCATCGACTGGGTGAAGATCGACCGCAGCTTCATCTCGGCGCTGGAATCCGACGCCTGCAGCCGGGAAGTCGTATCCGCGCTGTTCGGGTTGTGCCAGGCCATGCGCCTGCCCGTGGTGGCCGAAGGTGTTGAAACCGAAGGACAGCGCGAAATCCTCAAGTCCCTGGGATGCCGGGAGATGCAGGGCTTCTTGCTGGGACGCCCGGCGCCGGCCTCGGAAATCCAGGCTTTGGCTTCGGCGATGTCATAATCGGGGTTGCTCGCAAAACCGACCTGTTGACTTCCTATGCCCGGCAATACCCTAGGTACCCTTTTTACCGTCACGAATTTCGGCGAATCCCACGGGCCGGCCATCGGTTGCGTCGTGGATGGCTGTCCCCCGGGACTGCCCCTGGACGCCTCCGACATCCAGCTTGAACTGGATCGCCGCCGCCCCGGCACGTCGCGCCATGTCACGCAGCGCCAGGAAGCCGACCAGGTCGAAATCCTGTCCGGCGTCTACGAAGGGGTCACCACGGGCACGCCGATCGGCCTGCTGATCCGCAATACCGACGCGCGCAGCAAAGACTATTCGAACATCGCCGACACGTTTCGGCCGGGCCATGCCGACTACGCCTATTGGCGCAAGTTCGGCGTGCGCGACCCGCGCGGCGGCGGCCGCTCGTCCGCGCGCCTGACCGCGCCCACTGTCGCGGCCGGCGCCATCGCCAAGAAGTGGCTGGCCGAGCAGTACGGCGTGAAAGTGCGCGGCTACATGAGCCAGCTTGGCCCGGTCGCGATTCCTTTCGTGTCGTGGGACGAAGTCCCCAATAATCCGTTCTATGCGCCCAACGCCGAGGTCGTCCCGGAACTGGAAGCCTATATGGACCAGTTGCGCCGGGATGGCGATTCGGTCGGCGCCCGGATCGAAGTCGTGGCGGAAAACCTGCCTGCGGGCTGGGGCGAACCCATCTACGACCGCCTGGACGCCGACATCGCGCATGTGATGATGGGCCTGAATGCCGTCAAGGGCGTGTCCATCGGCGCAGGCTTCGACTGCATCGCGCAGCGCGGGTCCGAACACGGCGACGAGATCACACCCGACGGTTTCCTGACCAACCATGCCGGCGGCGTGTTGGGCGGCATTTCCACGGGCCAGCCGATCACCGTGTCGCTGGCCATCAAGCCCACGTCCAGCATCCGCGTCGAGCGTCGTTCGGTCAATCGCGCGAACGAACCCGTCATAGTGCAGACGCTGGGGCGCCACGACCCCTGCGTCGGCATCCGCGCCACGCCCATTGCCGAAGCCATGCTTGCCCTGGTGCTGATCGACCATGCGCTGCGCCATCGCGGACAGTGCGGCGATCCGCTCTGACAGGCGGGCGTGCCCGTTCCTGCCACCGTCCGCTGGAGACCGACATGAACCGTAAACGTCATCTATTGCGCGGCACGGCCGTGACGCTTCTGCTGGCCGCCCTGGCCGGCTGCACCGGCATGAACACCACGCAGTCCGGCGCCATCGGCGTCAACCGCACGCAGTACATGTCCAGCCTGGTGCCCTCGCAAGCGCTCGAGCAAGAGGCAAGCCAGCAGTACACGGACATCCTCAAACAGGCTCAGGGCAAGGGGCTGCTGGACCGTGATGCGCAGCAGTTGTCGCGGGTGCGCGCCATCTCTCAGCGACTGATCGCGCAGGTAGGCGTGTTCCGCCCCGATGCCTCCGGCTGGAAGTGGGAAGTGCATGTGTTGTCCAGCGACGAGGTCAACGCCTGGTGCATGCCCGGCGGCAAGATCGCCGTCTACACGGGCCTGATCTCGAAGATCAAGCCGACCGACGACGAGTTGGCGGCCGTGATGGGCCACGAGATCGCCCACGCGCTGCGCGAACATGCGCGCGAGCGCGTTTCGCAGCAGATGGCTACTAACCTGGGCTTGCAGGTGCTGTCCATCGCGACGGGCTCCAACGCCGCGTCCGATCTGGGCGGGCAACTCACCAGTGTGATGTTCACGTTGCCTAATAGCCGCACGCACGAGACCGAAGCGGACCGCATGGGCGTGGAGCTCGCGGCGCGGGCGGGCTATGACCCGCGCGCCGCGGTGACGCTATGGCAGAAGATGGGGTCGGCAGACAGCGGCAACGCGCCGCCGGAAATCCTGTCCACGCACCCCTCGGCCGAGTCGCGCATTACGGACTTGCAGGCCGCCGCGCAGCAGGTGATGCCGTTGTATCAGCAAGCCAAGAAGTAACGCGGCTCTCTGCCGTCAGGTCGTGCCGGCCGCGGCCTTCATGCGGGTTTCACACCCGGGCCGCGCATGATGCTGATGCCCAGGCCGGACAGGATGCGCCGCGTTTCGGCGTCGGGCACATCTTCGGCGTAGACCGCGATGTTCAGGGTACGTGCGGTTTCCAGGACCGAAGCCGTCAACTGCTGGCTGCCCGGGCTTTGCGACATGCCCCCGACAAACCCGCCGCCCAGCTTCACATACGACAAGGGCAGGGTGTGCAGTTGCGCCACGGCGCCGAATTGCTGCGCCAGGCGGCGCACGCCGATATGCGCGCCGAATTCCGATGCCACGCGCGCAAGTGTGGCGATCTGCTCGTGGCATTCCACCAGGCCGTGCGCGTCGATTTCCAGGAACAGGCGCGAGGCCAGCCCACGGTGTTCCGTCAACAGCAGCGCGAGTTGACGGAAGAACTTCTGGCCCCGCAACGACGGCAGGGCGACCCGAATGGCAAGCTCGCCGTCGTGGGCGATCAGCCAGTCCAGGCCCAGGCGCACGGACTCCAGATCGCACTCGGCGACCAAATCCAGCCGCACGGCAGGCGGGATGAACAGGGTGGCGGGAATCGGGACCTGG
The DNA here is from genome assembly GCF_014170335.1 of Achromobacter sp. UMC46. Lineage (GTDB taxonomy): Bacteria > Pseudomonadota > Gammaproteobacteria > Burkholderiales > Burkholderiaceae_B > Achromobacter. Next base: position 58,899 of record NZ_LZZS01000037.1, read on the forward strand.
TCGGCGGCGGTGCGCAGCATCAGCATGGCTTCGGTACGCACCATGCTGCCGTCGGCGGCCAGCAGTGGTTCGGTCGCCAGTTCGAACTGGTCTTTTTCCAATGCGGTCAGGATGGCGTCTTTCCAGGCGCGTTCGCCCGACTCCGAAGGCGACTGCATGTCGGTCGCGCCCGCGATCACGACATGATCGTTGTTGGCGCTTTCGGCCCGCATCAGTCCGAAGTCCAGGCGCGCCAGCACCGGGCCTGCCTGATTGCCGGGACCATAGTCGGTCATGGCCTGTGCCCAGCGGCACAGATGGCCTTCACCGACCGGAATGCGCGACGCATGCAGGTCCGCCCGCAATTGTTCGGCGACCATCATCGCCTTGGGGGCGGCGCAGCCCGGCAGCAGCAGCGCAAAATCGGACCCGTTCAGCCGGGCCAGCAGCGGGGCAGCGACGTTCAGGCGTTGCAGCGTGCCTTGAATGCGCTGGCACGCGGCGCGTAGCCATTGGTCGATGAATTCGCGAGGCATATGACGGTTCAGGTCGGCGAGGTCGCGCTGACGGAACACCAGCACGTGCCCGCCGGCGATGGAACGCGATGTCGGCTGGCCTGCGGCCCCAGCCGGCGCTTCCAGCGCGCGCCTGAACTCGTTGACGAAGTACTTGCGGTTTGGCAGGCCCGTGACCGGATCCTGGTTGAGCTCCAGTTCCAGCGATTCGATCTTGGCGTTCTGTTCTTCGACGCTGGCATACACGCGTTCGCGGGTCTGGTTCAGCGCCTGCACGACGCCGGACAATTCGGGAACGCGGGCTTCCACCTGCTGGGGAGGGGTATCCTGGCCGATGCTGCGGACATGGTCGCTGATCTCGCGCAGCAGGCGGTTCTTGATCCAGCCCACCAGCACAAACGCGAACACGGCCCACAGGACGCCCGCACCGACGACCAGCGCAATCATTTTCAGGCTGCTGCGCCACAGGGCTTCCCAGGCATAGGCGTCGTTGGCGATCAGGGTGACCTCGCCGATCTGGCGCCACCCGTCGCTGACGGCGTGGCTGGCCGGTTGCGTGTCCAGGGGCGCCAGCTTCTGGAACCAGCCGGGAACCGACTTGGGCGTGGTATCCGATTTGCGCTCGATCAGCACCTTGCCGTCAGGATCGGTCAGGCGCACCAGCGAGAAATGGCCACCGTCGTACAGGGCCGACACCAGCAGTTCCTGAAGGACCGGGTCATTGTTGGCGGGCTGCGACAAGGACAGCGCCAGCGACACGGCGGCGTCGGTGCTCTGCACCTGCAACTGGCCCGACAGGTATTCGCGCGCCGAGTTGACGCTGAGCGCCAAGGTGCCCAGCAGGATGACGCCGATCGCAAGGGTAACGCTGAGCAGTAGCTGTCGAAGTATGGACATAGTCTTGTTTCCGGCCGTCAGGGGCGTATGCCTTCCCGTTCCATGCGTTGAAGTAGATCACGCCAGCGGCTGAGTCGGTCAACCGGCGCGGCGGGCTTGCCGTCAACGTACACGCCGTCGGCGTTGAAGCTGAAGACCGGCGTCAGGTCGCGACGCTGGGTCGCCGGCAGAATGGTGGATATCAGGCTGTCCAGCACCAGCGGGACGGCATTCGGGGTTTCGTAGTAGCCCAGGACCATGTGGGCGACCTGGCTGCTGCTGGCGGGTCCGCCAATGCGGGCGCGGACATAGATGAAGCGTAGCTTGTTCGCGGGGACGCCCATCGACAGCAAGGTGAAGTACTTGCCGATCACATAGTCTTCGCAGTCGCCGGCGCCTTTGCCCAACGATTCCAGCGGGGTGGCCCAGTAGTCCGTCTGCCCCCAGATGGTGATGTCTTCGCCCGATAGCAGGGCACGGTTCCAGAAATCGTTCGCAAGCGTCAGCTTGTCCCGTTCCAGGGCCGGTGGCGGGTTGCGGAGCAACTGCAACCAGCTTCCCACCGATTTCGCGCCTTTTGCGCCATAACGGCTAGCCGCCAGGCTTTGCAGCCGGTCGGTGCTGACTTCCAGGGCGAAACTGCCGCCCCAGACGCAAGCCAGGCATAGCAACACCAGTCGGCACAGGGGCAGCGTGCCGCGGAAACGGTGAGTCGAGGACATGAAACGGATTTTCACATTTTTCCGACTCTCGCAGACACGCTTGCTTAAAAAAATGCCTGCGCCCGGGGCGGGCCGTTGCCGCTCCGCCCCGGGTACTGCGGGTTAGTTGTGGTCGACGTTCAACTTCCCCTTTTGCAGCAGGTCGTTGATGATGGCCTGGTTGTTCATCTGGCCATTGTTCGTCAGGTCCACGTTCTCCAGCACGATCTTCTGGTCGGCGCCTTGGGCGATCTGGCCCTTGGTGTTGATATCGATGACCGTGTTGTTGCCTTCCTTGTGGATGCTCAGGTACTGCGTCAGCGTGCCGTCCTTCTCGCCGACCAGCAGATCCTTCAGGTCCAGGACATCGCCGCCGTTGGCGATGGTGGCGTTGGAGAAGTCCTTGATCGTATCGACCGCGGGCGCCCCGACCGAACCTTGGTCGTTCAGTTCCCACTTGAACGTGTCGCTGCCGGCGCCGCCGATCAACGTGTCGTTGCCCTTGCCGCCGATCAGCGTGTCGTTGCCCGAACCGCCGTCCAGCGTGTCGTTGCCCGCGCCACCGTTCAGGGTGTCGGCGCCGGCGCCGCCGTACAGCACGTCATTGCCGTCATCGCCGTAAAGGGTGTCATTGCCGCCCTGGCCGTAGATGATGTCGTCGCCCGTGCCGCCGTGGACGGTGTCGTTGCCGCCGCGGGTGTCGTCAGGCAGGTTGAACTGCGCGTGGTTGGCCTTCAGGTAGTCGTAGATCTCGTTGCTGGTCGCGGCATGGCCGTTCTGGTAGGCCAGGAAGTCCTGCAGCGCCTTCAGGCCTTGGCCGTCATGCGAACCGGCGGCGACACTGCCCCAGGTGAGGTGATCGGTATTGATCGTGTCACCGAAGATGATGTCGTTGCCGGCGCCGCCATTGATGACGTCGTTGCCCACCGCTGCCGGATCGTTGGTGATGTTGCCGCCCTGGAGGGCCGCCGTCAGGTCGTCGGGCTTCAGCACGATGTCCACCTGGCCACCAGGGGCCGCCACGACATTGCTGGCCGTCCAGTCCGTTTGCACGATGTTGTCGATCTGGACCGTGGCGCTTTGCGAGTTGTTGGTCGTGTCATCCAGGTCGTAGACCAGGCGATAGGTGCCCGAGGGCACCACGGCCGACGACACGGAGGTCTTCCCGGACAAGGCGGCAGTGGTGCTGCCGCTATCCATGTTGACCCACTTGCTGCCGTCCCAGCGCTGCAGCGTCCACGTGAACTTGTCGCCCGTCGCGTAGTTGCTGGTGGTCACGTCGAACGTCACCTTGCCATACGCGCTGATCGAGAACGTCGGGCTGGTCGCCGTGGTGTGCGTGCCGCCCGTGGTGTCGACGATCTGCAGCGCGCTGTTGGTGCGCGAGACCGAGCTGCCGCTGCCCGTGCCGGTGCTGGTCCAGTTGGACATGTTGCCCCAACCGTTGTTCGAACCGAAGTTGGCTAGCGTCGTGTCCGAACCGCTGCCGACCGGCGCATAGGCCGTGCCGCCGCCGCCCGTGTTGTCGAACAGGCGAAGGATGTCAGCGTTGACCCCCGGGCCGATGCCGATGGCATTGACCTGGCTGATATTGGCCAGCGGGTTGTAGCCGGACAGCGACTCGTTGATCGTCGTCGTGTCCGTGGAGCTACCGGTACCGCCCACCGTGGGCCGGCCCAACCAGTCGGTGGTCTGGTAGTAGGTCGGATCGCCGTCGGTCAGGAAGAACGTCTTGTTCTCGTAGCCGTTGGCGGCGGTATTGCCGCTGTTGCTTTGCTTATTGAACCAGTTCACTGCGGTGTTGAAAGCGACTTCGTAGTTGGTGCCGTCGTTGGCGACCAGCGCGTCAATGGCGGCAAGCAGCGCGGGCAGGTTTGCCTTCGAGAAATTGTTGATGCTGATGTTCTCGCCGCTGACCTTCGCGAACCCGATCAGCGTGAGGTTGATCTTGCCGTCATGGTTGGACAATTGGTTGGCCAGGACCGCGAGGGCGTCCTTCACCAGCTTCATGCGCGACTGGTTGTAGGAAACTCCGCTGGATCCGTCCAGGCCGTACGCCATACTGCCCGACGTATCCACCACCAGGGCAATGTTGTAGCTCTTGCCCGGCTCCACGGTCGTGACCGTGCCGCCCTTGTCGCCCAGGATGATGTCGTCGCCCGAACCGCCGCTCAACGGCGGGTTGGTGCCCGTGCCGCTCCCGGTGTTTTCGCCGGTCACCACGTTGTTCGTGTTCAGCACGAAGTTGTAGGTGCCCGACGTGTTCTGGCCGCCGTGGTCCGTGCCGCCGGTATCGCGCACCTGGAAGCCGATCGAGGTGTCCAGGCCATTGGCCGACGGGGTGAACACCAGCTTGCCGGCGGCGATGTCCGCCGCCGAGACGGCGGTGTTCACCGTCACGGGGTTGCCGTTCAGCGTCAGCGTGCCGTCCGTCGGCAGGCGCGAGATGATCACGCTTTGCAGCGCGTCACCCTCGGCACCGCCATTGAAACCGAACTCGGCGACCGTGAAGACGTGGCTGGCGCCGATTTCCACATTGGCCGAATTGTCGGCGGCGACCGGGGCGTCGTTCGTGCCCACGATCGAGACCGTGATCGGCGGAGCCGTCGTGCCGTCGACGGTCACGACATTGAACGACTCGGAGAGCAGGGCGCCTGCGGGCAGGTTCTGCACCACCGCCAGGCTGTTGTTCAGCGTGTACGTCCAATTGCCGTTGGCGTCAATCGAGAATGTGCCGTACTTGCCGACCACATTGGTCTGCGCGGCGACACCGCTCTGGCCCACATCCGCATCCGTCACCGTCAGTTTGCCGGTCGAGGTCAGCGTGAAGTCTTCGGTTACGGTGCCCGTCTTCTGGCCAGTGATCACCGGCGCGTCATTGGTGCCGGTGATCGTGACGGTGACAGGCAGGGTGGCCTTGCCGCCGTTGCCGTCGTCGACAGTCACATTGACGGTGTCGGTGACCTGCTGGCCTTCCTTCAGGCCCTGGACATTGGCTGCGTTGTTGTTCAGCGTATACGTCCACTTGCCCGACGAGTCGACCGTGAAGGTGCCGTAGACGCCCTTGCCGGCATCGCTGACCGTCCACGTATGCGTGTCGGTCGTGTCGACGTCAGTCTTGGTCAACTGGCCGCTGGCGGTCTGCGTGCCGTCTTCCTTCACGGCGCCGGTGGTGGTGCCCGCAATGGTCGGGATGTCGTTGGTGCCGACGATGGTGACGACCACTTTCCCCGTGGTGCCATCAGCCGTCGTGACCGTGAACGTTTCGGTCAGGGTCTTGCCAGCGCCCAGGCCTTGGACGGCCGGGTCGTTGTTGGTCAGGTTGTAGGTCCAATTGCCATTGGCATCGATGGAGAACTTGCCGTGCTGGCCAGTGGCGTCCGTCTGCGGCTTGAAGACCGCTTGGCCTGCATCCGGGTCCGTCACGTTGAGCTTGCCGCCAACGGCCAGCTTCACGTCTTCGGTGACCGTGCCCTTGTCATCGCCCGGCTTGGCCGGGGTGATGATGGCGCCGTCGTCGGTGCCGTTGATGGTGACCGTCACGTCCTTCGTGACCACGCCGCCGTTGCCGTCGTTGACGGTCACGGTGAAGGTTTCGGTGAACGTTTCGCCGGACTTCAGGCCTTGGACATTCTTGTTGGTGTTGTCCAGGTTGTAGGTCCACTTGCCGGTCGCGTCGACCGAGAACGAGCCGTACGTGCCCTTGCCGCCGTCGTTGACGGTCCAGGTGTGCTTGTCGGTCGTGTCGACGTCGGCGACGTCGATCTTGCCGGCGGCAACCAGGGTGCCGTCTTCGGTGACTGCACCATCGGCCTTGCCGGTCAAGACCGGGATGTCGTTGGTGCCGACGATGGTGACGACCACTTGACCGGTGGTGCCATCAGCCGTCGTAACGGTGAAGGTTTCGGTCAGGGTCTTGCCAGCGCCCAGGCCTTGGACGGCCGGGTCGTTGTTGGTCAGGTTGTACGTCCACTTGCCATCGGCGTCGATGGAGAACTTGCCGTGTTGGCCAGCGGCATCCGTCTGCGGCTTGAAGACCGCTTGACCAGCGTCCGGATCGGTAACGACCAACTTGCCGGCCGTCGTGAGCGTGACGTCTTCGGTGACCGTGCCCTTGTCATCGCCCGGCTTGGCCGGGGTGATGATGGCGCCGTCGTCGGTGCCGTTGATGGTGACCGTCACGTCCTTCGTGACCACGCCGCCGTTGCCGTCGTTGACGGTCACGGTGAAGGTTTCGGTGAACGTTTCGCCGGACTTCAGGCCTTGGACATTCTTGTTGGTGTTGTCCAGGTTGTAGGTCCACTTGCCGGTCGTGTCGACCGAGAAGGAGCCATACGTGCCCTTGCCGCCGTCGTTGACGGTCCAGGTGTGCTTGTCGGTCGTGTCGACGTCGGCGACGTCGATCTTGCCGGTGGCAACCAGGGTGCCGTCTTCGGTGACCGCACCATCGGCCTTGCCGGTCAGGACCGGGATGTCGTTGGTGCCGACGATGGTGACGACCACTTGACCGGTCGTGCCGTCAGCCGTCGTAACGGTGAAGGTCTCGGTCAGGGTCTTGCCAGCGCCCAGGCCTTGGACGGCCGGGTCGTTGTTGGTCAGGTTGTAGGTCCACTTGCCATCGGCGTCGATGGAGAACTTGCCGTGTTGGCCAGCGGCATCCGTCTGCGGCTTGAAGACCGCTTCGCCTGCATCCGGATCCGTCACGTCGAGCTTGCCGCCAACGGCGAGCGTCACGTCTTCGGTGACCGTACCCTTGTCGTCGCCCGGGGTGGCCGGGGTGATCACCGCGCCATCGTCGGTGCCGTTGATGGTGACCGTCACATCCTTCGTGACCACGCCGCCGTTGCCGTCATTGACGGTCACGGTGAAGGTTTCGGTGAACGTTTCGCCGGACTTCAGGCCTTGGACATTCTTGTTGGTGTTGTCCAGGTTGTAGGTCCACTTGCCGGTCGTGTCGACCGAGAAGGAGCCATACGTGCCCTTGCCGCCGTCGTTGACGGTCCAGGTGTGCTTGTCGGTCGTGTCGACGTCGGCGACGTCGATCTTGCCAGTCGCAACCAGGGTGCCGTCTTCCGTGACTGCGCCGTCCGCCTTGCCAGTCAAGACCGGGATGTCGTTGGTGCCGACGATGGTGACGACCACTTGACCGGTCGTGCCGTCAGCCGTCGTAACGGTGAAGGTTTCGGTCAGGGTCTTGCCAGCGCCCAGGCCTTGGACGGCCGGGTCGTTGTTGGTCAGGTTGTAGGTCCAATTGCCATTGGCGTCGATGGAGAACTTGCCGTGTTGGCCAGCGGCATCCGTCTGCGGCTTGAAGACCGCTTCGCCTGCATCCGGATCCGTCACGTCGAGCTTGCCGCCAACGGCGAGCGTCACGTCTTCGGTGACCGTACCCTTGTCGTCGCCCGGGTTAGCCGGGGTGATCACGGCGCCGTCATCGGTGCCGTTGATCGTGACTGTCACGTCCTTGGTGACCACGCCGCCGTTGCCGTCGTCCACGGTAACGGTGAAGGTCTCAGTGGCCGTCTCGCCAGCCTTCAGCGCCTTGACGTCGAGGTTGCTGCTGTCCAGGTTGTA
>NZ_LZZS01000038.1 GCF_014170335.1 Achromobacter sp. UMC46
CGCTTCTGCCGCCCCCGCCGCCCCGCCCGATACGGAACCCGGCACCGTCCGCCACCCGCAGCATGCGCGGTTGCGCTACCTGCTGCAGGTGCTGGAAAACAATCCCGACCGCGCCGCCCCCGTCGCCGCCACGCTGCGTTCGCTCGTGGCCGACAACGACCCCACGTCCCTGCTGTGCGACACGGGCGTGGCGTCGCACCCCGGCTTCTGGGGCGAATTCTGGGAACGCGCGCAGTCGCGGCTGTTGCCGCCGCCGCCCAACCGCGGCGACATGTTCGGCCTGTTCTCGCTGATTTTCCGCCGCGCCGGCGACGCGCACTGGATCGAATCGCTGGACGACGACACCCTGGCCCGCATGCGCGCGCTGTATCGCCACGGCGACGGCCTTGCGCGCCTGGACCCCACGGCCCCCGAACCGCCCGCCCCGCGCCTGGAGCAGGCGCTCACCAGCAGCATCCAGGTGCTGGTCAGTCAGGTGCGCGCCACCGGCCTGAGCCAGGACATCCGCACGCGCCTGCCCGGCCGCGTGCAGGACACGCCGTTCTTCGCGCTGGCCGCCGCCTCGGCCGAACTGTGCGACAGCGGACCGGACACACCGCGCGACGTCTTCGGCCGCCGGCTGAACATGTTCCGCGCGCTGCTGGACGGCTGCCGCGCCGCCACGCAAGGCGTCTACGACGAACTGGAGAAGAACGGCGTATCGGTCGAAGTGGTGTTCCAGATCGAACGCATGAAGCTGCGCCTGGCCCGCATCGAACTATTGCTGAGCGTGTGGGTGGACCCGACGCAGCGCCACAAGTACGTGCACCTGACGGCCGAGCTGATCCGCTCCACTCAGGCGCGCAGCAGCATCCGGCATCTGGCGGCCTCGTCGTTCGCGCAACTGGCCCGCCGCGTCATGGAGCGCACCGCCGAAACCGGTGAACACTACATCGCGCGCGACACCGCGGAATACCTGACGATGCTGAAAGCGTCGCTGGGTGGCGGCTTCATCATGGTGTTCACGGTTTATCTGAAGTTCTTCATCGTCTCGATGCACCTGGACAAGTTCATCGAAGGGCTGCTGGCGTCGCTGAACTACGCGGGTGGTTTCCTGGTGATCCACTTCGCGCACTTCACGCTGGCCACCAAGCAACCCGCGATGACGGGGCCGGCGCTGGCCCATCGTCTGGACGACGCCTACACGCCCGAAGGGCGCGAGGCCTTCCTGGACGACACGCTGTCCATGATCCGTTCCAACGCGGCGGCCATCCTGGGCAACCTGGCCGTGGTATTCCCCCTGGCTTGGGGCCTGCAATGGATCGCCGTGAACGGCCTGGAACGGCCGCTGATCAGCGCGGACAAGGCGCAGGAAACGCTGGCGTCGTTTTCGATCTGGGGCGCCACGCCCATCTATGCGGCGGCCACCGGCGTGCTGCTGTGGCTGTCCAGCCTCATCGCCGGCTGGGCCGACAACTGGTTCGCGCTGCACCGCGTGCACGACGTGATGGCCTACAACCGGCGCGCGCGGCACCTGTTCGGCGAACGCGGCGCGGTGCGCTGGGCCGGCTTCTGGCAACGCAACATCTCGGGCATCGCCGGCAACGTGTCGCTGGGCCTGATGCTGGGCCTGGGGCCTGCCATCGTCAGCTTCTTCGGCCCGCACGTGGAAGTTCGCCACGTGACGCTCAGCGCCGGCCAGATCGGCACCGCGCTGGGCACGCTGGGATGGGAAGTCGTGCATACCCACGCGTTCTGGATGGCGGTGGCCGGCACCGCGATGACGGGGTTGCTGAACGTGGGCGTGAGTTTCGCGCTGGCGTTCAACGTGGCGCTGCGCTCGCGCAACCTGCGCCGCGGCGACCGCGATTCGCTGTCCGCCGGCGTGCGACAGCGCATCTGGCAGCGGCCCGCCACGCTGTTCTGGCCGGTCAAGGCCCGGCCGGCGCCCGACCGCCCTTAAGCGCCGGTCTCGGGCGCCCAGCCGCCCGCGACGCGACGCAGGCGCGGCGACTCGAACGCGCAGGCCACCGGCAGCGGCCCGCCCTGCGCGTCGACCAGACGGCTGCGCCAGCGCGTGCCCTGGCACATGGCCACGACAATGCCGGCCACCTCGGCGCCGCAGCGCGCCAGCAGCATCAGCGCGGACACCATCGTCTGCCCGGTGCTGACGGCGTCGTCCACCACCAGCACGCGGCGGCCCCGCAGCGTGCCCGCCAGATTCGGGTCCACGAACAACAGTTTTCCGGCGTCCGGCGTGGTCAGCGACCGCACGGGCACGGACAGGCTTTCGTCATACCAGTACTTGCGGGAATAGCCGAACGGCACGTAACGCGTAAAGCCCAGTCCGCGCGCCACCAGCGGCGCGAACGCCAGGCCCAGCGTGGGCAGCCCCACGACCACGTCCGCCTGGAACGCGCGCGCCCGGTCCGCCATGAACCCGGCAAGCGTCTCGACCACATCCAGGCTGGCGTGGTTGGCGATCAGCGACGCGACGCAGCGGTCGGGATCGCCCGGCACGGCGCGTAGCGGCAGCACCAGATAGCGGCCATCGGGCAGGCGCGCGGGATAGCCGCGGGAATACGGAGCGTCGGCCGGGATGGACAGCGCGCCGGCGGCGACGATCTCTTGCCAGTAGCCGGTGGTGGCGTCAAAAGCCGATGCGGGGTGGGCGGGCGGTGCAGGGGAGGCAGTCATACGGAACAAGCGGGATTCAAAACGCGGGTGCGTCGGCGGCCAGAAAGCGCTCTGCCAGCGTCACCCAGTAGCTGGCCGTGACCGGCAGGATGTCGTCGTTGAAATCGTAGTCGGGGTTGTGCACCATGCAGCCGCCTTCGCCCTCGCCATTGCCGACGATGAAGTAGCTGCCCGGCACGGCTTCCAGCATGAAGGCGAAGTCGTCGCTGGCCTGCAGGGGCGCGAGATCCGGGATCACGCGTCCGGCGCCCAGCCACGCTTGCGCGACGGCGGCGGCGAATCGCGTCGCGCCTGCGTCGTTGACGACCGGCGGATAGCGCCACCGGTAGTCGACGTCGACCGTGGCGCGGTGCACGGCGGCCTGCGCCGTGGCAATCGCGGTAATGCGCTCGCGCAGCAACGCGCGCGTCTCGGGGCGGCGGGCGCGCACGGTCAGGCGCAGTTCCACCGACTTCGGGATCACGTTGGGCGCGTCGCCGCCATGAATGGCGCCGATGGTCACGACCGCCATGTCGTTGGGGTCGACCTCGCGCGACACGATGGTCTGCAGGGCCAGCACGATGCTGGCGGCGGCCACGATCGGGTCAACCGCCACGTGCGGCATGGCGCCGTGCCCGCCCACGCCGCTGACCGTCAGCACCACGGTGTCGGACGAGCTGTACATCACGCCGGCGCGGAAGCCGAAATGCCCGGCTGGATAGCCGGGTTCATTGTGGAAGCTGTACACGGCATCGCACGGGAAGCGGTCGAACAGGCCGTCGGCGATCATCTTCTGCGCGCCGCCGTGGCCTTCTTCGGCAGGCTGGAAGATCAGATGCACGGTGCCGTCGAACTGCCCGCGCTGCGCCAGCGCGCGGGCCGCGGCCAGCAGGGTGGCCGTGTGCCCGTCGTGCCCGCAGGCGTGCATCTTGCCGGGGTGCTGGCTGGCGTAGGGCAGGCCGGTGGTTTCATGAATGGGCAGGGCGTCCATGTCGGCGCGCAGGCCCAGCCGGCGCGTCCCCGTCCCTCGACGCAACGTGCCGACCACGCCGGTCACGCCCAGGCCGCGATGCACCTCATAGCCCCAGGCCGCCAGGCGCTCGGCCACCAGATCGCCGGTGGCGACTTCCTGGTAGGCCAGTTCGGGATGCGCATGGATCTGATGACGCAGCGCCACCATCTCTTGCTGGATCGCCTGGATTTCAGGCAGCACGGGGCCAAGCGTGGGATCGTTCATGTCGTCAGGCATCCTTGAGGGGTTCAGCAGCCTTATTCCTGCTGGATGTTGGCGCTTTTCACGATGTGCGCGTACACGGCCTTTTCCTTCTTCAGGAATGCGGCGAAGTCTTCCGGCGAGCCCTCGCCAGCGATGGCGCCGCCTTCGGCCAGGCGCTTTTGCACATCGTCCAGTTTCAGCACGGCGTTCAAGGCCTGGTTCAGCGCCCGCACCACTTGCGGATCCGTGCCCGTTGGCGCGAACACGCCCATCCAGGTGTTCAATTCAAAGCCCTTCAGCTCGGCGGTTTCACCGAACGCCTGCACGCCCGGCAAGGTGCCGACGCGTTCCGCGGACGTCACGCCCAGCGCGCGCAGCTTGTTCTGCTGCACCAGCGGCGTGGCGCTGGTGGTGACGAGCAGGCCCAGGTCCACCTGGCCGCCCATCACATCGTTGGTGATCTGCGCGCCGCCGCGATAGGGCACGTGGACGAGTTTGACCTTGGCCTGGTCCTGCATCACTTCCATTGACAGGTGCAGCACGGTGCCGACGCCCGACGACGCATACGTCAGCGTGTCCGGCTTGGCACGCGCCAGCGCGATCAGTTCGCCCATGTCTTTCACCGGCAGGCCCGGGCGAGCCAGCAGCACGACGGGCGCGGTGGTCACCAGGGCTACCGGCACCAGGTCTTTCTCGGCGTCGTACTTCACGGCCGAATTGATCAGCCGGGCCACGCTGATGGGGCCGTCGAACCCCATCACCAGCGTATAGCCGTCGGGCGCGGCATGGGTGGCGCGGGCCACGCCCAGCACGCCGCCTGCGCCCGCCACGTTGTCCACGATGATGGATTGTTTCAACCGCTCCGACAGCTTCTGCGCCACCAGGCGCGCCGTGGTGTCCACGTTGCCGCCCGGGCTGAACGGCACGATCAGGGTCAGCGGCTTCGCCCCCGGCCAGGGCGTTTGGGCACAGACGGCAGGGGCGATGCACAGCGCGGCCGCCAGCGCGGACACGGACAGGAAAAGGCGTTTGAACATGATGAGGGCGATCAGGGCGGGAACGCGCGCCCGGGCAGGGGCGCGCACGAGGGCGACGGCGCCATCCTACGCAGCTCCTGGTAATAACTGAAATGGTATATTTTTATAGATTCATCAGGTAAATCTATGACCAAGCGCCCCGAGCCGGACCGCCCGGCCACGCCGTCGCGCCAACCCACCTTGCGCCAGTTGCGCGGTTTCAAGGAAGTGGCGCGCCACGCCAGCTTCAGCCGTGCCGCCCAGGCGCTGGCGCTGAGCCAGCCCGCGCTGTCCTCGGCCATCCGCGAACTCGAAACGCTGATGGGCGTGGCGCTGTTCGAGCGCAGCACCCACCACGTGCGCCTGACCCCCGCGGGGCTTGCCGCCCGCGCCCAGATCGAATGGCTGCTCCATACCTACACCCAGGGCGCCGACGACCTGCAGCGCCTGCTGGACACGCAGGCCGCCACCGTGCGCATCGGCTGCATCCCGTCCACCATGCATTTGCTGGCGCCCGCCGTGGCGCAATGGCGCTTGCGGCATCCCGAGACCGTGCTGGTCTTGAGCGACCACCTGAACGATGAACTGATGGCGGCCTTGAACAACGGCGAACTGGACATCGGGCTGGGGCTGGATTTCGGCCTGACGCCCGGCGTGGCCGCCGCCTTCGTGGCCGAAGACGAACTGGTCGCGGTGCTGGCCGACACGCACCGGCTCTCGCGCCGCAGCGCGGTCACCTGGCAAGACCTGAAGCACGAGCCGCTGGCCGTGCTATCGCGCGGCAGCACCTACGAGATGATCGTGTCCACCTTGCGCCAGCAGGGCGCGGACCTGGCCGCGACCGACACGCTGAACTACACCGACACGCTCTACAGCCTGGTGCGCGCCGGGCTGCGCGTGGGCTTGATCTCGCGCTTGTACACGCAAGGCCAGCGCGGCGACGGCTTGGCCGTCGTGCCCGTGCAACGCCCGCAGATGACGCGGCGCATCTGCCTGATGACCCGGGCCCCCGAATCGCAAGCCCGCGTGGCGGTGCAGCGCTGCTATGCGGAACTGGCCGGCATGCTGCGCGGCCGCGCCGGACGGCAGGCGCGCATCAAAACGTGATGGTGGCGGTGACGACGTCCTTGTAGTCGCCGGGGCGCGGAGTCGTCTGCGCCGGCACCCTTCCATACACCGTGAACGTCTGGTTGGACCCGGTGCCGGTTCCCGTCCGGGGGCTGCCGCCCGTGGCATCGCCCCAGATGGTCGCGTAGTTGGCATCCTGATACAGCTGATAGCCGACGGTGTCGGCTGCCGTCGCGTGCTTCATTTTCCGGGCCAGCACATTGTTGGCGACGGAGCCGCCGTTCAATGCCACCGAGAACGCGTTGTTGTTGGTGCATTTGACGGTGATCGTGCTGCTGCCGGTCGTCGCGGCGCTCAAGACGCCTTTTGGCGGAAACATCAGATCGGTGGCGTTGATGGTGCAGTTCTTCTGCACCAGGGCCTTCACGGTCAGCGGCACCGGAATGCGTTGCGTCGGCGTAATCGGGCAATTGGCCAGCCCGCCCAGGCCGAACACCACGTCCACCGTCGCGGTGGTCGCATAGTTCTCCAAGTACTGCGTGTTGGCGTTGTTCACAGTGGACACCAGCGGCTGGTTGCCCGGCAGTTTCCCGTAGAACTTGAACGTCGTGGACACGGGCCCGCCGCCGATGACAAGCGGCCCCGTCAGCAGGACCGATGTGGACCCCGTGCTGGTGGACGTGCCCCAGATCTTCGAGTGGGCTGCGTCCGTGTACAGGTTGTAGTTCATCCGGTTCGTGCCCGCGCCCAGCGTGCGCGGGTTGATCGACGTGCTGGTGTCGCCCTGGCCCAGGTTGAAGCACACCCGCGCAAACAGCCCGAGCAAGGTGAAGGTGCACGTCACCGCGATCTGCCCGCCGTCGCTGAACGTGTCGGCGGGCAGCAGCGGATTGACCGTGCCGAAGTTCACCGTATTGGTCGTGGTGGCCCCCAGCGCGCAGGAACTGGCCTCGGACGCGCCGGCGTATCCGATGGACAGGACGGCCACCGCCTGCAGCACGCGCCGCATCCGCCGCGCCCTCATGGCCGCCCCCCGCCAAGCGGCTGGCACACGAACGGCCCCAGCGTGGGCATCGGCCGGTCCGTCGCATGCTCGTAGTCGAACGCGGCTTCGCAAGACACGCCCGCCCCCTTCACCCGCAGGTGGTTGCGCGCCTCCAAGTCCTCGACGAACGTCAGACCGTCGTATCCCAGCACGGAACGCTTGCCGCTTTCCACATGGGCCACCTCCGCCCCCACGGGCACGAAGGCGCCGTCCGGCAGCGTCAGGACGACCGACGCCGCCGCATATTTTTCCACCTGGAATTTCGCCAGCACGCCGGCCCCTGCCTGCGGCACGACCACCAGCTTGGTGGTGTCCAGCTTCACGTCCACGGGCAGGTCTTCCGGATCGATCGCGATGCGGTTCGACTGATAGGAATTCAAGTCCGGCACCAGCAGATAGCCGCTGCCGTTGGTCCTGCCCAGCTTGCGGTTCTCGTGCAGCACCGCCACGTCGGCGGCGCCGTCCGTGGACACCAGCGCAAAGCTGTCGTTGATGCGGCGCGAGGGCAGCACCGCGCCGTCCATCAGCGCGATGGAGCCCGAGGCCTGCGCCGCTGCCATCGTCTGGCCGCCGTAGTCCTGCACGATGCCGGACAGCAGGCCGTAGCGGCCCAGGTACTGCGCCTGCCCCTGGTTGTATCGCATGCTGCCCGAGCGGCCGTTCTGCACCGCCCAACCCCAGCCGCCCTCATAGGCCACGCTGCTTTGCGCGCCGACGCTGTACATGTCCTGCCCGCCCTGCCGGCTGACCGAGACGGTGGCTTGCGTCCGGTCGCCCAGCATGACGGACAGGCCCAGGTAGACGCCACGCGACCCGGATTGATTGAAATCGTTGTAGGCGCTCAGCGTCATGACGACCCGGCTGTGCAGGTTGACGGTGTATGACGCCGATGCCAGCTGGGCGGCCGGCACCTGCGGCATGCGGTAGCCGATATAGCTGACCGCCACGCTTTGCGACGCCGTCAACGGCAAGGACACGGTCACGCGTTCGGTCTGGCGGGGCACGGGCGCGTCTTCGCGCGACCCCAGGTCGCCGTAGTCGCCCAGCGCGCGCGTGGCCTGCGCATCCACGCTGAACGCCGGTTGCACATACTGGTAGCCCAAGCCGACCTGGCCGCCGGCATAGCGTCCCGCGCTGCCCGACAGCGATCCGCTGACCACACCCGCCTGGCCCAGCTTCACCAGGGCGCCCGCCCCGATGTTGTACAGGCCCGCCGTGGCTTCGCCATGCCCCTCCCAGGTCAGGGCGTCGCTGTAGCCATAGCGCCCGGAAGCCGCCATCACCGGCTGGTTGTCATAGTCGAAAGAGCGCACGCTGAACAGGCGCCGCACGAACCCCGCCTCGACGGAATAGCTGGATAGCCCGGCGGCCAGCATGCGCGTATCGATGTAAAGCGGCACCGATGTGCTGACCGTGCGCCCCAGCGCGTCGCGCGTGACCAGCGTGGCCTGGCCTGCGCCCGTGATGCCCGGCACCTGATTCACCACGAATGGCCCGGGCGGCACGTTGCCCGAATACTGCTGAACGCCATTGATATACAGCGCGACCGAAGAGGGCACGACGGAGGAGGCGCTGAGTGTCGAAACCGGAAACGTGACCAGGTCCGGACGCAACGCGAAATTCCTGCCCCACTGGATGCCCGCCAGGCGCACCGAACGCGACCAGTTCAACGACGAGGTGATGGTGTCGCCCAGACGCAGCGTGCGCATCGTCTCCTGGTCGGAGCGGGTCCAATAGGTGTCGTAGCGCACATAGCGGTCGCCGGCTCCCCCCAGATAGGACGTGCCGGTGTTGCTGAACAGGCCGTACCGGTCGAAGTAGCGCTGCTCGGTGAACAGCGCCAGCCGGTAGCGCGAGTCGGTCTGCGTGTAGGCGTCGTAGTTCAGCAGCAGGCCGCGCCCGGCGGTCGCCGGCGGCGTCTTCGGCGTCCCCCGCACGCCCAGCTCGTAGGGCAGGCGCAAGGCGTCGGGCAACATGATGTCCACGGATTGCGCGGCCGGATTGTAGGCATATCGCAGGCCCGCGACCCGGTCCAGCGCGATCTCGCCCGTATCGGGCATGCCGACTTTCGACAGGTCGACGCCCACCGAGCGCAACGCGTTGCCGCTGATGGACAGGCGGCCCTGCGCGTCCCGGAAACGCAGCAGTTGGGACGTATTGGTGCCGTTGATACTCACCTCCAGAAACACGTCGCGTTCGGCGAAATCGCCGAAGGTCAACAAGGGGTCGGACGGAGCCGCCTGGGCTTGCGCACCCAGCAAACACAGTGCGAAGCACCAGACGCGTCGCCCGCGCACATGGGAAGCGCGTACTGCCATGGCCTGCCTTCCTCTTGCTCGCCGGTGCGCCTGCGGACGCACCGGCACGCGATCAATCAACGCGTGGGGATACGGTGACGAGGTCGCCGTTGATCAGGGCTTTGATCCGCACCGCACCGGGTGCTTTTTGTTTTGCGGGGATGCGCCATTCGCGCGCGCGCTGTGCCAACGCATATCCCAGTAATCCATCCACATTCGCCACGGGCTTGCCCGCGCCGTCCAGAATCTGCATCGCCGCCACCTGCGCATACCGCGTGCCGGTGTTGGATAGCCGCAGCACCCACGTGTCGCCCGCCCGCTGCACCCGCCATGCCAGATCAGGCGCGGGTGACGGCGCGGCGCCGGCCACGAAGACGGGCACCGAATAGCGCAGGCGCAGCACCACGCCATTGACGCCAGGCGATGAGGGGTCGGGGATCTCGTCGATGATCAGCCGGTAGCTGCGCTCGACAGGCGCCATGTCGCGAGACGCCCGGACCAGCCGCACGAGTTGTTCGCCGCCCGGCGCGACCTGGATGATCGGCGGGCTGGCCTGGACTTCTTCGGTGGCGGTCAAGACGTCGTCGCCATCCGTCTGTTCCCAGCGGTAGATGCGGACCTGCCCGTAGATGGGCGTGCCGCCGGGGTTACGCAACATGATGCCGCTGGCGGCCTGCTGGGGCGCCATGTCCACCAGTACCGGGGAAATCTGCAGCGCGGCCCCGAAGGCCAGGCCCGCCCATCCGCCGATGCATAACGCCAATACGGTCCTCAGGAGTGCTTGCATCCGCACGCCCTTCAGAAATAGACCGTGGCGGTGACCGTGGAAGAGTAGTTGTCGGGCGCGGGTGTCGTCTGCGCGGGCACGGCGCCGTTGACCACCAGCGGCTGCGCGGTGCCGCTGCCGACCCCGCTGACGCGGTCCGCCACTTGCGCATCGCCCCAGACCACGGTCTGGCTGCCGGGCTGGTACAGCTGGTAGGCCACCGTTTCGGTATTGCTGCCCGTGCCGCTCAGGAACCGCGTGGTCCCCGAGGAGCCCGTACCCGTGCCGGCGCTTAAACCCACCGTGTAAGGCGTGGTGTTGCTGCACGTGACGTTCAGGGTGGTGTTGCCGGTGACCGCGGTGGCCAGCACGCCATGGCTGCCGAACGCCAGATTGTTCGCGGCGATCACGCAGTTCGCGGTGACGGTGAGCGTGACATTGAAATTTGCCGTCGGACCGGCTTGCGCGGCGGCCAACCCGGGCAGGGCGCTGGCGCCGATCAATGACAGGGCTGCGACATGCAGGGACAAGCGCTTCATCATGAAACCCTCCACCAGTAAGTTGCATCACCGAATCTGATAATAATCGTACGTCGAATAAATCCATCGGGTACCAAATAGTTTCATTCATTCGTTTTTATTATTACCAAATCTAAATAATCAATCCTTTTTCCGCATGCATCCTGGCACGTTTCCCCTATGGCGACTGCCCTTGTTTTCCCCGTACAAGTGGTTGTAATTACGCTATTTTTCTAGTTTCAACTCGTGACACGATTTGATGAACGCAAGCACCCACTAATACTCTCGCCAATTAATCATCGTAATTATCTTAGGTGACCGCTCGGTCGCATTTAAGGGATTTTCAACTGCGCGCGCCAGAAGACGCCGGTGATTCGCGGCGCGGCTGACAGAGCATTGAATCCCGATGCAGCATTAGAATCAGTCCTCCCTATTCCGGACGCTCCGCCCGGACGCCTCGCCCGCCCGCCACCCCATGCTCTCGTTCTCCCGCAATACCGTCTATCCGGCTGGTGCCGGCTTGCCTGCTTCCGAACGCCTGGGCGCGCTGCTGGCCGTGATGCTGGCGGTCTGCATGGCCAGCCTGGACACGGCCATCGCCAACACCGCACTGCCCACTATCGCGCGCGACCTGCAGGCCAGCGACGCAGGATCCATCTGGGTGATCAGCGGCTACCAGCTGGCCATGGTGGCGGGGCTATTGCCCGCGGCCGCCCTGGGCGAAATCCTGGGCCACCGGCGCGTCTACATCGTGGGGCTCGTGGTGTTCATCCTGTCGTCGCTGGCCTGCGGCCTGGCGCCGTCGCTGCCGGTGCTGGTGGTGGCGCGGATCCTGCAAGGGCTGGGCGCGGCCGGCGTGATGAGCGTGAACGGCGCGCTACTGCGCTTCATTTATCCCTCGAACAGGCTGGGCCGCGGGCTGGGCCTGAACGCGATGGTGGTCGGCCTGTCGTTCGCGGCGGGCCCTACCGCGGCGTCCGCCATCCTGCTGCTGGGCTCCTGGCATTGGCTGTTTCTGGTCAACGTGCCGATCGGCATCGTGGCCGCCGTGCTGGCCCTGCGCGGCCTGCCCGAGACCGCGCGCGCGCCGCATGGCTTCGACGGCATCGCCGCCTTGCTGTGCGCGCTGACGCTGGGCTTGTTCGTGCTGGGCTCCAATGAACTCGCGCACGGCGCGCCGTGGCTGCGCGTCGCGCTGGAGTGGGGCGGCGCCATCGCCAGCCTGTGGCTGCTGATGCGCCGGCAGGCCGGCCACCCCGCGCCGATCTTGGCGGTGGACCTGCTGCGCCGGCCGCTGTTCGCCTTGTCCGCCGCCACGGCCGTCTGCGCGTTCGCCGCGCAGGCGCTGGCGTTCGTGTCGCTGCCCTTCCTGTTCCAGTCCGTGCTGGGCTACAGCCAGGTGCATACCGGTTTCCTGATCACGCCCTGGCCGGTGGTGGTGGCCATCATGGCGCCGATCGCCGGGCGCATGTCGGACCACTATCCCGCCGGCATCCTGGGCGGCGTCGGCCTGGCGCTGCTGGCCTTGGGGATGGTGCTGCTGGCCCTGATGCCCGCCGCGCCGTCGGCCTGGGACATCTCGTGGCGAATGGCCATCTGCGGCGCGGGATTCGGCTTTTTCCAATCGCCCAACCTGCGCGCCATCATGACGTCGGCCCCGGCCTCGCGGGCGGGCGGCGCCAGCGGCATGATCGGCACCGTGCGCCTCCTGGGGCAAGCCAGCGGCGCGGCGCTGGTGGCCGCCTGCTTCCATGTGTCCTCGACACATGGCGCGATCGCCGCCTTGTGGCTGGGCGGCGCCTGCGCCGCGGTGGCCTGCATCGCCAGTTTTTCACGCTTGCGTTTCGCCGCGTAAAAACGCTAACGAGCAACAATGTTGCGTTATTTTTCGATATATACAGGCATCCTGCAGATATATTCGTAAGTTGTGAAACAGCTGCTAAATATCGCCGAAGCCGGGTCGTTGTTGCTGATGCAGCACTCGCTGCATCTGGGATACGACTCGCATGACACAGTTCTTGAAAGACATCACCATCCGCCGCATGATCCTGTGCACCCTGCTCATGATCAGCGCCTTGCTCACCGGCCTGTCGGCCATCAGCGTCAACGGTTTGCGTAGCGCAGGCGACGCGCTCGCCGCCAGCAGCGAACTCCTTCACGAAATCTCTGCCCTGTCCCGGGTCAACGACCAGATCATGCGCGCGCGGCTACGGCTGTCGCGCCAGCTGGAATACGCCGGCGAGGGCCAGACCGCCCAGGCGGCGGAAGAGGGGCGCGGCATCGACGCCGCGCTGGACGAAGCCAGGCGCCAGCAGACGGTGTTCCTGGACCTGGCGCGCAAAGACACTCCGCCCGCCATCCTGGAATCCATGCAAGCCGGCTTCGACTCGCTGGTCGCGGGCGGCATCGCCGTGCAGCGCCAGCACCTGGAGGCCGGCGACATCGCCCGCGCCCGCGCGCACGCGGCCAGCGCCGTCGTGACAGCCAGCCGCGCTTTCGGCAAAAGCATCGAAAACTACGAGGCCTATGCCAAGCAGCGCGAAACCCTGTTGTGGGAAGATGCGGCCGCCAAACGCCAGCATGCCTACATCGGCATGGGCGTCGTGCTGGGCATCTGCCTGTTGCTGCTGGCGCTGGGCGACCGCTACGTCGTGACCTTCGTCCGGCAGCCGCTGGAAACCATCAAAGGCCATTTCCGGCGGATCGCCAACGGCGACCTGACCACGCCCATCGCGTCCTATGGCGGAAACTGCGTGGGCCAGATCGTCCCCTACCTGCAAGAGATGCAGGCCAGCCTCACGCGCACGGTGCATGCCGTGCGCGACGGCGTGGTCGAGATCAATGCCGGCTCCAGCGAGATCGCCGCCGGCAACCAGGACCTGTCCAGCCGCACCGAACAGCAGGCGGCGTCCCTGGAAGAGACCGCGGCCAGCATGGAGCAACTGCTGTCCACCGTGACCAGCAACGCCGAAAACGCCCGCCAGGCCAATCAGATGGCGGCGGCCGCCAGCGACGTGGTCCAGCGCGGCGGCCAGGCGGTGAAGGAAGCGGTCAGCACCATGCGCGAAATCGCGCAAGACGCCGGCCGCATCGAAGACATCGTAAGCGTCATCGACGGCATCGCCTTCCAGACCAATATCCTGGCGCTGAACGCGGCCGTGGAAGCGGCCCGGGCGGGCGAAGAGGGCAAGGGCTTCGCGGTGGTGGCGGCGGAAGTCCGGTCGCTGGCGCAACGCAGCGCCGGCGCCGCCAAGGAGATCAAGCAATTGCTCAGCGAATCCGGCGCCACGGTGCAGGCCGGGTCGGCCCAGGTGGAAGCCGCCGGCCGCACCATGGAAGAGATCCTGGCGACCATCGAACGCCTGACGCTGCTGGTCAGTGACATCGCGACCGCCTCGCATGAGCAGGTGACCGGTATCGACCAGGTGAACACGGCGGTGAACCAGATGGATCAGGTGACGCAGCAGAACGCGGCGCTGGTCGAAGAGGCCGCCGCGGCCGCGTCTTCGCTGGAGACGCAGGCGCAGCGGCTGCAAGAAGCGGTCAGCGCGTTCCGGCTGCCCGCGCTGATTCCGAACCCGCGGGCCGTCGCGATCGCGGCCTGAGCCGCGTCACTCCCGCACGTAGCACGGGTACAGCGCCTGCTGCGCCCGCGACCGGGCCGGGTCCACGTCGATCGCGACGATCGATTCGCTGTCGGTGGTCTGCGCCAGCGGTTCGCCATCCGGATGGAAGGCGAACGCGCGGCCGCCGAACACCTGGCCGTCTGCCGTGCGGCCCGCCCGGTTGGAACTGACCACATAGCAGCCCGACACCAGCGCCGCCATCGCGCCCGCCGTCATCCAGCGCCCGATCGAGGCGCCGCTTGCCCGCGGCACCACGATCAGTTCGGCCCCGTCGCGCCCATAGCGGCGCGCGCGTTCGTTGAACATCAGCTCGGTGCATAGCTGCACGCCCAGGCGGATACCGCCCACCTCGAAGACGTCGAAGCCCGTCATCGCGGGCTGGAACCAGGTGGCTTCGAAGAAGCCCGGTTCTTCGGGAAAATATTGTTTGTGATGCAGCGGGGTGTAGCGTCCGCCCTGCAAGGCGAAGGCCTCGTTGGCCAGACGGCCGCCTGCCGCCACCGGGCGCGACGACACGACGGCCGGCACGCCCAGTGCCTCCAGGGCGCGCAAGCCGACTTCGTGGATGCGCACCGACTCGGCGGCCAGCGCCGGGTCATAGGCGGGCAGTGCCGCCAGCCATGCGCCGAACGGCATTTCGTTGGTGACCAGGAGATCGGGCGCCAGCTCGTCGATGCGATCGGCGATGCCCTCCCAGGTGGCGCCTTCCGGCGCCAGGTCCACCGGCCCTTCCATCATGCAGATCCGCATACGTTTCCCTCTACGCTGTCGTCATGCGCGCCCGTCAGCGGACGCCTTCCGTCGATATCGTAGAACGCCGCGCCCGCGAACAGCGCGGCCGGACCGCGTCAGGTCCGGATCGGACGCCTATTGGTCCGAATCCGCCGCTGCTCAAGCCAATCAAGACAACGCGGCCACATCCACCAAGGCGCCATGCCGGACGATCCGCTTGGGCAGGTCGCCACCGATCCAATACGCCAGTTCCGACGGATGGGCGACGTCCCACGCCACGAAGTCCGCCACCATGCCCTCGGCCAGCACGCCGTGGGTCGCCTGCAGCCCCAGGGCGCGGGCCGCATGCGCGGTGACACCCGCCAGCGCCTCTTCGGGCGTCATCCGGAACAGCGTGCAGGCCATGCTCAGCATCAGCCGCAAGGACAGCACGGGCGACGTGCCCGGATTCAGGTCGGTTGAAATCGCGATGGGCACGCCGTGCCGCCGCAGCCAGTCCAGCGGCGGCAGCTGGGTTTCGCGCAGCGCGTAGAACGCGCCGGGCAGCAGCACCGCCACGGTTCCGGCGCCCGCCATCGCCACCACATCGCTTTCCGTCAGGTATTCCAGGTGGTCCGCCGACAGGGCGCCGTAGCGCGCCGCCAGCGTCGCCCCGTGCAGGGAAGACAATTGCTCGGCATGCAGCTTGACCGGTAGATCCAGATGCGCCGCCGCCTTGAAGACGCGTTCGACCTGCTCTGGCGAAAACGCCAGATGCTCGCAGAACGCGTCGACCGCGTCGACCAGGCCCTCAGCTGCCAGCACAGGCAGCATGCGCCGCGCGACTTCGTCGATATAGTCGTCCGGGCGCCCGGCATACTCGGGCGGCAAGGCGTGGGCGGCCAGGCAGGTGGCCCGAACCGTCAACGGCAGCGTATGGCCGAGGCGCCGCGCCACCCGCAGCATCTTGCGTTCGTTGGGCAGGTCCAAGCCGTAGCCGGACTTGACCTCCAGCGTGGTGACGCCATCGCGCAGCAGATGCAGGGCCCGCTGGCGCGCACTGACGTACAGCGCATCTTCCGAGGCCGCGCGCGTAGCGCGCACGGTGCTGGCGATGCCGCCGCCCTGCGCCGCGATCGAGGCGTAGTCCACGCCTTGCAGCCGCTGTTCGAATTCCACGCTGCGGTTGCCGCCGAACACCAGATGCGTGTGGCAATCGATCAGCCCCGGCGTGACCCAGGCGCCGCCCAAGTCATGCACTTGCGCCGCATCGACAGGCGGCAAATCCGTTTCGGGGCCGACCCATTCGATGCGTTCGGCGTACGTCACGAGGGCGGCGCGCTCAATCGCCGAATACGCGCCGTCCGCCATCGTGGCGGCGTGGCAATTGCGCCAGACCTGTCTCATACCCATGCTCCAAAAAAAACCGCCATCAATCCGCCCCCTGCGCCACCGGCACCGGGACGCCGCCCTCGGGACGCTTGGGATGCACCCACAGGCGATACGCCACGCACAGCAGCGCGATCCATACCACCCCCACCGCCAGCGCCGCCTGCGTCCGGGGGAAGTAGCCCAGCACGCCGAACACGAACAGCATGAACAGGATTGCTGCGATCGGCCCCGCCGGCCAGAACGGCACCGGGAACTTCAGCGCGGCGACCGCCTCCGGGCTCAGCTTGCGCCGCATCGCCACTTGCGACAACAGGATCATCAGCCAGACCCACACCGTGGCAAAGGTGGCGATCGAGGCGATCAGCAAAAATACGCCTTCGGGGATCAGGTAGTTCAACACCACGCCCAGCAGCAGCGCCACCGACATCACCACGACCGTCATCCATGGCACGCCGTTGCGCGATACCGCGCCAAAGCCGCGCGGCGCCTGCCCCTGCTGCGCCATGCCGTACAACATGCGGCCCGCCCCGAAGATATCGCTGTTGATCGCCGACACCGCCGCCGAGATCACCACGATGTTGAGGATCGTGGCCGCCGACCCGATGCCCAGGCTGTCGAAAATCTGCACGAACGGGCTGCCCTGGCTGCCGATATGCGTCCAGGGGAATATCGACATCAGCACGAACAGCGTCAGCACATAGAACAGCAGGATGCGCAGGGGCACCGCGTTGATGGCGCGCGGCAGGGTGCGGCCCGGATCTTTCGCTTCGCCCGCCGTGATGCCGATGATTTCGATGCCGCCGAATGCAAACACCACGACCGCCAACGAAGCGATCAGCCCGCCCACGCCATGAGGCATGAAGCCGCCATGCGCCCACAGGTTGTGCACACCGGTCGCCGCGCTGTCCGCGTTCAGCCCGAAGCCGAACAGCATGATGCCTAGCCCGCCCGCGATCATCGCGATGATCGCGCCCACCTTCAACAGCGACAGCCAGAACTCCAGTTCGCCGAACACCTTGACCGAACACAGGTTGATCGCGCCGATGAAGCACACGATGGACAGCACCCAGATCCAGCGCGGCACATCGGGATACCAGAACCCCATGTACAGCCCGAAGGCCGTGATGTCGGCCAGGCAGACGATGATCATCTCGAAGGCGTAGGTCCAGCCCGTCAGGAAGCCCGCGACGGGGCCGAGGTAGCTGGTGGCATACTGCCCGAACGACCCCGACACCGGGTTATGCACCGCCATTTCACCCAACGCGCGCATCACCATGTAGACGGCGGCACCAGCGATCAGGTAGGCAAGCAGCACGGACGGGCCGGCCTCCTGGATGGCCTTGGCCGAGCCGTAGAAAAGTCCGGTCCCGATTGCGGAACCCAGGGCCATGAAACGGATGTGCCGGGCGTTGAGGCCGCGTTTCAGGTCCTGCTTTTTTGCCTGTCCTTGTGCCTGCATTCCCAGTCTCCATACATGTGTAATAGGCGAGCACCGTCAACCGCCCGGCGCGCGCCATCTGCGGGCGCTGTCACAAGGCGTGAATTCATCGCGCCCCCCCGCAGGGGCCGCTTCATCGACTTAAAGGCTGGGCAGCAGGCCTGCCGGCATCAGGCCGTTCAGGACGTGCGCGGCGATCAGGCCGCTGGCGGCGGCGATGTCCGGCGCGAAGAAGCGGTCTTCTTCGTAATGCGGCACCTGTTCGCGCAGGACGCGGCGCGCCTGCTCAAGCTGGGGAGAGGTCTTCAGCCCTTCCCGGAAATCCAGGCCCTGGCAGGCGCCCAGCCATTCGATGGCCAGGATGTCGCGCACGTTCTCGGCCATCGCCCACAGCCGCTTGCCGGCGTTGGGCGCCATGGACACGTGGTCCTCCTGGTTGGCGGACGTGGGCATGCTGTCCACGCTGGCCGGGTGCGCCAGCGCCTTGTTGTCGCTGGCCAACGCCGCCGCCGTCACCTGGGCGATCATGAACCCGGAATTCACGCCGCCTTTCGCCACCAGGAACGGCGGTAGCTGCGACATGTGCTTGTCCATCATCAGCGCGATGCGCCGTTCAGACAGCGCGCCGATCTCGGCCAGCGCCAGCGCCAGGTTGTCGGCCACCATCGCCACGGGTTCGGCATGGAAGTTGCCGCCCGAGATCACGTCGCCCTGCTCGACGAACACCAGCGGGTTGTCCGACACGGCGTTGGATTCGATCTGCAGCACCTGCGCGGCATGACGGATCTGCGTCAGGCAAGCGCCCATCACCTGCGGCTGGCAGCGCAGGGAATAGGGGTCCTGCACTTTTTCGCAGTCCACGTGCGAATGGCCGACTTCGCTGTCGTTGTCCAGCAACCCGCGATAGACGGCCGCCACGTCGATCTGCCCGGGCTGGCCGCGCGCCGCGTGGATGCGGGCATCGAACGGCACGCGCGAACCCAGCATCGCTTCCACGCTGAGGCTGCCGCACACGAGGCCCGCCGCCATCATGTCCTCGGCCTCGAACAGGCCGCGCAGGGCATAGGCAGTGGATACCTGCGTGCCGTTCAGCAGCGCCAGGCCTTCCTTGGCCGCCAGCGTCAGCGGCGCGAGGCCCGCACGGGCCAGCGCGTCTTTGGCGGGCAGCCATTCGCCCTGATGGCGGGCGCGGCTTTCGCCCAACAGCACGATCGACATGTGGGCCAGCGGCGCCAGGTCGCCGGAGGCGCCCACCGACCCCTTCAGCGGGATGTGTGGATAGACCTCGGCGTTCACCATTGCGATCAGACTGTCGATGACGCGGCGGCGGATGCCGGAGTAGCCGCGCGCCAAGCTATTGATCTTCAGCACCATGATCAGGCGGACCATCGCGTCGTCCAGCGCCTCGCCCACGCCAGCGGCATGCGAGCGCACCAGCGAACTTTGCAACGCCTCAAGGTCTTCGCGGGCGATCTTGGTGGACGCCAGCAGGCCGAAACCCGTGTTGATGCCATAGACGGTGCGGCCTTCGGCGATGATGCGCTCGACCGTCGCCACGCTGGCGTCGATGCCGCCGCCCGCGCCGGGATCCAGCGTCACGCGGACCGGCTGCTGGTACACGCGCCGCAAGTCCGACAACGTCAATTGGCCGGGTTTCAAGTGCAAATCCATTCTGGGTCTCCTGTGCCGGTCGCCGGCATCATGCAATGTCGTTGTCACGCCGGGGTTGCGGCGGTGGGCCGGCCTAGCCGCGGCCGGTCGCCATCGGCAGGTTCAGGCCCTGCTCGCGGGCGCACTCGACCGCGATGTCGTAGCCGGCATCGGCGTGGCGCATGACGCCCGTGCCGGGGTCGTTATGCAGCACGCGCGCAATGCGTTCGGCGGCCTCGTCCGTGCCGTCGCACACGATGACCATGCCGGAATGCTGCGAAAAGCCCATGCCCACGCCGCCGCCGTGGTGCAGCGACACCCAGGTGGCCCCGCTGGCGGTGTTCAGCAGCGCGTTCAGCAGCGGCCAGTCCGAGACGGCATCCGAGCCGTCGCGCATGGATTCGGTTTCGCGGTTGGGGCTGGCGACGGAACCCGAGTCCAGGTGGTCGCGGCCGATGACGACGGGCGCCGACAGCTCGCCGGATCGGACCATTGCATTGAAGGCCAGGCCCAGCTTGGCGCGCTGGCCCAGGCCCACCCAGCAAATGCGCGCCGGAAGGCCCTGGAAGCTGATGCGTTCGCGCGCCATGCTCAGCCAATGGTGCAGGTGCGCGTCGTCGGGAATCAGTTCCTTGACCTTGGCATCCGTCTTGTAGATGTCTTGGGGGTCGCCCGACAGCGCGACCCAGCGGAACGGGCCGACGCCACGGCAGAACAGCGGCCGGATGTAGGCCGGCACGAAGCCGGGGAAGTCGAACGCGTCCGCCACGCCTTCTTCCTTGGCCATCTGGCGGATGTTGTTGCCGTAGTCGAAGGTGGGAATGCCCTGGCGCTGGAACGCCAGCATGGCCTGCACGTGCACGGCCATCGATTGCTTGGCGGCCTTGATGACGGCCGCCGGCTCGCGCTTGGCGCGTTCGCGGTAGTCCTGCCAGGTCCAGCCCAACGGCAGGTAGCCGTTCAGCGGATCGTGCGCGCTGGTCTGGTCGGTGACCATGTCCGGACGCACGCCGCGGCGCACCAGCTCGGGCAGGATCTCGGCGGCATTGCCGCACAGGGCGATGGAGACCGCGCGGCCTTCGTTCGTGTACTTGGCGATGCGCGCCAGCGCGTCGTCCAGGTCTTCGGCCTGTTCGTCGACATAGCGGGTGCGCAGGCGGAAGTCGATGCTGGTCTGCTGGCATTCGATGTTCAGCGAACATGCGCCGGCCAGCGTGGCGGCCAGCGGCTGCGCGCCGCCCATGCCGCCCAGGCCCGCGGTCAGCACCCAGCGGCCCGCCAGGTTGCCGCCGTAGTGCTGGCGGCCAGCTTCGACGAAGGTCTCGTACGTGCCTTGCACGATGCCCTGGCTGCCGATGTAGATCCAGCTGCCGGCGGTCATCTGGCCGTACATGGCCAGGCCCTTGGCGTCCAGCTCGTTGAAGTGCTCCCAGGTGGCCCAGTGCGGCACCAGGTTCGAATTGGCGATCAGCACGCGCGGCGCATTGGCGTGGGTCTTGAACACGCCCACCGGTTTGCCCGATTGCACCAGCAGGGTCTCGTCGTCGTTCAGGTTCGTGAGCGATTCGACGATCTTGTCGTAGCAGTCCCAATTGCGGGCCGCGCGGCCGATGCCGCCGTAGACCACCAGTTCCTTGGGGTTCTCGGCCACGTCCGGGTCGAGGTTGTTCATCAGCATGCGCAAGGGGGCTTCGGTCAGCCAGCTCTTGGCCGTCAGCTTGTTGCCGCGCGGGGCGCGGATGACGACATCGCGGTATCGGTTCGATTGTTCCAAGAGGCTCTCCCTGATCGGTTCATCTGCGCGTCCATTGCCTGCGCGCCGGTTGCCTGCATCATAGGATGCCTATGCTTGTATATACAAGATAGGTAGACTGAAATTTCGATCAGGGATTTCCCTATCCCGAATCATCCGGGCAGCAAGCGTCCCGCAGCCGGCTGCATGGCGAAAAAAATGCCGCTCGAAGGCGGCATGAAGGGGATCAGGCGGGAACGGCCCGGAAATCAGGCCGTGCGCGGCAGCAGTTCGATCACGCACGCGTCAAGCGGGCCGGCGCCTTCCAACCGGTACTCGGCCAGGCCGTCGCGCCCCTCGACATGCAGGCAGTCGTAACGCGCCGGCACGGCATGCGCCACGGCATCGACACGCACCGACAATTCGCCGCCCGCATTCAGCACCAGCACGGTGCGCGCGGCGCTATGGAAGGTCCACGGGCCCGTTCCCGCCACCCATTGCAGGCGGGCGTGGAAGCGCGCCGGCGCGTAGATCAGGTTGAAATCGCGGATGGGCCCGGAAAGCAGTCGGCACTGCACCTGGGCGCCGCCCGCGAACGCGTAAGCCTGCCGGGGCGGCAGCGGCGCTTGTTCGCGCCCGTCCACGGTCAGCTGGAAGCCCGTGCCTTCCAGCACGGTGATGATGCGCTGGAAGCCGGCAAAGGCGGAAAAGCCGCCGTCCTGCGCCACGTCGGCGATAGACAGCCGCCAATCGAACTCGGCCGTGCTGCCGCCGGGATTGCAGGCCACTTCCTGCGTGGTGCCCGCGCCGTTGCGCCACGGCATGCGCGGGTAGTCGGCGGCGCGGTAGAGATGGACGTCGGGTTGCGTCATGTCGTGAACTTGCCTTCCAGACGGTGCCGCGACCCGGGGTGGATCAGACGGGCCAGGGTGACTGCGCGGTCGCCGGACCAGGTGCGGCGGCTGATCAGCAGACAGGGCTCCTCGCGCTCGATCTGCAGCAGCTGGCATTCGCGGGGCTTGGCCAGGATGGCCTCGACGACGTGCTCGCCTTCGCTCAGCGGCGCCACGCGCGTCAGGTATTCGTATGGTGTGCTTTGCGTGAAGTCCTGCTTCAGATAGTCGGGCGCCAGGTGCACATTCACATAGCGGTCTTCCAGCTGGATCGGCACGTCGTCTTCGTAGTGCACGATGACCGAGTGGTAGACCGGCTGCCCCGCTCGGATCTCCAGCGCCTGCGCCTGTTCGGCGCCCGCTGCCTCTTCGGCCAGACGCACCACGCGGCTGCGGTGGCGATGGTTGCGCGCGGCGATCTCGTCGGCGATGTTGTTGACGGCGAACAGCGCCGAGCGCGCCTTGGGCTGCGCCACGAACGTGCCCACGCCCTGCATGCGCACCAGCAGCCCTTCCGAGGTCAGCTCGCGCAGCGCGCGGTTGATCGTCATGCGGCTGAACCCGAGTTCGTCGACCAGTTCGCTTTCCGACGGGACCCGGTAGTGCGCCGGCCAGGCGCCGCTGCGGATCTGCTGCGCGATCATCTGCTTGACCTGCGCGTAAAGCGGGGCGGGCAGGGCATTGGCCTGGACGGGCAATCTGGGAGGGGAAGAGGCCAAGGGAGATCCTGTTGTGCGCCGCAGGGCTGCGGGAATCGTTCGGGATCTAGTATAGACAGGTACAGATATCTTGCGAACCGGCAAGGCGGCGGCGCCCCGGAACCGATGCCGCAGTGGACGCGGGCCGTGAGATTTCTTATACTCCCCCCCTGTATTGTTTTCGGAGCCTGCCGTGCCGCATTCGCCGGAAGAGAAAAAACGTGTCGTCACCCGCCTGCGCCGCATCCAGGGGCAGGCGTTAGCATTGGAACGCGCGGTGAACGTTGGCACGGAGTGCGGGGCCCTGCTGCAGCAACTGGCCGCCTTGCGCGGCGCCGCCACCGGCCTGATGGCTGAAGTGCTGGAAAGCCATCTCCGGGAAACCTTCCTGCAATCCGCCCAGGGCGGGCCGCAAGCCGCCGCGATCGATTCCGAAGCCGAGGTCGATCAGCTGATGCGCATCGTCCGTTCCTATTTGAAGTAAGCCCACCCGACATTCGTGGAGTAACGCTATGAAATCACGCGCAGCAGTCGCATTCGGACCCGGCAAGCCGCTGGAAATCGTTGAAATCGACGTCGCGCCCCCGCAGCGCGGCGAAGTGCTGGTGCAGATCACGCACACGGGCGTCTGTCACACCGACGCGTTCACGCTCAGCGGCGACGATCCCGAAGGCCTCTTCCCCGCCGTGCTGGGCCATGAAGGCGCCGGCATCGTCGTGGAAATCGGCGAAGGCGTCACGTCGCTGAAACCGGGCGACCACGTCATTCCGCTCTACACGGCCGAATGCCGCGAGTGCAAGTTCTGCCTGTCCGGCAAGACCAACTTGTGCCAGAAAGTGCGCGCCACGCAGGGCAAGGGCGTGATGCCCGACGGCACCTCGCGCTTCAGCTACGAAGGCAAGCCGCTCTACCACTACATGGGCTGCTCGACGTTCAGCGAATACTCCGTCGTGAACGAGATCTCGCTGGCCAAGATCAACCCGGCCGCTCCGCACGAAAAAGTCTGCCTGCTGGGCTGCGGCGTGACGACCGGCCTGGGCGCCGTGCACAACACCGCGAAGGTCAAGGAAGGCGACACCGTCGCCGTGTTCGGCCTGGGCGGCATCGGCCTGGCCGTGATCCAGGGCGCCGTGCAGGCCAAGGCCGGCCGCATCATCGCCGTGGACACCAACCCGAACAAGTTCGTGCTGGCAAGCGCCATGGGCGCCACCGACTGCATCAACCCCAAGGACCACGACAAGCCCATCCAGGACGTCATCGTCGAACTGACGGACGGCGGCGTGGACTTCTCGTTCGAGTGCATCGGCAATGTGCACGTGATGCGCGCCGCGCTGGAATGCTGCCACAAGGGCTGGGGCGAAAGCATCATCATCGGCGTGGCCGGCGCCGGCCAGGAGATCAGCACCCGCCCCTTCCAGCTGGTCACCGGCCGCGTCTGGCGCGGTTCCGCCTTCGGCGGCGTCAAGGGCCGCACGCAACTGCCTGGCATGGTGGAAGACGCCATGAGCGGCAAGATCCACCTGGATCCGTTCGTGACGCACACGCTGCCGCTGGAACGCATCAACGAAGCCTTCGACCTGATGCATGAAGGCAAGTCGATCCGCACCGTGATCCACTTCTAAGCCCCGTCAGACGATATCCGTCAGGCAGTCACCCGCAGGCCCGGCGCAATATGCCGGGCCTGCGTGTTTTCATGACACGGACAAGACACCGCCGCCCGCGCGCATGTCAGTCCTGTCATTCATCTTCACGTCATCTTCGGCCGCAACCATTCGCCTTCGCATAACGAGGGATCACACGAATGATTACGTGGAAGAGGAATGCGGGCGCCGCGATGTTGAGCGCCCTGTTGCTGGCCGGTTGCGGCGGCAGCGATGACGACGACGATACGTCCATCCCGGCGCCGGAACAGCCCGCGCCCGAGCAGCCGGCCGCCAGCCGGCCGATGGAACTGACGATCCTGCACATCAACGATCATCACTCCAATCTGGACAGCAAAAAGAAGGACCTGAAGCTCAAGAACGCCGCCGGCACGGCCGTGGCGGTGAACGTGGAAGTCGGCGGTTTTCCGCGCGTGACCGGCGCCTTCAACGCGCTGTCCGCGCAGTCGGCCAACGTGCTGAAACTGCACGCGGGCGACGCCAACACCGGCACCCTGTACTTCAACCGCGCGGGCGAAGCCGGCGAGGCGGACGCGGCCCTGATGAACACGGTGTGCTTTGACGCGATGACGCTCGGCAACCATGAGTTCGACAAGGGCGACAGCGGCCTGAAGCGCTTCATCGACCTGCTGCATGCCGGCGCCTGCCAGACGCCGCTGCTGAGCGCCAACGTGACGTTCGCCGCCGCTTCGGCGTTGAATCCGTCGCGCGCGCCCGGCCTGGTCAAGCCTTCCATCGTGCTGCAGCGCGACGGCCAGCCCATCGGCATCGTCGGCCTGACGATCGCCAACAAGACGCAGCAGTCGTCCAGCCCGGACGCCGGCACGCTGTTCTCCGACGAGACGGCGGCGGCGCAGGCGCAGATCGATGCGCTGCGCGCCAAGGGCGTGAACAAGATCGTGGTGATGAGCCACATCGGCTACGACTACGACAAACAGATCATCCCGAACCTGAGCGGCGTGGATGTGGTGGTAGGCGGCGATTCCCACACGCTGCTGGGTCCCGACACGATGACGGCGTACGGCGTGGGCTCGCCCGCGGGCGCCTACCCGACCGTGCTTCAGAACAAGGACGGCAAGCGCGTGTGCCTGGTGCAGGCCTGGGAATACTCGCAAGTGGTCGGTGAACTGAAGGTCAGCTTCGACGCCAACGGCGACGTCACGGCTTGCGCCGGCACGCCGCACGTGCTGATGGGCGACACGTTCACCCTCGCCGGCGCCGCGCCCGCCCCGGCGGACAAGGCCGCCATCCTGGCGGATGTCGCCGCCAGCGGCTTCCTGCGCACCCAGCAACCGGACGCGCAAGCCACGGCCGTGCTGCAGCCCTTCAAGACCCGTGTCGACGCCTTCAGCGCCAGCCTGGTCGCCTCGGTGCCGCAGGAACTGTGCTCGCGCCGCGTGCCGGGTGGCCCCGGTTCGCGCGACTACAGCCGCTCCAGCGCGGCGTGCAACACGCTGGGCAGCGTCAGTTTGCGCGGCGGCGACATCCAGCAACTGGTGGCGCAAGCCTATCTGGACGTGGCCAACGCCAACTACGGCGGCGCCGACATTTCGCTGCAAAGCGGCGGCGGCGTACGCGTGCCCCTGCTGGGCAACGTGACGGCGGCCAACGTGATCGAAGTCGTGCCGTTCGGCAACATGCTCTGGCGCCTGGACATCACGGGCGCCGAGGTCAAGAGCATGCTGGAAGACGGCATGCAGGCCGTCTACGGGCCGGGCGGTTCGACGGGTCCGTACCCCTACGCCGGCGGCCTGCGCTGGGACGTGAACGCCGCGCAAGCCCAGGGCAGCCGCGTGACGAACATCGAAGTGCGGGACGCCGCCAGCGGCAACTGGCTGCCGCTGGATGCCGCCCGCAGCTATAAGTTGTTCGTGCTGAGCTTCAACGCCACCGGCGGCGACGGCTACAAGACGTTGGCCAACGTCCCCGCCGCGCGCCGGCAGGACATCGGCGTGCTGGATGCCGACGTGCTGCAGAGCTACGTCGACAAGCAGGCCAAGGACCCGGTGTCCGGCCTGCCGGTGTTGAATCTGCTGCCCGTCAGCCTGTACAGCACCAAGACCTACAGCGAGTGATCGCGCCGCGGGCCCGGCCGTTCTTTCAGGACATCAACCGCAGTTGGCCGGGCGGCCCCGCCCGGCCTTCCTGATAGACCGCTTCCGTACGCCCGACGAACTGCGCCAGCGAGAATTCCCGCTGCGCCGTGTTGCGCGCCTCGATGCCCATCCGCGCCACGACATCACGGTCCTTCAGGATTTCGGTCACGGTCTTCAGCACGCTGCCTACGGAATGGGGCGGCACCACCCAGCCGTTGCGGCCGTCCGTGACGTTCTCGGTCAGCCCGCCCACCTTGCTGACGATGACCGGCTTGCCGGACGCCATCATTTCGCGGCAGGCGAACGAAATCGTCTCCAGCCGCGACGACAGCACGAAGCCGACGTCCAATGCGGACAGGAAGGTCCCGACGTCTTCCAGCAGGCCGGTGAACACCACTTGCTCCGTCATGCCCAGGTCAGCCACGCGCTGGCGCTGGCCGTCGTCGGGCTCCTTGCCGGCGATCAGGATCACGACCTGATCGCGCAGATAGTCGGGCAGCAGCGACACGGCAGTCACCATGTCCAGCCAGTTCTTGTAGCTGGCCGTGCCGGCGTTGCTGCCGATCACCAGCCGGCGGCGCATGGCCTCGGGCAACAGGTCGGCACGCGCCTGCCGCGCATCTTGCGCGCTGGCCGGCCGGAACTGCGCGGTGTCGACGCCGTTGTGCACGACGCGCAGGTCTTCGTCGCGGAACACGGAATCCTTCATGCGGCGGAACGTATGCCCGCAGACGCAGATGACACGGTTCGTGCCCCATTTGGCGCGCATGCGCACGCCCAGGCTGTTTGCAGTGCGGTCGGTGTGCTGCGTCAGGACGATGAACGGGCGCTTGGCGCCCATGCCGATCGTGGCCAGCATGCACAGGCGGTGGTCGGCCGATCCGTTTACATGGATCACGTCGAACTGTTCCTTGCGCAGCAGTGCGCGCAGGCGGCGTAGCGCGCTCAATTGCTGGAACGGCCGGCCTTTGAATTCGAGGTCGATCGAGTGCACGCCGGGCAAGGCGTGCGCTTCGGCCAGCAGGCGGCTGCTGCGGGGCGCGGCAACGGTGATCTGGGCGCGCTGCCGCAGCATGCGCGCCAGCGACATGACATAGGTCGTGTGGCCGCCGCCGTCGCCCTGATGGAAGTTGGTGTAGAGGATCTTCATGATGTCAGGCCCGAGAGCAGATGCGGGGAAGCCGGGGATTCCGCTTGATTGAGCAAACAGCTCCAATGGCGCTTTTCGAACACGTCGTCGCCCAGGCGGCTGCCCGGCGACAGGTTGTAGACCTTGACGCCGCGCGCGCCGAGCAGCCGGCTGGCCTGGCGGAACGCGGGTTCGATATGACCCGCGAATTGGCGGTCCAGCGCCGTGGCAAGTTGCGCGCCCGCACTTTCGTAGAAACGCGGCCCGGCGCTGGCGGTGAGGTCCAGGCCATGCAGGTACAGCGTGCGGGCGCCCATCCAGGCCAGCAGCTGCAGCCCGGTATAAGCGACGGTGCCGCCGCCGAACAGTCCGCGCGCGGGATTCAAACTGAAGCCGTGCGCATGCTGCGGATTGCGGGCGTCGAACAGCACCAGCTCGGGGTCGCCGGCCAACTGCGCCTCAAGGGCGTCGGGGCTTGCCCGCGCCTGCAGGGCGCGCTGATGCACTTCTTCGAACAACACAATGCGGCAACGGATGGCGTCCGCGGCGAACAGGAAGGCGATCCAGCGGTACACCTCGGGGGTTACGAACAGCAGCAGATCCTGCGACAGCACATCGGCCACCAGGTCGCGCCGCCGCTTGACGAATCCGGCGTCCAGCATCGCGTAGTAGTGAAATCGCAGCGTTGGATATTGACGGCGCAGCGCGACGGAACCGTTGACGCCCATGACGGCGCCAAGCCGGCATTGCGCGTAGTCGATCTGCGCCACCGACGGCCCGCTCAGGATCAGGTGCGCGTCGCCGCTGATGTCGCGCGGCACCTCGTCCATGGGCAACGTCCGAGGCCCCTTCACGCCCACCAGCTCGCATCCCACCAACCGCTCGCTGCCGTCGCGCCGAACTTTCACCAGTGGCCACAGCGTCTCGTTGTGCCGAAAGGCCCCGGGGCGCGTATAGCGGTAAAAATATCGGAAGCCCTTGGTCAAAGGGCGCGAGCAAAGCAAGCGAGGAACGAGGGCAACGCGGGGCATGAACGGTGCCGCTGAAAGCGCGGCGAAACCTTACGAGCGGCCGATTCTACGCAGGCCACTTCGTCAAAGGCGCGTTCGAAACATTTGATATGTAACAGCGTTGAAGGACACTGTTCCCGCCCCTTTTTACCCGCTTTTCCCGGGCCGGAATGCGCCATCCCACATTCCGGAACAAAGGCGTTCCCAACATTCGAATCCGCACCATTTCCGTGCATCTACACCGGTTATCGCACACCCCCGGCGCCGGCGCGGCACATGCCGCGCCCGTACGTCCCATTACGTTTTGCTCCAAAGCGACAGGGGATTGAAAGTGGATCAGGCGCCGTTTCTGGGCCACAGCACCGGAAATAGCGGATGCGCCAACGGCGCCCCGGCGGGCAGGCATTCGGCCAGCCCCGGGAACTCGGGCGAGGTGCGCCACGGGCGCGGCGCATGCCGCATGTCTTCGCCCAGG
Source organism: Achromobacter sp. UMC46 (assembly GCF_014170335.1). Lineage (GTDB taxonomy): Bacteria > Pseudomonadota > Gammaproteobacteria > Burkholderiales > Burkholderiaceae_B > Achromobacter. The sequence goes on from NZ_LZZS01000038.1 coordinate 29,093, forward strand.
AAGCGCAGCGAAAACGCGCGCCGGCGCCGGTTGCCGCCCACGCCACCCGCGGCGTGCAGCGTCAGCATATGGAAGAACACGGCGTCGCCCGGTTGCAGTTCCCAGCCCAGGATGTTCCAGGCCGAACGGTCCGCTTCGATGTCGGGCAGATCCGCCAGGCTGCCTTCGGGGAACCAGCGTGCCTGATTGTCCAGGAACGTGCGCGGCATCAGCCACGGCCCCCGATGCGACCCTGCCACGAACTCCAGCGTGGACTCGCGCGCCACCGGATCCACCGGCATCCACATGCTGCAGTTCTGCCTGCCTTCCACGTTGTAATAGGGCTGGTCTTGATGCCAGGGGGTCGGCTGGCGCGTGTTGGGCTCCTTGACCAGCAGATGGTCGTGATAAAGGCGCGCGCTTGGGCAGCCCATCAGTTGCGCGGCCACCGACCCCACGCGGCTGTCGAAGATGAACCGGCGGTAGTCGTCGTTCTCGGTCCAATTGCAAAAATCCTCGAAGAACCAGCCAGGGTCGTCCGCACTGCTGGCGACCTTGGCGCGCGGGCTGGGCGCCGCCAGGTTCGATTCGATGCCGCGCGTCAACAGCGCGACTTCGTCAGGCGTGAACAACTGGCGCACGCAGATCGCGCCATCTTGCTGAAAGGCCTGGATCATCAAGGCGGGAAGTTCGAATTCATGATGGTTCGGCAACATGGGTTCCTCCTGAAAATCACGGATTCCGGGATGACGGCTGCGGGCCGCCGGAACGGTTCGGCCGACCCCACAGCCAATACGCCACGGTCAGCAGGGCCAGCCAGCCCGCGCCGACGAAGAGCGCCAGGCGGGTGTCCGGAAACACGCCCAGCACGACAAAGATGAACAGCATGAAGACAATGGCCAGGATCTGCCCGTAAGGCCAGAACGGCACCGGGAATTGCAGCGCTGCGGCCTCGGGCGCACTCAGCTCGCGCCGCATCGCGACTTGCGACAACAGGATCATCAGCCATACCCATACGACCGAAAACGTGACCATCGACGCGAAGGCCATGAACAGCTGGCCGGGCAGCAGGTAGTTCAGCACCACGCCGCCCAGCAAAGCCACGCCCATCACCAGCACCGTCATCCACGGCACGCCGAAACGCGACAACCGCGAAAACACCAACGGCGCCTGGCCGTTGGCGGCCATGCCGTAGAGCATGCGTCCCGTGGAGAAGATGTCGCTGTTGATGGCCGATATCACGGCCGATATCACGACCAGGTTCAATACCGTGGCCGCCGAATCCAGCCCCAAGCGGCTGAATATCTGCACGAAGGGGCTGCTGTCGCCGGTGATGCCGGGCCACGGAAAAATGGCCATCAGCACTGTCAGGGTCAGCACATAGAACAGCAGAATGCGCAGCGGCACCGAGTTGATCGCGCGGGGGATCATGCGCTGCGGATCGCGGGCCTCGCCGGCCGTCATGCCGATGACTTCGATGCCCCCGAACGCGAACATCACGACCGAGAACGATGCGATCATGCCCTGCACGCCGTTCGGGAAGAAGCCGCCGTGCCGCCACAAGTTGGAAAAGCCCGATGCGCCCGCCGCCACGGTGCCGCCGGGCTGGATCCCGGCCAGCAACACCCCCAAGCCCGCCGAGATCATGGCGACGATGGCCACGACCTTCAACAGCGACAACCAGAATTCAAGCTCGCCGAAGACCCGCACGGAACACAGGTTCAGCCCGCCGATCACCAGCACGATGCCCAGCACCCAGATCCAGCGCGGGGTGTCCGGGAACCAGAAGCCCATGTACAGGCCAAACACGGTGACGTCGGCCAGGCATACCATCAGCATCGAGAACGCGTAGCTCCAGCCGGTCAGGAAACCCAGGTAGGGTCCCAGATAGCGCGTAGCGTAGTGGCCGAACGACCCCGACACCGGCGTCCTGACCGCCATTTCGCCCAACGCGCGCATCGTCAGGAAGATGGCGGCCCCGCCAATCAGATAAGCCAGCAGCACAGACGGCCCCGCGCGCTGAATCGCGCCCGCCGATCCATAGAACAGCCCCGTGCCGATCGCCGACCCCAACGCCATGAAACGAATGTGCCGCGCGTTCAAGCCGCGCCGCAACTGCGAACCCGCCTGGTTCATATGCCCCCCGGTTTTATTGTTATGAACGTCCCGCGCATCAAGGCGCACCAGGATCTTCTCCCAAGCCGCGTGCAAAATCCGATAAGCGCACGCAAATCGGACGCATCTGATATCGTTCCCCCATCTCCAACCGGCTTTTCCGCCATCGACCGATGAACCCCTTCCGCCCCGACTCACCCGCCCTGCAGGACGCCATCGCCGATGCCATCAGCACGGCGACCCGCGGCGCCGGCCGCGTGAACATCCTGATCGCCGGCAAGACGGGCGTGGGCAAAAGCACGCTGATCAATGCGGTGTTCCGCGGCGAACTGGCCAAGACCGGCGCGGGCAAGCCCGTCACCCAGTCCACCCAGGCCTACAGCAAGCCCGGCCATCCGCTCACCATCATCGATACCCGCGGCCTGGAGGTCGGCGACTACGCGCGCTCGCGCCAGCAGTTGACCGACCTGATCCAGGAACGCGCCGCGTCCGACGACCAGGACAAGCACCTGCATGTGGCGTGGCTCTGCATCCAGGACAGCAGCCACCGCGTCGAAGACGCCGAGATCGAACTGTGCGACATGCTGGCCAACGCCGGCATCCCCGTCATCGCCGTGCTGACCAAGGCCCGCAAGAACAGCCCCTTCGTGGACGAGGCGCGCAAGCTGCTGCCGCGCGCCAAGGATGTCGTCGCGGTGCGCGCGCTGCCGGAATGGATCGAAGAGCTGGACGCCGAATTGCCGCCGATGGGGCTGGACACGCTGATCGGGGTCACGGCCGAGTTCATCCCCGAAGGCCAGCAGCGCGCCTACGCCAACGCCTTGTCCACGCGCAACAAGAAGGCCCTGGAAGTAAAAAAAAAGCGGGCTGAGATAGAGGTGAACATCGCGGCGGGCCTGGCCGCGTCGGCCGCCGCCGCGCCGATTCCGTTCTCGGACGCTTTCGCGCTGGTGCCGATCCAGGTGGGCATGATCGCCAAGATCGGCATCACGTTCGGCATGGAGCTGGACACCACCGCGATCACGACCTTGGTGACGTCCACGCTGGGCGCGTCCGCCGCCACGCTGATCGGGCGCTCGGTCGTGTCGAGCATGCTGAAGTTCATCCCGGGCGCGGGCAGCGCGGTGGGCGGCACCATCGCCGCCACTACCGCCGGCGCCATCACCAAGCTGATGGGCAACGCCTATGTGGCGGTGCTGTACGACTTCTGCCAGAAGAACCCCGGCAAAGACATCGATATCGGAATGATCGCGCAGGCGCTGAAACAGCGGGTGAAGCTGTAGCGCCAGCCGGTCTTGCGCGAAGGCGCGGTCAGAACGCCCGGGCCAGCGCGGCGAAGAAGGCGTCGTCGTTGATCTCGACGCGCTTCTTGTAGCTGGGCTTGCCGCGCGCGCTCAGCACCACGGCAACGAGATTGTGCGCCGGATTGATGTGGATGAACTGGCCATAGATGCCTTCGGCCTGGAAGGCGCCCGCCAGGGCGGGGTCCTTCAGTTCCGGCACCCACCACATGTAGCCGTACGGGATCTCGGTGTCGCCGATGCGGTAAGGCGCGCCCGCCTGCGCCACCCAGCCGTCCGGCAGCAGGCGGTCGCCGTCCACCTGCCCGCCTTCCAGCACGAATTGCCCGAAGCGCGCGTAGTCGCGCAACGTCGCGTTCATGCCGCTGCCCGAGATCGTCATGCCCCCGGGGCATTCCGCCCACCAGGTGGCATCGGACTCCATGCCGATGCGCGACCACAGCCGGGAATGCAGGTAATCGACCAAGCGCATTCCCGTCGCGCCTTCCATCACCGCGCTCAGCAGATACGATTCGCCCGTGTTGTAGGCCCACGCCTGGCCGGCGGGCTGGCGCGCCGGCAGGCCCTTCATGAACTCGCGGATGCCGCCCGGCTGCCAACGGGTCTGGATGTCCAGCAGCTGGCGGCGTTCGGAGGCCGGATCGCCGTAGTCTTCATTCCATTGCACGCCCGAGCACATGCGCAGCATCTGGCGCAACGAAACCTCGCGGTAGACGCCGCCCAGCTCCGCGTACTTCGTCACCGGGTCGTCAAGCGAATCGATCAGGCCTTCCTTCAGCGCCACGCCCACCAGCGTGGCCGCCACTGACTTGGCCAGCGAACACGAGTTCCAGCGGGTCTCCGGCGCAATGCCGCGCTGGTAGGTCTCGAACGCGACCTGCCCGTCCTTCATGACCAGCAGTCCGGCCACGCCGTTGACCGCCAGATAGTCGTACAGGTCGAAGACGCGCCCCTGGTCCTGGATGCGCAAGGCCGGCAGGCCGCCGGGCCGCAGCGGCAGGTCGCGCACGCGCTGGCCGCGCGCCACGGTGTCGGAGGCGAACCAGCCGGGGTCGCTGGACAGCGCCAGCGTCAGTTCGTCGGGAAGCAGGGTGCCGTCGTAGAACCGCATCAGGTGCGATTTGAGGGCGGGAGTCATGGGCATGGCGGATTCCGGATTTGAATGATTCATCGGGGCGGTCGAACAGCGCGCGGCATGCGCGGCTTTAGTCGTCCCGCATCACGAAGTGTCCTGGCGCGACCTCTTGGTAGCGCCGTTGGGGCGGCGTGTAGCCGGGCGGGCGCAAGGTGTGCCGGATCTCGTCCTGGGCCAGGTTGCGCGGCGCCCTCGGCGCCCCCGGGTCGGCCACCGGCACCGCGTCCAGCAAGCGCCGGGTATAGGGATGTTGCGGGTCGTAGAGCACCGCGGCGCGCGAGCCGATTTCGACGATTTCGCCCATGTACATCACCGCCACGCGGTGGCTGACGCGTTCGACGACCGCCATGTCGTGCGAGATGAACAGATAGGCCAGCCCCATGTCCTGCTGCAGCTTCAGCATCAGGTTGATGACCTGCGCCTTGATGGACACATCCAGCGCGGACACGGCTTCGTCGGCCACCAGCAGCGACGGGCCCAGCGCCAGGCTGCGGGCGATGCAGATGCGCTGCCGCTGCCCGCCGGAGAATTCCTGTGGATAGCGGCGGCCGGCGTCGCTGTCCAGCCCCACGCAGGCCAGCAGTTCGGCGACGCGGGCGCGCAGCGCGTCGCCCTTGCAGACCTTGTTCACGATCAACGGGCTGGCCACGGCCGCCGCGACGGTCTTGCGCGGGTTCAGGCTGGAAAAAGGGTCCTGGAACACCATCTGCACATGGCGCGCCATGGCGCCGCGGTCGCGCCGCCCGGCGGCGTGGATATCGTGGCCGTTGACCCGCACCTGGCCCGAGGTCGGCGTCAGCAGGTTCATGATGCTGCGGCCGATCGTGGACTTCCCACAACCCGACTCGCCCACCAGCGCCAGGGTCTCGCCGGGCTGCACGCTGAACGACACGTTCTCGACCGCATGCACCATCCCCCGGTCGCGCGACAGCAGGCCGGAGCCCATGCGGTAGCGCATCGTCAGGCCCTGGACCTCCAGCGCGGGCGGGACGTCCGCGCGCACGGTGTCGGCGGCCTCGGCGGCGGGCGTCTTCGCGCCCGTCTGCCGGTCGATAGCCGGAAACGGCAGCGGACGCGCCACGGCCTTCATGGCGCCCAGGCGCGGCACGGCCGCCAGCAGGGCGCGGGTATAGGGCTCGGCGGGCGCATCGAAAATGCGAGCGGTGGCGCCGCATTCGATCTGCTCTCCGCCACACATCACCACCATGCGGTCCGCCACTTCCGCCACCACGCCCATGTCGTGCGTGATAAACAGCACCGACATGCCGTCGTCCTGCTGCAATTCGCGGATCAGGGCCAGGATCTGGGCCTGGATCGTGACGTCCAGCGCCGTGGTGGGTTCGTCGGCGATCAGCAGCCGGGGCCGGCAGGCCAGCGCCATGGCGATCATGACGCGTTGGCGCATGCCGCCCGACAGCTGGAACGGATAGTCTTTCAAGCGCGTCGCCGCCGCCGGGATACGCACCTTCTCCAGCAGGCGAAGCGCCTCGGCCTGCGCCGCGGCCCAATCCAGGCCCCGGTGCAGCATCAGCGATTCGCCCACCTGGAAGCCGATGGTGCGCACCGGGTTCAGGCTGGTCATGGGCTCTTGGAAGATCATGGCGATATCCGCGCCGCGGATCTTGCGCATCTCGCGTTCAGGCAAGGCCAGCAGGTCGCGGCCGTCCAGCATGACGCTGCCCGACAGCTGCGTGTCGCGCGGGTCCAGCAAGCGCATGATGGACATGGCCGTGACGCTTTTGCCCGACCCCGATTCCCCCACGACGGCCAGCGTCTCCCGAGGCGCCACCTCGAAGTCCAGCCCGTTGACGACCGTCTTCCACCCGCCCGGCACCCGGAACCGGGTGTGAAGGCCGGCGACGCGAAGCACGGGCGCGTTCACGCGTTCAGCCCCATGGCGGACAGGCGCAGCCAGATCGTCTTGATCTGCTGGTATTGCGCCATGGCTTCCAGGCCCTTGTCGCGGGCCTGCGACCCCGACCGGCGGTAGCCGCCAAACGGCGTCTTGATATCGCCTTCCGTGAAGCCGTTGACCGCGACCGTGCCGCACTCCAGGCGGCGGGCGAAGTACATGGCGCGGTCCAGGTCGCGGGTGTAGACCGTGGCGTGCAGGCCGTAATCAGTGCCGTTGGCGATCGAGAGCGCCTGGTCCATGCTGTCTACCGGCAGCACGCCCAGCACCGGCCCGAAGATCTCTTCGCGCGCAATGGTCATTTCCGGGCGCAGGTCGGCGAAGACGGTGGGGCCCAGATAATGGCCCCGCCCGCCCGGCGCGCCGGCGGCTTCCAGGACGCGGCGTGCGCCTTCCTCCATGCCCTTGGCCACATAGGCCTGCACGCGGTTGCGCTGGCCGGCGGAGATCAGCGGCCCCATGTCGGTGGCCGGATTCAAGGGGTCTCCGATCACGATCTGCTTGGTGCGGGCGATGATCTTCTCCACGTAGGCGTCCTGCCGCGACCGCGCGACCAGCTGGCGCATGTTGGCAGAGCAATTCTGGCCGCCATTCCAGAAGGCGGCCATCACGGCATTGTCGATCAGATCTTCGGTCAGGTCCGCGTCGTCAAGCACGATGAAGGGGCTTTTTCCGCCCATCTCCAGCCCCACCGTCTTCAGGTTGCTGGAGCCCGAATACTGCAGGAAGAGACGCCCCACATCCGTGGAGCCGGTGAACGACACCGCGTCGATGTCGGGATGCTGGCCGATCAAGCGCCCCGTGGTCTCGCCCGGCCCCGTCAGCACGTTCAGCACGCCCGCCGGGATCCCCGCTTCGATGGCCAGTGCCGCCAGGGACAGGGCGGTCAGCGACGTCTCTTCGGCCGGTTTGACGATGACGGAGCAGCCGCTGGCCAGCGCCGGCGCCAGCTTCCACGTCGCCATCAGCAGCGGGAAGTTCCAGGGCAGGACGGCCGCCACCACGCCGATCGGTTCGCGCACGACCATCGCGCAGTCTTCCTGCCCCGTCGGCGCGACGTGGCCGTAGCTCTTGTCCACCAGTTCGCCGTACCACTGGAAGATGGCCGGGACTTCCTGCGTGATTTCGCGCAGGCAGTCGCGGATGGGCTTGCCGCTTTCCAGGCTTTCCATGACGGCCAGCCTGACCCCGTCGCGCCGGATCAGCGCCGCCAGCTTCAGCAGCGCTTCCTTGCGCTTTTCCGGCGCGCAGCGCGACCACGCGCCGCTGCGGAAAGACCACCGCGCCGCCGCGACCGCGCGGTCCACGTCCTTCTGGCCGCAATGGGCCAGCGTGCTCAGCACGGCGCCGGTGGCGGGATTGGCGGTCTCGATCAGCGCCCCGTTGTCGGACGCCGACCAGTCGCCGTCGATGAAGGCGCGGTCGGGCAGGCGCAGGCCGGCGGCGATGCGCTGCAGTTCTGCATGGCTGGGGGTGGGCAGGGCGGTATCGGACATCATTGCTCCGGGTATCAGATGGCCGCGTAGGGGCGCGAATACGCCCCCCGCAGGAAACGGTCAGCCGAAAACGGCGCCAGGTCGGTCTTGGGTTCGACGCCGCGCGCCAGCGCGGCGAGCGTGCTGCCCACCGCGGGGCCCAGCCCGAAGCCATGCCCCGAAAAGCCCGTGGCGATGATCAGGCCGGCAGCCGGCCAGGCCGCATCGATCACCGGCAGCGCGTCCGGCATCACGTCGATGTTCCCGGCCCAGGACTTGACGATGTCGACCGGCGGCATTCCCGCGAACAATTCCGCGAAGCGCTTGCGGTTGTCGCGCACGCGGTGCGTGTTGGGCGCGATCTCGGGGTCACGGGGCTTGATCGCCCAATCCGACTTTGGCACGGACAGCCGGGTGTACAGGTCGTTGACGAAGGGCTTGCCCAGCCGGAACGAAAAGCCCTTGTGGTTGCGCACCACTTCGCGCAGGAAATAGCGGGAGGCGCGCAGGGAATCCAGCGTCAGGTCGATATCCGTGCCGGCATCGGTGGCGATGATGCAGGAACCGTCGGGGCGCTGGCGCAGGCCCAGCCCGTACCCGACAAAGCAAGGCAAGCCCATGGGGGGCAGGGGCGCCGTCAGCGACACCGTGCTGCGCACGACCTTCTGGGGCAGCTGCACATCCAGCCCCTGCAGCAGGCGGAAGGTCTGCGCGCCTGCCGCGCAGATGACGATGGGCGCGCGCACCGGACCGTGCTCGGTCTGCACGCCGCGCACGCTGCCGCCCGCGACGTCCAGCGCGCTGACGCCGCAATCCTCAAGCACCACCGCGCCAGCGCCGATGGCCGCCCGGGCGAACGCCAGCGTCGCCAGCGTGGGTTCCGCCTGCCCGTCCGATTCGGCGATGATGCCGCCTTCGGTGCGCGGCGACACCCGCGGAAACCGCGCCGCGACCTCGTCGGCGCTCAGCATCCGCGTGTCGCTGACCCTGCCGCCCGCTTCCGCCAGCCACGCCTCGTAGGAGCGGCGTTCGGCCTCGTCGGCGCACAGGAACAGGCAGCCGCTGCGCGTCCAGCCCGTCTCATGCCCGAGTTCCGCCCGCAGTCCGGGCCAAAGCGACAAGGCCTGGGCGGCCAGCGCCAGCTCGGCCGGATCGCGGCACAGCGACCGCACGAAACCCCAGTTGCGCCCCGACTGCTGCGAGGCGATCCGGTTCTTTTCCAGCAGCACCACTTTCAAGTTGGCGCGGGTCAGGTACCAGGCAGCGCTGCAACCCATGATGCCGCCGCCGATGATGACGACATCGGCCATGGCCGGCAGCGGCTCGGACCTGTCCAGCAGGCGCGATACCGCGTCCGCCGGCGCGTGGCGCAACAGGTTAAGCGGCGGCATCGACGATGGCGTCCATATCGATCTCGACCCGGATAGCGGGGTCGAACAATCCGGCCTGCACGGTCGTGCACGCCGGGTCCACGCCGCGGAATGCCTCCGCATACACGTCCATGACGGCGTCGTAGTCTTCGGGCCGGGCGATGTAGATGCGCACCCGCACCACATCGCGCAGCGACGCGCCGGCCTGCTCGAACGCGAATTGGGCATTGCGCAAGATCTGCTCGGTCTGCGCCCGTGCGCCGTCGGCCAGCACGTCGGCGACATAGTCGTAGCCCGTCGTCCCGGACAGGCGGACGTGGCCGTTCAGCGCGACGGCGCGCGCATAGCTGTAAGTGCGTTCATACTCGCTGCCCGAGTAGATGGCTTGCCGGCCGCTGCGTTGACGCGTGTTGTCGTTCATGTCGGTTTTCATCCAGGAGTGCTTCATTGGCGAGCAGGATCGCGCAAAAGGCGTTGCCCCGTCGATGTCAAAAAATCGAGGGCTGGATGCAATTAATAGAACGACGGCGGATGGCGGGCCCGGCGCAGCGCAAGACAGGGGTGCAGCGCGGTCATGGTTTTCCCGTAGCGTTTTCCCCTGCGCGCGGGCAAGCCCGGACCCGGTGCAGATTATTGCGGTTTCGATTCCATTTATTCGACTCGACACTGCCGAAGGCGTTGGGATTCAATCGGGTCATTCCGGGAACAGCCCGGCGCCGCGGCGCAGAACCAGCGGCTTTCCAGATGAAAGGGGAATACAGGATGCACATGGATGTTGTCATTGTCGGCGGCGGGATTTCAGGGGCCGCGGCCGCCTACTTCCTTTCCCGGACCGCGAAGGTGGCGTTGATCGAACAAGAGCCGCATTTCGGGTTCCATAGTTCGGGCCGCACCGCCGGCCAGTTCACGGTCGGCATTTCGGCCGACCAGATGCGCGGCATGGCCGCCGCCAGCCGGGCGTTTTTCCACGCGCCGCCGGCCGGCTTCGCCGATCTTCCCCTGATCGAGCAGCGCGGCAGCCTGACGCTGGGCCGCCATAGCCAGAAGGCGGTGCTGGACAAGCTGCACGCGCGCATCGGAGAAGCGGGCGGCACCGCGGAGTGGGTGGACCGCGAGCAGGCCATGGCCCTGTTCCCCGCGTTGCTGGCCGACAAGTTCGACCTGGGCGTCCACGAGACCGACGCGCAGGACATCGACGTCAACACCCTGCTTCAGGCCTATCTGAAAGGCGCCAAGCGCAATGGCGCGGTGCTGGCGGTGAACGCGCCGGTGCAAAGCATCGAACGCCACGAAGGCAAATGGCGCATCCGCACGCAAGACGAGGACTACACCGCCGGCGTCATGGTCAACACCGCGGGCGGCTGGGCCGACGCCATCGCCCAGATGGCAGGCGTGGCGCCCGTCGGCATCACGCCGTACAAGCGCACCGCCTTCACCTTCCCCTTGCGGCCCGGCTCCGAAGGCGCCCGCTGGCCGCACGTGTGCAACGCGGACTACCAGTGGTACGTCAAGCCGGAGCATGGCTGCTTCATGGGGTCGCCCGCCGACGCGCAGCCGGTCGCCCCCGGCGAGGTCTATCCGGACGAGCTGGATGTGGCGCAGGGCATCTACAACATCGAACAGGAAACGTCGTTGCGCGTGCCGCGCCCCATCAGCGTCTGGGCGGGCGTGCGCAGCTACGTGCGCGACCGCAATCCGGTCTGCGGCGCGCGCGCCGACAGCCCCGGGTTCATCTGGTACGCGGCGCTGGGCGGCTGCGGCGTGCTGACGTCGCCCGCGATGGGACAGGCCGTGGCGGCGCTGGCGCAGGGCTTGCCGCTGCCTGATGCGCTGCTGGCTCGCGGCCTGACGCCCGAGGCGCTGTCGCCCGACCGCGATTCGCTCCGGTCCGCCTGAATCCGGCAAAGACAAACAAGCACACCACAACGGGGAAACGGAAGCCATGATCGACCATAAGCTCTCCAAACGCGATTTCCTGAAACTGTCGGCCACCGCCGGCACGCTGCTGGCGGCGCCCGCCTGGGCGCAATCGGCGCCGACACCGCCCGCTGCTCCGCGCGGCCAGGTGATCGCCGGCATCTCGCAGGAACCCACGGTATTCAATCCGCTGATGCCGGGCAGCGAAGTCGACCAGGGCGTCTGGTGGCAGCTGTTCAGCACCTTGTGGTTCATCGACGCGCAGGGCAACACCGTGGCGGACCTGGCGCGCGAGGTGCCTTCGGTCGAAAACGGCGGGCTGTCGGCCGACGGCCTGGTCTGGAAAGTGAAGCTCAAGACCGGCGCCACCTGGCACGACGGCAAGCCGTTCACCGCGCGCGACGTGAAGTACACGCTGGAGCTGATCAACAACCCCGCGTTCCGGGCCCGCAACCGCGTCGGCCATTCCCTGGTGCGCGACATCACCGTGGTGGCGGACGACGAGATCCACTGGCGCATGGAAAGCAGCTTCACGCCCTACATGTCGGTGCTGTCCCAGACCTTCATGGTGCCCGAGCACATCCTGAGCGCAGCCGCCGATCCGAATACCGCGCCCTACAACCAGGCGCCCGTGGGCACCGGCCCCTTCCGCTGGGGCGCGCGCCGCGCCGGCGACCACATCCAGCTGGAACGCAATCCGGCCTACCACGGCCAGGGCCCCTATCTGCTGCGCATCATCTTCAAGTACATCCCCGACCAGACGATGCTGTATACGCAGTTCCGCAGCGGGCAGATCGACTACCTGGGGCTGTCCGGCATCCAGCCCAGCTTCGAGCAAGAGGCGGCCAGGCTGCGCGGCGCGCGCATCATGCCGGTACCCACCCCGTTCATCGAACACGTCGCGCTGAACCTGGGCTTCGCGCCGTTCGCGGACAAGGCCGTGCGCGAGGCCCTGTACCTGGGCATGAACAAGGAAGCGCGCATCAAGGCCATCTATCAGGGCCGGCCGCTGCCGACGGAATCCTATGTGCCCAAAGGGCATTGGGCCTACAACGACGCGCTGCCCGCCCACCGCTACGACCCGCAGGCCGCGCGCGCCCTGCTGGACGCGGCCGGCTGGGTGCCGGGCAGCGACGGCATCCGGGTCAAGAACGGCCAGCGTCTGGCATTCTCCAATTCCACGACGGCGGGCGCGCAAGCGCGGGAACAATCCCAGCAGCTGCTGATGCAGGACTGGCGGCAGATCGGCGTGGAGATGACCATCGAGAACATGCCGGCGGCCGTCATCTGGGGCAACTTCTGGCAGAAGTCGCAATACCAGTCGGTCATGGTGGCGTCCAACTTCCTTCAAGGCAGCGACCCGGACGTGACCGCGCGCTTCTCCAGCGCATCGATTCCCGCCAAGGGCGGCAGCGGCCTGAACACCTACCAGTACCAGAACCCGGAAATGGACCAGCTGCTGCAGCAAGGCACCCGGGAATTCAACCTGGACGAACGCAAACGCATCTACCACCGGATCCAGGAGATCGTCCGGAGCGACCTGGTGCTGTTGCCCGTTTCCCAGACCGTCATCATCGAAGCCGTCAAGGACAAGCTCGTCGGCTACGAGAACAATATCAACAGCTCATCCAACTGCTGGAACATGCGCAGCTGGTATTGGGCAAGCTGACGGGCCGGAGCCTCTAGATGACCCAGTACCTGCTCAAGCGCGGCGGCCAGTCCCTGGTGCTGCTGCTGTTGGTATCGCTGATCGGATTCGGCATTCTCTACCTGTCGCCGGGCGGCCCGTTGTCGCAGCTGGCCCAATCGTCGAACATGGCGCAAGAGGATATCGACCGCCTGACGCGCAGCATGGGGCTGGACCGCCCCTTCCTCATCCAGTACGGCGACTGGCTGCTGCGCATGGTGCGCGGCGACTGGGGCGCATCCTACCGCGACGGCATCGGCGTGCTGGCCACCATCGGCTCGCATATCGGGGCGACTTTGTCGCTGATGGCGGTATCCACCGTCATTGCCGCGCTGCTGGGCGGCATGATCGGCATCTGGGGCGCGGTGCGCCGGCATTCGCTGATGGACGCGCTGTCGTCGGTGGGCGCGATGATCGCGCTGTCCATCCCGACTTTCTGGTTCGGCCTGATGGCGATCTACCTGTTCTCCATCAAGCTGGGCTGGCTGCCGGCCGGCAACCAGCAGACGTTCGGCGACGGCTCGTTCCTGGATCTGGCGCACCACATGATCGCGCCGGTCATGGTGCTGGCGCTGGTCGAGACCGCGGTGTGGGCGCGCTTCATGCGTTCTTCCATGATCGAGACCCTGGAGCAGGACTACATCCGCACGGCGCGCGCAAAAGGCGCGGGCGGCCGGGCGATCATCCTGTCGCACGCGCTGCGCAATGCGCTGCTGCCCATGATCACGCTCGTCGGCCTGCAGTTCCCGACCTTGCTGGGCGGCGCGCTGATCACCGAAACGGTCTTCAGCTGGCCCGGCATGGGCCGCCTTTTCTTCGATTCGCTGGAATACCGCGACTACCCCGTGGTCATGGGCATTCTGATGCTGTCCGCCATCATGGTGATGCTGGGCTCGCTGTTGGCCGATGTGCTGTACGCCATCGCCGACCCTCGTATTCGGATGGACTGAGCATGATGAAAGCCCCTGGAATCCCCGACTCCGCCGCGGCGGGCACGCCGTACTGTCCGCCCGGCGCGCTGCATGCCGGCTGGCTTGCCCTGACCCGCCACAAGCTGGCCGCGGCGGGCGCGGCCACCATTGTCCTGATGGTGCTGCTGTGCTTCGCGGGGCCGCTCGTCCTGCGGCTGGACGCCAGCTACATCGACGTGCTGAACCGCTTTGCGCCCCCGCTGTCCGCCGGACACCTGCTGGGCACGGACGAGCTTGGCCGCGACGTGCTGGCCCGCCTGATGGCCGGCGGCAGGATCTCGCTGACAATCGGCTTCGCGGCGATGCTGATTTCGGTGGTGTTCGGCACCGTCGTGGGCATGATCGCCGGCTACCGGCGTGGCTTCGTGGGCGCCCTGCTGATGCGCTTCGTCGACGCCATGCTGGCGTTCCCGACGATTTTCCTGATCCTGGCCCTGGCCATGCTGGTCAAGCCCGGCATCGTCTCGACGACCATCCTGATCTCGGCCACCTGCTGGATGGAAGTCGCCCGCCTGGTCGAAGGCCAGTACCGGTCGCTGCGCAACACGGAGTATGCCGCGGCGGCCCGCAGCGCCGGCGCCTCGGGCCTGCGCATCATGGTCGTCGAACTGCTGCCCAATGCCATGGGCCCGATCATCATCGTCGCCACGCTGAACGTGGCGCGCGCCATCCTGCTGGAATCCTATGTCAGCTATCTGGGCTATGGCATCCAGCCGCCGGTGGCCAGCCTGGGCAACATGCTGAACAACGCGCAGATCTACCTGACCTCCGCGCCCTGGCTGGCGATCGTGCCCGGCATCGCGATCGCGTTGACGGTGACCAGCGTGAATTTCATCGGCGAAGGGCTGCGCAATATACTCGAGCCGCGCAGCCGGTGAATCGTCCCGCCGGCACGCTAGCCGGTCCCCCTTGATCCGAGCCGAGCCTAACCCCCAACGCCCTGGAGAACGGGATGCACCGACGCCTGCCCTCGCTGAACGCGCTACGCTGCTTTGAAGTCGTGGCGGCCCATACCAGCGTCAAGAAGGCCGCCCAGATCCTGAACGTCAGCGAAAGCGCGGTCAGCCGCCAGGTCCGCATCCTGGAAGAGCAGTTGGGGCAGACGCTGTTCCTGCGTACCCACAGCGGCCTGGAGATCACCGAGGCCGGGCGCAAGCTGGCCACGACGGTCAAGGAAGCGTTCGACCATATCGCCAACGCCATCGACCCCACGCACACCGACCAGGACATCGTCACGCTGCGGGTGATCCCCACCTTCGCGCTGCGCTGGCTTTTCCCCCGGCTGCGGCGCTTCCACGAGCAGTACCCGATGATCAAGGTCGTGGTCCGCACGCGGCTCAACGACATGACGGCCGACGAGACCGACTCGGACCTGGGCATCCGCTACGCGCTGGGCAACTTTTCGCACGAAGACGCGACCGAACTCTACGCCGAGTGGATCGTGCCGGTGTGCGCGCCGGGCCATATCGACGCCGCCGACCCCGAGCGCGGCCTGCGCGAGTCCACCTTGCTGCACCCCTTGCCCGACCACCAGGACTGGATCACGTGGTCCGAGAAGACCGGCATCGAACTGTTCACGCGGGGCGGCCTGGATTTCGATGCGCTGGACATGGCGTTGAGCGCGGCCGAGGCGGGCCTGGGCGTGGCCATCGCCGACGTCGTGCTGGCCGACCAGGCCATCCAGGACGGCCGGGTCGTCGTGCCGCTGCGCCGCGCGGTGCCCACCGGCGTGTCGTACTACCTGGTGCGCCGGCCGGCGCTGCGGCATCGCCGTCAGGTCAAGCTGGTGGAAGACTGGATCGTCAGCGAGCTGGTGGAATCCAAAGCCATCATCGCGTCCTACGCCTAGGCCGCCAGCCTCGCCGGCGGCGCCTGGCGGCAGGCCGGCCATTGCAAAGAAATGCGTTTCCGCGACAACATTCGCAAGATTCGAGTTTTCTGCGCCGACGCGTTAAATATTGCGGGCCATACGACGTAAAGCCGTATATCCCTCAGTCTTTCCGCGGGACCGCCCACGCGCGCGATCACATGCATGCGACGGGCACGCCAGCCCGCCACATCCAATGATCATCGACCACTCCGACGTCATGTACCGGCACCTTGTGCAGGGTGTCGTCGACTATGCCATCTACATGCTTCATCCGGATGGCACTGTCGCCAACTGGAACGCCGGCGCAGAGCGCGCCAAGGGCTATACGCAGGAAGAAATCGTGGGCCGGCACTTCTCGTGCTTCTACAGCCCCGACGATCAGGATGCGGGGCTGCCGCAGCGCGGCCTGGCCAACGCCCTCGAACACGGCCGCTTCGAAGCGGAAGGCTGGCGCGTGCGCAAGGACGGCACGCTGTTCTGGGCGCACGTGGTGATCGACGCGATCCATGACGACCACGGCGCGCTGATTGGCTACGCGAAAGTGACCCGCGACAATACCGAACGGCGGGAACGCGACCAGCAGGTGCTGCGGGCCAAGGAACTGGCCGAGCACTACAACACCGAACTGACCTCGCTATCGAGCTTCCTGGACGCGGTGGTGTCGCACATCCCGTCCTGCGTGCTGGTGCAGGACGCCGTGTCGCGCACCATCCTCCTGGCCAACCGCCAGGCAGAGGCGACCTTCGGCGCCGACCGCGCCGACATGATCGGCAAGACCGCCCAGAAATGCCTGCCCGCCGCCGTCTGCGAATTCTTCGACCGGTTGACCAACGAGGCGCTGCGCTCGGACGGCACGCTGCGCGAAGCGGAAGAGGAACTGGCCACCGCGCGCGGCATGCGCACCTTGCGGACCAAGACCCTGGTTTTCCACAGCAGCGATCCCCGCTCGCGGTACGTGCTGCTGATTTCCGACGACGTCACGGACGAGAACGCGGCCCACGCGCAGGTGCGCTACATGGCGCACCACGACACGCTGACCGGCAGCCCCAACCGGCGGCTGTTCCGCGAACAGCTGCTGAAGGCGCTGAACAGCCGCGGCGACGGCCGCACCGCCGCGGTGCTGTGCCTGGACCTGGACAACTTCAAGAGCGTGAACGACACGCTGGGCCACACGTTCGGCGACGAACTGCTGCGGTTGCTGGCCAAGCGCCTGCCCAAGAGCCTGCGCGAGCAGGACACGCTGGCCCGCCTGGGCGGCGACGAATTCGCGATCGTGCTGCCCAACATCGGCCAGCAGGACGATGTGCGCAGGATGGCGGAACGCCTGATCGAAGCCGTGCGCCAGCCGTTCGAGATCGACGGCCACACGGTTCCCGTCAGCGTCAGCATCGGCATCGCGCTGGCTGACGCCCCGGACTGCTCGGCCGACCACCTGCTGCGCTACGCCGACATGGCCTTATACGAGGCCAAGCGCCGCGGCCGCAACTGCCTGGCCTTCTTCAAGCCGGAAATGGAGGCGGCGGCGCTCAAGCGCCACGACATGGAGATGGACCTGCGCCAGGCCATCATGGGTCAGCAGCTGCAACTGCATTACCAGCCCATCATGGACGTCAGCCATGTGCGCGTGACGGGCCGCGAGGCCCTGATGCGCTGGCAGCACCCGGCCAAGGGCCTGATCATGCCCAACGACTTCATCCCCATCGCGGAAGAGACCGGGCTGATTCATGAGCTGGGCGCATTCACCCTGCACGAAGCGTGCGAGGAAGCCATGCGTTGGGACGATCACGAGACCGTGGCTGTGAACCTGTCGGCCACCCAGTTCACCAACAGCGCGCTGGTGTCCCTGGTGGAATCCGCCCTGGCCAAGTCGGGCCTGCCGGCACGCCGGCTGGAACTGGAGATCACGGAATCCGTGCTGCTGGCCAACTCCGCCACCAACCTGAATACGCTGAACCAGCTAAAGGCACTGGGCGTGAAGGTGGCGCTGGACGATTTCGGCACCGGCTATTCGTCGCTGGGTTACCTGCGCACGTTCGAATTCGACAAGATCAAGATCGACAAGTCGTTCACGCAAGACGTCGAATCCAGCAAAGAGGCGCTGGCGATCATCCGCGCCATCAACGGCATCGGGCGCAGCCTGGACATCCCCACCACCGCCGAAGGCGTGGAGACGGCGGCGCAACTGGACCGCCTGACGGAAGAGGGCTGCTCGCACTTCCAGGGCTACCTGCTGGGGCGGCCGGTGGCGCACGAGACGCCCGCCGATGAACCCGGATCGCCGCCCCCCGCCTAGCCGTCGCCAAAGAGGGGCCGACCCCGCATTCCCGGCCCCGGCCGCGCTCCGCCAGACCTATACTTTCCAGACCATCGGGTGCGCTGCGACGCGCCATCGAACCCGATGCCCTCCGCGCCGCGCGTCGGATGTCCCTTCACGCCAGCCGCCTGTGGCGCGCTGTGCCGGGAGAACGCCATGACCCGTAAATTCATCGACTGCCGCGAATATCCGAGCGAAATGAACTGCTCGGTGGCGCTGGCGGCGGATTCCGACGACGAACTGCTGGAAGCCGCCGTGCAGCATGCCACCACGGTGCACAAGCACACGGATTCCCCTGAATTGCGCACGCAGCTCAAAGGCCTGTTCCATGACGGCACGCCGCCGGCGGAAGCGCCGTCCCGGGTTTGACGCCGCGGGGTTGACAGCGATTCCGCTACCAGGCCAGCGTCTGCGCGAATTGCGCCGCGCCCGCACCGGCGCCGCCCGCCGGCAAGGGCGCGCGCAGGATGGCCCGGCGGTTGCCGCGGTCCACGACCCAGAACGCCATCTGGGCGGGCGGCGCGGCGGCCGGGCCATCCAGATTGACCGTGCGGCCGTCGTCGGGTTTCGCCTCGACCTGGAACAGCCACTTGCGGCCGCGCAGCTCGCCGCCCATGCCGGCCTGCGCGCGCGGTGAAAACGCCGACGTGTCCACGCCCAGGACGCGCAGCCCAAGCTTGCCTTCGATGAACGACCGCATCGACGCTTCCAATGTCTCGTCCGGCACCGCCGCGCTCTGGTCCACCGCCAGGCCCAGTTGTTCGCCGGTCTTCAGGTTGCGGTAATAGAAGCGATTCAGGTCGATCGGTTCCAGCCGGAATTCGCCCAGCCGCAGCGGCAGCGCCATGCCGGTGTCCGCATTGCGCAGCACGCGGCTTTCCTGCGGCATCGACCAGTCCGAACCGGTGTTGCCGACCCATTCGACGAAGCGCCGGCTCAGCGCCGCCGCGTCCTGCTCCCGGCCCTGCCGGTAAGCGACGTCCGCGGCCGTATCAAGCGCGGTCTGATACAGCGATTCATCGTGATACGCCTTGCCAGCATGCGCCCAGGCGGCAAGCGCCACGTCCAGGTCGCGGCGCGCCGCCGCCAAGTCGCCACGCCCATAGGCGGCGCGGCCCATCACGGTGTTGAACCGGGCGATCTCCAGCGGGAACGCCGCGTCCGGCATGGCCGCCTGCGCCAGCGCGGCCGCCTGGTTCCAGTCGCGCGCCATCGACCAGTACGATTCGATCTCGCGGCTTTGCTCGGCCATGGTCTTGTCGCGGAACAAGCGCACGTCGCGGTCCCAGGACATGGCGCCGAACAACTCGTGCAACTGCGCGACGGCCTCGCCTTGATTGTCCTTCGCAAACGAGGCCCGCACATCCACTTGCCAATCGCCGCGCATGGCGGTCCACGCCGCTTCGATGCCCACGCCGCGCGGGTACTCGATCTGCCCCGCGCGCCTGGTCTGCGCCGCCTCGTTGAAAGGCAGTTCCGGCAGCGCGGATTGCACGCCGGCCGCGGGCACCTGATCGCCGTCCGGCTCGTCCATCCGCTTGGCCAGGGACTGCTGGCGCGCGGCCGCGTCCTTGGCGCGCAGGTCTTCGCGATACGCGATCCACACGCGGGCCGTCAGGGCGCGGCCATCGTCCAGCGTCTGCACGTAGTCCAGCTGCGCGCGGTCCGTGCGCTGGTCTGCCGCTTTGAAACTCACAAGGACCCAGCGGCCCGCCGTCAGCGGCAGGCTCATGCCGGCCAGCGCATAGTCCAGCCGGTGCGCGGCAGCGTCGCGCGTCCATTGCCCGGGGTAGACGTTGCCTTGCGCATAGACCCTTTCCTGCAAGCGCGCCACGTCGGCGGCCTCACCCGCCGCCGCGCCCTCGCGGATCGCCATTACCAGCACCTGCGAGACGGCGTCCTGGCTGGCGTCGCGCTTGTCGAAGATCGCGATCTGCGCTTCGGCGGCACGGCGCGCGTCGGCATAGCGCCGCTGCCGGTGCAGCAGGCCGACCACCGTGGCGATGGCATCGAATTCCTCGTAGCGGTTTTCATCCGCCCTTGCCGCCTCCAGCGCCTTGGCCGCGGCGTCATCCGCGGCGGGCCAGTCCTTTTCCGCCATCAGGCGATGCGTCTCCTGCATCTGGCGAAGAAAGGGCGAGAGGGCTTCCTGGTCGGCTTGAACCGTGGCGGGCGAGGTGGCGGCTGGACTGGCTGCTGCGCCCAGCGCGGGCCGCAAGGCGGCCATCGCGGACAACAGCGAAGCGGCCAGCAAGGCGCGGTTCATTGGCTTCATGGCGCCAGTATACGGGTCCGGATCACGGGCCCCGGGTCACTCCAGCGGGATGTCTTCCGGCCGCACCGCCCGCCCCAGCAACCATCCCTGGCCGACCGTCGCGGGGTGGCGGGCCGACAGGTACTGCGCCTGCGCTTCGGTCTCGATGCCTTCGACGATCAGCCCCACGCCGAGCTCGCGCGAGATGTCGATGACGTGGTCGATGATGAGCGTGCCTGCCGGTTCCTCGCCGATCGCTTGCGTGAACCGGCGGTCCAGCTTGATCGCATCGGCCTGCATTTCAGCCAGGTAATTCAGATTGGAATTGCCGGTGCCGAAGTCGTCGATCAATATCCGGAACCCCTGCCGCTGCAAGGTCTGGATGATGCCCCGCACATGGCCGTCCGACAAGGGCGAACCTTCGGTGATCTCCAGCGCCACGCACGGCGGCGCGATGCCTTGCTCGTTTACCGTGCGCAGCAGGAAATCGGGGTAGGCGTCGTCCTGCAGGTCTTCAGCCGACACGTTGATGCTGACGTAGAACCCGGTGGCGTCCCGCAACCGGCCGGCCAGGTCGCGCAGCGCCTGCTGCGTCACCACGCGGGACAATTCGCGGCCCAGCCCCATCTCTTCGGCCAGCGGCACGAACAACGCCGGCGGCACCGCCGACCCGTCGCGCGAACGCCAGCGCGCCAACGCCTCGACGCCGACCAGGCGGCGCGTCGCAAGCTCGCGCAGCGGCTGATAGCGGACCTGCACGCCGCCGCGGCGGATGGCTTTGCGCAGCGCCGCGCGCACGCTCTTGGACTGCTGGCGCCACAACACGCACAGGCCCGCCAGCAAGCCGCCCGCGAGCGCGCCCGTACCCGCCAGGATCAGCGCCGGCAGCGTGAACCAGGCATGCGAACTGACGCGCGACACGGCGCAAGTGTCCGGGCCGGAAAGCGGCGCGCACTCCGCGGTCAGGCGTTCGGCCCGCAAGCTGCCCTCGGACGGGCTGTCGCCGAGGTAAAGCGCCAGGCCGTCCGCGCGGCCGAAGCGGCGGAAGACGTGCGCGCCGTCGCGGGTCACCAGCAGGGAATCGATCGTGGAATCGGGCTCCGGCAACCCGTCGAAGGCGCCCGGCGCGGTGAATACGACCACGTCGTTGCGCGCCGCCATGTCACCGATGATCCGGCGGTCGATGATATTGGCGGCCCCCACCCACAACGAGACGCCCTTCTGCGTCGTGAACGCGGCGGGCGGCAAGGGGTGGGGCGCCGCCAGCACGCCCCAGGCGGCCGAACACACCAGCATGCCGTCGCGCAGCCGGCCGATGTCGCGCAGGAAGGTGGCGTTGAACAGCAGCACCCGCAAGGTGGCGATGTCGGAATCCGAACACAGGTCGGTGCTGTGCGTCGCCGCCTGGACCAGGCGCTGGCCTTCCTGGGCCACGCGCACGGCTTGCGCCAGCAGGCGCGTATTGTGCCGGGCAAGCCGGTCGTCGACCTGGGCGACTTCGATCAGGCGTCCTGCCGCCAGTCCCGCCAGGAAACCCAGCGTCGACATCGACAGGACTACAACCGCAATTCGGAAACGTGACATCGGGTGACGGGTATGCTGACCGCGCCTATGAAGAGGGAGAACTGCGCGTAAGGCAATGTAACCGCAACCCGGTCGTCTCCCCTAAAGAAAAAACGCCCATCCTCGGGAACGGGCGTCTTTTTTGGTGAAACCCGCGGGAGCCTATCCCTGCGCCAGGGCGGGTTGGCCGCAACGGGCCGTGCGCACCACGTTGAACAGGTTCTTGGGGTCCTGCAATTGGGGCGCCACTTCAATCCGGGTGCCGATGGCGTGCCGGGCCGCGCTGTCGCGCAGCCAACGCAAGGCCGAAAAATCTTCCAGCGCGAATCCGACCGAATCGAAAATAGTCACGTCGGTAGCGCTTTGGCGGCCGCCGCGCTGGCCGGTCAGGACGCGCCACAATTCCGTCACGGCGAAATCGGCGGGCATCTGCTGCAGATCGCCTTCGATCCGCGTCTGCGGTTCGTATTCGACGAACACCGGCCCCATGCGCAGCACGTCGGCATGCAGTTCCGTCTTGCCCGGGCAGTCGCCGCCCAGCGCATTGATGTGCATGCCCGGCTCGACCATGTCGGCGGTCAGGATGGTGGCGTAGGCCTTGTCGGCCGTGACGGTGGTGACGATGTCCACGCCCTTGACGGCCTGGGCCGTGCCGTCGAAACGCATGATGCGCAATGACGGTGCGACGGAGGCCAGGTTGCTTTCCAGCTTGCGGGTGGCCTCGGGGTCCACGTCATAGACGTGCAGCGTGTCGATGCCCAGCACGTAATGGAAGGCCAACGCTTGGAATTCGGCTTGGGCGCCGTTGCCGATCAGGGCCATCGTGCGGGAGTCCGGACGGGCCAGCGCGCGGGCGGCCAGGGCGGACGTCACGGCGGTGCGCAAGGCGGTGGTCAGGGTCAGCTCGCTGATCAGCAGCGGTTCGCCCGTGCTGACTTGCGCCAGGGCGCCGAAGGCCATCACGGTGGACAGGCCGGCCAGCGGGTTGTCGGGGTGGCCGTTCACGAACTTGAAGCTGTAGAGCTCGTTGTCGGCGGTGGGCATCAGTTCGATGACGCCGTTGGCGGAATGGCTGGCTACGCGTGCGCATTTATCGAATTCCTGCCATCGCAGAAAGTCCGCCAGCACATAGTCCAGCAGGTCGGTGAAGACCTTGCGCGGGCCCTGCAGGGCCACGATGTTGGCTACGTCCGAAGTCGTCAGCAGTGTCGTCAAGATTTTCTCCCCGAGTTATGGAACAGAAATTCTGGCGGACGGCCAAACCAATTCATAGTGACAACATTCAACACGAAACGCTAATATTCTGGCATTAAGATAGCCACAATTAGCACTTTTAACAATGGATACGCTAGATCAAAGCTTGCTAGGCCTGTTGCGCGCCAACGCCCGCCTGTCCGTCGCCACGTTGGCGAAGAAGCTGGATGTCTCGCGCGGCACTATCGACAACCGCATCCGCAAGCTGGAAGAGCAGGGCATCATCGTCGGCTATACCGTGCGGCTGCGCCCCGAGGTCGAAACCGAAGACATCGTGGCCTGGATGAGCATCGCCGTCGAAGGCCACGAGACTCGCAAGATCGTGAACCTGCTGATGGGCGAACCCAGCGTGGCCGGCCTGCACGACACCAACGGCCGCTGGGACCTGCTGGCCGAATTGCGCGTGCCCACCATCGAGCAATTGTCCGAAGTGTTGGACCGCCTGCGCACGCTCAAGGGCATTTCGGCGACTGAAACCAGCATTCACCTGAAGACGTTCAAGGCGTTCTAAGCCGCCTTCCCGTGCGGACTGAAAAGGGTAAACCCTATATATCAGTTTGCATGCCGTCCATCAGCTGACGTTATGCCCGGCCCCCGGACGCGGGGCAGCCCTTCCCGTAAATCGTCAATCCAATCAGCGCCTTAGCGGCCGCCGCCGCGCGCGACGCCCCGAGTCGCGCCGGCGCCGCGCCCGCTATCGGATTTCGATGCGCGCATGCATGCTTGCACGCTGAAATTTCCAGGAGATTGACACCATGAGCCACGCCACCCCCGCCCGCAAAATGGGCTTGGCGGTTGCCCAGATGGGCGCCGTGAACCTTGCCGACACCCGCGCCGCCGTGGTCCGCCGGCTGGTCGAGATGATGCGCGAGGCGGCCGCCCGCCAGGCGGAGTTCGTCGTCTTCCCGGAACTGGCGCTGACGACGTTCTTCCCGCGCTATTGGATGGAAGACGCCGAGGCCGTGGACCGCTTCTTCGAAAAGACGATGCCCAACGCGGACGTGCAGCCGCTGTTCGACACGGCGCGCGACCTGGGCATCGGCTTCTACCTGGGCTATGCCGAACTGACGCCGGAAGGCCGCCAGTTCAACACCGCCATCCTGGTGGACCGCAGCGGCAAGATCATCGGCAAGTACCGCAAGATCCACCTGCCCGGCCATTCGGACCACAAGGTCGACGCGCCGTTCCAACACCTGGAGAAGAAGTTCTTCGAAGTGGGCGACCTGGGCTTCGGCGTCTGGGAAACCAACGACGTCAAGATCGGCATGTGCCTGTGCAACGACCGCCGCTGGCCCGAGACGTACCGCGTGATGTCGCTGCAAAGCGCCGAGCTGATCGTGCTGGGCTACAACACGCCGTCGCTGAACATCCACTGGAACGAGCCCGCGCACCTGCGCACCACCACCCACGAGATCGTGCTGCAGGCCAGCGCCTACCAGAACGCCGTGTGGGTCGGCGCCGCCGCCAAATGCGGCCATGAAGACGGCCACCACATGATCGGCAGTTCGATGATCGTGGCGCCTTCGGGCGAGATCGTGGCGCGCGCAAGCGGCGAAGAAGACGAAGTCATCACGGCGAAGATCGACCTGGGGATGGGCCAGCAGTTCCGCGACCACGTCTTCAATTTCGCCAAGCACCGCAGCCCGCAACACTACACGCTGATCACCGAGCGCACGGGTGCCGGCGAGCCGCTGCCGGTGGCGCCCATCGACTAATCGCGGTGCTAGACTGCCTGCGGCCCTTCGATTGATTGAACCCTTCAGGCAGTGACCCCATGCGCTTCATCGACACGGAACAGACCCGGGACGCCCTGTCCTTCGACGCCGTCATCCCCGCCCTGCGCGAGGCCTTCCGCAACGGCGCGACGGTGCCCGGGCGGCATGTCCACGCCATCCAGTCCGGCACGGCCCACGGCACGTCGCTGATCATGCCGGCCTGGAGCGACCGCGGCTATTTCGGCGTGAAGATCATCAACATCTTCCCCGAAAACACGCACCAGGGCCTGCCGGGCCTGCACGCCACGTACAACCTGTACAGCGCCACGACCGGCGTGCCCATCGCGCAGGTGGACGGCGACATCGTCACCGTCTACCGCACGGCCGGCGCCGCCGCGCTGGGCGCGGACTACCTGGCCCGCCAGGACGCCAGGACGCTCCTGATCGTGGGTTCCGGCCGCATCGCCGGCCTGGTGGCGCAGGCCATGCGGACCGTGCGCCCGATCCAGCAGGTGCGGGTGTGGAACGTGCGGACGGCGGGTGCCGAAGCGCTGGCGCAAGGCTTGCGCGACCAAGGCTTCGACGCCCAGGCCACGACCGATCTGGAAGCGGCCGCGCGCCAGGCGGACATCATCAGCTGCGCCACCTTGTCGACCGTGCCGCTGATCCAGGGCGCGTGGCTGCGCCCCGGCACGCACCTGGACCTGATCGGCAGTTTCAAACCTGAAATGCGCGAGACCGACGCGGCCTGCTTCGACGGCACGACCGTCTATGTGGACACGGACGAGGCGCCCACCAAGTCCGGCGACCTGCTGTCCGCTTTCGAAGCCGGCGTGCTGACGCGCGAGGCCATTCAGGGCGACCTGCACCAATTGACCACGGGCGCGCGCCCGGGCCGGCGCAACGCGCAGGAGATCACCGTGTTCAAGGCGGTGGGCAGCGCGCTGGAAGACCTGACGCTGGCCACGCTGGTCTACGAAGCGGTGAACGGCTGACCCGCCGATACCCGCCGCCGCGCTACGGTTGACGGTCGGAATCGGCGCCGCGGTCCAGGTCCAGATTGCGCATGCGGTGCCCCTCCCAAGTTGCGTCAGCCGCCGGCCAATTCCACCGGCAGATGTTCGCGCATGGTCTCGATGAAGCGGCGCAGCCGCGCCGGTTGGAAGCGCGACGGCGCATACACCAGCGACACTGGCAGCGGATCCGCCCGCCATTGCGGCGCCAGATGCACCAGCCGGCCCGCCGCCAGGTCTTCCTGCATGGCCCAGGCCGACCCCAGCGCCACGCCCAGGCCCAGCACCGCCGCCTTGCGCAGCGCGTGCAGGCCATCGGTGGACAGGCGCGGCTGGATGCCGAAACGCTCGGATGCCCCCGTCCCGCCATGCGTCAGGCTGACTTCCGTGCGGTAGAACGTGCGTAGCGCCAGCCAGGGCAGGCGCGCCAGCTCGGCGGGCTGCTGCGGCACCGGCGCGCCTTGCAGCAAGGCGGGCGACGCGACGACGATGCGTGGAACGTCGCCCAGCTTCACGGCGATCACCGACGGGTCGGTTACCGCCCCCACGCGGATCGCGCAATCGACGTTCTCGGCGATCAGGTCGGGCATACGGTCGTGCAGCAGCCATTCCACGCGCATGGTCGGATACCGCTGCAAATACTTCGCCAGCGGCTCCACGAACTGGTCCTGCCCGAACGCATGCGGCGCCACCACGCGCAACGTGCCGATGGGCTCGTCGCCCGCGCCGCGCACCTCGCTTTCGAACGATTGCCAGGTGGCGATCAGGTCCTTGGCGCGCTCATAGCAGCGCTGGCCGTCTTCCGTCAGCCGGATCGCGTGCGTGGACCGCTGCAGCAGCCGCACGCCCATCGTGCGTTCCAGCAACTGCAAGCGCCGGCTGACGGTGGGCTGCGTGCCGCCCATCTGCGCGGCGGCGGCCGACAGGCTGCCCGCCTCGACGATGCGCACGAATGTTTCGATCAGCAAGAGGCGG
Organism: Achromobacter sp. UMC46; assembly: GCF_014170335.1. Taxonomy (GTDB): domain Bacteria; phylum Pseudomonadota; class Gammaproteobacteria; order Burkholderiales; family Burkholderiaceae_B; genus Achromobacter. The sequence goes on from NZ_LZZS01000038.1 coordinate 55,913, forward strand.
TCGGTGCCGGCCGCGGCGGTCAGGGCAGGGGTGCTCATACGCCTATCGTATAACGGATGTACCTTGGGATCGGCTACCAAAACCCCGGCGCGGCGCCCAGAATCCATCCCGTACCTGACCCTTCGGATAGCCAACATGACCTCCCGGATTTCCCCCGCTGCCCTATCGCACCGCCTTGTCCTGCTTCTTGCCGTCGGCGCAGGCCTGGCGGTTGCGTCCCTGTATTACAGCCAACCCATGCTGGGCGTATTGGGCGCGGACATCGACGCCAGCACCGCAGCGCTGGGGTGGATTCCCACGCTGACGCAACTGGGCTATGCCTTCGGCATCCTGCTGCTGGCGCCGCTGGGCGACCGCCACGACCGCAAGCGCATCATCCTGGTCAAGGCCGCCGTGCTGAGCCTGGCGCTGCTGGCGGCTGCTGTATCGCCGTCCATCGGCATGCTGCTGGCGGCCAGCTTCGCGGTGGGCCTGTCGGCCACGTTGGCCCAAGACATCGTGCCGGCCGCCGCCCATCTGGCGCCCGCCGAATCACGGGGCAAGATCGTCGGCACCGTCATGACCGGCCTGCTGCTGGGCATCCTGCTGTCGCGGGTGGTCAGCGGCTTCGTGGCCGAGCAGTTCGGCTGGCGGGCGATGTTCGTGGCCGCGGCCGTGACCATCGTGGCGCTGGGCGGGGCGCTCTGGCGCGGCCTGCCGCGTTTCGTCCCCACGACGAAACTGGCTTACCGCGACCTGCTGGGCTCGCTCGCGACGCTGTGGCGCCAGCATCCGGGGCTGCGCCGCGCCGCGATGGCGCAGGGCTTGCTGTCCCTGGGATTCAGCGCGTTCTGGTCGACCTTGGCCGTGATGCTCCACGGCGCGCCCTTCCATCTGGGCGCGGGCGCCGCCGGCGCATTCGGCCTGGCAGGCGCGGCAGGCGCGCTGGCCGCGCCGCTGGCCGGACGGATGGCCGACAAGCGAGGCCCGCAGGCCGTCGCCGGCCTGGGCGCGGGGTTGACCCTGGTGTCGTTTGCCGCGATGCTTTTCCTGCCGCTACTGCCGCCGCATGCCGCGCTGTGGCTGATCGCAGGCAGCACCATCGGCTTCGACCTGGGCATCCAGGCCTCGCTGATCGCGCATCAAAGCATCGTCTACGGCATCGACCCCGCCGCCCGCAGCCGGCTCAACGCCATCCTGATGACGGGCGTGTTCGTCGGCATGGCGGCCGGCGGCGCGCTGGGCAGCCTGGCGCTGGCCCACTGGGGCTGGACGGGCGTCACGCTGGTGGCCGCTGGCGCGGCGGCCGCGGCGCTGGCCTTGCGGTTGCGGCAGGCCGCGCCACGCCGCGACACGCCTACTCCGGCGTGTTGATCTGGTCGGCCGTGATGATCTCGGCCACCAGCACCTGGCCCGGTCCGTCCAGGAAATATTCTTCCTGGGCCGGCTCGCGCACCTTCATGTAGGCGTTTTCGCCGATCTGCATCGTGTGGCCGGCGGCCAGTTCGGCGCCGCTTTCCCGCAGGTAGCCCATGATGTTGTTGAACATGTTGGAGTACGTCTCGCCTTCGTGGTGGCCGGCGGCCAACGCCGCGAAGTCGGGCAAGCCGAACACGTCGCCGCCGTAGGTGCGCATCCACACGCCGTCCACGCCGTCGACCTCGTACTTCACGAAGCCGCAATACAGCATGTTCAGCGGCAGCGTGCGCAGCAGGTCCAGGCTTTCCTCGCCCAGCGATTCGGCGTCGAACACGCCGGCCGGCAGCGAGGCGTGCGCATGTTCGTTCAACACGGCCATCGCCCCGAAGCCCGACAGCGCGCCCGCCACGGCGGCCAGCGCCACGTACTGCTCCAGCGGGTCTTCTTCGAAGCCCGCGTAGTACAGGATGATGTGGCTGGCGTGGGCGCGGATCTCGTCCTTTACCGTGGCCGGGTAGTGCGCCGGCGCCACGCAGGCTTCCAGCGCATCCTTGGGATAGGGCGCATTGAAGCCCACCATCCGCACAACGTGCTTGTCCCAGCCGGCCAGGCCCAGGAATTCCGGCATGTCCGGCGCGATCTCGGTGCGCGCCTGGCCCATGGACGGATGATAGGCGCGCAGCGCCGCCGTCAGCGTGTCTTCCGCGATCGCCAGCGGCGCGTCGAAGAGCACCTGCAGGCTAAGCGGATTCTCGATGGAGGGGTTGGCGGACAACGCGCGGGCGTCGGCGGATTCTTCCTTGCGGCCAAAGAAACGGGAGAAGATGCTCATGATTCGGGGACCTGGAAAATAAACGGGGGCAGTATACGTTTGCCCCGCCGGCCTCCGCAGCCGCTGTCGCCAATGGACACATCTCTCACCGTGCGGCGGGCTCCAGGAAGCCGTCCTTGCCAATCACCTCCACCACGTAGTCGATGAAGGATTTGATGCGCGACGAGATCGCGGTGTTGCGGTAGTACACCGCGTTGATCGGCTGCCTGACGTCCTGCGTCTGCTTGACCAGCAACTGCTGCAACGCGCCTGCGGCGCGGTCGCCGCGCGTCATGAAGTCCGACAGGCAGACGACGCCGCCGTCGTTCAACGCCAACTGCCGCAGGGTTTCGCCGCTGAAGGCGCGCACGCCCGGCTTGACGTGCAACGGCTGGCCGTCGCCGTCCAGCAAGGGCCATTCGTTCAACGATTCCAGCTGGGAAAAGCCCAGCAGCGTGTGCGAGGCCAGGTCCGCCACGCGTTTGGGCGTGCCATTCGCGGCCAGGTAGCCAGGGCTGGCCAGCACCCGCACGCGGCTTGCGCCCAGCGGCACCGCGTGCAGCGACGAATCCTTCAGCCGCCCGATGCGGATGGCGAGATCCGTGCGGCGCTCCAGCAGGTCGATGTTGCCCTCGTTGCTGTTGAGTTCCAGCTCTACCTGCGGATAGCGCTTGCGGTAGCCGGGCACCAGCGGCGCGATCACATGCAGCATGAAGGGCGACGCCGCATCCACCCGCAGCAGCCCGGCGGGCTGGTTGCGGCGCACGTTCATCAGGTCCTCGGTTTCTTCCACCGACGCCACGATCCGCCGCACCCGCTCCAGGTAGGTCTTGCCCTCTTCGGTCAGCTCCAGCCGGCGCGTCGTCCGGCGCATCAGCGTCGTCTGCAGCTTCTCTTCCAGCCGGCTCATCGTGCGGCTGGTGGCGGAAATGGTCTGTCCCAGCACCTCGGCCGCGGCGGTGATCGACCCGCTGTCGACCACGGCGATAAAGACCTGCATTTCGTCGAGTGTGGTTTTCATCATTGACGTTATATCAAAAGTCTTTCGCCGATACGGGGCTTTTTCCGCAAATATCGCCGGGGCAAACTAGCTGCATTCCCGGGCGGCACCGCCTGGACTCTGAACCTACAACATGGAGTTTTACATGAGCATTCCCGCATTTGGTGTCGGCACGTTCCGCCTGCAAGGCCAGGTCGTCATCGATTCGGTGCGCAACGCGCTGGACGTCGGCTACCGCGCCATCGACACCGCGCAGATCTACGAGAACGAAGCCGAAGTCGGCCAGGCCATCGCCGAATCGGGCGTGGCGCGCGAAGACCTGTTCGTCACCACCAAGATCTGGGTGCCCAACTACGCCCAGGACAAGCTCGTGCCCAGCCTGAAAGACAGCCTGGCCAAGCTGCGCACCGACTACGTGGACCTGACCCTGATCCACTGGCCGGCGCCGGGCAACGGCGTGACCGTTGCAGAATTCATGACTGCGCTGGCCGAGGCCAAGGCGCAAGGCCTGACCCGCCAGATCGGCATTTCGAACTTCCCCATCGCCGAAACGCGCGCGGCCATCGCCGCCGTCGGCCGGGACGCGATCGCCACCAACCAGATCGAGCTCAGCCCCTACCTGCAGAACGCTGCGCTGACCGCGTTCCTGAAAGAGCAGGGCATCCCCGTCACGTCGTACATGACGCTGGCCTACGGCAAAGTGCTGAAAGACCCCGTGATCGGCCTGATCGCCGGCCGCCATGACGCCACGCCGGCGCAAGTCGCACTGGCCTGGGCATTGCAGCTGGGCTATGCCGTCATCCCGTCGTCGACCCAGCGCGAGAACCTGGCCAGCAACCTGCTTGCCCGCGACCTGCGGTTGACGGCGGACGACATGGCCGCGATCGCCGCATTGGAACGCAACGGCCGCGAAGTCAGCCCGGAAGGCCTGGCGGCTGCCTGGGACTAAACGCCTAACAGGAAGGAGCACCCGTCATGAAGATCTTCATCACGGGCGCCAGCGGCTTCATCGGCGGCGCGGTCGCCGCGGTGCTTGCCGCATTGCGCGGCAGCGGCAAGCGCGTTATCCACACCAGCGGATCCAGCCTGGTGGCGGACAACGCGCTGCGCCATGGCCTGATCTACGGCAACGGGTTGGTGCCGCGCGCGGTTTCGATGTTCTTTTCCAACGCCTGGATTTGCAGCGTGCTGTCCGCGCCATCGTCCTTGAGGTAGGCGTAGACGGACGGTTGGTACGATTGCCAGCTGTACATGGGCTTGTGCTGCTGCACGCAGGCGTTCAGCAAACCGGCCAGCGCCGCAATCGCCAACCCGCGTCCGGCGCGCGCAACGGTGTTCCGGCGACGCATCGCCTGAGCATTCATCATGTCGAATTCCCCTTAGTTGGCGTTAGGCTGCCAGGCGCCTTGCTCGATGCCATCAACCAGACGGTCCACCGCTTCCCGGATCGCCAGGTCCAGCACCTTGCCATTCAGCGTGGAGTCGTATCCCGCGGTACCGCCAAAGCCGTTCACGCTTCATTGACAATCCCCTGCACACACTGCCTGCTATAAAGCGCTGCCAGCCTCTGCCAGCGCGGGCCCGACAGGAGTGATTCAGACATGAATGAGGGTTTGGCGGACGATCCGCCGCGATTGCGCGCCAGGCTGCTTATCGGCGTCGTGGCCGGCCTGGGCGGCATGCTGCTGCATGCGGTGCAGGACCCGCCGTCCGCATGCCCGCCAAGACGACGCGGGCGCGGGCATGGCCGCCGCCACGCTGCCGGACACGCGCGTCCCCCGACATTTCCTGGTCGAGGACTACGGACGGATCCGCGACCTGATCGAAAAGGTCTACCCGGATTTCCGGGGATACAACGAGCGCATCTTGAAACCAGACGGTTTCCGCCTGCCGTTGCCCCCAGCGACACGTCGATCCCGGTGGTGATCCGGAAGGTAGCATAGCGCCAGCGGGGCGCACGGCCTACCTGAGCTCCAGCGTCGCCCCGATCACGCGCAGCGTCGGCATCAGTTGGCGCCACGCGTCCTTGGCGATGGAGGCGGGGCGCGTCAGCTCGGCTGCGGCCGGGTCGTTCAGCAGGTCGCCCTTGCAGGCGAAGACGATGCTGTTGGTCATGTCGTCGTCCACCACCTCGAACATCGCCGGCCCGAAGGCGGCGCGCACGCGGGCCAGGTAGTCGTGATGCAGGGGATGGTTGACGTGGAAATTGATGACCAGGATGCCGTCATCGCGCAGCGCGCGGTGGCAATCGGCGTAGAACGCCTCGGAACAGAGCGCATCGGGAATGCCTCCCACGCCGAAGCCGTCCAGGAAGATCACGTCGGCATGATCCGACAAGCCGCGCAGATGCGCGGCCGCATCGGCCTGGACCACCGCGAAGCGCGCATCGTCCTGCGGCACCATGAAGGCGTCGCGCAACGCGATGACCGCCGGGTCGATCTCGACCACTTCGATCGCCGTCCGGGGCAGGTGGCGATAGCAGAATTTCGGCAGGGAACCGCCGCCCAGGCCCACCATCAGGATGCGCGCGGGCTCGGGGTTGAACAGCACGAAGCCCATCATCATCCGCGTGTACTCCAGCTCCAGCGCATCGGGATTGAGCACGGACATGCTGCTCTGGATTTCCTTCTGCGTGAAATGCAGCGTGCGGCGGGTTCCGTTGTTCTGGACGAAAGGCCGGTGGATGGCCGCCGGCTCGTCGGGTTGCGGCGAATCGGCGGGGGGTGAAGTATCGGACATTGGGCAGGGCGGGTAGAGAAAACAGGCACAAGATACCACCCGTCGCCCAGGGAGGTCAGGTGGCCACGGTCACCGCCGGCGTACCCGCTGCCACCGTCAGCACCGTTTGCGACGCCACCGCCGGCATCGCCGGCGCCTTCGTGCCGTCCAAAGGCTTGAGCTTGTTGAAGACGCAGCGCAGCTCCGTCGGCGTCAGCGTCACCACCGCGAAGCCCTGCGCGTCGGTATCGATATGGCGCAGCCAGTTCGCGTTGAACTGCCGCAAGGTGTCGTTGAACGTGTTCTTCACCACGCCCGCGGCCTCGGTGTAGATCAGCGGCTTGGCCGGCGCGAAGGTGGGATCCGTATCCACGACGCTCTTGAAGTAGCTGAAGAACGAATTGCTGGAGATGCCGGCGGTCACCAGATCCACCATCACGGGCTTGGGCGTCGCGGCGTCGTAGTCGTCCATCACCGGGCCGGCGAAGAAGGCGTGGATATCGCCGGTCAACGCCACCAGGTTGCGCACGCCCGCGTCGCGCACGAAGGCCATCAAGTCCTTGCGCTCGGCGTTGTACCCGTCCCACTGGTCCGCGTTCAGCAGATACTCGTCCAGCAGCAGCGACGGCGGCAATTGCGCGTCCAGCAACGGCTTGATCTGCGCCGCGAACACGGGCGCGGGAATGGCCGCCTGCGCGTCCAGCAACGCGGACAAGGCGGGATAGGCGGTAACGGGCTTGCCGCTGCTGTGGTCGGCGCCCGTCAGGTCCTGCGCCAGCGCCACCGTCATGAAGGGGACGAGCGGCTGCAGGCCGGGCTGCGCCGCGGCCAGGCCCTGGGCCAGCAGGCCGGACACGGCTTGCGTGCCGTTGAACTGCATGCGCAGCAGCGAGACCTCATTGCCCCACAGGTTCCATGCCGTGGTGCTTGCGCCCAACTGCGCCTTCCACCAATCGCGCTGGGTATTGCCCAGGATGGAGACGGGCGTCAATTGGCCGCCCGCGTTCGTCATCTTCTGCGCCTCGACTTGCGAGAGCAGGCGCTTTGGCACGAAGTAGCGGCTGCCGATTTCACTGCCCACCTGCTGCTCGGGGATGACGTGGTCGGCGCGGTAGAGGCGTTCGTCCGTCATCAACAACGTGGCCAGGCTGCCGAAGCGGAACGCGCGGTATATCTGGATGTTCTGGAACGACGGGTTGGCCAGGTCCAGCGACACGTCGGCCGGCATGAACTCGAACCAGGCCTGGCTGGCGCCGCGCCGACGCGAGGTCCGGGGCGTTCCGTCGTCGGCCGTGTCGTAGGTCTGGCGGTCCTGCCAGCAATCGTCCGAGAATTCGTGGTCGTCCCAGATGGCGATGATCGGAAAGCGCGCGTGCAAGGCTTGCAGGCGCGGATCCGAGCGGTAGCTGCGGTACAGGCTGCGGTAGTCGGCAAGCGTGGTGGCGTAGACCGCCCCGTCGGCGCGCGCGGTGCCATCGGGCAGCGACAGCGGCGCGTGCGCGCTTTCCACGCCGCCCGTCTGGAAGCCCGCGCGGACGGTCTCGTACACGTAGTCGCCCAGGTGCACCACGAAATCCAGGTCTTGCGCAGCCAGTTCGTCGAAGCCGACCCAGTGATTCACGCTCCAGTCCTGACAGGAGATGAAGGCGAACTTCAGCTGCGCGACGGCGGCGTTCTCGGCGGGCGCGGTGCGCGTGCGGCCCACGGGGCTTGTGCTGGCGCCGGCCACGAAGCGGTAGTAGTAATTGCTGGCGGCATCCAGGCCCGTGACCTTGTGGCGCACCGTGTGGTCCCAATCGGGCTCGGCGCTGACCGACGTGTCCACCAGCAATTGCGTGAACGCGTCGTCGCGGGCCAGTTGCACCCGGGCCGGAACCGCGGCGCCATCGACCCCGACCACGCGGGTCCACAGGATGATGCTGTCGGGCTTCGGATCGCCGGACGCGACGCCCTGCGGGAACTGGAAGCGGGCGGGCGTGCCGCCGGGGTCTCCCCCCGGGTTCCCGCCGCTGCTGTCATCGCCATCGTCGTCGCTGCTGTTGCAGCCGGCCAGGCTGGCGGTTGCCGCCGAGACGGTCAGGAAGCTGCCCCACTTGAGGAATTTTCTGCGGTCCATGTCGAGGAATGCCCACGGTAAGGCGGCACCGGCGCGCGGCACCGCGTGGAAAGGGACGGGCAGACGGCGGCGCCCAGGCCGCCGCGTGCCCTCGGCGCCGGTATTAGCGCACCGGGGCGTTGCATGGGCGTGACAGGCCGCCGTGGGCGGTGGCGTTCACCCCCCGCGGCCGGCCTCGCGCGACGCATTCCGCACGACCAGCGCTTCCTCGAAAAACGATGACAGCAAGCGGCTCTGGCGCCGCTCGGCCAGGCAGTAGAGATAGGTTTCGGTACGCACGGGATCGCCTTGGATGCGGATCGGGCGAAAGCGCTGGTCAGGGATGAACTCCGCTTCCGACACCGTGCCCAGCCCCAGGCCGCGCGCCACCGCCTCGCGCAGGGCTTCACGGCTACCGACCTCCATGACCGGCCGCGGCTTGACCCCGGCCTGTTCCAGCACCGCTTCCAGCGCGGCACGCGTGGTCGACCCGGCTTCGCGCAGCAGCAGCGGCGCATCCTGCAACGCCGTCAGCGGCACGCTGTCGAATCGCGCCAAAGGGTGCGACACCGGCGCGAACAGGATGACGGCATGGCTGGCATAGTGCTCGGCGCTAAGGCCGGGTTCGTCGCGCCCGCCCGCGAGCACGGCGATGTCGGTGACGTAGTTCTCCAGATCCGCCAAGACCTCGGCCGAGTTCCCGACACGGATGGACAGGTCCACGCCCGGATACAACCGGTGGTAGGCGTCCACCATTTCAATGACGTGGAACGGACCCACGGCGCCGATGCGCAATTTCCCCGAATTCAGCTTGCCGGCGTCGTGCAGCAGATTGAAGGCATCCAGTTCCAGCGCGCCCAGCTGCTGCGCCACCGGCAATAGCGCCAGCCCGACCTGCGTCAACTGCGCGCCGCGCCCGCGGCGGTGGAACAGTTCGACGTCGTGCTGCTTCTCCAGTGCCTGGATCTGCGTCGTGACGGTCGGCTGCGCCAAGCCAAGCGCCCGCGCGCCGGCACTGAAACTGCCATGGCGCGCAACGGCCAGGAATGCGCGAAGACGGGCGATCGACATATAGCTCTTATCTATGGATGACTGATGAAATTGATGCTAAATCGATAATATGAAGGACATGTGACATCCCTAAGCTTCCTGGCATTCCCCCCTGAAATGGATGCCTGCCATGAACTTCCCCGTACGTTTCGCCACGCGCCGCTCCCTGATTGCTGTTGCCGCCGCGCTCACCCTGTTCGGCTCCGCCGCCCAGGCGGCATCGGACACCCTCACCATCGGCCTGATCCCGGCCGAGGATTCGCAGGCGATGATCGAATCCAGCAAACAGGTGATCGAGCAGCTGCAGCAGCAGACCGGCATGAAAGTGAAGCCGTTCGTGGCGACGGACTACAACGGCATCATCGAAGCCTTGCGCGCGAAGAAGCTGGACGTGGCGTACCTGGGCCCCTTCTCCTACGTGCTGGCGGCATCGGTCGCGGACGTCGAGGCGTTCTCGGTCGCCGTCACCAAGAAGTCGGGCAAAAGCGCCTACAAGAGCCTGATCGTGGTCCGCAAGGACAGCGGCATCCAGAACGTCGAACAGTTGAAAGGCCATACCTTCGCATTCGTCGACCCCAGCTCGGCATCGGGCCACCTGTTTCCCAAGGCGGGCCTGGAGCAGGCCGGCTACGACCCCGCCCGCCTGTTCTCGCGCGTGGTCTTCTCGGGATCCCACGACGCCAGCCTGCTGGCCGTGGCCAATAAGAAGGTGGACGCCGCGGCCGTCGCCGACCGCATCTACGCCAGCGCCATCGCCAAAGGCCAACTGGGCCAGGACGATCTGAGCGTCGTGTGGACGTCCAGCGACATTCCGGAATCGCCGATGGTCTGGCGCAAGGACCTGGACCCCGCCGTCAAGGACAAGGTCGCCCGTGCGCTGGCGAATATCAAAGACGTGCCGTGGGGCGACCAGGGCATGCTCAACGGCTTCCAGCCCACGACGGATGCCGCGTACAACGTCGTGCGCGACACGGCCAAGGTGCTGAAGCTGGACCTGCGGAGCATGAAATGATCCGGCTGCGCGGCCTGACCAAGCGCTACGGCGCCAATGACGTGCTGCGCGGCGTGGACCTGGATGCGGGCGCCGGCGAATTCCTGGTGATCCTCGGCCAGTCCGGCGCCGGCAAATCCACGCTGCTGCGCTGTATGAACCGCCTGGCCTGCGCCGATGCGGGCGAGATGACCGTGGCCGGCATCGACGCGATGGCGGACCGCGACACCCGGACGTTACGGCGCCAGGTGGCGATGATCTTCCAGCACCACGACGTGGTGCCGCGCCTGTCGGTGCTGCGCAACGTCCTGACCGGCCGGCTCGGCGCCGCGCCGGTCCTGACATCGGTGCTGCAGCTCTTCAGCCGTTCGGATGTGGCGCTGGCGCATGAGTGCCTGACCCGCGTCGACCTGTCCCACAAGGCGCAGGCCCGGACCGATTCCTTGTCGGGCGGCCAGCGCCAGCGCGTGGGCATCGCGCGCGCCCTGGCGCAACGGCCCAGGGTCATCCTGGCCGACGAACCGGTGGCCAGCCTGGATCCCAAGACGGCAAGGCTGGTCATGCGCTATCTGCACAGCGCCACGCGCGAACTGGGCATTACGGTCGTCTGCAACCTGCATCAGGTCGACTACGCGCGGGAGTTCGCGGACCGCATTGTCGGCCTGGCCCACGGCCGCGTGGTGTACGACGGATTGCCCGGTGCTTTGCGGGAGTCCGATCTGGCGCGCATCTATCCCGGCGGCGAACAGCCGGAGGCGGGCAGCGACATCGACGGCGAAGGCGGAATGGATTTCCGGGCCGGCCCGTATCAATCGGCGGCGCGAGGAGCATGACGATGGAAGACAACAAATACTTGTGGACGGCACCCCTGCCGTCAAGCGTCAAAGGCTGGGCCTTGGTGGCCATCATGGTGGCCGCGACCCTGGCCGCGCTGCAATGGAGCGCCCAAGGCGCGCAGCTGAGCGCATCGGAACTTGCCGCGGGCGTGCCGCAGATCGCCGACTTCCTCAGCCGCACCTTCCCCCCCGACTGGAGCATCCTGCAATCGTTGACGGCGCCCGCCATCGAAACCGTGCAGATCGCGGTCTGGGGCACCTTGCTGGGCGTGCTGGGCGCGGTGCCGGTGTCTTTCCTGGCCGCGCGCAATCTGAACGTGAACCGCTGGCTGTATGGCGCCACGCGCCAGGTCCTGAACGTGGTCCGCAGCATCAATGAACTGATCCTGGCGCTGGTGTTCGTCGCCGCGGTGGGCCTGGGCCCGTTCCCCGGCGTGCTGGCGCTGGCCGTGCACGGGGTCGGCATGCTGGGCAAATTCTTCGCCGAGAGCATCGAAGAAATCGACGAAGGCCCGCTGGAAGCCCTGCGGGCTACTGGCGCCCGGCCGCTGCAGGTGATCGTGTTCGGCGTGTTGCCGCAGGTCATCACCGCCTGGATCGCCGTCATCCTGTACCGCTTCGAAGTCAACCTGCGATCGGCCACCGTGCTGGGCATGGTCGGCGCCGGCGGCCTGGGCTTCGAACTCGTCAGCAGCCTGAAGCTGTTCAAGTACCAGGAGACCGCGACGTGCATTGTCGTGATCACGTTCATGGTGATCGCCGCCGACCTGGTTTCCAACCGGCTGCGTGCCGCCATCCGCGACAACGGACGCGGCTGACCCGATCTTCATTCACTAGAGACTGCCATGTGGAATTTTCATAACCCCGTCGTGATCGATGCGGGCGAGGGCGTACTGGCCCGCCTGCCCGAACGGCTGGGAAACCGGCGCGCCATTCTGATCGCGTTTCCTGAAGCGCGCGCGCTGGGCCTGTGCGGCCGGATCCAGGCCATGCTGGGCGACCGGCTTGCCGCCATCGAAACGGAGGTGCACCCCAACCCCGACGTGTCGTGGCTGGCGCCCATGTACGAGCGGCTCTGGCGCGACCATCCCGACGTGGAATGCGTCATCGCGCTGGGCGGCGGCAGCGTCATCGATTGTGCCAAGGCCATGCTGACCGGCACGCCGTCGGGCACGTTCGACGAGTTGTTGGCTTGCCTGTCCGGCGACACCGCCATGGCCCGCCCGAGTGGCCGCGAGCGCCGCCTGATCGCGTTGCCCACCACCGCCGGCACCGGCAGCGAAGTCACGCCGTGGGCCACGATCTGGGATCAAGCCGGGCACCGCAAGTATTCGCTGCATTTGCCCTGGACCTGGCCGGAGGCCGCCCTGATCGACCCCGCGCTGATGGTCAGCCTGCCCCGGGGCGCGACACTGGCCAGCGGCCTGGATGCCTTGTCGCATGCCCTGGAATCCCTTTGGAACATCAACCGCAACCCGGTGTCCGCGAGTCTGGCGGTGTCGGCCGCGCGCGAGATCCTGGCCGCACTGCCGCCGCTGATGCAGAACCTGGACCGCCAGGACCTGCGTTCCAGAGTGGCCGTGGCCGCCGTCCTGGCCGGCATGGCGTTCTCGAACACCAAGACGGCGCTGGCGCACTCGCTGTCTTACGGGTTGACGCTGGAGCACGGCGTGGCGCACGGCATCGCATGCTCGTTCAGCCTGCCCCGCGTCATGCGGATGGCGCTGGGCATCGACGCGGACCTGGACGCGCTATTGCTGTCCGTGTTCGACGCGCAGGACGCCGGGCAGGCCGTGGCGGCGCTGACGGCCTTCCTGGAAGGCCTGGAGGTCAGCACCGACCCAGCAAGCTATGGCGTGGCTGCGGACCAATGGGAGGCCCTCGTGGCGGCCGCCATGCAGGGCCCGCGCGGACGCAACTTCATCGGCGCGCGATAAGCGCCGCCGCTTTCGGCCGTAACCGGCAATCAATCATGAACAGGCTCCAAGACATGACTCCATCCACACCTGCCCAGAGCGGGAAATTCCCCGGCACCGTCGACGCGGTCATTTTCGATTGGGCCGGCACGCTGGTGGACTTCGGTTCGCTGGCGCCCACGCAGATCTTCGTCGAGGCGTTCGCCGTGTTCGGCCTGCGCATCACGCTGGAACAGGCGCGTGGCCCGATGGGCCTGTCCAAGCGCGACCATATCCGCACGCTGCTCGCCGACGTCGGCATCCAGGCGCAGTGGGTGGAACGGTTCGGCCGCCCGTCCAACGACTTGGATATCGATGCCGTCTATCACCGGTTCATGCCGATGCAGATCGCGAAGGTCGCCGAGTATTCCCGCCCAATCCCCGGCGCGGTGGAGACCCTGCGCGCATTGCGCAGCCAGGGCATCAAAATCGGTTCGTGCTCCGGATATCCCCGCCAGGTGCTTGACGTGCTGCTGCCCGACGCCGCCGTCGACGGGATCGCGCCCGACTGCGTGATCGCGGGCGACGAACTGCCCGCCGGCGGCAGGCCTGGCCCCTACATGGCATTGGCCAACGTGCTTGCCCTGGGCGCCAGCGACGTGCGCCGCTGCATCAAGGTCGACGACACCGTGCCCGGCATCGAGGAAGGGCGCAACGCGGGCATGTGGTGCGTGGGACTGACCTTGTCCGGCAACGAGGTCGGCTATTCGCAGTCGGAGCTGGCATCCGCCGACCCGGCCGACGTCGCCGCGCGCGTGGCGCGCGCAACGGAAAAGCTGACGCAGGCCGGCGCGCACTACGTCATCGAGTCCGTGGCGGACCTGCCCGCCATTGTCGCCGCGATCGGGGCGCGCCTGGCCCGGGGCGAAACGCCCTGATTTCCTTGCGGGTCAGGCGCTGCCCGATCCGCCGCCCGATCCATTCGCATGGCAGGCTGCGATCGCGTCGAAGAACGACGATATCAGCCTGCTTTCGCGGCGCTCCCGCAGGCAGCAAACATGAATGTGCGTCGACACGACATCGCCTTCGATGCGCACCGGACGCAAGCGCGGATCGGGCACGTACTCGGATTCGGACACCGTGCCCACGCCCAGGCCCCGCACGACCGCCTCCCGCAGCGCCTCCCGGCTGCCGATCTCCATGGCGACCTGAACCGTCACATCATGCAGCAGCAGCGCATCTTCCAGCGCTTTGCGCGTCGTGGAACCCGGCTCGCGCATCAGCAAAGGCTGCGTTGACAGTTCGTTCAATGCGATGGATTCCCGCCTGGCGAAAGGGTGGTCGACGCGCACGAAGGCGATGACCGGATACCGGGCGTATGGCTGCATGTAGTAGCGGTCTTCCGGATAGCGGCTGGCCACCACGCCCACATCGCAGACGTACTTGTCCAGGTCGTCCAGCACCACTTCGGAGTTTCCCAGCCTGACCGACAAGTCGATCCGGGGATGGACGGCGTGATAGGCCTCGATCATTTCCGTGACGTGATAGGGGCCCACGGCGCCGACCTTCAACGCGCCACGGCGCAGCTTGCCGCTATCGTCCAGCATCAGGCGCATGTCGGCCTCCAGCGACACCATGCGCCGCGCCAGCGGCAGCATTTCCACGCCCAGCGCCGAAAGCTCCACACGCCGGCCGCGGCGATGGAACAATTCGGCGCCGGATTCCCGCTCGATCATCTGGATCTGCGAATTGAGCGTCGTGTGGCTCATGCCCAGGGCGCGGGCGGCGGCAGTGAAACCGCCATGCTGGGCGACCATGATGAAGGCGCGGATCTGATTGAGCGTCAAGGGGGCCTCCTGCTGGCCGAGGCGTTATGCGGAAGGCCCCCATCATGCCGGATCAACATTACGCTGGCGCGACCCCCATCGCCGGATCGCTGACGCCGTCCTTGCCGGTTTCCATGCGTCCGGCGAAGCGGCGTTCGAAGTCCGCGCCCAGCGTCAGCGTGAAGTCGTACCAGCGCTCCGACGATTCCAGCGACCAGCGCGTGTCGATCTGCATCCCCGGGTCCACCGTGTAGGTCCAGGGGCCGTCCGTGCGGTAGGCGTTGGCTTTCACGGTGACCGTGGCCGGGGCGTCGCCCATGTTCATGATGGTCAAGGACACCGCGTTGCCGCCATAGTCGTAGCACACGCGCACTTCGGGGTTCGGCCCGCCGCGCAACGCGTTGATGTCGCCCTTGAAACGCCGGTGGTAGCCGTTGGGGCCCAGCACCCACAGGCTGTACCGGCCCGCATTGTCCGCGGCGGCCTGCCACGCGTCCGAGATCATCTTGCCGCCTTCGACCGTATAGCGCCGCGGGTAGCGGGAAAGGTTCAGCTCGTCATACACATGGAACACCGTGCCTTGGGTTCCGGTGTTGCTGAACGTCAGCCAGACCTGGCCATTGCCCGCGTCGACGTTGGCGCTGGTATGCAGCTGATACGGCAGCGCGCGGGACGGGCGCAGCAACCGTTTCTGCGTCGGCAAAGGCACCGTGCCGACATCAGGCACCGGCACGCTGCCCGACCCGACCTGCTGCGCCAGCGTGGCGTCGGCTTCGGCCCGGGTCGGCGCCGGGATCAGCAGGGGCTTCGCGGTGTTGGGATCCTTGAAATTGAAGCACGACATCATGTCGCCGAACACCGCGCGGCGCCAGGGGCTGATGTTCGGCTCGGCCACGCCGAAGCGCTGCCCCAGGAAACGCAGGACGGACGTATGGTCGAACTGCTGCGAATTGACCCAGCCCCCAACGCTCCATGGCGAAATCACCAGCGTCGGCAGCCGGGGGCCGGCGCCGAACGAGCGGCCGTCCGGCGTGACCTTGCGCGTGTCTCCCGGCGGGGCGGGCATGGTGTAGTACTCGTTCGACACGTCGACGGTCGACTTGCCCTCCAGGCTCCCGTCTTCCGATCGCCAGGGCGGCGCGGGCGGGGGCATGTGATCGAAGAAGCAATCGTTCTCGTCGTAGTTCACGATCAAGACCGTCTTGCTCCAGATATCGGGATTGGCGGTCAGCATATCCAGCAGCGTCTGCACATACCAGGCGCCCTGCGCCGGCACCGACATGCTGGGATGTTCGCTGTAGGGGCCCGGCGCCACGATCCAGCTGACTTGCGGCAGCGTCCCGGCCGCGATGTCATCAGCGACCGCCTGCAGGTATCCGCCATCGGGCATCGTATTTCCGAAGCCCTTGTACAGCGGCGACAGGGCCTCCATGGCGGGCGTGTAGGGCGCGGAGGGCGACCCCTGCGCGGCCAGGTTCTCGTTGACGGCGCGATACGCGGCGAAGGCCACCAGCTGATTGTTGTTGCTGTTGTTGCCTGGCGTGTTGTAGACCTTCCACCGCACGCCGGCGGCCTGCAGGCGCTCGGGATAGGTGGTCCAGTCCAGGCCGTCCTGCGACGGCCCCAGGCCGCCCCAATTGGCATTGGTCACGCACGCATGGCCGCGCACGTTGGCGCCGTTGCTGCCGCTCCACAGGAACATCCGGTTGGTGAAGGTGCCGGTGTTGATCGACGTGTGATAGGCGTCACAGACCGTGAAGGCGTTCGCCAGAGACCAGTGGAACGACAGATCGTTCTGCTGCAGATGACCCATGGCGACCTTGGTGTTCTTGGCCCGGGGCCAGGCCGCCATCCGGCCGCCGTCCCAGGCGGCCTGCTGGTCGCCCCAATCGTGCGCGCCGCCGACGCGCAGCGCGTTGCCTTTGGTCGCATCCAGGTAGTAGGGCTGGACGGTTCCCGCGGCGCCCTGCTGTATCCACACCGGCTGCCCCGACGCCATGGGGATGGTGAACCGGTCGCTGAACCCGCGGACGCCGGGCATGGTGCCGTAGTAATGGTCGAAAGACCGGTTCTCCTGCATCAGGATGATGACGTGCTCGACGTCGTTGATCGTGCCGGTCGTGTTGTTGGCGGGGATGGCCAACGCGCGCTGGATCGCCGGGGGGAACGGGCCCAGGGCGGCGGTGGCCGCGGCGGCCCGCAGGAAGTTGCGGCGGTTCATTCGGGTCATGGTGGTCGGTGCCTGTAATCGTCGATGGAAGGGGACGTCGCGCTTACGGCGCGCAGTCGAGCTTCGAGTTCAAGGCCGGGAGCTGCGTCGCCGGCAAACCGGTGTCTCCGCAAGACCCGGAGGCCGGCGGAGCAACGATGGGGACCTGCCCCGCCGCCGAACCGTCGCCTTGCGCCGCCGCTTCCGCGTCGGTGTCGGGCCCTTCGTCGCCGCCGCATCCCGCGATCAGCGCCGACGCCATCGCCGTGGCCAGCACCTTCGTCAATGCCGGCAGGCGCACCGCGCACAGCCGTTGCGCCATGGAGAGAAAAGTAGTCATCGCGCGTTCCTTCAGTTGGCGGACAGCGTCGACAGGGGCTTGTTCGACAGGAATATCGACTGCATTTCGGCGTCGGTCAGCACGCGGTTCCACATCGCCAGGTCGCCGAACATCTGCTGGTACGTCGGCGCGGTCGCGCATTTCCCGGCGGTGTAGGGCGGCGTCACGGCGCTCCCGCACTTGTTCATCAGATACGCGCCGGTGCCGTCGTCGCCGACGCCCCATTGCGGGTAGGGCGAAAGCTTGGACAGGTCCACCGAGCCGGTCGACTTGCCCGCCGCCACGCGGTTCGTGACGCCGGTGACGGAGTCGAACACGTACATGTTCATCGCCTGCGCCGCGCCGTCGACCGAGAACGCGATATAGACCCAGCGGTTCGCGGTGATCTGCGTATAGGGGCTGGTGGGGCCATCCGCACGGGCGCCGCCCGAGCCGATGTTGAAAGCGATGCCGCACTGGTTGCCCGAGCTTGAGAACAGGCCGATCGCCACGCCGGGATTGCCGCCGCTGACGTAATTCTTGTTCGCCAGGACGGTGACGTTGCTGCGCGCGATGCATTCGGGGATCTTGAACCAGAAGCCGATGGTGAATTGCGGCGCGGTCCCCTGGGAGATGTCGAAGCCGTCGGCGGGCGTCAGCCGATAGCCTTCCAGGCCGTCCGTCGTCACGAAGTTCGTATCCACCAGCAGGCCGTTGGTGCCCGGGAACGGGCCCGGCACGACCAGGCCCGCCGATGCGGGCAGCGAGGCCGACGCGGGACCCATCGCGCTGTGCGCCCGCGCATCCACCGGCGGCAGCGTGGCGCTGAAGGGGTAGTACGACACCAGGCCATTCAGGAGCGTCGCAGCCAGCGGCATCGGCGGCACATACGTGACCGGCGGGCTGATGATGCCGCGGATGGCGGCGGCGCTGCCGGCGCCCACCCGCACGGCATAGGCGAACTGATACGTGCCTTTCGCATTCAGGTCAGCCGTCAACTGGTTGTCGGTGTAGGTGGTCGCGCCGGCCGGCAGCGAGGCGATGACGCGGCCATCGCGCAGGACGTCGACGGGGCCTTCAGGCGGCGTCGCCCATTCCAGCACGACGTTCACCGACGCCGAATTGTTGTCGGCGACCTGCGCGGTCAGGCGGGACACCGCTTGCGGCCCCAGCAGGCCGGCGCCGTCCAGCGCGTATTGCTCCGCCTCGGGCAGCGCGCCCAGGTACCCCAGTACCGTGGGGGCCACATCCGCGATGCTGGCGTAGCCGTACAGCTCGGACAATGTGGCGGGCACCGCGGCGCCGATGCCTTGCGTACCGTTGTTGGCGGGTTGATTCAGGCCAAGAAACGTGGCCGACTGGGGAACCAGCGGCAAGCCGTCTTCCTGGCTGTTGCCGCTGAGCCCGTGGTTGCCGGTCACGACGACCAGCCACTGGCTGTCCTTGCGCTTCGCGGCTTCGTCAAGCATCGCGCCCACGGCCGTATCCAGCTTGGCCAGCGTGCCCGCGTAGTTCGACGAGCCCACGCCGTAGTCCAGGGCGGCGTCCTTGGCCGAACGGAATTGCGCGACCACGGTGCGGTAGCCGCCACCAATCATTTTCAGCGCCTCGCCGGACACGCAATCCAGCGTGGCCGCATTGGCCGAACAGTCGGCCAGCGTGTCCAGGTATCCGGCGTCGTGATCGGCGACCAGCAATTGCGCCAGGCCGGCCGATGCTACCGCAGCGCCATTCAGGCCGGCCACCCGGGCCTTGCCCTGCTGGAACATCGTGGCGCCGCGCAGCACCTGCACCGGCGCGTTGGAGATCACGCCATGCCGGTTGGCCCAGCTTCCCGTCAGCAGCGTCGCCCAGCCCGGCATGTCCAGCGTGGGCTGCTGGCTTGGCGTGCCCGCCGCGCCGCCGCTATAGGCGAGCTGCGGCTGGAGCTTGGCAAGGTTCGGCAACGATCCTGCTGCAATGCCGTTTTGCACGGCGCCGTACGTGGCGCTGTCCAGGTCGATGACCAGCGCGTGGCGGCTGGCGGGTGCTGCCGGCTCCCCAGGCGTTTCCGGTTGAGGCGCGCCATCATCCGCGCCGTCGTCGCCACCGCAAGCGGTCAACGCCGCCGACAAGGCCGCGATGGCGGCGGCACGCATCCACACTGTCCTGCGGCGATCGCCGCGTGCCGCCTTGGCGGAAGGAAACCCGGATGCGCCCGCGGGCTGAGGGGCCAAAACCGGCGTGGCCAAATGCTCGACTCTCATGTCTCGACTGCCTTTCGTTGAGGAAGGAATGATCGGATTTGAGCCTGCCGCAGTTACGTGGTCGCGACGATTTCCTAGGATGGGATCGTCTTTACTGCCTATTTTTTCGTCAGATCGGCCACGGGGCGCCACCGGCTTGCCGGCCTCGAAAGCGCCTTCCTCGCGCGCAGCCGATAGCCACTCGTCAGGCGCCATGGTTGATTCGTCATCTTGGCCTTGTCCGCCGGGCCGCGGCGTTCCTACTCTGCCGCTATCCCTCGTCGACGCGCCGCCATCCATGTCCAAGCACGATTTCCCGCACCCGGGCCGCAGCCGCCTGCGATCACCCTGGCTTGCCATCCTGCTGCAGGCCGGCATCTCGACGCTGTACGTGTTCGGCCGGCCGGCCTATGCGCAGACGGAACCGCTGTCGTATGTCAACCGGGGCGCGGACGGCACTTGCTGCTCAAGCGGCGAGTACCCGGACAACGGCCACGACGGCCAATGGGCCCCGTCGGACTTCGTCCACCAGGACAGCAATCAGCACATCAACGCGACCGCCCCCCGCCAGACCGGCATCCTCATCGATGTCAGCGGCGGACGCGGCAGCGACGGCCGGGATTCGGACCGGAACCACTGGGGCGGCAACGGCGGCGGCGGGCGGATCATCGACTACACCCTGGCGACCAGTTCGGTCACCGCCACCGGCCGCGGCATCGACCTGTACTCGGCGGGCGGCGCCGGCGGCCTGTGGGGCAACGCCGGCGGGCCGAACGGCGGCTATGGCATCGGCGGCGACGGGCACCGGGCCGGCGTCACGCTGAATAACGCCACCGTCACGGGCACGGGCTTCGGCGTCGCCGTTCAATCGTGGGGCGGCGCGGGGGCGGACAGCGGGATCGTGGGCGGGTTCGGCGGCGCGGACAACGCCGGCCACGGGGGCAGCGCCGGCGAGGCCATCGTGACCTTGCAGGGCTCCACGTCGATCACCGCACGCGGCCCCGGACCGGACGCCGTCAGCGCCGGCGTGGGCCTGATCTCGTCTGGCGGCAGTGGCGGCGCGGGCGCGCGCAGCGGGGACTTCGGCGGGCATGTCGATGCCGGACGAGGCGGGGACGCATCAGCCGTCACGTTCGTTTCGTCCGCGGGCGCATCGGTCACGGGTCACGGCGATGGCGTGTATGGCGTGATCGCTCGCTCCATCGGAGGCGATGCGTCGACCGCGAACGCCACCAATACGAGGGCCGCTGCGGGCGGCAATGCAGGCCAGGTCACGATCACCAACGGCGGCTTGATCACCACGACCGGCAACCGCGGGATCGGCGTCTACGCGCTGACGCAAGGCGGCAATGGCGGCAACGGCGGCGACGGCTCCTGGGCAGACGGACACAACGGCGCCGCCGGCGGCTCCCCCGGCGCCATCGCCATCACCAATACCGGAACGATCTCGGCAGGCTTGGCGGGCACCGTCGGCGCGAAAGGCATCGTCGCCAGCGTGCTGGGCGGCGAGGGCGGGCGCGCCGGCACCGGCGGCGCCTTCGGACACGGCGGCGATGGCGGCGCGGGTGCCGTCGCGGGCCAGGCGATCTCCATCGCCAACGGGGGAACCATCAGCACCTTCGGCAACGACGCCACCGCCGTCTTCGCCAACAGCGCGGGCGGCGGCGGCGGCATCGCGGGATCCAGCAACGGGATCATCGGCGTGGGCGGCGGCCATGGCGGCACAGGCGGCGCAGGCGGCGGCGTGGCGATGACGAACACCGGAGGCATCGACACCTCGGGCGACAACAGCGCCGCCGTGATACTTCAGAGCATTGGCGGCGGCGGCGGCATCGGCGGCGACGCCAACGCGACCGGCGTCATCGCGGCCATCGCTATCGGCGGCAGCGGCGGCGCGGCCGGCAACGGCGGCGTGGTCCAGTTTTCGTCGCAGGGCAAGATCCTGACCCGCGCCGGCAATGCCACCGGCGTCGTCCTGCAAAGCATCGGCGGCGGCGGCGGCAGCGGCGGATCGGCGAACGCGGTCGGTGTGGGCGTTGGGCTGAACGTGACGGTGGCGACCGGCGGCAAGGGCGGCAGCGGCGGGTCCGCCGGCACCGTGTCGTTCACGCAGGCCAGCCAAGGAAGCATCACGACGCTGGGCGCGCAAAGCCAAGGCGTGCTGGCGCAGAGCATTGGCGGCGGCGGCGGCAATGGGGGGTTGGCGAACTCCCGCGCCATCACAATCGCGCCGCCCTTGGGCGACAATCCCAGCGGCACGATCACGCTTGCGATATCGAATGGCGGCGCGGGGCAAGGGGCTGGCGACGGGGGCATCACCCTCTTCACGAACAACGGCTCCATCAGCACCGCCGCCGCGCAAAGCCATGGCGTGGTCGCGCAAAGCGTGGGCGGCGGCGGCGGCAATGGCGGCGGCGTCCTGGCCCCGGTCAAAGCGCCCACCGTCGGCAATTCCCTGATCGACCTGCAATTGACCATCCGGCACGGTGCGCAAGGCGGCGATGGCGGCAACGGCGGCCGGGTGCAGATCACCAACGCCGTCTCGGGCATCATCGCGACCCGGGGCACGGGCTCGGCGGGCATCGTCGCGCAGAGCCTCGGCGGCGGCGGCGGCAACGGCGGCATCGTCCAGGCACACGACGCCAATTCCTTCAACGACATCCTGGGTTCGCCCGCCAACCTTGCCGGCCTGCTGGACAAGGCGGCCACCTGGCTTGAAAACGGCCCGCAAATGGTGATCAGCAAAGCCGTCAGCCTGTCTGTCGGCGTCACCACGGGCGGCAATGGCGGCGGCGGCGGTTCGGCAAGCTCCTTCAATGTGCGCAACGACGGCGCCATCACGACCCAGGGCGACCACGCGCCGGGCATCGTGGCGCAGAGCATCGGCGGCGGTGGCGGCAATGCCGGCATGATCGATTCGGCAGGGGCCTCCACGCTGCTCTCCAGCATCGATGCGTTGATCAAAGCCGCCGAATCGGGCGTGCAGAACGTGTTCACCGTCGCCTTGCCGCAGACCAGCATCACCCATCAGACCGGCGGCAGCGGCGGCGCGGCGGGCTCGGGTGGCGGCTCGGCATCCGATCCCGCCCTGGTCGTGAATACGGGGTCGATCGTCACGCGGGGAGACGGTTCGGCCGGCATCGTGGCGCAGAGCGTCGGCGGCGGCGGCGGCCGAAGCACGGCCAGCGGACAGGACCTGCAGGCCGTGGTTTCCGCCGCGGCCGGTGATGCCGGCCCCGCGATCATCGACAAGATTACCCGCATCATCAACCTGCTGGGCACCAAGGGCGGGTCCGTGCTGGGGTCGCTGATCAATGTGCGCAATGGCGGCGTGGACGGCGCCAATGGCGAGGGCGGCCTGGTCACGGTGGATGCCGGCGCCTCGACCAGCCAAATCGTCACGCAAGGCCGTGCGGCGCCCGGCATTCTTGCCCAAAGCGTGGGCGGGGGTGGCGGCATATCGGTCGTCGACCAGCCCCTGTTCCTGTGGAGCGGGACGACCTCGACGATCGCGCTGGGTGTGACGACCGCTCAAGGCCAAGGCGCGAAGCTGAGCAGGGGCGGCACCGCCAACGCCATCCACGGCGGCATGCTTGAAACCCAAGCGGCAGGGTCCGCCGGGATCATCGCGCAAAGCGTGGGCGGCGGCGGCGGCGTCAGCACGCTATCCCTGCGCAATGCCAGCTTGGCCGCCATCTCGCAAACCGCCTCGTTGGCGATCACGCTGGGCGGCGCCTTCCCGGCGAGCAGTTTCGGCGGACCCGATTTCTCCCTGGTGTCGGGCGGCGCCGCGAACGTCACCAACAACACCGGACGCATCGTGACGCGAGGCGCGTTCTCGCCCGCGATCCTGGCGCAAAGCGTGGGCGGCGGCGGCGGGTTCGCCGCGGTGTCGTCCACCGCGGCGCTCGGCAGCGTCAATATCCAGTTGGGCACCATCACCACCGACACGATCGGCCCTTCCGCCAACGCAGCCGCCGGCAACGGCGGCAACGTCACCGTCGCCAACACGGGCGGCGGCATCGCCACCTCCGGCGCGCTGTCGTTCGGGGTGCTGGCGCAGAGCATTGGCGGCGGCGGCGGTCTGGTCACCATTGACGATGGCGCCCAGCCTGCAGCGAATGCCGCGAACATCACTTTCGGTTCCAACTTCCCGATGAGCGGCGTCGGCGGCACCGTCACCGTGACGCAGGACGTGGGCGGCAGCATATCCACGTCCGGCACCAATTCGCACGGCATCGTCGCGCAAAGCGTCGGCGGCGGCGGCGGCATCGCCGGCTTGTCGACCCGGCCCGGGCTGACGACCTTGAAAGCGGTCGGGTCCCCCGCTGAACAGGGTGACGGCGGCGCGGTCAACCTGACCCTCTCAGGCACGGTCGCCACCAGCGGCAACGGCGCCGCCGGCATCCTGGCGCAGAGCGTGGGCGGCGGCGGCGGCCTGACGGGCGACGCCTCCGCGGCGCAGTACACGACGGGGCTCATCCAAAGCGCCGGACTTGTCGGCGGCACCGGCAACGGCGGCGCGGTCAACGTGGCCATCGGCACGGGCGGAACCGTCCAGACCACCGGCGCGAACGCGCCCGCGATCCTGGCGATGAGCGTGGGCGGCGGCGGCGTCTTCAAGGACGGCACGCTGTACCAGTACAGCACCCCGAACACCGCCCTGGCATACGGCGGCCCCGTAGCCATCGATATCGGCCAGACCGCGCACGTGGTCGCCACCGGCGCCGGTTCGCCCGCCCTCGTGGCCGTCAGCAACGGCGCCAACGGCGGCGGCCGGGCCATCACCGTCAACGTGGGCCCGAACGCGCTGCTCAGCGCGAACCGCGCATCCGGCACCGCCATCCTTGCCATCGCGCCGCTGGCCACGACCACCATCACCAATGCCGGCACCATCCAGGCCAAGACCGCGATCGATACGTCCGGCCTGACGGTCGTCGGCAACAACGGCACCGTGGCGGGCGATGTCGTGATGGGCGGCGGCAGCACTTTCAACAACCATGCCGGCGCCAACCTGTACAGCGGCGCCCGGTTCCAGGGCGACTTGAACAACGCGGGCACGCTGAACCCGGGCGGCCCAGGCACGTTCATGACGACACGCATCAACGGCGCGCTGAACAACACGGGCATCTACCGGCCGGATCTGGATTTCGGCGGCCACAACAGCGATTTCATTTCCGTGTCGGGTGCGTCCACGTTCGCCGGCACCGTCAATCCGGTACTGCGCAACCCCGTGAAGAACGTCTGGCTGGGCATCGGCCATTTCGATGCGGCGCAGACCAGCGTCCCCGCCTTGGCCAGCGATAGCCCCCTGTTCCAGTACGCCATGAAAAACAACGGCGGCGCCGGCTTTCGCGATCCGCTGATATCCGTCGATGCCGACTTCACGCCTGCGGCGCTGCCGCTTAGCGCGGACCGTGCAAGCATCGCCCGTTCGCTGCAAGGGCTATGGAACCAGGGCAACAGCAGCAGCGCCTCGCTGTTCGACAAATTCACCGGCGTGCAGACGGCGCAGCAATACCGCGATGCGCTGAACCGCGTCGCCCACGATGGGCAGTTCGCGCGCGCGTCGAATCAGATGCACGCGTCCTACGCGTCGATGAACCGCATGATGAGCTGCCCGGGGTTTGTCGGCGAAAGCACGATCCTGCGCGAGGGCGATTGCGTATGGTCGCGTCTGGACACCAACTGGACGACGCGCGACGGCACGTCGAACGACCAGGGCTACCGCATCCGCCAGACGGCGCTTACCCTCGGCGCGCAGCGCGAAGTCGCCAACAACTGGTTCCTGGGCGGATCGCTGAGCTATGCCTACGGCAAGACCACGTCGTCCCCCGACCTGTCCGGCAACAGCGATACCTTCGCGGGCGGGCTGGCCTTGAAGTACAACGATGCGCCCTGGCAGATCGCCGTCGCCGTGCATGGCGGCTTCGAGAAAAGCAGGATGTCGCGCGGCACGCTGGATGGCGTAGCCAAAAGCAAGCCCGAGTCGTCGTTCCTGGCCGCCCG
Source organism: Achromobacter sp. UMC46 (assembly GCF_014170335.1). Classification (GTDB taxonomy): domain Bacteria; phylum Pseudomonadota; class Gammaproteobacteria; order Burkholderiales; family Burkholderiaceae_B; genus Achromobacter. Next base: position 81,295 of record NZ_LZZS01000038.1, read on the forward strand.
GTTGCGCACGGCTTATGAATTCAGCCAGCCGTCCTGGTACCTGCGGCCGTATGTGGATATCGACGTGAACCACGTCCGCCAGGACGCCTATCGCGAACAAGGCCCCAGCGTGTTCAACCTGAAGGTGCGCGGCAACGACACGACGTCGGTCATGGTCTCGCCCATGATCGAAATCGGCGGGCGCACGGACCTGGACAACGGTTCGACCTTGCGGTCGTATGCCGCGGCGGGGATGAGCTTCCTGGGCGGTGGCGACGTCGTGACGACCATGCAGCTAAGCGGCTTCGACACCACGCCGTTCTCGTTGAAATCCGGCATGCCGAAGACCTACGGCAACGTGTCGGCCGGCCTGGAATATGTCACGCCCAAGGGCATGGAGCTGAAGACCGAATACGCGCTGCGCGGCAACGGGCAATACCGCGACCAGTCGCTGACGCTGCGCGCCGCCTACCGCTTTTGACCGGGCGGCAGGCGGCTTGGCGCGGGGGTCCGGCTACTTCCGCGCCCAGTGCCCCAGGCCGTTGTCGTCATAGAACTTGATGTCGAAGCCGCTGGCCTTGCCCTGTTCCGTCTTGAAGACGACGGACCCCACCGAATCGACCAGATCGGCTTCCCCGACAGGCGCGAACGCGAAGGTGTCGCCGTCCCAGTGCGTGACCGGGAAGCGCATGCCGTCGGGACCCAGCACCAGCACCAGGCCGCCGTTGGCCTCCACGATGTCGGCGGCGCCGTAGTACGCGTTGTCGAATCGGCCCGTGTAGGCCGACAGCGCTTTGGCCGGCGCCGGCTTCGCGGGCTTGGCTTGTCCGGAAAGATCCGCCTGCGGCGCAAAAAAGGCTTTCATCGCGCCGTGATAGGCCGCGAACCAGTCGCGCGTCGGCTTGCCGTACAACGCCGTGTCGATGAACGTGGCCGCCACGGATTCGGCGGCGCCCACCGGCGCGCCATTCGTCAGCACCACGATGCCGATGCCCGCCGACGGCACGATCTTGAACGTCGTGCCGGTGCCCATCAGGAACGCGCCCGAATGCCCCATGGACGGCCGCCCGCCCAATTCGGTATTGACGTTGAAGCCATAGCCATAGAAGCCGGAGCGCGAATCCAGGTCATGCGCCCGCGCGCTGAATGCCTGAGGCGTCAGCGCGGGCAACAGCGCGCCGGCGTCGATCAGCCGCTTGCCTTGATACTGCCCGTCGGCAAGCAGCAGCTTCAGCCACTCCGCCATATCGACGACCGTCGACGACGCGCCGCCCGCCGGCGCCTGCTGATCCGCGTTGCGCTGCCCCAACGGCACGAATGCGCCTTTCTGGTAGCCGTGCAGCACGGCGCGATTGTCGTGCGCCATGAAATCGCTGAACCGGTAGCTCGTCGCCTTCATCCCCAACGGCTTGAACAGCAAGTCGTCGGCCAGCGCCTCCCAGGGGCGGCCGGCGGCGCGCGCCACCGCCTCGGCGCCAATCGTAGTGCTGAAATTCGCGTAGTGATAGGACGTTCGGAAGGCGTCCAGCGGCAACAGACGCAGCCGGGCGATGACGTCGCTTCGCTTGAATCCCAGCTCTTCGAGGTCGTCGCCGGCCGTGCCCGGCAGCCCGGAGCGGTGCGCGAAGAAATCCCCGATCGTGGCGTGCGCCGACACATAGGCGTCGCTCAGCCTCGCGTCCGGCAGATACCGCGCGACCGGGTCGTCCCAGGACACCGCGCCCTTCGACATTTCAAGCGCCGCCACCGTCGCCGACAACGACTTGGAGATCGATGCGATCTGGAACACGGTCTGCGCGGAAACGGGCGCTTTTTTGCCCACTTCGCGCGTGCCGAAACCGCTGGCCAGCACCGTCTTGCCGTCGATGACCACGGCAACCGCCATGCCCGGCACCTGGCTTCGCCGCATGATGTCTTCGACGATGCCCGGCAGGGCTTCGACCGCGCGTGTCTTGCTTGCCGCCGGGATCGCGACGACGTCGGCCGGCGGGTTCGGCGCGCTGTCTATGGCGACGGGTTGCGCCCACGCCGCCATGGACCCGCCAAGCGCCAGCACGCATGCGCCGGCAATGAGTGATGTTTTGCTAGTCATGATGTCCTCAGAATCCCGCTTGATAAGCGATGCGAAATACACCCTGGTTGATGCGGGTGGCCTGGTCTTGCTGATGTGTCAGCCCCGCCTGCACGATGAACCCGATCGGCGTCACGTAGGTGACGGCGGCGGAAATCGCCCAATCCGTGTCGTCTTTCAGGCCGAACTGCGCCAGTTTCTGTTCGCTGCCCGACAGCTTGCGCAGCGCGGCCGTCGCGGTCAGCTGCCAACGTTCGCGGGACAGCGACACCGACGTCACGGCATTGCCGTTCGATACCGGCACGCCCCGGAAGGCGCTGGAAAAGGTGGCCTCGTTGAACCAGCCGACATTCCACGCGTTGCCCAACGGCGCGTCGTAGCGAAGCCGCGCGGACACCGTGTTGGCGCTTTCGCCTTGACCCGGATCGACATGCAGCCGGCCGGCGTCCACCCCGCCCGACCAGCGCTCCAGCCCCGGCAGATCGCGGAAATCGTATGACAGGATGAACGACTTCATTTGGTCGCTGAACGGCGGCGGCTGGTCCGGCCGGATGAAGCCCTGGTCCAGGCTCAGCCGGTGGTTCAGCCCGGTGTCGTCGCGCTTGAACAGCACGGCGGCCACGGAATGCGTGCCGAAGCCCGCGGGCGCGAAGGTGTAGCGTCCGCCCAACCCGATCGACCCGCGAAATTCGGAGTTCTCGTTGAAGCCGGTGTACAGGCCGTCGATGACGTGCCAGGCGTCGCCGAAGCCCAGATCCATCTTGCCGCCATACAGGGCGTAGCGGTCGCCGGTGTAGGCGGCAAACAGGTTGTCCAGGTCCGCGCCCAGGTCCGAGAAGGCGTTGTCCTTCGTTTCGTTGGTCGACGAGTTGAACGTCGCCTTCGTGCGGATCGAGAATTCCCGCGTCAGCTGCAAGACCAGCGCGGCCTCGGCCGTGGGCTGCACGCTGGTCCAGTGCGAACGCGGGATCTGCCCGTTGTCGTCCTTGATGCCGAAGTAGCCCGTGTATCCCGTCATCAGCAGAAAGCGGCCGTTCAAGCGCGGATACGTGTCTTCGCCGTCGCCCAATTCGCTAAAGGGCGTCAGGAATATCTCCGTCTTGAAGATGTCTCTGGCCTCTTGGGCGGATGCGCCCGGCACGAGCGCGGCCGCCATGACCGCCGCCGCGCCGAACGCTGGCCCGAAGCGCTTGCCCATTGCCGTGCAGAGGCCCGGCCCGATCACCGCGCCAGCTCAGCCGCCAGTTCGCGCACCTGGGAATGGATATTGGCGAACATGCCGAAGTTCACGCGGCTGGCCACCACGAACACGCCCAGCCCGCGGTTGGGCGACAGCACGGCATAGCTCATGAAGCCGCCCAGGCCGCCGCTTTTTCCCAGCAGCAAGGGCGAACCGTTGCGCGGCAGCGTCACCACCCAGCCCAACCCCATGCCATCGGCGTCGGTCACCTCGGTTCCCACGACCGACTTCAGCCCGTCATACGGCAGCCACATCACATGGTCCAGCGCAAAGGCCTCCTTGCCCTGCTTGGCGCCGTCCAGATGCCAGCGCATCCAGCGCGCCATGTCCGCCCCGGTGGAATAAATCCCCGCGCTTGCGTACATCACGTCAGGCACCGTGGCGTTCGGGTCCAGCTTGCCGAACGGATCCAGCCCTGTCATCAGACGCTTCTTCTGCGCGTCGTTCAGCACATTGGTGGTATCCACGAGGCCCGCCGGTTTGGTGACTTCGTTGGCCAGCACCGTCGAGTAGTCCGCGCCGCCCGCCTTGGCCAGCGCGTCGCCCAGCAAACCGAAGCCCAGGTTCGAGTACAGCGTGGTGGTGCCGGGCACGTAGGCCGGCTTGTTGCTGCCCATCCATTTCCAGTAATAGGCGCGATCGAAGGCGGCAAAGGGGTTGTCTGACGGCTTGGCGTTCGGATCGGGCAACTCGCGCGGCAGGCCGGCCGAATGCGTGGCCAGGTCCAGCAGCGTGATGGGCCGTCCATTCGTCTCAACGCGCGCATTGCCGGGCGCGTACTTCGCCAGCGGGTCGGTCAGCTTCAGCTGGCCCTTGGCGGCCAGCGACGCCAGCACGTCGGCGGCGAACACCTTGGACACTGACGCGATTCTGAATACCGAATTCGCATCCGGCTCGACGCCGTTGCCCGGCGCCGTCTCGCCATACCCCTGGATGACCACGTCATCGCCGCGCACCACCGCGATGATCACGGCGGGCGCGCCCGAGTTCAAATAGAGTTGCATGCCCGCCATGGACACGGCGTCGTGCAGGGCCAGATCGGCGGCGCGGGCCGGGGCGGCGCCCAGCACGCACGCGGCCGATATCGCCAACGAAGTCACACGGAAAAAAGCGCGGGATGCCAACATGCCGATTCTCACAAGGTAGCCCGGGGAACGGGGATTCCACCGCATGCGAGATGATCCCAAAAACTTGACGGACGTCCTCATCTGTCAGGACGAAACAACAGTCCAGCATGACGAACTGCATAGGCCTGGCACGCGCCGGCCGATTCGCGGAACTCAGATCCCCATGCGTTCGCGCAGCAATTTCCGGTACGAGCGCGACACGGGCCACGTGTTATCCACTGCCCGCATTCTGACCAGCCACTTGTCGACGCTTCGGCGATCGACATCCATGACGTGCAACGCATTTGCAATGGCGGTCCGATGCACCCGGAAGAACGTTTTCTCCGGCAGCAGCGTCGACCACATGCCCAGCGCACGCGAATCCAGCACCATCGATCCGTCCTCAAGCCAGATCTCGCTGTAGTTGCCCGCCGAGCGCACGCCGACGATCGTCTCGGGCTGCACGCCCCGGACCACGCCGCGCATGCTCAGATAGATCACGGCCGTCGAACTGTCGTATCTCGCTGCCCGGCCGGCGTCGCGGTTGTTCGCGTACTTGGCGTGGCCGATCAGATTGGCGCATTGGAACAAGGCATGAACCTCATCGGCAGACCAGGTCCTGTGCCGGGCGGTGGTATCGAAGCCGATGATCCCGTAGAGCTTCTTGTCATGGAACACCGGCACGCTCAGCACGCTCTTGTTTCCCTGGCGCACGAATTCGGCCTGGATGGCCCGCGCGGTCCGCGGCAGATCGTTCACGTCATGGATGGCCACGGCCTGGCCTTTCACCATGAACCGGTGCAGCCAGGCAATCAGCGTGGTGGGTACATCCTGAAGCTCGGCCACGAACGGCTGCGTTTGGCCCCGGCACCACTCGTGGGTATTGCGCAGGCGCAGCATATCGGGGCGGTATTCGATCATCCACGACCGGTCCACGTCCGAGGTCTCGCCCATGAACGCCAACAACTCCGAAATCGCGTCGTCGGCCGGGCATTTCAGCAGGCTCATCGCGCAGTGGTACACCCAGTCCGATGACGGACTGGGCTCAAGTACGGTTGCGTTGTGCGTCTTGTACTGACCAGCATCCTTCACTTGCGATTCCCCCGGCGGCCGGATCGAGCATCGTCCTTGCGCAGACTGCGCCGCGCGCCAAGCAGGAATTTTCGCCCCGGTAACGGGGAATGACAAGAACTCTCGAATGTGAGCGATTGATGCGAATTGAGGGGAATTCGCCACATTCACAAACCACGATTTGTATTTCAGGGCCTTCCAGAAGTTGAATAGCCCCAAAATACAAACTATCGTTTGTAAACCGTGAATACCGCTTGGAGGCTGTATGGCCGACGTTACCGTTTGCACGGCTCAGGCATTGCCGGCGATGCTGCGAAACTTGCGCAAGCAGGCCGGCCTGACCCAGGCCGACGTCGCGTCGCGCTTGGGCGTGACCCAGCAAACCCTTTCCGCATTGGAGCGAAATGCCGAGAAAGTGGGCATCGAGCGCCTGCTGCGGCTGCTGAGCATCTTGAACGTTGGACTGGTATTGCGTCAGGCGGAGGATGCGTCGACCGATTCAGACGCCCCGTCCGCCGCAAACCGCAACAGATAACCGTCGGGATCCTGCACCAGGAATTCCTTGCAGGACGACCAGCCCGCGCCGACCCGATAGCGCTTTTCCTCGATGGGGCGAAACAGCGGCCACTGGGCATTCTCCAACGCTTGCACGATCGGTTCCACACGGTCGACCTGCATCTGGAAATTGATGCCGCGGCCAAACGGCCGTTCAAGCGGGGCCGTGTCCCATTCATTATTGATTTCGCACAGCATGATCTGAAGCGGCCCGCGCTCAAGATAGGCGAAGCCCGCCTCTCTTCGCGCATAGGCGATGTCAAAGCCGAGCAGCCGGCACCAGAAATCCAGGCTGGCTTGCAGGCTGGTGACGTCCAGTTCCGGGACCATCGCCGCGAACCCCCCTGTGGGCGTGCGCCCGTCGGAGGAAGCGGCGTTGCGTTCTTGTTGATTCATTCTTCGTGTCCTGTCACTTTCGCATGTTTGAACCCTCTCACACAGCCTGTACCGACACGCATTTGGTGGCCAAATAGGCCTCCATGGCTTCAGGCCCCCCTTCGGAACCGTAGCCCGAGTCCTTAATGCCCCCGAATGGCATCTCGGGCGAGGTGACGGCGGGCTGGTTGATCCAGAGCATTCCGACTTCCATCTGCTGAGTCAGCATATGCACAGTCCTGATGGATCCGGTGAAGCCATAGCCCGCCAAGCCGTAGGGTAAGCGATTAGCCTCGGCGACGGCCTCCGGCAACGTGTCGAATCCTCGGATTGCGACGATCGGACCAAAGGGCTCAATATTGAAAACGTCGGCATCGACGGGGACATCCTCGAGAACGGTCGGCGCAAAGAAGCACCCGTCAGCGCCCATGCGGGTGCCGCCCGTCACCACCCTGGCGCCCGTGCGCTGCGCATTGTCGACCAGATTTTCCATCGCAGCGACCCGGCGCATGTTCGCCAGAGGCCCAAGCGTAGTGCCTGCGGCCAGTCCATCGCCCAGTTGAAGGTCTTCCGCATGCTTCACCATTCGCTTCGCGAACGCATCCTTCAAACTGTTGTGAACCAGAAAACGGGTAGGCGCGATGCAGATCTGCCCGGCATTTCGGAACTTGGCCGCGCCTGACGCCTTCACGGCGAGTTCCACGTCGGCATCCTCTGCCACAATGACCGGCGCATGCCCCCCCAGTTCCATGGTCGCGCGCTTCATGTGCGCCCCAGCCAGCGCGGCCAGCTGCTTGCCGACCGGTGTGGATCCCGTAAACGTCACCTTGCGGATGATGGGATGCGGAATCAGATACGAGGAAATCTCGGCCGGATCGCCGAAGACCAAGCCAACGGTGCCAGCAGGCACCCCGGCATCGACGAAGGTCTGCAATAGCGCGGCGGGTGACGCAGGCGTTTCTTCAGGGGCCTTCAAGAGAAACGAGCAGCCGCTCGCCAGCGCGGCGCCGAGCTTGCGGACAATTTGGTTGACGGGAAAATTCCAGGGCGTGAATGCGGCTACCGGGCCCACCGGTTCCTTGATCACCAACTGTTGCGCCGACGGGTTGCGTGAAGGCACGATGCGTCCATATGCCCGGCGTCCTTCGTCGGCGAACCAGTCGATGATGTCCGCGCCTGCCAGCACCTCACTGCGGGCCTCGACGAGGGGCTTGCCCTGTTCCTGAGTCATCAACTGCGCGATCTCGACGGCCCGCTCGCGTAGCAGGCCCGCCGCGTGCCGCATGATCAGTGCGCGCTCGTTCGCGGGAATCCTGCGCCAAGCCTCGAACCCCCGTTGGGCGGCCGCCAGCGCACGGTCCAGATCAGCTACGCCTGCGTGCGCCACCGCACCGATGGTCTTTCCGGTCGCCGGGTTGGTCACGTTGATTGTCCTGCCGCTTGCTGCGTCAAGCCAATCATTGGCGATCAAGAGGCGGGTGTCGGTATAGCGATTGGAAGTCACGGAAGTCATAGAAGCCACTCAATTTTCAAAAAATAGAGGAGGGCGTTCGGCATCACCGCCGAACGCTAGATCACCTGAGCGTCGCGCAATGCCTGGACTCGAGCTTTCGGAATACCAAGTTCGGCGAGCACCTCGTCGGTGTGCTGCCCGAGTGCTGGAGGCGCATGGCGAAGGACCGGAGGGGTGGTAGACAGCCGCAATGGGCATGCAACCCCGACGATTTTCTCGACGCCGTCTCCGGCATGCCGCGGCAGAGAGACTACGAGACCGCGAGCCTTGACCTGCGCGTCTTCGAAGGCTTGGGCGATGTCATTGATGGGGCCACAAGGAACTGCTTTGCTCTCAAGCAGTTCGACCCATTCGCCGGTCGTGCGCGTTTGCGTAATCGCTTCAATCCTCTCGATGAGCTCGGAGCGATTCAGCACACGCAGCGTATTCGTCAGGAAACGTTCATCAACCGCCAATTCCGGATGGCCCGCCACCTCGCAAAAGCGTGTGAACTGTCCGCTGTTCCCGATCGCCAGCATCATCGAGCCGTCCTCGGTCCGAAAATCCTGATATGGCGCAAGACTCGGGTTGCTATTGCCCTGGCGTTGTGGCGCAACGCCAGTGTTCAGGAAGGCGCTGGCCTGATTGGCCAAAATAGCCATGCCGACGTCCAACAGCGCCATGTCAATGTGCTGACCTGCTCCCGTGCGATGCCGGACCTCAAGCGCCGCAAGAATCGCTGTGCTCGCGTAGACGCCCGTAAACAAGTCGGTCAGCGCCACGCCGACGCGCAACGGGCCACCGCCCAGCGCATCGTCAGGACGTCCTGTAATGCTCATCATCCCGCTGCTCGCCTGGATCAGCAAGTCGTAGCCAGCGCGGGCCGCGTATGGGCCGTCCTGGCCGAACCCGGTCACGCTGCAATAGATCAACCGCGGATTCGCGGCGCGAAGGGCCTCATGGTCAAGCCCGTATTGCTTGAGCCCTCCCGTCTTGAAATTCTCCACGATGACGTCGCTTGTCGCCGCCATCAGCTTGATCAGGTCCTGACCCTCAGCCGTCGCCATGTCGAGAGTGACCGAGCGCTTATTGCGATTACAGGCGACGAAGTAGGTGGCTTGGTCCGTTGCGTCGCCGTTGGAGTCCTTGAGAAAAGGGGGCCCCCAAGCTCGCGTGTCGTCGCCTACGCCGGGACGTTCGACCTTGATCACGTCAGCACCCAAATCGGCGAGAATCTGTGTGCACCAGGGCCCCGCGAGTACCCGCGTCAGGTCAAGCACCTTCAGGCCCGCAAGCGCGCCTTCTTGCGTTGGAATGCCCATTTCAACGGAGCCATCCGGATGGTGGTTAGAAGGGCTGACGCTCACAATGGCACTTTCATCTGCAGCGAGGGCCGCAAGGAAACGTCGGCGTACCAGCGAGCGACCGCCGGATAACGATCGCGCCAGCCCAGGTCGGAAAATCGCAAGTCGAGATACCAAAGCGCACACGCAATGGCGAGCTTTCCGATCTCGATCTCCACACCAGCCAGCCTTTCAGGAAGATCGTCCAGTGCCTTGAGAGATGTCTCGACCTTGTCGAGCTGACCGGCGCGCCACGCGTCCCAACGCAACGGCGCTGGCCGCGCGGCATCCTCGTAACGTGCCAGCACCGCCGCGTCGAGCATGCCGTCGCCAAGCGACTGCAGCGCAAGTGCGGTCCAGCGCAGGGGGCCTGGCGGCGGGAACAGGCTTCCGCCTGCCAAATGGTTCAAGTACTCGCAAATTACCCGGCTGTCGTAGAGCACCTGCCCATCGTCGGTAATCAAAGTTGGAAGTTTTCCTAACGGATTCTTCGCAAAGACTTCCTGATTCCGCTCCACCGGGTGAACGCTTGCGGGCAGCAATGCAATGCGGTCGCTCAGATCGAGCTCGTGAGCGACGACCAGACATTTTCGAACGTAAGGTGAAACGGGAGAGAAGTAGATCTTCATTGTCGCAGCGTCCCTCGGGCGCCCCATATGTTGTTCTCGAGCCAGAACTTTTCCTTGCTAAGCGAATCGGGCAGACTCGCGCGCGTGTTTTGGATCACCCGGTTAAGCAACGCCTTCAGCAATCGGACCTCCTGCGGATCAAGTCCTTGCATGGCGTCCTCCTCCGCGGCCTTGCCTACCGCCATGTGCTCGATCGCGGACTGGCGGCCGGCCAAGGTGAAATGCACCTTGGGACTACCATCGTCTTCCCCGAGCTCGACCAATCCTTGCGCGACCAGCTCCTGGAAGTGATTGTCTTCGGCTCGATGACCGGTCAGTTCCAGCAAACGGCCAAGCTCGGCCACGCTGCGACCCTCGCCCATGCTGAGAATTGAGAGAATGCTGCGATGGATTTCGTGCAGGCCGCGACGTTGGATATCGGCTCGCAACGGCGCCAACAGCTGAAAATAGGCGCGGCGTAGAAGAAAGCCCAGAAAATCGTCGCCAAAATTCGAGCTGGGATCCTTCAGTTCGGCGTTGGATTTTTTTAGCAGCACACCGTATTTCCCGCTGTGAAAGAGAAGCGGCGGGCGGTCGAAGCTTTCAAAAGATCGAACTTCGCCTACGAAAATGACGTGGTCCCCCCCTTCGTAGCGGTAGGCGGTGCGGCACTCGAAGCGCGCTGAACATCCGCCAAGGAGCGGAATGTTCTCGACACTGCGCTCCACTGCCATGCCCTCAAATCGATCAATGTCCTTCTTCGCGAATTGGTTGGAGACGTGCTCCTGATCCAAAGACAGGATATGCACCGCGAAATGATCGGTGTGCATGAAAGCTTCCAGATTCGAGGAGCTTTTACCCAAACTCCAAAGCACCATGGGCGGGTCCAGCGAAACAGAGTTGAAACTGTTGGCAGTAAGTCCGACGTCCTTGCCATCACTGCCTCTGCCGGTCACTACCGTGACTCCAGTGGCAAACGCGCCCAAGGCTTTACGGAATTGCTTGCCATCCACGTATGAAATATTGGCCATTTTTTTTTACTGTCCAAGACAGTCCATGAATGTGGTTTCCGATCTCTATTGCATCGCCGGTGAACCGGCGTCTTTGTACGCTTTTGACCAGAATGCAAGCTCCGACTCCACCGTCTTGGCATGCCTCTCGGGAGAGCCACCCTCGATGAGGAACCCAAGTCCGGCCAACTGCTCCGCGATCTGAGGCTTTGCCAATGCCTGGTTCATCGCATCGCTGATGACCTTCACATCGGATGCCGGCACACCCTTGGGGAATGCAAGGCCGATCCACGTCGACGCATCCACCTGCCCCATGCCTGCCTCTTTCAGGGTGGCGATGCCCGGCAGTTGAGGCATGCGTTTGTCTCCGGTCACGGCGATGGCCTTGACCCGGCCACTTTTTATGTCAGGTATGGCAGCGCCGGCAATCATGAACGTCGCGTGAATCCGCCCCGGAATCAGGTCCACCAGCAGAGGGGGACTCCCGTTGTAGTTGATCGTCTGAACATCGGCATTGATCGCCTTCTTGTACATCTCGGCGGCCAGAAAGGCGGTCGGCGTGCCCGAACCGATGATGTACTTGGACGGGTCACTATTGAAGAGTTTGCCAAGATCCTTGATGTTGTCAGCGGGCAGCTCAAGATTCGCCAACAGGACGCCAGGTGTCGTGGCGATCAACCCGACATGGGTGAAATCATTGACGGGGTCATAAGAAAGTTTCGGGTCTATCGCAGGGTAGACCGCCATGGTCGATGTGCTGCTAAGCACCAAGGTATAGCCATCCGGTTTCTCTCGCTTCGCGAGCGCAACGCCGATTTTTCCTCCTGATCCCGGACGATTCATGACAATGATGCTCTGCCCCAGGATCTTTCCCATCTCCTGGGTTACCAGCCTTGTCGCGACATCGGTTCCGCCACCGGCCGGGTAGGGAAGGATTATCTTTATCGGATGATCCGGATAGCCTTCAGCCATCGCGTTGTTGAGCGCGAAAAACCCCAGGAAGGACAGCAAGTAGCATGCGGGCGCCATTGATCGAAAGGACATATGCGTCTCCACTATTTTTTATCAGTCCGTCGGCTCAATTCATGAGGCGGGGCATGACGAGCTTTCCGAATAGCTCCGCCTCTTTGTCGTGGGGATAACCCGAAAGGCAAAATCCACTGCAACCGGCATCCACGAACTCATAGAGTTGGTCGGCAACCTGCTTGGGGTTTCCCACCACGGCAACACCTGCACCGGAGCGGACATCGTTGATCCCTGTCCACAAATGGGGGGTCAATTTCCCGCCTTCTGAGTTCGCTAGCGCTTTTTGGCGACTGTTGGCCACAGAATTGATGTGCGTATCCCGTTGTTGTTTCATGGCCTTTCGATCCTCTGCGCCCTCAACCAATTGATGCGCGAAATCCCAAGCCTCCTGCTCGCTCTCACGGCAAATCACCTGCAAACGCATGGCGTACTCAAGCTCATTTTCTCGGCCATACTTGGCCGCGACTTCCTTGATCCCTTTGATGTTCTCCGCGATGACCGAGGGGTAATCACCCCAGAACAGATGGACTGAAGAGTGCTTCGCCGAAATCTCACTGGCTTGCTCGGAACCGCCGCCAAGAAAGAAGTCAGGATGGCCGTTGGGCATTTCCGGGATGATGACTGGCTCATTGACATGGTAGAACTCGCCTTCGAAGCGGACGTTCTTCTCGGTCAGCAACTTTTTCAGAAGCGTCACCTCTTCGTCCATCTTTCGATATCGCGCTTCCTTCGAAGTCAGCTGCCCTTCCGCCTGAGCCTCGCTTTCGCTAAGCCCGGCGATCAGGTTCATGTACAAGCGGTCGCCCGTGAATTCGCAGAATGTGGCAATCATCTTTGCCTGAGCAACCGGATGCACAAAGCCCGGCTTCATCGCCACAAGCGGCTTGATCTTTCTCAGGTTGGCCGCAATGAACGAGGCGCAGGTCCACGCTTCCCAGCACGCAGGGCCAACTGGAATAAGGATGTATTCAAACCCTGCCTGTTCTGCGCTGGCCGCCACTTTCAGGAAATGGTCTGGCGTACGGGGAATCGCCTTGGAAGGATCGCCAAATGCCGTCAAGTCACCATTGGTGGGGCAGAACCAACCCATCTTCAGCTTCTTCGTTCCATTCTTCATTTGATTTCCCGGTATGTGATGAACTCTCTTCGAATCGAAAATCAGACGATCTTCGAATGATGGAATCGAGCTTAGCCGTGGGCATCAGGAATGAAAAATGATCTTATTTAATTGCTGGCATTACACTCGTTCATACGCTTTTGCTGCACCGGATCTCGAGCCCTGCACCTGGCCGGCAGGCCTTGCCAAGGCGTAGCCGGACGGGCGCATCGGCGTACTGGCACGCCTAGCCCTCCCGGTTGGCGGACGCGTAAGATACGTCCACCACTCGAAGGCCCACGCCGCATTCCATCCCTAAAAATCTAGAAACGAAATGTCGATGTTCAACACCAAGAAATTCGACTTGAACCTCTTGACCGTTTTTCTTGAGTTGTGGGAAACACGCAGCGTCACTCGAACGAGTGAGCGACTTTCCCTGACGCAGTCTGCGGTTAGCCACGCTCTCAGGCGCTTGCGCATCGCGCTCGATGACGAACTGTTCTTGCAAAGTAGAGCAGGCCTTCGACCCACATCGCTCGCGCAGCGTCTGGTCGGACCGATAAGAAAAGCACTGGAGGAAATCGGAGACACGCTTTCTCTGGAAAGCAGCTTCGACCCGACCACGGCTCAAAGGGAATTCGACATCGCAATAGGCGAAATCGTCGAGCTTTCATTGGCCCCATTACTGGTCAAGAAAGTAGCGGAAGAAGCGCCCGGCGTGAGCTTGAAATTTCGCGCAATGCTCGACTCGCGAACGGTATGCGCGATGCTTGAAAAAGGGGATTTACAACTGGCCCTGAGCACCCGGGACATCAATGGCGCATCCATCAAGAATGAAACACTGACCGAGCTTTCGCTGGTGGCGATGCTATCGAAGGAAATACTCCTTCCAGGACGACTCATGTCGATGGATAAGTATCTTTCCATTCCGCACGTAGTCATCCATCCTGTCGACCACCGAGGCTCTATCGTCGATCTGGCTCTTGCGGAAAATGGATTGAAAAGACCGATCGGGGCCGTCGTCCAGAACTACATGGTCATGGCCATGGTCGCTGCGCAATGCGGCTACATCTGCCATCTGCCGCATTTGCTGGCGGACAAGTTCGGGGATTTGCTGGGCCTTGAGATTTACGATCTGCCCATCGAAATCCCGCCTTCGCCGTTGATCGCCACATCGCACACCCGATTTCAATCGGATCCGGGCGTGGCGTGGCTTCTGCAGATGGTGAAGGCGACAGTGAAGGATTGGCCGCTTTCGCCGTAGCGGTTTGCGCCGACACCTCCGCTGAAGCCATTCACCCCTGACACCCCGACCCCGTCCGCGACGCCGGCAACGGCGTATCCCCAGCCGTGTTCCCCGCGAACTGGCGGATCTTCTCGGCCAGCTCCGGCGTCGCCTTCTCGTAACCGTAGCAGTACGGCGGCGTCGGCGCGGCATCCGGGCGGTAGTCTTCCAGCACCGGCTTCGCGTCGCCCAGGTAAAGGTTGTCTTTCAAACGCAAGAACGCCTTGTAATCCCGCGTGTAGCCATGCTGCGCCTTCAACTTCTCGTACGCGCCGCGATCGGATTCGCCGTTCTCCAGCGCGCTTCGTTTGGACGCGATGGGGATGTAATGGCAGTAGTTCACCTTGATGCCTTCCACCGTGGGGGAAAACTCGGGCTCGACACATTTGCGCTGCGTGGCGTTGCTGAAGATGTTCCCTTCGACGAACGCCTTGGCTTCCAGGCTGAAACTCATGCCGTAGAAGTCCCAGTTCTCCAACAGGTTGTTGAACAGGTGGAACGTGCCGAATTGCCCTCTGGGATTGCGCTGCACGGTATTGAAGAAGTAATTGTGGTGCAGCGTCACCCGCGCGATCGAATCCCGCTCGTAGTTCTGGAACAGGTTCTTCGAGGTGATGTTGTTCAGCAGCATCACCTTGTTCGAGTTATGGAATTTCGTCCACGAGATCGTGACGTCGGTCGACCCGTTCTTCACATTGAGCAGCCGGTCGGACATCCGCGACAGGTCCATATGGTCGACCCACACGTCGCGGCTGCCATTGGCCACGTTCACCGCTTGCGTCAGGCGGGTCAGGCGCCCGTCAATCGTCAGATGCGTCAGGATGACGTTCTGGCTGCCATACACGCCCAGCCCGTCGTCGATCAAGGTGACGCGTTTGCCGCGCCCGTCGATCGTGATGTTCGACGGCACGCGAAGCTGCGATTGCAGGACGATGGTCATGTCGGACGCGAAGCGGATCCAGGCGGGGCCTTTCTTGGCTTGCGCCAGCGCGGCGCGCAGCGTCCCCGGCCCCGCGTCCTGGTCGGACGTGACCTCGATGAACTTTCCGCCCAGACCGCCCGTGGCGCGCGCGCCGTAGCCCTCGCGCTGTTGAAGCAGCGACGCGACGAACGCGCAGTGTTCATCCGGGCTTTGGCACGATTCGTTCGCGGCGGCCACGCCGCCCTGCAACAGGGCCACAGCCAGCAGCCACCGCATCGCATTCATTCCTGATTTCATCGCCGTTCGCTCCTTAAGGCTGCGCGGACCGGTCCGCGGCCTGCACATGGCGCCAGATTCCCCCGCTTAGGCGCAGGTTTTCCGGGGGGCCGGCCACGTGTTCGCGAAGCCGATCGAAATAAGCCTTTTGCCAACGCAGCGAATACGCGTCGGCGCTCTCGCCGGGCTCGACTCCGGGCAGCATCTCCAGCGTGTACGCCACGTGGCCGTTCTCCCAGCGCGGCGCATAGAACACGGAAGGCACGCCCAGGCGATGCGCCAAGTGCGACGCGAAGCTGGAGTACGTCACTTCCTGTCCTTCGAAGGTCGTCCGCGGGGCGGCAGGGTTGGCCGCGCCGTCGATGGCCAGGCACAGCACATTGCCCGAGCCCAGCGCGCGCATGCAGGCCTTGGCGACTTGCGCCTCGGTCTGGTCCGCGGTGGAGATCAAGGCCGTCGCATAGCTGCTTTGGGCAACACTGGGCGCGGTCGCGAGCCAACGCGACGGGATGCCCAGCAATTCCAGCGCCATCAGCCCGGCATACATCGGACCGACGTGCGCGGTGGCGACCACCACGCCCCGTCCCGCCGCCAACAGCGGTGCGAAGAAGCGCTCGCCAGTGTCGAGTTCGCCAAGCACCTGCATCGCCTCTTCGGCGCTATCTTCGCGGCATTCAAGCCAGTCGTACAGAAGGTGGTCGACCAGATGGCCCCAACGCGCCCGACGCTCCCAGTCTGCCCGGTCCGCATTGGCGTCGCCGCGCAGCGACCAGGCCCAATCCAGCCGCGCCTGCGGTATCGGGGCGGTATGCAGCCGATCGTCAAGCTGGGCCAGGGCCTCCTGGAAAGTTCCCGGCAAATGCGCGCCGCGATTCGCCACGTATTTCTCGTATAGCGCTTCGGCTTCCCCTTTGCGGCCCGCCTGGGAAAGCGCGCCGATGGCCGCGCGCTGCCAGAGCAGCTTGTCGGGCGACTTCCCGACCAGCTTCATCATCTGGTCGGCAGCCTCGCCGTATTGCAGCGTGTACCGCAGGGCGCGCGCATACAGGGCCCGCGTCTGCTCCAGTTCCGGCGCCAGGCTGATGGCCTGCTCAAGCGGCGCCACCGCCTCTTTGTAGCGGCCGGCGCGCAGCAGGGTCTCGCCATAGAGCGTCAACAGCCGGACGTCCGCCGGCGACGCCTTCAGGCCCGCCTCGAAATGGGTCAACGCATGCGTCTTGCGGTCGTCCTCGGACGCCCGCCGCAGGTGCGCCAGCCCCAGCGACGAGCGCAGCGCGGCGCAATCGTGGCCCGCGCTCAGCGCCGCATCCCCGAACTGGATCGCCGCCTCTACCCTGCCGTCCTCAAGCAAGGCGCGCACGGCCATCGTCGCCACGCGTTCGTTCGGCAGCGCACCGGGATCCAGAGCGGAGGCGACGCCCGCCGCTTCGGCCACGTCGCCGTTGCGCACGAAGGCCAGCATCCAGGAATACGCGTCGCCCGGTTCGCGCTGCGACAGCCCGACGGTCGCGCGCGCGACCTCGGCGGCTTCCGCACCCCGTCCGGCCTGCACGCGCAATTGAATCCGCGCGGCATGCAGCGACACGTCGTCCGGTTCGATGCCGGCGGCGGCATCCGCGTGGGCGATGGCGCGGTCCCATTGCTCGGTGCGCCCCAGCAGGCTGGCCAGCAGGCGGCGATCATCGGCGCGCGATGGATAGGCCGCGGCAAGCACTTCCAGCGCGGCGATAGCGGGTGCGAACCGGCCCTCACGCACGAAGGGCGACACCAGCAGTCGGCGGACATCCCGCCAGCCGTCGGCCACTCCCGACAGCGCGGGTTCCAGCTCCGCCATGTCGCGAGCGGGATCATCGGCGGCCTGGATGTCCTTGATGACGCCGCGCAGCAAGGCGGTGGCCTCAGCCCCGGCCTGGCGATTCGCGATAGCCGTATCAACCATGACGCAACCCCCTCAACAACGCCGTCGCCACGCGGAAGACGAACATCAATACAAAGCCCAGGGCCAGCGCCTGCAGCAGCAGGATCGCCGTGCGCGGGCTGCTGGGCCGGTCGGTCGGCACCGGTTGCGCGATGATGGACAAGTACCGCTGCAGCCGCAGCGCATCCGTCACCGCCTGCTGGTACGTCTGCTGCGCCAAGGTCAGGTTCGAATCCGCGAACGCCTGGGTGTTGCGCAGCGCCTCGTACGACTTCAGCTGCTTGGCTTCCGTGTTGCCTTCGCCGCTTAGACGGCGGCGCAACGACGCGATCCGCTTCTGCAAGGCCGAAACCTGCAATTCAGCGGGTTTCAGCATGAAATGGTCTTTGTTGCCCAGCGCGCGGATCTTGTCCAGATTGATCTGCGCGCTGTTGAGCTCGCCCTCGAGCTGGCTGGACAGGTTCAGCAGCATCGCCACCGTGGCGGTCGGATCGATGTTGCCGTGCGTGGTCCGCCAGGCGGTCAGCGCCTCTCTCGCGGCAAACGCCTTCTGTTCCGCAAGCCTGACCGACTCTTCGCTCACCTTCAGTTTGTCGGCCACGCCCTTTTCGTTCATCGAGCTCACGAATTCCTCCGCCAGGCCGATCAGCGCTTTCGACAAGGTCGCGGCGTCTTCCGGCGAGAACGCGCTCACGCGTAGCACGTCGATCTGCTCCAGCGCGTTGAACGAGACCTGGACCGACGCCTGATAGGCGCGATAAAGGTCGTCCTCGCTCGAGTTCTCGGAAAGGTGGCTGACCGGGTCCATGCCGGCGCGGATCAGGTATTGGCGCAGTCCGACTTTCCGGTCGAGCTGTTGCATGGCGTCGCGCGATTTGAGGAAGTCGGCCACCGCCCACCCGTCCACGAAGCCGCCCAGCATGCCGCCCATGTTGCCGGTGGTCAGCAGGCTTGCCGCGCCGCCTCCGCCGCCTTGCTGGCCGGATCCCGACTGCACGAAGAACCGCGACTCCGCCTCGTAGCGGGGCGTTGCGATGCCCAGCGCATAGACCAGCGCCAGCACGACGGGCGCGACGACGATGAACGCGTTGATCCACCGGTGACGACGGCGTTCGCGCAGCGACGATTGCCGTTCGCGGCGTCGGCGTTCGATTTCGGACCCGCCCTCAGAGGCCGAGCTGCCCTTCCTCGAAGCCGCCGCCGAAGCCGTCGTCGCCTGTGCCGGATTCGCTCCTTGATCGTCGCGGGGGGAATCTGCTGATGCACTGGTCGAGGTCGTCTTCGATGCTGAGAGCGCTTCGTTCATAAATCAAGCCTTTTAGACAGTAGTCCGCCATCTGATTCTGGCGGTAACTGGAAAAAATGAGTGTCCGGCCGATCAGCCGCTCTTCGAACAGAGCCAGCCACAGGCGGGTGAAACGGCAGGGCTCGAAAGGGATGGCCCCTTCGATCACGTACACATCGAACGCCGGCGCCAGCGCCAGTGCGAACGAGAACTCCTGCCGTGCGTAGAGTGGCCAATGCTCCATGGGCTTGGCCAGGACCTTCGGGTCGCTGATCAGGTCCGCCACCAGTTCGTACGTGGCGTCCCCGTCGATCTCGTACATTTCGCACACAAAATCGATGACGCTCAGGCCGCTGGCCTTGCCGCGGATGAAACCTTGCCGCCCGATCGCCCACGAGACGACCCCGTCGTGCTTGACGAAGCCCTGGCGCGGCGGGCGCAGGTTGCACAGCACGTCGACGATCTGGCGATGCAGCTCCGGCGAATGTGACAGCAGCGCGTACCGGCCGACGGGAATATCCAGGTCGGCGTTGAGCAGCAACGGTTGCCGGCTGCCGAAGGCGTAGGGCTCGTCAGTGACGCCATTGAGATGAATCATCGTTCCCCCTCACATCGGCTGGACATTGGGGCGCGCAAGACGCTCGGCCGCCAGGGCGACCACCATCAGGAACACCAGCGACGTCAGGAAATATCCCAGGCTCGCGTCGTGGGACTCGTAGGCCTCGAAGTACGCCGAACGCAGCAGCTGCATGCCGTGCGCGAACGGCGACCAGAGGATCCAGGGGCGCAGATGCTCCGGCAACTGCTCCGACACAAAGAAGACGCTGGAGAAAATCTGGAGGAAACGTTCGATCACCGGCGCAAGCCTCAGATAGAAATGCCAGAACGTCGCGATCGAGCCGAACAGCACGCCCATCGCCGCCCCGCAACACCCCATCAGCACGACGAACAGCACAAACCCCGCCCAGCTTTCCGGCAAGGTGATGAGTTCCAACGCGTGGCCGGCGCTGATCAATACCGCGAACACCACCAGATACACCGACACGTAGATCAGCGCCTGCACCAGCGCGCACATCAACGGCGTGACGCCCTGGAAGTTCAGCAAACCCCGCGCCGAAATGTACGCCGCGCTGCTTCTGAAGATGATCTGCCGGAACATGATCCATGTCGTTGCCCCCAACAGCGAGAACGTCTGCACATCCATGCCCAGGATGTAATGCGTGCCCATCAGGATGTACAGCGATGAAATCAGCGTCAGCAGCACCACGGGGCCGACCAGCGCCCACAGCAAGGCGATCCGGCTTTCGCCGTGGATCACGCGCAGCTGATACACGAACAAAGCCAACAGTGTGCGACCGACCGGCCGGCCACGGCCGGCGCTATTCGGGTGATGCGCTTCATGCAATACCTGCATGCGATCCCGCAATATCGCGAGGTCGCCGGCCTCGTCCTGGGACAGCTCGACTTCCAGCGCGATATCGTTGCGGGACGCATGGCGGCGCGCCTCGCGCGCCTCGTCCTGCTTTCGCCGTTCAACGCGCCGCGCATGCGCCGCCGCCAGGCGCTCGTCTTCCGCTACCAGCTTGGCCGGCATGTATCCCGGCGCGAACACGTCGGTGCCCGCGCGGATGTCCTGCTCAAGCAGGCGCACGATGATGCGCAGGCGCCGCCGAGAAAAATCGGCAAGCGTCTCGTCGACCGCGCTGCGCGCGATCTCCGCATCCAACTCCGCCTGTACGGCCTCGTACACCGCCCGCCGGGCGGCCACGGAGTCGTGCGGCTCGCCCTGCAGCCGCGCCAGCAACGGCTTGAGCAGCACGGCTGGCGACGCCTTTTCCTCGAACAGCGCGGCGGGGTCCAGCCTCCAGGCCGAGACCCCGGCACCCACCGCGTAGCTACTGTCTTTCCGGCGCGAGCGCCAGCCTTTGATCCGGTCCTCGTTGCTCATCGACACGCTATTGCGATACGCCGGAAGAACTGGAGCCCGAATCGCTGTCGATAGCCCGCGTGGCGCTGAAGCCGGCGCTCATCGTGACGCGGAAGGCCGACAAGACCTTCTGCACCTGGGTGAACGGCGCATCCGAAATATAGATGGCCTGGCCTTCATGCACCGTGAATTCGCGGGCCAGCGCCACTTGTTCCGGACGGGTCAGGTCAAACTGGTAGACGACGGGCAACAGGTCCGGTTTTCCGGGGACGCCGGCCTTTGCGGGCGTGAACAGGAACACGGAACGCGGGTCGGCCAGCTTGTCGTCAAGGCCCCGGGAATCGGCCAAGGCGTCCAGCACGCTGTAGTTGCGCTTGCTGATGGCCACACGCCCCTGGGTCCCCGCCGCGCCCAGCACGGTCAGGTACTCGCGCGAGTCATACGCGGTGATGACATCGCCCGGCCGCAGCAGGATGTCGTTGTTCTGGTTGCGGTAGATGTCCGACAGCCGCACTGACGCCACCTGGTTGTCGCGGCGCAGGCTGATGACGAGCTGTTCGGGATTCGTCTGCACGGGCGCGGCCTGCGCCAGCGCGCTGCTCAGGCGCTGGGCCGTCTGCGTGATCGGGAACATGCCAGGTTTGGTCAGGTTGCCCTGCACGGTCACCATCTGGCCACGCGCATCGGCCGCGCGCGTCACGCTGACGTCGGCGCCCACGACCAGCCTGGCCAGCCGCGCGACGATCGCGTCGTGCAGCTGGCCCAGCGTCAGGCCTTCGGCCCGGAATTTCCCAAGGATGGGGAAGGTGACATTTCCCGACCGGTCGATCTCCTGGTTCCCCAAGTCGCTCACGCCGGACGGGTCCGCGGCGAACACGCCCAGCCCGCCGCGTTCCCAGACCTTCACGTTGATGCCGTCGCCCGGCACCAGGCTATCGAACCCCGCTTGCGTCAAATCACGGTAGCGCACAGGGAAATCGGCCACGTCGGGCACTCTGCTGGCCTGCACGAGATCGCGCGACGCGGGCATCACCACGACATCCTTGTCGTCGTGCGCGCCCGTCATCTCGCTCAACATCGGGCCGGAACGCGGCAGTTGGCATCCCGTCAGTGAAAGTGCGGAAAACAGCATCAAGGCCAGGGCCGCGTTGCGGCGCAGGCCCCATGCCGGGACGTTCATTTGCATAAGATCCTTTAGCTTTTGCAGCTTGAAAAGACAGGCGGCCGATCAGGCTTGCATCAGACGCATGGGCTGCAGATCCATGCTCTCGTCGTTTTCAGACACGGGCATGCACAGGGCCAGGAACTTGGTCAGCATCGCGTCAAGCGAAAACAGCTTCTGCGCCCGGTTGCGGCTATGCGCCCTCAATTGCTCGTTGTTGCGCACCTGGTCCACCATCGACGCGACTTTCTCGCACGCCTCGTGCAGATCCGGGTGATCGACATCCGTGAGCAAATGGCCGGTCTGGTTCTCGACAAAGCATTCCCCCGCGCCGCCGGCGGGGGTCGAGATCACCGGTACCCCCAGAAGCTGCGCTTCGATCAGCACGTTCGGCAGGCCTTCGTAGCGGGACAGCAGCACGCTGGCGTCCATTTGCGAATACCAATAGCCGACGTGATTGGACAGCCCGACAAGCAGCAGCCGGTTGGTCACGCACAGCTCTTCGGCCAGCGCCTCGATGTTCTCGCGCATGCGCCCATCGCCCACGATGACGAAGCGCGCCTGCGGGCGGTCCTTCAGATACAGCGCGGCAAGCTTGATCCACAGCTGCGGCCGCTTGTCCGGCTCCAGCCGGAACACGCCGCCGATCGTCTCGGTCGCGTCGGTCGTGCTTTCTTGAAAGGCCTTCCACTTTTCCTGGTCGGCGGCCGAGGCGTCGGTCGCCAGGTCCGGCACGCCGTTGTACAGGATGTGGAAACGCATGATCGGGATACCCAGCCATTCCGAGTAGGCCTCGGCGGCCTTGCGGCTATTGCTGACGAAAACCACCCCGGGCACCTTGGCCAGCGCCTGGTAAAGCTCGGGATACTCTTCGCGGAAGCGGTCCTTGCGGATGTTCGGCGGCAGCCCGCGGAACACAAGGTGGATGGTCGGGGCGCCGGCAAGCAACGCCGCCAGCGCGCCGAACAGGCACGTTCCGTCTTGCCACAGGCTCACCACGTCGAACGAATCGGCGCGCAGCACCGGCGCCAGCCGCGTCACGCCGTAGTGGACGGGCGGCGGCAATTGCTCCAGCAAGCGGCTCAGGCTGCCTTCGGGCAAGGCTTGATGGGACACGGAGATGGCGGGCAGCCGGTTGATTTCCGTGACCGGAATCTGCGCCTTGACCAGCACCGGCAGGAAGAAATCCAGATCCTGCTTTTTCGTAGAGCCCGGAGGCTCAGTGTGCTGCTTCACCAGCACTTCGACCTTCTTCGTCTTCATGAGCACATCGGGCGGCCGCTGCTCGGGGAACTCCGCCAGGCGGGTCAGTTCGCCCGCAAGCCGAGTCAGCTGCCGCTCGGCGCCGCCAGGCCCAAGGCTGCCTGTCACCAGCGCCACCGATACGGGTTTGTCCGGCGAGTTCTCGGGAACTTGCCGGTCACGGAAATGCAGGATCGCGTGTTTCATCGACACGATCCTGATGTCCTTGCCGGCCAGCCCTTCCTCGGTCTCGAAGCGCTGGTAGAAGGCGTAGTCGCTTGCCAGCCCATCGGCCAGTTCCGCCGCCTTGCTGCCCGGCGTCAGGTGTTTTGCGACAGGCGCGATCGCCTCGAACGCGTCGGCCAGCAGACCGCGCTTGCGCAGCCGCTTGGCGAATTCGACGCGCATGTTGCGGTCCGTGTATTGCGTGATCAGCTGGCGGAACAATGCGTCGGACTGATCGTGCGCACGGATGTCGCTAAGCAGCTTGGCCCGCGCGAACAAGCGGTCCGGACTCTCCGCCGATGCGGGCAGATGGCGATCGACCAAGGATAAGGCCTCTTCGACATGCCGTTCCTTCACCAGGCGCGTCGCGCAATAGCGGACGATCTGAAGGTCGTCCGGGCACTCGTGCAACAGCGTGGCCCACTGCTCGGCCATGCCCTCGTTCAGGCCCGCCGATTCCTTCAGCCGAAGCAGAAGAAAGCGGACCTTCGAGTCTTCCATGTGATCGCGCGCCAGCACTTTCGCGCGAGCCAGGTTTTCCTGCGCGACTTGAACCCGCCCTGAAGCCGCGACGATTTCCTCTAATTGGGCCTGAACCCATTGAAGATCGGACTTGGCGTCCGCACGCTCGGTGATCAGTGGTGGATTCATGCCGCCTTTCTCCGGTTGATCTTCTCGATCCACACCAGGCAGCGCTCGATATAGTGGTCGAACTGCGCCGGATTATCGGAACGTTCCTGGAGCTTTCTCCAGTAGGGCAAGGCTTGCTCGAAGCGGTGCAGCCGCATGGCGCCGACGGCGGCCAGACGCAGGCCGATGGGGTCTTCGGGCACGAGCTGCACAATCTTCTCGCCAAGCGCCAGACGTTCGGTC
Source organism: Achromobacter sp. UMC46 (assembly GCF_014170335.1). Classification (GTDB taxonomy): domain Bacteria; phylum Pseudomonadota; class Gammaproteobacteria; order Burkholderiales; family Burkholderiaceae_B; genus Achromobacter. The sequence goes on from NZ_LZZS01000038.1 coordinate 105,382, forward strand.
GTGCTCGACGGTTCCAGAGCGCGCGCTTCGGCGTACAGGACGGTAAGGATGCGCCGCTTTTCACGGTCGACCTCGGTCATCTCCGGCCACGACTGCGCCACCCGATCCAGCAGGGTCCACGCCCCGTGGTGATCGCCGGCAGACAGGATTTCGCGGGCGCCGCGGATGGCGCGGGGCCCAAGCCTGCCCAACTGGCGCTCGGCTTCGTCCTTGGCGCTCTGGTCGGCCGACGGATGGGCCTGGACCACCTTGTAGGCGTCGATGGCTTCACCGAACCAGCCGCCATTGAACGCCGCCCGCGCAAAGAACAACTGCGCGCTGAACGGGGCGGATTCGCTGGCGGCGGCCTGTCCCAGATGCCGCAAGGCGGTCTGCTTGTCGCCCAGCGCGTCGGCCGCCCGGCCGCGCATGGCGTCCAGCTCGGGGAAATCGACTTGGGTATCGATGGCGATATCCGTCAGGTCGATCACTTCCTTATGGTTGCCCGCCAGCAGCGCGGCCCGCACGCCCAGGCGCATGGCGCGCTCGAATGCACGCTGTGCACGGGCGCCGGTCAGCGCGTTGGGATTCAGCAGGCGATGCGCGCAGATCCGTTCAGCGGCATCACGCAGGCGTCCCTCTTCCAGCGCGCGATTGCCTTCTTCGGCCCATGCCGACGACTGCGCATGCAGCCATGCCGGGATATCTTCCTGCCCGCTGTCAGCCAGGCGGCAAGACACCGCCAACGCCGCCGCGGCCATGATGCAACCGCGCCACGACGCTTCCTTGACGAGCTCCAGCGCATCGGCGTCCTCCAGCATCGGGGACTCGGACGCCAAGGCGCGCAGGCCCGCGCGGTCCCCGGCCAGCAGCCGGTCGCGCCACAGCACCGCGAAGCCACGGCCATACGCGGGCATCGCCGCGCGGACTTCGTGGACCCAGCGTATGGCGGCTTCCATGTCGCCGCTCGTCTGCAGCAGCGACAGCACCGTATCGGCGGCCTCCACCGCGCTCGCGTCTTCCGGCGACGAAATGCGGAACAATTGCTTCCAGTTGCCCAGGGCCTCGTCCACGTAGCCCAGTTGGCCCGCGGACACGGCGGCGATCCGTACGATTTCGGGGGTCTCGATCTCGTCGCCCAGCAGGCCGGCCGCAAGCGAGTAGGCCACATCGAAGCGCCCCAGCTTGAACTGGTTGCGCATCAAGATCTGCTCGGCCTTGCTGCCGGTCGCCAGCGCGCCGTCGGCGCTGCCCAGCAACGCCAGCGATCCTTCGTAGTCACCCAGCTCTTCTTGAATCCGGGCGAACAACAGCACGTGGTCAGGCAGCCCGGGATGGCGGCGCAGCACGTCGCGCACGCGGCGCGATGCCTCGCGCAGGTTGCCCGCGTCCCAGATCTTTTCAATGCGCTCGACGCTGTCGTCGGCCGCGAGCTTGGGCACGGCGGCTTGCGGCGTGGACGCGCTCATGCGCGGACGCATGAAGGTCTTGAACCAGTCGACGTACAGGCGTTCGGCGAACAGCGGCGAATAGTGCGTCAGGTCCAGCCCGCCGTCTTCCATCGCATCGGCCTGGCCGATCTTGTTCATCAGCGGCGTCGGGTCGTAGCAAGGCACGCCGATGCGCTGCGCGCTGCCGGTCACCGCCGAGATCAGCTGTTCGCGCTGTTCGATCGGCACGTTGTCGGGCGTCAAGGCGTTGACGTGGGTCACGAACACCACCTTGTCGCGGCCGAGCAGGTCGACCAGCTGGCGCATTTCCGCCTCGATCTCTTCGTCCGTCTGATCGCGCTTCACGATGCGCGACAACAGCCCGCGATCATCCGTGGAGAGGCTCTTGAAGACGGGATCCTGGTCCAGCAAGGCGCGCCGTTCGGCCAGCCGGTCAGCGTTGGCCATGGACCAGAACATCCGGGTGCGGGTACGGTCGGCGAAGAATTCGCTGAAGTAGCGCACCAGGTAGTTGGACTGGATGGGATAGCCGTCGATGGTCAGCAACTTGCGGGAAGACAGTTCGACCATGTACAGGTCGGCCGGCTTGTGCGTTCCGCGGCGAGCCTGTTCGCCGTTGGACGGGCGAAAGATCAAGCGCTGGACGTCGGCGGGAATCTCGGCTTGGCCGAACATGAACCGCGCTTGCTGCAACGCCTCGGCGCTGGTGTGCACGAATCCGTAGTTGCGCCCGAGTTGCAGTTTGATCGGGTAGCGTCCCACGGCATCGCGCAACGGCGTATGGATGCGGCAGGTGCCAATCGGAGCAGTGGTAAAGGCAGTCATTCAGGGTCTCTCCTGCAGTGATGGGTAGCGAGACCGAACTTAAAGAGTCCAGTACACGAGGTCGGAGGCAAGGCGCTTGCTGTCAAGCACGGACTTCAGGTCGCACACCATGCCGCCGCTCTTGACCAGATGGGGCATGTCTTCCCAGATGGATTCCATGGTTTCGCGATGCGGAACCGCCAGGATCAGCACGTCCATGTCGCGGAATTCGCCGCGCTCGACGAGCTTGATGCCGTACTCGTGTTCCATCTGGTCCGCGTCGGCCATCGGGTCGCACGCGACCGGCGTGATGCCATAGGCGCCCAGGGCCTGGTAAAGGTCGACCACCTTGGAATTTCGGATGTCCGGGACGTTCTCTTTGAACGTCATCCCCAGGATGCCGACACGGGTCGACGCATTCAGGCGGCCATTGCGAGCCAAGGTCTGGACAATCCGCGAGGCGACGTGGTTTGCCATGCCGTCATTGATGCGGCGGCCCGACAGGATGACCTCGGGGTGATAGCCGAGCTCCTGCGCCTTGGACGTCAGGTAATACGGGTCGACGCCGATGCAGTGGCCGCCGACGAGGCCAGGCGTGAACTTCAGGAAGTTCCACTTGGTGCCTGCCGCAGCCAGCACTTCCGACGTGCGGATGCCGACCAGGTCGCAGATCTTCGACATTTCGTTCATCAGCGCGATGTTGATGTCGCGCTGGGTGTTCTCAAGCACCTTGGCCGCCTCGGCCACTTTGATGCAAGAAGCGCGGTGCACGCCGGCGTCGATGATCTTCTCGTACACGCCGGCGATGATTTCCAGCGACTCCTCGTCCTGGCCGGACACGATCTTCACGATCTTCTCCAGCGGGTGCTCGCGGTCGCCCGGATTGATCCGCTCGGGGCTGTAGCCCAGCTTGAAGTCGATGCCGCAACGCAAGCCCGACACCTTTTCCAGCTCGGGGCCGCAGATTTCCTCGGTGGCGCCGGGATGCACGGTGGATTCGAAGACGACGATGCAGCCCGGGCGCAGCACGGGGCCGATCGACCGGCAAGCCCGCACCAGCAGCGAGAAATCGGGATTGTTCTTCTCGTCCACGGGCGTCGGCACCGCGACGACGAAGAAGTCGCAGCCTTCCAGTTCCGTCACCTGATCGGTGAATTGCATCGGAGAGGCCAGCAATACGTCGCGTTCGATTTCGCCTGTCCAGTCATCACCCTCTTTCAGCCGTGCGATTCTCCGCTTATCCACATCAAAGCCGATGACATCAAAGCGCTTGGAAAATGCGACGGCTACGGGCAGGCCGACATATCCAAGGCCACACACTGCGATTCTCTTTACCACGGGGGACCTCACTGTTTCGTCGTGTCGGAGACACTAGAAATCGACGTCCAACGACACGTGATCGATATGAAATCGACCGACGTTTGTCCTTGTTGGACCGACAGATTGCTTAAGATTGATTACAGCTCGATACCCAGATATACGTGTTGGGTGACGAGCCAACGAATCGTAAAGGGCCTACACAGCAAACTTCTTTCTAAAAATTTTTATTGCTGTGGAAATAAGTCGGAGAGGTCGTAATAAACCTAGGGAATCCCCTCAAATAATTACATTCATTACACAAACCGCAACATAAGCTCGCCGCGAGATTGTTAATAAATATTAAAAATGGTTTTTCTTATTTTTGTTTAATGAAAATGAAAACAGATAATACCCGCCCAGGGGATATTTATTAATGGCGCCACGGAATATAACCAATTCAAAGTCAAATCCAGGAAGCCGCCATCATTCAGAAAGGATACCGTGTTAGGCACCCTATTCACGGCAACAACATATGTACGATTTATTCCAATGACTGCATTGAAATGCCCGCCGACGGCGATCGCGCCTGCATGCCGCAACTCTTGCGCCAAAAAAAAGCCGCGATTGCGGCTCTTTCCGGACTGATAGACCGCGGCCGACAGCATGAAGTCCGATCCTGGCGCCTGGTAGCGCAGGCCGGCCTCATATTGTTCGCCGCTCACCGGTTTGAAGCGCCTGCCCGTGCGGCGGCCGCAGATTGAACTGCGGCCCTTCGGACTTTTGGCGGGTACTCCCGTTACCGGCGTTGGATCATGCGGCCACCAGGGACTATCGCTGTTGGAACTCCCGGCGCGCGGTGGTCAACGAAACGATTGCCATGATCGCGATCGCGAACAGATAGTAGCTGGGCGACAACTTGGAATCGGTAGTTGCTATCAGCCAGGTCAGGATGAACGGGGCGAAGCCGCCAAAGATCGTCACGGCGATGTTGTAGCCCAAGGAAAGGCCGGTGGTGCGGACCTGCACCGGGAAGATCGCGGACATGAGTGCCGGCATTGGCGCAAAGTAAAACGTTGCGAGCAGGCCCAGCACGACCTGGACGAACATCAGGACGACCACCGTCGGATGGGTTACCAGCAGGTAGAACAAGGGATAGCAAAGCACGGCCGTCAGGATCGCGGCAACCGTCATGATGCGTGCGGGCCCGATGCGATCGGCGAGCGATCCGATGAAAGGCGAGCCCACAGTCATGATCACGCCCGTGACCAGCGTCGCCAGAAATCCGATCGTGGGAGGTAATCCAAGCTGGCGAATCGAATAGGTCGGCATGTACAGCGCCAGATAGTTGCCCACCGAACCCAGGGCGACAAAGCCCACTGTCACCAACAAGCGCATCTTCTGGCCTGCAAACATGTCGCTCAATGGCGACTCAGAGGCCGTGGCGGCGCTGAATTCCGGTGTTTCATCCATGTGGCGGCGGATGTAGTAGCCCACCGGCGCGATCAGCAGGCCGAAAATGAACGGCACGCGCCAGCCCCAGCTCTCCAGCTGCGCCTGCGTCAGCGATGCATTGAGCACCGCGCCGAACAATGCGGCAAGCAGGATCGCCGCCCCCTGGCTGGCAACTTGCCAGCTTGAGTAGTAGGCGCGCCGGTCAGGTGCGTACTCGATGAGAAACGCCGTCGCGCTGCCAAACTCCCCGCCCGCCGAAAAGCCCTGGATGAGGCGTGCGATCAGAATGATCACCGAGGCCGCGATACCTATCTGGGCGTACGTCGGCACCAAGACGATGATCAACGTGCCGATCATCATCAGGAAGATCGATATGGTCAGCGCCGCCTTGCGGCCCGCGCGGTCGGCATAGGTACCCAGCACGATCGCGCCCAGAGGACGCATCAGGAATGACACGCCGAACGAGGCAAGCGCAAGCAGTAACGACGCGCTTTCACTGGCGGCGGGAAAGTAAAGCTTGGCGATGATCAGCGCGAACGTGCCATAGGCGATCATGTCGAACCATTCGAGCGCATTGCCTATCGACGCCGCGATCACGGCGCGGCGCGCTTGCGCACGCCGTGTGTCGACGTCTGCTTCCTTGGCCGGGGCTGTGCTTGCAGCATCCCACACTGCATCCTTCGAGTAACTCATTTTTTCCCTCTGCTTTTTTATATGGACTATCCAATAGACGCTTTACTCGACGATCGCCAGATGATCCGCGAGCTTCTCCATGAACTGTTCGCATAGAAGAACTTGCGACAGTGCTACATACTCGTCTGCCCGGTGCGCCTGCTGCAGATTGCCGGGACCGCAAACCACCGCGGTCATTCCCGACCTCTGGAACAGTCCGGCCTCGGTGCAATAAGCCACCTTTTCCGTGCCGCGCGAACCCGTCAATTTCTGCGCCAGCTGCGCGATCTCGGCGTGAGCTGCCGTATCGAACCCGGGCACCTCAGCCAACACTTCGAGCTCGATATCGGCCAGCGGGTTCTCTGCCTTGATCCGGTCGCGTAGCTCTCCGGTGATGAAGCGACGCAGGCCGCCAATCACGTCCGGGGCCAGCACGCCCGGGATAGTGCGGAATTCGAAATCGAACTGGCAGCGATCGGGGATTGTGTTGACCGACAGGCCGCCTGAAATAACGCCGGTGTTCGACGTGGTGTAGGGCACCTCGAAGTCCCGGTCGAACGGGCCCTGCGCGCGATGGCTGTCGGCCATGTCGCGGATATGGCAGATGGCCCGCGCTGCATATTCGATGGCATTGACGCCTTGCGGTGTCAGCGAAGAATGCGCGGCCCGCCCATGCACGGTGCATCGGTACAAATTGCTGCTTTTGTGCGCCGAGATGACGCGCATCTCCGTGGGCTCTCCCACCACGCAGCTGTCCGGTTGTACGCCCAAGCGGGCCAATTCCTGCAGCATCGCATCGGCCCCGAGGCAACCCACCTCTTCGTCATAGCTCAAGGCAAGGTGCAGCGGCACACGCAGGCGTCGCGAGGCGAACGCCGGCAACATGGCCAGCGCCACGCCAATGAACCCCTTCATGTCGCAGGTGCCGCGGCCATACAGCTTCCCTTCGCGCACTTCGGGAACGAAAGGATCGCTGCTCCATGCCTGCCCATCGACGGGGACCACATCGGTGTGGCCGGACAGCACGACACCGCCCTGCGTGCCGCCGTCGTGCGCCGGCAGCGTGACGAAGAGGTTCGCCTTGTTCTTGTCGGCGTTGTGAATGAGGCGGGGAGCATGTCCGGCTGCCGCCAGATGATCCCGTACTGTCTCGATCAGGCCTAGATTCGAGCGCCGGCTGGTCGTGTCAAACCGGACCAGCCGTTCGATCCATTCCAGGGAGCGGGGGTGTGCAAGCGTACTCATCGGTCAGCCTTCTCAAGCCAGGAATCGGGATAAGCGTTCGACGCCTTCGTCCAGGCGATCGTGCGCGCTCGCATAGCACCAGCGTAGATATCCTTCGCCTTCCGGCCCGAACGCCGTGCCGGGCGCGAGGCCCAGGCGGCCACCGGCCACCAGGGCCTTGCAGAAGGAAAGGCTGTCGGCAACGCCATGGATCCGAAAGAAGGTGTACATGGCGCCAGGCGCAGGGCCCGCCAACTCGACTCCCGGAACCTCCCGCAGGCGCGCTGCCAGGTGGTCGCGGGCCAGTCGCAGCCGCGCCACCGTGCGCGCAATGACCGGCTCACCTTGCTCCAGCGCGCATGTCGCGGCGCTCTGCACAAACCCGGGCGTGCACGTGTTGCTGTACTCGATCAGCTTGCCGATTTCGGGAAGCGTCGCGCGCGGCACCACCAGCCAACCTATGCGCCAGCCCGTCATCAGCCAAGCCTTTGAAAAGGAATTGCAGCTGATCACCCGGTCATTCTCGTCGGCGATATCCAGAAAGGTCGGCGCGACGGGCGTCTCGTAGTAATAGCGTTCGTACACGTCGTCGGAAATGATCCAGATGCCGTGCTTGCGGCAATGCGCGAGAACGATGCGCTGTTCCTCCTCCGACATGACCCAGCCTGTCGGATTATTCGGCGAGTTCACCAGCAGCGCCCGCACATCAGGCGTCAAGGCGGCCAGCAGCTTCTCCATATCGATGCGCCAACCCGTCGCGGCAAACTCGAGAGGAACCGTTGTGACGCTTGCGCCCAGCACTTTGGGCATTTCCACCAGATTGGGCCAAAGCGGCGTCACCACGACCACATGATCGCCGTTGCCTACGATGGCTTGCACCGCTGTCATGAGCGCCGACGTTCCCGAGCTGGTGACCGCGATGTTGTCGACCTCGCGCCGGCTGTGCAGCGTGCTTACATAAGAGGCCAGGCTTTCCCGCAATGACGGCACGCCCAGTGTCTGCACGTAGAACGTCTGTCCCGACGCAATGTGCGCGATCGCGGCGTCGCGAAAGGCTTGCGGCGTTTCTTCATCGGGCTCGCCGAACCAGAACGGCAGGACATCGGCGCGCCCGAGGCCCGCATTGGCGACTTCCCGTATCTGCGAAGACCGCAATGCGCGCACACTCGCGCGGGCAGTCGGGCCCGCGTCTTCAAGGAATGAGTTGGAATGCATACTTGTTTCGAATGGGAGGAACGGGGAGCGGTGGGCGGCCTGCCTACCGGGCAGCCGCTTCAAATTGCGCCAGCGCCTGGCGGGCGCCGCGAGCCAGCCACGCCACGTCGGAGTGCAAGGCAATGAACTGCACGCCTTGCCGCCGGTATGAAGCAGCCTCTTCGACATTGTTGGAGAAAATGCCGACCGCCTTTCCGGCGGCCTTGCAGGCCCGAATGACAGTGGCCACGGCGTCCAGGACGGCCGCATGGGCCATGTCGCCCAGATGCCCAAGGCTGGCAGCCAGATCCGCGGTGCCGATAAAGAGGCAGTCCGCGGCCGGCACCGCCGCTATCGCCTCGATATTGCGGACCGCCGTTGCCGATTCAATTTGCAGAATGGCACACGACTGCGCATTCGCGGCTTTGATGTAATGCGGATCTTGTCCGTACCTGCCGGCGCGCACCAGGCCCGCCACGCCACGGGTTCCGCCGTTGCCCTCGCACGGGAAATGCATGGACGCGATGGCCGTGCGTGCATCTTCCTCGGTATCGATATTGGGAAAGACGATCGTCTGCGCACCACAATCCATGGCGCGCTTCACCAGGACGGGATCGTTGGCGGTGACGCGCACCGCGGCGTAGGATGCGGCGCCATGCGCCCGGGCGGCATCGATGGCCTGCAATTGCGCGGCAAGATTGCTCACGTCGTTGGGCGCGTGCTCCATGTCGACCACCAGCCAGTCGAAGCCACAGTGTGCGATGGTTTCGGCGACGGCCGGGCTACCCAGCGTCAACCAGCATCCCTCTGAGGGCGCGCCAGCCAGCAATGCGCTACGGATCGGATTCGATATTTCCAAGACTGCTCCATGACAATCAGACGGAGGCCCTGCCCTTCACGGTGCTGACGGCCTCTGATTCAGCCTCACAAAGATACCTGGGCTGTATGGAAAAAATTTCCGATTTTTTGGCTGATATATGTAAAAATTTAGAATGAAATCGGCTTGAATTCGACATTACTGGAAGAATCGTGCAAAGCAAGAATTTCGACCCTATCGACATGCAGATTTTGGCCGCCCTCCAGGTGGACGGCCGCCTGTCCAGCGCGGAATTGGCGGAACGCGTTTCGTTGACGCCGTCGCCCTGCTGGCGCCGCGTCAAACGGCTGGAAGACGACGGTGTCATTCGCGGCTACCGCGCCGAAGTGGATGCCAAGAAGCTTGGGTTTGACGTGACCGCTTTCGTGTCCATTTCATTGGACAAAAAAGGCGCCGCGCACGTCAAAGCGTTTGAGGATGCCGTCAGGGACATTCCCGAAGTGCTTTCCTGCCATTGCGTCTCCGGCCGCTACGATCATCAACTGACGGTGATCGCCCGCGATCTGGATGCTTTTGGCGATCTCGCCCGCTACGTGCTAGGCGCTCTCCCGGGCGTCAAGGAAGTCTATACGTCCTTTGTCCTGAAGGAGGTAAAAGGACCGGCGCACGCCATTTCGCTGCCGCCGGAATAGCTAGGGCGGGCGGTTGCGGGTAGGCCGCGGGGGATCCCAGACGTGTGCGCTGCACCGAGCACTTACACCCGAAATTTAGCCAAAGCGCTGCCACTCCCATCGCGTGAGAGCGAGGCGAAGAAGGCCGCAAAAACGCGGCCTTCTAGAAATTGGCAATTTCAGAAAAAAAAGATCGGTGTTGACAGGCGAAGCGCGACGTTCAAGGTGCGACCGACTTTATTTCTCGTTTTCAAAGAATGAAAGAGAGAAATAAAGTCGGCCGCAAACATCCGTTGCAACCCCTTGATTTTGAAAGATTTCCAAGATTAGAAAACTCGGATCAAAGTCGGTCGCACCCCAGGCCTTTGCGTCTTCAGCGCAAGAAAATTGAACAATAGTCGGTCGCAACGTTCGTGCCTCCGGTGTTCCAGCGACTTAGTGGCGAAATGGATGGGTCACTCGCCGCTCGGCTCATCCTGCGGTCGTGATCGACGGATCAGCGTACGATCTTCAGATGTCGCGCCACTCCAACCGGTCGACCAGGAAGTCTGTACGGCGCTTGGCGCCGTCACTCTGCCCGCTATCGGCTAGGAGTGGTCGTCCGGACGATTCCGGATATGCTGTTTCCACATACAAGCAACCCGAAATTCTAGTTCCTGGCGAAATGATGACAAACGTTCGAGCGGGCTATGAGCAACAACTATGCGACCTCGTCGAATCCTCTGAGCAACTGATGGCTGCGCTGCGGGCGGTTCGCTGCCTTGGTTTGCCCTCGTGGTGCATCGGTGCAGGGGCGATCAGATCCTTGGTTTGGAATAGCTTGCATGGCTTTCAGGAGCCCTCGAACTTGGATGACGTGGACGTTGCGTACTTTGATGCCGAAGCGCCTCTAGCTCTCGATGCCGAACTTCAAGAGCGGCTGCATTGGCTCCTTCCCTCGCTCACTTGGGAAGTGACAAACCAGGCCAGAGTGCACGAGTGGTTCGCAGAAGCGCTCGGCCAGGTGGTTTCACCCCTAACGTCTTTGGACGATGGGCTGGCCACGTGGCCAGAGTTTGCCACTTGCGTTGGCATTTACCTGGACGGTAATGAATCATTGAAGGTCATAGCGCCGTACGGATTGAGTGACCTGTTTGAACTGCGAGTTCGGCACAACCCTCGGCGGGCGAGCGTCTCAACGTTTATGCACCGCGTGAGTTCCAAGCGATTCGGCCACCGATGGCCTCGGCTATCAATCTGTACACCCTGACCGCACATAGGACCGCTGTGGGTCGGGTGCGGTCTGTCGTCAAGGACAGCTCCCGGCCAGGAGCGGTCCTTCGTCTCGGTTCGGATCATCTGAACGAATCGACACTATGATGCGTCCGATGGATCGAAGGGGAATGCAATCCCACCCTTGCCGTCAACAAGTTTCCCAGCCAAACACATGCCCATTTTCCTCAAGCACAATCCAGTCGTGATAAGTAAAGGCAAGGTCATCGTGGTCGGCGGCGGCATCATGGGCGCGTCGGCCGCTTGGCATCTGTCCAAAGCAGGCGCATCAGTCACATTGATCGAACGCGCCCCGAATTCCCTCACCAGTGCGACCGCTTCCTCTTTCGGCTGGGTCGGTGCCAGCGCGAGCACGCCCTCTGACAGCCCTACAGCATTCGCTGAAAGATTGAAGGCTCTGGAGGAGTTCGCATGTATCGAACGCGAACTCTGCCCGTTGCCGCTCGCAGCGCGCGGCGCAATTCTCTGGCGGTCTACGGAGGACGAAACGGCAGCAATGATTGCTGAGCATCGGGATGCCGGCACACGAATGGAGCGACTTACTCGGTCTCAGATTGCCGAAAGGGAACCGATGATTTCAGATCCGCCATCACTCGCCGCCTGGGCGCCCGACGACTTCGCATTGGAACCCACCGCATTTGCACGCCAACTGCTGGCAGGAGCGCAGGCCGCTGGGGCAAGTGTCCGCCAAGGAACGGTTGAAGCCATCGAAGCCGCAGGAAACCGGATCACGGGGGTCGTGGTTGAGGGGAAGAAACTACCCGCCGACATTGTCGTGCTCGCCAATGGCTATGGCGCGCGCGCGATTGCCTTGACGGTCGGCGTGGAGATTCCGATCTATGAGACGCCGGCAGTATTGCTTCGATTCGGTCCTGAAGTGGCTGGCCTTCGTCACCTAGTTTGCGCGCAAGAAATGGAGCTGCGCCCCTCCTTAGGAGGCGGCCTTGTTTCTGCTGCCGATTATCCAGAAAGCGGCGAAGCCGGCCTTCCCGCCCTTGCCGAGCTAACTGGAGAAGCAATTGCTCGCCTGTTTGGAATCGGGGCGTCGCCATCCCTGCTTTCCATAACCGCTGCGCAGCGTCCTATGACGGCCGACGGCAAACCGCTATGCGGCCATGTGGGAAGAATTGAGGGCTTATTTGCATTGGTCGCACACCCCGGCGTGATCCTTGCCCCCCTCCTTGGCCGCCGTTGCGCCGAAGCTGTTCTAGGCTCTTGATCTGGACCGATATGCTTGCCCCCTTCGCGACGGCAAGCGTGACCGGCTACAGCCGGCCAGGAGCGGTCGTTGCTAATCTGCGGCCAATACAATTCCTCGAAGCGAATTTCAGACGGGAAGACAATGCCACTTCAATTACGTATTGCATCGAAAGCGGATGCGGAGGCGATTTCTAGCTTGGTGAACCGAGCCTACAGGCCGCGGTTGTCTGAGCGAGGCTGGACGCACGAGGCCGATTTAGTGGCAGGAGACCGAACGACTCCTGACCAAGTAAATGCACTATTTAAGCCTCAATCGCTTATCTTGGTTCTGTGCAACGATGAAAATGTCGTAGCTTGTGCTCACCTTCAACGCAATGATTCCGATGTTTACATCGGCATGCTTGCCACTGAGCCATGTCAACAGAACCTAGGGCTGGGAAAGCAAATCCTTCTTCACGCCGAGGAATACGCTAAGTCACACTTCAATCCTACGCATCTCAGAATGTCCGTTTTATCTTCTCGAGCGGAACTCATCGCGTTCTATCAACGGAGAGGCTACGTGCGAAATGAGGATGTGCAGGGCTATCCAGTTGCCGCGGGAGTGGGACAACCGTTGGTGGAAGGCCTTCAAATCGAAACATTGATTAAGCACGTTGTTTGACAATGGCTCCTGCCCAGCAATCGTGAGAGATCCGGAATTCACAGCGGGGTCTGCTTTAAAGCGTAGAGATTGCCCGCTCAGGGTCGAACGCCGGCATTCGCGCCACCACCCGGATACCCGAGTTTGGCCGCATAGGGGCCCGTAGCGACCGTAGCCACGGACCGCATAACCACGTGGAGATGCCATGAAGTTCGACGTTTACGGAAGATTTGCGCTGGAAGTGCTTCACACGACCCGGGGATGGGAGGTGTACCGCCTAACCGACGGCAAGCAGGTGCGTGCGGATGACATCATCATCCCGGCCGATATGGAGGTTGGAGACATCGCGGGATACCTTGATGATCTCCTTCACGAAATAGCTCGACCTGGGGACAGGATCAAAGAGCTGTGAGGCCTGGCGCGCCAACGCTGACGGTCCCTGACGCGCGGCGGGCACACGGTCGACATTTGTGAACGCGCCGCCGGCCAAGCGCGGGCTGCGGGTTTTGTGACCTGGCGGCCTCAAATGACAGTCAGGATTGATCCCAGGCATCAATTGTCAAGAGCTGATCGGGAGAACATGCGGCCACACGGTCGGCATGCACCTGGATCTTGCCTATCCAACCGGGAGGCTGCGCGTATTCCTCGCCCTCGTCGATGCCGAAGATCCAGACGCCATCCTTGGATGGCAAGATACCGCCGCCTTCGATCAATGGCAGCACATCGCGAGCGCGTGCGGCATAGCGGTTCGGATAGCCGCCACCGGCGAACTTGGCGGCCTTGCTCATTTGCGTCAAACGCTCGATCCAACCGATGCCGCCAGCGCCCGCTTCCCACTGCGCCAGGATGGCAGCACGACGCGCTTCTGGGTCGGCGCGGTCGCATTCCTCGGGGCTGCCTGTCGATACGATGATCCACCAGCCGATCATGTGTCACCCTCCATCCTAGAGGTAAGTGCTTCGAGGTTTAAGAACACAACCATTCAAATGCCTCCACGGTCTCTACACGCTAAGCAGGGGAAGTTTACGCACATCTGCGAGCGCCGGTCCAAATCGGGGCGTTGAACTGAGATTTCGGAGCAATTCAATGATGCCTCACCAGAGGTGGTGACGCACGGTGCTGCGCGACGACGCAGTTGGTACAGGCGGCTCCCGTCCCACGTTAACCAGGCGTGGCACACCAAGCTCGAGTACATCCATCCGGGCAAGCCGCAGCAAACGCCCGTGTTGAACGGTTCAACAGGACGGTTTGAATGGTTGTCCCGGTATCAACGATTGGATTGGTACGTCTTCTGCTGAGCCGAACCTCATGCCAAAAATGAAGAAGGGCCGCTTACGCGGCCCTTGCAATGGGGTACAAGCTGATATGGCGGTAGATCGAAGGAGTAGAAGGATGTCGGCGCTGCGACCGACTTTATTCCGCGCGACCGTCTTTATTTCCAGTTTTCAGGAAACCCCGCAACGCCCTTCGCGTTATTCCACCGTCACGCTCTTGGCCAGGTTGCGCGGCTTGTCCACGTCCGTGCCGCGCGCGCATGCCGTGTGGTACGACAGCAGTTGCAGCGGGATCGTGTGCAGGATGGGCGACAGCTTGCCGTAGTTCTCCGGCATGCGGATCACGTGCATGCCTTCGGCGCTCTGGATCTTGCTGTCGGCATCGGCGAACACGTAGAGCTCGCCGCCGCGCGCACGCACTTCCTGCATATTGGACTTCAGCTTTTCCAGGAGCTCGTCCTTGGGCGCGATGGTCACGACGGGCATGTGCTCTGTCACCAGCGCCAGCGGGCCGTGCTTCAGTTCGCCAGCCGGGTAGGCTTCAGCGTGGATGTAGCTGATTTCCTTGAGCTTCAGCGCGCCTTCCAGCGCGATCGGGTAGTGCATGCCGCGGCCCAGGAACAGGGCGTTTTCCTTCGAGGCGAAGCGGTCAGCCCACGCCATGATCTGCGGTTCCAGCGCCAACACGGAACCGATGGCCACCGGCAGGTGGCGCAGCGCCTTCAGGTGTTCGGCTTCCTGCTCGTCGCTCAGGCGGCCGCGCACTTGCGCCAACGCCAGCGTCAGCAGGAACAACGCGGTCAGCTGCGTGGTGAAGGCCTTGGTCGAGGCCACGCCGATTTCAACGCCGGCGCGCGTGATGTAGGACAGCTTGCACTCGCGCACCATCGCGCTGGTGGACACGTTGCAGATGGTCAGCGTGTTTTCCATGCCCAGCGAACGCGCATGCTTCAGCGCGGCCAGCGTGTCGGCGGTTTCGCCGGACTGCGAAATCGTCACCACCAGCGAACGCGGGTTGGGCACGCTGTCGCGGTAGCGGTATTCGCTGGCGATTTCCACGGCGACCGGGATCTTGGCGATGGACTCGATCCAGTACTTGGCGGTCAGGCCCGCGTAGTAGCTGGTGCCGCAAGCCAGGATCAACAGCGAATCGATGTCCTTGAAGATCTTGAAGGCCTCGTCGCCGAACAGTTCGGGCGTGATGGCTTCGATATCTTGCAGGGTGTCGCCGACCGCGCGGGGCTGCTCGAAGATTTCCTTCTGCATGTAGTGGCGGTACGGCCCGAGTTCGGCGGCGCCGGTGTGCACGTGCACGGTGTGGACTTCGCGGTCCACGTTCTTGCCCTCGGCGTCCACGATCCAGACGCGCGACAGCTGCAGGTCGACGACGTCGCCGTCTTCCAGATAGATGATCTGGTCGGTCGTGCCGGCCAGGGCCAGCGCGTCGGAGGCCAGGAAGTTCTCGTTCTGGCCCACGCCCACCACCAGCGGCGAGCCTTGGCGCGCGCCGACCACGCGGTGCGGCTCGTCGCGGCAGAACACGGCGATGGCGTACGCGCCATGCAGGCGGCGCACGGCGTTCTGCACGGCTTCGAACAGGTCGCCGGCGTACAGGTGGTTCACCAGGTGCGCGATGACCTCGGTGTCGGTCTGGCTTTCAAAAACGTAGCCCACGGCCTGCAGCTCGGCGCGCAGTTCGTCGTGGTTCTCGATGATGCCGTTGTGGACGAGCGCGATGCGCGGCTCATCGTTGCCCAGGTGCGAGAAGTGCGGGTGGGCGTTATGCGTGGCCGGCACGCCGTGGGTGGCCCAACGGGTGTGGGCGATGCCGGTGAAACCCTGCACCTTGTCCTCGGCGACCTGCTCGGCCAGTTCTGCCACGCGCTGCGTGCTGCGCGTGCGGCGCAGATGACCGTCGGCGTAGACGGCGACGCCGCAAGAATCGTAGCCGCGATATTCCAGCCGCTTCAGGCCTTCAACCAGGATCGGGGTGATGTCGCGCTGGGCGACGGCGCCAACAATGCCGCACATAGGAGAGACTCCGCTAAGTTCGTGTACCGACGCATTGTGCGCGACCCATTAAGAAATTTGATTTCTTTATGCTTATAAAAATGGAATTTAATTCCCTTACATAAGTGTGATTAAATAATCTTTCTTCAAAGCCATATTTTTGAACTAATCATGCAAAACGGGCCGATTTCGCTGCCGGAACTGGATGATCTGGACCGGCGCATTCTTGAACAGTTACAAGAAGACTGCTCGCTGACCAATCAGGATCTGGCCGCGCGCGTGCACGCGTCGCCTCCGACCTGCCTGCGGCGGGTGCGCCGGCTGGTGGACGAAGGCGTGATCGACCGGCAGGTCGCCATCCTGGCGGCCGAAAAGCTGGGCAGCACGCTGACGGCGATCGTGGAGATCACGCTGGACGTGCAGGCGGCCGAAAGCCTGGACGCGTTCGAGCAGAGCCTGCTGGCCGAACCCGCCGTGCTGCAGTGCTACCGGGTGTCGCCGGGGCCGGATTTCGTGGTGATCGCACAGGTCAAGGACATGCCGGCCTATCACGCGCTGGTGCACCGGGCCTTCACGGCCCAGGCCAATGTGCGCAACGTGCGCACGTTCTTCTCGGTGCACCGCGCCAAGTTCGAGACGCGGATCGACGTGCGCGGATAATGCGTTGGGAGTGGCGCGGCGGGCGCCGCGCCTACCGGCGGCGCAGCAGGCGCTCGAACTGCGCCAGGTAGCGGTTGCCCATCTCCTGGACGTCGTGTTCGCTCTTCACGTACGCATAGGCGCGTTCGGTGACGTCGTGGCGGAAGGCCGCGTCGTCCAGGCAGCGGGCCATGCCGGCCGCCATGGCCTGGTGGTCGCCCACCGCCACCAGCACGCCGCGGCCATCGGCCAGGCTTTCCTTCAATCCGCCCGCATCGGTGGACACCACCGGCACGCGCTGCAGGAAGGCGTCCAGCACGCTGCTGCCCAACGCCTCTTCCTCGGAGCTCATGACGAACACGTCGAGGATGCTGTAGAAGTCTTCGACGCCCTTGCGGAAGCCCGCAAAGCGGTAGACGTCTTCGATGCCGAGCTTTTTGGCTTCGTCCTTGGCCTGCTGTTCGCGGTCGCCGCCGGCGCCGAAGTGCAGGAACACGAAGTCGCGGCGTGTCCTGGCCAGCTCGCCCACGGCGCGCACCAGGGTCACCGGATCTTTGTCGCGGATCAGCGCGGCGGACGTCGCCATGACTTTTTTGCCGGCCAGGTCGAATTCATGGACCAGGGCGGCGACGTTTTCGGCATTGATCGCATGCGGTTCGACGGCGCTGCGGATGATGACAGGCTCGATGCCCAGCCGGCGCGGTTCGCTGGCGGCCATCTCGCTGATGGCCACGAACAGGTTCGCGTGGCGCCACTTGAAACCGGTCTTCCATTCGTCGCCCGGCTTGACCACGAACGACGTGCGGCGCGAGAACACCACGGGGCTGCGATGCAGCCATTTGGTCAGCACGGCCCATGTGATGGTGTTGGCGGTCTGCGCGTGGATGATGTCGTAGCGGCCGGCGCCGGCCAGGAACGCCAGTTGCCCGGGCACGTTGCGGCAGGTGTGGGCCACGAAGCCCTCCTGGCGCGCGCGTTCAGCCAGCGGCGCGCCCTCGCGGCACATCACTTCGACGTCGTGGCCCGCCTTGCGGAAGGCGCGCATGCAATACAGCGTCTGCCGTTCGCCGCCGCGCCAGCCCTTTTCGAAGTTCAGTTGCAGGATCTTCATGCGCGCCCGATGCCGGAATACTCGAAGCCCAGGCCGCGCACGTCGGCCGGCGTGTACAGGTTGCGGCCGTCGATGATCAGCGGCGTGTTCAGCAAGGCTTTCACGCGGTCGAAGTCGGGCGCGCGGAAGACCTTCCATTCGGTGGCGATCAAGAGCGCGTCCGCGCCGTCCAGCGCGTCGTACATGTCGGTGGCGAACGTGATGCCGGGCTGCCCGACCAGCATGCGTGCGGCCTCGTGCATGGCCACCGGATCATAGGCGCGCACTTCGGCGCCGCGCCGCGTCAGTTCGGCGATGACCGTCAGGCTGGGCGCTTCGCGCATGTCGTCGGTGTTCGGCTTGAACGACAAGCCCCACAACGCGATCTTGCGGCCGCGCAGGTCTTCGCCGTAGCGCGCCACCAGCTTTTCCGACAAGCGGAACTTCTGCGCATGATTGGCCGCTTCGGCGGCTTCGATGACCCGCATGGGCAGGGCGTTTTCCGCGGCGGTGTTCACCAGCGCCTGCACGTCCTTGGGGAAGCAGGAACCGCCGTAGCCCGCGCCGGGGTACAGGAAGTGGTAGCCGATGCGCGGATCGGCGCCGATGCCGCGGCGCACCTGCTCGATGTCGGCGCCCAGGGCTTCGGCCAGGTTCGCCATCTCGTTCATGAACGAGATGCGGGTAGCCAGCATGGCGTTGGCGGCGTATTTCGTCAGCTCGGCCGAGCGCACGTCCATCACCATCAGACGGTCGTGCGTGCGCTGGAACGGTTCGTAGATGCGGCGCATCACGCCGACGGTGTAGTCGTCGTCGGCGCCGACGACCACGCGGTCCGGGCTCATGAAGTCGTTGATGGCGGCCCCTTCCTTCAGGAATTCGGGGTTGGAGGCCACGCTGAACGGGATGTCGACGCCGCGCGCGGCCAGCTCCTTGTCCACCACCGCGCGCACCTTGTCGGCCGTGCCGACGGGCACGGTGGACTTGTCCACGATCAGCTTGCGGGACGTCATGTGGCGCGCGATGTTGCCGGCGGCGGCCAGCACGTACTTCAGGTCGGCGGAACCGTCTTCGCCCGGCGGCGTGCCCACGGCGATGAACTGCACGTCGCCGAAGGCCACGCTTTGCGCCACGTCGTCGGTGAAATGCAGGCGGCCCGCCTGCACGTTGCGGCGGACCAGGTCTTCCAGGCCGGGCTCGTAGATGGGGATGCCGCCCTGGCGCAACAGGGCGATCTTCGCCGCGTCCACGTCCAGACACATGACGTCGTTGCCCATGTCGGCCAGGCACGCTCCCGACACCAACCCCACGTAACCGGTACCCACGACCGTGATTTTCATGCCTGCACGCCTTCAAAATAGGAAATCTTGCGCGCCTGGTCCCTGGACCAGGCGCTGGCCGCCATTATAGAAGCGGCCGGGGTTGACGGGCGGAACCGACCTAGACCCGCAGTTTGTTGAACCGGACGGTATTGACCACCACCGCCAGCGCGGCGCAAACCGTCCCCAGCACCAGCGCCAGACCAGGGCCATGAGCGACGCTGACGCTGAAGGCGATGGCCACCAGCGCCGTGCCGAAGCTCTGGCCGAAGACCCGCGTCGTCGCCTGCAGGCCGCCCGCCGCGCCGCTGCGGGAGCGGGGCGCCGCCGACAGCATGGCGCGGTTGTTCGGCGTCTGGAAGAAGCCGAAGCCCACCCCGGCCACGAACATGCCCGCCACGATGGGCCAATTGGATACCGTCGACGGCAGCAGCGCCAGCGACAGCATGCCGACCACCATGGTCGCCGCCCCCACGCCGCTCAGGGTGGCGGCGGAGTAGCGGTCGGACAGGCGGCCCGCCAGCGGCGCGATGAGGGCCGTGCCCACAGGCCAGGCGCCCATCAGCATGCCCACTTCCAGATACGGCCGGCCAAGCACCTGCTGGAAATAGAACGGCAACGACACATACGACGCCATCTGCGCCGCGAAGGTGCAGGCCGACGCGCCCACGGCGAACGCCAGCGGGCGGATGCGCAGCAGGTCCACCGGCACCAGCGGCGCCGGCTGCTTGCTGACACGGCGCACCAGCACCATGCCGGCCACTGACGCGATCGCCACCAGGCCGATGCCGCGCAGCAGATCCTGGCCCATCATGTCCACGCCCGAAATGAAGACGCCCAGCGTCGCCATGCAGAGCAGGGCGCTGATCCAGTCCAGCTTCACGTCGTTGCGCGGCACTTCGGGCAGATGGCGCAGGCCGAACATGGCCAGCACGCAGATCGGCAGGTTCACCGCGAAGATCCAGGGCCACGGCGCTACCGACAGGATGGCCGACCCGATTGTCGGGCCCAGCACCGACATCACCGCCACCGTGGTGGCGTTGATGCTGATGCCCCGGCCCAGCATCTTCAGGGGATAGATGTTGCGCACCAGGCCGCCGAACATGCACATCAGCGTCGCGGCGCCCACGCCCTGGAACACGCGAGCGGCGGTCAGCTGCCACAGCGTGCCGGCCAGCGCGCACCCCAGCGACGCCAGGGTGAACAGCATCAGGCCGAAGGTGAACATGCGGCGAAAGCCGATGCGTTCGGCCAGCGCCGACAACGGCAGCAGCATCATCACCACCGCCAGGTTGTAGGCGTTGACGACCCAGACCGCTTCGGCGGGCGACGCGTTGAGATCGACGGCGATGGTGGGCAGCGCCACGTTGGCGATGGTAGTGTCCAGCACCGACAGGCTGATGCCCGTCATCACCGTGGCGGCCGCCCAATACCGCCTGGGGGCCGGCAAGCCGTCTGGCGGGGCGGGCTTGGCCCCGCCAGACGGCGGCGTGTCCCGGGCGGAGTCGTTCTCCGCCATCACGACTTCTTGACCGGACGCTGCCAACCCTCGATGGTGAGCTGTTTGGCGCGCGACACGGTCAGCTTGCCGGCCGGCGCGTCGCGGGTCAGGGTCGTGCCCGCGCCCAGGGTCGCGCCACGGCCCACGCGCACGGGCGCCACCAGTTGCGAGTCGGAACCGATGAAGGCGTCGTCCTCGATGACGGTGCGGTGCTTGTTCACGCCGTCGTAGTTGCAAGTGATGGTGCCGGCGCCCACATTCACGCGTTCGCCGATGTCGGCGTCGCCGATGTAGGCCAGGTGATTGGCCTTGCTGTCCGCGCCCAGCACGCTCTTCTTGATTTCGACGAAGTTGCCGACGTGGCTGCGGTCGCCCAGTTCAGCGCCGGGACGCAGGCGGGCATACGGGCCCACGCGCGCGTCGAGGCCCACTTCGGCCTGCTGCAGGTGGCTGAACGCTTCGATCTGGGTGCCGGCGCCCACGGCGACATCGCGCAGGACGCAATGCGGGCCCACGCGCACGCCATCGGCCAGCGTCACGTTGCCTTCGAATACGCAGCCCACGTCGATGAACACGTCGCGCCCGCACGTCAGCGTGCCGCGCACGTCAAAGCGCGCCGGGTCGGCCAGCGTGACACCGGCTTCCAGTTGGCGGCGGGCCTGTTCGCCCTGCCAGCGGCGCTCCAGTTCGGCCTGCTGCACGCGGCTGTTCACGCCCAGCGTTTCCCAGCCCGCGCCGGGTTGGGCCGCACCCACCGGCACGTCGTCAGCAACGGCCAGCCCGACCACGTCGGTCAGGTAGTACTCGCCCTGGGCGTTCTTGTTGTCGATGCGGGACAACCAGTCTTTCAGCTTGGCGGTCGGCGCGGTCAGGATGCCGGTGTTCACTTCCTTGATGGCGTGCTCGGCTTCCGAAGCGTCCTTGTGCTCGACGATGCGGCACACGTTGCCCTGGGCGTCGCGCACGATGCGGCCGTAGCCCGTGGAGTCCGCCAGCACTTCCGTCAACACGGCGGCGCCCGAGGCGCGCGCGGCCAGCAGGCGTTGCAGCGTGTCCGGCTGCACCAGAGGCACATCGCCGTACAGCACCAGCGTCACGTCGTCCTTGCCGTCGCCTTCCAGCAGCAGCGGCACCGCCTGCTGCACGGCGTGGCCCGTGCCTTGCTGCGGCTGCTGCAACACGAAGTGCAGATCACCCTGACCGTCGTAGGCCTGTTTGACGCGATCGGCGCCATGGCCGACCACGACGATGATGCGCGCCGGCTTCAGTTGGCGTGCGCTGTCCAGCACGTGGCCCAGCATCGGTTTACCCGCCAGCGTGTGCAGCACTTTGGGAAGATCGGACTGCATGCGTTTGCCCAGTCCGGCGGCAAGAATCACTACGTTAAGCATAAGTTCCAGGTAGGGTTGGGACGGCCGAGCGGCCTGGCGGCCGCTCGCATGTCGATTGAAAGGGGGTCAGGGCTTGCCGTCGGCAGCCCCGGTTTTCTTGGCGGCCTTCGGCGCGGATCTGGCGGCCGTCTTGGCGGCAGGCTTGCGCGCCGCGGGCTTGGCGGCCTTCGCTTCGGCCTTCGTTTCGGTCTTGGCGGCGGCCTTGGACTCACCCGGCTTGGCCTTGGCGTCCGCCCCCGGCTCCGCGGGCGTGCCCGGCATGGTCGCCGCGGTGGCCGCGGCGATCTGGTTGAACTGCTGCTGCAGCAGATCCCACCACGCCTTGGACGCCGATTGCGCGGCGGCGCCCATTTGCTCGCTCATGCCTTGCATGGACGATTCCGGCGAATCCTTACTGGCGGATGCGTCCGCGCCCTTGGCCTGGCCGTCCGCTGCCCGGCCTTCGGCCGGCGGCGGATTCGATGCCGGCTTGGCCTTGGGCGCGGGCTTCAAGCCCAGCACCACTTCCAGCGGAGACGCGGCGCCGCTGTCGCGAACCCCGCCCAGGTCCATGTTGGCCGCGCTATCCACAAACGCGCGCAACGTGCTGATGGTGGAGCGCTGCACTTCCATGCCCTGGATGGTGGACGACAGCATCGACAAGTTCATGCGCAGCCAGTTTTCCACCGAGCGCAGTTCCGCGATGCGGCGGTCCAGGTCTTCAAGGTTCATGGGCGGGGCCATCGGCAGGCTGCTGGCCAGGCCGCCCGGCCCGGTCAGGCCCGCCCAGGCCTGGCGCATCATTTCCATGCTGGCCAGGAGGGGATTGCCCGACAGGTCGGAATTCTGTCCCATGCCAGGAAGGACGAACGGGTTCGTGAATTGGTCGCTCATGCCAGGTCTCCCCAAATACGGATGGTTTCCGCCGGCTGCCGGTCAACCCGGCAGCAGCTGGTTATTCTCCACGCGCACACGATCGCCCGAGGCAAAGGCGAACGGCTGCGCGCTGCGGAACTGGCGCGCACTACCGTCGCCCATGCGGACCGTCAGTTCATAGTGCGTCACCGTTTGTTGCTGTCTGATATTACGCTCAACTTCACGGCCTGCCAAAGCGCCGCCAACCGCGCCCAGCACGGTCAGGGCCGTCTTGCCGCTGCCTCCGCCAAACTGATTACCCACAACGCCTCCCACCACGCCGCCACCAATGGTGCCGACCAGATGGTCGCTGTTGTCTTTCACGGGCACCTGCACCTGGCGCACCGACTCCACCACGCCGCAGCTCTGGCAGGCTTGCTGCGCCGGGGCGGGCGCCGCCGGACGGGGTGCCGCGGCGGAAGCCGGGCGGCCGGTCTGGGCCGGCGCAGGCGACGCCGCCGCCTGGGGCGCGGGCGCCAGGTTGGCGCTTTCGGGGCCGGCGCCCGCGACGGGCGCATCCGCGTGCGGGTTGGCCGACGGCGAGGGCAGCCAGCCCATCACCGCGGCCACGCCCACCGCGCACATGACAATGACGGCGATCGCCGCGGCCGCGACCAGCGGATGCAGGCCGCGGCGCGGGTTCTCGATTCGGGTGGTATTCATGACGAAGCTCCATCGTAACTAACCGGCATCGGTATAGCACCCGGGCGCGGTTTCGGCATGTTGCGATGGTGACGCTTCTTTGCAGGCGCCGCGCCGGTGGACAGCCCATCCCATTCGTGGACAATAGGCGCATGGATTCCATTTCCCTGCCCCAGCTCGAACAGGCGATCAACTATTGGCGCAATGTGTCGCCGTCGGTCGGCGACGAATCGCGCCTGTGCCCCGAAGCCGCGGCGCTGGCCACGCCTTATGCCCTGATGATCATCTCGCACCGGCACGACATCCTGGTCGCCGAGCTCAATGAAAAAGCCCAGGCGGCGCTGGCCGGCTGGGCTGCTTCGGGCGCGCATGCGCCTTCCAATCCCTGATCAGCCTTTCAGCAGGGCCTGGATGTCGTGCGTCAGGGCGTCCACGCCCAGGTTGTTGTTGGCCAGCACGCGGGATTCGCCCTTGGCATCCAGCAAGTAGAACGCGGCGGTATGGTCCATCGTGTAGTTGCCATCCTTGGTGGGCGCCTTGGCGTAGTACGCCTTGAACGAGGCGGCCGCCTTCTTGACCTGGTCCGGCGTGCCGGTCAGGCCCAGGAAGCGCGGGTCGAAGGCCGTGACGTACTGTTTCAGTACTTCTTGCGTGTCGCGCTCGGGATCCACCGTGATCAGCAGCACCTGCACGCGGTCGGCGTCCGGGCCCAGCTTCTTCATGACCTCCGTCAGCTCGGCCAGCGACGTGGGGCACACGTCGGGGCACTGCGTGAACCCGAAGAACACCACCACCACCTTGCCGGCGAAGTCGGACAGCTGACGCGGCTTGCCATTGGTGTCGGTCAGTTCCATGGCGCGGCCCAGCTGGGTGCCGCTGATGTCGCTGCCTTTGAACTTGGGCGCGCTTTCGCCGCAAGCGGCAAGGGCGGCGGTGAAGGCGGCGGCGGCGCCGAAACGCAGGGCCAGCCGGCGGCTGGCGGAAAACACGGACATCAACAACCTCCAGGGGGTCAGCGCAGCAGGCCGACCCAGTGGTCCACCAGCAGGGCGCCGAACAGCAGCGCCAGGTAGAGAATGGAAAAACGGAACATGCTGCGCGCCAGCTCGTCGCTATAGGCGCGGTACAGGCGCCACGCATACGAGACGAACATCCCGCCCAGCACCAAGGCCGACAGCAGATAGAGTTCGCCGCTCATGCGGATGGCGTAGGGCAACAGCGTCGTGGCCACCAACGCCACGCTGTACAGCAGGATATGCAGTCGCGTGAACTGGTTGCCGTGCGTGACCGGCAGCATGGGCAGGCCGGCCTTGGCGTAATCGTGGTTGCGGTAGAGCGCCAGCGCCCAGAAGTGCGGCGGCGTCCAGATGAAGATGATCAGCACCAGCACCCAGGCCTCGGCGGGCACGGAGTCGGCCACGGCGGCCCAGCCGAGTGCCGGCGGCATCGCGCCCGACAAGCCGCCGATCACGATGTTCTGCGGCGTGCGCGGCTTGAGGATGACGGTGTAGATGACGGCGTAGCCCACAAAAGTGGCGAAGGTCAGCCACATGGTCAGGGGGTTCACCAGCGTATACAGCACGAACATGCCCGCGCCGCCCAGCAGGCCGGACAGGCTCAGCACATGGAAGGCCGAGATGGTGCCCTGGGCCGTGGCGCGGCGCGCCGTGCGCAGCATGCGCGCGTCGACTTCCTGTTCGATCAGGCAGTTGATGGCGAATGCGGCGGCGGCAAGCAGCCAGATGCCAAGCGTGCCGAACAGCACGCGGCGCATGTCGGGGATGCCCGGGGCAGCGAGAAACATGCCGATGACTGCGCAAAACACCGCCAGCTGCGTGACGCGCGGCTTAGTGAGTACGAAGTATTGGCGGAACAATCCGGGTTGGGGAGCGGCAAGACTGGTCATAGTGGACCCTATTTTAAACGCGCACCGAATTGGGGCCATAGCCCCCGGCCGGCGCGCGTCCCGCTGTGGACAATCGCACCATCAGCACCACGGCGGCCAAGGTCAGGCCGGCGGCGCCCCCATTGTGCAGCACCGCGATCAGCAGCGGCCACTGGAAGAAGATGGTGGTCAGCCCGGTGAACAGCTGCGCGGCCAGCAGCGCCAGCATCAGCGTGGCGGGCCCGCGCAGGCCCGGCTCGGCCCGCAGCCGCCACGCCAGCGTGCCCAGGTACAGGAACACGACGAATGCGAAATTGCGGTGCACCCAATGGATCGCCGTCAGCGCCGGCTGCGAGATCATCTCACCGGACGGCAGTTCGCCCAGGCCGCGGATCACCGAATAGCCGCCATGGAAGTCCATGTCCGGCACCCATTTCCCGTGGCACATCGGAAAATCCATGCAGGCAAGCGCCGCGTAATTGGTGCTGACCCAGCCGCCCAAGGTCACCTGCACCAGCAGCAGGCCGAAGCCCACCGCCACCCATGGCTTCCAGCGGGCGGCCGCGGCGCCAACCGCCAGATGCGGGCGTTCGCGGGCCGACAGCCAGGTCATCAGCGCCAGCACCGACAGCCCGAACACCAGATGCGACGTCACCACGGCCGGCATCAGCTTGTGGGTGACCGTCCAGGCGCCGAACGCCCCTTGCACGCACACGGCGACAAGCGTTGCGACGGCCAGCGCGGGCGAACGGCCCAGTTCGCGGCGATAGCGCCACGCCATGTAGACGATGCCGATGATCAGCATGCCCAGGATGGTCCCGACATAGCGGTGGATCATCTCGATCCATGCCTTGGACATCGTCACCGGGCCGAAGGGCATGGCCTGCGACGCCTGATGGATGTCGCCCTGCGCGCCCAGCGGCGTCGCGCTGCCGTAGCAGCCGGGCCAGTCGGGGCAGCCCAGGCCCGAATCCGTCAGGCGCACGAAGGCGCCGAACATGATCAGGTCCAGGGTCAGGAACCAGGTGAAAAATACGAGCTTGCGATAACGCGCTTTGATGCGTTCCATATCAACCAATCTGTAAAACCAATTCAACCAATGCGCGAGTTGTAGACGAGCTTGCTGATGTCTTTGCGCACTTTCACGCCATCCGCCTCGGCAGGGTACTGCATCATCAGGTTGCCCAGCGGGTCGATCACCCACATCGGATCGGGCAAGCCGGGCTGGCCGGCGGCCGAATCCCGCGCCAGCAGGTAGCGCGCCAGCTGGTCCGGATCAACGCGCAGCATGACCGTGCCCTTGTAGGCTTCCAGCACCTTGTCCGGCACCGGCGCATCGTCCGTGATGAACCAGACGCGCGCCAGGCGGTCCACGTTCTTGCCTTGGCTGGCGTGGCTGTTGCGCGTGATGTAGAGCTTGCGGGCGCAGCTTTCCGGGCAGGCCGCGCCGTCGGCGGTCACCAGCAGCCACTTGCCCTTCAGGCTTTGCAGGTCGAACGGCTTGCCGTCCAGCGTGGTCAGCTTCAGCTTGGCCGCGGCCGGCATCGGGCGCTGCGGCGACACCAGCGTGCCGTAATTGCTGGAATCCGCGGGCCACCACTGCGGGTTCATGTACACCACGAAGGCGGCCACGATCGGCGCCAGCGAACACAGGAACACCAGCAGCATGGGCACCAATGAGCGCTTGCCTGCCGGCTTGTTGGATGAAATGTCGCGAGCCACGTTATATCCTGGATGATTCATTCATTGACGCGCGCATCAGGCCCGGGGGCCATCCTGCGTGCGCTGGCGCATGCGCTTGATGGCGCCCCCCAGCACCACCAGCCATGCGATGGCGGCTATCAGACCAAACGCAAACCACTGCACGGCGTAAGACGTGTTCTTCTGGAAATCCACCGACGGCTGCGGCCAGTCCCGGACCAGGCCGTCGGCAGCGCCCGCGCCCTGACCCGTCTGGCTCAGCACCACCGGCAACAAATTCAACCCCGTCGCGCGGGCATAGTCGGCAAGCGGCAGGTTCTGCACCTGCGGCACGCGGCCGCCTTCCACCGGCAGGGCATGGGGCAGCGCGGACTGATCCTGCCCGCCCATCGACCACAGCTCGAACAAACGCGGCACGCGGTCGGAGAGTTCGCCGATGACGGTCTGCGCGCCTTCGGGCGCGGCCGGCAGTTGTGGTTCGCCCTGGCCCTGGATCACGCGGGGCAGCCAGCCGCGCAGCACGACAACCGCCTGCCGCGACGACGCATCCAGCAGCAGCGGCGTGGCCAGCCAATAGCCGGGCCTGCCGTCGTGGTTACGGTTGTCCAGCAGTACACTGAATTGCGGCAGCCATGCGCCGCTGGCCTGGGCGACGCGCCACGCGGTCATGCTGTCGGAAGGCGTCGCCGGCGTCAGCATCAGCGGCGGCTGCTTGCGGCCCGCTTCGATCGCCGCCAGAATGGCGCGTCGCTCGTCGCTGCGACGCAGTTGCCATTGCCCCAGCGACACGAGGATCACCACGGCGATGCCAAGCAGGAGTAGGGCGGCTACCGTGTAGCGGGTTGAATGCGGTCGGGCCATGTATCGTTGCTAACTCTGTTTTGTCCGGAGACCACCATGCGCGTTTTCGTCGTCCTGGCCTTCATCGGCATTCTGGCCAGCCTGGCATCCGCCCTGGTCTATCTGATGCGGGACAAAGGCACTACCAGCCGCACCGTCAATGCGCTGACGGTGCGCATCGGGCTGTCGGTCGCCCTGTTCCTGTTCGTGCTGTTCGCCCATCACATGGGCTGGATCGAAAGCACCGGGCTTAGATAGGCCCGCGGGGCATCGGTTCCCGCCCCCATCGCAACAAAGCGCGATCGGCGCCCGGCATTGTCACCGCCTGGCCCCCTATCGCGCTTTGCCCGCCCTGCGCCGCAGAGCGGGTCCGTGCCGGCCTGCGTCAGAACCAGTAGACGAACAGGTACAGGCCCAGCCACACCACGTCCACGAAGTGCCAGTACCAGGCCGCGCCTTCAAAGCCGAAGTGGTGGTCGGCGGTGAAGTGGCCCCGGATCAGGCGGATCAGGATGACCGTCAGCATGGTGGCGCCCAGGATCACGTGGAAGCCGTGGAAGCCGGTCAGCATGTAGAACAGCGACCCATACGCGCCCGAGTTGAACTTCAGGTTCAGCTCGGTGTACGCATGATGGTATTCGGCGGCCTGACAGGCCACGAAGATGAAGCCCAGGATGACCGTGGCGGCCAGCCAGAACATCGTCTTGCCGCGGTGGTTCTCGCGCAGCGCATGGTGGGCGATCGTCAGCGTGACGCCCGAGGACAGCAGCAGCGCCGTGTTGATCGTGGGCAGCCAGAACGGGCCGACCGTCTGGAACTGCTCGACCACGCCGGCCGGGCCGAAGTTGGGCCAGGCGGCCTTGAAGTCGGGCCACAGCATCAGGCGGTGGTCGATGTCGCCCAGCCACGGCGTGGTGATCGTGCGCGTGTACCAGAGCGCGCCGAAGAACGCGGCGAAGAACATCACCTCAGAGAAGATGAACCAGCTCATGCCCCAACGGTACGACCCGTCGATGCGCTTGCTGTTCATGCCGGATTCGGATTCCTGGATGGCGTCGCCGAACCAGTAGTACAGCACGACGATCAGGCCGATAAAGCCCGCCAGCACGGCCCATTTGGCCCAGCCGACGCCGTTGATCCAGGCCGCGGCGCCCAGCCCCATGAACAGCAGCGCGACCGCCGTGCGCACGGGATGCCCCGAGTCGGCGGGCACGAAGTAGTACGGTGCCTCTTTACCTTGAACCGAGTGGCTTGCACTCATGGTTTTCTCCCTGGTACAGACTTATAGATTAAGTGATTCAAGTCAGGCTTGAAACCGCCCAACGCACAATTAATACCAGCACAGTAACGAAGATTGCCGCCGCCAGCAGCCCGGCCACGATCACGTGCACCGGGTTCAGCCTGGCGCTGTCTTCCCGGTAGCCCGCGCCCTTGCGCACGCCGAAAAACCCCCACGCCACCGCCTTCATCGTCTGAAGGAAACTCAGCTTGCGCCGAGTGGTTTCGTGCAGGTCGTCGCTCATGCGCGTGGCCTAGCCGACCGCGTTGCCGGTCAGCAGCGCCGACCCGCGAAACACGGTCCAGCCGAACACGGCAAGAACGAAAACCAGCAGGACCAGTCCTGCAATCTTGTTACGGCGGCGCTGCTCGGGTGTCATTCTCGTGCTACCTGGAACATGAAAGGCTTGCTCACTTCACTTCGGGCGGGGTTTCGAAGGTGTGGAACGGGGCGGGCGACGGCACCGTCCATTCCAGCCCTTCGGCGCCTTCCCACGGCTTCGCGGCGGCCACTTCGCCCTTGCCCATGTAGCAGCGCACGATCGCCCACAGGAAAATCAGCTGCGACAGGCCGAACCAGAACGCGCCGATGGTGGCCATCTGGTGGAACGTCGTGAACTGCGCGGCGTAGTCGGCGTACCGGCGCGGCATGCCGGCCAGGCCCAGGAAGTGCATCGGAAAGAAGGTCACGTTGAACGAGATCAGCGTCGACCAGAAATGCAGCTTGCCCAGCTTTTCGCTGTACATGCGGCCGGTCCACTTGGGCACCCAGTAGTAGGCGCCGGCGAACAGCGCGAACAGGGAACCCGCCACCAGCACGTAGTGGAAGTGGGCCACCACGTAGTAGGTGTCGTGCACCTGGATGTCGATCGGGGCCACGGACAGGATCAGGCCGGTGAAGCCACCCATCGTGAACACGAAGATGAAGCCGATCGAGAACAGCATCGGCGTCTCGAACGTCATCGAGCCGCGCCACATCGTGGCGACCCAGTTGAACACCTTCACCCCGGTGGGAATGGAGATGAGCATGGTGGCGTACATGAAGTAGAGCTGGCCCGTCACCGGCATGCCCGTCGTGAACATGTGGTGGGCCCACACGATGAACGACAGCACGGCGATGGAGGCGGTGGCGTACACCATCGAGGCGTACCCGAACAGCTTCTTGCGGGCGAACGCGGGCACGATGGCCGACACGATGCCGAACGCCGGCAAGATCATGATGTAGACCTCGGGGTGCCCGAAGAACCAGAACACGTGCTGGTACAGGACCGGGTCGCCGCCGGCGGCCGCGTTGAAGAAGCCCGTGCCGAAGTGGCGGTCGGTCAGCACCATGGTGATGGCCGCGGCCAGCACCGGCATCACGGCCAGCAGCAGGAACGCGGTGATCAGCCAGGTCCAGCAGAACAGCGGCATCTTCATTAGCGTCAAGCCGGGCGCGCGCATGTTCAGGATGGTCACGATGATGTTGATCGCGCCCATGATCGACGACGCGCCCATGATGTGCATCGCGAAAATGCCCAGGTCCATGCCCGGACCCATCTGCAGGGACAGCGGCGCATACAGCGTCCAGCCCGCAGCGGTGGCGCCGCCCGGCACGAAGAACGACGCCGTCAGCATGATCGCGGCCACCGGCAGCAGCCAGAAGCTGAAGTTGTTCATGCGCGCGAATGCCATGTCGGACGCGCCGATCTGCATCGGGATCATCCAGTTCGCGAAGCCCACGAAGGCCGGCATGATGGCGCCGAACACCATGATGATGCCGTGCATGGTCGTGAACTGGTTGAACAGTTCGGGGCGGAAGAACTGCAAGCCCGGCTCGAACAATTCAGTGCGCAGCAGCAAGGCGAGCGTGCCGCCTTCCAGCAACATGGCAAACGAGAAGATGAGATACATCGTCCCGATGTCTTTATGGTTCGTGGCGAAAAGCCAGCGGCGCCAGCCCGTGGGCATGGCGTGGTGGTGGTCATCGTGACCGTGGCCGTGGCCCGGCGACACGTGGTCTACAGTGACGCTGCTCATGATGGACTCCTTCCTGCTGAGTGCCGCCCCCGTTCCACGGGGACGGCAGGGTATCTCTAACTAAACGGAACCGGTTCTAACGGTGGGAACGCGAGGCGCGCGATTAACGCGCGGCCGCGACATCCTTCGGTAGAACCGTCGGGTCCTGCCCCTTGCCTGCATTGCTCCAGGCATGGCGCGTATAGCTGATGACCGCTGCGATCTCGACATCATTGAGCTGCCCGCCGAATGCCGCCATGGCGGTGCCGGGCTTGCCCTTGAGCACGGTGTTGATCTGGTCCGCCTTGGGGCCCAGAACAACCTTGTCTCCGTCGAGCGGTGGGAAACTGCCCGGAATGCCCTTGCCGTTGGCCTGGTGACAGGCCACGCAATTGGCGGCGAAAACCTTCTCGCCACGGGCAACCAGTTCGGCTTCCGTCCACTCTTTATTAGGATCGTCGGCGTTTGCCGCCATCTTCTTTTTCTGGTCTTCAACCCACTTATCGTAGTCGGCCTGCGCCAGGACTTCCACGACGATGGGCATGAAGGCGTGGTCTTTGCCACAGAGTTCCGCGCACTGGCCACGATAGATGCCGGGCTTTTCCGCGCGGAACCAGGCGTCGCGCAGGAAGCCGGGGATGGCATCCTGCTTGACGCCGAAGTCGGGGATCATCCACGAGTGGATGACGTCGGCCGCGGTCAGCACGACCCGGACCTTCTTGTCCACCGGCACCACCATGTGGTTGTCCACTTCCATCAGATAGAACTCGCCCTTGGGCTCGCGGTTCTCGATCTGCGCGCGGGGCGTGGACAGCGTGGACAGGAACTTGACGCCGGCAGCGGAACCGTCGAGGTACTCGTACCCCCACTTCCATTGATAGCCCGTGACCTTGATGGTCAGGTCGGCGCTTGAGGTGTCTTTCATGGCCACGACCGTCTTGGTGGCCGGTAGCGCCATGGCGATGACGATGATGAAGGGGATGACCGTCCAGGCGACTTCCACGCCCAGATGCTCATGGAAGGTCGCGGCCTTGTGTCCCCGGGACTTCCGGTGTGCCCAGATGGAGTAGAACATCACTCCGAACACACCGATGAAAATCACAATACAGATCGTGAGCAGCAACCAATGCAGCCACATGATGTCGCGCGAAATCGCCGTGACACCTTCATGCAGGTTCAGCTGATTGACCTTCGGGCCGCCGGGCATGTCTTGCACCTGAGCGCTGGCCACGCTGCCAATCAGCATCGCACAAGCCCCCAGTATCCCTCTCCACTTCTTCATGCTTACCTCGAAACACGGCGCGAGGGCCCTTGTCGCCTAGTGGCACGAGTGTCACTTCAACAGGACTACGCGCAATTATTAGATGGCAGGGCTAGGCAGGGAGATAGAGCGGCCCCCGCATTCCCACTCGAAATCACAAAGAAACTGGCGGATTATAGCGGACACGCAAACAGATGTAAGACGGGCCCCTTGATTTCATAGGTCCCGCCCCCATCTGCACGCGCCCCTTGACCGCACGCCATAAACAGGGTGGCATAAAATCACCGCCAACCTCATCACGGCGCCCAACGATGCCCAAGCAGTTGTCCGATTTGTATGCCGACCTGTGCGCCCGCGCGCAGGAACCCGCCCCCGAAGGCGCGCACGCTTTATATATAGCGGGGCGCCGCTGCGGCTGGGCGACGCATGCGGCGTGCGATGCGCTGCGCGACGCGCCCCGCATCGCCTGCGACGACACGTCGCTGCATATCGGCCCAGACCTGACGCCGGGCGCCGAGCTCAACGCCGTGCTGGAAAACGCCGCGGAACTGTTGCGCCAAGCCAACTGCCTGCGCGGCTGGCGCGACGAACTGCTGGACGTGATGGACGGCGTGATGCCCTTGGGCGTGATCGAGCGCGCGGCGGTGCGGCCGCTGGGCCTCTTGACCAAGGCGGTGCATCTGAACGCCTGGACGCCGGACGGTCGGCTGTGGGTCGCGCGGCGCGCGCTCAGCAAGTCCACCGATCCCGGTATGTGGGACACCTTGGTGGGCGGCCTGGCCGGTTGCGGCGAAGACCTGGAATTGGCCTTGCTGCGCGAATGCGGTGAAGAAGCGGGTCTGGATGCGCCCGACCTGGCCCGGCGCACGCCCTTGCGCACCATTCTGCGCATCCACCGCCGGCTGCCCGAGGGCTATCAGGTCGAAGACGTGCTGACCAGCACCTGCGTGCTGGCGGCCGACGCCCGCCCCGCCAATCGGGACGGCGAAGTCATGCAGATCGCCACCGTGGATGTGGCGACCGCCGTGCGGCAGATCGCCGAAGGCGAATTCACGCTGGAAGCGGCGCTGGTGATCGTCGAAGACATCATGCAGCGCCAGGCCGCCGGCCAGATCTGATTCAGCGGGGCGCAACCCCTGGCTCGCCCAACATGCCGGGCGGCGGCTCGGCCACATCCGCTTCGGCGGCAGGGCGCGCTTCCGGGACAGCCGTCCGTGCGGCGGGCACCGCCGTCGCCTCCGCCCCGCTCGACTTTTCCGGACTGCCCGTCGCTTCCGATCCGCCTGCCCCTTTCGGCATCTCGGCGCCCGCGGCTTCCGCCGCTTCGGCGGCCTGCGCCGGGCTCGGTGCCGAGACCGGCGCAGGGGCCGGCGCGGCAGCTGCGGCCGAGGCCTGCGAGAACTGCTTCCAGACCTCGATCGCGCGCAGGCGCTGCTTGGCCACGACCTGGATGCGTTCGCGCAAATGCTCGTCGCGCGCCAGCAGGGCGTGGAAATCGCGCGAGGACAGCATCAACAGCTTGCTGTAGCCCAACGACGTCACTTCCGGCGTGATCTGCTGTTCGCCCAGCAGCCCGAGTTCGCCGAAGAACTCGCCGCTGCCCAGTTCGATCATGGTGTGGTCGGGCAAGTGCACGGCCACCGCGCCTGAGGCCACGAAACACATTTCCTCGCCATGGCGGCCCTGGGTCAGCACGCGCTGATCGGGCAGGGACAGGCGCGGCTTGAGCAGCTTGCTGATCGCGCGCAGCGAATCGGGCGACAGGCCTTCGAACAGCGGCACCCGCTTGATGAGCTCGGCCGCGCTCATTTCGATATCCAGCGGGGGGTGCGTGTCGATATGCGCCCAACGGCTCTTCAATTGCGCCATCAGGTCCGCATAGACCTCGCCGCTGATCAGGAACTGCTCAAGCATGTCGCGGTAACGGATGCGCTCCAGCTCGCGGGCCACGCGGCCCAGGTAGCTTTCCTGCAACCACTGCGCATACGACGGGTATTGCAGGTTCAGCGCCTGCATGGCGCTTTCGATCAGGTCCAGGCGGCGCTGGTGCAGGGACACGATGCGCTGCGTGGCTTCTTCGCCCAGCAGCGGGGTGACCTGCTCGCGCGCGAACACGATCAGCCGCTGCGCGACGGAGCGCTTGCTCATCAGGTTGGCGAAGCGCTGCCCCAGTTCGCGCGCCAGCCAGCCCTGGAAGCCGAACAGGTAGTGCATGCGCAACGCCAGGCGGAAACCGGTGGAATAGCGCACGTCCGCCACGATGGCGCGTTCAAAGCCCGGCACGCCGCCCAGGCGGATGGCGTCCTCCAGCCTTTCCGCCCGTGCCAGCAAGGCCTCGGCCATGCGCCAGTCCACGATCTGCGCCTTCAGGATGTCGAAGAACATTTCCTCTTCGCGCTGCGCCACGATAGCCAGGCCGACGGCCACGCGCTGCTCGTCGCTCATCTGGCCGACCTGGCCGTCGTGCACGCTGGTCAGGCTGGCGTCAAACACCGCGCGGATGCGGTCTCGGACCTCGGTGCCGATGTGCTCGGTCTTGGCCACTTCGTCGGTTTTGCCCTGCAGGTCTTCCAGCGCCACGGCCAGCGCCTGGTTGCGGATGGTGCGCTCCACCGACGACAGCTGGTTCAGGCCCAGCATGCGGATCAGCGGCCGCAGGCTGATGCCGTTGATGAAGAGCGTCAGCAGGACGTAGCTGGTCGTGGCCACCGCGATGAACTGGCGCGCCTCTTCAGGCACGCCGGTCTGCTCCGTCACGGCCAGCGCCAGCGCCAGCGACACGGCGCCGCGCAGTCCGCCCCACAGCATCACCACCTTGTACGGATTGCTGACCTTGGTGCCCAGTTTGGTCAGCCCCAACAACGGCAGCAGCCCGAAGACCACGATAGCGCGCGCGATCAGCGTCGCGACAAATACTACGGCCACCAGCACCAGTTCCTGCCAATCGGCCGCGGCCATCAGCTTGGGGATCAGCATGGCCGCAAACAGGAAAATCAGCGAGTTGGCCCAGAACCCGAATTGCTCCCAGGCGCTGGACAGGTACTCGAAAGTGGTGGGGGACATGCGCGTGCGACCGGTGGACCCCACGACCAGGCCCGCGATCACCGTGGCGACCACCCCCGACACGTTCAGGTAGTGCTCGGAAATGAAGAAGGACAGGTAGGCGAGCGTCAGCGTCAGCGTGATCTCGGCCGTGGGGAAGCCGCGCAGCCACGCGAACAGGAAGCAGGCCAGCCGCCCCATCGCGAAGCCGGCGATGCCGCCCCCGATGAAGTGCACGATGAAGTCGTTGAAAATGCCGCTGACGGTCAGTTCGCCATGGCCGCTCAACACGGCCAGCAGCACGGAGTACAGGGCGATGGACGCCGCGTCGTTGAACAGGCTTTCGCCTTCGACGAGCGTCGTCAGCCGCTTGGGCGCGCCGACCTCGCGGAAGATGCCCACCACGGCGACGGGGTCGGTCGTGGCGACGATGGCGCCCAGCAGCAGGCAGACCACCAGGCCGTAGGGCGAGATCGCGTCCAGCGTCACGCCGACCACCACGGTGCACACCACCACGGCCACGATGGCCATCATCAGGATGGGGCCGATGTCGTCCATCAAGCGGCGGACGTTCATGGACAGCGCGGTCTCGAACAGCAGCACCGGCAGGAACACCATCAGGAAGGTTTCAGACGAGATCTCGAAACGTTCCAGCGAATCCAGGAAATCGGCGATCCAGCTGGGCGCCCAGCCGTGCACGTGGATGATGATGCCCAGCAGACAGCCGACGATAGCCAACAGCACCGAGTACGGCAGCTTGAGGCGGCCGGCCAGCGGTGGCATGAAGCAGACCAGTGTGAGCAACCCGGCCAAACCGAAAACAAGAAAACCGACATCCATGGATAGCGCCGCGTCCCGATCATGAAGCGAGTGTGAAGTTCCCCAAGAATAGCGGCTTTTTTCCGAGGCCCCCTGCGGCAAGCGGCCTGTAATCAGGGAGAACGCACGTTTCGTTACCCCAAGGCGCGCGCGAAATTCGCGCCATGCCCTGTTTTTTGGGTAATGTGCAAACGTATTCACTTCGCAGGAGCGGCACTTGCCCCGCGTCCATTCCCTGGCCCGGCGTCACGAAGCGCCCGCCATGCTCGTCCAATTGACCGACAGCCATTTGTTCGGCGAACCCGACACCGCGATGCTGGGCGTCAATACCGACGCGAGCCTGCGCGCCGTGCTGCGCCAGATCGACGCCGATGGCAAGCACCCCGACCTGTTGCTGGCCACGGGGGACCTGTCGCAAGACGGGGAAGCCGCCTCGTACCGGCGCTTTGCCGCCATCCTGGGTGAAGCGAGCGCGTTGGCGCGCGCGCAGATCCGGTGCCTGCCGGGCAACCACGACCAGCCGGCCGTGCTGCGCCAGGAATTGCCGCAATGGTCGGCGCCGGTGACCGATGTCGGCGCCTGGCGCGTCGTGGCGCTGGACACCACGGTGCCCGGCTCCAATGCCGGCCACTTGCCCGACAGCCAGCTGGACCTGCTGGAAGCCGCCCTGGCGGAAGCTCCCGGCCGGCACACCCTGGTCGCGATGCATCACAACCCGATGCAGATCGACAGCCACTGGCATGATTCGATGATGATCGACAACCCGCAGGCGCTTTTCAAGCGCCTGGCCCGCTGGCCGCAGGCGCGCGTGATGCTGTGGGGGCACGTGCACCACGAGTTCGACCGCCGCCGGCACAATCTGCGCATGCTGGCCACGCCGTCGACGTGCTTCCAGTTCAGCATCCGCGACGGCAAGCACGTCGTCGACAACATGGCGCCCGGCTACCGCTGGATCAAGCTCTATCAGGACGGGTCGATGGCAACCGGCGTGCGCCGCGTGCAGGACGCCCTGTGGCATACCGCGCTGGCGCCGGACGACGCGCAAGCCGCATGAGGCCTTAATCCCGGTATCGCCGCCGGTTTCACGGCGGCCTCTCCATTCCGAACGCGCATAAAAAACGGGGCACCAAGATATGCATGGTGCCCCGCAAGCATCCGTCTCATAGGGGAGGGGAAAGAGGAGAAGCCGAGACGGATGACAAGACTGCTAACCGAAGTTCGCGGTCTACATGAAGTTAGTCGGCGCGATCCCCATTAAGTTTCTCCAATCGCGCAAAATTTATGGCCAAATTTGTATCAATTTATTGAGCGATCGTGACGCCTGTGCGGCCGCAGCATTCTGACGGGCGCCGCACAAGGAAAAGGGCCGCTTTCGCGGCCCTTCCGGGGTTTGATGCAGCGGATCGAAGGCGGCGATCAGGCAGCCAGGTTGCCGCGCATCTTCTTCAGGGCGGCCGCTTCGATCTGGCGGATGCGTTCGGCCGATACGCCGAATTCCTGCGCCAGTTCATGCAGCGTGGCGCCCCCGTCGTCTTGCAGCCAGCGGGCCTCGACGATGCGGCGCGAACGGGCGTCCAGCGCTTCCAGCGCGGTGGCAAGTCCGGTGCTTTGCAGCTGGTCGCGTGCAGCGCGTTCCAGCACTCGCGTGGGTTCCTGGCGGCCGTCGTCGGACAGGTAGGCGATCGGCGCGTAGCTGTCGTCGTCGTCGTCCTGGTTTTCCAGCGACATGTCGCGGCCGGACATGCGCACTTCCATTTCGCTCACGTCTTCGCGGCGCACGTTCAGTTCGCGCGCGATGTGATCGACCTGATCCGGGTCCAGCGTCTGGCCGTCGGGGCGCATGCTGCGCAGGTTGAAGAACAGCTTGCGCTGGGCCTTGGTGGTAGCCACCTTGACCAGGCGCCAGTTGCGAATGATGTATTCGTGGATTTCGGCCTTGATCCAGTGCACGGCGAACGACACCAGGCGCACACCGCGCTCGGGGTCGAAACGCTTCACGGCCTTCATCAGGCCGACGTTGCCTTCCTGGATCAGGTCGGCGTGCGGCAAGCCATACCCGAGGTACTGGCGGGCAACCGATACCACCAGGCGCAGGTGCGACAGAATCAGCTCGCGCGCGGCGCCCAGGTCTTCCTGGTCGCGCAGGCGACGGCCCAGCTCGGTTTCACGCTCGGCGGACAGGACCGGCAGGCGGTTGACCGAAGAGATATACGCGTCGATCGTGCCAAGTGCGCCCGGATTGGCAATGGCCAACGCCAGGGCGTTGCCGGAAGCGGCCAACGAGGTACTGGGTTGTTTCATAGCGAGGGTCTCCGGAAAGCGAAGGGGTAACGACATGGATTCGATGTTAGCACTCTAGTAGAGGGAGTGCTAATTCGACTATTGCGGCGCGTCAAAGTTTCACAGAAACAAGTGCGTCCCCGTTTATTTTGTTAGCCCAACCTCACCACCCGAGGCGCTTGAGCCCTTCAACCGTCGCCTCGCCGTCCGGCCGGACGAACAAGGCGCCCCGGGGGTCCATGAACACCTGGTACTTGGCGCCGTCGAACATCGGCATATAGGCGCCGCTTCCGAATTGGACATCGACAAAGGGGAACCAGTTCGGGAAGCTCTTCTTGAGCGACCCCAGGTCGGGCGCCGGCCAGTCGTCCAGCGCATGGACGGAGCGCGTGGCCGAGGCTTCGCGCGCCGCGTCGCTGTAGCGGCCGGACAAGCGCTCCAGGCGGTACAGGGGCGGCACGCCCGCCACCAGGGCCGGCAGTTTCCAGCGCACGACACGGGCGTCGATTTGCCATTGGTCGCCGTACAGCACGTATTGCTTGGGGCTGACCCCCGGCGCCGTGGCGGTGACCTGGAACTGGCCTTCCGCCTGCTGGCGCACCTCGATGCGGGCGACGGACTCGTCCGTGGTCAACCGGAAGAACTGGACCAGCGAGAGCGCCAACAAGCCGGACACGCATCCCAGCAGCACCAGCATGAGGCCGAACAGGCGGCGCACCGGCCGGAACTGGAACATCTTGCGGCCGCGCTCGTCGCGGGGCCCGCCCCGGCCCAACAGCATGGCCATGCCGGGCAGGAGAACGACGACGGCAACCAGGAGGATCCAGACGAAGGGAGCGATACCGTTGATCAAATCAGGCGTTCCTATTCAGGAAGCCGCGGCGCCTGGCCCGGCGCGCCCACGGCGCCACGAGCATGCCGCGGCAGGCTTCCCAGTATAGAAGCGCGTTTTCAGACAGCCGGCTTTCCAAGCCGTTCGACG
This sequence comes from Achromobacter sp. UMC46, assembly GCF_014170335.1. GTDB lineage: Bacteria > Pseudomonadota > Gammaproteobacteria > Burkholderiales > Burkholderiaceae_B > Achromobacter. The sequence continues at coordinate 144,903 of NZ_LZZS01000038.1, forward strand.
TGAAACCGGATGTGATCTTCGATGAAGGTCGAGATGAAGTAGTAGCCGTGGTCGTAGCCGGCCTGGCGGCGCAGCGTCAGCGGCTGGCCGGCGTCGGCGCAGGCGGCCTCGAACACGTCGGGATACAACTGTTCAGCCAGGAATTGGTCTGATTCGCCTTGGTCGATCAGGATGCCGGCCGGGAAGGGCTGCTGCAGGCTGCGCATCAGCGCCGACGCGTCGTAAGCGGCCCAGTCCAGGACGTTGTCGCCCAGGTAGGCGCCGAACGCCTTCTTGCCCCAGGGGCATTGGCTGGGCGCGGCAATGGGCGCGAAAGCCGACACCGAACGGAACTTGCCCGGATTGCGCAGCGCCAGCACCAGGGCGCCGTGGCCGCCCATGGAATGGCCGAAAATGCCCGTGCGCGATGCGTCGCCGGGCAGGGCGTCGCCCGTGACGATCGCGAAGAGTTCGTCGGCAACATAGCTGTACATGCGGTAGTGGCCGCGCCAGGCCGGGGTGGTGGCATCCACATAGAAGCCGGCGCCCGTGCCCAGGTCCCAGCTTTCGTCCTCGCCGGGCGCATTGGCGCCCCGCGGGCTGGTGTCCGGGGCGACAAGCATCACGCCCAGCTCGGCCGCCAGGCGCTGGGCGCCCGCCTTGATCATGAAGGTCTCTTCGGTGCAGGTCAGCCCCGCCAGATAGAACAGCACCGGCACCGGCCCGTGTTCCGCCTGCGGCGGCACGTAGACCGAAAAACGCATGGGCAGGCCGATCGCCTCGGACTCATGGCGGTAGTAGCGCTGCGTACCGCCAAAGCAGCGATGCTGGGAAATGAGCTCCAAGGCCACAGGCATGGATTTTCTCCGGTCAGGGGTGAAAAAAACGTCGACGGGTTAGGGTATATCCACGGTACGACGTTCCGTCGCCGAATGTTAACCTGCGCTTCATACGGGCCCGGCGGCAAAAAAAAAGAGATTCCGTGCCCATATTGTGATCACGGGACTTGACCAGCGCCCACCGTGGCACTATTTATATACCGTGAGCGAAGACAACCCGTTCTTCCAGATACGCAAGCCCTGACACTATGGCCCGTCTGCCCCGTCTGTACGCCCCTGGGCTGCCCCAACTGGTGCAGGCCAACTTCATTTCGCCGCTGGCCGCGCCATCGCAGCCAGCGCCCGCCGATATCCTGAACCAACTGGCCACGTGGCTGGGCGAATCCGCCCAACGCCATCGGGTGTCGGTTCATGGCTGGCTGCTTGCCAACGACCGCATCCTTTTGCTGGCCACCCCGGCCGACGAAGAAGGCCTGCCCAGGCTGATGCAGACGCTGGGCCGCAACCTGGCGGCGCGCCTGCGTGGCGGCCGCGTGTTCGCGGGCCGGTACCGGTCGGCCCTGCTGGAACCCGGCGCCTGGGTGCTGCCGGCACTGGTCTGGCTGGAAACCTACCCGGTGCGCAGCGGCGCGTCGCAAGACCCCGATTCCTGGCCTTGGTCGTCCGCGGCCAGCCATACCGGCAACACGACGGCGGCGCCCGCGCAGTGGCAATCCGACCACGCCGACTACTGGGCGTGCGGCAATACGCCGTTCGACCGCCAGGCCAACTACCGCAAGCGCTTGCAAGACGGCCTGTCGCGCGAGGAAACGCAGCGCATCGACCAGGCCGTCTCGGGCCAATGGGCGCTGGGCGGCGCCAGCTTTATCGCCAGCCTGGCCCATACCGCCAGCCGGCGAGTCGCCCCCGGCCAGCGCGGCCGTCCGCGCAAGAAGCCGGCTCCGCCGGCGGATGCCGAATCCAGTTCTCCGGCCCCGTCCTCGTCACCGCCTACGACGACCAGCTCCTGAAACTCCGACCCGCCTGCATGGCGGGTTTTCTTTTGGGTGGCCTCCCTTTTGAGTGGCCTCCCTTTTGGGTGGCCTCGTTTTGGGCGTTCTTCTGTTGGCATGCTGTCGAGCGCGCGTCCGTGTGCATTTTTCGCCACATCACCGCGCCGTCTTTTGGTTGGAAATGTCCATTTAATTAGGGACGCATAATGCGAAAATTGGCAATTCCACCAAGCCCGCCGTAACCGGTCTAAACCCCTCTCCACGGCAAGCCAATAACGGTGCGGCTGTTGTTATGTCCCTATATTTATGCCCTATGATGGAGCATTAATATAAGTAGGGTCATACCCCTATTGTTCCTGTTGCACCCTACTTGCAGCGGGGGTATTGTCCGTCTCCTGCACTGCAACATTACGACGCAGGCCCACTGCGGAGCGCGCCATGCCCCAAATTACCCCGATCGAATCCTGTCCCACCCCCAAGGCGACCCCTATCGATGCCAGCCGCATCGGTCTGCCGGCGGCCCAGGGCCTGTACCACCCCAAGAACGAGCATGACGCCTGCGGCGTCGGCTTTGTTGCGCACATCAAGGGCAAGAAAAGCCACGCGATCATCCAGCAAGGTCTGAAGATCCTTGAAAACCTGGACCACCGCGGCGCGGTCGGCGCCGACAAGCTGATGGGCGACGGCGCGGGCATCCTGATCCAGATCCCCGACACGCTCTACCGCGACGAGCTGGGCCAGCAAGGCATCGTCCTGCCGCCTCCCGGCGAGTACGGCGTGGCCATGGTGTTCCTGCCCAAGGAAACCGCCTCGCGCCTGGCGTGCGAACAAGAACTGGAACGTTCCGTGCGCGCCGAGGGCCAGGTCGTCCTGGGCTGGCGCAACGTGCCGGTGGACGTCGACATGCCGATGTCGCCCACCGTGCGCGAATGCGAGCCCGTGATCCGCCAGCTGTTCATCGGCCGCGGCGCCGACGTGATGGTGCCGGACGCGCTGGAACGCAAGCTGTACGTGATCCGCAAGACGGCCAGCCACGCCATCCAGAACATGCATCTGGCCCATGGCAAGGAATACTTCGTGCCGTCGGCGTCGGTGCGCACCGTGGTCTACAAGGGCCTGTTGCTGGCCGATCAGGTCGGCCGCTACTACCGCGACCTGGCCGACACCCGCGCCGTGTCCGCGCTGGCGCTGGTGCACCAGCGCTTCTCGACCAACACGTTCCCCGCCTGGCCGCTGGCCCACCCGTACCGCATGATCGCCCACAACGGCGAAATCAATACGGTCAAGGGCAACTTCAACTGGCTGCGCGCCCGTGAAGGCATGATGCAGTCGGCCGTGCTGGGCGACGACCTGAAGAAGCTGTACCCGATCGTCTACGAAGGCCAGTCCGACACCGCCACGTTCGACAACTGCCTGGAACTGCTGGTGAACTCGGGCTACTCGCTGGCCCACGCCATGATGATGATGATCCCGGAAGCCTGGGAACAGCACACGCAGATGGACGAGTCCCGCCGCGCCTTCTATGAATACCACGCCGCCATGATGGAGCCGTGGGACGGCCCCGCCGCCGTCGCGTTCACCGATGGCCGCCAGATCGGCGCCACGCTGGACCGCAACGGCCTGCGTCCCGCCCGCTACCTGGTGACCGACGACGATATGGTCATCCTGGCGTCCGAAGCCGGCACGCTGTCGATCCCCGAAAACCGCATCGTCAAGAAGTGGCGCCTGCAGCCGGGCAAGATGTTCCTGATCGACCTGGAACAGGGCCGCATCATCGACGACGCCGAAATCAAGCTGCAGCTGGCCAACAGCCGCCCGTACCGCCAGTGGATCGAACGCCTGCAGATCAAGCTGGAATCGCTGCCGGCCCCACGCCAGGTCGCCGTCGCCACGCAGTCGTCCGTGTCGCTGCTGGACCGTCAGCAGGCCTTCGGCTGGACCCAGGAAGACTACAAGTTCATCCTGGAACCCATGGCCTCGACCGGCGAAGAAGTCATCGGCTCGATGGGCAACGATGCCCCGCTGGCCGTACTGTCGGACCGCGCCAAGCCGTTCTACAACTACTTCCGCCAACTGTTCGCGCAGGTCACGAACCCGCCCATCGACCCCATCCGCGAACAGCTGGTGATGTCGCTGGTGTCGTTCATCGGCCCCAAGCCCAACCTGCTTGACATCAACAACGTCAACCCGCCGCTGCGCCTGGAAGTGTCCCAGCCGGTGCTGGATTTCGCCGCCATGGCGCAGATCCGCGACATCGAGCAGGTCACCGGCAAGAAATTCCGCAGCTTCGAGCTCGACATCACGTACCCCGCCGCCTGGGGCCCCGAGGGCATCGAAGCCCGCGTGGCCGCGCTGTGCGCGCGCGCCGTCGATGCGGTGCAAAGCGGCTACAACATCCTGATCGTGTCGGACCGCCTGGTCGACAGCGAACGCGTGGCCATCCCCGCGCTGCTGGCGACCTCCGCCGTCCACCAACACTTGATCCGGGCCGGCCTGCGCACCAACACCGGCCTGGTCGTGGAAACCGGCTCGGCCCGCGAAGTGCACCACTTCGCGCTGCTGGGCGGCTACGGCGCCGAAGCCATTCACCCCTACCTGGCGCTGGAATCGCTGGGCAAGCTGAATGACCCCGAAAAGGCCGTGAAGAACTTCATCAAGGCCATCGGCAAGGGCTTGAACAAAGTCATGTCCAAGATGGGCATCTCGACCTACATGTCCTACACCGGCGCGCAGATCTTCGAAGCCGTGGGCCTGCAGAGCGGCCTGGTGAACAAGTACTTCACCGGCACCTCGTCCAACATCGAAGGCATCGGCATCTTCCAGGTGGCCGAAGAAGCGCTGCGCCAGCATCGCGCGGCCTTCAGCACCGACCCGGTGCTGGCCAACGACCTGGACGCCGGCGGCGAATACGCCTACCGCGTCCGCGGCGAAGAGCATATGTGGACGCCGGATTCCATCGCCAAGCTGCAACACGCCTCGCGCGCCAACAACTACCGCACGTATAAGGAATACGCGCAGATCATCAACGACCAGAGCCGTCGCCACATGACCCTGCGCGGCCTGTTCGAGTTCCGCTTCGACCCGTCGCGCGCCATCCCGCTGGACGACGTCGAATCGGCCAAGGACATCGTCAAGCGCTTCGCCACCGGCGCCATGTCGCTGGGGTCGATCTCGACCGAGGCGCACTCGGTGCTGGCCGTGGCCATGAACCGCATCGGCGGCAAGTCCAACACCGGCGAAGGCGGCGAAGACGAACTGCGCTACCGCGCCGAAATGCGCGAAGGCAAAAGCACCATCAAGGACGGCGACACGCTGGCCTCGCTGCTGGGCTCGGACCGCATCGAAGCGGACGTCGTGCTGAAGAAGGGCGACTCGCTGCGCTCGAAGATCAAGCAGGTGGCGTCGGGCCGTTTCGGCGTGACCGCCGAGTACCTGTCGTCTGCCGACCAGATCCAGATCAAGATGGCGCAGGGCGCCAAGCCCGGCGAAGGCGGCCAACTGCCCGGCCACAAGGTGTCGGAATACATCGCCAAGCTGCGCTACTCGGTGCCGGGCGTGGGCCTGATTTCGCCCCCGCCGCACCATGACATCTATTCGATCGAAGACTTGGCCCAGCTGATCCACGATCTGAAGAACGTGAATTCCAAGGCATCCGTGTCGGTCAAGCTCGTGTCCGAAGTGGGCGTGGGCACGGTCGCCGCCGGCGTCGCCAAGGCCAAGGCCGACCACGTCGTGATCGCCGGCCATGACGGCGGCACGGGCGCGTCCCCGGTGTCGTCCATCAAGCACGTGGGCACGCCGTGGGAACTGGGCCTGGCCGAAACGCAACAGACGCTGGTGCTGAACCGCCTGCGCAGCCGCATCCGCGTGCAGGCCGACGGCCAGATGAAGACCGGCCGCGACGTCGTCATCGGCGCGCTGCTGGGCGCCGACGAGTTCGGCTTCGCCACGGCGCCGCTGGTCGTGGAAGGCTGCATCATGATGCGCAAGTGCCACCTGAACACCTGCCCGGTGGGCGTGGCCACGCAAGACCCGGTCCTGCGCAAGAAATTCCAGGGCAAACCCGAGCACGTCGTGAACTTCTTCTTCTTCATCGCCGAGGAAGTGCGCGAAATCATGGCCCAGCTGGGCATCCGCAAGTTCGACGACCTGATCGGCCGCGCCGATCTGCTGGACATGCGTTCGGGCGTCGAGCACTGGAAGGCGCAAGGGCTGGACTTTGCCCGCGTGTTCCATCAAACGCAGTCGGATGCCGACGTGCGCCAGACCGAAGAGCAGGACCACGGCCTGGCCGGCGCGCTGGACCACCAGTTGATCGACCGCAGCCGCCCCGCGCTGGAACGCGGCGAAAAGGTGTCCTTCATCGTGCCGGTGCGCAACCGCAACCGCACGATCGGCGCCATGCTGTCGGGCGCCGTGGCCTCGCGCTACGGCCACGACGGCCTGCCGGACGACACCATCCACATCCAGTGCAACGGCACCGCCGGCCAGAGCTTCGGCGCGTTCCTGGCGCACGGGATCACGATGGATCTGGTGGGCGAAGGCAACGACTACGTGGGCAAGGGCTTGTCCGGCGGCCGCATCATCGTGCGCTCGCCCAACGACTTCCGCGGCTTCGGCCCCGACCACATCATCGCCGGCAACACCGTGCTGTACGGCGCGCTGGCAGGCGAGGCGTTCTTCAACGGCGTGGCCGGCGAACGCTTCGCGGTGCGCAATTCGGGCGCCGCGACGGTGGTGGAAGGCACGGGCGACCACGGCTGCGAATACATGACGGGCGGCACGGTCGTGGTGCTGGGCGCCACGGGCCGCAACTTCGCGGCCGGCATGTCGGGCGGCGTGGCTTACGTCTGGGATCCGGAACGCACGCTCAAGCACCGCGTCAACCTGTCCATGGTGGAACTGGAAGGCGTGGTGCCGCATGCGGAACAGCAGGCGCTGAACAATATCGACATCTGGCACAGCGCGCAGCGCGGTGGCGAACGCGAGACGGATGAAACCATCCTGCGCCGCCTGGTGGAAGACCACTTCCGCTACACCGGCAGCTACCGCGCCCGCGAGATCCTGGGCGACTGGGAAGCCTCGCGCGGCAAATTCGTAAAGATCATGCCGACGGACTACCGTCGCGCATTGGGTGAAATGTGGCGTGCAGCCAATCAGCAACAACTGGCTGCGTGAGGGATACCATGGGAAAGATTACCGGCTTTATGGAATTTCAGCGTCTGCAGGAGGCCTCCGAGGCCCCACAGAAGCGGCTGAAGAACTGGCGCGAATTCGTGCTGCACCTGACCGACGACCAGGCCAAGCAGCAAGCCGCGCGCTGCATGGACTGCGGCATCCCGTTCTGCAACAACGGCTGCCCGGTCAACAACATCATCCCCGACTGGAATGACCTGGTGTACAAGCAGGACTGGCGCCGCGCGCTGGACGTGCTGCACTCCACCAACAACTTCCCCGAATTCACCGGCCGCATCTGCCCGGCGCCGTGTGAAGCTGCCTGTACCTTGAACATCAACAGCGACGCTGTCGGCATCAAGTCCATCGAGCACGCGATCATCGACAAGGGTTGGGCCGAAGGCTGGGTCGCGCCGCTGGTGCCGGCCAAAAAGACGGGCAAGAAGGTCGCGGTCGTGGGCTCCGGCCCCGCCGGCATGGCGTGCGCGCAGCAGCTGGCGCGCGCCGGCCACTCCGTGACGCTGTTCGAAAAGAGCGACCGCATCGGCGGCCTGCTGCGCTACGGCATCCCCGACTTCAAGCTGGAAAAGCACCAGATCGACCGCCGCATCTCGCAGATGGAAGCCGAGGGCGTGGAATTCGCGCCGTCGACCTACATCGGCAACCCGAAGGACCCGGTAGCCGACGGCCTGACCGTGCGCACGCCGGATTCGCTGAAGGCGGAATTCGACGCGATCGTCATGACCGGCGGCTCCGAGACCCCGCGCGACCTGCCCGTGCCGGGCCGCGAGCTGTCGGGCGTGTACTACGCCATGGACTTCCTGCGCCAGCAGAACAAGGCGGTCGCTGGCGACCGCCTGACCGACCAGACGCTTGCCAAGGGCAAGCACGTGGTCGTCATCGGCGGCGGCGACACGGGTTCCGATTGCGTGGGCACCAGCAACCGCCACGGCGCGGCCTCGGTCACGCAGTTCGAACTGATGCCCCAGCCGCCCGAGTCCGAAAACAAGACCATGACGTGGCCGTACTGGCCGTTGAAGATGCGCACGTCGTCGTCCCACGAAGAAGGCTGCGAGCGCGACTGGTCCGTGACCACCAAGCTGTTCAAGGGCAGCAACGGAAAGGTCGAGAAACTGGTCGGCGCCCGCGTCGAGTGGTTCAAGGACGACGCCACCGGCCAGATGAAGATGCGCGAAGTCGAAGGCTCGGAATTCGAGATCAAGGCTGACCTGATTCTGCTGGCCATGGGCTTCGTGGCGCCCGTGCAGACGGTGCTGGACGCGTTCGGCGTGGACCGCGACGCGCGCGGCAACGTGCGCGCCAACACGGACGACTACCGCACCAACGTGGAGAAGGTGTTTGCCGCGGGCGACATGCGCCGGGGCCAGTCGCTGGTGGTCTGGGCCATCCGCGAAGGCCGCCAGTGCGCGCGATCGGTGGACGCCTACCTGATGGGCGCAAGCGAACTGCCGCGCTGATCCTTTTTCGACCCGGCAATACCCGTTCGCCGCCTTCGCGCCCACCGCGCCAAGGCGGCGAATGCTTTCAGGCAGACGACATTCTCGTTTCCGTAAGATGCGGCATCGCTTCCTTCCGATGCGCCATCACCTCCTTTAAGTTTCCGCCATGTCCGCCGACGCGCCCCTTGCTCCCCCCTCCTTGCCGCAGATCTTCCTGGCCTTCACCAAAGTCGGCCTGACGAGTTTCGGCGGCGGCCTGAGCGGCTGGATGATGCGTGAATTCGTGCAGCAGCGGCGCTGGATGTCCGAGTCCGATTTCCTGTCAGGGCTGGCGCTTGCGCAGTCCTTTCCCGGCGTGAACGTGGTGAACCTGGCCATCTGGATCGGCTTCCGGCTGCGCGGCGGGCCCGGCGCGTTGTTGGGCGGCCTGGGCATCACCGTGCCGCCGATGCTGGTGGCGATCGCGCTGGCGGCGCTGTTCGCCAGCATGGCGCAGTCGCACGGCCTGCACGTGGCGATGGCCGGCGTGGCGGCCGCCGCGGTAGGCGTATCGCTGCAGACGGGCCTGCGCGCGGCGCGGCGGGCCTTGATCGGCCGCGTGCCCGCCGCGATCATGGCGTGCACCTTCGCCGCCATCTTCCTGCTGCGCCTGCCGCTGCTGTGGGTGGTGGGCGTGATGGCGCCGCTGTCGATCTTCATCGCCTACACACGCATCCGCCGGCAGGAGTCCCGGAAATGAACCTGGAGACACTTCACGACCTGTTCGCGGTGTTCACGCCGCTGTCGTTCCTGACCGTCGGCGGCGGCCAGAGCATCCTGCCCGACATCCATCGCCAGGCGGTGGACAGCTATGGCTGGATCAACGACGCGCAGTTCCTGGACTACTTCGCGCTGTCGCGCATCACGCCGGGCCCGGCGTCGCTGCTGGTGACGCTAATCGGTTGGCATGTGGGCGGCTGGGCCGGCGCCATCGCCGCATCGATCGCGATCTTCCTGCCGTGCTCGCTGCTGATCTACGCGTTGGCGCGCGTGTGGGCGCGATACCGGCGCACGGTCTGCATCCGCGCGATCGAAGCGGGCCTGGTGCCGGTGGCGGCGGGCATGATCCTGGCGTCGTCCTGCACCCTGCTGCGCGCGGCCGAAGGCGGGGCGTGGGCCTGGGGCGTGGCGGCCCTGTCGACCGCCGCGCTGGTCTACACGCGCGTCAGCCCGTTCCTCATGCTGGGCCTGGGCGCGGTGGTGTTTTTGGCCGCGCTTGCGTAGGATCCATCCGATTCTTGTTGCCTGTCTGCCACGGGCGCGCTCCATCTTTTCACGGTTTGACACATATCAATCTGCCCCTGGGCCAGGTTTGAGAACCTGTGGTCTCACCCTCATGGAAAGATCGGAGAAGAAAAAATGTTTTCGCTGAACGGGCGTTTCCGCGCCACCGCCATCGCCGGGCTGATCGCCGCCGGCGCACTCGCCGCTCCCGCGCATGCCCATGAGGCAGGCGACGTGCTGTTCCGCGTGGGCGTGACGCAGGTCCGTCCGTCGTCCGACAACGGCACGGTGCTGGACGGCAGCGTCAAGCTCGACGTCAACAACAACGTGCGCCCGAGCTTCACGCTGGGCTACATGGTGACGCGCAACATCGGCATCGAACTGCTGGGCGCCTGGCCGTTCGAACACGACGTCAGCGGCAGCGGCCTGGGCAAGATCGGCTCCAGCAAGCAATTGCCGCCCACGCTCAGCCTGCAATGGCACATCCTGCCCGACAGCATGATCCAGCCCTACATCGGCGTCGGCATCAACTACACGCACTTCTTCGACACCAAGGCCGAAGGCCCGTTGAAGGGATCGGACCTGAAGCTGGGCGATTCCTGGGGCGTGGCCGCGCAGTTGGGCGCGGACTTCAAAATCAACGAACGCTGGTTCATGAACGCCGACATCCGCTACATCGACATCCGCTCGAAGGTGAAGCTGGACGGCCAGCACATCGGCACCGCGCGCATCGATCCGTGGGTGGCGACGCTGGGGGTCGGCTACCGCTTCTAAGCGACTGGCTGGAAGGACTGCACGGGTTGCGCGCGGGTTGCCGCGCGCAACCCGTTTTTGCTTATTGGCCCGGCGCTATCGACCCGTCGCTTGCAGCTGTTGCCGCAATGCCTGCAACGCAGGGGTGTCGTCATCGGCGCGCCAGACCAGCCGGGTCTGGGCTTGCGCATACGGGCCAGTCAACGCCCTGACGCGGACGGAATGCTCCGCCCCCAGCACGGCCAGCACGGAACGCGGCACAATGGCCACGCCAGACCCTGCCGCCACGCACGCCACGATGGCGTGATACGACGCGAATTCCATCACCCTGCCCGGCGCAAGGCCTTCGTGGTTCAGCCACGACTCCAGGATGCGCCGGTACGAACACCCGGCCGCGAACGCGATGACGGTGCGGCCGCCCAGGTCGCGGGCGCTGGCGATTTCGCCCCAGGCCAGCGGTGAGATCAGCGTGAGTTCCTCTTTGAAGGCATCCATGCCCGCCAGGCCGTCGGCCGGAAACGGCTCGGCCACGAATGCCGCCTCGATCTCGTAGTCGCGCACCTTGGCCGCCAGCGCGCCGGATGTCCCGGTGACCAGCTCGATCCCCACCTGCGGCCAGGCCGCGTGATAGGCCGCCAGGATCGGCGGCAGGCGGGCTGCGGCCGTGCTTTCCATGGTGCCGATGCGCAGCACGCCTCGCGGCGCGCCGTCACGCACCGCGGCCTGCGCCTCGTCCGACAAGCGCAGCAGGCGATCGGCGTACGACAGCAGCACGCGCCCCTGGTCCGACAGCACCAGCCGGCGGTTCTGGCGCCGGAAAAGCGGAGCCTCCAGCGAGGCCTCCAATTGCTTCAGGCGGGTCGACACATTGGACTGCACCCGGTTCAGATGCTGGGCCGCGCGCGCCACGCCGCCCTGATCGGCCACCGCCTTGAAGATCTGCAACGCGTCGAGATCCAAGTTTCTCATTTCAAGAACCTATGTTCTTAATAATTCACTATTAAAGATATTAGTACAGCCGTAGAGTGGACGCATGTCAACGCCTGCTTACCCTTCCGTTCCCGATTCCCGCAGCGCCGCCAGCCTGGCCTGGCCGGCCGCGCTGGCGCTGGCTGCCGCCATGGGGATCGGCCGTTTCGCCTTCACGCCCGTCTGGCCGCTGATGGCGCAGGAAGGGGGCTTGTCGCTGGCGCAGGGCAGCTGGATCGCCTCGGCCAACTACGCGGGCTACCTGCTGGGCGCCCTGGCCGCCGTGGCCTGGCCCGTGCGCCATCCCCGCGGCCAGCTGGCGCTGAGCCTGCTGGCCGTGGCGCTGCTGACGCTGGCCATGCCGCTTGTCCACGACGTCGCGTTCTGGTGCGTGTTGCGGCTTGCCGCGGGCTACGCCAGCGCCAGCGCCTTCATCTGCGTGGCCGGATGGCGGCCCGTGCCGGCGGGCGATCCGCGCGAACCCGCCGCATCCGCGGTGACGTATGCCGGCGTGGGCGCGGGCATCGCGCTGACCGGGCTGGCCTGCCTGGCCCTGATGGCATGGGGCGTCCGCGCCGACGGCATGTGGCTGGCCCTGGGGGGATTGACGCTGGCCCTGTCCGCCATCGCCGGGCCCGGGCTGAATCGGCCCACCGCCTCGGGCCGGCCGTCCGCCGGCGCCGCGCAACCGGCCCGGCTGCCCCGCGTCATTCCGCGCCTGGCGCTGCACTATGGCGTATTCGGCGTGGGCTACATCATTCCCGCCACTTTCCTGCCCGCGATGGCCAAGGAGGTCATCCCGGACCCGGCGGTCTTCGGGTGGGCCTGGCCCTTGTTCGGGCTGGCCGCGGCCGTGTCCTGCCTATTGGTACCCAAGCTTGCCCGTGGACGCGACGACAAGCGCGTCTGGCAGGGCGCGCAGGCGCTGATGGCGCTGGGCATGCTGGCCGTGGCGCTCTGGCACCACATCGCCGCCGTGATCGTGGCCGCGCTGCTGGTGGGCGGCACCTTCATGGTGATCACGCAGGCGGGCATGCTGACCGCCCGGGGCGCCGCCGGCGCCGCGGCGCCCCGGGCCGCCGCCGTCATGACGGCGGCGTTCGCCGCCGGACAGATCCTGGGGCCGCTGCTGGCGTCATGGGCGTCGCGCTGGGGCGCGGGCCTGCCGCAGGTGCTGGGGGCCGGCGCGGCGCTGCTGGCGCTTTCGGCCTGGCGCTTGGGAAAAATCACGACAGAAGACAAAGGCGCTGGGCATAATGCGAGCGGCCCGCAGGGCTGCACACATTAAAGAAAAGAGAGGAGTCACCCAGCATGAAATCTTTGCGCCCCCTGATCGCCGCATTGGCGGCCGCGGCCGCTTTCAGCGGCGCCGCACAGGCCCAGACCGCCGACTGGCCCGCCAAACCCATCACCATGATCGTCCCCTACGCGCCGGGCGGCTTCGCCGACACGCGCGTGCGATTGCTGGCGCGCAAACTGGGTGAAACGCTGGGCCAACCGATCGTGGTCGAGAACAAGGCGGGCGCCGGCGGCGTGGTCGGCACCAACCTGATCGCCAAGGCGGCGCCCGACGGCTACACCATCGGTACCGGCAATCTGGCCCCGATGGCGGTGAACCCGTCCTTGATGAAGGAAATGCCGTACAACCCGCAAAAGGACCTGGCGCCCATCATCCTGATCGAAAACAGCCCGCTGGTGCTGAGCGTGAACAACGAGCTGCCGGTCAAGACGCTGGCCGACCTGATCGCGCTGGCCAAGAAGCAGCCCGGCAAGCTGTCCTTCGGGTCGTCGGGCGTGGGCGGCGCGCATCACCTGTCGGGCGAGATGTTCCGCGAGCAGGCCAAGATCGACATCGTGCACGTGCCGTACAAGGGCGGCAGCCTGGCGGCGACCGACCTGATGGGCGGCCACATCTCGATGATGTTCGAAATGGGCTATTCCGCGCTGCCGGCCATCCAGGGCGCCAAGATCCACCCCATCGCCGTCACGTCCGCCAAGCGCCTGGCCGTGCTGCCCGACGTGCCCACGATGGCCGAATCCGGCCTGCCGGGCTTCGAGTCCTACAACTGGCAAGGCATCGTCGCCCCCGCCGGCACGCCGGCGCCGATCATCGCGAAGCTCAACGCCGAATTCAACCGCATCCTGAAGGAACCGGATGTGCAGAAGGCCATCGCCGATACCGGCAGCCAGGTCGGCGGCGGCACGCCCGAGGAATTCGCGGCTTTCATCAAGACCGAAACCGAGAAGTGGGCCCACGTCATCAAGGCTGGGAACATCCAGCTTCAATAACCCTTAGGAGTCTTCCCATGGCCACCCGTCTGCTTGACCTTCTGAAGTTGGACCATCCCATCATCCAGGCCCCCATGGCGGGCGGCGCGACGACGGTGGAACTGGTGTCCGAGGCGTCGAAAGCGGGTGTGCTGGGATCGCTCGGGGCGGCCTACATGAGCCCCGAACAGATCGACGCGGCGGTCGCCGGCATCCGCGCCCGCACCCCGCGGCCGTTCGCCATCAACCTCTTCGCGTCGGTGCCGGACCTGCCCGTGCAGGGCGACACCGGCCGCATGCTGGCCCTGCTGGCCCGCTACCACGAGCAGCTGGGCCTGCCGGCCCCCGCCGCGCCCGGGCCGCAGGCCGACCCCCTGCCGGGGCAGATCGACGCCATCCTGCGGCTGCGCCCGGCGGTCTTCAGCTTCACCTTCGGGCGGATTGCCGCCGACGTGCTGGCCCGCTGCCGCGAACTGGGCATCCTGACCGTCGGCACGGCGACCACCGTGCGCGAGGCGGTCGCGCTGGAACAGGACGGCGTGGACGCCGTCGTGGCCCAGGGGGCCGAAGCGGGTGGACACCGCGGCACCTTCCTGGACGATTTCGACCAATCGCTGATCGGCACCATGGCGCTGGTGCCGCAGGTGGCGGACGCGGTTTCCGTGCCGGTGATCGCCTCCGGCGGCATCATGGACGGCCGCGGCATCGCCGCCGCCCTGGCGCTGGGTGCTGACGCGGCACAAATGGGGACGGCTTTCCTGACGACGGACGAATCCGGCATCAGCGACGCCTACAAGGCCGTGCTGCCGGCTTCGCGGTCCGAGCAGTCGCGCGTGACACGGGCTTTTTCAGGCCGCCCGGCGCGCGGCATCTCCAACGCCTTCATGCGGGACGCCGACGCCATCGCCGGCGACATCCTGCCGTACCCCCTGCAGAACGCGCTGACGCGCCCCATGCGCACGGCGGGCGGCAAGGCCGGCAATATCAACGTGCTGTCCCTGTGGGCGGGCCAGGCCGCCCCGCTGGCCCGGCGCGAGCGCACGGCCGACCTGGTCCAACGTCTGGCGCGGGAAACCCTGGCGGCCCAAACGCGCCGTTGAGCAGCGGGCGGGCCCCCGCTGCCCCGGCACCGGCTGCCCCGGGGCCGGTGATTGTCCCTGAAACCGAAAACACTGTTCCATTGGCGACGTATCGCATTGTGATTACAAAGCGTCGGGCTACAATGGCGCCTCGCCGCTGGAGGCCAGAGTCCGCCTTGGTCCTCGCAAAACACCCTTTTCGTTGCCCATGCCCGCTCAAACAAGCAGCACCCCGGAATTCGCCCTGCGCCTGGAAGGTGTGGCGCTAGGCTACGGTGATTTCACCGTCTTGCGCGATATCTCCATGGACGTGCGCGCGGGCCAAGTGGTCGCCGTCATGGGCGGCTCGGGTTCGGGCAAGACCACGCTGTTGCGCGCGGCCACCGGCCAGCTCGTCGCGCAGCAAGGCCAGGTCCTGGCGTTCGGCCAGGACATCGGGCGCGCCACTCCCGCCGAACTGCAAGCCTTGCGCAAGCGCATGGGCGTGCTGTTCCAGCAGGGCGCGCTGTTCACCGACCTGAACGTGTTCGAAAACGTCGCGTTCCCGTTGCGCGAACATACAAAACTGTCCGAATCCGACCTCACCGACCGCGTACTGGACAAACTCGACGCCGTCGGCCTGCGGGCCGCCGCGCACCTGAAGGTGGCCGAGATCTCCGGCGGCATGGCGCGCCGTGTCGCCCTGGCCCGCGCCGTGGTACTGGAACCCGAACTGATCCTCTACGACGAACCCTTCGCCGGCCTGGACCCGATCTCTCTGGGCATCACCGCCCGCCTGATCCGCAGCCTGGCCGACCGCCTGGGGTGCGCCTCGGTGCTGATCACCCACGACGTGCAGGAATCCTTCGCCATCGCCGACCAGGTGTATCTGGTGGGGCAGGGCAAGCTGGCCGCGGCCGGCACGCCGGAAACGCTGTCGGCGTCGCAAGACCCTTACGTGCAGCAATTTCTGAAAGGCGAGCCCGACGGCCCGGTCGCGTTCCAGTACCCCGAAACGCCGGCTTTCCAAAAGTGGCTTTCCGAACAGAAGGGGCGCAAAGCATGAGCGGATCCAACAACCCCGTCAGCGCGCTGGGCGGATGGGTGCGCGGCACCGTCTCCGGCATCGGCTACTTCACTCGGTTCTTCGCCGGCATGCTGGCGCGCAGCGGCATCGTGTTCTCGCGCCCCCGCCTGGTGTCGCAGCAAGTCCATTTCATCGGCAACTATTCCCTTCTGATCATCGCCGTGTCCGGCATGTTCGTGGGCTTCGTGCTGGGGTTGCAAGGTTATTACACGCTGAACCGCTATGGTTCCGAAGAGGCGCTGGGGCTGCTGGTGGCCCTGTCGCTGGTGCGCGAGCTGGGGCCTGTCGTGACGGCGCTGCTGTTCGCCGGCCGCGCGGGCACGTCCCTGACCGCCGAAATCGGCCTGATGAAGGCCGGCGAGCAACTGTCGGCCATGGAAGTCATGGCCGTCGACCCGATCCGCCGCGTGCTGGTGCCCCGCCTGTGGGGCGGCATCATCGCCATGCCCATCCTGGCGGCGGTTTTCTCCATGGTGGGCATCCTGGGCGGCTGGGTCGTCGGCGTCGTGATGATCGGCGTGGACTCGGGCGCGTTCTGGTCGCAGATGCAAAGCGGCGTGGATGTCTGGAACGACGTGGCCAACGGCGTCATCAAGAGCGTGGTGTTCGGCGTCACGGTGACGCTGGTGGCGCTCTACGAAGGCTGGCAGGCCCGGCCCACCCCTGAAGGCGTTGCCCGCGCCACCACGCGCACCGTGGTCGTGGGCTCCTTGGCGGTACTTGGGCTGGACTTCCTGCTCACCGCCTTGATGTTTGGAAATTGAAACGGATCGATCATGTCACGCGAAAAAACCGACTTCTGGGTAGGCCTGTTTGTACTGCTGGGCGCAGTCGCGCTGGTGTTCCTGGCGTTGCGCGCCGGCAACCTCAGCACCTTTTCCTTCGCTCCGACCTATACGCTATCGGCCAATTTCGATAACGTAGGCGGCCTCAAGCCGCGCGCGGCGGTCAAAAGCGCCGGCGTCGTGGTGGGCCGCGTGTCCAGCATCTCGTTCGACGACAAGACCTTCCAGGCGGTCGTCTCCGTGAATCTGGAAAAGGCCTACCAGTTCCCGAAGGACACGTCGGCGTCGATCCTCACGTCCGGCTTGCTGGGCGAACAGTACCTGGGCCTGACGGCCGGCAGCGAGGAAGAGAACTTTACCGACGGCGGAAAAATCCGCTATACACAAAGCGCAGTCGTGCTGGAGCAGCTGATCAGCCAGTTCCTGTATGGCTCCGCCGAAAAGCAGGGCGCGACGGCCCCTGAAGCCGAGCCCGCGAAAGCACCAAATTAAAGACGATGCGAAAGACGCCGTAACAGGCTGCGCTTCACCGTCGAAATATCATAAGAATCGTTGATAGGGATGTCCTGATCATGAACAAGAACGCACTTACCCGAATTGCCACCATCGCAGCGGCGGGTGCACTGATGGCCGGCTGCGCCGCGCCGCAGAACCCGGATCCGCGCGATCCTTGGGAAGGCTTCAACCGGGGCGTCTACAAGTTCAACGACACGGTCGACCGCGCGGTCTTCAAGCCGGTCGCTCAGGCCTACACCTTTGTCACGCCGCAGCCCGTGCGCAGCTGCGTGCACAACATCTTCAGCAACGTCGGCGACCTCTGGTCCGGCACCAACAGCTTCCTGCAAGGCCGCGGCCACGACTTCGTGAACACGCTGGGCCGGTTCCTGTTCAACACCACGATGGGCGTGGGCGGCTGCTTCGACGTCGCCTCGGCCAACGGCGCGCGCAAGATTCCGAACGACTTCGGCACGACGCTGGGCGTGTGGGGCTTTGGCCAGGGCCCGTACCTGGTGCTGCCGTTCTTCGGTTCGTCCACCGTGCGCGACGGCGCCGGTCTGATCGGCGACTACTACGGCACGACCTACGGCTACATGGGCGTCGACTCCATCGACAACGTGCGCCTGCGCAACTCGCTGTGGGGCTTGCGCCTGGTCGATACGCGCGCCAGCCTGCTGAGCGCCACCGACACGATCGACCGCGTCGCGCTGGACCCGTACAGCTTCATCCGCGACGCCTACCTGCAACGCCGCAACGCCATGGTGCTTGGCCAGCGCGTGAACGACGAAGACACACTGCCTAATTACGAAGACGAAGGTGGCGATGCCCCCGCCGCCGCCAAGGGCGCTCCGGTGCCCGCGCCGGCAACCAAGTAAGCTGCTCGCTTGCGTTCATCGGTACAGTAAGGAGTTTTGATGCAATTTACTTTTATTTCCCTGTTGCAGCGCTTGGCCATCGCGGGCCTCGTCGGCCTTGCCGCGGCCGGTGCCGCGCAGGCCAAGCCCAACCCCAACGGTCCCCCGGACCAATTCGTGGTGGCCACGGCCAACGAAGCCCTCGACGTGCTGAAAGCGGACGGCGCCGTCAAAGCCGGCAATACCACCCGCATCAACGAAGTCGTCAACCAGCACATCCTGCCCTACGTCAACTTCCAGAAGACGACGCGCCTGGCCGCTGGCCGCTTCTGGCGCCAGGCGACGGAACAGCAGAAGACGGCCTTGGCCGAGGCGTTCCGCGGCACGCTGGTGCGCACCTACAGCGGCGCGCTGACCCGCGTCACGCCCAGCACCACCGTCAAGGCCCTGCCATTCCGCGGCGACCCCAAAGCTGACGACGTGGTCGTGCGCACCTTGATCAGCCAAGCCAACGGCCAGCCCACCGGCGTGGACTACCGCCTGGAAAAGACGCCGCAAGGCTGGAAGATCTACGACATGAACGTCGAAGGCATCTGGCTGATCGAGAACTACCGCAACCAGTTCGCGCAGCAGATCAATCAGAACGGCATCGACGGCCTGATCAAGGCGTTGAACCAGCGCAACCAGTAATTTCACGGTTCCGGCTGCCTCCGGCCCGGCGCGTCCTTTGCGGCCCGCCGGGCTGATTATTTAAGGGACGGATGAAGCCGCCATCCCTACGGCTCCCGGGGCCATAGGCGCTTGCCGTCACGGCGCGCTTATATAATGATCAATTCGCTCTTTCCGGGCACTCCCCCGCCGTCATGTCAGCCGTCTGTCTAGAAAACGTCTCCAAGGTCTACTTGCCGCGCCAGCGCGGCTGGCAGAAGTTGCTTGGGCGCACGCCCGCCCCCGGCTTTCAGGCGCTGGACAACGTCAGCCTGAACATCGAGCACGGCGAGTTCTTCGGCCTGCTCGGCCCCAACGGCGCGGGCAAGACCACCCTGATCTCTATCCTTGCAGGTCTGGCGCACGCGTCCTCCGGACGGGCCACCGTCTGTGGATACGACGTCGTGGCCGACTACAAGTCGGCACGGCGCGCGTTGGGCGTGGTGCCGCAAGAGCTCGTCTACGACCCGTTCTTCACGGTGCGCGAGACCCTGCGCATCCAGTCCGGCTACTTCGGCCTGCGCAACAACGACGACTGGATCGACGAGATCCTGTTCAACCTGGGCCTGGCCGACAAGGCCGACAACAACATGCGCGCGCTGTCGGGCGGCATGAAGCGCCGCGTGCTGGTGGCGCAGGCGCTGGTGCACCGCCCGCCCGTGATCGTGCTGGACGAACCCACCGCGGGCGTGGACGTTGACCTGCGCCGCACCTTGTGGGAATTCATCTCGCGCCTGAACAAGGCCGGCCACACGATCATGCTGACCACGCACTACCTGGAAGAAGCGGAAGCCCTGTGCGGCCGCATCGCCATGCTCAAGCGCGGCCGCATCGTGGCCCTGGACACCACGCAGGCCCTGATGGCCCGCGTGGGCGGCGTCGACCTGGAAGACGCATTCGTGCGCATCATGCATCAGGGCGACGAGCCCGCCGCACCCGCCCTGCAACCCGAAGAGATTTCGTCATGACGCCGTCCAACGCGACCGCCAGCCAGCCGCTGGTGCAGCCCCGCCTGGATGCGGGCTCCGGTTTCCCGACCCTGCTGCGCAAGGAATTGCTGCGCTTCTGGAAGGTCGGTTTCCAGACCATCGCCGCCCCCGTGATCACGGCGCTGCTGTACCTGCTGGTCTTCGCGCACGTGCTGGAAGGGCGCCTGATGGTGTACGGCACCGTGCCCTACACGGCGTTCCTGATCCCCGGGCTCATGATGATGAGCATGCTGCAGAACGCGTTCGCCAACCCGTCCTCGTCGCTGATCCAAAGCCGCATCACCGGCAACCTCGTCTTCATGCTGCTGCCGCCGCTGTCGCACCGCGACATGTTCGGCGCCTTCGTGCTGGCGGCCGTCGTGCGCGGTCTGGCCGTGGGGCTGTGCGTCTGGGCCGTGGCGCTGTTCTTCGTGTCGCTGGTGCCCGCCAATCCGCTGTGGTTGCTGGTGTTCGCCGTGCTGTCCTGCGGCATCATGGCGGTGCTGGGCGTGGTCGCGGGCCTGTGGTCCGAAAAATTCGACCAGCTGGCCGCCTTCCAGAATTTCCTGATCATGCCCGCGACATTCCTGTCCGGCGTGTTCTATTCCATCCACACCTTGCCGCCCTTCTGGCAGAGCGTGTCCCACTGGAACCCCATCTTCTACGCCATCGACGGATTCCGCTACGGGTTCTTCGCGGTGTCGGACGTCTCGCCCTGGCGCAGCCTGGCGGTGGTGACGGCGGTGTTCCTGGCGCTATCGCTTTACGCGCTGCGGCTTCTGGCCAGCGGCTACAAACTCAGGAACTGACGTCCATGCTTCCCACTCCCGCGCAAGTCCGCCAATACATCGCGGACGGCCTGTCCTGTGACCATCTTGACGTGCAAGGCGACGGCTCGCATTTCGACGCCGTCATCGTCTGCGCCGCCTTCGAAGGCAAGCGCCTGATCCAGCGCCATCAGATGGTCTATGCCGCGCTTGGCGACCGCATGAAGGCCGAGATCCACGCGTTGTCGATGCGCACGCTGACCCCAGGCGAATATCAGCAAGCAGGCAAGTAATGGATAAGCTTCGCATCACCGGCGGCGCCCCGCTGCATGGCGAGATCTCGATTTCCGGCGCCAAGAACTCGGCCTTGCCGATCCTGTGCGCGGGCCTCTTGACCGCCGACGCGCTGACGCTGACCAACGTCCCGCACCTGAACGACACGGCCACCATGCTGCGCCTGCTGGGCCGCATGGGCGTGCGCGCCGAACGCGGCGCGGACGGCGTGGTCACGCTGCAGGCCGACCGCGTCGACGACCTGGAAGCGCCGTACGACCTGGTCAAGACGATGCGCGCGTCCATCCTGGTGCTGGGCCCGCTGCTGGCCCGCTTCGGCGAGGCGCGCGTCAGCCTGCCCGGCGGCTGCACCATCGGCCAGCGGCCGGTCGATCAGCACATCAAGGGCCTGGCCGCGCTGGGCGCCCAGATCAGCATCGAACACGGCTTCGTGGTCGCGCGCGCCAAGCGCCTGAAGGGCGCATCCGTGCGCACCGACATGGTCACCGTCACCGGCACCGAGAACCTGCTGATGGCCGCCGTGCTGGCCGACGGGCAGACCGTGCTGGAGAACGCCGCGCGCGAACCCGAAGTGGTCGACCTGGCCGAGCTGCTCATCAAGATGGGCGCCCGCATCCAGGGGCACGGCACGGACCGCATCGTGGTCGACGGCGTCGCCCGCCTGCACGGCGCCGAACACCGCGTCATCTCCGACCGCATCGAAGCCGGCACCTTCCTGTGCGCCGTGGGCGCGGCAGGCGGCGACATCCTGCTGAAAAACACCGACGCCGCCATCCTGGGCGCCACGCTGGACAAGCTGACCGAAGCCGGCCTGACCATCGAGACCGGTCCGGGCTGGATCCGCGGCGCGATGTCACAGCGTCCGAAGGCCGTGGGCCTGCGCACGCACGAGTACCCCGGTTTCGCCACCGACATGCAGGCGCAGGTCATGGCGCTGAACGCCGTGGCCGACGGCACCTCGGTCATCGTCGAAACCATCTTCGAGAACCGCTACATGCACGTGCAGGAACTGCGCCGCATGGGCGCCGACATCGACATCGACGGCCACACCGCCATTGTGCGCGGCGTTACGCGCCTGTCGGGCGCCACCGTCATGGCCACCGACCTGCGCGCCTCGGCCAGCCTGGTCATCGCCGGCCTGGCCGCCGACGGCGACACGCTGGTCGACCGCATCTACCACCTGGATCGTGGCTACGACCAGATGGAAGTCAAACTGCGCGCCCTGGGCGCGAACATCCAACGCGTTACCGGCAAGGAACAGGCATGAAACACAATAGCCCCCACGCTGCGCCTACAGCTTGCTGCCCCCCGAGGGGGCTGCCCCGCCTTGGGGCGGCCCGGCGGCGAGGCTGCCCCCACACTGCGCCTTCGGCTTGCTGCCCCCCGAGGGGGCCCGTTCATTTTGAGGCGGCTCGGCAATGAACGATGCCACGACGAAGCCCCTGACCCTGGCCCTGTCCAAGGGCCGGATTTTTGAAGAAACCATGCCGTTGCTGGCCGAAGCCGGCATCGAAGTGACCGAAAGCCCGGAAAGCTCGCGCAAGCTGATCCTGCCGACCAGCGACCCTGGCCTGCGCCTGATCATCGTGCGCGCCTCCGACGTGCCGACCTACGTGCAATACGGCGCGGCCGACCTGGGCATCGCGGGCAAGGACGTGCTGATCGAGCACGCCAAGGAACAGCCCGGCGGCCTGTACCAGCCCATCGACCTGAACATCGCCAAGTGCCGCCTGGCCGTGGCCGTGCGCAACGGCTTCGACTACCAAGGCGCCGTGCACCAGGGCGCGCGCCTGCGCGTGGCCACCAAGTACGTCCACTCAGCCCGTGAACACTTTGCGGCCAAGGGTGTGTACGTGGATATCATCAAGCTGTATGGTTCGATGGAACTGGCGCCACTGGTCGGCCTGGCCGACTGCATCGTCGACCTGGTGTCCACCGGCGGCACGCTGCGCGCCAACGACCTTGTCGCGGTCGAGGACGTCATGCCGATCTCGTCGCGCCTGATCGTGAACCAGGCCGCACTGAAGACCCGCGGCGCCCGCCTGCAACCGCTGCTGGACGCCTTCGAAAGAGCCGCCTCCCGCAATGCCTGACCCCCGCCCGCCGCGAAGCCGCGGCGGCCGCTTTCCGCTTTGCTCCATGACGCCATGGCCCTGATCAATCGTCTCGACTCCCGCGATCCCGGATTCAAATCCGCCTTGTCCAAGCTGCTGGCCTTCGAGGCCCACGAGGACGAGTCCATCGACCGCGCCGCCGCCGGCATCCTGGCCGACGTGCGCACCCGCGGCGACGCCGCGCTGGTGGAATACACGCAGCGCTTCGACCGCATGCCGGACGCAGCGGCCGCCGCGCTGGAAATCCCCAAGGCAGACTGGCATGCCGCGCTGGCCTCGCTGCCGGCCGCGCAGCGTAATGCGCTGGAAGCCGCCGCCGACCGCGTGCGCAGCTACCATGAGCGCCAACGCGCCGAGACCTGGACCTACACCGACGCCGAAGGCACCTTGCTGGGCCAGCAGGTCACTCCGCTGGACCGCGTGGGCCTGTACGTGCCGGGCGGCAAGGCCGCCTATCCGTCGTCGGTGCTGATGAACGCCATCCCGGCCAAGGTCGCGGGCGTAGAAGAACTGATCATGGTCACGCCCACGCCCGACGGCGTGCGCAACCCCATCGTGCTGGCCGCGGCCGCCATCGGCGGCGTGGACCGCGTGTTCGCCATCGGCGGCGCGCAGGCCGTGGGCGCGCTGGCCTACGGCACCGATACGGTGCCCGCGGTGGACAAGATCGTCGGCCCGGGCAACGCCTATGTCGCCGCCGCCAAGCGCCGCGTGTTCGGCGTGGTCGGCATCGACATGATCGCCGGCCCCAGCGAAATCCTGGTCATCTGCGACGGCAAGACGCCGGCCGACTGGATCGCCATGGACCTGTTCTCGCAAGCCGAGCACGACGAACTGGCGCAGTCCATTCTGCTCTGTCCGGACGCCGCCTTCATCGAAGAGGTCGAGGCCGCCATCGCGCGCCTGCTGCCCACGATGCCGCGCGCCGACATCCTGCGCGTCAGCCTGGCCAATCGCGGCGCACTGATCCAGGTCCGGAGCCTGGAAGAAGCCTGCCAGATCGCCAACGACATCGCGCCCGAGCACTTGGAGATCTCCACCGAGCAGCCCGAAATCTGGACCGCCAAGATCCGTCACGCCGGCGCGATCTTCATGGGCCGTTTCAGTTCGGAAGCGCTGGGCGACTACTGCGCGGGCCCCAACCACGTGCTGCCCACGTCCCGCACGGCGCGCTTTTCGTCGCCGTTGGGCGTGTACGACTTCCAGAAGCGCTCCAGCCTGATCCAGGTATCGCACCAGGGCGCGCAGACCTTGGGCCGCATCGCCGCCGAACTGGCGCTGGGCGAGGGCCTGCAGGCGCACGCCGCCAGCGCCCAGTACCGGATCGACAAGCCATGAGCGTCGCCGGCCGCATCGCCGGCACGGTCCGCGCCGATATCCGCGAACTGGCCGCGTATCCCGTGGCCAACGCGGAAGGCTGCATCAAGCTGGACGCGATGGAATGCCCCTACGAGCTGCCCGAGGCGGTCCGCGACGACATCGCCCGCACCGTGCGCGACACGCCGCTGAACCGCTACCCGGCCGCCGACCTGTCCGCGCTGCAGCAGGCGGTGAAGACGGCTTTCGGGGTGCCGGACGCCGCCGGCGTGTTGTTCGGCAACGGCTCGGACGAACTCATCCACATCGTGGTGCAGGCCTGCTGCAACCCCGGCGACACCGTGATGTCGCCCTGGCCGTCGTTCGTCTATTTCGACATGGCGGCCCGTTTCGACCACGCCCGCTTTGTCGGCGTGCCGCTGACGGCTGATCTGACCCTGGATTTGCCGGCCATGCTGGCCGCCATCCGCGAACACCGGCCCAAGGTGGTGTTCCTGGCCGTGCCCAACAACCCCACCGGCGGGCTCTGGTCCGACGGCGACGTGCAGGCGATCATCGCCGCCGCCCCCGGCCTGGTGGTGCTGGACGAGGCCTACCAGCCCTTCGCCGACCGCAGCTGGATGGCCCAGGTGCTGGACGCGCCCAACGTGGTCGTCATGCGCACGGTCTCCAAGATCGGCCTGGCGGGCCTGCGTTTCGGGTACCTGGCCGGCCATCCTGACTGGATCGCCGAACTGAACAAGGTGCGTCCGCCCTACAACCTGGACGTGCTGACCCAGGCCACGCTGATGACGGTCCTGCGCCACAAGGACGTGCTGGACGAGCAGGCCGCGCGCCTGCGCGCCGACCGCGAACCGCTGGCCGCCGCCCTGGCCGCCTTGCCCGGCGTCAGGGTATTCCCTTCCGCCGGCAACTTCATCCTCGCGCGCTTTTCCGGCAAGCTGGACGGCAACGCCGTGCATCTTGCGCTGAAAACGCGCAAAATATTGATTCGTAACTTCTCCAACGCCCATCCGCTCCTGGCCGACTGCCTGCGCATCTCGGTGGGCGCCCCGGCCGAGAACGCCGCCTTGCTGGCTGCCCTGCAAGAGATTTTGAGTGCTTAACATGCGTACCGCAGAGATCACCCGCAACACCAACGAAACCCGCATCCGCGTGGCCATCAACATCGACGGCACCGGCAAGCAGACGATCGACACCGGCGTGCCGTTCCTGGACCACATGCTGGACCAGATCGCGCGCCACGGCCTGATCGACCTCGACATCAAGGCCGAGGGCGACCTGCACATCGATGCGCACCATACGGTGGAAGACGTGGGCATCACGCTGGGCATGGCGATCGCCAAAGCGGTCGGCACCAAGGCCGGCCTGCGCCGCTACGGCCACGCCTACGTGCCGCTGGACGAAGCGCTGTCGCGCGTCGTGGTGGACTTCTCGGGCCGCCCCGGCCTGGAATACCACATCCCGTTCACGCGCGCCCACATCGGCAATTTCGACGTCGACCTGACGCGCGAATTCTTCCAGGGCCTGGTCAACCACGCGCTGATCACGCTGCACATCGACAACCTGCGCGGCTTGAACGCCCACCACCAGGCGGAAACCGTGTTCAAGGCCTGTGGCCGCGCCCTGCGCATGGCCATGGAAGTCGACCCGCGCATGGGCGACGTCGTGCCCTCCACCAAGGGCGTGCTGTAACGTTCGCCAACCCCACCGCACCAGGCAAAAAGAAGTGACCACTATCGCCATCGTCGACTATGGAATGGGCAATTTCCACTCCGTCGCACGCGCCTTGACGTTCGCCGCCCCCGATGCGGACATCCGCATCTGCAACCAGCCCCAGGACATCGACGCGGCCGACCGCGTGGTGTTCCCGGGCCAGGGTGCCATGGCGGACTGCATGCGCACCCTGAATGAATCCGGCCTGCGCGAAGCGGTCGTGCGCGCCGCCCGCACCAAGCCCCTGCTGGGCGTCTGCGTGGGCGAGCAGATGCTGTTCGACTCCTCTGAAGAGGGCGGCACGTCCTGCCTGGGCCTGTTCCCCGGCGTCGTGCGCCGCTTCTCGGGCCCGCGCTTCGCGGACCTGATCGCCGCCGACGACGAAGCCTGCCTGGCCGACACCGGCGCGGCGGGCCTGGCCGACACCCGCCCCGAACGGTTGAAAGTACCGCACATGGGATGGAACAAAGTCCGCCAGACGCGCTCTCATCCTATCTGGGACGGCATTCCGGACGACACGCACTTCTATTTCGTCCATAGTTACTACGCCGACCCGGACGATTCCGGCCTGACTGTTGGTGAAACCGATTATGGTGTCGCCTTTACCTGCGCAGTGGCGGCAGCTAACATTTTCGCGGTGCAGTTCCACCCCGAAAAGAGCGCCGAGCACGGTTTGCGCCTGTATCGCAATTTTGTAGACTGGCAGCCGTAGGCGTCGAGCCCACATGCGCCAGCCCATTCAACCCCTCTTTCTTTTTTGCTGCCCACCATGCTG
Source organism: Achromobacter sp. UMC46 (assembly GCF_014170335.1). Taxonomy (GTDB): domain Bacteria; phylum Pseudomonadota; class Gammaproteobacteria; order Burkholderiales; family Burkholderiaceae_B; genus Achromobacter. The sequence goes on from NZ_LZZS01000038.1 coordinate 171,542, forward strand.
CTGATCCCCGCCATCGATCTTAAAGACGGGCGCTGCGTGCGCCTGCGCCAGGGTGACCTGGACGATGCAACGGTGTTCTCCGAAGACCCCGCCGCCATGGCCACCCGCTGGCTCGACCAGGGCGCGCGTCGCCTGCATCTGGTCGACCTGAACGGCGCCGTCGCCGGCAAGCCGAAGAACGAAGCGCCCATCAAGGCCATCCTGGAAGCCGTCGGCGACGACATCCCCGTCCAGATCGGCGGCGGCATCCGCGACCTCGACACCATCGAGCGCTACCTTGACGCCGGCATCTCCTACGTGATCATCGGCACCGCCGCGGTCAAGAACCCGGGCTTCCTGCAAGACGCCTGCGGCGCTTTCCCCGGCCAGATCATCGTCGGCCTGGACGCCCGCGACGGCAAGATCGCCACCGACGGCTGGAGCAAGCTGACCCGCCACGACGTGCTGGACCTGGCCAAGAAGTTCGAAGATTACGGCTGCGAGGCCATCATCTACACCGACATCGGCCGCGACGGCATGCTGTCGGGCGTGAACGTCGAAGCCACGGTGCGCCTGGCCCAGCACGTGCGCATCCCCGTGTACGCCTCGGGCGGCATCGCCGGCATCCAGGACATCGAAGCCCTGTGCGCCGTCGAGGAAGAGGGCGTCGAAGGCGCCATCCTGGGCCGCAGCATCTACGAAGGCACGCTTGATTTCCAGGCAGCCCAGGCCCGCGCCGACGAACTGGCAAAATGACCCCCTCCAACAGCCCCCCCGGGGCTGGCGCGCCCGCCCAGAGCGCGCTGACCCGCCGCATCATCCCGTGCCTTGACGTCACCGCCGGCCGCGTCGTCAAGGGCGTGAACTTCGTCAACCTGCTCGACGCGGGCGACCCCGTCGAGATCGCCCGCCGCTACAACGAGCAGGGCGCCGACGAACTCACGTTCCTGGACATCACCGCCACCAGCGACGGCCGCGACCTGATCCTGCCCATCATCGAGCAGGTGGCCTCGCAGGTCTTCATCCCGCTGACGGTGGGCGGCGGCGTGCGCCAGGTGTCCGACATCCAGCGCCTCTTGAACGCGGGCGCCGACAAGATCAGCATCAACAGCGCCGCCGTGGCCAATCCGGAGCTGGTACGCGCCGCCTCCGACTACCACGGTTCGCAATGCGTGGTCGTCGCCATCGACGCGCGCCGCGTGTCGGCCGCAGGCGAACCCGCGCGCTGGGAAGTCTTCACGCACGGCGGCCGCAAGGCCACCGGGCTGGACGCCGTGGCCTGGGCGCGCCGCATGGCCGCCTACGGCGCAGGCGAAATCCTGCTCACCAGCATGGATCGCGACGGCACCAAGTCGGGCTTCGACCTGGAGCTGACCCGCGCCGTGTCCGATGCCGTGCCGGTGCCCGTCATCGCCTCTGGCGGCGTGGGCAACCTGCAACACCTGGCCGATGGCGTCACCACCGGCCGCGCCAGCGCCGTGCTGGCCGCCAGCATCTTCCACTTCGGCCAGCACACCGTCGGCGAATGCAAACGCTTCATGGCCGAACAAGGTATTGCCGTAAGGTTGGATTGATATGAGCACTGAACCCACCTGGTTGGCCGACGTCGTATTCGACGAAAACGGCCTGATCCCCGCCATCGCCCAAGACGCCGACAACGGCCAGATCATGATGGTGGCCTGGATGAACCGCGAATCGCTGGCCGAAACCGCCGCCACCGGCCGCGCGGTGTACTGGTCGCGTTCCCGCCAGCGCCTGTGGCGCAAGGGCGAGGAATCCGGCCACGTCCAGGAAGTGCACGAACTGCGCCTGGACTGCGACGGCGACGTCATCCTGCTGAAGATCCACCAGGAAGGCGGCATCGCCTGCCACACCGGGCGCGCCAGCTGCTTCTACCGCCGCCTGGAAGGCCCGACCGACCAGGCAGCCTGGGTCACGGTGGACCCGGTGCTCAAAGACCCGGAAATGATCTACAAATGACCGATCACCCCGCAAGCGCCGCCGATATCCTGGCGCGCATCGCCGACACGCTGGAAACCCGTCGCCCCGAAAACGGCGGCGACCCCGCGGCGTCGTACGCCGCCAAGCTGCTGGCCAAAGGCCCCGATTCCTTCCTGAAGAAGATCGGCGAAGAAGCCACGGAACTGGTCATGGCCGCCAAAGACGGCGTGCCGGACCGCATCGTCAGCGAAACGGCCGACCTGTGGTTCCACTGCCTGGTCGCGCTGACGCATTTCAACCTGCGGCCGGAAGACGTGCTGGCCGAATTGGCCCGCCGCGAGGGCCTGTCAGGCCTGGCCGAGAAGGCAAGCCGCCCCAAAGACTGACCACGGAACCCGGAAAATGAGCGACAACTGTCTTTTCTGCAAGATCGCCGCTGGCGACATCCCGTCCAAGAAGGTCTATGAAGACGAGGACTTTGTTGCATTCCACGATATTAATCCGGCCGCACCGGTGCATTTACTGCTGATCCCTCGACGTCATGTCACATCCATGCAGGATATTACGGGCGAGGACGCAGGTTGGTTGGGTAGAATGATGTCGTTGGCGCCGCGGCTAGCAGCCGAAAACGGTTGCCGTCCGGGCCCTGATGGTGGATTTCGCATCATGATCAACTCTGGCGTCGAAGGCGGCCAGGAAGTCCCGCATTTGCATTTCCACATCATCGGCGGCTCGCGGCCCTGGAAAGGGCGCGTAGCCCCCACCGCGTAATTCGGAGAAACATCATGGGTAGTTTCAGCATTTGGCATTGGTTGGTCGTTCTGGTCATCGTGGCGCTGATTTTCGGCACCAAGAAACTGCGCAACATCGGCTCGGACCTGGGCGGCGCGGTGAAGGGTTTCAAGGAAGGCATGAAGGACGCCAACGGCGAAAAGCCGGCCGACCCGATCGCGCAGCAGCGCGTTTCCGGTGAAACCATCGACGTGCAGGCCAAGGAAAAGACCAACTCCTGAGCCACGGCTCGTCTCCCGGGCCCGCCCTGAACGGGCCGGCCCTTATTGCTTCAATTCCCGAGCGGCCGTCGAATGTTTGATGTCAGCCTCACTGAACTGATGGTGATCGGCGTCGTCGCCTTGATCGTCATTGGCCCCGAACGCCTGCCCAAGGTAGCCCGCACCGTCGGCCACCTGCTTGGGCGCGCGCAGCGTTACGTCAATGACGTGAAGTCCGATATCCAGCGTGAAATCGAGCTCGACGAACTGCGCAAGTTCAAGAATGAAATGGAAGACGCCGCGCAGGGCGTGCAACAGTCGTTGAACGACACGCATGCCTCGCTGCAGGAACCGGTCCAGCAATTCCGCGCGGAACTCGACGAAGTCGCCCGCGAAGCCAGCGGCAAGGTCGCGCCGGTCATTGTCGGGGACGCCTCAGTCGGGGATGCCTCGGCCGGAAACGCCGCCGCCGAGCCCGCCCGCACGATCGCCCCGCCGGGCCAGAACCACAGCCTGGATCTGGACCTGCCCGCCGCCAAGCCCGTCACGCCCTCTGGAACACCGACGTGACCCAGGACGCCTCTCAAGAAGAAGGCCAGCAAGAGACCTTCATCTCCCACCTGGTCGAATTGCGCACCCGCCTGCTGCGCGCCGTTGGCGCCGTCGTGGCCGTATTCATCGTGTTGTTCATCTACCCCGGCGCGTCCGCCATCTATGACGTGCTGGCCGCCCCCATGCTGGCTTCGCTGCCCGAAGGCACCCGCATGATCGCCACGGGCGTCATCACGCCGTTCATGGTGCCCGTGAAGGTCACGATGATGGCCGCCTTCATCGTGGCGCTGCCGGTGGTGCTTTACCAGGCCTGGGCCTTTGTCGCGCCCGGCCTGTACCGGCACGAAAAGCGCCTGGCGCTGCCGCTGATCATCTCAAGCACGTTCCTGTTCATCGCGGGCATGGCGTTCTGCTATTTCGTGGTGTTCCGCACGGTGTTCCACTTCATCGCCACGTTCGCGCCGCAATCCATCACGCCGGCGCCGGACATCGAGGCCTACCTGAGCTTCGTCATGACGATGTTCATGGCTTTCGGCATCACCTTCGAGGTGCCCGTGGCCGTGGTGCTGCTGGTGAAAACGGGCATCGTCGAACTGTCCAAGCTGCGCTCCGCGCGCGGCTATGTCGTGGTTGGCGCCTTCATCATCGCCGCGGTCGTCACGCCGCCCGACGTGGTCAGCCAGTTCATGCTGGCGGTGCCGCTGTGCCTGCTCTATGAAGTGGGCCTGATCTGCGCCCGCATGGTGTCGCCCAAGCCGGGCGCGGCAGAGGCCGATGACGCCGCGGATTCGCTGACCGAACGGCACTGATAACGCCCCCGGCGCGGCTGGCCGGGCAAGATAGGACTGATTGACTCTTGCCCGGACTTGCCTGCAATCCTACATTGCAGGTATGTCGCTTGCCCAAAGGCTGCGCACCCTGATGCGGTGGCGCGGCATCCACAGCCAGAATCAACTGGCGCGCATCTCCCGCGTGCCGCAATCCTGCATCCACCGCATCCTTACCCGCGAAGACCGCTACTCGCCGTCCCGGGGCACGCTGCTGCGCCTGGCGACTGCGCTTGAGACCAGCGTTCCCTGGTTGACCGACGGCGTGCTCAGCGGCACCGAACCCGGCCCCCACGGCTTGCCTGCCAACGAGGGCACGCTGCCCGCCATGCCAGCCACGGCGCCCGCGATCGACGGGTACTGCGCCGAAATCTGCGCCCTGCTGCGCCAACAACCCGACAGCACGAAAAAAACCGTGCTGTCGATGGTGCGGATCTTGGTGGAGGGCGTCGCGCCCCCGCCTTGACGCCCTAGCGGGGCTGGCCCGGCCGTGTGCCCACCACGATGGACACGTCCTGCGGCTTGCCCGCGCGCAGGATGCCCAGGGTGGCGCGCTGGCCCGGAGGCTGTTGCGCAACTTCCGCCAGCAACTGGGCCGTATCGGCCATGCGCTTGCCGTTGACCGATTGCACGATGTCGCCCACGCGCAGGCCACCGCGCGCCGCCGGACCGTCGCGCATCACTCCCGCGATGATCGCGCCTTTCGCGTCGGCGCCCAGCCCGAACGCGCGCGCCAGCTCGGGCGTGACGTCCTGCGGTTCCACGCCCAGCCAGCCGCGCTTGACGCCGCCGGTCTTGACGATGTCGTCCATGACCTTGCGCGCGATCTCGATGGGCGTGGCGAATCCGATGCCCATCGACCCTCCCGATTCGGAATAGATGGCCGTGTTGATGCCGACCAGGTTGCCCTCGGCGTCCACCAGCGCCCCCCCCGAGTTGCCCGGATTGATCGCGGCGTCCGTCTGGATGAAGTTTTCGTACGTGTTCAGCCCCAGCCCGTTGCGGCCCAGCGCCGACACGATGCCCTGGGTGGTGGTCTGTCCCACGCCGAAGGGGTTGCCGATCGCCAGCACCACATCGCCCACCCGCAAGCCGCGGTCGGCCGCCAGCGTGGCGGCGGGCAGGGCGCGCAATGTGCTCAGCTTCAACACGGCCAGGTCGGTATCGGGGTCCGCGCCCACGACCTTGGCGGTATCGCGGCGGCCGTCGGTCAAGGCCACCTCGATGGCGTCCGCCGCCTGCACGACGTGGTAGTTCGTCAGGACGTGGCCGTCCTGGTTCACGATGACGCCGGACCCCAGGCTGGTCGTGGCCTGCCGCCGGCTGACGCCCGGGACCTGGCCGAACAACTGGCGCAGCACGGGATCGTCGGGCAACGGGATCAGCGGCACGTTGACGTGCTTGGTGGTGTAGACGTTCACGACCGACGGCGCGGCGCGCGCCACGCCGTCCGCATAGGACACCACCCCCACGCCGCTGCCCGCTGGCGGGCGCGCCGCCCCGGCGACCGCAACGGCCGGCGGCGCGGCCCCCGGGCCCGCCAGACGCAGCAGGTCGGGCCGCAGGGTCGTGACCACGAATAGAATACCCAGGCAGACCGTGACGGCCTGAGCGAAGATCAGCCAATATCGGCGCATGATTCTGATAGGACGAGCAATGAAAAAAGTGGACTCCCACGTGCTGGCCAGCTGGCTGGACGACACCCTGCAAGCCGGCCGCTTCAAGGACTACTGCCCCAACGGCTTGCAAGTGGAGGGCCGATCCGAAGTCGGACACATTATCACCGGAGTGACCGCCAGCGAAGCCCTGCTGCGCACGGCGGTCGAACGCGGCGCCGATGCGGTGCTGGTGCATCACGGCTGGATGTGGCGCAACGAAGACCGCCGCATCATCGGCACGCGCCGCACGCGCATGGCGCTGGCGCTGAAGAACGACCTGAACCTGTACGCCTACCACTTGCCCCTGGATGCGCACCCGACGTTGGGCAACAACGCGCAACTGGCCCGCGTGCTGGGCCTGACCGCGGAACGCCGCGACGACGGCTCGCCGCACACCTGTGGCCAGGACAACCTGGTCTGGCTGGGCGAGGCCGCGGGACTGACGACGCTGGGCCAGCTAGGCGCACGCGTCGCCGAACGCCTGGGGCGGCAGCCGCTGGTCGTGGGCGATTCGGATCAGCCCGTGTCGCGCGTGGCGTGGTGCACGGGCGGCGCGCAGGGCATGCTGGCCGACGCCGTGGACGCGGGCGCCAGCGCCTACATCACGGGCGAGGTCTCGGAATCCACCGTGCATCTGGCGCGTGAAACCGGCGTGGGCTTCATCGCCGCCGGCCACCACGCGACCGAGCGTTTTGGCGCAGAAGCCCTGGGGCAGGCCGTGGCCGAACACTTCGGGATCAAAGTCGAATTCGTCGACATCGACAATCCGGCATAAATAGCGCCGCGCACCGCTCCGGGAAAACCAGAGGGTTCGATCAAAGCGGCGCCTGTGCGTCGCATCTGGTCAATCGCGGTTCTCTCCCTGTCAATTCTGGCCGGAGTCCCCCGCCCTAGCATTCCATTCAGTCGCCCGATGCCGGTCCCTTTCCGGCCGGGCCTCCTTCACACGGAGCCACTGAATGCTGACCCTCTACGACCATCCGCGCTCCGGCAACTGCTACAAGGTCCGCCTTTTCCTTGCGCTCATCGGCAAGGAATACCAAAGCCGGTTTGTCGACGTGCTGGCCCGCAAGAACCAGACTGCGGCGTTCGAGCAAGTCAGCGCCTTTCAGCAGGTCCCTGCGCTGACCGATGGCGGCACCGCCATCTGGGACAGCCACGCCATCCTGCTGCACCTTGCGCACCACTACGCCCCCGAGTGGCTCGCGCCACTGCCCCGCATCGGCGCCATGCACGCGTGGCTATCGGTATCCGCCAATGAAATCGCGAACAGCCTGCAGCCGCTGCGCTTGACGCGCGTCGTGGGCAACGCCGAGGCCGCGCACCACCTGGGCGTAAGCGAAGCGCTGCTCGACATCCCCGGCATGCAGGCCCGCACGGACCGCGTCCTGAGACGCCTGGACAAGCGCCTTGCGGACAACAAGTGGCTGGCCGGAACCGACGCGCCCACCGTAGCCGACATCGCCTGCTACGGCTACCTGGCGCTGGCCGAGGAAGCCGCCATCGACATCGCCGCCTATCCCGCCATCGCGGCGTGGCGCGACCGCATCCCGCAGTTGCCGGGCTACGTGCCCCCAGGCCCCTGAGCCCCAAGCCCCAAGCCCCCGCGCGCGACGACAAAAAAAACCACTACGACAAGACAAGAGGAAAAAACATGGACGCCATACCAGCCGTGCAGCCCGCTGCCCGCTCACACAAGAAACCCAACCTGTTCCGGGTCGCCGTCGCGACCGTCATCGGCACCGCCGTCGAAGCCTTCGACTTCCTCGCCTATGGAACCGCCGCGGCCCTGGTGTTCAACAAGATCTTCTTTCCGCAGTTCGATCCGGCGACCGGCACGCTGGCGGCCTTTGGCGCGTTCGCCAGCGGCATGCTGGCGCGGCCCATCGGCGGCATCCTGTTCGGCCACTTCGGCGACCGCGTCGGCCGCAAGTCCATGTTGACGCTGAGCCTGCTGCTGATGGGCATCTGCACTGTGCTGATCGGGCTGCTGCCGACCTATGAACAGATCGGCATCTCGGCGGCAGTGCTGCTGGTCGTGCTGCGCGTCGGCCAGGGGCTGTCATTCGGCGGCGAGATGGGCGGCGCCATGCTGATGGCAGTCGAACACGCGCCGCCAAAGTGGAAGGCGTTCTTCGGCAGCCTGCCGCTGGTGGGCGCGCCCTTGGGCATCCTGCTGTCGGTGGGGTCCTTCGCGCTGGTGACGCGGCTGCCGGAAGAAGATTTCCTGTCCTGGGGCTGGCGCCTGCCGTTCCTCGCCAGCGCCGTGCTCATCGTCGTCGGCCTGTTCATCCGCCACGGCATCGACGAATCGCCCGAGTTCGAGCAGGTCAAGCGCGAACGCGCGCAGGCCAGGCAACCGCTGGAAGACAAGATGCCCCTGGGCGAACTGCTGCGCGCGCACGGCAAATCGCTCTTGCTGTGCATCGGCTGCAAGATCGCCGAGGTCACGCTGATCTACACCTTCCTGGTGTTCTCGGTGTCTTACGCGGTGTCCAAGCTGGGTTTCAGCCGCGCCGACGCGCTGCACGCCTTGCTCTATGGCGCCGGCGTGCTGATGTTCACCATCCCGCTGTTCGGCGTGCTGGCCGACCGCATCGGCGCGCGCCGCGTCTGCGGCTGGGGCGGCATGTTCCTGGGGCTCATGGCCATTCCGATTTTCCTGGCGGTGGGCAGCGGCTCGCTGGTGGCATACAGCCTTGCCGTCTTCGTCGCCATGGCCTTCAACTACGCGATCATGATCGCGCCCCAGTCCAGCCTCTATAGCGCCCAGTTCCCGGCCGAGCTGCGCTATTCCGGGCTGTCGATCGGGGTCCAGTTCTCGGCGGCCATCGGCGGCGGCCTGGCGCCGCTGATCTCGGCCACGCTGGTCCAGAAGTTCGACAGCATCCTTCCCGTCGGCGTCTATCTGGCCTTCCTCGGCGTTGTCGCCGGCACCTCGGCGTTTCTCATGAAGCCCACGGCCCAGGACTTGCGCCGCGGCTGATGCGCCGAAGCCCTCCGCACGCGGGCGGCGCGGACCTACTCGCCGCCGCTGCCGCTTCTGGCCGTCTTGCGGTACAAGGCGGGCGACATGCCGAAGCGTTCATGGAAGCGGCGGATGAAATGGCTGGCGTGCTGGAAGCCGCAAGAAACGGCGATCTCCTTGACCTCGACGTGCGCGCGCCGCGGGTCCTCCAGCGCCTCCCGGGCCAGTTGCAGGCGGCGTTCGCGCACGTAGCTCGCGTATTGCAGCGAACGCGTCTTGAACAGCCGGTGCACCCAGCGCGTGGTCACGCGCAGCACATCGGCCACCGCCTGCACCGACAGTTCGGGATCGGTGATGTGGGCGTCGATGTAGCTTGCCAGCACCTGCCAGTTGTCGGCCGGCGCCCGCGCATCGCCCGGGATCTTCTCCAACGCCTGGCTGGTGTAGATCGAGGCCAGCAGCGCCAGCAGCGCCTGTTCGGCGAAGAGCGACGACGTCGGATTGGATTCCGCCTTGTCGAAGAACACATGGTGCAGGCAGCGATGGGCGGTCTGCACCATCGGCAGGACGGCCACGCCGCGTTGCGCGGTGAACTGCGACATCGCCAGGCTGTGCGCGCCCAGCAGGCGCGACAGCGGCCCCTTCACCACCACGATCCGCGAATCGGTGTACATCCGGATGTCGGACGGCAGCGCCGTCGTGCGGAAGATAATGTCCCCGGGTTCCAGCGGCAGGGTGGCCTCGTTCTGCACGATGACGCCATGCCCCGCGATCACGAAACTGGCCAGGAACTCCGCGTGGCCCGGATCGGCCGCGTGCTCCGCACGGTGGTGCACGCTGATCGGCGTGGACTCCAGGCTGACCACCAGCCCACCCGCGCGCAGGCGACAGGCCTGCAATTGCAGCCTGGGCTGTTCGGTCAACGCCCGGAACTCTCCCGGCAGGACCAGCTTGTCCAGCTCGCGCTCATAGCCGGCGATCTCCTGCGCGTAGAACGGGCGGAACCGGGGCGCGAAGTTCAGATCCGCCTCGGGACAGGCGGGCCGGGCGGGAAGATTCACGGTCTGGCTGGCGCTGGGCATGCTCGGAACTCTCTTTCGGGGTGGCTAGGGCCGATAAGCGCCTGCCGTCCTGTCGCATTGAGTCAACCCGCGTTCGTGATCGGTCAATTGCCGGCGGCGCAGGCGGGCGTGTAATGGAGCCATTATCCCCAAGGAGACCCCATGCTGGAAAAACAATCTCATGCCGACGCCTTCTTTGCGCGCTCCGCGAACAAGCTCGACTTCGGAAATTGGAGCGAGAAAGAAAAAGTGGCGCTCAGCTGCCGTATCCTCGCCAGCGAAGGCCATTCGGAAACGCTGGCGGGCCAGATCACCGTGCGCCAGGAGGACGGCACGTTCCTGACGACGCCGATGGCCCGGGCATTCGATGAAATCGAACCGGGCTCGGTCATCCGCATCAACGAGGACATGGAAGTGCTTGAGGGCGAGGGCACGCCCAACCCCGCCGTGCGCTTCCATTTCTGGGTCTATCGCCAGCGCCCCGACGTGCAATGCATCATCCACACGCACCCGCCCCATGTCTCGACGCTGTCGATGACGGGCCAGCCGCTGGTGGTCGCGCACATGGACGCCACGCCGTTCCACAACGACTGCGCCCATCTGAAGGAATGGCCCGGCCTGCCCATCGCAGACCAGGAAGGCGAGATCATTTCAGCGGCGCTGGGCGGCAAGCGCTGCATCCTGCTGGCCAACCATGGTTTCCTGGCCGCCGGGTCCTGCGTGGAAGAGGCGCTGTACCTGTCGGTGCTGATCGAGCGCGCGGCCCGCAATCAGTTGCTGGCGGCCGCCGCATACGGCGAGGTCAAGCCGGTGGATGATGCGCTGGCGGCCGAATCGCACGACTTCCTGTTGAAGCCCAGTATCGTGCGGGCGAGCTTCGCCATGTTCGCGCGCCGTGTCGAACGGCAAATGGCCGCGGAATAAAGCAAGGGGGGGAACGTCCGCCCGCCGCAGCGGCCCGGATCCGTGCGGATCCCGGGCCTGCGGCGGCGTGGGGTCAGGGCTTTTTGAGCAGGTCGCGGATTTCGCGCAGCAGCGCCACGTCTTCGGGCGTTGCGGCCGGTGCGGCCGGCGCTTCCTCGGCCTTGGCGCGGGCCTTGTAGATGGCCTTGACCATCCAGAAGATCACGAACGCCAGCAACACGAAGTTGATGATGATGGTGACGAAATTGCCCCATGCGAAGACGTTTGCACCCGCTTTGGACAGGTCGGCATACGTCATCGGCCCGTTGTAGCCGGCGGGCATGGACAGCACCAGGAACTTGTTCGAAAAATCGACCGAGCCGCCCAGGATGAAGTTGACAAGCGGCATGACGATGTCTTTGACGAGCGAGTCGACGATCCGGCCGAACGCCGCACCGATGATGACACCCACCGCCAAGTCGACCGCATTGCCTTTTACGGCGAAATCTCGGAATTCTTTGACGAAACCAGTTGCTTTGCTCATAAAAGCACTCCCTTCGTGATACGCCCGTCAGTGGGCTGGCGCTATAATACGCGGTTGCTATGTTGTTACATATTCCCGCGAACCCGATGCCGCAGAAGTGATGCTACTCGTAGAGCGGGCGCATCAACAAGGATAGGAAGATGAGTCAGGATACGCTGGTGCACGATGATGACGGTGCGGTTGATCCCAACCTGCCACCTGATCCTTCGCGACGTTTCTGGGTTACCACCGCCTGTGCTGTGGGTGGCGTAGCAGGTGTCGCAACGGCTTTGCCGCTTGTGAGCACATTTTCTCCCTCTGAAAAGGCCCGAGCGGCCGGGGCCCCTGTAGAAGTGGATATCGGCGACATCCCCGTCGGCACCATGAAGACAGTGGAATGGCGCGGGAAGCCGGTGTGGATCATTCACCGTTCTCCCGAACAACTCGCCAGCCTGAAAACGCTGGACCCTTTACTGGCCGATCCCGATTCCAAGCGGCCGGGCTTCACGCCCAAATACGCCGAAAACGAAGCTCGTTCGCGCAAGCCCGAGCTCTTCGTCTGTGTCGGCATCTGTACCCACCTGGGCTGCTCGCCCACCTCGCACTTCGAAACAGGCGGCGGTGGCGGCATGGGCGCCAATTGGCAAGGCGGATTCCTCTGTCCGTGCCACGGCTCCACGTTCGACCTGGCTGGCCGGGTCTACAAGAACAAGCCTGCTCCCGATAATCTCGAAGTACCGCCTTACCAATATCTCAGCGACACCCGCATCATCGTGGGCGTCGATGAAGACAACAAGGCCTGACGCTCGCGTCGCGCTTTTTTCCCGAATTACGTAAGTAAAACAAATACGCCACGTATTAGAGAAGGAGCCGTTACATGGCTGGCGAGAAAACCGTCGAGACGACAGGCCTGTTGGGCTGGCTGGACCGGCGCTTCCCGGTGACATCCACCTGGAAAGCCCATCTGTCCGAGTACTACGCACCGAAGAATTTCAACTTCTGGTATTTCTTTGGCTCTTTGGCCTTATTGGTCCTGGTGCTGCAGATCGTGACCGGCATTTTCCTGGTCATGCATTACAAGCCGGACGCCGAACGCGCGTTCCAGTCCGTCGAATACATCATGCGCGAGGTCCCGTGGGGCTGGCTGGTGCGCTATATGCACTCCACCGGCGCGTCGATGTTCTTCGTCGTCGTCTACCTGCACATGCTGCGCGGGCTGCTTTACGGTTCCTACCGCAAGCCGCGCGAACTCGTGTGGATCTTCGGCGTGGCGATCTTCCTCTGTCTGATGGCCGAAGCTTTCTTCGGCTACCTGCTTCCCTGGGGCCAGATGTCGTATTGGGGCGCCCAGGTGATCGTGAACCTGTTTGCGGCCATTCCGTTCATCGGCCCTGAACTGTCGATCTGGATCCGCGGCGACTACGTCGTGTCGGACGCCACCCTGAACCGCTTCTTCGCCTTCCACGTCATCGCGATTCCGCTGGTGCTGGTCGGCCTGGTGGCGGCCCACCTGGTGGCGCTGCACGAAGTCGGCTCGAACAACCCGGACGGCATCGAGATCAAGCAGGGCCCGAAAGACAAGTACGGCCGGCCCAAGGATGGCATCCCGTTCCACCCGTTCTATTCGGTGCATGACCTGATGGGCGTGGCGGGCTTCCTGCTCGTGTTCGCGTTCATTGTGTTCTTCGCGCCGGAAATGGGCGGGTACTTCCTGGAGTTCAACAACTTCATCCCCGCCGACTCGCTGAAGACGCCGCCGCACATCGCGCCGGTCTGGTACTTCACGCCGTTCTACTCGATGCTGCGCGCCACCACCGACGAATTTACGTGGGTGCTGGCAGGCGCATCGGTGCTGGGCGCCATCGCGTTGCTCGTCAAGAGCAACCTGAAGGGCATCCTGCGCGTCGCCATCCCCGGCATCCTGATCGTCGTGGCCGTGCTGCTGCGCGTGATCGACGCCAAGTTCTGGGGTGTGGTCGCCATGGGCGGCACGGTCGTCATCCTGTTCTTCCTGCCGTGGCTGGACCATTCCCCGGTCAAGTCGATCCGCTACCGCCCGACGTGGCACAAGTGGATCTACGGCATCTTCATGGTCAACTTCCTGGTGCTCGGCTACATCGGTACGCAGCCGCCCAGTCCGCCGTTGAACATCACGTCGCAAATCGGCACGCTGCTGTACCTGGCATTCTTCTTCCTGATGCCGGTCTGGAGCCGCCTTGGCACCTTCAAGCAAGTGCCTGAGCGCGTTACGTTCCACGCCCACTGAGCCCCACCAGATAACGGACTAACCATGATCAAGAAGCTGATTGGTGCCGTGGCCTTGATGCTCACGTGTACCACCGCATTCGCCGCAGAAGGCGGGTTCCCGCTGGACAAGGCGCCGTATCGCGTCAACGACATGGCGTCGCTGCAAAACGGCGCCAAGCTGTTCGTCAACTACTGCCTGAACTGTCATAGCGCATCGTCGATGCGCTACAACAAGCTGAAGGACATCGGGCTGACCGACCAGCAAATCAAGGAAAGCCTGCTGTTCACCGGCGAGAAGGTCGGCGACATGATGAATGTCGCCATGTCGCCCAAGGACGCCAAGAAGTGGTTTGGCACGACGCCCCCGGACTTGTCCGTGATCGCCCGCGCCAAATCGGTCAACGCCGGCCCGTCCGGCGCCGACTACATCTACACCTACCTGCGCACTTTCTACCGCGACTCGTCGCGCGCCACCGGTTGGAACAACCTGGTTTTCCCGGCCGTGGGCATGCCCCATGCGCTCTGGGAACTCCAGGGTCCGCGCGAGCTGACGACCGTGGCCATGCATGAAGTGGAAGCCAAGGATGCCAAGGAAGGCGCACCCAAAAACTGGGAACGCGTCACGACGGTGTACGATGCTCAAGGTTTTTCCACGGTCAAGGCCGAACCGGTAGCTGATTACCGCGGCCATGCCACCTTCGATGCCAAATTTAAGGCCGCCAACCCGGCCCAAGTCGCAACATACGACAACGACGTCGCAGACCTGACCGCGTTCATGTCCTGGATGGCCGAGCCCGTCCAGACGCTACGCGTCCGCATCGGCGTCGGTGTCATGTTGTTCCTGCTGTTGTTCTTCCTGGTCACGTGGCGCTTGAACGCTTCGTACTGGAAGCACGTGCGCTAACCGCAACGCCCCGCCAGGCACATAACCGCCCCCAATTAAAAAAGGGGACGGTAGCGGCGGATAGGGCTGTACGCCTATCCCGCCTGGCAATCGGGGCCAGCGCCTGCTAGATTTAGGCGCTGGCCTTTCGTTTTTCATAAAGGACTTACACCATGATGGTGCTCTATTCCGGAACCACGTGTCCGTTTTCGCAACGCTGCCGCTTCGTGTTGTTCGAAAAGGGTATGGATTTCGAGATCCGCGACATCGACCTGTACAACAAGCCCGAAGACATCTCGGTGATGAACCCGTACGGTCAAGTGCCCATTCTGGTCGAACGCGACCTGGTCCTGTACGAGTCGAACATCATCAACGAGTACATCGACGAGCGCTTCCCGCACCCGCAGCTGATGCCCGCCGACCCGGTCATGCGCGCCCGCACCCGCCTGTTCCTCTACAACTTCGAGAAAGAACTGTTCGTTCACGTCTCGACGCTGGAAGACCGCAGCGCCAAGCCGGACGAGAAGAAGCTGGCCAATGCCCGCCAGAACATTCGCGACCGTCTGGCCCAGCTGGCTCCCATGCTGCTGAAGAACAAGTACATGCTGGGCGAAGAGTTCTCCATGCTGGACGTGGCCGTGGCTCCGCTCTTGTGGCGCCTGGACCATTACGGCATCGAACTGCCCAAGAACGCGGCTCCGCTGCAAAAGTACGCCGAACGCATCTTCTCGCGTCCGGCCTACATCGAAGCGCTGACGCCTTCGGAAAAAGTGATGCGTCGTTAAGGCTGGTTGTGTGATGGGTGAAACTTCGACCAAACCGTATCTGATCCGCGCGCTGCATGAATGGTGCACTGACAACGGCTACACGCCGTACATCACCGTGCAGGTCGACGAGCACACCATGGTGCCCGTCGCGCATGTCCGTGACGGGCAGATCACACTGAACGTAGGCACGCTGGCCACCAACCGTCTGGTGCTGGGCAATGAATTCATCGAATTCCAGGCCCGCTTCAGCGGCGTGACCGAAAACGTCTACGTTCCCATCGGCGCCGTCAGCGCCATCTACGCGCGCGAGACCGGCGCCGGCATGGGCTTCGAAGTGCAGCCCTACGAACCGCCGGCAGCGGGTGCCCAAGGCGTGGCGGATGCCGCCGCGCCTGAAAGCGCCGACGCCGAGGTCGCGCCTGGCGACGACGGCGGCGATGACGACGAACCCAAGCGTCCGCGCCTGACCATCGTCAAATAGCCGCTGCGATGCGGGGACGGCGCGCCTGGCGCAATGTCCCCGCAAGCCAGACGGATTCCCGTTTTCCGTGCCTGGCAGGACCCCCGTCCTGCCCGCGCGGGGCATTGTGCCGCCTGGTTCCCGCGTGCCGCGCGGCGACGGCGTTTTTTCATTACAATGCAGTCCCTGCGCGTGCCCCGGCACGCCGAGCCGGTGTAGCTCAGTTGGTAGAGCAGCTCACTTGTAATGAGAAGGTCGAGGGTTCGATTCCTTTCACCGGCACCAGGAATATCCAATAAAAAGCCCAACCGGACGGTTGGGCTTTTGCATGTCGGCGGCCGTATCCGTATCCGGCCCCTGGGGCGTTCAGCCCAGCGGGGGCAGCATGTTGAACAGCAGCACCATGATCAGGCCCACCACGGACACAATCGACTGCACCACCGAAATCGTCTTGGTGGCTTCGCCCATCGTCATGCCGAAGGACTCCTTCACCATCCAGAAGCCGGCGTGGTTGGCATAGTTGAAGAACAGCGAACCGCAACCGATCGACAGCGCCAGCAGCGGCAGGTTCAACGACGGGTCGGCGCCCGCCAATGGCGCCAGCAAGCCCGCGGCGCCCACGATGCCGACCGTGGCCGACCCGGTGGACACCGACAGCAGCATGGCGATCAGCCAGCCCAGGATCAGCGGCGGGAAAGCGAACTGGTGCGTCAGATGCACGATGGCGTCGCCGACCTTGGCGCTGGTCAGCACCTGCTGGAAGGCGCCGCCGCCGGCGATGATCAGCATGATGCCGGCGATGGGCTTCAAGCTCTGGCCCAGTGCCTCGCGCAGCTTTTCCGCGTCGCCCCGGCGCATGAACACCAGCGTCACGGCCGCGAACAGCACGCCCAGCAGCATGGCGACCACCGGGTTGCCCAGGAAGGCGGCCACATGCAGCCCGCTGGAACCCTTGGGCAGCAGCATTTCGGCCACGGCGTGCACCAGCATCAGCAGCGCCGGCAGCAACGCCGCCAGGATCCCCAGGCCCACGCTGGGCGCGCCGTTGCCGGCGGCGGCTTCGCGGGTGGCGGTGAACTGGTCAAGCAGGGCCTCGTCCGGACGGGTCGTCATGCGCGGGGCGATGAACGCGCCATACAGCGGACCGCCGAAGACCATGGCCGGCAGGGCGGCGATGAAGCCGTAGATCATGGTCGGGCCGACCGTGGTCTTCAAGGTGGCGATCGCGGTCAGCGGCCCCGGGTGCGGCGGCACCATGCCGTGCATGGCCGCCAGGGCGGCAATCACCGGCACGCCCACGTACACGTAGGCCGACCCCTTGAAGCGCTGCTGGCTTTCCAGCTTGCGTGCCACGCTGAAGATCAGCGGCAGCATCACCACCAGGCCCACTTCGAAGAACATGGGGATGCCGATGACGAACGCCACCAGCGTCATGGCCCACGGGATCATCCGCGGGGACGTGTGGCGCAGGATGGCGTTGGCCAGTCGCTCGGTCGTGCCCGAATCCGCCAGAATCTTGCCCAGCATCGCGCCCAGCGCGATCACCACGCCGACCGCGCCCAGGGTCTTGCCCGCGCCGTCGGTCAGGTTCTTGACGATGGCCACGGGCTCCATGCCCGTCGCGAAACCGACACCGATGGAAACGATCAGGAGCGCCAGCAGCGGATGCATGCGGATGCGCGAAACAATCAGTGCGACCAGCACCAGGACGCTCACCAGGGCGGTAAGCAGCAATTGAATGTCGAACGAAGACATGTGTGAACCCAGAAAAGACAAGAGAGGTCGCGAACCTTCCGGGTGCCATCATAAGGGATCGTCCTTACAACTTGCCGCGCACGGGGCAGCGGCGGGAAGGCGGGCTGGCGCCCCGATCAGCAGGCGCCAAGAGCCGCCGTCCCGTCAATCCGGCTTGATCCCCGCCGCCTTGATGATCGCCGCGTTGCGCTCCAGTTCCATCTCCACCTTGCGGCGGAAGGCGGCCGGGTCCTGGTAGGTGGCGTCAAAGCCCAGGTCCTGCAGCTTGGCGCGCGTATCGGGTTCCGCCATCACCGCTTCGATCTCCTTGGACATCCAGGCGACGATGGGCGCGGGCGTGCCTTTAGGCATGACGACGCCGAACCAGGTGTCGAAGTCGTAGCCAGCCACGCCGCTTTCCGCGACGGTGGGCACGTCGGGCACCAGGGACGAGCGCGCACGGCCCGTCAGCGCCACGGCGCGGACCTTGCCGGCCTTGATCTGGGGCAGGCCCGCCACCAGCGTGTCGATCGACAGCGGGATCTGGTTGCCGATCAGGTCGGTCATGGCCGGGGCGCTGCCGCGGTAGGGCACGTGCAGCAGTTTGGCGCCGGTGCGCTGAGCCAGCGATTCGCCGGCCATGTGCGGGGTGGAGCCGTTTCCAAACGACCCGAAACTGAGCGACTGCGTGGCCGATTTGGCCGTGATGTCGGCCACAGTGCCGATGCCGGTCTGCGGGTTCGTCAGGATCACGAACGGCGTGCTGCCGGCGACAGCGACGTATTCGTAGCTCTTGATCGGGTCGTAATTCAGGTTCGGATACAGCAGCGGGTTCGACGTGAACGTCGGGGCGCCGGTGATCATCAGCGTGTAGCCATCGGGCGCGGCGCGGGCGACGGCGGCGGCGCCGATGCCGGTGTTGGCGCCGGGCTTGTTTTCAATGACGACGGTCTGGCCCAGGCGCGCGCCCAGCTTCACGGCGAAGAGGCGGCCGATGACGTCGGTGGATCCGCCAGGCGGGAACGGCACCACCATGGTGATCGGTTTGTCAGGATAGGCCTGCGCCGAGGCCATCAGCGGCGTCGCGGCGAGGACGCACAGCGCGAGGGCGCGGGCGGCGGCGTGGTTCATTGTTTTCCCCTTGTGTTGTTGGCGTGGTGGTCAGTGCGGCAGCACGGGCGCCTGGCGCCAGTACTGCGTGGCTTGTTCGAACGCGTGCGCCAGTTGCAGCAGCGCATGTTCCTGGCGATAGCGGCCGACGATCTGGATGCCTACGGGCAAGCCCGCATCGCTGAAGCCACAGGGCACCGAGATGGCCGGATGGCCGGTCAGCGACAGGTAATAGCCCGAGCGCATCCAGTCGATGTAGTTGTGCATCGGCGTATCGTCGATGCGGCTCACGGTCTCATGCTCGACCGGGAACGGCAGCACCTGGCTGACCGGTCCGATCAGGAATTCGTAGTTCTGCATGAAGGCATGCATGCGCGCGAACAGGGCGGCGCGGTCGCGCTCGGCCTGCACGACGACGGCGGCCGGTTGCTGCAGGCCCAGCTCGATATTCCAGATGACGCTGTCCTTGAGCAGATGGCGGTGTTCGCGCAACGCCGCTTCGTACCCCACCGCGAAGGTCTGGCCGCGCAGGGCCTGGAACGCGGCGTCCGCGCCAGTGAAGTCCGGGCAGGCCGGATCCACCCGGGCGCCCAGGTCCGCGAAGACCGGCAACTGGCGCTCCAGCGCCTGCACCACCGCGGCTTGCACGGGCAGGCCGCCCCAGGTCGGCGCATAGGCGATGCGCACGCCCTTGAAATCGCGCGACAGGCCGTCCAGGAAGCGGGCGGGGTCCTGCTCGATGGCCAGCGGGTCGCGGGCATCGGCCCCTGCCGTGGCGGCCAGCAGCAGCGCCACGTCGGCGACCGTGCGCGCCATCGGGCCCGCGACGGTCAACGCGTTGTACGGGCTGGCGGTAGGCCATTGCGGGACGCGCCCCGGCGATGGCCGCAGGCCCACGACGTTGCAGAACGAGGCCGGGTTGCGCAGCGATCCCCCCATGTCCGTGCCGTCGGCCAAGGGCGCCATGCGGGCGGCCAGCGCCGCGGCGGCGCCGCCGCTGCTGCCGCCGGCGGTCAGGCGCAGGTCGTAGGGATTGCGGGTGGCGCCGAACACCGCGTTGAAGGTCTGCGACCCGGCGCCGAATTCGGGCAAGTTGGTCTTGCCCAGCGTGATCGCCCCCGCCGCGCGCTCGCGGGTAACGATCAGGCTGTCGCGTTCGGGCACGAAATCGCGGTATAGCGGCGAACCGTAGGTAGTGCGCATGCCGGCCGTCAGGAACGAATCCTTGTGCACGATTGGTAAACCGTGCAGCAGGCCCAGCGGATGGCCGGCCGCCTGGCGTTCGTCGGCCAGCGCGGCGCGCGCCAGGGCGCCTTCGGCGTCCACCGTCACCATGGCATTCACGTGGGGGTTGCAGGCGTCGATGCGCGCCAGGTGCGCGGCGGTCACGTCACGGGCGCTGAGGTGGCCGGCGGAGATGTCGGTGCGCAGGGCCACGGCGGTCATGTCACATAAAGAGGAAATCTGGGTCATAGAGCCGCTGCAATGTATTGCTATGCGATATAAAGTATTGAATAATCTACTTTATAGTGGGTATTCCGCCCCCGGACAATTCGGGGAAACTAGCGCTATCCCCTGACGCGACCGCCGCCCGGCCCGGACCTCCATGACGACACCCCCGCCCCCCGTTACCGCCTCCGCCGATGCCGACGACCCGCTGTTCGTCGCGTCGCTGGAAAAGGGCATGCGGGTGCTGGACGCGTTCCGCGACGCGTCGGACTCGCTGGGCCTGACCGATATCGCCACGATCACGGGTTTGGGAAAAAGCGCCACGCAGCGTTTCATCCACACGTGGGAGCGCCTGGGCTACCTGGTCAAGGATGCGGCCTCGCGCCGCTACCGGCTGGGGCCCCGCGTCGTGGAGCTGAGCTACTTTTTCCTGCGCAGCGACCGGCTGGTGTCCATGGCCGCGCCGCATCTGGTGGCGCTGCGCGACCGCTGCGGCCTGGCGGTGCACATGAGCGTGCTGGCCGGCGCCGACATGATCTATCTGCTGCGCCTGCCCAGCCGGCAAATGACCCTGGCCGAAATGTTGCCGGGCCGCCGCATGCCCGCCTGGTGCAACAGCGGCGGGCGCATGCTGCTGACTGCGCAGGACGACGGCGCGATCCGCGAAGCGCTGCGGCGCGCGCCGCCGCGCGCGTTCACGCCGCGCACGGTGGTGGACCCGGAAGCCTTGCTGGCGCTCGTCCGTCAGGCCCGCGAAGACGGCTATGCGCTGACCGAAGACCAGGTGCTGCAAAACCAGGTGGGCGCGGCAGTGCTGTTGCGCGACGCGCGGGACGCGCCGTTGGCCTCGATCAGCGTGAGGGCGTCGCGCCACGACTATCCCATCGACCGCTTGCTGAGCGATATCGTGCCGCAGCTGTTCCGCACGGCGCAGGCGATCCAACAAGCCTGAACAAAATTTTTCCGGCCGTTTTGCATTCTTCCGATTTTTTGTGCATAATTCGGCCCCTCTACCTGTTCCCCGATAGCTCAGTCGGTAGAGCGACGGACTGTTAATCCGCAGGTCGCTGGTTCGAGCCCAGCTCGGGGAGCCAAGAATTCAGCCGTGCAATGTTCATCCGCACGGCAAGCAGGACAAGCACTACCCGCAGTACCCTTAAAAAAGCCCGCAACGTGTTTGCGGGCTTTTTGCATTGCGGTCCACAACGCGTAGGATGACGCGCATCCGGTCCCGACGCTTTCCGCCACCCGCCCCCATGCGTTCCACGCGATCCCTGCCTGCCCTCGTCTCTCTGCGCGCCTTCGAAGCGGCGGCGCGGCGCTTGAGCTTTTCGCTGGCGGCCCAAGAGCTTTTCGTCACGCAGAGCGCGGTCAGCTATCACATCCAGCGGCTGGAAAGCGAACTGGGCGTGGCGCTCTTCGAACGGCGCACGCGCGCCGTGGCGCTGACGCCCGCGGGGCAGGCCTATTTCGAACAGGTGCATGCCGCCTTTGAATTGCTGCGCCAGGGCACCGACGCCATCCGCGCGCCGGACACGGCGCGCACCACGCTCAAGGTCGGATTACTGGCGTCGTTCGCCACGCGCTGGCTGGCCCCGCGCCTGCCGGCGTTCGCCGCCGCGCACCCGGACATCGACCTGCAGTTGCAAACCGACATCGGCCTGGCCGACGTGGCGGGCGGCGAAGTGGACGTGGCGATCCGCTATGGGCGCGGCGGCTGGCCCGGCGTCGCGTCCCGGCTGCTGATGGCCGAACGGCTGTCTGTCGTGTGCGCGCCCGGCCTCGTCGCCGGCCGCAAGCGTCCGCGCACGGCGGACGACCTGTTGCGCCACCCGTTGCTCGCCTCGCACGCCAAACAGCCCTTTGAATGGGACGCCTGGTCGCGGCGCTTCGGCATGGACTTGGGCCGCGCCCAGACCGTGCACCTGCACGACTACAACATCGTCGTCGAGGCCGCGCTGGCCGGCCAGGGCCTGGCCATGGGACGGCATCGGCTGATCGCTCCGCACCTGGCCAGCGGCGCGCTGGTGGACGCCTTGCCCGGCACGGTGCTGGAAGATCCCCGCATCGGCTGGTGGTTCGTCGCCCCGCGCGGCGCGTTGCCGCCCGCGGCGCAGGCCTTGCACGACTGGCTGGCCCGCGCCGCGTCGGAAGCGACGGACTCCGCGGACACGGCCCCCGGCAGCCTCGGCACGCATTAGTTTTACTCATGCGCAAAAGGCAAGAATTGATTGGTCAGGCGCCGCCGCGGCCGATAGCATCAAAGCTTGCCCCTTTTCGCTAACCCCTTTTGCAGGTGAATCGACATGACCCGCACCATCTCCGGCCGCGTGGCCGAACTGGGCTACGCCCTGGAAGCCGCCGCCGCCCCCGCCGCCAACTACGTGCCGTTCGTCCTGGAAGGCAACCTGCTCACCATCTCGGGCCAGATCTCGCGCCAGGGCGGCAAGCCGCGCTATCTGGGCCAGTTGGGCAACCAGGTGTCCGATGCCGATGGCGTCGAAGCCGCCAAGTTGTCCGGCCTGGGCATCCTGTCGCAGATCGCCGCCGCCACCGGTGACCGCCTGGACCGCGTGGCGCGCGTCGTGCGCCTGGGCGTCTTCGTGGCCAGCACGCCCGACTTCAACCGCCAGAGCGCCATCGCCAACGGCGCGTCCGACCTGATGGTGGAGGTGTTCGGCGATGCCGGCCGCCATGCGCGCAGCGCCGTCGGCGTGGCGTCGCTGCCCCAAGGCGTGTCGGTGGAAATCGAAGCCGTCATCGCCTTGACACCCGCCTGAGCGCCTCTGCCATGCCAGCCCCTCTGACCCCAGACGCCATCGACGCGTTGCGCGCCCGCACGCCCGGCGCGCAAACCAGTGTCCACTTCAACCACGCCGGCTCGTCGTTGCCGTCTGCCGGCACGTTGGAAGCGATCTACGCCCATCTGCAGCGCGAAGCCGCGCAGGGTCCGATGGAGGCCGGCGTGGCCTCGCGCGAACTGACGGAAAACGCCCGCACGCTGGCGGCCCGGTTGCTGAACGCGCAACCGGAAGAGATCGCTCTCACCACCGGCAATTCCCCCGGCTGGGGCGCGGCTTTCGCGGCGCTTGCGCCTTGGCGCCCCGGCGACCGCATCCTGGTCGGCCGCCACGAATGGGGCGGCAATCTGGCGGCCATGCGGCTGCGCGCGGAACGCGCCGGCGCGGTGCTGGAAACCATCCCGTCGGACGACAGCGGCTGCGTGGACGCCGACGCGCTGGCCAGCATGCTGGACGAGCGCGTGCGCCTGATCGCGCTGACCTGGCTGCCCGCCAACGGCGGCCTGATCAATCCCGCCGCCGCCGTCGGACACGTGGCGCGGCAGCATGGCATTCCGTATTTCGTGGACGCCGCGCAAGCGGTGGGTCAACTGCCCGTGGATGTGGCCGAGATCGGCTGCGATGTCTTGAGCGGTGCCGGCCGCAAGGCCTTGCGCGGCCCTCGCGGCACGGGCCTGCTGTATGTGCGGCGCGACTTCCTGGACGCGCTCACGCCTGCTTTCGTGGACACCCATTCGGCCCCGCTGGGCGAAGACGGCCAGCCCCGGTTGCGGCCCGACGCCGCCCGCCTGGAATCCGCCGAGAACTCGCTGGCGCTGCGCTGCGGCCTGGCCAATGCCCTGCAGGAAGCGCTGGATATCGGGCTTCCCGCCATCCGTGCCACCATTGATGCGAACGCCACGTCCCTGCGCGCCGAACTCGCGGCCATCCCGGGCATCACCGTGCTGGATCAAGGCCGGGAATTGTCCGGCCTGGTGTCCTTCAATGTGGCCGGCCACGACGCGGGCGCGGTGCAACGCGCGCTGGCGGCCGAGGGCATCACCATCGGCAGCAACGGCGTACCCTACACGCCGCTGGACATGCAGGCGCGCGGCCTGACGCAGATCGCACGCGCCTCGGTCAGCTATCTGACCCGCAGCGACGAAACCGCCCGCTTGCTGGGCGCGCTGCGGCAACTGGCGCGATAGGCCGCGGCAGCGGCCTCAGGCCGCTGCGCGCCGCATGAACGGGGACCATTTCGTGAAGACGAGCAGGTTGCCGAACATCACCAGCGCCAGGCCGGCAAAGGCCGCCGGCGTCCACTGGTAGCCCTCGGCCACCGTCGACACGCTAAGCGCCACCACGGGGAACAGCACCGTGCAATAGGCGGCGCGCGCCGGCCCCATGCGGCCGACCAGCGTCAGATAGGCGGTAAAGCCGATCACCGACCCGGGAATGGCCAGGTAGAGCAGGGCGCCGACATAGGACGGCGACGAATCAAACTGGAATGGCAGGCCCGCCGCCACGCAACCCGTCAGCAGGATCGCCGCGCCGTACAGCATGCTGTAGGCGTTGCCCGTCAGCGGCCGGATGCCCGCGCGCTGCTGCATCGACGACAGCATGTTGCCGGTGGAAAAACAGAACGTGCCCAGCAATGCAAAGCCCAGCCCCAACAGCGTTTCGTGGCTGGCCTGCTGGCTGACGAGCTCGGGCCAGAACAGCAGCACCAGGCCCGAAAACCCGATCCCTCCGGCCAGCATCACGCGCGACGCGACGCGGGTGCCGAACCACAGCCGGGCGTTCAGCGCGTTCCACAGCGTCGCGGCGGAAAACACCACCGACACCAGCCCGCTGGGGATCCATTGCGTCGCGGTGTAGAAGCACAGGAAGTTCAGGCAGAACAGGCAAAGGCCCTGGCCCACGCAGAGCCAATGGCCGCGCCGGTCCAGCTTCTGCAATTTGCGGGTCAGCAGCAAGGCGGCGAACAGCACCAGGCCGGCCAGCGCGAAGCGGTAGAAGATGGACACGGGAATGGCCACCACGCCCAGTTGCAGCTTGATGGCGATCCAGGTGGTGCCCCAAATGACGACGGTCAGGAAATACAGGAAGAGATTCACGATGCGATGGGCAGAAAAAAGGGGACGCGATACGGACCGGCCGGACGGCGGGCCAAGCGGCAGATCCATTGGCCGCGAGTGTGCGCCGCCGCCTCGCTGCGGGATTGCCGGTTCTTGCGGTTTTTGCGGGGTCGCGCACGCGGCACGCGCGAGATCGCAGTAGCATTCCAGTCCTATGGGCACCATCGCCTCGGCCCCGGCCGATTTCTCCGTCTTCCGCACACTGTCTCGCTCCACCGCCACGCTGGAACGCGCCTCGCCGCTTGGCGAAGGCATGGCCATTTCGCAATGGGGCCGCAGCGCCAACGAGACCCTGGGCTACGACATGCCCGGCCACCACACGCTGTCCCTGTACCTGCACGGCGGCGACAAGTCGTTCCGCGTCGGGCACGACACGCTGCACGGCGGCGCCGGCAAGTTCTGCGTGCTGCCGGCCGAACACTATTCGCGCTGGTGCATGAACGACACCGTGCATTTCCTGCACCTGTACATCGCGCCCGAACGGCTGGCGCGCGAAGCCGTCATGCGGCTGGACTGCGAGCCCCGCACGCTGGAACTGCGCGACCGCACCTACATCCAGGACGACTCGCTGATCGATGTGTGCCGCCAGTTGCTGGGCACCGACTGGGCGCAGCCGGCGGACCGGCTGGCGGCCAGCAGCGCGGCGGAAACCGTGCTGCACCATCTGCTGAACCAGGGCGTGGCCCGCAAGGCCACGCCGCCCGCCCGCGGCGGCCTGGCGCCCGCCGTGCGCCGGCGCATCATGGACTACGTGGATGCGCACTTGCACGAGCCCCTGACGCTGGACCAGCTGGCGGGCATCGCCGCGCTGTCCACCTACCATTTCGCGCGCATGTTCCACACCTCGTTCGGCGAACCGCCGCATGCCTGGGTGCGCGGACGCCGCCTGGCGCACGCCCGCAGCCTGCTGGCGGCCGGCAAGGGCGACCTGGCCGGCATCGCGCAGGCCAGCGGCTTCGGCAACGCCAGCCACTTGTCGCGGGTGTTCCGCGACGCCGTCGGCGTCACGCCCGGCCAGTACCGTAGCGCCCGCCGCCGCCACTGAACGGCGCCCGTCCGGCCCCGTTTCCCGACCCGCGCGGTCTACAATGGCGCATCGCCCTTAGCGGCCCGACACCGCGGTCCGACCGCGCTTGCCCCGACGCGATGCCGCCTTCGCCCTCTCGCGATTCCGAATTCCTGGCCGGCCCCGCCGCCCCGCACCCGCTGCGCGCGCACTGGCTGGCCGAACTCATCCGCCTGCGCGAAACACACTGGGGCCCACTGGACGACGCCGACGCCGTCCGCCGCGTGCGGCAGCTGGACGCCGGCCTGCCCGCGCGCATCCTGGCGCGCGCCGACCTGCTGGCGCAGCGCGAAAACCTCACCCCGATGGTCGATGCCTGGCGCCGCCACGCGCGCGGCATCCTGGCCCTGTTGTTCGCGCTGGCCCTGATATCCGGCATCGGCGTGGCTCTGGGCGCGCTGGGCGACGGGTCGCGCCCCGTCAACGTGCTCTGGGCGCTGGGCGCCTTGCTCGGGCTGCATGCGCTGACCTTCCTGCTGTGGCTGGCCAGCTTTCTTCTCCGGCCATCGGCCGTGACTGGGCTGGGCCGTCTCTGGCTGTGGGCCACCCGCAAGCTATCGCGCGGCCCCGACGGCGCCTTGGTG
The DNA here is from genome assembly GCF_014170335.1 of Achromobacter sp. UMC46. Lineage (GTDB taxonomy): Bacteria > Pseudomonadota > Gammaproteobacteria > Burkholderiales > Burkholderiaceae_B > Achromobacter. The sequence continues at coordinate 198,164 of NZ_LZZS01000038.1, forward strand.
CCGCAGGCCTTCCTGAACCTCCTGGCGCGCGCAGGCGCCTTGCGCTGGCTCTTCGGGGCCATCAGCCATCTGTTGTGGCTGACGGCCCTGTGCGCCGCGCTGGCGGCCTTGCTGACGGTGCTGTCCACGGCCAGCTACCGCTTCATCTGGGCCACCACGCTACTGGCCCCCGACACCTTCGTCTGGCTGACGCAGGCCATCGGCTGGCTGCCCGCGCATCTGAGCTTCCCGATGCCGGACGCCGCCGTCATCCGCGCCAGCGACGGCGCGCAGACGCTGTCCGCCGACGCGCAGGTGCAGTGGTCGCTGTGGCTGATCGGCGTATTGGTGGCCTACGGCATCCTGCCGCGCCTGCTGGCGGGCGCACTCTGCGTGGCCGCCGCGCTGCGCGCCCTGCGCCGTTTGCGCATCGACCCCTCGCTGGCCGGCTTTGCGCCGCTGCGCGACCGCCTTGAACCCCCGGCCCAATCCCTCGGCATCGACCGCCCCGTGGACCCGCTGCACGAACCCCGCGTGGGCGCGCCCTCTCTGGCCGGCCTTGCCGGGCAGCCCGTGCTGCTGGGTCTGGAATTGCCCGCGGACCTGGCCTGGCCGCCCGCCGGTATCCCTGCGGGCATCCAGCTGGCCGGCAACCTGGACACCCGCGAAGAGCGCAACCGCGTGCTCGACGCGCTGGCCCAGGCCGCGGCCTCGCGCCTGCTGATCGCCTGCGACGCCCGCCAGACGCCCGACCGCGGCACCCTGTCCCTGATCGCCGAACTGTCCGCCCACGCGCAGGCGACTCGCGTCTGGCTCATCACGGCGCCAGCCTCCGACTCGGGCTCCGGCACTGGCTCCGACGCGGCCTCCGGCGCCGGCGCGCGCGCCGCCTTGTGGCGCGAACGGCTGCTGGCTCTGGGCCTGGCCGCCGACGCCATCCTGCAAACTCCCACCGCGCCCCTGGCGTGGCTGGAGTCCGGCAATGGCTGACGACGTGATCAAGATCGCGGTGGTGGGCCACACCAACACCGGCAAGACCTCGCTGCTGCGCACCCTCACGCGCGACACCGCATTCGGTGACGTCGCCGACCGGCCCGGCACCACGCGCCACGTCGAAGGCGCGCGGCTGCGCCTGGAAGGCCGCGCCGTGCTGGAATGGTTCGACACGCCGGGGATGGAAGACAGCATCGCGCTGCTGGAATACCTGGAACGGCTGGGCGGCCCCGAGGAACGGCTGGACGGCCCGGCCCGCATCCGCCGCTTCCTGGACACCCCCGAAGCGCACGGCCGCTACGAACAGGAGGCCCGCGTCCTGACGAAGATGCTGGACTGCGACGCCGCGCTGTACGTGATCGACGCCCGCGACCCCGTGCTGGGCAAGCATCGCGACGAACTCTCCATCCTGGCCGCTTGCGGCCGGCCCCTGCTGCCGGTGCTGAATTTCGTGAACGCGCCCGCCCACCGCGCCGACGAGTGGCGTGGCGCGATGGCGCGGCTGGGCCTGCACGCGGTGGTGGAGTTCGATACCGTCGCGCCCCCGCTGGACGGCGAACAGCAGCTGTACGCCAAACTGGGCGTGCTGCTGGACCGGCACGCGGACGCCCTGGCCCGGCTGTCCGGCAGCCTGTCCGCGCAACGCCGCGCGCGCCACGCCGCCGCCTACGAACTGCTGGCCGACCTGCTTGTCGACGTCGCGGCGCTGCACTTGTCCAGCGCCAGCGACGAGGCCGCGCTGGCCGCCACGTCGAACCAGTTGCGCGATCAGGTCCGCCAACGCGAACAGACCTGCGTGAACGCCTTGCTGGCGCTCTACAACTTCCGCCCGTCCGATATTTCCGACGACGCGCTGCCGCTGCAAGGCGAACGCTGGGGCATGGACCTGTTCCATCCGCAGGCGCTGAAAGACATGGGCGTGCAAGTGGGCATGGGCGTGGCCGCCGGCGCGATGGCGGGCGCGGCGGTGGACCTGTTCAGCGCGGGCCTCAGCCTGGGCACCGGCATGCTGATCGGCGCGGCCGCCGGCGGATTGTGGCAGGGCGTCGAAAAGCTGGGCAAGCGCGTCGCCGGCAAACTGCGGGGATGGCGCGAGATCAGCGTGGACGACGCCGTGCTGCGCTTGCTGGCCCTGCGCCAGCGCCAGTTGATCGACGCGCTGGAGCGCCGCGGCCATGCCGCGCGCGAACCATTGAAACTAGCCCTTCCGGATGACGAAGCCTGGCAGAAGGGCCCGTTGCCCGACGCGCTGAAAGAGGCGCGCAGCCGCCCGGAATGGTCGGCGCTGGGCAAGCACTACGAAGACAGCGACCGCAGAAAGCGCATCGTCCACGCGTTGGCGCAAACCCTTGCCGCCACGCCTCGGCCAGACGCCTGACCCCTTCGCCGCCCCAGGCCTTGAACGCACCATTCAACGCCGGCGGCAAGCAAGTACTAACCCCAATCCAAACCGATTGACGCTTAAACGAATGGATCTATAAGATTCGTTCTGCATCGGCGCGGTCCGTCCCCGCCATGACATTCACAAGGGGTTGGGTCTATCGTGAAGTCGAAGTCTTCGGCAGTGATTCCCGGCATCGCCCTCAATGGCCCGTGCGCAGTCCGCGCCACGCGCCACCCGTCCCCGCGCCGTCTTTCGTCGTAAGCAGCAACGCCATGCCCCGGATCCCGATGGGGCCGGGGCCCTGTCACTTCTGTCGCGCGATCCGCGCACCACACGGAGCATGAGGGCTATGCGTACTTTTCCCCACCTGAAGCAAGCTGCGCTGGCGGCTGCTGTTGCGGCATCGCTGGCCTTCAGCGCCGGCGCGGCCGCCAAGACGTTCCATTGGTCCTATCAAGGCGACGCCACCTCGATGGATCCGATGGCCTTGAACGAAACCTTCACGCTGGGTTTCCAGGGCAACATCTACGAGACCCTGGCCGGCTACGACGGCAATCTGAAACTCACCCCGCTGCTGGCCGAAAGCTGGGAAAACCCCGAGCCGACCAAATGGGTGTTCAAGCTGCGCAAGGGCGTCAAGTTCCATGACGGTTCGCCTTTCACCGCGGACGACGTGATCTTTTCGTGGAAGCGCAGCCTGACGCCCGGCTCCGACATGAAGGGCTACGGCGCCAAGGCCTCCGACATCAAGAAGGTGGACGACTACACCATCGAAGTCATCACCCCCACGCCCAACCCCATCCTGCCGCGCGAATGGGTGTTCCTGTACATCATGAGCAAGACGTGGGCCGAGAAGAACAAGACCACCGAGGCCACCAACGTCAAGGGCGACAACCAGGGCAACTACGCCAACCTGAACGCCAACGGCACCGGCCCCTTCATGCTGGTCTCGCGCCAGCCCGACGTGAAGACGGTGCTCAAGCGCTATGACGGCTACTGGAACAAGGGCATCAAGACCAACGTCGACGAAGTCATCTTCCAGCCGATCACGCAGGAAGCCACCCGCGTGGCCGCGCTGATCTCCGGCGAAATGGACCTGGTGCAGCCCGTGCCGGTGCAAGACTGGAAGCGCCTGGAGGACGCCAAGGGCGTCAAGCCGCTGACCGCGCCGGAAGCGCGCGCCATCTTCATCGGCATGGACCAGGACCGCGACGAACTGCTGTTCTCGGACGTGAAGGGCAAGAACCCCTTCAAGGACGCCAAGGTGCGCGAAGCCGTCGTGCTGGCCGTCGACACCAAGGCCATCAACGAGAAGATCATGCGCGGCGCGGCCAAGCCGCTGGGCTCGCTGGTGGCCACCGCCATCAACGGCTATTCCGATTCCTACGGCGCGCCGTACAAGCCCGACCCCGAACGCGCCAAGAAGCTGCTGGCCGAAGCGGGCTACCCCAAGGGCTTCACGGTCACGATGGACTGCCCGAACGACCGCTACGTCAACGACGAAAAGGTCTGCCAGGCGGTCGCCGGCATGCTGGCCCGCGTCGGCATCAAGATCAACCTGCTGGCGCAGACCAAGTCCAAGTACTTCGGCAAGATCCTGCTGCAGGCGGGCAACCAGACCAGCATGTACATGCTGGGATGGACGCCCAGCTCTACCGATGCGCACAACGCGCTGCTGAACCTGGCGGCCTGCCGCGATGCCAAGACGGCGGCCGGCCAGTTCAACCTGGGCGGCTACTGCAACAAAAAGGTCGACGACCTGACCAACAAGATCGGCGTCGAAACCGATCAGACCAAGCGCAATGCCATGATCAAGGAAGCCTTCGAGATCGTGCGCACGGACTTCGGCTATCTGCCGCTGCACCAGCAGCCGATGTCCTGGGGCGTGAAGGACAACATCAAGGTCATCCAGCGCGCCGACGACGTGCTCGACCTGCGCGACGTGGTGTTGCCGTAAACCCTTGCCGTAGCGCGTTGCCGCAACCCCTTGCGGCGATTGACTGACGATGTGAGCCCCGGGCGGCGAGATCCGCCCGGGCGCGCCCGGCCCAGCCCCGCTTCCCGTCATCAACGGACGCGCGGCCCGGCGTTATCTGCAAACGAGGGCACCCGATAATGCTTTCCTTTATTGCGCAACGGCTTATCCAGTCGGTGCTGGTGATGTTGACGGTGGCGCTGATCGCGTTCTCCATGTTCCGCTATGTGGGCGACCCGATCGCCAGCATGGTCGGCCAGGACACCACGCCTGAACAACGCGCGCAGCTGCGCGTCGAACTCGGCCTGGACGATCCCTTCGTGGTGCAGTTCGCGCGCTTCGTCGGCAATGCGGTGCAGGGCGATTTCGGCATCTCGTACCGCCAGCGCCGGCCCGTCAGCGAACTGCTTGAAGAGCGCATGCCCGCCACGCTGGAACTGTCGTTCGTGTCCGCCGTGATGGCGCTGGCCCTCGGCATCCCCATGGGCATCTACACCGCGCTCAAGCGGCACGGCATCCTGTCCAAGGCCTTCATGGCGATCTCGCTGGCCGGCATCTCCCTGCCCACGTTCCTGATCGGCATCCTGCTGATCCTGGTGTTCGGCGTGCAGCTGCGATGGCTGCCCAGCTTCGGGCGCGGCGACGTCGTCAGCCTGGGATGGTGGACGACCGGCTTCCTGACCAAGTCGGGCTGGCTGGCGCTGATCATGCCGGCCATCACGCTGGCGCTGTTCCAGATGACGCTCATCATGCGCCTGGTGCGCGCCGAGATGCTGGAGGTGCTGCGCGCCGACTTCATCAAGTTCGCGCGCGCCCGCGGCCTGCCGGAACGCCTGATCAATTTCCGCCATGCCTTGAAGAACACGCTGGTGCCCGTCATCACCATCACCGGGCTGCAGCTGGGGTCGATCATCGCTTTCGCCATCATCACGGAAACGGTGTTCCAGTGGCCCGGCATGGGACTGTTGTTCATCCAGGCGATCAGCATGGTGGACATCCCGGTGATGGCCGCCTATCTGGTGCTGATCGCGTTCATGTTCGTCGTCATCAATCTGGTCGTCGACCTGCTGTATTTCGCCGTCGACCCCCGTCTGCGCGTGCAGAGCAAATAAGGGATTCAACATGATTGCTCGCATCGCTCCCTTTTTCGCCCGCGCCGCCGATAGCGACCTGTGGCACAGCTTCAAGCGGTCGCCCGGCGCCATCGCGGCGGCGGCCGTCACGCTGGCCATCCTGCTGGGCGCGCTGTTCGCGCCCGTCGTCGCGCCGCACAACCCCTTCGACCTGGCGTCGCTCAGCATCATGGACGCCAACACGCCGCCGGCCTGGGAAGAGGGCGGCAGCCCCGACTTCCTGCTGGGCACCGATGACCAGGGCCGCGACATCCTGTCGGCCGTGCTGTACGGGTCGCGCGTATCGCTGCTGGTCGGCTTCGCCTCGGTGCTGTTCTCGATGGTGCTGGGCGTGACGCTCGGCCTTATCAGCGGCTACGCCGGCGGGCGCATCGACAGTTTCATCATGCGCATCGCGGACGTGCAGCTGTCGTTTCCCGCCATCCTCGTCGCGCTGCTGATCGACGGCGTGGCGCGCGGCCTCTTGCCGCGCGACATGCACGACCAGCTGGCGCTGTATGTGCTGATCTTCGCCATCGGCATCTCGGGCTGGGTGCAATACGCACGCACCGTGCGCGGCTCGACCCTGGTGGAGCGCAACAAGGAATACGTGCAGGCCGCGCGCCTCATCGGCATCGGCCCCATCACCATCCTGCGCCGCCACATCCTGCCCAACGTCATGGGCCCGGTGCTGGTGATCGCCACCATCCACCTGGCGATCGCCATCATCACCGAAGCCACGCTGTCGTTCCTGGGCGTGGGCGTGCCGGTCACATCGCCATCGCTGGGCACGCTGATCCGCATCGGCAACAGCTACCTGTTCTCGGGCATGTGGTGGATATCGATCTTCCCCGGCATTGCGCTGGTGGCGCTGGTGCTATCGGTCAACCTGCTGGGCGACTGGCTGCGCGACGCGCTCAACCCCAAGCTGCGCTGAGGACGTCATGGCCCTGTTGAACATTGAAGACATCCGCATCGAATTCCCCAGCCGCCGCGGCACGCTGGTGGCAGTGGACGGCGTATCGCTGTCCCTGGAAAAAGGCGAGATCCTGGGCGTGGTCGGCGAATCCGGCGCGGGCAAGTCCACCATCGGCAACGCGGTGATCGGCTTGCTGGAAGCGCCCGGGCGGCTGGCTGGCGGCTCGGTGCTGCTGAACGGCGAACGCATCGACACGCTGACGCCGGCGCAGAAACGCAAAGTGCGCGGACGCCGCATCGGCATGATCTTCCAGGATCCGCTGACCTCGCTGGACCCCTTGCAGACGGTGGAAAGCCAGCTGGTCGAAACCATGCAGGTGCATCTGAACCTGTCGCATGCCGAAGCCAAGAAGCGCGCGGTGCAGTTGCTGGTTCAGGTCGGCATCGACCAGCCCGAACTGCGCGTGCAGCAATACCCGCACCAGTTCTCCGGCGGCATGCGGCAACGCGTGGTGATCGCGCTGGCGCTGTGCTGCGAGCCCGAAGTCATCATCGCCGACGAACCCACCACCGCGCTGGATGTCTCCATCCAGGCGCAGATCCTCGACCTCCTGAAGAAGCTGTGCCGCGAGGAACAGGTCGGCATGATCATCATCACGCACGACATGGGCGTGATCGCGGACGTGACCGACCGCGTGGCGGTGCTGTATCACGGCAAGCTCGTCGAACAAGGCCCCACCGCCAAGATCCTGGGTGACCCCGACCACCCCTACACCCGCAGCCTGATCTCGGCCGTGCCGCGCCCTGACATCAAGCTCAAGCGCTTTCCGCTGGTCACCTACATCGAAGACGTGAAGACGCCGTCGCAGCCGCTGGACCTGGCTACGCACTGGCTGGGCCAGCGGCGCGACTTCGGCGCGCATACCGAAGGCCCGCTGGTGCAGGTGCGTGACCTGTCCATGCGCTTCGTGCTCAAGAGCGCGCTCTTCAAGCGCAACCAGCGCACGCTGGACGCGGTCAAGCGCGTGAACTTCTCGATCGGCGAAGGCGAGGTCTTCGGACTGGTGGGCGAATCCGGCTCCGGCAAGTCCACCGTGGCGCGGCTGATCTCGGGGCTGTACACGCCATCGGAAGGGTCGGTCACGTTCGGCGGCACGGACCTGACCGCGCTCAAGGGCGAAAAGCAGCTCAATCCGTTCCGGCGCCAGATCCAGATGATCTTCCAGGATCCGTTCTCGTCGCTCAACCCGCGCATGCGCGTGCTGGACATCGTGGCCGAACCCATCCGCTTCCACAAGCTGGCGGCAAGCGAGGCCGAGGCCCGCCGCATCGTGGCCGACCTGCTGGACGTGGTGGGCCTGGGCGACCGGGCGGCCGAGCGCTTCCCGCACGAGTTCTCGGGCGGCCAGCGCCAGCGCATCTGCATCGCCCGCGCACTGGCCACGCGCCCGCGCTTCCTGATCTGCGACGAACCCACCTCCGCGCTCGACGTGTCCATCCAGGCGCAGATCCTGAACCTGCTGAAAGACCTGCAGGAAGAACTCGGCCTGACCATGCTGTTCATCAGCCACGACCTGCCGGTGATCCGCCAGATGTGCGACCGCGTCGGCGTGATGCGCTACGGCGAACTGCTGGAAGTGGCCGAAACGGAAAGCCTGTTCGACCACCCGCAACACCCCTATAGCCAACACCTGCTTGGCCTGATGCCCCGCCTGCAATCCATGTCCCGCGAAGGGCTGGACGTGGTGGAAGGCTGACACCCGAGCGCAACCGGAGCGAGACATGACGGCGACACGACAGACCCTCTTCATCGGCGGACAGGTATTCGACGGCGAAGGCAAGACGCTGCAGGGCCACGGCGTGCTGGTCGAAGGCCAGCGGGTGGCACGCGTGGCGCCAGCGGGCGAATTCGACGGCTACGCCGGCGCGCGGGTCAACACGGCCGGCATGACCCTGATGCCCAGCCTGGCGGACTGCCACGTCCACCTGGTCTACACCGGCGGCGCCGACCCCAATGCGCAGTTGAGCAAACAGGGCCCTGCCCAGATCACGCTGACCGCGCTGGAGAACGCCCAGGCCAGCCTGCGCGGCGGCGTCACGGCGTTGCGCGACTGCGGCGGCAAAGACTATCTGGAATTCGGCGTGCGCGACGCGATCGCGCGCGGCGTGTTCCCCGGCCCCACCATCAAGGCGTCGGGACGCATCATCTGCATGACGGGCGGCCACGGCAACCGCATCGGCCGCATCGCCGACGGCTGTGACGACGTGGTGAAGGCGGTGCGCGAACAGGTGCACGCCGGCTGCGACCTCGTGAAGATCATGGCGACCGGCGGCGTCATGACGCCCGGCGTCAGCCCAATGGACGCGCACTACAGCTTCGACGAACTGAAGGCGGGCGTGCACGAAGCCAAGCGCTTCCGCAAAAGCACGGCCAGCCACGCCCAAGGCACGCAAGGCATCCTGAACGCGGTGCGCGCCGGCATCGATTCGATCGAGCACGGCATCTTCATGGACGACGACTGCCTGCGCGAAATGCTGGAGGCCCAGACGTACCTGGTGCCCACCATCGCCGCGGTGCGCAACATCATCGCCAACGCCGACAACGGCATTCCCGCCTACGCGGTGGAAAAGGCGCGCGCGGTGGAACAGCGCCACCGCGAATCGTTCCAGATGTACTACAAGGCCGGCGGCCGGATCGCGATGGGTACGGACGCCGGCACGCCGTTCAACCTGCACGGCGAAAACGCCATGGAGCTGGCCTACATGGTGGAGTTCGGCATGACGCCGGTGGACGCGCTGATCGCCGGCACGTCCCGCGGCCATGACCTGATGGGCATGGACCAGCACGGCGCCGTCGCCGACGGCAAGATCGCCGACCTGCTGCTGGTGCAGGGCGACCCGACGCAAGACATCTTGAAGGCGGCCGACAGGCGCTTCCATGTGGCGGTGCTGCGCAACGGCGAACTTGCGGCGGGCGCCTTGCCGTTCTGAAACACTGCGGCAATAAAAAAAGCCGCCGCGCCCATCGGCGCGGCGGCTTTTACCGTTGCGTGGCTTGACGTGCCCGCGCCTTAGCGCGCGCCACCCATCGCGCCGCTCATGACCATCATCAGGAACTGCTCGACCGGCATCTTCTTGCCGTTGAAGTCGACCTGGCCGTCGGCGTAGTTCAGGTACGAGACGATGTTGTTGTTCTCGATCTTGGCCATGCCCATCGCGGCCGCCATGGTGCCGACCATTTCGGCCTGGCCCTTGGCGGTCTGCGCGGCTTGCTCGGCCGGCACGCCGCGCGTCTGCGGCTCGATGGCCATCAGGTCGGTCAGGTTGCCCTTGGACAGCACCAGCTTGGCGTCCAGCTTGCGCACCGCTTGCGTCAGCGTATCCGCGAACGCGCCGTCCATCGAAGCCGGCTTGGCCAGATCCAGGTTCAGGTTGAACGTGGACGTGCCGTTGGCCGTACGCACTTCCAGCGGCGACACCGCCAGCGTCGGGTTGCCGGCCAGCAGCAGTTCGACGTTGGTCTTGACGATCTGCTGCTCTTCCGGCGTGAACTGGGGCGACTGCTCTTCACCCTTGCTTTGCACCATGCGGCGCGAAGCGGCTTCGTAGACGTCGTTCAGCGCCTTGAACGCCTTGGAGTCCAGCTTCTGCACGTCGATGGCCAGCTTCATGCCCGCCATGTCCTTGGCCTGCACGTTGATCATGCCAAAGTCGAGAGCCATCTTGGCGCCCATGAGCGAATTGGCTTCCGTCACGTCGACGGCGATCGTGGTGTCCTTGAACTGGACAGGCGGCTTTTCCTTGGACGTGATCGTCCAATCCTTGAACGTCACCTTCTGGCTGCCCACGTACATGCCGTTGGACGCCGGCGTCATGTCGCTGGTCAGCGTGATGCCCTGCAGGGCCATGCTGACGATGTCGCTGTTGTCCGACTGGCCGGACAGCACCAGCTTGTCCGTCTTCAGGTCGTACACGCCGTGCTTCGTGCCCGTGGCGTACTCGACGTTGCCGGTCATGCCCGAGAAGCTCAGGTTCGTGTCGCCCTTGGCCACTTCCACCGGGGCCAGGTTGAACTTGCCCGTGATGTTCTTGGCGTAGCTGACGCTGTAGTGGCCGGTCAGCGGCGTGGCGCCCTTGGCGGCGGCGAACCATTCCTTGACGGCCGGGGTCTCTTCCAGCGCGAAGTCGCTGGCCACCATGGCCGGCATGAAGGCGCCGGTCTTCAGGTTGGACAGGGGCAGGGGGCCGTGGCTCAGGTGCTCGACGAACAGCACATCGCGCTCTTCGGCCGGCTTGCCTTCGGCGGCGGGCGGGGTGAACTTCACACGGTAGCGCGCGGTGGACGAGAACACGCCGCGCTCGAACGACACCAGTTCGACCTTGGAGGCGATGCCCCACTTGTCGCTGAACGTCTTCAGGCTGTCATTGGCGGTCGCGATCGACTGGTTCACGAAGTCCTCGGCCTTCTGGCCCGTGTACCAGGCCGTGCCGGTCCACACCGCGCCCAGGACAACAACGACACCCACTAATGCCGACTTCTTCATAGAGATCCTTTATTCTTCAAATGGATATAAGCGCACGGATTATAGGGAGTGCCGCCTAGGGAAAACACTTATTTCGTGCATAGGCGATGCAATATGTTACTTGGTGATACTGCATCGCGAAAATTCCACCGGTGCTGCGGAGCCACATCAGCTACAATCACGCCGTGTGCTTTGCCAATCTGCACACGTCCGCTAGGCCCTTCGCTGCCAAGCTTCGCCCATCAGGGCGCTTCCCTTTTCTCCTTATTCGTCCGCCTGGATTGGAGTCTCTCAACTTGAGCGACGGGCTGCCGCTGGAGTTGTTTTGACTACCTCTTCCCTTTTTGCCGACCTCGGGCTGGCTGATTCCCTGTTGCGCGCCATTGCCGATACCGGCTACACCGCACCCACCCCCATTCAAGCCCAAGCCATTCCGCAAGTGCTGAAAGGCGGCGACCTGCTGGCCGCCGCACAGACCGGCACCGGCAAGACCGCCGGCTTCACGCTGCCGATCCTGCACCTGCTGATGCAGCAGAAGCCGGAACTGCGCAAGCCCGGCCGCCCCCGCTGCCTGATCCTGACCCCGACGCGTGAGCTGACCGCGCAGGTCGCGGAATCGGTGCAGACCTACGGCAAGTACACCTCGCTGACGTCCATGGTGATGTTCGGCGGCGTCAATATCAACCCCCAGATCTCCGCGCTGCGCAAGCCGCTGGACATCCTGGTGGCCACCCCGGGCCGCCTGCTGGACCACTGCGGCCAGAAGACGGTAGACCTGTCGGGCGTGGAAATCCTGGTGCTGGACGAAGCCGACCGCATGCTGGACATGGGCTTCATCCGCGACATCCGCAAGATTCTCGCACTGCTGCCCAAGCAACGCCAGAACCTGCTGTTCTCGGCCACGTTCTCCGAAGAGATCCGCACGCTGGCGCGCGGCGTCCTGAACAACCCGGGCGAAGTCTCGGTCACTCCGCGCAATACCGCCACCGAACTGGTCACCCAGACGGTGCACATGGTGGAACAGCACCACAAGCGCGACCTGATCAGCCACATCATCCGCGAAAGCGGCTGGCACCAGGTGCTGGTGTTCACGCGCACCAAGCACGGCGCCAACCGCCTGGCTGAAAAGCTGGTCAAGGACGGCCTGACCGCCGCCGCGATCCACGGCAACAAGAGCCAGTCGGCCCGCACCCGCGCGCTGGCCGGCTTCAAGGACAGCACCGTAACGGTGCTGGTCGCGACCGACATCGCCGCCCGCGGCCTGGACATCGACCAGTTGCCGCAGGTCGTGAACTTCGAACTGCCCAACGTGCCGGAAGACTACGTCCACCGTATCGGCCGCACCGGCCGCGCCGGCGCCACCGGCGCCGCGGTCTCGCTGGTCGACAACAGCGAAATCAAGCTGTTGAAGGACATCGAGCGCCTGATCAAGAAGACGATCGAGCGCAAGCCCATCGAAGGCTGGACCCCGTCGCCCACCAGCGCCGCCGCGTTCGAGCGCCAGGAACGCGATGAAGACGCCCGCAGCCCGCGCGGCGGCAACCGCAATGGCGGCGGCGGCCGTGGCGGCAACGCCGGCCGCGGCAACGGTGGCGGCAATGCCGGCGCCGGCCGTTCGCGTCCCGCCCAAGGCCAGCCCCGCGCCGCCGCAGGCGGCCGCGCCCCGGCCCCCGCCCGTGCCGGCGGCGAAGGCCGCGGCAATGGCGGTCCGCGCGACGGCAAGCCCGCTGACCGTCCGGCCCACGCCGGCCGCGGCGAAAGCCGCCCGCAGCAAAGCCAGCGCCGTCCGGAAGGGGCTTCCCGCCCGGCCCAGGGCCGTCCGGCAGGCGGCCCGCGCGCAGCGTTGCTGGGCAGCAAGTAACACGCAGCAGGTAATATCACCGCCACCCCGAATCCTGCGATCCAAGGACCCGCGCCATCATGCCCTTATCCACCTGGTTGACGTTCTTCCTGGCCTCCTGGGCCATTTCGTTCTCACCCGGGGCGGGCGCGATCTCCGCGATGTCCTCTGGATTGAAGTACGGTTTCGCACGCGGCTACTGGAACACGGCCGGCCTCATCATGGGCATCCTGTTCCAGTTCGTCGTCGTGGCCGTGGGGTTGGGCGCGGTGCTGGCCACGTCCGAAATGGCCTTCAACGTGGTCAAGTACCTGGGCGTGGCCTACCTGATCTACCTGGGCGTGCGCCAGATCCGCACGGATGCCGCGCCCGTCGCGGTGGATGCGGGCGACCCCAAGCAGGCCTCGATCCGGGATCTCGTCATGCGCGGATTCCTGATCAACACCATGAACCCCAAGGGCACGGTGTTCCTGCTGGCCGTGGTGCCGCAGTTCGTGGACCCGGCTCTGCCGCTGACGCCGCAGTATGCGGCGCTGGCCGGCACGCTGGCCTTCACCGACCTGGTCGCCATGGGCGTGTACACGCTGCTGGCGGCGCGCGTGCTGCGCATGCTGCGCGACGCCAAGCACATCCGCTGGATGAACCGCACCTTCGGGTCGCTGTTCATCCTGGCCGGCGTATTCCTGGCGTCGTTCCGCCGCCATTCCTGAATCCCCATGCGCGGGGCACGCGCCGGCAACGGCGCGTGCCCCGCGTTTTTCATGCAAGCAGCCGGACCGCGCCGGCCTAACAAGCGGCGTTAAGTACAATCCTCCGACCATGAATATCCCTCAAGAAGTTGCGCGGCGCCGAACGTTCGCGATCATTTCCCACCCTGACGCGGGCAAGACGACGCTGACCGAAAAGCTGTTGCTGTTCGCAGGCGCGATCCAGATCGCCGGCAGCGTCAAGGCGCGCAAAGCGTCCCGCCACGCCTCGTCCGACTGGATGGAAATCGAAAAGCAACGCGGCATTTCCGTGGCGTCCTCGGTGATGCAGATGGAATACCGCGACTGCGTCATCAACCTGCTCGACACCCCGGGCCACCAGGACTTCTCCGAAGACACCTACCGGGTGCTGACGGCGGTGGATGCCGCGCTGATGGTGATCGACGCCGCCAACGGCGTCGAACCGCAGACGATCCGCCTGCTGCAGGTCTGCCGCGCGCGCAACACGCCCATCATCACGTTCATCAACAAGATGGACCGCGAAGTGCGCGAGCCGCTGGAACTGCTGTCGGAAATCGAAGGCCACCTGGGCATGGACGCCGTGCCGTTCTCGTGGCCGGTGGGCATGGGCAAGGCCTTCGGCGGCGTGTTCGATATCCGCCGCGACCGCATGCGCGTGTTCCGCCCGGGCCAAGAGCGCCGTTCGGACAACGATGACGTCATCGAAGGCCTGGCCAACCCCGAAATCGCCCGCCGTTACGGCTCGGCGTTCGAACAGGCCAGCGGCGAGATCGAACTCATCAACGAAGCGGCGCCCGCCTTCGACCGCGAGCAGTTCCTGGCCGGCAAGCAGACCCCCGTGTTCTTCGGCTCGGCCATCAACAACTTCGGCGTGCAGGAAGTGCTGGACGCGCTGGTCGACCACGCGCCGCCCCCGGGCCCGCGCATGGCACTGCAGCGCGAAGTGCTGCCTGAAGAGCCCAAGTTCACCGGCGTGGTGTTCAAGGTGCAGGCCAACATGGACCCGGCGCACCGCGACCGCGTCGCCTTCGTGCGCGTCAGCTCGGGCCGCTTCGAGCGCGGCATGCGCTTGAAGGTCGCCCGCACCAACAAGGAAATGCGCCCCAATAACGTGGTGTCTTTCCTGTCGCAGCGGCGCGAGCTGCTGGACGAGGCCTATGCCGGCGACGTGATCGGCATTCCCAACCACGGCGTGCTGCAACTGGGCGACGTGCTGACCGAAGGCGAAACGCTGCAATTCACGGGCCTGCCGTTCTTCGCCCCCGAGCTCTTCCAGGCGGTCGAAGTGAAGGACCCGCTGCGCACCAAGCAGCTGCGCACCGGCCTGACCCAATTGGGCGAAGAGGGCGCCATTCAGGTGTTCCGCCCCGAGGCCGCCGGCGGCTCGCTGCTGCTGGGCGCGATCGGCCAGCTGCAGTTCGAAGTGGTCGCCCACCGCCTCAAGACGGAGTACGGCGCGGACGCTCGGATGCTGCCTTCGCGCTACACAATGGCACGTTGGATTACGTCTGAAAACCCCAAGGCGCTGCGCAAGTTCATGGATGCCAATGCGGCTCATATCGCCTATGATGTGGTCGATGCGGCGGCGTTTTTGATCAGTTCCCCTGCGCAGTTGCGCGTAGCCGAGGACCTGTATCCCGAAGTGAAATTCCATGCAATGCGCGAACACGGCGGCAAGGTATTCGGGGACAAGGCGTAGGCCCGTTCGGGTCCCGCACGGCAGATGAGGGTAGCAATGTCTTGGCGTTTATTATTCGCAACGCTCCTGATCGCGCTTGGCGCGTCGGCCTGGGGCGGCATTCAATTGGGTGACTGGCTGGTGGCGCATGCGCCTCCCGCCGCACCTGCTCCTGGGCAAGACGCCGCGGCGTCGCAGCAGCCCGTCCTGGACGCCAATGGGCGCCCCTATGTGGCGCAGCCTCCGCAGCCCCGCATCGACGGCACCCTCGGCGTGCCCGACAAGCCCGCCGACCGGGAATGGCAGGTCAACACGGTGTCGCTGTTCGACACCGTCAGCGACCCCGCCGTGAAGCTCTCGCGCGAACGCATCACCCCGGAACAGGCCCGCGAAATCGCAGCCGCCTCCGAAGTGCCGCTGCCCTCGGGCACGTCGGACGTCAGCACGCTGGACTTGCAGGTGCCCGGCACCTCCACCGCCATCAACGGCGGCCAGACGCAAGCAGGCGGCTATGGCACCCCGCAAATGGTGCAGGCCCCTCCGCCCCCGCCCAATACGGCGCTTAGCCCCGGCGCCCCCGGCTGGCAAGACGCCCTCAAGCGCGAGCTGGCCCAATGCGCCTCGCAAGGCTTCTTCGACCGCCCGTCGTGCTCGTGGGCCGCGCGCAACAAGTACTGTGCGCCGAACCGCGCCTGGGGCACCATGGCCGAATGCCCGGCCCGCCCGCAGTAAAAGAAAGAACAAAAGGCCCCCACGCCGCGCACGCTTTGCGTGCTTGCTGCCCCCCGAGGGGGCGCTTTTGCCTTGGGGCGGCCCAGCGGCAAAAGGAAGCCCCCACGCTGCGCACGCTTTGCGTGCTTGCTGCCCCCCGAGGGGGCGCTTTTGCCTTGGGGCGGCCCAGCGGCAAAAGGAAGCCCCCACGCTGCGCACGCTTTGCGTGCTTGCTGCCCCCCCGAGGGGGCGCTTTTGCCTTGGGGCGGCCCAGCGGCAAAAGGAAGCCCCCACGCTGCGCACGCTTTGCGTGCTTGCTGCCCCCCGAGGGGGCGCTTTTGCCTTGGGGCGGCCCAGCGGCAAAAGAATGCCCCCACGCTGCGCACGCTACGCGTGCTTGCTGCCCCCCGAGGGGGCGCTTTTGCCTTGGGGCGGCCCAGCGGCAAAAGGAAGCCCCCACGCTGCGCACGCTATGCGGCCAAAAAAAATGGCGCCCCGAGAGGGGCGCCATTGCTTTGGCCGGAATGTTTATTCGGGCACGGA
Organism: Achromobacter sp. UMC46; assembly: GCF_014170335.1. Lineage (GTDB taxonomy): Bacteria > Pseudomonadota > Gammaproteobacteria > Burkholderiales > Burkholderiaceae_B > Achromobacter. The sequence continues at coordinate 214,548 of NZ_LZZS01000038.1, forward strand.
CATCTGGCTTTGCAGGTAGTTCTGGATGCCGACCTTGTCGATCAGGTCGATCTGCGTTTCCAGGTAGTCGATGTGCTCTTCGGTGTCGTCCAGGATGTCCTGGAACAGATCGCGCGAGACGTAGTCGCGCACCGATTCGCAGTGGGCGATCGCTTCCACGACGGTGGCATGCGCCGCCTGTTCAAGCTTCAGGTCACAGGCCAGCAGTTCGGGCACGTCTTCACCGATCAGCAGCTTATGCAGGTCTTGCAGGTTGGGCAGGCCATCCAGCATGAAGATGCGCGAGATCAGGCGATCCGCGTGCTTCATTTCACCGATGGATTCTTCGTACTCGTGCTTGCCCAGCTTGTCGAAGCCCCAATGGTTCAGCATGCGGGCATGCAGGAAATATTGGTTGATGGCCGTCAGTTCGTTGGTCAGTTGCTTGTTCAAGAACTGGATGACGGTTTTGTCGCCTTTCATAATGGACTCCTTGCAGTCAGGCGCGACGCAAATGCATCGCGACAAAGGAGCGCACGATGCCGCGCGTACGCAACCCCGGCAGACTACCACCAGCCGGAGGGCCGCGCCTAGCCTTGCGCTGCATTTGGTAAACCGCTTTAGAACCGCTACAAGAAAGCGACAAGCCAATGAGAATGAGTATGCGTACTTGATGCCTTGCAGGCACAAGTCAGGCGTTATGCGCCATGCGCGCCTGCGATGCGACGGAATCGCTTTCGATATCCGCGCGCGTCCTGCGTGCGAACGCGTCGCCCACCAGGAAAAACCAGCCCGGATTCCCGCAACGCCGCAGCGTTGCATATCGGCAACCCGAAACGCGATTGTGGCCGCGTGCGGATCAGGCGGCTTTGCGCGTGGTCAACCAGATGCCGAAGGCGATCGGAACGATGCCCAGCAGATCCAGCCACGACACCGGTTCGCGCAGCGCGAGCCATCCGAACAACAGGCCCAGCGGCGGCATCAGGAAATGCAGCGCGCTGGCCGATGTGGCGCTGGCGCGGCCAAGAATCATGAACCACAAGTAGTAGCCGCCCATCGATACGGCCACGATCATGTAGGCCATGCTCCACGCCAGGCTGGCGGTCAGGCGCGCGTCGCCCAGGCTCTCGCTCATCAGCGCGAACGGCAACAGCGCAACTGCGCCAGCCAGCGACTGGATGCCCGTCGACGCCCACAGCCCTGCCGACGGCTTCAGGCGCTTGTAGAGCAAGGTGCCCGCCACCAGCGCCACCAGACCGCCCGTGACCAGCAAGGTGCCGTGCATGTCTTCCTGCATGCCGCTCAGGCGCGACCGCAGCACCAACGCCACGCCGGCCAGCCCCAGGCACAGGCCCGCCAGCTTGCGCCACGAGAGGCGCTCGCCCAGCACCGGTCCGGCCAGCACGCCGATCAGCAAGGGATTGGTGCTGATCAGGACGGCGGTGAACGCGGACGACACGGTGGTCATCCCCGTCCAGCTCAGGCCCAGATACAGCGCATTGTTCAACACGCCCAGCAGGATCAGCGACGCCAGGTCGCGGCCGCTGGGCCATTTCCCCTGGCGGCTGGCCGCGGCGATTCCCAGCATCAGCGCTCCGGCGATCAGGAAGCGGATCGTCAGCAGCGTCAGCGGCGGACAATCCCGCACCGCGATCTTGGCGGCCGCGAAAGCGGAACTCCACAAGAAGCAGAATGCGGCGATTGGCACCCAGCTGATCCCCGGCGCGCCATTGGCGGTCGGGCTGGCGGAAACGGCAGGCGTGATGGCCTTCATCGGGATTCCATGGGAGCAGGGCGCCACGCATGCCGCGTGGAGCAGGCATTCTGCGCGCGCCGACCGCCGGACGCAACCCGTCATCCGGCGCCAGCAAGGGGCGGCACGGGCCAGGGGAATTCAGTCAAGCGAGGGGGATCTTGCGGGAAGAAAACGACGCGGCCCGCTGCAGAACGGCAGCGAGCCGGGAAAGACGGTCAATGCTTAACCTGCGGCGACCAGCGGGATGGGGAAGCTGCTGTGGTTGGCAGCCGCGCCCGATTCGACCAGCGCGGCGGGCGCATTGACCGGAACGGCGATGGAACGGACGTCGCATACGCTGGAGCAGCGGCCGCCCGGCAGGTATTCGGCGGCGGTTGCCGCACAGCAGCCGCAGCACGTGGCTACGCCCAGCTCGAATTGCAGGTCGGACAGCGTCGTCGCGCCCCCGTCCACGCTGGCGCGGACTTGGCGTTCGGTGATGGCATTACATACGCAAATGTACATGCGAATGATTATCGAAAATTATCCGACGAATGACAAGCCCCTCGCGCCAATAAATTTGCAACGGACTTTTGTCGTGCAACCCGTTGAAACAAATGACGAATTCTTAAAGATTCGTCCCTTATTTCAGCGCGCCGAGGCTTGCGCCTTGCGCAGCGTCGCGGGGGCTATCCGCAGCGCTTCACGGTACTTTGCCACCGTCCGGCGGGCGATCACTATCCCCTGATCGGCCAGTTTTTGCATGATCTGGCTGTCGGACAAGGGCTTGGCGCGGTTCTCGTCCGCGACCATCTGACGGATGAAGGTCTGCACCGCCGTGGCCGAGGTGGCGTCGCCGCCGTCGGTGGATACGCCCGCGCCGAAGAAGCGCTTGAGCTCCAGCGTGCCGAACGGAGTGAGCATGTACTTCTGCGTTGTGGCCCGTGAAATGGTCGATTCGTGCAATCCGAGCTCACCCGCGATGTCCTTCAGGATCAGCGGCCGCATGGCCGAAGGGCCCTGGCTGAAGAAGGCGGTCTGGCGTTCGACGATGGCCTGGGACACCCGCAGGATGGTGTCGAAGCGCTGCTCGACGTTGCGGATCATCCATTTGGCCTGCTGCAACTGGGAATGCAGGCCCGCGTGGGCGGACTCCTTCTGGTTGCCCAGCATCTGCGCATACAACCCGTTGATCTGCAGCCGCGGCACGGCGGCGCTGTTGAGCGTGACCTGCCATCCGCGCCGGGTCTTGCGCACGATGACGTCCGGCACCGCGTAATCGGCTGCCGGCACCGTCCAGGCGCGTCCCGGGCGCGGCTCCAGACGCAGGATCAGGGAATGGGCCGCGCGGAACGTCGCCTCGTCGCAACCCAGCGCCGCACAGAGGCGGGCGGCGTTGCCGGTGGCGAGCAAGGGCAGGTGCTGCACGCAGATCTGCCGGGCGCACGCCAGGACGGCGGCATCGGCCGCTTCGGGCAGTCGTGTCAGGTCGGGGTTGCGCAATTGCAACAGCAGGCATTCGGCCATGTCGCGTCCGCCGATGCCGGGGGGATCGAAGGATTGCAGCAAGGACAGCGCGGCGCGCAACTCGTCGATGTCGGGTTCCGTGTCGGCGGGCAGCCAGCCCAGGATCTCGTCCAGCGGCGACCCCAGGTAGCCGTTCTCGTCCAGTTCGTCGATCAGCAGCGCAGCCAGCACCACGTCGCGGGGCGCCGCGCGCGTCAGCATCAGCTGCCCCAGCAGGTGTTCACGCAAGGTGTCCGGGCGCGCCGTCTCGGGCGGGCCGGAATCCTCATCCGAATAGACCCCGCCCGAACCCGGCATTTCATCCACCGGCGTCTCGCGTTCCGCCGCGGGCTCGTCGTCCTGCACCGAAGATTCGCGTTCGGATTCGGCTTGCGCCTCGGTCGCGGGCGACTCGTCTTCACGCTCCAGCAGCGGATTGTCCGCGAGCACTTGCGAGATCTCGGCCTCCAGGTCGAGCGTAGACAACTGCAACAATCGTATCGATTGTTGTAGCTGAGGGGTCAGCGTCAGATGCTGGCCAGGTCGCAGTTCTAAAATTGGGCGGGTCATAGGTACAATATTTTGCATGATGAATCTGACTTCGCCCGCAAGCGTTCGCCAGGACTGCCGACTTATCGGCCAGACCCTGCTCAAATTGGCGCTTCCCCGACTCGTTGTGCGCGCGATAGTCATCGCTGTCGCCGTCGTCCTCTGGTATCTGGTCGCCTCCTGGATACTCGACTTCGGCAAACGCATGAACTACGACTTCCTGCATTCCCTGGGTCAGCCGACCCTGGACATGGCACAGAAGGTCAATCCGTACCTTTGGTGGGTCGTGGCCGGCATCTGGTCGCTGATCGTCTTTTTCTCGGTCAAGGCCTGGTTCTCGGCCAGCCTGGCTTCGGGCGCGGCCACGCCGGTCGGCACCGACGTGCTGGCCGACCTGGCGCCGAACCTGTCGGAAGAATCGCTGGGCGTGCTGCGCTGGACCTGGGGCGACCGCCAAGAGCCCTTCACAGTAGGCGATCTGCGCCGCGCATTGTCTGAAATTCGCCACAATCGCATCGGCAAGATCGCCATGGTGGCCGAACAGGCGCAGATCCTGGAAGGTTCCGCCAGCCGCCCCAGCCGCGATCCCCGTGACGACGGCCGCCGGGAACCGGCCCGCGCCGAGGTCCGTGGCGAAACCCGCGGCGACCGCTACGTCGAACCGCGCATCGGCCCCGCCCGCTAGGCGGCAAGCCCCTTTCCAGATGCCAGGCCGCCGACAGGCGGCCTGTTTGTTTCAGTCGCCTGCCAGCCCGCCCGCCCTATACTGGCCCCTCCAGGCTCGCGCAACCGCGGCCGCGCACACAAGTAAAACGCTACCGGCAGCCGAGACCTGCCGGATGCGCAGCCAGCCCCTGGAGTTGTACCCATGTTCCGTACCCCCGTCCGGTATGCCGCCGGCCTGCTGGTGGCCTGTTCGGCCGCTTTCGCCGCCGCACCCGCGCTGGCCGCCTGGCCCGACAAGCCCATCACCTTCGTCGCCCCGTTCAGCGCGGGCGGCGCCAACGACCTGGTCGCGCGCATCATCGCGAAAGCGGTGGGCACGACCCTGAACCAGACCGTCATCGTCGAAAACCGCCCCGGCGCAGGCGGCGTCGTGGGCGCGGCCCACGTCGCGCGCAGCGACGCGGACGGCTACACCTACCTTGTCGGCAGCAACGGCACCGTCACCAACAGCCTGATCCGCTCGGACCAGCCCTACAAGGACGAGGCGCTGACGCCCGTCGCGCTGCTGTCGATCACGCCGTCCGTCATCGTGGCCAACCCCTCCAATCCGGCCAAGGACCTGAAGGACTTCGTCGAACGCGCGAAACAGGCCAAGACCGACCGCATCACCTTCTCCACGGCCGGCAACGGCAGCACGCCGCATTTCGTGGCGGAAATGATGAAAGAAGCGACGGGCCTGCCGATCGAGCCGATCGCCTACAAAAGCGGCTCGGAAGGCGTAACCGCCGTGATCGGCAATCAGGTCGACGCCACGTCCGAAGCCAGCATCGTGACGCTGCCGTTGATCCAGAGCGGCAAGCTGAAAGCGCTGGCCACCACCTGGAACAAGCGCATGGCCAGCGCGCCGGACATCCCCACCACCGCGGAAGCGGGCTTTCCCGCGATCAGCATCGGCCATTGGGCCGGGCTGTTCGCGCCCGCCGGCACGCCGGCCGACGTGCTGGACAAGATGAATGCGGCGGTCGAAAAGTCGCTGCAATCGAAAGAGGTGCAAGACGCGTTGCGCCAGAGCAGCATCGAACCCGGCGGCGGCTCGCGCGCCAGCTTCGTGGAATTCGCGGCAAGCGAACGCGAACGCCTGGGTAAAGTCGTGAAGAACGGCCACATGCAGACGCAATAGACACGCGGCGGAGAAAGCGCTGGGGCATTCCGCCCCCGCTTTTCCGGCGCTTTTTTATTTGCGCTCCCGCGCAAAGTATGTTTGACTAGCAACCTATGGCCGCACACCGCACCTCCCTCGCGATTGCCACCGGACGCTCCGCCGCTCCGGTTGCCGGCCTGCGCGCTCGCTCCTCCTCGTTCGCCGCGCTATCGCTATACCTACCGATCGGTTGCCGGGCCTAGTGTCCCCGTGGTAGCTCGGCAACCACGCTTGCCACACGCGATTTCCCCCTTTTATTTGTGAATCCTGCCGGTCAATCACGGCAACCCCTGGCACAAGACCGTCATCCGGTCACAAATGCCGCCGAGAGTCGTGCTCCCGGGATTCAAAAGAAACCGATCGAGGTGTAGTCATGATGCTTGCCAACCCCGCTACCAAATACGTCCCCTTCGCGCCCTTTACCCGCGACTTCTCCGAACGCACCTGGCCCAGCCGCCGCATCACCAAGGCGCCGATCTGGATGAGCACGGACTTGCGCGACGGCAACCAGGCGCTGATCGAGCCGATGAGCGTCGAGCGCAAGGTCCGCTTCTTCGAACAGCTCGTGAAGATCGGCTTCAAGGAAATCGAAGTGGGCTTCCCGTCCGCCTCGCAGACCGACTTCGACTTCGTGCGCAAGCTCATCGACGAAAAGCGCATCCCGGACGACGTGACCATCATCGTGCTGACCCAGTCGCGCGAAGACCTGATCAGCCGCACGGTGGAAGCCGCCGCGGGCGCCAAGCAAGCCATCGTCCACATGTACAACGCGTGTGCGCCGGCCTTCCGCAAGGTCGTGTTCAACATGTCCAAGGAAGAGATCAAGGGCATCGCCACGGCCGGCACGCGCCTGATCAAGCAATACACCGCGCAGCGTCCGGAAACCAAGTGGAGCTACGAGTACTCGCCCGAAGTGTTCAGCACGACCGAACCCGAATTCGCGCTGGAAGTCTCGGATGCCGTCGCTGACGTCTGGCAGCCCACGCCCGACCACAAGATGGTGCTGAACCTGCCCGCCACGATCGAAGCAACCAGCCCCAACCTGTACGCCGACCAGATCGAATGGATGCACAAGAACCTGGCGCGCCGCGACAGCATCGTGCTGAGCGTGCACCCGCATAACGACCGCGGCACCGCGGTTGCCGCCGCCGAATTCGCCGTCATGGCCGGCGCCGACCGCATCGAAGGCTGCCTGTTCGGCAGCGGCGAGCGCACCGGCAACGTCGACCTGGTCACGCTTGCCCTGAACCTCTACACGCAAGGCGTGCACCCGGGCCTGGACTTCTCCGACATCGACGAAGTGCGCCGCTGCGCCGAGTACTGCAACCAGTTGCCGGTACACCCGCGCCATCCGTACGCCGGCGACCTGGTCTTCACCGCGTTTTCGGGTTCGCACCAGGACGCCATCAAGAAGGGCTTCGCGCTGCAACAGGCCGACGCCGTCTGGGAAGTGCCGTACCTCCCGATCGACCCCGCCGACCTCGGCCGCAGCTACGATGCCGTGATCCGGGTGAACAGCCAATCGGGCAAGGGCGGCGTGTCGTACCTGCTTGAACAGGAACACGGCCTGGTCTTGCCGCGCCGCTTGCAGATCGAATTCAGCCGCGCCATCCAGCGCGTGACGGACGAGACCGGCCGCGAAGTCACCGCCGACGACGTGCACACCATCTTCAACCGCGAATACCTGGAACAGAAGACGCCGTGGAAGCTGATCCGCCACCGCATCGACGGCAATCCGTCGGCCGGCGAAGGCCAGCACTTCAGCATCGAAGCCGAACTCGAATACAACGGCGAACGCCGCATCGTGACGGGCAAGGGCGACGGCGCCATCTCGGCCTTCGTGGCCGCGCTGGACGTGCCCGTGCGCATCATGGACTACCACGAGCACGCCATCGGCACCGGCACCGACACGCGCGCCGCCTCCTACGTGGAATTGCGCGTCGGCGAATCCAGCACGGGCTTCGGCGTGGGCATCGACCGCGACATCGTGACGGCCTCGTTCCAGGCCGTGCTGAGCGCCGTCAACCGCCACATCAACTCGGGCGCCGTCACGGCGGCCGAGCAGGAAGCCGCCGAGGCCGCGTGATCCGCATCCCGGCATAAAGAAAGCGCCTGACGCAAGCCCGAAACATGGGCTTGCGCGCCCCGGAAGACACACCGCTTTTCCGTGCGGCCCGGCCATGAAAAAGCCCGCCTTACCTGGCGGGCTTTCTGCATTCTGCGACGCGTGGTTGGCGGCGGGCGGCTAGCTGCGGGCGGCTAGCTGCGCGCGATCAGCCCCGGGGCCACATGTCGGAGGCGCCGATATCGGGCGCGTTGGCGGCCAGCAGGCGCTCGTGGACCCATGCGGCGACGGCCAGCGTGCGATGGTCGTCGTAGCGCTGCCCGATCACTTGCAGCCCCACGGGCAGGCCTTGGGGGCCGGTCGCGAACGGCAGGTTCAAGCAAGGCAGGCCGAACAAGGTCCAGGCGCGCGAGAATTGCGGGTCGCCCGTGCCCAGGTCGGCGAACGGCGCTTCGCCCGCTGCGCTGGGCGCCAGCACCACGTCGAAATCCTGGAACCAGCCGTTCACGCGCGCGCGCGATTCCTCGGCGCGGGCCAGGTTCTTGATATGTTCTTCAGCCGTGATCTGCGAGCCGGCTTCCAGCACCGCCTGGATCTTCGGGCTGAGCTGGCTGGCATGCTCCAGGCGCTCGTAGGCCAGCGATTGCGAGGCTTCGAACGCCATGATGTCCGCGTGCAGTTGCACCAGCATGCAGTCTTGCGACGGCAGCGGCACCTCTTGGACCAGCGCGCCCGCCCGCGACAGCGTGGCGGCGGCTTGCGCGAAGGCTTCCTTGGTTTCGGCCTGCGCATGCCGCCATTGCAGCGTGCGGCACATGCCGATGCGCGGCTTGCCGTCATAGGCCAGGTCCAGCATGCGGGCGTCGCGCATCATGACCGAGGCGAAGAGCGCGACATCCGGCACCGACCGCGCGAAACCGCCGACCGTATCCAGGGATTCGGCCAGGCTTTTCACGCCCGCGCGCGGCACGGCGCCGAACGTGGGCTTGAATCCCACGATGCCGCAGTACGACGCGGGCCGGATGATCGAGCCCGCGGTTTGCGAACCCAGCGCGAAGGGCACCATGTCGTCGGCCACCGCGGCGGCCGAGCCGCTGGACGAGCCGCCCGGCGTGTAGGCCTCGTTGCGGGGGTTGCGCGTGGGGCCGGCCTGATAGGTGGCGAATTCGGTGGTGACGGTCTTGCCGACCACGACGGCGCCCGCGCCGCGGCACAGCGCCACGGAAGCGGCGTCCAGGCCGGGACGGTGGCGTTCATAGATGGGGGAGCCGTAGCGCGTGGGCAGGTCGACGGTGTCGAACAGGTCTTTCACGCCGATGGGAAGGCCGTGCAACAGGCCGCGCAGCGCGCCGCCGTCCAGGACGGCCGCATGGTCCAGCGCCGCCTGCTTCTGCAGCGCCGTCCAGGCGTGGATGGTGTTTTCGCGTTGCTCGATACGGGCGAAGCAGGCCCGCACCAGTTGCACCGCGGTCAATTCGCGCCGTTGCAGCTTGTGCGCGGCTTCAAGCGCGCCAAGTCTGTTTAAGGCAGTAGACATGATCCTTTCCTCTTTACCGGAGTCGCGCATCACGCGCGGCAGCTGAACTACGCACCCGGTCCCCTTGACCGAGGGTCTGCCCTTGCTGATCCCGTGACCTATTTGCCACGAGTTCCAGCGGACCGATCCCAGCCATTGTGCGCGCCGCGTCAATTAGGAAAAACACCGAAAACATCATGTTTTCCCGGGTAATCCGACTGTGCCGCGCCATGGCTTTGTGTTGTTGCGTCGTTATCAGCATAGCGCAAACCCGTGCAATACAAAGGTCATATTTGTCTTGTAAGATGAAATCGTTTTCAGTAAACAGACAGCAATATAGATATGGCAACGCGCCCGTCGCCCCGCTTTTCAATCATCGAAGTGGCCCGCAAGGCCGGGGTATCCCCGGCGACGGTTTCGCGCGCGTTCAACCAGCCGGACATCGTCCATCCCGACACGCTGGCGCACATCCGCAACGTGGCCAAGCGGGCCGGCTTCCGGCCGAACCGCGTGGGCCGCAGCCTGCGTTCGGGCAGCACCCGCACCATCGGTCTGATCCTGCCCACGCTGTCGAATCCGGTGTTCGCCGAGTGCTTCGAAGGCGCGGAGCGCCGCGCCCGCGAATCCGGCTACAGCGTCATGCTGACGGCCACCGGCTACGACCCCGCCGTGGAATCCGCGGCGGTGCAGGGGCTGATGGACCATCAGGTCGACGGGCTGATCCTGACGGTGGCGGACGTGAACAAAAGCGCCACGCTGGACGACCTGGACAGCGCCGGCATGCCATATGTGCTGGTCTACAACGAGTCCGGTTCGCACCCGTTCGCCTCGGTCGACAACCGCGCCGCCGCCAGCGACATGGTCGCGCACCTGGCCTCGCTGGGCCACCGCCGCATCGCGCTTGTGACGGGCCCGCTGACCGCGTCGGACCGCGCGCGGCGCCGCCTGGCGGGCGCGCGCGCCTGCGCCAAGAAGCTGGGCCTGGAAGCGGTGCAGCATATCGCCATGAGTTCCCACACCGGCAGCGACGCCGATGCGCTGAAATCCGCGCTGCGGGGCAAGCAGGCGCCCACCGCGCTGTTCTGCTCCAACGACCTGCTGGCCACCGCCGTCATCGCCGACCTGGTGGCGCTCGGCCTGTCCGTGCCCGCTGACATCTCGGTCTGCGGCTTCGACGGCATGCGCTTCGGCGCCTTGCTGACGCCGCCGCTGACTACCGTGGCGCAGCCTAGCGACGGCATCGGCCAGACGGCCTGCTCGAACCTGCTGGCGCAGATCCACGGCCAGCCGCCGCAGTCGAACCGGCTGCCGCATTGCATCGTGGTCGGCGGCACGGCGGCATCCGTGCGCCGCTGATCCTTCCCATCCAGACTCCTGATCCGCATCATGCTCATCGCACAAATCACCGACCTGCACATGCGTACCCCGGGCGACAAGGCCTACGGCATCATCGATCCGGCGGCCTTCCTGGGCCCGGCCGTGCGCGCCCTGAATGCCCTGACGCCGCGCCCCGACTGCGTGCTGATCACGGGCGACCTGACCGACCTGGGCCGCCCGCACGAATACCAGGCGCTGCGCGACCAGTTGCAAGCGCTGGAGATCCCGTACTTCCTCTTGCCCGGCAACCACGACGACCGCGCGCAGTTACGCGCCGCCTTCCCCGACCACGCGTACCTGCAAGGCAGCGGCCCGTTCATCCAGTACGCGGTCGAGACCTATCCGCTGCGCATGCTGGCGCTGGACACCGTGGTGCCGATGAAGAGCCATGGCGAACTGTGCCAGGACCGCCTGGACTGGCTGGCCGCGCGGCTGGCCGAACAGCCCGACCGGCCGACGCTGGTACTGATGCACCATCCGCCTTTTCTGACCGGCATCGAGCACATGGACGCCATCGGCCTTTTGGCCGGCGCGCCCGAGCTGGAACGCATCGTGTCGCGGTTTCCGAATGTGGAGCGCGTGCTGTGCGGCCACTTGCACCGCACCATCTTCCAGCGCTTCGGCGGCACGATCGCGTCGACCTGTCCCGGCACCGCACACCAGCTGGCGCTGGAGCTGGGGCCGCGTCCGACCCTGCAATACATCATGGAACCACCGGGCTACCAGCTGCATTGGTGGCAAGGCAAGAACCTGGTCACGCACCACGCCGTCATCGGGGAATACCCCGGCCCGTATCCGTTTGCCTGAATCGCTTGCTTGAATCTTTTGCCTGACCCGTACGCCGGGGCTTGAGCGCCCCGGGCATTGCCACGAATCCGTCATGTTTGCGCTGCACAATGAAAAGGTTTTCATAACAGGCAACAATGCGGATCTAACTATTAGATCGTCGAGACAGCATGTCATCCATCGTTCTGGATAACCTCACCAAGCAGTACGGCGGCGCGGCCGCCATCCACGGCGTGAGCTTCACTGTGCCGGCTGGCAGTTTCACGGTGCTGCTGGGCCCGTCGGGTTGCGGCAAGTCGACCACGCTGCGCATGATCGCCGGGCTGGACACGCCCACGTCGGGCACGATCCGCATCGGCGACCGCGACGTGACCGACCTGCCGCCGGCCAAGCGCCGCATCTCGATGGTGTTCCAGTCGTATGCGCTGTTTCCGCACCTGTCGGTGCGCGAGAACATCCTGTTCGGGCTGCGGGTGCGCAAGGAGCCGGCGCGCGACTTCGACCGCCGCCTGCAACGCGTGGCGGGCCTGTTGGGCCTGGGCCATCTGCTGGACCGCAAGCCGTCGCAATTGTCGGGCGGGCAGCAACAGCGCGTGGCACTGGGACGCGCGGTGATCTCCGAAGCGCCGGTGTGCCTGATGGACGAGCCGCTGTCCAACCTGGACGCGCAGCTGCGCCACGAAATGCGGCGCGAGATCCGCGCCCTGCAGCAAGACCTGGGCATCACGATGGTGTACGTGACGCACGACCAGACCGAAGCCATGAGCATGGCCGACCAGGTGGTGCTGCTGCGTGGCGGCCAGATCGAACAACACGACACGCCCGACGGCCTGTACGCGCGCCCGGCCAGCGAATTCGCGGCCCGCTTCATCGGCACGCCCCCCATGAACCTCATCGGCGTGACGACGCTGCAAGGCGCCACGGTCATCGCCGGCACGCAGGGCCCCGCCATCGCGGGCGCCCCCACCGGCGCCGTGAAACTGGGCGTGCGCCCCGAACACATCCGCATCGACGACAACGGCATCCCCGCCACCGTGGAAAGCGTGGAGTACTTCGGCGCGGACTCCATCGTGGTCTGCCGCGTGGGCGACTCGAGCGGCGTGGCGGTGCGGGTCGGCGGCCATTTGCGCGCCCGCGCGGGTGAAGCCTTGCGGCTGTCCTGGACGGACGCCCAACAGCATTTCTTTGCCGCCGATTCGGCGGTCATCAACACCGTCGGGCGCTAAAAAGAAAATGGCCCCCACGCCGCGCCTTCGGCTTGCTGCCCCCCAATGGGGCGTTTTTTTACCTTGGGACGGCCCGGCGGTAAAAATGCCCATTACACAAAAAGGAAACGCACCATGCGACGCATCGTACTGAAGACCCTGGCCGCCAGCCTTGCCGCCGCCTGCCTGTCCCTGCCTGCGCAGGCGCAGAACAAGCCCGTCGAGGTCGAGTTCTATTACCCGGTCGCCGTCGGCGGGCCGATTACCAAGATCGTCGACGACATGGTCGCGGACTTCCAGAAGGAAAATCCCGACATCAAGATCAAGCCGATCTACGCCGGTTCGTATCAGGACTCGATCGCCAAGGCGCTGACGGCCCTCAAAGGCGGCACGCCGCCGCAGCTGGCCGTGCTGCTGTCCACCGACATGTTCACGCTGATCGACGAAGACGCCATCGTCCCGATCGACTCGCTGGCGAAGTCCGACGCCGACAAGAAGTGGCTGGGCGGCTTCTACGACGCCTTCATGCAGAACAGCCGCTCGGGCGGCCACACCTGGGGCGTGCCGTTCCAGCGTTCGACCATCGTCATGTACTACAACAAGGATCTCTTCAAGGCCGCCGGCCTGGATCCCGAGCGCGCGCCGGCGACCTGGGCGGAACTGGTCGATTACGGCAAGAAGCTCACCAAGCAGGACGCCTCGGGCAACACCACGCAGTGGGGCATCGAGATCCCGTCGGGCGGCGCGTTCGCGTACTGGCTGTTCCAGGCCCTGACCACGCCCAACGGCGCGATCCTGATGAACGAGGCCGGCAACGAGGTCTACCTGGACAAGCCCGCCGTGGTGGAAGCCGCCCAGTTCTGGCGCGACCTGTCGGCCAAGCACAAGATCATGCCGACCGGCACGATCGACTGGGGCACCACGCCGAAGGACTTCCTGGAGAAGAAGGCGGCGATGGTCTGGACCACTACCGGCAACCTGACCAACATCCGCAAGAACGCCGACTTCCCGTTCGGCGTGGCCATGATGCCGCAGCAAAAGCGCGGCGGCAGCCCGACCGGCGGCGGCAACTTCTACATCTTCAAGAGCGGCACGCCGGCGCAGCAGCAGGCCGCGCTGAAGTTCGCGCAATGGGTCACGACGCCGGAACGCGCCGCCGACTGGAGCATCGCCACGGGCTATGTCGCGGTCACGCCGGCCGCCTGGCAGACCGAGAAGATGAAGAAGTACGCGCAGGAAGTGCCGGCCGCGGCGGTCGCGCGCGACCAGCTGGAGGTCAGCGTGGCGGAATTCTCCACGCATGAGAACCAGCGCGTCACCAAGACCCTGAACGACGCGCTGCAAGCGGCGTTGACGGGCTCGAAGACGCCGCAGCAGGCCCTGACCGATGCGCAACGCGAGGCCGACCGCATCCTGCGTTCCTATAAGTGATCCGACAAGCACGATGAGCCGCTCTTTACACGCCCTTTATGGCTGGCTGCTGCTGCTGCCAGCCATCGTGCTGCTTGCCGCCTTCACGCATTACCCGGCGCTGGCGACGTTCTGGCACAGCTTCTTCTCCACGCCCAAGGGCGCGCGTCCGGCGCGCTTCGTAGGCCTGGAGAACTACGCCGTCATGCGTGACGATCCCGTGTTCTGGCAGTCGCTGTGGAACAACCTGTGGTTTGCGCTGGGCACGATCCCCACCTCGATCGGCATCGCGCTCGTCATGGCGCTGTGGGTGAACCGCAACCTGGCGGGCCGCGGCTTCCTGCGCATGGCGTATTTCACGCCGACGGTGCTGCCGATGGTGGCGGTGGCCAACATCTGGCTGTTCTTCTACACGCCGCAATACGGGCTGATCGCGCAGGTGATGGGCTGGTTCGGTTCGCCCGGCCCCAACTGGCTGGGCAACCGCGAGACGGCGCTGCCGGCGCTGATGCTGGTGACGGTGTGGAAAGAGTCGGGCTTCTTCATGATCTTCTATCTGGCCGCCTTGCAGACGGTGTCGCCGTCGCTGCGCGAGGCCGCCATGCTGGAAGGGGCGTCGCGCTGGCAGTACTTCCGCCGCATCCTGTGGCCGCTTCTGATGCCCACCACGCTCTTCGTGCTGATCAACGCCTTGATCAACGCGTTCCGGCTGGTGGACCACGTGGTCGTGATGACGCGCGGCGGGCCGGACAACGCCAGCACCTTGCTGCTGTATTACATCTACCAGGTGGGTTTCAGTTTCTGGGACACGGCTTACGCCGCCACGCTGACCGTCGTGTTGCTGGTGGTGCTGGCGCTGACCGCGCTGTTCAAGTTCCGCTGGCTGGACCGCAGGACTCACTATCAATGAAAGACAAGCTCGATACCCTGGGCGCATGGGCGCTGGGCCTGTTGTGGATCCTGCCGCTGGCTTATGCCATGTGGGCGGCGTTCCACCCGCCGGCCTACGCCACCCGCTTCGAACTGTTCGCCCCGCTGACGCTGGATAACTTCGCGCGGGCCTGGCAGGCCGCGCCGTTTCCGCGCTACTTCCTGAACACCTTCCTGCTGGTCACGATGGTGCTGGCCGCGCAGTTGGTGCTGTCGACGCTGGCCGGCTACGCGTTCGCGCGCTTCGAGTTCCGCGGCCGCGACTTCGTCTTCATGCTGGTGCTGCTGCAGTTGATGATCATGCCGGACGTGCTGCTGGTGGAGAACTACCGGTCGATGAGCCAGCTGGGCATCCGCGACACGGTGTTCGCGATCGGCCTGCCGTACTTCGCGTCGGCCTTCGGCATTTTCCTGCTGCGCCAGACGTTCAAGACGGTGCCGCGCGAACTGGAAGAGGCCGCGCGCATGGAAGGCGCCAACGCCATGCAGATCCTGTGGAAGGTCTACGTGCCGCTGGCCAAGCCGATCTACGTGGCCTACGGCCTGGTGTCGGTCAGCCACCACTGGAACAACTTCCTGTGGCCGCTGATCATCACCAATTCGGTAGAGTCCCGGCCGCTGACGGTGGGCCTGCAGGTGTTCTCATCGACCGACCAGGGCATCGACTGGTCCGTCATCACGGCGGCCACGCTGATGTCGGCCGCGCCGCTCTTGATCGCCTTCCTGCTGTTCCAGCGTCAGTTCGTGCAATCGTTCATGCGGGCCGGGATCCGGTAACGCGGGCGGTCAGCCTTAGTAGCCGACCGTCAGGCCCGGCAGATCCACCGTGATGCGCGGGCGCTCCAGCGCCAGCGCCAGGTTCTCGGCGAATTCGCGGGCTTCCTTTTCGTCGGTGGACAGGGTGTCGTAGCCCAAGGCATCCGCCACGCCCAGCACCTTGTCCAACAACAGCACCTTGCCGCTGGGCCGCAGGGGTTCGCAGCCCAGGGTTTCCCAGGCACCGTCGAACCAATCGCGCGCTTGGGCCTGGCGTTGCGGGGACGTTTCCACCGTGGCGGTCAGGTCCAGCGAACGCCGGGTGTCGAAAACAATCGTGATGTCGCTGCGCATGGGAATTCCTTGAATGGGCGTCAGGCGAGAAGGGTAGGCAGAAAACGCCGGCGGGAATGTCCGCCCGGCGACATTGCCTACCAGCCGCGCGAGGCTTCCCAGGTGACTTCGACGCCGGCGGCTTTCGATTGCCGCATCATGTCCAGCAGCGGATAGGCGCGTTCCTTCAGGCCGACCACGCGCGCCATCGGCGAGCGGGGAGCCTTGTCTTCGTCTTCGTCCTCTTCGGGGTGCTCGGCGTTGGCGATCGCGTTTTCGATGCCGCTGATGGCCGGTCCCAGCTGCTCGACGGTGAATACGCCGCGTTCCGGAATCTTGTCTCCGATGGACTTGCCGGCCGCTTGCAAGATGCCTGTCGCGTGGTCGGACAACATCAGGACCTCGGCCACGACCTTGGAGTGAAAGGTAATCAGCATGTTGCAGTCTCCTTCATTGAATGCGTTACATACACTACCGCAACGCCCGGGGGATGCCAACTGGGCACCACGCGCCGTCCGAACGGCCAGGGCGCCCCGTCCGCGACAGGTGCGGCTATGGGTTTGATTTTATTGACAGTTCCGCCTCCTGGCTGAACGCTTGCCGGACGGTTTCCGGCCCCCCGGGTGCCGGTTCTGCCGCCAAATCAACTATCATTCAGGGGATTCCCGTGGCCTTGCCGGGCCGGACGCCGTCCGCCAGATCCCCGCCTTGAGCCGCCCACCCAGAACTTCTCCAGACGCCCATGCTCCCCGAGCAACAAAAACAGCTTATCTCCCTGATCCAGGCCGCCGTTGCGCAGAGCCTTCCCGACGCCCAGCCCAACGTGCTGCTTGAGCGCCCGAAGGTCGCCGCCCACGGCGACGTCGCCACCAACGTGGCCATGCAGCTGGCCAAGCCGGCCGGCCGCAACCCGCGCGAACTGGCCCAAGCCATCGTGCAAGCCCTGTTGGCTGACCCGGCCGCGCGCGATCTGGTCGAAAGCGCCGAGATCGCCGGCCCCGGCTTCATCAACCTGCGTATCACCGCCGCCGCCCGCCAGGCCGTCATCGGCACCGTGGCCGAGCAAGGCGCCGGCTTTGGCCGCGCGCCCCGCACCGGCGAGAAGATCCTGGTTGAATTCGTGTCGGCCAACCCGACCGGCCCGCTGCACGTGGGCCATGCCCGCCAGGCCGCCCTGGGCGACGCCCTGTGCCGCCTGTACGACGCCAGCGGCTGGGACGTGACCCGCGAGTTCTATTACAACGACGCCGGCAACCAGATCGCAAACCTGGCCATCAGCGTGCAGGCCCGCGCCCGCGGCCTGACGACCGAATCCCCCGACTGGCCGGCCGACGGCTACAAGGGCGACTACATCGCCGATATCGCGCGCGACTTCCAGGCCGGCAAAACCCTCCAGGCGTCCGACGGCCAGGCCGTCACCGCCACCGGCAACATCGACAGCCTGGACGACATCCGCGTCTTCGCCGTGGCCTACCTGCGCCGCGAGCAGGACCTGGACTTGCAGGCGTTCGGCCTGAAGTTCGACAACTACTACCTGGAAAGCTCGCTGTACACGTCGGGCCGCGTCGAGGCCACCGTCAAGGCGCTGGTCGCCGGCGGCCATACCTACGAGGAAGGCGGCGCGCTGTGGCTGCGCACCACCGAGCTGGGCACGGGCGACGACAAAGACCGCGTCATGCGCAAAAGCGAAGGCGGCTACACCTACTTCGTGCCGGACGTGGCCTATCACAAGGCCAAATGGGAGCGCGGCTTCCACCGCGCCGTGAACATCCAGGGCAGCGACCACCACGGCACCGTGGCGCGCGTGCGCGCCGGCCTGCAGGCGCTGGAAGAGGGCATCCCGAAGGACTACCCGTCCTACGTGCTGCACAAGATGGTCAAGGTGATGCGCGGCGGCGAAGAGGTCAAGATCTCCAAGCGCGCGGGCAGCTACGTGACCATGCGCGACCTGATCGACTGGGTGGGCCGCGACGCGGTGCGCTACTTCCTGATCCAGCGCCGCGCCGACACCGAATTCGTGTTCGACGTGGACCTGGCGCTGTCCAAGAGCGACGAGAACCCCGTCTATTACATCCAGTACGCGCATGCGCGCATCTGCACGATGATCAACAACGCCGGCATGCCGGCCGCCGACGTGGCCGCCGCCGACGCGTCGCTGCTGACCGCGCCGACCGAGTTCGCGCTGATGCAGCGCCTGGCCGAATTCCCGAACGTGGTGGCGCTGGCCGCCCAGGACCTGTCGCCGCACCACATCGCTTTCTGGCTGCGCGACTGCGCCTCCGACTTCCACGCCTGGTACGCGGCCGAACGCGTGCTGATCGACGACGTGGCCCTGAAATTGGCCCGCCTGCGCCTGGCCGCCACGACGCGCCAGGTGCTGGCCAACGGCCTGGAGCTGCTGGGCGTGTCCGCCCCCGAGCGGATGTAACATCGGTACATGGCAACCAAGCGCAAAACCACCCGCCGTTCCTCTGGCGAAAGCGGCAGCACCCTGTACGGGGCGCTTGCCGGCCTGCTTATCGGCCTGATCGTGGCCGCCGTCGTGGCGTTCTACGTGACCAAGGCCCCGGTGCCCTTCGTGGACCGTGCCAGCCGCCAGGGCGACTCGGGCAAGCTGCCTGACCCCCGCCAGGCGCCGGACCCCAACGCGGGCCTGTACGGCCGCGACGGCGCGGCGGGCGCGCCGCCCACCGGCCCGACCGCCACCGCCCCCGCGCCGCTGCCCGGCGCAGGCATCGGCACGGGCGGCACCGCCAAGCCCGACGAAACGCCGTCCAAACTGGACGACCTGGGTGCGCTGATCGCCACGCTGCCGTCGACCTCCAAACCGCAGGCCGCGTCTTCCGCCCCGACGCAGGTCGCCGTGGCGCCTACCCAGGCGCCAACGCCGATTTCGAAGCCGGCCCCCGCTCCGTCCCCCAAAGCCGCCACCGCCACGGCCTCCGCGGCGACGGGCACGTACTTCCTGCAGGCGGGCGCCTTCCGCGGCGAAAACGACGCGGAATCGCTGAAGGCCCGCATCATCCTGCTGGGGTTGCCCGTGGCCGTGCAGAAAGCCGAAGTGAACGGCAAGGCGATCAACCGGGTGCGCGTCGGCCCGTTTGCGCGCCTGGACGACATGAACCGCGCCCGCGGGAGGCTGGGCGAGAACAAGATTGAAACCGCCGTGGTGCGCCAGTAAGGCGCGCTGGCGGCAAGGCATTGCACGCTAGGAATTGAACTTATCCGGCCCCGGGCCTGTCTGTCACTTTTTACCCAGGAACCTCACATCCATGTTGTCCACCAAGATTATCCGCATCATGGCCGCGGCCGCGCTGACCGCCACGGCGTTCTTCAGCCAGGCTAGCCACGCTCAAGGCACGCCGGCGTATGTGTCGATCAACCCGCCGCTGCCGTCGGACACCCCGGGCAAAGTGGAAGTGCTGGAGTTCTTCGCCTACACCTGCCCGCATTGCGCGGCCATGGAGCCGATGGTTGAAGACTGGGTCAAGACCGCGCCGTCGGATGTCGTGCTCAAGCAGGTGCCGATCGCCTTCAACGCCGGCATGAAGCCGCTGCAGCAGGTGTACTACACGTTCCTGGCGCTGGACCGCCAAGACCTGCACGCCAAGTTCTTCACCGCCATCCACGGTGAGCACAAGCGCCTGTTCGACAAGAAGGCCATGGGCGAGTGGGCCGCGTCTCAAGGCGTGGACCGTGCCAAGTTCGACTCGGTGTTCGATTCGTTCAGCGTGCAGACCCAGGTGCAGCGCGCCAACCAGTTGGCCGAGGCCTACCGCATCGACGGCACGCCGTCGTTCGCCGTGGGCGGCAAGTTCATGACCTCGCCGGTCATGGCGGGCAACAGCTACGAAGGCGCCCTGAAGGAAGTCAACCAGCTGATCCCGATGGCGCGCAACAAGTAATCCGCGCCCTCGATTCACGTGAAGCGCCCTGGCCTGTCGGCCGGGGCGTTTTCTTTTTGGAAAAGATGTTTCAGCCGCGCCCGGCCCCAGAACGCCGGCGCTACACTTCCGCCACAAAAATTCGCCGCAACGACGGCATCAAACGGGTGGAAGACAAATGAAACAGCAATTCCTGCGCAACCGCGCGGCGTTGGGCCTGGGCCTGTGCCTGGCGTTCGGCGCTGCCGCCACGCACGCCAGCACAGCCGACGGCGTGAAGATCGGCGTCCTGACGGACATGGCGGGCGTCACCGCCGACGCCACGGGCAAAGGCTCGGTGGAAGCCGCCCGACTGGCCATCGAGGAAATGGGGGGCTCGGTGCTGGGCAAGCCCATTTCGCTGGTGTCGGGCGACCACCAGCACCGCCCCGACATCGGCAGCAGCATGGTGCGCAAGTGGTACGACACCGACGGCGTGGACGTGGTGGTGGACGTGCCCAATTCATCCGTCGCGCTGGCGGTGCAGGGCATCGCGCGCGAAAAGAAAAAACTGGTGCTGTTCTCCAGCCCCGGCACCACCGCGCTGTCGCAGGCGCAATGCTCGCCCTACGGCGTGCAGTGGACCTACACCACCTATGCGCTGTCGCGCGGCACGGCCACCGCGGTTGTCAATGAAGGCAACAAGCGCTGGTTCATCCTGGCGTCCGACTACGCGTTCGGCAAGCAGCTGGCGGCGGACACCGAAGCCGTCGTCAAAGCCAACGGCGGCGAAGTGGTGGGCACCGTGTTCCACCCGCTGAACGCGTCCGACTTCGCGTCCTTCCTGCTCCAGGCGCAGGGGTCCAAGGCGCAGATCATCGCCATCGCGAACGCGGGCGGCGACACCATTTCGGCCATCAAGCAAGCCGCCGAATTCGGCATCGGCGGCACGCAGCAGCTGGCCGCCATGCTGCTGCTGATCACGGACGTGCACAGCCTGGGCCTGCAAGCGGCCCAGAAGACCTATCTGACCGTGCCGGCGTATTGGGACATGAACGACGGCACGCGCGCCTTCACGAAGAAGTTCGAAGCGCGCGTCGGCCGTCCGCCCACCTTCCTGCAAGCCGGCGTCTACAGTTCGGTGCGCCACTACCTGCAGGCGGTGAAGGCCGCGGGCACTGTGGATTCGGACGCCGTGATGGCGAAGATGAAGGCGATGCCCATCGACGACCCGTTCAGCCTGAACGCGCGCATCCGCGAGGACGGCCTGGTAGTGCGCGACATGATGCTGGCGCAGGTGAAGACGCCCGCGCAGTCCAAGGCGCCCTGGGACTACTACAACATCGTGCGCACCATCCCCGGCGACACGCTGGCCTGGCCGCTGTCGGAAAGCCAATGCCCGCTGGTCAAGAAATGAAATCGGCCGGGTCGCCGGCCGCCGCCGAGCCCGTCGCGCTGGCGGACTTCGGCAGCTTCTACGCGGGCGGCAAACCCGTGCGCGTAGCGGGCCTGCCGCCGCGCGACATCGCCTTCACGCAAAGCGCGACGCTGGCGTACGACCCCAACGGCCTGTACCACTTCGAACAGGCCTACGTGCAGTACTTCATTCCGGCCCGGCTGGCCCATCCGCTGCCCGTCGTGCTGCTGCACGGCGGCGGCATGACGGGCGCCATGTGGGAACAGACGCCGGACGGCCGGCCGGGGTGGATGCAGCACTTCCTGCGCCAGGGCCATGCGGTGTATGTAGTGGACAACGTCGAACGCGGCCGCGCCGGCTGGGCGCCGTTCCAGCAGGTCTGGCCCGAACCGCCCATCATCCGCAACGCGGAAGAAAGCTGGTCGCTGTTCCGCTTCGGGCGCGCCGAGGATTTCGAGGCGCGGCGCGCCTTCGCCGGGCAGCGCTTTCCCGTCGGCGCGTTCGACGATTTCATCCGCCACGCGGTGCCGCGCTGGCTGGGCAACAACGAGGCGGCCTTGCGGGGTTTCTGTGCCGTGCTGGACCGTGTCGGCCCCTGTCTGGTGCTGGCGCACAGCCATGGCGGCGAAGTGGCCTACCGGGCGCTGCATGCGCGGCCGGACCTGGTGCGCGGCGTGATCGGCATCGAGCCGTCGGGATTCTCCAGCGACGTCGTGGCCGCCGCGGTGGCGGACAAGCCGTTCCTGTTCGTCTATGGCGATTATCTGGATGCCACGCCGCTATGGCAGCGCCTGTGCGTTGCCGGCCAGGACTATGCCGACGCGCTCACGCGGCACGGCGCGCGGGTGGACGTGTGGCGACTGGCGGACCAGGGCATCGCGGGCAATTCCCACATGCCGATGATGGACGACAACAGCGACGACATCGCCGCACGCATCGGCGCCTGGATCCGCGGCGCGGCCGTGTAGAAGCACGGCGCGACGCCCTTCCTACGCCACGGGCTGCGGCGTTACTCGCGTACCGCCGCGGCCTTTTCCAGCGCCTGGGTCAGGTCGGCGATGATGTCTTCCGGCGATTCCAGGCCGATGTGCAGGCGCACCAGCGCGTTGTCGCCTTCGCCCCAATAGCGGTGCTTGGACAAGTCCTTGGGCGACACGAGCTGCACCAGGCTTTCGTAGCCGCCCCAGGAAAAGCCGATGCCGAAGAGCGTCAGCGCATCCACGAAGGCGCGCGCGGCCGCCGGCGACAGGCCCAGTTCCACCGACAGCATGCCGTTGGAACCCGTGCAATCGCGCTGCCACAGCGCATGCCCGGGGTCCGCCGGCCAGGCCGGGTGGAACAGGCGCACGGTTTCGGGACGGTGCTTGAAGAATTCGCACACCTGCAACGCGTGGCGCGCATGCTGCGCCATGCGGATCGGCATGGTGCGCACGCCACGCAGCGCCAGCCAGGCGTCATCGGCGCTGATGGAGTAACCCATCGCGTACTGCGTGCGGTTCAGCTTCTTGGCGATGGCCTCGTCGTTGGTGACGACCGCCCCCAGCATCAGGTCGGAGTGGCCGCCCACGTACTTGGTGCCAGCGATGACCGAGACCTGCGCGCCCAACATCAGCGGACGGTAGATGTAGCCCGACCCCCAGGTGTTGTCGGTGGCCAGCACCAGGCCGTGATCCTGCGCGAACGCGGCCATCGCACCCATGTCCAGCATTTCGAACAGCAGCGAACCAGGCGACTCCACATACAGCAGCTTCGTGTTCGGCTGCACCAGCGCTTCCAGGTCTTCGCCGGCCGCGAAATAGGTGATGTCGATGTTCATGCGCTTGAGCACCGCATCGTCCAGTTCGCGCATCGGGCCGTACACGCAGTCGGAGATCAGCGCGTGATCGCCCGCCGAGCACAAGGCCATCATGACCATCGTCATCGCCGACAGGCCCGAAGACGCCAGATAGCAATGCGTGCCGCCTTCCAGCTGCTTGAACACCTCTTCCAGCGCGGCATGCGTATCCATGCCCATGCGGCCGTAGGTGGTGGCGCGGCCGCCGGCCGCCTTGGTGCGCTGCGCCAGTTCCAGCGCGGCCAGGTTCTCGAAGCGGACCGTGCTGGCGCGCATGGGCGGCAGCGGCACCGGCGCGGTACCGGTTTCAGGGTGGAACGGGGCGGTGCCCGCGTGCTGCAAAACCGTATCGATGTGTTTGGTGGTCATCTTCAGGGGGAGTGCTTAAGAATGAACAGGGCCGGAATGAACAGGGCCGAAACCAAAAGGGCCGGAACAAAGGCGGACAGGGTGAACCTTATCAGGCGCGCGGCCGCCTGTCCCTAGGCCGCGACCCAGGCGACGCTTTCCGACAGCTCGGCGCGGTTCGTGCGGTAGCTGTTGGCGGGATGCGCGGTGTCGGCGTAGCCGAAGGAAATGCCGCAGACGACGCGGCGGCCCGCGCCGATGCCCAGCACGTCGCGCAACACCTCGGGATACATCGCCAGCGAGGCCTGCGCTACGGTCGCCACGCCGTTGGCCTGGGCCGCCAGCAGGAAATTCGCGACATAGCCGCCACAGTCCATCGCGCCGTATTCGCCCAGCGCCTCGTCGGTGGTGATGATGGCCACGTGCGGCGCGTCGAACAGCTGGAAGTTGCGCATTTCCTGGCGGCGGTAGGCCTCGCGGTCGCCGCGTTCCACGCCCACGGCGCCATACAGCTGGAAGCCCGATTCGCGGCGGCGCGCCAGATACTCGTCGCGGTATTCGCGGGGGAAGGGGAAGTCGGGGGTGAAGCCGGGGGTAGCGGCCGCCTGCTCCGCCCGGGCTTGCAGCGCCGCGCGCAGGCGTTCGGTGCCCGCGCCTTCCGTGATCGCCACTTGCCAGGGCTGGCAGTTGCACCAGGACGCCGTGCGCTGCGCCAGGGTCAGGATGCGTTCGATCGTGGTGCGCGGCACTGGCTTGGGCAGGAAAGCGCGGCAACTGTGGCGGGCTCGCAGCCAGTCTTCCAACGCGGCGTCGGGGCGGGTGTCGTTGTCGTCGCGGGTTTGCGGTTCCTGCGGGGCGTTTGCGGCCATGTCGTGTCTCTCTCCGGTTGCCGGCGCGTGGGGCCGGTGGATTTTGCCCTTATGATGCCATTCTCCGGCTGACCGGAGCCTTCCCGTTCCAGGCAAAACCTATGCTGCCCATCGATACCCTGATCGCGTTCTTCGGCATTGCCGTTCTGCTGGCCCTGACGCCCGGGCCGGACAACCTGTTCGTGCTGATGCAGTCGGCCATCTGGGGACGCAAGGCCGGCATGCTGGTGGTGCTGGGACTGTGCACGGGCCTGCTGGGCCACACGGCCGCCGTCGCGTTCGGGCTGGCGGCGGTATTCGCCGCGTCGCCCATGGCGTTCACGGTGCTGAAACTGGCGGGCGCCGCTTACCTGGCATATCTGGCGTGGCAGATCCTGCGCGCGCCGGTGGAGTCGGAGGCCGGCAAAGCGCCCGAACCGCTCAAGCCCGGCGCGTTGTACCGCCGCGGCATCGTGATGAACCTGACCAACCCGAAGGTGCTGCTGTTCTTCTTCGCCTTCCTGCCGCAGTTCACCTCGCCGGCGCTGGGCCCGGTCGGCATCCAGACCTTGCAGCTGGGCGCGGTGTTCATGGTGTCGACGCTGCTGGTGTTCGGCGCCATCGCGTTCTTCTCGGGCGCGTTCGGCGAATTGCTGCAGCGCTCGGTGACCGCCAAGCGCTGGTTGAACCGCATCGCCGCCCTGGTGTTCGTGGGCCTGGCCGTGCGGCTGGCGACGGCGACGCGATAGCCGGGTTGCCGTCGCCAGGCGGCCAAGATCAGGTCGCCGTAAAACGCACGATTCCGTCGACACCGGTGGCGCGCTTGAGCTTGCCTTCGAAATACAGCGCGTGCAGATGCGCCAGCGCCTCGCCCATGGCGAAGGTCAGCTGGTGCAGGTCCAGCTTGCGCTTGAACAGCACCGGCACGATGTCGGACGTGGATTGCGGCTGCGCGGCGCACGCCTCCAGCACTTCGGCCAGGCGGTCGCGGTGATGCTCGTGCTGCTGCGCGATGCGCTCGTGCAGACCGGTGAACGGACGGCCGTGCGAAGGCAGCACCAGGGTGTCGTCCGGCAGGCCGTCATAGCCGTCCAGTGAACGCAGATACAGCGGCAAGGGGTTGGCGTCGGGTTCGTAATCGAACACGCTGACGTTGGTGGAGATGCGCGGCAGCACCATGTCGCCCGAGATCAGCACGTTCAGGCCGGGCGAATGCAGCGACGCGTGCTCCGGTGCATGGCCATAGCCCACGATCACGCGCCAGTCGCGGCCGCCGATGCGGACCTGGTCGCCGTGCATGATGCGCGTATAGCGCGCCGGCACGGCGGGCACCAGGTTGGGGAAATAGTTGGCGCGCTGGCGGATCTGCTCTTGCGCTTCCAGGTCGGTCAGCCCGTGGCGGGCGAAGTGCTCCACCGCCGCTTGGCCGCCGGGGCCGGCGCCGGCGTCGTTCCTGCGCGACGACCACAGCGATGCGACCATGAAGTCCGTCATCGTCATCCACAGACGCGCGTCCCAACGTTCACAGAGCCAGTGGGCCAGGCCGATATGGTCGGGGTGCATGTGCGTGACCAGCACGCGCAGCACCGGCAGGCCTTCCAGTTCATTCTTGAAGACCTCTTCCCACAGCGACTTGACCTCGTCGCGCGCGATGCCACAGTCGACGATGGTCCAGCCGTCGCGGCCGTCGATGTTGTCGCGCAGCAGCCAGAGGTTGATATGATCCAGCGCGAACGGCAGCGGCATCCGGATCCATTTGACCCCCTCCGCCACGATGTGCGCCCGGCCGGCTTCGGGCTGGAAGTCCGCCCAGGGGTAGTTCAGTTTCTGTTCGTTGGGGTTCATTGCCTCTCGCTCCACGCTTGACGTTCACGTCAAGTCATCATAATTTACGTTTACGTAAACTGCCACACACCGCATGCCCTCGTCAACCTGGACCATCTCTGAACTCTCCCGCGAGTTCGACGTCACGCCCCGCACGATCCGCTTCTATGAAGACCAGGGGATCGTCAGCCCGGCGCGCGAGGGGCGCAACCGCATCTTCGGCCCACGCGACCGCACGCGCCTGAAACTGGCGTTGCGCGGCAAGCGCCTGGGCCTGCAACTGTCTGAAATCCTGACCCTGATCGACATGTACGATGGTCCCGGGGACACCGAGGTGCAGCTGCGCCAATACCTGAGCGTACTGGAACAGCACCGCGCCACACTGGAGCAGCAGCGCCGCGACATCGAAGACACCCTGCAAGAGATCGCCCAGCAGGAACGCGAATGCCGCGTGCTGCTGGCTCAGAAGCCCTGAGGCCGGGCACATGGGCGCCCTGCAGACCGTCGCGCTGTTCATCCTGACCGCGCTGGCCGAAATCGTCGGCTGCTATCTGCCCTACCTGTGGCTGCGCAAGGGCCATTCCATCTGGCTGCTGGCGCCTGCCGCGGCCAGCCTGGCGCTGTTCGCCTGGCTGCTGACGCTGCACCCGACCGCGTCGGGCCGCGTCTATGCCGCCTATGGCGGCGTCTACATCGGCATGGCGCTGCTGTGGCTGTGGGCGGTCGACGGCGTGCGGCCCAGCGCCAGCGACTGGATCGGCGTGGGCCTGTGCCTGGCCGGCATGCTGGTGATCATGTTCGGCCCGCGCGGCACGTAGGCGGCGCACCATCGGCGGCGCAGCCGCCGGGGCCGCGCGCCTCCTTTGCGTCCAGGCTTACTCCGCCTTGATGTTGCCTTCCTTGATGAGGCGGCCGTTGTTCACGAACTCGGCCTGCACCTGCTTGGCGAAGGCCTCGCCCGATGCGGTGCCCGGCTGCAGGTAGGACTTGGCCAGCAGGTCCTGGAAGTCGGCGCTGGCGATTGCCTTCGTCAACGCGGCCAGCAGCGCTTGCGACACGGCCGGCGGCAGGTTGGCGGGCGCGAACACGCCGAAGTTGGAGTAGTACTGCGCCTGCGGCAGCTTCAGTTCGGCCATCGTCGGCACGTCGGGCCAGGCGGCCAGGCGTTGCGGCGCCATCACCGCCAGCGGCCGGAGCGCGCCGTTGGCCACGTGCGGCAGCACGACGTCGCTGTTGACGACAAGCAGCTCGACCACGCCGCCCAGGCCGTCAGTCAGCGCCTGGCTGTTGCCGCGGTAGGGCACGTGCAGCATCTTGGTGCCGGTCTGCGCGGTGACGGCGGCCATGCCGATGTGGGCCACGGTGCCCTGGCCCGGGGTGCCGTAGCGCACGCCTTCGGGATGCGCGCGGGCGTATTCCACCAGACCGGCGAAATCTTTCACCGGCAACGCCTTGGTCGCCACGATGGCGACCGGGGCCACGGCCACGCTGGCCACCGGCGTCAGGTCCTTCATCGGGTCGTAGTTGGTCTTGGCCAGATGCGGGAAGATCGTCAGCGGGCTGGTCGAGGCCAGCAGCAAGGTGGTGCCGTCGGGCTGCGCGCGGGCGACGAAGTCCGTGCCCACCGAAGCGCCGGCGCCCGGCTTGTTTTCAACGATGACGGTGATGCCGGCTTCCTTGCGCAGCACATCGCCCAGGCGGCGCCCGATCGCGTCGGCGCTGCCGCCCGCGGTGTAGGGCACGACCAGCGTGACGGGCTTGGCGGGCCAGCTCTGGGCCATGGCGCCGCTTGCCATGATCGCCAAGGCCGCCCCCGCGGCCTTGATCAGCAATGTCTTCTTTTTCATATCGTCCTGGTGATGTTGCGTAGCACTGCGTTAGGTCAAGCGTGAAACGGGAAAAACATCAAGCGGGCTCGGCGGTCAGGCCGCCAGATAGCGTTGCGCCAGGCGAACCCAGTACGACGCGCCCGCCGGAATCAAAGCGTCATTGAAGTCATAGCTGGCGTTGTGCAGCATGCAGGGGCCCAGGCCGTGGCCGGCCATGCGGTGTTCGCCGTCGCCGTTGCCCAGGAACACGTAGCAGCCCGGCTTTTCCTGCAGCAGGAAGGCGAAATCTTCCGAGGCCATGGCGGGTTCGATGGTCAGCGCGCGGTCGTCCCCGACCACGTCGCGCATCACGCCCATGCAGAACTCGGTCTCGGCGACGGTGTTGACCAGCGCGGGGTAGCGGCGCTCGAAGAACACGTCGGCCTCGCAGCCATGCGCGGCGGCGATATTGCCGGCGATCTCCTTCATGCGGCGTTCGATCAGGTCCACCACGTCCGTGCTGTAGGCGCGCACCGAGCCGCCCAGCCAAGCGGTGTTCGGGATCACGTTGATGACGCTGCCGCCCGCCTGGACCTGTGTGATGGACAGCACGGCGGCGTCCAGCGGCCGCTTGCTGCGCGTCAGGATGGTCTGCAGCGACTGGCCGATGGCGAACAGCGCCGGCACCGGGTCGGCGCAATCCTGGGGCGCGGCGGCGTGGCCGCCCTTGCCCTTCACGGTGATCTTGAAGCCGTTGGCCGCCGCCATCATCGGGCCGGCGCACACGCCGAACGAGCCCGCCGGCAGGCCCGGCCAGTTGTGCATGCCGAACACCGCTTCGCACGGGAAGCGCGTGAACAGCCCGTCCTGGATCATGGCGCGCCCGCCCGCGCCGCCTTCCTCGGCGGGCTGGAAGCACAGGTAGACCGTGCCGTCGAAGCCGCCCGCGCTTTGCAGGTGCCGCGCCGCGGCCAGCAACATGGCGGTGTGGCCGTCGTGGCCGCAGCCGTGCATCTTGCCGTCGTGGCGCGAACGGTGCTCGAACTGATTTTCCTCTTGCATGGGCAGGGCGTCCATGTCGGCGCGCAGCATGATGGCGCGGTCGGACGCGCCGTGCCGGATCACGCCGACCACGCCGGTCTTGGCGATGCCGGTATGCGTTTCGATGCCCCAGCCGCGCAGCGTGTCCGCCACCACCTTGGCCGTCCGGTGCTCTTCGTAACAGAGCTCGGGGTGCATGTGGATATCGCGCCGCAGCGCCACAATTTCGTCCAGATTCGATAGTTCGAGCACGGCAAACTCCATAGCGCCAAAGCGGGATTCAGGGATCGGCTGGAATGTTACTCACCGCCGCTTCCCTGGGAGGACGCATTTCCCTAGGGATAACCCGACTCCAATTTACGTTTACGTAAACGTAATATTTGCGGTGCATCATTGCGCAGCGATGCGCGATCGGCGCATGATGAGCCCTCCGATGGCGGCAACGCGCCGATGGCAGGCGCCCATAAGAATGTAAGTACCCACTATCACGGAGACATCGATGAACCTTCCCGGCCTGAACTTCGACCTGGGCGAAGACCTGGACATGCTGCGCGACGCGGTGCGCAATTTCGCGCAGGCCGAGATCGCGCCCCGCGCGGCGGAAGTCGATCGCAGCGACCAGTTCCCCATGGACCTTTGGCGCAAATTCGGCGAACTCGGCGTGCTGGGCATGACGGCCGACGAGGAATACGGCGGCGCCAACATGGGCTATCTGGCCCATATGGTGGTGATGGAAGAGATTTCGCGCGCCAGCGCCTCCGTGGGCTTGTCCTACGGCGCCCACTCCAACCTGTGCGTGAACCAGATCAACCGCAACGGCACGGCGGCCCAGAAGGCCAAGTACCTGCCCAAGCTGATTTCCGGCGAACACGTGGGCGCCCTGGCCATGAGCGAGCCGGGCGCCGGTTCGGACGTCGTCAGCATGAAGCTGCGCGCCGAGAAGAAGGGCGACCGCTACGTGCTGAACGGCACCAAGATGTGGATCACCAACGGCCCGGACGCCGACACGCTGGTCGTCTACGCCAAGACCGACCCCGAAGCGCACCAGCGCGGCATCACCGCGTTCCTGGTGGAAAAGGGCTACAAAGGCTTCTCCGTGGCCCAGAAGCTGGACAAACTGGGCATGCGCGGCAGCCACACGGGCGAACTCGTGTTCCAGGACTGCGAGATCCCCGAGGAAAACGTGCTGGGCCAGGTCAACGGCGGCGTCAAGGTGCTGATGAGCGGCCTGGACTACGAACGCGCCGTGCTGTCCGGCGGCCCCCTGGGCATCATGCAGGCCGTGATGGACGTCGTCGTCCCCTATATCCACGACCGCAAGCAGTTCGGCCAGGCCATCGGCGAATTCCAGCTGATCCAGGGCAAGGTCGCCGACCTGTACACCACGCTGCAGGCCAGCCGCGCCTTCTGCTACCAGGTGGGCAAGAACCTGGACAAGCTGGGCGCCGAGCACGTGCGCCAGGTCCGCAAGGACTGCGCCGCGCTGATCCTGTACACGGCCGAAAAGGCCACGTGGATGGCCGGCGAAGGCGTGCAGATCCTGGGCGGCAACGGCTACATCAACGAATACCCGGTGGGCCGCCTGTGGCGCGACGCCAAGCTGTACGAGATTGGCGCCGGCACCAGTGAAATCCGCCGCATGTTGATCGGCCGCGAACTGTTCAACGAAACCGCCTGACCGTCCGGACCCAGCCGCCATGATCCGCATGTCCGATGTCCAGCATATCGAGCAGGCCCCCGCCCCGGGGCCCTCGCCGCTGGACGTCGCTCGGCTGATCCTGGCCGGGTTCGACCGGCACTACGCGCTGTTCCGCTACAGCGCGCAGCGCGCCAAGGCGCTGTTCGAATCCGGCGACTGGCACGGCATCCAGCATTTGTCGCGCGAACGCATCGAGTACTACGACATGCGGGTGCGCGAATGCGCCACTCAGCTGGAAGGCGTGCTGCGCGGCCGCCCCGAGGGCGCGCTGGGCACAGCGGCCGCGAACGGCGGGGGGGGCAATGGCGCAAATGCCACGAATGCTGCAAGGGGCAACAACGGCAACAACGGCGCCGAGGCGCCAGCGCTGACCGACGCCCAGACCGCCTATTGGCAGCACATCAAGCAGGAATTCGTGGGCCTGCTGGGCGAACACCGTCAACCGGAATGCGCCGAGACCTTCTTCAATTCGGTATCGTGCCGGCTGCTGCACCGCGACTATTTCCACAACGATTTCCTGTTCGTGCGCCCGGCCGTCGCGACCGACTACCTGGACAGCAGCACGCCGTCGTACCGGGTGTACTACCCGGCCGCGGACGGCCTTGAGAAAAGCCTGATCCGCATGGTGGCCGACTTTGGCCTGGCGCTGCCGTTCGAAGACCTGCCGCGCGACACCCGCATGCTGGCGCGCGCCGCGGTCGCGCAATTGCGCGCGCTGTTGCCGCGCGACGTCGGGCGGCGCATCGCCAGCGATTGCCAGGTCCATGCGCTGGGCTCGCTGTTCTTTCGCAACAAGGGCGCCTACATCGTCGGCCGCCTGATCAACCAGACCACCGTCTACCCCTTCGCCGTGGCGCTGACGCGCAACCCGGCGGGCCAGGTGACGCTGGACGCGCTGCTGCTGGGCGCGGACGACCTGAGCACGCTGTTCAGCTTCACGCGCGCCTACTTCCTGGTGGACATGGAAACGCCGGCCGCCGTGGTCAACTTCCTGGCGACGCTGCTGCCGCGCAAGCCCAAGGCCGAGCTCTACACCATGATCGGCCTGCAGAAGCAGGGCAAGACACTGTTCTACCGCGACTTCCTGCATCACCTGGCCCACTCGCGCGACGCCTTCGACATCGCGCCCGGCATCAAGGGCATGGTGATGTGCGTGTTCACGCTGCCGTCCTACCCGTATGTGTTCAAACTGATCAAGGACCGCATCGACAAAGACGGCATGGACCACGCCACCGTGCGCCGCAAGTACCAGATGGTGAAGCTGCACGACCGCGTGGGCCGCATGGCCGACACCTGGGAATATTCGCAGGTGGCGCTGCCGCGCAGCCGCTTCGCGCCCGCCCTGCTGGACGAACTACGCCGTCTGGTGCCCAGCCTGATCGAAGAAACCGGGGACACCGTCGTCATCCGCCATGTCTACATCGAACGGCGGATGACGCCGCTGAACATCTATCTGCGCCAGGCGTCCGACGCGCTGCTGGAACCCGCCGTCCGCGAGTACGGCGACGCGATCCGGCAGTTGGCGGCCGCCAATATCTTCCCCGGCGACATGCTTTACAAGAACTTCGGCGTCACGCGGCTGGGCCGGGTCGTCTTTTACGACTACGACGAAATCCAGCGCATGACCGAAATGAACTTCCGGCGCATCCCGCCGGCCCCCAACGAAGAAGCGGAAATGGCCGCCGAACCCTGGTACGCCATCGGACCGAACGACGTATTTCCCGAAGAATTCGGCCGCTTCCTGCTAGGCGATCCGCGCGTGCGCGGCGCCTTCATGCGCCACCACGCCGACCTGCTGGAACCGGATTGGTGGCAGGCCTGCCGCGCCCAGGTGGCGCAGGGCCGGATTGAAGAATTTTTCCCTTACGATACGGACAGACGCCTGCGACCGGCACGCCCTTCAAGCGACCGCGCGGAGCCGAACCCCAGACGCTGTCCCGACCCTCACAGGAGCTAGCCATGTCAGATCCCATTGTTATCGTTTCCATCGCCCGCACGCCCATGGGCGGCATGCTGGGCAGCCTGTCCGGCCTGGCCGCGCACGAGCTGGGCGCGGTGGCCATCAAGGCCGCCATCGAACGCGCGGGCATCAAGCCCGAGCAAGTCGATGAAGTCATCATGGGCAACGTGCTGCAAGCCGGCCAGGGCCAGGCGCCCGCGCGGCAAGCCGCACTGGGTGCCGGCCTGCCGCTGGGCGTGGCGTGCACCACGGTCCACAAAGTGTGCGGTTCGGGCCTGAAGGCCGCCATGTTCGGCCATGACCTGCTGGCGGCCGGCAGCGCCGAAGTCGTCGTCGCCGGCGGCCAGGAAAGCATGAGCAACGCGCCGTACCTGCTGCTGAAAGCGCGCCAGGGCTACCGCTTCGGCCACAACACCGTGTATGACCACATGGCGCTGGACGGCCTGGAAGACGCCTACGACAAGGGCAAGGCCATGGGCGTGTTCGCCGAAGACTGCGCCGCCAAGTACGAGTTCACGCGCGAGCAGCAGGATGCGTTCTCGCTGGAATCGCTGCGCCGCGCGCGCGCCGCCACCGAAGACGGCAGCTTCAAGTGGGAAATCGCCCCCGTGACGGTCGCCGGCCGCAAGGGCGACACCGTGATCGACACCGACGAAGCCCCCACCAAGGCCATGCCGGAAAAGATCCCCACGCTCAAGCCCGCCTTCAAGAAGGACGGCACCATCACCGCCGCGAACTCGTCGTCGATCTCCGACGGCGCCGCCGCCATGGTGCTGATGCGCGCCTCCACCGCCGAGAAGCTCGGCGTCAAGCCGCTGGCCCGCATCGTGGCGCACAGCCAGCACTCGCAGGAACCGGGCTGGTTCACCACCGCCCCCGTGGGCGCGCTGAAGAACCTGTTCGCCAAGACCGGCTGGAAGGCCGAAGACGTCGACCTGTACGAAATCAATGAAGCCTTCGCGGTGGTCACCATGGCCGCCATGACCGACTTCAAGCTGCCGCACGAAAAGGTCAACGTCAACGGCGGCGCCACCGCCCTGGGCCACCCGATCGGCGCATCGGGCGCCCGCCTGATGGCCACGCTGGTCGGCGCGCTGCGCAAGACCGGCGGCAAGCGCGGCGTGGCCACGCTGTGCATCGGTGGCGGCGAAGCCGTCGCGATGGCGATCGAGATGGTGTAAGACCTAGCGCTGCGCGCCAGCAAATATGCTGCGCGCAGCGCCGAACCTTCGCAAAAATTGCCGCCCCGCCGCCGGGCCGCCCCAAGGCGGGGCAGCCCCCTCGGGGGGCAGCAAGCGCGCGAAGCGTGCGCGGCGTGGGAGCTTCATCCTTCGGCCCACCGGGCAGCGAGACAAACCGCTCTACGAGCGCCTTCAAATTCCAATCAAGCAGGACGGGTGGAACCCCATGCCCATCATCGAATCCCGCATCAATCCGCGGTCGCAGGACTACACCGACAATGCGCGTGCCATGCAGGCGCAGCTGGATGACCTGAATCAGAAACTGGCGCAGACGGCGCTGGGCGGCAGCGAAGCCGCGCGCGCCAAGCACGTGGCGCGCGGCAAGTTGCTGCCGCGCGACCGCGTCGAGAACCTGATCGATCCGGGCACGCCGTTCCTGGAACTGTCGCCGATGGCGGCGCACGGCATGTACGACGGCGACGCGCCGGGCGCAGGCGTCATCACCGGCATCGGCCGCGTGTCGGGCACCGAATGCGTGATCGTCTGCAACGACGCCACGGTCAAGGGCGGCACGTACTACCCGATGACGGTCAAGAAGCACCTGCGCGCCCAAGAGATCGCCGCGCAGAACCATCTGCCTTGCGTGTATCTGGTGGACTCGGGCGGCGCCAACCTGCCGCAGCAGGACGAAGTGTTCCCCGACCGCGAGCACTTCGGCCGCATCTTCTACAACCAGGCGCAGATGTCCGCGCAGGGCATTTCGCAGATCGCCGTCGTGATGGGGTCGTGCACCGCCGGCGGCGCCTACGTGCCCGCCATGAGCGATGAGTCCATCATCGTGAAGAACCAGGGCACCATCTTCCTGGGCGGCCCGCCGCTGGTGAAGGCCGCCACCGGCGAAGAAGTCAGCGCCGAAGACCTGGGCGGCGGCGACGTGCACACGCGCCTGTCCGGCGTGGTGGACCACCTGGCCGCCAACGACATGCACGCGTTGCAGCTGGCGCGCAACGCGGTCGCCCGGCTGAACCGCAAGAAGCCCGCGCCGCCGGCCACGATCCCCGTGCGCGAGCCGCGCTTCGATCCCAGCGAACTGAACGGCATTATCCCCGCCGACACGCGCAAGCCCTACGACGTGCGCGAAGTCATCGCGCGCATCGTGGACGGCTCGGAATTCGATGAATTCAAAGCGCGCTTCGGCCCCACGCTGGTGACCGGTTTCGCCCACATTCAGGGCATGCCCGTCGGCATCGTCGCCAACAACGGCATCCTGTTTTCCGAGTCCGCGCAAAAGGGCGCGCACTTCATCGAACTGTGCGCGCAGCGCAAGATCCCGCTGGTGTTCCTGCAGAACATCACCGGCTTCATGGTGGGCCGCAAGTACGAAAACGAAGGCATCGCGCGCCACGGCGCGAAGATGGTGACGGCGGTGGCAACCGCCGCCGTGCCGAAATTCACCGTGCTGATCGGCGGCTCGTTCGGCGCCGGCAACTACGGCATGTGCGGCCGCGCCTATTCGCCCCGCATGCTGTTCATGTGGCCCAACGCCCGCATCTCGGTGATGGGCGGCGAACAGGCCGCAAGCGTGCTGGCCACGGTCAAGCGCGACGGCATCGAGGCGCGCGGCGGCAAGTGGTCGGCTGACGAGGAAGCCGCCTTCAAGGCGCCCATCCGCGAACAGTACGAGCACGAGGGCCACCCGTACTACGCCACGGCGCGCCTGTGGGACGACGGCATCATCGCGCCGGCGGATACGCGCCGCGTGCTGGGCCTGGCCTTGTCGGCCGCGCTGAACGCGCCGATCGAAGACACGAAGTTCGGCGTCTTCCGGATGTAGGGCACAAGCCCGCGCACCCGCAGCACCGCAGTTCAAGAAGAATTACAGCCAGGATGACATCCATGTTCGACACTTTGCTGATTGCCAACCGCGGAGAGATCGCCTGCCGCGTCGCCGCCACCGCCCGCCGCATGGGGCTGCGCACCGTCGCCGTGTATTCGGACGCGGACGCCAACGCGCGCCATGTGGCCGCCTGCGACCAGGCCGTGTACATCGGCGGATCGGAACCGCGCGCCAGCTACCTGCGCGCCGACGCCATCCTGCAGGCCGCGATCGACACCGGCGCGGGCGCGATCCACCCCGGCTACGGCTTCCTGTCGGAAAACGAAGCGTTCGCCGAAGCCGCTGAAAAGGCCGGCATCGCTTTCGTCGGCCCGCCCGCGTCCGCCATTGCCGCCATGGGCAGCAAGTCGGCCGCCAAGACCCTGATGGAGAAGGCCGGCGTGCCGCTGGTGCCCGGCTATCACGGCGACAACCAGGACCCGCAGTTCCTGAAGACCCAGGCCGACGGCATCGGCTACCCCGTGCTCATCAAGGCCAGCGCAGGCGGCGGCGGCAAAGGCATGCGCGTGGTGGAATCGTCGGGCGCGTTCCTGGACGCGCTGGCCTCCTGCCAACGCGAAGCCGCCTCCAGCTTCGGCGACGACCGCGTGCTGATCGAACGCTACCTGCAAAAGCCGCGCCACATTGAAATCCAGGTGTTCGCGGACACGCACGGCAACTGCGTCTACCTGTTCGAGCGCGATTGCTCGGTGCAGCGCCGCCACCAGAAGGTGATCGAAGAAGCGCCGGCCCCGGGCATGACGGAAGAACGCCGCCGCGCCATGGGCGAAGCAGCGGTCGCCGCCGCGCGCGCCGTCGGCTACGTGGGCGCGGGCACGGTCGAGTTCATCGCCGAACCGGACGGCCGCTTCTACTTCATGGAAATGAACACGCGCCTGCAAGTGGAGCACCCGGTCACTGAAATGATCACGGGCCACGACCTGGTCGAATGGCAGTTGCGCGTGGCCGCCGGCCAGCCGCTGCCGGCGCGCCAGGAAGACCTGCGCATCAACGGCCATGCCATCGAGGCCCGCATCTACGCCGAGAACCCGGAGAAGGGCTTCCTGCCGTCGATCGGCACGCTGGCCTACCTGGGCCTGCCCCCGCACACCGCGTTCGCCAACGGCGACGTCCGCGTCGACGGCGGCGTGCGCACGGGCGACACGATCACCCCGTTCTACGACCCCATGATCGCCAAGCTGATCGTGCACGGCGCCGACCGCGACCAGGCCCGCGCCCGCATGCTGCAGGCGCTGGCCCAGACGCAGGCCGTGGGCGTGCAGACCAACGTGGCGTTCCTGTCGCGCCTGATGCAGGACAGCGCCTTTGCCGCCGCCGACCTGGACACGGGCCTGATCGAACGCCAGCGCGCCACGCTGCTGCCGGAACCGCAGGCGGCCAGCGCCGCCACGCTGGCGCTGGCCTCGGCCGCCGTGCTGGTGCGCCAGGGCCTGGCCCAGCCCGGCCCGCAAACCGCCGGCAAGGGCCCGTCCGACCCCTGGGACGCGCGCGACGGCTGGCGCCTGGGCAACCAGTACCAGCGCCATCTGCAGTGGGTGGACAACGGCGAGACGCGCCGCGTGACCGTCGCCCGCGAAGGCGGCGCCTGGACGCTGGATGCCGGCTCGGGTGCGCAACCCTTCCTGTGGCGCTCGCACGCCAGCGCCAATCCCAACCTGGCCTACGGCCTGCGCATCACCCTGGCAGGCCATGAGAACGCTGGCACGGTCGTCCTGCATGCCGACCGCGCCCATGTGTTCGGCGAAGACGGCGTGCACGTGCTGGAGCTCTATGACCCCTTGACGCACGCCCAGGACACGCAGGGCGAGCACGGCGGCGGCCTGACCGCGCCGATGCCCGGCAAGATCATCTCGATCTCGGTCAAGGCGGGCGACACGGTCGAAAAGGGCCAGCCGCTTCTGGTCATGGAAGCCATGAAGATGGAGCACACGATCTCGGCGCCGGCGGACGGCAAGATCGAAGAAGTGTTCTACAGCGTCGGCGACCAGGTCACGGAAGGCGCGGAACTGGTGTCGATCGGCGCCTAGCCCCTGGCCCCGGCCGCCCGGCACGCGGCCACCCGACAAGCGCCCGCCCATGCGGGCGCTTTTTATTTATGCGTCTGACGCAATCACTTATCGAAATAGATTGTCCTTGTTATCAATGACAGGGGACTTCTATCCTCGTTGCAACGTCATCCGACAGCCACGAGGAGATTCTGATGAGCGCGGTTCTGCAAACGCCGGCGTCGCCCGCCGCAATGGTGCCGGCCGGGGTGGACCTGGTCGAGTACTACTACGAACGCGGGTTCACCGACGGCCTGCCGGTCGTGCCGCCGACCCGGGAGAAGATCGACGAAGTCATCGCGCGCCTGGGCGGCGACGGCAGTGTCGTGGAAGCCCGCGTGGCGCCGCGCTGGGGCGAGCTGACGCGCGAAGTGCTCGCCATCAACATGGTGATGGCCGGCTGCAAGCCCGAGTACGCGCCCGTGGTGCTGGCCGCCGTCAAGGCAGTGACCGACCAGGCATTCAACCTGAACGGCGTGCAGGCCACCACGCACGTGGCCGCCCCCTTGCTGATCGTCAACGGGCCGATCGCGCGCGAGATCGGCATGAACGGCGGCGTCAACGCCTTCGGTTCCGGCAACCGCGCCAACGCCACCATCGGCCGCGCGCTGCGCCTCATCATGCTCAACGTAGGCGGCGGCTGGCCGGGCGACCTGGACAAGAGCACGCTGGGCCACCCCGGCAAATATACCTACTGCGTGTGCGAAAACGAGCTGCAAAGCCCCTTGGCGCCGTATCACGTGGAACACGGCTACAAGGCCGAAGACTCAACCGTCTTCGCGATGGCGGCCGAGGCGCCGCACAGCGTGACCAACCATATCTCGAACGACCCCGAGGGCATCCTGGACACGATGTGCTCGGCCATGAGCACCATCGCGTCCAACAGCGCCGTGCTGGGCGGCCACATCGCGGTGGTGCTGGGGCTTGAACACGCGCAGACCATCGGCAAGCACGGCTGGTCGCGCGCCGACGTGCGCAACTACCTGTACGTCAACCACGGCAACCGCTTCATCGACCTGGCCTATGGCCACCGCTACGGCAAGGTCTACAACCGCAATCTGCCCAAGTACTACAAGCGCGAAGACGACACCCGCATTCCCATCGTGCACAGCCCCGACCACATCCACCTGTTCGTGATGGGCGGCGAGGCCGGGCGCTTTTCCGTGCTGATCCCCGGCTGGGGGCACATGAGCACGCCGGTGCTGCGCGCGATCGACGGCGCCAGCGCGGACAGCGGCGATTGCACGAGCGGCGCCTGCGCCATCTGACGCGGCGCCCCCACACGACAACCCGGAGCACAGACATGTTGATGAACGATATGGAAAAGGTCGCGGTGTTCGACCCGCGCGGCGCGCTGCGCTTTACCGATGTGCCGGTCTCGGCGCGCAAGCAGGCCCTGGCCGGCTTGCGGCTGGGCATCCTGGACAACTCGAAGTGGAACGCCAACAAGCTGTTGCGCGGCGCCGCCG
Organism: Achromobacter sp. UMC46; assembly: GCF_014170335.1. Classification (GTDB taxonomy): domain Bacteria; phylum Pseudomonadota; class Gammaproteobacteria; order Burkholderiales; family Burkholderiaceae_B; genus Achromobacter. The sequence continues at coordinate 253,796 of NZ_LZZS01000038.1, forward strand.
CGGCGTTGGGCGAGGACATCGACTTCGCGCAGGTGAACTACTACGTCAAGCACAGCTTCTCGAAAGACGCCGCGCCCGAACTGATCGAGCGCATCGCGGCCGAGAACGACGTGGTGCTGACGGCCATCGGCGATTGCGGCTCGTGCTGCTCGGCCTGCGTGCGCGACTCCATCGCGCTGGAACGGCTGGGCGTGCCCAGCGCGGTCATCATCACCACCGAGTTCGCGCGCGAAACGGAATTGACGCGCCAGGCCATCGGCATGAAGGCGTTGGAGCCCGTCGTGATCGCCCATCCGGTCAGTTCCATCACGGCCGAAGAGGTGGCGCAACGCGTCGCCCAGATCAAGGAGCAGGCGCAGCAGGTGTGGCTGGGCACCAAGGCGCCGTTGCAGGTGCGCGTGGAATTGCAGTAACGGCCTGCAGAAAGGGCCTGCAGAAAAGGCCGCGCCGCCTAGCGGCGACAAACGGGGGAGGGAAAGATGGGCGCACTGTCGCACTTGCGGGTGCTGGACCTTTCACGCGTGCTGGCCGGCCCCTGGGCCAGCCAGCTGCTGGCGGACCTGGGCGCGGAGGTCATCAAGATCGAGCGCCCCGGCCTGGGCGACGACACGCGTGGCTGGGGGCCGCCCTGGATCCGCGACCCGCAATGGGGCGACGTCGCGCAATCCGCCTACTTCGCCGGTGCCAACCGCAACAAGCAGTCGGTCGCCGTCGACATCGCCACGCCCGACGGCCAGCGGCTGGTGGCGGCGCTGGCGGCGCAATGCGACGTGCTGATCGAGAACTTCAAGGTGGGCGGGCTGCAAGCCTATGGCCTGGACTACGCCACGCTCAAAGACCGTCACCCTGGGCTGGTGTATTGCTCGATCACCGGCTTCGGGCAGACCGGCCCCTATGCCGCGCGGCCCGGCTACGACTTCCTGATCCAGGGCATGGGCGGCCTGATGAGCATCACCGGCCGCGGCGACGGTGAGCCCGGGGCCGGCCCGTTGAAAGTCGGCGTGGCGCTGACGGACATCCTGACGGGCCTGTACGCCACCGCCGGCATCCAGGCGGCGCTGGCGCATCGCGACCGCACCGGCGAAGGCCAGCACATCGACGTCGCGCTGCTGGACGTGCAAGTCGCCGCGCTGGCCAATCAGGCCATGAATTACCTGGCCAGCGGCAACCCGCCCGATCGTCTTGGCAACGCGCATCCCAACATCGTGCCCTATCAGGACTTCGCCACCCTGGACGGCCACGTCATCGTCACCGTGGGCAACGACGGGCAGTTCCGCCGGTTCTGCGGCGCCATGGGCCGCCCCGAGCTGGCTGACGACCCGCGCTATGCCACCAATACCGCGCGCCTGGCGTCGCGTGACACCCTGATCCCGCAAATCCAGGCGCAGATGGCGCAACAGTCCAGCGCGCACTGGCTACGCACGCTGGAAGCGCTGGCCGTGCCGTGCGGGCCGATCAACGGGCTGGCCGACGTGTTCGCCGATCCGCAAGTCCTGCAGCGCGGCTTGCGCGTGCCGATGCCGGACGCGCAGGCCGGTTGCGCCGATCTGGTCGGCAACCCGCTGCATCTGTCGGCCACGCCCGTGGCGTATCGCAGCGCGCCCCCGGTCTTGGGCGCCCACACCGAATCCGTCTTGCGGGACATGTTGGGGCTGCAACCGCAGACGCTTGCCGAACTGCAGCGCAATGGCGCGATCGCGGTCGGTTCCTGAGATGTGCCAACACAAGAAAGACACAAGGGAGACAAACCATGGAACCATTCACCCGAGCGGTTGCGCCGCGCAGCATCGTCAGACGGCGGTTGTTGATCGGCGCCGCGGGCGCCGCCCTGGGGTCGCTGAGTAGCGGCGCACGGGCGCTGGCGGCGTCCGGCTACCCGACCAAGCCGTTGCGCGTCGTCATCCCTTACCCGCCGGGCGGCCCGACCGATATCGTGGGCCGCATCGTCTCAGCGGCCTTGGCCGACAAGCTGGGTCAGTCGGTGGTCATCGACAACCGGCCCGGCGCCAGCGGCATGATCGGCGCCGACATGGTGGCCAAGGCCCCGCCTGACGGCTATGTGCTGCTGGTCAACGTGTCGGGTCAACTGGTGAACCCCGCGCTGTACGCCAACATGTCGCATGATCCGCTCAAGGACTTCCGCGGCATCACCAACCTGGCCTCCACGCCGATCCAGCTGGTGGTCAGCGCCAACTCGCCGGTGCGTTCGGTCGCGGAACTGGTGGCGATGGTTCGGTCCCAGCCGGGCCGGCACAACTTCGCGTCGTCCAGCAACGGCACGCCCGGCCATTTGGCCGGCGAAGTGTTCAAGGCGGCCGCCAAGCTGGACGCCACACATATCCCGTACAAGGGCAGCGCGCCGGCGCTGACCGATGTGATCGGCGGCCAGGTCACCTACATGCTGGATTCGATGCCGTCGTCGATCAGCCTGGTCAAGGGCGGCAAGCTGCGTGCGCTGGCGGTCACGTCCGACACACGCGTGGCCGCACTGCCGGAGGTGCCCACCTTCGCCGAGCTGAACTATCCGACCGTCAACCTCACCACCTGGTACGGGATGTGGGCGCCGGCACAGACGCCGCCGGCATTGGTCGCGAGCCTGTACCAGGCCGTGAACGATGTCCTGCAGCGGCCCGACGTGCGGGCGCGCCTGACCGACGTGCAGGCCATGCCGATAGGCGATACGCCGGACCACTTCGACACCTATTGCCGCAGCGAAGCGAAGCGCTATGCCGACATCGTGCGGCTGGCCGGCATCCGGCTGCAGTAATCGCCGTCGCGCCTAGGGTGTCGCGCGGCGCGCGCGGCGGGCCCGTGCCGGCGGCACGACCTGCACCCAGTCGCTCTGCAATTGCGCCAGGAAGCCGCTGGCGCTGGGGGTCAGGCCGCGCTCTTTCAGGAACACCACGCCGATGGCCTGGCTGAGCGCGGGCTTGACGAGCGGCCGCGCCACCAGGTCCGCGCTCAGCGCGGCCGGCACGGCCCCGCCCGGCACGATCGCAATGCCCACCCCGGCCCACACGCACTGCATCACGGTGGCGAATTGGCTTACGGTGACGGCATGACGCAGCGGCACCGCTGCGATGGACGCGTAGCTGTCGATCAGGCGACGCGTCTGCGCCTCGCGGGGCAGCGACACCAGCGCATAAGGCGCCAGTTGCTCGAGCGTGACGCCGGCTTCCGCCGACAGCGGATGATTGCGCGGCATCACCACATGGAAGGCTTCGCGGCCCAACGACACGACCGAGAACTCGTCGGGCACTTCATCAATGTACGTGATGCCCATGTCCGCCACGCCGCTGCGCACATCGTCCAGCACCGTGCCATGCACGCCTTCGCGGATCTGCAGTTCGATGCGCGGCCGGGATTCGCGGTAGCGCGCCACGATGCCGGGCAATTGCGTGTACGCGACCGACATCACCGCGGACACGATGCTGCGGCCGCGCTGCTCGTCGGAGATCTCGCGCATGTTCTCGAACGAAATCCGCAGGTCCGCCAGGACGCGGTTGGCCAGCGACACGAACTCCAGGCCCGCCGCCGTCGTTTCGACCCGGCGCGTGGAACGATGGAACAGTTCGACGCCGACGGCCTTTTCCACGCGCTGCACCGTGCGGGTCAGCGCAGGCTGAGAGATATTCAATGTCAGCGCGGCGGCGACGAAGCTGCCGCACTCGGCGACCATGCAGATGGCCTGGAGTTCGCGCGAGCTTAAGTCGGGAAGCGTGACCATCGATGGATGCCCTTGTCGTGGATGACTGATGCGCCAAGCGGAATTATAAGTAGCGCCGCGCGGCATCCGGCATAAGTTCATAACCGGATGAAGGGTGTCGCTCGGCGCGCATGCGCAAAGATTCTTAGCTTCCCGTCAGCCAATTGTCCCTAGAATGCAACTTCCGGTGCGCCCCGCGCCAACCCCGCATCCCCGCAC
>NZ_LZZS01000039.1 GCF_014170335.1 Achromobacter sp. UMC46
GGCGGAGGCGGACGGGGCGCGGCGCGCGGCGGCGGCGGCGGGCGGCGGCCGTTGAAGCGCTGCAGCTTGGCTTCGGCCGGCAGCACGCGCGACCACAGCCGCCATTGGTTCTGCGACGCGGTGCGCACGAATTCGGCGCGGTCTTCGGCGGGCACCTCGGACACGGCGGCGCGCAGCGTGCGGATCGTGGTGACGATGTAGCCGATCGCCACGTCTTCCAGGAACTTGTGCCGGAAGTAGGACACCGTCACCAGCGTGGCCGCCTGCGTCAGCAGCACGGAACCCAGGATCAGCAGGATCAGGCGCGCCCGCAGCGAACGCGGCACCAGGAAGCCGAGAGAAAAACGCATCAGGGCGAGAACCGGTAACCGATGCCCCAGACGGTCTGGATCCAACGCGGCTGCTTGGGATCGTCTTCGATGACGCGGCGCAGGCGCAGGATCGCGATGTCGATGGCGCGGTCGTTGCGCTCGCCGGCATCGTCGTCGCGCGCCAGCGCCAGCAGGCGCTCGCGCGACAGCGGCTTGCCGGCGTTGCGCACCAGGGCTTCAAGCAGGTTGATTTCGCCTCCGGTCAGCTTCACCACGGTGCCTTCGCGCGACAGCTGGCGCGAAGACGGATCGAACAGGAAAGGGCCGAACGTGACCGGCGCATCCTTGGTCAGCGCGGAAGGCCCGCGCTTGCGGCGCAGCACCGCTTCGATGCGGGCCAGCAATTCGCGCGGATCGAAGGGCTTGCCCACATAGTCGTCGGCGCCCGCTTCCAGGCCGATGATGCGGTCCACCGCTTCGTCGCGGGCGGTCAGGAGAATGACGGGGATGTCCTCGCCCTGCTCGCGCAGGCGGCGGCAGGCATCGGCGCCGTCGCCGCCGGGCAGCATGCGGTCCAGCACGAGCAGGTCGGGCGCGTAGCGGGTGATGCGGGACGACAGGTCGGTGGCGTCCGGCGCCAGCAAGGTGTCGTAGCCGTGCCGATTCAGGTAGTCGGCCAGCAGTTGCCGTAACGCGGGATCGTCGTCGACGACCAGCAGTTTGGTGTGGGGATTGTCCATGGATGCCATAGTGAGGCGCGCCGCGTCCGGCCGCAAGAGGCAGGAAATCAACTGAAATACACCTATTGCACGATGTACGCCGTGTTTTCGGGCGCTTTGGCGCAAACGCGCGAAGCGTCATGGACTGGCCCTAAAATACATGGCTTGGCCTTGCCGCTCGTCCGGTTTACTAAAAATCGTTTACAGCTACGACGGCATCCCCTCTCTACACTGGTCCGTATGGTCGCCCCTCTACTCTGGCGCACACGGCTGTTGCAGGCGGCGCTGGCAACGGGCTTATCCTGCCCGTTGGCTTCCGCGTTTGGCGACACGCCGATTGCGTCCCCTGATTTTGCCGCCCCGTCTTCCGAGGCGGCGCCGGTACGCGTGGCGCGCGGCATCGGAGTTCTGTCCCCAGTTCAGGCGATCCCCGTGCGGCCCGCGCCTTCCATCGACGCCGCGGTGCCGCTTGATCCGTCCCCCTGCGACTTGCAAGCGGCGGAACCGGGCATGGACACCAGCGTGCAAGGCGCGGCTGACGACAGCGCCGCGGAACAGATTCCCGGCATCGGCTCGTCGTTGTCGGGCGCGGCCGACGCGTCCCCATTGGGCTGCGAACAGGCCACCGCCCCGGCCGAGGAAAGCACGCCGGACTACAGCTTCGCGCTGGAGGACGGCGACCTGTCCCGGATACCGGTCGTGGTGATCTCGGGCGTATCGCGCCCGACCCGTCCATGGTTCGCCTCGGTCAGCGGCCAGGACGGCCTGCGCTACGGCGGCGACCGCAACTGGGTCTACCGCAACACCATCGGACCGTCGGTCACTGTAGGCAACATCAACGCCAATGCCCCCGCCTGGGGCAGCAGCGCGCCGGTGGGCGGCCTGCAGATCGCGAACTGGGCCGGCTCTTCCGCGACCGTGCCCGAAGGCAGCTTCGGCTATTCCTCGTCGCTGGGCAAACTGAACCGCATGGATCCGGCCGCCAGTTCGGGCGCCGTGGACTATGGCGCGTCGGTCGGCAGCGGCAGCGTGCGGTACGGGGTGACGCCCGCCCTGACGCTTGAAGGCCAGATGCAAAGCGCGCCGTCGCTGACGACCCGGGGCATGGGCACCACCTATGCCGCGGGCGAGTACGGCACGTTCCAGGCCGGTGCCACGCAAAGCTCGTTCGACGCGGCGAACGCCTGGCGCTACCGCATCGGCTACAGCGTGGACGTGACCGATGCCGTGAACCTGGGCTTTACAAACGAACAGATCGGCGCCGGCTTCGGCGACCTGTCCACCTACTCCGGCGGCGTGGCCTCGGCCCCGCAGTCGCGCAACACCTTGACGGCCGGCGTGCCCATCACCGGCTGGGGTACGCTCAGCGGCACCTATTCCGGCCTGCACGAAGGGTCGACGCTGGCCGAGCAGCGCGTGGGGCTGACGCACAGCATGTTCGTCGCGCCCAAAGTCAGGCTGGCCGTGGGCGCCGACCGCGACATCATTTCGGGCAACTACGAATGGCGCGCCAACCTGAGCATGCCCGTGGACACGTTCATGCGCGGCACCTGGTTCAGCTGGTAGCCGGCCCGCGCGACGGACGGAAATATCCCGTTAAAGGGGGCTGTCCGGAATTGCGGCTTAAAATCCCTGCCATGATGCTCCCGGCCTACCCCCATGTCTGACGCGCGCGCCCTCGGCGTATTGCAGCGCGTTTTCGGTTACGAATCCTTCCGCGGCGACCAGCAAGCCATTGTCGAACAAGTGATCGACGGCGGCGACGCGCTGGTCCTCATGCCCACCGGCGGCGGGAAATCGCTCTGTTACCAGATTCCCTCGCTGGTCCGTGAAGGCACCGGCATTGTCGTGTCGCCGCTGATCGCGCTGATGCAGGACCAGGTCGACGCCCTGACCGAACTGGGCGTGCGCGCGGCCTTCCTGAACTCCACGCAGGAATGGCGCGTGGCCCGCGACGTCGAACAGGCGTTCCTGGCCGGTGAGCTGGACTTGCTGTACGTCGCCCCCGAACGCCTCTTGACCGACCGCTGCCTGCAATTGCTCGAGCGCGGCCGCATCGCATTGTTCGCCATCGACGAAGCGCATTGCGTGTCCCAATGGGGACACGATTTCCGGCCGGAATACCTGGGCCTGTCGATGCTGCACGAGCGCTGGCCGGACGTGCCGCGCATCGCACTGACGGCCACGGCCACCGCCGACACGCGCACTGAAATCGCCCAGCGCCTGTCGCTGGACGACGCCCGCCATTTCGTTTCCAGCTTCGACCGTCCCAACATCCGTTATCGCATCATCGAAAAGAATGAAGTGCGCAAGCAGCTGCTGGAGATGATCCGCACGGAACACGACGGCGAGTCCGGCGTGGTGTATGGCCTGTCGCGGGCACGCGTCGAGGAAACCGCCGAATTCCTGTGCAACCAGGGCATCGACGCCATGCCGTACCACGCGGGGCTCAGTCCGCAGGTGCGCGCCGCCAACCAGTCCCGGTTCCTGCGCGAAGACGGCGTCGTCATGGTGGCCACCATTGCCTTCGGCATGGGCATCGACAAGCCCGACGTGCGCTTCGTGGCCCACATCGACCTGCCCAAATCCGTCGAAGGCTACTACCAGGAAACCGGCCGAGCCGGCCGTGACGGCCTGCCCGCCACCGCCTGGCTGGCTTACGGCCTGCAAGACGTGGTGCAGCAGCGCCGCATGATCGACGAATCGCCCGGCGACGAGTCCTACCGCCGCCGGCTGGGCCAGCAGCTGGACGCCATGCTGGGGCTGTGCGAAACCGTGGAATGCCGACGCGTGCGCCTGCTGGCCTACTTCGGCCAGCAAATCACGGCCTGCGGCAATTGCGACGTCTGCCTGGAGCCGCCGCAAGCCTGGGACGGCACGGTCGCCGCGCAGAAAGTGCTGTCGGCCGTCTACCGCCTGTGGAAAGAACGCGGCCAGCGCTATGGCGCGGGCCACATCATCGACATCCTGCGCGGCAAGATCACCGACCGCACCAAGCAGCACGGCCATGAAACGCTAAGCGTGTTCGGGGTGGGCGAAGACCTGAGCGACACCGCCTGGCGCGGCGTGCTGCGCCAGTTGCTGGCGCAGGGCCTGCTGACGGTGGACAACGAAGGGTTCGGGACGCTGGCATTGACCGAAGGCAGCCGCGCGGTACTCAAGGGCGAGCGCCAGCTGATGCTGCGGCGCGAATCCGAAAAGAAGACCCGTGCGGGCAAGACCGGCAGCGGCCGCCCCAAGGCCGCCGCGATCGACCTGCCGGCCGAACTGCAACCCGTCTTCGAGGCGCTGCGCGCCTGGCGCGGCGAAGTGGCCAAAAGCCATGGCGTGCCGGCCTACGTCATCTTCCATGACGCCACGCTGCGAGAAATCGCGCTGGCCCAGCCCGAATCCATGGATGCGCTCAGCCACATCAGCGGCGTGGGCGCCCGCAAGCTCGAAGCCTACGGCGAAGAGATCCTGCAGCGCGTGGCCAGGCCGGTGCTGTAGCAGCCCGGCCCGCTGCCGTCGTCAGGCCGACGGCGGCGGCAACAGCGGCACCGGCGCGCGTTCCTTGCCGAACACCGACCGGTAGGCCAGGATGTTGAACACCAGCACCACCGGTATCCCCACGACCGCGCCGGCCAGGACGAGCCGCATCGAGCCCAGCGCGCCCGCGCCGTCCCACAGGGTCATGTCGTCCAGGATCAGATAAGGGAACAGGCTGTACGCCAGGCCGCTCAGCATCAGCAGGAACAGCGCCACGCACAGCACGAACGGCAACCAGCTGAAGCGGTCCGCGCGGCCGGGCAGGCGCGCCAGCAGCATCTCGGCCGCCACGTAGCCGGCCAGCATCATCACCCAGACCGTGGCGGCCAGACTCAGGTGCGCGATGTTGCTCCACTTGTAGAAGATGCCCGCGTTGGCCAGCCCCAGCGTCACCGCGATGGCGACCATGCCCACCGCCGTCCAGCGGATGGCGTGGCGGGCCCAGCCGGCGGCGCGGCGCTGAAGATCGCCGTCCACCCGCATGACCAGCCACGACGCGCCCAGCAGCACGTAAGCCGCCACGGCGCACAGGCCCACGAACAGCGCGAACCAGCCGTAACCGGCGTCGGACTGGTAGCCGGTGGCGATCCGGCCCAGCAGCATGCCCTGGCCGAAGGCCGTGATGATCGAGCCCGCCCAGAAGCCGAAGATCCAGCGCGGCTTCATCTCGTTGCGCGCGCGGATGCGGAATTCGAACGACACGCTGCGCAGCATCACGCCCAGCACCATGAAAGTCAGAGGCCCGTAGAGTTTGCCCAACACCGCGCCCCATGCGAACGGGAACGCCGAGGCGAACAGGCCCATGCCCAGCAGCAGCCAGAATTCGTTGGCGTCGCGCCAGGGGCTCAAGAGCGACATCATGCGGCCGCGCTCGTGCTCGGGGGCCAGTTGCAGCAGGATGCCCACGCCCAGATCGAAGCCGTCCAGGACCATGCCTGCGGCGATCACCACGAACAGCAGCCCCATGAAGGCCAGCGGCATCCAGAAGGAAGGGTCTTCGGGGCTCAGGCCCTGCGAAGCGGCCAGCATGGCGATCATGGCGAACCCCCGCCCAGTTTGCGCACCGGCACCACGCCGTAGCGCGCCGCGTGGAACAGCATGGCGGCGAAGGCGGCCAGCAGCAAGGCATACAGCAGGCCGTAGCCCGCAAGCCCGTAGAGCACGGTGCTGGCCGCCGTCTGCCCCAGCACTTCGGATTGCGTGATGGTGCCGTTGACCACGAAGGGCTGCAGGCCGATGATGGACACCCACCAGCCAGCCACCACCGCGATCCCGCCCGAAAACATCATGCCGCACAGCACGCGCTGCCACCAGACCGGCAACGTGGACGGGTCCAGCCCGCGGCGGAACGTCCACAGGAACGTCACGCAAGCCACGGCAAGCATCAGCAGGCCCAGGCCCACGGCCACCCGCAGCGACCAGAAGGTCAGCGCCACCGGCGGCAGCATGCCGGAATATTTGTCCAGGCCCTGGTAGGTGCCGTCCGCATTGCGGTGCAGCCACATGCCGCCCGCATTGCGGATCGTCACGTCCGACAGGTTGACGTGTGCACGCGCGTCCGGCCAGCCGAACAGCACCAGTTGGGGTTCGGCGCCGCTTTCCCAAAAGCCCGCAGCGGCGGCCGCTTTGGCCGGCTGCAGCTTGGCCACCATCTGGCCGGTGCCCGTCGCCACCGGCACTTGCAGAAAGGCCGCGACCACCGCGATCACCAGGCCGGTCTTGAACGTATTGCGTTCGCCATCGCCCAGCGGGCGGCGCAACGCCTGCAAGGCCGTCACGCCCATCATCAGGAACGAGGCGGCCAGCGCCGCGCCGACGACCACGACGGCCATGCGCCAGCCGACCGAAGGATTCAGCACCACGGCCTTCCAGTCATAGACCTGATAGCGCCCATCGACGAAGATCGCGCCGTCCGGCGTCTGCATCCAGGATTGCAGGGCCAGCACCCAGAACACCGCCACCATCTGGCCCACGGCCACCATCAGCACCGCCAGCGTATGGGCGCTATCGGACACGCGGCGCTGGCCGAACAGCATGACGCCCAGGAAGCACGACTTCAATATGAAGACGGACAAGATGCCGTAGCCCAGCAAGGGGCCGGCCACGTTGCCGATCTTGTCCATCAGGCCCGCCCACAGGCTGCCGATCTGGATCAGCACCGGCACGCTGGCCGCCAGGGTCAGCACGAAGGCCAGCGCGAAGATGCGCACCCAGAAACGATAGGCGGCGGTCCAGCCGCCACGGCCCGACCAGCGGGCGCGCACCTTGAAAAACAGCAAGACCCAGGCAAGCGCCAGCGAAATCGCCAGGAACAGGGCCAGAAAGCTCAGGCTGGCCACGAACTGCGCACGGGCCAGGGAAAGGGTGGATATATCCATGATGGGCCGTAGTGTAGAGCCAGTTACATGACTGTGGGGACAGTTTGAAACCGGTTGCGCCAGGCCCGAAAAGGCGCCTCCGGCGGAACGTGGCAAAATTGACGCTTTGTCGCCGCTTTTTCCTATTCTTTCAAGAATGACCACCGCCACGACGCCGACCCCTGCTGCATCCAATTTCCTGCTCAACATCGTCCAGGACGACCTCGAAGCCAACCGCTTCCAGGGCAAACGCTGGGCGGGCAAGCCTGGCCCGGCCGCCGTGCAGCAGCAGGGGGCGCCCGACCCGGCCCGCATCCGCACGCGCTTCCCGCCGGAGCCTAACGGCTATCTGCACATCGGCCACGCCAAGAGCATCTGCGTGAATTTCGGCCTGGCGCGCGATTTCGGCGGCATCTGCCACCTGCGTTTCGACGACACCAATCCCGAAAAGGAAGACCAGGAGTACGTCGACGCCATCATCGAGGCCGTCCGCTGGCTGGGCTTCGACTGGAAGGCCGGCGACGGCCAGGAAAACCTGTATTTCGCCAGCGACTACTTCGGCTACATGTATGAATTCGCCGAAGCGCTGGTCGAAGCCGGCCATGCCTACGTCGACGAGCAAAGCCCCGAGGCCATCCGCGCCAACCGCGGCACGCTGACCGAACCCGGCACCGACTCGCCCTGGCGCAACCGCCCGGCCGCGGAGTCGGTCGCGCTGCTGCGCGAAATGCGCGACGGCAAGCATCCGGACGGCAGCCTGGTGCTGCGCGCCAAGATCAACATGGCGTCGCCCAACATCAACCTGCGCGACCCGGTCATGTACCGCGTGCGCCACGCTACCCACCACCGCACGGGCAACCAATGGTGCATCTACCCGATGTACAGCTGGGCCCACCCGGTGGAAGACGCGCTGGAAGGCATCACGCACAGCGTCTGCACGCTGGAATTCGAAGACCAGCGCCCGTTCTACGACTGGATCCTGACGCGCCTGGCCGAACTCGGCAAGCTGGCCCAGCCGCTGCCGCACCAGTATGAATTCGCCCGCCTGAACCTGAGCTACGTCGTCACCAGCAAGCGCAAGCTGCTGCAACTGGTGCGCGAAGGCCACGTGGACGGCTGGGACGATCCGCGCATGCCGACCCTCTTCGGCCTGCGCCGCCGCGGCTACACGCCGGCCTCGATCCGCCTGTTCTGCGAGCGCACCGCCGTCTCGAAGTCCGATTCGCGCATCGACTACAGCCTGCTGGAACAAGCCGTGCGCGACGACCTGGACCCCATCGCCGCCCGTTCGGTGGCCGTGCTGGACCCGATCAAGCTGGTCATCACCAACTACCCGGAAGGCCAGACCGAAATCTGCACCGCGCCGCGCAACCCGCACGATCCGGAAGCCGGCGTGCGCGAATTCCCGCTGTCGCGCGAGCTCTGGATCGAACGCGACGACTTCCGCGAAGAAGCGCCGAAGAAGTACTTCCGCCTGTTCCCCGGCAACACCGTGCGCCTGAAGTACGGCTACGTCGTGCGCTGCACCGGCTTCACCAAGAACGAAGCCGGCGACATCGTCGAAGTGCAGGCCGAGTACCTGCCGGAAACCCGAAGCGGCACGCCGGGCGCCGACAGCGTCAAGGTCAAGGGCAACATCACCTGGGTCAGCGCGGCCCATGCGGTGCCCGCCCAGATCCACCTGTACGACCGCCTGTTCGCCGACGCCCGCCCCGATGGCGGCGACAAGGACTTCCTGACCTGCCTGAACCCGAACTCCAAGCAGACCGTCACGGCCTGGCTGGAACCCGGCACCGTCGCCACGCCCGGCGCCACCTGGCAGTTCGAACGCCTGGGCTACTTCACGGCCGACCTGAAGGAATCCTCCGAAGCCGCCCCGGTGCTCAACCGCATCGTGACGCTGCGCGATTCCTGGGCGCAAGGCTGACCCGCCCGCGCGACCTGCCCGCGTGCATACCACGGGAAAAGGCGCCTTCGGGCGCCTTTTTCTTTCGTCTTCCCTGCTGCGCACCCCGCCCCCCGGCGGGTTATCATCCCCGACATCCCGCAGCCGGTCGTGCGCGCCGTTTCCTGGCGCCCGGACCGCCAGCCACAATCAAGATGAATACTGAATCCCTAGCCCTGGACTTCAAAAGCGCCACCCTGTATGCCATCCGGGTGGTTCTGCACAGCGCAGACCCCGAACGCCTTGCTGCCGCGCTGGCCAAGCGCATGGCCGACGCCGGCAGCTTCTTCGAGAACGAGCCCGTCGTCATCGACGCCAGCCGCGTCGACGAGAAGATCGATTGGAAGGCCCTGGTAGCCGCGCTGCGCAGCCATAACCTGCCCCCGATCGGCGTCGTGGCCGAAGGCGCCAACCTGAAAGCCGCGCGCGAGGCCGGCCTGACGCCGGTGGAACTGTCCACCCCCGCCGCCCGCCCCGCCCCCGTGGTCGACACCGCGCCGCCGAACGA
>NZ_LZZS01000040.1 GCF_014170335.1 Achromobacter sp. UMC46
CCCCAAAACCACCCCCATCCCCCCACCCGCAATAAGCATATTCCTCCGCAAAAACCAGACAGGCGTACAATTCTGAAAGTCGTTAACACGACATGCAGTACGTCTTCAGGGCGGGGTGCAATTCCCCACCGGCGGTATGCCATGCAATGTGGCGAGCCCGCGAGCGCCCGGCGTCCTTCACGGACATCGGGGTCAGCAGATCTGGTGAAATGCCAGAGCCGACGGTCATAGTCCGGATGAGAGAAGATGTGCCGGCACATTCCCGATTGCCCGGGCGCGCTTGCGCCCGGACGACCGTATTGCGTTCGGCTGTCGATTAGCCCTGAAACGTTTTTCGCCCCCTTCACTTGCGAGAGCGTTTCAATGTCCACCCTCAATACCCAGCAGTCCCTTCCCAGCCTGGCTTCACAACCCTTCGCCGCCCGTCTGCAGCGCGCCCTGCATCATCTGCGCCTGGGCCGCCCCGTCATCCTCATGGACGACTTCGACCGCGAAAACGAGGCCGACCTGATCGTCGCCGCCGACAAACTGACCGTGCCCGTCATGGCCCAGCTGATCCGCGACGGCAGCGGCATCGTCTGCCTGTGCCTGCCCGGCGAAACGCTCGACCGCCTGGAACTCCCCCCCATGGTCCAACGCAACCAGAGCCGCTTCGCCACCGCCTTCACCGTCTCCATCGAAGCGCGCGAAGGCGTCAGCACCGGCGTGTCGGCCGTCGACCGCGTCACCACCATCCGCGCCGCCATCTCGCCCTCAGCGCAAAGCGAAGACATCGTCAGCCCCGGCCACGTGTTCCCGCTGCGCGCCCAACCCGGCGGCGTGCTGACCCGCCGCGGCCACACCGAAGGCTCGGTCGACCTGGCCGTGCTGGCTGGCATGCGCCCGGCCGGCGTGCTGTGCGAACTGATGAACGCCGACGGCACCATGATGCGCGGCGCGTCGCTTGAACGCTATGCCGCCCAGCACGGCCTGGTGGCGCTGACCATCGCCGAACTGGCCGACCATCTGCAAAAGCTCAAGGACGGCCAGGCCGAAACCGTGGACGACGAAGTCCTGGAAATGGCGGCAACCGTCTAAGTCCCGCGCAAGCCATCGGGGGCCGTGGCGACGCCCGGCCCCGATCGGCCGCCCCATCGCGTCACGCCGTACCGACAAGGCCTCGGAACGCACACAGAGCAAGCCCGCCACTGCGCCCACCACCAGCGCCCCCATCGCCAGCATGCCGTCCATAGACAGCGGCAGAGCTGGCATGCGCAGGCCGGCCATGAAAAATCCTTGAAAGGGTCATGACAATCCGAAACCATCGCGAAGAAATCGCCGATGGCATAATCCGCGCTTGCGGGTGCCAAATCGGATTGCCTGCCGTAAATTTTATGAGCCGATGCTCGGGTTTGATACTCGCCTTTCGCCGCATCCATGACCGACATTCCACAGCCCCGAAAATCCCCGCGCCAGCTCAGGTCGCAGCACACCGTCGACACGATCCTGCAGGCTACGGCTCGCGTTTTGGCCACGCACGGCTATGCGGGCACCAATACCAACCTGATCGCCGAGACCGCCGGCGTCAGCGTCGGGTCGCTGTACCAGTACTTTCCGAACAAGAACGCGCTGATCGCCGCGCTGCATCAGCGCCACGACAACCAGATGCTGGACGTCATCGACGGCGTGTTGAACAGCAACCCCGCCGCCACGCTGACTGAGCGCGTGGCCGCCATCGTCCAGGCGATGCTGCACGCGCACCTGCTTGAACCCGCGCTGCACCGCGTGCTGGAACGCGAATTCCCGCTGTTCGATACCCCGCGCGAACACAGCCTGGCCGATCAGGACATCCACCGCCGCATGCGGCACCTGCTGGAATTGCACCGCGCCGAAATCGCACAACAGGACCGCGACCTGGCGACGTATGTCGTGCTGCGCATCATGGAATCGCTGGTGCATGCGGCGGCGTTGGAGCCGCCCGCCGGATTTTCCACCGAACGGCTTGAACAGGCCGTGGTGGATGCGGTGATGGGGTATCTGGCGACGCCGGGCGGCGCCGTGCCGCGCAAGCGGGCAAGCGCCCCGAAGGCCGGCAAGCCCGCCACGCGCCGAAAAACGGCTGGCTAGCGGCTGGAGAACGGCTAACTAACGGCTGGCGTCTTCGGCCATGCGGGCCAGGCAATCCGACGCCTTGCCCACCACGATGCGGGCGCTGCACGCCAGCATCAGGTTCAGGTTCAGGCCGAAGTCTTCCACCGTGTAGCCCTCGGCATCCACCATGCGCGCCACGCCGTCGTCCGCCGCCGCGCCCACCGACACCTGATCAACCAGCGAGCCCGCCTGGCCGGTATAGCCCCATACCGGTTTGCCGCAAGCGATGGCGTAGCCCACTTCGAAGGCCGTGCCCGAATCGGGTTCCGCGCCGCGGAAAGCATTGAGGTTGGCCATCACCATGTCGGCGCGGCGGATCAGCGCCACGTTCTCGCGGTAGATCCATTGCGCCAGCGCCTGGCCCGACAAGTCCTTGGGGGCCAAGTTGTCCAACGGGAACAGGCCGTCGAAACCATACGTGGCGCACAACGCCTTGAGCCGCTGTCCATGCGCCACGGCATCGGGCAGGAATACGTCGAAACCCGCAAGATACACGCTGCGCATAAGGGCTACTCCGGTTCTGAAACGTTGAAAGCCTCGCCCGTGGCAAAAAACGAGCCGCCGGCCAGATAATGGATCGAGCGCCGGTCGTCTTGCGGGAAGTGCCAGCGGTTGTCCGAAAACACGTCGGGCGCCGCCCACGCGGCGACGACCTCGCCGATGAACAGATCATAAGCCTGTTGGTTGTGCGGCTCGGGCACGACCTTGCATTCCAGCCAGCCCAGGCAGTCGGCAATCAGCGGCGCGCCGATCTTGCTGGCGGGAAACGTCGACAGGCCGCTGGCCTGGAACTTGTCTTCGCCACGGCCCGTTTCGGAACCCACCTTCAAGGTGGCGGCCGCTTGCGCGCGCGACGGAATGCACAACGCGAATTCGCCCGACGCTTCGATGAGCTCGCGCGTGTAGGTGTTCTTGTCCACCACCACCAGCATCTTGGCCGGGTTGAAATCCAGCGGCATCGCCCAGGCGGCCGCCATGACATTGCGCGCCTCGCCGTGGGCGCTGGTCACCAGCACCGTAGGGCCGTGGTTCAGCAGAAGATAGGAACGGGGCAGCTCTACGGCTTCGATCTTGGACATGGCGAGGGATGCTTAGAACATGCCGTTCTGGTTGGCGGGGTTTTCGGGGATTTCCTGGCTGACGTCCCAGTGCTCGACGATCTTGCCCTTGTCCACGCGGAAGATGTCCACAATGGCCTGACCCCGGTCTTCCGGAGAATCGCGCCACTGGTTGTGGATCACGACCAGGTCGCCTTCGGCGATCACGCGCTTGATCTCGACGATGGCTTGCGGATGCTGATCGAAATAGGGCGGGAAGAAATCCACCATCGGACCGACGCCGTCGCGCATGTAGGGATTGTGCTGCACGTATTCGGGGCTGACGTACAGGCGTACCGCCTCGTCGATCTCGCGGTCCTGGAACATCATCCGGAAGAATGCCGTGACGATGTCCTTGTTCGACTGGGACGCGGCCGCAAGCGCTGGCGCCGACGCCAGGCCAAGGGAGGCGACCAGCGCACAGGCGGCCAACGATTTCAACTTCATACGCATACAGGACAACTCAGGGTGGCGCCGGGTGGCGGTCTGCCAGTTTACAAATAAACCCCGGTTTCCGGCCCTGCCGCACAGCGAAAAAAGGAGCCCTTGACGGGCTCCCTTTTCCTTGCCTGCGGGACGGTTCAGGCGGCTCAGTATCCGACCGTGAAACGGCGGCGCGAATGCTTGGGCGTCTCGATCTCGTCGGCCAGCGCGATGGCGTAGTCTTCCATCGAAATCCAGCTCTTGCCTTCATCGTCGGCCAACAGGTGGTCGTCGCCCACGCGGAACGTGCCGGTGCGTTCGCCCGGCTCGAACAGCGCGGATGGCGACAGGAAGGTCCAGTTCAGCACCTTTTCCTGGCGCAGCGTGTCCAGGAACACGACGCCGGCCCGGGCTTCGGGCTTGTAGGCGTCGGGGAATTCCGGGGTGTCGATCAGCAGCACGCCGGGGGCCACCTGCAGGCTGCCCGCGCCGCCCACGACCAGCAGGCGCGGCACGCCGGCGTTCTTCACCGCGGTCAGCAGCGGGCGCGCGTCGGTCGACACGAAACGCGTGGCGCTGATGACGGCGTCATGGCCGGTCAAGAGCGGGGTCAGGGTTTCGGGGTCGGTGGCGTCGCCCTGCAAGATGGTCAGGCCGGGCTGCGCGTTCACGTCGGCCGGGTTGCGGGCGATGCCCGTCACCTGGTGGCCGCGCTTCAACAATTCATCCGCCACGCGTGAACCCACGCGGCCGGTGATGCCGATCAATGCGATTTTCATGGTCTTGCTCCTAGGGAGGAAGAACCGGGGAGGGCGGCGCACGACGCGCCGCGGCACGCCCCGGTTCAGGCAAATCCATACTATTCGGTCGAATCCGAACAAAAAACCCAGTAAAACGGAAGAGTTTTTTGCAATTCATGCATCAATCAGGCTGGATTCAACCTGCGTTGCGCTGCGCCTGATAGACCTGCAGGTGCGAATAGGCGACCCGCAGATAGGTTGCGTCGACACCTAGCGTCCGGGCGCGATGCACCATGTCGCCCACGATGTGGTCGGCTTCGACCGGCAGGCCCTGGCGCAAGTCGCGGAACATGGACGCCGTCATGGGCTGCGTGCGGTCGCTCATCAGCTTCTGCGCGAACGCGTCGGCCTCCGGGCGGACGGCGTGGCCGGACGCGGCCGCGACCGCTTGCGATTCCTGCAGCAGGCTCATCAGGATGCCGATGCCGTCGTCGGTGGATGCGATCTGTCCGACCGCGCCGCGCATCAGGCAGGTGCCGGCGGCCAGCGTCGTCAACATGACGTATTTTTCCCAGATGTCCTGGTAGATGTCTTCGCTCAGGCGGCTGACGTATTCGCCGCCGGCCAGCGCCTGCTCCAGCGCCACGCAGCGCGCGCTGCGGGCCGGGCCGGCGCGTTCGCCGAAGACGATGCTGGCGTGCTTGCCCAGATGCACCACTTCGCCCTCGGGGCCGAGCGTGGCGTTGATCTGGCACAGTCCGCCCAGCACGCGGTGGGGCTCGAATTCCCGGTCCAGCACGTCGTATTGCAGGACGCCGTTCATGATGGGCAGCACCGCCGTATCGGGGCCGACCGCGGGGCGGATGGCGTCGATGGCGCTGTCCAGGTCATAGGCCTTGCAGCTGAGCACGACCACGTCGTACTGGCCTTCCAAGGTCTGTTGCGTGGCCAGCTTCGGGTGCAGCGTGGCGTCGCCGAACGGGCTCTGGATGCGCAAGCCCTGTTCGCGGATCCGCGCCGCGCGCGGCTCGCGCACCAGGAAGGTCACGTCCGCGCCCGCCTGGGCGGCGCGTCCGCCGAAATAACCGCCGGTGCCGCCGGCACCCAAGAACAACAACCGCATTTGTCTCTCCTGTCGCTGCCCGCCTGTGGCGCGGGCTGATACGGAATTATGCGCTTGGCGCGGCACGCGGCCCATCGGGCAGGCCCGCCTGCGCCCACGCGCCGGACAGCCGCATGCCCGCGCGGGCCACGCGCTCAGACCGCGTGGTTGTGTTCCGCCCAGGCCTCGTAGCCGCCGCGCAGCGCCCAGGTCTTGGGATAGCCGGCCGCGCGCAGGCGCGAGGCCAACATGGCGGCCGACACCTCGTTGGGGCAGGCGCAATACACCACGATGTCGGACTCCAGCGCTTGCGGGTCCAGCACCGGCAGCGGCGCCTTCAGGTCCACGGCGATGGCGCCGGGGATGCGTTCGGCATCGCGCTGCGCTTCAGGGCGCACGTCGAAGACCAGCGTG
This sequence comes from Achromobacter sp. UMC46, assembly GCF_014170335.1. Taxonomy (GTDB): domain Bacteria; phylum Pseudomonadota; class Gammaproteobacteria; order Burkholderiales; family Burkholderiaceae_B; genus Achromobacter. Next base: position 5,907 of record NZ_LZZS01000040.1, read on the forward strand.
CTGCGGCCTTCCTGGCGCCACTGCATCAGCTCGTCAACGGACACGCGCGGAATGACGCGCAGGCTGCGCAGCAGGATCCGGCGGCGCAGGAAGCGCGTCAGGATATACAGCGCCAGCACCGCCGCCAGCACGCCCAGGCCCATGGCACCGTAAGTGCCCAGCACTTCCAGCACGTCGTTGATCACGCTATGGAACAGCCCGCCCAGCAGCAGGGCGGACCCGGCCCAGATCATGGCGCCCACCAGGTCGTAGAGCAGGAAGCGGCGGTAGGCGGTCCCGGTCAGGCCCGCCATGACCGTCGACAGCGCGCCCGCGCCAGGCAGGAACTTGCACACCAGCAAGGCCCGCACGCCGATGCGCAGGTACAGGCGCTGCGTCTGGCGGATGCAGGAATCCTGCGACAGGGACATCTTGCAGATCACGCCCAGCAGCCGGGAGCCGTAGCGCCGGCCGGCGGCGTACCAGAGAGTGTCAGCCAGCAGGCAGGCCACGGTGGCAGCCAGCCAGGGCGTCAGCCATCCGGCCGCGCCGCCCAAGGCGCCCGCCGCGATCAGCATGGGATACGCGGGCACGGGCAGGCCCGCCTGTTCGACCAGGACGTTCGCGAACACCAGCCACCCGCCGTACTGTTCGAGCAGCAATTGAATGTCTTGCATGGACCTTCCAGCTTGCCGCGCCCTGCGCGGCTTATTGATGGATTTTAGGCTTGCCGCGGCCCGTCCGGCGGTCCGCAAGCGCGTCTTGCACCGCAACACGCCGTTTCACGCGCGCAATGTCCATCCCTTGGGACAAGGCGCACCACCTTGGTGCCACGTTTCCCCGCCGGGGTGCCTATAATCCTGCCCGTCCATCAGGTTTCCCCGACTTGTCGCAGGAATGCCTCATGGCATACAACTTGCTTCGCCTGGACTGGCTGCGCACCGACCATTCGGATGGGACGCGCCCCCGGCGCCCCCATCCCATGACCGATCCCACGCCTACGTTCCCGACCGCTCGCGCCGAACACGCCCCCCGGCGGCCGCAGCCAGGCATCCGCATCGTCGCCCCACGGTTCCCTTTCCATCCCCGCGAAGGAGTCATCCGCATGAAATCCCTGTCCCCCTCGTCCGCCGGCGCCATCGCCCGCCGCGGCCTGCTCAAGCTGGCGGCCGCCGCCGCTGGCGTGCTGCTGTTCTCGGGCGGGGTGCAAGCCCAGACCGCGGCACCGGCCAAAACGAAGGTCGCCGCCATCTACACGGTGCCGGTCGAACAGCAATGGGTGTCGCGCATCCACAAGGCGCTGACCGCCGCCCGCGACCGCGGCGAGATCGAATACACCTTCTCGGAAAACGTCACCAACGCCGACTACGAACGCGTCATGCGCCAGTACGCCGAGCAGGGCAACAAGCTGGTGGTGGGCGAGGCCTTCGCCGTGGAGGCCGCGGCCCGCAAGGTGGCCAAGGACTATCCGCAGACCGCCTTCCTGATGGGGTCTTCGGGCAAGCCGCAGCAACCCAACTTCTCGGTGTTCGACAACTACATCCAGGAACCCGCCTACCTGACCGGCATGATCGCCGGCGGCATGAGCAAGACCGGCAAGATCGGCCTGGTCGGCGGCTACCCCATCCCCGAAGTGAACCGCCTGATGCAGGCCTTCATCGAAGGCGCCAAGGAAGTGAACCCGAAGGCCGAATTCACCGTGACCTTCATCGGTTCGTGGTTCGATCCCCCGAAGGCCAAGGAAGCCGCCTTCGCGATGATCGACAAGGGCGCGGACGTGCTGTACGCCGAACGCTTCGGCGTGTCGGACGCGGCCAAGGAACGCGGCAAGCTGGCCATCGGCAACGTGATCGACACGCAGCCGCAATACCCGGAAACCGTGGTGGCCTCGGCCCTGTGGAGCATGGAACCCACGATCGACGAAGCGCTCAAGCAAGTGAAGGCCGGCACGTTCAAAGCCGACGACTACGGCCAGTACTCGCTGATGAAGTTCAAGGGGTCGTCGCTGGCGCCGCTGGGCACCTTTGAATCGAAGATCCCGGCCGAACTCGTCGCCCGCGTGCAGGCCAAGCAGAAAGCCATCCTGGACGGCAGCTTCGCAGTGAAGGTCGTTGATAAAGAACCCAAGTCCTCGGCACGATGAACCAAGCGCCTCTCGCCCTGCAACTGACGGGGATCACCAAACGCTTCGGCAGCCTGACGGCCAATGACGATGTCTCGCTGACGCTCGCACAAGGCGAAGTCCTGGCCCTGCTGGGCGAGAACGGCGCCGGCAAGTCGACCCTGGTGTCGATCCTGTTCGGCCACTATGTGGCCGACGCCGGCAGTATCGAAGTTTTCGGCAAGCCCTTGCCCGCCGGCCGGCCCGACGCCGCGCTGGCGGCCGGCATCGGCATGGTGCACCAGCATTTCACGCTGGCCGACAACCTGACCGTGCTGGACAACATCATGGTCGGCACCGAGCCGCTATGGAAGCTGGCGTCCGGCCGCGGCAAGGCCCGCCGCCGTCTGGTGGAGCTTGGCCAGCGCTTCGGCCTGGCCGTGGACCCGGATGCGCGCGTGGGCGCGCTGTCGGTCGGCGAGAAGCAGCGCGTCGAAATCCTGAAGGCGCTGTACCGCGGCGCGCGCGTGCTGATCCTGGACGAGCCCACCGCGGTGCTCACGCCGCAGGAAGTGCAGGACCTGTTCGCGACCCTGCGCGGCTTTGTGGACGAGGGCCTGGCCGTGATCTTCATTTCGCACAAGCTGGACGAAGTGATGGCCGTGTCCCGCCGCGTAGCGGTGCTGCGCCAGGGCAAGCTGGTGGCCGAACGCGACACCGCCGGCACCAGCCCCGCCGAACTGGCTGAATTGATGGTCGGCCGCAAGGTCGTCATGCCGCGCGCCGAGGCGGTGGCCGCCGCCGAACAGGCTGCGCCCGTCGTGACCCTGTCGCAGGTCACCGTACGCGACGGCCGCGGCGGCGCGCCGCGCCTGGACAGCCTGGACCTGGTCGTCCACAAGCACGAGATCGTGGCGGTGGCCGGCGTGGCCGGCAACGGCCAGCAGGCGCTGGTGTCGGTCTTGACCGGCCTGCGCCAGCCCTCCGACGGCACGATCCGGCTGGGCGCCGAACACGCCGCCGCGCCCACCACGCCGGCCGGCTGGACCGCCGCCCGCGTCGGCCGCATTCCGGAAGACCGTCACGGCGAAGGCATGATCGGCGACAGCCCGCTCTGGGAAAACGCCATCGTCGAAGACCTGAAGGACAAGCGCTTCGCACGCTACGGCCTGATCCGCGCCCGCGCGGGCAAGGCGTATGCGGCATCGCTGGCCAAGCAGTTCGACGTGCGCGCGGCGTCGCTGGACGTGCGCACGCGCAGCCTGTCCGGCGGCAATATGCAGAAACTGATCCTGGGCCGCACCTTGGCGCGCGAACCGCGCTTCATCGTCGCCGACCAGCCCACCTGGGGCCTGGACATCGGCGCCGTCGCCTATGTGCGCGAGCAGCTGCTGGCGGCCCGCGCACGCGGCGCCGGCGTGCTGCTGGTATCCGAAGACCTGGAAGAAATCTTCGCCCTGGCCGACCGCATCGCCGTGCTGTGCGGCGGCAAGCTGGTCGCCGTCAAGCCGGTGGCCGACTGGACGCCCGCGACCGTCGGCCTGGCCATGACGGGAACCCGCGCGTGACGGACCGCTCCATTACACGCCGACGCCCCCTCTATTGAGCAACACTCGCATGAAACTGATCCTGGAACGCCGCCCCGAGCCCAGCCGCCTGGCGCTGGCCTTGGCCCCCATCGCGGCCATCCTCTTTACGCTGGCGGTCTGCACCTTGCTGGTGGCCTGGGCCGGCGCCCCCGTGGGCCGCACCTACGCGCTGCTGTTCGAAGGCGCGTTCGGCTCGCGCTTCGCGCTGTCCGAAACACTGACCCGCGCCACCCCGCTGATGCTGACCGGCCTGGCCTGTGCCGTGGCGTTCCGCGCCCGCTTCTACAACATCGGCGCCGAAGGCCAGCTGTACCTGGGCGCGCTGGCGGCTGTCGCCATCGGCGGCCTGCATGACGGCACCGGCTTCGACCTGCCGGTGCCCGTGCTGTTCGGCGGCATGATGCTGGCGGCCGCCCTGGCGGGCGCCTTGCTGCTGCTGATCCCGGCCTTGCTGAAGACGCGCCTGGGCGTGGACGAAGTCGTCACCACGCTGCTGGGCAACTTCATCGTGCTGCTGTTCGTGTCCATGATGCTGGACGGCCCGATGAAGGATCCGATGGCGATGGGCTGGCCCCAATCCGTGGCGCTCAACGGCGACCTGGAACTGGGCAAGCTGATCGAACGCACGCGGGCCCATACCGGCCTCTTGTGGGCCGCCGGCCTGGCGCTGGGCCTGTGGCTCTTGAACCGCTACACCGTCTTCGGCTTCCAGATGCGCGCCGTGGGCGCCAATGCCCACGCTTCGCGCTTCCTGGGACTGCCGGTGAACCGCGTGATGCTGGGCACTGCCATGCTGTCGGGCGCGCTGGCAGGGCTTGCCGGCGCCATCGAAGTGGCTGGCCGCACCGGCTACGTCACGCTGGACATGTCGCCGGGCTACGGCTACACGGGCGTCGTCGTCGCCATGCTGGCCGGCCTGCATCCGCTGGGCGTGATCCTGGCCAGCATCTTCGTGGCCGGCATGCTGGTCGGCGCGGACAGCATGAGCCGCGCCATCGCCGTCCCCAACTACATCGCCGACGTCATTGTCGCCACCTCGTTGCTCGCCATGCTGGTCGCGACGCTATTCGCGCAGTACCGCCTGCGCCGCAACCGGGCTTGAGGAGCACGACATGGAATGGATGGATCTGATCAGTTCCTCGGCCTTCTGGGTTGCCGTGCTGCGCCTGGCGACGCCGTTGATCCTGGGCACCCTGGGCGTACTGCTGTGCGAACGCGCGGGCGTCCTGAACCTGGGCATCGAAGGCATCATGGCCGCCGGCGCCTTCACCGGCTGGCTGGTCGTGTACCTGGGCGCGCCGCTGTATGTGGGCGTGCTGGCGGCGGCGTTGGCCGGCGCGTTGTTCGGCCTGCTGCATGCGGTGCTGACGGTGCCGCTGGGGCTGTCGCAACACGTATCGGGCCTGGGGGTGACCTTGCTGGCCACCAGCCTCAGCTACTTCGCCTACCGCGTGACGTTCCCCAGCGTGAACACGCCGCCCACCATCACCCCGTTCGCCGAGATGAAGTTCCTGGACGGCATACCGCTGATCGGCCCGGTGCTGGCCGGCCAGACGCCCATGACACTGATCGCGCTGGCCGCGGTGCCGATCCTGGCCTGGGTGCTGAACCGCACGCCGGTCGGCCTGGCGATCCGCATGGTGGGCGAAAACCCGGCTGCTGCAGAAGGCCAGGGCCTGTCGGTCACGCGGCTGCGCATCGGCGCCATCGTGGCCGGCTCCGCGCTGATGGGCGTGGCCGGCAGCTTCCTGACGCTGGCCGCGTTCAACGCGTTCTTCTTCAACATGGTCAACGGCCGCGGCTGGGTCTGCGTGGCGCTGGTGGTGTTCGCGTCGTGGCGCCCCGGCAAGGCGCTGCTGGGCGCGCTGATCTTCGCCTTCTTCGATGCGCTGCAACTGCGCTTGCAACAGGGCGGGGCCGCCTTGCCCGGCCTGCCTGAGCTGCCGTATCAGGTCTACCTGATGCTGCCCTACATCCTGTCCATCCTGGCCCTGGTGGTGATGGCGCGCCGCGCCGCCTACCCGCAAGCCCTGATGAAGCCCTACCGCAAAGGCGAGAGGTAAAGGCCCCCCGAAGCGCTGCGCGCTTTCCCCCAGAGGCGTCGCTACGGACCGGCAAAGCCGGATCCGAAGGGGAGGCCCCCCCCCGAGCGCTACGCGCCCCCCCTCCAGGGGGCGTCGCTACGGACCGGCAAAGCCGGATCCGTGCGACCCCGATGGTGGTGTACTTTTGGTGCACCGTGAATTGCTGGATTTTTTAGGATGCATCCATGCTCGATCTGATTATCAAGAACTGCACTCTGGCTGATGGCCGCACCAACATCGACATCGGTGTGGCGCAGGGCCGCATTACCGCGGTGGAGCCTGCGTTGAAGGCTGAGGCGGGTCAGACCGTGGATGCGGCGGGGCAGTTGGTGAGCTCGCCCTTTGTGGATGCCCACTTCCACATGGACTCCACGCTGTCGTTCGGCCTGCCGCGCGTGAACCAGTCGGGCACATTGCTGGAAGGCATCGCGCTGTGGGGCGAACTCAAGCCGCTGTTGACGCAGGAAGCGCTGGTGGAGCGCGCGCTGGCCTATTGCGACTGGGCGGTGGCGCGCGGCCTGCTGGCCATTCGCTCGCATGTGGACGTCTGCGACCCGCGCCTGCTGGCGACCGAAGCGCTGCTGCACGTGCGCGAGAAGGTCAAACCCTATCTGGACCTGCAGCTGGTGGCCTTCCCGCAGGACGGCGTGCTGCGCGCGCCCGGCGCGCTGGACAACCTGAAGCGCGCGCTCGACATGGGCGTGGACGTCGTGGGCGGCATTCCGCACTTTGAACGCACCATGCAGGACGGCGCGGAATCCGTGCGCATCCTGTGCGAACTGGCCGCGGAGCGTGGCCTGCGCGTGGACATGCACTGCGACGAAAGCGACGACCCGTTGTCGCGCCACATCGAAACGCTGGCCTACCACACGCAACGCCTGGGCCTGCAAGGCCGCGTCACGGGTTCGCACCTGACGTCCATGCATTCGATGGACAACTACTACGTGTCCAAGCTGATTCCGCTGATGCGCGAAGCCGGCGTTTCCGCCATCGCCAATCCGCTGATCAACATCACGCTGCAAGGCCGCCACGACACCTATCCGAAGCGCCGCGGCATGACGCGCGTGCCGGAACTGCTGGCGGCCGGCGTGCCGGTGGCTTTCGGCCATGACTGCGTGATGGACCCCTGGTACAGCCTGGGCTCGGGCGACATGCTGGAAGTGGCGCACATGGGCCTGCACGTGGCCCAGATGACGGGGCAGGACGCCATGCGTGCCTGTTTCGAAGCCGTGACGACCACGCCCGCGAAAATCCTGGGGCTGGACGATACGGGCATCGCGGTCGGCAAGCGCGCCGACCTGGTCCTGCTGCAAGCGCGCGACCCGGTCGAAGCGCTACGCCTGCGCGCCACCCGCCTGATGGTGCTGCGCGCGGGGCAGGTGATCGCGACCACGCCGCCCGCCACCGCCACCTTGAACCTGACGGGCCGCCCGGGCCAGGTCAGCTTTCAGACACCGGCCCGCTGACATACGGCGGCCGCTTGGCGGCCGTCACGATGATCTCCACCAGCAGCTCCGGCGCGGCCAGCTTGGCCTCGCAGGTGGCGCGGGTGGGCATCGCATCGGGCAGCGCCCATTCGGCCCACACGCCGTTCATGCCGGCGAAGTCGCGGTCGATGTCCTTCAGCCAGATCTGCACCGACAACAGCCGCGACTTATCGGTGCCGGCCTGCGCCAGATAGCCGTCGATCTTCGCCAACGCGTCGCGCGTTTGCGCCGCGATGCCGCCATCGGCTGCCGACGTCACACCCGCCACGTACACCGTATCGCCATGGATCACGATGCGGCTTAAGCGCTGGTTGGTTTCCTTGCGCACAATATCGTCGTTCATTCGTCTTGCTCCTTTTGCGATGGGCTGGACGCCAGCGCGGCGTCCGAAAAACGGTCAATCCGGAATGGCGCGATCGGCATGTCCGTCGTGCCGGTGGTGATCAGGTCGGCCATGATGCGGCCGACGATTGGCCCCAGCTCGAAGCCATGCGCCGAAAAGCCGAATGCGTGGAAGGCGGTCTCGTGCCGGCTGCTGCGCCCGATCACGGGGATCTCGTCCGGCATGGCCGCCTCGATGCCCGCCCAGCCCCGGTTCACCACCGCGTCCCGCATGTGCGGGAACAGGTCGCAAACCGTGCGAGCCCCTTCGGCCAAGGACCGGAAATCCAGTTCAGTCCATTCCGCGTCACGGTCCACCCAGGCCCGCCTGCCGCCGCCGATCAGCACGGTGCCGTTCGTGCGTTGCTTGAACGATAGCGCGCGCCCGGTGCCCAGCACCACCGGATCCAGGAAATGGTCCATGCGCAGCGTCACCAGCATCATGGGGCTGATGGCGGCAAGCGGCACCGGTTCGCCCCATTGCGCGGCGATGCGGTCGGCCCACGCGCCCGCGCAGTTCAGCACCTGCGGCGCGGTGTACGTGCCGGCGTCGGTGTCCACGCGCCATTGGCCGTCTGCGCGCGCAACGCCGTCCACCCGGACGCCTTCCATGAAGCGCGCGCCCAGGCTTGCCGCCTTCGTGCGGAATGCCAGCGTCGTGCGATAGGGATCGGCCGCCCCGTCTTCGCGCGCGATCAAGCCGCCCTGGATGGAGGGCGCCATTCGCGGAATCATGTCCAGCAGGTCTTCAGCGCTGATCCATTGTTCGTGCGTATAGCCATGGTCCGTCATGGTCTGCAGGCGGGTCCGCAGGGCGTCGGCGTCGGCGGCGTTTTCCGCCACGCGCACCTGGCCGTGCTGCTCGAAGCCGCAGTCGTCGTCCACCAACTCGCCGATGCGGTACCAGAGCTCGCGCGAGGCCAGGGCCAGCGGCACTTCGGCCAGATGCCGGGCCAACGTGCGCACGCCGCCCGCGTTCACGCCGGAGGCGTGCCGCCCCACGTAGTTTTTCTCGATCACCAGGGCGTGGACCCCGGCGCGCGCCAGATGCAGCGCCGCCGAGCTGCCGTGCAGGCCGCCCCCGATGATGATGACTTCCGCCGACCGCGTCGCTCCGGTCATGTCGTCACTTTTTGAGTCGGACGACGGCTTGGCGCGAATCGTCGGTTTGCGGCAGCGACGCGAGTTCTCCCAAAGTCAGCGGCTTGGTCGGAAAGCGCAGCCGGTAATAGCCCACTTCCTGCGTCGGCACGCCGCGCTCTTCGGCGATGATCTCGGCCACGGTCAGGCCGCAGAAGCGGCCCTGGCACGGCCCCATGCCGCAACGCAGGAACGCCTTCATCTGGTTCGGACCCGTGCAGCCCAGCTTGACCGTGTCGCGCACTTGCGCCGCCGTGACTTCCTCGCAACGGCAGACGATGGTGTCTCCGGTAGGCCGCCGGAAGGCGTCAGGCGCCCTGTAGAGCGCGTCGAAGAACTCGCGGCCCCTCACGGCACGGGCCAGCGCGTCGCGCGGCGCCACGGCCTCGCTGTCGCGTCTGCGGGCGTCGATGCGGCCCAGCAGATGCGCCGCCTGCAGGGCCGCCAGCCGGCCGCGGTGTTCCGCCGCCAGCGCGCCCGCGATGCCGGCGCCGTCGCCCGCCATGCCGATACCGTCGACGGACGTCAGGCCCCATTCATCGACCTGGGGCTCCCAACAGTCCAGCGCCTCGTTCCAACGGTGCTCGACACCGACCGCTCGCGACAGGTTCACGTTGGGCACCACGCCCTGATGCAGCATCAGTTGATCGGCGGGCAACGTCTTGGTGACGCCGCCCGCGGTGTAGCGCACGCTTTGCAGGGTGTCGTCGCCCAGCGCTTCCAGCGACGTGACGCCTTTGACGATGGGCACGGCGGCCTTCACCGCGCGCAGCAACTTCAAGCCCTTGCCCAGATAGGGCGACCGCAGGAAACCCCAGACCTTGGACAGCGCCTGGCCCATGCGTCCGGGCGGCGTGGTCTCCAGCAAGGCGTCGATCTTGACGCCTGCGTTCAAGTACTGCCAGGCCACCAGATACAGCAGCGGGCCGCTGCCCGCCAGCACCGTCCGGTCGGCCGGCACCACGCCTGCGGACTTCAGCAGGATCTGCGCCGCGCCTGCCGTGATGACGCCGGGCAGCGTCCAGCCCGGGATGGGGAAGGGGCGTTCCTGCGCGCCAGTGGCCAGCAGCAGCCGGCGCGCGTGCACGATGCGCGCCTCGCCCGCCACCGAATACGCCACCTCGAAACCCTTTTCAGGATGCGGCGCAGTATGTTCCGCCACGGCCCAGACGGTGGCGCCCGGCACATAGCGCGCGCCGGACTGCCGGAACGGCGCGATCAGCGACGCGCCATGCCAATAGTCTTCGCCCAGGATGCCGCGGTCGGTAACCGGCGTCGTGGTGATGGCGCGGTAGATCTGCCCGCCCGGCGCCGGCTGCTCATCCAGCAGCACCGTGTCCACGCCCAACCCCGCAGCCAGCGTCGCCGCCGCCAGCCCGGCTGGACCCGCGCCCACCACCAGCAAATCGCATTGCGTCGTATCGATCATGCCTGCACCTTGCGTGCGCCCAGCTGGCGCTCGATCTTCATGCCTTCGCGCACGGCCGTCATGCAGCCCTGCTGGTTCGCCTGCCCGTCGATAGTGACCAGGCAGTCGTAGCACACGCCCATCATGCAATACGGCCCGCGCGGCACCTCGTTGACCGCCGTATCGCGACAGGCCGACACGCCGCCGGCGAACAGCGCCGCCGCCACGCTGTCGCCCTGCCGGCATTGCAGCTCGGCCCCGTTGACCGTCACTCGCACCGGCGCGCCTTGCGTCTGGCGCTGCGCCTCGTCAAGCCTCTTGAACATGGAACCTCCGGGTCGAGAAGGGCGCCATGTCGTCGGCAAGCTTGCCGGCCACGACCATGGGCGCCAGATTGAGGGCGTGCGCGGCGGCCAGCGTCACGCCGCTGTGACAGGTGGCGACGAAGGCGCCCGGGCACGTTTCGGATTGCTGATAGATCGGGAAGCCGTCCTTGGACATCACGCGCAGCGCCGCCCAGCTGCGCACCACGCGGACGTCGCGCAAGGCGGGGAGGGTGCGCACGGCGCGGTCGGCCAGCGTACCCAGGACAGGCAGGCCCACCACGTTGTCCACATAGCCCGCCTCTTCCTGGGAGTCGCCGATCAGCCAGGTGCCTTCGTCGGTCTGGCGCAAGGTCGACAGCGGCGTCTCCAGCATGCGCCGCGTGCGCTCCAGCACCACGATCTGGCCGCGCTGCGGGCGCACCGGAACGTCCAGGCCGACCTGCGTGCCCAGGTCCTTGTTCGACAGGCCGGAAGCCAGCACCACTTTATGCGCGCGCACGGTGCCGGCAGGCGTCGCGATATCGAACACCCCGTCGCGCTGCGTGATGCGCTGCGCGGGCCGGCGCGGCAGGTAATCCACCGTGCGCCGCGCGAAACTCATGTGCAGCGCGCGCAGCAGTTTCAGCGGATTGGCGATGCCGTCCACCGGCGTCCACGTCGCGCCGCGCACCTCGGGGCCGATGCCCGGCACCAGGTCGGCGACTTCCGCGCGGTCCAGCATCTTCCAGTCGTATTGGGCCATGCCGGGCTGCGCCAGCAGCGTCCGCATGAAGGTGGCGCGCGCGTCCATCTCTTCGTCGCTCAAGAGCACATGCAGGCCGCCGCGCTGCTCCAGGTGCACGTCCACGCCCGTGTCTTCCAGCAACTGCGCGGCAAGCACCGGCCAACCCGAGGCCGAGGTCATCGTCCACACGCCGTAGCGCGGCAGCCCCATGCCCTTGCTCTGCACCCACACCAGCCCGAAGTTGCCGCGCGATGCGCGATACGCCACGTCGCCTTCGTCCAGCACCGCCACATGGTCCAGCTCGCGCCGCAAGCCGTAGGCGATCGCGGCGCCCACCAGCCCGCCGCCGATCACCACGGCGTCGTAGATGCCACGATGCGCGGGCGCGCGCGGCGCCAGTTCTTTCTCGTCCGTCATTAGCGTCCCTTTCCGACAAACAGCTTTTCCAGACCGACCACGCGGTCCAGGATAAAGATGGCGATGATCGTCACATAAATCAGCACGGCCGACACGGCGGTGACCAGCGGGTCGATGGTGTCTTCGATATGCAGGAAGATGCGCACCGGCAGGGTCGTCGTGGACGGCGACGCGATGAAGATGGACATCGTCAGCTCGTCGAAACTGGTGATGAAGGCGATGACCCAGCCGCTCACGACCCCGGGCAGCAGCAGCGGCAGCACCACGCGGCGAAACGCCGTCCAGTTGGAGGCCCCTAGCGATTGCGCGGCGCGCTCCAGCGCCGGGTCGATGCCGGTGGCCGACGCCAGCACCAGACGCAGCGCGTACGGCATGACCAGGATCACGTGCGCCACCACCAGGCCCACGTAGGTGCCGGCCAGATCCACCGTGGTGAAGAACTTCAGGAACGCCAGGCCCAGCACCACATGCGGAATCATCAGCGGCGACAGGAAGAACGCCACCAGCGCCTCGCGGCCACGGAAGCGGTTGCGCGCCAGGGCCAGCGCGCTGGGCACCGCCAGCGCGATCGCCAGCGTGGCCGACAGGGTGCCCAGCCCCAAGCTGAACCAGAACGCTTCGATAAATCTGGGGTTGTCCAGGATGGCGCGGAACCAGCGCAGCGACAGCCCGCCCGTAGGCAAAGAAATGAAGCCTTCGGACGTGAACGCCACCGCGCACACCATGACGATGGGCGCCAGGATGAAAAGGATGAACACGCTGTGGAACAGCAGGCCGATGGGACCGTTTCGGAATGGCATGTCAGGCTCCCGACTGGTTGAAGACGGCGCCGTACTTGCGCTCGATGATCCGGTTGGCCGACAGCAGCACGACCACCGTCGCCAACAGCAGCACCACGGCCAGCGCCGCGCCCAGCGGCCAGTTCAGCGTGTTCAGGAATTCGTCGTAGGCCGCGGTGGCCACGTTCTTCAGGCGGCGCCCGCCGATGATGGCCGGCGTGGCGAACGAGCTGGCCGCCATCGCGAACACCATGATCGCGCCCGACAGGATGCCCGGCATGACCTGCGGCACGATGACGCGGCGGATCACGGTGAATTGGGATGCGCCCAGCGACAGCGCGGCGGCCTCCGTCGCCGGGTTGATCCGTTGCAGCGACGCCCACACCGAAATCACCATGAACGGCACCAGCACGTGCGTCAACGCGATCGCGACCCCCAGGTTGCTGTACATCAGGTCCACCGGCGTGGCGATCAGCCCGATGCCCATCAGCGCCTTGTTGATCAATCCGGTGGAGCCGAACAGCAATGCCCATCCCAGCGTGCGCACCACCACCGAAATCAGCAGCGGCCCCAGCACCACCATCAGGAACAGGCCCTTCCACGGGTTGGCCATGCGCGACAGCACGTAGGCCTCGGCCGTGCCCAGCACCAGGCAGGCCAGCGTGACGGCGGCCGCGACGCCGAAGGTGCGCGCGTAGATCTCGTAGTAGTAGCCGTCTGTCAGGATCTCGATGTAGTTCTTCCACGTGAACGTGGCCTGCATGCCGCCGTAGAACTGGAAATCGAAGAAGCTGATCAGGAACACCAGCGCCATCGGCACCACCAGGAAGGTGGCGTACACCACCAGCGCCGGCGCGCTCAGCACCCAGGGGTTGGCGCGCGTGCTCATGACGGGCGGCCTTGCGGCGCGGGCGCCACCGTGCACATGTCCTGCGCGCGCCAGCGCAGATGCACGGTCTCGCCCTCGGCGGGCACCGGCACGCCGTCGTTCTGGCGGATCACCATCACTTCGCCCACCGACGTCTCCACCTGGCACAGCCAGTGGTTGCCCTGGAACACGCGCGTCTTCATGCGGCCGGGCAGGGCACAGGCAGCAGGCTCGGAAAACAGGATCTTCTCGGGGCGCACGATCACCGCGCTTTGCGGCACCGGCGCGCCATGCATCGGGATATGCGCGTCGCCCACCCGGGCACGCGTTTCGCCGTCGTACTGTTCGGCCTGCGGCGTGAACACGTTGGCCTTGCCCAGGAAGCCGCCCACGAAATGGCTGGCGGGGCCTTCATAGGCCTGGAACGGGTCCGCCACCTGTTCCACGCGGCCCTGATTCATCACCACGATGCGGTCCGACAGCGCCAGCGCTTCGGACTGGTCGTGCGTCACCAGGATGGTGGTGGTGCCGATGGTGCGCTGGATGCTGCGCAGTTCCAGCTGCATTTCCTCGCGCAGCTTGGCGTCCAGGTTGGAAAGCGGTTCGTCCAGCAGCAGCACGCTGGGCCGGATGACGAGCGCGCGCGCCAGCGCCACGCGCTGCTGCTGGCCGCCGGACATCCGCGCCGGATGGCGGTCGGCAAGATGCGCCAGGCCCACCAGTTTCAGCGCGTCGGCCACCCGCGACTCGCGCTCGTCTTTTCCGACCCGTTGCATTTCCAGGCCGAATGACACGTTCTCGGCGGCGGTCATGTGCGGAAACAGCGCATAGTTCTGGAACACCAGCCCCAGGCCGCGCTTGTTGGCGGGCACGCGGCTGACGTCGCGGCCATCCAGCACGATGCTGCCGCCGGTGGGTTCCACAAAGCCCGCGATCATCTGCAAGGTCGTCGTCTTGCCGCAGCCGGACGGTCCCAGCAGCGAGATGAATTCGCCCCGGTTCACGGACAGGCTCAACGCTTCGACGGCCGTCGTGTCGCCATAGCGTTTGCAAAGGCGATCCAACACTAGATAGGTCATGAAAGCTCCCGCGGGCGGCGCCGGGCGCCGCCCCGTTTTCAATGCCGGTTGCGCGTCAGCGCTCGATTTCCCGGGTCCAGCGCTTGTTCCAGTCGTCCCGGTTCTGGTTCACCGTGTCCCAGTCGATCACGATCAGGTCGGCGGCGCGCTTGCCGATCGGCAGCGGCACGCGGGGATCGTCCTGCACCTTGGCCTTCTTGTTGACCGGGCCGTAGCCGTAGGCCGACGCCAGCTTCTCCTGCACCTCAGGCGTGACCAGGTACTGCACGAAGGCCTGCGCCATCGGGTTGGTGGCCGACTTGGCGACCGGGCAGACGGACGACAGCAAGGCGTACGCGCCTTCCTGCGGATACACGAAACCCACCGGGAACCCGGTGTCGGCAAACGCCTTGGCGCGGCCGCTGCCCCAGACCGAGATCAACGCCTGGCCGCTGGAGAACAGTTCGGTCATCTTGCCCGGAGACGGCTCGTACACCAGCACGTTGGGGCCGACCTCGTTCTTGAAGGTGGTGAAGCCGGCATCGATCTTCTTCTCGCTGCCGCCGCCTTCGCGGGCGTATTCCACCAGCGCGTGCAGGCCGTAGGTGTTGTTCAGCGGCGGCACCACCAGCTGCTTCTTGTACTTGGGGTCCTTCAGGTCCTTCCACGACGTGGGCGGCGCCCACTTCTTCTCGTCGAAGATCTTCTTGTTGTACATGATGCCGGTAGCCACGATGCCGATGGCGACCGCCCTGTCGTCCTTGTACCGGGCGGTGCCGTAGATGTCGTCGGCGGGCAGGCCCTTGATCGGTTCGCAGAATCCCAGCGCGATGGCCTGGTACATGGGGCCGTCGTCGATGATGGCCACGTCGATCTGCTGGTTGCTTTTCTGCGCCTGCAGCCGCGCCACCGTGTTGGTGGAATTGCCCGCCACATAATCAAGCTCGACGCCGTGCTGCTTGGCGAAGGGCGGGAAGATGTCCTTGCGCATGATGTCTTCGAACGAGCCGCCGTATCCGGCCACCACCAGTTTCTGCTGCGCTGCCGCATTGGCGCTGAGCCCGGCGGCCACCGTCGCCGCCGCGATCACTGCAAGTACCTTGCCCATGGGAACCCCCCGATTGTTGGTACACTTTGTCCGTACATGAATGTCCGGACAAATAATGGATCCAGCGAGACTCCGTTGTCAATCGGTTATTGTCCGTACAAACCCCATATAACAATGCAAGGAGCCCTCCCCATGACCCGATCCTCCGAGCGCGCGGCCGGCCCCGGCGGAGCGCGGCAGGCGCGGGGGAAACCCGAATCGCAGGCGCCTGAGGGCGATGGCGGCGGCCCCCGTTACAAGAGCATTTTCCAGACGCTGTCGCAGGGCATCAGCACGGGCCGCTACCCCGTCATGACGCTGCTGCCGACCGAGCACGAGCTCTGCGACCAGTTCAACGCCAGCCGCCACACCATCCGCGAAGCCATCCGCATGCTGACGGTAGCCGGCATGGTGTCGCGCCGTCCCGGCGTGGGCACCCGCGTCGAAACCGCCCGCGCCAGCACCCGGTTCACGCAGCGCATCTCGCAATTCCCCGACCTGCTGCAGTACGCGCGCAATGCGGCCCTGCTGGTGCAGGACGTGCGCACCATCAAGCTGCCCAAGCGGCTGGCGGAAGCGCTGGGTTGCGCCGCCGACAAGTCCTGGCTGCACATCAACTCCATCAAGACGCTGGACGATCAGGACACCGCCGCGGCCAGCACGCTCATCTACGCCGACCCCGAACACTCCGACGTGCGCGTCGAGGTCAAGTCGCGCATTTCGCTGCTGCGCCTGATCGAAGACCACTTCGGCGACCGCATCACCGAAGTCAACCAGGAGTTCTCGGCCACGCCGATCAACGCCACGATCGCCAAGCAGTTGAAGGTCGAGCCCAAGACGGCAGGCTTCGTCATCACCCGCCGCTATTACGGGGATGGCGGCCTGCTGCTGCTGGCCACCATCACCACCTTCCCGCACGACAAGATGAAGTATTCGATGACGCTCAACGTGGGGTGACCGGCGCGGCGCCGGTGCCATAGGCGGCCTGCGCCGCCTCGGCGCTGATCTTGCCGTCCGCCAGGTCCCGCTCGATGCGCGCGCGCGACCGCCCGGCCGGCGCGCCATAGCCGCCGCCGCCCGGCGTCTCGATGCGCACGCTGTCACCCGGCGCCAGCGCGATGTTGGCCGTCTTGGAAAACAGTTCTTCCGCTTGCGGCGTGCCGAAGTTGCGGATCAGCCGCGCGCGGCGTCCGTCGCCGCCGCCGTCCACCCCGGCCGCCACGCCCACCGTATGGCTGTCCGAACGCGCCGAGAACACAATGCCCGGCCCCACCGCGCGGATCTGCTTGGCGATCGCCAGGCCGCCGCGCGTACGCCCCACACCGCCCGAATCGGGGATCATGGCGTACTCGTCCATCATCAACGGGTACTCGTTCTCCAGCGCTTCGACAGGCAGGTTGGAGGTGTTGGTCATGTGCACGTGCACCGCGTCCATGCCGTCCGCGTCGAAGCGCGCACCCGCGCCGCCGCCCAGCGTTTCCAGATACACGAAGTGCCCCGCGCGTTCGCGCCAGCGGCCCGAGAAAACGATGGCCGGGCAGCAGTCGTTGCTGGACGCCATGGTCTTTTCCGGCGGCAGCAAACCCCGGAATGCGCCGAAGATCGCACCCGCCACCTTCTGCGCCGTGATCGACCGCGCGCCCACCGCCGCCGGATGCTCCGGGTTGGTGATCGTGCCCACCGGGGCCGATACGCTGATGGGGTCGAACAGCCCGGCGTTGGGCGCCAGGTCCGGATCCAGCAGCGCCTTGACGGCGTAGTACACGCAAGCGCGCAGCGCGTTGAACGGCAAGTTCATCGCGCCGCGCGCCTGTTTACCGGAACCGTCGAAATCGAAGTGCAGGTTGCCGGGGCGCACAGTCAGCGTCACCTGGATCGGCACCGGATCGCCGCCCATGCCGTCGTCGTCCAGATCGCTGCGGAACGTGTAGCTGCCTTGCTGCAACTCGGCGATGCGGTTCAGCAGCCGGCGGCGCGTGTACGCGATCACGTCGTCCACCGAACGCAGCACGGCGTCCAGCCCCATCTGCCGGATCAGGCCTTGCACGGCGGCCGCGCCCCGGCGGTTGGTGGCCATCTGCACGCGCAGGTCCAGCACGCGCTCTTCGGGGTCGCGGGTGTTGGCGCAGATCAGGCGCAGCATGTCCTCGTCCGTTTCGCCATGCCTGGCGATGCGGCAGGCGGGGATGCGGATGCCTTCTTCGAAAATGGATTTCAAGCCGCCCGCGATCGATCCCGGCACCGCTCCGCCCACGTCCGAATGGTGCGCGATATTGGCCGCGAAGAAGCGCAGCTCGCCTTCCCAGAACACCGGGGTCACGATGTTGATGTCGGGCAGATGGCTGCCGTCCGCCAGGTAGGGGTCATTGCAGATGAAGACGTCGCCGTCGCGGATGTCTGCGGCCTTGAAAGTGCGCAAGATCGCGCCCATCGCGCCGTCCAGCGAACCCAAGTGCAGCGGGATCTGCGTGCCTTGCGCCACCAGCCGGCCGGCCGCGTCGAACAAGGCCACGGAGCAGTCCTTGCGTTCCTTGATGTTGGTCGAGAACGAGGCGCGCACCAGCGTGTTGTTCATGTCCTCGGTGATGGACAGCAGGCGGTTGCAGAACACCTCCATGCCGATGGGATCGGCCAGCGCCACGCTGGAGCCGGATTGGTCGGGCTTGGTCATGCGAAGCCTCCTTGCAAACGGATGATCAGGTTGCCGTATTCGTCCACGCTGGCGTGCTGGCCAACGCCGACGACGGTGGTGGAGCTCATTTCCTCCAGCAGCGCGGGGCCGGTGAAGCGCGCGCCGGTAGGCACGCGGTCGCGGTCGTACACCGGCGTCTCCTGCCAGCCGTGCACGGCGCCGAAATAGGCCTTGCGCTGCCCGATCCTCGCGTCCTCCAGCACCCCGCCGATCCGGCGCGGCGCAAGCGGCGCCTTCACCACCTGGCCCACGGCCTGCATACGGCAGTTGATGATCTGGACTTTGCGGTCGTCCACCGTGTAGCCGTATTCGCGTTCGTGCGCCTCCGCGAAGCGGCGCGCGAATTCCGCGTGGCCGCCAGCGCCGGTGTCGTCCAGGCTGACCTGCACTTCGAAATTCTGGCCCTCGTAGCGCGCGTCGATGGCGCTGTGGCAGACGCGCAGCGCGGGATCCACGCGTTCCTCGGCCAGCCAGTTTTCAGCCTGCTCGCGCAGGCCCTCGAAGAGGGCCGAGATGGCGGGCCACGTGTCGTCGCCGGCCAGCGAGATCTCGCTTTGCACGAAGTCGAACGAGATGTCGCTGAGCAGGATGCCCCGCGCGCACATCGTGCCCGGCTCCTGCGGCACGATGACGACTGGGATGCCGCATTCCTCGGCCACTTCCACCGCGTGCAAGGGCCCCGCGCCGCCATAGGCATACAGCGCGAAATCCGACAGGTCGTAGCCGCGCTCGGTGGACACCGCACGGATGGCGCGGCTCATGTTCGCCGCCGCGATGCGCAGGATGCCTTCGGCGGCGGCGTCCCGGTCCAGGCCCAGCGGCGTGGCCACGCGATCCTCGATCACCTGCCGCGCCGCATCCGCGTGCACCGGCATGCGACCGTTCAGCAAAGACACGGGATTCAGCCGCTGCAAGACGATCTCGGCGTCGGTGATCGTCGGCTCCTGGCCGCCGCGGCCATAGCCCACCGGCCCCGGCACCGCGCCGGCGCTGTGCGGGCCCACTTTCAGCGCGCCCGCGTCGTCCAGCCACGCGATGCTGCCGCCGCCCGCGCCGATCACGTGGATGTCCACCATTGGCGTCTTGACGGGGTAGCCCGCCACATGGCGATGCGACGTGAACAGCGGACGGCCGTCGCACACCAGCGACACGTCGGTGCTGGTGCCGCCCACGTCGAACGTGACCAGGTTCAGGCTGCCGATGGCGCGGCCCACGGCCGCCGCGCCCACCACGCCCGCCGCAGGCCCCGACAGGCAGGTCCGCACCGGATACTGGCGCACCGTGGCGATCGACATCAGCCCGCCGTTGGAGTGAATGGTGTGCGGTTCGTGGCCGATGTCCAGTTCGCGCACCCGCTGCAGGAAGCGTTCCAGATAGCGCGCCATCTTCGGGCCCACCGCGGCGTTCAGCACCGTGGTGGACAGGCGCTCGTATTCGCGGAATTCCGGCAGCACGTCCGATGACTGGCTGATGTAGGCGCCCGGCATGGCGTCCGCCACGATCGCCGCCGCGCGGCGTTCGTGCGCCGGATTGCGGTAGGCGTGCAGGAAGCAGATCGTCACGGCCTCGATGCCGGCGGCGGCGAACTGGCGCGCGGCGGCCAGTACCTGCGCCTCGTCCAGCGTCGTCAGCACCTCGCCCGCCGCGTTGACGCGCTCGTCGACTTCGATGCGGAACTCGCGCGGCACGGCCACGGGGGGCTTGCCCACGCTGTAGTCGTACAGGTGCGGCCGTGTCTGGCGGCCGATCTCCAGCACGTCGCGGAACCCGCGTGTCGTGATCAAGCCGACGCGCGCGCCCTTGCGTTCGATGATGAGGTTGGTGGCGACCGTCGTGCCGTGCCCCACGTGCGACACCTGCGAAGGCGACACGCCGTGGTCCGCCAGCATCTGGCCGATGCCGGTCGCGATGGCTTCGGAGGGGTCGTGCGGCGTGGAAGGCACTTTATGAAAGTGCACCACGCCGGCGTCCTCGTCGATCATCGTGAAATCGGTAAACGTGCCTCCGACGTCTATCCCTATGCGATACATATCGTTCTTTCCAAAAAGAGTCTTATGGAGCGGGCGGATCAATCCAGGCGGATGTCGGCCTTCTTCACCACTTGGCACCACTTGCTGATTTCATCCTTGATCATCGTGCCGAAGGCCGGCCCCGCCACGTCCGACACCAGGGCGCCTTGCTGCTCCAGGTACGTCTTCATGGCAGGCGCGTGCAATGTCTGCACCAGGCCGTCGGTCAGCTTTTCACGCAGCGGTTCCGGCAGGCCGGCGGGGGCCAGCATGCCGAACCACACCATGGCCTCGTAGCCCGGATAGCCGGATTCCGCCACGGTCGGCACGTTGGGCAGCATCGGCGAGCGCTGCGGCGACGTCACCGCCAGCGCCTTGATCTTGCCGTCCTTGATGTAGGGGTAGGAGGTCATCACGACGTCCACCATCATGTTGATCTGCCCGCCCACCAGATCGATCAGCGCCGGGCCCGACCCGCGGTAGGGCACATGCACCATGGACACGCCGGCGGTGCTCTTGAAGAGCTCGGCCGCCAAATGGTTGGACGTGCCCTGGCCGTTGGAGGCGAAGGAGTACTTCTCGGGCTCCTTCTTCAACAGCGCGACGAATTCCTGCAGCGTGTCGGCGGGCACCGACCGGTTCACCGACATCACATTGGGAATGGTGGCCACTACCGTCAGGGGCGTGAAGTCCTTGATGGCGTCGTACGGCAGCTTGGAATACACGCAGGGCGCGCTGCCGTGCGTGCTGACCGATCCCATCAGGATGGTGTAGCCGTCGGCGGGCTGCCGGGCCACGTATTCGGTGCCGACCGTGCCGCCCGCGCCGGGGCGATTTTCCACGATGACGTTGGCGGACAGGCGCTGGCCCAGTCCTTCGGCGACCTTGCGTGCGATCAGGTCGGTAGAGCCGCCGGCCGCGAACGGCACGACGATGCGGATCACTTTATCCGGCCAGGCGGCGCTGGCGGATCCGGCGGCCGCGAACAGTGCGACCCCGGCGGCAATGCGACAGCAACTGCGTATCAGCCCTTTATTCATGGCTTGGTTTCCCCTTGTTGATAGAACTTCCTTGTGGCCGGATCATGTGTCCGCCCTTGGTTCGCTGCAACAACAGGGTCATCCTAGGCCTGCGGCTTCAATGGCAGCAGTCCTACAGGTTTATATTTATATAAATGCCATTTATAGGTTGGCGGCCGTGAAGAATCCGGACTTGAATCTGCTTCTGCATTTCGACGCGCTGATGGCGTGCCGCAATGTCTCGCGGGCGGCAGAGCAGTTGAACATCAGCCAGCCGGCGATGAGCGCGGCGATGAACCGGTTGCGCCAGCTGTTCGGCGACCCCTTGCTGGTGCGTGAAGGTGGCGTCTGGCAGCCCACGTTGCGGGCGATGGAGCTGCACCAGAACTTCAAGCCGTTCCTGGAAGGCTGGCACCGGGCCACGCGCACGCGCGAAGCCTTCGACCCGGCGCATTCGTCGCGCACACTGTCGCTCTACGCCACCGACTATGTGCAGTACACCTTGCTGCCCAAGCTGATCCCTCGGCTGGCGGTGGACGCGCCGCATTTTCAGCTGCAGATCGTGCCGGCCCGCCCGCAGCATGGGCTGAGCATGCTGGACACGAATCATGTGGAGTTGATCGCCGGGTATTTCCCGGACCCCGCGCCGGACCTGCGCACGCGCTTCCTGTACCAGGAGCCGGCCGTCTGCATCGTGCGCGAAGGCCACCCGTGCCTGCGCAAGCGCTGGAACCTGGATGCCTATCTGCGCTATGGCCATCTGGACCTGGCCGCGCACACGCGCTATTTCAGCACCGCGATCGACCGCATCCTGATGGGGCAGAACCGCAGCCGCAAGATCGTGGCGACCTTGTCCAGCTATCTGGTGTGCCCCTTCATCGTGGAAGGCTCTGACCTGATCGCGACGATGCCGGTCAGCATCGCGCGCGCGATGACGGGCGCGGCGCGCATCGTCACGCTGAAGGTGCCGTTGACGCTGCCGCCGATCGCCGTGTCGCTGTACTGGCACGAGCGCTATCAGGACGATCCCGCGCACGCCTGGCTGCGGCAGTACCTGGCCGGCGTGCTCGGGTAGTCCTGGCCTCTATTTCAGGGGCAGGCAAATGCGGGTCTGCAATTGCGCGGGCGGGGTGGCGCGCGGGTCGTTCAGGTACTGCTCGAACATGGGGAAGTCGGCCGGCACCATGCCGCTGGCGGGCAGCCATTCCGAGAACATCCATTGATAGGGCTTGCTCATTTCGTTGTAGGGGCCGGTGTAGGTCAGGATGGCGCAACGGCCGGGCGGGATGTCGAAGCGTTCCAGCTCGCTACCCAGGTCCGCATCGGGCGCGACCGGCATGCCGGCCAGCGACCGCAGCTGGCTTTCGGGCACCTGTTCGGGGTCGTCGAAGTACACGCCGAAGCCGACGGTCGCCGGGCTGGCGATGCCGCGGCCCATCGCCAGCATGAAGGCGCGGCTGAAGACGGCGCCGATGTCCTGGTAGCTGCCGCGATGCGGTAGCGCGGCCAGCGTGGCGCCGGGGAAGTGTTCGATGGCGATGGGGTACATGGCAAGCTCCTGAGGGTCTAGGGGAAGGGAGCGTGCGGCCCGGTAGCGGCCCGGCGATATGCCGAAGACGGCGCCGAAGGCCCGGTTGAACGCGGCGTCGGATTCGTAACCAGCGCGTTGCGCAACGTCCCTCATCGGGGCCTGCGATCCCGCCAGCGCGGCCGCCGCGCGATGCATGCGGATGCGCTGGACCGTGGCGTTGACCGTTTCCCCCATCATGGCGCGGTAGACACGGTGGAAGTGATAGGGGGACAGGCAGGCCAGGTCGGCCAGCTGGTGCAGGTCGGGGTCGGCGTCGGGATAAGACGCCAGCCAGCGCAGGACGGGGTCCAGGCGTTGAGCGTAGAGGGTTCGGGTTTCGGGCTTCATGCTTGCTCCTTGGAGGGCAATGTAGCTTTTGCGGGTTTGCAGATTTTGCGGTTTTTCTTTGGGAAATTGTTGGGGTTATTTTGACGGCTGGCGTCTTGGTGTCGTGAGGCGAGGGTTTGTTTTGACGGCTGGCGGGGCGGGGCAGGGTTTCTTTTGACGCCCGTCGCGGCGGTGTCGCGGGGTGCGCGGGTCAACGATTGCGGTCCGGAGCCTTCGCTCCGGACTTCCCCCTTGTCATCTTCGTCACCGCCTTCGGCGGTTCCTTCAGATTCCCTCGGGCTTATCGACGCCCCGCGCACCCCGCGACACCGCCACGCCAGGCTCGGTCAATGGAATTTTGCCGTCAGCTGGGGCGAACGGCTTGCTTGGGATTCTCGCAAGCGGCGGGGTAGGCGGGAGGATCTTGCGGGGCCCGCCCCAGGCCGGCCGCGCGGGCGGCCTTTTGGGGCTTACGCGGTGTCTTGCGTCGAGGCGTTGCGCGTAACCCATCATGCCCGCATTATCAATACCCGCGCTGCGGATCGTAGATGTTCGGCAATGGCTCGCCGCGCTCGTTGGCCGCGATCAACAACGCGGTGTGCCGTGCGCGTTCCTTGCGGTCGGGGATCGCGGCGCAATGCGGCGTGATGATGATGCCGGGATGCGTCCACAGCGGCGAATCCTCGGGTAGCGGTTCTTGCTCGAAGACGTCCAGGATCGCCTGGTGCAACTGGCCGCTGTCCAAGGCGTCGACGACGTCTTGCGTCACCATGTGCGATCCGCGGCCAGCGTTGATCAGGCTGGCGCCGCGCGGAAGTTGCGACAACGTGGCGGTGTTGAGGATGCCTCTTGTGGCGTCCGTGGCGGGCAGCAGGCAGACGAGCAGGTCGGTGCCCGCCAGGAATTCTCCGAACTGGTCCTGGCCGGCGTAGGAGGGCAGACCTTCCAGCGTGCTGGCGCCGCGCGACCAACCGGTGACGGGGAAACCGACCCGGGTCAGGAGTTCGGCGGCAGCCACGCCCAGGTGACCCAGGCCCATGATGCCCACGCGCATGTCGGCGGCGACGCGCAGGGAGTCGAACAGCTCCCAGTGGCGGCGCGTCTGGTTGTCCACAATCCGCTTGATGTCGCGGGTCAGCATCAGCGCGGACGTCAGCACGAACTCGGCCATTTCGGTGCGGGTCCGGGCGGTGACCATGCGGGCGATGGACAGGTGGCGCGGCCGTTGCGGGTCGGCCAGGATGTGGTCGACGCCGGCGCCGGCGCTGATGATGAGCTTCAGGTTGGTGAAGGTGGCCAGCCGGCCGGCGTCGGGCGCCCAGACCAGCGCGTAGTCGACGGTGGCGGGGTCGATGTCCTCGTGCCAGCCCACCACGTCCAGCTCGGGCGCGAAGGCGCGGAACTGCGCGCGCCAGGCGTCGATGGCCGCCGGACCGCCGGAATTGATGATGAGCCGCATGCGGGTCCTTCCATTCTATGGGCGCGCGCGCCCGGACTGTGCGCGGAGCGCGCCTGCGGCTTGTCCACAGGCGGCGCGCCGCAAGATCTTATCAACGTTCGACGGTGCGGTTCCAGCGGGCGTTGAACGCGGGCCGGGTTGTGTTGATCTGATCCCAGTCCAGGATCTTGGCGTTTTCCATATAGCCCTGGAAACGCTTGAGCGCGTCGGCGTTGTCCGCCGGCGCCTGGACGTTCTTGTTGGACGGGAAATGGCCGCCCATCTCCAGCGCTTTCGCCTGGGCGCTGGCCGACAGCAGGTATAGCGCCAGCTTCTGCGACAGTTCCGGTTCACTGTTCTTGGCGATGACGCATTCACCCACCATCAGGATCACCGAGCCTTCCTTGGGCTGCGCGTATTCCACCGGGATGTCGCGCTTTTTCAAGCGGGCGATCGCGGTCGGCGTCAGCGGGAAGATCGCGGCTTCGTTGGACTGGATCATCTCGGCTAGTTTGGCCGAATTGGGGATGTACTCCAGCACGTTGGGGCCGATGGTGTCGGGCCATTTCTTGAAGCCCGGCTCGTAGTTCTTGTCGTCGCCGCCCTGGATGCGGTTGAACATCAGGAAGCCGTGCAGGCCGAAGGTGCTGCCGGACGCGGACTGGAACACGACGCGGCCCTTGAACTTCGGATCGGCCAGGTCCATCCACGACGTGGGCGGCGCCCACCCCTTGTCGGCGAACATCTTGGTGTTGTAGCCCAGGCCCGTCATGCCGATGTCGATGCCGGCCGCCATGCGGTCCTTCATCACCGCCGTGGGATACAGCTCTTTCAGCACGGGATCGTCGTTGAGCTGTTCGCACAGGCCCATCGAGATCGCGCGCGCCATGATCCCGTCATCCAGGAACATGACGTGCATCTGCGGCTTGTCCTTGTAGGCCTGCGCCTTGGCCAGCACGTCGGTCGAGGTGCCGGGCACCACGACGATCTTGACGTTGTTGGCCTTTTCGAAATCCGGGAACACGTACTGCGTGAACGCGCGCTCCATATCGCCGCCGTTCATACCGACGTACAACGTCTTCTGCTCGGCCATGGCGCCGGCGGACAGCAATGCCATCATCGCCGCGCCCAACAGCCACTTCCCCTTGGTCAGGCGCGATGCGCCCTGTTTCTTGTCCATCATGGTGACTCCAGCGTTTGCTCACGAACACTCTCAGGCCGGGACGCGGCGCCGTGAGCGGCGGCCGTGAACCGTTCAATGCGGAAGGCATCGATAGGAATGGAGGACTGGCCGCGTACGACCAGTTCGGACAACACTTCGCCCACGGCGGGGCCGATCTGGAAGCCCGCCCCCGACAGCCCGAAGGCGTGGAACAGGCCGGGCACGGTGGAGCTCGGCCCCAGCACGGGGTTGTGGTCGGGCATATTGCCTTCCACGCCCGTCCAGAACCGGATGACCTGCGCGCCGCGCAGCACCGGCAGCAGCGTCGTGGCATTGGCCATCAGCGCGCCCAGTCCGGCGCGGCCCGGCCGCGCGAAGTCCGGGTCCGAGGATTCGCCGCGTCCGCCGCCGATCACGCAATTGCCGCGCGCCACCTGGCGCGCATAGATGCCGCCGCCCTGGATGCCTAAGCTGACGCCCATGAATACCGGCATCGGCTCGGTCACCATCATCAGCGGATGGATGGAGGTCTCGGGTACGGGTTCGCCGAAGCCCTCGGCGAAACGGCCCGCCCACGCGCCCGCGCAATTGAGCAGGAAGCGCGACCGCACTTCCAGTCCGTCGCCCGCGCGCAGCACGAAACGCGATCCGTCATGCGTGGCGGAGGCCACGCGCACGCCTTCGCGTACATCGGCCCCCAAGGCGGCGGCGGCGCGGCCGAAGGCGGGCGACACCAGCCGGGGATTCGCATGGCCGTCTTCGGGGCAGAATGAGCCGCCCGCCACGCCCTGGCCCAACCAGCCGAAGCGGCGCGCCAGGGCGCGGCGGTCCAGCATTTCCAGATGCATGCCGAAGCCGCGCGTGCGTTCGCGGTAGGCTTCCAGCAGCGCCATGTCGGACGCGGAGGCCGCCAGCTTCAGATGGCCGGAGCGCACGTACTCGCCGTCGATGCCGATCAGTTCCCGCAGTTGCCCCCACAGTTCATGCGCGCGCCGCGTCAGGGGCATCTGCTCCAGCCCGCGGCCCTGGCGGCGCACGCCGCCGTAGTTGACGCCACTGGCGCGCGCGCCGCACAGCGCGGCTTCCAGCAGCACCACGGGCACGCCCAGC
Organism: Achromobacter sp. UMC46; assembly: GCF_014170335.1. Taxonomy (GTDB): domain Bacteria; phylum Pseudomonadota; class Gammaproteobacteria; order Burkholderiales; family Burkholderiaceae_B; genus Achromobacter. The sequence goes on from NZ_LZZS01000040.1 coordinate 32,662, forward strand.
CGGCGCAGGAACAGCGCCGCGCTGCCGCCGACAATGCCCCCGCCGATGATGGCGACTTCGGTGTCGATCCGCGGCGTCATGACGGCGCCTTTTCCTGCCGCTCCCGGCACACCACGCGCACCGGAACCGGCTTGACCGGCGGCTGGTTGCGCAGGCGGCCGACGTCGGCCGGCGACCGGCCGCAAGCCTGCGCCAGCACTTCGGCCGCGGCCGCGCCACACATGCGGCCCTGGCAACGCCCCATGCCCACGCGCGTCAACGCCTTCAGGCGGTTCATCTCTTGCGCGGCGGTGTCGGCGACGGCTTGGCGCAAGGTGCCGGCGGTGACTTCCTCGCAGCGGCAGACGACGGTGTCGTCGGCGATGCCGCGCGCCCAGTCCTCGGGAAAGGGGAAGGCGCGTTCCAGCGCCGCGCGCACGCGGCCATTGGCGTCAAGCCGCGCTTCCAGTTCGCGGGCGCGCACCGTGTCGTGCCGGTGGTTGCTGTCTTCCAGCAGCGCCAGCGCGGCGCGTTCACCCGCCAGTTCCGCGGCGTCCGCCCCGGCGATCGCGGCGCCGTCGCCCGCCACATAGACGCCCGGCACGCTGCTGCGTCCGGCGGCGTCACGGCGTGGCGCCCAGTTGCGGTCACGCGTGTTGTATTCGAATTCGCAGCCGGCAAGACTTGCCAGCTGGGTTTCGGAACGCAATGCCAGGCCGTAGGCCAGCGCATCGCAGTCGACCGCATGCGTACGCACGCCTTGTCGATACGTAAGCCCTGTCACGCGTTCCTTGCCTTGCACCGCCACCGGGCGCACGCCGCTACGCAACGGCACGCCGTGCGCACGCAGCCAGGCCAGGTAATACAGCCCCTTGGCCAGCAGGCCGGGCGCGCGCAGCAGGCCGGGCAAAGCGGCCAGCCGGTCTGCGAAGCGCGACGTGTCCAGCACCGCCGCCACCTTGGCGCCGGCCTTGGCGTATTGATAGGCCACCAGATACAGCAAGGGGCCCGTGCCCATGAAGGCGACGCGCGCGCCGATGGCGCAGCCTTGGTGCTTCAAGGCCACCTGCGACCCGCCCAGGGTATAGACGCCGGGCGTCAGCCACCCGGGAAAGGGCAGCACGCGGTCGGTGGCGCCCGTAGCCAGGATCAGGTGCGTGTACGGCACCGCCGTGCTGACGCCGTCCTGCAGGACGTCCAGCGTCTTGCCCTCCACGTTCCACACCAGAGTGCCGGGGCGGTAGTCCACCTGCGGCAGCAAGGCGTCCATGGCGCGGTGCACCGCGTCGGCCTTGCGGTGCTCGAAGCCGTACAGCGCCGTTTTCGGACGCTGGAATCCCGGCGGCGGCTGCCGGTAGATCTGGCCGCCGGCGCGCGGGGCTTCGTCCAGGATCACGGGCCGCAGGCCCTGCGCGGCCAGCGCCTGGGCGGCGCGCACGCCCGCCGGTCCCGCGCCGACAATAACGGGCATCACCATGCTCATGGCGCGTCGTCCTCCGCGCACTCGGCACACTCGGCGGCCAGCGTGCCGGGCACCGCGTCGGGCGCAAGCGGCGTGGTCCGCAGGCGCATGCCCGGTGCGACAAAGGTGGAGCAGGCGCGCACGCGCGAGCCGTCTTCCAGCTGCATCCAGCAGTCCTGGCACGCGCCCATCATGCAGAAGCCCGCGCGCGGGGCGCCGCCGAATTCCGAGTGGCGCACGCAGTCGGCTTGCGTCAGCACGGCGGTCAGCACCGTGTCGCCCGCCAGTGCGGTACAGGCCTGGCCGTCCAGCGTGAACGGGACCGGGGACCGGGCCGTTTCAGCCAGGCGTTTCAGTATTGCCATGATGCCGGCGCCTCTCTCGTCGCCTGGATACGGATCTTCATTTCTGCCCCACCAGCACGCGGTCCAGGCCATACACGCGGTCCAGCAGCAGCATGGTGACGGCCGTCAGCCCGATGACCAGCGCGGACACGGCCGCCATCATCGGATCGATGGATTCGGTGGCGTACATGTACATGCGCACGGGCAGCGTGATCGTCGACGGCGCGGTGATGAACACCGACATCGTCAGCTCGTCGAAGCTGTTGATGAACGCCAGCAACCAGCCGCCCGACACGCCCGGGATGATCAGCGGCAGCGTCACCTGGAAGAACACCGTGGCGCGGCTTGCGCCCAGCGACAGCGCGGCGTGCTCGATCGACCGGTCGAAACCCACCAGCGCGCCGATCACCAGCCGCATGACATACGGGGTGATGACCACGACGTGCGCGGCCACGAGCCACGGGAAGCTGCCCGCCATGCCCATCAGCGCGAAAAAGCGCAGCAGAGCCACGCCCAGCACCAGGTGCGGGATCATCAGCGGCGACAGGAACAGGCCGTTCAGCACGTCGCGGCCGGGAAAGCGGTAGCGGGTGATGGCGATGGCCGCAGGCACCGCCAGGCACACCGCGATCGTGGCCGACAGGAACGCCAGCCACAGGCTGTTCTGGAAAGCCTGCATGAAATTGGGATGGTCGAACACGGCGCGGAACCAGCGCAGCGAGAAGCTCGTGGTCGGCACGGTAAGGGTCGTGTCCGGCGTGAACGCCACCAGGCACACGATGACCAGCGGCGCCAGCACGAACGCCACCACCAGGAAGTTGAACGCCAGCGCAAGGGGACCGTTCTTCTGCATGTCGATTCCTTTGCGTCAGCCCAGGCTGCGGCGGTAAGAGCGTTCCACGACGCGGTTGTACGCCATCATGATGATCACGTTGACCACCAGCAGCACGATCGCGATGGCCGCACCCAGCGGCCAATTCAGCTCGGTCAGGAATTCGTCGTACACCACGGTGGCCACCATCTTCAGGCGGCGCCCGCCCAGCAGCGCGGGAATCGCGAACGAGCTGGCCGACAAGCCGAATACGATCAGGCTGCCCGACAGGATGCCCGGCATCGCCTGGGGCAGCACGATGCGCGTCAGCGTCTGGAAGCGCGACGCGTTCAGCGACAGCGCGGCGTGTTCCACGGTGGGGTCCAGCTTCTGCAGCGACGTCCACACCGGGATCACCATGAACGGCAGCATCACGTGCACCAGGCCGATGATGACGGCGGTGGGCGTGTACAGCAACGGGCCCATCCCCAAGGCGGCGGCCGCGCGGCCGATAGCGCCGCCCGGGCCCAGCAGCATGCTCCAGCCGAAGGCGCGCACCACCAGCGAGATCAGCAGCGGCGACAGCACCACCAGCAGGAAGATCGACCGCCACGGCTTGCCCATGCGCGACAGGATGTAGGCCTCGGGCGCGCCAATCAGCACGCAGATCAGCGTGGTGACGCCGGCGATCCAGAACGTGCGCCAGAAGATCTCCAGGAAATAGCTGTCGGTGACCACCGCCAGGTAGTGTTCGAAGGTGTGGCCGGGCAAGATGCCCGCGCTGTAGTCGAACGGGCGGAAAGACAGCACGAAGGTCAGGGCCAGCGGCGTCAGCACCAGCGTCAGGAAGACGATGGCAAGCGGCAGGGACCCCAGGATGGCAAGCAGGCCTTCATTGCGCGGCTTGGGCCCGGCGACAGCGCCGGATTGCGTCAGCGTCGCCATGTCAGGCCTCTTCCTGCGCCGGGGCGCGCAACACGCGCAACACGCCTTCGGCCCAGTCCAGGCCGATGGCCTCGCCGTCGTCGTGCGGACGGCGGCCGTCGTTGGGCGTCAGGACGGTCAGCGCGCCCACCGGCGAATCCAGGTCGTACATCCACTGGCTGCCCAGGAAATAGCGCGTGCTGACCACACAGGACAGCTTGCCCTGGCCTGCCGGCACCGGCACCAGTTTTTCCGGGCGCAGCGACAGCTGCACGCTGTCGCCGTGGCGCAGGCCTTCGCCGTCGACCACCACGCGCAGGGCGCCGGTCTCGATTTCGGCCTGCGCGCCGCAACGCGTGACCCGGCCCGGCAACAGATTCGTCTTGCCCACGAAGCGCGAAATGAACTCGCTTTGCGGATGCTCGTACATGCGGAAGGGCGCATCCACCTGGGTCGCGCGCCCGTCCTGCATGACCACGACGCGGTCGCTGATGGACAGCGCTTCGGCCTGGTCGTGCGTGACCATCACGGTCGTGGTGCCGATCTTCTTCTGGATGCTGCGCAATTCGAACTGCATCTCTTCGCGCAGCTTGGCGTCCAGGTTGGACAACGGTTCGTCCAGCAGCAGCACGGGCGGCCGAATGACCAGCGCGCGCGCCAGCGCCACGCGTTGGCGCTGGCCGCCGGACAGCTCGCGCGGGTAGCGGTCGGCATGCTTGTCCAGCTTCACCAGCGCCAGCGCCTCGCGCACGCGCGCCTGGCGCTCGGCGCGCTCGACGTTGCGCATCTTCAGGCCGAAGGCCACGTTGTCGGTCACGGTCAGGTGCGGGAACAGCGCATAGCTCTGGAACACGATCCCCAGGCCACGCGTGTTCGGCTTGGCGTGGGTGATGTCGCGCCCGTCCAGCGTGATCGTGCCCCGGGTCACGTCGGCAAAGCCGGCGATCATCTGCAGGGTCGTCGTCTTGCCGCAGCCCGAGGGCCCCAGCAGCGAGACGAACTCGCCTTGCTCGACCGCCAGGCTCAGATCGGAAACGACGCGCAAGTCGCCGTAGTTCTTCGAGACATTGTCCAGCCGCAGAAATGACATTTTCCAAACCCCGTAGCCCGTGGCGGGCCTTGCGCCCCGAGGCTGGGAGGATTTCCCGGCGCCCTGGCGGCTTATTTGATGGGGCAGTCTAGGTTTGGCCAAAACCCAGGGTCAATTAGGGTTTTCCGAACAATCGAATTTTTTATTCGGTAATTCCATTCATTAGAATTTCCTGATAAAAATACGTCTAGCAATTTTGATTATCGGAACTCATAGAATGAAGAAATCGGAGACAAGCGAGGAATCCGGCGGCCTGGGCGTCTTGCAACGGGCCTTTGCCGTGTTGCGCGTACTGGCGGACGCCAAGGGCGAAAAGCTGCGCCTGACCGACATCGCCGCCCGCACAGGCCAGGCACAGGCCACGGCGCACCGCGTGCTGCAAGGCCTGATGCAGGAAGGCGTGGTGGAGCAGCCCGCGCAAAGCAAGGGCTACCAGCTCAGCGTGGCATTCTTCTCGTTGGCGGCGGCGGCCGGCACCCACCAGTCCAGCCTGCGTTCGCTATACCGGCCAGCCATGCTGCGCTTGTCGGGCATGCTGAACGACACGGTCTTCCTGTTGGTGCGCAGCGGTTTCGACGCCGTCTGCGTGGACCGCGTCGACGGCGCCTTCCCGGTGCGCTCCCACACGGGCGACATCGGCGGCCGCGTGCCGCTGGGCATGGGCCAGGGCGGCCTGGTGCTGCTGGCCAGCCTGCCGGAAGCCGAACGCGAAGAGGTCATCCGCTTCAACATCCCGCGCCTGCACCATCTGGGTTTCGTGGACGAAATCTCGATGCGCGTGCGCATCCGGGAATGCCTGGAACGGCAGTACGCGCGCAGCCAGGGGCAGGGCGTGTTCCCCAATATCGCGGGGCTGGCGGTGCCGGTCTACGACCCCAACGGCGTGACGGTGGCGGCATTGAGCGTGGCCGCCCCCATCGAACGCATCAACGACGAGCGCCTGCCGCTGATCGTGGAAATGCTGCGCCGCGAAGCCGATGCCGTGGGCGCGCAGATCAACCCCTTCGACCCGGCCCTGCGGCGTCCCAGCCAGTACCTGGGCGCGGGCAACGCGGGCTGACGATCAGACGGCAGGAAACGAAAACGGCCTGGGCATCCGATGTCCAGGCCGTTCTGCTTTCCGCATGGCGGATCAGGTCGGATACGTGCCCGGCAGCAGGATGCTGCGGTCGCCGGCTTCGATGTTGCGGCGGCCGCATAGCGCCATCGTCGTGTCCATTTCCTTGTACAGCAGCTCCAGCACGCGGGTCACGCCCGCCTGGCCGTAGGCGCCCAGGCCGTACAGGAAGGCGCGGCCGATCATCGTGCCGCGCGCGCCCAGCGCCACGGCCTTCAGGATGTCCTGGCCCGAGCGGATGCCGCCGTCCATCCAGACTTCGATCTTCGAGCCCACCGCATCGGCGATCGACGGCAGCGCCGCGATCGACGACATGGCGCCGTCCAGCTGGCGCCCGCCGTGGTTGCTGACGATCAGCGCGTCGGCGCCGCTATCGGCCGCCAGTTGCGCGTCTTCCGCATCCAGGATGCCCTTGATGATCAGTTTGCCGCCCCAGCGCTGCTTGATCCATTCCACGTCGTCCCAGCTCAGGCGCGGGTCGAACTGCTCGGCCGTCCATGCCGACAGGGACGACAGGTCGCTGACGCCCTTGGCATGGCCCACGATGTTGCCGAAGGTGCGGCGCTTGGTGCCCAGCATGCCCATGCACCAGCGCGGCTTGGTCGCCAGGTTGATCAGGTTGCGCAGCGTGGGCTTGGGCGGCGTCGACAGGCCGTTCTTGATGTCCTTGTGGCGCTGGCCCAGGATCTGCAGGTCCAGCGTCAGCACCAGCGCGGTGCAGCCCGCCGCCTTGGCGCGATCGATCAGGTTGGCCACGAATTCGCGGTCGCGCATCACATAGAGCTGGAACCAGAACGGCTTGCGGGTGGCTTCGGCCACATCTTCCAGCGAGCAGATGCTCATCGTGGACAAGGTGAACGGCACGCCGAAATCCGCAGCCGCCTTGGCCGCCAGGATCTCGCCGTCCGCATGCTGCATGCCGGTCAGGCCGGTGGGCGAAATCGCCAGCGGCATCACGACATCATGGCCCGCCATGGTGGTGCGCAGCGACCGGCCTTCCATGTTCACCGCCACGCGCTGGCGCAGCTTGATCTTCTGGAAATCGCTTTCGTTGGCGCGGTACGTGCCTTCCGTCCAGGCGCCGGAATCGGCGTAGTCGTAGAACATGCGCGGCACGCGCTTTTGCGCGACGGCGCGCAGATCTTCGATGCAGGTGATCGTAGAAAGGTTAGCGGTCATGGGAGGTCTGAGGAGTGATAGAGGTGCGCCAGCTGCGTTTCGTTTTTCTGGAGTCTGGTGCCGCCGGCTGCGGCGGCGTCGCCACTGCGCAGGGGCGGCAACGCCCCGCGGCGCCGCCCAGTATACGCGCCGAGGCCGGCAAGCGTCGCTTGCCGGCCCCGTTCGCCCCCCTCGGACCAAGGCTCTGCGGCCCCTGTCCACCCAAGCTATCTCGGCCAGACCTTGCTGACCGCGCGGATCGTCGCCCACGCCACCCAGCGCGGGCTGGTCAGCCGCGCGCCCGGCAGCCGCCGCATCACATCCACGGCCAGCCCGCCGCGCTTGTGCCATTGCTTCTTGCGGGTCTGGCTGTCGGTCCAGCGGCCTTCCAGCCACGGGAATTCGCGCCGCCCCGGCTTGTAGACGGGCGGGGTGTTGTAGATCAGGATGTACGCCAGGCGCGGCGACGGCGATGTATTGGCGCCGGTGAAGTGCAGCGTGCGCGCGTCGTGCACGGTGATGCCGCCCGGGTCCAGCGGTTCCGCCACCGCCTGGTCGCGGGCAAAGTCGCCGCAGCACTCAAGCGGGTGCAGGGTCTTGTCGCCACCGGGCGAGCGGTGCTCCAGCACATCCCACTTGTTCGACCCCGGGATGAATTGCATGCACCCGTTCTCGACCGTCGCCGGCTGCAGGGCCAGCCAGATGCTCAGTTCGTTATAGACGAAGTCGGGCGACCGGAACGCCTCGTCCTGGTGCCACGGCGTCTCCGGACCGTGCGGGCCGGGCTTGAGCAGCGCGTGTTCTCCATACAACGCGGCATCCTCGCCCAGCAGCTGCCGCGCCAGGTCCAGCGTGCGCTCGTGATACGCCGTCTTCAGCAGACCAGGGGCATAATGGCGCGGATCGTGGAGGCTGGGAAACTTGGCCGGCTTGGACGGATCGTCCCGGCTGACGAAGTCGTACTGCGCCCCCTCGTTGTAGCCGGTCTTGTTCGCGAACAGGTCCAGCAGCGTCCGGCGGATGTATCCGACCTCATCCTGCGGGCACATTTCCTTCAGGGCCAGGTAGCCCTGGTCCCTGTAGCGCGCTGTCTCTGCTTCCGACAACAAACTGGTCTCTTCCATAATGGCTTCTCCAAGCTCTGGTAGCGGGTGTTCCCGTTGGCACGTTTTGACATGAGCTCTAACGTATCGCTTCGATGCCCACCGGGCCTATAGACCATCTGCCGTAGCCACAACCGCCTACGCTCATTGCGCCTGGGCGGCGCATCATCCGAAGGAAACAACCATGCAAGCCCCTCGCTCCGACACCCATATCGAAACCGTCCTCGTCACCGTCAGCGGCACGGTGCAAGGCGTGGGCTACCGCCACGCCACCGTGCGCCGCGCCCACCTGCTGGGCGTGACGGGATGGGTGCAGAACCTGCTGGACGGCACGGTGGAGGCCCTGGTGCAGGGCTCGCCCGACCAGGTGGACCACATGCTGGAATGGTTGCGGCGCGGCCCGCCGGGCGCGCTGGTGCAGGAAATCACGACGCGCCGGGAATACACCGACAAGCGTTACATTCGCTTCGAACAGGTGTAGGCGCAGGCGTAGGCACAACCGCGGACGCGCCGGGCCGCCTCGGCGCGATGGCGTAGTCCGATCGGGGGAGCCGCCAGCCGGAAGGTCAGCGGGTGCGCATCCAGCGTCCGCCCACCTGATTGATGATCAGGCCGGCCAGCACGCAGCCCGCCCCGACCCATTGCAGCGGCTGCAGGCTTTCGCCGAAAGCCATGGACGCCGCCCACAGCCCCACGACAGGCACCAGCAGCGAGAACGGGGCGATCTTGGCGGCGGGATGGCGCGTCAGCAGCTGCGTCCACAAGGTGTAGGCCACCAGCGTCGCCAGCACCGCCAGGTACAGCACCGACAGCGCCTCGCCCCAGCCGATGCCCGTCACCATGCCCACCACGGGCTCCCAGCCATCGATCAGCACGGCCAGCAGCAGGAACGGCAGCACCGGCGCGGCGCTGCTCCAGGCGATGAAGGCGAAGGGGTCGTAACCGGGCGACTTGCGGCTGGCCAGCCGTACGATCATGTTGGACACCGCCCACATGAACGCCCCGCCCAGCGTCAGCACGAATCCCAGCATCGTCATCTGGCCGGGGCCTTCGCCGCGGCCGCCGGCGATCACCGCCAGCCCCACCGCGGCCACGCCCAGACCGATCCAATGATGGCGGCGCGCGCGCTCGCTCAGCACGGGCGCGGCCAATAGCAAGGTGAAGAACGCCTGGGTCTGGATGACCAGCGAGGCCATGCCCGCGGGCATGCCGAACTTCAGCGCGGTGAACAGCAGGCCGAACTGCCCCAGCCCCTGCACCAGCCCGTAGGCCGCGATCCAGTGCCACGGCAGCTGCGGCCGGCGCACGAAAAGGATCAGGGGGAAGGCCGCCAGCGCAAACCGCAGCGCGCCGAGCATCATGGGGGACAAGCCCCGCATGCCGACCTTCATGACGACGAAGTTCAGGCCCCAGATGACCACCACCGCCAGTGCGCAGAAATAGTCTTTTCGGGATAGGTGGGTCGTGGTCATCTACGCATTATCGCATCGCCCGCCCCCACGCCGGCGGCGTGGATTCACTGCTTTTGCAGCACCGCCGCGAAGGCTTGCACGGCGATGTCGATGTCCTCGTCGTCGATATGGCGGTGGGTCACGCAGCGCAGGCGCGTGCGGCCCCAGGGCCGCGTCAGCAGGCCTTGTGCCTGCAGCGCGGCCACCCATTCGGCGTTGGTCATGCCGGTGCCCGCGGTCTCGACCTGCACGATATTGGTCTGCGGCACGGTGGCCGACAACGCGGGCGCCAGGCGGTTGATGCCGTCGCTCAAGCGGCGCGCGCGGGCATGGTCCTCGACCAGCCGGCCCGTCATCGACTGCACGCCTTCCAGCCCGGCCGCCGCCATGATGCCCGACTGGCGCTGCGTGCCGCCCAGCATGCGGCGCAGGGTGCGGGCGCGCGACATCACGGCCTTGCTGCCCGTCAGCACCGCGCCCACGGGCGCGCTCAGGCCCTTGGACAGGCACAGCGACACCGTGTCGGCGTACTGCGTGATCTCGGCTGCCGGCACGTCCAGCGCCACGGCCGCGTTGAACAGGCGCGCGCCGTCCAGGTGCACCGGGATGCCCGCGGCGTTGGCCATGCCATGCACTGCCTGCATGTGGTCCAGCGGCAGGACGGTGCCGCCGGCGTTGTTGTGCGAGGTCTCCATCGCCACCAGCGACGTCTTCAGGCGGTGGCCGCCCGACAGCAGCGCCTCGTCCAGCCGGTTCAGGTCCATCGCGCCGTCGGTGCCGGACACGCCCTGGTAGAACAGGCCGGTGAAGGTGGCGGCGCCGCGCTCGGACGTGAACATGTGGGCGGACGACTCCAGCACGACTTGCTCGTTGCGCTGCGTCTGGGCCAGCACGGCCAGCAGGTTGGCCATGGTACAGCTGGGCACGAACAGCCCGGCTTCCTTGCCCAGGCGCGCCGCGACATGCGCTTCCAGCGCGCGCACGGTGGGGTCGCCGTCCAGGCCGTCATCGCCGATCGGCGCGGTGCGCATGCGTTCGTACATGGCCGCGGTGGGGTGGGTGACGGTATCGCTGCGCAGGTCGACAGGGGCGCTGGGGAGGTCGGCTGGGGTCCGCTGGGTCATGGCTTTCAGTGCTGCAGAATTTTGGAAAGAAACTGGCGCGTGCGCGGGGCACGCTCCTCTACATTGCCGAAGAACGCGTCTTTCGCGCAGTCCTCCACAATCTTGCCGCCGTCCATGAAGATCACACGGTCGGCGACGCGGCGGGCGAATCCCATTTCATGGGTCACCACCATCATCGTCATGCCTTCTCCAGCCAGGTCCGTCATCACGTCCAGCACCTCGTTGACCATCTCCGGGTCCAGGGCCGAGGTGGGTTCGTCGAACAGCATCACCACCGGGTCCATCGACAGCGCGCGCGCGATCGCCACGCGCTGCTGCTGGCCGCCCGACAGTTCGCCGGGGTGCTTGTCCTTGTGCGCCGACAGGCCCACGCGCTCCAGCAGCGACAGCGCCCGCGCGCGGGCCTCGTCCTTGCTCCGGCGCAGCACCTTCACCTGGCCCAGGCACAGGTTCTCGGTCACCGACAGGTGCGGGAACAGCTCGAAGTGCTGGAACACCATGCCGGCCACCGACCGCAGCTTGGGCAGGTTGGTGCGCGGATCGCCCACCGAAATGCCGTTGACCGTGATGTCACCTTTCTGGAAGGGCTCCAGCGCGTTCACGGTCTTGATCAGGGTCGACTTGCCGGAGCCCGACGGCCCGCAGACCACCACGACCTCGCCTTTGCCGACTTGCGTCGTGCATGCATCCAGCACCTGGAAGGCGCCGTACCACTTGCTGACCTGGTTGATCTCGATCATCGGAGGCGTCGAAGAGAGTTGCATCGTAGAACCTGTGGATAACGGATAGCGGGGCCGGGGCGCTCAGCGCAACACCCGGGTGCGCTTTTCCAGCAGCTTGACCAGACGGGATGCCGTGAAGCAGATCACGAAATACACCACCGCCACGAAAAGATAGAGTTCCACCAGCCGGCCGTCGCGCTGGCCGATCTTGGAGGCCGCGCCCAGGAAGTCCGTCAGCGACAGCACGTAGACCAGTGACGTGTCCTGGAACAGGATGATCACGCGCGTCAACAGCGCCGGCACCATGTTGCGGAAGGCCTGCGGCAGCACCACGTAGCGCATGCCCTGCCACGGGCTGAGCCCGATCGCCATGCTGGCCGACACCTGGCCGCGCGCGATCGACTGGATCCCCGCGCGCATGATTTCGCAGAAGTACGCGGCTTCGAACATGGTGAAGGTGATCACCGCCGAATTGAACGCCCCCACGCGCAGCGGCGTGGGCGACCCGACCACCCAGGCCGCGATGTACGGCACCAGGAAGTAGAACCAGAAGATCACCAGCAGCAGCGGGATCGAGCGCATCACGTTCACATAGATGCCCGCCGGCACCGACAGGATCTTGAAGCGCGACAGCCGCATCATGGCCAGCAGCGTGCCCAGCGCCAGCCCCATCACCGCGGCCAGCACGGTCAGCGTCAGCGTGAACGTCATGCCCGTCTGGAACAGATAGGGCAGGGCGGTCCAGATCACATCGAAATCGAATTTACCCATGGCGCCCCCTAGCGGCTCTTTCCGGCCGAACCGATCAGCCCGGGAACCGCGACGTGGCGTTCAAGCAGGCGCATGCCCAGCACGACGAAGCCGTTGATGATCAGGTAGATCACCGTGGCGGCGGAGAACGCCTCGAAGATGTGGAAGCTGAATTCCTGCATGGAGCGCGCCTGGCCGGTCAGTTCCAGCAGGCCGATCGTCAGTGCCACCGATGAATACTTGATGGTGCCCATGAATTCCGACGTCAAGGGCGGCAGCACGATGCGGAACGCCTCGGGCAGGATGATGTAGCGGTAGACCTGCACTTCGGTCAGCCCCAGCGCGGTGCCCGCCTGGAACTGCCCGCGCGGCAGCGACTGGATGCCCGCGCGCAATTGTTCGGCCACCCGCGCCGATCCGTAAAAGCCCAGGCACAGCACCGCGGGCACGAACTGCCCCCACGGCTGCGGCATCTGCTTCATCGCCAGGCCCCAGGCATGCGGCAGCAGTTCGGGCAGCACGAAATACCACAGGAACATCTGCACCAGCAGCGGCACGTTGCGGAAGATCTCCACATACGTCGCGCCCAGCGCGTTCATCAGCCGGGACTGCGCCGTGCGCATCACGCCCAGCCACGACCCCAGCAGCAGCGAAAACACCCACGCCGTCAACGCCAGCGCCAGCGTCCAGCCCACACCGATCAGGATCGTTTCCAGGAAGGTATGCACGCCGTCCGGCGACATCTCCAGGAAGACGCTCCAACTCCAGTTGTAATTCATGCCTGTGCCCTAGATCGGCGCCGGCCGCGGCGCCTTGCCCCAAAACCGCCGCGGGACGCGCGTGGCGTCCCGCGGGCAACCTGCTTACTCGTATGCCTTGGGGTCGCCCGAATCGGTCGGGTTGGCCAGCGCGCGCTTCAGGGCGTCGCTCATCGGATACTTCAGGTTGATCTGCTTGGGCGGGATCGGCGAATTGAAGTACTTGTCATAGATCGCGGCCACTTTGCCCGTCTTGATCAAGTCACGCACGGCGTCGTCCACCACCTTCTTGAAGGCCGGGTCGTCCTTGGGCTCCATGATGCCGTAGGGGGCCATTTCCAGGCCCTTCTTGCCGATCACGAACGCGTCCGGGTTCTTCGAGGACGCCACGGCGCCGTAGGCAATGCCGTCGTCATTGGCCGAACCCGCGGCGCGGCCCGATTCCACCATCAGGATGGTCTCGGCGGTATCCTTCGTGGGCGCCATGGTGATGCCCAGGTTGCCCTTGGCGTTCAAGCCCGAAATCAGCCGGAAGGTCTGGCCGCCGGCCTGGGCCGCGATGGTCTTGCCGCGGAACGATTCCAGGTTGTTGGGATCTACGCCGCCGTCCTTGCGCGCCACCAGCACCACCTGCGCCACGAAGGTCGTGGGCGCGAACGACACCAGCTTGTGGCGGTCCACGTTATTGGTGGTGTTGCCGCATTCCAGGTCGATGGTGCCGTTGGCCAGCAGCGGAATGCGCGTGGCGGAGGTCGTCGGGTTGTAGCGCACGTCCAGCTTGGGCAGCTTCAGCGCGGCTTTCACGTACTGGGCGACTTCCTGGCAGATCTCCACCGTGTAACCGACCGGCTTCTGGTTGCCGTCCAGGTAGGCGAAGGGGACCGAGGTCTCAGGATGGCCGATGGTGATCACGCCGGTTTCCCGGATCTTGTCCAGGCGGCTGGGGCCCTCGGCGTGCACGGTGGCGGCGCTGCCCAGCAGGGCGGCGGCGACGGAGATCGCGGCAAATGCTTTCATCTGATTCCCTTGGCGCCGTGCGTGCGGCGCGTGTTTGTATTCACGATCGGCGGCGCCAGAAGGTTTGGCGACCGCCGCGTCCCGCGATGAGCCCCGCGGCTGGCAAAAAGTATCAACTAGCAGTATGGTTTTATCCAGTTCCAATCAGGTATTCCTCTATACGGATTTGATATGGCCATTCCACGGATGGGCTTAAGACACATCGAGGCCTTCCGAGCCGTCATGATGACGGGCTCGATGACGGCCGCCGCGCGGCGCGTGCATACCTCGCAGCCGCACGTTAGCCGCTTAATAGCGCAATTGGAAGCGATCACCCAGTTTCCCCTGTTCGACCGCAACGGCAGCCGCCTGAGCCCCACGCAGGACGGTTCGCGCTTCTTCCAGGAGGTCGAAAAAACCTTCATCGGCCTGGCCGGACTGGAGTCGGCGGCGGCCAGCATCCGCTCGTTCAGCGCCAGCCGCCTGAGCGTGGCCGCCATGCCGCGTCTGGCCGGCGGCATCCTGGCGCGCATCGTCGCGGCCTTCAAGACGGAATACCCGGACGTGATGGTCTCCATCCACTCCGGCAACGCCAGCGCGGTGCACAACTGGATCAGTTCGGGGTTCTGCGACACGGGGCTGGCCATGCTGTCGGGCGACAGCCCCGGGATCCAGGTCGAACCGGTGCTGACGATGAGCTGCGTGGCGGTCTTGCCGAAAGGGCACCGGCTGACCAAGCTGAAAAAGCTGAAACCCGCCGACTTCGCCGGCGAGCCGTTCATCGCCTTCCCCAGCGCCACCCCGCTGCGCGAGAAGATCGACGCCGTCTTCAAGGCCGCCAAGGTGGAACGGCAGACGGTGGCCGAAGCGGGGCTGGGCTCATCGGTGTGCGCGCTGGTGGGCGCCGGCCTGGGCGTGGCGCTCATCAACCCGCTGGCCGCCCGCGAAGAATACGAGGCCAACGGCGTCGAGGTCCGGCCCTTCAGCCCGTCCGTGCCGGTCACGGTAGCGTTGCTGTACCCGCCGTACCACACCCGCACGCGGCTGGTCAGCGTGTTCTCGCGCTATGCGCACCAACTGATGAGCGAAGAGATGGCCGACCTGAAGACGCGGCCGGCGCGCTGAAAGGGGAAGGCGGGCCGGGTGGTGGGGCGAGCGCCCACGGCGGCCGGACGCGCGAACACCTGCGGCGCCACGCGCCCCGCATCGTGCTGCGCTTCCTGTCGAAGGCCGAAGACGACGGTGACGCCTTGGCCGGCGAAGCCGACCGCTACATCGGCTCGTCGCAGAAGTTCGGCGCCGACATCAAGGTGCAGACGCTGTTCACCACGTCCTTCCGCGGCCTGAACCGGTCCTATCCGCCAGGTTAGACGGCAGGCGCCACGCCGGTCCGGCCGTCCGCATGCAGCCACGCGACCTCGCCCGTGTCCGCCCGCAGCGCTTGTACCGGCAGGCCCCGGGCCCAGTTTGCCGCGATCGCCCGCGGTCCGCCATCCACGCCGTCCCCCGTGCGCAGCGATGCCGGCGCGCCGATCCACGCATAGACCGGTTCATGCAGCCAGGCGCCGTGCGCGTCCGCGATGCCGACATGCAAGCCATCCACGCTGTGCCCGCCGGCGGTGTCAGGCGACACCGCGCACAGCCAGCCGTAGCTCGCCGCCCACTTCAGCCCGAACAGCAACTGCTGCGCGCACGGCAGCACTTCACGGCGCTCGCGCATGTCATAGGCGCCTTCGAACCATTCGTCCCACTCTCCATGTTCCACGCACTGCAGCACCCGCACGTAGCGGCCCTCCTGCCCACGTGGCGGGGGCGGAATCTCGGCAGGGTCGTCTGACGGCAGCCATATGATTTCGCCCACATCCGTATAAGCCACGGGCACGATCGCCTCGCCCCGACCGTCCACGATTCCGCGTTTGCCGTCGTCGGTCAACACGCGCACGCGCATCTGATCGTGGGCCCACAAGGCCGCAGCATCCGCCGCCGCATCCACCGGCCCCATCGCCGCGTACGACGCGTCCAGCACCTGAAGGCCCTGCTTGTCGACCAAGCCGTACAGGTCGCCGCGCTGCGTCACGTAAGCATGCAGCGCGTCATCCCAGTTGATGTCTTCCCACTGCGGGGGCACCGTCCACGCGCCACGCCGGTCAATCAGGCCCCACTTTCCGCCCTCGTAGGCGGGCGCCAAACCGCCTGGCGAAAAATCGCCCGCCGACTCGAACCGGGGCGAAATCGCCCACGCCCCCTGGTTATCCACAAAGCCCATCTGCGTGCCGACGCGCGCCATCGCCAGACCCTGTGCATAACTCCATACTTCATCCAGCACGCACGGCATCAACTCGCGACCATCGGTGTCGATCAAGCCAAGCTTGTCGTCTTTCAACACCGTCGCGACGCCGTCTTCAAATGCCCAGATGGTGTCGAAGCGGGGCGCCAGCACCACCTGTCCCCCATCGACGGTGCCGACGCGCACGCCCCACACGTTGTCCACAGCGAAGCGATGCAGGCCGCCGCCCAAGTGCGTGCCGTCGCCATGTTCGTCGCCATGTTCGTCGTCTTCTTCGCTGTCGTCTTCGCTGTCCTCTTCGAAGTCTTCATAGCGAACGCTGCGCGGCGGTTCCTGCTCGGAAAAATAGGGGTGGTCCAGGCCGCCCGACCCGAATCGCCACGCCCAGCCGGCGTCGTCATTCACATCGCGCACCTCCAGCAAGCGCAGCACGCCCGCCACGTCTTCCGCCGCCATGGCGTCGCAGAGCGCTTGCCAACGCCGGTTGCACAACGTGCGCACGTGATCGGGATACGCGGCTGCGCCGCCCTCATGCATCCAGGCCAGTTCGTCCAGGTTCGCGTTTATCCACAAGCCAGCGCCGTCGGACTCCTCGTCGGACTCCTGGTCGATCCGTTCCGCCAGAAACATGGCGACGGCATCCAGTTGCAGGCAATAGGGCGCATCATCGCTTGCCGCCTGCGACAGCAAAAACGCCGCGACCTCGCACACGCGGTCATGCGCCGCACGCGCCACAACCGCCAGCCCCGCCGTGCCCGCATCGCCGAACACGCGCTGCGACGTGTCCGCCTCCAAACACTCGCCGCCGGCCAGCAGCACCTGCCACAACGTCGGCAGGTTGCCGTTGGCGCTGGCGATTTCCGCCGACGGCGCCCGGCCACCCGGCTCCCGCTGCAAAACCAGCCACGCCCGATTACCCATCACGGCATCCTTGCAATAGAAAAAACAAAGGCCAGCCCCTTCAGGCTGGCCTTCTTCAAGCAACCGCGGACGCGATCAAGCGTCGATGTTGCCCGCCGACAGCGCGTTGCGTTCGATGAACGCGCGGCGCGGCTCCACGTCGTCGCCCATCAGCGTCGTGAAGACCTCGTCCGCCGCGATGGCGTCTTCGATCTGCACGCGCAACAGGCGGCGCACCTTCGGGTCCATCGTGGTTTCCCACAACTGAGCCGGGTTCATTTCGCCCAGACCCTTGTAGCGCTGCTTCGAGATGCTGCGGTCGGCTTCGCTGCGCAGCCATTGCATGGCTTCGCGGAAGTCGGACACGGTCTGTTCCTTGCGCTTGTCGCCTTCGCCGCGCGCGGCGAGCGATCGCGAACCGACCTTGCCCAGGAAGCTCTTGGCGGCCTTGGACAGGATGGTGTAGTCGGAACCGTTGACGAAGTCGGCGTCGATGATGCTGACGCGCACGTTGCCGTGGTGCATGCGCTGCACCGACAGGCGATGGCGTTCGGTCGCTTCATCAAACTGCGGCACCACGTCCACGCCGTTGCCGCTGACCGGGTCGCGCATGGCATCAGCCAGGCGCTTGGCAGAATCCGCGGTGGACTCGGCCGTTTCCAGGTTGATCTCGACGCCCTCAGCCATGGCCGACAGCGCACCCACGTCGAACACCTTCGACAAGCGCGCGATGACGCCGTCTGCCGCCACATATTGGCTGGCCAGGGCGGTGAGTTCTTCGCCGCGGATGATGTTGCCGCCCGAGATGATCTCGGCATCCTTCAGCGCCAGCTGCAGCATGAACTGCGCTTCTTCCTGGTCGTCCTTCAGATAGCGTTCTTCGCGGCCGACCTTCACCTTGTACAGCGGCGGCTGGGCGATATACACGTAGCCGCGCTGCACCAGTTCGGGCATCTGGCGGTACAGCAGCGTCAGCAGCAGGGTGCGGATGTGCGCGCCGTCCACGTCCGCGTCAGTCATGATGATCAGGCGGTGGTAGCGCAGCTTGTCCACGTTGAAATCGGGGCCGATGCTGGTGCCCAGCGCCGTGATCAGCGTGGCGATCTGCTCGCTGGCGATCAGGCGGTCAAAGCGCGCCTTCTCCACGTTCAGCACCTTGCCGCGCAGCGGCAGGATGGCCTGGAACTTGCGGTCGCGGCCTTGCTTGGCCGAACCGCCTGCGGAGTCGCCCTCGACGATGTACAGCTCGCACAGCGCCGGGTCCTTTTCCTGGCAGTCCGCCAGCTTGCCGGGCAGGCCAGCGCCTTCCAGCACGCTCTTGCGGCGCGTCATCTCGCGGGCCTTGCGCGCGGCCTCGCGGGCGCGGGCGGCTTCGACGATCTTGTTGCACAACGCCTTGGCGTCGTTCGGGTTCTCAAGCAGCCACGTTTCCAGCGTGCGGGCCACGGCTTCTTCAACGGCCGGACGCACTTCGCTCGAGACCAGCTTGTCCTTGGTCTGGCTGCTGAACTTGGGCTCGGGCACCTTCACCGACAGCACGCAGGCCAGGCCTTCGCGCATGTCGTCGCCGGACGTTTCGACCTTGGCCTTCTTGGCCAGCTCGTTGTCGGCGATGTACTTGTTCAGGATGCGGGTCATGGCCGCGCGCAGGCCGGTCAAGTGCGAACCGCCGTCGCGCTGCGGGATGTTGTTGGTGAAGCACAGCACGCTTTCGCTGTAGCTGTCGTTCCACTGCATCGCCACTTCCACGCCCACCGACACGCCGCCAGCGGCGGACTCGGTGGAGACCGAGAACACGTTCGGGTGCAGCACGGTCTTCGCGCGGTTGATGTATTCGACGAAACCCTTCACGCCGCCCGAGAACGCGAAGTTCTCTTCCTTGCCCTGGCGCTGGTCGACCAGGCGGATCTTCACGCCGTTGTTCAGGAACGAGAGCTCGCGCAAGCGCTTGGAGAGGATCTCGTAGTGGTATTCGATGTTGTTGAAGATGACCGGGTCGGCCAGGAAGCGCACTTCCGTGCCGCGCATGTCCGTCGTGCCGGTCACTGCCAGGGGCGCGACGCGCGCGCCTTGGCGGAATTCCATCTGGTGGACCTGGCCGTTGCGGCGGATCGTCAGGCGCAGCCATTCGGACAACGCGTTCACGCAAGACACGCCCACGCCGTGCAGGCCGCCGGACACCTTGTACGAGTTCTGGTCGAACTTGCCGCCGGCGTGCAGTTCGGTCATGACGATTTCCGCCGCGCTGCGGTGGAATTCGTCTTCCTTGTGGATATCGGTCGGGATACCGCGGCCGTTATCGGTGACCGAGATGGAATTGTCGGTGTGGATCGTGACGACGATGTCGTCGCAATGGCCGGCCAGGGCTTCGTCGATGGCGTTATCCACGACTTCAAACACCATGTGGTGCAAGCCGGTGCCGTCGGACGTGTCGCCGATGTACATGCCGGGGCGCTTGCGCACGGCCTCCAGCCCCTTGAGCATCTTGATCGAGTCAGCGCCGTAGCCGCTGTTCTCGGAAGTGGTGTTCTGCTGATCTGACATGTCTGTATCGATAACGCTTTAAAGAACGGCCTGGCGGCCGGACCGCTCGCAGGCCAAAGCCTGCCGAGCGGCACAAACCCACAAATGGGGCGCGGATCAGATCCGCATGGGCATGACGACGTACTTGAACTGGTCGTCTTCGGGCAAGGTGATGAGCGCCGACGCGTTGGCATCGGGCATGACCGACCACTGGATGTTGTCGACCTTCACGTTGGCCAGCACGTCGAGCAGATAGCCCACGTTGAAGCCCACGTCCAGGGCCTCATGGCCGTAGTCGATGTCGATTTCTTCCTGCGCCTCTTCCTGCTCGGCGTTGGAGGACGAGATCTTCATCTGGTTCTGCGCCAGTTGCAGGCGCACGCCCTTGAACTTGTCCGTGGTCAGGATGGCGGCGCGCTGCAGGCTGCCCTGGAGCGCTTCGCGGCCCACCATGAAATGGCGCGTGTAGTTCGTGGGAATCACACGCGTGAAATCAGGGAACTTGCCTTCGACCAGCTTGGACACCAGCTCCACGTCGCCGAAACGGAAACGGATCTGGCCCGGCGCCACATCAATGGAGACGACCTCGTCGGAGTCTTCCAGCAGGCGCTGCATTTCCAGCACGGTCTTGCGCGGCACGATCACTTCGTGGCGTTCGGCGATGCCGTCGGCTTCGGTCGAGCAATGCGCCAGGCGGTGGCCATCGGTGGCGACGGCGCGCACACGACCCGGTTCAAACACCAGCAGCATGCCGTTCAGGTAGTAGCGGATGTCCTGTTGCGCCATGGCGAAGTGCACCATGTTGAACAGGTGGCGCAGCGTGCGTTGCGGCATGGTCAGCGAGACGTCCCACTGCTCGGGCTGAGCGACGGTGGGGAACTCGCTGGCGGCCAGCGTCTGCAACGCGAAGCGGCTCTTGGCCGACTGCACCGACAGCTTGTTGCTGGCCAGCGCCAGGCGCACGTCGCCGGTGTCCGGCAACGCCTTCAGGATGTCCAGCAGCTTGCGCGCCGCGACCGTGGTGGACTCGTTGTCCTGGCCCACGCCGAAGTCGGCGTGCGTGGTGATCTGTACTTCGAGGTCAGTCGCAATGAAGGCAACCTTGTTGCCTTCCTTGCGCATCAGGATGTTCGCCAGGATGGGCAGGGTATGGCGTCTTTCGACGATGCCCGCCACGGTCGACAGCGGTTTCAGCAATGCATCGCGTGTGGTTTGTACGAGTTGCATGTTCATCCTTTTAGAGTTTGTTCCAACACGTGCAGGGTATGGTTGAGCTCCGCTTGCTTTGCGCGGGCGTCGGAAATCTTGCGGACGGCGTGCAGTACGGTGGTGTGATCACGGCCACCGAACAGATCGCCGATTTCCGGCAGGCTTTTCTGGGTCAGCTCCTTCGCCAGGTACATCGCGACCTGGCGCGGCAACGCGATATTGGCGGGCCGGCGTTTCGAGTACATGTCGGCGACCTTGATCTTGTAGAAATCCGCAACCGTCTTCTGGATGTTTTCCACAGTGATCTGGCCGTTGGACACGGACAGCAGGTCCTTCAGGGCTTCCTTGCAGACATCCACCGTCAGCACGTCGCGGCCGTGGAAGCGGGCGTAGGCCAGGACCTTGCGCAGCGCGCCTTCCAGTTCGCGCACGTTGCTGCGCAGATGCTTGGCGATGAAGAAGGCCACTTCCTCGGGCATGGGCACGCCTTCGGATTCCGCCTTGCGCAGCAGGATCGCCACGCGCATCTCCAGCTCCGGCGGCTCGATCGCCACCGTCAGGCCGGAATCGAAGCGCGAGATCAGGCGGCTGTCGATGCCCGACAGTTCCTTCGGATACGTGTCGCTGGTGATGATGATCTGCTTGCGCTGGGCCACCATCGCCTCGAACGCGTAGAAGAATTCTTCCTGCGTGCGGTTCTTGCCGGAAAAGAACTGGATATCGTCGATCAGCAGCAGATCCAGCGAATGGTAGTAGCGCTTGAAGTCGTCGAACGCCTTGCGCTGATACGCCTTCACCACGTCGGACACGTATTGGTCCGCATGCACGTAGCGCACGCGCACCCCCGTGCCCGCCGCCACCATGGCGTTGCCGATGGCGTGGATCAGGTGGGTCTTGCCCAGGCCCACGCCGCCATAAAGGAACAGCGGGTTGTACGAGGTGCCTGGGTTCTCGGCCACTTGCAGCGCGGCGGCGCGCGCCAACTGGTTGGCCTTACCCGTCACGAAGTTCTCGAACGTCAGGTCCGTGTTCAGCCGCGAGCGCTCGTACACGATGTTGGCCGCGTCCGCCGTCACCGCCTGCGCCGCCACGGTCGTGGCGGGGGGCGGGGCGGGCGGTGCCGCGGCCTGCATCGGCGGCGCGCCGCCTGAGGGCTGAGCCGCGGACAGGTGCGTTTGCTCGAGCGGCTGCGCACGCACGGGCGCGACCGGCATGCGCGGCGCGGCGCCGTGCGACGGCAACTCGAACAAGACCTGTACCGGTCGCTTGAACCACTCCGCGGCCAACGCTTCGATCTGGTGGGAAAAGTTCTTGCGCACCCAATCCAGCTTGAAGCGGTTGGGCGCGGCAACGCGCAGCACCGCCTGCGTTTCGTCGTACGCAAGCGGGACCAGCGGTCGTATCCACGCGCTGATTTGTTGGGGGGGGAGTTCCTGCTCAAGACGACTGACGCAGGTCTGCCAGAATTCTTTCATGTCGCTCTTATTCAAACCTCGATTCTACCTTGCCTGGGCAGGGGTTATCCACAGGGTAGGACATAAGCGTCTACACTGCTTGGCCTTAACTGTTTGACAAGACAGGGAAAACTTGCTGAAATGGTGGGCTTTTCCGAATTCTGTCTGTCAGAAGGTTTCACAGAGAGCTTAGCCGGAGTTGTGGCAAGTACCCTCCTTTCATAGGTTGGGGGCTTGGTGCACTGTCCGGTTTTTAGCTTTGCTGAATAGGTCGCCTGGGAAGAAATTCCCAGTCCAGAGCCCCGTCTACGCGTTGTTTTTGCACATGTTGCAAAAATGCTCACTAGATACCCGCTTCTGAATGCGCGACCTGGAACCCTCCGGGCAGGTCCCTTCTGACTTTTGTTCTTTTTGTGGATCGTCCATGAAACGTACCTACCAACCTTCCGTTACCCGCCGCAAGCGCACCCATGGCTTTCGCGTGCGCATGAAAACCCGCGCTGGCCGCGCCATCCTGAGCGCCCGTCGCGCCAAGGGCCGCAAGCGTCTGGCCGTCTAAGTCCTGGATTTCCGGTTTTCCGGAAAACCTGACTATTTGCACGGACCGGCCATATTGCAAGACCTCTCGCAATCTCGTTCCGGTTCCGCGCAAACGCCTGACCCGCAGTCCATGCCGCGCTCCACGCTTCCCCCGGAGGCGCGGCTGCATCGCCCCTCCGAGTTCGCCGCTGCCCTGAAAGGCCGGCGTCTTGCCCGAGGGGCGTTATTCATTGTGACTTCGGCTCCCAATGATCTGCCTCCCGGCCAGGATGCCTGTGCCCGCTTGGGGCTCATCATTGCCAAGCGGTTCGCCGCCCACGCCAGTACGCGCAACGCGATCAAGCGGGTCATCCGCGAAGCGTTCCGCCACCGGCGCCTGGCGCTGCCCGCCAAGGATTACGTCGTGCGCCTGCATAGCAAGGTCGCTCCCACCACGCTCACCTCGCTTAAACGCTTGGTGCGAGCCGAAGTGGACGCTCACTTTGAGCGGATCGCGCGATGATTTTCAAAGCACTGCTCATCGCCCCCATCCGGTTCTACAGGTTCTTCCTGAGTCCCTGGATCGGCAGGCAGTGCCGTTTCACCCCGACTTGCTCGGCGTACGCGATTGAAGCAATCGAACGCCATGGCGCCTGGCGCGGCTTCTGGCTGGCCGTCCGGCGCATTGGCCGATGCCATCCGTGGTCGCCCGGCGGCTGGGATCCGGTTCCGCCGGGCCCGGGAACCAAAGGCCCCCCTTGCTGCTCCCACAGCCACCGCACCGAGCACGATTGACGCTAAACTGGCGGGCTTTGCTGGCCCGTATTCACTTCAGTAGGCACCATGGATATCCGACGAACCGTCCTCTGGATGATTTTTTCCTTTTCGCTGTTGCTCCTTTGGAACAACTGGCAAATCCATAACGGCAAGCCGTCGCTGTTCGGGGGCCCCACGCCCGCGGCCAGCACGGCTGATCCGCAGGCCGGCGCCAACAACGCCACGCCTTCGGTGCCCAGCGCGCCCGCAACCACGGCCACCGCGCCGTCGGCGGTCCCTGGCGCCACCACGCCCGCTACCGCGCGCTCGGAAGAAGTCGTCATCACGACGGACGTGCTGCGCCTGACGTTCGACACGATGGGCGCCCAACTGGTGCGCGCCGAGCTGCTGAAGTACCCGGCAACCGGCCAGCCGGACAAGCCCACCGTGCTGCTGGACCGTTCGGCCGGCCTGAACTACGTCGTGCAGTCCGGCGTGGTCGGCGCGCCCAACGGCCAGAGCTTCCCCACGCACCAGACGCCTTTCCGCCTGGTGACGTCGGAACGCCAATTGACCGGCGACAACCTGGTCGTCTCGTTCGAAGGCGAATCGGGCGGCGTGAAGGTCACCAAGTCGTTCACCCTGCATAAGGGCCGCTACGACATCGACGTGCGCCACGACCTGGCCAACGTCGGCTCCGCCCCTGTGACGCCCGCGCTGTACCTGCAGCTTGAGCGCGACGGCAACGACCCGGCCGACACGTCCAGCTTCTATCACACGTTCACCGGTTTCGCCGTCTACTCCGAACAGGACAAGTTCCAGAAGAGCACATTCAGCGACATCGAAAAGAAGAAGGCCAACTACGTCAAGCAGGCGGACAACGGCTGGATCGCCGTGGTTCAGCACTACTTCGCCACCGCCTGGGTGCCGCCGCAAGGCAAGCCGCGCACGAACGAACTGCTGGAAGTGCAGAAGAATCTGTACGCCGCGCGCAGCATCGAAGCCGTCGGCGAAATCGCCCCCGGCGCCGCCTCCCGCGTCGACTCGCACCTGTGGGTCGGCCCGCAAGACCAGAAGGCCATGGCGGCGCTCGCCCCCGGCCTGGAACTGGTGGTGGACTACGGCTGGCTGACCATCATCGCCAAGCCGCTGTTCACGCTGATGACCTGGCTGCATTCGATCCTGGGCAACTGGGGCTGGACCATCGTTGCGCTGACCGTGCTGATCAAGGCCATCTTCTACCCGCTGGCCGCCGCGAGCTACCGCTCGATGGCCCGCATGAAGCAAGTGGCCCCGCGCCTGCAGGCCCTGAAGGAAAAGTACGGCGACGACAAGCAGAAGCTCAACGCCGCCATGATGGAGATGTACCGCACCGAGAAGATCAACCCGCTGGGCGGCTGCTTGCCGATGGTGGTGCAGATCCCGGTGTTCATCTCGCTGTACTGGGTGCTGCTGGCCAGCGTGGAAATGCGCGGCGCGCCGTGGATCCTGTGGGTGCACGACCTGTCGATCCGCGACCCGTTCTTCATTCTGCCCGCCATCATGATGGCCACCATGTTCCTGCAGATCAAACTGAACCCGACGCCTCCGGACCCCATCCAGGCCAAGGTCATGATGATCATGCCGCTGGTGTTCGGCGGGATGATGTTCTTCTTCCCGGCCGGCCTGGTGCTGTACTGGTGCGTCAACAACACCTTGTCGATCGCGCAGCAGTGGTCCATCACCCGCGCCATGCAGCGCAAGACGGAAGCCTTGGCGAACCGCTGAGCCTGACCGCGGAAGCATCAAGAACCGGCCCTCTGGGGCCGGTTTTTTATGTCCACGCCATCCCCGGGGCATCGCGGCCTGTTGCCGTGGCGAGACATTTTCGATAGATAAATACTATTCAATTTTCAACTTCAATCAACTTCACAAACGCAACCTTGACCCCTATGATGTGTCGGACATATTCCCTCTGCGCCAGCGCAGGGGGTATTCATGACACGGCGCGGGCCCACCAGGCCACGCGCGTTCCAGAATCACGTAGGGAGTGTGCTATGACCGACAAGAAGCATCTGACCACCGCAGCAGGCGCGCCGGTGGCGGACAACAACAACACGCTGACGGCCGGCCCCCGCGGTCCCGCGCTGTTGCAGGACTTCTGGCTGATTGAAAAGCTTGCCCACTTCGACCGCGAACGCATCCCGGAACGGGTCGTCCACGCCAAAGGCTCCGGCGCCTACGGCACGTTCACCGTCACGCACGACATCTCGCGCTACACCCGCGCCAATATCTTTTCCCAGGTCGGCAAAGAGACCCCGCTGTTCCTGCGCTTTTCCACCGTTGCCGGCGAACGCGGCGCGGCCGACGCCGAACGCGATGTACGCGGCTTCGCCATCAAGTTCTACACCGACGAAGGCAACTGGGACCTGGTGGGCAACAACACCCCGGTCTTCTTCATCCGCGACCCGCTGAAATTCCCGGACTTCATCCACACCCAGAAGCGCGACCCCAAGACCAACCTGCGCAGCGCCACTGCCGCCTGGGATTTCTGGTCGCTCAGCCCCGAATCGCTGCATCAGGTCACCACCCTGATGAGCGACCGCGGCATTCCCGCCAACCTGCGCCAGCAGCATGGTTTCGGTTCGCACACGTTCAGCTTCGTCAACAGCAGCAACGAACGCTTCTATGTGAAGTTCCACTTCAAGTCGATGCAGGGCATCGCCTGTCTGACCGATGAGGAAGCGGCGCAAGTGGTCGCCCACGACCGCGAAAGCTCGCAGCGCGACCTGTTCAACAACATCGCGCAAGGCAACTTCCCGAAGTGGGCGCTGAAGGTGCAGATCATGCCCGAGGCCGAAGCCCAGACCTATCACATCAACCCGTTCGACCTGACCAAGGTCTGGCCGCATGGCGACTACCCGCTGATCGACGTAGGCGTGCTGGAACTGAACAAGAACCCCGAGAACTATTTCGCCGAAGTCGAGCAAGCCGCCTTCACGCCGGCCAACATCGTCCCCGGCATCGATTTCTCGCCGGACAAGATGCTGCAAGGGCGCCTGTTCTCGTATGGCGACACGCACCGCTACCGCCTGGGCATCAACCACCACCAGATCCCGGTGAACGCGGCGCGCTGCCCGGTCCATAGCTACCACCGCGACGGCGCCGGCCGCGTGGACGGCAACGCCGGCGGCACGCTGAACTACGAGCCCAACAGCGCGGGCGAGTGGAAGGAAACCCCGTCCGCCGGCGAACCGCCGCTGGCGCTGGACGGCCAGGCCGCCGCGCGCTGGAACCACCGCGTGGACGACGACTACTACTCGCAACCGGGTGCCTTGTTCCGTCTGATGACCCCGGCCCAGCAAGAGCTGCTGTTCGGCAACATCGGCCGCCACATGGCGGGCGTGCCGGAAGAGATCCAGCGCCGCCAGCTTGAGCACTTCAGGAAGGCCGATCCGGCGTACGCCGCCGGCGTGGCCCGCGCCCTGGGCTTGAAGATCTAAACGCCCGCCAAGCCAGGTCTGGGCAAAAGGGGCGGTCCCGCCACGGGGCCGCCCCTTTTTTTCTTGCTGTGGATAAGCCGCTGGCCAACGCGGTATGCCTTAGCACTGCACACCTTAGCGCTGCATGCCCCAGCGCCGCACCGTCAACCGCTCCAGATTGTCGAATCCCAGGTTTTCCACAAGCAGGCCGATGATGACCACGGCCGCCAGCCCCGCGAACACGCGGTCTGTGTATAACTCGTTGCGGTTCTGAAAGATGTACCAGCCGAGCCCGCCCTTGCCGCTGGATGCGCCGAACACCAGTTCCGCCGCGATCAAGGTGCGCCAGGCGAACGCCCAGCCGATCTTCAATCCCGCCAGAATGGCCGGCAGCGCGGCCGGCACCAGGATCTGCAGCACGTAGCGCAACCCCGTCAGCCCGTAGTTGCGGCCCGCCATGCGCAGGGTTTCCGACACGCCCAGAAAGCCCGCATACATGTTCAGCGCCAGCGCCCACAAGACGGAATGGATCAGCACGAACACCAGGCTGCCTTCGCCCAGCCCGAACCACAGCAAGGCCAGCGGCAGCAGTGCGATGGCCGGCAGCGGGTTGAACATGGCCGTCAGCGTGGACAGCAGGTCGCGTCCGAACCGCGTGGACACCGCCAGCGTCGTCAGCACGAATGCCAGCACCACCCCGGCCAGATATCCTTGCACCAGCACTCGCAGCGATTGGCCCGCGCGCGCCGGCAACTCGCCGTTGGCGATGCCCTGCACGAAGGCCTGCGCCGTCTGCCACGCGCCCGGCAACAGCAGATCGTTGTCGGTGTAGCGTGCGGCCAATTCCCACAAGGCGGCCAGCAGCGCCAGGATGACAAGCTTGCGCAGGCTGGCGTGCTGCCACAACCGTTCGTGCCAAGGCAACGGGGTTTCGGCGGCCTGCGCAGGCAAGGGCGGCAGGTCGTACTCGACTTCGGGGCGGATGGGGGGCGTCGCGGGGTAGGCGCTGCTCATCGGACAGGACTCAAGGAAGGGCGTGCGGACAACACGTTCAAGCCGCCGCGCGCTCGGCTTGTGCAGGCTCCGCCAGCGGCAAGGGCGGCTCGAACAACAGATCATGGATGCGCTTGGCGGCTGACTGGAAGGCGGCGGATCCCTGGCTGTGCAGGCCGAAGGCGTGTGCGTTCAATTCGGCGCGCACGCGCCCGGGGTGCGGCGACAGCAGCAACACGCGGCTGCCCAGCACCAGCGCCTCTTCGATCGAATGCGTGACGAACAACAAGGTGAAGCGCACGTCTTCCCACAGCGCCATCAACTCTTCCTGCATGCGGCGGCGGGTCAGGGCGTCCAGCGCGGCAAAGGGTTCGTCCATCAGCAGCACGCGCGGCTGCATCGCCAGCGCGCGCGCGATCGCCACACGCTGCTTCATGCCGCCGGAAAGCGTGTGGGGATAGGCATCGGCAAACGCGGCCAGGCCGACTTTGTCCAGATAGTGCATGGCGCGCTCGTCCGCTTCGCGCCGGCCCAGCTTGCGCGCGGCCAGAAGCGGAAACGCCACGTTCTGCCGCAGCGTCTTCCACGGCGGCAACTGGTCGAATTCCTGGAACACGACGATGCGGTCCGGACCAGGGCCTTGCACGGTCTGCCCGTCGATCGCGATGCGTCCTTCCGTGGGCGGCATGAAGCCGGCCACCGCCTTCAACAGCGTCGATTTGCCGCAACCGGAAGGCCCCAGCAAGATGAAGCGGTCCGCGCCATGCACGTCGAAACTGACTTGATGCGTGGCGCGGACCCGCCGTTCGCGCGTCTTATATTCGATCGTCACCTTATCCACAGCCAGCAGCGGCGACGCCTTGACAACGTTATCCACAGGCCTGGCGGCGGCTACCGGCATCTCAGCTGCCTTGCGCCGTCAGCGGATCGTCGAAGAAGTAGTCGCGCCAGCTGGCGGGCGCGCTCTTGATGGCGCCCACCTTATGCATGAATTCGGCCAGCGCGAAGGTGTTCTGCGGCTCCAGCTTGAATTGCACATCGGGGTTCTTGATCACATTGATCAGGAAGGCGCGGTCCTGCTTGGCGCCCGTGACGCGCAGGTAGATGTCCGCGGCCTTCTCCGGATTGGCCGTGGCGAAAGCCGCGGCTTCCTTCAGCGCTTCCTGGAACGCCTTGTAGGTCTTGGGGTTGTCTTTGCGGAACTTCTCGGTGGCGAACAGCACGGTGGACGAACTGGGGCCGCCCAGCACGTCGTAGGAATTCAGCACGATGCGGGCCTTGGGGTTTTCGGCCAGCTCTTGCTCCTGGAATGGCGGATTGCCGAAATGGCCGGTGATTTCCGTGCCGCCGGCGATGATCGCCGCCGCCGCGTCCGGATGCGGCAGCGCCACCGAGATCTTGTCCAGCTTGTTGAATTGCGCATCGCCCCACAGCTTGGCCGACGCCAGCTGCAGCACGCGCGACTGCACCGACACGCCCACGGCCGGCACCGCGATGCGGTCCTTGTCCGTGAAGTCCGCGATGCTCTTCACATTGGGGTTGTTCGTGACCAGGTAGTAGGGGAAGTTGCCCAGCGACGCCACGCCTTTCACGTTCTGCTTGCCGCGCGTGCGGTCCCAGATCGTCAACAGCGGTCCCACGCCCGCCCCCGCGATATCCACAGCCCCCGACAACAGCGCGTCGTTCACCGCCGAACCGCCGGACAGCTTGGCCCACTCGACCGAGATATCCACACCCTCGGCCTTTCCGTGCTTTTCGATCAGTTGCTGGTCGCGCGCCACGTTCAGCAGCAGGTACACGATGCCGTACTGCTCCGCGATGCGGATGCGGCCTTCGGCCAGGGCGGGCGTGGGGGAGGCCAACGCCAGCACCGCCAGAATCAGCGCCAGGCCGGCGCCGGTGACGGTTTGGACCAGACGATCCCGGAGTGCAGAGGACAAGCGCATGGTGTTCCTTGTGGATAAGTGCTTTGCGTCAGAAACCGCGTGCTTTTCAGAAGGGCGTGTCGCCTTCGATCGTGGTCCGGTACAGCTTGCGCCGCAGATGGTCCGGCGTGCCGCCCGCCAGATGGATCAGCGAACGGTTGTCCCAGAACACCAGGTCGTGCGGCTGCCAGCGATGGCGATAAATGTGTTCGGCGCGCACACTGTGCGCGAACAGCTCGGCCAGCAGCGCACGGCTTTCGTCTTCGGGCACGTCCTGGATCCGCGTCGTGAAGCCTTCGCTCACGAACAGCGCGCGGCGGCCATTCTCC
The DNA here is from genome assembly GCF_014170335.1 of Achromobacter sp. UMC46. Lineage (GTDB taxonomy): Bacteria > Pseudomonadota > Gammaproteobacteria > Burkholderiales > Burkholderiaceae_B > Achromobacter. The sequence goes on from NZ_LZZS01000040.1 coordinate 62,807, forward strand.
GGGTGCGTGCGCACCACGGGATGCACCACTTCCTGCACCTGTGCGATCTGCTGCGCGCTGAGCGTGGGACGCCAGTTGCCTTCCTTTTGCAGCTGTCCGTATTGCGCCAGATACGAATGCACCGCGCGCTTGCCTTCGACCGCATGGCGCAGCGCGGCGGGCAGGGTGTCGTAGGCCAGGTGCATGTTGGCGAACAAGGTGTCGCCGCCTTCGGACGGCAGCTCCTGCGCATGCAGCAGCGAGCCCAGGCTGGGCAGTTCCTTGTACGAGATGTCCGAATGCCAGTACTTGCCCGCGTCGCCCAGACCGATCGGCTTGCCGTCTTCCACGATGTTGGAGACGATCAGGATCTCGGGATGGTCCGCCAGGTGGAATTGATGCAGCACATGGATCATCAGGCGGCCGAAGCGGCGGCTGAAATCGATATGCTGTTGCGGCGTGATGCGCTGGTCGCGGAACACCAGCAGGTGATGGTCCAGATGCGCTTCATGCACGCGGGCGAAATCGGCCGCCGTCAATTCCCGCGACAGATCCAGGCCGATGATCTCCGCGCCCACGGGGCCGGGCAGGGGGCGCAGTTCAAAGGACTGCGCCTGGGGGACGGGGGCGGCGTCTACTTCGCGCCGCAAGGCGTTGCTCTGGGACATCGATCGCTCCGGTTCGCCTTGCGGCATGTCTGGAACGATCGATTATGGAAAGCGCGCCTTGTATCTCAAACGAAGTTATCGGCGTTTGAACAAAGCTCTACGTCATATAGACGCCGCTGCGGGGGAAACCCCGCGGCTTCATACCGGGCGCCTATAAGCAAATAGCGCATCGGTGTGAAGCGCCGGGGGCGGCGCGTCCGTCAGGCAGCCGGCAGATAGGCTTCCACCAGCTTCACCCAGTAGGTCGCGCCCACCGGCAGCAGGGCGTCGTTGAAGTCGTAGTTCGGGTTGTGCAGCTGGCACGGGCCCATGCCGTGATAGCTTTCCATGCGGTGGTCGCCATCGCCATTGCCCAGGAACAGGTAGGCGCCCGGAATCGCTTCCAGGAAGAAGGAGAAATCCTCGGCGCCCATGAAGGGCGGCATGTCGCGCAGCACGTTCTCGGCGCCAAAGGCGTCTTCGGCGACCTGGGCCGCGAAGGCCGTTTCCTTTTCCCAGTTGACCAGCGGCGGATAGGCGCGCACGAAATCGAGTTCACCCGTGCCGCCGTACACCTGCGGCAGGGTCGTGGCGATACGCCGCATGTCCGCTTCGATCTTGTCCAGCGTTTCGACGGAATACGTGCGCACCGTGCCGCGCAGCACCGCTTCGCCCGGAATCACGTTGTAGGCGTCGCCCGCATGGATCTGCGTGATCGACAGCACCGCCTGGTCCAGTGGATTCTTGCTGCGCGAAATCACCGTCTGCAGGGCGTGCACCATATCGGCCGCCACGATGATCGGGTCGACGGACGCATGGGGTTGCGCCGCGTGGCCGCCCACGCCCTTGATGACGATGTCCCAGCGGTTGCTGGACGCCATCGTCGGACCTGCGCGGAACCCGAACTGGTTCACCGGCATGCCCGGCATGTTGTGGATGCCGAACACGGCGTCGCACGGGAATTTCTCGAACAGGCCGTCCTGCATCATGGCGCGCGCGCCCGCATTGCCGCCTTCTTCGGCGGGCTGGAAGATGAACACGACGGTGCCGTCGAAATTGCGGTGCGTGGAGAGGTACTGCGCCGCCCCCAGCAGCATCGCGGTATGGCCGTCATGGCCACAGCCGTGCATGCGGCCGCTGATGGTGGACTTGTGCGCGAAACGGTTGTGTTCGGGCATGGGCAGCGCATCCATGTCGGCGCGCAGGCCGACGGTGCCCTTGCCGCTGCCGGCACGCAGCACGCCCACCACGCCCGTCTTGCCCAGGCCCGTGTAGACTTCCAGGCCCCATTCGCGCAGGCGTTCGGCCACCAGGTTCGACGTGCGCGTCTCCTGGAAGGCCAGTTCGGGATGGGCATGGATATCCCGGCGCAACGCCGTCAGCTCGGGGTGCGCGCGTTCGATTTCGGCAATGGTTTTCATGGCGGTGGGTAAACAGTAGGAGTGATCGGGAATTCTCGCGCTTCACCCATCCGGCGTCCAGTACCTAGGCGGACGGCGCCTCGCCCGCGTCGTTAAGGTGGCAAGCGCTGAACTGGCCAGGCGAGATTTCGCGAAGCAGCGGCTGTTCCGCCTTGCAGCGCGCCATCGCGTGCGGACAGCGCGGATGGAACGCGCAGCCGCTGGGCGGATCCAGCGGCGACGGCAGCTCGCCTTTGATGGGTTGATAGTTGCGGCGCCCAGGGGTCAGCGTCGGCAGCTCTTTCAGCAGCGCCTGCGTGTAGGGGTGGTTGGCGCGCTGGAAAACGGTGTCTGTCGGCGCTAGCTCCACCACGCGGCCCAGATACATGATCGCCACGCGGTCCGAGATATGGCTGACCACGGCGAGGTTATGGCTGATGAACAGATATGTCAGGTCCAGGTCGTCGCGCAGCTGCTCGAACAGGTTCAGCACCTGGGCCTGGATGGACACGTCCAGGGCGGCCACGGCCTCGTCGCAGACAATCACCGAGGGCTTCAACGCCAGGGCCCGCGCGATGCCGATACGCTGGCGCTGCCCGCCCGAAAACTGGTGCGGATAGCGCTGCGCGAACGTCGGGTCCAGCCCGACCTGCCGCATCAGCCCCGCCACGTACTCCGCCTTATCGCGCCCGCGGATCAGGCCATGCGCCACCGGCGCCTCACCGATGATCTCGCGCACCCGCATGCGCGGGTTAAGCGAGGCGTACGGGTCCTGGAAGATCATCTGCACGCCCAGCTCATAGGCGCGCCGCTCGGTGCCCGTCATGGCACGCACGGCTTTTCCCTGGTAGTGCACGTCGCCCGCGGACGGCGGCAGGATGCCCGACACGATGCGGCCCAGGGTGGATTTTCCGCAGCCCGATTCGCCGACGATGCCGATCACTTCGCCGCGCCGGACTTCCAGGTCCACGCCGCCCACGGCGTGCACCACTTGCGTCTTCAACCCTGCGCCCAGCAGGTTCGCGATGCGTCCGGCCAGGTCCACGGGCTGCACGAAGCGGAGTTCCACGCCGCGCAGGGACAGGATGGGGGCGGGGGCGGCGGCGCCGCGTTCTACTGCGCTCATGTGATGTCTGGGTCTCCGGCATGCCAGCAGCGCACCCATTGCGCCGGGCGGACTTCCACGGGCTGCGGTTCGATCAGACAGGCGTCGGTCGCACGCGGGCAACGCCCGCGGAACGCACAGCCCTGGGGCAGGTTCAGCAACGACGGCGTCATGCCCGGAATCGGCACCAGCGGCCTGCCGCGCGACTCCGGCGTGGGGATGGAAGCGATCAGCCCGTGCGTGTACGGATGCATGGGATGCGTGATGACATCCCGCGTGCTGCCGGTCTCGACCACGCGGCCCGCGTACATCACCGACACCCGGTCCGCCAGGCCGGCCACTACCGCGAGGTCATGCGTGATCCAGATCAGGCCCGTTCCCGTCTCGCGGCACAGCTTCTGCACTTCGAAGAGGATCTGGCCCTGGATGGTCACGTCCAGCGCGGTCGTCGGTTCGTCCGCGATGATCAGGCGCGGCGAATTCAACAGCGCGATCGCGATCGCCACGCGTTGGCGCATGCCGCCCGACAACTGATGCGGATAGGTGCGCAGGCGTTCCTGCGGTGAGGGGATGCCCACCATCGTCAACGTCTGCAAGGCGCGCTGGCGCGCCTGTTCACGCGAAACCTTGTGGTGCGCCTGCACCGCTTCGATCATCTGCGTATCCACGCGCAGCACCGGATTCAGCGTCATCATCGGATCCTGGAAGATCATCGCGATCTCCTGCCCCCGCAACTGGCGCCAGCGTGCCGGCGTCGCGCCGCGCAGGTCTTCGCCGTTCAGGCGCAACTGCCCGTCCACGATGCGGCCGGGCTCGTCCAGCAAGCCCATCAGCGAAAAGCCGGTGATGCTCTTTCCGGACCCCGATTCCCCCACCAGGCCCAGGATCTCGCCTTCGGCGAGTGTCAGATCCACGCCGTCCACCGCTTTCACGATGCCGTTGCGCGTGAAGAAGTGCGTCTTCAGGCCCTGCACGTCAAGGATGCGCGGGGAGGGCGCCAGCGGCTTGTCCACAGTTTGCGTCTGCATCGCGTCCGCCCTCAATTCGCGTGGCGCGGGTTGAGCACATCGCGCAAGTGGTCGCCCACGAGGTTGATGGCGATGATGGCCAGCGCCAGGGCGATACCGGGGAAGAACGATATCCAGTACTGGCCCGACAACAGGTACTCGAACCCGTTGTAGATCAACATGCCCAACGACGGCTCGGTCACCGGCACGCCGACGCCCAGGAACGACAGCGTGGCCTCCAGCGCGATCGCATGCGCCAGATCGATCGTGGCGATCACGATAAGCGGCGGCATGCAGTTCGGCAGCACGTGGCGGAACAGCACGCGGCCCCACGACAGGGACATGCAGCGCGCCGCTTCCACGTATTCCTTGCCGCGCTCCACCAGGGCCGCGCCGCGCGCCGCCCGGGCGAAATACGCCCATTGCACGACGATCAGCGCGATGATCACTTTATCCACACCCTTGCCCAGGATCGCCAACAGCATCAGCGCGACAAGAATGGCGGGGAACGACAACTGGATATCCACAATGCGCATCAGCAGCGCGTCGATGCGGCCGCCGAAATACGCCGCGATCAGCCCCACGGTGGCGCCGATGCCGAAGGCCGCCAACACCGACACGGCCGCCACCAGCAGGCTGGTGCGCATGCCGTAGAGAATGGCTGAAAACAGGTCGCGCGCCTGGCCATCGGTGCCCAGCAGATAGCGCATGGAACCATCGCCACTTTCGCTGCCCGGCTTCAGCTTGGAATCCATGATGTCCAGCGACGCCAGGTCATAAGGATTCTGCGGCGCGATCCAGGGCGCCAGCAACGCCGCCCCCACGATCACGATCAGCATCACCAGGCCCAGCGTCGCCAGCTTGCTGGCGAAGAAATCCGAGACGAACCGCCGCCAGGGCGTCTGTTCCTTGGGGGCCGCGGCAGGCGCGGCGGCGGTGGCGGGCGTGTTCATCGGCGGCTATCCAAACGTACGCGGGGGTCCAGCACCGTATAGATGATGTCCACCACCAGATTCAACATGACCAGGAAGAACACGATCAGGAGCAGATACGCGACCACCACGGGGCGGTCCAGGTTGATGATGGAATCGATCAGCAGCTTGCCCATCCCCGGCCACGAAAACACGGTTTCGGTCACCACCGCGAACGCCATCACCTGCCCGAATTCCAGCCCCGCGACCGTCACGACCGGGATCAGGATGTTCTTCAACAGATGCACGCCCAGCACGCGCTTTTCCGACAGGCCCTTGGCGCGCGCGAACTTGATGTAGTCCATGGGCAGCGCTTCGCGCGTGGCCGCCCGCGTCACGCGGATGATCATCGCGCACTTGGCGAACGCGATGGTGGCCGCTGGCAAGGCCAGGCTCAGCCAGCCGTTGAACGTCAGCACGCTCAGTTCCAGCGAGCCGATGCTGACCGTCTTGCCGCGCCCGCCGGCGGGCACCCAGCCCAGCATCACGGCGAACACCATGATCAACATCAGGCCCACCCAGAAATTGGGCAGCGAGAAGCCCAGCACCGAGCCCGTCATGATGGCGCGCGATCCCGGCGCCTGGGGTTTAAGACCCGCCAGGATGCCCAGCGGCACGCCGATCAGCACCGACAGCAGCATGGCCACACAGGCCAGCTCCACGGTGGCCGGCATGCGCTCCAGGATCAGGTGCATGGCCGGCTCGCCGGTCAGGAAGCTGTTGCCGAAATCGCCCCGCACCGCCTGGCCCATGAAGATCAGGTACTGCCTCCACAACGGCAGGTCCAGGCCCAGCGATGCGCTGATCGCGGCGCGCTGCGCCTCGGTCGCCTCGGGGCTGGCCAGCATCGACACCGGGTCGCCCACCATGTAGATGCCTGCAAAGACCAACGCCGACATGACCAGCATGACGACGATGGTTTGCAGCAGTCTTCTTACGATTGTTGCCAGCACTGGAGACCGCCCGCGATGCGCGTTACTTCTTCAGGGTTGCGAACTGCGCAAGCGTGACCTGGTCGGGCCGGCCTTGATAGCGGATATCGCTCTTCATCGCCCATACCGACAATTCGAAGTGCACCGGCAGCATCGCGAAATCGTCCATGGCGATATTGCTGGCCTTCGACAACAGTTCGGCGCGCTTGGCATCGTCCATCGTGGACGACGCTTCCTTCACCAGCTCGTCCATCTTGGGGTTGGAGTAGCGGCTGCGGTTGGTGGTGCCCAGGCCGGCTTCGGGATTGCGCGTCACCAGCAGCGACGTCAGCGCGTTGGACATCTCGCCGCTGGTCACGGACCAGCCCGCCAGATAGGCCGAGAACGCGTAGCTGTCGCGGTTCTTGAAGAACACCGGGGGCGCCATGGCGTCCACGCTCGTCTTCACGCCAATGCGGGTCCACATCGATGCGATGGCTTGCGCCACTTTCGAATCATTCACGTAGCGGCCCGACGGCGAACCCAGCGTGATCGAAAAGCCGTTGGGATAGCCCGCTTCCTTCAGCAGCGCCTTGGCCTTTTCCACATCGGCCTTGGGCGCCTTGGAATGCGCTTTGCTGGAACCGAACATGGGGTAGGGCAGCAGGTTGCCGGCCGGCAGCGCCACTCCGCCCATCACGCGTTCCACCAGCGCGTCGCGGTTGATGGCCAGCGACAGCGCTTCACGCACCCGCTTGTCCTTCATCGGGTTCTTGTCGGTGCCCTGGATGCCGGGGGAAGGCTCGGCGTGCTGGTCCAGCGCCACGTATACGACGCGCACCGACGGGGTTTCCTCGACGAAGAGCTTCTTGTCGCCCTTCAGCTTGGGCAAGTCGTCGGTGGGGGGATCTTCAATCATGTCCACGTCGCCGGCCAGCAGCGCGGCCACGCGCGCAGCCGCGTTGCTGATCGGGCGATAGACCACGCGATCCCACTCGGGCTTCTTGCCCCAGTAATTGTCGTTGCGGGCCAGCACGAATTCCGCGCCGCGCTTCCACGACACGAATTTGTACGGGCCGGTTCCCACCAGGCCGTCGCCACTATTCAGTTCAGTGGTGGTCTTGCCTTCCGCCGCAGGGCCGGACGCAGCCTTCTTCGACATGATGGGCAATTGGGCCAGGTTCACCAGCAGGTTCGGCGCGACTTCCTTGGTGGTGATGCGCACGGTCATGGGATCGACCGCTTCGGTCTTGGCCACCGACCCCAGATACAGCGTGAACGGCGACGGGCTGTTGGGCACCTTGGGCACGCGGTCATACGTGAACACCACGTCTTCGGCGGTGAACGGCGTGCCGTCCGAGAACTTCACGCCCGGACGCAGCTTGAACGTCCAGACCTTGCCGTCCACGGTCCACGACTCCGCCAGCCCGGGCTGCGGCTTCAATTGCGCGTCGGTGGCGACCAGCGTGTCGAAAATGGTTTGGGAGATCTGCGTATTCGGCGTCAGCGCGTGATACTGCGGATCCATCGATGAGGGCTCGGTCTTCAAGGCGATCACCAGATCGCGAGCCATTGCGGAACTGAATGTGCCAAAGGCCAACATCACCGCGGCCGAACCGCAGGCCAAGACACGCGAAAACCGAGATGCCATCGTGATCTCCCAGAGTTGTTTCGGGTTTTGAACCTCTGGGGCACATTAACCAGCAAACAAGGGGCCGCGCAACAGTTATATTCCCCTATTGTCCTTGCCTTGTCCCCGTTCAGATATGTCCGCCTACGCCCCCATTGCCGCCATTGCCACCGCCCCCGGAAGAGGCGGCATCGGTGTCGTGCGCGTTTCTGGTGCGGACTTGTCCGAATTGGTGCGCCGCCTGTTCCAGCGCGAACTCACGCCGCGCCATGCGCACTACCTGCCGTTCAAATCGGTGGAAGGGGAACTGCTGGACGAAGGCATCGCGATCTATTTCCGCGCCCCCCATTCCTATACCGGCGAAGACGTGCTGGAACTTCAAGGCCACGGCGGCCCCGCCGTGCTGCGCCGCGTGCTGGACAGCTGCATCGCCGCCGGCCGAGACCTTGGCCTGCGGCTGGCGGAGCCCGGCGAATTCACGCGCCGCGCCTTCTTGAACGATCGCATGGACCTGGCCCAGGCCGAAGCCGTGGCCGACCTGATCGAAGCCTCGTCGGTGGCTGCTGCGCGCGGCGCGGTCGCATCGCTGTCGGGCGAATTCTCGGCCCGCGTCAACGACCTGTCCGACCGCATCATCCACCTGCGGATGCTGGTTGAAGCGACGCTGGATTTCCCCGAAGAAGAGATCGACTTCCTTGAGAAATACCAGGCTCGGCCCACGCTCGATGCGCTGACCACAGACCTGTCCAACCTGATTGCGCAAGCGCGCCAGGGCGTCATCCTGCGCGAAGGCCTGCACGTGGTGCTGGCCGGCCAGCCCAACGTCGGAAAATCCAGCCTGCTGAATGCGTTGGCGGGCGACGATATCGCCATCGTCACCCCGATCGCGGGCACGACGCGCGACAAAGTGGTGCAGGAAATCCATATCGACGGCGTGCCGCTGCATATCGTGGATACCGCCGGCCTGCGGGAAACCGAGGACACCGTCGAAAGCATCGGCATTGCCCGCACCTGGCAGGAAATCGAACGCGCGGACGTCATCCTGCACTTGCAGGACGCCACCCAGCCCGGCGACGAGCTGGACGCGCAGATCACCGCGCGCCTGCCGCCGCGCACGCCGGTGCTGAAGGTGTTCAACAAGGTGGACCTGTTATCCACAGGTTTCGCGCCGGCGCCGGGCGAATTGGGCATTTCCGCCAAACGCGGCGCGGGCCTGGACGCGCTGCGCGCCGAGCTGCTGAACATCGCAGGCTGGAACCCCGGCGCCGAATCTCCCTGGCTGGCGCGCGAACGCCACCTGCATGCGCTGCAGGACGCCGCGGAACATCTGGCGCTTGCGGGCGAACACGCGGGTCAGGACGACCGGGTGCTGGACCTGTTCGCGGAAGAGCTTCGGCTGGCGCACGACAGCCTGTCGAGCATTACCGGAAAATTCACCAGCGACGACTTGCTGGGCGAGATTTTCTCCAGCTTCTGCATCGGAAAATGACGTGATAAGACTTGCCGCGGCTGACGACATACCGGTCATCGAGCAGATCGTCGCCGAGGCCTACTTCCCGTATATCGCGCGCATCGGCGCCACGCCGGGCCCGACTGCCTGCTGTTGGACAACATCGCGGTATCTCCGGCCGCGCAGGGCAAAGGGCATGGGCGCGTGCTGATGCGCCACGCCGAGGCTGTCGCGCGAGACCACGGCTATTCGGTCATCCGCTTGTACACGCAAGAGAAAATGACAGAGAACATTGCCATCTATCTGCAATATGACTACGTGGAAACGCATCGCGCGCAAGAGTCTGGGCTGCATCGCGTCTTCATGAAGAAGCGCCTGGGTTAATCACTCCATTTTCAAATATGCGAGTCTTTACTCGCTTTTATCCGAACCCTTTTTTACTACCGCCCGCTGCGCGCGGCGGTTGTTCGCCAGCGACTTCGCATACACCGATTCCGGCCGTATCCGATGCGCGACGACGTAGCCGGTGATGCACGCCAGCATCAGGGGCAGCATCACTTCATAGCTCAGCGTCATCTCGAAAATCATCAGAATGGACATCAGCGGCGCGTAAGTCGTCGCGGCCAGCAATGCGCCCATGCCGACGACGGCATAACTGGACACCGCCGACACGTCGCCAGCGGGCAACAGGGCCTGCAGACCGCTTGCGTACAGCGCGCCCAGTGCCGCTCCCACGAACAGCGTCGGCGTGAAAACGCCCCCCACCGCGCCCGATCCCACGCTGGCGCCGGTGGCCAATATCTTCATCAATAGAATGGCCGCCACCGCCTGCCAGGCCCATTGCGTGTGCAGCATACTGTTGACCACACTGTAGCCGTTGCCCCACACCTCGGGATTCAGCACGGAAAGTGCGCCTACCACGAGCCCGCCCAACGCCATCCGAATCCAAAGCGGGAAAGGCATGCGGGAAAATGCGGCGCGCGTCAGGTCCAGGAAACGCAGGAATTGCGGCGCGACCAGGCCGGCGATCGCACCGAGCACCAGGTAGTTGATCACCTCCCAACCCGACACGAATTCGAAGTGCGGCATGTGGAACACCGCGTCGTAGTGCAGCATCTGCCGCGTGACGATGTTTGCGACCACCGATGACACCACCAGCGGCACCAAAGTATCGGACGAAATTACGCCGAAAACGATTTCCGAGATGAACAAGGCGCCGGCAATCGGCGCGTTATAGGCCGACGTGATGCCCGCCGTGGCCCCGCAAGCGACCAACAGGCGCAAATGCCGGGGGGGCAGCAGCAGGAATCGCCCCGTCAGGGACGAAAACATGGCCGCCAACTGCACCATGGGGCCTTCCCGGCCGATAGAGGCGCCGGATCCGATCGAAAAGATGGACGACACGCTCCGAGCCAGCGTCTGGCGCAGGCCAATGACGCCCCGGCCGATGGAAATCGCCTCCATATAGTCGGCCGCTCCCCGTTTCGGCAGCCATCGGGCGGCCATTTGCAGGATGGCGCCGGCAATCGCCCCGCCCGCAGCGGGCATCAAGAAGCGTTGCCAAGGGTCCAACCCGCGGGCCAGCGACACCATCCCGTGGGGCACGTCTTCACCGGCCAGCAACATCTGCAGCCATCCCAGCAATTCCCGGAACACCACCGTCGCCAGCGCGCCGAACAGCCCCATCACGGCCGCCGCGCACAACGTCGCGGGCAATCTGTCGGCCAATAAACGGGCCCGGAGCGCGTTTGCCCAGCCCAATTTCCTGATTCTGATTTCTTTCGCCATGGCGGAATTCTACGGCGGAAGTTGCTCACTTTTTGTTCAGTCCCCTGTCAACAAAAGGAGGGGTCCCGGCCTGGAATCCCCACTTTCGCGAACGCCTCTGAGGGCGTTTAAAGGCCTCTGCAAGGGCGAAAAACCGGGTAGGCAACAGGCGGTTTTTCGGGGTAAAAGTGCCCGTCTTCAACCCCGTTTCCAAAAATCGCCCTGTGGATAACTCCTAAGTAGCCAGGTTGTGCACATTGTGTGGAGGCAAGTTGAACAAGCCGGGGTTTTTGGGGGTGGCCGAAATGTTGTCCAACTTCAACTTTTTTCCCACACAGAGTTCTTGCACAGGCAAAAACGGCTGCAAGCTGATGAAAAGAATGAGGTTTTCAAGGTTAAGGTAGTTATCCACAGGCCTTATTAATCATTAGTCTTTATATAAAGAGAAATAAAGGAAAAGCCAAACATGCTTTCCCATTCCGTCCAGCCACTCCCCCCCGGACTCCGTCCATGCGCATCCTCCTGATAGAAGACGAAGCCGAACTTGCCCGTTGGCTTTCCAGAAGCCTGGCCAGACATGCCGGCTTTGTCGTTGAGTGGGCTGACGACGGATTGGTCGCCGAAAGAAGGTTGGCAATCGAAGAATTCGATGCCGTCATCCTCGATTTGGGACTTCCCGGCATGGATGGCCATGCTTTGCTGGCGAAGATCCGCGCGCGGGACGACCGTACGCCGGTGCTGGTCTTGACCGCGCGCGATTCGCTAGCCGAAAAAATCGGGACCCTTCACCAGGGAGCAGACGATTTCCTGCCGAAACCCTTTGTTGTGGAAGAGTTGGAAGCGCGTTTGATCGCACTGATCCGGCGCAGCCGTGGACGAGAACATCCGCGTTTGGCTCTAGGAAACCTGGTTTTCGAGTCTGCAGCGCAGAAATTCACGGTCTCTGGACAGGCTTTGCAGTTATCCCCACGTGAACACGCTGTTCTTCGGGTGTTGATCCAGAAAAGCGGAGAACCCATCAACAAGCAGCAGATCCTGGACCGCATCCTGACGGACGATGCCGACATCAACCTGGAGGCCATCGAGGTCCTGGTTCACCGTTTGCGAAAAAAATTGGCGGAAACAGGCGTCCAGATCGTCACCATGCGAGGCATGGGCTACTGCCTGGAGAACCTTGTTGACAACTAGAAGTCCGAAAAAAATCGTTTTTTTCGCCGCAAAAAAACGTAATCGCACGCTGAAGACGCAGTTGCTCTGGTGGCTGATCCCGACCCTGGTCTTTGTGATGATGGGCGCGCTATGGCTGTCGAATCACCAGCTGCGCAACCAGGTCGACATTGCCTACGATCGTTCACTTTCCGGAGCGCTCCGCGCGATCGACCACAACATATCCACAGCCAGCGGTGGATTAGCCATGGAGCAGCCCTACCTGATGCTGGAATTTTTCGAGCTGACGGCCAATGGAAGCGTCTTCTACCGAGTAGCGACAGAGGACGGGCTGGCAGAAATCGGGCATCCGGGGCTACCGCTACCGGACCAGCCCCTGGAATCTGGCGAACCGCGCTTTTTCTACGCGGACTACCAGGGCACCCCCGTCAGGGTTGCGGCGCTGGCGCGCCCCATGGATCCGCCTCTGTACGCGAACAAAGGGGGACGGGTTATCGTACAAGTCGCCGAAGGCCTGGAAAGCCGCCAGGCGTTCCTGCATAAGGTGCTGGTGCGCTCGGTGGAACGGGATCTGGCCGTGATCCTCATCAGCGTTCTGGTGATCATCCTGGGCGTTTTCATGGCGCTGCGCCCCCTTGTCAGGCTCCGGCAAGAAGTGGAAGGGCGGTCTGGAGACGATTTAAGCCCCGTCAGCGCGTCCGAGATGCCTGGTGAGGTCCTGCCCCTAGTTGCGGCTGTAAACCTCCACATGGCCCGTTTTGCGGCTCAGGCGAGGGTCCAGAGCCAGTTCCTGGACGACGCTTCGCACCAACTCCGCACTCCGTTATCGGTTTTACGGACCCAGACGGCCTATGCCTTGCGCGAAACAGACCCCCAGGAGGTCCGTACAGCCCTTCTGGCGATGCAAGAGGGGTTGGACAGGGCTGTGCGCACCACCAACCAGATGCTCGCTCTGGCGCGCGCTAAGGACGCTTCCCTGGCCGAAGGCGGTTTCACGGCCGAAACGATCGATCTGGTGGACTTGGCCGACGGCGTCATCCGGGGGCTGCTGCCGACCGCCCGTGCCCGCCAGCTGGACATCGGCCTGGAGGCCGCCATCCGTCCGGTCCTGGTGAGCGGCACCGAGTGGCTGCTCCGCGAAGCGGCCACCAACCTGGTCGACAACGCCATCCGCTACGCGTCGCCGGCGGGCGAAGTCACGGTGACCGTGCAGGCCGGCGACGGTCTGGCACGCCTGATCGTCGAAGACGACGGTCCGGGCATGTCGGCCGAGGACATCGCCCGGGCCTGCGTACGGTTTCGCCGGGGGGCAGCGGGCAAGAACAAGTCCGGGGCCGGATTGGGGCTGGCCATCGTGGGCACCATCGCCGATATCCTCGGTGCCCGGCTGGTCCTGGAGAACCGGGCGCCGTTGCCTGGCTTGCGCGCCGCCCTGGTGTTTACCCTGGAGTCCGCGTCGGATGCTGCGCCGCATCACGAAAACGGCGGATTTTGAAAGGTATTGGAAAGCTTCGGTTTTGTACGGTAGCGTCCGCTGGGTCCGATCAGGCGCAAGCACGCCGGGCGGCCATCCAGCCATACCAAGACCTATAAAACACGGAGACGCAAGAATGCAGACCAGCCTGAAGCTGCGCACGGCCGCCTTGGCGGCGCTTGGCGCGATTACCCTTTCCCTGGGCGCCGCCCACGCGGCCGACGAGCCGCGCCGCCCGGAATGCATCGCGCCGGCCCAGCCGGGCGGCGGTTTCGACCTGACCTGCCGTCTGGCCACCGAAGGCCTGAAGCAAAGCGGCGCGCTCAAGAGCGCCATGCGCATCGTCTACATGCCGGGCGGCATCGGCGCCGTGGCCTACAACAACATCGTGGCCCAGCACCCCAACGAACCCGGCACCATCGTCGCGTTTTCGGGCGGTTCGCTGCTGAACCTGGCCCAGGGCAAGTTCGGCAAGTACAACGTCGACGACGTGCGCTGGCTGGCCGCCATCGGCACCGACTACGGCGTGGCCGTGGTGCGCAACGATTCCCCCTATACCGACCTGAAGGGGCTGATGGACGCCTTCAAGCAGGACCCGACCAAGCTCGTGCTGGGCGCCGGCGGCACGGTGGGCAGCCAGGACTGGATGAAGGCCGCGCTGACCGCCAAGGCCGCCGGCGTGGATTTCAAGAAGATGCGTTTCGTGGCGTTTGAAGGCGGCGGCGAAGCGGTCACCGCCTTGCGCGGCGGCCATATCCAGGCCTACATGGGCGACGCGGCCGAAGCCTTCACCATGCTGGAAGGCGGCGCGCCCATCCGGGTGCTGGCGGTGTTCAACGACCAGCGCCTGCCGGGCAAGCTAGGCACCGTGCCCACCGCCAAGGAGCAGGGCTACGACATCGTCTGGCCGATCATCCGCGGCTTCTACGTCGGCCCGAAGGTGTCGGACAGCGATTACCAGTTCTGGGTCAACGCCTTCAATACCGCGACCGCGTCGCCCGAGTTCGACAAGCTGCGCCAGCAGCAGGGCTTGTTCCCGTTCAACAAGACGGGGCCCGAGCTGGACGCTTATGTGAAGAACCAGGTCAAGGTCTATGGCGAACTGGCCGATTCCTTCGGCCTGTTGAAGAAGTAAGCCGGCCGCAAGGCTTTCCCTCCTGATCGCGCCCGGTTGTTCGGGCCCCCTCGCCGCCGGGCAGTTTCGGCGGTGGCGGGGACGGCTGCGCCGCGCGGTCCCACCACAACGGAAAACTGGATCATGAATGATCGAATCCTAGGTGTCGGCGCCCTGGCGCTGGCCGCCTTCATGACGGCGGCCGGATGGGGCATCGAAGCCCCGTTCGCCTACGAACCCGTGGGCCCGCGCGCCTTCCCCCTGCTACTGGCCGGCATCATCGGCCTGTGCGGCCTGTGGCTGGTCTACAAAGGGGGCAATACGGTCCAAGCCAATCCGCCCGGCGCCAACGGACGCATCGCATTGATGATGGCGTTCACCGTGGCCTACGCCTTCCTGTTCCAGTGGCTGGGCTTCGTAGTGGCCACGTCGCTGATGACGGTGTTCGTGGGCCGCTTGTTCGGCGGCGGTTGGGTGAAGTGCGCGGTCGGCGGCGTCGTCATGAGCCTTTTCTTTTTCGTGCTGTTCGACAAGGTGCTGGACGTCGTCCTGCCGGGCGGACTGCTGGAGACCCTGATATGAGCGGCATTCTTGATCATCTGTCGATCGGCTTTGGCGTTGCCTTTTCGCTGACGAATATCCTGGTGGCCATGATCGGCTCGTTCATCGGCACGATGGTCGGCGTGCTGCCGGGCCTGGGGCCGGTGAACGGCGTGGCGATGCTGATACCGATCGCGTTCGCGATGAACCTTCCGCCTGAAACGGCGCTGATCCTGCTGGCGGCGGTCTACGTGGGCGCCGAGTACGGCGGCCGCATCACGGCCATCCTGCTGAACGTGCCGGGCGAGGCCAGCGCCATCATGACGACGCTGGACGGCTATCCGCTGGCGCGCCAGGGCATGGCGAACGTGGCCTTGTCGCTATCGGCGTGGTCGGCGTTCTTCGGCGCGATCGTGTCGGTGGTGGGCATCATCCTGCTTGCCCCGATGCTGGCGAAATGGGCGCTGGCCTTCGGCCCCGCCGAGTACTTCGTGCTGATGATCTTCGCGTTCTGCTGCCTGACCAGCCTGTTGGGCAAGCAGCCCATCAAGGGCGTGCTGGCGGCCATGATCGGCCTGTCGATATCGGTGGTGGGCGTGGACGCGAATTCAGGCGTATACCGCTATACCTTCGAATCGGTGCACCTGGCCGACGGCATTGATTTCGTGGTGGTGGTGATCGCGCTGTTCGCGGTCAGCGAAATGCTGGAGATGCTGGAAAAGGTGATGGCCGGCCATAGCGTCGAAGTCACGCCCAGCGGCCGTAAGCTCTTCAACCTGAAAGAGATGGCGTTCACATGGTGGAGCGTGGTGCGCAGCGCGCTGGTGGGCTTTGGGGTGGGCGTGCTGCCGGGCGCCGGCGCCAGCGTGGCGGCGGCGGTGGCGTATTCGCAGGAAAAGCGCATCATCGAAGCCAAGGACCCGGACGCCAAGTTCGGCAAGGGCGACATGCGCGGGCTGGTCGCGCCGGAAGCTGCCGCCACCGCGTCCGCCATCGGTTCGTTCGTGCCGATGCTGACGCTGGGCGTGCCGGGTTCAGGCACTACCGCGGTCATGATGGGTGCGCTGACGCTCTACAACATCACGCCTGGCCCGGTGCTGTTCGAGACGAAGCCGGAGCTGGTGTGGGGCCTGATCGCGTCGCTCTTCGTCGCCAACGTGCTGCTGTTCATCATGAACGTGCCGCTGGTCCGCTTGTTCTCGAAAGTGCTGTCGGTGCCGGGTTGGCTGATGGTGCCGGGCATCCTGTGCATCAGCTACATCGGCGTGTACGCCATCAACGCGGGCACGTTCGACCTCTTGCTGGTGGCCGGCATCGGCGCGCTGGGCTACTTCCTGCGCAAGTTCGGCGTGCCGATGGCGCCGTTGGTGCTGGGTGTTGTGCTGGGCAACATGATGGAGCAGAACCTGCGCCGCGCGCTGTCGATGACGGATGGCGATGTTCGGGTGCTGTTCGCGAGCCCGGTGTCGATTTCGATGTGGGTGGGCGCCATCGCCGTCGTGGTGGTGCCGCAATTGATGCGCCGCATGCGCCGCGCAAGAAAGGTTGCCGCTGGACCGGCTTGATGCTTGGTGCGGGGCGGGCCGTATGGCGCGGCCCTCGCGCTGGCAGTCGCCGGATGTTGCAAGGGGCGCCTCGCGGCGCCCCTTTTTTTCGGTACAAATATGAGTGAATACTCATATTCTGTTTTAGACGTCAGACGCGTGCCAGGCGTTCCAGCGCCGCATCCAGCGTGGAGTCCTTCTTGGCGAAGCAGAAGCGCACGATGCGGTGGTTGGATTCCGCGGCGTCGGGTTGGCGGTAGAAGGCCGACACGGGAATCACCGTGACGCCATGGTTCACCGTCAGGTCGCGGGCGAAGTCGGCTTCGTTCTGTTTGGAAATCTGGCTGTAGTCGGCCAGCAGGAAGAACGTGCCGGGGCTGGGCAGGGGGCGGAAACGCGTCTTGGCCAGGCCGTGGGACAGGCGGTCGCGCTTGGCTTGATAGAACGCCGGCAGGTCCAGGTAGGGTTTGGGGTCGCGCATGAATTCCGCCAACGCGAATTGCATCGGAGAGGGCACGGTGAACACCATGAACTGGTGCACCTTGCGCAGCTCGGCGCTGAGCTGGCGGGGGGCGCAGCAGTAG
The DNA here is from genome assembly GCF_014170335.1 of Achromobacter sp. UMC46. GTDB lineage: Bacteria > Pseudomonadota > Gammaproteobacteria > Burkholderiales > Burkholderiaceae_B > Achromobacter. The sequence continues at coordinate 80,097 of NZ_LZZS01000040.1, forward strand.
CCGATCTTCCAGCCGGTGGTGTGGTAGGTCTTGCCGAACGACGAGATCACGAACGCATGTTCGGCCAGCAAGGGGCGGCGCGCCACGCTGGCGTGCGGTTTGCCGTCGAAGACGATGTGTTCATAGACTTCATCGGACACCAGCAGCACGCCGGTATCGCGCACGATGGCCTCCAACGCGTCCAGGTCGCTGTCTTCCAGCACGGCGCCGGTGGGGTTGTGCGGGAAGTTCAGCATCAGCAGGCGCGTCTTGGACGTGATGGCGTCGCGCACGCGCTGCCAGTCGATGCGGTAGTAGGGGTCGGCCTCGGTAGGCGCGCGCAGCGGCACAGGCACGGCCGTGCCGCCTGCCAGGCGGATCGCCGGCAGATAGGAGTCGTAGCAGGGTTCGATGACGACGACTTCGTCGCCGCTGTTCACCGCCGCCAGCACGGTGGCCATCAGGGCCTCGGTGGCGCCGCTGGTGATGGTGATTTCGGTTTCCGGATCGTAGGCGTGGCCATAGAGTTCGCGCGTCTTGGCGGCGATGGCTTCGCGCAACGGCGCGACGCCCGGCATGTACGGGTACTGGTTATGGCCCTCGGCCATCGCACGGGTCACTAGCGCGCACAGCGCCGGATCCGGATCGAAGTCCGGAAAGCCCTGGCCCAGGTTGATGGCCTTGTGTTCGATGGCGAGGCGGCTCATCACGGTGAAGATGGTGGTGCCGACGTCGGGAAGTTTGGATCGGATCATAGTGGACGCGAGATGAACGCTGGTAGGCAAAGAAAGTTTTCGTAAGTATCCCACTAACTCATAATTCGTTTTTCGTATTAGCTATGCACGTGGATGGGATCGTGGGTCAGAACATGTTGTTGAGGGTGCTGGGCGGATTGGCGATCGCGCTGGCAGGCGCGGCGCTGGCGGTGTGGGCGCACTTGCCCCTGCCTTGGATGCTGGGGGCGTTGCTCGCGACGGCGGCGACGCGGATCGCCGGGTTGGGTACCGCATGTCCGCGGCCGGCGCGCAACGGCGGGCAGTGGGTCATCGGCACGTCGCTGGGGCTGTACTTCACGCCGCAGGTGCTTGGCCATATCGGCGCCAACGCGGGGCCCATCATCGTGGGGATGCTGTTCGCGCTGGCGCTGGCGTTCATGGGCACGGCGATGCTGCGCCGGTTTACGGATGCGGACTTCAAGACCGCCTGGTTCTCGTCCGCGATCGGCGGCGCCAGCGAAATGGCCAGCCTGGCGGAGCGCCACGGCGCGCGGATCGACCGCGTGGCGACGGCGCACAGCGTGCGCGTGCTGCTGGTGGTGGTGACGGTGCCGTTCATCTTCCAGTGGTGGGGCGTGGCGGGGCTGGATCCCACCGTGCCGGGCCCCAAGACCGTGCACGGCGCGGGGCTGGCCGCGCTGGTGGCGTTGACCTGCATCGGGGGGCTGCTCTTCATGAAGCTGCGGCTGCCGAATCCGTGGGTGCTGGGGCCCATGCTGGTGGCGATGTTGCTGACCTCGTCCGGTGTGGAATTGTCGGCCTTGCCGGACTTCGTGCCGAAGATCGGCCAGTTGTTCATCGGGTGGTCTTTGGGCGACCGCTACCGGCCGGATTTCTTCCGCGCGGCGCCGCGCTTCATCGCGGTCGTGGCCGCGTTCACTGTCGGTGCGCTGGCGCTGGCTTTCGGGTTGGGCGCGCTGCTGTCGTACTGGTCTGCGGCACCCGTTCCGACCCTGATCCTGGGCACCACACCGGGGGGCATCGCCGAGATGGCGATCACCGCCAAGGTGCTGCAACTGGGCGTGCCGGTCGTCACCGCGTTTCACGTCACGCGCATGGTGTTCGTGGTGATCGTGACGGGCCCCGTCTACGCCTTTCTTGCGCGCCGGCAAGGAAATTCCGCCTAGCGGTAGTTCGCTTCCAGTCAGAAAAAAGCGACATTGGGGTAAACAACAATATGAGCCGGTAATGCGCGATGGGTATGCTGATTCCGCAGTTGATTCAAGCAGCGCGGACTCGTTCTGTTGCTTGGCGACGAGCGGGAACGCAGCAACAACGCAGGTATTTCTACCGGTCGTTCAGTTCTCACGGCGTCCTTGATTCATTGCAATTCGATTCAATTACAGGACGCTAGAAAAAATGGCTCAGAAGGGCAAAGTTAAGTGGTTCAACGCTGACAAGGGTTACGGTTTCATTACGCCGGACGTTGGTGGCACCGAAGTTTTCGCACACTTTTCCGCCATCCAGGGCCGCGGCTATCGCAGCCTGAACGAGGGGCAGGAAGTCGAATTCGAAGTTAAGGATGGTCCGAAAGGACCTCAAGCGGCCGAAATTCGCCCGCTCTAAATCGGGAAATCCCACTTTCCCGTCCGCCAGGTCCGTCCTGGCTACAACGCCCCAAGACTTCCGAGTCTGGGGCGTTGTTTCGTTTGGGACTGGAAACTTTTGGTGCTTCCCGCCTTCGGTTTATCCCTGCGGCAGCGTGAAAGTTAGTGTTCACTAACATATCCTCTTCCGTTGGATAAGTCTGTGGATAATTATTTTCGGCTGCACGGATTTTAGTGCGCAGTAATGAAGCACAGGCATCACCGAAAGCAAGGTTTTGCACAGTTTTTCGGTTTTGCCGATATGCGATTAAAACGGCTGGATTTGGATGAGAGCCGTCTGGCCTTGTGATGATTGCTCAACGTGAAACGGGCCGTTTGCCCAGGGAATACGGGCATTTAGAGCTGTTTTTAGGCCTAAGGCGCCGTCTGAAGCCATCCCTTGAAGATTATCCGGCAGCCTGGCGAATGCCCGGTTTTTCGCGAACTGAAGACGGTTGTTCACAAAGATATCCCCATCCCGGTTATGCACAGAAAGGCCCCCCGAATTGCACAAATCGGGGGGCCTTTGCCTGTGGATAGAAATGGGGATAGCGATTATCTAGCCGTCTGTTTTTTCTGTTTTCGAGGCCCGGATCGGGGTACGCCGATGACGAAGCCGACCCCTGGCCGCATGAGCGATTTTGCGATTTGGAATCGCGGTTGAATTTGCTCTCGAAAAATGGATTTCGAGTTTTCCACAGCGATTCACATGAAATCGGTGCAACTCAACCAAATGGATGATGGCGCGCCGTTCCCGGCTCCTGCAAGATAGTTGTAGCGTCAATGATCCCATCGCGGCATGGGCAGACGCTGCGGCAAATCCGCGGGATGGATATGTGCTTGGCGAAACGGTGGGTAACCGTGTGGATAAATCGTTGGATCTGATTATCGGCGGTTGGACTGATTCGGGGCAGGGGAGTTCCCTTGGACATTCGAGTGCTCGGCCGATTTATGAATGGCTTATGGACGCGATAGCTGAATCTTATCCACAAAGTTGTCCACGCTTTTTCGCACCAGTTTGCGTGCCAGAAAACCGGTGCTTATTTCCGCGGATGGCATGGGCAAGGAAACTGATCCGCGCGCCATTCTCCTATGAAGCTCGTTGGATATTTGTGGCATTTCGAACATCTGGGCGGTTTGCCTGAACATACCCATCACGCTCGTTTCTGGTTTCCGTTCTAACTTGCCACAGCAAGTTATCCCCAAAGTTGTTCCATGTGGAATTCCAAATTTACAGCGCCGCAACGGTGCTCTGGAATGTGGATAAATCGCGTTCTTCTACCGGCAGTATTTCGCGCAAATTCCGGATAGTGGAGATATCCACTGCCGGGTGTGAATAAGCACGGCCATGAGTCTGGTGAGGATTTTGTGAAAACTCCCAGAGCAAGTTCGATTTGATCTCTTCCGGTCGTCATGTCAATCGTGCCATTGGCTTCGTTTTCGTTGATTGGCCGAAGGTAGTGTTTCACGTGAAACGCGAAAAAATGGCGATATTTCCGGCAAGGGGTAGGGTAGGGGTGGAAAAATCGTTTTTTTCTTCCATCATGCAGTCTGGTTTTCCAGGCTCTCAGCAATGGCAGTTTTCACTTTCTCCTGATTGCGCCGACGTAGTCGATCCTGTTTTGGTCGGAATGCTTGCGTTGTCGTCGTGGGAACACACCTTCCGCGTCCCTAAATTTGATGTGTTTCACGTGAAACAGGGAAGAGTTTTGTCTGGACTTTTCCGATAAGGTTGCACGGGGGCTATGTTTCACGTGGAACATGCTCTCCAAACTGATTGGGCGATTCCGTGTGCGATGTCCGGCTTAATGAGAAACCCATGTTTCACGTGGAACATTATTCGTTAGCAAACACTAGGCGCTGTGCTCCACCGGGGAATGTTCCACGTGAAACATAGGAATCTTGGATACAGGCTCGCTTCGTTGCGCCGTTTTGTCGGATAGCCGCCTCTGCCGCCATGATGTTCCACGTGAAACATTGGGAACGATGTACTCCGATGAGGAGGTGCAGGGAATCGTAGAGACGCAACCCCGCAGTAAGAGCCCAATAGCCCACCGCCGGAAGCCGGGTCATATAGCTGCGATGTTTCACGTGAAACACCAGCGAGCCGCGAGCGTGTCCTAGTTTGTAGGATATCGTCAGCCCGCGCTGGTCCTGTTCCAAGTGGAACATTGCGGGCAAAACAGAGGCACGTGCCGACATATTCAGCAGGCGGCGCTAGCGCCGTTGTCAAATCCCGACGCGAAGCGGGCAGGGCAGAGGCGTAAACGGACCCCGTTCTATGTTTCACGTGAAACATGCCAACCCTGCCTCTATAATGAGCACCGAACGCCTTCTTATCTTTCCCTCCCCATCATGGACTATCCCCGCGAATTCGATGTCATCGTCGTCGGTGGCGGCCACGCCGGCACTGAAGCGGCGCTGGCGGCAGCCCGCGCCGGCGCCCAGACGCTGCTGCTGACGCACAACATCGAGACCCTTGGCCAAATGTCTTGCAATCCCTCCATCGGCGGGATCGGCAAGGGCCACCTTGTCAAAGAGGTCGACGCCCTGGGTGGCGCGATGGCCTTGGCAACGGACGAAGCCGGGATTCAGTTCCGCATCCTGAACAGTTCAAAGGGGCCCGCCGTCCGCGCGACTCGCGCCCAAGCGGACCGTGTGCTCTACCGCCAGGCCATCCGCGGCCGTCTGGAAAACCAGCCAAACTTGTGGCTGTTCCAGCAGGCGGTCGAAGATCTGATGGTAGAGGGCGACCGTGTCGTGGGCGCCGTGACCCAGATCGGCCTGAAGTTCCGCGCCAGGACCGTGGTGCTGACCGCCGGCACGTTCCTGAATGGACTGATCCACGTGGGCCTGCAGAACTATTCTGGTGGCCGTGCCGGGGATCCTCCGGCGATTTCGCTGGGGCAGCGCCTGAAGGAACTCAAGCTTCCGCAAGGACGCCTCAAGACCGGCACGCCGCCACGCATCGATGGGCGTTCGATCAACTACAGCATCTTGGAAGAGCAGCCGGGCGATCTGGATCCCGTTCCCGTTTTCTCGTACATGGGCAACGTGGCCATGCATCCGCGCCAGCTGCCGTGCTGGATCACGCACACCAATGCCCGGACGCACGACATCATCCGCGGCGGCTTGGACCGTTCGCCGATGTACAGCGGCGTCATTGAAGGCGTGGGCCCACGCTACTGCCCGTCCATCGAAGACAAGATCCACCGCTTTGCCGACAAGGAATCCCATCAGGTGTTCCTGGAACCGGAAGGCCTGGACACGCACGAGGTCTATCCCAATGGCGTGTCCACCAGCTTGCCCTTCGATGTGCAGCTGGATCTGATCCATTCCCTGCGAGGGCTGGAGAACGCGCACATCATGCGCCCAGGCTATGCGATCGAATACGACTACTTTGATCCACGTGGATTGAAGAGCACGCTTGAGACGAAGGCGATTGCCGGTCTGTTCTTCGCCGGCCAGATCAATGGCACCACCGGCTACGAAGAGGCCGCCGCCCAAGGGTTGCTGGCCGGCGTGAACGCCGCGCTGCAATCGCTGGGCCGCGACCCCTGGACGCCGCGCCGCGATGAAGCCTATCTGGGCGTGCTGGTCGACGACCTGGTCACGCGTGGCGTGACAGAACCCTATCGCATGTTCACCTCGCGCGCCGAATATCGTCTGAGCCTGCGTGAAGACAACGCCGATCTGCGCCTGACCGAAATCGGCCGCCAGTTGGGCATCGTCGACGACGCCCGCTGGGTTGCGTTCAACCGCAAGCGCGACGCGGTCGCCGCGGAAGTCGAACGGCTGAAGGCGTCGTGGGTCAATCCGCGCATCATGCCGGTCGAGATCGCGGAACCGTTGTTGGGCAAGGCGATTGAACGTGAGTACTCACTAGCCGACTTGCTGAAGCGCCCGAATGTTTCATATGAAGCACTGATGGCCGCGCGCAATGCCGACGGCTCGCTGCTGGCCGGCCCGGGCGTCGTCGAGGACGATGTCCTGGCCGAACAGGTTGAGATCCAGGTGAAGTACGCCGGCTACATCGCCCGCCAGCAAGACGAAGTCCAGAAGCAGATTTCGCACGAGCAGCAACCTATCCCCGCGGATGTCGACTACGACGCCGTGACCAGCCTGTCGTTCGAAGTGCGCCAGAAGCTGAAGACGCATCGCCCGGAGACCGTCGGCCAGGCCGCACGCATCTCCGGCGTGACCCCCGCTGCAATCTCGTTGCTGCTGATCCATCTGAAGCGCCTGCACTACGGCTCGCGCAAGCAAGCCGCATGACCGCTCATACCGATCAGGCCGGCGCAGACATGGCCGGCCGCCTCTCTCGCGCATGCGAGCAACTGAGGCTGCCTGTCGACGCCGCGGCGCATGGCAAGCTGCTGAACTACCTGTCCCAGATGCAACGCTGGAACCGGACGTACAACCTCACCGCCATCCGCGATCCCCAGCAGATGCTGATCCAGCATCTGTTCGACAGCCTGGCCGCCGTGGGTCCGTTCAGCGAGGCGCTGGGCGCCGCTGACGCCCCCGCCAAGGTCTACGACGTTGGATCAGGAGGCGGCCTGCCTGGCGTCGTTCTGGCGATCATGCGGCCCCTGTGGTCCGTGACCTGCATCGACGCCGTTGAAAAGAAAACCGCGTTCGTCCGCCAGATGAGCGGCGCGCTGACGCTGCCGAACCTGCAGGCGCGCCACGCGCGCATCGAAACGCTGGACCCGGCCGAGTGCGACATCGTCACCTCGCGGGCTTTCGCTTCGCTGGACGATTTTGCGCAGCTCGCGGGTCGCCACGTGCGCATCGATGGTACCCTCGTCGCCATGAAGGGCAAGGTCCCCGATGAAGAAATTCAGGCGCTGCACGCGCGCGGGGAATGGCAAGTCGACCATATTCAGCCGCTCCGGGTACCGGAGCTGCAAGCAGAGCGCTGCCTGATCTGGATGCGCCGCGGCGAAGAGCGCGGTGAAGGACGCAGTCAAGGAACCCTATGAAGAACTTACCCCCCAGCACAACCGCCCGCGTCTTCTGCATCGCCAATCAAAAGGGCGGTGTGGGCAAGACGACCACCGCCATCAATCTGGCGGCGGGCCTTGCCACGCACAATCAGCGCGTGCTGCTGGTGGACCTGGACCCTCAAGGCAATGCCACGATGGGCAGCGGTATTGATAAGAACGCGCTTGAATCGAACCTGTACCAGGTGCTGATCGGCGAGGCCACCATCGAGCAGGCCCGCGTGAAGTCGGAATCCGGCGGCTATGACGTCCTGCCGGCCAACCGCGAACTGTCCGGCGCCGAGATCGACCTGGTGCAGATGGACGAACGCGAACGCCAGTTGAAGGCCGCGCTGGACACGGTCACCGGCCAGTACGATTTCGTGCTGATCGATTGCCCGCCGACGCTGTCTTTGCTGACGCTCAACGGATTGGCCGCCGCCCATGGCGTCATCATCCCGATGCAGTGCGAATACTTCGCGCTGGAAGGCTTGTCCGACCTGGTCAACACCATCAAGCGCGTCCACCGCAACATCAATGACGACTTGCGCGTCATCGGCCTGCTGCGCGTGATGTTCGACCCGCGCATGACGTTGCAACAACAAGTGTCCGCCCAGCTCGAGGCCCACTTCGGCGACAAGGTCTTCAAGACGGTCGTCCCCCGCAATGTGCGCCTTGCCGAAGCACCCAGTTACGGCATGCCCGGCGTGGTGTATGACCGCGCGTCACGCGGCGCGCAAGCCTACATCTCGTTTGGCGCCGAAATGATCGAGCGCGTCAGGAAAGACTTGAAGTAAGCCTTGCCATGTCTGTCGCCGCGCTCTTTTCCCCGACCGTCCCGCCTGTCTCCCGTACGCCGCCCGCCGACGTGCGCGACGCCTTGCGCGCGCGTCTGGAAGAGGCCGCGCTGAACGCGACTGCGGTCGGCGCGCAGGTGCTCTATGAGGGTTGGCTGGTGCGCTTTGCACACTCGGAGGCCAAGCGCGTGCGTAGCGTGAATGTGCTGGGGTTATCCACACGTCCGCTGGACGAACGGCTGGCGTATTGTTCTTCGTTGTATGCGCGCCATGGCTTGCCCATGGTGCTGCGCATTACCTCCATCGGCCCCGATTTCTCGCTGGACGCCGAGCTGGAGGCCAGAGGCTATACCTTTACCGGTGAGACCCGAGTCATGAGCATGTCGCTCGCCCCCAGGCCTAGCGTCCGGGGCGGCCTGCATTTCAGGAAAGTCGACACCGACCGCTTCGCGCAGGCCGTCGGGGCCATGCGCGGCTCGGCGCCCGGGCACACCGCTGAACATCAAGCGCGTCTGCAAGGACTGGCTGTGGATAAGCAGCCGGTGCTGGCGTATGACGCGGCAGGACAGTGCGTTGCCGCGGGCTTGGCCGTCCGCGACGATGACCTGCTGGGCCTGTTCGACATCGTCACGGACCCGGGGCAACGGCGTAAAGGCTACGCCGATGCCCTGGTGGATTACCTAATGACTGAAGGCGCCGCCAACGGCGCGGCAACGGCGTACCTGCAGGTCGAGCCGGAGAACGTCGCCGCGCGAGCCTTGTATGGCCGCTACGGTTTCAAAGACTGTTACGCGTATTGGTACCGTCTGCCCGCCGAGCAGACGGACGCCTGAGCCTGGCTCGGGATACAAAAACAGAAGGAAAGAGGATTTAACTATGGCCACCAAGAAACCCAAGGGATTGGGTCGCGGACTGGACGCCTTGCTGGGCGCGGACGCGCCGGCGATCGACAACATCGGCAAGGCCGTCGCGGCCAAGCCCGAGGGTCCGCCATCCACCTTGCTCATCTCGAAGATGCGCGCCGGCAAGTATCAGCCGCGCACGCGCATGGACGAGGGCGCCTTGGGCGAGCTGGCCGAATCGATCCGCACGCAAGGCATCATGCAACCCATTCTTGTGCGCGCGCTGGGCGAAACGGCGCCCGGCCATTACGAGATCATCGCGGGCGAACGCCGCTTCCGAGCCGCCCAATTGGCTGGCTTGAAGGAAGTACCGGTGCTGGTCCGCGACGTGGCCGATGAAAACGCGGCCGTCATGGCGCTGATCGAAAACATCCAGCGCGAAGACCTGAACCCGCTGGAAGAGGCGCACGGCGTGCGCCGCCTGCTGGACGAGTTCGGCCTGACGCACGAACAGGCCGCGCAGGCGATCGGGCGCTCGCGCTCGGCCACCAGCAACCTGCTGCGCCTGCTGAACCTGGCGGCGCCCGTGCAGACGATGCTGCTGGCCGGAGACGTGGACATGGGCCACGCCCGTGCGCTGCTGGCGGTGGATGCCGCGACCCAGATCCAGCTGGCCAACCAGATCATCGCGCGCCGCCTGTCGGTGCGCGAGGCCGAAAAGCTGGTGACCAAGACCGCCAAGGAAACCGAATCGGCTTCCTCGCCGCGCAAGAAAGCCAACGGCGTCTCGCGCGATCTGACGCGTCTGGAAGAAGCCCTGTCCGATCATCTGGGCACGCGGGTCGCCCTGAAGGTGGGCGCCAAGGAAAAGGGCCAGATCGTCATCGACTTCCACGGCTGGGAACATCTGAATTCGCTGCTGGAACGCCAGGGCCTGTCCGGAGTCGTGGATGCCTGAGCACGCGCTGCCGGTCGTCGCGGTGCTGGCCACAGGCGGCACCATCGCGGGCGCGCAGGCTGACGCTACGTCGGCGGGTTACAAGGCCGGGACGTTTTCCGTCAACGATTTGCTGGCGGCAGTGCCGCAGCTGGCAGGCATCGCCGAGATCCGCGCCGAACAGGTGGCGAACGTCGGCAGCCAGAACATGACGCACGAGGTCTGGCGCGCGCTGGCCGAACGGGTGGACACGCTGTGCCAGGACGCCTCGGTTGCCGGCATCGTCATCACGCACGGCACGGACACGCTTGAAGAAACCGCGTACTTCCTGAGCCTGGTGATCCGGCACGACAAGCCCGTCGTGCTAGTGGGCGCGATGCGTCCCGCCACGGCGCTTGGCGCCGAAGGCCCGGCCAACCTGTACAACGCGGTGGCGCTGGCGCGCCATCCCGACGCGCGCGGGCGCGGGCCGCTGGTCGTCATGAACGAAGACGTGCATTACGCGCGCGAGATCCAGAAGATCGCCTGTGCGGGCCTGTGCGCCTTCGCCTCGCCCAATCGCGGCCGCGCGGGCGTCATGCATGGCGGGGCGCCATGCTTCTATTCGCGCAACACCACCACCCACACCACGCAAAGCGAGTTTTCACTCGCATTGCTGCAGCAAGCCGGATGGCCCCGCGTGGACATCGTCTACGCGCACGCCAACCTGCAAGCCGACCTGATCGACTTCCTGGCCGACGTGGCGGAAGGCGTCGTGCTGGCAGGCGTGGGCGACGGCAACGCCACCGACCTGGGCATCGACGCCTTGATCCGCGCGGTCGCAGGCGGCACGGCCGTCGTGCGTTCCAGCCGCACCGGCAGCGGGTTCGTGGCGCGCGACGTAGAACTGGACGACGTTGCCCTGGGTTTCATCGCCGCCGGCGACCTGAACCCGCAGAAGGCGCGCATCCTGCTGATGCTGGGCCTGTCGGTCACCCGCGACCCGTCCGCCCTGCAGGCGATCTTCGACCGCTATTGATCGCGCGGCGGCCCGCCGCCCGCGTCGCCTTGCTGGGCCAGTCCCAGGTTGGCGCGCAGCATGTCGTAGACCTGCCGCGTCAGCGGATTGATCAGATCCCGCCTTATCCACAGGAAGTAGGTTACGTCCGGCAAGGGCGGCAGCCCTTCCTTTTCCCCCAAGACGCGCATTTCCGGCCCCAGCAGTTCCACGCTGCGGGCCGTCACGCCCAGTCCGGCGCGCAGCGCGGCTTTGATCCCCACCAGATTCGGCGCTACATAGTTGGTGTGCCAACGCACGCGCGCCTGCTCCAGCGCGTTCAGGGCCAGCCGGCGGAAGATGCTGGGTTCGTCCGCCAGCACCAGCGGCACCGGTGCGTGCACGTCATGCACATAGTCGGCTGAGGCCAGCCAGACGGTGGGGGACGTGCGCAGCGCCACGCCCTCGAAGTCCTGGTCGAAGCGCGTGGATATCGTCAGGTCGATTTCACCGGCACGCAGGGCATCCATCAGGAACGGGCTGCGGTCCACGCGGATCTCCAGCTTCACGCGGGGCGCTGATCGTGCGATGTGCGTCAGCAGCGTGGGCAGGATGGTGTCGGCCACGTCCAGCGGCGCGCCCAGCCGCAAGTCGCCCTCCAGCGGACCGTCCTGCAGCGCGCGCAGCGCCTCGTCGTTGATGGCCAGCATGTGGCGCGCGTATTCGACCAGCCGGCGCCCGTGCGACGACAGCACCTTGTTGCGCCCCTGCTTTTCGAACAAGGGCAGGCCGATGGTGGATTCCAGCCGCTGCATTTGCTGCGTGATGGCCGACTGGGTCTTATGCAGCCGGTGGGCGGCTTCCGAAAAGGTGTCGTGCTGGGCGATGGCCGTCAGCGTGCGAAGCAGGTCCAGATCCAAATTGCGCATGGCGGGCTCTAAAGTATTAGCGTTGCTAATGGAATGTTAAGGCAATTTAAATTGTTGGCGCCGGATGCGGGGGATACAGTAAACGCAATAACTCATGAAACAAGAGGAAAAGCCAAAGTGAGCACTGCGCATCCCCATCAGGCCGGCATCGATACCGCCATCGGAAATATTAAAAAAACTGTAGGAAATAAGGGGCTGAACCGCGACAGCCTGGATGAGGTGCTGCACGAGCTGGTGGGCCTGGCCAGCCACACGGACTGGTGGACGGGCGAACGCTACGCGGCGCCGGAAGACGGCGAGCGCCAGGCGCGCTATCTGATCGCCGAAGATGACGACAAGCGCTATGCGCTATACCTGAACGTCATGCGCCCCGGCAACAAGATCGTGCCGCACAACCACACCACCTGGGCCTGTATCGCGGCCGTGGAAGGCGTGGAATACAACTACGTCTATGACCGCACCGACGACGGGTCGGTGCCGGGCGTGGGCCGCCTGGAGAAGACCGGAACCGTCGTGGTCGGCCCGGGCGCCGGCATCGCCTTGATGCCCGACGACATCCACGCCGTCGAGATCCAGGGCGACAGCGTCATCCGCCACCTGCATATGTACGGTCGCGCGCTGGAAACACTGAACGAACGCCTGGGTTTCGACCTGGACGCCGGCACGTGCAAGGTCATGCCCATCGGCGTGAAGACCCGCCGCTGATCATGAGCAAGCCCTACCGGTCCGCCACGCGCCTGCTGCGGGCGGGGCGTCCCCATCAAGGATGGGTCAACACCCCGGTCACGCGCGCCAGCACCTACGTCTTCGATAGCGTCGCCGCCTGGCGCGACACGCGCGAACGCCGCGAGCAAGAGCGTCTGCCGTCCTACGGCGCACGCGGCACCGACAGCACGCATGCGCTGGAAGACGCGCTGGTCGAGCTGGAACAGGGTTACCGCGCCGCGCTCTATCCCACCGGCCAGGCTGCGATCGCGACCGTGCTGCTGGCCTATCTGCGGACCGGAGACCATGTGCTGGTGACCGACGCCGTGTACGAACCGGTGCGCCGCTTCTGCGCCGAGCACCTGACGCGGCTGGGAATCGAAACCACGTTCTACCGGCCCGACGGCGCCGGCATCGATGCGCTGATCCGGCCCAACACCCGCATGATCTATGCGGAGTCGCCCGGGTCGCTGACTTACGAGATGCCGGACCTCACCGAGTTATCCACAGTTGCGCGAAAACACGATTGCTGGCTGGCTGTGGATAACACATGGGCGTCGGGTTTGATATACAAACCGCTGATGCTGGGCGCCGATATCTCGCTCTTGGCGGCCACCAAATACCTGGGCGGTCACGCCGATGTGATGATGGGCGCGGCCGTCGTGAACCGCCGCGCCTGGCGCGCACTGGAGCGCGCCTCCATCGACTTCGGCCAGACGGTCGGCGCTGATGACGCCTTCCTGGTGCTGCGCGGCATGCGTTCGCTGCCCCTGCGCATGGCGCAGCACGCCAGGAACGCATTGCGCGTCGCCCAATGGCTGCAGGGCCGCGCTGAGGTGGCGTGCGTGCTGTGTCCGGCGCTGCCCGGCGACCCGTCGCACGCGATCTGGCGACGCGATTGCACCGGCGCCAACGGACTGCTGACGGTCGAACTGGACGAGGCGTTCGACAGGGCGGACGCCGAGCGGCTGATCGACAGCCTTCGCCTGTTCGGCATCGGCGCGTCGTGGGGCGGCTTCGAAAGCCTCGTGATCCCCGTGCAGCTGAACTCGCGTGCATTGCCGGACCCGACGCCGCGCGGCGCCATGCTGCGCCTGCATATCGGCCTGGAAGACCCCGAAGACTTGATCGGCGACCTTGAACAAGGCTTGTCCGCGCTTACCCAATCTCCCCGTTCCCTACGAATCTCATGATGCATCCCACTTCCGCCCCTTGCGCCGCAGACATCGACTCGCACACGCTCAAGCAATGGCTGCACGACGGCCGCGAGATCGCCCTGCTGGATGTGCGCGAACACGGCCAGTATGGCGAGTCGCACCTGTTCTACGCGGCGCCGGTGCCGTACAGCCGGCTTGAGATCGATATCGTCCGTCTGGCCCCGCGCCGCGATGTGCGGGTCGTGGTGTATGACGACGGCGGCGGCGACCGCAGCGCCGAGCGCGCTGCCCGCGCATTGGCAAAGCTGGGCTACGGCCAAGTGCACCGCCTGGCAGGCGGCATCGCGCAGTGGCAACGGGACGGCTATGCCGCCTTCGCCGGCGTCAACGTGCCCAGCAAGACCTTCGGCGAACTCGCCGAGGAAGTCTTTCATACCCCCCGTATCGGCGCCCGCGAATTGGCCGAGCGCCAACGCCGCGGCGACGACCTGATCGTGCTCGACGGCAGGCCGTTCGCCGAATACCAGAAGATGAGCATACCCGGCGGCATCTGTTGCCCGAACGGCGAACTGGCGCTGCGCGCCCACACGCTGGCCAAAGATCCCGGCACCACCATCGTCATCAATTGCGCGGGCCGCACGCGCAGCATCATCGGCGCGCAGACCCTCATCAACCTCGGCGTCCCGAACCCCGTCTACGCGCTGGAGAACGGCACGCAGGGCTGGTATCTGGAAGACCTGCAGTTGGAACACGGCGCCAGCCGCCGCTACGACGACGGCGTCGCAGCCGCCGAACTGCCGGCGCTTGCCGCGCGCTCGGCGCGGTTGGCGGACCGCCATGGCGTCCCAATGGTCGACGCCGCCACCGTGCAGGCATGGCTGCAAGACTCCGCGCGCAGCACCTTTCTGTGCGATGTGCGCAGCGCGGAGGAATTCGCGCAGGGTTCCTTGCCCGGCGCGCAGCACACGCCGGGCGGGCAGCTGGTGCAGGCCACCGACCAGTACCTGGCCGTGCGCGGCGCCCGCATCGTCGTGTTCGATGCCGAAGGCGTGCGCGCACCCGTCGTGGCCAGCTGGCTGCGGCAAATGGGGTGGGATGCCTGCGTGCTGCAAGAGGGCGTGCGCGCCGCGCTGAAGAACGACGCGCCGGCCGTGGACACGCCCATTGTCCCGGCGCTGTCCGATGCCGGTCTGGCGGCCGCGTTGGCGCAAGGCGCCCAGGCCGTCGACCTGCGCCCGGGCATGCGATACCGCGCCAGCCATGTCGCGGGGGCCCGATGGTCGATCCGTCCGCGCCTGGACCGTCTGGACCTGGAGCCCGGCCGCCCCGTCATCCTGTTGGCCGAAGACGCCGCCATCGCGGCGTGGGCGATGGAAGACCTGGCGGCCCTGGGCGTGACCGACATCAAGGTGAACACCGGCACGCCGGCCAGCTGGAAGGCGGCGGGCATCGCGTTGGAGTCCACGCCGGCCGTTCCCACCGACAGCGAGTGCGTCGACTACCTGTTCTTCGTGCATGACCGCCACGACGGCAACAAGGCCGCGGCACGCCAGTACCTGTCTTGGGAGACCAACCTCGTCAAGCAGATCGATGAACGCGAATTGGCGGGCTACCGGTTTCCCGCTGGCTGACGCCGCGCATTGACGCCGCCCGTACAGGGCGCAAGCGCCAGAGCGGCCCGCAGAGGCCGCGTGGCGCGACAACAGATGCATCAACCCGATCAATACGCCCCGGCGGTCTCTGCTGGCGGGGTGCGGACGGTTCATGGCGAACCGGAATGCAAAGGACGGCCGAGTATCCGGCCGCCGACTCAAGGGGAAATCCAGATGAAGCACCATGCATTGCACGCTTGCGGGACAGCCGCCCTGGCGATGGCCGGCCTGATGTGGGGCGCCAGCGCCCAAGCCCAAGCCCAGGCCCAGGCGCTGAAAGCGCCTGCCGATTATCCCAAGCAGGCCATCACCGTGGTTTCGCCGTTTCCACCAGGAGGCGGCAACGACAATGTGGCGCGCCTGATCGCCCAGGAGCTGGGCGCCATCATCGGCCAGAGCGTCGTGGTGGAAAACCGCTCGGGGGCGGGCGGCAACGTCGGCACGGCGCAGGTGTCGCGCGCCAAGCCCGACGGCTACACCCTGGTGATGTCGCAGACCAGCGTCATGGCCGTCAACCCGCGCCTGTACAAGAACGTGGGGTTCGATCCTGTCAAGGATTTCACGCCGATCTCGCAGATCACGTCGGCGCCGCTGGTGCTGGTGGCGCGTACCGAAAGCCCGTACAAAACGCTGGGCGACTATCTGGATGCCGCGCGCAAGCAGCCGGGCATCATCACGTACGCGACGCCCGGCAACGGCACCATGAGCCATCTGATGGGCGCGCTGGTGTCGAAGAAAGCGGGCGTTAACCTGGTGCATGTGCCATACCGCGGTGCGGCGCCCGCCATCACCGACCTGATGGGCGGCACGGTGGACATGCTGATCACGTCGCCCGCGTCGGCCGAACCGATGGTGACGGCGGGCAAGCTGCGCATCCTGGCCCTGAGCCACGAAAACAGCATCGGTGTATTCAAAGACGCGCCGACGCTCAAGCAAAGCGGCCTGGACGGCATTACCGCCGACGACTGGTACGGCTTGTTTGCGCCTGCCGGCACGCCGCCCGAACGCGTCACCTATCTGGCGGCCGCCGTGGCGCAGGCGATGAAGTCGCCCAATGTGATCGCCAAGATCAACAGCGGTGGCAGTTGGCCGGTGGGCAGCCAGCCCGACGCTTTCAAGACGCGCCTGCAGGAAGACACAGTCTATTGGGCCGACATGGTGAAGACGGCGGGGGTATCGCTGGATTGATGCGGCGCAGGCCGGCGCGCCTGCGCCGGCCTACACCGCCAGCACGTTGCCTACCGCGGCCTTCAGCGCCGCATAGGCGGGCAACTTCTGTGCACTGGTGTTGGTGACCAGATGGTCGATGCGGTCCGCGCCGCAGAACGACACGCGGCTGCACAGGCCGATCTTGCTGAAGTCGGCCAACAGCACCAGTTGCTTGGCATTGGCCGTCATCGCGCGGGCGACTTCGGCCTCGCGCAGGTCGTAATTGGTGGCGCCGCACTCCGCGTCGACGCCTACCGGCGACAGCATCGCCAGGTCGGCGCGGTAGCGGTGGATCTCGGCGATGGTGATGTCGCCGGCGGTGGCGCAGACTGGACCGCCGACCGCGCCGCCCAGCATGATCAGCTGATTGGCGCCGTTGCCGGCCGCGCCCACTTTCAACGCCACGTCGAACGAGTTGGTGATGATGGTCAGGCCGGACAGCTTGGCCAGTTCGTCGGCCAATACGCTTGTGGTGCTGCCCGCGTCCAGGAACAAGGTCTGGCCGCTGGAAACGAGACCCGCCGCGGCGCGCGCGATGGCGCGCTTGAACTTCACGCGCGTGTGCACGCGTTCGGCGATCGGGGGTTCGCTGTGCACCGGCACGGCCCCGCCGTGCACGCGACGCAATTCGCCCATGGCCTCCAGTTCAAGCAGATCTCGCCTGACGGTTTCGCGCGACACGCCGAGCTCGCCCACGATGCGGTCGGTCGATACCTGCTGCAATGACGACAGCAGGGCGCGGATTCTCTGATACCGCTCTTCTTGCCACATATCCGATGCTTCCTAATCTATCTCCGCCGCCGCGCCGCCCCGGCGATCAACGCGCGCATGGCCAGCAGAGAACCTCCAACGACCAGCATGATAAGCGTGGAATACGCCGCCGCCTGCGAAACGAACCCGGCCTCGTCCAGCCGCAGCACGGACACCGGCGCCACGCTGACGGTCGGCGTCACCAGGAAGATCACCGCCGACAGCGTCACCATCGACCGCATGAACAGGAAAAAGAACACGCCCAGCACGGTGGGCCCGATCAGCGGCAGCACCGCATCGCGCAGCACTTGCACCGTGCCGCCGCCCAGGCAGCTGACCGCTTCCTCCAGGGCCTGCGGCACGGCGCGCATTCCCGTCATCATCGTCAGGAACCCTTGCGTGTGATAGTGGTAGAAATTGCACAGCGCGATCAGCGCCGCACTGCCGTACAGCGCGTACAGGGGCGTGCCGGGCGCATTGAACGCGAAGATGTAGGACAGCCCCAGCACCAGGCCGGGCACCCCCACGGGCAGCACGGACAGCAGGTACACGATCTTGGCCCAGCCGCGCCCGATGCGGCAAACGCCGAAGCACAGGAAAAACAGCAGCAGCACGCCGCCGCCGGCCGCTGCCAGCGACAGGTACAGCGACGTCCACAGGGGGGCGTAGCCGCCGCTGACGGTGATGTCGTAGTGCTTCAGCGTCCATTCCATGCGGTACGGCCAAAGCCGCATGAAGCTGGCGAAGACCACCGTCGCCACCGTCAGGATGATCGTGCCGCAGGCCAGCAGCACGCCGATGCCGAACACCGCGTCGCGGACGGGGGCGCGCTGCGGCGCCACCCGCAAGCCGCTGGGCGACGCCGACCCGAACTGGCGTTGTGAGGCCACGCGTTCGATCTGCACGGAGATCAGCGACGGCAGCAGCAGCAGGATGCCCACCACCGACCCCATGCCGAAATTCATCTGGCCCGACACCTGGCTGTAGATCTCCGTGGCCAGCACGCGGTAATTGCCGCCGATCACCGCCGCGTTGCCGAAGTCGGTGATGGTGATGACGAACACCACGAAGGCGGCGCTCAGCAGGCCGAACTTGCAATTGGGCAGGGTGATGTCGAAGAACTGCCGCCCGCTGGATGCGCCCATGACTTCGGCCGCGTCGTAGTAGCGGGCGTCCGTGTTGCGCAAGGCCGCCTGCAGGATCAGCACCGCCTGGGGCAGGGCGTAGAACACGTTCGAAATCAGCAGGCCCCAGAAGCCGTAGATGTCGACCTCCCAACCCGTCCACCTGTGCACCAGCCCGTTGCGCCCCAGGATGAATATCAGCCCCAGGCCCTGCACCAGCGATGGCGCCAGCAGCGGCAGCACCAGCGCCAGCCGCACGATCGCCTTGCCGCGCATGCAGCTGCGGTCCAGGCCATAGGCGATGGCGAAGCCCAGCGTGATGCTCACGGCAGTGGTGGCCGCGCTCATCACGAGGCTGTTGACGGTGGCGGTCAGGATGCCGCGGGTGGCAAAGACCTCGGCATAGTTGCCCAGCCCGATCGAGCCGTCCTTTTCCACCAGGCTGCGCCATGCCACGGTGGCCAGCGGGTACAGGAAGAACAGCGCCAGGCCCGCCAGCGGAATCGCCACGCAGGTCCACAGCAGCAGCCGGTCCGCCGACCAGGGGGCGCGTCCGGCCGGCGCCGCGATGTCCGCGCCGACGTGCAGTGTGCTCATCAATGGCCCCCGCTCGGCGGCGTCATGTGCTGACCCAGGCGCATTCGCCGGGCGCCATGTCCAGCCGCACGGACGCGCCGCGCGACAGGCCTGCCGCCCCGTGCTGCTCGACCACCAGTTCGCGCCCCATCCACGCCACGCGCAAGCGCGTCAGGTTGCCCATGAAGGTCATGTCCTGCACGCGGCCGGGCCCCTGTTCGTCAGCGGCGATGCGCAGGTTTTCCGGGCGCAGGCAGGCCTCATAACGCTCGCTGGCGCCTTCCGGGCGCGTCGCCAGCAGGTGGGGCATCGCGTCGCGCACCCAATCGGTGGGCAGCAGATTGCTCAGGCCCACGAAATTGGCCACGAACCGCGTGCGCGGCCGCAAATAAAGGTCGGACGGGGACCCTACCTGCTCGATGCGCCCGTCGTTCATGCAGACGATCTTGTCGGCCAGCGTCAGCGCTTCTTCCTGGTCATGCGTGACCATGATCGTGGGGATCTTCAATCTGCGCTGCACGTCGTGGATCTCGGCGCGCATGTCGGTGCGCACGCGGGCATCCAGCGCTGACAGCGGCTCGTCCAGCAGGATCAGCGCCGGGTCCACGGCCAGGGCGCGCGCCAGCGCCACGCGCTGTTGCTGTCCGCCCGACAGCTGGTGCGGATAGCGCGGCGCGTAGTCGGGCAGCTTGATCAACGTCAGCAGTTCGCCCACCCGCGCGGCGATCCGGTCGCGCGGTTCGCCTCGGATGCGCAGGCCGTAGCCCACGTTCTCGGCTACCGTCATGTTGGGAAACAGCGAGTACGACTGGAACACGATGCCGAATCCGCGCTTGCGCGCAGGCAGTCCGCTCAGGTCGCGGCCGCCCAGGGTGATGGTGCCCCCGTCGAAAGGCAGCAGGCCCGCCACGATGCGCAGCAAGGTCGTCTTGCCGCAACCGCTGGGGCCCAGCAGGCAGACGAATTCATGTTCGCCGACGGAAAGGTCGATGCCCTCCAGCGCCACCGACGCGTCGAAGGTTTTCCGTATGCCGCGCAGTTCCAGATACATGGCGTCTCCCGGACGCTAGGGCGGCGGGCCGGGCCCGCCGCGCCAGCCTCAACGCTTGATGGTGTCTTGCCAGGTCTTGATCGTGGCGTCGCGCTCGGCGGCGGACTTCTGGAAGTCCACCGGATACAGCACCGCAGTCAGGTCCTTGGGCAGGCCTGCCGCTTCGGCCGCCTTGTTGGGGGCGGCGCCAGGAATGGTGACGAGTTCCTTGTACTTGCTATACAGGCCGCCCGCCTGCGCCGACAGCGTCCAGTCCAGGAAGCGCTTGGCGTCCGCGGGGTTCTTCGCCGTCTTCATCAGGCCGGACGCCTCCAGCTCGTAGCCGACCCATTGCTTGGGGATCACCATCTTCACCGGGTAGCCTTCTTCGATGGATTGCATGGCGGGGAACGCGAACGACACGCCGATCGCGTATTCGCCGGCGCGCGCCATCTTGCAGGGGCGCGATCCCGATGGCGTGTACTGCGCCACGTTCTTGTCCAGGTCCTTCAGCAGTGCCCAGCCCTTTTCCTTGCCCAGGCCTTGCAGCAACGCGACGATCTGCAGGTAGCCCGTGCCTGAAGCGGCCGGGCTGGGGATGACGATCTCGCCTTTGTAGGCGGGGTTGGCCAGGTCCTCCCACGACGCGGGCATGGGCAGGTTCTTGGATTTCAGCCGATCGGTGTTGACACAGAAGGCGGCGACGTAGCCGGTGGCGGCGAACCACTTGTTGTCGGCGCTCTTGTATTGGGCGGGCAGGGCGTCGATGCCCTTGGCCGCATAGGGTTCCAGCAGGTTCTGCAGGCGCGGGTCCAGCATGTTGCTGACGGCAAAACCCCAGATCACGTCCTGCTGCGGGTTTGCGGCTTCGGCGATCAGCCGGGCGCCCAGGTCGCCGGTAGACAGGCGCAACACGTTGACCTTCACGTCCGGCATGGCTGCGTTGGCCGCCTTCAGATAGGCCGCGATCTCGTCTTCCTCCAGCGCGGTGTACACGGTGATCGGCCCGGCCGTGGCCGCGTGGGCATAGCTTAGGGAAATTACTGCAACCACAACGCTAAGCTTCTTCATACATTGCATGATGGGACTCCGGTGGGGAATACACGGCAACGGTGTGAGCTACTGATGCGGACGGCGACCTGCCCTGAACAGGGTTAGGTTGCAGTTTTAGGTATATTTGCAAATTTGGGGCAACGTGTCTAGACTGGAAAAACCCCTGGGAGCACAGTGATGCAAACCTCCGCCGCACTGCCGGCGCAGCAATTGGCCGAATATTCCTCGTTCGCGCAAACCCTCGCGGACCGGGTCCGGCCCTTGTCCTGCAAGGGGTTCCGGCACCCGCTGTCCGTCGATACCAAGGCGGACGAAAGCCCCGTTACGCAGGCCGACCGCGAAGTCGAGGCCGCGCTGCGCGAGGCCATCGCGCAGCACTACCCCCAACACGGCATCTTCGGTGAAGAGTTCGGCGCCCTGCATGCCGAGGCCGATCTCGTGTGGTCGCTGGACCCCATCGACGGCACGCGCGCCTTCATTTCGGGCAATCCCTTGTGGGGCACCCTGTTGGCGCTGCTGCACCGGGGCCGCCCGGTGCTCGGCCTGATCGATATCCCCATGCTGCAGGAACGCTGGATCGGCGCGGCAGGTTCGCCGGCGCGCTTGAATGGCGCCCTCTGCCACGCCAGCGCCTGTACCGAACTGCGCGACGCGATCCTGTACGCCACCTCCCCCGACATCTTCGAGGGCGCCGAACTGGCGGCCTTTGACGCCTTGACCCGCGCCGCGCGCATGCGGCGCTACGGGGGCGACTGCTACAGCTACGGGCTGCTGGCCAGCGGCCATGTCGACCTGGTGGTCGAAGCCGGCCTGCAACCCTATGACTATCTGGCGCTGATGCCCGTGATCGAAGGCGCGGGCGGCGTCATCACCGATTGGGCCGGGCAGCCGCTCAGTCTCGAATCGCAGGGCCGCGTCGTCGCGGCCGCCACGCCGCAGCTGCATCGCCAGGCGATGCGGGTGCTGGGGGCGGCCATGACCTGAACGCCGCGCCGCCCGCCCGCAGGTCAACGCAACGCTTCAGCCACAAAGGTGAACGAGCATGCATGCACTAGGGGTAGCAACGGTGGAAGACGCGGAGCGGCTGGTGCAAGCCAGCCCGCTCTCGCATATCAAGGTGGGCTTGTCGGACGTCGACGGCGTCATGCTGGGCAAGTACTTGCGACGCGACAAGTTCCTGGGCGCGCTGCGCTCCGGCCTGGCGTTCTGCGACGTGGTGCTCGGCTGGGACCTGGACGACCAGCTCTACGACAACACCCAGTACACCGGCTGGCACACCGCCTACCCCGACGCCAAGCTGCGCATCGTGCCGCAGACCGGGCGCAGGCTGCCGCTTGAGCAAGGGCCGGGCGGCGAAGACATGCTGCTGTTCCTGGCCGAATTCGAAGGGGAGGCGGCGGCCATCTGCCCGCGCCGGCTGCTGCACCGCACGCTGGATCGGGCGGCAGGCATGGGCTACGAGGTCTACGCCGCGCTGGAATACGAGTTCTTCATGTTCCGCGAAACCCCCCATTCGGTCCGCGCGAAGAACTACCGCAACATGGAAAACTGGACGCCGGGCAACTTCGGCTACTCCGTGCTGCGCAGCACCGTCGAGGGCGAGTTCTACCGCAAGCTGCTGGACATGTGCGAACGCATGGACATGCCGATCGAAGGCCTGCACACCGAAACGGGGCCGGGCGTGCTGGAGGCGGCCATCGCGGTGGACCAGGCGGCGGCGGCGGGCGACAAGGCGTTCCTGTTCAAGACCTTCACGAAAGCGCTGGCGCAGCAGAACGGGCTGATGGCGACCTTCATGGCCAAGTGGTCGCATGACCATCCGGGCCAAAGCGGCCACATCCATTTGTCGCTGCGCGACAGGAAGAGCGGCCATTCGGCGTTCTACGACGAATCGCAGCCGCACGGCATGAGCGCCACGCAGGTCGCGTTCATGGCGGGCGTGCAGCGCTACCTGCCGGAATTCATGGCGCTGTACGCGCAGACGATCAACAGCTATTCGCGCCTGGTGCCGGGCTACTGGGCGCCGCTGGACGCGACCTGGGGCATGGAGAACCGCACCACCGCGCTGCGCCTCATTCCCGGCAGCGACAAGTCGCAGCGCGTCGAAGTGCGCATTGGCTCGGCGGACGCCAATCCCTACCTGGCGCTGTCCGCCGCGCTGGCTTCCGGCCTATATGGCATCGAGCAAGGGCTCAAGCCCGAACCCATGGTCCAAGGCAATGCCTACACCCAGCAATTCCCGGCCCACCTGCATCTGCCGACGACCTTGTGGGAGGCGGCGCAACGGCTGCGCGGATCCGAAGCGGCCCGCCATCTGTTCGGCGACCCGTTCGTCGAGCACTACGCCGCGACGCGCGAGTGGGAAGAACGGCAGTTCCGGCGCCACGTGACCGACTGGGAGCTGGCGCGCTACTTCGAAATCATCTGATCCCGTCCAACCGCACGCATAGGGCCACCATGACCCAGGAACTCATCACCATTAGTCCCATCGACGGGCGCGAGGTCGTGCGCCGCGCCTATGCCAATGAGGCGCAGATCGCGCAGGCGCTGGCGCAAGCCCAGTCCGCGCAAGTGGCGTGGCACACGCTTGGTGTGGCGGAGCGGGGGCGCATCGTGTCCGCCGCGGTCGACCGCTTCGTGGCCGCCAAGGACGAGATCGCGCGGGCGATCACGATCCAGATGGGGCGCCCGTTGCGCTACACGCCGGGCGAGGTCGCCGGGTTCGAAGCCCGCGCGCGCCACATGATTTCCATCGCCGACGTGGCGCTGGCGCCGCTCCGCATGCCAGAGCAGGCCGGCTTCACGCGCTTCGTCAGCCGTGAACCCATCGGCGTCGCCCTGACCATCGCGCCGTGGAACTATCCCTTGCTGACGGCGGTGAACAGCATCGTCCCGGCATTGATGGCCGGCAACACCGTCATCCTGAAGCATTCCGACCAGACGCCCCTGTGCGCCGAATTGATGGAGCGCGCGTTCCGCGACGCCGGCGTGCCCAAGGGCGTGTTCCAGACCCTGCATGCCAACCACGACACCGTCCAGCGGCTGATCCGCGCGCCCGAGATCGGCTACGTGTCGTTCACGGGGTCGGTGCGCGGTGGACGCATCGTCGAGGAAAGCGCAGCGGGGCGCTTCATCGGCGTCGGCCTGGAACTGGGCGGCAACGATCCGGCCTATGTGCGCGCGGACGCCAAGTTGGACCACGCGGTCGAGACCCTGGTCGACGGCGCATTCTTCAATTCAGGACAGTCCTGCTGCGGCATCCAGCGCATCTACGTCGCGCGGGCACGGTACGACGAGTTCGTCGAACGGGCGGTCGAGCTGACAAACGGTTACGTACTGGGCAATCCGCTGCACGCCGATACGACGCTGGGGCCCGTCGTTCGCACCCGCGCCGCGGCCGAGATCCGCGAAGTCGTGGCCGAAGCGCTGTCGGCCGGCGCCCAAAACATGATCGATCCTTCGCATTTCAATAATGCGAGTGAAGGCTCGCCTTATGTCGCGCCCGCGTTGCTGACGCGAGTAAACCATCGCATGCGCATCATGAACGATGAATGCTTCGGCCCCGTCGTCGGCATCATGCCTGTCGATACGGACGAAGCGGCCGTCGCGTTGATGAACGACAGCCCTTATGGGCTGACGGCCGCGGTGTTCACGCAGGACGAAGACGCCGCGCTTGCGCTGGGCCGGCAAGTGCGCACGGGCACCTTCTTCATGAACCGCTGCGACTATCTGGACCCGGCACTCGCGTGGACCGGCGTCAAGAATACGGGCCGCGGCGTGTCGTTGTCCGCCATCGGCTACGAGCAACTCACCCAAGCCAAATCCTTTCATCTGCGAAGCGTCTGATCGAGGCGCCTTCAGGAACCGAACCATGACTGTGCCCAGCGTTAATTGGAACTACCCCACCGCAATCAAAGCGGGCCCCGGCCGCATCAAGGAACTGGCCGATTGGTGCGCGGAACTAGGCATGAGGCGGCCCTTGCTTGTCACGGACCCGGGCCTTGCCGCATTGCCGATGGTGGGCGACGCCGTGCGCGCCTGCCGCCAGGCGGGCCTGGAGTGCGGCCTGTTCCACGAGGTCAAGGGCAACCCCACGGGCCGCAATGTCGATGACGGCGTGGCGGCCTACCGGCAAGGCAGGCATGACGGCGTCATCGCTTTCGGGGGCGGCTCCGCGCTGGACGCCGCCAAAGCCATTGCCCTGATGGCGGGCCAGAAGCGGCCCCTGTGGGATTTCGAGGACATCGGCGACAACTATCTGCGTGTGAACGTGGCCGGGATGGCGCCCGTGGTGGCGGTGCCCACCACCGCAGGAACCGGGTCCGAAGTGGGGCGCGCATCCGTCATCACGGACGAGGCCGCGCAGGTCAAGCGCATCATCTTCCATGCGCGCATGTTGCCCGCCGTCGTCATCCTGGACCCGGTCCTGACGGTGGGGCTGCCGCCCAAGATCACGGCGGCGACCGGCATGGACGCGCTGTCGCACAATCTTGAGGCCTACTGTTCACCGTTCTTCCATCCGATGGCGGCGGGCATTGCCATCGAAGGCATGCGCCTGGTCAAGGAATACCTGCCCCAGGCAGTGGCCGACGGCACCGACCTTCAAGCCCGCCAGCAGATGCTGGTGGCCTCCAGCATGGGCGCCACCGCCTTCCAGCGCGGCCTGGGTGCCATGCACGCGCTGGCGCACCCGCTTGGCGCGCTATACGACGCACATCACGGCATGTTGAACGCGATCCTGATGCCCTATGTGCTGAAAGCCAACCAGCATGCGGTGGCGCCGCGGCTGGAGGCGCTGGCTCGCTACCTGGATTTGCCCGCGACGGGCCCGGGTGCGGTGCTGGACTGGGTGCTGCGCCTGCGCGAAACCGTGGGCATTCCCCATACGCTGGCCGAGATCGGCATCGACGAGGGCGAGGCCGACCGGGTAGGGCGCATGGCAAGCGAGGATCCCTCAGGCGGAACCAACCCCATTATTTTCACCGCCGACGAGTATTCTCAACTTTTGCGTGCATCAATTCGCGGAAACCTGTAAGCTTCGCCCCCTCTGCGCGGAAACGCGGGTGGCTGAACGAAAGTTTTTGAAGATTTTCATCCGAATGGTTTGACACCGGATTTGAAAGTGTTCATAATCTCAAGTTCTCCGCTGGAGGGGTGCCCGAGTGGTTAAAGGGGGCAGACTGTAAATCTGTTGGCCTTGCGCCTACATTGGTTCGAATCCAATCTCCTCCACCAGAGACCCAACTCTGAATCCAGGCGATGTCTGCCTGGATTTTAAAATTAGGCCTAGGGAACTGGGCGACCTTCGCAAAGAAGGTTGTAAGGTTCTCCGGGCCTTGATTTTGAGGGTTTGGGAAAGAGAAGGTGAATGGGTATGCCGCGGGTGTAGCTCAATGGTAGAGCAGAAGCCTTCCAAGCTTACGACGAGGGTTCGATTCCCTTCACCCGCTCCAAGATTTTTAAATGCCCATGTGGCTCAGTGGTAGAGCACTCCCTTGGTAAGGGAGAGGTCGCGCGTTCGATCCGCGCCATGGGCACCACAAATTTCCAAGTTCTTTTCTTCAGTCTGAAGCGCAATCCAGGTCAGGAGTCAGCCATGGCAAAAGGCAAGTTTGAACGTACCAAGCCGCACGTGAACGTGGGTACGATTGGTCACGTTGACCACGGCAAAACGACGTTGACGGCAGCTATCACGACCGTTCTGTCGAACAAGTTCGGTGGCGAAGCCAAGGGCTACGACCAGATCGATGCGACTCCTGAAGAAAAGGCTCGCGGCATCACGATCAACACGGCACACGTCGAGTACGAAACGGCAGCGCGCCACTACGCGCACGTTGACTGCCCGGGCCACGCTGACTATGTGAAGAACATGATCACGGGCGCGGCTCAAATGGACGGCGCGATCCTGGTCGTGTCGGCCGCTGACGGTCCGATGCCGCAAACGCGTGAGCACATCCTGCTGTCGCGCCAGGTTGGCGTGCCGTACATCATCGTCTTCCTGAACAAGGCTGACATGGTTGACGACGCCGAGCTGCTCGAGCTGGTGGAAATGGAAGTTCGCGAACTTCTGTCGAAGTACGACTTCCCGGGTGATGACACCCCGATCGTCAAGGGTTCGGCCAAGCTGGCGCTGGAAGGCGACAAGGGCGAACTGGGCGAGCAAGCCATCATGGCTCTGGCCGATGCGCTGGATTCGTACATCCCGACGCCTGAGCGTGCTGTTGACGGCGCGTTCCTGATGCCGGTTGAAGACGTGTTCTCGATCTCGGGTCGCGGCACGGTGGTGACTGGCCGTATCGAACGCGGCATCGTCAAGGTCGGCGAAGAAATCGAAATCGTGGGTCTGGTTCCGACGGTCAAGACGACTTGCACGGGCGTTGAAATGTTCCGCAAGCTGCTCGACCAAGGTCAAGCCGGCGACAACGTGGGCATCCTGCTGCGCGGCACCAAGCGTGAAGACGTCCAGCGCGGCCAAGTTCTGGCCAAGCCGGGCTCGATCACCCCGCACACGGACTTCACGTCCGAGGTGTACATCCTGTCCAAGGAAGAAGGCGGCCGTCACACTCCGTTCTTCCAGGGCTATCGTCCCCAGTTCTACTTCCGCACGACGGACGTGACGGGCACGATCGAGCTGCCGGCCGACAAGGAAATGGTTCTGCCGGGCGACAACGTGGCCATGACGGTCAAGCTGTTGGCTCCGATCGCCATGGAAGAAGGCCTGCGTTTCGCTATCCGTGAAGGCGGCCGTACCGTCGGCGCCGGCGTCGTCGCCAAGATCCTGAAGTAAGCAATACCCAAGTGGGTAGAGAGGACGAAAAGTCCCTCTACCCATTTTTGCCGTAAAAGTGTTATGATGTTTGGCTCCGCGATCGTTTGCGCCTAATTTCCTGAAAAGGTAGGGTGGCAGGCCCGGAAAGTCAGTGAATGTAGTAGTGCAAGCCAGTAGTGTTTTAGGGGCATAGCTCAATTGGCAGAGCGTCGGTCTCCAAAACCGAAGGTTGTAGGTTCGATTCCTACTGCCCCTGCCACCGCCAGGATAAACCCGCGGGAGATCATCGCGAGTTACGCATTCACGGCGGCTCGCGTCGCAATATGTCTAATACCAGCGTAGAAACCGTAACCAGTACCGCCGACCGGGTCAAGCTTGGGCTGGCGGTTCTCGTCGTTATTGCTGGCATCGTCGGGTTTTCCGTGCTTAGCGCACAGCCGATGCCTGCCCGTGTCGGCGTGTTTGTCGGCGGCCTTGTGATCGCAGCCGTGATCGCCTGGTTCAGCGAACCCGGCCGCCGCACCCTGAGCTTTGCCAACGAGTCCTACAACGAAGTCAAGCGTGTCGCATGGCCCACCCGCAAGGAAACGACCCAGATGACGGGTATCGTTTTTGCGTTCGTGGCAGTCATGGGCATTTTCATGTGGGTGCTCGACAAGGGCATCGAATGGATTCTTTACGGCCTGCTGTTGGGCTGGAAATAAGGACGGCGAATGAGTAAGCGTTGGTATGTCGTCCATGTGTATTCCGGCATGGAAAAGAGTGTTCACAAGGCCCTGATCGAGCGCATCGAGCGCGCGGCCTTGCAAACCTCTTTCGGCCGAATCCTTGTGCCCTCCGAAGAAGTCGTCGAGGTCAAGGGTGGACAGAAGTCGATCACCGAACGCCGCATTTTTCCTGGTTATGTCCTGGTTGAAATGGACCTGACCGACGAAACGTGGCATTTGGTCAAGAATACGAACCGCGTCACCGGCTTTTTGGGTGGCTCGGGCAACCGTCCGACCCCGATTTCCGAAAAGGAAGTCGAGAAGATCCTCTCCCAGATGGAAGAGGGTGTCGAGAAGCCCCGCCCCAAGATTCTGTTCGAAGTGGGCGAGATGGTTCGGGTCAAGGAAGGTCCGTTTGCGGACTTCAACGGCAACGTCGAAGAAGTCAATTACGAAAAGAGCAAGGTGCGCGTGTCGGTCACCATTTTTGGTCGCGCCACACCCGTCGAACTCGATTTCAGCCAGGTCGAAAAGACCTGATTTCAACCCCCGGGGAGCCCAGGCCAATAAGGCTCGGGCGATATAACCCGCAAGGAGCAAAGCATGGCGAAGAAGATCGTCGGCTTTATCAAGCTGCAAGTACCGGCTGGTAAGGCTAACCCCTCCCCCCCGATTGGCCCGGCATTGGGTCAACGCGGCCTGAACATCATGGAATTCTGCAAGGCGTTCAACGCCAAGACCCAAGGCATGGAGCCTGGTCTGCCGATTCCGGTGGTGATCACCGCTTTCGCGGACAAGAGCTTCACCTTCATCATGAAGACCCCGCCCGCGACGGTCCTCATCAAGAAGGCTGCTGGTGTGCAAAAGGGTTCGGCCAAGCCGCATACCGACAAGGTCGGCACGCTGACCCGCGCCCAAGCTGAAGAAATCGCCAAGGCCAAGGGCCCCGATCTGACCGCCGCTGATCTGGACGCCGCTGTGCGCACGATCGCTGGCAGCGCCCGCAGCATGGGCATCACGGTTGAGGGGATCTAATCATGGCAAAACTGTCCAAGCGCGCCGCCGCTATTGCACAAAAGATCGACCGCACCAAGCTGTACCCGGTCGCTGAAGCCCTGACGCTGGTCAAGGAAACCGCTGTCGCCAAGTTCAATGAATCCATTGACGTGGCTGTGCAGCTCGGCATCGACCCGAAGAAGTCGGACCAACTGGTTCGCGGTTCGGTCGTTCTGCCCGCCGGTACCGGCAAGTCGGTCCGCGTGGCCGTGTTCGCCCAAGGCGAAAAGGCCGAGGCCGCCAAGGCTGCCGGCGCTGACATCGTTGGCCTGGACGACCTGGCTGACCAGATCAAGGCCGGTCAAATGGACTTTGACGTCGTCATCGCTTCGCCCGACACGATGCGTGTCGTGGGTGCCCTGGGCCAGATCCTGGGTCCCCGTGGCCTGATGCCGAACCCGAAGGTCGGCACCGTGACGCCTGACGTCGCCACCGCTGTCAAGAACGCCAAGGCCGGTCAGGTTCAGTACCGTACCGACAAGGCTGGCATCATCCACGCAACGATCGGCCGCGCGTCGTTCGGCGTGGAACAGCTGCAAACCAACCTGGCCGCTCTGGTCGACGCCCTGCAAAAGGCTCGTCCCGCAGCTGCCAAGGGCATTTACCTGCGCAAGCTGGCCGTTTCGTCCACGATGGGCGGCGGTGCTCGCGTTGAAATTGCCTCGCTGTCGGCTTCCAACTAAGCCAACAGCAGTAAACGTACTTTGGGCTGCATCCGGATTCCTCCGGATGTTGCTGTCAAAGACCGCTGGAGCAGGGTAGTGGAAGGGTCCTCCCTTCTATGAAAGCAGGTTCCCCGTTGCCCCGCTTAATCCCGAAGCTCACATAGTTCGGATCCAGCGTAGACGGCGTCCCCAGGAAGATTTCTTTACACGAAGAACTCGACCAGGCGCCGCATTCGGTTGACGCGCAAGGCTCAGGCCCCAGGCGTCTTTTGATGGAGTGTTCAAACCGTGAGTCTCAATCGTCAAGAGAAAGCGGTGGTAATCGAGGAAGTCTCGGCCGAAGTGGCCAAGGCGCAATCGATTGTTATCGCTGAGTACCGTGGTCTGGACGTCGCCTCTGTCACCGTACTGCGCAAAACTGCGCGTGAATCGGGCGTGTATCTGCGTGTTCTGAAGAACTCGCTGGCCCGTCGTGCTGTTGCCGGCACGGCTTTCGAGCCGTTGGCTGAGCAACTGACCGGTCCGCTGATCTATGGTATCAGCACTGATCCGGTTTCGGCGGCCAAGGTCATCGCAGGTTTCGCGAAAAGCAACGACAAGCTGGTCATCAAGGCGGGCGCATTGCCCAACAGCCTGCTGACCGAAGAAGGTGTGAAGGCTTTGGCCACCATGCCCTCCCGCGAAGAGTTGCTGTCGAAACTGCTTGGCACCATGCAAGCCCCCATCGCGCAATTCGTGCGTACGCTCAACGAAGTTCCGACCAAGTTCGCCCGTGGCCTCGCGGCTGTGCGCGATCAAAAGGCAGCGGCCTAATCGCCCTGCTGTCCGGAATTCGCTGAACGACGAAGCGACACCCAAACCCTGGCATTACCAAAATATTTGGAGTTCTGAAAAATGGCACTTAACAAAGCTGAAATCCTTGACGCCATCGCTGGCATGACCGTGCTCGAGCTGTCCGAGCTGATCAAGGAAATGGAAGAGAAGTTCGGCGTGTCGGCTGCTGCCGCTGCTGTCGCTGTCGCTGCTC
Source organism: Achromobacter sp. UMC46 (assembly GCF_014170335.1). Classification (GTDB taxonomy): domain Bacteria; phylum Pseudomonadota; class Gammaproteobacteria; order Burkholderiales; family Burkholderiaceae_B; genus Achromobacter. Next base: position 111,384 of record NZ_LZZS01000040.1, read on the forward strand.
CCGCTGCTGGTGGCGCTGCCGCCGCTGCTGAAGAGCAAACCGAGTTCACCGTCGTCCTGCTGGAAGCCGGCGCGAACAAGGTTAGCGTCATCAAGGCCGTGCGCGAGCTGACCGGTCTGGGTCTGAAGGAAGCCAAGGACCTGGTTGACGGCGCTCCGAAGCCCGTCAAGGAAGCTGTGGCCAAGGCTGACGCCGAAGCCGCCAAGAAGAAGCTGGAAGAAGCTGGCGCCAAGGTCGAAGTCAAGTAAGACCTGCGTCAACTGCCCGGGGACAGCACAGTTTGCAGTCCCCGGGCTTTTGCGTTTCCAGGAAACCCCTACTGGGGTCATGCCTTTTCAGAGGGGTTTCCTGGAGTCGTATCACCTGGGGCCGTGGTTGACGGCCCATGCAACCTCGAGTCGGAGTGCTCATGCCTTACTCGTACACCGAAAAAAAGCGCATCCGCAAAAGCTTCGCCAAGCGTGAAGACGTTCAAAACGTTCCTTTCCTTTTGGCGACACAGCTTCAATCCTACCTAACTTTCCTGCAGGCGGATACCGCCCCGTCCGATCGCGTAGCCGACGGTTTGCAGGCGGCGTTCTCGTCGATTTTCCCGATCGTTAGTCACAACGGTATGGCGCGCTTGGAGTTCGTGAGCTACGTGCTCGGCGAACCGGTGTTCGATGTCAAGGAATGTCAGCAACGTGGCCTGACCTATGCCTCGCCCCTGCGAGCCAAGGTCCGCCTGGTGCTGCTTGACCGCGAAGTCAGCAAGCCGACCGTGAAGGAAGTGAAGGAACAAGAAGTCTACATGGGCGAAATTCCGCTCATGACGGGCACGGGTTCCTTCGTCATCAACGGCACCGAGCGTGTCATCGTGTCGCAGCTGCACCGTTCGCCTGGCGTGTTCTTCGAACACGACCGCGGCAAAACGCACAGCTCCGGCAAGCTCCTGTTCTCGGCCCGCGTGATTCCTTACCGCGGTTCGTGGCTGGACTTCGAATTCGACCCGAAGGACGTCCTGTTCTTCCGCGTCGACCGTCGTCGCAAGATGCCTGTCACGATCCTGTGCAAGGCCATCGGCATGACGCCGGAATCCATCCTGGCCAACTTCTTCGACTTCGACAACTTCGAATTGAAGAGCGAAGGCGCGATGATGGAATTCGTGCCCGAGCGTTGGAAGGGCGAAATGGCCCGTTTCGACATCTCGGACCGCGATGGCAAGGTCATCGTCGAAAAAGACAAGCGCATCAATGCCAAGCATCTGCGCGACCTGGCTGCCGGCGGCATCCAGCGCATCTCCGTGCCGGAAGACTTCCTGTACGGCCGCGTGCTGGCCAAGAACATCGTTGACGAAGATACCGGCGAAGTCATCGCCAACGCCAACGACGAGATCACGGAAAGCGTGCTGAGCGCCCTGCGTGCTTCGAACGTCTATGACATCCAGGCGCTCTACACGAACGACCTGGACCGTGGTCCGTACATCTCGCAAACGCTGCGCACCGATGAAACCGCCGACCAGATGGCCGCGCGCGTTGCCATCTACCGCATGATGCGTCCTGGCGAGCCGCCCACCGAAGAAGCGGTGGAAGCGCTGTTCCAGCGTCTGTTCTACAACGAAGAGACGTACGACCTGTCGCGCGTCGGCCGCATGAAGGTCAACAGCCGTCTGGGCCGTGGTGAAGACATCACCGGCCCGATGACGCTGACCAACGAAGACATCCTTGAAACCATCAAGGTGCTGGTCGAGTTGCGTAACGGCCGTGGCCAGATCGATGACATCGATCACTTGGGCAACCGCCGCGTGCGTTGCGTGGGCGAACTGGCCGAAAACCAGTTCCGCGCAGGTCTCGTGCGCGTCGAGCGCGCCGTCAAGGAACGTCTGGGCCAGGCCGAGACGGAAAACCTGATGCCGCACGACCTGATCAACTCCAAGCCGATCTCGGCTGCCATCAAGGAGTTCTTCGGTTCGAGCCAGCTGTCGCAGTTCATGGACCAGACCAACCCGCTGTCGGAAATCACGCACAAGCGTCGCGTTTCCGCACTGGGCCCGGGCGGTCTGACTCGCGAGCGCGCCGGCTTCGAAGTCCGCGACGTGCACCCGACCCACTACGGCCGCGTCTGCCCGATCGAAACGCCGGAAGGCCCGAACATCGGCCTGATCAACTCCATGGCGCTGTACGCTCGCTTGAACGAGTACGGCTTCCTGGAAACGCCTTACCGCAAGATTATCGACGGCCGCGTCAGCGAGCAGATCGATTACCTGTCGGCCATCGAAGAAAGCCACTACGTCATCGCGCAGGCTAACGCCGCGCTGGACGAGCAGGGCGCCTTCGTGGACGACCTGGTCGCTTGCCGTGAAGCAGGCGAAACGATGCTGACCTCGCCGGCCAACGTGCATTACATGGACGTTGCCCCGTCGCAGATCGTGTCGGTCGCCGCTTCGCTGATTCCGTTCCTTGAGCACGACGACGCGAACCGCGCACTGATGGGCGCCAACATGCAACGTCAGGCCGTGCCTTGCCTGCGTCCGGAAAAGCCGGTCGTGGGTACGGGTATCGAACGCACCGTGGCCGTTGACTCGGGCACGACCGTGCAAGCGCTGCGTGGCGGCCTGGTCGATCACGTTGACGCCGAGCGCGTCGTGATTCGTGTGAACGACGAAGAAAACGTCGCCGGCGAAGTCGGTGTCGATATCTACAACCTGATCAAGTACACGCGTTCGAACCAGAACACGAACATCAACCAGCGTCCTATCGTCAAGCGTGGCGACAAGGTTGCCAAGGGTGACGTGCTGGCCGACGGCGCATCGACCGACCTGGGCGAACTCGCCCTGGGTCAGAACATGCTGATCGCGTTTATGCCGTGGAACGGCTACAACTTCGAAGACTCGATCCTGATCTCCGAAAAGGTTGTGGCCGATGACCGCTACACCTCGGTGCACATCGAGGAACTGACGGTTGTCGCCCGCGACACGAAGCTCGGTCCGGAAGAAATCACGCGCGACATCAGCAACCTGGCTGAGACGCAACTGAACCGTCTGGACGATTCGGGCATCACGTACATTGGCGCCGAAGTCAGCGCCGACGACGTGCTGGTCGGCAAGGTCACGCCGAAGGGCGAAACCCAGCTGACGCCGGAAGAAAAGCTGCTGCGCGCCATCTTCGGTGAAAAGGCGTCCGACGTTAAGGACACCTCGCTGCGCGTGCCTTCGGGCATGACCGGCACCGTGATCGACGTGCAAGTGTTCACGCGTGAAGGCATCGTGCGCGACAAGCGCGCCCAGTCCATCATTGACGATGAACTGCGCCGTTATCGCCAAGACCTGAACGACCAGTTGCGCATCGTTGAAAACGACCAGTTCGACCGTATCGAAAAGATGCTGGTCAACAAGACCGTCAACGGCGGCCCGCGCAAGCTGGCCAAGGGCGCCACGATCACCAAGGCTTACCTGGCTGATCTGGACCGCTGGCAGTGGTTCGACATCCGTCTGGCCGACGAGCCGCACGCTGTCGTCCTCGAGCAGGCCAAGGAATCGCTGGAGCAGAAGCGCCACCAATTCGATCTGGCCTTCGAAGAGAAGCGCAAGAAGCTGACGCAAGGTGACGAGCTGCCCCCGGGCGTGCTGAAGATGATCAAGGTCTACCTGGCCGTGAAGCGTCGTCTGCAGCCTGGCGACAAGATGGCAGGCCGTCACGGCAACAAGGGTGTGGTCTCGCGCATCACCCCGGTGGAAGACATGCCGCACATGGCTGACGGCACGCCGGCCGACATCGTTCTGAACCCGCTGGGCGTGCCCTCGCGGATGAACGTCGGCCAGGTGCTGGAAGTGCACTTGGGCTGGGCTGCCAAGGGCGTGGGCCACCGCATCGCCGATTTGCTGCGCGACGAGCGCACTGCGCAGGTCAAGAACATCCGTGCCTACCTGGACAAGGTCTACAACACGACCGGTTCCGGCGCCCGCATCGACGAGCTGACCGACGAAGAAGTCATGGAAATGGCCCAGAACCTCAAGAACGGCGTGCCGTTCGCGACGCCCGTCTTCGACGGCGCGACCGAAGAGGAAATCACCACGATGCTGGAGCTGGCCTATCCGGACGATGTCGCCGAGCGCATGGCACTGACGCCTTCGCGTACGCAGGCATGGCTGTTTGACGGCCGCACGGGCGAGAAATTCGAGCGCCCCGTGACCGTCGGCTACATGCACTATCTGAAGCTGCACCACTTGGTCGACGACAAGATGCACGCGCGTTCGACGGGTCCGTACTCGCTGGTGACTCAGCAGCCGCTGGGTGGCAAGGCGCAGTTCGGTGGTCAGCGTTTCGGGGAAATGGAAGTGTGGGCGCTGGAAGCATACGGCGCCGCCTATACCCTGCAAGAAATGCTGACGGTGAAGTCGGATGACATCACTGGCCGTACCAAGGTATACGAAAACATCGTCAAGGGCGACCACGTCATCGACGCCGGCATGCCGGAATCGTTCAACGTGCTGGTTAAGGAAATCCGCTCGTTGGCCCTGGATATGGATTTGGAGCGTAACTAATGAAAGCGCTACTCGACCTATTTAAGCAAGTCTCGCAAGACGAGCAATTCGATGCCATCAAGATCGGCATCGCCTCGCCCGAGAAGATCCGTTCGTGGTCTTACGGCGAAGTTCGCAAGCCCGAGACCATCAACTACCGCACGTTCAAGCCTGAGCGCGACGGCCTGTTCTGCTCGAAGATCTTTGGTCCGATCAAAGACTACGAGTGCTTGTGCGGCAAGTACAAGCGCTTGAAGCACCGTGGCGTGATCTGCGAGAAGTGCGGCGTTGAAGTCACCGTCGCCAAGGTTCGCCGTGAACGCATGGGCCACATCGAGCTGGCCAGCCCCGTCGCGCACATCTGGTTCCTGAAGAGCCTGCCGTCGCGTCTGGGCATGGTGCTCGACATGACCCTGCGCGACATCGAACGCGTCCTGTACTTCGAAGCCTGGTGCGTGATCGAACCTGGCATGACGCCGCTCAAGCGCGGCCAGATCATGTCGGATGACGATTTCCTCGCCAAGACCGAAGAGTACGGCGACGACTTCCGCGCTCTGATGGGCGCGGAAGCCGTGCGCGAACTGCTGCGCACCATCGACATCGACCGCGAAGTGGAAACGCTGCGCGGCGAACTGAAGGCCACCAGCTCGGAAGCCAAGATCAAGAAGATCTCGAAGCGCCTGAAGGTGCTGGAAGGCTTCCAGAAGTCGGGCATCAAGGCCGAGTGGATGGTCATGGAAGTGCTGCCCGTGCTGCCGCCGGACCTGCGTCCGCTGGTGCCGCTGGACGGCGGCCGCTTCGCGACCTCCGACCTGAACGACCTGTACCGCCGCGTCATCAACCGCAACAACCGCTTGAAGCGCCTCCTGGAGCTCAAGGCGCCGGAAATCATCCTGCGCAACGAAAAGCGGATGCTGCAGGAAGCCGTTGACTCGCTGCTGGACAACGGTCGCCGCGGCAAGGCCATGACGGGCGCCAACAAGCGCCAGCTGAAGTCCCTGGCCGACATGATCAAGGGCAAGAGCGGTCGTTTCCGCCAGAACTTGCTGGGCAAGCGCGTCGACTACTCGGGCCGTTCGGTCATCGTGGTGGGTCCGCAGCTCAAGCTGCACCAGTGCGGCCTGCCCAAGCTGATGGCCCTGGAACTGTTCAAGCCGTTCATCTTCAATCGTCTGGAGATGATGGGCCTGGCCACGACCATCAAGGCTGCCAAGAAGCTGGTGGAAAGCCAGGAACCGGTGGTCTGGGACATCCTGGAAGAAGTCATCCGCGAACACCCGGTCATGCTGAACCGTGCGCCTACGCTGCACCGTTTGGGCATCCAGGCGTTCGAGCCGGTCCTGATCGAAGGCAAGGCCATCCAGCTGCACCCGCTGGTTTGCGCGGCGTTCAACGCCGACTTCGACGGTGACCAGATGGCTGTCCACGTGCCGCTGTCGCTGGAAGCCCAGCTGGAAGCGCGCACGCTGATGCTGGCGTCGAACAACGTGCTGTTCCCGGCCAACGGCGAACCGTCGATCGTGCCGTCCCAGGATATCGTGCTGGGTCTGTACTACACGACGCGCGAGCGCATCAACGGCCGCGGCGAAGGCATCTTCTTCACCGACGTCGCTGAAGTGCAACGCGCTTACGACAACGGCGAAGTCGAGCTGCAATCCCGCGTGACCGTGCGTCTGAAAGAGCACGAGCGCGACGAGGCTGGCGAATGGCAACCGGTAATCCGCCGTCACGAGACGACGGTCGGCCGCGCGCTGCTGTCCGAGATCCTGCCGAAGGGCCTGCCCTTCACGGTGCTGAACAAGGCACTGAAGAAGAAGGAAATCTCGCGCCTGATCAACCAGTCGTTCCGCCGTTGCGGCCTGCGCGACACGGTGATCTTCGCCGATAAGCTGATGCAGTCCGGCTTCAAGCTGGCCACGCGCGGCGGTATCTCGATCGCCATGGGCGACATGCTGATCCCGACCGCCAAGGAAGGCATCCTGGCTGAAGCCAGCCGCGAAGTGAAGGAAATCGACAAGCAGTACTCGTCGGGTCTGGTCACGTCCCAAGAACGCTACAACAACGTGGTGGACATCTGGGGCAAGGCTGGCGACAAGGTCGGCAAGGCGATGATGGAACAACTGGCCACCGAGCCGGTCGTCAACCGTCACGGCGAAGAAGTGCGCCAGGAATCGTTCAACTCGATCTACATGATGGCTGACTCGGGCGCCCGCGGTTCGGCCGCCCAGATTCGCCAGCTGGCCGGTATGCGCGGCCTGATGGCCAAGCCGGACGGCTCGATTATCGAAACGCCCATTACCGCGAACTTCCGTGAAGGTCTGAACGTGCTTCAGTACTTCATCTCGACTCACGGCGCGCGTAAGGGTCTGGCTGATACGGCACTGAAGACCGCGAACTCGGGTTACCTGACCCGTCGTCTGGTCGACGTGACGCAAGACTTGGTGATCACCGAGGACGATTGCGGTACGTCGCTGGGCTACAACATGAAGGCCCTGGTGGAAGGCGGTGAAGTCATCGAACCGCTGCGCGATCGCATCCTGGGTCGTGTTGCCGCCGTGGACATCATCAACCCGGACACGCAGGAAACGGCCATCGTCGCCGGCACCCTGCTGGACGAAGATCTGGTCGACACCATCGACCGCATCGGCGTGGACGAAGTCAAGGTCCGCACCCCGCTGACGTGCGAAACGCGTCACGGCCTGTGCGCAAGCTGCTACGGCCGCGATCTGGGTCGCGGTTCGCCGGTCAACCAGGGCGAGGCAGTCGGCGTTATCGCTGCCCAGTCCATCGGTGAACCGGGCACGCAGCTCACGATGCGTACGTTCCACATCGGTGGCGCGGCGTCGCGTTCGGCTCTGGCCAGCGCGGTGGAAACCAAGTCCAGCGGTCTGGTCGGTTTTGCCAGCACGATGCGCTATGTCACGAACGCCAAGGGCGAACGCGTGGCGATCTCGCGCTCCGGCGAACTGGCGATCTTCGACGACAACGGCCGCGAACGCGAACGCCACAAGATCCCGTACGGCGCGACCGTGCTGGTGGGCGATGGCGAGGCCGTGAAGGCGGGCGCACGTCTGGCGACGTGGGATCCGCTGACCCGTCCGATCGTGTCGGAATACGGCGGTGCCGTCCGCTTCGAGAACATCGAAGAAGGCGTGACCGTTGCCAAGCAGGTGGACGAAGTCACCGGCCTGTCGACGCTCGTCGTCATCACGCCGAAGACCCGTGGCGGCAAGATCGTCATGCGTCCGCAGATCAAGCTGGTCAACGAGAACGGCGAAGACGTCAAGATCGCCGGCACCGATCACTCGGTGAACATCTCGTTCCCGGTGGGCGCACTGATTACCGTGCGTGACGGCCTGCAGGTTGCCGTGGGCGAAGTCCTGGCGCGTATTCCGCAAGAATCGCAAAAGACCCGCGACATTACTGGCGGTCTGCCGCGCGTGGCCGAGCTGTTCGAAGCCCGTTCGCCGAAGGATGCCGGCATGCTCGCCGACGTCACCGGTACGGTTTCGTTCGGTAAGGACACGAAGGGCAAGCAGCGTCTGGTCATCACCGACCTGGAAGGCGTGAGCCACGAGTTCCTGATTCCGAAGGAAAAGCAGGTTCTGGTGCACGACGGCCAAGTGGTGAACAAGGGCGAAATGATCGTGGACGGCCCGGCCGATCCCCACGACATCCTGCGCCTGCAAGGCATCGAGAAGCTGGCGACGTACATCGTCGACGAAGTTCAGGACGTTTACCGTCTGCAGGGCGTGAAGATCAACGACAAGCACATCGAAGTGATTGTTCGTCAGATGCTGCGCCGTGTGAACATCGTTGACGCGGGCGACACCGAGTTCATCCCGGGCGAGCAAGTCGAGCGCTCCGAACTGCTGAACGCCAACGACCGCATGACAGCCGAAGAGCGTATCCCGGCAACGTACGACAACGTGCTGTTGGGTATCACGAAGGCCTCGCTGTCGACCGACTCGTTCATCTCGGCCGCTTCGTTCCAGGAAACCACCCGGGTCCTGACCGAAGCCGCCATCATGGGCAAGCGCGACGACCTGCGCGGCTTGAAGGAAAACGTCATCGTTGGCCGCCTCATCCCGGCGGGTACCGGCCTGGCTTACCACCACGCACGCCGCGACAAGGAAGAGCTGGAGGCGGCGGAACGCGAAGCCGCGCGCCAGCAGGCCAACCCGTTCGAAGACTCGCCGGTCACGGTGGGTGCGGACGCGGAAGCGCCTGTCTCCGACGCCGGCACCGAGGACGCCGCCGAATAGGCGGAGCCTCGGTCAGCCCCCCGCGCGCCGTCCTGGCGCGGGGGCTGAATGCAAAAAAGGCCGCTGATGCGAATCAGCGGCCTTTTTCATTGTCAGTGGCGCCTTATCTTGCGGCCTGCCGCGGGATGCGGCGCGCGGCTATTTCCCGGCTTGTGCCCGGGCGCGTTGGAACGCAGGTCCCCAGGACGGATGTCCGGCTTCGTTGGGGGCAAGGTCAAAAGTGGGGTCCAGCGCCAGGATACGGGCGAAGCTGTCTTCGCACAGTTGGGCGTACCGCGTGACGCAATAGCTGAAGGCCTGCAGCTTGTAGGCCTCGACGCGCACGGCGCGGGGGGAGGAGGCCAGGGCGTCGGAGGTGGCGACGCTGCGGATGACCTCGCCGTAGCGGCCGGCGCCGTAAGCGTCGCGGACTTGTTGCAATTGCGCCAACGCCTCGGGCGTGGCGGGGGCTTCGGCTTGCCGGGAGGGGATCCCGGCGCAGCCCGCCAGCATCAACGACGCGCCGAGCAAACTGCTCAGAAAGCGAATTTTCATAGCTTCAAAAGGGAAGTAGGGAGAATGGGCGGTACGCTATCGTGCCACAGCCTGATGCGCTCGGACATTTTCGGCAATGTCCTGATGTTGCGGATTGGATAATATTCAGGCTATTCAACCTTTGCACACTACGCGCATGAGCGCAATTCCGATAATGCCTTCGTCCACCGGCCTCCTGACGCCGCGTGGCCCCTTCTCCGGCGCCGCGCCGCTTGCCCTGCGTCCCTTGAGCGCGATCGCCGCCAGTACGGCGGGAGGCGTGCCGGAAACACGCATCAAGCGGCTTCTGTCGGATCTGCTGCCGTCGCTGATCGCCCTGCACGCGCAGGGAGAGATCTGTGGCGATATCTCGCTGGAAACCGTAGGGATGGACGAGGGCGCGCGCGCGCACCTGCTGCCCGAACTCGTCGTGGCGCGCTCGCGCCGCGCCAGCCGGAGCCCGGCGCCAGGTTTCGCGCCGTTCGAGCTCTATTCCGACTCCATGGAATGGCCGCGGGGCCCCTGGAGCGATGTCTACGCCCTGTGCGCCGTGATGCATGCGCTCGTGACCGGCCATCGCCCGCCGCCCGCGCCGGAGCGCCGCGCGACGGACAACTACGAGCCGTTGGCCTCGCAAGGCCTCTCCAAGTACAACCCCGACTTCCTGATCGTCATTGACGCCGGCCTGTCCATGGCGCCGGCTGACCGGCCGCAGACGCTGGCCGAACTGGCCGCCTTGCTGGGCGTGGCGGCATACATCGAACCGGCGCCGGCTGAAGCGGACGTCGCGGCGGGGGCCGCCTATGCGCCGCCGCCCGCGGCCCCCGCGGCCAAGCCCGCCGGCGGCCGACGCCCCTTGTTGGGACTGCTGTGCGTTGCGGCATTGATCGGCATGGGCACCTATGCCTGGTTCCATTGGGGCATGGGAACGCCCAATGTCCTGATCACAAGCTCGGAACTGGTTCAACCCAACCCGCCCGCCGTCTATCCCGCCCCGCAGGTGACATTGCCGCCCGTTGCGCCGGCGGCGCCGTTGCCGACCGCGCAATGGCAGCCCTCCGCACCCGTGCCGTCCCAGCCGGAACCGGCGCCTGCCACCAAGGACTCAAGCGCGGCGGAATCCCCTCCCGCGCTCTCGGCGGAAACCTCGGACCCTGCCGCTCAAGCGCCGGCGGCCGCGGCGCCTGCCGCTGCTGACGAGGCGCCCAAGCCCAAGCCGCTGGCGGTTCCCGTGACGGTGCGGCTGGACATCCGTCCTTGGGGCGAGGTGTGGATCAACGGCATCGCACGTGGCATCAGCCCGCCCGTCAAAGAGTTGCGGCTGATCCCCGGGAAATACCAGGTGGTGCTGCGCAACGCGGACTTGCCGCCGTACCGGGGCACTCTCGAGATCAAGGCTGGCAAGCCCGGCGTGATCTCGCACACATTCCAGTAGGGCTGGCGCTACGGTGCGTCGGGTGCTTCGGGCGCTGCAGGCAGGCGTAACGTGAATACCGAGCCGACGCCCAGTTCGCTGCTGACTTCGACCGACCCGCCATGGCGCTCGGCCACCGTGCGCACGAACGCCAGGCCCAGGCCGGCGCCGCCCACATCGCCGCGGGTTTCGACGCCCACCCGCGAGAAGGGTTCGAACAGACGAGCAATGTCCGCTTCGGCGATGCCTTGGCCCTGGTCGCGGATATCCACCCGCCAGAAGCCGGGCTCTTCGTCGATGCCGCATTCGATGCGCGTGTGGGCGGGGCTGTACTTGATGGCGTTGTCGATCAGGTTGCACAGCGCGCGCATCAGCAGCGTCTGGTCGCCGCGCGTATAGGCGGCGGGCAGCGGCATGCGCAGATCCAGCGCAATGCCGCGCTTTTGGGCGGACGCCCAGAACTCGTCCACCCCGTCCTGCAGCAGGCTGCCCAGGTCCAGTTCCACGGCGCAGATCGTCATGGACTCGGCCCGCGTCAGATGCACGAAGTCGTCCACCAGATGCAGGGTGCGGTTGGCCAGCGTGGCGATGCGGGCAAGGGTATCGCCTTGGCCGTCTTGCATGCCGGCTTCCTGCTTCATTTCCACCAGCGCCAGGATGGAGCTTTGCGGCGCGCGCATGTCGTGCGAGATGAAGCGCAGCGTTTCTTCACGCTGGCGTTCGGCCTGGCGGATGCGCGAGATATCGGTCAACGTGGCGACGGTGCCGGCGAAGTTTCCTTCAGCGGTGTGGATGGGCGCGCACTTCAGGATGAGGTCGCGGCCGGCGTAGTCGCGCACTTCCAGGTCGGCGCTCCAGGGCGACGTGGCGTCCACGGCGCGTTGCCCGGCTAGTGCCTCGGCTACGCGTTGCCGCGTGGCGTCGTCGGAAATGGTCTTTTCAAGCAGATGGGTGGCGGGATGGCCCACGCGGGGCGGACGCATGCCCAGGCGCTGGAAGTACATGACGGCGGCCTGGTTGCGGAATTGCATGCGGCCGTCCTGGTCGAAGACCAGCGTGGCGTCGGGCATGCCGTCGAGCCCGTCGGCCAGGAAGCGCCGCAGGTTTCGCACGCGGGCCAGCGCGCGCCGCAACTCGCCCACCCGGCTTTCAAGCGACGCGTTGGGGCCGGTGAGCTGGGCGCGGGCCTCGTTCAGCACGGGCGGGTACTCGCGCTGCAGCCGGCGCAATTCGTTGTCCATGTAGCGCAAGGCGGCTTCCTGGCTGCGCCAGCTCCACAGCGGATAGCACAGCGCCACACCGACCAGGGCGGCGGTGGGGGCGAACCACAGGTTGTTTTGAGCCAGCAGCATCCAGGACGCCAGCAGGATGGCCGCGATCAAGGCGACGCTGACCAGCAGGGCGCGCTTGGGCGATAACCGCCATAACGCCAGGCAGGCCAGCAGTACGGGCAGGGCGGAGAACATCGCGTTCCAGGCGGCGGCCGGCCGCTGGTACGAAATACCGTCGCGCGCCGCTTGCAACAGATTGGCGATGATCTCCACGCCGGACATGCCGCTCAAGTCATGCGAGACGGGCGTGGGGTAGGCGTCGCCCAGGCCCGTGGCCCAGGCGCCGACCAACACATATTTGCCGCGCAATTCGTCGGGCGGCACGTCGCCGCGCAGCACCGACAGGTACGAGGCGGTGCGCATGTGGGCCGCGGAGCCGGTGTAGGGGATCAGGATGCTGCCGTCGGGACCTGTCCGTTGCAGCAGCTGTTGCGCCTTGTCGGATTGGCCGCCGACCTCAAGCATGGACAGGGCAAGGTGGAACCGGCGTTCGCCTGCGAACTCCGCCGCGGGCGTCGCTTCGCGCACGACTCCGTCGGAATCGACGCGGGCGTTGATGAAGCCGGTCGACGCCGCCGCTTGCGCCAGCATGGGGATGGGGGCGGCCAGGGACGACGGGTTGGTCAAATGGTCCAGCACGACAGGCAGGACGGTGCGGCCATTGCGCCGGATGCTGTCGGCCAGGATCCGGTCGTCGTTGGGATTGACGGTGTCGCTTTCCGCGAAGATCAGGTCCAGCCCGACGGCGCGGGCGCCTTGCAGGCGGTCCAGCAGCGCGGCATGGATCGCGCGCCGCCATGGCCAGCGCCCCAGCGTATCGATGCTGGCGTCGTCGATGGCGACGATCAGGATGTCGGGATCCGCGGCGCGGCCCGTCAAGGCCGCGACACGGTCATAGAGGATCTGGTCGACCCGGCCCAGGCCATTGAGAGAACCCAGCACCGCCGCCAGCACTGCCAGCACTATCGTCAACCACAGCCCTGAGCGCGAGGTCCGGTCAACGGTGTCGGCGGCGTCGGCCATGAGGCGGCCCCTAGTACTCGGTCAATATGATGGGCACGCCCGAACCGCTGGCCACACCCAGGCCATAGGAAGTCATCAGCTGGTTGGCGCCCTCGAACGTGGCCACCGCATCCTGGCCGCTCAGGCCAAGCTCATCGATGGCGCGCACCGACACGTAATACGTGCCGGGTCCGGGCGCGGTGAAGCGGATGTCGTTCGTCGGGAAGGCGACCGACGACACAGGCATGGCGCCGTCGGCGTCGTGCGAAACGCGCACCAGGTAGCTTTGCGCGCCGGCCACGGGGGCGAAGGCGCTGGTCCAGCCGCCGCCGCCAGAGCGTTCGGGAGTGGATAGCTGCGGCGCGGCCAGCAGTTCGCGCACGCCTGACACGCTGCCGTCGTTGCGCACGGCGGCGCCATAGCCGCGCGCCACGGCGACCGGCTTGGCGGGCGCGGTTCCCGGCGCGTGCGGTTGCAAGCGCACACTGCCTTCCAGCACTTCGCTTTGCACGCCGCCCGCGCCGCTTTGCACGCGGAAACGCGTGCCGCGCACGCCGGTGACGGCGACGGGGGTGCGCACTTCAAAGCGGCCGACGCCTTGCCCGGTGGGCGCGACGGACGATTCAACGCTGCCGCGCTGCACATGGATGACGGAGTCCGTCAGTTCGGTGCCTTCGAATTGGCGCAGGCGCGCCAGCTCGACCGAACCACCGGCGGGCAGGGTGAGCTTGGATCCATCTGCCAGCTCCAGCGTGACAAAGCCGTTGGGCGAGGTCACCACGGTGCTGCCTTCCGACAGGCTCTGGCCCGGTTGCAAGGGCTTGCCGTTCATACTGGCCTGGCCGCTGACGTGCATCACGCGCGCCTGGGCGGCACGTTCGGGAATCATCGCCAGGGGAATGCGCAGTTCCTGCCCGATGGGCAGCCGCTCTGGCGCGTCCACCTTGTTCAACGTCTGCAGCGGCGCCCAGTTGGCCTGGTTGCGCGTGTATTGCGTGGCCAAGTTAATCAGGGTGTCGCCCTGGCGGACGCGATAGATGAAGTCGTCGCCCAGGGCGCCCGCAGGCTGGCCATGGACAGGGGCCGTCAGCGCACAAGAAAGCAAGGCAAGCAAAGAAAGCGCGCGGCAGCGGCTCATAGCGATCGGTTCTCCAGAGAGGCGCGCAAAGGCGTCTACGGCAGGCTCGCCGGGTTGTCTTCCGACGCGCCGGTCAGTTCGAGCCGGTAGCCCAGGGCGTAGGACGAGGTCAGGCGCACACCGTTCTCAGGGCGTAGCTGAAGCTTTTGCCGGATGTTCGACAAGTGCGTATCCAGCGTGCGCGAGGTCGCGGGGATTTCCCGGTTCCAGACGCATTCCGCCAGGACATCGCGCGACATGAGGCGGCCCAGGTTGCGGAAGAACAATAGCGCCAGCTCGAATTCCTTCGGCGCCAGGCTTACCGCGGCGCCGTTCAACGAGATGACGCGCGCCGCGGGTTCGACGCGGTAATGGGCGACATCGAAGGAATCGTTGGCGGGTTCGGCGGGCTGGGTGCGTCGCAGCAAGGCCGCCACGCGGGCCAGCAATTCCAGTGGCCGCAAAGGCTTGACGATGTAGTCGTCGGCACCGGCGCGCAGGCCTTCCACCAGATCGTCTTCGCTGGACCGGTTGGTCAGGAAAATGACGGGCACGCGGGCGCCGATATTGGCGCGCAGCCAGCGCACCACATCGTCGCCGTCGATATCGGGCAAATGCCAGTCCAGCAGCACCAGGTCGAAGCTCTCGGTGCGCAATGCGGCCAGCAGGTCACGGCTTTGGTGATAGCTGGTGCAGGTGTATCCCGCGGCGGTCAGCACTTGCTGGATTCGCCGGGCTTGATCGAGGTCGTCTTCCAGCGACGCGATTTTCATCAAACGTGTTCTCGCGAAGGTTTGCTACGCAAGCGCGCCCTGTGGCGCCCTACTGCAAGAGGGGTGAGCGAATTTATGTAATCGAATGATAACTCGGGAGGCTCTTGGACTGGCTACGTTGTGGAAAGAACTGTCAAACATTGCAAAGTTAACGAATCTTGACTGGGGTTGTTGCGTAACAAGACGCCACACTGTCTCAATCGCCCCACGCATGGCTGTCACATTTCAGCGATGTCGAGCGATTTCGGGTAAGAGGTGGAAATTAGCTATGAATCAATTGCGCATACTTATGATGTCGCCGGACGAAGTGGCCCGCAACGCCGCCGTGTCCGCTTTACTGCAGGCCGGGATCTCGGCACGCGGCTGCTCGACGTCTCTCGAGCTGTTCGGATTGCTCAATAGCGGTATCTACGATGCCGTTGTCCTGGATGTCGGGACACTGGGCGAAATCGGCTATGCCCTGGTCGCCCGGCTGCATGGCTCGTCCCCCATGGGGATCGTGGTCTCCGGCCGCGGCATGTCCGTGGATAGCCGCCTGCGCTGCCTGCAAAGCGGTGCAGACGCTTGTTTGACCGATCCCCAGGATCCGCGCGAACTCGCCTGCATCCTGCTGGCGTTGGCCCGGCGCCTGCCTGCCGGCCAGGAGAACCCCGTCTCGGACGACACGGTCAATGGCCAATGGGAACTGCGGGACCAGGGCTGGACGCTGGTGGCACCGTCGGGCGCCGCCATTTCGCTGTCTGCCAATGAGCGCCTGATCGTGCGTTCGCTGCTGGAAGTGGCGGGCAGGGCGGTGGGGCGCTCCGAGTTGGGCGACGAACTGCGCGTGGAAGGGGGCGGGGTGCGCTCCAGCGGGTCGCGCAGCATCGATGTGATCGTCAGCCGGCTGCGCCGCAAAGCGGAATTGGCGGGCGTCATGCTGCCGATCCGCACGGTCTACGGCAGCGGATACCTGTTCGCCGACCAGTAGGTCCAACGGGCAGGTCAACTGCCCTGGTACGTGCGGTAAGTGGCCCCATTTTCCACGACCCGCGCCGAAACCGTTGTCATTGCGCCGCGATCTCACCGCCGGCGCGCCGCGCTGCGGCAATTACAAATTCCTTTGACAGTATCCCTTGATCTCAGTTATGCTAAAGGGCTTACTGCTTTATTTCGCGCGCAAAATCTGTACGCTAAAGGGTAAACAGTCCAGGATCCGAAATCAAGGTGCGTCACGAGCCTTTTGTTTTGGGTCCATCGGTCCGACTGCCCCCAGAGGCACCAGTTTTGTGCGTTTGTCATAGTTTGTTGGCAAGCCCGCTCTTTTACGTATATGAACGTTTGAGGCGGTTTTGCGCGAACTGCCTTCTCCGAAGACACTCTTCTGGAGACGAGTACGTAAGTACTTACCAGTGGTACGTAAAAGGGATTTCAAAGGTCATGCCTACCATTAGCCAACTCGTGCGCAAGCCGCGCGAAGTCAGCATCATCAAAAGCAAGAGCCCCGCGCTCGAAAACTGCCCGCAACGCCGCGGCGTGTGCACTCGCGTGTACACCACCACCCCCAAGAAGCCGAACTCCGCTCTGCGCAAGGTTGCCAAAGTGCGTCTGACCAACGGTTACGAAGTCATTTCGTACATCGGCGGTGAAGGCCACAACCTGCAAGAGCACTCGGTGGTTCTGGTGCGTGGCGGTCGTGTGAAGGACTTGCCCGGTGTGCGTTATCACATCGTGCGCGGTTCCCTCGACCTGCAAGGCGTCAAGGATCGTAAGCAAGCCCGCTCGAAGTACGGCGCCAAGCGCCCGAAGAAGGCTTAATAACGAGTCAGCAGTACCCCCGCGTGGCGGAAGTCCGTCACTAGGGAAGTGCGACCGCGCCCTCCGGTTTCTGGGATGGAGCGCGGCACGTAAGGGGTCGTCCCAATGGGCGGCCATGGCCGTGTAATGAAACACGGTTCAACTGAACAGACACAAGGAAGCAACAATGCCCCGTCGTCGCGAAGTACCCAAGCGCGAGATCCTGCCCGATCCCAAGTTCGGCAGCGTCGAACTCGCCAAGTTCATGAACGTCGTCATGCTGGACGGCAAGAAGGCCGTCGCCGAGCGCATCGTCTATGGCGCCCTCGAGCAAGTGCAAACCAAGACCGGCAAAGAGCCGATCGAAGTTTTCAGCCTGGCGATCAACAACATCAAGCCGATCGTCGAAGTGAAGAGCCGCCGCGTTGGCGGTGCCAACTACCAAGTGCCGGTTGAAGTGCGCCCCGTGCGCCGCCTGGCCCTGGCTATGCGTTGGCTCCGTGAAGCCGCTAAGAAGCGTGGCGAGAAGTCGATGGATCTGCGTCTTGCTGGCGAACTGATCGACGCCTCCGAAGGTCGTGGCGCCGCGATGAAGAAGCGCGAAGACACGCACAAGATGGCAGAGGCCAACAAGGCCTTCAGCCATTTCCGCTGGTAATTTAAGGACTAATCCACCATGGCCCGCAAAACCCCGATCGAGCGCTATCGCAACATTGGTATCTCTGCGCACATCGATGCAGGGAAGACCACCACGACCGAACGTATCCTGTTCTATACCGGCGTCAATCACAAGATTGGCGAAGTGCATGATGGCGCAGCCACCATGGACTGGATGGAACAAGAGCAAGAGCGTGGCATCACCATTACGTCGGCAGCTACGACGGCGTTTTGGCGTGGCATGGCGAAGAACTATCCCGAACACCGCATCAACATCATCGACACCCCGGGGCACGTGGACTTCACCATTGAGGTGGAACGTTCCATGCGCGTCCTGGACGGTGCTTGCATGGTCTACTGCGCAGTGGGCGGCGTTCAGCCCCAGTCCGAAACCGTGTGGCGCCAAGCCAACAAGTACGGCGTGCCGCGTCTGGCCTTCGTCAACAAGATGGACCGCACCGGCGCCAACTTCTTCAAGGTCTATGACCAGCTGAAGAACCGCCTGCGCGCCAATCCCGTGCCGATCGTGATCCCGATCGGTGCGGAAGACACGTTCCAAGGCGTGGTCGACCTGGTCAAGATGAAGGCGATCATTTGGGACGAAGCCAGCCAAGGCATCAAGTTCGACTACCACGACATTCCGGCCGAGCTGGAAGGCCTGGCCAACGAATGGCGCGAAAAGCTGGTTGAAGCTGCCGCCGAATCGTCGGAAGAGCTGATGAACAAGTACCTGGAAACGGGTTCCTTGGACGAAGAAGAAATCAACCTGGCCATCCGCCAACGCACCATCGCTGGCGAAATCCAGCCGATGCTGTGCGGCACCGCCTTCAAGAACAAGGGCGTGCAGCGCATGCTGGATGCCGTCATCGACTACCTGCCTTCGCCTGTGGATATTCCCCCGGTTGACGGCATGGACGATGATGGCAATCCGGTCAAGCGTTCGGCTGACGACAGCGAGAAGTTTTCGGCGCTGGCATTCAAGCTGATGAGCGATCCGTTCGTGGGTCAATTGACCTTCGTGCGCGTTTACTCGGGCGTCCTGAAGTCGGGCGATACGGTCTACAACCCCATCAAGGGCAAGAAGGAACGTATCGGCCGCATTCTGCAGATGCACGCGAACAACCGCGAAGAAATCAAGGAAGTGTTGGCAGGCGACATCGCCGCCGTGGTGGGTCTGAAAGACGTGACCACCGGCGAAACGCTGTGCGACATCGACTCCCACATCTTGCTCGAACGCATGATTTTCCCCGAGCCCGTGATTTCGCAGGCCGTGGAACCGAAGTCGAAGGCTGACCAGGAAAAGATGGGTCTGGCGCTGTCGCGTCTGGCTCAGGAAGATCCGTCGTTCCGCGTGCGCAGCGACGAAGAATCCGGCCAAACCATCATTTCCGGCATGGGCGAGCTTCACCTGGAAATTCTGGTCGACCGCATGAAGCGCGAGTTCGGCGTTGAAGCCAACGTCGGCAAGCCGCAAGTGGCCTACCGTGAAACCATCCGCAAGACCTGCGACGAAGTTGAAGGCAAGTTCGTCAAGCAGTCGGGCGGCCGCGGCCAGTACGGCCACGTGGTGCTGAAGGTCGAGCCGTTGCCTCCTGGCGGTGGTTTCGAATTCGTGGACGCCATCAAGGGCGGTGTGGTTCCTCGCGAATACATCCCCGCGGTGGACAAGGGCATCCAGGAAACGCTGCCTTCGGGCGTGTTGGCTGGCTACCCGATCGTCGACGTCAAGGTCACGCTGTTCTTCGGTTCGTACCACGATGTGGACTCGAACGAAAACGCGTTCAAGATGGCCGGCTCCATGGCATTCAAGGAAGGTCTGCGCAAGGCCAGCCCCGTGCTGCTGGAACCGATGATGGCCGTTGAAGTCGAAACGCCGGAAGACTACGCTGGTACCGTGATGGGCGATCTGTCCTCGCGTCGCGGCATGGTCCAAGGCATGGACGACATGGTTGGCGGCGGCAAGACCATCAAGGCTGAAGTGCCCCTGGCTGAGATGTTCGGTTACGCCACGAACCTGCGTTCGCTGACGCAAGGTCGTGCCACGTACACGATGGAATTCAAGCATTACTCCGAGGCTCCCAAGAACGTCGCTGACGAAGTCATCGCCGCTCGGGCCAAGTAAATAACCCTAGCCAGGTCCGCTCATCCGGGCGGCCTGGCAGATTCAAGTTTCCTTGAAAGTTAAAGGATAGAGATCATGGCAAAAGGCAAGTTTGAACGTACCAAGCCGCACGTGAACGTGGGTACGATTGGTCACGTTGACCACGGCAAAACGACGTTGACGGCAGCTATCACGACCGTTCTGTCGAACAAGTTCGGTGGCGAAGCCAAGGGCTACGACCAGATCGATGCGACTCCTGAAGAAAAGGCTCGCGGCATCACGATCAACACCGCCCACGTCGAGTACGAAACGGCAGCGCGCCACTACGCGCACGTTGACTGCCCGGGCCACGCTGACTATGTGAAGAACATGATCACGGGCGCGGCTCAAATGGACGGCGCGATCCTGGTCGTGTCGGCTGCTGACGGTCCGATGCCGCAAACGCGTGAACACATTCTGCTGTCGCGCCAGGTTGGCGTGCCGTACATCATCGTCTTCCTGAACAAGGCTGACATGGTTGACGACGCCGAGCTGCTCGAGCTGGTGGAAATGGAAGTTCGCGAACTTCTGTCGAAGTACGACTTCCCGGGTGATGACACCCCGATCGTCAAGGGTTCGGCCAAGCTGGCGCTGGAAGGCGACAAGGGCGAACTGGGCGAGCAAGCCATCATGGCCCTGGCCGATGCGCTGGATTCGTACATCCCGACGCCTGAGCGTGCTGTTGACGGCGCGTTCCTGATGCCGGTTGAAGACGTGTTCTCGATCTCGGGTCGCGGCACGGTGGTGACTGGCCGTATCGAACGCGGCATCGTCAAGGTCGGCGAAGAAATCGAAATCGTGGGTCTGGTTCCGACGGTCAAGACGACTTGCACGGGCGTTGAAATGTTCCGCAAGCTGCTCGACCAAGGTCAAGCCGGCGACAACGTGGGCATCCTGCTGCGCGGCACCAAGCGTGAAGACGTCCAGCGCGGCCAAGTTCTGGCCAAGCCGGGCTCGATCACCCCGCACACGGACTTCACGTCCGAGGTGTACATCCTGTCCAAGGAAGAAGGCGGCCGTCACACTCCGTTCTTCCAGGGCTATCGTCCCCAGTTCTACTTCCGCACGACGGACGTGACGGGCACGATCGAGCTGCCGGCCGACAAGGAAATGGTTCTGCCGGGCGACAACGTGGCCATGACGGTCAAGCTGTTGGCTCCGATCGCCATGGAAGAAGGCCTGCGTTTCGCTATCCGTGAAGGCGGTCGTACCGTCGGCGCCGGCGTCGTCGCCAAGATCCTGAAGTAATTCGGATCACTTAAGCAGCAAACAACCAGCGAGGGCGACTTCGTCGCCTTCGCCTCTCGTTCTTTAGGAAACGCCATGAAAAACCAAAAGATCCGTATCCGCTTGAAAGCCTTCGATTACAAGCTGATCGATCAATCGGCCGCTGAAATCGTCGACACCGCCAAGCGTACCGGCGCCGTTGTCCGCGGCCCGGTGCCGCTGCCCACGCGTATCCGTCGCTATGACGTCCTGCGTTCGCCGCACGTCAACAAGACGTCGCGCGACCAGTTCGAAATCCGTACC
This sequence comes from Achromobacter sp. UMC46, assembly GCF_014170335.1. Classification (GTDB taxonomy): domain Bacteria; phylum Pseudomonadota; class Gammaproteobacteria; order Burkholderiales; family Burkholderiaceae_B; genus Achromobacter. The sequence continues at coordinate 132,403 of NZ_LZZS01000040.1, forward strand.
CATCAGCGCCTGATGGACATCGTTGATCCCACCGACAAGACCGTTGACGCGCTGATGCGTCTGGACCTGCCGGCCGGCGTCGACGTCGAAATCGCGCTGCAGTAAGGCGTACCGGACCTGCCACCTTCGCCGGCAGGTTCGAAAAGAATGGCCGTATTCCTCCGGGAGTACGGCCGTTTTGTTTTTTGGCCTATACGTTAGCGGGTGCTCACTGTCCCGGTAGCGGCTGGTTTTCTGCTGTGTTGGCAGCGTTGCACCGCAGTGTGGCAAAACAGCTGCTTTGCACACGCCCGAAGTGGGCTAAGTACTTGTGCCGACTCAGAAAATCATGCTAATATGCCAAGCTTGCCATTTTGTGGCAAGACTGACTATGGGAACGGGATGGCGGGATGGGCTAAAACCCAACTGATCCCCCCAAATTACTCCCCGACCCAGGTTGAACATAGTCGTAGGGCAAAGGCCGTTACCTTTTGCCCGATTAGCCCCGACCAATCGCAGTCGGGAATGGAGAAAACGATGTCGAATTCGACACCCACGCCCGCCGCTCATCGGCTGGGGCTGGTGGGTCGCAAGGTCGGCATGACCCGCATTTTTACCGAGGAAGGTGAATCCATCCCGGTAACCGTGCTGGACGTGTCGAACAACCGCGTGACCCAAGTTAAGTCGCAGGAAACCGACGGCTACGCCGCGATCCAAGTGACTTATGGCACTCGTCGTGCCTCGCGTGTGGTTCAGCCGCAAACGGGCCACTACGCCAAAGCCGGCGTTGAAGCCGGTAGCATCCTCAAAGAATTCCGCCTTGATCCCGCTCGCGCCGCTGAATTTGCGGCCGGTTCCGTGATCGCCGTGGAATCCGTGTTCGAAGCCGGCCAACAGGTCGACGTGACGGGCACGACCATTGGTAAAGGCTTCGCCGGTACCATCAAGCGTCACCACTTCGGTTCGCAACGCGCTTCGCACGGTAACTCCCGTTCGCACCGCGTTCCCGGCTCGATTGGTCAAGCACAAGATCCGGGCCGTATTTTCCCGGGTAAGCGCATGGCTGGTCACCTGGGTGATGTCACCCGCACCGTTCAAAACCTCGACGTCGTTCGCGTTGACGTTGAGCGTGGCCTGTTGCTGGTCAAGGGCGCTGTCCCCGGCCACGCTGGCGCCGACATCGTCGTGCGCCCGGCCATCAAGGCCCCGGCCAAGAAGGGAGCGTAAGTAAATGGATCTCAAGCTCCTGAACGACCAAGGTCAGGCCGCTGCTACGTTCAGCGCGCCCGATACGATCTTCGGCCGTGACTTCAACGAAGCGCTGATTCATCAGATCGTGGTGGCTTTCCAAGCCAATGCCCGTGCCGGCAACCGCGCTCAGAAGGATCGTGCCGAAGTTAAGCACTCGACCAAGAAGCCCTGGCGCCAGAAGGGTACCGGCCGCGCACGCGCTGGTATGACTTCGTCGCCTCTGTGGCGTGGCGGTGGTCGGATTTTCCCGAACTCGCCCGAAGAGAACTTCAGCCAGAAGGTCAACAAGAAGATGTACCGCGCCGGGATCCGTTCGATCCTGTCGCAACTGGCTCGCGAAGACCGCATCGCTGTTGTCGAATCGTTCGATCTGGAATCGCCCAAGACCAAGGACGCAGCCGCAAAGCTGAAGAGCCTGGGCCTGGACTCGGTCCTGATCATCACCGACAGCGTTGATGAGAATGTTTACCTCGCCACCCGCAACCTGCCGCACGTTGCTGTTGTCGAGCCCCGTTATGCCGATCCGTTGTCGCTGGTCCACTACAAGAAAGTGCTGATCACCAAGCCGGCCATCGCTCAACTCGAGGAGATGCTGGGATGAACGCTGAACGCTTGATGCAAGTCATTCTGGCTCCGATCGTGACCGAAAAGGCCACGTTCGTCGCTGAGAAGAATCAGCAAGTCGCTTTCCGTGTCGTGGCTGACGCTACCAAGCCGGAAATCAAGGCTGCCGTCGAACTGCTCTTCAAGGTGCAGGTCGAGTCCGTGCAGGTCCTCAACCGTAAGGGCAAAGTCAAGCGCTTTGGCCGATTCGTTGGCCGTCGCCGTAATGAGCGCAAGGCTTACGTGTCGCTCAAGGACGGCCAGGAAATCGACTTTGCGGAGGTGAAGTAAATGGCCCTCGTAAAAGTTAAGCCGACTTCGGCCGGCCGCCGTGGCATGGTGAAGGTTGTTAGTCCCAACCTGCACAAGGGTGAGCCCTACGCGCCGCTGCTGGAAAAGAAGACCCGTGGTTCTGGCCGTAACAACAACGGTCACATCACGATCCGCCATCGTGGCGGCGGTCACAAGCAACACTACCGCTTGGTCGACTTCCGTCGTGACAAGGACGGTATCCCGGCGAAGGTTGAGCGTCTGGAATATGACCCCAACCGTACGGCGCACATCGCTCTGCTGTGCTACGCCGACGGCGAACGTCGTTACATCATCGCTCCGCGTGGTCTGGAAGTGGGTGCCACGGTGCTGTCGGGTATTGAAGCCCCGATCCGCGCCGGCAACACGCTGCCGATCCGCAACATCCCGGTGGGTACGACGATTCACTGCGTCGAAATGCTGCCTGGCAAGGGTGCTCAGATGGTCCGCTCGGCTGGCGCTTCCGCCGTCCTGCTGGCTCGCGAAGGCATCTACGCTCAGGTTCGTCTGCGCTCGGGTGAAGTCCGCCGTGTGCACATCGAATGCCGCGCCACCATTGGTGAAGTCGGTAACGAAGAACACAGCCTGCGCCAAATCGGCAAGGCCGGTGCAATGCGTTGGCGTGGTATCCGCCCGACGGTCCGTGGCGTTGCCATGAACCCGGTGGATCACCCGCACGGTGGCGGTGAAGGCCGTACCGGTGAAGCACGCGAACCGGTCAGCCCGTGGGGTACTCCGGCGAAGGGTTTCAAGACCCGTCGCAACAAGCGGACGAACAATATGATCGTCCAACGGCGCAAGCGCAAGTAAGAGGCGAACACTATGTCACGTTCGATCAAGAAAGGCCCGTTTGTCGATGCTCACCTGATCAAAAAGGTGGACACGGCCGTCGCGGGCAAAGACAAGAAGCCGATCAAGACCTGGTCGCGTCGCTCCACGATCCTGCCCGAGTTCATCGGTCTGACGATCGCTGTGCACAACGGCAAGCAACATGTCCCCGTGTATATCAACGAGAACATGGTCGGTCACAAGCTGGGCGAGTTCGCGCTGACCCGTACGTTCAAGGGCCACGCTGCGGACAAGAAGGCGAAGAGGTAAGCGATGGAAACTACTGCCATTATCCGTGGGGTGCACATCTCGGCACAGAAGACCCGTCTGGTTGCGGACTTGATCCGTGGTCAGAAGGTCGGCCGTGCCCTGGAAATCCTCACCTTCTCGCCGAAGAAGGCTGCCGTCATCCTGAAGAAGGCTGTCGAGTCCGCCATCGCCAACGCCGAGCACAACGACGGCGCCGATATCGACGAACTGAAAGTCACCACGATTTTTGTGGACAAGGCTCAGTCGATGAAGCGCTTCTCCGCTCGCGCCAAGGGCCGCGGCAACCGTATCGAGAAGCAGACCTGCCATATCACGGTCAAGGTCGGAGCTTAAGGAGTCACGATGGGTCAGAAAATTCACCCCACTGGGTTCCGTCTCGCGGTCACCCGTAATTGGTCCTCGCGTTGGTTCGCCGACGACAAGGCCTTCGGCACGATGCTTGCCGAAGACATTCGCGTTCGCGAGTACCTGAAAAAGAAGCTCAAGAGCGCCTCCGTTGGTCGCGTGATCATCGAGCGTCCGGCCAAGAATGCCCGCATCACCGTCTACTCGGCTCGTCCGGGCGTGGTGATCGGCAAGCGCGGCGAGGACATCGAAAACCTGAAGGCCGATCTGCAGCGTCTGATGGGCGTGCCTGTGCACGTCAACATCGAGGAAATCCGCAAGCCGGAAACCGATGCTCAACTGATCGCCGACTCGATTTCGCAACAGCTCGAGAAGCGCATCATGTTCCGTCGCGCAATGAAGCGCGCGATGCAAAACGCGATGCGTCTGGGTGCCCAAGGCATCAAGATCATGAGCGCGGGCCGTCTGAACGGTATCGAAATTGCTCGCACCGAGTGGTATCGCGAAGGCCGTGTGCCGCTGCACACCCTCAAGGCCAACATTGACTACGGCACCTCCGAAGCCCACACCACGTATGGCGTGATTGGCATCAAGGTCTGGGTCTACAAGGGCGACATGCTGGCTAACGGCGAATTGCCGCCGGAAACCGCTGCCCCGCGCGAAGAAGAACGTCGTCCGCGCCGCGCTCCGCGTGGTGATCGTCCGGACGGTGCTCGCACCGGTCGTCCGGGTGGTCGTGGTCGTGGTGGTCCCCGCAAGGCGGACGCTGCTCCGGCGCCTGAAGGAGAATAACCATGCTGCAACCCTCTCGCAGAAAGTATCGCAAAGAGCAGAAGGGCCGCAACACCGGTCTGGCGACTCGTGGTACCCACGTGTCGTTCGGCGAATTCGGTCTGAAGGCCACCGGCCGTGGCCGTCTGACCGCTCGCCAGATCGAAGCCGCTCGTCGTGCTATCAATCGTCACATCAAGCGTGGCGGCCGTATCTGGATTCGCATTTTCCCGGATAAGCCCATCTCGCAAAAGCCCGCCGAAGTCCGCATGGGTAACGGTAAGGGTAATCCTGAGTACTGGGTCGCTGAAATTCAGCCCGGCAAAGTGCTCTACGAAATGGAAGGTGTGAGCGAAGAGATCGCGCGTGAAGCTTTCCGCCTGGCCGCTGCCAAGCTGCCGATTTCGACCACGTTCGTCGCGCGTCATATCGGTGCTTAAGGAGTACTAACATGAAAGCTAGCGAACTCCGTTCGAAAGACGCCGCCGAGCTCGGCAAAGAGCTCGAAAGCCTGCTGAAGGCACAATTCGGTCTGCGTATGCAGAAGGCCACGCAGCAACTGGCCAACACCAGCCAGCTGCGCAACGTGCGTCGCGACATCGCGCGCGTTCGTACCTTGCTGACCGAGAAGGCAGGGAAATAAACATGAGCGAAACTCAAAACACCCAAGTGGCCAAGCGCCAGCGTACGCTGGTTGGCAAGGTCGTCAGCAACAAGATGGACAAGACTGTCGTTGTGCTCGTCGAGCGCCGCGTCAAGCACCCCATCTTCGGCAAGATCATCGTGCGCTCCGCGAAGTACAAGGCACATGATGAATCGAACCAATTCAACGAAGGCGATACGGTTGAAATCGCTGAAGGCCGTCCCATCTCGCGCTCGAAGTCGTGGCGTGTGGTGCGTCTGGTTGAAGCCGCACGTATCATCTAAGTAGTGCATCGGAACGGTTCGCCGTTCTGATATAAAACGGCAAGGGCTAACCCCCTTGCCGTTTTTTTTCGCCCTGGAGATTCCTGCGATGCGGGTAAAAGAAATCTTACGCAGTACGTTCGGCGCCGGCCTGCTTGGCGTTGCGCTGTGCATGGCGGGGGCAGCCAGCGGGCAAGGCGCCGGCGCAGGCGCCGAGGTCACGGCGGTCTCGCCCGTCGACGACGCGCGCGCAGGCAAGAACGTCTTGAACGCCGGGCCGGAACCGCGCGTCAAGTTGCCGCCAGGATCACGCGACCATGCGGCCATTTTCGGCACCGACGACGAAGGCGAACAGGCCCTGTCGCAGCAAGAGCAAGCGCTGCAGGGGCAGCGCGATCAACTGCGGCTGCTTGAGCGGCTGCTTAACCAGAAACCCGTGGATGCCGCAACGGCGCCGCCGGCCATGATGCCTTTGAACTCGGGTTCAACGATGCGGCCGTTGGCGCCCACGCCTGGGGGATCGCAGCTGGACCGCGGCAAGATCGACGAGATGCAGCGGCGCGTCGACAGCTTGCGGCGCGAAGCCGATACCTTGCGCCAGAGCGGGAAATAGCGCGACTTCCCAAGCGTCATTCCCCAGCGATCAACGCCGCCGCGCCAACTCGCGCAGCCGGCCGGCGATGCCGGTCGGGAAGTAGTACACCGACACTACGAACAGGATCCCCAGCCACAGCAGCCAGCGGTCCGGTTCGAACAGCAGGGCCAGCGGCGCCACGCCCGACACCGCGTCGTGGATCACATGCAGGCCGTCCTGCAGATAGCTCTGCGCGAACACGAACAGGCTCGCGCCCACCACCGCGCCATACATGGTCCCCATACCCCCGATCACAAGCATCAGCAGGATGTTCAGCATGATCTCGAACGACAGGGACGTGTCCGGGCCGTTGTAGCGCAGCCAAAGCGCGTACATCGCGCCGGCCAGCGTGGCGAAGGCTGCCGCCAGCAGATTGGACAGGCTGCGGTACAGCACGGTGCGGTAGCCGATTGCCTCGGCGCGGAACGGGTTCTCGCGAATGGCTTGCAGCACGCGGCCGAACGGCGAATTCACGATGCGCAGCAACATCAGGAACAGCACGACGCAGACCGCGGCGATCAGGTAGTACGTGATGATGCGGCCGTCGACGGTGACGCCGAACAGCGGTTCCGACAGCGGTCGGAATGCAGGCCGCAGCATCTGCGGCACTTTGAAGTTCAAGCCGTCTTCGCCGCCGGTCACGTCCGACAGTTGCGACACCAAGGTCTGGAAAGCGGCCGCGACCGCCAGCGTGATCATCGCGTAGAAGATGGCGCGCACGCGCAGGCTGGCCAGGCCGATCAGCAACGCGAAGGCGAGCGACACCGCTAACGCCCCGCCGACGCCCGCGAACACCGCGGTCCAGCCAGGCTCCATCCGGATGCTGGCGATCGCCACGCCGTAGGCGCCGATGCCGAAGAACATGGTGTGCGCGAAGCTCACGATGCCCGTGTAACCCAGCAGCAGGTCGTAACTGGCGACCAGGATCACGAACACCAGGATCTTGGCGGCCACCGCCAGCGATTTGGGTCCGGGGAAAAGGAAGGGCGCGGCGGCCAGCAGGGCGACGACCGCGATCAGCACCAGCGCCAGGAAGGTGCTGCGCGGCGGGTCGCCGGAGAGCAGGCGGAAAGACATGGCGGCGGTTCCTAGCGGTTCGTGACCGGATACACGCCTTGCGGGCGCCACAACAAAATGGCGACCATCAGGGCGATGTTGGAGAACAGGGCGGCCTTGGGCATCAGGAAGCCGGTGTAGTTGGCCATCAGGCCTACCAGCAGCGCACCGATCAGGCACCCTACGGTCGAGCCCAGGCCGCCGATCATGATCACGATGAAGATCAGCACGTTGACTTGCGCGCCCAGCTGCGGCACCACCGATTGCTGGTACATGCCCCACAGTACGCCGCCCAGCCCGGCGAGCATCGATCCGGCGACGAACACGCCCACGAAGAGGTGCCGGATGCGGTAGCCCAGGCTTTCCACCATCTCGCGGTCTTCCACGCCGGCGCGGATCAGCAGGCCCAGCTTGGTGCGGTTCAGCAGCCACAGCATGCCGCCCAGCACAAGGACGCCCACGACCAACGCGACGATCCGGAACTTCTCGATCGCCGCGTCGCCCAGCAGGAATGCGCCGCGCAGCGCTTCGGGCAGCGGCAGCGACAGGGTCTGCGGGCCCCAGATCATCTTGATGATTTCTTCGCCGATGATCATGCCGCCCATCGTGATGAGGATCTGTTTCAGGTGCTGCCCGTACACCGGCCGCACGATCACGCGTTCGAACGCCAGGCCCACGGCGCCCGCTACCAGCATGCCCACGATCATGGCCGGCAGCACCGCGGCCAGGTTCATCCACAGGCTGCCCGTCTGGGTCCAGTCGGCCATGCCGCCCAGCACCGTCGCCGCCATGTAGGCGCCAATGGCGATGAAGAGGCCGTGCCCGAAGTTCAGGACGTCCATCAGACCGAACACCAGCGTCATGCCCGAAGCCACGATGAAGATGATCATGCCCATCGCCAGGCCCGCGAGCGTCAAGGTGACCCAGGTTGAAAAGGAACCCACCAGCGGCAAGGCGATGGCGGCCAGCGCTGCCACCAGCAGGACGGGGCGCAGGTCCGCGCGCGTGCGCGGCAGCGGCGTATCGATATCGATGGTGCTCATTGGTGGCTTCCCAGCGACAGGCCCAGCAGGCGTGTCTGTAGCGCGTCGTCTTCGGCAAGCTGGCGCATGCCGCCGGCGTGGACGACTTGGCCGTTGTCCATGACCGCGACGTGGTCGCCGACCCGTTGCGCGAAGTTGAAGTTCTGTTCGACCAGCAGGATGGTGGTGGCCGCCTGCTTGAGTTCGATGAAGGCGTCGATCATGTTCTGCACGATGGCGGGCGCCAGCCCTTTGCTGGGCTCGTCGATCAGCAGCAGCCGGCGGGGTTCGATGATGGCGCGGGCCACCGCCAGCATCTGCTTCTGTCCGCCCGACAGCTTGCCGGCGGGGTGCAGCCAGAACTTCTTCAGCGCGGGGAAGAAGCCGAAGATCCATTCCAGCCGCGCAGTGTCGAGCTGCTCGGCGCTTCGGGCCTGGCGAGCCGCCAGCAGGATGTTCTCCTTGACCGACAGGTCGGCGAAGATGCCCATGTTCTCGGGCACATAGGCCATGCCCATGCGCGCCATGTCGGGAGGCGACTTGCGCGTGTCCGGGCCGCCGATGGGCATGCCGTCGAACGCGATTTGCCCTTGCGAGGCGCGCCACAAGCCCATGATCGTGCGCAGCGTTGTCGTCTTGCCGGCGCCGTTGCGGCCCAGCAGCATGGTCACGGCGGCAGGCGGCACGGCCAGGTCCACACCATGCAGGATGTGGTACGCGCCGATATGCGTGTGCACGCCCTTGAGTTCCAGCAGCGGGGCCGTCATGCCTGTTGCTCCGTCGGGCTGATGCCCAGATAGGCTTGCTGCACGACGGGGGACGCGATGACGGTGGCGGGGTCGCCGTCCGCCATCAACTGGCCGTTGTGCAGCACGACGATCCGGTCGGCCAGTTCGCGCACCACATCCATCTTGTGCTCCACCAGCAGGATCGTCTTGGACGGATCGTTCTTGATCTCGCGGATCAGTTCCAGCACGACGGGCACATCGTCCACGCTCATGCCCGCCGTGGGTTCATCGAACATGAAGACCTGCGGTTCCAGCGCGATCAGCATCGCGATCTCCAGCTTGCGCTGATCGCCATGCGGCAGGTCGGCGGCGGCCTGGTCGCGCCGCGCGGACAGCCGGGTACGTTCCAGCAACGCATCGGCGCGCACCAGCAGCTCGCGGTCATCGTCCCAGGTTCGCCAGAAACGGATCTGGCGCCAGCTCATGCCTTGCTGGCGCGATTGCAGCGCCAGCCGCACGTTCTCATGCACGGACAGGCGCGGGAACAGCTGCGTCAGCTGGAACGCGCGGCCCAGGCCGGCGTGCATGCGTGCCGGCGCCGGCAGCGAGGTCAGGTCGCGGCCGTTCAGCCGCACCGATCCCGCGCTTGCGCGCAGCTGGCCGGAGATCAAGTTGAAGTACGTGGTCTTGCCCGCGCCGTTCGGGCCGACGATGGCGGTCAATGTGCCAGGCGCGTAACGGCAGCTGACATCGTTGACGGCCACGTGCCCGCCGAAACGGATCGTGAGCGACTGGGTTTCCAACATCGCAGCGGCGCGCCTTCAGCGTTTGTTCTGAATCGGCACGGCCATCTGGTCGGGCGTGATTTCCTTGACCAGGTCCTGCACCGCCCACGGCACCGAGGGGTCGCTCTTGATGCGGAAGTGGTACATGGATTGCATGGCCTGGTGGTCTTCGGGCCGGAACGTCATCTTGCCCTTGGGCGTGTCGAAGCTCATGCCTTCCATCGCCTTGATGAGCGTGTCGGTGTCGGAGTTGCCCGCGGTCTTGTTCAGCGCCGCCACGATGGCGATGCCGGACGACATGCCGCCGGCCGTGAAGAAGTCCGGCGGTTGGCCGTAGCGCTTCTGGTGTTCAGCGACCAGCCAGTCGTTGATCGGATTCTTGGGGATGCCGTAGTAGTAATAGGTGGCGCCTTCCATGCCGGCCAGCGATTTCAGCGGCGTCATCGCGGCCAGCGTGTTGCCGCCCGTCGCGATTTCGATGCCGAAGCGCTTGGGATCCAGATCGGCGATCTTGAACGGGTTGCCCGCGCCGGCCCACAGGATGAAGATGATCTTGCGGCCGGGCTTGTCCTTCAACGCGTCGAACAGGCGCTGCGCGCCGGCGGTGAAGTCGGTGGCGTTGGCGGGCAGGTATTCCTCGTGCACGATCTTGGCGTTCTTCAGCGCGCCCTTGAAGGCCTTCACACCGTCGCGGCCGAAGGCATAGTCCTGCGCCAGCATGGCAATCGAGGTGCCGGCCTGGTCGAAGGCCACCGCGTTGGCGATCGCGTCCTGCGACGAATTGCGGCCGGTGCGGAAGATGTACTTGTTCCACTTTTCGCCTGTGATGGAGTCCGCCACGGCAGGCTCCACCAGCAGGATCTTTTCGTACTCTTCAGCGATCGGCAGCATGGCCAATGCAACGCCCGACGAGGTGGGGCCGACGGCGATGTCGGCGTTGTCGTCGGCATAGGCGGACGCCAGCTGCGCACGCGCCACGTCGGGCTTGCCCTGGTTGTCCTTTTCGATCACGCGGATCTTGCGGCCGGCCACCGTCATGGTGCCCTGCGTGGCGTACTCCAGGCCCAGCATCAGCCCGTTCTGCGTCTGTTTGGCGTAGGCCTCCAGCGGACCGGTCTTGTCGTAGACGTGGGCGACGACGAAGTCCTTCGCGGCCACTGCGGAATTCATGCAAAGGGCCGCCAGCGCGGCAAGCAGAATGCGATTCATGGATGTCTCCTGTTATCGGCGGGCGCGCACGGCCGCGGTATGGTCATGCAAGGGGTCCGGCGTGGCCAGGAACCGGCGGATGGCCTCGATCTGCGGCGCCACGTTCAGCGCCGGCGCGTGGCCGCAATCGGGAAAGTCGATGCGTTGCGCGCACGGTCCGCGCCGCGTCATCGCATCGGCGACGTCGGGCAACAGCAGATCGGATTCGGCGCCACGCAGCAGCAGCACCGGCAGGCGCAGCGAGTCGTAGCCGCTCCACCGGTCATAGTCGCCGGGGTGATGGCTGAACTGGCCGACGATGGCTGGATCGTAATGCGCGGTGACGCGGCCATCGGGCAGCCGCCGCATCGACGTCTCGGCCATCCGGCGCCATTGCTCGTCGCTTTGCCAGCCATAGGGCTTGTAGGCGACGCGCAGCCAGGCCTCCAGTTCGGTGACGGTGTCGAATGCGGGCGGGTTGCCCGCATACGCCAGGATGCGGTCGATGGCCGGCTGCGGCAGCTCGGGTCCGATGTCGTTGACGACCAGGTGCGAGATCCGGCCGCGTAGCGTCGTGGCCGCGGCATGCATGCCGGTGGCGCCGCCCATCGACGTGCCGACCCAGCGCAGGCGGGCAAGGGACAAGCCGTCGGCCAGGGCGCAGGCAAGGCGCGCGTAGAAGTCCAGCCGGTATTCGCCGACCGGATCGGGGCTCCATTGCGACAGGCCGCGGCCGATCGTGTCGGGGCAGATGACGCGGTAGTCGTCCGCCAGCGCGTTCGCCAGTTCGTCGAAGTCGCGGCCGGTGCGGGCCAGGCCATGCCACATGACGACGGGGGGCGCGTCGGCCTTGCCCCATTCGGTCAGATGCAGCTCGCGGCCTTCGCAGCGCAAGTAGCGCGAAGCGGGCGTGTGGCGGGCGGCCGTTGCAGGCGCGTGGGCCATGAGTCTCCTCCCGGGTTGTCCAGGTTGTGTGCTTATCGGGCTGACTATAGACTTGCGCCAAACGCATCCACAATGCGCTGCGCACCCCAAAGCAGGGTGAGTCAAGAAGTTGTAGACGCAAGATCAAATTGCGCTTCCCCCCGCGTACAGGAGACCGCGCCATGCCCGATACGGAATTTGCCATTTCGGCCAGCGCCGGCGCTGACCGGCGCGAGCAATGGCGCGCGGCATTGTCGGACGCTTTTGGTCCGTTCGAGGTGCACGGGGGCATGCCCAGCCATTTCGCCGGGCATGTGCGCTACGCGCGCCGCGCCAGCCTGCAATTCAATGACCTGCACTATCAGGGACAGAAGCTGGAGCGCACGGCGGGCAATGTGTCGCGGCTGGACCAGGAGTTCTATACCTTTGGGCTGCCGCTGGCCGGTCCGCTGGCCGTGCGGCAGCAGGGCCGCGAGTTCCAGGTGGAGCCCGGTTGCGTGTACCTGATGAACCAGAGCCTGCCTTACCAGGCGACGGCGTTGGGGGCGTCCGGCTACCGCAGCCTGAGCGTGTCTTTTCCGCGCAGCGCGTTGTCGCAGCGCGATTCCCGCATCGGCGCCTTCTACAAGCTGCGCGTCGACGACGGGTCCCCGCGCGGCGCGATGCTGGCCAGCTATATGGACCACCTGTTCAAGGGGATGGGCGGCTGGTCGGATACCGAAGTGACCGAGTTGGGCGAGCGCTTGATCGACCTGATCGTGCTGTTCCTGGTGCAATCGGGGCAGGGCCATGCGTCGGAGTCCGACAGCAGCGTGACGGTGGCGCACCGGCAGCGCGTATTGGCGTATATCCGGCAGCATCTGGCCGACCCGGCATTGTCGCCGCAGGCGGTGGCGCAAGGATGCGGCGTGTCGGTGGCCTACCTGCACCGCATCCTGCGCGCGGGCGGCCTGTCGGCCGAGTCCTTCATTTTCGATCAACGCCTGGACAAGTGCCGCGAGCTGCTGCTGAATCCGCAGCACCGCCACCGCAGCATTGCCGAACTGGCCTATCAGGTGGGTTTTTCACACCCCTCGCATTTCAGCCGCCTGTTCAAGCGGCGCTTCGGCATGACGCCGCGGGACCTGCGCGCAAGCTCGTAGGGCGCGCCGGGAGGCGTCAGCCGCCGTAGAAATGCATCAGTGTCCACGTCGTCACGTATAGGCCGACGCCGAACACGGCGTGCGCCATCAGGCTGCGCAGGCGTGCCGTGTTGGGGCGCGGCGTCTTGCTGGCCGCGATGCCGGCGCCCATGCCCGGTTGCAAGATGAAGAATGGCGCGGCGACGCTCAGGATGCCGAAGAGCAGGGCGGGCGCCAGCGTGGGGCGCAGCGTCCAGGGGATGCCCACGACGGCCAGCAGCATGGCCGCGAAGACGATGCCGATGGCGTAATGCGCGCCCCAGCCCAGCCACGCTTCGCCACGCACAGGCGCCGACCGAGCCATGTTCTCGTGGCGGAAGCGGCCGCGGGGCAGGTGCCCGATCCAACGGCCCACCATCGCGAAGTTCAGGGACGGGATGCCGAAACAGCGCTTGATGACTATCGCCCACAGGTCCATCACCAGCGTGGCCCCCACGCCGATCAGCACGGCGCATTGGATGAATTCAAGGACTGCTGGGTTCATGGAGAGACCCCCCTGGTTTATGTCATTCAATTTATTGATTGAATGTTAGAGTGATGATATCGTCGTGTCAATGAATCCGACGGACATCCCGCAACCCTCCCAGCGCTTCGACGCGCTTGCCGAGATCGCCAAGACCCTGGGGCAAGCCCACCGCCTGGCCTTGCTCGAACACATCGCGCAGGGCGAACGCGCGGTCGAGCGGCTGGCCGAGCTATCAGGGCTCTCGGTCGCCAACACGTCTCAGCATCTGCAGCACCTGCGCCGCGCCGGCTTCGTGCAGACCCGGCGCGACGGCAAGCGGGTGCTCTATCGGCTAGGGGCGGGACCGATCGCGCCGCTTCTGGCCGCGCTGCGCGGCTACGCCGAACATCAGCATGCCGAGATCCGGGACGTCATCGCCGACAGCATCCATCAGCGCAACCGCCTGGACGGCATCTCCATCGAAGAGTTGCTGGGCCTGCTGGACAGCGGCAGCGTCGTGCTGCTGGACGTGCGTCCGCCCGAGGAGTTCGCGCAAGGCCATTTGCCGGGCGCCATCAACATCCCCACCGAAGACCTGAAGCGCCGCTTGGCCGAGGTGCCCGCCGGCGCCGATATCGTCGCCTATTGCCGCGGACCGTACTGCGTGCTGTCCTCCGACGCCGTGGCGGCGCTACGCGCGCATGGCGTGCCGGCGCGCCGGCTGGATGCCGGCTTCCCGGAGTGGAAGGCGGCGGGCCTGCAGGTCGAGGCCGCGCAGGCTTGAATCCCCGGCAGGCGTCTCTGCCGGTCCGAAGACGAAAAAAAGCCCCGCGAACCGAACGGCGGGGCTTTACGGTGTTGCGGGCTAGCGGTCAGATGTGCGTGATGAATTTCGTGACCAGGTAGCCGTCGAACGTTTCCAGGCCGCCTTCGCTGCCGATGCCGCTGTCCTTGATGCCGCCAAACGGCGTCTCTGCCAGCGCGCTGCCGAAGTGATTGATGTTGACCATGCCGGCTTCCAGGCCGTTCGAGACTTTCGTGGCCGTCTTCAGCGAGTTCGTGAATACGTAGGACGACAGGCCGAACGGCAGGCTGTTGGCGCGGCGCAGCACCTCGTCGGTGTCCTTGAAGCGGACAACCGGCGCGACCGGGCCAAAGGGCTCTTCGGTCATCAGCATGGAGTCGTCGGGCAGGTCCGTCACGACCGTGGGGGCGAAGAAGAAGCCCTTGCGGTCCAGCGGGCCGCCGCCGACCACGACCTTGCCGCCATGCTTTTTGGCGTCGTCGATGAAGGCGCTCATGGCGGGCACGCGGCGCTCATGGGCCAGCGGGCCCATGTCGGTGCCGGCTTCCAGCCCGTCGCCGACCTTGATGTTCTTCAGCACGTCCGAGAAGCGCGCCAGGAATTGCTCGTAGGCGCCTTCCTGCACGTAGAAGCGGGTGGGTGACACGCAGACCTGGCCTGCGTTGCGGACCTTGAACTTCGCCAGCATCTCGGCGGCGCGCTCGACATCGGCGTCGTCGAACACCAGCACGGGCGAATGGCCGCCCAATTCCATCGTGACGCGCTTCATGTGCGCGCCGGCCAGGGCGGCCAGCTGCTTGCCCACCGGCACGGAACCGGTGAACGACACCTTGCGCACGATCGGCGAACGGATCAGGTAGTCGGAGATCTTGGCGGGCTCGCCCCAGACGATGTTCAGGCAGCCCTTGGGCAGGCCGGCGTCATGGAACATGCGGGCAATCGCCATGACGGCGCTGGGCGAATCTTCCGGGCCTTTCAGCACCACTGTGCAGCCGGCGCCGAGCGCGGCGGCGATCTTGCGGATGGCCTGGTTGTACGGGAAGTTCCAGGGCGTGAAGGCGGCGCAGACGCCGATGGGTTCGCGCACGACGAACTGGCGCACGTCCGGGTTGCGGGGCGGCACGACGCGGCCGTAGATGCGGCGGCATTCTTCGGCATGCCAGTCGGCGTGCTCGGCGCAGGAGGTGACTTCGCCCACGGCTTCGGCCAGCGGCTTGCCCTGGTCCAGCGTCATGTTGCGGCCGATTTCCTTGGCGCGCTCGCGCGACAGCGTGGCGACCTTGCGCAGGATGGCGGAACGGTCCATCGGGGAAGACTTCTTCCAGGACTCGAACGCGCGCTGGGCGGCGGCTAGCGCGCGGTCCAGATCCGCTTCGGTGGCGTGAGGCAGCTGGCCAAGCACTTCCAGCGTGGCCGGGTTGATGACGTCCTGGGTGCGCCTACCCTCGCCGGAGATGAATTCGCCGTCGATATACAGCGCCAACTGTTCATACATGCCTGTCGTTCCTTGCGAAATGGAAGTGGAGTGCGACCGCTGTCGCCCGCGCCAGTCTAAACCAGCTTATGCGCGCCAGGGAGGGCCACTCCCGCGCGCGAACCTGGGGCCAATCGGGGGCCAATCGGGGGGGGCGCCCGGCGGCCCGTCTTGCAAGCCCCGGTCCGCATGGCGACAATGGGGCTCTTTGGCTGACGAACACCGAATCCATCGTGCAACCCGCCGACGCGCGTCCCGCAGGCAAGCCCAGTCTCTATTCCCGCGTGTTGTTCCGCTTCATCGATTGGCTGCGCCATCGGATCGCCCAGGCGTCGCTGGTGGGGGACCGCCCCATCTTCCAAAACAGCCAATTCCCGTGGATCACCGCCCTGGAGGTCCAGACGCCTGCCATCCGCGCCGAATTGACGGCACTGCTGGGCCATCGGCAGCAACTGCCCGCCTTCCACGAGATCTCCCCCGATGTGGGCATGATCACGTCGGACGACCAATGGAAGACGTTCCTTTTCATGGGTTACGGCCTGCGCTCCGAGCGCAACCTGGCCAGTTGTCCGGCGACGGCCCGGGCGCTGGAGGGAATCCCGGGCATCCGCAGCGCCTTCTTCTCGATCCTCGAACCCGGCAAGAGGATCCCGCTGCACACCGGCCCCTACAACGGCGTCCTGCGCCTGCACCTTGGGCTGGTCGTGCCCGAGCCCGCGGACCGGTGTTGGATCGAGGTCGGGGGCGAACGCTACTCCTGGCGGGAAGGCCGCGCCGTCGTGTTTGACGACCTGTATCCCCACCAGGTGCACAACGATACGGACGGCTTGCGCGCCGTGTTGTTCGTGGACTTTGAACGGCCGTGCCGGGTTCCGGTAAAATGGCTGAATCGCCTGGTGCTAAGGGCGGCCCCGTTCACGGACGAAATCCGTCGCGGCAAGGCCAACCACGATGCCTGGGAGAAGGGCTTTTACCGCAACAAATAAGGGGCGGATGGCTCGAAAACCGTTCCCCTCATAGAGGGGGTGTGGTGTTTTGTGCGTCATTCCAACAAAGTGCTTGCGCTCAAAATTTAACCACGCTAGAATGATCAGCTTTCCCAGATTGTCGATTGAGTTCACCGAAAGTTGTTTCGAAAACTCGCCGGCGTGTTGGGGGAATACCCGCAGGATTTCAACCCAGGGTCGTTGCGTTGCCAACCAGTTGCAGAGGTAGAGCGAAAGCTCTAGCGCTACAACACATAAAGCAGGGCGGCAGACCTGACGGGACCAAAACTGGCAGGAATTGCAGAGTTCCTCGGGGGGAAAACCCCGGGAAAACAGTATTTCCAGTTAAGTTGGAACAGGAAAAATCATGATCCAAATGCAGACCACGCTGGACGTGGCCGATAACACTGGTGCGCGTCATGTCATGTGCATTAAGGTGCTCGGTGGCTCCAAGCGCCGTTATGCCGGTATCGGCGACATCATCAAGGTGAGCGTCAAAGATGCGGCTCCGCGCGGACGCGTCAAGAAAGGCGAAATTTACAATGCCGTGGTGGTTCGTACCGCCAAGGGCGTGCGCCGTAAAGACGGTTCGCTGATTAAGTTCGGTGGCAATGCCGCCGTGTTGCTCAACGCCAAGCTGGAGCCCATCGGCACCCGCATCTTCGGACCCGTTACGCGTGAACTGCGTACCGAGAAGTTCATGAAGATCGTGTCGCTGGCCCCGGAAGTGCTGTAAGGAGCCCTACGATGAACAACATTCGTAAAGGCGACGAAGTCATCGTCCTGACCGGCCGCGACAAGAAGCGTCGCGGTACCGTGCTGGCTCGTGTTGATGCCGACCACGTTCTGGTCGAAGGCGTCAACATCGTCAAAAAGCACGTGAAAGCCAACCCGATGGCTAACAACCCGGGCGGGATTGTCGAAAAGACCATGCCGATCCACATCTCGAATGTGGCGCTCTTCAACCCCGCAACCGGTCGTGGCGACCGCGTGGGCGTTCAAGATGTCGAAGGTCGCAAGGTCCGCGTGTTCCGTTCCAATGGTGCCGTTGTCGGCGCCAAGGCGTAAGGGGCGACAGACATGTCTCGTTTGCAAGATTTCTACAAGAGCAAGGTCGCTGGCGACCTGCAGGCCAAGTTTGGCTACAAGAGCGTCATGGAAGTGCCGCGCATCACCAAGATCACCCTGAACATGGGTGTCTCGGAAGCCGTGTCCGATAAGAAGGTTATCGAACACGCGGTGTCGGACCTGACCAAGATTGCTGGCCAAAAGCCTGTCGTGACGAAGACCAAGAAGGCTATCGCCGGTTTCAAGATCCGCGAAAACTACCCGATTGGTTGCATGGTCACGCTGCGTGGTCAACGCATGTATGAATTCCTGGATCGCCTCGTTGCGGTCGCGCTGCCTCGTGTGCGCGACTTCCGTGGTATCTCGGGTCGTGCATTTGACGGCCGCGGCAACTACAACATCGGGGTGAAAGAGCAGATCATTTTCCCCGAAATCGAGTACGACAAGATCGACGCGCTGCGTGGGCTGAACATCAGCATCACCACCTCCGCGAAGACCGACGAAGAAGCCAAGGCGCTGTTGACGGCCTTCAGCTTCCCGTTCCGTAACTAAGGGGCTGATGACGTGGCAAAACTTTCCCTCATCAATCGCGACATCAAGCGCGCCAAGCTGGCTGACAAGTTCGCTGGCAAGCGTGCTGAGTTGAAGGCGATCATCGACGACCAGTCGAAGACCGACGAAGAACGTTACCAAGCTCGGCTCAAGCTGCAACAGCTGCCGCGCAATGCCAATCCGACGCGCCAACGTAACCGTTGCGTGGTCACCGGTCGTCCGCGCGGTGTGTTCCGCAAGTTCGGCCTGACGCGTCACAAACTGCGTGAAATGGCGATGAAGGGCGAAATCCCCGGCATCACCAAGGCCAGCTGGTAGGAGATACATTATGAGCATGAGCGATCCCATCGCCGATATGCTGACCCGCATTCGCAATGCGCAGCAAGTGGACAAAGTTACGGTGAGCATGCCCTCCTCGAAGCTGAAGGCGGCTATTGCCGCTGTGCTGAAAGACGAAGGCTACATCGACAGCTTTGAAATCAAGGGCACCCAGGCCAAGCCTGAGCTCGAGATCACCCTGAAGTACTACGCTGGCCGTCCGGTTATCGAGCGCATTGAACGCGTTTCGCGCCCCGGTCTGCGTATCTACAAGGGCCGTACCAGCATTCCTCAGGTCATGAACGGCCTGGGCGTGGCTATCGTTTCGACCTCGCGCGGCGTCATGACCGACCGTAAGGCTCGCGCCAACGGCGTCGGCGGCGAAGTGCTGTGCTACGTGGCCTAAGGAGAAATTCTAATGTCACGTATCGCTAAGTATCCGGTCGAACTGCCGAAGGGTGTCGAAGCTGACATCAAGCAGGATCAGATCATTGTCAAGGGCCCGCTGGGCACCCTGACTCAAGCCCTGACTGGCGACGTCACGGTTGCGTTGGACGAAGGCAAGCTCACGTTTGCCGCCGCCAACGAAACGCGTCACGCCAATGCCATGTCGGGTACCGTGCGCGCTCTGGTGGCCAATATGGTCACTGGCGTGAGCAAGGGCTTCGAGCGCAAGCTGACCCTGGTTGGCGTGGGTTACCGCGCCTCGATCCAAGGCGATGCCGTTAAGCTGCAGCTCGGTTTCTCGCACGACGTTTTGCATCAGTTGCCGGCCGGTATCAAGGCCGAATGCCCCACCCAGACGGAAATCGTCATCAAGGGCGCCAACAAGCAAGTCGTCGGTCAGATGGCCGCTGAAATCCGCGCGTACCGCGAACCCGAACCCTACAAGGGCAAGGGTGTGCGTTACTCGGACGAACGCGTCGTCATCAAAGAAACCAAGAAGAAATAACGGCGCACGCAAGGACGAATCATGGACAAAAAAGTTTCCCGTTTGCGTCGTGCGGTTCCGACCCGCCGGAAGATCAACGAGTTGCGCGTTCACCGCCTCTCCGTCTTCCGCTCGAACCAGCACATCTACGCCAACATCATTTCGCCGGAAGGCGATCGCGTTCTGGTCAGCGCCTCGACGGTGGAAGCCGAAGTGCGTGCGCAACTGGCCGGCCAAACCGGTCAGGGCGGCAACACTGCCGCTGCGACGCTGGTCGGCAAGCGCGTGGCCGAAAAAGCCAAGGCTGCCGGTATCGAACTGGTCGCTTTCGATCGCTCGGGCTTTCGTTACCATGGCCGCGTGAAAGCGCTGGCCGATGCCGCGCGTGAAGCCGGCCTGAAGTTCTAAGCGAGGATCTGTCAAATGGCTAAAGTACAAGGCAAGAACGCCGCGGAAAAAGAGAACGATGACGGCCTCCGCGAAAAGATGATCGCGGTCAACCGCGTGAGCAAAGTCGTCAAGGGTGGTCGCACCATGAGCTTTGCCGCGCTGACCGTGGTTGGCGATGGCGATGGTCGCGTCGGCATGGGTAAGGGCAAGGCGCGTGAAGTGCCGGTGTCCGTTCAGAAGGCAATGGAACAGGCCCGTCGCGGCATGTTCAAGGTTGCCCTGAAGAACGGCACGTTGCACCACACCGTGGTTGGCAAGCATGGCGCCGCTACCGTGCTGATCTCGCCGGCTGCTGAAGGTACTGGCGTTATCGCCGGCGGCCCGATGCGCGCTATTTTTGAAGTGATGGGTGTGCGTAACGTGGTTGCCAAGAGCTTGGGCTCGAGCAACCCCTACAACATGGTTCGCGCCACGTTGAATGGTCTGCGCGCTTCCCTGACCCCGGCCGATGTTGCTGCCAAGCGCGGCAAGTCGGTCGAAGAAATCCTGGGGTAAATCATGGCTCAGAAGCAGATCAAAGTGACCCTCGTGCGCTCGGTGATCGGTACCAAGCAATCGCACCGTGATACGGTTCGCGGTTTGGGCTTGGGCCGCATCAACAGCAGCCGCGTGCTGGTCGATACGCCCGAGGTGCGTGGGATGATCCGTAAGGTGGATTATCTCGTTTCCGTCTCGGAAGCCTAAGGAATCACCATGTCGGATATGCAACTTAATTCGCTGAAGCCCGCTGAGGGCAGCAAGCACGCCAAGCGCCGCGTCGGCCGTGGCATCGGTTCGGGTCTGGGTAAAACCGCCGGCCGTGGTCACAAGGGTCAGAAGTCGCGCTCGGGCGGTTTCCATAAGGTTGGCTTCGAAGGCGGTCAAATGCCGCTGCAGCGTCGTCTGCCCAAGCGTGGTTTCACCCCGCTCGGTCAACACCTGTACGCCGAAGTTCGTCTGTCGGACCTGCAAGCCCTGCCCATCGACGAAGTCGACGTGCAAGTGCTGAAGGCGGCTGGCGTGATTGGCCAGGCGGTTCGTTACGCCAAGGTCATCAAGTCGGGTGAACTCTCGCGCAAGGTCGTGCTCAAGGGCATTACCGCGACGGCTGGTGCTCGCACCGCCATCGAAGCCGCGGGCGGCTCGCTTGCTTGATCACGAGGTGACGAGTGGCTAACGCGCAGGCATTGGGCAAAACCGGAGCACGGTACGGTGATTTGAAGCGCCGTCTTGTGTTCCTGGTGCTCGCTCTGGTGGTTTACCGTTTGGGTACACACATCCCCGTACCGGGTATTAATCCGGATGCGCTGGCGGACTTGTTCCGTCAGAACCAGGGCGGGATCCTGGGCCTGTTCAACATGTTCTCGGGTGGGGCGCTCTCGCGTTTCTCGATTTTTGCCCTGGGGATCATGCCGTACATTTCGGCATCCATCATCATGCAGTTGATGTCGGTGGTGGTGCCGTCGCTGGAAGCGCTCAAGAAAGAGGGCGAATCCGGTCGTCGGAAGATTACCCAGTACACCCGCTACGGCACAGTCGTGCTGGCGCTGGTGCAAGCAGTGGGCATTTCGGTAGCGTTGGAGTCCCAACAGGGACTGGTGATCGATCCGGGTATGCTGTTTCGCTTCACGACCGTTGTAACTCTGGTCACTGGCACCATGTTCGTCATGTGGCTGGGTGAGCAGATTACGGAACGCGGTCTGGGCAACGGGATTTCCATCCTGATCTTCGCAGGTATCGTTGCGGGTCTGCCCGCGGCGCTGGCTGCACTGTTGGACCTGGTCCGCACCAACGCGATGTCCGTGCTTTCGGCACTGTTCATTGTGGCTCTGGTGGTGCTGGTTACCGCTTTTGTGGTGTTCGTGGAACGTGGACAGCGCAAGATCACGGTGAACTACGCCAAGCGTCAGGTCGGCAACAAGGTCTACGGTGGTCAAAGCTCGCATTTGCCGCTGAAGCTGAACATGGCAGGGGTGATTCCGCCGATCTTCGCGTCGTCGATCATTCTGTTCCCGGCCACGATCACGAGCTGGTTCTCCAGCAGTGAGAACATGCGCTGGCTTAGCGACCTGGCTGCGGCCCTGTCGCCTCGTCAACCGCTCTACATCACGCTGTACTCCGTCGCGATTATTTTCTTCTGCTTTTTCTACACGGCTCTGGTGTTCAACAGCCGCGAAACGGCGGACAACCTGAAGAAGAGTGGTGCGTTTGTTCCGGGTATTCGTCCGGGCGAGCAAACAGCGCGCTACATCGACAAGATCCTGATGCGTCTGACGCTCGCAGGTGCCTTGTACATCACTTTGGTGTGCCTGTTGCCTGAATTCTTGGTGATGCGCTGGAACGTTCCTTTCTACTTCGGTGGTACGTCTCTGTTGATTATTGTGGTGGTGACGATGGATTTCATGGCACAGGTTCAGGCCTACATGATGTCGCACCAATATGACTCGTTGCTCAAGAAGGCCAACTTCAAGGGCGCGGGTTTGCCGATGCGGTAAGCAAAAGAATGTCCAAGGACGACGTCATTCAGATGCAAGGCGAGGTTCTTGAGAACCTCCCGAACGCGACATTTCGCGTCAAGCTCGAAAACGGCCACGTGGTGTTGGGCCATATTTCCGGCAAGATGCGTATGCATTACATCCGGATCCTGCCGGGTGACAAGGTCACAGTGGAGCTCACGCCCTATGATCTGACGCGAGCCAGGATAGTTTTCCGCTCCAAATGAGCGGAACCGGATTACGGAAAATTAGGAGTCAACCATGAAAGTAATGGCATCGGTTAAGCGGATCTGCCGCAACTGCAAAGTTATCAAACGTCACGGCGTGGTGCGTGTTATCTGCACCGACCCGCGTCACAAGCAGCGTCAAGGCTAACTCGGGTTAGCGACTACGCAACAGATTTATTCAAGGAATAGTCATGGCCCGTATTGCTGGCATTAACATCCCGCCGCAACAGCACGCCGAGATCGGACTGACCGCCATTTTTGGCATTGGTCGTACGCGCGCTCGCAAAATCTGCGAAGCGGCAAACGTACCCTTTGACAAAAAGGTCAAGGATCTGAACGACGCTGAATTGGAACGCGTCCGCGAACATGTTGGTTTGTTCACGGTTGAAGGCGACCTGCGTCGTGAAGTACAGCTCTCGATCAAGCGTTTGATCGACCTGGGAACCTACCGCGGTATGCGCCACAAGCGCGGTTTGCCCGTGCGCGGCCAGCGCACTCGCACCAACGCACGGACCCGTAAGGGCCCGCGTCGTGCAGCTGCGTCCCTGAAGAAATAATCGAGGAACAGGATTATGGCGAAAGCTTCCACCAGCGGCGCTTCGCGCGTGCGCAAAAAGGTTAAGAAGAACGTCTCGGACGGCATCGCGCACGTTCACGCTTCGTTCAACAACACCATCATCACCATCACCGATCGTCAGGGCAACGCACTGTCGTGGGCCACGTCGGGCGGTGCTGGTTTCAAGGGTTCGCGTAAGTCGACCCCGTTCGCCGCGCAGGTCGCTGCTGAAACGGCTGGCCGCGTCGCGCTGGAGTACGGCATCAAGACTCTGGAAGTGCGTATCAAGGGCCCCGGCCCCGGTCGCGAATCGTCTGTCCGTGCGCTGAACGCGCTGGGCATCAAGATTTCGTCTATCGCCGACATCACGCCCGTTCCGCACAACGGCTGCCGTCCGCCGAAGCGTCGTCGTATCTAAAGGGAATCCACATGGCACGTTATATTGGACCCAAATGCAAGCTCTCGCGCCGCGAGGGTACTGACCTGTTCCTGAAGAGCGCCCGTCGCTCGCTGGATTCCAAGTGCAAGCTGGATTCCAAGCCTGGCCAACACGGCCGCACTTCGGGTGCCCGCACTTCCGACTACGGCCTGCAGCTGCGCGAAAAGCAAAAGCTGAAGCGCATGTACGGCGTGCTGGAAAAGCAATTCCGCAAGTACTTCGCTGAAGCAGAGCGTCGCCGTGGCAACACCGGCGAAACCCTGATCCAGCTGCTGGAATCGCGCCTGGACAACGTCGTCTACCGCATGGGCTTCGGCTCGACGCGCGCCGAAGCTCGCCAGCTGGTGAGCCACCGCGCCATCGAACTGAACGGCCACACGGCTGACATCGCTTCGATGCTGGTCAAGGCTGGCGACGTCGTTTCGATCCGCGAAAAGGCCAAGACGCAAGGCCGCATCAAGGAATCGCTCGACCTGGCCACCAGCATCGGCATCCCCCAATGGGTGGAAGTCGATTCGACCAAGCTGACCGGTACGTTCAAGTCGGTCCCCGATCGCGCTGACGTCGCTCGCGACATCAACGAATCGATGGTCGTCGAACTGTACTCGCGTTAATCAGGTCTCTGCCGGCGCCTCCTTCGCAGGTGTGCCGGCAAGAAGCTGGTCTCGCGACCCGTTTGCACGCACCGCAGCAGCCCGCTTTCCGCCTTTTGGTGGGGCGGGCTTTGCGGTAAGTATCGGCCGGCGATTTGCCGTCGTCCGAGTTTCATGTTTCACCCTGTCCATCAGCCTTATCGGTGTAACGAGCCGAGGGTATTGAAAAGGAACACAGTAAATGTCCACTCAAGGTTTCCTGAAGCCGCGCTCCATTGAAGTCGAACCGGTCGGCACGCACCATGCCAAGATCGTGATGGAGCCGTTCGAGCGTGGCTACGGTCATACGCTGGGCAACGCCCTGCGCCGCATCCTGCTGTCTTCGATGACCGGCTACGCGCCGACCGAAGTCCAGATGACGGGCGTGGTGCACGAATACTCGACCATCCCGGGCGTTCGCGAAGATGTCGTCGACATCCTGCTGAACCTGAAGGGCGTGGTCTTCAAGCTGCACAATCGCGACGAAGTGACCCTGGTTCTGCGCAAGTCCGGCGCGGGCACCGTGCTGGCCAGCGACATCGAGCTGCCGCACGACGTCGAGATCATCAACCCCGGCCATGCCATCTGCAACCTGACGGACGCAGGCAAGCTGGAAATGCAGATCAAGGTTGAAAAGGGCCGCGGCTACGTGCCGGGCAACGTGCGCGCGCTGTCGGAAGACCGCACCCACACCATCGGCCGCATCGTTCTGGACGCTTCGTTCAGCCCGGTCCGCCGCGTGAGCTACGCGGTTGAAAGCGCCCGCGTGGAACAGCGCACCGACCTGGACAAGCTGGTTCTGGACATCGAAACCAACGGCGTGATCTCGCCCGAGGAAGCGGTGCGCCAGTCGGCTCGCATCCTGATGGACCAGATCTCGGTTTTCGCCGCCCTGGAAGGCGCTGGCGATTCGTACGAAGCCCCGGTCCGCGGCACGCCGCAGATCGACCCGGTGCTGCTGCGCCCGGTCGACGACCTGGAACTGACCGTGCGTTCGGCCAACTGCCTGAAGGCCGAAAACATCTACTACATCGGCGACCTGATCCAGCGTACCGAAAACGAGCTGCTCAAGACCCCGAACCTGGGTCGCAAGTCGCTCAACGAGATCAAGGAAGTCCTGGCTGCACGTGGCTTGACTCTGGGCATGAAGCTCGAGAACTGGCCGCCCCTGGGTCTGGAGCGTCCGTAAGTCTTAAGAGGGTGGCGCCCCGGAAACGGGGTGTTTCCCGCAGCGCCCGGCTTTCCCGCCGGGCGATTTGCGAAATCGTCGTAAAATGCACCGTTTTCTACCGGACCGCGGCCTGATTGCAGGTTGATAGAAGAGCCGGCAACCCGATGGCGAACGCCATCTTTAGATTCAAAGGAAACTTATCATGCGTCACGGTAATGGCTTGCGTAAGCTCAACCGCACCAGCAGTCACCGTCTTGCCATGTTTCGCAACATGGCCGTTTCGTTGATCACCCACGAAGCCATCAAGACCACGCTGCCGAAGGCGAAAGAATTGCGCCGCGTCATCGAACCCCTGATCACGCTGGGCAAAGAGCCCACGCTGGCGAACAAGCGTCTGGCATTTGCCCGTCTGCGCGATCGCGATGCGGTGGTGAAGCTGTTTGCTGAAATCGGCCCGCGCTACGCGGCCCGTAACGGCGGCTACACCCGCGTGCTGAAGATGGGCTTCCGTCAAGGCGACAACGCTCCCATGGCTTTCATGGAACTGGTTGACCGTCCGGAAGTCGATGAAGCCGCTGCGGACAGCGCCGAGTAATCCTCGGTAGCTCGATAAGCGACAAGGGCGGGTCTTCGGACCCGCCCTTGTTTTATTTGCGCGCCCGCCACGGCGTTTCGATCACGAGGCGTGCAATTCCCCCCGCAGCTGCGCCGCGGTGGCCGCCAGCGCCTCCTGAGGGGGCTGGGGCGGCATTTTGAACGTCAGGTCTTGCTGCTCGATGTACTGCGTCGACGTCACGTCCTGCGTGTGATGCATCGGGATCACGTGGGCGTGGGCGTGCGCGACGTGGATGCCGGTGAAGGCAAAGGCCACGCGTTCGACCTCATACAAGCGTTTCATGTGCCGTCCGAGCTTCTGTCCCAGGTTCAGGATGTGGCCGGCCAGGTCGGCGGGCATGTCCTCGTAATAGGGATAGTGCTGCTTCGGGATGATGAGGACGTGGCCCGGCCGCACCGGCTGAATGTCCAGGAATGCCAGCAGGCGCTCGTCTTCGTGGATGATGTGCGCGGGGATCTCATGCCGCGCGATGCGGCAGAACAGGCAGTTGTCGGACATGCGTGCCTCGATGGAAACGGATGGCTTGGCGGGCAGGGTGGCGCCGGAGGATCCGGGCAGTTGCCTCAATACCGATAAAATACCCCGAGTGACATCCCACACGGGTATCCCAAGGAGGCTCCATGTTGCGCGATGACGACGTCGTGCTGGTCATCAGCAATGCGCCCGACCTGCTGCTTGCGAAGCGCATCGCCCACGTGCTGGTCGAAGACGGGCTGGCGGCCTGTGTGAACCTTGGCGCGCCGGGCCTGTCCATCTACCTGTGGAACGGAGAGGTCGAAGGGGCGGAAGAAGTCCCCATCCACATCAAGACCACCTACGCGCGCCATCAGGCAGTGGTTCAGGCCCTGGCGCAGATGCATCCCTATGATGTGCCCGAGATCATCGTGCTGCCGGTCATCGGCGGCGCGGCGCCTTATCTGGATTGGGTGCGCGAGCAGACGGCCGTCACGCAGAACAAGAGAGACTGATGTTGCAACTTGCCGGTATCGTCGGCGCGCCGCGGCGCCCGATTCACGCCTCCCGCGCGACCCGCGCGGCCCATGCCCTGTTCAGGCAATGCCTGATGTTCCTGGCGATGGCGCTGCTTCTGATGGGGTGGCAGGCGGCGGCGCATGCCGAAGCCGAGTTCCTGGAACCTGAAAAGGCCTTCGTGTTCAGCGCGCAGATGATGGCGCCCGATACGCTGGAGCTGCGCTACAAGGTCGCGCCCGGCTACTACATGTACCGCGAGCGCTTCGGCATCACGATCAGCCCGGTCGGCGCGACGACGCTTGGCGAGGCGGTCTATCCCAAGGGCGAGGTCAAGTACGACCCCACCTTCGAGAAAGACATGGAGGTCTTCCATCAGGACGTCGCGATCCGCGTGCCGGTCCGCGCCGGCGGGCAGCCCTTCACCCTGACCTTGACCGGACAGGGCTGTGCGGATGCCGGCCTGTGCTATCCGCCGATGGACAGCAGCGTGAAGCTGACGCCGGTGGCGGGCGGCTACGCGCTGGCGGGCGGCGCATTGGCGGCGGTATCGTCGGGCGGGTCCTCTGGCGGGTCTTCGGGCTCTGCTTCGAACGCCTCTTCCGTCGCCTCCGCGGGCGGTCTGAGCGCGCTGTTCAACGCGGGCGACACCGGGCTGGCCGACGCGTTGGGCGGGCTGGGCTGGGCCAAGACGGCGGGCGTGTTCCTGGTGCTGGGCCTGTTGCTGGCCTTCACGCCCTGCGTCCTGCCGATGATCCCCATCTTGTCTTCGATCGTCCTGGGCGGCGTGGCGCAGCCCCGGCCGACGCGCGGCCGCGGCCTGGCGCTGGCGGCGACCTATGTGCTGGGCATGTCGGTGGTCTATACCGCGCTGGGCGTCGCGGCGGGCCTGAGCGGCGCGGGGCTGGCTGCCTGGCTGCAGACGCCCTGGATCCTGACCCTGTTCGCCATCCTGCTGGCCGTGCTGGCGCTGGCGATGTTCGACGCGTTCACCTTCCAGATGCCGTCGGGCATCCAGGCGAAGCTGGCGGAACGTTCGTCGCGCATTCCCGGCGGACGCTACACGGGTGCGCTGGTGATGGGCGCCTTGTCCGCGCTGATCGTCGGGCCCTGCGTGGCGGCGCCGCTGGCCGGCGCGCTGCTGTATATCTCGCAAACGGGCGATGTGGTCCTGGGCGGGTCGGCGCTGTTCGCCATGGCCTGGGGCATGGGCGTGCCGCTGTTGATCGTAGGCGCCTCGTCGGGCGCGCTGCTGCCCAAGGCAGGCCCCTGGATGGACGGGGTGAAGCGCCTGTTCGGCATGTTGCTGCTGGCGACCGCCTGGTGGATGCTGATCCCCGTGGTGCCGACCTGGGTGCAGATGACGGGCTGGGCCTTCCTGGCGGTGGTGTCGGCCGTGATGCTGCGGGCGTTTGACGCCTTGCCGGCGGGCGCGGGCGCGGCACGCATGTTCGGCAAGGGGCTGGGCCTGCTGCTGGCGCTGGCCGCCGCAGCGTGGCTGGTCGGCGCGGCCAGCGGCGGGCGCGACGTGCTGCAGCCGCTGTCGCATCTGGCGTCGCGCGCCGGCGCGCCGGCGGGCACGGCGGCCGCAAGCGGGGAAGTCCATTTCACGCGCGTGCGCAACAACGCCGAACTGGACGCGCTGCTGGCGCAGAGCCGCCAGCCGGTCATGCTGGATTTCTACGCCGACTGGTGCGTGTCGTGCCGCGAGATGGAGCGCTTCACCTTCACCGATCCGGGCGTGGCGCAACGGATGTCGGGCATGCTGCTGGTGCAGGCCGACGTGACGGCCAACAACGCGGATGACCGCGCGCTGCTCAAGCGCTTCCGCCTGTTCGGCCCGCCGGGCATCATGTTCTTCGAACCGGGGGGCAAGGAATTGCCGGACGCCCGCGTGGTGGGGTTCCAGGACGCCAAGCGCTTCACGGAATCGCTGGACAAGGTGCTGGTGCGCTGACGCCCGGGCGTATACCATGGCTGCTGCGCCGCGTGGGCGGCGCACTCCATTCCCTTCAGGCCGGCGCCCGTGACGTCCCCGACAATTGATGCAAGCCAGGACCGGCACGGTCTTATCTATCTTCAATTGATGTTCGTCATGGCCACATGGGGCCTGAACATCGTCTCCATCAAGTACCTGACGCAGCACATGGACATCCAGGCGCTGGCCGCCGTGCGGATCGTCGTCGCGTTCATCACCGTCACCCTCATCATCAAGGCCCGCCGTGGCCGCATCCCCAAGCTGGGACGCGTGGAGCTGGGCTGGGTCGCGCTCGCCGGCTTCCTGGTGGTGTACGCGCACCAGGTGGCGCTGGTGTCGGGGCTGCGGTATTCATCGGCCGCCAACGGCACGCTGATCATGGCCACGAGCCCTCTGCTGTCGGCGCTGCTGGCCGCCATTTTCTACCGCGAAAAGCTGACACTGGTCCGCGTCTCCGGCGCCATGCTGGGCCTGCTGGGCGTGGGCATGGTGGTCGCGGGCAGCGGCGCGCAGTTCGGTCTGACGGGCTGGGGCGACGCAGTCGTGTTCATGGCCGTGCTGGTGTTCGTATGCGGGGGCCTCGTCATCCAGCGCATGTCGCGCACGATGGATCCGCTGGGCATGCTCTGGTACATGTACCTGGCGGGCGGGCTGATGCTGGTGGCGCATGCGGCGGTGACGCCCGCGTCGTACCAGAGCGGCACGTGGCAGATGCCGTGGTGGCCGTGGCTGGTGCTGATGTTCTCGGCGGTGATCGCCTCGGGCGTCAGCAACATCATCTGGAACGCCGGCATCGCGCGCCTGGGCATCAGCCGCGCGGCGCTGTTCGTCAATTGGCTGCCGATCTTCGGGCTGCTGTTCGCGTCGCTGTTCCTGGATGAGCACGTCACACCGACGCATGTCGTGGGGCTGGCTTGCGTGCTGGGCGGAACGTGGCTGGGGCTGCGCCGCACGGGGCCTGTCGCGGCGCGCGACGGGCGGGCGCGCTAAGTCCCGACAAGCCTTGCTTGCCGGCGGGACACGCCCGGCCAGCAAGGCGTTGCGCGATCAGCGCTGGGCTTTCAGCAGCTTGGCCGCTTCGATGGCGAAGTACGTCAGGATGCCGTCGGCGCCGGCGCGCTTGAACGCCAGCAGCGCTTCCATCATGACCTTGTCGTGGTCCAGCCAGCCATTGGCGGCGGCGGCCTTGATCATCGCGTATTCGCCGCTGACCTGATAGGCGAAGGTGGGCACGCGGAACGTGTCCTTCACGCGGCGCAGCACGTCCAGATACGGCATGCCGGGCTTGACCATGACCATGTCGGCGCCTTCCTGCAGATCGGCGGCCACTTCGCGCAGCGCTTCGTCCAGGTTGCCCGGGTCCATCTGGTAAGCCATTTTGTTCGACTTGCCCAGATTGGTGGCCGAGCCCACGGCGTCGCGGAACGGGCCGTAGAACGCGCTGGCGTACTTGGCGGAATACGCCATGATCTGCGTGTGGATATGGCCGTTGGCCTCAAGCGCGCGGCGCACGGCGCCGATACGGCCGTCCATCATGTCGCTGGGCGCGACCATGTCGACGCCGGCTGCGGCTTGCGTCAGCGCCTGCTTGACCAGGATCTCGACGGTGGGCTCGTTGATCACGTAGCCGTCGTCGTCGATGACGCCGTCCTGGCCGTGGCTGGTGTAGGGATCCAGCGCCACGTCGCACAGGATGCCGAGTTCCGGAAAACGCTGCTTCAGTTCGGCGACCACGCGCGGAATCAGGCCGCGCGGATTGGTCGCTTCGATGCCGTCGGGGGTCTTCAGTGAGGCGTCGATGACAGGGAACAGCGCCAGCACCGGGATGCCCAGCTTCACGCATTCTTCGGCCACGGGCAGCAGGGTGTCCAGCGAATAGCGGACCACGCCGGGCAACGACGGCACGGCTTGCTGCAAGCCCGCGCCTTCGGCCACGAAGACGGGATAGATCAGGTCATTGACCGTCAGCGCGTTCTCGCGCACCAGGCGGCGGGTGAAGTCGTCGCGACGCAAGCGGCGCGGGCGGGAAACCGGAAACTCGGGGGTGATGATCTGCGGGTTCATGGTACGACCTTGGGAGAAATCCAATTTTCGATATGGGCGCCGGCTTCTTCCAGACCGATGCGCTCGGGCGCCGAGAACGGAATGGTGTGCAGGGCGCCGATATCCGCCAGGTCCTTGCGGACCGAGAAGACGGTGCGCATGCGCTGGCCGTAAGGCAGCTTGTCGGCCTTGGTCAGCAGCGCCAGCACGGGGCGTCCGGTGGGGGCGATGAAGTTGGCCAGGCGGCGGTCCAGTTCAGTGACGCCGCGGCGGATGTCGATCAGCAGCACGATGCCCGCCAGCGACTCGCGGTCGCGCAGGTAGCCGCCGAGGATGTCGGCCCATTTTTCTTTCTCGTTGCGGGCGACCGACGCATAGCCGTAGCCGGGCAAGTCGACGAGAAAGCCGATGTGGCCTTCCGGATCCAGCGGGTCGGGCAAGCCGAACATGTTGATCAAGCGCGTGCGGCCCGGCGTCTTGCTCGAGAAGGCAAGGCGGCGCTGGTTGCACAACACGTTGATGGCCGTGGATTTGCCGGCGTTCGAGCGGCCGACAAAGCAGACCTCGGGAGCGCCGGCGGCCGGCAACTGGTCGAGGCGAGCTGCGGAGGTAAGGAAGGAGGCGCGATGTAGGAGGGACACGGATGGGCTTTGGATACGGTTGGTTTCGAGCCCTATTGTATAATCCGGCGTTTGCAACAGTGGTCCCCGTGCGCGGAGCCGTCTTTTTTGCTTACTCTTTGGGTTGCCGACGGCAGTCTGGGAGGCAGAATGGGCAAATCAGGTTCGAGACGGTTTTCCAGGGTGTGCGGGGCAGGCGTGGGCGCCTTTTTGCGCCTTGATCGATGCGATCGTCGAGGTCTTCATGAAGCGTGTGCTGTCCCGGATGTTGGTTGCGAGCGGGCTGTTGCTCGGCGCCTCCGCCTTATCTACACCCAGTTTCGCCGCTGACGGCGCTGCGGGCCCGGCCAAGCCAGATGCCGCCAAAGGCGGGCAGCTGTTTGACCAGGGCGATGCCTCAAGAGGCATCATCGCCTGTGCGTCCTGTCATGGCGCGGCGGGCAACAGCACCATCCCGGTGAACCCCAACCTGGCCGCGCAACCCCACGAATACCTGGCCAAGCAATTGGCCGACTTCCAGGTCAAGCAAGGCGCCAAGCTGCCCGTGCGCAACGGCGCAGGCGGCAATCCGACCCCGATGACGGCCATGGCGCAGAACCTGACGCCGGCCGACATGCAGAACATCGCGCTGTATCTGGCGCAGCAACCGCTGAAAGAGCCCGCCACGGCCGGCCAAGAGAAGCTGGTTGATCTGGGTCAAAAGATCTGGCGCGGCGGTTTGCCCGAACGCAATGTTCCCGCGTGCGCGGCGTGCCACTCTGCCAATGGCGCGGGCTTGCCCGGCCAATACCCCCGCTTGTCGGGACAGTTCCCCATGTACATCGAAGAGCAGCTCAAGCTGTTCCGCAGCGGTGACCGCAAGAACGACATCATGTTCGCCATCGCGGACCGGATGTCGGACGCCGACATCAAGGCGGTGTCGGATTACGCGGCTGGCCTGCGGTAGGCTTGAGGCCTGCAACACGCGCGGCTGGTCCGCGTTTCATGCAACCTGGGCATGACGGAACCTGTTTCCGCCATGCGCTGTCTATGAGGGGGGTAGCCGATTGCGCGGCCCCCCTTTTTTCATGAATTCAACACGAACCCACACCCGCCCCTCTCTGCGCAGCCTGCCTCGCGACTTCTTCGAACTGCTCGGTTCGATGCGTTTCGCCGTCAGCCTGCTGATGTTCATCTGCGTGGCGAGCCTGGTCGGGACCGTGTTGCAGCAGAACCGCTCATCGAACAACTACATCGATCAGTTCGGCCCGTTCTGGTTCGAAGTGTTCGACAAATTCTCGATCTGGCACGTCTACAACAGCTGGTGGTTCTTGCTGATCATGGGGTTCCTGGTCGTGTCGACCTCGGTCTGCCTGACCCGCAACGCGCCCAAGATGCTGCGCGACGCGCGCTCGTTCCGCGAACACGTGCGGGCCAGCAGCCTGCGGGGCTTTCCGCACCGCGTCGAAACCGAAGCCCCCACCGATGTGCCGCAGACGGCGGCCGGCCTGACGTCCATGCTGCAACGCATGGGCTATGCCGTGCGCCAGCGCACGGACAACGACGGCGTGATGCTGGCCGCCAAGAAGGGCAGCGCCAACCGGCTGGGCTACGTGTTCGCGCACGCGGCGATGGTCATCATCTGTATCGGCGGCCTGCTGGACAGCGAACTGCCGGTGCGCCTGCAGGTGATGCTGGGGGGCAAGAAACCCATCGTCGAGAACATGTTGATTTCCGAAGTGCCGGAAAGCGGCCGTCTGTCGGTGGACAACCCGAGCTTTCGCGCCAGCGTACTGGTGCCTGAGGGCGGCCAGGCCAGCACCGCAGTCGTGATGGTGGGAGACGGCGCGCTGGTGCAGCCGATGCCCTTCACGCTGAAGCTGAAGAAATTCGTCGTCGACTACTACTCCACGGGCATGCCCAGCCGCTTTCTCAGCGAGGTCGAAGTCACCGACCCCGACACGGGCAAGACGTTCGACTCCACGATCGAAGTCAACGAGCCGCTCCGCTTCAAGGGCATGACGGTCTACCAGTCCAGTTTTGACGACGGCGGCAGTACGGTGGCATTGAAAGGCTATCCGCTAGTAGGTTCCAACGACAAGACATTCACGGTTGACGGCACGGTGGGCAAGACCGCCGAAGTAACCGCTCACACTGCTGCAGGACTGCGCAGCATGGGCGTCGAGATCACGGCCATGCGCCCGATCAACGTGGAAGACCTGACGCGCGGCGACCCCAAGGGGGCCGACCGGAGCTTCGCCGAGCATGTGGCGTCGGTGTCGGGCAGTGCGGCGGGCAAGAAGAACGAGAACCTGCGCAACGTGGGGCCCAGCGTCGAATACAAACTGATCGACGATGCGGGGCAGGCCCACGAATTCCAGAATTACATGCTGCCCATGGAGCTGGACGGCGCCAGCGTGTTCCTGGCGGGCGTGCGTAACAACGCGTCCGAGCCGTTCCGCTACCTGCGGATCCCGGCCGACGCCGACAGTTCGATCGCTGAATTCATGCGCCTGCGGGCCACGCTGGCCGACCCGGCGGCGCGCCAGGAGGCGGCCCGCCGCTTCGCCGAGCGCAACAGCCCGTCGGGCGCGGACCGCCAGCCTTTGCAGACGGCCGCCGAACGCGCGCTGGAGACCTTCTCGTCGGGGGGGCTGCAAGCGGTCGCCGCCTTCCTGCAGGCCAATACGCCCGCCGCCGACCTGGAGCGCGCGGCCGACGTGGTGATCCGGCTGATCGGCGCCAGCATGAACGAATTGCGCGCCATCGAACGCGAACGCGCGGGCCTGCCCGCCGTGGCGGTCGAAGGCCCCGACGGTGAGCGCGCGGCCGTGTGGTCGCGCCTGGCCGTGGCCGCGCTGTCGGACTTGACCGTCTATCCGGCGCCGGTCTTCCTGTCGCTGGCCGATTTCAACCACGTGCAGGCCAGCGTGTTCCAGGTCAGCCGCACGCCGGGCAAGAATACCGTCTACCTGGGCAGCCTGCTGCTGGTCCTGGGGGTGTTCTCGATGTTCTATATTCGAGACCGCCGCATCTGGATCTGGGTCAAGCCGCAGGACGGCGGAAGCAGCGTCATGGCGGCCATGACGTCCCAGAAGCGTACACTCGACTTCAATCAGGAATTCGAACGCTTCAAGCAGGCGCTGCTGCGCCAGAAGAGGTCTTAAGGTTCATCTATGTCGACTACGACCACTACCCATCCCTCGTCGCCGGAGACGCTGAACGCGTCGGCGGATACGCTCTGGCAGGACAGCCTGTCGGAAACCGGCGATAGCCGCGCCCGGCGCGGCAAGCCGGACTGGACCGACGTCGTCTTCTTCCTGCTGCTGTCGGTGGGCGCCGCTTTCGCGCTGACCCGCCACGGCGACGCGATGGACTACTACGAGAAGATCATCCTGTGTGGCACCGTGCCGGCGTTGGCGTGGTTGGGCTGGCTGTGGCGTCCGCTGCGCCATCTGATGATCGCCTGTGCCATCGCGGCCGGGCTGGCCCTGGTGCTGTACGGCAACGACCTGGCCCGCGCCGAGCAGGTGTTCTTCCTGAAGTACCTGTTCTCTTCCCAGTCCGCCATCCTGTGGATGTGCGCGCTGTTCGCGTTGGCGATGGTCTGCTACTGGATCGGGGTGGTCAGCCCCACGGCCGCATGGCTGGGCACGGCGCTGACCTGGGGCGCCGTTTTCGCCGGCGTCACGGGCTTGCTGGTGCGCTGGCGCGAAGGCCACCTGATGGGGCCGGACCTGGGCCATATCCCGGTCAGCAACCTGTACGAAGTGTTCGTGCTGTTCTCGCTGATCACGGCGCTGTTCTACCTGTATTACGAACGCAAGTACGCGACCCGCGCGCTGGGCGGCTTCGTGCTGCTGGTGGTGACGTCGGCCGTGGTCTTTTTGCTGTGGTATTCGTTCACGCGCGACGCGGGGCAGATCCAGCCGCTGGTGCCGGCCTTGAAGAGCTGGTGGATGAAGCTGCACGTGCCCGCCAACTTCATCGGCTACGGCACGTTCTCGCTGGCGGCGATGGTGGGTTTCGCGTATCTGATCAAGCAGCACGGGCAGACCACGTCGTGGGCCAAGCTGGCGCCGCTGTTCGTGCTGGGCGTGCTGCTGTGCGCCGAGCCGATGGTGTTCCGCACCGACGGCCTGTCGGCGACCTGGATGCTGTACTTCGGCATCGGCGCCGTGATCGTGGGCGCCATCCTGCTGGGCCGCCGCCGCATCGCCGCCGCGCTGCCGTCGCTGGAAGTGCTGGACGACATCATGTATCGCGCCATCGCGATCGGCTTCGCCTTCTTCACGGTCGCGACCATCCTGGGCGCGTTGTGGGCGGCCGACGCCTGGGGCGCGTACTGGCAGTGGGACCCCAAGGAGACCTGGGCGCTGATCGTCTGGCTGAACTACGCAGCCTGGCTGCACATGCGCCTGATCAAGGGTCTGCGCGGCACCATGGCGGCCTACTGGGCCTTGATGGGCCTGCTGATCACGGGCTTCGCCTTCCTGGGCGTGAACATGTTCCTGTCCGGCCTGCATTCCTACGGGGAACTGTAGCCGCCGGCAGGCGGGTCACGCCGCCAGCGCGAACATCGATTTCTGCGGCGTGGCCGCCTTGAAGCCCGGCGTGTTGATGGTGTTCTGCACTGTCAGGCTGGTCACGCGGACAAGGGGGGCGGCACGCACGAGCACCGTGAACGCCCCGGTCATGTAGCGCGCCTGACCCATGAAGGTCTGAGAGATCACGCCTCCGCCCACGCCAGCGGTATCGCCCAAGGTGACGGGGATCGGCGTGACCATGTTGTGCATCGGCGCGCAGCACAGCCACACGTTCCAGACCACGGGGATGCCCATGGACGACGTCGACACGTCGATATGCGGCACGGGCAGCACGGGGGTCTTGCAGACGTCGGGGAATCCTAGGCCGACGCTGGGCAACTGGCAGAGCACTTGCATGTTTTCCAC
Source organism: Achromobacter sp. UMC46 (assembly GCF_014170335.1). Taxonomy (GTDB): domain Bacteria; phylum Pseudomonadota; class Gammaproteobacteria; order Burkholderiales; family Burkholderiaceae_B; genus Achromobacter. The sequence continues at coordinate 168,868 of NZ_LZZS01000040.1, forward strand.
TCCTGGTGCGATGGCGATGCAGCGATGCTGCACCGGGTCAAGGGGTTGCGCGGGCGGCCGACCACAGTTCGGCTTCCAGCAGCGGCGCGTCGTTTTCGATGATGCCGTGGCGCTGCGTCCAACGCGCGCCGCGCGTCAGCGCGCGGTGCATGCGCGTGCGCAGGAAGGTGGCGTCGCGCAGGTCGGCGCGGCTCAGGTCGGCCAGTGAGAAATCGGCGTCGACAAGATGGGCGCCGCGAAAGTCCGTGTCGGCGCAACACGCGCGCTGGAAGATGCACAGGGACAGGCTGGCGCCTTGGAGGGTTGCGCCATCCAGGGTCGCCCCGGCCCAGATGGCGCCGTCGAAACGGCCGTTGCGCAGGTCGGCGCCGGTCAGGTCGGCCAGCGGGAATAGCGCCTGAGGCGCGGAGACGCCGGTAAAGCGCGCACCCCGCAGGGACGATCCTTTGAAACCCGCCTGGCGCAGGTCGGCATTGCGGAAGTCCGCGGCGTCCAGTTGGCAGTCCGTGAAATGGCACAGCGGAAACGCGCGACCGGAAAAGTCCTGCTCCGACAGATTGCATTCGATGAACATCGTGCTGGCGGCGTTGGCGCCTGCCAGCGTGACGCTGCGCAGGTCCAGCTGATGGAACAGGGTGTCGCTGGCCTGGGTGTTGGACAGGTCAGCGCCTGCCAGTGCGCCGCGCGAGAATACCGAGCGTTGCAGCCGGGCGGACTGCAGCGAGGCGCCCTCCAACGAGGTGGCGGTAAAGGTCGATTCATGAAAGTCGGCGTGGTCCAGCCTGGCGCCTGAAAAGTCACATTCCGTGAAGCTGGCGCCATGGAACCGGCCGCCGCCGAGCATGGCGCCCGGAGCCCGGCAGCGCATCAGGCGCGCCGTGTCCAGATTGGCGCGGGCGGCTTCCCAGCGCGTCATCACGCAATTGAGGAACTGGCTGTCCTGCAACTGGCAGTCGCCCATTCGCGTACCGCTGAAGTCCACGTGATCGAAGAACGCGCCAGCCAGGTCCAGGCCGGAGAGGTCGGCGCCCGCAAGGCTGAGGTGCTGGATCGGCTCGCCATGGCGAACGCGATCCATCAACGTGTCGGGGGTCATGCGGGGCTCTCCGGCTGTCTGGCAGGCCAGCGCTTGGCGCCCTGCGTGTACGAGTCGCTCAGCCCGGTGCTGTCGTCCATCCGCGTCTGCGCGACGTCGGCGCGGAAGAAATTCGCGCCGTCGAGGTCTGCGCCCAGGAAGATGGCCTTGCCCAGCAGGCTGTTGATCAGGGTGGCGTTGCGCAGGCATGCACCGGTGAAGTCCGCGCGTACGAAGTGCGTATCGGGGGCGGCGAGGCCGCCGAGGTCGGCGTCTTGCAGGCGGCATTCCGAGAAGTCGCTGGCGTTCAGTCTGGCGCCGCGCATGTCGGCGCCGGTCAGCGTGGCGCCGCGCGCACTGCCATGCGTGAACTGCATGCCGCGCAAGCGGGCGCCGGCCAGCTCGACGCGGCCCGCGAAGGCGCAGCCGTCCAGGGTCGCGTCTTCCATGCTGAAACCGCTGGAGAAGGCCACGTCCATGAAGCTCACGCGCACCAACGCGGCGCCGGTGAAATCGGCGTTAACGAGCGCGCCTTGCATGAATACGCACTGATCCAACCGCGCGCCCTGAAAGCGGCAGTCTTCCAGCGTCGCGCTCATGGCAGCCCATTGGCTGAAGGATGCGCGGCCAAGGTCGCAGCGCAACAGCCGCGCTTGGTGCAGGCGCCCCTGCCGCCATGCGCTATCGAGAAAGCTGCAGTCTTCACAGTGAGCATGGTCCCATGTGGCTTCGCTGATTTGGCATTCTGCGAAGTCGGTCTGCAGGCAGCGCGTGCGCCCCAGATTGGTGCGCGTCAGGTTGACGCGGCGCAGGCCGGTCCGGGTCAGGTCGGCGCCGGTCAGCACCGCGTCGGTGAGATCGCTGCCGTCCAGTCGCGCATCGACGAGCGTTGCCCCCGCCAGAATCGCGCGTTGAAAATTGACGCCGGCAAGGTCCATGCCCGACAGGTCCGCGCCGGTGAGGTTCATGTCCCGACAGTCGCGGTTGTCTTTCAATCGTGCATCCAGTTTTCGGCGGGTGCGCTGAGCGCGCAGCGGCGGCATGGGTGGAGGCGGGGCAAAATGGTGCGCGGATTGTTGATAGGCCTGGTGAACCTGGGGACCGAGCGTGTCAGCCAGCGGAGGTGCCGTGCCCTCGGCATCGGCCGCCGCGCGTCCGGCCTGAGCATGGGGGCTGCGATCGAACTCGGCCAGATGCCGCTTTATCTTGCGGGGATCGAAACCGGTCGTGAGCTTGCCGTCGTCTTCCTGCCGGCGCAGCGCGTCCAAGTCCAAGCCGGCCACGTCGGCCATGACTGGCAGGCTGGGATCAGCCAGCGCCCGCGCTGCGGGCCCACTGGACAGTCTCCTGGCTTCTTCCAGCTCATGCTGCATGCGCAGGATCGTCTGCGGCAGGTCGGCGAGCCTGGGCGCCGTTGGCGGCGGATCCAAAGGTGCCATGTACAGGTCAGGGTCCAGGCCCTGCGCCAGCAGCGATTCGCGTTCGCGCGCGTGGCGGCGTGCGGCGCCGGCATGGATGTTCCGGTTGGAAGGGCGCACGGCCAGGGCCTGCGCGTCGCCCTCAGGCCGTCCGCCGCAGATGTCGTCCGGCACAAGTTGCGCGTCCAGCAACGCATAGACGGCGCCCAGTTCAGGGTTCAGGCGCTGCCGCACCACGCCTTCATAGTGGGCCGTGTCCTTCGGCTGGTCGGCGTGTTCCAGCGCGGGCATGATGTGGCGGATGTCCGCCGCGTCGTCTTCGCGCACATGCAGGGCGCCATGCCAGATCAGCACTATCTTCGCGTGGTCGGGGAAGAACCAGGCCGTGCCCAGGCCCAGGCCGACTTCTTCAAGCGCGCCGCCGTCGGCCAGGCGGCTGACGAAGCAGCGGGCACGCCAGTCGGGCAGCCGGCCGCGTATCACCGGCTGTTCCGGGTGCATGTTCCACAGCTCGTATTCCGTGCCGCCGGCAAGCGCCGTGTTTGCAGGCCCCCATTGGTCGGGCTGGGCCGCGTTGAAGAAGCGCCAATCCATATCGGGCGCGAACCCGGGGAAGTCGTGCTCAAGCCATTCCTGGCCATACTCGCGGCCCATGTGCGCCGCCCGTTGCGGCCACTCCAGGGGCAACGCGGAAAAGCCCGCTGGCGCCACTCGCTGCCCGGGGGCGTCGATCCGTTGCAGCGGGTGCTCGACGTTCGGCAGCCGCCGCACGCGCACGCCGTTGATGTCTTCGTCTTGCGCTCCGATGCCCAGCGGGTTCTCGGCAATGTCAGGTCCGCCGTAAGCGCGGCTCCAGTCCAAGCGCATGCGCTCGAACGGTTGCGGCGCGGTGGCCTTGCCGTCGACCCAGTAGCGGTCGCCGAACACCAGCAGCGATTTGTCTATCGCACCGACTTTCAAGCGCACGCCGCAGGCGCCAGAGCTCTTGGGATCATGCGGGTAGGCATGGCCCGAGACCAGCACTTCCGGGTGCTGTTTCGGCGTGGCCAGGTCCAGCGCGCCGATGCCTTCGGCGGCCACGAGCGTCCACAGCTCCTGCTCGGTCGACAAGGCGACCGTGTCGCGCGCGATGTCGACCAGCGCGAAGACCGACACGCCCAGCAGGTCGCGCCGTTGCCAGCGATAGGGCCTGGTGAGTATGCCCAGGCGGAAAGGCTTGATGGTCTTCATGGTTTATCCGGTGAGCTGATCCACGGCGACCTCATGCGTGGCGGCATCCACGCGCACTTGCACGGTCTTGCCCACGCCGTAGTCGGCCAGATGCAGCGGCGACAGGGCGACGCTGAGCCTGCGCGACAAGGCAGGGGTGGCGGCCGTGGCGGCTACGTCAAGATCCAGCTCGATGATGAAATACAGGGCCTCGCCGATGCGGCTGCGCGTGTCGCGCGCAGCGGTGATTCGCGCCGTGCTGGCCACCCCGCTGGCGCGCAGGGCCTCCTGCCGCTGCGCGTCCTTGCGCTCCGCCGCCCGGCGCTTGTGTCCGCGCCGGAGCATGAACCCCGCCTGCACGCAAGACAGCAGCAAGGCCAGCCAGACCCACTTCGCCCAATCCGGCCAGGCTGCCAGGAAGTCCGACATGGAAGCCATCAGATGATGGACCAGAGGCCGACCATCGATGCGCCCAGGCCGACCTGCTCTGCTTTCTGAAGGTCGAACGCGTAGCTGGACCCCGTGGTGCGGTAGGAAACCATCTGGCCGATGCTGCTGACCATCGCGTAGTTGGTAAAAGACAGGTTCAACATGACCGTGGAATGGAACAGCGCGACGCGGTGGGTGCCGAACTCCGCCTTGGCCACAGTCAGGCCGATGGAGAACGGCGTGGCCTGCAGCCAACTTTCTTTGGAAAGGTCCTTCACGTTGGCGGCGTCCATCACCACGTCCGCCGGCGTTTTCAGGGTGATGTGGCCGTCGGCCTTGATCATCACGGTGGAGCCTTCGGACTCCATGTGCATCTTGCCCTTGGACTTGAGGTCCATCGTGGCGGTTTCCGACTGCACGAGCATCGCGGTCTTGGCCTTCACATCCATGTCCGCATCGGTGGAGCGCAGTTCGACCTTGCCCTTCGCCTTCTCGGTCAGCGTGCCCGCTTTGACGTGATGCAGCGAATCGCCTTCGTCAACAAACACTTGCTGGCCCGTCTTCAGGGTTTCCTTGAACAACCCTTTGACCTCGCGTTCTTCGCCCTTGGCGGCGACGGTCGTCTTCAAGCCGTTGTCGAACTTCTCTTCCATCAGGCCGTCCTTCACGTTGACGGTGCGCGATGCCTTGACGGTGTATTCCTCATGCCCCTTGACGAAGACGTCGCGGCGTTTGCCGACCTCGAGCTTGTCGGTGCCCGTGATCTTGATGTCGCGGAAGCCGCCGATCTTGGTGGTGTCGTTTTCGCCGATGGTGGTGTCGCGGTTCAGGTCCGTCGAGTGGATCTCGTTGGCTTCGACCTCGGTGCAGAGCTCGCGCTCCGCGTGCAGCCAGATGCGTTCGCTGCCGCTCTTGTCGTCGAACATCAACGCATTGGCGGTCGCGGGCGTGCCGCTCTTGGAGCGGCTCAGGAAGCCGCTTTGCGTCGCATTGTCGGGCAGGTCCCAGGGCGGCAGGTTGTTCGCGTTGAACACGCGGCCGATCACGATGGGGCGGTCGGGCTGGCCGCCGATGAAATCCACGATCACTTCGTCGCGCACGCGCGGCAGCTGGATGCCGCCGAAGCCGCCGCCGGCCCACGGGCTGGACACGCGGACCCAGCACGAGCTGTTTTCGTCTTTCTTGCCATAGCGGTCCCAGTGGAACTGCACCTTCACGCGGCCCATCTTGTCCGTCCAGATCTCTTCGCCCTGCTTGCCCACGACCGTCGCGGTCTGAGGGCCGTGCGTGCGGGGGACCGGCGTGACGCGCGGCGCGCGGAACTGCGTGCTGGAGGGCAGCACGACGAACTCCAGATCGAAGTCGCCCGGGTCGATCTGGCCGCTGGCATAACCCGATTCGCGGATCCGGTAGTAGGTGCTGACGACGAGATATTCGCGGTTCTCGGCTTGCCGCGGATGATTGCGAAGGGTGAAGAGATGTCCGGTGGAGAGCCCGCGCGCATTGGAAGCCCCCGTGCTCTGCTCCTGCCTGCATTGCAGGTCTTGCAGGCGGACGCGCGCATAGTGCTCGGCGTCGTCAGGGTTGGTGTAGCCGCCCTGCCATTCGTACATCTCCAGGTCGCCGTGGTCGTAGGCGCCGGGATTGTTGCGCCGCGCCTCCAGGCTGGCGGCGGGCGTCAGCGGATGGTAGTCGGTGGTGGCGAATGCGCCGGGCGTGATCTGTTCGGCGACTTCCCATTTGTGGATGTAGTCTTCGCGCGGGACCGTGACGCGGTCAGGGCCGTAGTAGGGGATCTGCTCGTAGTCGGCAACGGGCTCATGTTGCGTGATGTCGTCCGTGAGGATCAGCGTGTGCTTGCCGTTGTCGTGCTTGAACCAGAAGTAGATGCCCTCGTGCTCCATCAGCCGGCAGATGAAGGCGTAGTCGGTCTCTTGGTACTGCACGCAGTACTCCCAGCTGCGGTAGGTGTCCGTCAACTTGAACTCCACCGGATAGCTGTAGTCCTTGAGCACCTCGCGGATGACGTCGGGCACGCTCTTGTTCTGGAAGATCTTGTTGTCCGACGTCTGCGTCAGGTACCAGAGCCAAGGGCGCACCGTGGCGCGGTAGATGGTGTAGCGCGACGTATTGTTCTCGCGGCCGATCAGCATGCAGCGCGTGATGTGCCCGCTGAGATAGCGCGGCGTGGACGAGGCGGTCTCGACCTCTAGCGTCAGCGGCTTGCCCAGCAGCGATTTCATGTCCAGCGAATAGGATTCCGAGACCAGCTCGACCTCCAGTTCGAATAGCTGCGAAAGGCTCTCGGCGCCATGGACGCTCCGGAACTTCAGTTGCTCCGGCGGCAAGGGCGTATGCGCCTTGACGACACGTTCGCTTGGCACATTGCGATCCATCTCATCGTCTCCTTATGAGAATTCACCTGATGCTGCGCTTGCTGTTCTGGATGTTCGCGGACGCGCAACCGGCGCGTGCCGCAATGACTGCAAAGGGATGGCCGGCCACGCAACGGGGCCGCTTGCAAAGGGCGGGCTTGGCCGTGATGGCCGTGCCGGAGCCGGGGGTTTCTGTCTCTGATTCTGGATGCGCGCCGGTCTGCCGCCAGCGTGAGCGCCGATTGTAGGCATCGCGGAAAGCGGTCGAGAAGCGCTATCACATGCTTTTGTGTTTTTTACGATTCAGTAACAACGCTTGCGCACGTGTCCTGTCCCCGTAAGGAATATGTCAAAACATCAGCGTAGCAGGGCCAGAAGTGTTCAATTGTTTAGGTGGTTGTTAGCTGGCTGTAAGAAAAATCTGAAGTTGTTAGTTGTTCGTTGCATACGGAAAGACGTGCCTAGAATTCTCCCTTCCGTGAAGCAGCGCGGAGCGTAGTGGTTGTATCCAGGCAGCATCCCAAGGCATCTAAGCAATGACTATGGACTTCGCCGATATCCTCAATACACTCGATTCACGTCTGCCCTGCGGGGAGGACCTCGAATACGACGCTGACTTCCTGCAACTGCAGCAAGCTGCGGCCGGCCGTGACGAACAACAGTTCGGCTCGACCATCATCGCTGCGCAGCCGCCCGATTGGCACGAGGTCGAACGCCTTGCCCGCGCGTTGCTCGAACGCACGCGGGACCTTCGCGTGATCGGCCTGCTGACCTGCGCATGGACCGAGATCCGGGGTTTGCCCGGTTATGGGGATGGGCTGGCGCTGGCCGTCGACACCCTGGAACGCTACTGGGAACCCGTGCATCCGCGCCTGGACAGTGCCGGCGAAGACGATCCGATGCCCCGCATGAATGCCCTGGCGGCTTTCGGCGACATGCTGGGCTGTGCGCGCAGCGTGCGGTCCGCGAGCCTGGTCACCGGCGTGCACGGTCAACTCTCTTTGCGCGATACCGAGGCGCTGCTGGATGGCAGCCGCCAGGACGCCGACTGCTATCCCGGCGGGCGTCCCCGCGTGGCCGCGCGCCTGCGCGAAGCCTGGACGCAACGCGAAACCGACGTGCTGGCGCTGGCGTCCGCCGCGCACGCGCTGCGGCGCATGCAGAAATTGGTGACGGACAAGTTGGGCGGCACCTGGTCGCCGGATTACTCCGCCATCCTGCGGACGCTGGACGTCGTGCTGGATGCGGCGCGCGACCCGCCACAAGCGGCGCACGCGGCGCCCGAGACCTCCGGCGCCGCTGCCCACGATTCCGCCACGTCCATCGAAGCGCCTGCCGGTGATGCCGCGCCGGCGGCCGGCACGCGCTGGCAGGACGCGCGGATCCAGTCGCGCGAAGAAGCCATCGCCATGTTGGGCAAGGTGTGCGCGTATTTCGAGGCCAACGAGCCCGGCCATCCCGCGCCGTATCTCATCCGTCGCGCGCAGCAACTCATTCCATTGAGCTTTCACGACATCATCAGGAACCTGACGCCTCAAGGCCTGGAGCAATTCGAGGCATGGCTGCCGCGGGACGCGGGGAGCCGGTCGGACGCATAGGCGGGCCAGCAAGGAAAACAAACAAGAGGAGACAACACCATGGCGACCAGCCTGAAAGGAAGCGGCCAGAAGTTCATTGCCAGGAACCGCGCGCCGCGTGTGCAGATCGAGTACGACGTGGAGATCTACGGTGCGGAGCGCAAGATCCAGCTGCCGTTCGTGATGGGCGTGCTGGCCGATCTGGCCGGCAAGTCCGAAACGCCCCAACCGGACGTGGGCGAGCGCAAGTTCCTGGACATCGATATCGACAACTTCGATGAGCGCATGCGTTCGATCCAGCCGCGTGCGGCGTTCCAGGTTGCCAACACCCTCACCGGCGAAGGCAATCTGAACGTGGACATCACGTTCGAGAGCATCGACGACTTCTCGCCGGCCACGGTCGCCAAGAAGGTCGGCGCCTTGAATGAGCTGCTGAGCGCGCGGACCCAGCTGGCCAACTTGCTGACCTACATGGACGGCAAGACGGGCGCCGAAGAACTGATCGGCAACGTGCTCAAGAACCCCGCGCTGATGAACGCGCTGGCGGCCGCGCCGAAGCCGGAATCCACGCCCGCGCCCGATCCCGCCGGCGCGGACCCGGCCGCCTAGTTTCCGTTCGAACCGTTTTTCGGAGAATGCCATGACCGCAGTGGCCAAACGCGCTGACGCGCGTGCTGTCGAGACCCTGGAGGCGGACGGCCTGTCCGCGCTTCTGAAGAAAGAGTTCAAGCCCAAGACCGAGCAGGCACGCGTCGCGGTGGAACACGCCGTGCGAACCCTGGCGCACCAGGCGCTGGAGAACAGCGGTGTCGGCCTGTCGTCGGATGCCTATCGCACCATCCAGGCGATCATCGCCGAGATCGACCGCAAACTGTCCGAACAGATCAACGGCGTGATGCATCATCCCGATTTCCAGCAACTGGAAGGCGCCTGGCGCGGGCTGCATTACCTCGTCACCAACACCGAAACCGACGAGCTGCTGAAGATCCGCGTGATGAGCCTGTCGAAATCCGAGCTGGGGCGAACCCTCAAGCGCCACAAGGGCGTGGGCTGGGACCAGAGCCCCATCTTCAAGCGCGTGTACGAGGAAGAGTACGGCCAGTTCGGCGGCGAGCCGATCGGCTGCCTGGTGGGTGATTACCACTTCGACCACAGTCCGCCAGATGTGGAGCTGCTGGGCGAGATCGCCAAGATTTCGTCCGCGGCCCATTGCCCCTTCATCGCAGGCGCATCACCCAATGTGATGCAGATGGATTCGTGGCAGGAACTGGCGAATCCGCGCGACTTGACCAAGATCTTCACCAACACCGAGTACGCGGCGTGGCGCAGCCTGCGCGAGTCCGAGGATTCGCGCTACATCGGATTGGCGATGCCGCGCTTCCTTGCCCGCCTGCCCTACGGCGCGCGCACCAATCCGGTCGACGAGTTCGACTTCGAGGAAGACACCGACGGCGCGAACCACGACCGCTACACCTGGGCCAATTCCGCTTACGCCATGGCGGCCAACGTCAACCGGTCGTTCAAGCTGTACGGCTGGTGCACGTCGATCCGCGGCGTGGAGTCGGGCGGCGCGGTGGAGAACCTTCCGTGCCACAGCTTTCCCAGCGATGACGGCGGCGTCGACATGAAGTGCCCGACCGAGATCGCGATCAGCGACCGGCGCGAAGCCGAGCTGGCGAAGAACGGTTTCATGCCGCTGGTGCATCGCAAGAACTCAGACTTCGCGGCGTTCATCGGCGCACAGTCCTTGCAGAAGCCGCACGAGTACTACGAGGCGGACGCGTCCGCCAATGCCAAGCTGGCCGCGCGCCTGCCGTACCTGTTCGCATGCTGCCGCTTCGCCCACTACCTGAAGTGCATCGTGCGCGACAAGATCGGCTCGTTCCGCGAACGCGACGACATGGAGCGGTGGCTGAACGACTGGATCATGAATTATGTGGACGGCGACCCGGTGAACTCGTCCCAGGAAACCAAGGCGCGCAAGCCGCTGGCGGCCGCCGAGGTGCAAGTGCAGGAGATCGAGGACAACCCGGGCTATTACTCCGCCAAGTTTTTCCTTCGGCCGCACTATCAGCTTGAAGGGCTGACGGTGTCGCTGCGGCTGGTGTCCAAGCTGCCTTCGCTCAAGCAGAACGAAGGTTGAGTATCAGACTAGACGGGCGCATCCGCGCCCGATAACTCCAGGAGACAGATGTGGCTGTGGATATGTTCATGAAAATCGATGGGGCCAACGGCGAATCCAAGGACGCCAACCACAAGGACTGGACCGACATCGTGTCGTTCTCGTGGGGCGCGACCCAACCCGGCAATCTGGCCAGCGGTGGCGGCCTGGGCGCGGGCAAGGCGAGCTTCAACGACCTGCACGTGGTGGCGCGCATCGACAAGGCGGCGCCTGCCGTGATGAAGCACTGCGCCAGCGGCAAGCACCTGGGCAAGATCGAATTGTCCATGTGCAAGGCGGGCGGCGAGCAGGTCGAATACTCGAAGATCACGCTGGAAGACGTGCTGGTGTCCTCGGTGCAGATCTCGGGAGACCGCAGCGCCGAGGGCGTAGTGGTGAACTTCGCGTTCCAGGCCGCCAAGGTCAAGCAGCAGTACTGGGAGCAGACCGAAAAGGGCGGCAAGGGTGCCGAAAGCCTCGTCGCCTGGGATATCAAGCAGAACAAGGAAGTGGGCTAAGGCGAATCTTCCATGTCTATCGCTGCGGTTCCATTCAGCGCGATCAGCTTGTCTGGCCAGTTGGACGACGTGCAGGCGCAGATCCGCCACCGGCCGGCCGACGCGGATCTGCGCGCGCAACTGTTCCAGTTGCTGGTGGCGCAGGGCGATTGGGCACGCGCCGCCGAACAACTGGAGGTCTGCGGCCAGTTGAGCGCGCAGGCCCGTCCGCTGGTGGCGATGTACGCCAGCGCTATCTCGGCGGAACGCGAGCGCGAAGCCGTGCTTGCCGGCGAGGGCGAGCCGTTTCTGCTGGGCGAGGCCGAAGACTGGATGCGGGACCTCGTGTCGGCGCTGCGCCTGGATGGGCGCGGCGCCCCGGCCGAGGCGGCTGCGGTGCGCGGCCAGGCCTTGCAGGACGCGGCGGCCAGCGCGGGGGCCGTGCAGGCGGCCACGCACGATGCGCCGTTGCCGTTCCATTGGATCTGCGACGGCGACAGCCGCTTGGGGCCGGTCTTCGAGTTCCTGGGGGGCGGGCAGTACGCCTGGTTGCCGTTCCTGGCGCTTAAGCGGGTGCGCCTGCTGGCGCCGGAAGGCCTATGCGACATGGTCTGGGCGCGTGCCGAGATCGAGTTGGCCGACGGCAAGGTGCTGCAGGGCATGGTGCCGGCGCGCTATCCGCCCGTGCTGGGCGGACGCATGGTCGACTTGCCGGATGCGGTCAAGCTTGCGAGGGTGACCGAATGGCGCGCGTTGCATGGCGAGACCTATGCGGGCGTGGGACAGAAAATGTGGATGACCGACGCGGGCGAATTCGCCTTGCTGGACATTCGTAGCCTGGAGCTGGCGTGATGGGCCACGCCGACGATCCCACCGGCTGGGCGCCGCTTGCGCGCAGTCAACGCGCGGCCCGGGATCGCCTGCAGCCATCGTTGCTGGACCGCCTGATGGACAACGATCCGGCCCGCCGCGCGGAGCCGCGCGACAGCGCCATGCTGACGCATGAGCAGCTGCGCGCGGCCGTGCTGCGGGATCTGCGCTGGTTGCTCAATACGGTCAATCTTCAGACATCGCAGGACTTGTCGGCGCATCATCGCGTCGCGGCGTCGACGGTGAATTTCGGCGTGCGCGCCATGGCGGGAAAGCGCATGTCGGAGATCGACTGGATCGACGTGGAAGAGTCTATCCGCAACGCGATTTCGGCATTCGAGCCGCGCATTCTGGATTCTTCGGTCGAGGTGCGTTGCGTGACCGACACCGGCACGCTGGAGCACCACAATGTGCTGAGCCTGGAGATCCGGGGCATGCTGTGGTGCGTGCCGCATCCGCTCGAATTCCTCTTCCGCACGGACATCGATCTGGAAAGCGGCCATATGGATCTGCGCGACCTGGGCGGCATCTGATGGACGCCCGCTTGCTGGACTACTACAACCGCGAGCTCGTGTACCTGCGCGAACTGGGCGCGGAATTCGCGCAGGCCTATCCCAAGGTCGCCGGGCGGCTGGGCATGAACGCCACGGAAGTGGCCGACCCGTACGTCGAGCGCCTGCTTGAAGGCTTCAGTTTCCTGACCGCGCGGATCCAGATGAAGATGGATGCGGAGTTTCCGCGCTTTTCCCAGCGTTTGCTCGAGGTGGTGTATCCCAACTACCTCGCGCCGACACCCGCGATGGCGATCGTGCAGTTCTCCCCCAGCATGAATGAAGGCACGCTGGCGGGAGGCTTCGAGTTGCCGCGCGGCACGTTGCTGCGCGGCCGCGTGCCGCGCGGCGAGCAGACGCCCTGCGAATTCACGACAGGGCACGCCGTGCGGCTGTGGCCCTTGCAGGTGACCCAGGCCGAATTCACCGCCGCGCCGCAAGACTTGCCGCTGGCGCGGCTAGGCCTGGCGGGTCGCGCCGTACGCGTACTGAGCGCGCTGCGCATCCGGATCGAAGTGGGCGGCGGCCAGCGGCTGGAGGACCTGGACCTGGATCAGCTGGTCTTCCATCTGAACGGCCAGGACCTGCAGATGCAGCGCCTGCTGGAAGTGGTGATGGGACACACGGTGGCAGTGCTGGGCCACGACACGGCGCGGCCGGTCGCGTGGATCAACAAGCTGCCGGCCAGCGCGATCCGCCACGAAGGCTTTGCCGACGACCAGGCCTTGTTGCCGGGCGATGCGCGCGTGTTCCAGGGCTACCGCTTGCTGCAGGAGTACTTCGCGTTCGCGCAGCGTTTTCTGTTCTTCAGCGTCAATGGCTTGAAAGCCGGATTGCGCGGTGGGCCACAGCCGCAAGGCGTACCACGCGAAACCCGCGCTTTCGATCTGACCTTGCTGTTCTCCATGGCGGCGCCGGAGCTGGAGGGCGCGATATCGGCCGCCAACCTGGCCTTGCATTGCGCGCCGGTGATCAACCTGTTCCCCAAGCGCGCGGACCGCGTGGCCGTCACGCCGCGGACGTCCGAGTATCACGTGGTGGTCGACCGCAGCCGTCCGCTGGACTACGAGGTCTTCGGCGTGACACGCGTTACCGGCCATGCGTCCGCGCAGCGGCAGGAACAGGAGTTCCGTCCGTTCTACGGGTCGCTGGGCAGCGACCCGGATGATTACGGCGCGTACTTTTCCGTGCGCCGCGAGCCTCGGCTGATCTCGGACACGGCGCAGCGCAACGGCACGCGGACGGGCTACACGGGCAGCGAAGTGTTCCTGTCGCTGGTGGACCGCCAGGAAGCGCCGTTCTCCGGACAGTTGCGTCACCTGACGTTGGAGACGTTGTGCTCCAACCGGGACATGGCGATGCTGCTGCCGCTGGGCACCGAGACGGACATGACGTTGCGCGTGTCGGCGCCCGTGCGCGCGGTGAAGGTGCTGCACGGGCCGACCCGTCCTTGTCCGGCGCTGGCCGAGAACGCCGCTACCTGGCATCTGATCAGCCACTTGGGCCTGAACTATCTGAGCCTGACGGACCTGGACACGGAGCAGGGCGCTCAGACGCTGCGCGAGATGCTCCACGTCTATGGCAACCTTGCGGACCCCGCGGTGCGCAAGCACATCTCGGGCTTGCGGCACGTCAGCGCCGTGCCCGTGCATCACCGCCTGCCGGTGCCCGGTCCCATCGTCCATGGACGCGGCGTTCGCATCGCGCTGCAGGTGGACGAGGCAGCCTTTTCCGGCATCAGCCCTTATTTGTTTGGCGCCGTGCTTGAACAGTTTTTTGCGCGCCATGTCTCGATCAACATGATGTCGGAGCTGGTCCTGTCGACCCTGCAGCGCGGCGAAGTCGCCCGCTTCAAGCCCCGCATGGGGCGCCGGCCCGCGGTCTAGGCCGGCCCCCGCCACAAAGAGGATCGCGTGATGAAATCCGCCGCTAGCTTGAACCGCATGGCCTACGACCCCGTCCACCTGTTGGGCGAGGTGCTGCGCTGTGAACCCGATGGAAGCTTTGCCGTGGCCTGCGATGGGCGCGCATGGTCCGCACGGCGCGCCGCCAGCTGCCTGCTGGCGCCGCAGCCGGGTGACGAAGTGCTGATCAGCGGACCCGACCCGTCGCGGGTCTATCTGATTGCGGTGACCGTGCAGGCGGAACCCGCGCATGCCACGTTGGAGACACAGGGCGAACTGGTGCTGCGGTCGCTGGGTGGCAACGTGCTGGTGCAGAGCGCGGGCGAGGTGATGCTGCAAGGGCAGGGCGCCGTGCGCGTGCGCACGCCGGAATACGCGGTCGAGGCCGACGACGAACGCCACGCATGCAAGCGCGTGCGCATGGTCGCCGAACAATTGCATGCCACCATCGGCGAGACGAGGCTGGCGGGCCGCAGCTATGAAGCCGTGCTGGACCGTATGACGTTGATGGCGCGCCTGTCGATGCGCAGCGTGAGCGAGGTGGAGCAGGTGCGAGCCGGGTCCATCGACTACCAGGCCGAGCAGACCGCGCGGCTGCACGCGTCCTATACGCTGGTGACGGGCGCCGACCTCGTCAAGGTGGACGCCAAGCAGATCCACATGGGGTGACGCGGTGGACGTCACGCAACCCGCAGTTGATCCGGTTTCCCCCGGCGCCGCTTTGTCCGAAGCCCGCGCGCAGTGGTGGCGCGCGCTTGAGCGCGAGCCCTACGCGCACGACCTGTTCCATGCGCTGCGCTGGATCGATGCGCATGCCGGCGCGCGCAAGCCGCTGGGGCGCGACACGGTTGCGCGCTACGAGCCCGTGCGCCTGCGGCAGGAACCCTCGATGGCGTTCGCGCCGTCTACCGTGGCGCGCGCCCAGGCGGGCCACAACGGCCGGCCGGCGGAGGTCTCCATATACGGGTTCGGCCTATTCGGCCCCAACGGCCCCTTGCCGTTGCATCTGACCGAGCATGCCCATGAACGCATGGCGCATTACGGGGACCGCACCCTGGCGGCGTTTGCCGACGTGTTCCATCACCGGCTCATCCTGCTGTTCTATCGCGCCTGGGCCGACGCGCAGAGCACGGTCAGCCTGGACCGCAAGGAAGAGCGCTTCACGCGGTACGTGGCCAGCCTGCTGCACCTGGGCGAACCATCGATGCGGCGGCGCGACGCCGTGCTGGACCATGCCAAGTACTTCATGGCGGGGCATCTGGTGCGCCAGACCCGCAACCCCGAAGGCCTCAAGCACATTCTGCAATGGTTCTTCGGCCTGCCCGTTCGCATTTGCGAATTTGTGCCGCAATGGATCCGGCTTGAGCCGGAACAACGGCTTGGCTTGGGCGGCACGGCGGGCCTGGGGCGCGATACGGTGCTGGGCGTCGCGGTGCGCGATGCCCAGCACAAATTCCGCATCGAGATCGGGCCGCTGACGCTGGAGGACTACACGAGCTTTCTGCCGGGCGGCTTGCGTGCGCAGCAATTGACGCATTGGGTCAGGCACTACGTCGGCGTGGAGCTGGCCTGGGACGTGCGCCCGGTGCTGCGCGCCGAGGACGCGGGCGGGCTGGCCCTGGGCGCTTCGCGGCCGCTGGGCTTGTCGGCATGGCTGGGCAAGCGCCAGCCTGCGCAGGGCGAGGCGCGCGACCTGTTGCTGGACTATGAACGCCGGGGGCAAACGCCGGCTCGTGGCCGCCCGCCGGCCCAACCTTCAAGGACCCCGCGCGCTTGAACGCGCCATGACGCCATGTCGGATATCGGCCGCATCGAACTCTTCGGAAAGCTCAATCCCGTGCTCTATCAGGCGCTGGAGGGCGCCACCGCGTTTTGCAAGCTGCGCGGCAATCCTTATGTGGAACTGGTGCATTGGATGCATCAGATCCTGCAGCTCCAGGATAGCGACCTGCACCGCATCGCGCGCGGCTTCGAACTGGACCTGGCGCAATTGCAGGCTGACCTGACGGCCGACCTGGACCGGCTGCCGGCCGGAGCCGGATCGGTGTCCGACCTGTCGGAGCATATTGATCACGCGGTCGAGCGGGCCTGGGTGCTGGGGTCGTTGCGATATGGCGCGACGCGCATCCGCAGCGGCCATCTGCTGGCGGGGCTGGTGCGCACGTATGCGCTGCGCCATGTGCTGCTTGGCATGTCGCCGCAGTTCTCGCGCATCGTGCCGGACGAGTTGCTGGCGCGCATGGGCGAGATGGTGCGGGGATCGCCGGAAGCGGCCGTCGCGGAGGCGGACGTCGAGACGCCGGACGTCGGCGGAGCGCAGGCGCAGGGCGGGGCGCTTGCCGCGTTGGAGCGCTTTGCGGTCAACCTGACGGCGAAGGCGCGCGAGGGCGCGATCGACCCGGTGTCCGGACGCGACG
Source organism: Achromobacter sp. UMC46 (assembly GCF_014170335.1). Classification (GTDB taxonomy): domain Bacteria; phylum Pseudomonadota; class Gammaproteobacteria; order Burkholderiales; family Burkholderiaceae_B; genus Achromobacter. Next base: position 185,351 of record NZ_LZZS01000040.1, read on the forward strand.
AAGAGATCCGCCAGATCATCGATGTGCTGATGCGGCGCCGGCAGAACAACCCGTTGCTGGCCGGCGAGGCCGGCGTGGGCAAGACCGCGGTGGTGGAAGGCCTGGCGCTGCGTCTGGCGGCCGGCGATGTGCCGCCGCCCTTGCGCGACGTGTCGTTGTATCTGCTGGACATCGGACTGCTGCAGGCGGGCGCCGGGGTGAAGGGCGAGTTCGAGCAGCGGCTGCGCGGCGTGATCGACGAGGTGCAGGCCAGTGAGCGGCCCATCGTGCTGTTCATCGACGAGATCCATACGCTGGTGGGCGCGGGCGGCGCGGCGGGCACGGGCGATGCCGCCAATCTGCTTAAGCCGGCGCTGGCGCGCGGCCAGCTGCGCACCATCGGCGCGACCACCTGGTCGGAATACAAGAAGCACATCGAAAAGGACCCTGCGCTGAGCCGGCGCTTCCAGGTGGTGCAGGTCCATGAACCGGACGAAGCGCGCGCATTCGGCATGCTGCGCAGCCTGGCCGAGACCTTGCAGGCGCATCATGGCGTGTTGTTGCTGGACGAAGCCATCACGGCGGCGGTGAGCCTGTCGCACCGCTACATCCCCGCGCGTCAGTTGCCTGACAAGGCGGTGGCGTTGCTGGATACGGCTTGCGCCCGCGTGGCCATCAGCCAGCATGCCGTGCCGCCGGCGCTGGAGGACGCGCGGCGACGCATCCAGGCATTGGAGATCGCGCAGCGCATCGCTCAGCGCGAGGCCCATCTTGGCGAAGGCGACACGCTGCGTGTCGACCGCCTTGCCGCCGAACACGCCGAGGCGGTGCAGGCGGAGCTGGTGTTGGCGAAGCGCTGGGAGGCCGAGCGGGCGTTGGCGGCAACGGTCTTGTCCTTGCGGCAGGCGCTGGATCAGGCCCCGGTATCCGAGCAGGCGGCGGCGCGGCAGGCGCTGGCGCGCGAAACGTCGACACTGGCCGGCCGCGAGGCGCCGATGATCCATGTGTCCGTCGATGCGGCGGCGGTGGCCGCCGTCGTGGCCGATTGGACTGGCATCCCCGTGGGCCGCATGGTGCGCGACGAGGCACAAGCCATGCTGGCGCTGGCGGATACGCTGGAGCGGCGCGTGATCGGCCAGCGCGATGGCCTGGAGGCGGTGGCGCGCCGGATCCAGACGTCGCGCGCCCGACTGACCGATCCGGACAAGCCCGTGGGCGTGTTCCTCTTGTGCGGCCCGAGCGGCGTCGGCAAGACCGAGACCGCGCTGGCGCTGGCCGAAGCCCTGTACGGCGGGGAACAGAACCTGATCACCATCAACATGAGCGAATTCCAGGAGCCGCACACGGTCTCTACGCTCAAGGGCGCGCCGCCCGGCTACGTGGGCTACGGCGAGGGCGGCGTGCTGACCGAGGCGGTGCGGCGGCGGCCCTACAGCGTGGTGCTGCTGGACGAGGTGGAAAAGGCGCACGCCGACGTGCACGAGATTTTCTTCCAGGTGTTCGACAAGGGCTGGATGGAGGACGGCGAGGGACGCTACATCGATTTTCGCAATGCCGTAATCATCCTGACATCCAACGTCGGCGCGGACCGCATCGCGGCCCTTTGCCGGGATCTGGCGTTGATGCCCAACGCAGAAGGGCTCGCGGCCGCGCTGCGGGAGCCCTTGCTGCAGGCCTTTCCGGCGGCGCTGCTGGGAAGGCTGGTTGCGGTGCCCTACCTGCCGCTGTCGGACGCCATGCTGGCGCGCATCGTCGACCTGCAGTTCGAGCGCGTGCGGCGCCGGCTGCAGGAACACCATGGTGTCATGCTGGACGTGGCGCAAGACGCGACGGCGCTGGTGGTGGCGCGCTGCACGGAGGTCGAGTCGGGCGCGCGCATGGTGGACGCCATTCTCACCAATACGGTCTTGCCGCAGATCAGCCGCGAACTGCTGGGCGCGTCGATGCAAGACCGCAGGCTGCACTGCGTGCGGCTGTCCGCGGACGGCGGGGAGTTTCGCTATGACTACGCGTGAACCGCTAGCGGTCCTTGCCGTCCGGGGCTTTCTTCACCGGCGCAGGGCGCATGAAGCTGCCGATCTCACGAAGATGGTCGGAGGCGCTGCGGCTATCCGTGGCGTCGCGCGGCGCGCGCAAGGTGTCGTCGACGGGGTGAACCCGGTGTTCGGCCAATGGGTCGTGGGCCGGCAGGGTGGACGGCGTGCCGTCGTCGAAGACGCTGGGCGGGCTCTCGCCGGGGGTGTCGAACAACGCCAGCGGATCGGTGACCGGACGCGACACGGCGGCGTCGCCGGGCGGCAGATGGCGCAGGGGATCGTCGGGGTTGCGCGCTTGCGCGGACTCCAGATCGAAGGGATGGGCGGACACGTCGGGCGCGCTGCCGACGGGCAAGGTGCCGGGACCGATGAGGTCGCCGAAGATGTCCTCGTCGGTCGTCGCCGCCAGGGGGGGCGCGTCGAGGGCGGGCGCGGCCGTTTCTGCCCGCAGCCGGTAGGCGCCGATGTCGAGCTCGTCGCCCGGATTCAGCGGCACTTCCTGATCCTGCGCAACCGGGTGGCCGTTGACGCTGACGGCGCTCATGCTGCTCAAGTTCACCAGAAAGCCCGCCGCGCTGGTGTCATTGATGCGGATGGCCGCCTGCACGCGACAGATCTCGCGCGCCGGATCGGGCAGGGCGAGATGGTTTTCGGGACTGCGGCCCAGCGTGCCGCCAGGCGCCGCGAATTCGGCGTGGATGGGATCGAAGGCGGGGTCGCCGGCATGTTGGATCACGGTGAGTTTCATGCCTGTCTCCTTGGCGCCCGCGGCGCGTCAGTGGGCCTGGGCCGCCTTGGCCGATTGGAACGCGGGGCCCCATTGAGGATGCCCGGTTTCGTTGGGCGCAAGTTCGAACGAGGGTTGCAGTTGCAGGATGCGGGCGAAGCTGTCTTCGCAGAGCTGGCGGTAGCCGATGACGCAGTAGCTGAAGGCCTGGAGCTTCAACGCCTCCACCCGCATGGGCGTGGGCGCCGTGGCCAGGGCATCGGAGGTGGCGACCGTGCGCGCCACCGCGCCGAACTGGCTGGCGGCGTATTCGTCGCGCACCTGTTGCAGGGCGTCGGCGGCTTGCGGCGAGGGGGCGGAACTACAGGCCGCGAGAACAGCGAAGAGGGACATCAGGCAGATACGGACGGGCTGTTTCATGGCGCGGGCGTGTCGGTCAAGGAGAAGGATGCAAGGCTATTGCGCCGATGATAGCGGCCCTGCGCGGCAGGGGTGCGTCTCGGCGTAACAGACGTGTGTGTTTTTATTTCCGAGGTCTTATGAACGCTTTACTTCATCGAACGGCCTTGACGGGATATCGCGCCGGAGGGCCATTGCGGCGCCTGGCGCTGATCGCCGCGGGCGTGGCGGCCGGCGCACTGATCGCCGGGTGCTCGTCGACCGCCAAGCGCGTGCCGGCGCCCTACGCCATCGAATTGCGCGCGGATCCGAAGGTGAACGAGAACGCCAGCGGCAGGCCCTCGCCGGTGCAGGTGACCATCTATGAATTGAAGTCGGCCAGCATCTTCGAGTCGCGTGATTTCTTCACCTTGCAGGCCGATGCGCATGCGGCGCTGGGCGCAGAGCTGCTCAACACCGATCAGGTGATCCTGCGGCCGGGCGAGACGAAGGTGCTGCGGTATCCCGGCAACGCGGAGGCGCGCGTGGTGGGCGTGGTGGCGGCCTATCGGGAGCTTGAGCAAAGCAAGTGGCGCCTGCTGGTGTCGCTGCCCGAGCCCCAGGACACCAATATCTACAAGGTTTGGCAGTTTTCACCGAACGAGGAGACGGTGAAAGTCGCGGTCAAGCGCGCGGGCCTTGAGGAAGTGGACCGCGACCGTTCGTGGTGGCCCTTTTAGAAACAGAATAAGAGAACCAGACCATGGTGAGCAAAGACAAAGTGATCTGGTCGGAGGGAATGTTCCTGCGGCCTCAGCATTTCCAGCAACTGGAGCGCCATCTGCTGCACGCGGCGCAGCAGCGTGCGCTGGCGGCGCAGGGATTCTTCTGGGGATTCAGCCATCTGTCGTTGGACCGAGACGCGCTGGCGATCGGCAAACTGGTGCTGACGCAGGCGCACGGCGTCATGCCCGACGGCACGCCCTTCGATTTCTCGGCGCCGGATGCCGCGCCCGTTGCGCTGGAGGTGCCGCCGCAGACCCGCGACGCGCGCGTCCTGCTGGCGATGCCCCGCGCGCGACCCGGCGCCACCGACGTGATCTACGAAGGCGAAGAGGACACCTTGGCGCGCTACCTGGTGCACGAGGCCGAGGTGGACGACACCGGATCGATGGGACTGGAGCCGGCGCTAATGCAGCTAGGCCGACTACGGTTGCGCCTGATGCTGGAACACGAGCTGACCGACGATTGGCTGGGCCTGGGCGTGGCGCGCGTGGTGGAACGCCGTCAGGACAACCGCGTGGTGCTGGACGAGGGTTACGTGGCGCCCTGGCTTGCCGCAGGCGAACATCCGGTGCTGCGCGGGCTGGTCAACGAACTGTACGGCCTGTTGGGCGCACGCAGCGAAGCACTGGCCGACCGCCTGTCGCAGCCTGGCCGCGGCGGCGTTTCCGAAGTCTCCGATTTCATGCTCCTGGAAACCGTCAACCGCTATGTGGGCGCGCTCTGGCATGCGCGCCAAAGCGCCGGACTGCACCCGGAGCGCTTGTTCCACGACTGGCTGATGCTGGCTTGCGACCTGTCCACGTTCACTTCGGCCACGCGGCGCCCGGAGGTGCTGCCCGATTATGTTCACGACGACCTGCAAGGCAGTTTCGCGCCCTTGATGAATGAGCTTCGCCGTTCGCTGTCGGCAGTGCTGGAGCAACGCGCCTTGCAGATCCCGCTGCAGGACCGGGGGCAGGGCGTTCGGGTGGCGCAGATCAAGGATGCCGAGCTGCTGCAAACCGCCGGTTTCGTGCTGGCCGTGCATGCCGACCTGGGCACCGACACGGTGCGCGCGCGCTTTCCCGCGCAGGTAAAGATCGGTCCGGTGGAACGCATCCGCGACCTGGTGCATCTGCAACTGCCGGGGGTGACAGTGCGCGCGCTGCCGGTGGCGCCGAGGCAGATTCCCTACAGCGCGGGACACGTGTATTTCGAACTGGATAAAAGCGGCGAATTCTGGAAGCAGCTGGAGCGCACCGGTGCGCTCGCGTTGCACCTGGCCGGCGATTTTCCCGGGTTGACGATGGAGTTCTGGGCATTGCGCGATTGAACGCGGAGACAACTATGCATGCATCGGACCACACGCTGTCCGCCCCGCCGGGAGGGTTGGGCGACGGCTCTTCCCAAGGCTCCGGCCGAGTACGGCCTCACGACTATGTCATCAGCGGGACCAATCCGCTGGTGGCGGCCGCCAACCCGCTGCTGGACTTGATTCCGCAGATCCGCGCGACCGTGGCGCATCCGTCGGCGGCGATGTTGCGCGAGCACTTGCTGGACGAAGTCCGCCAGTTCGAACTGCGCGCGCAACAGGCGGGCATCTCCAACGAAACGATCCTTGGCGCGCGCTACTGCCTGTGCACCGCGCTGGATGAAGCCGCGGCGCTGACGCCGTGGGGCGGGGGCGGCGTCTGGTCGGCGCACAGCCTGCTTGTCACGTTCCACAACGAGACGTGGGGCGGGGAAAAATTCTTCCAGCTGCTGGCCAAGCTGTCGCAGAACCCCGCGCAGCATCTGGACCTGCTGGAATTGCTGTATTACTGCCTGCTGCTGGGTTTTGAAGGCCGCTACCGGGTGATGGACAACGGCCGCTCTCAACTGGAAACGTTGCGTCAGCGTTTGCTGCGCATCCTTCGGGGTGCGCGCGGCGAATATGCGCTGGCGTTGTCGCCGCATTGGCGCGACGAGCCGGCCCAGACGCCGCTGCGCCGCTTGCCGGTGCCCCTGTGGGTATTCGGCGCGCTGGCCGCCGTGCTGGCGCTGGCCCTGTACTGGGGGCTGGGCTGGAGGCTGGGCAGCCAGTCAGATGGCGTGTTCGCGGCCATCAGCCAGCTTAAGCCGCCCGCGGTGCAGATCGCCCCGGCGGTCGCGCCTCGGCCGGCGCCTGCGCCGCGGCTGGCCTTGTTCCTGGCGCCCGAGATCCGCGACCAGCTGGTGACGGTGCGCGACGAAGTCGACCGCAGCGTCGTTGTCCTGCGGGGCGACGGCGTGTTCGAGTCCGGCGCCAGCTCGGTGCGCGATCCGTACCTGCCGGTGCTGTCGCGCGTGGCGGATGCGCTGCGCCAGACGCAGGGCGCCATCGTCGTGCGCGGCTACTCCGACAATACGCCGATGCGCAGCGCGCGTTTTCCGTCCAATTGGCATCTGTCGCAGGCGCGCGCCGATGCGGTCAAGGACATGCTGGAACAACGCCTGGGGCAGTCGGCGCGGGTGCGGGCGGAAGGGCGCGGAGATGCCGATCCCGTGGCGCCCAACGATACGGCCGCCGGCCGCGCGCTGAACCGGCGGGTGGAGATCACGGTGCTGGTGCCGCCGGCCCCGCATGAGATCGACGGACAGGGAGGCCAAGAATGATCTACAGGCTGTTCGGATGGTTCTTCAGCCGGCGCGTGTGGAACTTCCTGGGGCTCGTGGCCCTGGCGCTGCTGATCTGGATCGCGGGGCCGCTTGTTGCGGTGGGCACCGTGCGGCCGCTGGAAAGCGAGGCCGTGCGCGTCATCGTGATCGTGGCGATATTCGCGATATGGCTGCTGCGCCTCGTGTGGCGCAAGTGGCGCGAAGGGCGCTTGAACGCGCAGTTGCTGGGTCAGTTACGGCCCCGGCCACGCGCGGAGAAGGCGGTGGAGGAGACCGCTGAGAACGATGAGATCCGTCAACTGGAAACGCGATTCGACGAAGCGGTGGAACTGCTGCGCAAGACGCGCTTCGAGAACCGCGGCAAGCGCCGTCCGCTGGACCGCTTCTCGAAGCAGTACCTGTACCAACTGCCCTGGTATGTGATCATCGGCGCGCCGGGAGCGGGGAAAACCACGGCGCTGGTGAATTCCGGCTTGAATTTTCCGTTGGCCGAACGTTACGGGAAGGTGGCCTTGCGTGGCGTGGGCGGCACGCGCAATTGCGACTGGTGGTTCACCGACGACGCGGTGCTGCTGGATACGGCGGGACGCTACACCACGCACGAAAGCGACCCCACGGGCGACGAGCAGGAGTGGCGCGGGTTTCTCGGCCTGCTGACCAAGTACCGTGGCCGGCAGCCGATCAACGGTGCGATGCTGACGGTCAGTGTCGAAGACCTGTTGTCGGCGTCCGATGCGGAACGGGCACAGCATGCCGCGGTGCTGCGGCGGCGTTTGCAGGAATTGCGCGAGCAGTTGGGCATCGCGTTTCCGGTGTATGTGCTGGTGACCAAGACCGACCTCTTGTCCGGCTTCGAAGAGTACTTCGCGTCCTTCAGCCGCGACGAGCTGGCGCAGGTCTGGGGCTTTACGTTGCCCTACGCGCGCACGCAGGAGCCCGGCTTCGATTTATACGAGGCCTTTCACGCCGAGTACGCACTGCTGCAGCGGCGCCTGGATGATGCGCTGCCGGAAGTGGTGGCCGCTGAAGAAGACCCGTCGCGGCGCGCGCTTGCTTACATGCTGCCGCAGCAGTTCGCCGGGCTTCAGGCCATCCTGGGCCATTTCCTGAGCGATGTGTTCGCTACGTCGAAGTTCGAGGCCCGGGTGATTCCGCGCGGGGTGTACTTCACCAGCGGCACCCAGGGCGGCGAGACGTTCGATCAGGTGACCGGCCATCTCAAGCGCTACCTGCGCATCGAGGGCGCCGCCGCGCCGGCTCCAAGCGTGTCGGGCGAGGGGGAGGGCCGCAGCTACTTCCTGAAGAACCTGCTGAGGGACGTCATCTTCCGTGAAGCGGGCCTGGCCGGGCGCAACCTGCGTTGGGAGCGCCGCTACCGGCAATTGCATTGGGCGGGTTACGGGCTGGTCACCGCGCTGTTCATTGCGCTGATCGCGGGCTGGGCATTGAGCTACCGCAACAACTCGGCCTATGTGGAGGAAGTCGCGCGGCGCGTTCCCGCCGTGGAGAAACTGACGCGCGACATCAAGATCACGCGCACCGGCGACCTTCTTGGCCTGATGCCCTTCCTGGACAGCCTGTGGTATTTGCCGCGGCATGAGCGCTTCGAGATCGACCAGCCGCCGCTTGGCTACCGCTTCGGCCTGTATCAGGGCCAGAAGCTGCAGGCGGCGGCGCAGGGGGTCTACGACAACACGCTGGACCAGGTGCTGCTGCCGCAAGTGGCGCGGCGCGTCGAGGCCGCGTTGCGGGACGCGTCGGCCAGCGACCTGGAGTATTCCTACGAAGCGCTGCGGGCCTACCTGATGCTGTACGAGGCCGACCGCTACGACCCGGAGTTCATGCATGCGTGGCTGTTGTCAGACATGCAGGCCACCTTGCCGGATGGGTATACGCGCCGCCAGTACGAGCAGTTGTCGCTGCATCTGCGCCACCTGACGCAGGGCCGCGTGCTGGCGTCGCCCTTCCCGAAGGACGATGCGCTGGTGGCGCAGGCGCGCGAGAAGCTCGCGCGCTACACGTTGGCCCAACGGGCCTACAGCCGGCTGCGCCGCACGCTGGCCAATACCGATGCGGCGCCCGAAAACACGGTGGTGACGCTGGGCGGCCCGCAGGCCAGCGCCGTGTTCGTGCGTAAGAGCGGCAAGCCGTTGAGCCAGGGCATCCCGTCTCTCTACAGCTATCGGGGCTATTGGGACGTGTTCAACAAGCGGGTCGCCAGCGTGGCGGAGGTGCTGAGATCGGACGACGCGTGGATCCTGAACATCCCCCCGCCCGGACTGCTGGACCAGGCCGCGCAGCGCCAGCTGGTGGCGGGCATCAAGCGCCTGTACATGAACGATTACGTGGCGCAGTGGGACGGCTACCTGAATGACCTGCAGCTGGCGCCCAGCAAGTCCTTGCTGCAGAACATCCAGATGGCGCGCACCTTGTCGGCGCCGGAATCGCCGCTGGTGCAACTGGTGCGCGGCGTCGCGCGCGAGACCGCCTTGCTGCGCGATTCCGGCAAGGACGACCGGTCGCTGGTGGACCAGGCGCGCGACCGCGTCAGCAGCACGCGCGAAGCGCTGGAGCAGATGTTCGGCCCTACGGGGCCCGATGCCGCCACGCGCGCCGATGCCTCGGACGAAAAACTGGAACGTATCGTGGACCAGTATTTCGAGCCCTACCGCCGCCTGGCGCAAGGCGAAGGCGGGGCTGCGGGCGCTGCGCCGCCGATTACCGCGACGACGGGCCTTATCAACGAGCTTTACACCTACCTGACCGCGGCGGATGCGGCGCTGCGCAGCGGCAGTCCGGCGCCCAGCTCGGATTCGGTGACGAAGTTGCGCGCGGAGGCCGGACGGCTGCCCGGACCCTTGCGTGACGTGCTCAATTCGCTGTCCGTGAACGCGTCGGGAGAGGTGTCCGATGTGGCGCGGGCACGCATGGGTGAAACCGTGTCCGCCACCATCGGCGTGTTCTGCGGCCAGTCGGTGGCGGGACGCTACCCGTTTTCCAGCCGTTCGACGCGCGACGTGGCGCCCAATGACATGGCGCGCCTGTTCGCGCCCAACGGCATGATGGATGACTTTTTCCAGAAGAACCTGGCGACCCAGATCGACGTTTCCGGGCAGCGCTGGCGCTTCAAACCGGGAGTCGACGGGCGATCCGGGGGCAACTCGGCCACGCTGGACGCCTTCCAACGCGCAGGCGTGATCCGCGATGTGTACTTCATGGCCGGCAACCCCATGCCGTCGTACCGGGTGGCCATCCGGCCGGTCGAGATGGACGCGGGGATCACGCAATTCGTGATGGACGTGGACGGCCAGCCGGTGCGTTACGCGCACGGACCGCAGGTGGCGACTACGGTGCAATGGCCGGGCCCCCGGGGCAGCAACCAGGTGCGTATCGAGCTGACGCCGCAAGGGGGCGCGGCAGGCATGACGACCTCGGGCCCGTGGGCGCTGAACCGCATGCTGGACCGCGCGCAGCTGCAGCGCGGCGCTTCGCCGGAGATCACCTTGGCCACCTTCGACCTGGGCGGGCGCAAGGTGGTGCTTGAGATCACCGCCAGCAGCGTCAAAAGCCCTTTTCATCTAGCCGAGATGCAGGGTTTCGCCTGCCCCGGCGCGTCGTGACCAGGACAGGGATATGGAGCTAGGCTTGGAGTTCGGGCAGGTAGGCTGGTACGGCAAGATCCCGGCAGCGGGCGACTTCGTGCACCGGCGCCTGCCGCGTGAATTGATCGCCTGGTGGGACCGTTGGCTGCAGTTCGGGCTGGTCGCGATCAAGCAGGCGCCGGATGCTGCGGCAGCGCGCAGTTTCGCGTCCGCGCCGATCTGGAATTTCGCCATTCCGGCGGGGCCCGGGACGGGCGTGGCGCAATTGGGCTGCATCACGCCCAGCCGCGACCGCGTGGGGCGCGGCTACCCGCTGTGCGTGGTCGCGGCGTTGCCGCCCGCGCAGTATCACAGCAGCATCCTGGACGGGGCCAGCGACTACTACCGGCAGGTGGGCGCCAGCATGCTGGCCGCGGTCCGCCACGGCTGCGCCCCGGAACAGTTCGACCGCAGCCTGCAGCAGGTGCGCATGCCAGCCGCTGCGCCACGCCCGTCCGCGCCGCCGGCGGGCAACGACATCATGGACATCCTGCGCGCGGGGCGCGAGCAGGAATCGGCGCCTTTGTCGCGCCGCGCGCTGGGTGCGTGGCCGGATTTGCCGTTTTGCTTCAACCCCAGTTCGCACACCAGCTATTGGTGGACCAACCAGGCGGACGGCGCGGCGTTGCAGACCTATGTGCATGGCGGCGCGCTGAATGCCACCTTGTTCGCCCGATTGTTCTCGTCGCTGCCCACGTGGCGGCCATGACCCTTATCGAACCCGGAGGAGCGCGCATCATGTCCACCCCTTCCGCAGTGCCGCCGGACAATCTCACCCGCCTGCCTCCCGGTCCGGGGCGCCAGGCGGCGATCGAGCGGATGGTCGCCGGGTTGGCCGGGCCGCTGGCGGCGCTGCACGCTGCGGGCCAGGTGCATGGTGGCATTTGTCCTGCGGCCGTCGCCTATGGCCCTTCGGGCCAGGCCATTCTGGCCACGCCGCCTGTCGCGCCGTCGCCGGACGCCGAGGACGCGCCCCGGCAAGCCGGCTATGCGGCATTCGAGCAATACACGGACGACCCGGCCTATCCCTGTGGCCCGTGGACCGACGTTCACGGGCTGGCGGCGGTGGCCTATTTCCTGGCCACCGGAAGCGCGCCGCCAAGCGCTCTGGCACGCCGTGTGCGCGATGACTACCGGCCGCTGCATGAATGGGGGGCGAACAACTACGGCCAGGCGTTCTGCGACGCGGTCGACAGCGGCCTGGCCTTGCCCGCGCACGCGCGGCCCGCGACGATGGCGGCGTTTGCCGCGGCGATGGGAGCCGCATTGCCGCCGCCGGAAAACACGGCCGCGCCGGCGTCGCTCCTGCCTTCACCGGCGGACGAGTCCCCGGTCGTCGATGACATGCCGGCGCAGGCAACGGAGGATGCCTTGACCGTGGCGCCGCCGGAAGCTTCCCGCGGCCGGCGCATCCTGCCGTGGGCGCTGGTATGCGCCTTATTGTTGGCGGGGGGAGGCTACGCCTGGATTCAAACGACGGCGCCGCCCGTGCAACTGGCCAACACACCGCCGGCATCGCCGCCCGCGCTCGCGCCGGCGCGGCAGCCGGATCCTCCCCAAGCCCCGCCTGCCGCGGATCCCGCCGTGCCGCCGGCAACCGGCAATGCGGCACCAGCGCCGGCGTCCGCCGAACCCGCCATCAACCCGGTCCCCGAGCCGGTCCCCGAACCGGTCCCCGAACCGCCAGCGCCGGCCCCCGCCGCCGAGCCCGCTGCGCCGGCCGCGGCCGTGCCGCCGGCGCCGCCCAAGACGGCGCCCGTGGTGGTGCGTGTGGCCGTGCGTCCGTGGGGTGAGGTGCTGATCAATGGCCGTTCACGGGGGTTCAGCCCGCCATTGCGGGAGCTGTCGCTGGCGCCGGGGCGTTACCGGGTGACGGTGCGCAACGCGTCGGCGGGGGACCACAGCATGACGCTGACCGTCGCGCCCGACAGGCCGGCCGTCATTTCGCATGACTTCAAATGAAGGGATGGAAACCTGCGCCTGGCCGCCCGAGGCCGCCTGACGGCGGACGCGGGCTTACGGCAGCGTGGACTCGCCCTTGAGCAGATCGTCCAGGGTTTCCCGCTGACGCACCACGTAGTACCTGTCGCCGTCGACCATCACTTCGGCCGGGCGCACGCGCGCGTTGTAGTTGCTGGCCATGGCCATGCCATAGGCGCCCGCCGATTCCACCGCCAGCACGTCGCCCTGCTGAATCGCCAGGGGGCGCTGCCGGGCCAGCCAATCGGCGCTTTCGCATACCGGGCCGACGATGTCGTAGTCGGCCGGCTCGTCTGCGCGCGGACGCAGGGCCCGCACGCCATGGAACGCGTCGTACAGGGCCGGGCGCAGCAAGTCATTCATGGCGGCATCGACGATGGCGAAATTGCGCGCCTCGGCATGCTTCAGGTACTGGACCGTGGTCAGCAGCACGCCGGCGTTGCCGATCAAGGAACGGCCGGGTTCCAGCACCAGGTGCAGATGCCCGTGGCCGCGCGCGTTCAGGCGTTCGAAGACCCGGTCCAGCAAGGCTTTGGGCGAAGGCGGCGTCTCGTCCGCGTAGCGGATGCCCAGGCCGCCGCCCAGGTCCAGGTGAGCGATCTGGATGCCTTCCTGGCCGAGCGTGTCGATCAGGTCCAGCAGCTTTTCCAGCGCGTCGAAATAGGGACTGATGTCGGTCAGCTGCGAGCCGATATGGCAATCGACGCCGACGATATCCAGGCCCGGCAAGGATTGCGCCGTGCGATAGGCGTCCAGCGCCGCATCGATGGCGATGCCGAACTTGTTTTCTTTCAGGCCGGTGGAGATGTAGGGGTGGGTCTGCGCGTCGACGTCGGGGTTGACCCGTAGCGACACGGGGGCGCGCACGCCCATGTTTTCGGCCACTTCCGACAGCCGGTGCAATTCGGCCACGGATTCCACGTTGAAGCATTTCACCTGGGCCAAGAGCGCGTCGCGCATTTCCCAGGCCTGCTTGCCCACGCCCGAAAACACGATCCGGGACGGGGCGGCACCGGCCGCCAGCGCGCGTTTGAGTTCGCCGCCGGACACGATGTCGAAGCCTGCGCCCAGGCGCGCGAATTCCTTCAGCACCGCCAGGTTGGAATTGGCCTTCATGCCGTAGCAGACCAGCACCGGCCGCTGCCCGACTGCGCTGCGGTAGGTTTCCCAGGCGGCTTTCAGGGCGGCGCGCGAATAGACGTACAGCGGTGTGCCTAGCCCATGCGCCAGATGGTCCAGCGGCACATCCTCGGCGTACAGTACGTTGTTGCGGTACTGGAAGTAGGGGTGGCCGGCCAGGTCTGGCTGCACGGGATAGGCGGGCGTCATGGGATCGTCGGCGCCGGCGGAATCTGTTGGGTGGGCTGTGCCGGCGTGCGCGACGGCGGCTTGCCGTCAGGCGTCGGCATATACAAAGGACCCTTGTACCCGCAGGCCGCAACCATGCCGGAGGCCAAGAGCGTGGCTACAATGCGGAAAGCCATGCGGCTGAATGCCAATTGGAACACTGGGAACTCCGTAATTCTTGCAGGCTCGATTATGACCGAAACCGAATTTCTTGCATTGATCGACCAGGTGCTGGACAGCATCGAAAGCCAGGCCGATGACTGGGCGGCTTCGCTCGACGTCGACGTCGAAACCAGCCGCAGCGGTAATGTGCTGACGATGGTGTTCGAGGACAATACCCACGTCGTGGTGAACAGCCAGGCCGCCATGCAGGAGCTATGGGTGGCCGCGCGCAGCGGCGGTTTCCACTACCGCTACGACGGCCAGCACTGGAACGATACCCGGGGTGGCCCGCAATTGCCCGACGCCTTGTCCCAGATCTGCTCCGCCGCGGCGGGCGTGCCCGTGACGCTGAAACTGTAAAACTGCCCACCCCGACATAAAAAGGCCGGCCTATCAAGGCCGGCCTTTTTTCATCAGAACGGGATCTTCTGCGACCAGGGAGCGGCGTTCTGCGTCCCGACGCCTGGCGCAACCTTGATCTTCGTGTCTTCGTTGCTGCTGCCCAGGCCGTGCAGGAATTCACCCAGCGTGTCGGCTTCCGCCAGCCCCAGGCGGGCGACGGCTTGTCCAGGCGGGAACTCCGAGAAGTAGAACTCGCCGTTCTCGACGATGATGCCGTCGGGGCGGGCGCGCGGCTTTTCTTCCGGCACGCCTTTCAGCACTTCCTGCATGTAGTCGACCCAGATCGGCATGGCCACGCCGCCGCCGGTTTCACGCGAGCCCAGCGACTTGGGCTGGTCGAAGCCCAGCCACGAGGTCGCCACCAGGCTCGGCGTGTAGCCCGAGAACCAGGCGTCCACGGATTCGTTGGTGGTGCCCGTCTTGCCGGCGATGTCGTTGCGCTTGAGCAGGGCGCGGGCGCGTGCCGCGGTGCCGTAGGTGGCCACGCCGCGCAGGATGTCGTCCATGATCCAGGCGGTGCGCGGATCGATGGCGCGCGCGGCCGCGTCGCCGGCCACGACCGGCTTGGACTGCATGATGACTTTGCCGTTGCTGTCGGTGACGCGGTCGATCAGGTAGGGCGTGACGCGGTAGCCGCCGTTGGCGAACACCGAGAACGCGCCGGCCAGTTGCAACGGCGTGACCGAACCCGCGCCCAGCGCCAGCGGCAGCACGGCCGGCTGGCGGGCCTTGTCGAAGCCGAAGCGGGTCAGGTAGTCCTGCGCGTACTGCGGGCCGATGGCTTGCAGGATGCGGATCGACACCATGTTCTTCGACTTGTACAGGCCCTGGCGCAAGGTCAGCATGGGCTCGTACTGGTTGCCGTAGTTCTTCGGGTTCCAGGCCTTGGAGCCGGTCTGCGCGGCGGTCAGCTCGAACGGCTGGTCGGAAATCTGCGTGGCCGGCGTCAGGCCGCGCTCCAGCGAGGCGGCGTAGATGAAGGGCTTGATGTTCGAGCCCGGCTGGCGCCAGGCCTGCGTCACGCGGTTGAAGTTGCCGCGGTAGAAATCGAAGCCGCCCACCATCGCGCGGATGGCGCCGTCCTGCGGCGCCAGCGCCACGAAGGCCGCCTGCACCGAGGGCAGGTTGATGATTTCCCAGTTGTCGCCGAACTTGCGGATGTAGACGACGGAACCGCGCTTGATGCGCTGTTCGGGCTTGGCCTTGTCGTTCAGCGCGCGGGCCACCACGCCCAGCACCTTCTTGTCGGTGACGGTGATGATCTCGCGCGAGCTGCGGGCCAGCTTCACTTCGGTGGGGCTTGCCGACAGCACCAGCGCGGTCAGCAGGTCGCCGCTGTCGCTGAACTTGTCGAACACGCCGTCCAGGAATTCATCCAGCGCGGCGGGATTGTTCTCGGTGCCCGGGGGCAGGTCCAGTTGCTCTTCGGGGCCGGGGTAGGGCGCGCGGCGCGTGTATTCCAGCACGCCTTCGCGCACGGCGCGGTAGGCGGCTTCCTGGTCCTTGGACTGCACGGTCGTGTAGATGTTGATGCCGCGCGAATAGACGTTGTCCTGGTACACGTTGTAGAGCAGCTGGCGGGCCAGTTCGGCCACGTACTCGCCGTGGATGGAATAGCCGCCGGCCGGCGTGCCTTCCGCCGACTTCATGACGATCTGCTGCGCCATCGCCTGCTTGTACTCGGGCTCGGTCAGATAGCCCAGCGATTGCATGCGGCCCAGCACGTAGCGCTGGCGCAATTCGGCGCGGGGGCGGTTCGAGATCGGATTGAAGCGCGAGGGGGCCTTGGGGATGCCGGCCAGCATGGCGGCTTCGGCCGGCGTCACTTCCGACAGCGGCTTGCCGAAGTAGGTGCGCGAGGCGGCGGCGAAACCGTAGGCGCGGTGGCCCAGGTAGATCTGGTTCATGTAGAGCTCAAGGATCTGGTCCTTGGAGAGCTCGGATTCGATCTTGAACGTCAGCAGCAGCTCGTAGAACTTGCGCGAATAGGTCTTTTCCGACGACAGGTAGAAGTTGCGCGCCACCTGCATCGTGATGGTGCTGGCGCCCTGCGTCTTCGACATGTTGATCAGGTTGGTCAGGCCGGCCCGCGCCACGCCCATCCAGTCGATCCCGCCGTGCTGGTAGAAACGGTCGTCTTCGGCCGCCAGCACCGCGGACTTCATGACGTCCGGAATTTCATTGAAGCGCAGCACGTTGCGGCGTTCTTCGCCGAATTCGCCGATCAGGACGCGGTCCGCCGTATAGACGCGCAGCGGCACCCGCGGGCGATAGTCCGTCATGGCGTTCAGGTCCGGCAGGTTCGGCCAGGCCAATGCCAACGCCATCCCCGCCAGCAGTACGCCGCACAGGAACAGGCCGGCACAGAAGATGCCGGCCTTCACGAAGAATCGCAGTATCGGGGAGCCGCTCTTGGCGGGCTTGTCTTTCTTGGAGGAATTCTGGGGCTTGCTCATCGCGGCGATTTTACGGGACTCTCCGGGCCCGGCTTAGCGCGGGGGATCGGTTTCTGTAACAAGATAGTTCAATGTGGTGCGCGGGCAACTGGCGGCAGATGTGATAATGCCGTCATGAACTTTTCCGCCCACTCATGTCCGGAGGCTGATCCGGACCCAGCGCCCTCCGACGAGGGGACTGAAAACTTGCCTTGCGCCATGGAGTGCACAGGCAAGACCGTGTCGTTGCCGCACGACCTGCCCGTCTTCCTGGTCGGGATGATGGGGGCGGGCAAGACGACCATCGGCCGGAGCCTGGCGCGTGCGTTGGGACGCGAGTTTATGGATCTGGATCATGAGCTCGAGGCGCGTTGCGGCGTACGGGTGCCGGTAATCTTCGAAATCGAGGGCGAAACCGGTTTCCGTCGCCGTGAGTCCGCCGCTTTGGAAGAGTGTACCCAACGGCGCAACATTATTCTTGCCACCGGCGGGGGCGCGATCCTGGCGGCGGAAAACCGCCAGCGCCTGCACGAACGCGGAATCGTCGTCTATTTGAGGGCCAGCGTGGACGAATTGTTCCGCAGGACCTGCCGCGACCGCAACCGCCCCTTGCTGGCCACCGCGGATCCCCGCGGCACCCTGCGGGATCTGATGACCCTGCGGGAACCCCTCTACAAGGAAGTCGCCGATCTGGTGGTGGAAACCGGGTCGACGCCCATCCACACCCTGGTCAAGGCGCTGCTGCCGCAATTACAAGCCTTTGAGAAGCGCATATGAACGTTGTTGACGTCGACACCCCGGGCGGAAGCTATCCGATCCATATCGGTCCCGGTCGCATCGATGCCCTGGACCAATGCATCCCCGCCGACGCCACCGCAATCGCGGTCGTCACCAACCCCACGGTGGCGGCGCTGTACGGCGAGCGCGCCGAGGCGGCGCTGGCCCGCAGCGGCAAGCGGGTGCTGCGCATCGAACTGCCCGACGGCGAGGCCTACAAGGACTGGCAATCGCTGAACCTGATTTTCGACGCCTTGCTGACGCATCGCCTGGACCGCCGCTGCGTGCTGGTGGCGTTGGGCGGCGGCGTGATCGGCGACATGACAGGCTTCGCGGCCGCCGTCTACATGCGCGGCGTGCGCTTCCTGCAGGTGCCCACGACCCTGCTGGCCCAGGTGGATTCGTCGGTGGGCGGCAAGACGGCCGTCAACCATCCGCTGGGCAAGAACATGATCGGCGCCTTCTACCAGCCAGTGGCGGTGGAAATCGACACGGATGTGCTGAACACCTTGCCGGCGCGTGAAGTTTCCGCCGGCCTGGCCGAAGTGATCAAGTACGGCCTGATCCTGGATCCGGCCTTCTGGACCTGGTGCGAAGCCAATGTGCAGCCATTGCGCGACCTGGACCCGCAAGCCGTCGCCTACGCCATCCGCCGCTCTTGCGAACTGAAGGCGCAGGTGGTGGGCAAGGACGAACGCGAGTCCGGCCTGCGCGCCATCCTGAACCTGGGCCATACCTTCGGCCACGCGATCGAATCCGGACTGGGCTATGGCGCCTGGCTACATGGCGAGGCCGTGGGCTGCGGCATGGTGCAGGCGGCTGAATTGTCGGCGGACGTGGCGGGCTTCGACCGCGCCGACGTCGAGCGCGTGCGCGCGCTGGTGGCGGCCATCGGCTGCCCGGTGGTGGCGCCCGACCTGGGCGCGGACCGCTGGCTGGACCTGATGCAGGTGGACAAGAAGACCGAGGGCGGCTCGATCCGTTACGTGCTGATGCCCCGCATCGGCGAAGCCTTCATGCAGTCCGCTCCGGACGACGCGGTGCGCGCCGTCCTGGCCCGCACCACTCAATAACCGCGACCGGAGACGGTGTTGCAGATGAAAGAACTGGCTTCCTACGCATCCGACCCGTCTCAATCGCGCGGCCGGGCCTATGCCGAGCCGCCGCCTGAAAATCGGACGGAATTCCAGCGCGATCGCGACCGCATCGTGCATTCTGGCGCCTTCCGGCGCCTGGAATACAAGACGCAGGTCTTCGTGAACCATGAAGGTGACCTGTTCCGCACGCGCCTGACCCACAGCCTGGAAGTGGCGCAAATCGCCCGCACGCTGGCCCGCAGCCTGGGGCTGTCAGAAGACCTGACCGAAGCCATCTCGCTGGCGCACGACCTCGGCCACACGCCGTTCGGGCACGCGGGGCAGGACGAGCTCAACGCCTGCATGCGCGAACTGGCGCCCGAGGCCGGCGGCTTCGAACACAATCTGCAAAGCCTGCGCGTCGTCGACGAGCTTGAAGAACGCTACGCGGACTTCAATGGCTTGAACCTCTGTTTTGAAACCCGGGAAGGCATCCTGAAGCACTGCTCGACCGCGCACGCGCGTCAACTGGGCGACGTGGGCGAACGCTTCCTGAACCGCACCCAGCCGTCGCTGGAAGCGCAACTGGCGAACCTGGCGGACGAGGTGGCCTACAACAACCACGACATCGACGACGGCTTGCGTTCCGGGCTGATCACGCTGGAGCAGCTGCAAGAGGTCTCGATCTTCGAACGCCACCATGCCTATGTGCTGGACCGCTATCCGGGCCTGGCCTCGCGCCGCGCGGTGGCCGAAACCATACGGCGCATGATCAATACGCTGATCGTGGACTTGACGCAGACGTCGCTTGCGCGCATCCGCGACGCGGCGCCGGCCAGTGCCGACGATGTGCGCCGCGCGCCGCCGCTGGCGGGTTTTTCAGACGATATCCGCCGCGAGGCCGATGCGCTGAAGAAGTTCCTGTTCGACAACCTGTACCGGCACTTCCAGGTGCTGCGGATGACCGCCAAGGCGCGCCGCATCGTGCGCGAACTGTTCGTGGCCTTCCTGGAAGACCCGCGCCTGCTGCCGCCGGATTACCGCCGCCCGGCCTTCAATGACCAGGCCCGCGCGATCGCCGACTACATCGCCGGCATGACCGACCGCTACGCCATCCGCGAACACAAGCGCCTGTTCGAGATGGCGTAGGGCGGGCAGGCCGTGCCTCAGCGCGCCAGATAGCGCTGGGTCAGCAACACCCAGTACGCCGCGCCCACGGGCAGGCTGTGGTCGTTGAAATCGTAGCCGGGGTTGTGGACCATGCAGGCGCCGTGGCCGCTGTTGAAGCCGTCCGCCGAGCCATCGCCGTTGCCGACCAGCAAGTAAGAGCCGGGCACGTCTTCCAGCATGAAGGCGAAGTCTTCGCTGCCGGTCAGCGGCCGGGTCTGCGGATCCACGTTGTCGGTGCCGACGAGTTCCACCGCCACCTGCCGCGCGAAATCGGTTTCGGCCAGGGTATTCACCAGCACCGGATAGCCGCGGCCATAGTCGATCGTCGCTCGCACCTGGTAGCTGGCCGCCTGGTTGTGGACCAGTTCGGTGATGCGCGCCTGCAAAGTGTCGCGCACCGTCCGGTCCAGCGCGCGGACGCTGAGCTTGAGCGTCGCGGTCTGCGGAATGACGTTGTTGGCGCGGCCGGCATTGAACGCGCCCACGGTGATCACCGCCATGTGCAGCGGGTCGATGTTGCGGGCCACGATGCTCTGCAACCCCATCACGATCGCCGCGCCCGCCACGACGGGGTCGGCGGCGCGGTGCGGCACCGCGCCGTGCCCCCCCACACCCTCCAGCACGATGGTGACGTTGTCGGACGAGGCCATGGTGGGGCCGTCGCGCAGCAGCAGCTGGCCTTGCGGGTGGCCGGGCATGTTGTGCATGGCGAAAATGGCGTCGCAGGGATATTTCTTGAACAGCCCGTCCTCCATCATGCGTTTGGCGCCGCCCAGCCCCTCTTCGGCGGGTTGGAAGATCAGGTTGAGGGTGCCGTCGAACTCGCCATGCCTGGCCAGATGGTGCGCCGCCGCCAGGAGCATGGCGGTGTGGCCGTCGTGGCCGCAGGCATGCATGACGCCCTCGTTGCGGCTGGCGTGGTCCAGGCCGGTGGCCTCCTGGATGGGCAAGGCGTCCATGTCGGCGCGCAGGCCCAGGCGCTTGGGGCCCGTGCCGCGGCGCAACTGCCCGACGACGCCGGTGCCGCCCAGTCCGCGTTCCACGTCATAACCCCATTGGGTGAGGCATTGCGCGACCAGGTCGCTGGTGCGGAATTCCTGGAAGCCGAGTTCGGGGTGGCGATGGATGTCTCGCCGGATCGAGATGAACTCGTCGGCCTGGGCGGTCAGGGTCTGCAGGATCGGATGCATGGCGGGTGGTTCCTTGTCTTGGGGGCGGCGTCGGTCAGGGTTTGCCGGCCAGTTCCAGGCGGCGGGCGATGTCGCGGAAGCGGCCGGTTTCGCTGCGGTACATCGCTTCCGCCGCATCCGCGCCCATGGGTGCCGAGACCTCGATGTTCTGGAATTCCAGGCCGCGTTTCACGGTGGGATCCTGCATGGCGTCGTTCAGTGCCGCGTGCAGGCGCAGGACCACGTCGTCGGGGGTGTCGCGTTTGACGAAATAGCCGGTCCAGGTGGTGAAGTTGAAACCCTTCAACTGTTGGCCTTCATTGACCGACGGTACCGCCGTCAAAGACGGGAGCTGGCTGCGTTGCGGGTCGAGCGTGGCCAGCAGCTTGATGCGGCCCTGTTCGGCCAGGGCCATCTGCTGCTGCGACAGCGGCAGGATGGCCAGATCGACCTGGCCGCCGCCGATATCCTGCATCAGCGGCGCGCCGCCCTTGTAGGGCACGTGGATCATGGTCGCGCCAATGGTGCGGGCCAGGTGTTCGCCCAGCACGTGGTAAAGCGAGCCGACGCCGACGCTGCCGAAGGTGAGCGGCTGGGACGCCGAGCGCGAGCGCGCCAGCGCGGCCAGTTCGTCGGCGCTGTTGGCGGGCAGGTCGCTGCGCGCGACGATCACCAGCGGCGCCATGCCGATCATCTGCACCAGCCGGAAATCCTCGCTCTTGAGCTTGACCGCGGGGTTGGCGATGGGCGACAGGATCAGTTCGTTGGGGGAGCCCTGGAACAGGTAGTAGCCGTCGGATTTGGCCGCCAGGACCTTTTGCGCGCCCAGCGCGCCGCTCACGCCGCCCAGGTTCTCGACCAGCACGGGCTGGCCCAGCGTCTTCGACACGGGGGTCGCCACCAGGCGGGCGATGGCGTCGGAAGTGCCGCCGGCCGGGTAAGGCACCATCATCATGACGGGCCGGCTGGGATAGTCGGCCGCCCGGGCCTCCAGAGCCGGCAGCAGCGCTGCGCCCAGCGCCAGCGCACAGGCCGTGCGGCGCAGGTGTTCGGAAAGCGTGCTCACGAGTTTCCCCTTGTGATGTGGTGGTGATCCGCATGCTAGGGACAGGTCTCGCTAGTTGTCTAACGAATTGTTATCCTGGAAGCTATAAGAAAAACTCATAGTTGAAGATGAACCTCAAACAGCTCGAGCATCTGCTGGCGGTCGCTGAAGCAGGTTCTTTCAGCCGCGCCGCCGACCGCATGCATCTGACGCAATCGGCGTTGAGCCGCAGCATCCGCCTGCTGGAGGAAGACCTGGGCGCGTTGCTGCTGGACCGCATGGGGAAGCGCACCGAGCTGACCCCGTTGGGCCTGACCGTGGCCGGCCGGGCCCGGCGCATCCTGTTCGAATCGGCCGAACTGCGCCGCAGCGCTGAGCTGCTGACCCACGGGGACCAGGGGACCCTCCGCATTGGCCTGGGTTCGGGGCCTGGCGCGATGCTGATGACGCCGCTGCTGACGCATGTCGCGCAGCGCCACCCGCAATTGCATCTGGAACTCATGCGCGGCCCGCTGGAGGCGCATTTGGCGCTACTGCGCGAACGGCGCCTGGACGCGCTGGTGGTCGATACCCGGGGCATCTCGCCCTCGGCGGACCTGCGCATCGAACCGGTCTCGCAGATGCGCGCCGGTTTCATCTGTCGGCGCGGCCACCCCTTGGCCAGCCAGGCGCGGCCGCCGCGGTTCGCCGATATTGCGGCCTATCCCTTGGCGTCCACTTTTCTTGCGGCCGATACCGAGCGCATCCTGATCGAGCATTTCGGCATCGAGCCGGATCCGCGCCTGTCGGTGCGCCTGCGCTGCGACGAGATCGGCAGCCTGCTTGACGCGGTGCGCGTGTCGGACGCGGTGTTCCTGGGGATCGTGGGCGCGGCCCGCGCCGGCATCGCCGCCGGCGAATTGATGGAATTGCCCAGCGATCCGCCGTTGCGCAGCCACGCGCTATTCGCGCTGGTGACCTTGACAGGCCGCACCGAAGCGCCCGCGATGGCACTCGTGCGCGGCTTCATGGCGCAGCGGCTGCACGATTGAGCAGACCGACGCGGCGCGGTTCAGCGATGTTTTCGGTAGGGCTCGTCTTCGGGAACGAAGGTGGCCTCGGCGCGCGCATCGCGCATCCATTCCTGCATGGCCGGCAACGCCAGTACCGCGTCCATGTAGTCGCGCACGGGGCCGGCGGCGGCAACGCCATAGGTGGTGAAGCGCGACACGACCGGCGCGAAGAACGCATCCGCGATCGAAAACGCCCCGAACAGAAACGGGCCGCCCTGGCCGAATTCGGCTCGCGTTTCACGCCAGATGGATTGCAGGCGCAAGACGTCCTGCTTCGCCGCTTCGGGCAGGTCGATGCCGGGAAGATGCGCTTCGATGTTCATCGGCATGGCCTGGCGCAGCGCACCGAAGCCGCTGTGCATCTGCGCCGCCAGCGATCGCGCGCGGGCGCGCGCCTTCGCGTCTTTCGGCCATAGCTGCGCGTCGGGGCGCTGTTCGGCCACGTATTCGCAGATGGCCAGGGAATCCCAGACGGCGAAATCCCCGTCCAGCAGTACCGGCACCAGGCCCGCGGGCGACACCGCGCCCACCTGGCGCGTGAACGCTTCCGTGAAAAACCCGAGCTTTTGCTCGGTAAAGGCAACGCCCGAGGCGCGCAGTGCGATCCAGGGGCGCAAGGACCACGACGAGTAGTTCTTGTTGGCGATGATCAAGGTGTACATGCCGTATTTCCTTACACAGGGGTTGCCCGGGTTTTCGCTTCGGTGTGCAGGTTCATCGTGCGGCATTGCGGCGCAGCAGCTTGCCCAGGTACTGCCCGGTGTGGCTGGCCGCTGCGGCCGCGACATCTTCGGGAGTGCCTTGCGCCACCACGTAGCCGCCGCCGTCGCCGCCTTCCGGACCCATGTCGATCAACCAGTCGGCCGTCTTGATGACGTCCAGGTTGTGTTCGATGATGAGCACGGTGTTGCCGCTGTCGACTAGCTGGTTAAGCACTTGCAACAGTAGCTCGATATCGCGGAAATGCAAGCCGGTGGTGGGCTCGTCCAGGATGTACAGCGTGCGACCGGTGCTGCGGCGCGACAGTTCCTGAGACAGCTTCACGCGCTGCGCCTCGCCGCCCGACAGCGTGGTCGCGCTTTGGCCTAGACGAATATAGGACAGACCGACGTCGATCAAGGTGTGCAGCTTGCGGGAAATCGCGGGCACGGACTCGAAATACTCCAGCGCCTGTTCAACCGTCAGGTCCAGCACTTCGCTGATGTTGCGGCCGCGGTAGCGGATTTCCAGCGTTTCGCGGTTGTAGCGCTTGCCGTGGCAGACGTCGCAAGGCACGTACATGTCGGGCAGGAAGTGCATTTCGACCTTGACCACGCCGTCGCCCTGGCAGGCCTCGCAGCGGCCGCCCTTGACGTTGAAGCTGAATCGGCCGGGGTCGTAGCCGCGCGTGCGCGCTTCCGGCACGCCGGCGAACAGTTCGCGGATGGGCGTGAACAGGCCCGTGTAGGTGGCCGGGTTGCTGCGCGGGGTGCGGCCGATGGGGCTTTGGTCCACGCTGATGATCTTGTCGAAGTTCTCCAGCCCCTGCATGGACACGTAGGGGGCGGGCTCGCTTTGCGCATGGTGCAGCTGGCGCGACACCGCGATCGCCAGCGTGTCGTTGACGAGGGTGGACTTGCCGGATCCCGACACGCCCGTCACGCACACCAGCCGCCCGGCCGGAATGCGCAGTTCCACATCCTTCAGGTTATTGCCGCTGGCGCCGGTCAGCGTCAGCCAAGGCAGTTCGTCGTTGACCGGACGGCGCGGCGGGATCGCGATCTCGCGCGCGCCGCTCAGGTACTGGCCCGTCAGCGAATTCGGGTCGCGCTGCACGGTGTCGGGATCGCCCTGCGACACGACTTCGCCGCCGTGCTCGCCCGCGCCCGGGCCCATGTCCACCACCCAATCGGCCATGCGGATCATGTCTTCGTCGTGCTCGACGACGATGACGCTGTTGCCGAGGTCGCGCAGGTGCTGCAAGGTGCCGATCAGGCGGTCGTTGTCGCGCTGGTGCAGGCCGATGGAGGGTTCGTCCAGCACGTACATCACGCCGGTCAGCCCCGACCCGATCTGGCTGGCCAGCCGGATGCGCTGCGCTTCGCCGCCCGAGATCGTGTCGGCGCTGCGGTCCAGCGACAGGTAGTTCAGGCCGACGTTGTTCAGGAAGCTGAGCCGCGCTTCGATTTCACGCACGATGCGCTGCGCGATCTCTTGCTTGGCGCCGGTCAGGTTCAAGTCGCGGAACCAGGCCAGGCAGGAGGACAGCGGCATGGCCTCGACTTCGTAGATGGCCTGGCCATGGCGTTCGCCGCCGCGCGGATCGTGGCCGATCAGCACGTTGCGCGCTTCGGGGCGCAGGCGCGATCCGGCGCAGTCCGGGCAGGTCTTGATATTGCGGTACTTGCCCAGTTCTTCGCGCACCGTCGCCGAATCCGTCTCGCGCCAGCGGCGCTCCAGGTTCGGGATGACGCCTTCGAACGTGTGGCGCTTGACCGTGCTGCGGCCCTTCTCGTTCAGGTACAGGAACGAGATCTCTTCTTCGCCGGAGCCGTACAGCACCTTGTCGCGCAGCGCTTCGGGCAGCTCTTCGAAGGGGGCTTCGATGTCGAATTCATAATGCGCCGCCAGGCTCGTCAGGAGCGAATGCGTGAACGCGTTGCGGCGGTCCCAGCCGCGGATCGCGCCGGCGGCCAGGCTCAGTTCCGGGAAGGCGACGACGCGTTTCGGGTCGAAGAAGCCCACTTGGCCGATGCCGTCGCAACTGGGGCAGGCGCCCATCGGATTGTTGAAGCTGAACAGCCGCGGTTCCAGTTCGGGCAGGCTGTGACTGCATACCGGGCAGGCGTAGCGGCTGGAGAAGACCTGTTCGCGTTCGCTGTCCATGTTCAGCGCCAGCGCGCGGCCGTCGGCCAGCAGCAGGGCGGTTTCAAAGCTCTCCGCCAGGCGCTGCTTGCTTTCGGGCTTGATGCGCAGCCGGTCGATGACGACGTCGATGTCGTGCTTCTCGGTCTTCTTCAACGGCGCCATGCCGTCGATTTCCACCAGTTGCCCGTCCACGCGCAGCCGCACATAGCCCTGCGCTTGCAAGCTGGCGCATTCGTCTTCGAAGCTGCCTTTCTTGCCGCGCGCGATGGGCGCCAGCACCGCCAGGCGCGTCTCCGGCGTCCAGCCCAGCACCGCGTCGACCATCTGGCTGACGCTTTGCGCCTGCAGCGGCAGGCCGTGGTCCGGGCAGTAGGGCGTGCCCACGCGTGCATACAGCAGGCGCAGGTAGTCGTGGATCTCGGTGATGGTGCCGACGGTGGAGCGCGGGTTGTGCCCCGCGGCCTTCTGCTCGATCGATATGGCCGGCGACAGCCCTTCGATCAGGTCCACGTCCGGCTTGTCCATCAGCTGGAGGAATTGGCGGGCATACGCGGACAGGCTTTCCACGTAACGTCGTTGGCCCTCCGCATACAGCGTATCGAACGCCAGCGAGGACTTGCCCGAGCCGGACAGGCCGGTGACGACCACCAGTTTGTGGCGCGGCAGGTCCAGCGAGACGTTCTTGAGATTGTGGGTGCGTGCACCCCGGATGCGTATTGTCACGTCGGTCGGGCGTCCATAGGCTCTTTTAAGCGGTTTCAAAGGCCAACTTGGTACTATAGCGCGCCGAATCCCCCTGCGTTCAGGGTAGTTCGTCAAGTTGGACTGAACCGGGTCCGGCGCGGCACCGCTAGATCAGACCGTGAGCGTGTGACATTCACGCGCGACCGCCCTTGTCATTGTTGAAATTTCCGCATGTCGGCAGATACCAGACTGAAATTGACCCCTTCCGAGCGCCGCGCCAGCATCGCGCTGGCCGGCCTGTTCGCCGCGCGGATGCTGGGGCTGTTCCTGTTGTTGCCGGTGTTCGCCGTGGCGGCCGCCGGGCTGCCGGGCGGCAACGACCCGGTCCGGGTCGGCCTGGCGCTGGGCATGTACGGGCTGACCCAGGCGTTCATGCAGATCCCCTTCGGGCTGGCGTCCGACCGCTGGGGCCGCCGCCCGGTGGTGCTGTTCGGCCTGCTGCTGTTCGTGGCGGGCAGCATCGTCTGCGCCCAGGCGACGGACGTCTACTGGATCACCATCGGGCGCGCCATCCAGGGGGCGGGCGCGATTTCCGCCGCCGTCACCGCCTGGCTGGCCGACGCCACCCGCGACGAGGTGCGCACGCGCGCCATGGCCATGGTGGGCGGGTCGATCGGCCTGTCGTTCGCCGTGTCGCTCGTCCTGTCCCCCGTGCTGGTGGGCTGGTGGGGCCTGTCGGGCCTGTTCTGGACCATTGCCTGTCTGGGCGTCGTCTGTCTGGCCGTGGCGCGCTTTGTCGTGCCGGTAGTGCCGCGCACGCAGGCCCGCACGATGCAGGCCGCCAATCCACGCGAAGTCCTGACCCACCGCGACCTGCTGCGCCTGAATTTCGGCGTGTTCGTGCTGCATTTGATCCAGGTGTCGTTGTTTGTCGTCGTGCCGGCGCTGCTGGCCAAAGTGGGCGGCCTGGACGCGCGCGAGCTCTGGAAAGTCTATCTGCCCGTCATCCTGGTGTCGTTCGTGCTGATGGTGCCCGTCGTCTTCATCGCGGAAAAGCGCCGCGCACACCGGGGCGCTTTGCGCGCCGCGGTGGCGGGGCTGGTGGTGGTGTGCGCCTTGCTGCCCGCGGCCAGCCACGGTTTCTACACGTTGGCCATCGCGCTGACGGGGTTCTTCGTGGCCTTCAACGTGCTGGAAGCGCTGCAGCCGTCGCTGGTGTCGCGAGTGGCCCCGCAGGCCTACAAGGGCCTGGCGCTGGGCTTCTACAACACGGCGCAGGCGGCGGGCCTGTTTGCGGGCGGCGCGCTGGGCGGATGGCTGGCTTCGCATTCGGGCGCCAGCGCCGTCTTTGTCGGCGCCGCAGTCCTGTCCGCGATCTGGCTGGCGGTGACCTGGGCACTTCGGCCCCTGGCCTGATCCTTGCGGGGATGCGTCCCCGACTTGGCGGGAAAGTCGCCGATTGTGCCGCCTACGGCGGCCAACAGCCCCGAATTCGTTTTCCGGGCTGGACGGATTTGTCACCAATGGCGTTTGGCGTACTGGGCGCTTTTCGTCGATAATACGTACCAAATTATGGCTTCACCCGGCGTCGCCGGTCATCCTTGCGGTGACCGGCGTGTTTCATGAAGCCGGTCTTCAACATCGCTTTTTATGTTGTTGCCGGCGCGCTAGCGGCAACGCACAGGCGCAGGCTGTCAACAACAGAGGGACAACGGCATGGCATCGGTTAACAAAGTCATTCTCGTGGGCAATCTGGGGCGCGACCCGGAAGTCCGCTACAGCCCCGACGGGGCGGCAATCTGCAACATGTCGATCGCCACCACTTCGTCCTGGAAGGACAAGGCCAGCGGCGAAAAGCGCGAAGAAACCGAATGGCACCGCGTCGTCATGTACAACCGCCTGGCTGAAATCGCCGGCGAATACCTGAAGAAGGGCCGCTCGGTCTACATCGAAGGCCGCCTGAAGACGCGCAAGTGGCAAGACAAGGACACGGGCGCTGACCGCTACAGCACCGAAGTCGTCGCCGACCAGATGCAAATGCTGGGCGGCCGCGAAGACGGCGGTGGCGGTGGCGCAAGCTTCGGCGGTGGCGGCGGCTACGACGACGCCCCGTCGCGTCCGCAGCAGCAACGCGCCCCGGCGCAACGCCCGGCGCCCCAACAGCGCCCGGCCCCCGCAGCGGCTCCGGCCAGCAGCGGCGCCAATCTGGCCGACATGGACGACGACATTCCGTTCTAAAACGGATTCGCGGTACGTTTATGCGGAAAGCCCGCCTTCTTCGGAGGCGGGCTTTTTTCTGGCTGCCGCATGGCGACTGGTCGTTTACGCTCCGGCCCGGATGCCGTCGGAGAGTTTTCGAACCTCATTTAACGCCGCATCGATTCCGCCCGTCGCTAACACCTCGACCAGGTGCGTACCGACAGCGACCAGGTCGGCATGGCGGCTGACGGCGCGGGCCTGCTCGGCAGACCGTACGCCGAAGCCTGCCGCGACAGGCAGCAGCGTCCGCGCTCTTACCCGTTGCAGGGATTCGGCGATCGCGTCATCGGATGGCAACGCGCCGCCCGTGGTCCCCGCCAGCATGACGTGGTAGACGAAGCCGCTTGCGCCGCGCAGCACCGCATCCAGCCTGGCGGCGGGCGTCGTCGGGGCCGTCATCCGGATGACGTCGATGCCATGGGCTTGCGCCTGCCGGCCGATCTCGCCGGCGTGGTCCGGCGACAGGTCCACGATGATCAACCCGTCCACGCCCGCCTGGCCCGCGTCGGCCATGAAGGCCGCGACGCCGTAGCGCAGCATCGGGTTCAGATATCCCATCAGCACGATCGGGGTTTGCTGATCCTGCTGCCTGAACGCTTGGACCAGGTCGAAGGTCCGCCGCATCGTCTGGCCGGCGCGGATGGCGCGGTCATTGGCCAGTTGCAGCACCGGGCCGTCCGCCACCGGGTCGCTGAACGGCATGCCGAGTTCGATCACGTCGGCGCCGGCTGCGGGCAACTGGTTCAAGAGTCGCAGGCATTCGTCGTAAGACGGATCGCCCGCCGTGAAGTACGCGGCCAGCCCCGCTTGGCCGGCCGCCCGCAGCGCGGCGAGCTTGTGTTCCAGACGGCTCATGTCGATGCTCCGGAAAATTGCAGGACGGTATTCAGGTCCTTGTCCCCGCGTCCGCTCAGGCAGACCACGATGGTCTTGTCCGCGTCCAGGCGCGGAGCAAGCTTGCGGGCGTAGGCCAGGGCATGGGCGCTTTCCAATGCCGGGATGATCCCTTGCATCTGCGTCAGCCAACGGTAGGCGTCGACCGCCTCGTCATCGGTGACCGAGACATAGCTCACGCGGCCCGTGTCCTGCAGCAACGCGTGTTCCGGCCCGACGCCGGGGTAGTCCAACCCGGCCGAAATCGAGTGCGCGTTGGTGATCTGGCCGTCCTGATCCTGAAGGAAGTAGCTGCAGCAGCCGTGCAGCACCCCCATCCGGCCCGCGCTGATGCTGGCGGCATGATGCGCGGTGGCGACGCCATGTCCGGCGGCCTCGACGCCATGCAGCTGGACCTGCGCATCCTCCAGGAACGGATAGAAGAGGCCGATCGCGTTGGAGCCGCCGCCGACGCAGGCGATCATCGCGTCGGGCAGGCGGCCTGTCTTCTCCAGGATCTGCGCGCGGGTCTCTTCGCCGATCACCTTTTGGAATTCCCGGACGATCCAGGGGTAGGGATGCGGCCCGGCGGCCGTTCCCAGCAAGTAGTACGTGTCGTCCGGGCGGGAGATCCAGTCGCGGATGGCCGCATTCATCGCGTCCTTCAGTGTTGCGCCACCGTCCGGTATTGCCCGCACTTCTGCGCCCAGCATCTTCATGCGGGCCACGTTGGTGGCTTGACGTTCGACATCGACCGCGCCCATGAAAATCACGCATTTCAGGCCGTACAACGCACAGACCGTGGCCGTCGCTACCCCGTGCTGGCCGGCACCGGTCTCCGCGATGATCCGTGTCTTGCCCATTCGCCTGGCCAGCAGGATCTGGCCCAGGCAGTTGTTGATTTTGTGGGCGCCGGTGTGGTTCAGGTCTTCCCGTTTCAGGAAGATGCGGGCGCCGCCAAGCGACTCGGTGATCGCTCGGGCATAGAGAAGAGGGCTGGGCCGTCCAACGTAGTCGGCCAGCATCGACCGGTATTCGTTCCAGAACGCGTCGTCGTCCAGAACATCGCGATAGGTCCGCTCCAGGTCATCAAGCGCCGGGATCAATGTTTCGGGCATGTACCGGCCGCCATACTGGCCGAATTGCCCAAGAGGGTCGGGGGATACGGGGTGGGAGGCAAGAGACATGGCATTAGCCTGTTGAACACATTGAAGCTATGGTAGCGAGGGTTATTCCCTTGATAAATCATAGATTTCTTGCTTGCGATTATTAGATTTTCTAATATCCAAGCCATGCGTACCCTTCCCCCCATGAACTCGCTGCGCGTCTTCGACAGCGCCGCCCGGCACTTGAACCTGTCCCTTGCCGCCGAGGAGCTGCGGGTGTCGCACAGCGCGGTCAGCCAGCAGATACGGCAGTTGGAAACCTGGTTGGGCGGCAAGTTGTTCGAACGGCACTCAGGGGGCGTACGGCTGACCGCGGCGGGCCACGACCTGCTGCGCGCCTGCCAGCCGGCCTTCGACATGCTCGAGCAACGATGCGCCGCGCTGCGCGGCAGAACCGCATCCGCCGATGTGGTCATCGGCGCCCCGGCCAGTCTGCTGTCCAACTGGATCATTCCAAGGCTTGAGCACTTCGAGCGCGGGCATCCCGATATCCAGGTCAGGCTGCAAACGGCAACCGATATCGCGTTGTTGGAGCGCGGGGTTGTTGACGTGCTGATCGTTGCCGAGGATCACCAGTCCGCGGCGATTGGGGCGACGCCGTTGTTCCCGGAGGCGATCGGTCCGGTCTGCACGCGCGAGCTGGCGCAGCGGCTCGCCACGCCGGCCGACATCCTGGCCTTGCCGCGGCTGCAGACGTCTTCGCGGCCCCGCGCGTGGGAACAGTGGGCCGCCGCGTGCGGGTTGGCAGAGGCCCCGGCGCTGGCGCCGCCGAAACATCAGTTCGATCAGCTGGGCCACATGCTGGACGCCGCGGCGGTGGGCCTGGGCATCGGCATTGCGCCGGAAATGCTGGTGCAGGCCGATATCCTGGCAGGCAAGCTTGCGGCTCCTCTCGGCTTCAAACAAACGGGAGGATGGTTTAGCCTGTACGTCCGCGCGGACGCCAGAGCCGCCGTGGAAGACCTGAAGCGCTGGTTGAAGACCGAGGCGGCAGCGAAAGCCGATTGCTCTGCATGACCCAGAACATCTACGACACCCCTGAATTCTTCGACGGCTATAGCCGGATGGCGCGTTCGGTGCATGGCTTGGACGCCGCGCCCGAATGGCCGGCATTGCAGGCGATGCTGCCGGACGTGCGCGGCAGCCGGGTGGTGGATCTGGGCTGTGGCTTCGGCTGGTTCTGCCGTTGGGCGCAAACGCAAGGGGCGGCCGAAGTGGTGGGCATGGACGTGTCCCAAAACATGCTGGATCGGGCGCGGGCGACGACCCCGTCGCCGCAGGTCGCCTATGTGCATGCCGACCTGGAGCGATTGCATCTGCCCTGGGGCCGCTTCGAGCTGGCCTACAGTTCGCTGGCGCTGCATTACGTCGAACACTTGGCAGACGTGTTCGCGATGATTCATCGCACGTTGGTGCCAGGCGGACGCTTCGTGTTTTCGGCCGAGCACCCCATCTACACCGCGCCGGCTCAACCGGGTTTTGTCCAGGATGCGACGGGCCAACGGGTATGGCCGCTGAACCAATATTCGCTGGAAGGGCCGCGCACGACCGATTGGCTGGCCAAAGGTGTGATCAAGCGGCATCGCACGCTCGCGACGTACCTGAATCTGCTGATCCAGGCGGGCTTCACGATCCGGCAGGTGGAGGAATGGGCGCCGTCGGCGGAACAGTTGGCGGCGCAGCCCGCGCTGGCTGAGGAGCAGGACCGGCCGATGATGGTGCTGGTGTCGGCCAGCCGTTAGGGCGGCCGACGAGCGTGGCGGAAGGGCATCAAGAAATATATTGTTTCACAATACCCGCTTGCGTTGTCTATCTAGTAGTAGGTAAGATTCATCCATCGACGCAGCAAACCCAACCAAGCCGCTGACGCCGGAACCAGAAATACAGTAGCACCGCTTTTTTATTTCCCTCGGTATCTACCTATAAGTAGATAGTTTAATCGAAACCCGCATCGAATCCGTTATCTGGAGATCAACCATGAAGACCCTCGTATCCGCCCTGATCCTGTCCGCTTCCTTCATCGGCGCCGCCCAAGCCGGCGAACTGGACTACCCGCCCGCCCTGAACACCGAAAGCACGGTCACCCGCGCCCAAGTGCAGCAAGAGCTGGCCGCCGCCCGCGCCAATGGCGAACTGGTGTCCGGTGAAGAAGGCTACGCCGCCACCGCATTCGCCGCCGCAGGCACCGACAAGACCCGCGCCCAAGTGAAGCAGGAACTGGCCGCTGCCCGTGCCCAAGGCCTGACCGAAAGCGGCGAACTGGACTACCCGCCCGTTCAAGGCTGAGTTGTCGACGTCTTTTTTTAGAACTGTATCTATCTAGCGATAGATAGCTTTAGTGCCCAACCCCTGATGCAGCACTGATCCTTATTGGAGATCAATCATGAAGACTCTCGTATCCGCCCTGATCCTGTCCGCTTCCTTCATCGGTGCCGCCCAAGCCGGCGAATTGGACTATCCGCCCGCCCTGAACACCGAAAGCACGGTGACTCGCGCCCAAGTGCAGCAAGAATTGGCCGCCGCCCGCGCCAATGGCGAACTGGTTTCCGGTGAAGAAGGCTACGCCGCCACCGCGTTCGCTGCCGCCGGCACCGACAAGACCCGTGCGCAAGTGACGCAGGAACTGGCCGCTGCCCGCGCCCAAGGCCTGACCGAAAGCGGTGAACTGGACTACCCGCCCGTGCAAGGCTAAGCAGGATGCCGGCACATGCGGACCCCGGGGGGCGGGATGTTTCCCGGCCGGGGTCCGCACGGGCGTTTTTTGGACCGCGCTTAGGGCGGCCCCCGATGACGAACCGACCTATTAGTAGGTAATATTCAGCCATGGACACTCCGACCCCCAACACCACCCGAGACCTGCTGCTGGCGCACGCCGAGAAGCTGATCCGCACGCGCGGATGCAATGGTTTCAGCTACCGCGACCTGGCGGAGCATGTGGGCGTGAAGACGTCCAGCATTCACTATTACTTTCCAGGCAAAGACGACCTGCTGTACGAAGCGGTCGAGGCCTACAGCGCACGCGCGCTGGGCAACGTGCGCGCGATCGATACCGCGCAGCCGGCGCAAGCGCAGCTTGAGCAATATCTGTCCATGATGGAATCGCGCGCTTGCGGCGCCGGCGAACTCTGCCTGGGCGGCATGCTGGCCGCCGACGTCATGAGTTTGTCTGAGCGCGTGCGCGGCGCATTGCAGGGCTTTTTCCGCGCCCATGAAGCGTGGCTGGCCCGTGTGCTGGCTGAAGGCGCGGCGCAGGGCACGCTGAAATTTTCGGGCACCGCGGACGCGGCTGGCCGGGCGGTGTTCGCCACGGTGCAGGGCTGCCTGCTGGTGGCGCGCCTGTTCCAGCAGCCGCCCGCCTTGTGCGAGGCCATCAGCGCGCTGTATGTGGAGTGCGACAAGGCAGCCAAGCCTGCCGCCGCCGCATAGCCGAAGCGATCCCTCGAAACACGGCCGCCATGCGCAAGCAGGCGGCCGTTGTCATTCGTGACGCGGAATCGTCCGCGTATCAGGCCTGCAAGGCGCGCGCCATGTCCACGCTGGTGCGCTCCTGCACGCCCAGGTCTCGCATGCGCTGCAGGAAGACGGATTGCGCATCGGTGAATCCGGCGACGGGGCTCATGCAGTCGGTCAGCAGCACCACGCGCGACAGGTTGCCGCCCGGCAGGTGTTCGGCCAGGTGCTCCACGGTGGCTTTCACGCAATGGCTGCCGGCTTCTCCGGCGACGACGATGAGTTCGGCGCGGTCCAGCGAGTCGACCAGGTTGCGGTTGAGCTGGCTGCGCGGGTCGTCGGGATCAGGCACTTCAGCCATTAGCGCGCTGTAGTGTTCGGTCCAGGGGTTCGTGCCCTTGGGCACCTTGCGCACGATGAACTGGCCGGCGTCTTCCCAGCGGCTGTAGGCCGCGCGCACATCGGCGTGCACGTTGTGCCCCCAGGTGCCGATTTCGCAATGCACAGGCCACACCATCAGGGTGTAGCGGCCGCGCGCTTCCAATTCTTCCAGATACGCCCGGGTGCGGGGCAGGTCGTCGTCGTGCCTGGGCTGGAATTCGCCCGTGTGCAGCTGCGCGGCGGTGATCGGCGTGAAAGGCGTGACGGGCTGGCCGTCGCCGGTGCGCCAGAACGTGGGATGGGCGATGTCCAGCCGATGGTGGGAATCCAGCGTCACCGTGATGGAGGTCAGCACCGGCGCGGTGGCGTCGATGAAGCGCGCCAGCCGCTGCATGTCGGCATGCGCGCCCGCCACCGGCAGCGCGGGCTGCGTGGTGTTCCCGGTCAGCGGATCCGTGGGCAGGTAGGCCTCGGGCAAATCGCAGAAATCGTTCTGCGGATCAATGATCAAGAGATGGATTGAACGCGGCATGACGGGATTCGGTAGGGATATCCCGGAATATAGACCGGGACGCGCGGTATCCACTAGAACAGCACCAGATGTTCGGCGCAGTCGGGCAGTTGCCGCAGCAACGCGCGCCATTGCCGCCAAAGGTGCGCCAGCAGGCCGGCGGCGATGACTGCGATCAGAATCCACATGACGGGCTCCGGATGAATTATTCGCACTATCGTGCGAAATTAGGGAAAAGAAACACCGGCACAGGCCGGTGCGGGGACGGGTTAGTCGAGGTACGTGAAGCTGCGATAGGTGGAGATCAGCCGGTCATAGGCGGCGCGCACGCGGGCGGGCGCCTTCGGGTCGCGCAGGAAACGCGCGTCGTGCATCAGGCCGATCATCAGGCTGTAGATTTCGAACACCAGCTGTTCCGGATCGGTATCCGGCCGCAGGTGGCCCGCTTCCAGCGCCTGGGTGACGGTGCGCACCATGGCGGCACGCCACCGGCGCAAATTGTCTTCCAGCACCGCGCGCAGCGGCGACTCCACGTCGTCGTATTCGAAGGCGCCGGCCACGTAGATGCAGCCCGTCAGCAATTCGACGTTGCTGGCCCGTTCGACCCACAGCGAGACCAGCGCGTTCATGCGGGGCAGTCCACGGGGGTAGGCCATGGCGGGCGTGAAGACGGCGGCCACGAAGCGCCGGTCGTATTCGTCCAGCACCGCCTGCTGCAAGGCTTCCAGCGACCCCACGCGCGAGAACACGCCGCTTTTGCTGATGCCCAGATGCCGGGCGATCTGGCCGAGCGACAGGCTTTCGATGCCCTGGGCGGCGGCCATGTCCAGGGCCGCGTCCACAATGGCCGCGAAGGTCAGCTCGCTCTTTTCGGTTTTGGCAGTCATGGCGGCAAATTTAGCACGACTGTGCGAAACAGGAGAGTTACTTTATTTATTGGGCCCGCATCGGCGCTGCGTGGCCGGCGTCCAAATGAAAAAACCGGACCGCGATGGCGGTCCGGTTCGATCGTGCGGCAGGGATGCGGTCAGACGGCGGTCTTGAATTGCAGACGGTACTTGTGCAGCAGCGGTTCGGTGTAGCCGTTGGGCTGCGTCAGGCCCTCGAACACCAGCGCGCACGCGGCCTGGAACGCCAGCGAGGTCTCGAAGTGGCCTGCCATGGGCTGATAGGCCGCGTCGCCGGCATTCTGGCCGTCAACCACTTTGGCCATGCGCTTGAAGGTCTCCATGACCTGGTCCTTGTGGGTCACGCCGTGGCGCAGCCAGTTGGCGATGTGCTGGCTGGAGATGCGCAAGGTGGCGCGGTCTTCCATCAGGCCCACGTTGTGGATGTCGGGCACCTTGGAGCAGCCCACGCCCTGGTCGACCCAGCGCACCACATAGCCCAGGATGCCCTGGACGTTGTTGTCCAGTTCCTGCTGGATGTCGGCGGCGGACCACTTCGAGGGATCGCCGACCGGCACGGTCAGCAGGCCGCTCAGCAGATCGTCCCGGACGTCGGCGAGCTTGGTGCGTTCCAGTTCTTTCTGGACTGCCTGCACGTCGACTTGATGGTAATGCAGCGCGTGCAGCGTGGCGGCGGTGGGCGAGGGCACCCAGGCGGTATTGGCGCCGGCCTTGGGGTGCGCGATCTTCTGTTCCAGCATGGCGGCCATCAGGTCCGGCATGGCCCACATGCCCTTGCCGATCTGGGCGCGGCCGCGCAGGCCGGTGTCCAGGCCGACCAGCACGTTGTTGCGCTCGTAGGCGGTGATCCACGCGGTGGACTTCATGTCGCCCTTGCGCAGCATCGGGCCGGCTTCCATGCTGGAGTGCATTTCGTCGCCGGTGCGGTCCAGGAAGCCCGTGTTGATGAAGGCCACGCGCGACGCGGCGGCGCCGATGCACGCCTTCAGGTTGATGCTGGTGCGGCGCTCTTCGTCCATGATGCCCATCTTCAAGGTGTTGCGCGGCACCTTGATCAGGTCTTCGACGCGGTCGAAGAGTTCGCTGGCGAACGCGGCTTCGACGGGTCCGTGCATCTTGGGCTTCACGATGTAGACGGAACCGGTGCGCGAATTCAGCTTGTGCTTTCGGTCTTGCAGCGCGGCCAGGCTGGTGACGACGGCGTCCAGGATGCCTTCGGGGATTTCAAGGCCGTCGCGGTCCAGGATGGCCGGGTTGGTCATCAGGTGGCCGACGTTGCGCACGAACATCAGCGAACGGCCATGCAAAGTCAGCGACGACCCGTCGGGGCGCGTGTATTCGCGGTCGGCATTGAGCTTGCGGGTGAAGGTCTTGCCGCCCTTGGTGACGGCTTCGGTCAGGTCGCCCTTCATCAGGCCCAGCCAGTTGCGGTAGATGTGCACCTTGTCGTCCGCATCGACGGCGGCGACCGAATCTTCGCAGTCCATGATGGTGGTCAGCGCCGCTTCGACCAACACGTCCTTGACGCCAGCGGCGTCGGTGCCGCCGATGGGGGTGGCGCGGTCGATCTGGATTTCGAAGTGCAGGCCGTTGTTCTTCAGCAGGATGGCGGTGGGGGCGGAAGCCTCGCCCTGATAGCCGGCGAATTGCGAGCCGAATTTCAGGCCGGTGGCGCCGCTGGCCAGCGCCACGCGCAATTGGCCGCCTTCGACCGTGTAGCCGTGGGCGTCGGCGTGCGAGCCTTGGGCCAGCGGGGCGGCGGTATCCAGGAAAGCGCGGGCGCGCGCAATGACGGCGGCGCCGCGTTCGGGGTTGTAGCCCTTGCCGGTGTCGCCGGGGGTGGCGGGAATGGCGTCGGTGCCGTAGAGCGCGTCGTACAGGCTGCCCCAACGGGCGTTGGCGGCGTTCAGCGCGTAGCGCGAATTCGACATCGGCACGACCAGTTGCGGGCCGGCCTGTTGCGAGATTTCGGTGTCGACGTTGTCGGTCGTGGCTTGGACGGTGGCCGGTTGCGGCAGCAGGTAGCCGATGCCTTCCAGGAACTTGCGGTAGACGGCGGGGTCGGCGATGGGGCCCGGATGGGCGCGGTGCCAGGCGTCGAGTTCGGCCTGAAGGCGGTCGCGTTCGGCCAGCAGCGCGCGGTTCTTGGGGCCCAGGTCGTGCACCAGGGCGGCGAAGCCTTGCCAGAAGCCGTCGGCCTCCAGGCCGGTGCCGGGCAGGGCTTCCTGTTCGATGAATTGGTTGAGATTGGCCGCCACTTGCAGGCCGTGGTGCTGGATGCGTTGAGTCATGCGGATCTCTAGCGGTAAGAAGGGCTGGCCGGCGCCGGGCGCCGGGCGAATCTGTCCTGACATCATCGTTCGCACCTGCCGCAATGTCCATATCAAAACCAACTGGTCATACCAGTTTATTTCTCTCCCTTCAGGCAAAGCCGATATTTTTATGGTTTTATATCAGCTACTTACAGCGGGACGATCAAGCGGCTTGAGTTGATGCCGCGCTTGGTCATACCACTGGTCCCGGAGAGTGCATGTACGCGGAAACAGAAGAGAAACCCCGCCAGGTGGCGGATGAGGTCGCCGAACGGATCGAGCGCCTGATCCTGGACGGCGTGCTCAAGGCGGGGCAGGCGCTGCCGTCCGAACGGCGCCTGACCGAAAAGCTGGGCGTGTCGCGCACGGCGCTGCGCGAAGGGCTCAAGCTGTTGCGCGCGCGCGAGATCATCCATACCGCGCAGGGCAAGGGCTCGTTCGTGGCGCACATCTCGAAGGTGGATGCCGGGCCGCTGATGCACCTGTTCAACTCGCAGCCGCGCACGCTGTACGACCTGCTGGAAGTGCGTTCGCTGCTGGAGGCCGAGTCGGCCCGGTTGGCGGCCATCCGCGGTACCGAGGCCGATTTCATCATGATCCGCCGCCGCTACGACGAGATGGTCAGTGCGCAAGGCACCGCCACCGACACGGCCACGCATGCGCATCTGGATCATGCGTTCCACCTGGCCATCTGCGAGGCTTCGCACAATCCCGTGCTGGTGCATACGCTGCAATCGCTGACGGACCTGCTGCTGGGGTCGGTGTTCGCGTGCGTGAACAACCTTTACCACCGCGAACCCGAAAAGCGCCAGATCGACCGCCAGCACACGCGCCTGTTCAATGCCGTGACGGGGCGGCAGCCCGAATTGGCGCGCAAGGCTGCGGCAGATCATGTGGACAGCGTGCGCCAGAGCCTGGCCGAGATCGAACAGGAAGAGCAACGCCTGGTGCGCGCGACGCTACGCCTGGAAGGCTGGACGTAGCGCCGCGCCGCGGGCGGGGAAAGCCCGCCGGCGCTTAGCGGTCGGCCGTGGCGCAGCCAGCCAACGCCAGCGGCTTGCCGGCGTAGATGCGGCCGAAGCGGTTGTTCAGCAGGGCGTCCAGGTCGATGGATTCCTGGCCCACGAAGCCTTGCTGCGGCAGCGCGCCTTGGGCCACCAGGTCCAGCGCGGCGCAGATGCCGGCGGCTGTGGATAGCTGGATGGCGCTCAGGCGATGGCCGTCCACGTCCGCGCCGAAGACGCGGATCGGGTAGGACTCTTCTTCCAGGCGGCCATGGCGGTGGCCCGATGCGGACGCCTGGATCACGATCACATCCTGTTCGGTGGTGGGGATGGCCGATTCGAAGATGTCCTTGAGCAGATCGCGGCGGTCGCGCAGGCGCAAATCGTTAAGCAGCAGCTTCATGATGTTGCAGTGGCCGGGATAGCGCACCGACTTGTAGTCCACGTTGCGCGCGCGGCCCAGCAGCGTGGCGGGCAGCGTGCCCAATCCGCCCGAGGTGTTGAAGGCCTCGTATTCCACGCCGTCCAGCGCGAACGTCTCGTAGCCTTCCAGCGCAGGGACGCTGGTCAGCTGCCCGTCGACGATGGCCTCGCAGGGGTTGCAATATTCGTTGATCAGCCCTTCCGTGCTCCAGGTCAGGTTGTAGCGCAGGCTGTTGGACGGATAGCGCGGCAGGGCGCCGACGCGCATGCGCAAGTCCAGCAAGGTGTCGAAGCGGCGCGCCAGCGCATTGCCGACGATGCCGATGAAGCCGGGGGCCAGGCCGCATTGCGGCATCAGCACGCTGCGCGCGTTTTCCGCCAGCGCCTGGATGGCATGGGTGCTGGCGACGTCTTCGGTCAGGTCGAAGTAGTGCACGCCGGCCCGCGCGCACAAACCGGCCACCGCGGTGGCGCGATGGAACGGCAGGGCGTTAACGACCGCATAGGCGCCTTCGATCGCGCGCGCCACCGAGGCGTCGTCGCTGATCTGGCGCGTTTCGCAACCCAGTTCGGCCAGGACGGCCAGACGGGCGGGATCCTGGTCGGCAACCAGCACGGAATAGTCGCCGCTGCGCTCCAGCATCAGGGCGATGGCGAAACCGATTTTTCCGGCGCCCAGCAAAACGATGGGACGGTTGGGGGTGGACATGGTGCGACTCCTGCGAAGAGGGGGGATGGGTTGGCCTCATCCTATGCGGGAGTGCTGTCGATTTGTAGATTCGAAAGTGTCGTAACGGCTTAAGTTAACGTCGTTATGACTTAAAGCTGCGTCGAAACGTCAAAAAACAAAGCCCCTCGGCTTGTGGCCGAGAGGCTTTCGATGGGTGATCACAGGGCCTTTTCAGGCCAGGCGATCAGCTGCCCATGGGGGGGTAGTCCATGTTGCCGAAGGTGACCAGGCCTTCTGCCTTGGCTTGGGCCAGTTGCGATTGCACTTGCGCGCGGGTCAGCGACGTGGCGGTTTCAGCGGCGGCGACGGGCGGGTAGTCCAGGTTGCCGAAGGTGACTTCGCCGGCGG
This sequence comes from Achromobacter sp. UMC46, assembly GCF_014170335.1. Taxonomy (GTDB): domain Bacteria; phylum Pseudomonadota; class Gammaproteobacteria; order Burkholderiales; family Burkholderiaceae_B; genus Achromobacter. The sequence continues at coordinate 226,025 of NZ_LZZS01000040.1, forward strand.
TTTTGGCCTGGGCCAGTTCAGCTTGCACTTGTTGCGAGGTCAGGCTGGACTTCTGGGCGATGGCGGCGGGGTAGCCTTCTTCACCGAACGTGTACTGGCCCGAAACCTTGGCTTGTTGCAGTTCGGCTTGAACCTGGGCGCGCGTCGGGCCCTGGTCGGCTTCAGCGGCTTGAGCGCCTGCAGCCAGAACGGACATGGACAGCATCAATGCGGTAGCAAGGGTTTTCATAGCAGACCTCCGGTGTCTTGTGAGCTTGGGATCCGAACCTCTGGCCTCATTGCTGGGGGTTCGCTTGCTGTGTCCCGATGAGATGCATTCTGTGCTCAAACAACCCTGGGATAAACCCTTATTACCTGAAAACATCTTTCCAAAATCTGCACTAATCGATTTCGATTCTTCCGAATGACACCATAGGTGGCGATATTTCCATTTGATGACGCAATAGGTGGTGGTCCGCAGGCGGCCGGCGGGGAACAAAAAAAAACAGCCCCGGGACGGGCCCGGGGCTGCGCAGGAGAACGGGGCTTGCCGGTTCTGGCTTAGCGGTTCAGTTCGACCAGTGCGGCGTTGTACTCGGACTGGGCTTCTTCCAGCTTGCGCTGCGCCTTGTCGATCTTGTCTTGCTTGCCCTTGGCGCGCGCTTCCTTCAGCTCCTGTTCGCGTTCAGAAACTTTGGACTGCTTTTCGCGTACGTCGGCTTCGCGCTGAGACTGCAGGCGGCTGTCGGTGCAATGGGCCTTGGCTTCGGCCAGGGCCTTGCGCAGGCCGGCTTCGCGGCGGGTATTGTTCTGCGCCTGGGCGGCGGCGATGTCGTTCTCGATCTCGCAGAACTTGGCGGCGCAGCCGCGCTGCGCCGAGCAGTCGGTGGCGGCTTGCGCCGGCAGCACGCCGAACAGGGCGCATGCGGCGACGGCAGCGGTCAGGGATTTGATCAAAGCGGGCATGCGGTGGCTCCGTAAGCGTGGCGGGAACACCATGATCGCGCGATCCGCGGTTGCCGGCAATGCGCGGGGTCAAAGCGCCCCGCGCCGCCGGCTTGCGGGATCAGCGGATCACCGTGCCGGCCAGCGCGGCCGCCACCAGCAAGGCGCCCAGCCACAGGTTGGCGCGGAACAGCATGAAGTTGCGGTCGGGGCGCTGGATGTCGAACACCTTCAATTGCCATGCCAGATGCACGGCGACGGCGGCGATGCCGGCCTGATACGCCCACGACAGGCCCATGGCGTGGCCGCCCCAAGCCCACAGCACGACGGTGGCGACGTAGAAGCCGCCGATCCACAGTTTGCCCTGGTCGCCAAAGCGCATGGCGGTGGAGTGCAGCCCCAGGCTGCGGTCGTCGCGCACGTCGACATAGGCGTAGATGCTGTCGTAGCCCACCTGCCAGAGCACCGCGCCCAGCCACATGGCGACGGCGGCCAGCGGCACGTGGTTCTGCGTGTCGGACCAGGCCATGAGCATGCCCCAGTTAAAGCAGATGCCCAGCACCACTTGCGGCCAATACGTGATGCGCTTGCACAGCGGGTAGATGAAGACGAAGGGCAGCACGGCCAAGGCCAGCCAGCGGCTCATCTCGTTCAGGAAGAACAGCAGCGATCCGCAGACGAGCAACTGGCCCAACAGGAACCACACGGCGTTCTTCATCGTCAGCTGGCCGCTGGTCAGCGGGCGGAAGCGCGTGCGTTCGACGTGTTTGTCGAAGTTGCGGTCGCACATGTCATTGACCGTGCAGCCGATGCCGCGCATCAGCAGGGCGCCCAGCGAGAAGACGATCAGCCGCCGCAGGTCGGGCAGGCCGCCTGCGGACTGGACCAGCGCGGCGATGGCCGGCAGCAGGGTCAGCCATGTGCCGATGGGACGGTCCAGGCGGCACAGGCGGGCGTAGGGCCGCCACGACTTGGGCAGCCAGCGTTCGACCCAGTCGGTGAAGACGATGTCGCTTAAGTCGACGGGAGATGGTTGCGGGGCGCTCACTGTCACGGTCGGAAAATGGTCGGGAAAGCCGACAGCATAAAACAACGGCCGGGCATTAAGCCCAGCCGCCCCAATATTCCGCCGTGTCGAGTGCTCCTACGAGGCACTTCCCCCATTAGCCGCCATTGCAACGCAAGCGGGGCCGCACGGATCCGGCTCCGCCGGTCCGTCGCGGCGCCCCCTGGGGGGAGGCGCCGCAGGCGCTTCGGGGGGGGACTTACTCCCCTTTCAACAACTTGCCCAGGATGGCGATGCCGGTGCGGATCTTGTCTTCCTGCACGGTGGCGAAGCTGAGGCGCAGCGTGTTGGCGCGCCCGGCGCCGCAGTAGAACGGCGCACCCGGCACGAAGGCCACGTTCTGCGCGATGGCCTTCTCCAGCAGTTTGGTGCTGTCGATGTGCTCGGGCAGCGTCAGCCAGATGAACATGCCGCCTTCCGGCTTGGTCCAGGTGACGGTGGACGGGAATTCGCGCTTGATGGCGTCCAGCATGCAACTGCCCTGGGCGCGGTAGATTTCGCGCACGTTGGGCAGATGCTCTTCCAGGAAGCCGTCCTTGACGATTTCGTACACGGCCATCTGCGTCAGCGTGGGCGTGTGCAGGTCGGTGGCTTGCTTGGCCTGCACCAGCTTGTTGATCAACGGACGGGCGGCGGCGATGTAGCCCAGGCGCAGGCCGGGGGCCAGCACCTTCGAGAACGTGCCCAGGCGCACGACATTGGCGCCGTATTCGGTGGCCAGCGCGATCAGGCCCGGCTGCGGCTCGCCTGCATAGCGCAGTTCGCCGTAGGGGTCGTCTTCGACGATGGGCAGGTTCAGTTCGGCGGCGCGCTTGACCAGCGCGATGCGGCGTTCCAGGTTCAGCGTGCGGCCCGTGGGGTTCTGGAAGTTGGGCAGCGCATACAGGAAGCGCGCGCCGTCGGCCAGTTCCGGGGTGATGGCCTCCGGGATCAGGCCGCCTTCATCGGTGGGCACCGGCACGAAGTCGGGCTGATACAGGCTGAACGATTGCAGCGCGCCCAGGTAGCTGGGGTCTTCGACCAGGACTTTGCTGTCCTTGTCGATCAGCACCTTGCCCAGCAGGTCCAGTGCTTGCTGCGAACCCGAGACGATGAGGATCTGGTCGGCGGCGACATTGGCGCCGGCGCGGTTCAGGTCGTCGGCAACCCATTGGCGCAGCGGCGCGTAGCCTTCGGTCGGGCCGTATTGCAGGGCCGCGCGGCCGTTGGTGGCCAATACCTTGTCGAATGCAGCACGTACCACTTCTACCGGGAAGCCGCCGGGCGCCGGCAGGCCGCCAGCGAACGAAATGACTTCGGGGCGCTCGGTGACCTTGAGGATTTCGCGGATGGCGGAGCTGGTAAGTTGCTGAGCGCGTTCCGAGAAGGAAAACGCAGGTTCGAAAGGCTTGTCCATGGATTGCTTCTTGATCAAGAAGGGTAAAGGGAGAGGCGTGTGAGGGGGACTGCGGTAAAAAACTATTGTCCCATACGCTAGCAGCCCGGCCCCTTTAACGCGCGGAACCCCTAAAATCACCTGCATCGATAACCGCCTGTACAGTTACATTTGACGCTATGTTTGAAGCCACCCCGATCGTCGCCGACACCAAAGCCGCCCTGTACGCCGAACTGGCTGCCCAGGCCCGCGCCCTGCTGGACGGCGAACCCGACCGCATCGCCAACGCCGCTAACCTGAGCGCGCTGGCCTACCAGGCCTTGCCCGACCTGAACTGGGCGGGTTTCTATTTCTTTGACGGCACGGAACTCGTGCTGGGCCCGTTCCAGGGCAAGCCGGCCTGCGTGCGCATCCCGTTGAGCCGCGGCGTCTGCGGTGCGGCCGCCAGCCAGCGCCAGACGCAACTGGTGCCGGACGTGCATGCGTTTCCGGGCCATATCGCCTGCGACGCCGCTTCGCGTTCCGAGATCGTCGTGCCGCTGGTGCATCAAGGCGCGCTGATCGGCGTGTGGGACGTGGACAGCCCCGTGCCGGACCGCTTCGACGAAGACGACCGCCGGGGCATGGAAGCGTTGTGCGCGGTGTTCCTGGCCAGCCTGGGCTGAACAGCGCGGCGCGCGCCGGGCATTGCGTGTGCCGCCGTTGACACGGCGGCGGGCGCCCGGTAGATTTCTGCATCCGTCGCCAATCGCGCGTTTCATTCATTCATGATCCATCAGGCCTTCCAATCCGCTTCCTGCATCCGCGCCCTGGGCGTGGTGCTGGCTGCCGTCGGCCTGAAATCCAAAAAACAGCCGCTCATCTGACCGGAGCATGCTGTTCCGTCAGATGGGCGACGGAACAGCGGCCTCCTGGCGGCGCTTTGGCGCCTCTGCGCACCCCCCTGATATCCCGAGCACTTCTGTACGGCCAACCACCACGGTCCGCTTACATCGAAGGAGTGTTCTCATGCCATCTCAATCTTCACTTTTCCAGGGCGTCTGGGTACCGCTGGTGACGCCGTTTTCCGGCGGCGCCGTCGACGGGGGCGCATTGCGCCGGCTGGTCCGCCATGTCGCCGCCGCCGGCGTGGACGGGCTGGTCGTGTGCGGCAGCACCGGGGAAGCCGCGTCGCTGGACGACGCCGAGCAACTGGCCGTGCTGGACGCCGTGCTGAACGAGGCCGGCCGCCTGCCCGTCGTCATGGGCCTGGCGGGCAACCATCAGGGCCACGTGCTGCAGCGCCTGTCCGCGTTCGGCACCCGGCCGCTGGCCGGCATCCTGGCGCCCGCGCCGTACTACGTGCGGGCCGGGCAGGAAGGGGCCGCGGCGTACTTCCGCTGTCTGGCCGATGCGTCGCGTTTCCCGCTGGTGCTCTACGACATTCCCTACCGGACCGGTACGACGCTGGACACGGAGACCCTGCTGTCGCTGGCGGCGCACCCGAACATCGCCGCCATCAAGGACTGCGGTGGGTCGTTTGCGAAGACGCTGGCGCTGATCGCCGACGGCCAGATGAACGTGCTGGCGGGCGAAGACCTGCAATCGCTGTCGACCCTTTGCCTGGGCGGCACGGGGATGATCGCGGCGGCGGCGCATATCCGGCCCGACCTGTTCGTGGCCATGCACCAGGCCGTGCGCGCGCAGCAGCTGGACCTGGCCCGCCAGCTGTTTCAGGCGCTGGTGCCTGTGATCCAGCTGGCATTCGAGGAGCCCAATCCGGGGCCGTTGAAGGCGCAACTGGGGCGGCAGGGGCTGCTGAGTGAGGAATTGCGCCTGCCGATGCCGCCGGCAAGCGCGGCGCTGGCGGCGCGCATGGATGCGGCCGTTGCAGGCTTGAACCGCCAGTATCCCTGTCAGTAGCCGGAAGTTAGGCCGATCCTGATGCGCTGTCCGCCAGCTTTGTGGTGCCCGGATTCATTTGGTAATAATTGGCTTACCGGGAAGCTGACGGATTGCTTATGATGCGGCCATTCTCAGGGTGAAACCAAACGTTTATGGCCCAAGCTTTTGAAGCCTTGTCCGCCTGGCAGGTGATGCTGGCGGGACTGCTGTTTTTCGGCGGCATCTATCTGGTCTTCGGCGCGGCGACCTGGCTGCTGACCCAGCACGTGTTGCCGGCGCTGGGCATGGGGCGTCCCCTGGACCCGCGGCCGTTGGCGCCGGGCCAGCTGCGGCGCGAATTCGCCCAGTCGGGGCTGTCCATCCTGCTGTTCGGCACGGGCATGATCTTTCCGTGGGGCCTGTTGCAGCTGGGGTGGGCGCATCTGGATCCGAACCCCAGCTGGCAGAAGGTCGCGGTCGAGATCCTGGTGCTGGTGGCCTGGAACGACGTGCATTTCTGGATCAACCACCGGCTGCTCCACACCAAGCTGCTGCGCCGCTTCCATTTGCCGCACCACCGCTCGGTGGTGACGACGCCGTTCTCCACCTATAGCTTCCACCCGATCGAGGCCCTGATGCTGGGCAACGTGATCCTGCTGCCGATGCTGCTGCACGATTTCAGCTTCTGGGCGCTGGCGTCGGTGCCGCTGTTCAGCCTGTTCTTCAATTGCATCGGGCACGCCAACTACGACTTCTTCCCCAAGGTGTCGTATGCGCACTGGTTCGCCGCCAGCCGCCGGCACCACCTGCACCACGCCTGCTACAACGGCAATTACGGGTTCCAGTTCACGTTCATGGACCGCCTGTTCCGCACCCGGCTGAAGGCCGAAGCGGCCGCCGCGCAGCTGGATGCGTTCCAGCGTAGAGAGTCGCTTGGCGGACGGGCGTAGTCCAAGACGCCGGCTGCCGTCGCTGCGCAATGGGCGCGACTGGCAAAGCCTGGCTTATCTGGCCGCGCTGCCCGCGCTGGCCGCCTGGCAATGGTTCTACGGATTCTGGTGGCCGCTGTACGCGCTGATGCTGTTTTTGACGCTGGGCATCGGCGTCATCCACCACAACCACACGCACATCAGGATGTGGCGCGGGCGCTGGGCCAACCGCGCCACCGACTTCTGGATCACGCTGCTGCAGGGGCACCCCACCTTCGTGTTCTATCCGGCGCACGTGGCCAACCACCACCGCTTCAAGCACGGGGCGAGCGACGTGGCGCGCACCTACCGCTTCGGCGGCGACACGAACCACCTGTGGGGCTATCTGATCCACCCGCTGCAGGCCGGCTGGGTGCTGTATCCGCTGTTCTTCGCGTGGCTGGGCCGCTTGCGCCGCCATTGGCCGGGCGCCTGGCGCTATTGCATGGCGCAGTACGGCGTGTGGCTGGGCTTGTGGGGCGGCCTCTTGGCCGTGAACCCCGTCAAGGCGCTGGTGTTCGTGATCGTGCCGCAGCTGCATGGGCTGCACTGGCTGTTGGCCACGAACTACCTGCAGCACGCGCATGCCGACGGCGGGCCGCGCGCCGTCGCCGGGCTGAACTACGCGCGCAATTTCGAAGGGCTGGTCAACCCGCTGCTGTTCAACATCGGCCTGCATACCGCGCATCACGAGCATCCGCGCGCGCATTGGTCAGACCTGACTCGGCTGCACCGCGAGCACTACCGCCAACACGTCGATCCGGCGCTGAACGAAGGGGGGCTTGCGCCCTACATGTTCCGCGTCTTCGTGCTGGGCGCTTTCGTGCCGCGGTTCCGCAGCCGTTCCTGCATGGCGCCCGAGCACATCCGCTAGCGCCGCATCCACACTCCCACTAGAGACCCGCCCATGCCTATCGCGTTCAATCGTGTCTACCTGGAGAGCGCCGGCTACTTCATGCCGGGCGAGCCCGTGTCCAACGACGCCATGGACAGCTACATCGCGCCGCTGAACCGGATGTCCAGCCGCATCAAGAGCCGCATCCTGGCCGAGAACGGCATCAAGCACCGCTACTACGCCATCGATGCCGAAGGCGCCACCGTGTTCACCAACGCGCAGCTGGCCGCCCACGCCATCCGCGATTGCCTGCGGCGCAACGACAGCGACCTGTCTGCCGTGTCGCTCCTGACCAGCGGCTCGTCGGGCGGCGACGCGCTGATGCCGGGCTTTGCGAACATGATCCAGGGCGAACTGGCCGCGCAGCCGATGGAGACGCTGTCGGTGCACGGCATCTGCGCGGCCGGCGTGTCGGCGATCCAGGCGGCCGCGCAAGGCGTGGAGATGGGCGGGCACGCCAGCGCCCTGGCCGTGGCCAGCGAACTGCCGTCGCGGCTGTTCAAGCGTTCGCGTTTCGCGGCGCGCGGCTACGACGCGGACTTCGACGCGCACTTCCTGCGCTGGATGCTGTCGGACGGCGCGGGCGCGCTGCTGCTGGGCAACACCGGCCGCGCGCTGCCGGGGGCGTCCAGCGGCGTGCGGCTCAAGCTGAAGTGGGTGCATCAGCGCTCGTTCTCGGGCGATTATCCGGTGTGCATGCAACTGGGGCTGTCGGCCGACCGGCAGAAGGGCCACCTGGACTATCCGTCCTGGAACGAGGCCGAGGCCGATGGCGCGCTGTCCTTGCGTCAGGACATCCGGCTCTTGCCGCACCTGTTCGACATCGGCATCCACGAGTACGCGAAGCTGGTGCGCGACGGTTGGCTGGATCCCGATCAGGTGGACCATTTCCTGTGCCACTACTCGTCCGAAAAGTTCATCCCGGTGGTCGAGGACCTGATGGAGAAGGCGGGCCTGGTGATCCCGCGCGAACGCTGGTTCAGCAACCTGGCGTGGCGCGGCAACACCGGCGCGGCGTCCATCCTGATCATGCTGGCGGAATTCCTGGAGACCCGCGAAGTGAAGCCGGGCGAGCAGATCTTCTGCTACATCCCCGAGTCCGGGCGCTTCATGGCCGCCTACATGCTGCTGGAGGCGGAAGCCGTGCACGCGCCGCTGGCGGTGGCGGGCAAAGCGGCAACGCCGGCGGTGCCCCGCGATGACGCGCAAAGCGGCGACGCTGAGGCGATCGCGCCGCCGCACGACCCCGACATGGCGCCGCAAGGGCTGGGCCAATTGCTGACCGAGCTGGCGGCCATCTGGCACGATTACCGTTCGCGCGTCTGGCGCACGCCGGTCGTGCGCCGTTTGCGCAATCGCCAGTTCCAGACGGCCGATTACCTGAACTGGATGGAGAACTGGATTCCGCAGGTGCGCGAAGGCAGCAAGTGGATGCGCGAAGGCGCGGCTTCGCTGTCGGAACAGTACGCGCCCTTGGCCGCGCTGATCGACATGCACGCCGGCGAAGAGCAGAACGACTTCCAGATCCTGTTCCAGGACTACCGCAATGCGGGCGGCACGGTGGACAGCATCGACGCGCTGCGCCGCAATCCGGGCGGCGAAGCGCTGAACGCCTATCTGCACAGCCTGGCCGCCACGCGCGACCCGATCGGCCTTTTGGGCGCGATCTACATCATCGAAGGCACAGGCCAGCGCATCGTGCCCGCGCTGCTGCCGCTGCTGAAAGCCAGCCTGTCGCTGCCGCCGGACGCCTTCCGCTTCCTGGAGTACCACGGCCACAACGACGAACACCATCTGGCGCGCTGGTTGTCGGCGGTGGAGTTGGCGCTGGATTGCGACGAGGACGGCCGCGCCGAACAGCGCATCGTGGACACCGCGCGCCGCACGGCCGCGCTGTACCTGATGCAGTTCCATCACGTGATGGAGGGCGATACGGCATGAGCAAGGAACCCGAATTCCTCTCCAAGGCGCACGACCCGGCCGACCCCAGCCCCTGGCTGGCCTTGTACCTGGACCGCAGCACGCCATTGCCGGACAAGGTGAAGAAAGCCTGGCTGACGGATTCCAGCTGCGCGTCGCGCCAATACCTGCTGCCGTTCCTGCGGCCGCTGGCGCGCGCCTTCATCATTCTGATCCAGGTGGTGAAGACGTTCCTGCCGCGCCGCTGGTCGCATTCGAAGCTGCTGCACCGCATCCTGGCGTGGGGGCTCAAGCGCTTCGTGTCGCCCGAGGCCAACTGGCTGATCCTGCGCCACTTCCATCTGGGCGCGCAGGCGCTGGCCTTCATCGCCGCGAACTCGCCGGTGCCGATCACGACCCACCCGCTCGAACCGCTTGAGATCGACGACCTGAAGGACGAACTCTTCGTCAAGCACGACCTGAATCTGTTCAACTTCGTCATCCGCCTGAACCTGGCGCTGCGGGAGGCGGGCGTGGACATGCATGCGCCCGAGACTGTCGATTTTTCGATGATCAAGGATCCACCGCTCAAACTGGCCGACATGCCGCAGGGCAAGCTGAACTTCCTGGACCTGCAAAGCGCCATCGAACTGTTCACGCCGCTGTACCAACTGATGCTGACCGACAACGACTTCTGGCGCGCGGCCAATTCGCTGCAGCTGGACGAGACCATCGGCATCTACGCGGCCAAGCTGCTGGGCGCGCCGCAGCATCTGATCCTGGTCAACAACAGCCATCCGCTGGTGCCCATGTCGACGCTGCGCGCCGGCTATCGCCTGGTGCTGCACGGCTTGTCGACTGAAATGCTGCACAGCCTGCTGATGGAGATGAAGGCCGCGCAACAGGGGGCGGAACCGCCGGCGCCGATCGCGTAGGCGGGCGGCGCGGCGGCGGGCCGCCTGCCCCTGCTTTTGCAGGAGCGACTTGGTGTAGACCCTGCGTTACACGGAAAAACGCCTGCGGTATATTGCGTCCCTTGTTCGGCGGCACGCGCCGGACCGCGTTCGCATCGCGTGATTCTCCGTTGCGCAGGTCTTTATTCCGGAAGTCCTTCTTATGCCCCAGCCCATCGAAGTCATCGCCACCTTCCTGTTCGCCGTGGCGGTCCTTCATACGTTTTCGGTCCCTGTTTTCGCGCGGCTGGCGCATCGCGGCGGGCCGCATGCGGGCTTCTGGCACCTGTTCTCGGAAGTCGAGGCGGTCTTCGGCGTATGGGCCTTTGCGCTGATCGTGTCGATGGCGGCGATATCGGGACCGGCCTCCGCCATCGACTACATGGACACGCGCAACTTCACCGAGCCGCTGTTCGTCTTCGTGATCATGGTGGTGGCGGCCAGCCGGCCGATCCTGGAAATGGTGGGGCTGATGGTGCGCGTCGTGGCGCGCGCGCTGCCGCTGCCGCGCGAACTGGCCACGTTCTTCGTCGTGATGGCGCTGGTGCCGCTGGGCGGCTCGTTCATCACCGAGCCAGCCGCCATGACGCTGGCCGCCATCCTGCTTCGCGACGCGTACTTCCGCACCAGCGGGCGCGCCGGTTTCAAGTATCTGACACTGGGCGTGCTGTTCGTGAACGTGTCGATCGGCGGCGTGCTGACGTCGTACGCCGCGCCGCCCGTGCTGATGGTGGCCTCCACCTTCGGCTGGGATTCGACCTTCATGGTGCAGCACTTCGGCTGGCGCGCGGCGGTGGCGGTGGTCTTGAACGCCGGCCTGTTGACCTTCATCTGCCGCAAGGCGCTGATGGAGCGCTCGGTGGGCACAGGCGGCGGCGTGGACGCGCCGGAAGGGTCGGATTCGCGTCCCCCGGTGCCCGCCCTCGTCATCCTGGTGCACCTGGCCTTCCTGGTGGCCGTGGTGCTGGCCGCGCACCATCCGGCGATCTTCATGGGCCTGCTGATGATGTTCATCGGCTTTTCGGAAGCCTACAAACGCCACCAGAACCGCCTGCTGATCAAGGAAGGCCTGATGGTGGGCTTCTTCCTGGCCGGCCTGGTGGTGCTGGGCGGGCTGCAGAAATGGTGGCTGCAGGACCTGCTGGGCGGCCTGGAGCCGTTCGTGCTGTTCTGGGGCGCCACCGCGCTGACCGCCATTACCGACAACGCCGCGCTGACGTATCTGGGGTCGCTGGTGGAAGGCACGGGCGAGGCCTGGCGCTACATGCTGGTGGCGGGCGCCGTGACGGGGGGCGGGCTGACGGTGATCGCCAATGCGCCCAACCCGGCGGGTTTCGCCATCCTGAAGAACCATTTCCCCGACGGCAGCATTTCGTCCGGCCGGCTGTTCCTGTCCGCCCTGGGGCCGACCCTGGTGGCGGCCGTCATGTTCCTGCTTCCCGTCTAGGGAAGGGGGCTGCCGCGCTCCGGGGGCGTCGCCCCTGGGACGGTGCTTCCTGCCCACCCGGCAGGCCGGACACCGACGGTTCATGAAAAACCGCTAAAATTCAAGACTTTCCCGTACTTTTTCCGGCCTTGCCCACCTGCCGCCCAGGATCCGTTCGTCTGGCGACTGACGGCTTTTGATTTGCCGGGCCCGCGCCTGGGAGCCCCTGATGCCCATTTACGCTTATAAGTGCAGCGCCTGCGGCCATGCCAAAGACGTTCTGCAGAAGATTTCCGATGCGCCGCTTTCGGTTTGCCCCGAATGTGGCCAAAGCACGTTTACCAAGCAGGTGACCGCGGCTGGATTCCAGCTCAAGGGCTCGGGTTGGTACGTCACCGATTTCCGCGGCAACGGAGCTGGCGGCGCCGCGCCGGCCAGCACGCCGGCGGCGTCGGAAGGCAGCGCGCCCGCGGCTGCCCCGGCGGCGGCGGCCGCTCCTGCGGCGGCACCCGCTCCCGCAGCGCCGGCAAGCGGAACACCGGCCGCCTAGCGTACACGCCATGCGGATGCGCCTCATCAAGAAGTACTTCATCACCGGCCTGTTGATCTGGGTTCCCCTGGTCATCACGGTGTGGGTGCTGGGTCTGCTGGTCGCCACCCTGGAAGGGTTCGTGCCTGGCTTCTTGTCGTCCGAATCGCTGTTCGGCATCGACATCCCCGGCTTCCGCTTCGTCCTGGTCATCGTGGTGGTGTTGATGACGGGCGTGTTTGCGGCGAACCTGATCGGCCGTACCATGGTGGACCAGTGGGAAAACCTGCTGGGCCGCATTCCGCTGGTGCGCTCGATCTACAACTCGGTCAAGCAGGTCAGCGATACCGTGCTTGCCCCGAACGGCCAGGCGTTCCGCCGCGCGGTGCTCGTGCAGTATCCGCGGGCGGGCTCCTGGACGATTGCGTTTGTCACCGGCACGCCCAGCGGTGAAGTGGCCAGCCTGTTGCCCGGCGACCACATCAGCGTGTATGTGCCGACGACGCCGAATCCGACGTCCGGTTTTTTCCTGATGGTGCCCCGCGCCGACGCGATGGACCTGCAGATGAGCGTGGACGCGGCATTGAAGTACATCGTTTCCATGGGCGTTGTCGCCCCGGCCCAGGCGTCCGCGCCCGGGGACCGGCCGGCACCGCTCTCTCCGGTGCCGGGCGTGCAAGACGCGCCTCGCGCCGATTCGTAACCCTTACGCTCAAACTAAGCACACAACGGAGTCATCCCGCATGCGTACCTGCTACACCGGCCAGGTTTGCCGTGACCATCTCGGCCAGACCGTCACCCTGTACGGCTGGGTGAACCGCCGCCGCGACCACGGCGGGGTCATCTTCATCGACTTGCGCGACCGCGCGGGCCTGGCCCAGATCGTGTTCGATCCGGACAACGCCGCCTTCGCCACCGCCGAGCGCCTGCGCAACGAATTCTGCGTCCGCGTCACCGGCCTGGTGCGCGAGCGTCCGGCCGGCACCGCCAACAGCGAGCTGGCGTCCGGTGAAATCGAAGTACTCTGCAAGGAAGTCGAGATCCTGAACGCGTCGGTCACGCCGCCGTTCCAGCTGGACGACGACAACCTGTCGGAAACGACCCGCCTGACGCACCGCGTGCTGGACCTGCGCCGTCCGCAGATGCAGCGCAACCTGATGCTGCGCTACCGCGTGTCGATCGAGACCCGCAAGTTCCTGGACCAGCTGGGTTTCATCGACATCGAAACCCCGATGCTGGCCAAGAGCACGCCGGAAGGCGCGCGCGACTACCTGGTGCCCTCGCGTGTGAACGCCGGCCACTTCTTCGCGCTGCCGCAGTCGCCGCAGCTGTTCAAGCAGATGCTGATGGTGTCGGGCTTCGACCGCTACTACCAGATCACCAAGTGCTTCCGCGACGAAGACCTGCGCGCTGACCGTCAGCCCGAATTCACCCAGATCGACTGCGAAACCTCGTTCCTGAACGAATTCGAGATCCGTGAAATCTTTGAAAACCTGATCCGCCACGTGTTCAAGGTGGTGCAGGGCGTCGACCTGGCCCAGCCGTTCCCGATCATGCCGTGGACGGAAGCGATGCGCCGCTACGGTTCGGACAAGCCGGACCTGCGCGTGAAGCTCGAATTCACCGACATCACCGACGTGATGCGCGATGTGGACTTCAAGGTGTTCGCCGCCGCCGCCACGGCGCCCGGCAGCCGCGTGGTCGCCCTGCGCGTGCCCGGCGGTGCGGAAATGTCGCGTAGCGAAATCGACGGCTACACGCAATTCGTCGGCATTTACGGCGCCAAGGGCCTGGCCTACATCAAGGTCAACGAAGTGGCCAAGGGCCGCGACGGCCTGCAATCGCCCATCGTCAAGAACCTGCACGACGCCGCGCTGGCCGAATTGGTCAAGCGCACCGGCGCGCAAGACGGCGACATCATTTTCTTCGGCGCGGATCGCGAGAAGGTCGTCAACGACGCCATCGGCGCGCTGCGCGTGAAGATCGGCCACAGCGAATTCGGCAAGAAGACCGGCCTGTTCGAAGCCGGTTGGCAGCCGCTGTGGGTGGTTGACTTCCCGATGTTCGAATACGACGAGGAAGACGGCCGCTACACCGCCGCCCACCACCCGTTCACCAGCCCGAAGGATGGCCACGAAGACTTCCTGGAAACCGATCCCAGCAAGGCGTTCGCCAAGGCTTACGACATGGTGCTGAACGGTTGGGAAATCGGCGGCGGTTCGGTCCGTATCCACCGCGAAGAAGTCCAGAGCAAGGTGTTCCGCGCGCTGAAGATCGGCGCTGAGGAAGCCCGCGAGAAGTTCGGCTACCTGCTGGACGCGCTGCAGTACGGCGCGCCTCCGCACGGCGGCATCGCCTTTGGCCTGGACCGCATCGTCACGATGATGACCGGCGCCGAATCGATCCGCGACGTGATCGCCTTCCCGAAGACGCAGCGCGCGCAGGATCTGCTGACGCAAGCGCCGTCGGAAGTCGATGAAAAGCAACTGCGCGAATTGCACATCCGGTTGCGTAACGTCGAAACGAAGTAACCCCCCCCGAGGCGCCGGGGGGCGCCTCCCCCCCAGGGGGGCGCCTCGCGGGACCGGCGGAGCCGGATCCTCGGCGGCCCGGGTCGCCAGGGTACTTGCTTGCGGAGTGCTGCGCTCTTTGAGCAGCAGGCCTTGCGGTGAGCATCTTTTTGTTGCGGCAAGGGTTCGCTGAATTGGAGTAATCTGGCAAACGCCGCTTTCCGGCGGTGCTTGCCAGGGCCGCTCTTGGGCCTGGCTAGTGGTTCCTCTGCTTTCAAAGGCGCCATCGCTTTTATGTCGCTCATCCGTGTCGTCAGCTACAACATTCACAAGGGCCGTTCGGCATTAGGCCGGCGCGACTCCCTGAATGAACTGCGCTTAGGGCTCTACGGCCTGCGCCCCGATCTGGTCTTCCTGCAGGAAGTCCAAGGCCGCAACGAGCAGAAATCCCTGCTCGACGCCCAACACGAATCCCTTGCCGCCGCCTTGCGGCTGGATGTGGCCTATGGCCGCAACGCCATCCGGCACGCGACCGACCATGGCAACGCGCTGCTGTCGCGCTATCCCATCCTTGACCACGAAAACCTGGACATCTCCGATCACCGACTGGAGCAGCGCGGCCTGCTGCATGCGCGCGTCGAGCTCGATGGCCGCGCAGTGCATTGCTTCGTGGTGCACCTGGGCCTGTTCGCCGGCAGCCGCAGCCGCCAGGTCCTGGCGCTGACTGAACGCATCCGGCGCATGGTGCCCGACGGCGAACCCATCCTGATCGCGGGTGATTTCAACGACTGGAACGACCGCCTGGCGCCGCTTTTCGTGCAGCAGCTGGGGCTGTATGAAGTGTTTTCCCACGCGCCGCGCAGCCACGGCGGCGAACTGCCGCGCCTGCGCGATTCGGTCAAGCGGCTGAGCAATGCGCTGCGGGGCCTGCCCAATAGCGGTTTGTCCGTCATGGAACGCAATAACCAATTGGGCATGGAGGGCAGCTCGCGCCTGTTGCTGCCGCCGCCCCGCACCTTTCCCGCCGTCTTCCCCTGGTTCCGCCTGGACAGGATCTATCAGCGCGGCTTCGCCGTGCGCAGCGCGCGCGTGCTGCGCGGCCGCGAATGGGCGCGGATGTCCGATCACTCCCCCTTACTGGCGGAGCTGGAACTCCCGTGAAGGCCGAGCAGGTCAAGCTGGAATGGACCGACGGCAACAGCATCCGGTTGCTGCAGAACGGCACGGACTTTTTTCCCGCGCTATGCCAGGCTATCGATGCCGCCCAGGTCAGTGTGCATCTGGAAACCTACATCTTCATGGTGGACCGCACCGGCTCGCGCGTGCTGGAATGCCTGACGGCCGCGGCCCGGCGTGGCGTGAAGGTGCGCGTGGTGCTGGACGGGTTCGGCAGCGCCGAAAGCGTGATCGCGGTGCGTGACCGGTTGCTGGAAGCGGGCGCGCAATGCCGTATTTTCCGGCCCGAACCGCGCTGGTTCGCCCGCCTGATCCCGTCGCGCAGCCGTCTGCGACGACTGCATCGGAAAGTCACCATCGTGGACGGACGCATTGCGTTCGTCGGCGGCATCAACGTCATCGACGATTACGACGACCTGGATCCTACGGACGGCATTTCGGCGCCGCGCTTCGATTTCGCCGTGCAGGTGGAAGGGCCGCTGGTCACCGATGCGGCCTACGCGCAAGACCTGCTGTGGGTGCGCCTGAACTGGGCGCGCCTGCGTCGCCATCCGCGCGACTGGAACCGCATGCGGCTGACCAAGCCGCACCACGCGCCGGTGGCCCCGTGCGGCACGCTGCGGGCGGCGCTGGTGTTGCGCGACAACCTGCGCTACCGGCAGACGTTCGAACGCGCCTACCTGTACGGCATCACGCAGGCGCGCCGCGACATCCTCATCGCCAACGCGTACTTCTTTCCGGGTCGCCAGTTCCGCCGCGCGCTGGCAAAAGCAGCCGCACGCGGCGTGCGGGTGCGGCTGCTGCTGCAAGGCAAGGTCGAATACCGCATGCAGTACCACGCCACCCGGTCGCTGTACGACCAGCTGCTGCGCGACGGCATCGAGATCTACGAATACATGCCCAGCTACCTGCACGCCAAGGTCGCGGTGATCGACAACGTGGCTACCGTGGGCTCGTCCAACCTGGACCCGTTCAGCCTGCTGCTGGCGCGCGAGGCCAATGTGGTCGTGGACGACCAGCCTTTCGCCTGGGACTTGCAGGAACGCCTGGAGACGGCCATCCGCGAAGGCGGGCGCTTCATCCGGCCGCTGGAGTACCAGCGCCGGGGATGGGTGCGGCGCTGGGTGGATGCGGCGTCTTACACGCTGCTGCGCATCGGCGTGGCGCTGACGGGCACGTCGGACAAGTATTGAAAGCGTGGATCAAGCACGAGGCTTGAGTGCGAGACCTAGGCGCGGCGCTTGATCAGGCCCAGCGCCAAGGCGGTGCCGACCAGGATGATGGCGGCGCCCACCGCGATGGACGGCGTGATGCTTTCGTCCAGGAACCAGGCGCCCCACACCACGCCGAAGATCGGCACCAGGAAGGTCACGCTGACCGCCCCGGTGGGGCCGACGTTGGCGATCAGGCGGAAGAAGACGATATAGGCGGCGCCGGTGCACACGACGGCCAGCAGAATCGTGGAGATCCAGGCGGCCGTCGATGCGGGCGCCTCGGGCCAGGCCGAGATCGCCAGGGGCAGCAGCACGAGCGAGGCCGCGATCATGCTGCCGGTGGCACTGGCCAGGGCATCCACGCCGCCGAGGAAGCGCTTGGTCCAATTGGCGGCGATGCCGTAGAAGATGGGCGCCGATACGGCGGCCAGCACGGCGGGCCCGGTGCCGCCCGCCTGAAAATTCAGCTTGTCCCACACCAGCACGATGATGCCCAGCAGCCCGATCATCAAGCCCAGCGAACGCATCCAGGGCAGCTTGTCCTTCAGCCAGAGCCATCCCACGACCGCGCCCCACACGGGCGTCACCGCATTGGCTACCGACAGGAATCCGGCGCCGAGCGACTGGGCCGCGTAGGCGTAAAGCAGGAAGGGCACGGCGGCGTTCAGGGTGCCGACCACCAGCAGCGCCTTCCAGTGCCGGGCGATCACCGGCAGCTTGCCGCGCCACAGGGCGGCCGGCAGCAGGAACAGCGCGGCCAGGCCGACGCGCAGCTCGATCAGCGCGATCGGACCGAAATCGCCGACCGCGACTCGCATGAACAGGAAGGAGCCGCCCCAGACCGCCGCAAGCAGCAGCAGGTCCAGCAGATTGCGTTGACGCATGGTTTGTCTCGGGTTCGCCTCGGAGGCGTGTCTTGGGTGATGTCTGGGGTGATGCCAGGAGTCACCACCCGGAGCGATTTCTATTTCCGGGCGGTGACCAGATTCTTCATCTTGACCCGATACGCCAGCAGCGCACAGGCAAGCGACAGCACAATACACAGGACCAGGCCGGCCCGCACTCCGTTTAGTACCGTGCTGTGCGAAATGATGATGCCGACGACCGCCGTGCCCAGCGCGCTGCCGATGGCGCGCGTGGTCTGCACCAGCGCCGAGGCCACGCCCACGTCGCGGCGTTCGCTCAGCATCTGCATGAAGAGCGTCAGGTTGGGCAGCAGGAAGCCCAGCGCGCAGCCGTTGACGAAGAAGGCGGCAAGGATCCACCAGGCCGACGTGCCCGGGGAAATCAGCAGCACCATCAGCGAGCCGGCCGCCAGCAGCAGGGCGCCGAACACCATCAGGCGCTGCGGCTCGGTCTGCTTGGGGAACAGCCGGCCGTTGACGATGCTGCCGACCGAGATCGCCGCGACCAGCGGGGTCAGCAGCAGGCCGGCCTCGCTGGGCGTGTAGCCCAGCACCTGCTGCAGCAGCAGCGGGCTGTAGAAGATCAGCACGAACATCACCGCACCGACCATCATGGCGGCCAGGTTCAGCAGGCGGGAATCCAGGGCCTCCAGCACGCGCAGCGGAAAGATGGGGGACTTCACGCGGCGTTCGGTGGGGATCAGGATGGCGATGGCGGCCACGCCGACGAGCGCCAGCATGCCCCCCAGGAGCGGATGCGCATGCTCGCCGCGGGCAAAGGCCAGTTCCAGCGCCGCCAGCGGCGCGCCCACGGCCAGCACCAGCAGGATGGCGCCTACCCAGTCGATCTTGCGGCTGCCGTCGTGGATGGGGCGGATGCGCGGGAAATAGCGCGCCAGCAGGAAGAAAGCGCCGGCCGCCGCGATGGGCGAGATGAAGAACGCCGCGCGCCAGCCCAGCGCCTGCGTGGCCGCGCCGCCCAGGACCGGCCCGATGCCGCTGGCCATGGCGAAGGCGGCGGACACCAGCGCCATCCATCGCACGCGCTGCTTGGCGTCGGGGAACAGGTCGGCGGGCGCCGCGAAGGCAGTGGCGATCATCATGCCGCCGCCTACCCCCTGCAGCGTCCGGAACACGATCAACTGGGTCATGGACTGCGCCAGGCCACAGGCGATAGACCCCAGCGCGATGATCAGGACCGAGACCAGCATCAAGGGCTTGCGGCCGAACATGTCCCCCAGGCGGCCGAAGATCAGGATGGAGGCCGCCGTGGCCAGCAGGTAGCCGGTGCCGACCCAGGCATAGAGGGCCATGCCGTCCAGCGCTTCGGCCACGCGGGGCAGCGTGGTGCTGATGATGGTGGAATCCAGGGCAGCCAGCACCACGGTCGCCGACACGCCCGCCATGGCCATCAAGAGGTCCCGTCGGGAGTGGGCGGGGTCGGTGGCTGGCGGGGTCGGTGATGGCGGCGGCGTCATGCCGCCTAGGATATCACCGGCCCACTAGGGTTTTCACTTGTAGAGCGAGTGGTAACCCAGGAACACCACGACGACCAGCAGCACCAGCGCCCAGGACCAGCGCGAATTGGACAATCCACGGGGTTCGGGCTCGGGGGGAGGGGGCGGCGGCGCCAGGCGGGGCTGCACGGCCATGTGGTCGATAAAGGCGGCGAAGAATTTCTGGATGATCTTGTCGCCTGCTTTCAGCAGCAGGCCTTCGCCGCATTCGGCCAGTTTGCCGCCCGCCATGCCGGCCACGGTATAGGCCACGCGGGTGCCCTGGTCCTTGGTGCTGAGGTTGACCTGGGCGGTGCCGATGGCCAGGCAGGCCGCGCGGCCCTTGCCTTCGAACACCAGGGTGCAGCTGTCGGGGGCGTTGACATCGGAGAGGAGGATTTCGCCTTCGTAGTCGGTGTCGATTCCGGCGATGTTGGCCCGCAAGGTGACGGCGTACTCGGTGGGGCTGCGCATCGCGACTTCCACGCAGCCCGGTATGCATTTCTGCAACACTCTCGGGTCGGTCAACGCATCCCAGGTCTGGTGTTGCGTCGAAGGAATCCATTGGGCATCGGCAATGCGCATGGCAGTCTCCTTAGAAGAGTTATATGCACATTCTCGTCCCAAACCGCGGGTTTGGCTACCGGGGCCAGGAGGGCCCGGCCCTGCGGCTCACCGGCTCGCTGTCAGCACCGAAATCCAGTGTTGCGTCGACAGGTCGTGCGCCGTGCTACGGGCTTGCCCGTGCAACTCCTGCAAAATGCCGCTGGCCATCTTCTTGCCGGCTTCGACGCCCCACTGGTCAAAGGGATTGATGCCCCAGATCAGCGCTTGAACGAAGATCTTGTGCTCATAGAGCGCCAATAGCGCGCCCAGTGCGTAAGGGGTCAATCGGGGCAGCACGATCAGCGTCGACGGCCTGCCGCCTTGATGTCTGCGGTGACGGGACAGCCATTCGGCCATGTCCGGGGCCATGCCTTGGGCCAGCATGCCGGTGCGGTCCGCGTCAGCCGAGGTGCCCTGCAATAGCGTCTGGCGTTGCGCGAGGCAATTGGCCAGCAGCATGGCATGCTCCTCCGTCCACTGATGATCCGCTTCACGGCACATGATGAAATCGACTGCCGCGCCGTCCGTGCCTTGATGCAGCCATTGGAAGAACGTGTGCTGGCCGTCGGTCCCCGGCATGCCCCAGACGGAGGGGCCGGTGGAAACGCCCACGGGATTGCCCGCCATGTCCACGGACTTTCCCAGCGACTCCATGTCCAGCTGTTGCAGGTAAGGGGCCAGGAATTGCAGCCGAGCGTCATAGGCCGCGATGCTAAGCGAGCCATAGCCCAGCACGCTGCGATTGGCTACACCAGCCAACGCGAGCTGAGCCGGGGCGTTTTCGTCGATGGGGGCCTGGGCGAAATGGGCGTCCATCGCGGCGGCGCCTTCGCGGATGCCTTCGATGACGTCGATGCCGACCGCCATCGCGACTGGCAGGCCGACCGCCGACCACAATGAATAGCGGCCACCGACCCAATCCCAGAATTCAAAGACCTGAGCGGCGGGAACCCCCAATGCACGCGCGGCCTCCGGGCGGGCGGTAATGGCGACGACTTGATCGTAGGGCCGTTCAATGCCAGCCTGCGTCAGCCAGTCGACGGCGCGTCGCAGATTGGCGAGAGTCTCTGTGGTGGTGAAGGATTTGGATGTCACCACGATCAGGGCGTCTTTGGGGTCCAACCCCAGGATCGCGTCTTCCAGCGCGTGCCCATCGATGTTTGCGACGAACTTCAACGTCCGGCGTGCGCCGCTGCCGCTGCATGCGTCGGTCGCCAACCGGACGCCCCAGTCGCTGCCGCCAATCCCGATGTGAATCACCGCCTTCCATTGGCCTTGAGCGTCCGCCCGTTGCACGAATTCGCGCACGCGCCGGTGCTCGCGCGCGACGGCGTCGATGGGTTCGGCGGCGCGCAGCATCGTGTGCCAGGCGGCGCGGTCTTCCGTCTTGTTGACGTGCTCGCCGGCCAGCAGCGCCTTGCGAGCCTGCTCGAAACCGCGCGCAGCGAGGAGCGCAGCGGCGGCCTCGCGGGTCGCGGGGGAGGTGACGTGAGCGCTCAGGTCGATGGTAAGGCCGGCGGCTTCCACCAGACGGAGCTCATCGGTACAGAAAGAGGCATTCTGGACGGCGAACCGAAACGCCTGCCATTCTGGCAATTGCGGCAGGGTCACGTGGTCAGCGGGGTCTAAAGGCAGCATATTTTTGTGAATACGTCTTAATACTGAAGAAGGGCGTCCAGCTGTTCCCCACCGGCCAGGAGGCGACGGTGTTTCAGTCGTTCTGCAAAACCGCGAGTTTAGCCGGTCGTTCGAGCTTGATGGAGGCCCCTTTTATTTTGCAAGCCGCGTTTCCACTCTTTTGCAAAACTATCCATGTTGTTTTCATGTCTTGTCTGTGTCTGACGCTACAATCCCGCCAATTCCCCCTCCGGCGCACGCTTTCCCATGTTGTACGTTCTTGTAGCGTTTCTGGTTTCGCTTATCTCCACCTTGCTGATCGTTCGCTACCGCTCTTGGCATGATGGCCTAACGGCTGATCACGATTTGGATGGCGTGCAGAAGTACCATTCGGCCCCCGTTCCCCGTATCGGAGGGCTTTCGCTATTGATCGCCACCGGGGTCACATGTGCACTGGTCGCGGTGCGTGAACCCGATGTCCTTCCGAATATGGTTTTATTGCTGGCGGCGTCGATGCCGGCGTTTCTGGGGGGCTTTGCCGAGGATCTGACCAAGCAGGTCCGGGTCTTGGTGCGGCTTGGATTGGCCATGTTGTCGGGAGGCATAGCGTTTTATTTTCTTGATGCGGCAGTAACGCGTGTCGACATTATCGGAATCGATTGGTTGTTGCAGTTCGGCATTGTTTCCCTGATTTTCACTTCAGTGGCTATTGGTGGTGCCGCCAATGCCATCAATATCATCGATGGATATAACGGCTTGGCTGCCGTGGTGTCCGCAATGATATTGGCGGGATTCGCCTACGTTTCGTTTTATCTGGGCGACCGATTTTTATTGATTGTGGCCCTAAGTACGCTAGGCGGGGTTATCGGTTTTCTGGTGTGGAACTACCCCCATGGGCACATATTCCTGGGAGATGGCGGCGCCTATTTCCTGGGGTTCATTATTGGCGAACTGTCAGTGCTGATGCTGGCGCGGCACCCGGAAGTATCCGCCTGGTTTCCGCTGCTTCTGTGCATTTACCCCGTCTTCGAGACCTTGTTTTCGATATATCGGAAAAAATGGCTGCGGGGCCGTTCCCCCGGAGCGCCGGACGGGGTGCACTTGCACATGCTTATCTATAAGCGCCTGGTGCGTTGGGCGATCGGGTCGCGGGAAATGCGCCACCAGACGCAGCGTAATTCCATGACGTCTCCTTATTTGTGGCTCCTGTCGTCGCTGGCGGTTATTCCCGCCGTGCTGTTCTGGCAGCAGCCCTATCTGCTGATGTTCTTCACGGCGGTTTTCTCCACCACTTATGTCGTGCTTTACCGCCGCCTGGTACTGTTCCGCATGCCGAAATGGATGATCGTAAAGAAGAAGAAGCGGCATTGATCCGACACTCGCGGCAATCCGCCATCCTTGAAATTTGAAGGCATTGGCTGGCCGCCCGGGCGCATCGCTGTGAAAGGCAATGTTGTTGTACAGTGCGGGCTGCGTTGAACGGCGCTTGCCACCATCGGGTCGAGGGCGGCGCCAAGCACGAATCCCTACTCATGCCCACACGAATTCTCATTGTTCGCACGTCCTCTCTGGGCGACCTCGTTCACATGCTGCCGGCAATCACCGATATTGCCCGGCATGTGCCTGACGCACAGATCGATTGGGTTGTCGAAGAGGCATTCGCTGAGATTCCGTCCTGGCACCCCGCAGTCAGCGAAGTCATCAAAGTCGCGCATCGCCGGTGGCGCAAGTCCTGGTGGTCCTCGCAGGTGCGTGCCGAACGCAGGGCATTGAAAGAGCGTTTGCGCTCCACCCAATACGACATCGTCCTGGACATGCAGGCGCTGCTGAAATCCGCGTGGCTGGTGCGCCAGGCGCGCGGCGTGCGGCACGGATTGGATTGGCGTTCGGCGCGCGAGCCGCTGGCGTCGCTGTTCTACAACGTGCGCCATCGCGTGGAATTCTGGCAGCCCGCGGTGATCCGCCAGCGCAAGCTGGCGGGGTTGACCTTTGGCTACCAGCACGCCGGCTTGCCGGATTTCGGTTTGCAGAACTTCGTGCGCCAGGCGGGGCAACCCGCAACCCCTATGCATGAGGTCGGCAGCGACGGGCTGAACGCCACCGAGCTGCCGCGTTTGCATCACCTGGACACCGATCGCGGGTACGCCGTGATCATGCCGTCGGCCAGTCGCGACGACAAACTCTGGCCAGAAGAGGATTGGCGCGCCGTGTTTCGCCGCTTGCGCGAGGCCGGCTGCACCTTGAAATTGCTGGCGGGAAATGACCAGGAAGCCGAGCGTGCCCGGATGCTTGTTGCCGGCATGGACGGCGCCGAGGTGATGCCTCGCATGGAGCTGTCCGCGGTGGCAAGCCTGCTGGCCGGTTCGCGCCTGATGGTGGGGCTCGATAGCGGCCTGACCCACTTGTCCGCCGCGCTGGGCCGCCCCACCATCGGCATCTACCGTGCTTCCACGCCGGTGCGCACGCCGCTGGTCGGTTCGAACTACACCGCCAGCCTGGGCGACCGCGGCGCATCGCCGTCGCGCGAGGCCGTGATGGCGGCGGTGGAGCAGGCATTGGCCGCCCAGTGACATGAACCGCGGCGTCTATTCTCTGGCGCTCCGGGCCTTGTCGCCGCTGGTCTGGTTGTGGATGGCCCATCGCGCCAGGCGCGCGGGCGGCCAGTGGGGCATCTTCTCCCCGGAACGGTTCGGCCGCGCCGCGGCGCCGTCCCCCCTGCCATCCCCGTCTTTTCCGTCCTGGACGAAGCCCGTCTGGCTGCATGCCGTCAGCCTGGGTGAGACCCGTGCCGCGCAGCCGCTGCTGCAGGCATTGCTGGACCGCGGCTTGCCCGTACTGCTGACCCACATGACGGCGACCGGCCGCGCCGAAGGCCAGCGCCTGTTCCCGGCGGCCATCGCCCGCGGGCAATTGCGCCAGACCTGGTTGCCTTACGACTTTCCTGGCGCGACGCGCCGCTTCATGGACAGCCACCAGCCGCGCTGCGGCCTGCTGATCGAACGCGAAATCTGGCCCAATCTGCTGGCCGCGGCCCGGCGCGCGCGGGTGCCGATGGCGTTGGTCAGCGCCCGCTATTCGGCGTCGTCGCTACGTCAGGCGGGCCGGATGGGCAGCGTGATGCGCGAGGCGCTGGCCGGCCTGGACCGGGTGCTGGCGCAGACGTCCGAGGACGCCGCCAGACTGGCGCAGGCGGGGGCGCCGACGCCCATCGTGACGGGCAATCTGAAGTTCGATCTGGTCTTGCCGGCGCCGCAGGTGCAGGCGGGGCGGGCCTGGCGGGCGCAAGCGGGCAGGCCGGTGGTGGCCGTGGCCAGCACCCGCGAAGGGGAAGACAGCGGTTTCATCGCCGCCATCAAGCGGCATGCCGTAGCGGCCGGGGGGCCGGACGCGCCGCTGTTTCTATTGATTCCCCGGCATCCGCAGCGCTTTGACGAGGCGGCCCGCCAGTTGGCCGAGGCCGGGCTGTCGTTCGTGCGGCGTAGCGAAGGTGTCGAACCTGGTCCGGATACCGTGGTGGTGCTGGGCGATACGCTGGGCGAGATGGCGTTCTATTACGCGGCCTCTGACGTGGCCATCGTGGCGGGCAGCTTCGCGCCGCTGGGCGGCCAGAACCTGATTGAGGCCTGCGCGGCCGGCGTGCCCGTCATCGTCGGCCCGCACACGTTCAACTTCAAGCAGGCTGCCGAAGACGCGATCGCCGCAGGCGCAGCCTGGCGCGTGGCCGATGCGGGGCAGGCGGTGGACACCGCCGTGGCCTTGCTTGCCGACACGCCGCGCCGGCAAGCCGCCAGCCTGGCGGCACGGGCCTGGTTCGACATGCATGCGGGGGCGACGCGGCGGACGCTGGACGCGTTGGCGCCCTGGCTGGATTGAACCGGTGGCGCGTGAAACGCGCGGGCCCGGGAGGCGTCGCTAGGGTGTTTTCCGGGGAACCAGGGTCACGGCGCCCGCGTTCAGCTCCTGGCTGAAACGGCGGGTGTCGCGGCCTTCGTCTTCGGGCCGCACGCCGATCCAGCCCTGGCCCAGCGCCAGCATCCACAGATTGGCCAGCAAGATCAGGATGAAGAGCACTCGCATGGCGGGCCTCGTTCAGGCGTTGGTGTCCAGGGTGGCGCGCGCCACCGCGGCCAAGCCGTCCAGGACGGGATGGTCCAGGTAGACGGGCACCGGCGCGGCGCCGAACGCGCCGCCGGCGTCGGCCAGCAAGCGTTCAATCTCTTGATGCACTTCGGGCCAGCCGCCGCCCGCCGCATAGATCTGCGGGGTCTGGCCATAGCGCTGGCGGCCGGCCAGCCATTGGCGCACGACGGCGCCGGCCTGGGCCGCGGCGATGCCCGAGGCGATGGCCTCATGCGTATCGACCGGGTAGGGCACGACCTGGCCCTCGGCGATCGGCAGGTTGGCGGTGCCATGGGCCAGCGACGTGCGCATCATGGCGGGGCCGGGCAGGATCAGGCCGCCGGCGAACACGTTGTCGGGGCCGACGGTATCGATCGTCGTGGCGGTGCCGAAGCTGGCCAGCACGAAGGGCGGGTGCGCGCCGGGCAGGCGCGACAGCACGCCCAGCAGCGAGGCCCAGCGGTCCGCGCCCAGCTGTGTCGGCACGCGGTAGCTGTTGGTGAGCCCCAGCGTGTGGGCCTGCGAGGGCGACCAGGCGACCGCGCAGCCGTGTTTTTGCAGGATGGCGGCGATGGCCGTGCCGCGGGCGTCGCCCGCCACGTTCACGCCCAACGCGCGTAGCGGCCGGCGCGGCAGGGCGGCCAGCCAGCGGTCCAGCGCATCCAGGTCCAGGCCGTCGAACGCGACCGCCGCCGGTTCGCGCGGCATGTCGGGGTTGCTGGCGTCCAGCCAACCCACTTTGAGGCGGCTGTTGCCCGAGTCGATGAGAATAATCATGCTTGGCGTCGAATCGAAATTTCGCCGACCGAAATCGGTGTGGCGCCCTCGGGCGTGCGCACCAGCAGGCGGCCTTGCTCGTCCACGCCGCTGGCGGCGCCGCTAAGTAGGATATCGCCTTTCTCCAGCACGTTGACCGTGCGGCCCGCCAGGGCGTCCACCTGGTCGAAACGCTGCCGGAACGCCGCGAAGCCGTCGCGTTCAAGCGTCTGGACGGCTTCGTGCCAAGCCGTGGCGCTGGCGCAGACCAGGTCGGCGGCGGTGGCCAGGCAGTGCGATCCGGCCTGCACCTGGGTCCAGTCAGCGACCTCGCGGCCCAGGGCGCGGGACAGGTCAGCCGCGTCGGTCAGGTTCACGCCCATGCCGATGACGACGGTGTAGCCGGCCTCGCGGCCGCCAGGGTTGCGGGTGGTCTCCACCAGCACGCCCGCCAGTTTGGCGTCATGCCATTGGACGTCGTTGGGCCATTTCATGCACAGGCCCGGGGCCTCGGGGCCGGCCACGGCGCGCAGGGCCTCGCAGGCGGCGACGCCGGCCAGCGGCGACAACGCGGGCAGTTGCGCGGCGGGCAGGTGCACGTCGAACGCGCACGAGAACATCAGCGTGGAGCCCGAACGGTTCTGCCAGGGGCGGCCGGCGCGCCCGCGGCCGGTTTCCTGCAGATGGGTGCCCAGCAGCCAGGGCTTGCCGGCGCCTGTGCCGGTGCGGGCGCGGGCCAGCAGGTCGGCGTTGGTCGACCCGGTGCTGCCTGTCCAGGCAATGTCTTGGAATGCGGGCAGGCGCGAGCCTAGCTCCCGGGCCAGGGTTTCCGGCGCGGGCAGGTCGATAGGGCGGACGTGATCGGACATGGCGGCGATTGTAGGGCACGCGGCCGGCCCTCGCGGCCTTTAGGCCTTCCAGCGTTTATGATTGGCGATACATTTTGCATCCGTCCCCCGCCTACATGCCGCAAACCGCTCCATCCGCGCCTACCGCCGCGCCGTTCCGCCAGGACGGGAACGCCTGCCATGTGGCGGGCGACTGGAGCGTCCTGGCCCTGGCCGAGGCGGGCGAAGTCGACCGCCGGCGGTCGGCGCTGGCCCGCGCGGTCAAGGACGGGGTGCGCTGGGACCTGCACGGCATCAGCCGGCTGGACACTATCGGCGCGTTGCTGATCTGGCAGGCCTGGGGCGAAAAGCTGCCCGAACGGGTGCGCTGGTCGGCCGGCCAGCAAGACGTCTTCAACGCGCTGGCCATGAACAAGGGCGGTGCCCGGGCCCCTGAACCCAAAGCCGAATCCTGGGGCTGGGTGCGCGCCCTGGGCGGCGCCATCTTCCAGGGCGCCGAGAACGGCCGGGCGCTGCTGGTCATGCTGGGCCAGCTGGTGCTGGACGTGGGCGCCATGCTGCGCCGTCCGCGGCTGGGCCCCTGGCGCGAGATTTCCGCGCAGGTGTACCGCACCGGCGCGCAGGCGCTGGGCATCACGGCGCTGGTCGGGTTCCTGATCGGGGTGGTGCTGTCCTACCTGTCGGCGCAGCAGCTCCAGATGATCGGGGCCGACCGCTTCATCGTGCGGCTCCTGGGCGTGTCGATCGTGCGCGAACTCGGCCCCGTGCTGGCCGCCATCCTGGTGGCGGGACGGTCCGGGTCGGCCATCACGGCCCAGATTGGCGTCATGCGCGTGACGCAGGAGCTGGACGCGATGCTGGTGATGGGCATTTCGCACGGGCAGCGGCTGATCCTGCCGCGCGTGATCGCGCTGGCCGTGACGATGCCGCTGCTGGTGTTGTGGACGGACGCCATGGCGATCCTGGGCGGCATGCTGGCCGCGCAGATGCAGCTGGGCGTATCGGCGCAGTGGTTCCTGACGTCGCTGCCGGATGCGATATCGCTGACCAATTACTGGATCGGCATCTTGAAGGGCGTGACCTTCGGCATCCTGATCGCGCTGATCGCGTGCCACTTCGGCCTGCGCATCCAGCCCAACACGGAAAGCCTGGGCCGCGGCACCACCACGTCGGTCGTGACGTCGATCACCGGCGTGATCCTGCTGGACGCGCTGTATGCCATCATCTTCAGTTCGGTGGGCATCTGATGAGCGGCGCCGCCCAACACCGCTTGTTCACCGATGACAGCGTCACGGTCGAACCCGTCATCTCGGTGCGCGGATTGCGCACGGCTTTCGGCGACCACGTGGTCCACGACAATCTGGACCTGACCGTCTTCCCGGGCGAAATCCTGGTGCTGGTGGGCGGATCGGGCACGGGCAAGACGGTGCTGCTGCGCCAGATCATCGGCCTGGACGAGCCCGCGGCCGGCGTCGTGAAGGTGCTGGGGCATTCGCTGTTCGACCTGTCGCCCGGTGAACGCCGGCGCCTGTCCTACCGCTGGGGCATGCTGTTCCAGGCGGGGGCGCTGTTCTCGGCGCTGTCGGTGTTCGACAATGTGGCGTTGCCGCTGCGCGAACTGCGCACGGTGCCGGAAGACCTGGTGCGCGACGTCGTCATGTGCCGGCTGGCGATGGTGGGCCTGTCGGCGCAGGACGCCGGCAAGCGGCCGTCGGACCTGTCCGGCGGCATGGTCAAGCGCGTGGCGCTGGCGCGCGCGCTGTCGCTGGACCCCGAACTGGTGTTCCTGGACGAGCCCACGGCCGGCCTGGATCCGTTGCGGTCGGACGAATTCGTGGACCTGGTGCGCAGCCTGCACCGGCAGTTGGGATTTACCGTCGTCATGGTGACGCACGATCTGGACACGCTGCTGGCGTTGGCCACGCGTGTCGCCGTGCTGGCGGACAAGCGGGTGATCGTGTGCGACACGGTGCCGGAAGTACTGAAGGTCGACCACCCGTTCATTCACACATTCTTCCTGGGCGAGCGCGGTTTGCGCGCGCTTGGGGATCTGGCGCCGAAGGGGTTGCATCATGGAAAACCGTAGTCATGCGCTCATGGCCGGTATCTTTACGCTGGTCTTGCTGGCCGCCGCCGCGTTGGTGGCCGTCTGGATCGGCCGGGACCGGACCAAGCTGCAAACGTACGAAATCGTGTCGGCCACGGCGGTCAGCGGCTTGAATCCGCAATCGGCCGTGCGCTATCAGGGCGTGCCGGTCGGCAAGGTGCAGTCGCTGGCGCTGAATCCGAACAAGCCGGGCCAGGTGCGCATCCGCATCGGCGTGGCACCGAACACGCCGATCACCGAGTCGACCTGGGCTGAACTGGGCGTGCAGGGCGTGACCGGCATGGCCAATGTGGAGCTGCGCGACGACGGCACGTCCCTCAAGCGCCTGACGTCCTCCGCGGAACATCCGGCCGCCATCCCGTTGCGGCCGGGTTTCCTCGACCGCATCGAGCAGCGCGGCGGCAAGCTGATTTCCAACGTGGAAGAAGTCACCGAGCAGTTGCGCCGCGTGCTGAGCGAACAGAACGTGCAGGCGCTGACCGCCAGCCTGCAGAACGCGACCGACATCACGCAATCGCTGAAGGATGCCAGCCGCGATCTGGCGCCCACGATGGCCAAGCTGGGCCCGCTGATCGATTCGCTGGGCAGCACCTCGCGCCAGGCGGACCGCGCCGCGCGCGAAATGGGCGACCTGGCACAACAGGCGCGGCAGTCGCTGGCGCGTTTGAGCGCGCCCGACGGGCCCTTGTCCGTGGCCACGCGCAGCCTGAACGACATTGCTCTGGCCGCCGCGCGGCTGGACGGTGAAACGCTGCCCGCCGTGACCAACATGGCCGCCAACATCAGCGCGGCCGCGCGCGGCGCGACCGTTACCCTGCGCCGTGTCGACAGCACGCCGCAATCGTTCTTGTTCGGCCCGGCGCCAGTTGCGCCCGGACCCGGCGAGGCCGGATTCGCCGGCTTCGGGAGACAGCCCAAATGAAGATGCGTCGCGCCGTTTTGATCCTGACATTGACCGTGACCACGACCCTGGCGGGTTGCGGCATCGGCCGCGTGGGGGCGCCGCCCTCCGTGTTCGACCTGGGCCTGGACACCAAGCCCGTGCCGGCGTTGCCGGCGCGCGCCCCGATCGCGCTGAACCTGCAGGCCGTGCCGGCGCTGTCGGACACCAGCGTGATCTGGCGGGTGGGCGACAGCGCCGCACCCAAGGCCTATGCGACTTACCGCTGGGCGTCGTCGCCGTCGGAACTGGTGCGCCAGCGCATCACGGACCGCTTGTCGCGCCAAGGGGCCGTGCTGGCCGACCGCGTCAATCTCCAGATGCCGCAGTTGCAGCTGTCGCTGATGCAGTTCGAGCAGGTGTACGCCGAAGACGGCCAGTCCAGCGAGGGGCGCATCCTGCTGCAGGCGGTGCTGCTCAACGGCCGAGCCGTGGTGGACCAGAAGCGCATCCAGCTGAGCGTGCCTGCGGCCACGCAGGATGCCGCAGGCGGTGTCGCGGCATTGCGGCAAGCCACCGACGAGGCCGCCGACCAGCTGGCGCAATGGCTGGCCGGCGCCACATCCGCTCCCGCCGCCACGCCCCGGCCGGGCGGTTAACATCTTTCCTTTTCCGCACGCCGAGTTCCGCCATGTCCGCAGCACGTACTGATACCCACGCCTTTACCGGGGCCGCCGGCCGCATCGATTGCGCCGTCGACTGGCCCGCCGGCACGCCGCAGGGCTGGGCCCTGGTCCTGCATCCGCATCCGCTGCAAGGCGGCGCGCGCGAGAACAAGGTGGTCACGACCTTGTCGCGTGCTTGCGTGCAGCATGGGCTGGTGGCGGTGCGCCCCAATTTCCGCGGCGTGGGCCTGTCGGAAGGCGCGTTCGACAAATCGGTCGGCGAAACGCAGGACATGCTGGCCGTGGTGGCGCAGATGCGCGAGCTGCACCCGGAACTGGCGGGTGCCCCGTGGGTGCTGGCCGGATTCTCCTTCGGCACTGCGGTGGCCGCGCAGACCTATGCGGCGCTGGCCGAGGCCGGCGATGCCGTGCTGCCGTCGGCGCTGATGCTGATGGGGCCGGCCGTGAACCGCTTCCAGTCGCATGAAGTGCAGGTTCCTGACGATACGCTGATGGTGCACGGCGAAGAAGACGAAGTCGTGCCGTTGTCCGAAGCCATGGACTGGGCGCGTCCGCGCTCGATTCCGGTGGTGGTGGTGCCGGGCGCATCGCACTTTTTCCACGGCAAGTTGCTGGTGCTGCGCCAACTGGTGCAGGCGCGCCTGAAGGTCGCGCTGGACTGAGCGATGCGTTGCGGCAAGGCCGCAGGTTGCATCAGGTTGCATGATTTAAATGCGTGCGGAACCCCGCACGGGGCGGACCGGCCCAATGGGCTGCCTATAATTGTCAGCCATTAGCCCCGCGCCGGCGGGCGTCTTTCCTGGACCCACGTTGCCGATGAAGAATTTGCCTTACTCCGCTCACTCCCCCGTTGTCTTGACCCGCCGCCTGCTGTCCGGCGCGGTGCTGTCGGCGATGCTCGCGGCCTCGATGCCGGTCTGGGCGCAACAGGCTCCCGCCGCCGCGCCCGCTGCCGCAGGCGCCACGGCGCCGGCCCCGACGGCCTCGGGCGCGGTGCCAGTTGGGGATGTATCGGCCGTGCCGGCGCCCACCATCGCGGCCAAGGCCTGGATCGTGATCGACGTGAACAGTGGCCAGACGCTGGCCGCTTCCAATCCCGATATGAAGGTCGAACCGGCGTCGCTGACCAAGATCATGACGGCCTACGTCGTGTTCAACGCGCTGGACGAAAAGCGCCTGACGCTGGAGCAGACCGTTCCTGTGTCCGAGCACGCCTGGCGTACCGGCGGGTCGCGCATGTTCATCGAACCGCGCAAGCCCGTCACCGTCGACGAGCTGAACCAGGGCATGATCGTGCAATCGGGCAACGACGCTTCCGTGGCGTTGGCCGAGGCCGTGGGCGGCAGCGAAGCCGCCTTCGCGTCGCTGATGAACCAGGAAGCCGAACGGCTGGGCATGAAGAGCACGCACTTCATGAACGCCACCGGCCTGCCCGACCCGCAGCACACCACGTCCACGCGCGATCTGGCCACCTTGTCGTCGCACCTGATCACCGATCACCCGGACTTCTTCCACTACTACAAGCAGAAGAGCTACACCTACAACAAGATCACCCAGCCCAACCGCAACCGCCTGCTGTGGGCCGACCCGTCGGTGGACGGCATGAAGACCGGCCACACCGATTCGGCCGGCTACTGCCTGGTGTCGACCGCGGTGCGCGGCGACCGCCGCATCCTGGTGGTCGTGGTGGGCACGGACAGCGAAGCCACGCGCGCCGAAGAAAGCCTGAAGCTGCTGAACTGGAGCTTCCAGAACTTCGACACCGTGAAGCTGTTCGACAAGAGCCAGCCGGGCATCGATGCGCGCGTCTGGGAAGGCACGGCTGAAAGCGTCAAGCTCGGCCCGCCCAACCCGGTGTCGATCGCGGTGCCGCGAGGCAAGGCCGGCGACCTGAAGCCGGTGGCGCAGCGCACGGATCCGCTGATCGCGCCGTTGGCCAAGGGCCAGCAGGTCGGCACGCTGCAGTTCACGCTGGACGGCAAGGTGCTGCGCACCGAACCGCTGGTGGTGCAGGACGCCGTCGAACGCGCCGGCTTCTTTGGCCGCATGGTCGACACCGTCAAGCGCTGGTTCCAGTAACCGCGCAACCGGGCGCGCCACGGGCGCGGCCGCGGGTGTAAGCTAGCAGCGGGCGTTTCGTGCGCGAAACGCCCGTTTTCCATTCTGGGACGGACTGGCGGTTCGTCCTTTGCTTTTGACAATTCAGGAGTGCCTCATGATTCCGGGCGTGCCGGGCGAAAGCCAGGTGTATCTCAACGGTGAGTTCCTGCGTGTGGACGAGGCGAAGGTCTCCGTCCTCGACCGCGGCTTTATTTTTGGCGACGGCATCTACGAAGTCGTCCCCGTCTACCAAGGCAAAGCGTTCCGCATGACGGAGCACTTGAACCGTCTGGACCGCAGCCTGGCCGCCTTGCGGATCGCGCAGCCGTTCGACCGCGAAGGCTGGGTCGACCTGGTCGAGCAGCTGCTGGCGCGCACGAATCTGGACACCTGCATCGTGTACCTGCAGGTGACGCGCGGCGTCGCCCGCCGCGACCACCAGTTCCCGGCCACGCCGGTCGTGCCCACCGTGTTCGGCATGATCTCGGCGTGGGCGCCGCCGCCGGCCGCGCAGCGCGCCCAGGGCTTGACGGCCATCAGCATTCCCGACGAACGCTGGCTGCACTGCGAGATCAAGTCCGTGTCGCTGCTGGGCAACGTGCTGGCCAAGCAGCAGGCCGTGGACGCCAACGCCGACGAGGTCGTGCAGTTCCGCGACGGCTACCTGACCGAGGGCTCGTCCACCAATATCTGGGTGGTCTCGGGCGGCAAGCTGCTGGCGCCGCCAAAGAACAACCTGATCCTGGAAGGCATCCGCTATGGCCTGATGGGCGAACTGGCGGCCCAGGCGGGCGTGCCCTTCGAGGCCCGCCGCATCACGCAGGAAGAGGTGGAATCCGCTGATGAACTGATGCTGTCGTCGGCCACCAAGGAAGTGCTGGCGATCGTCTCGCTGGACGGGAAACCGGTCGGTTCCGGCAAGCCCGGCCCCGTTTTCGAGCAATTGCGCGCGGGTTATGATGCCCGCATCGCCGCGCTGTAAACCGTTGTCCCGGGCGGCCCCCAGGGCCGCCCAGCACCCAGCGGACACTTGCCAACGCACCGTTTGCCCCCATATAAGAACACTCAGGGGCAACCACCACTCTAGGCAAATCATGCATATTCCGCCCGAAGAATCGCTCATCGAATATCCCAGTGACTTCCCCATCAAGGTCATGGGCAAGCAGCACCCCGAATTCGCGCAGACGCTGACCGAAGTCGTGTTGAAGTTCGACCCGGGCTTCGATGCCGCGACGGTCGAGATGCGCCCCAGCAAGGGCGGCAACTACATGGGCCTGACCTTCATCGTGCGCGCGACCTCGCGCGAACAGCTGGACAGCCTCTACCAGGCGCTGCACGGCCACCCGATGGTGTCCATCGTTCTGTAATCGGGATTGCCGTGATCAAGTGGCTCGCGGGGCCGGCGGACTATCTGCCGGTCTGGCAGGAAATGCAGGCGTACACCAACCAGCGCGGCGCCGATACGCCCGACGAGATCTGGCTGTGCGAGCACGCGCCGGTCTATACCCTGGGGCAGGCCGGCCTGCCGGAGCACGTGCTGAACCCCGGCAATATTCCCATTGTCCATTGCGACCGAGGCGGCCAGGTGACCTATCACGGGCCTGGCCAGGTGATGGCGTACGCGTTGTTCGACCTGCGCCGCGTGGACATGTACGTGAAGGAATACGTCAACTTGCTGGAGGGCGCGGTCATCGACACGCTGGCCCAGCACGGGATCGGCGGCGCCTGCCGTAAGCCCGGCGCGCCGGGCGTGTACGTGCCGGACCCCGAAGGCGGCGAACTGGCCAAGATCGCCGCGCTGGGCATCAAGATCCGCAATGGGCGGGCCTATCACGGGGTCTCGCTGAACGTGGCGATGGACCTGTCGCCGTTCCTGGGCATCAACCCCTGTGGCTACGAAGGGCTGCGCACCGTGGACATGGCGGCCTGTGGCGTGCGGCGCGCGCCCGCCGACGTGGGCGACGCGCTGGCGCAGAATCTGGCGGCCGCCTGGCGCCGCGCAAGGAACCCCGCATGAAGACCTACAGCGCGGCCGACGTCGCCGCGACCTCCCCCGAACAGCTGGCGCGCCTGCGCGAAGGGCCGGCTGAAGACTATGCCGCCTGGATCCGGGCGGCCGCCGAACTCGGGCTGGTCGAAGCGCAGACCATCTACGGGCAGATGCTGCTGGACGGCGTGGGTGTCGACAGCCAGCCTGAAGAAGGCCTGGCGTGGTTCAAGCGCGCCGCCAACGCCGATCACCCGATGGCCATCAATATGGTGGGCCGCTGCTACGAGAACGGCTGGGGCGTGCCGCGTGACGATACGGTGGCGGCCTATTGGTTCCGGCTGGCCGCCGACCGCGGCCTGGACTGGGGCATGTACAACTATGCCCACATGCTGCGCAGCGGCCGGGGCGGCGTCACGCAGAACAAGGCCGCGGCGCTGGCCCTGTACCAGCAGGCGGCGCAGGCCGGCCACGTGAAATCGATCGGCGTGGTTGGGCGCTTCTACGAAGCGGGCGACGTGGTGGGGCAAGACATGGAGCGCGCCTTCGACTGCTACCAGCGTTGCGCCGAAGGCGGGGATTTCCGCGGCATGTTCCACCTGGGCCGCCTGCTGCTGTTGCGCGGCCAGAAGCAGGACGCGGTGCAATGGCTGGTTCGCGTGCCGGAAACGTCCACGCCGGCGTTCCTGAAGGAAGCCAACGCCATGCTGCAGGACTGCGGTTTCCCGGCGCTGTACGAGGTTTGAGGGGGGGCTGAGCCCGTTCAGGTGCTGAGCCGCATCTCGAACACCGCTTCCAGGGTATCGCCTTGGCCGGCGCCGCGGGCACCCGTCAACCTGTCCAGCAGCAATTGGGCCGCCCGCCTGCCCAGGTCGGCGGCATCCACGCCCAGCGTCGTCAGCCCTTGCGCCCATTGGGCCGCGCTGCCGTCGTCCGTGAAACCCAGCACCGCCAGGTCTTGAGGCACGTGCAGGTCACGGTTGTGCGCTTCCGACACCGCCGCGGCGGCCAGCAGGTCCGAGGTGCAGAACACCGCGTCGAAAATCGTGTTGGTGGCCAGCAGCCGCAGAAAAGCCATGCGGCCGTCATTCATCTGCTGCACTTCGGGCTGCACGATATCGGCGACCCGGTCCAGGCCCAATCCGGCGGCCGAGCCCAGGAAGCCGTCGCGCCGCGCGCGCTCCCAGGGGTTGTCGGCGCTGATGCAGGCCACCATCGCATGGCGCTTTTCGGCCAGATGGCGGGCTGCCGCGCGGCCGGCTTCTTCATTGTCGATCACGACGGCGCTGTCCAGCGGCCGGGCCGAGGCGCTCCAGGTTTCCACCACGGGTATTTCCAGCGCGGCCAGCCCGGCCCGCAGGACGGGTTCGTCCAAGGGGCCGATGACGAGCGCCGCGGCAGGCCGCAGGACGGTCAGCTGGGGCAGCATGTCGGCGTCGTGCCAGGGGCCGGCGGCCAGGTAGTAGCCGGCGGGCGCCAGGCGTTCGGCGCAGGCCTGGATGGCGCGGCCGGCGGGCCCGGCGTCCAGGCGGGGCGCGATGAGCGCGATGGGGCGCAGCGTAGGCAGGGAGGGCATGGCGGAATTCAGGGGATTCGTCAGGCGTGACGATAACCCAGCCGGACGGGCGGCGCCCCGGTACCGGCAGCAGTCTGGGGCGGATCCCGGCGCGGGGAGGTAAAATGCCTCTTTTGTCTCAGACCGGGCGGTCTTGCGCCCCGGTTTCGAAGGTGCCCAATGTCTACGCTTGCCGAGTCTCCTGTTCCCTCGAACGAATCCGCCGCCGCGCCCGCGGACACGGCCTATGATCCGACGCAAAAGCAGAAATCGCAGGCCAAGACGGCGCGCATCCCGATCAAGATCATTCCCGCCGAACGCCTGAAGAAGCCCGAATGGATCCGCGTGAAGGCCGCCGCGCCCGGGTCGCGCTTCTACGACATCAAGCGCATCCTGCGGGAACACAACCTGCATACCGTGTGCGAAGAAGCCTCCTGCCCGAACATCGGCGAATGCTTCGGCAAGGGCACGGCCACGTTCATGATCATGGGCGACAAGTGCACGCGCCGCTGCCCGTTCTGTGACGTGGGCCACGGTCGCCCCGATCCGCTGGATACGAAAGAACCCGAGAACCTGGCGCGCACCATCGCTGCCTTGAAGCTGTCTTACGTCGTGATCACTTCGGTCGACCGCGACGATTTGCGCGATGGCGGCGCCGCTCACTTCGTGGATTGCATCACGCACGTCCGCGAACTGTCGCCCACCACCCGCATCGAAGTGCTGGTGCCCGACTTCCGCGGCCGCCTGGACCGCGCGCTGGCGATCCTGAATGCCGGCCCCCCGGACGTCATGAACCACAACCTGGAAACCGTGCCGCGCCTGTACAAGCAGGCACGTCCGGGTTCGGATTACATGCACTCGCTGAAGCTGCTGGCCGAGTTCAAGAAGCTGCACCCGGAAGTGGCCACCAAGTCCGGCCTGATGCTGGGCCTGGGCGAGACCGACGAAGAAATCCTGCAAGTGATGCGCGACATGCGCGAACACAATGTGGACATGCTGACGATCGGCCAGTATTTGCAGCCGTCGGAGCACCACTTGCCCGTGTTGCGTTATGTGCATCCGGACACGTTCGCCATGTTCGAACGCGAGGCGTATGCGATGGGGTTCTCGCACGCGGCGGTGGGCGCGATGGTGCGGTCTTCGTACCATGCGGATGAACAGGCGCATGCGGCTGGGGTGAACTAGACTGCCGTATTTTGCATAGGGGGCCCGGGCGACGGTTCGCCGGGCAATTCGGAGAATAAAAATTCAATCGGTTCGTGCTGAGTCCTCTAGAGGCCAGGGCCCCTTCATTGGAAGCCTGCCGAGTCTTGGGGCAACTCGTAATTTCTGGCTGGCACTGGCAGCTGCCCTGGCAGTCTTTACGGTATTCAATCGACTCGTGCCGCCGATGCAGTCGCCGGATGAGCCTGTCCATATCATGCGCGCCTATCTGCTCTCGGAGGGAGTAGTGTTCCTGCACAGCCAAAACGGCAGGGATTCAGGCGGCATGATAGACCCAAGCCTTACCAAGTATTCCATAGACGCGCAGGCCGATATCGCCGCTAATGAGGTCGGTAAAGTCTCGGCCGAGCGGATAAAAGCCCTGTCGTCAATGAGGTGGTCTGGCAAGAGGGAGTTCTTTGAGATTCCGACCACTAGCTACTATTTCCCAGCGATTTATATTCCGCAAGCCGTCGGGCTCGCTATCGGCGAAGGCCTGAATTTGTCGGTCCAGCAGTCGTACTATCTCGCGCGATACTTCTCATTTCTGGCGGCTGTGGCGGTTTTTATGCTGGCGATCAGCATCTTTCCCATCAATCCGCTAACGGTAGGTTTGTTGATTATTCCCATGACCGTCTTCCAGCTAATGGGCGCGGGCATGGACGGCTTTTCATTGGCACTGACGATCCTGGCGGTCAGCGTCTTTCTACGTTTGGCACAGCGGGTAGACGACAGGGCGTCGATGGTTTGGTCTTATCTTCTGATAGTGTTGATCTTCGTCCTGGCAACTAGCCGGATTCAGATCGCATCATTCGTGCTCATGCCGTTCGCATTGGCGTTGGCCACTCGCCGGATACGCTACTTTTGGCAAGGCTTGATTGTGACAGTTTGCGTGCTGGGGTGGCTAGCGACTACTATCGCGGCCAACAAAGACGGCGGCATGCAACACGCTGGCTACAGTCACGTGGAGGTGCTCAAGTACTACCTGTGGCATCCTCGTGAACTGCTGCGCATCATCTACCACACGGTGATTGCACCCTACAACCGCCACATTTTCGTGCAGCAGTTCATTGGCGTGCTGGGGTGGTTGGATACTTGGTTTCGGACGGGCTACTACAACACCATGTGGGTGCTGTTGCTGCTCGTCGGCTTTCTTTCAGTGTCATTTAAGGATCTGAAGCG
This sequence comes from Achromobacter sp. UMC46, assembly GCF_014170335.1. Classification (GTDB taxonomy): domain Bacteria; phylum Pseudomonadota; class Gammaproteobacteria; order Burkholderiales; family Burkholderiaceae_B; genus Achromobacter. Next base: position 264,870 of record NZ_LZZS01000040.1, read on the forward strand.
GGATTGGCTGCCCCGATTGGCGCTGGCAATCATGTTCCTGGGTGCATGCTTCACGATTTATTTTGCATTGCTGGTTCAATGGAACAAGTTTCCGACCGATTCGATCCTCGGTGTGCAGGGGCGGTACTTCACAATTCCAGTTGTTGCTCTGGCGTACGCGGCCAGCGGCGACCGCGGTTTTAAAAGTACAGGAGCGAAGGTCGCCATCCCGCTTTTGGTCGTGATCGCAATGCTGACGCTTGCCAGAATGCCGCAGGTTTTGCTTGACCGTTATTTCATTGGTTGACGTTACTAGCCATGTCCCAAATAGAGCAATACAAAGTCGCCGTGGTGATCCCGGCCTACAAGGTCGTGCGCCATATCCTTGACGTCATTGCTGAGATCGGCCCCGAAGTCAGCGGAATTTTCGTTGTCGATGACAATTGCCCCGATGGTTCGGGTGCGTATGTTTCGGAACACTGTCGCGACCTGCGCGTGACCGTGCTGAAAAATGACGTGAATCGAGGTGTGGGCGGCGCGGTAATGACTGGCTATCGTCAGGCGATCGATGCAGGCTACGACATCATGGTGAAGGTAGATGGGGACGGTCAAATGGATCCCAGACTGATACCCGATTTCGTCGCACCGATCATTGCTGGTGAAGCCGACTACACCAAGGGCAACCGGTTCTTCGATCTTGAGACGCTGCGGGCTATGCCGCGCAAACGTCTGTTCGGCAATGCCGTCCTGTCATTTATGACGAAGTTCTCGTCCGGCTATTGGGACCTGTTCGATCCTACTAATGGCTATACGGCCATTCACGCTCGGGTGGCTGAGCACCTGCCGTTCCACAAAATCAGCGAACGTTATTTTTTTGAAACGGACATCTTGTTTCGCTTGAACTTGATTGGCGCGGTCGTCATGGATGTGCCCATGGACGCCCGTTACGCTGACGAGGTCAGCAATCTGAAGATCTCGAAAATCGTGGGTGAGTTTTCACTTAAGCACATCCGGAATTCGTTAAAACGGATCTTCTACAACTATTACCTGCGCGGCTTCTCCATTGCGTCACTGGAATTGCCAGCAGGCGTTCTGCTACTGGCGTTTGGCGTGCTCTACGGAGGCTCGCGTTGGATTTCATCCAGCATGAGCGGTGAGCCGACACCGGCGGGAACGGTGATGCTGGCTGCCCTGCCAGTGCTTATCGGCATTCAACTGATACTCGCATTCGTTGGATATGATATATCCCGTGTGCCGCACAAGACGCTGCACAAAGCGTCTCTGCTTAAGAATAGAGGAAGGCGGTGATTTCGTTCAAACAATTGCTCGGCACCCTGTTTACCGTTCTGTCTCTGTCGGTGGGACAGGTGCTATTCAAGATTGCGGCGTCCAAGATCGATGTGCAAGGAAAGGGTGTTCTTCAGGGTTTCCTATTAAATCCAGCCTTGATCGTCGCGTTGGCCGTGTATGGCTTTGCGACCATTGCGTGGCTATGGGTTTTGAAGGAGATCCCGCTACGCACCGCTTATCCCTTTATCGCCCTCGGCTTCGTGATCGTCCCGATCATGGGGCATTTCTTCTTGGGGGAGGCATTTAAGTGGACATCGCTGGTGGGTGCCCTAGTCATTGTGCTTGGTGTCTATATTTCAGTGCGTTAGGGTGTCGTTCGTCCACAATGGGCGAGCAGATTATTTTCTGCAGCTGCAGGCATTATGCAATTTAGCGTTTGGAAACTAGGCGATCACACTGCCTTAACAATGTGACGCGGATCAAGGAAATGAAGGAAAAGCATGCCCATTTCTGAAGCGGAAGTTCTGAAGGCCAGGAAACGATTGCTTCAAATGCACTTTGAAAGCGGTGTCGGCCACATTGGCGGCAACATGTCGTGCCTAGATGTATTACTGCTGGTGCAGCATGAATACTTGACTTTGCGGGACCGCTTTGTTCTGTCAAAAGGGCATTCCGCCGGCGCACTATATATTGCGCTATGGAGCGTAGGCCGTCTGTCTGACGATGCGCTTAAGCAATTCCACAAAGACGACACTTTGTTGGCGGGCCACCCCCCAGCCTCGGGCATCGCGGATATCCGTTTCGCCACGGGCAGTCTTGGCCACGGTCTGTCGCTCGCGGCGGGCACCGCGAAAGCGCTCAAGATCAAGCAGCAGCCAGGTCATGTGTTTTGCCTGACCTCTGACGGGGAATGGCAAGAAGGCTCCACGTGGGAGGCCCTCACGTTTGCGGCTCATCACCGATTGGACAACCTCACCGTCCTGGTTGATCACAATGGTCTTCAAGGTTTCGGCCGAACCTCTACCGTTGCGTCGATGTCGCCATTGACCGAGAAGATTGCCGGCTTCAACGTGGATATCCAACGCGTTGATGGCCACAAACTTGATCAGATACGAGTCGTGTTGGATGAGCCTACCGACAAGTGCCGGGTGGTGATCCTGGACACGGTCAAAGGCCGTGGTGTTCCATTCATGGAAGACAGGATGGAATGGCACTACCTCCCGCTCAAGAAAGAGCAATATGCTCAAGCGCTGCTTGATCTGGAATCACAATGAGAAAGCAACTTTGCGATGGGCTCGTCTCTCGCGCGGCAAGCCCGGACATGGTGTTTTTGACGGGCGATCTGGGCTTCATGGCGCTTGAGCCGCTGCAAGATACATTGGGCAAGCGCTTTATCAATGCCGGCGTGGCGGAGCAAAACATGGTGTCGGTTGCTGCCGCGATGGCGCGCGAGGGTCTGGAGACTTGGATCTACAGTATCGCCCCGTTCTGCTATGCACGGCCGTTCGAACAAATTCGTAACGACATAACGTTTCACAAACTTCCGGTCAAACTGATTGGCAACGGTGGGGGCTATGGATACGGCGTGATGGGGCCCACGCATCACGCCATCGAAGACTACGGGATATTGCTTACGCTGCCTCACATGCGCGTATACATCCCGGCGTTTGATGAAGACGTCCAAGGAGTGCTCGACAGTGCTGCTGCCAGTGTCGATCCGGCATATATTCGCCTAGGTCGCGGCGAGGCTCCAGCTGGCTACATTGTTCCAGACTATGCTCCTTGGCGTCAGCTCATCGTCGGCAATGGAATGACCGTGATTGTTGCTGGCCCGCTAGCCGGCACGTACCTGCTCGGTTTGCAGGCCTTGCCCGACGAAATCCGGCCCAACCTCTGGGTTGTGACCGAGCTCCCACTGGAGAAGAACCTGCCCCCGCCAGCCTTGATAGAGCAACTGGCCAGCGGACGTGGCGTATGCGTGGCCGAAGAACACGTCCGTCGCGGTGGCTTCGGTTCGGAGTTGGCCTTGTGGCTGTTGGACCGCAAGATTGACCCTGGCGCGTTCCACCACTTATATGCTCGGGCGCACCATTACGCGACCTATGGCTCGCAGGGTTTCTTGCGCAAACACTCCGGACTGGATGCCTCCAGCGTGCTGGCTATTGTGGCCCCCAACCGTTGATTCATTGATCATGACCTTGATTACGCATATCAAGGCCCTCAAGGGCCCTGTTCTTGTTGCCGGCGCTTCCGGCTTTATCGGCGCCAACCTTTTCAAGATGATCCTTGCGCAACGACAGGACGTCTTTGCATGTGTTCGCCGGGAGAAGGGATGGAGGCTCGCAGACGTCAATGACGACAATATCGTCGCGGTGGATCTTAATGACTCCGCGGCAACCAAGAACCTGATAGATACGTTGGAGCCAAAGACCGTCTTCGACTGCACCTCCTACGGTGCCTATTCGTTCGAAGAAGATCCAGCGCTGATTTACCGTACCAACTTTCAAGCGCTAGTGAATCTGGTTGGGCTGCTCTCCAAGACACCGATCGTCGCCTATATACATGCGGGCAGCTCTTCGGAATACGGAGTGAACTGCACTGCGCCTGAGGAAGCGGATCGATGTGAGCCCAACAGCCACTACGCAGTTTCTAAAGTTGCGGCAGCCTCTTATCTGGAATACATGGGCAAGCAGGGTTTCCCCTCCTCCAACCTGCGGCTCTACTCCGTATACGGTCCGCTCGAGGATTCCTCGCGCTTGATACCGAACCTGGTGCGCAAGGCTCTGGACGGCAAGCTTCCGCCTTTTGTGGATCCGAACACCTCACGGGATTTTATCTACGTTGACGATGTATGCAGCGCTTTCGTTTTGGCAGCCACCAGGATGCAGCCTGACCAGTATGGCCACAACTTCAACATTGGGTCCGGTACAAAAACCACCATTGCTGACCTGGCGGCGGTCGCACGCGACACTTTCGGCATACATGACGCACCTCAATATGGCCAAATGCAAGGGCGCGCCTGGGATTTGGCGGACTGGTACTCTAATCCGAACAAGGCCCGCGCTCAATTGGGTTGGGAGCCAGAGCATGGCTTGGCATCAGGCCTGCGATTGACTGCAAACTGGGTGGGCAATCTTAGCGAAGAGCAATTTAGCACGGGTACCAAGAAGAATGCCGCAAACACGAAGCGCAGCTTGTCGGCGATCATCGCCTGCTACAAGGATGCACAAGCCATTCCGATTATGTATCGGCGGCTGTCGGACACGTTCCAGAAGATCGGCATTGATTACGAGATCATCTTCGTCAACGACGGCAGCCCGGACAATAGTGCCGAAGTCATACGCGATATCAGTGCTGCCGACAGCCGGGTCATCGGTATATCTCATTCGCGGAACTTTGGTTCACAGATGGCATTCCGTAGCGGTATGGAGCTCTCTACGAAGCATGGCGTCGTCCTGCTGGACGGAGACCTTCAAGATCCTCCGGAACTAATCGAGCAGTTCCACGCAAAATGGGAGGAGGGGAACGACGTTATTTATGGCCGTCGTATCAAGCGCGACATGCCGTGGCACTGGGGGATGCTCTACAAGCTCTTTTATCGAGTCTTCGCCGCTTTTAGCTATATCAAGATCCCGCTGGATGCCGGTGACTTTTCCTTGATTGACAGGCGTGTGGTGGGCTGGATGCTCAAATGCGGTGAACGCGACCTCTTCATGCGGGGGCTGCGTGCCTACGTCGGTTTCAAGCAGACGGGAGTCGACTATATACGCCCCGAGCGTATGTTCGGCGTGTCGACCAACAGTTTCGTCAAGAATTTGGACTGGGCTAAGAAGGGGATCTTCTCGTTTAGCAACACGCCTCTGACCATGCTTACCGCTACCGGGATCATGCTATTAGGGGTATCGGCGCTGCTTGCCCTAGTTGCGATTTTTCTGCGCATTTTCTTCCCAGAGGTTGCGCCCCGTGGCGCTACTACCCTGTTGTTAGCCACGTTGGGATTCGGGTCGTTGAATCTGTTCGCCATCGGACTTGTTGGCGAATACGTCGCCAAAATCATGGCCGAGGTGAAAGGTCGGCCACGTTTGATCCGCTCTGCGCTCATACGGAACGGCCAATCCACGGAGCTATTGCCGGACGGCAAGGACCACGAGGCCTGATCGACATCATCCCTCCGCCTATTTGTATTCACGCTTTCCTTGCAGGAAAAAGCGCAAAAGGGAAATACACATGCAAGACAAGCCGTACGTCATGTTGGCTTATGTGCTGATTGGATTCGTATTGGCTGCGCTGCCGGCGTTGCAGGGGAGCCGCAGCGCGGGGCTATCTCAGCGCGAAGTCGCGCTGCGCAGAGGTAACGACCGCGGCCTCTGGTCTCTCGCGAGCGCAGTATGGCTGCTACTCATCCTTCTATTGACGCTATATACCAGAGTTGTGACACCTTCGACGGCGCTGGGCATTGCAGCAATCTCACTGCTGTTGGCCTATCGTGGCGGTCGGATTGCGTTCAATACGCTGCTGCCTGGCTTCTTCGCGCTATGCGTCGCGATGCTGCTTCCGTGGTGGCGCCGGCCGGATGAAGCCGGGATCAATATTTCTCTAAGTGAACTATTGGCATCGGGGCTCTGCGTGCTGATTGTTGTTCAGACGCTGATGTACGCCCGATCAGATACCCTTCATCGCGGTATGGCTGTTTTTCTGATGGGCTACGCGGTGCCTGCTGCCGTCTTCAGTTTTTCAGCCGGCATTCTCCAGGCGGATTCTTCACTTCTGACGTTGTGGCACCACTGGGGGGCATACATCGGACCCGCCGAATTGATGTTGGCAGGTGCCAAGTTGTTTCACGACATCCCGTTGCAATACGGCTTCGGCCCAACGTCCTTGCTCGCAGCCAGCTGTCGCAATGATTGCTGGTCGGCCATGTATGTGATCACGGGTATTACGACGCTGCTGTGGACGCTTGCCATTGCGGCTATGGCCCTGTTGGTGAGCTCGCCTCGGGCAATCGCGCGCGTCATTGTGCTGGCGCTTTGCCTGACAGCATGCTTCTTCTGGACCGCTTACCCTCCCGCGACGGCCTCGCCGCTGGTCACGCCTTCGGTGGCGGGTTTGCGCTTTTTACCTGCCACGTTATTGGCTCTGTATCTGTGTCTGACTTCCAATATCGAGCGGAGCCGTGGGCGCCTCGTCGTCGGACACTTACTGTGGGCCGTAGGTGCGTTGTGGTCGCCTGAGTCAGCCTTCTACGTGACTCTGGTGTGGTGGCCGTACTACTTGTTCGTGCGACGAGCATCTGGCTCGTTCGGCGTACGGCTGGGCGCCGCGATCCGCAATGCGCTGGTGTTAGCGATAATAGCAGTAGCCCTCGCCACCTTGTTCTACAGTGCGTTGAGGCTGATCTACGGTGAGGGGCCCACCCTATACGGTTACCTTGCCTACGCGATCAATCCTCCTGGCCCCTTACCCATTGATCCGCACGGCAACGTCTGGTACTTCGTCGTAGCTATCGCGATCGCTGCGGCAACGTTGGCTTTGTCATGGAAGGCCGTCGGGGACACGATGTCGTTCCGGCGCGGCTTAGTATTGCTGCTGCTGGCCTATGGATCCTTCACGTATTTTCTGGGCCGTAGCCACGAGAACAATATTCTGAATATCTTGCCCCTGCTGCTGTTGGCGTTGCTTTACGTGGTGCAAGCGGCCAAGCAAGTGAATCTGGCGCACATGGCTGCTATCCTTGGCGCTTCGCTGCTTGCGTGGACGCCGTTGTTTGGATGGAACGATTGGCAAAGCAACCTAGGCAAGGGCCGGTTGTTCGACTTCGGCCCCTCGGCACTGCTCCCAGCGGTCACATTCAGCAATCCCCAAACGCAGGACAAGTTGCGAGCCAGACTGGCGGGCGCGACCGTGGGTGATCCGGCTGACGCTGGCCGCGCGATCCAGACGATCAAGGCCGAGTCGGGAGACGCTATCACCGTGCTGGATAGTGCGATGAATATGAATGGGGTGTCTCCTCCATCCGCCTGGAGCGCTATTCACGGCCCTGCTAACTTCGGATTCATCCCGTCGGAACGCCGCCGCGAATTTCTGGCCGCCTTGGCCAAGACTTTGCGGCGCTCGGGTTGGCTCGTGATGGACAAGCGCTATCCGGAACGCGAGCAATGGCTGGCGGACTACGATTCGGCGTATCGCCGTGACAAGGCCCTGGATTTTGGCAGTTATATTGCCATTCACTATGTCCCGAAAACGGCTCCATAATCGCAATCCCTACCGAACCAACATGCAACCCAAGATAAACGCATACTTGCGGGACAAGGAAGAGATGAAACCGGTGCCGGTTTCCTCTCCTTTGGGCAACCCCCTGGCCTTCGCCTTGCGCTGCTTGCTCGATCTGCAGCTCAAGACCATAGTTGATTTTCTGAAACCGAGACTTTCTGCTCTTGAAGGCAACGTCCTCGACGTGGGTGCCGGGAACGCGCCATGGAAGAGCTATCTGCCTGCAGGAGTCCAGTACGTTGGGCTAGATGTGGACAAAGCCGACGAGTTCAACATGAGGCCTGACACCGACATCGTGTACTATCCCGGCGGCAAATTTCCGTTCGACGACGGAATATTCGCCAATGCGCTATGCGTCGAAGTGCTTGAGCATGTGCCCGATACGGAAACATTGCTGGCAGAGATCTATCGATGCCTGAAGCCTGGTGGCCAGCTATTGATGACGGTGCCGTGGTCCGCACGCCGCCATCACATTCCCCATGACTATTTCCGCTTTACGCCCGAAGCACTGGCGATGCTGTTGCATAAGCAGGGACTGGAAAACATCCAAATTTCGGAAAGAGGCAATGACTATGCGGTGATTTTCAACAAGATTTTGTGCTTGGGTAAGAATCTCGTCGTTCCGAAGTGCAAGATCTGGCTGCCGTTGACGCTACCTATGGCCCTTCTAATACTGCCCAGTGCGGGCTTGTTCCTAGTGGCGGCGCATGTGTCGATGAGGTTCGGCCTGGGCTCTCATATCGACCCCTTGGGCTATGCGATAGCGGCAATCAAACCGCCGCTCGCTACACCGCAAACTCCTATTGCGAAGGAGCATCCTTGATGTCCATCTCGCGCGACTGCCCTATTTGCGGCACGCCTTCCAGCAACGCCAAGATATTCCAGAAAGAGAATATCGACGAAAGCCGCATCTCGGGGTTCAGCTACGCCTCGCGAAAAGAACCGGAATACATGTGCCACGAGCTGGTGCAGTGCCCGGCGTGCGATCTAGTTTATGTCAGTCGTCCCCCGGCGCAAGAGGAGCTGGCCAGTGCCTATCACGTGGCTGACTACGATAGCTCCGAAGAGGCTGCCGATGCCGCTCAGGCCTATATATTGGCTATGGACCCAGTTCTAAAGCAGATCAAGCGCTGCGACAGCGTGCTGGAAATCGGTTCGGGCACGGGCGTGCTTCTGGACCTGCTGAAGGCTAGAGGTTTTTCCGAACTGATCGGTGTCGAACCTTCGTCAGCCGCTATCAGCGCGGCACCGGACCACCGTCGGGGTTGGCTGCGAGAAGGCATCTTCAAGGAAGCCGATTTTGCGCCCGAGTCCTTTGATCTCATCTGCTGCTTCATGACCATGGAGCACGTTCAAGATCCCATGGCCACGGCCCAGTCGGCGGCGAAGTTATTACGTCCGGGAGGCGCATTCGTGACCGTCACGCATGACTATCGCAGCTTCGTAAATCGGGCAATGGGTAAGCGGTCGCCAATTATCGATATCGAGCATATGCAGCTGTTTTCGCAGACCAGCATTCGGGAGCTCATGCAGCGCTGCGGTTTCGGAAACATCTCGGTGAAACCCTTCGTCAATCGCTACGCGCTCAGCTACTGGATGCGCTTGGCTCCAATGCCGTCGGGACTGAAACGAGCCCTTAAACAAGCCACTCACGCCATTGGTCTAGACAAGACCAAGATCGGCCTAAATGTCGGCAATACTCTCGCCGCCGGCTATAGACTTAATGATTAGGTTAGGCAGTTGCACGACAAAAAACAGATTTTCAGATTCCTTTTCGTTGGCGGGCTGAACACGCTGTTCGGATTCGTCGTATATGCGTTGTTCGCATTGACTCCACTCCCTACCTGGCTGGTCTTGATAGCGTCCAATATCATCACGCTCTCTTTCAATTTCGTCACGACCGGAGGCTTGGTGTTCCGCCAGATGAAGTTACGTCTGATTCCAAGGTTTCTCCTGGGATACGGACTCGTATTCTTCATATATCTTGGCATGATTCGGTTGCTGGCCCCGTTCGTCGGCGGCCGCATCTGGGCTATGGCGATTATTGTCCTGCCAGTGGCTATACTGACCTACTTTATTCAGCTTCTCTTCGTCTTCAGGCGACCGAAGGACTAGGGTCTCTTCCCCTCAGTCATCAGAATTTGAACAGCGCGTAGCCACCACAGTCCAACACCTTCTGGACCTGAGCGGCGTCGACCCAATTTATGCTGTCGCCAGGATTGACGACATACCAGCGGATGCCTCGGCGCCGCATGGCGGCGACCAATTCGTCGGCGGACTCCAGTCGCTTGAGCGCAGCCAGTTCCTCCAGACGTTCCTTGATGCCCGCCGGCAGGCGCACGCCGCCTGAATCTATGGCGTACGGTTTGCGCTCCGACAATGCGGTGAGTCGGTAACCTGGATCGTTCAGTGAATCTTGAACGATATCGCCAGGTTGGCTGTGCACCTTGATATACCGCGCAATGTCGACTTGGCAAGTCGGAAGAGCAAGGTACTCTGTCTGCCAGGTCTTGAAAGTCTGGATCCGCCGGCCGTAATGCAGCGGTGCGCTAAAAAGCAGCACCGCCAAGAATAGTAGCGCCAAACGGGTGCCACGGCGAGCCGGCAGCTCATCGCCGTAGATGGATGCATAGAGCCCGCCACCAAAAAATACGACCACCACAAAATACGCCCATACAAAAGGCCTATGCAGCAGTTCTTCCATTGTGCCAATGTGCCGTTCATCCAGCGCGAGGCTGGTCGCCATCACCAGATAGACACAAACCACAAGCAACGGGAACATCCGTGCAAGTGGGGTCGCAACTGGCCGCGCCCGGCGCATTAGGCAAAGATATGCAGGCAGGTAGACGCCAAAGGTGCAGACTAGCAACATTACCGAAAATACCGACGCTTGCAAGAGCCAGCTTGTGCCCGCGGCGTCAAGCATGCTGGAGAACAGGCCCTTCATGAATCCATCGTCCTGAAGTGCCATGACCGCGCCAATGTATGGGGACAGGCCGGAACCGTCCAGTCGCAGCGTTGGCACGCTTGTTGAGAGTTGTGAAATGGCGGCCGCGCTAAAATAGAGGCAGATCAGGGTAATTAGGATGGGTGCGCGAAATCGTGCCCAGCTGCCACGCAGATAAAAGGCCGGCAGCATTAGAGCCATAAATGAAATAGCGACGAAAATCTGCGCCTTGTAAAGCAAGGTAGCCAAGACAAAGAAGTAGCTGCATAGGACGAGGGCCAGCCGGGAGCTGCGACAGCTTTCTAATACCAAGGCGAACACTACGGCGGCGCTGGCTACACCATACATTTGCGCTGGAGCAATCTGCTGCAACCAGTGGTAGCCAAGGAACGGATTGCCGAATCCTTGCTGAGCGGCGTCAGGTAGCAGAATTAGGGCCGCCGCGCCAGCCAATGCGGGCCATTTTCCAAAAGCAACTGCGCCAAGCGAGTAGGCACCTAGTACCGTCAGCAGCATGCCGAGCGGCGTCAACAAGCTAGCATACGCCACGTACGTCGAAATCCCCGTCGCATCGACCAGGGCCGCCGGTAGCATGTAGCTGGCCATATGATACGGTTGGGCGGGTGCGCCCGCCATCTGCACATCGAACAGTGTGCCCAGCCCTCGCGAGGATGCAAATGACGCGATTTGACTGAGGTGATAGAAAATATCCATCCATGCTCGGATGATGGTCGTGTCAGCCCCGATCTTGATCGGTTGCAGGATGTCCCAGCACCAGACCGTAACTGCCACGGCTCCTAACAGGAACAGTAGATTCTCCGAGGCGTGGACTGGCCCAAATGCCCGCACGCGCCCCGCCCGGAAAGCTCGTAGCCAGAACGGAGATGCAGCTATAAGCAGAAAGATCGAATGGATCGCCAGGCCGTAGGGCAATAGCATTCCGGTGAGAAATAAGATCAGGTTAGTCAGCAGTAGGCCAATCAATACACGGGTCGGCACGTTGTGCAGGCGCGGGTAGTGCTTGAGCGCGGCAGAACAGAATAGGTCGCCGATCACCACCGCCGTGGAGATTGTCAGCAGCAGCCAGCCGGCGGCCGCAAACGATACGGCGCCGGCGACTTGGTAATGCCAGCCGAGTAAAGTTAGGTATGTGACTAAATAGGGCATGAATCGGCTTGCTCTGCGCGAGGCTGAAGCCAAAGGGAATTGTTCGGGGGGCATATCAACTTCGGTTCGAATCCGCTTATCGGGCGCAAGTAAATTCTTCTAGCCGTCCACAAAAGGCAACGTCAATCTCGCCGTTGCCTTGTGCCTGGCGATCGTTCCAACCGGCCATTTGCTTGCGGTCGGCAGCGTCCAGAATTCAGAATAGGCGTTTCAATCGCCGCTTGGCCGAACCCGCCTTGCCGCGCGCCTTTTTGTAGCAGTGGTAGCCGATCCGTGCAAGATCGGCAAAACGCCGAAATGCGGAGGAGTTCGCCATATATACGGCAAGACGTTGCACATGTGGAGGAAAAACCTCTTGGGCGTTGGCAGCCGTAGTGGGCAGTATGTCCTCCGGCAGAATACTCCGCGACATCATGTCGTAGGCGAACGCGATGCTGCGGTCGTACTTGGGACGGAGGGAGCTTTCGTACCAGCACTGCGGGTTTGACAGGAGCTTCGCGTAGTAGGCCTCCAGCGTATCGATCGAGCTATCCCAATTCCATTCGCGGGCGGTTTGCGCACCAGCGGCGATCAGCTTACCGCGCAGCGCGCCGTCGTCGATCAGTCGCTGTACCGCGTCGCGCGCGGCGTCAATGTCCAGCGCGTCCACTACCAGCGCGTTTTCTCCGTCGACGATGTATTCATCGTAGCCTGTGACCCTGCCCACAACCGCCACGCCGCCGCATGCCATCATCTCCATAGGGGGGCCGAAAAAGCCTTCAACGCGGCTCAGCTTCAGCAAGATATCGCAACTGGAATAAATGTTACGCATCTCTCGCATCGGTACGTGCTCAAAGAAGCGGTCGCAATGCCAATGTGGCTCTGGCGCCCCATACGAACTGACGCACCATACTTCAGCATCGATATTCTGCACCACCTCGAATGCTTCGCGCATTCCCTTGTAGGGCAGCCCGATGGCGCCCTCTAGAAGAATGCGGGGTTTCTGGCCCCTCGCTTCTAACGGCTCGGCCGGGCTGAAGATCTCAGGGTCCAGTCCGTTGGGGACTAACTCGGCGTCGTGTCCAAAGCTGTCCTTCAACCACGCGCGTATCCAACGTGCCTCGGTCAGGTAATGCACGCCAAAGTAGTAGGTAAGGGTGGTCAGGTGTTGCCATCGGGAGTCGTCGGGGTGGAACCGCGTCTCGTCGGACTGCACGAAATAACATTTTACCCGGGCCTCAATTCTCGGCAGCCAGAACGCTGTGCTCCAGCCTGTGGCAACGACGACGTCCAGGCTACCTTCCCAGGTGGCCGCGTCATAGATCGGCACGTGTTGACCGGGAAACCAATCCATCGGCCGGATTTCCACGGTGGATAGAAATACGATCTCGTGGCCTCGTTTGCGCAAGCGGTTTGCATGTTGGCAAATGACTGCCATGCCACCGGAGACTGAGCAGCTGGGCACGATATAGCCGATCTTCATTTTCTTTTCTGGCGAGGTGGGCATATTCAGTAGTTTAGGTAGCAAAAATTCCTTGACGATTCGGGGCTCACTTCAGCAGCTTGCGGGCGAAAGCGCGCGCGCGCGATTCTATATTGAAGTACTTAGCCAAGGCATTCACTCCGCCAGAGGGCGTTGAGGTTTTAAAGGCAGAATATTTGCCTTGATCCAGATCTTCGATCAATTGCTGGAAGTTATGCCTTGCATTCAAAATTTCATGAATGCGTGCCCTGCCGGAAGCCGCAATGCTACGGCGTTCGTCATCATGCCTAAGGTAGTAGTCCACCTTTTCGTACATGTCTGACGGCGAGGTGGCTTCCACATAATCAACGCCGGGACGCAAATAACGGTTTGGTGTGATGGGTTCGGAGATCACGAACGCGCCTGTTGCTAGCAGCATCTGCATCCGAGGTTCCCAGGAAATCTCGGGTTCCGCATGGACGTTGAGGTTAATCTTAGCCTGCGCCATATACTCAATCAGGGGCGGGCCAAAGACACCGTGGCAGATGTGCAAGAATTGGAAATGGTGCTTCAACGGGCCGAAGAAGCGCTCACGGTGTGAGGTACTCCGGCCAATAAAAAAGATGTCCCACTTTGGCTCTAGTTGACGGTCGACATAGGTGTCGGTAGCGACAGGAAAAGCAAAAGCCCCCGAGAGTTCTAGGCCGTCCTTGGCCATGAATTGCAGCGACGCCTCGTCATAATGGAACACGAAGTCGAACGCTTGGGTGCGGATACGCGAACGGAAATCCAGATAGCGCTTGATAGAGTCACGCGTGTACTCCAGCTTGTTTCCCAAGTTACGTGGGAACGGTTCGCTCGAGAGCGCGATTTTCGTACCTCGCAGTTGCGGCAGCAGGGACGTTGGGAAGAATTCGCCTCGAAAGAAAAAATTCACATCTGCATCAAAGGCGATCAGATCTGCAAACTCTTCTTCCTTCATTCCGAAATGAAATGGAAATTCGCGCACCTCGTGGTCTGCGCTAAGGTCCTGTTCGTAGCAGAAACGGAAGTATTCAGGCTGACTGACAAAGGCGATTTTCATACTGGCGGGTGGTGGCAGTGTCAGGCTTTGCCGAAGAGCGAGCGTAGCGCGCGAGTGAATCGCGCGCACCGCGTGTTCTGTAATAGGGCAATTGTGGTTTGGGCGGATTCCAGCTCTTTCCGAGTGGTGGCGCATTCCTGGCTGACAAACGTAAGGTCACTGTCTCGCACTTGCAGCGCGCCGGAGACTTCGGCGATATAGTCACTCATGCGGCGGATCTCGGCGCTCAGTTCCAGCACTTCTCGCTGTTTTTCATAGAAGGCGTTGTCGCCCTCGGAAAAGAAGGCTGTCGTGCGGCCGGTGTCTGGCAACGTGATATTACTGGCTACGGCTAAGTAATACATGGGCTCGATGGCTACCGGCGTTGCACGCGCAACACCACTATCGGTCTCCGTGAACGTCTGGACACTATCGCTGGCATCCAGCTCCAACGGCATAAGCAGGGACGTGGCTGTGACGCGCTGCCCATAGTGGCGCACATTCGTGAAATAGCGTCTCACCAACGTGTCAAACTCCGAAAAATAAAGTTCTTTGACGTGAAAGTGATTGTGATCTCCACCAGCCAGATCCGAGTAAATCTTCTTGTTGGGTGAGGACATGATCAACAACCCTTCGGGTGTCAGGACACGCCGAATCTCCGACATCATTTCTTCGTGCTGATCATGGTGTTCGATCGTTTCGAAGGAAACGACGACGTCCACACTATGGTCAGGCAGGGGAATGCATGCCGCATTGCCTTCCATGAACGTGAGGTTTGTCCGGTCGGCATACTTAGCGAGGGCATGGTTGACCGCTTCGCCTGAAATGTCTACGCCGATGACTGACTTCGCATTGCTCGACAGCGCATACGAGCCATAGCCTTCGCCGGATGCGATGTCGAGCACGCGTTTGCCCTGGGTGTGGTTCGCACACCATTCATAGCGATGTAGGTGTTCGAGGCGGATGTCGCCTGGGAGGGTGGGAATGAAACGTTCGCCAGTAAATTCCATGCGATTCTCTTAATACTCAGTCGCTGAGCGTCAGTTTGATGGATTCCATCGGAATCCCCACTAGGCCGGTCGTTATTGAACTCGATGTGGACCGGAAAATCAGGGCTTCGTGTATCCACTGATGCTGAATGTGGTCCTGCTGGTTGCCTTCCGCTAGCGCCACGTTGATGCTGTACTCGCCGAGAGGCAGGATCGGCATCGGAAACGAGAAGGATGCAGCGAAGGAGTCCCCTGCGGGAACGCTCAGCGGAGCCTCCATGTGGGTCAAGTATGTATTGTCGCCGAACAGCACTTGCCCCAGGCGGTCTTTGATGAAGAAGCCGACGATAGGGGAAAAGACATCCTGGTGGGCGCGGCATGAAACATGCAGGCTGACGCGTTCGCCTCCAACCACCCATTGCAGCGGTTTGCCTTCTGTATCGCGCAATTGGACGTTCTCTATGCTTGCGCCGCCCTTGCCGAATGCTTTGGCATTTTCTTCAAAAGTGAACAGCTGTATGTCGTTCCTGAACTGGGTTTGGTTCAAGAAATCTAGTCGCATGTCGCGAAAGACGGGAGGGGGAGCCTCCGCGATCTGTTTAGGGCTGTCCGACACCGTTGCTGCTTTCGTCGACGGTGCAGCGCTTGGCCCTTGTTGCGCTTCATATATATCGGCCATATAAGCCGCGCTGATTTCCTTGGGTGTGCCCGACATGCGCAGGACGCCCTTGTCCAGCCAGTAGGCGCGTTGACACAAGGAGGTTACGGCGCCGATGTCGTGGCTGACGAAGAGAATAGTGCCATTTTCCTGAAAACGGCGTAGAAAGCGCATGCACTTCTGCGTGAAGACCGCGTCGCCGACTGCGAGCGCTTCGTCGATGACGAGTATATCAGCGCTAACGTGTGCCACGACAGCGAAAGCCAACCGCACATACATGCCGCTGGAGTATGTCTTGACCGGCTGTTCGATAAAGTCGCCGATGTCGGCGAACGCGGCGATGTCGTCGAAACGGTCGGTGATCTCTTCCTCGCTCAGGCCAAGCATCGCGGCGTTCAGGTAGACGTTCTCGCGCCCCGTGAATTCGGGATTGAAACCCGAGCCCAATTCCAATAGCGCCGCGACTCGGCCATGTGTCGCAATCGTTCCAGTCGTGGAATTGAGCGTGCCGCAAATCAATTGCAGCAAAGTGGATTTGCCGCTACCGTTACGGCCGATGAGTCCAATGGTTTCTCCTTTCCGGATCTCCATCGACAATGTTCGCAGCGCCCAGAACTCCTTGTAGTATTGCTTGCGCTTGCCGAAGAGCATCTGCAGGAGACGGTCTCGTGGTTTGTCGAATATATGGTAGCTCTTGCTGAGCCCGTCGATCTTGACGGCGATATCAGAGGACATCGGCAAATCCTTTGCGCGTTTTCTGGAACCAAAAGAATCCCAACCAGGCCACGGCACCGCTAACCACCATCAATATGGCCCAGTGCCTGATGTCCGGCAGCACGCCGAAGATTAGCAAGTTGCGGCTTTCTTCGATCAGGTATGCGAGCGGGTTCAAGTTGACCAGAATCTGGTACCTCTCAGGCAATGCGCTGATCGGATAAAAGACCGGCGACATGAACAAGAGCACAGTGGTCAGCATGCTGGTGATCTGGCCGATGTCGCGTACGTACACTCCTAGCGCCGACAGGAACCAGCTGATGCCCAGCGTGCCTAGGATCAACGGGACGAGAAGGAATGGGAACAGCAGTGCAGTCCAGGGCAGCTCGTGCTGCAGGAGGATGCGGGCGACCAGGAGCACAATCAGGCTGATGCAGGTGTGGAATAGCGCCGCTCCGAAGGCAACCCAAGGCAAGATTTCCAGCGGGAAAATAACTTTCTTCACATAGTTGACATTGTTCAGGATCAGACTGGGAGCGCGGAGCACGCATTCTGCGAACAAGCCGTGCACGATGAGCCCGACGAACAGGATTAGCGCGAATTCCGTCTTACTGCCTTCGGTGCTTCCACCCCACCGCGCGTTGAAGACCACCGAGAAGATGAACGTATAGATCGTCAGCATCAGGATGGGGTTGAAAAAGGACCAGGCCAGGCCCATCACAGATCCGCGGTACCGGCCAATAACCTCGCGCTTCGTCAACGCAAGAATAAGGGAGCGGTTGCGCCACAGGCTAGCGACCATTTCGCGCCCGCTGCTTGAATATTGCTGCATATTGCGCTCCTACGACTCGGGGTATCCGTCGGGGTTCTCGATCTGCCAGCGCCAGTGGTCCGCGCACATGTCGGACAGTTGGCGCTTGGCTTTCCAGCCGAGGATCTGCTCAGCATGACCGACAGCGGCGTAGGACTGGGCGACGTCGCCAAGCCTGCGCTCAACGATCTTATAGGGGATCTCGCGTTGTGAAACCAGGGAGAACGCGTTGATCAGTTCCAGTACAGAGGTGCCGCGACCTGTTCCAAGGTTGACTGTGAGCATGCCACCTTGCCGTTGCAGGCCACGTAATGCGGCGACGTGGCCTTCGGCGAGATCCATGACGTGTACGTAGTCGCGCAGGCCGGTGCCATCGCGGGTCGGATAATCGCCGCCAAACACATTCAGCTGCTCGCGGTGGCCGACTGCGACTTGTGCGATGTATGGCATCAGGTTGGCGGGTACGCCGACCGGGTCTTCGCCGATGCGGCCGCTTTCATGTGCACCGACCGGGTTGAAATACCGCAGCCGGGCGATCCGCCACTGGTTGTCCGAGGCATAAAGGTCGGCCAGGATATCTTCGATGAAGAGCTTGCTGCGGCCATATGGATTGGTCGCGGAGCGGGAATTATCCTCGGGTATCGGTACGTCGCTGCAATCGCCATACACCGTCGCAGATGAGGAGAAGACAAGTGTCCTCACCGCTGCGGCAGTCATCGCCTCGAGTAGGCACAATGTACCCCCGACGTTATTGTCGTAATAGGAAATTGGCGACTTGTTCGATTCCCCCACGGCTTTTAGACCTGCGAAATGCAGGACGGCACTGATCTTGAATGTGTTGAATACCCGTGTGAGCGTCGCTTTGTCGCGGATATCGCCCTTTTCGAATTGGACGACGTTCGGGCAGATTTCCCGCAGGCGCTCGAGCACGGCGGCTTTCGAATTGCTCAGATTGTCCAGGATTACGAGATCCTGCCCCGCGTCCGAGAGTGAAACGCAAGTGTGAGATCCGATATAGCCCAGGCCGCCAGTCACGAGAATCATGGGAACACCTCTGACTCTGCCAGGCTGGTGCCCTTCAGATCTTTCTCGGACATAACTGGCGTATCACCTTGCAGAGGCCAGTCGATGCCAATCGAGGGGTCGTTCCAGCTGACGCAGCGCTCGTGCTTGGGGGCGTAATAGTCCGTCGTTTTATAGAGAAATTCAGCGTGGTCCGACAACACTAGGAAACCGTGCGCGAATCCTTCCGGCACCCACATTTGACGCTTATTCTCGGCAGACAGAATAGTTCCCACCCACTGCCCAAAAGTGCGCGAGGATTGGCGCATGTCAACTGCGACATCAAAGACAGCGCCTTCGCTTACCCGCACAAGCTTACCTTGAGCCTGCTGAATTTGGTAATGCAAACCGCGTAAGACCCCTTTGGAGGAACGGGAATGATTGTCCTGAACAAAGTCGCGCCGTATGCCGGTAGCTTCTTCAAATACCTTCTTGTTGAAACTCTCGAAGAAAAAGCCACGTGCATCCCCGTACACCCGGGGTTCAAAAATCAAGACGTCGGGAATGGCCTGCTTGAATACATTCATTAATAAACCTTTTCGACCAGCAGCCGCTTGAGATATTGGCCATAGCCATTCTTGGCCAGCGGCGCAGCTAGTTTTTCCAAGTCTTGGGCGGAAATCCACTTTTGGCGGAACGCGATCTCCTCGGGGCAGGCGACTTTCAGGCCCTGGCGATTCTCAAGCGTAGCAATAAACTGACTTGCTTCAAGCAGCGACTCGTGTGTGCCGGTATCTAGCCAAGCGTAGCCGCGGCCCATGATTTCTACTGAGAGCCGGTCCATTTCCAGGTATGCGCGGTTCACATCGGTGATTTCGAGTTCGCCACGAGCGGAGGGTTTGATGCTCTTAGCGATATCTACAACTTCGTTGTCGTAGAAGTACAAGCCGGTCACCGCGTAGTTCGACTTTGGTTGGGCGGGCTTTTCATCCAGAGACAGTACACGACCACTTTGGTCGAATTCGGCTACTCCATAACGCTCCGGATCATGCACGTGGTATGCGAATACGCTGGCGCCATCGGGGCGCGAGTCAGCACTTTCCAGAATGCGTTGGAAATCGTGGCCATAAAAGATGTTGTCCCCAAGTACCAAGGCCGAATTGGCGTTGCCAATAAAGGATTCGCCAATGATGAATGCTTGGGCCAGGCCGTCGGGAGACGGTTGCACCGCATATTCAAGATTGAGTCCCCATTGTGACCCATCGCCCAGCAATTGTTGAAATCGCGGAGTGTCCTGAGGCGTTGAGATGACGAGAATGTCGCGGATGCCTGCCAGCATCAGCGTGGTCAGTGGATAGTAAATCATCGGCTTATCGAACACCGGCAGCAATTGCTTGCTGATGGCGAGCGTCGCCGGATGTAGACGGGTGCCGGAACCCCCTGCCAGTATTATGCCTTTGCGCGTCATGTTGGAATTCCGAGTTTGATGAGTTGGTCGATGGCGCGGTTAGTATGCGCGGTCCAATGTGGCAGTTGCAGTTGCAGTGCTTGCGACAGCTTGCTGGTATCCAGTCTGGAATTCTGCGGTCGTTTCGCTGGAGTAGGGTAATCCGTCGTCGGAATTGCGTTGATCTGATCGGCGGTGAGTTGCAGCTCGACTCCGCGCGCGGACGCTTGGGAGACGATGTAGCGTGCGAATTCACACCAGGTTGCCGTGCCGGAGGCGGTCAGGTGATAGATGCCTTCGGCCATCTGATTATGACGATAGCTGCAGAGGGCAAGCGAGGTGACATCCGCAATCAACTCCGCCGAGGTAGGGGCGCCAAACTGATCTGCTACCACGTTCAAGCTGGTCTTGGTGCGCGCCAGGCGCAAGATTGTTTTCAGGAAGTTGCCACCCTGCGAAGAAAACACCCAGCTTGTGCGGAAGATGAACGCCTTGCAGCCGCTTTCGAGAATTGCTGTCTCGCCAGCCAACTTGGTTGCGCCGTAGACGCTTTGCGGCCGAGTCGGATGAGCTTCCGTATATCGGTCCTCAGCGGTGCCATCGAAAACGTAATCTGTGGAATAGTGGACCAGCAGGCAGTTGTGAGCCTGGGCGTGTCGCGCTAGGACCGAAACGGCACGGGCATTGATCTGCGCAGCGGTTTCCTGATCGCTTTCGGCCTTGTCCACGGCAGTATAAGCCGCGGCGTTGACGATAATTTCCGGTTTGTGCGCTTCCAACACCGCCTGGAGCGTGTCTATGTTGTTCAAGTCGGCACCATCTCGGCCGAGCGCTTGCAGTTCACCCAACGGGAGAAGAGTACGCTGCAATTCCTGGCCTACTTGGCCATCTTTGCCGAGGAGTAGAATTCTCACGGGAGTCCTCAAAGCTTGTTGAATATGACAGCCAGGATCATGCCAATATTTCCTAAGGCTGTTTGGCGATAAATGCCCGTTGACCTGAATTTTTGAATCCGCTTCAGTAGGCTGCTTTCGCGCGCGCTACTGAATTGATCCAGCAGCTTGATATTCGAAGGCGTCATCTGCCCCCGCAATTGCACTAAGGCGTCTATGTTGCGCTCATTCCATTCTTTCAGATGGCCCCTGAAGAGCATGCGGATACGGGTCAACCTCGCCAGCAATCCACGGTTGGCGCCGATCAGATTGCTGGTGTGCTGCCGGTAACGCAGTGATGGCCGGGGGTCATATCGCACTTTGCCGCCACAGGCGGTCACGGCGAGATAAACCCACCAATCATGCGCTGCAACATCAACGAGCGGGCCTGCCTGCAGCAATAACCGACGAGCCGCGTCGTTGAAAACCATCGTATTGCCCCCGGCAATATTCTGAGCAAGAGAATTTTCAAACGCTGGCTGCCTTTCAAATAATGGAGAAAGACCGATGGGTTGGTTCGCTTCATTAACCAACTGTGTGCGCGTGCAATATAATGCCGGCGTATCCGAGGGAATGGTTTTTAACCATTCTATGGCGTACTGGAGCTTCTCGGCATGCCAGATATCATCCTGATCGGAAAAAGAATAATAATCAGCCTGTACTTGAATGTTGCAAGTCAGCGACATGAAATTTCCAACAAACCCACGCCGAGGCCCTTCATAGACGTTCAGTTTGTCAGCGCCCCACTTAAGGCGGTAATTGGCAAGCATCTCTCGAGTACTGTCGACGGATCCGTCATCGGACACGGCCAATACCCAGTCGGTGTGGGTTTGTGCCGCGAACGAATCCAATTGATCGGCCAAATATTTTTCGCCCTGGTAGGTACAGAGAAGGATGGCAATTCTTTCACTCACGACTGCTCGTATATATGGTTATCGGGCATTGGCTTGGCCCGTGGCGGTTGCGAGGGACGGCTACGTCATCGGAGGATGGTGGACGATCAGGGTCACCATGGCACGATATCAAGCGGTGTAAGCGGACGTATCGCCATCGTGCCAGCGCAGAATCCAGCGCCGCGCTTAGACCGTATATTGTTTGTTTACCCAGTCGCGATATGCGCCGCTGGTCACATTGGCTACCCATTGCTGGTTGTCCAAATACCAGAGAACCGTCTTTCTGATGCCGGTTTCAAACGTTTCCGATGGCGTCCAGCCCAATTCGCGTTGCAGACGAGTGGCATCAATCGCGTAGCGGCGATCATGTCCCGGGCGGTCTTGCACATAGGTAATTTGAGTAGTGTACGACTGACCATCCTTCCGCGGGCTGAGTTCATCCAGCAGTGTGCATAGGACGTGCACGACTTCAAGGTTGGTTTTCTCGTTCCAGCCGCCGACATTGTATGTCTCGCCGGTTTTTCCGGCTGCCAGTACGCGACGGATGGCCCGGCAATGATCGGCGACGTACAACCAGTCGCGGATCTGCTGACCATCTCCGTAAATCGGCAGGGACTTGCCGGCCAGCGCGTTGTGAATAACGAGGGGGATCAGTTTCTCAGGGAAATGATACGGTCCGTAGTTGTTCGAACAGTTGGTGGTCAGTACTGGAAGCCCGTAGGTGTGGTGGTAGGCGCGCACCAAATGATCGCTGGCGGCCTTGCTGGCCGAGTACGGGCTGTTCGGCTCATATTGGTTGGTCTCGCGAAACGCGGGGTCATCCTTTTCAAGCGAGCCATAGACCTCGTCGGTCGACACGTGCAATAAGCGAAAATCCCGCTTTTCCTGCTCGGGTAGCTCGGACCAGTACGCGCGCACCGCTTCCAGCAAATGGAAGGTGCCGACGATATTGGTCTGAATGAACTCGCCGGGGCCGTGGATCGATCGGTCGACGTGAGATTCTGCCGCGAAATTCACAACCGCGCGGGGCTTGTGCTTGGCCAGCAATGCTGTCATCAACGTGACATCGCTAATGTCGCCATGAACCAATTCATGGTTCGGGTTCCCGGCAAGCGATGCCAGATTTTCCGGATTGCCTGCATAGGTGAGCTTGTCGAGCGTAATGACCGGCTCGCTGCTTGAATCGAACCAGTCCAGAACAAAGTTCGAACCGATGAAGCCGGCTCCGCCGGTGACAATAATACTCATTCTTTATTGGGTCCTTGAGGTCTGAGCGTGGCGCGCAAACCCGCTCGATAACCCGTCATTATGCCGCAATTGTGCTTTTCTCACCTGAAAAATGAAACAAAATGTGGGCTGAAATAGGCGTGTTACAAGGACCGTGGCCGGCAAGTGTCAAGTTTCAAGCGGCATGCCTTGCAATTCATCTCACGAGTTACGTGGGCTTACGCGAATTTGGGCTCATCCAGAACACGTCGGTCATCCCCGTCGCGGTATTGATACAACGCGCCAGCACGAACATCAGATCGGACAGGCGGTTCAGGTATTGCCGGACCGGCGGGTTCACCGTGTCGGCCCTGGCCAGGGCGACCACCGCCCGTTCCGCCCGCCGGCACACCGTGCGCGCCACATGGGCCTGTGCCGCCGCGCGCGTGCCGCCGGGCAGGATGAATTCGCGCAAGGGGGCCAGCATCGCGTTGTAGTGCGCCAGCCGCGCGTCCAGGCGGGCGATCTGCGCGTCCGTCACGGCGGCATGGCCGGGAATGCAGAGCTCGGCACCCATGTCGAATAGATCATGCTGGATCGCCATCAGGTCCAGAGAAACTTCGGGCGGCAGGGACTCGGTCAGCAGCAGGCCGATGACGCTGTTCAGCTCGTCCACGTCGCCCAGCGCCGCGATGCGTGGGGCGTCCTTGGGGGTACGCGATCCGTCCCCCAGACCTGTAGTGCCGTCGTCTCCCGTGCGGGTGGCGATCACGGATAAGCGGTTGGCCATGGGAAAGCGTCCTGAATCGGAAAAGGGTAGTGGGGGTTTGCGTCCGGCGGTAAGCGGAGGCCCGGGCAGGCCGGCGGTTCGCAATCAACTGTCAGGATTGTTGCGTCATGCCGCCGGAACTGTTTCATAACGGCGGTATCCTAGCACTGTGGAAAGCAAGAAGGGCCCGGCCCTGGCTTTCGCTGTCAATGGAGGACGCCCGTATGGCTTTTGACCGCAAATATGCAATGCCCATGGCTATCGCTACCGCGATGGCTGTCGTGACCCTGGCCACGCCCTTGGCGTTCGCCCAAACCGCCGACGCAAGCGGCGAGGTTCGCCGTGTGGATCCGGCCGCGGGCAAGGTCACGATCAAGCACGACGAGATCAAGGCCTTGGACCTGCCGGCCATGACGCTGGTCTATGAGGCGGATCCGCCGGCCCTGCTGTCCAAGATCAAGGCGGGCGACAAGGTCCGCTTCACCGCCACCCGCAAGGACGGCAAGTATGTCGTGACGGCGATCACGAACTGACGCCGCGCCATGGAAAACGCCGTTTACCGCAAGGTTGCGATAAACGGCGTTGATCAGCAGGGAGCGCGCCAGGCGCGCCGCCCGCCTTACAGCACGTAGCGCGCCAGGTCCTGGCTGCTGGCGGCTTCCGCCAACTGCGAGTTGACGTAGGCGGCGTCGATCTTCACGTGCTTGTCCTGGCTGGAGGTGGCGTCGAACGACAGCTCGTCCAACAGCTTTTCCATCACCGTGTACAGGCGGCGAGCACCAATGTTCTCGGTGGTCTCGTTCACGGCGAAGGCCAGTTCGGCCAGGCGGCGTACGCCCTCGTCCGTGAATTCCAGTTGCACGTCTTCGGTGGCCATCAGCGCGGTGTACTGCTTGGTCAGCGAGGCGTCCGTGTCGGACAGGATGCGCACGAAGTCCTCGGCGGTCAGCGATTCCAGTTCGACGCGGATCGGGAAACGGCCTTGCAGCTCGGGGATCAGGTCCGACGGGCGGGCCAGGTGGAACGCGCCCGACGCGATGAACAGGATGTGGTCGGTGCGGACCATGCCGTAGCGCGTGTTGACGGTGGTGCCTTCCACCAGCGGCAGCAGGTCGCGCTGCACGCCCTGGCGCGACACGTCGGCGCCGCCGGATTCCTGGCGGGCGGCGATCTTGTCGATTTCGTCCAGGAAGACGATGCCGTTCTGCTCGACGTTGTTGATGGCGACCGTGCGCAGGTCTTCTTCATTGACGCGCTTGGCGGCTTCCTCGTCGACGATCAGCTTGAAGGCTTCACGCACCTTCATCTTCTTGGGCTTTTTCTTGTCGCGGGCCATGCCGGCGAACATGCCGCGCAGCTGCTCGGCCATTTCTTCCATGCCGGGGGGCGTCATGACGTCCATCTGCGGCGCGGCCTGGGCCACTTCGATCTCGATCTCAAGATCGTCGATCTTGCCTTCGCGCAGGCGCTTCCTGAAGGTCTGGCGGGCGCTGTTGTCTTCGCCGCGTTCCGGCTCGCCAGAGGCACCGCGGGCGGGCGGGACCAGGGCGTCCAGAATGCGGTCTTCGGCGGCGTCTTCGGCCTGGGTGCGCACGCGGCGCATTTCCAGTTCACGCGTTTGCTTGATCGAGTATTCGGTCAGGTCGCGGATGATGGTGTCGACGTCGCGGCCCACATAGCCCACTTCCGTGAACTTGGTGGCTTCGATCTTGATGAAGGGCGCGTTGGCCAGCTTGGCCAGGCGGCGGGCGATTTCGGTCTTGCCCACGCCGGTGGGGCCGATCATCAGGATGTTCTTGGGGTGGATCTCGTGGCGCAGGGGCTCGGCGACCTGCTGGCGGCGCCAGCGGTTGCGCAGAGCGACCGCCACCGCGCGCTTGGCGCGGTTCTGGCCGACGATGTATTTGTCGAGTTCGGAGACGATCTCTCCGGGCGTCATGTTGGATGCGGACATGAGGGCGAATCCTTGAAGCTAGAGCGGGCTGGGGAAGCGGCCGCGGCGCGAGGGGCGTGCCCCGCGCGCCGCGTGTCGGGCGTCAGTCGCCCAGCGTTTCGATGACGTGGTTCTGGTTGGTGTAGATGCAGAGGTCGCCGGCGATTTCCAGCGATTGCTTGACGACAACCTCGGGCGACAGCTCGGTGTTGCGCAACAGCGCCAGCGCGGCTGACTGGGCATACGCGCCGCCGGAGCCGATGGCGGCCAGGCCGTGTTCGGGTTCCAGCACGTCGCCGTTGCCGGTCAGCACCAGCGTGTGCTCGGTGTCGGCCACGATCAGCATGGCTTCCAGCCGGCGCAGGACGCGGTCGGTGCGCCAGTCGCGGGTCAGTTCGACCGCGGCGCGCATCAGGTTGCCCTGGTGCTTTTCCAGCTTGGCTTCGAAACGTTCCTGCAACGTGAATGCGTCGGCGGTGGCGCCGGCGAAACCGGCCAGGATCTTGTCGTGGTACAGGCGGCGGATCTTGCGGGCCGTGCCCTTGACGACGATGTTGCCCAGGGTGACCTGGCCATCGCCGCCGAGCGCGACGCGGTTGCCGCGGCGCACACACACGATAGTGGTGGCGTGAAATTGTTCCATGCGTTCCTTCCTTTGAAAGAACTAGCTGGGGGCGGTCGACCGGAAATCAAGGCTGAAAGGGGCATCCTTTCGGCCAATAAAAAAGGCTATGCCGGAAACCAGCATAGCCTTTCAGGGCGTGGCGTGAATGTCGGGACGGATCAGTCGCCGTACAGCTTTTGGCGCATTTCACGGCGTTCCTGCGCTTCCAGCGACAGGGTGGCCGTGGGGCGGGCCAACAGGCGGGGTACGCCGATCGGTTCGCCGGTTTCTTCACACCAGCCGTATTCGCCGCTGTCGATGCGGGCGATGGACTGTTGCACCTTCTTCAGCAGCTTGCGCTCGCGGTCGCGGGTACGCAGCTCCAGGGCGTGTTCTTCCTCGATGGTGGCGCGGTCGGCGGGATCGGGCACGAACTGCGTTTCGCGCAGGTGCTCAGTGGTCTCGCCGGCGTTGGCCAGGATGTCCTGTTCGAGTTGTTTGAGCCGTTCCTTGAAGAAAGCCAGCTGGCGTTCGTTCATATAGTCGGACTCGGGCATGGCCAGCAATTCCTTCTCGCTGGGCAGATCAATCGCCGTATCGCTCGTCGACTTGCTTGATTTTTTGGTTGCTGCCTTGGTAGCCATGAAAACACTCCACTATGAATCGATCCTGGCGCGGGCGTCCTTTCCCGGTCCGTGTTGCTTGCTGCTTACGCTATTGGTACCTCACAGTACTGCCTTCGTCGCATCGCGTCACGTCAGGAAGGGGGATTACCCCGCCAGGCACTGCTCCAAGCCCCGGGTGAAAATCTCCTGGGGCAGCTTACGTCCGATGAATACCATCTTGGTGGACGGTTTTTCGGCCGCGGTCCACGGCTTGCCGGGTTCGGCGCCCATCATCATGTGCACACCCTGGAACAACATGCGGCGGTTGATGCCCTTCATGTACAGGATGCCCTTGTAACGCATCAGGTCGGGACCATAGACCTGCACCACGCCGCCCAGGAATTCCTCAAGGCGCGCGGGATCGAACGGCTTATTGGAACGGAACACGAACGCGCCGATTTCGTCGTCGTGCTGGTGGTGGTGATGATGGTGGGCATGATCGCAATGCGCCCCGCAATCGCCTTCGTGCTCATGGTCATGATCGTGGTCATGGCCGTGATCGTGCCCGTGGTCATGACCATGGTCGTGGCTGTGGGCGGCGTCGGGGTGTTCATCGGCCAGGAATTCCGGGTCGATGTCCAGAATGGAGTTCAGGTTGAAGCCGCTGATGTCGATGATGGACTTCAGGTCGACTTCGCCGAAGTTGACTGGCGTGATCGGCGCGCGCGGATTCATGTGAACCAGGCGGTGGCGCAGCGCTTCGTAGTCGACTTCGTTGACCAGGTCGCGCTTCGAGATCAGGATGCGGTCGGCGAAACCGACCTGCTTCTGGGCTTCGGGTTGCGCGTCGAGCGTGGCCATGCCGTGCTTGGCATCGACCACGGTCACCACCGCGTCCAGGCGGTAGTACTCGGCGATGTCGTCATCCATGAAGAACGTCTGGCAAACGGGGCCGGGGTTGGCCATGCCGGTCGTTTCGAGGATGACGCGTTCGAAAGTCAGTTCGCCGGCTTCGCGCTTGGCGCGCAGCTCGGACAGGGTGCGCATCAGGTCGCCACGGACCGTGCAGCAGACGCAGCCGTTGGACAGCTCGATGATTTCTTCATCGCTGTCTTGCACGAGCAGGTCGTTGTCGATGCTTTCCGGTCCGAATTCGTTTTCGATGACGGCGACGCGGCGGCCATGGAATTCGGTCAGGATGCGTTTGAGCAGGGTGGTCTTGCCCGCACCGAGAAAGCCGGTGAGGATGGTGACGGGTACCATTTTGTCCAAACTGCGCGGGGTGTTCATGGCGAAGCTGCTAGCGTGAGGTCAAGGCTGAAGTCTAGGCATTCAACACACGGCCTGGCAGGGGATTTTCCCGTGCAGGATGAGGTTTGCCACAGGCTGCGAAGGCCGCCAACAGCGGCCGGACGCAGGATTACAGCACAGTCGGGGGCAGGGGGCAAACCCCGGGTCAACCCAGGGGCTGAAGCCGTCTGAATCGCGGCTGTACGCCGTCAAGTATCGGGCGATATCACTATTTTGGGGCAGTTTGCCGGATTTCAAGGGCGGGAGACGCCCCGGGTGCTGACGCTTAGTGGTGATGGTGGTGAGGGCCGGCGTCGGCGGGCTGCTTTTTCTGGCATTGGGGACACAACGCCCGGATCTCGGTCTCGTGGGTGGCCAGCGCATAGCCGGTCTGGGCGACGCGTTCGGCCAGTTGACGGCTCATGGCCGGATCGGACACTTCCGCCACCGCGCCGCAACCCGTGCAGACGACCAGCAGGTCGTGGGGCGCGCCGCCGGCGTCATGACAGGCGCTCCAGGCGTTGACGGCGTCCAGCCGATGGATCAGGCCTTCGTCCATCAGAAAATCCAGGGCCCGGTACACGGTGGGGGGCGCGGCGCCGGGATGCACTTCGCGCATGGCGTCCAGCAATTCGTAGGCCTTCAAGCTGCGGCCGTGACGCAACAACAGTTCCAGCACCTTGCGGCGGATGGGCGTGAGGCGGCGTCCACGTTGCTCGCACAGCGTCTCGGCGACGCTGAGCTGGGCGCCGACGGTGTCGCTGCGGGGGGATCGGGGCGGAGCGGGCATGGCTGGGCTTTACCTGAATGAGGAACGCGCGTGACGCGCGCGAGATGCCTGGAAGGTAGCAGAAAACACCAATATGCGGGCGACGGGGACGGGTTCAAGCCTTATTGGTTATGATATAACATCATAAAATCGTGTCGCACCGCAATTTCGCCGCCCTTCAGACCGTCCGCGTTCCCATGTCTCATTTCTCGCTTCTGCCTCAGCGGCCTGGCGCCGCACCCCGGCAACGCGCCATTCCCCGTTCCGCATTCCTGGTTTCCGCCTGGCGCCGCATGGCGGCGGCAGCGGTTGCCGCCGCGGCGCTATGGGCCCTGACCGGCTGGGCGCTGGATTGGTGGCCGCGGTGAGCGTGGCGCCCGTGACCATCGAGCTGGACGACGCGTCGTTCGGCTGGCACGGCCACCCGGCGCTGAAATCGGTGTCGGGCCGGTTCGCCGCCGGCGGCATGACGGCCGTGGTGGGCCCCAACGGGGCCGGGAAGTCGACATTGATCAAGGGAATCATGGGCGTGTTGCGCCCCATGACCGGCAAGGTGCGCATCAGCGGCAACGGGCGGTCCGAGCTGGCCTGGCTGCCGCAGGCGGCCGAGTTGGATCGGTCGTTCCCCGTGACGGTGCTGGACTTGGTGGCGATGGGGGCGTGGCGCCGCGTCGGCGGATGGCGCCGGTATGGCCGCGGTGAGCTCGACCACTGCATGGACGCGCTGGAGACGGTGGGTCTGGCCGATGCCGCCGGACGCGGGATCGATACGCTGTCGGGCGGTCAGATGCAGCGCACGCTGTTTGCGCGGATGCTGGTGCAGGACGCGCCGGTGCTGCTGCTGGACGAACCGTTCGCGGCGGTGGACAGCCACACCACCGACGACCTGATGGCCTTGCTGTGCGGGCTGCACGGGCAGGGCCGGACCGTGATCGCCGTCCTGCACGACCTGGATCTGGTGCGCGACCACTTCCCGCAGAGCCTGCTGCTGTGCGGCTCGGTCGTGGCCTGGGGCGCTACCGAAGATACCTTGAACGACGCGCATCTTAAGACGGCGCGCCAATGGCACGCGAGGGCCTACCTATGAGTCTGGCGCAATGGCTGGTGTCGCCTTTCCTGGATTACGGATTCATGCGGCGCGCGTTGGCGGGCGCCAGCGCACTGTCGCTGGGCGCCGCGCCGCTGGGCGTGTTCCTGGTGTTGCGGCGCATGAGCCTGATGGGCGACGCCATGTCGCATGCCATCCTGCCGGGAGTCGCGGCCGGTTTCCTGCTGTCGGGCCTGTCGCTGGGCGCGATGATGCTGGGCGGCATCGCCACCGGCCTGGCCGTGGCCTTGCTGGCGGGGCTGGTGGCGCGGCTGACGCCGCTGCGCGAAGACGCCAGCTTCGCGGCCTTCTATCTGATATCGCTGGGGTTGGGCGTGCTGCTGGTGTCGTTGCGCGGCTCCAATATGGATCTGCTGCATGTGCTGTTCGGCACGGTGCTGGGCCTGGATGATGCGGCGCTGCTGCTGGTGACCATCACGGCCAGCGTGACGCTGCTGGTGCTGGCGGCGATCTACCGCCTGTTGGTGGCCGAATGCCTGGACCCGGGCTTCCTGCGCGCCAGCGGCGGCGGGGGCGGCTGGGTCCACATGGGCTTCCTGGTGCTGGTCGTCGTCAACCTGGTGGCGGGCTTCCAGGTGCTGGGCACCCTGATGGTCGTCGGGATCATGATGCTGCCCGCCGCCGCCGCCCGCTTCTGGGCGCGTTCTGCCGCCTGGCAGATTCCGCTGGCCGCGGCGTTCGGCGTGCTGGCCTCGGCCAGCGGCCTGCTGGTGTCCTACCACTACGACGTGCCCGCCTCGCCCTCGATCATCCTGGCCGCGGGCGCCTGTTACCTGTTTTCCATCGTCGGCGGCCCGCATGGCGGGCTGCTGCGGGCGCCGCGCCGCGTGGCCCGGGCCAGACTTCACTAGGAGATTCGCTATGCGTTCCATTCTGCCGGCGCGCCGCCGCGCGCTGTTGGCCGCGGCCGGGTTGTGCCTGTCGGCCGTTTTCGGCGCGGCGCATGCCGCCGAGCCGTTGAAGGCCGTGGCCAGCTTTTCCATCCTGGGCGACATCGTGCGCGAAGTGGGTGGCTCGGACGTGAGCCTGACGACACTGGTGGGGCCCGACGGCGATGCGCATGAATACGAGCCCACCCCCGGCGACGCGAAGAAGCTGTCCGCCGCGCGGGTGCTGTTCGTGAACGGCCTGGATTTCGAGACCTGGCTGCCCAAGCTGACGAAGGCCTCGGGCTTCGCGGGCCAGACTGTGGTGGCCTCGCAGGGCGTGACGCCGCGCAAGTTCGCCGGGCACGGCGATGCGGGCAAGCACGACGACCATGACCATGACCACGATCACGGCCACGACCACAAGGACGGTCACCATCATCATGGCGACGCCGACCCGCACGCCTGGCAGAATCTGGCCAATGGCGTGATCTATGCGCGCAACGTCGCCGAAGGCCTGGCTGGCGCCGACCCCGCCCGTGCCGACAACTACCGCCAGCGCGCGACCGCCTATATCGCCAAGCTGCAAGCGCTGGACGCCAATGCGAAGAAGATGTTCGCAGCCATTCCCGCCGAGCGCCGCAAAGTCGTGACCTCGCATGATGCTTTCGGCTATTTCGGCGATGCCTACGGCGTGACGTTCATTTCGGCGATGGGGGTGTCGACGGATGCCGAGCCGTCGGCCGGCGAAGTCGCCGCCATCATCGAACAGGTCAAGCGTGAACGCGTGCCGGCCGTCTTCGTCGAGAACATCACCAGCCCCAAGCTCGTGCAGCAGATCGCGCGCGAGACCGGCGCCAAGGTGGGTGGTACGCTTTATTCCGATGCACTGTCCAAGCCCGGACAGCCGGGCGCCACCTATCTGGAAATGTTTGAATGGAACGTACGTCAGCTTGCCGCGGCCTTGCAACCCTGAGCGCCGCGACGGCCTTGCTGGCGGCGGGCGCCGCCAGCGCGCATCCGCACATGTGGATCGACGCGCGCGCGGCGATCGATATCGACGCGCAGCACCGCATGACGGCGGTGCGCCAGGTCTGGTTGTTCGACGAGATGTTCGGCGCCTACGCCACGCAGGGATTGAAGACGGGCAAGGACGGTTCCTTGCCCGCCGCCACCCTGAAGGGCATGGCCGACGACTGGATGAAGGCGCTGGGCGAGCCGATCTCGCACTACTTCACCCGGGTCACCGTGGATGGCAAGACGGTGGCGTTCGCCGCCCCGCGCGATGCGCGCGTGGACTGGAACCCGAAGACCAAGCGGTTGACGCTGTCGTTCACCTTGCCGTTGGCCGCGCCGGTGGTGCCGGGCGCGGAGGGCGCGCAGGTCGATATCTACGACCCGACGTACTTCGTCGCATACGCCTTCGACGAGAAGGGCGCGGTGGCGCTGGGCGGCCCGGACGCCGCGGCCTGCTCGTCCCATTACCGCAAGCCCAAGGAACTGGATTGGAAGACCATGCAGCAACTGGCCGCGATCCCGGCCGACCCGGACGCGTTGCCCGACGAACTCTTCGCGATCACCAAGGGGCTGACGCACCGCATCGAGGTGCGCTGCCCGTAGCACGGCCCGTAGCGCAGCCCCAGCGTGGCGCCATGGCGGCCGCGCGGCTGATCGCCGCCGCGTTGCTGCTGGGCGGCATGGGCGTGGCGGCAGCACAGGGCGCGCATCCCTTTGGCGTGCCCGAAAGCGGCGCGGGGATGGGCGGGCCGGGATGGCTGGCCAGCTTCTTCGGCCAGGTGTCGGTCTGGCAAAGCCATTTCTACCGCCAGCTCACGGGCGCGGTTCGCGCCTGGCAGGCGGAGGGCGGCGCGGCCTGGGCGCTGATCGGCCTGTCCTTCGCGTATGGCGTGTTCCACGCGCTGGGCCCCGGACATGGCAAAGCGGTGATTTCCTCCTATGTGCTGGCCAACCGGCAGACGGCCCGCAACGGCGCGCTGCTGGCGTTGGCGTCGGCGTTGATCCAGGCGCTGGTGGCGATCGCGATGGTGGCGGTGCTGGCGGTCGTGTTCAACGCCACCGCGGCGACGATGAATCAGGCGACGCGCTGGCTGGAGCTGGCGTCCTACGCGCTGGTGACGCTGCTGGGCGCGTGGCTGGTTTGGATCAAGGCGATACGGCCGTTGTGGCGGCACCGGCGCGAACGGGCGGCGGCAATGCCCGCCGACGGTCCGGCGGCGACGTCCCGTTTGACGGGGGCCGCGGCCTTGCGCGCCATTGTTGTGCGCGCGCCTCCCCCGAATATGCCTCCTCCCAATGCGCCTGCGCCGCCCGCGCATGCTGATGTCCACGATCACCATCACCATCACCATCACCACCGCCACGACGACGACTGCGGTTGCGGCCATGCGCATGTGCCGGCGCCCGATCAGGTCGCGGGCCCGATGAACTGGCGCCGCGCCGGATCGGCGATCCTGGCGGTCGGGTTGCGGCCCTGCAGCGGCGCGCTGATCGTGCTGGTGTTCGCCTTGTCGCAAGGCTTCTTCCTGGCCGGCGTGGCGTCCGCGCTGGCGATGGGCCTGGGCACGGGCCTGACGGTGGCGGCGCTGGCCTGCCTGGCCGTTGCGGCCGGCGGCGCGGCCACGCGCATTGGCCGCCGTTTGTCCAGCGCGGGCGCGGCGCGTTTACGCTATGGCGTGGAAGCGCTGGCGGCGTTGGCGGTGCTGTTGCTGGGCGTCATGCTGCTGGGCGGCATGGTGGCCGGGGGCGGCTAGCCGTTCAGGATTTGCGCCCGGCGCGCGGGTGCGCCTGGTCGTAGGCCTTGGCCAAATGCTGGAAATCCAACCGTGTGTAGACCTGGGTGGTCGAGATGTTGGCGTGGCCCAGCATCTCTTGCACGGCTCGCAGGTCCTGGGCCGATTGCAGCACGTGGCTGGCGAAGCTGTGGCGCAGCACGTGCGGATGCACATGCGTGGGCAGCCCGGCCTGTTGCGCGATCTGCGCCAATTGCAGTTGCACCACGCGCGGGGAAATGCGCTTGCCGCGCGCGCCCAGGAACAGGGCCGCGGCATCTTCCGGAGACGGCGCGGGCGGCGCCAGCCTTGGCCGCACGGCAATCCATTTCTGCAAGGCATCGATGGCAGTCTGGCCGACCGGTACCGAGCGGCGTTTGCCGCCTTTGCCCAGCACTTCGACTTCGGCTTCGTCCAGCTTCAGCCAGCCGCGCGACTCATATCCGTCCGCGCGCGTGTAGCGCAGGTCCAGGCCTACCAGTTCAGACAGCCGCAGGCCGCTGGAATAGAGCAGTTCAAGCATGGCCTGGTCGCGTAGCGCGGCGGGCTCGTTGGCGACCTTTGCGGGCGCGCGGTCCAGCAGCGCCTGGGTCTGCTCCACGGACAGGGCCTTGGGCAGGCCGCGCGGCGCTTTGGGCGCGCGCACGCCGGCCACGGGGTTGCCGGCGAGTTCGATTGACGGCGCCCACCATTGGTAGAAGCCGCGCCAGGCTGCCAGCGTGCGGGCCAGGCTGCGCGGGCCGCGGCCCTGGGCATGCAGGCGCGCGACGAACTGGCGGATGTGGCCGTTGGCGATCTTGTCCAGCGGCAGCCGGGCCTTGTCGGCGAGTTCGCGCAGGAAGTGCAGCTCGCGCCGGTAGCCGTTCAGCGTATGCGGCGAATAGCGGCGGTTGGTTTCCAGATGGCGCAGCCAGGCGCGCATCGGGTCAGGCAGCGGCGCGGCGTCTTGCTGGGTGCTGTCCGGTGCCTGGTCCATGTCTGCCCTTGCGTTGCGCTACGCCTTCGGCGAAGCGGGATTCAAGCGATGTAGCGCCGCCGAAGCCAGTTGGCCGATGGATTCCAGGAATGCCGTGCCGATTTCGGGGTTGAAGCGCTCGGGGTCGTCGGAACCCAGCACCAGCAGGCCGACGGCGGCGCCATCGGCTTCCAGGCGCAGCGGCACCAGCGCCAGCGACTTCGGCGGGCTGTCCAGCCAGCCGGCGGCTTCGAAAGCGGTATCGGTGCCGCAATATGGCGTCTTCAGGCTGTCGGTGAACGCGCGCACGTCTTGCGAGACGGGTTCGCCGTAACCGGTAGGGGGCAGTTCGGACAGGTCCCACAGGCGCAGCGCCACGTGGTTGAGCTCGAACTGTTCCGCCAGCCCCAGGGCGATTTCGCCCGGCACGCGCTGCGCATCGTTTTCAGACAGCAGGCGGCTGCACCACTTGGCGACATGCGTGCCGATGCTTTCGTTGGCGGTGGCATTGCGCACGAGTTCGTTCAGGCGCCATTCCAGTTCGCGGTTGCGTTCGCGCAGCGTCAGGATCTGGCGTTCGCCCAGCGAAATCGCGCGCGAACCATGCGGATGCGGCACTTGCAGGGTGGCGAAGACGTCAGCGTGTTCGTCGAAGAAGCCGGGGTGCTCTTGCAGGAAGGCGGCGATGTCCTGGGCGGTGAATGCGGTATCAGTCATAGGGTCAGCGGTTCAGCGCCATGGAGAAGACGAGCTTGTCGATGTCGACCTGCCCCGTGAAGACGGATTCGGCCGGGCCGGTCATGCGCAGCTGGTCGCCGTTCCAGGCGATGGTGAGCACGCCGCCGCGGGTTTGCACGCGCACGGGCGATTCGAGCAGGCCGCGACGGATGCCGGCTGCGACGGCGGCGCAGGCGCCGGTGCCGCAAGCCAGGGTTTCGCCCGCGCCGCGCTCAAACACGCGCAGGCGGATGTTGTGGCGGTCGACCACTTGCATGAAGCCCGCGTTGACCCGGCGCGCAAAGCGCGGATGGGTTTCGATCAGCGGGCCCTGCACGGCGACGGGGGCGGTATCGACGTTGTCGACCACCTGCACGGCGTGCGGGTTGGAGACGGCCACGGCCGACAGCAGCACCTTGGCCGGCACGCCGGCAGGCGTGTCCAGTTCCAGTTCCCAGAGGGTGTCTTCGCCTTGGCGTTGCGAGGTCAGGCCGGCGGTATCGAAGGGCAAGGCGGGAGGATCGAAGCGGGTGCTGCCCATTTCGACCGTGACTTGCTCGTCGTCGCCCTCGTCCAGGACGAGGATGCCGGTGGCGATTTCGGCGCGCAGGGGATTGCGGTCGGACAGGCCTTGCTCGTGCACGAAACGCACGAAGCAGCGCGCGCCGTTGCCGCAGTGTTCGACTTCGCTGCCGTCGGAATTGAAAATGCGATAGCGGAAATCAGCGTCCGGGCGGGTGGCGCGTTCGACCAGCAGGATCTGGTCGGCGCCAATGCCGAAGTGCCGGTCGCCCAAGGCGCGCGCCCGTTCGGGCGTCATGTCGATGGTCTGGCGGACCCCGTCGAGCACGACAAAGTCGTTGCCCGCGCCATGCATTTTGGTGAAGTTCCAGTTCATCCCGGGATTATCGCCCATTATTTGGGCGGCCGGCGGCCGGCGGCCAAGCGCCAGGCCTCAATAGAGTTTGGGTTCGCCCGGGGGACGGGTCTTGAAGCGGCGGTGCACCCAGTAGTACTGGCTGGGGCAGCGGCGCACCCAGGATTCCAGCTCGCGGTTCAGACGCGCTGTGGCGTCTTCCAGCGACGCATCGCCCGGGAAGTTCTCAAGCGGTGGCAAGACATCGATATGGTAGCGGCCGGTCTCCGGATTCCAGAACCCCACGATGGGCAGCACGGCGGCGTCCCATTTCTGGGCGAGCTGGGCGGTGGCCAGCAGCGTGGCTGCCTGCACGCCGAAGAACGGCACGAACACCGAACCCTGGCGGCCGAAGTCCATGTCGGGCAGGTAATACACCGGGCGGGGCGCGCGCAGATGGCGGATCAGGTCGCGCACGCCGTCCTTGCGGCTGACCAGGAACACTTCGTTGAAACGGGCGCGTCCGGCCGCCATGACGGCATCAATGTGCGGGTCGCTTTGCGGGGTGTACATGGAGGCGGAGCTGGGCACTTCCATGGTCAGGCGTGTGCCGGCGGCGTCCATCGCGATGAAGTGCGGCGCCAGCAGAATCACCCGGCGGCCCTCGGCGATCAGCGCATTGATGCGGTCGGCTCCAGTCTGCGTGACCATGTCCTTGACGGCCTCGGGGGTGCCGTACCAGAGCACGCCCCGGTCGACGATGGATTGCGCCAGCGCGCGGAAATGGTCCGCTACCCATTTCTCACGCACGGATTCGGGCTGATCGGGAAAGCAGAGCTCTAGATTGCGGCGCACGATGCGCGCGCGGGACTTGGCCAGCCGCGGGGCAAGCCACCCCAGGACGGCGCCGATGCGCAGACGCGTCGACGGCTTGATGCGGCCGAACCATTTCAACAGAGTGACCAGCGTGCGTGCTTTTGAATTGTTCATCGTGTGGGGAAAAAGACGGGGCGGCGGTGGCGTCAGGGGGGCGGGGGCGGTGAAGCC
>NZ_LZZS01000041.1 GCF_014170335.1 Achromobacter sp. UMC46
AGTCCGCTTTCCCGTCCCCCATTCCTGCATTTCCTGTTCGCGCGCATCAGCGCGTCGCTGGCCTTCCAGATCGTCTCGGTGGCGGTCGGCTGGCAGATCTATGCGCTGTCGGGCAGCGCGATCGACCTGGGGCTGATCGGCCTGGCGCAATTCCTGCCCATGGCGGCGCTGACGCTGGTGGTGGGGCACGTGGCCGACCGCTACGACCGCCGCAAGATCGTCGCCCTTTGCATGGCGCTGGAAACCCTGGCCACGCTGGTCCTGGCGATCGCGGCCCTGCACGGCGTGGGCGGCAAGACGCTGATCTACGCCACCATCATCATCATGAGTTCGGCGCGCGCCTTCGAAGCGCCGACCTTATCCACGCTGATTCCGGCCGTCGTGCCCCGCGAGTGGCTGCCGCGCGCGACCGCCTTGTCGTCCTCGGGCGGGCAGATCGCGCAGATCGCCGGCCCCGCGCTGGGCGGCATCGGCTACAGCCTGGGGGCCGGGTGGATCTATTGCGTGGCGGCGGCGCTGTACCTGACGGCCTTCGCGTCCATCGCCACGCTCGTCATCGACCGCGCCCCGCCGCGCAAGGAGCCGACCACGTGGCGCACGCTCTTCGCCGGCATCACCTTCATCTTCCAGCGCCGGCTGCTGCTGGGCACCCTGTCGCTGGACCTGTTCGCGGTGCTGCTTGGCGGGGCCACCGCCTTGCTGCCCATCTTCGCCAAAGACATCCTCAACGCCGGCCCCTGGGCGCTGGGCGCCTTGCGTGCCGCACCGGCCTGCGGAGCGGCGCTGATGTCGCTGACGCTGGCGCGATTGAGCCTGGGCGAAAACGTGGGCCGCCTGCTGTTCGGTTCGCTGATCCTGTTCGGGCTGGCGACGACCGTGTTCGGCCTGTCGACCTCGATTCCGCTGTCGGTGGGCGCGCTGGTCGTGCTGGGCGCCGCGGACTCGATCAGCGTCGTGGTGCGTTCATCGCTGGTGCAGTTGAATACGCCCGACCACATGCTGGGCCGGGTCAGCGCCGTGAACACCTTGTTCATCGGCGCGTCCAACCAGCTGGGCGAGTTCGAGTCCGGCGTGACCGCCGAACTGTTCGGGGCCGTGCCGGCGGTAGTGATCGGCGGCATGGGCACGATCGCCGTGGCCGGGTTGTGGATGCGGTGGTTCCCGGAATTGCGGAAGCTCAGGACCCTGCACGGGAACGAAACGGCGCCCACCTGAACGGGGTTTCTCGCGCATCGGTTTGATCAACGGCTGCGCTCGATCACTCTTCTGTTTCCCTCTTGGATGCACGTCAGCGTGCCCCGGTACTTTTTGCACAGGTCGTCCAGCAACGCGGTCGCGCAGGCGCCGCTGACCGGCTGGGAAATCATGACGCTATCCGCGTCGCCTTTCAATTGAATATCGGCGTTAGAGTTGCGGCGCAGGCCGTCTGCGATGGAACCCAGTGTCCGGGGGGCTCCGGTGAAGGCTTCCGCGTCCGGGGCGAATCGGCTGTTCAGCTGCCAATACGCCAGTCCCCACAGGGCGAGCCCCAGCAGGATGAGGAAAAGGCCCACGGGGCCTCTCAAGCGATATTTGTCGATCCACAACACCGCCGGCTGACCGGCCGTTGCAGGCGGTGGACGGACCAGCAGATACCCCCCCAGCACCAGGAAACCGATTCCCGCCCCGATAAGCAGGACCAGCATGGTCATGTCCAATCCAGGCAATTCCCGTATGCAACTCAGATCCATGGCCGGTCACCGTTTCGCGTTGGCAAAGAACAGCACCAGCAATTGCGACTGTTGTTGAAAATCCAGCTGCACGAAGCCCTGTCCGATCTCGAACTGGCTGTTGGGGCTCCACTTGATCGTTTGAGGCGCCTGCTTGCCGCGGAACACCGCGGAAATGACCTCGCTGTATTTTCTTGAGAACTCGACGATCTCGGCATCCATCTGCTTGACGGGCAGTTCCGCGCGGACAACGGCTTCGCGGAACAGGCTGGCCCGCGCCAGCACGGGCAGGGCAGCTTCAATGAACTTGCTGTCGGACAACGACGTCGTGTCGCCCGTTTGGGCAAATGCCAGGTAGCGGGCAAAGATTTCAGGCGCCAGGCGGAACTGCGCGCTGGAAGCATCCTGACCCAGCAGGGCATTGAGCACGGCAGGATTAGCCCCGGCCCCCGCAAAGCCGAATTCGCACTTGCGCCCGCCGCCATAGCGCTGGACGGTGCAGGTGCCATCGGTGCTGTAGGCCTCGTACTGCCCTGATGAGAATCTGCATTCGCAGAATTTTCCCGGCGCCTGAGGCGCCGCGGCCATGCCCGCCTGGCCGGCTCCTTGGGCCAGCACGGCGCCGCTGGACAGCGCAAGCGATGCACCGGCGGCAGCCAGGATTCGCAGGGGAAATCGGCATTGCGGCATGGATACACCTCGCCATGTCAGAGACCTGAACAGAAGTGGAGCTTGCCGCGACATTTGATACCAGGATGGCCGTGCCGGTGCCAGGATTAATCCAAAAAAACCGTGTGCACTGCGGCGGATGGTATCGGCGTTGCCTTTGTCTGACTCGTCCGGTGACGGGGCAGGATCAACGCGTCAGGCTGTACTAGCGGCCTTCGCAATCGCGGTGCACTTGATCTCGACCAGCAGCCCGGGTCGCGCAAGCTCGCTCACGCCGATGCACGTCCAGGCGCATCGGCCTCGCGGAAACGTCCTGTCCTTCACGGCCCGGAACACGTCCATATGGACGGCCATGTCGACATGGTATGTCGTCATGTCGACCACATCGTCGAACGTGCAGCCGGCCTCGGCGAGCACCACGCGCAGGTTTTCCCAGGCGGCGGCGAACTGCGCTTCCGGGTCCGCGATGACCTGCAGATCAGGCGTCCTGCCTACTTGCCCGGCGCAATAGACCGTGTGCCCGACCTTCACCGCAGGCGCGTAGCCGGCCCGGTCTGCAAGCGTCTTCATCGAATCGGGGAGGATGATCTGTCGGTCGGTCATGACAGGCTGAATTCCAATGGGGTGAGGCGTTGGATTTTAGCTAGCCTGAGGGGAACTGACCGACGCCCCGATTGCTGCCGCCTACGCCTTGCCGGTGGGCGCCTGAATCATCTTCCAGCCATTGCCGGCCGGGTCGCGGAAGCCGGCGTCCACGCTGCCATAGCGGTCCGTCGGCTCTTGCGTGAACTCCACACCCAGCGCCTTCAGTTTGGCGTAGCTGGCGCGGCAGTCAGACACCGATAGCACCAGCGGCGGCATGGCGCCTTTGGCGACCATCGCACGCAGGGTTTTCGCGGTGGCTTCGTCATGGACGGGCGGCCCCGGCGCGAACAAGCCAAGCTGAAGCCCAGGCTGCTCGGGGTGCTGGACCGTGAGCCAGCGGTACGGGCCATTGCGCACATCCGTGTGAATGCGGAATCCCAATTTGTCTACGTAGAACGCAAGCGCTTCGTCCTGATCGTCGACATACACGCCCATCACACTGATACCTTCGTTCATGGTTTCTCCTTGGTGGATGCCGCCAATTTATCCCTGGCGCTGCGGCGGCGCTTCTCCAAAACTGCGGTGCCCAGATCAGGGCGTTGCGCGGCTTTCAGCACGCAAGCGGG
Organism: Achromobacter sp. UMC46; assembly: GCF_014170335.1. GTDB lineage: Bacteria > Pseudomonadota > Gammaproteobacteria > Burkholderiales > Burkholderiaceae_B > Achromobacter. The sequence goes on from NZ_LZZS01000041.1 coordinate 3,590, forward strand.
AACGCGGCCGAGTTCAACCGTCTTCGCCCGGACCTCGGCGCGCAGGGTGCTGGGGCTTGAGCCCGTAACGTCATGGAAAATGCGGCCGAACGTGCCCAGGCTTTGCCAGCCGGTCGAGAAAGCGATGTCGGTGATGCTGAGCTCGGTGTCGCGCAGCAACGAGACGGCCTGCTCGATCCGCCGCGTCAACAGATAGCGGTGCGGGGGCAGGCCAAACGCCCGCTTGAAGGAGCGCGCGAAATAGGCCTCCGAGACCCCGCTGACCTCGGCCAGGCGGCTGACCGGCCAGGCCTCGTGCGAGGCGGCATCCATGCGGTCTTTGGCGCGCAGCAACCGGCGCAGCAGGGCGGCATCCTGCAACGGCTCGGTGGCGGCCGGGTCCGAAGAGGATGCCGGCGGCTGGGCATGCGGAACGGCACGGGATCTCATGATGTCCGGCGTTGGCAAAGGGCGGAGTGTTCGAGTGTAGAGGACTGGCCCCCGCACAATCTCATCAGGCGTATGTACACGGGCATATTGGCCCTCGGCAGCTTGCTTGATGCTGTGCAGCAGTGCCGCTTCAAACTCGGCCATCTCAGCATCGGCTTTTTTAGGCATCAAGACTCTCCTTGATTTTGGTCAGAAATGAGGCCGGCAGGTCATCGAATCTGGCTTTGGCGTAAACAATCAACAACACCTCCGCTTACAAGCCCTGAGAACATTTCACCATCCGTAGCGAGGACTCGCGTCGCCATAACACGCACGGAAGTTGGAATCCGACGAACAGAAGGGTAGAGAACGCAATGTCTAGCGACCTGCAGCGGGTTCAAGAATGCGGGCGGCACCAACGTCCCGCAGGGAGTAGACTGACCGCCTTACTTTGCCTTTTCGAGTCCCTATCCATGATTGTTAAAGCCTTGCGTGTCGGCCTGGGTCAATTGATCGTCGCGGGCGACGCCCTGACGCGGCCGCGCCCGCAGAAGCGTTCGCCGCAAGGCCAGGCGGCCGTCAACAAAGACGCGGCCGCGCTCTCGCTGTACCAGTTCCACGCCTGCCCGTTTTGCGTCAAGACGCGCCGCGCCATGCATCGCCTGAACGTGCCGGTGGCCCTGCACGACGCCAAGGGCGATCCGCAGGCGCGCGAACAACTGCTGGCCGGCGGCGGCAAGGTGAAGGTGCCTTGCCTGCGCATCGAAGAGGCGGACGGCACGCGCTGGATGTACGAGTCCAACGAGATCATCGCGTATCTGGAAAAGCGCTTCGCCAACGTCGCCTGACAGGGGATTGCCAAGATGACCCGCCACGCCCGCCGACTGGCCCTCACGCTATGCGCGGCAGGCGTGCTGGCGGGTTGCGAACCTTCGCTTCCGCCGCCGCCGGCCGGATCAACGCTCACCGCCGAAACCATCGCCACGCGCGAAACGCCACCGCACCACCAGTTCAAAGGCGTGCTGGCCGGCAAGCCCATTCACTTGCTCGTCAATAACTGCAAGGTCTACAAGGTAGACGCTGCTGAAGGCGAGAATGTGAGCTGGACGCTGGTATTGGAAGGTGAGTTCTATCCGCTGCCCACGATATGCGTCAACCAATCACTGACCGAAGGCAAAGGCTTTATCACGGCCTTCATCGGGCGTCAGGCCTTCGGCGCAGGCGGGTGTTGCTCGGGCCAGCCCGAGTACCGTTCGAAAGACGGCATCAACTGGAAGCCGCACTGATTTCGGACGTTTCCCGAGCACAGCGCCCCGTCTCTTCGGTCAGCTACGAACGAATGCAAGCAGCGGCTGGTAGTCATTTTTGTCGGCAGCGCGCAGCCCCTCCAAATAGCAAGACCGGATTTGCGATGCGCTTACCAGACTACTGCCACCACAGGAGAATGGCGGCCGGGTTCGCTTCAACCAGCGCACCGCACGCAAGATGTTTTCCTGCTCCCAATCGTTCAATTCACCCTTGGTATTCAGGTGCTCGGGAATGAGTCCTGCCCTTTCGTCAGGATCCAGCGGTGTCTGGCCGTCCTGCTCGTCAAGGTCTAGCGCCATAAGTCGGACCATCTACCTCGCAGCAACTCCTCGGCCCGTCGTTCCACCTGCTTGCTACTGCGAGCTTCCGCCGGGCGCTGGTCTTCCAGGCTCATGGTGTGCACAACGCCATCAACCTCTTCAAGCGCAATGGCGCGAGCCCGCTCATGAACGACCTCCGTAAGGGGTCGCCGCGGTACCAAGGCATAGACAAGTTCGCAGTCGAGACCGTCGGCGAGTTTGCGCAAATGTCCAAGACTGATCCGCTCATCCGATTCCGCTTGTTCTGATTTGTGTAGCGTCGGCCCTGAGATCCCCAGGCGTTGCGCTTGTTGGCGCTGTGTGAGCCCCAGCGATTCGCGAATAAGCTTCAGCCAGCCGCGCGCAGGTGCTTTCCTCGCTACCAACGGGGAATACGCGGACAGGGATGCCTGCAATTGCTCCAGGCGCAGTTGATTCAGTTCTGGGGACATGGGCAAACCTATGGTCGGATTTTATCGACAAATGATAGCCCATAATGCAGCAAACCCCTGTTTTTTGCTTCCTTATAGTGCAGCAAAACATAGATATTTGCTGCACTATAAGGAAGCATAAAAAGGAAATATGCGCCGCAGAATATTAAGAAACCCACCTTACTGTGGCTTCGGCCACGCCAATGATTGAAGCTTAAGCTGCCAGAACGCGTTTTCGACAGCGAGAGCGATTGCCCGATGAGAATTGCAGACGAAGTGAAGGCAGTATTGGCAGCGGCCCGACAATCGGGCACCGTTCGGTTCGGCCGCAGCTGAGCACCGCGCCCCGGTCAGCGCAATTCAGCGACGTTGATCGCCTCAGCCTCGCACGCCTGCACCAGCTCGGGATCATGGCTGGCGAACAGCACCACGCGATCTTTGGCCCAGGCCTTGAACACCTCGGCCAGCACGGCGCGGCCCTGTGCATCGAACCCGTTGCTGGGTCCGTCTGCGATCACCACGGCCGGATCGCCCAAGGCGGCCGCCGTCACGAAGACCTTGCGGCGCGTACCCGTCGACATCTGTTCGAAGCGCTTGTCCAGATGCGGTTCCAGCCCCAATCGGTAAGCCAGATCAAGCACCGCATCGTCCACGGGAACCTGCTTTTCCGCAGCCACTTGCGCAAGCAAAGCGCGCCCTGTCATCGCTGGAAAGGCCAAACAATTGTCCGGCACATAAGCCAGGCGGGCACGGGCCTGCTGCGGCGCATGGGTCAGGGAATGCCCGTCGATCCAGACGTCTCCGGCATCCGGCGGGACGGCGCCCGCGATGATACCCAGCAAGCTGGATTTGCCGGTGCTGTCTTCTTCGCACAGCGCCACGCAGCCCGGGCCGAACGTGTGAGTCAGCCCCTGAAATACGAGATATTCGCCGTAGCGCTTGGTGAGATTGTCGATGCGTAGCATGCCGGAAGTGTACGCACGAACGCGGTCTGCGGCCAGATCCTGCATCCGGATTTTGGCGGTGTCCGATCAGGTATATTCGTCGCACCCATGACCCGAAAAATCAATCTGACGCCGATTCCGTGGCCCATCGGCGCAGCCAGTGCAGCGGCGATATTCGCCCTGATGTGGCTGCTTTCCAAGCCCAGCGTACAGCTCTTCGACGCCAGCCGGATATCGGTGATCAGCGTCTGGACGGGCGCGCTGGCCGCGCTTTGCCTGCTCTACATCAAGCGCTATGCGCTGGCGTTGTGGCTGCATGGCGCACTGGCCGCGTGCTTCTGGACCCGCATCTTCGCCGGCGCAGACCGCGAACGTGCACGGGCGTTCGGGCCGTATGGCCTGGGCGAGCAACTGCGCTGGATCATCACCGACGATCTCTTTCCGCTGTTCTGCATCGCTACGCTGACAAGCCTGATGTTGATCGTCGCCAGTATCGGCAGCGTGAAGCTGCATCGCCGGGCGAGCGGGGGGACGCCGTGATGCTTACGGGATTCACGTTCTATCACTACTGGATGGTGGCCGGTTACGCGCTGCTGTTCGTGGCGGTGCATTTGCTGCTGGTCTTGGCGGCGTTGCGCTATGCCGGCCGACGCACGCCCGCGTGGCCGTTTGGCGCGGTCGCCGCGATGCTGGCGGTGGCCATCGCCGGCTTGTCCTTCGGCAACATGCAGCGCAGCGACTTGGCGGCCGGGCTGGAGCAGCGCATCGGCCCGGAGTTGGGAGGCGTTTGCCGGCAAGCCGAACAACTGATCGCGGACAGGGGCGGCGACGCCTCGCCCGACGACGAACCGCTGCGCGAGAAAATCCGGCAGGCCCTGCGGTCCCACTTCTCACAAGCGGCTCGGAGCCGCTTTGAAGACGACCGGTTTGCCCCCGTATCCGTGGTGGAATCAGGACAGGATCCGAAATGGGGCGATCTGGTGATCGCGCTGCGAACGCATGGCGCGGGCCGCGACCCCGTGCATGTCGGTTGCTACAACCAGTACGAGCATCGCTACAGCGGCTTTTCCGGCGCCACCAAGCCGTACTGGCGCTGGGATGCCGACCCGATCCCGTTCGAGAACATCGTGTTTTTCCGTCAGGACCCGCGTGGCCAGCCTGGGGTGAGCTATGAGGCCGCGGGGCAATAAGGGGATGCAAATGAATCGGCAAGACTATCAAGCCGCGCTGCGGCGCGTGTTGGACCGGCATACCGACAACGCACAAGCGCGCTTGGCCGCGCTGATCGCGGCCCTGCCTGAAAGGGCCCGCGAGATTCACGTCGGCATCTTCCCCGACCAGGACGGCGAGGGCACGTTCTCGGTTGTCGTCAGCCTGGAAGGCCCCGACCTTTATGTGCTGAACAAGGCGGTGGATGCCCATCGGACCTTGTTCGACGTCCGGCACACCGCCACCGGCGTAACGCCGGCCGTGCCGACGTTCGCTCCCGATAGGGCCGGCTTTGTCGTGCAGGATGCCATCGTCGATACGGCGGCGGACTGGATCGAAGCGCTGTGGGCAAGCGTCGGGCGGGGCAAGTCGCCGTTGCCCGGACTGATCTATGGCGATGACGACGCCGGCACGTCGATGCCGCGCGAATTGCCTGTGTGAGGCAATCGCCAGCGCGCCGGCACGCCAAACAAGGACGAGGCCGCAGCTGGGGTATAAACGAAACCCGTCCGTTCAGAGCAAAGGAATCTCGTGTCGAGCAAACTCGGGGCAGGTCGCTTTTTCGCAGCGACAGCTGGCGTCATCCGGCAGCAGGGCCGGTCCATGTTGGCCGCCGCGCCGTGGTCGCTTGCGGTGTTCACGCTATCTCTGCCGTTCGCCTTGGCGGACACCCCGCTGTATCGGCTGGCGGATCTGGTGTTTGTCGCGCTGACGCTGATCAATCTGATCGCGTTCGCGCGCATGACGTTCGCCTGGCACAGGGTCGTCGTCCTGGGGAACGCCCCGCGCGACGCAACCGCACGCGGCGGCACCGCCGAGGCCAAACACCTCGTCCTGCTGGGCGCGATCGCCATCGCGGTCGGGGCCTTGGCGCGCGCCACCGGCAATCTGCCGTTTGTGGTCTACGTGCTGCTGAACGGCGCGGAAGACATCAGGTTTTGGGGCGCATTGATCGCGTCGGCGACGGTCATCTGGCTGCCGGTCCTGTACGCGCTTGCGACGTATGGGCTGAGCCTGCCGCGCGTCGCCGCGACCGGTGATTATGGCTTTGGCAACATCCGCGCGGCAATGCCCTACCCGCGTTGGCCGCTGATGCTCGTGCTGCTGGCGCTGGTCGTCGTGGCCGGTTTCACGGCGAGTGTGCTGTCCCCGCTGACGTACACATTCGTGACGGGCACTGATGTGGCCTATGCCGCGTTGGGCGTCGTGCTTTGTGTCCTGGCAACGTTCGTCGTGATGGCTATGTATGCGGTCGCGTATCGCGATTCAAAGGGCAGGGCGGGCGAAGGCGCGTAACGGTTTCGGGCCCGCGGCGGCCAGATCAGCTTTCCTGGCTTTCTCTACGCAGTGTGCAAGGTCCGCAACAGGCGCCTTGCGTCATTGCCCGGCTGCGCCATGGAAGCACTCCCAAGCGGCCTCCTCGATGCCCTGAATCACGGTGCCGTCTTCATCCGTGATCGTGAACGCCTGCTGGCTGTCCCCGATGCTGGCCTCCCCGTCCAGACCCAGCAGCAGCGCGTACATCGTGTCTTTAACCACGGTGTCGAGGACGCCCTGCATCTGAACGGATTGCTCGGCAGACAGCCCCATTTCCCGGACCTTGGCGGCGACCTCGCTGGCCGCCTCCGGCGCCGTGAAGGCGGCCAGCAGCTCGGCCCTTAGCGCATTCCAGTTGGCGACAAATTCCTTTGCGTCCATTCCTCACCTTTCGAATCCTAGTCCGTCCCCACGGCCCGGATCTGGTTCGGCGTCGCCTCGGACGCCGGCTTGTAGTACAGCGTGGGCGCCCGGTACTTAAGGTCGCGCAGCGCTGCCTCCAGCTCGGGCAAATTGAAGCTGCCCGCGCCGGGCGCCTGCCGGAAATCTTCCAGGCTGGCAGGCAGGCGCGTCAACGTCAGCGAATCCATCGTGCAGGTGGGGCCGAGGGACGTGTCTTCGCACGAATCCGGCGTCATGACCGGCTGGTCGACAGGCAACACGAATCCATCCGTCAGCACCGCTTCCCCCGCTTCGAGCGTGATCGCGGCGATCGGCGAGAAAGTCAGTTCGGCTTCGATGCCGGGCGCCGGCACGGCGTCCGCCTCTCCCGCATTGAAGGCGATCTCGCCGTTGATCCGCCAGTACACCTCGCGCGCTGCCTCGTCGCAACCGCCGCCCGCCCGCAACATCACCTCGCAGCCCTTGCCCAGGCCGTCGTCGTCCTCTTGCCCGGTTTTCGCTTGAGGCGCGGTCATCTTGAATTCGCGGTCCACCGTGTAATCCAGCGTCGCGATGCCGATCTTCTTCAGCCGCTCCATGGCGCTCTGCGGCGGCACCGTTTCGGGCAATTCGGTACGAGGCTGATGATAAGTAATGCGGTTGAGCCGGTATTCACCCGGCCACACCGGAATCACCTGATACAGCAGCTTGCCGCGCACCGTCTGGAACTGCGGCCCGGGGTCCGTCGGTTTCAGCTTGTGGTCCCCCGCGCCGGCGCTGATCGCGGTGTCCTTTTCCGACTTGTGGTTCCAGCGCATGAACGTGCTGCGCTGACGCACGAAGCGGTCGCGCGTCGCGTCGTCATTGAAATCACGCGGGGGCTCGGCGTCCAGGTTCAGGGTCGGAATCACCAGCAACGCCATTCCCTCCTGCCGCGCATTACCCAGCAATCCGTCCACGTTCACGCGATGACGCTCCACCAGCGCCGCGGTGCGCCCGGCGAAATCCGGTGCGGCGGGCTGGGCAAGCGCCAGCGATGGGGTGAAAAGGGCGATCAGGCAAACGCGGACAAGCGGGGGGAAAAACGGCATCGTTCTGGGTTCCTGTTTCCGAGGCGGGAAGGAACGGGGCATTGCAAGAGGCAGGGCCAGGCAATACCCCGGCGGGGAAAGGCGGGGCCATGATATCGCGTCAGCAGCGCCTCTTCCTTAACAGCCGGTCTGCGTGGCCAGCCACACCGTCGCGCCGCCGCACGCCGGATCTTCCTGCTGATGCCGAACCACCGAGAATCCGTTTTCCGCCAGTAGTTGGCGATATTCGCAAGCATCCAGACTGCCGTGATAAAGCGGCTTGCCTTCAAACGTCCCAATGGCTTCGCCCAACGCCGTGCCACTGGTGAACATCAACACCGCGCCCGGCGCGGCCAGGCGCCGAAAGATGGGGAACATCAGCCGCTGATCCTCGGGCCGAAGGTGGAAAAAGCTGTGCCAGGCGATCAATCCATGAAACGGTCCGATGCCAGCCAACTGCCGCATGTCGGCGGCGATCCAATGATGGTCGGGAAACGACGCCTTGGCCCGGGACAGCAGCGGCAACGAGGTATCGATGCCGGTGATGCGGCAGCCGTTCTCGATCAGATGACGGGCGATGGGAACGCCAGTGCCGCAACCTACATCCAGCACTTGCGGATGGGGGACGGCAAGCCGTTCCAGGAAGGCGGTCAGCCAGGCGCGCTCGATCAATTCTGTAATCCGCAGCGCCGCAAACGCCGCAGCATGCGCTTGGTACAGGGCAATCACGTCGTCAGCGGGAGAGGAGGGCATGTCAGGACTCTGGCAATGGGGATGCAGACATCTTAAAAGATGCGCATCACACCCGTCCTCTTGGGCAACGCCAGAGGACCAGGCGGCACCTCATGCCGCCTGCCCCTTGTTGCCCAGGCGTTCAGAACCGCCCGCGCAACGTCAACATCATGTTGCGCGGCGCGCCGTAGTTGTTGCGGTTCTCGACATAGCCCGGATACTCGTAATACACCTTGTCGAACAGATTGTTCACGTTCAACGCCGCCGTCCAATTCGACGTCACGTCATACGCGACCCGGGTGTTCCACACGCTGTAAGAAGGCCGGCGCCTGCAAACGCTCCCATACCAACGCATGCGCCGGCTGCACCCGCAGCCAGGCATCGAACGCCTGCCACGCCGACGCATCCGCCGTGTTGTATTGCAGCTTAACGAATACCGGCCCAAGCCTGGTATTCGTCCCGCATGCCCGCCGGAGCGGGCGGGTCTTTGTCTTTGGGCGGGCGCCTACTACTGCAACGACGCCGGCGCGTCGTGCAACATGCCGCAAGGGTCCGCATCCGCGCCGCAAGCCCGCGCCTGCTCTAGCAAGGCGTCCGCCAAGGTCCCCGAGTGATCGCACAAGCCTCCCACCCCGCCATCAGCGCCGCCATGCGCGCATGGCGATTGCCGCACCCAATCGTAATAGCCACTGCGACTGACGTGCAGTGCTTTGCATAGCCGCGCTACGCGGAACTGCTGCTGATGAGCTTGCACAAAGGCGTACCTCACGGCAGTTCCCGCGCAAAGTACGCTGCCGCTTTTTTTAAAGATGTCGCGCTCTTCCTTAACCTGCTCCAACTCGCGCTTGAGGCGCTGGATCTCGGTCTGTTCGTCGCTGCTAGTTCGGCCTTTATCGGGGAAAGAAATATCAGGCCCGTGTGTGGCGAGCTCCCTCATCCATCGGTAAATAATCGAGCGCTTCACACCCAGCATCAACGCCAGTTGGGTGCCAATAACCTGGCCTTGCTCCAACTGGCGAACCGCCTCGACCTTGAACTCGCGGCTTTGGTGCTGGCGCTTGTCGCCGGTCGCACTGCTATCGGGCTTGGATTTATCCATGGGACACCTCGTTCAAGTATTGTCTACTTCTTCGGGCGTCCGGAAAACCCGGGCTAGCTCAGACTAAAATTTGGTGAATGACTCGTGCTCAATGCATCCCCGATGCAATCAAGGCCTACCACTTCTGAGAACACGCATGCCTTACCCGATGCATATCCTGGTCAACGACTTTGCGATCAGAAGCTTCCGCGATACCGCAGACAAGGACTACGTCACTGCGCGAATGGCCTACCGAGCGCGGCTGATTCAGCCGTTCCTGTGGTCTGCCCTGCACAGCCTTGAGAAATACGTCAAAGGCATTTTGGTACTCAATCGACTGAAGGCCCATATGGGCCACAGCGCAACTCCTGGCATCGAGAAAATGAAGCAGCAGGGAAAGTTCGAACTCGATCTCAGTGCCGATACACTCCAGTTCATCAAGGATCTCGAGGACTACGGGGCAGCGCGTCGATATTACGAGGTCTCATACAACATCCAGCCGTTCGATATTGTTCGATTCGACCGTGCAGTTTGGGAACTCCGAAGGTACTGTCAGCCACTGGACTATGGCATCGTCGACATAAGCGGCAAGACCGTGGGCTCGCTGACGCATGAACTTGACCGCATTCACAGTGCGAAGGCAATTCACGCCAAGGGGACATGCATCATAGGAGGCGTCTTAGAGAAGATCATCGAACAGAAGGGCCACCCAGCGCGTGGCGCATTAGTCTGGAACAATCTTTTCTTTGGACCGTCACGACGCAAGAGAGTAAAGATGCGACCGGACTGGGAGGCCGGTAACTCACCGTTCTTCCTACATCCTGAGATCATCGACGAGGTGATCAAATATGTCTACATCCCTAAGGACATCGCCGAAGGTGTGCGCCAATTCGCGAAAGAGAACGCAGCCGGCCAGACAAAAACAGAACTGGATGCAAAGAAGGTATCGAAGCCCGCGGCCAAACCATCGGAAAGAACGAACTGAAGAGACGCCCGAGCGATTCCTTCAGAGGAGAAGGTGTCGAACTACAACTCGAGCCGTTCGGCAATTTAAACAGTAGTCTTGCACTCTTATCTCTTACGATCGCAGGTGGAGTTAGGTTGGGCCCCGCGAAACGCAGGCCCACCACAAATCCATCAATTCGGCTTCAAATCAATATCCCGAGCCACCGTCCCCAGAAGCTCATAGTCCGTGCGAGCCCGTTCAGTGGCCTGCTGCGACGTATTCCCGACGATCACCCAGCCCAACTCCTTCAACTTGCGCTGCATCTCGGCATCCTTAAGGCTGGCGACCACCGCACCCTGTATCTTTTCAACAACCGCAGGCGGTGTGTCCTTGGGCGCAGCCAGACCAAACCACCCGGTCGGAACCAGCCCCGTGATGCCCAATTCCTTGGCAGTGGGTACCTGGGGATACCCTTCAAACCGATAATCGCTGGTGACGAACAGCGCGGTGGTTTTACCCGACGTGACGTACGGAATTTGCGAGGCGGCGTTGTCCATCATCGAATCCACGTGCCCGCCCAGGATGTCGTTGACGGCGGGCGCGGCCCCCTTATAGCCCAGGATGCTCAGATTCACCCCCGCCAGCTTGGCGAAGGCCGCCTGCGTCAGGTGCGCTTGGGTGCCAAGCCCGGCGTTCGCCGAAGAAAGGCCACCGGGCTTCGTGCTGCTTAACGCCTTGAACGCCGCGTAATCCTGCGCCGGAAACTGCTTGCCCACGACAAACACGAACGGGACTTCCACGGCGATCGAGATCTGCGCCAGGTCCTCGACGGGGTTGTAGCGCAGCTTGTAGATGTGCGGATTGACCGCGATGGTGCCGCTTGCGCTGAGCAGCAGCGTATAGCCGTCGGGTGCGGCGCGCACGACGTGCTCGGTGGCGATCGAGCCGCCCGCGCCGGGTTTGCCGTCGACGATCACGGGTTGCCCCAGGCGCTTGGACATCGCTTCTGCCAGCAGGCGGGTCATCGTGTCCGACGCCGATCCCGGCGCATAGGGATAGATGATCGTGATCGGTTTGGCGGGGTAGGCGTCGGCGGCGTGAGCCGGCGTCAGCCCCACCGACAGGAGCAATGCAGTAATAGCGGTGCCAAGGCGTGTCATCGTTTTCTCTCCCTACGGGCGGGTGGTATGAATGATCTTTTGAATGATGGGAATAGCCATCGCGGCGTACCCGCTCAGTTCGGGCAGCATGTCCTGCCGATACCAGCCGGACTCGTGCAGCAGGTTCAGCGATGCGATGGTCTGCCCGTCCCATCGGACGGGCACATTCACGGCGCTCTCGCAGCCGAGTGAATGGATGAGTTCATGGTCTGGAAATGCGCGCGCGCATTCTGCGCGGTCGACGCAGATTCGCGCCTTTCCCTCAAGCACGACCGTGGCGTAGAACTCGCTGTTTTCGCGGATGGGCTTGGCGCCGCCTGGCGGGTAGGCCTCGGGCTGGCTTGAAAAATACCGCAGGCTCTGCTCCGCCTCTCGGTCCAGCACCAACACCGTGAACAGCCGATAGCCGATCCGCGCGGCCAGCGCGCGGGCCAGCGCCTGCAGTCCGCGTTCGGGTTGGGGTGCTGCGGCCAGGGCCTGCGCCATGTCGCTTAGCGCCCGCGTCTGGGCCATGTTTTCTGTTGCGTTCGTCACGGCTTGCCCTCATCTATCGGGAAAGGCATTTTGGCTGCCATTGGCCATAAGGCGCTAATGAATAAAGCTGAGAGATCCATTACCATTTCCGCATGGACGCCACCTCGATCGACCCGCCCTGGACCCGCCGGCTCAAGCTTCGCCACCTGCAAGTGCTGGCCGCCTTGGAAAGCGCGCGCAGCGTCACCGGTGCCGCCAAAGCCATGCACATGACGCAGCCCGCGCTCTCGCACTGGCTGAGCGACATGGAAGACCTGGTGGGCACGCCGCTGTTCCTGCGTGGCCGGTCGCTTGAACTGACGGAGGCCGGGGGTGCGCTCTGGCGCTACGCGTGCCGAGTTCTGGGCGACACCGCGCGCACTGGCGAGGAAATCGAAGCGGTCAAGGGTGGCGTGGCAGGACATCTGCATATCGGCACCATTCTTTCTGCGGCGCCGGTCTTGTTGCCACGCGCCATTGCCGCGCTGCACCAGCGTTCGCCCAATGTGCAGATTGAACTGGTCGAGGGCTTGCTTGAACCGCTGATTGAACGCGTGGAACGCCGCGAGATCGACCTCATCATCGGGCCGTTGGACGTGCGCGCCAGCCGCTCCGGCCTGTGCACCGAATGGCTGATGACCGACACTTTCAGCGTGGTGGCCAGGCGCGGGCATCCGCTGGCGGAACTGGATGCGCCCTGCTGGGAGGACACGCAGCGTTATCCGTGGATCCTGCCGCCGCTAGGCACGCTGTCGCGCTCACGGCTGGATCAGGCCGTGGTGGATGCGGGCATGCCGCCCCCGAAGCCGTCCGTCGAGACCAGTTCGCTGGTTGCGCTGTTGTCGATGCTGCAAGACCGTGATTACATCGCCACCTTGGCGAGTTCCGTCGCGCACATGTACGAACGGCTTCAGCTCATCAGCATCGTGCGCGCGCCGTCCCGCCTGGAGTTCGGCCCCATCGGCATGTTGTGGGCGGCCGACTCGCCCAGCATCGTGCTGCCGGCCTTGCGTGAAACGCTGCGCCAGGAGGCTCAGGGCACCTCCCAGGGCAGCCCCGCCAACGACGCGGCTACTTGACCGTCGCGTACTCGAGCGTCTTGGGCGTGTGGGTCAGCACGCGTGGCGTGCTCCCCACCACGACCGTGTCATCCAGGCGGAAGCCGCCGATGCCATAGGCGTAGATGCCCGGTTCCGCCGAATACACCTCGTTGTCCAGCAAGGGGCGTTGGTTGAAGGCCATGTCTTCCGGGTATTCGTGGTGAATGATGCCCACGGCATGCCCGGTGCGATGGCGGATGAAGTCCGCGTACCCGGCCTTCTCGATCTCGGCCTGCGCGGCCGCGTCGATCGCGCAGACGGGGTTGCCGGTGCGCGCGGCGGCAATGGCCGCCTCGTTCGCCGCCTTGGCCGCGGACCACAGCCGCACCTGCTCGGACGAAGGCGTGCCGCAGAACCACGTGCGCTCGTTCTCGATCGTCAGGCCGTTCAAGCGCGGAATGACGATGTTCACCAGCACGTCGCCTTCCTTGATCCGCGCGCCGCATGATGCGCCATCGCCATGCGGCGAGGCCGACGCGGGGCCGCTTAGGGTCCAGCAGCGGATCACCTCGAAGTGCTCGCCCGGAAAGCGCTCGGCAGCCTCCTGCACGAACAGCGACGCCATTGCGAAGTCCAGCTCCTGCACCAGTCGGCCGGGCCGGATGTTCTCGCGGTAGCGGTCCTGAATCCAATCAGAGATGGACGCGGCGGCCGCCATCACGGCCAGCTCTTCGTCGTGCTTCTGCCAACGCAGTGCGCGGCACTCGGGCGTCGCGTTGCGCAAGACGACGTCGGGCAGGAAGCGCGCCAACTGCGCCAGCACCGGGCTGCCACCTTCGACGGCGATGCGCGACCGCGCAAGGCCAGCGGCCTTCAACCTGGCCGCCAGCAGCTCGGGCAATTGCGTAATCAAGGGCAGCCGGTTCTGCACGCGCGGATGCTCGGCGTAATAGCTGATGTCGGTGATCCAGACCTTGCCCTGTTCCTGCGAGAACTGCATGTGATGCGTGGACAGTTCGTTCATGACCAGGAAGGGCGTGCCGTTGCGCGGCACGACCGCAAAGATCGGCCGTTCCCAGGGCAAGACGTCGGTGTGGAAATTGGTGGCGAACTGGAAGAAATCCGCCGACGTGAAGATGACGGCATCGACGGCCAGGTCGTCCATCATGGACGTCATCTTGTCGAATCGGTAATGCCAGACAGCCTGGGTGAGTTTGGGCATGGTGTGTCCTTTGTCGTGGTGTTCAGTCGTTGCTCAAGCCCAGCTGGCGAATCAGCGGGCCCCATGTAGCGCTATCGCGCGCGGTCCATTCGGCCACGGTCTCGGGCGACGAGGGCAGGGGCTCAAGCTGAAGCTCCTGCAGGCGCGCCTTGACCGCGGGGTCGTCGAAGAAGCGCCGGGTCTCGGCGTTGAGCCGCGCGATGGCCTGCGGCGGCGTGCCCTTGGGCGCAACCAGCGCATACCAGCCCGGCATCGGAAAATCCTTGAAGCCCAGTTCGGCCAGCGTCGGCACGTCCGGCACGCTTGCCGCGCGCTTGTTGCCCACCACAGCCAATGGAACGACCTTGCCTGCATTGGCCTGCACGGCGCCCGTGTTCAGCACATCGGCCATCACCTGGGTCTGGTTGGCCATCACGCTGGTCAGCCCGGCGGCCGCGCCGTTGTACGGAACATGCGTGAGCTTCATGCCCGTCTTCTGCGCCAGCATCTCCACGACCAGATGCGTGGAATTACCCTTGCCCGCCGACGCGAAATTCAACGACTCGGGTTCGGCCTTGGCGCGAGCGACCAGTTCGTTCAACGAACGGATACCCGTCTGCGTACCGGCGACGAGCAGGAAGGGCGTATTCACCAACAGGCTGACACCGTCGAAATCCCGCGCCGGCTGATACGGCATGTTCTTGTACATATGCGGGTTGAAGGCCAGGTAGGACACCCCGCTGACCAGCACGGTATATCCATCGGCCGGCTGCTTGGCCACGTAACTGGATGCCAGGATGCCGTTGGCGCCCGGCCGGTTCTCAACCACCACCGGTGTCTTAAGCTGCCGTGCAAGGTAGTCCGCCCATAAGCGGCCGATCACATCCGTGCCGCCGCCGGCGGCCTGCGGCACGACCAGCTTGATGGGCTTATCCGGATAGTCTGCGGTGGCGCCTGTGCTGACGCCTGTGAAAAGCAAGAGCGCGATCCCTGCCGCTACGCAGCGGGTGCGTCCCAGTACTGTCCTCAACATGTCATCCCCATGAATCATCAAATGCGTCGCGAATGGACGGCGGCTTTTGGAGCCTGCAGGAGGATTATGGGGAGATCATCCATGCACGCCTAATGAATAAAACTGAGGTTTCCATAAGCGTTTTTGCATGGAGAAATGCTGCGGCCGTAGCGGTGCGACCGTGCAGGCGCTACGGCGACCGAGGGTCGCCAAGCGATGCTGGCTGCAGATCGCGTCGAGAATCAGCTCAGAATCAGACCGTTTCAGCTCATCCGGCTTTGGAATCAGCTCAATATTGAGCTGATTCCTGATAAATTGAGCTGATTCAGTCACCGCCAACGCCCATGACCACCCGCGAACACATCCTCCAGCTGCTCCGCGCCCAACATCAGGAGAATCTGCCCTGGCTGAGTTCCAGCGAATTGGCCTACCGAACCCATGCCAGCTGGTCCACGGTAAAGCGCCAGCTGGACGCGCTGCGCAAGGCCGGCCTGGTACTGCGCGAAGGGCAGGGCCGGGCAACGCGCTACGGGGTCGCGGATCAGGCACCCGCCTGGGCATCCGCCACGACCCACGTCGCCACGCGGCTGGCGGAACCGACGCCTGACATCGGCGCAATGATCTGGTCCGAACAGGGGGTGAAATTGCTGGCCCATCTTCGGCAACCGCTAGCATCGCGCGCACCGGTGGGCTATCAGCGCAGCTTCGTGGACAACTACATCCCGAACCAGAGCTCCCTATTGCCTCCTGCTTTGGCCCAGACCTTGGCCGACGAAGGCTGCATGCAGGGCCAGCAACCTGCCGGCACTTACGCACGCCGCGTGCTGGAACCGCTGTTGCTGGATCTGTCTTGGTCGTCCTCGCGGCTGGAAGGCAATCGGTATTCGCTGCTGGCCACGCAAGAACTGTTCAAGCGCGGCGCGGCGGGAACTGATCTGGACGCGGTCATGCTGCTTAACCACAAGGCCGCCATCGAGTTCATGATCGATGCGGTGCCCTTGCACGGCCTCACGTCCGCCGTTATCGGCAACCTCCACGCGATCCTGATGCAGCACCTGTTGCCCAACACCAAAAGCCTGGGTCATATCCGCCAGACCGTGATCAACATCGGCGGCACGACCTATCTGCCCATCCAGGCGCCCGCGCTGCTGCAGGAAATTTTCGATCACATCGTGGAGAAAGCGCGGCTGATCAAGAACCCCGTGGAAGCGGCATTCTTTCTCTGGGTAAACCTTGCCTATCTGCAGCCATTCGAGGACGGCAACAAGCGTACCAGCCGCCTGTCGGCCAACATTCCGCTGATGCTCTACAACTGCGCGCCGCTGTCATTCCTGGACGTGGAGGCTCAAGACTATGCCTACGCCATGATGGGCGTCTACGAACGCGGCGATGTGACGCTGGCGGTGGACCTGTTCGCGTGGTCCTATCGGCGCTCGATCCGAAAGTACGCCATTCAGCTCGACGCGGCGGGTGTGCCGGATCCCCTTCGCCTGCGCTTCCGGGAGAAGCTGAACGAAGCGATCAGCCGGGTGGTGCGCGCACGGCAGACGGCCGATGCGGCGGTAGCGGCGCTGGCCTTATCGGAGGACGATGCGCATGTGTTGCGTCCGATGTTGGCGGAGGAGTTGCTCTTGCTGGATCTGTACAACTGCGCCCGGTACCGGTTGCCGATGGAACAGGTGCAGGAGTGGCTTGAGGCGGGACGGCCGCGGTAGCGTCACCTGAATAATGAAAAAAGGCTGCGGTTCACACCGCAGCCCCTTTTCAACAGACTACCGATCGAATGAAATCACGCCTTGCGCGCCTGCGCGATCAGCTTGTCCAGTTCGCTCAGCATCAGGTCGATTTCTTCGGCCGTCACGTTCAGCGCCGGCATGAAGCGCAGCAAATTCGGGCGCGGTGCGTTCAGCAGCAGGCCTTGCGGTTCCAGCTTGCGGGCGGCTTCGACAATCGCCGGACCATCATCGCGATCCATGACCAGCGCGCGCAGCAAACCCAGCCCACGCTCGCCCTTCATGCCGTACTTGGCCGACAGCGCCAAGAGGCCTTCGGACAGCTGCTTGGAACGCGCATTGACGGCGTCCATGAAGCCCGGGGCGGCCAGTGCGTCGAACACGGCCACGCCCACGGCGGTGGTCAGCGGGTTGCCGTTGTAGGTACCGCCCTGGTCGCCGTGCGTGAACACGCAGGCGTCCTGGCGCGCCAGCAGGGCGGCCAGCGGCACGCCGCCGCCGATGCCCTTGGCCAGCGTCATGATGTCGGGGATGACGTCGGAATGCTGGTAGGCGAACATCTTGCCGGTGCGGCCCATGCCGGTCTGCACTTCGTCGACGATCAGCAGCAGCTGGTTTTCATCGGCGAGCTTGCGCAGGCCCTGCATGAATTCCTTGGTCGCCGGGATCACGCCGCCTTCGCCTTGCACCGGTTCCAGCATGATGGCGACGGTCTTGTCGTCGATCAGTGCGCGCACCGATTCCAGGTCGTTCAGTTCGGCCTTGGGGAAGCCTTCCACTTGCGGGGCGAACATCTTGTCCCAGCCCGGCTTGCCCGACGCGGACATCGTGGCCAGCGTGCGGCCGTGGAAGCCGTGGTTCATCGTGATGATCTTGTAGGCGCCGTTCTTCTTGACCTGGCCCCACTTGCGCGCCAGCTTGATGGCGCCTTCGTTGGCTTCGCCGCCGCTGTTGGCGAAGAAGACGCGGTCAAAGCAGGACGCGCCGGTCAGGCGTTGGGCCAGCTCGATCGACGGGATGTTGTAGAACGCCGGCGACGGGTTCATCAGCTTTTGCGACTGTTCCACCAGCGCGCGCTGCATTTCCAGCGCGGAGTGGCCCAGCGTGTTCACCGCCCAGCCCTGCACGAAGTCCAGGTATCGCTTGCCCGCGTGATCCTCCAGCCAGGATCCCTTGCCGCTCACGAACACGAGGTCCGGGCGGGAGGTGATCTCCATGAGGGTGTTGACGTTGAACTGGCTGAATTCCATGGCGGTTCCTGCGGGGTAAAAGGACAGGGATGAAGGGGAAACTTCAAGGGGGGAAGCGCGAAAACGCAAATGTAGCACCGACAGAGGGATGCTATCGTGACGCACCCCCCGCCGATCCGCCCCGGGCCGCCTCAAAAGGGCCGACTGCTCGGGCGCTCTATTTTATGCAAGTGGCGCGCCCCTGCGCGCCGCCCGACGTCGCTTTTTACTGACCAATCATGAAACGTATCCTTTCCAGTCTTGCCGCCGGCCTGGCGCTGGCGGCGGCCGGCGCCCCGGCGCATGCCGAGTACCCCGAACGCCCCATCCGCCTGATCGTGCCGTTCCCGCCCGGGCAGGCCACCGACATCTTCGCCCGCGCCCTGGCTGAAAAGCTGGGCGCCGCCGTCAAGCAGCCCATCGTGGTGGAAAACCGCGCAGGCGCCGGCAGCAACATCGGCATGGAACAAGCCGCGCGCGCCACGCCCGACGGCTACACGCTGGTCATCGCGGGCAGTGCCTCCGCGGTCAACCAGACGCTGTACAAGACCATCAACTACAGCCTGACCAAGGATTTCGCGCCTGTGTCGGGCGTGTTCTCGGTGCCGCTGATGTTCCTGGCCACGCCGGCGTCCGGCATCACCTCGCTTAAGCAATTGGTGACGCAAGCGCGCGCCAATCCGGGTGAACTGGCCTACGCCAGCGCCGGCATCGGCGGCACGCAGCACCTGTCGGCCGAGATGTTCAAGGCCGCGGCCGATATCGACATCCGCCACATCCCCTACAAGGGCAGCGGCCCGGCCCAGGCCGATTTCCTGGGCCACCAGGTGCCGTTGATGGTGGATTCCGTCACGGCCGGCCTGCCGCACGTGCAAAGCAAGAAGGCCGTGGCGCTGGCCGTGACCACGGCCAAACGCCTGCCGCAATTGCCGGACGTGCCGACCGTGGCCGAGTCCGGCTACCCCGGCTTCGAGGCCATCGGCTGGGCCGCCGTGCTGGCCCCGCGCGACACGCCGCCGGCCATCACCAACTACCTCAGCCAGCAGATCGGCCATGCGCTGGGCACACCGGAAATGCAGAAGTTCCTGCGTGACCGCGGCGCCGAACCCATGCCGCTGACGCCCGAGGCGACCGGCACGTTCATCGCCAGCGAAGTCGACAAGTGGGGCAAAGCCGTCAAGCAGTCCGGCGCCCAGGTGGACTAAAGATCCAGGATCAAGACTTCCGCTGCCCGTCGCACCGGCAGCCCCTGGTCGCAAAAGCCGTCCCCGTAAAAAGGGACGGCTTTTTTCATGGCGATTGGGAGGGTTTTCTGGATGATCCATCCAGCCCCGGGTGGTTTATCCCGGGGATGCGCTTGCCTAAGCTCGAAGCTCCATCGATTCATGAAGGGGTTTTTCCATGGCAGACCATTCCATCAAGGGCAAAGTCGTCTTGATCGCCGGCGGCGCCAAGAACCTGGGCGGGCTGATCGCGCGCGACCTGGCGCAGCAGGGCGCCCGCGCGGTGGCGATCCACTACAACAGCGCCGCGTCCAAAGCCGATGCGGATGCGACCGTTGCCGCGATCCAGGCGGCCGGCGCTAAAGCAGTCGCGCTGCAAGGCGATCTGACCACGGCCGCCGCCGTCGAGAAGCTGTTCACCGACGCCGTCGCCGCCGTGGGCCGACCCGACATCGCCATCAACACCGTCGGCAAAGTGTTGAAGAAGCCCTTCACCGAAATCAGCGAAGCCGAGTACGACGAGATGACGGCGGTGAACTCCAAGACCGCCTTCTTCTTCCTGCGCGAAGCAGGTCGCCATGTGAACGACAACGGCAAGGTCTGCACGCTGGTGACGTCGTTGCTGGGCGCGTTCACGCCGTTCTACGCCGCCTATGCGGGCACCAAGGCGCCGGTCGAACACTACACCCGCGCCGCGTCCAAGGAATTCGGCGCGCGCGGCATTTCGGTCACCGCCGTCGGCCCCGGCCCGATGGACACGCCGTTCTTCTACCCGGCCGAAGGCGCCGATGCGGTGGCGTATCACAAGACCGCCGCCGCGCTGTCGCCGTTCAGCAAGACGGGGCTGACGGATATCGAAGACGTGGTGCCCTTCATCCGCCATCTGGTCAGCGACGGCTGGTGGATCACCGGCCAGACGATCCTGATCAACGGCGGCTATACGACGAAGTAAGCGGCTACGGCCTGCGCAAGATTCCTTTTCGCGCTGACAGGCTAATCTCTCTCCTGCCGTTATCCACAGGGCGATCCGCCCGTGGACGGCAGGGGACGCCAGACGCATGGACCGATTCGACCAGTACCGCGTGTTCGCCCAGGTCGCCGACATGGGCAGCTTCATCAAGGCCGCCAATGCGCTGGAGGTGCCGCGCGCCTCGGTGTCGGCGGCCATCCAGCAATTGGAGACGCAGTTGGGCGTGCGCCTGCTGCATCGAACGACGCGGCAGGTGCGGCTGACGGCCGACGGTGAACAGTTGCTGGAGCGCGTCCGGCCGCTGCTGGCGGAAGTGGAAGACATCGATCAGCTGTTCCACGCCGGCCAGCGCCAGGTGTCGGGGCGGCTCAGCATCGATGCGCCCAGCCGCATTGCACGGCGGCTGATCGCGCCGGCGTTGCCCGGTCTGCTGCGCCGCCATCCCCGGCTTGAACTCGTGCTCAGTTCCACCGACCGCGCGATCGACCTGGTGCAGGAAGGGGTAGATTGCGCAGTGCGCATCGGCACGCTGGAAGACAGCAGCCTGGTCGTGCGGCCGCTGGGTCATATCGCGCTGATCAACTGCGCCAGCCCCGATTACCTGCGCGAACAGGGCGAACCGCGCCAGCCCGACGACCTGTCGGCGGGGCATTGGACCGTCGGCTACGCATCGCCGAAGACCGGCCGGGAACTGCCTTGGGAGTATCTGCCAGACGACGGCGCCGGCCAGTCGGCGCCCGTGCCCGCCCGCGTGGTCGTGAACAACGCCGAAAGCTACATCGCCTGCTGCCTTGCGGGGCTGGGCCTTATCCAGATTCCCCGCTTCGACGTGCAGCACCTGCTGGATGCCGGCAAACTGGTCGAGGTGATGCCGGGTTTCCGCCCGGGCCCCATGCCGGTGTCGCTGCTCTACCCCCACCGGCGCCAGCGATCGCGCCGCCTGGCCGTCTTCCATGACTGGTTTGCTGCCCTGATGCAGCCCCATCTGGAGGGCTGACCCCGCACCCGGCGGGCGGTCCAAACCGGTGCCGCGCATGCCCGCATCCGGCGCATCCGCCGCACCACACCAGGGCGCGTCATACGTCCCCCGTCGCCACCCGCGTAGCGGGCGCGAAATGGCACGGAACTTGCTTTTCCAGTTTTGTATACCGAATCGGTGTGCAACGCATTGACCCGTCCCGGGCGGTGCGCGCCCTGGAGAGTCCCTCATGAACCGCAGAACCCTGTTGTTGTCCCTTTGCACCGCCGCCAGCCTGCTGGCCGCGCCGCTGACGCACGCCGACACGCTGGACGATATCGTCCGTGCAGGCACGATCAAGATCGCCGTGCCGCAGGATTTCCCGCCGTTCGGTTCGGTGGGCGCCGACATGAAGCCCCTGGGCTACGACATCGACACCGCGCAGCTGATCGCCAAGCAGCTGGGCGTGAAGCTGGAACTGGTGCCGGTCACCAGCGCCAACCGCGTGCCCTACCTGCAGACGCGCAAGGTGGACCTGGTGATCTCCAGCCTGGGCAAGAACGCCGAACGCGAGAAGGCCATCGACTTCTCGGACGCCTACGCGCCGTTCTTCAACGGCGTGTTCGGCCCGGCCGACCTGAAGGTGTCGTCGGCGGCGGATCTGGCCGGCAAGACGATCGGCGTGACGCGCGGCGCGGTGGAAGACATCGAGCTGTCGAAGATCGCCCCCGAATCCGCCACGCTCAAGCGCTACGAAGACAACAACGGCACCATCACCGCCTTCCTGTCGGGTCAGGTGCCGCTGATCGCCACGGGCAACGTGGTCGCCGCCGCCATCCTGGCGCGCAACCCGGCCAAGAAGCCGGAAACGAAATTCCTGATCAAGAATTCGCCGTGCTACATCGGCCTGAACAAGGACGAGCCCAAGCTGCGCGCCAAGGTCAACGACATCCTGGCTGCTGCGAAGCGCGACGGTTCCCTGTCGGCGATTTCGCAGAAGTGGCTGGGCGCCGAGCTGCCCAAGGACCTGTAAGCCCCGACGGCGGCCAACATGGCTTATCAATACGATTTCGGCGCGGTCTTCGACTACACGCCGGTGCTGGTGAAGGGCATCGGCGTCACGGTCGAACTGATCGCCTTCGGCGCCGTGGCAGGCGTGGCGCTGGGCATCGCCTGCGCCTGGGTCCGCACGCAGGGCCCTGCCTGGCTGCGCGCGCCGGTGGCGGCGTATGTCGAGGTAATCCGCAACACGCCGTTCCTGATCCAGCTGTTCTTCGTGTTCTTCGGCCTGCCGTCGCTGGGGGTGCAATTGGGCGAAATGCAGGCCGCCTGCCTGGCGATGGCGCTGAACCTGGGCGCCTACAGCGCCGAGATCATCCGCGCCGGCATCGACGCCACGCCCAAGGGTCAGTACGAGGCCGGCGCCAGCCTGGCGATGACGCGCTTCCAGGTGTTCCGGCACGTGGTGCTGAAACCGGCGCTCAAGCGCATCTGGCCCGCGCTGTCGTCGCAGATCGTGATCGTGATGCTGGGATCGGCGGTGTGCTCGCAGATCGCCGCCGAAGACCTGACCTTTGCCGCCAACTTCATCCAGTCGCGCAATTTCCGCGCGTTCGAGGTGTATCTGGTGACCACCGGCATCTACCTGGCGTTGGCCCTCCTGCTGCGCCAGTTGCTGCGCCTGGCCGGACGGCGCCTGTTCCGCAAGGCGGCAAGATGATTGAATTCTCGACCTGGGACATCGTCCGCAACCTGCTGCTGGCCGCGCGCTGGACCATCGTGCTGTCGCTGGTGGCGTTCGTCGGCGGCGCGCTGATGGGCGTGCTGGCGCTGATGATGCGGACGTCGCGCGTGGCCGTGATGCGGCGCGCCAGCTGGGCCTATATCGAACTGTTCCAGGGCACGCCGCTGCTGATGCAGCTGTTCCTGGCGTTCTTCGGCTTGTCGCTGCTGGGCGTGGAAGTGCCGCCCTGGCTGGCCGCGGGTGCGGCGCTGACCTTGTGGTCGGGCGCGTTCCTGGCCGAGATCTGGCGCGGCTGCGTGGAGGCCATCCCCAAAGGCCAATGGGAGGCGTCGGCCAGCCTGGCGCTGGGCTACGTGCAGCAGATGCGCCATGTGGTGCTGCCGCAGGCGTTGCGCATCGCGATCGCGCCCACCGTGGGCTTCGCGGTGCAGATCGTCAAGAGCACCGCGCTGACTTCCATCATCGGATTCACGGAGCTGTCCAAGGCCAGCACCGTCATCACCAACGCCACCTTCAGCCCCTTCACCGTCTATGCCTGCGCCGCGCTGATCTACTTCGCGCTGTGCTGGCCCCTGTCGCGCCTCAGCCTCCGGCTGGAAAGGAAGTTGCATGCCCCTCATCGCCCTTGAAGACGTCCGCAAAAAATTCGGCGACAACGAAGTCCTGAAAGGGGTGACGCTGCGCGTCGAACCCGGCGAGGTCATCGCCATCATCGGCAAAAGCGGCTCGGGCAAGAGCACGCTGCTGCGCTGCGTGAACGGGCTGGAGCAGATCGACGGCGGCGCCATCATGGTGGCCGACGCCCAGCTGGGCGACGACGAATTACGGCTGCGCGCGCTGCGGCTGAAGGTGGGCATGATCTTCCAGCAGTTCAACCTGTTCCCGCACCTGACGGTGGGGCGCAACGTGATGCTGTCGCCCATGGTGGCCAAGCGCATGCCGGAAGCGCAGGCGGCCGACCTGGCGCGCGCCATGCTGACCCGCGTGGGGCTGGCGCACAAGTTCGACGCGTGGCCGGAAGAACTGTCGGGCGGCCAGCAGCAGCGCGTGGCGATCGCCCGCGCGCTGGCCATGCAGCCGCTGGCGCTGCTGTGCGACGAAATCACGTCCGCACTGGACCCGGAGCTGGTCAACGAAGTGCTGGCGGTGGTGCGCGAACTGGCGGCCGACGGCATGACCTTGTTGATGGTCACGCACGAAATGCGCTTTGCGCGCGAAGTGTGCGACCGCGTCGTGTTCATGCATCAAGGCCGCGTGCACGAGATCGGGCCGCCCGAGGAATTGTTCTCGGCGCCCGCCACCCCCGAACTGCGGCAATTCCTGGGGATGACGAACCTGGCGGCTTGAATCGCAGACCGGCACGGGCGACACGCGGCGGTCAGCGCGAGAAGCCGCGCGCCGCGATCTCCCAGATGTCTTCGACCACGCCGTCGCGCACCACCACCAGCCCGTCGTGCAGGTTGAAGGTGGGGTCCACGTGCGAAGGCACCAGGCGCAACACCTCGCCCAATGCGGGCGCCTGCGCCCCCGGCGCCACGCGCACCACGCCGTGCTCGTCGTTGATGGCCGCATACGTCAGGCCGTCTTCCTGGAAGACCGCGGGCGGGCCGCATTCGGCGGTGGTGGATTTCAACCCTGCGTCCAGGATCACGCGGTCCGGTGCGGGCACGCTCATCACGGTGGACAGCACGAAGAGGCTGTTCTGGAACGTCAACGGGCCGCCCCATTCGTTGGCGCCGTAGTCGCCGTCCATGAAGGCGTAGGACCCCGCCTGCAGCTCGGTGAAGACGCCGCTTGCCGCATCGAATTCCGCGCTGCCCGTGCCGCCGCCCGTGATGACGTCGCACGCGATGCCGCTTTCGCGCAGCAGCTGCGCATAGGACGCCACGATGCGCGCCACCTGCCGGCAGACCTGCGCCCGTTCCTCGCGCGTGCGGAAATGCTGCACCGAGCCGTGATAAGCCTGCAGCCCCGCGAAATTCACACCGGGCAGGTCGCGCGCCTGTTGCGCCAGCGCCAGCACCAGCGCGTCGTCCGACACGCCGCAACGCCCCTGGCCCACGTCCACCTCGACCAGCACGTCGATCTCGGCCCCGGCCTGCGCCATGGCCTGCGAGATTTGCGTCAGGCTTTTCGGGTTGTCGACGCAGACGCTCATTTTGGCGGTGCGCGCCAGTTGCGCCAGCATGGCCAGTTTTGCAGGCCCCACGACTTCATTGCTGATGTGGATGTCGCGGATGCCGGCCGCCACGAAGGGCAGGGCCTCGCTGACTTTCTGGCAGCAGATGCCGCGCGCACCCAGCGCCAGCTGGCGCAACGCGATTTCCGGGCATTTGTGCGCCTTGGCATGCGGGCGCAGCGCCACGTCATGGCGGTCGGCCCAGGCCTGCATGGCGCGCAGGTTGGCCTCGAACGGCGCCAGGTCCAGCACCAGGCTGGGCGTGTCGACGCGCGCCAGAGGATCGCCCGGTTGCGCGGGTGGAGGCAGCGCTATGCCGCGTATGACTTCCTGGGACATCGGGTGACTCCATCAGCATTCATGAAAACCGCACGCCATAACCAAAGCGGGACCATCCATAACCAAAGGGACTGCTTACCCCCAGGTAAACGATAGCGCCGTAACCATTGGCTACCCGTGCCCTACATGACAGAATTTCATCATAGAAATGGCCCCCAGGGGGAGGCCCGTTTCTGCCTTGGCGACTGCCCGCGGCAGGAACGACCCGACGCAAGACGTCACGTTGATAAACCCGTCACAAAGTCCCGGAGAAGCTCGCATGAAACTCAAGCACTGGATTACCGCCCTGACCGTTGCGGTCGCCGCGGTCGGCACCGTGGGTTCCGCACAGGCCCAGCAGTTCTTCCGCATCGGCACGGGCGGCACCGCCGGCACGTACTACCCGATCGGCGGCATCATCGGCAACGCGGTCTCTCAGCCCGGCAAGCTCATCGCTACTGCGGTGGCCTCCAACGGCTCGGTCGCCAATATCAACGGCATCATCGGCGGCTCGTTCGAAGCGGGTTTCACGCAATCCGACGTGGCCTACTGGGCCTATAGCGGCACCGGCACGTTCGAAGGCAAGCCCAAGGCCCAAGACTTGCGCCTGATCGCCACCCTGTATCCGGAAAGCATCCACCTGGTGACGCGCAAGGGCGCGGGCATCAAGAGCGTGGCCGACCTGAAGGGCAAGCGCGTGTCCATGGACGAGCCGGGCTCCGGCACGCTGGTCGACGTGCGCCTGATCCTGGGCGCCTACGGCATGACCGACAAGGACATCAAGGCCGAATACCTGAAACCCAACCAGGCGGGCGACAAGCTCAAGGACGGCGGCCTGGACGCGTTCTTCTTCGTAGGCGGAGCGCCGGCCGGCGCCATCGCCGAACTGGCGTCCACGGGCAACATCGAACTGGTGCCGCTGGTGGGCCCCGAGATCGACGCGCTGCGCGCCAAGCAAGAGTTCTTCACGCCCGACGTGATCACGGCCAACACCTACCAGAACCTGCCGGAAGTGAAGACCATTTCGGTCAACGCGCAGATGGTCACGTCGGCCAAGATCCCCGACCAGACGGTCTATGACGTCACCAAGGCGCTGTACAGCGACGCCACGCGCAAGACGCTGGATGCGGGCCACGCCAAGGGCAAGCTCATCACCCGCGACAACGCCATCAAGGGCGCGGGCATCCCGTTCCATCCGGGCGCCGAGAAGTTCTACAAGGAAATCGGCTTGCTGAAGTAGGCCTGAAGTAGGCCCCCCCTCGCGCCTTCGGCGCCTCCCCCAGGGGCGCCGCTGCGGACCGGCAAAGCCGGCTCCGCGCGGCCCGGATTGGTGGCGGCGGTGTTGTGCGAAGGGGTGGTTCTTGGCTGCAAGGGCCGGAAATGCATCTACCTGCGGCGTGTTTGCGCCGCGCTTGAGTAGGGCCGCCATGAGCGGCCCTGCTTGCTGAATCATCCTGAGAAATACCGCGATGGAAATCGATCACGAGAAAACCCAGAAGCTGGCGGAAAAGTACGACTCCGAAATCCGCTTCCGGCCGCTGGACAAGACGGCGACCTGGATCGTGTCGGGCCTGCTTGTCACGCTGTCGCTGTTTCATTACTACACGGCCGGCTTCGGCCTGCTGCGCGAAGCCACGCACCGCGGCGTGCACCTGGCGTTCGTGCTGAGCCTGATCTTCCTGGTGTTCGGCTTTTCCAAGACGCATTACCAGCGCGAACCCAAATCCACCTGGCTGTCGCCGGGCGGCATTCCGCTGTACGACTGGGTCATCGCCATCGCGCTGGCCTTGTCGGTGCTGTACATCCCCTACATTTTCGAAGACCTGGCGTTCCGCGTCGGCAACCCGATGCCGATGGACGTCTTCATGGGGTCGATCCTCCTGATCGGCCTGCTGGAAGCCACGCGCCGCGCCATGGGCTGGCCGCTGCCCATCATCGCGCTCGTCTTCATGGCTTACGCGATGTTCGGGCCCTACTTTCCGGGCCTGCTCAAGCACGCGGGCAACACCTGGCCGCAGATCGTCAACCACATGTACCTGACCAGCCAGGGCGTGTACGGCGTGGCGGTGGGCGTGGTGGCCACCTATGTCTTCCACTTCGTGCTGTTCGGCGTGCTGGCCACCCGCATCGGGCTGGGCCAGCTGTTCCTGGACGTGGCGTCCACCGTGGCCGGCCGCTATGCCGGCGGCCCGGCCAAAGTGTCCGTGTTCGGCTCGGCCATGTTCGGCATGCTGTCGGGCTCGTCGGTCGCCAACGCGGTGACCGTGGGGTCGCTGACGATTCCCGCCATGATCCGGGTCGGCTATCCGCGGCACTTCGCCGCCGGCGTGGAAGCGGCCAGCAGCACGGGCGGGCAGATCACGCCGCCCATCATGGGCGCGGCCGCCTTCCTGATGATCGAGTTCCTGGGCATCCCGTATCAGCAGATCGCCATCGCCGGCATTTTCCCGGCCTTCCTGTACTTCTTCGGCATGTTCATGCAGGTGCACTTCGAGGCCAAGCGCGAAGGCCTGCGCGGCCTGACGGCCGAAGAAATGCCCAAGCTCAAGCAGTCGTTCAAGATGCGCTGGCCGACGCTGATCCCGCTGTTCCTGCTGGTCGGCGTGCTGGCCAGCGGCCGCACGCCGTATCTGGCGGCGTTCGCGGGCATCACGGGCTGCATCCTGGTGGGCCTGCTGAACCCGTACCAGCGCCTGCGCTGGCGCGACCTGTATGAAGCCTTCGAGACCGGCGCCAAGTACGCGCTGGCGGTGGGCGCGGCGGCCGGCGCGGTGGGCATCGTGATCGGGGTGGTGACTTTGACCGGCGTGGGCTTCAAGATCTCGTACATCGTGATCTCGGCCTCGCAAGTGATGGCCAGCGGCGCGACCATGTTCATTCCCGACGCCATCGCCAATATGCAGACGCTGACGCTGCTGGCCGCGCTGATCATGACCGGCATCGTCTGCATCCTGATGGGCTGCGGCGTGCCGACCACCGCGAACTACCTGATCATGGTGGCCGTGGCCGCGCCCACGTTGGTGCAACTGGGCGTGCAGCCGATCGCGGCGCACTTCTTCGTGTTCTATTTCGGCATCCTGGCCGATATCACGCCACCGGTGGCGCTGGCCGCCTATGCGGCGGCGGGCATGGCGGGCAGCGACCCCTTCAAGACCGGGAACACGGCGTTCAGGCTGGGCATCACCAAACTGATCGTGCCCTTCGTGTTCGTGTTCTCGCCGTCGCTGCTGATCTCGGTGCAGGGCTTCACCTGGTACGACTTCTTCGTGACCCTGTTCGGCTGCATGGTGGGGCTGGTGCTGCTGTCGGCGGCGTTCTCGCGCTACATGCTGGTGGGCATGAAAAGCTGGGAACGCTGGGTGTGCACCGTCGGCGCGCTGCTGACGATCGTCCCCGGCCTGATAAGCGGGCTGATCGGGCTGGCCATCTGCGTCCCCGTCTTCATGCGGCAGCTGGCGGCGCTGAAACTGGAGAACGCCGTCAAGCCGGCCTGACCCGGACGGCTTGAAAATAAAAAGGGGCGGACGGAAGTCTGCCCCTTTTTATTTCGCCCAATCCCGCATTTTGACAGCAAATACCGGCAGAATAGGGGCCTGGATCCACAGGGTGACGACATACAACATTCCGCCTTTTCGCCGGTTGCCCGGCTAAATAAATCAGCGTAAAGTAAAATTCATGTTTGCTGGTCTGCCGATCTGCGGGCCGACTGTGCAAACAGGCACAAAACTGCGCCATATGTTCGATATCCTGGTTTATCTGTTCGAGAATTACTACACGCCGCAAGCCTGTCCTGCGGCCGATGTGCTCGCTAAGCGGCTTGCCGCCGCCGGTTTCGAGCACGAAGACATCGACGACGCGCTCGGCTGGCTGTACGGTTTGGCCGAGACAACGGAACGATGCGTCGACCTCGCTCAGGCTCCCAACTCGGGAACCCGGATCTACACCGACAACGAATACAGCCAGCTCGGCACCGAATCCATCGGCTTCATCGCCTTCCTGGAATCGGCCGGCGTATTGCCGGCGCCGTTGCGCGAAATCGTCATCGACCGGGGCCTGGCTTCGCCGGAAACGCCCGTGCCGCTGTCCAAGATCAAGATCATTGCCCTCATGGTTCTCTGGAGCCAGGAAGCCGAGATCGACAACCTGGTCCTGGAAGAGCTGCTGGACGAAGAAGGCGTGCGGTTGCTGCATTGATGACCCTGCGCCCCGGCTCCATGCTTTGGGGCCGCTTGCCGTTGCTGTGACCTACGTAGGCCGATTCGCCCCCAGCCCCAGCGGCCCGCTGCATGCGGGCTCGCTTGTGGCTGCGCTGGCCAGTTGGCTGGACGCGCGCGCCCACGGCGGACGCTGGCTGTTGCGCATGGAAGACGTGGACACGCCCCGCACCGTCGCGGGCGCCGCGGACGCCATCATGGCGCAACTGGACGCACTGGGCCTGCACTGGGACGGCGGCGTCATGTGGCAATCCCGGCGCAACGCCGCGTATCAAGCCGCTTTCGACACGCTGGCCGCACGCGGCCTGATCTATGGCTGCGGCTGCACCCGGCGCGAAATCGCCGACTCCGCATTGCGCGGCCAGACCGTGCTCGGCGCGGACGGCGAACGCCCGTATCCCGGCACGTGCCGCCACGGCTTGCCGGAAGGCCGCCAGGCGCGCGCCTGGCGTCTGCGCGTGCCCGATGGGGTCGAACACTTCGAAGACCGGTGGCTGGGGCCGCAAGCGCAAGACGTGGCGCAGGCGGTGGGCGACTTCGCCTTGCGACGGGCGGACGGGCTATGGGCCTATCAACTTGCCGTGGTGGTGGACGATGCCGAACAGGGCGTGACGGATGTGGTGCGCGGGGCCGACCTGCTGAGCTCCACGGCACGCCAGCGCGTGCTGGGCCGCTTGCTGGGCCTGCCCCCCGTGCGCTATCTGCATGTGCCGCTGATCCTGGACGCCGCCAGCGGCCTGAAACTGTCCAAGCAGAACGGTGCCCCCGCCATCGACACCAAAGCGCCCCTGGAGGCGCTACAGGGCGCCTGGCGCGCCTTGGGCTTTGCGCCGCTGGCCGCGGACACCGACCGCGGGCTATTCCTGCGTGAAGCCACCGCGCACTGGGCGCGGCGCTTCCCCTGACTCTGACCCGGATCCGGCCTCGCCGCTATAGCGGTTGCAGGTCCGCCCCCAGCATCCGCACCAGCAAGGCCTCGCCGTTGTCGCCCACGCGCAGCTCGCCATAGCGGGCGACTTCGAAGCGCTTGGCTTCGCCTTCCTGGAAGAACCAGGCATTGGTCACGATGCGTACCCCGCGATCGCGCACCCGGTAGCGCAACGGCACCTCGCCGTCGGTGTGCGGATGCACCTCGGGCTGAATGCGCAACGGCGTCGCCACGCCGCGCGCGTCGGTCTGAAGCATCACATAGCCGTCGGGCTCGAAGCCCGGCAAGGGTTCGTCGTCGACAGGGCGCTCGCCGCCCAGCCGCAGGCGCGTGATGTCGCGGCTGGCCGCGAAGTCCAGCGCCATGTAGTCGCCCTGCATCAGCGACCGCGGATCCACCGGCGCCAGTTCCAGGATGACGACCTTGCCCGAGGCCAGCAGCGCTTCACGCTGCCAGATGCCGCCGTTGGCCACCACCAGCACCAGCGCCAGCCCGCCCAGGATGGCCAGCGTGCGCCAGCGCAAGGGCGCAGACACCGGCGGCAGCGGCGCGCGGCGGTTGGGGGACTGCGTGCGCATCAGCCGCGGCACCAGCCACACCATTGCGCGCAGGACGAACAGCAGCAACGCGCCGCCGCCCAGCCACAGCGCCTTTTGCAGCAGCGGCACATCCAGTTGGTAGTAGTACACGCCCAGGTACGCCAGCAGGCTGATCACGCCGAAGACGACCAGGCGCAGCTGGTTCAGCCCGAAACCCAGCAGCAGCCAGGCCAGGGCAAAACCCACGCCCGGGCTGGGCAACCAGAAGCCAGCCAGGATCAGCAGCGCGATCGGCACGCCCCAGGTGACGCCGGCAGTCAGCACGTGGCGGCGGGGCCACAGCACCGCCATCGCGGCCGCCGCGGGCAGCAACGCGCCGGCCGTGACGAACAGGGCGCCCTGCGGATTGAGTTGCCACATGGCGGGCAGATGCAGGATGGAGATGCCGCCCGCCAGCCACACCATGCCCTGCACCGACAGCAGGAACGCCCAGGCCAGCGGCTGCAGCGCATGGTCCCGCTTGGCGCCCCCGCGATGGCCCAGGGTCAGGATCACGGCGGTGGCCCAAGCGCCGATCACGGCGATGGGCAGCCACACGACGCTGGACAAGGCCGGATCAAAATCCAGCCACGCCTCCACCAGGTCGTCGCGCATCAGTTGGGGCGACAGGCCGCGCCAGATCAGGCTGGCACCGGCCCCCGCGATCAGCAGGCCGGACAGGAACCGCAGGATCACATCGGGACCCAGCACGTAGATGGCCGTGGCCATCAGCAGCACGAACACGCAGGCGCTGGTGAACGAGGTGGAGTCGGACAGGCCGTAAATGATCAGCAATTGACCGGCGAAAGCCATGGCCGTGCCGCATTGCCGCCAGAAGGGGCCTGCGTCGCTACGCAGCACCGCCACACCGGCACCGCACAGGACCAGTCCGGCCACCAGCGCGCCTTCCTCGGACGTGACGATGCCCGAGAACGCGACGAACACCAGCAGCAGCAGGGTGGCCAGCCAGGCGCTCAGGCCCAGCAGGCACTGCACGTACCAGGGCGGTTCGGCGTGCGGCGCGGCGGCCGGCGCCAACTGT
The DNA here is from genome assembly GCF_014170335.1 of Achromobacter sp. UMC46. Taxonomy (GTDB): domain Bacteria; phylum Pseudomonadota; class Gammaproteobacteria; order Burkholderiales; family Burkholderiaceae_B; genus Achromobacter. The sequence goes on from NZ_LZZS01000041.1 coordinate 35,755, forward strand.
GCCACGGGCGCGCCCGACTCGGCCGGCTCCACGGCGTTGCCGGCTGATGCCGAGGCCGGCTCGGCGTCGGCGGCGGCAGCCTCCGCAGCCCGGGGTTCGGCCGCCAGCTTGCGCAGCCAGCGCGCGGCCAGCACGGCTTCGGCCATGAGCAAGGCCGCCAGCGGCAGCGCGGCCCAGACGCCGGGCTCCAGGCGCAACAGCCATTCGCCCACGAAGCGCAGCGACACGCAGATGACGCCCGCCGCCAGCATGGCCAGGATGACCAGGTCGCGGCGGACCCGCTGATAATAAAAGCCCAGGCCCGCCGTCACGGCGAGCCATGCGATGCCGCTGACCCCCTGTTCGCGGCCGAAAAAGAAGCCGACGAACATCAGGGACATGACCAGCGCGGTGATGACCAGCGCCGCCAGGACGCGCGGGCCGATCAGCGTGCTGGCGCGCCAGCGGTGCGCCGCCAGCTCCCAGCCGAGCAGCAGCGCGAGGTTCAGCCCCGCCATGACGAGGGTGACGGCGTCCGATCCGCCAAACACCGACAGCCATGAGAACATCCGTTCGCCCAGCCAGAGCGCGGCCGCCACGTTCAGCACCAGGATCCACAGCAGCCACACCGCCTGGCTGGCCGCGGCCAGTGCCCAGGGCAGCAGCAACAGCGCCCACCAGGCGAACAATTCCCAGGTATCCGCGCCAGTCTGGTAAGTTTGGCCTAATAACGCGAGCAGGGCGCCCAGCAGGATGCCGGCCAACGCCAGGAGCGCGCCAGGAATGCTGCGCCGCACCCCGGGAGTGCCCCGAAGTCGCAATCCGGCCCAGGCGGCGGCCAGGGCGGAAACGGCCAGCAGGCCCTGCGTGCCGGCGAAGCGCTGCACTTTTGTCATGTCCTGCCAGTTGGCGGCGACCCAGCAAATCGCGGCGCTGCCCAGCAGCAAAACGCCTAGCCAAAGGGTGCTTCGCGCCAGGAATTGGCGCCAAGCGTGCAGTTCGGATCCCGCTTGCCTTTCAGTGCCGACTTGCATCTGGCGAATCTCCGATCTTATTATCCGCGCTACTAAGGCGGGACTACCGCCACTGGATACACATGAATAAAACGCTGATTATTGCCGAGAAGCCCTCGGTGGCCCTTGATATATCACGCGCCTTGGGAGGCTTTGCGCGCGAGGGCGACTATTTTGAAAGCGAACGTTACGTACTGGCTTCCAGCATCGGCCACTTGCTGAGCTTGGTCGCGCCCAACGATCCGGTCAAGGGAAAGTGGAGCTTCGCGCACCTGCCCGTGATTCCGCCGGAATTCGAGTTGGGCCCCACCGACAAGAAATCCGCCGAACGCCTGAAGCTGCTGGTCCGCCTGGCCAAGCGCAAGGACGTGGATTCGATCATCAATGCCTGTGACGCGGGACGAGAAGGCGAACTGATCTTCCGCTACATCATTCAGTATGCGGGCGTGAAAAAGCCGATCCAGCGCCTGTGGCTGCAATCCATGACGCAGGCCGCCATCCGCGACGCCTTCGCCAACCTGCGCGAAGACATCCAGCTGAAACCGCTGGAAGCGGCCGCGCGCTCGCGCGCCGAAGCCGACTGGCTGGTCGGGATCAACGGCACGCGCGCCATGACCGCCTTCAACAGCAAGGACGGCGGCTTCTTCAAGACGCCGGTCGGCCGGGTGCAAACGCCCACGCTGGCCATCGTGGCCGAGCGCGAAGAGCGCATCCGCCGCTTCGTGCCGCGCGACTACTGGGAAGTGCGCGCCACCTTCATCGCGGCCGCCGGCCTGTACGAAGGCCGCTGGATCGACCCGCAATTCAAGAAAGACGACCGCGACCCGGAAAAGCGCGAATCGCGCCTGTGGTCGGCCGCTGCCGCGCAAAGCGTGGTGGCCGCCTGCCGCGACCAGCCGGGCAACGTCACCGAAGAATCCAAGCCGTCGACCCAGATGTCGCCGGCGCTGTACGACCTGACCTCGCTGCAGCGCGAGGCCAACGGCCGGTTCGGCTTTTCGGCCAAGACCACGCTGTCGCTCGCCCAGACCCTGTACGAACGCCACAAGGCGCTGACCTACCCGCGTACCGATTCGCGCTATCTGCCCGAGGACTACATCGCCACGGTGCAGGAAACGATGCGCGCGCTGGCCAAGGGCGGCTCGAACGCCGTCGGCGGCCTGTCCCGCCACGCGGACACGGTCGTCAGCCAGCAGTGGGTGAAGCCGAACCGCCGCATCTTCGACAACAAGAAGGTGTCGGACCACTTTGCCATCATCCCCACGCTGCAGATCCCGCACGACCTGAGCGAAGCCGAGGCCAAGCTGTACGACCTGGTGCTCAAGCGCTTTTTGGCCGTGTTCTTCCCGGCCGCGGAATACCGCGTCACTACCCGCCTGACCGAAGTGCAGGGGCACCGCTTCCGCACCGACGGCAAGGTGCTGGTCACCCCGGGCTGGCTGGCCGTCTACGGCAAGGAAGCCCAGGGCGAAGACGCCAACCTGGTCCCGGTAGCCGATGGCGAGACCGTGCGCACCGAGGACGTCGAAGCCGTGGGCCTGTCGACCAAGCCGCCGGCCCGATTCAACGAAGGCACCTTGCTGTCCGCCATGGAAGGCGCCGGCAAGCTGGTGGACGACGAAGAGCTGCGCGAAGCCATGTCCGAACGCGGCCTGGGCACGCCGGCCACGCGCGCCGCCATCATCGAAGGCCTGCTGAACGAGGTCTACCTGCGCCGCGAAGGCCGCGACCTGGTGCCCACCGCCAAGGCGCGCCAGCTGATGACGCTGCTGTCCGGCCTGGACGTCACCGAACTGACCTCGCCCGAACTGACGGGCGAGTGGGAACACAAGCTCAAACAGATCGAGCAGGGCGGCCTGGGCCGCGAGGCCTTCATGCGCGAAATCGCGCAGATGACGCAAGTCATCGTCAAGCGCGCCAAGGAATACGAGCGCGATACGGTCCCGGGCGACTACGCCACGCTGCAGACGCCGTGCCCCAAGTGCGGCGCCGTGGTGAAGGAGAACTACCGCCGCTTCGCCTGCACGGCTTGCGATTTTTCTATCGGCAAGCACCCGGGCGGCCGCACGTTCGAACTGCCGGAAGTCGAAGAACTGCTGGCCAAGCGCGAAATCGGTCCGCTGCAAGGCTTCATCAGCAAGATGGGCCGGCCGTTTGCCGCCATCCTGCGCATCAGCGATGAATACAAGCTGGAATTCGACTTCGGCCAGAACGACGAAGACGACGCCGAAGCCGTGGACTTCTCCGGCCACACGCCGGTGGGTCCGTGCCCGAAGTGCCAGTCGCGCGTGTTCGAACACGGCATGAGCTACGTCTGCGAAAAGTCCGTCGGTCCCGAAAAGACTTGCGACTTCCGCTCTGGCAAGGTCATCCTGCAGCAGGAGATCTCGGCCCAGCAGATGGGCAAGCTCTTGACCGACGGCCGCACCGACCTCTTGGACGGCTTTGTGTCCAGCCGCACCAACCGCAAGTTCAAGGCGTTCCTGGTGCGCCAGCCCGACGGCAAGGTCGGCTTCGAGTTCGAGCCGCGTCCTGAAAAGCCGGGCCGCGCGCCGGGCAAGACGGCGGCAAAGACGGCCACTAAAACCGCCACGAAGACCGCTGCGAAGAAGGCGCCGGCCAAGAAGGCCGCGGTGAAGAAGACTGCCACTAAGACTGCCACGAAGACGGCGACCAAAACCGCCGCCAAGAAAGCGGTGAAGAAGGCCGCCCCGAAGAAAACGGCATCCTAGGATGGGTGAAGCGCAAGCAGGTGCCCGCAAGAACGCAGGCGCCTGTCGCGCGTAACCCATCAACCACACAGAAGCAGACCAACGCCCGGGCAACCGGGCGTTTTCCATTGTTGGGCGGCAGACGCTGGGGTATTGTTGACGCCAAACAGCTGCAACCCAACCAACGCCCGAGGAAGACATGACCCACCGCCCCGATTTCACTACCCGCCGCCGCGTGCTGGCCGCTGCCGGGGCGCTGGCCGGCGTCAGCCTGCTCAACGGGCGCGTGGCGTTCGCGCAGCCCAAGCTGGGCCGCGTCGTCTACGGGCAGGGCAGCATCGACCCCTTTTTCGCGGCCGGTTACGTGGCGCTGAAGAAGGGCTATTTCGGTGAAGGCGGCCTGGACGTCGAATACCTGAATTCGCAAAGCGGCCCGCGCACCAACCAGCTGCTGGCGGCCGGCCAGATCGTGTTCGGCGCCACGGCGGCCACCGCCGCCCCCGCGCTGACCATCGCCGGCAAGCCCGCGACGCTCGTGTTCGGCTTTGACCGCAAGCTCACCTATGCCAACGTCATCGTCCGCCGCGAAGACTTCGACAGCGGCAAGATCAAGTCGCTGAAGGACCTGGCCGGCAAGCGCGTGGGCGCCACCCAGCCCCAGTCCAGCACCTGGCTGATGGCGCTTTACCTGATGCAGAAGGCCGGCGTGGCCGACAAGGTCGACATCCGCCCGCTGGGCGACCTGGCCACGATGCTGGGCGCGCTGAAGACCGGCTCGGTGTCGGCCAGCATGGCCACCATGTCCATGATGGAACAGGCCCGCCAGGAAGGCTGGGGCGTGCCCATTTTCGACGCCACGACAGAGGCCTCGTGGAATGAATTCATGGGCGGCGACGTGCCCGGCATCGCGGCACTGACGCTGGAAGACACCATCCAGAAGCGCCCCGAAGTGGTGCAGGCCTTCGTGACCGCCATGGTCAAGGCGCAGGACTTCATCACCGCCACCAGCGCCGCCGGCATCGCCGACGTCATCTACGACGACTACCTCAACGCCTTCCCGCGCGCGGCTATCGAGAAGACGCTGGGCGTCTACAAAGACACCGTGTTCCTGAAAGACAACATCATCACCGAAGACGCGTACAACCGCATGACGGCCATCATGGGCGACGGCCGCCAGTTCTCGAACGACGAGATCAAGACCGTGCCTTACGCCAAATGCGTGAACATGGGATTCGTGCGGAAAGCGCGGGGCCTCTGATGATCACGCTGGACAAAGTCGGCAAGGCCTACCAGTCGCGCCAGGGCACGACGCATGCGGTGGGCGAAGTCAGCCTGACGGTCGAAGCGGGCGAATTCGTGTCCATCGTCGGCCCCTCCGGCTGCGGCAAGAGCACGCTCTTGAACATGATCGCCGGATTCTTGCGCCCCACCACCGGCGCCATCCGCGTGAACGGGCAGGTGGTGGACGGCCAAGTGCCACCCGCGCTGGGCTACATCTTCCAGAAAGACACCTTGCTGCCCTGGTTCAGCGTCAGGAAGAACGTGGCCCTGGGTTTGAAGTTCCAGGGCGTGGCCGCCGACAAGATCGAACGCCGCGTGGCGGAACTGCTGGAGCTGGGCCACCTGGGCGCCTTCGCCGACGCCTTCCCGCACCAGCTGTCGGGCGGCATGCGCCGGCGCGTGGCGCTCTTGATGAGCCTGGCCGTCGAACCGCGCATCCTGCTGCTGGACGAGCCTTTCGGCGCGCTGGACACGCACACCAAGACCCATCTGCACCGCGAGCTGATGGAGATCTGGCGCAAGCTTGGCCAGACCATCGTCATGGTCACGCACGACCTGGACGAAGCCATCCTGTTGTCGGAGCGCGTGGTGGTGCTGTCCGGCCCGCCCAGCCGCGTGCTGCTGGACGAGCGCATCCGCATCCCGCATCCGCGCGACGTCTTCACGCTGCGCGAAACCCCGCAGTTCGTCGCCCACGTGCAAAGCCTCTGGAGCGTGCTGGGCCAGCAGTTCCGCGCCGCCGCCTGAATCCCCCTGCGTCATGATCCCGACTGAAACCTCCGATTCCCTGCAGGACCAGCTGCGGCTGGACCGCCGCGCCGCCATCGCCCGCCGCGTGCGCATCACCTTGTGGCAAGTGCTGATCCTGGCCGTCATCCTGGGCGCGTGGGAGACGCTGACGCGCATTCCCTGGTTCACCCAGAACACGCTGTTCGACCCCTTCTTCATCAGCCAGCCGTCGCGCGTGGCGGTGCGGCTATGGGAATGGATGCAACCCGGGCCGCGCTCGGTCTGGCCGCACTTGTGGCTGACGCTGCAGGCCACGATGGTGGGGCTGGTGGTGGGCGTGGGCAGCGGCTTCATCGTCGGCATGACGCTCAGCCGCAGCCGCTTCCTGGCCGACGTCTTCAACCCCTTCATCGTGGCGTTCAACTCGATGCCGCGCATCGCGTTCGTGCCGCTCATCACCATGTTCTTCGGCCTGGGGCTGGCGTCCAAGGTGGTCACGTCCTGGTTCGTGGTGTTCTTCCTGGTGTTCTTCAACACCTACAAGGGCGGCCGCAGCGTCGAACGCGAACTGGTGGACTTCTGCCGCACGCTGGGCGGTTCGCCGCGCCAGATCCTGTGGCGGGTGCGGATCCCGACGGCGGCGGCGTGGACGTTCGCCGCCTTGCCCAATGCCATCAGCTTTGCGCTGATCGGCGTGGTGCTGGCCGAATTCGTCGGGTCCACCACCGGCATGGGCTACCTGATGATCACCGCGCTGGCCACGCTGAACGCCACCGACATGTTCGCGGCCGTGACGCTGCTGTCCATCGTCGGCATCGCGCTGGTTTATTGTGTGACCTGGCTGGAACGGCGCCTGCTGCACTGGGCGCCCGAGTTCAGGGAATAACGGTCCCCGACGCGCAGGACCGACGGAGAATTGACTTGAAGACACTACCTTATCTGCGCAATTTCGACCTGACCGGACAGGTCGCGCTGGTGACCGGATCCGCGCGCGGGCTGGGCTTCTGCATTGCGCGGGCGCTGGCGGGCTGTGGCGCGCGCGTGCTGATCAACGGGCGCAACGCCGCGGCCGTGGACGCCTCGGTGGCTGACCTGACGGCCACCGGCCTGGACGCGCATCCCTTGGCGTTCGATGTCAGCGACGACGCCGACATGGCGCGCGCGTTCCAGCGCATCGACGACGAGCACGGGCGCCTGGACGTGCTGGTGAACAACGTGGGCGCGCGTAACCGCAAGACCTTGCGGGACACCACGCCGGCCGAAATCCGCGAGCTGATCGACACGGACCTGGTCGCCGGGATGCTCTTGGCCAAGTTCTCGGCCGAGCGCATGGTGCGCCAGGGCGGCGGACGGCTGATCGCCATCACGTCGGTGGTGGGCGAGCTGGCGCGCGCGGGTGATGCCGTGTATCCGGCGGCCAAGCAGGGCCTGACGGGCATGGTGCGGGCCCTGGCCACGGAATTCGGCGGCCACCACATCACCAGCAACGCCATCGCCCCCGGCACGTTCGCCACCGAAACCAATGCGGAAATGGTGGCGGACCCCAAGGTCGGTCCGCGCATCGCGGCGCGCAATCCGACAGGGCGCTGGGGCGAACCGGAAGAAATCGCCGGCGCGGCGGTATTCCTGGCGTCCCCGGCCGCCTCCTATGTGAACGGCCACGTGCTGGTCGTGGACGGCGGGCTGTCGATTCAGTTCTGAAGGGTAAGGGCCCCCACGCCGCACGGTGGCCGGATCAGGTCGTCTCGTCCTGGTACCAGACGCCTTCGGCCAGCATCATCTTCTGGTGGCCGTGGCCGGCGGGCATCATCGGGAAGCAGTTTTCCTGCGCCGACACCGCCACGTCCAGGAAGTAGGGGCCGTCGTGCGCCAGGCATTCGGCCAGCGCGGCCTCCAGCTTGGCGGGGTCGTCCACCCGCGCCGCGCCCCAGCCGAACGCCCGCGCCAGCGCCACGAAATCGGGCAGGGACGCGTTGTAGCTGTGGCTGTAGCGGCCGCCGTGGATCAGCTCCTGCCACTGGCGCACCATGCCCATGTAGCCGTTGTTGCACAGCACGACCTTCACGGGCGTCTGGTGCTGCATGGCCGTGGACAGTTCCTGGATGTTCATCAGCACCGACGCGTCGCCGCTGACGCAGACCACCGTCTTGTCCGGATGCGCGACCTGCGCGCCGATGGCGGCCGGCACGCCATACCCCATGGTGCCGGCCCCGCCCGAGGTCAGCCAGCGGTTCGGCTTGTCGAAGCGCAGGTACTGCGCCGCCCACATCTGGTGCTGGCCCACGTCGGTGGAGACGATGGCGTCGCGGCCGGACAACGCCGCGTTCAGGCTCGCCATCAGATGCTGCGGCAGGATCGCGTCGGCAGCGGGCGTGAAACCCAGGCAATCCTGGCTGCGCCACGTGTCGATGCGCTTGAACCACGGCGCCAGGCGCGCCGCGTCCATCGGTTCGTCGCCCAGCTCGGCGCGCAGCGCCCGCACCAGCGGCAGGCAGTCGCCCACCAGCGCCACGTCCACCCGCACCACCTTGTTGATTGACGCCGGGTCGATGTCGATATGGATCTTGCGCGCATGCGGGCAGAATTCCGAGATCTTGCCGGTGATGCGGTCGTCGAAGCGGGCGCCGATGCAGACCACCAGGTCGGCGTTGTGCATGGCCAGGTTGGCCTCGACCGTGCCGTGCATGCCCAGCATGCCCACGAACTGCGGGCTGGACGCCGGGAAGGCGCCCAGGCCCATCAGGGTCAGCGTGCAGGGCGCCCCCGTATGGCGGACCAGGTCGGCAAACGCTTCGCAGGCTTCCGGGCCGGCGTTCACCAGCCCGCCGCCGCCGTAGAAGATGGGGCGCTTGGCCGCTGCGATCAGCGCGGCCGCGCGGCGTACCGCCGATTGCGGCAACTTGGGCGCCAGCTTGCCCGATTGGCGGCGCGCGCGCAGGGCGGCCAGCTTTTGCTGCGAGGGCAGGCCGGACACGTCGTCGTCCGCATCGCGCGGCACCGCCAACTGCACGTCCTTGGGAAAGTCCACCAGCACGGGGCCGGGACGGCCCTGGCGGGTCAGCTCGAACGCCCGGGACACCACGTTGGCCACGTCGTCCACGGCGCGGATCTGCGTATTCCACTTGGTCACGGAGCGCGAGATGCCGATGGCGTCGCATTCCTGGAACGCATCGGTGCCGATGGCGGCGGTGGCCACCTGGCCGCTGACGCACAGCACCGGGATTGAATCGCACATGGCGTCCAACAAGCCGGACGTGGTGTTGGCCATGCCGGGGCCGGATGTCACGAACACCACGCCGGTCCGGCCGGTGCTGCGGGCATAGCCTTCCGCGGCGTGCACGGCGGCCTGTTCGTGGCGCACCAGCACATGGCGCAGGCGCGGCTCGGCATACAGCGCGTCGTACAACGGCAGGACCGCCCCCCCGGGGTAGCCGAACACGGTGTCCACACCGTGCGCAATCAGCGTATCGAGCAGAATCTTCGCACCGTTCGAAACGGCGGGTTCAGTGGCGGCAAGCGCGGCGGCGGCGGTGGGGTGCAGGCGATCGTTCATGCTATCTATCTTATTCGGAGCCTGGAAGAATTTTTATCTTCTTTTCCACGATTCCCGGCCGGACAGAGTAAATTTATCTTCGATTTGGAGGAATCAAAGAAAATGAACCTGGACAAGTTTGATCTGGCCATTCTGAAGGTGCTGCAAGAGAATGCGCGCGCCAGCCTGAACGACATCGGCGCGGCGGTGGGCCTGTCGTCCACCCCGTGCTGGAACCGCATCAAGCGCATGGAAAGCGCCGGGGTGATCCGCGGCTACACCGTGGACATCGATCCGGCCAGCCTGGGCTTCATGGACACGGTGATCGTGCACGTCACGCTGGAGAGTCACAGCGAGGAAACGCTGTACGAGTTCGGCCGCGCGCTGGCGGCCATCCCCGAAGTGCTGGAGGCCTTTCTGGTGTCGGGCGACTACGACTACTACATCCGCATCGCCGTGCGCGACACCCGCGACTACGAACGCCTGCTGCGCGAACAGCTCTACCGCATCCCCGGCATCCGCCACAGCAAATCCTGCTTCGTGCTGCGCCGCCTGAAGGAAACCATGCTGCCGCTGATGGGGCCGGCGGGTTGATCCGGCCGGGTTGAACCGGCCTTAGCGCAGCACGTAGCCCACCGGTTCGGCCGCCTCGGGCAATGGGCGCACGCCCAGGCCTTCCAGCAGATCGATCTCGATCACGCGGGCCAGCGCCGACAGCGGCAGGTCGTTTTCTTCCAGGCCGAAGGGGTCTTCCAGCTCGTCGCCCAGCGCGTCCAGCCCGAAGAAGGTGTAGGCGATGATGATGACCGCCACCGGGGTCAGGTATTCCAGCGTGCCCACCAGGCCGAACGGCAGCAACAGGCAGAACAGCCACGCCGTACGGTGCAGCAGCAGGGAATAGGCGAACGGGCAGGGCGTGAACTTGATGCGTTCGCAGGCAGCCTGGATGGCGGCGCATTGCGCCACGCGCTGGGTCAGGCCTTGATACAGGATGTCGGTGAGTTCGCCGCGCCGCAGACAGGACGCCAGATCGCGGTTGATCGCCATGAGCAGGGCGTCCGGCACATTGCGGCAACCGGCCAGCGTATCCAGCTCGTCTTGCTGCACCCAGGGGCGCACCGCCTCCACCATGTCCTGGCCGCGCAAGCGCGCCGCCAGGCCGTACCCGAAACCGATGCAGCGCCGCACCAGCCGTTCCTGCACCGGGTTGGCCGTGCTGGCCGCCAGCAGTACCGCGCTTTCGCGCGCCAGGCTGCGCGCCTGCACGATCAGGTCGCCCCACTGCTTGCGGGCCTCCCACCAGCGGTCATAGCAGACGTTGTTGCGAAAGCCCATGAAGACCGACAGCGCCAGGCCGAAAAGCGAGAACGGCACCGCGGTCAGGTGCGCGGGCGAAAACAGCTGGCGGTGGTACATCCACACCACCACGCAGGCCAGCAGCGTAATGACCAGGATCCGGCTGAAAATGCGCGGGATGATGGAGCCGCGCAAGATAAAGAACAAGGCCAGCGCAGAGGGACGCGGACGGACGATCATGATGAATATCAAGTAAGGACAAGGCGCGCTCACTATACGCCTGTCGTCCTGTCAAAGACGCGCCGATATAATTCTGTTTCGTCTCACCGCCTACCCCCCCCTCCATGACCACCGAAGACACCCCGATCAAGCCCTGGCATGTCGTCCGCCGCTCCAAGCTGCACGGCAACGGCGTCTTCGCCGCCCGCAAGATTCCCGCGGGCACGCGCATCATCGAATACGGCGGCGCGCGCATCAGCGCCAAGGAAGCCGACCGCCGCCACCCGACCAACCCGGACGACCCCTTCCACACCTTCTTCTTCGCGCTCAGCTCCGGCCGCGTGATCGACGGCGGCGACGAAGGCAACGACGCCCGCTGGATCAACCACTCCTGCGAACCCAACTGCGAGGCGCAGGAAGGCAAGCACGGCAAGCGCGTCTACATCGTCGCCCTGCGCGACCTGCCGCGCGGCACCGAACTGTCGTACGACTACGGCCTGGTCCTGGACGGCCGCATCACCAAGGCGCTGAAGGAAGGCTACCGCTGCCTGTGCGGCACCCCCCCGTGCCGCGGCACGATGCTGGCGCTGCCGAAAAAGAAGAAGAAAAAAGCAGAGACATCCGCACCGGCAGAAGTCATGGAAGCGGCCCAAACAGCCGAATCGGCAACCGCGGCAAAAACACCCGCCACGGCAAAGTAAGC
>NZ_LZZS01000042.1 GCF_014170335.1 Achromobacter sp. UMC46
GGGGAGGTTGGCGGGGGCGGGACGTTGCATGGTCGAAGAAGGCGTGGTCATTACGGCATTTTCCCAAAAAAAGAACGGCCCTGCTGCGTGTGTTTGCCGCCTACAAAAGACAAACCCCGCGACAGGCGCGGGGTTTGTTTGGGGTCAAGCGGGCGAATTAGCCGCGGCGGTCAGCCGGCTTGGCAAAGCGCTTGGCGGGGCCGCCGGGGCGCTTGTCGAACGAGGGCTTGGCGCCGCGGAAACCGCCTTCCGGACGGTCACCGCCGCGGAAGCCGCCTTCGCGCGGGGGACGGTCGCCGAAGCTGGGACGATCGCCGAAGCTCGGACGGGCGTCACGGTCACCACCGCGGAAACCGCCTTCGCGGGGAGCACGCTCGCTGAACGGGCGGGCATCGCGCTGGGGGCGGTCGCCAAAGCTGGGACGGTCGCCGCCGAAGCTGGGACGCGCATCGCGGTCGCCGCCACGGAAGCCGCCTTCACGCGGGGGACGGTCGCCGAAGGGACGATTGCCCTGGTAGCCGCCTTCGCGCTGGGGACGATCACCGAAGCTGGGGCGGTCGCTGAACGAACGGGCCGGGCGGTCGCCGAAAGGACGATTGCCTTGGTAGCCGCCTTCGCGCGGTGCGCCGTCGCGGTTGCCTTGGTAACCGCCTTCACGCGGCTTGAACTCGCCACGCGGGGCAGCGCCTTCACGCGGGCCACCGAAAGAACGGCCTTCGCGGTTGCCTTGGTAGCCGCCTTCATGGCGCGAACCACCGAAACCGCCAGGACGCTTGCCGAACGGCTTGCCGCCGCGCGGGGCGCCGCTGCCGCCGGCCGACGGACGCGGCGTGCGCTTGGGTTCCAGGCCGGCGATCACTTCAGGCGTGATCGTTTGGCCGATGTAGTGCTCGATACGGCGGACCTTGTGGCGCTCGGAGTGCGTGGCCAGCGTGAACGCCAGGCCACTGCGACCGGCGCGGCCGGTACGGCCGATACGGTGCACGTAGTCTTCGGCTTGCATCGGCAGGTCGAAGTTGACGGCGTGGCTGATGCCTTGCACGTCGATGCCACGGGCGGCCACGTCGGTGGCGACCAGGATGCGCAGTTGGCCGCGTTGCAATTGCGACAGCGTACGGGTACGTTGGCGCTGGTTCATGTCGCCGTGCAGGGCGGCGGCGGCAAAACCCTGGTCGGCCAGGCGGTCGGCCAGGTCATCGGCGCCGCGCTTGGTCGACGTGAAGACAATGGCCTGGTCCAGCTTGGCGTCGCGCAGCACGTGATCCAGCAATTGCATCTTGTGGCTGGCATCGTCCGCGTACAGCAGGCTTTGCGTGATGTTGGTGTGCTTTTCCTTGGCGCCGGCCAATTCGATGCGTTGCGGGTCGCGCATCATTTTCGCAGCCAGCTTGGCGATCGTGCCGTCCAGCGTGGCCGAGAACAGCAGCGTCTGGCGGTCTTCCGGCAGGCGGCTGACGATGGTTTCGATATCTTCGATGAAGCCCATGTCCAGCATGCGGTCGGCTTCGTCCAGCACCAGCGTGTGCACGGTGTTCAGCTTGACGCGGCCCGATTGCAGGTGGTCGATCAGGCGGCCGGGGGTGGCAACCAGCACGTCCACGCGGCGCGACAGCGCCTTCAGTTGCGCGCCGTAAGGCATGCCGCCCACGACGGTGGCCGTACGCAGGTCAGCCAGCTTGCGGCCATACGTATCGGTCGCTTCGGTAACTTGCAGGGCCAATTCGCGGGTCGGGGTCAGGACCAGCACTTGCACGCCGACGCCTTTATTGGCGGGCATCTGGGCAATGCGATGCAGGGCCGGCAGCATGAAGGCGGCGGTCTTGCCGCTACCCGTTTGCGCGGACACCATCAGGTCGTGACCGGCCAGCGCTTGCGGAATGGCAGCGGCCTGGACGGGGGTGGGGGTGCTGAAGCCAGCTTCTTGGACGGCCGACAACAGAGCGGGTGCGAGACCCAGGTTTTCGAAAGACATTACTTTCCCTTGCCGCAATCAATGCGACGCAGTGCTTGGTCGGGCCAGGGGATTAGGCGGCCGGATCCAGGCGACGGTTGATGGAGCATCGTGCCGACCGAATCAACCGTGCGCATGGCGCGTTCTCGTATACAGAGTGGAACGCAGGGCGAAAGGAAAGGAGGTCAGGAATCGATGATAGTTCGGCATGGGGCCGGGGCGTAGATTGCCCGGCAGACTGCAGAAAATTCCGCTAAATCAAGGCGGTAAATGCCGAACTCGTTTTGTGCAGTGCGACGATCATAACCCGAATTCGCCTTGCAGGGGAATTATTTTTTTGTCCAGTCCCCAATCAATAGGGTTTTTCCCTTGGTCGGCGAGCCAGTCGTTGGTCGCGTGGAAGTGGCCGCAGCCCAGAAACGGCACGGGCGGCCTCCGGGCCGACAGCGGGGAGGGATGGTTGGACATCAGGACCAGATGGCCGCTGTTGTCAGGAAGCAACAACCGCTTGGCTTGCGCATGGGCGCCCCACAGCAGGAAGGCCTTGGGCGAGGGGTCATGGGCGACCAGCGAGATCAGCGCGTCGGTCACGGTTTCCCAGCCGCGCTTGGCGTGGGAGGCCGGTTGGCCGTCTTCCACGGTCAGCGCGGTGTTCAGCAGCAGCACGCCCTGGTCTGCCCAGGGGCTCAGGTCGTTGCCCTGTGGCACCGGCGTGCCGGGGAATTCCTGCGCGATCTCATTGAAGATGTTGCGCAGGCTGGGCGGGCGCTTGCAATCGTCGGGCACCGAGAACGCCATGCCCTGTGCCTGACCGGGGCCATGATAGGGATCTTGACCCAGAATCACCACGCGCACGTCGGACGGCGCCAGGCCGTGCAGGGCGCGGAACGGGGTGGCCGGATAGACCGTGGCGCCCTCGGCCAGGCGCTTTTCGACGTGGGCGGTCACCGCGGCCAGCGCGTCGGCGACGGCGCGGTGCGCGAAGGCGGCGGCCCAGGCGTCGGGAAGTTGTGCCGTCTGGGCGGCAAGGGCGTGGGGAACGAGGCGGTTATCGATCGGCATGGGCGCGATTTTGGCATAGCCGGCGTGCCGGAATACGCGCGCCCCGGTCCATTCTGGACTCAGACCGGCCAGCCGGCTTGGCGGTGAGCCGAATCCCAGAACATCCACTCCAGCTGGGCGGCGTGCGTGTAGGCCTGGTGCATGGCCTCGCGCGTGTGTGCCGACGCGGTCTCGGCGGCGCGGTCCACCGAGGCGATCACTGCCCGCACCAGCGCGTGGAAATCGTCGCCGGCGTACGTGTCGATCCATGCCGCGTAGGGGTTGGGGCGCGCCGCATGCGCGTGGATCTCGCGGCCGATCTCGGCGTAGATCCAGAAGCACGGCAGCAGCGCCGCCAGCGCCACCGGGTAGGGCGCGCTCCAGGCGGTGGCGATCAAAAAGCTGGTGTAGTGGTGACTGGCGGGCGTCAGCGGCGTGGCCTCGAAGGTGGCGGCGTCGATGCCGAACTGCTTCATGAAACCGGCGTGCAAGCTGCGTTCGGCCACGACGGCGCCTTTGGCCGCATCCGCGAACTGCACCACGCCGTCTGCGTCGTCCGCCTTGGCGGCCGCGATCGCCAGCGCGCGCCCGAACGCCACCAGGTAGTGCGCGTCCTGGATCATGTAGTGCTTGAACGCGTTCTCGTCGAGCTGGCCGCTGGCCAGCTCCCGGTTGAACGGCATGTCGCGCGTTTTTTCGTAGAGCGCGGCGTTGCGCGCCCAGGCGTCAGAGCTGAAAGACATGGGATTCCTTATGCCTGCATGCAGGCCAATGGCGGCCGGTACGCAACGCCGCGCCCGGCCCAACGGCATAAGGGTATCAACTTCGGCGCATCCGCTCGTCTATTGCATGTACCAGCCGTGGCTGACCACGAACGATTGCCCGGTGAAGGCCGCGCTGGGGAAGGCGCACAGGAACAGCGCGGTCTGCGCCACGTCTTCGACGGTCGTGAAGACGCCGTCCACCGTGTCGCCCAGCATCACTTTCTTCACCACGTCCTCTTCGCTGATGCCGAGTTCGCGGGCCTGCTCGGGGATCTGCTTTTCCACCAGCGGCGTGCGCACGAAGCCCGGGCAGATGACGTGCGAACGCACGTTGTGCGCCGCGCCTTCCTTGGCCAGCACGCGGGCCAGGCCCAGCAGCGCGTGCTTGGCGGCTACATAGGCCGACTTCAGCGGCGAGGCTTCGTGCGAATGCACGGAACCCATGTAGATGACCACGCCGCCCCGGTTGCCCTGGTACATGTGCTTGAGCGCCGCCTTGGTCGTCAGGAAGGCGCCGTCCACGTGGATGGCCTGCATCTTCTTCCAATCCGAATAGGCGAAGTTCTCGATCGGGTTGACGATCTGGATGCCGGCGTTCGAGATCAGGATGTCGATGCCGCCGTACGCGGCCGCGACCTTGTCGATGCCCTGGTTCACGGCGTCTTCGCTGGTGACGTCCATGGCCACGCCCATGGCCTTGCCGCCAGCTTGCTCGATGTCGCGGGCCACCGCGTCCGCACCGGCCTGGTTCAGGTCGGCGATAGCGACGGTCGCGCCGGCACGCGCGAGGGTCAGGGCGATTTCCTTGCCGATGCCGCTGGCCGCGCCGGTCACCACGGCGACTTTTCCATTCAATTGGCTCATGTTGCAACCTCCGGGTAGGGAATCTTGATGGTAGTCCTTCCGCTTGAGCGCCGCCTGAACGCCTGCGGCGCGCCGGATGCCGGTAACATCTGGCTCATTCCCGGCGGCCGGGCTCTGCCCTTGCGCCGACACTTCTTCCAGGCGGTCATCGGCGTGGCAACAACTCTCGTTCGTCGTTTTTCATGGACCGCGGCCCGCGTGGCGTTCTGCGCGGCGGCTTCACTGGCGGCGCTGCCGGCGCAGGCCGCGCATATCGTCGTGGATACCGGACATACGGTCAGCCGGCCCGGCGCGACGGGCGCGAGCGGGCGGGTGGAATACCTGTACAACCTGGACGTCAGCAATCTGGTAGCGGCCGATCTGCGCGCGGCAGGCGACCGCGTGACCCAGGTGGCGGCCGACGGCGCGGAGGTGGCGTTGGGCCAGCGTTCGCGTGTGGCGCCGACAGCGGATTTGTTCGTCTCGATCCATCACGATTCGATGCAGCAGAAGTACATCGACGCGGGCCGCCAACGCGAGTTCGCGGGCTTCGCCGTGTTCGTGTCCGAACGCAATCCCAAGTATGAACAGAGCCTGCGCTGCGCGCGGGCCATCGGCGAGCAACTGGTGGCCGCGGGCGAGAAGCCTTCGCTGTATCACGCGGAACCGATCGCCGGTGAGAACCGGCCGCTGCTCGACCGCCGGCTGGGCGTGCACCGGTTCGACGGCCTGGCCGTGCTGAAGACCGCGCCCGTGCCCGCCGTGCTGGTGGAGGTGGGCGTGATCGTGAATCCGGACGAAGAGCGCCGCCTGGCCCGGCCCGAAGTCATCAAGCGGCTGGCACAGGCGATCGCAAACGGCGCGCGCGACTGCCAGCAGACGGAGCCTGCGGAAAGGCGCTAGCGCCGCAACGCCCGCCGGGCCGGATTCAGCGCGGCGGCGCGTGTTCGGCGGGTGTGCCGCCCAGGCGCAGCAGCAGGAAGCCGATGAGCGCCGAGGCGAGCGATCCCGTCAGTACGCCGATCTTGGTGGCGTCTACGGTGGCCGCGTCGGAGAAGGCCAGCGCGCCGATGAACAGGCTCATGGTGAAGCCGATGCCGCACAGCAGCGCCACGCCGTACAACTGCGTGAACGTGGCATGGCGCGGCAGGCTGGCGACGCCTGTCTTGATGGCCAGCCAGGCAAAGCCGAACACGCCCAGCTGCTTGCCCAGGAACAGGCCCAGCGCCACGCCCAGCGGCACAGGCTGCGCCAGGCTGTCCAGGCCCATGCCGGCGAAGGACACGCCGGCGTTGGCAAAGCCGAATATGGGCACGATCAGCAGCGCCACGGGCTTGTGCAACGCGTGTTCCAGATCATGCAGCGGCGAATGCGCTTCCGGCTTGCCCGCGTTGCGCGGACGCAGCGGGATCGTCAGCGCCAGCGCCACGCCGGCCAGGGTGGCATGCACGCCGGACTTCAGCACGAAATACCACAGCACGGCGCCGATCAGCAGGTATGGCGTCAGGCGCAGCACGCCCGCGCGGTTCAGGCAGAACAGACAGGCCAGCAACGCGCCGGCCATGACCAGCGCGAAGACTTTCAGTTGCGAGGTGTAGAACAGCGCGATGATGACGATGGCGCCCAGGTCGTCCAGGATCGCCAGCGCGGTCAGGAAGATCTTCAGGGACGTCGGCACGCGGCTGCCCAGCAGCGCCAGGATGCCCAGCGCGAAGGCGATGTCGGTGGCTGCGGGGATGGCCCAGCCGCGCAGGGTTTCCGGGTTGCCCAGGTTGATCAGCACATAGATCAGCGCTGGCGCCACCATGCCGCCCAGGGCAGCGATCCCGGGCAGGATGATTCGTCCCGCGCCGCGTAATTGGCCGTCCAGCACTTCGCGCTTGATCTCTAAACCCACCAGCAGGAAGAACACGGCCATGAGGCCGTCGTTGATCCAGTGCAGCACGGTTTCCTTGAGCAGCACGGGGCCCGTCTGGAAACCCAGCTTGGTTCCCAGCACATCGAAGTAGAGCGGCGCGGCTGGACTGTTGGCGATGATCAGGGCGACCAGGGCGGCGGCCATTAGCACGTAGCCGCCCAGCGCTTCTGACTGCAGGAAGGCCTGAAGGAATGACGGGGGGCGGGAATGGGGCTGAACCTGCTGGGTCACTCGGTCTCCTTGGACATATTTTGTTAAGATGGCGGGCTTTCTAAGCTGAATTTTAACTGAACATAGTTTCAGGGACAGGCTTATTCCGTCGAACGTCGGCTATTTTCCAGTCAATTATTTCAAAATCGGGTCGATATCGACAAAATTTCCGCGATTCTGAATCGCGGTGAGTACTGATGACATTCGCAGGGCTTTCGATTAAATTCCGGTCTTCGGTGCCTTGGTATGTAAAAGATATTTCAACCGATTTCAAAAAAATCGCGCCTCTCTTGAACATTTTGACCAGTTCGTGGCTAGCAACGCCGCCTGGCGACACCTGCTAGCACATGACCCTGCCTTCCCTATCTGTGCTCCTCTACACGCCCGCCAAGCTTGGCGCCACGAGCCGTCTGGTCGACGTCGGAACGTCCCTGGACGCGCCCGCCGGCCAGCCGTCGCATGGCAGCTATCACATGAGGCGGCTGGCGCCCAGCATGCGCCTTTTGACGTGGCAACGCGAGGGGGCGCGCTTCGATTTTTCGCGCACCGGCGGAATCCGCGTGTGGGCAGGTGGCCACTTGACGGCGGCAGAGGGCGCGCCCGACGGCCATCCGCCGTCCGCATTGCCGCTTGAGCCGGACGACGTCGCCTATCTCGAAGCCTACCTGCTGCTGCAGAACCGCAGCTGGAACGACCTTAACGCCGCTGAAGGCCCGTCTTGCCATGATGCCGACCCCCGCTGAACCGCAAGCCGGCCACGCCGGCGCCCGTCTGCGCATCCTGCACACCGAGGCCGCCACGTCGTTTGGCGGGCAGGAATTCTGCATCTATAAAGAGATGATCGCCATGCGCGACCGCGGCCATCATCTGGAACTGGTCTGCCAGCCCGAGGCCGAGCTCGGAGACCGCCTGGGCGAGGCCGGGTTCACGGTGCACCGCATCCTCATGGACGGCGCGGGCAATTTTGTGCGCGGCGTGGCTTTCGTGCGTCGCTTGCTGCGGCAGGGGCGCTTCGACGTGGTGAACACCCACAGCCGCCGCGATACCGTGCTGGCCGCCATCGCGGCCCGCCTGGCGGGCACGCGGTTGATCGTGCGCACGCGGCATCTGGCCAAGCCCATCAATTCCCTCTATGCCTACACATGGCTGGCGCACCGCGTCATCGCCGTCAGCCGCTATGTGCAGAAGCAACTGCTGGATGGAGGCGCGCGGCCGGAGTCGGTCGCGACGATCCATTCCCCGGTCGTCTTGCCGCAGGTGCGCGAAGGCGCTTGCGTGCGCCGCGAACTGGGCCTGCCCCTGGATGCGCTGGTGGTGGGCTGCGTGGCCGTGATGCGGGCAGAAAAGGGACATTGCGATCTGATCGACGCGTTCCATCGGGTGTCCGTCCGCTTCCCGTCGGCGCACCTGGTCCTGGTGGGCGACGGCATGCCGTTGTTCGATCAGCTGCGCGCGAAGGCGTCGGCGTTGGCGCTGGCGGACCGGGTGCATTTCACCGGACGCCGGCAGGATATCGGCAACGTGCTGGTGGCTCTGGACGTGTTCGCCTTGCCGACACATCGCGAGGCCCTGGGCACGGTGTTCATCGAAGCCGCGGCGATGGGCGTCCCCGTTATCGGCACGGACGTGGGCGGCGTGCCGGAAACCATGCAGGCGGGCGTGACCGGCCTGCTGGTGCCGCCGCGCGATCCGGCCGCGTTGGCGGCGGCGCTGGAAACGCTGCTGGCCGACTCGGCCATGCGCCGCCGCATGGGCGACGCGGGCCGTGAACTTATCCGGGGCCAGGGCCTGTTTTCGGCCGAGCGCACCGCCGGCCAAGTGGAACACGCCTACACCCATTGGCTGGCCGAGCTGGGCTGGCCCGTGCGCGTGGCCTGAGGCCGGGCCCGCGCCGGCCGGCGTCGGCGTTCAATGCATGAGCAGCGCGTTCATCGCTTCGATCACGCGATTGCGGTAGCGGGGCAGCAGGGCCTGCGCGCGAGCCTGCCGGTCGTGCCATTCGGCGGGTTCCGACCCCGCCGCGACGCGGGGCGCCGCCCAGATCGGATCCGGAAAATGGCGGTCGCCGCGCCAACGCGGAATCACATGCCAGTGCAGGTGCGGCACCATGTTGCCCAGCGAGGCCAGATTGATCTTGTCGGGTGCCAGCACCGATTGCTGCGCTTCTTCCACCGCGTACACGGCGCGCATCAGCAGGTCGCGCCCATGCGTGGACAGGCTGGTCATTTCAGCCAGATGCGCGTTCCAGACGACACGCGTGAAACCGGGGTAGTCCGCATCGCCGACTTCGATCACGCGCAGGTGCGGGCCGCGCCAGAGCAGCGTGCCGCCGTCTTCCTGGCACAGGGGGCAGTTCGGGTCGCGAGCGCTCAAGCCATCACCTTGCGGTACTGAATGAAGCCGGAGCGGTCCGCGATGCGGTCATACAGCTGCATCGCGGTCGCGTTGGTTTCGTGGGTCAGCCAGTACACGCGGGCGCAATTGTTGGCGGCGGCCTGGGCGTAGACATGTTCGATCAGCTTGCGGCCCGCGCCAGTGCCGCGCACGTCCGGATCCACATACAGGTCTTGCAGGTAGCAGTAATCGCCCGCCGTCCAGGTGGAGCGGTGGAAGATCCAGTGCACCATGCCGACCGCCCGGCCGCTTTCATAGGCAAGCGCCGCGTGCATGGGTTCGGCAGGGTCCAGGAAGCGCGCCCAGGTGTTGCGGGTGACGGCGTCGTCGATGCTGACGCGGTAGAACTCCTGGTAGCCCTTCCATAGCGGCAGCCAGAGTTCGAAGTCGGTGGCGACGATGGGGCGGATATCGGCGGTGCTCATGGCGCAAGGCCTCCTGTCAGTGTCAGAGTTGATCTTCCATCGCTTCGACGATGTGTCGTAGCACTTGCAGGCGAGCGTAGCGCTTGTCGTTGGCCGACACCAGATGCCACGGCGCATGCGCGACGTCGGTGCGGGTCAGCATCTCGTTGGTCGCGGCTGCGTATTCCTTCCATTTGTCGCGGTTGCGCCAGTCGTCGGGCGTGATCTTGAAGTTCTTGAAGGGCGATTTCTCGCGCTCTTTGAAGCGCTCGAGCTGCACGTCGGCGGTCACCGCCAGCCAGAATTTCAGCACGATCGCGCCGCTTGCCGCCAATTGCCCTTCGAAGTCGTTGATCTCGGCGTAGGCACGGCGCCAGTGGGCGGGTGCCGTCAGCTTTTCCACCCGTTCGACCAGCACGCGGCCGTACCAGGAACGGTCGAAGATCGCGACGCGGCCGTGGCGCGGCAGTTGGCGCCAGAAGCGCCACAGGTACGGGCGCGACAGCTCGTAGCTGTTCGGCGCGGCCACGGGCGTGATGTCGAATTGCCGGGCGTCCAGCGCGTGGGTCACGCGGCGGATGGCCCCGCCCTTGCCGGCGGCGTCCTGCCCTTCGAACACCAGCACCAGCGAACGGTCCAGGAATTTCTTGGACCGCGCCGCACGCGCCAGCCGGCCTTGCAGCAAGCCGAGTTCGGACTCGTAGTCGCCCTTGTCGACGCGGGCTTCGTAATCCAGGTCGCCCAGGCGGTCGACGATGCGGGCGGGGGTGGAGTGCGCCAGGAACGATTGCGGAATGCGCGGCACGCCGCGCTGGCGCATCGCGGCCAGCACCGCTTCGGCCGTGCGGGCCGAACGCATGTTCTCGTCGGCGCTGGGGATGACCACCCAAGGCGCGTGGCCGCTGTCCGTGTGGTTCAGCACGATCTGGCCGCCTGCGCGGATGCGGTCGTAGCGCTTATGGACTTTCAGATCTACCGGGCTCACCTGCCAGGAGGTCTCGGGGCTGGCCAACAGGCGTTGCGCGCGTTCCTTTTGCGCCTTGGCAGACAGATGGAACCACAGCTTGACGATCTGCACGCCTTCCGCGGCCAGCATGGCTTCGAAGCGGCGGATGGCGGCGGCCTGCGCCTCGATGGCTTCCTGGTTGGGTTTCTTGCGGGCGGATTCGATAATCAGCGGCGCATACCAGGAACCGAACACGATGCCCGTGCTGCCTTTGGGCGGCAGGTCTTTCCAGTAACGCCAGAACGGCGGGCGGTCCTGTTCTTCGCCTTCGGGCGGGCCATAGGCCAGCGTCTTGATGTGGCGCGGGTCCATCCATTCGTTCAGCAGGTTGACCGTGGCGCCCTTGCCTGCGCCGTCGATCCCCGCCACCACCACAAGCAGCGTCTTGTCCGCTCTTTCCAGGCGCTGGTATTGCGCGTTGAGCAGGGCGACGCGCAGCCGCGCCTCCAGCGGTTTGAATTCCTCTTTGGACAGGCTGGGGTCGGCTTCGGCTTCTGCGAACATGGGGGATCCGTCTGATCGGCAATCGGGAGATCGGCCGATCTTGCGGGATAAGCGCCCGCTGCGCAAGTGCAGGGGCGGCAGGCGGGATCAGAGCCCGTCGATGGGGATTTTCAGGTAGCGCACCCCGTTGTCCTCGGGCGGCGGGAAATGGCCGGCGCGGATGTTCACCTGGATGGCGGGCAGGATCAAGGTGGGCATGGAAAGGGTGGCGTCGCGCCGGGTCCGCATCGCGACGAAGTCGTCTTCGCTGATGCCGTCGTGCACGTGGATGTTGGCGGCGCGCTGTTCGGCCACCGAGGTCTGCCAACACACTTCGCGCGCCGGCGGCGGGTAGTCGTGGCACATGAAGAGCCGCGTGCCCCCGGGCAGGCGCAGCAGCCGCTGGATCGACCGGTACAGCTGGTGCGCGTCGCCGCCAGGGAAATCGCAGCGCGCGGTGCCCACGTCGGGCATGAACATCGTGTCGCCCACGAACGCGGCGTCGCCGACCAGGTAGGCCATGTCGGCCGGCGTGTGGCCGGGCACATGGATCGCGGTGGCTTCCAGCGCGCCGATGCGGAAAGTTTCGCCGTCGGCGAACAAGTGGCCGAACTGGGAGCCGTCCAGCTGGAACTCCGGTTCCAGATTGAAGATCTGCTTGAAGACGCCCTGCACCGCGCGGATGCTCTGCCCGATGGCGATGACTCCGCCCAGCTGCCGTTGCAGGTAGGGGGCCGCCGACAGGTGGTCGGCATGGGCATGGGTTTCCAGCAGCCATTGCGTGGTCAGCCCGTTTTCGCGCACGTAGGCCGCCACGCGGTCCGCGCTGGCCGTGCTGCTGCGCCCGGACTTGGGGTCGTAGTCCAGCACCGAATCGACGATGGCGCAGGCGCTGCCGTCGTGCACGACGTAGGTGACGGTGGCGGTGACGGGGTCGAAGAACGCTTGTATGTGGGGATTCATGGCCGCCGGCAGATAACAATATATATATTTAAATAATATTGTTTGATAATTTATCCGTCAATATAATGATCCGTTCACGCTCGAATTGTCTACCCGCCTTATGAATGCCGCCCTGACCGATTGTGAACTTGCCGTCCTGCGGGAATCCGCCGCCCAGGCCTGCGCGCTGCTCAAAGCGTTAGCGAACGAAGACCGCCTGCTGCTGCTGTGCCAACTGGTGCAGAACGAACGCAACGTCAGCGAACTGGAATCGCTGACCGGCATCCGCCAGCCGACCTTGTCCCAGCAACTGGGCGTGCTGCGCGACGAAGGGCTGGTCACGACGCGCCGCGACGGCAAGTACGTCTACTACCAGATGGCCAGCTTCGAAGTCAGCCAGGTCATGAAAACCCTATCCAGTTTGTACTGCGGCCGCGCGTTGGAGTCACTCGCGTGAATCCGGACTGGTCCGCCTTCACCCCGGCGTCGGCCACGGCCGGCGGCCTGCTGATCGGCGCCGCCGCCGTGCTGTTGATGGCGGGGGCGGGGCGCATTGCCGGCATCAGCGGCATCCTCGGCGGCTTGCTGCCGGCGCGGGGCGACGGCCTGTGGCGTGTGGCGTTCCTGTTGGGCCTGTGCGCGTCGCCCTGGCTATACCAATTGGGGGCGGCGCTGCCGGTGGTTACGGTCGAGGCCGGCACGCCGCGCTTGATCGCCGCCGGCCTGCTGGTGGGCGTCGGCACCCGGTTCGCGTCGGGCTGCACCAGCGGCCACGGCGTCTGCGGGTTGTCGCGGGGATCGCGGCGCTCGTTCGCGGCGACCGCGTTGTTCATGGCGGCCGGCTTCGCTACGGTCTACGCCGTGCGGCATCTGGCGTCGGGCTGACATGGCGGCGCTGATCGCCTTCGCGTCGGGCCTCGTCTTCGGGCTGGGCCTGATCGTGTCGGGCATGGCCAACCCCGCCAAGGTGCTGGGCTTTCTGGATGTCGCCGGCAGTTGGGACCCGTCGTTGGCTTTCGTGATGGCAGGCGCGGTGCTGGTCACGGCGGCGGGCTTCGCCGTCTTGCGCCGTCGCCGCGCCAGCGTGTCCGGCGAACCGATGTGCTGGCCCGCCGCCACCCGCATCGACCTGCGCCTGGCCGCCGGCAGCCTGGCGTTTGGCGCCGGCTGGGGGCTGGCGGGCTTCTGCCCGGGGCCTGCGCTGGTGGCCGCTTCGGCGGGCGTGACCGAGGCGCTGATCTTCGTGGCCGCGATGGTTGCCGGCATGGGGGTATTCTCGGCGTTCGAGCATTTCAACAGCCGGTAGACCGGCGCGGAGACAGACATGCCCCAGGCACAGTCAGCAGCACAGACATCCGCCGATTTCGATGTGGTGGTGGTGGGCGGAGGCGCAGCAGGCATCGGCGTGACGGCCAGCCTGCTGCGGCGCCGGCCGGACTTGCGCATCGCCGTCATCGAACCCAGCGACAAGCACTATTACCAGCCGGCCTGGACGCTGGTGGGCGGCGGCGCGTTCGACGTGAAGAAGACCGTGCGCCCGACCCGTTCGGTGATGCCGTCGCGTGCCACATGGCTGCACGCGTCGGCGGCGGGGTTCGAGCCGCAAGCGAACCGCGTGCGGCTGTCGGATGGCGGCAGCGTGACCTACCGGCAATTGATCGTGTGCCCAGGCCTGCGGCTGGCCTGGGACAGGATCGACGGCTTGTCCGATGCGCTGGGCAAGCACGGGGTGACCTCCAACTACCGCTACGACCTGGCGCCCTACACCTGGGAGACGGTGCGGTCGATGAAGGAAGGGCAGGCGCTGTTCACCCAGCCCGCCATGCCGATCAAATGCGCCGGCGCGCCGCAAAAGGCCATGTACCTGGCTTGC
The DNA here is from genome assembly GCF_014170335.1 of Achromobacter sp. UMC46. GTDB lineage: Bacteria > Pseudomonadota > Gammaproteobacteria > Burkholderiales > Burkholderiaceae_B > Achromobacter. The sequence goes on from NZ_LZZS01000042.1 coordinate 13,830, forward strand.
GACCATTGGCGCCGCACCGGCGTGCTGGACCGCATGCAGGTCGAATTCGACCTGGCGGGCGCAGCGTTGTTCGGCGTGCCGGCTTTCGTGCCGCCGTTGATGCGCTATGTCGAAAGCTATGGCATTGGCCTGGCGTTCAATTCCACGCTGGTGGCGGTGGACGGCCCGGCGCGCAAGGCCTGGTTCGATGTGAAGGGCGCCGATGGCGCCGTGTCGCGCATGGAGAAATCCTTCGGCATGCTGCACGCCGTGCCGCCGCAAGTGCCGCACGACGTGGTGCGCGATAGCGCGCTGGCGGACGCGGCGGGCTGGTGCGAGGTCGACCCCGGCAGCCTGCGTCACGTGCGGTTCGACAACGTGTTCGGCCTGGGCGACGGCATCAGCACCAGCAACGCCAAGACGGCGGCCGCCGCGCGCAAGCAGATCGTCACCGTGGCAGAGAACCTGATCGCGGTGCGTGAAGGGCACGCCATGCCGGTCACGTACGACGGCTACGGCTCCTGCCCGTTGACGGTCGAGCGCGGCCGCATCGTGCTGGCCGAGTTCGGCTACGGCGGCAAGCTGCTGCCCACGTTCCCGCTGGACCCGACCGTGCCCCGCAAGAGCGCCTGGTTCCTGAAGGCCACGTTGCTGCCGTGGATCTACTGGAACGGCATGCTGCGCGGCCGCGAATGGCTGGCGCGGCCGCTGGGCAACTGAACGCGCGCTACTCGTAGGTGCGCACGTCGTCGATGACCTTGCCGTCGTTGGGCAGGCCGTCGGCGTCCACCCATTCCACGTCGGCGCGCAGCTTGGTCACGTCGCGCACCGATTCGGCGATGCGGTGGGACAGCTCTTCGCCGCGCACGCGCGAATCCACCTTCAACACCATGCGGTCCGATCCCGTGCTGCCGCTGATGACGAGCCGGGCGCGCAGGATTTCGGGATGGCGTCGCACCACGTCGGCGACTTGCGACGGGTGCACGAACATGCCGCGTACTTTGGTGGTCTGGTCCGCGCGCCCCATCCAGCCCTTGATGCGCGTATTGGTGCGCCCGCAAGGTGAGATGCCGGGCATGACCGCCGACAGGTCGCCGGTGCCGAAGCGTACCAGCGGATAGTCCGGATTCAAGGTGGTGACGACCACTTCGCCGACTTCACCGTCGGGCACGGGTTCGCCGGTGCCGGGGCGCACGATCTCGACGATGATGTCTTCGCCCAGCACCAGGCCCTGGCGGGCGGGCGTCTCGAAGGCGATCATGCCCAGGTCGGCGCTGCCGTAGGCCTGGTAGCCTTCGATGCCGCGGGCCGCCAGCCAGTCGCGCAGCGACGGCGGGAAGGCTTCGCCCGACACCAGCGCGCGCCGCAGCGAATCCAGCTTCACGCCCAGTTCGTCGGACTTCTCCAAAATGATCTTCAGGAAGCTGGGGGTGCCCGTGTAACCGCTGGGGGCCAGGTCCTGGATGGCGCGCACCTGCTGTTCGGTCTGGCCCGTGCCGCCGGGAAAGACCGTGCAGCCCACGGCGTGCGCCGCCGTCTCCATCATCGAGCCGGCCGGCGTGAAGTGGTAGGAAAAGCAGTTGTACGCCAGTTCGCCGGCGCGAAAGCCCGCCGCGTACAGCGCGCGCGCAAAGCGCCAGTAATCCGCGCGCGCGCTTTCCGGTTCGTAGATGGGGCCGGGCGAGGCGAAGACGCGCATCGCTTCGCCCCAGCCGATCGCCGAGAAGCCGCCGAAGGCTTTGCCGGGGCCGGCGGGCGCCGCGGCATCGTCGCGGCTGTGCTGCTGGCGTTCCAGCAGTTCGTGCTTGCGCAGCACGGGCAGGCGGGCCAGTGCCGCGCGCGACGTGATGGTGGCGGGGTCAATGCCGCGCAGCTGCTCGGCAATCGCCGGCGCGCGCGCCATCGCCCGTGTGATCGCGCCGGGCAAGGCGGCCATCAGCTCGCGCTCGCGTTGCTCGGGCGCTCGGGTTTCCAGGACATCGAAAAACTCGGACATGGGATCGCACCCTCTCGTGTGCCTTACTGCGGTGTCGTTGCCGGCGGGCCGCCGGTCCACACCGGCGTTGCCGCTCCAGGAATCAGGCCAGCCAGCGTTTGCGGCGGCGATAGAACTTGTTGTCGCGGAAGCTCTTTCTCTCGCCGCTGGAAATACCCAGATAGAACTCCTTCACGTCTTCGTTCTGGGCCAGGTCCAGCGCGGCGCCGTCCATCATCACGCGCCCGTTCTCCAGGATGTAGCCGTAGTCGGCATACCGCAGCGCGATGTTGGTGTTCTGTTCGGCCAGCAGGAAGCTCACGCCTTCGCGCTGGTTCAGATCGCGCACGATCTCGAAAATCTCTTCCACGATCTGCGGGGCCAAGCCCATGGACGGTTCGTCCAGCAGGATCATGTTGGGGTTGGCCATCAACGCGCGGCCGATGGCGGTCATTTGCTGTTCGCCGCCCGAGGTATAGCCGGACTGGCTCCCGCGGCGCTGCTTCAAGCGCGGAAAATACTGGTACACGCGCTCCAGCGCGGCCGCCGTGTCGCCGCGGCTCATGCTGCGGGTGTAGGCGCCGGTCAAGAGGTTCTCTTCGATGGTCAGGTGGGCGAAGCAATGCCGGCCTTCCATCACCTGTACGACGCCGCGCTTGACCAGTTCCGCCGGGGACAGCCTTTCGATGCGCTGGCCGCGGTACTGGATATGGCCCTTGGTGACGTCGCCGCGCTCGCCCTTGAGCAGGTTCGAGATGGCGCGCAAGGTGGTGGTCTTGCCCGCGCCGTTGGCGCCCAGCAGGGCCACGATCTTGCCTTCGGGCACTTGCAGGGACACGCCCTTGAGCACCAGGATCACATGGTTGTAGATCACCTCGATCCCGTTCACGTCGAGCAGCACGGTGGGCGCGCTGGTGGCGGAGGGGAGGGGGGCAGCGGTAGATGCGGCGGTTGTTGCAGCGGTCATGACGATTCCTGCGGCGTGGTGGCGGCGGGCGCCGGCAAAGGCGCCCGCCGCCGGTTCACATCAGTTCTCGCAAGTGCGGGGCGTGATGTTCTTTTCCTTGGCGTACTTGGCCGCGGCTTCCTTGACCATCGGATCCAGGATGGTCTTGTCGGCCTGGTACCAGTCGGAGGCGACCTTGAACTTGGCGCCGTCCCACTGCACGATGCGGGCCCAATCGTCGCCCTTGTGGTTGCTGCACGAGGTCTTGACCGGGCGCATGATCTGGCCGAAGCCCAGCTTGTCCAGCTTCTCTTGCGTCAGGTTCAGGTTCTCGAAGCCCCAACGCACCTGCTCGGGCGTCAACGCCTTGCCCTTGCCGTACTTCTCCTGCGCCGTGCGGATCGCTTCCACTTGCAGCATCGAAATCATCATGCCGCGCGTGTGGGCGATGGTGCCCAGCGTGTTCTTGGCCGTCTTGTCCGAACCCTGGCCCTTGTCGTAGACGAACTTCTTCAGGTCGTCATAGACCTTGTCGTGTTCGGCGCCGCTGTTGTGCACGGTGATGGCGTTGTAGCCCTTGGCGACATCGCCCAGGTCTTTCACGTCGCCTTCGGAGCCGGCCCACCAGATCGCGTACATCTTGTCGCGCGGATAGCCGCTGGCCTGCGCTTCGCGGATGGCGGTGGGCGTCATGATGCCCGCGCTCCACAACAGCACATAGGCCGGACGCGCCTGGCGGATCTGCAGCCAGGTGGACTTCTGCTCGACGCCCGGCGCCGTCACCGGATACAGCACCAGTTCGAAGCCTTCCTTGGCGGCGCGCTTCTGCAGCAGCGGGATCGGTTCCTTGCCATACGGCGAGTCGTGGTACACCAGGGCGATCTTCTTGCCCTTGAGCTTGTCCATGCCGCCTTCTTTCTTGGCGATGTCCTGGATCATCACGTCGGCCGCGGTCCAGTACGTGCCCAAGAGCGGGAAGTTCCACTCGAACACGCTGCCGTCGACCGACTGCGACAGGCCGTAGCCCATCGTTTCGACGGGCACCTTGTCGACCATGGCCTTGTCGCTGACCGCGAACGTGATGCCGGTGGACTGGGTGTCGAAGCCCGAGGCCCCCGTGCCCTTGCCCTTCAGGCGTTCATAGCATTCCACGCCGCGGTCGGTGGCGTAGGCGGTCTCGCATTCTTCATACGTGATCTTGACGCCGTTGACGCCGCCGTCGCGTTCGTTGACCAGCTTCAGATAGTCCAGCTTGCCATCGGCCCAGGGAATGCCCAGCGGCGCGAACGACCCGGTGCGATACACCAGCAACGGAACGAACTGCTCTTCGGCCGCCATTGCCGGCGTGGCCACGGCGCCGATGGCGCCGGCTGCGGCCACCAGGGCTGCCGCCAACTTCAGGTTAAGACGCTTCATCTCCATTTACCTCCTGCGTGGTGTTTGGGGCAGTAAACCCTGGGACACCGGGATTGGCCCGGTCTTGAGCCGGGTATTCAGGATGTGGACCGGGCGTTTGTGGCGCCGCGGGCCGCAGAAATCAATGCGAAATCAAAAATGCGGTCAGTGCGGGAAAGGCCAGATGCGCAGCTTCTCTTTCCCGATGCTCCACAAGCGCGCCAGCCCGTGCGGTTCGGCGATCAGGAAGAACACGATCAGCGCGCCGAACACCATGTGCTCGATGTGCGCCGCGGTGTCTACCGACAGCGGGATGCCCAGCGCGTGCGGGATGTTCGACAGCGCCACCGGCACCAGCACGATGAAGGCCGCGCCGAAGAAGCTGCCGATGATCGATCCCAGCCCGCCGATGATCACCATGAACAGCAGCTGGAACGAGCGCGTCAGGTCGAACGCCAGCGGTTCCCACGAACCCAGATGGATGTAGCCCCACAAGGCGCCGGCCACGCCGACGATGAACGAGCTGACCGCGAACGCGGTGAGCTTGGCGTACATGGGCCGGATGCCGATGACGGAGGCGGCCACGTCCATGTCGCGGATCGCCATCCACTGGCGGCCGATGGCGCCGCGCACCAGGTTCTTGGCCAGCAGGCTGAAGACCACCACCAGGATCAGCACGAACAGGTACTTTTCCAGCGCGCTCTGCACCGGCAGGCCGAAGGCCGTCAGCGGCGGTACCGACACGTTGCCCGACGACGAGTAGTTGGTGAAGAACGGGATGCGCAGGAACGCCCAGTCCACGAAGAACTGCGCGGCCAGTGTGGCCACCGCCAGGTACAGGCCGCGGATGCGCAGGCTGGGGATGCCGAAGAGCACGCCCACGATGGTGGCGAAGCAGCCGCCCAGCAGGATCTGTACCACCAGCGGCATGCCGGGAAAGCGCACGCCGAAGTTCCAGGCCGCATACGCGCCCACCGCCATGAAGGCGCCGGTGCCCAGCGAGATCTGGCCGCAATAGCCGACCAGGATGTTCAAGCCCACCGCCGCCAGCGACAGGATCAGGAACGGGATCAGGATGGCGCGCAGCAGATAGTCGGACGACAGCGCCGGCACGGCGATGAACGCCACCGCCAGCAGCAGCCAGATGAAGATGCGGTCCTGGCGGATCGGGAAGATCTGCTGGTCGGCCCGGTAGCTGGTCTTGAACTGGCCGTTTTCGCGATAGAACATGTTTTTATCCTAGAGGGCCTGGTGGTTACACGCGGTCGATGATTTTCTCGCCGAACAGCCCTTGCGGACGGAACAGCAGGAACACCAGCGCCAGCACATAGGCGAACCAGATTTCGATACCGCCGCCCACGAGCGACCCCAGGTAGACCTCGGACAGCTTTTCCCCCACGCCGATGATCAGGCCGCCAAGGATGGCGCCCGGCACCGACGTCAGGCCGCCCAGGATCACCACCGGCAACGCGCGCAGCGCCGCGGTGGACAGCGTGAACTGCACGCCGAACTTCGATCCCCAGATGATGCCGGCCACCAGCGCGACCAGGCCCGCCACGCACCACACGATCACCCAGATGCGGTTCAGCGGGATGCCGATGGACTGCGCGGCCTGGTGGTCGTCGGCCACCGCGCGCAGCGCGCGGCCGGTCGAGGTGTACTGGAAGAACAGCGCCAGCACCGCCACAAGCAGGGCCGCGATGACGGCCGCCGTCAGGTCTTCCAGGTTGATGAGCAATCCCCCTTCGAAGACGGTGTCCAGGATCATCATCGGATCCTTGGGCATGCCCACGTTGATGGAATACACCGAGCTGCCGAACGTGATCTGGCCCAGGCCGTCCAGGAAGTAGCTGATGCCCAGCGTGGCCATCAGCAAGGTCGTGGCTTCCTGGTTGACCAGGTGGCGCAGCACGAAGCGTTCGATGGCGACCGCCAGCAGGAACATCACCATGGCGCTGACGATGAACGCCAGCACGTTGGCCAGGATCATGTTGTCGAAGCCGAGCCAGCGCGGTATCCACTCCGAGAAGCGCGCCATCGACAAGGCGGCCACCAGCACCATCGCGCCTTGCGCGAAGTTGAAGACGCCTGATGCCTTGAAGATCAGCACGAAGCCCAGGCCGATCAGCGCATACATCATGCCGCTCATCAAGCCGCCGAATAAGGTCTCTAGAAAAAATCCCATGTCTGTCCGCCTTAGTGCGACACGCCGAGGTAGGCTTTGATGACGTCTTCGTTCGCGCGGACTTCGTCCGGCCGGCCGTCGCCGATCTTCTTGCCGTAGTCCAGCACCACCACGCGGTCCGAGATGTCCATGACCACGCCCATGTCGTGCTCGATCAGCACGATGGTCGTGCCGAATTCGTCGTTCACATCCAGGATGAAGCGGCTCATGTCTTGCTTTTCCTCGATGTTCATGCCGGCCATCGGCTCGTCGAGCAGCAGCAGGCGCGGCTCCATCGCCAGCGCCCGGCCCAGGTCCACGCGCTTTTGCAGGCCGTAGGGCAGGCGGCCTACCGGCGTCTTGCGGTAGGCCTGGATTTCGAGGAAGTCGACGATGTTCTCGACGAACTCCCGGTGCCGGGTCTCTTCGCGCTCGGCCGGACCCAGACGGAACGCTTGCGCCAGCAGCCCGCACTTCATGCGCAGGTTGCGGCCGGTCATGATGTTGTCCAACACGCTCATGCCCTTGAACAGGGCCAGGTTCTGGAACGTGCGCGCGATGCCCATTTCGGCGGCGCGGCGCGGGTTCATCTTCGAGAAGCGCTCGCCCCGGAACGCGATGCCGCCCTGCTGCGGCGTGTAGACGCCGTTGATCACGTTCAGCATTGAGCTCTTGCCCGCGCCGTTGGGGCCGATGATGGCGCGGATCTCGTGCTCGCGCACATTGAAGGAAATATCCGTCAGCGCTTTGACGCCGCCAAAGGACAAGGAAATGTTCTGCATGTCCAGCATGACGTCGCCGATACGCTGGTCGCGGTCGTTGTTGCTCATGATCTCTACGCGGCCTTGGCAGTGAGGGCGGGGAACGTCTTGACGGGGCGGATCTTCAGGTCGGCCGAGATCTTGCCGGAGCGTCCGTCTTCGAACTTCACTTCAGTCTCGATGAACTGCGATTGCTTGCCGCCGAACAGCGCGTCGATCAGCACGCCGTACTTCTGCGCGATGAAGGCGCGGCGCACTTTGCGCGTGCGCGTCAGCTCGTCGTCGTCCGGGTCCAGTTCCTTGTGCAGGATCAGGAAGCGGCTGACCTGCGAGGCTGACAGCTTCGGGTCGGTGGCCAGGTCGGCATTGATCTGCTCGACGCATTCCGCGATCAGCTGGTAGACCTCGTCTTTCGCGGCCAGGTCGGTATAGCCGGCGTAGGGCAGCCCGCGGCGCTCGGCCCAGTTGCCCACGGCTTCCAGGTCGATGTTGATGAAGGCGCAGACGTCTTCGCGGTCGGCGCCGAAGGCCACGGCTTCCTTGATGTGCGGGAAGAACTTCAGCTTGTTTTCGATGTACTTGGGCGCGAACAGGCTGCCGTTGGCCAGCTTGCCCACGTCTTTGGCGCGGTCGATGATCTTCAACTGGCCGTCGGTGTCCAGATAGCCCGCGTCGCCCGTATGGAACCAGCCGTCGGCGCTGCGCGCCTCGGCGGTGGCGTCCGGGTTGCGGTAGTACTCCTTGAAGAGCCCCGGGCTCTTGACCAGGATCTCGCCGTTGTCCGCCACCCGGATCTCGACGCCTGCCACCGGCGGGCCGACGGTGTCGTCGCGCACGTGGCCGTCGGGCTGCACGCAGACGAACACGGACGTTTCAGTCGAGCCGTACAGCTGCTTCAGGTTGATGCCGATGGAACGGTAGAAGACGAACAGGTCGGGGCCGATGGCTTCGCCGGCGGTATAGGCCACGCGCACGCGGCTCATGCCCAGCGCATTGCGCAGCGGGCCGTAGATCAGAACGTTGCCCAGCGCGTAGCGCAGGCGGTCCCAGGCGTTGACGGATTCCCCGTCCAGGATCTTCGTGCCGACGCGCCGCGCCAGGTTCATGCAGGCGCCGAACAATTTGCGCTTGATGAAGCCGGCGTCTTCCATGCGGATCATCACGTGCGTCAGCAGCCCTTCCAGCACGCGCGGCGGCGCGAAGTAGTAGGTGGGGCCGATGTCGCGCATGTCGATTGACACGGTGTCGGGCGATTCGGGGTGGTTCACGGTGAAGCCCGTGACCAGCAGCTGCGTGTACGAGAACATGTTCTGGCCGATCCACGCGGGCGGCAGGTACGCCAGCACGTCTTCCTGGTCGGTCAGCTTCTCCATGTCGGACACGGCGCGCGCGCGGTCGATCAGGGCGTGGTGCGTCAGCACCACGCCCTTGGGCTTGCCGGTGGTGCCCGAGGTATAGAACATGGCCGCCGGGTCGTGCGGCTGCACGGCGGCGATGGCGCGGGCGAGGAAATCGGGGTGCTGGGACGCGTATTCCTGGCCCAGCGTTTCCAGCTGCTCGTACGACATCAGCATGGGGTCGGCGTAATGGCGCATGCCGCGCGGGTCGTCGAACACCACGTGCTTCAAGGCCGGGCATTGCGCGCGCACTTCCAGCATCTTGTCGACCTGTTCCTGGTCTTCCACGACGGCCACGCTGATCTCGGCGTCTTGCAGCACGTAGACCATTTCCTGCGCGACGGCATCCTGGTAGAGCGGAACGGGGATCGCGCCCAGCGACTGCGCGGCCATCATCGCCATATACAGGCGGGGCCGGTTTTCACCGATGACGGCGACGTGCATGCCGGGCCGGATTCCCTGCGAGGCAAAGCCGTTCGCTACGTGTCGGACATGCTCCGCCACGTCGGACCACGTAAGGGTTTGCCAGATCCCCAGATCTTTCTCACGTATCGCGGGCCGCGACCCGCGAACTTCGGCATGCGCGAACAGCAGCGCTGGAAAGGTGTCCAGCGCCGCCGGCACCTGTGCAGATGCGGGCGATGAATGTGCCACGTTGTCTCCTCCGGTTTGGGCACATCGCGCCAGCATCCGCGGGAGCGGCATTGGCGATGAAGGGCTTGACCAGTTGGTTTTAGATTTACGGCAGGAGTTAAGGTATAAGGTTGGGTTGCTACCAACTGTCACCATCGCGACATTCAAGGAACTTTTAGGGTATTCCCGATGCAGCTAGCCGACTCCCTGCAACTCGCCGCGGCCTGGTTTCGCTTGCTCAACGCCGAACAGCAAACGCGCGTCGAGCGGGACCTGTCCGTGCAGCAAGCCGTTGCCGGATCGATCATAGAGCGCAAAGGCGAACTCGCCCAGGCTTGGATTGGCGTACTGGCCGGACTGGTCAAGGTGTCGGTCGGCAATGCCGAGGGCAAGGTCGCGTCGCTGACCGGCGTGCCCGCCGGCGGCTGGATCGGCGAAGGGTCGTTGCTGAAGCGCGAAGTCCGCAAGTACGACATCGTGGCGTTGCGCGATTCGGTGGTGGCGCGCCTGCCGGCGCCCACGTTCGACTGGTTGCTGGACACCAGCATCCCGTTCAACCGCTATCTGCTCCATCAATTGAACGAGCGCGTGGCGCAGTTCATCGGCAAGGCGGAGTACGACCGTCTGCTGGATCCCGACGCGCGGGTGGCCCGCTGCCTGGCCGAGCTCTTCAACCCGTTGCTGTATCCCGGCATGGGGATGCGCCTGACGATTACGCAAGAAGAAGTCGGCTATCTGGCCCGGGTGTCGCGCCAGCGCGCGAACCAGGCGCTGCGCAAGCTGGAAGAGGCGGGCCTGTTAAACGTGGAGTACGGCGCCGTCCGCGTGCTGGATCTTGATGGCCTGAAACTGTACGGATCCGACCGCAGCACGGTCGAGGGCGAACACACCGCCTAGGCGGTGGAATGTCTTCATCAAAAAAGAGCTTGACGATAAATAGTGCGCTATTTAATATTGCGCAATGAAATCCAGATCCAAACCCAAAGGCGCCTTCAACCCGCTGCTGCTGGACAGCCAGTTGTGCTTCGCCCTGTACTCGACTTCGCTGGCGATGAACAAGGTGTACCGCAAGTTGCTGCGGGGGCTGGATCTGACTTATCCGCAGTATCTGGTGATGCTGGTGCTGTGGGAGGGCGACGAGATCACGGTGACGGATATCGGCGACCGCCTGTTCCTGGATTCCGCGACGCTGACGCCGCTGTTGAAGCGCCTGGAAGCCGCGGGCCTGGTCAGCCGGAAGCGGGCGGTGGACGACGAGCGCCAGGTGATCGTGTCGCTGACCAAGCAAGGCCGCGACCTGCGCGAGCAGGCGGAATCCGTGCCCCACGCGATCGCGGGCGCCGCGCAATGCACGCTGGATGAGGCGCAGGGCATGATGAAGACGCTGCATGCGCTGCGGGAGAAGCTGGTCGACAGTGTTTGAAGGGCAGGGTGGCGCTTGTCATCCTTCGGTCTAATAAATAGTGCACGATATATTTGTGTGCTATTGATATACGAAAGCAGTGGGCAGGTCATCGGTAAGCGCCGCGGCGGGAGGGCCCGCCAGGCGAGGCAGTTCAACTTTAATCCTTAAAAGGAAACGCACCATGTCTATCGAAAAAGTCCTCTACCGCGCCAATGCCACCGCAACCGGCGGCCGTGAAGGCCGTGGCGTCAGTGATGACGGCAATCTGGACGTCAAGCTGACGACGCCGCGCGAGCTGGGCGGCGCAGGCGCGGCCGGCACCAATCCGGAACAACTGTTCGCAGTGGGCTATTCGGCCTGCTTCCTGGGCGCCATGAAGTTCGTCGGCGGCCGCGACAAGATTGCGATCCCGGCGGACGTGTCGGTGAACGGGATTGTTGGCATCGGACCGATCCCGACGGGATTCGGAATCGAAGTCGAATTGAAGATTGCGTTGCCGGGAATGGAGCGTGAGCTGGCTGAGAAGCTGGTGGCGGCGGCGCATATCGTTTGCCCTTACTCGAATGCTACGCGCGGGAATATTGATGTGACGTTGACGATTGTTTGATCGTTGCTTGGTTTGGGGCGGGTGGCGGATCTTCGCAGGTCGCCCGCCGGCGGGGTCGGCCTGACGGCGCGCGCCCACGATTGCGGTCCGGAGCCTTCGCTCCGGACTTCCCCGTTGTCATCCTCGTACGCCTTCGGCTCCCTTCGGATTCCCTCGGGCGCATCGAGGTTGCGTGCCGTCAGGCCGACCCTGCCGACGGGCTGCCGCCGTCTTGGTTCGTTGCCCCGCTAGACCGCGGTTCAATGACGAGACTTGCGTTGCCCGCCGACTTGCGGCCGCCCGGGCGGCGCGCAATCGGCATACGCGCCGTTGATGCGTCGTGGCGGTGGCCGCTTGCGCGCGGCAAATCCGTCACGAGACCGATGTCCGTCATCGCGCGCACCCCATCATGCGGGCATGATTCGATGGGGGAGGATCATCACGACGCAAGACGCCGCGTAAGCCCCACGTGCCGGGCGGCCTAAGAACACTGACACCCGCACAAAAATCACCCTCTAATGCCCACCCCCGAGATAAGCCGCAACCACCGCCGGATCACCACGTAGTTTCTCCGCGCTGCCATGCACCGAAATCCGCCCGTTCTCCAGCACGTACCCGTAATCCGCCACATTCAGGGCGGCGGCTGCGAACTGTTCCACCAGCAGCATCGTCACGCCTTCGTCCTTCAACCGCGCAATGATCCGGAACACTTCCTCCACCAGGATCGGGGCGAGCCCCATCGATGGTTCGTCCAGCAGCACCAGTTCGGGGTTCAGCATCACGGCGCGGGCCATGGCCAGCATTTGCTGCTCGCCGCCGGACAGGGTGCCGGCCAACTGCTCGCGGCGTTCCTTCAGTCGCGGGAACAGGTCCATGGCTCGGCCCAGGTCGGCCTGCACGTCGCCCTTGGGGCGGCTGCCGGTCAGGCGCGGGAAGGCGCCCAGCAGCAGGTTGTCGGTCACCGACAGGGTCGGGAACACGCGGCGGCCTTCCGGCGAATGGGCCAGGCCCAGCCGCGCGATGCGGTGGGATTCCAGGCCGTCGATGCGCTTGCCGCCTAACGTGACCTCGCCCGCGGTGGGGCGGATCATGCCGGATAGCGCGCGCATCGTGGTGGTCTTGCCGGCGCCGTTGGAGCCGATCAGCGTCACTACCTTCGCCTTCGGCACCTCCATGCTGATGCCGTGCAGCACCTTGACCTTGCCGTAACCCGCTTCCAGATTCTTGATCGATAGCATCTTGTCGTCCTCTTGGCGTCAGGCGGGCGCGCCGCCCAGATACGCCTCGATAACCTTGGCGTTGCTCTGCACTTCGTTCGGCAGGCCCTCGGCGATCTTCTGGCCGAAGTCCAGCACCGACACGGTGTCGCACACCCCCATCACCACATCCATGTGATGTTCGATGAGGATCAGCGTGATGCCGTGGTCGCGTACCTTGCGGATGATGGCCAGCAGCTCGACGATGTCGGGCGCGGTCAGGCCGGCCGCGGGCTCGTCCAGCAACAGCAGCTGCGGGTCCAGCGCCAGCGCGCGGGCGATTTCCAGCAGGCGTTGCTTGCCGTAGGGCAGGTTGCGGGCTTCTTCGCTGGCCAGCGATTCCAGGCCCACGAACTCCAGCAGCGCCATCGCGCGGGCCCGGGCGCCTTGTTCTTCACCCTTCCACTTCGATGTGCGCAGCGCAATGCCGGCCAGCCCCGTGGTGAAAGTGTGGTGCAGGCCTACCAGCACGTTTTCAAGCGCGGTCATTTCGCCGAACAATTGCACGTTCTGGAACGTGCGGGCGATGCCGGCGGCGGCGATGTCCGCCGGCGCCAGGCCGACCAGCGACTTGCCCGAGAACTCCACCGCGCCGGCGGTCGGCACATAGATGCCGGTCAGCACGTTCATCATGGTGCTCTTGCCGGACCCGTTCGGGCCGATCAGCCCGTGGATGGTGCCGCGCTTGATGGTCAGGTCGACCTCGTTCAGCGCTTTCAGGCCGCCGAACTGCATCAGCACGCTCTTGGCCGTCAGCAGCGTCTCGCCCTTGCCGGCCACGGCGTCGGGCACGGCCTCTTGCGCCTTCACCAGGTCCGACTTGACCGCCAGGGCCGCGCGGCGGTTCGAGAAGAACAGGTTGCGCACGAAGCCGACGATGCCGTCGGGCAGGTAGTACACGACGAACAGGATCATGGCGCCGAAGATGGTCAGGCGCCAGTCGGTGACGGCTTCCAGCCAATACGAGAACACCGCCAGCACAATGGTGCCGACGACGGGCACCACGACTCGCCGGGGTTCGGCGCGGCCCTTGGACACCGCGATGATGCTGCCCACCGTCACCAGGATGGCGACCGCCAGCGCGATCAGCCGGAAGGTGCCGATGTCGTCCAGCATCTTGGGCAGCAGCACGATGATGGACGCGCCAAGCAGGGCGCCCGTGCGGCTCTTGCGCCCGCCCATGATGATGGCCAGCAGGAACAGGATGGTCAGTTCGAAGTTGTACGTGTTGGGCGAGATGTACTGTTCCGAATACGAGTACAGCGCGCCCGCCAGACCGGCGAAACCGGCGCTGATCACGAAGGCGAACACTTTGTGCCGGTAGACCGACACGCCCATGCAGTCGGACGCGATCGGGCTGTCGCGCAGGGCCTCGAAAGAGCGGCCCAGGTGCGACTTCAGGATGCGGTGCACGACGATCAGCGAGATCACCAGCAGCGCGCCGACCAGCCAGAAGTACTCGCTTTTCGTCAGGATGTGTCCGCCGATGGACGGCTTTGGGATCTTGATGCCCAAGGGGCCTTCGGTCATGAAGGTCATCTCGTTGATCAGGATCTGGATGATGGTGCCGAACGCCAGCGTCACCATGGCCAGGTAGGGCCCCGTGACCCGTAGCGCCGGCAGCGCCAGTACCGCGCCGAACGCCGCGGCGATCAGGATGGCGGCGGGAAGGATCACCCAGATGGGCATCTGCAAATGGAAGAACAGCACGCCGGCGACGTACGAGCCGATGCCGAACAGCCCGGCATGGCCCAGCGACACCTGGCCGGTGTAGCCCACCACGATATCGAGCCCGAACAGCAGGATCGAATAGATCATGATCGTTTCGATCAGGTGCAGGTAATACGTGTTGGTCACGCCCAGCGGCACGGCCGCCAGGCAGGCGACGGCGACGACGGACAGCAATAGGTGCAAGGGTTTCATCGCTTACACCTTCTTGATCGCGGTCTTGCCGAACAGGCCGGCGGGCTTGAAGGTCAGAACGAGCAGCAGCAACACCAATCCCGGCACGTCTTTGTACCCCGTCGAAATATAGAAACCGGTGGTGGTCTCGGCGATCCCCAGGATCAGCCCGCCCACCACGACGCCCATCCCGCTGGACAGGCCGCCGATGATCGCCACGGCGAACGCCTTCAGCCCCAGCACCGCGCCCATCGTGGCGCCCGTCAACGTCAGCGGCGCCACGAGGACGCCCGCGAACGCGGCGGTCAACGACGACAGCGCATAAGAGAACGTGATCACCATGCCGGTGTTGATGCCCATCAGGCCGGCCGCGTCGCGGTCGTTGGACGTGGCGACGAAGGCCTTGCCGTAGATGGACTTGCGGTTGAATATCTCCACCAGGATCATCATGCCCAGCGCGCCGAACACGACCAGCAGCTCCATGGGCAGTACGTTCGCGCCCATCACCTGGATCGGCGCTTCGGGCAGCGGCGAGGGAAAGCGCAGATCGTCGCGGCCCCAGATGTTCTCGGCCACGTTCTTGAAGATGATCCCCAAGGCGATGGTGGCCATGATCCAGCCGAATTCTGATCGCGTCTTGATGGCCGGCCGCACGCCGACCCGTTCGACCAGCGCGCCTTGCGCGAAGCCGAAAATGCAGACGATGGGGATCATGACCCAGTAGTTCACGCCCAGGCCGACGAGCGTCAGCCCGACCAGCGCGCCCAGCATCAGGGCTTCGCCCTGGCCGAAGTTCAACGTGCCCGACGTGGCGAAAGTAAGCTGGTATCCGAACGCGATGACGGCATAGATCATGCCTAGCGCGATACCGCTATAGATAAGCTGTAGAAGAATCATGGTGTGTGTCTTGAAGCGCTGTGTTCCGTCCCAACCCCCTTGGGCAGAACGCGGTTTTCAGGCGGCTGCATGCCCCGCGCCCGGGAGGGGGCGCGGGCGGCGGCGGCCGGGTAGCCGCCGCCTTCCTGCTTGTTCAGGCTTAGTTGGCCTTGACGACGCGGCCGCCCTTGACCTCGCCGATGACCACTTCCTTCGCGGTGATCGCGTCGTGGTTGTCGTGGGTGAACGGCTTGTTGTAGGTCATCACCACGCCTTCCACCGGCGTCTGCAGGTTCTCGAGCGCTTCGCGGACCTTCGGGCCGTCGGTGGAGTTCGCCTGCTTGATGGCCGCGGCCAGCAGGAAGATCGAGTCATAGCCCTGGGCCGCCGACACCGGCGAATCGATGCGGTTGTTCTTGGGCTTGAACTTGGCCAGGTAGGCGTCGATGAAGGCCTTGCGCTTCGGGGTGTCCGGGTCCTGGATGAAGGTCTGCGGCATGCGCGCGCCTTCGCCGTTCGAGCCCGAGTTGTCGATGTAGTTGGCCATCGACAAGGTCCAGCTGCCGATGATCGGCACCTTCCAGCCCAGCTTGGTCATGCCGTTGGCGATCTGCGCCAGTTCGGGGCCGATGCCGTAGGTCAGCACGGCTTCGGCGCCGGCGGCCTTGGCTTTCAACAGCTGGGCCGTCATGTCGACGTCCTTGATGTTGAACTTCTCGACGGCGACGGCCTTGACGCCCTTGGCGTTCAGGGCTTTTTCCAGGTCTTCGCGGCCCAATTGGCCGTAGTTGGTGGAGTCGGCCAGGATCGCGACCTTCTTGAAGCCGCGGCGGGTGACCGCTTCTTCCACGATCATCGGGGCCTGGATGCTGTCATGCGCCGCGTTGCGGAACACGTAGTTGTCGGGGAATTCCGGGGCATTGAACTGGTGCGTGATGACGCTGCCGGTCGCCACGTTGTTGAAGACGGGGATCTTGGCGTCCTGGTAGAAACGCTGCGAGGCCAGCGCCACGCCCGTATTGATGTAGCCGACCGTGGCCGCCACCTGTTCCTTGTTGATCAATTCCTGGGCGATCTGCACGCCGCGTTCGTTCTTGGCTTCGTCGTCGCGCTCGACGGCCACCAGTTGGCGGCCCAGCACGCCGCCGTTCTTGTTGATTTCCTCAATCGCCAGCCGCACGCCGTCGCGCATGCTCACGCCCATGGACGAGGAGCCGCCGGTGTAGGGGCCAGCCACGCCGATCTTGATGGGGTCGGCGGCGTAAGACGCGGCCGATGCGGCAAATGCAAGGGTTCCTGCTAGCAGCTTCAAACGAAAATCCATGGATGTCTCCGTTGTAATTAGATGAACTGCGTGGAAAACCGTGTGCCGGCGCCAGACGGCGAGGAATCAAATGCTGCGGCGCTCTCCTGTGTTGCGTGTTGTGACTCTCTGCTTAATCGCTTACGCGAATCTGACCCGGCGGGTCATTTCCGCGTAAATACCTAGTACGGCCGCATGGGGCGCCGACCGTGCGCTGCAACGCAGCATGGGCGGGCAGGCAAGCCGGGCTTGCGATGCGCCGGGGTGTGCGACGGGCGGACAGCCGCGTTGGCCGCATGCTAGCCACCGCAGGGGGCAGGCGCACGGAAATTCGTTCCGCCCTTTACTGGAAATTTATTCCTGACGGGTCGCAAGGCCGCGTGGCCATTGGGATGCCAGTTTGCACACGTCTTCCAGCCATAGGGAAAACGCTTGGACCGCACGGCCCGGCGGGCGCGCGCTTTCGGTGCACAGGTGGTACTGGGATTCGCCGGGGATGTCGATGTCCAGAACGCGCACCAGCTTGCCCTCATCCAGCCATTCCGCGGCAAGCGTGCGGCGCGTCAGGGCCAGGCCCTGGCCGGCGCGCGCGGCGGCCAGCATCATGCCCAGGTCCACCAGCCAGACGCCGCGCGAGGGCTCGGGCCAGTCCAGGCCGGCCGCGTCCAGCCAGGGGCGCCAGGGCTCCATCGGGCAACGCAGCAGGCCGGCGGGCGCCAGGTCGGCGGGGCGATGGAACGGGCCGTGCGCGGCCAGGTACGACGGTGAGCAGACGGCGAACACGGGGTCGGCCGTGAGCTGGCGTGTCTGCAGGCCGGGATACTTGCCGCTGCCGAAGCGTATCCAGACGTCGGCGTTGGGCGGCATGATGTCCAGGTAGGGGATGGACAGCATGATTTCCAGCTCGACGTCGGGATGCGCGGCGGTGAAGCCGGGCAGATAGGGGATCAGCACCTGACGGGCGAAGGTGGGGGTGGAGACGACGCGCAGCGGTTCGGGCTTGGGCTCGCCGCGCTTGTGCAGCGAGGCGTCGGACAGCAGGTCCAGCGCGGTGCGCACCTGGTTCAGGTAGTCGCGTCCGGCGGCGCTGAGGGTGGCGCCGCGGCTGCTGCGGATGAACAGCGACACGTCCAGCAGCGCTTCCAGGGCGGCGATGCGCTTGCCGATGGCGCTGGCGGTGACGAAGAGTTCTTCGCTGGCGCGCTCGAACGAGCCCAGCCGGGCGGCGGCTTCAAATGCCTGGATGGCGGCCAGCGGGGGCAGGCGCACATCTTTGGAGGGGGAGGGTCCGCGCATGATCGTCTGGCGGGCCGGCCGTGCGCCCGACGAAAGAGTGGCAACGGGGACATTATAAAAGTGATGGCGGCGCGCGGTCCGGACGCGCCGCCATGACCAGCACGCCCGGCCGGGTTCAGACGCCCTTGATCGCCAGGCTGACTGCCAGCCCCGCCATGACCACGGCGATGACGCCGTCCAGGACGCGCCAGGCCGACGCGCTGGCGAAGAAGCGGGCGAACAGGCGCGAGCCGATGCCCAGCACGGCCAGCCACAGCAGGCTGGCGGTGAAGGCGCCGGCGGCGAACGCCATGCGGGCGTCGTCGAAGCCGTGCGCAAGCGAACCGACCACCACCATGTCCAGCCAGAAGTGGGGGTTCAGCAGCGAAAAGCCCAGCGCGCCCAGCATCGCGGCGCGGCGCGACGGCACCACGTCGCGCGCGGCGGCCAGACCGCCGGTGGCGGTCCAGGCGCGGCGGGCCGATTGCAGCGCGTACCACGACAGGAAGGCCACGCCGAACCACAGGACGGCGGTGGTCAGCCACGGGAACCAGGCCGTCAGCGCCTGCAGCCCGGACACGCTGGCGAAGATGAACACGGCATCGATCAGCGCGCAGATGGCGACCACGCTGAGCAGATGCGCGCGCATCAGGCCCTGGCGCAGGATGAATGCGCTTTGGGCGCCGACGACGGCGAACAGGCCCAGCCCGGTGGCGGTTCCGCTGGCCCAGGCGGTCAGGAAGAGGGGGGATGACAAGGTGGCGAACATGATGCAAATACCTGTGACTGCAACGCCTGTGGCGGCGCTTTGATGTGGGTTCCGGAGGCATTGCGCACCCCGGCTATAACGTATTTTCTCTTGCGCGCGAGATGAAATACAGCTAATTTTCCTTCACTATATTAAGTAAAACTAATCTATGAAACTCGATCACGGAAACCTGCGGGCGCTGGCCGCCGTGGTGCGCGAAGGCAGCTTCGAGCGCGCCGCGCTGTCGCTGAGCGTCACGCCATCGGCGGTGTCGCAACGGATCAAGGCGCTGGAAGACCGGATGGGCCGGCTGCTGGTGCAGCGGACGGTGCCGGCCGCCGCCACGGCGGACGGGCAGGTGCTGGTGCAGCTGGCCGAACAGACGGCGCTGCTGGAGCACGATGCGCTGAACCGGCTGGGGGTGTCGGACGACGAGGTCCCCCACGCCAGCATCCCCATCGCGGTCAACCACGACAGCCTGGAGACCTGGTTCGTCGACGCGGCCCTGCAGTTTTCGGCGCGTACCCGGGCCACGCTGGATATGCTGTCCGAAGACCAGGACCACACCGCGGCACTGCTGCGCAACGGGTCGGTGCTGGGCGCCGTGACCACCCTGGCGGACCCGGTGCAGGGCTGCCGCATCCATGCGCTGGGCAGCATGCGCTATGTGGCCACCTGCACGCCGGATTTCCATAAGCGCTACTTCGCGCAGGGCGTGAACGCGCAGACGCTGGCCGAGGCCCCGGTGCTGGTGTTCAACCGCAAGGACGCCTTGCAGGCGCGTTTTGCGCACAAGATCTCGGATCCCGCGCCGTGGCAGCCCCCGGTGTGGTGGGTGCCGTCCACGCGCGCCTTCGTGCAGGCCACGCTGGGCGGGCTGGGCTGGACCATGAATCCGTTGCCGCTGGTCCAGGAGCACCTTGATGCCGGTCAGTTGATGCTGCTTCGGGGCCGCGCCTGGGAGGATGTGCCGCTGTATTGGCAGCATTGGCGGGTAAACTCCGAGGCGATGGAAGCCTTGACCGATTCGGTTCTGTCTGCCGCCCGCAGCTTGGTCCGGCGGCGTTAACCCACTAGGAGGACACCCCATGAACATCCGCAAGTTCGCAGTCATCGCCGCCCTGGGCCTGTGCACGGCCGGCTCGGCGTGGGCGAAGGACTACAAGGTCGGCCAGGTCGAAGTCGACGACCTCTGGGTCCGCGCCTCGGCGCCGGGCCAGTCCAATGGCGCGGGGTATATGGATATCGATAACGACGCCAAGACCGAAGACCGACTGCTGTCGGTGTCGTCCGACGCCGCCGAGCGCGTCGAGCTGCATACCGTGCAGACCGAAAACGGCGTGTCGAAGATGCGCCAGGTCGAAGGCGGCGTGGCGCTGCCGGCCGATACCGAGGTCAAGCTCAGCCCGGGCGGCTATCACGTCATGTTCATCAAACTGAAGGCGCCGTTCGTCGACGGCGCGACCGTGCCGGCCACCTTGAAGTTCGAAAAGGCCGGCGAAGTCGCCGTGCAGTTCAAGGTCAAGCCGGCCTCGCACAACCCCGGCATGAGCCAAGGCGGCATGGACCACGGCGCGATGAAGCACTGAGCGCCCAGCGCTACCCGCGCCTGCTGGCGCGGGTGTGTTTCATATGAACAGACAAGTCCCTCTTAATCGGGCAAGTCTCTCCAGACCAGGCACAGGCCTACCCCAATCGGGGCCGCGCGGAGCCGGCTTCGCCGGTCCGCAGCGGCGCCCCCCTGGGGGGGAAGCGCGCAGCGCTGCGGGGGGGGTTAATACAGCCCTTGCTGGCGCATCGCGTCGGCCACCTTCACGAAACCGGCGATGTTGGCGCCGTCCAGGTAGTTGACGTATTCGCGTTCGCTATGGCCATGGCGCACGCAGTTCTCGTGGATGTCGCGCATGATGGCATGCAGGCGGGTGTCCACTTCTTCGCGCGTCCAGGCCAGGCGGGCCGAGTTCTGGGCCATTTCCAGGCCCGACACGGCCACGCCGCCGGCGTTGCTGGCCTTGCCCGGCGCATAGAGCACGCGGGCGGCGATGAAGGCCTTGGCGGCCTCCAGCGTGGCCGGCATGTTGGCGCCCTCGGCCACGCACAGCACGCCGTTCTTGATCAGCGTCTGCGCATCGGCCAGTTCCAGTTCGTTCTGCGTGGCGCACGGCAGGGCCACGTCCACCGGCACGTGCCACGGACGCTTGCCGGCTTCGTACTTCAGGCCGAATTGCTGGGCATACGTGTCCAGGCGGCCGCGCAGGTCGTTCTTGATGTGCATCAGGGCGACCAGCTTCTCGTGCGTGAAGCCGGCTTCGTCCACCACGGTGCCATTCGAATCCGACACCGTGACGACCTTGGCGCCCATCGACATGGCTTTTTCGATGGCGTATTGCGCCACGTTGCCCGACCCGGAGACCGACACGCGCAGGCCGTCGAAGGACTTGCCGACGCGCTTGAGCATTTCTTCGGCGAAGTACACGGTGCCGTAGCCGGTGGCTTCGGGGCGGATGAGGCTGCCGCCGAAGGTCAGGCCCTTGCCCGTGAAGACGCTGGCGGTCGAATTCGACAGCTTTTTCATCATGCCGGCCATGAAGCCGACTTCCCGCGCGCCCACGCCGATGTCGCCGGCCGGCACGTCCGTGTCCGGGCCCAGGTGGCGATACAGCTCGATCATCAGCGCTTGGCAGAAGCGCATGACTTCGGCGTCCGACTTGCCCTTGGGGTCGAAGTCCGAGCCGCCCTTGCCGCCGCCCATGGGCAGCGTGGTCAGCGAGTTCTTCAGCGTCTGTTCGAATGCCAGGAATTTCAGGATGGACAGGTTCACCGAGGGGTGGAAGCGCATGCCGCCCTTGAAGGGGCCGATGGCCGAGCTGTGCTGGATGCGGAAAGCGCGGTTGACCTGGGCGCGGCCCTGGTCATCGGTCCAGCACACGCGGAACTGGATCACGCGTTCCGGCTCCACCAGGCGCTCAAGCACGGCGTGCTCGGCATAGTGCGGGTGCTTTTCGATGAAAGGCCACAAGCTCAGCATCACCTCCTGGACGGCTTGCATGAATTCAGGCTGCTGCGGGTCGCGCGCGGCGACGCCACGCAGGAAGTCATCCAGACTCTGCACTTTCAACATGATCTCCTCGGGGGTGCTTCGAACAGGTGCGGGTGTGCGCCGTTTTGGGGCGCGAATTATTTATTCTGGTGCATTGATCGCACCAGCATGGTGCGGAATTGTAGGGGCAAAATGTTGCTCTGCGCAAAGCTGAAAATGCGGCCATCACTTTGATATCAAAGCGATTTTTATAATAGTTTAATGGGGGCGCATCATATTTGGAGTCGCTGGGATTCCGGTGTGAAATACGGACTACAGGTGTCCTGCCGTTGAATTCACAGGGAAAATTATTATGTCCCCATTTTATATGGAGATGTCGCGATGCCGGAAAAGGCGTAGGACCTCAGGAAACAAGCGGTTCTCGGCTGGGTTCCACGGGGCGGGGGGCCGGCATTTCCTCTCTATACGTCCCCATTATTTATTTGAGAAAAATCACGCGCACCTGTTCGGCACGGGACCCGCATGTGCCCGGTACATGCCCGGATCAGACCTGCACGATCGCCAGCGCCGCACCCAAGGCCATCAAGATCGCACCCACGACCCGGTCGGCGGTGCGTTGATGATCCAGCAACAGCCGCCGCAAGATCACGGACGACACTGACCACGCGACGACACTGAACCACACCCAGTGGGCGAACGACATGAAGAGCCCATAGCCGAACTGCTGGGCCAACGGCGTGCCCGGCGACACCACTTGCGTATAGGTGCTGACGACGAACAGGGTGGTCTTGGGGTTCAGCGCGTTGGTCAGAAAGCCGCTGTAAAGCGCCTGCCAGGCCGAAATGGGCGGACGCGCGGACAAGTCCCGGCTGACCGGGGTGCGGTTGAAGAACGTCTTCCAGCCCATGTAGACCAGATAGCACGCGCCCGCCAGTTTGATGCCCTGCAGCACCGGTTGCGCGTAATGGGCCAGCAGGCTGACGCCGAACATCGTGTAGAAGACGTGGACCTGCACGCCCAGGGCGATGCCCAAGGCGCAAACCAGCCCCGTGCGCCGGCCGAACAGGTAGCTGTAGCGCGTCACCATCGCAAAATCCGGTCCCGGGCTGATGACGGCAAGCACGGTAATGAGGGCAACGGCGATCAGTTCGGTCATGGTGGTGTGGCGGGCGGGGAAGCGCCCGGGCAAGGCAGGAAGAAAGGGCGCCCATTGTGTGGCGCTGGCGCGGCGATGAAAAACGATTTTTAATGCCGGTTATCCGTCAGGAAAAATCACTGATCACCATGAAACTTCCCCCGCTTGGATCTTTGCGCGTATTCGATGCGGCAGCCCGTCATGAGGCCTTCGGCCGGGCGGCGGAAGAGCTGCATGTGACCCACGGCGCAGTCAGCCGCCAGATCAAACAGCTTGAGCAGGCGTTGGGGCTGACCTTGTTCGAACGCCGGAATCGGGCTGTTTTCCTGACCGATTCCGGACGCCAGCTGCTGGGCCTGACCCGTGGCCTGTTCGAACAGCTGGCCGCCGGCCTGGCGCAACTGCGGCAACCCGCCGCGGACGCGCCGCTCGTGCTGTCGTGCGAGCCCACGATCGCCATGATGTGGCTGATCCCGCGCCTGCCCGATTTCCAGCGGGCGCATCCCGACGTGCAGGTGCATCTGTATGCGGCCGGCGGGCCCGTGGATTTCGCGGCGCAGGGCGTGGACGTGGCGTTGCGGCGCAACGATTTCGAGTGGGACGCCGCCTTGCACGCCGAACGGGTGTGCGAAGAATGGACTGGCCCTGTCTGCCGCCCAGGCTTGGGGGGCGCTTCAGGCGAGGCTGCCTGGCAGGGCGCGGCGGCCTTGGGCAGCGCGACCCGGCCGGGCGCCTGGCGGCAATGGGCGCAGGCATCGGGCAAGAAGGCGCCGCGCCGGACGGGGCCGGTGTATGAACATTTCTATCTCAGCCTGCAGGCGGCCGCGGCGGGCTTGGGCGCCGCCATCGGTTCGGCGCTGATGGTGCAGGACGCGTTGCGCGACCGCCGGCTGCAAGCCCCTTGCGGATTCATCCGGGACGGTTCGGCGTACTTCCTGCTGTCGCCGCGCCCGTTCCGGGACGATCCCCGGGCAGCGGCCTTTTTGGCGTGGTTGCGGCAACAGGCCGAGGCGTCGCTGCCTGGCCCCGAAGACGGGGCCGGCGGCGCCGCCGGGCCGGGCGCGGATCAGAGCGTGGCGTCGTAATCGATCGTCAGCGGCGCGTGGTCCGAGAAGCGCTCGTCCTTGTAGATGGCCACGTTGCGGGCGCGGGCGGCGATGCCCGGGGTCGCGATCTGGTAATCGATGCGCCACCCGACGTTCTTGGCCCAGGCCTGGCCGCGATTGCTCCACCACGTGTACTGGTCGGGGCGGTCGTCGATGGTGCGGAACACGTCCACGAAGCCGCGCTTGTCGAACACGTCGGTCAGCCAGGCGCGTTCTTCGGGCAGGAAACCGGAGTTCTTCAGGTTGCCCTTCCAGTTCTTCAGGTCGATTTCCTTGTGCGCGATGTTCCAGTCGCCGCAAATGATGAATTCGCGGCCGGTGGTCTTGTGTTCGTGCATCAGGGCGTCGATCCACGGGCCGAAACGGTCCAGGAAGCGGTACTTGGCTTGCTGCCGTTCGTCGCCGCTGGAGCCCGAGGGCAGGTAGGCGCTGATCACCGACAGGTTCTTCCAGTCGGCGCGGATGACGCGGCCTTCGGGATCGAATTCTTCGCAGTCCAGGCCGATGTTCACGCGTTCGGCGGCGTCGCGCAGGTAGATGCCCACGCCGCTGTAGCCCTTCTTGACCGCATGGTGGAAATGCCCGGTGTAGCCGGGCGGATGGCGCAGGTCATCGGTCAGGTCCGTGTCGGCGATCTTGATTTCCTGAAGGCAGAGGACGTCTGCGGCATGCTTCTCCATCCAGGGTTGCAGGCCCTTGCGGAAGGCGGACCGGATGCCGTTGAGATTGATGGACGTGATGCGCAGCAAAGCGAAGCTCCTGTAGAGCGGCCGCAGGGGCCGGAACAATGCCAGGAATTTAACCGACTCGGCGCCACGGGCCGGGGAAAGCCCTGACAACGGATAAAATGCCGGGGTTTTCCATCTACCGGATTCCTTCGTATGCCCGCCGCCACTTCTTCCGCCACCTCCCTGGATTTCGTCCGTTTTGCCCTGAACGAAGGCGTGCTGCGCTTTGGCAGCTTCAAGGTCAAATCGGGCCGGATCAGCCCCTATTTCTTCAATGCCGGCCTGTTCAACAGCGGCGGCTCGGTCGGCAAGCTGGCGCAGTTCTATGCCCAGGCGCTGCTGGATTCGGGTGTGGCGTTCGACATGCTGTTCGGCCCGGCATACAAGGGCATCCCGCTGGCCACCGCAACGGCCGTGGCGCTGGCCGGCCACCCGGCCATGCAAGGCCGCGGCGACGTGCCGTTCGCCTACAACCGCAAGGAAGCCAAGGACCACGGCGAAGGCGGCACGCTGGTGGGCGCGCCGCTGAAGGGCAAGGTCGTCATCATCGACGACGTGATCACGGCCGGCACGTCGGTGCGCGAATCGGTGGAGATCATCCGCAGCGCCGGCGCCGAGCCCGCCGCCGTGCTGATCGCCATGGACCGCATGGAACGCGCCGGCCCGGACGACGCGCTGTCGGCCCATTCGGCGGTGCAGGACGTGGCCAAGACCTACGGCATCCCGGTGGTGGCGATCGCGTCGCTGTCGGACATCATGGCGTTGCTGCAAGACGATGCGTCGTTCGCCGAAAACCGCGACGCCGTGCAGGCGTACCGGACGAAGTACGGGGTGAAGTAAGGGACTCCGTAGAGGGCCGGGGAGAGCGCGTCTAGCCTCGGTCTGTCTTCGCGTGCTGCGGGTTCACGCCAAGATGGTGTCGTACATGTCTTTGGTCATGTCAGGATTTGCCGGGCGGATGTAGGCACGCGCCTTTCCGTTCTGCACGATGACGATGCGCGCGCCGTTTTGCGCCACCGCGATCAACGCGTCGAGTCGTATTGCGACGGCTTCTTGCAGCCCTTCGATGTAATCAGACATTGGGGGTTCCGATCAAAAATTGACCGCCCCCATTCTTCGCAAAAACAAAGGCCGCGGCAATGTGCCGCGGCCTTTTATCAGCCTTGATTCCCGAAGGAACTATCAGCTGTCGAGCTTCTGCTTGAGCAGGTCGTTCACTTGCTGCGGGTTGGCCTTGCCGCGGGCGGCCTTCATGATCTGGCCCACCAGCGAGTTGAACGCCTTCTGCTTGCCGGCCCGGTACTCTTCCACGATGGCCGGGTTGGCGGCCAGCACTTCGTCGATCATGGCGCCGATGGCGCCCGTGTCGCTGATCTGCTTCAGGCCGCGCGCGTCGATGATGGCGTCGGCATCGCCGCCGTTCTCGCCGGCCCACATGGCGCCGAAGACTTCGCGGGCGATCTTGTTGGAGATCGTGCCGTCGATAATGCGGCTGATCAGCGCGGCCAGCGCCGGCGCTTGCACGGGAGAATCGGCGATGCCCTTTTCTTCCTTGTTCAAGGCGGCGGCGACTTCGCCCATGACCCAGTTGGCGGCCAGCTTGGCCTGGCCTGCGGGCAGGGCACGCGCCACGGCTTCGAAGTAGGCGGCCAGGTCGCGGCTGACGGTCAATTGGGCGGCGTCGTAGGCGGGCAGGCCGAATTCCGATTCGAAGCGGGCGCGCTGGGCGGCCGGCAGTTCGGGCATGGCGGCGCGCACCTCGTCCACCCAGGCGGCCGAGATCACCAGCGTGGGCAGGTCGGGGTCGGGGAAGTAGCGGTAGTCGTGCGCGTCTTCCTTGCTGCGCATGCTGCGCGTCTCGTCGCGGTCGGCGTCATACAGGCGCGTTTCCTGGACGACGGTGCCGCCGTCTTCAATCAGTTCGATCTGGCGGCGCGCCTCGTAGACGATGGCGCGTTCCAGGAAGCGGAACGAGTTGACGTTCTTGATCTCGGTGCGGGTGCCGAATTCCTTCTGGCCCACCGGGCGCACCGACACGTTGGCGTCGC
This sequence comes from Achromobacter sp. UMC46, assembly GCF_014170335.1. Classification (GTDB taxonomy): domain Bacteria; phylum Pseudomonadota; class Gammaproteobacteria; order Burkholderiales; family Burkholderiaceae_B; genus Achromobacter. The sequence goes on from NZ_LZZS01000042.1 coordinate 40,488, forward strand.
AGCGGAACGAGCCTTCCTGCATGTTGCCGTCGCAGATGCCCAGCCAGACGACCAGGCTGTGCAGGGCGCGGGCATAGGACACGGCCTCGGCGGCCGAGCGCATTTCGGGCTCGGTCACGATTTCCAGCAACGGGGTGCCGGCGCGGTTCAGGTCGATGCCGCTGGCGGGCGCGCCGTTGGCCAGGGTGAAGTCGTCGTGCAGCGATTTGCCGGCGTCTTCTTCCAGGTGGGCGCGCGTCAGGTTGATGGTCTTTTCTTCTTCGCCCACGAAGAACGACAGCGTGCCGCCCACGACCACTGGCAGCTCGTACTGGCTGATCTGGTAGCCCTTGGGCAGGTCGGGATAGAAGTAGTTCTTGCGCGCAAAGACCGAGCGCGGCGCGATGGTGGCGCCGACCGCCAGGCCGAAGCGGATGGCGCGTTCGGCCGCGCCGCGGTTCATGACCGGCAGGCTGCCCGGCAGGGCCAGGTCCACTTCGTTGGCATGCGTGTTGGGCGCGGCGCCGAACTCGGTGCTGCTACCCGAAAAGATCTTGGAGCCGGTGGAAAGCTGGGTATGCGTTTCCAGGCCGATGACGATTTCCCAGTTCATTATCTGTAGTTCCAATCAATAGTGCCGCAGCGGAGCGCGCCAGCGGCGCCGGGCCGCCCCAAGGCGCTGGCAGCCCCCTCGGGGGGCAGCGAACGGAGTGAGCGTGGGGGCCTCATCAGAGCGGGGACCGCGTATGCCAGTCCGTCACTTGTTGGTAGCGGTCGGCGATGGCAAGGAGCTTGCCCTCGTCGAAATAGTTGCCGATGATCTGCAGGCCGACCGGGCGTCCCGAGCCGAAGCCGCACGGGATGGACATGGCCGGCAAGCCCGCCAGGCTGACACCCAGCGTGTAGACGTCGGCCAGCCAGTCGGCTGTCGGGTCGTCGCGGTTGTCGCCGATGTTCTTGGCGACCGTCGGCGTGACCGGGCCCATGATCACGTCGCACTGGCCGGCGTAGGCGCGCTGGAAATCCTGCGCGATCAGGCGGCGCAGGCGTTGCGCTTGCAGGTAGTAGGCGTCGTAATAGCCGTGCGACAGCACGTAGGTGCCGATCAGGATGCGGCGCTTGACCTCGTCGCCGAAGCCTTCGGCGCGCGAGCGGCTGATCATCTCGGTCAGGTCGCCGTACTGCTCGGTGCGGTGGCCGTAGCGCACGCCGTCGTAGCGTGCCAGGTTGCTGGACGCTTCCGCGGGGGCAATGACGTAGTAGGCGGGGATGGCGAGTTCCGTGCGCGGCAGCGACACCGGCACGCGCACGGCGCCCAGCGCCTCGAACTGGACCAGCGCGGCTTCCACCGCGGCGGCCACCTCAGCGGCCAGGCCGGCGCCGAAATATTCTTCCGGCACGCCGATGCGCAGGCCCTTCAGGGGCTGGCTGCCGGCGGCGTCGAACGTGGCCTGGGCCGAATCGAAGTCGCGGCGGACGCGGCCGGGTTCGTTCACGGCGGCGTCGCACTTTTCCAGGCTGGTGGCGTCGCGCGGATCGAAGCCGCTGACGACGTCCAGCAGTTCAAGCAGGTCGCGGCTGCTGGCGGCCAGCGGGCCGGCCTGGTCCAGGCTGGAGCCGAACGCCACCATGCCGTAGCGCGACACGGTGCCGTAGGTCGGCTTGATGCCGCTGACGCCGCACAGGGCAGCGGGCTGGCGCACCGAACCGCCGGTGTCGGTGCCGGTGGCGGCGGCCACCAGGCGGGCGGCCACGGCCGCGGCCGAACCGCCCGACGAGCCGCCCGGCACGGCGGCGTGGTCCCAGGGGTTCTTCACGGCGCCGTAGGCCGAGTTCTCGTTGCCGGAACCCATGGCGAATTCGTCGCAGTTCAGCTTGCCGATGGACACGGCGCCCGCCGCGCCCAGGCGTTCGACGACGGTGGCGTCGAACGGGCTGACGTAGCCTTCCAGCATCTTGCTGCCGGCGGTGGTGCGCCAGCCGCGGGTCACAAACGCGTCTTTGTGGGCGATCGGAACGCCGGCCAGCGGGCCGGCCGAACCGGCGGCCAGGGCCGCGTCGGCGGCGCGGGCCTGGGCCAGCGTCAATTCGGCGTCAATATGTAAAAAGCAATTCAGGCCGCTGGCCGCGTCGGCGGCCGCCAGGGCGCTTTGCGCCAGTTCGACGGCGCTGACCTGGCGTTGGGCGAGGGCCGCGCGCAAAGCGGCGATCCCCTCGAATTGGGTGTGCAAGGCAGGTTTCGTCATGGCTTAGTCTAGGACTTTAGGAACCAGGAACAAGCCTTCCTGGGCGTCGGGGGCGTTGGCCAGCAGCGCCTGGCGGCGGGCTTCCGAGCTGGCCTCGGTGACGGCGTCTTCACGCAGGCGCAGCACGATGTCCTCATGGGCGGACAGGGGGTGGGCCAGGGGTTCTACGCCTTGGGTGTCGACGGACTGGAGCCGTTCGATCAGGTGGAGGATGCCGTTTAACTCGGCCTGCGCAAGCGTGCGCTGGTCGGGGGTCAGTTCGATTCTGGCCAGCCGGGCAATGCGGGCCACATCTTTGTCATTGAGCGCCATAGGGATTGCAAAATCGATAAGCGAAGGCCGAAGGGCGGGACTGGGCAGTATGTACCCTCCAATCCCGTTACAAAGCTTGAATAGCCTGCATTTATGCGCTATTTCCGGTGAAATTATAAGTTATGATTCACGGTTTAATCGCCGTGATGACAGGCGGACCCGACGTTTTTCGGGCCAAACGCCCCACGACTTGAACCCAATTCCCCCCAGAATTTAGCTGAGCTCCCATGTTCGGATTCCTGCGCAGTTATTTTTCCAGCGATATGGCGATCGACCTCGGTACCGCCAATACGCTGATTTACGTCCGCGGCAAGGGCATCGTGCTCGATGAGCCCTCCGTGGTCGCAATCCGTCATGAAGGCGGGCCTCACGGCAAAAAGATCATCCAGGCCGTCGGCCACGAAGCCAAGCAGATGCTTGGCCGAGTGCCCGGCAACATCGAGGCCATTCGGCCCATGAAGGATGGCGTTATCGCCGACTTCACGGTCACCGAACAGATGCTCAAGCAGTTCATCCGCATGGTGCACCCCCGCAACATGCTGGCGCCCAGTCCGCGCATTATCGTCTGCGTGCCCTGCGGCTCCACCCAGGTTGAACGTCGCGCCATCCGCGAATCGGCGTTGGGCGCGGGTGCGTCCCACGTCTTCCTGATCGAAGAACCCATGGCCGCGGCCATCGGCGCCGGCCTGGCCGTGTCCGACGCCAGCGGCTCCATGGTCGTCGACATCGGCGGCGGCACCACCGAGGTGGCAGTCATCTCGCTGGGCGGCATGGTCTACAAGGGTTCCGTGCGCGTCGGCGGTGACAAGTTCGACGAAGCCATCGTCAACTATATCCGCCGCAACTACGGCATGCTGATCGGCGAACCCACGGCCGAGCTGATCAAGAAGGAAATCGGATCCGCATTCCCGGGTTCCGAAGTCCGCGAAATCGAAGTCAAGGGCCGCAATCTGGCCGAAGGCGTGCCGCGCAGCTTCACGGTCTCGTCCAACGAGATCCTGGAATCGCTGACCGACCCGCTGAACCAGATCGTTTCCGCGGTGAAGATCGCGCTTGAGCAAACCCCGCCCGAGCTGGGTGCCGACATCACCGACAAGGGCATCGCCCTGACCGGCGGCGGCGCCTTGCTGCGCGATCTGGATCGCCTGCTCCAGGAAGAGACCGGCCTGCCCGTCGTGGTGGCCGACGATCCCTTGACCTGCGTCGTGCGCGGTTGCGGCGAAGCGTTGGAACACCTTGAGAAACTGGGCGCCATCTTCATCAACGACTAATACCGCCCGCCAGCCCGGAGCCCCGCTTTTTTACGGCTCCGGCCGCTGCGGGAGCTACGGACGCGGGTGCCCGGGCTGAGATTCATGCAACGACAAGGGACCCCCCCCCTATTCAGGCGCGGCCCACCTGCGGAGGTGCGGCTGGTCGTTCTGGTCGTCCTTGCTTTGGCCCTGATCATCATGGACTCGCAATGGCGCATGCTGGAACCGGCGCGCCGTGCGATATCTGTGGCGCTTTACCCCTTCCAGCGCGCAGTCATGGCGCCGCGCGACCTCGTCCAGCAAGTCAACGAATGGGTCAATGCGGCCAACCTCATCCGCAGCGAAAACGAAGCCTTGCAGCGCCAGCGCATCGAGCTGGCCCAGGTGGCCAGCCATGCGGCGCAATTGGCCGCTGAAAACGCGCAACTGCGCCGCCTGCTGGGCGTGACCGACACCGTGGCGCAATCGGCCGTGGTGGTCGAAGTCATGTACGAACCCACCAATGCGTTCACCCAGCGCCTGGTGTTCAACAAGGGCAGCAAGGCCGGCCTGGCGCCGGGCATGCCCGTAATCGACGAAGGCGGCGTGGTCGGCCAGATCGTCCGCGTGACGCCGATGACGGCCGAAGCCGCACTGGTGACGGATGAGCAGGTGTCCATCCCCGTCCAGCTGCTGCGCAACGGGCTGCGGCTGATCGCGTTCGGCGGCAATTCACCGGGCAAGATGGAAGTCCGTTACCTTGCCGCCAATGCCGACATCAAGGAAGGCGATACTATCGTCACCAGTGGCGTCGGCGGTTTGTTCCCCGCCGGCCTGCCCGTGGCCAAAGTGACCTCGGTCGAACGCGACACCGCCTCCGGTTTCGCGCGCGCCGTGTGTGAACCGCTGGCCCACCCCGAACGCTATCGCCACTTCCTGGTATTGCAGGTGGATGTGGCCCGCGCCGAGTCCAACCGTCAGGAGGTCGATTCCGGTGGATCGGACTAATCAATCGCAACCCAGGCGCCGCCTGGGAACGCCCAGCAACGTGCATCCCGACCGCCTGTCCGGTCCGGCCCATGGCGTCTTCGTCTGGGCCACGGTGCTGCTGGTGTGGCTGGTGTCGCTGCTGCCGTGGCGGCTGTGGCAGGGCGCGCCCGACGTGCTGCTGCTGATCATCGCCTTCTGGTGCGTGCACGAGCCGCGCCGCGTGGGCCTGTTCACCGCCTTCTTCTTCGGGTTGCTGATGGACGTGCATGACGCGGGTCCGCTGGGCGAGCACGCCTTGTCGTACACGCTGGTCGCCTACGGCGCCGTAGTGCTGCACCGCCGGCTGCAACGGTTCGACCTCTGGAGCCAGGCGATGCACATGCTGCCTGTCTTCTTCATCGCCCGTTTCCTGACCCAGATCATCCACGCCTGGCTTGCCGGCAAGTGGCCGGGCTGGGACTGGTGCATCAGCGTGGCCATCACCGCCGCCCTGTGGCCGTTGGCGGGCTGGGTCCTGCACTTGCCGCAGCGCGGTGCCGACGACGCCGAATCCTCCTCCGCCTGAGGGCGGCGTCGCGTCATGTTTGAATTCAAGAAAACCGGCCAGCAGCAGAAGCAGCGCTTCCGCCTTCGCGCATGGGTGGGCGGCGTGTTCGCGCTGCTGTGCTTCGGCGTGCTGGTGGGGCGGTTCTGGTACCTGCAGGTCGACCGCTACGAAGGCCTGTCCGAACGCGCTGACCGCAACCGCATCGCGGTCGTGCCGATTCCGCCCCGGCGCGGCGAGATCCTGGACCGCAACGGCGAAGTCCTGGCCCGCAACTACCGCACCTACACGCTGGAAGTGGTGCCCGCCCACGCGGGCAACATGAACGAGCTGTTCGAACGCCTGACCGAAGTCGTCTACATCAGCCCCACCGACCAGCGCCGCTTCAAGCGGCGCGCGGCGGAATCCAGCCGCTACGCCAGCCTGCAGCTGCGCAACAACCTGAACGAGACCGAGGCCGCCTGGTTCGCCGCGCACTCGTTCCAGTTCCCGGGCGTCGAGCTGCGCGCGCGCTGGGTGCGCGAATATCCTCAAGGCGTGTCGGCCGCGCACGTGGTGGGCTACATCGGCCGCATCGCGGAAGGCGACAACGAAGAGCTGGAACGCGCCGGCCAGCTGGGCAACTATCGCGGTACCGATGTCATCGGCAAGAAGGGCATCGAGAAAACCTGGGAAGAGCAGCTGCATGGCCGCACCGGCCTGGAAGAAGTCGAAGTCACCGCCGGCGGCCGCCCCATGCGCACCCTGCGGCGTATCGACCCGGTGCCGGGATCGGACATCATGCTGTCCATCGACCTGGGCCTGCAGAAAGTGGCCGAAGAGGCCTTCGAGGGCCAGCGCGGCGCGCTGGTCGCGATCGACCCCGACACGGGCGAAGTCCTGGCTTTCGTCTCGCAGCCGTCCTTCGACCCCAATCTGTTCGTGGACGGCATCGACGTGGACAACTGGCGGATGCTGAACGAATCGCCGGACCATCCGCTGATCAACCGCCCGCTGTACGGCACTTATCCCATCGGCTCGACGTACAAGCCCTTCGTGGGCCTGGCCGCCCTGGAACTGGGCAAGCGCCGCGCGACCGACCGCATTTCCGATCCGGGCTACTACGAATTCGGCGGACAGAAATTCCGCAACGCCGGCGGCGCCGCCTATGGCATGACCGACATGCACAAGGCCATCGTGGTGTCGTCGGACACGTATTTCTATTCGCTGGGCCCCGAGATCGGCGTGAACGCGCTGCACGATTTCACCAAGCAGTTCGGTTTCGGCCAGATCACCGGCATCGACCTGGAAGGCGAGAAGCGCGGCGTGCTGCCGTCCACCGACTGGAAACGCGCGGCCTACAAGGACAAGGACCGCCAGCGCTGGTATGCGGGCGAAACCATTTCGGTCGCCGTGGGCCAGGGCTACAACGCCTTCACCCTGCTGCAACTGGCGCAAGGCACGTCGACGCTGGCCAACAACGGCCTGTTTCGCCGTCCGCACCTGGTGCACGCGGTGCGCGACCCGCGCACCGGCGTGGCCAAGCCCACCGAATCCACGCCCGACTACCGGATCCCGCTGAAGCAGGCCAATGTGGATGTCATCAAGAACGCGATGGCGGATGTGGTGCGGGCCGGCACGGCGCGGCGCGCATTCGCCAACGCGCCATATCAGGCGGCCGGCAAGACCGGCACGGCGCAGGTGTTCAGCCTGCGCGGTGGCCACTACCGCGCCAGCGCCATCGACGAACGCCTGCGCGACCATGCGCTGTTCATGGGGTTCGCGCCGCTGGAGCATCCCCGCATCGCGGTCTCGCTGATCGTCGAGAACGCCGGTTGGGGCGCCAGTGTGGCCGCGCCGGTTGCGCGCAAGGTGTTCGACTACTGGCTGGCCAAAGACCGCCAGGACAAGATCGTGCGGCCGGAACGGGCCGATCCGCTGGCCTCCGTTGAATCTATTACTACCGACGTGGTGCGCCAATAATGAAGCGCTTGGGCCTTATCCTGCTACGCGTGTTCACAGCGTTCGACTGGCCGCTGCTGGCGATCCTGATGATGTTCGCCGCGTTGGGCCTGACCGTCATGCATTCGGCGGTGGGCGGCACCGATTGGCGTTTCGCGGAGCAGTCGCGCAACTTCATCATTGCGTTCTTCGCGATGTGGGCGATGGCGCTGATCCCGCCCAAGTGGCTGATGAAGCTGGCCTTGCCCTTCTATGTGGTGGGCGTGGTGCTGTTGCTGGGCGTGGAGTTCTTCGGTGAAACCAGCAAGGGCGCGACCCGCTGGCTGAACCTGGGCGTGACGCGCATCCAGCCTTCCGAGATGATGAAGATCGGCGTGCCGATGATGCTGGCCTGGTACTTCCAGCGCCACGAGGGCGCGGTGCGCATCCGTGACTTCCTGGCCGCCGCCGCGATGCTGGCCGCGCCGTTCGCCCTGATCGTGCTGCAACCCGACCTGGGCACGGCGCTGCTGGTGTTCGGCGCCGGCTTTTTCGTGATCTATTTCGCGGGCCTGTCGTTCAAGCTGCTGGTGCCGGTGATGCTGGCAGGCATCATCGCGATCGGCACGCTGGTGTATTACGAAGACCAGCTGTGCGAACCGGATGTGGACTGGGTGGTGCTGCACGACTATCAGAAGCACCGGGTCTGCACGCTGCTGAACCCCAGCTCCGATCCGTTGGGCAAGGGCTTCCACACGATCCAGTCGATGATCGCGGTGGGCTCGGGCGGGGTCTACGGCAAGGGCTACATGAAGGGCACGCAGACGCACCTGGACTTCATCCCGGAACGCACGACCGACTTCATCTTCGCGGTCTACGCCGAAGAATTCGGCCTGTACGGCGGGATTGCGATCCTGGTGCTGTACGGCCTGATGATGGCGCGCGGCCTGACGATCGCATCCCGGGCATCGTCGCAGTTCGGGCGCTTGCTGGCGGGGGCGCTGACGATGATGCTGTTCATCTATGTGTTCGTGAACGTGGGGATGGTGACGGGGATCTTGCCTGTCGTCGGGGTGCCGTTGCCGTTCATGAGTTACGGGGGGACGGCGTTGTTCACGATGGGGATCGCGTTCGGGATCATGATGAGCATCAGCAGGCATCGGTCGGCGAAGGGTTGATGCGGGAGTGAGGTTCGTCGGGGGAGGCTTGCGGGGCTTCTTCGGTGTCGCGGGTGGTGCTTCGTGGGTCGCCCGTCGGGGTGGGCGGCATGGGCACTCGCGCCCACGATTGCGGTCCGGCGCGCAGGCGCCGGACTTCCCCTTCGTCATCTTCGTCCAGGCCTACGGCCTTCCCTTCAGATTCCCTCGGGCGCATCGAGGTTGCTCGCGCCCATGCCGCCCACCCCGACGGGCTCACGCCGTCTTGGCTCGGCGCGTTGCTGGGCCTGTCAATCATGTCGAGATTTGCGGGGCCCGCCGATTGCGGCCGCGCGGGCGGCCACAATCGGCATACGCGTGGTGCGTCGTCAGGGGGGTGATCGCTTGCGCGCTTGCGTGGAGGGATTGCTGATGGGCCCGCAATCAAGTGGGGGGGTAGAGATGGGCGGCGCGCGGCAGGGAGCCTGTTGCGTATGCAGACCCTCTCGCGCACGCCGCCCATCCGGCACAGGGGTTCAAGTGGCGATTAGCGGCGGCCCGTTTTCTTGCCTATACGCGTGGCGGCAGCACGTCGATGCAAGACGCCGCGTAAGCCCCCAAAGGCCGCCCGCGCGGCCGGCCGGGGGCGGGCACTACAAGCTATTTCTCTTCTCGATGCCGTATGCCAGAACCCTAAGCATGCAGCTCGCCCCGGCAGGCCACCGCCGCGACGGGCGTCTCAAGAACCAGCACCCGTCACCAAACACACACCATCAACCCGGCAACGCCTCCGGCACACCCAGGTCGGACGCCAGCTTCTTCAACCCATCCCAGATCCGGCTATCGAACTCCACCGAATCTGCGTTCACGGCGCGGTTGCGGGCTTCGTATTCGCCCGGGTATTGCACCGCCTCGACGCCCGGCTGCGGCTTGCATGCGTGCAGGTAGTCGATGAACGCGCCGACTTCCATCGTGCGCCAGTCGGTGTTGAAGTCCACTTGCGGATCCAGCAGTAGCGCGAACATGTTGTTGGTCGCCACGCCGATGCGGGGATGCTCCGGCTGGATCGTGCCGCCGCCCGACAAGACGCCGGCCAGCAGTTCAGCCACCAATCCCAGCGCGTAGCCCTTGTGGCCGCCGAAGGGCAGCAGGGCGCCGGGCGGGTCGGCGAACAGCGCGCCGGGGTCCGTCGTGGGGTTGCCGTCGGCGTCGATCAGGGATCCGGGGGGCGCCTGTTCGCCCTTGGCCGCCAGCACGCGCGCTTTGTTCACCGCGATCGAACTGGTGGCCATGTCCACGATGAATGGGGGGCGGCCGCCCGGCAGCGGGCCGGCGAAGCACAGCGGGTTGGTGGTCAGGCACGCCTGGGCGCCGCCGAACGGCGCCACGGTGGGCGCGCGGTTGATCACGTTGGTGAAGGCCAGCAGGATCAGGCCCTTGGCCGCCACCATTTCCCCGAAGTGGCCCATGCGGCCCAGGTGATGGCTGTGGCGCAGGGTCACGATGCACTGACCGTGTTCCTGGGTGCGCTCGATGGCCTTTTCGATGACGACTTTGCCCACGTACTGGCCCAGGCCGTGGTGGCCGTCATAGGCCAGCATGGCGCCGCGGTCGTTGACCAGTTCGGGCCGGCCGTCGGCCTGCGCCAGGCCTTCGGACAGCACGCGCCGGTAGTTCGTCAGGATCGACAGGCCGTGGCTGGTGTAGCCGACCCGGTCCGACTCAACCAGGTGTTCGGCCACGTCGCGGGCGATGTCTTCGGGTACGCCTTGCGCCATCAGCACGCGGCGGCCGTATTCATTGGCTTGGGCAATGGAGAGTTTCATGATGCGTTCTCCTTAGAGCCAGCCGAGCCAGCGCCAGTAGGTCGCGCCCATCACCAGCATCAGCAGGTAGCCCACGATGGTGACGATGATGCCGACTTTGGCGAACTGCTTGGCGTTGAAGGTTTCCGTGCCCAGGCACACCATGTTCTGCGGCGCGTTGATCGGCAGGATGAAGCCGTAGCTGACGACGAAGCCCAGCAGCATGGTCATGCCCAGGCGGCTGAAATCGCCCGGCAGCGTGGCCAGCACCGAGATCAGGATGGGCAGCATGGCCGAGGTCAGCGCGGTGGCGCTGGCAAAACCCAGGTGGATGACGATCAGGAACGCGGCAAGGACGGCGAAGATCGCCAGCGGTCCCAGGTGATCCAGCCCGGTATGCGCCACGACCTGGTTGCCCAGCCATTGGCCGGCTTGCGTCGTCAGCAGGGCGGTACCCAGGCTGATGCCCACGCCGAACACGATCACCGTGCCCCATGGGATGCGCGATTGCACGTCTTTCCACGTCATCACGCCAAAGCGCGGCAGCATCAGCAGGACCAGGCCAAAGTAGGTGGTCGACGTGGTGTCGAACTTGTGCAGCTTGCCTTCGGTCGACCAGAACAGCAGCAGCATGATCGACACCGCCATCAGGCGTTTTTGCGCGCTGGTCATGGGGCCCAGTTCAAGCAGCGACTTTTCGACGGCTTCCTTGCCTCCGGCGATGCTGTCGCTTTCCGGCGGCAGCAGTTTCAGCACGACGAAGATCAGCACAGCCGACATGATCAGCGACCAGGGGGCGCCGGCGATCAGCCAGTCCGACCACGCCACGCGTTCGCCCAGCATCTTTTCCATAAAGCCGACCGTCAGCAAGTTTTGCGCGGCGGCGGTCTGGATGCCGACGTTCCAGATGCTGGTGGCTTGCGCCACGATGATCATGATGCCGGCGGCGATGTTCGAACGCTTGTCCACACCGAAGGCCGCGATGACGCCCATCATGATGGGCACCACGGCCGCACTGCGCGCCGTGGCGCTAGGCACGACCAGGCTCAGCACGATCGTCACGGCGATACATCCGATCAGGATGCGGCGCGTGCTGGTGCCGACCTTGGACAGGGTGACCAGCGCGATGCGCCGGTCCAGCCCGGTGAAGGTCATGGCGGCGGCAATGAACAAGGCGCCGGTGACAAGCGCCAGCGCCGAGTTCGAGAAGCCGGTAAGGGCCATGCTGATGGCGGCCGACGTGCCGTACAGCACGTTCGGGTCTTTGATTGTCGGAGCCGTGCCCAACAGGAAAGCCATCAGCGTCGTGATCATGATCGCGCTGGCTTCGTAAGACACGGCTTCGGTAATCCAGACCACCACGGCAAATGCCAGGATCGCCAGCATGCGGTGGCCCGCGACCGGCAGGTCGGCGGGCAGGGGCATCATCAGCACCCCGATCATCACCAGGATGCCGGCGACGAGTCCGATTGGGATTTTTGCTTTCTTTGGGGCTTGCGAGGCAGGGACAGCGGCTGGCGCGGTCATATCCATCTCCGGTTGAGGTCAAACTTCCGACACATTCCCCGCGAGCTCGGGTTTGTTCAATTCGATGTGTCGGTGCTACAGGATGATCGTGACGGCATTGAGGAAAACCCGTATTGATGTGGGTCAAACCGAAGAGGTTTTGCGCTTGTAGAAACCCACCTCGGGCATTATGCTCGTCGGCCCTCGTTGGTCGCAAGCGTTGGAATGTTGCATAAATGCCCACCACTTGGGCCGGAGGTCGATGTGCCCCGCCCGGTGAGATTCGGGTAATTCGATCGTGTTATGGCGCAAATTGGTCGCGAAAGAATCACAAATGGACCACGTCTGGGCCGCCAGCGGGGGGTTCAACCCAGCGCCAGCCGCAGTTGCTCGTCCAGATGCAGCGTGGGCGTCACGCGCCAGCCGCTCTGCGCATAGCGCAGCCAGCGGCCCAGCACCAGATGCGTCAGCAGGCTGGCGTGCGCGGCCACATTGGCGTCCGGCGGCAGGCCGCCGTCCGTGATGGCGATGCGCAGCGATTGCTTCAGCGAAGTTTCGATGCGGTCGTTGATGTGGTTGATGCGCTCTTGCAGTCGGTTGTCTTCCGTGACCAGCGCATCGCCGGTCAGCACCCGCGTCATGCCCTTGTTGCGTTCCGAGAAGGTCAGCAGCATGGAGACGGTCTTGTGCGCTTGCGGCACGCCGTAGGGTTCGGCGGTGGCAATCTGGTTCACCAGCGTGAAGATGCTGGTTTCGATGAATTCGATCAACCCTTCGAACATTTGCGCCTTGCTGGCGAAGTGCCGGTAGAGCGCGGCTTCCGACACCTCAAGGCGCGCGGCCAGCGCAGCCGTAGTGATGCGGGCCGCATGCGGCTGCTCCAGCATTTCGGCCAGAGTCTGCAGAATCTGGGTCTTGCGCTCGCCGGGTTTGCTCGCCATGGAAGGTACTGCTCTCGCGCAGGCTTGACGGTGAATGGGGGGAGGAGCGCGCCGCTATCCCCGCAGGGGACGCCGGCGTAACAACAAATCACTGACGGAGTTTACCCGCAAGTCGACGTAGGCCGGACGATGCGAGCGGCCGCGGGAAAAAGGCGTGCCGGGGTGATAGACATGCACCGTGCGGACCCCGGCCCGGCGTGCGCCGCGCAGGTTGGCCAGGGTGTCTTCCACCAGGACCGCGCGGTGGGCGGGCACGCCTTCCCGCGCCAGCACATAGCGCAGCAGGGCGGGCGACGGCTTAGGCCGGAATTCACCATGCAACCGCATGTGCTCGATGGCCCACAGGCTGTCGAACTGGCGCAGGATGCCCAGCCGGGCCAGCACCGCCCGGGCGTATTGCAGCGGCGCGTTGGTCAGCAGCACCTTGCGGCCCGGCAACTGCCGCAGCTTGTAGGCCAGCGCCTTTTCGGCGCGCACCAGCGGGTTGACGTCGAAGTCGTGGCTGCGGTGCAGGAAGTCGTGCGGGTTCACGCCGTGGTGGCGCACCATGCCGATCATCGTGGCGCCGTAGCGCTTCCAATACCGGCGGCGCACGTCGTTGGCCGTGTCGATGTCCACGTTCAAGGCCTCGGCCACGGCCATCGTCATGCCGTGGTCGATCTTGGGGAAGATGGCGTGCGAGGTGTCGTGGAGCGTATTGTCCAGATCGAACAACCACAGGCGTTCGGGAACGCCCGTGGCCATGCGGCGCGAGCGGCGCACGCGCACCGCCGGTCGCAACAATTGTCGGCGCGCTTGCATCAAAAACGCCACCGGAGAGACATGGCAAAGCCGTCCCGATCCGGGCCGCGCGGATCCGGCTCCGCCGGTCCGCAGCGGCGCCCCCTGGGGGGAAGCGCGCAGCGCTGCGGGGGGGGCATCAATGCGAGCTGATCATCGTGCCGACGCCTTGATCGGTCAGGATTTCCAGCAGCAGGCAGTGCGGCACGCGGCCGTCGACGATGTGCACGGAATTCACGCCGTTCTTGGCGGCGTCCAGCGCCGACGAGATCTTGGGCAGCATGCCGCCCGAGATGGTGCCGTCGGCGAAGAGCTCGTCGATGGTCTGGGCGGACAGGCTGCGCAGCAGCTTGCCGGCCTTGTCCAGCACGCCCGGGGTGTTGGTCAGCATCAGCAGCTTTTCAGCGCCCAGCACTTCGGCCATCTTGCCGGCGACGACGTCGGCGTTGATGTTGTAGGCCGTGCCGTCTTCGCCGTAACCAATAGGCGAGATGACCGGAATGAACTGGTCGTCCTGCAAGGCCTTCACGACGGCCGGTTCGACCAGCGTGATGTCGCCCACGAAACCGATGTCGATCGGTTCGTTGGGGTTGTCCTTGTTGGCCATCAGCTTCTTTTGCGCCTGGATCAGGCCGCCGTCCTTGCCGGTCAGGCCCACGGCCTTGCCGCCGACTTCGTTGATCATCATGACGATGTCTTGCTGGACCTGGCCGCCCAGCACCCATTCGACCACTTCCATGGTCTCGGCATCGGTCACGCGCATGCCCTGGATGAAGGTGCCCTGCTTGCCGATGCGGCGCAGCGCGTCGTCGATCTGCGGACCGCCGCCATGGACGACCACCGGGTTCAGACCCACCAGCTTCAGCAGCACGACGTCGTGCGCGAAGCTGCGCTGCAAGCGCTCTTCCGTCATGGCGTTGCCGCCGTACTTGACCACGATGGTCTTGCCGTGGAATCGTCGGATATACGGCAGTGCTTCAGACAGCACAGCGGCTTTGACAGCGGGGGACGAAACGGCAGCAGGGTCGGGGGTGTCGGTCATGGCAGCTAAGTCGGCAAATAGGTATGAGTGGTTAGAAAAAATGCCTGCACAAAATCGCGTTCGGAACGCGGTAGCGCAAGCATACGACGGATTGTAGTACCCACAGGTTTCATATGCCTAAAACCTATGTCCATATGCCCGACAAATAACCGGCATTCAGGTAAATTGGGGGCGTTTTCGAGAGCGCGGCGCCCCGCAAAAGGGGGTGAATCCGCATCCGGGCGGACATGGGCCCCCATTTTTATCCCTATAAGAGGCAAAACATGCGTTTGAACTTCGTCCGCTCTGCCCTCGTGGCATCGGCCTTCCTGGTGGCGGCCAATGCCGCTCATGCTGAAAAAGTGGTGGTGGGCGCGACCCAGGTGCCGCATGCCGAGATCCTGGAAGTGGTGAAACCGCAGTTGGCCAAGCAAGGCGTCGAGCTCGACATCAAGGTGTTCAGCGATTATGTACAGCCCAACCTGCAACTGGCAGACAAGCAGCTGGACGCCAATTTCTTCCAGCACAAGCCCTATCTGGATTCCTTCAACCGGGACCGCAAGGCCACGCTGGTGCCGGTGGCGCTGGTGCACGTCGAACCTTTCGGCGGCTACTCCAAGAAGATCAAGAGCCTGTCCGAATTGAAGGACGGCGCCACGGTCGCCATCCCGAACGACCCGTCCAACGGCGGTCGCGCGCTGGTGCTGCTGCAAAAGCAGGGCGTGATCAAGCTGAAGGATCCGTCCAACATCCTCGCGACCGCTGCCGACGTGGTCGAAAATCCCAAGAAGCTGAAATTCCGCGAACTCGAAGCCGCGATGCTGCCGCGTTCACTAGACGACGTGGACCTGGCGCTGATCAACACCAATTACGCGCTGGAAGCCGGCCTGGTGCCGACGAAAGACGCGCTGTTCATCGAAGGCGCCGATTCGCCCTACGCGAACGTCCTGGTCACCCGCTCCGACAACAAGGACGCGCCGGGCATCAAGAAGCTGGTCGAAGCGCTGCACTCGCCCGCCGTGAAGACGTTCATCCAGGAAAAGTACAAAGGCGCCGTGGTGCCCGCGTTCTGAATCCGGCCGGTCTCCGGCCAAGCATGAAAAAACCGCCCATCGGGCGGTTTTTTCATGGGGCGGCGGCGGTGCGTCTAGCCTGCCGCCAGCGCCTTTTCCACGGTGGCGTGGAATTCGGCCACATCGTATTCGCCCAGATAGCGCTTGATGATGTGTCCCTGCTTGTCGATCAGGAAGGCCGTGGGCGTCAGGCGGATGTCGCCGAAGGCGCGGGCAATGTCGCCCTTGGTGTCCAGCGCCACGGGGAAGGGCAGCTTGCGTTGCTCGGCGAAGTTCAGCACGAAGTTGGGCGGGTCGTAGTCCATGGCGACCGCCACGGCCTCGTAGCCCTTGCCCGCGTACTGTTTATAGGCGGCGATGGTTTCCGGCATCTGCTTCACACAGGTCACGCAGCTGGTCGCCCAGAACTTGACCAGCACGACCTTGCCGCGCAGGTCCTGCATCGAGAAGGACTTGCCTTCCAGCGTGGTGAAGGTGACGTCGGGCGCGGTCTGGGCAGGGCGCCAGACGAACCATGCGCCGATGCCGACCGCGACCAGCACGGCCAGGGCTACGATGGCTTTTTTCATTTGATGGGCATGGCCTCTACGCCGTTGCTCGTGCCGGCTGCGTTGTTGCTGGGTGCCGCGCCGGCGCCGCTTTCAATGGGCGCCTTGGTTTCCGTGGATTGGTCCCGGGTGCTGCTGTTGGACAGCCGGATTGCTTCTTCCCGGCTGATGGTCTCGAACAGTTTAACCACCTTGGCGACCCCGCCGACGTCGGCGGTGGCGTTGGCGGCGTAATCGCCCTCGGCCTGGGTGACCTTGCCCATCAGGTAGACGACGCTGTGGTCCGTCGTGAGCGCGATGGTGCCGGACGGCACGTACTTGGTGTTGATCAGCGCCGTCTTCACCTTGGAGGTCAGCCAGGTGTCGTTCGAGCGGGTGCCGAAGGAGGCGATTGGGCCGACGTTCAACTGGTTGACGACCTGTTTGACGTTCTCGATGCCCTGCGCGATGGTGGTGGCCTGGGCCTTGGCTTCTTCGGTGGGCACGTCGCCCGTCAGCAGCAGGTGGCCGCCGTAAGCCATCGCGTTGACCCGGGCGGTGTCGCCCAATTTCTGCGAGATCTGGCTTTGCGCCTTGAAGGCCATGTTCTGGTCTTCAAGCTGGATACCGGATGTGCGGCGGTCCGTGACCACGACTGCCGTGGTGGCGGCGGCGCCGCCTACGATCAGGGGCGCGCAGGCCGTCAGCGAAAGCGCCGCGGTGGACATCGCGGCCGCGAGCATCAGGGGGCGGACGGCGGTTCTGACGTCAGAAATCATTCGGTGTCTCCAAGCAGAAGAGCGTCGATGCCATCGCACAGCGCGTGCAGCAGCAGAATATGGACTTCCTGGACCCGCATCGTGCGGTCGCTGGGAACACATAGATGGACGTCCATCGGCGTAATGAGTTCCCCCATGACGCCGCCGCCCTTGCCGGTCAGGGCAAGAACGTGCATTTCGCGCGCGCTGGCGGCTTCCATGGCGCGGACCACGTTGGGGGAATTGCCGCTGGTGGAGATCGCCACCAGGACGTCGCCGGCCTGGCCGAAGGCGTTGACCTGGCGCTCGTAGATTTCATCGAAGCCGTAGTCGTTGCCGACGGCCGTGAGGATGGCGGTATCCGTATTGAGCGCGATGCCCGCCAGCGGCAGGCGTTCGCGTTCGAAGCGGCCCACCAGTTCGGCGATGAAATGCTGCGCGTCAGCGGCGGATCCGCCGTTGCCGCAAGCCAGAATCTTGCCGTTGTTCGCCAGGGCGCCGAATAGCACGTCCACCGCCACTGCCAGCGGTTCGGCCAGGACGTTCATACTTTGTTCGCACGCAGCCATGGCGTCGCGAAAGTGCGACGTCATACGAGAGGTCATATCCATGGCCGCGATTATCTCACGGGGCGGTCATGCTGTTCTGTCGATCCGTAACGATGCTGCGGCAGGTCGTTACGGCGGCGTCCCGCCGGGGCCGGACCGGGGCGGACG
Source organism: Achromobacter sp. UMC46 (assembly GCF_014170335.1). Lineage (GTDB taxonomy): Bacteria > Pseudomonadota > Gammaproteobacteria > Burkholderiales > Burkholderiaceae_B > Achromobacter. The sequence goes on from NZ_LZZS01000042.1 coordinate 57,974, forward strand.
CATGCGCAAATCAAGCCAGCAGGAACGCGCCGCGCAGCCATTGCGGCTGGCCGTCATCGAAGACCACGGCGTCGAAGCGGGCCGCGGGCGGCGTGCCGTGCCAGTGCCGCCGGGCCAGTTCCGGCAGCCATTGCGCCGCGGCGCGGGCCAGCCGGGCCTGCTTGTCGCGGCCGATGCTGGCCGCGGCGCCGCCGTATCGGGTGCGGCCGCGCGCCCGGACTTCCACGAAAACCAGCGTGTCGCCATCGCGCATGGCCAGGTCGATCTCGCCCGCCCGCGTCCACAGGTTGCGCGCCAGCAGCACGAGGCCCTGGGCCAGCAGCAGGCGCAGCGCGGCGTCTTCGTGGAAATCGCCGCGGCGTTGCATGGGCGAACGGCGCACGGGCGTGTCGTCCGGTGACGCGCTCGGCCGGGCGCGGCGGCGGCGCTTGTCCGCGCGGCGCCGGGCCACCAGCGCCAGTTCACAGGCCAGGCGCAGGGTGTCGTCCGTCATGGGGGCTCCGAAAGGGCGGGCATTGGCGGCTACACTGACATGGTTTTCCGTGTCAGTAGGCTGCAATGAATCAAAATGTCTCACCCCCGCCTGCCGGCGATGCCTGGAGCCGCGTTTCCGAACGCGTGGCCGGGCAGCATTGGCCCGCGTCGACCTTGTACGTCGTGGCCACGCCGATCGGCAACCTGGGCGACTTGGGGCTACGGGCCTGGCATGCGCTGCAACGCGCCGATGTGATCGCCGCCGAAGACACGCGGGCCAGCCGCACGTTGCTGGACGCCTGGGGCGTCAGCACGCCGCTCATGGCAGCCCACCGCCACAACGAGGCCGCCGCCGCCCAAGCCATCTGTGAACGCCTGGCGCAAGGCCAGCGCGTGGCGCTGGTGTCGGACGCGGGCGCGCCCGCCGTCAGCGACCCGGGCGCCCGTGTGGTGCGCGCGGTGCGCGAAGCGGGGTTCACCGTCGTGCCCGTGCCCGGTCCCAGCGCCGTCATCACGGCCTTGATGGGCAGCGGCGTCACGACCGACGAAAACCCGGCCTACGCGTTCGCCGGCTTCCCGCCGCCCAAGGCCGTGGCCCGCCAGCGCTGGCTGCGGTCGTGGTGCGCGTTGCCCGCGCCGGTCGTCATGTTCGAATCGCCGCATCGGTTGGCCGCCACCCTGGCCGACCTGCTCGAAGTCTGCGGCCCCGACCGCCAACTGACCGTGGCGCGCGAACTCACCAAGCGCTTTGAAGAGATCGCCACCTTCACGCTGGGCGAGTCCGCAGCCTGGCTGGCGGCCGACTCGCACCGCGAACAGGGCGAATTCGTGCTGATCGCTCACGCGCAAGCTGGACAAGACGTCGACGAGGACGCCGACCCGCGCACGGACGTGCTGCTGGACGCGTTGTTGGAATCGATGTCGGTGCGCGACGCCGCCCGCGTGGCCGCCAAGGTCACGGGCGTGGCGCGCGACGTGTTGTACAACCGGGCGCTGGCCCGCAAGAAGTCGTCGGAGTAAGGCATGGTGTATTCAACGGTCGTGTCGAACAAGCCCGCCGACCCCCTCGAACCGATCACCTATCGCGACATGGCCACGCCGCTGGGCCAGATGCGGCTCGTCGCCAGCCCCAAGGGCCTGCGCGGCGCCTGGTTCACCGACCAGGAACTGCTGCCGTCGGCCGATGGCTGGACGCAGACCGAAACCGACCCCATCCTGGAGCAGGCGCGGCGCGAACTGGAAGAATGGTTCGCGGGCCAGCGCCAGGGGTTCGACGTGCCGCTCGACCCCGTCGGCACGACGTTCCAGCATAAGGTCTGGCACGCGCTCTGCGCGCTGGATTTCGGCAAGCTCGCCAGCTATGGCGATCTGGCGCGCACCGTGGGACGCCCGAAAGGGGCGCAGGCGGTTGGCGGCGCGGTGGGCCGCAATCCGATCATCATCATCATCCCTTGCCACCGTGTGATCGGCGCCGATACGTCGCTGACGGGATTCGGCGGGGGCTTGCCGCGCAAGCAGGCGCTGCTGGCGCACGAAGGCAACCGGTACGTCAGCCGCAACCCGCGCGCGCGCCGCGTCTGCGACGGTCAGGCCGAATTGCCCTGGTAAGCCGTTGGCCCCCTGCGCTTATTGCGTGGCGATGCTCGGCAGGATGCCGATGCGGTCCGATACCCGCTGCACGGCGTTCAAGGCGCTTTGCCGGTCGGGGTAGGGCCCGATCCTGACCCGGTACAGGTTGTTGGATTGCTCTACCTGAGCAGGCGGCGCGCCTGCCGCACCCAACTGCGAATTGATGCGGGCGACCAGCGATTGCGCGTTGGCCGGCTGGCTGAAGGCGCCCACTTGCAGATACACGCTGCCTGCGCCGGCCACCGGGGCCTGGCGTACCGGGGCCGAGCCGGGCGCGGGGCCCGGCAGCGGTTCAGCGGTCAGCGCGACGGGCAGGGCGGCCACCGGCGCCAGAACGGGCATCGAGCCCGTGGCCGATGCGGGTTCCGGCGCCGCGGCCGGCGCGCCTTGCGAGGCCAGGCGGCGGATCTCGGCTTGCGGAATGCTCTCTACGACCACCTGCCCGCTGCCCGGCCCGATGATGCCCAGCTTGTACGCCGCGACGTACGACAGGTCCATGATCCGGTCGCTATGGAACGGCCCGCGGTCGTTCACGCGCACGACGATCGTCTTGCCGTTGACCAGGCTCGTGACGCGCGCATAGCTCGGGATCGGCAGCGTCGTGTGGGCGGCCGTCATGGCGTACATGTCGTAGGACTCGCCGATGGACGTGGAGTTGCCGTGGAATTTCTTGCCATACCAGGACGCCGTGCCGCGCTGCTTGTACGGCTGGCCGCTGGTGTCTGGCACATAGCGCTGGCCGAACACCACGTAGGGCCGGTTGGCGCCGCTGGCGTAGGGTTCGATGCGTGGCACCGCGTCGGGCACCTGGTCCAGGTTGGACGGCGGGTTGGCGTCCGGGCCGTCGTCCTTGTAATAGCCGCCGCCCTTTTTACGTCCACCGCTGGAAGAGCATCCCGCCACGGCAATGGCCAGGAACAGCATCAGGATCAGGTGGAGCGGGCGGGACAGGGTCATGCGGATTCGGCGGGCAATTGGTTGCGGTGGCGCACCAGCAGGGGATCGTGGTCGGCGAAGCGCAGCGCCAATTGTTCGACGACATAGACCGAGCGGTGCTGGCCGCCCGTGCAGCCGATCGCCACGGTCAGGTAGTTGCGGGTGTCTTGCGTGTACTGCGGCAGCCAGCGGTTCAGGAAGCCGGCGATGTCGTCGATCATCTGCCCGACCTGCTCGTACCCGGCCAGCCATGCGGCCACGGGTTCGTCGCGGCCGGTCAGCGGACGCAGGTTGCGGTCGTAATGCGGGTTGGGCAGGCAGCGCACATCGAACACCAGGTCGGCGTCGCCAGGCACGCCGCGCTTGTAGGCGAAGGATTCGAACGTCAGCACCAGCGGCGCGCGGTCCGCCTGGATCAGGTCGCGGACCCAGGCGCGCAGCTGGCCGGGCGTCAGGTCAGACGTGTCGATCACATGCTCTTGCTCGCGCAGCGGCGCCAGCAGTTCGCGCTCCAGCGCGATGCAGTCGGTGAGCGACGGCGGGGTGCCGCCGCGCTGCAGGCGGTCGGTCAGCGGATGGCGGCGGCGGGATTCGGAGTAGCGTTGCACCAGCGTCGAGGTGTTGGCGTCCAGGAAGACCACGCGCAGGCTGGTGCCCATGGCGCGCAGCGCCGTGACCACGTCGGGCAGTTCCGCCAGTTCGCCCGGGGACCGCACGTCGATGGCCACCGCGACGCGCTCCAGGCCGTCATCCCGCGCGTTGGCGATGAATTCGGTCAGGAACCGGACGGGCAGGTTGTCGACGCAGGTGTAGCTGGCATCCTCGAGCATGCGCAGGGCGACCGATTTGCCTGAGCCAGAGATACCGGTGACAAGGACGACTTTCAACATGGACATGATTGTGGCACGCTTTTCCAGGACGATGCCGGCGGGATGGCATCTGATATGGCCGTAAACTGGGAATCTGCGCCTGTACCGTTTCGGTGGCCCTGGCGTAAGCTTGGGCCCGGATACTTGATCGATTCACTTACGCGCCCCGCCGTCATGCGTTTCGGGGGATTGGAATTCGACCTAGATGTTAGCCCTCATTTCGTTTTGTAGTGTTTCACTGCCGCGGTTTGGGGCGATTTTCCGCGTGATGGCGGCAGCCGTTGTTGCCTTTATGGCAACGTCCGCGCTGGCGCAGCCGGCGGCCCAGGACACCTTGCGCCCCGACACCATGGCGGCCCGGGTCGCGGCCTGTACGGCCTGTCATGGGGCGCAGGGCAAGGCCGGCTCTGACGGCTACTACCCGCGCCTGGCGGGCAAGCCGCAGGAATACCTCTATCACCAACTGCTGAATTTCCGCGATGACCGTCGCCAGTACCGCCCCATGGCGCATCTGCTGGCCGGCTTGCCCGACGACTACCTGCGCGAGATGGCCGCGTATTTCTCCGGGCAGCATGTGCCGTATCTGCCGCCAGCGCGTGCGCCGGTATCGGGCGCCACGATGGAAGCCGGGCGCGCGCTGGCCTTGCATGGCGACGCCGCCCGCGGCCTGCCCGCCTGTGCCGCCTGCCACGGCACCGCCCTTGGCGGCCTGATGCCGGCCATTCCCGGCCTGCTGGGTCTGCCCCGCGACTACATCGGATCGCAGATCGGCAGCTGGAAGAACGGGCTGCGTCACGCCGCTGCGCCGGACTGCATGGCGGACATCGCCGACAAGCTCACCCCCGCCGACATCGGCGCCCTGGCGGCGTGGTTGTCGTCGCAGCCGGTCGTCGAGCCCTATGCGCCCGAGGCCGCCGGATCGCTGCGCCTGCCCGCCGAGTGCGGCAGCCAGGCGCAACGCTGACAGGGGGCCCCGATGAAACTGCTGAAGAAGATCCTCTGCGTATTGCTGTTGGCGGTGGTTGCCGCCGTGGGCATCCTGTATTGGCTGGGCACGCGCGACGACGCCAGCACCGGGCCCGCCGCGGCGTCCGCCGATGCCTCCACGCTGATCGAGCGCGGACGCTACCTGGCGCTGGCGGGCAACTGCATGGCCTGCCATACCAGCCGTGGCGGCAAGGCGCTGGCGGGTGGCACGCCGATCCCGACACCGTTCGGCACCGTGTTCGGCCCGAACATCACCCCCGACGACAAAACAGGCATCGGCACCTGGACCGCCGACGACTTCTGGCAGGCGCTGCACAACGGCAAGTCGAAAGACGGCACGCTGCTGTATCCGGCCTTCCCGTACACGGAATACACGCGCGTCACGCGCGCCGACGCCGACGCGCTGTATGCCTATCTGCGCAGCGTGGCGCCCGTCAGCCAGCCCAACCGCCCGCCAGAAATGGAGTTTCCCTACGACCAGCGCGCATTGCTGGCCGCGTGGCGCGCGCTGTACTTCAAACCCGGCGTGCAGGAGACCGACGCCGGGCAGTCGGTGCAATGGAACCGCGGGCGTTATCTGGTCGAAGGCCTGGGGCATTGCGCCGCTTGCCATACGCCGCGCAACAGCTTGGGCGCGACGCGCGCGTCGGAATCATTGACCGGCGGCGTCATCCCGGTGCTGGACTGGTACGCGCCGCCGCTCACCAACGACATGCAGACGGGCATGGGCCGCTGGACGGCGGCCGATATCGCGGCCTTGCTCAAGACGGGCATTTCCGCGCATTCCAGCGCCAGCGGCCCGATGGCCGAAGTGGTGCTGGGCAGCACGCAGCACCTGACGGACGACGACGCGTTGGCGATCGGCGTCTACATCAAGACGCTGCCCGCCACGCCGGCTTCCACGCCGAGGCCGAAGGTGGCGGCGGCGCCGGCCGCGATGGAACTGGGCAGCAAGATCTATGAACAGCAATGCGCGCAATGCCATCAGTCGAAAGGCGAGGGAAGCGGCACGGCCTGGCCCGCGCTGGCCGGCAACCCCACGGTGACGGCGCCGTCGCCGCTCAACGTGATCCGGATGGTGCTGGACGGCGGCTATGCGCCGGCGACGGCCGCCAATCCCCGGCCTCACGGCATGCCGCCGTTCGGGCAGATCTTGAATGACAACGACATCGCCATGCTGGTGTCCTACCTGCGCAACAGTTGGGGCAACGAGGCCGGCGGCGTCACCGCGCTTGAGGTCAAGCGGGCGCGCGCTGCGTCGACGCTGAACTGACGTTGCGCTGATGTCGCGCTAGCGCGGCCGGGTTGCCCGCGAAGAAGCCTGCCGCGCCAGTTCGCCCAGCACGCGAATGGCCGTGTCGTGGGCCGCGTCCCAGGGGTGGCCGTAGTTCAGGCGCAAGGCGCTGGTGAACTGGCCGCTTGCGGAAAATATCGGACCCGGCGCCACGCTGATGCCGCGCGCCAGCGCATCGCGATGCAAGGCCAGCGCATCCACTGCCGCAGGCAACTCCAGCCACAGGAAAAATCCCCCTTGCGGACGCGTCACGCGCGTGCCGGCAGGGAATTCGCGCGCAATCGCATCGGCCATGCGTTCTTGCTGCGATTGCAGCGTTTCGCGCAGCCGGCGCAGATGGCGGTCGTAGCCGCCCTGTTCCAGGTATTCGGCGATCGCGCCCTGCGCGGGGCCGGAGGCGGACAGCGTGGATGTCAGCTTCAAGCGCTGGACGCGCTGCGCGTAGCGGCCGGCCGAAGCCCAGCCGATGCGGTAGCCGGGCGCCAGGCATTTCGAAAACGATGAGCAATGCAGCACCAGCCCCTGCTTGTCGTAGGCCTTGGCGGGTACCGGCCGCGCGGCGCCGAAATATAGTTCGCCGTAGACGTCGTCTTCGATCAGCGGAATGCCGTGGCGCGCCAGCAATTCGACCAACTGCCGCTTCTTGTCGTCCGGCATCAGGCAGCCCAGCGGATTCTGGAATTGCGTCATCAGCCAGCAGGCTTTGGGGGCGTGCCGCTGGATGGCGGCTTCCATGGCGTCCAGATCGATGCCGGTGCGCGGATGCGTCGGCACTTCCAGCGCCTTCAGACCCTGCCTTTCAAGCGCCTGCAACGCGCCGTAGAACGTGGGCGCTTCGACCATCACGGTGTCGCCCGGCTGCGTGACCGCTTGCAGGCACAAGTTCAGTGCTTCCAGCGCGCCGTTGGTCACGACGATATCGCTGGCGGGCACGTTGATGCCGCCGATCAGGTAGCGCAGGGCGATCTGCCGGCGCAGGGCGGGATTGCCGGGGCTCAGGTCTTCGACGGTGTCCAGCGGATCGTGGCGTTTCAGGTGCACGGCCATCGCCTGCGCCAGGCGCGCCAGCGGAAACAGCAGCGGCGAGGGGAACGCGGACCCCAACGGCGTCACATCGCGGTTGCGCACCGAGCCCAGGATATCGAAGATGCGTTCGCTGATCGCGAGTTCGGTGGACTCGCCGCCGGGGCTTGACGGGCCGGGTTCGGGGGGCAGGGATTCGGCCGGGGCGTGCACGTAGTAGCCCGAGCGCGGCTGGGCGCGGATCAGGCCGCGCGCTTCAAGCAGGTAGTACGCCTGGAACACCGTGGAGGGGCTGACGCCTCGGGATGCGCAGGCATCGCGCACGGACGGCAGTTTGTCGCCCACGCGCAGCACGCCGTCCGCGATCGACTTGGCGATTTCGGCGGCCAGGGTTTCGTACAGGCTCACGGTGACGCGTGGCGACGCGCGTTCATTTGCTGCTTTGCAGGATCGCCATGGCTTGGCGTTCCATGAACTCGCCCAGCGTGTCGATGCCGCGCAGCTTGAGTATCGTGTTGCGCACGGCGGCTTCGACCAGGACCGCCAGGTTGCGGCCGGCGGCCACTTGCAGCATCACCTTGCGCACGGGCAGGCCCAGCATGTCTTGCGTGATGTCTTGCAGGGGCAGGCGCTCGAACTTGTCTTGCGCGGTGGCGCGCACCAGATGCACGATCAGCTTCAGGCGCATCTTCCGGCGCACCGAGGTCTCGCCGAAGATGGTGCGGATATCGAGCAAGCCCAGGCCGCGCACTTCCAGCAGGTTCTGCAGCAACTGCGGGCAGTGGCCTTCGATCATGTTGGGGGCGGTGCGCGAGAATTCCACGGCGTCGTCGGCCACCAGGCCGTGTCCGCGCGAAATCAGTTCCAGCGCCAGTTCGCTTTTGCCCAGGCCGGATTCGCCGGTGATCAGCACGCCCAGGCCCAGCACGTCCAGGAAGACGCCGTGCACGGTGGTGGTGGGCGCAAGCTTCTTGCCCAGGTAGATGCGCAGCAGGTCGATCAACTGGGCCGCGGCCACCGGCGTGGACAGCAGCGGCACCTGGTGCTGGTCGCATTGGTCGACCAGGTCTTGCGGCGGCGTCAGCCCGTCGGCCAGCAGAATGGCCGGCACGCCGCCAATCAGCAGCTCGTCCATGTGGTGCATGCGGCGGCGCAGGTCGAACCGCGTGTAGTACGCCAGTTCTTCCTGCCCGAACACCTGGATGCGCGACGGGTGGATCAGGTTCAAGTGGCCGACGAGGTCGGCGGCCGCCATGCCGTCATCGGGAATTGCGCGGTCCGCGGCGCCTTGGCCAGAGATCCAGTTGAAGGGGATTTTGTCGGCGTTGTCGTCGACGAGTTCCTGCACCGTGAGCATGGCAGCGTTTCCGCGGAGGGTCAGAGTTGGCCGGTCGTGAGCATCTTGTGGACGATGGCCGGGTCGGCCTCCGTGGCCAGGGCCTCGCGCAATGCCTTGTTGGACATGAGTTGAGCGAGTTCGGCCAGGATGTCCAGGTGCTGCTGGGTGGCCGTTTCCGGCACCAGCAGGCAGAGCAGCATCGACACCGGTTGCCCGTCGGGCGCGTCGAAGGTGATGGGCTGGGCCAGGCGGATGAATGCCGCCAGCGCCTGCTCCAACCCCTTCACGCGGCCGTGGGGAACGGCAACGCCCTGCCCAAGGGCAGTGGAGCCTAGACGTTCCCGGGCAAACAGGCTGTCGAACACGAGCGCGCGTGCCAAGCCATGGTTGTTTTCAAAAAGAAGGCCAGCTTGTTCGAACGCACGTTTCTTGCTCGTTGCGAGCATTTCGAGCACGACGTTGCCGGCGGGTAGGATGCGCGACAAATGATTCATCGGATCATTATATGGTTATATGACGCAGTGCAATAAATTGGCCTCGCGCCGCGCCCATTGTGTGGGCGGACGACAGCACGGCAAGAGCGACAGCATAGACTGATCGCGCCGCATTGTGGGCATTCCGGGGGCCAACGCCGCCTTCAAAAGCCGTTTGGGCGCGAAAAGCCGGGAAATCCACGACGCAACGACGCTTCTCCGGCGAAACCGGAAATTCAGGGACAAAGCTTGGGGTGGGGGTGATGCCAGGAGGGGGGCAGTGCGGGGAGTTTGCCGATGCCCCGGCTGGACTGACGTCTAGCGGGACACCGGGACTTAGGCAGGATTTTTACAATCGCTGTTTAGCTTGATCGCCCAGGGCGAGTGGTCATGAAGCGCATTACTGCTGGGGTGGCGAGAGGCTCGCCGCTTGCCGCTTCACGGACTCCGCTGAGTGACTTCGTACCTTGTCCTTGTGCTTGATGACCTGACGGTCGACTTTGTCAGCAAGAAGGTCTATGGCTGCATAGAGGTTTTCATCGGTTGCTTCACAATGAATGTCCTTACCGCTTAGACGCATGGTGATTTCGGCTCTATGCCGCAGGGGCTCTACTGAGAGCATGACCTGGGTATCGATGACGTGATCGAAATGCCGCAGCACTCGCGCCAATTTGTTCATGACATATTCCCGGATTGCCGGGGTGACGTCGAGGTGACGACCGCAGATGCTCAGGTTCATAGTGTGCTCTCCTTCTAAAAGAGAAAAATGGGTGCGCAAAATGCGCGATGAGGTCGTTAGGCGTTCTCCTTGATTGGGTGGCTTCGTTAAGTACTAGTGTATAGACTCGGGCCGATAAAACAAGCTGACCTAGCGCAAGAACATGGCATTTTTATGGCGGAGTCCCTGGGGCGTATCCCCCCTTGCCCGCAGGGGGCTAGGGGTCTTCCCCAAGGTGCCTGTTACATGCGGAAGTGCTCGCCCAGATAGACGCGGCGCACGGCCGGATCGCCCACGATTTCGTCGGGGTGGCCGTCGGTCAGCACCTTGCCCTCGCTGATGATGTAGGCGCGGTCGCAGATGCCCAGCGTTTCGCGCACGTTGTGGTCGGTGATCAGCACGCCGATGCCGCGGCCCTTCAGGAAGCGGACGATGCGCTGGATTTCGATGACGGCGATGGGGTCCACGCCGGCGAAGGGCTCGTCCAGCAGGATGAAGCGCGGGCTGGTGGCCAGCGCGCGCGCGATTTCCACGCGGCGGCGTTCGCCGCCCGACAGCGAAATCGCGGCATTGCTGCGGATGTGGCCGATCTGGAGCTCTTCCAGCAAGGACTCCATCTGCTCGTTGATCTTGGGCGTGGACAGCGGGCGTCCGTCCGCGCCGACCTGCAGTTCCAGCACGGCGCGGATGTTCTGCTCGACCGTCAGGCGGCGGAACACGGAGGCGTCCTGCGGCAGGTACGACAGGCCCATGCGCGCGCGCTTGTGGATCGGCATCGCCGTGATGACGGAGCCGTCGATTTCGATGCGGCCGGCGTCCGCGGGCACCAGGCCCACGATCATGTAGAAACTGGTGGTCTTGCCGGCGCCGTTGGGGCCCAGCAGGCCGACGACTTCGCCGCTGACCACGGACAGGGACACGTCCTGCACCACGGTCCGGCCGTTATAGGTCTTGCGCAAACCGGTTGCGCGCAGGCTGCCCTGCTTGACCCCCGAGGGGGTGGAGGTCACGGGTGTCGGCACAGAGGGTTGGTTCATCGTGGCTGCGAGTGGTGTGGCATGGGGGGCGGGTTAACGCCCTTTCTTGGCGGCTTGCTGCTTGCGGCATTCGGCGACTGCCGCATCCGACTTGGCGCGCGGTTCCGCGACCGAGCGGACCCGTCCGCCGGCGGCGGCGGAATTGGGGCCGCCCTGGGCTTCGTAGGTGCCGGTTTTCTCGTTGTAGCGTACCCGTTCGCCGCGAATCGTGTCGAACGGTTTGCCACAGACGTAACGGACCACCACGGCTTGGCCGATCAGGTCGAAGGTGCTCTTGGTGCCGTCGTATTCGGCGCGCAGGCCCTTGCCTTCGATCAGTTCGAACGTGTCGGGGCGTTCCTGGCGGATGGTCACGACCTTGCCTTTGGTGGCGGTGGCCGTGCCGTACTGGCCGCCCTGGGCGTCCTCGTGCATTTCCAGCGTATCGGAGGTCAGCGTCATCAGGCCGCGCGTCATGTTGACGTTGCCCGTGAAGACGCTTTGTTTTTTCACGTCGTCATAGTGCAGAGTGTCCGACAGGATCAGCGTGCTGGGCTCCTCGGCGGGGGTCGCCGCCTTGCTGGCGCCGGCCGCGGGCTTGGGCGCGGCGTCCTGCGCGTGCGCCGGCGCAAGCACCGAAGCCGTCAGCAGGACCGCGCCGAGCAGGCGGGTCGTCGGGGCAAGGAGAATCCGGAGGTCGGTCATGGTTTCTTCTGGTCAGAGTTGTTGGCGGGTATCTCGGTCTGGCGCTGTTGCTTGCCTTCGGAACCGGCGATCTCGACGTCCGTTGACGCGAATACCTGCAATTGGCGTGTTTTGTTGTTGTAGTGCATGCCCTTGCCGTTCATGCGCGAACGGCCCTTGATCACTTCGGCGGGCAGGTCGGTGAACACCACGTCTTCGTCGGGCATGATGATCAGTTGCTGGCTGCGCACGTCCAGCACGTCGTTGTTGGCGTCGGGCTGGCGATGCACGTGGGCGTCGCCGTTCATGACGATGCGCTTGCCGCCTTGCTCCATCACGGCGGTCTTCGAGACGCCCACCGTGATCGGGTTGGCTTCGCGCTGGCCCACCGCGCGTGGCGAGGTGATGTGATAGGAGTCGTCGTCCGGAAAGTGTTCGGCGTATTCGCCTTCCAGCCGGTTGATCGGGCGCCCCGTGGGATCGGTGCGCAGCATCACGAAGTCGCGCGACCACGCGTCCATCTCGTGGGTGATGCGGCGCGGCGGGTCCACCTGGATGGCGCGCTGCGCGTAATCGGCCGCCCACCACGAACTGGTGACCAGCACCAGCAGGAGGAACAGCGCGATCAGTGAAGGGAAGCGTTCTTTCATCAGATTCGCCGCAAAGGCGTGTGCGTATTCAAAAGGGTCATTGGATGGCGCCGGGGCCCAGCAAGCCGGGCGCCGCCAGGAACGCGCCCAGGCGTCCCTGCGAGGCCAGCAGCAGGTCGCAGCATTCGCGCACCGCGCCGTTGCCGCCCGATTGCGTCGAGATCCAATGCGCCGCCTGGCTGACATAGCCGGGCGCGTTCGGCACGCTGACGGCGAAGCCCGCGCGCTGCATGGCCGGCAGGTCGATGACGTCATCGCCCATATAGCCGGTCTGGTTCAGTTGGACACCGTTGCGCTGCGCAAGTTCTGCCAGGGCCGAACCCTTGTCGCGCACGCCCTGCATGACTTCCGCGATGCCCAGTTCCGCGGCGCGGCGCGCCACGATGGGGCCGGAGCGGCCCGTCATCAGCGCCACCTTCAGCCCGCCTTCCATCAGCAGGCGCAGGCCGTGGCCGTCCAGCGCATTGAAGCGCTTCTGCAGTTCGCCGTTTTCGCCGTAGTAGAGGCTGCCGTCGGTCAGCACGCCGTCGACGTCGAATACCATCAGGCGCACGGCCGCGGCGCGCTCGCGCACGGGGGCGGGGATTCGGGCAAGGACCAGCGCTTCGGCCGGGTGAGTCACGGAAGCAGGAAGATTCATAGTCATACCACTTTAGCGGCCATCAGATCGTGCATGTGCAAGGCGCCGAGCAGCGCGCCGTCATTGTCCAGCACCAGCATATGGTTGAGCCGTTGTTCGTCCATCTGCTGGGCGGCCTCGACGGCAAGCGCGTCGGGGTTGATGCTGCGTGGCGACCGGGTCATGCCCGCCTCCACGGTCAGACTGCGGATATCGCCGTGCCGGGCGATCAGGCGGCGCAAGTCGCCGTCGGTGAAGATGCCCAGCGGGCGGCGCTGCGCGTCGGTCACGACCGTCATGCCCATGCCTTTGGCGGACATGACTTCCAGCGCCTGAGACACCGGGGTACCCGCCAGCACGATCGGCAGGGCGTTGCCCTGGCGCATCACGTCGCGCACGTGGGTCAGCAGGCGGCGGCCAAGGGCGCCGCCCGGATGCGACCGCGCGAAATCCTGCGGGCCGAAGCCGCGGGCTTCCAGGCAGGCGACGGCGAGGGCGTCGCCCAGGGCCAGCGCAGCCGTGGTGCTGGCGGTGGGCGCCAGGTTCAGCGGGCAGGCCTCCTGGGCCACGCTGCCGTCCAGGTGCACGTCGGCCAGCAAGGCCAGTTCCGATTGCGGATTGCCGGTCATGGCCACCAGCTTGGCGCCCATGCGGCGCGCCACGGGCAGGATCGTCAGGAGTTCCTGGCCCGCGCCCGAATACGAGATGGCGATGACGACATCGTCCTGCGTGATCATGCCCAGGTCGCCATGGACGGCTTCCGCGGCGTGCACGAAGAAGGCGGGCGTGCCGGTCGAGGCGAACGTCGCCGCGATCTTGCGGGCGATATGGCCGGTCTTGCCGATGCCGGTGACGACCACGCGGCCACGACACGCCAGCAGCAGGGCGACGACCTGGGTGAAGGCGTCGTCCAGCCGGGCGGACAGGTCCAGCAGACCCTGACTTTCGATTTGCAGCGTTCTCCGCGCAGATGCCAGCGCGGTATCGGACGATGTAGTGGGATGATCAGTCATGCAGGGATTTTAATATCAGTATGCGGGTTTGCCCCCAGCAGGGGCGTATGGCATCCTGGCGGCTGTTTTCAACGGCTTTCAATCCTTCTATCCAGGCCCGCTCCATGTCCAGCATTTCCAGCCCCGTCCTTGGCACGCCCCTGTCCCCCCTGGCCACCCGAGTCATGCTGCTCGGATCCGGCGAATTGGGTAAAGAGGTCATCATTGCCCTGCAGAGGCTGGGCGTGGAAGTCATCGCGGTGGACCGGTACGCCGATGCGCCCGGCCATCAGGTGGCGCACCGGGCGCATGTGGTCTCGATGACCGACGCGGACGCCCTGAAGAAGATCATCGAACAGGAACGGCCGCACGTTATTGTCCCCGAAATCGAGGCTATTGCCACCAGTTTGCTGGTGGAGCTGGAAGCGGCCGGCGTGGCGCGCGTCACCCCGACCGCCCGCGCAGCCCAATTGACCATGAACCGCGAGGGCATCCGCCGCCTGGCGGCCGAGACCCTGGGCCTGCCCACGTCCCCCTACAAATTCGTTGATTCCGAGGCGGAATTGCGCGCCGCCATCGACGGCGGCATCGGCTACCCCTGCGTCATCAAGCCAGTCATGTCCTCGTCGGGCAAAGGCCAGTCGGTGATCAAAAGCGCGGACGATGTGGCGCAATCCTGGCGCTACGCCCAGGAAGGCGGCCGCGTGGGCGGCGGCCGGGCCATCGTCGAAGGCTTCATCCGCTTCGACTACGAAATCACGCTGTTGACCGTCCGCGCCCGCGGCGCCGACGGCCAAGTCGAGACCCGCTATTGCGAGCCCATCGGCCACAAGCAGGTCGACGGCGACTACGTCGAAAGCTGGCAGCCACACCCCATGTCGCCCGCCGCGCTGGACCGCGCCCGGGAAATCGCCCTGGCCGTCACGGCCGATCTGGGCGGGCTGGGCATCTTCGGCGTCGAGCTCTTCGTGGCCGGCGACCAGGTCTGGTTCTCTGAAGTCAGCCCGCGCCCGCACGATACGGGGATGGTCACCATGATCACCCAGGCTCAGAACGAATTCGAACTGCACGCCCGCGCGCTGCTGGGGCTGCCGGTGGATACCCGCTTGCGTCAGCCGGGCGCCAGCAGCGTCGTCTACGGCGGGGTGGATGCCGCCGCCGTGTCGTTCCACAACGTGGCCGAGGCGCTGGCCGAACCCGGCACCGACATCCGCCTGTTCGGCAAGCCGGAATCCTTCGTCAAGCGCCGCATGGGCGTGGGTCTGGCCGTGGCCGACGACGTGGCCACCGCCCGGGCCAAGGCCAAGCGCGTGTCCGCCGCGGTCTCGGTCAAGGCCGGCTGACACTGTCGGACAAATCCGTCCCTTTTTGATTTCCGCCGGGGCGCGCGCCCTTTCGCAGCCACCCGCCTCACGGCCGGTGGCTGTTTGCATTGGGGCAGCCGTCTCCGGCCACCTCAGGCGCGCACGGTGTCGGGTCAGTCGTTGCGCCCCGTGAGGGCGAGACTTGCGCCATTGCCCCTACCGGCAGTATGGTTTGCGCTTTCGCACAGTTTGTTCGATAATTTCAGGAATTACTGAAAGCGGTGTAACTGTATATATCAACCCAACGGGTATATCAGCCAAGCCACGCTCCTGACCCGCTGGCGCCGATAACTCATGGTTCTCACTCCTCAAAACGAACGTTTCGTGCTGCATTTCGGCGAAATGGGCAGCCGTTGGGGCGTGAACCGCACCGTCGGCCAGATCTACGCCTTGCTGTTCCTGCACCCCGATCCGCTGAATGCCGACGATATCGCCGAGACCTTGGGGTTTTCGCGTTCGAACGTCAGCCTGGGGCTGAAAGAGCTGCAGTCCTGGCGGCTGGTCAAGCTGATCCATCAAGTTGGCGACCGCCGCGACTACTTCGAGACGCCCAAAGACGTCTGGGAGATCTTCCGCATCCTGATGGAAGAAAAGCGCAAACGCGAAATCAACCCCACGCTCACCCTGCTGCGCGACACCCTGCTGGAGACCCCGTCGGGGCCCAACGACGCCTACGCGCAACAGCGCATGACCGAAATGCTGGAGCTCATCGAACTGTCTTCCGGATGGTTCGATGAGGTTCAACGCCTGCCCCCGGAGACGGTGCAAAAGCTCATGCGACTGGGTTCGCAAGTGCAGAAAGTGCTGGGCTTCGCCGGCAAATTGCGGGGCAAGGGCTAAGTTGCCCATGCGCCCCGATTTTTCAGGAAACCTCTATGAAGTTGTTTGCAACGCCCGTAACATGGCGCGAGAGACGGCCTGGGAACCATGCCGGTTGCCGCGGCATCTCGACTGCTTGGGAGCGCCCCAATGATTGATCTCGACGTCGTGAATCTGTCGCGATTCCAGTTTGCCGCGACCGCGCTTTACCACTTCCTGTTCGTCCCTCTCACGCTTGGCCTGTCGTTCATCCTGGCCATCATGGAAAGCGTGTACGTCATGACCGGCCGCCCCATCTGGAAGCGGATGACCATGTTCTGGGGCACCCTTTTCGGCATCAACTTCGCACTCGGCGTCGCCACCGGCGTGGTGATGGAGTTCCAGTTCGGTATGAACTGGTCCTACTACAGTCACTATGTGGGCGACATCTTCGGCGCGCCGCTTGCGCTGGAAGGGCTGATGGCCTTCTTCCTGGAAGCCACCTTCGTCGGCCTGTTCTTCTTCGGCTGGAACCGCATGTCCAAGGTCAGCCACCTTGTGGTGACCTGGCTGGTGGCGTTCGGCACGAACTTCTCGGCCCTGTGGATCCTGATCGCCAACGGCTGGATGCAGAATCCGGTCGGCGCGATCTTCAACCCCGACACCATGCGCATGGAGATGACCGACTTCGCGGCGGTGATCTTCAACCCGGTGGCGCAGGCCAAGTTCGTGCACACGGTCAGCGCGGGCTACGTGGCCGGCGCCATGTTCGTGATGTCGATCAGCGCCTGGTACCTGCTGAAAGGCCGCCACACCGACCTGGCCAAGCGTTCGATGGCGGTGGCCGCCAGCTTCGGCCTGGCGGGCGCGTTGTCCGTCGTGGTGCTGGGCGACGAAAGCGGCTACCTGACCACGGAACATCAGAAGATGAAGATCGCGGCGATGGAGTCCATGTGGCACACCGAGCCGGCGCCCGCGTCTTTCAACCTGATCGCGATCCCCAACCAGGCAGAGCGCAAGAACGACTTCGCCATCGAGATCCCGTACGTCATGGGGATCATCGGCACGCGTTCGCTGACCACGCCGCTGCTGGGCATCGACGACCTGATCCTGCGCGCCGAGAACCGCATCCGCGACGGCATGGTGGCGTACGAGGCCTTGCAGAAGATCCGCGCCAATCCCAAGGACGTGGACGCGCGCATGACCTTCGACAAGACCTGGCCCGATCTGGGCTACGCCTTGCTGGTCAAACGCTACCAGGAAGACATGAGCAAGGTCACCGAAGCCGACATCAAGAAGGCCGCAGTGGACACCGTGCCCAATGTGGCGCCGCTGTTCTGGGCGTTCCGCATCATGGTGGCGGTGGGCATGTACCTGATCCTGTTCTTCGGCGTGGCCTTCTGGCTGGCCTCCCGCGGGCGCCTGGATAGCCGGCGTGGCCTGCTCAAGGTGGCGCTATGGAGCCTGCCGCTGCCGTGGGTCGCCATTGAAAGCGGCTGGTTCGTGGCCGAATATGGCCGCCAGCCCTGGGTGATCGAAGGCGTGCTGCCGACGTACTACGCCGCCTCGGGCCTGACGATCGCCGATCTGGCCATCAGCCTGGCTATCTTCCTGGTGCTGTACACGGTCCTCTTGATCATCGGCGTGAAGGTGATGCTGCACGCCATCAAGGCGGGTCCGAAATCCGATGGGCCGGTGGCGGGCAACGCCGCCGATCCTGTGCGCGCCGCCGTGCGCGCCTGAGGGGGAGAAGCAGATGGATACCCTTATTCCTTTTGACTATGGCACCTTGCGCGTGATCTGGTGGGGGCTGCTGGGCGCCTTGCTGATCGGCTTCGCCGTCATGGACGGTTTCGACCTGGGCGTAGCCGCCTTGCTGCCCGTCGTGGCCAAGACCGACGCCGAGCGCCGCGTGGTGATCAACGTGGTCGGCCCGGTGTGGGAAGGCAACCAGGTCTGGCTGATCACGGCCGGCGGCGCGATCTTCGCCGCGTGGCCGTTGTTGTACGCCGCGTCGTTCTCCGGGTTCTACCTGGCGATGATGCTGGCGCTGATCGCGCTGATCCTGCGCCCCGTGGGCTTCAAGTACCGCAGCAAGATGGAAGGCACCCGCTGGCGCAACAGCTGGGACGGCGTGCTGTGCTTTTCGGGCGTGGTGGCTTCGCTGGTGTTCGGCGTGGCGGTCGGCAACATCATCCTGGGCGTGCCGTTCACATTCCAGGGCTCGGCGCTGCGCATGGTGTACGAAGGCCATTTCTACCAGCTGTTCACGCCGTTTGCCCTGCTGTGCGGCGTGCTGAGCGTGGTGATGCTGGCCATGCACGGCGCGGTGCTGCTGGCCTGGCGCACGGAAGACCCGATTTCGTCGCGGGCCCGCAATTGGGGGCGATTGCTGGCGTTGGTAACGGTGGCGCTGTTTGTCGCGGGCGGCTTTTGGGTGGCGGGCGGCATCAGCGGGCACGTCATCACCAGCGCGGTCGACATGCAAGGGCCGTCGGACCCCATGCTCAAGTCCGTGAGCGTGCAGGCCGGCGCCTGGATGGCCAACTACGCGAAATGGCCGTTGATGTGGATCGCGCCGGCGCTGGGCGTGGCGGGCGCCGTGCTGGTGCTGCTGCTGTTGAGCGTGCGCGCCCATGTCCTGTCGTTCCTGGCTTCCGCGGTGTCGATCGCCGGCGTCATCCTGACGGTGGGCTTCTCGCTGTTCCCGTTCCTGATGCCGTCGTCGACCAATCCCCAAGCCGGCCTGACCGTCTGGGACGCCTCGTCCAGCCATCTGACGCTGTGGATCATGGTGATCGCGGTGGTCATCTTCCTGCCGATCGTGACGCTCTACACCGCCTGGGTGTATCGCGTCATGCGCGGCAAGGTCACCCATGATTCCGTGGGCGACACGCCCAACTCTTACTGATTAAGGAGCCTCCACCATGTGGTATTTCTCGTGGATACTCGGCTTGGGCCTGGCGTGTGCGTTCGCTATCCTCAATGCGATGTGGTTCGAGCTGCGTGAAGGGCATTCGCATGACCCGCGCGCCAGCCGTGGCGACGAGTGAGCGGCGGCGCTAGCACCCTCGAGCACGATCCTTCGGCCAGTCTGCAGAAACCGCCGCGCGAACAGTCGCGGTGGTTGATGGCGCTTGCCAGGGCGGCGAGGGTTCCGCTGATTTTCGCGGGGGCTGCCCCGCTGGTCAGCGGCGCCTTGTTGGTCGTGCAGGCCTGGTTGCTGGCCAGCGTGCTGGACGCGGCCATCGTCCGCCAGGCGCCGCGCCAGGAATTGCTGGCCGGCATCCTGGGCATCGCCGGGCTGATGCTGCTGCGCGCGTGCATCATCTGGGCGGGGGAACGTGCGGGGGCGGACGCGGCCGAACGCATCAAGCGCCATGTGCGCCAGACCCTGTTCGCCCGGCTGGTGGCGAAAGGCCCGTACTGGAGCCGCGGCAAGGCGTCGGGCGAATTGGCCAGCGCGGTCGTGGACCAGGTCGAGGCGCTGGACGGCTTTTTCGCCAAGTACTTGCCTGCGATGGCTGCCGCCGCGATGCTGCCGGTGGCATTTTCCGTGCTGCTGCTGCCAGTGGACGTGGTCGCGGGCCTGGTGCTGCTGATCACCGCCCCGCTGATTCCGCTGTTCATGGCGCTGGTGGGGTGGGGCGCGCAAGGCGCCAGCCGTCGGCACCTGCGCGCTTTCGCCCGCTTGTCCGGCTTCTTCGCCGACCGGCTGCGCGGGCTGTCCACGCTGAAGCTCTATGGCCGTGCCGAAGCCGAGGCCGCGTCCGTCGTGGCCGCCAGCGACGCGCTGCGCCAGCGCACGATGTCGGTGCTGCGCATCGCGTTCCTGTCGTCCGCGGTGCTGGAGTTTTTTGCCGCGCTGGGCGTGGCGGGCGTGGCCGTATATATCGGCCTGACCTATCTTGGATTTCTGGACGTGCGCTGGTCGCCTTTAACCTTGCAGGCGGGCCTGTTCTGTCTGCTGATGGCGCCCGAGGTCTATGCGCCGCTGCGCCAGTTCGCCGCGCACTATCACGACCGCGCCACGGCGCTGGCGGCCGTGACGCAGATCGCCGTGCTGTTCGATGGCCTGCCGCAAGACGACGCCGGCAAGGCACATCCGGCCGCGCACGGAACCGCGCTGCCGGCCGCGCCCGGATTGGGCGCGCGCGTCGACGTTCAGGGCTTGCGGGTGACGGCGCCCGGGCGCGGGCAAACCGTGCTGGCCGACGCCGAGCTGCAGCTGGCGCCGGGCGAGCAGGTGGCGTTGATGGGCCCAAGCGGCATCGGCAAGTCCACGCTGATCGAAGCGCTTGCCCGGCTGCGGCCCTTTGAAGGCGACGTCCGCATCGACGGCGTGCCGCTGGCCGGTTGGGACGAAGCCGCCTTGCGCGGGCGCGTGGCGCTGATCGGGCAGAAGCCGCAATTGCTGGCGGGGTCGATCGCCGACAACATCCGGCTCGGACGCCCGGGCGCGTCCGATGCCGATTTGCGCGAAGCCGCCCGCCGCGCCTGTGTGCTGGAGTTTTCGGACGCGTTGCCGCACGGCCTGGACACGCTGCTAGGCAGCCGGGGCCATGGCCTGTCGGGCGGCCAGGCGCAGCGCGTGGCGTTGGCCCGCCTGTTCTTGCGCGATCCCGGCCTGATCCTGCTGGACGAACCCACGGCGCATCTGGACGAGGCGACGCAGGACCGGGTGTTGGACGAAATCCTGGCGTTCTCCGCGGGCCGCACTTTGCTGCTGGCGACCCATGCGCCGACAGTCGCGGCCCGGCTTGGCCGCGTGCTGCGGGTGGCGCGCGAGAAAGTGGAAGAAGCATGAAGAACCTGTTGTTGCTCGTGCCCTTGTACGCGCGCCGTAAAAGCGGGCTTTTGCTCGCATTGTTCTGCGCGCTGGCGACTGTCGCGGCAGGCGTCGGCCTGCTGGGCGTGTCCGGCTGGTTCCTGACGGGCGCGGCCTTGGCGGGGGCGGGCGGGGTCTTCAACCTGTTCGCGCCGTCCGCGCTCGTGCGGGGCTTGTCCTTTCTGCGCATCGTGTCGCGCTATGCCGACCGCGTCGTGGGCCATTCGGCCACGCTGCGCTTGCTGGCGGATCTGCGCGCCACGGTGTTCGGGGCGCTGATCCGGCTGACGCCGCGCCAGTTGGCGAAGTACCGCAGCGGCGATCTGGTGGCGCGCATGACGGGCGACGTCGACGCGCTGGATACCGTCTTCCTGTTCGTGTTGGCGCCTTTGGCGACCGCCATCCTGGGGGGCGCCGTGCTGACGGCGGTGCTGGGCATGTGGGTGCCTGCCGCCGCGCTGGCGTTTGCGCTGGCGTTGCTGACTGCCTGTGTCCTGGTGCCCGGGTGGCTGCTGCGCGCGGCGCGCAAACCGGGGGCGGCCGCCCAGGAAAGCGCGGCCGGGCTGCGCGCGGCCACGCTGGATGCGGTGGACGGCCACGCGGACATGGTGGCGTTGCATGCGCAGGCGCCGACCGCCGCGCATTTCGAACGGCTGTGCGAAGCCAGCGCGCTGGCGCGCCGCAGCCAGGCCCGGGTGGCGGCGCGCGGGCAGTGGTTCCTGCAAGTCGCGGCCGGCCTGTCGGTGTTGGCCTTGCTGTGGTTCGGTTTGGGGACGCATGAGGCCGGGCAGATCGAAGGCCCCGTGCTGGTGGGCTTGCTGCTGGCGGTGATCGGCATTTTCGAGGTGGCAGGGCCGATCATGCGCGGCGCATCCCGCATGGGATCGGCGATGTCGGCGGCGGCGCGGATCCGGGAAGTGACCCAAGCGCAGCCGGACATGCAGGACGCGCCCGCCCCGCGCGCCTTGTCGTCAGCGGGCGTGCTGGAGCTGGACGGGGTGGTGTTCCGCTATCCGGCCCGCGCGCAAGGCGTTTGCCCGGCGGTGCTGGACGGCATCGACCTGCGGGTGGAACCGGGTGAGCGCATCGCCATCGTGGGGGCAAGCGGGCAGGGCAAGTCCACGCTGCTGCACCTGATCCTGCGCCTGGAAGATCCGCAATCGGGGCAGGTGCGATTCGGTGGTTGCGACGCGCGCGATTGCGCGCAGGCGGATTGGCACCGGCGCATCGCATTGCTGTCGCAGGACGCGCCCGTCTTCCTGGGCACCTTGCGCACGAATCTGCTGATCGGGGATCCCGGCGCGAATGATGCGGCCCTGTGGGGCGCGCTGGACGCGGCGAGGCTGGGGGATTTCGTGCGCGGCCTGCCCGACGGGCTGGATACCTGGGCGGGCGAGACCGGCTCGCAACTGTCGGCGGGGCAGGCGCGCCGCCTGTGCCTGGCGCGGGCGCTGCTGTCGCCGGCCGCGGTGATTGTGCTGGACGAACCGACCGCCGGGCTGGACGCTGCCGCGCAAACCGACTTCTTCAACGATCTGGCGCGCGCGGTGCGGGGACGCACCGTGGTGCTGGCGACGCACGCGGCGTTGCCCCCCGGGGCGGTCGACCGCTGCTACGAATTGCGCAACGCGCAATTACATGACTTGTCACCGGCGGCAATCCTGGCTTAAGCGCGGTGGCAAGGTTATAGTTCGCCTTGCTTCAATTCTTCAGGGCCGCCTTCCATGCAGACCGACAACGCCGAGTACATCCGGCGCACCATCCGCAGCGTTCCGGACTGGCCCCAACCGGGTGTCGTGTTCCGTGACATCACGCCGGTTCTGCAAGATCCGCGCGCGTTCCGGGTGCTGATCGATCTGTTCGTCTACCGCTACATGCGCCAGCGCCTGGATCTGGTGGCGGGCGTGGATGCGCGCGGCTTCATCGTCGGCAGCGTGCTGGCCTATGAACTGAATCTGGGTTTCGTGCCTGTGCGCAAGAAAGGCAAGCTGCCCTTTCGCACGGTGGCCGAGGAATACTCGCTTGAGTACGGCAACGCCGCGGTCGAGATGCACACGGATTCCGTGCGCACCGGCCAGCGCGTGTTACTGGTCGACGACCTGATCGCCACGGGCGGCACCATGCTGGCCGCCATCAAGCTGCTTCAGCGCCTGGGCGCGAACGTGGTCGAAGCGGCCGCGATCATCGATTTGCCCGACCTGGGCGGTTCGGCCAAGGTGGCTGCCACCGGTACGCCGCTCTACACGGTCTGTCAGTACGGCGACGCCACGCCATAACCTGGGCCGCGGCCAAGCCGCGGCGCCCTGATCACGAATCCGCCAGGCGCGGCTGGATGAAATCCAGGAATGCCTTGGTCTTGGCGGGCAGCATGCGCGACGGCAGCAGCGCGAACAGCGGCAGGGGCGTCAGGCTCCAGTCGGGCAGCACCCGCACCAGCCCCGCCTGCTTGATGGCGCGTTCCATCGCATCGAACACCAGCAGCGGCGTAATGCCCAGGCCCTGGCCGGCCAGGCGCCCCAGCATGCCCACATTGTTCGCCGACAAGCGGCCGGACACCTGCACGCGTTCCACCTTGTCGCCCGAATGGAGCATCCAGAAGGATGACTCTTCGCGCATGGTCGGCCGCAGGCATTCGTGGTGCGTCAGATCGCCGGGCACGCGCGGTTCGCCGTGGCGGGCCAGGTAGTCGGGCGAGGCGTACAGCTGGTGGGCCATCAGCACGATCTTGCGCGAGATCAGGCTGGAATCGGGCTGTTGCCCGAAGCGCAGGATCAGGTCGAACGGATTGCTGATGGGATCGATCGGACGCATGCTCAAATCGAAATCGCATTCGATGTCGGGATGCTGCTCGCGGAATTCGCTGATGACGGCCGGCAGGAACAACTGGGCCAGGCTGGTCGGCAGCGAAATGCGCAGGCGGCCCTTGGGCTGCACTGCCATGTCCAGCAACTGGTCGTGCGCAATGCGCGCTTCTTCCACGATGTGCCGGCAGCGTTCAAAGTAGATGGCGCCCGCTTCGGTCAGGTCGATCTTGCGCGTGCTGCGGTTCAAGAGGCGCATGCCCACGCTGCGTTCCAGTTCGCTGACCCGGCGAGAGAGCGTGGAGGTTGGAATATTCAAGGCTTCCGCGGCGTGGCTGAAGTTCTTGCGCTTGGCGACTTCGACGAAGAGCGCGATGTCGTTAAGCTGGATATCCATATGGCCCTCTAGACTCAAAATTCCATTTCTGGCAGATTTGTATGATAAATGGAATTATTGTCCCGCCAGTAGAAATGTCTATTTATCCACAAGGAACATCCCGTTCCCCATGTGGCGGACGCGTATCCCGTTGCCCAGCTTGCTTTCGGCTGAATGACCGCAAGGCCTGCTATGCCTGAGTCTGCGGGCGAACTGCGCAGAAATTGGGCAGATAGCGCCGGATACATCGTGCAATTGTCCCATCCGTGAAAAGATGTTCACCAAAATAAGGGTTTTTACTAGGCGCCAATCACCAGATACTTCGTCCCAGCAATCAAACAGTCACATCGCACCTGCCAGCCTGGCAGAAGACGCTGTGCAAGGTTTAGGATGGAGTCATCACAATGAAAGCCCTAGCAACCGCACTTATGGTCACCGCAACCCTGGTTGGCATGTCCGCCGCTCACGCCGATGGCAAGACGCGTGAACAGGTTCAGCAAGAACTGCAAGCCGCCAAGGCCGCAGGACAGGTCACGTTCGGCGAACTGGACTATCCGCCCGCCACTGCGACCCAGACCAGCCTGACGCACGATCAAGTCCAGCAGGAACTGCAAAGCGCCAAGGCCGCTGGCCAGGTCACAACCGCCGAGCTGGATTACCCGCCCCGCGCCGCCGTGTCGCAATCCGGTGGCAAGACCCGCGAGCAGGTCCGCCAGGAATTGGCCGAAGCCAAGGCCCGCGGCGAATACACCTTCGGTGAACTGGATTACCCGCCCAAGGGCAAGTAATTCCCAAGGCCGGATGCCCGGCCCCGGATGGTCACGAGAAACCCCTTGAGACGCCGAGGGGTTTTTTTATTGCCTGTCCGTTGCGCGGACGGCCGCGCAGTGTGGCGTATTTGCCGCAAAACTAGGCGCATGCGCGAACAAGTGTTGTCGGTGAATCCGGCGCGGCGAATGCGCCGGACGCGCGGTAATCCCGATTTGCGAGCAATGATTCATATTTGTTTTCAAGGCGTTAACGCCGGTTTCCTGGCCTTGCGGCATGTCAGGTGCGCGTCATTATCCCAACCATGGAAAGTAGTTCGTCGAAATCCGTGTTACTTCGGGTTGCCGCAAGCCGGACACTAGATTCAGTGCAGACGCCGCCTGCTTGTTCGCAGCGGCACGCAAAGGCCCCGTCGTTCGGACGGTGCGCTTGCGGTTGCCTTTTATCTCGCCATTTTGGGGACTTACATGAAGAAGACGCTATTGGCCGTCGCGTTGCTGGCAGGCTCTGCCGGCGCCGCGCAAGCCGCAGACTCCGTCACGCTGTACGGCTTGATCGACGCCGGTATCGGGTACGAGCAAGTGAAGTTCAATGGGGTGTCGCAAAGCCGCGTCGGCGGCGTGCAGGGCGTGAGCAGCGGTTCGCGCTTTGGCCTGCGCGGCACGGAAGACCTGGGCGATGGCTTGCGCGCCGTGTTCACGTTGGAAGGCGGCTTCGGCCCCATGAACGGCAAGTCGCTGCAGAGCGGCCGCCTGTTCGGCCGTCAAGCGACCGTCGGCCTGGACAGCGATTCCTGGGGCCGTCTTGAATTCGGCCGCCAGACGAACCTGGCGTCGAAGTACTTCGGTTCGATCGACCCGTTCTCGATCAGCTACAACACCGCCAACATGGGCACCACGTTTGGCAGCGCCAACACGATGCGCCTGGACAACATGGTCCTGTACCAGACCCCGAGCCTGAGCGGCTTCAAGGCGGGCGTGGGCTATTCGTTCAGCGCCGACGACAGCGTCAGCGACACGACGCAGACCGGTTTCGCCACGGGCGACAACAACCGCGTGCTGACCGCCGGTGTGCAATACGTCAACGGCCCGCTGAACCTGGCCCTGGCCTACGACCGCTTCGACCCGACGAACAAGCGTGTCGGCGGCCAGGACTCGGCCCGTATCCAGGAATACATCATTGGCGGTTCGTACGACTTTGAAGTCGTGAAGCTGGCGGCCGCGTTCGGCCAGACCCGCGACGGCTGGTTCGTCGGCCAGAACATGGGCACCACGCCCGACGGCATGAACAACCTGGGTTCGTTCAAGCTGGCTGACGGTTTCCGCGCCAATTCCTACATGATCGGCGCCACCGTGCCCCTGGGCCGCCACGCCGTGTTCGGTTCCTGGCAGCGCGCGACCCCGGGCAACGACAAGCTGACGGGCGACGACGCCACGTTCAACGTGTACAGCCTGGGCTATACCTACGACTTCACCAAGCGCACCAACCTGTACGCGTACGCCTCCTACGGCGACAACTACGCGTTCCAGCACGATGCGCGCGATACCGCAGTCGCCATGGGTATTCGCCACCGTTTCTAAGCGGCCAAAGCGCCCGACCGGACCTTGCTGAATGCGCGGCTCATCTCCGTGAGCCGCCGAGTGACAGCGAACCCCCCCCTACTTGGGTCCGGCCGGACGCGTTTGACGGTCAGAAGGGAAGGGCCTCCGGAAGGAGGCCCTCTCGCATTGGGGCGGCAGTTTGGCGCTTGGCGCCGGCGCTACAGGAACAGCTTGTAGGCCGGGTTGTCGGTCTCGTTCCAATGCGGATAGCCGAGTTCGGCCACGAACGTGCGGAATTGCTTCTTGTCCGCCGCCGGCACCTGGATGCCGATCAGGATGCGGCCATAGTCGGCGCCCTGGTTGCGGTAGTGGAACAGGCTGATGTTCCAATCCGGATTCATCGCATTCAAGAAACGCATCAGCGCACCCGGACGCTCCGGGAACTCGAAGCGGTACAGCAGTTCGTCGCGCGCCAGCGCCGAGCGCCCGCCCACCATGTGTCGCAGGTGGGTCTTGGCCATTTCATCATGCGTGAGGTCCAGCGTGTCGAACCCGTGGCGGCGGAAATTCGCGGCGATCTTGTCCGGCTCGGCGGCGGACGACACCTGGATGCCGACAAAGACATGCGCGCGGTCCGCATCCGAGATGCGGTAGTTGAATTCCGTGACGCTGCGTTCGCCGACCAGTTCACAGAAGCGGCGGAAGCTGCCGCGCTGCTCGGGCATGGTCACGGCGAAGACGGCTTCGCGCATCTCGCCCACTTCGGCGCGTTCGGCCACGAAGCGCAGCCGGTCGAAGTTCATGTTCGCCCCGCAGGCGATGGCGACAAGCGTCTTGCCCTTCAGGTGGTGTTCGGCCGCATACTGTTTGGCGCCGGCCACGGCCATGGCGCCTGCCGGTTCCAGCACGCTGCGCGTGTCCTGGAAGACGTCCTTGATGGCGGCGCAGATCGAATCGGTGTCGACGACCACGAAGTCGTCGACGTACTTGCGGGTCAGCTTGAACGTTTCGGCGCCCACCATCTTGACGGCGGTGCCGTCAGAGAACAGGCCCACATCGCTCAGTTGCACGCGGCGGCCGGCGCGCACGCTGCGCAGCATGGCGTCGGAGTCCTCGGTCTGCACGCCGATGATCTTGATCTCGGGCCGCAGCTGCTTGATATAGGCGGCCACGCCGGAGATCAGGCCGCCGCCGCCGATGGCGACGAAGATGGCGTCGATCGGGCCGGGGTGCTGACGCAGGATCTCCATGCCCACCGTGCCCTGGCCGGCGATCACGTCGGGGTCGTCGAAGGGGTGGACGAAGGTCAGCTTTTCTTTCTTTTCCAGGATCTGGGCGTGGGCGAAGGCGTCGGTGAAGCTCTCGCCCGCCAGCACGACCTCGCCGCCCAGCCGGCGCACCGCGTCGATCTTCACCTGCGGGCTGGTCGTGGGCATGACGATGACGGCGCGGCAGCCCAGCCGGCTGGCGGCCAGCGCCACGCCCTGGGCATGGTTGCCGGCCGATGCCGCGATGACGCCGCGGTTGCGCACGGCGGGCGCCAGGTTGGCCATCTTGTTGTACGCCCCGCGCAGCTTGAAGCTGAAGACGGCCTGGGTGTCCTCGCGCTTGAGCAGGACGGTGTTCGAGATCCGCTGGGACAGCTGGGGCGCGATCTCCAGCGGCGACTCGACCGCGACGTCGTAAACCTTCGAGGTCAGGATGCGTTTCAGGTAATCAGTGGACATGGACTGCGGCGGGACAAGAGTGGAGACGTGGGCACGATTATTGCAGGGAAAGCCGCAAGGCCGGATTCCCGGCCGTTATTCTCTTGCGCGCGGCTACACTCGCTCATCATGGAAGAAAGCCTCTTGTCCGCTGTTCACTGGCTCCTGGGGATGCTGGCGCTGCCCTCGGTGGGCCTGTCGGCCATCTTCACGGTGTCGCTCGTGTCCGCCACCCTGCTGCCGCTGGGCTCCGAGCCGGCGGTGTTCGGCTACATCAAGTTGTCGCCGGACATGTTCTGGCCGGCCATCCTGGTGGCCACCGCCGGCAATACCGTGGGCGGCGCAATCAGCTATTGGATGGGTTGGGGCGCCGAACGCGCGATGCAGCGCTGGAAGGAAGGACATACCCCCACGCCGCACCCGCACCCCGGCGCGACCGAAACCGGCCGTATGCGCGGGCGCTGGAATGAGCGCGCCCACGACTGGATCCACCGCATGGGGCCGCCGGCGCTGCTGCTGTCGTGGCTGCCGGCGGTGGGCGACCCGCTGTGCGCGGTGGCGGGATGGCTGCGGCTGTCCTTCTGGCCCTGCGTGCTCTATATGGCCATCGGCAAATTCCTGCGCTATCTGGTGATGACCGCCAGCCTGCTGTGGTTCTTTCCCGGTCAGGTCTGACGCTGACTCGAAGCTTAAACAGGGACGGATAATCCTTGTTTCCGTCCGTTTTCGGCCGGTTTCCTGGGGGTATTCGGGGTCAAGTCCGCCCGATGGCATAAAATAATTTTTTATGGGCCCCTCTTGCCGCCATGAACGCCCCACTCGCTAGCCACATCTTGAACGGGGCGATGCCGCCCGCAGCACCCGCGCGATTGCGCGAAATCCCCTACAACTACACGTCGTTTTCCGACCGCGAGATTGTCGGCCGGCTGCTGGGCGATGACGCCTGGAGCCTGCTGGGCGACCTGCGCGGCGAACGCCGTACCGGCCGCTCCGCCCGGATGCTGTACGAAGTGCTGGGCGACATCTGGGTCGTGCGCCGCAATCCGTACCTGCAGGACGACCTGCTGGACAATCCCAAGCGCCGCAAGCAGCTCATCGACGCCTTGCACCACCGCCTGGGCGAAATCGACCGCCGCCGCGAACCGGGCACGCCCACCGAAGACGGCCACGATCCGCGTCGCGACGAGAAGGTCGTCGGCCTGCTGGCCCGCGCCCGGTCCGCCATCGCCGCCTTCGAGGGCGAGTTCGACCAGACCACCATGATGCGCAAGCAGGCGCAGAAGGTGCTGGGCCGCATCACGGCGCGCGACAACATCAAGTTCGACGGCCTGTCGCGCGTGTCGCACGTCACGGACGCGACCGACTGGCGCGTGGAATACCCCTTCGTGGTGCTGACGCCGGATTCCGAAGACGAGATCGCCGCGCTGGTCACGGCCTGTATCGAGCTGGGCCTGACCATCGTCCCGCGCGGGGGCGGCACCGGCTATACCGGCGGGGCCATCCCGCTGACGTGGAAGTCGGCCGTCATCAACACTGAAAAATTCGACAAGCTGGGCAAGGTCGAGTCCTGTATTTTGCCCGGGCTCACCGAGCCCGTGGCCGTCATCCATGCCGGCGCCGGCGTGGTGACCAAGCGGGTGTCGGAAGCGGCTGAGGCCGCCGGCTTCGTGTTCGCCGTGGACCCGACCTCGGCCGAAGCGTCCTGTGTGGGCGGCAACATCGCCATGAACGCGGGCGGCAAGAAGGCCGTGCTGTGGGGCACCGCGCTGGACAACCTGGCCTGGTGGCGCATGGTCGACCCGGACGGCAACTGGCTGGAAGTCAGCCGCCTGGAACACAACATGGGCAAGATCCATGATGTGGAGCTGGCCCGCTTCGAGCTCAAGTGGTTCGACGGCAAAGGCAAGCCCGGCGAGCGTCTGCTGAAGACGGAAATGCTGGAAATCAAAGGCCGCGTGTTCCGCAAGGAAGGGCTGGGCAAGGACGTCACGGACAAGTTCCTGGCCGGCCTGCCGGGCATCCAGAAGGAAGGCTGCGACGGCCTGATCACGTCCGCGCGCTGGGTGCTGCACCGCATGCCGCGCCATACGCGCACGGTCTGCATGGAGTTCTTCGGACAGGCGCGTGACGCGATCCCGTCGATCGTCGAGGTCAAGGGCTACCTGGACGGCGAGGGCCGCGCGCGCGGCGCCATCCTGGCCGGGCTGGAGCATCTGGACGAACGCTATCTGCGCGCGGTGGGCTACGCCACCAAGAGCAAGCGCGGCGTGCTGCCCAAGATGGTCCTGATCGGCGACATCGTCGGCGACGACGACGACGCGGTGGCGGCTGCCGCCAGCGAAGTCGTGCGTCTGGCCAACACGCGCCACGGCGAAGGCTTCGTGGCCGTCAGCCCCGAGGCGCGCAAGAAGTTCTGGCTGGATCGCTCGCGCACCGCCGCGATCGCGCGTCATACCAACGCCTTCAAGATCAATGAAGACGTCGTGATCCCGCTGCCCCGCATGGGCGAATACACGGACCACATCGAACGCATCAATATCGAACTGTCCACCCGCAACAAGCTGAAGCTGCTGGGCGCGCTGGACGCGTATCTGTGCACGCCGCTGCCCGTGGGCAAGGCGGACGACGCGGACATCGACGGCACCCGCGCCGAAGTGCTGGCCGAGCGCACGCGCCAGGCGTTGGAACTGCTGGGCGCCACGCGCCAGCGCTGGCAGTGGCTGCTGGACAACCTGGACCTGCCGCTGGCCGAGGCCTTGCCGCAACTGCAAGGGCTGGGCCTGGGCGACGTGCATGCCGCGCTGACCGAGCGCCTGGCCGCGCAGCCCGGCGCCCGCGTGTTCGACATCGTGCAGGACCGCACGATCCGCGTGTCCTGGAAGGTCGAAGTGCTGCCCGGCCTGCAACGCGCGTTTTCGGGCGCCGCCTACAAGAAGATCGTCGACGAGCTGGTCGCCATCCATGGCCGCGTGTTGAAGAGCCGCGTGTTCGTCGCGCTGCACATGCACGCCGGCGACGGCAATGTGCACACCAACATCCCGGTCAACTCGGACGATTACGAGATGCTGCAGGAGGCCCACCAGGCCGTCGACCGCATCATGCAGATCGCCCGCGACCTGGACGGCGTGATCTCGGGCGAACACGGCATCGGCCTGACCAAGTACGAATTCCTGACCGAAGCCGAACTGGCGCCGTTCCAGGACTACAAGCGCCGCGTCGATCCCAACGGCCACTTCAACGCCGGCAAGCTGATGCCGGGTGCCGATCTGCGCCACGCCTGGACGCCCAGCTTCAACCTGATGGGCCACGAGTCGCTGATCATGCAGCAAAGCGACATCGGCGCCATCTCGGACTCCATCAAGGACTGCCTGCGCTGTGGCAAGTGCAAGCCCGTGTGCGCCACGCACGTGCCGCGCGCGAACCTGCTGTATTCGCCGCGCAACAAGATCCTGGCCACGTCCCTGCTGGTGGAGGCCTTCCTGTACGAAGAGCAGACCCGCCGCGGCGTCAGCCTGAAGCACTGGGAAGAATTCGAAGACGTCGCCGACCACTGCACCGTCTGCCACAAGTGCTACAACCCCTGTCCGGTGGATATCGATTTCGGCGACGTGTCGATGAACATGCGCGCCGTGCTGCGACGCATGGGCCGCAAGTCGTTCAACCCGGGCACGGCCAGCGCCATGTTCTTCCTGAACGCCAAGGATCCGGCCACCATCAACGCCACGCGCAAGGCGATGGTGGGCGTGGGCTACAAGGTCCAGCGCGCGGCGCACGACCTGTTTTCGGGCCTGGTGAAGAAGCAGACTGCCAAGCCGCCGGCCACCGTCGGCAAGCCGCCGCTGCGCGAGCAGATCGTGCACTTCGTGAACAAAAAGATGCCGGGCGGGCTGCCCAAGCAGGCCGCGCGCAAGCTGCTGGACATCGAAGACGCGAACTACGTGCCGATCATCCGCGATCCCAAGGGGACAACGGCCGATACGGAAGCGGTGTTCTACTTCCCGGGCTGCGGCTCCGAGCGCCTGTTCTCGCAGGTCGGCCTGGCCACGCAGGCCATGCTGTGGCATGCGGGCGTGCAGACCGTGCTGCCGCCGGGCTACCTGTGCTGCGGCTATCCCCAGCGCGGCAACGGCATGACGGACAAGGCCGAACAGATCATCACCGACAACCGGGTGCTGTTCCACCGGGTCGCCAATACGCTGAACTACCTGGACATCAAGACGGTGGTGGTCAGCTGCGGCACCTGCTATGACCAGCTGTCCGGTTATGAATTCGACAAGATCTTCCCGGGTTGCCGCCTGATCGACATCCACGAGTACCTGCTTGAAAAGGGCATCAAGCTGGAAGGCGCCAAGGGCGTGCGCTACATGTACCACGATCCCTGCCACACGCCGATGAAGCTGCAGGAGCCCATGAAGACGGTGCGCGCCCTGGTGGGCGACGACGCCATCAAGAGCGACCGCTGCTGCGGCGAATCGGGCACCCTGGCGGTCAGCCGGCCGGACATCTCCACGCAGGTCCGCTTCCGCAAGCAGGAAGAGTTGCTGAAGGGCGACGCCGCGCTGCGCAGCGACGGTTTCACGGGTGACGTGAAGGTGCTGACTTCCTGTCCGTCGTGCCTGCAAGGCTTGTCGCGCTATGAAGGCGACACCGGCATGGACGCGGACTACATCGTGGTCGAAATGGCGCGCCACATCCTGGGCGAAGGCTGGATGGAAGACTACGTGAAGCGCGCGAACGCGGGCGGGATCGAGCGGGTGCTGGTGTAAGCCGCGGGTCTCAACGCGACTCGCGCAAAAAAAAACCGCGGCCAAGTGCATCTGGCCGCGGTTTTTTTTACGTCTTGCCGGATCACTCCAGCTTGATGTTCGCCTTCTTGATGACGTCGGCCCAGGCGCTGCGCTCCTGCTCGGCGTAGGCCTTGAAGTCCTGCGCGGACATCGGCATCGGGATCACGCCCATGTCCAGCATCTTCTGCGACACGGCCGGGGTCTTGAGGGTGGCGTCCAGGTCGGCCGACAGCTTCTTGACCACCGCTTCCGGCAGGCTGGCGGGGCCGACCAGGCCTTGCCACGCGTAGGCCGTGAAGTTGGCCACGCCTTGCTCGGCCATCGTCGGCGTGTCGGGCAGCACGGACACGCGCTCGGGCGTGGCGGCCGCCAGGACGCGCAGCTTGCCGGCCTTGACGTTGGGCAGGCCCGAGGCCAGGTCGATGAACATCACGTCCACCTGTCCGCCCAGCAGGTCCTGGATGGCGGGGGCGGCGCCCTTGTAGGGCACGTGCAGCAGGTTGGCGCCCGTGCGCTGCTTGAAGAGCTCCAGCGCCAGGTGATGGGGCGAACCCGCGCCGGCGGAAGCCGCCGTCAGCTTGCCCGGTTCCTTCTTGGCGGCGGCCAGCACGTCGTCGACCGTCTTGTACGGCGAATTGACGTTCACGGCCAGCAGCAGCGGGAACTTGGCGATGCCGCCGATATAGGTGAACTTGGCCGGGTCGTAGGACAGCTTGGCGTACAGCGACGAGTTGAACGCCAAGGTGCCGGAGTCGGCCGTGCCGACCAGGTAGCCGGTGGGTTCGGCTTGCGAGATGGCGGTGGCGCCGATGATGGTGGCGGCGCCAGGGCGGTTTTCAACAACGATGGTCTGGCCCAGGGGCTTTTCCAGGCCGCTGGCGACCGTGCGGGCGACGACGTCGGTGCCGCCGCCGGCCGGGTAGGGCACGATCCAGCGGATCGGCTGCGTGGGCCAGGATTGGGCGGAAGCGGTGGCGGCGGCCAGCGACAGGGCGGCCAGCGCCAATAGGCGCCGTGCGGGGTTCTGCATGGGGTGTCTCCTCGTGCGGGGTCTGTATTGAGCGCGACGCCTGTGGCGGTCGAGTCATGCGCCGTCAGTCTGCGTCGCTATTTTTTGCGACGCTATTATGCCTCGCGCGCCCGTCGAAAAGGGGCCTTGCGGCCCCCCGGTTTTCCCGCACGGCACCACGCCGCCGGCTACTGCGGATCGGGGTAGGTGCGCGCGCCGAAGATCGCCGTGCCGATGCGCACTTCGGTCGATCCTTCCTCGATCGCCAGCTCGAAATCGCCGCTCATCCCCATCGACAGGCGGTCCAGCGAGACCCCTTCGATGTCCTCGGCCCGCAGGTGGTCGCGCAGTTCGCGCAGCGCGCGGAAGCAGGCGCGGACTTCCTCGGGGTACGGGGAATTCACGGCCAGCGTCATCAAACCCTTTACTCGCAGGGTCGGAAATTCCGCGGCGATGCGGCGCAGGAAGGCGGGCACGTCTTCGGCGGCCATGCCGAATTTGCTGGGCTCGGCCGACGTCTTCACCTGCACCAGCACGTCCAGCGTGCGGCCTTCATTCAGCAGCCGGCGGTGCAGGGCTTCGGCCAGGTCGGGCCGATCCAGCGACTGGACCTCGGTCGCGTCGCGGGCGGCATCCTTCGATTTGTTGGTCTGCAGGTGCCCGATCAGCACCCATTCCAGGCCCTGGCCGGCCAGGGCGGCGGCCTTCTGGCGGATCTCCTGGGTCTTGTTCTCGCCGAATCGGGTCAGGCCCAGCGCCATGGCTTCGCGGATCGCGTCCACGTCGAACGTCTTGCTGACGGGCAGCAGGACGACGCTGTCGGGCGCGCGCCCGGCGCGCGCGCAGGCCTGGGCGATGCGTTGCTGGATCTGGGCAAGGCGCCCGGCCATGGTGTCTACGACGGTCATGCAGCTCTCTTGCAGGAACAGGATGTCCCATAGTGTAGGACTGCGCAGGATCGTTTCGCCACACTGGCCGCTTTCGCCGTTGACCCTGCGTAATCGGCAGGCTTAGAATTTACAGGGATTTGTTTATATTTCAATGTTCTATGCCGCCTATGCCGCCCCTCGGGCGACACGGTCTCCCACCTTTCCAGTTCCCCCGCCATGTCCAGCGCTGCGCCAGAATACGCCTTTGCCACGCCTTTCCTGAATCCCCCCGCTTCCCCCATCCGATCGCTCATGCCCTACGCCATGCGGCCGGGCACGATTTCGCTGGCGGGCGGCTATCCCGCGCAAGAGCTTTTCGATGTGGACGGCCTGTCGATCGCGTCGACCCAGGTGCTGGCCCGTCTGGGCGCCTGCCTGCAGTATTCCAATATCGACGGGCAGGCCAGCCTGCGCAACGAACTGGCGCGACTGTCCGCCGCGCGAGGCCTGCAGTGCAACGCTGACACCGAATTGATGGTGACGGGCGGATCGCAGCAGGCGCTGGCCCTGCTGACCCGCGTGATGCTGCAACCCGGCGACCACGCCATCATCGAATCGCCCGCCTTCCCGAATTCCGTCCAGGCGCTGCGCTACACGGGCGCCACGGTGCACACCGTGCCCTCGGGCCCCGACGGCATCGATGTGGACGCGCTGGATGAACTGGCCGCCCGTATCAAGCCGAAGATGGTCTGCGTGGTCGCGTCGTTCTCCAACCCTTGCGGCGCGACCCTGACGCGCCAGCGCCGCCTGCGGTTGCTGGAGTTGGCGGTGAAGCACCGCTTCCTGATCGTCGAAGACGACCCCTACAGCGAACTGCGTTTTGCCGGCGAAGCCGTGCCGCCCATCGCGGCCCTGGCCGAAGGCGAAGCGCGCCACTGGGCCGTGTATCTGGCCAGCATGTCCAAGACGATGGCGCCCGCGTTGCGCATCGGCTGGCTGGTCGCCCCGCCCGAGATCCGCCGCCGCTGCGTCGGCGCGAAGGCGGCCGACGACATGGCCTCTTCCGCCTGGATCCAGGAAGTGGTCGCGCAATACCTGGCCAACGGCCGCTACGAAGAGCATGTGCCGCGCATCCGCGCCGCGTACGGCCTGCGCTGCGACGCGATGGCCGATTCGCTGGCCCGTGAACTCAACGGCCGCATCCGCTTCAGCAAGCCCGAAGGCGGCATGTTCTTCTGGGCGCGCCTGACGGGCGACGTCGACGCCACCCGCCTGTTGCCGTACGCCATCGAGCACGAAGTGGTCTACGTGCCCGGCAAGGCGTTCTACGCCAATGCGGACCAGGCCGACCTGTTCGCCATGCGCATGTCGTTCGCCACCATGAACGAAAGCCAGATCGCCGAGGGCATGGTCCGGCTGGGCCGCGCGCTGGAGGCCTGCGAAGCCAACGAGCCCGTGTCGATCTCGCTGGCGGCCTGATATACCTAAATAAGCGCTTGTTATTTGGCGCGGGCGCTTCATGTCTATAAGCTTCTTGCCTCGGCGCGTTCCCGCGCCCGGCAAAACAGGAATCCAGGTCATGAACATTGCAAAAGGGTTGGCGGGCGCGGCGCTCTTGATGGCGGCGGCGCAAGGCGCGCAGGCGGCGACACTGGACGTCGTGCGTCAGCGCGGCGCAGTGGCTTGCGGCACGACCACGGGCTTCGCGGGTTTCTCGGCGCCCGATGCGCAAGGAAAATGGCAAGGGCTGGACGTGGACCTGTGCCGCGCGATCGCCGCGGCCGTCTTCGGCGACGCCGACAAGATCAAGGTGGTGCCGTTGAATTCGCAGCAGCGCTTCACTGCGCTGCAATCCGGCGAAGTCGACGTGCTGACGCGCAACACCACCGTGACGCAGCAGCGCGATACCGCTTTAGGCATCATCCACGCCGGCATCAACTTCTACGACGGCCAGGGTTTCCTGGTGCCGAAGTCGCTGGGCGTGAAGAGCGCCAAAGAGATCAACGGCGCCACGATCTGCCTGCAGACCGGCACGTCCAACGAGAACACGCTGGCCGACTGGGCGCGCGCCAACAACGTGACGTACAAGCCGGTGGTGATCGAGACGTTCAACGAAGTGGTCAACGCGTTCGCCGCAGGCCGCTGCGACGTCTTTTCCACGGACGCGTCCGGCCTGGCTTCGATCCGGATCTCGAAGCTGCAGAATCCAGACGATTACGTCGTGCTGCCCGAGATCATCTCCAAAGAGCCGCTGGGCCCCTTCGTGCGCCAGGGCGACGATGCCTGGCTGAACATCGTGCGCTGGTCGCTGTCGGCGATGATCGAAGCAGAAGAATACGGCGTGACGTCCAAGAACGTGGACGAGCAGGCCAAGGGCGCCAACCCCAACATCAAGCGCATCCTGGGCGTCACGCCCGGTGGCGGCGCGAACCTGGGGCTGGACGAGAAGTGGGCCTACAACATCGTCAAGCAGGTGGGCAACTACGGTGAGAGCTTCGAGCGCAACGTAGGGCAGGGCAGCCCGCTGAAGATCAAGCGCGGTCTGAATGCGCAGTGGACGCAAGGCGGTTTGATGTATGCGTTGCCGATCCGTTGATCGACCGACGCGCCTGACGAAAAAAGTCCTGGAATTGAACTGACCCCCGAAAGTTGGACATGGATCCAACCTTCGGGGCTTTTTTTTGCCTATCCGCGCCGGTACACCTGCGCAATCTTTACGAAGGCGCTGCGCAATTCGCGCGTGCCTCCCTGGAGGATCACCGGCCGTCCCCGGTGGGTGAACACCACCAGCCGTTTCGAGAACAGCATGGGCACGAAGCGCGCGTAGCGCACGTCTTCCCAGGCGACTTCGCGGCGCGTGAACCAGGTCTGGCGCAGGCCGCGTTCATCGATGGTGGTGATCGACGTCTGCATGTGCCAGGACACGAACAGCAGGCCCACGAAGCACAGCACCACCACGACCGCCAGCAGGGTATCGAACGGCTGCGCGGGCGCGCGGATGGCCGTCGTCACCACCTGCACGCCCAGTATGGCCAGGATTACCCAGGCCAGGATGCGCACCCAGTCGGGCCATGCCTGGCCCGACAGCGGCAGCGGGCCGATCTCGCGCAGCAGCGCCGCGCGGTCTTCCGCGTCGGGGGCGGTGCCAGGCGTGGTCATGCGGCCCGTTTGGCGGCGATGGCGTTGCCTGCCCGGCTGGAACCCTTGCGGTTCAGGTGGGCCGACATCCATTGGCCGATGTCGACTACGGCGTCGAAGTCCACGCCGGTGTCGATGTCCAGGCCGCGCAGCATGTACAGCACGTCTTCGGTCGCGACGTTGCCGGTGGCGCCCTTGGCGTAGGGGCAGCCGCCCAGGCCGGCGACCGACGTGTGGAAGATTGAGATGCCGGTTTCCAGCGCGGCCAGGATGTTGGCCAGCGCCTGGCCGTAGGTGTCATGGAAGTGGCCGGACACGCGGGCGGGATCGACCACGCGCGTGACCGCCGCCATCACGTCGCGCACGCGCTGCGGCGTGCCCACGCCGATGGTGTCGGCCACGTCGATCTCGTCGACCTGCATCGCCAGGTAGCGCTGGGCCACGTCGACGACCGACTCCACCGGGACGTCGCCCTGATAGGGGCAGCCCAGCGCGCAGCTGATGCTGCCGCGCACGCGGATGCCGGCTTCGCGCGCGGCCTGGACGACAGGCTCGAAGCGGGCGATGGACTCGGCGATGGAACAGTTGATGTTCTTTTGGGAGAACGCTTCGCTGGCGGCGCCGAAGATCACGATCTCGTCCGCGCCGGCGGCCAGCGCGCCTTCAAAACCCTTCATGTTCGGCGTCAGCACCGAATAGATCGTGCCGGGGCGGCGTTCGATGCGCGCCATCACGTCGGCGCCGTCGGCCATCTGCGGCACCCACTTGGGCGACACGAACGAGGCGGCTTCCACATTGGGGAAGCCCGCCGCGGCCAGGCGGTTGACCAGTTCCACCTTGACGTCGGTGGGCACGAATTCCTTTTCATTCTGCAGACCGTCGCGAGGCGACACCTCGACGATCTTCACGCGGGAGGGCAAAGCCATGTCTCTTCCTGGTTCGGTATTGGGTGACGCGGCGCGCAAGTCTGCGGCGCTTGCGCCAATATTAGCGCCATCGCGCGGCACCCCGCTTGCGCCGGGGCGGGGAATGCGGCCCTACTTCAGGCGCTGGTAACGGCCGTCATCCAGGCGGGCGACGCGGCCCTGCAATTCCAGTTCGACCAGTTGCGCTTGCAGGTCGCCGGTGTCCAGCGTCAGGCGCGCCTGCAGGGTGTCCAGGTGCAGCGGGTCGAAGCCCAGCGCGTCCAGCACGGGATGGTCGGGCAACGGAGCTTCGGGTCGGGGCGTGCCGCGTGCGGCAGGGATCGGGCCGGCGCCCAGTTCGTCCGTGATGTCGGCCGCGGTTTCCACCAATTTCGCGCCCTGGCGGATCAGCGCATGGCAACCGCGCGACAACGGCGAATGGATGGAACCGGGGATGGCGAAGACCTCGCGTCCGCTTTCGCCGGCCAGCCGCGCCGTAATGAGCGAGCCGCTTTGCCTGGCCGCTTCGACCACCAGCACGCCGCGCGCCAGGCCGGCCACGATGCGGTTGCGTTTGGGGAAGTGCGGGGGCAGGGCGCCCGTGCCCAGCGGAAACTCGGAGACCAGCGCGCCCTGCGCGGCGATGCGGTGCGCCAGATCGCGGTGGCGGGCGGGGTAGATGCGGTCGATGCCGGTGCCCATGACGGCGACCGTGCCCGCGCCGTCCGGGCCGGCGTCCAGCGCGCCTTCATGCGCCGCCGCGTCGATGCCCAGCGCCAGGCCACTGACGACGCGCCAGCCGTGCGCGGCCAGATGACGGGCGAAGGCGCGGGCGTTTTCCTGGCCGCCGGGCGTGGCGTTGCGCGCGCCCACGACGGCCAGCGACGGTCCCTGCAGATACGCCGGGTCGCCGGCCACATACAGCAGGATGGGCGGATCGGCGATGGTCAGCAGGCTTTGCGGATAGGTGGGGTCGGCCAGCGTCAGGATGTGCCGGCCGGGGGCGCTGACCCATTCCAGCGCGCTCTCCACCTGGGCCGCCATGTCTTCAGGCATGGGCGCGGCCAGTTGCCGCGCCAGCCCCTCGGGAACATGGCGGATCAGCGCCGTGGCCCGCTGCGCGTAGATCTGCTCGGGCAGGCCGAGCGCGCCCAGCAGCATGCAGGCGGTGGCGGAACCGATATTGGGTTCCAGGGACAGCCGCAGCCAGGCGGCCAGTTCGTCGGAAGAATGCGTAAGCGGCATGGAGCAGGCGCGTAAGGCGTCAAGAGGTGCATGAGTGTCGCATGCGGGGCCGGGCCGTCCGCCCAAGCGGGACAGAACTGCCACGCCGGGTGTGCGGAGCCAGCTCAAATAAATGGGGACGCAGCAATGCCCGCAATGCTCGACTTAGCTGAAAACTATTAGAAATCAAGACTCTAATGAATTAAACTCTTAGCTAAGCATCAATCACTGGCGATACCCCTTCAATGGCTTTACTTCCTATCCTTCGCTATCCGGACCCGCGCTTGCACAAAAAGGCCAAGCCGGTAGCCGAAGTCGACGACCGCATCCGTCAACTGGTGCGCGACATGGCCGAGACCATGTATGACGCGCCGGGTGTCGGCTTGGCCGCGACCCAGGTCGACGTGCACGAGCGCGTCGTCGTGATCGACGTGTCCGAGGACAGCAATGAACTGCTGACCCTGATCAATCCCGAGATCACCTGGCGCAGCGACGACCACAAGATCTACGAAGAAGGCTGTCTGTCCGTGCCCGGCGTCTACGACGAGGTCGAACGCGCCTCGCGCATCCGCTGCAAGGCGCTGGACATCGACGGCAAGCCGTTCGAATTCGAAGCCGACGGCCTGCTGGCCGTGTGCGTGCAGCACGAGCTTGACCACCTGGAAGGCAAGGTCTTCGTCGAATACCTGTCCAACCTGAAGCAGAACCGCATCAAGACCAAGCTGAAGAAGGCCGAGCGCGAAGCGCTGCGCGACTAATTCCCGATTTCCCCTTTCTGGTCTTTCCCCCATGCGCCTAGTCTTTGCCGGCACGCCGGAGTTCGCCCGTATCGCCTTCGACGCCTTGCGGGCCGCGGGCCACGACATCGCCCTCGTCATGACGCAGCCCGACCGCCCCGCCGGGCGGGGGCTGAAGCTCTCGCCCAGCCCGGTCAAGCAGGCCGCGCTGGATGCGGGCATCCCGGTCGCCCAGCCGCGCAGCCTGCGCCTGGACGGCCGCTATCCCGACGAAGCCGCCGAGGCCCGCGCGCTGCTTGAACGGGTGGCGCCCGACGTCATGGTGGTGGCGGCCTACGGCCTGATCCTGCCGCAATGGGTGCTGGACTTGCCGCGCCTGGGTTGCCTGAACATCCACGCCAGCCTGCTGCCGCGCTGGCGTGGCGCGGCGCCCATCCAGCGCGCCATCGAAGCCGGCGATTCGCAGACGGGCGTGACGATCATGCAGATGGATCAGGGCCTGGATACCGGGGACATGCTGTTGGAACGCGTGGTGCCGATCACGGGTGAGACCAACGCGGCGCAATTGCACGACGCGTTGGCGCTGGCGGGCGGCGAGGCCATTGTCGAAGCCCTGGCGGCGTTGGCCCAAGGCGGCCTGACGCCCGTGAAGCAGCCGGAAGCCGGTGTGACCTACGCGGCCAAGCTGGACAAGGCCGAAGCGGCGTTGGACTGCACCCGGGCGGCTGAACTGCTGGAGCGCCGCGTGCGCGCCTTCAATCCCGTGCCCGGCGCCAGCATCCGCCTGCCCGGCTTGCCCGACCCGGTGAAGGTCTGGCGCGCGCAGGCGCTGGCGTCGTCGACGCCGGCCGAACCCGGCAGCGTGCTGCGCGCCGACGCGTCGGGAATCGATATCGCCACGGGCCACGGCGTGCTGCGCCTGCTTGAATTGCAGAAAGCCGGCGGCAAGCGCCAGCCGGTGGATGTGTTCGTGCGCGGCTGGCAGCCGGCTTGAGCCCTTACGGCTGACGGCCGGCCAGCAAGTCCAGGTAGGCGCCGCGCAGCAGCTGCGTGGGCGCCACGCCCAGGCCCTGCATCAAGGTGCGGGCTTCCTCCATGCCGGCTTCGGCGCTTTCGCCGTCGCGCAGTACCACTTCCAGCTCCAGGAATTCCCCCAGCCCTTCGACCCGGTCCAGATGGATGCGGGTGCGTCCGGCCATGAACACCGTGCGTTGCTTTTTCACGCGGCCGATCGCGCCGTAGGCGTGCGTGAGCGCGTCGCGCAGGGTGCCGGGCGAATCAGTCGGCGAGATGACGTAGAAGCTTTCCTTCGGCCCCGTATCGTCGGCGCGCTGATAGAAGATCAGTTCACCCTTGCCGTCGGCGAACACACGCAGTTTCAGCCGGCCGTGGGTGCAGGTGAAGAAGGTATCGTCCTGCGAGAAGGACTCGGGCTCCTGCCCGGATAGTGCGGCGGCCAGGGGTTCGATGGCGGCCAGGCTGTCGACCTGCGCCTTGATTTCCACGTTGCGGGCCATGCGGGGCGTCCTTCGGTCGGGATCAGTACAGGGTGCCGGCCACGCGTGCGGGCAGGTCGCGGTCGTAGGTGGCGCCGTCGAACGTGCCGGCGGTCAGGTCAGACAGGATGCGGCCGACGCTGGGCAGCGTGCTGCGTTCCACCTGCGTCGCCGGGTCCCACAGGCGCGAGCGCAAGAGCGCGCGCGAGCACTGGAAGTACACCGTCAGCACGTCCACGATCAGCACGGAGCGCGGCAGCTTGCCGTCCATTTCGAAGCGCGCCAGCAGCGCGGGTTCCACGCTGATGCGCGCCGTGCCGTTCACGCGCAGGGTCTCGCCCACGCCCGGCACCAGGAACAGCAGCGCCACGCGGGGATCGTCCAGGATGTTCAGCAGGCTGTCGATGCGGTTGTTGCCGCGGCGGTCGGGCAGCAGCAGCGTCTTTTCATCTTCGACCACGACGAAGCCGGCGGGGTCGCCGCGTGGCGAGGCGTCCAGCCGGCCCGGGCCCGAGGTGGCCAGCACCGCGAACGGCGCGGCTTCGATGAACGCGCGATAGTGCGGATGCACGTGATCCACTTCCTTCTTCAGCGAAGCTTCTCCGGGCGAGCCATACAGCGCCTGCAAGGCGGCGGCGTCGGTGATGAGATGGGCGGGATCGGTGTGCATGGCGGAGTCCGGGTTCAGTCCAGGATGGCGGGCAAATCGGCGACGGAGAGGAAAATCTCGTTGGGGCCGCGTTCGCGCAGGGCGTCTACATGGTTATAACCCCAGGCGACGGAAGCCACATGCACGCCTGCCTTGCGGGCGGCGTCGATGTCGCGCATTTCATCGCCCACCAGCAGGAAACGCTCGGGGGCGACCTCGTGCCGGCGCATCAGGCGGTCGATCTTGGCGGCCTTGCCGAACAGGTCGGTGCCGCATTCGTAGTCGTCGAACAGCGCGGCGGCGTCCGGGCCCAGCACGCGCTGCACGTTTTCGATGGAGTTCGAGCTGATCACGGCCAGCCGCAGCCCGCCCGCCTTCAAGCGCGCGAGCACCTCGGGGATGCCGTCGAACAGATGCACGCTGGGATCGATGTCCTGCATCAAGGTGCGCACGTGCGACATGATCGCCGGCAGCTTCCACAGCGGGATCCCCAGGTACTTCAGGATGTCCGAGGCTTCGCGGTGGCGCAGGTTTTCGCGTTCCGACAAGTCGATCTTGCGGAAGCCGTACTTGTCGGCCACGGTGTTCAGGATGGAGTTGAACCAGGGCATGGTGTCCGCCAGGGTTCCGTCAAAATCAAAAGCTGCGATGTCGTATTTCAAGTAGGGATCCAGTAGACGGCCAAGAGAGGGCTACAGGCCGTTGGGGTGAAGCAGGTAGTGGACGACGGGCGCCAGGGCTTCAAGCGGCGGCGCGCTGGCCACCACGCGGGCGGCGTTCGTCCAGGGATAGTCCAGCGCCAGCAGCCAGCCGAAGACGGCGGCCATGTCGCCCGGGGGCAGCGTCACCATGGTTTCGATCGTGATGGTCAGGTCCGTGGCGCGGTAGGGGTCGGCCTGGAACTTCCAGTCGTAGCGGCCGCAGCCCACGCGCACGTTGCCGGTGGCCTTCTCGGTCATGGCCACGATCCAGTCGCATTGGTAGTCGGGCAGACAGGCGCCCGCCGCCGGCCGCGACAGGTAGAACGTGTAGACGTTGTCGTAGGTCTGGCCGAACTTGCGCACCAGCGTGTCGGCGATCGCCGCCAGGCCATGCGATTCGGGCGGGAAGGCGATGGCCTGCGTGCGCAGCGCCATTTTCAGCACGGCGTCGTCCGCGAAGGCGCGCGCCATGTAGTGCGGGCGATTCTCGTCCTTGGCGTGGAAATAGTCGCGCAGTACGGACTCGGTGCAGGAAGGGGACAACGAATCGAGGATCATTGCGTAAGCTTCCGTGTCGTCATGAAAGGGCGGCTTCAGGCCTTGATGGGTTCGAACCACTTCGAGACGTTGGGCGCCTCGTAAATGGCGTAGCGGTCCAGCAGCACGGCGGGGTCTTCTTCCACCACCAGCATGTCGCGGTGCTGGGGGCGGATGAACGATTCGTCGACGGCATGGTCCACGAACTGCACTAGCGCGTCGTAGTATCCCGCGATGTTCAGCAGGCCGCAGGGCTTCTGGTGCATGTTCAACTGCGCCCAGGTCCAGACTTCGAAGAACTCCTCCAGCGTGCCGGCGCCGCCGGGCAACGCGATGAATCCGTCGGCCTTCTCGATCATCATGGCCTTGCGCTCGTGCATATTCTGCACCAGATGCAGTTCGGTCAGGCCGCGGTGCGCCTGTTCCTTCTTTTGCAGCAGTTCGGGAATCACGCCGATCACACGGCCGCCGCCGGCCAGCACTTCATTGGCAATGACACCCATGATGCCGACCACCGATCCGCCATACACCAGGCCCAGGTCCCGCTTGACCAGTTCGCGCGCCAGCACGCGGGCCTGCTCGATGTAGTCCGGACGCGAGCCCGGATTCGAGCCGCAATACACGCAAATGTTCTTCAGAGTCATAGAAAGTCGGAGATTGCCTGTCCCGTTACAGATTGCGTCACGGGCTTTTCGGGAAGCCGATAGTTTA
Organism: Achromobacter sp. UMC46; assembly: GCF_014170335.1. Taxonomy (GTDB): domain Bacteria; phylum Pseudomonadota; class Gammaproteobacteria; order Burkholderiales; family Burkholderiaceae_B; genus Achromobacter. The sequence continues at coordinate 102,622 of NZ_LZZS01000042.1, forward strand.
CGCAAGGTTTGGCGAGGGGTTCCCGCAGCCCGGGCCGCATGGCTAATCGGGGGCAGGAGCAATGTTTGGACACAGCAAGATCGCGCATGATCGGTAGACTGGGTTGTTCGGTACGACTGGAAATCCAGCGTCGTCGTGCTTTCACTAACCCGAGGAGCTAACGATATGGAACACGCAACCCAAAACGCCCAGAAGGCAAACCGTCCTTTCGACATGGACGTGAAGGCCATCCGTGCCAAGGCGCGCCAGGACATTGAATCGGGGGCGGTCACGGACAGCTACCGCGCGGACCGGCAGACGGTGTTGAAGCTGCTGAATGAAGCGTTGGCCACCGAGATCGTCTGTGTGCTGCGCTATAAGCGCCACTTCTTCATGGCCCGCGGCCTGAATGCCGAACCGGTGGCGGCGGAGTTCGCCGAACACGCCATGCAAGAGCAAGAGCACGCGGACCGCCTGGCCGAACGCATCGTGCAATTGGGGGGCGAACCGAACTTGTCGCCCAAGGGCCTGCTGGAGCGCAGTCATTCGGAATACGTCGAAGGCGCCACGCTGGAAGAGATGATCAAGGAAAACCTGATCGCCGAGCGCATCGCCATCGACAGCTACCGGCAGATGATCGACTACCTTGGCGAACAGGACTCCACCACGCGTCGCATGCTGGAAGAGATCCTGGCGGTGGAAGAGGAGCACGCCGACGACATGTCGGACCTTCTGGTCAAGCCGTAAGCAAGACGGCATAAAAAAGCCCGGCCTCGCAAGGCCGGGCTTTTTCGTCGCGGCGGCGGTCAACGCGCCGCCCGCGTCGATCAGAGGGCGTCGCCCCACAGGTCGTACTCGTCCGAATCGGTGACGCGCACGCGCACGATATCGCCCGCCTTCAGCGGCTTGTCCGAACTGACGTAGACACAGCCGTCGATCTCGGGCGCGTCGGCGCTGCTGCGGCCCACGGCGCCGTCTTCGTCCACTTCGTCGATCAGCACGTCGATTTCGCGGCCGACCTTGCGGGCCAGGCGCGCGGTCGAGATGCCCTGCTGCAATTCCATGAAACGTTCCCAACGGTCTTGCTTCACGTCGTCGGGCACGGGATTGTCCAGCAGGTTCGCGGGCGCGCCTTCCACCGGCGAATACTGGAAACAGCCCACGCGGTCCAGCTGCGCTTCCTGCATCCAGTCCAGCAAGTACTGGAAGTCTTCTTCGGTTTCGCCGGGGAAGCCGACGATGAACGTCGAACGGATGGTCAGGTCGGGGCAGATCTCGCGCCAGCGCTTGATGCGCGCCAGGGTCTTGTCTTCGAACGCCGGGCGCTTCATGGCCTTCAGGATGCGCGGGCTGGCGTGCTGGAACGGGATGTCCAGGTACGGCAGGATCTTGCCTTCCGCCATCAGCGGGATCACTTCGTCCACATGCGGGTACGGGTACACGTAGTGCAGGCGCGTCCAGACGCCCATTTCGGACAAGGCCACGCAGAGCTCGGTCATGCGGGTCTTGACGGGCCGGCCGTTCCAGAAGCCGCTGCGGTATTTCACGTCCACGCCGTAGGCGCTGGTGTCTTGCGAGATCACCAGCATTTCCTTCACGCCGGCCTTGACCAGGCGCTCGGCTTCGCTCAGCACGTCGCCCACCGGGCGGCTGACCAGGTCGCCGCGCATCGACGGGATGATGCAGAAGCTGCAGCGGTGATTGCAGCCTTCCGAGATCTTCAGGTAAGCGTAGTGGCGCGGCGTGAGCTTGACGCCCTGCGGGGGCACCAGGTCCAGATAGGGGTTGTGGTCCTTCTTGGGCGGGGCGGCGTCATGCACGGCGCGCACCACCTCTTCATATTGCTGGGGGCCGGTCACCGACAGCACGCTGGGGTGCACTTGGCGGATCACCGATTCCTCGACGCCCATGCAGCCCGTGACGATGACTTTGCCGTTCTCGGCCAGCGCTTCGCCAATGGCTTCCAGCGATTCCGCCTTGGCGCTGTCGATGAAGCCACAGGTGTTGACGACGACGACGTCCGCGTCGTTGTATTCGGGCGTGACTTCGTACCCTTCGGTGCGCAGTTGCGTCAGGATGCGTTCGGAGTCGACCAGGGCTTTGGGACATCCAAGGCTAACGAATCCCACGCGCGGAGTATGGTCTTTAGAGTCTGTTGATTTAGAAGAGCTTTTCATGATGGTTCCGGACGTGGCCTTGGTGGGGCGAGGAAAGTGCCCAAGGAGACAAAGCCGGCGTTGATTTTAGCGTGTCGTGGAATTCGGACGTCAGGTTGGTGCCCGTATGCAGGCATCTAAGGGGCGCAATGCCTATGACGAAGAGACTGCGGTGACTTTCGAGGTGCGCGAGAACGCGATAGCTGAACTGCTGGTACAGCAGCTTTCTCAAGGACCTTTGTCATGCAATAAAGGTCGGCAATTGCCCAGAATCACTAGGTGCTTGGTCCAGTACCGGTCAGTTGGCTGCATTGCCAAATGCTTACGTTGCAGATTTGGAGCAAAATTCGTCGAATGCTGTGCGCTGGCGCGCATCTTGGATCACGCGGTCAATTTGGAGTTCTCCGGCGGCGACTCGATAGAGTAATTCCACCGTCCTAGTATTGGGTTCCAAGCCGGCCAGTCGTTGGTTAGCAATGACGTTATTGATCGTGCGCAGGCGCTCGTTCCGGCCAAATGTATTGGGCATAGAGGATCTCCGCAAGGGTGCGCGCCATTTCAGGGTTAGAGGCGTGTCCTAATCCAAACTCGCTACGCGGAGGTAAACGGCCTCACGGGCGGCTACGCACGCTGCTGGGCTTGCCACAAATCATAGTTGGCCTGCATGGCGGCCCATGCCTCGGCGGTGCCTGCTCCGACCTGCTCCAGTCGAACCGCGAGATCTGGGCTGATATTGGCTTTGCCATTGAGCACTCGGGACAATATAGTCAGCGGCAAAGCTAATCGATTAGCTGCTTCAGTCACCGACAACCCTAGGTGTGCAAAAACGTCTTCTCGAAGGATTTCGCCCGGATGCGGCGGGTTGTGCATCATATTGGTTCCTGGGGGATACTGGCGCTACCATCTCCCGTTTGAAACATTTTGAGGATTAGTGTCGCAGTTCTATGCCATCCACGAATTTTCATGAGATCAGCACTGTGAGGCTCGCCAGTTTCAGAGAAAGCGGGGCGGTTCACTTTAAGGTGACGGCTAATCATCGCGCATCATCTTTTCGTGCACGTAATTGTGATATCCACAAAGTCCGCCATTAAACTGGTCTTCCTGTCGCAGTGCCTCTCCGCAAACGTCGCATTCCGCATAATCGAGCTCTGCTCGACACCATAAGCATTGTTGCTCGCCAATAACGAAAGTGTCGCGCTGGCATTCATTGCAGGTCTCGACACCAGGTTCCCCACCGTCGCGAGGATCATAGTCATGCGCGTCCTCGAGGTTCTTTATCATCAACGGCCCGATCAGATCGGATTGGCCGCAGGCGACGCAGACATACCTGAACGTTTCATCGTAGCTTTCAACACTTATACCTTCTTCGATATCTTCTGCATGAGGACGTAGCAATGACGAGCTACAAGCCTCACATTGGCATTTCTCAAGCCAGGGCTGCATCAGATCTGGCACGCCGGCCTGATTCCAGGCATCAACGCACTCCGCTCTGGTATCCATGAAGAATTTATGATGCTCAAGCATGATCGGCCATGCCGCGCCCAAGAGCTCTGCAGGCTGCTCATTCATCTGCGTCTGAACAAAATCACGCAATATCGGAAAAAGCTCGGCAACGAAATCTGCAACCTCGCCAAGCGTATTTGCTGGGTGCAAATGTTCGAGGTGATTGCGGCATTCCTGCAGCTTTTCTATCGTGGTCCAATCCATTTCGATGTCGAAACCTTCGAATCGCTTTTTTATCGTGGCCACGTCAATAGTCGTACGTTTGAACTTCCCAACGGGCTGCCATTCAACGCCGCCATTGCCATCGGCCTGGGGTAAGACCTCAGGTGGGTTAAAAATGAGGGTTGCAGCATCCTCTGGATCATCGACTGATGTCGCAATCTTGTATTTAAATAGAAGTAGAACTCCCGCAAACAAATTGCGTATGGCTGATAGGGCACGAGCAGGATCGCCATTTTGTTCAGGCGAAAGGCGGCCTCGCTGGAAGTCCTCAATTCCAAGGCGAATTGACGTCAGCGCGTTTTCCTTCAACTTTTCAGCGTCCAATGCTGGCATAGCCATTTCACATGATCCTGTGTTAAGTCCGCGCAGGAGGGGGCTTCCTAGTTTAAGCCTGGTACTATTTTAAATTACCGCTTCGAGCCGGCGCCGATCAAGGGGCCGCAACATACGAGACAGATGTATGGCGCTAATCGCTGACCTGGAGTTTCTGAATGACCCGGCCGTCAATTTCTGCAAGCTGATGGTCGAGGCTTTGTAGATGACTTTTTAAGCGCGTTTTATCTTCGCTTGTGAAAAGGATCACCTGTTGGCCAAACTTGGCCGATTGAGCGACGCGCTTCAGCAACTCAAGGAAGCTGACATCGTGCGTGGACTGCTGCCTTGGCTCGTCGAAGACAAGCAAGCCGGGGTGATGCGTGGACGCAGTGCGGGCCACTTCCAACATGCCGTACTGGTAGGCCCAGATGGTGCGGATGAGATCGCTCGCAGAGATCGTCGTTTGCATCTCGAAGCCCTCAATTTCAGGGCGATAGGTTAAGGGGGAGAGAGTGACTTCTGTGATCGGAAAGCTCCTGAAATCGTAGTCCTGCAACTGTTTCTGAATCGAGACTCCCCAACTTTCCAACTTGCGATGGTCAGTCGGAGAGAGGTCGTCTTTTGGGAGATTCCCAATTTCTGTTTGTACGGTCTGCCACTCCTCAGACAACGATGCAAACGTCGCCGAGGCGCGTAGAAAAGCGCTGTAGAAGTGAGCATCTTGTTTCAGGTCGCGTTCGAGCTCGACACGTTCATAGACTGCCGCAATGGAAGGGCTGTTGCCACTGGATGTGAGTGTCCGCCGAAGGTACTGAATGCGCTCGCGCGCGTTTGCTATATCTGCACGTGCCGCGTGCACTTGCTGCTGACGCGCTGCGACGACACGTTTGCTTTGCTCTAGCACGCCCGTGAACGTGCGATTTTGTTCTTGCAAAAACTCAATATTCTCATCTAGGGACATCACTATCTGGTGCGGTGCAAGCGGCACCAGCGCGTCGAGCACGGATTGATGACACACCGGGCATGAGCCCTGGTCGAGCTCGGATCCCTGACGGGAACCCAGTTGTCTGAGCGTCCGGGAATCCTTGTTTTGCTGGATGTCCTCTTTGATCGCGGTGAGACGCTGTTGAACGCGGGCAACTTCTTGTTCTTCAGCGGCTAACGCATCGATCAGCCTAGACAGGACGGCTTGCTGATTCGCCACGAACGTTTCGAGCTCTGCGAGCTCCTGCCGCACAGTCTCCGAGTCGGACGATGATTCTGGAATACTCTGTGCTTCCAAGACGGCCTTCTTCTCGGTGCGTTGTCTTATACGTTCCGAAAGGCTGATCCAGTGCTTTGACTGGGGCACATTGATCGTCGGAGGGACCGTCGGCGGCCACTGGGTCAACGGTTCGGCCGGGAGGGCGTTGACGATCCCACCAGCGGCCGAGGCAAGTTCTTTAAGCTGCCGAACCTGAGCCGACCATCGTGCCTCGAGTTGAGCTCTACGCATTTGCAGAATCTGCCGGTCTAGCGCAATCTTGTGGGCATCCAGACCCATTAGAAATTCGACTGCTCGCTTGTGAACATCGCGGATGCGGAATTGGCTAGGGACCGGCGGCTGAATGCTCGACCAGCCTCGAGTCTGCTCGGTCATCACAAATGGGAGTATGCACTGAAGGTACAGTGGGACTTCATTTCCTTCATAGTTCTGGACTATAGGCAATTCCCAACCAAGGAACTGGGCGAGATACCAATGAAATCCGACGGTGCGCACAGCCCCTCCCGAACGGTTCACGAAATAGTCGCGGGAGTTATAGTCGGCTGGTTGGGTTAACGCAGGACCTTCGTGCACGGTAATGAGATTTTTATCCCGCGTTCCTTTTACCGTGCGTTGAACGGTAATGCGCTTGCCTGAGTCATTCTCAATTTCGAGCCATATCTCGGACTCAAGCACCGCATGCGAATGTCGACCTCCATCGAGCTTTGTCGTCATAGCCGGTGTCAACGGGAGCTCTTGCTGCGAGGTGGTGAGCATTGCCTCCATGCCAAGCACGACCAATATGGCGCGTGCGCACGTAGACTTTCCCATTGAATTGTCTGCCCAGACAACAACTAGGCCGTCGGAAAAATTCAATGTCGTCCCGTATGGGCCGTCCGTGGTACTAATGTTGATCTTTAGCTGTCGAAGGCGCATGCCTCTATTTCCTGATTCCGAAGATGTTTTCCACCAGCGTCTCCGACGCTTTCTGCTTTATGGCGCCGATCAACCGTTTTTCATTTATATAGACGTCGGGCGTGTTTAAGACGTCTGCCGCGAACGCTCTCCCCTGTTGAGTAAGTTCAATTCGCGAGCCGTCTACACGCTGGACGAGATTCTCGCCGAGGGCAAAGTCGATCGCACGGTTGAATGCGGGGTCAAAACGAACGACCAGCGCGTCAGGGCGGAGCTGCTGTGATATCAGCGCCATAAGGTTCTCGTGGTTTTCTTCGGAGCGCATCGCCCAGTTCAATACATGCAGCCTAGTGAGGCTGGAGCGTTGCTGCCGACAACACTGTGCGAGCAACAGCATTAGCAGCCCAATGCGCCACGTGGGCCGTAAGTCGCCGGGAAGTGCAATAGGACGTCGGCCGAAAACGAACTCGACATTTAGCTCGGAGATGTCGAAGACATTCTCGATGTCATGTTCAGTCATGGGCCGGACTCGGGAAGTCGAGCGGGCAACGCATCAACCAATCAGCCACCGCTTCAGTAGCAAGATGTTGAGCGCTGAAAGTATGGAGTTCGCCTGCTTCTGCTTGGAGGTCATTTTTGAAGTCCGCGACCACCTCATTTAAGCGTGCATTTGCGGCGATTCCATCGAGACAACTCAATGCGAGAAACTCTTCGCGATGGGATTTGGTTGCAATAACCTTCTCGTACACATCAGGATATTTTCTCAGTTGCTCCAGTAGCTCTTGTCCCATCAAATACCATTTCAGAATGCGGCCGACGAATGCATCGAGTTGTGCTTCATTCTTGATCATGGGTAGCCGTGCGAGCTTTGTCTTGAGGACGTCGACCAACTTGTCGTTGGAAGTGCTCCAGGCATCGACTTCCTCTTCTGTGATTGGCGATTGATTGAACCTCAAGCCCTGTGGTGCCGTGCTCAGTAACTGTTCGCGCGCCACGGAATAACTTGACTCCTGTACCACCATTACACGAAAAGTCGTGTCGACATAGGGCAAAGCAGCACTAAGAATCTCTTTTGTCTTCTTGGCGGCGTGTGCAACGATTTCCTTGCTGTCAAATAATGGGACGAACAGGATCCAGCGTTTGATTTTCAGTGAAGGCCGAAATAGACGTTGGAGTACGTTTTTGTTCTGGATGAACTTCGTCAAATCCTCGGTCATCTTGTCGCGCTGCTTGTCGTAGCGCTCCTGTACGCTAATTGGCTCGTCGCACCCGTAGCACTGAAAGGCTAGGCTGTTGGCAATGCAGAAGCCCTCGATGCCTGCATCTCCGCGATCTTTAGATGGGACTCTTTGATATTCCGTCGGCCCGTAGTGGTGTGATAACAGACGATTCGCCCATTCTTCCCAGTCGGTACCTACGAGGCGCGCTACCGATGCAGTCATTTCACCCCCATTTTTCCACCTCTATGGGCTCGCTAGCCAGCTGGCTATAGGCATTTCCTATGCTTCGCAGTTCAATAGTGGTGGGCTGTTACAACGCCTTACTATACCTGAGGTCGTCGTGAGTGTGCGTGAGGGACATTGCAGAGCAATCGAATCGCGGGAGCCGGAATATTCGTACAGGTCAAAACTAGAGTTAAGGTTGCTTCTCAGCGCCCCAAACGGGGCGAGGAGAAGCCATGAAACGGTCGAGATTTATCGAAGAGCAGATCACCTTTGCGCTGCGATTGGCCGATAGTGGTACGCCGTTGGTCGACCTATGTCGGCAGCTGGCGTGTCGGAGGCGTCTTTCTACACGTGGAAGAAGAAATACGCCGATTTCGGGGTGAGTGAGCTGCGTAAGCTCAAGCAGCTTGAGGAGCAGCGTGCAGCGCGCTTGCGCACTGGCGCTGCTGCAACGGTCGACCTGGTACGCCAAGAGTCATGCGCGAAACCAAAGCGCGCTGCGCCAGCGCATTCGCGCGTGAGTGAGCGAATGGATGCTTCTGAGATCTAGGCAGGGCCTACGTTTTCCAACTCACCGACTGCAACCGCTTTTGCCCAACATAATGAGGCCGATTCGTCAGATTCAGAATAAGCCCGACCGCCGCCGTCGTGAACTGACCTCGGGTATCAACGTGAACGTCGCCATAGCTTTTTGCTGAAAGCTGGAGTTGTGCGCACAGGCTCACGATCCGTTCTGTCTTGAATGACACCTTGATTTGATGTGCGAACTCGTTACGCACCTTTCGAATCAGCTCGCACTCTCGATACTCAACCTCCGACAAGAGGCCCAGGGCGAACGCCGACGCGATGCGCGCAGAGAAGGTACCAAGCGGAGCATTGAAGCCGTCGAGCAAAGCCTTGCTCCCTTTGTTCGGAATCAGGAACGATTCGATGATCCGCCCCAGCAACTCATCGAGCATCGCTGCAGCCGCAAGAGCCGTTCCGCGCTCAGTCTCTTTGTTGAACTCGGCCAGGAAATCCATGAAACCGTTCAGGTGCGGATGGGTCTCAGAGAACGGCTTTCGAAGTTCTCCGATCACCGCCTTGCTCGCAAACCTCCCGGCCTTCATGTCCTCGACTGATCGCAGCAGCACGGCCTGGAATTCCTTCTGCTCTTCGTCCATGGCATTCCAAGATTTGATAGTTGCGGTCGAACCAGCGGTCTGGTCAATATTTGAAATATTAGGCTCGAAGATCATCGCGAGGCTCAAGCCCCAAACTTATGATCGATTGTCCGTAGGTGCATGCCTGTGGGCGCTGGATTTGTCCGCATCACTTCAGCGACACAACGATGCCGATCACAGCCAAGGCATTGCCGGTGATCCACTGCCAGTGCTTCAGCCAGAAGGTACCGAGCAACTTAACTGCCGTTGCAAGCGGCGGCTGAAGGAATATTTGCATGTCCGATAGCCCCCGACAACTGCCTCAGTCGCGCTAGAACGTCTTTCGCCTCATCAGGACGTGCCGCGCGTAAGGTAAGCAATGCTGCGGCAAGTGCTGCCTTATCGGTGTACTGCAATAGCTCCGCAATTTCCTCGGTAGGCGCAGGCAACGCATTACACATGTATTCAAGGACGTCAGCCTCGATCCGTTGGGTTAACACCCGCTCTATTTCGTCTTGTTGCGCTGCGGCTACGACTTTTCTCCACTGAGTCAACCTGGTACTCCGCAAAGCGACGGGGTCCAGACCGTAACCGAATTTCTCAACTGCTCGCTCTACGTAGGGGTCGAACTTATACGCAGGCCATTCGCGGTCCAGCCGAAATTGAAGTTGTGCGACAAGCTGTTCACCGTCAATGGGATCGCTCAGTTGATCACAGGTCCTAATTGCGAGCGTCAGAAGTTCCGACAGCTCGATGAGGAGCGCGTCAAAACAGGCCTTCCACTGGCTTGGGCTTACGGGAGTGCCGGCGCCACATGTTTTTGCAAACCAGTCCGCGGCACTGCGCAGAGTCTTGATGTCGCGCGTGCTATCCAACGCAAGGTTGTGGCTCGTCGCAGTACGTAACGCGCCAACGTGGGGGAGCAGGGCGCTTGCCACGCTCCAGGGGGGAAGTGACTTCAGGAAGCCTAACGGGACCTTTGCCGTTTCGTTGAGCATGACGTAACCCCACGCCACCAAACGATAGAAAGAAAGCTCGTCGGAATCGCCTTGCGGCGGCTCGAGCGTGATCTCGGCCAGCGGCGGAGATACGTGCACCGCGAGGCGTCGCCGCAGATTGGTCAACGAAGAATGCAGCATTACGAATGTCATGGCTTTCCTCCGATACGGATCGGATCGGCGATCGGCCCGAGGAAATTGAATGCGATGTTGAATTCCCGGATTTCTCGTCCGTTTCGGAGGTCCTGTTCTGGGAACTGCCTGGCCTCAAGATCGATCGTCCCGGAAAAACTCTTTACTGAAATTGACCAATTGCCCTCCTTGCGGAGGCGTTCCACCGTGCCACGATATCCTTCCGGGTCCTTGCTAACCAGGAGTAGCCGACGTACGACGCGAGAGCCATCCTCAAAGTCCGAGTCACGCGACAATTGGTTGAATTGCTCACGTGCCAGCGTGGGATTGCCGACGATCCAGTGCAGTGCCGCCTCGAGGAGGCGATAAACATTGGATGCGCCGGTCCCGGACAATTCATTCAAGGAGCGCACATATTTCAGAATCGTATTCTGGAAGGTAGGGTCTTGCGGAATGACGCATCTATCACGTCGCAGTAGTCGATCGCCCGCTACGGCTAGCCATCGCAGCTGGATCAATAGCTGCAGGGCGCGAGCGTCGTGGACAATTCTCTCGTATCGATCTTCAAGATAAGTGGCGCCGCTGTCAGCGTCTCTTAGCATTGCCGCGTCAACAGGGGCTGCTCCGTCGAGTACGTCTGGGCAAAACGAACGCGCGCGCAAATAATAGGCCGTAGCGGGCTTGAGTAACTCAAGTTTATTAAATGAGGTTTCCTCGAGTTTGTTGTCTCGAAGTACTAGTGCAACCTTCAGACGCCGCTCCTCGAACTCCGGCCGATAGCGTTGCAGACTGTTGTCCGCATTAAAACTGTCAATCGTGGAATAGATATCGGCGACCAATTCCAGCTTTCCTTCGTCTGAGAGAACATTCTCTCGCACGATAAGCGCGGGTGCCCACATCGCAACGTCGAACGGATGGAATGAGTTCGCTGTGGATGCGGTAGTTATCGCTACTCGCGCAGCGCCGTAGGCGATCATTACCTGTTCGGCACTGGCGTTTCGGCTGGCCAGCCCACATGCCTGATAGCAATATATCGTTGCGCGTTCAACGTATAAGCTTTGCCGTGTTCTCTTGCCTGCGGACAGCTTTCCAGCCGCTGTCTCTCTTAGTGCAATTTCGATTACTTCTCGCGCCTCTTCAAGAATTTGGTCGCGCTGCTCGTCGGACAGCCGGTCGTTCTCATCAGCCGTCTGATCCGAAATGTAGACCGTGTCGCGGCGGAACGCCGACTCCTGGAGCATCAGGCTTGCATCATGCACGTTGTACCGCGTGCGCAATTCCGTCAGGGCACGAGCGAAATCCAAATATCCTTTCTGGTAATTCTTTAGCCTCGGTCCGTCACGGCGCATCTTGTGCAAAAGGTCGAGCAGGAAGTCGCGCTCGGCCGTGGCGTCTACGCTAGAAAGCCGTGCTGCGCGGATTAGCTCCACAATGTAGCTGACCTCACGCGATGTATTGGTCAAGCGTCTAGCGCAAATCAGCTCGGCCTCCAGCTGCAATCGAGGGAACACTAACAGATCGTTGCCCTCAGTGTCGGCCATCTTCCACCGGAAAAGGTCCAGCTGGTCGAACATGTAGAGGATTTGCGCGTAGTCTAAGTTGTTATTGACGTTGCGTATTGCACGAAGCAACAAGTTGACAGGAACAGCGCAGTCAAGCCGTCCGGCGATCATTACGTAATCAACGAAACGCCCCGCAGCATCCTCGCCGTCGGCTACTGCGGCACCTTCGTCGAAAATGTCCATGTTGCCTTCGACTAAACCAGCGTCAATCAGCTTTTGCGCAAGCTGCGACTGGATACGTTGCGGCCTCGGGACATTCCGCGCTCTAAGACGGATCAATTCCTCCGTAGCACGTGCCTCGTCGTTGACACCCCCGACGAGGCGCGCTCGGCTGACCGACAGATGTCGATACAACATAGGAAGCACTTGGTCGCCGGCGCGATGGTAGTCGATTCCCACGCTTTGCCCGAACCGCGCAATTAGTGTTTTGAGTCGCATGGACTCGCCAGGGCTTAAGGTCGGTAAGGCTTCCGCATATTTCGCGTCCGGAGCGCGTGCCTTTTCTTCGAGTCGATAGCAAGTGCCGATGAGGATGACTCGACGACCCCGACTCTTCAGACCATCTATCAGTTCCCTGTAGCGGCGGATATCGGAATTGCAATCACACAAAATCGCCGTGCATTCAGCGCCGCTGCGTTCTGCTATCTCGCAAAACGCGTCTAATTCCGTCGGCACCGGCACGCGGGCCCACGAATACAGCACTGGTAGGTTGAACTCGTTCCGCAACCGCAGCGCGGCGCGTGCGATCGCGAGGCTTTTCCCCATGCCCGACTGGCCATGAACGATGAGCAAGCTTTCTCCTTGCCCGGGCCGCTGCACAATTTGCTCCAAATAACCCCAGAGCTTCGCCTCGAAGTCTCGAGTGATCGAAAATTCTCTAGCTGTGCCCTCAACTAATCCGCGGGCACCGGCCAAGTCGCCATGGAACCTACGAAAGGCTTCGGTCAATTGGAAGTTGTCGAGTGGCTCGGGTGGATCAGTCCACGTGTCGTCTACGACAGCTGCTGCGGCCTCAACGCGGAGTCGCGTGCCCGCTGGCAGGCGTAAAAATCTGTCGCCGCCCAACATGATGGTGCCGGAGTCGGACTGAAAAATTGTCGGCGCGCTGGGAGACGAGTCTTGCGCAATTTCAATTGCCAGTACAGCCTCTTCAAGGCTTCGCTCGTCAAAGTGCAGATTGCCGCTGGCGACGAGGTCGGCAAAAAACTCAGACGGTGGCGGTGTTTGGTGCGCGAGGAACCAAATAATGCGTAGACCAGGCTCGGAGGACAACGGCGCGAGCAGTTCATCGACTGCAAGCCAATCACCAGCGTCAAGGCCTGCGACTACTAGAAGGCCTAGCGATGTGGCGGTCTCGGGAATTCGATTGATCAGGGCATTGGCGTGAACCAGGCGCCGTGTTTGTAAGTCCTTTCGTGATCGTGGTGCGCGAGTTTCCGGTGATGTCTCATCAGCCCGACCGAAAAGATAGTGGACTCCTGGGCGGGCGCGGCTCCGGGGCACTCGCGGGAAATGATCCTTGGAAAGAACAGACTCTGGGATTCGCCCCCGCGTCTCGAGCCGCATTACGATTCGAGGATCTACGGCTGACGTAAAAACCGCACTCCATGCGACCTGAAATATCTGCTCAAGCGTCTCGGATAGCACTTGGCGCTCAAAACGCTCAACGATCCAGCCATAGATTTCATCATTCAATGGCTGCTGCAATACGGAGGTCCACGTTGGATGAGGACTGGGCGTGCCGAGATGTTCTTCAATCTTGGCCACGAGGGGGTCCGGACCGGCGCACGGGCTGGAATATTTCTGCCCCAAGAATAGGACAACGGGTCGACTGCTCGTGATAGCGTCACCGAACTGCTTCAAAACCTCGTCGGACACACCTGGCCTCTCGCATAGTTACTAGGAAGGCGTCTCCCTTTAGATCAACGCCGAAGAACTGCTGGTAATAGGAATGCAGAAGCCTAGCATCCGGGTCGCCGAGTCCGCATAGCTTTCAGATCGCAAGAAATAATAAGATATATTTTATTACAAAATCGGGCGCGTGGAGCGCCGCTCGAGTCGATTTTATTGAAGCGATTATGGAGATCGAACGACCGAGCGACATGGGTCGGCGGTCGCCACTCATTTAGTCGACGACCTTTGAATTGGTTGAGCGCCAAGAGCCGCTCGCGACCAAATCGGATGCGCCGCCTGCGATGGGCTTCCAGCGACGGGCGGCCGCCTGTCTTTATCAAGTGGGGCTTAGTTTAGTTTCCATATCGTTGGGGCAGCCCAGCGACACGAACCCCACGCGCGGCGCGCGACCCGGATCCGCGCCCTGCGCGGCGGCCGTGATGGCGTTCAGCGTCGAGTTGCTGCCATCGCTGGCGGAAGTGCCGGCGCCTTTGCCGGGCCGGGATTGTTCAAGGATTTCCAATCTAGTTCACCGTAGGTTCGCGCACCGGCTCTTGCGGTGCGGCGGGGTATTCGTCAAGTGTTCGGGTTCAGGCGGATTCGCCTGGGTGGCGGGGCGGCAGGTCGCGCAGCGTTTCCGGGTGGAGGATGGCCACTTGCAGCAGGGTCTGGGCCGCTCCCGACGGATGGCGGCGGCCCTGTTCCCAATCCTGCAAGGTGCGCACGCTGACGCCCAGCAATTGCGCGAAATCCGCTTGCGGCAAACCGACGCGGCTGCGCGCTTCGCTGATATGCGACGCCTGCCACCGGGCGGGAAGCGCCGGCGGAGCTACTTTCTTCATGACTCGTTCAATTTACGGGCAGCGCCGCCTCTCGCCATCGCCTGGGTTCATGCGATGCGCCGGGAGCAGCAACTGCGGGGAAGCGGGGAATTATACGGCAATGCCGTAGGGGGCGATAGCGAAAGGGTTCCGCGGTGTGGCGTAGGTGGGCGCGGTACACGATATGTCTTCGCAACGCCGGTGCCGCGGATAGTGGAAACGATTAGCAATGGTGCGTCCCTGATTGTTGGCCGCGCCTCCAGGGCGCCCTAATCCCTTTTGCCCTTTACGGCGCTCCGCGCCGGTACAGCGCCAGCGTTCCCGCCAGGCCGATCATCAGGCTGCCGCAAACGCGGTTCAGCCAGCGCAGGCCCGACCCCTGGAAGGCGCGCACCAGTTGGGCGCCCAGCGTGGCGTAGACCAGCATGGTCAATATATTGATGGTGGCCAGGACGCAGGCCACGATGGCGTATTGGGTCGCCAGCGGCGCTTGCGGGTCGATGAACTGGGGCAGGAAGGCCGACATGAACAGCAGCGCCTTCGGATTGGTCAGCGCCACCATGAAGCTGCGCATCCCCAGCGCCAGGCCCACGGGCCGGTCCGCGCCAGCCGTGGCCGACGGCAGGACGAGCGCCGCGTCCGAGCGCAGCATCTTCCAGCCCAGATAGGCCAGATAGGCCGCGCCCACCCATTTGATGAGCAGGAAGGCGACTTCGGACGCCGCCAGCACCACGCCCAGGCCGGAGGCCACCGCGCCGACCAGGATCAGGTCCGCCAGCACCGCCCCGGCCATCCCCCAGCCCGCGGCGCGCACGCCATGGCGCGAGCCGTTGCTCAGGGCCAGCAGGGTCGTGGGGCCGGGCGTCACGATGGCGACGGCCGAGGCCAGGATGAACAGCAGCAGCGTGGCGGTGGTCATGACGAAAGCGCTCCCGGGTAGGGGCCAGTTTGACGCGCGGGCCGCCATTCGTCCAGGTGCGGCTACCATATCGGTCTTATCTTCTGAATTCCCACCATGTCCACGCGTTCCGACTCCCCCCATCTGGCCCCCCCGCTTTCCTCCGTTCTTCTTTCCAGCGCGGGGGTGGTCGAGGGCGTGCTGGACGGCCGTTCCCTGACGGACGCGCTGACGGACGTGAGTTCCGCCCTGCGCCCGGCCACCCAGGCCGTGTCGTTCCATGCGATGCGCTACCTGGGCTGGGCCGACGCCGTGGGCCGCGAACTGGTCCAGCGCTATCCCAGCGTGCTGTTCGAATCGCTGCTGCTCGTGTCGCTGACCTTGCTGAAAGAAGAGGGCGAAGCCGCCTCCGCGCTGCCCGGCATGCCGGTGTACGCGCCGCATACGGTCGTGGACCAGGCCGTGACGGCCGCCTCCAATACCCGCGCCCTGGCGTCCTTCAAGGGCATGCTCAACGCCTGCCTGCGCCGTTTCCTGCGCGAGCGCGCGGCGCTGGAAGCCGCAGTGGCGGATAGCCCCGAGGCCCAGTGGAACCACCCCGGCTGGTGGGTCAAGCAGCTGGGCGTGGCCTATCCGCAGCAATGGCGCGAGATCCTGGCCTCGGCCAACGTGCCCGCCCCGCTGACGTTGCGCGTGAACCGCCGCCGTGCCAGCCGCGAGCAGGTGCTGGCGGCCTTCCAGGACGCCGGCCTGTCGGCGGAGCCCGTGGGCCAGTCCGGCCTGGTGATGAGCAGCCCCAAGCCCGTGACCCAGTTGCCCGGCTTCGCCGAAGGCTGGTGGTCGGTGCAGGACGCCGGGGCGCAGTTGGCGGCCGAACTGCTGGCGCCGGCCGACGGCATGCGCGTGCTGGACGCCTGCGCGGCGCCCGGCGGCAAGACCGCCCACCTGCTGGAGCTGGCCGATATCGACCTGGTGGCGCTGGACGCCGACGGCGAACGGCTGGAACGCGTGGAGCAGAATCTGGACCGCCTGGGTCTGGCCAGCAGCCGCGTCCAGCTGGAAGCGGCCGACGCGTCGGACCTGGACGCCTGGTGGGACGGCAAGCCGTTCGACGCGGTGCTGGCGGATGTGCCCTGCACGGCGTCGGGCATCGTGCGCCGCCACCCCGACATCCGCTGGCTGCGCCGCGAAAACGACGTTCGCCGCACGGCCACGCTGCAGGCCAAGATCCTGGATTCGCTGTGGCAGACCGTCGCGCCCGGCGGCCGCCTGCTCTATGTGACGTGCTCGGTCTTCCCGATCGAAGGCGCGCGCCAGGCCCTGGAATTCCTGCAGCGCCACCCGGAGGCCCAACGCCTGGACGCGCCGGGCCAATTGCTGCCAGTTGCGGTCGATGCAACACCGGCGGCCCAACATGACGGGTTTTTCTACGCCTTGTTTGCCAAGCAGTCCTGAATCCCCAAGAATAGGGGCATGACGGTGTTTCGGTGTCGTATGTCCATTATTTCGCGTTTATTTCTTGGGTTGTTGCTCGTATCCGCCTTGCTTTCACTGGTGCCGGGCGGCGAGGTATATGGCGCCGAGCCGAAGGTCGTGCGGGTCGAACCGGTCGTGCGCGACGGCCGCCTGGAGATCGACGCGGACATCGAATTCGAACTGAACCAGCAGTTGCGGGACGCCGCCCAGCGCGGCGTCCCCCTGTATTTCACGGCCGATCTCACCATGACGCAGGAGCGCTGGTGGTGGTTCGACAAGGCGCTGGTCGACACCTCCCGCACGTGGCGCGTCGTCTATAACGCGTTGACCCGGCAATGGCGCGCGGGGGTGGGCGAGCTGTCCTTCCCGGTGGCGTCGCTGGACGACGCCATGAGCGTCATCCGCCACATCCGGAGTTGGTCGGTGGCGGATGCCGGCGACTTCGACGAAGGGGTGTTGTACGCCGGCCAGCTCCGGCTGCGCCTGGACACCTCGCTTTTGCCCCGGCCGTTCCAGGTGAACGCCTTGAACAGCAGCTCGTGGGCGCAGGGGACTCCCTGGATGGACTTCTCGTTCACGCTGAGCGGCAAGGAGAAAGATCCCTCATGAGGCTGTTGCTCCGGCTGGCCCTGATGGTGGGTGCCGTAAGCGGCCTGGCGTTGCTGGGTTTGCTGGCATGGTCCACGGGCAATGCTTCGCGCTTTGCGCGCTATTACGACACGCTGCTGGTGCTGAACGGCATTTTCGCGCTGGCGCTGTTCATCTGGGTGGTGGCGCTGACGGTGCGGCTGGCCCGCCAGATCCGGCGCCGGCAGTTCGGCGCGCGCCTGACGGCGCGCTTTTCGCTGGCGTTCGCGCTGATCGGCGTGGTGCCCGGAGCCCTGATCTACACCGTGTCGGTGCAGTTCATGTCGCGCTCCATCGAATCCTGGTTCAACGTGCGGGTGGATACGGCGCTGGAGGCGGGCCTGAACCTGGGCCGCGCCGCGCTGGATTCGCTGCTGGCCGACCTGGATGCGCGTGCGCGCTCCATGGCCATGGAGTTGAACCGCAGCACGGACAGCGGCGTGATGCTGGCCTTGACCCGGCTGCGCGAAGCCAATGGGGTGCAAGAGGCCATGGTATTCACGGGCAGCGGGCGCATGGTGGCGTTTTCCACCAGCCAATATGGTCAGTTGCTGCCCGCGATGCCGCCGTCGACGGTCATGAACCAGCTGCGGCTGGCGCGCGGCTATTCCGCGGCCGAAGCCGACGACCCGGTCACGGCGGGCGCCGAAGGCGGCTTGCACCTGCGCGTGGTGATTCCGCTGACGGGGCCTGACCGCTACGACAACCTGCTGGGCGCGGCGTCCGAGCCGCGCTGGCTGCAATTGCTGCAACCGGTGCCCGACCAAATCGCGCACAACGCCAACCTGGTGCAGCAAGGCTTTCGCGACTATCAAGAGCTGGCGCTGTCCCGCCTGGGGCTGCGCAAGCTTTATGGCATTACGCTGACGCTGGCGCTGCTGCTGGCCGCGTTCGGCGCGATCGCGGTGGCGCTGTCCCTGTCCAAGCGCCTGGTCCGGCCGCTGCTGAGCCTGGCCGGCGGCACGCAGGCCGTGGGCGTGGGCGACTACCGCCCGCTGCCCGAGCCGCCCGAACGCGACGAAGTCGGCCAGCTGACACGCTCGTTCAACGCCATGACGCGGCAGCTGGACGAAGCCCGGCGCATGGTCGAAAGCAACCGGCAGCAGCTGGAGCGGTCCAACGTCTATCTGGAAAGCGTGTTGTCCAACCTGTCGTCCGGCGTGCTGGTGTTCGACGAGTCGTTCCGCGTCACTACCGTCAACCAGGGCGCCCAGACCATCCTGGGGGCGGACCTGCGCTCGGTGATCGGCCGTCCGCTGGAAACCGTGGACGGCATGCTGGAGTTCGCCAATATCGTGCGCCAGGCGTTTTCGACCCACGCGGCCGTGGGCTCGGAGCGCCAGCACTGGCAGCAGCAGTTCGAAATCAGTCCGGCCCAGGGCGACGCGCCCGCCCCGCCGCAGCCGCTGACCCTGCTGGCGCGCGGTACCCACCTGCGGGTGGACGGGCGCGGCAACGGGTATCTGGTGGTGTTTGACGATATTACCGAAGTGATTTCGGCCAACCGGACCGTGGCCTGGGGCGAAGTGGCCCGCCGCCTGGCGCACGAGATCAAGAACCCGCTGACCCCCATCCAGCTGTCGGCGGAGCGCCTGGCCATGAAGCTGGAAGGCAAGCTGCAGCCGGCCGAGGCGCAGATCGTCGAGCGTTCCACCAACACCATCGTCAACCAGGTGGCGTCGCTCAAGCAGATGGTGGACGATTTCCGCGAGTACGCCCGCACGCCGCCGGCCGTCATGCAGCGCATCGATTTCAACGCGCTGGTGGCCGACGTGCTGTCGCTGTACGGCTGGGAGCCGGACGGCGGTTCGTCCCGCCTGACCGGCAAGGCCCTGAACCTGGACGTGAACCTGGGGGCGGACCTGCCGCCGATCGAAGGCGATCCCACGCAGTTGCGCCAGGTGATCCACAACCTGATGTCCAATGCCCGCGACGCGATCGCCGAGCTGGGCGGCGAGGGCCGGGTCAGCGTGACGACCCAGCTGATGCGCAGCGAACAGCCCGACCGGGCTGATCAGCAGGCGCTGAGATTTACCGTTGCCGACACCGGGCCGGGCTTCCCGCCGCAGGTGATGCAGCGCGCGTTCGAGCCCTACGTAACCACCAAGTCCCACGGGACTGGGTTAGGATTGGCAATCGTACGCAAGATTGTGGAAGAGCATGGCGGACGTATCGACCTTGCCAACCGCAAGGAAGGAGGCGCGCGGATTTCCATCTTGTTGACCCGGTTGGCTCCCGGGGCAGATACTATGGACGCGACCGCGCAAGAAAAGGATAATGCGGCTACGCAATAGGTGGATGCTTTATGGCCAGAATTCTGGTGGTTGACGACGAAGTCGGTATACGTGAGCTTTTGTCGGAGATCCTTTACGACGAAGGACACACGGTCGAGCTGGCCGAAAATGCGGCGCAAGCGCGTGCCGCGCGCCTTCGCATGCGTCCTGATCTGGTGTTGCTGGACATCTGGATGCCCGACACCGATGGCGTGAGCTTGCTGAAAGAGTGGGGCTCGCAAGGCCTGCTCGACATGCCCGTGATCATGATGAGCGGCCATGCCACCATCGACACGGCGGTCGAGGCCACGCGCATCGGCGCCATGGATTTCCTGGAAAAGCCCATCACGCTGCAACGTCTGCTGAAGACCGTCGCGGCTGGGCTGGCGCGCGGGCGCGCCCCGCATCCGGCGCCTGCCGCCGCGAATCCGGCTGCCGCCAACGCCGCCGTGGCGCTGGAAGACGAGCTGGATCCCCCGGTCCTGGCGACGGCGCCCGCCAACGAAGTGCCGGTCACGTCCAACGGCCAACTGGGCAGTATTTCGCTGGACCAGCCGCTGCGTGAAGCGCGCGACGAATTCGAGCGCATCTATTTCGAATACCACCTGGTCCGCGAAAGTCACAGCATGACGCGCGTGTCCGAACGCACCGGGCTGGAACGTACCCACCTCTACCGCAAGCTCAAGCAATTGGGCATTGAGTCGGCGCGCAAGCGCAGCACATGAAGATCCTGATCATGGGCGCTGGTCGCGTAGGCACCAGCGTGGCCGAAAACCTGGTGTCCGAAGAAAACGACATCACCGTGGTGGATTCCGATCCCACGCAGCTTCAATACCTGCAAGAACACTTCGACCTGCGCGTCGTCCATGGCGACGGCTCGCAGGTGTCGGTGCTGGAAGCCGCCGGCGCCGCCGATACCGACCTGCTGATCGCCTGTGCGGCGTCCGACACCGCCAACATGGTGGCCTGCAAGATCGCCCGCCAGCTGTTCAATATCCCCCGCCGCATCGCCCGCATCCGCTCCGCGGAGTTCCCGGAACACCCGGAACTGATGAGCGAAGAGGGCTTTTGCATCGACGCCCTGATCAGCCCCGAACGCAGCGTCACCACCTACCTGCACAGCCTGATCGAATTTCCCGAGGCCTTGCAGGTCGTGGAATTCGCCGAAGGCCGCGTGTGCGTCGTGACCGTGCGGGTGGGGCATGGCAGCCCGATGGCGCATTCTTCCGTCGACAAGCTGCGCGACGTGTGGCCCGACGTGAAGGCGCGCGTGATCGACGTGCTGCGCGGCGGGCGCCCGTTGCGGGCGGGCAGCGGCACGGTCATCGCGCCGGGCGACGAGGTCGTGCTGGTGGTGGATTCGCGCGACGCGCGCCGCGCCGTGCGCCAGTTGCGCGAGGCCGAACGGGCCGTGCGCCGCGTGATGATCGCGGGCGGGGGCAACATCGGCCTGCGCCTGGCGCGCCAGCTGGCCGAAGAGAAATACAGCGTCCGCATCATCGAGCGCGACCTGAAGCGCTGCGAATACCTGGCGACCCAACTGCCCGACAGCGTGCTGGTCCTGCATGGCAGCGGCACCGACGAAGCCTTGCTGGAACGCGAGAACATCGAAGACATGGACACGTGGCTGGCGCTGACCAGCGACGACGAAGACAACATCATGTCGTCGCTGCTGGCCAAGCGCCTGGGCGCCCGCAAGGTGATCGCGCTGATCAACCGCCAGGCGTATGGCGAATTGATGCAGGGCAGCCATATCGATATCGCCGTGTCGCCGTCGCAGGCGACGATGAGCGAGCTGCTGCGCCACGTGCGCCGCGGCGACGTGGCCGCCGTGCACCGCTTGCGCCAGGGCGTGGCCGAAGCGCTGGAAGCCATCGCCCACGGCGACCGCTCGACCTCCAAGGTGGTGGGCCGGCCGGTGGGCCAGATCAGCCTGCCCAAGGGCGCCAGCATCGGCGCGCTGGTCCGTGGCGACGAAATCATCCTGCCGGATGCCGACACCGTGATTGAAACGGACGACCACGTGATCGTCTTCGTGCCCTCGCGGCGGCAGATGCCGCGCGTGGAAAAGCTGTTCCAAGTGTCGGCGTCGTTCTTCTGATGCGGATCCGCCCCATGCTCCGCCACGGGCCGCGCGCCACCGGATAGGCTCCCATGAAGCGCGTCCTGGGCACCCTCTATATCCTGGGCCTGACCATGGTGATGTTCGCCCTCACCATGCTCATCCCGCTGCTTGTCGCCTATGTGGGCGGCGATGCGGCGCGCGAAGCCTTCCTGAACGGCTTCCTGATTTCGGTGGGCATCGGGGGCGGGCTGGCCGCCTTGACGCGACGCAGCCGCTGCGAACTGCGCGCCCGCGACGGCTTCGTGCTGGTGTCGGCCGTGTGGGCCGGACTGCCGCTGCTGGCGGCCATTCCGCTGATGCTCTACTTCCACGGGGCCGGGCTGCCGCTGTCGTTCACCGGCGCCTACTTCGAAGCCATGTCCGGGCTGACGACCACGGGCGCCACGGTGCTGACCAACCTGGATGCGTTGCCCGCGTCGATCAACCTATGGCGCGCCACGCTGATCTGGATCGGCGGCATGGGCATCCTGGTGCTGGCGGTGGCGATTCTGCCCCTGCTGGGGGTCGGCGGCCACCAGGTGGTGCGGGCCGAAACACCGGGTCCCATGAAAGACGAGCGCCTGACGCCGCGCATCGCCAGCACGGCCAAGGCCCTGTACGCGGTGTATTTCGTGTTCTCGATCCTGTGCTTCCTGGCCTACCGCGCCGTGGGGCTGTCGTGGTTCGAGGCCTGGTGCCACATGGCCACGACGATGGGGCTGGGCGGGTTTTCGACCTGGGACGACGGTTTCGCCCATTTCGACTCGGTCGCCGTGGAAATGGTGGCCATGGTGTTCATGCTGATCGCCGGCATCAACTTCGCCACCCACTTCAACGCGTTCCGCCAGCGCAGCGCGCGCGCCTATTGGCGATGCCCGGAAGCCGTGCCCTACCTGGTCCTCGTGCTGGGGGCGGGCCTGGTCATTTCCATCTTCCTGTACGTGAAGGGCGTCTATGGCTCGCCGCTGGAGGCGCTGCGCTATGGCATGTTCAACACCATTTCGATGGCCACCACCACGGGCTACGCCAACACCGACTTCGCGCAGTGGCCCCTGTTCGCGCCGCTGACGATGCTGCTGCTGTCGGGTTTTGCCACGTCGGCGGGGTCCACCGGGGGCGGGATCAAGATGATCCGAGCGATCCTGCTGGTCAAGCAGGCACGCAATGAACTGGTAACAATGTTGCATCCGCATGCGATCAGTCCCGTGCGGATCAATGGCCGGGCGGTGGACAGCCGGACCATGTCGTCCGTGCTGGCCTTCATGCTGTTCTATGGGCTTTCCATCGCGGTATTCACGAGCCTGCTGCTGCTGTCGGGCCTGGACCCGATCACGGCGTTCTCGGCCGTTTTCGCCAGCGTCAACAACACCGGGCCGGGCCTGGGCCCCGTTGGCCCCATGGGCAACTTCGCGGTGCTGTCCGATTTCCAGATCTGGGTCTGCACCTTCGCCATGCTGATCGGCCGCTTGGAACTGCTGACCGTCCTGGTGCTGTTCACGCCGATTTTCTGGCGCAAATAAGGGCCACCGGGCCCGAAATTTTATAAGGGAAAACCCGAATCAGGGTTATCCCGCCCGGTCTCGGAAACCGCTTCCCGACTGCCATTCCGGCCGCCATCGGCCCGCGAGCCGCGCCATTTCTATGTTGTGAGCGCTTGCTCACTGCCCCTCAGAGGGCAAAACCGAATGCTTCGCGATGTTGCACACAAATGTCACGATTTTCAATCGTTTTGCCACAAACCTGCGGCTATCATGCGTTCACAAGTCGCCGTCTAGTGCCCCCCGGGAAGCTGCCGGGCTTCAAGGTCGAACGGCGCGTCCCTCATCAAACATTCAAAGGAGTCCGAGATGGAACAGATCCCGTTCATTTCGTCGGCCCCCAACACCCTGGGCATCGAACTCGAGCTGCAACTGATCGACCCCCGTAGTTTTGATCTGACCGCAGCCTCTGACGAGCTGCTGGCCCAAATGGCCAACCATCCCATTGCCGACCGCGTTAAACCGGAAATCACGCGGTCCATGATCGAATTGAATTCCTCGGTGCATGAGCACCCCATGGGCCTCTTGGCCGAAATGCGCGAGATGCGCGACGCCTTGGTCGAAGCGGCCGACGCGGTCGGCGTCGCGGTCGCCGGCGGCGGCGCCCATCCCTTCATGCGCTGGCAAGAGCGCTCCATCTCGGATACCCCGCGCTTCCAGTACCTGGCCGAAATGTACGGTTACCTGGCGCGTCAATTTACGGTCTTCGGCCAGCACATCCACCTGGGTGTGAAGAGCGGCGACGACTCTATCAAACTGTTGCGCCGCCTGTCGCCGTATGTGCCGCATTTCATCGCGCTGTCGGCCTCGTCCCCGTATTGCGAGGGCGTCGATACGCTGTTTTCGTGCTCGCGCCTGAACGCGGTCAACAGCTTCCCGCTGGCTGGCCACATGCCGCCCGACGTCAAGGACTGGTACCAGTTCGAGGCCCACCTGTCGCAACTGCGCGCCTACGGCCTGGCCGAGAGCATCAAGGACCTGTACTGGGATATCCGCCCGAAGCCGGAGTTCGGCACGGTGGAGATCCGCGTGTGCGATACGCCGTTGACGGTTGAACGCGCGTGCCAGATCGCGGCCTTCGCCCAGGCGCTGGCGGTCTTGCTGATGCGCGAGGACGATCCCAGCGACAGTGCGTGGCTGTCTTACCGCAGCAACCACTTCCAGGCCTGCCGTTTCGGCCTGCAGGGCAGCTACGTCACGCCGGAAGGCCAGCGCTTGCGCCTGATGGACCATCTGCGGGCGTTGTTTCAGCGGCTGATGCCGGTGGCGGAAGAACTGGGGACGGGCGACATGATCGCTGCCTTGCGCGACGAAGCCATGCGTAGCGGCAACGATGCGCGGTGGCTGCGCAGCCAATTCCATCGCCTGCGTGATCTGCCGCTGGTGGTGGACGCGATGACGCACACCTGGCGTGGCGAGCCGGCCGGGGCTGCCCCGGCCGAACCCACCGCGGTCCTGCGCCGGCGCATCCGCGCCAATTCAGAGCCGATGCAGCCGTTGTCGGCCTCTGAACCCGGCGTCAGCGTGCCGCTGCCGGAACGCTTGCACTAAGTAAGCACGAAGCAACCAGGCACCAAGCACGAAGCGGCCCCGGATGGGGCCGCGCTTCAAGGATTTCCGCGGTGCCGCCCGCCGATCGCGCTGACGGACAACCGGGTCTCTCCAGCCACCGTGCGGTGCGCGGCGGCGCGCCAGGCGTGGCCGTACGCTACTTCGATACTCAAGGCAATCAGGCCATCTGGCCGGCGTTGCGCTTCCAGCGCGGCGTACAGGCGGTCGCGCCAGTCCCGGCCGACCAGGCCGCCGCGGCGGCCCTCGGCAGGATTCCCACCCAGCGCGCGCACATCTTGCAGCAGTTTTTCGGGGCTGCGGTAGGTCAGGGTCAGCAGTTCCTGGTCCATGACCGGATCGGCAAAGCCGTTTTCCACCAGCAGGTCGCCGAAGTCATGCATGTCCACGAAGGACGGCGTGGCGGTCGCGAGGCCGGCATCGGTCAGGGCCTGGCGCAGTTCGCGCAGGGTGGCTGGCCCCAGACACGAGAACATCGCCAGCCCGCCCACTTTCAGGATGCGGCGCCATTCCGCCAGCACCGCGTGCGGGGCGCGGTGCCAGTGCATGGCCAGGTTGGACCATACGAGTTCCAGCGATTCGGGGGCCAGGCCGGTATCCGCCAGATCGGCATTGAGGAAGGCCGGGGCCGTCGGACCGCGGCGGGCCAGCTTGCCGATCCAGGCGCCCAGGCCGGCAGGCGCATGGCGCTTGCGGGCCCGTTCCAGCAACGGCTCGCAGTTGTCCAGCCCGGTATAGCCGGCGTCCGGATAGCGCTCGCGCAGCAGCGGCAGGTTGTCGCCCGCGCCACAGCCCGCGTCCAGCATCGCCTGGGGCTGCACGCGGATGTATTGCAGGCGGCCGAGCATGCGCCGGGCCACTTCCCCATAGAGGAACTGGGCGTCGGACAAGTCGCCACGGCGGGCGAACTGGCGGGGCACGTCGGCGCTGACGAGGGGAAGGGAGGGGAGCGGTGCGGATTCTGGCAGGGACATTTCGGTCGCGCCCGCGTCTTCGCCGCGGGGCGGAACATGATTTCATGAGGGATGGCACACATTATTGCGCATCCCGGCGGCCGGGCCCGATTCTCCCTACAAGGCATGGGGCGGCGGGTGTGGTCGCGGATCGGCTGCGATTGCCCGCTATGCGGCGCGCGGGTGGCGGGCGCGCGGCTGTGCAGTGGCTGCGAAACCGACATCACCGCCTTGCCGGGCGGCCGGTCCCGGTGCCCCCGGTGCGCGCTGCGGTTGCCCGCCCTGGCGCCTGCTTGCCCGGCGTGCCTGGGTGGGTCATGGGCCTACGGGCGGACCTTCGCCGCGTTCGACTACACCCCGCCTGCCGATGCCCTGATCCAGATGCTCAAGACCCGGCTGCGCCTGAGCATGGCGCCAGTGCTGGCCCGGCTGCTGGCCGCGGAGATCCGGCGTGGTGGCGGGTTGCCCGAGGGCTGCCTGCTGGTGCCGGTGCCCGCCAGCCGCGCGTCGCTGCGCCTGCGCGGCATGAACCCGGCGGGTGAAATCGCCCGCAGCCTGGCGGCCGAACTGGCGTTGCCCTTGGCGCGCGGCGCGCTGCGGCGGCGCCGGGAAACGCCCCGCCAGACATCGCTTGGACGGCGCGCCCGCCAGACGGGCGCAACGGGTTTGTTCGCCGCGTCTTCCCGGGTGCGCGGGCGCCACGTGGCGGTGGTCGACGACGTCATGACGACAGGCAGCACGGTGCAGGCGGCCGCAAGCGCCTTGCTGGCGGCAGGTGCCGCCAGCGTGACCATCGTGGTGGCGGCGCGTACGCCTTGAAGGCGAGCGGCAGCGCGTCCCGGCGGCAAATCGGCGACAATCCGCCTGCGCGGCCAATCTGGCGCCGCAAGCCGTCCTAGTTCCTTATCCGCCATGTTCCACGTCATCCTCGTCTGCCCCGAGATCCCCCCCAATACCGGCAACGCCATCCGGCTGTGCGCCAATACCGGGGCCCAATTGCATCTGGTGCGCCCTTTGGGTTTTGAACTGGATGACGCGCGCATGCGCCGCGCCGGCCTGGACTATCACGAGTGGCAGCCCGTGCGGGTGCACGACACGCTGCAAGAGGCGCTGGACGACACCGGCGCCGATGCGTCGAGCATCTACGCGCTGACCACGCAGGCGCAGCGCAGCGTGGCGGATATCGGTTTCAAACCGGGCGACGTGTTCGTATTCGGCCGAGAAACGGCGGGGCTGTCGCCGGAGCATCAGGCGATGTTCGCGCCTCAGCAGCGCTTGCGGCTGCCGATGCGCGCGGGCCAGCGCAGCCTGAACCTGTCGAACGCGGTTGCGGTGACGGTGTTCGAAGCCTGGCGCCAGCAAGGCTTCGAAGGCGGCGTGTAGGCCGCCTGGCCCAGGCGGCGTTTTCCAGGGGGCTTATTCCCGGCCGCTTAGTCCAGCGACAGCTTCAGCTTTTCGATCACCTGGTCCCAGCGCGCCTTTTCGCTCTTGATGCGGGCGGTCAGGGCTTCCGGCGTGGACGCCGCGGGGGTGAAGTACTGCAGGGCCAGCTGCTTGCGCACGGCCTCGCTGTCGATGATGCGGGCCAGTTCGCTGTTCAGCCGTTCGATGATCGGCGTCGGCGTGCCGGCGGGGGCCAGCACGGCGTTCCACGAAATGGCTTCGAAGTCGGGGTAGCCCTGCGAAGCCATCGTCGGGATGCCCGGCAGCGCCTCGCTGGGTTGCAGGCTGGTCACCGCCAGCAGCTTGACCTTGCCGTCGCGGGCCTGCGGCACGGCGATGGCCGGCACCATGAAGCCGGCTTGCACGTCGCCGCCGATGATGGCGGTGATGACCTGCGGAAATCCCGAATACGGGATATGCGCCAGGTCCACGCCGGCGCTTTCCTTGAACATCTCCATCGCCAGGTGGGCCGAGCTGCCCGGGCCCACGGAACCATAGTTCAGCGAATTGCCGCGGCCTTTGACCAGTTTGACGAAGTCCTGGACGTTGTCGACCTTCAAGCTGCCCGGCACGACCAGCACGTTGGGGCTGGTGCCCACCAGCGTGATGGGGGCCAGGTCGGTCAGCGGGTCGTAGCCCAGCGTCTTCTTGTACAGCGTGGGCGCCGTGACCAGCGGCCCGTTGATCGTATAGAGCAGCGTGTAGCCGTCGGGCTTGGCCTGCGACACGACGCGCGTGCCGATGTTGCCGCCCGCGCCCGGCTTGTTGTCGATGACGATGGGCTGGCCCAGCGCCTGTGACAGCGGCTCCGAGATCGTGCGCGCCAGGATGTCGGGCGACGATCCGGGCGGGAAGGGCACGACCATGTGGATGGGGTGGTCGGGCCAGTCGGCGTGGGCGGCGGCCGGCAGCACGGCGGCCAGGCTGAGGCACAGGCCGCGCAGAAGCGGGCCGACCCGGAGTTTTCGGGTTTGCGTCATGAAGGATGTCTCCTCGGAATCGGTGCGGTGTCTTGTTGTTAGGGAGGGGTCAGAGATGGCCGCCCAGCGACGGGTCCAGCGGGCCGCCCGCATCGGCGCTTTCGTCGCGCGCGTCACGCGCGAGCAGGGCGGACACGGCGGTCATGGGCGCCACGCCGTCGAACAGCACGGCGCAGACGGCTTCAGTGATGGGCAATTCGACGTTGATGGCGCGGGCGCGGTTCAGCGCGGCGCGCGCGCAGCGCACGCCTTCGGCCGTGATGCCGCTGGCCAGGATGTCGGCCAGCTTGCGGCCGGCGCCGATCTCCAGGCCGACGCGGCGGTTGCGCGACAGTTCTCCGGTGGCGGTCAGCACCAGGTCACCCAGGCCGGTCAGCCCTGCGAAGGTCTCGGCGCGGGCGCCCAGCGCCACGCCGAAGCGCGTCATTTCGGCCAGGCCGCGGGTGATCAGCGCGGCGCGGGCATTGGTGCCCAGCGCCAGCCCGTCGCCGATGCCGCAGGCGACGGCGATCACGTTCTTCAACGCGCCGCCCACTTCCACGCCCACCAGGTCCGTACTGGCGTAGACGCGCAGCGCGGCGCCATGGAAGGCGGCGGTGGTGGCGTCGCGCAAGGCCGCGCTGGTGCTGGCGACCGTCAGCGCCACGGGCAGGCCCTGGGCGACTTCGCGCGCAAAAGAGGGGCCGGACAGTGCTCCGCCGACTGCGTCAGGCAACGCCTGGCGCATGATTTCGTGAGGCAGCCTGGCCGTGTCGGCTTCAAAGCCCTTGCACGTCCAGACGATGGGGGTGTCCTGCAATCCCAAGGCGGGCAGCCGGCGCGACAATTCGCCGCAAATGGCGGTCAGCCCGGACACGGGCACGCCCAGCACGATCAGGCGGCGCGCGCCCTCGTCTTGCAGGCTGCGCAGCGTGGCGTCGAGATCGGAGGAGACATTCAGGGCCTGGGGCAGGGAGATGCCAGGCAGGTAGCGCGCGTTCTCATGCGTGGCGGCCATGCTGGCGGCCTGCGCGGCGTCGCGCGCCCAAAGCAGGGTGGCGTGGCGGCGGCTGGAGGCCGCCGCCAGCGCGGTGCCCCAACTTCCCGCACCCAGGACGGCGACGCGCAAGCGCGGCTCTGTGGGATGGTTCATCGGGGCAGGGTGTGCTTACTGGCGCGTGGCGCTGGGGGGCAGGATGATGCCCGAGTCGCTGCCATTGCCGTTGCCGTTGGCGGCGCCGCCTTGCTGCTGTTGCAGTTCGGCCAGACGTTGCTCGTACAGGGCCTGGAAGTTGACTTCCGTCAGGTGCAGCGGCGGCATCGACGTGCGGGTGATCGCGTCGGCGATGTTGGCGCGCAGGTACGGGTACAGCATCGTCGGGCAGACGATGCCCAGCAGCGGATCCAGCTGCTCTTCCGGGATGTTGGCGGCTTCGAAGATGCCGGCTTGCGTGCCTTCGACCAGGTACACGACCTTGTCGCTGATGCGGGTGGTGACGGTGACGGTGACCGTGGTCTCGAACACGGTTTCGGCCAGACGCTGGCCGCCCACGGTGATGCTCACTTCAACCTGGGGCGCTTCTTGCTCCAGGAAGACGTGGGGCGCATTCGGCATTTCCAGCGAAAGGTCTTTCAGGTAGACGCGTTGCAGATTGAACGAGGGCGCGTCGTTGCCGCCTTCTTGCTGGGTGTTTTGGTCTTGATCAGCCATGAGTGTTTCCGTTGGTGGGAGGGGCAAAGGTAAGGGCGATTAGCCGTTCAGCAAGGGGGCAAGGCCACCCGAGCGGTCCAGGGCCATCAAGTCGTCGCAACCGCCGACATGGGTATCGCCGATGAAGATCTGCGGCACGGTGCGCCGGCCGGTGCGTTCGATCATGACATCGCGCTGGGACGGGTCCCGGTCGATCTGGATGATCTCCAGGTCGGCCACGCCGCGCTGCTCGAGCAGCGCCTTGGCGCGGGCGCAATAAGGACAATAGTCCTTGCTGTACATGACAACTTTATTCATAGGCGCTCCTGCGATTCGGAGTTGAAAGAAGGGGACGGGCGCCCCGGCTCAACCCTTCTGGGTCACCGGCAGGCTGGCGGCCGACCAGGCGCGCATGCCGCCATCCAGCGGCACCACGTCGGTGAAACCCTGCGCGCGCAGCTTGGTGGCGGCGCGGGCGGAGTCACGGCCATTGTCGCAAACCACGACCAAAGGCTTGTTCTTGGGCAGCGACGCGGCCTTTTGTTCGATGTCGGCGGCCGGCACGTTGCGGGCCTGGGCGATGTGGCCGGCCTGGAACTGCTCGGCGGTACGCACGTCGACCCAGACGGCGTTGCGCTGGTTGACCATCTGGATGGCCTCGCCGGTGCTGACGGCCGAGCCGCTGCGCCCCTTGCGGAGCGCGGGAATGGCTAGCATCACGCCGGCGATGACGGCGACGGCGACGATGAAGACGTTGTTTTTATCGAGCAAGAATTGCAGAAGATCCACGGGGCATCCTGAAGTACGGCGACAAGCCAGGTAGGGGCGAACCCTTGGCGTCGCCTCAGGCGCCGCGCCATGGAAATGGACGGGTGCGCCGGGGCAAAATCAAGGGCAAAATCACTCAATTATAAAATGAGCGCATTCTTTAACCATCCCCTAACTTTAACCCGCGCGGAAAGCGTGCCAAACCATGCATAAACTTGTTCTGATGCGCCACGGCGAAAGCCAGTGGAATCTGGAAAACCGCTTCACCGGCTGGACTGACGTCGACCTGACCGAAACCGGCCGTGAACAGGCCCGCAAGGCCGGAGAATTGCTGAAGAAAGAGGGTTACACCTTCGATCTGGCCTATTCGTCGCTGCTCAAGCGTGCCATCCGCACCCTGTGGATCGCGCTGGACGCCATGGACGCCATGTACACCCCGGTGGGCGTGAACTGGCGCCTGAACGAACGCCACTACGGTGCGCTGCAGGGCTTGAACAAAGCCGAAACCGCCGCCAAGTACGGCGACGAGCAGGTCCTGGTCTGGCGCCGTGCCTACGCCATCGCCCCGGAACCGCTGTCGCTGGACGACGAGCGCCATCCGCGTTTCGACAGCCGCTACGCCAAGATCCCGGCCGACCAGCTGCCGGCCACCGAGTGTCTGAAAGACACCGTGGCCCGGGTGCTGCCGTTCTGGAACGAATCCATCGCCCCGGCCATCCTCGCCGGCCGCAAGGTGCTGGTCGCCGCCCACGGCAACAGCTTGCGCGCGCTGATCAAGCACCTGGACAATGTGTCGGACGACGACATCGTCAACGTGAATATTCCGACCGGCCAGCCGCTGGTCTACGAATTGGATGATGACCTGCGCCCCATCCGCCACTATTATCTGGGCGATGCCGCCGAGATCGAGGCGGCCATGGCTGCCGTCGCAGCCCAAGGCAAGGCTAAGAAGGACTAAAAGGACCTGTTCACACCAGATGGAACCTCGCATGATTGCGCAATCACCCTTCGGGCAGGCTGGAACTCGGGCGCCAAGCGTCGTTGTGACCACCTTGCGTGGTGCAGGCCACGCGGCGTCGGCCACGCCTAGCCTGGCACCCGATTTCCAGCCTGTGCGAGGCTCCCTCCGGTGAGAGCAGGTCCTTCTATGCGTCGCACGGCAGGGTGGTTGTTGGCGGTCATGTTGGCCGGTGGGGGGCTGTCGGCTCAGGCGGCGCCCAACGACCTTGCCGGACGCCAGTCCGACGCCGAACGCCAGCAGGCCGCCTTGCGCGACCGCATCGAGAACTTGCAAAAGGACATCGACGGCCGCGAGGCCGCCCGCAAGGAAGCGGCCGACGCGCTCAAACAGTCGGAATCCTCGATTTCCAAGATCAACCTGCGCTTGCGGGAGCTGGCCGACGCCAACCGCCAGGCGCAGGCCGACCTGACCGGCCTGGAAAAGCAGATCGGCGCCCAAGAAGCCGTGCTGGCCAAGCGCCGCACCGAGCTCGCCGAGCAGTTGCGCACCCAATACACCAGCGGCGTGTCGCCCTGGACGGCCCTGCTGTCCGGCGACGATCCCCAGGTGCTGGGCCGCAATCTGGGCTATCTGGACTACGTGTCCCAGGCCCGCGCCAACGCCGTGCAGGCGCTGCGGGCCGATATCGAACGCCTGGCCGCCTTGCAGACGCGCGCCGACGCGCGCCGCGGCGAAATTGAAAAAGTGGTGGCCGAAACCTCCGAGCAGAAGACTGCCCTGGTTGGCCAGCAGAAAGAGCGCGCCACGCTGCTGGCGCAGCTGGAAGGGCAGATCGCCGCCCAGCGTGCCGAAGCCAACAAGCTGGGCCGCGACGACCAGCGCCTGTCCCGCCTGATCACCGACCTGGACGCGGCGATCACCAAGCAGATCGAAGAGGCCCGCAAGGCCGAAGAGGCGCGCAGGAAGGCCGAAGAGGCCCGCCGGGTAGAAGAAGCCCGCCGCGCGGCCGAAGACGCCAAAAAGCGTGCCGAAGCGCAGCGCCGCGCGGACGACGCCCGCAAGAAGGCCGAGGCGGACCGCAAGCTAGCGGCCGATGACGCCGCCCGGCGCGACCGCGACAGCCGCGATGCCCGCGATGCGGCCCAGGCCCGCGAACAAGTGGAAGCGGCGTCGCGCCAGAACCGCGGCCCGGTCGCCGTGGCCGACCCGGACGCCGCCGGATTACGTCCGGCTGAACAGCGGCACACCCGCCTGACGGATCCGGCAGGCACGCCGCCGCCCGCGGCGGAAAAACCGGCGGAGCCCCCCAAAAAGGCGGAACCCGTCGAGGCCGAAACCACTCCAACCCGTAGTGCATCGGCCCAGCAGGCCGCCCGTGCCGTGCCGCTTGGCGGCGGCAGCGGTTTGAAGCATGGCCTGGCCATGCCGGTGCGCGGGCAGGTGCAGGGCCGTTTCGGGGTCGACCGCCCGGACGGCGGCGTCTGGCGTGGCGTGGTGCTGCGCGCGCCGGAAGGCACCCCCGTCAAAGTAGTGGCTCCCGGTACCGTCGTCTACGCCGAATGGCTGCGCGGTTTTGGCAACCTCATCATTGTGGATCATGGCCAGCAGTACCTGACGGTCTATGCTTACAACCAAAGTCTGCTCAAACGGGTGGGAGATTCGGTGACAGGTGGCGATACTATTGCTACGGTAGGGGCAACCGGCGGCCAAGTGGAATCCGGCCTATACTTTGAAATTCGCCATCGTGGCGCTCCTGTGGATCCGGCCCAGTGGCTGGCCCAGTAGGGGCATTGGCAAAATTGTCGTTGGTAAATAACCGTTGGTGAATTACCAAACCCCATCGGCGAAAACAAAATTCGGGAAGTGTGCATGGGCACTCGCAAGTTTCGCGGTTTCGGTCTGATAGCCATCGGTGCGGTGGCTGGCGTATTGCTTAGTGTTGGAGTGACAGCCGTCGCCCAGCGCGGCAGTCCATTGCCCCTGGACGAACTCAGGCAACTGACCAGCGTTTTCGCCGCCATCAAGAACAACTATGTCGAAGCGGTCGACGACAAGACCCTGATCGACAATGCCATCTCCGGCATGGTCTCCAACCTGGATCCGCATTCCGCCTATCTGGATGCCGACGCCTTCCGCGAAATGCAGACGGCCACGCAAGGCGAATTCGGCGGTCTGGGCATCGAGGTCGGCGCGGAAGACGGCTTCGTGAAGGTGATCTCGCCGATCGAAGGCACGCCCGCCGCGCGCGCAGGCGTCATGGCCGGCGACCTGATCATCAAGATCGACGACACACCCACCAAGGGCATGACCCTGAACGATGCGGTCAAGCTCATGCGCGGCGCACCCAAGTCGCCGATCACGCTGACCATCATGCGCGCCGACCGTCCCCAGCCCATCGTGCTGAAGATCGTCCGCGACATCATCAAGGTGCGCAGCGTGCGCAGCAAGATGCTGGACAACGGCGTGGGCTACATCCGCGTCGCGCAGTTCCAGGAAAAGACCGGTTCGGACCTTGCCAAGGAACTGAAGGAGCTGGGCGCCAAAGAACCGCTCAAGGGCCTGGTCCTGGACCTGCGCAACGATCCGGGCGGCTTGCTGACCAGCGCCATCGGCGTGTCCGGCGCCTTCCTGCCGACCGACGCCCTGGTGGTGTCCACCGATGGCCGCACGCCCGACGCCCGCCACAAGTACCTGGCCACGCCGTCGGAATACGCCCGCGGTGAAAGCAACTACCTGGCCGGCCTGCCGGCCTGGACCAAGACCGTGCCGATGGTGGTGCTGGTGAACGTGGGTTCGGCCTCGGCTTCCGAGATCGTGGCCGGCGCGCTGCAAGACCACAAGCGCGCCAAGGTGCTGGGCAACCGCACCTTCGGCAAGGGCTCGGTGCAGGTCATCCTGCCGCTGTCCGAAACCACCGCGGTCAAGCTGACCACGTCGCGCTACTTCACGCCGAACGGCCGTTCGATCCAGGCCACGGGCATCGAACCGGATTACGTCGTTGCCGACACGGCCGACGGCGACCTGTTCCGCCTGCCGCGCGAAGCCGACCTGCAACGCCACCTGTCCAACCCGGGTACGGCCAACGAAGTGAAGTCCAATTCGGATCAGGACAACGTCGACGTGCCGACCAAGGTGTTCGAATTCGGCGGCAAGGACGACTTCCAGCTGCAGCAAGCGCTGAACGTGCTGGCCGGCAAGCCGGTGCAGAAGGGCTCGGCTCGCGCGCAAGCCAAGGCGGACGCCAAGGCCGGCGGCGGCACGCCCACGCGCATGAAGATCACGCCGACCGGAGTCGAGCCCAGCAAGGACAAATGAACGACGAGCAATTGCTGCGCTACGCCCGCCACATCCTGCTCGACGAGCTAGGCATCGAAGGGCAGGAAAAACTTCTGGCGGCGCGTGTGCTCATCGTTGGGGCGGGTGGACTGGGTTCACCCGCCGCGCTCTACCTGGCCACCGCCGGCGTGGGCGACATCACGCTAGCTGACGACGATGTGGTCGAGCTCAGCAACCTGCAACGCCAGATCCTCCACACCACCGCCAGCGTCGGCCGCCCCAAGGCCGAATCCGGGCGCGACATGCTGGCGGCGTTCAATCCCCAGGCGCACGTTCATGCGCGCGTCGAACGCCTGAAAGACCAGTCGTTGTCCGACGCCGTTGCCGCTGCCGATCTGGTGCTGGACTGCACCGATAATTTCACCACCCGCCACGCCATCAACCGCGCCTGCGTGCAGCACCGCAAGCCGCTGGTGTCCGGCGCGGCGATCCGCTTCGACGGGCAGGTCAGCGTGTACGACCTGCGCGACGACAACGCGCCCTGTTACCACTGCCTGTTTCCGGAAGCGGACGACGTCGAGGAAGCCAACTGCGCCACGATGGGCGTGTTCGCCCCAGTGGTCGGCATCATCGGCAGCATGCAGGCAGCCGAAGCGCTGAAGCTGCTGTCCGGCGTGGGCGAAAGCCTGTCCGGCCGCTTGTTGTGGCTGGACGTGCGCACCATGCAATGGCGCAGCGTCAACGTCCAGCGCGACCCCGAATGCGCGGTTTGCGGCCATCGCGGACACTGAAGCGGGCCCCGGGTCCCAAGCGGCGGATTTCGTCTCACACCATGGCCTTATTGCCCTTCGGGACAATATTAAAGGCTTGAAATACCTGCTATAACGCCAGCCAGCCTACACAATTCAGGTAACGGCGATGGACGTGACGGTGTGGATACAGGACTGAAGTTCAGCTTGCCCAAGTGGCGCCTGACGCGCTGGTTGACGCACGCCGGCCAAGACACGCCCGCGGATATCCGCGCGGCGCTGATCGCCAGCCTGTTCGGTACGCTGCCCATCTTCGCCGGCGGCGTCATCAATACCCTGATGATTTCCGGCGTCGTCACCTGGCGCCGCCCCGAGCCCCTGTACATCTCCTGGCTGGTGCTGGAGCTGGTGCTGGCCGTCGTCCGGGTCTCGATCCTGCGCGCCGCCTTGCGCGCGGCGCCCAAGGGCGGCAACACCCATACCGACGTCTACATTCTGCTGGCGCTGCTGTGGGCCTTCAGCGTGGGCTACGGCGTGTTCATCACCTTCCTGAACGGGGACTGGCTGGCCGCTACCCTGGCGGGCGTGTCTTGCGGCGCGATGGCGGGCGGCATCTGCTTTCGCAACTACGGCGCGCCCCGGCTGGTCGGCGCGATGATCTTCCTGAGCCTGGGGCCCATGTGCCTGGGCGCGTTGTTCACCGGCGAATACGTCACGGCCATCGTCTTCATCCAGATCCCGTTCTATCTCGTCAGCATGAGCATCGCGTCGCACCGGCTGAACCGCATCCTGGTGTCGACCATGCTGGCCGAGCGCGACAGCGAACGCCGCGCCAGCGAAGACGCGCTGACGGGGCTGGCCAACCGTGCCGGGCTGCAGGTGGCGCTTGAGCGCGTCTGCGCCAGCGCGCGCGGGCATGACAGTCACGCCGCGCTGCTGTACATGGACATGGACGATTTCAAGCGGATCAACGACACCTACGGCCATGCCGCCGGCGACCAGGTGCTGACCACCGTCGCCCAGCGCATGCGCGGGATGCTGCGGGTGGACGACGTGGCCGCCCGGATCGGGGGCGACGAGTTCATTGTGCTGGTGACAGGCATCGACGCCACGGCGGCGTTGCGGCTGGGCGAACACCTGCTGCGCGACGCCTCCCAGCCTATCTCGCTGGCGGACGGCACGCGAGTCAGCGTAGGGCTTTCGATCGGCATTTCGATCATTTCGGGCGCCAATCGCAGCCCGCAGGCCGCGCTGGATTCGGCGGACGCCGCGCTGTACCGCGCCAAGGCGCGCGGCGGCCGCTGCTGCGAGATCGTGGGGGACGACGACGTCGAAGATGCCGCGCTGGCCGGCGCCAACGGGGAACCCGCCACGGCCTGAACACGGGCAGGGGCTGATAGTTGGAGGCGGAACTCGGTCAAGAGTTATCAGATAACCTGAAAAATAAGCTTATAATCCGCCCATGCTGACCAAGACCCTGACCCTGACCGAACAGGTCGCCCGCCAGATCGCCACGGACATCGCCGATGGCGTGCACCCCGTCGGCGCCAAGCTGCCGCCCGGCCGCATCCTGGCCGAGCAGTACGGGGTCAGCGCTGCCGTGATCCGTGAGGCGACGGAACGCCTGCGCGCCCAGGGCATGATCCAAAGCCGCCAGGGCTCCGGCAGCACCGTGGTGTCGCGCACCGGGACCCAGGGCTTCCAGGTGTCCAGCGGCATCGGCGTGGACCGCGTGCAACTGGCCGGCGTCTATGAATTGCGGATGGACCTGGAAGGGGGCGCGGCGGCGTTGGCGGCCGTGCGCCGCAACGCCGCCGACCTGACCGCCATGGTCCAGGCGTTGGCCGACCTGGAAGCCCATCTTGAACATCCCGACGAAGGCGTCGAACACGACGTGGCGTTCCACGTCGCGATTGCCGCGGCTACCCACAACAGCACCTATCAAGACCTGTTGCAGTACCTGAATCTGCAATTGCGGTTGGCGGTCCGCACCGCGCGGTCCAACAGCCGTTTGCAGGACGGGTTGACCGCGGCGGTGCACCAGGAACACGTCGCCGTGTTCGAGGCCATCCGCGCGGGCAATCCCGAACAGGCCCGCCAAGCGGCGGTCTTCCATTTGCAGCAGGCGGCGCGCCGCCTGCAACTCGATCCCCTCTTTTCCGCGGCAACGCAGACACCATGAGCGCCTCCGACTTCACGCAACGCCTTACCCAGGCCCTGGGCCCCGATACCGTCTACACCGCCGACGCGGACATCGCGCCCTGGCTGTCCGACTGGCGCGGCCTGTACAACGGCCATGCCCAGGCCGTGGTTCGCCCGCGCAATACGGCCGACGTTGCTGCCTGCCTGGCCTTGTGCCAGCAGGAAGGCGTGCCGGTGGTGCCGCGCGGCGGCAACACCGGCCTGTGCGGCGGCGCCACGCCGGACGGCAGCCCGAAGAACGTGGTGCTTAGCCTGGACCGCATGAACGCCGTGCGTTCCATCGATACCGTCGCGAACACGATGGTGGCCGAAGCCGGCGCCATTCTGGGCAACCTGCGCCGCGCGGCGCAGGACGCGGGACGCCTGCTGCCGTTGAGCCTGGCGGCGGAAGACTCCAGCCAGATCGGCGGCAACGTCGCCACCAATGCCGGTGGCGTGAATGTGGTGCGCTATGGCATGGCGCGCGAACTGGTGCTGGGCCTGGAAGCGGTGCTGCCCACCGGGGAAATCTTCAACGGCTTGCGCACGCTGCGCAAAGACAACACGGGCTACGACCTGAAGCAGTTGCTGATCGGCTCCGAAGGCACGCTGGGCGTGATCACGGCAGTGGCGCTGCGCCTGTTCCCGCGCACGGATGTGCGTTCGGTGGTGCTGACCGCCGTCGAGTCGCCGGCGCAGGCGCTGCAGTTGTTCGAGATCCTGTTCGAGCAGTGCGGCGCGCGCCTGCAGGCGTTCGAGTACTTCTCGGGCGATTGCCTGGATCTGGTGCTGACGCACGCCGAAGGTGTGCAGGAACCGTTCGATCAGCGCTACCCGGCGTATGTGCTGGTGGAGTTGGCGGACACGGCGGACGAGGCAGGCCTGACGACGCTGCTGGAAAGCGTGATCGGCACGGCGTTGGAACGCGGCCTGTGCCTGGACGCGGCGGTGTCGGCATCGCTGTCGCAGCTGCAGACGCTATGGAAGCTGCGCGAGGAAATCTCGGAAGCGCAACGCGCGGACGGCCCGCACCTGAAGCACGACGTGTCGTTGCCGATCGAACGCATTCCAGACTTCATGGTGTCGGCAGAGGCGCGCGTGCGCGCGCTGTACCCCGATATCCGCCCCTTCATCTTCGGCCACTTCGGCGACGGCAATCTGCACTACAACCTGTCGCGCCCGGCAGGCGCTGACCGGGATTGGGTGGCAATAAACGGTGCGGCGATCACGGATGCGGTGCTGGACGAAGTGAACCGCTATGGCGGGAGCATTTCAGCGGAACACGGGATCGGGCAGTTGAAGCGGGAGCATTTCCTGCATAGCAAAGATGCCGTGGAGTTGAGGTTGATGCGGGAGATCAAGCGGGTGATGGATCCGGGTGGGATCATGAATCCGGGGAAGTTGCTGTAGGGAGATTTTTGGGGCGATCTTCGAGTCGGCGGGGTAGTGCTCTGTTGGTTGCTCGCGGCGGAGCTTTGTCGGGTTTTGTTTTGTAGGCGCGGATGGGGAGCTTCGTAGGTCGCTCGTCGCCGGGGTCGGGTGGGTGGCGCGCGCCCACGATTGCGGTCCGGAGCCTTCGCTCCGGACTGCCCTCTCGTCATCTTCGTTGCGGCCTGTGGCCGCTGCCTTCAGATTCCCTCGGGCGCATCAAGGTTGCGCGCCACCCACCCGACCCCGGCGACGAGCTGCGCCGTCTTGGTTTGTGCGCTGCTAGAGCGCTGTTTACTCACGAGATTTTCGGGGCCCGCCTCATGCATCCGCGCGGGCGGCCGCATTCGGCATACGCGTTGTTGATGCGTCGGGGCGGTAGTCGCTTGCGCGCTGGTGATGAGTGGTTTGCTAGTGGTTCCCGCAGTCAGGTGGGGGAGGTGGAGCGACGGGTGGCGCGCGCTAGATAGCTGCTTGCTTTTTCGAGTCTGTACGCGCGCCACCCGTCTAAAAGGGAGGCCGGTGATGGGGGGCGGCGATGACGTTCCTCTGATGGATTGATCGTGAACACACTCCACCCATCCTTGTATGTTTTTATAGCACTTGCCGATCTCACGTCGGAGGTGCTGGGGACCGGGGCGCACCCATTCATCAGCCGTCACTAGCGGACTGACGTTGGTAGATATCCCACCCCGCCCAAATACGTCGATTAAGACTCTAGCGGCCGTGACCGCCGATTGATCGCAAGACGAGGCTGGCGCCTGTCCAGCGATCGGCATAAGCACGTGGGATCGCAAGTTCAGGTCCAGCACGCGTTGGATGCCTTGTCGCAGTTGGCAGATGCGCTTGATGGGGCCGTTCTGGTGACGGCCGTAACCCGCATCCCGTTCGCCTCTTCGGACGCAGTGGTGGCCTGCGCGGGGCTAGACCCCAGGCCCAAAGAATCTGGAGCCTACAAAGGCCTGCGCAAACTCAGCAAGCAGGGCGATGCGGCCCTGAGAAGCCTTGCCTATAACGCGGCAACTTCAGCCAGCCGAACGGCTGCCTTCAAACCCCTCTATGCAGCGTTACGAGCCAAGGGCTGGGCCTCAAGACAGGCCCTAAACATCATCGCCAGAAAACTCCTACGCATCGCCTTCGGCGTATGGAAATCGCGCAAACCCTTCGACGTCAATCGCTTTATCGCCAACCAGGCTTGCGCCAAACCATAGAATCTACGGAGCCCGGCCAGCATTATCACGACGCAACCCACCTACACGCGAAGCGAACCCCGCAACGACGCAAGACGATGCGTAAGCTCCCCAAGGCCGCCCGCGCGGCCGGCCGGGAGCGGGCCCCGCAAGACCCTCCACCACTCCCCACTGTGGAGCAGAACCCTAAGAAAGCCGCCTGCCCCAGGCCACCGACGTGACGGGCGTCTTAAGAACTCAAACGCCCGCCATCAACAAAAAAATCACTGCCGATGATAAACCTCAGCCCCCTTCTTAACGAACTCCACTGACTTCTCCTGCATCCCTTTTTGCAACGCATCCTTCTCGCTGATCCCTTGCGCCGCCGCATATTCCCGGACGTCTTGTGTGATCTTCATGCTGCAGAAATGCGGACCGCACATCGAGCAGAAGTGCGCCACTTTCATGGAATCCTTCGGCAGCGTCTCGTCGTGGAATTCCTTTGCGGTGTCCGGGTCCAGGCCCAGGTTGAACTGGTCGTCCCAGCGGAACTCGAAGCGCGCCTTTGACAGCGCGTTGTCGCGGATCGCGGCGCCCGGGTGGCCCTTGGCCAGGTCCGCGGCGTGCGCGGCGATCTTGTACGTGATGATGCCGTCCTTCACGTCCTTCTTGTTCGGCAGGCCCAAGTGCTCTTTCGGCGTCACATAACAGAGCATCGCCGTGCCATACCAGCCGATCAGCGCGGCGCCGATGCCGGAAGTGATGTGGTCGTAACCCGGGGCGATGTCGGTGGTCAGGGGCCCCAGCGTGTAGAAGGGCGCCTCGTGGCAGTGTTCCAGCTGTAGCTCCATGTTCTCTTTGATCATCTGCATCGGCACGTGGCCTGGGCCTTCGATCATCACCTGCACATCGTGCTTCCAGGCGACTTGCGTCAGCTCGCCCAGCGTCTTCAGTTCGGCGAATTGGGCCTCGTCGTTGGCGTCGTAGCCCGAGCCGGGGCGCAAGCCGTCGCCCAGCGAGAAGCTGACGTCGTAGGCCTTCATGATCTCGCAGATCTCTTCGAAGCGCTCGTACAGGAAGCTTTCCTTATGGTGCGCCAGGCACCACTTGGCCATGATCGAACCGCCGCGCGAAACGATGCCGGTCATGCGGTCGGCCGTCATCGGAATGAACGGCAGGCGCACGCCGGCGTGGATCGTGAAGTAGTCCACGCCTTGTTCGGCTTGCTCGACCAGCGTGTCGCGGAAGATCTCCCAGGTCAGGTCCTCGGCCTTGCCGTCGACCTTTTCCAGTGCTTGGTAGATCGGCACAGTGCCGATCGGCACCGGCGAATTGCGGATGATCCATTCGCGGGTTTCGTGGATGTGCTTGCCCGTGGACAAGTCCATGACCGTGTCGCCACCCCAGCGGATCGCCCAGGTCATCTTCTCCACTTCCTCGCCGATGCCGGAGCTGACGGCCGAGTTGCCGATGTTGGCGTTGATCTTCACCAGGAAGTTGCGGCCGATGGCCATCGGCTCGACTTCGGGGTGGTTGATGTTGGCGGGGATGATGGCGCGGCCGCGCGCGATCTCGTCGCGCACGAACTCCGGCGTGATCGCGGCGGGGATGGACGCGCCGAACGATTGGCCCGGGTGCTGGCGCAGCAAGCGCTTGACCATCTTTTCGCCGTCGGGGCCGCTGTCGCGCAGCGTTTGCAGATAGTGTTCGCGGCGCAGGCTTTCGCGGATCGCCACGTATTCCATTTCGGGCGTGACGATGCCGCGGCGCGCGTAATGCATCTGCGACACGTTGGCGCCGGCCTTCGCACGGCGGGGCGGCCGCTGGAGATCGAAGCGCATGGCCGTCAGCTTGGGGTCGGTCAGGCGTTCGCGGCCGTAGTCGCTGGTGGGGCCCGACAGCACTTCCGTGTCGCCGCGCTCTTCGATCCAGCCACGGCGCAGTTCTGGCAGGCCGCGGCGGATGTCGATCTTGGCGTCGGGATCGGTGTAGGGGCCGCTGCAATCGTAGACGGTCAGCGGCGGGTTCTTTTCCCCGCCGAACATCGTCGGCGTGTCGTCCTGCTCGATCTCGCGAAACGGGACGCGGATGTCGGGGCGCGAGCCCGTTTCATACACGCGGCGCGATTTGGGCAGCGGTGCGACGGCCGCCGCGTCGACTTCGGCGGTAGCGGCCAGGAATTTGGGATTGACGTTCATGGAAAGCTCCAAGCAGAGTTGTTGGAGCCGATCGGGAATGGACTTCCGCCAGGCGTGCGGGGACGCGTGGCGGAAATACGGCTCCCAGCATCGGCATTATCCGTACTGGTACGAAGGGACTCTCTCAACACGTCCTGCCGGAAAGGCGGGACGAGTACCCCTGCGCGAAAGCGAAGTATAGAGCCAACCGCGAGCAGGGCTGGTATTACTGCTTTACATTTGGATTCAGTCTGGGGCGACAGTGTCATTCAGGTTCGGTACACTTTTTCAATGAAACGCCCGGCGGGCAGTCGTCTCGCCGGGACCAGCCCACTTAAGAAGGAATCGAGCATGCAACTGACCCTACGCAAATTGGCGCCCGCCCTGGTTGTAGTGACATTGGCGCTGGCAGGTTGCAAGACCGCCCCGACAAAGTCGTCCGGTGCCGCGGCCACGCCCGAAGCCGGCCAGCAGGCCACGCAGCCGGCCACCGCCTCGTCGGTCGACTTCTATCTGGCACAGCAGCAGCCCGCGCCGGGCCTGCGCGAAATCTCGCTGCCTGACGGCAAGCTCTACATGCAGTCGACGCCCGTGTTGACGCGCGCCGACCTGACCGACGCCGCGGCCCTGGTGGATCGCCAAGGCCAGAACTTCGTGGGCTTGCGCTTCTCGGAAGCCGGCGCGCGTAAATTGACGGACGTGAGCACGAAGAACGTCGGCAACCGCCTGGCGCTGGTGATCGATCAGGAACTGGTCGCAGCTCCCAGCATCGCCGAACCGCTGAACCGCGGCGTGCTGGCGTTTGGCGTGGCCTCGGCCCAAGCCGCCTCTGAAATCGCCGCCAAGATCCGTGGCGATGCCGGGCAGGCTCCGGCCGCAGGCGGTGCGGCACCCGCACCGGCTCCCAAGCCCTGATTCAGGCGGGCCTGCCACCCGCTCCTCCGCGCCTGCCAGCTTCTGGCAGACGACAAAAAACCGCATC
The DNA here is from genome assembly GCF_014170335.1 of Achromobacter sp. UMC46. Lineage (GTDB taxonomy): Bacteria > Pseudomonadota > Gammaproteobacteria > Burkholderiales > Burkholderiaceae_B > Achromobacter. The sequence goes on from NZ_LZZS01000042.1 coordinate 146,169, forward strand.
GATCGATGCGGTTTTTTTTTGTCCGCGACGGGCGCGTGAAATCAGGGGGAGGGCGTTCCGGTCAGGCCGGGATCAGCCCATCTTGCGCCCGCGCGGCTTGACGGTGCGGCGGGCTTGCGCGGTTTCGATGAAGGTCAGCGTCAGCGCTTCGAGCATCACGCGGTCTTCGGGCGTCAGTCCGTCGAACTGCGCGGGCGCGATATTCGGAAAGGGCCAGGGTGCCTGAGGCCGGCGCCGCTTGGGCAGGCGCGGCATCGTTTCGGCGACGCCGGCGGGCGGTAGCGTGTCGGACAGGTCGTAGCCGTCCATGGGCAGTTCCATGGGGCCCTTGCCGGTTTCCAGCCATTCCGGTTCGATCTTCAGAATCTGAGCAAGCTTGCGCACGGACCGGCTGGAGTGGCGCAGCCCGCTTTCGTAACTGGCGATTGCACTTTGCGAAATCCGCGCCAGACGCGCGAGCGTCTTCTGCGTGTGACCACGCAGAAGACGGGTTTGCTTCAATCGGTCTGAAAATGTCTTCACGCGTCGATTGAAGCTTGCTCATGGTTTACTTTGGTGGCTATAAGCATTACTTAAGTGATAATTTCGGAGGTGCGAACGCATGCGGGAACGGGGCAATGTGTTCGTCGTGCAACTTGATGAAATGACGAGCAATAATTTTGTCGCTGCCTTGCGTGAATTTCACTGGCAAGTCAGCGCGTGCGAGTCGCCGACCGAACTCCTGGACCGCCTGCGCACGCAGGATGTCGATGCGATGGTGCTGCGCGGCCAGGGCAAGCAGGTGCCGCAGTTGATCGCCGCCTTGCGGCGCGCGGCCCCGGATGCGGTGGTGGTGTGGCAGGCGCCTGCGGCCTCGGCACGAGAACGCGTCGAAGCGCTGGAGGCCGGCGTGGATGCCTACAGCTCGGTGCGCATGGATGCGCGGGAATGGGATGCGTTGTTGCGCAACGCGCGCAGGCGGCTACTGCCCCCCGCGACCGACGGGCCGGCGTGGCGGGTGCATGGCGGCGAGCGGGTGCTGTCGGGCCCCGGCGGCGAACGGCTGCCCCTGACCGTGACGGAACGGGCATTCCTGCTTCGGCTGTTGAACGCGCCCGGCCAATGCCTACGCCGCGAACGGTTCTTCCCCAGCGATCCGCAAGAGGGTGCGCGCAGCGTGGATGTGCTGGTGTCGCGGTTGCGCAGCAAGGCGCGCCGCTTTGATATCGATCTACCCGTGCTGGCCGTGCGCGGGTGGGGCTACATTCTTCTGCAGCACTACCCGGTCACGGAACAGCAAGGTTAAATCCGGAAGGAAGGGCCCTAGAGCACGACCAGATTGTCCCGGTGCATGAGCTCGGGGTCGGTCATGCTGCCCAGGATTCGGGCGATCTGGGACGACGGCTGGCGCAGGATGCGCCGCGTGTCCACCGATGAATAGTTGATCAGGCCACGGGCGCATTCGCGGCCCTGGCTGTCCACGCAGGCCACGACGTCGCCGCGGCCGAATTCGCCTTCCACTTCCGTCACGCCAATGGGCAGCAGGCTCTTGCCTTCGCGCAGCAGTGCTTGCACCGCGCCGTCATCCAGCACGACGCGTCCGCGCAGCCGCAGGTGGTCGGCCAGCCATTGCTTGCGGGCGGACCACACGGGCAGCACGGCGCGCAATTCGCTGCCGATGCATTCGCCCTGGGCCAGCCGGGTCAAGACATTGCGTTCGTGGCCCGAGGCGATGACGGTGTGCGCCCCGCTGTGCGCCGCGCGCTTGGCCGCCAGCACCTTGGTCAGCATGCCGCCCGTGCCGATGCCGCTGCCGGCGCCGCCGGCCATGGCTTCCAGCGCCGGGTCGCCGGCTTGCGCGTGCGACATGAACGTGGCGTCGGGATTCTTGCGAGGGTCGGAATCGTACAGGCCGCGCTGATCGGTCAGGATGATCAGCGTGTCGGCTTCGATCAGGTTGGTGACCAGCGCGCCCAGCGTGTCGTTGTCGCCCAGCCGGATTTCATCGGTGACGACCGTGTCGTTTTCGTTCACGATCGGCACCACGCCCAGGCGCAGCAGCGCGAACAGCGTGCTGCGGGCATTCAGGTAACGGTGGCGGTCGGCCAGGTCTTCGTGCGTCAGCAGGATCTGCGCGGTGCGCAGGCCGTATTCGGCGAATGCCGCTTCATAGGCCTGGCACAGGCCCATCTGGCCCACGGCCGCCGCCGCCTGCAGTTCGTGCATGACGGACGGGCGCTTGCGCCAGCCCAGGCGGGCCATGCCTTCGGCGATGGCGCCGCTGGAGACCAGCACGATCTGCTTGCCCTGCTTGTGCAGGGCAGCGATCTGTGCAGCCCAGTGCGCTACGGCGGCGCGGTCCAGGCCTCGGCCTTCGTTGGTGACCAGCGACGAGCCGACTTTGGCGACAAGGCGCTGGGCGTGGGTGACGACGGAAACGGCAGGTGTTTCAGCAGACATGATGGGCGCCGGCTGCGGCGAGAAAAGACGTAATCGTAAGGACTGCGATTATGGCTTATTCGTCGCCGGCGCGCGGCGCGGCGGGCTTGTCGGCATCCGTGCGGGTGTCGTCGAAGCGGGGGTCCGGCGCCACATAGGTGCCGTCTGCCTGGTCGCGCGACACGTATTCCTTTTCGCGCTCGGCGTCCAGGTAGTCTTGCAGCGCGTAGAGCAGGTCTTGCGTGCCTTCGCCGGTCAAGCCGGAGATGGCGAACACCGGGCCCTTCCAGTCGTAGAGTTCCAGGAAGCGGCGCTTGGTGTCTTCGGGGTCCGGCACCATGTCCAGCTTGTTCAGGACCAGCCAGCGCGGCTTCTGGGCCAGCTCCGGATCGTAGCGGCGCAGTTCTTCGACAATGGCGCGCGCGTCGACCACGGCTTGCTCGACGGGGTCGGCGTCCGGGTCCGGCGTGGACACGTCCACCAGGTGCAGCAGCACGCGGGTGCGCGCCAGGTGGCGCAGGAACAAGTGGCCCAGGCCCGCGCCTTCGGAGGCGCCTTCGATCAGGCCGGGAATGTCGGCCACGACGAAGCTGCGCGACGGCGACGTGCGCACGACGCCCAGGTTGGGATGCAGCGTGGTGAACGGGTAGTCCGCGATCTTCGGCTTCGCATTCGAGATGCGGGTGATCAGCGTGGACTTGCCGGCGTTCGGCAGGCCCAGCAGGCCCACGTCGGCCAGCACCTTCAGTTCCATGCGCAGGTAGCGGTGTTCGCCTTCCTTGCCCGGCGTCCATTGACGCGGTGCGCGGTTCAGGCTGGACTTGAAATGGATGTTGCCCATGCCGCCCTGGCCGCCGGCGGCCAGCACGACTTTCTGCTCGTGCGTGTCCAGGTCGAACAGGACTTCGCCGGTTTCGGCGTCATGGATGACCGTGCCCACGGGCACGCGCAGGGTGATGTCCGGGGCGGCCGCGCCGTACTGGTCCGAGCCGCGGCCGTTCTCGCCGCCCTTCGCGCGGTGCAGGCGCGCATAGCGGAAATCGATCAGCGTATTGATGTTGCGGTCGGCCACCGCATAGATGGTGCCGCCGCGTCCGCCGTCGCCGCCGTCCGGGCCGCCTTTGGGGATGAACTTTTCGCGGCGAAAGCTCGCCACGCCATTGCCGCCTTTGCCGGCGACCACTTCAATGGTGGCTTCGTCTACGAATTTCATGGTGTCTGCGCGTGTAGTGGGTAATAGGGCAGCCGCCCGTCGTGGGGCGCTGCCAGGGGGCAAAGAAGAGCTTACTCGTCCTTTGCCTTAAAACTAAACGAGCCCCCCGCGCTGCACACACTTCGTGTGCTTGCTACCCCCCAAGGGGGCGCTTTTTGTCTTGGGGCGGCCCGGCGACAAAAAAGCCCTGCCGCATGCGACAGGGCTTTTGCCGTTCGGGCACGCGTTGAGCCGCGTGCCCTGACCGTGCTTGTCCGATTACTCGGCAGCGATGATCGAAACGGTCTGCTTGTTCAATGCGCCCTTGAAGCCGAATTGAACCTTGCCGTCGATCAGCGCGAACAGGGTGTGGTCCTTGCCCATGCCGACGTTCACGCCAGCGTGGAAGCGCGTACCGCGCTGACGCACGATGATCGAACCAGCGGGAATCAATTCACCGCCGAAAGTCTTGACGCCCAGACGCTTTGATTCTGAGTCGCGTCCGTTTCGCGTAGAGCCGCCGCCCTTTTTCTGTGCCATGTTTAGCTCCTGCTAAGTGGTACCGAGTCGCTTCTTAAGCCGTGATGGCTTCGATGCGGATTTCGGTGTAGTTCTGACGGTGGCCCTGACGCTTCTGATAGTGCTTGCGACGGCGCATCTTGAAGATCTTGACCTTGTCGTGGCGGCCTTGCGCAAGAACCGTTGCCTTGACCACAGCGCCGGGGACGAGGGGCGTGCCAACTTTCAGTTGGTCGCCTTCGCCCACGGACAGCACTTGGTCCAGGGTGATTTCTTGCCCAATGTCTGCCGGTATCTGTTCTATCTTGAGTTTTTCGCCAGCGGCAACGCGATACTGCTTGCCACCGGTTTTTACGACCGCGTACATGGGGTGTTCCTTAAATAGGTAAATGGGTCTATCCGCGCGGGCCCGCCCTGCTGGGTGGGATTGCCGTCCTGGACTGGCCGCTTCCATGTCTTGGTGCCAGAACCTGGCAAGAAGGAAAGCGCCCATGTGCTTTCAAGCGTAGTGCTTGGAAGTATCCAGAGGGTTTACGCGGACAACCGACGTAATTCGGGCATTGCTGACCGAATCTGCGATATTAGCCCGGGACTTTTCAAAAGTCAAAAAGCCGTTGCAGGCTAAGGGCTTAGGTGTGGCGCCCAGGCTTCAAATCGCAGGAATCACCTGCTGCGCGATGCGGCGCGCCACTTCGCGGATGCCGTCCGTCACGGCGCGCCGGTGGGCGTCGTCCAGCCGGTCGGTGGGGATGGACGTGCTGACCGCCGCCCGCTTGCCCAGCGGGGTCACGCCCACATAGGCGGCGTAGCAGACGAGGCCCGTCGCCATTTCCTCGTGGTCCTGGCCCAGCCCGGTCTGGCGCACCTGGTCCAGTTCGCGGTAGAGCGCGTCCGGCGTGGCCAGCGTGCGGTCGGTGACGCGCGGCAGTTCCGCCGGCACACGGGCGGCCAGTTCGTCCGGGGGCAGGTTGGCCAGCAGCGCCTTGCCCAGCGCGCAGGCGTGCGCGGGCAGCCGCAAGCCCAGGTCCGACACCAGCCGCACGGGGCGGCGGGCGTCCTCGCGGGCAAGGTAGACCACGTCGAAGCCATCCAGCACCGCCAACTGCACGACTTCGTTGCAGCGGGCGACGAAATCGCCGGCGGCCGCGTGGAAGGCTGCCGCCAGGCCGTCGTGGCGCAGATAGGCGGCGCCCAACGCCATCAATTCGATGCCGATGACGTAGCCGCCATCCTTGCGTTCGATCCACCGGCGCTGCTCCAGGCAATCCAGCAACAGGTAGAGCGTGCTTTTGGCCAATTGGCAGGCCTGGGCCAGTTCCGCCGCCTTGGCGGGCGTGCGGCGCCCGGCAAGCACCCGCAGGATGTCGTGCGTGCGCCGAATGGCGGGAACGTCGTAATCAGTGGCCATGGGCGGTTTGTTTTCCAACATATTGGAACGAAATTCAGGATGTTGGACATGATAAGGCCATTCCCCTAGACTCGTGCTCCATCAATGCCATGCCGGATCGCAGGCCAATCATTGGCAACGCACGGCGACGGCACGCACAACGCGAGGAGACACCATGAACCAGCAAGACACGTTGCCGTCCGATCTGCCGCAGGCGCTGCTGGTGGGCCGGGTTTGGCGTCCGGCACCCGTGAACGGCCCCAGCGTCGTGGTGGTGCGCGACGGCGAAGTTTTCGACATCACCGCCGTCGCGCCCACCGTGGCCGACCTCCTGGACCGTGCCGACCGTGTGGAGGTCGCGCGCAATGCCCGCGGGGAATCGCTGGGCGACGTGCGGCCGCTGATGGCCGCCACGCTGCAAGGCGGGGACGGGCCGCGCTTATTGGCGCCCTGCGATCTGCAACCCGTCAAGGCGGCCGGCGTCACCTTCGCCATCAGCCTGCTGGAGCGCATGATCGAAGAAGAGGCGGGTGGCGACGCCCGCCGCGCCGACGAGATCCGCGTGCGGATGCAGGCGCTGATCGGCTCGGACCTGTCGCGCCTGCGTCCGGGCTCCGCCCAGGCGGCAAGCCTGAAGGCTGGGCTGGTCGAACGCGGCCAGTGGTCGCAGTACCTGGAGGTGGGTATCGGCCCCGATGCCGAGATTTTCTCGAAGGCCCCGGCGATGGCGTCGGTGGGTTTCGGCGCGCAGATCGGCGTGCTGCCCGAATCCGAATGGAACAACCCGGAACCCGAAATCGTGCTGGCGGTGGACAGTCGGGGCGAGGTCGTGGGCGCCACCTTGGGCAACGACGTCAACCTGCGCGACATCGAAGGCCGCAGTGCCTTGCTGCTGACCAAGGCCAAGGACAACAACGGGTCATGCGCCATCGGCCCCTTCATCCGCCTGTTCGACGGCGATTTCGATATGGACAGCGTCCGCCAGGCCGACGTGTCGCTGCGCATCGACGGCGAGGACGGCTTCGCGCTGAGCGGCGTGAGCCATATGCGGGAAATCAGCCGCGATCCGCTGGACCTGGTGCGCCAGGCCTGTGGCGCGCATCACCAGTATCCCGACGGCTTCATGCTGTTCCTGGGCACGATGTTCTCGCCCAGCCAGGACCGCAAGGGGCCGGGCACGGGCTTCACGCACAAGCTGGGCGACCGCGTGGTGATCGCGTCCGAGCGCATCGGCGCGCTGGTCAACGAGGTGCAGCTGAGCACCGGGATCGCGCCGTGGACCTTCGGGGTGCGCGCGCTGTACGCCAATCTGGCGGGGCGCGGCCTGTAACAGGA